>CAWCJM010000001.1:0-164566 GCA_963795875.1 uncultured Acidobacteriaceae bacterium
GACTCCCCCTCCCGGCACCAAGAATTCTTCGTAGGTTTAACCCTCTAAGTGGGCGGCGAGAATTCAAGAGACACCCCAGTTGGTTCGAGAATTCATTTTGCCTCGTTCACAAAAGCTTGCACGCCAGCCCAGATACACTTGCCGATTTCTTTGATGTCATCATCATCCGCAATAAGCGGTGGGGCAACCCTGATTGCAGGAAACGAGTAGGGCAGGCCGTGCGAGCGAAGACCTGCGCCAGACATAATCTCTACGAGCGCTCCATGCTCCAGGATCGATAGGCGTAGATCTCGCGCACAATTTGCGGCCTCTTTTGTTAGCTCCAGTCCTTGCAGGTATCCCCGCCCGCGCGCGTGGCTAAAAACTTTCGGAAATGCTCGAACCAATGCGGTCATCTGCTTCGTCAATCGTTCCCCCAGGATGCGCGACCTCTGTAGAAGACCTTGTTTCACTAAGCAGTCGATCCCGGCCTTTACAACAGCACACGCAAAGGGGCGAAGATCACAGGTCGCGACCGCCCCAATCGGACGGATCGTAAGCTCACGCCGGGCGATAACCATTGATATGGGGCTAACTCCGAATCCAAGACTCTTCCCAATGACAGTGATATCGGAGCAGACTGGAACGTCATCCTGCAGGGCAAAAAAATCCCCGGTCTTCGCGAAGGTCAATACCTCATCTGCAATAAGCAGCGCTTCGTGGATGCGACAAAGCTCAGCGAGCTTTCGCAGAAAACCGTTCGGAGGGACGACAATCCCCGCGTCACCTTGAATCGGCTCAACAATTACTGCCAACACATTCTCTTGGTTGTTCTTAAAAAACTCCTCCAGAACTGCGCTCTGGCCGAAGGGCAGAAACACCACTTGCACACTATTTAGATCTTCAGCGATGGGATCGACTAAACCGCGCCGGAAATACATGCGATTTAGAAGTGAAACACCCACAGACGTCCATCCATGCCATGCCCCTTCGAAGGCGACTATCAAGCGTCGTTGGCGACGATCGTTATTCCAGCACATGCGCCGTAAATCCCAGCGAGTTTCCATCGCCAATCTAAGTGCTAATTCCACACCTTCCGAACCGGAACTACGTCCAGAGACGTGATATTTACCAGCGGGAAACCGATCGTACCAGTGACCGCCTTCGTCAAAGAGGCTGGTCAACAGGTCGGATCTAACTCTACTTGCAATTTCGTCGGTTACATACCCATCGTTTTGGAGCGAGTGCGTTGCGGCTTTAACGATCTCGGGATGCCCGGCGCCAAGGCAAGCACTAGCGTATCCGCCACTGGCATCCATAACTCGCAGTTCACTTCCAGTGTCAGGGCCTTCCAAACGAACGAATTGTTGATGTAAACCGGTGGCGGAAACACACATATACGGGAGGCGCTTCCCTCCATAGTGATCGATGTGAATGCGAAGCGCCCGCTTAGCCAAATCGATATCCGATTGCGACTCCAATGACGACTGAAGCAAAGTACCTCCAAGATTTGAGACGACAACTCGCCCACCATGCGGGAGCGGCAGCCAAAGGCCGGAAATTGTGAGGACAAAATCCCGCGTCAGAATGTATCCAAAAGGGTTGGGAACGGGCTTGAACCGGTCAACTTCCGAAATGGAGTCCCGGCGCATTTGCCCCGCTCAAAATCCATCAGCAACGCGCTGCGCAACGCCGTCGTGCGGCAGTTCGTTTTGCCTGGATCTATCGATGCAGTGAACAGCGGAGCGCTAACAGCGGAGAATGCAGGTTAGAGTGACGGGAGAAAGTGGATTCAAGTGAGCTGTCGTCCGAATTTCCCGGCCTGTTGTTTGTTCAACGCGCCCTAACGAACGAGCTTGCACCGGAGCGGGGACAATGGAAAAAGTCGGAGGAGAACACAGCCTCGACTTAGCGAGAATCGGGGCAGTGCCTCCGGGGAAAGTAAAATCTGGCAGGTCCACTTGAGGCAATATAAGGATCAGCGCGAACAAGAAAAGTTCGAAAATGAGCAGGACGATCCGCCAACCTCTCATCAAGCCCCCAAAAGCCCACAAAAGCCAGCTGAGAATAGTCGATCCACTTCCTCATGTCAATTCCATGTTCGTGCCATGTATACGCCTTGCCGCGGGTTTCCTTTCTACTGCGCGAGATGAGAGAATTCGGCGCGGAGAAGCCGGTCGCGATTGTTCACTCAGCCATCGCCCATAAAGTCGGAGCAAGCCAGATGACACGAGCCAATAAAATTGCGCAGATTGCTGCCTTTGTGCTCTTTGTCGTATTGATCGCCGCCGCCCAGCAGCAGAAGCCCTTTCCCGTAACCTCCGTCGTCGACGAGCCCACCATCGCCGGGCATCCCGTC
Organism: uncultured Acidobacteriaceae bacterium; assembly: GCA_963795875.1. Lineage (GTDB taxonomy): Bacteria > Acidobacteriota > Terriglobia > Terriglobales > Acidobacteriaceae > Sulfotelmatobacter. The sequence continues at coordinate 2,339 of CAWCJM010000001.1, forward strand.
CAACTGGACGCGCAAGGAAAGCTCCTGCCATGGCCCATGCCCGATAACATCGGCTATTCCTATTCGTCGCACTTCCTCACGCAGTGGACCATCCTGTGGGACCAGTACAACCGCCAGCGCCTGCCTTATTACTATTGCTGTTTCGACTTTGACCGCACCACTTTCGAACTTGCGCCCGATCCGCACTGGGTTAACTCCACCGGCTATCTCCGCGCCATGATGCAGGGTTTCATCGAGCGCCTATATCCCTACACGGGCGATCCGCGAACGCTCACCTTCCTCGCAAGATTTCGTCGACTACGAACTGGAAAACGGGCTCACGCCCGAAGGCTATGCCTGGTCGCAGGTGCCCTACGCCTCGGCGAATCCCGGCGCGAGGCGCTACACCGGATGGAGCCAACTCGGGCCGAAGACTATCATCGAGCCGCACGTCGTCGGCGAGGACGGCTACGGCTATCTCCGCCTCTATGAGATGACCGGCAACACAAAATATTTACGCGCCGCCATTCGCTGCGCCGATGCTTTGGTCAAGAATTACAAGCCCGGAGACGAAGCCAATTCTCCCTGGCCGGTGCGTGCTTACGCGCGCGACGGAAGAGCCGAATCGTCCTCGCCATGGGGCCATATTCCGCCAACGTCATCGAGCCCATCATGCTGTTCGATGAACTCATCCGCCTGGGACAAGGCGATGTTGCCGGCTACACTCGCAGTGCGCGCCGGCGCGTGGGATTGGTTTCAGAAATATCCGCTGGCCAACAACGTGTGGGTCGGATATTTCGAGGATACCGTCGCCGAGCATGGGCAACATGAACCAGGTCATTCCGCTGGAGTTTGCCCGCTACGTCTTGCTCCACCCGGAAAAAGATCCGCAGTGGCGAGAGCATGCCCGCCAAATCATCGAGTGGGTCAAGACCACTCCCAAGTGGCCCAAGTACATCGTGCACGGCGCGACGGTCACTACCGAGCAGGGCAATGGCGTCAACTTCTGCTGCAACCTGCCGAACCAATGCTGTGACAGCCACACCTCGCGACTCGCCGCTGTCGAGGCGCTTTATTTCGCGAAAACCGGCGATACAGCTTATCGTGACGCCGCATTCCGTTCCTATAACTGGGTTACTTATTTTCAGGGCCTCTCCCGCGACGCGCACGCTCCTTTCTCCACGCAGTGGTGGTTCACCGATCAATTCGCCGACGGCCCCGAAGGTTGATGGACGCGTTTCTGGGCCGTGCCCGAGTGGGCTCCCGCAGATGAATCGCATCTGCTCGGCTCGAGTTCCGTGGTTACAAAGATTAGTTACGGCAAGGGTTCCGTCACTTACTCCACTTTCGATCCCGCAGTCTTCCGATGTTCTTCGCCTGGATTTCGTTCCCGAATTCGTTACGGCAAACGGAAAGCCGCTCGACGCGTCGCAAGGATCTCGATCAGGCTGGATTCACATTCGACGATGCGAACCCACGTGCTGCGCATCCGCCACGACGACGCGCGCGACATCGACATTCAGGGCAAAGGCGGAAACGCGCCGCCGCAATACATCACCTTCGACGATCCGCATCTCCCCGCCGGAACCGTGCTTGAACGGCGAGTATCCCTCCGGCGTGATCGACTGGGGTACGGACGAGTGGCGCATCAATGTGCCCGAAGGCGCTTTCGGAACTTTCAACCTCGCGCTCGCCGACGCCAAGGCCAACACGGCGGAATTCCGCTTCTACTGGCCGCGCATCTTCGTCGGCGTCGATGTCTACAACGGCGGCCCATCGGATGCGACCGTGACCATCCACTCACCCGAGATTCGTGAGATCTCATTCACCATCAAACCCGGCCAACTCCAGCGCCTGCGCACCGGATGGCGCGACGCGAGCTCCAGCGTCATCTTCGATTTCAAGAACGGCGAAGGCCTGCGCTTCGACAATCTCGCGTACCTGCATGAATGAAGTCGTAAGATATTCAGTCCCCGGCAATTCTTAGGAGCCACTGTGAAACCACACCGGATCCAGGTTGTCGCCGTCATCTTCCTCGCAAGTCTCGTCGCAAGTGCTCAAGACACGCGCTTCCAACCGACCGATCAACAGATCCCCGCACCCGATTGTCTGAGCGTGGCAGTGAAAGACCTCTGGTTCCCCGGCTCCAAACTTTGCGGCCCGACCGAGCACGAAGCATGGCTGGCCGACATCACCCACTGGCGCGACGAACGCCGCATCCGCATCGGCTACGACGGCTCGCGTTACGACCGCCCCGAGTTCAAGTGGACGCAATCCAGTTTCATCCAGCCTCAGATGATGGTGCACGACCGCTACTTCTACGATCCGGTCGCGGGCAAGTACACCGTTGACCGTTATCTCGACGATCTGGACAAGCGCTTCGGCGGAATCGATTCCGTGCTGATCTGGCCGACCTATCCGAACATGGGCATCGACAACCGCAACCAGCATGACCTGATTCGCAGCATGCCGGGCGGCGTTGCCGGAGTCCGCCAGATGATTGCGGACTTCCATCGCCGCGGCGTGCGCGTTCTGTTCCCGATGATGATGTGGGACCAGGGCACGCGCGCACCCGGGCATCCTGGCCCGAAGAAATCGCCGCGCTCATGGCCGAAATCGGCGCCGACGGCATCAACGGCGACACACAAGATGGCGTGCCTCTCGCGTTCTCGCTCGCCGCTGACAAGGCCGGCCACCCGCTGGTGTTCGAGCCCGAAGGCGGTCCCTCCGACGAGGCGCTGGCCTGGAACCTGATGACCTGGGGACAATACCAATTTCCGTTCACGCCGCTGGTCGACAAATACAAGTGGCTCGAGCCGCGCCACATGGTGAACATTTCCGACCGCTGGAACCGCGACAAGACCAGCGACCTGCAGTTCGCCTTCTTCAACGGCGTCGGCTGGGAGAGCTGGGAAAACATCTGGGGCATCTGGAACGGAATCACTCCGCGCGACGCCGAAGCCACGCGCCGCGTCGCCACCATCGAGCGTGCCTTCGCTCCGTTCCTGGTCAGCCGGACTGGGAGCCCTTGGCTCCCATGCTGCGCTACGGCGTCTTTGCCAGCCGCTGGCCGCTCGCGGATCAAACTCTTTGGACCATCGTGAATCGCAACGAATATGACGTAGACGGCGATCAGATGGAAATTCCTGCAAGCCAGGGAGTGCGCTATTTCGATGTTTACCACGGCGTCGAACTCAAGCCGGCAGTCCGCGGGCGCAGAGCGCTTCGTGCTCAGTTTCTCCATCGAAGCCAAAGGCTACGGCGCCATTCTCGGCGACGAAAGTCGGCCCGATGACAAACTGCAAAGCCTGTTGTCGAAGATGAAGCAGATGACCAGCACTCCGCTGGCGAGCTACTCGCACGAATGGAAATTCCTGCCGCAGCAGATCGTTCCGATCCAGCCGACCGACACCTGCCGACCGCGCCCCGCAGGCATGGTGAAGATTCCCGCGGCCGATTTCAATTTCGAAGTCGCCGGCATCGAGATCGAAGGCTCTCAACGACATGGGCGTCGACGTCCAGTATCCGTGGGAAGATTCTCCGCGACGCTTCCACTCGGCATCCGATGCACATCGATTCGTTCTACATCGACAAGTATCCGGTCACCAACGCGCAATTCAAGAAGTTCCTCGACGCCACGCACTATCACCCGAAGGATGATTTGAATTTCCTGCGCGACTGGAAGAACGGAACCTATCCCGCAGGATGGGAGAACCGTCCCGTAACCTGGGTCTCACTCGAAGACGCGCGCGCCTATGCGGCTTGGGCAGGGAAGCGCCTGCCGCACGAGTGGGAGTGGCAGTACGCCGCACAAGGTACCGACGGCCGCCTCTATCCGTGGGGCAACGAATGGGATGCCAGCGCGGTTCCCGTGCCCGACAAGTCCCGCACCATGCGTGCGCCCGATCCCGTCGACGCGCATCCCAAAGGCGCGAGCCCCTTCGGCGTGATGGACCTGGTCGGCAACGTCTGGCAGTGGACCGAGGAATTCGTCGACGAGCACACCCGCGCCGCCATCATCCGCGGCGGCAACTACTACCAGCCGCAAGGCTCCATCTGGTATTTTCCCGAAGCCTACAAACTCACCGAACACGGCAAACTGCTGCTGATGTCCCCCAGCATGGATCGCTCGGGAACACTGGGCTTCCGTTGCGTCGTCGACGCAAAGTGATTCAAGTGCGCAGACCACGAGCCCGCCCAATGTATACTCTGATGTTTCCGCGAGCCGGAACCGGCTTGTACCGCGACCGAACCAACCTGAACTGAGGAGATTCGCCCATGCAGAGCCGCATCACCGGCACCACCATGCCCGTCCTCGAATTCGCCCTCGACCCCAACGAGTCCATCATTTCCGAAGCCGGAGAACTTTCCTGGATGGGCAGTTCGATCCAGATGACCACGCACACTCAGTTCGGCGGCGGTGGGGGACTCTTCGGCGTGCTCAAGCGCGTAGCCGGCGGCGGCTCGCTTTTCATGACGGAATACCGCGCCGTCGGCGTAGCCGGGCGAACTCGCGTTCGCCACTAAGCTGCCAGGCCACATCGTTCCCGTGGAAGTCTCGCCAGGGCACGAGTACATGATTCACCGCCAAGGGCTTTCTTTGCGCCACCTCGCAGGTTCAGATCGGCGTCGGATTTCAGCAGTCGCTGGGCGCCGGCATTTTCGGCGGTGACGGCTTCCTGCTGCAACACGTCAGCGGACAAGGCACCGCCTGGCTCGAACTCTCCGGAGAATTGGTCGTCCGCGATCTTCAGCCTGGCGAAACTCTGCGCGTTCATCCCGGCCACGTCGGCGCGTTTCAGTCCAGCGTCTCGTTCCAGATCACAACTGTTCCCGGCATCAAGAACATGATCTTCGGCGGCGACGGAATTTTTCTTGCGGCCCTCACCGGCCCCGGCAGAATCTGGCTGCAGACATTACCCATCGCGCGACTGGCGCACGCAATCGAGCGCTATCTTCCCCATGAAGTTTCGAGGCAGACCGTCGAAGGCGGCGTGGTCGGCGGGATCGTCGGCTCCATCCTCGACAACATCAAGTAGGAAATCGGCCAGAGTCCCGGCCCTATGCCACCTGCGCTCCCCTCACTCCAACCCAGTGAGTGAAATGGCCCTTCATCGCAGACGACTGCGAAAGAAAATCCCTCGCTGATGGGTGAAAAATCTTTCACATTGACACGATCAGAAATTGCGCACAATATTGCGACCGCTCGCCCCTGCCCCGGAAGTCAAAGATTCAAACATTAGGAGAAGTCCGATGCTAAAGAAAGTGTGCAGTCTTGTCGGTCTGGCTACTCTATTTGTGGCTGCATCGACTCAAACCACCTTTGCCCAAGAAGCAATTCAGAGCAGAAAATTGCCCGCCAGCGCTCTGCTTAAAATGAAGCCCAGCACCCTCCACTCCGACCAGAATTTGAAGAGAAACGGAGTCACGAAAAACTCTTTGTCATTCAAGACTGCCAAGTCTTCTGGAATCCCAGGCATCGACAGCATCGTCAATTGGAGTGATCAATTCACCTATGCCGGGTTTGACGGGAACGGTAATGCCCAGTCGGTCTGGCCTTACACGATGGTCGGGAACCCGCCTGAATCCGGACAGACCACGTCGATCAGGGCTCCGATCGTACCGGTTACGGTGGAACTGCTGGGTCCCGATGGCAGCGTGGCCTTAACCTTTGGTCCCGATGGAAACGTCGTCAATAACGCGCTTGCCTCTCCGGAATTTGAGCCGTTTATCTATACCAACGGTATCGGACAGTTCAATGACCAAATGATGCGCGCCTCATTTGCGGACCGTCTCCGCCACCACCACGGCGATGGCGACGACGGCTGGCACACCATTCTCCGTCCCAAGCTCCGGACTGCGAGAACCATCCAGGTGCCGTTCCTCACAGCCAGCGGGGGGAACGCCTGGTTTTTCTTCGTCAATGCGGCGGGGCAGCCCGTGCTGGCAGCGCTCGATGCCGACACCTTCAGTAGCCTGCTTTTTCCCGCGACCTTCCCCGTCGATAACAGCACGCCAGTTGGCGCCGCTGAACTGGCTGGCGACATCACGACCCACGATCTCTCTACCTTCCTCTTCAATAACACCGTGCTGTTTTCTGGCGGCAACATCAACAATTGCTGCATCATCGGCTTCCACACCTATGACTTCGAGCCCGGAATCCCGCAGAACGGAAATCTTCCGCGGCTGTACGTACTGAACTATGCCAGCTGGCTCTCGCCCGGTCTCTTCCTTTTTGGCTTCCAGGATATGACCGCTTGGAGCCATGAAATGGCCGAGACTTTCAATGATCCCTTCATCAATAACGCGACGCCATGGTGGTTGAGTGTGGATCCTTTCCTCGGTTCTGGTAATTGTCAGAACAACCTCGAAGTAGGCGACGTGGTCGAGGTTCTCGACTCTCTGAACCCCGTCTCTACAATTCCGGGGAATGGATTCACCTATCACCCGCAGAACATGGCTCTGTTCCCGTGGTTTGCGTTCGAGTCGCCTTCACCGGCACACCTGGGGGCTTACAGCTTCCCGGATGAAACCACGCTGATGTCGCTTTCTCCTGGACCACTGCTTCCAGGTTGCGTACCAGCTCCCTAAAAACCGAACCAAATCGATTCACAAGACGCCGCCCGATGTGTGGGCGGCTTACTTTTTGCCACGACGTGGAAGATCGTCCTAACCGTCGTTATCGGCGATGGCACGCACTGACTCTGCTGGCCTCGCGCCATCTCAGGTAAACTATCCCTGATCCCTTACTCCTTAGCAAAATGATCAACGGCAAACGCATCGCAGTCGTCATGCCCGCCTACAACGCGGAGAAGACGCTTCAGGCCACGGTTGGAGAAGTTCCTGAACTGGTCGACGTCTGCATTCTGGTCGACGACCACAGCTCTGACCAGACGGTTGATCTGGCTCGCCGCATGGGCCTGCTGGTCTTCCAGCATGACCGTAACTACGGCTACGGACGCAACCAGCAGACCTGCTATCGCGAGGCGCTGAACGCGGGCGCCGACGTCGTCATCATGCTTCATCCTGACTACCAGTACACGCCGCTGCTCATCACGGCGATGGCCAGCATGGTCGCCTACGATGTATACGACGTCGTGCTGGGATCGCGCATCATTGGTGGCCGCGCTCTACGCGGCGGCATGCCGATCTACAAATACATCTCGAACCGCCTGCTAACCGCTTTCGAAAATCTGTTTCTGGGCGTCAAACTCTCCGAGTATCACACCGGGTACCGCGCCTTCAGCCGCAAGGTGCTAACCGATTTGCCATTGCTGGAAAACTCCGACGACTTCGTCTTCGACAACCAGATGCTGGCCCAGTGCGTGCACTTTGGTTTCCGCATTGGAGAAGTTTCCTGCCCCACGAAGTATTTCGAAGAGGCCTCGTCCATCAATTTCCGCCGCAGCGTGGAGTATGGCTTTGGTGTCTTGGCCACGACTCTGGAGTTTGCCCTGCAGAGAGTCGGTCTGATTCACCTGCCGCGCTTCAGCGACAAGGGCCGCAAACTCGAAGCTGGTGGCGAGACGTACTACGCAGCCCGTACTGGCACTGCCCGCCCGGCCTAGGATCTAATCTATTTTTTTCAGCGGCGAAAGCCTGCCTGAGCTTGTCGAAGAGGTGCGAACCGGGGGAAGCGCAAATCCGAGATAAGCCAGACCCGGAGGGGCGAAAGATCTGACGTCCTCCTCGATCTGCAAGTATTTGAAATGACAGAGCCTCCCGTAAACTCGCGCGCGCGTCCACTGGACTCGGGCGACTTCTCCTCTACGAATCTGCTGCTGCTGGCCTTCCTGACCGTGTTTGCGTTTCTGGTCATGGGCTACCATCCTGGTCTTGAGGACGACGCGTTCTACCTGGCCGCGATCAAGCGCAATCTGAATCCCGCCCTGTTCCCGCATGATGCCGAATTCTTTCGGCTGCAATTTCAAGCCACTATCTTCGACAAGCTAATCGCATGGTCGGTCCGCCTCACGCGTCTTCCCGTGGCGTGGGCAATTCTGCTCTGGCAGTTCGCCGCCATTTTCCTTCTGCTCCATGGCTGCTGGCGGATCGCTCGCCGCTGCTTCTCCCAGCCTACTGCCCAATGGGCGGCGACCGCCACCGTTGCAGTCCTGCTCACGCTTCCGGTGTCCGGCATCGCCATCACGCTCGCCGATCAGTACCTTCACCCGCGCACGCTCGCCACGGCCGCGATCCTCGCCGCCATCGTTGCCGTCCTCGACCGTCGACTCTGGCTTGCGGGAGTTCTTCTGGCTTTCGCCTTCGCCGTCCACGCCATCATGGCCAGCTTCGGAATTTCTTTTTGCGCCTTCCTGCTGTGGAACCAGCGCACGGCTTTCCCGCGCCGCTCGTCCTCGTTGCCACTGGTAGCCGCGCTTGTTCCTCTGGGATGGATCTTTGAGCCCGCCTCCGATGCCTGGCGGCAAGCGGCCTCTACTCGCAGCTTTTATTTTCTGGCACGCTGGGAATGGTATGAGTGGCTGGGAGTCTTCGGCCCGCTGATCCTGCTCTATGTCTTGCGCCGGTTTTTGGGCCGGGCTGCTGGGAATGAAGCTCATGACGACTCCGCTCTGTTCACCGTAGTGAACAGCCTTCTCTACTACGGCGTCTTCCAAACCGCGGTCGGACTGCTACTCATGCTTCCGCCAAGCCTCGAGCGTCTCCGCCCCTTTGAGCCCATGCGCTACCTGCATTTGCTCTACCTTCTCTTCTTCCTGATTGCGGGAGGGCTGCTCGGCCGCTACGTCCTCGACCGCAAGATTTACCGCTGGCTATTGTTTCTCATTCCTTTGAGCGCGGGAATGTTCTATGCCCAGCGTCAAATGTTTCCCGCTACCGCGCATCTGGAGTTACCGGGCGTCCAGCCGCAGAACCCGTGGCTGCAGGCTTTCGCCTGGATCCGTGAGAATACACCGGTCGACGCCTTATTCGCGCTCGATCCGCACTACACGACTCTGTCCGGCGAGGACTTCCACGGCTTCCGCGCCCTCGCCGAACGCAGCGTTCTCGCCGATTACGAAAAAGATGGAGGCATGGCCGCCCGCGTCCCGCGCCTGGCTCCGCGCTGGCTCAAGGAGGTGAAGGCTCAGACCGGCTGGCAGAATTTCCAACTGGCCGACTTCCAGCGGCTCAAGCAAGACTTCGGCGTAACATGGGTCGTCCTTTCGAACGCGTCCGCACAAGATCCAGAAAGCCGAGGCATGACGTGCCCATATCGCAACGTCCAACTTAAAGTGTGCCGTCTATACTAAGAACGTAGCGTCAGAAAAAAGTAAGGCAAGTAGCACTCGCGTCTCGCCGGCGGTTCGCGGGAGCTTGCCCCGAGCTTGCGGAAGGCGCCGTCTCGCCTGCGCAATCAGTGCCGAGATCGAATGCCAACAGATTCTTCTTCATCACAACGCGCTCAACCCTACGTCCTGATGGTGGCCGTCGCCCTCGCCGTCCGCCTCGCGGTCATCCCATTTACCTACCACGAATGGATGGACCCCTTCGTCCTCACGCACTGGGCGTTCGGCCTGATCGCCCGCTCCATCGCCTCCGGCCACGGCTTCGGCAGTCCGTTGGCCGAAACCGGATTGTCCGCTCTCCTGCCGCCGGTTTATTCGTACCTGCTTGCAGGTATTTTCAAAATCTTTGGAATCGAAACTCGCGCTTCTATACTCGCGGCCCTGTCGTTGAACAGCGTGTTCTCGGCACTGACCTGCATTCCAGTTTTCCTTCTGGCGCGGCAGGCTTTCGGCGAGCGCGTTGCCAAATGGGCGGGATGGGGATGGGCCTTCTCTCCCTATGGCGTCTACTACGGGGCGGACTGGGCGTGGTCGACGTGCCTGGTCACACTCGAACTCATGCTGCTTGTTTCTGTTTGCCTGGCGACTGGAAGACTCTTCGCGCAAGCGTGACTGGATTCTTTTCGGCGCGCTCTGCGGCGTGGCTGCGCTCACCGAACCTGTCGTCATGGCCGTCCTTCCGCTGCTGGGCATCTGGACTCTCTACCGCCGTTACCGGCTCGAGCGCCCGTGGAAGGCCCAGATGATCGTCGTAGCGCTCGCTGGAGTCGCGACGCTCTCGCCCTGGCTCGTCCGCAACTACATGCTGTTCCACAAATTCATTCCGGTGCGCAGCGGCTACGGGCTCGAGCTCTACATCGGCAACAACGGCTACACGCAGCACTGGGTCAATCGCACTCTGCATCCCAACCACAGCGACGCCGAACTTGTCGGAATACGAACGCGTGGGTGAAGTCGCGTACATGGACCACAAGATGCAGCAGGCGAAAGACTACATTCGCAGCCATCCCGCATGGTTTGCGTGGATGACGTTTCGCCGCATCGTCTATATGTGGACCGGCTACTGGAGCTTCGACGCTGCCTATCTGAAAGACGAACCGCTCGACCCGCCCAACATTTTCGTCAATACCACCATGTCGCTGCTCGGGCTTCTGGGGTCTGCGGCGCGTCTGGCAACGAGATCGGTCACTGGGCGTGCGCTTTGCCATCGTGCTGTTCTTCTTCCCTCTGACCTACTACTTCTCGCATCCCGAGACCTACTACTTTCGTCCCGTCGATCCGCTGATCGTGGTTCTCGCGGCCATGGCCGTGGCGGGACGCCCGAAGCAGAATGTTGTTGCGTAGCGCTGACGTCCCGCCCTCGCCACGCGAGGGAAGATGCTGCCGCTACATTGCAGCTTCTTTCGAGTGGGGTTAACATCTAACAGGCAATGGCGAACGCGACCGCTTTATCTGTCAGCACTCAACGCCGCTTTACGATTGGGCTCGGCGAGATTCTGAACTTCGCCTACGACGCCTTCTGCAGCAACAAGCTGCAATTCACGCTGACTTCTCTCGCCATGGCCGTGGGCACGGCCTCGGTCATCCTCGTGGCCACCATCGGGCTCACCGGAAAGCAGTACATGCTGCGCCAGTTGCAATCCATCGGCACCAACATGATTTACGCCGACTATCAGGGCGGCGCGCAGCGGCATCGACTCCACGCCCGATCCCATGACCGTCGAGGATGTGCAGGCGGTGCGCGAACAGGTGCCCAACGTAGTGGCCGCTTCTCCCACGGTCGCGTTGGAGGACCACATCAGCGTTGGCGGGGGCAAGCAGAGCGACATCCTGGTTCTCGGCGTCGACCCCGCATATCTGCAGGTGCGCAATCTCAAAGTTCTCGCCGGACGTTTCTTCGATTCCGAAGATTCGGCGGGGCGCAACAAGGTCGGCGTAATCACCGAGAAGCTGGCGCAGAAACTCTACGGTTCCAGTCCGGTGGCGGTCGGCCAGATCATCAAGTTGAGCGGCGGTCTTCCATTCACGATTGTGGGCGTCTTCAAGGAAAGCGTGGACACGTTCGGCCAGTCCGAAATTCAGGAAGACACCATGCTGATCCCGTACACGGTCAGCCGCTTCTTCGTTCCGACGGCAGCGATTTACCAGATTTATTTTTCCGCCGCGAGCCCGCAGGACGTCATCCCGGCGACCGCGGCCATCAAGCGCGTGTTGCAGTCGCGCCATCGCCCAGAATCTGTCTACAGCGTGCAGAACCTGACGCAATTCCTCACGGTGGCGGGACGCATCGCCGATGCGATGACCCTTATCCTTATGCTCGTTTCGTTCGTTACTCTGCTGGTCAGTGGCATCGGCATCATGAACATCATGCTGGCGACGGTGACGTCGCGCATCCGTGAGATTGGGATTCGCAAAGCCATCGGCGCCACTAACCGCGAAATCCGCCTGCAGTTTCTGGCCGAGGCCATCGTGATCTCAGTGACGGGAGGCATCGTCGGCATCTTTGCCGGTCTGGCCCTCCCCTACTCGGTGCGCTTCCTCACCGACTATCGCATCCCGATCACTGGCTGGTCGGCGATCATCGCCATCGTAGTTCGTCAGTGGTCGGAATCATCTTCGGAACCATGCCGGCCACCCGCGCTTCGCAACTCGATCCCGTCGAAAGCCTCCGCTACGAGTAAGTTGGCGCACTCTTGAACGAGTTTTGCAAAGTGTTCCTGCTCTTGGCTAATAAGAGGTGGTGAAGAGGCAGTGATGTCGCGAGGGTGCCCCCCAAACACCACAAAGCCGGGCTGGTTGGCCCGGCTATTCTTGTTGTGGAGCTGGTTCAATCGGTCTTGTTTCGATCGTCGACCCAGAATCTTGAAAATCAGGGGATCAGGTTCGGATCCCCGAGCCTTCCAACCCCACTGTTGCGTTTTCTCACACAGTCGGGAAGGCCCAATCTCAATTTGCGCTGCGGGGTCACCGTCCCGCCGCGCGGAGCCCTTTACATCACCATCGCCAGGTTCTCCAGTTCGTGCACCAGCACTGGCATGGCGCACCCTGCCATCTCGACGCGGCCCGCCGCGTCCAGCGCCGCCTTGGGAGAAACCCCATAGCCACGGCCCATCAGAAACACCTGCAGCAGCTCGGCTGCCTCGTAGGAGTCGATCATGCCCCCTTGCAGCAGATCGTTCCTGAGAGCTGCCAGTTCGGTCACGGTGAATCTGTCTTTGTCGTTCATCTTCGCATTCATCAGTCATTTCTTCGTTCGTCATGGCCGTCATCACCTCCGACTCCGACCTATTAGCGTCTTTGCCGTATTAGACTCATCGGCAGCTGTGAAAGTTGCATGCAATTCAGATGCCGAATTCACCCTACTTTTCCTATTACGGTCCCCAAGCCCATCTTGGATTCATTAACCCCTGTGGATATCGAAAGTTGCGGTCAGCTTACGGAGTCGGCTTCGGCCTCCGGATGGTTTCCTTCGTACCCAAAAGGTAATCTCAAAACTGACACAAAGTGTCAGTGCTGACGACCCACCAACAAAGAACGTCGGTTACCTCGGGCAGGGAAGCCATTCAGCCGAGGGCCACATTCCCATCATCCGTATAGTGTCAATCGACCCCATGGCGTTTCTCGCGAGTGAAATGATGGGCTGCAACCACGCTGTCGGAGAAGATCGCTGCTCCCCTCGCGGGGTAGAATGGCCGGCGACGACGAGACTCTTGAACGGGCAATCGTTGGAAAGTGAACGAGCCATGAGAATCTTGAGAGGGTTTCTTTGGGTCCTGGTTGCTCTCGCGATCGTCGGAGCCCTATGTGCGCTGCTGCTGGTGCGGCGAGGATTCCGAGCGACCGCAACGCCGCCCTGGTGGGAGTCTGTTTTGGCTCGGGACGTGCGAAATGTGGCGATCCCCAGCCCTGCGCGCGCTGAGAAGAATCCGTTTGCGGGAACCTCGGAGGCTTCCCAGCCAAGGCCGCGAATTCTTCCTGACCCAGTGTGCTGGCTGTCACGGAATCGACGGCAGTGGCAAGACGCCGTTGGGCCTGAGCCTTTATCCCCGCGTTCCTGACCTGAGGAGTCCGACACCCAGGATCTGACAGACGGCGAGATCCACTACATCATCGAAAACGGAGTCCAGTTGACCGGCATGCCTGCATGGACCGGCCGCACGCCGAATCGTCCGACAACAGTTGGAAGCTGGTTACGTTCATCCGAACGCCTCCGCCCACTTAACCAGCAGGAGCAGTCGCAAGAGTCGGCCACCGCCAGTTCGGCGCATTACGTCGGCTCGCAGGCCTGCGAAAAGTGCCATGCGGAGATCTATGCCCGCTGGAAGAAGACGCCCATGGCGAACGTGGTGCGCGATCCAAAGACCCATCCCGAGGCCATCATCCCCGACCTCAAGACCAACAACGTCGCCAAGTTCACTGCCGATCAGGTGGCATTCGTCTACGGCAGTCTCTGGAAGCAACGCTACTTCACCAAGGTTGGGGACGACTACTTTCCCGCTGCCCGTGCAGTGGGACGTCGGCAATCGGGTATGGCGTCCTTATATGGTTCCTGCCAACGGTGACTGGTGGGCAACCGTGTACCCTCCTGATAACATGCAGCGGCCCACGGGCCCTTTGTGCGATGGCTGCCACTCAGTCGACTACAACATCCAGACCAAGCAGGTGGCGGAATGGAACGTTGGCTGCGAGCGCTGCCACGGGCCGGGCAGCGAGCATGTGGCGCACCCCACGCGGGGCGATATTCTTAATCCCGGGCACATGGATGATGTTGCGGCCAGCGACACCTGTATCCAGTTGCCACTCCCAGGGACAGCCTTTGAAGAATCCGATCGAAGGGAAGTACTACGACTGGCCGGTCGGCTACCGCGTCGGCCTAAGACTGCAGGACTACTGGAAACTGGAGGACTGCAAGCTCGGTGACACCAGCTTCTACTATTTCCCGGACTGCACCGCGCACAAGAACCGTATGCAGGGCAACGACTTCGCCCAAAGCGTGATGTACCGGCGGGGCGTCACCTGCGCTTCGTGCCACGATGTGCACGGCACGGAAAACTATGCCCAGCTGCGCAAGCCCGCGAACCAGATTTGCCTGGATTGTCACGGGCCTTCGTCGGCAAACGGTCCGCACACGGCGACGCTAGAGGCGCACACGCACCACAAAGAGGGTAGTACCGGAAGTCAGTGCATCGCCTGCCACATGCCGGCGATCGAGACCGAAGGCGTTCCCGGGACGTTTGTCCACGCCCACACCTTCCGGTTCATTACCCCGGCGATGACAGACAAGTACAAGATCCCGAATCCCTGCACGTCGTGCCATGCGGACAAATCGACCGCATGGGCCGAAGACGCGATGAGCCGGTGGCCCGAGCAGTCGCCTTGGCGGCTTCACTAGAGCGGGAATCGGACGTCAGGCCTGCGCTGCTTCGACGGTGTCGTAGAACGGAAAGAACTGCTCGACGTGCGTCACCTGCATGGTGTCACGTACACGCTTGGTGACGCCGACCAGCGCCAGGCGACGGCCGTCTTTCTGATGGTTCACATACGCTCCCACCAGCGCACCGATCCCGGCGGAATCGATGTAGGGAACCTGCGTGAGATCGAGGATGAGGGTGGGCGACGTGCTGGCCCGCACCAGCGCCTGAAACTGAAAGAAATTGGAAAGAAGAATCGGACCGCTTAGGCGCAGCACCCGCTGGCCTTCGGGTGCATTGGCGACGTCTTCGATCTGCAAAGGCTCCTGTGGCATCCGCAGATAATATTACGGGAATGTGAATACCGTGTTAAAGGACGTGGAATTCCACCCGCGGGGCAGGTGGCTCCGCTGGAGTCCTGGACGCTGAGTCCTGACTTCCTTCCCGCTACAGGGTCGCTAACGCTGGCTCCAGTTCCTTGTCCTTTGCCTGCTCAGTCGCCTGCTCCACCAGGCTCTCGAACTGCGCGTGATCGAGGCAGACGGCGTGCTGTCCATAGCGGGCTTCTTTTCCTGTGACATGCCAGTACGGCATCCAGCAAAACTGCTTGCCTTCCGCCCCGCCCTCGAGCACGACCAGAAACGGGTAGAACGTGACTTCTTCCGACCCATCTCCGAGCCATGACTCCAGCTTTTCGGGAAGAAATGCCGAGACCACCTTGAAGTCTCCGTCGCCAGCGCCCAGTTGAAAGTCGAGATTCACGTGAAGTTCGCGGGCGCCTCCGCAGGCCGGGCAGTCTTCCGGAGACATTTTCGAGAAATCGTTGAGGATGTCGAACAGCTTGTGGTGCGTGGGATATTTCTTATGACATTGAGTGCAGTAAAAGTATTGTGCAGCCACGTCCGAACCTTCCTTTCGCAGCCGCAGACCTTCCGTTGGCCGCCCGCTAAGGCTCGATCGTGGCCTCATCAACCAACATGACGGGGATGTCGTCCTTGACCGCATAGACCCGGTGGCACTGCGTGCACTTCAAACTTTCCGGAGTTGTGCGGTACTCGAGCGCCTGCTTGCAGGCCGGACAAACCAGAATTTCCAGCAGGTCTTTGGCAATCATGACGTGAGCATTGTACGACACGAAGTGGGGAAGGGGTGTGACGGGACGCACAACCCTAGGCGACTCCAAATCGGGTCAAGTACTTGGGCCAGAGGATCGTATACTCGCTTCCGTGAGCTTCCCGAAACGCAGCCCGCAGCATAGTCCACCGGCTGCTGCCCTCAAGAATTGATCTTACATATAAGAACGAGGCGCGCGGATCATCCGTGAGGATGAAGATATTCATCTCGCCAGAACCTAAATCATGACCATCCACCGCGCTGCAGTCTGCCATTTTCTCGATCAGCAGATCCTCTGTCGAGATTAGAGTGTCGTAGTCATTTGCGAAGGATCCTAATGTCCACTGCAAGACGAGTTGGTATTTCATGGTTCGCTGGTTCGATGAGTGTAGTGCATCCAAAGTACTGTTGCCGATCCATCCCCATTCGAGCGCTGCGGCAGTGTAAGATTTTAGAACGGGAAGCCCGAAGCGGAGCCGGAAGCCCAAACATGCCAGCCACCATCCTCGACGGAACCAAGATCGCGCAAGACATCCGCAGCGAAGTCGCCGCGGAAGTGAAAACCATGGCTGCGGCCGGAGTGCGTCCCGGGCTGGCGGTCGTGCTCGTCGGACACAATCCGGCGTCTGAGATTTACGTACGCGGCAAGGTCAAGGCCTGCGAGGAAGTTGGCGTTTACAGCGAGAAGCTGACGCCGCCCGAGACCGCCACCACTGCCGAGCTGCTGGCGCGTGGTCGAAGGTCTCAACCGCCGCGACGATATCGACGGCATCCTGGTGCAGTTGCCGCTGCCCGCGCAGGTCGATGCCAAGAAAGTCCTGATGGCGGTTGATCCGGCCAAAGATGTCGACGGATTCCATCCCGTGAACGTCGGCTTTCTCTCGACGCAGCGTCCGGGCCTGGTGCCCTGCACGCCCGCCGGAGTCCTCGAGATTCTGAAGCGCAGCAACATTCCGATCGCCGGACGCGAAGCCATGGTCGTGGGGCGCAGCGACATTGTGGGCAAGCCCGCCGCCATGCTGCTGCTCAACGCCAACGCCACGGTGACCGTGTGCCACTCGAAGACGCATGATCTGCCGGGAGTCTGCCGCCGCGCCGACATTCTGGTCGCGGCGATCGGCCGCTCGGGCATGATCACGCGCGATTTCGTGAAGCCGGGCGCGACCGTCATCGACGTGGGGATGAATACGGTGACCGATCCCGCTGAATTCCAGCGCTTTTTTGCCGGCAATGCCAAAAGAGAAGAGAACTTCCGCAAGAAAGGCTCAACGCTGATGGGCGACGTGCATCCCGAAGTGGCCGAAGTTGCCGGAGCCCTCACGCCCGTCCCCGGCGGCGTTGGCCCGCTCACGATTGCGATGCTGATGTTCAATACGGTCAAGGCCGCAAAAATGCGGCGGGGAAGCCGCGTGCCGGAGCTGTCGCGGGTTTAGACCCGCAATGACAATCGACAACTCACCACGGACAGTCACAGCGCCACAGAGAAACCCTGTTTTTTCCCTTCCTTCGGTTTTCTCTGTGCCTCTGTGTCTCTGTGGTGAGACGCTTTCGTCTGGGGGCGGGATGCTGAAAGTCGGCCTGACCGGGGGCATCGCCGCCGGCAAATCGGTTGTAGGCGAGATGTTTGTCGCGCTGGGCGCGCACCTCGTGCAGGCGGACCGCATCGCGCATTCGCTCATGCAGCCGGGCGAAGCTGGTCTATAACGAAGTGGTGCGCCATTTCGGTCGCGAGATTCTCAATCCCGACCGCAGCGTGAACCGTTCCAAACTGGCTGAAGTCGCGTTCGGTCCGGCGCAGCGCTCCGTCAGGGTCAGCGCGCGTCGCGGATCGAAGAACTCAACCGCATCGTGCATCCCGTCGTCATTCGCAGCCAGGATGAATGGATGCAGGAGATGGGCCGGCAGGATCCGCACGCAGTCGCCATCGTTGAGGCCGCGCTGATTCTCGAAGCCGGGCGGGCGGAGCGCTTCGATCGCCTGATCGTCGTGACCTGCGCTGAGGAGCAACGTGTGACCCGCTTCGCCGCCCGGCAGAAGATCGACCTCGAGGCCGCACGCAAAGAAGTCGTCGCGCCGCATGGCCGCGCAACTTCCCGACGAAGAAAAAATCAAAGCCGCCGACTTCGTGATCGACAACTCCGGGTCGACTCGACCAGACGCGCGAGCAGGTGCGTGCAGTGTGGGAGACAACTGCGCGCCGCAGCGGCCTTGTCGTCCTGAGCAAAGCGAAGGACCTCTGCACTCCCCGCCAGTTGCACAGATCCCTTCGCGGCAAAGACCGTCGCTCAGGATGACATCAGCGCATTCTTCGGCATGGATGTCATCGTCTCGGCAGTCTTGCTGCTTCGCCTAGAAGAGGTTATGTGGGGAGAGCCGCCTTCGGCTGTCCAGTCGAGCGCTGCTCGACAGGTTTGACTCCGCCAGCCAACGAGATATTCGTACCTTTCGCACGAAGGACAGCCGAAGGCGGCTCTCCCCACATGAACCCTTCCTTCCACGCGCACTCTACGATTCCGGCCAGCGTGCTGAGGAGCGCGGCATTGTTTAGAATTGAATTCAGGGATCTTTCTACTCCCCAACATCGTACCTACCTTGGGCAGTTTGAATCGGATGGTTGAATTATGAAAGTCATGCGGCCTTTGATCTTCACGCTGGCCATTGCCGGCGGGTTCTTCTACTTCACGACCTGGCGCTCGAACTCGCAGGCGGGCGGATTGCATCCTTCCAACTGGCTGAGCCATCCCGCGCAGGTGGAAATTACCGAGGCCGCGCCGGGCGAATCGCTCGACGGCGAAGAGCAGAACAATATCTCTGTCTACAAGAAGAATATTCCGTCGGTGGTGAACGTCACTTCACGCGCCATGACGTTCGACTTCTTCTACGGCCTGGTTCCGCAGGAAGGCCAGGGCTCCGGATTCGTGATCGACAAGGAAGGCCACATCCTGACCAACTATCACGTGATCGCCGAGGCCCGGCAGGTGGAAGTCACCATGCACAACCGCAAGAAGTACAAGGCCACCGTGGTCGGCACCGATCCGCCGCACGATCTGGCGGTGATCCAGATCAAGGCGCCTGACCTGGTTCCGGCGGTGCTGGGGGATTCGCGCAATCTGCAGGTCGGGCAGAAAGTCTATGCCATCGGCAATCCGTTTGGCCTGGCAGGAACCATGACGCGCGGCATTGTGAGTTCGATTCGCCCGGTGCGCGAGCCCAACGGTGCCATGATCGACGAAGCCATTCAGACCGACGCGGCCATCAATCCCGGAAACTCCGGCGGACCGCTGATGAACTGGCACGGCGAAGTCATCGGCATCAATACCATGATTCTCTCGAACGTCGAACCAGAGCGCCGGCATCGGCTTTGCCATTCCCATCAACACCGCGAAAGCAGTCCTGAATGATCTGATGACGCTGGGCCGGGTGCGGCGTCCCGCGCTCGGCGTCCGCACCATTCCCATCACGCCCGAACTGGCCGATGAGATCGGCTTGCCAGTCGACTACGGATTGCTGATCATCCAGGTGACTCCCGGCGGTTCCGCCGATGCCGCGGGTCTGCGCGCCGGCACGGAACGCGCCTACCTCGGAAATACCCCCATCATGCTGGGCGGCGACTTGATCGTGGCCATCGACGATCAAAAAGTACAGGACGAAGAGGATCTTGCGCAGATGATGAACAACCACCGCGCCGGAGATACGGTGAAGATCACCATCTACCGCAACAAGAAGAAGATGGACGTGAGCGTTTCGCTGGGCGAGGCGCGGCAGCAGGTGTAGAAAGCAGCTGTCAAGCTCTCTTCGGCATGGCTATCTTGTCATCCTGAGGCGGGCATTTTTTGCCCGCCGAAGGACCTGCGCAACTTGCGGACAGTGCATCGATCCCTTCGACTTCGCTCAGGGCAGGCTCTTCGACGCCAAAGAACGGCGCCTCAGGATGACAAGGTTTTGCAACGCTAGCCTTGCCATGGCAGAACTCGGGCATTCTCTTGCAAAGCGCTCAAACGAAAACGTCCTACTCCGCCGCTTGGATGCCCACTGCCGCATACAAGTCTGCGCTGTTATAGAGCGTCCCATCCTTCATCACCAAGCGGCTGCGGCGGATGTCGCCGATGTGTTCGGCTGGATTTCCCTCCACGAAAGAAAGTCGGCGAGCTTGCCTTCCGCAATCGAACCGATATCCTTCTCCTGCTTTAAGAGCCGGGCTGCGTCGAAAGTCGCGATCTGCAGCGATTTCGCAGGCGGAATGCCGGCCTGAACCTCCAATTCCAACTCGCGGTGCAGCATGATTCCAGCAATGGCGTCGGTGCCAGCAAAAATCGGGACTCCAGCATCGTACATGCGCTTGGTCATGGCCAGCATGGCGCGATACGAATCCTTGTAGAGCTGGTCATTTTCAGCGGTCACGGGCAACCCGCCGCTGTATGCGCCGCGTTGTACCTGCGCGGGGAGCCGCGTCAGCACGGGCGCAAAATCAGGAGAAACTTGTCCGGGCCGTCCCGTGAACATCCCTTCAAACGTCGCCAGGGTTACATCGACGGTGGTGTGATGATTCAGCAGAAGCGTGATGAAGTCATTCACTGGCTTCGATTGCAGGTCGAGCTTCGCAGCATTGGTGCCGACTGCAGTGAAACGCTCAGGCGTGCGCGTATCTTTCACCTGCGACGCGAGAAAATTCAGGAAGATGAAATTGATGTGCTGGATTTCGTCTGCGCCGTCCTCGACAAATTGTGAAGCCGTAATGCCGTTAGGGATGTGCCCGCTGACTCGTAGACCGCGGGAGTGAGCGACTTTCACGATGCCGGGGACAAAATCGGGATTGAGCGAGCTGTACAGCTTGATCTGGATATATCCCAGATCGGCGTAACGATTGACGGCCGCGTCGGCCTCCGCTTGCGTGTCGGCATACAGGCCCGTAGGCGCCTGGAACGGGCCGTGACCATCGATAAACCCCGCCTTCCACACTCGCGGGCCAATGGCGGTGCCGTTCTGCCACTGATCCTGAAGATGCTGCAGTTCGACAATGTCATTGCCCATGTCGCGGACAGTGGTCACACCGCTGGCAATGTTCAGAATGCCGTCGAGCGGTTGAGCGTGAGCGTGCATGTCGAACAACCCAGGAAGAATCGTTTTGCCGGTTCCGTCGATGCGCTCGGCGTCCGCGGGCAAGTGCGCCGAACTTGCCGGGCCGACGCTCACAAAGCGGTCGCCGGACACAATCACCGTTTGATCTTCCTTCATGACTGCATTCTCGGAGTCGAACAGTCGAACATGCTCGATGGCCACCGGGTGCCCCGGATGCTTCGCTAGTTCCTTCGCCAGATGCGCGTACCGCCCGTCGCGCGCTTTGACGTCGATGGCATAGAGCTGATCGTTTGTCTTTTCCCATCCTTCGCGCAGAAATGCGAACCATGTTCCGGGAATCGCAAAAAGGTGCCGGTCGTCGTCAAGCCACACCGTTTGCGGCTCGAAGGAGAGGCCAGTGATCGCAAAGTCGGTCACGTGCATCTTCTGTCCGTGATCTTCAACGGTTATGTCAGTCAGTCGCTCGAGTCGGGCTTCGCCGGCAGGAAACAGGTGGACCGGCGCTCCGTGTGCCTTTTCGAGAGCCGCGACCAGGAATGCCGTCTCGGCGGCTGCGCCGTTATTGCTGACGTAGAATCCCCCTGCAGGAGCATGGCCATCTTCCGCAGTACTCTTCCAGTGGGCGACGCCGTCTTTGACCTCGAAGTGTTCGTCGACGGGAGCCTTCAGGTAATCATTGCCAGTCTCATCTACGCGCACCAGCAGGCCGCTCTGGTCGACGCTGTAGTTGGCGGAAATCTTGGGACCGCGGCCCCGGTCGTTGAACTCGAACGTGCACTCTGCACGACCATCAGGCAGGTACCGGTCGACTTCACTACCGGCGACCTTGCCGTTCGAAGAGATCGTATAGCGGAGCGTCGACGGCGCACCGGTCGCAGCCACGGCAATCGGTTGCAAGCCAAACAACATGAGAGGGAGCAACGCCAGGCGAAGAGTGAGCATGGGGAAGTATTGTGCCACCGATTCACACGGTTGGGGTAGAATGTCGTTCTGCCTATGACTGCCGTCCTTTAGCCCTGCGAGTTGCAACATTGAGCGAGATGCGCGGAGGTGTGCGCGACGCTCATGTCTCGTTGTCTCGATACAACCTGTCAAATCAGAAAGGATCATTCCCATGCAATTCGTGGATAAGGCGCTCGCTCGCCGATTGGAGTCTTGCGAGGAGATGCCGCAGGTAATGTATGCGCGCCTGTTTCGAAAGACACGTCCCGAGATTGGCGCGGCAGAAGAAGAAATCTGCGGCGGTCACATGATTTTTGCGGGGCTCGGATCGCCCATCGGACGGGCGACTGGAGCCGGATTGGATCGTGCGTTCACCCCTGGAGATCTCGATCGCGTGGAGGAATTCTACCGCGCGCACAAGGCTCCGGCACAGGTGGACTTGTGTCCCATGCACGAGCCGGCCGTCTTCGAACTGTTTAAGGAGCGCGGTTATGCAATCGCGGAACTGAACAACGTGCTGTTCCGCAAGCTGGATGCGCAGGAGAAATTTCCTCCGCCTCCAGTGGGATGCGAGATCCGGCCGAGCCGCCGGGAAGAAGCTGAAACCGCGGGCGCGATCGTGGAAAGCGCATTCTTTCCCGGATGGCGCGCCGGAAGCGTATCGCGGCCTGATCGCGCCGTTCTATCAGATGGAGCGGGCGCTGGCATTCGTGGCCATCGTCGACGGCAAGATTCGTGGCATGCGGTACGGGACTGGTCATCCCGGAGCATCGCAGTTTTCGCCCTCTGCGGGGCAGGCACGCTCACCGAATTTCGCGGACGCGGCCTGCAGACCGCGCTGCTTCGTGCCCGCATGGCCGCGGCGGTCCAAGCGGGATGCGAGTACGCCGTGGTGGTCACTAACGGCGGCACAACTTCGCAGCGCAACGCCGAGCGTCTCGGCTTTTCTGTGGCGTACAGCAAGGTCACCGTGATCAAACAGCTGAACGCGTAGCGCGGTCGAAAGTAGTGACAGCATCCCTCGACTCCGCTCAGGGCAAGCTCTGCCGGGTGTCCATGCGGCTTCTCGCCCGCTGCTGCCAGTAGCGCCTCGTTCAAGGGTTCTTACGCGAACGATTCGCGATCTGTCAAAGCGCTCACGAGAGTGCCCGTAGATTTTTCCGGAGCCGCTCAGGATCCCCATCCTGAAGCAGCGCTTCCACCTCCGTGTGTGTGCGCTGCCAAACTGGAACAGCGTGCACCAGCAGGCTCCGCCCTTTTGCAGATAGCCTCATCAGCCGGCTGCGTCGGTCCCTCGGGTCAGCAGTGACCTTAACCAGACCGCGGCGCTGCAACGGCTTGAGGGCGGCCGTCAAGGTGGTCCGATCCATCGCCAGTAGTGACGCAACCGGCGCCATCCCTGGCGCTTCCGGCCGGTTCAGAGACATCAGTAGCGAGAATTGCCCGTTGGTCAGGCCAAGTGGCCGCAGAGCATCATCGAAGCGCCGTCCCAGCGCCCGGGCTGCCCGCTGGACATGTAGACAGAGGCAAGAGTCGCGGACACGAAGAGTTGTCTCGAATGGAGGCTCGGTAACTCTTGACACAGCCCAGATTATATTGATATCAACGTATCTTGCCAAGATGGACAGGGCAGTCCCCTACGTCTCAGGAGAAATTCTCAGGAGCAATCGGATGAAGCGAGAGATCTTAAGAATAATGACGTTGCCAGTTTTCGCGTTGGTGGTGGTGCTAGGCGCCGCGCGGCCGGCGCAAGCACAGGACGCCAAAACGTCCTACCCGAGCATGGCCCCAGTTGAGCAATACATGATGGCAGATCGAACTTCCGAGATAGCCCTGGCGCGGAGCGCGGCGCCGGAATCCATTTCGCGCGACGCCGAGGTAATGGTCCTAGGAGCGCATGGCTACGAAACCGCAGCCAAAGGTAAGAATGGTTTCGTCTGTATCGTGGAACGATCGTGGGCTGCCGGAATCGACGACCCTGATTTTTGGAATCCCAAGCTGCGCGGCCCCATCTGCTTCAACCCGATGGCCGTGCGAGCCTACTTGCCGCTCACGATCAAGAAGACCGAGTTGATCCTCCGAGGCGAATCCAAGGCTCAAATGTTCGAGAGCATCAAGGCCGCGCTCGACAAGAAAGAAGTGCCGCCCCCAGAACCTGGCGCAATGTGTTACATGCTATCCAAGGACGGGTTCTTGGGCGATCAGGCCGGGCACTGGCATCCTCACCTGATGTTTTTCGTCCCGCAAACGGACGCTGCTACCTGGGGCGCCGATCTGCCGGGTTCTCCGATTTTTGCCGGTAAGGACGTCCAGGACCGACTGACCGTATTCATGGTTCCGGTCGCCAAGTGGTCGGACGGTACACCCGATCACCCGGACATTCACTGATCCCTTGACCGATTGGGACGCCCGCTCGATGCTCGTGATCGCGGCGCTTCTCCGTTGCTCGTTGCACTTCCAAAAGCGTCCATAGAATAGTGGCAGAAATGACTTCGGAAAGCTTTGTCCTGCAAGGCAAACACGTCCGCCTGGAGCCGCTCGAGCACCGCCACGTCGACGGCCTGGTGGCCGCAGCCGGGGACGATGCCGAGCTGTACCAATGGAGTCCCGTTCCCCGCGGCAAGGACGCAGCCACGCACTACGTCGACACCGCCCTCGCATGGCGTGACGCGGGCAGCGCCGTGCCGTTCGCGATCGTGCGTGTGAGCGACGGCGTGGTCCTGGGCTCTACCCGCTTCTGGAACATCGAGCGATGGGCGTGGCCGCAAGGCCATCCCTCGCACGGACGCAGCGACTCCAGACGCCTGCGAGATCGGCTACACCTGGCTGGCTCGTTCGGCCACCCGGACCGCAGCGCAACACCGAATCCAAACTGCTCATGCTGACCCACGCCTTCGAAGTGTGGCAGGTGCTGCGCGTATGCTTTCACACCGACGCGCGCAACCAGCGCTCCCGCGCCGCGCTGGAACGCATCGGCGGACAGTTCGAAGGCATTCTCCGCGCCCACCGCATGGCTGCCGACTTCATCCCGCGCGATTCCGTGCGCTATTCGATCCTCGCAGCCGAGTGGCCGGGAGTGAGGGAGCGGTCTGCTTCGCGACTCCGCGATCGCCGTCAGCGCAGCGGCCTATGTCACGGTCTCGCGCTCGATCCCATAATCCGCCGCATATGGAGTCTGCTTCGAAGCGGGCCACTGAAAGCAAAGACCGTAGCCGTCCGGATCTTTGAACCACAGCTGCCTCATGCCATAAGGAGCGACTTTCGGCTCCTTCAAATCGACTCCATGCGCGAGCAGATGCTCGTAAGCAGCGTCGAGATCCTTGCAGCCGAAGAACAGGCAGGTATCGTCATGGGCGGCCACACGCGGCGGATCCGGCGTGGGCGGCCGCTGGTCCGCTTCGTAGGCGGTATTGAGCATCAGTTCCGCGCCATGCAACTTCAGCCACGCCCAATTGCAGTCGTCCCCCGGCTGTGACGTAGCGTGAACGCTGAAGCCCAGCACGTCGCGGTAGAAGCGGATCGCAGTCGGCATGTCGAAAACCTGCAGTAGCGGGCAAATCCCATGAATGTCCATGGACGTTTCAACCTCCTTCATTTGGCCGGAAATATATCAGAAGACTGGAGTCCCCATCGTTTGGACGTGTTGGTTGCGCCCACGGTGAGCGGCAGAATGCTTCCTCATTGAGACTTGTGAGAAAGTAGTCCTGATTCGAAGAGAGAGACTGAAATGAACGTGGATTCCATTCGCGCGTACTGCCTATCTTTTCCGGAGGTCGCAGAAAAGCTTCAGTGGGGCGACGCCCTGTGTTTCAAAGTCAGGCAGAAGATGTTTGCGGTGCTGGGACTGGACCAGATTCGCCTCACCTTTAAGTGCACTCCAGAGATATTTGCGGAACTGGTTGAGCGGGAGGACATCGCTCCGGCACCCTATGTCGGGCGCTACAACTGGGTGATGCTCGACCGGCTGGACGCGCTGCGCAACGACGAGTTGAGAGATATGCTCCGGCAATCGTACGAGATGGTCGCCGCTACCGCGCCGAAACTGGGAACTCGCAAGCTCAGTCGTGAGAAGAAGCAGTTGAAAAAGAAAGCGTCAGGGAAAACTCCCGCCAAAAAGCGGAAGAGACATTAAGCGCCGCCCTGTACGACCTCGCGGGCACCGCCTATCGTTACCTTGCTTGGAAGCCGAGCCGTGCCGGTGATTTATAGTATCGACCCCAAACGAGCTCATTCGTACCGCCTGTGTCCGGCCGCTGACGTTCGCGCAAGTGATCGACCACTTTCGACAACTGAACGAAGATCCGGCCTGCTTTGGACGTCTCGATGTCCTGGTGGACGTTACGGATGTAGACTTGTTGCCCGACAGCAGTCAGTTGGGGGCGGCCAGTCAAGTTGCCAATGCCTTGGACTGCGGTCCCAACTACGCATCCCTCCCGGATTTGACTCTGCTCGCTTCGGTCGGCTAGCCTCAAGAGTCTGTTGCAGCTTCTGGGGCCTTCAACCTGGCATGCGATCTCTGCATAAATCATTGATTTTGCTGCTGATGGCGCTTCTTGCGGTAGGCGCGGCGCCGTCGGCTCAAGCTTCCGTACCATCCGGTGCATGCTCAGCACGCTATCGTGGTCAGCGTGCACGAACTGGCGTCGCAGGTCGGCGTCGAAATCATGCAGGCCGGCGGCAATGCCGTCGACGCCGCGGTGGCCACCGGATTCGCGCTGGCCGTGGTGCATTCTCCGGCCGGAAATATTGGTGGCGGCGGATTCATGCTGATCCGCATGGCCGACGGCAAGACGCACTTTCTCGACTATCGCGAGAAGGCTCCGGCCGCGGCGACTCGCGACATGTTTCTGGACGCGCAGGGCAACGTGATCCCGGGCGCCAGCGAGATCGGCTACAAGTCGATCGGCGTGCCCGGATCGGTGGCCGGCATGGTTTATGCCGAGCAGAAATACGGGAAGCTCACGCTCAAGCAGGTCATGGCTCCCGCCATCAAGCTGGCGCGCGAGGGCTATGCGCTGACTTGGGGAGAGGCGCACGACTTCCAGACGGACAAGCACCTCGCCGAGTTTCCCGAATCGCGCCGCGTATTTCAGCGCAATGGCGACTACTACAAGCCGGGAGAAATTTTCCGCCAGCCCGACCTGGCCCGGACGCTGGAACGAATTGCCGAGAAGCCGGACGACTTCTATCACGGCTCTCTCGCTCGGGAACTGGCCGCCGCCATGCAAAAGGGTGGAGGCCTGATTACCGCCGACGATCTTGCCCGCTACGAAGTGAAAGAGCGCGAGCCGGTGCGCGGAACCTATCGCGGATACGAAGTCATCAGCGCGCCCCCGCCGTCCTCCGGCGGAACCGTGCTGATTGAATCTCTGAATATTCTCGAAGGCTACGATCTCGCCAAGATGGGCGACCGCTCGGCCCAGTCGATGCACTACACGATCGAGGCGTTCCGGCGCGCGTTTTTCGATCGCGCCGAGTTTATGGGCGATCCGGATTTCGCGAAGATCCCCGTGGCGCAGCTGATCGACAAAAAATATGCCGCGGCCTGGCGACGACACGATTGATCCGGCGCACGCGACTCCCAGCAAGGAACTAAAGCGCCCGGCGGTGTTCAACGAACTGGAACAGTATGCGGCCACGCATCCGCCGATGGCGCCGCCCGAAGTCCAACCACACGACGCATTATTCCGTGATGGACGCCGACGGCAACGCCGTCGCCGTGACCACAACCATCAACGACTGGTTCGGATCGCGGGTCACCGCCGACGGCCTCGGCTTTCTGATGAACGACGAGATGGACGATTTCTCCGCCAAGCCCGGCGTGCCCAATTCCGATGGCTTGCTTCAGAGTGACGTGAATGCCATTGGGCCGGGCAAGCGTCCGCTCTCGTCGATGACTCCGACGATCGTGGTGCGCGACGGCAAGACCGTCATGGTGCTGGGTTCGCCGGGCAGTTCGAAGATCATCACCACCGTGGCCAATGTTCTAATGGGTGTAGTGGACTACGGAATGAACATTCAGGAAGCGGTGAACGCGCCGCGCTTTCATAATCAGTGGATGCCCGACGTGGTCAACGTGGAACGATGGTTCTCGCCCGACACGTGTGGGCCTGCTGCAGCACATGGGATACAACATTGAAATCGGGCTGCACTATGGCGACGGATGTGTCGCCCTATTGGAGCGACGCGGAGTGCATCGCCGTCGACGCCAAAACCGGCGACCGGCTGGGCGCCAGCGATGGCCGGGGTAGCGGAAAGGCAGTGGGATACTGAAAGGCGTTGATGATTGCTGATTGTTGATTGAGAATCAAACCGACCAGGTCTTGGGCGTTGAATCAGCAATCAACAATCAGCAATCGACAATTTTCTAAGGGACACACATGCTGAAAGCGGTTTCCACTTATCTGTTCGTGAAAGAGCGGCTTGCATCCGGGCATTCTGGATGGGCTGGCTCGCAGCGGCGTGCAGGCGGTCGAGATTTTTGCGGCGCGCCAGCACATCGACTATGCCAACCGCAAGGCGCACGTGAAAGAAATCGCCGACTGGTTCCGCGGCAGCGGCATTCCGCTGAACTCCGTGCACTCGCCTCTCTACGCCGACTACGAGTGGGGACGCGCTGGCGCTCCGCCGGTCAATATTGCCTCCACCGACCGCGCCGGCCGCATCGAGGCCATGGACGAGATCAAGCGCGCCCTCGAAATCGCCGAGCAGATTCCATTCCGCTTTCTGGTGCAGCATCTGGGCGCGCCCAACGAAGATTTCAGCGAGAAGAAGTTCGAAGCGGCCATGACCTCGATCGAACACCTGCGCGCCTTTGCCAAGCCGCTGGGGGTGCGCATTCTGCTGGAGAATATTCCCAACGAACTTTCGACGCCCGACCGCCTGGTGGAAATGATCCGCGGCGCGCACTTCGACGACGTCGGCGTCTGCTTCGATTTCGGCCACGCGCACATGGTGGGCTCGGTCCGCGAAGGCTTTGAGATTTTGCGCAACCACATTTGCTCGACCCACGTTCACGACAACGACAAGATCAAAGATTCGCACCTGTGGCCGGGGCAGGGAACCATCGACTGGAAAGAAGCCATGGAACTGCTGCGTTCGGCCCCGCAAACCCCGCCGCTGCTGCTGGAACTCGCGGAAGACGAGAAAGTGAATCCGCTGGAAAAGTGGGCGAGACTGTTCGACAAGCTGGAGACGCGTAAGCTTCAAGGTTTCAAGAGTATCGACGTGAAGTTCACTATGCTGAAACTTGAAACCTTGCAAACTTTGAGACTCTGATGCCTGAATCAATCTATGTCCTCACCTGTCACCACCATCGCAGAAATCGGCAAGCACGAAGGCCAGTCGGTCACCATCCGCGGCTGGCTCTACAACCTGCGCGAGAGCGGAAAGCTGCTGTTCCCGCAATTTCGCGACGGCTCGGGCATCATTCAAGGCGTCGTGCCGAAGAACGCGGTCCCGCCCGAAGTGTTCGACGCGATCAAGACGCTGACCCAGGAATCGAGCGTGATCGTCGAAGGCAAAGTTCGCGCCGACAAGCGCGCCCACGGCGGCTACGAACTCGATGTCGCCAACGTGCAGGTCGTGCAGCGCGTGCCCGAGTCGACGCCGTATCCGATCACTCCCAAGGAGCACGGCACCGACTTCCTGATGGAGCATCGCCATCTCTGGGTGCGCTCGCAGCGCCAGGCGGCGATTCTGCGCGTGCGCGCCGAGATCATCAAGGCCGCGCGCGATTTCTTCGACGAACGCGGATTCACGCTGACCGATCCGCCGATCATTACTCCCGCGGCGTGCGAAGGCACGAGCACGCTTTTCCCCGTCGACTATTTCGACGAGCAGGCATTTCTCACGCAGTCCGGCCAGCTCTATGTGGAAGCGACCGCGATGGCGCTGGGCAAGGTGTATTCGTTCGGTCCAACGTTTCGCGCGGAAAAATCGAAGACGCGCCGCCATCTCACCGAGTTCTGGATGGTCGAACCCGAAGTCGCCTACGCCGAACTCGACGACGTGATGGAACTGGCCGAGGGCCTGATCACCTTCATCGTGAAGCGCTGCCTGGAAAAGCGCCGCGTCGATCTGCAGACCATCGGCCGCGATATTTCGAAGCTCGAAAAAATCGAAGCGCCGTTCCCGCGCATCAGCTACGACGATGCGGTGAAAAATCTGCAGGAAGGCCACGCCAAGGGCGCGCTGGAATCGAAATTCGAATGGGGCGGCGACCTCGGCTCGCCCGACGAAACTTATCTTTCCGCGCAGTTCGACAAGCCGGTCATGGTGCATCGTTATCCGGCGAAGGTAAAAGCGTTTTACATGGAGCCCGATCCGCAGCGGCCGGAACTGGCTTTGTGCGTCGACGTGCTCGCGCCCGAAGGCTACGGCGAAATCATCGGCGGCTCGCAGCGCATGGCGTCGTACGAATTGCTGTTGCAGCGCATTCACGAGCATAACCTGCCGGAAGAAGCGTTCAAGTGGTATCTCGATTTGCGCAAATTCGGCAGCGTGCCGCACGGCGGCTTCGGCATGGGCATTGAGCGCGCCGTGGCCTGGATCTGCGGCCTGGAGCACGTGCGCGAAACGATTCCGTTTCCCAGGATGCTGTACCGGCTATATCCGTAACCGATTTGCGAATCACTTGATTGCATAATTCGCTTCAATCCCCGTCGATTGACCCTATGATGACGACAACTGCAAGCTTCCTCCAACATCACTCCCCGAAAAATTCGCGTCATCGGCGTTCCGCTCGATCTTGGCCAGTCCCGCCGCGGCGTCGACATGGGGCCGTCGGCCGTCCGCGTGGCCGGGCTCGAAGCGCGCCTCGAAGCGCTCGGCCACGAAGTCGAAGACGGCGGCAACGTCGCCGTCGCCATTCCCGAGCAGAAAAAAGAAGGCGACACGCACGCCAAATATTTGAAAGAGATCACGGCCACCTGCACCAAGCACGCGGAACTGGTGGTCAAGACGCTCGAAGCCGGAAAAGTTCCGCTGGCGCTCGGCGGAGATCACTCCATGGCCGCCGGCACGGTCTCAGGCGTCGCCGAATTTTACCGCCGCCAGAACCAGCACGTCGGCCTGATCTGGATCGACGCCCACACCGACATCAACACGCCCGACTCCTCGCCCAGCGGCAACGTGCATGGCATGCCGCTGGCCGCGCTGCTGGGCCTGTGGCCCTCGGAGCTGGGAAACATTTTCGACTTCTCCCCCAAGGTGAAGCCGCAGAATTGCGTGCTGGTCGGCGTGCGCGACATCGATGCCGTCGAAAAAGAAAACGTGCGCCGCGCCGGCATCGGCGTCTTCACCATGCGCGACATCGACGAGCGCGGCATGCGCACCGTGATGGAAGAAGCGCTGCGCATGGCCGGACGCGGCACCGCCGGCTACCACATTTCGCTCGACATGGACTGGGTCGATCCCGAAGACGCGCCCGGCGTGGGCACTCCCGTGCGCGGCGGCGCGACTTATCGCGAGGCGCACCTCGCCATGGAAATCATCGCCGACCACGGCCGCATGCTGAGCTTCGAAATCGTCGAAGTGAATCCCGTCATCGACGAGCACAACCGCACCGCCGATCTGGCGGTGGAACTGGCGCTCTCGGCGTTCGGGAAGAAGATTCTGTAGCCGATCCGGAGTGCTCCCAGATTTCATCGCGTTCTTTGCGAGCAAGTGGGGATTATCCGTGCAGATCCACACGACCGTAGCTCATGACCGCGTAACCAACCCTGCGATTGACGCGACACTCGGCTCGCGTCCACACTGGAAGGTCATGGAAAAGATTCGGGTCGGCATCTTATTCGGCGGGCGCAGCGGAGAGCACGAAGTTTCGCTGCTCTCGGCCGCGTCGGTTCTCAACGCAATCGATAAAGAGAAGTACGAAGTCGTCCCCATCGGCATCACCAAAGACGGCCGCTGGCTGACGGCCGAGCACGCCGAAAATCTGCTCACCGGCAAACTCGTGCTCGAGCCGCGCAACCTGCGCGCCGGCGATCCCGAGACCACTTCTCCGGCGGCCGTGCTGGCGCGCGGCGAAGCCGTCGTCGTTCCGCCCGAGCCGGTGCATCGGCAGCAGCGGACTGGTGCCGTTTCAGACCGACGCCGGCACTCACGCGCCGCGCCAGCGACCGCGCCATCAACGTCGATGTGATTTTCCCCGTGCTGCACGGCACCTTCGGCGAGGACGGCACCATCCAGGGCCTGCTCGAACTCGCCGACATTCCCTACGTCGGCGCGGGCGTGCTCGGCTCGGCCGCCGGCATGGACAAGGACATCATGAAGTCGTTGTTCATCGCCGCCGGAATTCCCATCGTGAAGCACGTCACGATTCTGCGCGGCGCGTGGGAAAACGATCCGAAGAAAGTTCAGAAACTGGTCGAGAGCAAGCTGAACTATCCCGTGTTCGTGAAGCCGGCGAATCTGGGATCGTCGGTCGGCATCAGCAAGGCGCACAACCGCAAGGAACTCGGCCCGGCGATCGAAGAAGCGGCCAAGTTCGATCGCAAGATCGTCATCGAGCAAGGCGTCGGCGGCAAGAAAGAAAAAGCCCGCGAGATCGAGTGCTCGGTGCTGGGCAACGACGAGCCCGCAGCCTCAGTTCCCGGCGAAATCGTTCCCGGCAAAGAGTTCTACGACTACACCGCGAAGTACGTCGACGAAGGTTCGCAGCTGATCATCCCCGCCAAGCTCACCAAGGCCGAAACGAAAAAAGTGCAGGAACTCGGCGATTGCAGCGTTTCAGGCCGTGGATTGTTCTGGCCTGGCGCGCGTGGATTTCCTGATGGATCCGAAGACGCGGAAAGATTTATCCTGAACGAGATCAACACCATGCCCGGATTCACCGCGATCAGCATGTATCCCAAGCTGTGGGCCGCGTCTGGGCTGGCGTATGCCGACCTGATCGACCGCCTGATTCAACTCGGCATCGAGCGCCACGAAGACAAGAAGAAGAATCAGTACAGCCGAGTAAGCAGAAGATTGCTGATTGTCGATCTTGGTGATTCTGATTGTAAATCGAGCGCGGCTGCCTATTACTTTCCCGCTTCGCACACAAAATTCGCCGCATCGTTCGTATCGCCACTGCCCTTGTATTTCGCAGCTTGCGGATACGCGCACAGCGGCCGCGTCATCTTCGGATGCTGCTTGTCGTCGCCAGCATACTTCGAAGCAATGATCGTCCCCGGCGCCGTGCCCTTCTCCACCCACTGTTCCAGAGCGCGCATCCACGCTGTGCTGCGGATCGTCGAAAGTCAACTTGCCGACTTGCCCGAAAGAGTCCGCGCCCGGCCCACCGTCGCAGTGCTGCATGCCCGGCACCATGTAGAGGCGCACGAACGAATCCGCGTCGCCGCTGTCCCATCTTCGCGATGACGCTCTCGTAATAGTTGACCGTGTTGAGCGCCGGAATCGCCGGATCGTTCCACCCGTGATACAGAATCAGCTTTCCGCCCCGCGCCTTGAACGGCTTCAGATCCGCATCGGTCGCGTTCAGCGCGCTCGCCGTTTTTTCCTCGGCCAACTTCAATCCCGCTTCGACCGTGAACGTCTTGTAATCCCAGTCCGGACTCTTCATACACCATGTTCGAGAAGTATCCGATCGCCGAAAAACGCCATCAGGCTCTTCCCCGGAGCCGGGCCGAGTAATCCAGAGTCCCCATCCGCCCTGCCCATCTTCCGCGCCCGGCAAAAAGCCCGGGAAGACTTCATGTCCATGCGAATCGTGCGGCCCGGCATAAATCTTCTTCAGCGCGACGACTTGCGGCGCGGTCAGGCACTTGTCCGTGTCTTCGCCCGCCTTGCACTGAATGGTCGCCGGATCGAAGTGGCACTGCCGCGGATCGTTCAGGATTCCGTCGCGCACGCCGTCAAGTTCGTCGCAGGCCGCGAGCACCGCCGCCGCGATCGCCGGAATTTTCGCCTGCGGAATAAAACTCGCCGGCGTCGAGCGGTCAGAGCCTGCGTGTCCGCACGCCGCGGTCGAGAGCAGCGCAGTCCAGTAGTTCGCCGGAGCCCCCGCCAGAATTCCGTCATAGTCCGCGGGATAGCGCTGCGCCTCCATCAGCGCTTCGCGCCCGCCATCGGAGCATCCCGCAAAATACGAATGCTGCGCAGCCTTCCCGTAGAACGCGTGCACCACCTCCTTGGCGACCCGCGTCATCTCGTGAATTCCGCGATGACCGAAGTCCACGACTTTCTCCGGATGCCCCAGCGCCCACGGCGCATCGACCGGCGATCCCGTCGTGTCCGGTGTCGGTGCGCGGTCGCCGCGTATCCCTTGCTCACGGCGGCGCCAAGTGCCATGTAATCGATCAGCCCGGCGAATCCGCCGTTGCCAATGCCTTGCAGCTTGCCGTTCCATCCGCGACGCCGGCATCCAGACTTCGATCCTGATGTCGGAGTCCGCAGTCGGCTTCGCCATCCGCGACAACGCGGCAAAATGCAGGAACATTTTTATAGAGCGCGGTCAGATCGCGGCCTGCTGAACGGCGTACGGCGGCCCGGCGAACGTTCCCGCCGCGACCGTCTGCGCGAAGATGATCGTCGCGTCCGGCAATCTTCAGCCCATCAGCTTCGCGCAGGAATCATCGCCAAGGCGAAGACGCTCGCGAGCAGGCAAAGCGAAGCGTCAACAACAGACGTCGATTTTCATGACGTGTCGTGAGCTCATGCAGCTCTGTGTCCTCCGTGTCCTCTGCGGTTAAGGATTCGCCTTCGCCATAAATGCGGCCTGATCCGCCTTCATCTTCTTCAGCCCGTCCATCGGCAAGTACACCATGTGTCCGGAATCGTAAGTCGCAAACGAAATGTTGTCGCGATACTTCTGCGGCAGGTTGAGATGATCCACCGTGTAGTTCGCGGCATAATACGGCGTCGCCAGATCGTAATAGCCTTCCATCACCAGAATCTTCAGATAAGGATTCTTCACGATCGCCTGCCGCATCGCCGAAGCCGTGTCCGGAAATCCCTGGCCCGCCGATCCCCAATCCCACTTGTCGTTGGGCCCGTCGCGGCGCCCGCACGTTATACGGCATGTCCACTTTGTATCCCAACTCCGTGCGCAGGTAATTGTTGAACACCGAAGTAAACGGCGGCTGCGTCGCCGAGCCCGTCGGATCGTAAAACGGAGTATCGAGCAGTCCATTGGGATCGGGCCCGGTATAGCGCCCGTCGAGCCGTCCGACGCGCAGTTTCTGATCAATCAGCAGATAGTGCGTGAACTTCTGAACGTTGATGCGCAGGTTGGCTTCGTCGATCACTTCTTTGCTCAAGCCCGGTGAAGCGCGCCAGTTGGTCGATCACTTTCTGCCGCTCCTGCGGCGTGAGCGAGTCGCCCTTGTCGAGCGCCTGCTCGTACTCGGTCGATGCCCACTGCTCCGATTCCTGCCGCGCGCGAGTTCATATCCTGCGCCAGATCGGGCGGCAGCTTGTGGTGATAGCCCGCGATCATGGTGAACGACGGAATCAGAAAAACGTAAGGCTGATCGTTGGTAAAGTTATCTTCCAGCGTTTCGAAGTTCAGCACGGTCGAAAGCAACGTGATGCCGTTGAACGAAATCCCGCGATCCGCGAGGTATCCGGCAATGCCCGCCGAGCGCGTCGTTCCGTAGCTTTCGCCGAACAGGAACAGCGGCGACGCCCAGCGCTCGTTGCGCGTGATGTAGAGCCGTATGAATTCGCTGAACGCTTCAATGTCGCCCTTTACTCCCCAGAATTTCTTGAACATCTCCGCATCCGCGGCGCGGCTGAAGCCGGTGCCGATCGCGTCGATGAGCACCAGGTCGCTCTTGTCGAGCAGCGGTGTAAGGGTTGTCTTCCATGCGATATGGCGCGGGCGGCATGAATCCATCCGGCTGCAGCACAACTTTGCGCGGACCGAGCGCTCCCATGTGCAGCCAGATCGACGCCGATCCCGGACCGCCATTAAACGCGAACGTCAGCGGCCGCTTGGCCGCGTCCTGGCCGTCGAGCGTGTACGCCACATAAAACATTTCCGCTTCGATCTTGCCCGTCGCCGCGCTTGATCGGCAGGCGCCCCGTCGGTCGCCGTGTACTTCAGCAATTTCCCCTCGACGGTGATCTGGTGATGCGTCACCACCGGCGCCATCTCGGTCATGTCGTAATGCTCTTCCTTGTCTTTCTCCTTGTCGCCCGAACTTCACGATGCGCTGGCCTTTGTTCCGCCGGCGCTTCTGGCTTGATGGCGCTCTCCGCAGGCTTTTCGGTTGACGCAGTGGCCGCCGGTTTCTTCGCAGCGGCGGCTTTGGGGGTCCGCTTGTTGGGCGAAAGAACTTGCGGCAGAAGGAATAGCAACGATCACAGCGAAACGAGAATCACGTTGGCGAACATCCGGGAAAATCGCTTCATAGTCTCCATCCACAAAGGGTTTATTCGACCAGATTTCCTGGACTGTGCGAGTGGCAGGAATTGTACACCGCAGCCGTTGCGGAAACAGCGGATGTGGGGACAGCGGCCCTCGCCTGTCCCGTCGAGCGAAGCTCGACGGTCTTCGCCGCACCTAGCCGAGAATCGTAATCGTCCGGTAAGTTGCATGCTATCCTTCCGCGCATGCGATTCGCGTCATCGTCTCCTTCATTCTCCTGCTTCTTTCACTCGCCGTTCTACCACTCCATGCGCGCGTTCTTCGCGTGGAGATCGCTTCTCGCGGCCGATGTGCTTGGGGGCCAGCTTCGGCGACGCCGGGGCGTATGAGCGTATCAGCGGCCGTGTCTACTTCGCGCTGGCAATGGCTAATCCGCACAACCAGCGCATTGTCGATCTCAGCAATGCGGTGAACTTGAAGAACGGAGAGGTTGAGTTCTTCGTCGGACTTTATCGCTGTCCGCCCGAAGGATCCACACAAAGGAAACGGTTCAATGCTGCTGGAAGTCCCCAATCGCGGCCACGCACGCATTCTGTCCCTGGTCGATGGCGGTGATCAGAATCTGGCCGAAGACGCTGGCGACGCTTGGCTGTTGCGCAGCGGTTTCACGGTCGTGGGCCTCGGCTGGCAGTGGGACGCGGACGGCCACGACGCGCTGCGCCTCAATGCTCCCATCGCGAAAGAGAACGGAAAGACCATCGCCGGCTTCCTGCGCGGCGATCTGATGCCTTCGACAGCGATGCCCGAAATTCCGCTGGGACATCTCATCATGGGCAGCATCGGTGGCGCCGAATATGCGGTTGCGGACCCAGAGGATCCATCGCAACATCCTCACGGTGCGCGATTCGCGCGGGGCCGAGCGCACGGTTATTCCCCGCGCGGAGTGGCAATTTGCGCACACCGTCGATGGAAAACTCATCCCTAGCCCCCGCCATATCCACCTCAACGGCGGCTTTCAACCGGGCAAGATCTACGAATATGTTTACGTCGTCGCCGATCCCGTCATTGCCGGCGGCGGATTCGCTGCTATCCGCGACTTCGCCTCCTACGCCAAGCACGCGCCCGATGCCGTCACTCCCGCGGCGCGCGTCTACGGCGAAGGCATCTCGCAGAACGGACGCTTCCTCCGCGATTTCCTCTATCAAGGTTTCAATGCCGACGAAGAAGGACGCATCGCCCTCGACGGCGTCCTCGCACATGTTGCCGGAGCCGGACGCGGCAGCTTCAACTACCGCTTCGCGCAGCCCTCGCGTGACGCTCAGCCCACGTCATCTGTTTTCTTTCCCACAGACATCTTTCCCTTCACCGATCGGCCAGAGAAGATCCCGTCACCGGGGAGAGCGCAGGATTGCTCGATCGCGCGTCCGCTGACAACGTCGTGCCGAGGATTTTCTTCTCGAACACGTCTTATGAATACTGGGGCCGCGCCGCCGCGCTGATTCACAGCAGCGCAGACGGCAAACAAGATTCGCCCATCTCCGACCATGTCCGCATCTATCACCTGACTGGACTGCAGCATTTTCCGGCCCGTTCCCTCCCGAGAAAGGCAAAGGCGATCTGCTTGGCCAGCAGTTGCAGTCGCCGCTCCCGGTACGTTATTTCTGGCGCGCCATGATCGCCAACATGGATGCATGGGTGCGCACGAACACTCTTCCCCCCGCCAGCAGCTATCCCAAGATTGTGGATGGAACTCTTGTGTCGCTGTCGAACTACGCGTTCCCTTCAATTCCCGGAGTCAATAAGCCGCACGAAGCGAATACAGCCTATCGCCTGGATTTCGGACCGCACTGGCACGACGGCCTTCTCACGATTCAACCGCCGAAAGTCGGAGCAGCGTTCCCCGTGCTCGTGCCCCAAGTCGACGCCGATGGTAACGAGCGCGACGGTGTGCGCTTGCCCGAGGTCAGCCTTCCGCTCGGGACGTACGCGAGTTGGAATCTTCGCGACCCGTCGATTGGCGCGCCCGATCAGCGATTGGCCTTCGAGATCTCCTACATCCCTTTCCCAAGGACGGCCGCAGATCGTCAGAAGGCCGGCGACCCACGAAAATCCATCGCAGAGCGCTACTCGGGGCCTGAAGATTACTTGACGCGTTATAAGAATGCGGTCGACGAGTTGGTGAAGCAGCGCTGGATTCTCCCCGAAGATCGCGAAGCCCTGATCCATCGCGGCGAACAGGCATGGGCCGAAGCTACGAAGTGATTGCTCGCATCGGCTTACCGGCGCCGGTTCACCCAGAGAATTGCCAAGCAACCAGGCTGCGCTGTTCGGACTCCAAGTCCCATGGCTGCCGGCACGGCTCCACCACCCGCGAAGATCAGTCCAAGGAGGAGCCGCGCTCCGCTTCTTGCCAAAATCGTTTTCGTGCTTGTGCTGCTCGCGGTAGCTTGTGGCGCTGCTTTTGTGCGGAGCCCCTGGTGGCCTTTTGCGCAGAAACCCGTGATCCAGGATTTGCAGGAGGCCGCCGACAGCCAAGTCACGGTCCGGTCGTTTCGCCGGACTTACTTCCCCTCTCCCGGATGCATTTTGGAGGGCGTCGTCTTCCTCCACCAGCAGGGTTCCGCTCCGCTGATGACCGTCGAGAAGTTGACCATTCGTGGCACGTATTGGGGGACTCTGCGGCGCCAGGTGAGCCTCATTCAGGCAGAAGGGCTGCACATTTTCATTCCTGCATTCGGCAGCGGGCAGCACTTTCATAGCGAGCGCTCCACGATCACGGTTGGTGAAATGGTCGCCAATGGCGCGACGGTTGAGTTCGCGTCGAGCCAATCGGGCGCGCCGCCGGTGCGCTTCGATATTCGGGAAGCGTCGCTTCGCGATGTGGGATGGAACGGCCCGTTCACTTACCGCTTGAAGGTGCACAATCCGGAACCGCCTGGAGAAGTGACCACCACGGGAAAATTCGGCTTGTGGAACGAGAACGATCCGGCGGAGACGCCGATCTCCGGCGACTACAAGTTCGAACGAGCCGACCTGAGCGTCTACCAAGGCATCTCCGGGTTTCTTTCCTCACTCGGGAAGTATGACGGCAATCTCAGTCACATCAACATCTCCGGCACTACCGACACTCCCGACTTCGAAGTGAAATCCAGCGGCCATGCGGTCCATTTGAAAACAGAGTTCAACGCGTTCGTTGACGCCATGCACGGCGACACCTTCTTGAACCGCGTGGACGCGCACTTCCGGAATACGCACGTAGTCGCCGATGGCAGCATTGCTGGATCTGCCACCAGAAAAGGAAAGGTTGCGCTCCTTCGCCTCAGCGTCCGCAACGGGCGCATCGAGGACCTGCTTGGACTCTTCGTCAAGGACCGGCCGCCTATGTCAGGGTTGGTCTCGTCACAGGCCAAGGTGGAGATTCCTTCCGGAGCGGTGCCGTTTCTGAAAAAAGTGAAACTCCACGGCACCTTCGGAATCGGCGGCGGAGCATTCGCTGAGCCTTCGACCCAACAAGGCGTGAACCAACTCAGCGCCGGCGCGCTGGGCGAAAAGAGTACCGACGATCCCGAGACGGCGCTGACCGACCTCACTGGAGGAGTCGATCTTGCTAACGGCATTGCGCACTTTGTCGATCTTTCCTTCGGCATTCCCGGGGCGCATGCCCGCATGCATGGCACATACGGCCTGATCGATGAGAAGGTCGATTTGCGCGGGCAGATGCGGGTGCAGACGAAGATCTCCAATACGACCAGCGGCCCCAAAGCGCTTCTGCTGAAAATCATGGACCCATTTTTCAAGAAGAGGAAAAAGGGCGAAGTTCTCCCGGTAAGGATTTCTGGGACCTACGACAAGCCCTCGTTCGGCCTTGATCTGATGGACAAGAACGCCCAGAACCCGCCACGGACTATTCCACCGCCGCCGCACTAAGCTAGACATCGTCGGGAGAGTTGCCTCCGCATTTTTTTTTGGCCTGTTCGCAAAATATTCATTCTTAACGATTTGCGCGGACCAGATGGGAGTGGATCCGGGCAAAATCTTGAGCCGTAAGGACTTATGGGTAAAATATTCTGAAATAAGGACTTAGCGTCGGGCTGAGGACCGTTGACGGGATCGGTCGTCGCGAGCTGTCTGGCTGGGTTCTCGCCCATGTAGCGAGCTTGCTCTTTTTGAAATCCTCAGTAAAGGTCGTTCGTCACACGAAGTGACTTTTTAGTTGTGGATAGCTGTGGAAAAGACGCGATGGGGGAACGCTGTCTCGTGCGTCCAGGACTTTATAGCGTTCTTGTCCCGCCTATGACCTTGCTTAAGCTGACAAAGATGTTGTTGGCTTGACCGCTTTCAGCGAGAAGTGGGTCTGCTCGCTCTCGGGCTCGTTCAGAACGTGGACCCGGGCTTTCTCTTTCAATTTGAACTTATACGGACTCCGAGGTTGGCAAGGACAAAACAACCGTTGCCACTCCGGCGAGCCGGCAACGTTCTCGATGTATGCTCCATTGCTGTAGGTGAGGCTAAATTCCTTCACCAGGTACTGCATGCGGCAACTTGGACATTCCACGTAAAGGCGAGTTCTCGGCATCGCGTTCCTGATTCCTGATTCTCCTAGTTTCTAGAAGAGAAATCGTGTTCCGGGTGCGTCCTTGTAAGTCTGGCTGTTCGGATTTCGCCGTTCGAGCCAGAAGCGGATCGGCTGCCTTCCAGCCGCGGACGGGGCCGATGAGTGTTAGTTAAACACGGGTTGGATTGGGTGGAAATGGCTCTGAGGGGTGGTTATCGAAGTAACCGGAAAAGCGCAGGCGGGTGGCCCATTCAAGCCCGGTTTTGGCTTGAGTGGGGCAGTTCTACTGCTGGACAGAGTTTGCCCGCCGCTCGTTCGCGTTTTCGCGCCGTCCATTCTGACTCGATCTCTACCCGTCCCTCACGGCCAGTTGCGTAGTGGCGAAAGCTGCTCCACTCCCAGTCCTCCGGACGTTCGCACAACCCAGCCTTCACGGGATTACGATGAATGTAGCGCAGCTTTTCCACAAACTGCGGGTAATTTCGGATGTTGAAATCGTAGTACCGCTTTTGCCAGAAATGATCCGCATCGCCAATCAAACGCCGCGATACTCCTTGCTTCAACGATTTCAGCGCATCAGCCAGCGAGACAGGTGGCCCATTCAAGCCGTCTTTTGGCTTGAGTGGGACATTTCGATCGCTGGCGGTGTCTCTCTGTGGTTCGCTGAGGAGCAGATGAACATGCTCCGGCATGACTACGTACCCGTAAACCCGAAGCCTGAAGCTGCGCCGGACCCGCTCCAAGCCCGACTCGAAGATTCGCCGGCTTTCGTCCGTGGTGAGCAACTGACCGCGGTGGTAACAGCAGAATGTGACGAAATGACTTTGACCACTCTGGTGAAAGCGTATTAGTCCCCAAGGCATGAGGACAATCTAGTCTTGTTCGCGGGACTAAGTCTGTGACGTGTGACCATCCCCACTCAAGCCAAAACCGGCTTGAGTGGGCCACCCGCCCTTGCGCGACAACGAAATGGCTGCCCCACCTTTCGCGATTTTCGAAAGGTGGGCACCACGTACCCCGCCCCAATGTTCACTCGTCACATACTCAAAGCCAGCTTCTATGCTACGAATCCTCCATGCCTAACCGACTCCATCGATACTACGGTGCCGGATACCTGCACTTCATCACCACGAGTTGCTACCAGCGCCGTCCACTGCTCGGCAGCCCTCCAAATCGCGATTTGTTTCTCCAAGTCCTGGAGTAGGTCCGCAAGCGCTATCGTTTTGTCGTCGTAGGTTACGTGGTTATGCCCGAGCACGTACATCTCCTGCTCAGCGAACCCGAGCGCGGCAACCCATCGCTTGTCATGCAGGCCATCAAACAAGGATTCGCACGGCGTCTCCTGCGCAAGCCGCGCTACGCCGCCGATTCTGACAAGGCAAACTCGCTGGAGCGCGGCCTTAGAACGGGGCCACATCTGGCAGCGCCGTTTCTACGACTTCGTGGTATTCACGGAAAAGAAGCGCGTGGAAAAACTGCGTTACATGCATCGCAACCCTGTAAAGCGTGGACTCGTGCTCGAACCGCAACAATGGCCATGGAGCAGCTTCTGCGACTACGCGGAAGGCCGACACGGCCCAGTCCTGGTAAACGAACCGCGCAAAGCTGAGCTCCGCGTCAGGGAAGTCGCCTGATACCATCGTCCGTGGTGCCCACCTTCCGAAAATCACGAAAGGTGGGGCAGCCCCATTGGTGGTCGTGCGAAGGTGGGCCAGCCCCCGCAGTCCATTCTGACTCGATCTCTACCCGTCCCTCACAGCCACTTGCGTAGTGGCGAAAGGTGCTCCACTCCCAGTCCTCCGGACCTTCGCACAACCCAGCCTTCACGGGATTACGATGAATGTAGCGCAGCTTTTTCCGACCTTTCGAAAATCACAAAAGGTGGGGCAGCCCTATTGGTGGTCGTGCGAAGGTGGGCCAGCCCGCCTAGAACTTCCGTTCCGCCAAGCGTGACTCCGGTCACAAGCCCCGAACCCAAAGGTGGAGATAGAATTCGTTTTAGTGAGGAAGAACTAAATGTTTGGAAAATGCAGATGGAATACTGACTCTCCGGTTCATCTATCCACCTCCGCTTTTTCATCATGTAGAAGTCTAGGCTTTCCATCCGGCGTGTCCGGAGGAACCGCATTGAAGGCGCTGACAATCGGTCTAGTGTTGTTGACTCAGCTTGCCATGGCGAAAGACCCTTACAAGATGACGATAACTGTTCTAAGCACGAAGAACATAGCGTCAGAGTACGAGACAGAGGCTTCTTCCGCGCGTGCTGTAGGCACTTCCAGTGGCTCCCGTTCCTGGCGTGGTCACACCGTCAGCAGACCGTCGCAGCTGTTGGTTCTGATGGAAACTTGTATGACTTGACTCCCCATGACCTGAAAGATTTTCTAATCCCCGGAGAATATCCAGCTTACCTGACCAGCCGTGGAATGGTGGTCGGGGGACCAGAACTGTGTTACTCAGGGGTTTGGGGCACCGAAGTGCCCTGTTCAAAACATGATCCAAACAAACACCGCAAAATAAAGTTCAATATTGTGGGAGTGGAGTCACAGCATCCCCCAAGATAGCGCCCCACCGGGGGGCTGGACAACCCTCGCTTTTGATTTTTCTCGACGTAATTCTAGAATGAGGCTGCCCCACCCTCTGCGGTTTTCAGAGGGTGGAAACCTCTGCGGCCTACGCGGGTTTTCTGTCCGTTTGCGTTACACCGGACGCGCCAAGGATAAAGTCAAAATCTCAAGAGGTTGAGAGCATCGTCTCCCACCCTCTGAAACTCGCAGAGGGTGGGGCAGGCTCATTCGCTGTGGGTTCAGGAAGTCCCGCGAGGAAAGGGTGGGCCAGCCCGGCAAAGCAAGGGCTAAGCCCCTTGCAACTTTCGCTTCAGCACCAGTCCAGGTGCGCCATAAAGGTGTGAGACTAGGCACTCCAATGAATCGTGCTCAATATCATTAAGGTCTCCGATCTTACTTGTCCACTTTCCGTTGGGTAATTGG
The DNA here is from genome assembly GCA_963795875.1 of uncultured Acidobacteriaceae bacterium. GTDB lineage: Bacteria > Acidobacteriota > Terriglobia > Terriglobales > Acidobacteriaceae > Sulfotelmatobacter. Next base: position 46,009 of record CAWCJM010000001.1, read on the forward strand.
CGTGCGAAGTGCTGAGGAACTCCCTCGTCGTCAGAATAAAACACTACCTTTTCGTATCCCGGCTCAACCTCGCTATTATCGGCTACGGAATAGTTGTGTTTTTCAAAAAGAAGTCTGAGAGTCGCTTCATCCCACTTTCGTGGGAGTCCTGGAAACCAAAAATATCCTGCGCATTTCGGTTCCGGATCATATCTGGTCCAGGCTATCCCTAATGCCCATGCGAGACAGTTATAAACTATCGTCTCTTCGCTGGTGTCTCGATAGCCAGTCCCGCCTCTTAAGGCAGGGAACTCCCACTCTATTTTTTGTATCGAAGAAAATTGATCGTAGTTCTCAGGAAGGTCCGTCACAAATATTTGTTGTCACGTCCCCACTTCAGCCAAGCCTGCCTTGCCTCTCCTATCGTTGTTAAGCCCTCGGCTGGATCTTGGCCAGCAGGTACCAAATTGTGCAACGCCCAAAACCAGTGCGCCGCCTTCTTAGCAAGGTCATTCAGTATGAAAGGAATCACATCCGGCCCCATGGCCATTATCCGCTGATAATCCGGTGCATAACGATCTTGGACAGATTCCCAGAGAATGCCGTCTCTCTTTTCCAACGCGACGCATGCCTATGAAATTCTGATTCGAGGAAGCCTTCTTCCGAGTTGGGAGAATCAACTTCGCTTTCTATTTGATCTGCTGTCCAAACCAGTCCAGCGATCTCATCGAGTCCCCACTCGTTTTCGCACACGTCCCCGCAGAGGTCACTCTGAAGACTGGGTGCCATTCTCTTATGTCGTCGCAATATTCAATTTGGGCCATTGCGTCCTGCGCCTTACGTGATATCAACTAATTTCAATTCCTACAGAGGCCATCTGTTTCTTAAGTGTCTTGGTTTTATCCTGTGTCCGCTTTAGAGAAATCGCAAGGTAACAAGATCGTCTTCATCCAGCGCTACATACATTTCCTTGTGCGTTTCATTCGCAGAATCGTGATATCCCAATTTCAGGGTATGCACAATTATCATGGCGTCTGGAGAATCCGAAACGTTACTACCGAACACCGGCCGGATGTCAGTAATCATTCTGGCGTCGCAAAAACTATGCTCAGCTTCCAACTGCAGCTCTCTGGCCTTTGCATCTACCAAGTTGAGCGCGTTATCGCCAACAATTGCGTGAGTCTCGATCTCACGATGTCGGCAGAGGCTCCCAGTTGAGCATCCTTGGATGCCGCACCAGCTACATCCGTCGCGAGAATTTCGGGAGTTACATTCGATTTGACCCGCAGACGGTACAGAGACGCCAACGCATCCACAAGTCTTCGGAGATCAGTGGGGGTTACGTTCTTTGCTTCCGAAGACAGCCATGCAGTGAGCTCTTTTTGCCCCCTTGGAACGGATGGGTCGTATCAAGGGCAGCAACCACTTGATTAAAAACCTCTTCCGGAAGTGTTGCCAATACGGCCAACCCAGGCTTATACCTGTCCGGAATCTTAATCGTGGCCAAGGACTCCTCCGCAAAATAGGGTAACGCAAAGTGATAATCTTTGTCGCCCTTGGTGTCAACGCCTGATTTCAGGGCACCTTCAAGCTACGCACGGGGCAAGTCTAGAAGCGGCGGCCCCCCCAATTCTCTGAAAGGTCGCAGACCATTTCGTGGCCGCAGACCCTAGCCCCATGTTTTTCAATCGTGACGGCCTTACACCCACCATCGAAACCCGGGATGCCCTTACTACCCAATCAATCGTCCCAAAACGGGAATTTCCACAGCCCTCCACAACAAAAATCCCAGTTCCTGTGACGAACGACCTTTACTGAGGATTTCAGAACGCGCAAGCTCGTTACATGCGCGAGGGCTCTCCCAACCAGTTCTCCACGGCCGATTCTCTGAACGGTTTTCGGCCAGGAGCTAAGTCCTTATTCCGGAATATTTTAGCTGTAAGTCCTTGCGGCTCAAGATTTTGCCGGGATCCATTTCCGATCCAAACGTACCAAGTCATTCAGAATCAATATTTTACGAAGTCTGACTAGAAAAAATGTGGAGTGACCGCTCCCAAGCTAAGTCCTTATTCTGGAAGATTTTACCCGTAAGTTCTTGCGGCTCAAGATTTTGCAAGGATCCACGCCAAGTCCATACAAGACAAGTCATTAAGAATGAATATTTTAGAGAAAGACGAGAAAAAAATTGCGGGCGTCGATCCTGTCAGGCTCCCTCGCCCAATCCCGCCAAACAAGCCCACCAGATCGGGACACGGGCGAGACAAGCCCATACGAGTTCTCGGCAGGATCGCCCCACCGCGAACCGCGAATCAAGGAACAAGAAGGAAACCCCTTGACGCCGCCTGATGCATTTTGTAGCATCGTCGGAACAAGTTCGGTCTTCAATCAAATGAAGGCTGGACCTGAATTTCATGCAGAGTGGCTGAGGGACGAGCCCTGATGACGCCACGGCAACCGATCCGGGATCATATATCCCGGGTGCTTGGTGCCAACTCTCTCCTGGAAACAGGGAACATGGGATTCGGAATGCGCGCATCTATTTGGTCCCGCATTCCGATAGCCTCTTTTCCTTTTCCTGGAAAAAGAGGCCATTTGCTTTTTAGGCCGCTTTTTCGAGGCTCGTCCTCGGCTACTCGCATAAGAGCAAGTTTCAAAGTGGCAAGGTTTCAAGGTTTCAAAGAGGCGAAGCGGCTCGACCGCGAGATCCCTGAAACCTTGAAACTTCGAAACCTTGAAACTTTCAAGAAAGCGAGTAGCAACATGTCTCACTACGAACTGCGGTGCCGCGAATGCGGACGGACCTGGGGAAACCAGCCCCGCTCCATCTGCGACGATTGTTTCTCCCCTCTGGAAGTTGCTTACGACTATGACGCGCTCCGAGGCGTCTGTTCAGTCGTGAGCGGATCGCCCAGCGGCCGCCGAACATGTGGCGCTACTCCGAACTGTTGCCCCTCCCCCAGGGCTTTGAACCGCGGCTGCCGGTCGGCTTCACTCCACTGTTGCAGGCTCCACGCCTCGCGAAGCAGTTGACGTGGAACGGCCGCCGCCGCGGGGAATCTCTACCTCAAGAACGACGCCGTCTGCCTGCCCACGCTGAGCTTCAAAGACCGCGTGGTCGCCGTGGCGATATCGCAGGCGAAGGCCTTCGGCTTCGACACCGTGTCGTGTTCGTCGACCGGAAACCTGGCCAACGCCGTCGCCGCGCACGCCGCGCGCGAAGGACTGAAGGCGTGGATCTTTATTCCCTCCGATCTCGAGCCCGCAAAGATTCTCGGCACCAACGTCTTCGGCGCGAAAGTCGTGCGCATCGCCGGCAACTACGATCAGGTCAACCGTCTGTGCTCGCAGATCGCCGACGAGCATCACTGGGGATTCGTCAACGTCAACCTGCGTCCCTATTACGCCGAGGGATCGAAGACCGTCGGCTTCGAAATCGCCGAGCAACTGGGATGGCGTCTGCCCGACAACGTCGTCTGCCCCATGGCCGGCGGATCGCTGATCGTGAAGATCAAGAAGGCGTTCGACGAACTGATCAAGCTGGGCCTGGTCGAAGGCAAGGAAGTGAAGTTCTTCGGCGCGCAAGCCACCGGCTGCTCTCCGATTTCGACCGCGGTGAAGACCGGCAGCTCCGAGATCGAGCCGCAGAAGCCGACGACCATCGCGCGCTCGCTGGCCATCGGCAATCCGGCCGACGGACATTATGCGATCAAGGTCATCAAAGGCAGCGGCGGATGGAGCGAGGACGTCAGCGATCCGGAAGTGATCAATTCGATCAAGCTGCTGGCGGAAACCGAAGGCGTCTTCACCGAAACCGCCGGCGGCGTGACCGTGGGCACGGCGGGCAAGCTGTATCGTCAGGACCGCATCCTGCCGGAAGAGACGACCGTGCTGTGCATCACCGGCAACGGACTGAAGACCACCGACGTGCTCGCTGGCGTCTACGAGACCGAACGCGCCGATCGCGCCGAAGCTGACGGAGTTCGAAAACTACCTGCAGCAGACGCTGAAGCCCGATGCTCCGCAGATTCCTGGAGTCATCGCCGAAGCCACGGGCGTGGGAGCGTAACGATGCCGATCACAGTACAAATCCCGACTGCACTCCGCCGCCACACCGAAGGCGTAGGATCGATCACCTGCGCGGCGTCGAATCTCGGAGAACTGTTCTCCGTGCTCGACGAAAAGTTTCCCGACTGAAGCCGCACCTGCGCGACGACAAAGGCCAGGTCCGCCGCTTCCTCAACATCTACGTGAACGAAGAAGACATCCGCTTCCTCGGCGGACAAACCTATGCCTTCCAGGAAGGCGACGAAGTGCTGCTGGTGCCCTCGATCGCGGGCGGCGCGAACTAGCCCGCGTCGCACCAACAATCTGTTTCGAACATAACGATTCAGGCCGCTCTCGCAGCGGCCTTTGTTATTTGCGTGCTGTCTTTGTTGGAACCTCACTCTAGAAGTTCTTCGATTGCAACCAACATCGCAACACTTCGCGCTCACACGCTTGTAGCTCGGCGTGATGTTTCACGCTCAAAAAGAATCCGCACAAATTCGTACGCACATTACGATTTACGGCTATCGAATGTTCCGCACGCGCGTCTCACTCCCCAAGTTGTAGACACGAGCCTTCGTGCTTTCGGTGACAGGCAACGAGTGGGTTCCTGACAACAGCTCAGGAGCATGTCATGAAGAGTCGCTTGGGTGTTGTTTTCCTTCTATTGGCAGGTTCGGTCGCGGCACAACTGGGTGCCGACACGATGGTCCGCCGGGTGCGGGTGCGGGTTGAGTTTGAGAACGGAGGCTGTGAGCGATCGGCTCAAGTTAAGTTAATGGGACACAGTGGTCCCGTTGCCGAAGGCACGGTAAATGATCAGTGCGAAGTGGACTTCCTCAATGTGGCGGAAGGAGATTACCGCTTAACCGTGTCGGGCGATCATGTTGCGCGTGCTGAAGCAGGGGACATCGCGGTGATGTCTGGCGGTCCGGCCGAGTTTGAGGTTGAGGTGAAGCGGCCGAAAGAGATGTACCGCAACGACGGCATCCCCGGCAATGCACTCATTTCCGCCTCTGATCTCAGCGTGCCGAGCCGTGCGCGCAAAGAGCTCGACAAGGCGAATGAGTTGATCGGCAAGCAGAAATGGGAGCAGGCCATTCACGAGCTCAATCAGGCAGTCTCGATCGATCCTGCCTACGCCGTTGCTTACAACAACCTGGGCGTGCTCTATTCGTACCTCGGAGATCAGCGCCGAGAGGCCGAAGCCCTGGAGAAGGCGATCAGGGTGAACGATCATTTTGCGTTGGCGTACGTCAATCTGGGCAGGATGCACATTCACGCCGGCGACTATCCAGCCGCAGAAGCCTTGCTGGACAAGGCTTCCGCCTTCGATCCTACCGACACAATGGCGCTGATCCTGCTTTCGTATGCGGAGTACGAGGACCAGCATTTCGACGCAGCGATCGCGACTTGTCGCAAGGCGCATGCGCTGGAGAAGCCGCACGCCTTTGTGCATCGCGTGGCGGCGCGCGCGTTCGAGAAGAAAAACGACGGCGCGAACGCGATCGCGCAACTGGAGTTATTCCTCAAAGAGGAGCCACCCGGTCCGCGTGCCGAAGCCGCGCGCAAGGAGCTTCAGAAGGTGGAAGCGGTTCTGCAAGCGCCGGCAAACCGGTAAGAGTCCGCTCAGGGAGCTGGCTCCGCCGATACTTGTCCGGTCGAAAGATGAAGTTGCTTCGTCCGCTCAATCACCCACTGCGGAAACGGCGGAGCGCCCTGCGGAATCTTGCCCTGGGTGATCGCCCAGTGATCGATCCAGCCGGTGCCTTCTTCTCCAACATAGGTGTCGGGCAGGCTGTAGGCCTGGTCGCCGAGCGCGTCTTCCAGCGTGATGAAGCGGTAGCCACGCTTGCGCAGAACGTCGAGCAACTCGCCGATGTGGTCGGCTTCCAGGTTGCTGGCGTGCAGCAGCAGGATCTGCTTCGGTTCGTAGCCGACAACTTGTTGCGGAGAGTTGCTCCGCGTAGGCGATGGCCGCGTCGTGATACGCGAGATATTCTTTTACGATCTGCTGCTGGAGCGCGGTGTCGTTGCGCTTCTTGGCGTCTTCGTAGAGGCCGGCGAACATCCAGTCCCAGCCGTCGAGCGTGATGGGAGCGATGCGGTATCCGCGCTCGACTAGAAACGCTTCTGCTTCGCGCCGCGTCTGCAGATCGCGTCCGGTGTCGAGATAGGGATGGCGGAAGTAGCGCAGCTTCATCTTGCGCGGCGCGAGCAGCATGCGGGTCACGCTCTCGCCCTGAATCACGTCGTCTTCCCACGCCTTCAATCCGACTTGGTTCAGCGACGCATGGCTGAAGGTGTGGTTGCCCAGTTCGAAGCCGTAGTCAAGCCACATCTGAAGAGCCTTGATGCGCTCGTCGACCTCGCCCGGCTTGTAGAGTTTCTTCTCGTTGACGAAGCCGACGACGGGAATCTTCTGGTCGCGCAGCGTGCCCAGCAGCTTCGTGGTCATCGCGGTGATGTCGGCGGCAGGCAAGCGGTCGGCCATTCCGGCAGGAAGATCGTCAATGGTGATGGCAACCTGGCGGTCGGGTTTTTGCGGAGTTTGCGCAATTCGCGGACACAGGGACAAGCTGATTGCGCAGAGAAGTGCGAGTAACATCGGCAGCCGTTTCATGGAATGGATCCCCTTGAGCATGATCGAAGAGCGAAAACCAAAAAGGACACGAAGGTTCACGAAGGAAGTCCAATGCGAAGTGCTTCGCAGGGGTATTAGAACATGAGAGGAGGATGGAAGAACGGTGGGAATCGGGAGATTGGGCATCTTGACAGGGTGGTGTATAATCTAACTAACTGGTTAATTAATGGCTCGACTCTTCCATCACCGTCAGGTTCTGCATCGTCGCATGGGCTCCCGCGGCCAGCCGGAGGAGAGCCGGGCAGCGATCCTGCAGGCCGCCGCGCAGGAGTTCGCCGAGCACGGCATTGCCGGCGCCCGTACCGACGCCATCGCCCGCGAGGCCCGCGTCAACAAGGCGCTGCTCTATTACTACTTCAAGGACAAAGAGACGCTTTATGGCGCCGTGCTCGACGATGCGTTTTCCGGCTTGAAGAATACCGTCTTCCGCGTGCTCGACGGCGACCTGCCTCCCCGCGAGAAGATCATGGCCTATGCGGGCGCTTATTTCGATTTCATTGCCTCGAACCAGCTCTATCCGCGGCTGATGCAGCGCGAGATGATGCGGGCTCGCGAAGGGCCAGTCGCCGCACATCGACAAAGTGGTCAAGAACTATATTCAGCCGATTTTCGCCCGGGTCAGCGAAGTGATGCGCAAGGGAATCGCGGACGGCGAATTTCGTCCGGTAAACCCTGTGCATTTTGTGCCCTCGATGGTCGCGATGATCGTTTTTTATTTCAGCAGCGCGCCCATGATGCAGAGAATTGTTGGCTTCAATCCGCTGACCCCGGAGCGGATCGCGGAACGGCGCGCCGCCGTGCTGGATTTCATTTCGGCCGCGTTGTTCCGCCCAAAACCGAACGCCACGCAAGGAGCACGCTCATGAGCGCGCGTAATAAGTTTTTTGTTCTTCTCGGAATCATCTTCGCGATCGCCGCGACCTACTACTACTTTTCCACCGACCACTCGCGCGACCTGGTGCTGATCGGCACGGTCGACGCCAACCAGGTGATCGTGAGCGCGCAGGTGAGAGGCCGCATCCAGAAATTGCTGGTGGACGAAGGCACGCCGGTGAAAGCCGGAGATCTGATTGCGGTGCTCGATCCGTCGGAACTGCAGGCGCAAGAGGCTGCGGCCACGGCAACGATCTCCAGCCTGCAGCACAAAGTCGCGGAGATGCAGCACACCGAACAATCGACCCCGGGGTCGACTTCGAGCGATGTGGCCAACGCGCAGGCCAAGTTGTCGTCGGCCAAGGCGCAACTGCTGCAGGCGAAGGCCGCGTTGGACCGCACCGCGAGCGACAGCCGCCGCGCCATCGAATTGGCGAAAGCGGGGATCGCATCCGATCAGGAACGCGTGCAGGCGGAAACGAATCTGCAGGCGGCCCAGGCCACCGTTCAGGCGCAGCAGGAACTGGTGCGGGCCGGCGGAGGCCGATTTGAACGCCGCCATTGCGCGCACCCATCAGGCGAATGCGGCGAAGAGCACGGTGGCCTCGACCGAGGCAGATCTGAAGAATGCCATCGCGCAGAAGAATCAGGCCGCGGTCCGCCTCGGCTACACCAATGTCTACGCTCCGGTGAGCGGAACGGTTTCGGTGCGCGCCGCGCGCCAGGGAGAAGTGGTCAACATTGGCGCGCCCATCGTCACCATCGTCGATTTGAGCGACACGTGGGCGCGGGCGGCGATTCCTGAAACCTATGCGGACCACATCGGCTACGGCGATGTGCTGCGCGTGCGTCTGCCAGGAGGAACCGTCATGAACGGCAAAGTTTTTTTCAAAGGCGTGGAAGGGGACTTCGCGACGCAGCGCGATGTGAGCCGGCGCAAGCGCGACATCAAGACCATCGTGCTGAAAGTGCGCATGGAGAATCCCAAGGGCGCGTTCGTTCCTGGTATGACTGCGGAGGTGCTGGTCTCGCCCGAGCAATTGAAGGCCGGCGGCACGCAGAGTGCGGCAGCCGCGGAGCAGCGATGATGGCGAAGTTCACTCCCAAACCGAATGACGAGGCTTCTCTCAGCACAGCGGTCACGCTGGAGAAGCCGGTCTACGATCCCACGGCGCCATCCGCCATTGAGGTCGACCACATCGTCAAGAAGTACGGAGACTTCACCGCGGTCGATGATGTTTCGTTCAAGGTGAAGGAGGGAGAGATCTTCGGACTGCTCGGTCCGAATGGGGCAGGGAAGTCGACGCTGATCCGCATGATGACCACGCTGATCCCCATCACTTCGGGCAAAGCGCGCATCGCCGGGCACGACGTCGCCAAAGAGCCGAACGCCGCGCGGCGCATGATTGGCGTGATTCCGCAGGCGCTGACCAGCGACCTCGACCTGACCGTCGAGGAGAACATGAATATTTACGCCAAGCTCTACGACGTTCCGGCGAAAGAGCGCAAGAAATCGATTGACGAACTGCTGGAGTTGGTCGACCTGACGAAGTGGCGCGATGCGGCCACCAAGACGCTTTCCGGCGGTATGCGGCGGCGGCTGGAGATTGCGCGCGGGCTGGTGCACCATCCGCGAATCTTTTTTCTGGACGAGCCGACGACCGGGCTCGATCCGGTATCCCGTGTCGCGGTCTGGGAAATGCTGGGCAACATCAAGGAGCACCGGCAGCTGACCATTCTGATCACGACGCACTACATGGACGAAGCTGACCGTTTGTGCGACCGCATCGCGATTGTCGATCACGGCAAGCTGGTTGCGCTCGACGCGCCCGGCCGCGCTGAAGGCGAGCGTGCCGGGATCGAACGTGATCGAGGCGCAGTTCGAGAATCCTCCCGGCCGACTGGGAGCAGCGCCTGCACAAGCTTGACGAAGTCACCTCGGTGCAGCATGAAGGCGCTGGCATGTATCGCGTGCTGACCGGCAACGGTTCGCGCACGACGACCGAGTTGGTCGAGATGGCCGTGCAGAGCAAGGTGCCAGTGAAGTCGCTTTCGGTGCAGAACACCACGCTCGACGACGTTTTCGTGCACTACACGGGGCGGCAGCTGCGCGACGAATTGCAGAAGGCGTATGCGTTCGTAATGCCGCAGCGGCCGGGGTTGCAACCGTAAGAACCGTCGTTAGTCGTTAGCTTCGTTGGTCGTTAGTCTGTTCGACACTGGCAAGGCAGGCTTGTTGTTAGCTAACGACCAACGACTCAACGGCCAGCGACTGGCGCTCAGGACTGACTTATGAATCGAATGATGGCCATTGTCGAGCGCGAGATGCGCAAGTTCTTCCGCTCGCCGGCGCTGATGCTGGCGTCGATGATCTTTCCGCTGGTGCAGTTGATTATTCTGGGCAACGCGTTCGGCGGAAAGATTCACGATGCCCGCGTTGCCATCGTCGACCAGGACGGCGGGCCGCAGGCACTGCGCGTCCGCGAAGCCTTCGATTCCGTAAGGGCGAACATTCGCACTTTCGTCCCGATCTCGTACGACAGCGACCGGCAGGCCATGGAAGATGTGCGCAACGGCAAGCTGGAAGGCGCAGTCATCATCCCGCCGCAGTTTTCGCGCCGCGTGTACGAGGAGAACCATCCGCGCATCGCCCTGGTCGTCGACAACAGCGACAACTTCATGAGTTCCGCGGTCGAAGCCGAGCTGTCGGACCTGACCAACTCGCTCAATCAGCCCACGGTCTCGCCTCGCATTCTGCAGCAGACGGCGCTCGATATCGTCGAACTTTATCCCTACATCGAGTACATGAAATATCTGCTGCCGGGGTCGCTGGTGCTGGCGATGTTCGTGTCGGTGATGATCGGCGGCGGCATGCTTTACATCGACGACAAGGCACGCGGCGTGCACGAGGGCTACCTGGTAACGCCGATCACGAAGCTCGAACTCGTGCTGGGGCTAAATTTGGCGGGCGCGATCAAGGCCGTCATGACCGGCGTGATCATCGTGGGAATCGGTTCGATGATGGCGGGCGTGGGAACGATTTTCAATCCCGTGACCATATTCGGGCTGCTGATCATGATCGTGCTGACCTCGTTGGCTTTTAACACGATGATGTTTCTGCTGATGGTGCGCATTGAGGATCCGCTGGTGCCACGCGCCATGTTCGGCATTCTCAATACGCTGCTGTTCTTTCCCAGCGGATCGGTCTACCCCATCCAGGCGTTTCCGCCGTGGCTGCGGGCGATTGCGAAGTGCGATCCGTTTACGTATGCGGTCGATGGATTCAAATGCCTACTGCTTAAGGAGACGACGCTGTCTGCGGTTTGGGGAGACATGCTCTTTCTGTCCATCTTCGCCGCCGTCACGCTGGGGATTGCGATCCCGTTGTTCAAGCGAACGCTGTAAACGGTTTGTGGCAGATCAAGGCAAAGCAATCCACGACGTCCCGCTGGACGGAGAAAAGCGGGACGTCGGAACAGCGATGCGGACGGATCCTTCCTCGATCGTTTGACTCTTCTGCCTGCGATCAGCGCGCCCACTGTCGTTTGGGAAAACGCCTCTTTCCGATGCTGCCAGTGGCGATGATTCCCTGGTTACCGCCGGCGCTGGTGACGACGGTATCGATTTCGTTTCCCCCGTCTACCACGACGAAGTTCGCAGTGATTGGAGGCCGTCCGTCGGTGAAGTTGATGGTGAAGGTACCCGTGCAATCGGAGTTGACAGTGTAAGTCCCTTTAGCAACGGGGTGCGTGAAATCGGAGACCACTTCGCCGCCAATGGTTATCGTGTCGATTTGAGACAGGGCACCCATTCCGTCAAATTCGGTCATGGCCACCCCAACCTGCGGTCCTGTGGGACCCGGGCCAACCAGCTTTGTGCCCTGGACGGTGAAGCCATAGTTGCCAGCAATAATTTTGTCGTTGCAGGAAGGAGAGTTGCTCTGTGCATATCCCGACGCCAAAGCCACCAGCGCCAGCACAGCTAAAGTAAAGATTTTCGCGACTCGCTTCATAACTCCTCCACGGTAAGGTTGTTTTTAGTCCGGCGGCCCTTCCCTCCCCCGAGCGGAAGAACCGCCGAAGCGTGTGCTTTCTTAGCGCGCTGGGCGAGCATGGTCAATTGACCCGCCATAAATCATTTCTGACTTGCTAAGAGGAAGCTGCACAAGCGGTTGCCGGGTTCCCTGAACTGTATTCATGGGATAGAATCGTGTCCCTTGAGGAGAGGTTATGGACGCACCCGTGAGTTTCGGCCGCCGGGTTCGAACGGGCTTGTTCGAAATCGATCTTGGATCGGGCGAAATCCACAAGGAGGGAAGGAGGATCCCTTTACAAGAGCAACCTTTCAAAGTTCTGGCCCTGTTGGTGGAGCGTCCTGGGGAAGTCGTCACGCGTGAAGAGTTGCAGGCCCGGCTATGGCCGGCGGATACCTATGTGGGGTTCGACGAAGGCTTGAACACCGCGATCCGGAAGCTTCGGATCGCGCTGGGAGATTCGCCGGAGAATCCACGTTTCATTGAGACCGTTCCCCGGAAGGGATATCGTTTCGTAGCTCCAGTCCACGAGTTTGCCGAAACGCCTCAACCACTAGAGAGTGTCGCCGTAGGGGGCATGGTTACCGAACCGCAGCGGCCCCGACAGAAAGCGCACGGCAATGGTTGGTTGTGCCCTTGTCGGTGGCTACCCTGCTGGTGGTTCTGGCGAGCGTCATTTATCTGAGGCGCTCGCATCCCTCCGCGAACTCCGCCGCCCAGAAGCGGGTAATGCTGGCGGTCCTGCCGTTCCAGAATATGAGCAATGATCCGGGGCAGGAGTACTTCAGTGACGGCCTGACGGAAGAGACGATCACGGACCTGGGACAACTCAATCCCGAACAGCTGGGCGTGGTGGCGCGCACCTCGGCGATGGCCTATAAGCACACGAACAAAACCATCAGCCAGATTGGCCGTGAACTGGGGGTTGACTACATCCTGGAAGGAAGCGTGCGGCGCGAAGGTGGGGAAGCCCGGGTCAGTGCGCAGCTCATTCGGGTCAGCGATCAAACTCACCTTTGGGCGCAGAATTATCAGCGCGAGTTGCACGATCTGCTGCAGATCGAGAACGAATTGGGTACGGCGATTGCGCGACAGGTGCAGGGCAACCTGACGCCGCAGCAATTAGTAGATTTATCGAAAATACGTACGGTGAACGCGGACGCGTATGATCTGTACCTAAAAGGCCGGTTTTACTGGAACGAGAGAAATCCCGCTGCCATTAAGGAGAGTATTGGGTATTTTCAGCAAGCGATCGCCAAGGATCCCAGTTTTGCTTTGGCGTACGTCGGCCTTTCCGATGCCTACAATATCGGAAACATTATGGGCGCCTACTCGGCGAAGCAGAGCTTGCCGGAAGCCAAGGCGGCGGCCACAAAGGCGTTGGAACTGGATCCTTCTCTGGCGGAAGCGCATGCTGCCTTGGGCATGGAGAAGTCTCATTACGAGTTTGATTTTCCGGGCGCGCAAAAGGAATTTCTGAAAGCCATTGAACTCAACCCGAACTCCGCCTATGCCCACCTCTTTTATTCCAATTGCTACCTCGCTCCCATGGGCCGAATGCCCGAGGCAATTATTGAGAACAGGAAGGCGCTGGAACTGGATCCGTTGTCATTGCCGATTAACAACTTCATGGGCATGACATATATGTTTGCCGGAGACTACGAGAAGTCCTATCAGCAATTCCAGCACACCATCGCGATGGATCCGACTTTTCCGCTAGCCCACACTTACTTTTCCTTCCTTCTGAAGATAACGGGGAGATATGAGGAGGGAATCCAGGAGTATGAGAAGGGCGAGGTGCTGAGTGGCTCCAGTCCGGAGGAGGCGGCTGCGGAGGCCGGCGTCCTACGCCAAGCCCTCAAGAACGGGGGAGAAAAGGGGATGTGGCAGAAGAATCTCGAGCTGATCCTGGTTGAATTCAAGCGATCGAAGGGTGACTCCATGGGGCCGGGCCTGGTCGCTTCTGTCTACGCGCTCGCCGGCGACAAAGATAACGCCTTCGCATGGCTCGACGACGCCTACGCAGAGCGCGACGGTGAAGAGATCACGCTATTGAAATGCGATCCCGCCTTCAAGAATCTCCGAGGCGACCCAAGGTTTGGCGACCTGTTGCGGCGCATGGGATTGCCAGAGTAGCGGAGGGCGTACAGTTCCATTTCGTCCTGTTCCGCGGCGTCCAACGGCATCGCCCTGACATTCCTGACGCGAATCCGCCGGCGGGAACTTTTGACTTGTCCGCCGTGTCCGTTATGCTAGAGGAGTATGACACTTCTGGACGCGCAAGAGTACGACCCGGAAAAAGGGCGCAAACGCAAGCGGCGGATCATCTCGGCGATCGTGATCGTGTTGCTGGTGCTCGGCCTCGGCTGGTGGTTCCGCTACTATCCGCAGGAACGCATCGTGGGACACTTTTTTGATGCCCTGCAGCGGCAGGATTACAAGACGGCCTATGGCATCTGGATGCACGATCCGCAGTGGGAGCAGCATCTTGACCAGCATGCGAAATATCCGTTCAACGAGTTCTATCGTGACTGGGGTCCCGGCGGAGAATGGGGACTCATCAAGACCCAAAAAGTGTACGCTGCGAGCACCTGCCCGGGCGGCGGTACCGGCGTGGTTGTGGATGTGATCGTGAATGACCGCACGCAGCATGCGCAGGTGTGGGTGGAGAAGTCCGACAAGACGTTGAGTTATCCGCCTTGTGAATTGCTCTTCCGCTGAAGGGGTCGTTTAAGCAGGTGCCTTCGCTAGCGATTCCAGCGCCTTGGCGAGCGACCCGTCGTCGCTGACATTCACACAGGATTTCGAGCGGTCAATCTGCCGCATCAGCCCGCACAGAACTTTCCCAGGCCCGACTTCGATGAATGTCTGCACTCCCTGCGCAATCAGCAGGTGCATGCATTGTTCCCACTTTACTGATCCGGTGACTTGGCGGACGAGCGTGTCGCGAGCGCGGAGATCGTCCTTCACCAATTCAGCGTCCACGTTACAGGCAACGGGGTAGACGGGCTTCTGCAACTTGAGAGCGTCAAGATCTTTTTCCAGCCGATCCTGCGCCGGCTTCATCAGCGAGCAATGGAAGGGTGCGCTGACGGGCAAGCAGCTTGGCGCGCTTGGCGCCGCGTTCGTCGGCTAGTTTCGCGGCGCGCTCGACGGCTGCCGTGTTCCCGGAGATGACGATCTGCTCCGGCGAATTGATGTTGGCCGGTTCGCAGACTTCGCCTTGCGCGGCGTCGTGGCAGACAGCGGTGACTTTCGCAGAGTCCATGCCGAGGATCGCGGCCATTGCGCCTACTCCTACGGGCACGGCTTCCTGCATGTACTTGCCGCGATTGCGGACGGTGCGAAGGGCATCGGCAAAGCTGAAGGTTCCGGATGCGACGTGCGCGGAATATTCTCCGAGGCTGTGGCCTGCGACGTAACTCGGCTTCGGAATGCGAGTTTCCAGCACGCGCAGAGCAGCGATGGAGACAGTGAGGATTGCGGGCTGGGTGATTTCGGTCAGCCGAAGCTGATCTTCAGGCCCTTCGAAGCATACGGTGGAGAGCTTGTAGCCGAGGGCCTCGTCGGCCTCTTCAAATGCTTGCTTGGCGACCGGATACTTGTCGGCGAGATCTTTGCCCATGCCGACGGACTGCGAGCCCTGGCCGGGGAAGAGCAATGCGATTGTGCTTTCAGTCATGAGGGTTATCTAGAGCTTTATTATCATCCCGCGCCTGCTATTTGCTCGAAAGGATGCCTTGATCGAACGAGCGTATCCACTGACGGCAAATTGCATAGGTCCTTCGCTTCGCTCAGGATGACAAGGTTGCTACGCCGTACCCACGGGCACTGGCCGTACTGCGGCCAGGCCGCGCTCGATCGATCCGTTAATGCCGCGCTCGGAAAATTCGGCCGCGACGCGCACCGCATTCTTGATGGCGTTGGCATTCGACGAACCGTGCGTGATGATGCACGCGCCCTTCACTCCGAGTAGGGGCGCTCCACCGTATTCGGTGTGATCGAGCCGTTTTTTGAAATCGGTGAAGGCGCTGCGCGAGAGCAGCGCTCCCACTTGCCGGGTGATCGTCGCCTTGAGCGATTCTTTCAGCGCCGTACGTACGAGGTTCGCCACGCCCTCAGAAATTTTCAGGGCGACGTTGCCGACAAATCCGTCGGCCACGATGACGTCGACCTTGCCATTGATAGAGATCACGTCCTTCCACGTTGCCGACGAAATTCAGTGGAAGCTGTTTGAGCAGGACGAAGGACTCTCGCGTGAGGTCGTTGCCCTTGCTTTCTTCTTCGCCGATCGAGAGCAAGCCAACTCGCGGTCCATGCGTTCCGGGCCTCTTTCCGAACATGGCGCGGAAATAAATGTCGCCCATCACGGCAAATTGTTCGAGATTCTGCGCCGTGCAGTCGACGTTTGCGCCGACGTCGAGCAGCATGGCGGGATTCCCCGGAGCGGTCGGAAAGACCGCTGCCAGCGCGGGACGATCCACGCCCGGAACCGCGCCCAGCACGACTTTCGCCGTGGCCATGGCTGCGCCGGTATTGCCGGCGGTGACGAAGCCGGCGGCCTGCCCCTCGCGCACCATGCGCAGGCCGACCCGCATGGAGGAATCGCGCTTGGCGCGGATCGCCTCCACCTTGTCTTCCATAGTAATGAATTCGCTGGCGTGGACGATTTCGATGGGCAGACGCGCGGCCGCCGGATGGCGATCGAGTTCCGCCTTGACCACATTCTCCGGGCCGACCAGCAGCACCCGCATCCCGTATTGGCGCGCCGCGAGAATGGCGCCCTCAATCTCAGGCTTGGGGGCGCGGTCGGAACCCATCGCATCCAGCGCGATCACGCTAGGCATGGTGTTTTGTCGTTAGCTGGCTTCTTTGACTTCGAGGACTTCGCGTCCCTTATAGTAACCGCACTTCGGGCAGGCGCGGTGCGGCATCTTCTTCTCGTGACAGTTGGGACACTCCGCCAGACTGTGAGCCTTCAGGGAGTCGTGGGCTCGCCGGGTGGAAGTGCGCTTTTGTGAGTGTCGCCGTTTTGGATTAGGCATGGTATTGAATTCCTTCTTGCGGGGCCTCAGGGCCAGCCGCTGAAATCAATGAAGCTGTCAGCGATCAGCCGTCAGCTTTCAGCTTGAATCTGAATGCTGACCGACAGATTGCTCAATGTGAAACCGAACTTACGCCCTGCTCTCGCAACCGCCGAGCCCGCGTGGTTGAAAGCTGACAGCTGATGGCTGACAGCTTCTCAGTGTTCCAACTTGCTGCGGATTTCCCGCAGCGCCGCCCATCGCGGATCTTCGATCGCGGTGGTGCAGGAACACTGTCCTTCATTCAAATTCTGGCCGCAGTGGGGGCACAAACCCCGGCAATCTTCGCGGCACGTGATTTTCAACGGCAACGCCAGCAGCACCTGCTCGCGCAAAACGTCTTCGATCAGAAGGCCGTCGCCCTGATAATAGCCGATCTCGGCTTCCGCGTCGGTCACCGAGAGCTCGTCGCGTCCGGCGTCGGCTCCAAGCGGCCGGTAAAGCAATTCGAACTCGCGCGCGACGTCCTGCAATACCGGCTCCAGGCAGCGGGCGCACTGCAATTCGAGGCCAGCGGACAAGCGCCCCCGCAGGCGTATGTCGGTGATTACTTCATGCTTGCCGTGATGCTCCTCGACGATTTCGGCGTGTCCTGAGGCCTGGAGCGGTGTGCGCTGCCGGACTTCGCCTCCCAAGTCGATGACACCGGGCTGAAACACCTCCTCAAAATCGAGAGGATGGCGTTCCAATTCATGGATGTCCAGGAACATTGCGAAACCTCCGCGTCAACGTCGCCAACCCAGTATGGGTAACCCAGGCCCGCGGAAGCACGCCAAGAGGCGTAAGTACCGCAAGGAGCAAGACTTAGGATAATGGGGGAGCGGGGATGTGTCAAGAAAGCGGGGCAGACTGTAGTGAGCCAAGTAACCCGGAAAAGAACCCTTTCACCACTAAGGACGCTAAGGTCCACGAAGGAAATCGGCCAATCGAAGACCTTCGCGATACTTCGTGGTTGAGGGCGTTGGTGACCGGCTAGTCGCTTAGCCGAAGGGCTTCGATTGTCTGAGTGGGGGATTCCTCGAAGATCAGCCGCCGCTCCAGTTCCGTGCTGTTCTTGCCAAGATAATGAGGAACGTACCAGAGCACCAGCGCGAAGGGGGCAAGGCTCAGCATCCGCAACGGCTCTGCCAGTGCCGAGGACTCGAACTCTGGCGTCGAAACGGCATAGATCAGAAATCCGAAGCAGCCGGATAGCAGGGTCACGAAGGAGTGTTGTTTGAAGAGCGGAAGCGTGCAGGTAAACGGAATCTTGCGAAAACGAATCAGCATGATGTTCGTCAACAACAGTGCCCACGTCACGACCAGCACCGTATGCAGGCATGCGACTGTCCAGCCTTCCAGATAAACGTAGACGGGAAATGCTATGACGAAGAGCCAAGGCAGCACCAGGATTAGAATCACCCGTCTCGCCAGGCCCGTACACTCTTGTCCGTCTGGATCGGTCATCAGCTGGAAGATCCAGTTGGAACGTAACTCCGCGGGGATCTCAAAGACGACGCGCAGGCCGATGATGATCAGGAAGCTGAGAATGAATGGAATCGAGAGAGCGTCAGGCGTGAGCGCTGCCTGACGCAAGGACTTGGCACCATCAAACGCATCCATCAGGGCCTGTGAAGCCAGGACCAGAGCGAGCCCGCCCACCGCGGTCAGAACAAGGCGATGAGCTTCGCTACGGAGCAGCGTTTTTCCCACAAACTGGAAGCCGGCTTTTTGAAAGGGAGTGCGCAGGGCCATGCGATCTAACAGAAGGCCAATGCGCCACATACTCGGTGTGCGGGCAGGCGGAGATGCGTCTGCAATCTCTGCGATACGCACGAAATGACGCCGGTAACCGATCACGTAGGTACACAGCGCAACCAACGCAACGGTCACGAGTCCGGGGAGGGCAAGTCTGGACAGCTCCCTGAGCACAGGACCGGCGCGGCCCCGCAACGACTGGCACAGGCCGAGAAACCAGCACGAAGGAATCAGAGTTATCCATCGAGGTGCGGAGGCGCGGTGCAGCAGTTGCGGCACCGCGAAGCTAGTGCACAAGAGAGCGACCAGGCAAACGACAACAATGCCGCGGAAGTAGGCGGAGAATCGTCGAAAAGCTCGAGGCGGCAGGAGCGCCATCAGGAGTCCAATCACTGAGAAGACGGCAAAGAAGGCGAAAACGCTGGCTAAGAGAACGCCGACTGCATGAATCACAGCAAACTTTATGAAGAACAGAAACTTGCTCTGGGTCGCGCCGACAACCATGGGGAAGAGAATGCACGACGCAGCATTCACGTCGAACGCAACCAGTCCAACCAGAAACAGCACCGCAACCAAATTGGCGAAGAAAATGGTCTGCGTGGAAATGGGAAGCGGGACAAGATTCATGTAGTCGCGGCGGTCGGGAAAGATAGCGTCCCACCGCCATACTGCGACAGCGCCCGTTACAGTCATCGAGAGGACGATAAAGAAGTATTCATCAGGAAGCGCGACCAGCAACGGATCGACGTTGGTGGCGCCGCGCAGCCATTGCAGGAAAGTTCCATACTTGTTCAGTAACAGGAGTGAGACGAAGCCGCCGGGCATCGCCAGCAGCGTTAGCACGAGGCCGATACCAAGATCGAGGCCCTCGGCGTCGGAGTCTCCGCCGCCGCGGAAGACGCGGGCCGCGAAGAGGTAAACCATCCGCCAGAAGGGACGCTGGCGGCGCTCGTCCCACTTGTTCCATACCGCGTCAAGCGCCTCGGCAATCATGCGGCCTTCGTTTTCATGACGTTGACGATGTCGCGCGCCACCGTCATCGTGTCCACATCATCAACCAGGTGCAGAAACGTGTTCTCCAGCGACTGCCCGAGAATCTGTCCGATGTTCGTCACCGAGTCTTGCGCTATAACGACACCTTTGCGCAGGATCAGCACGTCAGAGCAAACTTTCTCGACTACTTCCAGCACGTGCGAGCAATAGAAGACGAGTTTGCCCTGCTGACCGAGCGTCTGCACAAGATTCTTGAAGATCAGCGCGGAGGTGACGTCAAGTCCGGAGAGCGGTTCATCGAAGATGAAGATCTCGGGGTCGTCCATGATTGCTGCGATCAGCAGAATCCGCTGGCGCATTCCTTTCGAGTACGAACCAATACTGGTGTGCCGGTTGGGATGCAGCGAGAACAGTTCGAGCAGGGAATCGATCTTCTTAGCGAGATCGTGGCGCTCCATCCCGCGCAGAGTACCGATTAACTCGAGATACTCCCATCCGGTCAGATACGGATAAAGATGCGGCTCTTCCGGAACGTAGCCGAGAAGCTTGCGGTACGCGGTGAGGTCTTCCTGGATGTTGTGACCATCGAACTGAACAGTGCCGCGTGTAGGTTGCAGCAATCCGGTGAGCATTTTGACCGTGGTGCTCTTGCCGGAGCCGTTAGGGCCGAGACAACCCAATACTTGCCCGGGACGAAGCGAGAAAGATAAATCCTGCACTGCCGGCAACGACGCGTAGCGCTTGGTCAAGTGCACGGCTTCGAGCATGGGTCACCTCGCGATGGAGTTCAGACGGGACGCGGAGAGAGAACCCTTTAATGCTCGGTTAGACACCCGCAATGGTCAATAGGTTCCGAGTAGTTTGTGGGTGCTCAGTGGGTTGAGGGCATATTGAGGCCGAGTGCCCGTACGGTTGTTTCATCCAGCGTAGCCTTGCCGTCTTTCTGAGTGACCACGCCGAAGTTGCCGGAGTAGTCCCACATGGCCCAGCCGATGTTATGGCGTTCGAGGGACGTGCGAACGTCTTTGATCCACGCATTGCGGTCCGGCGGTTCGGAGAAATCGCGAAACACGCCGAACTCATTGCAGATGAGCGGCACGCCGTGTTGCTTGGCCCAGTCGGCAGCCTGATTGATTTCCGCTTCGACGCGGGAGGCGTCCCAGTGATCCTGTCCGTAGCGGATGACCTGCATTCGATCGCGGGCCTCGGGAAGCAACGTTGCGACTTGCGCCGCATTCTCCGGCGATGACGGATAGTGCAGGCCTTTGAGCCAGTGCCAGTAATATGCTCCCCACGTCGCGCCCTGATGGGTGAAGATGTGCGGTTCGTAGAAATGGAAAACGTAGACGACGTTGGTATCGGGCAGAGGCTCGAGAAAAACCAGGTCGTCGTCGTCGTCCCAGCGTGCGCCGGCGGCGATGATAGTGTTCAGGGGCGCGGAGCGTCGAACGGCGGCGGCCAGCTTCGCTTCCACGCCATACCAGCGGTAGGCGTCGCGCATTTCGGGTTCGTTCAGGATTTCGAAGAAGACGCGGTCAGGATCCAACGGTGCATAGCGTTTTGCCACCATGCTCCAGAAATCGGCGAAGCGCTCGACGAACTCATCTTCCTTCGCCAGCCGTGCCTTGAAGTCGGAGTCGGGATGCATGTCGATCTCGACGGCGAGGCCTGCGTCGAGAATCATTTTGATGGCGGCATCGAGAAGCTGAAATATTCCGCGCTGCCGTCGCGACGGCGTGCGGCGTCCATAAAGGGCTGCGGATTCACGCTCAAGCGCACGTGATCGAATCCGGCTGACTTGATCAGTGCGATGTCGCATGCTGTCGTCCAGGTCTGAAGATGTTCTTTTGTGTATCCCTTGGGATCGTAGACTTGCGCGAACCATCCGCTGAGATTCACGCCGTGGCGAATGTGCGCCAGGCGCACGGCGGGAACGGAGGAGGTCGGGGCAGTTTGAGCGAGAGCTAATGGTAGGGCAGCGAAAAATAAGCAGACAGCGATTCCCTTGCCGATCATGGACACTCCTTCAGGCTGCGTGGTCTGAATTTCATACCTCCGAGAAACACGAGATATCAACTCAAATTGCCCTCCTGAGTGGCGTCTGCCGCGAAGGACTCTGATTGTGCTGGCGCCGGCAGATTGCATAGATCCTTCGCGTTGCTTGATTGCATAACGACGTTGGCCCGTCGCAGCGAGTAGATTGGGTTGCGATGAACAAGACCAAGGCTCGAGAGAGGAGCCAACGTCATGCTGATTATAGGCTGTGATTTTCATCCTGGGTTTCAGCAGGTCGCGATCTTTGACAATCAAACTGGGGAGGAGCAAGAACGACGGCTGCAGCAGCGCGAAGAGGCGGAACAGTTTTATCGCTCGCTGGCGG
Organism: uncultured Acidobacteriaceae bacterium; assembly: GCA_963795875.1. Classification (GTDB taxonomy): domain Bacteria; phylum Acidobacteriota; class Terriglobia; order Terriglobales; family Acidobacteriaceae; genus Sulfotelmatobacter. Next base: position 67,776 of record CAWCJM010000001.1, read on the forward strand.
GGCAGGAGGTGCGGGTAGGGATGGAAGCCTGCGGGCACTATCCGTGGTTCGAGCGGCTGCTGGCAGAGTTGGGGTTTGAACTGTGGCTGGGAGATGCGGCCGAGATCCGGGCCACGGTGGTGCGTAAGCAAAAGACGGACCGGCGAGACGCGGAACAGGTGCTCACCTTAATGCGGGAGGATCGGTTTCCGCGGATCTGGGTGCCGAGTCTGGAGGAGCGGGACGTACGGCAGCTGCTGGTGCATCGCCACAAGCAAGTGCAGGCGCGGACCCGAGTGAAGAATCAGCTGCAGGCCATGGCGTTGAGCCAGGGAGTGCAGAAGAAACGGAAACTGTGGACGGCAGCGGGACGGCCGGAGTTGGAGAAGTTGGAGTTGTTGCCCTATGCGGCCGAGCGGCGCAAGCAACTGCTGCAAACCCTGGATGGATTGGAAGTGGAGATCGAGCAACTGAACCGGCGGGTGGAAGAAGAAGCTGGAAAACGGCCGGCGGCGGGGAAGTTGCAGACCCATCCGGGAGTGGGGCCGGTAACGGCGTTGGCCATGGTGTTGACGCTGGGTCCGGTGGAGCGCTTCGCTTCGGGCAAGCAGGTGGGGAGCTACTTCGGATTGATTCCGAGTGAGTACTCCAGCGGCGGGCAGCAGAAGTTGGGGCATATCAGCAAACAGGGCAGTTCGTTTCTGCGCTTTTTGCTGGTGGAAGCGGGACAGACGGCGGCGCGCTACGATGCCGAGTTGGGCCGCTTCTATCGTCGTCTGGCGGTGCGTAAACATCGCGCTCTGGCCAAAGTGGCGGTGGCGCGCAAGCTGGCGGTGAGGTTGTACCTGATGTTGCGCGAGAACTGGACGTACGCGCAACTGTGCAGGGCGGTTGTGCAGGCGAGCCCGAGTCATCCTGTGGTGGGACGACAGAACCGAGCGCTTGAGTAGGCAGCCTGCCTCCCCGAAGAGCGGGGAGTTCGAAGCACGAATCATGGGAGCACGTACCGAAGAGATGGATGGTGGGACCCTGCGTCCCCCGCACGATTAAAGGAACACGGCCTTGGTCTGGACATCAAAACCTTTTCCGCGAGAGCGAAATGGCGCTGCCTGGCACGCCTCCGGAGAAGTGTTGACTAAAAAGCCTTGACACCCACCGGCGTCGTTAGAGACAGGATGACAATTGTTTGGGGGCGAATCTTGGTTGAGAAGTGACGAGTGCGTTCTAGCCTAGAATCGGCAGCGCTCGGATTCGCTTCTTCGTCGCCGCGTAGATCGCGTTGCATAACGCGGGCGCGACCGGCGGCACCGAGGGCTCGCCGATTCCCGTCGGAACCTCCGTGCTCGGAACCGCATAGACCTCGACCGCCGGAGTTTCTTCCATGCGCAGCGGGGCGTAGTCGTCGAAGTTGCCCTGCACGACGCGGCCTTTCTCGATCGTGATCTTCGCGCGCAGCGCGTTGCCGAGCCCGTAGACGATTCCGCCCTGAATCTGCTGCTCGAGAATGCTGGGATTCACGACCTGTCCGCAGTCGACGACAGCCACGACGCGATGTACGCGCGGCTGGTCGTTCTCCATGGTGATCTCGACCACCTCCGCCATGTAGGAAGCGAAACAGCCGAAGCAAGCGACTCCGCGATAGCGGCCGGCGGGAAGAGGCTTGTCCCATCCCGATTTCTCGGCGGCCAGTTGCAGCACGCCGCGCATGCGGGCGGTGTGCCAGGTCGTCGTGAAATATAGCAGGTCCTGATCTTTCGCCAGCAGATGCAGCCGGTACTGCAGCGGATCTTTGCCCGCTGCGACCGCGAGTTCGTCGATGAAACTCTCGAGCGCAAACGCCGCCTGCAGCGCGTAGACCGACCGCATCCAGCCCAGCGGCACCGGCGTTTCGGCCATCACGTAGTCGACGGAATAGTTGGGCAGTCCGTAGACGGGCCCGGCTTCATCGGGCAGATCGGGATCGACTCCATTCGGAGTCGGCTGGCCTTTTTGTCCGCTGATCGAGGGCGCGATGATGCGATGCGTCAGCGCGACGGGAAATCCCGATGCCGTCGAGCGTCGCGCTGAGTTGATGCAGGCTCGCCGGACGGTACGTCGAGAAGCGCATGTCATCTTCGCGCGTCCAGATGACTTTCACCGGCGCGTTGATCGCCTTCGATACCAGCGCGGCTTCGACGGCATAGTCGTGCTCGAGTCGGCGGCCGAAACCTCCGCCCATCAGCGTGACATTCACTTTGACTTGATCCGGATCGAGTCCGATGGCGGTCGCGACCGAGTCGCGGCAATCCTGCGGAACCTGCGTCGGCGCCCACAATTCGCATTTCGTGCCCTGATAATGCGCCGTGCAATTGCCCGGTTCCATTGGCGCGTGCGCCATGAAGGGCAACGTCGTACTCGGCGGAGATGTTTCGTCCCGACAGCTTTCGCGGGATCACCCGCCAAGATACAAGCTCGCAGCTTTCTTCGACGCGGCCTGCTTCAGCGACGCCATGACCGCGGCGGTGTTCAGATCTTTGTTCGGCCCGTCGTCCCACGTGACGTTGAGCACGCGGCGGCCTTCCATCGCGCTCCACACGCTGTCGGCGACCACCGCGACGGCCGAATCGCCGATCTTGCCCACGTAACTCACGCCCGAGATCTTCTTCGATTCCTTGTCGTCGAAGGTCGAAACTTTCCCGCCGATCATGGGACAGCGCGAGAGCACAGCGAACTTCATCCCCGGCAAGCGAAAGTCGATGCCGAAAACGGCTTCGCCCTTCACTTTGGCGGGCGAGTCGACGCGCGGCAGCCGCTGGCCGACAATCTTGTAGTCTTTGCTCTGCTTCAGCGGTGACGTCGGTCGGAATCGGCAGCGTCGCGGCTTTGCTCGACGAGTTCTCCGTAAGTCAGACTGCGATTCGATGGCGGCGTGCTTGATGCGGCTGTTCTCCGCCGTGCAGCGACGAGCGCGGAACGTTCCAGGTCAACGCTGCGGCGGAAATCAGCATCTCGCGCGCGGCCGCTCCGGCCTTGCGCATGGGATCCCACGTAGTGCGGATGCTGGCGCTGCCTCCGGTGGTCTGGTCGCCGAAGAGCGTGCTCGCTCCGGCTTGCTCGATCTCGATCTGCTTCCAGTCGGCCTCAAGTTCTTCGGCCAGGATCATGGGCAGCGCGGTGCGCACGCCTTGTCCCATCTCGGAGCGCGCGACCACGATCGTGACTTTGTTGTCGGGAGTGATGCGCAGATACGCGTTCGGCGAGAAGACTTCTTGCTGGCGAGCCGGCCTTGATGCGGCAGGTAAAAGCCGATCACCAGTCCAGCGCCAGCGGCGACTCCGGCGGCGACAAATTCGCGGCGGGAAAGTGGGCTCATCGCGTGCCTCCGTTCGCCGGCGGCGCGGTGCACGGCTTTGCGAATGCGCTCATAGGTTCCGCAGCGGCAGAGGTTGCCATTCATCGCCGCGGTGATCTGTTCGTCGGTGGGCTTCGGAGTTTTCGCCAGCAGCGCCGCGGCCGACATGATTTGTCCCGTCTGGCAGTAGCCGCATTGCGGGACTTCTTCGGCGATCCAGGCCTGCTGCAAGCAGCGTGCAAGACCGTTGGCTGCCAGTCCTTCGATCGTGGTCACGCTCTTGCCCGCGACTTGCGAGACCGGAGTGGAGCAGGAGCGGACCGGGTTGCCGTCGACGTGAACGGTGCAGGCGCCGCACAATCCCGCGCCGCATCCGAATTTTGTTCCGGTGAGTTCGAGGGTGTCGCGAAGAACCCAGAGCAGAGGGGTTTCCGGAGAGACGCTGACTTTTTTTTCACTGCCGTTAACGCGGAGTGTGATGTCGGCCATGGGTATCCAGTGGTGGATTTTTGAGACTGCACAACATAGTACTCAACCGGCGGGAAAAGGGGAATGGCGGCCGAATGCCTGAAGAAGGCAAAAGGTGGACTTGAACTGGAACTGGTTGACTTATTTCAGCTCGGCCAATTTCTGCGTGGCGAGCTGTCCGGCTTCGCTCCCGGATTATCTTTCTTGATCTGTTCGTAGATTCGCTTGGCTTCGAGAGGCTGGTTGGAATCCTGGTAGAGTTCGGCCAACTGCAACTGCGCCGTGACCTTGCTGACCGAGGTGGTGGGCTTGCTCATCAATTCCTGATAAAGGGCGGCGGCTTCTTTCACGCGGTTGGTCTGGCCGTAGAGCGACGCCAGCGCAGACTTGGCGATGGCGGCAGATTCGCGGTTGCCCGCCGGAAGCTGACTTCCTTGAAATTGCGCTCCGCGGCGGCATTGTCACCCGACGTCGGAGGCAGTCACTCCCAGAAAATAATGAGCCATGTCGGCGGTGCGGGTGTGCGGATATTTGCTCGACGATCGCCTGAAACTGCTTTTGCGGCAGCCTGCGGCGCGTTCTTTGGCGGAAGTGAACGTTGGGAAGTCCGGCTGTTCCGGCGTGCCGGCGGGACGCAGACGGCGTCTCCATGGTGCGAACTGCCTGGGCAAGATCGAAGCTGGCTTTTTCGTCCTGGGTGCTCAGGTAATACCAGCCGCCAATCACGGCGGCGAGGACGATGCGACGGCGACGGCGGAGATGAGTCAGGGTGGAACGGTGTTCTACCGTCCAATGGGCGGTTTTTTCGGCGGCGTCGATGGTGACACGGCTGAAGGCATCCTGTTTAAGTTGATGGCGGGTTTCTGCGCGCACGGATTTCCCTTCTGGTTATAAACGATGGGCTGGCTGATTAGTATGACGAATAACAAGTTTAACAGGGGGAAAAGGGGGCGTCAAAAGTGGCGAGGCGGTGCTATTTCCATCAAAATCCCCACTTCTCGCAGAGAACGCGAGAAATGGGGCACCCAGTTCCTGACAGGATGCGCGACTTCTCAATTTGAATTGGCCGCTAGACTGTCGCGGGGGACCGCCTTGCCGTGCACCCAGACGGTGGTGATGCTGTCATAGGCATCCACAGTTTCCAGCGGTGATTTCTTCATCAGGACCAGATTGGCTATCTTCCCCGGTTCGATGGTTCCGAGTTGCGACTCCATTTTGAATTCGCGCGCGTTGTTGATTGTGGCGGCCCGGAAAATCTGTGCGAGAGACATTCCTGCCTTTTGGAGTTGCTTCATCTCCAGATAGCCGTTCAGACCGGGCAAGTTTCCGTAAGTCGGGCTCGACGGGGTGTCGGTGCCAAAGACAAAGTTGGCATCTTTGCTGGCGAGGTATGCGACGACCTGCCGGACGCGCCGAATCGGACCTTGCTCGTAGCCTTTGACGATCACGTTGTCGGGTTCGTGGTCTTCATTCACTTCTTTTCCGAACCACTGGCCTTCCGGAGACTGGAACCACGACAGCAGGTCTTTCGGCGTGACCTTAGCAATGGCGTCCATCTTCAGATATGCAGGGTCGAAATAGGCGGTCTCACCGTACAAGACCTGGATGGTGGGCTGATAGCCAATCTTCTTTGCCACGATCTCATCGAGTACGCGCTTGATCTCGTCGGGTAGCTCCGTCTCTTTGTCGAGATCGCCCCAGTGCCACATTCCGTGCGCGATGACGTCGACGTTTCCATCGGCAGCGAATTTTTGCGCTTCAAATCCGTTGGCGTGGATCATGAGCACCAGGCCGTCTTTGGTTGCCTCGCTACGGATCTCGGCCAGAACATCCGGGCCCATCACGGGCAGATTCTTGTCGTCGGCGAAGCCGCGTTCGAAGTAGGTTTTTATGCAAATCGCGCCGGAGCTTTTCACGCGGGCGATGTCGGCGGCAGGAGTGTGATCCTCGGGCTTATATTCCGGTGGAATGCGGTCCGCGTGCTTAGGGTCATAGATGAAATTTGGGAAGGGTTTGAAGCGCCCGGCTGGAGGAGCGAAGGACATGGGGTATCCATTGGCGAACGGGAGCGACCCGCCGCAGTCATACAAGTCCGGATGCAGCGGAGCCTGCCGGAAGTCGTCCAACACTTGCGGGCGAACCACGGCCAGATCGACGAGTGTGGTGTAGCCGAAGTAAAGGTAGGAGCGAGGAAGCTGCTCGAAGTATTGCTGGACCATCGGCTGCTGCTTGCCGTCACTCAAGTCAAACGACATTCCCGGAACGGCTGCCAAGTGGACGTGCGAGTCAATCAGTCCAGGAATCAGATATTGACCGTGTCCGGAGACGACCGTTGCACCCGCCGGCGTCTTGCCCGGATTACCGCGCTCGACCTTTGCGATGCGTCCGTCCTCGATGAGCACGCTGGCCTTCTCAATGTGATCGAGGTTCTCGGGGGAGACGATGAAGACATCGGTGATCCAAAGCCGGCTCGGCGGCTGATCTGAGCCGGAACCGCCAAAGGCAAGCATTGAAAACAGCAAGGTCGAAGCGAACGAGAATAGCCTCATTAGCTTTTCCATCCTGAACGAGTTGTCATCAGGAAGTACGGACGGCACTACGAGAAGTTCCATGATTATATGCGTGGGGTCTGGCTCATGGCGTCGAGATCCGTGGCTCCCAGCTTTCGAAAATCGCGAAAGCTGGGGCAGCCTTTTCTGTGGTGGTGTAGTGCTCTAGGCCGCTGCGGTCGAGGGGGACGTTAGTGCCCTCTCGGGCGAGGAAGAGTCGGGGACCGGCAACTTCACGATCACGACGGTGCCGGTTCCGTTCGAGTTGATTTCGAGTGTGCCGCCGAGCTGTCTCACGCGCTCTCTCATTCCTCGGATTCCGACGCCGGGTGCGCCCGCAGAAGACAAGTGCTCTTGCTTTTCTGGTGGGATGCCCTTGCCCTTGTCGGCGATCTCGACCAGCACCTCACGGTCGCGGTGACGAAGGCGAATTTTCGCAACGGGACTTCCCGAATGGCGGTGAATATTGGTCAGGCACTCCTGGACCACGCGGAAGATGGCCGTCTCTGACTCGCGGGGCAAGCGGCCGAAGTCTTCCGGCAGATCCAGATCAACTTTGATTTTGCTGCGGACCGCGAATCCCTCGACATACCAGCGCAGGGCGGACGACAGGCCGGCTTCATCGAGCAACGGGGGATGAAGCAGAGTGCGAAATGGTGCGGACTTCGGTGCTCATGTCGCGGACAAGATTTTCGCTGTCGACGAGGGCGCTGGCGGTCTGGGCGATGCGCTCGAAGTCGAAGCGCACGGCAGAGAGGTTCATGGCGAGAGCGGCCAGAGTCTGTCCCACGCTGTCGTGGAGTTCGCGGGCGATCCGGCGGCGCTCGTCGTCCTGCAACTGGAGCAGGCGGGCGGAGAGTTCGCGGAGGTTGTCGTTGGCGGTGTCGAGATCCGCCGTGCGGTCCCGAACGCGCTTTTCGAGTTCGCCTTGCTCGGTGCGCAGGCGCTCATTCTCACGGCGACGCGATTCGCCCATGGCGACGATGGCGGCGGAGCAGGTGAGAAACACCAGGGCCCGGACGATCTCTGTGAGACTAAAAATACGAAACGGCTGGATGGGCGGAATGAATCCGTAAGTTGTGCCCAGAAGGGCGACCACGGTTGCGACAATGGAAGGTCCGATGCCGCAATACCAGGCCGAGAAGGCTACAGCGGGGAATAGCAGGACGTAACCGACGCGGTCGCCGACCAGGGGATGCAGCGCGCTATTCAGCAGAAACGCGGCGGCTACGGCGGCCAACGCCAGTACGTAGCGGCGGAGATTGTATCTGCGAATCCGCGCAAGAAATGTGGTCCCCATCAACTCAGCCTCAACTTTGGCGCCCCCGGGGGGCAAGATGGCGAAGGGGCAGAACGCGAGAAAAATTGCCAAGCCAGTGAAGCGATCATAACAAATCAGCCGCATCGGGAGAAGTCCGTAAAGGTATTTTCGGGCCAACCCTTGCCGCTCTTCACGAAGTGGCAACTGTCACGGAGGGAATGATTTGCGGCACTCCCCGATCGAGGCGGAACGTCCCAATCGGATTTAGTCAGATAAAGTGCGCCAGCGTACGTTGTTCGCTGTATTTGTATCGCAGAAGGCGAAGACTAGGGTGAGGACAGTTGCCTTTCCTTGTGGCTGTCGTCGTATCGCACGAATTGGCCCGGCGCGCAACCTGCCAAGGCATCGAGGAGGTTGCATGTCGCATCGGATTCTGATCGTCGATGACAGCGCGATCATTCGCCACTCGATCCGCATTTGTATTGAGCACAACACGGACTGGGAGGTGTGTGGCGAGGCCGAGAATGGTAAGGTGGCGATTGAGAAAGTCAGGCAGTTGCGTCCGGACGTGGTCACGCTGGACTGGCAGATGCCCGTCATGAATGGGCTCGAGGCGGCGAGGGAGATCAGCCGCATCGCTCCGCTGGCGATCATGCTGATGATTACGCTCCACGAAAACCTTCTCTTGACCGAGGAAGCCCAGGCCGCCGGGATCAAGGAAGTGCTGTCCAAGACCGACGGAGTATCGGAGCATCTGATTGCGTCGTTGAGAAACGTCTCGGCGGGCAACTAGACAGGAGTCAACAATCTGTGTCGTGCGCCCTTCCCACCTCGATCCCTTGCCGTCTGCTCATTCCGCAATTGAGTGAGGTATCTGCTACTCTGCGGATTCCGTTTTCGCGGAGGAGCCAGCACAATGCCATCACGCAAGCCAATAGTTTCAGCTGTTGCAGTTGTACTGTGTTTTTGCTTTTCGGTGTCGGCGGCTGAGAAGAAATCAAAAGATACGAAGACCGAAGAGGCCAGCAAGCCTTCCTACGAACTCGCGCAGCCTGCGACCGAGAATCTGGATTACACCATGTACCAGCGCATTCGGGACGAGGGGCTTTCGCACTCGCATGTGATGGAGTTTGCGTCGGGGCTGATGGATGGGATTGGGCCGCGGCTGACAGGGTCTCCAAACCTGAAGCGGGCTAATGAATGGACGCGCGATCAGCTCACCGCCATGGGATGCAGCAATGCGCACCTCGAGGATTGGGGCGAGTTCGGCATGGGCTGGCGGCAACTGAATGCCTGGGTGCGCATGTCGGCGCCGGACACGGCTGTGTTCATCGCGCAGGCGCTGCCTTGGTCGCCGTCGAGCCATGGGGCGATCAACGGGCGTGCGGTCTGGGTCGATGCGAAGGATGAGAAGGATCTGGAGAAGTACAAGGGCAAGCTGGCGGGCAAGATTGTGTTCTTCGGCGAGATGCGGGACGTGAAGCCGGTCGACAAGCCGCTGTTCGAGCGGCGGGACGACGCCAATCTCAAGACCACCGCGGAATTTCCGGTGCACGTTGGGCAGCAGGAAGATTTCTTTGCGACGTTCATCAAGAGGCTGGAATTCCGAGAGAAGGCAGGTGCGTTTTTTGCGGCGGAGCACGCGGCCGGGATCGTGGTGCCGAGCCGCGATGGGCGGAACAATGGGGGATCGGGGGGCACGATTTTCGACGACGGCGGTAGCGGGATGGGCTGGTTTACGTATCAGCGCGAACATGCCGAGCCGCTTCCGATCGTGGTGATGGCGATTGAGAGCTACGGGCGGGTGTACCGGCTTCTGAAGGCGAATGTGCCGGTCAGCATCGAGATGGATGTGGAGACGGAATTCACGGGCGATCACGAGCACGGGTTCGACACGATTGCGGAGATTCCGGGCACCGATCCGAAGCTGAAAGATGAAGTGGTGATGGTGGGGGGCCATCTGGATTCGTGGGCGTCTGCGACCGGTGCAACCGATAATGGCGCTGGGACGGTGGTCGCGATGGAAGTAATGCGGATCCTGAACGCGCTGCATGTGCAGCCGCGGCGCACGATCCGCGTGGGCCTGTGGACCGGGGAAGAGCAGGGAGAGTTTGGGTCGTATGGATATGTGAAGCAGCATTTCGGATTTGTGCCGCTGTCGACTGCGCCCGATCAGGTGAAGTTGCCGGACTTTCTGCGGAAGCCGGCGGGTCCGGTGCAGTTGAAGCCGGAGCAGCCGAAGATTTCGGGATACTTCAATGTGGACAATGGTTCGGGGAAGATTCGCGGAATTTATCTGCAGGAGAATGCATCGATAGCATCGATTTTCCAGCAGTGGATCGCGCCGTTGCAGGATCTGGGCGTAAGCACGATTACGATGAGGAATACGGGCGGCACCGATCACGAGGCGTTTGATTCGGTGGGCGTGCCGGGATTCCAATTTATTCAGGACACGCTTGACTACGGGTCGCGCACACACCATTCCAACATGGACACATACGAGCGGCTGCAGCCCGACGATCTGGCGCAGGCAGCGGTGGTGGAGGCGATCTTTGTGTATAACACGGCGATGCGCGATCAAATGCTGCCGCGAAAGCCGCTGCCGCATCCGGAGTTGGAGGAGCAGAGGAAAGCGCCGCTGAAGAATGTGATGCCGGGAGTTGAGGCGGCGGCAGAGGAATCGAAGAAGCCGGGGAATTAGTGTCCCTCGCCGGACTCGTTCCGTGATTTTGATTGTCATCCTGAACGAAGCGAAGGACCTATGCAACTTGCTCGCGGAGAGGCGCTGCTGGCAAATTACATAGATCCTTCGCTTTGCTCAGGATGACAAGGCTGTTTGGGTTCGAGACGTTGTTTGCGCGGGCAAACTTTGTTGCGGTAGCCTCGTCTAACGTTGCAACCTCTCTCTTTGGAGTTTCTCCCATGGCTGCGATTCATCTGGTGATCAACAATAGTCCGCATGATATTGAGATTGCTCCTGACACTCCTCTGTTGTGGGTCCTGCGCGACAAAATTAATTTGACTGGCACAAAGTATGGCTGCGGGATGGGACTGTGCGGAGCGTGCACGGTGCATCTGGATGGCGAGGCCGTGCGGTCGTGCCAGACTGCGGTGTCGGCGGTCGGTGCGAAGAAGATTACGACGATCGAGGGACTGTCGGCGGACAACACGCATCCGGTGCAGGCGGCGTGGATCGCCGAGCAGGTGCCGCAGTGCGGATACTGCCAGCCGGGGCAGATCATGTCGGCGGCGGCGCTGTTGGCGAAGACTCCGCATCCGAGCGACGAGCAGATCGAGTCTGCGATGGCGGGGAATTTGTGCCGGTGCGGCATGTATCAGCGGATTCGCAAGGCCATTCAACGTGCGAGTGGATCTGGCCCGGAGTGGGCGAGCGGTTCTGCTGCGGGGAAGGGAGCATAGCCATGACCATCAGCCGCAGACAATTCGTGGTGGGAGGAGTGGTCACCGGGGCGGGAGTGCTGATCGGCGTGCGTTATTCGGGATCGCTGGTACGGGCGCAGGAGTCGGATCCGGGAGCGAAGCAGAAGGCGCCGAATCCGTTTGTCGCGTACGTGCATGTGAAGCCGGACGGGCAGATCTCGCTGATCGTGGCGAAGTCGGAGATGGGGCAGGGAATCAAGACAGGGCTGGCGATGGTCCTGGCGGAAGAGGCCGAAGTTGATTTCGCTTCCGTGAAAGTAGAGCAGGCCGAGACGCGGCCGGATCTTTATGCGCACATGGGCACGGGCGGCAGCGGAAGCACGATGGAGAATTTCACGCCACTGCGTCGGGCGGGCGCGACCGTGCGCGAGTTGATGATTGCGGCGGCGGCGGCGAAGTGGAACGTGCCAGCGTCTGAGTGCCAGGCGAAAAAGGCAACCGTGCTGCACGTGAAATCGGCGCGCAAGGCCGGGTACGGAGAACTGGTGGAGGCGGCGGAGAAACTGCCGCTGCCGGATCAGGAGAAGGTGCAACTGAAGGATGAAGCGATGTTTGAATTGATCGGGCATCCGACGGCGCGGGTGGATGTGCCGTCGAAGGTGAATGGCAGCGCCCAGTTTGGGATTGATGTGCGAGTACCCGAGATGGTGTTTGCGGTGGTGGCGCGGTGTCCGACGTTTGGGGGCAAGGCGGCGCACTTCGATGCCACAAAGGCGAAGGGTGTTGCGGGAGTACGCGATGTGTTTGAGATCCCCGCATTCGGAGCCGACAAGTTCACCGCGGGCGGTGTCGTGGTGGTCGCGGACTCCACCTGGGCGGCGATGAAGGGGCGCGACGCACTGGATATCAAGTGGGACCGCGGTGCCGCGGCGTCGGAGTCGAGCGAAGGGATGCGTGATGCGTTGCGTGCCGCCGCGGCGAAGGCGGGCAAGCGCGTGCGCAATGATGGCGACGTCGATGCCGTGCTGGCGAACGGAGCGAAGAAAGTAGAGGCGGTGTACGAAATGCCGCTGCTGGCGCACGCGACGATGGAACCGATGAACATCACGGCGCACGTGCGCGGCAGCGAGGCCGAAGTGTGGGCTCCGACGCAATCGCCGGACTGGGTGCAGGGAACGGTGGCGCAGGTGTTGGGGATGAAGCCAGACAAGGTGGTGGTGCATACCACGCTGATGGGCGGAGGATTCGGTCGGCGCTATATGGCGGACTTTCCCGCGGAGGTGGCGCAGATCGCGAAGATCGTGGGCAAACCTGTGCAACTGGTGTGGACGCGGGAGGACGATATGACGCACGATTTTTATCGTCCCGCGACGTGCCATCGCATGCAGGGCGCGGTGGATGCGAACGGGCGTCCGGCGGCGTGGTTTCACACGCTGGCGTCGACGTCGATTCGCGGGTATTGGGATCCAAAGGCCGCGCCCGAGAGCCAGGAAGTTGGCGGCGCGAAGGAAATGCCGTACGCGATTCCGAATGTGCGGCTGGAGTTCAATCCGGTGGCGAGCGCGGTGCCGCGCGCGTGGTGGCGGTCGGTGGAGAATTCGTTTAACGGATTTGCGGTGGAGAGTTTTATCGATGAACTGGCAGTCGCGGCGGGGCAGGATCCGATGCAGTTTCGCAAGTCGCTGCTGGTGAAGCCAGCAAACTGGAAGGCGAAGAGCGAGGATGATCCGGATCCGGCGCGGCTGCGCGCGGTGTTGGAACTCGCTGCCGAGAAGGCAGGCTGGGGCGCACCGCTACCGAAGGGCCGGGGACGCGGCATTGCGGCCTTCTGTTCGTTTGGAAGTTACTTCGCCGAGGTGGCAGAGGTGACGGTGAAGGGGAGCGACTTCAAGATCGACCGCATCGTAGCCGCAGTGGATTGCGGGCAGATCGTGAATCCGGAATCGGTGCGCTCGCAAACTGAGGGCGCGATCATATACGGGCTGAGCGCCGCGCTGAAGAACGAGATCACGGTCAAGAATGGTGCGGTCGAGCAGACGAACTTTGATGGGTACGATCCGATCCGGATCAGCGAAGCGCCGCCGATTGAGGTGTATCTCGTGATCAATCACGAGGAGCCGGGAGGGATGGGTGAGCCGGGGTTGCCGCCGGCTGCGCCGGCGGTGGCGAATGCGATTTTTGCGGCGTCGGGGCAGCGGCTGCGGAAGCTGCCGTTTCAGTTGAAAGCGACGTAACCACAGGGGCTGAAGCCCGCGATTTTTCTCGCGGACTCATCGCGGCCCTGAAGGGCCGCTCGTCCACGGTCATGGACGCGTTTGTGCTGCTCCGCAAGCTAGAAGTCGCACTTTGCCAGAATCGCCGGGCTGCGCCCGGCGGACGGCCGAGACGGCCGTCCCCACATCAAGCGCGCCGTCCCCACATAGAGCCTTGAAACGCGAACGCCGCCGAATGTCGGCGGCGTTCGCGCAGCAACAAGTCTTCTTACCGCGGGGCTTCTTCCAGCAATCCTTGCTCTAGCTTTTCCTGGCACTCGATGCAGTGGCGCGTCCAGGGGACGGCTTCGAGGCGCTTGGCGTTGATCTCTTTGCCGCAGTGGATGCATTCGCCGAAGCTGCCTTCGCGGATGCGGGCGAGAGCTTTGTCGACCATCTGCAGGGTTTGGCGATCGTTGTTGCTCTGGCTGAACAGGAATTCCTTGGTATAGGAACTGGCGGCGCGGTCGGCGATGTCCTGGGCGGTATCTTCGTCGGCGGAGCGGCCGTCAGCCTGCGTGCGGTTCACGGTGCGGCGCAATTCCTGCTGCCGGGTCTCTAAACGTTTTTTGAATGCTTCCAATTTCTTCTTATCCATAGGTCACTTTAACTCTGGCTCTCAAAAAATCTTAAGATCAAACTCTTAGGACGCCCCATCCCGGAGGCGTCCCTGGCCATAAGGCCAAACGAAGATGATAAGCGCGCAAATTAAGATGCGTCAACAGGCCTGGGCGCTGCCGAGATGATCGCAAAGGCCCTGAAATTGTAGGTGCAGCGATTTGCACCGAGATGTGACGGGCATCACACGTTGGCAGAAATCGAAACCACCGCAGAGAGATTTCCTTCTATCTCGGCAGCGGATCCTTCATGCTGGCCAATGCGTATCCCATGACCGCCATGGCGGCGGCGTTCTCGCGCAACTCGCTGGGCACAACTTTATCGAGCGTGTCGGCGGCGGTGTGGTGGTAGTTGAAGTAGGTTCGTCCGTCCTGCAGGAGGCCGAGCGCGGGCACGCCTGCTTCCGACATGGCGGAGATGTCGGCTCCCGGCGGATAGCTGCTGGGCTGCGCGGCGTTGGCTCCGAAGCTTTGCAGGACGTCCAGCACGGGGCGCAGCAGTTCCGCTGCGTGTGGCGTCATCTTGACGCTCGAAGCCCAGCGGGTGAGCCGCGCCGGAGTCGCTTTCGATGGCGGCGACGGTGCGAATGAATTCGGCGGAATAATCCTTGGTGTAGGCCTGGCTGCCGGCGCCTCCGCTTTCTTCGTCCATCCAGGCAATCACGCGGAGCGTGCGCTTGGGATGCAGGTGCAGCTTCTGCAGAATCTCGGCGGCTTCCATCGCGACGACGACCCCGGCGCCGTCGTCGATTGCGCCCGTGCCGAGGTCCCAGGAATCGAGGTGTCCGGAGACGACGACAAACTGCTCGGGATGCTCGCTGCCCTTCAGATCGGCGATGACGTTGTAGCTGGTCGCGTCGGGCAGCTTCTGCGGAGTGAGAGTCAGATGCATGCGGACTTTGCCCTGCGCGTAAAGATGGGCGATCAGGTCGGCATCTTCGGCGGTGACGGCGCCGGCGGGAATTCCTGCGGGAAAACTGAAACCGGTATGCGGCAAGCGATAGTCGGCATTGCCGACCGAGCGGACGAGCGCCGCCACGGCTCCCAAATCGGCCGCAGCCTTGGGACCGGCTCCGCGATAGCGCACCGCTTCGCCATAGGAAATGAATGACATGCCCGCGGCTGCTTTCTGCTTGTCGAAGAGTTCATTGAACAGCACGATCTTGCCGGCGACTTTGTCGTGACCGAGCGCTTTGAGTTCGTCGAAATTGTTGACGACGACCACGTCGGCCGTGATGCCTTCGGCGGGTGTCGCAGTACTTCCGCCGAGCGCGGTGAGAACGATCTTCTGCGTCGTGCCGGCGGCCTGGCCCGGGTATTCGGTCAGCTCCGCGGTTTCGGCGCCGCGCACCCAGTGCGGAACTTTGACTTCCTCGAGGTGGACATCCAGTCCGAGCTGGCGCAATTCGGCGGCGACGTAATCGACGGCTGCCTTGGCTTGCAGCGATCCGCTAATGCGCGGGCCGATGTTCTCGGTCAGATGGGCGACCTGGCGGTAGGCGTAGTCGTCGGAGAGGGCGGCGGTCTTGATCGCGGCCAGTTCTTCGAGCAATTGAGGAGGGAAGTTCTCCTGCTCTGCCTGGGACGCCTGCTGCTGTGCCATGAACGGGGACGGGCGCGTTCTTGGGCTGCGGATTTTGGTTCTGGGTTTGGGCCGCGATCGAAAAAGCCAGTAGAAAGATGAGACACAAATTCGCGGAAATGAGTGTGGAGGCAGAATGGGATCGGGTCATGGTCGTTGGTCAGTGTATCTGACAGCGGCGTGAGAACAAAACACGTCCCGCTGTCTTCTTTGTAAGGGATACGCGGGCCGCAGGCCGGTTCGAAACTTCCCATGCTGACTGGTTGCGGCGAGTGGTACGATATCGCGGCCTGTACCAAGATGCTTCCGACAGTGAGACAAATGTGTCGAGCTGACTGACGTTACGCAGCAGTCTCCGTTCGCAAGGAGGTTGTCATGCAGTGGACCCAGATGTACGACCCACTCGGGCATTGGTGGCTGTCCACGCTGGTTGCGGCGCTTCCGATCATGGTCCTGTTCGGGCTGCTGGCCGGCCTCAAGGTGAAGCCACACTGGTGCGCCATCGCCGGAGCGTCAACGGCCGTGGCGGTAGCGATCCTCTTCTTCAAAATGCCCCCAGCGCTTGCCGCCCTGAGCTTTGGATACGGGGTTGCGTTCGGTGTTTTGAAGATCGCCTGGATCGTTCTGGCGGCTGTATATCTTTACGACATTTCCGTCGAGACTGGGCAGTTCGAAATCATGAAGGAGTCGGTTGCGGGCATCACGGCGGATCGGCGGCTGCAAGTGTTGCTGGTTGCCTTTTGTTTTGGCGCGTTCATTGAGGGAGCGGCGGGTTTCGGTGCGCCAGTCGCCATCGCGGGAGCTTTCATGATTGGGCTTGGTTTCAAGCCCTTCCATGCAGCCGCGTTGAACCTGATCGCGAACACTGCGCCGGTGGCTTGGGGAGCCATTGGCACGCCGGTGCACACGCTGGCGGCGGTGACGGCTTTGCCGGAGTCCGATCTCAACGCAATGATCGGCCGCATTCTTCCTTTCACCGCGATCATCGTTCCATTCTGGCTGGTGAGAACCATGGTCAGCTGGAGGGAAACCTTTGAAGTGTTTCCAGCAATTCTGGTGGTCGGCGGCTCGTTCGCGCTTACGCAATTCATCTGGTCGAATTATGTGGATGGCAATCTGGTGGACATTATGGGTGGCGTGGTGTCGATTGTCGCCCTCCTGATTTTCCTGCGATTCTGGAAGCCGAAGAAGATTTGGCGCTTCGACTACGACGAAAAGGCGTCGGCGCTTCCTCCACCAACAGGCGAGATTACCGACCAGGTTGGCGGCGAATGGGCGGCGGAGAAGTTCGATGGATTCGTCAAAGTGCGCACTTACACCGCCGGGCAAGTCTTGAAGGCCTGGATGCCGTTCGCGATCCTGTCGCTGGTTGTGCTGCTCTGGGGACTGCCAAAGATCAAGCTGGCCATGAACCAGGCGACCACGCCGGCATTTCGGGTGATGCTATCGGATGGAAAGGTCCGTCCCGGACCTCCGGGATGGGACGTGCCGATCCTTCACAATGCCATCTTTCGCGCCGCGCCGGTGGTCACGAAACCGACTCCTGAGGCTGCGCGCTACGACTTCAACTGGCTCTCCGCGACTGGGACCGGCCTGTTTCCTGGCTGCAATCGTCTCCGGGTTGCTGCTTGGCCAGAGCCCGTTGCAATTGATGAGGATCTTTTGGAGAACGCTGGTGCGCATGCGGCTGGCGATGATTGCGATCTCCTTCATGCTGGGGCTGGGCTATGTGACGCGCTACTCAGGACTGGACGCGGTGCTGGGCCTGGCGTTTACGCGAACGGGATGGTTGTATCCGTTTTTCGGCACATTCCTGGGGTGGCTGGGTGTGGCGCTTACCGGTAGTGACACGTCCTCCAATGCGCTCTTTGGCAGCCTGCAGAGGATTACTTCTCAGCAACTCGGCATCGACCCGATTCTGATGTGCGCGGCCAACAGTGCCGGAGGAGTGATGGGGAAAATGGTGGACGCGCAGTCCATCACGATTGCCACGTCGGCTACCGAACAGGTGGGAAACGAAGGAATCATTTTCCGGTTTGTGGCGTGGCACTCGGTGGCGCTGTGCTCCATCGTCGGAATCATCGTAATGCTCTATGCGTATGTGTTCCGGTCCGCGGTGCCGCATGGGTTGATTTTCGTGAAATAGGACAATAAAAAATGGCCCCATCACTGGGGCCAAGTTTCAAGAGGCTACGGATTTGGTGGGCAATGTCAGGAAAGGCGATGCAAAACTCCGTTCCGGCAGCCGGAACGGTTCGGGTAGTGACGCGGAGAATCGAAGAGAGTGTAGGTCATGTTGCTAGAGTTTGCGGCCTCTTTATTGCCCATGACAGATGCACTTGCCGCGCCAAAGCTGGAAAGCCGTGTGATCTCGTCACGCCGCGATATAACCGAATGACGAGTAAGGACTTAGTTGCGAGCGAGGTAAGCGGCGTGGATCGCGAGAAAATCGCTGGACGAAATTGGAAGTGCAGAACAATGCATATTCAATGCACTCCGGTACCGAAGCCAGCTCCAAACACCAAGCCCATGGCGGGTTTTGGCCAGCCATGGGCTCGGGTGAAAGAGAATTCTTGCTGGAGTCTAGCTGTTGCCGGCCACGGTGCGCAGCTTGCCGGGCAGGAAGTGATACGGCGGCCACGGACCGCTGATCGCTACTTCGCAGTTCTTCAACTGCTTGGCGGCGGTGGTGTAGCGGTTCTGGTATTTTTCCACGCTCTTGGAGTCGATCAGGTGGGCGATGTCGATCAACATGCCCTCGGGAGCGACCTTCTTGCAGCTGACTTCTTCCTCCAGCGGGTTGAACAGCTTGTGCACCTGGACCGACAGGGCGCGGGCCTTGGTCTGGCGCTCGCGCTCGCGCGAGGCCTTCACCTTCAGCTTCGACAGGTAGTCGCCGCCGACGGTGTCGGGCAGTTCGATGTCGATCATGGCTTCGCGCAGGGAGCCGTCGCGAACGACCAGTTTGATGTGCATTTCGGACTTTCCGCGCAGCTTGGCGACGCTCAGGCCAAAAGCCCGCCGGTTGACCCGGACGGCCTGGCGCAGGGCGTCATCGCTGTCGAAAATGGTGCCGAATTTGAAAGGAAGGACGGTGGAGTTGCGGAAGCAGTTGCTGACTACGCGAGCGTGATCGATCGCGGATTTCTGGTCGAGTTCGCCGGCTGTGTGGTCGTATTCGCTGACAATGACCGCGAATTCACCACTGGGATAGCTCAGAACCGCAGCGCCGTTCACTCCTTGAACGCCCTCTAGCAGGAAAGGGCGGCGAGTGCGGGTTCCATTGGGAAGGGTTTGATGCTCGGTAAGACAGTACGCGTACCACGCCATGTTGAACTCTCCGAACCGGGATGGAGGCGAGACCGGGCCACCTCTCACGTCGAGTTTTTCGCCAAAGCTTGTACTAGCGATTTGGAAGTTATGGAAACGGGCGGTACAGGGCTAAACAAAAACCGGAAGCGTTTACAGTCGCATTCCCTAATTGCATATTACTTTGGGCACCTAGCAAAAAGCAACTATTTCTTTGCGAGAGGCATCGCAAGGCCCTTATTTGGCGGCTGCGGAGCGGTTGGTCGCGCTCTTGCAGGGCCAGCAGAACCACGCGCAGCATCTCGTCCCAGGGGGCGGGTTTGCCGGTCCAGATTTCGAACTGGCGGGCGGCCTGGTGGACGAACATTTCGATGCCGGGAATGACCTGCGCGCCCCGTTCCTTGGCCAGTTTCAGGAAGCGGGTTTCCGGCGGATCGTAAATCATATCAAAGACATAGCGGGCGTTGATCTCTTTCTCCTGCAGCGGCGTTTCGCTGCGTATTGCCCATGCCGACCGGGGTGGCATTGATGATCACGTCGAAGGCCAGCTTCTTCAGATCGGCGCGCTTAATCGATGCGCGCCCGGGCCTGGTGGGCCAGCTTTTTGGCCGGGGCCGCGGTGCGGTTCAGGATGTAGACTTCCGACCCTCGTTCTTTCAGGCCAAAGACGGCCGCGCGGGCGGCTCCGCCGGCTCCGATCACCAGGATGCGGGCGCCTTCCAGCGTATTCAGGCGGCGTTCCAGAGGGCGGACGATCCCGGCGGCGTCGGTGTTGAAGCCGTAGAGCTTGCCGTCCTGCGCGCGGACCACCGTGTTGCAGGCGCCGATCTTGGTGGTGTGGGAGTCGGTGTTGTCGAGGTGCGGCAGGATGGCTTCCTTGTACGGCATGGTGACGCTGATGCCGTGGATGGGAATCTCGCGCACGCAGGTCAGCAGGTCTTTCAGAGTCTTGGCGTGCAGCGCCAGATAGACGGCATTGACGTTCTCGCGGCGGAAGGCCGCGTTCATGATGGCAGGAGACAGCGAGTGCGCGACGGGATCGCCGACGACGCCGTAGACGCGCGTGGCGACGTCGACCTGCTCGATGCGATAGACGTTGCGCAATTCCTGCGCGGTGACCTGGCCGGGAGCGGTTTCTTCGCCGGCAATGGCGGAGGCGAAGGTGAAGACGCTGCCGGCGCGCACGCCCAGCACGCGGCTGATGATGCCTTGTTCGCCCATGCACATGCCGACCAGGGAGTGCCGGTCGCCCTCCCGGGCCAGAAACTTGATCATGGTCACGTTGTCGGCGAGCGTGGTGGCGGTGCTGACGATTTTGTAGAAGTCGGCGGGGTAGGCGAGCATCTTTTCCAGCGTTTCGTCCAGCTTCTTGGTGGCTCGGAAGTCGTGGAACGACAGGATCAGCGCGGCGCGGGTGCGCAGCTTTTGCAGTTGCTCGGGCTTGCACTTGCTGGCGGTCTGCAGTTCGACGTCGACCAACTGGCAGCCTGCGGCGGCGGCCTTGCCCAGAACGTCCAGTTGCGAGGCGATGGAGCCGCGGAACTTGCCTCCGCTGGCGACGCGGCGGCAGGTGGCGATGACCACCGTTCCGGGGTGGGATTCCATGAAGCGCTTGATTCTGGGAAGCGCCAGGCCGGGCTTCGAAAGGTAGTCTAACCTGAACTCCAGAAAGGGGTTATCCCGAACCAGGAGCTCGGCCTTTTCGGCCATTTCATTGGGGTCGGAGCCGATGACCGCCACGCAGACTCGCGGCAATCGCAGGGGCAGAAGACGGGGCGCGTAAGGGGTAGCGGAATTCATCGTTCCGAGTTCAGGGCTCAGGTGCCCAATTCCGAGCGCACACTGAATGACGGCGAATTATTACAGGGCCTTAATTACATATGCAACAACGGATTCAGTCAGTCAGAAGCCGAAAAACTTGTGCCCCAGGGTGCCCAACACCCTCGTAACCTTGACCCACCCTTACCCTGCTTGTTACCTTCCGGCTGAAGCCTTTCTTTTCTGGCATTTAACTAGGGCAGGGGACGCGTAGAGCAGTCCTTCCCGGAGGTAACATGAAGAAAACAGGACTGTTCGTGTTGTTGCTCGCGACGGCGGCTTGGGCGCAGAGCGGGCTGCCGACGCTAGCGCCGCCGACGCTCCGCAGGGAACTGTCGCCGACATCAGCCAGCTTTCCCACCATGCGGGTGCAAACGCCCACCTACGCCGATTTGTATTGCGCCGGATTCATCAGCAAACAGATCCTGCCGGACGCCAACTTCATCGCGGGTGGACTGCAAACGCCGACCACGACGAAGTTTACGCGTGGCGACATGATCTATCTCGCAGGGACCGGCTATACAGCGCGGGCGCGGAGTATGAGATCGTGCGCGCGCTGCGCGATGTCAACGAATATGAAATGTATCCCGGGCAGAAGAAACTGCTGAAGGAAACCGGCCAGCCCTACGAGGAAGTCGGCCGCGTGAAGATCATCGACACGCGCAGCAAGACCGCGATCGGGCAGATCGAATACTCCTGCGACGGCATCAATCCCGGCGATACGGCGATTCCGTTTGCCGAAAAGCAGGCGGTGACATTCCATGCGCCGATCCGTTTCGATCGCTTCCTGCCGGCCAGCAGCAAGCTTTCGGGCCGCATCGTGATGGGGAAGGATTTCGATTCTGAACTGGGCACGGGGCAGAAGGTTTACATCAACGTGGGCGCGAACCAGGGCGTGAAGATCGGTGACTTCTTCCGGGCGGTGCGCTCCTATGAAGCCGATCTGAAAGATCCGGTGGATTCTCTGTCGTTCAAGGCTGCGATTGCCGAGGATACGCAGAAGAAGACGCCTTCGGTGGATCCCGCGATGTTCACCAAGGGGAACGGTCCCGGTGATTCACGTGCGCGATTTGCCGCGGCGAGCGGTGGGCGAGATCGTGATCATCGGCGTGACCAACACGACGGCGACCGGCATGATCGTGTTCGCGTTGGAAGATGTGCATGCCGGCGACGGAGTGGAAGCTGGATCAGGTGCAGTAGAGTTAACGGAAGCGGTTGACACAGTCACAAGAGCCGGGGACGGGAAACCGTTCCCGGTTTTGTTTTGTGCCGGACATTCGCTGCGTCCCGTATCCTCAGATTGTCAGCAACGGCGTAAAATCATGCCGACCAGAGGAGGCGTGAAATGCGCATCGCGCGACTCAGTATCACCCTGATTCTGGCGCTTGTGAGCATTACTTTGCAGGCGCAGTCACCGCAACCGCCGATCACCCTTGTGGGGAAACTTACTCGAGTCATGGCTATTGGAGGAGAATCCACGGGCTGGACTCTTGAACTCGATTCGGCAACCACGATCGACGGAAAGGAAGTGACGTCGATTCAAGTTCGTTATGGCAAAACTGGAAGACTCGAAAAACTGCAAAACCAGCATGTGACCGCGACTGGCACCCTGACCCATCAACAAGGAGTGGAGACAGGCGCACAGCCGGTTCTCAACGTTTCTTCCATAAAAGCCGCAGCTGCGGGAGTAGCTTCCTTCAGCCTTTCAAACACAGAATGGCTACTAGAGGATCTGAGCGGCACTGGTGTGGTCGACCATGCGCGAGCGACGCTCGCTTTCCCGGAGCCGGGGAAGGTGGCGGGTAACGGTTCGTGCAACCGTTTCTTTGGCACGACGGAGATCCATGGCGACACTATCAAACTGGGAGCCATGGGTTCGACGCGAATGGCTTGTCCAGAGGCAATCATGAATCAGGAGGCGAAATACCTCGAGGAACTGCAGGCCGCCGAGCGATTTGAATGGAAAGATCCGTATCTGCTGATTTACTGCAAGGGCACCGAGAAGCCTCTCCGTTTTAGTCGAACCGCGCCAGAAAAGCCAGCGTCGCCGTAATTGAGACAAACGGCCGATTTGATTGCAGGGGCGGTTAGTCCCTGCAGAATCCTTCGCCTGTTCGGATGATCAGGCAATTCTTCTTGTCGAGCAGCCATTTCATCCCCGTGTCTTGGCCGTTGCCCGCGTGCAGGGACTCGGTTTTGCCGTCACGCTTGAATTCAAGGCGGTCGCCCGCGGAAGTGCCTTGATAGGTCGCGGAGCCATCGAGCGAATGAATTTCCACGACGTAATTGGCGCGATTTCTGCCCAACACCAGAAAGGTTCCTTCGGGCCCGATCCATCTGCCGAGCCACTGATCGGTAACACTGTTGGTTGGCGGAGCCGCGGTTGGATTGGGTGAAGGAGCGCTGCTCGTGCCGGATGACGCGGCGGCCGGCTGATTATGGCTATTACAGCCGATCATGAAGATCGTCGTCAAAAAGGTGAGGATGCAAGCGTGAATTCTGCTCATGGTCTTGAAATCAGTGGTAGACGCCGCCCTTTTCGCCGAAAATTTCAGCGGTGAAGGCCTCGATGGTCGCGCCGTGTTGCCACGCATTCGGAGGCAGGCCGGCTTTGCGGCAGGTTTGGTCGAGGAATGTCGTGCGGTCCCAGTTGTGTTCCGTGGGGACTTGCGGCAGCAGCAGGCCGCGATGTCCGACCATGGTGATGAGCAGGCCGTGGCGGCCGATCTCAACGGCTTCTGGGGAAATCGGTTGCGGAGGCGACAGAATGCTAAGTTCGATTTCGAGATCGCGCGCTTCCGGCAGGGTTACGGGATGAAAGCGCATGTCTTCGAAGGCGGCGGCGCGCGCAGTGTCGGCGACGGCGCGGTACACGGGGCTTACGGGAAGGACGTAGCCCACGCATCCGCGTAGTTCGCCGCGCAGGTAAAGAGAAGTGAACACGCCGCGGGGTTCGGAGAGATGAGGCGTCGGTGGATTGAGCGAGATCTCTCGCCGTTCGAGCGCGGAAAGGATCGAGTCGTGCGCCAGTTGAAGCAGCAGAATGCGCTCGTCTCTTGAGAACTCACTCTGCAAGGACTCGCTAGACTCCACAGCTGCGGAACTAGGTCGAGGCAGCGACATCGCGGTCGGCTTGGGGCGGTGGAACGGGTTTTCTGCGCCGGCTGAGAATGAAGGCGCGACGACGGCGTTTCACTACACGTTGATCGATCTTCGACCAGAAGGCGACAAAGTAGTCGACGGCCGATGCTAGCGAGACACACACCATGAACCAGATGGCGACCTGCGCGATGGTGTGGATGGGGAAAAAATATTGGCGGTATACGGGCCATTCGGTCCAGCGGTGGTCGAGGATAACAGCAACCACCGAGACGATCTGCACCACCATCTTGAATTTGCCGAGATCGCTGGCTTCGATGGTGAAACCCTCGGAGGCGGCGATGGAACGGAGGCCGCTGACAAGAAACTCGCGTCCAATTACGATCACAGCAATCCAAGCGGGAACCAGGATGGGATTGAACTGCACCAGGGTAACGAATGCCGCGGCGATGAGAAGCTTATCGGCCAGCGGATCGAGCAGGATTCCCATCGTGGTGACCTGCCCGCGTTTGCGGGCGAGGTAGCCGTCGATCCCGTCGGTCATGGAAGCGGCGACGAATAACGCCGAAGCCAGAAGTTCCTTTTCGCCGGTCACGCTGCTAAAGCGGCCACTCGATAAGATCCACATCAGCAGAGGAATGCTGAAGATCCGGATCAGCGTGATGGAGTTGGGCAGGTTCACACTACTGGGTTGGGTCCGGAGGCCAGTCGGAATCCAGTTTGATTATGCTCCACGGAGGGAGGGAACGCAATCAAGGCGCAAATGAAAGTTGGACAGAGACTAGAGTCACGTTGTTGTCCGGCAAAACTCGGAAGTTCATCGGTTCGCCGGCCTTTGAGCGAGGGAAAGAGAATGGCTGGCGTCCGGCATTGCAGGCGCCAGCCCGATTGAAGGCTACTTCTGCTTCGCGATGATCATGTCTTTGATTTTGTTGTAGGTGGCCTGAGGAATGATTTTTTTCTTCACCAGGTCCGTCTTGGCTTTATAGGGGCGGCCGTCGATGATCTTCTGAGAGTAGGCTGCGCCAATGCCGGGTAGGGCGTCGAGTTGATCCTTAGTAGCGCTGTTGATGTCGAGCAGGTCGCCGGTGGAAGTCGTTGCGGCTGGGGCCTTGGTGCTCGCTTGCGGCGCGGCGGCCCGGGCTGTACTCAGTGAACTGAGCAGGCCGATGGCAACTATTGTAATGAGAATGCGTGTGATTCGATTCTTACCAGTCATTGGTTTCTCTCCTTAAGGATTGAATTAGTCGCTCTGAGATGCCTTGTATCCGGCGGCTTTGGCTTCGTCTTCCGTCATGAATTGGCCGCTCTTCGTTTTGCCATACCAACGTCCGCTCTTGTGGTAGACCTTGCTGTCGGTATTGACCCAGACTTTGCCCGAGGACTTGGCAGCGGCAATCTCTGCATCGGAAACGGAGGCCGTCGGGGCGGCCTTGGTAGCGGTTTTCTTGGCAGGAGATGCGGCGGGTGCCGCGCTGGATGGTCGGGAGCGGCGGCAGCCGGGCTCGCAGCGGGTGCGGGTTTCGCGGCCGGAGTTGAGCCCGCCGCGGGTGCCCCCATTGAACTTGCGGGAGCAGAAGCAGGTGCAGAGGCGGGAGCAGTTGCCGCTGCGGCCGTGCTTTTCTTCGATGACGACTTCTTGCTCGCAGTAGCGTCTGCGGCAGGCGCTGCCGTTGAACTTGCCGCAGGAGCAGATGCAGCGGCGGGGGCGGATGCGGTCGAGTCGGCCTTCTTGGTTTTCTTGGACGACTTCGTGCCGACAGAAGCGTCGGCGGCAGCTGGGCTTGAAGATGTGTCGGAGGCAGCCGCGGACTTCTTACTCTTGGTCGAAGTGCTCTTGGTCGAGCCGCTCTTGTCCGACGAGGTGCTCTTGGTCGATGCAGACGCTGCCGAAGTGTCGGTTGCGGAAGCATCTGCCTTCTTGGACTTCTTCGATTTCTTGGGGGTGGTCGTCGCAGACTGATCGCTGCTGGAACCGGTCTGGGACTGTGCCCAACCCATAGTTATGCAGAGTGCCAGAAAAAGGCACGACGATACGCACCACGTGGATCGTGCGATGTATCTCTTCACAGGGTTTCTCCTAAGAGTTGTAGTGCGAGGCTGACGACCTCGCGATGTTGGCCAGAATGTCCAATGGCGCATGAGCGTGCGCCGCGACCCAAAAGCACGTGCGGTGAGTCATGATGGCAAGCCTCGGCGGAATGGTCAAGCCGAAAAATGAAAATGGCCTCCACCGGAGTGGAGGCCGAGGTCACGAACGTGGCTATGCATAAATGCCGCGCTGGCGAATGGTATAGGCCACGCGGTCGATCGCCAGCATATAAGCGGCGATACGATTGTTGACGTGGTGAGTCTCGGCGTAACGGACGACATCTTCGAACGACGACTTCATGATGGCGTCGAGCTGTTCGTTGACGACTGATTCCTTCCAGAAGTAGCCCTGACGGTCTTGTACCCACTCGAAGTAGGAAGTGGTGACACCGCCAGCGTTGGCCAGAATGTCGGGGATGACGAAGACGCCTTTGTCAGTCAGGATGTCGTCTGCGGCAGAGGTTGTTGGACCGTTCGCGCCCTCGGCCAAGACGCGGCACTTGACGCGGTCGGCATTGCGGCTGGTGATCACGTTCTCGGTGGCTGCGGGAATCAGAATTTCGCAGTCTTCGACGAGTAAATCGGAGGTTTCGGCTTTTTCCGCGCCAGGGAATCCATGGATAGTGCCGTTCTTCTGGCGGAAGTCAACGAGAGCCTTCAGGTCGATCCCGTTCTTGTTGTGCAATCCGCCGCCGACTTCGCCAATGCCGATCACCTTGTACCCTGCCTGATGCATCAGCAGGGCGGCATTGGAGCCGACATTGCCGAAGCCCTGCACGATTACGCGTGTGCTTTCGCGAGGCAGGCCAAGCTTCTGGCAGGCTTCATCGCACACGATCATCACGCCGCGGCCGGTGGCTTCGCGGCGTCCGCGGGAGCCACCAATGTTGATGGGCTTGCCGGTGACGACGGCCGTAACCGTCTGGCGCATGTGCATGGAGTAGGTGTCCATCATCCATGCCATGATTTGTTCGTTGGTGTTGACGTCAGGGGCGGGCACATCTTTTTCAGGACCAATGAACTCGATCAGTTCCGAGGTGTAGCGCCGAGTCATGCGCTCGACCTCGCCCATCGACATTTTGTGCGGGTCGCAGATCACGCCGCCCTTGGCGCCGCCGAAGGGAATGTTGACCACCGCGCACTTCCAGGTCATCCAGCTGGCCAGCGCGCGAACTTCGTCGAGGGTGACGTCGGGCGCGTAACGGATGCCGCCCTTGGCCGGTCCGCGCGCGATGGAATGCTGCACGCGGAAGCCGGTGAAGACTTCGAGGTGGCCGTCATCCATTTGCACGGGGATGTAGACGGTGAGCTCCCGGTTGGGATAGCGCAGAACGCGCCACAGGCCCTCGTCCAGGTTGAGCTTCTGGGCCGCCAAGTCGAAGCGCGCCCGCTGGGATTCCCAAGGATTGCTTTCTTTATCCACGTGCGGGGGCGTCGCTATCGTCGTCATAGAAGTGGTCTCCGGAATGATGGCAGGTCGGGATCTGCAGATAAATGCTGCCGGCGCCGGGAGCGTTCCCACGGAGCGAGCAAACGTTCCGAGTATATGAGGGCCGAAGGCCGGGAAGCAAGCTGGCGGGACGGTACATTGATGGTTCAACTTCCGAATAAACCCCCGACTTGCCAACGGGGCAGGCATATTCTGAGGGCAAGGATGAAAGAGCCAAAACTATGACCCCTGTGCACGAAGAACTTCTGGTTGAATTCCGGAACTCGGCCAAGAGCGCCGCCACTGCGGAGTCCCTGATGGATCACATGGCGCAACGTCTGCATGAAAAAATGACGCGCTACAACTGGGTGGGGTTCTACCTGATCGATCCTGCGGACGCCGGGTTTCTGGTGGTGGGCCCGTACGTGGGCAGCTTCACGCCGAACGCGCGCATTCCGCTCAATACCGGGCTCTGCGGCGCGGCCGCCACCACCGGGCAGACCGTAGTCGTACAGGATGTCAGCAAAGATCCCCGCTATCTTGCGGGGTCGTCCATGGTGAACAGCGAAGTCGTGGTGCCGATTTTCGTGAAAGGAAAACTAGCGGCGGAACTCGACATCGAGAGCTACTTCGCCAATACGTTCGATCTCGCAGAGCGGGAATTCGTCGAAGCTTGCGCAGCTTTGGTCGGAAGATTCTTGGGAAAGGGGTAGTCCGGCAGCTACAGCTCGATTTCCATGCCTTCGGCGGCGGCCCGCACTTTGGGATAGTAGTTGCGGGCATTCGCGACGACTGTGTCGATCACGGTGTCGGTGTGGTCGGGGTCGTGATGGTAGAGGATCAATTCCTTGGCGCCGCTTTCCATGACCACATTGACAGCCTCGCGCCAGTGACTGTGTCCCCAGCCGCGGCGGCGTGCTTCGTATTCTTCTGGAAGATACTGCGCATCGTAGATAAGGATGTCGGCGCCTTCGGCGAGCTTGCGCACTGCCTTATCGAAGTTCGGATCGCCGGGTTCATTGTCGGTGGCGTAAACCAATACGCCTTCTTTGGTCTCCAGGCGGAATCCCATGCATCCCTGCGGATGATTCAACCAGGCGGTCTTGATGCGCGTGCCGTCGGCCATGGGCAGGCATCCATTGTCGATGTTGCAGAAGTCGCGCTTCCCGGTCATCTGATCGAGGTTGACGGGAAAGTAAGGCGACGCCATCTGCTCGGCCATCACCTGCTCGAGTCCGCGGGTGCGGCTGGACGAGTGAAAGACGAGCTGGCTATTGGGATTTTCGTAGAGCGGGCGGAAAAAGGGCATGCCCTGAATGTGGTCCCAATGGAAGTGTGAAACGAAAACGTGGGCGGCGAAAGGACGGTCGCCGAACTCGCGCTTCAGTTCGTGTCCCAGCACGCGGAATCCGGTGCCGCAGTCGAAGATATAGATCTCATCCCCGACGCGCACTTCGACGCAGGAGGTGTTGCCTCCGTAGCGCAGATTCTCGGCCTGTGGAGTGGGCGTGGAACCGCGTACGCCCCAAAACTTAACTCGCATAAACTCTGATGTCGCTTAGTCCGTAATCTTCGACCGCAAGGGTCGTTCCCGTCAATTCGATTGCTGGTCCGCTCAGTTGGTTTTCCGAGCGGAGAGCAGCGCGCGATTTTGCCGGAGGCCCAAGATGTTCATAATACTCGGGATACTCACGATTTTAGCGATTGTCCAGAGGGTAACAAGTGACTAAAGTTTCGCGGTTGAGCGCGAAATAAGCCGATTGCGCTACAGGTATTGGAGCCACCACTCTCTCCTCCTCAGTTTGAGGGCGGCAAACCAGCGGCACGCGAAATAGAGCAGCACGATGGTGATTGCCCAGACCAGGTAAAGAAGGGGAAGGCTCCACATGTAGCCGTCGGGTGGCTCGGGATTGCCCATGGGGTGGTTGGCGAACAGCCACGGGCTAACATAGCCGAGCCGAACCTTCGACACAACCAGGGCGATCGCGTGGATCAGGGGGATGTGAAGCATGTAGAAGAAGAATGGAACACGCCCGAAGAGGGAAATTGCCCGGGATATGGGTCCGCGGAGGTTCTCGAGTAAGGGGATCAAGGCGATGATCGGGCCCAGCGTCATCAGAAGGAAATCGAGCGAGGCCGGGTACTTGGTAGTGTTCAGGAAGGCAAACAAAGCTGGCATCGGCGGTTGACCGTTCCGGCCTGCAATGGCGGCATGCCAGGGGCGCGGATCTCCGTACAAGTTGAATCCGCGTAGGACGAGAAAGAGTCCGATGGCAGAGAGCCCGATCGCCAGGCAGAGCCGCCTTCTACGCGCAGGCTCGAACGTCAGGATTCTTCCAAACGCGTAACCCGCCGCCATGACGCCAATCCACGGAATGATGGAATAGAGCACGATCAGGTTGGGTCCATCGGGGCCAAACTGGATCGGGCCGGCGAAGAATCCTACGTACATGATTTTCCAGAGGCCGGAGAGCGGGTTTTGATCGAGGCTTTCCAGCAGTGCGCGCATGTGGGGATCCATCAGGTTGTGGGCGCCGATGATGACCAGGCCGATGGTTCCAACAGCAGCGAGGGGCAGCTTCACAAGTCCGGCCATCAGAATCATGCAGATTCCAATAACCCAGATAACGCCTGCCATCTCGTAGTGCCGAAAATCGAAGTTGAAGGTCCAGGCGAGGCGCAGAAATGTGAATTCGAGCAGGATGAGCCACGCGCCCCGGATCAGCAGATACCGTGACACATGGTCGTGCTTACGGGCGTAGAGGAAGATACTGGTGCCGGCCAGGAAGATGAAGGCGGGCGCGCAGAAGTGGGTGATCCAGCGAGTGAAGAAGACTCCGGCCGTCGGGCCGCCGGCTGGGATGCCGGAATAGACGCGCACGTGATCAATGGCCATCAGGATCATGACCGCGCCGCGGATCAGGTCGATGGAGGCGATGCGGAATTTCGAGGCGGTCTCAGCAGCGATGGGAGTGACGGCGACGGTCGCGCTCATGATTCTGCTCCAGGTGCCGAGTACCCATCGACGGGAACTCGCTCATTCCAGTTGATTGACGATAGATCCCTGTAATCGTTGGCCATATGTTGCGTCATTTACCGAAACCCGCTGAACACGACGAGGGTGACATCATTCGCTTTCGAACGTGAATCAAGGCCGCGCTCGCGGCCGGAAGGTCGAGGGCCGCAGCTCCGTTTTCGAGGGGCAGCATTTCTTCGCGTGCAGCCGACCATGCGCCGCCCGCGCCGACTGGCGCTCCGCCGAAGGTCGTGTCGGTGGTGTCGTCGACTCGCGGAGCGTGCAGACGCAGCGCGGTCACGCGCTGTGCTCGCTGTCCTGGATCGATGGTGAGGCGGACGCTGCGATCCAGGTTCTTGTTGAACGCCGCCACCTTGATTACTCCCGCATTGCTGCGGAGGCCGTATGCCGTGAGCAGCGGCGCCGGTTCCGGATGGTCGAGCTTGCTCTCCACTAACTGTCCTGCGCCGGCCTGCGCAAACAGCAACATGCCGTAATAAATCGGCCGCGCCAGAAATCCATTTTCCTGCGTGCCCGCAATCGGGGTGTACCAGCCATAACCGCCGCCGTGAAAGTTGATCCCGTGCCACCGGCTGAGGCGAGCTGATACATGAGGTCGGCGCTCCAGAGCGCGGAGGCGAAGGTGTCGCTGACGCCCTGCTTGCCTCCCTGGTAGCAGGAGTTCGTTTCCGCCAGCCGGAAAGGCAGGCCAGATTCCTGCATGGTTGTCTTCATGCCTTCGAACTCGTCCTGCAGCTTGGGATTTGGGCTGGAGCAGACGTTCGATCGTCATGGAGGGATCGGTCGGCGGACCCTCGGCGTAATAGTGTTGCGAAAGAAACACAGCCTCGTGCTTGAATTGCTTGGCGAAGGGAACGAGCCACTCGTTGTTGTACGCGGTGTCCGGTCCGGCAAAGGGTGCATTCGGAAGTCGCGCGCGGATCGTCTGGTAAAAATGCTGCCATTCGACGGCGAACTGTTTGAAATCGTAATCGGCCTTGCGAATTCCGTTGCGAAAGAAAAGATCGGGCTCGTTGCAGAGTTGGAACGCGATCAGCTTCGAGCCGGCCGCGTCCATCACGTGGGCAGCTTCATCGGCGGCGTCTTCGGCGGTGCCGGTGCCCATGTTCAGGCCGTAGATCAGCTTCCAGCCGCAGGCGTCGAGGAACTCGCGCAAATTGCGGATGGCTTGTGGCGTGATATTCACGGGCGCGGGAGCTTTGTGGCCGGTGTCGGGACCGACGGCCATTCCAAAGGCGATGGGATTCGCCTTGTCGCCGGTGCGCATGCTTCTCTGGTATTCTGCACGGTTCGTCTGGCTTGGTGGGATCGGGAGTCCAGTAGCAATATTCGCTGGTGTTGCCGCCGATCCGCAGAACGCCGGACGTTCCCAGCCGCCGCATAAAGCCCGCCAGTTCGGTATTCTCGCCGGAGAAGAAATGTGGATTGCCGAGCTGCGCGGATTCGTAGCTCAGTCCGGTGAAGTCGTCGCCGATCTTGTTGCCGAGCCGGTCGGGGCGAAGCGTCAGCCGGACGGCGGACTCGGGTTGGTCTCGGCAAAGCTGAGCGGGTCGGTAGAGAGCAGCGGCAGAAGCGGCGGCGGAGAGGCGAATAAAGTTTCGGCGATTCATGGCAGTGATTGCATCACAGGACTCCGGCGCAATCGGTTGGGCGCAACGAGAAGATCGTCAACCACAAGGACACGAGCGCACGAAGGAAATGCCGAATGAATCTCGTCGGTGTCCTCGTAGTTAATGAAAAACTCCTGGCGTCGAGCCCGCGCGCGTCGCCTATAATAAAAATCCCGCCGAAGCGGCGGATTGGATCTCAAACGATGCTGCAACCGGACTTCAAAGAGTTTTCGCGGCTGGCCCGCGAGGCCACGCTCGTTCCGGTGGTGAAATCGGTGAGCGCCGATTTGCTCACGCCGGTTTCCGCGTTTCTGGCGATTGCCGAAAAAGAGCCGCACGCGTTCCTGCTGGAGTCGGTGGAGCGCGGCGAGCAGATCGGGCGCTACACGTTTCTGGGCGCGCGGCCTTACATGCGGGTGACGGCGCGCGCAGGGAACGGTTGAGATTGAGCGCGGACGCCGGCGCGAAGTGGTGCAAGACAATATTTTTCAGGTGGTGAAGCGGTTGCTGCGGGAGCATCAGCCGGCCAGCGTTCCGGGACTGCCTCCGTTTACGGCGGGAGCGGTCGGATATTTTGCTTACGACGTGGTTCGGCAGCTGGAAAAAATTGGCGACCACGCGAAAGATGATTTGACGCTGCCGGACGCTGAGTTGATGTTCTTTGACCGGCTGCTGGCGTTCGATCACCTGCGGCACCAGATTCACATCATGGCTGCCGCCGACGTGAAACGCGAGAGTCCGCGGCGCGCCTATGACCGCGCGCTGCGCGACATTGCCGCGCTGGAGCGGAAACTCGCGGCGGGACTGAGTCCGGCGCTCTGGCGCAAGTCGGCGAAGGCCAAGCCGGGCAAACTGAAGGTTCATGCGGGCACGCGGCGCGAGACTTTCCTGCGCGGCGTGGAACGCTGCAAGGAATACATTGCCGCGGGCGACATTTTCCAGGTCGTGCTCTCGCAGCGGCTCGACTTCACGCCTGAAGTTGCGCCGTTTGATTTGTATCGCTCGCTGCGGCAGGTGAATCCGTCGCCGTATCTTTATTTTCTGCGGTCGGGCGATACGCACATTCTCGGGTCGTCTCCGGAAATGCTGGTGCGGGTTACGGGACGCAAGCTGGAGTACCGGCCGATCGCGGGCACGCATCCGCGCGGGCGCGATGAAGCCGAAGACTTGCGGCTCGAACAGCAGATGCGCACCGACGAAAAAGAACGCGCGGAACACGTGATGCTGGTCGACCTGGGCCGCAACGATCTGGGGCGCGTGAGCGAGTACGGCTCGGTCAAGGTGAAAGATCTGATGTACGTGGAGCGCTATTCGCACGTGATGCATCTGGTGTCGGCGCTGGAAGGCACGCTGCGCAAGGATCTCGACGCGCTCGACGCTTTCGCCGCGTGTTTTCCCGCGGGAACGCTCAGCGGTGCGCCGAAGGTGCGGGCGATGCAGATCATCGAAGAACTGGAGCCGACGCGCCGCGGGATTTACGGCGGGTCGGTGCTGTACGCCGATTTCGCGGGGAATCTGGATTCGTGCATCGGCATTCGCACGCTGCTGATGCAGGGGAAGAAAGCTTATCTGCAGGCGGGAGCGGGGATTGTCGCGGATTCCGATCCGGCGAGCGAGTTTCAGGAGTCGATGAACAAGGCGCAGGCGCGTGCTGCGGGCGGTGGAGAAAGCGCGCGGCCAGTGATCGGTGCGATGCGCTGTCTAATGAGGTGGCGCCGAGGCCGGCGTTGCGGTCTGCACTTTGTCGGCGTCATGCAACGCGGCGTGATGTCCGCCGCCGTGGGCTCACGGTTCATCGAGTTGTGAGCGAAGCACCAGGGCACGCGGTCGCCGGATAGCGCTGCTGCACGTACTGCGGAACGTCGGATTCGCGCAATTCCTCGAACGTAAATTGATCGTGCCATCGGCTGAAACCGTGGCCAGCAGGTATCCATAGACATCCGTCTTCGCCGTGCGGCGGTGCGCCCGTCCGGCAGCGGATAGCGCACGGCTCCGGCAGTTCCGACAATCCAGCCGGGCAGAGGCTTGGCGCCGTTTTCCTTCAGCTTCGCGCGTGTCGAAAATATTCTCCATATAAAAATGCGAGTGGCTGGCGAGCACGTAGACGGGCTTGTGGCTTTGGTCGCGGAAAGCCAGCAGAGCTTTATAGACCGTTTTCGCCGCTCGGACGGGCCCGCGGTCGGTAGGTTGTCGCCCATGCTGTGATAGTTGGCGATGCTGTCGGGCAGAGCTTCATGCATGCCTACGACGACGCTCTTCACCTCGGGATTCGACTCTTGGCGCTCTGCAAGCGGCGAATCAGCCAGGTCTAGCTCGATCGTCAGAGAAGAAATTTGAAGCATTGTCGAGATAGATGAAATCGACGCCGCCTTGAATCCAGTGAAAGTAAGCCTCGGGCTGAAGACGGTTCTCCGATCCGTTGACGATAGCTTGCTGCAACGCCGGCAGGTTCAGCCAGTCGTAGAAGTGGCGTTTGAAGGCGTCCTCGTTTTTCGGCGGGATCACTTCGTGATTGCCGATGCCCACGTAAAACGGCAGGTTGCCGAAGGCGGCAATCTGGTTCTCGACGAAATCGTTCCAGGCGCGCCTTTCATAGTTATCGCAGGCTCAGTACTTCGCCTTGTGTTTTGGGCTTCGAAGGCCATGTCTTCGTCGATCTTGTAAATGGCGCGCAGGTCGCCCAGGTGCCAGTAGAAAGCTGGGCGCATAACTGGGCGCTGTGGGCGGCGATTGCGGGCATGACGATGTCTCCGCAATTGCGCGAGTCGCCGGAGACGATGAAGCGCCACGAACCTTCGGGTAATGGAGTCGCCGCGGGGCGCTTCGTGTTCAGGACGAAGTCGCGCTCTGGGCTCGCGGCCAGCAATCGCGCAAACCAGCATGAACATGAAGGCCACTAAACTTGCCGCGCGGGTTGTGTCGGTGCCACCGCTCCGAAACATCGCTCATGGAATTTCCTTTCGCAACACAGATGCAAACGGACAGTGAAGAGGATAGATGAGGAAGGCTGCCGTCTCATGGGCGCTTACAGCTGCAGGAAATTCTCCACGAGTTTCTTCCCCGCATCGGTGAGCACGCTTTCGGGATGGAACTGCACGCCTTCGACGGGTGCCGGCGATGGCGCAGGCCCATGATGGTGCGGGTGCCGTCTTTTTCCGTGGTCCAGGCGCTGACTTCGAATTCGGCGGGCAGATTTTTTTCTTCGACGATGAGCGAGTGATAGCGCGTGGCCGTCATCGGCATGGGCAGGCCCTGAAAGACGGTTCGGTTGTCGTGCATGACGGCGCTGGTTTTGCCGTGCATGAGATGAGCGGCGCGAACCACGCGGCCGCCGAAGGCTTCGCCGATGGCCTGGTGTCCGAGGCAGACGCCGAGCACCGGAACTTTGCCGGCGAAGTGGCGGATCAGGTCGATGCTGATGCCCGCTTCGTGCGGCGTGCAGGGACCGGGAGAGACGACGATCTTTTCCGGATGCATGTCCTCGACTTGGCTGACCGTGACCTGATCGTTGCGGCGGACCTCGACTTCCGCGCCCAGTTCGCCGATGTATTGGACCAGGTTGTAGGTGAACGAATCGTAGTTGTCGAGTACGAAGATCAAGGACCGGCGCTCCTGTCATCAGCTTACACCGGAGCGACGATTTCAGATTGCAGATTTCAGAATGCAGATTGGAATCGGTCAGGTCGCTCGCAAATCTGCATTCTGAAATCTGCATTCTGCAATCTGCGTCGCTCTCCGCCTGAAAGGGCCACTCGGTGACCCAAGCGGTGGTATTGACCATGGCGCGGGCGCGGCGCATCCTCTGTTATCAGTTAAAACGCTACTTCACGCCACTTTGGAGGGATGCATGGCCGAGCCCCAGCAAGAGAAGAGGGGGGCACGACGATTTCCGCTCCGCGTACCGGTGACGGTCGATCACGAGAACGCCACGCAAGCCGCGCAGATTCGCGACGTCAGCGCGCGCGGCATCTGTTTTTATCTGGAGTCCGCGGTCACCCAGGGATCGCCCATCGGATTTACGCTGACTCTGCCGCCGGAGATCACGCTCACCGAAAGCATCCGCGTGCAATGCAAAGGCCGCGTGGTGCGGGTGGAGAACGGCAGAGACGACGGCAAACTCGCCGTGGCGGCCGTGATTGAAGAATACGAGTTTCTGCCGGAAGCGTGAAGAGCGCAGGCGTCAGAGCCTCAGAGCTCTGAGCGCTTCGGATCTCGCTCTGAAGTACTCGAGGATGCCGACTGCGACCTGAAACGCTCTGAAGCCTGACGCCTGTCCTACGACTCGCTAGCTCTCCCATCCACTGCCGCGTGATATGTTTCCTTCAAGCCTCCAGCGAGGGATTCTTTGCCGCGACCTGCGCTCAAATTTGTGTGCCTGACGCTGATGTGGCGACTGCGCTTTGTCGCTCCGAGTTGCGGCCCAGACCTTCGGGCCGCCGCCGCTGGTGACGAGCGTTCGCATCGTGCATGAGCGCGGCGTGCCGGCGGTCGAGATTCTTTCCAGCGGCGGCCCGGTGATTCCCGAGATCAGACGCTCGATTCGCCGCCGCGGCTGGTCATCGATCTGCCGAACTCGCGGCTGGGAATGACGCAGAAGCGGATTGCCGTTCAAAAAGAAAACATCCTCGCCATTCGCGTCGATCAATTTCAGCAGGAGCCGCCGGTGACGCGCATCGTTCTCGACCTGCTCGCGCCCTATGGCTATTCGTGGGATGGCGCGGGCCATCGCCTGATGGTGCGGCTGAAGCCGGCGGAGGATGCGAATGCGGGCAAGAAGTCGTCGCCGTTCAGCCGCCGACGGTGCCGGGCATGTTCGCTGAGCGGCGCCGGCGGTGGTGCCGGTGACCAGTGGTTCCGGGACGATGGTGCGTGGCGGGAAGCCGCATCGCGTCGGGCTCGGCGGTTACGGCCGGATCGGAGACGGCGGTGCTGCGGTTGGCTGGCGGAGGAGAAGTTCGCGTGTGTCCGGGGACCACGGTTTCGGTGACGCCCTCGCAGACCAAGCGCGACCTGATGCTGGGCATGAGCACGGGCGCGATCGAGGCGCACTATTCGCTGAGCGCGTCGGCCGATACGGTGCTGACGCCGGACTTCCGCATTCTGTTTGCGGGGCCGGGAGAATTTCATTATGCCATCAGCGCTGACGCGCACGGCAACACCTGCGTGCGCGCGCTGAAGGGAAATACTTCTTCGGCGATCGTGTCTGAGTTGATGGGAGACCGCATTTATCAGGTCAAGCCGGCCGAGCAGGCGGTGTTTCATTCGGGGCAGATCGACAAAGTTGACAGCGACGTGCCGCTGGAGTGCGGATGTCCTCCGCCTTCGCCGCTGATGCGGGCGCAGGCTGTCTACGCGCCGAACGTGCCTGACTCGGAATTGCCGGAGAAGGTGCGCATCGGCGGGAGTGAGACGCCCGCGGCCGCACCGCAGCGAGTGGCTTCTTCTGTGGCAGCTCGACCGTGCGGCGGACGCCAGGCTGTCGAATGGGCCGGAGACGGCGCCCCTGCCGGCTTCTCAGCCGAACGATGTTCACGTGCAGGTGGATGCGCCGCTGGTATTCAGCGCAAGAACCGCGCGGCGGCAGGCGCTTCCGCCTCCGGTGCAGGCGGCGAAAGACTTGCCGGTGGAGGATTCCCCGGCCCGGCAGGTTCATCTCGATGCCGTGATTCAGTCTCCGCCGCCGGAGAAGAAGAAGCCTGAGCACCGCGGCTTCTTCCGGCGCGTGGGAGGATTCTTCGCCGCGATCTTCAAGTAGGGCACTTGCGTAGCGCCGGCACTGCGGCGTCCGATTCTCGCAGGCGCGAGCGGCGCTACGCCGTCGGGACGGCGCTACTTTTCTGTTCTCTTCGGGGAAATCCTTTTTGCGCGGTCGCGCGTCTTACGGCAAGTTGGGCTGAGATTGTCGACACACTCGTCGGCAGGAGCGCGCCATGACTGCTGCATCTCCCGGACCGGGGCCGAATATTTTTTCGATTTTTTCGGCGGAAAACGACGGGCTGTACCGCGCCCGGCGCGAGACTTTTGTCTTCTCGCTGCTGGGGCAGGCCGCGATTCTGGGGCTGCTCATCTACTTCACGAGCTGTGTGATCCGAGCACGCGCCCGAGATCGCCGAGAGCTGCCTAAGCTGGATGAGCTTCCGCTTGATCTTCTCGGGGAACAGCGGTGGAGGGGGCGGCAACCATGATCCGCTCCCGGCGTCGCAAGGCAATCTGCCGCAGGCCTCGCTCGATCCTCAAATGGTGCCGCCGACGGTGATGCTGCCGAAGGAGCCGCCAAAGCTTCCGGTGGAGGAGACGGTGAGTGGTGGCTCCGGAATTGCAGTTGCCGCAGGGCGGGCAGATTGGCGATCCGTTGTCGCAAGTTTTCAAGTGCTCTCGAACGGGCCGGGCGGTCGCGGAGGGATCGGGTCGGATGTTGCGATGGCATTGGGCCATCGAACCGGGCCGGGAGTGGGCGCTGGGCCGTCCAGGAATTTATCCCGCGGGCAAGATGGGCGTGACCGTGCCGCAGGTGATTTTCAATCCGGAGCCGAGTTTTTCCGATGAAGCGCGCAAGGCCAAGGCGCAGGGGATCGTGCTGTTGCTGCTGGTGGTGGGGAAGGACGGGCACCCCTATGATATCCACGTGGGGCAGAGCCTGGGGATGGGGTTAGACGAGAAGGCGATCGAAGCGGTGAACCGCTGGCGCTTCCGGCCGGCCACTTTGAATGGCCAGCCGGTGGCGACGCAGATCGCGGTGCAGGTGGATTTTCATTTGTACTGAGAAAAACTGGCGTCGGCACCTTGGCCCTCGGACGTCAGCCTTTGACGGTTCGAGGTCTGAGGTCCGAGGTCTGAACGCCTCGCTTTCTTAGCTGCGGTTGATGGCGCGGCGCAGGGGCTCGACTTTTTCGCGCAGGTCGTCGGCCAGGTCGACGCCCGGCTGGCGACGTCGCGGACGCGGTCGCTGGCGTCGCGCACGTGGTCTTTGGCCTCGTCGGCCCAATCGCCGAGAGTGTCTTTGGCGTCGTCGAAGCCGCGCTGCAGATCGCGGCGCATCTGCTTGCCGGTTTTGGGAGCGAGCAGAAGTCCGGCCAGGGCTCCGGCGCCCAGCCCGATCAGGAGGAAGGTGATCGCGGTGCCGACGTTGCTGCTTTCTGAAGATTCGTAACGTCCGATTCGCATGATGAAGACCTCAATTTTCCGCCCGGGAATGCTCGGGCATAGTTCGCGAAAAGCTGCGTCGAGATTCCGGTCCTGACGCTCATTCTAGTCCTACTGCACGGCTCGGCGAATCCAATCGGCAGGCGCTCATTTCGCCACTCTTCGATGAGTTCGGCTTCGGGAAGGTTTCTTTTCCGGCGCAGCTGAGTGTAAAATAACGCTTTAGCCTGTCTTCGCGTAGTAGCCGGCGGCGGAACTTGTGGCCTGCCCGTCTTCCGCCGGCTTCGCAAACCGCAATCGTACAAGGAGAGTTTTTCAAGCGATGTCGATCCCTGCCACCCAGCTTCGTCCCGGCATGATCATCAAGCACAACAATGATCTGCACTCCGTTTTCAGCGTCGAACACCGCACTCCCGGCAACCTGCGCGCCTTTATTCAGGCCAAGCTGCGCAACCTGCGCACCGGCGCCATGTTCGAACACCGCTTCCGCTCGCCCGACCCGATCGAGAAGGTCAACGTGGACGAAGTCGAGATGCAGTTCCTCTACGCCGACGGCGACAGCTACTACTTCATGGACACGACCAACTACGAGCAGACCCACCTGAGCAAGGAAATTCTGGGCGACGCCGTCGATTACCTGATTGCCAACCTCGAAATCAAAGTGGAGTTTTTTGACGGCAAGGCGGTCGGCATCGAACTGCCGCAGACGGTGATCCTGACTGTGGTTGAGACCGAGCCGGGGTTGAAGAGCGCCACCGCTTCCAGCGTGACCAAGGCCGCCAAGACCGAGACCGGACTGGTCGTGCAGGTTCCGCCGTTCATCAACGAAGGCGAGAAGATCAAGGTCGATACTTCGGAAGGCGCGTATCTGTCGAGGGCGTAAGAAGTTCGTAGCGAACGCGTTTCAGGAGCTGTTCTGAAGCGTTGTCCGAAGTGCAGAATCTCGATCGACCTTTGAAACGGCTCTGCAATTCGCTTGAGACTGTCTGCAATGACTTCTGCGAATGCTTCATCGGAGCATGACTCCCTACTGAAAAACCCATCGAAGCGCGGCGCTTTCTTGTGCGCGGACGCGTGCAGGGCGTGGGCTTCCGCTGGTTTGTGGAGCGCGAGGCGCACATCCTCGGCATCGCCGGGTGGGTGCGCAATAATCACGACGGCAGCGTGGAAGTTCTGGCGCAGGGAACGCGCGACCAGCTTTCTGGACTGCATGGGCGGCTGCGCGAAGGGCCGCGCGCGGCTCGCGTGGATGCGGTCGAAGTATCCGAAGCCAGTCCGGTCGCCGGACTCAGTACATTTCGCATTGAAGGAGCGTGGTAAATGCCGTCTGTTGCGGGCATGAATGCCGATCAACTGAAGCACCTGATTCGCGAGATTCCGGACTTTCCCAAGAAGGGGATTCTCTTCTACGACATCACGACGCTGTTGAAGGACAAGACCGGCTTCGCCACGCTGATCGACAAGCTGGCGGAGCATTACATCGCGCAGGACGTCGATCTGGTGCTGGGTATGGAGGCGCGCGGATTTATTTTTGCTCCGGCGCTGGCCTATCGCCTGAACGCCGGATTCGTTCCGGTGCGCAAGCCGGGGAAGCTTCCGGCGGAGACCGTGAAGTACGATTACGCGCTCGAGTACGGCACGAACTCGCTGGAGATTCACAAGGACGCGATCCAGAAAGGTCAGCGCGTGCTGATCGTGGACGATCTGCTGGCCACCGGAGGCACTGCCGAAGCCACGGCTAAACTGGCGGCCATCGCTGGGCGCGGAGATCGCCGGGCTTGGGATTTGTGGTGGAGCTGGAATTCCTGAAGGGGCGCGACAAGCTCAAAGAATATGACGTGATGTCGCTGCTGCAGCTACGACAAGTAAAGCGCATCGAGGGCAAATAGAGAAATCGGGGCCCGCCGCTGGTTGGCGCTTCGGCCCCGTTTCGATCGTTTCGCCATATCTTGAAGACTGAAGCTCTACTTCCAGACGCGACGCGACGACCCACGCTACTCCGGCCCAAAAACTCGCGCTGAACAGCAATCGAGAGAGCCAAGCCTGAGATCATACCCCAGTTGAGTATGGCCGTCAGCGCTGCTCTCACCGAGTTCCGAATCGTACTCAAACCAGGACCGCAGAGATCCCATGTCGAGCCCGTTGATGCCGGGGTGCTCCAGGAATCCTGAACTGCAATTCTCCTGCGGGTAATGCGGGTGCTTGATGGGGGACAGCTGCAATACTCTGTAGCTCATAAAGCACCTCCTTGTTGGGGGTTTGCAACTCGCTTGCCATCTTAACGGCTGGCCAAGTCGCTGAAAACATGATGCTCGCTCGGCTACTCGCGTCCGATGTCGTAGTCTTCTCGCCGCTGTTCAAAATCCTCACCGGACTCGACCTTCTGCAGCGAGTTTGACGCTCCTTGACAGCCTGTGCCTGCGAAAGGCACTGTCTCATGTCTAGACGTTTGCTGCAATACTCAGGAAACCGACTGCGGGTAGTGTGATCCGGCTCTTCAGCTCTCCGCTAGTGACAAAGTGCGAGTCCTTGGGCAGGTATCCCTTCCGCCGGAACCAGTCCTCCATCGCGTCTTTGAGTTGATCGAGCGGGACGCGGAGCCGATCTCCATCTTGTCCGTCGGCGATGGGAAGCGTGTCGTCGAAGACGCTGGCATTGGTGAAGTTGCGCATGGAGAAGCTGTCGAGCCACTTCAGCGGGCAGGGAAGCGTGCGGCCGTCAGCTTCATACTCCACGCGAATCTTGCGGGCGAACATAGCTTTGATTTAATCACAGGCACTGCAGTCAGCCGCGATGGAAGACGCGCCGCTTGACAGACCAGCATGTCCGCCATAGTCTCCTCCCGTCCGGAAGAGGAGAGTCGAAATGATTACAAGTTTGATTTAGTGGGTGATTGGTGGGATTGATCGCCGGATTGGGCCGCGGGCAAGATCATGAAGGGCGGCGGCTACGGCATCGTCATGGACATTGTCCTCGGCATTGTCGGCGCGGTCGTCGGCGGCTGGCTGGTGGGCATCTTCGGCATTCCAGGCCGGAGGCTTCATCGGCACGATCATCGTCGCGATCATTGGCGCAGTGTTCCTGATCTGGCTGAGCCGCATGATCAAGAAGGCATAGGTCGCACTGGCGAAAACTGCCGCGCTCGCGCCGGCAGACAGCCGGGGCGGCTGTCTACATGAAAGTCGCCAGCCTCTGTGGAGGCCCTTGCCTTCGAGTCCTTTCGGCGGCCAAATCCCGAGTCCGTTCCTCCGAAACTTCTGCTTCTGTTCGATCCTCGGCCATCTCGAAATCACGGCAGGTTGCATCCACGGTTCCAGATGCCTCCGCTCGGTGTCTACACACGTTCAGTGTCTCAGGCGATGAGGGGCACGCGGCACTCGTTCCAGTGCGCGATGACCGCCTGACTCAAGCGGACCCGCAGTCCGACGGAGGAACCATGCGTTTCTCTGCAAGCTGCAGTACT
Organism: uncultured Acidobacteriaceae bacterium; assembly: GCA_963795875.1. Taxonomy (GTDB): domain Bacteria; phylum Acidobacteriota; class Terriglobia; order Terriglobales; family Acidobacteriaceae; genus Sulfotelmatobacter. Next base: position 110,195 of record CAWCJM010000001.1, read on the forward strand.
GTGGTTGGCGCTTGCCGCGGTTTCATCTGGCCAGTCTATCTACTTCACCAGCAAGTCGGCCGATTCGGCCGCGCGGCTGCCGGTAACCCGAGTGATTCTCTACAAGAATGGCGTCGGATACTTCGAGCATGCCGGGCACGTGCGCGACAGCCAGGATGTGAACGTGGATTTCACCACCGCGCAATTGAACGACGTGTTGAAGTCGCTCACCGTGCTGGATCTGGGCAAGGGACGGATCACGGGCGTCAGCTACAACTCGACCGCGCCGCTGGAGCAACGGCTTGGGATCGCTGCGATTGCCGGTCGGGGAGAATCCGACGACGGCGCAGTTTCTCGATGCGCTGCGCGGGCGCGCGCGTGGAAGTCCACAGCGGGTCGATGATCGGCGTCCGGGCCGGCTGCTGAGCATTGAAGAGCGCGAAGTGCTGACCGGGCGCGACGCGCCGAAGGGCGAAGGAAGCGCGAAGAGAAAGCTCCGGCGGCAGGATCGGATTGACGCAGGTTTCGCTCGTCAGTGACGGCGGCGAGGTGCGCCTGTTCGATCTGACGCCTGCCACGACGCGTGCGGGTCGACGGAAAAAGAAGTGAACGAGGAAGTCGGGAAATACCTTGGGCCTGGTCGCTTCGACCCGCGATCAGGACGTGCGGCGCATGACCATTTCTACCGCCGGAGAACGGCGAGCGCAATCTGCTGGTCAGCTACATCAGCGAAGTGCCGGTGTGGAAGAGCACGTACCGCATCGTGATTCCGAACGAGGGCAAGCCACTGCTGCAGGGATGGGCCATCGTCGACAACACGGTCGGGGAAGACTGGAAGGACGTTGAGTTGTCGCTGATCGCGGGCGCGCCGCAGTCGTTCGTGCAGGAACTTTCGCAGCCGTATTACACGCGGCGTCCGGTGGTCGCGCTGCCGGAGAATGCGATGCTGACGCCGCAGACGCATGAGGCGACGATGGAAGGGCAAGCGGACATCATGAACGCGCCCCCGCTCCCCGATGGTCGAGCGCCGGCGTGGTCGGCGGCGTGCCAGGCGGCGTGCCTGGCGGGATCGATGGGATGGAGTCATCGGCGCGATCGGCAGCGGCAGCGGCGGTGGCATCGGCAGGTGGCAGGCTCGCGCGAACGGTCCGCTCCTGAGATTCTTGTGCCACCAGCCACTCCTCGGCCCGACGCCACCATGATCGCCGAGTCGCTCGAAGCGGGCACGACCGTTGGCCAGACTCGCAGGAACTCGGAGACTTGTTCGAATACAAACTCAAAGACCGCGTCACCATTCGCAAGAACCAGTCGGCGCTGGTGCCGATCCTGCAGTCGCGCATTGACGCCGAGAAAGTTTCGGTCTGGAATCCATCGGAGAGTTCTGTGCTGCGCGCGCTCTGGGTGAACAACACCAGCGACCTCACGCTCGATGGCGGCAGCTTCAACGTGCTCGAAGGCGACGCCTTTGCCGGCGAAGGATTGATGGACGCGATCAAGCCCGGCGAGAAGCGGTTGCTGTCCTATGCGGCCGACCTTGGCGTGCTGGTCGATGCCAAGCAGAAGGCGGACAACTCAGCGAGTCACGAAAGTCGTCATCGCGCACGGCACCATGACGCAATCGACGCAGGAGCGCCAGGAGAATACTTACACCATCCGCAACCGCGACACGTCGGCGCGGACGGTGGTGATTGAGCATCCGGCGCGCCCCGGCTGGAAGCTGACGCGGACGACGCGAAGCCGGCGGAGAGTTCCGGCGTCCTTTCATCGCTTCCGGCTCACGCTGGAACCGAAGAAGACCACGACGCTTGTTGGTGAAGGAATACCGGCCGATCATCAATAGCTATCAGCTGACGAATGTGACCGACAACGAGATCAAGTACTTCCTCGATCAGAAGATGATCAATGCGGATGTGGAGAAAGCCTTGCGGAAGATTGCTCTCCAGAAGAATGACATCGCCGTGCTTGATGCTGTGATCACCGGGCGGCGTGCGCAGGTGTCGAGCATTTCCGAAGATCAGCAGCGCGTGCGCGAGAACATGAAGGCGCTGAAGGGAAGCGCAGAGGAGAAGGCGCTGGTTGAACGTTACGTTCGCGAACTGAACGAGCAGGAAGATCGCGTGCAGGCCTGCGCCGCGAGATCGCGAGACTGCAGCAGAAGCGCGACGCGGCGCAGAGCGCGCTCAATGGAATGATCGAAGCGCTGCAGATGGAGGTGACGTTGTAGAACCCAGCCGTGCTCCGAACGGCAGACAGCCGATGGCGGCTGTCTCCACAAAATGCCCGTGAGTGCTTATGTGGGGAGGGCCGCCTTCGGCCGTCCAGCCGGGGCAAAGCCCGGCGATCTCCTAAACGAACCCGACTACCTCTGCGCCTTCGGCCCGGCGGCTTTCACTTCCGGCGGCGCGTCGAAGTTTTCGAAGTTCTTGGCGAAGCGGTTGCGCAGATCTTCGGCAGCTTTGTCGTAGGCGGCTTTGTCGGGCCAGGCATTGCGCGGATTCAGCACTTGCGGGGGCACTCCGTGACAATGCTTGGGAATGCTAGAATCCGAACGTGGGCTCGATTTCGAATTCTTCGCGGATCAATTCGCCTTCGACCGCGGCGTCGACCATGGCGCGGGTGTGGGGAATCTCCATGCGCTTGCCCACGCCGTACGGGCCGCCCTGCCAGCCGGTGTTCACCAGCCAGCATTGCGCGTTGTGCTCGCGCAAGCGGCGGCCGAGCATTTCGGCATAGGTCTTCGGAGGCAGCGGCATGAACGGCGATCCAAAGCACGTCGAAAATGTCGCCGAAGGTTCTTTCACGCCGGCTTCGGTGCCCGCAACTTTCGCGGTGTAACCCGACAGGAAGTGATACATGGCCTGCTCCGGCGTCAGCTTCGAGATCGGCGGCAGAACGCCAAAGGCATCGGCGGTGAGAAACACGACGTTCTTCGGATGGCCGCCAATGCCGGGGATCACGGCGTTGTCGATGAAATCCACGGGATAAGCGGCGCGCGTGTTTTCGGTCTTGCTGTCGTCGTTGTAGTCGGGAATGCGCGTGTGCGGATCGAGCGTGACGTTTTCGAGCACGCAGCCGAAGCGCAGCGCGTTCCAGATCTGCGGCTCGTTCTTCTTCGAGAGCTTGATGCACTTGGCGTAGCATCCGCCTTCGAAGTTGAAGACGCCGTCGGCGCTCCATCCGTGCTCGTCGTCGCCGATCAGGTCGCGCGAGGGATCGGCCGAGAGCGTGGTCTTGCCCGTCCCCGAGAGCCCGAAGAACAGCGCGCTCACGCCGTTGTGCCCCACGTTGGCCGAGCAGTGCATGGGGAACACGTTGCGCGGCGGCAGCAGGAAATTCATGATGCTGAAGATCGACTTCTTCATTTCGCCGGCGTAGGAAGTTCCGCCGATCAGCACGGTGCGGCGCGTGAAGTTCAGCAGGATGAAAACTTCGGAGGCCACGCCGTCGCGCTTGGGATCGGCCTTGAACTCGGGGGCCGCGATGACGGTGAATTCGGGATGATGGTGCTTGAGTTCCTCCGGCAGTCGGGCGCAGGAATAACTGCCGCACAAAAAGGTTGTGCCAGGCATATTCGTTGACGATGCGAACCGGCAGGCGGTAGGCGGGATCGGCGCCGCAGAAAAGATCCTGCACGAAAAGTTCGCGCCCGCGCAGATGCTCCATGACGCGCTCGTAGAGGGCATCAAATTTCTCCGGCTCGAACGGCGCGTTCACTGCGCCCCAGGCGACGGTGTGCGCGGTGGTTTCGTCCTTCACGATGAATTGTCTTTCGGGAGAGCGGCCGGTGCGATTGGTGTATCCGACGAGGGCATCCGTTGGCCGCCAGTTTTGCTTCGTTGCGCCGGATGGAGTGCTCCACCAGCAGACGCCGGAGAAAGATTAAAGTGCGTCCGGCCTTCGCTCAGCAACTCGGCGACGTCGCTGACGTGCATCGTGGTAGCCATGAAGACTCCTTAAAAGAGGACCGAAAACAGTCGCAAAAAGCCAAACACACTATTCTCCCTCAAAAGGTCGCGGCCTGCCAAATCGTTGTAGCGCATCGAGATGTTGATCTTAAGGCGAGGAGGACGGCGTCCTTCAACTACAGATACGTTATGGCAGATAAGCGGCAACATCGAACTAGGATTGGCAGATCGACTGCCTGCGAGTCGTGTGCTAGTCGGAGGTCTTGTAGTCGCAGGCCGTGCGGCAGGGCTCGCAGTACATGAGGCCGTCGTTGCAGAGGCGGATGTCGATGACCGACTGGCAGAGGCAGCAGAATTTTTCGCACTCGCACGCACTCTCAGGCTGTTCGCACTGCGCGCATTTGATATTTGGCGGGACCGGTTCCGGTGCTCATGAAAATAATGTAGCGCGGCACTCGCGCGGCAGCGCGAAAATGACCTCGGTAATCGGGTCGACTTCTGATTGCTGCTGAAAATCTGCGCGCCATCGTCCGTCGCAATCAGCAATCAGCAATCAGCAGTCGATATTCTCGCGTGGCCTATAATTCCCAGCAATGACCTTCCAACATCTGCTGGATGGCGCGGAGGTTCTCGCCCAGAGCGGGGACCCCAGCGTCAGTGGCGTGGAATACGACTCGCGCCGGGTCAAGCCGGGATGCGTGTTCGTGGCCATGCGCGGCGAGACGTCCGACGGGAATCGCTTCATCGACCAGGCGATTCAGGCCGGTGCGGTCGCGGTGGTCACGGATTCGCCGAGCGAGAAGCCGCGCGAAGGCGTGGCCTGGGCCGTGGTGCCGCATGGGCGGCGGGCTCTGGCGCGCTTGAGCGCGAATTTCTACAAGCGTCCCGCCGAGCGCATTGCGGTCACGGGAATTACCGGGACGAACGGCAAGAGCACGACGGCGTTTCTGATCGAGTCGATCCTGACCGCCGCAGGGCGCAAGAGCGCGCTGATCGGGACGATTGAATATCACGTGGCCGGCAAGGTTTATCCGGCGCCGCATACCACGCCGGAAGCGCTCGAACTGGCGCGTCTTTTCAACGAGGCGCTCGGCCTGGGCGCGACCGACGCGGTCATGGAAGTTTCTTCGCACGCGCTGGCGCAGGAGCGCGTGTTCGGCGTGCCTTTCGATGTTGCGGTGTTCACCAACCTGACGCGCGATCATCTCGACTATCACAAGACGATGGACGAATACTTCGCCGCCAAGCGAGTGCTGTTCGAAGGCTGCGGCACGGATGCGCCCCGCGCCGTGGTCACCAACCTCGACGACGAATACGGCGCGAAGCTGGCTGCAGTTCAGCCGGAAGCGCAGCGCGGTCGTGCTGACTTATGGCTGGGAGCGCGGCGATTTCCACGCCGAGAATGTGGACATCAATCCGCGCGGCACGCGCTTCGACATGGCCACGCCGCAGGAGAAGATTCCCATTTTCTCTCCGCTCATCGGGCGCGTGAATGTGTACAACATTCTGGCCGCGGCGGCCGCATGCTACTGCGCGCGGATGCGAATCGCAAGGCGATTGCTCGGGGCGTCGAATCGCTCACGCATGTGCCGGGAAGATTTGAGCGCGTCGATTGCGGGCAGCCGTTCACCGTCGTCGTGGACTACGCGCACACCGACGACGCCCTACGCAATCTCACGGCGCTGGCCCGCGAGTTCGTCTCGCGCGGTGGGGGAACGGCGCAGAGTGCTGACCGTGTTCGGCTGCGGAGGCGATCGCGATCGCGCCAAGCGTCCGCTGATGGGCGAGGCCGCCGGGCGGGGCAGCGATTTTGTGGTGCTCACCTCCGACAATCCGCGCAGCGAGGATCCGCGGGCGATCATCAATGATGCGCTCGTCGGCCTGCAGAAGACTGGCGTGAAATACACCGTCGAAGTCGACCGCCGCAAGGCGATTGCGCTTGCGATCGCAGAGGCGCGCCCGGGAGATATTGTGCTGCTGGCGGGCAAAGGGCACGAGAAGGTGCAGGTCACGCGCGAGGGCTCGCATCCCGTTTGACGACGTCGAGGTGGCGCGCGAGGCCCTGCGGGCGGCGGGATTCGAATGCGAACATGCTGCCGATAGAGAACCGAGCATGAAGCTGCCGCTCTCGAAAATCGCTGAGTTTATTTCTGCCTGACGTGGGACAGCGTCTCGGCTGTCCGCGACGGAAGTCGCGCAGGGCTATTCCATCGACTCGCGCACGATTCGGACCCGGGGAACTTTTCTTCGCGGTCAAAGGCGAACGGCTCGACGGCCACGACTATGTCGAGCGCGGCGCTGGAGAAAGGAGCGGTCGCGGCGGTCGTGCGCAAAAGATCAACTGCACCGTTATCCGGATCAAGGCTCGGCTGCTGGCCGTCGACGACACGCTGGTCGCTCTGCAAACGCTGGCCACCGCGGTGCGCAAGCTGTGGGGCAAGCCGCTGGTGGGCGTCACCGGCTCGGCGGGGAAGACGACGACCAAAGAAGCGATCGCGCACGTTCTCGGCGCGCGCTTCCGCGTGCTCAAGTCCGAAGGCAACTTCAATAATCATTTCGGCCTGCCGCTCATGCTCTTGAAGCTGGAACCGGAGCACGACGTGGCGGTGATCGAAATGGGCATGTCGCACGCGGGCGAGATTCGCGCGCTGGCGAAGATCGCGCAGCCGGAGATCGGCGTGGTCACCAATGTTGCCCCGGTGCATCTGGAGTTTTTCGATTCGCTCGCTGGAATTGCGCGGGCGAAGTACGAATTGATCGAGTCGCTTCCCGCCAGCGGAACGGCCGTGCTCAATGCCGACGACGAATACGTCTCGCAGTTCGGCCGCGACTTCAAGGGCAAGGTCATTACCTACGGCACGCGAGCCACCGCCGACGTGCGTGCCGAGAATGTGCAGACGCGCGGCGCCGAGGGCTCGGAGTTTGACGTGGTCATCGCCCGCGTGGCGCGAGCATGCGCGCTTGCCGCTGGTCGGAGAGCACAACATTCTGAATGCGCTGGCCGCCGTGGCCGTGGGCCTGGCTCGCGGACTGAAGCCGTCCGAAGCCGTGGCTGCGCTGGCGACTCTCGCTCCGCCCGACAAGCGCGGGCAGGTTCTCCAACTGGGTAACATCACGGTCATCAACGATTGCTACAATTCCAATCCGAAGGCGCTGCACGCCATGGTCGATGCGCTGGCGGCGATGAAGGCCGGACGCCGCATTGTGGTGGCGGGAGAAATGCTGGAACTCGGGCCGGCCGGCGAAGAGATGCATCGCGCCGCCGGGCAGCATATTGCCGAGAAGAAGATCGATGTTCTGCGTGGGCGTGCGCGGACTGGCGCAGGCGATGGTCGAGGGCGCGCGGCAGGCGGGAGCGCAGGCGGAGTTCGTGGCCACGCCCGAGGAAGCCGGCGAATGGCTGGCGCGCGAAACGCGCGACGGCGACGTGGTGCTGTTGAAGGCTTCGCGCGGCGTGAAGCTGGAGAAGGCGCTGGAAACGTGGAAGGCGCGGCGCTAAGCGCTGACAAGCTGAAAGCTGACAGCTGATAGCTGCGACAGGACGGAGGCTGATTGCTCTACTGGCTGTTGTTCGTCAAGCTGCAACATTACGTTGCGCCGTTCCGCATTTTTCGCTACGTCACCTTCCGCACGGCGTTCGCCAGCCTGACCGCTCTGTTCACCGCGCTGATCGTGGGGCCGCTGGTCATCGGCCGCCTGCGCGAATTTCAGATCGGGCAATACATTCGCGAAGAAGGCCCCAAGGCTCATCAGAAAAAAGCCGGCACGCCCACCATGGGCGGACTGCTGATCGTGATCGCGATCGTCGTCCCCACGCTGCTGTGGGCCGACCTGAGCAACCGCTTCGTCTGGATCGCCGTGTTTTCCACCTGCGCTTACGCGGCCATCGGATTCACCGACGATTACACCAAGGTGGCGCATCGCCGCAATCTCGGCCTGACCGCCGCGCGAAGTTGGGACTGCAGATCGCCACCAGCATCGTGATCGCGTCCATGCTGATCGCCATGCAGACCTACGGACATGTATTCCACCAAGCTGATCGTGCCGTTCTTCAAGCAGTTCCATCCCGATCTGGTGGTGCAGAGCCTGGAGCGTTTTCCGCATTTCTGGCCGCTGGCGTTTCTTGCCGTTCATGGCGTTCGTGGCCTTCGTGATCGTGGGCTCGAGCAACGCCGTGAATCTCACCGACGGGCTCGATGGCCTGGCGATCGGATGCACGGTAATCGCGGCGGGCGCGCTGGCAGTGCTGACCTACGTCAGCGGCCACGCGACTTTCGCGACCTATCTGGAACTGCAGCGCATGCCGCAGGTGGCCGAGTTGACGATTTTCTGCGGCGCGATGGTCGGGTCGTCGATCGGATTTCTCTGGTACAACGCGCATCCCGCGGAAGTGTTCATGGGCGACGTGGGATCGCTGGCGCTGGGCGGCGCGATCGGCACGGTCGCCGTCATCATCAAGCAGGAATTGCTGCTGCCGTTTATTGGCGGCGTGTTCGTGATCGAGGCGGTGTCGGTGATCCTGCAGGTCGGCTCCTACAAGCTGCGCAAGAAGCGCATCTTCAAGATGGCGCCGCTGCATCATCACTTCGAATTGCTGGGCTGGTCGGAGTCGAAGATCATCGTGCGCTTCTGGATCGCGTCGCTGGTCTTCGCGCTGTTCGCGCTGACGACGCTGAAACTGCGGTAGACAGAGCTTCGACCACAGATTCGCACGGATAAGACTGTCGATCTTGATGGATTGCAATCGTGTCAATCGTGTTGATTGTGGCAATTGCGTTGATTTTCTCTGTGTCTCTGTGACTCTGTGGTGAAATGGTCTCAATGGAACTGAACGGAAAACGCGTGCTGGTGGTCGGCCTCGGCAAGTCCGGCGTGGCGTCGGCGCTATTTCATGAAGGCGCACGGCGCGCGGGTCACCGTCTCCGACACCAAGAGCGGCGACGAACTGCGCAACGAAATTCCCGTGCTGCTCGATCACGGCATCACGGTCGAGACCGGAGGCCACGGCGACCGCACCTTTCGCGGGCAGGATTTGATCGTGGTCAGCCCCGGCGTTCCCGTGGACGCGCCGCCGCTGGTGCAGGCGCGCGCTCTCGGCGAAGCCGTGATCGGCGAGATCGAACTCGCGGCGCAGTTTCTGCCCGGGCCCATCGTCGCCATCACCGGATCGAACGGCAAGACCACGACCACCACGCTGACCGGCGAAATCATGACGGCCGCGGGATTTCCCGCGCTGGTCGGCGGCAATATCGGTACGCCCGCGATCTCGCTGGCCGAGCGCGCCAAGCCTGAGACGGTGATCGTGCTCGAGGTTTCGAGCTTTCAACTGGAAACGATTCAGACTTTCCGTCCGAAAGTTGCGGTCGTGTTGAACGTCACGCCCGACCATCTCGACCGTCATCGCACGTTTGAAGTCTATACCGACGCGAAGGCGCGCATCTTCGAAAACCAGCAGGCGAAGCGACTTCGCCGTGCTCAATGCCGACGATCCGACCTGCGTGGCGATGGCCGCGCGCACGCGCGCGCAGGTGTTCTGGTTCAGCCGGCAGAAAGAAGTGCAGCAAGGCGCGTGGGTGCGCGACGGCAACATCGTGTTCCGCGACGCAACGGGACGCAGCGCGAGATCATGCAGGTCTCCGAGATTCCGCTGAAAGGCGCGCACAATCTGGAGAACGTGCTGGCGGCGGTGTGCGCGGGCGTGCTGATGGGATGCGCGCCCGAGAAAATTCGCCAGGCCGTGCGCGACTTCAAGGCGGTCGAGCACCGGCTGGAATTTGTGGCGACGATCCGCGGCGTGGATTACTACAACGACTCGAAGGCCACCAACGTGGACGCGACCATCAAGGCGCTGGAGTCGTTCCCCGCGAACATCCACCTGATTCTCGGCGGCAAGGACAAAGGCAGCGACTACACGGTCCTCAACGACCTGCTGCGCCAGCGCGTGAAGCGCGTCTACACGATCGGCGCGGCGGCGGCGAAGATCGAATCGCAGATCGTTCTCAAAAGGCGGTCCCGAAGTCGTGCACGCCGAGACGCTGGAGAACGCCATCCGCAAGGCGAATGCTGTCGCGCAGCCGGGCGATGTGGTGCTGCTGGCCCCCGCCTGCGCCAGCTTCGATCAGTTCAAGAGCTACGAGCACCGCGGGAAGGTGTTCAAAGAGATCGTGCGGTCGCTGGCCAACGACACCGCGAAGTCTTAATTCTCGTCCAAACTTGTCATCCTGAGCGGCGATCTTGGCCGCGAAGGATCTGTGCACTGCCACGATTCATCGCGCCGGGGAGTGCAAAGTCCTTCGCTTCGCTCAGACACCTGAGAATCGCAGTGACGGTCCCGAACCAAAACAGTCAACACTCAAAAATCAACAATCCACAATTCCTCCTCCGTGCCTCCGCGCCTCCGTGGTGAAATGAAGTTCCCATGGCAAAGCGCGTGAGTGTCGATCGCTGGCTGTTTACCGTCACCATGCTGCTGGTGTTTGTCGGCCTGGTGATGGTGTTCTCGGCGTCGGCGGTCATGGCCCGCGAGCGGTTCGGGTCCGAGTATGCGTTCCTGTCGAAGCAGTTGATCTGGGCGGTCGCGGGGCTTATGGCCATGGTCGTCACCATGCGCGTGGACTATCGCCGCTACAAGCATCCCGCGCTGGTGTTTTCGCTGATGGGCTTCACCACGCTGCTGCTGATCTCCGTCTTCTTTCTCGACCGCTCGCACAACACGCATCGCTGGATTCACGCCGGCGGATTTTCGTTCCAGCCCTCGGAACTGGCCAAGCCGGTCCTGATTCTGTTTCTCGCCTATTTTCTGGAGAGCCGCGCCAAGACCATCGACGACGTGCGCAACACGCTGCTGCCCGCCGCTGCGCCGGTGCTGGTGTGTCTGGGACTGATCGTGCTGCAGCCGGATCTCGGCACTGCCATTGCCTGCGCCGGAATTGCGGCCTGCATCCTGTACGTTGCCGGCATGCGCATGCGCTATTTCGCTTACGCATTCGGCGCGTCGCTGCTGCCGCTGTATTTTCTGATTTTTCACGTCAGCTGGCGGCGCGACCGCATTCTGGCGTTTCTGAATCCCTATGCCGACCGCCAGAGGACCGGCTTCCACATCATTCAGTCGCTGATTGCGGTGGGCACGGGCGGCGTGACCGGCACCGGCCTGATGGAAGGCAAGCAAAAGCTGTTCTACCTGCCGGAGCCGCACACGGATTTTATTTTCGCCGTGACCGCCGAGGAGCTGGGCCTGGTCGGCGCCCTGTTCGTCGTCACGTTGTTTGCCATCTTCCTATGGCGCGGCATGCGCGCTTCCTGGCGCACGGAAGATTTCTTCGGCCGATACCTGGCCGTCGGCATCACCAGCATGGTGGTGCTGCAGGCGTTCATCAATATCAGCGTGGTGCTGGGCATGATGCCCACCAAGGGAATTCCGCTGCCGCTGGTGTCCTACGGAGGATCGTCGCTGTTCGTGACCCTGGCGTGCGTCGGCGTGCTGCTGAACATCACCAAGCAAGCGGAATGAAAAGGATTGAGATGATTGATTGTGATTAAGCCATTGCGTGATTGTGTCAACTGCGAATTGGGTGCTCAATCACCCAATCGACTCAATCGCTCGATCACTCAATTCCGTTATAGTCACTTCATGCGCGCAATCCTGGCGGGCGGCGGGACGGGCGGTCACGTAATCCCCGCGCTGGCCATCGCCAATCAACTCAAGAAAAGTTACGACGCCGAGGTGCTGTTCATCGGCACCGCGCGCGGCATCGAGAACCGACTCGTTCCCGCCGCGGGATATCCCCTGCAACTGGTGCGGGTGGGCGCGCTGAAAAACGTCAGCCTGACCACGCGGCTGAAGACCGCCTTCGATCTGCCGCGCGCCGTCTGGGATGCGGGCCGCATGCTCAACGAGTTCGCGCCCGACGTGGTGATCGGCGTGGGCGGATACGCCTCCGGCCCGGCCATGCTGGCGGCCGTGGTCAAGCACATTCCGACGCTGGCCTTCGAGCCGAACGTGGTGCCGGGGTTTGCCAATCGGATGGTCGCGAGATTTGTTTCAGGCGCGGCTGTGCATTTCGAGGAAACCGCAAAATATTTTCGTCATGCCGAAGTCACGGGCGTGCCGGTGCGGCAGGCGTTTTTCGAGATCGCGCCCAAGCGCGGAGGCACTCCAACATTGCTGGTGTTCGGAGGAAGCCAGGGCGCGCACGCGATCAATGAAGCGATGATCCGCTGCCTGCCCGTTCTGCAGCGCGAGGCTCCGGGGATTCACATCATTCACCAGACGGGCGAGCGTGACTATAATGACGCGCTGGCGGCGTATCGGTGGTCTGGGTGAGTCGGCCGAGGTTTTCAAGTTCATTGAAGACATGCCGGCGGCCTTCGCGCGCGCCGATTTGGTGGTCTGCCGATCGGGCGCGAGCACGGTTGCGGAAATTGCGGCAGCAGGGAAGCCGGCGGTCTTCGTTCCGTTCCCGCGCGCGGCCGACGATCATCAGCGCGTCAACGCCGAAGCCCTGGCGCGCCACGGAGCCGCGGTGGTGGTGGAAGAGTCGAAGCTGGAAGGAGTCTGGCTGGCCGAGACGATCGCGGCGTTGCTGCAGGATTCGCAGCGCCTGCAGCAGATGAGCCACGCGGCGCGGGAGTTGGCGCATCCGAACGCCGCGCGGGATATCGCGGCGATGGCGGCGCGGGTGGCCGGGATCGAAGAATCTAGCCACGGATTAACACGGATTTCACGGATACTTGTTTTGATTTCTGTTCTTGGCGTTTGGTTTATCCGTGAGATCCGCGCTAAATCCGTGGCCAAGAAGTTGACTTTATGTTTGCCAAAATTCAGCGCATTCATTTCGTAGGCATCGGCGGCATCGGCATGAGCGGCATTGCCGAGGTGCTGCTCAATCTCGGCTACAAAGTTTCCGGCTCCGACCTGAAGAGTTCCTCGGTTACGCAGCGACTGGCGAGCCTGGGCGCGACGACTTTTGAAGGACATCGCGCGGAAAATATTGCCGGCGCCGAAGTGGTCGTCACCAGTTCCGCGATCGCCGCTGAGAATCCCGAAGTCACCGAAGCGCACAAGCTGCACATTCCCGTGATTCAGCGCGCCGAGATGCTGGCGGAGTTGATGCGGCTGAAGTACGGCATCGCCATCGCTGGCATGCATGGCAAGACCACGACGACTTCGATGGTGGCCGCAGTGCTGGCTGCGGGCGGGCTCGATCCCACCGTCGTCGTCGGCGGACGCGTCGACGCCATGGGCTCCAACGCGCGCCTGGGAAAGTCGCAGTATCTGGTCGCCGAGGCCGACGAGAGCGACCGCTCGTTTCTCAAGTTGTCGCCCATACTCTCGGTCGTCACCAACATCGACCGCGAGCACATGGACACCTACCGCAACATGCGCGACGTGAAGAAAACGTTTCTCGAGTTCATGGACCGCGTGCCGTTCTACGGGATGATCGTCGCCTGCAACGACGATCCGCTGCTGCGCCGTTTGTTGCCCGAGGTGCAGCGCCGCACCGTCACCTATGGAACCAAGCGCGGCTCGGATTTCTTGATCAGACTGTCAGATGTACCTGGGAAGAATCAAAATCCCCACCCTGTCTCGCCAGAGAACGGCGAGACAAGGATGGGGCACCCTCTCAATCGGTTTCGCGTGCGCTATCGGAACCAGGAGCTCGGCGAGTTCACGCTGCACGTGCCCGGAGTGCACAACGTTCTGAACGCGACGGCGGCGATTGCCGTAGGCATCGGCCTCGATGTTGGCGTCAGACGCAATCCGCTCTGCGCTCGATCAGTTCCGCGGCGTCGACCGCCGCTTCCAGTTGCGCGGCCGCGCGGCGGGCGTGAGCGTGATCGACGATTATGGCCACCATCCCACGGAGATCAAGGCCACGCTGGCCGCAGCGCGCGCAGTGCGGATTCGGCAAGATTCACGTCATCTTCCAGCCCCACCGCTACACCCGCACCCGCGACCTGATCGAGGAATTCACGACTGCCTTCGACGACGCCGATTCGCTGTTCGTCCTCGACATTTACGCCGCCAGCGAGAAGCCCATCGAAGGCATCACGGGAGAAATCCTGGCGCAGCGCATCCGTGAGAGAAATGCGGAAGAATGGCCGGTACGCAAGTTCTCCCGCCGATGCTGTGGATGCCGCTGCCGCAGTCGCGCAAGATGGCGACATGATCCTGACTTTGGGCGCGGGCAGCGTCTCGCAATTCGGGCCGATGATTCTGGAGAAGCTGAAAGAACGGGAAGCGTAACTTAGTTGCGACGCTAAGCCAACGACCGCTCCGTTCGACCCGATACGACCACACCCGGATCAGTGTGAAAATGCCCGTTGCGACAATTGGGTTAGGCGACGCCCGATTCGCATACAATCTGCACCCCATGACCGATTTCAGTCTTGAAACTGGCGAGGATGTAGTTCGCGTTACGTGTGAATGCTGCGGGAACGAGAAGAAGCGTGTGTGGGGTTTCGTTAGCCTGTCCGGTGACGCGTACGCGGTTTATTACGCTCTACTCAATGTTACGGAAGACAGGCCAAGGGTCGGACTGACGCTCAGTATAGGACCGTGGTGGGAAGATACTGAGCCATCACAGCGTTCGTGGTGCCACATTGACGTACGAACCGAGCCTGACAAATTTCAGTTCGTTATTAGAAACCCCAAGGAATCCAACTTTTATCCTTGGGAGAGAGGCGGCGCACCTTTAAACCCAGAACAGGCTGCCGCAAATGGGATGACAGACGAGATTCAGTCGGTCGCGAAGTTTATCGTCGAGACAGACCCGGCGATTTCATCATATCTGGATGAAATCGGGGTCAACACAGTTGGGCGTAAACCCCGAGAGGCTGATGGTCCGCAACACGGTTGTTGAAAACATTCGCATTAAGAGTATTGGCTGCCAGCCGGGGAACTAAACTAACCCGAAACCCGTATCTTCCATTGCTAACGGATTTTGCAGCCCTTCGTCTATCAGCCAGAAGGGGTTAAGGCGATGAAGAACATGACACAAGCATGGGGATGGCTAGTCGCCGCAGTCTTGGCGGCGGGATTGAACGCGAGCTATCACAATGGCGGCTTGCAATGGGCGCACCAGATCGCGGACCGTGTCGAGCAGCGCTCGACCGTGGCTCTGGCGTTGGTTTCCGGGCATGCCAACCAGTTCCTGGTCGAGGCGCGGGTACTGACGGCGCAGACCAAAGCCGACTCCTGCCCTCTCACGTCGACTTTTGCGCGAGTACAGACCAGGATTGCCAGCTCCGAAACAGCAGTCGAGCGTTTTGATGTTATGTCAGCCCGGGAACAGCGCCAGTTGGCGAGGTTGGAGGCAAGCCGGGCGCGGATGGAAGCCCGAATCCAAGCCCAGACGGCGCACATCAGGATTGCGACTGCAGGCTTTGGCCCGATCGATGTCAGGGCAATTCCGGCTCCGGTGATTTGTCCCCGGGTGCGGGTGAGTGTTCCGCGCATGCCGATGATCAAAATGCCGGTGATTCCTCAGATTCATGTCGAGACCGGCGCGTCTGGTCCGGTTTAACCGAGATTCAGTTCCTCCTGGAACTTTGCCTCCCCGGCAAACGGGGCGTGGACTACCAACCGCGCCCCTTTTTTCCGTTATTGTTAAGGCCTTTGTCATTTCGAGCAGCGAAAGCGATGAGGAATTCGCTTCCTCCCCGGCACATTTGGCCGGCAGCCAGCAGATTCCTCAGCTTCGCTCCGCGCAGCGTCGGAATGACAAGGTCCACAGGGTTTGTCGGTCGCGCTCGCCTCCGTACCCAATCCGGTTCCTGCCTGTGCAAATCCTTTAATTTTTTGTCTATCTCATTTCGAGAAATGAAGTTATATTGAAAAAGCTCAGCGATTCCTCACGACAACTGACCTGAACTGATGGCGCGGAAATCCAGCGGCACCATCTTGCAGGAGGAGTTGTACCCAACGCCAGCGCCGGGCTTTCGCATTCAGAAGCCGCGCGCGAGGAACTTGACGACGCGCGCCTGGTCGATCTGGATGTAGACGAGGAATCTCCCTTCCTGCGCGGGCAAAAGCGCGTCTCCGCCCGCCGCAGCTCGCTTCCCAAGAAAACCGCCAGCCGACTGTTGTGGGCATCGATTGCCGCCGTGATCCTGTGCGTCGCCGCCATCGCTGCTGCCGGTCTATACGAATACGGCGAGCACTCGTGGCGCTTCCGCGTCGACTCCAGCGACAACATCGACGTCAGCGGCATGCAGAACGTGACCAAGGCGCAAATCATGGAAGTGATGGGCGCCGACATTGGCCGCAACATTTTCTTCATTCCGCTCGTCGCAGCAGAAGGCGCAACTCGAACAGATTCCGTGGGTCGAATCGGCCAGCGTGATGCGCTTCGTCCCGAACCGCCTCAGTGTTGAAATTCACGAGCGCACTCCGGTGGCGTTCGCCCGCGTCGGTCCGCGCATTTCGCTGATCGATGCCGGCGGCACGCTGATGGAGCTGCCGCAGAAGCACAAATATTCTTTCCCCGTCATTCTTGGGATGAATCCCGGCGAGCCGCTCTCCACGCGCGCTCCGCGCATGAAGGCCTACAACGAACTGGTGCAGGAACTCGATTCCGGCGGCGCGCGCTACTCGCAGGACCTGAGCGAAGTCGATCTCTCCGATCTCGAGAATTTGAAAGTGCGAGTGAATGATCCGGCGGGCGACGTGCTGGTCGAACTCGGTTCGTCGGATTACTTGAAGCGCTACAAGACTTACGTGAGCCACGTGCAGGAGTGGCGGCAGCAATTCCAGAAGCTGGAGTCGGTGAACCTGCGCTACGACAATCAGGTGATCGTCAATCCGGACATGGAAGGCCGGCCCAAGCAGGCGGCGCTGGCCGCGTCGGCGGCGAAGGCGGCGGCGGCCGCGGGCGTGAAGCCGGCGGCGCTGATCACGCGCCTGAATCCGCATGACAAGTCGCTGCCCAAGCCGGCGTTTGAGTTGACCGAGAAGAAACTGGATCCGAAGTCGGCGGCTGCGAGAAAGCCAGCGGCGAGGCCGAAGGCGAAGAAGACGGTGGCGAAGGCCAAGCACCTGCTCCGAAAAAGATTGCTGCGAAACCGTACGCATCGAGTTCGAAAACCTTCGCTCGCCGCCACGCATGGGACGCCCCAGAAGCCGGAAGCGAAAAAGACGGTGCCGTCCGCGCCGGTGCATCCGGCGATTCCGAAGCCGAGTGCGGCGATTGCAAAGCAGGAAGCCAATGCGAGTTCAGATTAATGCGGATTAAATTACGAATGACGTTGAGGAATTCATAGACGATGGGGAACCAGCAGGGAAGTTTTCTTACCGCGATCGATGTGGGCAGCGCCAAGACGTGCGCGCTGATGGCGGAGATGACCGACGGCGGGCTGCGCTATCGCGGACACGGCGTGGCCGAATCACGCGGCTCGCGCAAAGGCGTGATCGTTGAACTCGACAAGGCAGTCGCGGCGATTCAGAAAGCCGTCGAAGCCGCGGAAGACATCGCCGGCGCGCGCGGTCGAGCATGCCATCGTTGGCATCGGCGGAGCCCACGTGCGCGGCGTCAATAGCCACGGCGGCATCAGCCTGGGCACGCGTCCGCGCGAAATTGGACGCGACGAGATCAAGCAGGCCGTCGACCGCGCCCGCGCCATTCCGCTGCCCGCCGATCGCGAGATTCTGCATCTGCTGCCGCAGGAATTTATTCTCGACGATCAGGCCGGAGTGCACGATCCGCTGGGCATGATGGCGGCGCGGCTCGAAGTGCGCGTCCACATGGTGACGGCCGCGACCAGCGCCACGCAAAACGTGATCACCGCGGTGAACCGCGCCGGCGTGCACGTCGACGACACGGTGTTCGAGCCTCTGGCGGCGGCCGATTCCGTGCTGCGCAACGACGAACGCGAACTTGGTGTGTGCCTGGCCGACATTGGCGCGGGTTCGACCGAACTGATTGTGTTTCAGCAGGGCGCAGTCGCCTATACCGGCGTGATTCCGGTGGGTGGCGACCATTTCACCAGCGATCTGTCTGTTGGACTATGCACGCCGCTCGCCGAGGCGGAAAAGATCAAGAAGATTTACGGCAACGCGATCGTCACGCTGATTCCCGAAGGCAATGAAGTCGAGGTTCCGTCGGTCGGCGACCGCCCTTCGCGGCTGATGCCGCAGCGCCTGGTCGCCGAGATTCTCGAGCCGCGCGCCCGCGAACTGTTCGAAATGATGCGCGACAGCCTTGCGCCAGAGCGGCATGTTCGACGTCTGCATCGCCGGCATCGTGCTCACCGGCGGAGCGTCGCGCCTGCCCGGAATCTTCGACGTAGCGGAATCGGTATTGCGCCGCTCGGTGCGCCTTTCCTGGCCCGCCCCGCTGGCGAAGATGCCGTCGACTTTGTCCGAGCCCGAGTTCGCGACCGTTCTGGGCATGGTGAACTACGGCCAGCGCGCCCGCATCGCGCGCGGCCTGCAGGAGGACCGCTGGGGATCGAGATTGAAAGCGCTGTTGGTCGGCAAAGGAGCGTAGAGCTGGAACCACAAAGGACACGAAGTATCACGAAGGATGTTTATTGCTTTCCTTCGTGAACCTTCGTGCCCTTCGTGGTGAAAGGTTTTGAATTTCAGACCAGGAGTAAACAATGAGCAAAGATTCCAGCATTCGCATCAGCTTCAACGAAGAGGCCCGCAACGACGCCAAGATTAAAGTCATCGGCGTAGGTGGAGGCGGCGGCAACGCGGTCAATCGCATGATCGATGCCGGCGTCGAGGGCATCGAGTTCATCGTCGCCAACACCGACCTGCAGGCGCTGCGCATGTCGCACGCCCCGGTGAAGCTGCAACTCGGCGTGAAGCTGACCAACGGCCTGGGCGCGGGCGCGAATCCGGAAGTCGGCCGCAAGGCCGCGCTCGAAGATTCCGACAAGATCATCGAAGCCCTCGAAGGCGCCGACATGGTCTTCGTCACCACCGGCCTCGGCGGCGGCACCGGCACTGGCGCTGCTCCTATCATCGCGTCGCTGGCTTGCGAAATGGGCGCGCTCACGGTTGCGGTCGTGACCAAGCCCTTTTCGTTCGAAGGCAAGCGCCGCATGCAGCAGGCCGAGCGCGGCATCTCCGAACTGATGGAGTCGGTCGACACGACCATCGTCATCCCCAACGAAAAACTGCTGGCGGTTGCCGAAGACGCTGGCTTCTTCGAATCGTTCCGCATCGCCGACGACATTCTTCGTCAGGGCGTGCAGGGAATCTCCGACATCATCACCATTCCCGGCATCATCAACCGCGACTTCGCCGACGTGAAGACCATCATGGCACGCATGGGATACGCCGTCATGGGTACGGCCTCCGCGAGCGGCGCCAAGCGGACCATCGAAGCCGCGCAGAAAGCGATTGCATCGCCGCTGCTCGAAGCCGGAGCCATCGACGGCGCGCGCGGCATCCTTATCAACATCACCGGCTCGACGTCGCTCAAACTGGCCGAAGTGCAGCAGGCGTGCTCCATCATTCAGAGCGCCGCGCACGAAGACGCCAACATCATTTTCGGCGCTGTCATGGACGAAAAGATGAAAGATTCGGTCAAGATCACCGTCATCGCCACCGGATTCCGCGAGGCCCCTACGTCTCGCCACCGGGTGCCGGAGGTTCGCACCTCCTTCGCCGCAGCGCATGAAGACGCCATGGAATTTCCCGAAGACCGCACGCGCGACTTCGTACCAGAACCGCCCAAACACATCATGGAGTCGACGGTCACCGAAGATAGCATGACGGACGATCGCGCTTACGTCGATGACATGGCCCTGGCGCCTGTATCGCACGCGTCCGAGCACGTAGCAGCCGACGTGATTTCGCTCGACAGCATGCGTAGCGCCGTCGTGACGAATTTCCAGCAGGACGATCTCGACGTTCCCGCGTTCCTGCGCAAGCGCAATGAAGTGATGTAGCTGGAAAAACTCTCGGTCCATACGCGTTGAGGCGGAAGAAGCCCCAACGCGCGATGACCCAGAGTGACGTCGCCCTCGGCAATCACACGCTGGACTGCTTGGCGTGGAGATCATGGCAAACGAGCACAACTACCTGAGTCGCACGATCATCGCGAGCTTTGCTTCTGTGGTCCTGACTTTCATCTCATGGATTGGCGCTGTATATGTCACACTCGGCGTGGAAATAGCTAGGCGAACAGGTTACCAACCGATCCTCAGTAACTTCGGAAAAACGATTGAGATCGCATTTGCCGCCGATTGCGTGGCTTGGTTCGCGATGACTTGGGGTACACAGAGCCTTTGGACCCAGTTTCGCAAAGATGTACGGGAACATAGCGGAAAGAGGCGATGGGTGAGCCCGCTGCGTAATGTCGCCACACTTTATAACTCGACCCTCTGTGCACTTCCGTTCTCGTATTACGTAGTTCGCGGCACGGTTATGCTCTTTAATCGCGGCCGAATGCCCAAGTCCGATTTTTGGTTCATAGTAGCGATGGCAATGGGCCTGGCGGCATGCGCATTGACGATTTGCGGACTATCTGCCGTTGCTGTCAGGCTTTGGCCGGACTCTTGGGTACCGAGCGACAATTCCGACAACAGCAAAATTACGACCTTAAACCTTCGTTGACGTAAGTCAACGCTCACTTCCGCGCTAGGAAAAGCTTTTCACACGTGGGAAGTACCTTTCCAGTAATCAGTAACGCATTACTGAAGGGGTCTGGCCGGAGGTAATCCCAATGCATATCACTGTTTCGAAACGGGTTAAATCGAAATTAATGTTTCTCGCAATCTAAACTTTTCCGTTGCCAGAATTGTAGTAAGTCCCGTACTATCAGCGCAGGTGAGTGATCTGGCCGGGTTACCACCCGCTGGCACCCTGCGTGCATCCAAGAGTGGGTATTACCGTCCGGGGAGTGAAATCAACAAGATGTCGAAGAGAACGAGCCTCTTTCGTCTGATCATGGCCTTGCTGACCTGTCTTCCTCTGGTCGGCGTGAGTTTCGCGGCGCATATCAACACCAGCACGCACACCACGACGAAATCGAAATCGCAGAAGATCAGCGAAAGCCAGCACACGCGGCGGCGCCTGCATCACCTGGCGCACAGCCGCAGCGCGACGGTCACCTCGGTGTCCATCAGCACGCGCCGACATCGCTATCACGAGCGCTTCAGCATGAGTTCGTTCGCGGAAGACATTACGGCCGGTGACATCACGACCGGTGAAGATCCAGTCGTCCGCCAGGCCGCGATTGACGCGCTCGGCAACATGAACGGCACCGTCGTCGCGATCGAACCGACCAGCGGACGCGTGCTGGCCATGGTCAACCAGAGGCTGGCTCTTTCCAGCGGTGCGCAGCCCTGCTCTACCATCAAACTTTCCGTCGCCCTAGCGGCTCTGAGCGAAGGGCTTGTCTCGAAGGAAACCGAAGTTGCCCTCGGTGGCCGCAGCCGCATGAATCTGACCACCGCTATTGCGCACTCCAACAACGCTTACTTCGAGGCGCTCGGACGCAAACTCGGTTTTGAGAAAGTCGCCTACTACGCGCATGAATACGGACTCGGCGAACTCGCGGGATACGACATTCCCGGCGAACAGCTCGGGCACATATCCCGACGAGGTGATTCCCACCAGCCTCGGCGGCGTTGGCAAAATGTGCTCGTTCGGCGAAGGCGTTTCTATGACCCCGCTGCAACTGGGCGCGATGGTCTCTGCGATCGCCAACGGTGGAACGCTCTACTACCTGCAGCATCCGACATCTCCCGAGGAGGTGGCGGGCTTTCAGCCGCGCGTGAAGCGCCAACTCGACATCGCACCTGTGATTCCAGAACTTTCCGACGGTATGGCTGGCGCGGTGCAGTACGGCACCGCCCGCAGCCTTCGCCTCAACTTTAACGAAGAAGAGATTCTCGGCAAGACGGGAACCTGTTCGCACGCCGGAACCCGCTTCGGCTGGTTCGCCTCCTACGCCAACACGAGCGTCGGACGCGTCGTAGTCGTCGTCTTCCTGCAAGGCGGACGTCCCACCTTCGGTCCCAAAGCCGCCGAGATTTCCGGACGCATCTACCGCAATATCTACGACCACAATTTCTTCATTGCCGGCCCGGCTGCGCCAGCCGATCAGGCGGCGGTCAAGCCGGTGAGCACGACCCCGTAATCGATTCCGGACCTTATCTCTTGGAGACGTAGCTCCGCTACGTCTCTTTTATTTTTCCGCGTAACACTCCCGCCCGAGATTCTTACCAACTTCTAATCAAGCGAAACCGTAGCACTGCCGATGTGAACTCCAGCAGGTCCGATTGCCGGGGAGAAAAAAACTCTGTGCTGGGGCTGCGCGCAGTGCAATCCGTCGGTCCCGGAGGCTGATACGCCAAGATCGATCATGCTTTATGCAAATTACGATTTCACGCTGGTAGCCGTTCTTGTGGCGGTCGTGTTCTCCGCTGTTTCCCTAATCACAATCAGGCACGCGCGAAAGGCTCACGGTTCGTTGAGTGCGGCGTTTCGGAACCTCGTGCAGACGATGCACAGCGTTCTCCGCGATGACGGCGAGATTCGTTTTCGAACGCTGGCCGAGGCTCTGCCGCAAATCGTGTGGACGGCGAGTCCCGGTAGCGGCGTCGACTACTGCAACTGCCGCTGGTATCAACTGACGGGTTTCACCGAAGCACAGACCTTGGGGTGGGGCTGGCCCAACGCGCTCCACCCCGACGACCGGCCTGTGGCCCTTGAAAATTGGGAGAAATGCCGCCATACCGGAGAGTCGTTCGAGATGGAATACCGCCTCCTCAACGCAGCGGGAGGTTTTCGCTGGCATCTGGTACGCGCCACGCCTATGCGCGATTCCGACGGGGTCATCGTGAAGTGGTTCGGAGCCTGCGCCGACATCGACGACCAGATTCGTAACCAGCAGTTGTTGGAGGAGCAAATCCGCCAGCACACCGCCGCGCTCATGGAGGCCAATACTCTATTGCAATCGGAGATGCGCGAGCGCGCTCTGGCGCAGCAGGAACTGAACCTGCAAAACGAGCGTATGGTGCGCGAACTGACCAAGCGTTCGAACCGCGCCACCAACCTGGCCAAGATGGCGGAACTGCTGCAGAGTTGCTCCGAAGTGACGGACGCGTTCTCAGTGGTTGCCGGCATGGCCCCGAAAGTATTTCCCGAACTTCGTGGCGCCTTGCATTTGTTTAACTCTTCACGCGAGAGGCTCGAAGTCGCCGCGATCTGGGAAGATTGCACTTTGCCGGACAACGCGTTTGGAGCGCAAGACTGCTGGGCCCTCCGCACCGGGCACATGCACGTCGTCGTGAGCGGAGACCACTCTGCCGAATGCGTGCACGCCGTTCACGCAGATCACTCCTACGTTTGCCTGCCTTTGCTTGCGCACGGCGAAGCGATCGGCATCTTGCACTTCCAGATGATCGAGCCTGGCGAAGTACCGCAGCCCGTTTTGTTGATGGTCACCATGTTCACCGAGCAGGTCGGCCTGTCGGTGGCCAACATTCGCTTGCGCGAAGCTCTTCGTAACCAATCGATCCGCGATCCGCTAACCGCTCTCTACAACCGACGCTATCTGGAAGAAATGCTGCAACGTGAAACCCGCCGGGCAGTGCGTGCCGAGCAAGGCCTCGGTGTCATCATGCTCGATCTCGACCACTTCAAGAAGTTCAACGACACCTTCGGCCACGAGGCTGGCGACACCGTTTTGCGTGAGACCGCCGCATTCCTGCTTAAAGAGCGTTCGCGCAGAGGACATTGTGTGTCGCTTCGGGGGCGAAGAATTCCTCGTCATCCTTCCCGTCGCCGATTTGAAAGCCACACAGGCCCGCGCCGAGCGCATCCGATCCAAACTGCGCGACTTGAAGGTTATGCATCAGGGCCAAGCCGCTCGGAATGGTCACAGTCTCGGTGGGCGTGGCCGAGCTACCCCTGCACGGCACGATGCCCAAGGAGTTGATCGAGGCCGCCGATGCCGCGCTCTATCGTGCGAAGAAAGAAGGCAGGGACCGGGTCGTGGTTGCCGACCCCATGCCGCAAGCGGCCTCAGGCCCACCGCAAATCATTGGGATGGGTCAGCCTTAAACTCACCGCGACCTCACTCCGAAGTCATGCGCAGGCTCTCCGCTCACAAGCTGTTTCCCTCGACAGCCGTTTTATGTGACACTTGGACCCCAAGCAATCGAATCGACAACGAGGGAAAATGATCCGATCCAAACTGGGATTACTCGCCGTCTCCTCCATCTTGATCTTCGCCAGTGCACCTCTCCTCTCCCAGCAACTGAACTCAAACTTTTCTCGCGACCCCCGGCCAGCCTATCGACCAGCAGTACACAGATCAGATTCACAAATACACCACCGATCCCTCTTTCATCTCTCCGTTGGTGGACTACCTTCCCGCCTCAAAAACCGTTCCCACTCCCGCCAAGGTCCTCGGCGACGTCTCCGGCGCGCCGGACATGCTTCCATATGCGGAAGATGTGTACAAATACTTTCGCCTTCTAGAGGCGAGCAGTCCGCGCGTGAAGGTCTTCACCATCGGCCATTCCGAGGAGGGGCGCGAGATGATCGCCGCCGCCATCGCCGATCCCAGGCTCCTCGCCGGCGCGAAAGAAAATGACGCGCGCCTGGCGCAGCTCGCCGACCCGCGCACCATTAACCTCGACGATGCGAAAGCCCGCCAGCTTGTCGACCAATCCTGGCCCGTTTACTACATCACCGGCACCATTCACTCTCCCGAAACCGGCGCCCCGACAGCCTTGATGGAACTCGCCTATCGTCTCGCGGTCGACGATGCCCCTTATATCAAGTACATCCGGTCTCACATGATCGTGCTCATTACTCCGGTCGTTGAAGTCGACGGCCGCGACCGCATGGTCGATGTCTACAAATGGCATAAAGCTCATCCCGGCCAGGATTGGCCGCGCCTTCTTTACTGGGGCCACTATGTCGCTCACGACAACAATCGCGATGCCATGGCCATGACTCTCGATCTCACCCGGAACGTTCTCGACACCTATCTCGCATGGCACGCGCAGGTGTTGCACGACCTGCACGAGTCGGTTCCATTTCTCTACGACAACACGGTCGGAGACGGACCTTATAACGCGTGGGTCAGATCCCGATCCTCGCCGACGAGTGGGCGGAACTGGGCTGGAACAATGTTGCCCAGATGCAGAGCTTCGGCATGCCTGGAGTCTTCACCCACGGCGACTTCGATACCTGGAGTCCCGGATACCTGATGTTCCTGGCTGGCATGCACAACGGCATCAGCCGCCTCTATGAAACTTTCGGCAACGGCGGCGCCGACACTGAGAAACGCATCCTTCGCCCCGAAGATTATTCGCGCACCTGGTACCGTCAGAATCCGCCGCTGCCCGTAGTGAACTGGTCGCAGCGTGACAACAATAACTACGAAGAAAGCGCTCTGCTCTCGACTCTTTCGTATTTCTCGCAGCACACCCATCATTTCCTCGAAAACTACTACATGAAGAGCAAGCGGGCCGTCGAGAAGCCATCGCTCGAAGGGCCGGCCGCTTACGTGATTCCTGCCGATCCGGCCGATACGAATCGCCAGATTGAGTTGCTCAAGGTATTGAAGCGCCAGCATGTCGAAGTAGAACAACTTTCCGATGCTGTCGACTGCAACCATCCCCGGTGAAAAGCGGGCAGACAAGCCAAAGGAGCAGACCTTCCCGGCCGGTAGCATTATCATCCGCATGGATCAGCCCTACTCCCGCGTCGCCGATGCACTGCTCGATCGCCAGTTCTGGGCCGCTGCCGACCCACAGAAGCATCCTTATGACGACACCGGATGGTCCTTCACTCACCTCTTCAATCTGAAAGTTGCGCGGGTGCTCGATGCTTCGATCCTGAAGTCCAAGATGACGCGCCTGGAGGACCCCGCGAGCCTTGCCGGTAAGGTTTCCGGGGCCGGCAGCGTGCTCGCTGTCGCAAACACCGGGCAGGTTTCGCTGCTGCCACTGGTCTACAAACTCAAAGGCGCAACCATCCAGGTTGCGGAAAAGTCCTTCGATGCCGAGGGTAAACACTTCGCAGCCGGCTCATTGCTCATTACTAACGCTCCCGAAGATCGAGTCGGCGCGATCCTGCAAGATCTATCGCTCGACGCAACCCGACTCGCTGCAGAGCCTTCGGTGCCGGCCCACACAGTAACCGCTCCGCGCGTAGCCATCATGCACACCTGGCTTGGCACCCAGACGGAAGGTTGGTGGCGTTATGCCTTCGATTCTTCGGGCGTGCCCTTCGATTACATCAGCACGCAGACGGTTGCGGATCAACCCGACCTCCGTCAAAAGTACGATGTTGTCGTCTTCGCGCCCGTGGGCCGTTCCTCCTCGCTCGAAATCCTCAACGGCATTCCCATGTGGAACAATCCGATGCCGTGGCAGAAATCCGAGCTGACTCCGAACCTCGGCGCCCTCGACAGTACGACCGACATTCGCCCCGGCCTGGGGTACGAAGGCCTTGCCCATCTGAAGCAGTTCGTGGAGCAAGGCGGGCTCCTCATCACCTGCGAAGACACGGCGCAGTTCGCCATCGAGACAGGTCTTGCGCCGGGCGTCAGCGTTGCTCCCAAGGGCGACGCTCGCGTCGTAGGCTCTGTGCTCAACACCGTGTTCGTGGCCAGCGAGCATCCTGTCGCGTTTGGCTACGGTTCCGGAGTTCCCGTCATCAGTGCCAACGGGATGGCCTTCAACGTGAGCAGCATACTCGGCCGCAACCCAGGTCGGGTGTTGATGGATCCCTTGACGGACCCTTTGGACCCCTACGCGAAACGCGAAACCGGTCGCGGCACCATTGAAGACAGCGACGTGCCCCAGGGCAGAAAGATCGCCGAAGCCCGAACCGCTCGTAAAGCAGCAGCCATGGGAAGCCAGCGCACTTAGATGAGGAACAGACGCGCAACAACCCGCTCGTGATTCCGGTTCAGAGCCGTCCGGAGGTCATCCTGCGCTTCTCCGAGGGGAAGAGCCTCTTGCTCGACGGGCTTCTCGACAAGGGTTCGTCGATTGCCGAGCATGCCGTCGTGGTGGACGCGCATCTGGGCCAGGGAAACGTGCTGCTGTTCGGGAACAACCCGATCTATCGCGGCGAGACGCTCGGCACCTACGCGATGGTATTCAACGCCATTCTCAACTATCAGCACTTCGCGCACGAATCTGCACCTGCACCTGCTGAGAAGAAGCCAGCCGAGGCGCGGCAACTGAACAGCTAAACGTCCAGCTGGCATGGCGAGGGCACCGAGCCATCGCGTTCGCGTCGGCTGCGTGCACTGAATGCTCAGTGTTCTTTGTAGCTTCTCGGCGCCATGATTTCGCTGAGATAATCGTGGGCTCCAGGAATCCGTTCCAGGTGCGGATAATGTATGCCTCCCGCATATGGAATTTCCCGGGTCTCGACCGAATCAAAGTTGCGAACAATGACTGAGATCTTGCCGTTTCGCGGATGCGCGATCGCTTCGTTGAGCACGTCGCTGGAATAGACGCGCCCATCGACCGCGAGAATTGTCATATGCGGTCCAAACCCCGCGTCATAGGCCGGTGTCCCCGGCAGGACGTCGGAGATCGTTCCGTCTTTCTTCACGTACATCCCGATGGAATACGCCGCGTCATAACTGTCCGGAAGGACTGCTGCGTACACGCTGTTGGGCGTGGCGTTGTACACCAGCCGCCAGCCCGCAGCCTCAAGACCGTCTGTGGGTGGTTTGCTGTTCACTTGGTAGACGCGTGTCTCGAAAAAACCGTGCCAGTCATATGCGCTGATCGCCGATAGGGAGGCCTCGACCTCGTCCCGGGAATAGGGAACGACGATGGGATCCGTATCTTTCTGGCCAAAAAAGCTCCGCAGGAAGTCGTCCAGCGAAAGACGATCCTGGGATTGCTCGCGGATCAAAGTATCCGCCCGCAACCAGATGAGTGCGCCCTCGTCGTAGTAATCCTGTCCGCGCCGCAACGAGGACCAGGCATCATCAACCGTTCGCAAGACCCAGTCTTCCGTCGCCGTGTCGACCAGGGCGGTGGAAGCGCGAGCCGGTTGGTGCGCGAAGTTGGCAGCTACCCAGGCGAGATAGTCGCGCATGAACGCTTCGTCATTGAAGCCAGCGCGGGTCGCAAGAAGCATTCCGATGTATTGGTTCAGGCCCTCATACACCCAAAGCAGCGAGGTTCGCTCCGGACCCTGGTAGTCGGGCTTCGAGTACAGCTCTGCCGGGCGCCGGTACTTTCCGTTCCAGGAGTGTGATTGTTCGTGGGCGAGCAGCCAGCCGCCGAACTTCTCCAATTGATCTTTTTTTGATAGCCCTGCGTCGCCAACGCCGGAGTACGGCGAATCCTCGTGCTCAAGGCCGTCGAACGGCCGGCCCTCACTCTGCGACACCAGCAGATGCAGGGTCTTCCAATGCCGGAAGCCGAACATCGCCCGATCTTGGTCGACCAGCTTGCCGAACAGTCGTTACCGCGTGCTCGTCGTCCGCTTTATCGACCGCTGCCTGGCTGTCCCCGGTAATGTCGAGTTCCGCCGGCCAGGTTGACGCCAGTGGCACAGCCCGAAAAAATTCTCCGGCAAGAACCGGGGAATCGATCAAACGCTCGAGCGAAACGGGTGCAAAATGCAGCCGGTTGCCCGTCTGATTGGTAACCAGGAGGGAACTGCCCTGATGCCAGTTGGGCAGGCAGAAGGATCGACGGCTCGATCATGAGCTGGCGCTTGTCGATGCCTCGCGGATAGAGCACCACGGTATTCCACGCCAACAGCAGTTGATGATCGGAGATCGTGTTTTCCAGCAACGTATCAAAGTCGACGGTGATTCGATCAGTGCCGGCCGGAATTTCCACGTGGATCGTGTAGATGTCCTCGGGATCGCGCGTCCAGGGCAGGGTCGTGTTCCCGGAATGCACGCGGAGCGTCACGAATTGTTGAATCGGCCCGGTCGGCCCGTGCTCGCCAGGAATCCAGCGAGGATAAGCGAGAGCGAGCGCACCCGGCCGCACTCGAATTTCCTCATGCACAAAGGCGATGCGTCGCGGCGCTTGTGTTTCGTCGACCTCTAGCGTCATGGCGGGGGTTGAAGTGTCCTGAGCGGCGGCCCTCATTGCGAGGGAAGTGATTGCGATCAGAGCCAGCAGAAAACTTGGAAGACAGGGCCCTCATCATGCACATCCTCCAAAACTTGAAGCGGTCGGGCATTGCGTGAGGGCCGAACCTGCCGCCTTTAGAGCCTATGCCGCGCGCAATTATAGCCCGCGCGCGTAACGCGCAAGCCGCGGACGGGAGGAGTCGGTCAACCGGCTGTCAGCCTGTGGAAACTGCAATAAGAAAGCCCAGCCGATAGGCTGGGCCTAATTTCTGTAACCGAAACTGGCGGACTCAGCTGCGCTGTCCCGGGCCCTTGCTCTCGTCGCTCGCGATGACGCCGTCCTTAATGTGGATGACGCGGTGGGCGTACTCGGCGATATCGCCTTCGTGGGTGACCAGAATGATGGTGTTGCCTTCCGCATGCAGGCGATCGAACAGCGCCATGATTTCAATGCCGGTCTGCGAATCCAGGTTGCCGGTCGGTTCGTCCGCCAGGATGATCGAGGGCTTGTTCACCAGGGCGCGCGCGATGGCGACGCGCTGCCTCTGGCCGCCGGAGAGTTCGTTGGGCTTGTGGCTCATGCGGGCTTCCATGCCCACGGCCGCCAGCGAGCCCTTGGCGCGCTCCATGCGCTCTTCGGTCGGAATGCCGGCATAGATCAGCGGCAGCTCCACATTGTGCAGCGCCGTGGCGCGGGCCAGCAGGTTGAAGGTCTGGAACACGAATCCAATTTCCTTGTTGCGGATGCGCGCCAGTTCGTCGTCGTCCAGTTCGCTGACCAGTTGGCTGTTGAGCCAGTACTTGCCCTTGCGAAGGCGTGTCGAGGCAGCCGATCAGGTTCATCAGCGTCGATTTGCCCGAGCCCGACGGTCCCATGATGGCGACGTATTCGTTGCGCTGGATGCGCAGATTGACGCCGCGCAGCGCATGCACCTGCTGCTCCGATCCCATGTCGTAGGTCTTCCAGAGATCTTCGGCGGCGATCATGCAGGATTCGGGCGGGGCTAGATTCGCGGTGTTGGGCATGCTGAGGACTTCTGCGGTTGCCATTTTTTTCTCCTGGTCTTCGCTCACTCTGTCCGGTGCCACTGACCTCTCCGATCGTTATTAGGTTCAGTACGTTGCTGTTGCAGGCTCCGTTTTCTGAGACGCCGTACTGCGAGTCCAACTCTACGGCGAGACCTCGACCGGCTTGCCCTTTGGACGTACCAGCCCGGCTAAGGTTATGACTCTTCTTCTTTTTTCGGGACCGAATTGTCGATCTTCACGCTGCTTCCCGGACGCAGCGTGCGCAAAACTTTGTAACTCCCGGTAATGACTTCGTCCCCTTCTTTCAAGCCGTCGAGCACTTCCATGTCGGTGGTGCCTGTGATTCCCGTGCTCACCGGAACGAAGATCGCCTTCTTGTTGCGGATGACGAAAACCCCCTGCACGTCATCTCCTTTTTTTGTCTTGGATGCAACTTCCGCGGCTGCAGGTGCCGCGGCATGCACCGATCCCGGCGGATTATTCTGTTGCTCGATCTGGTCCTTGCTGCGCAGCGTCAGCGCCTGGATCGGAATGGCCAGCGCATTGCTGCGGGTTGCCGTCGTGATCTTGGCCGTGGTCGAAAGCCCGGGCCGCAAGTCCTTCGGCGGATCCGTCAGCGTCACGACGACCTTGAAATCTTTGGCTTCTTCGCTCGCCGTCGTCGATTGCGAGGTGGAAACGCCGCTGGAGCGCACGATCGCGTTGTCGCCAATTTCTGAAACCTTTCCGTGGAAGATCTTCTTCGGGAATGGCGTCAATCGTGACTTCCGCGGGCTGCCCGAGATGCACATTCACAATATCGGTCTCATCCACTTTGACTTCAGCCGTAATGACCGACATGTCGGCAATCGTCATCAGCGTGCTGCCCAGCGCGTTCTGGATGCCGATGACCACCGACTCGCCTTCGCGCACCGGCAGGTTCGTGACCACGCCATCGTACGGCGCGCTATAGGTCGTCTTCTGCAGTACGTCGTTGACGCGCGTTAAGTTGGCTCTGCGCCTGCGACACGTGCTTGGCGGCGGAATCCTGCTGCGCCTTGGCTTGCGCCACCCGGGCTTGCGCCTGCACCAGTCCGGCGTCGGCGGTGGCCCACGCATTCTTGCGCATGTCGAAATCCGACTTCGCGATCAGCCCGTCTTTGAACAGATTCTGCGCGCGATCCCAGTCCTGCTTGTTGCGGTCGTAGTCCGCTTGGGCGCGCACCAGGTCGGCCTGCGACGTCTTCAGCGCTGCATCGGCCGCCAGCGCATCGGTCTCCGCGGCCTGCACCGAGGCCTGATTGGCCGTCACGTCCGCCGCCGATTGCACGTTCTCCAGTTGCGCCAGCAATTGACCCCTGCTTTACCTGATCGCCCTCCTTCACATACAGGTGGGTGATCTTTCCGTAGGCGTTGGCGCCGATGTTGACGTACGTCTTCGGCTTGATTTCGCCCGAAGCGCTCACCACCGTGGCCAGATCCTGCCGCTGCACTTTCCCGGTCTGCACCGTCACACGTTCTTGCTGCTCTGATGAACGGTGAAGCCGACAATGATTGCGAGCAAAAGCGCAATGCCCGACGCCGATCGCTATTTTTTTCCAAGCTTTCATGATTCCCGTCACTGTCCGGGTAATTTATCCCTCACAGAAGGCCAAGTCCTGCGCCAGCCTGCAGTTACGCACAACTAACGGCCTCTGCTGCTTCGGTTTGGGGTGACGGACACACACTCTCTGTTACGATCCTGGCGCCGAGAAAGTTCCCGATCAGGAAGTAGGAGAAGTGGCCGAGACCCGTTACGAGGGGGAGTGATGGCTACTGCCCCGGAACCAACCATTATAGCCCTGCCATACCGTTCTGGCAGTATGGATTTGGCAGGTGGATTTGGCACGGGCTCAGGCAACTCGGGGCGACATCCCGCGCTTCTAAAAACACGGTTGGTGGTTCGGTTTTAGTTCGTTCTCGGGGCACGACTTAACCTTGCTTTCACACGACGAACAGGCCTAAAATAGGCAGAGACGGTTGTCTGGCAGGAGTCCCTCTCATGTTCCGGGTTAGCTTCGTATCAAGCAGTTCTCCGAGTTTTGCTCGTATTCGTCGGTCTGTTGGTCTGTGGCGCTGTCGCCCAGGACCAGCCGGACCCGAAGTCCACCGACAAAGCCACCGCCGACAGCAGCCGCGTGCGACGCGAGTCAAGCCGCGACCGATGCCAAGCGTCGCAGGCTAAGCCCGCACGACCAGCGCGGAGCGCAAGCCCAGCCCGCTCCCGACGCCGTCGATCCCCTCAACCGTCCTGTCGAGCGAGAAGCAGCGCAAGAAGAACGAGCGCGCCTTCAAGCAGGAAGTCAGCAAGGCCTACAAGAAGTGGCTGGACGAAGACGTCGTCTACATCATCACCGACGAAGAGCGCGCCGCCTTCAAGCAGCTCTCGAACGACGAAGAGCGCGACAACTTCATCGAAGCCTTCTGGCAGCGCCGCGACCCCACTCCTGACACCGAAGAGAACGAATATAAGGAAGAGCACTACCAGCGCATCGCCTACGCCAACGAGCATTTCGCTGCTGGCGTGCCGGGCTGGAAGACCGATCGCGGCCGCATCTACATCGTCTTCGGCAAGCCCGATGAAATCGATTCCCATCCCTCGGGCGGAACCTACGAGCGCCCCATGGAAGAGGGCGGCGGCGAGACTTCGACGTTCCCGTTTGAAGACTGGCGCTATCGCTACATCGAAGGCATCGGCCAGGAAGTCATCATCGAATTCGTCGACACCTGCATGTGCGGCGAATATCACATGACCCTGGACCGCTCCGAAAAAGACGCTTTGCTCATGACCCCGAACGCCGGCCTGACCCTCTACGAGCAGATGGGCATGTCGAACAAGGCGTCGCGCTTCAACGGCAGCGGCCTGGAGCGCCTGGGCGCCGGCCCGGATAGCTCGATGCAGCAGACCAAGGAGTTTGACCGCCTCGAGCAGTTCGCCAAGTTGCAGGCCGCTCCCAAGGTCAAGTTCACCGATCTGGAAGAAGAAGTCAATTCGAAGGTCATCCTGAATCCGATGCCGTTCGATGTGCGCACCGACTTCGTGAAGGTCACCAGCGACACCGTGCTGGTGCCGGTCACGATCCAGATGAAGAATCGCGACATCACATTCGTCAATAAAGACGGCATTCAGCGCGGCACGGTCAACATCTTCGCCCGCCTGTCCACGCTGACGGGCAAGATCGTGCAGACCTTCGAAGACACGGTGCAGGTGGACGTTCCCGCCGAACTGCTGCCCGCGCACCGCGGAGAATGCCTCCGTCTACTGGAAGGCGCTGCCGCTGCGCCCCGGCCGCTACAAGCTGAACATCGCGGTGAAAGACGTGAACGGCGACCGCAAGGGCGTATGGAGCCGCAGCATTGTGGTTCCCGAATTCTCCGACGACAAGCTCGCGACTTCGACTCTGATCGTTGCCGACGATGATGGAACCGGTTCCCACGAAGGCCATCGGCACCGGCATGTTCGTGATCGGCACCATGAAAATCCGGCCGCGCGTGGCTCCTGCCGACGGCAAGCCGGCGATGTTCAAGAAGGACAAAGACCAGAAGCTGAATTTCTGGATGCAGGTCTATAATCTCGGCGTGGATGAGAAGACGCACAAGCCTTCCGCCACGTTCGAATACAACATCACCAATCTGGCGACCAACAAACAGGTGGTTCAGAAGACCGAAACCACCGACAGCATGGGCAACATCGGCGACCAGGTGACGCTGCAGAAATCGATCGTAGCCGCCAACCTGCAGCCCGGCACTTACAAGATCGAGATCAAGGTGAACGACAACATTTCGAAGCAGACCATTGATCCGTCAGCGGTGTTTGCAGTAGAGTAACTCCCTGCAATTTTCTCCCCAGGGGGTGGGGGTGGAGTGAGACTGCGTAAGCTCGGAACTTGGGCAATCGTACTCGGGTTGTCGCTTCCTGTTTGGGCCGTGGACCGGCCCGGAGCGATCTCGGGATATGTTCGCAATATGTCCGGCACTCCTCAGATGGGCGCGGTCGTGCAGATTCTCGGCGCCGCCAATCGCACCTTCACCGTATTTACCGACGACGCAGGATACTACGCCGCCACCGGCCTGTTGCCCGGCCTCTACACTCTCAAAGTTACGGCTCCTTCTTTTCTGCCGGCATTGCGCGAGAAAGTCGGTCTTCGTCCCGGCGCCAGCCTCAACGTCAACGTCACTCTGAGCACGTTGCTGGGCGTGATGCAACTTGGCCCCATCCGCACTCTTCCGGATGACGACGACTGGAAGTGGACTCTTCGTTCGGTCGCGAACCGCCCCATTCTGCGCGTCTTTGACGATCCCACGCTGCCTGCGCGAGAAGGAGAAGCCCACGATCTGAGCGGCACGCTTCGTTCCTTGCCGGTTCCGCCGCCGGCGGCTACGGCACTGGATCGGACATGAGCACCGTCGTTCACGCTCGAGCGCTCCATCTTCGCCGATGGCCATCTTGCCTTCAGCGGCAACGTGGGCTATGGCGACGGAGTCTGCCCGCCGGCGTGCTGCGCTCCAGTTATTCGCACCGCCTGACGAATGGTTCGACGCCGACCGTGGCGCTTACCGTCCGCCGCTTCGCTGCCTCCGATCCCAACCTGCACAACGCCGCGTTGCAGGCGCTCGCTCTTTCCGCGGCCGACGATTTCTCCGTCGGCGATGTTCTCGAATTCAAGTTTGGCAGCGAACTCCAGACCATCCAGTTCCTGGGCCACGTCTCCGCATTCCGGCCCTACGGTTCTGCCGATCTTCATCTTTCGCCCGACACCGTTCTGGAATACGAGTACGCCACTTCGCGGCCCGATCTGCGCTTGGAAAAGGGATTCGATTCCTCACCCGCCGACCTGAGCGAATCCAATCCGCGAGTCAGCCTGCTCAACTTCTCTCCTAAAATGGAGAGCGCGCATCATCAGGAAATCAGCGTCTCGCACCGTGCGGGCAAGACCAACGTTCAGGTCGCCGCTTTCTCCGACCGCGTGGGCGATCCGGCGCTCACCGGCACCGGATTCACCACGGCTGCCGGCGGATTCCTTTTGCCCGACGTCAGTTCCGGCACCTTCAGCTATACCGGCACGACCCTCGAGTGCCGGCGGCCTGCGCGTCGTACTGCAGCGCAAGGTTTCGGCCGATCTGACTGCCACGCTCGACTATGCCTACGGCGGCGTTCTTGACTTGTCCCGCTCCGACGTCTCTCTGCAGAACGCGCTGCCGTGGATCACTACGCAGCGCCGCCACGCCCTTGCCGCCAAGTTGAGCGGCACCGCGCCGCGCACCCACACCAGCTGGATTGCCTCCTATCGCTGGGTCAATGGCTCAGCCCTCACTCCGGTCGACATGTTCAACGCGTCGCCCGGTCAAAGCGATCCCTTCCTGAACATCTTCGTCCGCCAGCCGATCCCCGCCATGGGTGGCCACATGGAAGCCATCATCGACCTGCGCAACCTCCTGGCGCAGGGATACGTTCCCGTCCTCGGTCAGGATGGCCAGACGGTCTATCTGGTCCAATCCGCCCGCTCTGTCCGCGGCGGCGTAGCGTTTACGTTCTAATCCCAGCTATCAGCTATCAGCCGTCAGCCTCAGCCAAAACGCGAAGCCTTGGATTTCTTGGGGAGCATCCGAAGCGGATCTGTTTTTCACGGGAAGCGAGGCATCCTGATCCAGGGTCTGAAATCTCCGTACTGAGTACCTTATTCGCAAAATCTATCGTTTCCATTCATAACTCCATGGTTGACTGTGGCGATCGGCTTTCGGTAATGTTTCTCAGCTAACTTTGCGGGGGCGGGGCGGCGCAACTTCTTAGTATGCAAGGAATTGCAAGCCGTCTCAGACGTCACAGAAGCAATCAGAACCTCCCGTAAAGCAACCACCACTTCCCTAGAAAACAGAGCCGTTTCAAGGAGCCTAAATGAGAGCGCGCATCATCCTGGTGTTTGTTCTACTGGCCGCAGTGAGCCTGTCGGCACAGACCTTCCGCGGGACCATCCTCGGCACCGTGACCGATCCATCCGGCGCCGTCGTCCCCGGGCGCGAAGGTGACGGTGAAAAACACAGGCACCGGGCTCGAGCGCTCCACCGAAACCAGCGCCGACGGCAGCTACTCGCTGCCCGAGTTGCCCATCGGCACCTACACCGTGACCGTGACCCAGAGCGGCTTCCAGACCTTCGTCGCCACCGGCGTCACGGTCGACGTTGCCTCCGATCGCCGCGTCGACGCCGCCATGAAGACGGGCCAATTTCGACCAGGGTTGAAGTTTCAGGCGACCTGTTGCCCCAGGTGGAAACGACCTCCGCCGAACTGGGCGGGACGCTGACCGCCGACACCATCGAGAGCCTCCCCGTCAACGGACGCGACTACCAGAAACTGATCTATCTGAATCCCGGCGTCGCCGGTTCTCCAGACCAGATTTCGGATTCGCCCGGTTCCTACGGAACGTTCTCCATGAACGGCTCGCGCGGCCGCTCCAACAACTTCCTGCTCGACGGCACCGACATGAACGACGGATACCGCAACGATCCTGCGATCAACGAAGCCGGCGTGTTCGGCGATCCCGCGACCATCCTGCCCCTCGATGCCGTCGCGGAACTGAAAGTAATCTCCAACTACGAGGCGGAGTACGGACGCAACAGCGGCGCCGTGATCGACATCGTGACCAAGAGCGGTACCAACGCGCTGCACGGCTCTTTGCTGGAATATTTCCGCAGCGGCAAGTTGGGAGCGCGCAACTACTTCAACTTTGATCCCGCTCCCAAGAGTCCGTTCAATAACAACCAGTTTGGTGGTGCGCTCGGCGGCGCCATCGTGAAGGACAAGACCTTCTTCTACGCGGACTATGAAGGCCAGCGCGAAAATGGAGGGCAAGCGGGAGTCACCTGCGTGCCCGATCCGGCGGTGATTGCCGCCTCAGAGACCGCGATCGCAGGCTTAGGCGATACCGTGAATCCGATCATGACCGCGCTTCTGGCGCGCAACCCCTGGCCGACCCCCAATATCGCCGGCGCGGTCAGCGATGGGAACGGCTGCAGCACTTCCAATCTCTCCACCTCCACCGCCTTCTTCAATCGCGTCGACAGCTTCATTGGCAAGATCGACCAGAACTTCAATACAAACAACATGCTGACCGGGCGCTACTACTTCGGTGACAGCAGCCAGAGCTTCCCGTTTGCACAGTTAGCCGGTGGCCTTCTGCCCGGTTTCAACACCGTCACACCGACACGTGTGCAATTGGTCGCCATTTCTTATGTGAAAGTCGTCAACGCCAGCCAGGTGAATGAGGCCCGTCTGGGATGGAACCGTTTCGCCGAAGGCTTTTTCCCTCAGGACCAGAGCTTCAACCCGAACTCCATCGGGTTGGACACTGGCGTGGGCAGCTATGACGGTGGACTTCCCGCGACCAGCGTGGGTGGTTTCTCGCAAATCGGCGCTACCAGTTCCATACCGCGTAACCGCGTTGATTCCAACTGGCACTTCGTCGACAACTATTCGTGGAAGTCCGGCAAGCATGACAGTCAAATTCGGATACGAATTCCGCCGCACTACCATCATGCAGGTGATCGACCACAATTTCCGCGGCACTCTCGGTTTCGGCAGCGATGTGACCAGTCCGAACTCTCCCAGCGTCACGCTCACCGCTCTCGAGGCGTTCCTGGAAGGCATTCCTGATGGCGGTGCGCAGGTCACGGGCAATTCCCAGCGGCACACTTACCAAAATAGCGACGGGCTCTTTATCCAGGACAGCTTCCGCGCGACTTCCCGCCTGACCCTGAACTATGGCGTGCGCTGGGATTATTTTGGTGTGACTGGAGAAAAGAGCGGACTCTTCTACACCTACGATCCAGTCAGCGACAACAATGTTCCCACCAGCCAGCTGTATGGCAAGGACTACAACAACTTTGCTCCTCGCCTCGCGTTTGCCTACGATGTTACCGGCAAAGGTACGACCGTGGTTCGCGGCGGATGGGGACTGTTCTACGACGCGTTCTCGCAAGACATGTTTCTCGGTCACCTGCCGTGGAATTGCGTTTTCTGCCCTGGCCCGGCGTATCCCGGCTTGGGATCGCAAGCCCTGGCGACAGGTTCCGTCTCCGGAACTCCCTTTGTTGCGGGAACGCCAGTGTATTCGGGATACGGGCCGGAAGGGGATTTCTTCTCCGTCGATCCGAAGATGCGCACACCTTACATCCAGAACTTCAATCTGAACGTACAGCAGCAGATTGGTAGCAAGACGGTCTTGCAGGTCGGGTATGTGGGATCGAGGGGAACGAAGCTGTTCCAGTTCTTGGACATCAATCAGCCCACGCAGGCACAAATCACGGCCGCCGATCTGGCTTGCGTTCCGGATCACACGGCAAATCCGCCAGTATATTGCCCGATCGGTTATGGCGTTCCTCGCACCGTCGCTCCGAATTTCTTCTACTTGAACCAGGAGAGGTCAGCAGCAAACTCTCTTTACAATGCGCTGCAAGTCAGCCTTCGTACGAGTGGATGGCACGGCCTGACCTCGCAAGCCAACTATGTCTGGTCCCATTCAATCGATACGGCCAGTGATCTCGAAGACTTCGAGCCCAATCAGGCGCAACCGCAGAACAGCACATTCCCCGCCGGCGATCGCGGGAACTCCAGCTTCGACATTCGCCAGCGCTTCACCTGGAACTTCACCTATCAACTTCCCGAAGATGGGCGGTGCCATGCCGAAACTGAAGAATGGTTGGGGATTCGACGGAGTTGTGAACTTGCAGGAGGGGCAACCGTGGCACTTGAACTATGAATTTCAGGGCGACTATTCTGGAGCAGGCGAAGGATTCGACCGGCCCGATCAAATCTCGACTCCGCAGTATTCGCCCCACAATCCCGCGCAATATCTGAATCTGGCATCATTCGCCGCACCCTGCACTTGGGGAAACCCCCAAGGGAACGATGGCACCGCAGACGAAACCAACTGCGTACCGGGAACGCGTCATTTCGGTAGCCTGGGGCGCAACTCCCTGAAAGGTCCATCCTTCAAGGAGTTCAATTTCTCCATCTTCAAAGACACGACGCTGTCAGAGCACGTTGTCCTTGATCTTCGCGCCGAGTTCTTTAACTTGTTCAACCATCCCAACTTCTCCAATCCGTTATTGCCCAATTTCATCGGCAATGTTGGAGCCCCAGACGCAGCTACCGGCCAGCACAGCGGATACTACTCGCTCACCGCGACCGGCGACGTAGGTATCGGCAACCCCTTCCTTGGCGGCGGCGGTCCCCGCGGCGTGCAGTTCGCAGCGAAGATCACCTTCTAACAAGGAGAGATTTCAAATCAGCCTCTGCTTCGGCAGGGGCTTTTTCTATCCCCGCAGCCGCGAAGCGGCGACAGAATGCAGCCCACGCCGTAAGGCGTGGGGACCGAGAGCGCGAAACGAACAAGCCCCGGTAGGGGCGGAAGAAACACATCCTGGAGTTCCGAAAGCTTACCCTTAAAATCCACAGCCACGGTGTGACATCTGACCTTGCGCACAGCCCGCAAGAAAGTCGATCATGAGTTCGCGATAGCGCTCGGCATTCGGGCGGCGGCGAGAATCTAAGTTTTTTGTTATCAAGATTTTGCCCGTAACCGATTGAGCCGCAAGATTTTGCGGACGAATTTCTCCTAACCCCATGATTCCAATAGACCGAGGGGGGAGGGGGGTGGGGTTACCAATCAGTAATGGTTCCTCAAATCCGAAATCTCCGGCCAATCCAACGCATGGCCCGTCAAGAAATCTGTTCATTCGCAGAAACTGCACCAGCCGTTTCCAGAAACTCGAAAACCTTGACGCTCTGAAACCTCGACACTTTGAAACCTGGAAACTTTGAACCCTCCCGTCCCAAGCCTTTCGTCACTTCGTCCCCCGATTACGCCGATGTTACCCTCATCTCGTAAGCCTCCCCACTAAGCTCTGTTCCGGAGATCTTCGATGCGTCGCTCTCGTTCTATGAAGACGTACGCCGTTCTCATTCTCGCTCTTAGTATCGCCTCGCCTCTGTTCGCGCACCACGTCAAGGGTCAACCCAGCACGCTGCCGGTTACGACGTCGTCCCCCAAGGCCCGCGAGCTCTACGAAAAGGGAATGCAGGACTACGAGAACCTCTATCTGGAACGCTGCAACGAAGACTGGCGCGCAGCGGTGAAAGAAGATCCCAACCTCGCCGTCGCCTGGGCTTGGATCGCCTTCAATAGTGGCAATCCCCAGGAAGTTAGTGAGGCTCGCGCCAAAGCCAAAGTCCTTGCGCCCAAGCTGACACCCGGCGAACAGCTGATGGTTGCGTGGATTGCGAAAGTTCAGGAAGGCGATTTCCTCGGCGGCATTACCGCCATGAACGACATGCTCGAGATGTATCCCCATGACAAGCATTTGCTCTATCTCGCGGGCAACTGGCTGATGGGAGAAAACGGCAACGACCAGGCGCAGCGTATGATGGAGAAGGCCCTGGCGATCGACAAGAACTTTCCGGCAGCGCTGAACGACCTCGCCTACGTCGAAGCTCGCAATCGGCAGTTTGCGAAGGCCTTCGCCGCCATGGATCGCTACACCCTTCTGCTTCCTAAAGAGCCCAACCCGCAGGATTCGTACGGAGAATTGCTTCGCATGGCGGGCAACTTTGAAGGCGCACTCACGCACTATCGCGCCGCCCTCAAGATGGATCCCGACTTCGTGAGTTCACAGCTCGGCCTCGGTGATACCTACGCGCTGATGGGCAACGAGGAGCAGGCTCGCGTGGAATACGACAAGGCTATCCGCTACGCCCATACTGAAGCTGACCGCCTCACCTACGGCATCCAGAGAGCGATGACCTATGTCCGCGAAGGCAACTATGCCGAAGCCGACAAGGATCTGCTGGAAGTTGCCGAAAACGCACACGCCAAAGAGCAGGACCTGCAAGAGGCACAGGCGCTCCGCCAGATGGCCGAATACCAGGCCGACGACAACGTTGCTATCAAGCACCTGAAGCTGGCCGAGGAATCGCTCAGCCACCGCGCTACTATCTCCGTCGGGGAGCGCGACGAAGAACTCTCGCGCATCCTGCGCATTCGCACCGTGCGTGCCGCCCGCGCCGGCAACCAGGCGCTGGCCGATCAGTCCCTGCATCACCTCGAGACTCTGGCCGACTGGCAGCCGCAACCGAGTGATCCAGAGCTCGTACCACGGCGCCGCCGGAACTCTGCTGATCGACCAGAAGAAGTACGAAGAAGCTATCGCTCACTTGGAAGAAGATCAGGACAACCCGTTCACCATGGAATTGCTGGTGCAGGCCTACTATCAGACCTACCAGCCCGACAAGGTGCACGAGATGGAAGTAAAGCTCCGCGGCACCAACGTGCCCACCATGGAGCAGGCCTTGGTAGTTCCGGCAGCCCGCTCCAAGCGGCCCACCAGCTAATCCCGATTTGGAATCCGGGCTCCCCGCGGGGCCCGGAACTCCTCGCCCAAATTCCAGCCTTGGTGTACAGTAGGTGGGCACTTCGC
Source organism: uncultured Acidobacteriaceae bacterium (assembly GCA_963795875.1). GTDB lineage: Bacteria > Acidobacteriota > Terriglobia > Terriglobales > Acidobacteriaceae > Sulfotelmatobacter. The sequence continues at coordinate 151,635 of CAWCJM010000001.1, forward strand.
CCACATGAAAGCTGACAGCGAACGCCGAGCCGGAACCCGCATCGCTACTCGCGTTCCCACGCGTGTACGTAATTCTCACGGTGCGGATCATACCGCCCAGACCCGCGACGTCAGCGCCAACGGAATCTTCCTCTACACCAAGTCCCGCATGGAAAAGGGAACTGATGTTGAGTTGGTCCTGATCCTTCCTCCCGAACTCACGTCCGGCGAAAAGTGCTGGGTGTGCTGCCAGGCGACGATCGTCCGAGTAGAGGAAGAGGGCCCCGAGTTTGGCGTGGCGGCCCAGATCCGCCGCATGGACATCCTCCCTGAAGCCGCTGTCTAGCTGCGGAATTTGGAGACCGTTTGCGGAAGAAGCCGCAGCAAAATTTCTTGAAAGTGCCCTGTCGTGTGGAAACCAATCTTAAGGTTCGATTAATATATCCGTAAATCTACAAGAAAGGGCTTCCCATTGCATGAGTTCCGGTGCAATAATGGCGGCCCTAGAATTGCTCTGGCCAATTTCAGGTTCCCAGGTGGGCCCAGTATGTTCATCGAAAAACTCGCGGCTGGTGTGGTGCAAGTGCAAACACCCATCGGTCCGCGCTACGTAATGCCTTCATTTCTGCAGCGCGTGTATCTGCTGTGGATGTTTCGCAATTTTCCGATTCTTCCTCACGCCGTTCTCAACGGGCGGCAGCAACGCATGATCGATCGCATGTGCAGCGAGCAACGTTTTGCGTCGATGGCTTACGCCGACGGCATGGATGAAGCGCCAGTGATCGGCACCGTCGAACACCGTCCGCCGGTCGGAGCCGAGCTGTTGCCACCGCGCCGTCCGGCAGCAAGCGACGCAAGCGGCCTAGCGGCTGAAGTTCGCCAGCGTTCCTGAGATCTAAACGAGTGCGCACGCGGCGCGCAGTAGCCACGGGTCAGCATTAGAGAATCCTCGCGTCCCTGCATTTTCCAGCGTGGTTCAATTCTGCTGCAAAGATCGCTCGGCGGAGGATTGCCCAGTTCCGTTGCCCCGTCCTTCGTTCCAAAAAATTGCTGGGACGTGCGCCGAACTGTCGCATCCAGAAAGCCGAGCGGATGCTATAATTTTTATTCGTCCCACCAGCCAAATTCCCCACCGTGGGCGCGTAGCTCAATTGGCAGAGCAACTGACTCTTAATCAGTAGGTTGTAGGTTCGATTCCTACCGCGCTCACCATCTTTTCAATCACTTACCGGAGTTGATGTTTCGGGTGTGCCGTAAAGTGTGCCGTAACTCAATCCGGCTACGCCCGTTTCTCTACTGTTGTGTCTTGATCGAGCGCAGCGCGCACGATCTCTAGTTCGGGATGTTGATACTGCATCGCAGTCTTCACATCCCTGTGTCCCATGGTTCTCATGACGGCAGCCAGGTTTCCGGTTCTCTTCAGAATCCGGGTGCCGTAATCATGCCGTCCACAATAGAGGACAAGATCTTCGGGAAGCCCAGCTTTGACCCTAGCTTCGCGAAATCTCTTCGCCATTGTGGTGAGATGAGCAGACTCGGCGCGTTTCGACGGGAAAACCCATCCTTCGCGTTTTTCTCCGCACCGCTGTTTAAGAACGTCAAAGACGCGATTGCTCATCGGTACGCGTCTCCTTCCTTCTTCGGTCTTGCTGTCCGGCACGAAGATCACGCGGGTTTTCCAATCCAGGTTCTCGATGCGCATCCGGTAAAGCTCTCTTTCGTTACGCATGCCCGTATCGCGCATCAAGATGATGATGTCCTGGAAAAGTTGAAGGCTGCGTTTCCGCCAATTGCAGGCGGCGGCGCCCACCAACAATTTCTTTTCCGCTTCATCGTCAAGCCTGAGTGAACGTCCGTATTCCTTCATCAGTTTGAGTTTCGGAGCGTGGCGAATCAGTGTCCACTCCTCCGCCTTGTGCAGCATCCTTCTTAACGTTCTCAGCGCGCAATTGGCATTTGAGGACGCGCCCGAAAACCGCAAAGTTTCGATAACGTCCCTGGTGACCTGATCCAATCGCATATTCACGACGGTCGTCGTCTTGAGGAGTCGCCAGCCATCGCGGTAGTAGGTTTTGGTTTTGTCTTCCAGTCTGACCTTGTCCAGCCATTCCAGGAAGCGCCGGGAAAACTCCAGCAACACAGGAGCTTTTTGGGGAAGCGGATCTGTATTCTCGACCACATGGGCGAGTTTCAGACCAGCAACCTTTGCTGCCCTGGCCGCTTTTGTTTCGTTGGTTGACCCACGGTAGCGTTGTCCGCGCACCGTGAAGTCATACCAGTAAAACTTGGACTTCGCTTTCTTAAACAGCTTCACGAGCTTCCTCCATTGCAGCCCGCACGGAAGCAACTCGTGTGTTCTTCTGGATGTATTCCAAAAGAACATTCACATCATAACTAACCCGACCTTGCAGTTCTATCCAATTCGGCCCGACTCCCTCGGCGCGCCATCGTTTCAATGTTGCTGCTGAGCGTCCGAGAATCTCAGCGGCCTTGCGCGTGTTGACGAGCTGAGGCATGGCTGGTTTTTTCATCACGATTGGCTGGGGCATGGTTCATCTACTCCTGAGGGGAGACTCATCTGCCCCTCGTGGACGACATTGCCCTTGACGGTAGCGCAGGCGTACACATATAGTCAAGCTGTATCGTTACACATAGGAGGTGAGATTGACCGAAAGAGAGCTCACGACGGAGAAGGCAGCGATAGCGCAGCAGCCAGTGATCTCCATTCGTATTTCCGAGGCTCTGCGTTTAAAGCTTGAGGGCTTAAAGGTGCTCATGTCCATGAAGAGCGGCGAACCCGTTTCCACATCGGAGGCGGCAAAGCAGCTTCTTGAGTCCTCAAAAGAAGAACGACTTGAGCTGGTAAGTCTGCTTACCGAGCCGACCGATTCTCTGCTAATGATTCGCCGAAAGGCAGACTCAAAGCTCCCGCTTTCGCAAGCAGAATGGACCGCCGTTGCCTATTTCTGTCTGCACGGAGTGGAGAGATTTGCCAACACCGCACAGACGGAGATTTCATATGAATCTCTTGCCGGAATCCTTGAGGCATTCCAGGCGGTTTACGGTTTGCTTCGCAAACCAAACAAGACCCATTTGGACTCTTTCTTCGTCGCACATCTCCCGCCCGATCGGCAAGCCGAAGCGAAGAAACCGGAAGAGATCGGAAGCGACGATGTTCGGCGCGCCGTCACCCACACCATTCGGATGCTAAAAAACCCGACAGAAGAGCGGCAGAGACCCATCTTTGTCGCCCGGAACCTCTACTTTCTCCTCGACGAGCTAGACTTCCCCAATATCGAGAGGCTAAACGAGGCGCTTCGGCCGTTCTGGCCGACCCTGTGGCGCGTGTGCGCCCGCGGCCACTATTTTCACTATGGTAAGCCCTTGCAAGATCCGAACTCTTCGGCAGGGGGAATGGACGCTCCGTTGAATCCGCCATTACCGAAATTTGAAGAAGGCGACTACCGTCTCGAATTCGTGCGCTCGCCGAGCGAAGTTTTTTCCGTTTGGTTGTCCTTTCCAGGAAGACTTTCGCCACTTTATCCCGTGGAGGGATACCCAAAGATTTCGGAATTCAGGACGATCCTGGAACGGCTCGATGTAAGGCGGGTGTTGATCGCCTGGAATGGGCGCTATTTTCTCGCGTATACGGGGGCAGACGAGAAGGACGAAATCGGCGTGAATTTTCGCGCTCGTGACAACGGAATTACGTTCAACTTTCGTGGCGAAGACTGGCAGTCTATCAAGAAGCTGTTTCGACGCGCGTGGCAGGCTCCGCAAGTACGCCGCCTTTGGGACACGCTGGCTCTTGAGTATGGCGAGTTGTAAGAACGCGGTGCTTCGCACCGGAAGAAGTGGGGACACGTCACCCCCAAGTTGGGAACTGCGGAAGCGCCAGACCGGCGCTTCGATGTTTACGCAGGTTAACTTTCGCTGCGTCAACAAAATTCGTCATCTGCTGGGTGACTGCGATATCGAACGATGACGTTTGTTTGAGACAGGTGCCCCAGAGCGTCGAATCGCGTAAACGCGTTGAAGCGCAAGGGCTTCCTGTGAACTAGCAATTACGCAGTTTAATCGCAGCGGAATCAAGGGCAGTAGTGCAACAAGGCGGTTCGTCCAATGAGTAGTCCTCGCGCTCAAGCTAATCCCCAGTCCAGTTTGCCGTTCGGAGAAGAGGCGAAGCCCGGCTTCCGCACCAAGACCGCGGCCACGAGACTGACTCCCGAAGAACTAGGAGAGATAGAAGCTGCCGCCGAAAGCGCGGGACAGGCTCTCTCCGAGTGGCTGCGCGGGACCGCTCTGTGCGCTGCGCGACAGCGGCCCGCTGATCCCAGCGAACTGGTATTGGCCGAAGTCTGGGCGGTGCGTTACGCGCTCTTGAATCTCTTCCATGCAGCCTCTCAAGCGGCATCGGAAGGCAGACAATTGTCGCCTGATTCTGTCCTCAAAATCCGCGACCAATCCGACGCACGAAAGCTCCATCAGGGCCGCAAACTTCTCGAAGAATTCTTTGCCCGCGAGGGCAGGGAAAGAGCTCGTATGCCATGAGTGCCATGTCTTTTGCCAGAAGCTTTTCGCTCTCAACGGCTCTGCTATGGGTAGGAGCGATCTTCTTTTTGCTACTGGCTGTCCGGAGTGTGTTGCAGAACTGGTCCCCACGTAAATGGCGGGATAGGGAGACGATCGAATGGGGCCCGCCTCGGCCAAGTTTGATCCAGAGATGGAGGACAAAGATGGGCAAAATCCGATTCAGATTGCCGAGATTTTCGCTGCGGCAGACGCCAGAGATCGCGCCAGAACCAGCGCCATCACTGCCCGCGAATGCTCCCGCCGATCCGCTGAAGAAGCCGACCCAACCGATGCTCGCCCTCTTTGGTCCGACCAGCGGCGCGCCCGAGACCAAACCCAAAGAGGCATTCGCCTGGGAGAAAGCGAAGGGAATCGAATAATCGAATGAGAGACAGATTGCCAAGAACACCACTTGACGCTTGAGGAACCCTCGGTATGCTCACGATCTCGAAACCGCTGTCAGCCAGCCAGGCGCAGACCTACCATGTGCGGGAGTTTGTCTCGCAGGAACAGAACTACTGGAGCCGCGATCAGCAGGGGCACAGTGAGTGGCAGGGCAGGCTCGCCGAGCAGTGGGGGTTGCAAGGTGGCGTTGGCTCCGAACACTTTGCACGACTGAGTGAAGGCCAACATCCGCACACCGAAGAGCAGCTCGTGCGGCATCAAGTTTCGAGAACCTATGAAGGCAAGTTCGGCGGAGATGTAACCAGCGTCGAGCATCGCGCCGGGTGGGATGCCACATTCTCTGCGCCGAAGTCGGTATCGCTTACCGCTCTCGTCGGCGGCGATGATCGTGTGCGGGAAGCCCATCGGGAGAGTGTACGCGCGGCACTTCAAGAACTTGAGCGTTACACGCAGGCGCGGATCGGCAATGTACATGCCCCGGAGACAACCGGAAAATTCATCGCCGCCACGTTCGAGCACGACACCGCGCGGCCCGTCGATGGCTATGCTGCGCCCCAGCTTCATACTCACGCCGTAATCTTCAACATGACCGAGCGCGAGAACGGTCTCGAAAATGGGAAACAGATGCGAGCTTTGCAGCCACACGAGATGTTCGTGTCACAGCGCTACGCCACCGCGGTCTACCGATCCGAGTTGGCTCTGCGTCTGGAAAAGATGGGCTACGAACTGGAGCGCGGCAAGCATGGACAGCCAGAAGTAAAAGGCTACACGAAGGAATATCTGGAGGCTTCCAGTCCGCGACGTGAACAGATCAAAGACCACCTCCGGGAACAAGGAATCGACGGAGCTGCGGCGGCACAGATCGCGGCCCACCATACGCGCGACCGCAAGGAACTGCGGTCGCCTGGAGAAGTCCTACAGCGGCACCGCGAGTTGGCCTTACAGTACGGGCATCAGGCCGACCGCGTCGTCGCACAGGCGCGCCAACATAGGCAAAACCAGATGCCAGAGCCAGAGGTTCAGGCGAAGCAGGCCGTGACCTGGGCGCGCGATCATGTCTTCGAGAGATCGGCTGTGCAGGACCGCCGCGCAATCCTTGAAACAGCGCTGGTGCGCGGTATGGGAGTAACCACCTATGCCCAGGTCCGGCAGGAGTTCGAGCGCCGGATCGAGGCCGGGGAGTTCCGCGAAGTCTCGCACGTTGGCGCTGGCAGACAGTACACAACCGCCGCGATGGTTCGCATGGAGCGTGAGATCGTTGGCCGGATGCAGGAAGGCAATCGGCGCGACTACGGCGATCCCATGCTGGTCTCGCCGCAAGTGCGCATCGCCACGGAAGACCGCCACCCGGAGTTGAATGCGTCGCAGCGCAAGGCAGTCGACGAAATATTTCTTTCGCGTGAGAAGGTTGTCGGGTTAGATGGCATCGCAGGCGCTGGCAAGACAACGACTCTGTCCGTGATCCGCGAAGGCGCGGAGGCCGAGGGCTACAGGGTGGAAGGTTTCGCGCCAACGTCCCGCGCGGCGCAGAAGCTCGGGGAAGCAGGCATGGAGACATCCACACTACAGAAGCATCTGGTACGTGGACAGCAGCCGGATACCGGCGAGAAACGGCTCTATGTGCTCGACGAATCCTCTCTGGCATCGACCAGGCAGGTGCATGAGTTTGTGAACCGGCTCCATCCGAATGACCGTGTGTTGCTCGTCGGCGACCGGCGGCAACATGAGGCGGTTGAGGCCGGGCGGCCCTTCGCGCAGCTCCAGGACGCTGGTATGAAAACGGTGAAGCTCGAAGAGATCGTGCGCCAGAAAGACCCGGAACTGAAACAGGTAGTCGAGCAGCTTGCACGCGGCGAAGTGCGCGAAGCGATACAGAATCTTGACCGGCAGGGCCGAGTCCATGAGATTCAAGGCCACGACGAGCGCATCGCTGCTATTGCGAAGGAGTACGCAAAATCCCCGCAGAACACGCTGGTGATTTCTCCGGATAATCGCTCTCGCATCGAGATCAACGAGCGCGTCCATGCGGAATTGCAGCGGAGTGGCCTCGTCAGCAACGAGGAGCACCGCATCAGGACGCTAGTGCCGCGCCAAGACCTCACCGGCGCGGACCGCACATGGGCCGAGCGCTATGAGGTGGGCGATGTGCTGCGCTACTCGCGCGCATCGAAGGAGACCGGCATCGGAAAAGGCGAGTACGCACAGGTGAAGAGCATCGACGCTCCGAAAAACCGGCTGACAGTCGAACTGCAGGATGGCACGCAGCGCACTTACGATCCGCGCAGGCAGCAGGGCGTCGCGGTCTTCCGCGAGGAGATGCGGAGTTTTTCAGTAGGCGACCGCATTCAGTTCACTGCGCCGGCCAACAACCTCAGAGTTGCGAACCGCGAGTTGGGGACCATCGAGAGCATCGACGAAGACGGGCGGCTGCGCTTGAAGATGGACGGTGGTCGCGCGGTCGAACTCGATCCGCACAAGCATCCGCATCTCGACCACGGTTATGCCATGACCAGCCACTCCAGCCAGGGACAGACTGCCGACCGTGTCCTGATTCACGTGGACACCGAGTTGGGCGCTAAGGATCTGCTCAACAGCCGCATGGCCTACGTTTCCGTCTCACGTGGACGCTATGACGCGCAGATTTATACGAACAACGCAGCGACGCTCGGGCAAGAACTCAGCCGCGACGTGTCCCATTCGCCCGCGATTCAGCAAGAGCCAGTAGCGCACAAGATAGAACCACAAACCACGCACACGAATCAGATCAGTCAGGGTTTCGGTCTAGGTCTGTGATGCAGCATTCCCGAATGACATGCCCCGGATAGCCAGAGCATAGCCGAGGCCCGGCCAGTGTCAAGGCCGCGCTTCGCGCGCCGCGTTCGCGGTCAAAGAGCCTTGACACTGGCCTTTGCGCCTCGGCTTATTATTCAGCTATCCGGGGGATGTCAGATTTCTAGTTCTACGAACCGGGCTGCCGTGTCGAAGTACCGCCGATGGTAGTTGTCCTCTTACGCATCCCGACAGTGCAAAAACTGCTGTCCAGTCGGAGGAGATCTGGAACTTGAGAAAGACGTGTTCAAACAAGCATTCTCTGACGAGCATGAGAATCATTACTTATAGCGACCTGCATCTTGAATTTGGCTCGGGCTGGATGTTGCCGCCAGATGCCAATGGAGATGTCATGATCCTGGCAGGCGATATCGTCACGCTCAGGGATTATGAGCCGCTCGACCAGATTCTGCGGAAGTGGAAGAAACCAGTCCTCTATGTGACGGGAAACCACGAATATTACACGCGGCGGCCAATGAACGAAGAGGACAATAGATTCAAGGCGTGGCTCGAAGACAGACATCCGCATGTGAAACTGCTGCTTGATGAAGAGGTCAGCATCGGCGGCGTCAATTTCTTCGGCGGCACGATGTGGACGGATTTCAACGGCGGCGATTTGCGCGCCATGGAGACCGCCCGCTCTCAAATGAATGATTACCGCCTCATCTATAACCCCGACGAAACGCCTTTCACGCCAGCAGATTCGATTGCGCTACATAAAAACTTCGCATCGAAATTGCTGAACTGGTTTGGCAAGAATCTAATTGGTCCGCGCGTGGTCATCAGCCATAATGCACCGGTCATCAATCCCAATTCCAAATACAAGGGCGGCCCTCTCACGCCGGCGTTCAATTCCCTGGACATGGTGGAGATCATTGAGACCCACCAGCCGGCCCTCTGGGTGTATGGCCATACGCATGAATGCGACGATCAGATGATCGGCCAGACCCGGATCATTTCAAATCAACTCGGATATCCCGGCAACCTTGGTGGTTTTGAATGCAAGGATTTTGATGGAGCGGGGCTGCCAGTCGAGGTAGGCATTTAGCCCCGAGCGGGAAAAGAAAATTGCCTTATGAAGGCAAACGACATGCCGTGCATCGTACAGCTCTTTCTACTTACCGCGCTGCGAGAGCCGATTTCAGATCATCATGCTCAAATGCCGACGCCATGCGGTCGATTTCGCCTTTGGCGAGACCATGCCGTGCGGCTTCATCGCGCCACTTAGAGACGGCCTTACCGACGTGTGCGGCTATTTCGCGGGCCTTGCCAGCGTCCAGTTCGAAATATCCCGCCACTTCCGCCGCCAGTGCGAGTGAAGCCGTGTTGTCATCCTCATTGATTGCCGTGCTGAGGATGCGCGGCTTGATGTCGGTCGGCACCGGGTTGAGGTCGTAAGCGGGCGACAGGCGCCAGCCCGCCTGGCCTTCGTACAGAAAGCCGTGATTCCGCAGGTGGTCGTCGGTGTTGGAGATCAGTATGTTGAAAACCAGCCGCCGCCACAGTGCTTCCATGTCGGCTTGCGGCGCAGCACCGTGCTGGCGCAGCGCGTCAACAATTTCCAGATAGCTTCGGGTTTCTCTGTCTTTCGATCCGAGCATGCTCATCGCGGAGAGGAACGGGATACGCCGTTCGCCTTCGCGGTCGAAGCGTCGCAGCAGGAGTACAGATTTGCCGGCGATGTTTTCGACACGGGATTGGGGAACAGGGATGCCAGATTTCTGCGCGAGGGACAGTGCGACCGCCTCCCAGACCACCGTGTTGATTTCATCGTCCTTGCGTGGGAATTTCGCGATGGCGAGATGGCCGTCCTTTTCCCTGACGGAAGCCTTGGGCCTCGCGCCGCCAAGAGAGGAGCCGGGCGCGAACAGCATGCGCAGTTCCTCCTCGGTGTCTTTCTCTTCCATCACATGTTCGGCCGCGGAGAGCAGTTTCGGGAGCTCGATCAGCGGGGGGATGCGCTTTACGCCCTCCTCCCGCAGGAAGGGTCCGCCTTCTTTTTCCGCAAAGCGCAGCGCGCCCTGACGTGCCTCGTCGTCCACCAGCAGCAGGAAGTCGATTTCCTGAAGCGTGCGCGGCGCCCCGCCCTCGCGCTCCGCGCGCCTGCGTTCCATGCGGCGCATGAGCGCCCGCCCCCAACGGTCGGGCGCGGAGTCGCCGATGGCGCCGAACATGGGCGTGTCTGCCGGCGTGTGAAACGGACCGGGACCAACCTGCAGGGCTGGCTCCAGAGAGAATCGCGCGGGATTTTCCAGCCAGGTCTTGTCGTATTCGAAGGTGGCGCTTTCCTTGTTCTTGCGCGTGCGGGCCCACAGACGCCCCATCAGGTGCGGGACGCCGTCGAGATCCACGTATACGAGAGCCTCTCTGTCCATCACTTGTCTTTCGTGCGTTTCGGGCTGCGCGCCACGCGAATGCGCTGCGGCAGGTTTTCTTCTTCGAGCTGCAGGCCCACGGGATCGTTCTTCGGTGCGGCGAGATCGCCCAGCCGGTCCGCCATACCCAGCACAAAAAGGACCGTGGCGTATATCCCGATCGCGACGCCGGGATCGCCCTTTTCAATCTTGACGAGGGTCGTGCGGCTGATCGAGGCGCGCTGCGCCGCGATGGCCGCCGGGATGCGCCGCCGCCGCCGGGCGTCACGGATGTCGCGGCCGAGCTTGCGCAGGGCATGCCTTACCGGGAGTGGCATTACGACGGATGATCGGCTGGTCCTCATACTTAATGTCCATAGTAATGGTCACTATCAGATTTAATGTACATTATTATGAACGTTATGTCAATCCCTCTTCTCGGATGGCGCCTCGGCAAAGTGCAAGTGCGTGAGTCCAGACACGATTAGACCTTATGAAAGGATCGCTGTTCTCCCACGAGCTCTCGAACAGACTCCGGTTACCGAGTCTATCCCTGCGAGCGCGTTGGAGAGAGTTCTTGTGGTGCAAGGGCGCTTCGGATCGGATTCACGCTGGCGGTGTTGGCAGAAGTTCTGAAAGTTCGCAAGGCTGACTTAGGCTGCCGCCTTGCCAGCCTTCGCCTTGATTGTTTTTCGTGTCTCATTTCGCGGCGCATTCGTTTGCCACGGCTTCTGGAGCTTTTCAGCATCCACTCAGTAGCGTTTGGAGGCGTCCATAAGAACGTCGTCGCGGCTGGTGGAGGATCGCTATTACGCCGAATCCAGCGGGCTGATTTCCAGAGGGAGTTTGCAGAGTTCGGACTCTTCGTACTTGCTGTCGTTCTCTTTGGTCTGGGAGTGCGTCAACAACTGAGTCACTTGCCACGGTTTTCTCTTGGCGGTGATCTGCGCTCCGTTGGCTCGGGTTCGCTGCGATCGTTTTCAGTTGCCTTTGTAGCCCTCGCCTAGCGACCGGACGAGACGGGGTGTGTTTCTGGCTCAGGCCCCCACGCGGCAGTCGCTTCCTCGAATTGGTTATCGGTCAACTGCCGCACATCGCTACCGTCCGCGCGCATGACGTACAAGTCGCCGTATGGTTGCGGTCCCCACTCATTCAGCATCGCCTCATCCTTGAAACCCTTGCGTGAACTGGTGAACAGTATCCAAACCCCATCCGGCGACCAGATTGGATGCGCATCATTCCCGTGGCTGTTCGTTAGCTTACGCACATCGGAGCCGTCCTGTCGCATGGTGTAGATGTCGTAGTCGCCGTCCCGAAAACTGCAGAACGCGATCCGGTCGCCACGCGGTGACCATGCTGGAAATGTATCGTACTCATTCGTTAGAGCCGCGATTCTACCGCCATCCAGGTAAGGATGCGAAGCCCCTGCTGTCCGTCTCCCATCACCCGGTAGACGAGCTGTTTGCCATCAGGAGACCAACTGGCGAAACCGCTGCTGGTTTTTCCATCTGTCAGCATGCGCAAGCCAGACCCGTCTGGCCGGATCAACCCCAGTTGCCCCGGCAGGACTGGCCTTTGAAAAAAGCCGCCGATCGCGAATGCGATGTACTTTCCGTCGGGCGACCACGCCGGGAACACAATCACTTTGCCCCCGCTCTCCAGGACTTTGTGGACGCCGGTGCCATCGCCGTTCATGAGTTCCAAGTTTCGATCACCATCCGTGAACGCCAGTTGTTCGCCGTTTGGGGAGTACGCCACCATTTCGGCAAGAGTTGAAACGAGTTCAAATTCCGGGTCAAGACTGAAGGTCGGCGACAGGCCATACTCCCCCTCGGAGGTCTTGTGGTACACCATCCTCTTTCCGTCCGGCGACCAGGAAGGGTACCGCATTGCCCCCAAGGCTCCGTCGCGGTCACTGGTAAATCGCAGCCCCTGTTTATCTCCGAAGATCACGACGTAGGCGATTTCCTGGCCCCCGGTGTAGCGAGGCGATACTTTCACACCCGGCCCTGTCGTGTGCGCCCGGAGTTCTCCCGTTCCAACATCGATCGAAACGATCTGTGAGCTTCCGGTTTGCCCTGGAAATATTGGCCTGGACCAAACGTCGACGGGAGTCGACTGGTAGAAGACGATGCGTCGGCCATCGCAAGACCATTGCGGGCTGCCGCTGTATCCGCCAAGATCTGTCAAGCGGCGAAGCCCGGTGCCGTCCGGGCGGACAAGGTAGATGGCGGTTGACTGCAGCAAGTCCCACGAGAGCGGCGCCCGGCCGGGCTTCGTGTCACGATCCGAACTGAACGCGATCCACTGCCCGTCGGGGGACCAGCTCGGACGAAAATTGCCGCTCGCGTTCTTTGTGACATTCGTGTACCGATGGGTGGCGAGATCCAGGAGCCAGATATTCGCGGTGCCGCCGCTTCGAGTAGAGACAAATGCCAGCCTGCGCCCATCTGGCGAAAGTGCCGCCTGATCGTCGTAGCCGGGACCTTCAGTCAGACGTTGAAGCCCCGCGCCGTCTGGATGCACCCGATAGATGTCGGCTGAACCGTCGCGCTCGGACGTGAAGACAACCCACTCGCCGTCTGCCGAAAAAGAGGCGTTGTAGTCAAGAATTATCGCCGGCAGCAACGGGCGCTCGTTCTTGCCATCCGCATCCGCGAGAAACAAGCCGCTACGCGCGGGAGCGTTCCGGGTGAAAACGATGTGATGCCGCTCCGCCGCCAGGCCCAGCGGTGTCGCGACGGCGAGTAACGCGGTGAGAAGCAATATTGCAGGCAGATTCCATCTCTCCAG
>CAWCJM010000002.1:0-884839 GCA_963795875.1 uncultured Acidobacteriaceae bacterium
ATTGCGGCAAAAACTGCACGGGTTGCGGTAGATACAAAACTGGGACGCGACACCGGGATCGCTTGCATGGCGGGCACCTGTGATCGAAATAGACGGCATCCACCTGAGACCGGTCGGCAGAGGAAGGAAGGGGCGACTCGCCTCTTTGGCAGGCTCATGGCCTGTGTGGACTTCACACCCTACATCAACTCTTGCCCGATTTCAACGCATTTCATGCGACTTCCGTGTAGCACCGAGCCCTCGCTGACAATCCCGTCGATGACCTGTACTAGTGACTGTTTCCTCGTCTGTCTCTAGTGGCATACTCACAAGACATCAAACCAAATCTGGGGGTGTTTCATGACAGGCAGGTTCGCGAAAGCATTGCTGGCGATTCTTTTGGGAACAACCTGGGCTGGCGCTCAGACCTACACCATCACCGACATCGGTGTGCTCAAGGGGGACAACGAAAGCAGCGGGTTTTCGATCAACAACCTCGGCGAGGTCGTAGGTTGTTCGGATATCAAGAATCCTGAAGGCTATCCGTGCACTGGACTGGTTGCGGGCCAGCACGCGTTCTCCTGGACCAGGAGCGGCGGGATGAAAAATCTTGGGACGCTTTCTGGAGCAACCGTCAGCGGCGCGATCGGCGTGAATGATTCCGGAATCGTTGTGGGCTATTCCAACGTCAAAGGTCAGATCGCGACGAATTTCAAAGCGGTACAGTGGTCGTCGACCGCATCCATTTCGAATCTGGGCACGCTCTCAGGAGGCTCTTCCAGCGCGGCTTTTCAGATCAACTCCGCGGGAGAAGTCGCCGGTGATTCTTTTCTCAGCAGCGGAGCGGTAAATGCTACTAAGTGGACGAATAAAAAGATCAAGAATCTCGGCGCCTTGTCGAAGGCGATTTTCACTGCCGGGCTAGCGATCAACGACAACGGCCACATCGTGGGAGAGTCGGTGTTCGGCTACGGTCCGCCGTTCACCTCGCATGCGTTTCTATGGAACGGCTCCACGATGAAGGATCTCGGCACCCTGCACGGGCGGCGTGACCAGTATGGCCAATGCGATCAGCACCGCAGGAGTGATCGTCGGACAATCCGACGGCACGAGCACGAAGGGACATTGGCACGCTGTGCTGTGGAACACTTCGGACAAGATTCAGGATCTGGGCGTGCTGGCGGGAGGCAATTACAGCGTCGCATTTGGCATTAACGATTCGAACGTGGTGGTTGGCTACGGCAACCTTTCGAACAACGCCGCGCACGCCATGGTGTGGACGACTAAGGCAGGGATGCGGGATCTGAATTCGCTCATCCCAGCAGGTTCCGGATGGGTGCTGATCAATGCCAATGCCATCAACAACGTGGGCCAGATCACCGGCTACGGCCTGAAGGGCGGTTATAACCACGCATTCCTGCTCACGCCGGTGAACTGAGGGACAGAAAAAAACGTACAGGTGGCGGATCGCTTTACTCTTCGAACATCGGTACTTGCCGCTGATCCTGTGTCCGCCGCGCCGCTGGCGGCGGGTGGCGCCGATTACGGCCAGGACGGTTAGCGATTCCAGCGCGGTGCGGGGGACGAAGATGCGCTGCGTGTTCGAGCGCTGGTCGGGAGGGTTGACCAGAAATCCTTCGGGCGTGGTCTGGGTCAGGTCGGCGGGCATGAGGCCTTCGAGGATCTCGCTGTCTTTGAAGCGCAGGCGCACCCACAGGCCTTCGGAGCGCGGGCGGGAAGTGAAGGTCTTGCGGGTCAGCGATTCGGAGTCTCCGAACTCGCGCACAAAATAGACGCCCTTGATCTCGCGCAGGTCCATGGAGATGACGGTGCCCGGAGGTGTTCAGGAGTTCGAGTTTGCCCTCGTGGACGAACTGGGCCGGCGAGACGTAGCCGGAGACGGAGTCCCGGTCCATCTTGCGGACGATTACTTTTTTGTGGGTCGAGGGCATGAGTGACGTCGGACTGCAGACTTCCGGCTTAGCGGCTTCAGCAGACCTAAGTTGCTGGCGAATCGCTTGGTCTAGCCGCTGAAGCCGAATGCCTGACGTCCGCTCTTGATTCTCGCACTTTTTCGGCGCAAACCGACCGGAATCCGCCTTGGCAGTAGCCAAAATGTAAACGTTGTGTTATTTTCTTTAGCTTGCCGCAAAGTTTCCACTTCGCATAAGTACTTTGTATTAAGCCACTTGCATCCGGGTGGCTGAGGGGCCGGATGGGTGTGGTGCCCCGAGGCTGTGGAAATCTTGTGGAAAGTTTGGCTGCGTCCGGCCCTCCCCCGGTCGCGATTTCACCTCTGAATCGCGCCCGAAACGGGTCCTGACCGCCGCTTGAAAGCGAATGGCTGATTACATTTACACGATGGAAATCCGGTTGACGCCGGACCAACTGAAGGGCGTCGGCCTGGTGCAAGACGTAGCCCGCGCCGCGGGCATGAATCTTTACCTCACCGGCGGCGCGATCCGCGACATTATCAGCGGATTTACCATCCGCGACCTCGATTTCACCGTCCAGGGCAATCCTCTCAAGCTCCAAAAAGATCTGGAGAAGGCCGGCGCGAAAATCACCGCCGTCGAAGAGGACAACGCGGACGATCTTCATCTCGCTGCCCGGCAACGCCCGCGCCGAAATCAGCATGGCGCGCACCGAGCGCTTCGAGAAGACGGGCAAGCCTCCGATCGTTACGCCGGCGACGATTCATGACGACCTGCGCCGCCGCGACTTCACCGTCAACGCCATGGCGCTCTCGCTGAATGAAGGATCGCGCGGGCTGCTGCTCGATCCCTTCAACGGCGTGGCGGATATCGAGACCGAAAGTCATCCGCATTCTGCATAACTATTCGTTTCTGGAAGATCCTTCGCGGCTGATTCGCGCTACGCGCTTCGCCGCGCGCTTCCACTGGCTGCTCGAAGAGCGCACGCAGGCTCGCTACGACGCGGCCAAAGAAGGCAAGTACATCGACCACATTCTGCGCTCGTCGATCGGGCATGAGATCGCCGCGCTGGCGCATGAAGACGATCCGCTGCACGTCGTGAAGATGCTCGAGAAGGAAGGCTGGCTCACGATTCTGCACGATCACTGGACAGTCGCCAAGGTCGACACCAACGGCATCACGCCAGCTGATGAAGACGCGGCAGCAGATGGTCGATCATGGGATACGCTCCCGACGCCGGCCCGGCCGTGATGTATTTTCTGACGTCGCATT
The DNA here is from genome assembly GCA_963795875.1 of uncultured Acidobacteriaceae bacterium. Classification (GTDB taxonomy): domain Bacteria; phylum Acidobacteriota; class Terriglobia; order Terriglobales; family Acidobacteriaceae; genus Sulfotelmatobacter. Next base: position 3,186 of record CAWCJM010000002.1, read on the forward strand.
TTTCCGATAAGGACGTTGCGGATATTCAGAAGCTGATTCCGCGCAAGGATCTGGTCGAAGCCTGGCGCGATATTGAAGATCACGCCAAGGAACTGGCGAAGCGGCTGATGGGCAAGGAGGCGGCGACGCCCGTCGCGCACCTGGCAGTTGCTGTCGTCGGCGCGGCCGGAGATGGTGCTGTTCCTGGCGGTGACGGCGAAGCAGCAGTCGGTCGAACAGAAGATCAAGAATTACCTGACCAAGTGGCGTCAAGTGCAGCAGAAGATTCCGTTGCCGGAGATGACGGAGTTGCTGATCACGCCGCAGTTGCCGGTGTATCCGAAGCTGGCGCACGACGTGTTCATGCTGCTGCTGGACGGCAAGCTGCGTTCGCGCACCGAGACGTTGAAATTCCTGAAGCCGTTTGCGCCACCGCCCCCGCCTCCGCCGCCGGCGCCTCGGCGTGGACGTGCCGCCAAGGCCGCCGCCGAAGCTCCGGCCGCTGCGGTGGCAGCCGGCAAGCCCGGTCCAAAAGGGAAGAAGGGCAAGGCCGCCGGCTGCGGTCGCACCACCAGCGCCGCCCGCGGCACTACCTGCAAAGGCGCCAGCCAAAGCGCCTGAAAAATCCAAGCCTGCCGCGCCTGCGCATAAACCTGCAAAACCTGCGCCGAAGCCAGCTGCAAAACCCGCCCCGAAGCCAGCCAAAGGAAAGAAAAAGAGGTAGCGGACACCGTCCATCAGTGGGCTGCGCCACCTTCGCGATTTTCGAAAGAGCCTGCTCTGAGCGCAGTCGAAGGGTGGACACCACGGACCAACGCACCTGACCAAGCACGATCCTGTCCACTCGCGGACATCAGTTTTCGGAATCCGGACGTTTTCACAGACGGTACCTCGACGCTCCATCCCCTAGACATCGAGCAAACAATCACTTAGGCTAAATCCGGCATTTGGATGGTCAGGTGCTGTCGAAGCGACAACTCATATTGTTCGCGGGGATGCCTATGTCTTTCCATGACCTCCGGATCGCTGTCCGCCATCTGTTGAAGTCGCCGGGCTTTACGGCCACGGCGGTGCTGATGCTCGCCCTCGGAGTCGGCGCCACCACGGCGATCTTTTCCATCGTCGAAGGCGTTCTGCTGCGGCCGTTGCCGTTTCCACAGTCCGACAGGCTCGTGCAGCTCTCCGACGTTCTGCAAGGCGCGGACGTAGGAGGGAACGGCGAAGCCGGGGTCACGGCTCCGGACATTCAGGCCTACACGCGCGACACGCATAGCTTCGAGAGTCTGGGCGGATATACGCAAACAAACTATGAACTCTCGGGAATTGGCGATCCCGCGCAGGTCAATGTTGCGCGGCTTTCAAGCGGAGTGCTTCCGGCCCTGCAGGTTCAGCCTCTCATGGGCCGGATTTTCACGCGCCAGGAGGATGAACACAAAGAGCAGGTAGCAGTGCTCAGCTACTCGCTCTGGCAGAGCGCCTGCACGGCGATCCACGCGTGCTGGGAACCAAGATTCTGCTGGACCGCAAACCCTATGAAGTGATCGGTGTGATGCCGCGCAACTTTGAGTTCCCGCTGGTGCCGGGACACATGAACAGCAGCGAGCTGTGGATCCCGATGAGCTTCCGCGGACAGGAACTCGGGCAGTCCGGTGCCGCGGGTGGAATTTCAACATGGTCGGCCGCCTGAAACCCGGAGTTACACCGACGCAGGCCGAGAGTGATGCCAGCGGGTGGCTGAGGCTACGATGCGCAGCTATCCACCATTCATGTCGAGTCTGCACATCCATGCCGTGGTCCGGTCGCTTCACGAGGAAACAGTGGAGCAAGCTCGGCAATTAGTGCGCACATTGTTTCTAGCGATTGTCGTCGTGCTGCTGATCGCCTGCGCAAACCTCGCTGGCCTGCTCCTGGTTCGAGCCATCCGCCGCCGCCGCGAAATTGCCATGCGGCTGGCGCTGGGAGCACGCGCCACAGTGTTGCTGCGGCAAACGATCCTGGAGAGCCTAGTGTTAAGCGTGACCGGAGGACTGCTCGGTTTGGCCCTTGCTGCCATCGTTCTGCGCGTCGGCGTGAGTTGGTTGCCCGAAACGCTGCCCCGCATCAACGAGATCGGTCTCGACTGGCAGGTAGTTGCGTTCGCGATCACTCTGGCGATCATTACCGGCGTCATTTGCGGTCTGGCTCCGGCCTTTGCCGCATTGCGCACCAGCGTGAATGAGATTCTCAAGGAGGGAGGCCGCTCGGGCAGCGCCGGCGGTGGGCACGCCCGGCTGCGTTCCGCGCTGGTCATCGGCGAGATCGCCATTGCTCTTGTGCTTCTGGTCGCTTCCGGTTTACTGCTGCGTAGTTTTGAGAAGATGCGTGCCGTCGATCTCGGCTTCCGTCCGGACCACACTCTGACGGCTGCGTACTCATTGCCGCGCGCGCAGTATGGGACGCAAGCGGCAGTCGATGGATTCAATCACGAACTGATCCGCCGGTTGGAGCAACTCCCAGGCGTGACCTCTGCGGGGATTACTTCCTTCCTCCCGGCTGCGGGCAACTTCAGCAACAGCACTTTCGTCGCCGAGGGCTATGTCGCTCCCAAAGGTGCCAACATGAACCTTGCTACCTTTATCGCGGTGCATGGGAATTATCTGCAAGCGATGGGAATTCCTTTGCTCAGCGGCCGGTTCTTCACGCCATCTGACACATCGGAGACGCAACTGGTAGCGATCGTCAACCGCAAGCTAGCGCAACACTACTGGCCCGGTTCCGATCCCCTCGGAAAACGCATTCGCCTGGGAACCCCGGAAGTGCAAACGCCATGGCTGACCATCGTTGGGGAAGTTGCCGATGTGAAGGAGACGTCGCCCGACGTTCCGGCCAAGGAAGAGTGGTACCAGCCAGTCGAACAGTTTGAAAAGTCTGTGGGCGCGCTCGGCTCGCCCGAAGATCTGAATGGCAATAATGGCTACATCGCCCTGCGCACGGCCATGGACCCTGCGCAGATGACAAACGCTCTCCGTGCAGCGGTGCGCTCTATTGATACGCAACTGCCCCTGTCCCAGGTCCAGACGATGGAGCAAGCGGTCTTCGACAGCGAAGCGCCACGCCGGTTCAACACGGTGCTGATCTCGGCTTTCGCCGGGGCAGCGGTGTTGCTCGCGGCGCTTGGCATCTACAGCGTAATCGCATTCTCCGCGGCTCTGCGGGTCCAGGAGATGGCCATTCGCATTGCCTTGGGATCGCAACGATCCGGAGTTTTGAGATTGGTCTTCAGCTCCGCAGCCAAACTCGCGATCGTGGGCTGCGTTGTTGGATTGCTGGTCGCCGCCGCCGCTTCGCAGATCATGCAGTCGCTTCTCTTCGGAGTAAGCCCGTTTGATCCGCTGGTCCTGACGCTGGCCGCAGTGTTCGTGTTGATCCTGGCTTTAGCAGCCTCGTTCTTACCCGCACACCGAGCAGCATCCATCGATCCGATGAAGGCGCTGCGGACGGACTGAAGTTGGGCTGCTTCAGGACAACATGGGAAGACCATGCCGAAGAACTGAACAGTTTTTTCCTAGTCATTTTTTCCTTCGCTCTTTCCTTCGTGGCCGCCCTCATCGCGAAGTATCCTTTCGACGTCGCCGCTGCTCGCTCTCTTTTATGATTACGTAAATATCCGCAACCGGGCGTATCTCAACCGGTCCAAGTCCATACTTAAAGCCTGGTTGCTGCGAGACAAGCTGAACGGCATGATTGAGGGATGTCCCGTTGGGCCAGTCCCAAGGACTCCCGCGGCTACCCCGCCAAGGTAACTCGGCGAACAAAGCCATGTTCCCGCAGGAACACAGCGTCATGACAGCGCGGGGCGTACGATAACGTCATGACAGCCAAGCCCAAGAAAGCAAAGCGGAAGAAGTTGCGCCGGCGGCCGGAAAAAATTGGCGACCTGCACGCATCGGTTGAAGACGACTTACTTATTGCTGGCGGATCGGGAGACGGGCGCGGAGGCGCGCTGGAACCGGCCGCGAAAGCGGAGAATCTCGTTGCGCGTGGATATTGAAGTGGTGGACTGGTTCAAGTCCAAAGGTCCGGGCTACCAGACGCGAATCAACCGGATATTGAGAAGAGTCATGATGGAAGGAAAGAAGCGGATGGGCGAGAAGTAGAGGGATCGAGCCCACTCCAGCCGAACTTTCCCGTCGAATTCCCAATTTGGGGTTGCCCCACCCTTCCCGCGCCTTTTGCGGGAGGGTGGGGTCTCTGCGCGGACTAGAATCTGCATGAGTGCACGTCAAACCAGTCCGCTATCAAAACCAGGGCTGCCTGCATTTCATCACGTTCAGTTGTTATCGTCGGATGCCGCTGCTCGATAGTTTGACGGCGAAAGAGACCTTCGAGCGGACGCTTGAGAGAGTCCGCGCCTGGTACGGCTGCTACATCACGGGTTATGTCGTGATGCCGGAGCACGTGCACCTGCTGATCAGCGAACCAGAACGCTCGAAATTGTCGGTGGCGATACAGATGCTCAAGCAGGTCACGTCACAAAAGCTGCGTGCGAAACATCTCCCGCGCCTTTGGCAGGTCCGCTATTACGGTTTTCCCGTATGGAGCGAAGCGAAACGCATCGAGAAGCTGCGCTACATGCATCGCAATCCGGTAAAAGTGAGGACTGGTGGAGAGGCCAGAGGACTGGAAATGGAGTAGTTTTGTTCACTATGCGACGGGGACGGAAGCGATTGTCGAAATCGAGTCGCAATGGACCGCGCGGAGGCGAGAACAAATTGGTGTCGTGCTCCTGGGGAGCCCACCCTCCCGCAAAAAGCGCAGGAAGGTGGGACAACCGCGTGAGGAATCTTGATTCGGAAAAGATGGGCCAGCCCCCGACGCTTTTGGCTTCTCTGCTAGATATCAGCTTTGCCAGTGGCGAATGCTTTGCGCAGCGCAGACTTCCAACTCGAGCTGAATTGTTGGGAGGCTTCGGCATCCGGCACGAGGAGGTCAAATCCATGAAAAGCACCACGCACGACCAAGAGTTCGGTTGCGACTCCGGCATGGACGAGCCGCCGCGCATACTCCATGTCTTCTTCGGCGAACAGGTCGATAGAGCCGACGCCGATCCAGGCAGGCGGTAGGCCGGCGACGCTGGCTACCCGGGCGGGTACAGCGGCTACGGGCACCTTGGACGAACCCGCTGGAACGCCGAGCAGGGAGCTCCAGGCAAGACGATTGGCACTCGCAGTCCACATAAAGTGACCAATGGCGGGCGGCGCTGGGCGGGAGCTGCCCGTTCGGTCGTCCAGCTGGGGGTAGATGAGCAACTGGAAGCGATGGGAACTTCGTTGCGGTCGCGCGCGTGAATCGCAAGGCTCGCTGCGTGGCCGCCGCCCGCGCTCTCACCGCCGACGGCAATCCTGGAGCGATCAATGCCGAGCTCCGCCGCATGGGCATGGGCCCATTTTAGCGCGGCGTAATTGTCCTCAAGTGAGCCGGGATAGCGCGTCTCCGGAGCCAGCCGGTAGTCAACCGAGACGACGACGCAATGGCAATCCGTCGCGATCTCCTGGAGCTGGGGCATCAACATGGGATTGGTCATCATGAAACCGCCGCCATGCATGTGAAGCAACAACGGCTTGCCCTTCTCCGACGGCGCAGGATCAACGACCCACAGACGAACCTCGGGTGCTCCTGGCGGCCCGGGGATATGCCGCTCCACGGGCTGCGGCGCGGGAGCAGGTAACGGGGGCATGCCGGGCGTTTGCCGGAACTTGCTGACCATCTCCGCTGAGAGGTCATAGGCGGGAAACTGCTTGAGTGCAGGAAGAAGTTCTGGATCGACGAGGGAATACGGATCCGCGACCGCCGGCGAAGTTTCTGAGCGCGAGGCTTGCTCAGCCTCCGCCAGCGTAGCAGCAGGCGCGAGTCCCAAAGCCAGACCAAAGCCGGCGGTGCGGATAGCGAAATCGCGACGAGTGAGTTGATTGCTCTCACAGCAGAGGTATTTCACTGTTTTTCTCCTCTTTCGTCCGGGTGCGGAGCCAGCGGCGTTGCTTCGCGCTGGCTCGTTCATCCCATAGTCACCACGCCGTATGTTCCGAAGTGGCGGCGGGTGAGACTATTCCGTTGCTTTCTCCGGAGCCGGGTAGAAGAGAAGCTCGCGCACCTCGCCGGCCACATCGCAGGCGATGGCAGCCTTCTTCGCCCATGCGAGTGCCTCGTCCATATTGGCGCATTCCAGTATCCAAAATCCGCCCATGTGCTCCTTGGTTTCGGTGTACGGCCCGTCGGTGACGAGCACCTTGCCGTCGGGCTGGGACCGCAGCGTCTTCGCGCTGCCGGCCGGGGAAATGCCGCAGGCGAACTTCCTCACGCCGGCAGCAATCAGTTCGCGGTTGAGCGCGTGGATCTCTTCGATCATCGCTTCGGTTACGGTGGACGGGTCGAAGTCGTCGGGGAGGTAGTTAGCAACCAGATATTGTGGCATGACTTTTTCTCCTTGGTTTCTGTGGTTTGTTCCCGATGACTCGTTTCCTGTTCACTCAGGAACCGTAGCGCATCGTTCTTTGTCCTATAGTCGTTGGGGAAACGGAAAATCGACAGCTATCCCAATTTTTATTTCAACTGCCGAATCCGCTCTTGCAGGAATTGCCGCTCTGGTTCCTGTTGGGTCAGGGCCAGCGCCTTCTCATAAGACGCCCGAGCCTCGGCTGTCCTGCCGAGCCTGCGGTACATATCGGCACGGGCGGAATGCGCCAGGTAGTAATTTGCCAATTCGCCATGTTCCAAGACCGCGTCGATCTGCGCCAGACCAGCCTCTGGACCATCGCACATGGCAATTGCCACGGCACGATTGAGCTGTACAACCGGCGAAGGCTGAATTCGTACCAATTGGTCGTAAAGCGCAACAATCTGCCGCCAGTCGGTCGCAGCGACCGATTCCGCCTCCGCATGAACGGCCGCAATCGCAGCCTGCAGTGTGTAAGAGCCGAAGCGGCGGGACTTCCCACGATACCCCAGGGCTTTCTCCAGCAATGCCACTCCCTCCGCGATCTGCTCGCGGTTCCAGAGCGAGCGGTCTTGATTCTCCAGCAAAATCAGCTCTCCGGTCGGAGAGGTTCTCGCGGCGCGGCGGGATTCCTGCAGCAACATCAGGGCAAGCAGCCCCATCACTTCCGGCTCTGGGCGGAGTTCGTTCGAATGAAGCTCGGTCAGCAACCGGCCGAGTCGAATCGCCTCGCCGGTCAGCTCGGCCCGCGTTACCTCCGCTCCCGCCGCAGCCGAGTAGCCCTCGTTAAAGACGAGATAGATGACGTGAAGCACCGCGCCCAGCCGCTCCGGCAATTCCTCGGGCGTCGGCACCTCGTAGGGAATCGGTGTCTCTCGAATCTTTGCTTTGGCGCGCACAATGCGCTGCGCCAGCGTACGCGGAGTGGTGAGGAAGGCCTTCGCGATCTCCTCGGTTGTCAGCCCGCACACCTCGCGCAAGGTGAGCGCAACGCGCGCTTCCGGCGCGAAGAGATGGATGACAGCAGGTAAAAATCAGGCGCAGCCGATCATCTTCAAGGAGTCATCCTCAAGGCCGTCCTCTTGGCTGGACCTTTCCGCCGAACTCGATTGCGCTTCGAGATATCGCACGAGTTCGTCTTGAGACGCATCAAATCTTGCCCGTCGACGCAGAGTATCAATGGCTTTGAATCGGGCCGTCGAAATCAACCATGGTCGCGGGTTGCCGGGTACTCCACTCCTCGGCCACAAGCTCAGCGCAGCCGCAAAGGCTTCGTGCATCGCCTCCTCGGCAAGATCAAAATCGCCGAGCAAGCGGATCAGAGTTGCCAGGATTCGTCCCGAATCCACGCGATAAAGGGAGTCGAGCAATTCGCGTATCGGCTCGCGTGGAACGCTCGGATATGACACGCTCGGCCATGACCACGACCTTAGCAAACCAGCTGCCCCGAATCAATTTGGCAAACGGCGGATCGCCGCCGGCAGATCGAGGCAAAGTGTCCAGGTCGTGACTCCGAAATCTGGACAACAGAACGCTTCCTCGGTTGACTCTAAATCGGTTGACTCAAAATCGCCAATGCACTCATTTGAGCTTCGTACAAGCTCAACACGCCGCCGCGTTGCTCTCGGGTCGCGAGCAATCCGGAAGGTGATCCACAAAAAGAGAGACGATCAGAACGATCCGGGCGAATCATATTGATCTATCTTCATTCGCCCCGTATCATGTGGCGCGCGCGGGGCGTGCCAAAAACCGTAGGAATCCATTCCACAAAATGAAAAAGCTCGGCAGAATTCTGCTCATCATTGCGGGTGCGCTCTGCGTTGTGGCAGCCCTCGGAGTTACGTTCACCATCGGATGGCGGCCGTTTATCGGCCCCAAAAAGCGCGCTCTCACCAACCGGCAATTCGAGCGCACGCCCGAGCGACTGGCCCGCGGACGCTATCTCACGCAATCGCTTCTCGGCTGCGAGAGTTGCCATACTCCCAGAGACTGGACCCAACACGGCGCGCCGATGCTCCCCGGCAGGGAACTCGTGGGCCAGGCACTGACCTTCGCCGATTTTCCCGGCACTCTCGTCGCCCCTAATCTGACTTCCGACCCGGAGACAGGCAGCGCCGGCTGGACCGACGACCAGATTGCGCGTGCTATCCGCGAAGGCGTCAAGCACGACGATACCATCCTGTTTCCAGCGATGCCGTACAGCGAATATAAGACTCTCTCCGACGAAGACTTGGCCTCGGTGGTCGTCTACCTGCGGTCGGTACCGCCCGTGCGAAATCCGCTTCCTCCAACCCACATCAACTTTCCGGTGAATTACCTCGTTCGCAGCGCCGCCGAACCAGTGGTCGAACCTGTACAGGGCCCTGATTCATCGAACGGCATCGCCCGCGGGAAATACCTGGTCCACCTTGGCTGCGGCTGCCACAACGTGAACGACAATCTCGGCTACGCGGGCGGAGAGCGCTTGGTCGGACCTTGGGGGGTCGCCACCAGCCCCAACCTTACGCCGGATGCTTCCGGCATCGGATATTTCAGCGAAGCCACTTTCATTACCGCGCTTCGCACCGGATACGTCGGTGCCCGCAAGCTGAACTCCATCATGCCCTTCGGCGAGTTCAAGGATCTCACCGATGAGGATCTGAAAGCGATCTTCGCTTATCTAAAAACCCTGCAGCCGGTGAAGCACCGGGTGGACAATAGTCTGCCTGCAACCTACTGCAAGTTGTGCAAAGAAAAGCATGGGGCCGGGGATCAGAACTGAAGGCGGCCGAGAGTCCGAAGCTCAGGACAAAATTTGACAAAGTCATCCTCCGGATCGGGCGTATACTCTGCTTATGCGCCGGTTGATGGCCATCTCGGCGTTCGCGCTTTTTCTTGCAGTGCCCCTGTGGGCGCAGCACGGCGGAGGTCACGCCGGCGGCTTCGGCGGACACGCGGGCTTTAGCGGAGGCCACGGCGGAGGCTTCAGCGGCGGCGGTCACATGGGTGGCAGCCAAGTCTCCGGCAGCATGCGCTCCGGCTCTGTTTCATCGCGCAACTTCATGCGCGGACCAGTCTCACAACGCGGCTTCTCTCACGGGCCGTTTTTGCATGACGGCTTCCGGGGCGGCCATTTCCAGAGCCAGGGTGTGCGGATCCGCACCTTCGGATTCCGGAACAACTGCTTTGGTTTCGCCTGCCGCTCGTTTGGTTTTCCCTGGGCGTACGGCGCTTATTACGATCCGTGGTGGTGGGATTCCGGTTCTTCCTACGACGAGGACTACGAGCGTGATCGAGCCACCGCCAATCAGATGAACCAACAGAGCTTGGAACAGCAACAGATGCTGCGCCAGGAAGAGGCAGACGGCGATCAGGACGCCTATACACGTTCCGATCCGGCCCCACGTCCAGCGCAGCGCGAGACGCAGGGAGCCCCGATCATGCCCGACACGGTGTTGGTCTTTCGCGATCAGCACAAAGAGGAAGTCAAGAATTACGCGATCGTCGGCCAGACTCTTTGGAACTTTGCTCCGCAGCACACCCAGAAGATTCCGCTATCCGATCTAGACCTGCCGGCCACAACGAAAGCCAACGACGACCGAGGTCTGACATTCAGGGTCCCAGCCAGCGGCGAAGCCCAATAGCTGCACCGCAATAAACAGTCGTTACTCCCACTCACCGCACCGTTTCCCCTTTCACTGCATCCAACTGTGCATTCACCCTATCGACATTCCTTTTTCGTCGCGGGGCTAGTACATTGGAATCAAGCGCTTAGGTCATGTACCAGGGGTTAACGGGAACCTGCAGAAACACTGGCTCGAAACCGGGAATTTCCCTGCCTGAATGCTAGAATTAAAGAATACCCACTATGCCTCTAAAAACACTTTTTCTGAATCCCCCATCGTTTGAAAACTTCGACGGAGGCGCCGGCTCGCGTTGGCCCGCCACCCGCGAAATCGAAAGTTTCTGGTATCCCGTATGGCTGGCTTATCCGGCGGGGATGCTGGAGGGGGCGCGGTTGCTGGACGCGCCGTCGCACCACGTATCGGGCGAAGAGACCATTAACATCGCCAAGGAGTACGAGTTTCTGGTGCTGTTTACGTCGACACCGGGATTCCCGGGCGACATCCTGCTGGCGCGGGCGATAAAAAAGGCCAATCCAACGATCAAGATTGCCTTTGTTGGGCCGCACGTGACCGTACTGCCGGAGAAATCTCTGCGAGATTGTCCCGAGATCGATTTCATTTGCCGCAAGGAATTTGACTACTCGGTGACGGATTTCGCGAAGGGCAAGCCGCTCGCCGACGTCCCGGGTGTTTCGTACTTGAAGGACGGGAAAATCGTGCACAATCCGGATTCGCCGCAGATTCAGAATCTGGACGAACTGCCACATGTGACCGAAGTGTACAAGCGCGATCTCGATATCAAGAATTACAACGTGCCATTCTTGCTGAACCCATACGTGTCGCTATACACCACGCGCGGCTGTCCGGCACAGTGCACGTTCTGTTTGTGGCCGCAGACGCTGAGCGGACACCCGTGGCGAAAACGGTCCGCCGATGATGTCGCCCGCGAGATGGCCAAGGCCAAAGAGATGTGGCCAGAAGTGAAGGAATTTTTCTTCGACGACGACACGTTCAACATTCAGAAGGCGCGGACGATCGAACTCTGTGCCAAACTGAAGCCGCTCGGGCTGACGTGGTCTTGCACGTCGCGCGTGACCACTGACTTCGAAACTCTGAAGGCGATGAAGGATGCGGGATGCCGGCTACTGATTGTGGGCTACGAGTCGGGAGATCAGCAGATCCTGAAGAACATCAAGAAAGGCGCGACTATTGAACGAGCCCGCCAGTTCACCAAGGACTGCCACAAACTTGGGCTGGTCATTCACGGCGACTTCATCATGGGACTGCCGGGTGAGACGCACGAAACAATCAACAACACCATCGCGTTTGCCAAGGAACTCGATGTCGAGACTATTCAGGTTTCGGTGGCGCACGCGTATCCGGGCACAGAACTTTATGATTACGCGGTGAGCAACGGATTCATGGTCGGGGATAACAAGATGGTGGACGAGGGCGGACATCAGTTGGCCCAGATTCAATATCCAGGTCTGCCCGCGGATGACATCATGTCGGCCGTGCACCGGTTCTATGACGAATATTATTTCCGTCCAAAAGCTGTTTACCGCATCTTGAGAAAAGCGGTCTTTGACAGTAACGACCGCAAGCGACTGTACAAAGAGGCGAAGAGTTTCTTGAAGCTGCGGTCGGCGCGCAACAAGATGGTGAAGAAGCATCATCAGGAAGCCGCAGCGGCCGAGCCGGTGAAAGCGTAGCAACGGTTTCAAAGTTTAGCGTTTCAAGGTGTTCTGCCCTTGAATCCATGGATGTCTTTGAAACCTTAAACTCTGAGGCGTTGAAACTCTGAAACCTTGAAACCTGAGCTTAAGTGACCTTTCGCAAGTATCTGGTGCTGGCTGGAGTTACCGTCTTTGCAGCGGCTGGTGATTCCATGCTTTCGCACGGGATGAAGCAGGCCGGCAACATTTCCCTCCATCATCTGCAGGGCGTCATCCTGGCGGTGCGAAATCCATGGGTCGGGGTGGGTATCTTGCTGCTGATGGCGTTTTTTGCTTCCTACATGAACTCGCTCTCCTGGGCGGACCTTACTTACGTTTTGCCCGCCACTTCACTGGGATATGTTTTGTTGGCGCTAGTGGCGAAGTTCGGGCTGCATGAAAACGTGAGTCCGATGCGATGGGTGGGTATCGCGCTGATCTCCGGAGGAGTCGGATTCGTTGCCGGAGGCCCTGCGCTGACCGCGGACGAGCATCCGGAACCCGCACTTCTCGCCGCCAAAGACACGGCGAGAAATGGGGCGTCCGCCGAAGAGGTAGTTTCAGGCGGGGTCCAGCGATGAAGAGCGCATACACCTGGGGCGGGATTCTGGTCATCGTCTTCGCATCGGTCGTAGGAGACATCCTGCTGGCGCGCGCGATGAAGCAAGTTGGTGATGTGCACGCGTTGTGGCATCGTTCGGGACTGTGGACGGTGGTCTCCCGCATCCTGGGTAATCCCAACTTTTTTCTAGGCTTGACGGCCATGACGGTGGCGTTCTTCAGCCTGCTCTTCGCGCTGTCGTGGGGAGACGTAAGCCTGGTTGCTCCCGCTGCCGCGTCTCTTACATTCATCGGCAATGCGTTCGCGGCTAAAATCTTTCTGCATGAAAGAGTGGATCGCCGCCGATGGATTGCGGCTTTGCTCGTCGCGGCGGGCGTGGCGCTGCTAGCGGGGTAGGCGACTCTCTAGGCGTACCCCTCGATCTGCCGCTTCATTGGTCTCTCCAATATTCACTCTTGCACTCCAAAGACGTTGTGCCACGAACCTGGCTCGCATCAGGATCAATCTCGCAACACTCGGGCTGGATCGGTACGCGTAGCGCGCCAGGCAGGCAGAAGACAAGCTGCGACAGAGGTGATCGTCATCACCGCAACTGCCGATGCGAATGCCAGCGGGTCGTTCGGACTGACATTGTAGAGAAGCTTTCCGAATAATCGCGTCAATACAAGTCCCGCGGTCGCGCCGCAGAGGACGCCGATTGCAGTTAATCGCAAGCCGCGCGAAATGACCCGACGAAACAGATCGGCGGCGCCGGCGCCAAGAGCCATGCGCAGCCCAAGTTCGCGGTTGGACTGCGCTACGGCATAAGACATCACGCCATACAGGCCGACGGCAGCGAGGAGAAGCGCTAATCCTCCTAAGATCGAAACCAGGGTTACGGCCACGAGTTGCGGCGAGGTTGAGCGATCAACCTGTTCCTGAAGCGTAATCATCTCGTACAGGGCAAGGTTCCGGATCCAGTGCGTGAACTTCGCGGAGCACGGCGGCCGAAATGCTCTGCAGAGGTTGGGTTGAGCGGATATACAAAGCCGGGCCTCTTACGAAGTCCTGCAGCAGCGGCACATAGAAAAATGGCTTTGGATTCTCGCGCATGCTCTCGTACTTGGAGTCTGCGGCGACACCGATGACTCGCACCCATCGACCCCTCACTTGAAGGCGCCGATCAATGGGATCCTGATCGGCCAGTATCGTGCAGCCATGGTCTGATTCACAATCGCGACCAACGCTGCGTTTTCGTCATCGGCACGCGCTGAATTCGCGTCCGGAGATCAGAGGGATACCCAAAGTGGCGAAGTAGTCAGGACTGACTTGGTTGTAGTCGACAGTAGGTTGCTCTTCCAGCGGAGGTTGGTAGCCGTCAACCGCAATCGGCGAGGAAGAGTAGGTTCCATAGCCCAGTGGGGTCACGCGCGCGAATGCCGCGGACTTCACGCCAGATAGCGATCTGAGGCGGGTACGTCAGTTCCTCCTGAAAGGTCTTGGCGTGCGGCACGTCGTATCCAGCGGAGATCAACGACACCCCGGTCTGCACCACATTCGTCGTTGAGAAACCTGGGCTGGCAGTTCGAATCTTTTGCAGGCTTTGCAGCAGCAGCGCGGCACCAACCAGCAGAACAAAGCTCAGACAAACCTGGAAAACGACGAGGCCCGAGCGCACCCATGCTCTTCCCCTGGCGCCGACCACACTCGAAGATCCAGCTTTCAGGGCGCCAGCAAGTTCGATACTGCGCGTTTGAAAAGCAGGGACTAATCCGACAATAAGCGCGGTGATCAGGCATATCCCAGCACTCAGCGACATCACGCGCCAGTCGATTTCCCCAGGCAAGTACATCGCCAGTCCGGAGCGCGTCGGGAAGAGCAGCACGAGCGCGTGCCGACACCAGTAGGCAACCAGAAGTCCGCTCGGCTGCGCCGAGCGCCGAAAGAATCAGGCCTTCGGTGAGAAGTTGTTTCATCAAGCGGGTGCGGCTGGCCCCGATGGCGAGTCGAACCGTCATTTCGTGGCGGCGGGCAAACGACCTTACCAGCAGCAGGTTACCTACATTCGCGCAGGCAATGAGAAGAACAAACGCCCCCACGGCGAGCATGATCTCGAGTGTGGGAAGCAGAGAGCCGGCGTGATTGAAAGGGGTTTGCCATAACGGCCACAGGCTGATGCCGCGTCCGCGGTTTGTGGCTGAATGGTCGTTTTCCAGGCGTGCCGCGATGCCAGAGATTTCTTGCTGGGCTTGCGTGCGAGTAACCTCCGGTTTGACTCGTACATAGGATTCGATCCACCGCGCGCCGCGGTCCTCGAGTTTATATCCGCCGCTTTCGAAGGTTTCCTCCATGGACGCCGGTACCCAGAATTGCATCGCCCATCCCACAAAGGTTCCGTAGAATCCCTCGGGCGCGACACCGATGATGGTATGTGGAAGGTTGTTGAGCCTCTGTGTCTTGCCGACGATTTGTGGATCACTCTTGAAGCGGTTTCGCCAAAGCTGATAGCTAATGACCACGACAGGGTGGGCGTTACTTCCCACGTCTTCGCCAGGCTCGAAGGCGCGACCAAGCACGGGATGAACGCCGAGTCGCGTCGAAATAGTTTGCGGAGACGATGCTGCCGGTCGTCACTTCCGCGCGGTCACCGATATTCAGGGTGCTGCCGGTAATCTTGCTCACGAAGAACGCGTCACAAAGAGTGCAGCTTCTCTGCAAATCAAGGAAGTCCGGCCACGATATTGGTGTTGGACCGGTCTCGCCACGCGATGTTCCTGCAAGGGCGAGTAGCCTGTCCTGGTGGGCTACCGCCGGGTACGGCCGGAATAAGATCCCTTCCATCCAACTAAACACCGCAGTATTGGCGCCGATTCCCAAGGTTAAACATAAGATTGCCAGAAGAGAAAAGCCCCGGCTCCGGAACAGTTGGCGAAACCCATAGCGCAAATCCTGAATCAGGTCTTCCATGACGTTTCCGCCGCGCGCGTCTCTGCACTGCTGTTCGATCTGCGTCATTCCGCCCATTTTGCGGAGAGCCGAATAGCGCGCCTCCTCGGGCGCCATGCCTGTGGCAAGGTTCTCCTGGATTTGCTGCTCGAGGTGATCGCGAAGCTCGTCTTCCAGTTCCTGATCCACTTGTTTACGGCGGAAAAACGCGCGCAAACGCAATGGAAGGGTATAAACCCATTGTTCGAACGTCATCTCAGGCCTCCTCGAGCTTGACTATTCCGGAGATAGCCGCGGAGAGACGGTTCCAGTCGGCTGCTTCCTTTTCGAGTTGCTTCCGCCCGAGCCGAGTCAGCGAATAAAACTTCGCTCGCCGATTGTTTCCACTTGGCTTCCACTGAGAGGTAATCCAACCGCGATGCTCCAGCTTGTGAAGCGCCGGGTAGAGAGAGCCATCGCTAACCCCTAACACATCGCTCGACATTTGTTTCAGACGCTGGCTAACGGACCAGCCATTGACGGGCTCCAGCGCCAGTATTTTCAGGATCAACATGTCCAGCGTTCCCTGAACAAGGTCTGAAGGCTTACTCAAGCGGTCTCCTCTCGGTTACCGAGTTAGACTAACTCTGCACCACTCTGGTTAGCAACGGGATTTAGGAAACTCGGAAAATCCAGTCAGGGCCTGATTTCCGGCAAACGTCTGGTTGAAGGCCTACAAATGAAACTTGCCTTAAGTTGGCACAGCCATGTTGTCGAATTGAGAGGCGCACGCTACAGAGTGGCAGTGGTGTAGTCTCGGGGAAGAGCGCGACGGGAATGAGATCCAAGCTCGGGCGAGCGTGACGTTCGGCGTGGCTTCTACGGAGAAAAACAAAAGGCAGCGAGCCTGTGCTCGCTGCCTTTCGGCTTATACCCTCCCCAGGTACTCGCCAGACTGAAACTTACTGGTTGAGCGGGTTGAAGGTCAGGATTCCCGCTTCGGTGTTCGAGCAAGCGCCAGCTGGGTCGACGCGAACCACCGCATCTTCCTCAGCGCAGAAGCCGCGGATGCCGGTCTGGTTGATCGAAAGCGGAACGGCCTTGACCGTATATCCGGAGTTGACGCCACCCACAACGGTGCCGGTACCCGTGACGAACGAGTAGCCGCTCTTGCCGCTGCCCGTCGGGTTGCCGTTGTTGGAAAGCACGGAATCAATCAAGCAAGCTGTGGTGGAGCTCGGAGTGCAAGCCGCACCCAAACCGCCGCCGAGATTCGTCAGAGCCGGTGCGTATCCCACCGTCGGATAGGCCGTCTGGTAAGTCACTTCACCCGTGGTGATGGTACGGATGGACGCGACCGCAGACGACTCATTGGCCGCCATGCGAGCGCGCAGCAAGTTAGGAATTGCGATAGCTGCGATGATCAGGATGATCGCCACTACGATGAGCAGCTCGATCAGTGAAAAACCCTTTTGTTTCCGCATCTCTGGTTTCCTCTCGTGTGGATCTTGTGGTTTTGAGATCTGCTGGTCACGAATGACGCAGTCGCTAGGATAAATTGCAACTGCTGCGCCAGACCCAAGGGGCTCCCGGTTACCGAGGAATGCAGGGGAAAGTCTTTATTCTCAATAGCGAAGCACGCAGGTAACAAAAGCGCGAGAGAGGAAGGAGCGGTGGTAACAAAACTTCGACAATCCCGCTGACAAATCTTGTCAATTTAGGCAGGGAACCGGAAGCGCCAGGCTGGGCCCGGCGGACAGCCGAGAGCGGCTGTCCCCCCATTTTGGCTCTCCAGCCTCGCGGCACGCGATGTCAATGTCCAGCGGAAGCCCTGGAGGCAAGGTTGGGCTGAGCGGGCACGGCTGGAGCTGCGGCGGCCGTCGGGGATTGGGCATTGTTCAGGGGCGCGGCAGCGGACTGTTTGGCGCAGAGTTCGATGACCTCCGAAATACGCTGGCTTTCGTGCTGCTTGGCCATTTGCCAGTTGCGCAGGGCCTCCTTCTCACGAACCACTTGGTCGTTGTTTTGCTTGATGCGTTCGGCGTAGTGGGTGGTGACGCGGTCCATTTCCGCCTGGATCTTGGTGTTTTCCTGGGCTTTGCGTTCTTCAAATTCCTCGAGTTGTTTCTGCTGGCCGGCTTCGTAGGAGTTCAGGGCCTGCTGGCGATGGGTCGCGTCCTTGAGCAGGTCGTCGGGCGAAGTGCCGGCGGCGTCGAGGGCCATGAGCACAGAGGCGCGCTGGATGTCTTTTGATAGTTCGCGGATGCGGTCGCTGTTGAGCATGTCGACGACCTTGTGCACGCCGTATCCGGAGCGCGGGGCGAGGATTCCGGCAGCGTGGTAAATGTCGTCATAAGAGAGCAGGTTGGATTGGGAGCCGGTCAGGCTTTCCGCGGGATGGGTCTGCAAATTGTTCACTGGAGTCTCCGTCTTGACAGCTTTTTCGAGCGCGCCGGTGCTGTCATGCTGGCGGCGCCAGAGGTTGGGAAAGAAACTTTTCGATGGCATAACCTTCCTTTCGTGAGGAGGGGCCGAGGCTTGGAGTGCGCCGTTGCGATCTCGATTAGTTCGGGGAACAGGTGGTTCCTGCAAATGCTTGGACGGTCCATCCTGCGCCACAAGAGCGGTACGTGCTGGAGCCGGTTCAGGCGGAACCCGTGGACTGGGAGATTGGTTCGGGGCATTCTGAAGCGCCAGAGACCTTTGGCTGACCATTGATCGAACGGGGTTAAGGGGCGGTTGTTTGCTTGCGGCGTCTGGCTGGGGCGGCGGCTCTGAAGACTTCTAGGCGGCTTGCGCTATGGCTTTCTTGGGCCGGCGCGCTGGGTTCAATGCGACTCGCGGCTGGCTCGCGACGAACGCCCAAGAGGAATTCCCGTCCATCGCGTGCGGCAGTTTCGCGCCACCGCGGAAAAGTGTTCGCGGTGCCACTTCACGGTGAGCCTTGCGCCCACTGCGATGGGAGTCTTGAGGCGGATGCAGGCACCGGACGGCGATGTGTCTTCGAGGGTGCCGGGAGCGCGGTTGATGGCCCCGGCGGGGTCTTGCCAGAAGACCTCGGCCACTGCCCACAAAACCGTCCTCGGTTCGATGATAGGGCCGTCCATGCAATTCTCATCGGCGGGGGAGTAGCGGAGTTTAGTTACGGGAGGCCCAGGATGAGGGCGAGCGGTTCGACTTCTTCGTCGACATGAAGGGAACGATTCCCAAGACGGGCTCGGCACCTGGAGAGGGGCAGCCGAGCGCCGCTCGGCGTGTCCTGGAGCTGACTAAGAGAACAGGCGCATCAGGCCGGTTGCGGGGAGGTCGGGCGAGAGGAAATGGCAGTCTTTGAAGCCGGCGGCGCGGGCTAGGGCTTCGGCGGCGAGGTATCCGCTGCGGACGGCGCCTTCCATGGTGGCGGGCCAGCCGGTGGCGGTCCAGTCGCCGGCGAGAAAGACGCGCGGCCATGCGGTGGTGGCGGATGGACGGTGGGCGTCGATGCCAGGGCGCGGTGAGTAGGTGGCGTTCACTTCTTTAATGACGGTGGACTTCACCAGGTTGGCTTCGCGAGCGGCAGGGAAAAATTCGCGGACTTCGGCGAGGGCGAGGTCGACGATTTCGGAGCGGGATTTGTCGATCAGAGATTTCGAGGAGCTGACGACGAGTTCGATGTAGCTGCCGCCCTGAGCGGGTAAAGCCGGATTGGTATTGGCAGCTGTAACAGCGCGACTGAAGTCGTGCTCTTCCCGTTCTTGCCGATCTCTCCGATTTACCTCACTTTCGCGCTTTGCTTCGGTACGCATGGGTTGCAGGCGGGATTTGTGGAACATCCATTGGATGGTGCGGTCGAGAAGGACAGCGTGGTCGAGGTCGGAGATTTGGCGGTCGAACCAGAGATGGATGCCGGTGATGGGAGAGGTTTCGAAGTGGGAGATTTGCTCGCGAAGGGACGCGCTCTCGGGAGATTGGGGAAGAACGTGGTCCAGCGCATCGAAGGGAAGCGCGAAGATCAGAAAGTCAAAGTCCCCACCCTGCCTCTGCGAACTGCGCAGGGACAAGGGTGGGGCACCCTGTTTCGGCAGATTCTCTTCTCGGGTACGGAGTTGCAGTTGGATGCGCGACGCGTCGGCGTGAAACTTTCGACGGGTTGACGGAAATGCAGTTCGCCGCCGCGGGCGCGGATGTAGTCTCCGGCTTTGTTGTAGAGGTCGGTGAGCGGGACGGTGGGCACGCCCATGTGGCGGGCGGCGGGAGACTTCATCGATTCGCGGACGACTTGCGCGGCGGCGGAGACTGGAGATCAGGTCGAGTTCTTCGCTGAGCGCGCTGATCAGGATGGGCTGCCAGAAGCGCTCGATCGCCTGCTTGGTTTGTCCGTGTTGATCGAGCCAGTGCTGGAAGGATTGTCCGGTGTCGCGTTGATCGGTGAGCGTGAGCGGAACCAGTGCGCGCGCGATCGAGAGCTTGTCGGCTGGGCTCAGGAACGAGAAGTTCAGAAACGACGGCGCGGTGTGCAGCGGCGCGGGAAGCGGGGAAGACTTCATCACGGAAGTGCGGCCGCCGGGTTCGATGAAGGTCATCTGGTCGTACCAGCGGATTTGGTCGGCGACGCCGATGCGGTCGTAGAACTCCAGCAGATTGGTGCAGACGCGGAACAGAACGTGCTGGCAGTTGTCGACGACTTCGCCGGTGCCGGGATGTTCCCAGGAGGAAGCGCGTCCGCCGAGGAAGGGACGCTTCTCGAACAGCGTGACGCGGAAGCCGGCGTCGGAAGGGCGCAGGCGGCGGCGAGTCCGGCGAGACCGCCTCCGGCGATGGCGACTGTGGGTTGGGGAGTGGGGGGCATGCTTCGTTTGGCGCGGAATTAGTTCAGAGTCACAGTCCCCACCCTCTTTCGCGAAGAACGCGAAAGAAGGGTGGGGCACCCGCAACAGCAGGTTCCTCCACTGCGCTCGCTTTCGCTCGCTCCGGTCGGAATGACAAGGGGTGTTACTCGTTCCTGCTTCGGTTGGGATGGCAAGGTTGCTTGCGTCACAGGATGCGCTTGAAGAAACCTTTCCCGAGGATGCGGAGCTTTTCCGAGGTGCTCAAGGCGACTTTGGCGGTGAAGACGTCGTATTGCTTTTCGGCGATTCTCTCGAGCAGGCGGCGGTAGATGGTGACCAGGACCCACAGCGCGGGCTGGCTGTCTTCGGAGATGTACGGGATCAATTCGTCGCCGGAAGCGTAGAACTCGCGGGCGCGGTCGGCTTCGAGCGCGAGCAGGGGCGGAAGCGCGCGGGATCGGGCGTCGCGAGCAGTTCGGAGGCCGAGAGGTCGAACTTCGCGAGGTCTTCTTCGGGAAGATAGATGCGGCCCATGGCGGCGTCTTCTTTGACGTCGCGAATGATGTTGGTGAGCTGGAAGGCGAGGCCGCAGCGCTCGGCGAGGGGCTCGGCGGCGGGATCGCGGTATCCGAAGATGTGGATGCAGACCAGACCGACGACCGAGGCGACGCGATAGCAGTAGAGGCGGAGGTCTTCGAAAGTCTTGTACTGGATGGTGAGGCCGGGAGCGCTGGTGGTTTGTGCGGAGGCTTCCTCTTCTTCGACGTCCATGGCGGTGCCGAGGGCGAGTTCGTCGAGCAATCCGGCGGGAATGGAGAAGCGGCGCTGGGCGTCGGTCAGAGCGAGCAGGATGGCGTCGTCGGTGGGCTCGCCTTGCTGGGCGCGGTGCAGCGCGTCGAGCCAGATGTCGAGCTTCTGGCGGCGTTCGGGAAGGCTGAGCGTGGGGTCGTCGGCGATGTCGTCGCAGCGGCGCATGAAGGCGTAGACGGCGCAGAGCGCTTCGCGCTTGCGGCGCGGCAGGACGAGAAATGCGTAGTAGAAATTCTTGGCCGCGGTGCGGGTGATGCCCTTGCAGACGGAATACGCCATGACGAGCTGCGGCGGAGCGGGGGTCCAGGGAAGGGGGACCTTGCTGCGTGCCCGGCGCTCACTGGTTGTGCTCCAGCTCTGCCAGATGCCCAAAAGTTTGCCGATGGCGGCGCGCGCGACCAGAGCGAGTTTGCGGGGCTTCGAGATCGACGGGCGATTTCCGAGGACAGCGTAGTCCTGCTTTTCGATCGCATTCAGAATTTCCTGGCCGCCGCGGCTGAACAGATCGAGATCGATGGCCAGTTCGCGATCGACTTTTCCGATCAGCGGCAGGCCCTTGACGGAACCAGTCGCGGGCGCGCTCGACTTCGAACTTCATCATCGCGCAGAAGGCGGGAGTGTTCTGGTTGCGCGCGATGTCGTCTTCGCTGACGTTGAAGAGGTGAAGGTCTTCGAGCGGAAGATAGATGCGTCCCTTGGCGTAGTCGGCGCTGACGTCCTGCCAGAAGTTGGCGAGTTGCAGGGCGGTGCAGGTGAAGTCGGAAAGTTGCTGGCGCTCGGGGTCGCGGTATCCGCAGAGGTAGAGCACGAGATGGCCGACGGGATTCGCGGAATAGTTGCAGTAGGCCAGGACGTCGTTGAAGGTTTCGAAGCGGGTGACGGTTTGATCCTGGCGGAAGGCGATGAGCAGGTCGGAGAATTCGTGTTTGGGAATGTCGAACTGGCGCACGGTTTCGGCGAGGGCCACGAACACCGGATGTTTCGGAGAGCCTTCGTAGCAGGCGTCGAGTTCGTGCTGCCACTGGTCCAGCAGTTCGAGCGAGGCGGCGGTGTCGCCGACTTCGTCGCCCAGATCGTCGGAGATGCGGCAGTAGGCGTAGACGTTGAAGAAATGCTGGCGCAGGCGGCTGGGCAAGAAACCAGCTGGCGACGGAGAAATTTTCGTAGTGCGTGCGGGCGAGGCGGGCGCAGTATTCGCGGGCTTCGGCGAGCGTAGGGTGCGGTGGCGGGGATGGCGTAGTGCGGCGGGCAGGCGGGTCCAGCCGAGGGCGGACGAGGGTAGTTGCGGTGATGTTCTTGTACGGATGACAAATCAGTGTTTTCCCACGAATTCCTGCGTTTCCGCCTGCACTCTTGCGAGGTAGGGATCCTTCGACTGCGTAACTGGTTCGCGTTCGCGAACCAGTTACTTCGCTCAGGATGACAAACTTTGTGAACCTGGACGGCACGACTAAAGTCGTGCCCTTCCCAACCTCGCCGAATCAGTGGCCGGGGATGATTGCGGTTTTGATGTCGCCGCCGCGGTTCAGCATGTGGCGCAGAACCTGCTGCAGGCGCGACAGTGGCGCCTCCCCGGTGATGTAGTCGGTGGGGCGAATTTTCTTGGCCGCGATCAATCCGAAGGCCCGGCGAACCGTTTCCGGCGTGTGGTGGAACGTGGCTTTCAGCGTGATTTCGGAATAGTGCAGGCGATTGGTTTCGAGCTGCACTTTGGTTCCGCTGGCGCATCCGCCGAAGAAGTTGACGGTGCCGCCTTTGCGGACCATGTCGACGGCCCACTCCCACGCTTCTGGCTTGCCGACGGCTTCGATGACGACGTCGCAACCCCGCTTCTGCGGAGAAAGCGCGCGGACGGCATCGACTACGTTCGGTACTTTCGTGGTCTGAATAATTTCGTGCGCGCCCATGTGCTTGGCGGCTTCGACCTGGCCGTCGCGCTTGACGACGGAAATCACGTTGCAGCCGATGGCGCGGGCGACTTGAACGAACATGAGGCCGATGGGGCCGCCGCCGAGGATGGTGACGGTGTCGCCGATCTCGACGCCGGTTTCATGCAGGCCGCGCAGCACGCAGGCCAGAGGCTCGGTCATGGCCGCGTCTTCGAAGCTGACGTTGGGCGGAATGATCAGCATGTTGGCTTCGACGATGCGCTTGGGCACGCGAATGTATTCGGCGTACGCGCCGTTGTTGAAGAGCAGATCTTCGCAGAGATTCTCCTGATGCTTGGAGCAGTAGAAGCACATCTGGCAGGGGGCGGAGTTGAGGGCGACGACGCGCATGCCCTTCTTGAAGCCGTTGACGCCGGCGCCGACTTCCTCGATCACTCCGGCCAGTTCGTGGCCGAACAGGGCGGGAGGGACGATCATGCGGGCGTGGTAGCCGCGCTGGTACACCTTGAGATCGGTGCCGCAGGTCAGAGCGACTTGGACTTTGACCAGAACCTCGCCGTCTCCCACGCGAGGGATGGGTACTTTTTCAATCTTAAGGTCTTCTTTGCCGTACAAGACGGCAGCGGTCATTTTTCCATTCACTGCTGGCTTCCTTCCAGTTACCGCGAACCACAGGGGCTAAAGCCCCGCTGAAATTGTTGCCCTTAACGGCACGACTAAAGTCGTGCCCTTCCACCGAAACCGCACGGCTGAAGGTCGCGCCCTTCCACAAAACCCACCAAGCCACTTACTGCAAACTACCCAAGCCACGTACTGCCGGGCTGAATCATGATCTTCATGGACGAAGGTTGCGGATGGGCGGCCAGATCCAGGGCTTGCGGGCTCTCGGAGAGCGGGAAGCGATGGCTGACCAGCCGTTCCAGATCCATCTCACGGTTCATGACAAAACGGACCGACTCTTCCTGCAAGTCGACCGACGCACTATAGGACCCCACCAGAGTTTTCTCATCGACACAGATGGCTGCAGGATCGATCAAGGCCTCTCCGTGCTGCGTTTGCGCAAACAGCAATACCCGTCCACCGGGACGGGCCGCATCCATCGCGGTGCGAATCAGGGAGTTGCCGCCGACCGCGAGAATTACCGCATCGGCGCCACGCCCCTCGGTCAATTCGCGGACGCGCTCGACTACGTTTGTCTGCGAAGCATCAATTGTAAGCTCTAACCCGAAACTTGATCCTATTCTAAGCCTCTCGGGATACAAATCGGAAGTAATTAAGGTGGCCCCGGCCTGCTTGGCCAGCACACTCAATATGATGCCGATGGGACCCTGGCCGATGGCCAGAACCGTCTCGCCCGGCGGAGGCGCAGGGCGTCGATCCCTTTCATGCAGGTGTTGACCGGTTCGACGAAGCAGGCCTGCTCGAACGAGACGCCGTCGGGAATGCGGACCGTGCCGTGCTCGACGATCCAGTCCATGACGCGGACATATTCGGCGAAACCGCCGCCGGAAGGCTCGAATCCGGCGGTGCAGCCGACTTTCTTGTAGGTGGCGCACTGGGCGAAAGTCTTGTTCTGGCAATAGAAACACTGGCGGCAAGGGATGTGATGGAAGACCATGACGCGGTCGCCGGGGCGGTACGTCTGCACGCCCTCGCCGACGGCGGCGACTACGCCGGAGGTTTCGTGTCCGAAGATGCGGGGGGCGGAGTGGGAGCCTGTGGAAATCTTTTTCAGGTCGGTGCCGCAAACGCCGCAGGAGTGGACGCGGACGAGCATTTCTCCGGGGCCGATGTTGGGGACGGGAACGGTTTCGAGGCGGACGTCGTTCACGCCGCGGTAGACCGCGGCCTGCATGGTCGCGGGGATCGAATGCGGGTGAGTTTCGACCGCGAACTGTCCGGCAATGGCCATCGAAGCTATTTTAGATGATGTCGGGGGCGGGTTCGTTTCAAATCAAGGGGATGGGGTTGACCGAGGGTAACGGGTGGGGTCTGGTGCGGTGGCGTACGGACAGCGGCAAGGTGCGGGACGGCTTCGGGGCAAGCGTCCTTCGGCGAAGCTCACGGCGCGCTCGGGACAGCCGGCGGGATGCCGGCGCTACTCTTCGGCGCTACACTGCGATTCACGGCTTTCATGCTATGCTGCGCAAAACTTCGCGTTTCGCAGGATGACTTGTGCTGATTGAAATGCGGCTCGAGAACTATGCGGTGATCGACAACCTGGTGGTGGAGTTCGGGCAGGGGTTGAACCTGCTGACGGGCGAGACCGGGGCGGGGAAGTCGATCCTGGTGGATGCGCTGGCGCTGCTGCTGGGCGACAAGGCGTCGAGCGATGTGATTCGCGCGGGCGCGGAGCGGGCCGTGGTGTCGGCGGTGTTTGAGGCGGAGGGTGCGGCGGAGAAGCCGCTGGCTGGAATTCTGGAAGCGAATGGGCTGGACGAATCGGACGATGGGTCGCTGATTCTGCGGCGCGAGATTGCGGCCGGAGGCAAGGGGCGCGTGTTCGTGAACAATCAGCCGGCGACCGTGGCGGTGTTGCGGCTGCTGGCGCCGCATCTGGCGACCATTCATGCGCAGAACGAATCCATTTTGTCGTTTGATGGGCCGGCGCGGCTGGGGTTGCTGGATGCGTTTGCGGGCAGCCAACTGGAGGCGGTCGAGACGGCGTTCGCGGCGTGGAAAGAGATTCGCACGCGCATCGACGAACTGGAGCGCGGAGAGCAGGACCGGCTGCGGCTGGTGGATCTGTGGATTTTCCAGAAGCGCGAGATCGAAGAGGCGCGGCTGCAGAGTGGAGAGGACGAGCGGCTGGAGGGCGAGAAGCGCGTGCTCGCCAACGCGGAGAAAATCTATAACGCGGCGATGAATGCGTTTGATCTGCTGTACGAGGGCAATGGCTCGACGGCGTCGTCGCTGCGGGCGGCGCAGAAGCAGGTCGAGGAGTTGGTCCGGTACGAGCCGAAATTTCAGGAGGCGCTGGCCGCGCTGGAGACGGCGCGCATCAGCGTGGAAGATGTGGGCGCGACCGTGCGCGATTATGCGGGAGGGATTCATGCTTCGCCGGAACATCTGGCGCAGGTGGAGGACCGGCTGGCGCTGCTGGACCGGCTGAAGCGCAAGTATGGGCCGACGCTGGATGAGGTGATTCAGTTCGGCGCGGACGTTTCGCGCAAATTGTCGGAGGTGGAGAACAAAGACGAGATCCTGCGGGGATTGCGCGGCTGAACTGGCGAAGGCTGCTGGGGAATATCTGCGGGCGGCGCGGGCGCTATCGAAGAAACGAGCGGAAGCGGCGCCGGCGGCTGGAAAAGCTGGTGGAGGCGGAGATCAACGATCTGGCGATGAAGTCGGCGTTCCGGATCGAGATGACGAGTTCGGAAGAAGAAGGGAACTGGACTGGATCGGGCATCGATCAGGTGATGTATATGATCTCGACGAATCCCGGCGAGCCGTTGCGGCAGCTGGAGCACATCGCCTCGGGCGGAGAACTTTCGCGGGTGATGCTGGCGTTGAAGGCGAGCGTGGAGGCGGAGTGCACGCAAAAAGCGAGAAAGTCCCAAAACCTCCCGCCCTGCTCGCAAAAAACGCGAGAAATGGGGCACCCAGACGAACTCTGGTGTTTGACGAAATTGATACTGGGATCGGGGGGCGGGCGGCGGAGGCGGTGGGGAAGAAATTGAAGTCGCTGGCGCGATCGAATCAGGTTTTGTGCGTGACCCATCTGCCGCAGATTGCGACGTTTGGCGATCATCATTATGTGATCGAGAAGAAGGAATCGGGCGGGCGCACGCGCACCAGCATTCGCGCGGTGACCGGCGAGGAGCGAACCGAAGAAGTGGCGCGCATGTTGAGTGGGGCGAAGCTGACCGAGACTTCGCGCAAGCATGCCGAGCAGATGATTAAGGCGAACGGCTGATACCGGTTCGTTACTCTTTGTGGAGATGATCGCGCTAGCGGGTGAAGATCAGGTCGTTCGGCTGCGGCTCTCGGCCAGGGTGGTGTTGCCGGAGCCGTCGGCGACCTTGATGGTGAAGTTGACTGTGATCTTGGCCTTGGTTTCGACGGGCTGACCGTTCTGCACGATCGGCTTGAAGCGCCACTCACGCACCGCCTGCTGGGCTGCCGAGGCCAGGATGGCGGGGCCGCTCAGCACGTGAAGATTCTGAATCACGCCGTCGGTGCCGATCACGGCCTGCAACACAACCGATCCCTGCACATTCATGTGCTGCGCCAGCGCGGGTAAGTCGCGGTCGCGCGGGCTTCCGCGGTCATGCGCTCGCGCTCGGCTGCGTTGGTGGCTGCGGCCAGAGTCAGATTGTGCCGTCGCCTGCTGTGTGATTTCAACTTTCGCGGCGTTGCTGCCGGGATGAATCTTGTTGTGGTTGTCGCCGGCGATGACCTCGACGTCCAGCGGAGGCAGGACGGTGCGATGGTGGTCACGGCGGGTGCTTCGGCAGGCTTGGGCTGAGCGGCAGTCTTGGCGGCTGGGATGCGGGTTTGTGTGCGATGCCTGGACTGGCGCCTGCGCGGCGACGCTGCGGGAGTCGATGTGGCCACTGTCTTTGAGGTTGCGGTAGTCGCGGGTCGCATCGGTTTCCAGCGTGGATTCATCTGGACCGAACCAGAACTGCTGTCTTTCAGACCACTGCGATCAGCGCGACCAGCAGGAGAACGAGCGCGAGCAGAAGCCGGCGGCGTTGCGGCTTCGAAGAGGTTGCCTCGATCCTGCGAGTTGCCTACCATCGGTCTGTTCTTGATCTCTAACATTTCGCTGACCTGGAAGTCTCGCGATGACATTAATATATTGCGCCAATCGACCACGGTCACAATGGCCACGGTGTGGGGGGTAGATGGCACGAGGGGGCCATGTCGGGCGAATAGGGTGTCACGGTGGAACATGTGATTCAGGGACGATTCCTCTGTGATCTGCGTCACTGAGCAGTCGGGGTCTCATCCGATATAGGCAGAAGGATGAGCCTACAAAATGCAAAGGATCGTGTGGCGTGGCTGCAAGGGCCCTCGGGCACAGTGCGAGGGAAACGGCAACCGCGAATGGGCTCGACTCCGTGGCGGCTTGTCCTATTGGGAGCGCCGGGCGTCGGCAAAGGGACGCAGGCTGACTTTTAAACCAGCGGCTGGGGGCCTGTCACCTCTCGACGGGCGATGTTTTCCGCGCGGCCGGAAGCCGCGACGGCCGTGTGAGCAGAGCCCGGCCATGAGGGAGGCGCTGGGATATATGCGCCGAGGTGCGCTGGTGCCCGATTCGACGGTGTGGGAGATGGTCCGGGAGCGGGCGGGCTGCCTGCGCTGTGGGGGAGGATTCATCCTCGACGGATTTCCACGTACGCTGGGGCAGGCTGAATCGCTGCAAGAAGTTGCTGGATACGCGAGAAGGACTCGCACTTACGGCGGTGGTGAACTACGAACTACCGGCTCGGCGAAATCGTGGCTCGGCTCGGGCGGGCGCCGGACTTGCGAGAAGTGCAAGGCGGTGTTCCATGTGACCGAACGACCTCCGAAAGTCGACGGCCGGTGCGATCACTGTGACGGGAAGCTGTTTCAGCGGGAAGATGACCGGCCGGAATCGATCCAGGTGCGGCTGGAGGCTTATGACCGAGCACTGCGCCTCTGATTGAGTTTTATCGGAAGGCGGGGCTGCTGCTGCGGGTTGCCGCCAGCGGAGTGCCGGACGAAATTCTCGAAATCACCCTTACAGACCTCAAGTCGCGGCGAGCGGCGCAGCTGGCGGCCTGACGGATTCGAAATTGATCCTCCGGGCGGAGGATTCCAAAAGAAAAGGTCATCGGTCGACGCAAGGTCACTGGATGGCATTCCCAGTTCAGGCCCCGGATTTCCCCATTCGGTGCTAATCCCAGCGCTTTCTGTGGTTTTGCAGTCATAGCAGAACCAAATACGGCGAGTCTTGATGAAGGAATGCTTCGATCCACTGCATCTGGGACACTCAACTTTGCCGTCTGGCCAGCGCAATTTTACGGCGTACCGGAAGCATTGTTCTGGATCGGAAAAGTAAGCGATTGCGGCTTGCAAAGTCTTTGGCGTGTTACCCATGCAAAGATTATGAACTAAATGCACATGTGTGTCAAGGATATTATTGCCCTTACGTTGACCATCCCGGTACTTTCCGGTAGTTTATTAGTATCGCCACAATGGGGATCGTGTACCCTAAACGTACGGGTTTTGTGGCAGTTCTTGCATCTAAAGACTGAGAGCAGATTCCTCGCTTCGCTCGGAATGACAAACCAGAGGGAGTTTTTCTGGAATGACAACTGGGGCGGGGCGAATGGGGATTTGAGGAGCGGGCTTACATCGTGTCTGGAATTCTAGCGAAAAACGACGGAAAGACTTTACTGCTGCTCAAGCCGAGGGGGTTCTGCGCGGGGGTGGTGCGGGCGATTGACGTGGTCCGCATTGCTCTGGAGGCGTTTGGGCCGCCGATTTATGTGCGCAAGGAGATCGTCCACAACAGCTTTGTGGTCGAGGAACTGCGCGGCAAAGGCGCGATTTTCGTCGACAGCGAGGACGAAGTCCCAACGGCGAGCGCATTATTTACAGCGCGCACGGAGTTTCGCCGGACGTGCGGGAACACAGCGCGAAACGCGGGTTGCGAGTGATTGATGCGACTTGTCCGCTGGTGACCAAGGTGCACGTGGAGGCGGTGAAGTTCGCCAAGGAAGGATACTCGCTCATCCTGATCGGGCATAAGGATCACGATGAAGTGATTGGGACGCTGGGCGAGGCTCCGCTGGTGACGCAGGTGGTGGGGTCGCCGGAGCAGGTGAAGTCTCTGAACGTGCCGGATCCGGATCGCGTGGCGTATCTGACGCAGACGACGCTGAGCCTGGATGAGACCAAGGACATTATTGCGGCGCTGAAGAAGAAGTTCCCGAACATCAAGGGACCGGCGGCGCAGGACATTTGCTACGCGACGGAAAACCGGCAGGTTGCGGTGAAGCAGGTGGCGTCCGAGGCGGACTTGCTGCTGGTGGTGGGATCGGAAAATAGCTCGAACTCGAACCGGTTGGTCGAAGTGGCGCGCAACCTGGGCACGAACGCGCATCTTATCGATAGCTGCAACGACATTGAGGCGGAGTGGTTGAAGGGTGTGAAGACGATTGCCCTGACGGCCGGGGCCTCGGCTCCGGAACATCTGGTCGAAGAGACGGTGACGTTTTTGCGCAACAAAGGGTTCGACAACATGCAGGAACTGGAAGTGATGCCGGAGAACGTACGCTTCGGGCTGCCGCCGGAGATTGTGGAGGCGATCGCCGCCGCTCCGGCCAACGCGACCGCGGATTAACGGAGCCGCCAATCGATGAATATTGACTCCCCCGATGCCCATTTATCCTCTGCGACTTCTCTAGGTTCAACCCCCAGCTTCGTTTCGGAAAAATTGAAGGACTGGGCAGCCGCGTGGGCGCCGCGATTGCGGCTGCGCGGAAGTGGCTGTTCTCGCAGCAGCATGAAGATGGCTATTGGTGCGGGGAACTCGAAGCGGATACGACGCTCGAGTCGGATTACATCCTGCTGCACACGCTGCTCGGAACTGGCAACCAGGAGCGGTTTCAGAAGTGCGCGAACTGGATTCTGCGGCATCAGAATGAAGATGGCGGGTGGAGCATTTATGCCGCGGGGCCGTCGAACATCAGCGCTTCGGTGAAGGCGTATTTCGGGTTGAAGCTGGCGGGATATACGGCGGACCATCCGGCGATGGAGCGCGCCCGCAAGAAGATTCTGGAGATGGGCGGCGTCACCGAAGTCAATACATTTACCAAGATCTATCTGTGCTTCTTCGGGCAGTATGACTACGATGCGGTTCCGGCAATTCCGCCGGAGATCGTGCTGTTCCCCAACTGGTTCTGGTTCAATATCTACGAAATTTCTTCGTGGTCGCGCGCCATCCTGGTGCCGCTTTCGATCTGCTACGCCAAAAAGCCATTCAAGAAGATTCCGCGCGAGATGGGCGTGGAAGAGCTGTTTGTCGGCGGGATGCAGAAGTCGCGCATGCACCTGCATTGGGCGAAGAAGCTGGTGTCGTGGCGGAATTTCTTTCTGGTGCTCGATCGCATGACGCACTGGTTTGAGCGGGTGCACGTTCGTCCGCTGCGGTCGGTCGCGTTGAAGAGCGCGGAGAAGTGGATGCTGGCGCGCTTTGAGATGAGCGACGGGCTGGGGGCGATTTATCCCGTCGATGATGAACGCGATCATTGCGCTGCGCTGCCTGGGATATTCGCTGGACGATCCGCAGGTGATTCGCGCGCTGGACGAGTTTGAGAAGCTGGGGATCGAAGAGGAAGACACGTTCCGCATGCAGCCCTGCATGTCGCCGGTGTGGGATACGGCGTACGCGCTGTTTGCGCTGGGCGAGGCGGGGGTGCCGGCGAATGATCCGCGGATGGTGAAGTGCGCGGACTGGATTCTGCAGAAGCAAGTGCGCAATGTCGGCGACTGGAAAGTGAAGAACAAGACGGGCCAGCCGGGCGGGTGGTACTTCGAGTTTAACAACGAGTTTTATCCGGATGTCGATGACAGCGCGATGGTTTGCCTGGGGTTGAGCCGGGTGGAGCATCCCAATGGACGCTACCAGCGGGAGTCGGTGCAGCGCGCGATTGACTGGATTTTTTCCATGCAGTGCAAGAACGGCGGCTGGGCGTCGTTTGACAAAGACAACGACAAGATGGTGTTCGAGCACATCCCATTTGCCGATCACAACGCCATGCTCGATCCGCCGACCGTGGATATTACGGGGCGCATTCTCGAGATGCTGGCGACTTACGGGTACGACAAGAATCATCCGGCGGTGAAGCGGGCGATTGATTTTGTCCGCAAAGAGCAGGAACCGGATGGAAGCTGGTTCGGGCGCTGGGGCGTGAATTACATCTACGGCACCGCGCTGGTGCTGCGCGGGCTGGAAGCGATCGGGATGGACCTGCACGAGCCTTGCGTGCAGCAGGGGGCGGAATGGCTGCGCATGGTGCAGAACGCCGATGGCGGCTGGGGCGAGACCGTTGGGTCTTACGACGATCCGACGCTGCGCGGGCAGGGGGAGAGCACGCCTTCGCAGACGGCCTGGGCGATTCTGGGATTGCTGGCGGCTAATGACATTCGCAGCGACTCGGTGGCGCGCGGCATTGCCTATCTGCTGCGCACGCAGAGGACAGACGGATCGTGGGATGAGCCGTTCTTTACCGGCACGGGATTCCCGCGCGTGTTTTATCTGAAGTATCACCTCTACCGGGATTACTTCCCGCTGCTGGCGCTGACGACGTACGCGAAAATCATGGAGAAGGCGGGGAGTTAGGGCGCACTTCCAAGCGTACCGCCATATTGCTGCTGGTTACGGGTTACACCTGGTCGGTGAGCGTGATGGAGATGTTTCGCCGATCAGCGAATCTGCCACGGTCGCAGCGTGTCAGCTGCTCTAACTGGCAACGCCTTAATTCTGACGTTTCCGCGCGCCTCAGCCTCGCCCGTGTAGGTTTGGAAGTCAACCTCGTCAGCCTTCACCAGCACATATCCGAGCTTTACCTCACAATCGCTCCGGCAGCTCAAAACTCCGTCTTCTTGGTAAACACTGCCCCCCGTTAGCTCGATGCTTTGTGCTAGCGGCTTCTGATCTGTTCGTAGAGTGTACGTGCCTTTAAACGTCGATTTGTTGTTTGCGTCAGTCCGATTCGCTTGGCCGAATAGGTAGGAACTGAAGAGGATCAGAACCATAGCTAGAGTTTTGGTGTTCATGACAGGGCCTCCACCGCGAATCGTATCAGCGGGAACTTAGGCATCGCTGTGACTAGGCTCACTCAATGTAACCGGACGCTTTCTCTCAAAGCCGCACGCCACCGAAGCCGAGAGCGTGCCCGCTTGCCGTCCCTTTCATCCACGTCGTTTATCCACTGATCCGCCAGCCCTTGCTTTAAACTGAGAACTGAGAACTGAGAGAATATCTTTGAAAGCTTTCGTCACCGGCGCTACCGGATTCCTCGGCTCCCACGTCGCCCGCGCTCTCGCCGATCAGGGCGCGGACCTGCGGCTGCTGGTGCGTCCTACGAGCAATCTGCGCAATCTGGAAGGGCTCAAAGCTGAGACTGCGACCGGCGATCTGCGCGACGCCGCCTCGCTCGAAAAAGCGATGTCGGGTTGCGATACCGTTTTTCACGTGGCGGCCGACTACCGGCTCTGGGTGCGCGATCCGGAGGAGATGTACCGGTCCAACGTCGAGGGGACGCGGGCGATTCTGGAAGCGGCGCGAAAGAATGGCGTGCGGCGCGTGGTGTACACCTCGAGCGTGGCGACGATGGGGTTCACCAGCAACGGACATCCGGCGGATGAGGATTCTCCGGTTTCGCTGGCCGACATGATCGGCCACTACAAGCGGTCGAAGTTCATGGCGGAGCAGGTGGCGTTGGAGGCGGGGCGCAGCGGGATGCACGTGGTGACGGTGAATCCGACGACGCCGATCGGCGAGCAGGATGTGAAGCCGACGCCGACCGGGCGGATCGTCGTCGACTTTCTGAAGCGCAAGTTTCCCGCGTATGTGGAAACAGGATTGAATCTGGTCGATGTGACGGGAGTGCGCGCTGGGACACGTTGCGGCTCTGGAAAAAGGGAAGTCGGGCGAGCGGTATATTCTGGGCGGAGAGGATCTTACGCTGAAGCAGATTCTGGACAGGCTGGGTGAGATCACCGGGCTGCCTTCGCCGAAGATCAAGCTGCCTTATTTTTTTGCGTTTGCGACGGGAGTGATCGACGAGGCGATTACCGGGAGGCTGTTGAAGCGCGAGCCGCGCGCTACGGTTGATACGGTGCGCATGGGCAAGAAGAAAATGTTTGCCAGTTCCGGCAAAGCTGAGCGCGAGCTGGGGTGGAAGATCGTGCCGGTCGAAGGGGCGCTGCGGCGGGCGGTGGAGTGGTTCCGGGGCAACGGATATGTCTAGAGTTCGCCATCGTGGCCGCGCTGGAGCGCGAGGTGCGGCCGCTGGTGAAGGAGTGGCGCGTCAGCGAGAAGGAGACGTCACGGCAGGCGATTTCGATTTTTTGAGAAGGATGATTTGTTCTGGTTTGCGGCGGGATCGGAGCGGAAGCGGCGCGGCGAGCGGCGGAGGCGGTGATCGCGCTCTATGCGCCGCAGGTGGTCTATTCGGCGGGCTTCGCCGGGGCGCTCGATCCCGGCGCTGAAAGTCGGGGAGCATCGTGCGGCCGCGGCGGGTGGTCAATGCGGGCGACGGCAGCAGCGTGAATCTCGAATCGCGGTGAAGGCGTGCTGGTCAGTTTCGGATCGGTCGCGAGCCCGGAGCAGAAGGCGAAGCTGCGGGATTCGTTTCGGGCGCAGGCGGTCGACATGGAAGCGGCCGCGGTCGCGCGCGCGGCGGAAGTGCGGGGAGTGGGATTCGCGGTGGTGAAAGTGATTTCTGACGAATTCGATTTCAGTTTCCCGTCGATGGAGCGCTTTGTGGATTCCAACGGCCAATTTCTGGAAGGGCGATTTGCCTGGTTTGCCGTCATGCGGCCCTGGCTGTGGCCACAAGTTTGCGGCTGGCGCGGAACAGCAATCGCGCCTCGCAGGCGCTGTGCGACTGGCTGCGAAAAATGAATGCGGAGTCGGCTACGACGGCGCTAACTCCGGCTCTCGCGACGCTGGAGGAGGTCCACCGCCGATGAATCGCGATGGCGCTTGTTCTTCTAGCGCTCGTGATCACTGCGTGCACGGTGCCGCCGTTGCGGCCAGAATGGTCCGCCGACCGATCTATGCCGAAAGCTTTCGGCAAGGGCTCGACTCAGATCACCGAGGAAGCTTCGAGGCCAAGCTCAGTCCGGAGAATGCGACGTACCGCGAACGCATCAAGGATTCCCGGGGCAACGATCGTTATGAGCTGACGATTACGCCGCAGAGGCCCGGAGGGCGACAACCAGATCACTTCCTGGCAGGGTGAAGCTCAGGGATTTGCGTCACGACATTCTACAGCAACATTCTGCTGGCGGAGCAGGAACCTTCGGACGGATGCGAAGAACAACTCTATGGTGGCTCGACCCGAACCGATTTGGCCCGGTGCCGATTGCGCGCGAAGCGGATCATGAAGGTCGACGGATTTTACGTGATGATTCAGGTGAAGGATCTGCACTTCACGCCGCTGGATTCGCCGTATCTGGATTCGATGGCAGTGCAAGTTTGCGTTCAACGAATACGCGATCCGACGAGCGATCCACTGAACAGCCGTGCATCAACTCCGAATATTTCATTGCCGGATCGGGTACGTGCGGAAAAGTGCGCATGTCGGTTCATCTATAATCACAGAGGTGTTCTCCTAAAACCGATGCAATTCTTCCCCTTGCTGGCAGCTGTTCGTCGGCGGCGAAATCGTCGACATGATCTCCAACACTGGCGCGGTGGCCAAGCTGGTTTTGCTTGCGCTGCTGGCGTTCAGCCTGGTCTCCTGGTCGATCATCCTGACCAAATGGAGCCTGCTGCGGCGGGCGCGCGCGCAGAGCGGACGCTTCGTGCGCGCGTTTCGCAAGGCACAGCGGCTTGCAGGATATTGCCGCCGTGGCCGAACAATTCAAGCCCAGCCCGCTGGTCGGCGTATTCGAAGGCGGGTATGAAGAATACAAGCGGCAGGCCGCGACCGCGGGCACGCTGCGAAATCTGCTGTCGATTCAGCGCGGGATGCAGATTGGGGCGTCGGAAGAAATCACGCGGCTGGAACGGAATATGCCGTGGCTCGCGATTACGGCCGCGGTGACGCCGTTTGTCGGACTGTTTGGCACGGTGTGGGGCATCATTGATGCGTTTCACGGATTGGGCACGGCCGGCGCGGCGACGCTGCGCGCGGTGGCTCCCGGCATTTCAGAAGCTCTCATCACCACGGCGGCCGGACTGGCGGCCGCGATTCCGGCGGTGATTGCCTATAACCTGATTGGGGCGTCGATCCGCGAATTTGCGTCGCGCAGCGACGACTTTGCGCTCGAAGTACTCAATGCGGTCGAGCACAGCCAGGCGCAGGCTCCAGGTTCGCACCGAAGTGAGGCGCTGATGGCATTCACTGCTTCCAACGGACGCACGCAGACCGCGATGGCCGATATCAACATCACTCCGCTGGTGGATGTGGTGCTGGTGCTGCTGATTATTTTCATGGTGACGGCGCCGGTGCTGCAGTCGGGCATCGACGTCAGCGTGCCGAAGACGCGCACGGTGAAGGAGATCACGGAAGAGCGCATGGTGATCACGATCAATAAAGATCAGCGCGTCTTTCTGGGCAATGACGCCATCAACATTAATGAGATTGGCAGCAAGCTGCAGCAGAAGATTCGCGATCCGCGCAACCAGTCCATTTTTGTGCGGGCGGATGAGAATGTTCCCTTCGGCGCTTTCGCCACGGTGATGGATGCGGTGAAGCAGGCGGGGATTACCAACGTCAGCATTGTGACGCAGCCTCTGGAGCAAAATGGCAGCAAACGCTGAGATCTATTTCGAGCACGACCGCTGGGGCCGCGCGCTGGCGTGGTCGGCGGGCCTGCACGTGGGCGTCACCGTGGCGCTTGCTGATTTACTCTGCGGTCGTTCTACCGGACAAGCGGCGGCGACGTGGGGCGCAGGCGGCGGCGGAGAAGCGATCGGCGCGACACTGGTGAGCACGGTTCCGCTGCCGGCGAATCCTGCGCAGACGCAGAATGTGCTGGCCAATGAATCGAAGGGGGTCACGCAAGTCGCAACCCAAGATCGAAGAGAAGGAGCCGGACGCGATTGAGATTCAGGGCAAGAACACGAAGATAAAGCCGAAGAAGAAGCAGGAGACGGCAACCAAGGAGAAGCCGCAGCCGGCGCCGGAGGAAGAGAACAATCAGGTTGCCTTCGGCGAAGGCGGCCCGGTCAGCGGGCCTTACGGCACGTTCAGCGCGGCGGGCGCCAAGGGCGGATTCGGGGTCACCGGAGGCGGCGGGGATTTCGGCACGAAGTACGCGTGGTATGTGCAGGTGATTCAGCAGAAGGTTTCGGAGAACTGGCTGAAGTACGAGGTCGATCCGCAGAATCACGACGGCGCAGCGGGTGTATATCACGTTCGACATCGCGCGCGACGGGCATCCCGTCGAATGTGCAGGTGGAGCAGTCGAGCGGCGTGCCGTCGCTGGATATTTCGGCGGTGCGCGCGCTGCAGCGGATCGATACTTTCGGTCCGTTGCCGCCGGATTATTCCGGCAGCAAGATTTCGGTGGAGTACTGGTTCGATTACAAGAAGAGAGTGAACGTCAGCCGAGTACCGGGTACGCAGGCACTATCCGATTGAGTATTGCGCTTCGAGAATGGAGGCACAATCGAGGATGCAGATGCTGCGGAAATCGGCCATGTGAGGGAAGAAACCTTGCAAAGCAATTCATATCGGGATACGATATTGTCGTACGGAGTATGTTTCTCTCCTCACACGGATGGACGAAAGCGCTAGACCAAATCTCCCGGCGATGGCCTAGCGGTTTCCGCGGCCTCGGTGTTCGCGCTGGCGTTGCTCCTTTGCTGCTTTGCTTCCTCCGCTCTCTCGCGCAGGATTGGGTCAAGACCGGCACCAGCCTGGGCGTGGAGAAAGTGCGGCTGGCCGTTCCCGACTTCAAGCCCTCGAGCTAGCGATCCGCAGAACGCCGCGCTGCTCAAGACTTTCAACGACACGCTGTGGAACGATCTCGACGTCTCCGGCGTGGTCGAACTGGTTTCGAAGAGTTTCTATCCGTTGCAGGTTCCGGGGCAGCCGCCGGAGGTGAACTTTCTGGCGTGGAACGCGCCTCCTCCCAACGCCGCCATGCTGGCCTTCGGGAGCCTGGGCGTGGCGGCGGGAAAGCTGACCGTGCAGGGCTGGCTGTACGACGTGAAGAATACGCAGTCGCCGCAGGTTCTGGGCAAGCAATACACGGATACGCCCAGCGACGCCGCGGCGCGGATGATGGCCCACAAGTTCGCCGACGAAATTATCTTCCGGCTGGGCGGCGGCATCACCGGCATCGCCGAGACGCAGATTTATTTTGTCAGCGACCGCACCGGGCACAAGGAAATCTGGGCCATGGATTACGACGGCTCGAACCAGCACCAGATCACGCATCTGGGCTCGATTTCGCTGTCGCCGCGGATTTCGCCCGACGGGTCGCGCCTGGCCTTCAGCAGCCTGACCAAGAGCGGGCTGGGAAATCATGATGTACTCGCTCGACCTGAACCGGACGGTGAGTTTCCCGCATATGGGCGGGACGAATCTGTCGCCGGCGTGGTCGGGCGGACGGGACGAAGCTGGCGTTTTCGTCGTCGCGCGGAGGCGAGCCGGAAATTTATGTTTCCGATGCGTCCGGCGGGAATTTACATCGTATGACCACGGCCAAAGGGCCGGATGTTTCTCCGGTCTGGAACCGGAAGACGAATGCGCAGATTGCCTTTGTCAGCGGGCGCACCGGGCTTGCCGCAGATTTATACCATGGAAGCCGACGGCACCAACCTGCAGCGCATGACCGATCAGGGATATGCGGTTTCGCCGAACTGGGCGCCCAACGGGCAGTTTCTGACGTTTGCCTGGGTGCGGAAATACGGGCCGGGCGAACCGGGCGCGTCGGATATTTACCTGATGGATATCGCCAGCAAGCAGTGGGTGCAGCTGACGCACGATGGCGGGCGCAACGATTTTCCTTCGTGGTCGCCGGATGGACGGCATATCGTGTTTCAATCGAGCCGGTCCGGGCAAGGAAGAGATCTGGACCATGCTGGCCGATGGGACCAAAGTCCAGCAACTGACTTTTACCGGACGCAACACGCAACCCAACTGGAGTTGGAAATAGTAAATACACTTCGTCTGACCCCGGAGGCAAGCCTTCGGGGTCGCAGGGAGGAATAAAGTGAAGCAACAAAGCATGAAGTGGTTTCTGCTGATCGTCGCACTGGGCGCTCTACTGACGCTTGGCGCCTGCGGAAAGAAAGCGGCTCCGCCTCCGCCACCACCCCCGCCGCCACCGCCCGGCTCCAACCGCTTCGATTTCCGTGAATCCGAACACCATTCAGGCGGGACAATCGGCCTCGCTGACCTGGCAGACCAGCAATGCCACCGATGTATCGATCGACGGCATCGGCGCCGTGCAGCCCAACGGATCGCAAGCCGTGACCCCGACGGATTCCACGACCTATCACCTGACCGCCAAGGGAGCGGGCGGAACGCAGGAAGCCACCGCGCGGCTCACCGTGACGCAGCCGCCGCCACCACCGCCGCCGCCGGCTGCCGTCGGTCACGGACGAGGACCTGTTCAGCCAGAACATGAAGGACGTCTACTTCGACTACGACAAGGCCGACATTCGCGGCGACCAGCAGAGCTTCGGTGCAGGCCGACGTGCAGTTCCTCAATCAGCACGCCAATATCAACTTCACGATTGAAGGACACTGCGACGAACGCGGCTCGACCGAATACAACCTGGCTCTGGGCGACAAGCGCGCCAGTGCGGTGAAGAATGCGCTGATCGCGGCCGGCGTCAGCGCCAGCCGCATCAAGACCATCAGCTACGGCAAAGAAAAACCGTTCTGCACAGAAAGCAACGAAGCTTGCTGGCAGCAGAACCGCCGCGGGCATTTCGTCTACCAGAAGTAGATTGACTCGACCGGGGGACGCCGCTTGAGCCGCGTCCCCCGTTTCATTCTCTGCGTGAAATGCGCAGCGGTGTGCGCTGAAGCGCGTAGTGCGCTCGCGTGCACTGATTCCCCTGGTTCCGGCGTTCCGGTTCCTGGGTAGTCCTTTCTGTGCGGAATCCTCCCAGCCTGTGGGACAATCAAGGCATCTAAACTAGTGGTCAGTATTCAGGGAATCCTCTATGAAACTCACATCGTGTTTCTGCGTTTTCGCGTTGCTGCTGGTGCTCTGGCTCGGAGCAGCTCCGGCCTGGGGCGTAAACAAAGACATGGTCCAGTTGCAAACCCAGGTGCAGCAACTGCAGGAGCAGATGACGGCCATGCAGCGCAGCTTTGACGAGCGCATGGGCGTGATGAAGAACCTGGTGGAGCAGGACACCGACGCCGTCAACAAAGTTGCGACCGCGCTCAATGCGTCTGCAGGCAGCACGCTGCAGAAGCAGCAGGGCGATTCGCGCGGCGAAGATCGACCAGCTTTCCGGGCAGATTCAGGCGCTGAACGACACCATGGACGAAATCAAGGTGCGCCTGGCCAAGGTGAGCAAGCAACTGGAAGACATGCAGGCGACGCAGCAGAGTCTGGCGCGCGCAGCAGGCCACGCAGCAGGCGCAGCAGCAGGCCATGGCCGCGCGCTCCGCCGCCGGACGTGCTCTACAACAACGGCCTGCGCGATTACAACGGCGGCAAGAACGATCTGGCGACGCAGGAGTTCTCCGACTACATCAAGTTCTATCCCAACACCGATCTGGCGGGAACTGCCTATTTCTATCTGGGAGAAATTCAGTTCCGGCAGGGGAACTACCAGCAGGCGGCGCAGAGCTACGACCAGGTGTTGCAGAATTTTCCCAGCGGCAACAAGGCGGCGTCGGCGCAGCTGAAGAAAGGATTCGCGCTGATCGAACTGGGCAAGCAGGATGACGGGGTCAGCGGAAGTTGCGGCATGTGATCCAGCGTTATCCGCATTCGCCGGAGGCGCTGCAGGCGCGGGACCGGCTGCGCAAGCTGGGAGTTGCGACCACGGCGGAAGTAACTTCAGGAGATTAAGCCACGGCTCGAGCGTTGCCGCTTGAGACGAGTGTGATGGGACTTTTCGGCGTGTGATGCTTGCCGGCCTTGTGGGCATGATGCGCTGCACGCGTGGTAGTGGTGTTGTCTTCACCATTGCGGGTGAGCGTCGCCCGAGGCGTTGCCGCCAGAGCGAACGCAGTCGACACGACGCAAAGCATCAGTACTGAAAACAGCGTTTCATATACCCTCTCTCCGACGAACTTCTCCTACTTTATAACTATGTTTTCGGAAAGCTACAGGACTAAACTGAGTTCCGTCGGACGTTATGGATCCGAGGTGAAATCATGCCACAGCACGCACGATCAGGATACCGCAAGGGCGCGACGGAAACCGAGGATCACAAGATCCCGGCAACGTAGGCCTGCAGGAACAGCTAGGGCATCGCGATCAGGACCCGATGCTGAAAGATGCGGACTCCGATTTTCCCGAGCCTGGGCAGAGTCCGGAGCACAGCGGCGAACCGGAACGGAAAACCGCGTAGAACGGCCAGCCGCGGAGTCAGAAGTGGAAAGCCCTCTCTTCCGAAGCCTTTTCTTTTGGTGAATCCGTGCTAGCGCAATTCTTCCATCACCGCGTCCAGCACTTCCTTGCCCGGACGCGTCATCGAATCCGGCAGCGTGGCCAGCGGCTGATCCACCACGTTCAGCATGTCGAGGAAGCTGGGGGCCTTGGGATTGACGTAGAACACGCCGGTCAGCACTTCGCCCTTGTCGTGGGCTTCGGTGAGGCGGGTGATGGCGCGAATCTTGTCGGTCGGATCGTAGTCTTCTTCCAGCTTGCGCAGGTGCAGGCGCGAGCCGTCGTGCATGGTGACTTCGACGGTCGTGCCGGGATCGTATTCCACGTCGATGTCTTCGAAGTGGGGGACGAAGCTGACGTCCTGCAGAGTCTCTTCGTGCTCCTTCACGTACTTGTAGGACTTGGTCGAGCCCTCGTGATCGTTGAAGGTGACGCAGGGCGAAACCACGTCGAGCATGACGGTGCCTTTGTGGGCGATGGCGGCTTTCAGCATGGCGCTGAGCTGGCGCTTGTCGCCGGAGAACGAGCGGCCGACCAGCGTTGCGCCGAGTTGAATCGCCAGGGCGCAGGTGTCGATCGGCGGAAGATCGTTCAACACGCCGGACTTCAGCTTCGAGCCCAAGGTCGGCGGTGGCGGAGAACTGGCCCTTGGTCAGGCCGTAGACGCCGTTATCTTCGATGATGTAGATGATCGGCAGATTGCGCCGCATGAGGTGGACGAACTGTCC
Organism: uncultured Acidobacteriaceae bacterium; assembly: GCA_963795875.1. Taxonomy (GTDB): domain Bacteria; phylum Acidobacteriota; class Terriglobia; order Terriglobales; family Acidobacteriaceae; genus Sulfotelmatobacter. The sequence goes on from CAWCJM010000002.1 coordinate 44,901, forward strand.
GATGCCGATGGAAGCGGTGTCGCCGTCGCCGCTGACGCCGATGCAGATCAGGCTTGCGGTTCGCCAGCAGCGCTCCGGTGGCGACCGAGGGCATGCGGCCGTGCACCGCGTTGAAGCTGTGCGAGCGGCTCATGAAGTAGGCCGGAGTCTTCGACGAGCAGCCGATGCCGCTGGGCTTGATGAGCGAACTCGGGCTGCACGCCCATCTCGTACATGGCTTCGATGATGCGCTCGGAGATCGCGTTGTGGCCGCAGCCGGCGCACAGCGTGGTCTTGCCGCCCTTGTAGTCCATGACGGTCAGGCCGATGCGGTTGGTCTTCGGTCCGGGTCCGGCAGATCCGGGTTCGCAACAGGAGTGGTCGACATCTATTTGCCCTCCATGCTGGTCAGTTCGTCGGTGATGGACCGCGCGTCGAGCGGCAGTCCGGTGATGTGCGCGATGCTGCGCAGGCGCGTGGTCAGTTCGGGCTTGAGATCGAGCTTGAGCAGGCTGAGCATTTGCGCGTCGCGATTTTGCTCGACCAGATAAATGCGATCGTGCTGCTCGATGAACTCGTGCACTTCGCGGGTGAACGGATACGCGCGCAGCCGCAGGTAATCGGTTTCAATGCGCGTATTCGTCGCGCAGCTGATCGCGGCTTTCGGTGATGCCCCAGTGCGAAGTGCCGTAGCCGATGATGCCGATCTTCTGGCGTTCGTTGCCCTTCGTAATTTCGGGCCGCGGAACGAACGAGCGCGCGGTTTCGAACTTGCGGTTCAGGCGCTCCATGTTGTTTTCGAAATCGTCGGCGCGCTCGCTGTATTGCGCTTTCTCGTTGTGGCCGCTGCCGCGCGCGAAATAGGCCGCCGCGGGATGCATGGTTCCGGGCAGCGTGCGGTAGCCGATGCCGTCTCCGTCAACGTCTTTGTAGCGCGCGAAACCGCCGAGGCGGTCGAGATCTTCCTTGCTCAGCACTTTGCCGCGCTTGATCGGCGTAGTCGGATATTCGAACGGATCGGACATCCAGTTGTTCATGCCGAGATCGAGATCGGACATGACGAACACCAGCGTCTGGAATTGCTCGGCCAGGTTGAACGCTTCGGGCGCCATGGTGAAGCATTCGGTCACGGAGCAGGGAAACAGCATGATGTGCTTGGTGTCGCCGTGCGAAAGAAACGCGGTGGAAAGAATGTCGCCCTGCGAAGTGCGCGTGGGCAGGCCGGTGGACGGGCCGACGCGCTGGATGTCCCAGATCACGCCGGGAACTTCGACGTAGTAGGCGAGTCCGGCGAACTCCGACATCAGCGAGATGCCCGGGCCGGCGGTCGCGGTCATGCTGCGCGCGCCCGCCCATCCTGCGCCGATCACCATGCCGATCGCGGCCAGTTCGTCTTCGGCCTGCACGATGGCGAAGGTCGCTTTGCCGTCGGGGCCGATGCGGTATTCCTTCATGTAGTCGATCATCGTCTCGACCAGCGAAGACGACGGCGTGATCGGATACCAGGTCACGACGGTGCATCCGGCGAACATGCAGCCGAGCGCGGCGGCGGAGTTGCCGTCGATGATGATCTTGCCGGCGGTCTTGTTCATGCGCTCGATGTAGAAGGCGCCGCGCTTTTTCAGATTGGCCTTGGCGTAGTCGAAACCCGCCTGCGCCGCGGCCAGGTTCAGATTGGCCGCCTTCACTTTCTTGGCGAACTGCTTGCGGATCGCCTTCTCGACTTCGGCCATGTCGATTTCGAGCAGGCTGGCGACCACGCCCACATACACCATGTTCTTGACCAGCTTGCGCAGCTTGGCTTCCGGGCAGACGGCGGCCACGATCTTGTCGTAGGGAACGGAGTAGAAAACGAGATCGTCGCGCAGCTTGTGCAGAGCTAGCGGTTCGTCATAGAGCACCGAAGCGCCGGGCGCCAGCGACATCGTGTCTTCCTGCGCCGTCTCGGGATTCATGGCCACCAGGAAATCGATTTCCTTCTTGCGGCCGATGTAGCCATTCTTGTTGGCGCGGATCGTGTACCAGGTCGGCAGCCCGGCAATGTTCGAGGGGAACATGTTCTTGCCGGAGACCGGCACGCCCATCTGAAAAATGCTGCGCAGCAGAACAGTGTTTGAACTCTGCGAGCCGGAACCATTGACCGTCGCGACCTGAATGCTCATGTCGTTGACGATGCGCTTGTGCCCCACGCCTCCGGCGGATTCCCGGGGCACGACATCCGTAGTGGCCATCCCAACACCTTCCTTCAGTTAGCGGGCTGAAACCCAGTTGCCCGTGATTTGTGGATTGCAGAGGAGGAAACATTTCATTATACGGCGGCGGCAGCGCCGCGTCGCGTCAAATCGCCCGCCTGTGGCCGCGGAGGAACCTGCTTTGAAACGAGGGAGAAGCTCCGCGGACTCAAGCTTCGGTCTTGAAGAACTGGGCGATGTTGCGGAACTTATTATATCGTGACACGAGCAATTCGGCAGGGAGGAATCTTCTTCAGTTCGGCGAAATGTTTCTGCAGGCTGGCGTCGAGCAGATTGGCGGCGGCTTCGTGGTCGCGGTGGGCTCCGCCTTCGGGCTCGGGAACGATGTCGTCGATGCAGCCCAGTTCGCTGAGATCGGTGGCGGTGATGCGCATGGCTTCGGCGGCGAGTTCTTTCTTGGTGGCGTCGCGCCACATGATGGCGGCGCAGCCTTCCGGCGAAATCACGGAATAAATCGAGTTCTCCATCATCAGCACGCGGTCGGCGACGGCGATGGCCAGCGCTCCGCCGCTGCCGCCGACGCCGATCACGGTCGCGATGATCGGGACTTCAAGCCGCGCCATCTCGCGCAGATTGTAGGCGATGGCTTCGGCCTGGCCGCGCTCTTCGGCGTGGATGCCGGGATAGGCGCCGTCGGTATCGACCAGGGTGAAGATGGGCCGGCGAAATTTTTCCGCGAGCTGCATGATGCGGATGGCCTTGCGATAGCCCTCGGGATGCGGCGTGCCGAAGTTGCGATGGACGCGCTGCTTCATGTCGCGGCCCTTTTGGGTGGCGACGATCAGAACTTCCTCGCCGTGAAAGCGGGCCATGCCGCAGATGATGGCGGCATCGTCGCCAAAGCCGCGGTCGCCGTGAATTTCGCTGAAGTCGGTGAAGATGCGCTCGATGTAGTCGAGCGACTGCGGGCGCTGCGGATGCCGCGCCAGTTCGGTCTTCTGCCAGGCGGTGGGGGGCGCGTTCATCTCCTGCCGCAGCGTGTCGATGCGGTCCTGCAGTTTCGCGATCTGGCGGCGGGTGGCGTCGTCGGCGCCGGGAGATTCCAGTTCGGCGACCTGGCGCTCGATCTGTTCCAGTTCCTGCTGCGCTTTTTCGGTGGCTGCCATGCTTCGAATCAGGCGATGATTCGATGACGATCAATCAGGCGATGATGCGGACACTGCCCCGCCCGCACAACTGTTCGACGCGGGCGATGAAATTGCGGTCCGGAATGACATTATAGCCTTCCGCTTCCATCACCACCATGAAATCGCCCTGGCGTTCCACGTCAAATAACACTTTGGCTTCGCCTTTGCGCTCGAGAAAGAGGGTGTGCAGATCGTCGACGGTGGCTTCGCCGGAGGTCTCGAGCGGGATGCGAATGCGAATGGCGCGCGGCAGCGGAACTTTGGCTTCTTCGAGCGGCTGGATTTCCGCCGCGGTGATCTTAGGATTCGCGCCTTCTTCGATGCGCACGCCGGCCCTCACCAGCACCGGAACTTCGAGCTTCACTTTGTCGCCGATGCGCTTGTAGGCCTCGGGGAAGACGATCATGTCGATCGAACCCGGACATGTCTTCGAGCGTGGCCTGAGCGTAGAAATCTCCGCGCTTCGATTTGAGCACGCGCACGTTGCCGATGATGCCGGCGGTCGCGATGGTTTCGTCTTTGCCGGTGGATTTGGTCATGGCGGCGATTTCTTCGATGCTGAGCGCCTGCAGGTCGGTGCAGTTTGTCTTTGTATTTTTCCAGCGGATGTCCGCTGATGAAGAAGCCGAGAATTTCTTTTTCGGCGGTGAGGCGCGTGTGCTCGTCCCAGTCGGGAACGTTGGGCAGCTTGTCGTTGTGCGACTTCGGCGTCTTCCTGCTGGAAGACGCCAAACAGGCCGTGCTGGCCGGATTCGGCGTCGCGCTGGGCTTTCTGCGCCTGCTCCATCGCTTTGTCGAGCACGGCCATGAGTTGCGCGCGGCGGCCCAGGGAATCCATGGCGCCGCTCTTGATCAGCGATTCCAGCACGCGCTTGTTGAGCAGGCGCAGATCGACGTTCTCGCAGAATTCGAAGATCGATTTGAAGCGGCCGAGCTTCTTGCGCGCGGCCACGATCGATTCGATCGCATTGCCGCCGACGTTCTTCACCGCGGCCAGGCCGAAGCGGATCGATTCGCCGTGCGGCGTGAAGTTGGCGTCGGAGACGTTGATGTCGGGAGCTTCGACGGCAATGCCCATCTCGCGGCATTCGTTGATGTACTTCACCACGTCGTCGGTGGTGCCGGTGACCGAGGTCAGCAGCGCCGCCATGAACTCGACGGGATAGTGCGTCTTCAGATACGCCGTGTGATAGGCGAGCAGGGCATAGGCGGCGGAGTGGGACTTGTTGAAGCCGTATCCGGCGAACTGCGCCATGAGATCGAAAATCTTTTCGATCTTCTTCGGCGGAAATTTTCGCTGCGCGGCGCCTTCGACGAAGCGCTCGCGCTGCTGCGCCATTTCCTCGGCTTTTTTCTTGCCCATGGCGCGGCGCAGCAGATCGGCTTCACCCAGCGAGTATCCGGCCAGGCGGTTGGCGATCTGCATCACCTGTTCCTGATAGACGATCACGCCCAGCGTCTCCTGCAGAATTTCCTTCAGTTCCGGCAGTTCGTATTCGACTTTCTTGCGGCCGTGCTTGCGGTCGATGAAATCGTCGATCATGCCGCCCTGGATCGGGCCGGGCCGGTAGAGCGCGTTCAGCGCGGTGAGATCTTCGATGGAATTCGGCTGATACTTGCGCAGCACGTCGCGCATGCCGTGCGATTCAAACTGGAAGACGCCGGAGGTCAGTCCCTTGTGGAAGACCTTTTCGTAGGTTTCGTTATCTTCGAGCGGAATCTGTTCGAGCGTGATCGGCGTGCCGCGCGTCTGCTCGATCAGCTTCAGCGCGTCGGTGAGAATCGTGAGCGTGGTCAGGCCGAGGAAGTCCATCTTCAGCAGGCCCATCTTTTCGATGGCGACCATGTCGAAGGCGGTGACGATTTCGTCGTTCTTGGTGCGGTGCAGCGGGACGAGGTCGGTGAGCGGGCGCGGCGAGATCACGACTCCGGCGGCGTGCACGCCGGAATTGCGCACCATGCCTTCCAGTTTCTTTGCGGTTTCGAACAGTTCGCGGATCTGGCCGTCTTTTTCGATGGCCTCGCGCAGTTGCGGCAGAATCTTCGATGGCCTGCTCCAGCGTGATGTTCAGCTGGGTCGGCACCATCTTGGCGATGCGGTCGACGTCGGCGTAAGGGATGTCCATGGCGCGGCCCACGTCTTTGATGGCGGCCTTCGCGGCCATGGTGCCGAAGGTGATGATCTGGGCGACGTTGTCGCGGCCGTATTTCTGCGTGACGTACTGGATGACTTCGCCGCGGCGGTTCATGCAGAAATCGATGTCGATGTCGGGCATGGACACGCGCTCGGGATTCAGGAAGCGCTCGAAGAGCAGTTCGTGCTGCAGCGGGTCGATGTCGGTGATGCCGAGCGCGTAGGAGACCAGCGATCCGGCGGCCGATCCGCGGCCGGGGCCGACCGGAATGTCGTGCTCTTTGGCGTAGCGGATGAAGTCCCAGACGATCAGGAAATATCCGGGGAACTGCATCTGCTGGATGATGCCGAGTTCGCGCTCCAGGCGCTGCTCGTAGTCGGCGATGGAGTGCTTCAGCTTGCCTTGCTCGTGCAGCGGGCGCAGCGCTTCCAGGCGGCGGGCGAAGCCTTCGCGGGTGACGTGAACGAAGTAGCTGTCGATGGTGTAGCCGGGCGGAACTTCGAACTGCGGAAACGGATTGGCGACTTTTTCCAGGCGCAGGCTGCAGCGCTCGGCGATGTCGAGCGTGCGCGTGAGCACCTCGGGCGAATCTTTGAACACGCGGGCCATTTCGTCGTGGTTCTTGACGAAGAACTGGTTGCCGTCGAACTTCATGCGCGCGGTGTCGTGAATCGACTTGCCGGTCTGGATGCAGAGCATCACGTCCTGCGCGTGGGCGTCGTCTTCGCAGAGGTAGTGGCTGTCGTTGGTGGCGACCAGCGGCAGGCCGAGATCTTTTTCCAGCTGGAAGAGGCCGGGATGGATGCGGTGCTCCATCTCCAGGCCCTGATCCTGAATCTCGAGAAAGAAATTCTCTTTGCCGAAAATGTCGGTGTAGGTTCCGGCGGCCGCGCGGGCGGCATCGTAGTTGCCTTCCGTCAGGCGTTCGGCGACTTCGCCTTTCAGGCATCCGGAGAGGCCGATCAGGCCGCGGGAATGCTCGGCGAGAAACTTCTTGCTGACGCGCGGCTTGTAGTAAAAGCCATGCAGCGAGGCCTCGGAAGTGATCTTGACCAGATTGCGGTAGCCTTCTTCGTTTTCGGCGAGCACCAGCAGATGGTTGTAGGTGTCGCCTTCGGGGGCGGCGCGGTGGTCGTCTTTCTTGCAGATGTAGAGTTCGCAGCCGACGATGGGCTTCACTCCCGCATGCTTGCGCGGCGTTGACGAAGTGGACTGCGCCAAAAATGTTGCCGTGGTCGGTCATGGCCACGGCGGGCATGCCCAGCTCTTTCACACGCTGGCAGAGTTTTTCGACGTCACAGGCGCCGTCGAGCATGGAGTAGTCGGTGTGCAGGTGCAGGTGGACGAATTGGGACATGGGGTCTGTGTGATTAGTCTACCGCAGGAGGGGCAGAGGAAAGAGGTCGTTTCTGTGGGTTTTCGCGGGGGCCTGGAATGTGGTCGTCAATTCGCGTTATGGCGATTTACGCCAACCGGCTGAAGTGATGCCTATTGCAGCGACTCAGGCAGCATGTGGTGTAATCTGTTTTCGCGTCCGTGTATGGAGGTGCTCGATGAATCGGCGTTGGGCGATCGTGGCCATCACCTGCATGACACTTATCTGCACAGGCATCGTCGTCCGCACTGAGCGCAAGAATCGTCAACTCGCGAAGTGGGCGGCAGTGTACCGCGTCCGGGCTGAGCAGGGTGATGCGAAGTCTCAGTTCGCGCTGGGCGCGATGTATTACTACGGCAGGGGAGTGCCAAAGGACCATGTCGAGGCTGTCCGCTGGTACCGCAAATCTGCCGAGCAGGGAGAGGCCAACGCTGAGTACTCCCTCGCGCACATGTATCACTATGGCACAGGACTGCCGCAGGACGATGCAGAAGCCGCACGCTGGTGCCTAAAAGCTGCCGAACAAGGCAACGCGCTGGCTCAGGACGCCCTCGGCATCATCTATCGCCGAGGCCAAGGAGTGCCACAGGACTATGCAGAGGCCGTTCGCTGGTACCGTAAATCCGCCGAACAAGGTTATCCGCAGGCTCAATACGATCTCGGCTACATGTATTACTACGGTTACGGTGTGCAGCGGGACCAAGTTCAGGCCAACGATTTGTTCCAGCAGGCTGCCGCTCGGGGCAACGAGGACGCTAAGCGGGCGATTGAGTGTTCCAGAAAGGGGATTTCAATCGACCCCGGCGCGGGCCTTAGGGGACTTCAGTAAGTCGCATGTCTTCTTGTTTCACGAAACATTGGACACAGGGAATGTCAGTTAACGAAATCGGTCCATAGCGCGCAAAACCCCCACCCCAAAGGACGAGAGGGGGAAGGCGATTCCACCAAGAGTACTGTTGTAGAGCTTTTAGTCTGCGCCCGCTGCCGCAGCCTGTGCTTTTTGCAGCAGGCGGCGGGCCTGGGTGATGAGTTCTGCCACTTCGAAAGGCTTTACCAGGTAGGGGATATTGTTTTCCTGCAGGAAGGCGCGCTCGTCGCTGGGCCCGTTCGAGAAGGTGAACAGGACGTGGGCTTCCATTCCGGCGCAGTTTTCTTTGAGCCACTGGTAGGCTTCTTTGGCGCTCCACTGGCCGGGCATTTTGCCGTTCATGATGACGGCGTCAAAAGGCTCGGAGAGCAGGCGAGTCTTCACATCCTGGCTGGTCTTGGCGGTGACGACGGTGGCGCCTGCGCCGGCAAGCACGTCGCGCTCAAATTCGAGGACGGCTTCCTCCTCCTCGACCAGCAGCACGCGGCCGTGGATTGCGCCTTCGTGCAGACGGGGTGCTGGCTTTCGGAGCTTCGGGCTCCATATTAGCCGATGCGACCGCGGGCAACCGTACTTCGATGACGGCGCCGCCTTCGGGAGCATTGTTCGCGGTGATGTCGCCGCCATGTTCTTTCACGATGCCGTAGCAGATGCTGAGTCCGAGGCCGGTGCCTTTGCCCACGCTCTTCGTAGTGTAGAACGGATCGAAGATGCGCTTGGGATCTTTGATTCCTGCGCCGTCGTCGGTGAACTGCGTGCAAACGTGTCCGCCCACGGTGGAGACGCGAATCTTGAGCTTGCCGGTGCGCCCGGTTTCAAGAATGGCGTCGACGGCGTTGTTGATGATGTTCAGGAATACTTGCTCGATCTGATGCGGATCGGCGACGACCAGCGCAGGTTCCGAAGGAACGTCGCGCTCGACCTTGAATGTTGTTGATCTTGAGGTCGTAGTCGCGCAGGGCCAGGGTCTCGTCGAGGACTTTGCGGATGTCGACTTCGTCCCGCTGCGGTTTGCGCTGGCGGGCGAAGGAGAGAAGGTTCTGGACGACGCGATGCGTTCGCTGCGCCTGCTTGAATAGTTTGCCGACGTAGTCCTGGGCGCGAGTGTTCAGGCCTTCGGTTTCGAGAAGCTGCGCGTAGCCGAGGATCGCGGTCAGCGGATTGTTGAGTTCGTGGGCGACGCCGGCAATCAACTGTCCGACGGCTGACATCTTTTCGCTCTGCAGCAGTTGTTCCTGCGTCTTGCGCAGATCTTCGTAGGCGCGGCAGGTCTCTTCGTAGAGACGAACTTTTTCGATGGTGGTGGCGAGTTGGCGGCTGATGGCGACCAGAAGATTTTCGTCGTTGCTGGAGTATTCGTATCCCAGATGGCTGCACAGGCCCATGATGCCGACAGGAGCGTCCTTGCCCCAGAACAGGACCCAGATCCAGGAGCGGTCGGCATCGGAGCGCAGGAATTCGGCAACCTTGGGCGGCAGGTGCGGCAGATATTCCGCGGTGATCACTTCGGTGCGCGAGCGCATCACCAGATCGCCGAAGCCTTCGGTAAAGCAAACTTCGGCGGTGCGCATCTTGTCGCGGCTGCGCGGGCCCCAGGCGGCGCGCCGGCGATAGGTTGTGGTGTCGGTGTCGGAGAGATAAACCGTTCCGCTCTCGGCGCCAAACAGCGTGACGACCTGGCGCAAGCGTGAGGTTCAGAATCTCGTCGAGATCGAAGGATTGCGCGGCGACCACGGCCATGGCGTTCAGCGCGTTCAGTTCGCGGTTGCGGCGGCGCATTTCATCTTCGGCGCGGCGCTTCTCCGTCATGTCGAGAACGAAACCCTGATAGCGTTCGATGTTGCCGGTGGCATCGCGCGTGGCGAAGCTGCTCTCGACTGCCAGCAGCAGCGTGCCGTCCTTGCGGCGCAGGGTGACGTCGAAATTGCGCACGTAGTTCTGATCTTCGATTTCGTTGCGGAAGGCTTCGCGCTGCTTGGGGTCGACGCAGATTTCCGAATTCAGATTCAGGACCAGCAATTCTTCGCGCTTGCTGTAGCCGAGCATGTGCACGAAGGCGTCGTTGCAGTCGATGAGCTGGCCGGCAGGGTTGGCGACATAAACGCCTTCCTGCACTTGCTCGAAGAGCAGACGGTATTTTTCTTCCGCGGAGCGGCGGTCGGTAATGTCGCGGACGACGTGAATCGTGCCTTTTTGCGGGCTGCCTTGCTCGGTGTAGGAAGAAGTCGAAACGACCGAGAAGCCGCCGAAACAAGGGTCGGCGCCTTCCGTGAATTCTTCGTCGCCGCCCATGGCGCAGTAGGGGCAGCCGGTCCATTCGCCGAAAGTGTGCGGCAACGCCGAATCGCAGGAACTGCCGACCACATCCGCGGCGGCCTGGCCGAGATGTTCGAGCAGAACCTGATTGGCCTTGATGATGCGGTAAGTCGGCGTCGTGCGCCAGAATGATGTCGTGGATGGAATCGAAGGTGTTGATCCACTGCCGCTGCGAGCGCAGCACCTGTTCGAGCAGGCGGAAGTTTTCGACCGCGACGGCCAGTTGCTTGGCGCAGGAGCTGGAGAAAGTCGAGTTCTTCCGGCAGTCCACTCGCGGCTCCCGGAACTGCCCAGCAGCAGCAGTCCGATCGGCGATTTGTTCCCGCGACCGGGACCATGACCAGCTGGCGAATCTTTTCGGTCTCGAGACACGCTTCGGGCTCGGGACCGGCAGCGTTTCGAGTGGTGACCAGCGGGGCCGGGCTGTGCGAGCAGTTTCTGAATGTCGTCGTTGATCTCGGCGAATCCGGCGTCGCGCAGGAAATCGGAGGACAGTCCCACGGCGTGCGTGGCCACCAGGTGCCCGCCTTCGAGCAGACGGAACCATGCCGCCTTGACTCCGGTCAGGTGCTGCAATTCTTCGATGGCCGCACTGCACCACGTTGCCGTATTGCTGAGCGCTGGCGATGCTGGCGGTGATGGCCTGCACCGCGCGCAGCCTTCGCGTGCGCGTCCGCGCTTCGTCGAACACCACGAGCAGCATGCTCAGGCCAAGCGCAATTTCCGCGGCCAGGAAGGCCGCCGCGGGCACGCGGTCAGTGAAAGGCGACCAGGAAAGATGAAGGAACGGCAGACGACAAAGCCAGCAGCCATGCCGAGGGTTCCCAGCGTCCGCGGCGAGCGCGCAGCAGAGCGATCGATGCCGTGAGCAGAATGATGCGGTAGCCAACTTCCACGGCCACGCGCAAGGGCAGGGAATCGGGCCACAACAGGACTCGGGCTCCGGCAAAGCCCACCAGAACGGGCGTGATCACCGTCAAGGGAAGGATGAGATCGCGGCTGCGCGTGTAGAGCAGAACCGCTCCCGCCAGCAATCCCACGGCGAGCACGAACGTTGCCTGCACCGCGACCAGATCAAACGGTGCAGGTATTTTCGCCGCGAAGCAGTGCTCGGCCAGGCGCGAGGCCGACCAAGGCCGTCCAACCCAGAACCCAAACTTTGAGATAGTTCTCGCGGAAGGCGCGCAGCGCGAGCAGGGAGGCGCCCAGCAGAATGAGCAGCGCCAATTCTGCCGCCGTGGGCCGGGCCAGGCCAAGCCTGTGCCGCCGTATTCCAAATCGACCAGAGGGATGCGCTCATCGCTAGTTGCGGACGTACGTCTTCCTTGCTTTTGAATATCACGGCCGCGGCATTCTCGATGGAGTTTCCGGACCTGACTGATTACTTTCGGCATCTCGCGGCTGAGTTACAATCGCCGATAGACTTTCGTGTAATTCCCATGCCAGATCGCATTCTTGTAGTTGACGACGAAGAACCGATTCGGGAAATCGTCGCCTCGATGCTCGGAACTGCCGGATATGCCTGTAAACAGGCGGCTTCCGGCATGGAAGCGCTCGCGGTCCTGACTTCAGGGGAAGAGTTTGAGTTGATGCTCTCGGACCTGATGATGGCGGACCTGGACGGCATTGGCCTGCTGGAGCGCACCAAGGAAAAGTATCCCGACATGCCGGTGGTGATGGTTACCGCCGTGCACGACATCTCGGTCGCGCTGGCCGCCATTCGAAACGGAGCCTACGACTATCTGCTGAAAGCCGTTCGAGCGCGAGCAACTGCTCAACACCGTCAGCCGCGCGCTGGAGAACCGCCGCCTGAAAGTGGAGAACCGAACTTACCAGACGAATCTGGAATCGCTGGTCAAGGCCCGCACCGATCAACTGCAGGCGGCGATGGCAAACCTGGAGCGTTCCTACGACATCACGCTGGAGGCCCTGGGCGACGCGCTGGACTTGAAAGATCGCGAGACCGAAGGCCACTCGAAGCGCGTCACTGCTTTTACCATCGCGATTGCCCGCGCCATGGGCCTGCCTCGCGAACAGATCAATACGATCGCGCGCGGAGCGTTCCTGCACGACATCGGGAAGATGGCCATTCCCGACAAGATTCTGAACAAGCCGGGGAAGCTTGAGCCCGACGAAATGACGATCATGAAGGAGCATGCCTACCACGGCTATCAGATCGTCAAGAAGATTCCATTTCTCGCCGAGGCAGCCGAGATTGTGTACTCGCACCAGGAACGCTTCGATGGCACGCGGATATCCGCGCGGCCTGAAGGGAGAGCAGATTCCGCTTGGGCGCGCGCATCTTCTCTGTCGCCGACACGCTGGATGCCATCACCTCCGATCGCATTTACCGGCCGGCGCAGACGCTGCAGGCGGCGCGGGAAGAGATCGCAAAGTGGGCGGGCCGGCAGTTTGATCCCGAGGTGGTGAAAGTGTTTCTCGAAATGCCGGACAATATCTGGGACGATCTGCGCAAGGAAATTCACGCCCAGATCTACCGCGTAGCGTATTCCGCAGGGGCCAAAGGGCTAAATCCGTTCGCGAAGGTGGAGACCGTTGAACGGCCGTAATCAATCAAAATTTCTGTTCGGGGCTGCCGTGGCACTCACTGCCGTGCTGACGGCGGGTTGCCTGTTCCTTTCCCCGGGTGTGGCTAGGGTCGCGATCAGCGACATCGTCGGCGCGCTGCTGATGCTGTTAGCCCTGCTCGCATTCGCTTCGAACGGCTTGGCAGAGCAAAGGCCGCATGCGCTGGTTCTGGATGCTGCAGGCCGCAGGATGGGCGCTTGTGGTTGAGCGACCAGTTGGTCTGGATTGCGTTCGACCTCTTCCTGCGGAAGAAAGATGCCCAGCCATGTATCCCGCGGACGCTCTGCTGTTTCTCGCCGGAGCTCCCATGATCGCGGGACTGCTGCTGCGGCCGCATCGGCAGCCTTCGGAGCGCAGCACGCGGCTCGGGGCGTGCTGGACTTTGCTCTGTTGGCGCTGTGGTGGCTCTACCTGTACGTTTCGTTCGTGGTGTGCTGGCAGTACATTTCGCCGAACGAAGGCGCGTACAACCGCAACTTCGATTTGCTTTCAGGCGCGGAAACGGTGCTGATCGTCTGCGTCCTGCTGGCATTTCTGGCGCGAAAGTTCGGGACGGTGGAAGACATTCTACGCATGTCTTTGCGGCGCATTCGTTTTCAATGGCGTCTGGTTTTACGTTCTCAACGACGCCATCGAGAAGAGACGTCTATTTCACCGGCAGCTGGTACGACATTCCTTACTCCGGTTCCTTTGCCGTGTTCACCGCGGTAGCGCCTGCTGGGACCAGGCCTGCTGCCGACGCCCGAGACCGCGGCCGACGAATCGTACGGTTCTTGGATGGCGAACCTGGCAATGATGGCGGTGCTTTCGCTGCCCATCATTGCGCTCTATGCGCTGCTCGATCCGCAGCTTCCGCACCGAGTCGCCGATTTCCGGGTGCTGGTGACGCTGGCCACTATGTTTCTGATGGCGCTTCTGCTATTCATCCAGCATCGCCGGCTGAACCGAGAGTTGCGGCGCACCAACATCGTGCTGCAGGAAGCGTCGCTTACCGATCCCCTGACCGGACTGCGCAACCGCCGCTTTTTCTCGGCGACCATCGAATCGGACGTGAGCCAGGCTCTGCGCTCGCACGCCGATGGCCGTGATCCGCATACCCGCGATCTGGTTTTCTATCTGATCGATGCCGACAATTTCAAGGAAGTGAACGACCAGTATGGACACGACGTCGGCGACAAGGTGCTGGTGGAGATGGCGCGGCGCCTCAGTTCGTCGATTCGCCACTCGGACGTGCTGGTGCGCTGGGGCGGAGAAGAATTTCTGATCGTATCGCGCTACACGGATCGCACCGAAGCCGAGTTGCTGGCGCAACGCGTTCTGTCGGCGGTTGCGGACACGCCGTTCAGCATGGTGGGATCGGGAGAAACGCATGTACCGAACCTGTTCGCTGGGGTGGGCCGCGTTCCCATGGTTTCTCGACAATCCGCGGGCGATCAGCTACGAGGAAGTGCTCACGCTGGCCGACCGGGGTCTGCGTCAGGCGAAGCAGGCAGGGAAGAACCGCGCGGTGGGCATCCTGCCGGCGTCGGGAAAACATCCTGCCACGACGATTGAGGGGTTTCACACTACGGGGCTGCAAGTCGACCTTCTGGCGGTGGCGGGACCTGCGAGCGGACACACGTAAAGCAAGTGTTTCTTTGTGTTCCCCGCCATCTCTATTCCTTGCAGGCATCAATTTCGCCGTTTCTCCCATCCAATCGCATAAGATTCCAAGCTGAGGGAGATTCCTATGTCCATTCGAACGCTGCATTTTCGGATTGGTAGTGCGCCCTTGCTGATTGCTCTACTCTGCCTTCCGTTGGTTGCACAGGATACTCCTCCCGCTCCAGCCAATGTCGTGCCGCAAGGCACCGTCTTCTTGATCCAGCTATCAGATCGGCTTGACACCCGGACCGTGAAAGCGGGCGATCATTTTCGTGCGCGCTTGGCTGAGCCTCTCGTCGCGGCGAACGGACAGACCATCGACTCAGGAAGAAAGATCAAGGGGCATGTTAGCGCGATCGAACCCGGGCTGCGAACGCGCATCATCTTGAGTTTCGAAGAGATTGAAACGGCTCACAGATGGGTGCCGCTGATCGCCACTGTGACTGGAGTCCCTGGCGAGCATGGACTGCGACAGATCGGTGAAGAGGGAGAAATCGGCCGCCAAGGCATGACCAAAGAGCAGATTGCCGAAGCGATTGTGGTGGGGGCTGGCGAAGGCGCGGCGCAAGGCGAAAAGACTGGCGGGAAGCGGGGCGCTGCGACGGGTGCGGGTTCCGGCGCCGCGGCTGGGGCCATGTCGGCGTTTGAAGCGGGACACGATCTGGTGCTGGACAAGGGGACTGCGCTCGAGATCCGCTTGGATCGCAACCTCGGAGTTCCGTCGCGATAGATTGTTGTCCTCGTGGCCTGATGGAATAATGCTCCGAGAGGGCGCCATGAAACTCGCACGGGTTGCACTTCTTCTCCTCTCAGCCACTGCCGCGTTTGGCCAGGAGCATCCCGCGGTTAGCGCGCAGGCGAACACGGTGTATGTGGGCGCGGACGGCAAGTTCGAATCTGCCCCGGACACCGCTCAGATTCAATTCAACGTATCAGTGCAGGAAGACACCTCTCAGGCAGCGTTTCAGCATGCGTCGAAGAACGTAGAGCAGGTGCGACAGGTGCTGCGCACCAACGGAATCGACCCCAAGGCTGCCAACATCGGATTTCTTTCCGTGCAGCCCGCTTATGAGTGGAAGCCGAAGCAGAGAGTGATTGGATACCGGGTGACGACCGACGTCACGCTGAAGCTGAAGGATTTTGCGAAGGTCGGGCCAATCACCCAGCAACTTGCCGACGCCAATGTCAGCGAGACCCAGACTCTGAACTACACGCTTGAGAATATCGACGACGCCAAGAACAAAGCGGTGGAAGACGCTTACCGCCGCGCGCGCAACTCCGCCGACACCCTTGCCCGCGCTGCTGGTCGAAGCTGGGAGAGCTTTCCTACGCATCGGTCGACACGTTTGAAAATCCCAGCATCCCCATGCCGCGCATGGCTCGTGCTATGACTGCGATGGCCAATGCAGCGCCTCCGGCACCGACGGAGGAGTTCTCGCCGCAGATGGTGACGGTCACTGCGCATGTGAATGCGTTGTTCAGCTTGAAGTAGGGTGGCGTGGCAGTCGCTCAGCCGCATTTCTCTAGGTTCCGCCGGGCTTCGCCGTGGCGAGACAAAGGGCGGCTGTCTCCACATGGTTCGTCTTTTCCAATAAGGCTCACAGAGTCGCCGGCGCCGGAGTGGCTGGCGGCGGAGTGGCCGCGAGCGGATCGACTTGGAGCGTCAGCCCGTCGATGCTCCGCACAACCACCATTTGGCCCGGAGGCAAGGGAGAGGAGGCGACCGCATCCCAGAGTTCGCCGTGAACGAAAACTTTGCCCTGCGGCGAGAGTGCGGTTTGCGCTACTCCCATTTCGCCGACTAGGCCCTGGGCTCCAGTGACGACTTTGTTGCGCCGCGCTTTGAGAGCGATCGTCATCAGGAATGCGGTGATCAGGCCGAGCGGGATGCTCACCGCCAGTGCGGTCAGCAAGTGCACGCGCATTTCCGGAATCGGCGAATCCACCAGCAGCAGCCCGCCCAACGTGAGCAGAGCGATCCCTCCGATGGTGAGCGACGCCGTGCGTGGCGAACTTGGCTTCGGCCGCGAATAGCGCGAACGCTCCCAGAATCAGTCCAGCGCGGCAAAGCGTGTCGGAAGAAAATTCAGAGCGAACGCGGCTAGCAGTATGAAGACAACCCCGACCGTCCCAGGGATGACTGCGCCGGGATGGTTGAATTCGACGTAAAGAGCTAGCGCTCCGATCGCGAGAAGCAGAAAGGCCACGTTCGGGTCCATGAGCGTCGTCGAGGATGTGCTCCTTGAGAGTCATGTCAAAAGGAACGATCGGCTGTCCTGTGAGGTTCAGTGAGGCCGTGGCTCCGTTGAACCGTTTGAACGTCTTTCCCTGCATTTGACGGAAAAGGTCTTCGGGACTCGATGCGACATAGTCGATCAGGTGTCCTGCGAGAGCCTCCTGTTCGGTGAACGATTTCGATTCCCGTACGGCACTCTCCGCACTCTCGATGTTTCTTCCGCGCTTAGACGCGACAGACCGCATGAGGGCGGCGGCGTCATTCTCGATCTTACGGTTCATCTCATCGTCAGGTTTGACCTGGACCGGACCAATCAGGGTGACGGGATGAGCGGCTCCTGCAGCCGTTCCTGGAGCCATGGCGGCGACATCGGCAGATTCGAGGATAAATATTCCGGCAGACCCGGCGTGACCGCCAGTGGGCGTGACGTAGACGATCACGGGCACGGAAGAGGAAGAGATCTTCTCGATGATCTCCCGCGTCGAGCTGACTAGGCCTCCGGGTGTATTGATCTCGATCAATACGGCTTGATCGTCCGCGTCGATGGGCTTCGTCGATGGCGCGGGCAATGTACTCCTCGCTGATGGGCTGGATCGTGTCGTTGACGACGACTTTCAGGATTTCGGCGTGATGCAGGGAACGAAAAGAGAACGATCGCGATAAGGCTGACGATCAGGCGCAGCTTCGAGTTTCTTGTGATCGACGAGGATTGCATAGGTCCTTCGCTTTGCTCAGGATGACAATCGGCCTAACTATTGTCCCTCTATTTGGCAGGACCGGCGTGAATTTCTTGGTGCGCGGGCTGCGCGGCATCGGCCGGGGCAGGTTGATCGGCAGTCCATCCCGGCAAGTAGGTGCTGCCGGTGATCAGGCGCGCGCCGCGTTCGTAGGTGACGTAGGACCACGCCCATTGGATGAAGACCAACAAGCGGTTGCGGAAGCCGATGAGGAAAAGAATGTGGACGAACAGCCATGACAGCCAGGCGATGAAGCCGGAGATGTGGATGCGGCCGAACTCGGCGACCGCTGCGGCGCGGCCGATGGTGGCCAGGCTGCCCTTGTCCCAGTAATGAAACTTCGGGCGCAGGTCCGAATCCCCACCCTCTCGCGAAGGACGCGAGAAGGCTGGGGCACCCGCACGGCTCAGTTCTTTGCGAATCAGTTTGGCGACGAAGCGGCCTTGCTTGCATCGCAACCGGGGCCACGCCGGGTAGCAATTTGCCCTGTTCGTCTTTTAGGGCGGCGAGATCGCCGATCACGAATACTTCCGGGTGGCCAGGCAGGCTGAGGTCGGGCTGCACCAGCACGCGCCCTGCACGATCGACGGCAGCGCCCATCGACTTGCCGAGCGGTGAGGCGGCGACTCCGGCCGCCCACAGGACAACGGTTGCTGGCAGTACGCGTGCTGTCCTGCATAGACTGCGCCGGGCTCAATCTGCGTCACGACGGTCGAGGTGCGGACTTCGACTCCCAGACGATTGAGTTGCTCCTGCGCGCTGCGCGACAGATCTTCCGCGTAAGCGGGAAGCACGCGTGGTCCGCCTTCGACCAGCAGGATATGGGTGCGGGCAGGATCGATGGAACGGAATTCATGGGCCAGTGCGTGGCGGCAGATTTCGGCGAGAGTGCCCGCGAGTTCGACTCCCGTGGGTCCGCCGCCGACCACCACGAAGTTGAGGGGCGTTGCGGTTTCGCCGGCGGCAGCGTGGCGCTCCGCTAATTCGAACGCGAGCAGCACGCGGCGGCGGATTTCGAGCGCGTCTTCAATCGTCTTGAGGCCGGGAGCGTAGGGCTCCCAGTCGTCGTGTCCGAAGTAGGAGTGGGTCGCGCCTGCGGCGACGATCAGGTAGTCGTAGGGGACTGTCGGCATCTGAAGTTTCGACGATGCGGCGATCCAGATCAAATCCGGTGACTTCCGCCATCAGCACTTCGATATTCTTGTGCGAGCGAAGAATGGAGCGGATCGGCGCGGCGATCTCTCCCGGAGAGAGGCCGGCGGTCGCCACCTGGTAGAGCAGCGGCTGGAACGTATGGAAATTCTTGCGGTCGATGACCGTGATCTTGCACGGGCGCCTTCGCCAAGGCCTGCGCGGCATTCAAGCCGCCGAAGCCGGCGCCGACAATCACGACTCCGAGCGTGTCGCCTTGGCTCGTCATCTTGCTGTTCCTGCTCCACCTCTATAAGATTCAGCCGCGATGGCAGATGGTTCCAGAAGTTCTTCGCCGCGGACGCCAGAGGTAAGCTCTCACCCTGGGTGGCTCAGCTGGGTCATGCCATCGGTCGCTGACTTGATTTTTATTGGGTTGCTGGGCGTGCTGGTGTTTACGCCGCTGTCCGTCAAGTTGCTCGGCGACGCAGGAATCGGCTGGCACATCCGCAACGGCCAGCAGATTCTGGCCACGCACGCCATCCCGCGATTCGATTCGTTCTCCTCCTCGACTCAGGCAACCCTGGTTTGCCTGGGAGTGGCTATATGACGTCGTCGTGGGCAAATTGGAAGCATGGTGCGGGTTGAATGGCGTGGTATGGCTCACCGCAGTTGTGATTGCCGCAGTGTTTGCCTGGACGTTTCGGTTGGCAGTGGCGCGTGGCACGAATCTGCATGCTTGCGTTGCTGCTCACACTGCTGGCGATGTCGGCCTCGATGATTCATTTTCTGGCGCGTCCGCATGTGTTGAGTTGGCTCTTCGCTCTGGCCTGGTTCTGGATTCTCGATTCCACAGAGAGGGATGGATTGCGGCAGTCAACGCGCTCGATGGTTATGGGCCTTGCCGCTGTCGATGCTGCTGTGGGTCAATGTGCATGGTGGGTTTCTCCTCGGGTTTGTGCTGCTGGGGATTTATTGGCTAGGGTCGCTCTGGACATGGCTTACAACGCAGGAGAGTCGGCTCGAGGACTCGCTCAAAAGATCGCGTCCGGTCAACGCGTGCGCCAGTTAACCGGCGTGGGCCTGCTCTCGATCGCGGCCAGCTTCGTCAATCCGCTACGGATGGAAGCTGCACGCGCACATTTACTCCTACCTTTCAAACCGTTTCCTGATGGATCACATCGAGGAGTTCCAGTCGCCCAACTTTCACGGCATCGCGCAGAAATGCTTTCTCGCGCTGTTGCTCATCGCCATCGCGGCTCT
The DNA here is from genome assembly GCA_963795875.1 of uncultured Acidobacteriaceae bacterium. GTDB lineage: Bacteria > Acidobacteriota > Terriglobia > Terriglobales > Acidobacteriaceae > Sulfotelmatobacter. Next base: position 64,553 of record CAWCJM010000002.1, read on the forward strand.
GGCGACTCGTGGCCGCAAGCTAAGACTTAGCGAGATTCTAGTGCTGCTGTTCGCGGTCTATGCCGGGCTGTATGCCTCGCGGAATATCCCCATCTCTTCGATACTGCTGGTCCTGATCGTCGGGCCGCTGTTGCCTTCGCTCAAGGCCTCGGGATTCGTCCAGAGAATGAGTGCGGTCGATGCGCGACAACGTGGTCACCTTTGGTCAATCTTCGCGATCGTGGTGGTACTTCTGATCGCTGCGAACGGCGGGCGCGTCCGCTCAAGCCTGTGGATGAATGCACACTTCGACTCAAAGCGCATGCCGGTCGAGGCCGTGAATTATCTCCAACAGAGTCGAGTGAACGCCCCGATTCTCAGTCCAGATTATTGGGGCGGATATCTGATCTACCGGCGATATTCTTCCTACGGGGTTGTGATCGATGATCGGCATGACTTCTACGGCGAGCAATTCCTCCGGCTTTATCTCAAGATGATTCATGTAGAACCGGGCTGGGAGGAGTTCCTCAAATTGCACGGCGTTTCTTGTCTGCTGTTGCCGAGCAACGCGGCGCTTGCGACCGTCATCAGCCAAATGCCAGAATGGAAACCGATCTACTCCGATGACGTGGCGACCGTATTCAAGAGGACCGACCTGAACTCTGAGGATGATGATAAGGGTCCGAGCCGGTGAATTGCGTTGCGCATAGCGCCGATTCCGAAGATGATGATCTAGTCTCAGAAGCCTCACACCACATCGCATGATCCAATCACATGTTTAAGAAACTAAGGCCTTGCTCCGACGGATGGGCTATCTGTGCCATCTTTGCCTTTACGCTCGCTCTCGCTGGCTGCTCGGGATCTTCGTCGACTCTTACTTCCTCAATCACACCCGGGAATCCGGTTGGGCCGAATCTCACGCAAGTCAGCTCTGATCCTTATACTGTGGCACCAGGTCAGCATGCGACCGAAGTTGAGCCGCATATGCTGGCGAACGGCAATACGCTCGTGGCGGCGTTTCAGACCGGACGCATCGTCCCCGGTGGCGGAACTGATATCGGATGGGCGACCTCCACGGATGGGGGAACGACATGGAGCCACGGATTTCTGCCCGGCCTGACGACGGGTGAGGGGACAGGCCCGTACGACGCGGCCAGTGATCCGGTGGTGGCTTACGACGCGAAGCATGGCGTATGGATGGTCGCATCGCTGCCAATTTCGAATGCTTCCCAGACGCCGGCCGTGGTCGTGAGCCGGTCAACCGATGGATTGACGTGGCAGAATCCGATCAGCGCCGACACCACCTCTGCGAGCTCCGACAAGAACTGGATTGTGTGCGATGGCTGGGCAACCAGTCCGCATTACGGCAACTGCTATCTGGAATGGGACGATCCCTTGCACAAGGGTGAAATCCTGATGAGCACCTCCACGGACGGAGGTTTGACCTGGGCGGCGCCGTTGCCTACGGCCGATCTGGCGCAGGGGATTGGCGGCCAGCCGCTAGTGCAGCCGAATGGGACGGTGGTCGTGCCGATTGAGACCAGCGCGATATCGGCGTTCAGTTCGAATGATGGGGGGCTAAGTTGGACTGCGTCCGGTGCCCATTTCGAGCATACAGTTTCACGCCGACGCGGGAGGAATCCGCAGTGGACCGCTGCCCTCGGCTGCGGTGGATGGCGCGGGAACCGTTTGGGCGGTTTGGCAGGATTGCCGATTTCGCTCCAAGTGTTCCACTAACGATCTGGTTTACAGCACTTCGACCGACGGTGTGACCTGGGGTCCGGTCACACGAATTCCCATCGACGATACTTCCAGCACGGTGGATCATTTTATTCCCGGCATTGGCATCGATCCTGCGACTTCAGGCTCCTCGGCACATGTGGGGCTTCATTACTACTACTATGCGCAGAGCAATTGCACGGTGTCGACCTGCCAGCTTTTCGTGGGCTACATTTCCTCGGCGAATGGAGGCTCGACGTGGAATACTCCAGTCCCGCTCACCGGACCGATGCTTCTGAACTGGCTTGCTAATTCGCAGAACGGGTTGATGGTGGGAGACTACATTGCCACCGTTTTCACCAATGGTGTGCCGCACGGAGTGTTCGCGGTGGCATCGCCAATTTCAGGAACGAGCTTCAACGAGGCGATGTACACCGGCCAAGGGCTAACGGTGAAGGCTTCCGGGCGGCAATTGTCGTCGGCTGGAGACAGGCCGGTGCATAAGCTGTCGGATCCGATCGAGAAGGAGCATCCTGAGAAGGGAGTGAATCCACCGTCGCAGCGCAAGGCCAACCGAAGTGTGAAGTAATTGGATCGAGCGCACGCGCTTCGAGCTCAGCCCGACAAGCGCTTCTTCATGGCGACGATCGCGATCACGATGGCCGCGGAGGCGGTTGAGAACGCGCTATTGGAACACGGCGCCATCTGGCCGCTGATGGATTCCCCCGCATTCGCTCTCCGGACCAGTTCCGCTGCGATCCCGTGGAACCGGGCGTGTTCATACTTCAGCCTGATGTATTCCGGGAGCGATGAGTAAGTCGCGCCTTCGCTATAGATCCATTGGCCCAACACACATTTGTGGTCGAGACTGACGTCTTCGGGACGCAGGCTGCCGTCGTGTTTAGCCACGTAGTGGCGCAGCTTGCGCTTCCACTTGCTGTGCGTGCTGACAGCTTCGTCAAAGTCCATTCGCTCTCCCTAAAGGCACAGCATCGCCCTTTCAGGGACATCGGCAGAAATCAGCCGAATGATCAGTCGATGTGGGAGTAGCAGATGGAGTTGGGCGTTTTTACATCACGCTAGAAACGGTCGTTGGTGTCGATGCCGAAGCCCAGGATAGCGGTGACTTCCACCGGTTGGTTGCCGCGCATCGCGGGCTGAAACTTCCAACTGCGTAGAGCGGCCAGAATCTTTGTGGTCATCTCGGCGGGTCCGGCTTCCAGGACGCGGATATTCTTCAAGTTGCCGGAGGCGTCCAGAGTGCACGTCACCACCATCCGCGCGCGCGGCAAGCCATCCGCGAGATCGGTACGAATCGCAGTCGGGGCCGCGAGGGTCGAATCGTAAGTATGGCTGGTCGCAGGCTCATCTGCGAATTCCATGACCACGGTACCCAGAGATGTATCGAAGTAGGTGGTGTATTTTTCGCCCTTGAGTAAGTTCTTGTAAGGCTCAAAAGCTCCTCCGGAACTTGCTGTAGCAACGATGGTTACGCCAAGGGCTTGCCGCTGTTGATTAACCCGGGAATGTGCTGGCGCTTGAGGATCGCTGCCAGAGGGATCTGAGCCGAAGGCTGGAATCGTGACTTGGCTGGTGCCTCCGCTGATGTCGACACCGCGGACCGCCGGAGTGCCGGACGGGTGCGTTTCCGGCGCCGCCCGGTCCGGGGGAGGGAGAGATACCCCCGTGCGCAGATGGATCAGAGCCGTGTCCCACGTCGGACTTGCCTGCGCCCGTGCCAGAACCAGTTCATGCCGCTGCCCGGACCGTTTCCGCGGCCAATGCTGGTGCCTCCGCCTGCGCCGCCGAGGCCCGGCTTGTCTCCGCCCGAGGGAGACATGGCAAGCGAACCAGTTCCACCGCTGGGCAAGCCAATTTGGAACCGGGCTGAGCTAGAAATCACCGCGCCTGCGCTGGCTCCGCTGCCACCGTGTTGGCGGGAGCCGGTGCGGCCCCAACGTCGAGTGGTCTCCCGAGACCAGTGCCTTCGCGGCCCAAGCCGGAACCAGCCGGTCCGGCGCCCCCACCGACGGAGGGCGGCGGAGGAACGATGTTGTTGGCGAGCAATGTTCCGCCGGGAACTCCCGCGCTACCACCGTTGGTACCCGTACCGCCACCAGCTCCAGAGAGTGAGGGCGGTGGCGGAACAACGCTGGGCGCTCCGAGCGTGGATCCAGAAGCTGTCTCCCGAGTTCGTGTGCCAGTGCCACCGGACACACCAACCGAAGGCGGTGGAGCAACCACGTTTGTGCCAAGGGACGTCGCCATGCCGTTGCGTGTGCCGTGAGGAGTCCCACCAGCCGTGCCCGCGCTGACAGTGGGCGGAGGCGCGACGACACTGGCAGTGAGTGAGGTTCCGGTACCGCGAGTCGGCGCGTTGGCCTGAACGGCCGGAGGCGGTGGCACGACCTCGGTCGGCGCCAAAGATCTTGCCCATCAGGCTGCTCATGAAAGATCCGCTACCCGACTGCGTGGGAGGCGGTGGCACAACCGCTCTTTGAGGGATCCGGAATGCTGCCGCCGGCGAGCCGGTGCTGATCTTGCGAGACGTCGGCCGAGGGCGGCGGTGCGACGACGGAGGGCGCAGGCAGATTCAGCTTCGGATTGCGCGATGCCAGCGCGCTCTGGAGCCGACACCGGCGGCGGGATCACCGCCATGTTATTCATCTGCACCGGCGTACTCGACAGTCTCCCGGTTCACACCTCCGGAGCGGGCGGAATCACGTTGGCTGCCAGGGCAGGGGTCGAGCGTGCTTGATCGCGCGCGCGACGCTCGGAGCGGGCGCCACTACCGACGGCATTCAGCGAGGGTGCCGTCCGGGCACTGTCGCGGGAGACGCTCGGAGCTGGAGGAACGATGGCTGGCGCCAGAGCCGGCGCAACCAGCTGTATGCTCGCTGGCGATCGTTGGGCGCCGGCGGAATCAGTATGGCGCTGAGATTGGGCGCGGTGAGTGTGCGGTCGCGCGACACCGATGGCGCCGGAGCGATCACGGAGTCGAGTTGAACTCCGTTGCGCGTGTAGTCGCGGACGACATTCGGAGCGCGGAGCGACCAGAGCGGCCGCGAGATTCGGCGTGCGTTCGGGTCGAGCGCAACCCTTCCGAAGGCGGAGGACCGGGATTCGGCTTGATGGCCAGCAGGTTCGCCACCGCGTCGCGCGAAGAAGGAAGCTTGAGGTTGGGCGCGTCCACAACCTTCGGGACCAGAGAGCCGCCGCGGGCGATCTTGATGGTCTGGGTGCGATGGTGCGCTTCGTCGCCGCCCGCGCGGCCGGCCGTTCCGGCCTCAGCGCCGCCGAGATCTTCGGTGCGGGGAAGTTCGTCGCCGCTGTAATAGATGACATCGTGACTGCGAAAGTCTGGGCGCGACGAACGGTCGCAACTGCGCGATCTTCACTTGGATCGCGATCGCCGCAAAAATCAGAAAGGCCTCCAGCACATAGGAGGGCACCATGATGCGCAAGGGGAATGAGTCCGAAGGGAGCTTCTCCGGCCAGGCGGCGCTCGGAGCGCGCCAGGGCGGGCCGGATGGAGCTGACGAACTCGCGCCAGGGCGGCGACCACTCCACCAGCAGCTTGGGCGCGTCGTGAATGTTCGACGGTCTCTTCGAGTTGGAGAGTTTCACTCACGAGCGCGGTATCTGACCATCCTTTCCGGATCTTTGTTTCACCGATCGTGATTTCAATTTTATCGCCGACCGCCGTTCTTGGTTTCAGCCGCGGTGCGGCACGGGAGTTCCAGCACAGACGCCGCTTGCGTGCGGACCGGGGCAAAGCGCCAGGGCTGCAAGTCGGCTGGATATGAATCACCGTCATGGCCTGGTCCAGATAAACCACGTCGATGGGAAAGCCCATGCCCAGAGTATGAACGCCGTGGCAGGGGACAATCCAGAGGCCGGAACCATTACGGAAGTCACTCGGAGCGAAATCCCAGCAGTCCGCGCAGGCGGGTCCAATGCGTGTCGGCCACCGCCAAGGCTGTGGCGAGGTAGGCCTGGCGGGTTTGATTGAAGGCCTGTCCCTGCGAGGAAAAAACCGCCATGAATCCCAATGCTCCCCAGTCCCGTGCTCGCGGCTGCTGTCTGCCGCACTTCTACCGTCCGCCGGAAACCGGCCCCAGTTGCCGGATCAGCTCAATGATGGCCGGGCCGATCGTGACAAAAATGATCGAAGGCAGAACAAATATCACCAGTGGGGGGACCATCTTGATGGTGGTTTTTGCAGCTTGTTCTTCGGCCCGTTGCCGGCGTTCCGTGCGGAGGGAGTCGGAATGCACGCGGAGGGCTTGGGCAACGCTGGTGCCGAAGCGATCTGTTTGAATCAGTGTACCAACCAGGGAACGGATGTCGTCAACCCCGGTGCGGTCCACCAGGTTACGGAGGGCTTCGGCGCGGGGCTTGCCGGCGCGCATCTCGAGGTTCACCAGATGAAACTCGTCGCTCAGGTCGGGGTGGGCATGGTGCAGATCCTGGCCCACGCGCATCAGAGCCTGGTCGAGGGCCAGACCGGCTTCGACGCAAATTACGGTGAGGTCGAGGGCATCCGGCAGGCCGATGCGAATGCGATGCTGCCGGTCTTTGATCATGCGCTTCAGAATGAAGCGCGGAAGGAAAAATCCGAGGCCGGGAATGCCGACAAGAAGGAAAAGGTTATCGAAGCCGGAAAATAGCGCGACGCCGGCAAAGCCGATGCGCAGCCATCAGAAGGCGCGCGCCGAAATAATAGTTGACGTCGATGGCATCGCGGTATCCGGCCTGAATCAGCCAGGCGCGCGTGCGGGAAACATCGACCGGCGAAAGCGGAATGGCTTTGCTGAGCGGATCCAGAGCCTGCTCAATGCGTTCCCGCAATCGCAGGCTTGTTCTCCGACCGGTTGCTGCTGGCCGCCCAGCGCGCGCAAGACGAGCGCCCAGCATCGGAACTGGGAGTCACCACCGCCGCTCCGAAGGCGAACACCGCCATCACGACGGTGATGAAAACAACGACGACCAGAATCAGAGGCAATCATAGCTATAACCTGAATCCGGATAATCTTGCGGATCACGAAATATCCAATGGTTTGCAGACATGATCCCGGCGACCAGCAGCGTGTGGCCGATCGGGTCGGAAAACAGCGGGCGAATGAAAGCCAGGATTCAGCACCAGCATGACGGTGACGATGATGGGCGGCATCCCCATCAGCAGCGCCATGGTCAGACGTCCCTGCGCGGTATAGACGCGCACCTGGCGCTGAATCTTGAAGCGCTCGCGGATCACGTAGGACAAGTTGTCGAGAATCTCGGCCAGGTTGCCGCCGGTTTCGCGCTGCAGCATGACTGCGGTCACGAAGAATTTCACGTCGACCAAGGGCATGCGTTCGGTGAGATTGATGAGGGCATCGCGGACCGGCATGCCGAATTTTTGTTCTTCGTAGAGCTGGCGGAACTCGCCGGAGACCGGTTCGGCGACTTCGTCGGTAATCATTTCGAGCGCGGTGGTGAAGGCGTGTCCGGCGCGAACGGCGCGCGCCAGAGTGTCGATGGCCTCGGGGAAAAGTTCCTCGAATTTCTCGAAGCGCTTGTTGCGCCGATACGAAGCGTAGGAATAAGGCAGCACGAAACCAACCAGCAACGCGACCCATGCGACTTCGACGCGCTTGCTCAGGACATAAGCCGGGAATGTGGCGGCGACACCGGCCAGAGCCGAAAGTCCGAGAAAATTTCCGGCGCGCATGGACATGCCCGCCTGCGCCAGCATTTTCTGGATCTCGGTAACGCGCGCGGACCGCCGTAGCAGGGTGTCGAGAGCGGGAATCTGGCTGAGTTGCTCGTCGCGCAGCAGGGCGAGTTCTTCTTCCGGGGCGCGTTCGGGGGCCTTGCGCTCGTTGGCCAGGCGTTCCTTGATGAGGCGGGCCTGGGCGTTGCGCTGGTCGAGAGATCGAGCCCAGGCCGAAGACCGCGAGCGCGACCACGATGAACACGAGAAGCGCAATCAGACCTGCTGGCATATCCGTCCCTAGACCTCGGTTCTCGATTCAAACAGCGCCGGCCGCAAGTCGGGCTCCGGAGGTCGCCAAGCCGGTCGGCAAACTGCGGGCGCATGCCGGTCGCGCGGAATACGCCGCGAACTTTTCCGCTCTCATCGGTGCCGGTGCGGTCGAAGCTGAAAATATCCTGCATGCCGATAGGATCCTCGTCCATGCCGGTAATCTCGGAAATGGTAGTGACCTTGCGGGTGCCGTCGGAAAGGCGCGCGATCTGCACCACAGCATGCACGGCGGATGCGATCTGGTGGCGCACGGCGCGCTCGGGAATGTTCAGGTTCGCCATGGAAACCATGTTTTCCACGCGCGCCATGGCGTCGCGCGGAGAGTTGGCGTGGACCGTGGTCAGCGAACCTTCGTGGCCGGTGTTCATGGCCTGCAACATATCGAAGGCTTCCTCGCCGCGGACCTCGCCGACCACGATGCGGTCGGGACGCATACGCAGACTGTTGATCACCAGTTGCCGCTGCCGCACCGCGCCCTTGCCTTCGATGTTGGGCGGGCGGGTTTCGAGGCGGACCACGTGCTCCTGCTTTGAGCTGCAATTCGGCGGCGTCTTCGATGGTGACGATGCGGTCGGAGTTGGGGATGTATCCGGAGAGCACATTCAGCAGAGTCGTCTTGCCGGCGCCAGTTCCACCGGAGACCAGGATGTTGAGGCGCCCTTTCACCATGGCCGAGAGCAGTTCGAGCATCGACTCGGTGAGGGTCTGATTCTCGATCATCTGGCGCGCGGTGACGGGCTCGCGTCCAAAACGGCGGATGGAGAGGCAGGGGCCGTCAATGGCCAGCGGCGGAATGATGGCGTTGACGCGCGATCCATCGGCCAGACGGGCGTCGACCATGGGAGAAGATTCGTCGACGCGCCGGCCGATGCGCGAGACGATGCGCTCAATGATCTGCATGAGATGCGAGTTGTCTTTGAAGGACAAGCGCGGTGCGTTCGAGCTTGCCGGCGCGCTCCACGTAGACGCGGTCGAAACGGTTGACCAGAATGTCGGAGACGGTGGGATCTTTGAGCAGCGGCTCGAGCGGGCCGAGACCGAAGATCTCGTCGAGGATTTCGCGGGAGAGGCGTTCGCGCTCGGCAAAGCTGAGCGGCACGACTTCGCTGTTGACCGCATTGCGAATGACGACCAGGACTTCGTCGCGCGCCGAGTCGCCGGAGGCTTTGCCCAGTTTTTCCAGGTCGAGGCGATCGAGGATCTTGCGATGCAGGTCGGCTTTTACCTGCTGGTAATCGGTGCGCTCGAAGGATTGAAGATTTGCCATGGGTTCCTAAATCCGTTGTTCCTAAATTCTTACCCGAAATTACTTAAACCGATTTAAACAGCGACCACGCCGCGCGCTTTCACGTCGGCGTCATTGCGCGTCAATTCCTGCGCCAGTCCGGCGAAACAGCGGGCGATCTCGGAATTTCGCTGGTCCATCACCGGCGTGCCGCGATCGATCGCGCCGGAGACGGCGAAATACTGGTTGGGAATTCGCCACAGCAGTTTGGCGCCGACCGCCGTCTTCGGCGTCGGCTTCACTGAAGCCCGGCACTTTGCGAAAGCGATTCAATACCAGACGAACGCGTTCGCGGCTGCCGGTCTCTCCCAGATATTGCTGCACGCGGGCGGCGCTCCACAGGGAAGCCACGTCGCTGCAGGCAACCAGCAGAACGGTTTCGGAAAGACTGGCGATCAGGCGACTGGCGGCGTCGAAGCGCGACGAGGCGTCGACCACCACATAGCGGTAGTGCGTGACCAGCATGTCGAAGAGGCGGACAAACTCCGCGGTCGAAGGATCCACGGCCGCCGGCACGTTGGTTCCGGCCAGCAATTGCAGGCCGCCGCTGTGACGCGTCATGAAACTTTCGAGCAGGGAAGCGTCCATGCGGTGAAGATTGCGGGTCGCGTCGGCCACATTGAAAACCGGCTTCAGATTCATGTGCAGCGCGGCGTGGCCGAGGGGAGCCAGATCGACCAGCGCAGTTTGTCCGGCGGCGGACTGCAGAGCCAGCGCCAGATTGACCGCTACGGTGGTCGCGCCGTTTCCGCCCTTCGCATTGATGACCGAAAAGACTTTGCCGCGAATGCCTTCCTGCCGTCCCCGGCGTTGCGCCGTGGTGAGGCGCACGAAGGCTTCGAGCAGGTCGGTGGTGTTGGTGGGGCGTTCGATGAATTCGCGGGCTCCGGCGCGCATGGCATTGACGATGATCTGCGGCTGGTTCAGATTGCCGATGGCGAAAATGGCGGCGTCGGGCATTTCCTGATGCAAGAGTTCAATGGCGCGCAGCGCCAGAGTGCGGATTGTCGGCGGGAATGTCGACCAGAGTCACGTCAGGATTGGCGGTGCGGACCCGCCGGGTGACAGGATCGGAGGCAGCCACCGGAAAACTTGCGCAAGTGTGGACGGTGCGCGCCACACTGGTGCCGTCGACCAGCACCTGCAGCACTGCGCGCTGCTCGTTGTCCGTGGCGACGATGACGACTGACAGTTCTGGCATAACACCCTGCTGTCGTCCTTTCAAGCTCTATGCACAGCTTCATTCGCGCTGACATTGCAGCCTACTTGCTTTTGTCGAACTTGCTGTCATCAATGAACGGCTTCGGATTCTTGGGCAGCGTGGGCGGTTCCGTCGTGGGCGAAATGCGGTGCACCGTGCACAACACCATCAGTTCCGAATTGCTTTTCTGCAAGCTCTTGCTGCGAAAAAAATTCCCCAGGATCGGGATGTCGCCGAGGCCGGGAATCTTGTTGTAGATGTCGGTCACGCGGTTGTCCATGAGTCCCGCAATCACAAAGCTCTGTCCGTCCTGCAATTCAAATTCAGTTTCGGCTTTGCGCGTGCTCAGGGCGGGCACGGTGAATCCGGAGATGGTCAGCGCATTGGAGAAGTCCAGGGTGCTCACTTCCGGCGCAACTTTCAAATGAATATTTCCGTTGGGCATGATGACCGGCGTGAACTGCAGACGCACGCCGAATTCTTTGAACGAGATGGTTACCGCCGTAAAGCCCGCGCCCGGCTGCACGATGGGGAAGGGGAATTGGCCTCCGGCGAGGAAGCTGGCTTCCTTGCCGTTGACTGCAATCAGATTGGGCTCGGCGAGAATCTGCAGCAGACTCTTGTTCTCCAGAGCTTCGATGACGGCTCCGAAATTAATGTCGGGGCGGAACAGGAAAAGATTCAGGACGTTGTTGATCGTGGTCGCAGGCGTGGTGGTGCCGTACCTGTGCCGTGACAGCCGTGCCTGGCGTCAAGGTTTGAGGCCCGAAAGCCGCCGTACTGTCCCGTGGTCACGCGTGCCGATGGTGTTCGCTGCCCCCGTGGAAATAAAGTTGATGCCCATCTGGGTCAGGGCGGTGCGGTCGACTTCCGCGAACTTTACCTGCAGCAAAACTTCCTGCGAACCGACCGGGCCGAAGGTAAGCACGTTCACGACTTTCGGAGAGTAGGCGCTGGCCAGTTCTCCGGCGCGCTTGGCGACGTCTTCGGTGGAAACGTGTCCGGAGAGCACAATGGCGGCGCGCGAAGGCGTAACAGTGATCTGTTCGTCGGGAAATACGCGGTGCTCTTCTTCGGCGCAGGCGCTGACGTCCACATCGACGCGAAGATCGAAGCTGCGCGAGCGTTCCAGTTCGTCCCAGATCAGCAGCGAAACTTCGCCCGGAGATTTGCCGTGAACCAAAATCTGCGTGGGGGTGATGACCTGGGCGATAGGCGATCGCCGGGTCGGTGACGGAAATGCGCCTGAGTCGTTCCGTCGTATTAATCAGCAGAGACTTGCCCACCATGACGCGCAACGGCGCCGATCCTTGAGGCTGTTGCGACTGCGCCGGCAGGGTCGTGGTCTGCGTGTTGTTCGGCGCCTGGCTCGGCGACTGAGCCGGTGTATCCGGCTTGCTGCAAGCTTCGGAAAACGCGGGAACCGAGAAGGCAACGGCGAACAGCGAAGCCCCGAAGCAACGACGTGCGAACTCTCATTTTCAGATTCCTCTCCCTGTGAGGAAACGTGGTGGTATGCATGAAGTCTGCTTGGAAAATCGAAGATCATTCCGCTCAATTGGCGCTCGGAATTCTCGTCCGGGAATTTGACCACTTGCTTCGGTTTCTTGTCGCCCTGATAGACCTCAATGCTGATCCCCGGTGGATGCTGGCGGTGGAGACGGCGTAACTTTCTTCGCCACGCGCGTGATGAACGACCGGTCGTCGTAGGCGGCGGCGCGGCGACTCCCGGTAGAGACCTCTGGAATTGGAGGAGGCTACTTCGTCCTGCTTGGTGTCGAGCGGATTGCGCAGCGCGAGTTGGATGTGTCCTTCGGAACTGGCGAGAGTAAGCCGCTGGGCATCGTCGGGCGAAACCAGCAGCGTGATGACGGCAGTGGTCTGGGCCTCACCGGTCGCGGTTCGTTCCAGCGTGTGGCCTGAGGCGAGCACCGCGACGTTCTGCAGAACAGTGGTTGTCTGCTGCTCGCCGGCTCCGCCCGGCGTTCCGGTCAGCAGGACATCGACGCGGGTTCCCGGCGTCACGAATCCAGCCACGGACACGACTTCATTCACTCGCACCGAAACCGCGCGCATGCCGGGAGGGATCAGCGAAGGAAGGCCGGACCCGGCATTCTCGCCGGCCAGCCGGTTGGGCAGAATGAATTCGCCCTTGGAAATGGGGACGATGACGCCGTGTCCCAATCACGTCGGCCCGCCTGCGGGGCGCAGCCGGGGGCAGATCGGCGGCGGGAATCTTGATGATCTTGATGTCGTGCTCTTCGACTTTCGCCCCTACCTGCAGATCGTCGGCGGCCACGATCACGTCGACCCCGGCATCGGCGCCGGATGCGTCCCTGACTGCAAGTTCCTGTAGACATACACACTTGCAAAGAAGCCAAGCGCAAGTGCCAGAACTCCGATCATCAACAAGCGTGTGCGGTTCATGCTGCTCCCTTGAAAACCGAAAACTCTTGCCGCTGGCTCCTTTTCGACGCCAGCTCCAGCATTCCGTCGTTCTTCTGTTATTCACTACTGGATGGAACTGGCGACGGAGGAGAACACGTTGTTGGCGTTGGATCCGATGAGCCGGACGGTTCCCACGACAATGACGAGGATCACAGCCAGCATGACGGCATATTCCGCGATATCCTGCCCTTCCTGTTCGCACCAGAGTCTGCGTACAAATCCCATAGACTGCTCCTTGAATTTCGGTTTTTGCTCGACCGACTGGAAAGCCGCTCGCGACTTCCCGAGACCCGATCCGCGAAAGATTTTCCACCCGACTAACGCTAATCATACCCTGCATAGTGAGGAAAAAGAGCTATTTTCTTACATATTCGCGGGGAAAACTGTTACCTCCGGATGGGCGTCCATGCGACCTGGAGAAACGGTCAATAGGCACCCCAAACTCATGAGCACCGCTAGCGGCAGCAGGGGACTGGTAACGAGAGGTACCTCCCAATAGTGCAGTAATTCGCGAGTCGGACGCAGCGTCCCCGCTAGGAGAAGGCCGAATGCTGCGATCCATGGCCAACACAGCAAGGACCACGTCGCCGCAAGAACGAGCCGTTTGACCGTACCGGACGCCGCCAGCAAAGTCCGATCACGAAACAAGCAAAGTGCGCCGGGTAACAACAAAAGTTGGGCGTGAGGTGCCAGGGTCGGGATCACGACCACGGTTGCAGCCATGACCAGACTCGTGACTTGTAGAAACTGTGGCGAGTCTACCCCCTTCGACCTGAGCCTAGCACCGACGACAAGGACCGCCAGGAAAACAAATGTGGCAATCACCCGCCCCCATGTGGGCGTGAACCAAACGTCAAGCAAAGAGTGACCGTAGGTATAGTGGCGATAAGCGCGAACGACTTTCAAGAAGCTGCCTATCCAGCCCGGCAATAGCCATTCACTGACTGCGGTCAGCAGGCACATCGTGGCGAGAAAGCCCCAGGCCATTGGCCTTCGCCGTCGCCAGTCGCCTATGCTCCATACGGCAAGCCATGGAACCAGAAGGATCATGAATTGTGGCTTAAAAGTTGCGATCGCGAACACCGCTCCCGCAAGCACGAACCATTCATAAGAGAGCAGAAAAAATGCAATCGCTATGCAAGAGGCAGCGAGCAGGCTTGGATTTTGCAGCCTCATTCCCTGCAGAGCGGGAAAGCTTCCCATGGTGAGTGTACCCAGAGTGAGCCAGAGGATAGGGGACCAGGCGAAGTGGATGAGTCGCAACCAGATCGCAAGGCTGATCAGAGTCCCGAGGATTGAGACGGAAATGAAGACTGTCTGTGCGGCAGAAAATGACAAGTTGACCAAGGGCCATAAAAAGATCGCAGCATACAGAGGATAAGCAAATCCTCCTCCGATGCCAGAGGGATCTTGCGTATCGGGCGCGAGCGGAGCCTCGTAAATCACGGTTTGTATTTCATGCGCCACGGCCGTGGAATACGGGTTGCGGCCGTGGAGCAGCAGTTCGTGGGCCCCCCACCATCCGGCGTAGAGGTCGGAGAAGCCGGGCGCCTGATTTGCACCCCAGATCGCCGTCACGTAAAAGGCCATGCCCCCGGCAGAGAGAATGCTAAGGAACAACCACCAGCCCTGCCTCCTGATCGATGAAGCGTCCTTCACGCCGTGCCCCCGGACTGCGTCGTGTCAGGCTCGATGTTGCCGCGATGAAACGGGCCACCGTTGATTGCAATGGCAAGTCCAGCCACCAGGAAGCCGGCAATGATATCGATTACATAGTGCTGCTCCAGCATAAGCACGGCAACGATGAGCAGAAAGTCGTAGATGGCGAGTGCCAGCGCGATCCGCCGCCAGCGCCGCAAGAACCAGATTACGACCATGGGCTGCGCGATGTGCATGCACGGAAAGGCGATGAAGTAGTCGGTGGAAATGCGAGAAATTGGCCGATGCTGCCAGAGAGCGAGTGCGTCACGGATCAACGTCTTTTGCAGGTTGTAAACCTGCAGACTAGCTGGGAATCGCGAGAAATGTGCTGGGCACAAGTAGTAAGGCCCTTGGGACGGCCAGATGTAGAACATAGCGAGCGCGACGTAGTAGGAGACAAGGATCGCCCCTACGAACTGCAAGGCTTGCGTTCGCCCGTCGCAGAGTGCGACAAGGATCAGAGCCGCTCCGATCTGGGGAAACATCCCAAAATATATGAACTCCAGAACCCTGAAAAAGGAAAGGGAAAAGGTCTGGACTGACCAATGGGCAAATTCCGAAACCGAATGTCCCAGGAGCAGCCAGCGATCGATGGCTGCGAAGGCAGGATCCGTCGCAAAGTTGAAGCGCACCGATACGATGGCGCAGTTATACGCCAGGACCATCAGAAATCCTAAGAACAGGTAGGTGGCGGGCGCGAACTCGGAAGCTGCGGCGTTGCGGAGCCCTTTTGTGCCTTGCCGATCTTTGAGTTCAAGCAGAGCGACCACATCGACGCCCACAACCAGGGCCTTCGGCCACGTTGTCAGCCAGCCCAGAATGGCGAAGAAGAAAAGCAAAGCCACGCATTCGAAGCGGGTTCTGACGACAGCGCGCCAGGAATGGCCTCGCTACCTCCTCTTTAGGCAGGCCGATCAGCGACAACAGTACGGCGACGAAGATGGACTCCGCCGTCAGAAGAAACCAGAATGCGATTCCGAGCGTGATCCAATCAAATTCGAGTGGCAGACCCTGGCTTCGCAGAACTGGGACGAGCGCCAGACACAGCAGCAGGCCGATCCAGTAGTGCCAATAGCGCGGACTCATTGGGTTGTCCGTCGATTTTTCCATGGCGGTAAGGGTGCAGAGACCATCACGCAGCAGCAGCCATCCTCCCAGTAGAATCTGTGACGCGAGTCTTGCCCTCTGGTTTCCTGAGAAGCACGACCGCCAGCATGGGCAAATAGAGGAAGATCACAGTGTAACGGCCAACTTCGGCGAAACTCGAGGGAATGTGATACCAGCGCCAAATGCCTGCTCCCCAACTGAAAAAGACGGACCAGACAATTTCGCGGCGCGATTGCGGAATCAGCCACAAGATGAAGCTGTCAAAAAACCAGCGCTGCGGCATGAGTGCGGATATGAAAAGCAGTTGCGCATCGCGATCGCGGTACCGTATGAGCGTGAGCAGAAGAAGCGGTCCCGGAAAAATGAGGATCGGGAAGAAGTGCTCGTAGTTGCCCAGCTGCCGATACCAAAGCAACGGCCAGTTGGGCATAACTGCGAGGCTCAGCAATATCACAAGGACGCACGCAAACAGGCCGCGACGGCTCAGGCGCGTCAGGAAAACGGGCAGTCCGATTTGCGGTTTGGCCATCGTGGCCGGAAGCAACAACGGAAAGAACGCACTGGCTGCGATGATGGGAGACCACTGTACGGTGAGAATGCCGGCCCAATACGGATATGCCAAGAAAATGAGGAGCTTCGTATAGCCTTCGCGAGTGAGCCCGAACGCCAGCAGGGAAGAACTGATTCCCCAGAAGAGTCCGGCGGCCAACTCAGGCTGCAAGCGAACAAAAGGAACTGCCCAACAGCGCGGCGGTCAGCGGATACTGTTCGAATGGCGTATCGTAGGGGTTTTGTTTGGCGAGCAGGCGATGCGCCAGATGTAATGCCCAGCGAAAATCGGCGGCGTCCTGATGGAAATGCTTCATCAGGAACCAGCACAATGCACCCGAGGCAAAGCCGATTGCGGCCGAGACTGCGATGCGCCAGCGCATGAGATGGGTTGTGCCCACACAGTTGTAACATGAAGCGTGAATCTCGATTCGTTGTTGGATGCCTGAGAGAAAGCCCTTCACTTTGCCGAGGCGCCTATCATTTATTCTCGGATTTGTGCTAGCCGTCTTAGCCTCGGCGAGCACGTGGTTCTACGTCAATCGGATTCTCCGACCGCAACAGGTCGCCGAGGCGGCTGCTCACAGCCGGCCACGCGGCAATCTGTCGGACCTCTACCCTCGGTGGCTGGGAGCGCGCGAACTGCTGCTCCATGGGCGGAACCCTTACAGCGCGGGCATCACTCGGGAAATTCAGCAGGGATACTATGGAAGGCCGCTCGACCCGACGCTCCCCAATGATCCCAAGGATCAGCAGGGATTCGCGTATCCGGCTTATGTCGTTTTTCTGCTGGCGCCGACGGTGAATCTTCCCTTCGATACGGTACAGGTCGGGTTCCGCTGGTTCTTAGTAGCGTTGGCGGCGGGAAGCATTTTGCTCTGGCTCTGGGTATCTGCGTTGGAAAGCACCGGCCTGGACCGTACTCATTTTCATTGTGCTCGTGCTTGGCTGGTTGCCCATGGTGCAGGGGATCAAGCTGCAGCAACTCACATTGCTGGTCGCAGGTTTGCTCGCTGCTTGTGGCGCATGTCTGGCGGGCGGATGGCTCTTACTAGCGGGAGGTCTGTTGGCACTGGCGACGATCAAGCCCCAACTGGCGTGGCCACTGGTGCTTGTGGCTGTTGTTCTGGGCGGCGAGCGACTGGCGGTCGCGGCGGCGGTTCGTGTTCGGGTTTGGGTTGGTCATGCTGCTTCTGCTGGGCGGCGCGCAACTGATTTTGCCGGGATGGTTGCGCATGTTCGTCGAGGCGATTCGAGCAATACCACCAGTACACGCAGAACCAGTCGGTGCTGGCATGTGTTGTTCGGTTCCATCGTGGGGAGAATTCTGAGGCGGTCGAGCGTCGTCCTCTGCGCTGTCTGTATCTGGCCGGTGCGCAACAGAACCCGCGGCGAATCCGGCATTTGGACGAGCCTTCGCCCTCGTGCTGGCCCTGACCGTGCTGATCGTTCCCATGTTTGCTCCCTACAACCAGGTGCTGCTGGCGCCCGGCAATTCTGGCGTTGTTGCAGAGCGAGGCCGCTCACGACCCCATTCTTCCGGCGATCCGGCTGGCTCGCGCCGTCGGGCGGACTTTTGCTGGTCTGGCCGTGGATCGCAACGCTGGGGCTGAGTCTGGCCTACGTCTGGCTGACGCCCGCCGTCAGAGAACGGGTCTGGCCGATGCCGTTCTACTCCAACTTCATGGTGCCGGTGTTCATCTTCGGATTGGCGCTGCTGAATACCTGGGGGAGCCAAGCCCGTGCCTTGCGGGACGAGCGCGCCCGCAGAGTAGTCTGTTGCAGCAGGGATACGCCTGCAATGCAGTCGCTAGCCGTCGCTGGAGAAGGCGAACGGCGCGCGAAACGACCATTCATGGCCCTTAGCGCAATCAGTCATCACAGTTCCGGCTCCGGTGTGTTTCCCGCCCTTGTGTTTGTGCAGGGCAGCGAGCAGAAGAACATCGTCCTGAACCGCACGCCGTTCACGGTGGGACGGAAAGTCGATAAAGATCTGGTGATCGCCGACCCGCGCGTCTCGCGCGACCACGCGCAGATCATGCAGGAGGGGCAGGAATTCTTCCTCGTCGATCTGGGCAGCAAGCACGGCACGTTCGTCAACGGAGAGCGAATCCAGCGCCAGAAACTGGAGCGCGGCGACCGCCTGGAGTTCGGGGCTCGCGATTCGGCTTACATCCTGTTCAATCCCGCGCACGCTACTTCCAATACTGCGCGGGAATTCCTCAGCCAGATTTCCGGCATTCAGATCAAGCAGGAAGCCACCGACCTGGAAAAGCTCACGCTGTTTCTGGAAGCGGCGCGCAAGCTGAACACCGCGGGCGTGCTCGACGAAATTCTGATGACCATGCTCGACGTCACGCTGCAACTGACGCGGGCCGAGCGCGCATATGTTTTTCTGAAGGACGAGGAAGGGAAACTGCGGCTGGCCGCCGGGCGCAACTCCAAGAAAGAGCCGCTGCTCGACGACAAGACGATTTCGCATTCGATCCTGGAAGAATCGATGCGCTCGAACTCCGAATTTCTTCTGACCGATACCAGCCAGTCGCTCGATCTTGCCGGCCGGCAGAGCATTGTCGCCTACGATCTGCGAACCGTGGTCTGCATTCCGCTGCGCAAGTTGGTGGTGCAGGCGACCCGCGACGCGCAAACGCCGGTGCCCGCCGCGACATTCCGCCGAGGCCATGGGAGTGCTCTACGTCGACTCGCGCTTTGCCTCGCGCGACATCAGCGGCGTCGGCCAGGAAATTCTGCACGTGATCGCGACAGAAGCGGCGTCGCTGATCGAGAACGCGCGGCTGGTGCAGGCCGAGGAAGAATCGCGCCGCTACCAGCAGGAGTTGAGCATCGCGGCCAGCATTCAGCAGCGGCTGATGCAGGTGAAGATTCCCGAAGTGCCGTTCGCCAAGCTGCGCGGCAAGAATCTCTCTTGCAAAGAAATCGGCGGAGATTTCTTTGACGCGGTCAATACCAAGGAAGGCCTGGCGGTGGTGCTGGCCGACGTCAGCGGCAAGGGAGTTTCGGCCGCGCTGTTGGCTTCAACGTTGCAGGGAATGATCTATTCGCACTTGAGCGCCGGCGTGCCGCTGCTCGATGTGGTGTCGGCCGTCAACCGGTTCTTCACCGAGAAGCTGGTCGGCGAAAAATATGCGACTGTGCTGCTGGTGCGGCTGCGCCGCGACGGCGAACTGGAATATGTGAATTGCGGCCACGTGCAGCCGCTTCTGGTTTGCGCCGGAGAGGTGATGCGTCCCCCGCACGGAAATGTGCCGGTGGGACTGCTGGCCGACGCCACTTTCGAAAGCGCGCAATGCCAGATGAAATCCGGCGACCGCTTCATTCTGGTGACCGACGGCGTCACCGAGGCGGAAAATGCCATGGGCGATTTTTATGAAGACTTCCGGCTGGAAGCGGCCGCGGCCAAGTCTCCGACGCTCGAAGGAATTTTTTCTTCGGTGACCGAATTCTGCGCCGGCAATCCTCTGAGCGACGACTGCACGGTGGTCGAGTTGTGTTACACCAGCGTGGACGAAGCCTGAGCCGTCGCACGGCGAGTCGTTCCGTCCACGCAGCTTCGTAACTTCCTTCAGCCGTTCTCCACCGTGACGGTATAGTCGTGCCTTCCCAACGATTTTCCTGCGGCCAGAAGAATGTGAAGACCGCCTGCGCTCCGGCGGGCAGCGACGCGGTCGGCAGATCGAGCGTGTAGATGCCGAGGCCGGTGTCGCGCGCGTCGGTGTCGTGCGCCGTCTTCCAGCCGTCGACGCTCCAATGCACGCGGGCGGGTGTAAGCAGCACAATGCGCAGAGTCTTGTTCCGCGGAACGCTGCGCGTTTTGTTATTAAACCTCCAGCCGAAGATTTGCCGCACATGTTTATCCACCAGATAGCGCTTAACCGTCTGCGGAGGCTGGTCGAAGACTTTGCCGTCGCGAATCGAGCGGCGCAGCTTCACGTACTCGGAGTGCGCCCAAACCAGCGGGCAGGCGGAGCCCGGTGGGCTTGCCGCGGAAAAGTTCGAGCGCAGGAATGTCGGCGGCGTCCCAGACTTGCTCCGGAAGCAGGCGGCTTTGTCCCGCAGTCGAATTTTCGATGACCGTGAGCAGGGCTTCGGCTTCGTCGCGATGTCCGGCGGCGAGAGCATAGTGGGCGCGCTCTCCGGCGAGCAGGGGCCAAGGGCGGCCGATGCCGGTTCCGTCGAAGGCGGAGCCGTCTTTGTGTTCGCCGTAGCCGTCGCCGTTGTAGCGATACCAGCAGGGGCCCTGCGGCAACTCGACCGCAAGCAGCGCGTCAATGGCGCGCAGCGTATTCAGAATGCGGCGGTCATCGGGCGCGCGCAGGCCGAAGCGCACCAGCGCCAGCGCGTCGGGACTGATGATGTGATAGGCGCGCTCGCCATCCTGTCCCGGCGGACGATTCTTGATGGGAACAAACCCTTGCGTGGGCGACGCGGCGCCGTCGGTATCGGGCGGAGCGATGCGGACGTAGTAGCCCTCGATGCCGAGTTGCTGCGCCAGATCGCCGCCCGTGGCATAGACCCAGCGCTCGATGTTGTCGTTCCAGGCGTCGGCCGCGTCGCGCATGGTGGAGGCCTGTTCGCCGTGGCCCAGTGAGGTCCGCGATGTCGGCGCGCGGCCAGCAGCGCAGAAATTTCGGCGGCCAGCGTGAACGGCGAATAGCCCGCGTCTTCTTCCCAGCGATCCTGTTGGGTGACCGGACCGTTGCGCAGAATAAAGCTGACGGCGTTGCGCACCATCGGCCACCAGCGCTCGAGCTTGCCCAGAGCTTCGGGCGCTTCGCGGCGCAGCAGATCGAGCAGCAGGATGGGGAACGCGGTTTCGTCCATCTGGATGCCGCTCCAGTAGGGACGTCCGTCGAGCCAGAGATTCTGCGCCCAGTTGCCGGCGGCTTCCTGCGTGGTTTCGAGGTAGCGCAGCACGCGGACCGCATCGGTCACCGCTCCGGCGGCCAGCAGAGCGCCGGCGGTTTCGACCAGGTCGCGCGGCCAGACCAGGTGGTAGCCGCCGAGATCTTCGTCGCCCTTGTTGAATCCCCACGGAATCGAGAGGCTGGCGATGATGCCGCCGAGAAAATCTTTCGACTCGTGGGTGCGCAGCACGGCGGTGGATGCGCGATATAGATCGTGTTGGCGCAGCGGTTCGTCAAGCTTGAGCAGACGTGGTTTGCCAGTTTTTCCACTGTGCGACGTAGTGCTGGCGAGTTTCGGCGTAGTCCTCGAAGAGCGTGGATCGAGCCTGCTGTCCGGCTTCGGTCCAAATCGATCCGAAGCCGAGGGCCAGAACGAACTCACCGTTGCAGGCGGCGAGATCGATCTCTCCGGTGAAAGCAATGTTGCCGTTTTCCGCGCGCGTGTATTCCCACTCCATCTGGAAATGTTGGGACAGATCCTGCCAGCCATCGGAGGCGCCCGACGAATCCCACCGACGTTTTTTTCCACGGGGCCGACGACGCGAACGCCAGAGTGACGCCGTCGTGCTGGGCAAAGAACATGGGGTAGCCCTTGTAGTCGCCGATCCAGCCGGTGTTGCCATATCCGCAGTTCGCCAGGTGCGGCGAAAGCAGGGCGTAAAGGTGGTAGTCGGAAAGCTTTCCCTGCAGCGGCTCGAAGCGGATTTTCTGCAGAACGACGTTGCGATAGGGGTCGGTGAGAACTTCCTTGTGGATGCGGTAGCGACCGCTGATGTCGGTGTTTGTCAGCTCAAAGAGCGGGGATGCCGGGCTCAAAGGGCCGGTTCTCAAAGGTGCAGTGGCGTTTTTCCTCGGAGAAAAAATCGCGGCCGTTGGTGACGATGAATCCCATGTCGCGGGTGCACGCCTGGTCGACGCGGGGAAAATAGACTTCGTTCAGAATGCCGTGACTCAGCGTGAACCAGACTTTGCTGTGCTGGTTGAGGGCCGTGCCGGCGCCGCGTTTTGGCGCTCGAGGTCCAGCGAGGGGGAATCCCGGGCCAGCCGGGAGCATAGCGTGTGGCGGGGTCACTCATGAACGGTTGGTCCTCAGACCCGGAATACAGTGTCATCGGAATTGACAAACTGATTACAAGGCGAGACTGCTCGCGGCTGTCGACAGATCGTCATCAAAATTATTAGCGGCCTTCGAGAAAAGTAAATTGCGATCCAGCTCAGATGAACGACGATAATAGACCACATACACGAAACGCAAAGCGCAACTCGTTTAGATGCACGAGCGTGGAGAATAGTAGCAGTCTTGACGGCCTGTTGCGCTCTGTGCTTGAACGCGAGAGCCGGGGACCTTCCCCAACGTGCCGTGATCTCTCCCCTCGACCGCGGATTTTTCGGGCTCTACAATCTCGACTTTGCCGGCGCTCAAAGGGATTTTGCAACTTGGCAACAACTGCATCCCGATGATCCGATGGGCCCAGTCAGCGAAGCGGCGGGCTTTCTGTTTTCCGAATTCAATCGCCTGGGCGTGTTGGAAGCTCAGTTCTACGAGAATGACAACGCCTTCGTCGGGCGCCCGAAGTTGACCCCTGATCCCGCATTACGCCAGCACTTCATGGATGCGATTGGGCGCGCCGAAAGTCTTTCACATGCCCGATTGGCCAATAATCCTAAGGATCGCGATGCGCTCTTTGCCCAGACTTTATCGTCGGGACTGCAAGCGGACTACGCGGCACTCATCGAAAAGCGCAACGTAGCCTCCCTGCATTACACCAAACAAGCTTCCGCCTCGGCGCAGGAGTTGCTCGCAGTTTGTCCCGATTGCTACGACGCCCTGCTGGCGACGGGTTTCAGCAAATACATTATCGGAAGCATGTCGGCCCCGGTGCGCTGGATCCTTCGCATGGGCGGTCTGCCCTCCGACAAGCAAGCCGGAATCGCCGACTTGCAAACTACCGCCGAGCATGGACACTACCTCGCTCCCTTTGCGCGGATCCTGCTGTCGATTGCATATGTACGTGAGAAGAATAAAGCCCAAGCGCTGCAGTTGCTGACCGGATTGCAGAGCGAGTTTCCTGCGAACACACTCTTTCCACGGGAAATCGCACATCTGCAATCAACACATTAGCCTCGAGCGCAAATCGCCGCCGGTATTCGAACGCTTTCTTCTTTTCTCAGCTTGAGGCAAACTCATCCCCGGCCCATTCATCAGAAATTCACCCGTTTGTAACCGTCCTGTAACACTGCGCCGATAGAACGGGGACATATTAAATCCCAAGGAGGAATCATCTGGTGATGCGCAAAATCGTGCTGCTTGGTGTGTGTCCTTCTGGCCGTGCCGGTAGTGGGGCAGACCACGCTAAACGGAGCAGGCGCTACGTTTCCCAATCCCATCTACTCGAAGTGGTTCAGCGAATACCACAAGGTCCATTCCGACGTTCAAATCAACTATCAGTCCATCGGAAGCGGTGGCGGAATTCGCCAGGTGACCTCGGGCACCGTCGACTTCGGCGCCAGCGATATGCCCATGACCGACAAGCAACTGTCAGGAAGTCAAGAGCGAAGATCTTGAATATTCCGACCGTGCTGGGCGCGGACGTCCCTGCGTACAACATTCCCGGAGTCACCGGGGAAGTGAAATTCACGCCTGAAGCACTGGCAGGAATTTTCCTGGGCAAGATTTCCAAATGGAATGACAAGGCAATCACCTCGGCAAATCCCGGAGTGAATTTCCCCGACAAAGACATCATCGTCGTGCATCGTTCCGACGGCAGCGGAACCACTTTCATCTGGACCGACTACCTTTCCAAGGTTAGCCCGGAGTGGAAGAGCCAGGTGGGCAGCGATACCTCGGTGAAATGGCCGGTCGGAATGGGGCAAAAAGGCAACGAGGGCGTCGCCGGGTCACTTCGTCAGATGCCAGGTTCGATCGGTTACGTCGAACTGATCTATGCCGTGCAGAACAACATCCCTTACGGCAGCGTGCGAAATTCAGCAGGCGCGTTCGTCAAAGCGTCTTTGGAGAGCGTAACCGCAGCGGCCGCCTCGGCTCCGAAGATGCCTGCAGATTTCCGTGTCTCGATTACAAATGCTCCCGGCAAGGATGCCTATCCGATTTCCAGCTTTACCTGGCTGCTGATTCCAGCCCAGTCCAAAGATGCGGCCAAGGGCAAGATTCTGGCCGACTTTCTGAGCTGGATGGTCACGGATGGCCAGAAGATGACTTCTGCGCTGTCCTATGCGCCGTTGCCGGATAACGTTGCGGCAAAAGTGAAGGAAGCGATCAAGCAGGTCAAGTAGAACCCGCAGTCCCGGGATAAGCTTCATTCATCGCAGGACCAAAAAGGAGAGAACAATGAAGTCTGCGTCGAAAGTGTGTGCCATTCTTTTTCTGGCGACAGGACTGGTCGCGCAAACCAGCACCCCGCCCAAACCCAAGAAGACGAAGCCGCGCGCCATGACCGCGGCCGATGTGCAGTCGCTGAAGGACGCGATCGCCGCGCAGCAGGCCGCTCTGGCCCAGCAGCAACAACAGATTCAGCAACTGCGGGATGAACTGCAACCGCAAGGATCAGGCCGTGCAGCAGGCGCAGACCGCTGCTACCGATGCCGCCAGCAAAGCGGATGCCGTGCAGGCGCAAGCCAACAAGGATCAGCAGGCGGTCACCGAATTGAAGAGCGATGTGACCGACCTGAAGACCAACATGGCCAGCACGGTCGTGCAGTATCCAGGAAACGCAGAAGAGCATTTCCGAGCCTCCAACCGCGATTCACGTGAAAGGAATCACCATTACTCCCGGCGGCTTCCTGGCGGCAGAAACTGCGTGGCGCTCGCGTGCTCTTGCCGTCGGACGTCAATACCCCCTTCAACTCTGTGACCATGCCGGGCGCTTCGGCCAACAGCGATGTCTGAGTTCTTCGGTTCTGGACGCCAGTCGAGAATTTCCATGCTGGCGGAGGGGCGACTCAGTAGTGTGAAGCTGTCCGGCTACTACGAATCAGACTTCCTCTCGGCCGGTGTGACTTCGAACAACAACCAAAGCAACAGCTACACTCTTCGCCAGCGGCAAGCCTGGGGTCAGGCGGCGTTCGACAACGGCTGGACCGTGACCGGCGGACAGATGTGGAGCCTGGTGACAGAAACCAAGCATGGCACGGACAATCGCACCGAAGCGTTGCCCATGACCATCGATGCGCCGTACACCGTCGGCTTCAGTTGGGCACGGCAGTATGGCTTCCGGGTCTCGAAGAATTTCGGAAACAAGGTCTGGTTCGCTGTTGCGGTGGAAAACTCGCAAGCGACGGTGACCACCCACAACAACGCCTCCAATTTCCTGTTCGGCTCGGCCGGCGCGGGCGGTGGCGTTTACAACGGCGCCGTCACCACCTGCAGCGACCAGCCAATAACAGCGGCGGCTCACCCGTGACCACTTGCACCAATGCAGCCAACTACTCCTTCAATCCCTCGCCCGACATTATCGCGAAGCTGGCTTTCGAACCTGGCTTCGGCCACTACGAAATCTTCGGTATCTATAGCCGATTTCCGCGACCGTGTCTTTCCTTGCGAAGACGTCACCTCGACCACTCCCTGCGGTACCGGCACGGGCCCCAATGCGTCGGCCGCGTACAACAGTTCCAAGAACGGCGGCGGCATCGGAGCCAATGCCCGCTGGTCGTTTGACAAGAAACGACATCGACTTCGGATTGCATGGTCTCGGCGGCAGCGGAATCGGCCGCTATGGCAGCGGGCGGTCTAGCCGACGCCTCGGTGCGTGCCAGACGGGACGCTTGATCTGATTAAGAGCTTGCAGGGACTGACCACTCTCGAGTGGCACGGGCCGAAGATCGATATCTATCTCAACGCAGGTGCGGAGTACGCCGGCCGCGCTGCCGGCTATGATCCGATCACGAATAAAGTACGTTGGCTATGGATCGCCGCATTTCAACAACACCGGTTGCTTCACCGAGACTGGACCGGGCGCAGGCGGATTCCTGCCCGGTGGGCTGGCGAACTGCACTGGCGACACCCGCGTGTCTGATCGAAGGGACCGCCGGCTTCTGGTACAAGCTGTACGACGGCTCGAAGGAAAAAGTGAACCGGGGCCGCATCCAGTTCGGTCCGCAGTACTCCTACGTGACCCGCAACGCCTGGTCGGGTTCTTCCTCGCCCAACGAGCCGCACGGGATCGACAATATGATCTTTACATCGTTCCGTTATTACCTGCCGTAACGCAGGCTGGTATCTGTACCAGCGCACACACTCGGCACCCGGACAGAACAAACACTGTCCGGGTGCTCGTTTTTGATTCTGAAGAGTCTGCACTGCCAGTTTTGATTCGGCGTCACACTCCGTCCAATCGAATGCTTTATACTAAGGTTCCCCTGTTTATCCGGAGTCGTTACTGGGTGGATTTCGGATCAGCAAGAACGAATCGCAAGAATCAGCCGTTAAGTGCGTCGACCATGGCTCGTATTTCGCTCGACAATCCACAGTACTTCCTCAACCGCGACACCTCCTGGCTCGCGTTCAACCGCCGTGTGCTCGAAGAGGCCGAGGACGAAGGCAATCCGCTGCTGGAGCGGCTGAAGTTTCTCTCCATCTCGGCCAGCAATCTGGACGAGTTCTTCGAAGTGCGCGTGGCCGCCATGATGCAGCAGATTGAAGATGGCTACAACGAGGCCGGTCCCGACGGCCTGACGCTCACCGAAAAGCGAGATGTGCTGAACAAGCTGACGCACGAATTCGTCGACGACCAGTACGACTGCTGGAATGCCCGCCTGCGTCCGG
The DNA here is from genome assembly GCA_963795875.1 of uncultured Acidobacteriaceae bacterium. Classification (GTDB taxonomy): domain Bacteria; phylum Acidobacteriota; class Terriglobia; order Terriglobales; family Acidobacteriaceae; genus Sulfotelmatobacter. The sequence continues at coordinate 91,277 of CAWCJM010000002.1, forward strand.
CGCTCTCCGAGAACGGAATTCGCGTGCTGGGATTGCACGAACTGGACTCCGAGGCGTTGCGCTTCGTCGACGAATACTGCGAGAAGGAACTGGATCCGCTGTTGACGCCGGTGACGGTGGACCCGGCGCATCCCTTTCCGCGCGTCATTAACAAGGCGTTGTGCCTGGGTTTCCTGTTGCGGCGCCGGCGGCGCTCAGCGCTGACTTATACCGGCGTGGTGTCGGTCCCGCGGGCTTTGCCGCGGCTGGTCCGCCTGCCCTCGGAGGGCACCGCGGACTTTATTTTCCTGGCGGATCTGGTCGCGCACCACGCCGTGCGCATGTATCACGGCTACGACGTTGTTTCCTCCGCGCCCTTTCGCGTGACCCGAAACAGCAATCTGTATCTGGCGGAAGAAGAGGCCCGCAGCCTGCTCGAGTCGGTGCGCGCCGAACTGCATAACCGCCGCAAAGGCGACGCCGTGCGCATGGAGATTGAAGCCGACGCCGATCCCGAAATCATCGATCGATTGCGCACGGTGTTCGAACTGGATCCATGGCAGGTGTTTCCGGTCAACGGTCCGGTAAATCTTTCGCGCCTGTTCAACGTTTACGAACAGGTGAAGCGTCCCGACCTGAAGTACCGGTCGTTTTCTCCGCGCGAGCTGCGCTTGACCTCAAAGTCGAAGGACTTGTTCGAGGAACTGCGCGGACATGACATTCTGCTGCATCATCCCTTCGATTCTTACGACGCGGTGGTTTCGTTTATTGAGTCGGCCGCCAGAAGATGAGCACGTACTTTCCATCAAGCAGACGCTCTACCGCACCAGCGAGCATTCCCTGATCGTCCCTTCGCTCATGGATGCTGCGCACACGCAAGGAAGTCACGGCGGTGGTGGAGTTGAAGGCGCGTTTCGATGAGGCTTCCAACATCCGCTGGGCGCGCGATATGGAAGATGCCGGCGTGCAGGTCTTCCACGGTCTGGTCGGGCTCAAGACGCACTGCAAGCTTTCGTTGATGGTGCGTCGCGATCCTGATGGCGTGACCCGCAGCTATGCGCATATCGGCACCGGAAATTACAACGCCACCACCGCGCGGATTTATACCGACCTGAGTCTGTTTACCGCGAATCCTGAGATCACGCGTGCCGTCCACGATGTTTTCAGTTTTCTGACGGCCTACGCGGAGAATCCCAGCTACGAACCGTTGCTGGTGGCGCCGCTCGATCTGGCGGAAAAAGTCATTGCGCTGATCGAGCGCGAAGCGGAGCACGCGCGGCAGGGCAAAGAGGCTCGCATCATCGCCAAGATGAATGCTTTGCTCGACAAGACGGTCATGCAGGCGCTGTACCGCGCTTCTCAGGCGGGAGTGCAGATCGATTTGATCGTGCGCGGCATTTGCGCGCTTCGTCCCGGAGTGCGCGGCGTCAGCGACAACATTCGCGTGCGCAGCATTGTGGGGCGGTTCCTCGAGCACAGCCGCATTTTCTATTTTGCCAACGGCGGCGAAGAAGAGATTTATATCGGCAGCGCCGACTGGATGCCGCGCAATCTTTACGAGCGCGTCGAAGTGCTGGTGCCGCTGCGCGACGAAATGCTGCGGGAACGCGTGCGGCACGAAATTCTCGATGCGTACCTGGCCGACAACCGCAAGGCGCGCATCCTGCTGAAGGACGCAACCTACATTCGAGCGTGGCAGCCACTGCACGGCACGCGCAACCGCCGTCCGCCAACGGGTGCGGCTGCGTTCAGCGCGCAGGATTTTCTGATCGGCGTTGCGGAAGGGAAGTCTCCGGCCATGCTCCCGGCGCCCCCGGCGTCGCGAAAGCGTAGAGTGTTAGCGGGAAAGGAACGATAAGCCTCCGATGATCCTCTATTTTCTACGCCACGCCAGCGCGGGTGAGCACTTTGCCAATCCGAAAAAGGACGAGAAACGCGCCCTCGACAAAGAGGGCATCGAGCAGTGTGGCTACATCGGACGCGCTTTGGCGGCGCTTGGATGTTCAGGTGGATGCGATCGTTTCCAGCCCGCTTGAAACGCTGCACTCAGACCGCGTCTCTGGTAGGCAATGAACTGGGCTACGAAGGAAAATTGCAGATGGACACGGGATTGCGCCCCGAGGCTGGACTCGCCGATTTCCGCAAGCTGCTGGAAAAATATGCCCGCCAGGAAGCCATCATGGTGGTAGGACATAATCCGAACCTGAGCCAGTTCTTGGGAGCGGTCATCAGCGATTCCGGTTGCGAAGCCTCGCTCGAACTTAAGAAGGGCGCGGTGGCCAAAGTCGAGATGCGGCGCAGTTCCGGCACTCTGCAATGGTGCGTTACGCCGAAGGTTCTGCGTACCCTTTACGACACCGCTGTGGAAAGTTCGCGCCCGAACACTTCCCGGAAATAATCGCACTCTTTCTCGATCGCCCAGAGCTCCAGATCGACTCCCATGCGCCGCCGTGGAACCAGCGTCAATTTCACTTCCGCTGAGCGAACTCTGATGCGCACCTTCTCGACCGCGCGGCTTCGACCCAGGTTCAGGGCGCGTGCCAGCCGCAGCAACAGGATCGCCTTCTGCACATTCGCGCGATCATTGGGATCGACCACCTTCATGGGGCCGTCTTCCATGGTGGGTCTCGACTTTCCCAGATAGCGTGCAATCGCTGCAATCAGGCGCCGCTGCTGCGGCGTGTAGCCCAGAATCTCCGAATTAGAAATGATGTAGTGCGTATGGCGGTGATGTCCGTTCCGGTTCACGTAGTCGCCAACTTCATAAAGCATCGCGGCTGCCGAGAGCCACTCGCCATACTCGGGTGGCAGCCGGTGTAGGGAGCGCAATCCGGTAAACAACTGGCTCGCGGCGTCACGCACGTCCAGGGCATGTTTGCGGTCGACATGATAATGGTCAACCGCCTTCAGAATCGATTCCCACCGTTCCGATTCGATCTGCCGTGCCGGAGCGCGTGCTGCGATCATAGTCCGCCGCCATCTGTGCGAGGATTCCGTCACGCAACCCCAGCGGCGAATAGCGAAAGCTCTTGAGGTGGAGACGGTCGAGCAGTTCGTGATAGACAGTGGCACCGGCCACGATGATTTCCGCCCGCCGGGGGCCAATTCCTTCGAATCTTGCGGCGCTCTGCCACCGGCAGGCGCGACAACCGTTTGGCGATTCGCGTCATTTCCGCACGCGAGACCACGGGCCGCTGCCGGTTCACGCCGCGCCGCAAGTGACTCGCGACCGCTGCCAGCGCCGCCGCCGTTCCCGATGTCGCAATCACATTCTTCACCTTCGCGCTTGCGATCCGGTCGGCGATGCGATTGACTTCGCGAGTCACAAATCCGCGCAGCCGCTTCAGTTCACCCTTCCGCGTAGGATCATGGCGCAGAAATTCATTGGTCAGACGAACCGCGCCGAGGGGCAGGCTTACCGCATCGCGAATATGCCCGCCTCGCGTAACGGTCAGTTCACAGCTGCCGCCGCCCAGATCCATCAGCAACGTCGATGAGCGGTCTACCCGCGGGCTGGAGACCAGTCCCAGGTGGATCAGCCGCGCTTCTTCCACGCCAGAGATGATCTCCACTCGCCAGCCGGTCGCCGACCGCACCCATTCCAGAAAGCCTGCGAATTGCGCGCATCCCGAAGTGCGCTGGTCGCAACTACGCGCACGCTGTCGGTGACGATCTGCTGCGTGGCGCGATGGAAGCGGCGCAGGACCTTCACCGTCTCGGCCATCGAATCAGGAGTGAGGAATCCGGAACCGAAAACGCCTTCGCCGAGGCGAGTCACTTCGCGGTCCTCGTGAAGCGCGCGCAGGCGTCCGGCTTGCAGGCGCGCAATCTTCAGCCGGACGGAGTTGGAACCGATATCGACCGCGGCAAACGTGGGCATGGGGAAGCCTCACAGTGTACACGGACGCGGCAGGATCGTCACCGACGTTTGGGGAGAATGGTCAGGCTAGCGAGAAGAAACTACGCGGCAGTCTCGATGCGTGCCACTATCGTAGAACTTTTGCTGTCGGTTTTGCGCGAGTGCTCGCGGACAGCAGATACAGGCCTCGGCGCATTCTGAATCGTGGGAGATACCGATAACGCAGCAACAGCCTGACGGAATTTACCTCCCGTTACATTGTGGAGCGCCGCCACCAGCGACGATTGATTCACATCGCCAAGTCGCTTGGCAGCGGTCTGAGTCAGAGTCAGCCAGTCATGCCAATTGCCGACCGCATCCTGAAGTCGCTTCAGCTGAGCGATAAATTGCGCCGCCTCGACGGATTTGCGCGCAAATTCAGCTGCATACCGAGCCCGCTTTACCGCGATGCGGTACTGATGCAGCACATCTTCCGTCACCGGACCGGCCGGGCGCACGACCCTGGTCAGCATGGTTCGCGCAACAGTCAGGGGATCGCGGCTGGCTTCCAATGCAACTTCCCTGGACGCTCGTCTCAGGCGCTTGCTAGTCTGCCGGATCATTTCTTTATTCAACATCTTCCGAAGCTTTTTCTCATGTTTCGCGCGAAGTTCAATTAAGCCATGCATAAGTTGAGTTTTCCGCCGCGGTTCTTGCGGAACTTTCAGACTGCGCAGAGCGGTAAGTTGTACATCGAGATCTCGTACCTTACCCGCACGCTTGCGAATCTTGTCCAGCGTTTTCAGGAGCTTCTTTTGATTGCGGTCCCGATCAGGAATGACTTCCTCCAGCAAGGTTTGCAGTCGCCGGCTGGTGGTGCGAAAGCCGTGGACGCTTTCCGCGTCTTGCGCCGCTGAAAGCTTGAGCAAAGCCCGTTCCGTCTTGCGGAACAGAAGCTGGCTAGATTCGGGTGCAATCGACATAAAGAAACAGTTCCTGGCAGCGGAGGAGGATAGAGCAATACTGCACGAATGCAAAGCTTGATCTTACGGACAGCAGCAACTCAAGAATTCAGCGGCTGACTCAGGGTCCCAACTCCAGCGGAAAAAGCCTTACTGATTTTAACACCTTTGTAACACGTGTCTGCTACGGTTGAGCGGAATGGCCAACCCTGCTTTACCACGGCCTGATATGCCAGGACCGCAACCCGTTGAAGGGACGAAGGTTACACCCGCATCGGTAGTTGGGCTGCTCCCTTGCTGCGTGCTTCAAGTGGCGAGGTTCCGGACCGTATTTTCAAGTCCGCTATGACGGCCTGCGCCTTGGCTGTCCTCGGCGTGTTGGTTCTGATCATCTACGAACTGGTTTCAGGCTCGGGCCTCTCCTGGCATGCATTTGGCTTCAAGTTCTTCGGTGGTAGCGATTGGAATCCGGTTAGCGAGCAATTCGGCGCGCTGCCTTTCATCTACGGCACGCTGGTTTCGTCGCTGGTGGCCCTCGTCATCGCCGTCCCTCTGGCGGTCGGAGTCGCCGTCTTCACCACGGAAATGTGTCCCAAGGCCCTGCGCGCTCCGCTGTCTTTCTTCGTCGAATTGCTCGCCGCGATTCCGAGCGTGATCTACGGGTTGTGGGCGATGTTTATCCTGGTCCCGCTCTTGAGTGGATATGTCGAGCCCTTTCTATCGAAGACCTTGGGCTGGACCGGCCTCTTCGAAGGCGCTCCCTACGGAATCGGCATGCTCGCGGCCGGAATCATTCTGGCCATCATGATCATTCCCATAGTTTCTTCGATTACGCGCGAAGTGCTTATGGTTGTCCCGCAGCATCAGCGCGAGGGTGTGCTGGCCTTGGGCGCGACTCGCTGGGAAATGATCCGCGATGGGTGTGCTGCGCAACGCCCGCGCCGGAATCGTTGGCGGAATCATTCTGGGATTAGGCCGCGCGCTCGGAGAAACCATGGCCGTTACCATGGTGATCGGCAACCGTCCGGAGATCGCGAAATCTTTGTTCGCTCCCGGTTACACCATGGCCAGCGTGCTCGCCAACGAGTTCAGCGAGGCTACCGGCGACGTCTATCTTTCGGCGTTGGTCGAGATTGGTCTGGCCCTGTTCCTGGTTACCATCATTGTGAATGCGTTGGCCCAGGTCATGGTTTGGAGTGTGACCCGTGGCCAGCCTGCGAGGGGACATGCCTGAACTTTCCGCAAGCCCTTCCACGCAACAAGCAATGGCTTCGATCAGTTGGCGCCGTCGCGCGACCGATCACCTCATGACGGGCGTAGCGATCTTGACCGTCGTCCTTGTGCTGGCTCCGCTGGTTGCGATCTTTGGCTACCTCGTGTATCGCGGCCTGGGTTCCATCAACTGGGCGTTCTTGACCCAAACTCCCAAGCCCGTCGGAGAAGCCGGCGGCGGCATGGCCAATGCGATCGTGGGATCCATGTTGATTCTCGGAATCGCTAGCATCATCGGCGTGCCCTTCGGCGTGGGCGCCGGTATTTTTCTGGCTGAGTTTGGACGGAATCGCTTCGGTAGTGCGATCCGGTTCACCGCAGACGTGCTAAATGGCGTGCCCTCCATCGTTATTGGCATTGTTGCTTGGGCGATCCTGGTTCGCGGTCGCGGTTTCTCCGCACTTGCGGGCGGCGTGGCATTGGCGATCATGATGGTCCCGACCATCTGCCGAACCACCGAAGAAATGCTTCTGCTGGTGCCTCAGGCACTGCGCGAAGCGGCGTATGGGTTGGGCGTTCCGCGCTGGCGGACGACTCTTTCGATCACCCTTCGCACGGCGACGTCTGGCGTCATCACTGGCATTATGCTGGCCTTTGCCCGAGTGGCAGGTGAAACCGCGCCGTTGCTCTTTACCGCTCTCGGCAACACGTTCTGGAGTCTCCGATACGATCAGCCTACGGCCGCGCTGCCATTGCAGATCTACACGTATGCCAACTCGCCCTATGATGATTGGCATCGTCAGGCGTGGGCCGGATCGTTTGTGCTGATCCTTCTTATCGTCACTTCCGTCGCCGCCGTCCGCTATGTCGTGCGCCGTGGCACTTTTGGAGCGGCATAACCTATGGGAGTTGGAATCCAGGTCGAGAAGCTGAATGCCTGGTACGGCAAAGGCCAGGCCTTGTACGACATCAATCTGAAGGTGGCGGCGAACCATGCCACTGCACTCATCGGTCCCTCGGGATGCGGCAAGTCGACCTTCATCCGCTGCATTAACCGCATGCACGAGACGATTCCGGAAGCGCGCGTCGAAGGCCGGGTACGCATCGGCGAAATCGACGCCTACAACGGAACTTCAGCGACCCAGCTCCGTCGGCGCGTGGGCATGGTGTTTCAAAAGGCAAACCCGTTTCCCACCATGTCGATTTATGACAACGTGGCGTCGGGCTTGAAGTTGAACGGATTTCGCGACCGCCGCAAGCTCGACGAAGTGGTCGAGCGTTCCCTCGATTCCGCCGCCCTATGGACCGAGGTCAAGGACCAGGTACATAAAAAGTCAGGGGCCAGCCTCTCCGGCGGTCAGCAGCAGCGCCTTTGCATCGCACGCGCCCTTGCGGTCGAGCCCGAGGTCTTGCTGATGGACGAGCCTTGTTCCGCGCTGGATCCGATCTCGACTGGAAAAATTGAAGAATTGATCTTTCAGCTCAAAGAGCGGTATACCATCGTGATTGTGACGCACAACATGCAGCAGGCGGCGCGTGTGGCTGAGTTCACCGGCTTCTTCCTGCTGGGCAAGCTCATAGAGTTCGATAAGACAGAAAAGATTTTCACCAAACCATCCGACAAGAAGACGGAAGACTACATCACCGGCCGATTTGGATAAAGCAGACTAGCGAAGGAAGGTTCGTAGAATGCGCACGCGTTTTCAGCAAGGGCTCGACGATCTGCGGCAACGGTTGCTTCGCATGGGAGGACTCGCGGAGCAGGCGGTGGACCGCGCTCGCCAGGCGTATGTAGAGCGCGACCTGACGCGCTGCCAGATGGTGCTGGAAGGCGAGAGCCTGATTAATACGGCGGAGCGCGAAATCGATGAGGCCGCGTTCGACTTGCTTGCCATGCAGCAGCCCATGGCGGTTGATCTCCGTTTCATTCTGGCCGTCACCAAGATCAATTCCGATCTCGAGCGCGTGGGCGATCAGGCCGTGAACATTGCCGAACGCGTCATGGATATGGTCGAGCTCCCTGCCGCAGATCTGCCAGTCGATATCGCCCGCATGGGCGCAGCCGTCAGCGCGATGGTGCGCCGGGCGCTCGAGTCATTCATTGAGGGCAAAGCCGAGTTGGCACAAGCCGTCCTCGAAATGGACAGCGTCATCGACCGCATGCGTGACGATGCTTTCATCCAACTCGTCAAAACTATGAACGACCACCCGGAAATCGTGCGGCAGGCTCTCGATGCGCTGCTCGTGGCCCGCAATCTGGAACGAGTGGCCGACCATGCCACCAACATTGCCGAAGACGTCATCTTCTGGGTTCAAGGCGCGGACGTCCGTCACAACGTACATCCCGACGAGTCGGAGAGCCAGGGATCAGAAAGGCTGCCGACGCGGGCTTCGGGCCTGTAGCATTCAACGAATCAGGGTGTCGCTCAACATCTTGTCGTCGTCTTGTCATCCTGAGGCCCGCGTTCTTTGCGGGCCGAAGGATCTCTGCACTTGCAGGCACCGTTGTCACCGCCGGCGGGTGCAGAGGTCCTTCGCTTCGCTCAAGATGACAAGGGTTTAAATTGGGCGAGGTCGCAATCGTTCAAGTGTTCGACCCTTTGACCATCGGTCCCGCCTTGCTTTACGCTCGTCTCCTCTTTCATTTCCGAACGTCATTTGGCGGAGGCTCTGTGATTCGCACTTCTTGCCGTCTTTTCATTGGTCTACTACTGAGTTCTGCGGCTGTTCTTTCGCAATCGCCCGCCGCCGATCGCCCTCCCATCATGCTACCCACCAGCAAGATGTTGACGGTTCCGTCTCCTGGCCGCATTGGCAGCACGAACAGCTTTCCCGCGACGATGGTGCTGAGCCCCGACGGACGCTTCGCCGCGCTGCTGAACGACGGCTACGGCACCCAGGAAACGCGGGCCCATCAGTCCATCGCGGTGCTCGATCTCAAGACCAACCAGATCGCCGAGTATCCCGACGCGCGCCTGAGCGACGAATCTCACCAAAGCTACTTCATAGGACTGGCGTTCAGTTCGGACGGCAAGCATCTGTACGCCTCAATGGGTTCGCTGACTGACCCCACGGGCGCAAAGGCTGGCAACACGGGGAATGGCATTGCCGTTTATCGCTTCACCGAAGGCAAGGTCGCGCCCGAGCGCTTCATTCCCATCGCCCTGCAGCCGCTGTCAACTGGGAAGAAACTGGCGGTTGGCCTGAAGGCGCCTCCTCACACTGCCATTCCGTACCCGGCCGGATTGGCTGTGATTGCCGATGGAGACCGAGACAAGCTCCTGATTGCAAATAATCTTTCGGACAATGTCGTGCTGCTCGACCCTGCGACGGGGAAGTCGCTGCAGAACTTTCGATCTCAGCACCAGCGATCTGGTGCCGTCTTCGTTCCCGTATACCTGTGTGGCGACGCGGGATGGCCGCCGCGCCTGGTGCAGCCTGTGGAATGCATCGCAGGTGGCGGAGCTTGATCTGACCGGCGGCAAGGTCGCCCGCTGGATCAAGCTAAAGCCGCCGGAAGACTCTGCTGGCTCCCGGCTCGCATCCCACCGCAATGCTGCTGACTCCAGACGAGAAAACGTTGTACGTCGCTCTCTCCAACTCAGACCTGGTGGCCGCGGTCGCCACGGCGACGGCCGAACTCTCTAACTTCTTCTCCACTACGGCACCGGTACAAAAATATGCTGGCAGTTATCCGACGGCGCTGGCACGGTCTTCCGACGGCAAGTATCTTGTTCGCGGCAGACTCGTCTTTGGACGCGATTGCCGTCTTCGACCTGACGCAGCCAGTCGCCACGTCGAACGTTCAAATCTCGCAGCAGCCGATGGGTTTCATCCCGACTGACTGGTACCCGAGCGCGCTGGCCGTCCACGGCGACGATCTGCTCATCGCCGCCGCCAAAGGTGAAGGCTCTCGCGCGAACAAAGACATGGGCAAGACGGCGTACGAGACCAAGCACCACGATCATCCCTACATCCCCACGCTCCTCCGGGGCTCCATCGCCCGCCTGAACATTCCTTCGACACTCGAAAAACTTCCTCAGCTGACACAGATGGTCGAACGAGACAACCTGCTGCACAGCGATCCCGGTACGATCGCCTTTTCCAGCGGCACAAAATCCCATCAAGCACGTGATCTATGTCATCAAGGAAAACCGCACCTACGACCAGATCCTCGGTGACCTGAAGATTGGCGATAAGCAAGTTGGTAACGGCGATTCCGAACTCACCATGTACGGCGAGGACATTACTCCCAACGAGCACAAACTCGCCCTGCAGTTCGGCGTGCTCGACAATTTTTACGATAGCGGGGAAGTCTCTGGCGACGGCCATCTCTGGTCCACCGCCGCGATCACCTCCGACTATAACGAAAAGACTTGGCAGATCGCCTACCGCGGCAAGGAGCGCACCTACGATTTTCAGGGTCAGGTTGCCGACGAATTTCCGCTGGAGCACAATCAGCCCGACGTCGACGATCCTTCCACCGGATTTCCTCTGGGACAATCTCGCGCGCAATCATGTCAGCTTTCGTGACTACGGCGAATTTGTGAACGCCGAGTGGTGCAACGAGAAGGTCAAAGCGGCCAGCCCAAAGCAGGGAACTCCTTCCGGGCAACAAGCGCGTATGTCCGAGGACGGAGGTCCATCAGCGGCGATATGCTTGCGCCCAACGTCGGCGACCCGCATGCCGGGCCCAGTCCGTGGCCGTGGCCGGTTCCGTTGTTCAGCGGAGTTAAGCCGACCAAAGCGGTTTTGCGCGACCATTTTGATCCGCTCTATCCGGATTTCAATACCGACTATCCCGACCAACTCCGTGCCGACGAATTCATGAATGAGTTCGGCGCCTACGTTCGTGCCCGCGAAGCGGACGAGGGACCGGAGTTCGAGTTGCCGTCCTTCGTTCTGCTGTACCTGCCCGACGATCACACCGGCGGCACGCGTCCCAATTTTCCGCGCCCCGCAGCCTCGGTGGCCGACAACGACCTGGCTGCTTGGCCGCGTAGTAGATGCCGTTTCGCACAGTGACTATTGGGACGATACCGCAATCTTTGTTCTGGAGGACGACGCCCAGGATGGCGCCGACCACGTGGACGCGCATCGCTCCATCGCCTTCGTGATCAGCAAATATTCGCCCGGATCAGTCGCACAACCCAACGTGGAGCACCGTTTCTACACTACGGTGAACATGATCCACACCATGGAGACGCTGCTCGGCCTTCCGCCCATGAACCAGAACGATGCCTATGCGCCGGTGATGGGGCGATTGTTCTCCGGGGCCGGCGATCAACCTGCCTATCAGAGCGGACTACCGCAATTTGAAAAATGGCCTGATCTACGAGACCAACCGACGCGAAGCGCCGGGTGCGAAGACTCTCCGCGAAAATGGATTTCTCACGTCCCGATGCGGCCGGAGCGGCCCGCCTGAATCGAGTGCTCTGGCAGGATCAGAAGGGCACGGCGCCCATGCCCGCGCCCAAACACACGGTGCTCCCTGCAGGCGGCGACTGACGTGCCTACGAACCCAGTCGAAATTTCGACCGACCAATTTCTGCGGCTGGCGGAACGCGTCACCCAACTGGCCGCCGGCTATCTCGAAAATATCGATGCACTGCCGATTGCGCCCACAACAAGCGGGGAGGAGACGCTCCGGCTGTTTCGCACGGACCTCCCGAAGACGGAATTGGAGAAGACGCCCTGAACGCCTTGCCGGAAGTGATCGACCTGTCGCGAGTGCAAAATGGCCGCTTCTTCGGTTACGTTCTGGGCTCAGGAGAGCCGGTCGGTGCCGTCGCTGATTTATTCGCCAGCATCCTCAATCAAAATGTGACCGCGTGGCGCTCCGGTCCTGCAGCGGTGATCATCGAACAAACCGTCGTGGGATGGTTGGCCCAGGCGATCGGCTGTCCCGGATTTCGCGGCCATCTCACGGGCGGCGGCTCATCCGCCAACCTGATGGGCCTGGCCATGGCTCGAGAGACCAAGGCGCCTGCCAATGAAAGAGGAATCAAGCCGGACATCGTCGTCTACGCTTCCAGCGAAATCCACATGTCTATTCCCAAGAGCATCGCCCTGCTGGGAATCGGACGCGACAATCTCCGGCTGGTCCCGACCGACGCCGCCTTCCGCATGATTCCCGCACAGCTCGAGGCTCGCATCCTGGAGGACAAGTCAGCTGGCAAAACGCCCATCGCCGTCGTCGCCTCGGCCGGCACCGTGAGCACGGGCGCCATCGATCCATTTCCACAGATTGCCGAGATCGCCCGTCGACACGGTGCGTGGTTTCACATTGACGGCGCGTACGGTGCTCTGGCCGCAATCGCAGACCGCGAAAAATTCAGCGGCCTGGAACTCGCCGACTCGATTTCTCTCGACCCGCACAAGTGGTTGTATCAGCCGCTGGACTGCGGTTGCCTGCTTTATCGTTCTCCGGAAGCCGCGCAACAGACCTTCTCGCACAGCGGCGACTACGCGCGCTCCCTCAGCGCCGATCCGATTGAAGGATTCGTGTTCTTCGAAGAGTCGATAGAGTTGTCGCGAAGGTTTCGAGCTTTGAAACTCTGGCTATCGTTGCGCTATCACGGAGTCAATGCGTTTCGCAGGTCCATAGCAAAAGACATGGCTCAGGCTCGCCGTCTTGCCAGCGCAATTGAGCGGAAATCTGAACTCGAACTGCTCGCGCCCGTGGAATTGAGCGCAGTCTGCTTCCGTTATCGCGGAACTGGCGGCCGGTCAGAAGAAGAGCTGAACGACTTTAATCTCGCGCTGCTGAAGCGCATCGTGGCCCGCGGACGAGTCTACCTGTCGAACGCCTCTCTGCATGGCAAGTTTTGCCTGAGAGCGTGCATCGTGAACCACCGCACGAAAGATGCAGACATCGACAGCGTCATCTCAGAAGTTATGGCGGCGGCAAGGGACCTCAGCTAGAGTCCTTGCACGCCGCCAATGAAGTTCTAGAAGATAAATGTTATTTCAGAGTGACCGTTTCCTTCAGTGGCAGACTCTGCGAAGATCCTCCCACCATGAATCCGTACTCTCCTGGGAGCAACTGCCAGGCGTTGTGCTCAACGTTGAAGATGGAGAGATATTTCGGGTCTACATCGACCGTCACTTCCTTACTCTCTCCGGCGTTGAGCTTGACCTTGCTGAAGCCCACCAGCCGTTTCGGAGGTTCCGCCGCTGCGGCCGGAAGCGAAGCGTATACTTCCGCCACTTCTGCGCCCGCACGGTTGCCTGTGTTGGTGACGGTAAACGTCACGCGCGGATTCTTTCCCGGCGTGACCTTCAGATTCGAATAGGAATACGTCGTGTACGACAAGCCGTAGCCGAAGGGGAACAGCACCGGTTTATTTTCCGCGTCATACCACTTGTATCCGACCTTCACGCCTTCGTCGTACGTGACCGGAAACGCCGGCAAGCCTGCGGCGATCCGCTTCCAACCCTGCCGGTCTGCGTCCACCGTAACCTTGGGCGGTTTGACGAGTGTTGGATGTGGCAAGTCGGCTTCGCTCTTAGGGAACGTCATCGGCAGCTTAGCGCTCGGATTCACGTCTCCAAAAATGACGTTCGCCACCGCGTCGGCGCCCCGACTGCCCGCATACCATGCTTCAAGAATGCCGCTCACCTGATCAGCCCATGGCATGGTCACGGCAGTGCCGCTTTCGAGGACGACGATCGTGTGCGGATTCGCCGCCGCGACTTTCGCAATCAATTCATCCTGATGTCTCGGGTAGAGAGAGGCTGTCCAGATCCATGCCCTCGCTCTCCCATTGGTAGGCGAAGACGATGGCTACGTCGGCAGACTTGGCCAGGGCAGCGGCAGCAGCCGGGTCGGAACCGGAGGCAAACTGAACCGTCGCCCCAGGAACCTTCGCGCGAATCGCCTTCAGCGGCGACGTCGGAAACCAGATCTTCTCCAGCCAATGCGTCTGTCCTTTGCCCGGAGGCATGATCGCGTTTCCGCCCGGAGGATCGACCTGCGCTGAGCCGCCGCCGGAAATCATTCCCACATCCGCATGCGGACCGATCACAGCGATGCTGCGGATCTTCGAAGCATCGAGCGGAAGTTGCCCGCGGTCGTTCTTCAGCAGCACGGTGCTTTGCTCGGCGATTTTCTGCGCCACTTCGAAGCCGCCCACCACGTCAACTACGCTTTTCTGCTGCGGATCGTCGATCACTCCCGTCGCGAACATCGCCCGCAGGATGCGATGCACATGGTCATCCAGTTCCGTCGTCGGCACTTTGCCCGACTCCACCGCCTTCTTGAAATCGTCGCCGTAGAAAATCCAGCCAGGCTCTTCGTGATCCAGTCCCGCCGCCGAAGCCTTTTCGGTGCTGTGCGTCGCCTCCCCAGTCGGAGAGCACAAATCCCTTGAAATTCCAGTCTCTCTTCAGGAGGTCGGTGAGTAGGTATTTGTTCTCGCAGGCATAGACGCCATCCAGGCGGTTGTAGGAGCACATCACGGCTGCGATGTCGGATTCCTGCAGTCCAATTTCAAATGCGAGCAGGTCGCTCTCGCGCGCCGCCCGCTTATCGATGGTGATGTTAACGGCATTGCGACCGCTCTCCTGATCGTTGAGCGCGTAGTGCTTGATGTCGCCCATGCACGTGCTGCGCCTGCAGTCCCTTCATCACCGATCCCACCATCTTTCCGGCCAGCACGGGATCTTCACCCAAATATTCAAAGGTGCGTCCGTTGCGCGGCTCGCGGGTGAGATTCGATGCCGCCGCCCAGCGTCATGTTGAAGCCCTGCGCGCGCAACTCACGGCCAATCAGCGCTCCGTACTCATATGCTGCATCGAGATCCCAACTCGCCGCTCCGGCCACGTCAGAGGGCAGAGCAGTCGAGTAGCGGCCATTCTCGCCGCTGCTCCGGACTCCATAAGCCGCGTCTGACATCTGGATGGCCGGAATGCCTAGGCGTGGAATGCCAGGCACGTATCCCGCGCCGCCGTTGGAATGGACACGGCTAGGGGGCTCATGGGACTGAGCCCCGCATGCCGGTCCCGTGCAGCATGTTGATCTTTTCGTCGATAGTCATCTCTTTCAACCACCATCGAGGCGCGCTCGTCGGGAGAGAGGCTGGAATTCGACCAGGGGTGATTGCTCGCGGATTGCGCCGAATGAGACCGAGAGAGCAATAAGTGATGATGATTGTGGTGAAGGTGAAAAATCGAGTTAGCAGGGGACTTCCTTGCAGGGGCATTCATGGTTCCTCGTACTAAAGTGGTTGCCAAATCGTTAATGTTACGCCTTTTTGCGTGATTCCGGCGACTTAATTTCGGCGTATCCCGATTTGAACTGTCCCTTTGTATAGGCGAATATGAGGCGAAACTAGGCTGACTTGACCTCGTCCGCGCGCTTTACACTAAAAGAGTGAAGATTGCGCTGGGTCAAATCAATCCCACGGTCGGAGATTTCTCCGGCAACGCTCGAAGATCATCGAGTTTTCCCGCCGCGCCCAGGCTGCCGGCGCCGGCCTGATTCTGTTCCCGGAGTTGTCGGTGTGCGGCTATCCGCCGCGCGACCTGGTCGAGCGCACCTCTTTCGTGGCGCGAAATCGTGAAACCGTCGAGCGGATCGCCGCCGAAACCCAAGGAATCGCCGTGATCTGCGGCCTGGTCACGCCCGGCTCACTCCGACACCGGCAAGGCCGTCATGAATTCCGCCGCCCTGCTCATGGACGGCAAGGTCGCCTTCATCCAGTCGAAAATGTTGCTGCCCACCTACGACGTCTTCGACGAGATGCGCAATTTTGCTCCAGCCAAGAGTCAGGACCTGTTTTCGTTTTGCGGCAATCGCATGGCGCTAACCATCTGCGAGGATGCGTGGAACGACAAGCGCTTCTGGCGCAAGCAGCTGTACACGGTCGATCCCGTGGAGTCCTTGATTCATGCCGGCGGGAATTTCGTGCTGAATATTTCCGCGTCTCCGTTCTGGATCGGCAAGCGCGAACTTCGCCGCGACATGCTGGCCAGCATTGCCCGCCAGCACAAGGTTCCCGTCGTGCTGGTGAATCAGGTTGGCGGCAACGACAGCCTGGTATTCGACGGCTCCAGCCTCGTGCTCAATCGGGAAGGGCAAATCATTGCGCAGGGCCGGTCGTTCGAAGAAGACCTTGATCTACTTCGATTCGCAGAACCTTGTCCGGCGAAATGCACGAGCAGATTGCCGGCGAGGAAGCCAGCGTCTATTCCGCGCTCGTTCTGGGCACGCGCGACTACATGCAGAAGTGCGGATTTCGCAAGGCGATCATCGGGCTCAGCGGCGGCATCGATTCCGCTCTCACCGCAGTCGTCGCTGCCGATGCCGTTGGCCCGGAAAACGTGATCGGCGTCGGTATGCCCGGCCCCTACTCGTCGCAAGGTTCCATCGACGATGCCCGCTTGCTGGCGAAGAATCTCGGGATCCGCTTCGAGTTGCTCTCCATCAATCCTGCCTATGAGGCTTATCGCAAGACGCTGCAAGATGTGTTCGCCGGACAAAAAGAAGACGTGACCGAGGAAAACATTCAATCCCGCGCACGCGGTACGATGCTGATGGCGCTATCGAATAAGTTCGGCGCGATCGTGCTCTCCACCGGCAATAAGAGCGAACTGGGCGTGGGCTACTGCACTCTTTATGGCGACATGGTCGGCGGCCTCGCGGTGATTTCCGACGTGCCGAAAACGCTGGTCTATCGTCTCAGTGAATATGTGAATTCGCGGCGCCCCGTGATTCCACAGGCCACGCTGGAAAAGCCGCCTTCGGCGGAGTTGCGCCCCGACCAGAAAGACAGCGACTCGCTGCCGCCCTACGAAGTTCTCGATGCGGTGCTCGAGGACTACGTCGAAGATTCCCATCCCGCCGAGCAGATTGCAGGCGGATCACGGATTCGATATCGAGGTCGTGAGGCGCGTCATCCGCATGGTCGATCGCGCCGAGTACAAGCGGCAACAGGCTGCGCCCGGTCTCAAGATTTCTCCGAAAGCCTTTGGTTACGGACGCCGTTTTCCGATCGCCGCCAAGTCCGAGGCTTGAAACACCGTTTTCAAGTATCCTGATAGATCGCATTCCTAAAGCCACAGCTAACTCGAAAGGAACCCATGCGCAGTTTTCTTGAACTCGATCTTTATTCTTGTGTTGGCCGGCAGTTTGGCCGCGGCTCAGACCAAACCGGCGCAGCTCCTGCTCCCACCAAGCCAGCCACACAGCTCGGAACGCACGCGACTGCGGACCTTCCCTCGGAAGCCACTGTTGATTCCTTTCTGCACCAACAATTCGGCTATCAAGCCGATCTGACTTGGAAAATCTCCAGCATCCGGCCTTCTCCCATCCCCGAATTGGCTGAGGTCACCGTCGTGCTCGCCAGCCCGCAAGGCCAGCAGTTGACGAAGTTCTATGTCGCCCAAGATGGCCAGCATGCTCTCGTCGGCGAGATTATTCCCTTCGGCGCCCACCCGTTCGATCCGGCAAAACAAAAGCTGGAGAAGGGAATCACCGGCCCTGCACGCGGACCGAAGGATGCGGCCGTCACCATCGTCGAATTCGGCGATCTGCAGTGTCCCGCCTGCAAGGCCGCGCAGCCGACGATTGAAGCGCTCGTGGCCGCCGAGCCCACTGCCCGCTTCGTGTTTCAGAATTTTCCGCTGGAGATGCACAACTGGGCGGCGAAGGGCGCGGCTTATGCCGACTGCGTGGGTCGCGCTTCGAACGATGCCTTCTGGAAGTTTGTCTCCAAGACCTACGAGACCCAGTCCGACATCACTGCCGAAAATGCTGACGAAAAGCTGACCGCCCTCGCCGACGGCGCTGGCGTCAAGGGCTCCGACATTGCAGCCTGCGCCGTCAAGCCCGAGACCAAAGCTCACGTCGATGCCTCGATCGCTCTGGGCAAGTCCGTCGACGTCACCGGCACGCCCACGCTTTTCATCAACGGACGCAAGATCGGAAGCTTCGATCCGCGCATGTCGGATGTGTACAAGAGCTCTGGTGGAGTTTGCCGCGAAACAAGGAAAGTAGAGATTCGGCTTCCGGCCTGCGGCTTCCGGACGACTCAGCTCCGCGAGAGCGATCGGAGGGTTTGCAAGTTGGGGCGGAAGCCAGCAGTGGGAGCCGGAAGCCCCGAACCTACTTTTCGCTGATCCAAATTTCTCGGCGTGCTCCGGTTGAAGTTGGCCAGCACGTGCGGCGTGATGACGATCATGAGTTCGTCGTTGTCCGATTCCTTGGTGTTGTTCACCATCGCCTGATTCAATCCCGGCAAGAGCTCCAAGCCCCGGGATTCCGCTCATGGAGAGCGTGTCGGTCTGCGAGACTTCGCCGGCCACCACCGCCGGTTCGCCATCTTTGAGGTTGATGCTTCCCTTGTATTCGCGGTTCGAGATGACCGGAACTCCGTTGTTCGATTGCCCGGTGAGCGAGCGTACTTGCAGTTCGAGCTGCAGGCTGACCGAGCCATCGCCGTGCACGGTCGGCTTGGCCTTCAGGTTCAATCCCAGATCTTCATAGCTGACGGAAGGGAACGGCGGAACATAAGTCTGATTGCCCAGAACCGCCGAAATCTGCCGGCGAGTTGTAGATCGGGCGCGTAGCTGGCATTCTGGATCGGATACTTCTCTCCCAGATGGAACGTGGCGTCGTTGCCCTGGCTGGCGCGCATGCTCATGTTTTCCAGGCTGCGCACCCACGATTCGTTGACGCGAAAGTGCCGCGGACAATTGGTCGAGACTCAGGCCGCTGAACGTGAGCCCGCCGCCGAACGTGGCCAGCGGCTGGCTGAAAATGGAATTGCCCTGTCCCCCCAGTTGCGCCAAAAGTCCTGACAGAGCCGAGCTGCCCGCCTGATTAATGCCGCCCGATGCGATCAACTGGTTGATCAGCTTGCTGAATACTCTGCCCGCCCAGCCCGGCCAGCGCCGCCGCTGGAATGTTGTACAAGTTGAAAGTGTTGGGAATGTGCACTCCGATGTTGCGCGTGAGTTGGTGGTTGATCTGATACACCTGAATATCGAGCATGACCTGCGGCCGCTCGTTGCTGAGCTGTTCCATCAACTTGGAGCAGGCCTCCAGCATGGGCTGCGGCCCGCGCACTTCCACCGTGTCCGCGGTCTGTCCTGAGCTGACAAATTTCAGGTCGAACATGTTCCGCATCGTGTTGACCAGGTCGGTCGACTTCCTGCGGCGTGGAATGCGGCGGCAGAATGAAAGTCCGCAGCGACATGCGGTCGAATTGCTTGTGATTCTCGGCATTGTCGGCGGCGATCAGCATCTGGTGCGAGTCGAGAGCCGCCCACATCGTCTTGCTGACCTGGCACGCCAGTTTCAGCGCCGTGAAAAAGTCCACGTCATCGACGTTGAACCGCACCTGCCGCGCCTGCACCGAATCGTCAAACTGCGCCGTCACTCCGTATGCCGCCGCCAACTCGGCGAACAGGCCGCGAACTTCCCCGCTGTAATGGAAGGTTGCCCGGCCGTCCTTGGGTTCGAGGTGAATTTCGCCAGAATCCGCGATTCGGATGGGCAAGGCTCGTGGCAGCGCCGGCGCCGTTCGCGGGTGGCTTCGGCCAGTCGTTCCCGCGCGAACTGGTTGTCCGGGTCGAGATCGAGAGCCGCACGAAATTCTGCTGCCGCCCGGGCACGCGCATCTTCCAACATCAACATGTTGCCGCGCTGGACGTGATTGAAGACCAGTTGTGCTTTCACTACTTCGCGCGCCGTCAGAAACTGCATGTCCTGCGGCGCCAGACGAGATGCCTCGTCGAACTGCGTCGAATGCTTCCTCCAGTTGCCTGTTGATCCTGCAGCTTCACGCCCTCGCGGAAGGCGTTCCGCGCTTCTTTGAGTTCTTTCTTCGAAGCGATGCAGTTGACTCCGCCCGGAATCCCGTTTCCGCACGAAATTGGAGGAGCGGCCGACGCGTCGTCATCCCGTGGCAAATGCAGGCGTGGCCAGCGCTCGCCGCCAGAAGTCCCACCGCGCATGATGAAGGCTGTGCGCCGCATGTATCGTGATTCTAGCGTGCTTTCCCCAGGAAGGGCACAGGCCAGTAGGACCTCGTACCTTCGGTTTCAACGGCTCGTGGGTGATGCCCGGATAACTCATCTGGGTTAGAACGAGGGCTTGACGCCGGCCTTGCAGCTTCTCTGCCGATCGCATAGCTTACGAGAACGCTACGACAGCATCAGCCGTTCGATGTAGCGGGCCTTGCCCGTATCCTCGTCACAATCGATCACGACCGCGCACAGACGAGCATCGCCCGTGGCGGGCTCAAACCGCACCGGCATTCCGTTCAGGAACTTCCCCACCACCAGTTCCTTCTTCACCCCGATCACCCCGTCATAGGGTCCGGTCATGCCGACATCGGTGACGTAAGCGGTTCCGTTGGGCAGAACCCGCTCGTCCGCCGTCGGCACATGGGTATGCGTGCCCGACCACGGCAGTGACGCGGCCGTCCAGATACCATCCCAGAGAAATCTTTTCCGAAGTAGCCTCGGCGTGAATATCCACCAGGATCACTTTGGCCTGAATCTTTTGCAAAAGCTGGTCCGCGGTGCGGAAAGGATCG
Organism: uncultured Acidobacteriaceae bacterium; assembly: GCA_963795875.1. GTDB lineage: Bacteria > Acidobacteriota > Terriglobia > Terriglobales > Acidobacteriaceae > Sulfotelmatobacter. The sequence continues at coordinate 111,812 of CAWCJM010000002.1, forward strand.
TCATTCGAAGCCATAAACACGCGCCCTTGCAGGTTGATGACCGCGTAGGGAATCTTTCCCTTCATTCCCTCATACACGCCGGATCCCGGCATGTCCGCGGGATAATTCGCCGGACGCAGCACGCGCCGCGCCGGTCCGTGTCCATTGCCCTCAACCATCTGAAAGTAATCGACGATCTCGCGCTTGTCCCAGACGTGGTTTCCGGTGGTGATCACATCGATGTTGAGCTCGAAAAGGTCCTCGGCCAGATGCCGGAGTAATGCCAAAACCCGCCGCGGAATTCTCTCCATTCGCGATGATGAGATTGATAGCGTGATCGCGGACGATCCCCGGCAGCCGGTCTTTGACAATGTTGCGCCCCGGCCGTCCAAAAATGTCGCCAATAAAAAGAATTCGCATGTAGATTGAGCTGAATTTCGATGGTAACACGTGCGCTGGCGAACAGTCCTTTGAAGGCTGCGGTGGATTCTGGGGCAACAGATCAGTGCGGCAATTTGGGAAGATCAGCTCGCGCGAGAACTGATCCCCGCGCGTCTAGAACATAGATGTCGGTCCACGGCGCTGCCTGTTTTCTGGCGGACGGCGGCCTCCTGGAGAGCGAATGTGATCGTTGTCTTAGGGGAAGTGCAGCCTGTGAATTGCCGGAGATTCGGATCCGCCTCGCCCTCAGATTTGTGGCTGATCGCGGATTAGCTTCCCCGGGACGCGGAGGAGCGGAGCCCAAAACAACCTCGACCGCGCCGGCTAGATTCTGACACCGCATAGGAATCTGGATTTGCCATTCTTTGCCGGCGGTCTTTGGACCGTAGGCTCGTCGGCAAACACAACCACCGGGGGATTTCCTCCTGGCGATGCATACCACTCCGGCCACTCGGCGCGCAAATTCGATGCTTGACGTCCATGTACGCATGGGTCAACTCGCGGTCGCGCTCTTCCCAGCACGGATGCATCGCGTACATCGACGCCTTGTTTGCGCCCATGCCTCGCGCATGCAACAGATGATCAGAGCGGGGACGAAGTCAGGATGGTAGCCTGCATGGGCCATCATCATCAGGCCTTCGCGGTCGGCTTCGAGTTCCATCTGCCGGCCGAAGCGGCCCATATCCGCGCTAGCCTTTTCCGAATCTTCCATGAGATCGAAGGCAAACTGGGATCGCCGAGCACAATCGCTCGCACGCGCCGCCATTCTCCAGATATTTCTCGTAGAGATATCGCCGCGCCCAGTCGCGATGTAGGACGTGTGCAATCTCATGCGATAGGATCGCCGCCCACAATCCCGCGCTCGGACCCGCAATCTGGGCAAGCCCGCTCTCGACATAGACAGCTTCCATCCGGGCGAAGAGTAAGCGTTCAGCTGATTATCGTCGACAATCCGTAACTGCCACGCGATCTTGCCGTGGTAGGGATCGCGAATCTGCGCGATCAGGCGGTCGAAAACGAGTGGCCCATGTTGTAGCGCCCCGATGCGGGGAGCTCTGCGCCATCAGTTGAGGCCTCAGGCGCGCCGCGATCGTCGATGTCGAGCTTGAACTGGGAGGGGACGTCAGGAAGGTCGCCGGACTGCTGAGCCAGTCACTGCAGCGGCGCACAGCAAACCAAGGCCGATCGCGAAGGAACAAACGTACTTGACCACGCCACTTTCCACGGGGGCTCCTCCGCGGAGAACCGCTCTTACTGCTGATTATGCGCTATCGTGGAAGTCGCGCAACAAAAAAATGTGCGGGAGGAGGTTGTCGCTTCAGTTTTGGGATTCCAGTTTCCGCCGTTCGCAGGAAGTCGTAGTTTCCCGCAGGATTCAATCTTAAGATTCCGCACCCGGCGCGTGTGCACCAGAACATTATCGAAATACCACAGATCGATGTAGGGCAACATCGTCCGCCAAGAATGCGTTGCACCTCGGCATACAGCGGCTTGCGCACATTGGGATCGACCTCGCGCCGCGCCTTGTCGATCAGCGCATCGACCTTGGGATTCGAATAGTAGCCGCGGTTCGCCCCATTCGGCGGAAATTTTGCCGAGTGAAATGCATATTCGAAAATGTCGGGATCTTCATTGCCGCCGATCCAGCGCAGCGAATACATCTGAAACGCTCCGTGCTGCACGTCCGAAAAAAATGTGGCGAACTCGAAGCTGCGGATATCGAGCACAATCCCCGCCTCGCGCAACTGTTGCTGCATCACTGCCACCATCAGCCGCGTATTCTCGTCGGTCGAGGTCTTCATCGTGATGTGGAAGCGCACGCCGTTCACCGCCGGATAGCCCGCCGCATCCAGCAACTGGTTTGCCTTTGTCGAGGTCGTGATCGTAGGCCGGCACATCTCCGTCGTACGCCCAACTCTGCGGCGGCAGAATGCTGCGCGCCGGCTGCGCCTCGCCCGCGCCACAGGTATTCGATCATCGGCTGCCGGTCGAGTGCGTAAGCAATCGCCTGTCGCACTCGCGCATCTTTCAGAATGGGATCGCGCAGGTTGAATCCCAGATACGCCAGCCTCGTTCCGGTCCCGCGCTCGACCGCGAGATTGTGGTCTCGTGCGCAGTGTAGTACACGTGTCGGGCGGATACAGCGAATTGATCGCGACGTCGGCGCTGCCTTTGCGCAATTCGAGAGCCTGCGTGGTCGCGTCCGGCACAACCGCAAAGCGCACCCGCGCCAGTTTGGCCTGTCTCGCCCCAGTAGTCGTCGTTGCGTTCGACGATGACCTCCCGGTCGGTCTCCGCGCTGACGAACTTGAACGGCCCCGAGCCGATCGGGATGCTGCGTCATCTCGTCGCCGCTGCCGTACGGGCACAATGCCCATCGCTCCATCCGACAGATTCCAAAGCAGCGTTGCGTCCTGTTCCTTCATGTGAAAGATGACTGTGACATCGTCGGGCGCATCGATGCGATCCACGAAACGGTACACCGCCGCCTTGGTGCTGCGAATTTTCCCCTGCAGCAGCGAATCGAAAGTCCACTTCACATCGCGCGAGGTCAGAGGACGCCCGTCGTGAAACTTCGACGCCGTGATGAAGATGAAAAACATAAGTGAGCGGATCGGGAATCTCCCAGCGCTCGGCCAGTCCGGGCGCAACATTCAGATCCTCCCCGCGCGACAAGCAGATCGTCGAAGATCAGGTTGTCAATTCGTTCCGAATGTGCATCAATTCCCACCCGCGGATCGAGGTTCGTCGGGCTCGATTCGATGATCATGACCAGCGTGTTGGGATCGGGCTTCGCCGAGCAGGAAACCAGCGAGGAAGCAGCGGCCAACGACCCGAGCAGAGCAGCGACCGCCCAGTCGATGATCCGTGGCTCTACGCATACGAGATCTTCCCCAGCACTGCCGCCCGCTTCGCACCCGTGGCGGACGGCACATTCGAAGGCCGCCGGTTCCACGTTTCGTAAGCCAGCACGGCGAATGCCACAGCTTCTTTGGCTTCCGAAGGCAAGCCGAACTCGTCGGAGAATCGCAGCTCGATTCCCAGTGGCGTGAGGCTCATCTCGCCAGCATGCGCGACCAGAGTGGCATTTCGCGCCGCCGCCGGAAAGAATCATCTCGCGCAAAGGAGGTTTTCGCGGACGAGCCCGATTGTTTGACCACGAATCGCCGCACTGCGTCGGCGATCGACCGCGCCGTCAGTGCCGTGGCCGTCGCCACAACGTCTTCCTTGCGAGGCGCCCGCACAGCGCGCAAGAACTCGCGCACAAACTCGCGCCCGAATTCTTCGCGCCCGGCGGTCTTCGGAGGCTGTCGCACGAAAAAACTGCGATTCCGCAGAATCTTCCTCGAGAACGGGCTCCAGCACCATTCCCGAGGCCGCAATCTTTCCGCCGCGATCAAACGGCCGCCCAAACAGCGCATCCGTGACCGCGTCGATCACCATATTTCCCGGCCCGGTGTCGAACGCGAACACGCGACTCGGCGTCGGCGCCCGCAGGAATCGCCGTGAGATTCGCAATGCCTCCGATGTTCTGCACGATGCGGCCGATCTTGGAGTCGCGGAAAAGAAGATAGTCGAGATAAGGGACCAGCGGCGCTCCCTTGCCTCCCGCCGCCATATCCGCGGGACGAAAATCTGAAACCACCGGCACGCCCACGCGCGCCGCGATCACCGCGGCTTCGCCCGTCTGCCAGGTCGCGGCCACTTTTCGTCCGAGAAATGGTTGCGGCTCGCCCTGATGGTAGAGCGTCTGCCCGTGGCAGCCGACCAGATCGGCCTTTACCCGAAATTGCCGCTGTGTCGCCAGCACCGCGTCAGCATACAACTCCCCAAGAAGAAAGTTGAGCCGCGCCAGATCGGCCACGCTGGCCTGTTCGGCATTCATCGCGGAAAGCACTGCCGCGCGAACCTTGGCAGGATAAGAATATTCCGCATGTCCCAGCAGAGTTTGATCGTGTGGGCGCGGGCGCCTCGCCCGCGACCTCCGCCGGATGCGACAGCAGACTTGGTCGCGGGAGCCGGACGTATCGTGCGCCGATCCGCACCAGCGCCACATTAATCCCGTCGGCGGAAGTTCCACTCATCACCCCGGCCACAATCATTGGCCTTCTTGCTCATCGACGCGCCCGCCGCTTGTCCGCCTGGCGGCTGAATGGCTCCAGCCGCACCTGCTCGCCGAACTCCCACAATCGCCGCGTCAACTTCTCGACCGTCGCGCCTGCCGAGCGGGCGTGCGCACGCGACGTCAGAGTCTTTGCCGATTTCTTCTTGAACGCCAGTCACGCGCCGCGCCGACTTCCGCCACGCGCCGCGCAAACTTCGTATCTCGTTCCGCCGTCTTGATCAGCGCTTCATACGCCTGAAGAATGTGATCCTCGCGATGGCAGATCAGGCACAGGTCGCCGCCCGCCCGAACGAACTCGACCGCCGCCTCGCCGATCGGCGCTGCCGACAGCACGCCGCCCATCTCCAGATCGTCCGACACGATCAGATTCCGGTAGCCCGATGCGCTTGCGCAGAATGTCGGTGATCCAAATCTTCGAAAGCGACGCCGGAGTCTGATCGCGCGTGACTTCGCGGATACGCCGCGTGCGAAATCATCACCATCGGCAATTGGCGGCGCAGCGTCCGGTAGGGAACCAGATCCTCAGCCCACAGTTTCTTCAGCGATTTTTCAATCACCGGCAGTTCGTGATGGCTGTCGAGCTTGCCCTCGCCGAGCCCCGGAAAATGTTTGCCGCATCCCAGCACGTTCGCGGCCCGCAGCCCGGCCAGAAATTCACGCGCGTAAGTCATGGCTTCGCGCGGATCGGCCGACACCGCGCGCGACCCCATCACGCTGCGTGACGCCTCGAATGCCAGATCGAGCACCGGCGCGAAATCGACATTGAATCCCAGAGCCCGGCAGTTCGCGCCGATGATTTCCCCGTGCTTGCGAAAAAGCTTGCGATCGCCGGTCGCGAAAACATCCGCCGCCGAAGGCGTCGCGCCCAGCGCATCGCGAAACCGGTCAACGGCCCCGCCTTCAAGATCAACGCAGGTGAACAGCGGCGTGGCAACGCACTTCTGACAGTCGCGCAGCAGTCGCCAGGTCTGCTCCGGACTCTTAATATTCCGCGCGAACAGAATGACTCCCGCCGGCTGCAGCCGCGTAAGCAGGGAACTGACGCGCGGCCGTTATCTCCGTGCCGTCGAAGCCGACGATCAGAGCTGGCCGATTTCTGTCGATGCCGCGAGTCTTGCGTGGTGCGTCATTATGCTGAGTAGTGAACTTCCTCCGTGTCCTCGGTGTCCTCTGTGGTTAAATTTCTTTCTTCAATTCCGCCAGCAAGATTCAGTGCTTCCAGCGGCGTCAGCCGGTTCAAATCCACTTCCCGCAATTTCTCCAGCACCGGCTGCGACAGCGGCGTAAAAATCGTCAACTGCGTCGGCGGAGGCGATCGCTCCCGGCGAAAGATGCGCGGTCGCCTGCTGCTCCGCGAACTCATGTTCAGCCAGCACTTCCCGCGCTCGCAGCACGACTTCGTTCGGCAGTCCCGCCAGCTTGGCGACTTCGATTCCGTAACTGCGGTCCGCCGCGCCCGGCTCGACCTTGCGCAAGAATACAATCCCGCCGCCTGTTTCTTTCACCGAGACGTGATAATTCTTCACTCCCGAAAGCTGCTCCGCCAACTCGGTGAGTTCGAAATAATGCGTCGCGAACAAAGTCTTCGCCCGCACCCGCGCATGCAGATATTCGACCGCCGCCCAGGCAATCGCCAGCCCGTCATAAGTCGAAGTGCCGCGCCCAACTTCATCCAGCAGAATCAGCGACCGCGCCGTCGCCGTGTGCAGAATCGCCGCCGTCTCCGTCATCTCGACCATGAACGTCGAACGCCCGCGCGCCAGATTATCGCTCGCCCCAATGCGCGTGAACACGCGATCGACCACGCTCAGCCGCGCCGATCGCGCCGGCACAAACGATCCCATCTGCGCCAGAATCACAATCAGCGCCGTCTGCCGCAGATAAGTCGATTTGCCGCCCATGTTCGGCCCGGTCAGCAGCATGATGTTGTGCGTCGTGCCGTTCAGATAAAGATCGTTGGGCACGAAGCGTTCGCTGCCGCCCGCCATCTCCTGCTGCTCAATCACCGGATGCCGGCCTTCGACAATCTCGATCTCGCTGCCGTCCGCGAGATTCCACGAAAGCCGGCCGGCAATAATTTCGCAGCGCTGCGATATGCGCCAGCGACGCCAGCACATCCACTTCCGCCAGCGCCAGCGCAGTCTGCCGGATGCGCTTGGCCTCGGCCGCAATCGCCGTGCGCAATTCGGTAAACAGCCGCCGCTCGATCTCGACAATCTTTTCCTGCGCGTCGAGAATCTTGGCCTCGTACTCTTTCAATTCCGGCGTGGTGAAACGCTCGGCCCCGACCAGCGTCTGCTTTCGTTCATAATCCTGCGGGACCAGATGCAGGTTCGGCTTCGAAACCTCAATGTAGTAGCCAAAGATAGAATTGAACTTCACTTTCAGCGAGGAAATTCCGGTGCGCCCGCGTTCGCGCTGTTCGATCTGCGCCAGCACCTGCTTGCTGTTGCGCGAGAGTTCCCGCAGTTCGTCGAGATCGCGATCCACGCCCGCGGCAATCACGCCGCCGTCGGCAAAACTCAGAGGCGGCTCCGGCACGATCGTCTTTTCAATGCGTTCGCGCACATCTCCCAGATCATCGAGCGATGCGTGCAGCGCTCTCAGCCGCTCCGCCGCCAGCCGCGCAAGTGCAGCCCTTGACTGCCGGAATCTTTCCCAGCGACGCCGCCAGCGCCAGCACATCCCGCGGATTCGCCGTCTCCAGCGTGACCCGGCTCAACAGCCTTTCCAGGTCCAGCACGCCATCGAGCGCCCGCCGCAACTCCTCGCGCGCGACAGTCTCCTTCACGCCCGCTTCCACCGCGTCGAGCCGCGCATGGATCTCGCCCAAATCGAGCGACGGCCGCAGCAGCCACGCCCGCAGCAACCGCTTGCCCATCGGCGTGACCGCGGCATCGATCGAGCGAAACAAAGTGACGCCCGCATCCGTGCCCGCAAACAGCGGTTCGATCAACTCCAGATTGCGAACCGTGACCGCGTCGAGCACCAGGCAACTCTGCCGCTCATACCACCCGATGCGGTCGACGTGATCGAGCGACCCGCGCTGCGTCGATCGCACGTAATAAAGGATCGCGCCTGCCGCCGCTGCGGCAGCCGTCCGCCCGGCCAGCCCAAAGCCCTCCAGCGACAGCACGCCAAAATGATTCTCCAGCAGCGGAAGCGCATGATCCGGCGCAAAGATCCAGTCGTCCAGCGGAGTCTCGGTGCAAGTAGCTCCCGCTGCCGCGGGGCTGGGTTATGTGGGGACAGCCGCCCCCGGCTGTCCGGCCGAGCAAAGCTCGGCTGCTCTTTGCCAGCAGACTCCAGCACTCTCAAACAACGGCGCCGCCGACCCATACAGCAATTCCTTCGGCCGCAACTGCTCCAACTCCTCCTGCACCCGCCGCAGCGCACCCTCGCCCGAAAATTCCGTGGCCCGAAACTCCCCCGTCGACAAGTCCAGAGCCGCGAATCCCACGCGATCTCCCACCTGCGCCAGCGCCGCCAGAAAATTATTCTCGTCCGATCCCAGCGACGAATCCGCCGCCGTCCCCGGCGTCATCACGCGCGTCACTTCGCGCCGCACCAGTTTCTTCGCCTGGCTGCGGATCTTCCATCTGCTCGCAAATCGCCACCTTGAAGCCCTTGCGAATCAGCTTTCCGATGTAGCCCTCGGCCGCGTGATAAGGCACGCCGCACATGGGCACGGCGATTCCTTTTTCTTTATTGCGCGAGGTCAGCGTGATCTGCAGCTCTTTCGGCGGCCACGATCGCGTCGTCGAAGAAAAGCTCGTAGAAATCGCCCAGGCGAAAAAACAAAAGCGCGGTGGGATGTTCTTTCTTGACTGCGGCATACTGCCGCATCAGCGGAGTGGACGGCTCGGTCATCTTCCGTCGCTCGGATCAGGCGGGGCTTCGGCGGATTATAACAAAGCGCGCCGCTCGCTCTTCTGCGGCATTTCGCATGCGCTCGGCGGGAAATTACCGCAAGAAATCGCGGTTGACTCCGGTTCTCTCCCGGTGTTCTCCTTCCGTCATGGAACTCCGCAAGGATCCCATCACCCGCTCGTGGGTCATCACCGGCGACGATCCGGCCGAAACCGGATCGCGCGCTCGAGTCTGCCTGCCGTTTCTGCGATGCTTCCGCAGTCGTTGCAGGTGATCGCGAAGTCGCCCAACGCGCCCGGGACGTTCCCTGGTCCGCGCGCTCGGTGGTGCATCCCACGCCGCTCTATCGCATCGAAGGCGAGCCCGGCCGCCGCGGCGACGGCATCTACGACCGCATGCACTCCGTGGGCGCGCACGAAGTGCTGGTCGAGAACCCGCGCCACGACCGTCATCTGTGGAACGCCAGCGACGATGAGATCGCGCACTTTCTCCGTCTGGCCGCCGAGCGCATCCTCGACCTCAAGCGCGACCCGCGCATCAAGTACGTCAGCCTGTTCAAGGACTACGGCAAGAACGCCGGCCAGGAATTCAGCCATCCCACCTCGCAGATCACGGCGACCATGTTCGTTCCGCGCCGCGTGCTTTACGAACTGCGCGCCGGCCGCGAATACTTCGTCAGCAAGGAGCGCTGCGTTTTCTGCGACATCATTCAGCAGGAGGAGCGTCAGGCCCTGCGCGTGATCGAGGCCCGCGGCGACTATCTTGCGCTCTGTCCCTACGCCCCGCGCGTTCCCTACGAAACCTGGATCCTGCCGCGCTACCACGACGCTTCGTTCGAACGCACGGGATTGAACCGGCCCGGGCTGCGCACCAACCTGGCCGCGCTCCTGCGCCGCACTCTGCAGCGCGTGCGTTCCGTCACCGAGGACTTTCATCTCGTCCTGCACACTTCGCCCAGCAGCCATGCATCCCTCGAAGAATCTCGGCTACTGGAAGACGATTGACGACGACTACCACTGGCACATCGAGATTCTTCCCGTCGTCAGTTCCAAGGCGCGGTCGTACACGTTTAAAGAGGTGTACTATTCGCCCGTCAGTTCCGAAACCGCAGTGAAGCAATTGCGCGAAGCAAAGATCGACGGCTGAGGATTCGCACGAGAATGGGCATGTGGGGGCAGGTTTATCTGGGGGACAGGTTGATGTAGGGACAGCCGCCCTCGGCTGTCCGCCCGGCAAGGTTTTGTTTGACCAGCCGAAGCCGCCGATAGCGTAGTGAGCTTCCCATGACAACCATGACAGCCAAAGTCACCGGCCTCATCCCCATGGCGCACGTCGCCGGCATAGAGCGCGCTGTCGGCTTCTATCAAAAGCTGGGAATGGAAATTCGCGGCAGCCTCCGGAATCCTTCCGGCACATTGCAATGGGTCCACCTAAACTGCGGGCAAGCCGACCTGATGCTCACACGCGCATCCGAGGCGGTAATCCCCAGCCAGCAAGCGGTACTGTTCTATCTCTATTCACCCGATCTGATCGCTTTGCGCGAGCATCTGCTGGCTAGCGGCGTGAAGGTCTCGCCTATCACCTATCCCGAGTACATGCCCAAGGGCGAGATTCGTGTGGAAGATCCCGATGGCTACGTGCTGCTCATCGGCCAGGCAGATTAGAACTCATTGCAAGAACTGCACAAGCTCAGAATTGCCCGATCTGAATCCATGAGCTCTTGTCAGGATTTTGCAACATCTATGCCCGGCTCGTCGGCTCTTGACCGCTTCTGTCGGAGAAGTAATCTTCCCATGAGGGTTTTTGAAGATTTTCGACGGAGTGCAATGGGGACGTTTCGCCAATTATCCGTCAGCGCTGTGCAAAATTGACCATTTTTCTGTCGGCAGATTGCCGGATCATTTGTAACCGTAAAGGCAGGGAAGGAGCGCCAGGACAATGTCCAACATTCAGAAGTGAGAGCAGCCGAGGCGAAGACGAAAAGTGTTCTCGACGTCCTCAAGACAGTCAAAACGGGAGAACCGATCTACCTGTATACGGAATCAGAGTGCGCGAGTTACGAGTACGCTACACGCGGTTCAAGATTGGAATGGACGTAGTCCACTCCGGGGCTAAGCGTCCCACAGCTAACATTTCAGTGCAATTACATCATTCCGCAGGGAGGGCACCATGTGGCGAGAACGGTCGCTGAAGGTTGTGTTGGTCGTGGTCGGTTTTATCTTTTGCGGTCTAGCCTATCCCTTGACTATGTTTGTCAAGCAAGCGCCTGCCATGGCGATGATGTTCAGCTTGTACGTCACCCTCGGCATCTTCTTGCTCTTTGCATCCCGTAACCCATCAGCGAATCGGAGCCTGATCGCGTTCACGGCATGGTCGAGCTTTGTCCATGCAATGCTTATGGCAGGGCAGGCTCTCGCGGGCCTGGTTGCGCGCGGAGAACTCATCGGCTCAGCTGTGCTGGTTGTTATCGGCTTAGCCCTTATAGTGTTGGCTCCAGCAAAAGAGTCCGTCGAGCGCCTATCAGCACCGGTTACATAAGACGTTCTTGGTCTAACTGTTTAAATCAGATAGCGCTCAGAACGAACAAGCACCCTCTTGCCACTTGGCATGCCCTCATCGCCACGGCTGCTACAATCCCTGCCGTCAGGAGACCCGGCCCGTGAAACTCTTGCTTTCTTGCGTCATCTTCCTCTCTACATGCCTCGCTCAGACCCCTGCGCCTTCGCCCGGCAAACAGAAAGTCCTGTGGCAGAAACTGGAATCGAGTATTCAGGAGGTCGACCAGCATCTCGACGGCGTCATGGGCGTTGCCATCGAAGACCTCACTACCGGCGACCACTTCTTCCTGCACGAAGATGAAGTCTTCGCCCAAGCCAGCTCCATCAAGATCACCGTTCTGGCCAATCTCTACTTGCAAGCACAGCAGGGAAAGCTCAAGCTCACCGATCTGTACACGGTGCAATCGTCCGACCTGGTCCCCGACAGCGACATCATGGGCGGACTCACCCCCGGAGTGACACGGCTAACCTTGCGTGACCTCGCAACGATGATGGTCGCCGTCAGCGATAATTCCGCCACGAATGTACTCATCGACCGCGTCGGCATGCAGAACGTGAATGCCATGCTCGACTCCCTCGGGCTCACCCACACGCGCCTGCGCCGCAAAATGATGGACCTGCAGGCCGCCAAGGAAGGCCGCGAAAACATCTCAACCCCGCGCGAAATGATGGCCCTGCTCGACGCGATCTATCACGGCAAGGTTTTGAACAAGGATTCGACTGCCGATTTTTTCAAGATGCTGAGCACAAATAAAGAGTTCCTTCATCCCTCGCGATCTGCCCGCCGATCTTAAAATCGCCAACAAGCCTGGCGAACTGGAAGCCGTGCGCAACGACTCCGGCATCGTTTTCGTCGAAGGTCGGCCGTACGTGATTTGTGTGATGACCGCATTCCTGCGCAACGAGCGCGACGGGGAAGAGGCCATCAGCAAAGTTTCGCTCGAGGCCTGGCGGATGTTTGACCGCCTGAGCCGCGCCTCCGAGTACGGAAGAGTCGTCTCGCCGGGAAATGGTGCGCGCTAGCGTGTCTTTCGTGTGCAGCGGACACTCCCTTCGACTTCGCTCAGGGCAGGCTCTGTCCGCTGCTTTTGACTTTGATCTTTGCCCCTGGCTACGAAGCGCCGGCGCCGCTCTTTTTTACAGGAATGATCTGCTGCCGGACAAACTGTTGTGCGGCTTTCGCTTCCAGCGGTTGCGAGAAATAGTAGCCTTGCCCGAACTCGCATCCCAGTTCGAGCACTCGCTCCAATTGCCGAGAGGTCTCAATGCCTTCGGCGATCACTCTCAGGTTCATTTTGTGCGCCAGCGTGATAATCAACTCCACAATGTCAGACGTGGCGCGGTCCGTCTGCATCTCTCGCACCAACGATCGATCGATCTTCAGAGCTTCCACCGGGAACTGCCGCAGCCCGCGCAGGGACGTCATCCCTGTACCGAAATCATCGAGAATCACGCCGATCCCCATATGCCTCAGGTGCGACAGCACGGTGACCGTAAGCTTGGGATCGGCGGCGGCCACGCTCTCCGTCATTTCGAGTTGCAGCCGCGAAGGGTCGACGCCCGTCTGCTGCAGCGCATCCTGAATATCGTTGGCCAGCCGCGCATCCGCAAACTGCCGCGCCGATACATTGACCGTGATATTTACAGGTTGCCCAGAGAAACGATCGGCCTCCCAATCGCGCAATTGCCGGCACGCCTGCAGCAGCAGCCAATGGCCGATCGACACCAGTATGCCCGTATCCTCCGCCGCTTCGATGAACCGGTAGGGAGAAATCAGTCCCTGCGAGGGATGCTCCCATCGCAGCAGGGCCTCCACACTCGCCACGCGCCGCGTAGAAAGTTCCACCACTGGCTGGTAATAGATGCGGAACTGCCGTTCGGTAAGCGCCGTCCGCAGATCAGCCTCCAGACGCAGGCGTCCCACGGCGCGGGTGTGCATGCCTTCGTCCAGAACTTCACAGCGCGAGCCTCCCAGTGCTTTTGCCCGGCGCATCGCTACATCCGCATCTTTCAGAATGTCCTCGGGCCGTTCGTGCAGGGTCGTGCTCAAGGCGATCCCAATGCTCGCCGACACGCGCATTTCGCGCGTTTCGACAAAGAACGGCTCTGCGACCGCGGTCTGGATGCTCTTGGCGATGCGCAGGGCATCGCTGGGATCGTCAACGGCGTCGAGCAGGATCGCGAATTCATCTCCGCCCAGCCGGAAAAAGACAGCCTCCGACGGCGCCCCGCTGCACTCGCGACGAGCCATCGTTTCGTCTGCTCGCAAGCGATTCGCAAGCCGGCGGCCGAGTTCCAGCAACACATGATCTCCCGCTGCCGTGCCCATGGTTTCGTTGAAAACCTTGAAGTGATCGACGTTCACGAGCAGGAGACTGTATGGCCGTCCGGCGTCTCGCGCTCGCCCAAAAGAGCGTTCAGCCGGTCGAGAAAGAGCCTGCGATTGGGCAAGTTCTGTCAGCGGATCATGAAACAGGTTGTGCTCGAGTTGCTCTTCCGCCCGTTTGCGCTCGGTGATGTCGCGATTCACAATCACCAGCTTCGCGACTTCACCCTTCGCGTCCCGGATCGTGCTCGCCACCGACTCCAGTACCCGCCAGCTGCCGTCCTTGTGCCTGATGCGGTACTCCAGCCGCTTTCCGGAGCCCGTCTCTCGAGCCTCCCGCGCCGCGTCGAGTACCCGGAAGCGATCGTCAGGATGGATTTGCTCGAAGGCAGAAGTCTCGCCCAACTCCGCGGCTGAGTAGCCCAGAATTCTTTTGTACGCCGGACTGTTGTAGAGCCGCCGCCCCTTCACGTCCACCAAAGCGATCATGTCAGCGGCGTTCTCGGTCACGATCTGGAACAACTCTTCCTTCTTTTTCGACTCCCGGTGGATTTGATAAATCCGCACCTGCTGGTAAAGAGCCAGCACCGCGAGCGCCCCCAGCGGAATCCAGAACCATTGCTGCAGCATGCAGAGGTCTCCTGAGAAGACCTATCGGCAGGACTGCGGCGGTGGATTAATCCGTGCGTCCAAAGCGCCGTCCGGGCATCTACCTAGCCATGGAAACCTCGAAGGAATTCAACCTCGCCGATGCCGTTGCAGTTCTAAGCCGCACTCCCGCAACACTCGATGTATGGTTGCGCGGTCTGCCTGACGTGTGGGCGCACACCAACGAAGGGCGCAGCCATGACGGGGCCAACACCTGGAGCGCCTTCGACATCGTAGGTCACCTGATTGCGGGGGAGCGCAACGACTGGATGCCGCGCGCGCGCATCATCCTCGAAAAAGGGGAAACCCGGCCATTCGATCCCTTCGACCGCTTCGCGCAGGAGAGAGAGAGTCAAGGCAAGTCACTCGATCAACTCCTGGACGAGTTCGCGCACCTGCGCAGAGAAAATCTCGCCGCCTTGCAGGCGCTGAATTTACAGAAGGGAGACCTCACCCGGCGAGGAACGCATCCGTCGCTGGGGCCGGTGACCCTCGGGGAGTTGCTGGCGACCTGGGCCGTGCACGACCTCACGCATCTGCATCAACTGTCGCGCGTGATGGCCCACCAGTATCGTGACACCGTCGGCCCCTGGGGCGCTTATCTCGGCGTCCTGCACTGCGCGGGCCACGGCGCTTAGTTAGCGACTGGACTGGAGCCGCTTTCGGTAAACTATCTCGCTCATTCAGCCGGTTGCCGTACGTTCGCCGTACGTTTTGACAGTTCGCCCCCTGGGACGTAGCCTATATGCCTCCGCGCAAAGCATTGCGCTGCGGATACGTCGAGACATGGCGAATGTCTGAGAATTCAGACCGCCGGATCAGGAAGGAACTATGACCACATTGGAAACGGGATTGAAAAGAGCTTCTGGAACCTCGCTCGCGTTGTCGATCATATTGATCATTTTCGGTTTAGTGGCGATCGCCTTGCCGCTGGTTTCATCCATTGGAGTGGCCATCGTCATTGGGTGGATGGTGATCTTCGCTGGCATTGCGCAACTCGTCCACGCTTTTCAGTCAACCGGCATCGGCCCCATCGTATGGAAGGTCCTGGTCGCGTTGATTTACCTCGTTGCCGGATTCAGCTTGATCGCCCGTCCCGTTGCGGGTGTCGCCGGTTTGACCCTCGTGCTGGGAGTATTTCTGTTCGCCGAAGGCATCGCGGACGTGGTCGCTTATTTTGCTACCCGTAAGAGTGGTAGTTCACCCTGGATGCTGCTGGATGGCATCATCACCCTGATCCTGGGTTTCCTGATCTGGAATCGCTGGCCTTCGAGTTCGCTGTGGGTCATCGGGACTTTCGTCGGTATCAGCATGGTGATGACCGGCACGACTCGCTTCATGATGGCATTGGCAGTTCGTAGAGTAGCCAGTCATCTCAGCGATACCCCATTGCAGAAACGGGCAGCATAACGGCAAGAAGCGACAAACACCTATCGCCGGGCCCATAATGTTCCGATGACCGTCCGCCGCCTGAAGACTTACACCGGCGCTCAGGGATATGTGTATCAGTATTACTTCGTCGGCAAGCGAGCAGCGCTGCCAGACGATCCCGAGGCTCCGGCCACTGAGTTTATCTTCGACGTAACGTCGGACCGCAAGCTGACCTACGCGGTCAGCGTGTTCCTTCCCGACAGCACGCGTGCCGCCTGGAGCGAGGCTCACGGCCGTCCCTTGAACGACGCCGAGCAATACGCCGCGGTCAAACTCCGCCTCTTCCGCGCCTTCGACGAACTCGAAGATCTGAAGACCCACGGCCGCCGCCTAACCATCGACACGGGATTACTGGAAGAAGCACTAACCAGCTTGGGAGTTGAATAACTGACTTCTGGATCACTACAGAAGCCCTCCTCCTGAGCGTATCCGCTCTTGAAGCGGAGCGAGGGATCTCGCGCGAATCTCGAATAGAGTTACCCTCCCTTGAATCTCCTTGGCCTAAGACATATAAATGCAGTCGGATTTCTCACCATGCAAATACTCAAATACAAATTCATAATCTCGGCCCTGTTCGCCATAGCTTTCTTTTCCGGCCCCATGTTCGCTCAGACCCCCCGCTGGTCAGAGCAGAAGGCCAACGACTGGTACGCACAGCAGCCTTGGCTGGTCGGCAGCAACTACATCCCCAAATCAGCGATCAACGAATTAGAGATGTGGCAGGAGGCCACTTTCGATCCCGCGCAAATCGACAAGGAACTAGGCTGGGCCGATGCCATGGGCATGAACACCATGCGCGTCTTTCTCCACGATCTGCTCTGGCAGCAGGACGCGCCCGGCTTTCGCAAGCGCATCGACCAGTTCCTCACCATCGCCTCGCGCCATCACATCCGCCCTCTCTTCGTGCTCTTCGATTCCTGCTGGGACCCCGTGCCGAAGCTGGGCCCGCAACACGCTCCCATTCCCGGCGTGCACAACTCCGGCTGGGTGCAGAGTCCCGGCGCGAAGGCGCTCGACGATCCCAGCCAATATCCGCGCCTGAAAGAATATGTGCAGGGAGTCGTGGGAGCCTTCGCCAAAGACGACCGTATCCTCGGCTGGGACGTCTGGAACGAGCCCGGATCGTATGGCGGCGGGGACTACGCAAAGTCAGAACTGAAATATGCCGACAAGATGGCCCGAGTGACGGCTCTGTTGCCGCAAGCCTTTGAGTGGGCTCGACAGGCGAATCCGTCGCAGCCCCTGACCAGCGGCGTATGGGAGATCGACACCTCGAAGGACGAGAACGCCGTCGAAGGGATCCAGCGAATTCAACTGCGCGAGTCCGACATCATCACATTCCACAATTACAGCTGGCCCGAGGACTTCAAAGCCGAAGTCGCGTGGCTGCGACGCTTCCACCGGCCCGTGATCTGCACTGAATACATGGCCCGCTCGGTCGGCAGCACATTCGACACGATCCTGCCCATCGCCAAGCAGGAGCACGTCGGCGCCATCAACTGGGGATTCGTCGCCGGCAAGACTCAAACCTACTACCCGTGGGAGTCCTGGGAACATCCTTACGTCAAGAATCAGCCGCCAGTGTGGTTCCACGAAGTCCTGCGCTCCGACGGAAAACCCTACCGGCAAGCCGAAGTGGATTTAATTCGACAACTCACAACGAAGCCGTGATTCGAGATTCAGAGCGCGCGCCAGAATTTCTCAAGTTTCCTCCGTGTCCTCTGTGTTGAGATCTCTTGTTTTTAATTTGGCTTGCTTCGCCGCGCCCGCCCAGATTTACAATCACGGATGCCATGAAAAACTTCGGTATTATCCTCATTATCCTGCTGGTGATCTTGATGGTTGCTTTTTACTTTCTGGCCGCCAAGAAGTCGGCAACCCCAGTCGCGTTATCGAGTGCAGCGCCTCCGTCGAAATCCCCAGACGCCGTGCAACAGAAGCTGCAAGAATATTCCGGTGCAGACGCCACCGATTGCGGACGCCTCAACGTGCAAGCCACCGCCGATCAGTCCAAAACGGCCGGAGACTGCGCCATGCAAGCCAGCCAGAGCAAGCACCCATTCTATGTCGCTTATGACATGCCGGGCATGGCAGTCGGAGTCGCGGGCAACGCCGACGGCAAGCTGTTCACCGTGCAGTCGCAAGGATCGGGCTCTTCCGCCGCCCTAGCCAGCGGTGACTGCCCCTCGCAGTTGCGCATCGCATCCAGCGGCCGCGTCACCTGCCTCGCCCCCGGCGACATGGGCTCCATGGGAGCTGGTCATAGCGCTGGAACCATTCCTCCCGGAATGGCAAATCCCCACGCGTCTGGCACGGCGAATCCACATCCCGCCCCGAAAACGAACTGAGGTCACCTTTTGTCCCAGCCGGACGAATGCGTCTGCCGCTACATGAGACGGATCGCCGCCCCAGCTGTTCGGCGACGAGACACCGGGAAGGGCACGAGTTCACTCGCGCCGCAAGAAGTATCATGAAGCCTAGGCTTCAGCCGCTGAGGTTCGCTCTGCGGAGGCGAACGGTCCCGACCGCTTTTCAATCGTCTGTGATCCTAATCACACCCTTAAGTGACCCGCTTTCTTTGCCTTACCCCATCCGCCATAGAAAATGAAGATCGTACAAGAGGAAGACAGACCGGACCCGCGATTTGCGGTAAACTCAAGGGATTCCGGAACTTATAAGGCCTATGTCTCTGCTTTGGCTGCGTTTCGCACTGGCGTGCTACTTCATCGGACTGGTCTACGCCTTCGTGGCGCTCACGCGCACCAGCGACCTGTTCAGCCGCATCGCCCTGCACGCCGCCAGCCTGGGCATGGTCTTCCACTTCGTCTCGCTGGCCGAGCTTTTCCTTTCCGGCCAGGTCGTCTGGGCGTCGGTGCACAACGGCGAATCGCTGCTGGCTTTCTTCTCGATGACGTTCTTCATGATCATCTATGCGATCTACCAGACCACTTCGCCCGGCGTGGTTGTCTTTCCCATCGTTTTCTTTCTGACGTTCGTGGCGCGCCGTCGACGAGCAGCCGGTGCTGCTGACCACGTTCGTTTCGCACAAGGGATGGCTGATCGCCCACATCATCCTCATCTTCACCGGATACGCCGCGCTGGTGCTCAGCTTCGGCGCCAGCCTGCTCTATCTGCTGCAGGAGCGCCGCCTGAAGGCCAAGAAATCCACCAGCCTGATTTCGTTCCTGCCCGCGCTCGAAGTGATCGACCAGATCGGCTACCGCTCGCTGCTGCTGGGCTTTCCCTTCATGACGCTGGGCCTGCTGACCGGCATCGATCGTCGCCGCTACCACCTACGGCCGCATGGATTTCCTCGATCCCAAGATTCTGCTGTCGCTGCTGATGTGGGCCGTCTACATGGTGATGGTCTTCACCCGCTGGAACTCCGGATGGCGCGGCCGCCGCGCCGCCTTCCTCGCGACCTTCGCCTTCGTGGCCGCGCTGGTCGCCTGGGCGGCGAACTATTTCTCCGCCATCCACAGGTTCGCCGCCTCATGAGGAACGACGCTCGCACTATGAGATTCCAGCTCATCGGCGTGAATCACAAGAGCGCTCCGCTCGAAGTGCGCGAGCGCCTGGCGATCCCTGAATCGCGCCTGCCCGACACTTGCCGCGATCTCACCGCCTATCCCGGAATCGAAGAGGGCATGGTCATCTCCACCTGCAATCGCGTGGAGATCGTGGCCCACACCACCAACGGCTCACGCCGACCTGCGCGGATTCCTGCACGATCACTTTCATCTCACCGCCGACGAACTCGACGCGCATCTTTACGAATTCCGCGAGAAAGACGCCGTGCGGCATCTGTTCCGCGTGGCTTCGAGCCTGGATTCGATGGTCGTCGGCGAGGCCCAGATTCTCGGCCAGGTGAAGGAAGCCTACGCCACCGCCCGCGCCGATCGGCGCCGTTCGCGGGCAACTCGACCAACTCTTCAGCCGCGCCTTCGCCGTCGCCAAGCGCGTGCGCAGCGAGACCGCCGTCGGATCGTCGTCAGTCTCGATCGCCTCGGTCGCAGTCGAACTCGCCAAAAAGATTTTCGGGACCCTGGAAGGGAAGACGGTCTTCATCGTCGGCGCCGGCAAGATGAGCGAACTCGCCGCCCGCCACCTGATGGCCCACGGCTGCGCCTCGATCTTCGTCTCCAACCGCACCTACGAACGCGCGGTCGGCCTGGCGCAGAAATTCAACGGCCAGGCCATCAAGTTCGACGATCTTCTATAACACCTGCGACCGCGCCGACATCGTCATCACTTCGACCGGCTCGCCCCACGCCATTTTCCGCCGCGAACACGGCGAGCAATTCCTCTCGCCGCCGCAAGAACAGGCCCATGTTCTTCATCGACATCGCCGTCCCCCGCGACGTTTCGCCCGAGATGGCCAAGCTCGACGGCATCTTCACCTACGACATCGACGACCTGCAGCAGGCCGTCAGCAGCCACGTCGCCGACCGCCGCAAAGAAGCCGAACTCGCCGAAGCCATCATCACCAGCGAAGTCGAACGCTTCGAAGCCCGCCTGCACACGCTCGACGTAGTGCCGACAATTGTGTCGCTGCAAGATCATCTGGAAACCATCCGCCAGGCCGAAATCGACCGCGTCCGCGGCCG
This sequence comes from uncultured Acidobacteriaceae bacterium, assembly GCA_963795875.1. GTDB lineage: Bacteria > Acidobacteriota > Terriglobia > Terriglobales > Acidobacteriaceae > Sulfotelmatobacter. The sequence goes on from CAWCJM010000002.1 coordinate 131,798, forward strand.
CATGGGCCACCTGACTCCCGAACAGGAAATGGCCGTCGAAGCCCTGACCCGCGGCATCATCAACAAAGTCATGCACACCCCGATCACGACGCTGAAGACGGCAGCGAAAGAATCCGAAGCCACGACGGTCGTCGACGTAGTCCGCCGCCTGTTCAACCTGCACGACAAAGAAAAAGGCAAAGACAGAGAAGCGCCGTCACCGGAAAAGAAAAACGAAGTAGGGACGCGCCAATGAACTCCACGTCCTATCACCCCTCTCAGATTCAAAGCACCACCCTCAAGTCCTGTCATCCTGAGCGGAGTCTGGCGGAGAGCGAAGCGAACTGCCAGACACAGTCGAAGGATCCCTACCAGTCCGTCACCGCTAGCGGCCAAGAGAAAAATTTCCGCATCACGATCCGATTCCAAGATCGGGAACTGCAATTGAGGAACCGCACATCGAAAGTCGCGAAGCGGCAGCATGCGAAAGCTCCGGCACGGAGTTGCCGGGCTAAGCGCGGCAAATAGATACGAGTCTTGAAGCGGGACGGCACCCTGCTCACGGAAGATCGCAATGACCAAAACGGGACAGCATTCTTTACGCGTTGAGTGGATTCGGAAAATTTGCGCGCAGCATCGTAGTACGCTGGACTTGCTCAGGCGGTGCTTCGGAGAGTACTACCAGTGTGGGTACTGGGCCGCGCTTGAGAACCGTGGGTCACGGCTGTTCGCAGCCGCGAGCGGGTTCGAATCCCTTACTCTCCGCAGCCTCACGCGACCCACGGGATATTAGAATCGCATTAACTCGCAAATCGTCGTTGACCCGAGGTTTCGTCAGCTGCTATCTTCAAGGTTGGTTCTCAAGCGCGGTACAGTACCATCTCTTCTAGGCGGCTTAACCAGCCGCCTTTCGCTTTTTTGCGATATCCTGCCTCGGGTCTTCACCCATGCCTAAGCTCCGCATCGGCTCCCGCGGCTCCCAACTCGCCCTCTGGCAGGCCAACCACATCTCCGCGCTCCTGCGCGCCCGCGGCCACGAAGTCGAAATCGAAATTATTCATACCACCGGCGACAAAATCACCGACGTTGCCCTGGCCATGGTCGGCACCAAGGGCATGTTCACCAAGGAAATCGAAGAAGCCCTCGCCGCCGGACGCGTCGATCTCGCCGTCCACTCGTTGAAAGACCTGCCCACCGAACTTCCGCCGGGATTCGAAATCGCCGCCATCACCGAAAGGCAAGACCCGCGCGACGCCTTCTGCTCGCGCCACTACTCGAGCTTTCAGGAACTGCCCCAAGGCGCGCGCGTCGGCACCTCCAGCCTGCGCCGCCAGGCGCAACTCAAGGCCGTCCGCCCCGATCTCGACATTCATCCTCTGCGCGGCAACGTCGACACCCGCCTGCGCAAACTCGAGCAAGGAGAATACGACGCCATCATCCTCGCCTCGGCCGGACTGAAGCGCCTCGGCAAGACGCGAACTCGTCAAACAAATCATTCCCGCCGAAATCATGTGTCCCGCCGCCGGCCAAGGCGCGCTCGGCATCGAAATCCGCAAGGGCGACGCCAGCCACGCGCCAACATCTGGAATTCCTGAACGACCCCGCCGCCCGCGCCGCCACCACCTGCGAACGCGCCCTGCTCAACAGCCTCGGCGGAGGCTGCCAGGTCCCCATCGGCGCCTTCGCGGAAATGCGCAATGGCAAGCTGCATCTGGAATCCATCGTCGCCGACCCCGACGGCTCGAAACTTCTCCGCGACTCCCGCGACGGAAGATGAAGACGCCGAAAAACTCGGCAACGACGCCGGCGCAGCCCTGCTCGCACGCGGCGGCGACCAGATCCTCGAAGCCGTCTACGGCCGCGGCCTGGCCGTTCCGCCGCAACCGTGACTCGTACAGGACCAGCGGAACGTGTATGTTCAGCAATGCATGTGGGCGCGCAAGGAGTAATATCCTGAGGATTGCGCTACCGATTGCGCGACCGCGGAAGAGCGGCCCTTCAGGGCCGCGTTAGCGCGATTATGATTACGCCTTCAGGCGCTGGGGATTGCCTCCCATGAGTCGGCAGCATTCTGCTCAACTTCTGGGCGGCACGAAGATCGCACGCCCTGCGCCGCTGGATCAATCTCTGGCCGCCGTTCCTCGGCGCGGGCATCCGCGTGAAGACGCATCGCACCCGACATGAAATCCATCGACGTCGAAATGAAGCTGCGCTGGTGGAACGCCAACTACGTCGGCACCCATTTCGGCGGATCGCTCTTTGCCATGACCGACGCTTTCTATATGCTCATGCTGATGGCGAACCTGGGCCGCGACTACATCGTGTGGGACAAAGCCGCCAGCATCCGCTACCGCAAGACCGGGGAAGGGCACGGTCCGCGCCGAATTTCGCCTGACCGACGCGCAACTCGACGACATTCGTGAGAAACTAAAGACGCTGCCGAAATACGAGCCGACGTTTCAGGTGGAAGTGAAAGATGGGTCGGGCGAGGTGGTAGCGGCCGTAGAGAAACTGATCCACGTGCGCAAGAAAGATAGAGATCCAGAAAGATAGAGATAAGGTTCGAAGCGAGGCACCGATGGCCCAGCCGCGAAAGCCTGCCCTGAGCTGAATCGAAGGGTGGCGAAAGAGTGCAGCCCATAGCTTGCCCAGAGTCTTCCGAAGGGGCGTAAGCCGTGGGGAAGCCAGGCGATAGGAGCCAAGCCCCGAAGGGGCGAAAGAGAACAACGTGTACATCCCCGAACATTTCCGCGTGCACGACCACGCCGACGCCATCGCGTTCATGCGCGCGAACCCGTTCGCGATTCTCGTCTCGTCCGCCGGACCGACGGCACCCCTTCGCCACGCACCTGCCCGGTGTTCGTCGACCGAAACAGACGATCATCTCGTCCTTCGCGGCCACGTTGCCAAAGCCAACCCGCACTGGCGCTATCTCGAACAGAATCCACACGTGCCTGACCATTTTCCACGGCCCGCACGCCTACGTCTCCACCTCAAACTACACCACGCGTGAAAACGTTCCCACATGGAACTACGGCGCAGTGCATGTCTACGGCAACGCCCGCGTGTTCGCGTCCCCAGAAGAATTGCAAGGCGTGCTCCACCAACTGATCGGCACCTTCGAACCCGCCTACGCCGAACAATGGGCCAGCCTGAGCGAGACCTACCGCGAGCGCATGCTGAGCCACATCGTCGGCTTCGAAATCGCCGTCACAAAGATCGAAGCCAAATTCAAGCTGAGCCAGAATCGCACCAAGGAAGAACAAGCCAACGTGATCGCATCCCTGCGAAAGGCCGAAGACACGGCAATCTCCGGCGTCTCGCGCCTGATGCAACGAGCAAGGCTCGGCGTGAAAAAGGAGGGCGAGTGACTTCGTGTGGACCGGCAGCGTGTGGAACGGACACTCCTGTCGGCGGGCTCAGGGAAGCTCGGTCCGTCAATACTAACCATGAGCAACAGACTCGAGCCCGATGAGCAAACCTCTGACCGGAGTCCGCGTGCTGGTCGGCCGCGCCAGGCATCAGGCCGGTGCGCTCTCCGCCGAACTGCGCAAGCGCGGCGCGGAAGTGATCGAGATTCCCTTCATCGAAATCCGCAAGCCGAAATCGTTCAAGCCGCTCGACGCAGCGCTGAAGAACCTCGGAACGCTACGACTGGCTCATTCTGACCAGCGTCAATGGCGTCGAAGCGATGTGGAAGCGGATGCAAGACAATCCAGAATCGTTCAAGAAAGCTCCGGGAAGGGCACAACTTCAGTTTCAAGCCTGCCCTGAGCGAGCAAAGCGAGTCGAAGGGTGCCGTAAAGGCAATCAAAACGAATTCGGCTTCAGCCGCTGAGGGTCGCTCCCACGCATCGCCGCCATCGGCCCCGCCACGAAGAAAGCCATCGAGCAGCGCGGAGTGAAAGTCGACGTCGTCCCCAAGGAATACGTAGCCGAGTCCGTCGTGAAAAGCCTGAAAAGCAAAGTCAAAGGGAAGCGCGTGCTGCTGGTGCGCGCCAAAGTCGCCCGCGACGTAATCCCCACGAACTACGCAAAGCCGGAGCGCACGTGGACGTCGTCGAAGCCTACGAAACCGTCGTGCCGCCGAGTCCTCGCGCGCCCGCCTGCGCGCTGCGCTGAAGAATCCGAAACAACCGACCGCACGTAGTGACGTTCACCAGTTCCTCGACAGTCAAGAACTTCGTGGAATTGCTGGGCGCGATCTACGAGACAAACGAGCGCCACACACAGTCTGGCTGAAATTCGGATGGCCTCGATCGGCCCAGTCACTTCTGCCACGCTGCGCGAACTCGGCCTGCCGGTCGACATCGCGGCCAAGGAGTACACGATCCCAGGATTGATCGAGGCGATCGTCGGAGCTGTCGCGGGTCGAACAAAATCAAGAGCTAAGGGGCAAGTCATTGAAAAGAATCGGAGCGTGAAGTGTGCTCGCTCAATGCAGGCCTGTAGCGCCAAGCTTATTGATAACGCTTCACAGCGTGACGGAGGCGCCGACGCCTGATTTCCTGTCTCTATCGCCCCCCAGGATGCCATTTCCGAAGCCGCTAAGGCCCCTGGCAACGCACAATCGACCTCCTCGGAGGCCCGGAGGTCGTCCGCTGACTCGCGGCTCTAGAATCGACCGCCAGCAAGTCCGCTTCCAGTGAAATCAACAACTTAGCCGTAAGTTATTGATAACAATGAAATCGTATATGCGTACAAAAATGTATGTAGCAACTACTCCGTCACCGAGCAACTGCAATCCGCCGGCACCACATGCGCCAGCAGAAAATCCGCGACGCGCTTGTAGGCGTCAATCTGATTTTCCACGCGCGCGAAGCCGTGGCCTTCGTTTTCGTAAATCTTCGAGTCGACGGTGCCGCCGCGCTTCTTGATCGCGTCGACCACTTGCTGCGTCTCTGATTTCGGACAGCGCGGATCGTGTCCTCCCGCCAGCAGCAGCAGCGGCGCCTTGATCTGATCGATAAAGTTGATCGGCGACCGGTCTTCATACAGCGCCTTGTTCTTCACCACATCGCCCATGGTCGCCAGATCCGACTGCTGCAGCACCGGATCTTCATTTTCAATTTCGGTGAACCAGTTCACGAACGGCACGATGGGCACGCCCGCGGCCCACACGTCCGGAGCCTTCGTCACCGCCATCATGCTCAGATATCCGCCGTAGCTTCCGCCCATGACCGCAATCTTTTTCGGATCGAGATGGCCCGTCTGCTTGATCCAGTCGACGCCCGCCAGCACGTCCTGCAAATCGCCGCCGCCCATGTCGAACAGGTTGGCCTGCTGAAATTCTTTTCCGTATCCGGTCGAGCCGCGATAGTTGGGCGCGAGCACCATGTATCCCTGATTCGCCGCGAACTGCACGAAGCGGTTGAAGGAATTCATGCTCTGCGACGTCGGGCCGCCGTGAATGTAGACGATGGCCGCATTCTGCCCGTTGCGCGCCATGTTGAAGGGGACATAAAGAAATGCGGAGATCGTCCACTTGCCGTCGCGGCTGGGATAGTGCACCAGATACGGCTCGACCATATCCTCCGAGCGCACGCCCGCAACCAGCGAATGCGTGACCTGCTGCGATTTGCCGGTGGCGAGGTTGTACACCCAGAGATCGCCGGGAGCGGTCGGGCCGTTGTGGTTGTAGAGCAGGCGCTGGCCGTCCGCGACTGAACGCCGAATGGCCGCCCGCAGGCTCGTTCACGCCTTTCGGGATCGGCAAGCGCCGTCGACTTTCCGGTGGTCGAGGTCGTGCAGATAAATGTCTTCGTTGCCGTCGACGTTGGCGGTGAAGGTGATGTGCTTGCCGTCGGGCGAAAACTCGCCGCCGCGAATTTCCCATTTGTCGTGTGTGAGCCATTTGATTGATCCGGGTCGGTAGACTCCGTGACCGATGCTCCTTTGTCGCTGAACTCGAGCAGTGCCGATATTGTCGTATCCATTCGCCGGCGTTGGAGGTGATCAATATCTGGCTCAGTCCGTCCCGGCCGGCATAGGATCGATATCGTTCGCGTAGTAGCGCTGCTCGCCTTCATGCGGCGTGAGCAGCGTGCTCTTTCCCGTCGCAACATCGGCGATGAAGATATTCGAATCCGTGCCCTTCGCCTGCTCCTGCGTGTAGACGATGTGACTTCCCATCCTTCGACCAGATGGATCCGTAGTTGCTCTTGTCCTGCGGCGTGTTGGTGGTGAGGTGCTTTACCTCGCGCATCACCATGTCGTAGATGTCGATCTCGTATGCCGCCGAAGTTTTCGGCTTCACTTCGTACGCCAGGTAGCGCCCATCCGGCGACCACGTCGGATTCAGTTCCGCGATCTCGCGCGTCTGCGTCAGGTTCACGACCTTGCCGGTCTTCGGCGAAACCAGAAAAATGTCCCACTGCTCGTCGCCGTCATAGTCCGACTGGTAGGCGATCCATTTTCCGTCGGGCGACCACGCGGGCGCGGTCTGCCGCTGGTCGCTAACGGTCAACTGCACCGGCCATCCGCCCTCGGCGGGGACGAGCCACAGATTATTCCGTCCGCTCATGTTGGAGATGAACGCGATGCTCTTGCCGTCGGGAGACCACGTCGCCCGGCCCACCTGCCGCGTCATGTACAGCTTTTCAATGGTCAGGCTGCGCGGCTCAACCTGCGCGTTGGGCTTCGATGAAATCTGCTTCGGATCGGTAACGGCTTGCGGCGCAGGCAAGGTCTGGGCGGCGGTTTCGGCAACGACGGTGCTCATAAATATGACGATAGCAAACAGTGCGCAGCGGCGCATGGCGCGGATCCTCAAGGTAAGGTAAAAAGGAGAGTCTAGCAGAGGCGCTTTGCGCTCTGTCGGCGCTTCGTACTCGTCAAGTCATGCAATCCATGAACGTTCTCACGCTTCGCCGCACACTCATTCCGTTTCTTCTTGTACCGCGACTTGCTAGGTCTCTCGCGGTCGTCGCCCGCACAGGACATTACGCGACTCCAGCCCATCACATCGGCATTGAAGGCGATCAGTTCGTGCTCGACGGCAAGCCGCTGCAGATCATCTCCGGCGAACTGCACTACGAGCGCATCCCGCGCGAGTATTGGCGCGACCGTCTCAAGAAAGCGCGCGCCATGGGGCTGAACACGATCTCGACCTACGTCTTCTGGAACCTCCACGAGCCGCAAGCCCGGCGTTTACGATTTCAGCGGGTCGCTCGACGTGGCCGCGTTCGTCCGCATCGCGCAGGAAGAAGGGCTCTATGTGCATCCTGCGTCCCGGGCCGTATGCCTGCGCCGAGTGGGATCTGGGCGGCTTGCCGGCGTGGCTGCTCGCCGATCCCAACATCGTTCTGCGCAGCGCCGACGAAAAATTTCTCGCCCCGGCCGAGCGCTGGCTCAAAGACTCGGCAGGGAACTGGCCCCACTGCAGATCACGCACGGCGGGCCCATCATCGCCGTGCAGGTCGAAAACGAGTACGGCTCGTTCGGCGACGACACGAATACATGAAGCGCATTCTCGCTGCGCTGCGAAACGCCGGCCTCGGCGAAGTGCTGCTCTATACCGCCGACGGAGGCGACGAACTCCCCGCCGGAACGTCTCCCCGACATCCACGCCGTCGTGAATTTCGGTCCCGGCGAGACGCGAAAGCGGAATTCGCCAAGCTGCAGAAGTTTCGTCCGGGCGCCCCATGATGAGCGGCGAGTACTGGGACGGATGGTTCGACCACTGGGGCGAAAGACATCAGACCACCGACGCCGCGCAGCAGGCGCAGGAACTGGACTGGATCCTGAGCCAGGGATATTCGATCAACCTCTACATGTTCCACGGCGGCACGAGTTTCGGATTCATGAACGGCGCGAACTGGGATCGCAAGAACTACGAGCCCGACGTCACCAGCTACGACTACGACTCTCCGGTCAGCGAGTCGGGCGCGCTGACCAAGAAATATTTCGCCTTTCGCGACGTGATCGCGAAACATCGCCCGGGCGTGATGATCCCCGATCCGCCGGCTCCGTTGCCAGTGATTGAAGTCCCGGAATTCGAACTAACGCAAAGCGCAGCCCTGTGGTCGAACCTGCCGACTCCGATCAGCTTGGAAAGGCCGCGGACTATGGAGACTTTCGGTCAGTCCTACGGATACATCCTCTACCGTACGAGAGTTAAGGAGCCGCTCGCCGGCGAGTTGCAGATTCGCGAACTGCGCAGTTACGCCCGAGTCTTCGTCAACGGAAAACTCGCTGGCACGCTCGACCGCCGCAAGAAGCAGGATCGGCTGCGCATCGAGGCCAGCGCGGACTCAACTCTCGACATCCTCGTCGAGGGCACGGGCCGCATCAATTTCACAACCGAATTGCGCAACGAGCGGCAGGGGATCACCGGCCCAGTAACTCTCGCCGGCAAAGAGTTATCAGGCTGGCAGGTCTTCCCGCTCCCGATGGACGATCTTTCGACAGCTGCAGTTTTCGAAAGCGAGAGCCGACGCTTCGCGCGAACCAGCCTTCTACCGTGGCCAATTCGATCTCCACGAAACCGGCGATACTTTCCTCGACACACGCGGCTGGGGCAAAGGGGCCGTGTGGATCAACGGCCATGCTCTCGGGCGTTTCTGGAATCTAGGTCCGCAGCAGACGCTTTACGTCCCCGCGCCCTGGCTCCGAAAAGGCATCAACGAAGTGGTCGTCTTTACTCAGGACAAGCCGAAAACCCAGCAGCTTCGCGGGCTGCGCGCGCCAATGCTGGATGAATTGGGAACGGAATGAATCAGCTTTACCAGAATAGGGCCACAAGTTCGATTAGCGTTCCTCTGTGTCCCCCGTGTCCTCTGTGGTTGCACCTATACCTTGGCGTTCTCATGCATCTCGACCGTGCTCCAGGTCTTATCCCCAGCGTGGCAAATGTTCTCTAAAGAGCACTCCGCGCACTTGGGCTTCCGCGCGATGCACAGCTTCCGCCCGTGCCAGATGATCTGATGCGAAAACAGAATCCACTTCTCCTGAGGGATGACTTTCATCAGATCCTGCTCGATCTTCTGCGGATCGTTCTGCGTGGTCAATTCCAGCCGCCGCGAAATGCGGTGCACATGCGTATCGACGACCACGCCCACAGCCTTGCCAAACCACGATCCCAGAACGACGTTCGCGGTCTTGCGCGCGACGCCTGGCAGCGTCAGCAGCTTCTCCATGTCGTCGGGAACCTGCCCCCCGAAGTCGGCGACGATTTTCTTTGCGGCTCCCACCACCGACTTCGATTTATTGCGGAAGAATCCGGTCGACCGCACATCAGGCTCCAACTGTTCCGGCGTAAGCGCGGCAAATGCCTCCACCGTCGGATACTTGCGGAACAACTCTGGCGTGACCCGGTTCACGTTCACGTCGGTCGACTGGGCCGACAGAATCGTCGCCACCAGCAGTTCCCACGCGTTGGCATGGGTCAGTGCGCATTTGACCTCCGGATAAAGGTGGTCCAGCCGCTTTAGAATCTCCATCACCCGCTCGGAAGCGACCGGATTGTAGCTTTTGATCTTGGGGGCGGAGGTGGGAGCAGATTTCCCTGCGACACCCTGGCGGCCCTTCGGGACTGCTGCCGAGGCTTTGCCTCCGCGTGGACGGGCGAAGGCGCCCGTCCCTACACGAGCATCTTTCCCACGAACTTTGTCCTGCCGCCCGGTCCGGGCGGGCTGACGGGGAACTACACCACGAGCCATGATCATCTCCTTGGCCCAACATCTTAGCAGCGATCTTCAGTGGCTCTGAGTCGGCCAACCGCGAGGTCTTTCGTTGGCCCTCGGTAACCTCGCTGGGAATTGACGCGTCCCGCGCACCCCGGTAGTCTGGAAGCAACCCAGCGAGAGTCAGGAAAATTCCTATGGCAGTCAGTTCCATTCAACTCGGCCAGGTCTGGCGCAGTGAGGCCGACGGCCAGGATTACCTCGTCACCAAGGTCTACAACGAAGTCTTTTCGCAGTTCGCCATGCTGCGTCCCGCTGGAATCACCGCTCCAGACGCCCCCACGGTGCGCGTAAAAGTCACCAAGGGCCCCCAAGGCGCCACCTTACCGGGATACGCGTTCACCCAGGAAGGCTCGTTCTAGAAACCAGTACTCAGTACCCAGTACTCGGTACTCAGTTCGGTCTCGTTCAGCGAGAGTCTCGCCGCAAATTTCCTTTACACTGGAACAGGTTCTCAGCGCGTACGCAGGAGCCATGCGGGTTTCTGAGTACTGAGTACCGCGTACTGAGTACTGCTTTCTTATGACTGAGAAAATCCTCGCCATCCTCTTCGTCTTCATCAGCCAAGTGATCGCCTCCACCGGCTATGCTGGCATCGTTCTGCTCATGGCGATCGAGTCAGCCTGCATTCCTCTGCCGTCCGAACTGATCATGCCCTTTGGCGGATACCTCGTCTTCCAAGGCACATTCAAACTGCTGTGGCTGGCGACGGCCGGCGCCATCGGATGCAACCTCGGCTCGCTGATCGCATACGAAATCGGATGCTATGGCGGCCGTCCGCTGGTCGAACGCTACGGTCGCTGGATCCTCATGGGACGCCGCGAACTCGACTGGTCCGATCGTTTCTTCGCTCGCTGGGGATACCTTGCCGTCTTCATCGGACGCCTGCTCCCCGTGATCCGCACGTTCATCGCGCTTCCCGCCGGAATTGCCCGTATGCCCCGCGCCCGCTTCCATCTCTACACCTTCCTCGGGTCCTGGCCCTGGTGTCTCGGGCTGGCCTACCTCGGCATGAAACTGGGCGAAGACTGGCGCGAGCTTGGAAAGTATTTCCATAAGTTCGACGCCGTTATCGGTGTGATGCTCATAGCGGGCATCGCTTACTTTGTCTGGAGCCACTGGCAGAACCGCATCAGCTCGCAGCCGTCGGCGATGAGCCGTCAGTAGATTTCCAACAGGAGCCTACCCGTGAGTTGGACAGTGCGCCTTCGCCTTGTGCAAATCGCCGGTATCCTTCTGCTTCTGGAATGTATGCGGCTAAGCCGCTCGATGGGACGCGAGTGGAATGGTACTCTCACCGCTTCCCATTGGTTCATCATTGTGTTGGGCTCATGGGCGGTCGTTTCGGGTTTCACCATTCAGCGTACGATCACCAAGAAACGGCCCAGGAGGACTTCGTCCACCTCGACTCCCTTCACTAGATGGAGAGCCGGTAATATTGTGCGGCTCGTGATGGCTTACACGGTTGGCCTCTATGGATTCTGCCTCAGTGTCTTCGGTGGGCCGCCATTGGTGGTTCGTCTTCTCTTCGCGCTTGGAATCCTTCTCCTGCTCATATGGACGCCCGGCCCTATTCCAGAACAGACGAAGCAAGCTTGAGTTCACTCAACGGTATCTGGCGGGGTGGTTCGTCTGCTCCGCCTCTGCGCCAGCAGCGCCGGAAATATTCCCCACGCCGTGGCTCCATCGAGCGGTGGAGTCGGAAGCAGATTCAACACCGCCGTTCCGAGACTGAAGAAGCCAAGAATGACAAAGAGCATGTTCAGGCTTTCAAAACGCGTGTACCCGAAGACCGCCACCCACCCGACCAGCGGAGCGGCAACCACGGCCTGCGCCAGCACGCCGGCCCATGCAATCTTGCAGAGATCGACTCGCGACCAGGGCGTCCCGAATCGCGTGATGCCGAAGATTGGATAAAGCTCGATCGAGAACACGGGGCATCCCAATCGCTGGGCTGCTATCAGATGTCCCATCTCGTGGATGAGCAGCATGCTCCAGTACGCCGCCAAACCCAGAAGCGTCAGTCCCGGACGCCGCAAGACCCCCGCCAGAATCACCACCGCTACGAGGAAGACGGTCCAGTGTACGTACATGTCAACCCCGCGGATCTGCCCGATCTTCGTCTTCTTGTCGAATCGGATCGGGTTTGCGAATTTGAAAAGCGCGGGCACTGGTCTGCTCTCTCGAATTGGAAATCGCAATTCTAGCAGCGGCCCCCGAACCTTACTCTCTACGGCCGCGCCAACTGCGATCCCACGATCTGCCACCTTCCACCGCGCTTCACAACCACATCCATGTATACATACAGAACAGGGAAGCGCCTCCCTCCCTGCTCGACCACATCATCCTCTGATCCGTGGACGATCGCCACATCGTCCCGCAAGATTCGAATCCGCCGCCCCGTCGAAGCCATCGACACGTATCGAATGTTTCCCGACTTGAGGTTGTCGATCACGTCCGCTTTGGTGGAAACGTCGCCAGATTCATCGTACTGCACATAGTCGTCAGCGAAGATGCGGGACAGTTCCTCGACGTCGCCGGCGATCAAAGCCCGATCTCCATCCTCAAAGAGCCGCAAGATTTCCTGTTCGTCGTTCACCATCAGTCCTCCTTTCACACGTCATTCTAGCGAAGTGGCCGCTCGCGATAGCGAACGGCCACGCAGTCGAAGAATCCCTACCCGTCAACCACCGCCCGGGTCGCTCAGGGAATTCGCCCGCGCCCCAAACCTGTTGCTGCGAACCGCCGCTTGGTGTACAAGCAAAGCACCCACTCCAAGGAGGACTTGATTCCCATGCGCCACGCTCTCGCCGCCCTGCTGATCGCAATCATCGCTCTGCCCGTCGCCGCACGCGCCCAATCCGCGTCCGACAAGCCCTTTGTTGTCGAGTATTACTACAAAACCAAGTGGGGACACGCCGACGAATTCCTCAAACTCTTCAAGAAGAACCACTATCCCGTCCTGAAAAAAGAATCCGAGATGGGCCGCATCACCAAAGTCTGGATGGACCAGCCTCGCTACCACACCACCGAAGACGGCCGCTGGGATTTTCGCGTGACCATCGTCTTCAAGAACGCCACCGTCGCCAACGAGCCCTTCGACGAGGCCGCACTGCAAAAGCAAATGTATCCCGACCAGGAAACCTTCCAGCGCGAAGAACAGCGCCGCTTCGAAATCCTCGACGCCCACTGGGACTTGCCGGTGAAGACCGTGGATCTGGACGCGAAACCCTAAACTTTTCACCACAGAGGACACAGGGGACACAGAGGAACACTTAGAAACTACTTCAGGAGTATATTCCTCTGTGTCCTCTGTGGTTAAGCGTCCTGATCGATCTTCAGGAAATTAGCGACTACTTTCTCGTGCCACTTCCAAGGCAGGATGCGCTTCAGCGCCAACTGTATTTTGGCATCGCGCCCCACCAGATAGCGCAGCTTGGGATTCGGATCCTGCGCAATCGCAACAATGGTCCGCGCCACTATAATCGGATCCGCCTTCGGAAGCTTTTCGATGCGTCGATCGCATCCGCAAACTCCGCTGAATGTTGGGCGAAGTCTGTTTGGTAGCCTGCTCTCCCATGACCGCGCCGCGTGTCCAGATGTCAGTCTGAAACGCTCCCGGTTCTACCAGCACAACCTTAATCCCCAGCGCATTCACTTCCATCCGTAGCGATTCGCTCCATCCTTCGAGCGCATGTTTTGAGGCCGAATAGCTGCTCACGGTCACCGACCCGTGCAGCCCCGCGATCGACGACACCTGAATGATGTGCCCGGAGCGCTGCCGCCGCATCGTGGGCAGCGCGGCCTTGGTCATAGCAACCGCGCCAAAGAAGTTCGTCTCGAACTGCAGCCGCAATTCCTCGAGTTTGATGTCTTCGGCGAATCCAGCCACGGCGAATCCTGCATTGTTCACGACAACGTCCAGCCGCCCATAGTCGCGCACCACGCCGTCGACGAAGCCTGGGATCGTATCGAACTTCGTGACATCCAGTTGCACGCACGTCGACCTTTGCCGCGACTCCGCTGCCCGAACCGCCTGGTCAAGTCGCTCGCGCCGTCCCAGATCGCGCATGGTCGCGACTACGCGAAATCCGGCCTTCGCCAGTTCAATCGAGGTCAGCAACCCGAACCCGCTGGATGCACCGGTCACCAGAGCAATCTTTTCAGGCATGGGAATGGTGTAACACAGAGGCGAAAAAAACTGCAGCCCTGCAGTCGAAATAGTGGGAAAATACTTTAGACAGGACGTCCATTCGTACTCCGGGCTCGTGCCGAGGAGGTCTTATGCTGGCGACCCGATATCGCCTCAATCGCAATCCCTATTTCCATTTTCACCCGCTACACACTCTGTTCTCGCTGGTCGGCACTCTGATTTTGTTCGGCTTGCTGACCTGGTTCCTAGTGGTTCCGGCCAGGTAGAAACACTCCACGCTGGTTTCGGGCGGAAGGGAAGTCCCGTTCTTCTTCCCATCTGCAATCCGATGCGCAAACTCTGAAAAAGATGTTAAACGTTGGTAACAATCACGACGGAATTCCTTTATCGCCCCCATCAAAATTTGGAATTAGACATAATCTCTACAAGATCGATAATGTACTGCATGGAACCCTTAATATCAGTTGAGGAATCACACGTAGATGTACTTCACGAAATCACCGAACGCCTCGGTACCGGTCGACGGATTTCACGAAGTTCTGAATCGCGTCGTCGAATTTGCTTCGGCGCTGGTCAAGTGCGACTCCTGCCTCATCTACATTCTCGAAGGCGATGAACTCGTTCTCCGGGCATCGAAGAATCCGCATCCCGACGTGGTCGACCGCTTGAAACTCCGCGTCGGACAGGGCATTACGGGATGGGTCGCAGAACATCGCGAGCCGGTGGCTATTCCCGAAGAAGCGGCGCACGATCCACGTTTTCAATTCTTTAACGAGTTGCCGGAAGACAGCTATGAAGCTTTTCTGTCTGTGCCTTTGATGTGCCGCGGCCGCGTGGTCGGCGTAATCAATCTGCAGCACCGCCAGCACCACGTCTATCGCCGCCGCGAGATTCGCATGATCTCGACCGTCGGATTTCTGGTCGGCGCTGAACTTGAACTGGCGCGCCTGGAAGAAGCGAACTCCACGCTCGCTGAACAATTGCAGACCAGAAAGATCGTCGAGCGCGCGAAAGGAATTTTGCAGCGCGATCTTGGCCTCAACGAAGAGCAAGCCTACCTGGCCCTGCAGCGCCAGAGCCGCCAGAAGCGCAAACCGATGAAGGAAATCGCCGAAGCCATCGTCTTGAGCGACGACGTCCGCGGAAACTCGCAAATCCAGCCGGCATAAGTCTGTGGGGACGAGTTCGTGTGTGGGACGGACACTCCTCTCCGCCCCACGTTCTGACTTTTTGCTTTTTCATTTGAAGTATGTGGCGCGGGTTATGTGGCGCGGGCGCCCCCGCCCGCGTCTAGCCATGACCACACGGCTGGAAACCAGCGAACTCAAATCCAGGAATCCATCAAGAAAGGAATAGTACAAGTGTGAGCGGGAAGGGCACGACTCCAATTGGGTCCTAAGCCCTGTCCCTCGCCGGCTTCAACCGCTGAGGACCGGAGATTCAGCTGCAAAACACGAAGGGCGGATAGCAGGTTCGCTATCCGCCCTTCGGTTTTCTGGGCAAGCAGAAAAACTATTGGCCCGACGCCGTGGCCGTGGTACCGGCCTTGGCGATCTGTCTTTCCGTGGTGTGCGACGGCACCGTGAATCGCAGCGTCATGCCGAATTCCGGCAGTTGCATGGCGCTGACGTAGCTGCCGTCAGGCGTAGCTTCAAGGATGAGCCGGTTCTGATCCGATGGCTTCGGATCGTCCGTATCGGACACCAGCACCATGTATCCGGTGCGTGCTCCCGCTCAGCTTGCTGAGACTGAGCATGCGCGATCCATTGTCGGGATCGAAGGAAAACGCATAGTCTCCGGCCGCGAAGTGTGGCATTCCCCAAATGCACTTCGTGGGTGAGCGTGAACTTGCCGTGTGCTGGCTCCTGCGCCGAAGCCAGGCTGGGTGTGAAGTTCAGAGCACTTGCCGCGAGCATCGCGGCATAAACGTAGTTGCGAATGGTTTTCATGGAATCTCCTTTTGTCTTCGTTGTGAAGAACTCGTCTGAAGAGCACACTACCGGCGCGACTCCGGACGGCGTGGGCTCAGGCTGAGGTGGAGATCAACGGGGTCAATAAGAATTGCATGCCGCAGACACGGCTGGCATGCAAACAGCAGCTTCGCGGGACTGGCTGCAGAGCCAGTTGCGAAGTGAGTTCATTGTGCAACACAATCGGTGCAGGAGTCCAACGCAAAAAATCTATCGACGTGATTCACGCGCGCCGCGGTACGGAAGTAACTGCGCGGTCGCGGATCGAATCATCTGGTGCCGCCGCCTCGGCGTTCTCGCGCACGCCAAGGCCGCCCGACCATCAATGCGGCAGAACGGGTTTCCGCTCACTGCGCGACTGGCTCCATTGAGGAGCGAATTCCCGCATCTAGCCGTGAGCATTTGCCAAACTCCCGCCAAAAGTGAGATGATCCACAGTCGCGGTGGCGGTGACCAGCCACCGTCACCAGAAAGGGAGTCCAATGTATCAGAAACGCCCGGGAGTCTTCATGGCCGATTGGTGGGACGCCGATGGCCGCCGCCACCGCAAGCAATTCGCGAATTCCGCAGCCGCTCGCGAGCATGAGCATCGTGAGACGGCTCTCGCTCATGCCGAGCGCGCCACCCGCGAAATGAAGCTGGCGGCTCGTACGAGTACTACAAAGCGGTCCGCGTCGAAGACGGAAACAGGCACCATCGAACCCGCCAAGGGCAAACTCGGCGTAATGATTCCCGGCATGGGCGCGGTGGCAACTACCTTCGTTGCCGGCGTCGAGGCCATTCGTAAAGGCCTCGCTAAGCCGATTGGCTCGCTTACGCAGATGGGCACCGTGCGCCTGGGGAAACGCACCGACGGCCGTTCTCCCAAGGTCAAGGAATTCGTCCCCCTCGCCGGTCTCGACGATCTCGTCTTCACCGGTTGGGACATCTTCAACGACAACATGTACGAGGCCGCTTCGAATGCCGGGGTGCTCGACTACCGCTTGCTCGAGCAGTTGAAGCCTTTCCTCTCCACGATAACGCCGCGCGCCGCGGTGTTCGATCACAACTATGTGAAGAAGATCGACGGCCCCAACGTGAAGAAGGGCAAGACGAAGATGGATCTCGCCGAGCAGTTGCGCGACGATATCCGCGACTTTCGCAAGACCAGTGGCGCCAGCCGTCTTATCACCATGTGGTGCGGATCGACTGAGTCCTACATCGAGCCCACCGAAGCGCACCAGTCAGTGAAGGCCTTCGAAAAGGCAATGAAAGAGAATGACGAGATGATCGCGCCTTCCATGATCTACGCCTATGCGTCGCTGATGGAAGGTGTTCCATTCGCTAACGGCGCGCCGAACCTCACTGTCGATCTTCCGGTCATGCTCGAACTCTCCCGCAAGAACGAAGCACCCATCTGCGGCAAGGATTTCAAAACTGGTCAGACGCTGATGAAGACCGTTCTCGCGCCTGCGTTCAAAGCGCGCCTGCTCGGACTGGCCGGATGGTATTCCACTAACATTCTCGGCAACCGTGACGGGGAAGTGCTCGACGATCCCGGCTCGTTCAAGACCAAAGAAGAATCCAAGCTGGGCGTGCTGGAGCACATCCTGCAGCCGGGGCTTTATCCCGAACTGT
The DNA here is from genome assembly GCA_963795875.1 of uncultured Acidobacteriaceae bacterium. Taxonomy (GTDB): domain Bacteria; phylum Acidobacteriota; class Terriglobia; order Terriglobales; family Acidobacteriaceae; genus Sulfotelmatobacter. The sequence goes on from CAWCJM010000002.1 coordinate 149,200, forward strand.
ACGGAAACATGTTCCACAAAGTCCGCATCAACTATTACCCGCCGAGGGGCGATAACAAAGAGGGCTGGGACAACATCGACATCTTCGGATGGCTGGGCTATCCCATGCAGATTAAAGTCGACTTCCTCTGCCGCGACTCCATCCTCGCGGCTCCGATCGTGCTCGATCTGGTCCTGTTCCTTGACCTGGCGAAGCGTACGTCCGAACTGCGCGGCCTGGGCATTCAGGAGTGGCTTAGCTTCTACTTCAAGTCGCCAATGACGCCTCCAGGCCTGTATCCGGAGCATGATCTGTTCATCCAGTTGATGAAGCTGAAGAACACGCTCCGTCACCTGAAGGGCGAGGAATTGATCACACATTTGGGGCTGGAGTATTACGACTGATAGCCGACCGAAAGACTGCTTCACCACAGAGACACAAAGTCACAGAGAAGACGTATTCTTTCTCACTCTGTGTCCTCTGTGGTGAATTTGCCTAAGCCAGCTTCCTCTCCCGCTTGTACTCGTCGAACTTCTCCAGAAACCGGTCAATGTCCTTCTTTTGCAGGTAGTACGGAGTGGAAAGCCGCAGCTTATTGGGATCGCCGCCGCGGATGCGGATCTTGTGCGTCTTCCACATCCAGTTCTCCAGATCCATTCGAGGGACGGGCGGGCAGTTCACGCTGACGATTCCGCAACGCAACGCGGGATCGGGCGAAGTCCATGACTCGGCTCCGCGCTTCTTCATTTCGCCGAGGACGTAGTCGGCCGACTGGCGATGGCGGCGCTCGATGCGATCCATGCCAATATCGTTGGCCAGTTTGATCGAGGCGCGCAGGCCGCACAGTGCAGGCACGTTGGAACTGCCGATGCGCTGAAAGCGTTCGGCACGAATCTTGGTGTCGTCCCAGCCCTCGGTAGCGATCGTGCACCAGACACGGTCAATCACTTCGTCGCGGACATACAGAAATCCCGTGCCTTTGGTGGCGAACAACCATTTGTGTGGGCTCGCGGAATACATGTCGCATCCGAGTTCGCTGATGTTCAGGCGCATCATGCCGGGAACGTGCGCTCCGTCGACGGCGGACAGAATCCCTTTTGTGCGGGCCAAGGCAGCGAGTTCCTTCGCGGGCAGAACAACTCCTGAAAAGGTGGTGATGTGGCTGAAGAAAATCACGCGTGTACGCGGTGTGATTGCGTCGTTAAAGAGATTCAGAACCTGTGCGGCATCTTTCACGGGGCGGGGAAGCGTGACCTTCTTCACGACGATGCCGTAGCGCTTGGCCTTCAGGTCCCAGGGATGTTCGCCTCCGGGATGCTCCTGATCGGTCATCAGCACTTCGTCTCCGGCCTGCATGTCGATGCCGTTAGCGATGTAGCTGTTCGCTTCGGTCGCGTTGCGCAGCAATGCAATCTCGTCGCGCTTGCAGCCGACGAACTCGGCGAGCGGATCGCGGAACTCATTCCACGCAGCGTATCCCCAAATGGGATAGTCCTCAGGATCCTCCTGGTTCATTTTCTCGGTCGTGTTATAGCCGTCGAAGATGGCGCGCAACACGGGCGCAGGGCTCGATCCTACGGTTCCGTTGTTCAGGTAAACCTCGTCTTCCGGGATAATGAACTGCTGGCGCATTTGGGCCCAGAAGGCGTCTTCGTTTTTGTCGAGCAGGGAACGGTCGGGCAGCGGCGGCACCTTCTGCAGTTGCGCGAACAGGTCGCCGCGGAAGGCCAGAGATGCAGCGACTCCGGTTGCGGCGGAGGAGAGGAAATGACGGCGATCGAGCATGAAGGCTCCTTGTGACCGCCGATGATTGTTGATGTTGTCTGGCGATTTGTCAAAACATCAGGAACTGAAACCACCGGGTGGGGGACCAGGGGAGGACCAGCCAATGCGAGACCTCCCGCGGCAACAAGGAAACGACTTGGGGCTCCAAGAAGCTTTTCCACTCCTCAGACGCTTTCGAGTGGAACCCCCTGGAAGGGCGAACGGGTGTACATCCTGTGGATCGGGCAATCCGGCGCGACGGATTAAGACTCTGACTCTTCCGTCGCGACCGGAGATCGTCCGAAATACGGCCCCGATGTTTCCCCCCGGAAATCGTGGCCGGCGGTCAAGACCGCTGATCCGCTCTATTCAGTAATGCGAGAAAGCGTGGCGAATTGGTTCACCCGGACGCGAAAAATTGTATTTATTCTTTGTCCGTTCTCAATTGCAGCACGGGTTCCCATCCGTCGAAAACCGCGACGGATGGGGCAGCCGTAGTCGTGATGAGGCGTAGGGCTCGGCGAGTTCCCGCCATAGCCTTTCCTCCCGTCGCCAGTCCAATTACAATGCTGACCGCCAATTCACCCGTGGAGGAACTCTCTATGCTCAAGTCACCGTTTCTAGCAGCCGCCCTGTTCGCCGCCTCGCTCGCTCTTCCGGGAGTCGCCCAGGATGCTAAGAAGGACACGCCCATCAAACCCCCCGACAGTCCGTCCAAGGTCGTCCTCGACTCCTGGAACGACGTCGGCCGCAAGCTTATCGCCATGGCCGAAGATTTCCCCGAAGACAAATACGACTTCAAGCCGACTCCAGCCCAGCGCAGCTTCGCTGAGCAACTGCTGCACATGGCCGGAGCCAACTACTACTTTACGAATCCTGTGATTGGACAGAAGCCCCCCGCCGGCGAAGATCCGAAACGTGATCAATACAAGACCAAGGCCGACATCGTCACTTTCGTCAAGAAATCATTCGCCGATGGCGGTGCCGCCATCCAGGCGAAAGGCGACAAGGGAATGTCGGAACTCATCGTCGAGCCCTTCTCCCATCAGCAGGTACGAATCGGCGATCTAGCCTACGGCTTCATCGAACACTGCGGCGAACATTACGGCCAACTAGTCGTCTATTACCGCTTAGCCGGCTTGGTCCCTCCAGAATCGCGCCCAAAAAAATAGGGCAACATTCAAGGGCACCCGACTTGGGACGGACAGACCCCTGTCCGTCCCAAAGTTAAACAACGCGCGATGCAATGTCCGATAACAGGTATTATGTAAAGCGCCAAGCAGGAAGAGCTGCTGGGTGGGGTCACGGCTGCACAATGATCGAACTGAGAGCTGACAGCTGAGAACTGACAGAGCGAAATCTTACATCTTGTACTTCCCCAAATCGTCGTCCCCCAGCCCCTCGAGGTACTTCCGCAATTCCTCCGAGGTCACCCGGTCCGACATATTCGCCGCCAGCTTCGAAGTCTTCAACACAACTTCCTCGACAAAGATCGGACAATCCACCCGCAGCGCCAGCGCCAACGCGTCCGAAGGACGCGAATCAATGCTGATCACTTCGCCCCCGCGCTCCAGCCAGATCACCGCATAAAACGTATCCTCGCGAAGTTCGGTTACCACGACCTTATGCACTTGCGTCTCAAGGCCGGTCAGCACGTTCTTAATCAAATCATGTGTCATTGGACGCGGCGCGCTGACTTTCTCCATCTCCATCGCGATCGCATTCGCCTCGTATACCCCCACCCAGATCGGCAACACGGTGTCTCCGCCCACATCCTTCAACACCACAATCGGCATATTCGTCACTGGATCCATCATTAATCCGCGGATTGTCATTTCTACTTCCATGGGGGTCTCCTGCTAAATTCCATTCTTATATCACCAATTCGCCGAGCAGGCTGTTGGGAAAACTGCCAGTCACCAAGATTGGTGCATAGGCTCCGGGGCTGGGATTGGCGTGCTCAGGGGCGGTGAAGTTCAGGGTTTTGTTGTGGGTGGTGCGGCCGATGTATTGGGCACGGACTTCGTTTTTACCTTCAACCATTACTTCACATCTTGTGCCGATGTATTTCTCGTAGCGAACCCTCTGAATCTCGCGCTGCCTGCTCATCAACACCTCGAGGCGGCGAGCCTTTTCTTGATCCGGGATCGCGTCTTCCAGCTTCAACGACGGCGTGTTGGGTCTCGGTGAGTACTTGAAGGCGAAGACGGCGTCATAGACGACTTCGTCCAGCAGGTCGAGCGTTTCGGCGAAGTCGGCTTCGGTCTCTCCGGGGAATCCTACGATCACGTCGGTGGTGATGCTGATTTCGCGCTTGGCAGACTTCATCCACGCAATGCGCTCCATGTATTGGTCGCGAGTGTAGAGGCGCTGCATGGCGTCGAGGACGCGCGTCGATCCGCTTTGCACGGGCAGGTGGACGTGGTCGCACAGGGTAGGGACGGCGTCGATCGCGTCGACGATGTCGCGTCCGAAGTCGCGGGGATGCGAAGTCGTGAAGCGCACACGGCGGATGCCGGGAACTTCTCCGACGGCGGCCAGCAACTCGGCGAAAGTTTTTCTGGCAGCCGGATTCCCTTCCGGATCCTTATACGAATTCACGTTCTGGCCGAGCAATTGAATTTCTGTATAGCCGAGATCGGCCATCTGGCGAGCTTCGGCGAGGACCGATTGCGAGGTGCGGCTGCGCTCCTTGCCGCGTGTATACGGCACCACGCAATAGGCACAGAACTTGTCACAGCCTTCGATAATGGTGATGTATCCGCGATGCGGATTGGTGCGCGCGGTGAATTCGGTTTCGAAGCAAGCGTCGGTCTCGCGGTCATCGAGTCCGGTGATGCGAACCAGGCTTTCGGCTTCCGGCTTTCGGCTCACGGACTTCCCTGCTGCGAGCGTTGCGCTTTCCAACTGGGCCAGCATGCCCGGCAGTTTGTTGTAGGATGCCGATCCGCAGACCAGTGACACATATGGAGCGCGCTCGAAAATCTTTTCGCCTTCCTGCTGCGCGACGCAGCCGAGCACGCCGAAAGTCTTCCCCTGCTTCTTGTATTTCTTGTAATCGGAAAGCCGGTTGAACACCTTCTGTTCGGCCTTATCGCGGATGGAGCACGTGTTGTACAGCACCAGGTCGGCCTGCTCGACGGTTTCGACCTGGCGATAGCCTTCCTGAATGAGCGTCCCCACAACCTTTTCAGAGTCGTGGACGTTCATCTGGCAGCCGAAGGTTTCGAGGTAAAACGTCTTCTGCGGCTTCTGCGGATTGCTTTGTTGAACCCCAGACATATAGGGAAAGTATAACGGGGAGAGCTTCCAGCTGCTAGCGACTAGCTTCTAGCTCGGAGCTACGAGTTCTGAGCTTCGAAGCGATTCCGATGATATAAGTTGCCGTTTAGCAATGACTGGCCCGCTTAGACTGCCAAGGGCGCTGCCGACCTGCTCGACCTCAGCGTCCCAGCCGTAAACAGTGCATGCAGTTTTCGACGAGTGGGTTTGGTCAAAGTCCGGTCTGTCTCTAGTGTCTCTGGAAATAAAAAACGGAGTAGCTGTCGATTTTCAGTCTCCCGAACGACTATCTATAACAGAACGATGAGCTACGGCTCTGAGTCATAGCGAACAAGGTAGTGGTGCAGTTTGGCTTGCGCATTAGGCAGGTTAAGCGGGAGATCCTTCGCCACGCCTGAAAAGTGGCTACGCTCAGGACGACAGAGTCGTGTAAAAGGACAAACTGAGCAACACAGGAAACAGGGAGGAATGGATGAAATACGTCTGTTTGGGATACTACGACAAAGGCAAACACGAAAGCATGACCGAGGGCGAGCAACACGCGATGTTCGACACATGCTTTGAATACGACGACCATCTTCGCGCCAACGGGCATTTTGCTGGCGGAGAGGCGCTTCAGCCTGCGGAAACCGCCTTGACCCTGTATTGGAAGAACGGCAAAGTCGCAACCACGGACGGTCCCTATGCGGAAACCAAGGAACAACTCGGCGGGATTCTCGTCCTTGAGGCGCGGGACATGAATCATGCGGTACAGCTCATGGCGCAGCATCCGGCCCTGAAGTACGGCAGCATTTTCGAGATTCGGCCAGCGGCGGACTTGAACGAAATGATGAAGGCAAGTGAGCAACGGCGGCGGCGAAAGGATACGTGCGAGCTGAAGCGCGGACATGGGGAGTGTTTCAGTGTCCGAATTTGCAACAACGGTGTCCTGAAACGGACAGCGCGAATTAGCTTATTAGCATACTAAGTCGTTTAGAATGTGATGCCTTGGTATTGGCAAGAGTGATGCTGGTACCCCTCAGGGAGGGTAGGAACATGTCATTCGTTCGCGATCTGAGAGTTGCAGCTTATTCGTTAATTCGGACTCCAGGGCTGGCGATCGCGGTGGTTCTCACGCTGGCGCTCGGCATCGGCGCGAACGCTGCCATTTTCACGCTGGTGCGCGGAGTGCTGCTCAAGCCTCTGGTCAATCGCGGCGAGGACCGGCTGATCTATATCCGGCAGAGCGCTCCCGGCATCGGCGACGAAAACGCTGCGTTTTCCGTACCCGAGTTACAGGATTTGCGCGCGAGCGTGAAAACTGTGAGCGCGTTTGGCGACTTCTCCGCCATGGACTTCACCATGATCGGCCTGGGTGAGCCTCGTTCGATTCGAGGTGGCGTGGTCGGCGGCACGTATTTTGACGTGATGGGCCTTCGTCCCGTGCTCGGTCGCCTCATTGGGCCTCAAGACGACGGTCCGCAAGCTGCCGGCGTCGTCGTTCTCACCTACCGTTTCTGGACGAACGCTCTTCACAAGGATCCTTCGGTCCTCGGCAAAACCGTTCGCCTCGGTAGCATCGGTGATCGCTCGGCGACAGTCATTGGCGTCCTCGAACCTTGCGTCCCATATCCTGAAGATACCGAAATCATCGCCAACGTGGTCACCAGCCCGCATCATCTTTCGGCAACCATGGTCACTGGCCGCATCCATCGCATGACTGAGCTTTTCGGCCGTCTCGCTCCCGGAGTCACTCTCGATCAGGCTGCGCGCTGAGTTGCGCTCCGCCTACTCCGCGATGAAGAAGGACCATCCTGAAGCCTATGCGCAGGAATCGAACTTTCAGATCGGGGTGAAGTTGCTTCGTGACCAGATCACGTCGGGCGCCCGGACCGTGCTGCTGGTACTGCTGGCAGCGTCAGGGCTGGTCTTCATCATCGCGTGTTCCAATGTTGCCAATCTGGTTCTGGCACGGACGGTTCGCCGCGAAGGCGAACTGGCGGTCCGCGTGGCGCTGGGCGCAAGCAAAGGCACGTTGCGCCGCATGCTGTTGGCCGAAAGCCTTCTGCTCTGCGGCGCTGGCGCCGCAATCGGTGTACTCAGCGCGCAGCCGATGGTGGCCGTCCTGGCCCGCTACGCCTCGCGCTTCTCCATCCGCGCTCTCGATTTCAGAGTCGATTCGAGCTTGCTTTGGGTGGGAGCGGCGCTGGCGGTCGTCGCCGCGGTGATTCTCGCCTTTGTCCCGCGCCTGCCTTCTTCATCCGGCACGTCTTCCGGCAAGCCGAGTGGACTGAGCCTATCCAGCGGAAGTGTGCGGATCACCGGCAGCACGAGCCGCCGCCAGCGGATCTTCGCGGTGACACAAATCGCCGCATCGTTCGTGTTGCTGGCCGGCGCAAGTACGTTGATCACTACGCTGATCGCACTGCAAAAGGCGCAGACAGGACTGGATACGCAGCACGTCCTCGCGGTCGATGTTCCTGCTATGTCCTATGGGAAGACACCGCAGCAGGTCGCGATTTCTACAAGGAAGCGATACGCCGCATTGATGCCCTGCCGGGCGTGACTAAGACCGCGTTCGGCGACGTCGTTCCCTGGCGCGATGGCGGCGGCCCCGGCGGTCCGGTCCCGGTCTGCAATTCTCCGCTGACGGACACGTCCATGCCGCCGGCGTAGAGGATCCCCGGGCGCGCTCGCGTTCCATCTCTCCCGGATTTTTTGCGGCGCTTGGCGTTCCTATCATTGCCGGCCGCGATTTCAATGCGCTCGATAATCAAAATAGCGACAAGAATGATAATCAGGAGCCCGTCGTTATCGTCAGCGAGACTCTCGCACGGCGCATGTTCCCCAACCAGGATGCGATCAATCGGCATGTCTATTGGACGGATCCCGTGCTGCAATTCTTCGGCGGGACCGATCTCGAAAAGGCGCGCCTTCTCGCGCCGCACCGCATCATCGGCGTCACCGCCGACATTGACGACGAACACGTCGTTCCCGAACCCACGCCCACGATTTACAGCCCTTTTGACGAAGGCGTAATTTTTGGCGGCCGCCTCTTCATTCACACCAGCGCAAATCCCTATGCGCTGGTCCCGTCGGTCACGCGCATGATTCGCGACATGTCCGCCGATCAGCCGGTTGAGCGCGCCGCCACTCTCGAAGACATTCGGGCAGAGGTGCTCACGCCGGACCGTTTAAACTCGCTGGTGTTTGGCGTATTCGCGGCGGTCGCGTTGGCGATCGCCGTGGTGGGCGTCGCGGGCGTGCTGGCGTTTTCGGTGAGCGCGCGGACGCGGGAATTCGGCATCCGGCTGGCCCTGGGATCGGAGCCGCAGCAACTCCTCAAGGGCGTGATCAAAGAGGGCACCGTGATGGCTGCGGCGGGCGTCCTTGCAGGCGCGGCATTCGGGTTCGTGCTGGCGCGTTTGGCGGGAAGATATTTCCTGGACGTCAAGATGCCGGGCGCTATTGCCTGTGTTTGTCTCTGCGTTCGTGCTGATGGCGGTCGCGGTTATCGCGTCGGTGCTGCCCGCGGCACGCGCGGCGCGCGTCGATGTGATGCAAGCGTTGCGCTCCGAGTAACCGTCGGACGCGTGGGGTCAGGGCTACCGGCAACTGAGAACGTGAACCGGGTCAAATTCTGCCCGACTTGCGGCTCATGATATCCGGGAGTGGCCATCGCGCGGGCGGCGGCGCCCGCGCCACATAGACCCTGCCACATGAAAGCTATCGATTCGGGCAGACTGCACAGCGTACCGTTAGATCGTTACATCGACACATTGTGGGGATATCGTTCCAGCCTCTGGCTTTGGGTGGGCTGGCCAGGAGACACCAGGCTTCGCGGTATTTTTCGAATTGGGCGCGGGATTGGCGGCGGGTGTGGGGATAGAAGCGGACGCCTTGGCGGCACCCGATGGCTTGGATCGGGATGATGTACCAGATGTCCTCGGGGACGATGTAAGCGACGAAGAAGTCGATTTCGGCGGGGGTGTAGGGGACGTCACTGGCCCCGGTGGTTTTGACCCGGTAGCGGGTTTCGGCGTAGCGGGTGGCAGATTTGACCTGGACGCGGAGGAATCCGTGGCCATGGTCGACGACGGAGTCGTAGCGCTCGCTGTCTCCCCAGGGGAGGCAGACGGTGAAGTCGAGGTGAGTGGCGCGGGCTAGGAAGGCGGCTTCGGCGGCTTCTCCGCGACGCTTGCGGGTGGGAGTGGCGACGGCGTGGAGGGTGATGATGGCGGCGAGTTCTGGGAGGTAGAGGTCTTCCCTGCTGGGTTTGATCAGGATTATGGGTGCATTGAGGTTTCGCATAACGGAAAAGGCGCAGCTGCTGGCTGCGCCTGGGTTCTCCTTGTGATGGGATCTATGGCCTAAAAACACGAAAAGCGCGGCCCAGAGGCTGCGCTTTCTCAAACTTATGCTTCTATATCTATTATCTCAAGTTGCAGGGGGTAAAGTGGCCAAAATATGGACTTTATTTCTGCTTGCGAATGTGTGGTTTGCGGGGAATCGGGGCATTTAGGGGGCTTGACAAGAATTTCCGCAAATCGGCGAGAAACCCAGCATTTCAGCCCATCCCTTTCAGGATCGCATCCCGCGACGGGCAACTTTAAGTTCTAGCTCCCTTTCATGGTGTATTTCAGGAGGCACCAGAGGGCGCGGACGCCGTCGCGCCAGCCGATCTTCTTGCCTTCTTCGTAGGTTCGTCCCCAGTAGCTGATACCGACTTCGTAGACGCGGAGGCGCCGCTTGGCGATCTTCACGGTGATCTCGGGCTCGAAGCCGAAGCGGTCCTCTTCGATGGGAATCGACTGGAGGATTTCGCGGCGGAAGACTTTGTAGCAGGTCTCCATGTCACTGAGGTTGATGTTGGTGAGAGCGTTGGAGAGAAGCGTGAGGATGCGGTTGGCGACATAGTGCCAGAAATAGAGGACGCGGTGAGGGGCGGCACCGAGGAAGCGGGATCCATAGACGACGTCGGCCTTGCCTTCAAGTAAAGGATGAAGCAACGCGGGATAGTCCGCGGGGTCATATTCGAGATCGGCGTCCTGGATGAGGATAAAGTCTCCAGTGGATTCCTGGATGCCGCGACGGAGGGCGGCGCCTTTGCCCATGTTGTGGGGCTGGAATTGGACGCGGATCTGGGGATGCGCGGAGTGCAGTTCCGAGAGGATTTCGCGGGAGCCGTCGCGAGAACCGTCGTCGACGCAGATGAGTTCAATGTCGAGGGGGACGGCGAGAACGCGGGAGACGACTTCGCGGAGCGTGGCCTGCTCGTTGTAGACGGGCATGACTACAGAAAGTTTCATGGGATGTGTAATCAGTCACAGTAAAGGTCGCGGAGAAGACCGTCAAGGATGAGAGCTACGCAACAAAGGTCAAAATTCCCACTCTAACGTCGCAAAGGACGCGACGTTAGAATGGGGCACCCGAGAATCGGGCACGCGACGGTCACTTGCGTGTTTAGCTACAGAGGACCAGTTTGGGGTGGAAGAGGGTGCCGGCTACGCGAGTGGCGATGGCGATCAGGTCGCGCTGGCCGGAGAAAACTTTAACCTGGCGAGCGCGGGAGAGGTCGGGGAGATTGACGGTGCGTCCGCTGCGGATGCGGACGGTGGTGGCCTCGTCGGCAGTGACCGATGGGAAGTTGGGGAGCAGTTTTCGGGGATGGACGAAGAAATCGTCGAAGGTTGAAGTCGCCGCAACAGCAGGTCCCTCCACTCCGCTTGTCTTTCCGTCCGGGAAAGACAAGGCTCCGGTCGGGATGACAGTGACTGGCTATTTCTGCGAGCGCCTCCAAGGTGTGGGCATCTTCCAGTGTGAATTCGGCGACTGCGGTGCGGCGGAGTGACTCCAGATGCGCGCCGCAGGCTAGTTCCCTGCCCATATCGTGGGCGACGGAGCGCATGTAGGTTCCGGAAGTTACGTGGGCACGGAAACGGACGCGGTCTGCGGCGACTTCCAGGATTTCAAATTCCTTGATCTCGACCTGCACGGGCTCAAGTTTCACTTCTTTCTGCTGGCGGGCCAGTTTGTATGCGGGGACGCCTTTGATTTTTTTGGCGGAGAATGGAGGCGGAGTCTGCTGGATGACTCCGCGGAAGCGGACGGCGAGGGTTCGATTTCTTCGGCGCGCAGGCTGACTGGTTTGGGTTCGGTAGTGGCGTCGCCTTGGGCGTCATAGGTATCGGTGGCGAAGCCGAAGCGGATGGTGCCTTCGTAAGTTTTTTCAGAGGCTGTATAGAACTGTGCGAGGCGCGTGAGGTTGCCGGTAACGAGTGGGAGGACGCCGGTGGCCATGGGATCGAGGGTGCCGAGGTGTCCGATGGAGCGTTCGCGGAGAATCCGGCGGGCGCGGTTGACCACGTCGTGCGAGGTGAGTCCGGAGGGCTTGTCGATAATGAGGACGGAGTTCATGAGGAGATTAAGCGATTCAGTGATTGAGTCATTGAGTGATTTCGTGACTGGGGTGAAGCGGGCGTTACCAGAGAGTGCCCGGATTCGATTTTCCTGAGTGAATATTCTTTCTACAAGCTCGCGGAGATCGTTCCCTCCGCCTGCAGAGAGAACTGTTGTACTCTGTATTACTAACTTACCAAACTTTCCATGCTTCCCCTGAAGGACGACCAACCACGATACAGCACGCCGTACGTGAATACATTTCTAATCGGACTCAACATTCTGATTTATCTGTTGCAGTTTTTGCAGCAGGTAGCGGATCCGCGGGGCGCTGAGCTGTTCGCGCGGCAATTTGGCGAAGTGCCGGCGCATCTTGCGGCGTTCCTGGCGGGCTCGCAGCGGTATTCGCTGGAACAGGTCGTGCTCCCGTTTTTCACCTCGATGTTTCTGCACGCGGGCTGGGCGCACGTGCTCGGAAATATGTGGTTCTTGTATGTCTTCGGAGACAACATAGAAGACTACCTGGGGCACTTCACGTATCTGTTGTTTTACCTGCTTTGCGGGCTGTTTGCGATGGCGACCCAGGTGGCGATTTATCCACATTCGAATGTTCCTACGGTGGGGGCGAGCGGAGCGATCGCTGGGGTGCTGGGTGCGTATTTCATCTTGTATCCACGGGCGCGGGTGCTGACCTGGTTCTTCGTGTTCATCCTTTATCTGCCGGCCTGGATAGTGCTGGGGGAATGGTTCGTGCTCAATTTTCTGTCGGGAGCGCAGACATTGTCGGCGCCGCATGCGGGCGACATGGGCGGCGTGGCGTTCTGGGCACATGTGGGCGGATTTTTGTCGGGGCTGGTGATGGCGAAAGTGTTTCCGGAGCGGAGGAGGCGCACGCCTTACGCTTACCGGTAACTTGGTTTCGACCTAGACACGGCGTAGACTGCGCGCGAGCCGCACCGAATTTCGGGTCGGCCCGCGCTACATTGAAGTTCTTCACATTGAGTTGCTCGACATCGAACCATGCCCGCGCTTATTTCGTGTCGGCGGTTTCGGCGCCTTCTACGAAGGCTTCGAGCCAGCCGAGGACTCGCTTCCAGCCTTCTCCGTGGCTGGTGGCAGATTCTACGCTGGCAAAACCTTCCTGGCGGACGCGGACCAGCGTGCCGGTACCGGATTTGCGGGGACCGCTGGGCGCGAGTCCGTGCACACTGTGGGGAATGAGTTCCCAGCGGACGATGGTCTTCTCGGGGCCGCTGTAGCTGCCGATCCATGTATGCACAAGCAGGCGCGGGGGATCGACTTCGAGATATTCGCCCTCGACGTAGAAAGTTTTGCCGTCGGCGCCGACGCCGTCGCTGCGCCACTTGCCACCGGGGCGGACGTCCATGGTGGATTTGGTGACGTGGTAGAGGCCGGTTTGTCCCCACCACTTGGGGAGCTGGGTGGGATCGCTGATCGCCTGGAAGACGCGGGCCGGGGGAGCGGCGATGAAGATTTCTGCGATGACGGCGGTTTGGTCGGGAGTGATGGTGGCAGTGGCCATGGCGAATCTCCTGAGTAATTTGAAAATCCCCACTCTAACGTCGCAAAGAGCCGCGACGTTAGAATGGGGCACCCTCTGGTTCTATTCCTCTACAAACTTCTTTAGCATTTCGACTACGCCGGGCCAGCCGTCGCTGTAATCTTTGCGGGCGGCGGATTCTTGCGCGAGGCCGCTGTGCTTGACTTTTACGTGCGTTCCCGTTTTCGTGGGCGTGAGTTCCCAGCGGACGACGGTGCGGCGCGCGACGTCGTCGTGCCAGTTGGCGAGCCAGGTGTAGACGAGCAGGCGCGGGGGATCGTATTCGAGGATCTCGCCGTGGCACTCGAACTCGCGGACGCCGTTGACGACGACCGAGCCTGCCTCGGTGGCATAGCCGTAGCGGCCGCCGGGGCGCGGGTCCATCTCCCAAAACTTGGCGGGACACTCCGGAGAGGTGAACCAGCGCTTGAGTTCGGACGCGGTGGTCAGGGCCTGGAAGACGCGAGCCGGCGGGGGCGGCGACATCGATCTCGCTAGTGATCGTGTCCTGGTCGGGAGTGATGATGGCTGTCGGCATGACGAATCTCCTCTGTCTCGTTTGAAGCCTCTGACGTCGGATCAAAACAAAAGTCAAAAACCTGGACGGACAGGAGTGTCCGTCCCACACGGTCCTCCCCCTATGAGCCGATCACATGCTGGATTCGAGCTTGCGATGGAGGTCGAAGAATCTTTTCATCTCTTTGCCCTGAGCGACGAAGGTCCAGTCTTCGGTGTGGTGGTTGTCGTCGAGCATGGTGAGAACCACGCTTTGCATGTGGCCCGCGCCGGGAGCAATGTTGGTGCCATCGAAGAAAGTGAAGGTGACGGTCTTGCCGTCGGGCGAGACGGTGGCCTGCATGCGGGGCTCATTGCCGGCTGCACAGTAGTGAGTCATGAGGAGCTTATTCGGGCCATCCATGTTGATCATCGAGATCATCCCATGGTCGCCCTGGATTTCGCTCATGAGGGCGGAGCCGCCAGCGGTTTCGCGGAAGGAGACTAGAAGAGGTTTGCCGTCGGAACTCTTCCCTTCCCAGGAACCGGTGAGGGCTTTGAGCTGGGTGAAGGCTTTCTGGGCGTCGGATTGAGCGATGGCGGCGGTGGCGACCAGGGCTACGAAGATAACGGCGGCGATGCGAGTGGATTTGGTCATAACAGTTTCCTTTCCAGTTCTTTCTGTTCAGAGATTATGGTTTGGGTTTGCGCGAGGCTGCTATCTCGCGCGCGTATTCGGTTTCGACGAAGGATTTCAGGTTGTTGAGACTAGTCTGCCAGAAGACGCGGTATTGCTCGATCCAGGAGTCGACGGCGCGGAGCGGTTCGGGATTCAACTCATAAACACGGTTGCGGCCTTCGCGGTGTTCGCGGACCAGGTGGGCACGGCGCAGGAGGCGGAGGTGCTTGGAGATGGCGGGACGGGAGACGGGAAAGGCATCGGCAATCTGTCCGGCGGGTTGGCTGCCGCGGCGGAGGAGATCGAGGACGGCGCGGCGGGTGGGATCGGAGAGGGCGTGGAAGGTGGCTTCGGTGCGTTGGGGCCCGGAATATGTAACCGAACGGTTCCGCATAATGCGTAACCTTATAGTTACACGATTCGGATGTCAAGAACTTTCTTGGACGCTGAAATCCATTGCGTCGTCCAAATCGAATTCCCCGCCCTCTTTCATAAAGGTCGCGAACGAAGGATGGGGCACCCGATGGATAGGGTGCCGATGCCTCCCCTATTTTTTCCCGTTCTTGACTAGATCCAGAAAGGTCTGGTGGACCCGCGTATCTTCGGAGAGCTCGGGGTGGAAGGTGGCGGCCATGGAGCGTCCCTGGCGGACGGCTACGGGGTCGTTCCCTTCTGTGGCGAGGATTTCGACGCCTTCGCCCACGTGTTCGATCTTGGGGGCGCGGATGAAGACCATTTCGATGGGCGAGGAGCCGAGGAGGCCTTGGCGGATGGAGCTGTCGATCTGGCGTCCGTAGGCGTTACGGCGGATTCGGATGTTGAGGGCGCCCAAGCCTTTCTGATGGGGATTCTCTACTTCGGTGGCGAGGAGGATAGCTCCGGCGCACGTGCCAAAAGTGGGCTTGGCGCGGACGAAGTCCTTCAGTTTAGCGAATCCTTCTTCGCCAAGCAGTTTGAGGAACGTGCCGGATTCGCCGCCGGGGATGACGAGTCCGTCGATGGTGTCGAGCTGCTCGGGCTTTTTGACGAGGACGACTTCGGCGCCGAGTTCTTCGAGGCGGCGGCGATGGGCATCGAAATCGCCTTGCAGGGCCAAGACTCCGATTTTCATGCTGGTATCGATTTTAGCGGATGGAGTTTCGGGGGCGTCAAAGTCCCTAGACGGTTCGTCCTAGTCTGGTTGACTTCGGGGTGGGGCGTACCTAAGATTGCGCGAACATTGGGGCACGCATTTCTATGATCGGGTTAACCATTTCGCATTACCGCATCGTCGACAAGCTGGGGGGCGGCGGGATGGGGGTGGTGTATCAGGCCGAGGATTCACGGCTGCAGCGTTTTGTTGCGCTGAAATTCCTTCCAGAACTGATTGCGCGAGATCCGCAGGCTTTGGCGCGGTTTCGGCGCGAGGCGCAGGCGGCGTCAGCGCTGAACCATCCCAACATCTGCACAATTTATGACATTGGAGAGCAGGATGGGCAGACGTTTATCGCGATGGAGTTTCTGGAGGGAACGACTCTCAAGGACCGAATCGCGAGAAAGCCGCTGGAGATTGAGGCGGTCATCGAGTTGGGGATGCAGATCGCGGATGCGCTGGATGCGGCACATGCCAAAGGAATCGTACATCGCGACATTAAGCCGGCGAATATTTTTGTGACCACACGTGGACTGGCGAAAGTGCTCGACTTCGGTCTCGCCAAGGTGGAACACAAGTCGGACGGTGCTGTGAACACGGCAGCGCCCACGATGGATCTGGACGACGAGCATCTGACGAGCCCTGGGACTTCCCTGGGCACAGTAGCGTACATGTCGCCGGAGCAAGCGCTGGGCAAGCCACTGGATGCGCGTACGGATTTGTTTTCGTTCGGGGCGGTGCTCTATGAGATGGCGACGGGGAGCATGCCGTTCCGGGGAGAAACATCGGCGGTATTGTTCGACGGCATTCTGCACAAGGCACCCACGCCCGCGGCGCGTCTGAATCCTGAGATTCCGTCCGAGCTGGAGCGGATTATCACGAAGGCGATGGAGAAGGATCGCGATGTGCGCTACCAGAGCGCCGCAGAGTTGCGGGCTGATCTGAAGCGATTCAAGCGGGATGCGTCGTCGGGTTCGGTGGTGGCGGCGCCGGTTGCGAACGCTGGTGCGTGGCATCGAAAACCAGCTGCGTGGATTACGGGTATCGCGGTCGTGCTCCTTCTGGGCATGGTGGGGTGGTTTGCGCTGAGAACACCGCCGCAGGGCATACGGTCGGTTGCGGTGTTGCCATTTGCGACCGCGAGCCAAGATGCCGGCGAGGAGGAATTGAGTGATGGTATGACCGCGGCGGTGATCGACACCATCTCGCAGGTGCCGGACGTACGAGTGATGTCGCGCAGTTCGGTGGGCCGATACAAACAGCAGAACGTGGACTCACAGAAAGCAGGACACGATCTGAACGTGGATGCCGTACTGACCGGGCGCATTACGCAACGTGGCGGCCAGGTTGTGGTGAGCGCCGAACTGGTGAAAGTGGCGGATGGAAGTCATCTTTGGGGCCGGCAGTATCAGCGGGATGCAGCCGACACGCTGGCATTGCAGCAGCAGATTGGAAGTGATTTGTCGCAGAGGCTGCAACCGAGCCTGAGCGGAGAGCAGAAGCAGAAACTGGCGCGCCTTGGAACTCAGAACCAGCAAGCGTACCAGCTCTATGTGAAGGGGCGGTATTTCGACGATCGGTGGGAGACCGCGGACCGGGCGAAGGCTCTGGAGTTCTATCAGCAGGCGATCGCGAGCGATCCAACCTATGCGGCCGCGTATTCCGGTCTGGCTGAGGACTACGCGCTGCAGGCGTTCTTCGGCGAAGCCGGGCCGGAAAAGCGCGCGCTGGGATTGGCAACCGCGAAGAAAGCGGTCGAGTTGGATGGAACGCTCGCGGAAGCGCACGCTGCACTGGGGTTGAGTCTGTTCCTCGATCTGAAATGGTCCGACAGCCAGCGCGAACTCGAGCAAGCGGTGTTGCTGAACGCGAACAGCATTACGGCGCATCTTTACTACGGCTGGTACTTGGCGTTCACAGGGCGTTTTCCCGAGAGTCTGGAGCAGATGAATCAGGCTCAGGCGTTGAATCCGCTGTCCCTAGCCATCAGCTACACCACCGGCAATGTCTTGTACTTCCACAGGGAATACGATCGGTCGATCGAGCAGTACCACCGTACACTGGCGATCGATCCGGAGAACCCTTCCGCCTTCGACAGTCTGGGGGATGCCTATCTGGTAAAAGGTGATTGCGCGGAGGCGACGAAGAACTATGCGCGCGGGGAAGAACTGCATGGGCGTCCGGCGTATGCCGTTGCGTTGAAAAGCAGCTTTCAATCCTCCGGATGCCCAGGAATGCTGCGGAAGCAGCTGGAATTTAGCAGCGATCCGTCGTCGGGTGAGTATGATCCTGTCTCGGCCGCAAGTTGCTCGGCGATGCTGGGAAGAAAAGACGACGCATTCCGTTTTCTGGAAAAGGCGTATGCAGAACGCATCGGCATCGTCTTTCTCAAAATAGAACCGCAACTGGACAACATAAGATCGGACCCTCGCTATGCCGATCTGCTGCAACGTGTCGGGCTCGCACAGTAGTTCCGACCGGAGTTGTCGCTAACAGGGTTCAAAGCAATCGTAGTTGCAGGGCAAGTCCGCGTCGCAAAGGTTTCAGAACGAGGAGCTCAAATCAAAAGCTGGACAGACAGAGCCTGTGCTGAGCGAAGTCAAAGGGAGTGTCCGTCCCACACGAACAATCCGTCCAGCCGGGCGCGCGTAGCTGCGAGAGATGCTCAGAGCGGGAGGGCGCTGGGGAAGCGGGTCTGGAAGTCGAGAAGGCCGACCCACTCAGGAGTGATCGTGATGCGGACCATGGACGAGATCATGGAAGCGAGATTCTTTACCCATGCGTTTCCCTGCTCCGGGCCGAAGTAGCGTTCCGCGGCGGTGGCGTATTCGGGGACGATTCCATTGAGCGGTTCGAGTCGGGCTGTCCCGCGAACGAGCAGGACGTTGTGCGGGAAGGTGTTGTCGTCGATGGTGAGCGAGACTTTGGGATTCCTGGCGAGCGCTTTGAGTTTCGGCGCTCTGGGCGGCGAGGCCATGACGATGTCGTGGCCGTTCCAGTGGAACCAGATGGGGATGACGCGCGGGGTGCCGTCGGTTGCGATGTAGGCGAGGCGAGCGGGAATCTTGGAGTTCAGCAGTTCTTGCGACGTGGGATGTTGCAGAAGGGCGAGGTCGCCTTGTTTGCAGGGCATGGTGCCTCCATTCGATGGTCGGCGAAGTATAACTCTGGGGAAGACGGTTCAACCACAGAGGACACGGAGGTCGCAGAGGAATCTGACTCGATCCGGGCGAGTAGGGCCAGTTTCTTGGAAGAACCGGGGCACGACTGACGTCATGCCCTTTGCGGATTCAGTTCGGCCGCTCCTACCAGCCTCTGGTTTGGAGCATTTGCGCTTCGTCCAAGCCGGCTACGGCCAGGCCTTTCATGGCGCCCTGGAGGTCTTCGCTGACTTCAAGTAATACTTTAGGGTCGTTGAAGTGCGTGGCGGCTTTCACGATGGCGCGCGCGCGCTTCTCGGCTTCGACTGGGTCGGCGAAGGTGGTCGAGTCCTTCATGAAGATGCCGCTGCCTACGAAGACTGCCTCGGCTCCCAGTTGCATCACCAGGCTCGCGTCGGCGGGGGTGGCGATGCCTCCGGCGCTGAAATTCGGGACGGGGAGCTTCCCTGCTTTGGCGACGATGCGGATCAATTCGTAGGGAGCCTGGTGCTCTTTGGCTTTGGCGTAGAGTTCTTCTTCGCCGAGGACGGTGAGGATTTTCATTTCCTGAACGATCTGGCGGATGTGCTTGACGGCGTGGACGACGTCGCCGGTGCCGGCTTCTCCCTTGGTGCGGATCATGCAGGCGCCTTCAGCGATGCGGCGGAGGGCTTCGCCGAGGTTGCGGGCTCCGCAGACGAAGGGGACCTTGAAGGCGTGCTTGTCGACGTGGTGGGACTCGTCGGCGGGGGTGAGGACTTCGGATTCGTCGATGTAGTCGACGCCGAGTTCTTGAAGTATTTGGGCCTCGGCAAAATGTCCGATGCGGCACTTGGCCATGACCGGGATGGACACGGCGGCCATGATTTCGCGAATCTTTTTGGGGCTCGCCATGCGGGCAACGCCGCCTTCGGCACGGATTTGCGCGGGGACGCGCTCGAGTGCCATGACGGCGACGGCGCCGGCTCGTTCGGCGATGGTGGCTTGGTCGGCGTTGGTGACGTCCATAATGACGCCGCCCTTGAGCATTTCGGCGAGGCCGGTCTTGAGACGGAGGGACGTGGCGTTGGTGCCGTTGTTCTGGGACATGGTTTGAACCCGTGGATACCTTTTCGCAAGCGCGAAGGATGAGCCGACGGCTTGGGCCGGGCGGCGCTGCATCTATTCTAGCGCCCTTGTGGGGATTCGCGTAACCCCCGGCGGTCGAGTTCGGGGATGGGTCTGCCCAGCTTATGGAGCGATGGTAGGGATCCTTCGACTGCGTAGTCGTCCACTTTGTGGACGACTACTTCGCTCAGGAGGACAACGAAAAAACAAAGTCAAAACCTGGACGGACAAGGAGTGTCCGTCCCACACGAGCTTCTTCCCACACTCCGGCCTTTCACAGGGCTAGCGCTCGACAAATTTGCCGAACATTTTTTCCGGGTCGATGGCGATGAAGAGGCCGCGGCTGCGGGCGAGGACCTGTCCTTTTTCGTTGAGGATTTCGGCTTCGTTGATGTGCTGGCGGCCTTGGACGCTGACTTCCCTGCCCTCGACGTGCAGAGGTTTGTGCAGCGGGACGGGCTTGAGATATTCGACGGTCATTTCTTTCGTTAGCGCGATCACGTGATGGAGCTTGTTTACTTTGCCCATCGCGTCGTCAAGGATGGTGGCGATGATGCCGCCGTGGCAGTGGCCGGGCGGTCCGGTATAGCGCTTGCCGAGGCGAAAATTGCAGACGAAGGTTTGGCGTTCTTCGTCGAGCGTGAATTTCAGGCGCATGCCGTCGGGATTGTTCTGGCCGCAGGCGAAGCAGTAGTTCTTCTGCATTTTGGCGTAGCGGGTGTCGTGGCCGTGGACTTGGGGCTTTCTGGGCATGGAGGGATTTTATCGCGGACTCCAAAGGCTTCAACCACGAAGAGCACTAAGGTTCACGAAGGAAGAACGCGATTCCATCCTTCTCTCTGGCGGCGAATTCCTGTATACATATCGGTTTTGGATTCTGGGCCGAGCGGTCGCATCTTGCGAACGCGAGGTGCATAGATCCTTCGGCGGGCCAAAAGCGCCCGCCTCAGGATGACAAGTCGCGTGATGACTTTTGGATTGGAGCGTTTCATGAAATCGTTCGCCACGTTCGTTCTTCTTCTGTCTCTGACCTTCATTGCGCCACTTGGTGCTCAACAGACCCGGACAAGGACGCCGACAAGAAACCGGCTTCTGCGGCCGCTGACAGGCTCAGAAAAAAGATGCCAAGAAGGATCAAAAGAAGGACGAGAAGAAAGAAGAGCCGAAGGAAGAGAAGAAGGGCGGGATGACCGCGGACACTTTCTCCGGGCTGAAGTTTCGGTTGATTGGGCCGGCGGTGGCTTCGGGGCGGGTGATGTCGATTGCGGTGAATCCGAAGAACAAGTTTGAGTATTACGTGGGCGTGGCGTCGGGCGGAGTTTGGAAGACGGTGAATGACGGGACGACTTGGACTCCGGTGTTCGATGGCGAGGGATCGTATTCGATTGGGTGGGTGGCGCTCGATCCGAATGATTCGTCGGTGGTGTGGGTGGGGACGGGGGAAAGCAATTCGCAGCGCAGCGTCGCGTATGGCGACGGGATTTACCGGTCGGTCGATGGCGGGCAAGAGTTGGGAGAATCTGGGGCTGAAGAAGTCGGAGCATATTGGGCGGGTGGTGATCGATCCGCGGGATTCGAAAGTCGTGTATGTGGCGGCGGAGGGGCCGCTGTGGGGAGCGGGCGGGGATCGCGGGCTCTATAAGACGACCGACGGCGGAAAGACCTGGAAGGCCGTGTTGACCATCAGCGAGAACACGGGTGTGGTGGATGTGGCGCTCGATCCGTCGAATCCGGACATTGTGTATGCGGCGGCTTACCAGCGGCGGCGGCATGTGTTCACGCTGATTGATGGCGGGCCGGAGAGCGCGATTTATAAGTCGACCGACGCGGGAGCGACGTGGAACAAAGTTGAAGTCGGGGCTGCCTTCGGTGGATATGGGGAGGATTGGGCTGGCGGTTTCTGCCGGCGGATCCGAATGTGGTGTATGCGACGGTTGAGGCGGCGGATGGGAAGGGCGGGATTTTCCGATCGAATGATAAGGGCGCGACCTGGGAAAAGCGGAACGAGTTTGATCAGGGCGCGATGTATTACGCGCGGGTGGTGGCGGATCCGAAGAATGTGGATCGCATTTTTGTGATGAGCGTGCAGCTGCGCGAGTCGCTCGATGGAGGCAAGACGCTGCAGAAGGTGAGCGAGACGAATCATCACGGCGACAATCACGCCATGTGGATCGATCCGGACGATACCCAGCATTGGCTGTTGGGGTCGGATGGCGGGATGTATGAGACCTGGGACAACGCGAAGACGTGGGAGTTCAAGGCGAATCTGCCGACGGTGCAGTTTTACGACGTGGCGGTGGACAATGCACTTCCCTTCTACAACGTGTGCGGAGGAACGCAGGATAATTTTTCGTGGTGCGGGCCGTCGCGGACGCGGAATTTGAACGGGATTGTGAATTCGGACTGGTATGTGACGACCGGGGGAGATGGGTTCCGTTCGCAGGTGGATCCGGTGGATGCGAATACGATTTATTCGGAGTCGCAGTATGGCGTGCTGGTGCGGTATGACAAGCCGACGGGGCAGGAACTGGTGTTGCAGCCGCTGGAGGGCAAGGGCGAGCCGCCGCTGCGGTGGAATTGGGATTCGCCGATTATTGTCAGTCCGCATTCGCATACGCGGCTTTATTTTGCGGCGAATAAATTATTTCGCAGCGACGATCGCGGGGATACGTGGAAGGCGATCAGCGGACGACCTGACGCGGCAGATTGATCGCAACAAGCTGCCGGTGATGGGTAAGGTGTGGGGTCCGGATGCGGTGGCGAAGAATCAGTCGACTTCGTTTTACGGGAATATTGTGGCGCTGGCGGAGTCGCCGAAGAAAGAAGGGCTGCATTTATGTGGGTACCGACGATGGGCTGATTCAGGTGACGAGCGACGGCGGCGCGAGTTGGACGAAGTATGAAAAGTTTGCGGGCGTGCCGGAGATGACTTACGTGAGCCGGCTGGCGGCGTCGAATTTCGATGCGAATACGGTGTATGCGGCGTTTGACAATCACAAGAATCGAAGACTTCAAACCTTATCTGCTGAAGTCGACCGACGCGGGAAAGACGTGGACTTCGATTGCCGGCGATCTGCCGGAGAACGGGCCGGTGCTGGCGTTTGCGGAAGATACGGTGAATCCGAATCTGTTGTTTGCGGGGACGGAGTTTGGGGCGTTCTTCACGATCGATGGCGGGCAGCACTGGGTGCAACTGAAGGGCGGGCTGCCGACGATTGCGGTGCGCGACATGGTGATTCAGGCGCGCGAGGGCGATCTGGTGATCGCTACGTTTGGGCGCGGATTTTATGTGCTGGATGACATCACGCCGCTGCGGCAGATGAAGGCCGGATCGACCGAGCAGGCGGTCGCGGTGTTTCCGGTGAAGGATGCGCTGCTTTATGTGGAGCGGCATCCGCTGGGCGGGCCGAAGAAAGGATTTCAGGGAGATGCGTTTTATACGGCGGAGAATCCGCCGTACGGCGCGGTGTTTACGGCTTACATGAAGGAAAAGATCAAGACGAAGAAGGAAAAGCGGCAGGACGCGGAGAAGGACGCGGCGAAGAAAAATCAGACGGCTCCTTATCCGACGAAGGACGAGCTGCGTGCGGAGGCGGAGGAAGCCAAGCCGGAAGTTTATTTTGTGGTGTACGACGAGAGTGGAGCGGCGATCCGGCGGGTGGATGCGGGAGCGGACGCTGGGTTCCAGCGCGTGGCGTGGGATCTGCGGTATCCGGCTCCGCAGGTTCCCAAGCATTCTGAGGACGGCGAGGAGGATTTTCCGGATTCTGGGGATCTTGGGCCTCTGGTGCTCTCGGGAACCTACTCTGTGCGGCTGTTCCAGAAGGTCGGCGGGGTGGTGACGGAATTGGCGGGGCCGCAGACGTTCAAGGTTGTGACTGAGGGCACGTCGTCGATGAATGCGGCGGACCGTGCGGCGCAGGAAGAATTCATGTGCAAGGTGACGCGGCTGTATCGGGCGGTGTCAGGAGCGCTGCATACGGCGGAAGATGTGGAGTCGCGGGTGAAGGCGATTCGTGCGGCATTGCGCGAGACTCCGGCGGTGGAGAAACAGCTGGGTGCGGTAGCAGATGGCATCGAGCAACGGGATCGCGAGATCTTGGTGGCGTTGCGCGGGGATGTGGAGATGGCGAAGAGGAGCGAGCCGATTGCGTCGTCGATCAGTGATCGGGTGAGTTCGGTAATGGATGGGGAGCGGTTCTCGCTGGCGAAGCCGACGCAGTCGCACATCGATTCGTACAACATTGCTGCGGCGGAGTTTGCGGAGCAACTGGGCAGGCTGCGCACGTTGGTCGAGGTTGATTTGTCGAAGCTTGAGAAAGATATGGAGGCGGCGGGAGCGCCTTGGACTCCGGGGCGGGTGCCGGAGTGGTCGGAGAAGTAAGCTAAAGGCTTCAACCACTAAGGACACTAAGGTTCACGAAGGAAAGGCTGGGGAAATGGTTCGCTTCCGCGAACCATTTACTTCGCTCAGGATGACAATCATGGTGAGGGCGAATTAGATGTCGACGCCTTGTTCGCGAAGGAGGACGATCAGGCGGCTGGGTGGGAGAGCGGTCCCGAGGTTGTAGCTGCCGGCGATGCGGTCGGCGAAGAGCAGGACTGCGTCGTTTTCGAAGGCGCCGGCGTAACTGAGGACATCGTATTTGCGGACGTAGTGCTCGATTTCACGGTCGAGCAGCGGACGGAATGAGATATCCAAGGTTTCGACTGTTGAGAGCATGCGGCGCGTTTGCGCGTTGAGCACTGCGATCGAAGTTACGAATTGGAACGTGCTTCCAGAAAACTCTCGCAGGAATTCGGCGGCTTCCCCTCGGGTGCGTGGCTTTTCGAAAATTCTGGAGCCTTTGGCCGCGACAGCGTCCCCGGAGACAATGATAGCGTCGGGACATGCGCCGGCGATTTTTTGCGCTTTGGCTTCAGCGAGTTTTCGGGTGAGTTGAGCGGGATCGTCGTCGCGGATAGCCTTTTCGTCGATTTGGCTAGGGCGCGTTTCGTAGGGGAGGCCGAGCAAATCCATGGCCCGCTTGCGAAACGGGGATTCCGAGGCGAGAACAATCCTCATTTCGAAATTCTCCTGTAGAAAAAATTAACACAGCCCGCGAATCAGAGTGTGACGTAGTCCTTTCGACAATTTCTTCCTCAATATCTCCTTGCACTCTTCGCGCGTGGCTGTGTTACACTCGCCGCCGACTGGTGCTTGCGTTGTGGGACGCGGCAACGGCCGTGGGGAAATCGTCTCGTGCCCGGAGGGCTGGGGAATGGGCCTCGCGTTACTGGTTTTGATCTGGCTGATCACGTTTGTCAGCACATACTTCTTCGTCGCCAAAACCTGGTGGCTGCCCGTGGGCGCGTCCGCTGCCGCGGGATGGATCGACAGCCAATTCGCCCTCACCTTCGTGATCATGGGAATTGTGTTCCTCGCGGCACAAGTCTCCCTGGGATACATCGTGTGGAAATACCGCGAGACTCCCTCTTCTCCTCCGGTTTCGTATTCGCACGGGAGTACAACGCTCGAAGTCACATGGACCCTGCTGACTACCGTTCTGTTCATCGGGCTGAACCTGATGGGCAGCAGCGTGTGGGCGAGCCAGCGTTTTGACGCGGCCGAAGCGGGTGCCGTGCAGGTGGAAGTTACCGGCATGCAGTTTGCGTGGTACTTCCGCTATCCGGGGCCGGACGGAAAGTACGGATCGACAAGCCCGAAGCTGATGGATCCGTCGGCGGGCGGCGAGGCGGCGGTCGGACTGAGCCAGACCGATCCTGCGGCGAAAGACGATGTGGTAACGGGAACAATGTATCTGCCGGTGAATCGCGAAGTCGATGTAAGCCTGCGCGCGGTGGATGTGATCCACAGCTTCTTTGTGCCGAAGCTGCGCTTCAAGCAGGATGCGGTGCCGGGGCTGAACATTCACATGCACTTCAAGCCCACAGCGATTGGCGAGTACGAGATTGCCTGCGCCGAACTTTGCGGGCTGGGACACTACAAAATGCACGGCATGGTCCACGTTGTCAGCCAGGAGGATTTCGACAAGTGGCTGGCGGCTCGGGAGGCGGAGAAACAATAACATGGTCGCAATGGAGAACCCGCACGCGCACGCTCCTCAGGGTTTTATTCGGAAATACATTTTCAGCCTCGATCACAAAGTCATCGGCATTCAGTATTTCTTTCTGGCACTCACGGCGGTGTTTGTCGGGATGTTTCTGTCGCTGTTGATGCGCATTCACCTGGTCTGGCCGACGGCGGTGTTGCCGTTGGTGGGCGACGATCCAAGCCGGAAACGTATCTCAGCCTGCTGACCATGCACGGCACCATCATGGTGTTTTTCGTGCTGACGACGGCGCCGCAGGGCGGGTTTGGAAATTACTTTCTGCCGATTCAGATTGGCGCGCCGGATATGGCGTTCCCGGTCCTGAACATGCTTTCGTTCTGGACGACGTTTGTAGGATTCGTCGTGATCATCGCGGCTTTTTTCGTAACCGGAGGAGCCCCGCTGCACGGATGGACTGGATACGCTCCGCTCAGCGCGCTGCCTTCGGCGGGACCCGGCGAACAACTCGGCGCCGATCTTTGGATCACGAGCATTGCGATTTTCTGCGTCGCGTCGCTGATGGGGGCGCTGAACTTCATCACGACCACGCTCGACCTGCGCGCCAAGGGCATGACGCTGATGCGCATGCCGCTGACCGTGTGGTCGTGGTTCATTACAGCGATTCTTGGACTGCTGGCGTTCGGCGTGCTGCTCTCGGCGGGAATTCTGCTGCTGATGGACCGCAATCTGGGCACAAGCTTTTATGTGCCGCTGGTGGTGGTGAACGGGCAGATCATGGGCCACAAGGGCGGATCGCCGCTGCTGTGGCAGCATCTGTTCTGGTTCTTCGGGCACCCCGAGGTCTACATCGCGATTCTGCCGGGGATGGGCGTGGCGTCGCAGGTTCTATCGACGTTTTCACGCAAGCCGATCTTCGGCTACCGGGCGATGGTCTACGCCATGTTGTCGATTGGATTCTTCGGGTTCATGGTGTGGGGCCATCACATGTTCATGAGCGGGATGAGCCCCTACTCGGCGTTTGCGTTTTCGATCTTGACGATGTGCATCGGCGTGCCGTCGGCGATCAAGACGTTTAACTGGCTGGGGACGATGTACAAGGGCCGCATTCGCTTCCAGACGCCGATGCTGTATGCCATCGGATTCGTCTCGTTGTTTGTTTCGGGCGGGCTGAGCGGGCCGTTCCTGGCGCAGCCGGTGCTCGATATTCAGCTGCACGATACTTATTTTGTGGTCGGGCACTTCCACCTGATCATGGGCGTGGCGGCGATCTTCGGAATGTTTGCGGCGACTTATTACTGGTTCCCGAAAATGTTCGGGC
Organism: uncultured Acidobacteriaceae bacterium; assembly: GCA_963795875.1. Lineage (GTDB taxonomy): Bacteria > Acidobacteriota > Terriglobia > Terriglobales > Acidobacteriaceae > Sulfotelmatobacter. Next base: position 176,088 of record CAWCJM010000002.1, read on the forward strand.
GGATGATGAATGAAAGATGGGGAAAGGTCCACTTCTTCCTCACTCTGGCCGGAACCTATGCCATCTTCATGCCGATGCACTATCTGGGCATGGCGGGCGGAACGCGGCGGTACTCGCAGTATACGGAAGTGGCGTACCTGCAGAAGCTGCATGCCGCTTCACCGGTTCATGACCTATGCGGCGATCATCACGATTGCGGCGCAGTTCATTTTCGTGATCAATCTGTTCTGGAGCATGTTCAAGGGGCCGAAGGCCAGCGACAATCCGTGGGAAGCGACGACGCTGGAGTGGACGACGGCGACTCCGCCACCGCACGACAATTTTGGCGGCGTGACTCCGGTGGTGCACCACGGGCCGTATGAGTATGGCGTGCCGGGCGCGGCGAAGGATTACGTGATGCAGACGGATCCGGCAACGGTTGCGACGCACTGATGCTGGGAAATCCCCACTTCTCACGCAAAAAGCGGGCGAGAAATGGGGCGCCCTCTGAAAGTGCAGCTGAGTACGAGAAGAACAGCGGCAACGAGTGGGGCGGCTAACGAATCAGATGTAGTTATGGCGACTTATACTCCATACTCCGATTGATCACATAGGGCATGGGCACAAGCCTCCCATGCCGCCTGCGGGTGGCGGCGATGACGGGCGGCGGCGGCGACATTCCGAATTATGGGGCGCGGCTGCGGCGGGCGCGGCTGGGACTGGTCTGCGGGATTGCCACCGTTTGCATGGTGTTCATCTCGCTGACCAGCGCTTACATCGTGCGGCAGGGACTGCCGACGTTCGATGGAGCGTCGAACACTTATGTGCGCGATTGGGGCCGGGTGGATCTGCCGTGGCTGCTGCTGGCGATCAATACCGCGGTGCTTCTGCTGAGCAGCGTGACCATGGAATTTGCGCGGCGGAAGGCGGCGCTGCAGGCGGCGCTGGCTCCGGTGAAGTCGATTCCGGGAGTTTCGCTGGGGGATGAAAGATCGTTTCCGTGGCTGGGGATTACGGTTCTGCTGGGGATCGCGTTTCTTTCCGGGCAGTGGCTGGCATGGGGAGAACTGCACGCTCGCGGATTCTTTGTGGACACGAATCCCAACAGTTCGTTTGTGTTTCTGCTGACGATTGCGCACGCGGTGCATCTTGCCGGGGGAATGATTGCGTTGATTTGGGCGGCGAGCGCTTCCCTGCTGCACAAGCCGGTGGAGGCGCGGCGGATTGTGGTGGACATCACGGCCTGGTATTGGCATTTCATGGCGGTGCTGTGGATTTATGTTTTTGCGTTGTTGGGATTTGCGCGGTAGGCAAGAAGAGGCATTCACCACTAAGGACACTAAGGTTCACGAAGGTTGCATGATCCTTCGACGGGCAAAAAGGCGCCCGCCTCAGGATGACAGAAAGGGGAACTTGAGGAATGGCTGACGCCACGCTTCAGCATGATGCCGTGCACGCGGTGCCGGGAGATTACGAGGCGCCGCTGTTTGGGGCTTATTCGAAGAAGGTGGGGATGTGGCTGTTTCTGGCCTCGGACTCGCTGACCTTCGGAGCGCTGCTGTTTGCCTTCAGCTACAACCGGATCTATACCGCGTGGCCCACGCCGTTTCACGTGCAGAGCATCATCAATGCCACCATCATGACGGCGTGCCTGCTGTCGAGTTCGCTGACCATGGTGATGGGGGTGTTTGCGGCGCAGCGCGGCGACGGACGTGGACCCGCAACTGGCTGCTGGCCACCATGGCGTTCGGCACGGCGTTCATCGTGCTGCACGGCATGGAGTGGAGCAAGCTGATCGGCGAAGGGCTGACGCTGCCGATGTTTCCGAAGCCGGCGCATGCGCGCCGATGGGAGAGATGGCGGACATTTCGAAGAACACGCCGCAGTTCGCTGCTACGTTTTTTGGGCTGACCGCGATGCACATGCTGCACGTGACCATCGGCGTGATTTATCTGGGCGTGGTCGCGTTTCGCAAGTGGTTTCTGCCGGTTCTGGCAGTGATTGGATTGCGGGATATTTTCTGATTCCGTCGGACAACGTGTTTCACTACGGGATTCATGCGCTGGGGCTGGGGTTGATTGTGGCGGCGATCATTCTGTTTCTGAAGCCGAAGGATTATGACGCGCAGGATGTGGAGGTGTCTGGGCTGTACTGGCACTTCGTCGATCTGGTGTGGATGTTTATTTTCCCGCTGGTGTATTTGATGTCGACCAAGATTACGCAATGATCTAAGTACCTCAGGGCTAAAGTCCTACAGAGGAAGGGACTTAACCGCAGCGCTAGAAGCGCTGCGCCACCCAAAACCAGGATGAGCAGGATCAACGCCGAGAAGAAGTCCGATCAAAAGCGAGGATAAATTCGATGCACGATGCCGCAACGCATGATGACAGCAAGGGGCAGTATTTCTGGGTGTGGGGAGCGCTGCTGGTCCTGACGGCGATTGAGGTGGTGCTGGGATACAAGCAGGTCTTTGAGCCGGTGCGCATGCTCGAGGTGCTGCTGGTCCTGTCGATCATCAAGTCGGCGCTGATCATCGGATACTTCATGCACTTGAAGTTTGAGAAGGCGCTGATGCGCTGGATGCTGGTGATCTCGGTGACGGCGTGCTTCATCATCATGTATTTCTTTTTCTTCCCGGATGCGGGGCGAGTTTTGCGGCTTGGGAGTGCAGTAGTGGCATGAGATTAGCGGGAAATTTCGTCTGGCGTTTTTGCTGTTGCTCGGTCGCGCTTTGGACCGCGCCGGCGTTCGCCCAGGGCTGCGCCATGTGTAATGCGAATGCGAAGGCTACGCCGAAGGAAGCGCAGCGGGCGCTCAACCGCGCTATTTTTGTGATGCTGGCGCCGCCGGTGGCGATTATGGTGTTTGGATTTGGCTTCGCGGTCCGGTATGGAAAGCGGCGGGACCGAGGAGAACGAGTCCGACTCGTACCTTGAATTGGCATTCCTCCGTCAGAGACTTCCCTCTTCACTCTGTCGGTTCTCACAGCATGAGCATCTGCTGTGATTCGGCACGCGGGCGGGGCGCCCGCGCTACATTTATCCTGCTTTATAATAGAAAGATTCGGTAGCCCTCGCGGAGGGCTCTGAGCGGGTGCGCTCGGGCTGGCGTGCGGCTGTACCGGGCCTTTATCCGATGTCTTCTGACCCTACTGCAGACTGCATCCAATCCTACGGAAAGCATTGTGGTGCGCGGCGCGCGCGTCCATAACCTCAAGAATATTGACTTTGAGGTCCCGCACAATTCGTTGACGGTGGTGACCGGAGTGTCGGGGTCCGGCAAGTCGTCGCTGGCGTTTGACACGATTTACGCCGAGGGGCAGCGGCGGTATGTGGAGTCGCTGTCGGCGTATGCGCGGCAGTTTCTGGAGCGGATTGAGAAGCCGGATGCGGACACGATTGATGGGATTGCGCCGGCGGTGGCGATCCGGCAGAAGAATACGACGCGGAATCCGCGGTCGACGGTGGCGACGGCGACTGAGATTTACGACTATTTGCGGCTGCTGTTTGCGCGCGTGGGGCGGACTTATTGTGCGAAGTGCGGGCGCGAGGTGAAGAAGGATACGGTCGACGAAGTGGCGGACGCGATTCTGGCGCTGGATCCGGAGACGCGGCTGCAGGTGTTGTTTCCGCTGCAGCGAGCGGGACGCCGACTCCCGGAGACGGCTGGAAACGGCGTGGCCGGGCGAAAGCGACGAAGACGCCAGCGCGAAAGCCGGCGCGACTTCTCGCAAAGAACGCGAGAAATGGGGCACCCGGGTTGACCGTGAGGCGTTGAAGACGCGGTTGTTTGATTTGCGCAAGGGCGGGTTCAACCGGCTTTATCAGGCGGGGGAGGTTTACGAGTTCTCTACGCCGGAGTCTTTGCTCGATATCAATTTTGCGGAGCCTGTGTTTGTGCTGGTCGATCGGCTGGTGGTTTCGGCGGAGGCTCGGACGCGGGTTGTCGATGCGATCGAGACGGCTTATCGGGAGGCGGGCGAGGTTATTTTTGAGATTCCTGGGCGGCTCGGAGGACGACGAAGTCACAGGCGACGGACAGGAGTGTCCGTCCCACACGAACGCTTCGGTTTGCGCAGAGGTTTGAGTGCAAGGAATGCAACTTGCGGTATGAGGAGCCGGAGCCGCGGCTTTTTTCTTTTAACAATCCTTATGGGGCTTGTCCGCGGTGCCAGGGGTTTGGGAACACGATCGATTTCGATCTCGATCTGGTGATTCCCGACAAGCTGAAGACGCTGGCCGAGGGTGCGATTGAGCCGTGGACGAAGCCGAAGTATCGTCCGCTGTTTACCGATCTGAAGCGCTATGCCAAGCAGGCGGGGATTCCGCTGGATGTGCCGTGGGCCGATCTCGAGGAGGAACACAAGAACCTGATCCTCAATGGCGAGGGGAAGTTTCTGGGGGTGCGCGGATTTTTCAATCACCTGGAGCGCAAGAAATACAAGCTGCATGTGCGCGTGTTTCTGAGCCGCTATCGCGGGTATTCGCTGTGTCCGGAGTGCAACGGGTCGCGGCTGCGGCTGGAGGCGCGGCAGGTCAAGGTCAACGGGAAGAACATCTGCGAGGTTTGCGGCGCTCACCGTGGAAGATGCGCTGCGGTTTTTTGAGAAGGTCGAGCTGAGCGCCGGAGGAAGCGGAGATTGCGGACAAGCTACTTGCAGGAGATTCGCGAGCGGCTGCGATTTCTGAACGATGTGGGGCTGGAATATCTGACGCTCGACCGGCTGTCTTCGACGCTGTCGGGCGGCGAGGCGCAGCGGATTCAGCTGGCGACTTCGCTGGGATCGCGGCTGGTGGGTACGCTGTATGTGCTGGATGAGCCGTCGATCGGGCTGCATCCGCGGGACACGCACCGGCTGATCAAGATTCTGCACGACCTGCGCGAATCTGGGGAACACGATTCTGGTGGTGGAGCACGATCCCGACATCATGCGGGCGGCGGACCGGATTCTCGATCTGGGGCCGGGGGCGGGAGAGAACGGCGGCAAGCTGGTGGCCGAGGGAACGTACGACGAGATTCTGCATAATCCGGTTTCGCTGACCGGGCGATATCTTTCGGAGGATTTGCGGATTCAGGCGCCGGCGCGTGCGGCGCAAGCCGGGAGCGCAGCAGATCAAGATTCGCGGCGTGCGCGCCAACAATCTGAAGGGCGTGGACATCAGCATTCCGCTGGGCATGATTGTGGCGATCACGGGCGTTTCGGGGTCGGGCAAGTCGACGCTGCTGCATCAGGTGCTCTATCGGGCGCTGGCGCAGGCCAAGCAGCAAGCGGGCAACGGAGCGACGGGGCCGGCCGCGAGTTGGGAGAGTCTGGAGGGCGATCAGTTTATTGAGGAAGTGGTGCTGGTCGATCAGTCGCCGATCGGGCGGACGCCGCGATCGAATCCGGTGACGTACATCAAGGCGTTCGATGCGATTCGCGAACTGTTCGCTTCCCTGCCCGAGGCGAAGAAGCGCGGGTTCGGCGCGGGACATTTTTCGTTCAACATTCCCGGCGGGCGCTGCGAGACTTGCCAGGGCGACGGCACGGTCACGGTCGAGATGCAGTTTCTGGCCGACGTGGAGTTGATTTGCGAGGAGTGCAAGGGGACGCGCTACAAGCCGACGGTGCTCGACGTGCGCTATCGCGGGAAGAATATTCACGAAGTGCTGAACCTGACGGTGAAGGAGGCGCTGAAGTTCTTTGCCGAGGCGCCGAAGATCACGGAGAAGCTGCGGTCGCTGGAAGAAGTCGGGCTGGGATATTTGCGGCTGGGGCAGTCGGCGACAACGCTTTCGGGCGGCGAGGCGCAGCGCATGAAGCTGGCGGCGCATCTGCAGCCGGCGTCGAGGGAAGCCAGCCGGGGCGACCGGGAGCGAGGGCGCGGCTGAAGCGGCGGCTGCTTTACATTTTCGACGAGCCTACAACCGGGCTGCATTTTGACGACGTCAGCAAACTTCTGGCGGCGTTTCGGCGTCTGATTGAAGCAGGGGGATCGATCGTCGTCATCGAGCACAATCTGGAAGTCATCAAGACCGCGGATTGGGTGATCGATCTGGGGCCGGAGGGCGGAAGCCGGGGCGGCAAGGTGGTGGGCGCTGGGCCGCCGGAGGCGATCGCGAAGCTGGCGGGGTCTTACACGGGAAAATATCTGGCGCGTATGCTGAACGGCAATGGAGACTCGCGGTCCAATGGCTCGTAGATACGGTTCGTCGATATGGCGCGTCGCTGTGCGGTCGCTGCGTCGACTCGCGGCCGCGCTTCTCGCGGCGTGCTTGCCGGCGCTCGCTGCGGCGCGCAGTGCGGCGATCGCCGACTCTCAAACACGACTCTTCAATCGCAGGCACGAGGGCTCGCTCTTCCAGCGTCGCATCACAAGCCGGGCACAAATTCCGGCCAGAAAGCTCATCACACGACCGTTGCCGAGGAAGACGCGCCGCCTCCCGAGCTGGCGAAGGCGGAGGCGTCTGATTCAGAAACAGGACTATGCGGGAGCCGAGCCATTGCTGCGCAAGGTTCTCGAAGGGGATGCTGCGAACGATCCCGCGAATTATGTGGCATGGTTTGAACTGGGGTTTGTGGAGAATGGCCTCGGCAAGAGGGACGAGTCGATTGCCGCGTATCGCAAATCGGTGGCGGCGAAGCCGGACGTTTTCGAGTCGAACCTGAATCTGGGACTGCAACTCGCCAAGAGCCGGCCAGCCCGATGCCGCAGCAATTTCTGCGCGCGGCCACGCAGCTCAAGCCGACCAGCCATGTCGCGGAGGGTCACGCGCGGGCGTGGCTTTCTCTGGCGCACGTGCTCGAAGCGACCAAGCCGGATGAGGCCATTGCGGCCTATCGGACAGGCTGCGGCGTTGCAGCCGAAGGATCCCGAGCCGCATCTGGCGGCGGGGCTTCTGCTTGAAAAGCAAGGGCAAGTTTGCCGATGCGGAGAGCGAATACAAGCAGGCGCTGGCGCTCGGTCCCTCTCGTCCGATGCAGTGACGGGGCTGGCGAACATTTACATGCGGGGACACCGCTTGCCTGAGGCGGAAGCGGAGTTGCGGAAGCTGGTGGCGGCGCATCCCGAGCAGGCGGATGCGCGCATTCAGCTGGGACGAGTGCTGGCGGCGGAGGGCAAGAACGACGAGGCGATTGCCGAACTGCAGGCGGGCGAGAAGCTGGCTCCGGCGGATGCTTCGCTGCAGCGCGATCTTGCCGACCTGTACGTGATCGCCAAGAAGATACGATCAGGCCGAAGCGGCTTATCGTGCGCTGCTGGCGGCGCAGTCCGAACGATGCGGCGCTTCACCAGAGTCTGGGCAAGGCGCTGGTCGAAGCAGAAAAAATTTGCGGACGCGCAGAAAGAATTCGTGGTGGCGGTGAAACTCAAGCCCGATCTGGGGGCGGCTTATGGCGATTTGGCGTTCGCGGCCAGCGAGAACAAGGAATATCCGCTGACCATCAAGGCGCTGGATGTGCGGGCGAAGTATCTGCCGGAAGAGCCGGTCACTTACTTCCTGCGGGCGTCGGCCTACGACCATCTCAAGGACGTCAAGCGGGCGGCGGCTGAATTATCACCTCTTCCTCAAGGCGGCCAACGGGAAGTATCCTGAACAGGAGTGGCAGGCGAAGCACCGGCTGATTGCGATTGAGCCGAAAAAATAATTGGCCGCGGGGCTTGGGATCATGCTTGGGGTGCGGTACCGATTTGCGACTGTGGGGAGCGGTGCACGCTGTTCGCGGTGCTGGCTGCGGTGCACGGCGGCACGCTGCGCCCAGCAATGATCCTGACGGTCGACGAGTTGAAGGCCGGCTTCGTCGACGAGCATTGGCGACCGGCCGCATCTGTGCGTGCAGATTGCGCAGAAGCAACTGGCGGAGGCGGACAAAGCTGTACGCGGCCACCGATGTCGAGAAGGGCCAGGCCGCGTTGGCGGACGTGGTGGCTTATTCGGAACTGGCCCGGGACTATGCGATTCAATCGCACAAATATCAGAAGCAGACCGAGATCGCGGTGCGCGCGATGACGCGCAAGCTCACTGAACTGATGCACTCGCTGGGTCATGACGACCAGGCGCCGGTGCAGGACGCCATCAACCGTCTGCAACGGGTGCGGGACGATCTGCTGATGGCCATGTTTCCGAAAGGAGCGAAATGACTGCTTCCCTGCTTGCGGTCGTGGCTGTGTGCGTGGTGCTGGCTAGCGAGTGCGTCCGTGGCGTGCAGGCGCAGCGGCATCGCGAACCGCTGACGCAATCGGAGATCGACCAGATTCGAGATGCCAGTTGGGAGCCGAAACAGCGGCTTGCGCTCTATGTGCAGTTCACGCGGGACGCGGCTGGTGAAGCTGGAGCAGATGCGGAGCGATCCCAAGACCAAGGATCGTCCGCAGCGGACGCACGACATGCTCGACGATTTCCAGTTGCTCTACGACGAGCTGAACGACAACATTGATACCTATGTCGACCGCAAGGACGACATTCGCAAGCCGCTGAAGATGATCATCGAGGCCGACACGGAGTTTCAGGCGAAGTTGCGCGCGCTGAAGGATGCGGCCGATGTTCCGGCGGAGGAGGCGCGCGAGTACGAGTTCGTTCTGACCAACGTTCTCGACACCGTGGACACGTCGGCGGAGGACCATCGCAAGCTGCTGGCGGACCAGGAAGATGCGGCGAAGCATAAGAAACTGAATTCGAATGCGAGCGCGAAGAATGGGGAAGCCGGAGTGATGGGGGTCAGACGTCAGACGGCAGCGACGCAGCAGCACTTCTTAGGGGCTGAAGCCCGGCCTAATCTTGCACGCTTAACGCGCCCCTGAAGGGCCGCTCTTCCTCATTTGTGCACCCTTCTGTGTCGTGCTCGCCTCAATATCGTGCACACTTCTGCCGGACTCAGGCGGCGCGGTGTCCGAGGCCTGGGTCTAAGATCCGGCTCTCGTGCTAACCTAGGTTCACCGTGCGTGAAGGGCTGCTCGAAATCTTCCAGGAAACTTATCGGGAGCTGCGTCCTGCGCTTCCGATCCCCGAATTGAAGATTGAATTCTTTGCCTTCGCCAACGTGAACAACACGATCCGGCTGCGCGACGGGCGGTTGCTGGTGCGGCTTTCGGATCTGCTGGAAGGCGCGCCGGAAGCGGTGCTGCGGGCCATCGCGCATATTCTGCTGGCCAAGATGTACCGGCAGCCGATTGACCGCGGGCAGGCGGCGCGCTATCGCAAATATGTCGCCAGCCATGAGATTGTGCGCAAGACGCATCTGGTCCGGCAGATGCGGGGACGCAAGCGGCTGCGTCCGCGCGCGGGCATTTTTATGATCTGGACGCGGTCTTTGAGGAGTTGAATACGCGCTTCTTTCACGGGCTGATGGCGCGGCCGCGCATGAGTTGGAGCCAGACCAAGACTCGCCGCATTCTCGGGCACTACGATCCGGCGCACAATGCGATCATCATCAGCCGCATGTTCGACCACCTCGCCGTGCCGGCATATGTGCTGGAATACATCGTCTATCACGAGATGCTGCATCTGAAGCATCCGGTGAAGCTGCGGGGGAGCCGGCGGTGCGTGCACTCGGCGGAGTTTCAGGCGGAGGAGAAGTTGTTTCCGCACGCGGCGGAGGCGAACGCGTTTCTGAAACGTCTATAAGAGATGGCTGCCTGATCACATGGGCACCTGAGGAAACAATCAACACTCTGGTGAAGTTTGTTCTGAGAGGTGGCGGCCGGAATGCGGCTGTCCCTCGATGGGTGAGTCGGCGGTACACTCAAGGGTAAGATCAAGATCAATGCGATTGGATAGATCGGGGTCATTCATGAAAGTGATGCTTGGAGTTTTGAGATTGACCGCAGCGAGTGCGGTTCTGTTTGTCGGCCGCTATGTGCCCACAGAGTTTGTGGGCGCAAGAGACGCATGGCATTTCCGTCGACAACATCGATCGCGCCGTAAAGCCGGGCGACGATTTCTATCATTACGCCAATGGCGCATGGATCAAGCGCACGGAGATTCCGCCGGACCGCGTGGGGATGGACGTTTGGACGAAACTCGCCGACGTGGGCAACAAGCGCATGGCGGACCTGATTGCGGAGATCGCGAAATCGAATCCAGCCGCTGGATCCCCGACGCGCAAGGTCGCTGACCTTTACAACTCGTACATGGATGAGGCCACGATTGAGGCGAAGGGATTGACGCCGCTTCGACCTCACCTCGACGCGATCGCTGCCATCAAAGACAAGCGCGAGTTGGCACATGCACTCGGGGAAACTCTGCGCGCAGACGTGGACGCGCTCAACAACACGAACTATCACACCCCCAATCTTTTTGGCCTGTGGGTGGCTCCGGGCTTCAACGATTCGGATCACTATACGGGCTATTTAATGCAGGGCGGGGTGCAATTGCCGGATCGCGAGTATTACCTTTCTGACAGCGAGGAGATGGCGAAAGTTCGCACGCAGTATCAAACGCACGTCGCCGCCATGCTGAAGCTGACGGGATTTGCGGACGCCGATGCGCGCGCGGCGCGGATCGTGGAACTCGAACACGCGATTGCGCAGACCCATCGCACTCTGGCGGATAACGAGAACATCCACAACGCGAACAACCCATGGGCACAGGCCGACTTTGCGGCGAAGGCTCCCGGGCTTGGACTGGGCGGAGTATTTTCGCGGAACGGGGCTCAGCCCGCAGAAGAGCTTTATTGTGTGGCAGCCTGAGGCTTTTACGGGTGAGTCGGCCCTGGTCGCGTCTACTCCTCTCGATACCTGGAAAGATTGGCTGGCGTATCACGTGATCGAGGCCTACGGAGGGGTGCTCCCTAAAGCGGTCGCGCAGGAGCGCTTTGCATTTTTTGGCAAGACGCTTTCTGGCGCGCAACAGCAGCGCCCTCGGTGGCAGCGCGGGGTGTTTGTGGTGGATGGCCTGTTGGGCGACGTAATCGGCCAGATCTACGCTCAGCGTTATTTCTCGCCGGAAGCGAAGGCGCAGGTCGAGGCGATGGTGGCCAACCTGATTGCGGCATTCCGCAAGCGCATTGAGGCGCTCTCGTGGATGGACGCGAGTACCAAAGCCGAAGCCGAGGCAAAGCTCTCGACTCTCTATGTGGGAGTCGGCTATCCGGAAACCTGGCACGACTATTCGAACTTCGAAGTCAAGGCGGACGACATTTTCGGCAACCTGTGGCGCGGGGATTTGGCAGACTACCAGCGCCAGATTGCTCGTTTGGGCAAGGCGGTGGACCGTCACGAATGGTCGATGACACCGCAGACGGTGAATGCAGTGAATCTGCCGCTGCAGAACGCGCTGAATTTCCCGGCGGCTATTTTGCAGCCGCCCTTCTTCGATCCGCTAGGCGCCGGCGGCCGATCAATTACGGCGCCATCGGAACGGTCATTGGACACGAGATCAGCCACACGTTCGACTCGGAAGGCGCGGCCTTCGATTCCAAAGGGCGTGTGCGAAACTGGTGGACTCCCGAAGACCTGAAGCATTTCGAGGCCGCCACGGCGCAACTCGCGGCACAGTACGACACCTACAAGCCGTTTCCTGTCTGGCGATCAACGGCAAGCAGACGCTGTCGGAAAACATCGCCGACGTAGCTGGAATTGCGGCGGCCTACGACGGCTACCGGGCTGCGCTCTCGGGCAAGACGGCGCCTGTCGAAGACGGATTCTCGGGCGATCAGCAGTTCTTTATCGCATTCGCTCAGAACTGGGGAAAGAAGACGCGGGACGCCGCGCTGCGGCAACAGGTCATGACAGATCCGCACGCTCCCGGAGAGTACCGGGCTGCTACGGTGCGCAACATCGATGGTTGGTATGCGGCGTTCGACGTGAAGGCGGGCGAGAAGCTCTACCTTGCTCCGGGGGACCGAGTGCGGATCTGGTGACAGTGGGTGGCCGCCGCGCGATACAGGTTTCTCAGCGATGACCGCCGAGTGCCGGCGACGGGTTGCGCTCGATACGGTATACGTGTTTGAAGCCCGGAGGAATCTCGAAGAGGGCCGGATCGAGCGGCCCTTCCTCAAATCGAGTCACGCGCGATTCGAACCGGGTGACAGTGCCGTCGGGCAGATGGGACGGGCTCTTTGAGGTTTGGGTCAGATCCAGCGGAAAGCCCGTCTCTCGATCGCCGATCGTGATGAATTCCGGTTTTTCCATGGGCACTTTCGCATTGCCCGAACTCACATAGCTGAAAATGGTGCCGTTCCCTGATCCGGTCCGCTTGGGGTCACACGAGAGTTGCTGGTCGAAGTCGATGTACCAGCCATCGCTCACTGAGTCCTGCGGCGAGGAGTGCGAGCCTGCGAGTGGAGTCTGGGTAGTTGTCGTGATGACGTGACGGGCAGTACGCCCGAAGATTTCTTTGCGCTCGCCAGTGTCGGTGGTCTTGATTTCTACCCGGATTGTCGGCGCTGCGGGCTGCTGGGGACGGTTGTCTAAGCCACGTGCCTCGAGCTCTTCCGGCGTTAGGGGCTTGGGCGGATACGGCGTGGAGGTGTATTCCTGGGTGTCAAGATTCAGTTCGAACGACTGTCCGAGGTCGCAGCGTACGATCCGTACCAGGCGAGGACCGTACACCGGCTCCGTTCCGCGCCCGGCTCCGAAGGAGTTCCGGTATTCCATGCGCTGGCGGTCTGGCTGGATGTAGGTCGTCCTCTGGGCCTGATTTCCTCTCACATCCGACTGCACAGTGATTGCGGTTCCCGAGCGGTCCGAGGACTGCAGGAACGGGATCGCCAGGGCGAGCAAGAAGAGCGAGGAAAAAAGCATGGGCGCATCCTTCCCATCAGAGAATCGTTTCATCAGGCTAGCCTTGGGGCTGGCTTGCGTCAAGTTTCTAGACGGTTTCTCAGACGGGGCGGAACGAGGCTCTCAACCACGAAGGGCGCGAAGGAGGTTTTCATGGAGCGATTCGCGCCAGATTCCTTCCCTGCATCCAGAAGCCATTCGAGCCTTTATTCTGACCGTGTGATCCTAATCACAGGCGGTTGTGAGGCGGCGGATTGACTGGCGCGGCGCGGAAGACTATCCTTGAAGTTGAAATTGAAATTCATTTTCAAAATCGCAGGGCACTTGGACTTGAAATGCTTCAGGCTTTCATTATTACGCTTCGCGAAGGGGTTGAGGCCGCGCTGATTGTCGGCATCACCCTGGCTTACCTGACCAAGATCGGGCGGCAGGAACTGCGCAAGACCGTGTATGCGGCGCTGGTCGCGGCGTTTCTGGGCAGTATTGGCGTGGCTGTGGTCATCTCGCGCACGCATTTGAACGAAGACGTCTTCGAAGGCTGGGTCATGCTGGTGGCCGCCTTCTTCGTCGTCACCATGGTGATTTTCATGATGAAGACGGGGCGCAAACTGAAGGGCGAAATCGAGGGCAAGGTCGGGCTGCTGGCGGGCAACGACGCGTGGTTCGGGCTGTTCATCTTCATCTTTCTGATGGTGCTGCGCGAGGGCGCGGAGACGGTGCTGATTCTCTCCGCGGTATCGCTGAACTCGACCGAGCTGATGAGTTTTCTGGGGACGCTGCTGGGCGTGCTGGCCGCGATTGCGTTTGGCGTGATGTTCGTCAAGGGCAGCGTGCGCATCAACCTGCAGAAGTTCTTCAAGGTCACGACGGCCATCATGTTCCTGGTGGCGGCGCAGTTGCTGATTTCCGGACTGCACGAACTTTCCGAAAGCGGCGTGATTGCGTCGTCCAAGCGCGAGATGGCGATGATTGGGCCGATCGTCAGCAACGACTGGTTTTTCTTTGTGACTGTTTTTGCGCTGGCGGCGCTGATGATCCTGTTCGAGGCCAAGCGGCGCGAACCGGTGTTGGCCGCACCGCTTCCCCGGCGGAGCGCCGCAAGGCCGCGTGGAGCGCGCGGCGCGAGCGCATGTGGATGATTTCCGTGCTTACGTTTTCATTTGTGTTCATCGCGCTGATCACGGCGGAATTTGTGTACGCCAAGAGCGTCAGCAACATTCCCGCCGGAACCGAAGTTACGTTCACCAACGGGCGCGTGAGTATTCCGCTGGCGCAGGTTGCGGATGGCGACCTGCACCGCTTCCAGGCGAAGGAGAATGGGACGGCGATCCGCTTCTGGCTGTATCAGAAGCCGGACGGCAAGATCGCGACCGTGTTCGACGCTTGCGAGATTTGCGGGTCGGTCGGGTTTTACAAGAGCGGCGAATGGAGTCGTCTGCAAGAATTGCGCGGCGCCGATCAATCCGCAGTCGGTGGGGACAGCGGGCGGGTGCAATCCGGTGCCGCTGAAGGCCACGCAGACGGCGGACGCGGTCATTATCGAGGAGGCGGACGTTGCGGCCGGCGGTCGCATGTTCGCGCAACAGTAAGCGATGTTCGTCCGGCTGGTATACGAATCATTCCGGCGGCAGAAGCGGCGCAAGTTGCTGGCGGGAGCGGCCATTACGCTGGGCGTGACCGTGGCGACGGCGATGATTGCGGTCGCGACCGACATCGGCGACAAGATTAACCGCGAACTTCGCACCATCGGCGCCAACCTGGTTGTGACCCCGCAGGAAGATTCGCTGGACGTGGAAATTGGCGGGGTGAACCTGAAGCCTCCGACCGACGGTGCCTTTCTCAGCGAAGCGGACCTGCCCAAAATCAAAGGGATTTTCTGGCACAACAACATTACGGCGTTTGCGCCCATGCTTCCGGTCAATACTGCACTCGAAGCAGGAACGGGAAGCGGCAGGACGTAACGCTGTTGGGAACGTATTTTGCGAAGCAGATTTCGTTCGGAACGGACCAGTTCACTACCGGCGTGCGCTCGACCTATCCCTGGTGGAAGGTTTCCGGAGCATGGCCGGAGGATTCTTCGCGCGACGTTTTGTTGGGGGAACGGCTGGCTTCGCGTTTGGGTGACTAAGGCCGGGGACGAGATCACAGTTGCAGGCCGGCAGTTGCGCGTGAGCGGAATTCTTTCCACGGGCGGGGCGGAGGACGATCAAGTCGTCGCGCCGCTTGCCCTGGCGCAGGAGATTCTGGGCAGGCCGGGCGCGGTGAAGCGGGTCTATGTCAGCGCGCTGACCAAGCCGGAAGACGCTTTTGCCCGGCGCGATCCGAAGAGCTTGTCGGGGGCGATTTACGATCGGTGGTATTGCACGCCTTATCCGCAGGCGATTGCGTTTGCAACTGACGGAGGCCATGTCGCATTCGCACGCGGAGCAGATCCGGCAGGTTTCGCAGAATGAGGGCGCGGTGCTGACGCGGATTGAAGGGACTGATTTTCCTGATCACGCTGGCTGCTTTGTTCGCCTCGGCGCTGGCGGTATCGGCGGCGATGGCGACCACGATTTTCGAGCGGCGGGCCGAGGTTGGGCTGATGAAGGCTCTGGGCGCGGGCAAGCTGACGGTAGCATCGATCTTCTTTGCAGAGGCTACGCTGCTGGCGTTGATTGGCGGCCTGGCGGGATTTGTCGTGGGCTCTGGTGCTGGCGCATCAGATCGGGCACTCGATCTTTAATTCGGATATTTCGATTCCGCCGGTGCTGTTGCCGGTGATCCTGGCGATTGCGGTGATGGTGACGTTTGCGGGGAGCGCGGCGGCGATCCGGCGGGCGGTGGGACTGGATCCGGTGTTTGCGCTGCGGGGGGAACTGTGAGCGACGCCTATGTCACAGTCCGCGCAGGATCTAGCGGCGAGCCGGGCTGATGGTCCGCACACTTCGATGTTCCTGCGCATGTTGGTGCGGGCGGCGGTGCTGCGGCGCGGGCGGGCGGTGTCCGCTTTGTTCGCGATGGTCGTGGCGGCGGCAGTGACGACGGCGATGCTGAATCTTTATGTGGATGTGCAGGCGAAACTGCGGCGCGAATTTCGCAACTACGGGGCGAACATCATTCTGGTCGGCAAGGACGGCGCTTCCCTTCCCGCGGATGCGCTGGCGCACGTGGATTCCGTTCTCGCGGGACGCGGAATCGCGGCGCCGTTTGGGCTGGTCGTTGCGCGTACCACCGATGGACAGCCGATTGTGGTGGCGGGGACGGATTTCGACCGGGTGAAGCAGTTGAATAAGTGGTGGAAGGTGAGTGCGTGGCCTCGGAGACTCACCGAAGTCCTCGCTTCTGCGCAAGACGCGCCAGAAATGGGGCACTCGAGCTTCTCCGGCGCTGATTGGCGTGCGCGCTTTGACTACAGTCGCTCCGAAGAATCAGGCGTTTGATCTCACGTTTCAGGGACGGGCCCTGCATGTGACGCCGGCCGGTACGGTGCAGACGGGCGCGGCCGAGGACAGCCGCATTTATGTTTCGCTGGCTGATTTCGTGGCGTGGACGGGAGTTCAGCCTTCGACGATTGAAGTTGCGGCCAGCGGATCTCCTGAAGAAGTTGCCGGCATCATGAACCAACTGGCGCAGGCGATTCCGGCGGGCGACGTTCGCCCCGTGCGGCAGATCATGGAAGGCGAGGCGCGCGTGCTGGGCAAGACTCGCGCGACGCTGCTGGCTGCGGCGGCGCTGATTATTCTGACTGCGGCGTTGTGCGTGCTCTCTACATTGATGGGATGGGTGTTTGACCGGCGGCGCGACTTTGCCATCATGAAGGCTCTGGGTGCGTCGGGGCGACTGCTCAGTGGTTTCTTCGCGGCGGAGGCGGCGGTGCTCGGGGCGACGGGCGCGCTGATCGGATTTCTGGTTGGGATCGGCATCGCGGCGTGGATCGGTCGGGTTAACTTTCACGCTCCCGTGATGCCGCGTTTGAGCGTGCTGCCGGTGGTGCTGGCTGGTAGCATGGCGGTGACGTTGTTGTCGGCGATCCTCCCAATCTCGCTGCTGCGCCGGGTGCAGCCGGCGGTGATTCTGAGGGGAGAGTGAAATGATTCAGATCAAAGATGTGACGAAGCTCTACCCCGCCAAGGAAACGGGGAATGGATCGGGCAAGGACAACATCCATGCCCTCGACCACATCTCGCTGCACGTCACGCAGGGAGAGTGGCTGTCGATCATGGGGCCGTCGGGATCGGGTAAATCGACGCTGGTCAATCTGATTGGCTGCCTCGACCGGCCGTCGTCGGGCGAGATCTGGCTCGATGGAGTAGAACGTCGCGGGGATTTCTGCCGCTGATCTGAACCGCGTGCGCGCGGAAAAGATTGGATTCATCTTCCAGCAGTTTCACCTGATTCCCTTCCTCACCGCCGTCGAAAACGTCATGCTGGCGCAGTATTTTCACAGCATGACCGACGAGAAAGAAGCGGTCGAGGCGCTGGAGCGCGTGGGATTGGGCGATCGGGCGCATCACTTGCCTTCGCAGTTGTCAGGCGGCGAGCAGCAGCGAGTGTGCATTGCGCGGGCGCTGATCAATGATCCGCGAATTATTCTGGCGGACGAGCCTACGGGGAATCTCGACGCGGTGAATGAAGAGATTGTGCTGCGCCTGCTGCGCGAGTTTCACCAGCAGGGACGCACCATTGTGATGGTCACGCACGATCCGGTCATGGCGCGGCTGGCCGACCGGCGCATCGAGTTGCATCATGGCAAGATCGCGTCGCAGGAAATCTTCTCGCTGGCCGACGAGGAGCAACTGGACGAAGTTCTGGAAGAACTCTGGGTGCTGGCCGAGCATGGAGAGATCGCCGAAGTCGAGCGCATGGAAGTGCACGGCGCGCTGCCGGTGAGTCTGGCGATTGAGAAGATGATCGAGATGGGGATGGTCGTGTCGGCGCCGCATCCGCCGGAGCCGCATGATCACAAGCCGTTCGTGAATCCTTGCCATGATGCGCTGAAGCCGGTGGCTACGTCGATCGGCGATGGCACGCTGATTGTTGAGCTGACGCCGCGCGGGCGGGAGCGTGCGGGCAGCATTATTCGGCGGCACCGGCTGGCGGAGCGACTATTTACCGATAGTCTGGCGATGGACAGCGAGACCGAGATCGAGCAGCAGGCGTGCAAGTTCGAGCACATTCTCTCGCCGGAAGCGACGGACAAGATCTGCACGTTCCTCGGACATCCGCGCACGTGCCCGCATGGGGCGCCGATTCCGCCGGGGCCGTGCTGCGGAAATGTGGCTGGCTTTGCAGGTACATCTGTTCGAGAAGCAGTCCGGTCCAAGTAACTCTTCGGGCTGCGAAAAGGCTTCAACCACCAAGGACAGCCTTCGGCTACGCTCAGGGCGGGCTCCGGTAACACGAAGGAACTTCATCCCGGCACCTCATTGATTACCCAGCCTAGAACTTCATCAGGCCTTATCATCGATCAAGATTATGCGACGACCTACGATCGGCGTGTTTGATTCCGGATTTGGCGGGCTCACCGTACTTAAAGCTTTACTTGAACTTATTCCAGGCGCCGATTATGCCTACTTTGGCGACACCGCGCGCCTTCCCTACGGATCCAAATCTGTCGAGACCGTGGCCCGTTATGCGGTGGAAGCGGCGCACTATCTTGAATCGCATGGGGCACAGATGCTGGTCATCGCCTGCAATACGGCGACGGCACTGGCTCTCGACCGCATCACTGCCGGAGCGCATGTGCCGGTCGTGGGCGTCATTGAGCCGGGGGCTTCGGCGGCAGCTTCGGCTTCGAAGAATCAGAAAATCGTTGTGATCGGGACGGAGGCGACCGTTAGCAGCCATGCTTACCGCAAGGCTCTGGAGGGCCGCGGGTTGAATGCGCGGGAGAAGGCTTGCCCTTTGCTAGTTCCTCTGGTTGAGGAGGGATGGGTGGAACATTCAGTGACCGAGCAGGTGGCGCGGATTTATCTGGCGGAGGCGTTTTCCGATGGATTTCACGACGCGGATACGTTGGTATTGGGCTGCACGCACTATCCTCTGCTGAAACCTTTGCTGCATCGTGTTACCCCCGGACATGTGAGCATCGTTGACTCGGCGGAGTCTACCGCTCATGCGGTGGCCTCGCGGTTGCGGGAGTTGGTCGCTGGTGTTGACGGCGAGGAGCGGCGCGGGCTTCCGCATCTGAGGTTCTTTGCGACCGATTCTGTGGAGAAGTTTCGGCGGCTGGGGGAGCGGTTTCTGGGGCACCCGATTGAAGATGTGCAGCATGTGGATTTGAAAGAATGATTTTGGCGCAAGAATCGGATAGCGGCGCAATGCGTCAAGAATTATTTTGTCCTCCAGCAGTTGAAGCAAATCCAATGAAGAGTTGGAGCGAGTCACGGGAATGTGCGTTTTGGATCGTCCCTCCGGGACTTGTTCGTCGGGTTGCGAACTGACCCAGCGCTGAAGAGCTGGACTAAGTTGTTTTGCGCTCCGCGGCTCTGGACAGCGTGGCTTCCACGGGTCTCCGAAGGACGGGCCCCTGGCGAGAACGCGGGCGGGGGCACCCGCGCCACATAAACGCTACACATCTTATGCACGTCCTCGACAATGTGATCTGGCAGGCACTGACGACTCGGGATGCGCAGTTTGCGGAGAGCTTCGAGGAGGCTCGGCGATTTGTGCGTGAGGTCGGGCCACTGGGCGCATTCCGTGAGCATGGAGTGCGGGGCTACGCGTCTTTGGCAGGGCTGGTGGAACCTGGCGGGACCGTTGGGCTATTCCTCGATGATCCGTACGAAGCACGACCCGGGTGGGGCTTTGTAGTCGGTGCGCCTTTGCTGCAGATGGTATGCGACAACGGCTCTAAGCCTATCCAGCTGAACTCGAGCAAGGAGGCCCCAGAGCTCGTGGATCTGGGGACGCCAGATTCCGCGGAAATGATCGAACTGACTGCCATGACCAAGCCTGGACCGTTTGGTCCTCGTACTCATGAGCTGGGTACGTATCTGGGGATTCGATCGCGGGAACGGCTGGTTGCCATGGCGGGCGAGCGATTGAAAGTTCCGGGGCATACTGAGGTAAGTGCCGTGTGCACGCATCCGGAGCACACGGGCAAAGGCTACGCCGCGATTCTCATGGTGGAAGTGATGAAGCGGATTCGGGAGCGCGGGGAGACGCCTTTTCTGCACGTAAGAGCAGATAACGGGCGGGCGATTGAGATCTACAAGAGGTTGGGATTTCGCCAGAGGAAGCTGGGGCACTTCGCGGTGTTGCGGAAAGCTTGAGGGTTCGGCCCGGTGTTGAGCGTGGCGGCGAGACACCGCAACTACAGCCGCGCGGGACGACAGCGCTACGAAAAAAACTCAGTATAGGTGGAAGTCGACTTCTACCGCGATCTCGACGCGCACGGGGTGGCCGTCTTTCATGGCCGGCTCAAACTTCCAGTTCTTCACGGCTTCGATTGCCTTCTCGTCGAGCCCCATGCCCAGGCTGCTCAGCACGCGGATGTTGCTGGGACGACCGTCGGTCCCCACAATCAGACCGAGGGTGCAAACCCCCTGATATTTCGCTTTGCGAGCTTCTTCGGAGAATTCTGGTTCGGGGGCATAAATCTGACGTGGCGGAGAAACACCTCCGCCGACATGGAAGATGCCTCCACCAGTGCCGCCGCCTTCACCCGGGCCGAAGCCTGGTCCCTTGCCCGATCCAACGCCGCCACCGCTCCCTGAACCGATACCGCTGCCAGAACCGGTGCCATTGGAAGGCAGCACGGCGTGGGACATGGGATCGCCCAGATTCGGCATGTTGTTGGAAGCCAGTTGCACTTGCGGAGGAATCACGATGGTCGGCTCTACCGCCAGCTTCGGATGATCATTGCGGATGACCACGACGGGCGGCGTGATCTGCGTCATGGCAAACTTAGGAAGCTTGCCCTTGCTAGCCTGCAAAACATCGCGATCGCCGCCGCCGCCACCGCCGCCGACTTGAGTCTTCGAGGGCTTCAAGGCCGGGATATCGCCGGGGTCAACCAACGTAACGGTAACCTTCGTCGCCGGGGCCGCATTCACCACATGGCGTCCTAGCATATAGCCCGCGATTACAACTCCTACGATCAGGAAGTGGACACCCGTCGAACCAAGGGCGCCGTTCCTCCAATTGTTGTAGAAGCCCCAGATATCTTTGACCGGTTCCGGCTTCGATTCGAGCTTGAGCGGCGGAAGTTTCTTGGGAAAGAAAAAGTCGTCCAGCTCGCGGAACAGGGATTTGTAGAGGGGCTCTTCGAAAGTCGTGTTCGCCAGCAGGAGGTGCAGTTCTGGCTCGTTGCTGGGGCCGTTCTGATTGGTCGGTTCGGATCCCATAATTCTGGTCTGGACACCCCTCGCCGGTCTGCGTGGACCAGCCTGCTAGTTTCTCTGCCCGGTCACGCCCTCTGTACACAGATGAGCGCCACTCACCACAAGTTGCATGGACTTCTGTCCGTTTTTTGTCAATCAGGTACCGGCCGGATGTCCCCACGGACAACGACCTGACTGCCTGCTTCTTGAAATTGTACCTCTAGTCGCCTCATTCCGACAGTGCATTCCTTGAGGATTGGAAAATGTCCGAAAGACAGGCTCCGGGCCTCAATCACACTCATGAAAAACCGTAAACCATGAAGGACCCGAAGTTCTCAAGAACGCCCCGTTTTCCCTAAGTTTCCTTCGTGCGACTTCGTGTCCTTCGCGGTTAAGAGTGTCGTCACCTGCCGCTGCATGGACGTTCCCTGCCGCGCTCCCTATAATGAAAAGATTCAATCATTTGGGAGACGCGAACCGAGTGCCCTTCGAGCTCAAAAAGACCATCAATCTGCCGAAAACTGACTTTCCGATGAAGGCCAACCTGCCCCAGAACGAGCCCAAAATGCTCGAGCGCTGGGAGCAGACGGGCATCTACGAGCGCATCCGGAAGGCTCGAAAAGGCGCGCCCCGCTTCATTCTGCACGACGGGCCTCCGTACACCAGCGGGCCCATCCACATGGGCACGGCGATGAATAAGTGCCTGAAGGATTTCATCGTCAAGTCGAAGAACATGGCTGGATTCGACGCGCCCTACGTGCCCGGGTGGGATTGCCACGGGCTGCCCATCGAGATCAAGGTCGACAAGGAACTGGGCGGCAAGAAATTGCAAATGAAGGCTACCGACGTGCGCGCCGAGTGCCGCAAGTATGCGCAGAAATATCTCGATCTGCAGCGGACACAGTTCAAGCGCATCGGCGTGTTCGGACGCTTCGACCGGCCTTATGCCACGATGAGTCCGCAATATGAGTCGGTCGTGCTGTCGACGTTCTTTTCGTTTTACGAAAACGGGTTCGTGTACAAGGGTCTGCGCGCCGTTTACTGGTGCATGCACGACGAGACTGCGCTCGCCGAGGCGGAAGTCGAGTATGAAAATCACACCAGCATCACCGTTTGGGTAAAGTACGGACTGCTCGACGATCCGGCGAAGATCGATCCGGCGCTCGCGGGGAAAAAAGTCTCTACCATCATCTGGACCACGACTCCGTGGACGCTTCCGGCTTCGATGGCCGTCGCGTTTCATCCTGATGAAGAGTACGTCGCACTGGAGTCGGGCGGCGAAGTTTACATTGTGGCGTCGCGCCTGGCGGCAGATGCGGCGGCGAAGTGCAATCTGGCCGATCCGAAGCCGCTGGCGCATTTCCCAGGGCGCAAACTGGAGCGGCTGAACTTTCAGCATCCGTTTCTCGATCGCAAAATCCTGGGCGTGCTGGCAGATTACGTCACCATGGACACCGGTACCGGCGTGGTCCACACCGCGCCGTCGCACGGAGCTGAGGACTTTATCACCGGCATGAAGTATGGGCTCGATGCCACCAGTAATGTCGACGAGAAGGGCATCCTGCGGAACGGGCTGCCGGAATATACGGGCAGACGAGTGTGGGAAGCGAACCAGCCGATCGTCGATCTGGTGCGCAGCCGCGGAGCGTTGCTGCACACGGAAAAGACCGAGCACTCCTATCCGCACTGCTGGCGCTGCCATAATCCGGTCATTTTTCGCGCGACTGAACAGTGGTTTATTTCGATGGAAACACCCATGCCGGGCGGGGCCGGCAAGAACGACACGCTGCGTACGCGGACGCTGGAAGAAATCAAGAAGGTGAAGTGGGATCCGGCGTGGGGCGAGGAGCGGTTGTCGAACATGATCCAAACGCGGCCGGATTGGTGCATCTCGCGGCAGCGCGTGTGGGGCGTGCCCATCGCCGTGTTCCTGTGCGACGCGTGCGGCAAGCCGCTCAATGATCATGCGGTCAACAAGAAGGTTGTGGAGCTGTTCGCGAAGTCGGGAGCCGACGCATGGTTCACGCCCGAGTCGGACACGATTCTTCCAGCGGGGACGAAGTGTCCGCACTGCAGCGGGACGAAGTTCGAGAAGGAAACTGACATCTTCGACGTGTGGCTGGAGTCGGGCGCGAGCTATCTGGCGCTGGTCGCGGACGAGCCTGATTCTCATTATCCTTGGCCGTCGGATTTGTATCTCGAGGGCGGAGATCAGTACCGCGGATGGTTTCAGTCTTCCCTGCTCTGCGCCATGGGGACGCACGCTAGTCCGCCATACAAAGGAGTGGTCACTCCCGGCTGGACGCTCGACGAAAAGGGCCAGGCGATGTCGAAGTCGCGCGGGAATGATGTCGACCCAGTGGACATCTCGAGCCGGCTCGGTGGTGAAGTTGTGCGGCTATGGGTGGCATCGGTCGACTTCCGCGAGGACGTGGTGGGGTCGGAAGCGCTGATGCTGCGGGTGGCGGAGAACTACCGCAAGATCCGCAACACGTTCCGCTACGTCCTGGGAAATGTGGGGGATTTCGATCCGCTGGCGGATGCTGTTCCGTTCGACCAGATGGATCCCCTCGACCAGTACATGCTGCGCCAGACCTGCGCGTTCGTGGCAGATGTGCGAAGCGCGTACGAGGAATACACCTTTCACAAGATTTACCATCGCGTGAACCACTTCTGCATTGTGGACCTGAGTGCGTTTTACTTCGACGTGCTAAAGGACCGGCTGTATATCTCGGCACCAAAATCGCAGGCGCGGCGCTCGGCGCAGACAGCTGTGTGGCGCATTGGTGAGGCACTGGTGCGGATGCTTGCGCCCATCATGAGCTTCACTTGCGAAGAGATCTGGCCTTATTTGCCTAAAGTCTCTTCGCGCGAAGAGAGCGTGCACCTGGCGCAGTTTCCGACCACGGTTGAGATTCTGGGCGACGGAGCTCTGATGGCGGCGGGTTCGAAATCAGATGAAGAATGGACGAGCCTGCGGGCTGTGCGCGACGAAGTGCTCAAGGCGCTGGAGGAGGCACGGAACAACAAGCTGATCGGCACCGGACTGGAAGCGCAGGTGACAGTCACCGCGTCTGATCCCTTGTATTCGCTCCTGAAACGCCATTCCGAGCAGCTCCGGTATCTGTTCATCGTGTCTGCAGTGACGCTCACGCAGGGCTCGGGCAACGGGACCGGCGGCGCACACATCGACGTAAAAAAAGCCGATGGCGCTAAGTGCGACCGCTGCTGGAACTACTCCACGCACGTCGGCGAAGACAAAACATATCCCACAGTTTGCGAGCGCTGCAGTGCGGTGCTGAAAGAACTGGAATAGCACGCTCACTGATGAAACCTACTTCGGCGCGTACCATACATTTTCTCCTGGCTCTGCTCGTGGTGCTGCTCGACCGCTGGTCGAAGCGGCTCGTGGCTGCCCACATCGCTATGTACACGCACATTCAGATCATTCCGGGATTCTTTCGGATTACACACACCGAGAATACGGGCGCGGCGTTCAGCCTGTTTGCGGATTCTCCGTCGCACTGGAAGACGGCGCTGCTGATCGGGTTCTCGCTGATTGCGATGGTGATCGTGTCGGTGCTTTTGTGGAGGCAGGCGCGCGCACTAACGCTGACGGGCATTGCGCTTTCGCTGATTCTTGGCGGAGCCGTGGGCAACCTGTGGGATCGCGTGGCCAGCGGGCGCGTCGTCGATTTTCTGCTGTTCTACGTGAAGTCGTACCAGTGGCCGGTGTTTAATCTGGCCGACAGTGCGATCGTGGTGGGGGCGTCGTTGCTGGTGATTGAGATTTTGTTTCATAAGGCGCCGGACGAGACGACTGCAGTTTGAGAGCGCCGAAGTCCCTCAGGGGCTGAAGCCCAACATTATTTAGAGCCCTCATCGCCGCGCGGGAAGCGCTGCGCCACCCAAAGGCGAACCCAAAAGGGGCTAAAGCCCGCATCTTTCTTGCCCATAACGGCACGGCTGAAGCCGTGCCCTTCCACAAGATCTCTCCTCTTCACAAAACCACCCGCCCTCCCTCGAGACCCCTCGCCCGTCGACGAGCCCCCTCACCCGTCCACTACCGCTCCCTCGAAACAATCCAAGCCATGCACAACTCGGATCGTGGCCGACCGTGTTCTATGGGTTTGTGGATCGGGTGATTTATCTGTGTTGATCCGTGCGAATCCGTGGCGAAGAAGTTGCTACGGTGTGCCGTAGAGCTGCTTGTAGACGCTGGCGTTGCGCATGATGGCCTGGACGTATTCGCGGGTTTCGGTGAATGGGATCGATTCCACGAATTCCGCCGAATCTCGATACTTGCCCTGCCCCATCCATTCCTCGACGCGATCCGAGCCGGCGTTGTATGCGGCTAGGGCGTTTTCGAACGATCCGCCAAACTTATCGACCATGCCGCGGAAGTAGTGTGTACCGAGCTGTAGATTGACGGTGGGAGTAAAGAGTTGGGTCGGGGCGTAGCGCTTCAGGTCGACCTGGTGGGCCACCACCTTGCCGGTTTTGGGCAGCAACTGCATGAGGCCGACCGCGTTGGCGCGCGAAACCGCCAACGGGTTGAACTCTGATTCCTGGCGAATGAGCGATGCGACCAGATACGGGTCGAGTCCATTGGCCACCGAGAATCGTTTTAAGTCGGCCCAGTACGGGCGCGGAAATAGGGCCTCCCAATACACGCGCGGCAACGTGGGAATGTCGACGGCGAAATAGCTGGGGACGGAACGCTTCATCACCTCGATGGCGCGATCGTAGTGGCCAGTGTCGATGTAGAGCTGCGCGGTCTCGGCCGGACCCCAGTTGCCGCCGTCGGCACTGGCGGCCGCCTGCAATTCGCGGACGGCAAAGTCGACCAGACCGCCGTTGCCGAGCAACTGCGCTTTTTGCAGATGAAGATCGTCGGCCGGCGGATCTTGCAGCGTCACTTTCTCGCCATGTTCGAGGGGCGGAATATGATCGAGCAGCGCGTACTGTCCTGGCGGGTCCGTCCCCGCTGGAAGTTTCTGCAGGCGCTGGCGGCCAAGTTCCGCGTAGTAATAATTGCGATAGCGATCCGATAATTTCTGGTAATAGGCGCGAGCCATCGCGGGCTGGTTGTCCTCTTCCGCCAGGCGCGCACGCCAGTACAGCGCAGCGGAGGTCTCGTTGCCTCCGGGATACATTCCAATCTGCTCGTCGAATAATTTCTTCGCCTCGTCGTTGCGGCCGAAGCGCAGGGTCAGCCAAGCGGCTTTCCAGTGCGCGTAAGAGGCGCGGGACCCGTTGGGGAAACGCTGCTGCAGTTCGCGAAAGGCGTCGAGCGCCTGATCATACTCGTGATGCACCAGGTGCAGATTCGCCACGGAAAGCAGCGCCGCCTCCAACCATGGACTGGTGGGGGCGGCTTGGCGAAGTTGGTCTACCGTACTGTAGAACAATGCATTCTCGTCGGAGGCCCAAGCCACCTCACCGAGAATGTATAGGCGTTGCGCACTCTGCTCGGGAGTTGCACCCACAAGTGCGGTCAGTTCAGACTTAGCCTCGCGATTGCGGCCGCTGCGGTGAAGCGCGTCAGCCAGCGCGAGTTCGGCCGCCGGACGCGATTCGGCAGTGGCGTGAATGGCGAGTTCGCGATATTCGTCGACTGCATCGTTGTAGCGCTTGGCCTTCATCAGCAGGTCAGCGCGGGTTTTGAGTTGCGCCGGCGTGGGCTGAGGGGCGCCGGGAAGTGTTTTCAGCTCGGCATTCGCCGCATCGGCTTCGGCCGCAGTCGGCATGTTGTAGTAGACATTCGCGAGCGCTTCGGCGGCTTTTTCTTTCTGGCCGAGCGCGGCATAGGCGCGGCCCAGCGCAAACTCGTAGTCCGATCTCGCGGGCAGGCGATCTTTCTCCAGCAGTTCGACGGCTTCAGCGGCGCGCCCTTCGGCCAGCAGCGCGGTGGCGTAACCCACGTGGGCATCGCGAACCAGCAGCGAATCCGGATAAGTAGTATGGAAGTTGGCCAGCGATGCCAGTCCTTCGGCCTGATGGCCGGTTTGCAGGTAGCAGGTTCCGAGATAGTAAGCGATGTAATCGCCTAGGTCTCCGGCTCGAGGCTTGGCGCGGTTGAGAGGATCGATGGCCTTGGCGCAGTCGTGATCGAGGACGTGGGCGTATCCAAGGACGAGCCAGGCCAGCGCTCCGGCGTCTTCTTGGGAGTGGGCTCGCGCGTAGGCTTCGACTCCAGCATACCCCGCAGGCGAGCGATCGAGAATTAACTGCTGTGCCATCGGGCGCAAGGTCGTGGAGGCAACGAAGGCTTCACGGATGCGGCGCACTCGTGGAGACATTGGCCTGTGCTTCTTCGCGGTCGCATGGGCGGGCACCGCCTTCTTGGCAGGCGGATGGGTGCCCGGCGCAGTGGCAGATTTTGTTGGCGAGGACTTGTGCGGCGCGGGCTTTGGGGCAGGCTGATCCTGCGCGGGTGTTGGCGTGGCCGGAACGGGCTTGTCGGATGCACCGGGAGCCGCTGGAGTAGAAGCTTGCTGTGCGAGGGGTGATGCGGCCGAGCGCGCACCGCTCGGAAGCCCGCACAAAACGGCGAGCGCCAGCACCCCCAACCACTTGAGACCCAATGGAACCACCTTAGTATTCTTCGCGCGGAAACGCGAAAGGCCAACTGTTAATAGATGCAACTGCGAACTTGGGAGTCCTCGGGAGCAAAAGCCCGGTTCTTCTTTAACACGCCCTACGTGCCCTCAGTGGCGCTCTTCCGCATTAAGAACCGCTATTTGCGGAAGTTGGCGCCCATGACGGAATAGTCGTCTTCCGCCAGGCTGCGCACGACTTCCTTTTGAAAGTAGTCGCCGCTGGCCGCGGCGGTAGTGCCGTAGCGCTTCTGGAACGTGGAGCGGCTCTTCTCGATGTCTTCTTTCAGGCGATCGTAGAGATCTTTATTGCGGCGGCCTTCAGCCACCTTTGCCTGGTTGTACAGCTTGATCTCGTCGACCAGCAGGCGGGCGAAGCGTTGCGCTTTGCGGTGGGTGTCGGCGTCTTCGGCGGACATCCCAGCAAAGGGATCGGCGGCGGCGGCCGGTGCGGATGCTGCTGCACTCGCGGACGCGGCATGCGCGGCGACTTCGACTACTTCCGCAGCTGGCTCAGGCTCAGGCGCAGCTTTCGCTGCGACATGTTTCGGAGGAGCGGAGGCGAAAGGATCGGAAAAAGAACTAACGGTCTGCGCGGGTGCCGCAACCGGCGGGCGTTCCATGCTCGGTCCGGACATCGCTAACATCTCTCTGCGCTTGCTTGCGGAGCGAGGTCACTTCCAGCCACGCGCTTGTGGCCATCACCAGCACTTCAAGCGACGGGCCGTCGAGAACGCCTTCTGCGCCGCCGTCGGCATAGAGCAAAGCGGCAACTTTATCTTTCAGAACCAGCGGCAGAACCATGATCTGCTCGTTCTCGGGTCCACCAAACTGTTTCACGAAACGCCGGTCCATCTCGGCAATGTTGGCCGGGGCCACGATACGGTTCTGATAGGCGTGGGCCGCGGGACCGGTAGTCATGTCGAGTGGGAAATCTTTGACGGCATCGTCGTCGCCCAAGCCGCGGCCTTGCCATCCGGTGGCCGATCCCGCTTTCACGACGAAGAGCGCGATGCGCGAACCATAGGCGCTGCCTGCGTCGAGCAGGCGCGCAGAATTTCTTTTTGCGTGGTGCCGGCATGAATGCTGGCGACGGCTTGCACCAGATTACTGCCGTGCGCTGGACCGTCCGGAATCGGGCTTCCCGCGCCGCTGCGCCGGTGCTAGCGGGCAGTTCGGCGAGAACACGCTCGACCAACTCCGCCTGCAACTTTGGAAGCGCGCGGTCGAGAACCTGCGCCACCGCGCGCTCGACGATTTGCTGGAGTTCCTTGCTATCCGCCATGCTCAGAAACCATTCCCAATACCCGAGTCTTGCCTGCCACGCCCCACCCAAAAACGGCACTGCCTTAAGTGCTGATTATACGGCACTTGTAGGGGGACATCAGAGTACTTCGGTACCTGTTCGTCCGCGTCACCAGCTTCGCTTTCGATTCTATCGCAATCTTTACCTGCCAGGCCGAGTGGCTGCAGGATTATTCATCTTGGCAAACTGGGGTTGAAGATTACCATTTTGCCTTATGCGATAACAAGTTTGGCCAATGCAACGTCCACACTGTGAAGTGGCGATTGGGCAAATAGACGGTTACCAAGGAGAATAATAGTTTCGTTTTGAGGGTTTGCGATTTACCCGAAAATACTGCATCGATCAAGCGAATGGGAGCCATCCAAAACAAAGTAGTAGGACCAGTTAGCGAAGAGTTGACCCTCGTACAGGCGGCGAAGCGAGGCGACGACTCGGCGTTCGAGGAATTGGTCCGCCGCTACGACCGCAACGTATTTCGGATCGCGCAACACATCACGCAAAACCGCGAAGACGCGGAAGATGTGGTGCAGGAAGCGTTCCTGAAAGCGTACGGCAATCTGAAACAGTTTCAGGAGCAGTCGAAGTTTTATACCTGGCTGGTCCGGATTGCGGTCAACGAAGCGTTGATGAAGTTGCGCCGGCGCAAGCCAGAGCGCACGGTCTCGTTAGACGAAGACATTAAAACGGAAGACGACTCTCTGCCCCGCGAGATCGCGGACTGGAGCCCGAATCCGGAGCAGCAATACACGCAAGCGGAATTGCGAGAGATTTTGAGTAAAACCATCCAGGGGCTTCCCCCGGGCTTCCGGACGGTGTTTGTGCTGAGGGACGTGGAAGGGCTTTCGACGGAAGAGACCGCAGCCGCGCTTGAACTGAGCGTACCGGCGGTGAAGTCGCGGCTGTTGCGGGCTCGATTGCAACTTCGCGAGCGGTTGGGACGATACTTCCAGCGAAGAGAGAATGGCGATGGCAAAAGCGGTGAAGTTAAAACGGGCGATGCTCCGAGTGGAGATGGCAACCAGTGAAATGCTCTGAATTTTTGACCGAGCTGACCAATTATTTGGACGGCGTCCTCGACGAAAAAACCAAAGTCTGAGTTGGAGAACCATCTTTCCTGGTGCCACAACTGCTATGTCGTCTGCGACACAACCAAGAAGACCATCGAGATTTACCGTGACTCCCAACTCTACGAATTGCCCGAAGATCTGCGCAGCCGGCTGCGATCGGCCATCATGACCAAGTGCCAGCAGCACAAAAAGCGCGGTCCCCAGAGCGTATAAAGACCGTCTGAAACGTTTTTCCCCTCCCGTAACTATATCTAGAGAAATGGGTTCTGCCCTTTCTTGACCTGAGTGAGCCGTCTTTCACGAAATCCTCAACCCTTTTGGCAATCCATGAATCTAAGTATTTAAGTGAAAGCGTTCCACAGACACCGTGGAGGGGGCGCGCACTCTCAGTACAACCAGGGACTCGGCATACACGCTCAGGTATGGAAGGTAGGGTCATGATTGCAAAATTGATTGATGCGGTTTTTAAATTGATCGAGCGGTTTTTGGATGCAGACACGCCCATTACAGCTTTCCAGTGACGATTCGTGGAGCAACAACGGCGTCCCCAGGCTGCCGCTTTGACGGGAACATACGTTGCTTGTCTCGATTGCGGCAGAGAATTTCCTTATGACTGGCAGGAGATGAAAGTCATCACTTCGCCGGAGCGTCATCGCGAGCGCCTGGCCGCACTGGCGAAGCACGCCGCGTAAGTCGGCGAGTGCCGAGACCATAGCATCAGCAATCAGGGGGTGTCCAATTCGCCCTCCCCAGAGCCGCAGGCGAACCGCTTGCGGCTCGTCGCTTTTCTGGCCGCAAAGAAAATGCTCTACCGGCGAGTATTCAGCGTGTGGGATAGTCGGCCGGAATCGGCACCGGAACCCGCTTGTCGATGGGCACGAAATTCGCGCTCAGCCGGTCCGGTATAGATCTGGCGCGGACGCGCGATCTTCTGCTCCGGATCGGTGATGAGTTCCTGCCATTGCGCCAGCCATCCCGCGGTGCGCGGAATCGCAAACAGCACGGTGAACATTTCCGGCCGGAATCCCATCGCCTGATACATGATGCCGGAATAGAAATCGACGTTGGGATACAGTTTGCGCTTCACGAAATAGTCGTCTTCGAGCGCGATGCGCTCCAGTTCGAGCGCGATGTCGAGCTTCGGACTGCGTCCCGTAACCTCGAAAACCTGCTCGGCGCTCCAGCGGATGATTTTGGCCCGCGGATCGTAATTCTTGTAGATGCGGTGCCCGAAGCCCATCAGCTTGATCTCGCCTTCCTTGACCCGCTTGATGTAGGCCGGAACGTGGTCCTTGGTGCCGATCTCGTCGAGCATCTTCAGAACTTCTTCGTTGGCGCCGCCGTGCAGAGGCCCGGCCAGAGCCGAGGCCGCCGACGCGACCGACAGGTACGGATCGGCCTGCGAGCTGCTCACCGAGCGCATGGCGTTGGTGCTGCAGTTCTGCTCGTGGTCGGCATGCAGAATGAACAGAATGTCGAGCGCGCGCGCAAGCGGCGGGATTGGCCACGTACTTGGGCTCGACCATCTTCCACAACATGTTCATGAAGTTTTCGGTATAGCTCAGATCGTTGTCGGGATACACGTAGGGAAATCCGACGTTGTGCCGGTACGACATGGCCGCGATGGAGGGCACCTTGCCGATCAGCCGCGAAATCTGATGCAGCCGGTTGGCCGGATCGTGAATGTGCTTTGCGTCCGGGATACACGCTCGATAGGGCCGCGATGGTGCTGACGAACATCGCCATGGGATGCGAGGAATAGCGGAAACCCTCCATGAACTTCTTGGTGGTTTCGTGCAGCATGGTGTGGTGCGTGATGTTGTAGACCCAGGCTTTCAATTCTTTTTCGGTGGGCAGTTCGCCGTAAGCAGAAGCAGGTACGCAACTTCGAGAAAGGTGCAGCGCTCGGCCAGAACTTCGATGGGATATCCGCGATAGCGCAGGATTCCCTTATCGCCGTCGATATAGGTGATGGCGCTCTTGCACGACGCCGTGTTCATGAATGCGGGGTCGTAGGTCATCAGCCCGAAATCGTCGGGGCCGGTTTTGATCTGCCGCAAGTCCATGGCCCGGATGGTGCCGTTCTCGACCGGGACGGTGTAGGTCTTACTGGTGCGATTGTCGGTGATGGTGAGTGTGTTGTCTGCCATGGAAATCGTCCGCCTTATCCGCGCGCCCTGAAATCGGGCAGTACAGAGCCTAAGTCCGTTCCCGAGTCCGATCTGTGATCAGAATCACAAGCGCTTGTGACACAGCTACTAAACAGTGATTCTACGGAGTAATTCTATGCCAAATCACGCTTGAGCGTAGGCGCAAACCTCCGGTGCAACATGTTGTCCTGCGTTCAAGTGGGCCGTCGGGGGCGGCTTCTCCGGTTCTCATGGGGTTGCGGCGAGCCTGAAAGCGTAATAGCCCTGGCGCGCCTGGACTGTGAACTCTGCAGCGCCATTCAAGGTCACTTTCAGCTTATGGAACTTACCATCGAGTTTCTGGGGCGAGAATCCGAGGACGTAGATGTACTCGGGGGTATCGGCGGTACGCCGGAAGCCCTCGTCGAGATCATTGTTGTTATGGAAGAACGTTCCTCCAGTACTGTAGGCCAAGTTCGCCAGCACATCACCGCGTTCCGCTGCCTCGTCCCGGTCAAGCCGGGCTCTCTCCACAGGGTTGGCTGGATGGCTGGCATTGGGCGCCGGAGTTGGAGTGGACAGGCCGCGGACGTCGAGAGTATTGACGACAATGTCGGAGCGCAAAGCGCGGTCTGTCAGTTCAGCGAGGGCCTGGCGTGTGTCGACGGTTTGCGTCAGGAACCCGGGGGAGACTAAAACGATGCTGCGGCTGCCGGGCATGGCCGCGATTCTCTGGACGACTTCCCGCAAGATGCCGAGTGTGCTCTGAATCTCGGCGCTGCTCGCGTTCAGTACCTCATGCGCCGTCGCCCTTGCTACTTGCTCTGCTCGCTCTAACTCAGCAGGTGTCTTTGCCATCCCGCCAGAGGTGCAATTCACAGCGTCCTCAGTGGCGAGGCCCAGGGTCCCCCGATCATTCTGATTCACGATCAAGTCCGCCATGTAAGAACTCATTGGAGGACAATGAGGACCGGACGTCAGAGGATGGGGTCTCAGGCTCTTCAGCACATCCTGCAGTCGTTGGCGGTCGGCGGTAAAGTTAATGCCGCTCTGTCCCGAAGTAACGAAGATCGCCACACGATCTTCGGAGCGCAGAGCGGCCAGGTGGCGCGCGGCAGCTGCGGTTGCGCTCGACAGATCGGTGAATGTCGTGTGGATATCGTCGAACACGTAAGCAACATCGCGCCCGGCGGCCACGGGAGCATTGCTCTGGTTCAAGAGGGCGGCGGCGGGGGCCTCGACCGAAGGCTGCGCCGTGCCGCTAGTGTTGGCAGACCTCTCCGCTGAGAAACTGGAAATCACCTGAGGCTTGCCGTTATCGAAAAGCTGAAAATCTTCTTTCTTGAGACTTCCCACCGCACGGCCCTTTGCGTCGCGCAGTACGACGCTGACTTGCACCAACTTCACGCTCACCTTGAGTGTCGTCAGACCTTCCTTGGTTGGAGGCACGCTCGCTTCTTTTGCAGCGTCGACTTTGGCGCTGGCTTCGAGCGCCTCCTGATTCTTCTGTCGCGCTGCTTCGAGTGCGACCATTCTCTGGCGCACTGCTCCTGCGAAGAAATTGAGATCCTCCGCCTGCTCAGCTTGCAAGCGGGCCGCATCCTCGCGCACCGCGTCCTCGCGCAGGATGGCGTAGATTTGGTTGTCCTCCTCCAACTGTCGCTGCAGTTCTTCTGGAGTCGTTGCTCCGCCAGCAGCCGCTCCTGCTGAAAGACTCGCTGGGGCATCGAGGAGCATGCGGGTCTTGGCCCGAAATTTGTGACAGTTTCGGAATTGCAGGACGTTGCGCCTCAACTCTTCCCCTTGTTGCCGGGTCGCGATAGATGCGGCCACGGGCAGCGCGAAGGATGAGCCGTCCGCAAAGGAAATGTTCTCGTAGTCGGTCTGAAGATCGGCGCTTTGCGTGGGAAAGTCTTTTGGGATATCCGTTGCGACCGAGCGAAAGCGGAGCAAGTCGCCGGTCTTCTGGTCGACCCAAAGCTCTCCGCCGTAAGGCGGCGCAATGATCCGATTTTCGGTGTGCAAGCGCCACAAGGGATCGTTCTGTCTCACGATCCGGTATGTGAACACCCAGGCTGCGTGTCCGTTCAACGTGTTCACTCCAGAAAACTCGAATACAGCCTGATTGTGCAGATCGAAAATTGCACGTAGATTGCTGCCGAATTCTCCAGTAGACCACTGGCCGGGCGAATTGGTGATCGCGCTCGGTGCGGCTTTACCGTTCAATTTGATCTCGGTATAAGACTCGTTGCCGTCTTCGTAGCGGACCAGCGCAGTAATCAGATCACGGGGCACTTTGCTGTCGCCGCGATAGCGAGAGGTCTGCTGGTCGCAGATGAAATTCGGCATTCGTTGCGGCAGGCTCATGGCGTACTCGCATACCCCGTGCAAGGCCTCCGAGTGGGGAACGTCGGTGGGTAGCCACTTGCAGAAGTCGGAGGCAATCATTACGACGTCTATCTTCGGGGGAGCCTTCTGGGTGGCGATGGTGTCCTGAGGAGTGGGTTCGCGATGCGGAACATCCCCGCCTTTTTTTAGTTCCGCGAACACCGCGCCGGCCAGTTGCGACATTGCGTCCATCACTGAATCCTTCATCGAAGACGCATTTTCCGACTTCGCCGAACCGACGGCATATTCCGCGTTATCCGCGACGCGCTCGAGTTGATACTCCACCTTGGCAGCAAATACCGGAAAAGTGTCGATTGTGCCCGTCATGGATGAAGGCACGGATTTTTCCGAAGTCAGCAGATCGGTCAGGCGGCTGAAAAGAATGAACTGACAGTTCTTCTCTCTCGCCTCGGCGAGGGCAGCACTTCCCTGAGACGCTTCCAGGCCGACGGCCTGCGTGCGCAGATTGAGTTTCTTATCGGGCTTCTGCTGATTCAGTGCCTTCACCAGGCGGTCGCGCGCTTCCGTGACCGAGACTTTGTCGGTGCCACTGCGCAAGACCGCGACCCCGATGCGGACCACATCTTTATCCTGCGCGAACGTGGGGAGGCACAAGAGAAAAACGATAGGAAGCAACGTTGGTGGAAGGAAACCCCGCATGGATCAGGCTACTGGGACCGAACAATGATACAGGTGCCGACAGAAACAGGAAATGACTTCGATGTTCCCCCAAAACAAAACCGGCGGCCGCGGCCGCCGGTGGAAGGCTAAATCAAAACCTGACAGCCGAGGCGGCTGTCGCCACATCACCCGATCACCCTAGTTCGAAGAATCGTCGCGGCGTTTCAGCGTCGGGCGATCATCGTCGCTCTTGGTAGTGGAGTCGCCAGTACTGTCAGTCGGGTTCGATGTCCGCCGCAGACTGGGCTTGCTGGAATCTTTATCGTCGAGCACTTTGTGCTTGTTCTCGATCGCCGCCAGCCGCGCCTTGACCCCGTCAAACTCCGAAGTCGTTACAACATATTGCTGCTTGGCCGGAAGAATCTTGCGGATCTCTTCCTGCGACTTTTCGATGCGGTCAGGAGTCTGCGGATGGGTGTCGAAGGCTTTCGAGAGCGTGCCGGGCTTCTTCTTCTCCATCGCCTGAATTTTTTCGAAGAACGAAACGAAGGCCGACGGATCGTATCCGGCGCGATACATGTACTCGATTCCCAGGTAATCCGCCTCGGCCTCAAAACCACGCGAGAAGTGCAGGAAAGTCAGCGGAATGCCGAGGCCCAAGCCTTCATAAATGCCGTAACCCAGCGCGCCACCCATGAAAATGGCCGGAAGC
Source organism: uncultured Acidobacteriaceae bacterium (assembly GCA_963795875.1). Lineage (GTDB taxonomy): Bacteria > Acidobacteriota > Terriglobia > Terriglobales > Acidobacteriaceae > Sulfotelmatobacter. The sequence goes on from CAWCJM010000002.1 coordinate 211,899, forward strand.
GAAGCCATCTGCATCAGGTTGAGACGCGTCATTTCGCGTCCGTAGTGGCACGCGGCCACGTGAGCGATCTCGTGCGCCATCACGCCCGCCATTTCGGCTTCTTCATCAGCCGCCAGAATGAGGCCGGAATTCACATAGAAAAACCCGCCTGGCAGAGCCATGGCGTTAACCACGTCAGAGTCGATGACCTTGATGGTGAACGGAACCTGCGCGTCGGAATTGCGCACCAGGTTCTGCCCGACCCGGTTCACGTATTCGGTGATGACAGGATCGGTAACCAGTTTGATTTGCGATTCGATCTGCTGCGCGTACTGACGTCCGCGCGCGACCTGCCCTTCCACGGTGTACCAGTTGCCCACACCGCGGCCGCAGCCCACATTGCGGTTCCCTACGGCATCCACGTCGGTCTTGCCGCCGTCGTGCTTGATCTGGCTGTCATCTTGGGTCGGCAGCGCAGCCGGCGCCTGTTTTGGCGCATTCTGCACGTCGCCGGATTTCGGCTGATCCTTGTCTTGATCTGAAACTTGAGCGAAGGTCCAGGGTCCCACACTGAACGCCGCTAATGCCGTCGCCGTTGCCAGCCATCTGAGTTTCATAGGGGTACTCCTTGACCCGATTATACGCTCGGTCCGGAAGACACCAAGGCCAATCTTGGTCCGTTAGCTTAGACGCTCTGGGATGCTTGGGGGTTATCCGGGGAGGCTTGAAACGGTGCTGGGGCTTGGGAGATACGGCTCAGTCTACTTCGCCGGGTCACAAAATCTCCTCGGGAGAAGAGGCTAGTTTAGATGACCGTTGGTCGTTAGTAGTTTTACGCTTCTCCTGGCGCTCCCGCCGAGGGCCGTGAAACTGGAGCCCTGCGCCAGAAGTCGCCCCCCGGACGAGGTTCCTTCTTGACTATCCGCAGGCTCAGGCGGACAATTGGCAACGGTCTGCCGGTCCCCCCAAGCCGGATACGAACCCAGGCCGAACCCTCTCAGCCTATTTGGACAATTAACCTTGCTCGAGACGGATTGGAGCGTGCGGAATCTCGCCCAGCCGTCTAGGTGCGGTGCAAGAAAAGAAGAGCGGCGTTGACTACCGCCTCAGCACCGTGAGGCGCTGCGCCTGCTCGATTAAGGTTCGCAACGAGGATGGACTGCAATCGCTTGGGTATGTTTGCAGCCGTCCGGAACAGCTGTTAAGGAGAACACCATGAAGATTCTCAAGTCCATGCTACGCCCGGGCGCTCGACTCGCTTTGTTCCTAGTTCTGGCAGGCATGGGATCTGGCGCCAATCTGTGGGCAGCGGCCTCCGTAGATCCGTGCACCCAGGCTCTGCCAGTTGGATCCGCCACTGGGTGCGGCGCGTTGATCACCGTAACTGCGGTCGATGGGAACGGAAACGCCATCGCCTTCACTGTAACCATCCCAAACAACGGCAACGGTCCCGGCAATGGGAACCCCTATGATGGCGACGATGACACCCTGGTGGGGATCGTAAACAGTTCTGGCGGAATCCTGACTTCCATCACGCTCAACTCGACCGACACGTCGTTCGGAGGGATCTTCGGTTTCGACCAGGATGGACCCTGCGGCTACGGAGGCCTGACTGCTAACTGCTTCAACGGGGCCGAGGCGCGCGTAGACCCAGGCGATTATCAGGGTCCGAACAACACATTCACGATCCCTACGGGAACTTCTTGCGCTAGTTTTGGTACATGCTATACGACTGGGACAGTGACTTTCATCAGCGCGATTCCAGTTGGGGGAAGCACGTGGTTCGCCTTGGAAGGTCTGCCTCAGTCGGTCACTGAGGTTACGCAGACCGGACAACCGATCAACCCGAACAACCCAGCGAACCTGTCCCAGCCCTTCGTGTTCAACAACACTCCGGATCAGCATGTGGAAATTGATTTCGATTACACCACTGCTTTCAACAGCGGGGACCCCGACCTAAATGTAGTCAGCAACACCATTCCAGCGGTCGCCGACCAAGGGCTTACGCAGGCGGCCTACCAGGCCATGGTGGCGGGGACGTCCCTTGCCATGACCAACTGTTTCACCGCACCCGGCGAGGGCACGGACGCCAACGGCAATCCCCTATGTGCGCAGATGACGATTACGTGCACGAACGCCGACTCGAATGCTCCTGCTGGCGATAACTGCCCGCAGTCGACGGAGCGAAATCTGTATTGGGCCCTACAATTAAACACTCCCGGAACCGGAATGACGATTCCCGCTGGTACCGCGCCTGTGATTCCTGAGGGCAGCGACAACTGGTCGCCGGCGCCTGGAAGCTGCGTATTCGAGGGACCAGAGACGGGGAACTTGTGCCCGCAGAGCACATTGACGCAGTTTGAATTGCTGTCATTGGACAACGGGCCAAGGTCGGGAGGAACTGGTACGACGACGAACTCCTCTTTCGTCGCGGGTTGCTGCGCGCCGGAATGGAATACAGTAGCGAATGTTCCGGTGTGGTCGCATAGCACGACGATTCCGGTGTCATTTACAACCAATCCGCCGAGCCCTGCCAGCCCAACGAACGGTTGGGTCGCAGCGCCGAACAAGAGCGTTACCCTGGGGGCGGAGAACCTCGGTGCGACGCCCGACACGACGTTCCCTGTGGCTGGCGATCAAACATTTAAGAACCCAGTTGCCTGTCCTACTGCCTGGCCGGCGTCTGGCACCGTACCGCCGTCTTTCACGGGCACCGGGAATGTGACCGTCTCCGGGGAAGGAAATTATGAGGTGCATTACTTCTCGACCGGTTGCGACAATCAGGAAGAGCTGGTGTTTCCCAGTAACATAAACGCCGCGAGCACAAAAAACCTGGCGACGTTCAAAACCGCGCCGTTCAGCGTAGATACGACTGCGCCGACCGTGACGGTTACACTGAACCCGCCAAGCGGCTATATAGCCCAGAATGCGCCGTTGACCGCCTCGGTTGCATGTTCCGACCCTTCCAGTGCTACTGTCTCGGGTTTGTTCTCGGGGCTAAGCCAGTGCGGATCGCAAAGCGCGCCCCAGATGTTTAGCGGGCAGCAAACTGAAACCCTCAGCCCGATACCGTTGAGCACCTCAACGCTGGGAACAAACACATTCACGGCGATCGCGAAAGACGTCGCCGGGAACACTACAACCGCGACCGTTTCCTACCAGGTGGTCGGGACGGACAACCTTGCAATCGCAATGATCGGCAACTTGCTGGTGAAGACCGGAACGAACCTGACGTACGACATCTTTGTAGTGAACGGCGGGCCAAATGCGGCCGCGTTGACTACAATCACAGACGTTCTTCCGGCCGGCACGAGTCTGGTCAGTTCGGGCTACGCCATTGACTCTTGCAGTTTCAGCAAGGGTCAGCCGCCGAGCTGCTCGATTATGCATCCGACAAATTCCTGCGGGAACGTTGCTCCAGGTTCCTGCAGCATCGGCACGTTACCGGCATGGACGAGCAAGAATCCAGTTGGCGCGGTCGTCCAGATCACGGTAAACGTAACTGCTAAGGCGAATACCACAATCAAGAATACGGCTGCGGTGAGCAGCGCAAATTCTAATTCTGACACGCTTTACACGACGTCATCGTGGTATACGGGGGTCACGAAATAGGCAAGGCTGGGATTCCTGGCAATAGCAGGGCCGGGCGGAACACGCCCGGCCTTTCGTTTTGAAGAAATGATTGAAACGCTAATTGCCAGCAGCCGAGAAGCGCGAGGCTTCAGCAAACATGAACTTCAGGTCGGAGCGCTCTAGCAGTTTCTCTGCCCCCGGCTCTTTACGCATGTCGTCGATGAAGCTCATGGCTTGCCGATAGTGGCCGCGAGCTTCGTCGCTGTTTCCGCCCAGGCGGAGCGCATTGCCGAGCAGATAGTGAATGCGGGCGGTTTGATAACGCGCGCCGAGTTTCTCGCTCTTGCTCAAGTCTGTGCGTAGTTCCTGCTGGGCGTGGGAGTAGTCCTTGCCGCGGATCAAGGCTTCCGCGGTATCGGCAGAGCTTTCGAGGGACAAATACTTCAGGTTGCGGCTGTCGGCCTGTTGCGTCAGATCGCGTAACGCGCGGGGGTCCGAGGAAGGATTTCCTTCGCTCATGGCTGCTTCCGCGAGATGCAATTTAGCTACCAGGACCTCGCCGGGATCCGTTGCGTGCGCTGCAGCGCGTACGGCTCGATCATAAAACGCCCGGGCTAGTTTGCGGTCGCCGCGGTAGAACTCAACATCTCCTTGAGTGGTGAGTAATTCGGTCTGCAGGTTCGCGTTCCGCAGGTCGTGGGCTATAGTTTGAGCTTCCTCCAACAGGGCCCCTGACTCTGAGCCTCTTCCCGCCTGGGCGAGGGCGCCGGCAAGATCGATGAGAAGCTCCGCCATGTCGTCACTGCGGTCGCCCAGAGCACGGTAGCCATTCACTGCGTCCTGCATGGCATTGACGGCCGCCCCGAAGCGTCCTTGAGCTTGCAATACCATCCCAATGTCATGAGATTCATAGGCTGCGCCTCGAGCATTGCCAGCCTTGCGCCACAAATCCAGTGCACGCATCGAGGTAGCCAGCGCTTGATCGTATTGTCCAGTAGTGCTGTAAACCTGGCCCAGAGCTGTTAAGGTCTCTGCGATCGCTGCTGGAAGGTTGAGCTTTTCGCGCAACTGTAGCGCCTGTTGGAGGTAAGTCAAAGCGTTGTCGGTGTCACCTTTGCCCAGATAGACGCCGCCGATGTTATTCAGGCACAAAGACTCGTAGTTTTGGTCGCCCATGTCGCGCTGAATCTGCAGGGACTCCTTGTAGTTTTGCAACGCCTTGTCATAGTCGCCTCTGGATTCGTAAACCACACCCATGTCAATCAGGGTGTCACCGACCTCTTTCTTCATGCCAATTTCGCGCTGAAGCCTGAGGGCGTCATTGTAGTCGGCGAGCGCGGCATCGACTTTTCCCTGGGTGTTCTGAACTATCGCCATTTCGACCAAGTTGCCGGCCAAATTTCGTTTCAAGCCAAGGCGACGGTTAATGGCCATGGCGTCCTGGTAGCTCCGCATGGCGTCATCAGGCTTGTTCATGAGGCGATAGGAGATTCCCGTCGACTGCAGAATCAGCGCCTTCAATTCCTGGGCATCCATCTCGACTGCCAGAGACAACCCCTTGTTCAGGGGGTCGAGGGCGGCTTGCGGATTGCCGTTCACGATTTCGACTACACCCATCTGCCACAGAGCTTTGATGTTCTTCGGATCCGATTGCAAGAGCTTGGACAACTGGCCACGAGCCTTCTCATACGCGCCGGTCTCGGTATAAAGGCTTCCCAGGGCCGACTCCACATCGGAGCTGTCTGGCATGCTCTTCGCCAGGTTCTCGTAGGCTTCGATAGCTTTCTTGTTGTCTTTGATGACCCGCTCATGCGTTGCCTGGATGAGGTACTTTTCGGCCAAGGGCAACGGTTCGCTCAGTTCGACCGCCTTGCGAGAAGCCTGTTCGGCATCGCCATCGTACCCGAGCGCGGAGTCCGCGTCGGCTAATCGGGAATAAGCGAGGGCAAATTCAGCGTCCTCTTTTATGGCGGACTGGAAAGCATTGACCGCATCCAGGTTCTTGCCATCTCGCACGAGCTGAACACCCTGGTTGTAATCTCGCAGCGCTGACGCCGAACGCGAACTTGGCTGGAAGGAGCTGGCCTTGAGCTCATTTATCACGTCCGGGGAGAAAGCCAGATTGTTGCGGATCGCTGTGGCCAAGCGGTCTACCGCGCCAGGAATATCCTTTTCATCGACCGCTTCAATTCTGAGCGGAACGTTGCGATCATGCTTGAGGTCCCGCAATGTGGCGTCGATGCGTATCTGCCCGCCGAATCTCGCATACTGTCCCCAAACCAGGGTGTCGGCATTGGTGAATTCCGCAACCCGGCCCAGGGTCGATGAATCGACGATGGAGTTGGGAGCGATTCGCAAATCGTGGAAGACTTGCTGCACGCGGTCGGACGAGACTGCGCGCAAGTGCGCGGATTGGCCTACGTCCGTGCTTAACATGTCGGCGAGGCTCGGCCCCAGCCAGTCCCAGGATGCGTCTCCGGATTTGTTTTGAAATGGAATTACTGCCAGAGACAGAGCCTGCGCAGGAGCGGTTTTCTTGGCTGACGGCGCGAAGAGCGGTTTTCGGAAGACATATCCGACAATGGCGAGCACGACCACGGTGACAATGCCGGCCCACAGAGGCCAGTGAATGGTGCGTCCCCAGGGCTCGACCGCAGGCTGAAAGCGCAAGTTTGCCGCCGCACCCTTGCCGGAATAGGCATCCAGATCGTGAAGCAACTCCGCGGCATTCTGGTAGCGCAATTTGGGATCGCGCTCCAGGCATTTGCTGACGATGTTGCTGAGCGGCTTCGGAATGGTCCCATCGTGATCAGACACCGGGATGGCACGTTCCTGCGTGCGCTTGATCAAACTGGCAACGGCGCTTTCGGCCCCGTACGGCGCTTTGCCCGTCAGCAGTTCGTAAAAAATCAATCCCAGCGTGAACAAATCGGAGCGCTGATCCAGTTCCTTCGCCAGCGCCTGCTCGGGCGACATATACTCCATTGTCCCGACCAGTGCCCCGGTCTGCGTCATGCCGTCGCCTTCGACGGTGCGCGCCAGGCCAAAATCCATGAGCAGGATCCGGCCAGACCGATCGCGCATGATGTTCTGCGGCTTCAGATCGCGATGGATCACTCCCACGTTGTGCGTCGCTTGCAGAGCGAGGCAGATCTGTTCTGTGATCTGCACCGCTTCTTCCGGAGAAAATTTCCTTTTCTCCTGGATCAGGGCGCGGAGGTCGACGCCCTCGACGTACTCCATCGTGATGAACTTCACGCCATCGGCGTCGCCCAGATCGTAGATGCGGATCACATTCTTATGAGTGACCTGGTGGGCCAGCAGGAGTTCCTGCTTGAATCGCGCCAGGATCGACGGATTCGCAGCCAGTTGCGGGCGAATCAGCTTCAGTGCAACCGGACGGTTCAACTCGCGGTCCATCGCCTTGTACACCGCGCCCATGCCGCCTTCGCCCAGGAGTTGCAGAATCTCGTAGCGACCACCGAGCACGTCACCGGTCTGTAGGACAGGAGTGCCGGTCTGGCTCCGTACGGGTCCGGGACTGGTGGGACGAACCGGCGGGCCCTTTCTGACGTACGAGGCATTGACGTCCACCATGGTCGCCTCGGGATCCGCATAAGAATTGGAGAAGTCAACCAGCGTCGCGTCAGGTTCAGGAGGAGCGTTCGAACCGGCGCTATCCCCTTTGGCGGGGACACTCACACTGGGCGAATTAGTCGCGTCGTCTCCATCTTGACGATCACGTCGCGGATTGCGGTTTTGCATGATTCGCCTGGCTGGGTCCAGACAGAAGAGCCCCCAAAATACGCCGCACAGATACTGCAGAAGTCTCTGAAGTATATACCGGGTGAGAGGTGCGCGCGCAGCAATAACCACGCCGAACCGAGGGCCCCGACCTTGAATTCTGGGGAAGATATTGGCAGAAACCGTAGACGATTCATCTTGTCTGTGTCGAGCACTCTGGGATGAAAGTTCTTGCATTCTTTTCCTGGTCGAGGCAATTGACGCCATAACGCGAAACCAGTCAAATGAGGCGGGCGAAATTTATGACTCCGACGATTTTCGCAATTTTAGCTTCGATTGGTCTCTTCATTGGAATCCTGGCCTGCCTGGAGGCCGGGTTCCGGGTCGGCCGCAGTTCTGAAAAATACACGGAGGCGGCGCATGAGGGCATCGGCGTAATCGAAGCTGCCGTCTTTGCGTTACTGGGGCTTCTGCTCGGTTTCTCCTTTTCCGGAGGCACCTCGCGTATGGATACGAAGCGCCAACTCATCGTTCAGGAAGCTAACGCGATCGGTACCGCGTATCTCCGACTGGACCAACTTCCGGCGAGCGAGCAACCAGAGATGCGTCGCTTATTCCAGCAATACCTGGACGCGCGACTGAGCGTATATGAGAAACTTCCGGACTTGAAAGCGGTGGACCAGGAACTAGCGCAGGCTACCGAACTGCAACACGAAATATGGTCGCGCGCAGTGAGTGCGAGCCGAGGCGATCCTACGCAAAATTCCGCCCGGCTGTTATTGCCAGCCATCAACGAGATGATCGACATTTCGACGACTCGCACCATCGCCATGCACACACAATTGCCGCCGCTGATCTTCATTCTGCTGACGGTTGTCGCGCTGGTCAGCGGCTTGCTTGCGGGCTATGCCATGGCCAAGCGCGGGCGCCGGAGTTGGCTCCATCTGCTCCTGTACGCCGGGGTCATCGCGATTACGGTCTATGCCGTGCTCGATCTCGAATATCCCAGGTTCGGGTTGATCCGCCTGGATGCGGCCGATCAAGCTCTGCGGCAGTTGCGGGATTCGATTCACTAACCGCACGAGGAATTTGCTCCAATTGACGCCATGGACCGGAACCAGTCAAAGTAGTGCAGCGGATCACCTTCGATACGGCCCTGAGCGCATCTCAGATTAGGAGTGAAGTTCTTGCCGAGCGCCGACACCTCGATCCCGCCAAACTCCCCGCGGACCCGCACGCGCAGAGAGATTCAATGCGCGATGCGTCTTCTCGCGATCGTCCTTGCCGCCCGGTGCTTGGCGTGGGGACAAGCTTCCGGTCAAGGCCTGCTTCCTGACGCACAACCAACGACAATTCACGGCACCGTGGTCAACTCGGTCACTCAGGCTCCCATCAGCCGGGCACTGGTCTTCTCTGCCGACAATCGCTTCGCCATGCTCACCGATGGTGAGGGCCATTTCGAGTTCACTTTGCCCAAAACCGAGAGTGCAAGCGGCGGCACCGTCTTCAACAGCCAACCTCACCAGATGAGCCCGGTTGACAATGCGGCCAGTCCCGTCTGGCTGATGGCCCGCAAACCGGGCTATCTGGATGAACCCGACTTCGAACGCATACGCACGCTTCTCTGACCGGTGACAACACGATCTCGCTCATGCCCGAAAGCCTGATCAAGGGACGAGTGGTGGTTTCCGAAGCCGATCCTCCTTCGGGCGTCAACGTGCAACTCTACTCCAGGCAAGTGCAGGACGGCATGCCCCGGTGGGTGCATGCCAGCAGTGTGCGGGCAAACTCCGAAGGCGAGTTCCGCTTTGCCGATCTTCACCCCGGGACTTACAAAGTGCTGACCAACGAGTGGATGGACAACGATCCCGTCACCCAGGTCCCCGGCGGTCAACTCTACGGCTATCCTCCGGTTTATTATCCCGGCGTCTCGGATTTTGCTTCGGCCGGCACGATTACGCTCACGGCAGGCCAGACTGTACAGGTCGATCTGCCATTGACCCGCCAGCCCTACTATCCCGTATCCATTCCAATCGCCAACCCGGACCAGAACGGCGGGATGAACATTACCGTATCGGTGCAGGGACATCGCGGGCCTGGCTATTCGCTCGGCTACAACGCAGGCAAACAGAGCATCGAGGGAAGCTTGCCCAACGGCAGCTATCTCGTGGAGGCGACCACGTACGGCCAGCCTTCGTCCGCCGGCGCCGTGCATCTCACGGTCGCAGGAGCACCCGCTCAAGGTTCCGCTATGACCCTGATTCGAAGCAGTTCCGTCGAGGTTCGGGTCAGCGAAGAGTTCACTTCCAACGACGAGGCGAGCGGCTCGATGACATGGAGCGTCGCAGGACGCAGCTTCGAGGTGCACGGCCCTCGTCGCTATCTGCAGCCTCAACTTGTGGGAGATGACGATTTCGCGCGGCAGCCAACCGCCTTTCCTCGCACCCCCGCCGGCTCCAATGACGATTCCCTGGTTTTTGACAATCTCTTGCCCGGAAAATATTGGCTACGGGCAAATTCGAATCGTGGGTATGTGGCCTCCGCGACCATGGGCGCGGTCGATCTGCTCCACCAGCCCCTGATGGTCGCCGCGGGAGCGTCGACCGCCATCGATATCAAGATGCGCGACGACTTCGCAGAGATCGACGGAACGGTGACAGGCATTACAACGGAGTCCATGCCAGCTCCGGGAACTCGCGAGTCGCCGATCTTCTTGTATTGCGTCCCTGTGTCGGATGGCGCCGGCCAATTCCAGCAACTCGGGGCATCGACGCCCGATGGCAAGTTTATGTCGGACCGGATGACTCCTGGCTCGTATCGCGTGCTGGCCTTCCGAACTTCTCAACCGCATCTTCCCTACCGGGACGCGGAGGCGATGAAGGCCTATGAATCTCTCGGCCCGGTCGTTCATTTGTCGCCCGGCCAGAAAACCACCGTGCAGGTACAAATTGTTTCGAGCAGCGAGTAATTCATGGTCACTTTCTCAGCGTCGTCCCGAGCGTTCGTGATTCTCGCTGTTGTTAGCCTGCTGGCCGTGGCGCCGTTTGCCGCCGCGCAGACCACGACGGCTCCACAGGCAACTCTCCCGAATGCCGCCAGAGTCGCCGGAACGGTTGTCAGTAAGATCGACGGCCATCCTCTCGCCCGTTCTCGTGTAACCCTGCGCGACACGAAGGACTCACGGAAGTTCGAGTCGCAGGTGACCGCCGAAGATGGTAAGTTTGAGTTCCACGGCGTGCCACCAGGCAAGTACTCGCTGACCGGCGCGAAGCGCGGATTCATCACCGCCGCCTACGATCAGCACGATCAATTCTCCACTGCGATCGTCACCGGCGCGGGGATCGACACCGACGCTCTCGTCCTTCACCTTGCGCCCGCAGCGATGATCAGCGGCAAGATTCTCGACGAATCCGGTGAGCCGGTTCGCCACGCCTCGGTAATGCTGTATTACCGGGATCACAGCAACGGCGTCGACGAGATTCATCAGTCCCACGGCGGACAAACTGACGACCAGGGAGAGTACGAGATTCCTTCTCTAATGCCAGGCACCTATTTTTTGTCCGCGAGCGCCAAGCCATGGTACGCACTCCATCCGCAGTCCGAGCCGCCGGGGTCCCGCTCACGGCGGAAAAGCCAACCGGATCCCCTCGAAAATTTCGACCGGTCGCTCGATGTTGCCTATCCCGTTACCTACTACTCCGACGTCACCGAAACGGACAGTGCGACCGCGATTCCCATCCGCGGGTGGTGAGCATTTGCAGCTAGACATTCATTTGAATCCGGTTCCATCCCTTCATCTGCTTTTTCATGTGCCGGCCCCTGCCGATCACGGCTATACGATTCCTCAACTCGAGCAACCCGCTTTCGATGGGGCCACGTTTGTCCAAGCCGACAGCACGCGCGTGATTTCGCCCGGGTTAGTCGAAATCTCGGGCGTCCCCGCCGGCCGCTACAACGTTCTCATCCGCGAGCCTGGACAGCCAGGAGTCTCGGTACGAATGAACGGAGTTGACTTCGCTAGGGACCACCAGGAGATCAACACCAATAGCGCCGAGGCCGTGAGCAGCGTCAAAGTGTCGGTGAAGGTGCCCGGGGCAACTACGCTTCCGGAAAGGCTTTCGATCGGGTTGCGCTCGTCCGCCAGGAACTTTTCAGGAGGGAAGCCAGTTGACGCCAAAGGAGAAGTAGAACTCCCGCAAATGGCCCCCGGACGCTATGAAGTAATGGTGTGGGGTCCACCGCAGCCCTACTCAATCCAACAAATGTCAGCGGAGGGCGCTACGGTCTCGGGCCACGCGGTGATTCTGCCTCCAGGCGCTTCCGCCACCATTTCCCTGACCATAGTGGCTGGCAGTTCGAACATTGAAGGCACTGCCAAGCACGCGGGGAAGCCTTTCGCCGGAGCGATGGTCGTGCTGGTTCCAACCGAGGTCGCCAAGGGCGTCGGACAAGATCCGGAAACGAGTCGCGATCTGTTCCGCCGCGACCAGAGCGACCTCGACGGGACTTTCAGCTTACGGAATGTGGTTCCGGGTTCCTACATCTTGCTCGCCATTGAAAACGGATGGGATCTGGATTGGTCGCAACCTGCTGCGATCGGTCCTTACTTGAGCCATGGGCAGGCGATACAGGTGGGCACTCAGGTTGGCCGGACTATGAAGATCGCCGAGGCTGTCGAGGTTCAGTCCAGATAGCTCGCAGCCGCCGTCCCGTTCGCATTGCCGGCCAGCCCCGGGCTCAATGTTAGAATCCGGCGCATGCCCGGACGCGCGATTAGCGCTATAGCTCGCATCGCGTTTCTTCTGTGCGGACTGATTTCGCTTTTCACAGCCGTTCCTTACGGGATGCTGCGGGGCATCGACTTGCCGGTTCAGAGCGAATGGGTTGTATTTGTGGTTGCGCTTGCGTTGGTCGGCGTTTTCAGCGTCGTGGTCGGGCTGCTGCCCCGCTCGTGGATCGCGAAAGCCTGCAGGAAACATGGGAGCGAGGAACAGTTATTTTCAGTACTCCTCAAACTGCTCGGTGGCTTCGCGGCGATTTCCTATCTCGTGGCGGTGGTCGCCTATCTGGCTCCGCACCGCTGGAATCTCAACCCCCAGCTAATGCTTTCGCTGTGTCCGATGTATTTCGTGAGGATGACGTTCGATCCCTCGCCCCTGACCGTTTGCTTACTGCTGGCGCCGCTGAACGCAGCGGTGTACGGGTCACTCGGACTTACTCTGGGATACGCATGGTTGGTCTTCGGTAAATGAACATTAAATCAGTTTCCCTGAAACGAAGAGCGGTCGGGCCCAACCGCTCGTTTCAGGGATAATCCCACCTCCGATAGTGCCGTGCCCGACAATCCCGTAGCTCGATCGTGCCGTGGAAGAGCGGCCCTGGGCGCCTCTTCGACGGTTGCGCACGCATTTGTAATTGTCCGCGGAGGTCTTTTGCGTATGAGTTTGGCGGACGGCTACAGGGTCCCGATCGTGGGGCGGATCTCCAGGGACTCTACGGTGGCGTTGGGGGGAGGAGGATCGCTTGCAGGATTGCGGCGGCGACCGTTTCGGGGGACATCATTTTCTTGCGAGGAGCTTGGGGCCAGAGAGTGGTCCAGATGTCGGTGTCGGTGGCGCCGGGCAGCAGCGCGATGACGCGGATGCCACGGGGCCGAAGTTCTTCGCGGAGAGTGTTGGTGAGGCCGAGGGCTCCATGCTTGCTGGCGTTGTAGGCGGCGGATCCGGCAAAGACGCGAGTGGCGGCGACGGAGAGATTGTTCACGATAGTGCCGCCGCGTTTCATCATGGCTAGCGCGGCTTGCGTGACGAGGAATGTTCCGGTGAGGTTGGTTTCGAGGACTTCCTTCCAGACAGGAAAAGGCAGTTTTTCTATGGGCAGGTTGGCGTGGGCGATACCGGCGTTGTTGATGAGGATGTCGAGGCGTTTGAATTGGCGGCGGGCGGCGCGGAAGAGGGCGTCGACGTCGTGCGGGTTGCGAATGTCGGCAGGGGTGAGTGAGGACTTTGATTTTTCGGGAGGACAGTTCCCTGCTGACGCGAGTTAAGGCTTTCTCGTCGCGGGCGGTGAGCAATAAGTTGCAGGAGTTGGCGGCTAGAGCCCGGGCTAGGGCCAGGCCGATGCCGCGAGTGGCTCCGGTGATGAGGGCGACTTGGCCGGTTAAAGTGTTACTTGAGGGTTGGCTTCTCACGGCGATCGTCGGGGTCGTGCGCCCATGATCTTACATCATCGTCTTGGTTCGGTAGTCCCAGGACGAGAAGGGCAAATCACTGGGCTGAGGCCCGCGTTGGTTCAACGCCGCCTTACGCGGGCCTCAAAGGATACGTTTGAGGTTTCTTCCCGAGTGGACGGACAGGAGTATCCATGCCACACGGGGCCGGGTCGTCGTCAGGTCCCGAACAAAGATCATCAAGATCAAAATCCCAACCCTGTCGCAAAAACACGACAAGGGTGGGGCACCTCACGTTCTTACACGCCGTTGGGGCGTTGGCGGATCAGGGAGAGGAATTCGGAGCGGGTTTCTTCTTCCTGGCGGAAGCAGCCTAGCATTGACGACGTCACGGCGGCGGAGTGTTGCTTTTCGACGCCCCGCATCATCATGCAAAGGTGGCGGGCTTCGATGACGACGCCGACGCCTTGGGGTTCGATGACTTTCTGGATGGTCTCGGCGATCTGGGTGGTGAGGCGTTCTTGAATTTGCAGGCGACGGGAAAAGAGTTCGATGAGGCGCGGGATTTTGCTGAGGCCGATGACGCGTCCGTTGGGGATGTAGGCGACGTGGACTTTGCCGAAGAATGGGAGCAGGTGATGCTCGCAGAGGCTGAACATTTCTATGTCTTTGACGATGACCATTTCGTCGTAGTTCACGGTGAAGAGGCGCGCCTTTGAGGAGGGCTTCGGGGTCTTCCTGATATCCCTTGGTGAGGAACTGCATGGCTTTGTGGACGCGGTCGGGCGTCGAGGCGAGGCCTTCGCGGTTGGGATCTTCGCCAAGACGGACGAGCGTTTCGCGGACGAGATCTTCGTAGGTGGCGCTGGTGAGAGTGGTCGGTTCTTTTGTTTGTTCGGTTGGGGCTGGCTTCATAAGTCGGTGCCTTGATCGGCCTTCATCTTCTATTACACAGTTATTACACAGTCTGATGACGCGGGCGGCAAGTTGCATAGATCCTTCGGCGCAAAGAACGAGCCTCAGGATGACAGTGCGAAAAAGCTAGTGACGCAATTCGGCGGCGCCGGCGTACTCGAAGGAATTCATCATGGTTTCTTCGAGTCTTACCCTTTCAAGATGCGCCTTTTGAAAGCCGCGCTGCAATATTTCGTAGATCTCGATGGAGAGGTTTTCCGTCGTGGGCACTTCCTGGGCGAATTCTTGCAGGGTATTCAAATTCTGCAATCGTAGCGGGAGAGCACTTCCCTTTCGACGAAGCCGTCGAGATCGACGAGGTTGCAGACCATGCCGGTGGCGGGATCGACGGGGCCGCTGACGGTGACTTCGAGGGTGTAGTTGTGGCCGTGTCCGTGAGGGTTGTTGCATTTGCCGTAGGTGCGGGCGTTTTCTTCGGCAGACATGTCGGCGCTGTGGAGGCGGTGCGAGGACGAGAAGCGGTAGCGGCGGGTGAGGTGAGCTTTCATGAGAAGTACCAGTAAGGGAAAGGCGAGATCACGATCGCCATGAAAGTCCAGACAGGAATGGTCAAACCGAAAGTGTAATGCAATGATGTCGTCGCGGCCCAGGAAAGGGGGTACGCCAGCGCGACATAGCACGGGATCGTGATGGCGAAGAATCTAAGCAGCACGGAACTCAGTTCGTTGGGCGACTTGATAATTTTGATGAGGGCGCGAAAAAGAATGTAGGGAGCACAGAGCGGAAGGACGAGCCAGCACGGTCCCCCGTGGCCGGAGTAAGTGAAATTCAGACCGGGGATGATCGCCAGGGCGAACATGGTGACGGGGAAACCGTAGGTGCGCCGCACTTCACGCCAGAAGTTGAAGGCTGGCTGTGTCGCTGAGGTCCCGCTGAGTGTGGTGTGCCCGGTTGCGGTCATTCTTCACCGTAGAAATCGACGAAGAGGTCGGGGGTTTCGTAGACGCGGACGCGGTGCAGTCTCGCTTGTCTGGAGTTTGGATTCCAGGCGCTGCCAGCAGGCGATGGCGAGATTTTCGGTCGTCGGAATCTGGGTGAAGAATTCGGGGACTTCCTTGTTCAGGAAACGGTGGTCCATGGCGTCGAGGACTTCGCGGTGCATGATCTCTTTGAGTTGCTTGAGATCGACGACGAAGCCGGAGCGGGGATCGACTTCTCCCTTCACGGTGACTTCGAGAGTGTAGTTGTGGCCGTGGCCGTGGGGATTGTTGCACTTGCCGAAGATGCGGCGGTTCTCTTCCGGCGTGAAGTCGGGATTGTGGTAATAGTGCGAGGCGGAAAATTCGGCTTTGCGCGTGAGATAGACCATAGAAAACAGTTGCCAGCGGCCGGTTGTCAGTTGCCAGTAAACCACAATCGCGTTCAGTTCAGTAGTTAGGAGCCAGTTCGGGTGGTGGCTCTAATGCATACGAAGGAATCGCTTGCCACTTCGGGGAGCTGACGGTTTCTTCCTCCGGGCAGAAGGTTTTGTTGGGCTCGAACACAATGATTTTATAGACGTAACGCTTGCGCTCCTTGGGATAGTACGCGAAGACGAAGGCGATGCCGTTCTTCTTGTCGATCCAGTAGACGAGCGGGCGGTCGCCGAGAGCAGGGACCGGTGGTGTTAGCAACGTGTAGGCGCGGAGGTCTTTGTAGTTCTCGGCCACTTTGTCGGCGTGATCGAAGGTAGTGATGCCTTCGGCAGTGCGAAAGCGGGTGGTAGCAGATTCGATCTGGAAGATCTTGCCTTTTTTGTTGAGGCGAATGTAAGAGGTCGCCGTGACCGGTGGGGTTGGTGGCGTCGACCCAATCGAGGGTCGTGCTGCCTGAACCACCACATTTGTCGTCCCATTCCTGGTCTTCGCTTTTCTTGGGGAATAGTTCGAGGGCGCGGTCGCGGGAGTCGCCGAGTTTAAGCGGGCCGATGCGGGCGCCGGGTTCGATCAGCGTTTGGCTGGAGAGAGCGGGTGCCTCTGTGTCCTGCGAGATGATGGCAACCACGGGATGCACCCCGCGAATGCCGGGCGGAGTGACAGGGCTGGATAATTCCAGCGAGAGGATGGTCGGGATGATTAGGGCGAGAATCAGTTTCATGAGAGTCGTCCTGCAATAGTGGGTGCGTGATGGGAGAAATCGTTCACGGGTTCTTTCGGATCGTAGGTTCGGCCTTTCCAGGAGACCCTGCGGTTGGCATGGGCTTGCTTCGAGCGTAGCAGTAAATAGGCGAACATGGGCATGCCGAACAGAGCGCCGAGGAAATTCCATCGTTCGCAAAGTTTCCCGGCATGAATCGCCAGCACTAAATAGATAAAGAAAACGAAGTCGATTCCAGTCCAGCCATCGTCTTGCTGGCCCGGCGTGCGCAAGAAATGCGCAGCAGCAAGAAATAATACCCACAACGCTAACGTCTTCAGGGCCAGCCAGCCTGGGCTTTGGAAACAATAGCGCGAGGTTCTTGGTCCAGCCGTCGCGAAGCTGGCGGTAGTTGCGGTACATGCGGGTGCGAACTGCGTTGGCGCCGTAACGAAAGCGAATCCTTCGGCCTGAACTTTTCACAGCGCGGGCGAGTGCGACATCTTCGAGGATGTCGCCGGCAATTGCGCCATGACCGCCGACGGCTTCATACGTGTCGCGGCGGATGAGGATGTACTGGCCGTTGGCTGCGGCGAGAGTGGAAGCCGGATCACTGACTTTTGACGGAGAATATTGTCGTGCCAGTTCTGCGAAGACAACGGGGAGGGTCGCCATTTCCCAGAAGGTGACGGCAATCTGCTCGGGCGAATAGGAAAGCATTTCTGCACCGTTTTCCTGGGCTTCTTTCAACGCGGCTGCCAAAGAGCCGGGAAGGTGGACGGTGTCGGCGTCGGTGAACAGGAGCCAGGCGCCGCGAGCGGCTTGGGCTCCGGCGGTGACGGCGTTGTTTTTGCCGGTCCAACCTGCGGGGAGGGGGCCGGCTTCGATGACTTTAACTCCGGGAAATGATGCGGCGACTTCGCGGGTGCAGTCGGTAGAGTGGTCATCGACAACGATGATTTCGAAGAGGACGCCCGTCTGGGTGGTGAGGGAGTGGAGGCAGTCGGCGAGAGAGGCTTCTTCGTTGCGCGCGGGGACGATGACGGAGACTAGCGGCTGCGCAGGCAGTGTTTCCTTTGTGACCATAGAAGAAGCGGACAAAAAGAACCTCGGGAGCTAAAGCCCTGACCGAAAAGAGGAGCTTTATCACAGCGCTGAAAGCGCTGTGCCACCCAAAAACCATTTTTCAGCAAAGAGTAAAGCGCACATTGTGGGCGGAGTCTTGGCGTGGAAAAAGCCGTGCTCTAACGGTCCTCAGACTCCTCTTGAATCCCCCTTCGAACAGCCGATCTACTATTATAGCTATGTGCGACGCGCGCTTCAGCTTACTGTTCTTCTCATCTCTGGGCTTCTGTTGCTCGGGCTTTCGGGTTGTTACAGCGGGACGCGTCCGCCGCGGATTGGGTCGAATGCTCCGGATTTTACCGTACAAGATGGGAAGAACAAGGTCACGCTGAGCCAGTATCGCGGGCAGGTGGTGGTACTGAATTTTTGGGCGACGTGGTGTCCGCCGTGCGTGGAGGAGATGCCATCGCTGGTGGAGATGCAGCGGAGGATGAAGGCGAAGGGCGTGACCGTGCTAGCGGTGAGCATGGACGTGGATGAGGGCGCATACAAGCAGTTCGTAAAAGATCACAACGTGAACTTGCTGACGGTGCGCGATCCAGATCAGAAGAGCAATACGCTTTACGGGACGTTCAAGTTTCCGGAGACGTACATCATCGACCGCAATGGGGTGATGCAGCGGAAGTTTATTGGCGCGGTGGATTGGACGGAGCCGGAGATTACGGATTTCTTAGGCAAATTGTAGGGCGCGGTTTCGGCCTCAGACTTCCGATGCTCGGTTTCCGGAAGTGCGGGGCGATTGCGATTCAACAGCGTTTCTCAGCGGCTGAAGCCGGCGCGATTAGTGCGGTCTTACGGCCGACTGAAGTCGGGCCCTTCCCTTTCGGCTCGGTTGTGGTTTAGTGGACCTGCCTCCTCTCCGAAGGAAACTACGACGACGAAGTTGGTGACGGGTTTGCCTTGCAGCAGCAGGGGCTGGTACGCCATTGCTTGACGGCGGTGGTGGCGGCTTCGGCGAGCAACGGGTTTCCGTCGATGAGGTTGATTGCGTCAACGGTGCCGTCTTCCTTGAGCGTAACATCCAGGACGACCTCTCCACGAACCTTCTGCTGCTTTGCCTCGGGAGGATAAGCTGGCAGGGCTTTTGAAATCAGTTTCGGAACAGCCCGTTTTCTTTTTGGGATTACGATCGATGTTCCAGCGGGAATGGATCCGGGTTTCGGCACTACGCCTCGATTCGCTTCAAAGATCTGCACCCACATTCCGGGGTCCCCATAGACCAGTTCTGCGATTCCTTTGAAGGTACCGTGGTCGTCGGCGTCTCCGACGATGTAGTTGAAGGGTTTTTTCTTCGTGCCCCAGTCCTCGGGTTCGACCTCAGCGGGGTAGCGGCATACTCGCAGCATCCGCCATCAAAAGATGGGTTGGCAACGACGTCTAACTTAATGTCAGCGCGAATTTCGAGAGCGACATCGGCGCGGCCATCGGCCCCTGCCTCGAGTACGATGCCGGTCTTTTCGACGGCCTTGAAACCGGGGGACTCGGCCTTGACCGAATAGCGACCGAGCGCCAGGCCGCCGGCCACATAATGGCCTAGTTCGTTGGTCTTGACGGTGTGAGTCAGGCCTGTATCGAGATTAGCAATGGTAACGGTCGCATTCGCGATTACAGCGCCTGAAGGATCGGTGACGTCTCCCACGAGCGAGCATCGACCCTCCTGATCTGCACAGGCTTCTGGGGTGGAGTCTGAGTGTCCTTGAGCGGAGGGGGAGCCATTTCGCTTACACCAGATTGGCATCCGGATAACGCAGGCATTCCGAGAGCAAGCACGGCCACTGCAGCTTGTCTCGCCAAGCGGAGGCGCGGTCCCGAGAGCAGTTGCAGCTCAGTGGGCCGTGCAGCGAGGGGGAATATTTCGAGTTCTGCCCGAAGAGCTGAACCGGCGGAGAGTAATTTGAGACGAGTCGCTGTCTCACGCTCCCCGAGGGCGAGGATGGCGCGCTGAAACCGCTGCCACTGTAGCCGCGGGCGGAGGCGCTGAGGTTGATCACTTCCTCGAGTAGATCGGTGGTATCGAGGTTGACGGAGCGCAACCAGTTGCCGACGCGCCGGCACAGTGCGCTTGCCCGACGCTTGCGATTGAATCGCTTCAGCGTTGCGGCCAGATGGTCGAGTCCGATGGCGTTTTGCATCAAGCTGCCGCTGCTCCAGCACCGGGATTCGAACAGATCCAGAGAGGTGTTGCAGGCGAGAGCGGCAATGGGGTCCGAGAGGCTGTAGACACGGGCGAGATAGTCGCCGCGCGCGCGCCCGAGGGCGATCATGCGTTTCTCGAGCGGAGTGCCAGCGTAGATTTCGGCGCGACAGAAGTTCAGGGGGTTCCCGGAGAAGCGCCGCATGAAAGCTACGTCGGAACGCAGCGTGGCGAGGGTCGCGTCGGGATGGAAGATCATCAGGGTAAATTGCGCGGAGATGTCGAGGTCGGCACAGGTCTCGAGCGCGCGTTCGGAATCGACGACGCTCTGGATGCGTTCGAGGTCGGAGAGACCCTCGGAGGAGGCGGACTGATGCCGAGGAAAACGCGGACGAGGCCGAGGTCTTTCAGGCGGCGAAGGACCTTTTTATTCGCGTCGGCGGGACGGCACTTGATAACTAACGCAATGTCTCTAATACCGCGTTTCTTGAGCGCCTTCTCGAAGGCGGACGGCCGGGCATGATTGAACGAATCGGAGGGGACGAGGAAATTGTCATCGTGAAAGACGAATTGGCGGGTGCCTCGTTGGTGGTAGAGGACGGCCATTTCATCAGCGATTCCTTCGACGTTGCGTTGACGAAAGCGCTTGCCCGGAGCTAGTTGATGAAGTGTGGTGATGCAGCAGTAGGCGCAACTGCCATAGCATCCGCGACTGCCCATCATGTAACTGGTAGGCACGCCAGCAAGGGTGTGGATGGGGCCGCGGCGGTCTGGGAATGGCAGGGCGTCGAGGTTGTCGAGTGTTCGACGCGGAATGGTGAAGCGGACTTGTCGGCCGTCACGATAGGCGATGCCCGGGATTTGAGGCAGACGTTGTTGCAAGTGCGGCATTGCATCGGCGATTTCGACCAGGGTTCGTTCTCCTTCGTGGATGACGATAATGTCGATTTCGGGATGATGGGCCAGCAGCGGTTCGGCGGCGCAGGAAGCGTAGTGGCCGCCGGCGACGATCAGCTGTTCGGCATTGCGCGACTTCAGCGATTGCGCGAGACGGAGAAACTCCTGCGCGCGGGATTGAAAGCACATGGACAGGCCGACGATGTCTGCATGGTGAGCAGCCTCGGCGACTGTCGTGGTATCAGCGGGCGAGTTGAAGATGGCGAGGGTTGTGTCGTGTCCGGCAGTGAGCAGCGACGAGGATAGATAGCGGATGGAAAGGTTCTCTTCGTAGTCGGGTCCCGCTAGGATGACGTGCATTTGGCCTCCGCGTTCCAAGCCTTTTGAATACCTTGGTCTGTGGGGAGGGGAGTGTCAGTGATTGGGGTCACAGTTCGGTTGCTCAGCCGGGGGATCGGGGAGCTCAGAAGTCAAGGGCGAGTGTCCGTCCTATGGAGTGCGATTTGCCTCGGGTTGAGAGCGAACCTCAGCGGCTTAAAGCCGACGTGGGTTGTGGAGCTTTAACGGCACGACTGAACTCGTACCCTTCCCGGTTTTCTTTATCTCGGAGAGTGGGTTCACGGGCGACGGCAAGAGATGCGGGCGGGCGCGACATAGAGCTGGAAAACAAAGGCAAAGTCAAAACCTGGACGGACAGGAGTGTCCGTCCCACAGGGTTCGAATAGGGTAGGGATGCTTCGACTCCGATTGAGCTTCGAAAAGCGAAGCTCAATCTCCGCTCAGCATGACAGAGTTTGGGGTCTGTGCGGGATTACAGTTTGGCGTGGCGGAGGCGGAGGGCGTTGGTGATTACTGACACGGAACTGAAGCTCATGGCGGCGGCGGCGAAGATGGGGCTGAGCAGAATGCCGAAGAATGGATAGAGCACGCCGGCGGCGATGGGCACTCCGATGGCGTTGTAGATGAAGGCGAAGAAAAGATTCTGGCGGATGTTGCGCATGGTGGCCTGGCTCAGCTTGCGGGCGCGGAGGATTCCGGTGAGGTCGCCTTTGACCAGGGTGATGCCGCCGCTTTCCATGGCGACGTCGGTGCCGGTGCCCATGGCGATGCCGACGTCGGCTTGCGCGAGGGCGGGGGCGTCGTTGATGCCGTCGCCGGCCATGGCGACGACTCTTCCCTGCTGCTGCAGTTTGCGGATGACTTCCAGTTTTCCTTCGGGCAGGACTTCGGCTTCGAATTCGGTCGATGCCGAGCGACTTGCGCGATTGCCGCGGCGGCGGTCGCGATTGTCTCCGGTGAGCATGACGATGCGAAGTCCCTGCGCGCTTGAGGCCATCGGATAGCGTCGGGCGTCGAGGGCTTGACTGGATCGGCCACGGAGACGTTCCCGGCGTACTTGCCGTCGATGGCGACGCAGAGGTTCGTGCCCTGCGGCGGCTGTGCATGCTGCACCGAGTCGGTTGTGCTGGCTGCAGAGCGCCGACGTCGATCATCAAGGCTGCGTTGCCGACCGCGACTGCGTTTGCCGTCGACAATGCCGTGAATTCCCTTGCCCGGAACGATTGTGAAATCGCGTCGGGCTGCGAGAGCTGCAGATCCTTGTTCGGTGCGGCCGCTCCACGATGGCTGCGGCCAGCGGATGTTCGCTGGCTTGTTCGAGACTGGCGGCGAGGCGAAGCAGTTCATCGCGTCGTCGTAGTCTGTGGCGACGAGTCACTGCGGATGCCAACGAGCTTCGGCTTGCCTTCGGTGAGCGTGCCGGTTTTGTCGACGACCAGGGTGTCGACTTTTTCCAGGGTCTCGAGCGCTTCGGCGTTCTTGATCAGGACTCCGGCGTGGGCGCCGCGGCCGGTGCCGACCATGATCGCCATGGGAGTGGCGAGTCCGAGCGCGCAGGGGCAGGCGATGATCAGCACGGCGACGGCGTTCACCAGCGCGTGCGCGAGGCGCGGCTGCGGACCGAACAGGAACCACGCGACGAATGTGATGGCGGCGACGGCAACGACTGCGGGCACGAACCAGGCGGCGACGCGATCGGCGAGGCGCTGAATGGGAGCGCGGCTGCGCTGGGCTTGGCCGACCAGTTGGACGATGTGCGCGAGCAGGGTTTCGGAGCCGACGCGCTCGGCGCGCATGATGAACGATCCGGTGCGCGTTGATGGTCGCGCCGATGACTTTGCTGTCGGGTGATTTTTCGACCGGGATCGGATTCGCCGGTGATCATGGATTCGTCGACGGAGCTGCGGCCTTCGAGCACGACGCCATCGACGGGAATTTTTTCTCCGGGGCGGACGCGCAGGCGGTCGCCGGGCTTCACTTGTTCGAGCGGAATGTCTTTTTCTGTGACCTCGCCAGCGTTCGACCCATCGTCACTCGCCGCCGGTGATCAGGCGCGCGGTTTTCGGGCTGAGGTCGAGCAGCGCGCGGATGGCGGCGCTGGTGCGGCTGCGGGCGCGGAGTTCCATGACCTGGCCGAGCAGGACGAGCGTGGTGATAGCGGCGGCGGCTTCGAAGTAGACGTCGGGATATCCGCCCATGCCGCGGCAGCGATGTCGGGAAAAATCCGCGGCGCGAATGGTCGCGACCACGCTGTAGACGTAGGCGACGCCGGTGCCCAGGCCGATCAGCGTGAACATGTTCGGGCTGCGGTTGACCAGCGACGTCCAGAAGCGCTGGAAGAATGGCAGGCCGCACCAGAGGACGACGGGGGTGGCAAGGCGAATTCGAGCCACGGCAGATCGAGCGGCACGCCGTTCACGAAGCGCTGCGTGATGCAATCGCGCATCGTGCCGGCCAGAACATGCTGCCCATCGCGATCGCGAGCAGCGGCGCGGTGAGCACGACGCCGACCCAGAAGCGGCGCGTCATGTCGCGCAGTTCGGGATTTTCTTCTGCGTCGCGGTGACGGTGCGCGGCTCGAGGGCCATGCCGCAGATGGGGCACGAACCGGGCGCGGCGCGCACGATTTCGGGATGCATGGGGCAGGTGTATTCGGTGCGCGTGGCAGGCGAGCGGCATTCGGGCTCGAGGGCCATGCCGCAGGAAGGGCAGGCTCCCGGGCTTGCGTCTCGCGGACTTCAGGGCACATGGGGCAGACGTAGGCCGGCGCGCCGGGCTTCCGGCTTCCGGATTTCGTCGCGGGCTTCGGAGCGAGTCGGCGGCGCATTCCCAGCGTTACCAGGCCCGGCGCGGCGGGTTTGTTCAAATATCTTTGCGGGTTGGCTTTGAATTTTTCGACACAACCGGCGCAGCAGAAGTAGTACTTCTTCCCGCCATGCTCGTGGATATGTTTGGCGGTGGCGGGATTCACATTCATTCCGCAGACGGGGTCGCGCTCGTCGTAGGAGTTAGGGTTGTCATGGTGTCGGACGGTCGGCGTCCCGCGATGTATTTCATTCGTCCCGCAGGCTGGGTTGTGATTTTTTTGCATACTGATCCACGCTTGCGACTGTGGGCTGCATTCTGCGCCGCTCCGCGACTGTGCCTTGTTATGATCTGTTTTGATTGTCGATGCTCTATATTGGATTCATCCGGCGGAACGGCCGGGACTTCCGAATCATCATACCGAAGGGTTGAGCCATGACTTATCTGGATGTGGTTTTCAATTACGGCGCGATCCCGGGCGAGAACGAACTGCGGGCGATTGACAGCGATGCGCGAGGTCTACGGCATCCGGCGGGTGCAGTTCAATGAGAAGGACCGCACGGTGCGGGTGGAGTTCGACGCGTCGCGGCTGAAGCAGGATGCGGTGGCGAAGTTGCTGCGGCAAGGCCGGGAGTGGATGTGCGGGAGCCGGTGGTGCTGGCCTGAGGGAACTCGGACAAGCTTAGGAGAAATGCCGAGCTGACGAGTGACCGTCCGCAAAAGTGCCGGGCGACACTTAAATTTGGGGGGAAGGCTGCGTGCGTCTGGAGCAAAAGCAAGGGGTGCTCACAGAAAACCTCTGGCCGAAGTTATTCTCTGAAGCACCCCGTTGCGCGCCACTTCGTTCTTTACTGAGACGGCATCCTCCGCTGTCATAAACGGCTAATTTCTGATCTTAGAAATTGCCGAGCTCCGGAGATTTACTCTCGGTTACTGGCGCAAGGACCAGCTGTCCGCCGCGCGTATCAGCAGACTGCTTCCTGATCTGTTGCGCGACGCGTCCGCCGCCAGACCCCGCTCAATCGCCCAACGCCGCCGAGATGCTCATGACACGCGAGCATGCGGGGAGTCACCAGTAGTTGCTCTCGCTTGGATCGCTTGGTAATTGAAAACGCCTCCAGATAAGTGATGTTGGCTCAACCCACGGTATGATGATACGGAAGGCCGGCGAGCGAGCCGGATGATGCATATAGATCAGGACGTAAGAAGGCACGGAGCGATTCCAGGCGAGAACGAACTACGGGCGATCGACACGATGCGGGAGGTGTATGGCATCCGGCAAGTGCAGTTCAATGCGAAGGAGCGGACGGTGCGGGTGGAGTTTGACGCGTCGCGGATGAAGCAGGACGCGGTTGCGAAGTTATTGCGGAATGCGGGAGTGGATGTGCGGGAACCGGTAGAGTTGGCCTGAGGGAGCCCGGGCAAGTTCAAGATCAAAGTTAGCCGCGGCTGATAGAAGTGTCCGTCCCGCAAAAGAGCCGGGCGCACACTTCAATTTTGGGGGGAGGGCTTGTGTGCGCCTGGAGCAAAAAGCAAGGGGTGCTCACAGAAAACCTCTGGCCGAAGTTATTCTCTGAAGCACCCCGTTGCGCGCCACTTCGTCTATTCTTTACTAGTGCAAGCTGTATGCCATCGATAAACCATTCAGAATCAACGCGAGTCAGGGATTCACCCCGGTAGGAATTGCGCGGAGTCGGGAAAGAATTACTTCGACGGGAATCGATGCAACGTACGGGCCAAGGTGGGATGTTGAAAATCGTTTCATGCTAGAGCTGGTGTTTCGTTTTTCACGCAAAGAAATCTTCGCTATAATCAACAGGCGGTTCTTCCATCCAAACAGATATGCGCCCTTAGCTCAGTTGGATAGAGCGACTGGCTACGAACCAGTAGGTCGGGAGTTCGAATCTCTCAGGGCGCACCATTCCTTAGCTTTTTTCGCGCGAAACACTTAACTCGGAAGGTTCGGCGCGCAGGCGTTGTAGCGGGCTTTCTGCTAATCTCGTTTCAGCCCTGTTGCTTCTTTTGTTCATTGTTACACATCTGTGTCAGTCAAAATACCCCCGGGCGGGTCGCTCCGGAAATCGGGTTAGCGCGCCATGACGAAAGCCACTCAGCAGCAAGATGTTTCCATCTTATCGAGCGCCAAGAATGGATTGGTGTATCTGACGCCCAACGACTGGGCGCTGATCGCGGATAAGGCAGTTCGCAAAGAGTTCAAAGCGGGCGAACCGATCGTGTTGAAAGGCAAGCGCACCTACGGGGTGTTCGTGCTTCTCAAGGGTACCGCCTCGGTGCAGATTCCGATGCAAGGGACGGCGCTGGGAGTGAATCCGGGAGAGCCGTGCGGGGAGATTTCGTTTCTAGACGAGTTGCCGGCGTCGGCGAATGTGGTGGCCAAAGAGGAAGTCGAGACTTACTATCTGGACCGGCCGACGCTGCAGTCGATGTTCGAGCTTTATCCGCATCTGGGTTCGCGGTTCTACCGATCGTTGGCGGCGATTCTGTCGCGGCGGCTGCGGGAACTGATTGGTCCGGGAGAGGTGGTCAAGGGAACGGCAGCGAAACCGGGATCGGGCGGGCAGTAAGCTGGTCTTGGGCTGCGCACGATGCCCGCGACTTCCCCGAGCAGCGCTGACGCTGCACTTTGAAGACTGATTCGCCATGCTTCCCCGGCATCAGATCGGGCCTTGCCCTGGAGTGTGCTAGCCTACAAGACCAGTGCGGCTTGCGTGTCTTGCGGATGTGTGAATCGGCTGCGCGGAATTCTTCTTTGATTGATCCCGTCAACCTACGACTTGCCCTGCTCTCGGCCGCGGTGCTGGGCTTCCGGCACGGACTGGATTACGACCACATCGCGGCGATCAGCGACATCAGCAGCGTGCAGTCGAAAGCGCGCGATGCCATGCGCTACGGGCTGCTGTATGTGGCGGGGCACGCGACCACTGTAGCGATACTTGGGTCCGCGGCCGTGGTGTTTCGCATCGCGCTGCCGGCGGCCAGCGATCGGTGGGCGGAGCGGTTGGTCGGTATTACCTTGTTGGTGCTGGG
The DNA here is from genome assembly GCA_963795875.1 of uncultured Acidobacteriaceae bacterium. Taxonomy (GTDB): domain Bacteria; phylum Acidobacteriota; class Terriglobia; order Terriglobales; family Acidobacteriaceae; genus Sulfotelmatobacter. The sequence goes on from CAWCJM010000002.1 coordinate 238,742, forward strand.
GGTCTACGTGCTAGGGACTTTTTTTCGTCCATCGGCGCACAGCCATGCTCCGCGGACGCGAATCACACTGCTGATCAATGGGGCGTTGTGGATCTACTGGAGACTGAGCCGGATTTTTGGCGGGACGCGGGTGGAAGCTCCGCAGGTCTTTAAGGACGGCTATGGAACAACCTCAACGTTTCTGGTGGGTGTGATTCACGGGCTGGGGGCGGAGACTCCGACTCAGATTCTGTTATTTCTGATGGCGGCAAACCTGGGCGGGACGGGTGCGGGACTGCTGGGGTTGCTGATGTTCATCGTCGGGCTCCTGGCGATGAACACGCTGATGTGCGCTTCGGCGGCGGGATTGTTCTCGGCGACGCTGGCACGTCCCAACGCGCTCCGAGCGCTGACTCTCGTGACGTCGGCCTACAGCATTGTGGTGGGAACCATATTTCTGCTGGGATCGGCATGGAAGTTGCCTTCCCTTACGGGATAATGGGCACGCCCTCGAACCTCGCCCAATAGCTAAAGAAGCATCCTGCGGCTCGTTTGACCGCAGGACGCCCGAACAGCCCTCCTCCAGAACTGCTCACCGCACAGGCTACCTGCTTCGCCCGGGCTTGAAAATGATACTTTCGGGCTGGGGAGGGCACGAGTGGGCCTCTTGAAATTGGACGGGCAACGAGGTTACTTTAGTGCGGGTCGAGGACGGGTACGAGGCCCCTTAGGTAGCAAAAGGATGTTTCAAGTGTGCATGCGTTTGCACTTGGGGACTGTAGGGTTTCGACCAAAGCTACAATAACTTCTTTGTTTGCAATGTATTGATACGGATTCGACTTTGGTACTGTGAGTGCACAATGTTCATGGGGATTCTATCTGTGGGTAGTTTTCCCGAGTAAGATTCAGGAGGGGATATCTTTATGAAGCGCATTTTGTGGATGGTTCTGCTCGCCCTAGCTTTGCCGATGGCAGCATTTGCCAGCAGCTCAATTGATTTCACCAATAGCGGCGGCGCTTTGACGGGCAGCAGCGCGGGATTCAGCCTGAGTGGTTCGGCCCTCATCGCGGTCAACGGACTAAACGGAATGGGGCTCGTCACCGGTACCAATTTGGGTAGTGTGAGCTTTTCAACCGGGAGCATGACTTCTGGGACTCTCCAGATGGGTGGAACCTTTGCCGCAGGGGGAACGTTCACGATTACGGGCAACGGGACGAATGGGATTCCGAATGGGACCCTGTTCACCGGTACTTTCTCTGGGCCGGTGACTTGGACTTGGATTCAACTTGCCAATGGGACCAACAACTACACGCTTTCAGGTTCGATTTCCGGGACCTGGATGGGTGGTGGCACGGTGAACGGCGCGGTCGTACAGCTGACGATCAATACCGGTAAGGGCTTTTTCAACGGCGCGACGACGATCAGCAGCGGCGACACGAATCTAGTAGTTCCCGAGCCGGGTAGCCTGACGCTCCTGGGCACTGGTCTGGTTGGTCTTGCCGGAATACTGCGAAAGAAGCTGAAAGCCTAGAGCATCTTAACAATCTCCTGAATCAAAGGCCCCGCCGGGCGTTGGCGGGGCTTTTTATTGCCCCAATGGCAGACCGGCTGCGGCGTCCGTTACCCCGGTAATCTGACCGGGGGGATTACCGTTGACCCATCGGGCGTGGGCTCCTTAGATTGCCAACAGGGGGTTGTATGAAAGATATTCATGAGGTCCTGCGGCAGAAGCAGGCGAAATACGCCCAACTTGGCAAACAGATCGAGATGCTCCAGCAAGCAGCGGAAAAGCTGCGGGAAGTAGCACCCTTGCTGGCCGAGAACGATGATGACGACAATGGAGTGCTGGCGGAAGTAGACGACGCCGCCCTCCAGGGAGACTCGATGGCGGCAAAGGCGGGTGCGAGTTCGAGCAGCGCTTCGTCTTCCAAGGCAGCCCGTCCGACCGCTCCTCGCTGGCCGTAGATCAGGCTGGCGCTGAGACCAAGTACTTATGACTCTTCAGGCATTATTGGTTTCCACCGACGACTCCGCGTCTGATGTGCTGGGCAGAGTGTTGCCCACCTTCGGCATTGCGATGGACCGCTCCAGCGATCCGGAGACCACGCTTGCCCGAATTCAGCAGCAGAAGTTCGACGCGCTCATTGTCGATTTTGACAACCCGGAACTGGCGGAAAGCGTACTGAGGCAGGCGCAGCAATTGGGCACCAGCCCGTTGAGCGTTGCCCTAGTGGCCGACACGGCGAAAGTGCGAGGAATCCTGAGCGGCGGGGCGCACTTTGTGCTGTACAAACCGATTTCTGAGGATGCGGCGAAAGCCGGATTGCGCGCAGCTGCGGCTCTGTTGAGCCGGGAGCGGCGCCGGGCAATCCGGATTCCGGTGCAGGCGCCGGTGGAGATTACGTTGCCCGACACTCGCAAGATGGATGGCATTCTTCTGGATCTTTCTGAAACCGGTATGGAAGTGCTGACGGCGGAGTCGCAGGTATCGGGATCGCTGCTGGCATTCCGTTTCCAGTTGCCCGACACGACTGCGGAAATCGAAGCGCATGGGCAAGTGGCCTGGGCGAATTCCAACGGGCAGACAGGCGTTCACTTTCTGGACGTTTCAGAAGCCGCCAAGGCAGAACTGAAGAGGTGGCTGCAAGCTGCGGCTGCGGCACGTGGGCGCCGAGGTCGATGAAACCGTACCGCATTGCAAATTGACCGACTTGAGTCTGGGCGGCTGCTACGTGCAAACTGATGCGCCATTCCCGGAGCGCGCGTTAGTCGATCTCTGTCTTAAAGCACAGGAGCATGAAGTTCACACCGAAGGCATGGTGCGCGTGGCGCACCCTGGGCAGGGCATGGGAGTTGAGTTCCCTTCCCGCACGCCGGAGCAGCGCGCGCAGGTTGCCAATCTGATCGATTTCCTGCGTAATTGTCCTGCGACCATGTTGGAATTGATTATTTCTCCGCGAGCACTGGTCGCGGATCTCACGCAGTTCGAGCCGGGGGAGCAGAAAGCGGAAGAGCCCGGCGAAGAGCTGGAGGATCCGCTCCTCGAGTTGCTGCGGCGAGGCGCGTCGCTGCAGCAGGATGATTTCCTGTCGGAACTGCAGCTTCAGCGCGGTTAAGAAACTCTGTCCTGAGTCTTTCCTTCGATTCCTTTCTATTCCAATCTTAGTAGACGCGCTCACGTGCGTTTCCCTGCGCGGCTGTTCGGCTCCGAGCAAAAAGCCTCCCGTGGCAGGTCAGTGGGCAAGGATCTTTCGCGAGAGATTTCAGGTGAGCGGTGCGGCAGGTGAGAGTGCGCGGGATCGGGAGGCTTCAGCGGTGGCGGCCTATCGGAGAACCGAGGGACCTGAGCCCCGTCTTTGGCGCAGGCCCCTCAACTCTCAGTGGTTTGTTCCACCCCATTGCGAGTACGGTAGCGGATGTGCATTGCGAGATGATTTCAGCCATGTTAAATCTTCGTTAAAGTAAACTGTGTTTTTCCGTTTAAGCGCATTCAAGTTTTGGCGTCGAGGGAATGAGTCTGGGAAAGACCAGCGGGGCGGAAGCTCGGTTGAGACCACGCGACGACGCGGGGCTGCTGTGGGCTCCGTTGCTGGCGATTGCAGCGCGGCTTTCGCTGTGGAAATCCCCTTCTTTTTTTTCGGAACGCCGTCGGGACACGATGTGGAGTTTCATTTGTATTCGTGGCTCGAAGTTCTCGCGCAGTGGAAGCACGGCATTATTTATCCGCGGTGGGCGGCGCTGGCGCATTTCGCTTATGGCGAGCCGCGGTTCGTGTTTTATCCTCCGGCGTCGTGGACGCTCGGCGCTGCTGTTGAGCGCGATCTTTCCGTGGACCGTGGCATCCTGCATTTACATATGGATCGCGCTGGTCGCCGCGGGCGTCGCGATGTTCGTCCTGGTCGCGGCGATGGTTGACGCGTCGCGACGCCATCTTTGCGGCGGTGCTGTATGCCGCGAATCCTTATCATCTGGTGATTGTTTACTGGCGCAGCGCGTTTGCTGAATTACTGGCGAGTTGCCTGGTGCCGCTGTTGCTGCTGTGTGTGCTGAAGGCGGTGGAGCGTGGCCGGCGGGCGATGGTGCCCCTGGCACTGGTGCTGGCGGCGGCGTGGTTGACGAATGCTCCGGCGGCGGTGATGATTCATTATTCGCTGGCGCTGTTGTTGGTGTTCTTTGCCTGGCAGCGGCGGTCGCCGCGGCTGCTTCTTGTGGGAGCGGGCGCGGTGGGGCTGGGCGCGTGCTTGGCGGCGTTCTATTTACTTCCTGCGATTTACGAGCAGCGGTGGATCGATATTGCGCAAGCGGTGTCGGCGGGATCGCGTCCGGCGGATAACTTTTTGTTTATCCACACGACCGATGCGGATCACGATGCGTTCAACCGCATCGTCACCTGGTTGGCGGTTCTTGAGATGGTGGTGATTTTCGTGGCGGCCTGGGCGGCACGGCAGTGGCGAGACGAGCCAGCGCGACGCTTTGGAGATGTTCTGGTCGGGTGGGCGATCGCTTGCAGCGTGTTGATGTTTCCCGTGGCGGGGCTGCTGTGGAGGGTTTTGCCGAAGATGCAGTTCATGCAGTTTCCGTGGCGCTGGCTGTTGTGTTTGAGCATGATCTTTTCTTTGCTCGTGAGCGGTGGGGCTGCGGCGGTGGTGGTGGCGGGGCGCGGTGTGTGCTGGTCTCGATTCTGGTGATTGTGCGGGCGTGGCGCTATGCGCAGGCGCCGTGGTGGGACACAGCCGCTGATCTGCGTGAGATGCAGGACAACATGGCGACCGGCATTGGATACGAAGGGACGGATGAATACACGCCGCTGGGGGCGGAGCCGGGGCCATCGACAAAGACGGCGCGCAACGTGACGGTGGACGGGTCCGGCGCATGCGGCGATTCATGTGCAGCGGTGGGATGCCGAGTCGAAGGTGTTTACGGCGGAGATGTCGGCGGCGGATCGGTTCGCGCTGCGGTTGTTTCGATATCCAGCGTGGCGGGTGGAAGTGAACGGGCGCGTCGTGGAAACGGCGGCGCGGGCGGAGACGGGGCAGATGTTGGTTCCGGTGGGGGCGGGGATGAATCGGGTGGAGATTCGATTCGTGAGGACGTGGGATCGGGCGGTGGGGGGATGGATTTCTCTCGTCACCGCGATTTCTGTGATGGCCTGGATGGTGAGCGGCCGCGGCAGGACTGCGGCGCGTTAGATCCTCGAACCTCGACTGCCTAGATTGCGTGCTGTCGTCTCGGCGTGAGCAAATTGCATAGGTCCTTCGCTCAGGATGACAATGAGGTGGTTTGCGGAATTAGTGTCGCAATCATGCGACGAATTTTGATTGCTACTTCAAATCCGGGGAAGGTGCGGGATTTTGCGGGGGCGGCAAGCGCCGCATGGGATTGAGATCGGAGGCATTCCCGGGTTCGCTTCCCTGCCCGCTGTGGTCGAGGACGGGCTTACGTTTGAGGAGAATGCGCGCAAAAAGGCGGAAGAATATAGCCAGCATGCGCCCGGAGAGATTGTTTTGGCGGATGATTCGGGGTTAGAGGTGGATGCGCTGCGTGGGGCCCCGGGCGTGCACTCGGCGCGTTATGCAGCCGATCAGCCGCACCTGGCCGACGAGAATACCGATGACGAAGCGAACAATGCGCGCGTGCTGCGGGAACTGCGGCACATTCCTGCGGAGAAGCGGACCGGACGGTTCGTGTGCGTGCTGGCGGCGGCGCGCGATGGGCACACACTGGCTACGTTTCGCGGAACAGCCGAGGGCGTGATTCTGGATTCGCCGCGTGGGGCGGGCGGGTTTGGATATGATCCGCTGTTTTATTTTCCGCAGATTCAGAAGACGTTTGCGGAACTCAGCGCGGAGGAGAAGGCTCTGTATAGCCATCGGGGAGCGGCTTTCCGGCAGTTTCTGGAGTGGTGCGACGCCGGATCGCCGGAGCGGGCGTGACATCATCCCAGACTCAAGGCGCCTTCAGCGTTGATATTCGACATGGACGGAGTGCTGGTCGATTCCGAACCCTTGCACAAGCGGGCGAAGGAGTTGGCATTCGGGCAATTCGGGATCGTGTTGCCGGAAGCGGTGTACGACAGTTACAAGGGTCGTCCGGATGAGACGATGCTGCCGGAGATTTTGCAGCGAACACGGTGGCATGGAGCGATTGGCGGAGTTATCGCGGCTGAAGCGGGAGTTCTACGAGAGCATCGAGCATGAGCAGCACGCGGTTCCGGGGGCAGTTGAGTTTGTGGTGTGGGCGAAATCGCGGTACCGGATTGCGCTGGCTACGTCGGCCACGCCGCGGAATCGGAAGGCGGCCATGGAGAGGTTGGGCATCGGCGATGCTTTTGAGGTGATCGTGGATCATGGGCGACGTCCGCGGCCAAAGCCTGATCCGGAAGTGTTTTTGATGGCGATGCGGGAGCTTGGAGTGGGCGCCGGGGAGTGCTGGATCGTGGAAGATTCGTTGAATGGAATTGTAGCTGGGAAGGCCGCGGGGTGCTTCACCATCGCGATTACGACGACGTTTGATGCTGAGAAGCTTGCTGCTGCGGGCGCGGATGTAGTCGTCGAATCGCTTGCGGAACTGCGGCGGGTGCTGGAGTCGCTATAGACAAAAACCTTTACCACGAAGGACACGAAGTATCACGAAGGACTTAGGTCGCAGAGGTTCCTTCGTGCGGCTTCCTCTCCTTCATGTTAAGCGCCGCTAAGTTGAAGCATCCTGCCATCCTTCCTTGACTTCACTTCTGCTGGCACCGGATAATAAAAAGTTATTTTCTCATCGCCGAACTCATAAGGAGCGATTCGTGGCGTCAGCCAGTTCTACTGCTCCCGTGGTAGCGCATGGAGTGGCTCCGTTGCGCGCTGGTCAGGGGTATTCATTCTTGTTGCGCCGGCTGCATTCCCTTTCGGGAATCGTTCCGGTGGGCGCCTTCCTGTTTGAACATATTCTGATTTCGAACTCGACCGCCATCACCGGGCCGGATGCGTACGCACGCCAGGTGAGCTTTCTGGCGAACCTGCCGCTGGTGTTTTTCCTGGAGCTATTCGGGATCTGGCTGCCGATTTTGTTCCACGCGCTTTACGGCTTCTACATTTGGTATCGCGGAGACGGGAATATTGCCGCTTATCCGTGGAGTGGGAACTGGATGTATACGGCGCAGCGCTGGACCGGCGGGATCGCTTTTGTGTACATCCTGTGGCACACGTACACGATGAGGTTTACCGGCGTCGATCTGCATGCACATCCCGATCTTTCGTTCGGAAAAGTGCAGATGGAAGTGATGCACACGGGGTTGTTCCTGTTCTACGTGGTCGGACTGATAGCGGCTTCGTGGCACTTCGCGTATGGCATCTGGCTGTTCTCGTGCGAAGTGGGGGATCGTGTCGGGGGATAAAGCGCAGAAGAGGTTGCTGCGCGTATGCCTGGCATTGTTCCTGGTGCTGTGCGCGGCGGGGTTTGCGAGTTTGTATTCGTTCCGCTCGCGTCCGGTGGCGGACGATGAGCAGAACCGCACCATGATTCATCCCCCGATTCATTCCCCACATCAAGCGGGCACGCAGACCGCCAGCAACGGAAAGCCGGTGCAATAAGATGGCGACTCCAAAGATTATTGTGATCGGCGGCGGACTCGCCGGGCTGTTCGGCGGTGATCAAGATCGCGGAGATGGGCGCGAACGTCGACCTGTTCTCGATTGTTCCGGTGAAGCGGTCGCATTCAGTGTGCGCCCAGGGCGGCATCAACGCGGCGAAGAACCTGAAGGGCGAAGGCGACTCGACCTGGAATCATTTTGACGACACGGTTTTTGGCGGCGACTTCCTGGCAAATCAGCCGCCAGTGAAGGATATGTGCGAGGCGGCGCCGGGGATCATCGACCTGCTGGATCGCATGGGCGTGCCATTTAACCGGACGCCGGAAGGACTGCTCGATTTCCGCCGCTTCGGCGGGACTTTGTTCAACCGCACGGCGTTCGCTGGAGCGACTACCGGACAGCAACTGCTCTACTCGCTCGACGAGCAGGTGCGGCGCTACGAGTCCGAAGGCAAGGTGAAGAAGTTCGAGCACTGGGAGTTTCTGTCGGCGGTGCTCGATGGCAACCGAGTGTGCCGTGGCATCTGCGCCATGGATTTGCGGTCGATGGAAGTGCGGACGTTCCCGGCGGATGCGATCATCATCTGCACAGGGGGGAACGGGGCGATCTTTGGCAAGTCCACGAATTCCGTGGTGTGTACTGGGTCGGCGCAGTCGGCGCTCTACCAGCAGGGCTGCTACTACGCCAACGGAGAATTTATTCAGGTACATCCCACCTGCATTCCGGGCGAAGATAAATTGCGCTTGATGTCAGAGTCGGCGCGCGGCGAGGGCGGGCGCGTGTGGGTGCCGAAGAAACCCGGGGGACAATCGCGATCCGAAGTCCATTCCGCAAAATGAGCGGTGGTACTTCCTCGAAGAGTGGTATCCGAAGTACGGCAACCTGGTGCCGCGCGACATAGCGACGCGGGCTATCTTCAAGGTCGTGTATGAATACAACCTGGGGATTGACGGCAAGCCGATGGTGTATCTCGACCTGACCCACATCGACCGCAAGATTCTCGACCGCAAGCTGGAAGGGATTCTCGAGATTTACGAGAAGTTTGTGGGCGATGATCCGCGGGACACGCCGATGAAGATTTTCCCCGGCATGCATTACACCATGGGCGGGCTGTGGGTGGACTTCAAGCAGGCTACGAACATTCCCGGGATTTATGCGGCGGGCGAGTGTGAATACCAGTATCACGGGGCGAACCGGCTGGGCGCGAATTCGCTGATGTCGTGTATCTACGGCGGAGGGATTGCCGGGCCGAATGCGGTGAAGTATGCGCGCGGATTGCAGAGCACCTCCGACGGGAATGGATGCTTTGCGGCCGAGCAGAAGCGGCAGGAAGACATCAATGCCCACCTGATGAAGGCGGATGGGGCGGAGAATCCTTTCAAGTTGTGGCGCGAGTTGGGCGAGTTGATGACGAAGGATTGCACGGTCATCCGCTACAACAAGGCATTGAAGCAGACCGACGCGACGCTGGTAGAGATGCTCGAACGCTTCGGCAAGATCAACCTGAGCGATCGCACGCAGTGGGCGAATACGACGGTGGTGTTTGCGCGGCAGCTTTACAACATGCTGCAACTGGCTCGGGTGATCGCGCAGGGTGCGGGGATGCGTGATGAATCGCGCGGGGCGCATTACAAGCCGGACTTCCCGGAGCGCGACGACAAGAACTGGCTGAAGACGACGAAGGCGTATTTTGCGCCCGATGCGGATGAGCCGAAGTTTGAGTTTGAGGCGGTGGATACGTCGCTGATTCCGCCGCGGGCGAGGAAGTACTGATGGCTGCGACCGAATGCGCAGTTTGTGCCGGAAAAAATGTCGGTCGATCAAAATCAACCTGATCTGCTTTACGCGTGATCGAAAACAAGCGGTTGATTGCGGTTCAAATACAAGGGCAAGAGAGCGAGTTGCGAACCTCATGATTACGGCGTTCAGAATGGGATTGTTCGGTTACATTGCTGGCAAATACGCTGGAAGAGAGCAGCGGTGCGGATTCCGGGTGGAGGTTGATCGACGTGGATGGAAATGGCAGGGTTGCGAAATGCTCGACCGGTAGTTTTCGAGGGCAATCGAGAAATTGCGTTCGGGCAGCCATCATCGGTGGGATAAAATATTCATTCGTGTCGCGCTACCGTCGGAGTCTTCCTAGAAAGTCGACGAACGAGCTCGAGAAGAGTCTTGGGTCGTGTGCAATCGAGGAAGGGCACGAGCTCTACTCGTGCCGATTCGCATGGTTTTTGAAGATTCTTATTTCTTGTTGTCATCTGGAGCGCGGCGAAGGATCTATGGAGTTTGCTGGCGGCGGCAGAGTGCATAGATCCTTCACTGCGCTCAGGATGACAAAGAACGTTAAAGGCTAGGAGCTAATGGCTGATAAATCCGTCATCATCAAGATTAAGCGGCAAGCACTCCTACTTCCAAGGCCTATTGGGAGGAGTTCTCAGTTCCCTACCGGCCGAATATGAACGTCATTTCGGCGCTGATGGACATTGCGGCAGAACCGTCGACGCGCGAGGGCAAGGCGACCACGCCCATCACTTATGACTCGAATTGTCTCGAGGAAGTGTGCGGGTCATGCGCCATGCTGATCAACGGCAAGGCGCGTATGGCATGCTCGGCGCTGATTGACAATCTGGAACAGCCGATCCGGCTGGAGCCGTTTTCGAAGTTCCCTGTAGTGCGCGATCTGGCGGTGGATCGCAGCGTGATTTTTGAGAATCTGAAGGCGGTGAAGGCTTGGGTGCCGATCGATGGCACCTACGACCTGGGGCCGGGCCGCGCATGTCGGCGCGAGGAGCAGGAAGCCGCGTATCCCATTTCGCGGTGCATTTCGTGTTGCTGCTGCATGGAGGCTTGTCCGCAGTTCAATGAGGAGACGGGCTTCGTGGGGGCGGCGACCATCGCGCAGGTGCGGCTGTTTCAATACGCATCCCACGGGCAAGGCGCTGGAGCGGGAGCGGCTGGCGGCGCTGATGGGCGATGGCGGCATACAGGAATGCGGCTATGCGCAGAACTGCGTCGAGGTTTGTCCCAAGGATATTCCGCTGACCAAGTCCATCTCTGAGGTGGGCGGGCAGGTCATGAAACAGGCGCTGGGTGACCTTTTGCGGCGCTGAAATTTGTCACTTTGTCTAGAAACCGCCCAACCGGGCGGGATCAGGCGACATCCAAATCGCGCCAAGTGGCGGCTAGCTGGGCAGATACGCAGGTTCGCGCAAAGTCTCAAGAATGGCCCGTGATTTGCCGATAGAACAGTAGGGCATCTTCTTTCGTGGAAGGTAAGTAACCACCTGGAAGGGGTGCTTTGGGTACGCAAGTAATGGTCCGACGGCCGTCTTGGGTTGGGCCGCTTGACAGCATGGCTTAGAATAGCCGCACTCACAGAGAAGAGTTGTGAGGCGGTATTGGCGGTTTGGCAGGCGAGAGTGCCTGCCCCACACGGAAAGACTTGAGACACTTCGTTCGATTTCAATTCGCGGCGGTATTCCTCCTGGCCATGGTGTGCGGGGGGATGTCGGGCAGCGCCTTTGCGGTGCACCGCGCGAACGTGCATCACCGTCATTTCCGGTGGCTACGTTGGAATCCGATGTTCCGGCCTTCGCACGAGTCGTTGCTGATCCAGAATGCGGAGATCAACCGGCTCGACCTGCCGCGCATTCAGAATGAAACCGAATTGGAAGCTTTAAAGGCAGACGGTTCCCTGCTGGAGATTCGCGCGGGAGAAACATTGCGCTTCGATCCGCGGCTGGATCCTTCGCGGAGATATTGCCGTCCGTGGACTCTCGATTTTGTGAACGATCTGAGCCAGGCTTACTACAACCGCTTTCACGATCAGATTCAGGTGAACTCGGCGGTGCGGACGGTGAAGGTTCAGAAGAAGCTGCGGCGGCATAACCGCAACGCGGCTCCGGCGGACGGGGATACGGCTTCATCGCATCTGGCGGGCGTGACGGTCGACCTGCAGCGCCGCGGCATGAGCAAGGATCAAGTGAAGTGGATGGAGCACTACCTGTTCTACATGAAGGCGCTCGGCCTGGTGGAACCGGAAGAAGAGCGGCACCAGTGGGTGTTCCATATTATGGTGAGCGGGACTCTACTCCGACTGGCGCGAGACACAGACGATTATTCCGGTGGAGCGACCAGAGACCGAGAAACCGGAGACGCAGGTGGCGCTGGGCAGCGGGACGAAGTAGGCAAGCGGGTTTCAAAGTTTCAAGTTCTTCAAAGTTTCCCATCTAGAGTAGCACCTTCCGCGGTCATTTCCTTTACGATTCTCTTCTTATGATTGTGTTGATGGCTGGACTTCCCGGCAGTCGGGTAAGAGCACGTTGCGCGCGCGTTGGCTGAGCGCACGGCCGGACGCGTCTTGAGCAAAGATGAGATCCGGCATGCGATTTTCTTGCCTGCGGAGATTGAATATTCTTCGCGGCAGGATGACTACTGCTTGCAGAGTTATGCTTGAGACTGCGGGATATTTGTTGGGGCGGGATCCGCGGAGCGGATGATTTTCCTGGATGGGCGTCCGTTTTCGCGGCGATATCAGATCGAAAATGTTGTAGGGCGGCCGAGTCCATGCGGCAGCCTTGGCGGATTCTGGAGTGCGTTTGTTCGGAGGAGACTGCGCGGGAGAGGCTGGCGGCCGGATGCGGACGCAGCATCTTGCGGGGAATCGAGACTTCCAGCTTTATCTTGAGGTGAAGGCGCGGTTCGAGGCGATTGTCCATCCTAAGACTGTGATCGAAACAGAGCGGCCACTGGAGACTTGTGTGCAGCGAGGCGCTGGCTGCTCTGCGGCCGGGTGGTGTTAGCGCCGCACGCGAGATCCCTCCCTCCGCCTGAAGAACGGCTCCGGTCGGGATGACGCCTGTTCGTCTCGCGATTTTTCTTTCGCCCCTTCGGGGCTTCTGATTTTTCAGTCGCCCCACCCACAGCTTGCGCTGTGGGCTGCATTCTTGAGCCGCTCCGCGGCTTGGAGGGACTGCCCTTCTTGTACTACCTGGCTTGGCTTCCTCGCTGGCGGTTTTGTCGTGCGGTGGATGTCCCTATACAATCGGGGACTGCCCTGCGACCTCAGCGATCGCGGGCTTCCCTTATGACAAACAGGTTGTTTCTCATTTTTGCGTTGATCTCTTCTCTTGCTGCAGCGCAGGCGCCGGCGAAGACGGCGACTACGGCGTGACATCGTGGTCAGCGCGCGGGCGCAGAAACTTCACGATTCGGCTTTGGTTGTCGACACGCATGCGGATACGCCGCAGCGGTTTCTGGACGAAGGGTTCGATATCGGGTCGACCGATCCCAAAGATGCTGGCCACATCAGCCTCGACAAGGCTCGGCGCGGGAATCTGGGAGCGGAGTTCTTTTCGATCTGGGTGGATCCGGAGACCAATCAGGGGCGTTTTGCGCGGCATACATTCGACTTGATCGATTCGGTGTATCTGCAGGCGGCGCGGCATCCAGACCAGATGATGATGGCATTCTCGCCGAACGATATCGACCGGGCGCACAAGGAGCACAAACTCGCCGCGCTGATGGGGATTGAGGGCGGGCACTCGATCGAGAACGACATTCACCTGCTGCGCGACTACTACCGGCTGGGCGTCCGCTATATGACGCTGTCGTGGTCGAACACGAACGAGTGGGCCGACTCTTCGGGGGATATTGACGATCCGAAGGTGCAGCATCACAACGGGCTGACGGATTTCGGCAAGCAGGTGGTGCTGGAGATGAACCGGCTGGGGATGATGGTCGACATTTCCCACGTGGCCGATAAGACGTTCTGGGATGCGATTGCGACGACCAAGGCTCCGGTGATTGCGTCGCACTCGTCGGCGCGGGCGCTGGCGGATGCTCCGCGCAATATGACGGACGAGATGCTGCGGGCGGTGGCGAAGAATGATGGCGTAGTGCAGGTCAACTTCTACAACGGCTTTATCGATGAGGACTTTCGCAAGGCCATGATGGCCCAGCAAAAAGATCCTGCTGCCGCGGTTCAGAAATACACGGATCAACTGAAAGCTGAGGGCAAGCCGGTGAACTATGTGGACATCGACCGGATCGAGCGGGAGTGGATGGCGAAGATTCCGCGTCCGCCGCTGAAATCGCTGATCGATCACATCGATCACATCGCTAAAGTTGCGGGGATTGATCATGTGGGGCTGGGGTCCGACTTTGACGGCGTGAGTGGGGCGACACCGCAGGGCATCGACTCGGCTGCTGACTTGCCGAAGATTACGCAGGCGCTGCTCGACCGCGGATATAGCGCGGAGGACATCAAGAAGATTCTGGGCGGGAATCTGATGCGGGTGTTTCGGGAAGTAGAGGGCGTGAGCCACGAGATGCAGGCGAGCGGCGAAGTAGGTTCGTTCCTCGGTGCTGACTCCGGCTAGGTATGTTCAGACTGAGATCCTTCGCTTCGCCTGAAGGGCCGGCTCCGCTCAGGATGACAAAGGCATGGGATGTGTCCGGCACTGAGTTGCCACTCCCCTCTCGAGGAAACGACGGGTGCGGCTGTCGTACAATGCAACGTTGCGCGATTGTGGCAACACTCTCAGTTCGCAAGGAGCCTTATGCGTAAGACATTCGCGATATTAGTGGTGACGTTCTGGCGGCCTCGACGGTGTGGGGGCAGGCGTTCGGCCGCCGGTGCCCCTAAGACCAAGCTGCAGCCGCGAAGCCAAGCGACGCGGCGAAACCTGCGGCTTCGACCAAGCCGACGGCCATCATCAATACCACGGCAGGCAAGATGACCTGCACGCTGTTTCCCGACAAAGCGCCGATTGGCGTGGAGAACTTTATTGGGCTGGCGAGCGGAACTAAGGACTGGAAGAATCCGGTGAGCGGCGCGACGAAGCATGGGGTGCCGCTGTATGACGGGACAATTTTTCATCGGGTGATTCCTGACTTTATGATTCAGGGCGGCGATCCCGCGGGAAATGGCACGGGTGATCCTGGATATAAGTTCAAGAATGAAGTGTCGTCTGACCTGATGTTCGACAAACCGGGGCGGCTGGCTTATGCCAACGCCGGACCGGGCACCAACGGCTCTCAGTTTTTCATTACTGAAGTGGCCGTGCCGCATTTGAATGGCGGCTACACGATCTTTGGGCAGTGCGATGAGGCTTCGGTGGCGTTGGTGAAGCAGATCGCGCATATGGCTCGGGATCCCTCGAATGACAAGCCGTTTCGTCCGGTGAAGATCATTCACATCACCATTGTGCGAGGTACGGGCACGGGGACGGCGCCGAAGCCGGGGGCGGGGACGACGGTGAAGAAGCCTGCGGCGACGACCACTCCAAAGCCACCTGCGAGTTCCAACTAAGTCCGCCGGGCTTCGCCCAGGCGGGGGCGGCTGTCTCCACATCATCCTGCTCACGACCAACGATCAATTTCGAAAGGAATTTTATGACTCGACAACCTGGACTTTATGCGACGTTTGAAACTTCGGAAGGAACGATTGTCTGCCGGCTGTTTGAAAAAGATGCGCCGAAGACGGTTGCCAACTTTGTGGAACTTGCGGAAGGCAAGCGGGAGTGGACGCATCCCTCGACGCGCAAGAAATCGAAAGACCGGTTGTACGATGGGACGATTTTTCACCGCGTGATTCCCGACTTCATGATTCAGGGTGGAGATCCGCAGGGCACGGGCATGGGCGGGCCGGGGTATCAGTTCGAGGATGAGACCAAGGGATCGCCGCACAAGTTCGACAAGCCGGGCAAACTGGCGATGGCGAATGCCGGACCGAACACGAATGGATCGCAGTTCTTTATTACGACGGTACCGACCGATTGGCTGACGGGCAAGCACACGATTTTTGGCGAGGTTGTGGAGGGACAGGACATCGCGGTGAAGATCACGGGAGTTCCGCAGAACAGGCAGAATCGTCCGAACAAAGATGTTGTGCTCAAGAAAGTAACGATCGATCGCGTATGATCGAGGCCCAATCGGCCGTTTCGTTGACTTGCCCAACCTGCCCAAGTAGGATTCTGCTGCAGTGATCGGGCAAACTATCTCTCATTACCGCCTCGTCGAGAAGTTGGGCGGCGGCGGCATGGGCGTGGTGTACAAGGCGGAGGACCTCAAGCTCCGTCGCTTTGTGGCGCTCAAATTCCTTCCCGACGACGTTGCCAAAGATCCGCAGGCGCTGGCCCGCTTCCAACGCGAGGCCCAGGCCGCATCCGCGCTGAACCATCCTAATATCTGCACCATTTACGAGATTGACGAGTACCAAGGCCAGGCGTTTATTGCCATGGAGTTTCTCGATGGCATCACGCTCAAGCACGCCATCGGGTCGAAGCCCATGGACAACGAGAAGCTGGTTGCTTTGGCGATTGAGATCGCCGACGCGCTGGATGCCGCGCACGCGGAAGGTATTGTGCACCGCGACATCAAGCCGGCGAACATTTTCATTACCAAGCGCGGGCATGCAAAGATTCTCGACTTTGGGCTGGCGAAGGTAGCCGCCGGGCGGGGCACGGAAAAGTCGCTCGATAAGACGCAGACGTTAGACGAGGCGCACTTGACCAGTCCGGGCACGATGGTGGGCACGGTGGCGTATATGTCGCCGGAGCAGGTACGCGGACGTGAACTGGATGCGCGCAGCGATCTGTTCTCGTTTGGCGCCGTGCTATATGAAATGGCGACCGGCGATGTTCCCTTCCACGGCGAAAGCTCGGCGGTAATTTGTGAAGCGATTATGAATCGGGCGCCGGTGCCTGCGGTGCGCCTCAATCATGATGTGCCGGCGCGGCTGGAAGACATCATCAACAAGGCGCTGGAGAAAGATATCAACCTGCGCTACCAGCATGCCTCGGAGATGCGCAGCGATCTGCAGCGACTGAAGAGGGATACGGAGTCGGGACGGAGCCAACTGTTGGAATCGTCGGCGAGAACGGAGAGCGGAGTTGGTCAGGCGAGTTCGGGACAGCGTAGCGCGGTTGCCGAAGGCAGTGCGGCTACGAGTGGGAAAGGTTCCTACGTGAAGGTCGGGGTGGGCGTTGCGGCGGTAGCGGCAATCGTGTTGGCCGCACTCTATTGGCAAACACGGAAGCCAACTAAACCTCTGGGCACTTCTGTGGGCCCGCGAACGGTCGCTGTCTTCCGCTGCAGAATTTGGGCGCGGAGAAGGATCTGGATTTTCTGCGGCTTGGACTGGCGGACGAGATAGCAACATCGCTCAGCTATGTTCGCTCGCTGACGATTCGTCCGTTTGCGACGACCAGCAAATACGATTCAACCACGCTCGATGTGCAGGACGCGGGGCATGCGATGCACGTGACCGACGTGGTGACGGGGCACTTTCTGAAGGAAGGTTCGCAGCTGCAGATCACTCTGGAAGCAATTGATGTCGAGAACAATCGCACCGAGTGGCGCGACACCATGACGGTGGCTGCGCCGGACATGATTGCGATGCGGGGGCAGATCACGACGAAGGTGCGTCAGGGACTGGTTCCGGCGCTGGGCGCGGGAACGGATTCGGCGGAAGGGGCCACGCGTCCCAAGAACGAAGAAGCTTACGATTTGTACCTGCGCAGTATTGCGATACCGCATGATCCTGCGCCCAATAAGGATGCCATTACCATGCTGGAGCGCGCGGTGGGACTTGACCCATCCTATGCGCCGGCATGGAATGCTCTGGGGCGCAGATACCACTATGATTCCGCATATTCGGACGGAGGGGCGGCGGCGTTTCAGCGCGCGAATGCAGCGTTTGAGCGAGCTTTGACGCTCGATCCAAACTTCATCGATCCGGCGGGAGAGTTAACCGGGGCTGAGGTCGAACGAGGTCAATTCATAAGGGCGTATCAGGAGGCGAAAGCGCTGGTGGATCGCCATCCCGAGAAGGCTAGCGCCCACTTTGCCTTATCGTATGTCCTTCGCTATGGCGGGGCCATTGAGGAATCGGCCCGCGAATGTGACACTGCATTGGCTCTGGATCCAGGAAACTATGCATTTCGCTCGTGCGTGTTCTCGTTCGAGCAACTGGGCAATTACGCGCGGGCGAAGGAGTTTCTCGATCTGGATTCGGGATCAGCCTGGGCGGCGAGCAATATGATCCGGCTTTACATTCGCGACGGAGACCTGGGGCCCGTCCGGGACCTTGCCGAAAAATTCAAGGACCAGCAGTGGAGCCCCGAGATGCTGGCCTGCGTCGATCACCCGGGATCAGAGAGTGCAGCGAAGCTCGCTCAGCAAGAGGCAGACAAGGTTTTTGCCGATCCTGACCCCGAAGTGCATTATGTCGTAGCGAGTGACGCGCTGTTCTGCGGGCAGAAAGCCCTCGCACTGCGGATGATCAAGAGTGCGATCGAAGGGCACTATTGTCCGTATGAAGGGCTGCGGAATGATTCCATATGGGCCCCACTCAGGAGCGCGCCCGAGTTCCCCGAACTGCTCGCTGGGGCGAAGAAGTGCCAGGAGGACTTTCTGGCGCAGCGGTCGCAGGGGGCCAAATAATCGCGTCAATAGTAAGCGGGTTCACTTGGCGGCTTCCCAGTCGTCAAGACTACCGGACGGGCCAACTATATCTCCGATGATTACTCCGGTTCCGACCATAGAGCCGAGCCGCTTTCCGGTCCTCTTTGCGGGAGATGTTGGAATGATTTCGGCAACAGGCCTGCCGAAGCGGGTAACGCGAATCGGCTTGCGCGTCTTGCGGACCTCTTCCAGGATGCCGCAGCACTTGGCCTTGAACTCGGAAATGGCGACTTCTTTCATGTCTCACTTATGCCACGGTCTATGACTGTGGTCAATTCACAAGTAGTTTAGATCACTGTTTCCCTGATGTCAGCGCACACGGAGTCGAGGTCTGGGAAGAGTCTACTGCGGCTCATTCCTAGGCTCAAGAGTTGACGTTTGATGGCGTGGGCGGCGTTGCTGGAAACGATCCACGTATGTAGAATCCTACCTTTTTGCTCCTCTGATCTTGGCTCGGGGCCCATCCGATCAGGCTCAGCCGTAAATACCGAATATTGCGCTACCAAGCGTTCTGCGATCATGGCTGGCTCGTATAGCTCGACACGCTCGATCTCCAGCGGATTAGTCCTGCTGACATCGACGGGAGGCTGGTTATGTTGGTAAGCGACAACGGCTGCGTCGTGGTCGCCGCGGCTCTCGCCTACGGCGAAATACAACGCGACTAGGGGGCTTCGAGACCAATCGAGTAGCCGCGTTGGTAGTCCGTGGTGACGCGCAAGTGCAAGCCACTCCCAGTCATTTCGAGGATGCCAAGAGGAAAGATATGGGATCGCTCTCCTTTTGAAGTCCTCGAATATTCTGCGTTCGTATTCGGTACGACTTAAGCCTCCGCGCAATATTGTGTACGGAGGGCGTTCGACGCTGCACTGGAGAGGCCACGTTGAAAGCCGATGACCTCGATAGAGCCATGTGCCTGGTTGTAAGCCTGCGACCTGAGAGATCAAGTCCTCGCAGGTCTGAATCAGGCATGGTTTCCCGAGGTAAGTCTCCTCGAAGCCTGCTGTTCGATATTGCTGTCCATCGAGAATCGTCACCCTTGCAGAGTCTTGATACTTGAACTCGGCCCCCAGCATTTTGAGAAGGCCGTCATCTGCGTAACCTAGGCGACCCGTTGAAGCCGAAAAGAAATCTAACGTTCGCTCTATTTTTTTCTCTGCAGCGGCCCAAGATTTCAAAACGTTCTCAGCGATGGGCTTTATAAGCCTAGCCTTGCAGCCTCCGGGCTCGACGTCAGCGATCTCCTCGTCATGCTTCTGGGCGGAGCGTAACGTCTTCGCGACGACGAAACAGTTTTCCTCGGGTCTACTCTCAACCCAATAGAGCTTCCAACGAAGCACCAGGTTTCGCCTCCTGTACGGGCCCGTTACGCTCCTCTTACACTCCGATTACTCCGCACAACTCCTTCACTGCTGCAGCGCTCTTGTCGAATCCTGCCTTCTCTTCTGGGGTTAGCTTGATTTCGATGATCTGCTCGATTCCCTTGGCAGCCCAGCTTCACCGGAACTCCGACGTAGAGGCCGTTGATGCCGTATTCGCCTTGCAGGTAGGCGGCGCAGGGGAGGATTTTCTTTTTGTCTTTGAGGATCGCTTCGACCATTTCTGTGGCTGCGGCGGAGGGGGCGTAGTAGGCCGAGCCGGTCTTGAGATGCTTGACGATTTCGGCGCCGCCGTCGCGGGTGCGCTGGACGATGGCTTCGAGGCGAGTCTTCTCGATCAGTTCGGTGATCGGGATTCCGGCGACCGTGGAGTAGCGCGGCAGCGGGACCATGGTGTCGCCGTGGCCGCCGAGGACGAAGGCGGTGACGTTTTCGACGCTGACTTTGAGTTCGTCGGCGATGAAGGCGCGGAAGCGGGCGGAGTCGAGGACGCCGGCCATGCCGATGACGCGCTCGCGGGGGAATCCGCTGAGCTTGTAGGCGGCTTGGGCCATGGCGTCGAGCGGGTTGGAGACGATGATCAGGATGCAGTTGGGCGAATGCTTGACCACCTCGCCGACGACCGCTTTCATGATGTTGTAATTCGTGTTGAGCAGGTCGTCGCGGCTCATGCCGGGCTTGCGGGGGATGCCGGCGGTGATGACGACGATGTCGGAGTTCGCGGTGTCTTTGTAGTCGTTGGTGCCGGTGACGTAGGAGTCGCGCTTTTCGATGGGCATGGCTTCGAGCAGGTCGAGTCCTTTGCCCTGCGGGAACGCCTTCGATGATGTCGATGAGAACGACGTCGGCGAGTTCCTTGGAGGCGATCCAGTGGGCGGCCGTTGCGCCTACGTTGCCTGAGCCTACGATGGTGACTTTCTTGCGCATGATTTCCTCGTTAAGAAAAAGAATTCAACCATAACCACAGAGGGCACGGAGGACACAGAGGAAATCAGCAATGCGGGATGTCTCTGTGTCCTCTGCGTCTTCTGTGGTTTAAATCGCTATCTTGTTTCCGCCAACATTGCCGCGTCCATGTTCTCGATCATGGCCCCGGCGAACTCGCTGGTTTTGACTTTGGTGGAGCCGGGCATCAGGCGCTCGAAGTCGTAGGTGACCTTCTTCTGCTCGATGGTGCGCTCCATGCTCTGCTCGATCAGATCGGCGGCTTCGTTCCAGCCCAGATGGCGGAACATCATGACGCCGGAGAGAATCACCGAGCCGGGATTGATGACGTCTTTGTCGGCGTACTTCGGGGCGGTGCCGTGCGTGGCTTCGAAGATGGCGTAGCCGTCGCCGATGTTGGCGCCGGGGGCGATGCCGAGGCCGCCTACCTGCGCGGCGCAGGCGTCGGAGATGTAGTCGCCGTTCAGGTTCGGGCAGGCCAGCACGGAGTATTCGTCGGCGCGGGTCACGACTTGCTGGAAGATCGAGTCGGCGATGCGATCGTTGATCATGATCTTCTTCTTCCACGCGCCGTTGCCATGGGTGGCATAGATGGCGTCGAGGACGGCTTTCACTTCTTTTTCGACGGCCTGACGGAAAGCGGGAGGAGCGAACTCCATGCCGGGCTCGACCGCTTCGGCATTCTGCGCGACGGTCAGGTTGGGATCTTTGTCTTTGTTGCCGACGATCCAGCTTTCGCGTTCAGTGACGACCTTGTCACGGAATTCTTCGGTGGCGACTTCGTATCCCCACTGGCGGAATGCGCCTTCGGTAAATTTCTGGATGTTGCCTTTGTGCACGAGCGTGACGCTTTTGAGGCCGTTCGTCAATCGCGTGCTGGATTGCCATGCGGACCAGGCGCTTGGTTCCTGTGATTGAGATCGGCTTGATGCCAATGCCGGAATCGAGGCGGATCTGCTTCTTGCCGCCCTTGAGCATGTCTTTGTTGAGGAACTCGATGAGGCGGGCGCAGTCGGCAGTTCCCTGCTCCCACTCGACGCCGGCGTAGACGTCTTCGGTGTTCTCGCGGAAGATGACGACGTCCATGCGCTCGGGATGCTTCACCGGCGAAGGCACGCCTTTGTAATATTTCACGGGACGTACGCAGCAGTAGAGATCGAGAATCTGGCGCAGGGCGACGTTGAGGGAGCGGATGCCGCCGCCCACAGGCGTGGTCAGCGGACCTTTGATGGCGACACGAAATTCGCGGACGGCGTCGACGGTGTCATCGGGCAGCCAGGTATCGAACTTGGCCTTGGCTTTTTCTCCGGCGAAAACTTCGTACCAGGCGACGCGGCGCTTGCCTTTGTAGGCTTTTTCGACTGCGGCGTTGAAGACGCGGAGCGAGGCTTTCCAGATGTCGCGGCCGGTGCCGTCGCCTTCGATGAACGGGATGATGGGGTTATCGGGAACGTCATACTTGCCGTTCGCATAACCGATTTTCTTGCCGTCCGCGGGTACAGCTACGCCGTTATAAGAGCCTGCCATGCACAAGCCTCCGCTATGAATGTTTTGCGCCCTGATTTGGAAAACCCACAATTATAAAGAACTGGCGTGGAAAGGGCAGATTATTCTTGGTTTCGCCCCGTTTGTGCCATAATTCTGTGCTACGTGCGCCATCTGTCGTCTGTTGGGGTTCCTATGAAATCTACGTCTCGCCTTAGCTGGTTGATCCTTGCTTGTTTCCTTTTTGTCGGAGCGTTTTCGAGAGCGGCATTCGCAGACGGCTCCCATGACCGCACGCAGTTTGGCCACAATATCAGCATCGCGCCTGGCGAAGAGGTGGCAGATGTGACGTGCTTCGCCTGCAGCGTGCGGGTGCGCGGGCACGTCGCTGGAGACGTGACGACCTTCGGTGGAAACATTGTGGTTGAGGATGACGGGCAGATCGCCGGCGATACGACTTCGTTTGCTGGCGACGTGCGTCTCGACAAAGGCGTGAAGATCGCCGGCGATATCACCGTATTCGGAGGCCGGCTTGCAACGTGATGCCACGGCAACGGTGAGCGGCGATGTCACCAATTTCAGCGGGAGGGGATGGCTGGTTTTGATCTTTGGGCTTCCGCTGATTCTGCTGGGAGCTTTTCTCGCATTAATTTTCTGGCTGGTTCGGCGGTTGATGCGACGGCCGGCGATGCCGATGGCGGCTTAGAGTGCGCCACCTCAGAGGCTAAAGTCCTCAATGAAGAAGCGGCTCTTATCGCAGCGCTAAAGCGCTGCGCCCCCCAAAAGGCCACTGAACCGAGCAATGCGACGTTGCGAGTCCGCGGCCGTGACGTCCCTTAGTCATCCGTCGGCTGGCGCTACCGAACTTCTACCAGCGGCGCGTGCCAAAAGTTTTGCGGACGCCCAACGTCACGAAGCGGCCCCAGGGGCCGTTCGTCCCGAGATCGGCCGGCCCGAGATAAGTGTCACGCGCTCCCAGACGGTCGAAGAGGAAGTGCTGGGTGACGCGGAATTCGAATCCCTTGTTCATGTAGATGCCGACTCCCCAGGAGTGCTCGACTCCAATCGCGTCGGGGGACCAGGTGTACAGCGTCTTGGGGACGGTCTTGCCGAAGAGGAACGTGGGTGCTCCGTATACCATGAAGCGGCGTAGCGGGCCTCGGCCAAAAGGACGAACTTCCAGGATCCCTCCAATGATGTAGCGGGCGAACAGACTACAGGGGGCGTTGACTCCGCCATACTGCCCGGCGTTTCCGGCGCATTGGTTGGGATCTACCTCGTTATGTGGTGGCGCCAAGTCAACCTGCACCCATCCCCAAAGCATGTCCTTAGGGAAGAACATACGGTCGCTGCTGGTTGCGTCGTGCCAAGTGCCCTGTGAACTGGTGGTCTGGGGAGGCCCCGTCTGCGAATTGAGCGACGACGTAACCTGAGCTCCTGCGAGAGATATCAAAACGGGAACAGCCAACAGCCACGCCCATCGCTTCATTTCGCCTCCGAGACGAGTTCAGTTTGTGATGGATATGCCGGATTCAAGTTCGGCCTACGTCCACGGTTCGGAAAGTCAGGATTCGACAAATATCCGGTTGAGTAGAGCGCCACATTGTATCAAGCGGTGAAATCGGTCTGCGTGACAACACTCATCGGATGCGTTGTGATCACGGCAACCTGTGTGTTGAGATACAAGCTCGTAGATGACATTCGCCACAGACATTCTCGTGATCCTTCTGTTGCTTGTCATCGCGTGCAGACCAAAAACCAAGCTCCTGCTTAGCGCTGCCGAGATGTCCGTGGTGATGGTTCCCGCGGTGCTGTGGCTCCTCATCGTCGCAATGTTCGGGATGCTCGCCACTTCGCAGATACCGTACATGTTGGGCCAAGATGTGAGGACCCTCTTAATACTGGCAATCTTCGCCGCGATCGGATTGTGGACCAGACGGTCACGTGCTTAAGACGACACAGCACACAGTGCCCCACTTCGATCGAACTTGATTCAGTGATCTCGCATTCGAATTCCGCCCGCCCTCGAGTGAAAAGATCTGCAGCGGCCTAGCTGACGAACGGGCTAAAGACGGATTCCTTCCAGAATTCATATCCCGTACCGGATTTATTCCATTCATAGTACGTTCATGTTAGTGCAAATCACTGTAAACCACGCCAAAACAGGGGATTAGGGGTTTGGTGGGAGGATTGCACTATACGGAAGTACAGCACAACTCAGGAACCCTATGCCACAAGAGATTTCCGTCTCGTACCAAGCGATAAAGAGCAAGGTTTACCGGCTGATCGATTCCCTCGTTGTGGGTGAAAAGAGCGAGGCAGAGGTGCAGGAGTCGGTGCGGCGGTGGTGGGCGCTGATCCATCCGGCCGACCGTCCGATCGCCCAGAAGTATCTGCTGATGGTGCTGGGGCGCTCTGCATCTGCCTTGGACAACATGGGGGACGCATTTCTGTCGGTCAGCAGTTGTGAAGTCGCGCGGCCACAGATGACAGACATCCCACTTCCCGGCAAGCGCGTGCGGCTGCTGGAGCGGATGGTGAAAGAAAGCTCCGTTCGAACTGCGGTCTAGTCGGCGACCGAACCGCAATCCAACCGCAAGACATAGAATTTACATTTCCATCAGTTGCGTTTCGCATCACTCTCGCCCGTATCTTCAATCACGTTCCTCACGGGATACATCCCACATCGAAATCCGCAACACAGGAGACTGGAATGACATCGTCGTCTTCACGCCGATCCACCGCGTCGGGCAAACTTGGAATGATTCTTTCTTTCGGAGCATTGCTGATTATGGCCACATCGCTATTTGCAGGTTCGGGTGTCTATACCTTCACGCTCAATTCCATCGACGGCAAGCCGGCGCCGCTGGCTGAGTACAAGGGCAAGGTCGTGCTGCTGGTGAATGTGGCGAGCCAGTGCGGGTACACTCCGCAATACACCGCGCTGGAGGCCATCTACGAGAAGTACAAGGATCAGGGATTCGTAATTCTCGGCTTCCCTGCCAACAATTTTGGCGCGCAGGAACCCGGGACGAACGAGGAGATCAAGACCTTCTGCACGCGCAAGTACAGCGTGACGTTTCCAATGTACGCGAAGATCTCGGTGAAGGGTGCGGATCAGGCACCGCTGTATGGCGTATCTGACGAAGGAGACGGGCGCGGGCATCGCGGGAGACATCAAGTGGAACTTCACCAAGTTCCTGGTGGATCGCGACGGGAAAGTCGTGCAGCGGTTCGAGCCGGCGGTGACACCGGATTCTAAGGAAATGACTGCGGCGATCGAGAAGCTGTTGAAGCCGTAGTCGATCAAGATGGGGTTCGGCTATAAGTGGGCTTATTCGACTAGCGCTGCTGCATCGCCAGCTCTAGGTGAGACTTCAGGCCGCTCTGTCGATAAACTCTCCAGGTTACGTCGCCCGCCGGAGGGTACCGACGGAAAGTATCTGCATCCGCACCCGCGAGGGCAACGCGAAGGCAATGACCTTTTCGCAGAAGGACGGACATTGGCCACATGGAGATTGTTAGTTCGACGGGCTTTCCGGGGACCAGTGCTTCGGCGTCATGACGGAAATTGCTAGGCGCTCGGTCGGGCGAATTGTATGGTCGTTCGTGCGCATCCCTCGGCTTGTGATTGACCGCGCGCAGTTCTCCCTCGTCCAGGTAGGTGACGCGGCCATCGGGCGCAACGTCTTCCAAATAGGCGAAAAATGCGCCATCCGTCGCCGTGGAAGCGACTTCGAGGACGACCGCAGGCGAGCCCGAAATTTCCACGTCTGTGGCGAGTGGAGCGCCCGTATAAACGATGAGTTTGCTGTCTTCGCCGGAACGGTCAGGATAGAGAATGTCGAGCCCTAGTGCTGTCATCCAGCGATTATTGTTGCCGGTGGACGCGGTGAAGTTGACTGGATAAGTGTCGTTTGCGGCACCGGCCACAGGCGGCGTTAGGCTGAGAGCGTGATTCTCCGCAAAGTAGAACTGGCTGGCGTGGTCGAACCCTAGCGGTGGCCAAACCTTTGTGTCGTGCCACCGACCCTCCCCCATGGTGTAGTAATGGATGCCCGACTCGACCGGGGTCGATAACTCTGGACGAAGCAGGCGGTCGAAGAAATCTGCCATCATTCGATTCTGCTGCTCAACCGTAGGCTCCGAAGGAGAGTGCTGGGCGGGAGTCAGGAAAGGGTCGTCGTTGAAGTCCGTGTTGTGAGAAAAGGGACCGATGATGATTTGCTGCGGATTCTTGAAGGTCAGATAACGCGAGAGCGCGCCCTCACAAACGTCGGAGTCCAGCCAACTGCACCAGACTTGCATCGCTACTCGTGACGATTCAATTTCTTCGCGATGCCCGAACGCGCTCAACTCTGAAAAGGTGGTGGAGGATCCGCCGGGTAACGGCAGCGGGTCGTCCCGAAACTCGGCCCGCGATAATTGGTCGGTTGGATACCAGTTATGCCGGTTAGCTAGTACCAGAGCAAGCTGCTTTCCATCCGAATCAGCATCCGCGCGCTTTACACCCCGCAGGGTCCGCCCTGCCCACCAGCAGCCAAGACCGCTCAATCCCCTTGTCACACAGATATCGCCTTGATCCAACTCTTTGATTATGGCATTCCATGACTGCACAAACTTCTCGTTATAGATCCCTCCGGGAAAGATCAACATTGCCACGTCAAACTGACTGGAGATGGGAGCCACAGCTTTGAGAGCCGGCGGGTTTGGTACTGACGTCAACTCGGCAGTCGCTCCCTCGTAGGAATTTCCGAAGGTTCCGACACGGCCATTAGACCACGACTGGCTTGCCACCCAGTTGACCAGTTCGCCCAAGTCGGAAATCAATTCGGGTGAAAACTCCGTTTCGCGATACCCGCTGCTGGCGCCGCTGCCTCGCGTATCGGCTAGGACAACCACAAAGTGGCGCTCGTTCAAATAGTCGGTCTGCTCGTCATGCGGATCAGTCTGCTTGAAAGCCACCGCCAGCCGGTATGCCCAGCCAAACTGGCCGTCCCGCCCGTAGCGCGTAGTGCGAAGCAACGTCGGCAGCCGCTGACCCGCCTGATAATCCTGGGGAAGCCAGACGTCTGCGGCGATCTGCTCGCCGTCGTGCATCCTGATATAGATCGCCGTGTCGCGGCGGAGTCCTGCCGGAGTCTTCTCTTCTCCGGGAAGCTTGGTGACGGCGGCCAGGATTGCGAGTGCGCCCGCGGTCAAAGCGGCGAACCCAACGAGTCCAAGACTGATGCGCTTCAACCAGCGCGACATGGGGGACCCCGTCGAGGAATAGAACGACGGCGAGTATACACTGTCCCGCTGCATGTTGCTCCGTGCGATGGACGGAGGGCCGCCTCAAATATCGTAATACAGCGCGAACTCATACGGGTGCGGCCGCTGCCGGATCGCGTCGACTTCTTTCGAGCGCTTGTAGTCGACGTAGGTCCGCAGTAACTCTTCGGTAAATACATCGCCTTTCAGCAGGAACGCGTGGTCGCGCTCCAGGGCGTCGAGGGCGTCTTCGAGCGAACCCGGCATCGAGGGGATGTTCGACAACTCTTCGGGGTCGAGTTCGTAGATGTCTTTGTCGAGCGGCTGGCCGGGGTCCATTTTGTTTTCGATGCCGTCGAGTCCGGCCATCAGCATGGCGGCGAACGCCAGGTAGGGATTGCAGCTCGGGTCGGGAGGGCGGAACTCGACGCGCTTGGCCTTGGGAGCGACCGAATACATGGGAATGCGGCAGGCGGCCGAGCGATTGCGCCGCGAGTAGGCCAGATTCACCGGAGCTTCAAATCCGGGCACGAGGCGCTTGTAGGAATTGGTGGTGGGCGCGATGATCGCCGAGAGCGCGGGGCCGTGCTTGATCAGGCCGCCGACGTACCAGAGCGCGAGTTGCGACAGGCCGGCGTATCCATCGCCGGCAAACAGCGGTTCGCCGGCCTTCCACAGCGACTGGTGGGTGTGCATGCCGCTGCCGTTGTCGCCAAAGATCGGCTTGGGCATGAACGTGACGGTCTTGCCATGGCGGTTGGCCACGTTCTTCACGATGTATTTGTAGAGCAGCATCTTGTCGGCGGAGCGCACCAGCGAGTCGAACTTCAGATCGATTTCGGTCTGGCCCCCTGAAGCTACTTCGTGATGGTGGCACTCCACGTCGATGCCGCAGCTCTGCATGGTCAGCACCATCTCGGAGCGCAGATCCTGATAGTGGTCGGTGGGCGGCACGGGAAAATAGCCTTCCCGGTAGCGCGGGCGGTAGCCGAGATTGTTCTCTTCCCTGCCCGAGTTCCAGCGGCCTTCTTCGGCGTCGATGTAGTAAAAGCCGTACTGCTCGCGCTGATCGAAGCGCACGTTGTCGAAGATGAAAAACTCGGCCTCGGCGCCGAAGTAGGCGGTGTCGGCGATGCCGGTCGAGGCGAGATAGAGTTCGGCTTTGCGCGCGATGTAGCGGGGATCGCGGTCATAGCGCTGCTTGGTCACGGGATCGACCACATCGCAGACCAGCACCAGCGTGGGCACTTCAGTGAAAGGATCGAGCAAGTGGAAGTTCGCGTCGGGCTTGAGCAGCATGTCGCTTTCGTGAATGCCGGCCCAGCCGCGGATCGACGAGCCGTCAATGCCGAAGCCTTCTTCGAACGACGATTCCGTCAGCTGCTCGATGGGATAGGAAACGTGGTGCCACAGCCCGGGAATGTCGGTGAAGCGCAGATCGAGGATCTTCGCGTCGTGCTGCCGTCGCGAACTCGAGAACCGTTCTTGGCATCAGCCATCAAAAACTCCTTGCCGGGAAACAAATCCCTGCAGAAATCGGGCGAACGGTTGCGGGATCCTGCAAACTCACGCTGCCACTATAAACGTGGCAAGGTGGGGCACCGGCAGGCTGCTACAATCGGTCGCGTTGTGCAGGACCGAGAGAGTCTAAAGGCAGTCGCGGACGCTGGCAATTCGATTGTTTTTATAGCGGGGATAACGCGACTTTATACTGGAAGCTGAACAGAAGGATCGCAACCACGGAGGACACAGAGGACACGGAGGAAAATCCTCTGGCAACTGGCCGCTGAGCTGACTGGCTGAAACCGCTGCTATGGACTTTGACCAGCTCGAAACGTTTCTCGAAGTGGCGCGGCACGCCTCGTTTTCGCGGGCGGCGGAGAAGCGTTTCCGCACCCAGCCGGCGATTTCGTCGCAGATTCGCGGGCTGGAGGAAGAAGTCGGCGCCAAGCTGTTCGACCGCTCCGGCGGCAAAGTTTCGCTCACCGCCGCCGGCAAGGCTTTTCAGAAATATGTGGAGGAAACGCTCGACGCGCGCAAGGCGATGATGGTGGCGATCGCCGAGATGGAGCGCGTGCCGCGCGGCGAAATCATCGTCGGCGCGAACGAGGGCACCTGCCTGCACATCCTGCCCTATGTGTTTGCCGATTTCAAGAAGCAGTATCCCGATGTTTCGGTAAACATCAAGCGCGCCGACTATGGCAAGATTCTCGAATCGATCATCGACAACTCAGTCGACTTCGGCGTCATTTCCCTTCCCGTGACCGACACGCGGCTGACGGTCGTCCTGATCCATCGCGATGAGTTGATTTTGATTGCGCCGCCTCAGCATCCGCTGGGCAAGATGAAGTCGGCAACCATCGCCGACGTGGCCAAGTTCCCGCTGGTCGTCCCCAAGGCTGGACATACGCGGGATGCGATCGAGCAACTGTTCCACGAGCGGCGGCTGAAACCGAACTTCACCATGGAACTGGATTCCAGCGAATTGCTGAAGCGCTTTGTGGCCGCCGACGTGGGCATCGGATTCATCGCCCGCTCCAATGTCGAGGAAGACGTTCGCGCCAAAGTGCTGGCCGCGATTCCCATCGCCGATGCGCAGGTGCGCCGCGATCTGGCGCTGGTCTTCCGCAAAGACAAGGCTCTAAGCCGGGCCGCCTGGCCTTCATTGACATTGCGGTGAAGCACAAATCCACGGAAGAATTAGCGCAGATTCCAAGCCGATGATGAAGGCGATCCCCAGACTTCTGTCTCCTACTGCTTCATTCTTCAGGCAGGACTCTGCCTGTTCGGGTATGGGGCAAGGCACGAATTCCCAGAAGGCGCTGGCGCAAATGCCTGCCTCCGCACGACAGCTGATCGCCATCAAGGTTACGGGCAGCAAACGCTTCCCCGAAGCCGCGATCGCCGCCGCGACTGGCTTGCAGATGGGCGCGCCGTCAACGACGACGATTTCAAGAAAGCCGCCCGGCGGCTGGGCGACATGGGAGTCTTCACCGACATCGCCTACACCTTCTCATTATTCGTCGGCGGGAACCAAGCTCGAACTGCACGTGACCGACGCCGACAAGTTTGTTCCCGCGCGCTTCGAGGATTTCGTCTGGTTCTCCGACGATGAGCTCATGCAGCGCATCAAGGAGCACGCTCCGCTGTTCGATGGCGAACTGCCGCTGTTCGGCCGCCTGGCTGACGAAGTCTCCGACGTGCTGCAGGCCATGCTGGTGGAAAACGCGATCCCCGGGCACGTTGAGTATGTGCGCACAGGCAAGCCGGACGGCCCGGTCGAGTCGATCAATTACCACGTAAACGACGTTCTGATTCAGGTTCGCAACATCGAATTCACAGGCGCCGCCGAGGCCGACGTGCCCGCGCTGGAAGCTGCAGGCGAAAGACTGCCCGATCACGAGTACTCCCGCAGCCGTCTGAATCAGCTCGTGCAGCGCCAGCTTCTTCCCGTCTATTACGCGCGAGGATATCTGAAGGCGCAGTTCGGCGAACCTCAGCCGAAAGTCGTAAAGCAGCCCGCCGCCGAAAACGACGACGGTCCACGCAATCAGACTGTCGTCGATGTGACGTTCGCCGTGACGCCGGGCCGGCAGTACAAGCTGAAGAGCCTGGAATGGTCGGGCAATAAGGAGTTCCCCACCGAGACATTGCAGAAGATGGTTCGCGCCGAGACCGGGCCAGCCCGCCAACACGGTCCGCTTCGGCGACAACCTGAAGGACATTCAGAAGCTCTACGGATCTCGCGGATTCATCACGGCCGCGATCACGCCTGACGCGGAGTTTGACGAGGCAGCTGGGACAGTAGTGATCCGCCTCGAAGTGAAGGAAGGCTCCGTTTATCACATGGGTGAACTGGAATTCCGAGGCCTGGATAACAGCCTGATGGCGAAGCTGCGCACTGCCTGGAAGATTCGACCGGGAGAGGTGTACGACGCGACGTACCTGAGCGAGTATCTGCCCGCAGCGCAAAAGTTGCTCCCGCCGAACCTGGATTGGGACGTCACGTCGCATGTGACCGCCAATGTCCGCGACAAGACGGTGGATGTCGATCTGATCTATTCGGTGAAGGCGCCGAAATAGGCGCGGAGCGCCAAGTCGTCCCGGTTTGTTCGGTTTTCGGAACAAAACACGCAGCACTTTCTGATCCGTTCTCCGAGCGAGTACTCTGGCTCCGCTTCTGCAATAACCGGAGCATTTTTTTTGCGACCAGAGAGCATTTGTGAAATCGGAACAAGTTGATACACTGGCCCGCAAGTCGTGGCGCGGATCACGACCGCAAGCAGCATCGGATCTGAAGGAGAAACAGAATGAAGGGTGTTTGGCAACGTTCGATCTTGATCGTGGCATTGGTGGGGGCGGCGAAGTGTGCGTACATGACGCGGCGATGGCGGCCGGCAAGCAAACCCTAACCGGCGAAGTGGGCGACGCCATGTGCGGCACAAAGCACATGGAGGGCACGCCAGCAGAGTGCACGCGCACCTGCGTCTCGCACGGTTCGAAATACGCTCTGGTCGTGGGCGACAAGATTTACGCTTTGAATACCAGTGACAAGGCGGTGCTGGCGCTGCTTGATCAGCAAGGCGGGAAGAAAGCAACGGTTACCGGCACAGTCAATGGCACCGAGATTGACGTTAGCAAAGCAGTCGCCGCCAAGTGAGTTAAGACTTGAAAGGTTTTGCCCGGGCCCTCCCCCTACACAATCCGGGCATTAAGGCGGGGATGCGCGCCAGCGCTCCCCGCATTTTTTGGCGCCTCGGCTGTAAATTCATATTTCCTTTACAAAGCAATGTGTTAGATTGTGCATTCTCAAGACTCAAATATTTTTTGGAGGATGACGGAATTGGGCAAAGACATGGTTCCGAAGCGGATTTTCTTTACCAAAGGCGTGGGAAAACACCGCGAGCGGCTAACTTCATTCGAATTGGCGTTGCGTGATGCCGGTATTGCTGCCCAGAACCTGGTGCGGGTTTCGTCCATCTTT
The DNA here is from genome assembly GCA_963795875.1 of uncultured Acidobacteriaceae bacterium. GTDB lineage: Bacteria > Acidobacteriota > Terriglobia > Terriglobales > Acidobacteriaceae > Sulfotelmatobacter. The sequence goes on from CAWCJM010000002.1 coordinate 270,809, forward strand.
CCTCCCAACTGCAAACTACTGGCCCGTAAGGAAGGGGTGAAGTATCTGCATCCGGGAGAAGTCGTTTTCGCCGTAGTGGCTGAAAACTCGACACGTGAGCCACACCGGTTGCTCGCTTCGTCGATTGGCGTGGCTATTCCCGCCGACCGGAATACCTACGGCTATCTTAGCGAGCATCACTCCTTTGGCGAGACGGAAGATGCCGCCGGGGAGTACGCCGAAGAACTCGCCGCCGAAATGCTCGCTACCACCCTCAACGTGGAATTCGATCCTGACCGGTCGTGGGACGAGAAAAAGCAGATCTACCGACTGTCGAACAAGATCGTGCGCACGGCCAACGTGACGCAGTCGGCGGTCGGCGACAAGCGCGCCCTCTGGACCACCGTGATTGCCTCGGCGGTATTGATTTTCGACTAGGCCGTCGGTTATCCCCTCTCCTAAGTGAATCCACTCCGTGCGGGTACGATGGCGATCACGTGTGCCGGGTCATGTCCTGGGATCGACTCGAAATTCCACTCTTGACGGAGGGCGCTGACGTAGTCCCGGGGGTGCATTTGGATGTTTCTGGTCGGTCCTAAGTTATTGAAAATAGATAAACTAAATGAATCTCTCAGGCCCGAGATGCCATCTGATAAGAGTAGAACTTTGGTAACCTGCCACCTCTTCCGAATGTAACACTCAGTTAACACTAATCAGCTATGATTGAAGTGCTGGAAAAAGACAAAAAACGAGGACGAAACAGACGTGGATATCGAAACACGCAGAAAGAAGCAACAGACCCTGATGGTGCAGTTAGTGGAGCGCAAGGTACGCTCCCGGGCGAAGCAGTTATACGAAACCCGTGGACAAGAGGAAGGCCAGGCCTTGCAGGATTGGTTTCAAGCTGAATCAGAAGTCCTTGAAAACAGCATTCTTGCGCCGCTTTATCGGAGGCTTCAGACGGGCAGCCATGACGTCCAAGAGGGCGACTCCACCCCGGAGTTTATCGCTCAGGATTCAGCCGCCAGCGAGAGCAACGCGTAATCCCTTTTCTCAGACCTTTTACCCCGACGACCATTGTGGTTGAGCGGAAAGCGCACTCTGCCGTAGCACGACGACGGAAATCGGCGGAGTTTCTTTTGCCTGCTTTGCCTGGGCAGCGTCCTACTTCCGTTTGGCGACTTCCTTTTTCCCTTTTTTCGCGCCCTTGTGATTCTTGCCCAGTCGCTCCAGCACTGCGGCCACGATAATCGGCAGTCCCACGGTCGCGTCGACGAAGACCTCGCCGAATTTTCCTCCTTCGGATGGTGGCACAAACTTTCCCCAGGAGATCGCTTCACTATAGGGACTGCCCGACAATCCACCCCAGTGCACGGGTTCGGGGCAAATCCTTAAGCCATAGTGGTAGCGCTTTAGAGGAACGTTCTCGCCGAGACGCCGATGGCGGAGTTCGATGAAGGGTCCGAATTGCTGTGACCAGTTACGCGGAACGCCGCCGCCAATGGTGAAGATTCCGAGTTTCTTCTGGCGCAAGAGGGTTGCGGCAAAGTGCTCAAGATCTTCGAAGGGATCGAAGCGAATTTTGTGCCTTCCCGTGGACTCGCGCAGCCGGTTGTTCAGGGCGGTGTCGAGACCGAGTTCGGAGTCGCTGAAGGCCGGCACGAATACCGGTACACCCTGTTCGTAGGCTGATTTCAGGATTCCGCGCTGGTTCTGATCGCGCTTCGCGAGATAGGCACCGATGGCGTGATTCAGCTTGTAGGAGCACATGATCTCGTTGTGGTCCCAAGCCTCGAGGACGGCCGCCATGACTTCTTCCACGTCGTCGAGGTTTTGTTCGGGCTCAAGCGTATCGTATACCCGGTTGTAGCCCTGTTCGTAGAGTTCCTCGTCCGAGACTTCTGGATTGGCGCGGAAGTGGGCTCGGCCGGTGGCCTCGACTAGTCCGTGAGCCATGAGGGCACCGGTAGAGACGATCGCGTTCACAATGCCGCGGTCGATTAACTCGGTGACGATCAATCCCTGCTTGGCGACAGTCATGGCCCCGGCAAGGGTCATCACGATGAAAGCGTCTTCGTCGAGCGCCATTGCCTCGAGGACGTCGGCGGCCTCGCCGAGTTGGCGTCCGGTGAAGGCGGTCTTGGACATCGCGCGGACCAGGCCGTCGATCGAGTGGATCTTCGCTAGATCGAGAGGCTCGAGCGGAATCAGGCGGTCTTCGATGGGATTGTGTAGATTTCTGTCTTTACCCTCGCCGCCGGCGGCGTGTCCCGGCGCAGGATGAGCGTGGTCCTTCGAGTGTCCGTGATTGTTTTGCTTCACTGCCAGCCTCCAAGCCGATTGTGTTCTACCCGACAAGATACTCTACAGGAACATCGCGAGCGGGTGCCACGTCGTGCTTGGTCCTTCTTGCGTTTCTACTTGGATTGATATGGCAGAGAAAAAGCCCGGACCGCGGAGGTCCGGGCTTTTGCATGCTCATTTGCCGAGGCACTGAGCCGGAGACTTTACGTTACCCCTACTGCAGGACATTGAGAGTGACAGTAGTCGTATGCGTTACGCCTCCTCCTGTGCCCCGAATCGTAATGGTGTGATTCCCGAGTCTGGCACTCTTGCCCACATTGACGGTCATGGTTGAGGTTCCGGAGCCCGGCGCCGCGATGGAGCTGGGGCTGAGGGTTACGGTCTGAGCGGTTCCCTGTCCCGAAGCAGACAGGCTAATCGCCGAGTTGAAACCGCCAGAAACTGTCGTGGTGATGGTGGCGGTACCGGAACTGCTCCTGGCCACGCTAATCGTTGTAGGCGACGCACTGATGGCGAAGTTCGGATTGGTTCCGGTGACTGTCAGGGAGACCAGGGTGGTTTCGACGGTGCTGCCGGACGTTCCTGTGACGGTGATGTGATACGTTCCGGGAGCGGTAGATGAAGCCACGGTCAGCGTCAAAGTCGAGGTTCCGGCCCCGGTGATCGAGGTCGGGCTGAAGGCCACTGTCACGCCGGTTGGCTGGCCAGTCGCGGATAAGGAAATGGCCGAGTCAAAACCACCCGTCACCGTGCTGGTAATTGTGGAAGTTCCCTTGGCGCCTTGCGCGACCGTAACCGAAGCCGGCGAGGCGGAAAGGCTAAAGCCGGAACCTGATGAGCTTCCGGCGAGTGCGCTGATCAAACCGCTTCCGCTGGGACTGCCCCATCCGGTCGCCAAATCGTAGCCCGTGGTTGCCGAATAGCCATTGCTGCCGCTGGTGATGTCGTGGAAGTCGCTGTTATAGCTGGAGCCCGCACCGATCGTGTAGAGACTCGGATTGATGAAACCGACCGTGTGATTGCCGTTAGCGACTGCCTGTTCGTTGACGAGGGCCAGGTAGCCGGCCCACATGGGTGCAGCGAAGCTGGTGCCGCCGTACTCATTGGCAGTGCAAGTTGTCTGGTCGGCACAAACGTAGAAGGTGAAATTCGCATTGGCCGAGACGTCGGGGCCATTGCGATAGGTTTTGGAACAGGAAGAGCAACCGCTGGCCGCGGCGGTTTGCCAGGAAGGAATCGCATACTTGTCGGGCGAAATGCCGCCGCCACCGTCGACCCAGGTTGTTTCCGAACTCCAGGGACCGGCTGCGCCGCTCGTATTCAAGTCCGTCCCGCCGACCGAGGTAACGTACACATCATCCGCGGGAAAAATCTCGGAGGCCGTACCCGACGTGGTCCACTTCCCACTGTCCCCAGCCGCTTGAAACAGATTCTGACCTTGCGCCGCGAACTCCTGGAAGTATGGGTTATCGGTGCTGGGGTCCGCCGGGTACCACGTCCACGAGGAACTCAATTGCGCGTTGAGAGGACTGGCCGTAGCCATAGCGTTGAAGATGGCGGAATCCGTAGATCCCACATACATTACCAAGCTGGACAAGCCCGGAGCCATGCCGATCGCTTGGGTCATATCCAAGGTCTGTTCAGTGTCGTCACAGCTCGGATAGACGCAGCTTGTGCTGGTCCCGTCTGTGGACTTGAGAGTGACCGGGACATTGTTCGTTTGGCCCGCATTCTTGAAGTAGGTGGTCAGGTCAGACAGATCAGTGCCGTAATACTCGAGTAGCCCCAACGACTGACCGCTGCCTGTCAGACTTCCACCATAGTATGCCGCCCGCATATCGCTGCCTAAAAACGAAGCACTTGGGCCGGAGCCCGTGGTGGCGTTGGACCTCGCACTCTGATTTCGATGTACGGCGGGACGCGGGATTGAATAGTTGTCCAGGCCCGAGATATGCCATAGCTGAATTGTCAAATCGGGCGTGGGCTCCCGGTCCGGAGCGTAGAAGATCCGGTTGTCTGTGGGATGCTGGTAGAGGCCCATGGTCAAATGAAAGGCTTCTTCAATGGTGGCGACCGATCCACGGACATCGACATTCACTCGATTCCGTGATGTGCCCACCACAGTCAAGCCATGTGCCTCCGCGAAAGCAACAACGGCGTCGTAGTCCTGCTGGCTGGGTCCAAACTTTTCCGTGAACTCCTCCACCGTCAGGAACTGACGATAAGACGGGCTGGAAGGATTGTAGAGATCTTTCAATAGGCGATCCAAGGCATCCTGGTTGCGAAGCGGCAAAACCAGGACCAGACGCAGAGACTGCGAAGTTGGAACGCGCCCGACCAAAGGTGCACGTCCACTGAGAACCACTTCACGGGCATGAGCCGTCAGCGGGCGCCGGGACTGCGCCTGGCAAACGATATTCATGACCGACACTACGGCGAGGATGGTTATAAGGAAAGTAGCGAATCTTCGAAACATGGTTTCTCCTAGTTGTCTGCTCTGTGAAGCTTGCGTTTTCAGCGTCGATTCCGTTGCTCAGGAAGTGGCCGGTTCATTCAAGGCGGCAGCGATTGTAGCCCATGTTGGTTGTTCCTCGCTGAGAAAAGATTTTTGTCCGGATCCGCGAACAACAGTGGGAATCCTCGTCCATCAGGCTTACTAGGGGAATCTCTGGCATCATTCGTACTGCTTCCACCATCGGCAGGACTGGAGGCGTTACTCGCCGGTCGAGGACCGAAGTCAGAAGCACAGGGTCCCGGCCCGGGGTCGAATGCTATATTGTTCGCGGAGGTCGGAAACGCGTGCCCCCTGAGAAATTTCGCGTGGCGCTGATGCAGATGTCGTGTGGCCCGGAGCCGGAACAGAACCTTGAGAAGGCCATCAGCCGCGTTGCGGACGCCGCTGGGCGTGGGGCGCAGGTCGTCTGCCTGCCCGAACTTTTCCAGACACAGTATTTCTGCCAGCGCGAAGATCATGCGCTGTTCGATTTGGCCGAACCCATTCCTGGCCCGACTACCGAGAGGTTGGCGGCCGCGGCGCGGAACTATGGGGTGGTCCTGATCGCCTCACTGTTCGAGAAACGTGCCCCTGGCGTTTACCACAACACTGCGGCAATCTTCGACAGCGACGGTTCCTTGCGCGGGCTTTATCGCAAGATGCACATTCCAGATGATCCGCTCTATTACGAGAAGTTCTACTTCACCCCCGGGGATTTGGGATTCCGCGCGCTCGACACGACCGCGGGACGCCTCGGTACGCTCGTCTGCTGGGATCAGTGGTATCCCGAGGGAGCTAGGCTGACGGCATTGCAGGGAGCGCAGATATTGTTTTATCCCACTGCAATCGGGTGGCATCCTGCGGAGAAGGCGGAGTTTGGAGTGGCGCAGCATGATGCCTGGCGGACGATCCAGCGGGCGCACGCGATTGCGAACGGCGTGTACGTGGCGGTCGTTAACCGCGTCGGTTTCGAGACCGGGAATATCCGTGGGAAGTCGGCGCCTGGGCAGGGGCTCGAGTTCTGGGGCGGTTCGTTCTTCTGCGATCCATTCGGGCGTGTGCTAGCGGAAGCATCGCACGACCGGGAGGAGATCCTGGTCGGCGATGTGGACCTGAAGGCACTGGAGGAGATCCGCCGCAACTGGCCTTTTCTGCGCGACCGTCGAATTGATGCGTATGCTCCCATCACCAACCGCTTGATCGACTAGGACCAGAGAATTCACTGTGGCCAAAGCCCCGCGCAGATCGTCCAGTAAAACCTCACCGGTTGAAGCAGCGACTCCGGCATCGCTCGCGTATCGCATGCCCGCGGAATGGGAGCCTCACGCCGCTACATGGCTCGCCTGGCCGCACTACCACGGCGACTGGCCGGGCAAATTCGAGCCCATTCCATGGGTGTACGCCGAGATCATCCGCAATCTGGCGAAACATGAGCGGGTCGAGTTGATCGTCAACGATGCTGCCGCCGCGAGACAGGCGCGGAGAGTTCTCGAGCGGGGAGGCGCGTTTTCGTCGAACATCCGTTTCCATCGCTGGGCAACGAACCGCACCTGGCTAAGGGATTCGGGATGTATTTTCCTCACTCTCCAGCCGGGCGTTGCCCGGTCGGACAGTCGAGGGCGGCTGTCCCCACATAAACCTGGTCGGCTCGCCGTAAAATTTCGCTTTAACGCGTGGGCTAAATATTCGAACTGGCGTCATGACGAAAAGATCGGCAGCCTGATGGCGAAAGCGGCGCACGCGGACGAAGTCCGAGTGATTTCCAAGGGCGAACGGATGGTGCTCGAAGGAGGATCGATCGACGTGAACGGCGCAGGCACGATTCTGACCACGGAAGAGTGCTTGCTGACCAAAGTGCAGGAACGCAATCCGCGCATGGCGCGGGTGAACTACGAGAAGGCATTCGCTGACTACCTGGGTGCTCCGAATACGATCTGGCTGGGACGCGGTATTTTCGGCGACGACACCCACGGGCATGTCGACGACCTGACTCGCTTCGTCTCTAAAAACACCGTCGTTACCATGGTTGAGCGGGACTCGAAGGACGTAAACCACGCTCCTCTGCTCACCAACTTGCACCGGTTGCAAGCCGCCCGGGATCAGGACGGGAGACAGTTGATCGTTGTGGAATTACCCATGCCGCAGCCAGTCATCTTCGAAGGGCGGCGCCTGCCAGCCAGCTACGCCAACTTCTACATCGCGAACGGAGTCGTGCTGGCGCCGGTGTTCAACCGTCCTAACGACAGGATCGCGCTCAACACCCTGGCTGAGCTGTTCCCTACGCGTGAGATCGTGCCCATCTATTCTGGCGACTTCATTTGGGGACTGGGAGCAATGCACTGCATGACGCAGCAGCAGCCCGCTTGAATCTATGGCACCACAGAGGCACGGCGAAAAAGAAAGGACAAAAGAGCTACCTTCGATGGGCGTCCTTATCGCTTTGGCGATGTTAGCTGTTTGTGAGTTCAGTTTACTCCGTGACTCCGTCCCTCCGTGGTAGATTCTCCGCATGCCGCACAGCGAAATGACAACGGGCCGTCTAGAAGCCTTCAGCGACGGCGTGATCGCCATCATTGTGACGATCATGGTGCTGGAGTTGCATGCGCCTTCGCAGCCCACGCTTGCGGGATTATGGAAGGTCGCCCCGGTATTCCTGAGCTACGGACTCAGCTTTCTGGTGGTGGCCATCATGTGGGTGAACCACCATCATCTGATCCATGCGATTCGCGAAGTCACAGCGCGGTTGCTGTGGTCGAATCTGTACCTGCTGTTTTGGATGTCGCTCGTGCCGTTTGTCACCGACTATCTGGGCAAGAACTATCACGAACCGCTGGCGGTGGCGCTGTACGGTTTGGATCTGGTGTTGTGCTCTTCGGCGTTTTACCTGCTGCGAATGATTCTGATCGAGCAGGATCAACTGGATGGAACGCTAGCCGACTATCACCGCTCCATCCAGAGAAAGAACGCCTTCTCAGGGGCGCTCTATCTTACCTCCGTGCCGCTGGCCTACGTGTCGGTCTACGCTTCGTTCTTCATCTTCGCGCTGATTCCCGCCATGTATTTCCTGCCAGAAAAGCGCCTCGCGAAACAGGAATAACCGAAGTTGGAAGGTTGTAATGGGAGGCATCCGCGGTAGGGCTGCTCACAATTGGATTCTGCGAGAGCTTACGGCTGAAAGCTTATTTCTGATACTGCGTTGGTTTCGGGCCTTTTTCCAACGTTTCGCGGTCCCAGATCCACCCTACGCGGTCGTAGCTGGCGAGTTCGAAATCTTGTGTCAGTTCGAGAGCGTCGGTCGGACAGGCATCTTCGCAGAGGCCGCAGAACATGCAGCGGCTTAGGTCGTAGGTGAAGTTAGTGAGCTCCTTGCGACGGGTTTTCTCGTTGCGTTCGCTCGAGACCACAATTAGGTGTTCCGGACAAGCCAGCGCGCACAGGTCGCAGGCGATGCACATGGTCTCGTCGGTATCAGGGTTGACGTTCAGCCGCGGCGCCCCGCGGTAGCGCTCGGCCACCTGCGGCCGCTCCAGCGGATACTGCTCGGTATAGATTTCCTTGGGATCCTGATAGCGGAACGTAACCTTTAGTCCCTGCAGCAGGTCGACGAGGAAGACTTTGCGGAGCAAACTCGGCATACCCATATCGCCGCTAGCATACCATTATCCGGCGAATCGCCCAAACCGGGCGCTTCCCTGTTGTTCCTCCAAAATATGTTGCAGACCCTTCTTTTTCCCGAACGTCTAACCCCTTAACTCGGTCTTAGTCATTGAAGGGAGCGGACTTCGGTGAGGAGTGGGCCGACGGGAACTTTTCTCGTGGCCAATCCGTACTTAAAAATAGAGGACGTTATGAAGGCCTATTTCACAAACCTGCCGACCAGAACCTGGATGTTGGTCGTGCTGCCGGCGGTCATGCTGGCCTACCCAGTGGGCCGGATTGTGGTGCCTGCTGTGCTGCACGCGGTAGTGCCGGAAGTCGTGCGTTCAGTGCTGAGCATGATCTGAGTTGTGCGCGGTTCGTTCGTCCGCGCGGTGTTCCACATTGGTCTGCCTGTTGATCCCTGAAATCCTGCGCCAAACCCGCTAGAATACTGCGGAGCATCAACCCCTCGTGCCTCTTCACAAAACAACATCCAACAAAAGTCTCAAGAGTATAAACCTGACACCGGAGACCGCTTCGGGCGAGTCTCGTCGGGGTGAGTCGAGCGACGAGCCCAAGGCAGACGAGCTCTGGATGGAAGAGGCATTGCGCTGTGCCCAGCGTGCGCTCGAAGCGGGAGAAGTTCCGGTGGGCGCGATCGTGGTACGGGAGGGGCGGATCGTGGGGCGCGGCTGGAATCGCAACATCGCCGGCTCTGACCCGACAGCGCACGCGGAGGTGATCGCTCTGCGTGAGGCGGGTGCTGCCGTCGGTAACCATCGTCTGGAAGACTGCGAACTGTTCGTCACCATTGAACCGTGCGCCATGTGCGCCGGTGCGATGGTGCATGCCCGGATTCGGCGATTAGTCTATGGCGCGGACGACCCCAAGGCCGGGGCCGTACAGTCGGTCATGCAAGTCCTGAATCATCCGCAACTGAACCATAAGATCGAAGTTCGAAGCGGAGTGCTGGCTGGGCGCAGCGCGGAAATTTTGCAATCGTTCTTCCGAAGCCGTCGTTAGTTGAAACGGACGCTCTCAGCTCTGACTGACGAGGCGTTCCGGCTGAAGTTTACAAAGCTTACCGCCGCGCCTGGCAGGGATCCAGGCGCGGCGCGGTTTTGTGCGTTTGTCAGGCGGCACTTTTGGAGGCTTTGCCACCAGTTGCGGCAGAGGCCATTTTTTCGAGTGCCTGATCAATCGTGAACGACGCTGCCTTCTGACGCGGCGGGAAATCCTTGAAGATTGCGATAAATCTTGCGGCAACTGTCAACACTAATAGGGCGGAAGAATTCGGGCTCAGTCGCGTGTGGTTGGTTGAAACGCTCCGAGATACACGCCGCGCCCGCATCAGGCGTTTCGGGGGATTCGGATTGCGCCGAGCTTTACCGCCGAGCAGGCACCAATCGTCAATCCTGTGTTGGCGCGCCTTCGGGCGTGGCTGAATCCGAATCCTATTGGATCTGCGAGTTCACAGTTCGGTACACTCAGCTTGATCCTGAGGCTTGATCGTGGACGATCTTGGACTCCGTTTCGATCTTGTGAAGAAGAATCAACGATCACTCTCCAAAGTCTCGCCCTGGGTTGCAGCAGCCCGGCGGCCGGAACAGAGACAAAGGGCGTCGCCCGACTGTATGCCGCTTGGACAATACTGCTCCACGTGGCTCTGGAATCCCGCTTCGGTCTGACCTTTTTTCATCCTGAACGCCGCCACAGAGGTCTCTTTCCGTACGAGGTCGATTGTGCAATCTGGAGTTTAAAAAATGCCGCACCATGCTCGCTGTATTCCATTTGCTCGATCGTTTGTTTTGGCATGCCTCGCAGTTCTTGCCGGCTTTCCCGCCTCAGCCAAGGTAACGCGCCACGATGTCATCATTATGAAAAATGGCGACCACATGACGGGAGAGAGGTGAAGAAGTTGGAGAATGGTGTGCTCTACATTGCAACTGATTATTTCTCTGGATCGATCGGTCTGGATTGGTTGCAAGTCGCGAAGGTGGAGAGCACCGGTGGGTTTCAAATCGTAACGAAAGATGGCAAGCGTACGGCTGGTACCATCGAGAAAGTATCTGAGGAAGAAGCGCCCGGAAAGGACTTTGAAATCCACGCCACATCCGGTGAAGTGCATGCCTCCTCCCCGGATGTCGTCTCTATCGAATCACAGAAGAAGAATTTCTGGAGGCAGCTCACCGGCGCGCTCGACTTCGGAGTCGATTTTACCAGCGGCAACAATCAGACTGCTCTCACTTCGGACGCCAGCGCAAATTATCTGACCACGAGATGGATGGATAGCGTCAGCTTCACTTCATCGTTCAGCGGACAGTCGGGAGGTTCTAAAAGCAATCTTGTGGAGTTCCAGACTCTCGACGGACTTTTCATGAGTCGAAATTCCTTCATCGCCGGCCTAGGTGATTTCTTGCATAGCTCGCAACAAAACCTGGCTCTTCGCACTACGCTCGGCGGCGGGTATGGCCGCTTCTTTCTGCGCACCAACCACAACACCCTGGTTTGGCTGGCAGGCTCCGTATATACCCATGAGAACTTTCAGGCAGGCCAACCTTCAGACCAAAACCTGGAAGCGCTGCTGGGACTTCAGTACCAACTTTTCCGGTTTGACCGTTACAGCATGCAATCGCAATTGCTCGTTTATCCGGGGCTGTCGGATGCTGGCCGCATCCGATCGACAACCAAAACCACGTTCAGCGTCAAGCTGGTCAATAATTTTCATACCGACTTTTCCTTCTGGGACAACTTTGACAGCAGGCCGCCCAACAATTCCAGAAGGAACGACTTGGGGATCAGTAACAGCATTGGTTGGACCTTTTAATCTTGAGCAGAAGGTGATGCTCGGATCAGCCGCCGTATTGGGCGAATGGAACGGCAGAGTTTAAGAAGGAGTCATGCCGATCAGGTTGGCCTCCTGCGCCAGAAAAAGTCAGCCAAATACGATGTGTTCGCGCACAGCACATTGAACAATTTCGGCATCGTTTTGAAGATTCAAGCAGTTCATAATCCGATACTTGTGAAAAGCCACCGTTTCAGTTTTAAGATTGAGAACAGCCCCAACCTCCTTCATGGATCGCCCCTCCGCGAGGAGTTGCAGGACTTCCAGTTGTCTGTCGGTAAGCTTGTTACGTGTCGACGTCACCCCGCCCAGCAATACCAGTAGTTCCGGTAACAGGGCGGCGAGGGCCACTGACAAATATGTTTTCCCCTTCAACGCCTGACCAATCGCAGTTACCAGTTCGGAAGCGGCTGAGGTCTTCAACAGGTAGGCGGACGCACGGTGCCGAAAGGCCTCTGCAATCAGGCTGGGCTCGCGATGAAGAGTTACAAACACTAACTTCACATCAGGCAAAGATCGTTTGATGCGGTCCGCGGCGTCCAATCCGTTGAGCAGTGGCATGGCAATGTCGGCGACAATGACATCGGGTCGAAGAGCCATTGCTGATGCGATGAGGCTGCGTCCGTCATGCACGGTTGCAATCACGTCGAAATCTGTCGCCAGAAACGTTTTGAACGCTTCGGCTACAAGGATGTGATCGTCCGCGATCAGAATGCGGGGGCGGCTGGTTGCAAGCATAGACACCTCACAACAACTGAGCACTGTGATGCTGCTTGACCTGGTTTTGGGGTGAGCGGCAACCCTCCGCCCTTTGAATTCATTCTACTGCTGTCGATCAGGCGGTCGCACTGGTAGTTTTACTAGTCCGATTCTGGAAGTCCGGCGGCTCCCAAGGACGCCATTTTGCCTTCGCTTCGCCTCAGGTCTAGAGGGAGTCGCTCGTATTTCGCAGCGATATGCCGTGAAGAAGGCACCGTCTCGCGCTCCTGCCGCCTATCAGATCTGACAGTTTCAGGCGCTTCTGGTCCGGACCAGAATCAAGTTACTCTGGGGTGGCTCCGGCGCACTGGCAATCGTGACATACGATTTACAAGGGAGATCATGAGAGGAACGGTTCGTCTGAGTGAAGTCCCATCACCCGGGGAGTCGACCCCGCCTCCTCACGAAGCCGTAGCGCCGCTCGCCTTTACTCAGACTCGAACAATCCGCATCGCAATCTTTGCCGTTGCTGTTGCGTGGATGCCGACGGCAAGCCTCGCAGCTTCGCATGGATTCGATGCCATGCGAAGCTTCTTGACTGATTGCGCTGCACAATCGCGACTCTTGGTCGTAATTCCTCTCGATCATTACCGAGCCGCTTCTCGCGGCGAGGCTCATGACCATAGCCCACAAGTTCCGAGATGAGGGACTGGTCAAGGAAGAGGACTGGCCCCGCTTCGACAAGGCAATCCGCTCGTTTGAGGGAGGGGGAGGTACGCTTATCGCTCAGTTCATGATGTGGTTCTGGTGTACTCCTTCGTGGCTTCCACGATTTCTATCATCGCGGCAAGCCCACTCATGCCCTGGTGTTTTGGTCCGCATGGCATTCTTACCCTTTCCCCGGCCGGTTCATGGTATGCCTTGGTCGGCTTTCCCATGATCCTCTTCGTCTTACTTCGGTGGGTTTGGCGGCAGATGCTCTGGCTTTGGTTTTTGATCATTGTTTCCGGGCTGGATCTGCAATTGATCCCAGCTCATCCCGACCGTGCAGGTGGGCTCATTTTCGTAGAGCAGTGCATGTGGCTATACATGCCCTTCAGCTTTGCCGTTGGTACCATTGTCGGCGGTGGGGTGGCTAACCGGGTACTGTATTTACGTCAATCTCTGACATCTTTCCGATACACTCCCCTCGCAGTGATCGCGATCGTTGTGATCTTGTGCGCATGTCCGTTATGCGTTTTTTGGCGCACTTTGCGGCAGACTCGCAGTCGCGGCATCTTTTAATATGGCGCCCTAGCGACCAGCATGGGCCGTCAATTTGAGCAACAGTGGTTGACGACCCCGGGCAATCCGCGCGATGATGCCCTCAAAATGCCGGACTTCTCGGCGACGATTGACCTTTATTCTATTGTGGCCAACGTGCAGCAAACAAAAACCGTTCCCATCGGAATGCGCAGCATAGGTCGTTTGGCGGGTGCGGCGCTGGCTCCCGCAATGCCTCTTGCTCTGGTCGTGTTGCCCTTCGATCTCATCGTCAAGGAAGTGCTCAAATTTCTTCTGTAGCGAGCGTGCCTCGCGGAAAGAATCTGGAGCGCACAAAGACTAACCTAGTTCGGTGCGAACTCACCTGGTAATTACTGTGATTGTTACCAGTATTCACGGCGACGAAAGAATCGTAGTCTGTTGGGATAAAAGAAGAAGCGCCCGGGCCAACGGCTTCGAGCGGCGGCTTCGACCTTTGCACGTAGACGTTGATTCTAAAAAGCAGCGAGTCCCTCGTGGAGGCGTCAAGAATGGGGCGGCCGCGTATCCTCTTGGCTGACGATCACACGATGGTTGTGGAAGCTTTCAGGAAGCTTCTGGAACCTGAGTTCGAAATTGTCGGCACAGTGTCCGATGGCCAAACGCTCGTAAGAGTCGCACCCGAGTTGAACCCGGACGTCATTATCGTGGACATCGGAATGCCGTTCCTCAGCGGAATGGATGCGGGGCGTAAGTTGAAAGAGCTTATACCGCAAACCAAACTGATCGTTCTTACCATGAACGAAGATACTGAGCTTGCGGCTGAGGCTCTTCGATCTTGGGCATCCGGATATCTGCTGAAGAAATCCGCGGCATCAGAATTGGTAAAGGCAGTTTGGGGAGCGTTGAAAGGCAGATCCTACGTAACTCCCAAAATTGCTCAACAACTGCTTGATCGGTTTGTTCGGGACCCAAGAGACGATAGTGAAAAGGGGCTGACGCCGCGCCAGCGCCAAGTCCTGCAGTTGCTTGCCGAAGGCCGAACCATGACGGAGACGGCCGATGTTCTCCATCTTTCTCCCAGGACGGTTGCCTTCCATAAGTACAAGATCATGGAAGAGTTCGGACTCAAAACGAACTCCGACTTAGTGAGATTTGCCATCCGCGAGCGCGTGATTGCACCACCATAGAAGTCTGGAGCCTCGGGGTGATTGCCGTTCATCCTCGCAGGACATTCGGTACGGTGAGTCCGCTGACTCTTTCACTGGGCAGGAATACGACGGTTTCTCGGTTGGTTGCCTTGCCAAACATAGCCGTTGATGCTGGCGGGTCGAAGACCAAGCTCGCCCCTGCCTCCCAGAACTCCCTCCACTATCAAAGTTGACAGTTTTCCAACCGAATCGACGCTCGCAGAATGGCATAAGCATCGAGTTACTGCGTCAGTGTGTGGGCCTGTCGCTGAATTTCACTCAATGACGAAGTTATTGGCGTCGTGTTACTCAATTCCATGAAATGTGCCAAACCCCCGAGACGAAGTTTGTTGCGACCTCAGCGTCATCGCCCGATTCCAGGCCGAGGAGCACTCCTATGTCCAACGAAAAGCTGAATGCGGAAAGTCTTCGACTGCTGGAAGTACGCACGCAAACGGTGCCTTGGAGAAAGTGGGGGCCTTACCTTAGCGAGCGACAGTGGGGGACCGTGCGCGAGGATTATAGCACCGATGGCGACGCCTGGAACTATTTCAGCCACGACCAGGCTCGATCGCGCGCCTATCACTGGGGCGAGGACGGCCTCGCCGGAATCAGCGACGAGAAGCAACAACTGTGCTTCAGTGTCGCGTTATGGAACGGAAAGGACCCAATCCTGAAGGAACGTCTCTTCGGACTGACGAACAGCGAAAGCAATCATGGTGAGGATGTAAAGGAATACTACTTTTATCTCGACAGCACGCCGACCCATTCCTACATGAAGTACCTCTACAAATACCCGCAGGCTGCCTTTCCTTACGCTGATCTGTTGGCGACGAGCCGCAGTCGAGGCCGTGCTGACATGGAATATGAACTACTCGACACCGGTATCTTTAATACGGATCGTTATTTTGATGTCTTCGTCGAGTATGCCAAAGAGAGCGCAGAAGACATCTTGATAAAAATCAGCGTCAGCAATCGTGGACCAGAAGCGGCCGCGATTCACGTTCTGCCGACCCTTTGGTTTCGTAACAGCTGGAACTGGTGGCCTGAGGCAGTGAAGCCCAAACTCGAAGGCCTCACTGATAATGGCGCCGCGGTTATCGGCGCCTCACACCCCCAATTGGGAGAGCGCTTCCTCTACTGCGAGGGCGACGCTCAACTGCTCTTCACCGAGAACGAAACCAATAACGAACGGCTCTTCGGTACTGCAAATGCCACCCCATACGTGAAAGACGGTATTAACGACTATGTGGTCAGCGGCAAACGGGATGCTGTAAACCCGGAGCTACCGGAACCAAGGCCGCGGCACTCTACCGCATGACAGTCGGATCCGGCGAGACCAAAACTATTCGTCTGCGGCTGGGCGCGCTGGCCCTTGCGGCCACAGGAGATCGCTTCAAGAGTTTTGATGACGTCATGCAGGCTCGAAAAAATGAAGCAGAGATCTTCTATCGAAGCATCACGCCGGAAAGCGTTAGCGAAGATGAAGCTCGAGTTATGCGACAGGCGCTCGCGGGAATGCTGTGGAGTAAACAGTATTTCGGCTTCGACCTGAACATGTGGCTCAAGGAGCATGAAGTGGATCCGATGCGGCCGGGCAGCCGGTCAATGCGAAACAGCGAATGGTTTCACATGGTCAACGAGCACGTAATCTCCATGCCGGATAAGTGGGAGTACCCCTGGTATGCTGCCTGGGATTTAGCTTTCCACACGATCGCGCTCTCCACTGTAGATGTAGACTTTGCCAAGGAACAGCTCGACCTCATGCTTCAGGAGTTCTTCCTTCATCCCACCGGTCAGATTCCGGCTTACGAATGGAACTTCAGCGACGTCAACCCGCCTGTGCACGCCTGGGCGACCCTCTTCTTATACCGCACCGAACAGGGCCTGAAAGGCGAAGGTGATCTGGAGTTCCTCAAGCGTTCCTTTGCGAAACTCTTGCTGAACTTCAGTTGGTGGGTGAACCGCAAAGACCGCTTCGGCAAGAACGTATTCGAAGGTGGTTTCCTGGGACTGGATAACATTGGCGTGTTCGACCGCAGCGCCCCGCTGCCCACGGGCGGGCACCTCGAGCAAGCGGACGGAACGTCGTGGGTATCGCTATTTTGCCAGAACATGCTCGAGATCGGCGTCGAACTGGCCGCACAAGACTCGTTCTTCGAGGACATGGCGATCAAGTTTGCAGACCATTTTCTTTTGATTGCTCACGCCATGAATCGAATGGGGGAGGACGGCATGTGGGACGAAGAGGAGGGCTTCTACTACGACGTTTTGCGTCTCCCGGATGGTAGCGCTACACGCCTCAAAGTGCGCTCCATGGTGGGCTTATTGCCCCTCTGTGCGACTTCCGTCATCGAGCCCTGGCAACGTGACCGGGTACCGCGAGTCACGAATGTCCTGAAAGAACGATTGAAGCGGATGCCCGAGCTACGCGGAAGCATTCATCCAACCGGGGTCGACCACCTGGGATACGGAGGGCGCGGCATCATTGCGTTGGTGAATCCTCAAAGGCTGCGCAGAATCTTATCCCGCATGCTCGATGAGAACGAATTCTTCAGCCCTTACGGCATACGCGCGTTATCCCGCTACCATGCCGAGCATCCGTATGTATTCAACGTGAAAGGCCAGGACTATCGGGTGAACTATCTTCCCGCGGAGTCCGACACCGGCATGTTCGGTGGGAATTCCAACTGGCGTGGTCCGGTTTGGATGCCAGTGAATGAGTTGCTGATCCGCGCACTGCTGTCGTTCTACCTCTATTACGGCGACGACTTCAAGATTGAGTGCCCAACCGGCTCGGGCAAACTGATGAACCTCTTTGAGGTGGCTCGGGAAATTTCCAATCGATTAACCCGAATATTCCTACGCGATCGATCTGGCAGGCGTCCGGTCTACGGAGGAACCGAGAAGTTTCAGACCGATCCCCACTGGAAGGATTACATCTTATTCTATGAATACTTCCACGGAGACAATGGCGCCGGCCTGGGAGCCAGTCATCAGACCGGTTGGACGGGTGGTGTTGCGAAGCTGATTGAGGTCTTTGGCCGGATCAGCGCGGAGCAGTTCCTTGTAGGTGGCAAAGTGGGTGCGTTCCAACAAAAACCGCCCTCGCTCAAGAAGCAGGTAGCCTGATCAATTCGAGGGACAGACTGACTCAGCTGTCTGCTAGTTCTCGATCTTTTTCTTCTCCGCCGCCAGCTCCAGTCCACCTTCCTTATTCGGGCCGTTTCGGTCAATCAGCCTCGCGAAATCGTTCGTATTGAACGGGTATACGCGATCCGACTGTTGGCCCGCGGGACTCAACGTAAGGTCCACTCGGCGGTTGTATGCGAAAACGATGGTGGGTAGCTTCTGAAGGGCTTTCTGGCGGTCCTCATCTGTCAGACTGGCGTCCTGCTGCAACAGTTCTTTGACTTGGTCCGCGGTGAGGTTCTGCTCTTCGCCGTAGGCTTGAGTCTCGATATTTGCCTCTGGAACTCCTTGTTCGATCAGGTAACGTTTGGCCAGTTCCGCTCGCCGCTCCGACAGAGGCTTGTTGTATGCCTCCGGCCCGCGGCGATCCGCGTGCCCGGAGAGAACAAGGTGAGCATCCGGCTTAACGGCAAGGTATTTTGTGAACGTGTCCGCAATGCTCTTCAGCGTGTCCATTTCGCTGGGGAGCAGGGCCGCTTCCGACTTCGTGGATCTTGGCCGGTCCGTCGGGAAGTAAACGCTGCGCATCGAAAGCTTGATCTCGGGCTGCTCAATCGATCCCACAATGTGCAGGGCAACCGTTTTGGTTTCGGCTCCGCCACAGTCATTCGTTGCCTTCAGCGTGTAGTTTACAGTTTCGTCCACAGGTCCTGGGTCGGTTTTTTGTGGCGCGATCTGCAATGTGCGGCTGCCAGTGGGATCAACGGTCCCCAAAGGATCAATGGTTACTGCGGAGGCGTTGGTGGCGGTCCAATTCAGCGCCGTGCTGCTGTCTTCGACGACCTTGTCTCCGACTCTTTTGTATCTGACTTCGGGCGAGGAAAGCCCCAGATTGGCTTGGACAGCCGTGTTCAGGTTGACCGTTACGCTCGAAGTCGCCGTGCCACCAGGCCCCAACGCCGTTAGGTTATAGGTCGTAGTCTGCTTGGGTTGGATTGTCTGTTCCCCGGAGGTCGCGACGGGACCGACCGGGCTGACTTCGACCTGAGGTGCGTCAGAGGTCGTCCACTTGAGTTGTGACGCATCCCCGCAGTTAAGCTGCGTCACTGTTGCCGACAGATCCGCGGCAGGCTTGGCAATGGCCACGGTTGCACTGGCGTCTCCGACTTTGAAGCGCGGAATCGCGCTCAATTTTTCGCCCCTTGGCCATGGCACAGTCTTGCGGATGCCCTTTGGATAACCAATGACCACGCGTTGGTTGGCCGGAACATCGACCGAACCTGACCAGACAGTCTGGTCACCGCCTAGAATTGTCACTTCGTACTTCCCGGGCGGTACGACGAGTTCTTGCTTCCACCACAATTCGTGGTCAAATTCGTCGCCATGGCCAACGAAAAACTCCGGCGTCTTCCCGTTCAGTAGTACGGCCTCTCGTGGCACTCCATCGATCGTCATGGCACCGAAGGGTCCCGACACGTTCGCGCCCACCGACTCCAGCGTGACCTCGAGATCAGTGGTCTTTCCTGCCGTCACCGTGACATTACGTGTAACTGGTCGATAGCCATAGTTGACCAATTCGATTTTGTGGTCGCCGGCGTTGAGTTTTAAAGAGTGGTGTTTGCTGGCTTCGCTGACCGCTCGGTCGTCAACAAAGACATACGCCTGTTTAGGGGTAACATGAATGTCGAGTTTTCCATCCTGTGCGGATGCTGAGTTTCCGCTTAACAGGCCGAGCAAAACCGTAGATGCAGTCAGGCAGGATAAGTGAGTTTTCGACCCCATAATCGGTCCCTTCTCTGAAATTGCCGAATCGGCAGATTCGCCGGCACGACCTTCCCAGTCATCACGCAGTGGCCCTTCCTTTGAACAAGCGGTAAATCCCGAGAATCAATACAGCTCCGACGACGGACATGATGAACCCGGCAGACTGTCCCGGCTTGTACCAGCCGATCAGCTGTCCTAGAAAGGTGGCTCCGATTGACCCAGCAATACCGATGATGATGGTTACCAGAATGCCGCCCGGATCTTTGCCCGGCATGACCAGCTTCGCTAACGCTCCAACTACGAGCCCGATCAGTATTTCCCATATCAGGGCGAACATAGACTCTTCTCCTTCATTTCCATGCAGCGTGAAATCCGGGGCGCCGTTGAAACCGACACATTCGGCGCCCTCAGAGTCGCATTGTAGTTGCGGGCATCACGCGGCCTTTTGCCGCTCCGCCACCTTGGCCAGTGCGATGGACAAAGCAGCGCCGCCCAGGGTCTTCACGAGCGTCGTGTGTTGGGCATAGAATGCGCTCGCCTTGTCGACAATCGAGGGATCTGCCTTCTCCGCGTGAGCAGCGATCTGCTGCACGAGTTCTGGAGAAACACTCTGAGCTTGCTGGGGAGTAACTTGCGCGGATCCTCCAGCTAGTAAACTCGCGAGTGCTCCGCCGCCTGCTAACTGCGCCAGAGTGGCCGGTCCTACGGCAGCGACGAGATGATTTAGGATTCCGGCCTTTTGATCACCACTGGACTGGCTGAACAAGGTGCTGACTAAATTACCGAAAGCCGGCGTCTGGTCGGAGTGGAACGCAGCCGAGATGCCTTCTGCAATCGCACTTTGCGGAGCGGATTGTGCGACTTGGTCGAAGTGCTCGGTCGCGTTCGCGGTGTTTGGGGTCGCATTGCCCGCATACTGCTTCAAAACATTGCTGACCTGATCGATTAAGCTCATTGTGACCTCCGGGAGGCAGGTTCGCTGCCGGCTAGTTTCGGTTGAGGTTGGATTTCTCGACGCGGACCCGGACCTATCGCCGGTGCCGCTCCTGAACGCGATGCCTGCAACAACAGATCGGTAGAGCGAGCCGTCGTCCAGAATCTGTCTAGGCCGCTGGAATTACGAGTTGTTGTCCCACTTTGATCTTGTCTGGATCCTCGATATTGTTTGCCTTGACTATCTGAAGATACTTGTTCGCGTCTCCGTAGAAGCGCTTGCTGATCTTGGACAGGTTATCGCCAGGCTGTACCGTATAGGTTTGATTGTCTTGACGGAACTCGATGTCGTGCTTCAGGTCCGTAAAGTTGGGATCGACTGCCTTGATCGCATCCCAGATCCGATTCTTGCTTGCCTCTGAAACAGCCGTCACTTTCAAGAAAAGCTGCTTGCCATCGAGGTTTAAATTTTGCAGTTGGGCGCCCTCTTTTTGTATCGTGTCCAAAACAGGCTGGTATTTCTGCTTCAGTTGTTCGAAAGGATCTGGCATAGTGACCTCCTTCGTAATCTCACTTGTCCCCAAACTACCGATCCCCACCGGAGGGAAGGCCAGTTCCCACAGGTCGCCTGCTTCCGCCATGTTAGGCTCTGCGCTTTCCACGATGTACTGGCAAAACTAATAGCGCGGCTCGGAAGAACTTCCAATCGGCCAGCCACTCGATTCCCGTTTTCCGGGTATCTCACCTTCCAATGGTGTCAGTCCGTTCGCTTTCAGAGGTTTGCGTTCGTCCTATCTGACTGACGCGCAGCTTCGATACTCGTAGAACTACTAGTCGAGGCTCCCGAAGCGCCACGGGGATGTAAATCACTGCTGAGGTTCCAGTTTGATCGATTGAATTGGCCTCTGCCTCCTCAACCGTCGTCTCATGTGCCAGCCCGCAAAGCAGCAAACATTGGAAACGGTCTGCCTTTCTGTCCCTGCAAGTTCTGACAGGGTAGAGCCTCGGCCTTTTGCTAGTAGCAACGTTTCGTGAAATGGAGTCAGATCGCAGGATGCCGGTTATACCGTTCGTAGAGACGAGGTCCACCGCCGCCATGGCATCTTCCAGGCACAAACCAACCGTAGTACTAGCCGATGATCACGGCAGAGTGTTGTCTGAGGCCACCATGCTGTTACGCGATGAGTTCGAGGTCGTCGCGACCGTTGGCGACGGCGCGATGGCGGTCCAGGCCGTCACCGAACTGAGGCCGGACGTCGTGGTTCTCGACATCGGAATGCCGGGTACAGATGGGATTCAGGCCGCGCTCCGACTCAAGGCTCTCGGGATTACTCCAAAGCTGGTGTTTCTTACGGTACAACTGGATGCCGACACTGTCGAAGCTGCTTGTGCCATGGGCGCATGCTATGTTTTGAAGGCTCGGATGTATTCAGACCTGTCGACGGCTATCGAAGAAGCTCTGGCGGGACGGCTATTCTTCTCCAAGCCGCTCCATTCACACGGATCTCCGAAGTCGATTTGAGGCGCCCCGAGTCCCGCGTTAGCCGCCTGGTGGGATATTTTTTCCAACGCACTGAATTCATTGCTGGAAACCGGCAATCAGTAGTTGTACACTGTGCCGCAAGGCGGTTGGGACAGGCTGACCGATCTTCTTCTCAGAGGAGGTCAGTATAAGGGGTCGCTGAGCAGTAGACTTCAATTTAAGCGATGAGTATTTTGTATTGCGCTGCACTAGTTGTGTTTTTTGTGCTTTCCGTGAGCGCGATAGCCTCGCATGTTTCGAATTACCTCTGTGCGAAATTCTCCTGCCTGCACACTTCACTAGATATCGAGCGTGAGACCCACGCCTTCCGACTCCACGCTCCAAACATCGCCTTATTTCTCGAACCATCCGTCTGGAAACTTCATCCGTACTATACGATCGCTCTAATCCTTTTTTTTCTGACGGAGGCGACGCTAATCGGTGTACTACTTATCGAAAGGAAAAGACGCAAGCTGGCGCAGGCGTCGATCACGCGACGCTTCGAGCTTGAGCGGGTGGTCTCTACTCTTTCGACCACCCTCGCAGACTGCCCACCTGAGAATATTGATGGCGAGCTCGAAAAAGGACTGAATCTGATCCTCGAAGCGGAAGCGGCGGATCGTGTTTGCTGGTTTGCGATTCCCGAGGGCGGCTCGACCGTTGAAAAGATCAGTTCCGCTCATCGGCCGGATGTCCCGCCAGGGCCGGCGCGATTCCACGTGCAGGATGTGCCCTGGATTGCCGAGCGTCTGTCGCGCCCAGAACCGGTTGCCATTAGCGACACCAGCGACTTTCCTCCGGAGGCCGCCTTGGACCGTGAATATATCGACCAACTCGGTGTCAAATCCATTGCGTTAGTACCCTCGAGCTCAGGTACCGCTGCGAAAGGATTGCTCGTCCTTGTTCACCTTTCTCGCAAGCGGGAGTGGCCAGGCGCCGTGATTAGCAGGTTGGGTGTATTGGGCAATCTCTTTGGCACCGCCCTTTCTCGCAAGTGGGCACAGGCCGCCAAACAGGCAAGCGAACAGCGCTTCGAAGCTATTTTCGACCAAGCCTCTCTGGGAATCGCGCTAGAGGACATGGATGGTCGTATTTTATTCGCCAATGCGGCCCTTTGCGCCATGTTGGGTTATGAACAAGGGGAAATGCAGAGGATGACGTGCGACCAGTTTGCCAGGGACGAAGACTCGCGCGAGGACTGGAGTCTCTTCCAAAAACTGCGCGCGGGGTTGATTGACGGTTATCGAATCGAGAAACGCTACGTGAGACCGAACGGGGCAGAGATTTGGGGCAATCTTCATGTCTCGAAGCTGCGGACGCTACCCGGCGAGCCCTCCCGCGTGATTGCCATGGTCGAGGATGTCACCGAACGCAAAGCGTCCAATGTTCGATTACAAAATATCCAACTTGAACTACAGCACCTCACAGCGCGCTTGATGCAAGCACAGGAAGAAGAACGGCAACGTATCAGCGGCGAATTGCATGATGATATAGGGCAACGCCTCTCGCTGTTGGTGTTTGGTCTCGAGCGCCTCAGAGATACCCTGCCCGGCTCCTTTAGCCAGCAGTCCGAACTAACGGAGCTGCGGGACCAGGCAGAGGAAATCACCAACGACATTCACGAACTCTCTCATGAGCTCCATTCCACCAAGCTTCAGCACCTGGGTTTGAAGTCGGCATTGCATGAATTGTGCCACAAGATTTCCGCGCAACGATCGATCGGTATCGATTTGGAGGCGCGTGAGCCCGTTCTGCTGGATCCTGACGTGCAATTGTGTCTGTATCGAGTTGCGCAAGAGGCATTGAGCAACGTCCTGAAGCACAGCGGCAGTGGTCGGGTGACGGTACGCTTGGGTCAAGATGACCGTCTTGTACGGCTTCAAATTACAGACGCTGGAGTCGGGTTCGACGCGTCCGTAGCGACCACTGGAGTGGGGTTAGCTAGCATGCGTGAAAGACTCCGTATTGTCGGAGGAGTCCTTCGGGTTAACTCCCTTCCCGGGCACGGTGCAGAAATCACAGCCGAGATACCTTTAATGGAAAACGTCAAGGTTGCCAAAGCGGGCTGACCCCGTCCAATCTGAACCCTTCTCACTGTCAGATTTGACAGTTTGCGTATGCCCACTAGACACCTAGCCTGAGGTAGTCGGGGTACTTCTGTGGCTAGCGGTCGCTTCTCGCCTTACTCTTCGGGCGACGCCAATAGTGGCCGCGAGTAGCGGGATAGTGGTGCGGATTCAAGCCAAGCGCCTCCTTCGCAGTAGTAGCTCACGAATTCGATAACTCGCTTACGATCGAGCGCATTTCTACCTCGAAGGCGCTTCGCGCGTGACTCTAGCTAGCAGACAATGCAGGACCTGAAGCGTTACCGTTGTTGGGCAATCTTGCTCTCCGTCCTCCTATGGTCTAACCTTGGCCTCTCGCAGTTGCCTGCGATGCCCGGCAGTTCCCTACCTTCTTCGGTTCCCACCTTCCAACCGAAGGACCCCCTGGGGAGAGAAACTCCTCAGAGCGCCATATTGCGATTTGTCAGGGCCGCACACCGCGGGGATTATGCCACTGCGGCCAGGTATCTCGAACTGCCAACCCTCTCGCAGAGGCAAGAGGGACCGGAACTCGCGCGAAAGCTTCTCACCTTGATGGATACAAGCTTGGTCGGATCTGTGGCCACGCTCAGTCAATCGCCGGAAGGCTTTCTCGACGATTCTCCCGATCCAAATATCGAAGTGGTCGGCCGGCTCGTGGTTCAGGACAGGTCAGTCCAGTTCCTACTGGTGCGGATTACTGAAAAGGATATTGGCCCTGTTTGGCTTGTGTCCTGGCAAACTCTGGAACAAGTTCCCGCCCTCTTCGAGTTGGCGGGCGCGCCTGTTCTAGATCAGTACTTCCCGGCGTTTCTTGCCGACCACAGTCTCCTGGGAATTTCAGCTGGGCGATGGATCGCCTGGCTTCTTTCCGTCCCCTTGTCCCTCGCGCTCGGTGGAGCGATGGTCTGGCTCATTCGAAGGCTCTACTTGATCATGAACCCGGCCAACGGATTGCGATGGCATGGCGTCGGTAAGCCGAGTGCCATGATAATGGCCATTTTACTTCATGCCGTTTTCATCTACTTCGTCGGCATCCCTCTCTTTTATAGGGTGTATTACTTCCGCATGTTAGCAGTATTGCTGATGCTGTGCGTGACTTGGTTCGCGGTCGGGCTCCTGAACCGAGCGCATGAAGGGTACGTGATTCGCATCGGCGGAAAAGAGGCGCAATCGTTCCTGCAACTCGGCTATCAACTCTTGAAGGTCGGTTTAGTAATCGGTGCTGCCTTGTGCATTCTGGCGATCCTCGGCTTCGATACGAAAACCGTGCTCGCCGGACTGGGAATCGGCGGTATCGCGATTGCCCTGGCCGCCCAAAAAACCCTCGAAAATCTTTTGGGGGGCATCACGCTTGTAACCGATAACGCGATCTACATCGGCGACGATTGCGTCATTTCCGGCCGCTACGTGACTGTCCGAAATATTGGCTTGCGCTCGACATCGGCGACCACGCGCGAAGGCACGGACATCTGGTTTCCCAATGGGGTGCTGGTGCAAAGCAACATCGAGAACTTGTCTCGACGTAAGAAGTTCCTGATCTTCACCACCCTGTCCTTGAGTTCACAGTGTTCCGTGGAACAGGTGCAATGCGTGATCGTAAAGGTACGCGAGATGTTGTACTCCCACACTCGAGTGGAGCAGGAGTCGGCTAGATTTCGGCTGGCAGGAATTCGTGGACCAGCTTATGAGATTGAACTCTTCGCGTATGTTCGAAGCAACAATGGAGCTGAATTTGCGGCGATCCAGGAGGACATTTTCCTCCGAATCGCCGCGATCACAGAATTGGCCGGCGCACCGTGGGCGGTTTCGGCACAGTTGAACTTCGCTTCGACAAAGCAACTGGTAAACGAAGAGAAAGCCGCCGAGGCAGAACGAACCGTGCGGGGATGGCGAGATGGGAACCAGAATCCGTTTCCAGACTTCGCATCTGCCCGCATCGCCGAGATGCGGGGAACTCTTCCTTATCCATCGAACGGTGCTGCTTCCGTCGATCGCACTTCAAGAAAGAGCTAATTCAAAGAGATATGTAAGCATCTTGTTCCTTGCCCTGATGTTGCTCTACTTCGGCTTGGTCGGCAAGCTTTACCTTGAGGGCCGGCGCCCAGCGGCAAATTGAATTTCATATGACCCGAGTGTTGCGCCGACATGAACGCCATGGTTTATGGCGTGAGCAGCCCATGATCCGCTAGGAAGCGCCTGAGGGCGTGATTTAAAACTCAACCTGAGACGAAGCCGGTGCCGATAGAAGCCGGAGATGGCCCGGCGAGAAGAATCCTTTAATATAAGAAGCCTCCGATAATGGTTCAGCGGCGTCGCTGGGAGCCGTGGCAGAATTCCGAATTCAATGGACAGAAGAACATTCTTAAAACGATCAGGAATGGCGGCAATGGGGCCGCTGTGGGCGCGCGAGCTTGGGGGAGCCACAAAGAATCTTGCGCGCGATGCGGGAACTACCGACCCGCCGAATGCGGCGCGGGTCGCTGCGGGGATTCGGCGGCGTCCGTCGGATGCGAATTGGCCTTCGCAGGCGGCGTGGAGACGCTTGCATGACGACGTCGACGGAAATTTGATTCCGGTGGAATTTCCGATCGAAGCTTGCGTCAAAGATACGGGAAGTGCGGGCTGCCAGAATCTGTTCAACAATATTCACAATCCCTATTACATCGGAGACCAGCCAGGCTTGACGCAAACCTTGGGATGGGTGGACGCGTGGGTAAGCAGACCCAGCGTTTACGTCGTGGCGGCAAGCAAAGCAGATCACATCGCGGCGGCGGTGAACTTCGCACGGGAAAATGATTTGCGGCTCGTGGTCAAGGGCGGCGGGCACAGTTATCAGGGCACCTCGAACGCACCAGATTCACTGCTCGTTTGGACGCGGCGCATGCACGACATCACCATGCATGAAACATTTATTCCACAAGGATGCAAGGGCAGGCATACCCCACAACGCGCAGTGACCCTCGGCTCCGGTGCGATTTGGATGCAGGCGTACGAGGCGGTGACAACAAAAGGCGGTGCTTATGTGCAAGGCGGTGGCTGCACTACAGTCGGGAGTGGCAGGTCTGGTTCAGAGCGGAGGCTTTGGAAGCTTTTCGAAGCATTATGGAACCGCGGCGGCGGGATTGTTGGAGGCGGAAGTCGTCACCGCAGATGGGAAGGTGCGCGTTGCGAATGCATGTACGAACCCGGATTTGTTTTGGGCGCTGAAGGGCGGCGGAGGAGGAACATTCGGCGCAGTGAGCAAAGTAACGCTGCGCGTACGGGAACTGCCGGAATTTTGGGGTGCGGCGATTCTTACGGTGAAAGCCGCATCGGATGATGCGTTTCGGCGTTTGTTGCGGTACTTCGTCGGGTTCTATCGAGAGCATCTTTTCAACGATCACTGGGGCGAGCATGCGCGCATCACGAGCGACAATGTGCTCGACTTGTTGATGGTGTGCCACGATTTGAATACCGAAGAAGTAAAAAAGATATGGCAGCCCTTTCTGGATTGGGTGGCGCGCTCGCCGGCCTCTTACACAATCGAGGGACAACCGATTCTGGGCAGTATGCCGGCTCGGCATTGGTGGGACGTGGAGTGGAGGAAGCAGAACCATCAAGCAGTTTTTAATTTGGACCAGCGGTCGGGAGCGAGTTCAAACAACGCGTGGTGGACGGGAGATGCGGGGCAGGTGGCGTGGTTCCTTTACGGATACGAATCGTTGTGGATGCCGGCGTCTCTGCTCGAAGATGATTCGCGGGAGCGGCTCGCGCAGGCGCTGTTTGCCGGTTCGCGCCACAAAGACATCGAGTTGCATTTCAACAAAGGGCTGGCGGGAGGGCCGCGCGAGGCAATAGAGGCGACACGCGATACAGCGACGAACCCCGCAGTGCTGAATGCGTTTGCGCTGGCCATCGTAGGCGACGCAGGCGGCGGATATCCCGGCGTGCGCGGCCATGAGCCGGATGTTGAGGCCGGACGAAAATCCCGGCAAGAGATCCACAAGTGCGTAAATGAGTTGCGCGCGATCGTGCCGGATGACGGAGCGTACGTTTCGGAGAGCAATTATTTTCAGGAGAACTGGCAGCAAGCGTACTGGGGAAGCAATTACGCACGGCTGAGGTCGGTGAAAAAGAAATACGATCCGACAGGATTGTTTTTTGTGCATAACGGCGTGGGTTCGGAAGAGTGGAGCGAGGACGGATTTGCGAGAAAACCTGGGAGCTAATTGTTCCCAAGTTGCCCGGTGCACCGATCCGGCGTCGCCGCTCAGGATGTCGGTTGCAGCCGAGGCCTCTTCCAGGTGCCGTTGATCACCTCAGGGGCAGGCATGTAGATGCGCAATATGCCGTAAAACGGGCCGTTCGGCGCTGGCAGCCAGTTGGGCTCATTCTCTGCCCCGGGAGAGTCTTTCTGGATATAGAACGTTAGTGCCCCATCATCCCCATATTTGAACCCCTCTAACATCGTCGGAATTCAGCAGGTATCTCTTCAAGGGATTGGCTACCAGAAATTGCGACTTGCCGTCGTACATCGTAAGCGACCAGAACGCTCCCGCGGGCGGAAGCTGGCCCTTTGGGAAACGCACAGTGTAGTTGGTCTTTGACGCATCGCAAGGCCGGTTGTTGGCGTCGACAAAGTAGGCCAGATAGATCGCTTCAGCGCCTGAGTTTCCGTAGAGACCTAACTTGGCGCCGCAGAACCGGTACAAGTAATTGTTCTTGAGGAACTCGCGTGTTCCAAAGAGTTCGGCACTGGAGATTTCCTCCGCATTAATGCGTTTTTGGAGCATCGCGAAATCGTTTCCCGCATCAGTGAGTCCGCCTCCAATCGCTCTTTTCGCGTCAGCAGAGAGCTTGTCGACCGCAAAGTCCCTGCCGGCACCAATGTTCAGCTTCGCAAAGCGCGCCATCAGGTCTTTCTCCGATGGATGCGTAGGACAAAACTGAAGTAGGAAGTTGAGATAACCAAACATCGCGGGCGCAGTGGCCATGTCTTGTGAAGCTTTTGGCCAGTTGACCGTCGGAGACGGCGGTGGAGAGCCAGCGTTAAGAAATTTGCTCAACGGCCGGGCACCATAGCCTGACTGGATCTTCTTGACGTTCTGCAGGTCATCGGGATTGAAAAGCTGGGTTCGAAACAGGGCATAGGCAAAGTCGGTTTCGCAGCGGAAGACTGCCTTCACTCCCTCCGGGGTCTCTCCCCTCCAGCCTGGACCGGCGACAAGAAAGCTCCCGCCATCGTTGCCGTAACTGCGCGTCCCAAGGTATGCAAAGTTGAAGGTATAGAGGTCGATGAGTTGGCCGGTATAATAACGCTCTTTCTCTATCTTCGGCATGGTGATGACGATCGGTTCGGCACGCAAATCCAACCAGAGATAGGAATATGGAGTGTCCGAATTGGGCGTAACCACAAATGTGTCTTCTGGCGCAGCCACCGTCGCCGAATGTCCGAAGACGTTGAACGGGGCCTTGTAATTGTGATCGGTTTTGTCCACGGCTTGCTTGTACATGGTCTGGTAATTTACGACCAGCGGAAAGCCATACAGGTAGGCCTCCCTGGCGATCTGGCGCAGCTCTCCTGCGGAAGCTACGTCGCGGCCTCCAGCAAGTTCGAGGCGGGGACCGCTTTCTTCAGAAGTTGAAGACCGCACTACCGTCCCCGGTATGATCGGTTGCTTTGCAGAACTCATGATCTCCTCCATCGATTGCGTTGGAATAGGAATGCGATCTGCGGCGTCTTCGGTGCTGTTGCCATAGTGATCTCCCGCTACTCTCAAGAAACCTACCGTTTGCTTTTAGATCTTGCTGTTAAGCACTGTCACCAGCGACTGACCCTCAGTCGATGGCTTGACACCGGTTCCGCGCACAATTTCGGTTGCGGTCAGCGTCTTGCCGTACAGGCGGTAGTTCGCGTCGTTATCGGGTTCCACCGTTGCACCTCCCAGGGATACGCCAGCGAAGACCCCCTTGGCCCGCCCGTAGGTCAGAATGTCGGCGTCGGACGCACTAGCCGCGGTGGCGCCAGGGCCGGCCGCCGCAGTCGCATCCGTCCCCATCTTGGTCTTTCCGTTGAGAATCTGATCCACAACTTTCGGATGCATGAGCAAGAGGACGAAATCGGTGGAAGAGCCGCCGATCTGCAGACCAACGCTAGCGCCGCCGACTGAAAACATAGCGGGAGTGGACCACTTTCCCTTAAAGTTTTCCCCACGACGGCAGAGCAAAGGACCGCGGCCGCCGCTGCCCCCCACACCAAACCCGAACTTCTTCACATTCGGCAAAATGAGGACGCAATCAGCCTTCGATAACAAGTCGGGCGGAATGCTCTTGCTGTCGATCAACCCCTGTAACACGAGGTTGGCTTGACGTAGGGTATCTTCGTCCTTCTCCTTATCAGCGGCGAACCCAGGGAAGCTCAATAGCATCATCACGATGGTCGTGAAGAAGCAAGACAAAGTCTTCCTGGTAATCCGCTCACCCGTTTTATTAGACACAGTTCGTAGCATGGCCTGTTCTCCCTTCCCTTTAAGGTGTTCCTTGTTGCCCATCCGGGGTCGTCCCCCTGTTTACCTGTAGTCAGAAACTCCCGCGGCGGAAACTGTCAAAACATATAGTGCGGAGCTTCAACTTGATTGCGGGGCTCTGTGAGGAAATCTTGAGGCCACTTTGCTCGGAGTCCGTCAACCGAGCAATCTCGCCGTTGCGGCGCGACTTTCCCGATGCGATTTCTCATAATCCCCTGCCCCGTCCCTCAACCTTTTTGTGCCGCCGATGCCGCCGCTTGTTCAGCACTTCTCGCACGCTTCATGCTCTTTGGGCTCAGAGAGCAGCATGCTTCAACATCGCCATCCCTGCGGAGTTTGGACTGTTTTGGTGAGCTTGACTTCTCGGTTGGCCATCGGTGACGTTGGTATCACCGGCCTACAGATGTAGAACGACAAAAATAATGGCGGAGAGAGAGGGATTCGAACCCCCGATACCCGTAAAGGTATACACGCTTTCGAGGCGCGCGCCTTCAGCCACTCGGCCATCTCTCCGCGCCCACTAGTCTGATTTTCATTTTATCAGGGAAGTTGTTGGACTTCGGATTTCCCCGCCCATCTCATTGAACTGAGCCCGGCTCACGCTCCTCATGCAAGCCCAGGATCCGGATTGGTCACTTGGTTCACGATCTTTGCCCCTCCCCGGTCTGTAATCTGGGTGTAGATCTCGCTCCGAGTTGGCGCTGCATTACTCTATCGGCACAGACATTCTGAAACGGCTTTCGAATTTGTTATCGCCTGTGCCGCCTCACGGATCCCTTCGCCGTTCCAGTGCGTGTCGTCCAACCAGTAGATATACTCGTCTCGCGCCAGCAACGATGCGGCCTGCTTGCGGAAAAGCGGCGTCAGATTCAGCACCGGAACGTTGGCGGCAGCAAGGCGCTGTTCGACAACATCAAGAAACCGTGGACGCTCTGTCCGAGGCGCTGCCGACGAGAGTAGATCATGGTAGACGACATATTTATCGGGAACCAGCACGACCAGCAGCCCGATTCCCTTCTGTTGGAGTTCCATCTTCAGCCGGACAAAAAACTCCGGATCCGTTCGGCGATCCCTGTCATACTTTGCTATCTCCGACGGCAAAAATAGGGTTTCCCGCCCATTGCGCAACTTGGCTTCTATCACCTGACCGCGATACGGATTCGGGAAAATCTTGTCGTTCTGCAAGCGTTTTACAGCACGGCTGCACAGAATCTCCAGAGGTGAATAGGACTTCAATGCCACAGCGTATTTAGAGATTTCACGCACCGTTTCAGCGCGTTGATCGCCGAATACCCTGCGCACAAACCGACGGTTCCAATCCTGCTCGAAGACAGCGGACGATGGAAGACCTTCGCGTTCTGACTGCTCAAAGACTACCAAGCCACGAGTCATTTGAAGTTGCTGGAGCAGATCCCACAAGTTCGGAGTCAGTGCTCCGTTGTATACGCGAAGGCCAGAGACGTCACTGAGTTGCTCATTTAACGTCTGGTTGTCAGAAACTCCAGAACCGGCCGTAAACGAATCGCCAAGCAGCAGAATTCCCGTGAACGGTTTCGCAGTCTCACCTCGATTCCTATAGCCCGCAGCATCGGTGCTGAACGCTTCTTCGTGGTATTGCCGCAGTTGCGGCAGGTTTGCAAGATTCGCGAGATCACCGTAGGACCGCGTGTTCCGATATGCCGCATTCGGGACAAATGGTCCGTTAGCGGTTGCGAATAGAGTGACAGCTTCCCATGCCCGGAACGTGAAAAGTCCCGGCGGCAAGCAACGGAGCGAAATATCGAGCACAAGGCAGATGAGGACCACCGCAGGCCCAATTCGCCCGAGCAGAATTCGCTGTTGTGGGTTAGTCGAATCTTGTGCCATCGATCATGTCACCTTGCACGCCTTTAGAACTGGAAGTAGAGAAATGGCGATTCCTGGCCACCGTAGATAAACACGATGCACGCCAGGAGCAGCACACCAAGCCCGAAAGCTTGAACTGGACTCCATCGGTGCCGCAATTCAAAAGTGTTTGGCCAAAAATGAGCCAAGCTACCCGCAATCACCAAGAGCCCGACAAGGGATTTCCCAGTATTCAGGTGGGTACCAGGTTTCCAGGAGAACATAGCTGTGAGCAGCCCGGAAGCCATCGAGAAATTCGCCGATCGAAATAGAACCCACCCGATCACTACGAGTATGAAGGTGGTCAACTTTCGGAGCGCGACCGGCCACAAGTTCAATATTGCTTCGCCGTATCGCGTAGCGACCAACAATAATCCGTGATATGCCCCCCACGCCACGAATGTCCAGTTCGCGCCGTGCCAAAGCCCTCCAAGCAACATCGTGATCATCAGGTTGCGACAAGTCTTCCATTCCCCCTGCCGGCTTCCACCCAACGGAATGTAGAGATAATCACGGAGTACGGACGACAGAGAAATGTGCCAACGCTTCCAGAAATCCGAAATGTCGACGGCCTTGTAAGGAGAATTGAAGTTCTGCGGCAACCGGATGCCAAACATCGCGCCCAACCCGACCGCCATATCACTGTAGCCCGAGAAGTCGAAATAAAGCTGGTAGGTATAACCCAACATGCAAAGCCAAGTGTCGAGAGTAGAGAGTGACTGCCATCGGAGCAATGCAGGATTGATGATCCATGCAATGGAGTCGGCGATCAAGACCTTCTTGACCATCCCGAGTACAAAGAAAGACCAGCCACGTTCCAGATAACCAGTTTGGTTGGCATGGTCGATATTCTCGAGATCCTCTTCGACCTGCCGAAATCGGACAATGGGCCCGGCGACAAGTTGGGAGAATAACGACACATAACAAGAGAACTCAAAAATATTGCGGGTCGGCTTGATCACGCCGCGATAACTGTCGACGATGTAGGTAATCGTATGAAATGTGTAGAAGGAGATTCCGATCGGTAAGACTATGTCAAACAAGGGAGCGCGAAGGTTGGAATGAACCGACTGCAAGATCCAATTGGTGGAAGCCAAAGCAAAGTTCGCGTATTTGAATGTTGCTAGAAGAGACAAATCGAATACGATGGGCAAGACCAGGCACAGGCGCCGGCGGCGAGCATCGGTCCAACGGAGAAAGCCGAGCCCCGCACCATAACTAACCGCGGTAGACAGGGCCATCAGGGCGCAAAATTTTGGGTTCCAGAAGGAATAGAAGACATAGCCCGTGATCGTGAGCCAAACGTAACGCTGAAATCGCGTATGCAGCCGCCAAAAAACCAGGTACGTTACCGGAAGAAAAAGATAGAGAAAGGGAAGGCTGTTGAACAGCATCTAGTCGATCTCGTTGTAAGGTCTGGGAACCAGTCGTGGAAGTAGCACTTTACAGCACTGATCTCATGAAATGCTAATCAACGATAACAGGTTGACCTCACTGCTGCTGTTGTTCCTGCTCGGAGCGCGTGGGCGCCCGCATCAGCACTGGTCGGGATCGAATCACGAAACTCGGCATTACCGGTTCAGGAGGCGCGGCGTCTGCGGGGCTAACAGTGACGGCCACGCTTAGTTCGCTTTGTGCCTCGCCTTTGTACACTCCGCGCGTGGGTGGGACGTCGGCATAGTCGCGGCCGATCGCCACGCGGATGTGGCGGTCGCCTCCGACCAGATTATTCGTGGGATCGAACGCCACCCAGCCCAGCCCAGGCACGAGCGCTTCCACCCAGGCATGCGATGCGCCTTCGAGCGAACGGTCTTTTTCTTCTTCGTCGCGATGGAACATGTAGCCGCTGACATAGCGGCATGGAATGTGCAGGCGGCGCACCAACGCGATCATGATGTGCGCGAAATCCTGGCAGACGCCCTGCCGCGTGCGCAGAGCTTCTTCAATCGGCGAATCGACTTTCGTGCTGTTCGGCACGTAGGCGAACAACTTGTAGATCGCCTCGTTCAATTCCGTAAGCAGCGTCAGCGGATTACCGCGGCGCTCGCAGTTCGAGGTCTTTCGCGAGACTCTCCAGTGTCCGCGTTGGAGTGCGCGAAGTGGCTGGGCAGAAGCATTTCCCAGTGATCGTTGCCCGCGACCAGGGCATCGAGATCGGCCCAGTCGCCGGCTGTCGGCGGTCCGCGGCGGCGGGAACGGATTGCACTTCCACCGCCGACTGCGCGGTGACTTTCACCACGTATGTGCGTTCCGGCGATATCGAAATGATGAACCGTGTTTCCGGTGAAATCGCGGTACTGCATGACGTTCGCCGCCGGGTCGACATCGAGAGTGAAGCTCAGGCAGCGCTGCTCGCCGTCGCTGCGCGGCTGCAGGCGAACTTCCATCACGCTCTCGCGCACCGCGGGCTCGTAGCGGAAGGTCGTGGTGTGGCGGACGGAGTAGATCACGGATTCCTCATTGAATCATTGAGTCATTTGGTGATTGAGCGCAAGACGCCTCTCGTGACAGCCGCGATCACGACGACTGACCTATCAGATGCTCAACGAAACCAGCGCCGACTCTACCGAATAATCAAAATAAACTTGCTGGATCGCGGTGTGCGCCTGCGCGCATTGCCAGCGCACGCTATCGACGTAGCCGTTCGCGCCCTGGCGCCATGATCTCTTCGATCTGGCTGAAACTCAGAGTCGCGCACAGGCGTCCGGCCAGGCGCACTGGTTGCTCGGCTTTGCGTTCCGTCAATTCTCCAATCGCGATCAGCGCCGCATGCACGCGGTCGACGGAGAAGCGCACGGAATGCGGGAACTCCGGGTTCAACAGCAAAAACTCCGCCACCCGTAGCGGACGAATTTCCGCCGTATAGGTCTTGCAGTATGCCTCAAAGGCCGCGCACGATTTCAGCAGGCCCACCCACTCCAGATATTCTTCGCTCTCCACTGCCTGATCGAGCGGATGCGGCAACCGCCCGAAGTGCGTGCCGATCAAGCGCGCCAGTTCGTCGGTGCGCTCGACGAATCGCCCGAGTTGGATGTACTGCCAGCCCTCGCCGTGCGACATGGTCGAATCGGTGACGCCCTGAAACAGATGCGCGCCTTCCTGCACGGCGCGAAAGAATACGTACGTATTCAGCAGCCACGCCTCGCTCGCCGTCGTGCTGTTCACCTGCAAATACAGGCGGTTCAGCTGCTCCCACATTTCCGTGCTGCATTGCTCGCGCACCTGCCGCAGGTTTTCGCGCGCCGCGGCTACGCAGGACAGAATGGAAGATGGATTCGTCCGGTCGAGCGTCAGAACATGGGTCAGAGTGATGCGGCGTCGATCTTGCCATCTTCCGGAGCGGGAACCTGCGAGGCCTCCAGCAGCCGCAGCCAGCGTCCCGCGCCCGCTTCCGGCGATTGGTCCAGCCGAAGCTGCAGGTCGACGTCGATCAGCCGCGCCGTATGTTCGGCGCGCTCCAGGTAGCGGCTCATCCAGTACAAACTGTCCGCGACCCGCGAAAGCATGGCTGTTCGCCTCCTGTCGTTCATGCCTTGGTCTTCATGCGTGAGCGTTCATGCACGAAGCACCCACGTATCTTTGCTGCCGCCGCCTTGCGACGAATTCACCACCAGCGATCCCCGCCGCAACGCTACGCGCGTCAGGCCTCCCGGCACCAGCGTCACATTCTCGCCATACAAAATGTAGGGGCGCAGGTCGACATGCCGCGCCTGCACTTCGCCATCAAGAAAGCACGGCGCCCGCGAGAGACTCAGCGTCGGCTGCGCGATATAGTTGCGCGGCTCGGCTTCGATTCTGCCGCCGGAAGTCTTCCCTTTCGGCCTCGGTGCTGTGCGGGCCAATCAACATGCCGTACCCGCCCGACTCGCCGACGGCCTTCACCACGAGTTCGTCGAGATGCTCAAGCACGTAACTTCTTTGCGAACGGTCGCTGAGAAGATAGGTCTGAACATTGGCGAGGATCGGATCTTCGCCCAGGTAGTAGCGGATGATCGCCGGGACATAGGCATAGAGCGCCTTGTCGTCGGCGACGCCGGTGCCGATGGCGTTGGCCAGCACCACATTCCCCGCGCGGTAGGCGTTGAAGAGTCCCGGCACGCCCAGGCTCGAATCCTGGCGGAAGCAGAGCGGATCGAGAAAGTCGTCGTCGACGCGGCGGTAGATCACGTCCACGCGCCGCAGACCGGCGGTGGTCCGCATGTAGACGATGTTGTCGTGCACCAGCAGATCGCGGCCCTCGACCAGTTCGATCCCCATCTGCTGCGCGAGGAATGTGTGCTCGAAATAGGCCGAGTTGAAAACTCCGGGCGTGAGAAGGACAACTTTCGGTTCATGCCGCGTCGAAGAACTGGCCGGAGCCAGCGCGCGCAGCGTGGCCAGCAAGCGCCTGCGCGTAGTGATCGACCGGGGACACGCCGTAGTCGCGAAAGAGCGTCGGGAAAACTTTCTTCAGCACTTTGCGGTTCGCCAGCATGTACGACACGCCGCTGGGCACGCGCAGATTATCTTCCAGCACGGCAAAGCTGCCGTCGGGCAGACGCACCAGATCGGTGCCGCAGATGCTGACGTAGATCCCGCGCGGAACGGTGAGCCCGCGCATTTCGCGGCGGAAGTGGCGGCAACTGTACACCAGCTCGCGGGGGACGACCCCATCCGCCAGAATCCTTCCGTGGTGATAAATGTCTTCGAGGAAAAGATTCAGCGCGGCGATGCGCTGGGTGAGGCCGTTCTCGATCTTGCGCCATTCCTACGTGTGGAATGATTCGCGGCAGCAGATCGTTGGGAAATACGCGCTCGGTGCCCTCGTCGTTGCCATAGACCGTGAACGTGATTCCCTGATGCAGAAACGAGAGGTCAGCGGCTTGCTGGCTCTTGCGCAAGTTCCTCGGAAGGGAGATCGAGCAGCGTCTGGAACAGGGCCTTATAGTGCTCGCGCGGAACGCCTGGCGAGGCGAACATCTCATCGTAGGCGCTGTCAAACTGGTAGTTGCGAAACGGAGGACGAAATAGAGTAAGCGGCTCCGGAGGATTCATCCGGCGCACAAGTCCGCGGGTTCGCGTACGGCTAGGCTGCACTCATAGGACTCTAGGGGGCGTTCTGCGGCGAGTCCAATCAAAATTGTTTATGGAAGGGATTGAGTTTTCAGGGGTCAGAGGCTAGCGTCACCGGCGCCTCGAGCTCGGCGTCGAATCGAGTCTCTTGCACCTGCCTCTATCGCTATTGAGCCTTCTGCCCGGCGCTAAACACGGTCCACGGGCCTGCCTTCATATCCCGCAGTAGTGGCTTCTGCCACGAAAACTCCGGATGGCGCTCCAGAAAAGGTTCCGCCAGAAAGTCTGCTCCGCACGGATGCCCTGCCCGGGCCACGAAGCTCATCTTCGCGGCCATCGCGCTGTCGGTGGCCTTGCCCTGCACGGCGCCGCCGGGATTGTAAGCGTCCCAGCCCCACTCCTTAACTCCGCGCGACGAAGCATCCACATGGCCGCACAGTGCGCGCTCGTTGGGCTGGTCCTTTTTCTCGAAGCTGTCGAATGATCGGAAAGGAATTGCTCTGCCATCGTGACGTCGACCTTTCCTTTAGCTTGCTGCATCACTTCTTCCCATCGGGCATGCCGCGCATTCATCGAGGAAGACATATCGTTCGGATTGAAACCGCTGGTCTCTTCCTGAATCACTTTGGGATCGCGCGCGAAATTCGAGCTGACGAAATATCCATCTTTGGTGCGCCATAGCGGCGTATTCTTCAGGCCTAGTTCCAGATAAGCGATCTCGCCCGTCTTGCGGTCGCCGATGAGCCAGTCATTGGCATATCCGCCGTTGTTGCCTTCCTTGATGATGCGCACATAGTCATCGATGCTGTTGGCGTACTGCAACGCCTTGCGGGCTCGCATGAACTCGGGCTTGCCATTCGGATCCCATCCTTCAAACTGGGTGATCGTGGTCTCGGTGATCATGATGCCGGCGGAGTTGACGCCAAAATCGTCGTCGCTGGCGATCACTCCCGGGAACCCGTCCATCAGAATGCGGTTCCCGTGTTCGGGCTGGATATCGAAGATCACGACCCAACGCTCGCCGGCAAGATAGCTCGTCCAATTATTGTGAGCGATCACGATCTGGTGATCTTTGGTCATGCTGCCGGTGGCGATGAACGCGCTGCAGTTTCCCGGTGCCGCGAGCTTTGGTGCTTTCGCGGGTTTCTGCTGCTTGTTCATCGTTTGTTTGTTCAGCCAGGGCACATAATAATCCGGCACTTCCTCAAAAGCATTGAGCGCCACGATGTCGTACACGTCGAGGTCGACTCCATGTGCTTTCACGCCGTCAGCGATTCCTTGCAGTTCCTGCTGATACTCCGCGTCGATGTGCGGCCAGAGCATCTGGCGCGCCGTCGTGCGGAAGAATTCCCAATTGCGCTGCGTCTGGTGCGTGTCAAACAGCTTGATGGCTTCAAACGCGTCTGCGATTTCCGGCGCGAGAAGATAGCCGTGCTGGAATCCCATGTCCGACGGAGATCCTTCGAGATGCACGTACGTCCAGCCGCCCTGCTGGAAGCGGTAGGCCTTCTGCAATCTTGCGTCAGACGAACTTGGAGCCGCCGTCAAGGCAACACAAGAAAAGGTCACAATAATGGCGAACCAGCACGTACCGCGAACGAAATTCTTCAACATGAGTCCCCCGGGAACTTCGGTCTTGAACGACTGCGGCAACATTCTAGCCTGTCTCCCTGCTCTAAATATCGGTCCGTTGGTCGGGATGCCGGCTCAGATACCAGCAAGGCATCCATCCGCCATGCGGAAATAGTGCGTGCACGCAAGTTTGAGCCTGTGGCGGGTCGAAGATCAACTGAGTCTTACCATTCTTCTGCAATATCGCGTAGTAGTGATTCACGGTCACGGAACCGTAGGCGTTCCGGTTCGTCGCCGCTCGGATTCGGAAGACGGCGAAGTCGATTCCATATACCAGAGCGGCTACGCCGAGCACGGCCAGAATGACGCTCACGAACAGTCGTCGCAGCCGCTCTCTGAGGTTTGGTGTTGAGGTTCGATTCACGAGGCAAGATTATAAGCCGTCATCAGAAAGTAGGAAGTAGGAGAATGCCCCCTTGTTCGGGTTGCTCTGTTCAATCGCCGCTTGCCCGGCGGTGCGGGGCGCGGTAGCCCAACTGCATGGAGATGTGCCGCGCCG
Organism: uncultured Acidobacteriaceae bacterium; assembly: GCA_963795875.1. GTDB lineage: Bacteria > Acidobacteriota > Terriglobia > Terriglobales > Acidobacteriaceae > Sulfotelmatobacter. Next base: position 310,212 of record CAWCJM010000002.1, read on the forward strand.
CGTCCTTCAATGCTTCCAGGATGCGTGGCATTGTCTGCGAGTTCACCTGATTCGTGGTCCCACTCAGACCGACGCTGGCCTCGATCACACCTTGCTGGTTGAAGACGGGAGCGCCCACGCAACGGGCTCCTAAATTATTCTCTTCGTCGTCGACGGCGTAACCCTGGGTGCGCACCTTCTCCAACTCTTTCAGAAGGCGCGGCAGGGTGGTGATTGTTTTCGGAGTGCGTTTTTCCATGGCGCGCTGGCCAACAATCTTCTCCAGGCGCTCTTGCGGAATGTATGCGACAAGTGCCTTGCCCACGCTGGTGGCATGAACGCGCATGCGGCGGCCTACCCAGGTATCCATGCGGATGAATCCCGGGGGTTCGACTTTCTCGATGTAGACCGCTTCGGGCCCGTCGAGAATCGCGAGATGACAGGTGAGGCTGGTTTTCTCGACCAGGTGCCGCATGATGGGCAGCGCAACTTCGCGCACGTCAATCCCACTAAGCGCGCCCCGGCTGAGGCTCAGGATCTTCAGTCCGACGCGATATTTGCCGCTGCTCTCGTCTCGATTTAGGTAACCCTGAGTTTCAAGCGTACGCAATATGTAGCTCGCCGAACTCTTTGGAATCTGGAGCTTGCGGCTGATCTCGGCATTGCTCAGGCCTTCTGGCTCCTGGGCAACGGCTTCCAGCATGGTAAGAGCGCGTTCGACGGCAACCGAGGGAGATTCGTCTTTGGAGGTCATCGCCAAATCGTTATGGTAGCAAAACCCTACTTGGACAACAAAATGAATGTATGTTCGGGATATTGAACAACGGGCTTGACCGGGCTTCCCGCGCATCGTACGATCCGCCAGTATGATGAATTGCTGTTCAGCATACTGAACACGCAGAAGGAAACCAGGGACCCGCGAATATGACGCCAACCGCAGCTATCGACCACGGAAACCGGAACGCGACTCAATCCGATCAACAGCACGCCGTCAGGGTTCGATCCCTACCGCGATCTTCCGGACGGCTTTATGGAATTCTTCCTCCCGCTGCACCGGGAATTTACCCCGCGCCAGCAGGAACTGGCGCTGAAGCGGGTTGAAGTGCTGCAGCGGTCGCTGGAAGGCGACAAGCCGACGCACCGCTTCCCTTCCGACACGGTGCGCAACGGCTGGCGGATCACGCTGCCCGAATGGTGCCGTGACCAGCGCAACCAGATGACCGGACCCGCGGATGATGCCGAATTATGCGTCAAGATGCTGAACTCGGGCGCCCCGGGCGTGATGCTTGATCTGGAAGATTCCTGCGTCAACGAGTGGACGCATCACGAAACCGGCGTGTCGAACATTCTGGCTTGCCTCCGCGGCGAACTTAGCTACTTCGACAAAAAGCGTAACCGAAGCGTGACCATTCAACAAAATGGCACGGTGATCTTCACGCGGCCGCGAGGACTTCATTTGAATCAGGCTGGGTTGATTCCGGGCGAGCTGGTTTCGGCGTCCCTGATCGACGTGGCGCGAATCTTCTATTCCATCGACCCTGACAAGTTGAAGACATCCGCTTTGCATCTACATTCCAAAGTCGGAATCGGCGGAGGAAGCGCTGTGGTGGCGCGATCTGTTCCGGGCGCTGGCCGCAGTGGCGCGGACTGCCGCACAACTACATCAAGTGCATGGCGCTGGTGGAGTCGCACCCACTGGCATTTCAGATGGAAGAATTCGCGTACAACCTGCGCGATCACATCATCGGGCTGAATCTGGGCCGCTGGGATTACATGGCCAGCCTGATTCATTTCAATCTCGACAATCCCGACTGGGTTCTGCCGGACCGCAACACGATTCCGTACAACGTTGCTTTCTTTCAGAATTTGCGCGAACTGATGCCGGAGATTTGCCATCATCGCGGGATTCTTGCCATCGGCGGCATGACGGCGCTTTATCCGAGTCGCGAGGACGCAGAGTTGAACGCGCGGGCGCTCGCGATTCTCGAGAAGGACAAGAAGAACGAAGCCGACTGCTTGATGGATGGCGCGTGGACGGGGCATCCCGATCAGAACGCGATCGCGGTGGCGCAGTTCCCCTACCCGAACCAACTTCAGGCGCGGCCTAAGACGGCGAGCCGCTATCCCGACCTGCGGCCAGCTCCAAATGGAGTCGGTGCGCGTACGGTGAATGGCACGCGTGCGGCGGTGCGGACGGTGATCCGCTACCGGCACGGCGTGCTGAGCGGCAGGGGCGCCAGCTTGCTCGATGGCTACATGGAAGACCTGGCCACGGACCGCATCTATCGGCTGATGATTGCGCAGCGCGTGCTGCATCGGGATCTGGTTCCGGTGCAGGACGAGCAGGGCCAGACGGTGAAGCATACGCCGGAGTTCATCACGCAATTGTTCGACGAGGAACTCGAGCGTTTGCTCGCCGGCACTTCCCGCGAACGCAGATCCAGAAGAGGCGGACCGCTTCCGCCGCGCTCGCGAAATCAGTGAAGCCATGATCGTAAACGGAGAATTCAACCCGGCTTAACCTGCTACTCACCCTAAGAGCTAAAGACAAGAGAAAAGATTTCAGGAGAATGTACATGTCGGCCAAAGGAAACGGACACAACGCGCAACCTTCAACCCACCACCAGTCGGAGCATTCATTGAGCGACCAGGAACGCGTCGCGCAATATGCCCTTGCCCAGGCGGCGATGAATCAGGATTGGGGCTCCAATCCGCGGTGGAAGGGCGTTGAGCGTCCCTACACGGCCGAAGACGTGTTGCGGCTTGCGGGGCTCGATCCACATTGAGCACACGCTGGCTCGCATGGGCGCCGAGCGCCTGTGGGAACTTCTGCAGACCGATCCTTACATCAACGCTCTCGGAGCGATGACCGGCAACCAGGCGGTGCAGCAGGTGCAGGCGGGGCTGAAGGCGATCTATGTCAGCGGATGGCAGGTTGCGGCCGACGCCAACAACGCGGGCACGATGTATCCGGACCAGAGCTTGTATCCGGCGGACAGCGTTCCGAATCTTTGCCGGCGGATCAACAATGCGCTGCAGCGCGCCGACCAGGTGCATCACGCAGAGGGCAAGGTGGCGCCGGGGCAGACCTGGTTTGCGCCTCTGGTCGCCGATGCCGAAGCGGGATTCGGCGGGACGCTGAATGCCTTCGAATTGATGAAGGGCATGATCGAGGCTGGTGCGGCGTGCGTGCACTTCGAAGATCAGTTGTCGTCCGCGAAAAAGTGCGGGCATCTTGGCGGCAAAGTTCTCGTCTCCACCACCGAGGCGATTCAGAAGCTGGTGGCGGCGCGGCTGGCGGCCGATGTGATGGGTGTGCCTACGCTGATCATGGCGCGCACTGACGCCGACAGCGCTCACTTGCTGACCAGCGACATTGACGCGCGCGACCGGGAGTTCTGCACCGGCGAGCGCACGTCGGAAGGCTTCTTCCGCATTCGTGGCGGGATCGATTCAGCCATCGCACGTGGACTTGCGTACGCTCCGTATGCGGACCTGATCTGGTGCGAGACTTCGCATCCGGATATGGAAGAGGCACGGCGCTTTGCCGAAGCGATTCACGCGCAGTATCCGGGCAAGGCTGCTGGCCTACAACTGTTCGCCGAGCTTCAACTGGCGCAAGAATCTGGACGAAGCGACGATCGCGCGCTTCCAGCCGGAACTGGCGCGCATGGGATACAAGTTCCAGTTCGTCACGCTGGCGGGATTCCACGCGCTGAACCTCAGCATGTTCGAGCTGGCGCGCGGGTACAAACTCAACGGCATGACCGCCTATTCGCGGCTGCAGGAAAAAGAATTCAGCCGCGAAACGCAGTACGGATACGAGGCGGTGAAGCATCAGCGCTTCGTGGGCACCGGATACTTTGACCAGGTGCAGCAGGTGATCAGCGGCGGCCTGGCGTCGACCACGGCGCTTGCTCGGTTCACCGAGACGGAGCAGTTCATGGAGAAGAAAGCGCTGACGCGGCCGGAACGCGGGCCAGATGCGGGGTGCCAGCCCATTCTCGGCGACTGCCCGCACACGCCAGTCAACATTGATCTGGGTCCGGAGGAGATGTTGTTGCCGTCGGGGGACTAAACGGTCGCTGTTAGAACGGTGAAAGAAGCATGAAGGGCCGGTCTGCTGGGGGGCAGGCCGGCCCTTTATCATGCGAGCGCCATAGCACGACGGTCTGGAACAGACTGATCGACGCAGACCGCCGCATCTGTCAACTGGATGAGCACGCGAGGCAGGATTTCAAGGAAACAATCGACTTCTTGCTCGGTGTTGAATCGCCCCAGACTGATGCGAATCAAGCCACGAGCCCGCTCATCGTCGTAGCCCATGGCCAGAAGCACGCCGGAGGGTTCGCCAGAATGATGGGCGCTACAGGCGCTGCCGGCCGAGACTGCAACGCCAGCCGCATCAAGGGCTGCCAGGAGTTTGCCGACTTCGCGTTCTTGGCCACGAAGTCCGAAGCTCAGGTGTCCGGGCAAGCGAAGGACGGGATGTCCGAAGAGATACGACTGCGGCAGGATGCGGCTGAGTTCTGCGGCGATGTGTTCACGAAATCGAGCTAGGCGTAGTGCTTCGTCCGCCAGTTCTTCCCTTGCGATGGCTGCTGCCGCGCCAAAGCCAACAATTCCAGCGACATTTTCCGTGGCCGAGCGCAAACCGCGCTCCTGCCCGCCTCCGAAGACGATGGGCGACAGCCGCGTGCCCTTGCGGACGTAGAGCGCGCCAATACCCTTCGGCCCATGCAATTTGTGGGCTGAGAGCGAGAGCAGATCGACATGCAGGCGATTCACGTCCAGCGGAATTTTCCCAGCAGCCTGAACCGCGTCGGTGTGAAACAAAACACCGTGCAGTTTGGTGAGGTGCGCGAGTTCCTCGATTGGCTGCAGCGTCCCTACTACGTTGTTCGCCGCCATGATGGAGACGAGGGTCACGTTCGATTGCAGCGCGCGCAGCAGAGCTCGCCGGCTCGACGAGTCCATCGGCATCGACTGGAAGATGCGTGATCTTTCGTTCCCGGACTCGGCAGGAAACGACAAGTCTCAAAAATCGCGGCGTGCTCGATCGAGGTTGTTACCACGTGGCCGGGACGGCCGCTGGCGCGCACGGCGCCGATCAGCGCGAGGTTGTCGGCCTCGGTGCCACTGGCGGTGAAGATGATTTCTTCTGGCTCGGCGCCGATCAGCGCGGCGACTTGCGCTCGTGCGGTCTCGACCGCTTCCCGCGCCACGCGACCTTCGTAGTGCAGGCTCGACGGATTCCCAAAGGCGCCGCCGAGAAATGGGCCCATCGCCGCGAGCACCCGCGGATCGAGCGGGGTGGTGGCGGAATGATCAAAATAAATGCGCGGATTCATGAGTGCTTCTCCAGCCTTGGCTGCGCTGGGCCCTGCGCGCCCTAAAAACACGAATGCCTCATCCGGGATTGTGGGACGAGGCAAATGCTCACCGAGATCTCATGTCCCCCGCAAACCGGGCGGGAATTGACACCATATGATCAGGCTGGTTCCTGATCCGGTTGTCGTGGCGTCTGCGGGCCCGTTACCCTCAGCCACTCTGCATGAGACTACGGCTTCACTCCGGCAAGAATGCCGGAACACCATAACGATAGGGTGCATGCGAATACGTGTCAAGAAATAATCTCTGGAGTTCCTTATAACGCGTAGCCCCCGGACGCATTCGTCCGGGGCCTCGGGCGGACGAATGCGTCCTCCCTACGTGAATCGCTTTGCTATAATTAAATGCTGCTTGGCAGTTGCGGTTTAACCCTTGTGCGGAAGTGGTGGAACTGGCAGACACACCATCTTGAGGGGGTGGCGCCGAAAGGCGTGGGGGTTCAAATCCCCCCTTCCGCACCATGATTTCTTGTCTTGCGTGCACGAACATTTATCGCTGTAACCACAACATCGCCTTGGCGTTAGGAAAACATACAAACTTATGATTTACCTCATCACGACGATCCACATCTTAGTCTGTTTCTTCATCATCATCGTGGTTCTCCTTCAGAGCGGCAAGAGCGGCGACATTTCCGCGGCGTTTGGCGGACAGGGCAGCCAGACGGCGTTCGGTCCGCGCGGCGCGGCCAGCGCGCTTTCCAAAGCCACCACCTGGTCGGCCGTGGCCTTCATGATCACTTCCATTACACTGTCGGTATACGCGGCCCGGCGTGGCGGACCGACCTCCGTTTTGCGGAGACTCAAGTCGCAGCCGGTTAAGACCCAGCCGGCCCCGGCGCAGAAGCCGGTGACTTCACCCTCGCAACAGAAGTAAGTACCAGCAAAGCTTTCGAGATTGCGCGCAGCTGAATCGCTGCGCGCCCCCTGTGTGATCCCTCGCAATATACAGATTCCCCGGTAATTGTATTTGCCTGACAGAGGATGTAACATCCGATTGAGGCGATCTTTCTCGGAGGTATCGCCATGTCGGATCGTGACAGCAATAGTTTCGTTTGGTTCCTGGCAGGACTGGGTTTGGGAGCGCTGGCGGGAGTGCTGTATGCGCCGCGCTCGGGCAGCGAGACGCGCGAAGTGCTGCGCGCGCGCGCCGAGGAAGGCCGCGACTACGTTCGGAATCGTGCGCGTGAAGCGCGCGAACAGGCTGCGCAGTGGGCCGACAAGGGCCGCGATGTAGTCAACACCCAGAAAGAACAGTTCCGCGCCGCCTACGAAGCGGGTCGTCAGGCTTATCACGAAGCCACGACGGAGACCGGCGCGCCCAAGGATTTATAGGAACTGCACGCGCTGCGTGGAGCGGGGTGGAAGACACGTCTATGGACAAACTCACGGCGTTCATTGCGCTGACCGGCATTGCGGTCTTGCTGCAGGCAGGCGTTCTGCTGGCCATGTACGTGGCCATGCGAAAAAGCACTGCGCACATGGAAGCCATGGCGACGGAAGTAAAGGCAAAAATCCTGCCCACGGTCGCGCAGGCCGAGGCGATGCTGACCGAGTTCGTCCCAGTTGCAGGTGATTACCGACAACCTGCAGCAGTCCACCACCATCTTGCGCGACCAGGTGCAGCGCGTAGATGCAACCGTGAAAGATGCGGTCGATCGCGGCCGCCTGCAGATCATCCGCGCCGACGAATTGCTGACCCGAACACTCGATCGCGTGGAACAAACCTCTGACATGGTTCACAGCACCGTCATTTCGCCGATTCGCCAGCTTTCCGGGATCATGCAGGGAATCACGGTCGGGCTGGAGTTCTTCTTCGGCGGACGGGGCGGCGAAATGGTGGCAGTCGCGAAGAGCGGCGTCCGGTTCCGCAGGATGAGATGTTCATCTAGACTGCGATTAAGCCGGGTCCTTGCGTTCTTCTCACCGCAGGTTAGGCACACTCATGCTGCGTTTACTGTTCTCTTCCCATCGTGGTGATCATTCAAAACATCCTATTTAGCTGTACTTTGCTCCTCCTCACCGCGTCTGCACTGGCTCAAGATAAAGTCGTCTGGAGCGATCAGGAGAAGCCCATCGTCGAGCAGTTACGCGGCTTGCGCAAACTCGATGACACGGTGCGCGTCCGCACAACCAAGGAACTGGCGCTGCAGATTCGGGCCCTGCCCATCGTTCCCAACAAATTGAAGCTGGCGGGAGCGTTGGCAGAGTCTGTCGACCGAAGGCGACTTTGGGAACGACACTTTGCAGGAAGTCACCACCACTCTCGCCGACGGCATTGCGCGAGCAGCCTCCCGCAGGAAAACCTGGGCAGCCCGACTTCCTGTATGTGGAATTGGCTTCCCTGGTGCGGTACGAACATATGCAGGCCACTTCGGACAATCCTCAGTTTGCCGAGGCGATGGCGAAACTTGGAAGCGGACGATGCCAAACGGCAGAACGCCGACTTCACGCTCTCCGATCTGCAGGGTAAGGCGTGGCATCTTCAAGAATTGCGCGGCAAAGTCGTCCTGGTGAATTTCTGGGCGACCTGGTGTCCGCCGTGCCGCAAGGAAATGCCAGACTTGGATGCACTGTACAACAAGTTCAAGGATCAGGGCTTCGTCGTGCTGGCGATCTCCGACGAAGAGACTGCGAAGGTTTCGCCGTACATCGCCGAACACAAAGATCAGCTATCCAGTGCTGCTCGATCCCGGGCGCAAGGTGAATGACGTTTCATCGTGGAAGGAATTCCGAAGAGCTTCGTCTACGACCGCAGCGGCAAGATGGTGGCGCAGTCGATCGACATGCGTACGCGAAGTCAGTTTCTGGCAATGCTCGCCCAAGCGGGGTTGCAGTAGAGGCATTCGATGCGTTATCTGGTTCGAGCCCGCGTAAAACCCGGCCGTGAGGCCGATCTGCTCAAGGCCATCGAGCAGGAGACCTTGGGCCATGGATCGGTCGCCGAAGGCGAATATCTGCGGAACATGCAGGATGCGCGGCTGTGCGAAGACGAGACGGCGCGCTGGGTGGAAGTCTGCTACTGCCCGACTCCGCTACAGGAAGAGCGGCCCTACTGGGAACAATACTTCGATCTGACGCGCGTGCAGGATGCGCACGACCGCCGCAAATGCCGTGACGAGAACGGGACGGAGCCCTGGGCCTGCGGCGAGTGCGATTGCACGGCGCGGCTGGAAGAGAAATTGAAGACGTCCGGCAAGCCGTTCCTCGTGGAGCTGCGCAATCAGGCTTCCTCAGGCAAGCTCCGGCAGCGTTGAGGCGAGCTGCTTCAAATCCTGCGCCACTTCCCTTAAGTTGAAAACCAGCGCCCAGAAGGGCAGCATACGATCCAGCGCAAAGGGAGCGGTCGCGCGCTGCTCGCGCAGTTTCGCCAGATCAGCGTCCAGTGCGGCGATCGCTCCGTCGAGTTCGGCCGAATTCAATGCCACGCCTGGCGTTCGCACCGCTTGCCGCCAGAAAAGCGAACGTCTGCGACGTCTTCTCGGCCAGCGCGGGCAGCGAAGGCACCAGATCGGGCTGCAACTGTGCTCGTACGTAGAGCGAACTGTCTTCGGCCATCGCCGTCAAGCGCCGCCGGACCTGGTCCGCTTCGTCGACGAACGACTGGAAGGCGCCCTGGTTGAAGCGCGAAAAGGCGAGTTCGCTCTTGGCTTCGTCCATTTGCTGGGTGATGCCGCGGCGCAGGTCGTGCAACTGTCGGTCGAGTTCGCGGACCTGCTGCTCGTTGTCGACTCCCTGCAGAGCAGCGGCGGTGACAGCGCGGTACAGAGCTCCTGCGCCGTCGAGGATGCTGGCAAGTTTGTGGCGTAAGCCGACCCGCGCATGCACTGGCCAGATCAGTGCGCCTACACCGAAAGCAACCACCGCTCCCAAGATCGTATAGAGCACGCGCAGCCACGCCATGTGCCATGGCTCTCCCTGACCGCCGAAGACGAGGATCAATGCGGCGGTGAATCCTGCGGCGGTAAATGCCGGATGAAGCGAAGTCAGGTATCCAAACAGAGTCGCCAGCAGGAATAGCACGACGCCCACACTGACTAGTCCGTCACCGAGCATTGGCATGAGCAGCGCCGCAGCGAGCGCACCGCAGGTCGAACCAATCGTGCGGTAGAGCGCTGCCTTCCACGATGCGCCGAGATTGGCTTGCGTCACGACCAATGCGGCGAAGACCGCCCAGTATCCCTGGGGCAGATGGAAGCCGGCATAGATGGCGTAGGTGATGGTGCCGGCGAGACCGGTCTTGATTCCCTGCTTGAGCGGGCCAGATTGGCGACTCCAGAGGGATGGAGGCGGCGCGGAGGATGCAGAATTAGGAATTGGCAGTGGGGGATTCGCAGATGCCATGCGGGGATTATATTCGCGGAGAGAGGGACCGTTCTCTACGCGATCCAGCCGCCGCCGACCACAACATCGCCATCGTAGAAGACCGCAGCCTGGCCCGGCGTGATGGCGCGCTGGGGCTCGTCGAAGGTGGCGAGGATTTCGTCGTCGCCGGTTCGCTCGATCATGGCCGCGGCGGGCTCATGGCGATGGCGAATCTTCACAGTCACCCGCATCGGCTCGTGCAGATCGTCGACGGCGATCAGGTTCACGCGGCGGGTACGCAGAGTCCGCGAATAGAGATGCTCTTCCCCGCCCACGATCACCTGCTTGTTCGCGCCGCTGATCTGGATGACGTAGAGCGGCGATCCGGTGGCCACGCCGAGTCCCTTGCGCTGGCCGACGGTGAAGTTGTGAATGCCGGCGTGCTCGCCGATGACTTCGCCGTTTGCGGTCACGAGATCGCCGGCAGTATCCGGCAAGGCCTCGCCCTGCTCGGCGAGGTAGGCGTCGATGAAGCGCTTGTAGTCGCCGCCAGGGACGAAGCAAATTTCCTGCGAGTCGGGCTTCTCGGCGAGCGCTAGGCCGTGCTGGCGGGCGAGTTCGCGGACCTCGGGCTTGGTCATGTCGCCCAGCGGGAAGATCGTGCGGCTCAGCTGCTCCTGAGTGAGGCCGAAAAGAAAATAAGTCTGATCCTTGCTCGCGTCGGCAGGACGCTTGAGCAGCCAGCGGCCGCGAACCTCGTCGAAAGCCACGCGAGCGTAATGGCCGGTGGCGACCCGCTCAGCGCCAATCTGCTGCGCCACAATGAGTAGCTGATCAAACTTCAAGTGATTGTTGCAGAGGCTGCAGGGGATCGGCGTGCGCCCGGAAACGTACTCTTCGACAAACGGACGAATCACGTCGCGCTCGAAGCGCTCCTCGTGATTGACCACGTAGTAAGGGATGCCGATCTGCTGGGCCACGCGGCGGGCGTCGTAGACGTCGTCGAGCGAGCAGCAGCGTCCCTGCACGGACTCGGGCATGCCCTCCTTGCCAGCGAGCCGGCGCTGGTTCCAGAGCTGCATGGTCAGGCCGATGACGTTGTGTCCCTCGGCGCGGAGCATGGCCGCGACGGTGGAAGAATCCACACCGCCCGACATGGCTACGGCGATCGTTTCGGTACTCAGCTTCTGGCTCCTGGCTTCTAGCTTAATTGCTCGCTTGTCATTCTGAGCGAACCGAAGAACCTGTGCAATTCGCCAGCACCGGCAGAAGCGCATGGGTCCCTTCGACCTCGCTCAGGGCAGGCTCTTCGCAGCCAAATACGCCGCTCAGGATGACAACGAAACTTGACTCACCTTTCGGTGCTGACAGCCTGCTTGGTGTACTTTGGCGACAGTTCCCGCAAGCGCGCGACGGTCTCGGGCACCAGCGCCAGCGCATAATCGATGTCTTCGGCGACCGTCTGCTTGCCCAGGCTGAAGCGGATGCTCGCCCGCGCCTGATCCGGCCTCAGGCCCATCGCGATCAGCACGTGCGACGGCTCGATCGCGCCTGACGAGCATGCCGCGCCCGTCGATACGGCAAGGCCCTTCAGATCGAGGGCAATGACCATCGCTTCGCCGTCGATGTGGTCGAAGTGAATGTTGGTGGTATTCGGTACGCGCGCTGCCCCGTCGCCGTTCACTGCCGGCTTCCTCGACCTGTGCGAGGATTCCCTGCTGCAACCGGTCGCGCATGCGCGGCCATCTTCTTGTCGTCACCGCGGTCGAGGGCTTCTTTGGCCAGCTTCGCAGCCTTGCCCAAACCGACGATTCCCGGGACATTCTCCGTTCCGGCGCGGCGCGAACGCTCGTGCCGGCCACCGTAAAACAGCGGCCGCAGGCGAGTTCCCTTCCGCACGTACAGCGCGCCCACGCCCTGCGGTGCATGAATCTTGTGACCGGAGATTGAGAGCGCATGACAGCCGATCTGCTTCACATCGATCGCAACTTTGCCCGCTGCCTGCACCGCGTCGGTGTGAAAACAAACTCCTGCCTCGGCTGCGATCTTCCCGATCTCCTCGACTGGCTGCAGAACTCCGGTTTCGTTATTCGCCATCATAACGGAGATCAGCTTCGTGTTCGGACGCAGGGCGCGGCGCACGTCGGCTGGATCGACCAGGCCGCGGCCATCCACCGGCAGAACGGTCACATCCACAGCCAATGTCTTCCAGATGCTTGCAGGCCAGCAGCACCGCATGGTGCTCGATGCTCGACGTGATGACGTGATCGCCGGCGTGCTACCAGCCCCGCAATCGCCAGATTGTCGGCCTCCGTGCCGCCGCTGGTGAAAACAATCTCCGAGAGCGCGGCAGCCCAGCAACGCCGCCACCGACTCGCGCGCGTCCTCGACCGCCGCCCGCGTCTGCTGCCCGTGATGGTGGATCGACGAGGCGTTGCCGAACTGCTCCCCGAAATAGGGGCGCATGGCCTCGAAGACCTCCGGCAGAACCGGGGTAGTGGCGTTATTGTCGAGGTAAATGCGATGCATACAGAACCCGCTTCTATTCTACATTGCGAACCCATAAGCACAGGGTTTGCGATGTCCCTTGGGGGCATCGGATTTTTTCGAGGGCGAGGGCAGGCTTCGCCCTGCCTGAAGGCGGCTGTCCCCACATGAACCGTGCACTACCGCTGGTCGATTGGCACGTACTGGCTGGGATATTCGGGGCCCAGGTAGTCGGCGCGCGGACGGATCAGGCGGTTGTCGTTGAGTTGCTCGATCACGTGGGCGGCCCAGCCACTCACGCGGGAGACGGCGAAGATGGGCGTGAACAGATCCACGTCAATTCCCAGCGTGTGATAGGTCGATGCCGAGTAAAAATCCACGTTGGCGTTCAGCTTCTTGTCGGCCTTCACAAACTCTTCAATCTTGTGCGAGATCTCAAACCATTTCGGTTGCCCGCTCGACGTGCCAAGATCGCGAGACATGGCGCGCAGGTGCGTGGCGCGCGGGTCTTCGGTGTGATACACGCGATGTCCGAAGCCAGGAATTTTCTTCTTCTGAGCGAGCATCCCCTTCACGTACTCGATGGGATCTGCGCCCGACGCGTCAATCGCTTCCAGAATGAGGAATACCGCCTCGTTGGCCCCGCCGTGCAGCGGTCCCTTGAGCGCGCCGATCGCAGAAGTAATGGCGGAATGCATATCTGACAAAGTCGCCGCAGTCACGCGCGCGGCGAAGGTTGAGGCGTTAAGTTCATGGTCGGCGTGGAGAATCAGCGCGATATCGAGCGCCCGCTCCGCCGTTGGTGACGGTTGCTTGCCGTTTAGCATGAGCAGGAAATTCGCCGCATGAGAAAGCGCGCGGTCAGGCTCGACCACGGCGTGTCCCTTGCGAATGCGGTCATACGCGGCCACGATCATGGCGATCTGCGAGGTGATGCGAATTGCCTTGTCGACGTTCGCTTTGGCGTCGTTGCTCTTTTCCTGCGGATCGTAGAACGACAGCGCCGAGACCGCGGTGCGCAGCACGTCCATGGGTAAAGCGTGGCGGGGTGCATTGCGCAGCAGGGTGATGATGGACGCGTCCAGCTTGCGCTCCTCCGCCAGGCGCTCGTGCAGTTCCCGCAATTCGCGGCTGTGTTGGCAGCTTTCCGAACCACAGCAGGTAGCAGGTTTCCTCAAAGTTCGACTGGTGGGCGAGTTCGTGAATGTCGATGCCGCGATAGGCCAGCACGCCGCGGTCGCCGTCGATGTAACAAATCTTGGATGTGGTGGCAACGACGCCCTCGAGTCCTTTGGGGGCATGGGTTGTGGTCGGGCTCGACATTGGTCTCTCGCTTCGATCGCTGGACTTGGTGTTGCCGGACCGCGCGAGGAGGGACGCGGGGAATGCAACCTTTTTTTATACCTGAAATGCGCGCGACTTTCCAAGCGCCCGATGGTAACGTTTCAGCGTAACCTCGCGCCAGCCGCCAAATCCGCACTGTTTGCGGCGCCTTCGCAGAAGGATCGGCGGATCGCGCGGCTTTGCCACTCACTTCGCCGGGGCGTATAGTAAGAGGTTCTTCTGCAGATCTCCGCAGCATCGTAATGAGCTCGTCATATTCCTCAGGGAGGAACCACCCCGAAATGAAACGTTTTCTTGCAGTTCTGCTGTCGTTTGCCTTTATCTTTTCGACTTTGGCCGCAGCCGACGAAGGCATGTGGCTCTACAACGCTCCGCCAAAAGACAAGATCAAAGCCAAGTACGGTTTTGAAGTCACGCAAGCGTGGCTGGACCACCTTCGCTTGTCTTCGGTTCGATTCAACAACGGCGGCTCCGGATCCTTCGTGTCGGCCGACGGACTGACCTTCACCAACCATCACGTGGGCGCGCAGTGCGTCCAGCAGCTTTCCACGGAAGGCCACGACTACATCAAAACCGGCTTCTATGCTAAGACGCAGGCCGAAGAGGCGAAGTGCCCCAACCTGGAGCTCAACCAGTTGGTCGGCATCGAGGATGTAACCGATAAGGTCAACGCGGGTGTGAAGCCAGAGATGTCGGCGGCGGATGCCAACCAGGCCCAGCGCGCCGCCATGTCGCAGATCGAGAAAGATTGTGCCACGGCGACCGGAATGCGCTGTGATGTCGTAACGTTCTATTCCGGCCAGGTTTACAACCTCTACAAGTACAAGAAGTACACGGATGTCCGGCTCGTGTTTGCGCCGGAATTCGGTATCGCGTTCTTCGGCGGCGATCCTGATAACTTCACATATCCCCGCTATGATCTCGACATCACTTTCTTCCGGGTCTACGAGAATGACAAACCGGCGCATCTCGACAACTATCTGAAGTGGTCGCAGACTGGCGTCAAAGACGGCGACCTGATCTTCGTTTCGGGGCATCCCGGAAACACCGGCCGCATGCTCACCATGGCCCAGCTCGAGTTCCTGCGGGACACTGCAGTACCCGATGACGCTGAAACTTCTGCAGCGTCGCATTGCCGTGTTGCAGGATTTCAGCAAGCAGTCGGAAGAAAACGCCCGCATCGCCAAGGAAGATATTTTCGGGCTGCAGAACTCGCAGAAAGCCATCACCGGCTACCAGTCGGGGCTTCTCGACAAGGCAATCATGGATGCCAAGACGGCGGACGAGGCCAAACTGCGCGCTTCATTCAAGGCTGACCCGAAGAACGCCGGAGCAGCCGATCCGTGGGATGAGATTGCTCAGGCCATTACGGTACAGCAGTCCATCTATCCCAACCTGACGTATCTGGAGCGCCTGCGGGGGTTCAACTCGCATCTGGCCCAGTTAGCGCGCGTTCTGGTGCGCGCGGCAACGGAGAAACCGAAGCCGAACCAAGAGCGCATGCGGGAGTTCCGCGATTCCAATCTGCCTTCGTTCGAGCAACAGTTGTTCTCGACGGAACCGATTTACAAGAATCTTGAGATCGCCTTGCTCACGGATTCGCTTAGCGAGATGCAAGACGCGCTGGGCAAAGACAATCCCGACATGCAAAAGGTGCTGCAGGGGAAGACGCCCGCCGAAGCTGCGAAGGATCTCATCACGAACACGAAGCTTGAGGATGTCGCCGTGCGCAAGCAGCTTTATCAAGGCGGCCAGGCAGCGGTTGACGCCAGCAGCGATCCCCTCATCGTGCTGATGCGCGCGATTGATCCCGACGCCCGCGCCGTGCGCAAACAATTCGAAGACAAAGTCGACGCGGTTGTGCGGCGGGACGGCACAATCGTAGCCAAGGCACGCTTCGCGTCAGAGCGGCTTTGCTCAGCCTCCGGATGCTACCTTCACGCTCCGCTTGAGTTACGGCGCGGTGAAGGGTTATCAAGAAAACGGAAAGCCGATTCCCTTCGCCACGAACATGGGCGGAGCTTACGAGCACGCTGCCGAGCACCAGAGCCAGCCTCCATACAATCTGCCGGATAGCTGGATCAAGTCGAAAGCAAACCTCGACCTGAAGACTCCCTTGAATTTTGTTTCCACGCCCGACATCATCGGGGGAAACTCCGGTTCGCCTACCGTCAACAAAAAGGCTGAAGTCGTTGGGATCATTTTCGACGGCAACATTGAGTCGCTCCCCTGGAACTTTGCTTTCAGTGACGTGCAGGGGCGCGCGGTCTCCGTGGATTCGCGAGGTATTCAAGAGGCTCTACGCAAGATCTATGGAGCCACAGCTCTGGCCGATGAATTGATCGGCAGCAAGGCTGAGGGAGCAAAAGCCGGGAAATAACCTGTGCGGTTCCGAACGAGTGAGGCCCGCATCTTGACGCGGGCCTTTTACTTTTCAGGCAGCACTCAAGCCGGCCAGATCGAGAGCGCGGTCTTGGTCAGAATCTGCTGCTGAACGGCTTCGCTGAGCGGAAGCGCACGAAACTCGTCAAGATTCTTCTTGATGTCGGGCACGCCCGGCCCCGGCCAGTCCGTGCCGAACAGTGTTTTGTGCGCGATCTCTTCCAGGCGCGGGAAATACTTCAGCAGCGTCTTCGGCGGGATGCCGCTGATGTCGAGATAGACATTGGGATGCCGTCGCACCAGAAAGAATGCGGTCTGCATCCACAGCGGACGGCCGCCATGGGCCAGCAGGATCTTGAGCTTGGGGAAATCGACGGCAACGTCGTCGACGTAAATCGGATCGCCATATTTGTTGCGCGCGCCGGGAAAAATCGACGTCCCCGTGTGGAACATGACCGGCACGCCATTCGCTTCCGCCGCGCGGTAGATGATCTCCAGTTCCTTCACGCCGCTGAGGTAATCATTCGGAAACAGCAACTGATGCGGGCGGATGAATCTTGATCATCTGCAGTCCCAGCCGCAGAATGTGCTCCACATCGGCCAGCACGTTCGTGGTGTGCCGCGGATGCAGGCTGCCGCAGGAGAGCAGGCGCTTCGGGTCTTCCTTCACATAGTCGGCGACGAACTGATTCACTCCGTTGGTGAATCCGATCACTTCCGGCGCCACGTAGTTGATGAGCATGGCGCGGTCGATGCCGCTGGCGTCGAGAAATTTGAGAAAGGCTTTCGGCGAGCGGCAGAACTCGACAATCTGGTCGAAGTTCGGCCGCTTCTGTTTCATCAGCTCCAGCGCATGGGGCTTGAACATTTCCATCGGCTGGATGTGGATGTGGCAGTCGGTGATCATCGGTTGGCTCAGTTGTTCAGGTGAAAGGCCCCAGAAGAATAACAGAGGAATCAGCTGGCCGCTGCGGCCAGCACTGCCCGCTTGGTGAAGACGCGAATCATCTCGCGCCGGTACTCGGGCGTGAAAGCGGAAGTGGTCAGCGGCTTCGCGGTTTTCGCAGCCAAGTCTCCGACAGCCTCGGCCAACGCCTCGTCGATTGCCTTGCCCGTCAGCAACTCCGCAGCGCCCTTCACCAGCAGTGGCGCAGGATTCACCGCGGTGATGCCGACCCGCGCATCAGCGACGTGACCGTTCGATCGCTTCATCACCACCGCAACTCCGGCCAGCGGATAATCAATCGATCCGCGAACTCGCAGTTTGCGGTAGACACCGCGGTAGTCTGCCGCCGATGCCGGCAGGAAGACGCGAGTGACCAGTTCGTTCGGCCTGCAGTTTGCGATAGTTGTCGCCGAGCCCGGTATAAAAATCGCCAAGCGAAATGCGGCGCGTTCCTGCAGCGCTCGGCGATTTCGATTTCCGCATTCAGGCAGAGCAACGCTGGAGGCGTGTCTCCGGAAAATACCGCCCAGCACTTGGTGCCTCCGGGCGCCACGTGGCAAAGATCGCCATCTTTCTTGATGCAGAATCCGCAGCCTTTGCGCCAGGTGAGCGACTGGTTGTACCACAGGCAGCGCGTGTCGAGGCAGATGTTGCCGCCGATCGTCCCCATGTTGCGCAGCACGGGCGAGGCGACTGTGGCTGCAGCCTCGGTCAGCACCGGATAATGCTGCCGCAGATAATCGGAGCGCTCGATCGCGCGCAGCGTGGTCAACGCGCCGATCTCGACGCCGCCGTCGGACTGCGGCCTGATCCCGCGCAGCGCGGCAATTCCGCGAAGATCGAGAACGTACTCCGGCTCAAAAAGCTTCTGCCGCATGGAGGGAATCAGATCGGTGCCCGCCAGCGAGCACGCGAACGTTCCCCTCATGCTCGCCCAAGTGTCGACCGCTTCTTCGACCGACGCGGCCGCAGGAGTTTGAATTCTGGCAGGCTCAATCCGCGCCTCCCGCTGGAGACGGTGCTTCGCGCCGCGACGGATCGAGCGCGTGCCGCTCCGGTCCTTTTCCTTTGAAGCAGAGCGAGCCGCCATGCTCGCGGAAAGCGTGGGCGAAGTCGGGTCAACGCCATCAGTCAGATTCAGCGCCTTGGCATTCTTCTTCGCACGCAACGCCGCCAGAACTCTCTCCGGCGTAAACGGCGACTCATGCAAGCGCACGCCGACCGCATCGTAGATTGCGTTAGCGATCGCTGGAATCGTCGCCGCCAGCGATCCCTCGCTGCACTCCTTCGCGCCAAACGGGCCTTCCGGATCGATGCTCTCCACGATGATGGGCTCGACCTCGGGCGACTCCACCGACGACGGGCTGCGATATTCAAGCAGCCCGGGATTCATCAGCATGCCGTCTTTCCAGACCATCTCTTCGGTGAGCGCCTGCCCCATGCCCATCCAGACCGAACCGATGATCTGCCCTTCGACGGAAACCGGATTCAGCGCGCGCCCGCAATCGTGCGCCGCCCAGACTTTGTGCACCGTGACTTCGCCGGTTTCTTCGTCGACGCTGACCTCCGCGACCTGCGCGGAATACGAGTAAGCCGGCGACGGCCCCACGCCGCCGCCTTTGTGCTTGCCGCCGCGAGCTTCCTGCGGAGGAGCGTAAGATCCGGTGCCGGTGAGCGCTCCGTGAAAGTCAATCGCCGCGACCACCGCCTCCTCGAATGTCATCCAATCCTTCGGGCCTTCTTCCTTGCGCTTCTGCTGCAGCGATCCCCGCAGAATCTGCCCTTCGACTCGCCCGCTGACCGAAGCCGACTCGAGACCTTGGAGCGAAGACGAACCATGTGGGGACGGGCGCCCTCGCGAGCCTGCCCTGAGCAAGTCGAAGTCCGGTCCGCGCGACGTTTGCGCGGACTCGCTCTCAGATTTCTGTAACTGCTTGGAAATCGTATCATCGCGAAAGATAAGATCTTCCACCATGCATTTCATCTTCTTCGCTGCCGCAGCCGCAATCAGCTTCTTCACTTCTGCCGCCGCGCGCAACGTCGCATTACCCGCCATGAACGTTACGCGGCTCGAGTAGGATCCAATGTCAATCGGCGTCAAGTCGGTATCGGCGGCAATCACTCGCACGCGAGGCAGCGAGCATCCCAGCACTTCGGCCGCGATCTGCGCAGTCATGGTGTCCGATCCCTGACCAATTTCCGATGCGCCGGTGTACACCACGACGCCGCCATCGCGATCGATCTTGATGTTCACCGTCGAGTGCGGCATGTCGGAACGAATAATCGAATTCGCCGCGCCGCTTACATAGTGACTGCATGCGATGCCCAGCCCGCGCCCCTTCGGCAGTTTGCCTTTGCGCTGTTTCCAGCCAGAACGCTCGACCGTCTTCTCGATGCACTCGGGCAACCCGTAACTTTGCACGCGCAGGCCATTCACCGTGATGCAGGGCGGCTGCAGCAGATTGCGCTGCCGAATCTCGGCCGGGTCCATCCCGATTTTCGCCGCCAGTTCGTCGAGCTGCGATTCAAAAGCGAAGCGCACATTCACCGTGCCGTGCCCGCGCATAGCGCCGCACGCCGGCTTGTTGGTCAGCACCCGATATCCGTCATACTGAATGTTGGGGATGTCGTAGAGCGCGCCCAGCAGCGCGCCGGAATAAAGAATCGTGACGACGCCGTAGGAACAATAAGCGCCGCCGTCCTGCACCACGCGCGCTTTCACGGCCGTGATGCGGCCGTCGTTCTTCACGCCGGTTTTCAGATCGATGATGGTGCGCGGCCGTCCGCGATGCGCCCAGAACACTTCCTCGCGCGTGTAAGTGATCTTCACCGGAGCTTGGGCTTTGCGCGCCGCCACCGCCGCGATGATTTCCAGCGGAATCACTTCGCTCTTGCCGCCGAACCCACCGCCCACCAGCGGCTTGATCACGCGAATCTGCGCCATCGGCATTTCGAGCACGAGCGAGAGCTTGTGCTGCAGGTAGTACGGAACCTGCGTCGACGACCAGACCGTCAGCCGTCCGGGCTTGCCGGTGTGCGGATCGATTTCGAACGACGCCAGCGTGGAATGCGGCTCCATCGCCGCGTGCGTTACTTCATTCGCGATAAAGCGAGCCTCGGCCACCTGATCGGCTTCGGCAAAACCCTGGTCGGGATCGCCAAAGACGTGGTGATAATCCTTTTCCAGATTGCCCGGCTTGGAATCGTGGATGAGATCCGTCTGCGCCTTCATCGATTCTTCGGGATCGAAGTAGGCGGGCAGGACTTCGTACTCAACGTCGATCAGTTCGAGCGCCTTCTCGGCAATGGCTTCGGAAACGGCCACCACGCACGCGACGTTGTCGCCGACGTAGCGCACCTTGTCGAGAGCCAGCGCATACTCGTCGTGCCCTACCGGAAGGATGCCGTAAGGATTGGGCGCATCTGTTGCCCACCACAACGGCGACCACGCCTTCGCATCTCTCTGCTCGGCTGGTATCGATGCGCTTGATGCGCGCATGCGGATACGGCGAATGCAGGATCTTGCCGACCAGCATGCCGGGCACGCTGAGGTCGTCGGTGTACTTGCCCGCGCCGGTGGTCTTCTCCGCCGCGTCGATCATGGCCGTCGGCTTGCCGATAATGGAAAACCCGTTCTTGCTGCTACTCATGAACAACCACCGCCGCACGTTCGGCTTCAATCGCCGCCCGGATCGCTTCATACATCTGGCTGTAGCCAGTGCAGCGGCACAGATTGCTGCTCAGCGCGGCGCGAACATCGGCTTCCGACGGATCCGGATTCTCCGCCAGCAACGACTTCACAGTCATCATGAAGCCCGGCGTGCAGTAGCCGCATTGCGCTCCGCCCCAATCGCCATAAGCCTTCTGGATCGCCGCCAGAGCGCCGTGTTCGCTCACGCCCTCGACGGTCGTAATTTCCTGGCCTTCACAACTGGCGGCAAGCAACGTGCACGACATCATGGCAACACCATCCACCAGAACCGTGCATGCCCCGCAGGACGAATCATCGCAGCCGCGCTTCGAACCGGTGAGTTGCAGTTCCTGCCGCAGCACATCGAGCAGCAGAGCGCTGGGCTCGATCGCGACCTCGCGCGAACGGCCGTTGACGCGGAGTTCGATAAGTTCTTTTTTCATAAGAAGCTCTGAGCTTTGAGCCGCGAGCTCGACCAAGAACCGATTGCTCGTGGCTCAGAGCTCAACGCTCGCCGCTAATACATCGGCACTTTCCCATCCACGCGCCGCGACCAGGCATCGATGCCGCCGCGCATGGACTGGGCCTTTTCGAATCCCTGCTGCCGCAGCCACACGGTCACATTCATCGAGCGAACGCCGTGATGGCAAACCACAACGATATGGTCCTCAGGATCGAGTTCCTGGTGCGCCCGCGACGGCACATCGCCCATGGGCATCAACTTCGCGCCCTCGATCCGGGCCGTCTCAAACTCCCAGGGCTCGCGAACATCGAGCAGCGTGAACGATTCTCCCGCATCGAACTTGCCCTTCACTTCTTCGGGAGTGATTTCGTAATCCATGCTCGCGAGTCTCGTTACTTCCCCGTCCACTTCGGCTCGCGCTTCTCCATAAACGCGCGAATTCCTTCGTGCGCATCCGACGTCTTCATCAGTTCGTCGAAATAAATTCGCTCGGCCCGGGCCAGCCCTTTATCGAAGTGCATCGAGTCCCAGGCGTAGGACGCTTTCTTCGCCACGGCCAGCGCCGCCGGGCTGAGCTTGCGCAAATGTCCGACCGATTCGTCCACGGCGGCAGCCAAGTTCACTCTCCGGCACGGCGCGATTCGCCAAACCAATCTCCGCCGCCTCTTTCCCGTCGATCGTCCGGCCGGTCAGAATCAGTTCCGCTGCCCGCTTCTGTCCCACGAGCGCAGCCAAGGCCGTACACGCCACCGGCGGATAGCAGCCCAGCTTGATCTCTGGAAATCCCCACTGCGCCGATTCCGTGGTATAGACGATGTCGCACACCATGGCCAATTCCGCGCCGCCACCCAGGCAGTGCCCATGCACTGCGGCGATCGTGACTTCTTCGTCGCAACCAGCGCTCGAATCACCGCGTGAAACTTCGTCAACATCTCGTCGACCTTGTCGGGAGTGTGCGCGGCCACGTCCACGCCCGCCGAAAACGCTTTGCCCTCGCCGCTCAGAACGATCACGGAAACGTCTTGCCGCGATTCGATCTCCGCCAGCAGAATGCGCTCAATTCCTCCATCATGGCGATGTCGATGACGTTCAGCGGCGGATTGCGCAGCACAATCCGCGCAACAGGGCCGTCAAAAGCCAGCTGAGAGTCGGCCGAGTTTGGGATGCATCGATGTCGTTGTCATGGCTGTCCTACAAATTGATCGCCGACTTCCGCACTTCGCCAATGGTCGAGAGCGGATCGCGCGCGCCGGTTTTTTCGGCGATCCATTTCTTCTCGTTGTTGATGATGTCGAGCAAAAGTTTCTTGTCTTCCGCCGACGGCATGTAGTCTTTCATGTGCTCTTCGTAAGCGCGATCGTCAAGCGGTTCGCCGGTCTGCGCGTGGAATTTCTGTCCCGCCCATTTTCCAATGGCGCGATTGAACTTGATGTCCGGCGCATACAGTTTCGGCTCGCCCGCCCTGAGCGCGCTGTTGAAGCGCTCGATCAGTCCTGCGACTTCGTCGCGATAGAGATTGCGGTTGTAATCGTTCAGGTCGTCGAGGTCGGGAGCCTTGTCGTTTTTCGGCTCGTCGTAACGGCCCTTCACGCCCCACACATAGGCCCAGTGCGCCGACGAAGAATGATCGGTGCCAAACAGGTCGTACGAACTCGAAATCCACTTGTTGAGATATTTCTGAATCAGCCACGCCGGAATCACTCCCGCCTCCACGATGCGCCGCAGCCCGTCGTTGCCCGTGCCCATGTGGAAGGCTTCTTCGCGCAGCATGTACGACATCGACCGCCCCAGCGGAGCGAACGCGGAATACTTCAGCATCTGCAGCTGGAACTTTCCGTCGCGGTCGACGAAGTCGGTGTAGGTGAAGAAGTCCATCCAGTTGTCGACGTCGACATTGAAGGCGCCCAGCAGACGCTTGTTCTCAAACGCGCGCCGCTCCAGCATTTTTTGCGCCTCAACCTTGCCGGAGTAGCCGAAGTGGTCGACCAGCAGAGCGCACATCTGCCAGCCATGGCGCATTTCTTCGATCATCACGCGGGTGATGGCGCGGCGATCCCACTCCGTGGGCGCGTTCTCCAGCAGGTTGCGCTGCTGCTCGACGCTGGCGAACTCGGTGTCGCCCTGGTAGACGATCATGTTCATCAGCGCGTCGCGCATCTGCTGCGTGGGAATCTGGCGCAGGTTCTCCCACTTGCGGCGGCCTTTGTAGGAACCGAACTCGATCTCTTCGGTGTCGATGGCGCCATAGAGCGTGTCGAAGTGAAAGGCGTCGATGTCGGCCGTGTTCACGCCAATATCTTTGCGCCAGTCGTTGAACAGACCGATCCAGTCGCTGAAGGTTCCGATTTTTGCTACTTTTCCCGGCATATTGACCTCGAGATTCTCGGCGTTATTTCGCTTTGAACACTGCCGGCCGCTTCTCCACGTACGCCGCCAGGCCTTCTTTCGCGTCTTCGCTCTGGAACAGCAACTGCTGGTTCTCGCGCTCGACGGCCAGCGCCGACTCCATCGGAATCTCCCATCCAGTCTGCACCGCGCGCTTGATGCGTCCCACGGCCTTCGACGCCTTGTTGGGCGGGCAGAACTGCTTGGCGTACTCCATGATGTTTTCCATGAAGCCGTCGCGCTCGAAAATGTCGTTGACGATTCCGAGTTCCTGCGCCTCTTCGAACGAGAACGTGTTGCCCGTCACCATCAGTTCGATCGCTTTGCTCTTCCCCACCATGCGCGAAAGCCGCTGCGTGCCGCCGGTGCCGGGCAGCACCCCAAGGTTCACTTCCGGGCAGGCCGATCTTGCCGGCCTCCTTGCGCGCGATGCGAAGGTCGGCCGCCATGGCGATTTCGAGTCCGCCGCCGACGCAGTGGCCGTTGATCGCCGCGATCACCAGCTTCGGCGTGTGTTCCAGCCGCAGCAGCATTTCGTTCGCGTGCAGGCAGAAGTAATACTTGAACGTCGGATCGACGCTGGTCAGCATCTTGATGTTCGCGCCCGCGGAGAAAAACTTGTCGCCCGCGCCGGTCATCACGATCACATAGACGTCGTTGTCCATGCGCGCCTTGAGGATCGCCTCGTCCAGCTGGCGGTTCATTTCGTAGGTGTAGGTATTCGCCGGGCGGATCGCACATCTCGATCACGGCTACGCCGCCGTCGGTGCGGTAGTTGACAAGCTGCTTGGTGGTTTCGCCGGTCGTGGGCTGCACTGTAGTTGCCATGTCGATCTTCTCCTTAAATCTCTCCGAGATGTTCAAATTCGTTGTCATTCCGAGCGAAGCGAGGAATCTGCTTTCGCCGGAGCCTACAAACAGATCTCGATTCAACGCCCGTCCCTACGCTTCTTGCCGTCCGCCATCACGCCGCGCAGAAAAACATCGCCCATCTCGCGCGCGATCGACGCCGCATCCGCGTCGACGCGCGGATTGTGCCAGGTATAGATCCAATTCATCATCCCAAACAGGCTGAGCACGGCGATGCGCGTGGAAAACTGCAGGCCGCGGTCAGCTTTCAAGATCGTCGAGCAGGCCAACGCAAATCCGGTAGTACTCCCGCTTGATCGCCGCAACTTCCGACGCGAAACCGTTTTTCAGCGCCTCGGCCTCGTGCGAAAGCACTTTCATGGCCGCCTGATTCGCCAGAAAATATTCCAGGTGATTGAGGATGAAAATCCGGATGCGCTCTTCGGCGTCGGTCACGCCTTCCAGTCGCGCCTTCAGCCGCTGCACGATCGTGGTGAACGTATGCTTCTGAATCAGATACAGCAGCCGCTCTTTCGACTCGAAGTAGTAGTAAAGTCCCGCCAGCGACATGCCGCTCTCGCGCGAAAGATCGCGCATCGAAGCGCCTTCATATCCCTTCTTGCAGAAAACTTCGGTGGCGTGGGTGAGGATCTCGGCCAGACGGCGGTCATAGCGCGTCGCCGGAGCGGCGCTGGCGCGGTGCCGTCGTGCGGTAACTCGGGTTGCGGTGGAAGGGCTCCCCATAATCTCGACGAGCCGGACTAATTCGAACGTTCGTTCGAACAAAGTATACGCCGCTGTGATTGCAATCACAAGTCGACCGCAACTACTTTGATTTCTTCTTTTTCCCCGCCGCCTCATACGCTATCCCAAGCCAGTCGAGGGCGCTGTGCAGGTCGGCGTCGGATGAGAACTCAAAAGTGAACCAGCGCGCCTTCCCCATGTGCGTCGACGTGATGCGGGGATCTTGATCGAGACGCCCGCGAAGCGCTGGTGTCGGGGACTCCAACTTGAAGACCATCGAGTTCGCGGTGTCCATCCCGCGAGTGCCGGGCAGGAGTGCGAAAATTTTATCTTTGCGGTAGAAAGCTGTGAACCCGAAAAACGAACGCGTGCTAACGATGGGCCATCCGGCGACTTCGCGCCCGATCGCGGCGGACCACGCCTTCATCTCCTCGGAAACTTCGGGAGCTTGGGACGTGAGGATTGCTTTCTTTTTCACCGGCTTCCCAGCTTAATTCCTCACGTCCGCCAGCATGCGTTCGATCTCCGCCTTCAAGTCCGCCGTCAGCGGGAGGAACGGCAGCCGCGACGGCCCACCGAAGTAGCCGTTGAAATCCATGCCGTGTTTGATGCCGGGGACGCCGAGATCGCCGCCACTCGCTGCGCAGCCTTCGCGATTCGTTCCTGCTTCAGGCGGGCAAGCTCGGCGTCGCCTTCTTTCCACGCGGCATAGATCTCGTAGCAGGCCGTGGGCGCCGGGCATGCGAAGGCGAGAATGGCGCCGACCGCGCCGGCGTCGAGCGAGGGCTGCAGTTTCTGCGCCGCCCCCACCAGCACCTGGAATCCGACTTCTTTCTGGCGCGTCTTCATCTTGCCCACGACGGTGACGGCCGACGACGAGGGCTTGCTGCTCGACGCGCCTGACAACCCGCCGACCGGGACCAGTTCCCCGCCCTCGGCGCTGGATCCCGCAGCAGCGGCGGCCAGCATGCGCGGCGTGACCGCTTCAAAAGTCTCGGTGACGGTAGCGCTGCGCTTGATGTGGCGCGTGCCCTCGACCATCTTGCGGACTTTTTCCACGTCGCCGCTCGATTCCTTGATGCCGATCAGGTTGGGATGGCCCGGCCAGCTCGATCACCACTTCGGCCGGAATGTCGTATCCGGTGGCCTGCGGGAAGTTGTAAATGATGACCGGCAGCGGCGAGCGGTCGGCCACGGTGCGGTAAAAGGCAAGCAGGTTGGCCGGCTGCATCTGCTTCTTGTAGTAGTGCGGCGTGCGCACCATGGCGACGTCGTAGCCGAGTTCGGCGGCGTATTCGGTCAGCCGCAGCGTTTCGATCGCCGATTCAATGCCGGTGCCGGCGATCAGAACTTTGTTCGGCGCGGCCGCCGCGCGCGCGACTTTCAGCACATCGCGCCGCTCCTGATCGGAGAGCATGATCGCCTCGCCCGTCGAGCCCAGCACAACAATGCCAGCCACGGGCGTGCGCGAATAGCGCTCGACGTTCGATTCGAGCTTCTTGTAATACACGTTGCCGTCGGGATAGAACGGCGTGGTGATGGGAGGAAAAATTCCGTGTAGAAGCATGGCTTATTCTAACCGGAAGGCGCCTGCCAAAGCAGGTCATCCCGCGAGTGGCCGGACATTCGCGCCACGCTCCGCGTGCAGATGCTGCAGGGCTTTCACATTCACTTCTCCGCGCTGCAAGGCCGCGATTCCTTCCGCTGCGGCCCGTGCCGCCGCCAGCGTCGTGATCGTCGGGATGCGCGCCGTCACCGCCGCGCGGCGGATCGCCTTCTCGTCGAACCAGGGCTCAAGGCCCGTGGGCGTGTTCACGATGAGTTGAATGCGCTGGCCCTTGATGAAGTCGACGACGTTGGGCCGTCCTTCTTTCACTTTGTAGACGCGCTCCACGTTCATGCCCGCAGCTTCGATCACGTCGGCGGTGCCGGCCGTAGCGACAAGTTTGAATCCCATGTCCACAAATTTGCGGGCGACCTGGGCAACGTGCCGCTTTGTCGTGGTCGGTCACGCTGATGAAGATGGCTCCCTGCGTGGGCAATTTTTGTCCGGCGGCGAGTTGAGCTTTGGCGAAAGCTTCGCCGAAGTTGTCGGCCACGCCCATGACTTCGCCGGTCGATTTCATCTCCGGCCCGAGCACAGTGTCGACGCCCGGAAACTTATTCCACGGGAACACGGGAGACTTCACGTAGTAGTGGCTGCCCGTATCGAGATCGGCGCGGCGCTCGATGAACTCCGGCAGGAACTCGCGCAGCTTGCGGCCCGTCATAAGCCGCGCCGCGATCTTTGCCATGGGGACGCCCGTTGCCTTCGAAACGAACGGCACGGTGCGCGAGGCGCGCGGATTCACTTCGAGCACGTAGACTTTGTCGCCCTCACCGCCATGCCGCCGTTTCCGCGCGGGATGGCGAACTGAATATTCATCAGCCCGACAACTTTCAGCGCCCGCGCCAGCTTGAACGTGTAGTCGCGCATGCGCTCCAGCAGCGGCTGCGGAATATCGACCGCCGGCAGCACGCACGACGAATCGCCGGAGTGAACGCCGGCCTCTTCGATGTGCTGCATGATTCCGCCGATGACAACGTCTTCGCCGTCGGACAGCGCATCGACGTCGACTTCAATCGCATCTTCGAGGAAGTGATCGATCAGCACCGGGCGGTCGTGCGAGTACTCGACCGCCTCTTTCATGTAGCGGACGATCGACTCTTCGTCGTGGGCAATCACCATGGCGCGGCCGCCGAGCACATACGAAGGCCGCACCAGCACGGGATATCCGATGCGCCCCGCGCCTTCGACGGCTTCTTCGATCGAGGTGGCCATGACGCCCGGCGCCTGCGGAATCTGCAACTCTTCGAGCAGTTTGTTGAAGTGCTTGCGGTCTTCGGCCAGGTCGATCGACTCGGGCGACGTGCCGATGATCTTCACGCCCGCGGCCTTCAGCGGCAAGCGCCAGGTTGAGCGGAGTCTGTCCGCCGAACTGCACGATCACGCCCACCGGCGCGCCTTTCGAAGTCTCGTGCTGGTAGATCGCCCACACGTCTTCAAACGTCAGCGGCTCGAAGTAGAGGCGGTCGCTGGTGTCGTAGTCGGTCGAGACGGTTTCAGGATTGCAATTGATCATGATCGTCTCGTAACCGTCGTCGCGCAGCGCGAACGACGCGTGGCAGCAGCAGTAATCGAACTCAATTCCCTGCCCGATGCGATTGGGGCCGCTGCCGAGAATAATCACTTTCTTCTTGTCGGTCGGCGCAGCCTCGTCTTCGTCTTCGTAGGTCGAATAAAGATAGGGCGTGAAGCTTTCGAACTCGGCCGCGCAGGTGTCGACGCGTTTGTAAACCGGCATCACGCCATGCTTCTTGCGCAGGTGGCGGACTTTCTCCTGACCATCCAGCCGCCAGACGCGCAGCCAGTCGCCCATCGGAGAATCCCATGCGCTTCGATTCGCGCAGCACCTCGGTCGGGATCGACTCCATGGGATGCTTTTCGAGTTCCAGTTGCTGGTCGTTGATTTCCTTGAGCTGATAAAGGAACCACGGATCCATCGAGGTCATCTTCGCGATCTGCTTCACCGTGTGTCCCTGGCGCAGCGCGTATTGCACGTAGGCGAGCCGCTCCGGATGCGGCGTCACCAGCCGCTTGGTCAGAATCTTCGGTTCGATCTTTTCGCCGCCCACGCGCTTGCCGGTATCGAGCGAGCGGATGCCCTTCATCAGCGCTTCTTTGAAGGTGCGTCCGATGGCCATGACTTCGCCGACCGACTTCATCTGCGGGCCCAGCGTGTCGTCGGCGCCGGGAAATTTCTCGAACTGCCACTTCGGAATCTTCACGACCACATAATCGAGCGTCGGCTCGAAGCACGCCGGAGTCTTGCGCGTGATGTCGTTGGGAATTTCGTCGAGCGTGTAGCCCGACGGCAAGTTTCGCGGCAATCTTCGCGATCGGGAATCCGGTGGCCTTCGAGGCCAGCGCCGAAGACCGCGAGACGCGCGGGTTCATCTCGATCACCACCATGCGCCCGGTCTCAGGATTCACGCCGAACTGAATATTCGATCCGCCGGTATCGACGCCGATCTCGCGGATCACGGCAATCGAGGCGTCGCGCATGGCCTGGTACTCGCGGTCGGTGAGCGTCTGCGCCGGCGCAACCGTGATCGAATCGCCGGTGTGCACGCCCATGGGATCGAAATTCTCGATCGAGCAGATGATGATGACGTTGTCTTTGGTGTCGCGCATCACCTCAAGCTCGAATTCCTTCCAGCCCAGCACCGACTCTTCAATCAGCGCTTCGTGCACCGGAGAGAAATCGAGGCCGCGGACTGAGCACTTCGACCATCTCTTCGCGGTTGTACGCGATGCCGCCGCCCGAACCGCCCAGCGTGAACGATGGCCGGATGATCACCGGGAACCCGATCTTGCCCGCGAACTCAAGCCCGTCTTTCGTGTTGTTGACCAGCGCCGACTTGGGCACGTCGAGCCCGATGCGCTGCATCGCGTCTTTGAAGAAGAGGCGGTCTTCCGCTTTCTTGATGGCCGCGACATTCGCGCCGATCAGGATCGCGTTGTATTTTTCCAGCACGCCGCCGTCAGAAAGTTCGATCGCCAGATTCAGCGCAGTCTGTCCGCCCACGGTCGGCAGCACGGCAAAACCCGCGCCCGGCGACATTTCCCGCTCGATGCGAATGATCTCTTCCAGATACTCCAGCGTGAGCGGCTCAATATAAGTGCGGTCGGCCGACTCCGGGTCGGTCATGATGGTGGCCGGGTTCGAGTTCGCCAGCACCACTTCGTAGCCCTCGGACTTGAGCGCCTTGCAGGCCTGCGTGCCGGAATAATCAAACTCCGCCGACTGCCCAATGATGATGGGCCCGGAGCCGAGGATCAGAATCTTCGAGATGTCAGTGCGTTTGGGCATTTATGATTTCTGGTTCTTCAAATTCGTGCCACCCGTGCATCAGGTGATCGCGACACTCGACACAATCCTTTTGTGGTTCCCTGTCGGTCACTTCGACTCGACCAAGCGCCCATCCGTCGATCTTGATGTCAATCGCGAGCGATAGTGGCCGTTGACATTGCCAAATCGAAGCGCCGTGCGAATCGTTGACACGGCAATCGCTCTTGCGTCCTCAATCGAGCTGGCGAGCGAATCATCTAGCGTCAAGTCGCATCGCCAACGTTGAACGATGCCGGAGCCATCGAAAGGCAGCCAGTCCGCTGCCGCAACCGTCCGCGAACACGGTCACTTGATGGAAGTACCGCTTCAACGAGACTGCACGCTCTGACAAAGGCGCGTGCATCAGACACGAGATCGTGAGGCCTATCTCACTTCACCCTTTCCACTCCTCCATCATCTTCGTAAATTCCTTGAACAGATAATGCGAGTCATGCGGCCCCGGCGCGGCTTCCGGGTGATACTGCACGCTGAACAGCGGCAGGTTCCGATGCCGCAGGCCTTCCAGCGTCTGGTCGTTCAAATCGACGTGCGTCAACTCAACTTCACTGTCGGCCAGCGAATCCGGATCGACGGCGAAGTTATGGTTGTGCGCCGTGATCTCGATCTTCCCGGTCTTCAACTGCTTCACCGGATGATTCCCGCCATGGTGCCCAAACTTCAGCTTGAAAGTCTTGCCGCCGAGCGCAATCCCCGTCAGTTGATGCCCCAGGCAGATGCCGAAGATCGGCTGCCGTCCCATCAGCCTGCGGATCGAATCCACCGCATAGGTACACGGCTCCGGATCGCCCGGCCCGTTCGACAGAAAAACTCCGTCCGGCTTCAGCGCCAGCACATCCTCCGCCGGAGTCTGCGCCGGGACCACCGTCACCTTGCAGCCCTCGCCGCGCAGCTTGCGCAGAATGTTCTGCTTGATGCCGAAGTCGTACGCGACCACATGAAATCGCGGCGGCTCGTCCTTCACTCCGACCACGGCCACCGGCTCGTGCGAGCGCTCGCCCACTTCCCACACGTACGGCCGCTTGGTGCTGACTTCTTTGGCCAGATCCATGCCGTCCATCTTGGGGATGGACCGCGCCTTCGCAATCAGCTTGTCGGCATCGCTCTCGATGGTCGAGACCACGCCGCGCATCACGCCGTGGTCGCGCAGATGCCGCACCAGCGCCCGGGTGTCGATGTCCGACAGCACCGGCACCTTGAACTGTTCCAGATATTCTTCGGCCACCTGCTGCGAGCGCCAGTTCGAGCTCACGCGCGAGAACTCGCGCACGATCAGGCCTTCGATCCACGGACGCGTGGCTTCGTTGTCTTCGTGGTTGGTGCCGTAATTTCCGATTTCGCGGGTTGGTCAGGACGACGATCTGCCCCGAGTAGGAAGGGTCAGTGAAAATTTCCTGATAGCCAGTGATGGAAGTATTAAAAACGACTTCGCCGTAGCATTCGCCTTTGGCGCCGTAGCCTTTGCCTCGGAAGACTCTGCCGTCCTCCAGCGCAAGGATAGCCTGCATTCTCGCTCCGGTGAGTGGATTTTATGAATCTTAACAGGGAATAGCGCCGGGGCCAAGAGTGGAACGCGGATTCCGAGAAAAAATCCTGTGGATTCGATGGGATCGAATGGCTGATCGAAAGACGCTCGGGAAGATTGCGATTGAGCCAGAAATAGCCTGGCTCACCGCACCCGTCCCAGCTTATCCATCGGCCAGTAGCCGAACACCGCCTTGCCGTAAATGAAGCTCTGGTTGACCGGACCGAAATCGCGGCTGTCGTTCGACATGGAGCGATGGTCGCCGAGCACAAAGAAGCTATCCGCCGGAACCGTCGTTTCCGGGTACGACCGGGAATCGGTATAGGCCGGAGGAACGTAGTCCTCGTCGAGCGCCTGGTCGTTCACATAGACCTGGCCGCCATCGATGCGGATGCGGTCGCCCGCCATCCCGATCACGCGCTTGATGTAGCTCTTGGAAGGATCGCGCGGATAGCGGAACACC
Organism: uncultured Acidobacteriaceae bacterium; assembly: GCA_963795875.1. Classification (GTDB taxonomy): domain Bacteria; phylum Acidobacteriota; class Terriglobia; order Terriglobales; family Acidobacteriaceae; genus Sulfotelmatobacter. Next base: position 342,111 of record CAWCJM010000002.1, read on the forward strand.
ACAATATCTCCGCGCTCAATGGGTTCCAGCCGATACACAAACTTGTTCACGAAGATCCGTTCCTGATCTTCGAGCGAGGGCATCATGCTGGTTCCCTCCACCTTCACCGGCTGGTAGAGAAAAATGATGATGAAGGCGGAGATCGCCAGAGAAATGATCAGGTCGCGCACCCAGACTCCGATCCCGGTGCCCAGCGCGGACCGGACGTGCGACCGGCGTCAGCGTCGGGCGCTGCCGCCGATGGCGCGGGTGCTGCTGTCCGGGCGGCTGGACTCGGGTCTGAAAACGTGCTCTGGCATGTCTCCCTATTGTATACAGAACCGGTCGCGACGGCAGCGGGTTGCATCTGCAGCATCAGCCTACAAGGACATGGCTACTCGAACACTTCCAGCCATCTTCCGGCGTCGGGTTACAATAACCGCACGCGAGGACATCCTATGATCAGCCGTTTCTTCCAGAACAAGATCGTCTACCGCAGCCTGACCCTGGCCTTTCTCTTCCTGGTAACCCTGAGCATGTCGGCCCAGTGGGCCTCGCCGCAGGAAGAAGGAGGCGTCCCGGCCTACAACGCCGGGCCTCCGCCGAAAGGGACGAAGCTGCCTCCCCTTCTGACCAAGGCCGACCTCTGGGGTGCCGACGCGCAGAATCCCTACCAGACTCACGCCTACGAACTGGCGGCGAAGATTCCGAACGTGCTCCACCAGCAGCCTTGCTACTGCTATTGCGACCGCATGGGCCACAACAGCCTGCACAGCTGCTTCGAGAACACGCACGGAGCGCAGTGCTCCACCTGCCTGAAGGAGCTTGTACTACTCCTACCAGCAGCACCAGAAAGGCAAGACCGCCACCCAGATCCGCGCCGGAATCATCAAGGGCGAGTGGAAGCAGATCGATCTGCTGGCGGCCTCGACCATGAATTAGCCAGTGCGAGCACTAGTCACCGGACCGCCAAGTTCTTCTCGGGTACTCCGACTGTCGTCGCCAACTGGACCTTCAACCCACTGTTTGAGCGATACTTTACTGCTCAGCTGGAAAGCACGATTCGCAAGGAGTTCCCCATTACCAAGAGCACAGGAAGAGTTTTGCACATGGCTCAGAAACCTACCGCGAAAAAGACCGTGGCGGAAGATCCGCGTTACACGCAGGCGCTGCAGAGCTACGAAGCCGGACTGCGCGCCATGCAGGAGCACAAGTTCGACAAGGCGAAGCCGCATTTTCAAAAGGTGGTCGCCGGGCCGATCAAAGAACTGGTCGACCGCGCCAGCGTTCATCTCAGCATCTGCAACCAGCATCTGGAGCGCTCCGCGGCCACGCAGTTCAAGACCGCCGAGGAGCATTTCGACTACGCCGTCTCGCTGATGAACGTCGGCGACTACGTCACCGCCCGCGAGCATCTGGAAAAACTGCTCAAGCAGAATGCCAAGTCGGACTATGTGGTGTACGGCCTGGCCGCGCTCGACTGCCTCACCGGCCACGTCGAGGATTCCCTGCGACGTCTGGACGAGGCCTTGCGTCTGAACGCCCAACTGCGTTTCCAGGCGCGCAACGATTCCGACTTCCAGAATCTGGCGGAGGATCCGCGCTTCACGGAATTGCTCTATCCCGATCCCGGCGCTGAACTCGGCTCCTCGGACGGCGACCTCGGCGAAGAAGAGCCTGCGTAGCCGGTCTGCAAGGATCCCTCGATGGAAACCAAAGCCGCCGAGTCCCCGCTCGCTGGAGAAGACCGCGCGCGAGCGCGGTCTTCGCGTCGTCGCCATCGGCGGCGGCACGGGACTTTCCACGCTGCTCAAGGGACTCAAGCGCTACGTGCTCTCGCCGACGGAGCATTCGACTCCTGACAGATTCGCCCATGATCCGCGATCTGTGCGCCGTCGTCACCGTCAGCGACGACGGCGGCTCCAGCGGCCGCCTGCGCAAAGAACTCAACATGCTTCCGCCGGGCGACATCCGCAACTGCATCGTCGCCCTCAGCGAAGACGAAGCCCTGCTCTCCAAGCTCTTCCGTCACCGCTTCGACAAAGGCTCCGGACTCGAAGGCCACAGCTTCGGCAATCTGTTTCTCGCCGCGCTCACTTCCCTGACTTCGGATTTTTCCGAAGCGGTGCGGCTTTCGTCCGAGATTCTGCTCACCCGCGGCCACATCTATCCCGCGACCACGTCGAACATTGAACTCGAAGCTCTCATGGAAGACGGCACGCGCGTCCGCGGCGAAACCAAAATCACCGCCAGCAAGGGACGCATCCGCGAACTGTTTCTCGTTCCGCCCGACGTGGGGCCGATGCCGCAGACTCTGGAAGCGATCGCCCACGCCGACATGATTACGATCGGCCCCGGCTCGCTCTTCACCAGCCTGATTCCCAACCTGCTGGTGCGCGGCATCGCGCAGGCGATTGTCGAATCGCCCGCCACCAAGGTTTACATCTGCAACCTGATGACGCAGGCCAACGAAAGCCTCGGACCTGACCGCTGCCGATCACATCCGCGCGCTGAATCGCCACGCGCAGAAACAGATTTTCGACTTCGCTCTGATCAACCGCACTCCCGCCTCGGATGAACTCAAGACCAAGTACGCCAGCGAAGGCGCCTGCCAGATCGTCAACGATCTCGACGCCATCGAAGCGCTCGGCGTGATTCCCGTCCTCGGCGATTATCTCGACGAAGGCGGCGTCGCCCGCCACAACACCTCCCGCGTCGCCCGCGACCTGATGCAACTCGTAGCGCAACGCCCAACAGTCGCGCGCACCCGTCGACCTGACGACTCAGGTCAGTTCCCATTGTCGTTGTCAGTCCGAGCGAAGTCGAGGAATCTGCTGTTCAGCTGGCGCCCCACGGCCGCCGTTTGTCGCCGCTCGTCCTTCCTGTATCGTGATTCTTCCGCTTCGAGGCTCACGTCCTCGAGCAATCGTCATGCGCTCTTCCCTGTTCACTTCGCAATCCTGCTGGTCGCTCGCGCTTGTGTCGTTGCTCAGGCCGGTCCCGAGCAAGGCGGCCACGAAGTCCAAATCTGGGCGGGCGGCGGCCACTCCGTCAGCGGCGGACGCGGCGACACCGGCGTCTTCAACGCCGGCCTGCGCTACGGATGGGTCCTCACCGGTCCGCACCTCCCCAGCTTTCTCCGCGGACGCTTCGAATATGCGGTCGACGCCGTTCCCGTGTTCCTCGTCTTCCAGCCCGCCAACACCGCCTACGGCGTGGGCTTCGACCCGCTCGGCCTCAAGTGGAATTTCGTGCGCCACGGCCGCATCTCGCCCTACCTCGAACTCACCGGCGGCGTGCTGTTCACCGACCACAACGTTCCCACCGGAACCAACACCGTGAACTTCATGGACCAGGCCGCGCTGGGCATGCACATCCTCGGCGCGAAGCACAACGTAAGCCTCGAACTGCGCTACATGCACATCTCGAATGCCGGGCTTGGCAACCCCGAATCCAGGAGTCAACACCGTGCAAGTGCGGCTTGGGAGTTGGGAAGTTTTTCGGCGGCAGGAAGCACTGAGAAATCCTCTGTGTCCTCCGTGTCCTCTGTGGTGAAGATTTGCTGCCGGTCTTGTCCACAGTGTCCGCCTTGCTTCCACGCTCATCCCCCAGCTATTCTTCCCACTTATGTCCACGCTCGTCGAATGTGTTCCGAATTTCTCCGAAGGCCGCGATAAAGCCAAAGTTGACGCCATCGTCGACGCGATGAAAATGCCCGGCGTCTACCTGCTCGATCGCGAAATGGATTCCGACCACAATCGCTGCGTCATCACGCTGGTCGGCGAGCGCGAAGCGATTCAGGAAGCCGCCATCCGCGGCGTGGGCAAGGCCGCCGAACTGATCGACCTCAATACCCACACCGGCGCGCATCCCCGCATGGGCGCGGCCGACGTTGTCCCTTTCATCCCCATCGACGGCGTCACCATCGAAGACTGCGTCGCCATGGCGAACCACGTCGGCGAGCAGATCTGGAAGCGCTTTCAGATTCCCGTCTACCTTTACGAAGCCGCCGCGCGAACTCCGGAACGCCAGGGCCTGGAAAATATTCGCCGCGGCCAGTTCGAAGGCATCCGCGCCGAGATCGCGACCAATCCCGCGCGCCGTCCGGACTTCGGCGAGCCCCGCGTGCATCCCACCGCCGGCGCAACGGTGGTTGGCGCGCGCAAGTTTCTCATCGCCTACAACGTCTTCCTCAACACTCCCGACGTTGACGTCGCCAAGAAAATCGCCAAAGCCGTTCGCTTCTCGAACGGCGGCATGCGCTTCGTGAAGGGCGCAGGATTTCTCGTGCGCGGTCTGGCCCAGGTCTCGATGAACCTCACCGACTTCGAGCAAACGCCCGTCCACCGCGTCTTCGAGATGGTCAAGCGCGAGGCCGCGCGCTACGGCGTCACGCCGGTCTCGAGCGAGATCGTCGGACTGATCCCCAAGAAGGCTCTGGAGCAGGCGGCCGAGTGGTTCCTGCAAGTCGAGAATTTCGATTCGTCTCTGATCCTCGAGAACCGCCTCGCCTCCGTCATGGGAGGAAAGATGGCCGTCGGCGGCCTGCGCGCCGGAGTCGAGCCCTTCGTCGAGCAACTCGCCGCCCCCACTGCGACTCCCGGCGGCGGCAGCGCCTCGGCCGCCGCCGCAGCGATGGCCGCGGGCCTGGCCGTCATGGTCGCCTCCATGTCGCGCGGCAAGAAAGCCTATCTGCAATACGAATCGCAACTCAGCGCCGCCATCGCCCGGCTCACCCCATTGCGCGAAGAACTCAAAGCCGCCGTCGACGCCGACGCCGAGTCCTACAACTCAGTCATGAAGGCCTACAAGCAGGCCAAAACCGCCGCCGATGAAAAATCCGGCGAGGCCATGATCGAAGCTGCCCTGAAAGAGGCGACCGCCGTTCCGCTGAGCGTCGCCGAAAAAGCCCACGAGATCGCGCAAATCGCTAAAGTCGCTCGATCCCATCACGAATCCCAACATGAAGTCGGACTTGACCACGGCACTCGCTCTGGCCGCGCGCAGCCGTCACCGGCGCCCTGGCCAATGTGGAGATCAATCTTGGCATCGCTGAAGGATCAGGCCTTCGCCGCGGACGTCCGCCGCCGGACTGCAGCCCTTTCCTGAAGTGATTCTTTGCAAGGTCTCTGCCGCAAGTAATGGAATCGTCTGCTCCGTGCCCAAAATCATTCCCACCTGCACCGAGTGGAAAACTGTTGTCCCGGGTTAGTGCATCCTAGGCTCGAACGCTGCGCCACCGGTCGAGGTCGTAAACATGAAACGCAAGACCTCTCTGTTTCTCTCGCTCCTGCTCCTGTGCGCCTTCGCGATAGTGCTCAGCCTGAACAGCTGCGGCGGCAATTCTCCCGCAAAGATCGTGACAATCCCACCGGGAAAGATCGAGCACTTGGTCATCATCTTCCAGGAGAACCGCACTCCCGACAATCTGTTTCAGGATCCCGCGCTCATCGCAAAAGGGGCTGATATTGCCAACAGTGGCGTCAACTCCACTGGCCAGACGATCCAGCTGAGTGCGGGTTCGTTGGGAGTCGATTACGACCCGGACCATTCCCATAAGTCGTTTGTCAAGATGTACGACAATGGCAAGATGGACGGCGCCGACCTGATCAAGATTTCTTGTTCAGCCGGAGCCACGAATTGCCCGCCCCCAAATCCTCAGTTTTGGTACGTGAGTGCCTCGTATGTTCAGCCGTATTTTCAGATGGCCGAGCAGTACACGTTCGGCGACCGCATGTTTCAGACGAATCAGGGGCCGAGTTTTCCCGCCCACCAATTCATCATCTCCGGCACATCCGCGCCGACGGCAACCAGCAACCTGTTCGTCGCCGAAAATGCGCAAGGCGTGAGTAATTCGAGCGGACTAACCGGCTGTCTGGCCCCTCCAGCGGAGTTCGTCTACCTGATTGACCCCAGCGGAGTCGAGTCCAGCACGACTTATCCATGCCTCGACCATCCCACGCTAACCGACGAACTCAACAATAAGGGAATCAGCTGGCGCTATTACACACCGTCCGCCGGCTCGTTGTGGACCGGTCCCAATGCCATTCAACATATGTGTGGACCGAATGTCCCGCCTCCCAACGCCACGGCTTGCGTTGGGTCCGATTGGACCAACAGCGTCGTCATCCCGGAAACGCAGGTTCTCACCGACATCTCTGCAGGGAAACTCGCCCAGGTCAGTTGGGTCATTCCCACTGGGCTAAATTCCGATCACGCCAGTTCCGCAGCCGGAACGGGCGGACCATCCTGGGTGGCCTCAATCGTGAATGCCATCGGCAACAGTTCCTACTGGGCGAACACGGCCATCATCGTAACCTGGGATGATTGGGGTGGCTGGTACGACCACGTTCCGCCACCCTCGATCGTCAACGACGGCACCAGTTGGGGATCGGGATACGTCTATGGCTTTCGCGTGCCTTTGATTGTGATCTCCCCATACGCCAAAGCCGGGTATATATCACACGTTAACCACGATTTCGGAAGCATCCTGAACTTGACCGAGCAGACCTTCACCCTGCCGTCGTTGGGCTATGCCGATGCGCACGCCGACAATCTTTCCGATTGTTTCGACTTCACCCAGACGCCCATCACCTTCAAGACCATCAATGCACCCATGAACGCGGCCTTTTTTCTGAACGACAAGCGCCCCAGAACCGACCCTGACGACGACTAAGCTGCGTTTCCAGGGACGATTCCCTGCCGGACTCCAACCGGTCAACGGGCATGTACTTTTGTTCCGTTCACTCGGCTTGCAAGTAAAATAGAATAAAGCGATCTAATAACACTAGAGGCTGATCGTGCATCCAAGTGAAGGTACACCCAACCCTAAATGTTTTTCTGATTCGAGGCGTTATGAGACTTTTCAAGATTTGTATTGCTTTCTCTGCTTTCTGGTGCAGCATGGCCTATGCCATGCCGCTGAATTCGTCCGCCCGCTCCTGTGTTCCCGCCGATCTGCTGCAGCTGATCTCGGTCGACTATCGCGCCATCAAAGATTCACCCACCGCGATGGCGCTGAAGCAGCAACTGATGCCCGATAACATCAAGCAGTTTGAGTCTGCTCTCAAAGGCGATCGGCCTCGATCCCGAAAAAGATGTCGACACTCTCACCTTCGCCTCGTTCCGCGCCGGCAAGCAAGGCGTTAAAACCGTTGGCGTGGCCAGCCGGCCCCTTCAACATGAAGGCCGTGTTGAAGAAGATGAAGCTGCAGAAGTACGTGCCCAAGAAGTACGGCAACTCGCGAGATTTATCCCATGGACGGCGGCTTCGTCATGAGCTTCCTCGACGACAGCACGCTGCTATTCGGCGACTCGACCTCAATTCGCGTTGCGCTCGATACCCGCGACGGCACCGTTCTTGGCCTGGATACCAACGGCAACATGGCCGACATGATGTCGAGCGTCGATTCCGCCCCGGTCTGGAGCATTCTCGACCAGGCTGGAACGCAGAACATGATGCACTCCGCCATGGGCGACGCCTCCAAGGTCGCCGACTACGAAAGCGTCAAGAAGCGCCTGAGGGCTCGCGTTACACCATGAATTTCAACAGCGGCGTGAACTTCGATCTGACCGTGGTTACGTCCGACTCCATGACCGCCGGCACCATGTCATCACTGGTCAAGGCAGGCATCATGCTAAAGAAAATGAGCGCCACGCCCGCCGAGAAGATCGCGGTCGAGAACACTACCGTCGACTCCGACGGCTCCAATGTAGCCGTCCATTTCAAGGCCAACGACCAGCAGTTCCAGTCGCTGATGCATTCGGAACTGTTCGCGGCCGTCACACACTAAGTATGTTTTCTGCCCGGTCATCCTGAGCGTAGTGGGTGCTTCGCGAAAGCGGAGCACCTCCGAAGTCGAGGGATCTCTACTTCTTCGCCCGCTTCTCCCGCGCCCAGCCTTCCTTCACCATTGCCGCGCGCGCCCAACCGCCAGCGCGTCTGCGGGAACATCGTCAGTGATACACGACGCTGCCCCCACATAAGACGCCCTTACCCACCCGCACCGGTGCCACCAGCGTGCTGTCGCTGCCGATGAACACTCCATCTTCGATCACGGTTGTGTGCTTGTGGACGCCGTCGTAATTGCATGTGATCGTACCGGCGCCAATGTTCACACCCGCGCCAATCTCCGCATCGCCCAGATAGGTCAGGTGGTTCGCCTTCGATCCCTTGCCCAGCTTGATCTTCTTCGTCTCAACAAAATTTCCCACGTGCGCGCCTTCGCCGATTTCACTTCCCGGACGCAGATGCGAGTACGGGCCCACCACCGCGCCATGCCCGATCCGCGCTTCTTCCATCACGCATCCCGGGCGCACCATCACTCCGTCTCCGATCTCCGTGTCGCGAATCACGCAATACGAGCGTATGCGACAAGCCCGTGCCGATACCGCGTCTTCGCCCAGCAACTGCACGTAGGGCTCGATCACCGTATCTGGCGCAATCTCCACATCCGCGTCGATCACGCATGTTCGCCGGATAGAAAATCGTCACGCCTTCCGCCATCAACTGACGGCACTTCGCCAGCCGCATTTCTCGTCGATGTCCGCCAATTCCGCCCGCGTGTTCCCGCCCAGCACTTCGCTCGCGTCCGCCGTCTTCCAAGCCACCACGCGCTGCCGCGCCTTGCGCAACACTTCGGCCATGTCGGTCAGGTAATACTCGTGATGTGCATTCGCGGTCGAGAGCTCTCCGATGTTCCCGTAGAGTTCCTTCACGGAAAATACATAGAAGCCGGAATTAATTTCGCGAATCTTTTTCTGCGCTGCGCTCGCCGCCTTTTCCTCGACAATCGCCTTTACTTCGGCGCTGCGCGGCCTCTTCCGCAGCACCCGGCCATACCCAGTCAGGATTTTCCAGGTCGGCGCTCAGCAGGGTCATTGCGGCCCGCTCTTCCAGATGGAAATTGCGAAGCCGCCCGATCGTTTCCGGCGTAATCAGCGGCGCGTCACCCGAGAGCACGATGACATAGTCGTACCCTGCCAGCGCCTCCCGGGCCACCATCAGCGCATGCCCAGTCCCTCGCTGCTCAGCCTGCAGCACAAAGTTCACGCCAGTATGGGCCATCGCCGCCCGCACCCGTTCGGCCTCGTGGCCGATGATCGCGTACACATCCTTCGCCGGAACGATGCGCACCGCTGCGCGGATCACATGCTCCAGAAGAGGCTTGCCGCCGACTTCATGTAATACTTTAGGAAGTTGCGATTTGAGCCTGGTTCCCTTGCCCGCCGCCATAATGGCTACGGCAACGCGGGGACCGGAGTATCCCGAGCCGGAAGCAGTGGTCCGCGACGAGGCCGGCGGGCAGAGACGTAGACTTACCTTTCGATTTCTTCATTTTCCCCAATATACCGTGCGGCTGTAGCCATGGCTATTTACCCCCGAGACTAGCCGCGCTAACAGACCCCAGCCCCCCGTCGACCGCCAGAATTTGCCCGGTAATGAACTGCGGCGCGGTCGCGAAGAACAATACTGCCTGGGCAATCTCATCCCCGCGTCCATTTCGCCGCATGGGTGTCTGTTTCGCCATCCGCCGCATAAAGGCCGCAGCCGACTTCTCGCCCAGATCGATCATTCCCGGAGCCACGGCATTCACCGCGATCTCCGGCGCCAGCGCCTTCGCCATGACCTTGGTCAGCATGTGCAGCGCCGCCTTCGACGAGCAATAATGCGCGTGCGTCGCCCACGGACGAAGCCCGCCCAGAGATCCCATATTGATGATCTTCGCTTCCACTTGCCCGGCGGACTTCCCACGCTTCCGCCGCATCCACTTCAACGCCTCGCGCGAAACCAGAAACGGCCCCGCGTGTTGGAGGCGAAGATCGCATCCCATTGCCGCACCGTCAACTTCTCAAACTCCGCGGTTTCGTAGTTCGCAGCATTATTCACCAGAATGTCGATACGCCCCAATTCGCGCCCCGCCTCTTTCATCATGGCGCGTACGCTGGCTTCCTCCGTGACGTCGCACCTCAGAGCAAACGCCCGCACCCCGAATCCCGACAGGTCAACCACGGTTTCCCGCGCCTCGCGCGCCGACTCCCTGAATGTAATTGCGACATCGGCACCAGCCTGCGCCAAGGCCAGCGCAGATGCCCGTCCCAACCGCCGGGCTGCGCCTGTAACGAGCGCAGTCTTCCCCTGAAGAGGTTTTGCTTGATGATCTTGCATGCAGGGATTCTACCGCGCCTTGAAGCTGGAGGCGGTACCGCAGTCTCCCAACATTTTGAGGTCGGCAGTTCCCGGGGCTACCCTGTCACAAGATCGTCCATCGTCACCCTGCGGGTACCAAGGCTTTCAGCGCATCGGCCAACTTACTGGCCTCTTCCGACTTCGCGATGACGACATTCGCCTGCTGGGTGGCTTCCTTCTCCAGACTCCCTGCCGTCGTCAGAAGAATCACTGGGATCTCCGGACGCAACCGCTTCAACTCGCCCATGATCAGTGCGGATTCGGCGCCGCCATTGTTCAAATCGACGACCACCGCATCCACAACCTCCTGAGCAAACCGGATGATCCCCTCATGTCCATTTCCTGAACTGAGCACGTTCCAGCCCTGCTCCGTCAGTAGCGAACACCGCAAGTTCAGACTTACCGGATCGTTCCCAATGCAGAGAACGGTCTTACCACGTCGCTTGATCACCGATATCCCCCTCTTCCAGGACCCTACGGGCACCCGAGCGACGGCTCGGACCATGTATTCCTTCCCTCGTAGTAACAGAGCGGGTGAGTGATCCGCAATGATCCGAATCACCATGCTCTAGATTCTGACTTGGCGTCCGCTCTCAGTGGTCCAGCCACCAGACCCTTCGGCTCTATCTTCGAACTCTGAACCCACTTGTTGCTGGCAATCTCTTGTTTTCTCGCGCTAAAATCTTTTCGCATGCCAGAGTCCCGCACCGTCGTGGTTTATTCCCGCAAGGGATGCCATCTGTGCGAAGTGGTGAAAGAGAGCCTGTCGAAACTTTCTCGCCGCGGCGGTTTCACCTGGCAAGAAGTCGACGTCGACATGGACTCCGAACTCCGCCGCCAGTACAACGACGAAGTCCCCGTCGTCTTCATCGACGGCCGCAAAGCTTTCAAGTACCGCATGGACGAGCAGGAATTTCTGCGCAGGCTAGCCAGCTAAACCTGGTTCGTTCGAATCCGCTTTCTTTCCGTTACAATCTCTCCCGGCATAATGCGCACCCAACTCTACGCGGATCCTCACAATCTTTTTCTGCACGATCTCGTGCTCGACTCCTGCCGCCGCAATGCGCCCAAGACCGCGCTGGTCGACACTTCCTGCGGACGCCGCCTCACCTACGCCGAATATGGCGACACCGTCGAAAGCCTGGCCCGCGGCCTGATCGCCCCCGGCGTCAAGCCCGGCGAAGTCGTGGCCATCTTTCTCGCGAACTCCTGGGAGTTCTGCACGCGTTCCACGCCATCCAACTCGCGGGAGCGATTCCCACTCTCCTGAACCCCACGTATCGCGAGCGCGAAGTCCGCTATCAACTCGAAAATTCCGGCGCCGTTCTTTTGATCACCGACGGCGGAAACATCGAAGGCATCAACCTTGCGGGACTGCCCAACCTGCGCCGCGTCTACACCACCCGCCAGCATGCCTCCGGCACCGAGCCATTCGCCAATCTGCTCATCCCGGTAACCGCCGTATATCCCAAGCCAGATCGATCTTCTCGAACAGGCTCTCGCCGCGCTTCCCTACTCCAGCGGCACCACCGGCCTGCCCAAGGGAGTGATGCTCTCGCACTACAATCTGGTCGCGAACGTGTATCAGCTGCTCGGGCCCGACGGCCACGACAGCTCAATTCCGCCGACCATATTCTCTGCTGTCTTCCGCTCTACCACATCTACGGCCTGAATGTAGTTCTCAATCCTTCGCTGATTCTGGGTGCAACGCTCGTTCTGGTACCGCGCTTCAACGTGCCCATGATGACGAAGCTGCTCGTCGACGAAGCGGTCACCATGATGCCTCTCGTCCCGCCCGCCATGAATGCGCTCTGCCAGGCGGCCGAGGCCGGGCAGTTTCCCCGCGACCACCAAGTTCACTGGGTCAAATCCGGAGCCGCGCCGCTCGCTCCCGATCTTGCCCGCCGCTTCACGGCACTCACCAACATCCTGGTCTGTCAGGGATACGGCATGACCGAGGCCTCGCCCGTCACCCATGTCGGCTTTCTTGAACCCGAGCTCTATCGTCCCGACTCCATCGGCCACCCTGTCGCCGCGACCGACTGCCGCGTCCTCTCGCAGCCGGAGATCGATCCCGCCGACACTCCTGACGACCTGACGGAAGCGCCGTCCGGTCAGCCCGGCGAACTCGTCATGCGCGGCCCGCAATTCATGCTCGGCTACTGGAAGGAACCGCAGGCCACCGCCGCAGTTCTGCGCGACGGATGGTATCTGGTCGGGCGACATCGTCACTCGCGACCGCGAAGGCTTTTACCGCGTCGTCGACCGCCGCAAGGAAATGATCAAGTACAAAGGCTTCGCCGTCGCTCCCGCCGAAGTCGAAGCCGTGCTGCTGGAGCATCCCGCGGTGAAGGAGTGCGGCGTGGTCGGGCGCCCCGACGACGCCGCCGGAGAAATTCCCGTCGCCTTCGTCGCGCTGCGCGACGGATTCGTCGACAGCTACAAACTCGGAGACGAACTCTGCGGCTTCGTCGCCGACCGCCTCACCCATTACAAGCAACCGCGCGAGGTCCATTTCGTGGACTCCGTTCCCAAGACCGCCTCAGGAAAAATCCTGCGCCGCGAATTAAGAAAATCCATCGGCTGAAATCGCCAGCTGAACTAGTCGAATGTTTCCTGACACGCTCCCCGTAGGACAGAAGAAGTGACACCGTTTTGACACGCTGCTGACAATTCCTCTCTGCCTTCACAACACACTGATGCCCGGCACAATGGGCGGTTTGTCACCAGCCCCGGTGCCCCGCCAATGTCCAGCCCTGCACGCCGTTTCGCGGGACGGCGCGCGGAATTCCAACACTCAACTCAGCAGGAATCGCCACAGGAGGATTGTCATGAATTCGTCACAACTGAAAATCTGGGCTTGCGCAGCGTCTCTCGTCGCCGCTAGCGCTCTCTCCACCCAGGCCCAGGACCCTCACTCCAGCAACCGATCCGGCATTTCAGTCATCGCATCTACCGTCCCTGCCAATGGCGACGTAAACCCATATGGCATCGTTCGCGTACCCCGGAGCTCCGGTTCACTTGGTCGCAGGAAACATCCTGATCAGCAATTTCAACAACAGCTCGAACTTGCAGGGAACTGGTACAACCATCGTCCAGATTGCTCCGGACGGCACCACCAGTCTCTTCGCTCAGATCGACGCCAACAATTTGCCGGGTCCCTGCCCGGGTGGCATTGGATTAACCACGGCTCTCACCGTCTTGCGGGCCGGATGGGTCATCGTCGGGCAGCCTGCCCACCACCGACGGCACCTCGGCCACCGCGCAGGCTGGCTGCCTGCTCGTGCTCGACAACATGGGAAACGTGGCCGAAACATTCTATGGTTCACTTATCAATGGCCCTTGGGACATGACGGCGTTTGATTCTGGCACTAGCGCTACTCTGTTCGTCACCAACGTCCTGAACGGAACGGTGGCTGGCGGAGGCAAGGTTGTCCATGCAGGTACCGTCGTGCGGCTGACCCTTGATGTTAAGCAGAAGACACCGCCCTTCCTGCAGTCGTTGACCGTAATTGGATCCGGATTCGCCGAGCGGACCGACCCCGCAGCACTGGTAATCGGACCGACAGGTTTAGGTCTGGACGCCGAAGCCGAGACGCTCTACGTTGCGGACAGTCTCAACAATCGCATTACGGCCATCCCACTTCCTTTGACTCGCGACACCTCCGCTGGAATCGGCGCGGTCGTTTCGCAAGGGGGGAGCCTCAATGATCCTCTCGGCTTGACCGTGGCGCACGGAAATATCCTGACCGTCAACGGGAACGACGGGTTCCTGGTTGAAACGACTCCGGACGGGGAGCAAATCAGGAAGAAGCTGCTCGATAGCAGTGGCAACCCGCCTGGAGCCGGCGCCCTGTTCGGACTCATCGTTGTCCACGGAGGCATCTACTACGTCGACGATGCCACCAACACCTTGAACCTGTTCCGCTGAAGGTCGCCCAGAATGCACCCACCCTTCTGGCATTCAAGGCGAGAAGGGTGGTTTTTTTAGTCCCTCGTGCGATGGCCGTGATTCTCGAATTTCAGCAGATTACTGTTTCTGTTCTTCGCTCCGCGCCGCCAGCTTCCGCTTCACCAGGAAGTTCCAGATCACTTCATTGGCATTCAAGTCCTGGCTCGTCTTGCCAACCGTGTTCTCCGCTTCGTACTGCTCTCCGCCAGGCCACGTATTCCCTGCGCCTTTCACGCTGTACAGCACGACCTGCGCATCCTGTTGGCAGCCGTTGTAGGTATCAACTTTGGTTTCCATGCCGCCCTTCCCGCTCGGCGAGAACTTGCTCTTCTCCGGCTTCTCTTCGCAGCGGTCGATCCTCGCCCACGCCTTCGCACTATCTTCCACCGAAAGCGTCGTCAGGCTCAGATTGTGCTCGGTGCCCCCGCCATAAGGAACGACCGGGTCGGAAGTACCGTTAATCATCACCGGCGGCACCGGACGCGTGGGCAGACAAATCATCGTCTTCGGCATCGCCGCACCCACCGCAGCAATCGCCGCAATCCGGTCGCCTAAGGCGCAGCCCAGCGCGCATGCTCATGAATCCGCCTTCCGACAAGTCCAGCGGCATAGATGCGCGACGAATCCACCGAGAACTTGGTCCCCAGCTGGTCCAGCATCTGATTGAAGAAAGCGATGTCATCCGCCGGAGCCGCCCTGTCGATCCTGATTCGGCTCCTGGCTCGGAACCTGTTGTCCGCCTCCGCCACCTCCCGGATATCCACCGCCTCCCCTGGGATACCCCCCTCCGCCTCCTGGATATCCCCCGCCAGGGTACCCGCCGCCATGCCCTCGTCGGCTCGGGCCCATATCGTCGACTGCTGTTGCTGCGGTCGCACTCCAACATTCCACCGCCCGTGCAATGCGATCGGATAGACCGTGATCACGCCGTCCTTGTCCGCCAATGCATCAAACCGCGTCAGCCGCTGCATGTCGTCCGCATCCTGATTCATGCCATGCAGCAGGATCACCACCGGATAATGCTGTTGCGCATCGTAGCCTCTTGGCAACCGCACGATGAAGTTGCGGTCCACGTCGTCGACCGTGACCTTTTCCTTCGTTTCCTGCGCCCAGAGCGCCAGAAGCGACACCTAGCACCGCCAGGCAGGCAGTGCCGTTGCCCGACTTACAATAATTTCCCAATTTCATTTTTTCTCCAGGAAGGCGACCCGGCAGAATGCCCAGCAGCCAACTCCCTTGGTTGGAAGCATCTGCGCCGCGCGGGAGTTGGCTCGCAGCGGGAACTTTCCCGGCACGCCTTCCGTATCTATTATTGAAAGCGATTTCAGCTCCGGCACGCGCCCAGCGCAAAAGGAAGGAGAACTACCATGGACGGAATCACCGGTCTCGCTGCGGTCATCATGATTTTCGGAATGCCCACAGCCGTATTAGGAATGTACACCTTTTATCGCGTGCGCAAACTGCGCACCGAAGAGCGTCTGGCAGCCATGCAGAGGGGCGTAACCGTCCCCATGGAGCCCGATCTCACCGAGGCGGCCCACTCCCGCCGCGCCGGAATTCTGCTCATTGCCGGCGCCGTCGGCTACATGCTGGCCTTCACGCATCATCGCAAGAGTCGAACCCGACGCCCTGATCGCCACCGCCTTCGGCGCTATTCCCTTTACCTGGGCCTGGGTTATCTACTCGACTCCACCCTGATCCGCCGCGAAGCCCGCACTTCGTAGCACAGCGGCAGCGCGGAACTGAAGCGGGTGCCCCACCCTTCTTTCGCGTTCTGTGCGAAAGAGGGTGGGGATTTTGATCTTCACTCCCCCGTCAGAAACTTAAATGGCCTCTCAACGGCACCACGCTGAGTCTTCCCTGCCGCGCCAGCGGAGACTCCGCAAACAGCTTATTCGCCTTCGCCTCCGCCAGCGTCACCGGCTTCGCGTTGGCCTTGCCAACCTTAATCTTCACCTGCGGATTCTTCACATCCGACGCATCCACCGAAACCACCGTCGCCGTCCCCACCGCGCTCTTCTCATCGCCGGTGTGGTAAATGACCAGCCGTTCGCCCGGCTTCATCCCCCGCAGGTTCTTCAGCGCCACGGGATTCGAAACTCCATCCCAAACCGTCGTCTTCTCCCGTTGCAAGTCCGCAAACGAATACGTCGATGGCTCCGTCTTCAGTAAGTAATCCATGTGCATCCCCAATCGTGAGAAATTGTCTTGCTTTAAAACTGGAACTTTTTCGCGAACACCAACTCCTGCCCACAGTGAAATTTCCCAATGTCCGCCAGACGCTGATCAAACCTCCGAGCCATCGCCCCTTCCCCTCTCAGCTCCGCATACCACATGACATCGAAATAGGCCGAGCATTGCTCGTCCTGAGATTTGATGGAATTCACTGCCGCACCGAACCCCGCTTCATCCAACACCCCAGAAATGAATTGGATCTCGGCCTTCGTAGCCACCGAGTTCTCATCCAGGCGGCTGAGCGCATCCTGAAGAATATTGTCGTCCCGATGCCCCTGGCTCAACTGAAAGAGAAACTCTTCCACTTCAATCTCTGCACGCTGGCACATATTGCGGTTGCTCCCCAGCGCGTCGACTTGATTGAGCAACCCGTCCGCCTTCCGGGTCCACTCCAGAACGTCGTCTCCGGGGCGACTCACGCCGGTAAAGTAATTGATCTCCGCAATGCCCATCGCTGATAACGCTCCAGCACATTGAAACCTGATCCCCGTGTTATACACGCTGGTGTTCAGGGCGAGCGCTTCATTTAGATCCACCTTCTGTCCGCCACTGCCTGTGATCCGTGCGCTCGCCATGATGTTCACGCATCCGGCGTGGCCTTCCCTCGCGCACTTTTCCCAGTACGAGTACGCCGCCGGCTCGTCGTGCAACTGATTCCGCGACACCAGTCCTGCCCAAAACTCCGCATTTGTCCGGTTCACTTCCGGCACATACGTTAGGATCTGGGCCGCGCCAATAATTTTATCCAGATCCGCCCGCGCCGTACGCGCGCCCGACGTATCCATGGCTTCGCCGCTCCGCTCGTGCACCATGTTGATCATGGAGAGCGCCACCGCCCTGTAATAGTGCGCCACCGTGGCGTCAGACGCATCGACCTTGCGTCCATTCAGGGTCGCAGTAAGCAGGCGCACATCCTGTTTGAGGTTCGAGATCTCATCCTTCCCAGGATCAGACTTCCGTTGTACTCGCTGCACGTCTTGCACTGCGGTTGGGAAATCCACAACCGGAACGGGAACATCGTTCCGTGCCTGCCGAGGATCCGATGCCCCCACCCCAAGGCCTGTTTCGGGATGGCCCTTCACCGTGACATCCGGTTTACGTCTTCCGGTTCGCGTGGCCCCCAGGGCCAATCCAATCACTACGAGCACGGCAAATCCGACTGGGAGCAGGCACGCCAGAATCACCGGCACCTGCACCGGCAAACGCGAAGCCGGCGCCGTCTTCTGCACTGGCGCCTCGACCTGCGCCAACCTCTGGTTCAATTGCCGGTGTGAGATGCGGTACGCGTCGCCCGCGACGAGCATTTGCACGACAAGAAGCCCCAGCCCGATCGTTACGCCCCAAAAACCTGCCGCCGGAACAACCAGTCGAGCTACCTGCATAGCAACGAAAAGGATGAGCCCTTTCGTACGCTCGCCCAGATAGAAATATCCGAAGCCCGCCGTCAGCAGATTCAGCGCGACGGCTACGCGCGGATTCTCCTCGTCGACCAAATCATCTTGTCCACGGTTGATCTCGATCGCGGTGAAATAGGCGTCGAGAAAAGAGAATATCCACAACACCAGCATTACGAACAGAGATTCGCCCACGATTGCCGTCGACGGGCGCGCTACACAGAAGATCAGCCCCAGCAGCCAGAAAGCGAGCGTCATTCCGCCGCGCCTATTCTTGCCGCAGTAGAACTGCCCCGCGCCGGGGAGGAGCAGCGACAGTAAGAACGCCAGCCCGGCGCTCTTGTGCCGTGGTTCCGGCACGAACGCCCCAACCGGTTGATTGAGATTCAGTCCTAGGGACACGGACGTTTCTTCATCGGTGGAGTTGCCCGGTCATGTGGCCAGTCATATGGATAGCACCGCTTTGGCAACGCATTGCGACGCTGCTTCTAGTTCGGCTTCTTGTCCGGAGCAGGTGGCGGTGCGTCCTGCTTCGGTGCCGCGTTCGGGTCCTTCGCCTTATCGTCGTATACCGTGAATTGACCCTGCGGACGCTTCAGCTTGATCGTGATTTCCATCTTGGGCTTCTCGACGTCGTAGTCCTCGCCAAACGTCTGAAATCCCGACGCCAGCACTTGCACCCGCAGCATGCCGAGTGGGGCGCCGTCAAAGTTCGCTTTTCCGTCCACGTCGGTCTTCAACTCCATTCCCCCGCGGCTCTGCTTGCCCTTCGGATTCACCGGATGCATGATCACCGCCGCGTTGCGCACCGGCTTCCCGTTGTCGTCCTTCACGACAACGAAATACAGCCACGCAGTCGGTTCTTCGTCCTTATCCTTTTGCCCAACTGCCGTGCCCGCCAGCGCGAGCATTGCCAGCACCACCCCAGGTAACAAAGATCTTCTTCATGCTCGCCATTCTATGCAGCCGCGCGTTCCCTGTCATCTTCGTTCCGATCCCGCCACCCCGGGAACCTGCTCCTCTTTTACAATGCCCACGTGAAGACTTGGGACATAATCATCGTCGGCGGAGGGATCATCGGCCTCTCGCTCTCGATCGCGCTGCGGAAGCGCGGCGCCTCCGTCTTGGTCGTCGAGCGCGGAGAGCCCGGCCGCGAAGCCTCCCACGCTGCCGGAGGAATGCTGGTCGACTGTCCCCTCGAGACGCCCGGGGCCCTTCAGCCGTTGGCCACCGCTAGCGCCCGCCTGTATCCCGAATTCGCTTACGAACTGGAAGTCGAGTCGGGAATGAAAGTCGACCTGCGGGACTTCGGGACCATTCTTCTTCCATCTACCGAGCATATTCGGCATCCCGCACTCAGGGCTTCAGCTCTAATTCCAGTCCGACTGTCTGAGGTGGAGCCCGCGCTCGCTGAGGCTCCCTTCCCGCATCGTCCGGCGTTCTATCTGAAAGAGCGCAGCGTCGATCCGCGAGCCCTCACTGCCGCTGCGTGGAAGACCGCCAAGAGTCGCGGAGTCGATTTCTCCTCCGGCGACGAAGTCACAACCGTCACCGTAACGGACGGACATGCCACTGGCGTCAGTACCGTCAAGACCACATTTCACGCCGCGAAAGTCGTCAACTGCGCCGGAGCATGGTCCGGCCAAATCCCTCCACACGCCTTTCCCACCCGCCCCGTCAAAGGGCAAATGCTCTGCCTCATAATGCCCTCCCGCACGCTCCTCAAGCACGTCGTGCGATCTCCCGAGGCGTATCTCATCCCCCGCAGCGACGGACGCCTCCTCGTCGGCGCCACCGTCGAAGAAGCCGGATTCGACAAGCGCACCGACCTCCCGACGATTCAGCACCTGCACAAAGCCTCTATCTCGCTAGTGCCGAAACTGGCCGATGCAAAAATCCTCGAAGGCTGGGCCGGCCTCCGCCCCGGAACGCCCGACGCGCTCCCCATCCTCGGCGAGACGTATACTCCCGGCTACTTCGTCGCCACTGGCCACTTCCGCGACGGGATCCTGCTCGCCCCAATCACAGCCGAGGTCATGGCAGCGGTGATTGAAGGCCGCCAACCGGAGTACGACCTGGCTCCGTTCTCACCTGCACGTTTTCAGTGAATATGGTGCCTTTTCCGGGGTGTCATCCTGAGAGGAGCCGTTCTTCAGGCGGAGCGAAGGATCTCGAGTGCGATCGAATCAGACAATGCATCGCATTCGCCTCTCGTAACCGCCCCGCTCGCGTTCGCGCTATACTGATTTGTTTCCCCAGACTATCGATCCGCCATCTTGCGCAGTCTGCCGAGATCACAGAAAGGACTCCCCATGGCTTCTTCCGCAGTCGATTTTGCCCGCAATAATCAGCAGCGCTTCCTGAACGAACTCAAAGATCTCCTCCGCATTCCCAGCGTCAGCACCCTCGAAGAGCACAAGCCCGACATTCAAAAAGCCGCCGACTACGTGGCCAGCGAACTGCGCCGCATCGGCATGGAAAACGTCGAGATCATCCCCACCAAGGGACATCCCCTCATCTACGCCGACTGGCTGCACGCCGCCGGCAAGCCCACCGCGCTCTGCTACGCGCACTACGACGTGCAGCCCGCCGAGCCGCTCGACGAGTGGCACACTCCGCCCTTCGAGCCTACCGAGCGCAACAACAACATCTACGCCCGCGGCGCCGTCGACGACAAAGGCCAACTCTGGATGGAAGTGAAAGCCCTCGAATCCCTCATGCAATCCGGCGGCGGCAAGCTTCCGATCAACGTGAAAGTGATTTTCGAAGGCGAAGAAGAAGTCGGCGGCGAATCCATCGACGCCTACATCGTCAAGCAGAAAGCCAAGCTGAAAGCGGACTTCGCGCTGGTCTGCGACACCGAACTCTTTGCGCCCAATCTTCCCACGTTGTGCGTAGGCCTGCGCGGACTGGTCTACACCGAGATCGAAGCCAAGGGCGCCAAGACCGACTTGCACTCCGGTGTCTACGGCGGCGCGGCCCCGAATCCCTTCTTCGCCCTCATCGAGATCATCAGCAAACTGAAAGATTCCAAGGGAAAAATTCTGATCCCCGGCTTCTACAAAGGCGTGAAGGCTCCGACCAAAGATGAACTCAAAGCCTGGAAGCGCCTGCCCTTCAACGAAGAGAAATACCGCAAGACCGAAGTCGGCTCCAAGGTTCTCACCGGAGAACCCGGCTACTCCGTCCTGTACCGCACCTGGGCGCGCCCCACGCTCGAAGTCCATGGCATGCCCGGAGGCTTCATCGCCGCCGGCGCCAAGACCGTGATTCCCGCCAAGGCGGCGGCCAAAGTCTCAATGCGCCTTGTGCCCAATCAGGATGCCGACGACGTCTTCAAGAAATACTCCGCCTACGTCAAGAAACTCACGCCCAAAGGTATCGAAACGAAAATCACAATCCACAGCAAAGGCCCGGCCGCCGTCGTTGGCACCGACAACCCCTACATCAAAGCCGCCACCGAAGCGCTGCACGACACGTTCAAGAAAGACACAGTCTTCATCCGGAGCGGTGGCTCGATCCCCATCGTCACCGGCTTCCAGGACGTCCTGAAGATTCCCAGCGTAATGATGGGCTTCGGCCTTCCTGACGACAACTTGCACGCCCCCAACGAGAAGTTCCACATCCCAAACTTCCACCGCGGGATCGAAACCATCTGCCGCTTCTTCGAGAAGCTGGGAGAGAAGTAGGGCTTCGAGAGATTCATGTGGGGACGGCCGCCTAGGCCGTCCGTAATTCCTATACGTACCCATGTAGGAGACCGAATCACCGTGACCTTCAACAGTCCTAGCCGTCAAACGCGCTAGATCGAAAATCCATGCATTCGGAAACACTCCCGAAAACCTTCCGCCCTCGGGCGACGCACACCATCCTCGTAGGCGGCGGAATCGCGGGCCTTCTTGACGGCCTCGATGCCGTCATCTTCTATTGGCTCGCCTACGCAGTGCGGCCTGCCTTGCTCTTTCAACACATCGCCAGCGGACTCCTCGGTCCGCAATCGTTTCGCGAAGGCTGGCGTACCGTTGCCTTGGGTGTCGCCCTCCAGTTCTTCATCGCGATCGGCGCGGCCACCTTCTACTACACCGCGGCCCTCTACATTCCAGCGCTCTTCCGCAAACCCTGGATCTGGGGCCCAGCCTTCGGAATCGGCCTGTTCTACTTCATGCAGCACGTGGTGATTCCCCTCTCAGCCGTACACAAGCGCACGGCCCCGATGCCGCTCATTGAACTGGGGGATCAGTTGCTGTCCCACGCATTTCTGGTCGGCCTCCCCATCGCTTTGATGGCGCGGCGCTCGTCCCGTCTTCCGTAGGATCGGCTCCTTCCAATGACAACAAGATGACGGATCCAGAGCAACATCGATTCCAGACTGGTGTTCTTACTCTCTCGAGCGGAGGATTCCATGCAGACCGGTTTCCGCGTATCCCGTACTTTAACCTTCATCGCACCGTGGGTTGTTCTGGCTGTTTTGTCTGCCTGGGCGCCCGCGCAAACCATCAGTCCGGTCTGCTCACCAACAATTCTCGCGAACCAGGAGGTGGCCACCCCAGCGCAACGCGAAGCCGCCGGAGATGGCGCCCACCCGCCACTAACCGACACTGCAGACGGCTTCGCGTGGCCAGACACTCCCTTGGGCGTCATTAAGACCGAACACGGTTACGCTTTTTTCGGTAGCGATGGCGGCAGCCACTCGCGCCAGTTCTGGCAAGGACACTGGTATGGAAACAACAAGTACGGATCCATCACCCGTACCCTCGGCACACTCGACAATCCGCTCGGTTCTGATGCTCCTGTGGATGTCACGATCAATCCCAATCCCGACCCGGCTGTGAACCCGTTCTACGCCAGTTATGACTACATGGGCGGAGGCCCGGTATACAAAGTTCCGGACGGTATGGTTGGAGCCGGCAACCTCCTGATGGTCTATCACGCTGAGATTCCGACCATCGCTACTCAGAGTTTTTATTCCGTATTAGCCCTCGCCGCTTCTTCCGACCAAGGCGCGAGTTGGACCGACCTTGGCGAGATCATTCGCGTCAATCAGGGCTATCGCGCCGATATGGACGGCTTCGATATCGGCGACTCTCCCCTTGTCGTCTCCCCGGATGGCAAGTATTTCTACATTTTCTTCCCCGACTGGCGAGCCAACGGCAGCACTCACTGGGGAAACACGGTCACCTCGATTTCCGTCGCCCGTGCGCCCATCGCCAGCGTCTTGAACGCGGCTTTCGGCAGCCAACCTCACGCGGCGGCTTTCCAGAAATATTACGATGGCTGGCATCTCGACCAAGGTTTGGGCGGATATTCGAAGGATTTGGACTCGCAAACTCCCTACGGCGGTAATCTCCAGGTTGCCTTTAACGCCTACCTTCGTCGCTATCAATTACTTATGAATGCAGGAGTTGTCCTCTACTACGCCGAATCTCCGGACGGTCTGAACTGGTCGCCCCTTACCCTGTTCTATGACTTCCGCAACAATCCGGACCAACCCAGCGTCTACGCCGCCTTCGTCGGCACGGGCGACGATCCCGGCATTCTCGGCAAGCAGTTTTACGTCTTCTACACTCGGTATCCCAACACCGGTGCTGGCTGGAACGGCGCGTCGGTGAACCGCTTCACCGTGTCGTGCCAGTGAGGGCCCACGCTGGATCGATCAAAAACATCCGCGCATAGGGCGCGACCGCACGCTCACCGGCCCTCGAACGGGTACCCCACCGTTGTCGTAAGATGAAGCCTGCAGCGGTTCGCTGTGTGTGAGATTCCTCGAAACCCCAACGATGTCGTTGCCCATACCCACCTTACCGCTGGCAAACAAGACTCGGTTGGATGAGTTGCTGGCTCTCGATCCCAGCTCCCCGCGAGAGAGAGCGACTTGGGTATACGATGCGCTGCGGGATCTTCTCGACGTGCCCGCATCCACCCGGACTCAACGGCTCATTCAGTTGACTGGTGCGATTGATGCCCATCCCCGCGGCCCGCGAGATTCGGGAGATTCTCAACGAATTCTGGTCGCACCATTCCTACATTCGGGTGATTTCGGAGGCCGGCCTCCCCAACGAAGTCTTTTTTCTGCGTGAACTGCTCGCCCGCGCGCTCCGCCACTTGACTCCGGTCGACGAAGTCCAGGGCGACCTCTACGTCCTGCTCGACTCCTTGAACCTGAGCGAGGCAGACGCGCAGTGGATTGCTTCTCTTCCAGACGAGGCATGGCATGGTGGGCTGACATTTTCGCCCTTCTCCATCTTCGATTCTGGTCTCCTGCAAGCTCCTGGCGATGCGCGTCACCAGCGTCGCTTTCTCGCGAGACTTCCTCACGCTGGCCGATGACAAAGACATCGCGAACTCCTGCTTCTTCACTCTGCCGCCGCTGGTCGAGCACCTGGTGCGCAACCCCGAACGACTTTCCGCAATGGGAAGCCCGGCGGGAATCCTGCGAAGCCCAATTGCGCGAAGTCACCGACCTGCTCGAAGAGAGAGGTTCTTCCGCCAGCCTGGTTTTTCGGGTTCGCCTTCTGCGCTCTCTCCTGTGGCGAATTCAACAATTGCTCAACCTGCAACGCGACAGCTCCGATTCCCGTAAGTTCGCGGTCTCCATCGTTCACGGTTTTGCCTCGCAACGAAAGTTTGGCGGCGTCCTCAGCGCCAGCACCCGCAGGCTGGCCCGCAGCGTGGTTGAGAAAACCGGACGCGTCGGCAGCCATTACATCGCGAAGAATTCCGCGCAATGGAAAGCCATGGGCCAGGGGCGCAGTTCTCGCCGGCGTGATCACCTGCTTCACCGCCCTATTCAAGTATTCGATCTCATCGCTGATTCATGCTCCCTTGCTCGTGGCGATCGGCCACTCTCTGAATTATGCCGTCAGCTTTCTCCTGATGCAGGCCGGAGGCTTCTTGCTCGCGTCAAAAATGCCGGCCGCCACCGCATCCACTCTAGTCGACGCCATGGAAGATCCCGAAAAAGATCACTTGGCAAGCTTGCAGGGTATCTCTCAGACCCAAACCCTGGTCACGATCGCGAAACATCTTCGGAGCCGTCTTGAGTTCCATTGCCGTCGACAGAATCTGGCACGCCATCACCGGTCATCCCTTTCTCGCCTCCGAACAGGCCACTCATGGCGTGCAAATGCTTCGTCCATTCCATTCCCTCGCACCATCCCCTTCGCCATCGTCACCGGAATCTTTCTGTGGATATCCTCCCTGGCCACCGGCTGGACGGCGAACTACTTGGCCCTCACCCGAATGGAGCATGCCATCTCCCACAGTCTGCGCATTCGCCGCCGGTTGGGACCGGCGCGCGCCAACGCCATGGCTCACTGGGTCAAGCACCACGCCGCCGGTTCAGTCGGATACATAGTTCTCGGATTCCTGCTCGGTTCCGTTCCTATCATCGTCGGGCTGTTTGGGATTCCCCTCGAAGTCCGCCACGTCACTCTCGCCGCGGCCAGTCTGGGCTATGCTCTCGACGCGCTCTGGATGGAGGGTGCCCTCCATGCCTCCGATGTCGCCTTTTCCTTCGCGGGTATTTTCTTGGTCGGTGTGCTCAACATTGCTACTTCATTCGCTCTGAGCTTCCTGCTCGCCGTACGCGCTCGCGACATTGGCGAGACCAAGGCGCGCCAATTCTTGAAAGAGGTTCTGCGCAAACTCGCCTCTCACCCGGTTTCGTTCCTGCTGCCAGAATTCGATTGACGCCGAGAAGGCCGGAAGCCAGCCATCGACCAGCCCAGCTCACTGCCACCACCGTTGTTTCCGGCTTGCAAATGCGCTAGCATGATGTTGCTCTCGCGATTCTCCCACCTCTCTTCCCTCTCCCTGAAAACCATCCAATTGCTGCAATGTGTGTGCAACCCAGCGCGGTCGCTCGTAAGCCCACACCATATATGGTGTTATATTGCTTGACCCCGCCCCAATTTCACCGTTACAGTAGCTTAACTTTGTGCCCGCCCTGTCCAGCCTGGGGTGAGAATGTCGCTCGGAAGTGATCCGGCATGCATCGAATTGACGAGGAGGAATCTCGTTGGTAAACACGCGCGTCCAAGCAGTCGGCAACGCCACTGGCGATCGGCCATGAACGACCGGCAACTGGCCACTAACCACTGGCCACTGGTTTTCAAGGAGTTCACGTTGCTCAAACTGAAGAGGCTTCAGATTCTCGGGTTCAAGTCGTTCTGCGACCGCACCGAACTCAAGTTCCACGGGGACGGTGTGGCGGCCATCATCGGCCCCAACGGCTGCGGCAAGTCGAATATTTCCGACGCCATCTCCTGGGTGCTGGGCGAGCAGTCGGCCAAGACCCTGCGCGGCGCCCGCATGGAAGACGTCATCTTCGCCGGCACGCGCGACCGCAAGCCCACCGGCATGGCCGAAGTGTCGCTGACCCTGATCGACCCCGAAGCCTACGACGGCGCCGACGCCAACGCGCCCACCGAAATCGACATCCAGGACGATCTTGCCGCGAAGCCAACATCTCCGACGACTGGGACGAAGCCTCCATCCGCGCCCGCGCCGCCGCAGGCCACCGAACAAGCCGTCGAAGACGCCCAGCCCGGCAAGACCGAAGAAGTCGAAGTCCCGCGCTCGAAAGTCAACATCATCGCCGTCGCCTTCCCCGACGACGAACCCATCTTCGCGCTGCCCGCGCACAACGTCACCGCGCCCGCGACCGCCGCGTCGGTCGGCACCGTCGCCCCGCACGTTGTGCTGAAAATTCGCCGCCGCAAGTTCAACCAGCAGCAATTCCGCGCCGGCGAAATCGTGGTCACGCGCCGCCTGTTCCGCTCCGGCGACAGCGAATATCTGCTGAACGGCAAACTCTGCCGCCTGCGCGACATTCAGGAACTGTTCATGGGCACCGGC
This sequence comes from uncultured Acidobacteriaceae bacterium, assembly GCA_963795875.1. Lineage (GTDB taxonomy): Bacteria > Acidobacteriota > Terriglobia > Terriglobales > Acidobacteriaceae > Sulfotelmatobacter. Next base: position 368,716 of record CAWCJM010000002.1, read on the forward strand.
CTCGGCCCCGAGTCCTACGCGCTCATCGAGCAGGGACGCATCGGCCAGATCCTCAGCAGCCGTCCCACCGACCGCCGCGCGATTCTCGAAGAAGCCGCGGGCATCACGAAATTCAAAACCAAGAAGCGCCTCGCCGAAGCCCGCCTGGAAGACGCCAAGCTGAACCTGTCCCGCATCAACGACATCTTCGACGAAGTCACGCGCCAGATGAATTCGCTGAAGCGCCAGGCCTCCAAGGCCGAGCGCTATGCGCGCCTGCGCGAAGAAATGCGCGCCAAGCTGCGCCTGGTTCTGGCCAGCAAGTTCGCCGCCATCGAGCAGGAAAGCGCCGAACTCGATTCGCAGCTCAATGCCCTCGCCGAAGAAATGCAGCATCGCACCGAGGCCGTGCAGCAACTCGAAGCCGAGCACGCCGAGCGCACCCAGCGCGGCTACACCATCGAAGCCGAGCTGCGCGAGAACCGCGACCGCATCAGCCAGATCGCCCTCGAAATCGACCGCGCCCACGCCCGCCGCCGCCACAACGAAGAGCGTTGCGCCGAGTTGCTGGTGCGCGCCGCATCGTCCGAAGCCGAACTGGCGCAGGCCCGTCATCGCCTGACCGCGCTCGAATCCGAGCGCGAATCCAACCGCCAGATTCTCGAATCCGCCGCCGCCGACCTGGCCGCCGCGCAAAGCGATCTCGCTCTCTGCCAGCAGGACGCCGCTGCCGCCGCCGCGAGTCTCGCCGAAATCGAGCGCCAGCAGGAAGAATCGCGCGTCGCGATTTTCGACACGGTCTCTTCCGCGTCGCGCCTGCGCAATCAACTCGCGCAAGCCGAAGAACGTCTGGCCGGAGCCGACCGCGAAGCCCGCCGCCTCGAAGCCGAAATCGCCAACGCCAACATTCAGGTCGAAGCCTTCGGCGGACAGCGCGGCCAACTCGCCCTCGAATTTGAAACGCGTCACCCAGCGCGTCAGCGGCATCACCGAAGAAATCAGCCAGCTCCGCCGCCTGATCGAACAGAAAAAACTGGAAGAGACTCGCTCCAAAACCAATCTCGACGTTCTCCGCGCCGAATACGCAACCGCGCTCGGCAAGAAAGGCTCGCTCGAAGCCGTCATCGCCGAGCACGGATACTCCACCGAATCCGTTCGCCGCCTCTTTCAATCCGGCGTGATGCAGGGCGGCCTCGCGCCCGTCGGCGTGCTCGCCGACTTCCTCGAAGTCGAGCCGCGCTACGAGCGCGTAGTCGAAGATTTCCTGCGCGACGAACTGAACTACGTCGTCGTCAAATCCTGGGACGCCGCCGACGAAGGCCTGCGCATGCTGCGCACCGGCGTCGACGGCCGCGCCACCTTCCTCGTCCATCCCGAAGATTCGCAAGCCAAGTTTTCCTTCGTCCTCGACGAAGCCGCGCACTGCGCTCCGCCCGCGGCGCAGATCGTTCCGCTGAAGAACACGATTCGCGTGCTCGACGGCTTCGGCAAATCGCTGGAAGTGATTCTGCCCAAGCTGCGCGACGGCTACATCGTTCCCGAAGCCGACGTTGCGCGCGGCCTGGCGCTCGAAAATCCCGACGCGTTCTTCCTTTCCCAGGCCGGCGAATGCTTCCACAACGTCACCGTCACCGGAGGCAAACAGCGCTCCGAAGGCCCGCTTTCGATGAAGCGCGAATTGCGCGAAGTCCTGCGCCAGCTCGAAGATCTCGAACGCGCCCTGCGCGACGAAGAAATGCGCGTGCTCACTCTCGGCCGCGAAATCAAAGACCTCACTTCCCTGCTCGAACGCCTCGACGGCGAAAAGCGCGAAGCCGAACATCAGGCCATGACGTCCGGCCACATGCTGCAGCAACTCGATTCCGAGATGACCCGCGTCAGCGAACGCCTCAGCGTTTCTCAGCTCGAACTGCAGCGCCTGGCCGCCGAGCGCGCCGAGCAGGAAGGCATCGTCTGCGCCCGCCAGTCCGAAATCGAAACTGCTGGAACAGCAGCGCATCCAACTCGAACAGCAAATCGCCGCCGCCCAGGAATCTCTCGACCGCTCTGCGCCAGCGCCGCGAAGAATCGGCGCAGACCACCTCTCAGCACGCCGCCCGCGTGGCCACGCTCGAAGAGCGCCACCGCTCGGCCGCCGCGGTCCTGCAGCGCATCGAATCGCTATTCTCGGAAATGGGCGAGCGCGTCCACGCTCTGGCCTCGCAAATCGAAGCCGCCGCCGCGGAAAAACTGCAGCGCGAATCCGAAAACGAGCAACTCGCGCAGCACGCCGCCGACCTCGAAGCCGAACGCAACGCCGCGCAAGCCCGCGAAGGCCTGCTGCAATTTGAAACCGAACAACTCCGCGCCCGCCTCGCCGAAATCGACGAACTCCTGCGCAACAGCCGCCTGCTGCTCGATCAGGCCCGCGACCGCCGCGGCGAACTTTCCGCCGCCGCCGCCAAGCTGCAATCCGACGCGCAATACATGTCCGAAACCTGCCTCAACGAACTCGGCATCGAACGCGCCGCACTGATGGCCGACACCACGCTGGCCACGGTCACCGGCGAACGAACTCGCCGCCGAAGACCAACTCTATCGCGACATGCGCGCCAAGCTCGAAGCCATGGGCCCGGTCAACATGATGGCTCTCGAAGAATACAAAGAAACCGCCGAGCGCCATTCGTTCCTCGAAACTCAGCGCAAAGACTTGATCTCCTCGATCGAGAACACCACCGCCACCATCAAAGAGATCGATCAAATCTCGCGCCAGAAGTTCGAAGAAGCTTTCGCCAAGATCAACGAGAACTTCCAGGCCACATTCAAGAAACTGTTCGGCGGCGGCCACGCTTTCATGAAGCTGACCGACGAAGAAAACAGCGCCGAGAGCGGCATCGACGTCGTCGCCTCGCCTCCGGGCAAGCGCCTGCAAAGCGTGCTCCTGCTCTCCGGCGGCGAAAAAGCGCTCACCGCGCTCGCCCTGCTGGTCGGCATTTTCCAGTACGCGCCCAGCCCGTTCTGCATCCTCGACGAAGTCGACGCCCCGCTCGACGAAGCCAACATCGGCCGCTTCACCGAACTGGTCAAAGAAATGAGCGTGCAAACCCAGTTCGTGCTCATCACCCACAGCAAGAAAACCATGAGCATCGCCCCGGTGCTCTACGGCGTGACCATGCAGGAGCCGGGCGTCTCGAAGCTGGTCTCGGTGCGCTTCGGCGCGCCAGCAGTAAGCGTTGCCATGATCCTCAGGCTGAGAAAGGCCGAGGCCCTTCACGGGCTGGCCTTGGTTGCGTCCCGATTCTGGTCCCGCGTTATCCACTCCCATCCTCAGCTTTTCCACAAGCCGCCACGCCGCAATCGCCTTGTCCCGCGCGCCTTCTCGCTCATCTCGCTTTGCTGTCAACATTTTTCATGCGAACGACTTACGTCTCGGCACTCCACAGTGTGATCAGAATCGTTGACATTTTTTTCTGACCAGCTAGAATACGCCTCGCTCCTTACCTGTAAAATTTCATCATGAGCCCCGAACTTCTCGATTCCGTCCTCTTACAAACTGACTTCCCCGATCTCCACCTTCACGCCAGCGGCAAGGTCCGCGACGTCTACTCCGTCGGCGACCAGCAACTGCTGTTCGTCGCCACCGACCGCATCTCCGCCTTCGACTACATTCTGGCCACCGGCATCCCCCACAAGGGACGCGTGCTCAGCCAGATTTCCCTGTTCTGGTTCGACTACCTCGCCGACATCGTCCCCAATCACCTGATCACCGCCGACGTCGACCAATACCCGCCAGCCGTCCGCAAATACGCCGACCAACTGCGCGGGCGCTCCATGCTGGTGCAGCGCGCGGAAATGTTCCCGGTCGAGTGCGTGGTGCGCGGCTACATCTCCGGCTCCGCCTGGAAGGAATACAAAGCTACCGGCAAGGTCTCCGGCATCCACTTGCCCGCGGGCCTGAAAGAGTCCGACGCCTTCCCCGAGCCCATCTTCACGCCGTCCACCAAGGCGACAACCGGCCACGACGAAAACATTTCCTTCGACCAGATGTGCGAGATCGTCGGCGTCGAAACCGCCAGCCATCTGCGCGATCTCACGCTGCGCGTCTACAAGAAGGCCGCAGCCTACGCTCTCAGCCGCGGCATCATCATCGCCGACACCAAGTTTGAGTTTGGACGCACGCCCAAGGGCATCACGCTGGCCGACGAAGTCCTCACTCCCGATTCTTCCCGCTTCTGGCCGGCCGACAAGTACGCTCCGGGACGGCCGCAGGATTCGTACGACAAGCAGTACGTTCGCGATTACCTCGAGCAAATTCACTGGAACAAGCAACCGCCCGCGCCCGCGCTTCCCGCCGGACGTGGCTCGCCACACCAGCGAAAAGTATCTCGAGGCGTATTTCCAGCTGACGGGACACAAGCTGGATGTGTAGCCGGGTTTCTGGTACGATCTCCAGCCGCAGGAGCGCCGTATGACTCTCGCGGACTGGATTATTTGTGCGTTGGTGCTGCTGAACGTAGTCACAGCCGCCATGCAGGGCTTCTTTTCCGAAGCCCTCACCATGGCTGGGCTGGTCGTGGGCTACATCGTGGCTGCCTGGCAGTATCGCAGCCTCGCGGAGTGGCTGGAATCGTTTTTGAAGAACGAGTGGTTAGCTGAGATTCTCGGCTTTCTCATCATCTTTTTTGCCATCGTGCTGCTGTTCGGCCTGGCCGCCAGGATCGCCCGCTGGGTGATGAAGCAATCCGGACTCAGCGGTTTTGACCGTTTCCTCGGCGCAATTTTGGGGCTGCTGAAGGGCGGGCTGATGGTAGCGGTGATCCTGATGGGTATGACGGCATTCGAGCCGACTTCGAAGCTGCTGCGAGAATTCGCAACTGGCGCCCTATTTCCTGGTGGTGGGCCGGGCTGCGATCTGGCTGGCTCCCGCCGAGTTGCGTGCCCGTTTCTATCAGGGTCTCGATCTGCTCCATCAGGCTCCGCAGAAGTTAACCGGCTCCCCAGCTTCCCCGCCGAAATAGGCTGCGGTGCAGTGAAAAATTCATAGCAAAGAGAGATCGCATCGTGAAAGATCAACTGGAAGCACTCGTCCTGCAGATGTACCGCAGCAATATTCTTTATTCCGAAGGCGTGCGCGAATTCAAGAAGCGTTTCATCCTGACCGTGCTGCAGGAGAACAAAGGCAACCAGTGCCGCGCCGCCCGCGAACTGGGCATGCACCGCAACACGCTCAGCCGCACCATCACCGAGCTGAAGATTGACGTCCGCCAGCTCCGCGACGGCGTCAAGCGCCCGCCCCGCAGCGCCCGCCCCGTCACCATGGAGAAGAAGATCGTCCGCTAGACGACTCTCTCGCGTTGTCATCCTGAGCGTCAAGCCGCTAGAAGGCCTCCGCGAAGCGGAGGCATTACTCGGAGTCGAAGCGATCCCTAGCCGCTCTAGCAAGCGCCGCAAGCGCCGACGAGAGTCCTGGCTGTCCGCCAGCTTCAGGATGACATCAGTCCTCGACGCGCACCAAAACAAAAGGCAGCCCTCGCGGGCTGCCTTCTTAGTCAAACGTTAACTGTCTACTGCGCAGCCGCTGGCTTGTGGTGCACTGGCGGCTTCGGCGCCGCCTTAGGCCGCCCAGCAGTACGCCCCTTCTCCATCATCATCATGAACGGATTCGGCGTATACGACGCGGGTTCGCCCTGGAAGTCGAAGCTGGCTCCGTCTTTCGGAATCAGCCTGGCCGGAACCTTCTCTTCGAACTTCAGCGTGATGTCCGCCTTCTTCGCGTCGATGTCATCCGAACTGCCCGCGATCATGGAACTCGGTCGGGGTCGTGCTGATGATCGTGCCATTCATCTGTATGGCCTTGCCCTTGATCGCATTCCAGACCACGTCCTGATCCGCCTGCGCGCCGTTGGTAAACACGAACTCCCAGTTCGCGAAATCCATCTTCTCCGGCGTCCGTGTGCCGTCACCATCTTGTGCGCCTGCTCGGCCGGAGTGGGCGCCGGCTTGATCGGAACCTGCGCGTCCGTTGGCTTTCGCCGCTGCCAGCACATCCGCCCAGCCATCGTCCTCCTGCATGGAACTTCACGTACTGCGACCGCGCGCATATTTCTCGATCGCCGGCCTGAGCCGCCGGCGGAGCAATCGCCGCCGCTCGCGCCGCGAACCAGATGCCGTTCTGATAGTCCGGCGGCGTCTGCCCCAGATAGGCCAGCGCCAGCGGATACACTACGCTGAAATCCGTCAGGGTTCGCGTCCACCGCGGCCTTGCAGAGTTCTGCGCTGCGCTGGCATAATCTTTTTCCTGCAGGCACGCCATCCCAATCGGCCGCATGGAAGATTGCGTTCATCTGGTCCTTCATCTTCTGGAAGTCCGCATCCGAAGTTCCGTCCGGTTTGGCGAACTTCGGCAGGCAATCCAGTCCCTGCTGGCCGTATTTCTTGCCGTCGACCAGCAAGTTGCTTCGCGTTCGGATCTCCACCTTGCGCCATCACGCGGTCAAAGTACGCCAGCAGCGCCAAAGCCCGCACATTGCACGGGTCCGCCGTCACCAGCTTGGTGGCCGTCTCCATCGTCTTCTTGCGTTGTTCCCGCCTGCTGGTAGGTTCCCATCAGAAGTTCCAGCGCCTGATTCTTCATCACGCTGTTGGGATACTGCGTGAGAAACGCTTCCAGCCCGCTGATCTTCGCGTTGGGATCTGTCTGCTGCAACGCGGCCACGTAGGCGTTGTACTCCGCCGGATCTTTAATCACCGGGCCGCGGCTTGCGCGCGGACGCCGGTGCCGGCGGCTGCTGTCCCTGCGCTGGCGGCGCGGCCGATTGTCCCTGAGCTGGCGGCGCAGTGGTCTGTGCCACCGCGCCCACCGCAACCCCAAGCACAACCGTAAGCAGAATCTTTTTCATCAGTATGGCTCCTTGGATCTTTGGGAAATAGCTTTTCTGGGAATCGTGTTTCTTTACTACTCAGCAGCAACTGCATTCCGTCTGGACCGCTTTGCGTCCAGATCCTGCTCTGGAATGCCGGGCTTCCTGGCAGGGCCCCGGAAGACAAGGGTGACCTCGCTGAGACACAAAGGCGCCCTGACCCTTTTTCCCGGTTGGCCGGATTATAAGTACCTCTTCCGCCGAAGGCAAGCGACTTCCCATTCATCCTCCACTTTATTGTTAAGATGCGTTCGCATGCGATTGTTAACGATGCAATTCGTAGTACGATGCAACTGTTAAGATGCGCAGTTACGGATCCGGCGCCTTCCTCGAACGCCCGCCGGACGCAGAACGGAGTCTCTCTATGGACGAGCCCTCCTCACTATGGACACCGGACAGCCCCTAGCCGGGCAAGTCGCAGTCGTCACCGGAGCCGGCCGCGGCATCGGCGCCGCCATCGCCCGCAAACTCGCCAAACTCGGCGCCACCGCCGTTCTCTGCGGACGCACCCAGTCCACCCTCGACGCCACCGCGCGCGCCATCCTCGACGCCGGAGGCAAAACCGAAGTCATCCCCTGCGACGTACTGTCCTGCATCAGACTCGAATACGCCTCCGCCCGCGTCGACAGCACCTTCGGCCGCCTCGACATCCTGGTCAACAACGCCGGCGTCGGCGGCTTCAACGAAGCCCTGCACAACCTTCTCCCCGAAGACTGGGACCGCATCCTCAACACCAACCTGCGCGGCGTCTACTTCGCCATCCGCGTCTTCGCTCCCACTCATGATTCGCGCCTACTCCGGCCACATCATCAACATCTCGTCCCTCGCCGGAAAAAATGCTCTGCCCCAACGGCGCAGCCTACGCCGCCTCCAAGTGGGGACTCAACGGCCTGACCTACTCCGTCGCCGAAGAACTGCGCCCGCACAACATCCGCACCTCGGTGATCTGCCCCGGCTCAACCGAAACCGAACTCAGCCCCCACGCCGGCAAAGATCCCAAGAAAATGCTCCAGCCCGACGACATCGCCCACGCCGTCGCCATGCTGGTGACCCAGGCCCCGCAATCGTTTATGAGTGAGATCCTGCTAAGACCAACGCAAAAGCCGTAAGCTCGTATCGGACATTGGGGACGGCGCCTCGGCCGTCCGTCAGCGATCCTGGAGCGAAGAAAGGCTCATCCGAGCGGAGCGCATTTCAGCAGCGAAGGATCTCTGCATGTCCTGCCTCTGGCCTCGAGGTTGCCTAATCGGGATCTTCGTGAACCTTCGTGCGTAGGATCGCATTCTACTTCTTAAACAAATTATCAAACGCCGCCCGCGCATCATTGGGCCGCAGACTCGCCGGAGTCGAAGTCTCCTTCTCCCGCGTCACCCGAATCTCATACAACGCGCACTCATTCCGCGCATCCTTCTTCGCGATCCGCTCCTTCACCGGCTGCATGCACTCAAACCGGCTCCCCGGATCGAAATACGTGCACTGCTTGCACGAATGCAACTCAAACCCGCACTTCGGACACTGCCCATCGCCCGGCATCCCCTGCAGCACAGTCCCGCACTGCGTGCAGCGCGAAACCGCCCGCGTGCCCGGCAGATTAACCGGCCTCGGCCCAAGCGTGATGATCCCGCTTCGGTGGACGGCGCACCGGCGCTCCGCCAGACTTCTCTCCCGACTCACCTTGCGCGACTCTTCGCGATCGCGATCCTGATAACCATGCTGCCGATATTTTGCCGCCACAAACCCTCCCAATCACGCGCGCGTATTGTCTCCCCAAGCCGACCCCGCGCGGCAAGTGGAAACGTAGCTGGATGCCCCATCCTTATCGTCGCGTTCTTGCGCGACGCTAGGGTGGGGATTTTGACGTATCCGGTCGCACCGCATCACAAGCCCCGACTCCCAATCGCTACAATATCTCCATGATCCACGAAATCCTCCCCGTCGGCCCGCTGCAGTGCAACTGCTCCATCATCGGCGACGAAACCACGCACGAAGCCATGGTCATCGACCCCGGCGACGAAATCGAAGACGTCCTCGCCCTGATCCGCAAACACAATCTCCAGGTCAAACAGATCGTCATCACCCACGCCCACATCGACCACGTCGGCGGAGCCATGAAACTCCGCGCCGCCACCGGCGCTCCCATCCTGCTCAACCAGAATGATTACGCTCTGCTGAAAATGCTCGACGTGCAGGCCGCCTGGATCGGCATGCGCTCCCCCGGCAAGGTCGAAATCGACCGCAGCGTCACGACGCGGAGAAACCGTCACCGCCGGATCGCTCACCGCCGACATCCTCCACACCCCCGGCCACACCGAAGGCAGCATCTGCCTCTACTTCCCTGCCGACAAAAAGCTGATCGCCGGCGACACCCTCTTCGCCGGCTCCATCGGCCGCACCGATCTCCCCGGCGGATCGATGCAGAAAATCCTGCGCTCCCTGCACGACACAGTCCTGGCCTTGCCGGATGAAACCGTAGTCGTCCCCGGCCACGGCGAGCTCACCACGATCGGCGAGGAACGCGAGACCAACCCGTTCCTGGTCAAAAGGTAGCTCACCGCCAAAATAATAACGGCGGAGGATTTCTCCTCCGCCGTTCTCCATTCCCCGGATTAACCTGCAAAATTCCGGCTACTGGTGCTCGTGTTCCTCATGTTCCTCGTGGTTGTGCCGCCAGTTCCAATAGGCCCGCTGCTCTTTTTCTTTGAGGTGTTCGTAATCCACATAGGCCACGTGGCGCTCTTCCAGCCAGCGCCGATACATCGCATCCTCGCGCTGATCCCAATTGTGATAGTCCTTGTGGTAGGGATCGTAAACCCGGTGCTCACGCTCTTCCTGTTCGTGCCGCTCGTGATCATCCTGCGGCGCGGCCATGGCGAAGGCGCCTAGCGGCGCCAGCAGTGCTCCAGACACAAACAGTGCAGCCAAATACTTATTCCCACGATGCATAGTCATCCTCCATAACGGCCAACATAGGATGTCTTCGCCATCGTTGAGGTTGGAGGAAAAGTCGGTGTCGAGGCACTACCGCATTCCCACATTACGAGTAAAGTTTTTCCAGTATTGCAGCGACCCCGACCCCAAATTCACCCGCCGGGGTGATCAAACTCAACACCAGATATCCGTCGCTGGGAAAATCAAAAAAGTGCCCCGGATGCACCACCACCGCCTTCTCTCGCAACAACTCAATCGCCAACTCTTCATCCGAACGCGTCACCGGAACCCGCAACACCGCGTACCATCCACCTTCCACATCCAGCCGCTCGCAAGCCTTCTGTCCCGCCAGCTGCCGATCCAACTCGGCAAGATTCGCTCTCACTCGCTCCAGCAATTGCCGCTGAATATCCTTTCTCTGCCCCAGCAGCGCCGGCACCGCCCACTGCACCGGCGCATTCATCGAAAGATAAGTGTCGGCAATCACTTCCAGCCGCCCCATCGCCGCCGCCGCCAACTCCTGCGGCCCACTCGTCACCACCCACGCCACTTTCATCTGTGGCAACGCCGCCACCTTCGACAACCCGCTCAACGTAAACGTCAGCACCTCCCGATTCCCGACAAAAGAAGGATGCGCCCCTGACTCTCTGTCATCCCGACCAAGCCTTCGGGTCGGCGAATGCCGATCCGAAGGCGCGTGGAGGGACCTTGTGTTTGTCAACGTAAAGTCAGCCGTATCGCTTTTAGGTGGCGCAGGCCTTTCAGCACTGCGAGTGCGCTCCTCTTGAGCTAGGGTTTTAGCCCCCGAGGATTCCAGCGAATAATCCAGAAACACTTCATCCACAATCACCGCCAGCCCATGCTCGCGGCAAAACGAATTCAGCATCCCCACTTCCCTCGCTTTCACATACGATCCTGTTGGATTATTCGGATGCACCACGACCACGCCCCGTGTCCGCTCCGTCACCGCCTTCTCCAGCGACGGAAAATCCATCTGCCACCCATGGTCATAAATCAGCGGATACGGCACCAGCCTCACATCCTGTAAGTCCGCCAGAAACTCAAACAGTGGATAACTCGGCTTCGGCACCAGCAACTCATCCCCCGCATTGCACAGCAACCGAAACACAAACGAATAGCCTTCGCTGGTGCTCGTCGTAAGAACAATCTGTTCTGCATCCAGATCGCGAATCGCATGTTCTGATTGGTAATAGCCGGCCACCGCTTCCCGCGCCGCCAACAGCCCCTTCGACTGCGGATCGTAATCCAGCGCCCGTGGCGACGCGAGCGCGCTCAGAATCGCCCGCTCGTCGTAATGCAGCCCCGCCCGCGTAGGATTTGAAACCGTCAAGTCGAAGAGTCTGGCCCCGCGAGCGCGTACCTCTTCCAGCGCAACCGTAAACCGGTTCTGCGCCAGCTTCCAATTCGTCCGATCAGAAAACATGGATGGATTCTAAGGGATAAGGGACAGATGGGAAGAGATAGACGGAAGAAGGGACTCATGGAAAGCGGACCATCAAGCACCGGAGGGAGCGCCCGAAAATAGCCGACGTTTCAAATGCCGGGGAAGCCCCCAACAAAATAAAACGGCGTCCCCGTAGGAACGCCTGAACCTGCAAAAGAGATGACGGCCTACGAACCCGGCAACTTAAACTCCCTCTTCGCCAACTCCGGCGTCGATTCCAGGCTGGGCCAGTCCCGGATCCCAACCGCCGGACAAATCAGCCCCTTGCCCGCCGGACGCAGCAATTGCCGCAACGTCTGCACACCATAGAACAATCCTTGACCTGTGTTGGCCGCCACGATCAGATGTGACCTGTCCGAGAACAGCAAATAGCCATCCGTGCCCACAACGTTATCCGCCCTGAGCCCGTTCCTTGCCAAGAACTTTCGCACCCGCGAATCCTGCAATCGGGCAAGGACAATCGCGCCATCCTCAGCCTTCCCCGCCGCCTTCATTCCAAGAATGTCGAGTTTCAGTCCCGACTGGTCCGCCACCTCTTCGGCCAGCGTTTCGGCGGCGATGCGATCCTCTGACTGATGTCCAAGCAGCACGAAAATCTTGGTCCGCGGTCCCACGTTAAACCCGCCGTCCCGCAGTTGCACTTCCTTGGGCGCAGGCATCAATTGCAACTGTGGCCGCCCATCGGAATCCAGCGCCCAAGCCGGCATGCACATCAGCGCGGCCGAAACGATCAACAAAAGTTTCTTATTCATTCACGTCCTTGGACCTCGAAAACCTAAAGCTCTATTGTACGCGCAACCCTTCCCCAAATTGCCATGAAACCTTTTGATCCATCTTACTTGAACCCCGTACCTATCGTGATTCCTCTCCATCCCGCAACTATTTCGCAAACCCTTCCTTATTAACGACATAAGGCATTTTCGTAACATCCCCGCCGTATTTCCCTTCCAGCACGTCGATCAGCCCCTGGGCACAGCGCCCTGCCATTCCTTTATCCGGATCGGTCGATAGCCGCGTAATCCGCGCCGCGCTGGCAAAGTGCGGCATCAGCCGGCATCGGTCCGCGATCGCCGGATCTCGCAGCGGAGAATCCCCCGGCAGCGGCTCCTTCTCGTATACATCCAGGGCCGCCCCCGCGATCCAGTTCTCTCGCAACGCCTGCGCCAGTGCGATCTCCGATACCACTGGCCCCCGCGAGGTATTCACCAGATAAGCCGTCGGCCTCATCAACCTCAAGGTTGTCTCGTTGAACAGATGGTACGTCGGCGTCGCGCTCTCCCCTGCCCGCAGCAGCGGCACATGCACACTGACAAAATCAGATCCCCGCAGTGCTTCTTCAAACGGCACATACTTAATCCAGGCCTTTTCCTTCACCAGCCCCCGCGCATCCCGCAGATCATTGATCTCCTGAATCGCTTTCACATACGCGTGGTTCTCATACGCCGGGTCGTAGCACAAGACATTCATGTCGAACCCAGTACACTTCTTGATGAACGCCAGTCCGATCCGTCCCGTCCCAATCACCGCGACCGTCTTGCCGGTAACCTCGTCCCCTAGAAACGGCAAATACGGATGCCAGTATCCCCACTGGTTCTCGCGCGTCAGATGCTCGGCCGTCCACATTTTTCGCGCCAGAGCACCCATCATGAAAAATGCAAACTCCGCTGTCGCCTCCGTCAGCACATCCGCCGTATGCGTGAACGGAACCTTGTACCGGTTCGCGTCCGAGCGGTTAATGTTGTCAAAGCCCACCGCAATCTGCGCCACAACCTTCAACGTCCCCTTGCCCGCCTCAAACACTTCCGCATCAATCGGATCGCGCAATGTCGTGATTAATCCGTCGATGCCCGACCTCGCCTTCTCGATAATCAAACTCTTCGGCGGCGCTTCTGGCTGCGGATAAACTTCCACCTCGTATCCCCGCTTCCGCAGCAGGTCGATCGCTTCTCCAATGTCGCAGGTTGCAAACACACGAAATTTCTTGTCCATAGATTTCTGGGAAGATCTTCCTCGTGGATAAAGAAGGCGTGACTCAGTGCGTCTGCGTTCCACACCGCAGGCAATCGAGAAATATCATACGCGATGTGCAACCTCTGCCGCAGCGCTCCTGGGTAGCGCGTTTGTTCGGAAGCGATTTGCTCCGAAGCAGCCGAGTAAGATTTTTTCGGCGGTCATCCTGAGCGGAGCCGTTCTTCAGGCGGAGCGAAGGATCTCAACCCTCGAATCTCACGAGGTGCGGCAAAAGACTTTATCAATCACTCGGACCTCCGCCGTTGTTTTCATCTAATCTTCAGCTTCCCAGTATTGAATAATCCTGCTGTTGGGACGAAACAAGGGGCGGCAGCCCCTCTTTTCTTGCCGCCCCTTCTTTGGAGAATCGAGTAAAGCAGGACTGCTTCGCCAGGATCGTAATCGAGCCGCAATGTGATTAGGATCACAGAGGCCCTCAACTTCCGTTGCTACAATCCTCTCGTAAGCCACTCTTAGATTCTAAGAGGAGGTTCCTGTGGCACGATTCACACTGGTTCTTCCCGCTCTGTTGCTCTTCGCACTCGCGCTACCCGCGCAGCAGCAGCCCTCAACCCCAACCACGCAGAAGACGCCGACTTACGCTGCGATTCCAGTCGCAGCCATCAATCAGCCAAATCCGGTCAAGTCCAGCCCTGAGTCTCTTGCCCGCGCTAAAAAGTGGTGGACCCTCGACTGCGCCATGTGTCATGGCGCCGACGGCAACGGTAAAGGCGAAACCGCCATCGAGATGAAACTGAAGCTGGCCGATTTCACCGATCCCGCGACCCTCAAAGATCGCACTGACGGCGAAATCTTCTACATCGTCAAGAACGGCCGCAACGACATGCCGCCCGAAGGCCAGCGCATCAAGACCGAAGAAAATTGGGACTTGGTCAACTACGTCCGCTCGCTAGCAAAGAAGCAACCCGCCGCGGAACAGAAACCGTAGTCCTGAGGACACTTTGTCATCCTGAGCGAAGCGACGGGTTCACGATAGCGAACCCGTCGCACAGTCGAAGCATCCCTATGGGAGAGAAGCCCTGCATCTCCACCTGGGATCAGCAACTCAGCCCTCACCCCGGCTCCTGATAAATCCCAAGCACATTCCCCGCCGGATCGCGAAACCGTGCCGTGATCTCCGGCGCATCCCCACCAATCGGCTGCACAATTTCCCCGCCGTTCGCCAGGATCAAGTCCACCGTAGCCGCCGCGCTGTCGACCATGATGTACACCAGGAGCCCAGGCTGCGTCGACGGCGGACGTCCCACTACCCACTCCCCGCTCACCTCGCCCACTCCATCGTCAAAAGCTGTAGCTCCATCGCCACGTTGCCGAATTTTCCATCCGAACACCTGTTGATAGAATTCGGACGATCGTGCCACGTCCGTCGCCGGAATCTGTATGTAGCAAATCTTGCCGTTCCCGAGTGTCGGCGGCATAAATCGTCCCCTTATTTACCCCACTCTGCGATACCGAACCTTGTCCTCCGTACCCGAGTCCCCTCCCGATCCCAGCAGCGCCACAACACCCCGCAAACTTTCCCACGCCGCCTGATTCAACGACGGCTCCGAACTCACCAGGTCGCGGATCATATCCCACGCCGCCATATTCAGCGCACCCTCCGGCGGCATCCCCATCGCCAGCGATACCGCACACTGTGGACAAAAACAAATCCGCTGAGCATTCGATTTTTGCCGCGGCTTCACTCCTACTGTCTGCGCAAACATGTACACCGCCACCGACTTGTGTCCCGCCTCAATCTCCCGCCTGCAGCGTAGACATACCATAGGTTGCACCGGCATCCCCCTTCGTTCCTGCGAGTGTCGTTATTCACTCTGAGCAATACCGCCGCTCTCCACAAGTAAGAAGAAGGATTCCGATCCGAGCCGATCTCAACCGCCAGCCCGGCCGTTTTCTCTCTCCCCAGGGGCAGACATCAAGCCCTCGCCTTCGGTTCGTCCGTCCGCCTATGATGGGTTGCGTCAATGATGCGACGTCTTTAGTGGACGGAGGGAGGATGGGTCTGCTTGACACCGCTAGCCGCAGGCTCGCGCTTGCCCTGGAACTGGGGAACAAGTGACGAAGATTTGGGAACGACTCTATCTCGGCACCCTCAAGGATGCTGAGAAGCTGGCGCGTTCTAATCCGCAGCGCATCACAACTGTCCTTTCGCTCTGCCGGGATCAGGCCGTTCACCGTGCCCCGAAAATCACCTATATCCACATCCCAATCCCAGACTCGCGTCCGGTCTCTGCGCAAAAGTTTGAGGACATCATGTTCGCGATGGCGATCGGCGTTCGCAGAGGCAGCCTGCTGGTCCATTGCCTCGCAGGCATGAACCGGTCGCCAGTTATGGTCGCTGCTTGGCTACATCGTTGCGGCTATAAGGGTGTCGACAAGGCATTATCCGAGATCGGAGCACTTCGGGATCTCGCTCCTGCACACACACTGTTGAGCAGCGTAAAGAAGCTGCTGAGCGAATGAAAAAGGCAGTCGCGGAATTAACGGGCGAGCAGGCCGCCTCTCTAACCGACGGAAGTTACTCCACTCCTCGATGATCTGAGCGGGTTCTGAGTGTAACTGTCTTTTTGCAACAGTTACGGGCTATAAAGCAGGGAAACCAGCGTACAATCTTCAACCGAAAGGCATTCGATGACCATCCGTATTTGCGCTGTGCTTTCCTTCGCAGCCGCTATCTCCATAACTTTGGCAGCACAGGAACCCGTGCTCGTATCCGCAAACATACCAAAACATCCCCCACTGGCGTGCCAAGCCCGGATAGCAGGAGTCGTGAAGCTGACCTTCGTCCTCTCGGGAAATGCTGGTGAACCGACGAACGTTGAGCTAGTCTCTGGCCATCCTATGTTGAAGGACGCAGCCATCGAGAACGTCAAGACATGGAAGTTTAAAAACTCCTACGCGGAGGGGAAGTACGAAACCACGTTCGACTATCGGCTTCCCTCGTCCGGTCCGCAAAAGGTCACCTTTGAATCGTTCCACCGCGTGGAAGTTGCCACTTGCCTGCCGGTCCAGTGGCAACCGTGACTATCGCAAAATCTCGATAGCACTCACTGACCCTCGGCAGGGGCGAATAGACGGCGCAACCTTGTGCAATGGCCTGCTTTCGACAGTTACAAAGCAATGTCGCTATACTCGCGTTGAATGAATCTGCCACGATGCCGGCTGGGGTTCGACGAAGAAACAAAGCTGAGGCTTAAAGCCGACTACGCAGAGCGCGGCAGGGGGCCGATAAGGCAGGAGAATTGCCGGTGCGGCCGTCTTGTCGTCGCCGAGAGCATCGGAGGTGCGTGGCTGCCCAGGCCGCATTACCCCCCGAGCCTCTACAAAGCGGCAAGAGAATGAACCCCTCCGATCAAGGTTCTTGAGGTTGGCGAAACAATCCCTATTACACTCAAAATGCCCGGAACAGGATTCTGAGTGCTACGGACTGTTTACAGCAGTTGTGATTCAGATTTCAGAAGCGAAGCCTCGGCTAGCGCCGAAGCGCGCGCGATGATGTACTTTCCATCTTCATCCGAGCGAATAAGCAGGCTTCGTGAACAGCGCTGCCGTGCCCATCGATCTTGCAGGTTTCTAATGACACGTCATCGCCGCAGATCCAGCAGTAATGTGTGGTTATGGCTGCGAAGGAATCTGATATCTGCATTCCCGCGTCCAGCAATTGAATAAACTCAGCGGGAGTGATGCCTTGGCGTATGGCTATTTCCAACAATTCAACGACAGCGCATTCCACAACCTCCTGCTTGGGTTCTGCGGGCTGTCGAATATTATTCATTGTCACGTTCCTGAGCGTCAGGCATGTTTCTGAAGCAAAACGTTACATCAGTTGACAGGTCGGCCAGCTACGCGGCGTTTCCTGATGCCGCACGAAGCCGTAGAATCTGTTCGTTGAGCTGCCAAAATCTCTGCACTTCAGCTTCGTTCAGCACTTCTCCACGAGCATGCGCGAGTACGCGAGCCAACTCCTGCTCCAACTCCTCGTCTGTGTATGCGTCTATGTCTGTCATTGGATTGGTCATTTGCTCTCTCCTAGGCGGCATGCAGGTGGCACGAAAAGGCGGACGTAACTCCGCCTCCTCGCGCCCAACCAACTCAGAGCATTTACGCGGTCACGAGTTCGTGCTGCTTGAGGGTCGAGGTGACAACGTCAGAGGTGTGAACCTGGGGCGTTCCCTCGATGAATCTTGCCAGAGTCTTTAACACTTGCGGATACATGCTGGCGTTGTAGTTGTCGGCATCTTTCTTGTTTTCCCACAGACTGATCGCGGTCACATCAACTCCGCCGGGACCGGCGAAAGTGATTTCGTCCTTAAAGCCATTCTGCTTACGAAGCAAAGGCAGGACATCTTTTTCAAACGCTCGCGTGTAATCGGACAACATATTCGACTTCAGATGGAAAGAGACATTGCGTGCAAACATATAGGCAACCTCCTAAAGGTTGTAGTGGCTAAGAGGAAAGAACTTCAGATGAGCTGACTTAGTTTCAGGGAACCTGAAAGAGGAGAAGGATGCTCACTCGATCTAACAGGGTGCATCTACGTGGCCCTTTGCCTCGACGCGCAACTTGTTGCTTGCAAAGCAGATCCGATGCGGGGAGTCTGGTCCGTCGTGTACCTTTGGCGGAAAGCATGCAAAAACGGCAATTCCGATTGCCCTCGGGACGACTGAGCAAATGGCGTAACTGTCGAAAAATCCCATTACATGTTGAGGGGGCATTCTTCCAATGGACGTCAAGGAACGGGCGAATGGTGGGCCTAAACTTAGCGCGTCTCATTGAGAGGCATGCAGAGAGATTGGCACGGGGGGTGACAGAACAGATCCGAATGTCGGAACGGACTTCTGACTTCCGCAAGATCCCTGCCCAGGACTTGCAACTGGCCGCAGTCGATGTGTATCGCAATCTCGGAGAATGGCTGTTGCAAAACCGAAGATGATGTCGAGAAGCGATTTAGGACCATCGGTTCACGCCGAGCCGTCGAGGGAGTCGGCCGGCACCAATTCGTGTGGGCTTTGATGCTCTCACGTGATCATCTGTGCCGTTTCCTTGAGCAGGAAGGTTTTGCAGACAATATCGTCGCACTCCGCGGTGAACAAGAGTTACGCCAGATGCTGAACCAGTTCTTCGATCGCGCATCTACTATGGGATTCTGGGATATGACGAGGCGAGGCGCAATGCCGACCATCCAAAGAGTGATTTGGCGAAAGCCGAAGATCTAGCCATATCAATCGGCCTGATGTCCCAGAGAAACACGACGCTCAAAATGCTGTAGGCCGGCGTGATGCGAAATCGAGTGCCCGGTTCGTCGAATTACTCTCCGACTGCATCCGATGGAGTGACCGGTCTAGCGAGCCTGGTGTCATCACCCGTACTCTTGTAACCTCCCGATCGCGCTCATTGCCCGGGTTTTCGCCCCAACCTCCGGGCTGCGCCCAAAACTCCATCCCACCTTCTCGCTTCGATCTCGCTTGACAGCAATTTCCCTAAGTGTTACATCTTGTAACGCTACAATGACTAACACAAGGCAGTCACGTCTAAAGAGCTTGGGAGAAGTCGAACAAACTGTGATGGACTACCTCTGGACCCACGGTCCCTCCACCGCGGAAGCCTGCCGCGAAGCGTTGGCCTCCTCCCGCCCCATGAAGGACTCCACCATCCGTACCGTCCTGCGCCGCCTCGAAGAAAAGGGATATCTCACGCACGAGACGGAAGGCCGCACTTTCATCTACAAAGCGTCCGATGCCCGCCAGAACGTCGCGGTCCGCGCCGTCAAGGGCATTATCGACCGCTTCTGCGGAGGTTCCGCCGAGCAACTCGTCCTTGGCATGGTCGACAACGCCGTCCTCAACCGCAAGCAACTCGAACGCCTCGCCCGCAAGATCGCTGAGAAAGAGGTCAAGCCATGATCGCAACGGCTGTCCTGCAAGCTTCCACGAATTTATTGGTGCAACTCGCGAATCCCGCCACCCGCGCCCTCGCACTCGCCGCCGCCGCCGGACTAGCCTTGGCCGCGTTCCGCGTGAAGTCTACTTCGGTACGCCTCTTCGCTTGGACCGGCGTCCTCTATGCTGCTCTGGCGATGCCCCTGCTGAGCTGGACTCTGCCCCCGCTCCCCATTCCAACGCCAGCGTTTGGGTGGCGCAGCACTTCAAGCGTCCGCGATCAAAGCCTTTGTCCCTGGCCGGGCTTCAGCCCCCGCACTACCCGAGCCGAGTTCTTCAGCAAGCTCTCCAGCCGCGGAGCGGCGCCAGAATGTAGCCCGCCCTGACCAAAGGCGAACGGCCGCAATCCATGGGAATCTCGCGATGGAGACGAATCAGCCCCAGAGTGGCGAAAGACCAATCCAGTCAGACGTCTCCGAATCTCCGACAATCGAAACGATTGCTTCTTCGTCGACCCACCCCTCGGTCCCATGGACCGCCTTCGCGGTCGCGCTCTATCTTGCCATCACCGCAATTTTCCTCGCCCGCTTCCTGATCGGTCTCGCCTACGGCCGCCGCCTGATCTGCGCGTCAAAAATGATCGACGACCCGCTCGTCACGCGAAAACTGGCTCGCACCACCCCTCCCCGCGTCGCCGAATCCGAGCTCATTTCCGTCCCCGTCACTATGGGCGCGCTCCGGCCGACCATTCTTCTCCCCGCCGACTGGCGTAACTGGGACGCCGCCAAGTTCGACGCCGTTCTCGCCCACGAACTTTCGCACGTCATCCGCCGCGACCCCCTCACCCAGCGCCTCTCGCTCCTGCATCGCGCCATCTTCTGGTTCAGCCCGCTCGCCTGGTTCCTCGACCGCCGCCTCGCCGACCTCGCCGAGCAAGCCAGTGACGAAGCCGCCTTGTCCTGCGGAACCGACCGCAAGCACTACGCGCGCATCTTGCTGGATTTCTTCGAAGCCCTGCACGCTGCTCCCGGACGCGTCTGGTGGCAAGGCGTCTCCATGGCCAAGGCAGGTCAGGCTGAAAAAAGAGTAGAGCGAATTCTTTCCTGGAAAGGATCGGTTGCTATGCGTCTTAAGAAATCGATTGCCGTTGTCGTTGTGGCGTCCGCTATTCCTGTGGTCTACCTCGCTGCCTCCGCGCACCCAGCCCAGCATGTGCCAATGCTAGGCGCGCAATTCACCCAGGATCAGACTCCGGCTCCCGCCCGACAGCCCGCGCCCGCATCGAAGGCACAGCCAACCGCCACGCCGGACTCCGCAGCGACTTCTGTGTCGGGCCCGACCACTCATCCCGATCCTGCATCACCCGCCTCCCCAGCGCCTGCACCAGCTCCGGCCGCCGGAGTCATGGGCGGTGTTTCGGGTCCCGCCCCCATCGCACCGCGTGCTCCGATAGCGGTACCCTCCAATCCCCCGAATCCCGCGTTGGCTCCCATCGCTCCCGTTGCTGGCTATTACCAGACCGACGCGAGAGCCAATTTAAACAAAGCGCAGGCTGAGGCCCGTGCGTTGACGTTGCGCGCCCAGTCAATGGCGGATCAGGCGGCATACGCCCACGGCCGCGGATATTCCTATGCCTACGGCTATGACGACGACCAGCGCTTCGTCATCGTCACTGGCAAGTCCGATGCCCTCACCATGTCGGGTTCCACCGGTGACGCCCGCCACGTCGAGAAACTCCGCAAGAGCATCCCGGGCGACTTCATCTGGTTCCAGCTCGACGAGAAGTCCTACATCATTCGCGATCAGGCCACCGTCGATCGCGCCCGCCAACTCTGGGCACCCCAAGCGGAACTCGGCAAGAAGCAGGAAGAGCTCGGCAAGCAACAGGAGGCCCTCGGCAAGCAGCAGGATGCGCTCGGCGCGAAAATGGAGAAAGTCCGCGTGAACGTGCCCGACATGACCGCGCAACTCGACAAGCTCAAAGCCGAACTAAAAGCGCTTGGCTCCAGCGCAACCATGGATCAGATCGGAAAGGTCCAGGAAGAGATGGGCGAGCTGCAGGAAAAAATGGGCGACATCCAGTCCCACGCCGGCGATCAGCAAGGCAAGCTGGGAGAAGAAATGGGAGCCCTCGGCGAAAAGCAAGGCCAACTCGGCGAACAGCAAGGCGAACTAGGCCGCCAGCAAGCCGAATTTGCCGAAAAAGCCTCCCACGAAATGGAACTTCTCCTGGAAGACGCCGTGAAAAAAGGCCTGGCCCAACCAGAGCTGTGAAAGGGGCCCCACCCTTCTCGCGCATTTTGCGAGAGGGTGGGGACTTTGATTTCGGTAGTGTCAGAGCAATCCCCTGGCCCATTCTACGGCGGGCAGTTCACCAATCTTGTCTTAACCTTTACTCTCGCCTCTCAACACCCCATCATCCTTCCACCGGTACCCGCACGCATCACAGGCCCACTCGAACAATTGTGGAGAATCTTTCGCTGTCTTGGGCCGCTCTCCGATCAGATGGTCGAAGACAACCTCGCTCGAATCGGCACTTCGGGCAGTACACCGGAATCTCGCCAAGCTTCCTCTACTCGCTCCTCCTTCGGTTCGTTCAGCGGCTCGTAATACTGCAGCGCCTGCCGCGCCCAGGGCGCTCCGATCTGCATGATTCCCACGGCAACCCCCTCCGCGAAATTGGAGGTCACCGCGCTCGACGTCCGTAGCCATTTCCTTTCCCATGAAAAACGGAATCCCCGCCCGGTCCAGCAACTGCTGCACCTGCAGCGCATCCGCCAAACTCCACACCGTGCAAATCTGTACCAATTGGCGATCCTCCTCGTAAGCAGGATCGAGTTCCCGCGATGGTTTCGCATGCACTGCTGGCTCCTCAGCCTCCAGCTTCAGCTTGCGAAACCACATCTCATTGGCCAGAGCATCGTGCGCGACATCCGTTAATTCGGATTGCTTCCGCGCGAGCGCCAGCAACTCCCCGTCCGCCATCCGCCCGTAAAGTTCCGACAGCCGCCGCCACTCCGTCGCGGGATCGAGAGTCGCCATGGCCGAAAATCATACTCCCAAACCCTTCGTGATACTTAGTGTCCGTAGTGGTTTCAGGTTTCTTGGACACTTCCAAGGGATTCTCAAGGGATTCTCAAGGGATCAATGTTTCATAGGGACCGCGCGCGAAGCGTCGCTAGTTCCCCCTTGACAATTCCCTGCTCACATCTTACAATTAGCACTCGATAGGCGTAACTGCTAACAGCACCGCCTAACCCATCCAAATCATAGGGTTACAGAGATTCGATCAAGTACGTCAACCTTCTAACTACTCGAAAGGAGTAACAACCATGGCGAAATTTTCACCACTCCATGACCGCATTCTGGTCCGTCGCGTGGAAGAAGCTTCCACCACTCGTGGCGGCATCATCATCCCCGACTCGGCCAAAGACAAGCCGCAGGAGGGCGAAGTCATCTCCACCGGCAAAGGCCGCACCAACGACGAAGGCAAGACCTTCCCGCTCGCCGTGAAAGAAGGCGACCGCATCCTGTTCGGCAAGTATTCCGGCACCGAAATCAAGATTGATGGCGAAGACTTCATCATCATGAAAGAAGAAGAAGTCCTCGGCATCCTCACCGGCGCCGCCACGCCGGCCAAGAAAGAACTCGCCGGCGCGCAAGAGATAACGAGCACTGTCATCCTGAGCGCGTTCTTTGCGCGAAGGATCTATGCAACGTGGTTTGGCTGGAAGCTGAGTAGCTAGAAGCTTCTGGCTAACAGCCGAGCTCAAAGCCGCAGGCAGTCCTGCAAAGAAATCATAAGGAGATACAAACAATGGCAAAACACATCGTTCACGGAGAAGAATCCCGTCAGGCGATCCTCCGCGGCGTCAACCTTCTGGCCGATGCCGTGAAGGTCACCCTCGGCCCCAAGGGCCGCAACGTAGTCATCGAAAAGAAATTCGGTTCGCCGACCATCACCAAAGACGGCGTCACCGTTGCAAAAGAAATCGAACTGCGCGACGGCCTTGAGAACATGGGCGCGCAGATGGTTCGTGAAGTCGCCTCCAAGACGTCCGACGTCGCCGGCGACGGCACCACCACCGCCACCGTTCTCGCCCAGGCCATCTTCCGCGAAGGCGTCAAGACCGTCGCTGCCGGCGCCAATCCCATGGCCCTGAAGCGCGGCATCGAGAAGGCCGTCACCATCATCTGCGGCAAGATCGACAAAGAAGGCAACCGCGTCAACGGCGAACTCGACAAGCTGTCGAAGCCCGTCAACAACGACAGCATGATCGCGCAGGTCGGCACCATTTCCGCCAACAATGACGAGACCATCGGCAAGATCATTGCCGAGGCCATGAAGAAGGTTGGCAAAGACGGCGTCATCACGGTCGAAGAGTCGAAGACGCTCGAGACCCAGCTGGAAGTCGTCGAAGGCATGCAGTTCGACCGCGGCTATCTCTCTCCCTACTTCGTCACCGATCCCGAGCGCATGGAAGTCGCACTCGAGAACGCCTACATCCTGATCAACGAAAAGAAGATCAGCTCGATGAAAGACCTGCTCCCGCTGCTCGAGCAGATCGCCAAGTCCGGCAAGCCGCTGCTGATCATCGCGGAAGACGTGGAAGGCGAAGCGCTCGCTACCCTCGTCGTCAACAAGCTGCGTGGCACGCTGCAAGTCGCGGCCGTCAAGGCTCCCGGCTTCGGCGATCGCCGCAAGGCGATGCTGCAGGATATCGCTATCCTGACCGGCGGCAAGGCCATCACCGAAGATCTGGGCATCAAGCTCGAGAACGTCCAGATCGCGACCTCGGCCAGGCCAAGAAGATCACCATCGACAAGGACAACACCACGGTGGTCGAAGGCAAGGGCAAGCACGCGGAAATCGAAGGCCGCGTGAAAGAAATTCGCAGCCAGATCGATAAGACCACCAGCGACTACGACCGCGAGAAATTGCAGGAGCGGTTGGCGAAGCTGGTCGGTGGCGTAGCCGTCATCAAAGTCGGCGCCGCGACCGAAACCGAAATGAAGGAAAAGAAGGCCCGTGTGGAAGACGCGATGCACGCAACCCGCGCGGCCGTGGAAGAAGGCATTGTCCCCGGCGGCGGCGTGGCTCTGGCCCGTTGCGCGGCAACGCTCGACAAGGTGAAGGCCGAAGGCGATGAGCAGATCGGTATCAACATCGTGAAGCGCGCCATCACCGAACCCCTGCGCATGATCGCCGAGAACGCCGGCGAAGAAGGCGCGGTGATTCTGGGCAAGGTGCTCGACTCGAAGGACGCGAACTACGGCTTCAACGCCTTCTCCAACGAGTACGAGGATCTGGTCAAGGCTGGCGTGCTCGATCCCACAAAGGTCGTGCGCACCGCCCTGCAGAATGCCGGCTCCATCGCCAGCCTGATGCTGACCACCGAAGCCCTGATCGCCGAGATTCCTGAAAAGAAGGAAGCTCCGGCCCCGGGTGGACACGGTGGCGGCGGCATGGGCGACATGTACTAAACGCGTAGCGGCGGCGCATTCGTCGGCCGTCGCTCGCCCTGTAATCCGCATTGTCATCCTGAGCGCGTCTTTTGCGCGAAGGATCTATGTGTGGTGTGTCAACAGGTTGTTCCGGTCGAGACCGGAACGACTGATGGGTGGAGCGTGGTTCAGACTAGCATGCGGGCGGTGCCAGTTGTACTGATGGAGCCAGATGGGGAGCTCGGCGGCGCGCACTTGGGAGTTGTCGTAGGCGCGGGCTATAGGCCCATTCCCGTAGGGCAGTTTGAATGAAACGCTCGGCTTTGCCGTTGGTGCGCGGGGTGTAAGGGCGGGTGAAGCGCAAGGCGATGCCAAGTTGTTGAGCGAGGCGGCGGAAGCAGCCCGAGCGGTAGCAGGGTCCATTGTCGGTGAGCACGCGGGAGATGGAGATGCCCAGGCGAGCGTAGTAGGCGACGGCAGCCTGGAGGAAAGCGGCGGCGGAAGGAGCTTTCTGATCGGGCAGGATCTGGGAGAAGGCAATGCGGGAGTGGTCGTCGATGGCGACATGCACGTACTCCCAGCCGGCGCGATGGATACGGCCGCGGCGGTTGCCGGTGATGCGACAGCCCACGGCCTGAAAGCGGCCGATCTTCTTGATATCGAGGTGGAGGAGATCGCCGGGAGCGGCATGTTCATAGCGCACGATGGGAGGAGCGGGTTCCAGATCGCGCATGCGGCTGAGGTGGAGGCGGCGCAGGATGCGGGAAACGGTGGCGCGACTCAGTCCGATGGTGAGCGAGATCCGCAGGCCGGTCCAGCGTTGGCGGCGTAGAAGTTCGACCTGATGCACCTGATCGTCAGAACAGCGACGGGGGGAGCGCAGAGGACGGGACGACCGGTCCTGCAGGCCAGGACGCCCGTGCTGCTGATACCGCCCGCTCCACTTGGCGGCAGTTTTGGGGCTGACTTTGAACTCGGCTGCAGCCGAGTTCAAAGTCAGCCCCAAGGAAAGAACTTTTTTCGCCAACTCCTCTCGCAAAATGGGAGTGAGTCGGGCATTCTTGTGGATGTCCATTCGATGTCTCCGAAGTAAGAGATTGCTTCGACACAATCAGCTTCTCCGGTTTTCATCGAATGGACAACCTGTTGAAATGTCACATCTATGCAACTCAAGGCCCCGCCCGAAAGAGCGGGGCTTTTCTGTTTGCATCACCAGTGCTCGTGTAAGGACAGCCGCCCCCGGCTGTCCAGCCGAGCGAAGTTCGGCGGCCCTTCCACACCCTCCTCAACTCATTGTTATTCCGACGCGCGAGCGCAGCGAGACAGGAGGAATCTGCTCCTCGCGCAGTCCCGAATCAGGAAATAAACAGTCACAATGTTTACTGATCACAGTCAATCGACGGCATAGTGTGGAAGGATGACGGAAGCAGTCGTGAGTCCGAACGTAGTTGGTGCGAAACAGGTTCTGATGGTTGGGCGCGACACGCGAAGTGGCCCCGTAGCTCAGCCTGGATAGAGCACTAGGTTCGCACCTTAGAGGTCGTGAGTTCGAGTCTCACCGGGGCCACACCTAAGTTTGGTTACGAGTCGCCTTCGTTCTTGACATCGTAAGAACTGAGCGCGAGACTGTAAGTGTAAGGTGCGAACCTGGTCATTCGACTAGGCTGAGTTTAGGGCGGCCGACACGGCCGCCCTTTCTATTTGGCTCTGGGAACGTCCCGTCTCTCCCCGGATTTCTGCCCTTGTCATCCTGAGGAGCGCGTTCAGCGCTCCGAGGGACCGTACGACCGCATGCACCCTCGATGCAGTCCACAAGGCCCACCCGCTTTTTCCCCGGTGCTCCGATTGAATCTTTCCTCCTGCGACTGTCTGCTCACCTTTCCTGATGTGGATCCGTCTAACGCGGCAGTTTGGGGGATTCTTCGATGAAAAGCGTGCGAGTGTTGCCGTTGCTTGTTTTGACGATAACGATTCGGCTCTTTGCAGCTCCTCCCATGTCCAAGGCCGATCGTGAGCATCTGCTGGTGCATTTCGAAATGACGACGCAACTGGTCGCGGAGCAGGTTCGCGGACTGTCTCCAGCACAACTGGAGTACAAGGCTTCGCCGGACCGGTGGAGCATCCGGGAAGTTATCTCGCACCTGGCGGTGGCCGAGCCGGATTATTGGCGCGAGATTCAGAAAGCCGTCAAGGCGGCGCCGGATATGAAAGACAAGAAATCGCAGGCGACCGACGCAGACATCATGTGGTACGGCATAGACCGCGTCGTGCATACCAAGACCGGCGGCGGGCACGAAAAAGTGGACACGTACAAGGATATGGGCGAGGCGCTGGGTAAATTTCAGGCACTGCGCGCGACGATGATCGGATACATCAAGTCCACCGACGACGACTTGCGCGCCCACAGCTTCGGAGACTATGGCGAAGTGATTGATTGCTGGCAGTGGATGCTGGAAATCTCCACCCATGCGGAGAGGCATATCCAGCAGATTCGGGAAATCAAGAACGAAGCGAATTTTCCCAAGAAGTAATGGCCCCCGCAGCCCGGTTGGCCCGGGACGACGCGGCTCCCGTTGTGTGAGAACGATGCGGCGGGTGGCCCAAGCTTGCTCGCCGTAGCCACCAATCAAGGCGGGTGCCCCGTCCCTCCCACCACCAGACATCCACCTGACTGGCCGCCGCGATTTCCCTCCGATGTAGAATCTCTCCCTGAGACTTGGAGATCTTGCACGATGAAGCTGTTCGTGGCGATTGCCCTTACGTTTTGGCTCGGCGCGGGAGTAGCCACGCCGCAGAGTTCGTCCTCCGATGAAGGCGCGCACGTGCTGGCGCTGGATAATTCGTGGAACCGTGCGCTCGAAATTAAGGACACGAAGGCACTGGACATGCTTCTGGCAGATACATTCGTTTCCGTTGACATTGACGGAAGCATACAGGCCAAGCGGGAATTTCTAGCGAGCTTGAAAGCTCCCGACTATGAGCCTCCCGCGCAGGCTGTGACAGAACAGAGCAAAGTGGATGTTTACGGCGATTCGGCCGTGGTTGTGGGAGTGTTTCGCACCCAGAGTATGCGCAAAGGCAAGTCGGTTACGCGGCGCGAGCGCTTTGTCGATACCTGGGTGAATCAAAACCACACCTGGAGATGCGTGGCCTCGGTCACGGTGCTGATCCCCGCCAGTTAGGCGAGTTCGATGACGAAGAAGAGGATGAGGAAGGTGAAGAGCCGTAAACCGTTTCACCGGGAATATTGAGCACACCGATGCGTTAAACGCGAAAGAAGGGTGGGGCACCTGGTTTATAACGCCTGCTTTAGCGGTCGAGTTCGGGCCATTTATCTTTCGGGAGAGCCTGCTTTACGGTTTCGATTTTCTGAAAGCCATCCTTCAAAACCGTATCTTTTGCATTTTGACGGGTCACGGCGATCGGAGTAAGCAGGATTGCCTTCGTCGTCTGTGTGCCGTTAGGAACGGTTGTCTTGGTTTCTATATTGGCGTGCCGGGACAGCATAACCGCAGCTTCCGCGGCAGTGCGGGCCTCGCCTACGATGGGTTTGTACACGGTCATGAGCTGGGTACCTTCGTAAAGGCGCGCTACTGCAACAAGATCGGCATCCTGCCCGGTTATCAGAACTTTGCCGGAGAGGTTGTTATCCTCGAGCGCCTGGATCGCGCCACCCGCCGTCGAATCATTCGAGGCCACGATCGCGGTCAAGGGGACTTTCAGATCGTGCAGTGTCTTGGTGACCAGAACGTATGCCTGAGTCGCACTCCACTCCGGGATCCAAATGTCGGCGAGGATTTTGATGTCGCCGCGGTCGATGAAAGGCTGCAGCACGCTCATTTGACCCGCGCGCACCACCTTGGAGTTTGGGTCGAGCGGCGAACCGCCCATCAAGATGTAATTACCCTTGGGTGCGTGCTGCGTTAAACATGTCGCTTGCAGCACGCCGACGGAAAACAGATCGAAGCCGACGTAGAGATCCACATGGGGATTATGTATGAGCCGGTCATAGCTGATGACGGGGACATGTTTGGCATGGGCCGCTTCTACGATTCGGCTTGCTTTCTCGAAATCGTGAGGCAGGAGCACCAGAACATTGATACCCGAATTCAACAACTCCGTGACTTGCTGGAACTGCAAGTCATCGTCGCCATTGGCGGAGCGGGTGATGGTTTGTGCACCCAGTTGCTGAGCGCGGAGTTGAAATTCGTCCAAGTCGGTCTGCCAACGCTCGCCCTTGGTGGCCTCGATAGAAAATCCAATCTTGATTTCAGGTTTTTGCTGCGCTTGTGCACAGCAAGAAACGATCCCAAGGACAACGAGCAAACCGCACACAGCCGACTGCCGAACGCGCATGACGCTCTCCCGGCCGCGGGCCAGTGTCCGCACTCGATCAGGGAGGCCCACAGCACGCTATGGGGTGATGGTAGTGACCGTGGTACGGATCATCAATTTACTTTCGTAATGGCGAGTTTGCGAGCTTTCCGACAGTGTGCGCGGGATCGGGTTTACCCCTGCTTCGAGCACCGAGAGGCATGGGCACCCGAAGAGCGTGCTCGATCAGCCCAGGGCAAGTTCGTTGGCGGGTCGAAAGTCAAAATCCCCACCCTAACGTCAAACTGCGCGACGTTAGGATGAGGCACCCGGCCGGTGAGTGAAATGGCGCCGGATCACACTAGCTTGGACGGGACACGCCAACCTTCTACTTCACACCTTTCTCCGGGTTCCATGAGCCCTGCAGCTTGCGGGCGTAGACGATCTGGCCAATATGGTAAGCGTTGTGGGTGCAGATATTGGCAATGGTCGGGGCCATCGACGAAAGCTTTTGCTCGTCGGCCGATTCGACGAGCTTCTCGAGATCGGTCATTACCTGATCGAGCTGCTTGATGGTGTCATTCCATTGTTTGTCGTCAAATTTATTAAACGTTTCATCGTTGCTGCCCGTGAAGTTTCCTGAATTCTCCCCCTTAAGCCTCTGCAGGTTAAGGCGATTCCAAAACAGCAGATGATAGGTGAGCTGACCGGCGGAGTGGGCTCCGGCTGGAGGTTGCCAACTCGCTTGCTGCGCGCTCAGTCCGTCGACCGCCACGCTGATCGGCACGAACCAGTCGGCCTTATTGTGGGTGGTGTGCAATTCGTGGAGCAAGATGCTGCGCAGGGTGGCCGGAGGCTGTTGGCTTTGTGCGCCACACAGCGAGGAGAACATCAGGACCAGAGCCGAGAAGATGATCGTGCGGGAGTGATTCACGAGGGTGCTCCTTTCGATTGATGCGAGATCGCCGTCAATGACATCGCCGTTAAAGACAGATGCATTTGTAAGCAATAGGTTAGCAGGCGACATCGATGGGCGCCCGCGAATCCTGTTCATGCGCCGGAACATTGCTAGGAACAATCTTCTCTTCTCTTCCGTACTCTTTTTTAAGTTCTATCCATCCCTTGTGAAAGCGAGACTCTCATGAACCGACGGTTGTCCACGATCTTGTTTCTAATGGCTGTTCCCTTCTTCGTGCTCTGCACTGATGCCGTCGCACAAAACACTGGCGCACAGAGTGTTCCGGCGCTCGACAAGATTCAGAATCAGGAGGAACTCGACCGCGTGGGCGCCGCTCTGGATGCTGCGCTGTTTGATTCCTACAACCGCTGCGATCTGGAGAAGTTTGCCGCGTTCATGGACGAGAATGTGGAGTTCTATCACGATCAGGGAGGGGTCACGCTGGGCAGAGCGGCGTTGACGGACAGCGTCAAGAAGAACATCTGCGGGAAGGTAAGCCGCGAACTCGTGCCCGGATCCCTGAAGGTTTACCACATGAAGGGCTACGGCTTTGTCGAGATGGGAGTGCACCGATTTCATCATCCTGGGCACGACGATACGGAAGGGGTCGGTGAAGGGCAGTTCGTGCATTTGTGGCAGTACAAGGATGGGGCGTGGAGGGTCACACGCGTGATCAGTTACGACCATCACGCGGCTGGAAAATGAAGGCGTCGCCTTCTGTTTCTCTGAAGTGACTCTTCGCTAGATGCCAAGAACGTCAAAGTCCCCACCCTCTTTCGCAGAAAACACGAAAGAAGGGTGGGGCACCCTTCGGTACACTTTGGTCATCGCAGCATCACCGAAAAGATTCCGGACGCATGCTATAGTGCGGTTTCAGCCATGGGATCCTTTCTTTTCTTCGCGTTTTCGTGGTGGGGCTTTCTGCTGAGGATTGTGGCCATCGTCCACTTTATCCGGCGGCGCCCAGACTGGTTTTGGATCTGGGTGATACTGATTCACCCAATTGGGGCGCTGGTTTACATCGTGGTGGAAGTGATTCCGGACGCAGGGCTGCTGCGGGGTTCATTTCAAGTCTTTCCACGACGGAGGAGAATTCAGGAACTGGAGCGGACGATCCTCGACAATCCTTCGGCGGGAAACTACGAGGAGCTGGGGTTGCTTGTACATCGACGACGGAAACTACGCGAAGGCTAAGGAATCGTTATGACAAGGCGATTTCGTCGCGGACAGACCACGTCGATCCGTTCTATCGGCGGGGAGTTGCCGAGGTCGAACTGGGAGACTTCGCCGCCGCGGTGCCGGATTTGGAGCGGGCTGTGAACTCCGATCCCGATTACGACTTTCACCGGGCCAAGGGACTGCTGGCTTGGGCGTACGCGCAGACTGGACAGATCGAGAAGGCAGATGCGATGTTCCGCGAGGCGACGCGGATTTCTACCATCTCCGAGACGTATTACCACTATGCCCTGTTTCTGCAGTCGCAGGGGCGCGCTGCGGAGGCCCGCGTGTGGTCGCAGAAGATTCTCGACAAGAAGCCGACGATGCCGGGATATCTGCGGCGGCGGGAGCGGCCATGGTTCCGTAAGGCCAGCGCGCTGCTGGGACGATTGCCGGCGCAATCCAGTTAGCGGCGCGCCTCCCATCTCATCAAGAATCTGGTTCATACAAAAATCTAAGTGCAGCCACTCTGCTCGCGGTGATGGCGGCAAAGAGGGCAGAGGGCAGGAAGAATCTTTCACCAGTAAGGACACTAAGGTTCACGAAGGAGATCTTTGCACCCATCGGGTCAGCGGATGGGTAATGGTCTGGATGGTAAATTTATTAAGTGACGATTTCTCAACCCTTCCGTCCGGCTGCTGGCGACTGATATCGACGGCACGCTGCTTAATCCACAATTTCAGATTTCTGAGGGCGATCTGACGGCGCTGCGGCGGGCGCACGCGGCGGGGATCGAGATTGTGCTGGTGACCGGGCGCAGGCATACGTTTGCCTTGCCCATCGCGAAGCAGCTGGGGTTCGATCTTGTGGCTGATCAGTTCCAACGGGGCGGTAACGCGGTCGCTGGCGGGAGAGACGTTTCATCGCGACCTGATGCCGGCCGAGACGTGCCGCAGGCTGTGCGGGGCGATGCAAGAATTCCGCGGGAATACCGTTCTGACATTTGATAAGGAAACCAAGGGCGCGATCGTGCTGGAGAGGATGGACGAGTTGGGGTCGAGCATCCGGCGATGGCTCGAGAAGAATATGGAGTACATCGAGTTCGTGGTGCCGATCGAAGATGCGCTGGTGAACGATCCGGTGCAGGCCATGTTTTGCGGGACGATGGCGCGGATGAGCCGGGCGCTGCGGGCGCTCGAAGGTGCGGGCATGGATGGAACGGTGACCGTGTTGCGCACGGAGTATCCGGAGCGGGATTTGTCGATGATCGACGTGCTGAATGCGCGGATGTTCGAAGGGACATGCGCTGGAGCGGTGGGCTGCGCATCGCGGGTTACCGGCGCGAAGAGGTCATGGCCGTCGGTGACAACCACAATGACGTTGAGATGCTTGAGTTTGCGGGCTATCCGGTTATCATGGGGAATGCGTGCGAGGAGTTGCGCAGCCGGGGGTGGACGGTGACGCTGGGCAATGATGCGTGCGGGATTGCGGCGGCGGTGGAGTTGGCGCTGGATGCGGAAGCTAGATGCCGCAGGGGCTTCGGTCGTAAGCTACGAGCTTCAGAGTTTCGAGTCAGATGATGAATTGGCTTTGGTCCAATTCGGGTGCGATTGGCGATCATCGCGGTGCTCGCGGTGGCGGCGCTTCCCTGCTTTGCGGGCGAGGTTGCGGTGCTGAAGAATGGGTTCTCCATCCGGCATGAGCGGCGGGAGATTGTTGGGGACGTTACGCGGTTGTATGTGACCGCGGATGGGGCGAGTTTCGTGGATGTGCCCACGGCGGAGATTGAGCATTTTGAGGCTGCGCCGCAGGAGGCGGCTTCCGGCTCCCGGCTTTCGGCTTCCGGTTCCCCGATTTCGCGGTTCGGGCAGAATCCCCACTTCTCGCAAACTACGCGAGAAATGGGGCACCCGAGTACGCGCCTAGCACTGGTCCGTTAGATCTGAATGAGGTGGTGAATTCGGCTAGCGGGCGGTATCGGCTGGATCCGGATCTGGTGAACAGCGTCATCAAGGCGGAGAGTGGATTCAAAGTGCGGGCGGTGTCCCCGAAGGGCGCGCAAGGGCTGATGCAGTTGATGCCGGGAACGGCGTCGCAACTCGGAGTGCCGAATGCGTTCGATCCACAGGCGAACGTCGAGGGTGGAACGAAGTATCTGCGGGAACTGCTGGAGCGCTACAACTTTGATCTGGTGAAGGCGCTGGCGGCCTACAATGCAGGGCCGCAGCGGGTGGAGCAGTTCGGGGGCGTGCCTCCGTATTACGAGACGCGGGCGTATGTGGCGCGGATCGTGAGGGACTTTAATAAGAAGAAGGTGGCGCAGAAGGCGGTCGCGGCAACCCAGCCCGAGCTCCGTAAGCCAAGCGCAACAGATTCGTCTGGCCAAGCCGAGCCAGGTTCGGCACCGTCGCTCAAGCCAAGGCGAGCTCAGTCCGCTGCAATAAGTAGTCTCGGCGACTCAGCCACGCGAACCCAGTCGAACCACTGAGGCCACAGGCTTTCCCTAGCCTCTCTGCAGTGGACGCATTTGTCTTCACCATGATTCTGTTTGACCCCTTCGGCTCAGTCATTTACCTTGGGTGGTGCCGTTTCTCGCTTCGCGTTGCGAGCGCCGCGGCGCGGAGTTTTCCCCCTTCATGGATAAGAAGCGAATTCTGGCCAGCGTCGTGGTGTTCCTCATCCTGGCCGTTCTGGTTTACCTGCAATACCGGCACTGGCGAACCTTTGACTGGCCGAACGTTCTGGAGCCAGACGCATCGCATTAAGAAGATCCGTGTGCTGTATGGGATTGCCTACATTTACATCGCCTATGTGATGCGGGCATTGCGCTGGAAGATTTTCCTGAAGCCGGTCCGGCCGAAGACGACACTGGCGGAGTTGGTATCGCCGACACTGGTCGGGTTCGCTGGGATCGCGCTGCTGGGCCGGGCGGGGGAATTCATTCGTCCGTACCTGATCGCGCGGCGGACAGAACTTCCCTTTTCGTCGCAACTGGCCGTTTGGGCCGTGGAACGGATTTTTGACATCGGAGCGTTCGCGGTACTGGTAGCGCTGGCGATTTTTCTGCCAAGCGCATTGCCTTCCATTCCACATCCTGAGTTCTACAGAAGCTTCCGGGAAGCGAGCTTTCTTCTGATTGCCATCGTCGCGGGGACCGCGGTGGCTGCGGTGTTAATTCGGCGGAACGGCGAGGCGGCTGCGCGGTGGGTGGAACAGCGGTTTGCACACCTCTCTTCGAATCTCGGACATCGACTAGGCCAGAAGGTCAGAGAGTTCGGGATGGGCCTCAACACGATTCACGGACCGCTGTCGATGTTGTGGCTGGCAATGGTATCGGTGGGGATGTGGTATCTGATTGCGCTGGCGTACAAGGAAGTGACGCATTCCTACGGCGTGGACGCGCTGGAAATCCCGGTTTCGCAGTTATTGATTCTGATCTTCGCCAGCATGGTGGGTTCGATGCTGCAGTTGCCGGCCGTCGGTGGTGGCTCGCAGATAGCGACGGTCGCGATCCTGTCGAGCGTGTTTGACGTGCCGCCGGAGATGGCGGCCAGTTGCGGGATCCTGCTCTGGCTGGTGACCTTTGCAGCCGTGGTACCGCTGGGCCTGTTGCTCGCCCATCACGAGCGGCTGTCGTCTGCGGAAGTTGTCGGTGGAAAGCCACCAGGCGGAGGAATCAGAGCTCAAGGAACCGCCGGCACCGTGAGGCGTAGTCCGTCCCATCGATACGGCCCCAGCAAGTAATTGTCTCCCCCAAATGGCTTACGCGGTTTCTTGGCGAAGGGTGACTCCAACGAAGCTGCATTCTCGCGCAGGAAGCGGAGCTTGAAACAGCACATCGGAGACTACCGTGCGCACCAAATCAGCCTCCAGCCGCCACCAACCGCTGAAGGTCTGCGTGCTCGAATAGCGAATGCTCAAAGGATGCCAAACAGTCAGGTCGGCGGCGAGTGCGTGGCTCACACGGCTGGACTTGACGCTCATGCATCTGGTGTCGAGCCGAAGACCGACGCGCAGAGCTTTGAGCACGCTTTCTTTGGCGCTCCAGAGCAGGGCCAGGAGCAGGGAGCGTTCGGGCAGAGAAATGTCTGCGATGAGCGCCTGCTCATCGGGGGTGAAGTAGTCTTCGACGAAGGCGGAGCTGCGCGCTTCCACCATTTCCAGGTCACAACCGAAATTGCTGTTGGGTGCTCCGACGGTGCACATGGCCGTACCGGCACGGTGACTGAGTGAGATTGCTATGCGTGCGGGTTGGCTGTCGATAAAGACCTCAGGGGCGCCGGACGATGCGGCACGGATTTCGAGGTTTGCGAGGTCGGAAAGATTTGTAGACAGCTTCAGGCAAGTGGCGAGGGCTTGCTTGGCCGTCCAGCGCCCGAGGCGCCAATCAGAACGGCGGTTGAGAAAGCGCATGGCGGCGAGGCAGGCAGCCTCGTGCGGGCCCAGCCAGTCATTGTTGGACGGGACGTCGGATTCGGTTTGTTCCAGCCAGTAGAGGTCCATTGCAATGTTAAGAGTCCGTTCTTTCGCCCTCATGTCATCAACGCCATTCGACCACAGGGGCTGAAGCCCACAACGATTTCCGGATGCCATACGCGGCCCTGAAGGGCCGCTCTTCCACGGTGGCGCACGCCCGAGTGGCGCTCACTGGTATTTTTTCGCGACCTGTTTATGCGATAGACCGTTCGTCTTTCGCCCTTCCCGGTCTTTGCTCTCATTTTGTCTCGCCACCTACTGCTGCAATCTTTCGCCGCCACGCGGCTGCACTTCTGCACTCTCTGCCCGCGGACGCGGCTGTTGCCTTTGCACTCGCCACGCGGCCGCGGTCTCTGGCCCTGTTAGGCGGCTTCTACGATCTGCAGAGTTCCTTTCTCCAGGGCTTCCTCTTCGCGCTGGATTCCCCGTTCGACGGCGTTGATGAGATAGGAGCGTAGATTCGCAGGAGGAATAATGTGATCGAGGGCGCCTACGCTCTGGGCACGTTGTACGCTGTGCACACGGTCGAACTCGCTGGCCATCTCGCCGAGTTTTTCGGAGTAGACCATGTCGTGAAGTTCGTTCCATTGAGCGCGCAGGCGTCCCTTTTCGGCGGCCTCGGCCTGGAGCATGGCTTGATTGAGGGCCTGGAGACGTTCGTCTTTGCAAGTGCGGGATTCGACTTCACCCGCGAAGACGACTGCCGCAGCGGGCGCTCCGCCGATCACCGAGGCGTAAGTTCCTTCGAGTGCAGCGGCTTCAATCTGCTCGTTCAGCGAGCGAGAGAATACCACGTAAGCGCCGCCGTGATAACGAGATATGACGCAAAACACGATGGGGCCCTTGAAGTTCACCACGGCGCGCCCGATCTCGGCGCCATATTCGAGCTGCAGGCGGCGCATCGATTCGGGCGAACCGTCAAAGCCTGATAGATTGGCGAGGACGACGACCGGGCGATTGCCGCTGGCAGCGTTGATGGCGCGCGCAACTTTCTTGGAAGACTGGGGAAACAGAGTTCCTGCAGACCACTGGTCCGGCCCGTCGGCGGGAACGAATCCGAGTCGGGGCACGGAGCGAGACTCGATGCCGATGAGGCAGACCGGATAGCCACCGAGATGGGCGTCCCATACGACACCGGTTTCTGCGGCACGCATTCCGGCCCAGCGCTCGAGCGGCGGATGATCCTGGTCGACGGCGGCCATCATTACCTTGCGGATGTCGAAGGGCTTTTTCCGGCCGGGGTTGGTTTCGTCGGACAAAATCTCGCCAACATAGGCAAAGCCCTCTTCACCATTTTCGTTGTGAGGGAAGGTTTGCACGTCGCGAGTGAGGGGGTCGGTGGTCGCGGCGCGGCGCGGGAAAGCGCTCGCCGGGCTTTACATAGGTGTGATCGTAATGGCGGAAGAGAATGTGGCAGGCTTCGTTAATGTCACTGGCCCAATATTGGGCCTGGCCGTTGACTCCCATGATGCGGTCGTAGCCGCCGATTCCCTGATTGTCTTCGGCGGAGATACCGCCAGAGTAATCGAGGGCGCGCTTGCCGGTCAGGACCATGGCGGCTTTCGGGGTCATGACCAGAATGCCGCGGGTATGCATGAGCATGGTGGCTTCAGCATTCCAGTAGGGCTGGGCGCCGACGTTGATGCCGTTGATGAGGAGGTTCACTTCGCCGCCCGTCTGGGTGAATTCGATCAGGCGGCGCAGGACGCGGGCGATCCAGTCCATGTTCTCGACTCCGCTCTCCATCGAGATCTTGGCACCGGCAGAGATGGGGAACCATTCGACGGGGATGCCCTTTTCTTCGGCGAGGTCGAGAGCGCCACTGATGAGGCGGCATTCGGTTTCGGCGAGGGCTCCGAGGTCTTTGCTGGGGTCTCCAAGGAGCAGGACGCGGGCCATGCCTTCGGGATAGCGAGTGGTGAAGTTGCGGATGATTCCAACGATGATGTTGGCGCGGTTCTTGCCGTAGGGGCGATCGACGGGAACGAGTTTGCGGTCGGCATCGAGATCGTACTCGACGAAATCTCCGGGCGGGAATTCACTGCGAGTGTCTTCTCGGGCGGGTGTGAGCAACTTGACGATTTCGTAGGGATACACTAAGCCGCGCTGGCGGACGCGCACGACTTTCTGGTCATATTCGGAGAGTGGTTTGAGAGCGAGCAGTTTGTCAGCAGGGCGGAAGGTGATGAGCAAGCCGCTTCCCACCGGGCTGGAGATGCGCATGACGAGATCGCGCAGTTCTCCAGTGGCAGGGTTGGGAATGCGGGCACGCACGACGACCTGTTCCAAGCCAAGGCCTTCGGTGACGGGGAGAAGGCGGCGGATGATGTCGCGCAATTCGTCGGGCTTGAGATTGAGCGAAGGCCAGACATAGAGGAACACGCGGTTCCAGTAGAGACGCTCCTGGGGACGGCGGCGGGACTGGAAGAGGCGGATGGCGGCCAGGGTTTCCATGAGCATGCGTTCCAGATGGGGCAGTTGCACGATGCGCCCGGCCTCATCGCGGACGGGAGTTACATCGCGGACCTCGGCGGCGGCGAACAGGCGTTCGTCTTTCGGATTATCACGAGCGACGGCGTGCAGGAGATAGACGTCCTCGACGGAAGGTAGGCGATCGATCTTGAAATTGCCCAGGCGCCAGAGGTGGAGGCGTTTCCCCATCATGGGGTGCAAGCCGCGGAAGAACGGGTCTTCCTGGTACCCGTTCTCAGTGGTCTGGTAGGTGAAGTGTTGGAGCCCGTTGGCGCGACGGCCATGGCTCGGGCCGGCAGCGGATACGACGATGCGCCGGATGGAACGGGGAAAGGCAACCTGATTCAGTATCGCGCGAATGCTTGACTGCGTAGCATCGGGATCGCCCAACTTGACGGAATCGCAAACGTGGAAATCGATAACGATGTCGTGATCGGCCGGGACGGCCGTGATGAGCGCGAACATCGCCTGCGCCGCTGCCGAAAGGCCTTGATATTCGGAATATACCGCGATGACATGAACGCGCTTGCCTTCGTCATCATATTCGGCTGTGAAGCATGGATGCCCCTGAGCAGGAAGGGAGCGAGGATTCACCAGAGCACAGTTGCGATAGTAGCGCCAAGTGAGCACCTCGAGCATGCTGCTGGAGAGAGCGGGTTCGGCGGATGGGAAGCGGGCCGCAAACAGGCCCGCGAGCAACTGCGGACACTCGATCAGGGCGTGCAGCCGGGTACGGCAATCGGGGGCCTCGGGATGCGCGTTGAGGTAGTCGAGATTGTCTTCTGCTTCCTGAAAGACCTGATCCCGGGCGCGCTCAAAGAGCGGCTCGTCGAAATAGCGATAGCGTACTTCGCGGGCGAGATCGCTGATCGAGGGATACGTTTCATGGGTGATGGCGACGATGCGATCGAGAAGAGTGCGGAAGGAATTGCTGGGGGAGCTTCCAGGGACCTTGGCGCCGCGCAGACGACGCTCGAGAATGTCGAGAATCGAGGCGATCTGCTCGGCCATCCGCTGGTGCGATTTGCAAATCCACAGCAACGTTTCCTTGAGGGTGGAAGATCCATCCAGCTCCCAGACACCGTAGTGAGACAACGCGCTGCGGAGTGCCCCGACAAAGGCCGGAGGAAGTCCCTCAGCGTTGGTTTCGACCATACGCAGATAGGAGAACAAGTACGATTCGGCGCTGGGCTCTTCTCCGGAGGCGCGATGGTTCACCTCCGGCTCGCGATGAAAGAGGGAGCAAATGTCCACGAAGATGTTAAGAATTTCGTCCTCGAGTTCGGTGATCTCGTCGGCGTGTGCAGGGCAGGTCTGGCTCCAAGCTATGAGTTGGCGGGTGCTGGATGAAGGATCAAGATCAAACCCCAGCATGACCTGGCGAATTTCGTGGAGTGTGTCGATGCAGGTGGCTTCACGATTTTCGTGCCAAGTGTGGGATTCGCCAAAGATGATGCGCTTCTGCAGGTCAATCGCGTCGATACCCGCCGCGCCTTCTATCTGCAGGAGAGGGGCGCCAGCGTCAACCTGCACATTCGGCATGATCATTATTTTTCGGATCCTGCCGGAAAAGGGAGCGACGATCTGAGTCTCCATTTTCATGGCTTCGAGAACGGCCAGGCGATCACCGACGGCGACGGTGTCTCCCGTCTTGACCGCGATGGAAACAACCACCGAGGGGGCAGGAGCATGCACCACGCCTCCATCGTCGCGGTCGATTTGGTGCGACACGCTGTCCACGTCAATACGAGAGGTGATGCCTTGGCTGACCGCAACGATATGGAATTTGCGGCCGAAGACCGCCAACCAGGATTCGAACTGATCCAGGCGGTCAATGTGGGCCTCGATGCGTATACCATCGACCCCGATGCGGTAATCGCGAGGGCCGATGCGCTGGGTCCTGATCGTGTAAAGGTGGCCGCGATAGCGCAAGGCGAGGGCGCGGCCGATGTCGCTCTGCACGCGCGGGCGACCACGCGCGGCGGATGCGTAAAACTGAGATTGTTCTACCGCCAGTTCGGCGTCGTAGGCGTCGATGGCCGCCTGGACCAGGGCCACATCCGCATATTTCCGGAAGTGATGTCCGTCTTCCGCGGCGAGGCGGTCGAGCCAGCCGACGTCGATGTTTGCGGCTTGCACTTCCTCGCGCCGCAGCATTTCCAATAGGAATGCTTTGTTGGTCGCACCGCCTTTGACCACGATGACGCTCTCGCTGAGGGCGCGCTGGAGGCGGGACAGAGCTTCTTTGCGGGTCTGGCCGTGAGCGATTACCTTGGCGATCATGGAATCAAATTCGTGGGAGATGCTGTCGCCTTCGGTGACACCGGTATCGACGCGCACACCGGGACCGGTCACCATGCGGAAACGTTCCAGGACGCCTGGGGCGGCCGCGAAATCGTTGTCGGGATCTTCTGCGTTGAGGCGGACCTCGATGGCGTGACCGAAACTGCACGGGGGATTGCCTTCGAGGAGTCCGCCGCGCGCAACGTGGATCTGCAGTTTCACCAGATCAAGGCCGGTGGTGCATTCGGTCACTGGATGCTCGACTTGCAGGCGGGTATTCACTTCCATGAAGTAGAACTGCTGAGTCGCTGGATCGTAGAGAAATTCCACCGTGCCGGCATTGTTGTATCCGGCCAGTTTGCTGAGGCGAACCGCGGCTTCGCGAAGTTCGAGATCCTGGACGGAAGAAAGCGCCGGGGAAGGCGCTTCTTCGAGAACTTTCTGATGCCGGCGCTGGATCGTGCAATCGCGCACGCCGGCGGCCCACGCAGTTCCGTAATTGTCAGCGATGATCTGGACCTCAATATGGCGGGCACCTCCGACCAGTCTCTCAAGAAAGACGGTGGGATCGCCGAAGGCCTTGAACGCCTCGATACGGGCGCGCTCAAACGCCTGGGGGAGTTGGCTGGCGGAGTGAACCAATCGGATCCCATGGCCACCGCCGCCCGCCGTGGCTTTGAGCAGAAGAGGAAAGCCCAACCGCTGGGCATGCGACAGAGCATCGGTGATCGATTCCACAGGAGCACCGCTCCAGGGAGCGACAGCGATCTGCGACCGTTCAGCGAGGCGTTTGGCGGCGATCTTGTCGCCCAGAAGGCGCATGACATCGCCGGTGGGCCCGATAAAAACAATTCCCAGTTCCTGGCAGAGGTCGGCGAAGGCAGCATGTTCCGCGACGAAACCCCAGCCCACCCAAACTGCATCGGCGTGCGCTTCCGCCAGAACTTGTTCGAGGCGCTTGTAGTCAAGGTAACTACTCTTGGTGTGCAGCGTGTCGGGATCGAGGGATTGGGCGGCACCGAGAGAAAAGGCCTCGTCGGCTTCGCGGACGAACATGGCATGGCGGTCGGGTTCGGTGAAAAGCGCAATGGTGCGCAACGGGATGCCGTGCTCGGAGCTGAACTCGCGGGCGGCATGGATGAAGCGCATCGCGGGTTCTCCGCGG
Source organism: uncultured Acidobacteriaceae bacterium (assembly GCA_963795875.1). Classification (GTDB taxonomy): domain Bacteria; phylum Acidobacteriota; class Terriglobia; order Terriglobales; family Acidobacteriaceae; genus Sulfotelmatobacter. The sequence goes on from CAWCJM010000002.1 coordinate 410,169, forward strand.
TTCACAATCGCAATCCGTCGAAAGTCATTCACCATAAGGACCCCGGTTCTTCGAGTTGTGGGTTACTTTGGGCGCGCTCATCACGCCACGAGAATGGCATCTCCTGACATGATTTCCTGCAGCGCTTTCAGATGTTTCGCGTTCACGGCATTGGGGAGCGCGACGGTCTGGTAGCCGGTGAGACGCAGGATGCAGTTCCCTTGCGAATCGACGACATCCACATCGAAACTTCCGCACGTTGCGTCGGGAGTGAGCACCGCGTACAGCTTGCTGTCGGTTGCGGCCGGCCGGTAGAGAGAAATCTGGCAAACACGCTGGGGCAACCCCATGCGGCCTTGCACGCCGAGTTTCCAGATGCCGGCAGTCTGGAAACACAGTTCAATCAGGCGGGGCTGCACGACCGTGGACAGCTCAGCGGGGAGATGGTTGGGAGGCAGATGGTTTGACATCAATCCGATGAGACGCTTGCCATCCCACCAGGCTTTTTCGATAACCTGATAAGCCGGCCCGTGAAAGTAGAGGCGGTAGATGTCGGCGGCCTCGATGATATGGCCATCAGGTTTGCCGAGCGCGAGCGCCAAGGGAGCTTGGGCATGTTCTCTTGTGAGGCGGACGCGCGCGGTGAAGTGCGTGGTCGGTTGGGGCTCTGGCTGGTTCGGCAGCGAGCGATGGCCGACCAGGCGGCAGTCCGCCAGCAGTTCCTCTCCGTGAGGATGGATTCGCGTTTCGATCTGCACTGCACGCGGTTCGGTGCGATAGAACTTGAAAGGCGCGAGGAAGTTGACGTCCTCGATAGCTTCGACTTGCCATGCGGGGAGCAGAGCAAGCGCGGCCTCGGCAAAGGCTTCGATGCCCATCACGCCGGGGAGCACGGGTGTGCCTTCGATCTGATGGTCATGCAGGAACGGTTGGTCGTGAGGGTTCAGGGTGGTTTCAACAGTGTAGCCACTCGATACGCCCAGAGACACGATTGCGCCGGAGATGGGTCCCCCAGGAGAGGATTTGTTGGTGGAGCGCGCCGCGGATATGTCCAGGCCGCCCGTGGGGTCGATTTCATTCAGCAAAATGCCGAGGCGCTGGGCTACGACAATTTCCCCACGGGTAGCTCCGGAGGTGAGTTCGCGGCGGATCAGCGGGATGCCTGCTTCTGGCGGCAACATGTCGATGCCGGCGAGTTCCATCATCTTCGGGATGGAGCCGCGGGTGGCCATGCCGATTCCGCCCCACGCGGTCCAATCAATGACGATGCCACGCGTGTTGGGACGCGTGGTGCGGAAGCTTGAGGTGATCTTGCAGAGGAGATCGTTCGCGGAACTGTAGTCGGTTTGGCCGGCGTTACCAAAGCGTCCTGCGATTGAACTGAACACCACGGTCGCACCTAATGGCATGTCGCCGATGGCGTGCAGCAGGTTGAAGAAGCCGTCGGCTTTGACGTTGAAGACCAGGTCGAATTCCCGCGGATCTTTGTCGGGCAGGAAATGGCTGCGCTCGATGCCAGCAGCGTGCAGCAGGACGTCGATGCGGCCATGGCGCTGGCGCACCTGGTCAATGACTCTGGCTACCGCCGGCGCGTCGGTGAGATTGACGCTGAAATAATGTGGCGTACCGCCCGCGGCTAGAACCGCGTCGATGGCGGATTGAGCTGCGTGGGCTCTCTCGATGCTGGCTAGTTCTTTTTCGACGAGAGCGGGAGTAGCGCGTTCGCCGCGGGTCTGAACGCGCGTGAACAGGTCGCGTTTCAGATTCTCTTTGTCGGTGACAAAGCGTTTCAAGTCGGAATCATCCGGATCTGGCTTGGGCACGAGATCGAGAAGGTAGAAGGTGCTGCTCGATGCAGCAGCCAGATCGGCAGTGATGGCTGAGACGATGCTGCCTGCAGCGCCCGTGATAACGAAGACGGTGCTTTTGTCGAGGATCATGCCGGGTTGGCCGTCGGCCGCGGGTTGTTCGTCGAGGCCGACGGTCCAGCGCTCCTCGGCGGTGTATCCGATCTCGACTGCACCGGGATCGCGCAGAGTTTCGGCGATCAGAAGATCCGAAACTTCGGTAGCGCTGCGATTCGGTTCGAAGTCGATGGCTTTGGCGAGGGATTCGGGGCGTTCGCGCTTGTACGTCTTGGTGAAGCCAATTACGGCACCGCCGAGTGGGGCGAAGGCCCCGACGTCGTCGTATCCGTGATGGCCGCCGAGACGCGTCGCTGAGAGCAGGAATGTGCCTGGCTGTGCAACGTGTTCGTATAGGGAACGCATTGTCGTGTACAGCGACTTCACTCGCAGGCTTAGTGCTCCATGCCAGTCGGCCAGCGCGAGTTTGCGAAGGTCGCCTTCGTTGTCGAGCGCGGGTAGCCAGAAGACGCCTTGAATTGGACCGGCGGTAGTCCATGTTTTCAGAAGTGTGTTCAGCGAGTCGGCGTCGGGACTGCCTTCGATAGAGAGTACTTCCACGCCCAGGGTGCGAAGGCGTTCGGTGAGAGCCTGTGCCACACCACCTTTATCGGGCATAACGATGACACGGCTGCTGTGGTCGAGTTTCACTCCGGTTGGTTTGCAAAGAGCGAGCGGAGGGCGGAGAGTCGCGACCGGGACACGTCGCGGAATGCGATTTGTCGCATCGAAGTTGGCAAGGGTTGGTCGCGCAGAAGGAGCGGGCGCCGCTTTCGGTTCTGTTTGATGCAGCTTCACGGCGGGCACGGCAGTGGCCGCGACCAGCGCGGACCGGTCGTGCGCGAACTTGATGACGTGCGCCAGCGTCGGAAAGTCGCGGAGCTTCATGTTTTCGTCGCGGGGGATGTTGTAGGCGGCGCGCACTGCGGCGAACATTTCCGCCTGCTTGACGGTGTCGATCCCGAGGTCGGCTTCGAGATCGAGATCCAGGTCGAGCATGTCTTCGGGATAGCCTGTCTTCTCAGCGACGATTTGGAGGACCTTGCTCTTGATTGGATCGTCGGCAACAAGATCCCGGGAACTGGCTAGCGATTTGGCCGGCGTCAGAGGCGGAGCGAGAGGCTCCGCCAGCGCCGGGGAGGATGCTACGGGAGACGGTTCTGTTGCTGCGGGCAGGCTTGCCAGATCGGGACGATGCTCGTAGACGAAGCGGATCACGTGTGCGAGCGTGGGATAGTCTCGGAGCTTGCGGTTCTCGTCGCGCGGGATGTTGTAGATTTCGCGGATTGCGGCAAACATTTCCGCTTGCTTGACGGTGTCAACGCCGAGGTCGGCCTCGAGGTCGAGGTCCAAATCCAGCATGTCCTGGGGGTAGCCTGTCTTCTCGACCATCAGCGCGAGGATGCGCTGTTGCACGGCGTCTTCATTTCTGGAAGAGACTTTGGCGGGCGCTGCAGGGGGCGCAGGGGGAGCGACGCTGATTTCGTCCGCGGCCTTCGGTTCCTTCGTCGCTACGGCTGTCGGGGTCGACGCAGGAGGCGGGGCGTAGAGACCGGGCTTGCGATCATGCACGAATTGGATTACGCGGGCGAGCGTGGGAAAGTCGCGCAATTTGATCGTGTCGTCACGGACGATGCCGTAGGCTTCGCGGATGGTGGCCATGACCTCGGCTTGCTTCACGGTATCGATGCCGAGGTCGGCTTCGAGATCGAGATCCAGATCAAGCATGTCGACTGGATAGCCGGTCTTTTCGGCGACCAGAGCCAGCACACGGTCTTTGACGGAATCGGCTTCCACAGCGGGTTGCGGGGCTGATGGCGGGAACGGTGCTGGCATTTCGGTTTCAACCTGCGTCGCAGCAACGGGGCGTGGGGGTTCGGCTTTGACGGCAACGACCACCGGTACTGACGATTTTGGAGCCGTGACGACTGGCACCTCATGGGACGCTAGTGCGACTTCGGCCAAGCGGGCAGCTGGGCGTTGATCGCGGACTCGCAGAGTGCGGCGCACGACCTCCAAGTCTGCAGTTGGGTAGCCGGCGATTTGGCTCAGCCATGCCTCCCAGGTATTTGCGTCGGCGATGCGGTAGGCGTAGCCCAGCTCGTTGGGACGGCGGTGCGCGCCGTCCTTCGGGGCGGTCCAGTGCAGCAGCGACATGCTGATTTGCGATCCGAATCCGGCGCCGAGGCGGACCGCATACTCGATGGGGTATCCGCCGCCTTTGGACAAGTTCAAAGTGCCCAACTCGGGATCGACCTCTTTGAAGTTGGCAACGGGCGGAACTAAGCCGGTCTCCAGCGCTTTTACGGCTAGGACATCTTCGATGCCGGTGGCCATCGCGTGGCCGGTTTGACCTTTGGTGTTGGCGATTACGATCCGATCGGCGGCGACGCCGAATACATGACGCAGAGCGTTGATTTCGGCCGAGGCACTGCCACCTCGCGCGGGCGTGTAGGTCTCGTGAGAAACGAAGACGGTATGGGGTGCAATCTGCTGGCGGGAAATGCCATGAAGGGATTCGGCCTGCGACACCAGGTTTTCCATCATCTGGCCGATGTGCTGCACATCGAGGCGGGTGCCGTGGAAGGCACTGTTGGCGGTGACGGTGCTCAGCACTTCGCAGATGGGCTGAATTCCCCGCTCCCGCGCGGCTTCTGTGCTCTCGACGACCAAGCCTGCGGCGCCCATGCCGACGATGAGGCCGTGGCGGCGACGGTCAAAGGGGGTAGCGGCTTCTTCTACTACTTCGTCAGTTGCGGCGGCTCCACTGGCAAGGAAGCCGGCGCCGAACCATTCGATGGAGTGGTCGGAGGTGACGTCGTCAGCGGAGACTATGACAACTCGGCGGCAGCGGCCGGCACGGATCCAGTCTTCGGCGAGGGACACGGCTTGCGTGGTGCTGGCGCAAGCGGAATTGATTTGCGTATTGGGACCGCGAGCGCCGATGAACTCGGCAAACTGGGAGTGACCCATCGCCAGAGTACGGAGGAGGAAGCGGCGATCGAAGACGTAGGGCTCTTTCTCGATCGCGTCGCGGAGGTCCTCGGTACGGCGCTCGATTTCCTGCTCGAGAACGGAGTCGCCGTTGCCTTTCGCACCTCTCGCAAGCAGGCCCTCCAGCAAGCCTAGTTGCTCGCGGCGGGAGTGATCGGTGTAGTAGCGCGACATTTCGTCGGCGAAGGAGTCGCATCCTGGGAATGCCGAGGCGAAGATCACGCCGGTATCTTCGCGCAGGGCGTCGGGCAGGGCCCAGCGATCCTGCAACTGCGTGCCCTTGGTGGTGGTTTTGTAGCGCATGACCAGCGGGATGCCGGCGTCGCGCAAGGCGTCGAGACCCACGGCAATCGCGAGTTGAGTGACGCGATCGAGCGCGGCGCGGCGGTCGGCCGAGATGCCGAATTCGGTTTCCAGGTCGAATGCGCCGCCGCGACCTGCGAGTTTGATTACGTCGGCGACGTTATTGATGGTTTCGAAGGTTGGTCCGCCGTTGTCGCTCTTGACCAGGCGCGTGATGTGCTTGTCGAGCATGGCTTTGCGTAGACGCGTTGGGATGAGATCGATGAACTGATCTCCGCGCAGGATCCGGGCAAGGTTGGCGTCGTCGAAGATGTGATCGGTACCGGGCAGGCCTAGAGCAGCCCCGGTGATGACTACTGGATCTTTCGCGGGTGCAGGTTCCTGGCCGTGATGGATCTGGCGGGCACGATCGAGGACGTCGGCGAAGAAGTGGCCGAGTTCGGTGTAGTGATCGGGGGTCGATGTTTGCCCCGGCCGGGCGGCAGGGTCAGGTACCTCATGGTCTGAAGCTCTCGAGGAAGCGACGGGGCTAATCGCAGCGGGGGAAACGTTGCGCCACCCAAAAACCGGGTCGGCGGATTGAGTAGCCAGAGCTGCAGACTGAGCCACAGCATCGACTTGTTTCGGCGCCTCGACCGGCACGGGAGGCCGTGACACAGCTACCAACGTCTCGATCGAAGCTGCGACCGTGCCGCGGCCGAGTCCGGCTGCATATAGGCCGCATAGCGCCTGGTTGAAGGAGGCAATGTCACCGAACTTGGGGTGATTGGTGAAGAGTGAAACTACGTCGCCGCGGTCGCCCAGGACATCCTCGGCAAACCCCTGCAGGGCTTTCTTGGGCCCAACTTCTACAAAGACGCGCGCACCTGCTTCATACAGAGTGTGCAAGCCTTTTACGAACTGCACGGGCGATGCGACCTGCTTGGCGAGCAAGTCCAACATTTGCGGCACGACGCCTGGCCCGACAGGATAGAACTCCCCGTTCACGTTCGCGACGATGGGCAGGCGTGGCGACTCCATGCGCAGGCGAGCAAGTTCCTGCCGCAGTGGCTCGCTGGCCGGCGCAACAATTGAGGTGTGGAATGCGTGACTGACCGGGAGTGGAGAGACTTCGTATCCTGCAGTTTGGAGAACCTGCATCGCCTTTGTAACGGCGTCAGTGGCGCCGCCGATCACGGCCTGATGGTCGCTGTTGATATTAGCGATCACCACGTAGCGGTCGATCGTCTTCAGGATTCGTTCGACTTCTGGCAGCGGAGCGAAGACAGCGGCCATCCTGCCGGTGTCAGCAACAGCGACGCGGGTCATTCCGCGGCCGCGGGCGCTGACGGCGATCAGTGCATCTTCAAAGGGCAGAGCGCCGGAGGCAACGAGTGCTCCGTACTCGCCAAGGCTGTGGCCCATTGTCATGTCGGGCTGGATGCCGTAAGCGGCCAGGAGGCGCGTGAGTCCGAGATCGATGGCTAACACGGCCGGCTGCGTGATGGCGGTCTGGCGCAGATCGTCATCAGCCTTCGCAACGGCGACCGGGTCGGTCTGGTCGACAAAAACAAAGTCGGTCAGAGGTTTGCCGAGCAGCGGGGTCATCACGCGATCGGCTTCGGCAAAAGTCTGCGTGACAATCGGTTCCGATGTGTAGAGCGGCCGCAGCATGTTCACGTACTGCGAACCTTGGCCCGTATAAAGGAACGCAACTTTGGCGGCGGGGCCTTGACCGCGGAAAATGCCTTGCGCGCGCAGAGCTCTCCACACCGCGGGCTGATTCGCAGCAAACGCTTTGAGGGCTTTGGCAGACTTGTCGGCCAAGTCGGCGGCGTTTGCGTAGTCGATTGCCAGGCGCTGGGGAGCGCGCAGGTCGGCTTCGGCGGGAGCTGCAGGCGCGGGGGCGCGGCCGGCCTGGGCATCGGTCAGGAGAACGCGGAGACGTTCCGCAAGCCCTGATTCGGTGGCAGCGCCAATGACGAGTGCGCCACGCAGCGGGGTCTTACAGGCCGAATGAGAAGCAGAGGACACAACGGGAGAGGAAACTTCCTGCACAGTCATAACAACCTCATTCATCGCAATTTGTGGAAGGGCGCCGACGGCTACCGATCGCTTTCCATTTCCGGTTAGTCGGTGGGGAATGTGCTCTTCGAGCACGAGATGGAAATTGGTGCCGCCGAAACCGAAGGCGCTGACACCAGCTCGGCGCGGAGTGTCCGAGGGCACGTTCCAAGGCTTCAGTTCGGTATTGACGTAAAGAGGAGAGTGGGCGAAGTCGATGTCGGGACTGGGATGTTCGCAATGCACGCTGGGCGGCAGGACTTTGTCGCGAAGCGCCAGCGCAGTCTTCAACATTCCAGCTGCGCCCGCGGCTCCCTTGAGGTGGCCGATGTTCGATTTGACCGAACCGAGCGCCACGGAATGTATGGGTAGATGCTCGCTGCTGAGCAGGTCGGTGATGCACTGGGCTTCCACCACATCGCCCACGCGAGTGGACGTGCCATGACCTTCCATCAAGGTCGCGGTCGCGGGCGAGAGGCCGGCATTCTGCCAAGCGCGCTCGAGACAGAACTTCTGGCCGACTGGGTTGGGAGCGGTGATGCCTTTTCCCTTGCCATCGCTCGACGCGCCAATGCCGCGGAGTACGGCATAAATCTTGTCGCCATCGCGCTCGGCGTCAGCCAGACGCTTCATCACAAAGATGGCAGAGCCTTCGCCCATGACGAAGCCGTCGGCGCCTTCGGCATAGGGACGCGTGCCGGTGGCAGAGAGCGCGCCGATCTTGCAGAACTTCACGAAGGTCTGGACGCCCATGTTGCGGTCGATGCCGCCGGTGATGACAGCGTCAAAATTGTTGCGCGACCAGTCCCTCGACGGCAGCGCTCATTGCGGCCATGGCGGAGGCGCAGGCTGCGTCGCAAATAAAATTCGGCCCGTGGAAGTTGTAGATGTTGGCGATGCGTCCGGCAATGCAGTTGGCCAGTTCGCCGGGCATGCTGTCTTCGGTAATTTCGGGCAGGTGCTTGCCAATGCGCTCATGCAGTTCGTGCGTGATGTCCGGCACGAACTTCCTCAGGAAGGGCGGCGAAGCTGGCGATCTCGGCGAGTTCGTGAGCGTACTCCGGGAAGAACACGCGCAACGCGGTCAGGTAATGCTTCTCGCCGGCCATGGCATTGCCGAGAATCACAGCGACACGATCGGGATTCAGAGGGCGCTGGGGATAGCCGTAATCTTCCAGGGCTTCGCGGGAGGCGGCGATCGCCCATTTCTGCGCCTGATCCATGGCATCGGTGACACGAGGAGGAATGGGGAGATGCCACTTCATGGGATCCCAAACCTGGTCGCGAACCCAGCCGCCGATCTTCGAGTATGTCTTGTCGGGAGCGGCGTGGTCGGCGTCGTAGTAAAACGCGGGGTCCCAGCGATCGGGTGTAACTTCGGTGATGCTGTAGCGGCCGTTCTTCACGTTGTTCCAGAAAGAGGTGACGTTGGGCGCATCGGGCAGAACCGCTCCCGCACCTACGATCGCGATGGCGCGATAGGCTGTGTCTTCATGTCTGCATCTGCATTTGCATGTGGACGCTCCTCGGCAGCCGGACGAGCCGGTTGCGCGTGTGGTACGATAGTCAGGCGTCGTAGATATTCAGGCGGCGATGTGCAGGCTTCGCTGCACGGGCGTAGAGGACGTCGGCTACAAAATCCATGTCAGAAATCAAACCCGCCTGGGCACGATGAATGGCGGGCAACTGTAAACTCGATTCGAAGGCGGACATATCGGCGTCACTGACGCCGCCGGCTCCGCAAACCCATCGCAAGCCTTCTTCCGCGACTTTGAGCGCGGCGTCGCGGGCGAAGATGCGGCTCAAGGCCGCGAGCGCTGGTGGCGTCGAAGCGACGGTTCGCCTTTTCGTTCAGTTTGTTTTCGGCGAGAGGCGCGGCGCGGCGCGCCAAGCTGCCGGCGCATTCCGCATAGGCGATCCACTCTCCCAGACGCAGGAGAATGTGCTGGTAGCGGGTGAGACGGGCGACGCGCGCTTTCTCCAACAGCTTCGGCCAGGGCGTGATGCGCCAGCGCGGCAAAGTTTGCGCCTACATTCGGTTGGCGCGCATGCAGAGCTTCCAGTTCGCGCGCTTTCTCGTGATAGTGCTGGCCGCGCGTCTTCAAGTGAAGCTGCCAGCGGTCGCGGCTGATGGTCATCTCCATGATTTCGGAGGTGCCTTCGTAGATCGTGGTGATGCGCACGTCGCGGCTGATCTTCTCCACCAAGTACTCGTGGGTGTAGCCGTAGCCGCCTAGCGCCTGGATGCTGGCGTCGGCAGCCTGATTCCCGGCCTCGGTCGCCATGTACTTCGCGATGGCGCCTTCGGTGTTAAGGCTGCCTTCGCCGGCGTCGATGCGCTCGGCAGTCTGCTTCGATGTAGGCGCGCGCGGCTTCCAGGCGCGCCACATGCGGCACGATCAGCTTGTGGGTGTAACCTTGCTTTTCCGAGAGCGGCGCTCCGGCCTGAATGCGCTTGGTGGAATATGGAATCGCGCGATCGAGCGCGGCCCATCCCGCTCCCAGTCCGAAGGCCGCGACCATCAGGCGGGTGTAGCCGAACACGGCTTGCGCCTGGTTCAGGCCCTGACCTTCGACGCCGCCGATGAGCCGGTCGGCGTCGACATAGACGTCGTTGAAGGCGAGCGCGGCGGTGTTGCTCAGGCGGATGCCGTGCTTGTCTTCGGGCTCGTCGTGGGTGAATCCCTTGGCATCTTTCTCAACGACGAACCAGCTTGGTCCGGCGGGCGTGCTGGCCAGCACCGTGTACGCGCCGGCGATTCCGCCGTTGCTGATCCATTGCTTATTGCCGTTGATCTTGTAGCCGACGATGCGGCCGTCGTGCATGACGCGGTCGGCGGTGGTGCGAAGCGCGCCCAGGTCGCTGCCCGCTTCCGGTTCCGTGGCGCCGTAGGCGAAGAGCAATCCCTCATCGGCGATGCGGCTCAGCCAGATTTTCTTCTGCTCCTGAGTGGCGCCAACCGTGATGGGATCGCTGCCGAGAAAAGTCGCGAGCACCGAGGTCGCGATCCCGAGATCGATGCGCGCCATCTCCTCGCAAATGCAGTAGACGTCGAACGTGCCGCCGCCCATGCCGCCGAACTCTTCGGGGATGAACAGGAGCTGAATGCCCAGTTTGTCGGGGCTGCACATGTCGCGGACGATGTCGATGGGGCATTCGTCGCGCTCGTCGAGATCGATCAGGACTTCGTCGGGCAGGCGCTTCTTGGCGAATTCTCTTAAGAGACTTCACGCTCAGCTTCAATGTTTTTTGGGTAAGCATCGGTTCATCCTCACTTGGCGGCAATGCCGCGCATTCTCGGGCTTTGTTGGTCAGCTCGGGCAGGAATTCGAGGAGGTCGTCCACGATTCCGACGTCGGCGACTTGAAAAATAGGCGCCTTGGGATTCTTGTTGATGGCGATCAGGAACGGGCTGCCTTTGATTCCAGCCAAGTGCTGGAATGCGCCACTGATGCCGCAAGCCAGGTAGACCTTAGGCTTGACCGTTTTCCCGGAGGATCCGACCTGGCGGGACTTCTCCATCCACTTGGCGTCGACTACGGGTCGCGAGCAACTGACGGCGGCGCCGAGCACTTCAGCCAGCTCTTCGGCGAGCGCGATGTTGTCCTTTTCCTGGATGCCGCGGCCGATGGAGACCAGGAGGCTGTGGCGCGTGATATCGACGTCGCCGGCTTCGGCGACGATGGTCTCGATGTAGCGGCGTCGGGCCACCAGAGTGTCGACTTCCGACGACTTGTCGATGATGACACCCGAGGTGACAGCAATCGGCCCGGGCTTGAATGCACCGGCACGGACGTTAATGACCGCGCCGGAAGAGAGGTCGCAGAGGACGTGGGCGCTGACTTGTCCGCCGAACTCTTGGCGAACGAGCTTTAGAGTGTTGTCCTGAACGCCGTCTATGGCCAGGACGTCAGCGGCGTATGCGGCGTTCAGCTTGATGGAGAGACCCGGCGCGAGATCGATTCCGAAGTGATCGTGCGGGATGAGCACGATGCAGCCGGGGGGCAGAACCCGCACCAGCGCCTGCCGGATTAGTTCGGCGTTTGGGTAGGCGAGGGCTTGGTTCGAGATCTTCCAAGTCTCAGCGAACGACGAACTGACAGACTTGCATGCGAGGTCGAAGTCCGGTCCCCAGCCGGTGAGAATGGCGGTGGGAGACGAAGCAGGGTCGATCGCTCGAGCCGCCGCGAGGAGTTCGGCGGCGGTGTCGTCTGCGACTCCACTCTTGTGCACGATGTAAGCAAAAATACGAGGCATTAGTTCAGCCCTCCCTTCGCGGCGACTAACTCCAGAATTCTGTTGGCGTTCTCTTCCCTGCTTCCGTGCAGGATTTCGGCGCCCTTGCTCGATGCGGGGATGAAGTAGTCGACTCGCTTCAACTTCGCAGCCGCTTCCCCAACTTTGGCTGGGGCGATACCCAGATCGCTCGCTGCCAGAGTCGGGATGGGCACAGAGGCAACTTGCCGGATGCCTCTCATTCCGACATAACGCGGTTCGTTAATGCCGGTTTGAATCGAGAGGACGCAGGGTAGAGAGATCTCATTGATCTCGCGATTGCCGCCTTCGATCTCGCGGCTGACTTTCAACTTTGCATTTTCCACCGCGATGGAATTCACCAGCGAGGCGAAGGGATAGTCGAGCATCGCGGCCAACATTCCGCCGACTTGGGCAGCGCCGTCGTCGGCCTGTACGCCCGTCAGAATCAGGTCGTAGTGGCCTTTCTGGACGAAGGCTTTGAGGATGGTAGCGATGCCCTTGCCGTCGGAGCCGTTGAAGGCATCGTCGGAAACGAGGGCCGCCTGGTTGGCGCCCATGGCCAACTGGCGGCGCAGGACCTCTTCTCCGTCTTCGCCGTCGACCGTGACCACGGTGACGTTGCCACCGACGCGGTCGCGGATCTGCAGGGCTTCCTCGACCGCGTAGTTGTCTGCCTCGTTCACCGAGTACACGAGTTCGTCGCGCTCGATGTCGTTTCCGGCAGAGTTGAGTTCGATCTCGTTCTCCGATGTGTCGGGCACTCTGCGCGCACAAACCAGAATTTCCATATTCATCCTCCAACGGTTGCAACTTCCAATTTCTCTTCCGGGACTTCGCGAACCATGTGCTGGTCGACCAGTTCGGTCAAGTCGATCACCGACATCTTGCCTTCCATGCCCGCGACTTTTATGGCGTCCTCAATATTGACCATGCAGAAGGGGCAGGCGGTGACGATGACGTTCGCCCCAGCCTCTGCGGCCATGCGCACGCGGACGACGCCCATTCGTTGGTCTTCTTTCGGTTCGTAGAACAGCATGAGTCCGCCGCCACCGCAGCAGAAGGAACGGTCGCGCGAGCGCTGCATCTCGACTCGTCTTAGTCCGGGGATCGAGTCGAGCACGTCGCGGGGATCGTCGTAGACCTGATTGTGACGGCCCAGATAACACGGGTCGTGGTAGGTGTAGACGCTGTCGGTATTCTTGACTCCGCTGAAGCGGAGGTTGCCGGCCCTTGCTTCGCTGGCGAGAACTTGGCTGATGTGCTCTACGGGTGGAACGTCTTTGTAGTCGTGCTTGAGGGCGTTGTAGGCGTGCGGGTCGGAAGTGACGATCTTCGTTACGCCCGACTCTTTGATGGCCTCGGTATTGTGTTCGCGAAGGGACTGGAAGAGCATCTCTTCGCCGAAGCGGCGGACTTCGTGGCCGCTGTCTTTCTCGGCTGCGCCCAGGATGCCGAAATTTTTTCCAAGACAGCTGAGGATGCGGGCGGTGGCGCGTCCGATGGACTGCATCCGATCGTCATAAGACGTGATACTGTCGGCAAAATAGAGGGTGTCGGCGCCGTTCTTGCCGTCGAGCACTTTGACCGGGGCTGCGTGTTGTAACTCGGGAGACTTGGCCCAGTCTCCCCGCTTTTTCTCCATCTTGCCGTAGGGATTGCCGCGGCTCTCGAGAGCTTTCAGCGGCTTCTGCAAAGACTGGGGAACGTTTCCGTCGTCGATCATTCCGCGGCGCAGGTCGACGATCTTGTCGATGTATTCGACCAGGAGTGGACATTCCTCTTCACAGGCGCCGCAGGTGGTGCAGGACCAGACTTCATCTTCAGAATAAAGATTTCCGATTAATGGATTGCTGCTATTGGGCTTACCGAGCACGGGATAGTGCTGGAATACGTAGTCCCGGGCCTTGATGGTGAGAAATCGCGGGACCAGGGGGCGACCGACTGCATTTGAGGGACAGTTGTCGGCGCAGCGTCCGCAGTCGGCGCAGGAATAGAAGTCGAGCACGTGTTTCCAGGTGAAATCTTCGAAGGTCTTCACCCCGAAAGATTTCACTTGATCCAGGTGGTCGTCAGACACGTCCCAGCGGACCGGCTTCACGGTTCCCTTCTCCAGTTTCGAGAAGTAAATGCTGAACAGTGAGGTTTCCACGTGGAACTGGATTCCGAAGGGCCGGTAGCACAGCAGGAAATAAAAGGTGATCGCGTGGACGAGATAGGCGCCCACGTTGAGGCCCCAGAGAGCCGTCCGTGGCATGGAGGCGATTGCGATTTCGATCATCCAGGGCAGAGATAGGAAGGCGGGACTTTCGGCGGATTGTCCTGCTTGCGCCAGCCCGGCAAAGCGACTGGCCGAGAAGAGGCTGTCCGCGGCCATCAGGAGCGCGATCAGCCCTAGTAAAAAGATGGCGTCGGTGGTATGCCCTTTTCCGTACTTTGCGGGGACCGCGTAGCGAACTGGCTTGAAGACCAGGCGCCGCACGGCCGCGACCACCATGCAGAGGAAGACGATAGTGGCAGAGTAGTCGGTGAGGGTTTCGTAGACGGGTCCGAATCTTCCGGAAAGGCCCGGCATGACGAAGGTTGGAGAGACTCCGACGATCAGAACCGAAAAGGCGCGGGCCGCCAGAAGAAGGAACCCGGTGAAGATAACAATATGGAGAGTACCCGCAAAACGGTAGCGGGGATGCTTCCATTGTCCGAGCCAGAATTTGAAGACCCTTCCGAGCCGTGTCAGAGGGCGATCAAAGCGCGGATCCGCTTGGGCTCGAAGCAGCGGCACCATTCGCTTCGACACGATGTAAATGAAGCAGGCTACTCCGAGGACTTGGAGGGCCAGAAAGAGATTCCGGCCAGGCACGAGCCAGTCAACAACGTTAACGGGTGAATAGGTACCTACCACGGTCCACACCCTGATTTCCTAAAGTTGCCTGCGCGACAAAAAGCTGCAGCAGGTTATTGCGGCCAGATTCGTGGCGCAGGGTTAAAACCGGAAGGGCTTGTATTCCCCTCCTCTCCTCTATTGCTATGCGTAATCGATCGGATTCTTTTCAAACCAGTGTTCATCCCGGGTCTGTTTAATTCTTTTCCATGCGCTGAAAGCGACACTCGCGCTGATCTCCCTGTTCTGCCAAGCCAGACCCGCACCAAACCCGATGGCTCCGCCCAGCAGGCCTAGAGCGACGGCTCTTGAAGGTTGCTGGCGCCGGCTTCCGAGGCTGCCACCGAAGGCGCCGAGATATGCACCAATTAAAGCGGGCAGCAGCGAATGACGCGCGGACTCGGTGAGAAGAGGAGAAAGCGATTCCTCTTTAAGAAAATCCTCTTCTCCTTCGCGTGCACCTTCGAGCGCTGAATTGACGAGCCTCTGGCCGTAGTCAACACTGGATTTGGACCATTCCATGAACTTCATAGCGACCTCAACATGCGGGAATCACGCCGCGGCCTTGCTGTCAACCGAGTACTCAGTCTTGCGCTGCAGACATTCCATTTTTTCTTCAATCAGCTCGAGCAGTTCTTCCAGGCCCATACCCCGGTCAAGCATTCGGACGAGCGCATCCGGCCCAAACCCAACGGCTTCCCCAATCAGCACCAGTCGTTCGATGGAGTCATACACGGAGAGTTCGTGGGATTCGTGCAGGCGGGTGACGAGAACATCGAGGGTACGGATAGTCTGGTCGACGGCAGGCACGCGACTCAACCTCGTTCCCAAAATAGAACTAGCTGGTGATTGTGGTCAGCAACCCGTATCACGCCGCCGCGTGACGGTCGTCACACGAAGAGACGGTGCGGTAGCGTACGCGATGCCGAGTAGGATTCGCGAGGTTTGGAGCGAGAAAGGGATGGTGGCCCCGGGCAGAGTCGAACTGCCGACCTTCGGTTTAGGAAACCGCTGCTCTATCCATCTGAGCTACGGGGCCGCTTGCTAATTGGCCCCATTATCTCATGACGATTTGCGGACACAAAGATGGTGAGAGCGCTCCCAGTCAGGGCTTTGGGGCAAGATCGTCCAGCGCGAGATTGAGTTCCAGAACATTTACCCGGGGTTCCCCGAGGAGTCCCAGTTCACGCTGGTAGGTGTGCTTCTGAACCAAGTCGCGGACCGTGGATTCTGGGAGGCCGCGCTCGCGAGCGACACGCGGAACTTGAAACTCGGCAGCGGCCGGGGAGATTTCGGGATCCAAGCCTGAGGCGGAGGTGGTGAGGAGATCCACGGGAACGAGCTGCGTGGGATTCTCTTCATGCAGGGTCTTGGCGTCGGCCTGAATGCGGTCGATCAACTTCTGGTTGGTGGGAGCGAGATTGGTGCCACCGGAGTTGGCGGCGTCGTATCCGTTGCCGGCGGCCGAGGGGCGAGGATGGAAATACTTGGCCGCGGTGAAGGGCTGGGCGATGATACGCGAGCCGATGGCCTGGCCGTTGCGATAGCGGATCTGGCCGTTCGCCTTGTCTTTGAATAGAACCTGCGCCACGGCGGTAATCACGAGGGGATAGAGCACACCCAGCAGGATCGTCGTGGCGATGGTCATCAGAAATGCGGTGACGAGATGCTTCTTCATAAGAGTCCTCAGGCCAGGTGCGCCATCGTAATCAGCACGTCGATGAGCTTAATGCCTACGAAAGGGGCGATGAGACCGCCAACGCCGTAGATAAAGAGGTTGCGGCGCAGCAGGGCCTCGGCGTTCATGGCACGGTACTTCACGCCGCGCAGCGCCAGTGGAATGAGGGCGATGATGATCAGCGCGTTGAAGATGACCGCCGAGAGCACCGCCGATTGCGGCGTTTTGAGATGCATGATATTCAGCGCGTTCAGCACCGGGAAAGTCACTGCGAACATGGCCGGGATGATCGCGAAGTACTTGGCGACATCGTTGGCGATGGAGAATGTGGTCAACGCGCCTCGCGTCATCAGTAGTTGTTTTCCGATTTCGACGACCTCGATGAGCTTGGTGGGATTGGAGTCGAGGTCGACCATGTTGCCGGCTTCTTTCGCGGCTTGCGTGCCCGTGTTCATGGCGACGCCCACATCGGCTTGTGCAAGCGCCGGGGCATCGTTGGTGCCGTCGCCGGTCATGGCCACGAGTTTGCCGCCGGCTTGCTCGCTGCGGATGAGCTTCAGCTTGTCCTCGGGAGTAGCTTGAGCAAGGAAGTCGTCGACACCTGCCTCGCGGGCAATCGCCGCGGCGGTGAGGGGATTGTCGCCCGTGATCATGACGGTGCGGATGCCCATGGCACGCAGTTGAGCGAAGCGGTCTCGGATTCCACCCTTGACAACGTCCTTCAGGTGAATCACGCCCATGGCGCGGCGGTTCTCTGAGACTACGAGAGGCGTGCCGCCGGACGATGCGATGCGTTCGACCGAGGCGCGGACTTCCGGCGGCATGTTGCCGCCGTTCTGTTCGAGATGGCGCGCAATGGATTCGGAGGCGCCTTTGCGGATCTCGCGACCATCAAGGTTGACGCCAGACATTCTCGTTTGCGCCGTGAACGGGATGAATTGTGCTTCGTGCGCTGCAAAGTCGCGACCACGAAGGTGGTACTTCTCCTTCGCGAGCACAACGATCGAGCGCCCTTCTGGAGTCTCGTCCGCAAGCGAGGATAGTTGCGCGGCATCGGCCATTTCGGCTTCAGTGACCCCGGGGCCAGGCAGGAATTCTGTGGCTTGGCGGTTGCCGAAAGTAATCGTGCCGGTTTTGTCGAGCAGCAGCGTGTTCACGTCTCCGGCAGCCTCGACCGCGCGGCCCGACATGGCGAGAACGTTGTGCTGGACCAGGCGATCCATGCCTGCGATGCCGATGGCAGAGAGAAGGCCGCCAATTGTGGTGGGAATCAGGCATACCAGCAACGAAACCAGTACGAAGACGGTCTGCGGCGATCCGGAATAAATTGCGAACGGTTGGAGCGTGACGACCGCGAGCAAGAAGATGATCGTGAGTCCAGCCAACAAAATGTTCAATGCAATTTCGTTGGGAGTCTTCTGCCGCGAAGCGCCTTCTACCAGCGCGATCATGCGGTCGAGAAAAGTCTCGCCGGGGTTGGAGGTGATC
Organism: uncultured Acidobacteriaceae bacterium; assembly: GCA_963795875.1. Lineage (GTDB taxonomy): Bacteria > Acidobacteriota > Terriglobia > Terriglobales > Acidobacteriaceae > Sulfotelmatobacter. Next base: position 427,694 of record CAWCJM010000002.1, read on the forward strand.
TTCACTTTAATGAAGTCACTGAGAACGCGCGTGCCGCCGGTGACGGCCGAGCGGTCGCCACCGGCTTCGCGAATTACCGGAGCAGACTCGCCCGTGATGGCCGATTCGTCGACTGAAGCGACGCCTTCGATGATCTCTCCATCGCCGGGGATGAGTTCCCCGGCCGTTACTGATACCAGATCTCCAGCTCGCAGTTTGGCGCTTGGAATCTCTTCGATTTTGCCGTCGGAAGTAAGGCGCTTGGCGATGGTTTCTGACCGCGCCTTCCGCAGGGTTTCTGCCTGAGCCTTGCCGCGACCCTCGGCCATGGCTTCAGCGAAGTTGGCGAAAAGGACCGTGAACCAGAGCCACAAGGTGATCTGCAGGTTGAAGCGAAAGTCCTGGTGTGGATGCAGAATCAAGAGCACGGTCGTGATCACGCTGCCGATCTCGACCACGAACATGACGGGGTTCCCCATCATATTGCGCGGGCTCAGCTTGAGCAGCGAACTCCAAGTGGCGCTGCGGACGAGATTCGCATCCCAAATCGATTTGTGATGGCTGGCCATAGATTTCTAGAAAGTCTTCCCGACGTTCATGAGAAGGTGTTCGAGAATGGGGCCCAGGCTCAGGGCCGGAAAAAAGGTGAGCGCTCCCAGGATCAGGATGACGCTGATCAGGAGCAGCGTGAACAATGGCGTAGTGACTGGGAACGTGCCCACAGAGGGCGGGACATATTTCTTCTGAGCCAGGTTTCCGGCGATCGCCAGCATGGGGATGATCATCAGAAAGCGGCCCACGAGAGTCGTGATCCCTGTCGCGGCGTCGTACCACAGCGTGTTAGCCGTCAAACCACCAAAGGCTGAGCCGTTATTTCCGGCCGACGAAGTGAAGGCATAGAGGATCTGGGTGAGACCGTGCGGGCCGGGATTCGAGATACCTGAGGTCCCAAAGCCCTTGACTACCGAGAGTCCCGTAAGGGTGAGGATGATGAGCGGGAAGACAAGCGAGACCAGCATCGCCATCTTGACGTCATAGGCTTCGATCTTCTTGCCCAGATACTCTGGCGTGCGGCCGACCATGAGGCCAGCGATGAAGACGGCCAAAACGACATAGATCAGGATTCCGTACATTCCGGATCCGACGCCGCCGAAGATGACTTCGCTCAGCATGATGTTGACCAGCGGGACCATGCCGCCCAGCGGTGTGAAGGAGTCGTGCCAACCGTTGATCGCTCCGCAACTGGCGTCGGTCGTGACGGTGGCGAATAGAGCCGAGTTGGCGATGCCGAAGCGCGTCTCTTTGCCTTCCATGTTGCCGCCGGGCTGCGAGGCCGAGGAGTGCTGCGCGACCGTCGCGGGATACAGTGGATTCCCCTTCGCCTCTGCTGAGTAGGCGACGGTGACGCCAGCAAGAAACAGGATTGCCATCGCCGACCAGACCGCCCATCCGTGTGCGGGAGACCCCGTCATGCGGCCGAGAGTATAGGTAAGACCAGCGCCGATCGCAAAGATGCAGAACATCTCAAACAAATTCGTAATGGGAGTGGGATTTTCGAACGGGTGTGCGCTGTTGGCGTTGAAGAATCCGCCACCGTTCGTGCCCCATTCCTTAATGATTTCCTGAGAGGCGACCGGGCCCTGCGCGATGGTTTGCGTGATCACCGTGTCCATTACGGGCTTGCCGCTGGCGTCGACGACACCTTTGCCGTCCGGACCCACGCGCTGCACCTGTTGCGGCTCAACCAGTTTCACGGTGTCGTATGCCTTGAGATTCTGCACCACGCCCTGCGACACGAGGAACAGCGATCCCACGACGCACATGGGCAACAGTACCCAGAGGCAGCAGCGCACGAAGTCAACCCAGAAATTGCCGAGCGTATTCGTCTGGCGTCGAGCGATGCCGCGGATGAAGGCGATGCCCAGCACGATGCCAGTCGCCGCCGAGGCGAAGTTGTGAAACGCGAGACCCGCCATTTGGGTGAAATAGCTCATGGTGGTCTCACCTGAGTAGGCCTGCCAATTTGTGTTAGTGGTGAATGATGCTGCGGTATTGAAAGCCAGATGCTCCGGAGTCACGGCTCCGAAATGCTGCGGGTTGAAGGGCAGCATTCCCTGGACTCGCTGGATCAGGTAGAGAACGAGCATCGACACTGCGCTGAACACAAGCATGGCGGTGGCGTACTCCGTCCAGCGCATCTCGTGCGATTCATCTACGCCCGTCACGCGATAAAGCAGGCGCTCGAGGGGACGAAGGACGGGGTCAAGAAACGTCCGCTCACCGGAAAATACGCGCGTCATGAAGACGCCGAGGGGTTTGGTGACGGCAAAAATGAGTCCCAGGAACACCAGGATCTGCAGCCATCCGTTGAGGGTCATTTCAGAATTTCTCCGGGCGTAGCAGCGCGTAGAACAGATATACGGTGACGAGCGCGCTGATGATGAGCATGATGATTGACTGGGTGTCCATGACTTTCTCCTACTTCATGCGATCGCAGAACTGCACGTAGGCAATGGACAGTGCGAAGAAGGCGATCGTTACAGCAATCCAAAGAACGTCTTGCATGGGTATTTCCTCAGCCTTGAGTGCCGTCGCAATCAGAGAGCGATCCGCCGCTCCGTGGGTGGCGCTCCTTTTTGCTTCTGCGCCTTAGAACTCATCGTGACAAGTATCCCGCGCTGCCGCACTCCAGTCGCCCTGCGTGCTGCATGCCTTACCTCGTTGAGCAGAGCCACGAGAAAGCGAAGCCAAAACAGCACCGCGGCGAAGCACAGAATTGCCAGCGCTATTCGCATAACCACACCGGCTTACCACTCGCTCCAAAGCTTCTGACATTCATTGGACAACTCCGGGCGTAAGAGCGGAGTCAAGAGTTCATAAAGAATTCGTAAGGAGAACTCTGTTGAGTGAGATTTCGAAAGAGAGGCCCCGCAGCCTCAGCAACCCCACTCGGCCTCGCCTGGCGTGGCATAGTACTTGCGACCAGGCTCCGGTTGCGCGATTGCAGTAGACAGATCGAGCAGCGTCAGGCGGGCCGCCGCTACCATCAGTTTGCGTTCGTTTTGGGGAGTGCGCTCCCAGGTAGACCGTTCTTCCTTTGTGCCATGTGTACCGCAGTCATGAGTCAAGGCTTCCCGATAGTGATGGAACAGTTTCGCAAGTTGCTCAGCGGAGACTTCCTGAATCGTCGACATTAGATTCCTCAAACTTTCTTCCGGCCCGGTGAACTGCTGTGTGCGGTTCATTCGCCCTCGAACGATTTGATGATGAAAGGCATAAAGATTGAATAAGCGGTTCGTAGAATGTTCGTAAGAGATGCGCGGCGGCTTTGTGATCCGCGGAGGCGAGGGCGAGTCGCTCCTTCGGCAGGGTCAGGTCCTGCGGTGGATTGGCTTACTCTCCGGGTTCGAAGCGATATCCTACCCAGGGTTCGGTCACGATGTAGCGGGGCGAGGAAGTGTCGGGTTCCAGTTTCTTGCGCAACTGGCCGACGAAGACGCGGAGATATTCCACCTGCTCCGTACTCTGTCCTCCCCAGATCGCGCCTAGCAGCGTGCGATGATTGACGACTTTGCCGGGACGCCGCGCCAGGAAGACAAGCAAGTCAAATTCTTTTGGAGTGAGCCGCACTTCTCGGCGTCGGACCGTCACCTTGTGAGCCGCGGTGTCGATGCGGAAGTCGCCGATCTCGATCACGGGATCGTCCTGATCGCCGTCCATGGGAACACGGCGGAGATTCGCGCGGACTCGCGCCAGGAGTTCGTTCATGCCAAAGGGTTTCGTGACGTAGTCGTCGGCCCCGGCGTCTAGCGCTTCCACCTTCTGTTGTTCCTTGTCACGCACCGAGAGCACGACAATCGGAACCTGAGAAGTGGCGCGCACCGTGCGGCACAACTGGATGCCGTCGACCGAAGGCATCGAGAGATCGGTGATGATCAGGTTGGGCGACCAGTCTTTCATGATCTCCAGCGCCATTTCGCCGCTGTTGGCGACGCGAATGTCGTAGCCCTGGGCGGAGAGACTGGTGCGCAGCACGCGTGTGATCTGCGGCTCATCGTCCACCACGAGAATGTGCGGGCGGTCGGCCATCAACGGGCCTCCTGGGTAACGATGTGTACGTCGACCGAAGGCGAGTCGCGAAGAAAGCGTTGGATGGCAGATAAATAAAGATATCTCTGCCAGCCCGTGCGTGCGGAACGGCCGAAGATGACCTGTGTGATGTGATGCTCGCGCACTAACTGGGCGACGCCGTCGGCAATGCTCCGACTGGATGCGCGGACCACTTTTGCGCCGAGGTTCTCGGCGAAGCGAATGTTTTCCGCCAGCGTCTTCTGATCTTCAGGACGGGTATCGCGGCCGACATCGATATAGAAAACGTAAAACTCCCCGCCCATGGCCTCCGCCATACGCGAGCCGCGTGCGATCAGGTATTGAGCCGCTGGATTCGAGCTCACGCAGACGCCAATGCGTTCGCGCACGGTGTGTGCCGGCTGGGTTGCGTCTTTATCCAGAAAAGCGTCGAGGCTGCGGTCGACGACTCCCGTCACCTGCCGCAGGGCGAGTTCGCGCAACGCGATCAGGTTGCCGGGACGAAAGAAATGCGACAAGGCCCGCTGAGCACGGTCGACGGGATAAATGTCACCGCGCTCCATGCGCTTCTGCAAAGCCTGAGGCGTAAGGTCGGCTAGAACAATTTCATCCACGCGCTGCATCACCCAGTCGGGAACGGTTTCTCGAACCTGGACGCCAGTGATTTGCTGCACCGTGGGGCCAACGCTCTCGACGTGCTGCACGTTCATGGTAGAGAGCACATCGATCTTCGCTTCCAGCAGTTCCATGACGTCTTCGTAGCGCTTGGCGTGTTTGCTGCCCTCGATATTGGTGTGGGCGAGTTCGTCGACGACAACGACCGAGGGCTTGCGCGCCAGAATCGCATCCACATCCATCTCTTCAAATGTTGTGCCTTTGTATTCGAGTTTGCGAGGAGGAATGCGGTCAAGTTTCCCGGCCAGCTCGGCAGTGGCTTTGCGGCCATGACTCTCGACGACGCCGACGACCACGTCTTCCCCGCGACTGGCGCGGCGAATGGCTTCGCTCAACATGCTGTAGGTCTTGCCCACGCCGGGAGCGTAGCCGAGAAACAGCTTAAAGATTCCCCGCGGCTTTTCCGGCGAACATTCATTGAGCCATTCCTCGGGCGTCTTGGTCATCGCAGCTATTGTCTTTCGACACGGCGGAATTGTCACGTCCATCGTACAATGCGGAAGTGAAAATTGGCGCTCGCACGCAAGCCGTACGTTATCTGTTCGTGGTCGCGGCCATCGCGGTCATCACGGCTGTCGATTTTAAGCTGCGCGTCAATCACACCACCGTGGCGCTGATGTTTCTGGTCACGGTGCTGCTGACGTCGGCCTATTGGGGCTTGCGCTACGCGGTGGTGATGGCCGTTGGAGCCACGGCGGCGTTCAATTTTTTCTTTCTCCCTCCAGTCGGGACGTTCACCATTGCCGATCCTCAGAACTGGGTAGCGTTGTTCGCCTTTCTGGTGACCGCGCTCGTCGCCAGCAACCTGGCGGAACGCGCGCGCAGCGAGGCAGAAGGAGCGAAGCAACGCCGCCGCGAGGTGGAGCGGCTTTTTGCTTTGAGCCAAAGGCTGCTGGCATCGGAGAATGTGCTCGAACTGCTGAATGCGCTGCCGAAATATGTGCAGGAAACTTTTTCAGTCGGGAGCGTTGTGGTGATGGCGGCGGACCACCCTACTGTCTATCGTTCATCGCTTGACGCGAAATTCGAAGAGAGCGTGCTGCGATCGACACTCCTGCGAGGCGAGCCCATCACACAAGGGGGAGTCTCGTACGTGCCTCTGCGCCTCGGAATGCGGACGGTGGGAGCGCTGGGAGTTACCGGAGACGAACTATCGCGGGAGACGCTGGATGCCCTGGGAAGCCTCGCAGGACTCGCGATCGAGCGAGCGCGTGCGCTCGAAGCCCTCAGCAAGAACCGCGCCGAGCAGGAACATGAACGCCTGCGCACCGCCCTGCTTGATTCGGTGACCCATGAATTTCGGACGCCGCTGACGTCCATCAAGGCGAGCATTACGACTTTGCTGTCGGGCGCCGCGCTCGACGATCAAGGCAGACGCGAGCTACTCACCGTGATCGACGAAGAGAGCGACCGGCTGAATCGACTGGTGGGCGAAGCTTCGGAAATGGCGCAACTCGACTCGGGGATGTTCAAGCTCGATCTGCAGCCGCATGTCATCTCGGACGCGCTACGGCCGGCGATGGAAGACGCCAAAGCGTCGCTGGAAAAGCATCCCGTGGACGTCACCCTGGCACCGGACTTACCCAAGGTGCCGATGGACGTCCAGCGGATCCGCGAAGTTCTCATGCACCTGCTGGAAAACGCTGGCAAGTATTCTGACCCCGGGGTCCCGATCAAAGTGACCAGCGAGGTGAAGGGAGATAGTCTCGTGACCAGTGTTGCCGATCGCGGGCCCGGCATCGATTCGTTCGAGCAGTCGCTGATCTTCGAGAAGTTCTATCGCGGCCAGCACCAGCGTTACACCGCGCCGGGTACGGGCATGGGGTTGGCCATCGCGAAGGTGATCGTGGAAGCTCATGGCGGGACGATCGGCGTAGTCAGCCAGTTGGGCAGTGGGTCGGTATTTTCGTTTAGCCTGCCGCTTGATAAAAGTTCTCGGGCGTAGCGCCGTCTCGGGTCGCTGTGATGGGAAGCAAAATTGCCAGGTTGCGCTGGATCCTACGCTACAATTCAGAGTCCTTCAAAGAAACAGCCAGTTGATCCGTTTCCGCGACATCCAGGTGAGCACGAATCTATGACTGCTGAGACCGCAATCGGCGCTCCACTCGACGACCAGAAGATTTTCTATAACCGCTTTCTCCTCATTGTGGCGGGCCTGGGTGGGCTGCTCTATGGCGTGGATGTCGGGATCATTGCCGGGGCGCTGCCTTATCTGGAGGCGACCTCGGGGCTGAATTCCGGGCAGCTTTCTATTGTGGTCGCCGCGGTGCTGCTGGGCAGCGTCATCTCTACGTTGTTTGCCGGGCTGCTGGCGGACTGGATGGGGCGCAAATCGCTGATGGCGCTGAGTGGGGTGATGTTTGTCATCAGCATCCCGATGATCGCGCTGGCGCACGGATATGGCCCGCTGGTGTTTGGACGTTTGCTGCAGGGTGTTAGCGCGGGGTTGATCGGCGTGGTCGTTCCTCTGTATCTGGCGGAATGCCTAACGGCAGCGAACCGGGGCAAGGGAACGGGCGTCTTCCAGTGGCTGTTGACCCTGGGCATTGCAATTGCGGCGTTGGTCGGCTTTTTCTTCAGCCTCCGCCTCGCTCAAATTGTGAACGCCGGTGACTTGCAGGCGGCCTACGACTTCAAAGACTCGGCTTGGCGCGGCATCTTCTGGGTTTCATTGCCTCCGGGGATTCTGTTCGTGATTGGCAGCCTGATGCTGGGGGAGTCTCCTCGATGGCTATTCCGCCGGGGCAAGAAAGACGCTGCCTATGCTTCGCTTCTGCGTTCTCGCACGACCGAGCAAGCTGATCTCGAACTCAAGGAAATGCAGGAAGTGGCCCTAGTCGAAAAGGCGAAATCTTCGGCCGGCACAAAAGGCGCGGACTCTTTACTGCGGCGCAAATATGTGATTCCGTTCGTGCTGGCCTGCATCATCCTCGCCTGCAATCAGGCGACTGGCATTAACTCGATCATCGCTTACAACGCCAACATTCTGTTGCAGAGCGGACTCTCTGATTTTTATGCCCACTTGGGCTACGTCATATTTACGTGTGTGAACTTCACGGTAACCGCCATAGGCGTTGCGCTGGTGGACCGCAAAGGCCGCAAGTTCTTACTCGGGATAGGCACGGCTGGAATCATCGTTTCGCTGATCTGCACGGCGGCCATCTTCCTTCGCACCGAGAAGCAGCGCGTGGATGCGAAAGGTTCCGTCCAAGCCATGATCACCGCTGACCAGAAGTTGACTCTGCGCTACGACTCCGACTCGGCGAATCGGCTCAGCGGCGACAATCGCGGGACGGGACGGGCGACGTCACTCGTCGTGATCTATTCTTGCGGGGACTTCCGGGCGGCGAGTGCTGCGGTACGCTCGGACGATCTGGCGGCAAAGCCCATCGAAATCACGCGTGACGCGTGCATACCCGCTAATAAAGTGGTGGCGTTTTTCTCGAACCCGTTTGGCAATCTTGATGCCGCGCGTGCGGCGCCCTTGAAGATCGAGAACGCCCTCATTACTCCTGTCCCGTCAGCGCGTAACGGCTGGATGGTAGCGATCACGCTGTTCGTTTTCATGGCATTTTTTGCGATCGGCCCTGGCGTTTGCGTCTGGTTGGCGCTTTCGGAATTGATGCCGACGCGGATTCGGTCCAACGGAATGAGCATCGCGCTTTTACTCAACCAGGCGGTGTCCACGGCCATCGCGGCGATTTTTCTGCCCACCGTCGGCAAGTATGGGTACTCGACGATGTTCTTCGGGTTCGCGGCGTGCACGGTGATCTATTTCGTTACGGCGACTTGGTTCTTGCCGGAGACGAAGGGCAAGACGCTGGAAGAGATCGAGGCGCATTTCGAGGGCGCGGCAACGGCTAAGTAGCGAGTACTTTGCGGCGAAAGCGTCGGGAATTGAGTCGCACGCGGAGCGAGGGCGGGACGCCCTTTCGCGACCGCCGGCAGGATGCCGGCGCTACTCGGTCGTTTGCCGTTGCCCAGAAGATGATTTAGTCTCACCAAGTTCACATGACTCCTACTAAACATAAGAAGAACGCCACCAGCCCGAAGTATTCCCACGCTATGCTGCGTGAGATCTATGAACAACCCACGGCCATTGCGAAGACAGTCGCGAAGCACTTGAAGGATGACATCATCTTTCCTGGCGAACTGGACGCCATCGAGAGCGCGCTGCTCACCTTCGAGAAGCTGATCATCGCCGCCAGCGGATCGAGCCGGCATGCTGGCCTGGCGGGCGAGATTATGATCGAAGATCTTTCGGGCGTGGCCGTCGACGTGGAGTACGCGAGCGAATATTGCTATCGATCAACTCATGCTGCGGTGGATCCCATTGTGATGGTCATTACGCAGTCGGGGGAGACTGCGGACACGATTGCGGCGCAGCGCGAGGCGCTGACGCGCGGCGTGAAGACCATTGCGATCTCCAATGTTCCCGACACGACGATTGTGCGGGAAGCTGGGGCCGCGCTGATCTCCGGGGCGGGGCCGGAGCTGTCGATCCCGGCGACCAAGAGTTTCACTACGCAGCTGACGATTCTCTATCTGATGGCGCTATTTCTGGCGCGCAAGCGCGGACGCATGACCTCGGAAGTGACGCGATCCTACTTGCAGCGGTTGATGCGGCTTCCCGAGGCGATCGAAGAGAATCTGGCGACCTGGGATTCGCTCGCCGAGAAGTTTGGCAGAGTGCACTTCAAGGCGGAGAAGTTTCTCTATCTTGGCCGGGGAGTGCACTACGCCATCGCCCGCGAGGGCGCGCTCAAACTGAAGGAAATCTCTTACGCACACGCCGAGGGATATCCCGCGGGAGAACTCAAGCACGGTCCGAACGCGCTGGTGGATGAGAAGCTGCCCGTCGTCGTGCTGGCTACTTGCGACCATCATGATCCCGACTCGTTGCTGCGTTATCGCCGGACGCTGGAAGTCATGAAGGAAGTGCGATCGCGGCGCGGGCCGCTGGTTACGGTAGCGACAGAGGGCGACAAGGAAGTCGGGACCATTGCGGATCAGGTGTTTTACGTTCCCGCCGCGCCGGAACTGCTGCTGCCGATTGTCGAAGTGATCCCGCTGCAACTCTTCGCGTATCACGTCGCGGTAAATAAGGGATACGACGTCGACCATCCGCGCAACTTGGTCAAGGCGGTCGTGACCGAGTAGGGAGTGAGTTTCACCGAGAGACCGAGAGCTTCAACCAATTATCGGTTCCATGTTTTTGTGATTCCGTGACCAGAGATCCACAGCTAGAGCAATTGCACGTTGACTATGGTTTTGTCGGGCTGATGGGATCGTCCTGGTGGCACAGGCCCAAGCACGCCACTGTGACGACGCCTGCCGCTGCGGCGCCTATGACCCACGGCGAGTTCATGATTGCACCGCTTCCTGCGATAGGGCTTTTGAGGTAGGCCGCCCCACACTTTTCTTCGCGCGACTTTTGCTCGCCTTCGTGTACGAGGACGCGGTCGGAGTGGCCCGACTGCTTCGCCGGCTTGGGATTGTTGGAGCTGGCATTGATGTAGACGTCGTTCTTAAGCGCTGATACTCGAACCTTCCCATCGAGATCGACTACGTCGTAATGAGTCCACTCCGCATCGTTCACGGGTGTGACCGTCAAGCAGCCTACTTTCACTCGCAGGCCGCGAGAAGTGTTCACCGACAAGCTGCCGTGTTCGAGAACCAATTCGTTGACTTCGAACCGCACCATAGTTTCGGAATTGAGGTCTGCCGCAGATCCACTGGCATCGATCCGTGCGGCAGCATTTTTTTGCGTTTCGATTTCGTCACCGGAAAACAGGGCGGAAGAGGCTGGAGCCGGATTTCTGTTGACCTGGACGCCGATTCCATTGCTACGCAAGATGGCCGCAGTAGTGTCTTGCGCGAGCAGGGACACAGGCAGAATCACGATTATGGGCAGGCACACGAAATGTCGCCATTTGACCAAGAAGACGCGCACCGCGATTCCCGCACGAACAGCTGTTACCAGCTTAGACTGCGGCTTTCGGAGCCGCTATTGCCTCTCGTGGTGCTTCATCAAGGAGTTGGCACGATATGTGATCTCTGGATTCAGGCGCGAGCGAAGTCGATGAATCCCTTTTGCACGTCGGTGCGGATGAGTTTGGCACGAAGCTTGTCGCCGACGTCGAGTCCCTGCTGACCCTGGGCGAGGAGTCCGTCGATGTGTGGCTGCAGAACGCGAACGAAGGTCCCGTGATCGGTAACGCCGGTAACGATGGCGTCGAAGACCTCGCCGATGTGGTTCTGCATGGCAACGGCCGCGAGACGTTTCCCCATTTCGCGTTCGACCTTCTTGGCAGCGTCTTCTTTCTGAGTGCAGTTGGCGGCGATGGTGGTGAGTTCGTCATCGGAGTAGGGACTCTTCTGGCCCGCAAGCAAAGCCTTAATCAGGCGCTGGGTAACGACATCGGCGAAGCGGCGATTGGGCGCAGTCGAGTGCGTGTAATCCTGAACCGCAAGGCCGAAGTGCCCGGGAGCAGGTTCGCCGGGGCGCTCCAGAACGTACTCCCCGGGGCCGATGAGCTTGATTACGATCAACGAGACGTCAGCGAAGTGATCGGGATCGGCGGCCTTGCGCCGGAGCAAGAAATCGTTGAGCGCCTTGGAATCCGGCTGTGCCGGGAGTTTTTCGTTTTTGGTTGCGGCCAGTTGGACGATGCGGTCCCAGCGCTCCGGAGTGCGCACGATGCGGCGCAGCGAGGAAACGTTCTCGAGGAAGCGAGCGACCACGCCGTTGGCGGCGACCATGAAGTCTTCGATCAGATCGGTAGCGCGGTTCTTCTGCTGCTTAACGACGTCGACGACCTGATCGTTGAGCACCAGGGGATGGACTTCGTCGGTCTGCAGGTTGAGCGCACCGTTCTGGAAGCGCTGGTTCTTTAGCTTCTGCGCGACTTCATCCTGCAATTTCAGTTGGGCCTGCAAATCGGCGGACGCGGCGACCTTCGGCGGAGCAGGCGACTTCCCTTCCAGCCAGGCGCCAAGACTGTTGTATTGCAGCTGAGCCTTGTTGCGGACTACGGCGCGATAGACGCTCGACGACTTCGGGGTCCCGGTGGAATCGACAACGAATTCGATCACGACGCTGAGGCAATCCTGATTTTCGAGCAGTGACGTCTTGCCGGTAGACAGTTCCTCGGGGAGCATGGGGAAGTTGCGGACTCCCGCATAGACCGTGGTGGTTTCCTTGGCTGCGTGCTGATCGATTGGGGTCTGCTTGGCTACGAAGGAATCTACGTCTGCAATACCAACCAGGACTTTCACGTCGCCGTTCGAGGCGCGCTCGGCGAATTCGATCTGGTCGAGGTCGCGCGATGTGTCGTTGTCGATGGAGGACCAGAGCAGATTGCGCAGGTCGCGAATGTCGGTTGTGGGCACGATCTGAGGCGGATGGGCCTTCAGGTCGGCAAGCTGCTGCGGAACCTGGGGAGGGAAATCGGGCTCAAAACCGCGATGCTGCATGACTTGTTTGGCGATGGCTTGCAGATCGAGATGCGAAGGATTGGCGTCTGGCATGAACTCCCCGTACGGAATTGAGATGCGTTCAGGCTACCACGCGAAAGACGATAGTGCGCCGAGAGGGATTTACGGCTCAGGCGGCGGCTTTGAGCTCGGAACGAGCTAGGGCCAGAAAGCCCCACTTCTCGCAAAAAACGCGAAAAATGAGGCACCCGGACTATCAACCTTCGCGCGAGCTTAATTGGGGTGCAGGCGCTGAACGTCGGCGTTCGTGTAGACGCGGGGAGCGTGGGGCTTGTGCAGCTTCCAGAATGCGGCGGTGTCGCCGACAGGGGCTCCGTAGCCGCGTTGGCGGAGGGATTGCGCATCCGTCATTCCAATAACGCCGACGTCGGTGATGCTCGCAGGCAGTTCGCGCGGAGGTTCGGCCGAAGTAATCTCGATCACGCTGATTGGCTGGTACCCGTAATAGACAGGAAATAAATCGGCCTGACGTCGAAGTTCGGGATTCGCGACGTAGGACTGATCTTGGACGGCAGGTCCGATTTCAGGCAATTTCGGAATTCCTGGAAGGGGGGCTTCCAGAGAAAGGGACGGCGTCGCGATGGGAGTGGCGAACATGGGTGAACCAAAGTTCATCAGATACTGCGGACCCACGGAAAAGTTTGTATCTTGTGCGGCGCTGACACCGACTAGAACCACCGATAAGCAGAACAGGCTGGCGAGACGCATACTTGCCTCCGGAACATCACTGTGATGCCGCCCTGATTATGAACCGAAAGCGAAACAAATACCAGAGCGAGTTTGCTCTAGATCCGGCTTCTGGCACGGGTTTCAGCTTGCCGCCCTGGCGGCGGCCGCTTGGCGTTCACGGCGGTTATCGCGGATGACGTAAAGCATGTAGATGACAACCGCGAGGTTTCCGATCAACACGGCACTGCGGACCATGGTGATACCGCGCATAAGTTCGCGAATCTCAAGGGGCAGCAAGAGGGCCCCGGAAACCAAGGCCACCCACTCGGCCCAGTGGCGGGCCTTCCACAGGCCGTACGCCTCCGTGAAGCGCAAGGCGGCATAGGCAAAGGCGATACGGGCTGCGGCCCACAGGCGCGCGTCGGTAACATCATCGGCCAAGTCGAGAAAGAGTTGGGCCGAACGGCGATCGGTGCTGATGTGCAGCAGGGCGAGGAGACTCTCCGCGTAGTACCAGGCATCCTTGTGGACAAGGGCCAAGGCGCACAACCCCATCAGCACGACAAAGGTACCCTTAAGAAATTCAAACATGGCGACCGCCTGGAGCACGCGCCGTTGGCGGCGGTGGGGATCTGGCTTGGTTCCGGGTTGGCGCATGTATGCGGGCAGTGACTCAAGGCAGCGTACCACGTGCAGGACTGCAGATACAGCGCTTCCCTGCCGCCCGCCGATGCAGATTGTGTTTTCTTACCTCGGTAACTGGAGAGGAGGCCAGAAGAATGTAACGATCAGAGCGGGAGATGGATCATGAGAAGATTCGTCGTTTATCTAGTGGTTGCGATGCTGTGGGCGGGCAGTTCGTGGGCTGGAACGACTGCGGGCGCTCCGCAAGCCACGCCGCAAACCGCACGTCAAGCACTGATCGAAATGTTCTTTAGCAAGACACCGGGAACGCTGATAAAACATCTTCCCGTCGTAACGCGCGCTGCGTTGGAGAAGTCGGGAGCGCTGGCCTCGCTGCAACAGTATTCGACGATGGCGACCCAACTGCAAACGCAAGGGCAAAACGTGCAGACATTCGAAACTGGTTCGGTGCTGCTGTCGGGCGAGAATCCAAAGACTGGCGACAAAGTCGAGAGCCACGGTGGAGAATGACGCCCTGCGCGGGGATCAGGACGACATTGCAGTGTCGTTTCAGACTTACAAGAACGGGGTGGCACAAAAAACTCCGTTCATGCCGGAGATCACTTTCTCGATGAAGCAGGAGGCGGAAATCTGGAAGCTGAATGAGATTTCCGTAACAATTCATCTCCCGTTGGCGGACCCAGATTTCCTGAAGGCGATCACCGAAAAGATGACGCCGCGGGCTGGGGCCGGTACGACTGCGACGACCGGAGCAACGGGGACGTTCGTTCCGCGCTCTGAGGTTTCCGTGCAGGCTGGGGGTGGCGACGCGATGGTGATCGCTGCCATGCGAACGATTCTTACGGCCGAGGTCACGTATGCCAGCAGCTATCCGGCGGTTGGGTACAGCTGCACGCTGTCGGATCTCGACGGTTTCGGCGGAGGAACGCCGAACGAGCATCAGGCGATGCTGATTAACAGCGGCCTTGCAAGTGGGAAGACGGTATGGCTTTATGTTTACACTCTCGGGATGCGGCGCGAGTCCGGCGACCAGCTTTCATCTCACGGCTGCGCCCAACGGAAACAGCTATGGGCGGAAGGCGTTTTGCGCTGATCAGTCAGGGGTTATTCGGTCATCAAGCGACGGGAATCCGGCGACGTGCTTGGCTAGCGGGACACCGGTACAGTAAGAACGCACTCTTCCCTAAATTGCATCAATACGAGAATGCCCCACCCTTGTCGCGTTCTTTGCGACAGGGTGGGGATTTTGATTTTGGGGGAGCAGCCACAGAAATGCACGCCGAAGGTCAACATCCCAACCCTATCCCTGCAAAAGACGCAGGGACAAGGGTGGGGCACACTCTCCTTCTCAGGCTTTCTTTTGACGAATCGCTTCGCGCAGTTCGGCTACGATTTCTTGCGATGCTTGGATGGCGGCGGCGTGCTGGTTCACGTTGAATGAGATTGCACCGACGCGGGCATGGCCGCCACCGCCGTAGCGCTCGCAGATGCGGGCCAGGTTCACTTCGGGTTCCTGCGGAGCCCACGGGTTCGATCCCACTGAAACCTTCACGCGGAAACTGCTCTTGCTGAGCCCCACGCTGTAGACCGATTCCGGGTGCAGGTAGTAGGGGATGAATTTGTTGTAGCCCTCGAGATCGTGATCGGTGACGTCGAAGAAAATCGTGCCGTCCTTGCACTCGGTGCGCTGCTTGAGAATCCCGATGGATAGTTCGTGGCGCTTGAGCAGCGGAGCAAGGAGAGGCGCGACGAATGGCTCCTTGAGAATATCCGCCAAAGATTTCGTGGCCAGCAGCGGAATCAAGTTGGGGACAAAGCCATGGTCGGGAGCCGATTCGATGACCATGGTCAGTTTCATGGCGGGAGCTTCCATCTCGACGGCGGTCTTGGCGTCAGGATAGAGGGCGCCGTCGATGATGTCGGTCCAGTGCACGAGATCGGCCACGGGCGATGGGTCAAAGCCGAACCGCTGCTGCGCGATCATGGCGATGAAACTGGTGCAGGATTTGAAATCGGGATCGTAGAACTTGCGGTTGCTCTGATCTTGCTCGAAGTGTTCGGCATCGGCGGGAGAGAGGAAAGCGCTTTCGTGATGATCGAACCACCAGGTAATCTTGGGCGAGCTGGAGTACTTGAAGTCGACGATGGCGTTTTCGTCGCCGTCGAACTGCTTTTCGTCGAACAGTGCTCCAGCACGGTGAACCAGTCCGGTGAATTCGAACTCGGCGTCGCCGCGGATGCGTTCGCGGTAGAAGCGGGAGAACAACGCGGCGGAGGAAGCTCCGTCAAAGCATTTGTCGTGATAGAAGACCCGTACTCGCAATGAATGCCCCAATCGGCCAACAGGATTCCCGCCGGCCGAAAACCACGCTGCTGGCGTGGAGTTGGGACGAGGGTAAAAGCTAATAGGATTGACAGCTTACAGGAAGAAAGTCAAGCGTGGGAGTTTTGAGGAATGGCGCGGTTCGAAGTTCTACATCGCGTTCGCCTGTTTTTCCGCCAGGTCGCCGATCACGGGCAGCTTGTACATCTGACCCTGGCCCGCCTTTAGAGCCAAAAAGATCAAAAGAATCAAGTCGCAAGGGAGATAAGCCGTGTAGCGGAAGGGTTAAGAAAATCATGAAAGGGACAGCAGAAACGATCCCAAGTGCGAAGTGAACAATCGCCACGGCCACGAAAAGAAAAATGCATTGCAAGGAGTGAAAGCGGACGAAGCGGCTTCTGTTGTAGGGCTCCATCACGAGAAAGATGATGGCTGGAATGAAGGTCACATAGGCTAGCATTCCAGCCACGTTGTCGTTCAGGCCCGGTGACAATGGGAGGGATTGGAGAAGCGCCTGCGAGCCCGTCCGGCGCAGGCAGGACAAACGGTGGCGCCATCGGCGATCTGTGCGCCGCACGTTATTGCAGAAAGCCATGGGAAGTACCCTCGTCGCCACCGCGAGTGCAATCTCAGAACTGAACTCAAGGCATGCCCCAAGCGGCGTGGGCGGCAAAGTATCAGGAAAACCGGCAGAAAGCAATTTATGGCGCGTGAGCCGCCGAGCGGCTAGATCGGACCAGCGTACTGCGCGGCAAATTCGCCGAGCATCGGCAGTTGGAACATTTCTCCCTGAAATGCCTTCACCACGAGAACCAGCCAGATCACAATGGCCGCAAGGACGACCACGACTGCGACCACCCAGACCAGTAGAGGCCCAAGCACGGGGACGATGAAGAGCACTACGCTGGCGAGTTTCAGGGCGATTCCAATCAGAATGGCCGCTCCCCAGAGCAGCAGGCACTGGAAAGAGTGGAAGCGCAGAAAACGATTCTTGTTGTACGGTACGAGGACTAGAAACACAATTGCGGGAATGAACGTGAAATACGCCAGCGCGCCGCGCGATATTTTCCGGAAGGACGCCGACGGTCCCTTGAGCCCGGGGCTCGGCCTGCATGGCGCGGCCGCAAGCCGGGGCAAAAGGCGGCGGTCTCGGGCATTTGGGCGGAGCAATCGGGGCAAGAGGTCAGCGGGGACGCTCGTCGGATCCATTGTGGGGCACCATATCAAATGGCGAGGTGGGCGAGCAAATCCACAGAACCGATTTCAGATCGCGCGGGGCGCGTGGTTCTTCTTGCGGCAGTCCTCGCAGACTCCGTAAATCTGAAACGTATGCCGGGTGGTGAGGTAGTCGTACTTGCGCCCGATCTCCTGCTCGAGCTGGCCGACTTCCTGGGAAAAGAATTCGACGGAACTGCCGCACTCGGTGCAAACCATGTGGTGATGGCTGCGGCGGTTGTACTGGTGCTCGTAGCGTGCAATGCCGTCGTGAAAGGCAACCTCGCTGGCCAGGCCGCACTCCGCCAGCAGCTTCAGCGTGCGGTAGACGGTGGTGTAGCCGATGCGGGCGTCTTTTTTCTGCACCAGGCGGTGCAGTTCGTCGGTGGAAAGATGGTCGCGGGTTTCGAGGAACGTGCGCAGAATGGCATCGCGCTGAGCAGTTTGCTTGAGGCCGACGCCCTTCAAGTGCTTGTGAAGGATTTCCTGGGCCTCGCGGACCATCTGGCGGGAGATGGTGGGCTGATCATCGATGCGCTTCTGGAGCATGGCGGGTGGAACAGAGTCAGGTCGAACAGCGTCAGGATACCATCCAGCATCTTGAAAATGAAATTCATTTTCAGCGGCGCGGCAGGGCCGGGTTGCGTGGAATACAATCAGAGATTCCTCAATGAGCACACTGGCCGAGATCAGCCCACCCAAGTCGCGACGTTCGCCCGTTTTACGCATATTGCTGTGGCTCGTCCTGGCCGTGATCGTGATTGTGGCGGGCGTGGTTGGATATGGCTACTACGTCGCGCATGCTGCCCTGCCTCAACTGGACGGACGGGTGCAGATCAGGGGTCTCTCGGCGCCGGTTACGGTCACGCGCGACGGGCACGGGGTTCCCACAATTGAAGCGGCCAGCCTCGCTGATGTTTTTTTCACACAAGGCTATGTGACAGCGCAGGACCGGTTGTGGCAGATGGACGTGATGCGCCGGTACGGCGGGGGCGAACTCTCGGAGATTCTGGGCGATGGCCTGTTGAAACTGGACCGCGAACAGAGGATTCTGGGCCTGCGGGCAGCGGCAAAGAAGGCCATGGAACTTGCTAGCCCCCGGGATCGCGCTTTCTACGAATCCTATGCCCGGGGGGTTAATGCCTACATCGGGACGCACGGCGACAGGTTGCCAATTGAGTTTCGGATTCTGCATTACACTCCGAAGCCGTGGCAACCGGAGGACTCGGCGGTCATTGCCAATTCGATGGTAAAGGATCTGAACTATCACTATTTTTTCGACGCGCTCAGTCGCGAAAAGATTCTCGCCAAACTGGGGCCTGAGTCTGGCGGCGGACTTGTACGTGAACCGCTCATGGCACGATCGTCCGCCGACCGTGATGCGAGAGGATCTGACGGAGCCGGACAACACGGGCGAATTCCGATGACGAGGACGATGACGATTCTCCGGACAACTCGGTCACGCACAAGTTTCCGGCGAGAGCGCCGAAGAGTTTGCTGGTTGGGGCTTCAGGGACTAAAGCCCTTCCGGAAGAGAACGGCCTGATCGCAACGCTTAAAGCGCTGCGCCACCCAAAACCCGGTCTCTCAGAGAGACCCGAAGCCTGGCCGACCGCATCCTTGTCGACTGAAGGGTTGCCAACTGAAACATGGTCGATCGGTTCTTCGACAATCGAATCCTCGGCGATCGAAGAGGTGCCGGTGAACGGATCGAACGACTGGGTGGTTTCCGGGGCACACACGGTGACGGGAAAGCCGCTGCTCTCGAACGACATGCACCTCGGCCACCAGATGCCCAACCTCTGGTACGAGGCGCACCTGCACTCCGGCACTCTCGATGTTGCAGGCGTAACGCTGCCCGGAATGCCGTATGTGATCGTGGGGCACAACCAGCGGATTGCGTGGGGATTTACCAACGTCGGTCCGACTGTGACCGATGTGTTCATCGAGAATTTCAACCAGGAAGGCGCGTATCAGACTCCGAGCGGATGGGTGCAACCGGAGCATCGCGCGGAAGTCATTCACGTAAAGGGCAGGCCAGATGTGAATGTGGATGTGAGGATCACCCGTCACGGACCTGTGATCACGGAACTGGTTCCCGGGGAGACCCGGCCACTGGCGCTGCGTTGGACGCTTTATGACGGGTTGCACATCCCGTTCTTTGATGTAAATACGGCGCAGAACTGGGATGAGTTCCAGCGCGCGTTTTCTCAACTGGATGCCCCGGGGCAAAACGTGGTGTACGCCGATGTGGACGGAAATATCGGATATCACACGACAGGCAAGGTTCCGATCCGCGCCGCGGGAGATGGCAGTCTTCCGGTAAGCGGCACTGACAACGCGCACGAGTGGACTTCGTACATTCCGTTTGAAAAGCTGCCGCACATTTACAACCCGCCATCAGGAATTATTGCAACCGCTAACGGAAGAATCACGCCGGACGGTTATCCGAATTCGATCAGCATGGAGTGGGAAGCGCCGTGGCGCACGGCGCGCATCTATCACGTGCTGGAGTCAGGACGGCAGTTCTCGGCGGCGGACATGCTCGCGCTGCAAACCGACATTCAATCGGAAGCAGTGCTCTTCGCGGCGGAGCGCCTGGTTTATGCGGTCGATCACGCCGCGAAGCCCTCTGCGCGCGCCAAGCAGGCCGCCGACCTGATGCGCAGCTGGGATGGCCGCATGCTGGCGACCTCGGCCGCACCTACCATCGCTGAAAATTCAATTGGCGAATTGCGCCGACTGCTTCTCGAACCAAAGTTGGGAATGGCCCCTTCGGAATCTCGCAAGGAGGCCGACTCCGAGCTGTATAAGGAGACCGAGAAGAACGCCATCGACTGGAAGACCTATTCTTGGCTGCAACGATCGGTGTGGATGGAGAACATTCTGCTCCACAGGCCGAAGCGCTGGCTGCCGGACAAATATCCGAATTATGACGAACTGTTGACGGCGGCAGTCGAGGCTGCGGTCAACCATCCGCAAGCGCCGAAGGATCTGGCTTCGTGGCACTGGGGCGCATTCAATGCAGTCGACATCCAGCATCCGATCCTGGGCAAGATTCCGGTGATCAAACACTGGTCGGGACCAGGAGTACAGGAGCAATCCGGCAGCGGGTACACGGTGAAGGCAGTGACGCCGTACCACGGGCCGTCCGAGCGTTTCACGGCGAACATGGCTGATCTGGATCAGTCGACCCTGAACACAGTGACCGGACAGGGAGGGAATTTTCTGAGCCCTTACTACATGGATCAATGGAAGGCTTGGTACGAAGGAACGACGTTCAGTCTTCCCTTCACCACGAAGGCAGTGGAGGCCGCGAAGGCGCACCGACTCTTACTGGAACCGGCGAAATAGGAGTTGGACCAGCGAGGGCGAAGCGCCTTTGGTCCAGCCGGCAGGATGCCAGCGCTATCTCCGCTAGAAGAAATCGATCGCCTTAACGTCACCCACATAGCCCACAATGTTGATGTTCCCCTCGGGTAAGAAGTCATTAATCAACAGCACATCGGTGAGAGTGTCGTAGACCCGGAGGCTTCCACCTTCGGCAACATATTCCATGTCGCGGGTGGTGAATCCCTGCAGGCCGTTCACGTCGCCATTGTCTGGAGGAAAGACCACCGAGTTGTTGGCGGTGCGGTAGATCGCGAGACAGCCACGCACTTCTCCGACGGGGTTGCTGACGTTGCCGATGTTGGTGCAATGTTGCGATCCGACGAAGACCTGGCCGTTCGTAGTCATATCGATGCGCCAATGAAAGCCGTCAGGGATCGCGATCTCAATGCTGGGATTGTTGTAGTAGGGGTCGGTCATCGTGTTCAGGTCGATGATGTCGAGCGTCCCGCAGTAGGTGGCGGAGGTTGGGGCAGCGCCAGCGATGGATTTGCAGAGAGGCCCGGTGGGCGTTCCGTTTCCTGCGACAAACAACTGGGTACCGCTCAATAAACCGATGGTGGCGCCATTCACTAGGACCGGCGTGCCCACGGCAAGTGACCCCAAGTCCAAGGTTTGCACGCTGGCTTGAACGCCGCCGCACTCCGCGCCGCAGTTCATGATATACGCGGTGTTACCACTGACGACGGCATACACTGGCCGGTCGAAGCCTGGGACATGGTGCAAACTGCATTCGGCGGTCGGACTGGCAACTGAGATCGACCGGGGCACTGCATTGGAGGGAGACAGCACGGTGATCGAGTCGGAGTCGTTGCTGAAAACGAGAAGTTGGGTGCCGTTGGTGTTGGCGATCACCGTTTGCGCATTCGTGACCGCAATCGTGGTGAGCTGTGACCTGACGAAATTCAAGACATCGACAGCGCCCACGAAGGTATAGCCGTTGACCGTAGCCGACGGGATGGCGGCATATCCGATCGGCTGCGCAGTCGGAAAGACCATGCTTGAAGTCGGTCCAGGGAGGCGCACGTTTCCAATATCCGTTTCCTTGACTGTGTCCACGGCGTAAACGATTGCTGCTCCGGCGTCAAAGGTCGCAGCGATGTTTCGGCGTCGGCGAAATCGCCATCAGGCCGGGCGAGTTCCTGCGCTGGATGGGAGCAATCCCGGTATGGTGTCGTTATAGCCATTGATGATCACCAGGCCGCCCTGCTGAAGGTCGCAGTGACCCCTTGCGAGGCCAGAGACGCGGTCGGGCAGACCGCTGGGCGGATCCTTGGGTTTGCTGCTGCCTCCGCAGGAAAGAGAAGTTCAAGCATGGCCCACAATCCGACGACCAGAACGAGGATGCGTTTCTTCAAACGACAGGCTCCTAACGACATGAAAAAGGGAGATTTAATTGCGAAATGGTGGATTATAACAGACCCGGAACTGACCCTCATCCGGAGCTTTGAGGAACAACGTGCAAACCTCCGAGATTTTCCTCCGTTGTCTGCAAAAAGCCATTGAGATGCACGAACCGGTGCTAATCCTGTATTCTCAGAAACCTATATGGCGGCTGACTTTCTTACCCGGATCAAGCAGTCCCCGGTACTGTGCGACGGCGCCATGGGGACGCTGCTCTACGCCAAAGGCATCTTCATCAACCGATCTTACGACGAACTGAATCTCTCTCAGCCCGACCTGATTCGTGGGATTCACCACGAATATTTGCAGGCTGGAGCCGAGATTATTGAAACCAATACTTTCGGTGCCAACTCTTTCCGCCTGGGACGGCACAGTTTGGCGGACAAGGTGCGCGACATCAATCGATGCCGGCGTGCGACTGGCTCGCGAAGCCGCCAAAAGCTTCGATGTGTGGGTCGCAGGATCGGTTGGCCCGCTGGGAACCAGAATCGAACCCCTGGGGAAAACTTCGTTTCGAGGAGGCGCGCGACGGCCTTTCGCCAGCAGATTGAAGCGCTGGTCGAAGGCGGCGTCGATCTGCTGATTCTGGAGACATTCGGATATCTGGAAGAGATTCATCAGGCGATGCTGGCGGCGCGCGATGTAAGCGCAATCGCTGCCGATCGTGGCGCAGGTCACGATCGACGAAGACGGCAACTGCCTCGACGGCTCCGATCCGCAGACGTTTGTTCCGAAACTCGAAGAGTGGGGAGCGGACGTGATCGGCTGCAACTGCAGCGTGGGTCCGGTCGCCATGCTGGATGCAATGGAGACGAGTGCGGGCGGCGACTTCCCTGCCGCTGGCGGCGCAACCGAACGCAGGCATTCCGCGGTCGGTGGATGGGCGGAATATTTATTTGTGCTCGCCGGAATACATGGCCAGCTACGCGCGGAAGTTTGTTGCGGCCGGAGTCCGGCTCGTCGGCGGATGCTGCGGCACCACACCCGAACACATCCGGGTCATGAAGTCGGCGCTGCGGGTGGGCGAGGCGCGAGGAAAGACGGCGGCCGACCACGCGGTGGGTAGCGAGACTGCGCCACTTGGCTGTACCGGCGGTGCCGCTCGGAGAACCGATCGCTGCTGGGCGCGCGGCTGGCTCGCGGCGAGTTTGTGACCATGGTCGAGATCGTGCCGCCGAAAGGGATCGACGTTCGCAAGGAGATCGAGGGGGCGCGGTTTGTGAAGTCGGTGGGCGTGGATGCGGTGAATATTCCCGACAGCCCGCGCGCCTCGGCGCGCATGAGCAATCAGGCGCTGTCGCTGCTGATTCAGCGCGAAGTCGGCATCGACGCGATTCTGCATTACACCTGCCGCGATCGCAATGTGCTGTGCATTCAGAGCGATCTGCTGGGTGCGGCTGCGGTCGGCATCAAGAATCTGATCTGCATCACCGGCGATCCGCCGAAGATGGGGAACTATCCCGACGCGACGGCGGTGTTTGACGTGGACGCGATCGGCCTGGTCAACATCGTGCACAACCTGAATCGCGGGCTCGATCTGGGCGGAAATCCGATTGGGACCGGGACCGGATTTGTGATTGGCGTGGGAGCAAACCCCGGACTGACTGACATGGACGAGGAGATTCGCCGCTTCGAGTACAAAGTTGAGGCCGGAGCGGAATATGTGGTGACCCAGCCCGTGTTCGATCTGCGGCTGCTGGAGAATTTTCTGAAGCGCATTGAGCACTGCCGCATTCCGGTCGTGGCCGGGATATGGCCGCTGGTCAGCGTGCGCAACGCGGAGTTCATGAAGAATGAATTGAGGGTTTCGGTGCCGGACGCGATTCTGGAGCGCATGGCGCGGGCGCAGACTCCGGAGCTGGCGCGGGCCGAAGGCGTGGCCATCGCTCGAGAAATGCTGATTGCGGCCAAGCAGATGGCGCAGGGAGCGCAGATCAGCGCGCCGCAGGGGCGCTACAGCTCGGCGGTGGATGTGTTGGAGGCGCTGGAAGAAAACCCGGCTCCAAAGCACGGCTTAGAGCGACACCTCGCAAACAATCTCGCCTAGAATTCTACGCTTGGATCACGGCCTGCTCGCGGTCTACTATCGCGCAAATAATTCAGTGCCACGGCGGTACCTGAGACTCCGTGCGGCCTGTTAGACCGAACGCGCGGAAGCTCCTGAATCGATTCAGTGCAATAGCAAACGATATTGCGATTTTCCGGCCTCAGAACCACTTCCCGCACTGGGACTTCATGGTTCATTTTTATCGATCCTGCGCATGAAAAAGACTGGACTCTCGTCGCGAATAGTTGCATTACAATAAGAGACGGAGCGAAACCCCGTTGCCCAAGTTTGAAGAGTGCCTCCAGCGACTGGAGAAAATTGTTCAGGAACTGGAAAAGGGAGAAGTCCCTTTGGAGAAATCTCTGACACTGTTTGAAGAAGGCATGCAGCTTTCTTCGTCCTGCCGGAAGGAACTGGAACAGGCGGAAGGAAAAGTCGAAATTCTGCTGAAGAAGAACGGGAAGCTTCAAGCTGAACCATTCGAAGCGCTGACAGAAAAGTCGCCTGCGCGCCGGTGAAGTCGTGCGGATTTCTGACCGCGATTCGAGAGCTTTAGATGTCTGTGGAGTTGTGGTTTTCCCAGCCACCCCGCAGCCCTAGTCCAATGTCGACGTCCGCCGTTGACGACGGTTGAAGATCGGGGGAATTATGGCTCAAAGTGTAGTTGTGCTCGAGAAAGATCCTGGAGTGGCCAGATCTCTGGCCGGTGGACTCCGCCCTCACTTTTCTGTGCACGTAACCCGCTCCCGCGAGGAATTGCGGGACGACGTGGCTCGGAACCATCCCGAAGCCGTGGTGCTCAACATCGAGCACTGGCTGCTGACCGATGTCGAGAGTCTGCACCGCGACTTTCCTGCCTTGCCCATCGTCTGCACGCACCGCGTTCCTGACGAAGAAATGTGGATGGCTGCGCTGGCGGCCGGCGCCAGCGATGTATGCCCCGCGGATGACGTGGGGAATGTGCTGACTTCGGTGCTGCGCAGCACTGGCGCTTTCGCGAGAGCCGCGGCAGCCTAGATTACTCTCTGCTGTACTCGAGGACGCCCGAGGGCGTCCTTTTTCTTTGCCGACATCTTTCCGTTCCCTTTCGTCGTTCACCCCTTCGCGGAGTTCCCACATCCGCGGCCTTGTTATACTCACTGCTTCATGCTCAAGGAGACTCTCGAACAAGGACAGCGGCTGACCGACGCCGCGCTCGACCGGCTCATTCCGCTGGAGACCAGCATCCGGAGTCGATCCACAAGGCCATGCGCCACAGCGTGTTTGCCGGCGGCAAGCGCCTGCGGCCCGTGCTCTGCATGGAGGCCGGACGCATGGTCGCGGGATCGTTGCCGGCGCGCATCGAAGAACTGGGCGCGGCGCTGGAAATGCTGCACACCTATTCGCTGATTCACGACGACCTGCCCGCGCTCGACAACGACGATCTGCGCCGCGGGCGCCCGACCTGTCACAAGGCATTTGGCGAGGCCATCGCGATTCTGGCTGGGGACGCGTTGCAGACGCAGGCTTACGAAGTGCTGGCGCGGCTGAAGTGTCCGGCGGAAGCGCGCGTGCGGATTATCGAGGAGATCGCCCACGGCACGGGAACCATCGACGGCATGATCGGCGGGCAGGTCGTCGATCTGGAAGCGGAACACACGCGGCCGACGGCGGAGATGCTGGAGTACATTCATCGCTCGAAAACCGCCGCGCTGATCACGGCGAGCCTGGTGAGCGGCGGGCTTTATGCCGGAGCGAAAGACAATCAGGTGGCGAAGCTGCGAGCGTTCGGATTGGCGATTGGCCTGGCATTTCAGATTGTGGACGACGTGCTCGATGTGACGCAGACTTCGGAACAACTGGGAAAGACTGCCGGCAAAGACACGGCGTCGGAGAAAGCGACGTATCCGGCACTGTTTGGGATTGAAGCATCGGTGCGCAGGGCGGATGCGCTGGTGAACGAAGCGTTCGCGGAACTGGACAGCTTCGGCGAGCGGGCGGAGCCGCTGAAGGAATTGGCGCGGTTTCTGGTGGAGCGGAAGAAGTAAGCAACCGACCTCTGGCGTCAGACCTCGGACCTTCGGCGTACCTGTGCTGCCGGCATGTCCTCTGTGGTAAAAATTAAGGACGGCGATGGAGTTCGCCACAACCGCCTGCGCTGCTTCGCAGGCTGATAACTCCTACAGAATCTGAACTATTTTTGTAGGAGCTCCATCGTGAAAGATTTCCTCGCTATATCCGTCGCCGCGATCGTCGGCGCCAACCTGCGATACTTGCTGAGCCGTCTCGCGGCCAGAGAATTCGGCCCAGTCTTCCCTTACGGAACGCTCGCCATCAACATTGTGGGCAGCTTCATCGTGGGATTCTTCGTCATCTGGACCAGCGAGCGCGTGCTGGTCGATCCACGCTGGCGACTGCTGGTCGTGGTGGGCTTCTGCGGATCGTTCACTACTTTTTCCAGCTACGCGTTTGAGACCATGGCGTACTTCGAGCAAGGCCAGTGGGGACTGATGCTGGCCAACGTCCTCAGCAACAACCTGCTCTGCCTGGGCGGCGCGCTGGCTGGCATGGCGCTGGCGCGGGCGCTCTGAACTATGGACCGACGGCTTCCCACTAGCTCGAAACCGCGCGGCTGAGATTGCGCCCTTACACGCGAGGCCGATATCGCGGAGCTGCTGCCGCTTGATCGGCACGCGTGAAGTTGCGGCCACCACGTTGCGCATTGCGCATCCCTACACCGAGCAGGATGCAAGAGACTTTCTGGCTCTGGCGCAGGAACCGGGCAAGATCTGGCTGGCGATCACGCTGCGCAGTGACGGCCGGCAGATTGGCGGCATCGGCCTGCGCGTTGACGACCAGCATCAGCACGCCGAACTTGGCTACTGGCTGGGCGTTCCGTACTGGGGACAGGGCTATGCGACGGAAGCGGCGCGGGAAATGCTGCGTTACGGATTTGAAGACCTTGGTCTGCACCGCATCTTCGCCTCGCATTTCAAGCACAACCCGGCTCGGGCAGGATTCTGAGTGAAGCTGGGCATGCGCCACGAAGGCTGCCAGCGCGAACATCTGCGCAAGTGGGATCAGTTCGTGGATTCGGAGTTATACGGCATGTTGCGGCACGGAATGGGCAGATTTCCAGGAAGGATCACGAGTAAAATGCCAGATGCAATGGCAGTGCAAGTCACCATCTATCTGAACGAAGCGGACCAGTGGCATCACCGGCCGCTGCACATGGAGATTCTCAACTACCTGCGCAAAGAGAATGTCTACGCGGCGACCGCGCTTCACGCGTTGCGGGATTCCTGGGGCGGCAGCGCGTGGAGACCTCGCATCTAGTCGAGGCAGGAGGCAAACTGCCGGTGATCATCATTTTCGTCGATACTGATGAGCATGTGAACCGCGTGCTTCCCACGCTGAAGGAAATGGCGGCGCACCGGTTGATCGTGCGCGAGAACGTAGTGCTGGAGCAAGGCAATCTCGACTGACATGTCATCGCCCCTCCTCGACATCCAATCTCTGGACATTCTTGCCATCGCCGCGCACCGCGACGATGTAGAGCAAACTTGCGGCGGAACTCTGCTGAAGGCCGCGCAGCGCGGGCAGCGCACGGGCATCCTCGACCTGACGCAGAGGCGAGATGGGGACGCGGGGCACGGCGGACGATCGCGCGCGCGAAGCCGATGATGCAGCCAAGATTCTCGGCGTCGAGCTGGCGGCGGGCGCTCGACATTCCTGACGGTCGCGTGGAGAACACGTTACGAGAACCGCTGAAGGTCGCAACCGTGATTCGGGAGACGCGGCCGCGGGTGATCATTCTGCCTTACTGGAAGGGGCGGCATCCGGATCATTACACGGCGTCGGTGTTGGGATATGAAGCTTGCTTCCTGGCTGGGCTGGCGAAGTTAGCTCTCAGCTCTCAGCCGTCGGCCTCCTCCATAGACCTGGGGGCAGAGCGCCCCCGAGACAACCGGCAGGATACCAATGCTGTTCTTGCACCGCATCGTCCCTTCAAGATCATTTATGCGACGCTCTATTACGATATTCGGCCTTCGTTTGTGGTGGACATCGGCGAGCAGTTTGAAGGAAAGTTCGCTTCGATCCTCGCATACAAATCGCAATTCAGCGATCAGGAAGCGGGCAAGGATCTGTTCCCTGCTCAGGACGAGATTCGCGCCCGCGTCGAATCCATGGCGCGTTTTTACGGCATGCTCGGGGGCGTGACCCACGGGGAACCCTTCCTGCAAAAAGAAGTCGGCCTGGTCGAGGACTTGTTGGCGATTCCGGTCAAATCCATTTAGCATTACTAAACTCAATTTCGCTTCGAGGAGACCTTTTAAAGTATGAGCCGTCTTGTTCTTACCCTCATCACTGCGTTGGCGATGGCAGCCAGCGCCGCAGCGCAGGCCGGCACCTGGCAGATCGATCCCGAATCACACTGCCGCGCAGTTTTCGGTGCGACATCTTGGAGTCTCCACCGTGCGAGGCGCATTCACCAAAGTGAGCGGGTCGGTGAAGCATGATCCGGCGGATCCGTCGAAAGATTCTCTCGAGGCCACAATCGACGCAAGTTCGGTGGATACGCGCGTCGAAATGCGCGATAACGATATTGAGCAGTCCGCATTTTTTAGATGCGCAGAAATATCCCACCATTACGTTTCATTCCAAGTCAGCAAAAGTGGCCGGGCCCGGGAAACTCCTGATTACGGGCGACCTGACGATTCATGGCGTAACCAAAGAAGTTGTGCTTGACGTGGATGGACCTTCAGGGCCCATCGCCGACCGGGCCGGTCAGCGCATGGGCGCTTCGGCTACGACCAAGATTAAGCGGCAGGATTTCGGGGTTACTTACGGTTCGGGAGTCGTTGGGGACGAGATCACCATCACGATCGACGTCGAAATGATCCAACCGCAGCCGGCGAAGTAAGACCGGGATCCGGGTAAAACCGAAGACCGATCTTAGAAGATCCGCCGGAACAGCCAGAACAAGGACCCCGACAAACACATCGCGACCGGGAGCGTGAGCACCCAGGCCAGCGCAAGGTTGCGCACCGTGCTCATTTGAATGCCCGAATGATTGGCTGCCATGGTGCCGGCCACGCCCGAGGAAAGCACATGCGTGGTGCTGACCGGCAGACCGAATCCGTCCGCCGCTCCGATCGTCGCCATGGCGGTGATTTCCGCGGCGGCTCCCTGCGCGTAGGTCAGATGTTCTTTGCCGATTTTTTCGCCCACCGTCACCACAATCCTCTTCCAGCCGACCATGGTTCCCAGACCCAAAGCCATCGCCACGGCAACCTTCACCCAAGTGGGGATGAAGCGCGTGGAATGATCGACGTGTTTCTTGTAGTTGGCGAGGACGGCGGCATCGGCTGGGGCGAATTTAGGCTGGCCGCTTTTGGCCGTGAGGCGCAGAGCTTCGCTCACCAGAGTAAAGATCATTGCGGAAGTTGCGAACCCGGTCGTTGGGAACATTCTTCAGTTCTTTGTAGATGGCTGGTTTCGTTGCCAATGTCGTTGACCAGCGTCCGCATAGCCAGCATGGTGTTGGCGGTGAACTGCTTCGTGCGGATGTATTCGGTCACGTCGTCGCGGGCGTCTCCGATGACGGCGCCCGGTTCGACATAATGGTCGAGCACTTCGGAAGCCTGCTGCGAGACGGCGATGAAGTCCTGCGATTCCTGATAGGTCACCGCGTGGTTCAGCGCATAGGCGGTGGGCACGGTTCCGATCAGAATGAGCATGATCAGCCCCATGCCCTTCTGGCCGTCGTTGGACCCGTGGAAGAAGCTGACGCCTGTGCAGGTGAGAATCAGCAGGCAGCGAATGTAGAACGGCGGCGGGGCCTCGCCTTCTGGGGCGCTATAGAGTTTCGGATCTTTAATGAGCGCCTTGGCCGCTAGCAACAGAAGGGCCGCGACGCCGAATCCGACGATGCGGGGAGAGCAGCAGCGACTTGCCGATGTTGGCGGCTTGTCCCCAATCGACGCCCGAAGTGCCAGTCCTGCCGGCCATCATTTGGTTGGCGATGCCTACGCCGATGACCGAACCGATCAGCGTGTGAGAACTGGAGGCTGGCAGTCCGAAGTACCACGTTCCCAGATTCCAGATGATCGCGGCGACCAGCAGCGCGAAGACCATGGCAAATCCGGCCTTGCTGCCCACCTGCAAAATCAACTCCACCGGCAGCAAGCGAGACGATGGTGAACGCGACCAATCCGGACGAAGCCATCACTCCCAGAAAATTCCAGAAGCCCGACCATACCACCGCGACGTGGGGTTCCAGCGAATGGGTGTAGATAACCGTCGCCACGGCATTGGCGGTGTCGTGGAAGCCGTTCACAAACTCAAAACCAAGCGCCACAAGCAGGGCGATCCCGAGCAGCACGTAGGGCAACACGGATTCGTTGTGCATTGTGGAAAGGTCGCCCAAGCAGATGCGATCCCGCATAGGCAAAGCCAATGACCAGGACGATCGCCGAACATGAGCATGCCGATCTTGCCGGGAGAACGGCGGATTTGGCATCAAGAACAGTGGATGCTGTGGCCATGACGGTCCTTTGTGACATCTCTAGTGAGCAGAATTGAATCCGATGGAATTGCGGACACTATAGTGAAGGGATGTTACGGGTGTGTTAAAAGGCACGCTTAAGGCGAATCGCGGGGAAATCACGTCCGTCGCCAGTTCAACGACTAAGATCGCGATGCCTGAGGCTGGCCGGCTTTTATTTCTTGAATGCCACCGCAAGACCGTCCCGGATCGGCAGCATCGTCGTGTAGAACTCCTTCGTGTCGTAGAGTTTGCGATTGAATTCTAGGATGGCCTTGGTGCGGGCGATCCGTCGGATTCTTTTCGGCGACGCGGCCGCTCCACAGCACGTTGTCGGTAATGAACAGTCCGCCCTTCCGCAAGCGGGGCGCCACCAGGCGCAGCACGCGCGGGTAGTCTTCCTTGTCGACATCGTTGAAGATGATGTCGAATTCCTGCTTCTGCTCCGAGAGGAACTCCAGCGCGTCTCCGGTATGCAGCGTGATGCGGTTGGAAACTCCGGCACGATGGAAGTAGCCGCGAGCACGTTCTGCATTCTTCGAATCGCCGTCGGTGTAGATCACTCGTCCTTTATCGCCCACCGTCTGAGCCCACCAGATGGTCGAATAGCCAATGGCGGACCCGAGTTCGAATACCGTGCGTGCATTGATCATCAAGGCTAGTTGCTGCAGAACTCGTGCGACGGCTGGGCCCACGATGGGGACGTCGTGCGCGGTGGCGTAGTCTTCCATCTCTGCCAGCACTTCCTCTCGCTTGGGCAGCATGGAGTAGAGGTAGTCATCGACCGGTCCGGCGGTGGTGAAGTTGTAGTGGCGCCAGCTTGCGGCGGAGTTTTTCTTCTTAGCTTGAGGTACATTCACCTTAGTCACGCGCTTCCCTTTCGAGTGCGATAGCCCTAATGGTTAAGCGTCGATCGTTTAACCGATGACGGTTCAACCGCCGATGGTAATGCCCGGCTTCATCTCGTACACTTCAACGTTTGGAACCAGTTTCTGCAAGGCGTTCGGGGTTCCGGTGAGCGCGGGGAAAGTTCCGAAGTGCATGGGGATGACGGTCTTCGGCTTTAGCAGATTGATGGCATACGCGGCTTCGCGCGGTCCCATGGTGAAGAGATCGCCTATCGGGATCATGGCGATTTCGGGAGCGTACAACTCGCGGATGATCGCCATGTCGCCGAACACGTTCGTGTCGCCGGCGTGGTAAATCTTCACTCCGTTAGCAAACTCGATCACGTAACCGCAAGCCTCGCCGCCATAGACGATTTCGTCGCCGTCCTGGATGCCGCAGGAGTGATCGGCGTGGACCATGGTTACTTTGATATCGCCTACCGTCTGCGATCCCCCTTTGTTCATGGGGGAGATCTGCTTGGCACCCTTTTTCGCCATCCAGACACAGAGTTCGTAAATTCCCACTACGAGCGGATTGTGGTGCTTGACGACTTCGACGGCATCGCCAATATGGTCGCCATGGCCGTGGGTGCAAAGCAGAACGTCGGCCTTCTTCACTTTCTTGTCGGCCTCGGGACAACATAGGATTCCCCATGATCCAGGGATCGATGAAAATTGTCTTTCCGGCAGGAGTTTCGATGCGGAACGTCGAGTGGCCCAGCCACGTGACTTTGAGACCTTTCAAATTCATGAGTGCTTATAGCTCCTAGTTGCTCGCTGCTCCCAGGTTCGCGCTCGTCATTGTGGCAGGAGAGCTCGCTTTTTCCATTAATCTGCCAACCTAGTTTAATATGAAACGCCATGGCAGAACTCAAGGTGCTGATTTCGCGGCAGGACATCGCTAAACGCGTAACCGAGTTGGGTGTGGAAATCACGAAGGATTTCGCAGGTCAGGCCGTGATCTTTGTTGGCGTGCTCAAAGGCGCGGCGATTTTCCTGGCCGATCTGGCAAGACAAGTAGAGCTCGATTCGACCTTCGATTTTATCGGGGTCTCGAGCTATGGGAACCGGCCCAGTCCCGCCAACGAATTGAAGAGCGGATGGGATTCAACCGGTGAAGTCCGGCTGCTGAAGGACGTGGATCAATCCATCAAGGACAAGAACATCATCCTGGTGGAAGACATTCTCGACACGGGCCTTACGATGACCTATTTGAAAAAGATGCTGCTGGCACGCCAACCACGGTCACTGAAGGTCGCGGCGTTGCTCGACAAGCCATCGCGACGCAAACTTCCGCTGGAGGGCGACTACGTCGGATTCAAGATTCCCGATGAATTTGTGGTCGGGTACGGGCTCGACTACGCAGAGAAATACCGCAATCTCCCTGACATTTGCGTTGTGCCCAGGGGATAGGCTGGCTCGAGCAGAGCGCCAAGTGTAGTCACAACGCGGCTTTCACGCCGACGTTCCTTCGTACTCAAGGGCGACACGGAATACGGCTGCTATCATACGAACGAATGAGTTCAGTCCTTTCCAAACCGGATCGCCTGCCGGTCGAGTCGCTGTTGCTCGATGTTGCTGATGTTTTAGCTACGTCGCTCGACCTGGATACGACCGTACGGCGCGTCGCCGAAGTCGTGCGCAAAGTCATCGATTACGAGATTTTCGCCATTTTGCTACTGAACGAGAAGACGCAGGAACTGCGCTTTCGCTTTCAGGTTGGGTATCCGCCTGAGTTCGCGGAGCGCAGCCGGATCAAAGTCGGCGAGGGCGTGACCGGGCAGGCGGCGCAACTGCGACAGGCCGTTCTGATTGACGACGTGACCAAAGATCCGCGGTACATTGAAGCGGTTCCGAACGTGCACTCGGAGCTCGCTATACCGCTCATCACCAAGAACCGGGTGATTGGGGTCATCGACATCGAAGCGCGTGAGCCGGGCTACTTCAATGAAGAACATGTTCGCGTGCTGACGCTGGTGGCGTCGCGCATGGCGGCGGGCATCGAAAACGCACAACTCTATACACGCACCACCAAGCAGGCGCGGATTCTGCTGCTGCTCAACGAGATTGCGCGCGAGCTTACTTCGATCCTGAACTTGGACGAATTGCTTGGCCGGATCGCGGAACTGGTGCGGCGGCTGATCGACTACCAGATGTTCAGCATCCTTCTGCTGGATGCTGCTGGAGAGAAACTGCAGCACCGGTTTTCCCTGCGATTCAACGAGAACATTCATCTGAAGCACGAAATCCCACTGGGACGTGGGCTGGTTGGCCTGGCGGCGGCGAGCCAACAAGCTGTCCTCGTGCCCGACGTTACCAAGGATCCGCGCTACGTTGAGGCAAATCCTGAAACGCGGTCTGAACTGGCGGTACCGCTCGTTTATAAAGGCAAAGTCATTGGAGTACTCGACCTGGAGCACACGCGCCGGGGGTTCTTTACGGAGGAGCATCAGCGCACGATGACGACTCTGGCGGCGCAGATTGCGATTGCCGTCGAGAATGCGCGGCTGTACGAGGAGATTGAACGGCAGGAGCGCCGGTTGGAGCGTGATCTGGCTCTGGCGCGGGAATTGCAGGGACGCCTGCTGCCGCAGACCAGTCCGAAGATGGCACATCTGGACGTGGCTGCGAAGTTCGTTCCTGCTCGCGCCATCGGTGGCGACCTGTACGACTTCATTCCGTATTCCATGTCGCGGCTTGGAATCGCGATTGGCGACGTCAGCGGTAAAGGAGCGCCGGCAGCGATCTATGCCGCACTGGTGAGCGGGATCATCCGCTCGCATGCTCCGATCGAACCTGGATCGGCTGAAATGCTCTCGGCGGTGAATCTGTCGTTGGCTGAGCGACGAATCGAGGCGCAGTTTGTCTCCATCATTTACGCCGTATGGGACGACGAGCAACGCACGCTGACGGTGGCGAACTCAGGACTTCCCCGTCCGATTTTTGTGCACGGCGGGAAGAATGAAGTGATCGAGGCGACTGGGCTGCCCCTCGGCCTGTTCGACGAAGCGGACTATGACGAATTCAAGTTCCGCATGAAGCCCGGCGATATGTTCGTGTTCTTCAGCGACGGCATTCTTGACGCCCGCAACCGCAAGGGCGAACTCTTCGGGCGCGGCCGGGTAGAGAAGATCGTTGCCGAGTGTTCCTCAAAGTCGGCGAACTGCGTGGTCGATTCGCTCTTCAAGGCCGCGGCCGAACACTCCGCTGGCGTGGAAACCTTCGATGACCAAACGGTCGTCGCCATCCGGGTGCACGGCAGCGCGCACGCCTCTCCAAAAAAGAAATGAGCTCGCGCCGTCCGAATCCGGCTGTGCGGCCCCCGGGATTTGTCTATCGCGAAACCACACGCGGGATGCTGCGCCGCGGCGGATCGTGTGCCCTGCACTGCGAAGATGTTTCTCTGCAAAAGCTAGCCGATGCAACACGGTACGCCACTGTATGTCTACTCAGCGGCGATGATCCGCGAGCGCTACACGGCGTTTGACGCGGCCTTTCGGGATCAGTTGCACACAATTTGTTATTCCGTCAAAGCCAACTCGAACCTGAGCATTCTGCGGATGTTGGCCAGGAAGGGCTGCCGGGTTTGATGTCGTCTCTGGCGGAGAACTGGAACGCGTGCTCGTCGCTGACCGCAAGTCGGCGAAGAAGGTCGTGTTCTCAGGCGTAGGGAAGACGCGGGAAGAGCTGACCGCGGCGTTGAAGGCTGGAATCATGCTTTTCAATGTCGAAAGCGAGTCGGAGTTATGGGCACTGGCGGAGTGCGCCGGGCGACTGCGCAAGATGGCTCCCCTGGCGCTGAGAGTAAATCCTGACGTTGCAGCAGAAACGCATCCTTACATTTCCACCGGGCTGCGCAAGCACAAATTTGGCGTGCCCATCCGCGAGGCGCGGGCTCTTTATGCCAAAGCTTCGGCGGCTCGGTATCTCAAGGTGCGCGGGGTCAGCGTGCACATCGGCTCGCAGATAACGGATTCTGCGCCCTTCGGCGAGGCCATGGCGCGGGTGGCGGACCTGGTCCGCGAACTGCGCTCGGATGGCCACAGCATCGACTACATCGACGCGGGCGGTGGATTTGGGATTGCCTACGAAAAGCCCAGCGCGCTTAGGATTTTCCGCAGATGTAGCGGCGTATGCGCAGGCGCTGGCAACTCCCCTGCGCGGCCTGGACGTGCGCCTGTTGCTGGAGCCGGGGCGATCCATCATCGGTCCGGCGGGCATTCTGCTGACCTCGGTAATTTACCGCAAGCAGAATGATGGCAAGCGATTTCTGGTAGTGGACGCCGCGATGAACGACTTGATCCGGCCTGCGCTCTACGGCGCTTATCACGAGATTATTCCGGTGACGCAGAGTGTGAACCCGGCGGCCAAGTCCGAAGTGACCGACATCGTCGGCCCGGTGTGCGAGACGGGAGACTTCTTTGCGCGAGACCGCGAGTTGCCAGTAGTCGAAGAAGGCGAGTTGCTCGCTATTCTGGATGCCGGCGCCTACGGGATGGTGCTGGCGTCGAACTACAACACACGCCCACATCCGGCAGAAGTATTGGTGAATGGCACTTCAGCAAAGATCATCCGGCGGCGGGAAAAAGTGTCGGAACTGCTACGTGCAGAGTTATAAGTTCCTCCGCTAGCGTTTTCACCAGGTGCTCATTCCTGCCGTTCTCCCCACTTCAGTTTGGTACGAAGGACGTGGAAGAAGTCCGCGCCGGTGCGGAACAGGTTCACATGGTGCTCGGAGCGACGGCAGCGGACACGGTCTCCATCGCGCAGGTCGAGGCCTGGCTGTCCGTCAAGGCTCAAGTAGGCAACTTCCTCTTCACTGCGCAGCAAGATCTCAATCTCTACCGAATCCGGTACTACCAAAGGACGGTGCGTCAGGGAATGCGGCGCGACCGGCGTAATCACGATCGCGTTGACCGTTGGCATGAGCACAGGTCCGCCGGCCGATAGGGAATACGCCGTGGAGCCGGTCGGCGTGGCTACGATCATGCCGTCAGCGCGGTAACTGGCGACGAACACCTTATCGATGTGTAGCTCGTACGTATTGAGGCGCGCGAGAGCGGTCTTGTTGACCACCGCGTCATTGAAGACCAGGTAGCTGCCGCGCACCGAATCGCCTCGCAGCAACTGGACCTGCATCAGCGAGCGATGTTCGACAGCAGCGCGTCCCTGGGCGATCGCTTCCAGCATTGTGTAAAGCGATGGCAGGGGAACTTCGGTGAGGAACCCGAGCGATCCGAGGTTCACGCCCAGTAGAGGGACGTCGACCGCAGCCGTGACCCTCGCAGCTGACAGCAGCGTTCCATCGCCGCCGAGCACCACTACGAGATCGAGCGACTTCGAGGACATCCCCACCCGTGGAACGATTTCTTGACCCTTGGTATATTCCGCTGTTTCCTCGTCCACGATGACTCTATAGCCGTGCTCGGTGAGCCAAGTGAACAGGCCGGGAAGAATTTGCGCGACTTCTGGCCGATCGGGCCGGGCAATAATGGCTGCGGTTTTCTGGGAAGGCGCTTGCGGAGTGGCCATAGGGAAAAGGAGATTGTACAGAAATTCTGGGAGTTCACCACAGCGGACACTGAGGACACGGAGGGTTAGAACAAACTATAGAGCAGGAACTCGCGATTGCCTTCGGCGCCGAGGATGGGCGATTCGATGGTTTCGGTCTGCACGGCACCCAAGTTCTTCACTGCAGTTTTGACTTTTTCGACGGACGCCTGCTGTGCGACGTCGTCGCGCACGATGCCGCCTTTGCCCACGTGTTCCCTGCCGGCTTCGAACTGAGGCTTCACCAGTACAACGACTTGCCGTCCGTGGCGTTCGTCGGGCGATTCCGGAAATGCAGCTGCGATGACGGCCGGAAGCACCAGAGTCGCCGAGATGAACGACACGTCCATAGCGACGAAATCCACCGTTACGCGGAGGTCTTCACGCTTCAGGTAGCGGGCGTTGGTCTTCTCGAGCAGCCGAACACGCGCGTCTTGGCGTAGTTTGAAATCCATCTGGCCGTAGCCGGTATCGACTGCAATGACTTGGGCAGCACCGCGCTGCAGCAGGCAATCCGTGAAACCACCTGTAGAAGCACCAATATCGAGGCAGAGCTTTCCCCGTGACGGCAATATTCCAATGATCGAGGGCGCGCTCCAGTTTGAGTCCGCCGCGGCCGACGTACTTGAGATCATCGCCGAGCAGTCGGATAACGCACTGCGCGGAAACTTGCGCGCCGGCTTTCTCAACTTTCTGATCGTCGACCAGCACCTTGCCTGCGAGAACGAGAGCCTGGGCCCGTTCGCGCGATGCGGCCAGGGCGCGGTCCACGAGAAGTTTGTCGAGTCTAACTTTCAAGAAACATTTGCTCGCGAGTTGTACCACGAAAGTGCCAGCACTTGCAGTAGTGCAAAGTGTTGAAGCATCCGTTTGGTGTATCACTTACAAAGGTACTTTGGTTCTTTTCCACAGCGTTTTCCACGAACGTGTTGAAAACTTTGGTCCGCCGAGTGCACGAGACAAAAATGGACCACACAAGAATAAAA
Organism: uncultured Acidobacteriaceae bacterium; assembly: GCA_963795875.1. Classification (GTDB taxonomy): domain Bacteria; phylum Acidobacteriota; class Terriglobia; order Terriglobales; family Acidobacteriaceae; genus Sulfotelmatobacter. The sequence goes on from CAWCJM010000002.1 coordinate 465,576, forward strand.
GCCGCCCGAAACCAGGGCGGCTCTGCGATTTTCACGTTGCCGCAAAAACTATCCGGCAACTTCTTCCAAGGTTTTCTGATCGATGTCGAAGTTCGAATGCACGTTCTGCACGTCATCGTGTTCTTCGAAGGCTTCCATCAGACGGATCATGGTGTTGGCCGCAGCGCCCTCGAGCTTTATGTAGTTCTGCGGGATCATGGCAACGCTGGCGGATACAGGCTCGATGCCGGCTTTCTTCACTGCTTCCAGCACGGCTTCATAGGCAGAGGTCTCAGTCAGGATTTCCCAGTTGTCGCCGTCATCATTCAAGTCTTCACCGCCGTATTCGAGAACGATGTTCATCAAATCGTCTTCTTTCGCAGCAGTCTTGGGAACGAGGATGTCACCCTTCTTATGAAACATCCACGAAACAGCGCCAGCTTCGGCCATGTTGCCGCCGTTCTTGCCGAAGACGTGACGGATTTCGCTCACCGTGCGGTTGCGATTGTCGGTATTGATGTCGAGCAACACCGCCGCGCCGCCTGGACCGTAGCCCTCGAGCGAGAATTCTTCATAGGTGGCGCCTGGCAATTCGCCCGTGCCGCGCTGGATGGCCCGCTTGATGTTATCGGCAGGCATGTTCTCGGCCTTGGCCGCGAGGATTGCTCCCCGCAGGCGCGGGTTCGAATCAGGATCGCCACCGCCGTTCTTCGCGGCGATACTGATTTCCTTAATAAGACGGGTGAAGATCTTGCCGCGCTTGGCGTCGAGCGCGCCCTTCTTGTGCTTGATTGTGGCCCATTTTGAGTGGCCGGACATGGTTAGACCTCGTGTCTAAATATCTTCTTTAAAGAGCTATGGATGGCGCAGGATTCGCCTTCAGAGGAGATCAAGGTTACCTCAACAACGCTTGCCTCGGTACGGTATGCAGGCGAACCTGAATTATAGCACGGGCATTCGACCGGACTGTGGTGGATTTGGGTCCCCCTAGCGTTCTGGCGGTCCTCGGGTTTCGCGTCCCCAGTTCCCTCTTGTGGTCTTGACTGCCTCCGCCTGGCACACCTAACATGCCATGTCACAGCAGGGTCGCTCAGAGCGCTTGGGTATTCCATCATGGATGGCAGGTTGGTCGGGCATTACCGGGTCCTCGAAAAAATCGGCGCCGGAGGGATGGGCGAAGTTTTTCGCGCGCGCGACGAGAGGCTCGGGCGTGATGTTGCCCTGAAGCTGATCCGGCCGGCTTCCAGCGACAATCCCGATCACCTGCGCCGCTTCGAGCAGGAGGCCCGGGCGGCTGCCGCACTGAACCATCCCAACATTCTTGCCATATATGACGTCGGTTTCGAGGGCACTATGCCCTACATCGTCTCGGAACTGCTGGAGGGAAAGACCCTGCGCCAGCGGCTCTCTGAAGGTCCGATTCCGGTGCGCGAGGCTGCAGACTACGCTCTGCAGATTACACAGGGACTAACCGCCGCACATGAGCGGATGATCGTTCACCGCGACCTGAAGCCGGAAAATCTTTTTTTGACCAACGACGGACGCGTCAAGATTTTGGATTTCGGCGTGGCCAAGCTGCAAACACGCACCGAAGGCGATCGTCCGATTGAAAACCTGACGACGGTCACCAAGCACGGTGCTGTCATTGGCACGGTCGCATACATGTCGCCGGAGCAGCTGCGCGGCAAGCCCGTGGATCACCGCAGCGACATCTTCAGCTTCGGTGCGATTCTCTACGAGATGATGGCCGGGTGTCGCGCGTTTCGTGGCGAGACCGAAGTCGACACGATGACAGCGGTCCTACGCGAAGAACCGGCAAGCGCCCAACTGGACGACGCTGCGGTCCCGCCGGGATACCAGGATATAGTCAAGCACTGCCTGGAAAAGGATCCTGAGAACCGATTTCAGTCGGCAAAGGATCTAGTCTTCGCGCTGCAGACTCTTTCGGCAAGTTCGCCACTCAGAGTAGGTCCCTTCCCCAAGCCAGTTTCGACTGGCTCTAAATTGCCATGGGCAATCGCAGCGGCCATGGCCGCAGCGACGCTAATCCTCGGGATAGCTCAACTGCTGCACACTACGGTTCCCCCTCCGACCTATCGTCGCTTGACGTTCGAATCCGGCACGGTCTATTCGGCCCGTTTTGCACCCAACGGCGAGTCCATCCTCTACAGTGCCGCATGGAACGGAAAGCCCGTGCAGCTGTTTACCACGGTCGGAAATTCTCTTCTGGCACAGCCGCTCGATCTAAGTGACGCCAATCTACTAGCTGTCTCCCCCAGCAACGAACTGGCGGTCGTTCTCCACGGTGGCCACAATGGTCAACTCGAAACGGTTGACGGAATGCTGGCTCGCGCACCTCTGGCCGGAGGATCTCCGAAGGAACTACAGTCGGATGTCCGCTGGGCCGACTGGGACACAGTGGGCAATCTAGCGGTTGTGCACTATGTCGATGGCCACAGCCGATTGGAATACCCAAGCGGGAATGTGCTGTACCAGAGCAGCGGTTGGATCAGCAACATTCGCTTTTCGCCGCAGCATGACAAGATCGCCTTCATGGACCACCCCGCCATCTGGGACAATCGCGGCACGGTGTGCGTGGTTGATCTCGCCCGGCACGTAAAGACTCTCACCACAGAGTGGGCCTCGGAGCATGGCGTCGCATGGCGCCCGGACGGTAAAGAGATATGGTTCACGGCTGTTGGGAAAGGAAACAATCTAAATCTGATGGCGGTGGATCTTTCGGGAAAAGTTCGGACCCTTCTCGATTTGCCCACAGCAATCACCCTGCAGGACATCTCGTCGGATGGACGCGTCCTCGTTACCCTGAACTCCAAGCGTCAGGCGATGGCCTTTAGCGCGTTAGGGAACAAGAAACAGGATGTAGACCTGTCGTGGCACGACTTGAACTCAGCCCGGGATATTTCACGCGACGGCCAGTATTTGCTCTTCGAAGACGCCAGCGAGGCTGCCGGTCCGGGGTATGCGGTTGTAATTCGCAAAGTCGATGGCGCCTTACCTATACGTCTCGGAGAAGGTAGCTCTGGAGGCATGTCACCGGATGGAAAGTGGGCAATCTCGATGTCGACGAGCCAGGCCGCGCAGTTGACGCTTCTGCCCATCGGCGCCGGCCAGCCTCGCCAGATCGATGTCAGCGGGCTGGCGCACATTCATAATGGATGGGCGCGCTTTCTGCCCGATGGGCAAGCTATTGCCGTGAACGGCGACGAGACGGGCCACGCACCGCGGTGCTACCTCGTGAACGTAGCCAGCGGAAGTGCCAAAGCCGCAACTCCGGACGGAATACCGTGCGGACCGTTATCGCCTGACAGCCGGTACATACTGGGGATCGCTCCGGACCGATCGATGGCCATTTATCCTTTCGACGGTGGCGCCCCCAAACCCCTAGCCCACGTCGCATCAGGGTTTCATCCAGTGCAATGGTCAGACAATGGTGCGGTGCTCTACGGCTACCACCTGGGTGAGTTTCCGAGCACGGTATACACGATGGAAGTCGCTACCGGAAAAGAGACCGTACTTCAAGAGTTAAGACCGGGAGTGCCGGCTGGAATTGTCATGGTGGCTCCGATTGTCGTGAGCCGCGATGGTACACATTTTGCCTACAGTTACAACCAGACTCTTTCCATGCTCTGTCTCATCTCTGGACTTCACTAACCGGTACAAAGACCGTTCACTTTATCAATCCAGAGAGCCCGCGAAATCAGCCCCAACGTAGTGAAAGAAGATAGAAGTGGAGGTCTGCCCCTGGTTCAGCGTGTTGCGGTAGTGCGGCAGCCGCGTCCCGCGGTATGCAAACCCGTCCCCGAGAGCCTGATAAGCGGTGACCGCGCCCGCGGGCGTATCCAGCTGAATGGGCCATGGAGTCTCGAGAAGCGGCTCTGGAGAGAAATCCAGGCAAAGAGTGATACTAAACTCGCATTGTTCGCGATCCGTGTGTTTCTTGAGTTCCGCTCCACTCAAGTATGAAGCCATATAGACGTAGGACGGCTGGAGGGCCTCCCCGGCCACGGCGCTCAGAACAGCAACGATATCCCGGTGGAAGAAGCGGGCCACTGGCTCGTTATAGGCTACGTAACGGCGAGGACTTTGCTTGTCGCCCAGATGGATCGCCCCGGCACGAATCAGATAACGGTAATAGCGCCGCAACGCTGCTAGGTGGAAGGGATGAATCAAATTTCCGATTGGTGCATATCCCTTCTCTCGGAACGACCGAGACGCGTTCCTGAGCGCCTCTTCTAGGTGCCGTTTGCGCAACTCTTGGTCTTCGGAAATCAGGATTCCCGCTTGTGCCAGCAGACTGCGTGTGCTCGTTGGGAAAGAGGATGTTACCGGTTCATTCGGACGCAGATTTCGCGCCACACACTCGAGTTGTGGGCCGAGCCAGAACGGAAGTAGGTTTTGCGTAGCCGGGTTTCGTACCCACGCGATCGTTCCCTGCAGGGCAAACGCTGAGAACAGTGGCTTCTGCGACGCGACCTCTTCGGGCAGTTCACCATCGCTGCACACGATGCACTCAGGGTTTAGGTAAAGGTCTTGAAGCTGATTCTCCTGAAAGCGCAAGGACCTAAGAGTGCGCTGCGGGATCAGGTGCAACGGAAGTTCATCCAGAAGGCAATAGAAGCGATCGGGCGGGAGTGTCGCGGCATAGTTTTGCCGCGACACTCCTCCCATGAGGTTCGCCATCCATTCCAGCCACGCCGAGTTGTCTAGCGACGAAGCCATCCGTTCAAGGTGAAGCGGCTGTCGGCGAAGAGCTGCAAAGCGCAATCCACCGGGGTAATCTCGTGCAGCAGTTGGCTCGGAAAGAAAACAATCTGATTCTGTTGCGGGACGATTGTCTGGTAACTGCCAGCGCTGACGTATGCTCCTTGCTCAAGGCGCGCGTCGTGAATTCGCAGTTCGCCTCCCCCGAACTGCCGGGGCTCGCGGTGGAAGAAGTAGACGAAGGTCAGATAGCGCGACGCCACCCGATCGCTGGCGTTATCGCTATGGAAGTGGAAGAAGTCTCCGTCGTTGCTCGCGGTGATCTGGGCTTCCGCGCCGGCGATAGAGAACGCCTCCATGCCGAGTTTGTCCAGCACGTGCGGCAACACGGTCTTGATGCGTTCCAGTATCAAGTCCTGATGGTGAGCCAGTTCCATCAGAACGAGGGAGCGGCGGTGTTCATAGTTCACGACGCCGTCATCCGCACTGGGAGAAATCACCTCACTGGCGCTGAAGTCGACTTCGTGCTCCAAAGTGAAGCGGATTAGGTCTTCCAGTTCCTGCGGTGCCAGGAACTCATCAAGAACGACGCACTGCGCCGGCAAAGTTAGCGGGCGCTCGGCAACGGCAGCACTCGTTTCCGAGACCACCGTGGTTCGGACGGCGCTTGGGGTTTGTGGATCTTTGGGTGCCGGAATCACGGGAGTATCGCGCAGCGGACCGGTTGGTGGTTTCTGCGGAGCGCGGACGCTGGGCGTCTGTGGATCTTTGGGTGGTGGAACAACCGGAGTATCGCGCATCGGCTTGTGGGGTTCTTTATGGGGTGCTCGCACGCCTGGCGGTGGTGGCGTCCCCGGCGAGTGCGACGGCGTCTGCGGGTCCGTCATGGTGCGCAGCGGCTCGTCTGGGGTTTGCGGGCCGGCGGGTGGTCTCGGTCCGGTGTAAAAGTCGGCTGCCCGTATTCCGGCTAAGTCGCTCAGCGGCACAGCGCTGTTTTCCAGGATACGCTCGACAATGCTGCTGCCCAGCACTGCAAAAGCTCGCTGAGCAACGGTTTCGCCAAGAGCCGAGGCAATGACCGCCCGGACTGCATCCTGCGTTTCGGGATTTTCGCTGGTAGCAGCCTTAGCATGCTGCAGCAGCGTCGCTAGCAGAGAGCGCTCTCGTGTGCTTAGAATTCGCTCATCCCGCATCAAGGTTTCCGAAAAGGAATCCAGAATCTGCTTCGGTGTCATCAGAGACACGCCTCCCCGCGTGTGATCTTCGAGAACACAACCAGGTTTTGGGGACCCGTACTACAGGGGAAGAAGGACGACAATACAACGGAAGCCTGCTGATAGCCAAGAAAATTCTTCGAACAGTGTGGAAGCCTGAATTGACTAACGCTGAGCCATGGCGCCGACCATCGACTTGAACACCTTCATCCCGTCGGTGCAACCCAGTTCCGGTTCGGCCGAGCGCTCGGGGTGAGGCATCATGCCAACGACATTTCCCCCGGGACTGCAGATGCCGGCGATGTTATCCAACGATCCGTTCGGATTCACGGCTGTCGTGATTTCGCCCCCCGGAGAGGAATAACGGAACACCACACGGTTGCCCCGGTGCAACTCTTCCAGCGTGGTAGGATCACAGAAGTAGTTGCCCTCCATGTGGCCGATCGGGATGGTCAACACTTCCCCGGTGGAGCAGGCATTGGTGAATGGCGTCTCAACATTTTCCACCCGAACCTGTACAGGCTTGCAAACGTATTTGAGGCCAACGTTTCGCATTAAAGCGCCGGGGAGCAGTCCCGACTCGCAGAGAATCTGAAAACCGTTGCAGATGCCGAGCACGAGGCCGCCGCCGTCAGCGAACTTGCGAACCGACTCCATGACCGGCGAAAACTTCGCGATGGCCCCCGTCCGCAAATAATCGCCGTACGCAAACCCTCCGGGGACAATGACAGCATCACAGTTCTCGAGATCGTGGGACTCATGCCACAGGAACGTAACTGGCTGCTTCGCCACACGTTGAATCGTCCAGTAGGCATCGTGATCGCAATTCGAGCCGGGAAAAATGATGACGCCGAATTTCATGGATGTCCTCAGTTGCGGTGATTTGTGCCTAGTCTAGCATGCCTGCCAGAACGCGGAATCAGCAGTCGGCTCTCTTGAGTTTCTCAGCCAGATTCACGCGGCAGGAAGTGAGGAAGCGAATTCCGCACGATCAAAACCGGGATGTCTTAAGAGTTAGACGACGCTCCACCACGTCGTTCCGATGGGCGGCTGGATTTTCGCCAGCATTTAATCCCGGCACAGGTGTAGTCTATCAAGAATTCAGACCAGCGCTCTGCCCTCACACCGACGCTTCCGTCGCAATTTCCTTCAGCCGCCGCAGGTCTAACTTCCCGGTTCCCAAGTAGGGCAATGTGTCCACGTGCACGAACTGATCGGGACGCGGCTTCCACAGGGCCGGAAGATCGGACTTGGCGAGGAGCGCAAGGCACGCTTCCAGCTTGTCTTCGGAAAGTGTGTGCAACACGATAAGGCGCTCGCCTTTCCTCTCGTCGGGAACCGCGGTTACCGCGAATGTTTGCTCGGTCGAGCCACTGAGTTCGTGCAACTTGTCTTCGACTTTGATGTGCGGGACCATTTCTCCGCCGATCTTGCTGAATCGGCTCATGCGGTCGGTAATGCGGATGAACCCATCTTCATCCACCGCAGCAATGTCGCCTGTGTTGTACCATCCGTCGCGCAAAACCTCGGCAGTCTTCTCCGGACGGTTCAAGTATCCCTGCATCACGTTGGGCCCGCGTACCAGCAGCAAACCTGTTTCGCCAAGAGCAAGCGGTTCGAAGGTTTCAGGATTCACGATTCTCACGCTGATGCCCGGCAGTGGATGCCCGATGCTGGCACGCTTGGCTCCCACCTGGCGGAACTGTGCGGCCCGGAAGTCGCGCGTGTTCACGGTTACCGCCGGGGAACACTCGGTGCAGCCATAGCCTTCAAGCGGGCGAACTCCGAAGCGGTCTTCAAAAGCAATCGAAGTTCGCTCCGGAAGTTTCTCCGCGCCGGCCATCACATACTGCAGGCTGCCAAAGTCTTCCGGTTCGCAGCGCCGGATATAGGCCTGCAAGAAGGTCGGCGTCGCCAGCAGGAACGTAACGCCATATTGACTGACCAGCGCACCAATCGCGCGTGATTCGAGCGGGCTGGGATGGAACACGACGCCCATCCCGATCGTCGTGGGTAAACAAAGCGTTCCAGTAAAGCCGAAGGAATGAAAGAACGGCAGTATTCCGAGAATCTTGTCATTCCGCCCGAGCATAAAGACCTGATTCAGTTGCTCGACGTTGGAGGCGACGTTGTAGTGCGTGAGTATGACGCCCTTGGGATCGCCGGTGCTACCACTGGAGAAGATGATCGTGGCGACGTCATCGAGAGTCGTCTTGCGGGCTTGCTCCAACAGCCTTTTCGATGAGTCGCACGGGCAGCAGCCAGGAAATCAGCGCAGCGCTCAATCGCTCCAGCGAACCCGGCTTATCGGCAAGATCCTCCAGCATGATCGCCTGCGCCGGAACCTGAAGATGGACACGCTCCAGAAAGGCCTTCGACGTGATCACCGTCTTCAGTTCGCATTGCTTGGCGCACGAGGCCAAGAACTTCGTTGGAAGCCGTGTAGTTCAGATTGACGGGAACCTTCCCCATCAGCAGCGCTGCCATGTTGATAAGCGCGCCCGGAACCGACGGTGGCAGCAAGATGCCTACCATCTTTTGATCGAGCCAGACGGAACGGAGCCGCCGTGCGAGGAATACAGTACTCGTAAGAGCCTTGCCAAACGCGACTTTCGGCGTGCGGCCGTCGGCCATGGCGAAGCGCAACGGATGACGTCGCGCGGTCTGCACGAACGAACGATGCAGCGTCCGCATGTAGCGCTTGCGGAAGTGATACGCCTCCGCTCCAAGTTCCTGCACCGCCTGCCGCACTTCCTGCGCGCTCGTAGTTGCGGGCATCGGCTTTCCAAACGTCACTGTCACCGGATAGGGAATCCGTCGCGGCATCTTCCATAGAAACTTTCCGCGTTCGAAGCTGAAGATCGATCCCCAGACCCCGCCGAGATTCACGGGAATAATCGGCACATCGACGCCTTTTACAATTCGCTCCATGCCGCGGCGGAACGGCAGCATCTGGCCGATACGAGTCATCTGGCCTTCGGGGAAAATACAGACCACTTCCCCATCCTTCAGAGCTTGGGTCGCGGTGCGCAGCGACTGAATCATTTCGCGGGGACGCAGCTGGGATGAGATCGGAATCACGCCCATGATCTTGGCAAACGGCTTCACCAGCGGGTGATCATACGAACCCTTGAACATCAGGAAACGAATGGGGCGATCGATGGATGCGATGAGTAACACCGCATCCACCATCGAGACGTGATTCGGGACGAGCAGTGCGCCGCCCTTGGCCGGGACATTGTCGCGGCCTTGCAGATGAATTCGGTAGAGCGTGTGGGTCGCGATCCACAAGAGCAGCCGGAGCAACGCGTCGGGCAGCAGGTACAGAACGTAAACCGTCGCCGCGACAGTCATCAGCGAAGCGGCGAGAAAAATGTGGGGTGGGCTGAGGTGTGTGTAGTGCTGGAAGACATAGTAGATTCCCGCCGCACCGCCAATGCCGACAAATGAGAGCAGGTTCGCCGCCGCGATCACTCCGCCTTTATCTTTCTCGTCCGGACGGTGCTGAATCAGCGCGTTGACCGGAACGGCAAAGAATCCAGCCGAGAAGCCCAGTGCAGCGAGCAGTCCGAGCACATGCGCGAACGAAAGATTCTGCCGCGAAAGCAGGATGCCGAACACGGTCATGCCCACCGACCCCAGCGGAATCAATCCGTATTCGACCTTCCCGCCGGAGAGATACCCAGCAGCCAGACTCCCAAGGCCAATCCCGATTGCAACTGCGGCTTGAAGAATCCCCGTGCGCGTGGGGCTGATGTGCAACACATCGCTGCCATAGAACACGATGTTGGCCGTCAGCAGCGCGCCCAGAAACCAGAAATATGTATTGCCGAGCACGGCCAGCCAGAGAACGCGATCCTTGCGGATCAGACTGCCCTGCACCCAAAGATCGCCAATTGGGTTAGCGCGAAACTTCTTCGTGGGATCGGCGGCGAGGAACTTTGGTGATTCCGAGGCTGAAAAGCAAGCCAACGCACGACAGTCCCAGAAAGATGAGCCCCGACCAACCTTGATGTGACTGAAAAAAGTCCGCCAGGAATGCGCCGGAAACGCCGCCGGCAATCACAGCTAGAAATGTGCCAAGTTCGAGCACACCGTTGCCCCAGGAAAGCAGCGGCTCAGGCAACAATTCCGGGAGCAGTCCATATTTCGAAGGACCAAAAAGCGCAGCCTGCGTGCTCGCCAGAAACACTGCCGCCATTTCAAGGTTCAGGTTCTGCCAGCCCAGTCCCGCGATAGCCAACGCCATCACGGCCATCTCCAATAACTTGGTGCCGATGGTAACGGTGCGCTTGCTGAAGCGATCCGCGAGAAAGCCGCCCGTCATCGAGAACAAAATGAATGGAACGGAGAACAGCGTGCCGACGACCAGCACCAACCGGTCGCGATCGGCCTTCTGCATGGCCATCCCAAGAATGAGGAAAACCACCAGGTTCTTCAGGCCATTTTCGTTGAATGCACCTTGAAACTGGGTGATGACCAGAGACCAGAAGCCGCGCCGCCACGGCCGAGCAGCGTTCTCCACTCTATCGAGCGCAGTTTCAGCGGGCGCGTTTGCAGTGGTCTCAAGTTCAGGCACAACCGTACCTTGGCTCATAGAGGTGTTCTCACAAGCTCCTGTTGTGCTTGGAGTTGTGCCCATCTTGTCACGAAGGGGAGCTCAAATCCAGTCACCACAGATCAGAACGTTAGTAACTTTGGAGTTTGCAGAATGAAAGAAATGCAAGACCGAGCCTTCCCCGCGTTCTAGTATTTAGGCTACGGAATCACGAACATACGGGGGAGTGCCAATGCTGGAACTCGTTCTCGTAGTGATCGCGGTATTAGCCTTGAGCGAGCCCACGGTTAGTATCGTGTTCGCTCTGGCCGCAGTTGGGCTCAGCGCCTGGAAGCAAAATAAACTTCGTCTGCAATTGCAGGATCTGGCCGAGCTGAACGCCAAGCAGAGCGATGCCCTGCATCGTGAACTGTTGGAGCTGAAGCGCCAGATAGCAGCGCCGCCCACGACTGCAGAACCGGCCCACGAAAGGCCGCAGTCCGTGCGTTCGGCGGTTCAGACCGAGCCCGTCAAGGTATCGGCTCCGGCTGAACAGAAGCGGGTGGAACCGGTCGTCGCTTCTGCGCCGGGCGATCTCCCGCCCACTCCTGCGGTTGAGAAGGTCGCGGAGTCCATAACCGCGAAGGAGAAAGAAGAAGCAAAGCCGGCAGTCCCTGAAATTGTAGAGCAGCCGAAGCGCCAGCCAGTTCCGCCTCCCATCGTTCAGGCGCCGATCGCTCCGCCACCCGTTGCGGTACGGACTCCGTCCGAATCCAAAACACCCGCGCCCGTTACGTCGGTCCCAGTTACTCCGCCTCAACCTCCGGCAGCAGTAACTCCGCCACCGCATTCGCGAACACAGACGCCGCCCATCACCGCACCCGCAACTTCGACGCCGCCGCCAACTCCAACGCCCCCGCCTCCCCCGGCGGCTCGCGTTGGCGCGCCCCCGCAGCATGCCGCGTTTCGCACTTCCGCGCCGGCTGCGCATGCGCCAGATACTTCTGTTCCCAAGACCAGTTCCCAGGAGCGCATGAAGTCTGTGTTTGCTCTCGAGGAGATCCTAGGCAGGAACTGGCTGAACAAGATCGGCATCGTTCTGATCGTGCTAGGCGTTGCCTACTTTGGTATCAAGGAACTCGGCCAACTGGGTCCGTGGGGAAAAGTCGCGCTCTGTTACGTGATCTCCCTTGCGCTCCTCGGCGGCGGGATTTTTCTGGAGAAACGCGAGCGCTACCGCGTCTTCTCTTACCCCGCTATCGGAGGCGGATGGTCGCTCCTGTTCTGGACCACCTATGCGCTGAACCACGTGGCAGCGATGCATGTGCTGGACTCTGTCAGCACCGATCTCATCCTCATGCTGGCCGTGGCCTTAGCCATGGTCGTGCACACGCTGCGCTACCGTTCGCAGGTGGTGACAGGGGTCGCATTTCTTCTGGCCTATGGCACCGTCGCACTCAGCAATGACGACGTCTACAGTCTCTCTGCCGGCGTGATTCTCGCGCTCGGACTCGTTGCCATCGTCATCAAGATGGGATGGTTCGAGCTCGAAGTCTTCGGCATCCTCTCGAGTTACGGGAATCACTTGTACTGGCTGTACCGGCTACTTGGAGCCAACGGCGCCGAGGGGCACGCGTTCCCCGACTATCACGCCAGCACTGCGATCCTCTTGTTTTATTGGATCACCTATCGCATCTCGTACATCGTCCGCAAGACGAAGTCCCCCTTCGAAGAGCATATTTCAACCGCGGCTGCGCTGCTGAACACGCTGCTTCTGCTGGGAACCATGAAGTTCCAGTCGGTGCAGCCTGAGCTCGCGTTCTGGGCTCTTCTGATCATTGGAGCCATCGAGTTCAGCCTGGGACAGCTTCCGATCACCAAACGCCGCCGCGAGGCATTCATCGTTCTGAGCGTTCTTGGCGCGGCGCTGATGATTGGCGCGGTTCCGTTCCGCTATTCCGGCAACAACGTCGCCATCCTGTGGCTGATCGGCGCCGAAGCATTTCTCGCCGCCGGCGTGATGGTCGGTGAAGTCGTGTTCCGCCGGCTGGGATTATTCGCAGGCTTGCTGGTTGGCTTGCATCTGGTCGGAATCGATTTTCAGCAGCTCATGGTCGCCCGGCGAGTCGGCGACGATGTCGTGCTCGACGCCGGAGTCATATTCGCACTCTGCGCCGTCGTTTTTTATCTTGAACACGCTGCTCGCGGGCAACGCTGGCGACAGTTCTTCACTGATCCGCCGGACGCGCCGCATGCTCACCGCTCATTCCTACCTCGGATGCTTCGCGGCTGCGTCCGCGGCTTGGGCATTGTTCTCAGCGACTGGACTGCTCTCGCCTTCGCCGGCGTCATGTTGACCTTCGCCGTACTTGGCCAGAAGCTACGATCGATCCATCTGCAAGTGCAATACGGCGTCCTCGGCGTGTTGACTTTGTATCGCGTGGGCGTGGTCAACCTGCACAGCGAAGTTGCACAGTATACCCACGTTCAGAACCGGTTGATCACGTTGCCGATTCTCGCTGCAGCTTTTTATCTCACAGCAAAATGGGCGGCAACTCGCGAGGATGATTCCAACCAACGTTTCTTCCGCGGGATGTTCGCCTTCGCGGGCACGGCGCTGATCACGGCGCTTATCTACTTCGAAGTGCCTGAACTCTGGCAGCCACTTGCCGGGATTGCCTTCGCAGTGCTGCTCTTGGAGGTGGGCCAACAGATCGGATATCCCGTGCTGGCGTGGCATGCGCACCTGTTGGGCGTTTTGGCGGCCCTCGCCGCGGTGAGTGCCGACCCATCGGGCATTCAGCGCTGGCACAACATTCCGCTGCATGCGTTTGGCTGCGTTGCCTGTCGTTGTGGGAGCTTATTGGATCGCCCGGCGAATCAACGTTCCCCATCAGGACCACGTCGGTTCGGTCGCATCGCCTACAGTTGGGCCGGCACCGGATTGATGGTCTGGGTGCTCAATGAAGCCGTGCCCGCGCCTTGGATCGCCGTCTCCTGGATCGCGTTTGCAGTTGTCCTCGCACTGGTGATGCGCCAGATCAGTTACCGGCCACTCGGATGGCAGGCCAATGTCGTGGCGGCGTGTGCGCTGGTGCGCGCTTTCACATTCAATCTTGAGCTGGAGCAATCGGTCTGGCCGGGCGTTTCACTGCGACTGGTTACGATTACGATTGTGGCCGCGGGCCTCTATTTCCTTTCGCGCAAATCGACGACGCCCGACTCGGAAGTCGGCAGGCAGTCGCTTACCTGCATACTTTCGCCGCAACTGCTCTGCTGGCGTTCCTGGCGTGGCATGAAGCGCCCAACGCATGGCTTGCAGCGATCTGGGCTGTATTTGCTCTTGTGCTGGCGCTCGTCGATCGCCGATTTGAGCTTGAGGATCTTCGCTGGCAGGCCCACGCGCTCGCCGCGCTCACCATGGCTGCGCAGCGTCGACGTGAATCTGTACGTCGCCGACTACTTGGCATGGCATTAGCGTCCGCCTGCTCTCGTCTGGCCATCGTCGCGGTCATCTTTTACGCGACTGTCGCGGCTCATCCGCATGCCAGAAGAATTCCGTGAGCGCGAATTTCATCACATCTATTCGTGGGCTGCATCGGCGTTGGTTTCGTTGCTGCTGTGGTATGAGTTGCAGTCGCTGAGTATCGCCGTGGGTTGGGCTGTCTTCGGCCTGGTTCTCTTCGAGTATGGGCTGTGGCGCAAGATCCGGCAGTTCAGGTTCCAGGCCTATGTGGCGCTGGCTGCTTCATTCGGACGGATATTCTTCGCAAACCTGACGGCTGGAAATCCCGGCGAATTCTGGGGACCGCGGATCTACACCGTGCTGCCGATCACTCTCATCTTGTTCTTCGTCTACTGCCCAGTTGGAGGCGAGACAATCGGCGCCGAGACGATCGCGGCTTCCACTTCGACATGCTGCTCGCCTACCTCGGCACCGGCACCGTCGTTGCTCTCCTGTATTTCCAGTTTGCCAACGAATGGTTGGTCACGGCGTGGGCGGCGGTGGTCTTCGTCCTGTTCGGAATGGCGCTATGGCTGGATCGTCCTATCTTCCTGCATCAGGCCTTGCTGCTTACAGTGGGCGTCTGCGCGCGCGGCGTGATGCACAATCTTTTTGGCGCAAGCTATTTCACCGGCGGCGACTGGACCGGACGATATTTCGTTCTAGGCTCCGGCCATCGCCGTTCTGCTGGCATGCCTGCCCTTGGCGTTCCAGTGGCGCGATCGCTACAAGAACGCAGCCTTCCGGCAACTGGATACGGCAGCGTTGGTGCGGCATCCTGAGCAGTTCATGTTCTTCGCGCCCGTCGCTCCTGCTGACCCTCATGCTCGCCCTCAAGATGCGCGCCGGCATGGTCACGGTCGCCTGGGGCATCGAAGCTTTGTCGATTCTGATCTTCGCGTTCGCCATCAACGAGCGCAGTTTCCGGCTGACGGGATTCCTTCTTCTGATGGTCAGCTTCGCCAAGATGCTGCTGCTGGACATGTGGTCGGGGCATGGACCTGGCGCGATCGCTACATCACTTTCGTCATCGTCGGTGTCGCGATGGTCTCGGCATCGTTCCTTTACAACAAGTACAGCGAGAAGATTCGGCAATTCCTATGAAACGTGCTGCGGCGTTTGTGATTGTGCTGCTCGTCGGGGTTGCTGGCCTCTATTTCAGCCAGCGCCGGCACGATCCCACGCCAGTCTCCGCCAACGCCATCGTCGCCATGGCGGCCGACGCCCAGCGCGATCTGAGCCGCGCGCCCATGCGGCTGACGCGCCTTTCCGATGCCGAGGAAATCGCCGTCGGCAAACAACTCGCTGCAGCGATACTCCATCTCCACCGAAAAGCTTAGCCCGGAACAGCAGGCGCTCGACAGCTATGTGCGGCAGGTCGGGAATGCCGTCAGCCTCGAATGCCCACCGGCATTTGCCCTATTCGTTTCATCTCGTGCCCGATCCGCAGCATGATCAACGCCTTCTCCCTGCCCGGAGGCCCGGTTTACGTCGGCGAGGGCATGCTCGACCTGATGACCAGCGAAGACGAACTCGCCGCCGTCTTGGCACACGAAATCGAACACATCGACCACTACCACTGCGCCGAGCGCGTGCAGATCGAAGCCCGGTTGCGCAATCTGAAACTTGGCATCGTGGGTGCAATCGTGCAAATCCCGCTTCAGGTGTGGGAAGCCGGCTATAACAAAGATGAGGAACTCGAAGCCGACCGCGAAGGCATGCGTCTGGCGGTTCTCGGCGGTTACTCGCCTTACGGCGCGGTGAGCTATGTTCGAGAGATTCAGCAAACTGCACAACGAATATGTCATTCACGCGCGAGAGTCCGGAGGAAGAACTCTCCCAACTCGCCATTCAAAGCTTGCAGGGATATTTCCGCTCCCATCCCCTGCCCTCCGAACGCCTCGCGCAAGCCAAGACCCTGATCGCGCAGGAGGGCTGGCAGGACCGCAAAACGCAGAGGCCTTTCCGCGTCGAATATGAAGTGCAGAATGGACAGTTCGTAAAGTGAGAAGCTTCGATCTGGGTCGGATTGAATCCTATTGCGGATTGTCTGCGGGTGAACCCGCGGGCGTGTTCTGCGGCTCGGCCACAGCCGGCGACAACGTCGGCTTGGTCGAGATCGGCGGAGCTGATATCGACCTGCACCGCTGCGGGGCCAGTGCTCTCTGCAGCTGTCCGCGGCACATTCCGCGAATACGTCTGCGGAGGATAGCCTCTCGCTTGCACGATCGCCCAATGCCATTCCTCATCGGCAGCCAGCTGCGTCTTGAGCGAGGTACTGAAGACTGTCGTCTCCCATGGCGGGGCAGCCGCGCGAATTCGATAAATCGTCGTCAAATCGGGCTTTTTCTCGGGTCGAACCTCAGTCTCTGCGTCGCCGATCGACATGCCACCAAGAACAACGCTCTTTTTGATGATAGTCAGAGCCACCGCAACTTCGCTGACGTGCCAGTCCGTCCGGTTATAAACGGCAACGATCAGCGCATCGCCTTCGATCGTGGCTGGTCCATCGAGCTTCGCCAGTTCGCCAGGAGGCAATTCCATCTGCGCGTATTGATTGGAGAGCAGCGATTTCACGTTCGCTGTGAAGGCGAGACTACAGGTGACATCCGGAGCGCTCACACGAAATCCTTTGCTTTCTCCCGCCATCAGGTATCGCAAGGCTGAACCTGGAGAGTGGCGACTCTCCGCCTGATCCATCACTCTCGTTAAGTTGTCGTCATCAATGACGCTCTGCGACGAGCGGAGTCTTCTTGCGCAAGGTTCGGGCCACGTCTCCCAGGGGAGTGTCGTTCGGATCGCCATTCGGATCATCTTGCGCAGCCAACAGGACAGGGATCAGCGCAGCCAGCAGCATGGGCAGTGCGAGGATCAGACGTGTTTTTCGCAGCCAGAACATGAAAGCTCAGAGCGCTCGCGAGAGGCCCTGAGCTAATTGTATGGAGAGATCGAAGAAACAGGGACGATACGGGCAAACCTTGGTAACAGTTACTTCAGGGAGCGAGGAAGAAAGCAATGGGCGCGCGCTGACGAAATGGAGGCGCAACGGGGCGCACGCCCAAGCCCGGAAAAACCGTTCTACAGAAGTCCCTGCGACCGAAACCGTGTGACTGGGTCGACTACCGCTTGCCGCTTGAAAATCCAGCGGGCCACCGCGAAGCCAATCGCCGCATAGAACAGATGCATCTTTCGCATAGACACCCCCCAAATCCGAACCGACCTCGTTGATCCTCAGGGGAGGAAGCAACTACAAGCCTCTATCGGCACAATAGCAACGGCCCGCACCCGAACAAGGCACAACAGTGCCATCGAAGTGGCACGGAAGTAATAGGAAGTAACGAAGTCAAACGGCGGGAACAGCCGGCGTGGAAGCATCGGCCGTTATTCCTTGCGCGCTTTCCGCCAGCACGTGAAATGTCGAGTGGACGCGAATCAATCAGTGCGCCGGAATCGCCTCATCCGTAGGCGCGCCCCGGCGGCGGCACCACTACCGTCGACAGGCTGCCTTCCGCCGTCAGCTTCTGAAATGCGGCCAGATCGCGGCGCTGCAAGTCTTCCCAGCGCCCGATCAGTTCCCCGCTCTGCCGCTTCAGCTTCTCAAATTGCTTTCTGCTCGGCTTCGGTCGGCGCAGAATCCGCAGTGCCCACATCCATCGCAAGATACGCCAGCTTCGCATCCAGTTGCGGAGGATACGCCAGCGAGTCTTCGTTCGCGCTGATCGTCAGATTGATCGAGTTCCTCGCGCACCGCCACCAGCTTCTTCTCCAGATCGTCCGCGGCACTGACGATCGTCTTCGTGCTGGCATTTTCCGGCAACCGCCGTTTCAGCCCCGACAACTGCGAGCGCACGTCCTGAATTTGGTTCACCGCATCGTAAACCCGGCTCAATTCGTCGCGCGTCTGCAGCAGCAGATTGAATTGCTGCTCCAGATCGGCCTGGCTGACCTGCACCCGCGGATCCAGTTTCAAATCAAACGCCGCCGTCTGCGTCTGCGTCCCACCGTCAACCGAACCTGGTAGTGACCCGGTACAGCCACCGGGCCTCGCGCTCCGCTGCCATATTCCCACAGATAGTATCCAGGAACATGATGCGCCTCTTCGTAGCGCAAATCCCAGACGAACCGATTCAATCCGGCTTCCGGTTTGAGTTGCTTCTCCGGCTTCTTGTCATCTGGGTCGGGCGGCTCTTCCAGTGTGTTGTACTCCGCGCTCGAATACTTGCGAATGACTTTGCCGGAAGCATCGAGGATCTCGATCTTCGCTTCGGTGTCAGCCTTCGGCGCGTCCTTCAGGAAGTAATAAATCACCGCGCCCGCTGGCGGATTTTGCCCCGTCCGCTTCGAAGGATGCCGTTCGCCGCCCGCTCCCGCCTGAATCCGGTAAGCCGTCGCCGGCGTATACAGGAACGCATCTTTCTGCGCGATGTCATCGCTGTACTGCCGCAGCGGAGAAAGATCGTCGAGAATCCAGAACGCTCGCCCGTGCGTAGCCACCACCAGATCGTTATCCTTGATCACCAGATCATGCACCGGCGTCGTCGGCAGATTCAGCTGCAGCGGCACGCCAATTCGCGCCGTCATTGAACGAAACATAAACGCCAGTCTCCGTTCCCGCATAAAGCAGACCGCGCTTCTTCGGATCTTCCCGCACCACGCGCACAAACGCCGTGTCCGGAATTCCCTGCGTCAGCTTCGTCCAAGTCTTGCCGTAGTCGCTGGTCTTGTAGATATAAGGACGCAGATCGTCGAACTGATGGCGATCGACGGCCACATAGGCCGTTCCCGCATCATGCGCGGAAGCATCAATCTGGCTGATGCGCGCCCACTCCGGCATATCCTTCGGAGTAACGTTGGTCCAGGTCTTGCCTTCATCCTGCGTCAGCTGAATCAGCGCCGTCGTCGGTGCCGACCCAGAGCAATCCTTTCTTGAGCGGCGATTCCGCCAGCGCGAAAATCGTGTCGTAATACTCCGTGCCCGAGTCGTCGAGCGTAATGTCGCCGCCCGAAACTTTCTGCTTCTCCTTGTCATTCCGCGTCAGGTCCGGACTGATGGCCTGCCAGTGCACGCCCCCGTCGGTGGTCTTAAACAGCCGCTCCCCGCCGTGGTACAGCGTGTTCGGATCGTGCGGAGAGAGCATCACCGGCGCGGTCCACTGGAAGCGATGTTCCAGATTCGCCGCCCCGTGCGCGTCGGAAAGTTCCGGCTGCTCGGTGATCGCCTTCACCTGCCCAATGTGCCGGTCGTAGCGCGTGATGTTTCCCTGATAGTCGGCCGCGTAAACAATATTCGGATCGCGCGGATCCGGCGCAATATATCCGGCCTCGCCACCGCCCACGTCATACCAGTCGCTGTGGTCGATCGATCCATCGTCGCTGCGGCTGACGATCGCCACCGTCCCGCTATCTTGCTGCGGCCCATACACGCGATACGGCGTCGCCGAGTCGGTGATGACGTGATAGAACTGCGCGGTCGGCTGGTTGTCCTGCGCGACTCCAGTTCTTGCCGCCATCCAGCGTCACCGTCACTCCGCCGTCATTCGAAGCGATCATGCGCCGCGTATTCTGCGGATCGATCCACAGCCCATGATTGTCGCCGTGCGGAACTCGGACCTTGTTGAACAGATGCCCGCCGTCGGTCGATTTGTAGGACTCGACGTTCATGATGTAGAGAACGTTCTCGTCGCGCGGATCGGCGATCACGTGCATGTAGTACCACGGACGCTGCCACAGGCTGTGATCGGGATTCACCAACTGCCATGACTCGCCGCCATCGTCGGAGCGATAGAGTCCGCCATCCGGATTGTGCGCCTCGATCAGCGCATACACGCGATCCGAATTCGCCGCCACGGCCACGCCGATCTTTCCATACGGCCCCTTGGGCAGCCCGTGTTCTTCAATGTGCTTCCACGTCGTGCCGCCGTCGTTCGAACGGTAAAGGCCGCTGCCCGGGCCTCCACTCGCCATGCTCCACGAAGTCCGCCGCGCCTGCCACAAAGCCGCAAAAAGGATGTTGGGATTGTGCGGATCAAACGCCACATCAATGCCGCCCGTGTTCTCGTCTTTGTAGAGAACCTTCTCCCAAGTCTTTCCGCCGTCGGTCGTGCGGAAAATGCCGCGCTCGGTGTTCGGCCCGTAAGGATGCCCCAGCGCCGCCACAAAGGCGATGTCAGGATTCGTCGGATTAATAATGACCTTGCCGATCGCGCGCGAATCTTTCAGCCCCACGTTCTTCCAGGTCTTGCCGCCGTCCAGTGACTTGTAAACACCGTCGCCGTGCGAAATGTTGCCGCGAATGCAGGCCTCGCCCGTCCCCACATACACAACATTGTGATTGGAATTCGCCACCGCGATGCTTCCGATCGCCGACGTTCCCTCCTTGTCAAACACCGGCGACCACGTCATGGCGCCGTCGGTCGACTTCCAGACTCCGCCGCCGGTCGCGCCGAAATAATAAGTCGTCGGATCGCCCGGAATTCCGGCCGCCGTCAACGACCGCCCGCCGCGAAACGGCCCGATCAGGCGATACTTCATCCCTTTAAAAGCCTTCTCTTCGGGCTTGGAGCTTTCGGCGGCGTCGGAATCGCTCGCAGCCGGAGCTGGCGGTTGTGCGGTCTGCGTCGTGGGTGACGGCTTCACGGCCTTCGATTGCCGCTCCGGTTTGGCTTGCGAGTGTGCGGGAACTGCGAATCCCGATTGCGAAGAATAACGGCGAAAGCCAACGGAGCAAAGAATCGATACGCTCCCGCGAATCTTGTCTGGGCCCATGTTCAGGTTATCTCCGGGAAGAAGTGGACAATTGGGTTATGGTAATTCAACCCGAGGCTGGCTGCAAAGGGCAGGCAGTCGCTTTCCCGACAGGCCCTGCACGACCTTGAGCTCTGCGTCGCGCAGGCCGCTCAATCACTTTTTCGAGATCAGGATTTTCTTCGCCGCTTCCAACTCTTTGCGCTTCGCCTCATTCCACCTTGGGATACGCAAGGTCGAGCGACTCCAGCGTCTCCACCACCACCGCCGAGACCACCAGCCGTGTAAACCATTTATTATCCGCCGGCACGACGTACCACGGCGCGTGTTCGGTCGCTGTGTTGGCGATCATCTCTTCATAGGCCTTCTGATAATCGTCCCAGATATTTGCGTTCGTGAATGTCGGCAGCCGAGAACTTCCAGTTCTTCTCGGGCTCCTCCAGCCGCTCCAGAAAGCGACTCTTCTGTTCCTTCTTCGAAACATTCAGGAAGAACTTGCGGATCACGGTCCCGCTCCGCGCCATGTGCCGCTCAAAGCACCGGATATCCTCGAAACGCTCCTCCCAAATATTCTTGCCCACCAGCGAGGGCGGCGTCTTCTGGCTCTTGAGAATTTCAGGATGAACCCGCACCACCAGCACCTCTTCGTAATACGATCGGTTGAAGATGCCGATATGCCCGCGCTCCGGCAGATCGCGCGTCGTGCGCCACAGAAAATCGTGCTGCAGTTCCAGGTCTGACGGCGCCTTGAACGAATACACCTGGCAGCCCTGCGGATTGACTCCCGACATCACATGCTTGATGATGCCGTCTTTGCCAGCCGCATCCATCGCCTGAAATATCAGCAGTAGCGCCCAGCTGTCCTGCGCGTACAGCTTGTCCTGCAGATCCGCCGTGCGGGCAATGCCCTGCTGCAAGGCCTCAGCAGCGCTTTCTTTGGATCGCCAGTGTCCCGTATCCGCCGGATCAAAGTCTTTCAGCCGGAAATGTTTCCCGCTTTCTACGCGATAGGTCTTCGCTAATTTGTCAGTCTTCATTTGTGAGCTATTCCTGAGAGGAGAAACTATTCTTAGGAGAGTCGCGATTTTAAATCTATTGACTAGCAAAACGAGGGGCGCCGGAAGCGGCTCCATCAGCCACTGTTTGCGAGGGAACCCCTGAATTTTCAGCCAGCTTGGTATTGAAGCGGAACGTCATGCCAGACTCCGCCTGCACAGGCACTCCCTTTACCACCATCGCCTTGAGTTTCCACTTCAAGAGTTGGTCGCGCGCGGCATCCTGCAATCCTGCATTGTCCGCATTCAGGGGATACGCCTCACGCACCCGCCCCTGCCGGTCCACAGAAATGTACATACTGAGCAGTCCCGACGTTTTCCCACTCTTCACTGCAGGCCAAACCATCGCGGGCTCGCTGTCGGAGACTTGCTCGATAGTCGATTGTGTGACGTGAATGGACTGCAGCTTCTGTTCCGCTGGAGTTGCGTGTTCAACCGCAAAAAGTGCAGCATCCGGCTTGAGTTCCTCTAACAGAATTACATTCGCGACGAGATCGGTCCCCGGCTCTGGATCATATTGGTACCGCCGGGCAATCGTCATCTCACCGAATTTCTGGTAGTCGTGAAATTCCATGCCGTAGCCGGGCGATGCGACCATCTTCAGATGCCCGGCCTCGTCGAAGCAGATGCTCGCAAATGCATCGTTGTTGACCTTCTCTGATCCAAGCTTGAACTTCATTCGAGCGCATGCATCCGAGCGTTGACTGTTCAGAAGCGTCATCTGCGTGACCTTGGAGTCCTGTTTCTTCCAGACGTCCGCGTTCGGGACAGGATCAAAGAGGCCATTCACAAAAGCCCTCAACCATAGCGGATAATAGTCGCCGGTAATCAGCTCGCTGCTCTTATCCCCATTGACGATCAGCGTTTGCTTGAAGTCGGGACTTTCAATCACGCGAGTCCACTGCCGGGGCGAAGCCCAGGATTCCTCAATCTCGGCACGGTAGGGGGAAGCCGGATTGCTTGACTCGGACAAGTGCACTTTCACGTGAAAGGGCTTGGCCCGCGTCCCGGTGAGCGAGGACTGCTCCAACGCCTTCTTGAGCTTGTCCCCCAACGGAGCCGACGATTCGTTGTATTGCGCGAAGCAAGCGCTGGCACAGAATAAAAAGATTGCTACGATAGGAAAGCTCTGCATTTTACTCGCGTTCATCATGGTCGCAATCATAGCCCCGGCGGCCCAGCAATGAAAGCGCCGGGGACAATGGCCGGCCAATTGGTTGGGAGTCAAGCCCGCCCGACTTGCCGCGAGATGATAGCATCACTGGCGTGCGGCTGTTCGCGTGTGACGGGTTCACAGGAGCGCGGGCATCGAGCGCAACTCGACTGATTGGAGCTTCAATATGAAAGCGCTTCCCCTCGTCGGAGTCTTGCTGCTGGTATTAGGTGTGTTGTCGCTCGTGGTACCCCTTCCTCACCGCGAGAATCATGGCGTAAAGATTGGCGACGCCAAAATCAGCGTCCAAACCGAAAGCAGCGACAAACTGCCTCCTGCGGCCGGTATCGTTCTTCTCGCCGGCGGCATCGTTGCCCTCATTCTCGGATTGCGCAAAACGTAGGCCAACCCAGGGAAGACGCGCTTGTTCGAATCTGAGTTCTTGACTCCCACGCAGGATGGCGAAGACCGCTACCTGAGGCTTGTCTCCGAAGCCGCTCAGATTTTCTGCGAGTCTCTGCCAGAAGCTCCCTATTCCGGAAAGAACGCCGCTGCGCTAGCTGACCTCATCAGCACCGATTTTCTTCCTGACGCTGGAGGCGCTTCCAAACAAATCGCCGCCACGTTGCGCACGGTCGTCTCGAACTCGGTCGCAGTGAACCATCCTCATACCGCAGCTCACCTGCACTGCCCGCCGCTGCTAGCCGCGTTGGCCGCCGAGATTGTGATCAGCGCACTTAACCAGTCGATGGATTCCTTCGATCAGGCGCCCATCGCCACGGTCCTTGAGCAGAAGATGATTCGCTGGTTGAGCGCGCAAGTTGGGTTACCCACTACTTCCGACGGGACGTTCACCACTGGAGGCTCGCAGTCGAATTACATGGCACTCCTGCTGGCGCGCGACGCGTCTCTTCAGAAGAATTGGAACTGGTCTGCGCGGAAATCTGGCCTTCCCCCGGAAGCTCGACGGTTGCGCATCTTCTGCTCCGAGGTTGCGCATTTCACCGTTGAGAAGGCCGCATCGCAGTTGGGCCTGGGAACCGATGCCGTTGTGCGCGTTGCCGTGGATAAGCACTTCTGCATGAGCCCCACAGCGCTGCGGGATTCTCTGGATTCCACCTCCGCCGCAGGCCTGCTTCCCTTGGCGATCATTGCTACGGCAGGCACAACCGATTTTGGCTCCGTCGATCCCTTGTCCGAGTTAGCCTCCCTGGCGCAAACCGCGGGCGCGTGGCTTCATGTGGACGCGGCTTACGGCGGCGCTCTGCTCTTCTCCGCCCAGCATCGCAGCAAGCTGAAAGGCATCGAGGCCGCTGATTCCCTTGGCATCGACTTTCACAAACTGTTCTGGCAGCCCATTCCGTGCAGCGCATTTCTGCTGCGCGACGCCCGCCACTTCGACTCGATCAAGTTGCACGCTGATTACCTCAATCCCGAAGCTCACGCAGACGACGGCATCCCCAACCTCGTGACGACTTCCCTGCTCACCACCCGCCGCTTCGACGCACTGAAATTATGGATTTCATTTCAGACCCTCGGCCGCACCCAACTCGCTGCCATGATCGACCGAACTATCGAACTGGCCCGGCACGCTGCCAAAGCGATTCGGGATACGCCACGGCTCGAACTGTTGTGTGAGCCGCAATTGAGCACAGTCGTTTTTCGCTACGTCGGGTCTCATGCTTCAAGTGATTCCGATGCGATCAACGCTGCTCTCCGTCAGCGCCTTTTTGATTCTGGAGTCGCCGTCATCGGCCACACGCGCGTCCACAGCCGCCAGGCCCTCAAGTTCACCTGCATGAATCCCACGGTGACAGAGGTTCAGATGGACGAGCTCATCGGTCTGATCGTGAGCCAGGGATCGGCCATCGAATCCTCGTCGGCAGATCGCCGGACCTAGGAGAGGAAGCGAGAGCGGGTGCCTTTGGTGGGTACTGGGCACGCGTCATACCGCCCGAAGATGCGGTAACGGTTGCGCGCGACCAGTCTGTATCCCCAATCGCGAAACGACCGGGGAGCCACGCGCAGGGCACGCCCGGCCAGCCGCCAGAATAAAGATCCAGGTGTTGGCGTTGCTTGTGTGGGTCCGGGTTCCAGACCCGGACGGGCCGAGCGAAGCGCGGCTGCTCCCATGTGCTGGAGGATAAAACTGACAGCATCCGACCGCGACAACAACTGCTCGTCCGCCAGTTCGTAATTCACCACGACGTACACAGTATCGAGATCCCGAGCATCGGCCCCATGCCGCGCCAGAATGCTCGTGGCCAACTCGCTCTGCAGCGACGCAAATCTGAACAATGCCGCCGGATCCCTCCGCAAAACAAACTGCACCATCCGGTTGCACAGCCCACAAACGCCGTCGTAGAGCAAGACAGGGTGAGCCGACAATTCCGGCGCAGATTTGACTCGTGGAGCATCTTCTGTCACGCGCAACACCTCAGATCGTTCTTGACTATTTCGCGAACTAGGCCGCGCAACGATGCGGCAACCTCCTAGTCTAACTTTGTTGTCTAACTTTGCTGTTCACGATGCTCCGGGACCGGAGTACAATTTCTTCCCATGGAAGTCGTCTGACGGAGGTCCCTATGCCTTCCCGCTCCGTTTTTGTCTTGTTGTTTCTTCTCTCGGTCCCGGCCATCAGCCAGCAATCCAGCATCGAGACCCGCATCAACCAGAGAGTCGAGCGGCGCGAAGAACAGATTTCGCGAGTATCGGCATCGCCTGGGCCCGACCTTAGAGCGGCAAGGCTTCAGGCCCTTCACAACGACGCCAACGAGTTGTCAGCGTTGAGTACGAACGTCCAATCCGACCTGCAGAAACTTCAGCAGGGAATGCTGGTCAAAGATCTGCACGAAGACTTGAAGAAACTGGAGAAACTGTCCAAGAAGGTTCGGCACGAAATTGAGTAGGTTGGAAAGCGGCCGCAGACTTAACGCTTTGATCCCCGCCGGAGAAGTTCTTCGCGCAGCCGTGGGTGCCGTTGGGTGAGTCGCAGATAGCTCATCTCATTGCGCCCGGCCTGCGCGCGGATGACTTTGACCGCGTCACGCTTCTCTTGGGGAGTCCAGCGCCTCAGACTCGGAATCAGCGCCAGCACCAGCGACCAATTTTCGAACGCCCGCTGCTCCGCCACACTCCATCGGGACAGGCTGATCTCCAGAGCACGACTCACCGCCGCGACTGACGCGCGCCGGATGCTTTCGCTATCTCCCGCGAAGTCGCGCGCCATGCGCCGGCTCACAAGCAAGCCCAGATTGCGCGTCGAAAACGTGTCCCATGCCCCGGCTGCGGAGGCCGATGAATCATCGGGTTGATTCAGTTCGTAGAACACATGCGCTTCCGCCAACCGCTTCAGCGTTCTCCTCGGCGTGCGGTACTGCGGGTTCCGCGCGATCTTCTGCTCTTCGCCCAGGGCCAGTTGCTCCAGCTCCTTACTGCCTGAACGGAAACCTAGCTTGCGATAGAACCAGAAGGCGCCCGAGTCAAGAGCTTCGTCGTTGTTCTGTCCGATCTGGTACGGGTAGACGGAGATCGTGGTCGCGCCCGTGACCGCACACAAGCAACGCAGGGCCTGCGCATAGATCCAAGCGGTTTCGCCCTGTCGGTATGTATAGAAGGTATTGAACCCCACCTCAATCCATTCGCACAAACCGATGGCCTCGATATAGTTGATCGGCACGCCATTCTTCAGAGTGAATCCCGCGACGTAGGCGCGCAGTGGCAGTCGTCGATCGGCCGGCAGATTCCAGAAATACATGACAACGCCGCGACCCAGACTGGCACGCACAACGGAATTGGGATCGCCCAGCGTGGTGCCATAGAGTTCGCGATAGCGCACAACCATCACTTCTCGGATGGAGTCCATCACAGCCACGCCATCACGGCGAGAGAGCTTGGCCAGTTGCGGCGTCGGCTGCGTGAGTTCGTGCGCCAGCGAAACCTGGCTTCGCACCAGCAGGGGCTCGCGGTGATAGTAGAACTCCTTAGGACGGGTCCAGTTACGGCTGCGCGAAAGTTTCAGATTCTCGAGACGCCAGCGCAGCGGCAGGCGCAACGAGTCATATGACTCCGCGCGTTCGCGATGCGAGACCGGCAACTGTTCGAATCGGCTCATCAACCATGCAAGATCCCCTTCACGCCCCCTCGCAGTGTTGAGCCAACTCCGCCATGGGATGTTCGCTTCAACGTCAGCATCTTCCGATAGCAGCGGAATGAAGCGCGGCCAGGTTGAGCCCATCGCGCGTTCTTCTTCGTAGTCATCCCACGCGATCTCAACGTTGCGCTCTATATGGCGTACCAGCCAGCGCGCGGCGTCGAAGTTGAGGGCATCCTGCATGGTTGTGCCCGCAATGCCGGAAGTGTCGAAGTCGTCGAACGTCGACATATCGACGCCAAGGCTACGGAGATTTTCGACCCTCACGTGGAATCTATCCAGTAACCGTTCGATCTTCGCAACGACCATCCGCGATTGCGGGAACGCGCGCAGAAACAGCAAGCTTTCATGAAAGCGGATGAGCGATTTGGAGTCGCGAAACTGACGACGCCCCAGTTGATCGAGCAGATTCTGCGCGTGGGAACTTGCGCCCCGCCCAAAACAGCTTTTCGCGGCTTCGAGGCTGGTCAGGAGCGCGTCGAGAGTTGAAGGCATCTGGATTCCGCTGGCAAGTCTACCGCACTGGGTCCGAATGTCCGCCGTTTGTGCGCCAAACAGAGAAGCAACGACACGACCCTGAGGGAGATGAAGATTACTTCAATCTACGGCTGGCAACCAGGAGATGAGTCCAGGGCTCGTCGTCGAGGCGGCTGATCTGAACCACCGGATGCCCATTGGTTGTGTCCTGAATGAATTGCCCGTCGCCGATGTACATCCCGGTGTGATCGATCTTGCGAGCCGACGCGCCGAAAAAAAGCAGGTCTCCTGGCTGCAGATCTTTGCGTTCTACGGCGACCACGCCCGTCCACGCTGCTTGCTTATCGGCATCGCGGGGCATGTTGAAGCCCCGAGCCCGCACTACCATTTGTGTGAAGCCGGAGCAGTCGAATCCGAAGCTCGACGTGCCACCCCATAGATACGGAATACCCAGGAAGCGTTTGGCGAGTGCGATGGATTCGGGAATCGACAACGGCTTCGGGTCCGTGACGACGTCGCTCGACTGGATCCAGGCACTGCGCTTGTCAGGCAGCCGGACCTGCAACCATCCCTCGTGGCTTCCCTTCCCGGCAGTCTTTTTTTCGTCGCTCGCGTCATCGGCAATCACTTCCAGGCGCGAATCGAAAGGAATGGTGATGACCGGCTTATGGCGGGTAACGTCCGGCTCGCGATAGACATTGGCGAACAGACTATCGACTTGAACGACCGCCCCTGCCGTCGCATACCCCGCTCCACTCTGCACGAGACGCAGATGCCGGCTCGGGACCCATCCTTTGTAATGATCGGCCGTTTGAATCCTGCACCATTCACCCTGGGCAGTGAGGAGAGTAACGTTGCTGCCATAAATCGCTTGAGACACGACGTCGGTCTGGTCGCTCGGCCCGGAATACATGTTGGCAACCGGGACTACGACAATCTGAGTGCTGTTGGCGAGCGCGCTCGAAACACACAGGGCGACGAGGAGGGCGAGAGTACCGAGAGCATTACGTTTGCAATTCGTGGGCATGAGGCTGATCGCGGAGTGTGATCCCCGGAGTGAGATGGTAACGGATATCGAAGGCCGCCCGCTAGTGGAAGCCAAAGCGCGCGACGCCGCCCGAAGGATTCCCCGCAATCGGATAAGAAGGTATCCTAGGAAAGTTAAATCGGACTACGGAGAACCAAGTTGGCTCCATCTCACCCCAGGCAAGGGTCCTCCATCTACGAGCTGGACACCCCCACAACGCTGATCGATCTCGACCGCTTGGAAAAAAACATTCGCGAGTGGCAGGCTCAGGCGGACAAATGCAAGGTCCAGTTTCGAGCTCATATCAAGACCCACAAGATCCCCGAAATCGCGCTCCTGCAGATTGCTGCCGGCGCTCGAGGCATCGTGTGTGCCAAGGTGAGCGAGGCGGAACCCTTTGCCGAGGCGGGGATCGAAGATATTTGCATCGCCTATCCCGTCGTTGGAGAAGTGAAGTGGCAGCGCCTCGCCGCGCTGGCGTCACGCATTCGCAGCCTTACCGTGAACTGCGATTCCGAGCTAGCCGCCCGTGGTTTGTCGAAGGCCGCGTCCGAGGCAGGCGCTCTGATCCGGGTGCACATCGATATCGATAGCGGGCTTCATCGCGGCGGAATTCCGTCGGATGATCAACCCTCCATCAAACATCTGGCCGCCGAAATCAACTCCCTGCCAGGACTGCATTTCGCAGGAATTACCACATATCGCTCCGGCAGTTTTCCTGGAGCACCGAACCCGAAAGATGCCGGCCATAATGAAGGGCAATTGGTGGTTGAGGTCGCGAACCAACTGAGGGCCAGCGGAATCGAAGTCGGAGAGGTCAGTGCCGGAAGCACGCCTACCGGCAAATGGGTCGCCGAAGTATCCGGAGTCACGGAGACACGCGCGGGCAACTACGTTTTCAATGACCTGATGCAATTGGATAACGGCATCGCCATCGAAGATCAGCTGGCCCTGTCAGTGTTGTGCACCGTGGCGAGCGCGAACGGAAGCGGTCGTCTCACAATCGACGGCGGAACGAAGACTTTCAGCGGAGATGCAGGCGGAGTCGGTACTGGGCGCGCTGCTCCGGCAACCATCGCACGGGCCGTTGACCGAAAGATATTCGTGGAGCGGCTCAACGAAGAACACGGCATGGCGCGCACGGAGGAAGTCGTGAAACTGGGGGACAAAATTCGTTTCTTCCCCTATCACGCCTGCACTTGCGCCAATCTGAATGACGAGATCGTCGGCTTCCGTGGCGAGCACGTCGAGGTGGTTTGGCCAGTGCGGGCGCGAGGACTGCGGACATAAGGTTTTGCCGATCGGGAGGCACAATGGCGAAATACGTAATCCAAACCACGAAGGGAGCGGCGCCACAAGGAGCCTATTCGCAAGGCTGGCGCGCCGGAGACTTTATTTTCGTAACTGGAACTGGCCCAGTCGACGCGGCCACCGGCAAGCTGGCAGGCGATACGATCGAAGCGCAGACGGAACAAGTCATCACCAATATGGAGTCCGTTCTCGCCGCCGACAACGCCACTCTCGCCGACGTCGTCAAGGTGACGGTTCATCTGAGCGACACCGCGCTGTTTGCACGCTACAATGCGGTCTATGCCCGCCGCTTCTCTGCTCCCTATCCGGTACGCACGACCGTGGGAAGCGACCTGCGTCAGTTGCCGGGAATGTTGATTGAAGCGGATTGCATCGCCTATGCTCCGCAAAAGAAATCCAGCTCCAGAAAACCGAGCCCGCAGAAAAAGAAGAGCAAACCACGCCGCACAAAGTAATCAGCCCTTGGAGCTGGAATTCCTCTCCGTTCGCTCGCGTGTCTTCCGAAAGTAGAAATAGAGCGGAAGACCCGTGGCAATCAGACCCAGGCCGACCGTCGATTCCAACGGTCGCGTGTGGATCGTGTTCCACACCAGCCAGCATGCGACCACTACGAACACCAACGGAAGAAATGGATACGCCAGCGTCTTGTACGGGCGTTCGACGCCGGGCATTTTCCGCCGGAGCGCGAATACCGAAGTCGTGACCAGCGCGTAAAAGATCCACGAAGCAAAAACCACGCAGTCGGTCAACTGATCATAGGTTCCCGAGATCGCCAGTAAACTTGCCCATATCCCCTGCAAGACAATTGAGAATACCGGGACGTGAGTCGCGCCGCTGACACGACCGAAGGCGGCAAAGAATAACTTGTCGCGCGCCATCGCATAAGGCACGCGAGCTGAAGACAGGATGGTTCCGTTCAGCGCACCTAGCGTCGAAAGCACGAACACGAGCGAGATGAATGTCGCGCCATAGCGGGCGAGAAAAGTCGCCGCAGCCTTAGCGGCGACGGGCAGTGCGTCTTGATAGGTCGTCGAATTCGAGGTCAACACTTCCGAAAACGGCAGCGCATAGAAATATGAAAAGTTGGCCAGGCAGTAAATCAGCACCACTAACCCTGTGCCAATGATGAGACCGCGCGGCACATTGCGCGTGGGGTTCTGCACTTCCCCGGCGCACATCGGCATCTGATTCCAACCTTCATAGGCCCACAGAGCCGCGAGCATGGCGGTGCCGAACGCCGCGAACCCGGACCATGGCCTCGCTCCCGCCGGACGCGCCAGATTTGCCAGTCCCCCGGCCCGTGAAAAGAACAGGATGCCCCCCACGAGAATCGCGATTCCGGCAACTTTCAAGATCGTTAACCACAGTTGAACCTGCCCGCCCAGCACAACCCGTCCGCAGTTCAACGCCGAGAGCAGAATAATTACGCCGAGCGCTAAAGCCTGTTGTGTTCCAAATCGCCATACCAGCAACTGCCCGAACGCATGGTAAGGATATTCGGCCCAAACGTGATTGATCGGCAGGATGGCTGCGAGGAATGTGGCAAATCCTACGGCCAGGCTGGCAATCGATCCCGCAGATCCCATCACGAATCTCATCCAGCCAAAGAGAAACGCGGGACCCTCACCGTAGGCTTCCAGCAAGTAAACATATTCGCCACCCGCGTGCGGCAGAAGAGCGCCCAGCTCCGCATAGGTGAGTGCACCCGCCATCGAGAGCAGTCCAGCCAATCCCCAGGCCCAAAGCACCAGGCTTGGCGATCCCACTGTTTGCGCCATCACCGTGGCTTTGAGAAAGACTCCGGTACCAATCACGGCTCCCACGACGAGAGAAATCGTGGGTCCGAGCGTCAGTCCCCGATGTAGCTGCTGATCGTTCTCTCTGTGGGAATGATTCATCCGTATTCCGGGCCCTCGGTAACGACAACAAAGGCTCAGGTCGAGGAAGTATATGGGGCAGAACAGAAAACGCCAAGCTTCGCGAACAGCACTTTTCAGGGTTGAGCGGGAGGCGGGCTCTCGGGAGGGTGCTTTTGAAGGCGCGGCGTAAATTTCCTCACGACAAATTCCTGCAATACATTGGCCAGGGCGGTTTCCCCAAGTCTAATCAGCGAGTTCTGCAGCACCAGGTTCATCGCATCGCGATCGTCGGCCGGATAGTACAGATACGATATCGCGCCGGTTGCAAAACTTCCCCCAATTCCCGAGTAATTCGCCTGCCAGCGCTTGTTGTCGCCTTTGCAAATCACGGTATTGGCAACCGCGTAGAAAAACCGTGATCGAGGACTGCCGGTTCCCTTATAAAAGTAGCGAGGATCCTGCTTCAAGAGAGAGGGTAAGATTGCACTCCCGATGTAGGTGCCGGTAAGAACGTCGGCGTAGTCTGCTCCGAAGCGTTTCGCATAGCCTTCCACGCCTTGCCCGTATCCGTTGAAGTCGTCTGTCGCCTGCTGCACTCCTGCCAGCGCCGCTACTCCCACAAACGTGAAGGGGTCAATCGTCGACTTCCAGGCAAGCTCGAACTTCTGTTTCGCAACCAAGGGCGCGGCATCCGGGACATAGCTGACAAAGTAGTTTGGAATGAAACCGAGCACTCGTTGCTTCTCTTGCTCCTTAATCTGATCCTGCGCCACTTCGACCTGCGTCAGTGCCACAGCCACTCGCACTTCGGTGACACCCCCGGACACCGGTAACCTGATTGCCGGCACAAGGTAAGCCTCTCCTGGCAGCAGGACTCCCGAAAACTTTTGGGTCTCGAAACCTTCTGCCGAAATGGTGATCTCAAACGGTCCAGCCGGGAGATCGGCAAAGACGAATTGCCCGTTATTCCCTGACAATACCTCTCGCACCGGGGACTGATCTTCCCGCGTCAGTCGTACCCTGGCGTCGGGGGAGGTCCCGCCAACTTGATCCAGCACAGTACCGTGGATATACCCCAGAGATTGCCGATCAGGCTGCGTGTCGTCCGCCTTGGTTGTTTTCTGCGCTTCAGGTCGACTAGGCCCTCTTGCATCGACGGTCGGGAGGTGGGGAGATTGGGCCACCACGCCGATCGGAAACCCGCAGGACAACACAATGAGGCTCAGCCAGATCAAAACTCGGAGCCGAAGCACGAACTCGCCGACGCTTCGGCGCAATGACATCTTGAGTGATCCTCCTTGTCCAGCATGCAGCACTCCTGCCTAGCCTTTCCAGTATACGATTTCACTACGAGCAGCTCTTATGAGCACCTGTCACTTATGACAGCTGCCAGCTCGTCGAATCCACGGACGGTGTTTTAAGATATCCGGCCGCGAACGAGATTGTTGATTTCTGAACCGAGTGACGAATTCACTGCGCTTCATTCAAATTATCTATGAAGTTGTTTTAACAGACCGTGTAGTCCTTGGGTACACTGGTATTGCAACCTGTATGTTTTGACAGTTAACTATCTGTACCGGGTTGCCTATCCTCGTGTTACAAGAGGGAAAATCCCCAGAAGGACACTTCCTCTAGGAGCACGGGTGCAGGCAAACCAGAGGTTGTCGTGAGACTGAGGATTCTAAGTGCCATTCTCCTTTTCTGCCTGTGCCCCTTGGCACGGGGCCGAACCGGGGCAACCCTCCTTGTGGGAGAGCCTTACGGTCAGGATGGCAAGTGGGCGGGAACAGGTCATGCGGCGGTCTACCTCAGCGGCGTCTGCGCAAGCACACCAGTTCTCCTGCGCCGTTGTGCCCCAGGCGAAACCGGAGTCGTCCTCAGTCGCTATCGCGGGATCGGCGGCTACGACTGGATTGCCATTCCGCTCCTCCCATACCTTTACGCCGTAGAGAGGCCCGAAGACGTTCCACTCTTGTCCGACAGGAAACTGGTTGCGTTCCTACGCGACCGTTACCGGCGAAATCACCTGGAGTCGATCATTCCCGATCTTCCCGGCGGCGGCACACCCGGTGGCGACTGGTACGAGTTGATCGGGGCGTCCTACCTCCGCACTATTTACACTTTCGAGATCGAGGCCAGCCCCGAGCAGGATGCGAAGCTGATCGCCCTGCTCAACGACCGGTCAAACCGTCAGCACTGGAACCTGGTCACCGCGAACTGTGCCGACTTCGCGCGCAATGTCATCAGTATTTACTATCCGCATTCCGTGCATCGCAGCATTGTCGGCGACTTGGGAGTAACCACGCCCAAACAGCTGGCCAGAACGTTTTCCAAGTACACCAGCCAGCATCCCGAGTTGCAGCCATCCAAGTTTGTTATTCCACAGGTCCCAGGGAGCATTCCGCGCTCCAAGCGGATCAAAGGTGTTTTCGAGGTCATGCTGACCGCGAAGAAATATATGTGGCCGATCTTCCTGGTTCACCCGTACGCCGCGGGCACCGCAGTTGCGATATACGTGCAACACTGGCATTTCAACCCTGGGAAGAACTCCCCAATCCTCGATTCTCAGCGTCAGTTGAGTGCTCCCCTGACGAGCGCAGACCGTCGCATGTTTCAGGATCAAATGGATGAGCTCCTCCGCGCCTCGTCTTCGGCCGACGCCGACGCCGACGAACACCAATGGGCATCTTTAAACGCCACAGGTCAGCCCGCCCTCAACGCCTCTGTGGGCCTAATCCTGCAAGTGAGCGATGGAAGTGAAATCACGTCAGTGGGGATTGCGCGATCCAACATTCTGGATGTTCCTGCCAGTTCCGAATTTGCCGCGGGTCTTGTGAAAGCGCGCCTGCGTGAGGAATTAAAATCCGCTGCCGTCCGAAAGACGGCGCGCGCCGATGTTGAGAGCGATCTTGCCCTTCTGCAGCAACTGCTCGCCTTGCAGCCGAGCCGATTGGCCAGCACCACCGATTCCGCCGAAAGCGCCCCTCAGTCCGCCGTTGGCGAGCAGTAGTCCTGCTCGATGCCAGCGCCCTCACCCGTCGCAACCGTTGGCTGAATCACGATGCGCGAATGACTTTCACACAACATCTCGGCGCTCTTGCTATGGTTGGCCTGCTCACGGCCCGTGTCATGGCACAGGGGCCGCCCACCAGTGCGCCTTCAGATGCATCGAAAGTTGCTCCGAATCCGTGGGCATACGCACTCACCACGAGCGGGTACGTTGTGCCCAAGGGCCAATCGTACGTATCGCCGGATTTCACTGCTGACCGCAACTGGCTCCACTTGGAAGCTCGCTACAACTATGAGGCTCTGGAGACCGCGTCCCTCTGGGCAGGCTACAACTTCAGCGTCGGGAAGAAGTTAGCGCTGCAAGCTACCCCAATGGTAGGTGCTGTCTTTGGCGATCTAAACGGCATCGCACCAGGCTGCTTGTTCACACTGACCTATAAGCGAGTCCAACTTTACGCCGCAAACGAATATGTCTTCGCTTTCCAGAATCGCAACAGCAATTTCTTTTACACTTGGGATCAACTCACCTACTCACCCCTGAAGTGGCTGCAGGTTGGCCTCGTATCGCAAAGAACCCGCGTTTATCACACGGGCCTCGACATCCAGCGCGGGGTACTGGCGGGCGTCACCTACAAGAAAGTGAGCTTCACAACCAACGTATTCAATTTCGGATGGACCACTCCAACTGAGGTTCTAGCGCTGGGAATCAATTTTTGAAAGGCACTACTGGTAGCGGGGAAAAAGTGAATTTGGCTGCCCCCCAGGGATTCGAACCCCGATAACCTGCTCCAGAGGCAGGTGTCCTAGCCGTTGAACGAGGGGGCAACTTCTTGCTCGCGGCCAAAGCTCGCAAGCGCATTTTCATTTTATGGTTCAGGGCGAGCCGGGGTCAACCGAAACGATCATCCCAGGTCACGCGCCATTCACCGGCGAGCGCTTTTCCCGCTCCATGCCCGATTCTTCTGAAGCGGTAGAATCGGATGACGTTATTTTCCTGCCAGGAGCAGCCATGGCTACTACCCTCGATTCCGTTCACTCCGCCCCCGAGTATGCCGAGATGGCCCGCCGTCCTCTGGAGGCCGAGCAATGCGCGCTGGTTGTGATCGACATCCAGGAAAAGCTGCTGCCGCCGATTTTTCAGAAAGAGCAACTCGTACGGAACTCTCAACTCTTGATCCGCGCTGCCACCATTTTGAAGATTCCAGCGCTGGTCAGCACGCAATATGCGAAGGGACTCGGAGGAACCGTGCCCGAGGTCGCTTCCCTTCTGGCGGGAACGGAAGCGATCGACAAGACATTATTCTCCTGCTTCGGCAGCGACGTGTTTTGCAGTGTGCTGAAGCGACTTCCCGGCAAGCGCAACACTCTCTTG
Organism: uncultured Acidobacteriaceae bacterium; assembly: GCA_963795875.1. Taxonomy (GTDB): domain Bacteria; phylum Acidobacteriota; class Terriglobia; order Terriglobales; family Acidobacteriaceae; genus Sulfotelmatobacter. Next base: position 501,693 of record CAWCJM010000002.1, read on the forward strand.
CTGTGCGGGATGGAGAGCCACATCTGCGTCACGCAGACGGCGATGGGCGCGCTGCGTGACGGCTACCTGGTGCACGTGGCGTCGGACGCGGTCGGTTCGCGCACCGAGTGGAACTGGAAGATCGGCCTCGAACGCATGCGTGCGGCGGGTGCGGTAATCTCCTCTACCGAGATGATGATTTATGAATTGATGCGATCTTCTTCGTCGGCTGCGTTCAAAGAGTTGCTACCGCACTTGAAGGGGTGAAAAGCCACATCGGGTATAGCGGGTATAAGATGGAAGCGTTCGACTGATCTCGATGATCTCCTTGCGCAAACTGTTCGCATGCTTCTGTCTCGTGGCGGTTTTGCTGGCCGCGTTGACGCCAGTTTCTGCCGGCTTGCTCTGGGCCCTACTCGTTCCACTTTTATTCGTCGTCGGCGCGGTCTCTATCGCATGGTCCGAGCCGCGACCGGACGAACGCGGAATCCCCACCCTCGCGTGCTTACCCGTTGTTGCCTCGCGACCGCCTCCGGTCGCTATCCGCTGATCTGAAGTAGCCCTGGCAAAACCCAATTCACAAGCAAAGGCTGGTCCCCGGCCGCAGAATGCGTTCTTTGCGCTGCGGCCCAGGTGTCAGCCAGGAGGGTGTCATGTCGATTAAGCGACGGCTGCGCATGTTGGCGTTATGTCTACCGCTTCTGCTGGGGGCAGGTATCGGAATGCCGATGCGTCCCGAAGAAATTGAGGAACTGATGCATAGTGCCAATCAACAGACGATCACCTACACGATCCCAGGAGATGAAGAGACCCCAGATGAGACGATCCGGAAATTGACAGAAGAAAAGCCTTAACGGCTCATTCTTTTTTCTTCACCCGCACGACCGTGATCTTCGCGAAGCCTTCATCGAACGCCGGTGCCTTCAGTTTGGCGGCCATGCGGCGCATAATGTCTTCGGGTACGACGCGATCGCGGCGCTGATGGCGGTCGATGCAGACTTCCAGCGGAACATCGAAGAATACGGCGTGCACTTCGTAGTTGTAATCCTTGGCCAGTTTGATCCAGTGCTGGCGCTCCTGCGGCGTAAGGTTCGTCGCATCCACATAATTCATGGGGCGCTTGGCGATCAGGCGTGCCTTGAGCATGGATCGCAGATTGGAAAATACCAGATCCTGAAAGCGCTGCTCGCGCACGTCATCAAACAGAAGTGATCGGACCATGTCGCTGGAGAGCGGGACCACATTGTGCCGTTTGAACCATGAACTCTTGCCCGAACCGGGCAGCCCGATCGCTAGAACGACGATACCCTTCGGCGGACGCGCTGATGCCGCGGGAACGGCGGCCGGAACTCGGGGCGCTTGCGGCGCGGCCTCAGCCTCGGGTTCAGCCGCTTCCAGTGCGCCTTCTTCTGGCGCGATTTCTTCAGTCCCTGGCAGGTCGGGGACGATACCCTTCGCGGCGGCAGGAGTGAACGCCTGCGCCACGGCTTGCTCGCGCCCGCGCCCACCGCGCCCGCGACCACCACGCCGGCGGCGTCCGCGACCGCGCTGGCCATCCCCACTTGCGGGCGGCCGCGACTGCCCGGCGCCGCTCACCGCTTCTTCGCGCGGGGGGTGTGCTTCAAACTCGGATTCAGAGACCGCTGGAGCCTCGGGCTCATGCGAACTCGGCTCGGAATACCCAGATTCAACCTGAATTGGCTCTGCCGGTGTGCTCGGGGTTTGCTCCGCATCAAAATATGCTGGCTGTAAGGGCGGAGGCGCCGCCTGACTTCCCTGCTCCGGAGCTTTCTTTCTTCGGCGCTGTAATCGATCTTTCATCCATTTACGCATGTTCAGGCTTGTAACACATTAGACATGATCGGAGCAATCGCAGCAGCCCGGTTTGTACCAGAGACGACAGGAGTTGGCGCATTTAAGCTCATCGGCGATCTTCTCATAGCGCCGGCATGATGCCTTCGCACGCGCGAGCACTACGATCCCGCGCCAATCGAACGTGGCGAGTCTAGAATGGTTTTATGCCCAGCCTGATTCCTGCACCCATTCAAGCTCAGAAATATATCTCGCTCACAACGTTTCGCAGGTCCGGCGCGGCAATCGCGACGCCGGTGTGGTTTGGTGATGACAACGGCAAGCTTTACGTGATGACGCGCAGCGACATGGGTAAGACGAAGCGGATCCGCAATAATCCGCAAGTGCGCGTGGCACCGTGCACGATTCGAGGAAAGGTGACTGGAGCGGAATTTCCCGCGACAGCTCGCATTCTTCCGCCGGAAGAGCACGCCCGGGCGCGCCAGACGATCAACCACAAGTATTGGATGGCGCGGCTCCCGCTGGTCTGGTCGCGAACGGATACTTACATCGAAATCAGTTTTGAATAACGCAAGGTTTCAAAGTCTCGAGGCTCACGGGTTTGTTGTTAACCTTGAACCCTTGAAACTCGGAAACCTTGAAACCTGGCTTTCCTCACCACTCGCCAGTGGTTAGATATTCATGAATTGACTTGGCTGCACGCCGTCCCGCGCCCATTGCCAGAATCACCGTCGCGCTGCCGGTCACGATATCTCCTCCGGCAAACACTCCCTTGCGCGTCGTGCGCTGCGTTTCCTCGCTGGCCTGAATGTATCCACGCTTGTTGGTACCCAGCCCCGGCGTAGTGCTCTGGACGATCGGATTCGCGCTGGTGCCAATCGCGATGATGGCCACCGACAACGGCAGATCGAACTCAGATCCCTGCTTAGGCACAGGACGTCGTCGCCCCGAAGCATCCGGTTCGCCCAGTTCCATCCGAACGCAGCGTGCGGCGGTAAGCCAGCCCTTGCCGTCAGAAACAAACTCGACCGGAGCCGTCAGCATCTGGAAGTCGATCCCTTCCTGCCGTGCGTGGTGAACTTCTTCTGCACGGGCCGGCATCTCGGCATCGCTGCGGCGATAGATCACATACGCCTTACGCGCACCAAGACGTAGCGCAGACCGGATCGCATCCAGCGCCGTATTGCCGCCGCCGATCACAGCTACATCTCTCCCCTTCAGATCAAGCATCGGCTCGTCGTAAGTCGGGAACTTGTATGCCTTCATCAAGTTGATGCGCGTCAAAAATTCATTGGCCGAGTAGACCCCATTGAAATGCTCGCCAGGAATGTTCATGAACTGCGGCAGTCCGGCGCCCGTCCCAATGTAAACCGCGTCGTACCCTTCTTCCTTAATGAGTTCATCGATGGTCACGGTACGCCCAACCACTACGTCAGTCTCGAACTCCACGCCCATCTCGCGCATGTAATCCAGTTGCTCGCGGATAATCTGTTTCGGCAAACGGAATTCAGGAATGCCGTACACCAGCACGCCACCCAATTCGTGCAGCGCCTCGAATACCCGCACTTTGTGACCCTTCTGGATGAGATCGCCAGCCACCGTAAGCCCCGAGGGCCCACTGCCGACCACGGCCACCTTTTTCCCTGTCGGCGGAACGTTGGGCACGACATGCGTCCCCATGCGCTTTTCATAGTCGGCAACAAAGCGCTCCAGATAGCCGATCCCTAGCGGCTTCACTTTCTTCGACAGCAGACACTTGCCTTCGCAGTGATCTTCCTGCGGACATACGCGCCCCGTCACAGCCGGCAGAACATTGTCCTCACGAATCTTGGCCGCAGCCCCGAGAAAGTCGCCAACTACGATCAGTTCGACGAATTCTTTGACCTTCACACCCACCGGGCAGTTATCGGTGCACGTCGGCTTGGCACATTCCAGGCAGCGCAGCGCCTCTTGCTGTGCCAGCTCGGGACTGTAACCCAGATTCACTTCGCTGAAGTTGTGGGCACGCTCTTCGGCTGCCTGTTCCGGCATCAGTTGACGCGGAACCTTCATGCGCTCTTTCAACGGCAGGGGATTGACTGACTTCTTCACCGTGGGGCTCATCGTTGTTCTCCTTGCCGTCCGGCCGGAACTGCAGCAACCATGGGCCTTCCTTCTGGCGTCGCCGATTCCGTCCTACAGCGGTGGAATTCCGCTAGCGAGCGCTGCTCGCCGTCGCGATACATCGAGTTACGCTGCACCAGCACCGCAAAGTCCACCTTGTGCGCGTCGAACTCGGGACCGTCGACGCAGGCAAACTCGCTCTTGCCGCCAATCAATACGCGGCACCCACCGCACATTCCCGTGCCATCGATCATGATCGGGTTCAGGCTCACCACCGTGTGGATGTTTTCCTTGCGCGTCATCTCCGCGATCGCCCTCATCATCACGATCGGCCCCACAGCCACCACCAGGTCGATGCGCGTTCCGTTCTCGATCAACTGGCGCAGCTTGTCGGTCACGAATCCCTTGTCGGCATAGCTCCCATCATCGGTCGTGATCATCAAAGCATCACTCACCGCGCGCATCTCCGGCTCCAGGATCACCAACTCTCTGTTGCGCGCACCCACAATAGAAATCACGCGATTCCCCGCCCGCTTGAGCGCAGAGGCCGTCGGATACGCCATCGCCGTGCCGACCCCACCGCCGACCACCACTACAGTTCCGTAGTTCGCGATTTCGGAAGGCTTCCCCAGCGGACCGACGACATCGAGAATCTGACCGCCGGTGTTCAGCGAATTCAACAATTGGGTCGTCTTCCCCGCAGATTGCACGACGATGTTGACCGTGCCGCGCTCCGGATCGGAGTTCTCAATCGTTACCGGGATCCGCTCGCCCTCTTCGTAGATGCGGAGAATGACGAACTGCCCCGGCCTCTGTTTTCGGGCGATGCGAGGCGCCTCGATAACAAAGCGTTTAACTCCAGGCGCAAGGAATTCTGCGTGGATGATTTTGAACACATGGCCCCCAGGCGTACGAAATAACGGTCTTCCCGACCTAGATAATTGTGTTCGGTGGGCTGCGAAGCAGGCTGTGATTTGGATCACAGAACGATGTGCGGCAGGTTTGTCATTCCATTAGTTATTTGTCATGCATGATAGAATGTGACATATTGTTGGATTATGTCACAGGAACGAGGTGGACGATGAACACAGAAGCCAGGTTGCGGATCAATGAAAATGGCCGCGTTGTCATCCCCGCAGCTTTTCGTAAGGCGCTCGGAATCAATCCAGGGGACGAGGTTATCCTGAGCCTGGAAGAGGACGAACTGCGAATCACGACCATGAAACGCCGCATCGAGCGGGCACAGCGACATGTACGAAAGTACGTCAAGCCCGGCGTTTCTCTCGTCGATGAGTTGATCGCGGAACGACGCGAGGCGGCCAAACGTGAGTAGGATCGTGCTCGATGCATCTGCTCTGCTAGCGATACTCAATGGCGAACCAGGCGCTGACAAACTCACTCCCCAGCTGTTAAACACCGCTGCCAGTAGCACAGTCAACCTTGCCGAGGTTCAAAGCAAACTGGTTGATCGTGGCCTAAGCCCAGAAACCGCATGGGCGGCCGCCCTTAGCCCCGTCGAAGAAGTAATCCCCTTCACGGCGTATCACGCGAAAGCTGCAGGCAGCATGATCTCCGAGACTCGGGCGCTGGGCCTGTCTTTGGGAGACCGTGCCTGTCTCGCCCTCGGCCTGTTATTACAAGCGCCTGTCTACACGGCGGATCGATCATGGAAGAACTTGAAGCTGGGCGTCCGAATCCACGTGATCCGTTAGCAACCCGGAAATCGCGGTGCGCTCTTAATTTCCTTCCGGTTTGAAGATCACGCCCTGGCTGCTCCTGCTGTTCATCACCACGCGAAGAGGCTGGACGAATTGCAGGTGCCGTACGCAGCCTTGTTCCTCGACCGCAGCCTGCTGCGATAGCCACTGCCAGTCGATCGAACCCTCGCCGGCGTCGGGGTTCACGGTGAAATATCCGACCTGGAACGCAGTCAGATTTTGAAAGAAATGGCTCCCCTGCGAGGGCGTCACGCGGAAGTCGTGAAAGCCAGCCTCAACAATCACGCGCGCGCCCGAGATCTCGTCCCACTCCACCGGAATGCCAAGCCACGGATCGTTCGATCCCCATCGACCGACGCCGATGAGCAGGTACGGACGATTCTCAGCGCTCAATTTGGCGTTAAAGTGTGCGACCGCGCGCCCGACTTCCTGGCTCCTGCCTCGCTCGAAGCGATGCGAGTCGACCACGACAATGTCGTGCAGGTTTTCGATGCGGCCGTTGCCTAGGACCTTTGAACTGTTGCACACCAGTTGCGACGCATCCACATCCCCGATGGTGAGATCCTGATGATCCCGAGCTAAAGTCAGCGGGCGAATCTGCAGGAATCCAAACTCCGCCGGTTCTTCCGCTCTAGGCAGGCGAACCGCGAATTCAATCTCAACGGGATTTCCCAGCGCGTCTTCCCCGGCCCGCACCAGCAACTCCAGAATCGCCGCCAGCGGGAAGATGCCGTGCTTGAGCATGGGAGCGAAGGTCACAACCCGCGCGCCGGGACGGCTCAGCCCGTCATACACCGCATGATTGTCGGCAGAATAAGTCGAGGCGACCGAGTGCAAAGTGCCGTCCTTCTCAGCAACGTCGAGGCCGAAACGCGCTTCCCGCAAATGGCCGGCACCTCCGCTTTGCGGAGCACCATCCAATTCCAGCGCGCAGAACTCGGTCTGCGTGTTCGCCAGAATGTCTTCAACTGAAGAGAACTGCAGCAGGTTGCGCGGATAGCGCGGGCAGAAACTCAGGCACTTGCCGCCATCGACCACTGTGCGCCCGAGTCCAAGTGCAACCGCCGCGATGCCGTCGGCAAATGTCATCGGGTCGACCGGATAAAAATTGTGCGACCGCACCACGCCCGAAAAGTCCGGATAGAAGCGCGTCCCATGCGGCGTTCCCACCACTTGCTGCAGGATTACTGCCATCTTTTCTTCTTCCAGGCGATAGGGCGTAGCCCGCACATAAGCCTTCGCATGCTGGCTGAATGTTGAGGCATAAACGCGCTTGATTGCTTCGGAAAGCTCATCGAGTCGTGCTTCCAGCGTCGCCTGTCGGTTGCCCAGCATGAACGTCTCGTAAACCCCGGTGAACGGCTGATATTGCGAGTCTTCGAGCAGGCTCGAGGAGCGCACCGCCAGCGGGTAATCGACTTCCGCGAGAAACGCCTTCAGATTCTCCAGCAGAGGAACTGGCAGTGCGGAGTCGAGAAAGCGCTGCTGGATCTCGCTGTCGTCGTCACAATGCAGCGCAAAATCGCTCAGATTATTTTCGGCGAGGAACAGGTCAAACATGTCCGTGGCGATCACCACCGCGGGTGGAACGGAAATGCGCACGCCGGGAAACCTGCGCGAGATGCGGCGGGTGCGCAGCAGGTGGCGCACAAAAGCCAGGCCGCGGGCCTTGCCGCCGAGTGAACCGGAACCGATCCTGAGGAAGCTCGACTCCGACGGCTTGAACGTGTCGGGCTTGAAATCCCCGATCAGGACTTCGTTCTGTTCCCGGCGGTAGTTGTTGATCGACTCGATCAGATCGCGCCGCAAATGCTCGGGACCGTTGAAATCGGAAACCTTGCGCGGCCGTAGCTTGGCGGCCAGCGCAAATTCGGTGCGTGCCATCAGCCAGTGCGAGAAGTGATTGCGCTGCGCGTGGTACATCAGGCTCTCGGCGGGCAGGGTTTGCAGGGTTTCCTCGAGTTCGGTTAGGTCTTTGGCACGTCCCACTTCCCGCTGATCGGGCATGCGAAAGACGAAATCCCCAAAGCCGAAGTTGTCCGTAAGAATTCGGCGAAGGTCTTTGAGCAGCGTGGGCGAGCGTTTCCGCAGGAACGAATACCCTTCGGCATGCGCGCGCGGACGGAACTCGGTGCGGCTGGTCTGCAGAACCACTGGCACGTCCGGCGTCAGGTTCTTGACCATGCGCGCCAGTTCGAATCCAGCCTCCGGACTGAGCTTGCCCTCCCAGGGGAACTCCACATCAGAGACGAGACCGAAAATGTAATCGCGATACTGCTGCACAAGTTGGGCCGCTTCTTCAAAATTCGACGCCAGCAGAATCTTCGGCCGCGCCTGCATGCGCACTAGCTTGTGCGCGACGTTGATTCCTTCCTGAATCACGCGCCGCGACTGCTTGATGATCTCGGTATAAATGACGGGCAAGAACGACGAGTAGTAGCGGATGTTGTCTTCCACCACCAGCAACACGGGAACACCCATGGCACGCGTATCGTGCAGCACATTGCGCTTGTCTTCGACGTACTTGACGATCGCGATCAGGATGCGAGCGGTTCCCTGCCAGAGAAAGACGCGGTCAATGTCGGTGACGGGATTGCGTGCGACGAAGTTCTTGATCTCGCGATAGTCATAGCCGAGCACGACCACGGGAACATCGAGACCTTTGCGGCGAACCTCGCAGGCGAGTTGGGCCGCGTCCATATCTCCGACGGCGAGGTTGGTCACGATCAGGTTGAACTGCGGATTCGAACTCGCCAGGTCGACCGCTTCGGCACAGCTCGACACATGAGTGATCCCAGGAATTTGCCGCAGGTTCAGTTCGAGCGATTCGTCGATGAGCAGTTCGTTGAGCCGTCCGTCTTCGCGCAAGATGAACGAATCGTAGAGGCTCGAGACCAGAAGAATGTTCTGGACCCTAAAGGGCATCAGGTTCTCGAAGCCTTCAAAACGCTCTTCGGCGTCGAGGATGGGTTCGGCGATGGACCGAACGATCATGGGCCAGATCCTGAAGAGCCCATCATACTCGCGTACGGCCCGCGTCGCAGTGATTGCGAAGGGCTGCGCGCCGCGTTCCCTGGAATAGCCAAATCTACGAAGGATAAGCCGCCTTGCGAGAGGCCTGCCACGTTACGAGGGTCGGCCGTGTTACGGGGATCGGACGTGTTACGAACATCAGCCGTATTACGAGGATCAGCCGGTTACGAGAGATCAGCCGCGTTACGAGAGGTCAGGCGCCGAGATAGACGTGGAAGAGCGGCCCTTCAGGGCCGCGTAAGTCGTGTGAAATCAGCCTGGGCTTTAGCCCCTGCAATCCTTGCCAAACCCTACAATATCCGCACCCCTCATTCGTCTACAGAAGCAGATGAACGAAGCGGCGAGCCTCGAACCGAGCCTCAACCGGATGGCACTCGAACAGGACCAGCGCATCTCCGAGGTGGTCAAGCGCGAGCAGTCGCGGCTGCGCAACTTCATTCGCCGGCGCGTGCCCGATCCGCTGGACGCGGAAGACATTCTGCAGGACGTCTTCTACCGGCTGGTGGAGGCGAATCGGCTGCTGATGCCCATCGAGCACGTGACCGGCTGGCTGTTTCGCGTGGCGCGGAACCGCATTACCGATCTGTTTCGCAAGAAGGAGCCGGAGAACTTCAGCGAGATCGAATCGCGCGGACGAGGAAGACGAGTCGCTGCAGTTCGAAGATCTGCTGCCATCGCCGGATGCTGGGCCGGAGGCGCTTTACGCGCGCAATGTGCTGCTCGGTGAACTGCAGCGCGCCGTGGCCGAACTTCCGAAGGAGCAGCGCGAGGTGTTTGTTGCGCACGAGTTCGACGGGCGCAGTTTCAAAGAGTTGTCGGCCGAGACCGGAGTGAGCGTGAATACGTTGCTCTCGCGCAAACGCTATGCAGTGCTGCATCTGCGGGAGCGGTTGCAGCAAGTGTATGACGAATTTACGGAATGAGGATCGAACGAAACGAGGGACGAACTATGAGAAAGCGATGGTATTGGATTGCGCCGCTGGCGATTGTAGCGATTCCACTGTTTTCTTTCGTGGGCGGCGAAGTGGTGATGCATCTGTGGAACTGGCTGCTGCCACCGCTGTTCGGCTGGCGGACGCTCGGCTTCTGGCAGGCGCTGGGATTGCTGGCGCTGTGCCGGATTCTGTTCGGAGGACTGGGGCACGGCGGACCTCGCGGGCCTCGCGGCCCCCGCTTTGGACGCGGCTGCAGGAGCATGAGTCCGGAGGAGCGGGAGAAGTTCCGGCGGGCGATGGATGAGGGGTATGGGTTCGGGAGTGGAGAAAGAACCAGCACGCCGTAAGCACATGCCGAGTGCCCCATCCTTGTCGCGTTCTTCGCGACAGGGTGGGGATTTGATGTATTCAACCCGATAACGAGAAGTCGTGGGCTACCGTCGTCGAGGTAAAACACGGCTGGGGAAGAACCCCGGATCCAGGTCCTCAAGCCCAATCGCATTGATTACCTTGTCGAGGGCCAGATCGATCATCGGATACTCAACTCCCCGTGGATACCCGTCTCCTCTGTCAACCGAAATATTAGTAGTTAACATCGGCCAGAGGGTCGCCGCATAGCTGAGTGGCGCTGCATTAGGATCGGCGAATTCAGTGCCGGCACAAACAAGACCGCAGAGTGCACCGTTTTCGTCCACCACTAAGCCACCGCTCATCCCTGGCACAAAGCGGGCGCGAACTTCAAAGCACGGAAACGTAAGCATCGAGGCGTCTCTCCGGTCTGGGAAAATTTGCCCAACCTCTCCGATTGAGGTCGTTCCAATATCATTAACGACTAGGTGGTGAGTACCGTCGAAACCTTCGGAGACCTCAACTCTTGACTCGCGATAGCCAAATGCCAAGACTTTCTGGCCCGACGGTGGGGGCATCACGCGGAGAATAGGAACCCTCCACTCTACCGCGAGCTCTGCCTGTGATGTTCTGACCAGGTCAACGTGCAATATTGCAATGTCACTCGAGGTAATCCAAGCGCGACATACGTTCCACATTCTATAAATCGGACCGGGGAGCACTTGAATCAGCCGGATGGAATGGCCGGCGACCTCAAGTCCTTTTGACGTGCGGATCGCTCCGAACTTCTTAATTGGGGCTTCCAGAACGTGCCTGGCAGTCACTGCGAGATGGCCCCCTATCCAAACCGCCGTCCCCAATACATACATTTTCGACTCAGATAGCTCCGCTATTACGCGAAGCGCAATTTCTTGTATCGGATCAGTTGCAGGCGAGTCGTGAAAAGCTGGCGTGGGTGGCAGATTGTGCCGCATCACCAGATCATCCCACAGTTCTCCCAGCGCAAGAAGACCATGGAGTTCACCACCGTCGCCAACGCTTTTGAAACATGGTTTCAAAGTTGGCTTCACGAATCGGGACTTCGTCGCCGAAAATCAAAATCCCCACCCTGTCCCTGTAAAAAGCGCAGGGACAAGGGTGGGGCACCCGTTTTCATTACTACGAACGACTGCCGGGCTTCGCCCGGCGGACAGCCGAGGGCGGCTGTCCCCACATGTAACTATCTCTACACCAGCCCCTGATCCAGCATCGCGTTGGCTACTTTCAGGAAGCCGCCGATGTTGGCGCCGTTCACCAGGTTGCCGGGCGTGCCGTATTTCTCGGCCGTCTCGAAGCAGTTCTGGTGGATGGCGATCATGATCTTGTGCAGACGGTCGTCCACTTCCTCGCGGGTCCAGCTTAGCCGTGCACTGTTCTGGGCCATTTCGAGTCCAGACGTCGCCACGCCGCCCGCATTGGCAGCCTTGGCCGGTCCGTACAGGATCTTGGCATCGAGGAACATCTTGGTCGCGTCGAGCGTGCTTGGCATGTTCGCGCCTTCGGCTACCAGCTTGATGCCGTTCTTCAACAGATTCGCCGCATCCTTCGCGGTGATCTCGTTCTGCGTGGCGCTCGGGAACGCGCAGTCCGCTTTAATGTTCCAGAGCGGGTTGTGCTCCAGCTTGATGTCCGTGGGCATGAAGATCGCTTTCTTGTAGTGATCGGCATAGTCCCGGATGCGTCCACGCTTCACGTTCTTCAGTTCGATGATGAATGCCAGCTTCTCGCGGTCGATTCCGTCCGGATCGTAAATCACGCCGTTCGAATCCGACACCGTGACCGGCTTCGCGCCCAGATCAAGCAGTTTCTCGAGGGTGTATTGCGAGACGTTGCCGCTGCCCGAAACCAGGCAGAGCTTGCCTTCGAACGAATCCTTCTTGCTCTTCAGCATTTCGGCGGCGAAGTACACGCAGCCGTAGCCGGTGGCTTCGGGACGAATCAGCGATCCACCCCAGCCCAGGCCCTTGCCCGTCAGCACGCCGGTGAATTCGTTGCGCAGCCGCTTGTACTGGCCAAACAGGAAGCCGATCTCGCGGCCGCCCACGCCGATGTCGCCGGCCGGGACGTCGGTGTCCGGGCCGATGTGCCGCTGCAGTTCGGTCATGAAGCTCTGGCAGAAGCGCATAACTTCGTTGTCACTCTTGCCTTTGGGATCGAAATCCGATCCGCCCTTGCCGCCGCCCATGGGCAGCGTGGTGAGCGAGTTCTTGAAGACCTGTTCAAACGCCAGGAACTTCAGGATGCCGAGGTTCACCGACGGATGGAAGCGGAGTCCGCCCTTGTAGGGGCCGATGGCGCTGTTCATCTCGATGCGGAAACCGCGGTTGACTTGAATGTTGCCCAGATCATCGAACCACGGCACGCGGAACATAATGACGCGCTCTGGTTCGACAATCCTTTCCAGCAGACGTGCGGACTGATACTCGGGATGTTTGCCCAGCACCAACCTGAGGGAATCGAACACTTCCGCCACGGCCTGATGGAACTCAGGCTCGGCGGGATTCTTGGCCTTCACCCCGATCATGACCTGCTCAATGTAGTCCCCAGAGACCTTGGTTCCGGGGCGCGTTGATTACCGAACTCATAGTCCTACCTCCGTAGGTACAGCGTAGACATAATGCCGTTCTTCATTGTCGGCTTCTAATGAACGCCGCAGTGATAATTCTCACGGCCAGGGGTGATTAGGGTCACGGGGAGTGTAAGTGCAATGGAATCAGCTGGATACTGGACCTGCAGACCGTGCTTTCACGGTCACCTCCATGCTTTTGTCATTTTGAGCGCGGCGCAGTGACTATGCAAGCTCTTCCTCGCCAAAGAAGCATCCGGGGCCAACCGTAGGATGCTTATGCAATCATTGATAGCAGTGCTATCATTGAATGGCATGGCGAGTATTACCATCAGAAGGCTGGAAGACGGACCACGAAACGAAAGCTCAAGATCCGGGCGGCCATGAACGGACGCTCCATGGAGCAGGAGGCCCGCGAAATTCTGAAGACGGCGCCGCTGGCTGCAGACTCGAGGAAGCCAAGACTAGCGGCATCTGCCGAGCGCAATTCACGAGATCTTCGGCCCGCTGGGCGGAGTGGAACTGGAACGTCTTGCCACGGGAAGTCTATGCCCGACCCAGATTGGCTAAAGATGAGCAGGGAATAACAGCGAACTTCCGCCGATGATCATTCTCGACACCAATGTCGATATCCGAACTGATGAAAGCGATCCCCGCGCCAGCCGTGCGTGCATGGATGTCGCTTCAACTGCCCGACGAGCTCTTTATCAGCACTGTCAGCATGGCCGAGATATTGTATGGCATTGAACTCCTGCCGAAAGGCAAGCGTCGCGACGTTAGTTAGGCGAAGCTGAAGTGACCTTCCGGAAAGACTTCTCCGGCAGAATTCTTTCTTTCGATGAACGCGCCGCCCGCATGTTCGATCAATTGTGGCGTCCCGGCGCAGGCAAGGACGTCCGATTGGAATCGTCGATGGACAAATTGCGGCTATCGCCAGAGGCCAAGCAGCTTCCCTGGCCACGCGCGACACCGACGATTTCGAAGGCTGCGGACTCCGATTGATCAATCCCTGGCAGGCCTGAAACCCGCATTGTCAACAGATTCTCGGCAACTGTTCCCCGCTCAGCATGTCGACGACGCGGTTGCCGCCAATACGGCTTTGCAGGACGACCGTGCCTCCGGGGGTTTCTTCCACTTTCCCGACACGAACCGAACCTTCCGAGACCGGAACTTTGTTCATGACTTCGAGCGCCGCGTCCGCCTGCGCGCCCGGGACGAAGACTGCGAAGCGTCCTTCATTCGCCACGTACAGCGGATCGAGGCCTAGAATCTCGCACGCGCTCTGCACGGTCTCCTGCACCGGGATCAGCGTCTCTTCCAGCTTGATGCAGATCTTCCGGTCGGAAGCGATCTCGTTCAGAGTAGTGGCCAAACCTCCGCGCGTCAGGTCGCGCAGGCAATGCACCTCGATGCCGGAATTCAACAAAGCTTCAACCGCCGGCCAGACCGAAGCCGTGTCGCTCAGGATCGGTGACTCAAATTCCAGTCCTTCGCGCACGGAGAGAATCGCGACGCCATGCCGTCCCAGATCGCCGCTGACGATGACCGCGTCCCCAACCTGAACCGAGGCCGGGCCGATCGTTCCTTTCACGTTCGCTTCGATCAAGCCGATGCCAGACGTGTTGACGAAGATTCCGTCGCCCTTTCCCTTATCGACGACTTTCGTATCGCCGGTCACCAACTGCACGCCAGCCTTTGCCGCCGCCTCTTGCATGGATGCGACCACGGTGCGCAGCGTGTCCATGGCGAGGCCTTCTTCCAGAATGAATCCCGCACTCAGATAAAGCGGCCGCGCGCCGCACATGGCGAGATCGTTGACCGTGCCGTAGACCGCGAGATCGCCGATCGTCCCGCCGGGAAAAATCAGCGGGCGCACGACAAACGAATCGGTCGTAAACGCAAGCCGCGAGCCGTTAACCGCCAGCACCGCGCCGTCGTGCCGCTGTTCGAGCATGGGATTGCCGAACGCGGGCATAAAAATCTTCTCGATGAGTTGATGGGTCAGCCGTCCGCCGCCGCCGTGCGCCAGGACGATGCGATCGTCAGCGACTCGGGGTACCGGACAACTCAGGTTGAATTCGGTCATGACTTTGACGTCTGCCATAGTGATAATAAGCCGCGCACGCGCCTTCCGACGAAACCATCGGCGCGCCCAGCGGATTCTCCGGCGTGCACTTCACCGCAAACGCCGGGCACTCATGCGGCTTCTTGATGCCCTGCAGAATCAGCCCGCTGATGCACTCCGGCGACTCTTGCGCGGGTGTGCCCGTGAACGGGAAGCGGCGGTTGGCATCATATTTCTGGAAACGTCCGCGCAACTGAAAGCCGCTCGCGGGAATCTCGCCCAGACCGCGCCACTGCCGGTTCACCACTTCGAAGACTTCGATGATCCGCTCCTGCGCCGGACGGTTCCCTTCCCGCCGCGTGGCCCGCGCGTATTGGTTCTCCACGTCGTGGCGGCCTTCTTCCAGTTGGCTCACCGTCATCAGAATGCCGTCGAGAATATCGAGCGGCTCGAAACCCGTCACGACGATCGGCACTTTGTACTTCTCGGCAATCGGAAAATATTCTTCGTACCCCATGACGGTGCAGACATGGCCCGCCGCCAGGAATCCCTGCACCACGCAGTTCGACGACGAAAGCAGCGCCTCCATCGCGGGAGGAACCAGCACGTGCGAGACGAGCAGCGAGAAGTTCTCGATGTGGTCGTGATCCGCCTGCCACGCGGCCATCGCATTGGCGGGCGCGGTGGTTTCAAAGCCCACGGCAAAGAAGACCACCTGACGCTCAGGATTCGTTCTCGCCAGTTTTACCGCGTCGAGCGGCGAATAGACGATGCGCACGTCGGCGCCTTCTGCCTTCGCGTCGAACAGGCTCTTCGTGGAGCCGGGCACGCGCAGCATGTCCCCGAAAGAACAGAAGATCACTTCCGGACGGTGTGCAATCGCGACGGCCTTGTCGATCAATTCAATCGGAGTCACGCATACCGGACATCCCGGCCCGTGCACAAGAGTGATATCATGCGGCAGCAAGTCTTCCAGCCCACTCTTGACGATGGTGTGGGTCTGCCCGCCGCAGATCTCCATGATCGTCCAGGGGCGGGTTACTTTTTTCCAGATCTGCTGCGCCAGTCCTTCGGCGGCTTTCTGGTCGCGATATTCACTGAGGAATTTCACCGAGTTCCTCCTTCAGTCCACCGAGTTCTTCGAGGTACTGGAAGACGCGCTTCGCTTCCTCTTCGTCAATCACGCTGATGGCGAAGCCCACGTGGACGAGCACATATTTCCCGACCTCGGCTTCGGGAACGTAGGCCAGGTTGATCTCCTTGCGAATACCGCCGAAGTCGACGCGCCCGCGGCGGAAAGCAATGTCGCCGTCGTCCATGATTTCAACCACTCGTCCCGGAACTGCAAGACACATGTCGTGGCCTCCCAGATCAACCGTAGCGCCGGCGTCCCGCCGGCTGTCGCGGGGGCGTCTCGCCCACGCAGCTGGTGAGCGGGACGCGTGCGAGCGCAAGATGCGCTCGCGACAGCCGCCGGAGCCCGCCCTGAGCGAAGTCGAAGGGACGGCGGCGCTACTTCTTGCGCTACCTCCTGCTCATCACGGCTTGCCCCAGCGCAATCCCACCATCATTCGGCGGAACCTGCCGATGCGTGAACACTTCAAACCCTCGCGACTCCAGCGCAACCGCCGCGTGTTCCGTCAGATACCGGTTCTGAAACACTCCGCCGCTCAGCACGATCTGCTCGAGCTTCGCCGAAGCGGCGACTTCCAGAATCCATGCACCAGCGCGTTATGGAAGCGCGCTGCGATGCGGGCCACCGGCACTCCCGCGATCTTGTCGGCCATCACAGCCGAAATCAGCGGACCCCAGTCCCCACCCGCTAGAGCATACGCCTCTTCCGTCCGCAAAGCGCCGATTTCATTTTCGAGGAGCATCGCGGCCTGGCCCTCAAATCGGTTCTGCCTTGCCACACCAGTGATGCAGGCGACGGCGTCGAACAGTCGGCCCACGCTTGTCGTAGGAACGACATTGATCCCGTGCTCGAGCATATAGCGGACCTGGGCCTCAGTCCAATCGGGGTTTCCCCTGCGCTTCCGGTCCGCCATCAGGTGCCGTTGGCTCGGAGCCGAACACCTCAAACAGCAGACTCGCAGCCGAACGCCAGCCTTCACGGACCGCGGCATCGCCGCCTGGCAGTCCGAACGAACGCAGGTGCGCGATCCGCTCGTAATGGTCGCCTTCGACACGGAAGAACTCGCCGCCCCAGATGGCGCCATCGAGGCCATATCCGGTGCCGTCCCACGAAATGCCGAGGTACGGTCCGGCGACATTGTTCTCCGCAGCGCAGGCCGCCACGTGCGCCTGATGATGCTGTACGCGGATCAACGGCAGCCCCGACTTCTCCGCCCAGTGCGTCGAAGCGTAGTCGGGATGCAATCGCAGGCGACGGCCTCCGGCTTGAAAGCTGTACAGGCGGCACAGGTCGTCAATCGCTTTTTCGAACGCGCCGCGGGCTTCGAGGGTTTCGAGGTCGCCAATGTGCTGGCTGAGAAAGACATCCTGCCCCACGGCGATCGCAACCGTATTCTTGAGATGGCCGCCGACAGCAAGCACCGGAGGCAAGTTCGTGCGCGACACGAATGCCCAGTGGAGCATAGCCGCGGGCTCGGCGCAGAATCCCAGCGCGACCGCGCGTCAGCCGCACCACGGAATCGTCGCACGCCCGCACGATCGGCCGGTTGTGCATCAGAAAATGGTCGGCAATGTCCTTGAGTCGGACGGTTGCTTCCTCGTTCGCGATCGCGATGGGCTCATCGCTGCGGTTGCCGCTGGTCGCGATCAATGGAAAGCGGCATTCCTCCATCAGCAGATGATGCAGCGGCGAGTATGGCAACATCACGCCAAGATACGGCGAGCAGTGCGCCACATTCGCGGCAATGTCGGTGCCGGGCTTCGGCTGCAGCAGCACGATGGGCGCGGCCTGCGACTCCAGCAGTTCCACTTCGGCCGGACGAGATCTCGCAATATGTCCGCGCCACTTCGAGCGACGGCATCATCAGCGCAAACGGCTTCTCCTCGCGATGCTTGCGCTGCCGCAGACGCGCCACTGCCTCGGCATTGCGCGCATCGACCAGAAGCTGGAATCCTCCAATGCCTTTGAGCGCGACGATCTCGCCCAGTCGCAGAGCCTCGACCGCATCTTCGATCGTGCCATCGAGTTTCGGCCCGCACACCGGACACGCGTTGGGCTGCGCGTGAAATCGGCGGTTCGCGGGATTCTCATATTCCTCGCGGCACCGCGGACACAGCACAAAATCGCGCATCGTCGTATTGGGCCGGTCATACGGGATGTCGACCACGATGGTGTAGCGCGGTCCGCAATTCGTGCAGTTGGTGAAGGGATATTCAAAGCGGCGATTCGCGGGATCGAACAACTCCTCGCGGCAGTCGGGGCAGGTGGCCAGGTCGGGCAGAACGTTGACCGTCTTGCCGGAATCGTGGTCGCTGGCCAGAATCTCGAAGCGCGTCGAGCCCTCGGCGGCCAGCCAGGCAAATTCGCGCACGGTCACGACGGAAGCTTTTGGCCGCTCCTGCTCGAGTCTCTGTTCAAACAGGTTGAGTTGCTCGGTGGCTCCTTCGACTTCCACGACGAGGCCCGGCCGAGGAATTCAGCACCCATCCGGTGAGGGACATTTCGGTGGCCAGGCGGTAGACAAAGGGACGGAAGCCCACGCCCTGCACGGCTCCGCGCAGCGTGATCCGGAGCCGTTGCGTCGCGGGTTGTGCCGCAACCGTCATCATAGGGCAGACACTCTGATTCTAAGCCTCGCTCGAGGCGGGAGGAAGGGACTCGCTCGATACCGCGGCTTCTACCAGCGCTTCGATCCGAGCCACCAACTCTGGAATGGCTCCGGCGACCACGGGCGAGAGAGATTCGCCGTGATCAAAGCATTGGCCCGTGAGGGTTACGGCAAATGCGCGTGGGCTGGCACCGTAAAGTTGGCGAGCCAGCGTGATAACGGCTCCGGGCGACAACTGGTGCGTGAACCGAGGCGGGCCTTCCGACAAACCGACCTCCAGGCAGCGAACTTCTCCTGGGTTTCCGTTGCCGCTTTCGGCTGAGGCAGCGTCCACAAAAATCACGGTGTCGCAGCGGGTGATATCTTCCGCCAATTCAGGCGCGAGCTGATGGACGCGGAGAATCTCGACGCCCGGCGTGGAAAACCTTTTTTCTAGTGCATCGGCCGCACGCCAAGCGAGCCCGTCGTCGCATCGCATCGGATTTCCGTACGCGACGATGAGGACACGAAGCATGGTCTGGATTTTATCGTGCGCGAAAGGTCCACAGCCGCGCAAGAGAGAGAACAGTTGTACATGTAAGGCCTCGTGTGAGGAAGGGCGCCTTCGCCCGTCCCGCCAAGCGCATCGAGGCGGGGCAGCCACCACAACTCCAGCCCTCTACGCCCGCGCCACCTCGTCGAGCACCTCTCCATCCGGACTCATCAACTGAATCCGCAGCATCATCTCCCCAAACGCATGCGTCGAACAACTCAGGCACGGATCGTAGCACCGGATCACTGCCTCCACGCGGTTGAGCATCCCCGGAGTCAGGCGGTTCCCGTGCACATAATGCTTGGCCACCTGCAGCACGCTGCGGTTCATGGCCAGATTGTTCTGCCCGGTGGCGATGATCAGGTTCACCCAGCGGATCAGCCCCTGCTCGTCAATCTTGTAGTGATGAAATAACGTCCCGCGCGGAGCCTCCGCCGCGCCCACGCCTTCGAGCGCATTGGGCCGGGCCACCGCTCGCACGTGCTTCGACAAAATCTCCGGATCATTCAGCAGCTGTTCCAGCCGCTCGATGCAATACAGGATCTCGATCAGCCGCGCATGGTGATAGTGGAACGAACTCAGCACCGCCGTGCGCTGCAGCTCATGAAACTCCGCCAGCTCCTGATCGGCCCGCGGAGTGCCGCAGCGATCGGCTACGTTCAGCCGGGCCAGCGGCCCCACGCGGTAGATGCCGTCCGGAAATCCCTTGGGCTTGTAATAAGAAGACTTGAGATAGCTCCAAGGCTCAACCTTCTCGCCGATGTAGCTTTCGTACTCCGCCGGGTCCACTTGCTGCGCGACAATATGGCCCGACGCATCCACCACGCGGAGCTTGCCGTCGTAGAAGGTGAGCCCGTTGTCCTTCTTGACGATCCCCATAAACAGCGTGGGAAAGTTTCCAAACACCGAAATCTCTTCGCGAAACCGCTCCGTCACGCTCTTGAACCACTCCAAAGTGCGCTCCGCGATCGCCAGAGCATCCGGCAGCGCGAACAGGATGGCATCGCGGTTCGCTTCGGTCAGCGGCTCACTCACTCCCCCCGGGACCACCCATGCGGGATGAATGCGTTTCCCTCCCAGCCGCTCGATGATCTGCTGACCAAACTGCCGCAAACGAATCCCGTCCAGCGCCAGTTCGGGATTCTTCTCGGCTACGCCAAAGATGTTGCTGGTCGCCGGATCGGCATCCATGCCCATCAGCAAGTCGGGCGATGACAGATGAAACAGGCTGAGCGCATGCGACTGCGTGACCTGCGCCAGCCCGAAAATGCGGCGCAACTTGTCGGCCGTCGGCGGAATTCGTACCGCGAGCAACTGATCGCAGGCCTTGGCCGAAGCAATCAGATGGCTGACCGGGCAGATGCCGCAAATGCGCGCCATCAAGCGACGGCATCTCATAAAACGGGCGCCCTTCGCACAGCTTCTCGAAGCCGCGAAACTGGGTCACGTGAAAGCGTGCTTCCTCGACCCGTCCGTCTTCGTTCAGGTGGAGCGTGATCTTGGAATGGCCTTCGATGCGCGTAACCGGATCGATGACGATGCTGCTACTGCCCTGCTTCACGAAATCTCCTCTTTAGCTTTCGAGCTTCGAGCTTCGAGCTACGAGTCGCGAGCTCTCATGTTCTTAGCTCTCAGAAGCCATCTCATAAATCGGTTTTGAAAGGGCGCGGCTTTCAGCCGCGCCGCTCGAGCCAAGAAGGGACACGGGCTTCAGCCCCCGAGGGAACCCGACTATCCCTCCCTTGGTTCATTATGAGATGTTCTCTGCTCTCAGCTCCTAGCTCATAGCTCGAAGCTCACTCACGACCCGAACCGAGTCTTCAATCTGACGTCCGGCGTGCGCCCTTCCAGCAATTCCGACACCACGTAATAAATCGTGTCGGCCGAGGGCGGACAGCCCGGAACGAACACATCCACGGTGACGAATTCGTGCACTGGACGCGAATTCTCCAGCAGCGCCGGAACCACCTGATCGGGAATGCCCGGATCGAACGTCACATTCTCGCGATACGCCCGATCACAAACGGCCTTCACGCCGAATGGGTTGCGCATTCCCGGCACATTCGCCGTGACCGCGCAGTCGCCCAGCGAGACCAGATATTTTGGTCCGCTCGCGCACAAGCTTGATCTTGTGCAGGTCTTCCTCGCTGCTCACCGCGCCCTCGACCAGCGTCACATCGACGTCGGCAGGAAATTCCTTGGCATCAACCAGCGGGCTGTAGACCAGATCGGCCAGCCCGGCCACGGTCAGCAGCCGTCTCGTCCATATCGAGAAACGACATGTGGCAGCCGGAGCAGCCATCGAGCCACACCGTAGCAAGCTGTTTCTTACTCATAGGATCTGATCCATTCACCACGAAGGACACGAAGGTTCACGAAGGAAAATCCCAGCCCATGAACCTGTCCTTCGTGGAACTTCGTGTCCTTCGTGGTTTAAGCTTTTGCTCTTCATTCGTTCTCTTCCCGCATCATGGTCAGGTAAGGCAGGAACTGCCGCCGCTTCACCATCTCGGCGACCGAGCGTCCCTTTCTCAAACAGGGCTCCCGTCGGGACACACATGCACGCACTTGCCGCAACTGGTGCAGGTTTCCGACGATCCCCACGGTTCGTTCAGGTCGGTGATGACCTTGGCGTCGATGCCGCGCCCCATCATGTCCCACGTATGCGCGCCCTCGATTTCGTCGCATACCCGCACGCAGCGGGTACACAAAATGCAGCGGTTGTGGTCGATGACAAAACGATCGTGCGACGCGTCGACCTCTTCCTTGGGATAGCGATAGGGAAAGTGCACGTGCGTAATGCCCAGCCTCTGCGCCAGCATCTGCAACTCGCAGTGGCCATTGGAGACGCAGACCGAGCACACGTGGTTGCGCTCGGTAAACAGCAACTCCAGAATCATCCGCCGATAGCCCTGCAGCCGTTCGGAGTCGGTGGTGACTTCCATGCCTTCCTCGACCACGGTGACGCAAGCGGGCAGCAGCTTGTTCTGTCCCTTGATCTCCACCAGGCACAGGCGGCAGGCGCCGACGTCGGACAGGCCATCCATTTCGCACAAGCGCGGAATGAAGATGCCATTCTGCCGGGCAACGTCGAGGATGGTTTCTTCCTGGCGTCCGCTCAGATCGCGGCCATCGATCTTCAGCGTTTTGACGGGGGCGGCGGGGCTCATGCCGTTTCTCTTTCTTCGCTGCGACCGCTGCCGCAGCCTGTTCGCCGCACACTCCGGCCGGGCACTTGTGCTCTTCGATATGCGCCCGGTATTCCTCGGCGAACTAGCGCAGCGTGCTGACCACCGGATTCGGCGCCGACTGTCCCAATCCGCACAGGCTGGTGTGCTTCACCAGGTCGCAGAGTTCTTCCAGCATCTTCATGTCCTGCGGCGTCGCGTTCATGTTCCGATGGCGGTGAGGATGCGGTGCATCTGGTAGGTTCCGACGCGGCACGGGATGCACTTGCCGCAGGACTCGGTCATGCAGAAGTCCATGAAGTACTTGGCCACATCGACCATGCAGGAACTTTCGTCCATCACGATCATGCCGCCCGAGCCCATGATCGACCCGGCCCGCGCCAGCGATTCGTAATCCACCGGCATGTCGAGGCAGTCCGGCGGGCAGGCACCTCCGGAAGGCCCACCGGTCTGCACCGCCTTGAACTTGCGCCCTTCGGGAATGCCGCCGCCGATTTCGAACACCATCTCGCGCAGCGAGATTCCCATCGGGAACTTCGACCAGGCCAGTGTTCTCCACGCGCCCGGCCAGGGCGAAAACCTTCGTGCCTTTGCTCTTCTCGGTTCCGATGCCGCGCATACCACTCGCCGCCGTTGCGGATGATGGGCGCGATATTGGCGAAGGTCTCCACGTTGTTGATGAGCGTCGGCTGCCCGAACAGCCCTTCCATCGCGGGATACGGCGGCCGCGGCCGCGGCGTGCCCCGCTTGCCTTCCACCGAGGCGATCAGCGCCGTCTCTTCGCCGCAGACAAACGCGCCCGCGCCCAGCCGCAGATCCATGCGAAAGCTGAATCGCGTGCCGCAGATATTGGAGCCGAGCAACCCCATTCGCTCCGCCTGCCGAATCGCCGTTGCTCAGGCGCTTGATGGCCAGCGGATATTCCGCCCGCACATAGATGTAGCCTTCTGAGCGCGCCTACGGCGTAAGCCGCGATCAGCATGCCTTCGAGCACGCGGTGAGGATCGCTTTCCAGCACACTGCGATCCATGAACGCTCCGGGATCGCCTTCGTCGGCATTGCAGATGACATACTTCTGCGTGCCCACGGACTTCGAAACCGTGCTCCACTTCAGGCCCGTCGGATATCCAGCGCCGCCGCGGCCGCGCAGACCGCTCTTGGTCACCTCGTCGATCACTTCGCGCGGCGTCATCTCGGTCAGCGCCTTGATCAGCGCCGTATAGCCGTTCGCCGCCACGTAGTCTTCGACCCGCTCGGGATCGATGACGCCGGAATTCTCCAGCACAATCTTTTGCTGCCGCTGGAAGAACGGAACATCGGTGGGGCAGACCAAACGCGCGACGGGTTGAGCATCGAGACTATCGAGGATGGCCGCGCCGTCCGCCGCCTCAACCTTCTTATAGAGCACGCCGTTGCTGGTCGAGACCAGCGGACCTTCCGAGCACAGCCCCATGCAGCCCACGCCTTTCACCTGGCAGTGCCCCTTCGTGCCGCGTCTCGTGACTTCCTGGTCGAGCGCATCCTTCACCCTTGGCTCTGGCAGGAGAGGCATCCGGCAGCGACGCACACATTCACGCGCTGGGTGAACTGGCTCTGCGCCTCGCGTTCGGTTTCGGCGATTTGATCCAGTTCCTCAGGCGTCATGCGTGTGTCCATTTCTTCAAGTGCTCGCGGACGGCCGCGGTCCCGACCTTGCCCGCAACTTCCTGGTCGTAGACGACGGCGGGAGCAAGGCCGCACGATCCCAGGCAGCGCGCCGTGAGCAGCGAAACTTTCTTGTCGGCCGTGGTCTCCCCGGGACTAATTCCCAGTTCGTTCTGCACCGTATCGAGCAACTGCTGCGAGCCCTTGATGTAGCACGCCGTTCCCATGCAGATCACGCAGGTATGCTCGCCCGCCGGTTTCAGCGTGAAGAAATGGTAGAAGGTGGCGACGCCATAGGCACGGCTAAGCGGCACGCGCAACGACATGGCGACATAGCGCAGCGCTTGCTCATCCAGGTATCCGAACGCTTCTTGTACCGTGTGCAGGGTCTCAATCAGTCCACGCTGCTGTTGGCCCTGACGCCGAATCGTGGCATCGACCAGTTTCCAGCGCTTGTCCTGATTGGGTGGAGTGGGCTTGGCAACATAGGAATGCATATGAATTCTCAATCGCAGTCAAACGGAACGTGGATCACCGCGACCGTGAAACAAAAACCGATTCTAGTCCCGGCACGGGATGTGCGAACCAACTCGGTCCATAAATATTTCGTGCAGCTGTTTCATTTCGGTTCGAATGCCAAAAAAGCTCCGCTGCTCACACATCGACCTGCTCTTCGACGATGCAGAATCGAAAAGCGTCATTGGAATCACTTTCATTTTCAAAAATGGTTCTGTGGTCTCGCCCGCCTTACGGCTCACGACCGAAGCGTCAGCACCGGACAATGAGCCTGCGCAATCACGTGGTGTGCCGTCGACCAGGGCATATGTGTGGTACGGCTCTGTGCGGAGGCCCGAGCTCCCAACACGATCATGTCTGCTTCACGATCGGACGCGACCTTCAGGATGCGATCTGCCGCCCCGCCAAATTCCAGCACGGTCTCAGGTGCGTATTGCAGAGCGTGGTGGTTTGGGATCAACGATTTCAGCCGGCAAATGCTGTCGTCCATCAGGTCGGGACGCGTACCCAAATGCGAATAGTCCTCGATCACGTGCAGCAGTGTGAGCCGCGAGCGAAATTCCTCCGCAAGCGCGATCGCTTCCTGCGCCGCGTACAGCGAGTACTGGGCGAAATCTGTCGCGAACAAAATCTGCTGCAGCTCCAACTCGATCGGAGCCAGATCGCGCCCGTGGGCCGGCACTGCCGGCAGTTTGGCGCGGCCTGAAACTTTCGGCCCCACCGTCAGCACGGGACAGGATGCGTGGCGCAGAATGTCTTCCGCCACCGAACCCAGCAGCAACTTGCCCAAACCCGAGCGGCCATGAGTTCCCACTACAATCAGGTCGATCTTGTTCTCGTCGATGATTCCAACCAGGCTTTTCCACACCTGGCCATGACGGACATAGTCGTGGTGCTCAATTCCTTCGACTCGCGTGCAGAGCTGGTCGAGTTTGACTCTGGCCTCGCTATACGCGTCCTCGTAGATCGTGCTCATGCTGACATAATCTACGCCGCCGGTCATCGTCAGGAGGCCGGCGTCGGAAAGGACGTGGGCAGTATGCAGCGTGGCGCCGAAACGACGGCAGATCGCCACCGCGTAGGGGAAGGCGGCTTCCGAAGTGGCGGAAAAGTCGGTGGCAAACAATACATTCTTGACCGCGATGGCGCTGGATGTCCGTGGTTGGAGCGCGGCGCCGCGTAGTTCTTCGACAGGGGTCATAGAACACCTCCCACAGCTACTTTCAAGATCACACCCTTGCCCTCTGCTCCGGTATGCCCCCTGTCACCCCTTTTTGTGATTTGAATCACGCGGAATGTTTGGCGTTCGTTTCCCCCAGTCACACTCCCCACCCTGTCGCACAAACCGCGACAAGAGTGGGCACCCTCTTTCGTTTTTCAATCACTTACAGAGAACTTCAATAACTTAGAGATAATTACAACAGGTTAGCGTCATAGAGAGCTCGAAGCAAACTGGAGACGCTGCCAAAACAAGATCAGGTCGTCATCCAGGATGCTGTTTCCGGAGGCGGAAACGGGCCTAATTTTGACAATCGAAGGCCGGGACGAAGAAATACTCGATCGCAAGAACGCGAGGCGTCCTGCGGCTTCGCAGGTGGGCTCTACGACATTTCAACGACTTACACGAACCGTCAATAACTTGCAGATAATATCAACGACTTAGGAGCAGTTACTGCGCAAAACCGTCGGCTTGCGTGACCGCTCCGATCGCAACCGTGTGGTCGATGTAGATTCTCCCAGCATCGAGCGCCTTGCGATCGAGTTCGAGCAGCGCGGGATTCTTGACTTTCTTTTCCAGCACTTGCATCGCCGTCGTTGGAGACAGGCACTCGGTTTCTTCCAGCAGCGCCCCCATCATGACGACGTTCGCGACTTTGGCCGAGCCGAGCTTGTCGGCAATCTCGGAGGCCGGAATGCAAACCACCTGCGCCTGCGGAGATGCATTCGAAGATCTTCGGGCAGACGCTCGCGGCCATAGATGATCGTCCCGCCGGGCGCGACCTGCGCGTAGAACTTGCGCAGCGAGATCTCGTTCATCGCAACCAGAACATCAGGACGCGAAATCACCGGCGAGCCGATGCGATCTTTCGAAAGACAGACATGGCAGTGCGCGCTGCCCGAGCGCATCTCTGGACCGTAGGACGGCAGCCAGCTGACTTCCAGTCCTTCGCGCATGCCCATCTCCGCCAGAAGCTGTCCGAGCAGCAGGACACCTTGCCCTCCGAAGCCGGCGATCTTGATGCCCAGGTCGCGGAAGTGATGTTGCCTCTTCGGTGCAGGCCCATCACCCTCCGCCTTGCGCTCGCCTTCCACCAGTTCGGCCACGGTTTTGTGCGGCGGAATGTTGTTGTTCGGAATTTCGATGGCGCGGTCGCGGAAACACGTTCAGCGGGAAATTCGGAATCATCTTCTCGGCAATCCACTTCCGCGCTTCCACGGGATCTTTGCCCCAGATCGTCGGACAGGGAGAGAGAATCTCGACGAAGGTGAAACCCGCGCCAGCGCGCTGCAATTCCAAGCGCTTTGCGCACGGCGCGGCGCGCTTTCATGATGTTCTTGTTGTCCGACAGCGCGACGCGCTCGATGTAGACCGGAGCTTCGAGCGACGAGAGCATCTCGGCCATGTGCAGCGGGAAGCCCTCGTTCACCGGGCGGCGTCCCCAGGGAGAAGTGGTGCTCCGCTGGCCGACCAGCGTGGTGGGCGCCATCTGCCCGCCAGTCATGCCGTAAATCGCGTTGTTGACGAAGAAGACGCTGATCTTTTCTCCGCGATTCGCGGCATGCACGATTTCGGCAGTGCCGATCGCGGCCAGGTCGCCGTCTCCCTGATAGGCGATGACGATCTTGTCGGGGCAGGCGCGCTTCAGTCCGGTGGCAGCGGCGGGGGCGCGGCCGTGCGCGACTTGCACGTTGCCTACATCAAAGTAGTAGTAGGCGAAGACCGAGCAGCCGACGGGGCTGACCAGGATGGTGTCGTTCTGCACGCCCAGGTCTTCGAGAGCTTCCGCGATGAGCTTGTGCGCCACGCCATGGCCGCAGCCGGGACAGTAGTGGGTCTGGTGCTGCAGGTCGCTCTTGCGTTCGTACAGTCGGATAGAACGCGTGCCGACTTCTGGTGGACGACTTCGTACTTGTCGGTGGCCGCTTTCGGTTTTTCCAGGATGACGTTGTTGTCCGCCATAGTGAGATCCTCGTTTCAGCGGCGCATTCGTCGCGCCAACTGCAATCCCTGCTGCCGCCTCTTGCTTCCGGAAGCCGGAAAGCGGAAGTCCAGAAGCTACGAATCTTCAAACTGCCGCTGGCATCTGCTCTTCCATCTTCGTCTAACAATTCTTCGACCGAGGGCACGTTGCCGCCGACGCGTCCGTAGAACTCGACCGGACGCTGGCCATTCAGCGCGAGGCGGACGTCTTCCACCATTTGGCCGTTGCTTAGTTCCACGACCAGAAGTTTTTCCGACCGCAGCGCCGCGGCTTCCAGTTGCTTCGAGGGGAACGGCCACAACGTGATTGGCCGGAACAATCCGACTTTGATTCCTTGCTTGCGCGCTTCGTCCACCGCGGAGCGCAACACGCGCGAGACGATGCCATAGCCCACAACGATGAGTTCGGCATCTTCGGTGCGGTACTCTTCGCAGCGTGTTTCTACTTGCTGCGCGCGCATGTATTTCGCTTCCATGTGGCGCTGGTGCTCTTCCAAAGCGTCCGATTCGAGGAAGATCGAGCTGACCATGTTTTTGCGCGTCTCCGCAGTTCCCTTCACCGCCCAGGGTTTCTCGGGTGCCACGATCTCGCGATACGCGAGATCGAGCGGCTCCATCATCTGGCCGACGAATCCGTCGGTCAGCACGATCGCGGGATTGCGGTAGCGGTCTGCGAGATCGAAGGCGAGGATGGTCAGGTCGGCCATCTCCTGCACCGACGCTGGAGCAACCACCAGGTTGCGATAGTTGCCGTGTCCTCCGCCCTTGACCATGGCGAAATAATCGCTCTGCTCGGGAGCGATGTTGCCGAGGCCGGGACCGCCGCGCATCACGTCGACGATCACGCAGGGCAGTTCTGCGCCGGCAAGATAAGAGATGCCTTCCTGCATCAAGCTCAGGCCCGGACCAGAGGATGCGGTCATCACACGCTCGCCCGCCGAGGCCGAGCCGTACACCATGTTGATGGAAGCAGTCTCGCTTTCAGCCTGCACGAACGTGCCGCCAACTTCTGGGAAATACAAAGCGGCAGCTTCGGCGACTTCACTGGCCGGCGTGATGGGGTAGCCGTAGTACGCGCGGCATCCGGCCAGCACTGCGCCCTTGATCACCGCAACGTTTCCTTTACACAGTTGCCGCATGTTCGCCTCCTGCGAGGACTTGTGAGGCAGCCACTTTCGGAGGGGCGGTTAGGCGATAAACCGTAATAGCGCCGGGCTCAGGGCAGCAATAAAAGCAGATGCCGCATCCGGTGCAGTCGTGACCGGTGTAGTGTGCCGGATGCACGCCGTAGGAACTCAATTCAGGAGCCAACTCCAGGCATTTCGGCGGGCAGGATTCCACACAGAGCCCGCATCCTTTGCACTCCTCGACATCGATCGTGATATTGCCGCGTGCTGGACCTGCCATAGGTCGTCACCTCGGAACGGCGGTTTGTGCCTGCTGCGGATTCTGCGCCCACTTGGTCTTTTCGCAATACTCGTAAAGCTCGGCACGGAAGTTTGGATGCGCGATCTCGATCAGCGACTTGGCCCGCTCGCGAATCGATTTGCCGTGCAGATATGCGACGCCATACTCGGTCACGACGTAGCGGACTAAACCCCGTGAAGTAACGACTCCCGCCCCAGGATCGAGCATGGGCACGATCCGTGAAATAGTTCCCTGCTTCGCGGTCGATGAGATCGCGATGATCGGCTTGCCGCCCTTGGACCGCGTGGCTCCGCGCAGAAAGTCCACCTGCCCGCCGATACCGCTGTAGAACTGATTGCCGATCGAGTCCGAGCAAACCTGTCCGGTCAGATCGATCTGCACCGCGGAATTGATGGCCACCATGTTGTCGTTGCGCGCGATCAGGCCGGGATCGTTGGTATACGACGTCGGATGGAACTCGAAGATGGGATTGTTGTCGACGAATTCGAACAGGCGCTTGGTGCCCAGGGCAAATCCGAGGATGATCTTGCGGGGCTTGAAGTTCTTGCGCGCCCCAGTGAGCACTCCAGCTTCAATCAGCGGGATGACGCCATCCGACACCAGTTCACTGTGGACGGCCAAGTCTTTGCGGTCCATGAGCAAGGGCAACACCGCATCCGGAATTCCGCCGATGCCAGTCTGCAGCACCGCTCCATCTTCGATCAGGCCGGCGACGTTGCGCGCAATGGCAATCTGCAGGTCGGTCACTACCGGCCGTTTCAGGGCGCACAAAGGACGCGACGACTCGACGAAGACGTCGATGTCGTTGACGTGAATGAAGCTGTCGCCGTAGGTGCGCGGCACGTTGTCGTTGATTTGCGCGACGACATGCTTGGCGCATTTCGCGGCGGTCAGGGTTGTGTCGACGCCGACGCCAAAGCTGCAGAATCCGTGGGAATCGGGCGGAGAGACTTCGATCAGCGCCACATCGATCGGCATGGCGCCGCTCTCAAACAGCCCTTCAATTTCGGATAAGGTAGATCGGAGTGTAGTCGGCGCGGCCGTCGTTGATGGCATCGCGCACGTTGGCGCCGATGAACACGGCATTGTGCCGGAAGTGCCCCGCCATTTCGGGGGCGACGTAAGGAGCGCACCCCATGGTCATCATGTGAACGATTTCGACGTTATGCACTTCTGGTCCGCGGCGCATGAGCGCCTCGACCAGAGTTTCGGGCTCGGCACAGCCGGGCTGGATGTAGACGCGCATCCCCGACTGCACGCACTGCAGCGCGTCGTCGGCCATTCTTAGCCGCTTCTTGTATTCCATCTCCCAAGACATCGACATCGTTTAGCTCCCCTGGCTAAGCCCGCAGCGCAGCGGTTTCGTGCGCGGCCCGGGCAACTTCTTCTTCGTACCCCACAACGCCATAGTAAATGGCGCGATCGAAGAACATCTCAAGCATTTGCAGCAGTTCCAGTTCGCCCATGATCTCGATGGCGCGGTCCGTCACCGCTTCGCTCTTGAGAAAGTCCCAGAGATTCTCCTTGACCAGCACGATGGCCTGGACGACTTCGCTGAGCGGAACCTTCTGCTGCGCCCGCCGCGAGCCGATCTCGCGGTAGCGCTGCTCGACATCCAGTTCGTTCTTGCCCAGAAGCCACTCGCCCAGGTGACGGTAGATTTCGTAGACGCGCTCTCTCAATTCCTGGGCGGAAATGTCGCTGAAATGAGTGACCTGACGGCTTCCCGCGACTCGCTTTTCCAGTCCTGCCGCGAGCTCATCGGCGTGGGTTTCGATCAAACGCACCAGTCTGTACGAGAACATCATACGCATCCCCTCGCCCGTTGCAGGGCGCCCCGATTACAGCGAATTGGTTACACTCCGACTTTTACACCCGCATCCTGATTATTCCAGCCCTCGACGGGAACTTTGCCGGTTTCGACACTTGGTTCCATCGTCTGAGGGACGGTGATGGCGCGCGAAATCATGCACACGGCTTTGGTCCTGCGCAGCAGGTTGAATCCCGCCTCGCGTTGCTCTTCGGACTGCACGGTTAACCGGGGACGAATCAATATCTCGTTAAAATTGCACCCCGCGCTGCGATTGCGGCGGACGCTGCCTTCGATCTCGACCTCGAGATCCGTGAATTCAAACTTGGAGGCGCGCGCTATCTCATGGAAAGTGGTCGTGAAGCACCCGGCCAGGGAGCAGAGCAGCAGTTGTTCGGGAGTCCACCGGCCTTGCAGGCCACCCAACTCGGCGGCCTCGGAGAAATGGATGGTATTGGGGGAGGACTCGCATTTCGCCAGTCCGGTGCGGCCTGAAGTCCACCAGGCCGAAACGCGATAGGTATATTCTGCCGCCATATTTAGACTCCTGGCGCTCCCAGAGGGCGCCGTCCCCACTTCAAGAGGAGAGAGTGAAGATCACGGTGATCGTGGTCTCGACCTCTACCGGTTGCCCATTCAAAAGGTAAGGCTTGTAACGCCACTGCTTGACGGCCGCGAGGGCCGCCGGCACCAGCATGGGGTGACCGCTGACCAGTTGCAGGTTCGTGATTTGTCCGTTGGTGTCGATGATCGCGCTTAGGACGACGTCGCCCTGAACTCGGGCTGCGCGAGCCAGGGTTGGATACGTCGGCTCTTCGCGATGAATCAGCATGCCCTTGGTCACGCCACCCGAGATGCGGACGCGTGTCGGGGTGGCCGGAATGAACTTTGGAACGGCCGCCAGGCTGTTCGAGGAACTGATGACGCTGCCAATCACGCCTCCCAGTTGTCCACCGGGGATACCTCCGGGGACGCCTCCCACGACTCCACCGTTGGAAGCCATCGGCGGCGGTGCCTCTTCTTCCTTAATCATCTGAATTTTCTGGGGAATCTTTGTGGGGGTTCGGAGCGTGCCATTGTTGAGCAGATCGGTCTGGATCTGCTTGACCACGTGCACCTCGGCGGCTGCTGGAGGAGGTGGAGGGGGCGGAGGCGGGGGCGCGACCAGGAACGTCAGCAACTGCGCCTTGGGCAGTTCCTCGGTGAACATCAGCGGGACCGCCAGCATGAGCATGATCACCAGACAATTGATAAGAAATGAAGTGCTGGTGGCAAAGAACTTGCGCTTGCGCTGTACCCCAAACTCCAGCAGGCTGTCGGCAAACATAGGACGCGGCGGCAGCGCGGGTCCGAGTACGAGATCTTTGCCTTGCAGGACCACCGCCGTCCCGCGGATTGCATTAACTTCCTTGATTTCCTGTACTTCTGGTTCGTGGACCTCGATTGTGCTCATCGGAACCTCCGTGCCTTACCCTGGCGCGACTTCTTTCCAGCAGGTCGTGTCCAGAGGATGTGCCATGAGCGGTCACATCTCCGCTTTCTCCACGGACATCTTCTTCTAAGCTATCGGCAGGGCAAATGGCGCTCATCACGGTTCTTCGTGATCCAAATCACGGTTTTTGCATTCTGGGCTAAACCAAAGTAATCACGGCAGATGAGGACGAGGGGTAGGTGCCTGCGGTGTGGTTTTCGCGCACCGGAGGCGGCGTGAAAAAGCTAAACATAAAAACGCAGGATCAGAAGCGGCAGATCGCCGCCCTCAGGCCGTTCGTCGCACAGAAGGTGCAATCCGATCCGCCAGATAGGCGGCGTAGAGTCCGGTGACCAAGCCAGTGAAGACGTCCATGGTGTAGTGCGCGCGCAGGATCAGCACGGTTGCCGCTTCAAAAAGCACGATTCCGATTCCCAAAATAGTCAACCAGCGCCTGCCGGCGCGTGCCAGTTCGGTGGCGCCGAGGACAGCGATGGCAGTGTGCCCGGAGAAGAAGTAATCGTTGGCCACGCCGTACGTGACGAGCAACGACGGAATTCCTGGCGAGTGCCAGATCGCATCCGGCGGAATCGGTAGGGCGACGCAGGCCTGCATCATCTGGCGCAGGCCGAGCACGATCACGAGTGCCAGGAACGGCCGCACTTCTCCGCGGAAGATCCACATCGCAAGCAAGGAGATTCCCAGTAGATCAATGATGCCCGAACTGACGACCAGGAGCGCATTCGCGGCGACGGGGTGAGCGTGCAAATAAAGATTTGCTGGAGTTGTCAGGGCATGGATGCGGTCTCCGATGCCGGAAGCGGGCGCGGCCCGCGCGCCGATCAGGGATTGCGTCCAGAACCAGATTACGAGCGCGGCGGCCGTCACCACCAGCCGGAGTGCGCGTGAGGATAGGAGAGAGGACCGCTCGGTCTGAGCCAGAGGCATGGGTGCGGGAATTATATCGTTAGTGTAGGCCCTGCGTTGCCAGGGACTAACTCAAAGGCCTGACTAAGATTCGCGAAATCATAGGTTTGAGAGCAACAATCGACGGTCACCAGCAGGTGGTAACTGCCGTACGTTGCACCCACGAGATCGATCCCTTAGTCTCGGGCAAATCAAGTCCAGGGGTCACGATCATGCCACACTCTGCGAGAGTAGCGCACACCGCACCGGTGGTTCGGAATTCAATCTCCAAGCGCCGCAGCAACCGGATCGCCTTGCATGCATCGGTGGGCCTGACGGGTCAGGATCGTCACAAAGCCGACTTCACGATGCCCGCCAAAGCCACCAACTTGAACAAGCACGGAGCCTCCGTTCAGTTGAATCGGGATCTGCCGGTAGGATCGGTCATCGTCGTGAAGAATCAACGCGGAGCGCAGGTTTCCGCCCGCGTAGTTTCGCACACCCGTGCAGTGGCAGGAAACCGTACGTACGGAATCGAATTTGTCGAAAAGGATGAGCAGGCACTGAATTTCTGGGGAATCTCATTCCCGACAGCCTAGAGGCCGGGATCATCCCCGCGAACGCTTCCCGTCGCCGCCACTTCGCGCACTAGCACACCAGATCGTTTCGCCAGACAAGTGAGAGAGAGGCGCAAACTCATGTTATGGGGTGTCAGAGCGGAATCCTACAAACGAAAGCGCTTGAATTCAGATCAAGGTCGTGGGCCTTACGAGTTTATGAGCGCCTTGCAACCCAATAACTGGCAGAAATAACAGCCCGCACGGAGACCTGACTGAGGCACGAGGCTAAGCCGTCGCATTAGCTCGTCCCAGGTTGTGGGCGAAGATCGATGTCCCTGTAATTTCTGCCAGTATCCCCTCGTGCCAATCGCTCTCTACGCTGGATCAGGTAGTTGCACGGGGCGTGCATGAAGGCGCAAGCGATCATACTCACTGTGGCACTGTGTTTCGTCGCAGCAGAACTGTGCTTCGCCGCCGACGCGAATCTAGGCACTTGGAAGTTACACACGGCCAAGTCGGAGTTCAGCCGAGGATCGCCAAAGAACGAAACCGTTGTCTACGAGGCCGCAGGAGACAACGTGAGAGTCACGATCGATGGCACCGACAAAGACGGTAACCCGACGCATAGCGAGTGGACTGGCAAGTTCGACGGTAAAGACTATCCTGTCACCGGCGATCCGAATTCAGATCAGCGTTCCTACACGAAGATCGACGACCGCACACTGGGATTCAACTTTAAGAAAGGCGGCAAGCGAATAGCCAGCGGTCGCATTGAAGTGTCTATCGACGGCAAGAGCCGCACGGTCACAATCAGTGGAGTCGATTCTACGGGCAAGAAGGTTACGAGCACTTCGGTGTACGACAGGCAATAAGTGTGAGCCTGAGGAAGCTATTTTTACTCTGGGCAGATGAGTGATAAGGGGATTTTTCATCGATGGAGAGATGGAACTGCGCCTAATCGTTAGCTACTCCGTGAATCCCGATGTCGTGATTCCTTCTTCCATCAAGCCAATGTTGTCCACCATTCGAAGCCGACCATCCAGAATCTTGAACACCTCGTTTATCTGCATCCTGCGGTCGCTGTTGCCGTAGTAGAGGATCGCATAGCCGATGACGATTCCACGTTCCGAATCGACCAAACCAATGCGCACCTCGGTCGCTGGACCCCAGGGCTTCGGTCCGAGATTGCTCTCATAGCAGCCGTCGTCGCCGCTCTCCTCAACACCATTCCGGGGGTTGTGGGTAACGCGGTTACCGCTGTGATAGCGGTCGCATCGCGGGTCGTAGTCGGCTTGAATGGGATTATGGTCGGTCAATCCTTTGAAATAGGAAATGGTGATTCGCGTCAACTCTTCGCGTGTGGAACGCTCTTCCGGCGGCACAATGGTGTTGAAGATTGGATCGTATGGCACCAGGTTCTTAACGTTGACTTGGGGGCCGTCGTCAAAGTTTATTTCGACTTCCTTGATCTTGCTGTCCACGACCTTGAGCCGTGTGCCGATGTAGACAGTCTTTCCGATCGCCGTCTCCGCTGCTACATGCTCAATCACATTACCTAAAATTGGGTCAGCGTACACCCCATCTGACAGAATTTTCGTCACCCCAATCCATTTACTATCTCGGAGCGCGATGACTTTGGTGTTCTCGCGTATGTTTGCACTGGCCGCGAGCGGGATCTTTTCCACAGTGTGTGCAAGCATGTTTGCGTTGAATTCCTTCGCTTGCTCAAGAAGGCAAGCACGGTCGCAAGTTGCCGCGGATGCCAGACTGGTTAACGCAAACAACGCGAAGGCCATGACTGAAGAACGGAAGGTCATCGTCAGAGTTTTCAGCGTCATATTCGTTCCCCCGGGGACATCTTACGCGAACAACTGTCGCTAACAGGCCCCGCGCTCATTGAGGAGTTTGAGCGCAATCGGATCTATCGCCAATGCAGGGGTATACCTTAAAGCGCTCCCCTTTCCTTCGTCCGAAATCATAGTCGGTTCTGTTCGGAAAGAGGAAAGCAGGTCAGGCTGAGGCTACCATCGGGCGCGGTCAGCGATGTGCGGCTTTGGCCAAGTCAGTCGCTCTATAGACAACTCTATAGCCAGCGCTCACCAACACGCATGCTCCACAGAGTCTGAACCAGACATCCGCGCCAGTTATTTTCCACACGACACCGCAACAGAGGCCAAGAATGAAGGAAAGCCGTTCGGGCGGTGTTCCGTAGTTCTTCCTCGGTCTTTGCGACAAAGCCCAAAAGTGAAGACCCCAAATAACGAAAAGGCCTACCCCAAGAACGACTACTTTTGCAAAACCTGGGGTGTACGTAAGAAACGCATAAGAGACAAATATCCAGAGCAGCAAATCCATGTACGCGGACCCACGGTAGCTGGAATTGCTTTTAGGGGCCGTTAAGGTCGAGTACTCTGAGAGATAGCACTGGCGGCACAGCTGTTCGGACCCCGGCAGATCAAGACCGCAAGATGAGCATTGGCCCATATCGTATCCAGAACATGTAAACCAGAACATGTAAATTAGAGCATTTCAGCGGCGAACCTGCGGCTTACGACGGTAACTGCTGCTATCAGGCCAGAGCACGCTTTGACCGTTCGTGACTGGGCGCAATCGCTATTCTGCAGCCTGCCCGTGCAGTGCTTCCTTGATTTTCTGAAGATGTTCACGACGGTGGAGCGAACGCTTTAGGTATCGCTCAAAGCCGGCGGAAACGAGTTGACCAATCAGTTCGTCACTGATTGAAGCCAATAGCGAGTCCACTGCCAATGCGGCATCCAACGCCAGCTTAGCCGCCGCAGCACCCGGCACAGCCTGAGAAATTGCGTTCACAGCTTGATTTATGGAGTTGACGGACTGAGAGCTAAACCGAGATCTCTCAACCTGCCCAGTCCTTTCCCATTCGTTCAACAAGAAGAGCACTCGATGATCCCAAAATGCTAGATGACAGAGACAGGTTGAGATCGTCCAGCCAGAACCGACCGGACACTTGAAGGAGCGCTCGTCGAGGCCGGCGATGAATTCGCCCAGTTCCAGGCGCGCCGCATCGTTTTCATCGACAAAGCTCCGGTCTGCCATCGTTCATCCTTGCTCTGGTTGTTGGGAGTTTACCGCAAAAAGATCACGCCCTCATGGAAGCCTTGTTCCTAGACTAGCTCGAGGGACAGTCGCACACCATTGGGGAAGAGCCGCTTTCCGCCTCCGACGACCGCTGCGCGCACGATGATTTGGAACTTGGAAAGAAAATAGCGAAACCGCGGGACACGGGTTTTTGGCAGCCACATGGAGCGGCCGTGATTTCAAGTTCGAGGGTTCAGGTAGTAGAAGAGTCTAGCTAGAACGGCTTGGCGACCAGAACATAGACCAGCGCGACGACGCAGAGAGTCAGCACCAGGTATGACAACTTCTCGACCCTGAGGCTGTCTTTGCGTTGGTTGGGTTCGGCTGCCATGCTGAGTAGTTTGCGACAGGAAGCCGGCTTTGAAAATGGCTCGACTGTGGGTGGCACTGTAGTAACGTACCCAAAGTTTGTTGGTGCTGGATGGTGCGGGTCTGAACTCATTCCAATTGCTGCCGTATAAGGCAGGTCACTGCCCTCCGGTTACTTGTCAGGGGCGCGGTTTGGCGGTGAAATCGCCTCTGCGGAGGGATTTATGGGTCGCATGTTCGGCTTTCTCAGCGTCATCATTGTGATGGCGATCGGCATGTATATCTATTCCAAGCAGATGCAGAGCACGTCTGCGGAAGCCGGAGCCAGCACACCACAGGGAGCCATCAACATCACGGGCGTGAAGACCGATTTGATGACCATCGCCTCGGCCGAGCGACGGTATTTCGCGACGGAAGGAAAGTATGCATCGCTCGACGATCTGATTTCGACGAACTACATTGTGGTCGCGCGGCAGAGGCCGCCGTATAGCTACGCGGTTGAACTCAGTTCAGCGGGGTTCCATGTGGTGGCTACCCGCTCCGGAGAGAATCTGGCAGGCACGCCCAAGCAGCTTTCGGTGGACGAGAACATGGAGTTCCAGAGTTCTGAGTAAGCGACCCGAATGCGATCTGAAGGACAAGGAGAGGTCCTGGCATCCATGTTTGACTTCTGATTGCGCCCTACCGAGCGGCCTCGTGATCTCATGCAGATAGCGTAATCGGTGAAGGACCTCTGAGCCCTCAGAGAACTTGATGTTCAACTTCGTTGGGACTGCGATGAGCAAGGTGTAAGAAAGTACTTCAGACTCTGAGTCTTCTTCGGGCCAGTCCCAAGATGCCAATCAGCCCAGAGCCCATCAGGACCAGTGCGCTTGGCTCGGGAACCGGCGTAAAGTTACCGGCGTAATACGCACCATCCTCGAATGTGAAAGCAATTTTCCCAACTTGGGATCCGCTGATA
This sequence comes from uncultured Acidobacteriaceae bacterium, assembly GCA_963795875.1. Lineage (GTDB taxonomy): Bacteria > Acidobacteriota > Terriglobia > Terriglobales > Acidobacteriaceae > Sulfotelmatobacter. The sequence continues at coordinate 539,678 of CAWCJM010000002.1, forward strand.
TTGAGCAGTTGACCCGTATCAGCGACTGTCCCCAAAACCATAAAGTCAAGTTCCACGTTTGCCGTGAAGCTTTTGCCGTTCGTGGGAAGGAAAATACTGCTCATAAACAGCGTGCCGGGACCATTACGAAAGGCCAGATCGTGTTGCGTTCCGTTGATCGTGACGATGTTGAAGTCGGAAAAAAACACATCGGTTGATCCTCCCAGTATTGACCCAGGCGCGTAGCCATTGGTGTTGAAGAAGAAATAGGAAGTGCCGCCAAAGATCGATATGTTCATCGCGAGGTTCGTTCCGTTCAGGCTTTGTCGAAATGCAAAGTTGTCACCAGTACCGTCATTCGGAGTGAAAAATATCATGGTGTTGATGGAGTCGGCAAACATGCCGCTTGACAGGAGCACAACGCAGAACAGAATGGCCCAGAGAGATCGTTTCATATCGCCTCCATGGCTTCAACGAATCCGATTGTAGATGACATATCCCTCACAAATGTTGGCGAGATTTTCGCGAAATTCGCTTGCAACAAGGGCTCGTGTCGTTGCCTCGTCAATTCTCGGTGCGATCCTTTTCATCACATCCAGTGAACTCGTGGCCGGGTGTTACATGGCCTCGGTTGGTGTCTTCGTAGTGATTCCTGCGACTTTCAGGATCGCAGTTTAAGAATCTCGATTACGCTCAGAACCCGAAATGAGCAATATCGCTGAGTTAAACAGTTACGGCGGGAACGCCCATTTCTATACGTAGACTGTCTCCGTGAGAGGCGCGACAGCTAAGCGACGTCCCTCACCTGTCTTGACTTTTGGGATGCTTTCCAGCTTCCGAATCTAACCTTCAGTTCTCGTCGATTGAAGAACGCCATGATTATCGCGAAGCCAGCCAAGGCGAACGGATACGGGAGTAGATACCAACGAAGAAACAAACGCCAGCCGCCCGCAAGCGTCAGGATCCAGGGCGAGGCAACAATCACGGTTGCCGGCAGAATGAGAAGCACAACGACAAGATACTCTCTGAAAACGACAAGCTCGTCGGTGAGTCGTTGAGAGGAAGGATCATGCGATGACATGTTCGCTCCAACCAGCTGATTCTGGCCTCAAAGCATACGCTCTCTAACTTCGTTTGTCCCAAAAACTTCTATATACACATGCATCCACTAATGGCGGGTTTTGAGACGGCGGGAGACTTCTTGGCAGTTGAGTAATCGTGATCGCACTCGTTGACGGGAGCTTGGTGACGCTCGCGGCGCTGCCTGAGGATATTAGTTCACAGGCAAGAAGCTTACTTTGGCTTTGCTGATGTACGGGTGTCGACTTGGATTGCGGCAGGATTACCAGTCTTGCCAGTGTCAACCCAGACTTCATGCAGCTGGCCATTGGAATCTGGGGCGAGGATCGTCTGGGTCTGGTTGGCATTGCTGCTCGAGCCCGGCCGCACGATATCGATTGTTTCCGTCGTGACGCGCAGACCGTCGCTGGGATTGCCGGGGTTTGTCTGCTGGACTTGCCGAGAGGTACTCTGCGCGCCGGTGGCAGTGGTGCGGCGAACTGTGCTCTCGCGCTGGACAAGTTGCAGGCTATCGTCCCCCGCCTGACCCGGAACGTTGGTCGAATAGGTTTCACTCGTGTTGCGAGTCTCCCCCGAACCGGCGTCTGTCTGCCTGGTGACGGTGCGCTCGACGACTGCGAGAGTGCCGTTCGCATTCGGCCGCAGGACGCGCTCGTCCTTGCTGCGGAGCTGGCCGCTCTCCTGTTTGCTGGTACTTTCGCGAACCTCGCTAAGCTGCCAGCGCCCAGAACCGTCGGAAAGCAGGGTGGATTTCCTGGTTTCGACGGTGCCGTCACTGGTCTTCGTCTCTCGCTGGTCAATCCGTACCGCCGGAGTAAGACCTCCGTTAACATCAGGAGTGAGCACGGTGGTGTGAGATTCGCGCACACCGGGACTGGGCTGCTTGGTATCTTCTAACTCGCGGCGTATCACCTGCAGCGCGCCGTTAGCATCAGGGCTGGAAGTCGTCCTGACAATTTTCTGTTCGCCGCCGGGAAGGCTGCGCGACTCCTCCTGCTTTTCCTGGATCAGAGTTCTCTCGCCATTGGGGCCCGTGGCGAAGGTCCGCTCAATGGTGCGCACCGTCGTATCGTTGACACGGACGGACTCCTTTTCGGTTTCGGAGTAAGGCACATAGCGCCCATCAGGACCTAGAGTTTGAATCGACGTTTTATCAACGACTCGGCCGTTAGTCTCGCTATGGGTTTCCGTGGTGCGAGTAGGATTGACGCGACCATCAGGGTCGGATTGCTGGCTGGTGGCAGACCAAGACGGGTTGGAGGAATCCTGCGCGCGAGAGACTTGCGCAAGGCAAAAGACCAGGGCCACGGAGGCTAGCGGGAAAGATTTCAGCCATCGGTGGAGAGACATAAGCCGGAATCTCCAGCCCAGCAAGCTGGGAAGAATGGAGCGGGAGACCGGGATCGAACCGGCGACATCCAGCTTGGGAAGCTGGCGTTCTACCGCTGAACTACTCCCGCTCAGCCGGGGAACGACCTTAGCTTATCATCCTCCTTCGGCACTCACAACCGTTTGCGGGCTCGGGTGCGAGCTGACGGCGCGAAGCCTCGACTACCAAGGACACTAAGGATCACTAAGGAAAACCTCATCACTGACGGCTGCGTGATACCTCGTCTCCTCCGTGTTAGTTTTTCGGCCATTATTCCAGGATCGTGAACTTCTCCTATCGTTCGTGTTTTAATAGTCGGCCTGTGGTTCAATTCTGGTTCGACTCCTGGAGACTATGCCATCTTCTGACTCCGCTGCTTCGCGCCGCAAATTCCTGCAAGCTGCATTGACTACCGGTGGTGCCGCCGCGCTGTATCCCTGCGCTGGGCGCGGGCCGCGTGACGGCTTCTACGAACGATTCGCCGACCCCCGAGGTGAAGCCTTCGAACTGGAGGAGATCACGATTCCCGAATTGCAGGATGGGATGAAGTCCGGCAAGTTTACGGCGCGATCGTTGGTCGAGAAATATCTCGGCGCGCATCGAGGAGATCGATACTCCGAGTGACAAGCGCGGCCCAGCGATCAACGCGATCATCGAACTCAATCCGGACGCGCTCTCGATTGCCGACGCGCTCGATCAGGAGCGCAAGGCTAAGGGGCCGCGCGGGTCCGCTGCACGGCATTCCGGTGCTGATCAAGGACAACATCGACACTGCGGACAAGATGATGACCACTGCCGGATCGCTGGCGCTGGTGGGGTCGAAGCCGCCGAAGGATTCGTTTGTGGCGCAGAAGCTGCGCGCGGCGGGCGCGGTGATTCTGGGCAAGACCAATCTCAGCGAGTGGGCGAACATTCGCTCCGAGCCACTCGACCAGCGGATGGAGCGGGCGCGGCGGGCTGACGAAGAATCCTTACGCGCTGGACCGCAATCCGTGCGGATCGAGTTCGGGCACCGGCGCGGGCATCTCGGCGAACCTGGCGGCGGTGGGCATTGGCACGGAGACGGACGGGTCGATTGTCTGCCCGTCGTCGTCGAACGGGCTGGCCGGGATCAAGCCGACGGTGGGACTGGTGAGCCGAGCGGCATTATTCCGATTTCGCACAGCCAGGACGGCGCCGGGCCGATGTGCCGCACGGTGCGCGATGCGGCGATTTTGCTGGGCGCGCTGACCGGGGTCGATCCCGAGGACGCGGCGACGGCGGCCAGCGCCGGGAAGTCGCAAACGGACTATGCGCAGTACTGCGATCCGAATGGGCTTAAGGGCGCGCGGATCGGCGTGGCGCGAAAGTATTTCGGATTCAGCGATGCCGTGGACGCGCTGATGGAGCAGTCGCTCGGCGTGATGAAGCAGCAGGGAGCGACGCTGGTCGATCCCGCCGACATCGAGACTCTCGGGAAGTTCGACGACAGCGAGTTGCTGGTGTTCCTATACGAACTGAAGGCTGACCTTAACGCCTATCTGGCGCGTCTCGGGCCGGGAGCGCCGGTCCGCACGTTGCAGGACATCATCGAGTTCAATGAGCGCAACCGCCAGAAGGAGATGCCTTACTTCGGACAGGACATCTTCGTGAAAGTCGCAAGCGAAGGGGCCGCTGACAGAGAAAGCGTATCTGGATGCGCTGGCGAAGAATCATCAACTGGCGCGCACGGAGGGCATTGACGCGTGATGGATAAGCATCAACTCGACGCGATTGTGGCTCCCACTGGCGGCCCGGCGTGGCTGACCGATCTGGTCAACGGCGACCATTTCGCCGGCGGCAGTTCGAACGCCGCGGCGGTCGCAGGCTATCCCAACATCAACGTGACTGCGGGTTTTATATTTCGGACTTGCCGGTAGGGATATCTTTCTTTGGCCGGGCATGGAGCGAACCCACATTGATCAAGTTGGCGTACTCGTTCGAGCAAGCCACCAAGGCCCGGCAGGCGCCGCGGTTTTTACCGACCATCGGGCCGGCTTAGAAAGCTCGCCTAAGGCGCCCTTCTGCGAGTAACTCTGCAAAGGTGGTAACACAACCCGCGATTCCCGCGTGTAAAGTTAAGCAAAGCTGGTTCAGAGAGGGCCGCCAACGACCTACAATTGATACGGAGCCGGAGGTGGTGATGACCAAGCTCGGGTGCCGCGGCTTTGTTCTGTTGATCGTCGCTCTGCCGATCATGGTTCTGCTGGTCATGGCGTCCTGCTTCGCCGCCGGACAGGAGACTCCGGAGGGTGGAAAGTCTATCGCCCCAATCAGGAGGTCCGCGTTCCGCAGTTGCCGCAATTGATGGCGCATACGCACGACCTGTCCGATGTACTGCTGACTTCGCTCGACATCGTATTCCATGACCCCAACGTCTGTTGCGGCAAAGACTCGGCTTTGGAAGACAGAGCCTTGACCGCCGATCCTTTATCTCTGAAGGAGATTGCATCCAAGATTCGGGGAAGGCAACTGTTGAGCGACGGCCGTCCCATCATGATCAGCGCAGACTTACTACCTTCATCGCCTTCGCTCGACATTTCCTGGCAGATCGTAGGCCTACTGAGAGACAAGCAGGCCCTGCTGATCGTGTGGGACTCCCATCTTTATGTCCTTTATGGAGCGATCTTCGACGAGGTCGGGAGTGAGGATGGCAGCAGCGCATTCATGATTCACAAGCTATTGCTGCTGGATACACGGTATTCCGGCTCGCGGCGGGAAGTTGTTTTCAATCGCGATACAGACGATTGGAGCAAGGTTGAGGGAATGCTGCGACTGTCGGTCACGTCGGAGTAATCTGCGCACCGTTCTAATCTTCTAATTCTTTATCTTCCCTGCCTTTTACTTTCCCATGTTAGCCTCTACTTATGAGGGGGTAATAAATGACCAACCTGAACAAGGTAGTCACTTCCCTGCGGAACGAGTACTCCCGTCTCGAGAAAGAGATGGGAAGAGTGGGGAAGGCATTGGACGCATTAGGGCATGCTGGCGGGAAATCGCTCAAGAGGACAGGACGCACCTTGAGCAAGGAAGCCCGCAAGCGGATCGCCGATGCGCAACGACTACGCTGGGCGAAAGTGCGAAAGCAAGCCGCCAAGCTAGTTAAGACCTAACTGCAGTCATTTCGAAAGCACCCCAACCGGCCTCGTTCGTAATTCCCCCAAAACTTACGAGCGGGGCCGTAAGCGGGCGGCGGTACATTTTGGAGTCTTGCCTCTAACCCGCAACCAGGTATTCGCTACTCACCAAGCCGCTCGGATATTCGCGTGTCGCGATGTGACGGAGGCGGATGTCGCTGGGCACAGTTCCGAAGAGCGGAATTCCTTGTCCGATCAGCACAGGAACACGGGTAATTACGAGACGTTGGATCAATCCCGCGCGCAAGAACTCCTGAATAGTGATTCCTCCGTCGATGTACAGGTTATGGGAACCCGTGGCGGCAAGCTTCGAAACGATCTCGGCAGGAGCGCCAGCCATTTGTTCAACAACACCTCCCTTGACGGCAGACAAATCGACAGGCCGACTGCTCAACACCACTACCCGCTTGCCGCCGTAGGGCCAGGGTCCAAGGGTTAGAACGGTCTCGAAGGTCTTGCGGCCGATCACGATTGCGTCGACGCTGGCGATAAACTCGTCATAGCCATGAGGTTCGCCGCCGCCGGGTGGCAGAAAGTCGAATGTGCCGTTCCTTCGCGCAATAAAGCCGTCGAGGCTGGTTCCCACAAAAACCGATATCATGGCGAGCCTGTTCTCGTTCGTGGCCGCTGGCATTTCCTGACAGTCGTCCTCGGTCGACCCCAGCCGACTAAGTCCAGCGGAACCACTTCAGCGCCAGCACGAACGAAATCCCACCCCACAGACGCCAAAATCAACAGTCGCGGCCATTGCTGCAGAAGCGGCGTGCCCTTCGAGAATGCTGGCGCGCAATGCGTCGTTGAGCGCGGTCAAGCGGCAGCGCTTTGATCAGCGGGATGGATCACGGCCGGAAATCGTTCGTAGGAAAAGAAGACGCCGGAGAAAATCCACATGGGCATCATGACCAGGTTGATGAGGCCGCTGATGCTCTCGATCTTCTGCGCGCGGCTGGCGGTGAGCAGGCCGACGCCGCCGAAGGTGAGCGATCCCAGGCCGCCGATCAGCGCAATCGAAAACACCGACCCGAGAACGCGCATGTGGAAAGAAAATGACGCCGAAGACCAGCAGCAGGCCGATCTCGATGACCATGAGCAGCAGGCGGCTGGTCATGATCGCCAGCAGAAAGTCTCCGCGGCGCATGGGCGTGCCCACGAAGCGCTTGAGCAGTTTGCGCTGGCGCATGTCGACCAGCGCGAAGCCAATGCCCCACATGCCGGAGTTCATCAGGTTCATGCCCAGCAGTCCGGGGATCAGGAAATCGATGTAGCGCGAGCCGGGCTCGGAAGAAGTTACGCACTTCGTGGCGACGACATCTTTGCGGCCGGCGGCGGCTTGCAGCGCGTCGTTGACTTCGGATTTGGCGAGCACGCTTTCCGGGCGCGCGGGATCGTAGCGATACTCGAATCCCCCTTGCCGTCGGGTTCGATCACGAGATCGAACTTGCCAAGGCGGAATCCCATTTGCGCGTCGTCGGCGGGCAAGGCCTGAATTTTGAAAAGATCATGCTGCGGCGAGCGCGCGAGAAGCGATTCCGCATCCTGCGAACCGGTGCCCGCGACGATCGCGACGCGAGACAGCATCTGCGGGCTTGTTGCGGAAAGCGATGCCGAGGCCGAGCGCCAGCAGCAGCGGGAAGACGAATACCCAGAAGACGACCTCGGGTTCGCGCTTGAGTTCGAGCAGTGCGCGCCATCAGCAGATGGCGATACCCGGCCCAGCGGCCGTTGCGGATCGGCGGCGTCAACGCCGATTTGGCGGATGCGACGGGTGTTTCCTGGGCAACGCTCATGAATAACTCACCGCGACTACGGCCTCCACTCCTTCAAGAACTTCAGCAACACTTCCGGCGTCAGACCGCGGGCATCTTCGAACTCGCCGTTTTTCTGGCTGACCACTAGCTTGCCGTCGCTCTCGGCGACCGCCAGCGCGGGGATGCCCTTGTTCAGCGGGATTTGGTATTGCTGAACCAGGTCCGCGTTCTTTTCTTCGTCCGGTCCGAGGTCGACATGCACGACTTCGTAATTCGCCGCGAGCACGGGCGCCAGATCGGGCCGCTGAAACGCGAGATCGAGGACGTGGCAGTCGAAGCACCAGTTCGCCCCGAAGACCAGCAGCACGCGCTTGTGGCTTGCTGCCGCTTTCTCTTCGGCTTCCTTGATCTCGGCATGCGCGTCGGCATCGGCCGGATAAATATTCTTCTTCATGTCCGATGGCTGCTTCAGATTGGGCGCATCCGTGCGCTCCACCGAAATCAGCCGCCACTGGTCTCCCTGTTGCTGCCATGACTGATCGTCGGTGATGCTGATAGTTGGACCGTTCGGCAGCCGGCTGCAACCTCGGCGCGAAAAATGTAACTGATATGGCCGTGCCGAGGTTCGTTGCGAACCACTTCCATTTTCATGCTGCGCGGCTTCAGGCCGAGCCAGAAATTCATGTCGGCGTCGGCATTGCTCTTGGCTAGTGCCGACGACGATCTGCGCTGCAGGATCCGTGCTGTAGAGCGCCTTCAGAGCGGCCGCATCCCCGGCAAGGACAGCGGCTTTCCATTGCTCGAACGGAGGCGAAAGCGGCTAGGGTCTGCAGCCTGTCCCCAGCCGTAGGAACGCGAATCGCCACGACCGCCATCGCTGAAATCTAACTCACTCGATTCACCTCTCACCCTCTTTCCTTTTTCGTGCATTACTCTTCCCGCAGATGGCGTCCCGTCAGATCTTACAAAGACATCTTCCAGACTGGCCTGCCGCGTGGTCAGGTGCTGCAACTGGGTTCCCTGCTTGTCGATGGCGTCGAGCAGCGCGGGGATGGTCAGGTGCGGCTGCTTCACATTCAGAGCAACCAGGCCGTCGTCTTCGCGGACCGACTCGACGCTGGGCAAGCCATTCCACGCCTGCAACGACTGCGCCGTCGGAGCCGCCACTCACGGAGAACTCGACCACGTGATGTCCGCCGAGGCGGTCGATCAAATCCGCGGGCGAGCCCTCGGCGATGATCTGGCCGTGATCGACGATGGCGAGGCGGTCGCAAAGGCGCTCGGCTTCGTCCATGTAATGCGTGGTCAGCAGAACGGTGCCGCCGTCGCGCTGGAATGCGCGAATGATGTCCCACAACTGGCGGCGGCTCTGCGGATCGAGTCCGGTCGTCGGCTCGTCGAGAAACAGAATTTTCGGATTGCACACCAGCGCCGTCGCCACTGCCAGGCGCTGGCGCTGTCCGCCGGAAAGCTTGCCCACCCAGGAATCGGCCTTTTCGGTGAGTTGCAGTTGCTCGAGCACTTCGTCGGACGAGCGCGGCTCGCGGTAGAAGCTGGCGAACAGTTCGATGGTCTCGCGCACCGTGAGCTTTTCCGACAGGCGCGTCTCCTGCAGCGAGATGCCCAGCCACTCGCGCATCTCGCGCTCATTCTCGCGCCAGGTGTGGCCCAGGATCGAGACCTCGCCGGAAGTTGGCTGCGAGCAGGCCTTCCAGGATTTCGATGGTCGTGGTCTTCCCCGCCCCGTTCGGCCCGAGCAGGCCGAAGCATTCGCCGGTCTGGATTTCGAGGTTCAGCCCGCGCACGGCTTCGACTTTGCCGTCGTAGGTCTTGCGCAAGTCGCGGCATTGGATGGCGGCGGGCATGGGGTGATTTTACCGGATATTGCTTTCCGTCGTGCGCTGTTCGTGCAGAGTCAGTGCATGGACGCCAGGTTCGCTCAGGCTCGAGGGCAACAGCAGTTCCTCGACTTCGGGACCGCCTTTATAGAGCCATCGCGCCATGAGGGAGTAACCGACGATCCTGATCGACGAGAAAACCCAAGCGAGATGAGGTAATAGTGTCGCATGATACTCGGTCGCCGCGCGAAGGAGACGTCCGCTTGATTCCACGTAGTGGAGAAACGAATGCAATCGTCCCGGGCAAATAGGAGACGTTCGGCTAGAGCCGACACGATCAAAAGCATGGCGAGCGTGCGGCTGGCGAGCATGAACGGCGTCTTTCCTTGACATGCAACTTCCCTCCGTGAGAACAGGTCCTGCTAAAATACCGCATCGCGGGAAGCCTATCCCGCATCTTTTTCTCATGCGCATCCTTAAGCGCGGCTTCACTTGACGGCGTTCCCTCTAAGACGCCCGTGTGTCGTTTCCACAGCAGTTCTCAGTTACTCGGTTCTCAGCTTTGAGAACAGAAAGGAAGCCGCCTATGCTGCGCAAGCTTTGCGTCTTGTCGTTTCTGCTCGTTTGCCTCTGCTGTCGCCTCCCTGGCTCAGGACTCGCGCCATTTCACGTTTCACTACGGCGTTTACCGTGAAGAATCTGCCCGCGGGCAAGAAGGTCCGCATCTGGATTCCTGCGGCGCAATCGGACGCGTATCAGGAAGTGAAGATCGTCTCCGCCAAGGGCGATCTGCCGTTGAAGAAAACGCGCGAGTCGAAATTTGGCAACGAGATATATTTTGCCGAGACCGACAGCGCAACTCAGCCGGAACTGCACTTCGACGTGGAATACGACGTGGTGCGCCATGAGCGCGTGGCGCTGAACCCCGCTCCGCACCTGACGGCGACCGCGCTGCCCAAGAAAGAACGGCAAGAAGACCTGCAGCCCGACGCGCTCGTCCCCATCACCGGCCTGCCTGCCGACCTCGCGGCCAAAGTGACGGAGGGCAAGACGCAGCCGCTCGACAAGGCCCGCGCCATTTACGACTACGTCTTCACGACTATGAAGTACGACAAGACCGGCACGGGCTGGGGACACGGCGACGTGCTCTACGCCTGCGACGCCAAGAAGGGAAACTGCACCGACTTCCATTCCCTGTTCATTGCGATGGCGCGGTCGCAGGGGATTCCCGCCCGCTTCGAGATCGGATTCCCGCTGCCGCCCGACAAGCATTCCGCGGAGATCGCGGGCTACCACTGCTGGTCCGATTTCTACATCGAGGGCAAGGGATGGATTCCGGTCGACATTTCCGAAGCCTGGAAGCATCCGGAGAAGCGCGACTACTTCTTCGGATCGCACGACGTGAACCGGGTGCAGTTCAGCATGGGCCGCGACCTGCGGCTGAGTCCTTCGCAGGAGGGCAAGCCGCTGAATTATTTTGTCTATCCTTATGTGGAAGTGGACGGGCAGGAATATTCCAATGTTTCGCTGGCTTTCTCATTCGCCGATGCCCCGGCGGTCGCGATCAGATGAGTTTTCTATTTGTGGCTGCCTATTAAGTCCCCAGGGCCCTGGCTTCCGGGTTGCTGCGTATCGGGAGGCGCCGCGACAGGAATCGGGGAGATTCCGTCGGAGGGCTTGGGGGCGTTGTCCGAGTCCTCCCCGGGACGGCGAAGGCTGGGGGCGTTCGGGGAACGGTCCTGTTCCTTTTTTGCTTCCGTATCTTTGTCGGGCTTCTCGAGGATGATTTCTTTTTCCGTGCGCACGATTTTCTGGCCGCCGACTTTCATGGTTTCGACGCGCACGACTTCATCGCTCACGATGCGGACGAAGTCCACATCCTGCGGCGGCTCGCCGTAGATCCATTCCTCGTATTCGGTGTCGCCGTCTCGCTCGCGCACCTTCTTGGGAGCCTTACCCATGGCGTGCAACACCATTTCCGTGTTCATGCCAACGAGCACGTGGTGCGCCAGAATTGCCTCTTTCACCTTGGGAGGAACGGTGTCCAGATATGCTTCTTCTTTGTTGCGCGCATTGAAATCGAGCACGGGATAGAGCAGATCGCGCAACTGCCGGGCGGTCATTTCCGGGACATATTTGTCGAAGTAGACGTCGAGATAAGTTCCATGAGGATTCTGGGCCGCCTGATCGGGCCCCGTCTGCACTGGGGTACCGTTCGCGCCCTCAACTTGAATATGTTCGTACCACTTCTTGCGATGAACGGGACCGCCGTTGATGTCGAAATGAATGTGGTCGTCTTTGATGTGTACGTACGAGAGGTGGGCGGGGTCACCGGGCTTGATCGCGGGTCCAAAGATCGCAAGAGCTTGTTGCAACTCTGGCCCGTTGGGGGTTGCCACTCCGTCTCTCAGCTTGACTCCCTTCGTGCCCATGGGGAAGAAGGTGCGCGCGTAGACGATCTGAGTCTCAAAGTCGCGGATGATCTCAAGCCGCGTCTGCTTCGACATGGGTGGTGCATTCTTGGGAATCGGCGGCGCGGGCGTTGAATACCTCGGCGTCTGAGTGTTTGATACGGGCGTTGGTAGAGGATCTTGTTGCGGAGCGGAGGCGGCGCTTTGTGCATTGACAAGAATCGCAGGAAGAAGAACGGGAAGAAACAGGAAGGACACGACGTGAAGACGCTGCATAAAACACCCCAGGGTCCACTTGCCGACATTATAGCGCGATGGGACCCCGCAGTTGAAAGCCTTTCTGCGTGAGCGTTCGGGAAGGCCTTCTGGGGATTGACAGAGCCCTCATTTTGCGACAAACTCTTTGCCACTCGCGGCTTCGTCACTGGCCAACTCCGATCGCTAGGGCCGTGCCATGGACAATTCGCCGCTTTCCAACTTCTCGAGTTTAGGCTTACCGGGTCCTGACGCCCTTCCAATCCCCCTGCACTTGGGGCAGCCAACACCGCCCCATGATTCCGATCCTCTTGATCTGGTCGAAGTTGTACGCCAAGCCCTCGATGAGGGCACGCGCTCCACAGAGTCGATCCTGCGGGCCACCACCGATGCCGCGCGGATACTGACTGGCGCGCACGGAACGGCGGTAGCCTTGCGGACCAACGGAGTCATCCTCTGCCGTGCGCGAAGCGGCGAGATCGCTCCGGAATTGGGGGTCCCGCTGAATGTCGAATCGGGGATATCGGGCGAGTGTCTGCGCAGTGCGAGCATCCTGGTGTGTAACGATGCTGCCATCGACTCTCGTGTGGACCGCGAAGCCTGCCTTAGTTTGGGAGTTCGTTCAATCGTAGCTGTGCCCTTGCGCGGTCCGGTGGGCATCGGCGGAATCATGGAAGCTTTCTCGACGCGGGCTTACGCCTTCGACACGGAACAGATTGATTCCCTGCGAGCATTGGCCGAGATCGCCCAGAGCGCTTACGATCGTGAGGGGCAAACGCCGAGTCCGGCTGGCGACAGCGTGACTCCCACAGCGATCCGGATCGCGCTTTTCGCTCCTGCGAGCATGGCTTCGCGGGGCGTTGATGCACAGGATATCGAGCGGAGCCGTGCGGCGAAGTTCTTCGACGAATATTTGCACGGGCGGCGCTATTGGGTTCCGGCACTGGCGGCGATGGCCGTGCTACTGGTTTCGATGGTGGCGTGGTGGAGTTGGCGCAACCCCGCGACCGAAACTGAAGCCAGCGAGACAACCATATCGTCGTCCAAGTCCGCGGTGGAGACTTCGAGCCTTGGCGCACCCGGCATTTCACAGCCGAAGCCCAGCCCGGGCGTGGCCGATCCCACGCCTGAACGATCGAGGACCAAAGACGTGCTGAAAAATGCCGCCGAGATCGCTCCGGAAATGGGTGGGTCGAGTCCGTTAGACTCTGGCACGCCGACTGCAACATTGGGGTCGGAAGGGGCTCCCGGGAAGGCGAGTTTGCGCGGTCCAGTTACGAGTTCGGAGAGTGAATCTGCGCCTACCGTCGAGGTGACGCCAAACACGGCGGCTGATATTCCTGATCTGAGCGCGAATTCAGCGGCTATGCCGGCATTTGGGGCGAGGGTTTCGACTGGAGTCGTCGAGGCAGCACTCATCCATCGGGTGAATCCGATCTATCCAGCTGAAGCGCGGATTCAGCGGCTTGCAGGTGCGGTGACCCTTGACGCTACGGTTGCCGAAGATGGGTCGGTCCACAACCTTAAGGTCGTCAGCGGACCGTCGCTACTGGCCTCCGCAGCCACCGCGGCGGTCAAGCTCTGGCGCTACAGTCCGTCTACCCTCGACGGCAAACCGATCGAGGTCCAAAAACGAATCACGATTGTCTTTAAGCTTCCATGAAGCTATTGAGCGGGGACGTCACGACTTAACGCAGCAGGAACGGGCACGAAATTTCGCCTCGTCTCTTAGTTTAGGTCCTTAAACTGATTTCTAGACGATGTTCAACGCCTTCTTGATGGTGCCGCGCTCTTTCTGAATTTTTTCCTGCAGCAATGTGATGGCATAGATCAATTGTTCAGGACGTGGGGGGCAGCCCGGAACATAAACATCGACCGGGATGACCTGATTCACACTCTGCACCAGCGCGTAGTTCTGGAAAACGCCACCCGAAGTCGCGCAGGCGCCCATCGACATTACCCACTTGGGCTCGGGCATCTGCTCCCAGAGCTGGCGGATGACTGGCGCCATCTTGTTCGACACGCGGCCGGCAATGATCATCAGGTCGCTTTGCCGTGGGGATGGGCGAAATACTTCCGCTCCGAAACGAGCGATGTCAAAGCGCGACGCGCCCATCGACATCATTTCGATGGCGCAGCAGGCCAAGCCGAAGGTCATGGGCCAGATGGAACTCTTGCGCATCCAGTTGACGGCGGAGTCCATGGTCGTGAGGATGAGTCCCTCAGGGGTGGGATTGCCGAACGTGAGGTCCTTGACGGTCTTGGTGCCGTTTTCGACGTCGACGTACGGTCCGAAGTTTAGTTCGCGAGCCATGCAAACATTCTAAACCACAGAGGACACCGAGGACACGGAGGTGAACTCATTCTTTACGGATTCACGACCACTTTGCCGAACATCTGGCTCTTCTCCAGATATTCGTGGGCCTCGCGCAGATCTTTCAGTGGAAAGGTCCGGTCCACTACCGGCTTCAGCCGGCCCGCGAACACGTGGCCTAGAACTTCGTACAGTTCCGCCATGGTCCCCATGTAGGAGCCAAGCAGGGTCAACTGGCGCGCGAAAAGATGGCGCAGATCGAGGCCCACGGCGGGTCCAGTGGTGGCGCCGCAGGTAACCAGCGTGCCGCCGCCTTTGAGGGATCGCATGCTTTCGTCCCAGGTGGCGAGGCCGACGTGTTCGACCACGATGTCGACGCCTTCTTTGTTCGTGATCTTGCGGACTTCTTCGGAAATTTTTTGCTTGTAGTGGTTGATGCCGTAATCCGCGCCAAGAGCGCGTCCTTTTTCGAGTTTCGCTTCGTCGCCTGCGGTCGTGATGACGCGGCAGTGAAACATCTTGGCAATCTGGATGGCAGCGATGCCCACGCCGGAGCTTGCGCCCAGCACTAGCACCGTCTGACCGGGGCGCACTGCGGCAAGGCCCACCAGCATGTGCCATGCGGTCACAAATACGAGCGGGACGCTGGCGGCCTGATTGAAATCGAGCGCGTCGGGAATTGGGATGACGTTCGCCGCCGGCACGGCGATCAACTCGCAGTTGCCGCCGTCGACGGCATTGCCGAGAACCGTGAACTCGCGGCAGTGGTTTTGCAGACCCGCGAGGCACTTCGCGCAGATGTCCGCAGAAATGCATGGGAGCGACCAGCACTCGCTGGCCTGAGCTTTGAATCCGGTGACGTACTCGCCGATCTCGGCGATTTCTCCTGCGATGTCGCTGCCGAGAATGTGCGGCAGTTTCACGCCCGGCAATCCTTTGCGCACCCAAACATCGAGATGGTTGAGCGAGCAAGCCTTCACGCGGACCAGGACTTGATCTTTGCGCGGCTGCGGGTCGGGGACGTCTTCGTAGATCAGGACTTCGGGGCCACCGAATTGATGGATGCGGACGGCTTTCATGAGGCGTTCTCCTCTGTCGAAACGACGCTAACACAAACCGCTGCCAAACCGGCGAGTATGCAGTCCGATCATGAGACTTCGCTTGCAAGCCGTTCGCCTCGAAAACTGGCTCCGATCAGGATGCGCCGAACTGATCGTCCGAGGCGTTGCTCCGTGTTGACTCTGTCCTGTTAACCGACTGATAATCAGCATGCAGGCGCTCGCAATGGACATCTACGAACAAATCGTCGAGCTTCGCCGCGGAGGACGCCGCGGGGCGGTCGCCACCATCGTCAACGTGCGCGGGATCGATTCCTTCGTTCAAGACGGCGAAGATGCTGGTGCGCGATGACGGCTCGATCGTGGGCACGATCGGCGGCGGGATGCGTCGAGGCCGACGTCTGGCAGGCGGCGCGCGAAGTCATGGAATCGGAGAAGCCGCGAACCTTAAAGTTCGACTTGAACCAGGATCCGAAGTACGACACCGGCCTGGTCTGCGGCGGCACGCTGGAGGTTTTCGTGGAGCCCGTCCTGCCTCCAGCATTACTTTATATTTTCGGCGCAGGTCACGTTGCCTTCAATCTTTGCCAGACGGCCGCGAACGCCGGATTTGACGTCATGGTGACCGATGACCGATCCTCCTACGCAACCAAAGAGCGCTTCCCTGCCGCGCGCGAAGTCCATGCGCTCGATTTCGACGAGGCCACGCAGAAGCTGGATCCGAACGAGTCTTCTTACATCGTGATCGTGACTCGCGGGCACCGCGACGACATGCGGATTCTGCGCTGGGCGGTGCAGACGCGGGCGCGCTATGTGGGGATGATCGGCTCGAAGCGCAAGGTGATCGAAATTTTCAAGACCCTGCAGAACGAAGGCGTGCCGGCGCATCTGTTCGATCGCGTGCACGCTCCGGTCGGCCTCGATATTGGAGCGGTCACGCCGGAGGAGATTGCCGTCGCCATCACCGCCGAGTTGATCGCGGTGCGCCGGCACGCGAGTCTGCCCTGCCGCATCTGAGCTGGTTCAAGGGAGCGCGGGAGGAGTCGAGCGCGGGATCCACGACCGACCGATGAGCGGTCACGACGAGCCCCGGCGAAGGCGACTGGACGGAAGGCGAGCGCGACTCCGCTTGACGTATCCCGCTCACTGACTTTCTGCTGCGCTTTCTGCTATCTTCCGCAACATGGCGCGCTCTCCGAGCTTCGCCGGGGTGATTCTGGCTGCGGGCGAATCTTCGCGCATGGGCACGGACAAGGCCCTGCTGCCCTGGCCGCCGCAAGCGCCGGGCAAGCTGCCGTCGCAAGGACACATTTCTTTCGGCAGCGATCCGGTCGCTGATGCTCTCCACCGATTTCGTGGTGGTGGTCGCGGGCAAGAACGAGGCGGCTCTGGCGCCGATGGCCTATGCCAATGGCGCGTCCTGGTCATCAATCCCGATCCCAGCCGGGGACAGTTCAGTTCCCTGCAAGTGGGATTGCACGAAGTGCTCAACCGCGGCCGCGACGCGGCCGTGATCACGCTGGTGGACCGCCCGCCGGTCGGTTCGGCAACCATTCAAATGCTGCGCGACGCGTTCGAATCCGCTCCGCAGGACGTCTGGGCGGTGGTGCCCGAGTTCTCCGGCAAGCATGGGCATCCTTATCTGGTGGGCCGCGAGTTGATCGAGGCTTTTCTGCAGGCCCCGCCGACCGCCAGCGCGCGCGACATTGAGCACCGCTATCAGGACCACATCCGGTATGTCGCGGTCGACGATCCGTTTGTGGCGCTGAACATCAACACTCCCGAGGACTACGCGGCGCTGGCTCACAGGGGCTGAAGCCCAAATGTTCCAGTGCTTTACGCGGCCCTGAACGGCGGTCTCAGCGTGCAGGCATCTGACGGGGCCGCTCTCCACGGCTTGACGGTTCGGCAGATCCGTTTCGCAGCTTCAGTGCGTCAGTTTCGCACTCACTTGCGACTGACGCGATTGCACATTTCGGCTTCCGCACGTTATCGTCGAAGTGCATGAAAACTTCTGGGGCGCGCAGCGCTGAATCTCACCAAGCAAGAGTTTCTTGAATCGGTTCTGCAGCTGGAGCCGCGGGTGGCGGCATTTGATTGCGACGGCACGCTGTGGTCGGGCGATGCCGGGGAGACGATTTTTCGACTGGGAGATCAAGCAGGGCGTCGTCACCGACGAAGTTGCCGAAGCCATGCGCGCCCGCTACGCCGAGTACAAGGCCGGGCAAGTCAGCGAAGACGAGATGTGCGGCGAGATGGTCACGATGCACAACGGAATCGCGCGAGGCCGCGATGATGCAGGCCGCGACGGAATTCATGGGGCGCGCGTTTCCCGGCCACATCTTTCCCGAGATGCAGGAACTGGTGCGCCGCCTGCAGGAAAATGGCTGCGAGATCTGGGCGGTTTCGTCGTCGAACGAGTGGGTGATTCGCGCCGGCATGAAGGCGTTCGGCATTGCCGAGGACCGAATCCTCGCGGCGAAGGTCGAAGTCGAGAACGGCGTGATCACCGACCGTTTGGTTCGCGTTCCGTCCGGGCCGGGCAAACCGGAGGCGCTGCGGGAAGTCGCCAAGAAGGAGATCGACGCCGCATTTGGCAATTCCCGCTGGGACGCCGACATGCTTGCCATCGCCAGGCACGGTTTTGCGGTCAATCCCAATCCCGATCTGGAAGCGGCGGCCCGGCAGCGCGGCTGGACTGTCTATTTCCCGGAGGGAACCGCGCGCTAATGGCATCAAGACCGGCTGACGAACCTCGACGCGCAGGCATTTACAATTTGAACAGCATGTACTCCGCGCAACTGCTCGATCACTTTCAGAATCCGCGCAACGCGGGCGAAGTTGCGGACGCGGACGCCGTCGCGGAGATTGAGAATCCCGCGTGCGGAGACGTGCTTCGCCTGAGCTCTGAAGATCGAATGCCGGGCGGATTGCGGAAATCCGATTCAAGGCCAAGGGATGCGTGCCTTCGATGGCTTGCGCGTCGGCGCTGACGGAAATGGTGGCGGGGCAGACTGTGGATGAAACTCGAGCGCTGCACCGCGACGACATTGATCGCGGCTGTCGGCGGCTTGCCGCAGGCCTCGACACATGCGGCGCAATTGGCTCTGGATGCGCTGTCGGCGGCGCTGCGGCAAGTCAAACCCTAGACTCACCATGTCCTACATCTCACATCGCCTCGCCGCATCGCCTGCCTGCAGCCGAGCGCCACCGTCATTCTCGATGCGGTTGGCGAATTGGAGCGCGTGGTGGCTTGCACACGATATTGCGCCGACGTTGTGCCCGCGGTCGCGGATGGTTCGCGGATCATTCTGGCCGATTCGTGGACGGCCGACACGGCGCAGATCGTGGCCGCGCGACCCGATCTGGTGATTGCGTCGGTTCCCTATCAAGAGAAGGCGGTCAGCGAAATCCTGAGGGCGGGGCACGTTTCTTGGGCTCGCTCCGAGAAGGCTGGCGGATATCTACATGCGACATCGCAACCATCGCGGGAGCCGTCGGGGCGATGGATCGCGGAGAAGAGGTAATTGCGGCCATGCAGCGGCGAATCGCAGACGTTCGCGCCCGAACCGGCACGATGCGCGCGGCCGCGGGTCTGGTGCGAGGAATGGGGCAAGCCACTGATCGCTTCGCAGACATGGGTCGCGGAATTGGTCGAGGCTGCGGGAGGGCGAGTTCGTGGGCGAGCCGGGACGCCAGGTCTCGGCTGAGGAGATTCGCCGGCTTGATCCGGAAGTGATCGTTGCCGCGTGGTGCGGGGCGGGAGATCGCGTCCCGCTGGAGAAGATTATTCGCGACCGCGGGCTGGCAGGCGACCGCGGCGGCGCTTTCTGGCCGAGTCTACTGCATTCGGGACGAATTTCTGAACACTCCCGCACCCACGCTGCTGCAGGGCTTGGACGCGCTGGCCTTCGCGATCCATCCTGAACTCTTCCCCGACACGAAAGGAATCCGGCAGATTACTGACGTTCCGGCTTCCACAGCGCTGAGAATTCGCGACTGTGAGTTAAGATTTCATCTATGCACGTACCAGCAGGATCGAAGAAATCCGCACCGAACTCAGTGAACTGGCGCAGGCTGTCGCCCACTGCGCAGGAACTCATGCAGACGATGGTGAAGCTGCTGCACGAACGCATGCTGAAATATAACTGGGTGGGCTTCTATATGCTGGAACCGGGCGCGCAGCCGCCCATGCTGGTGCTGGGGGCGTTCGAGGGCGCCATGACGCCGCACACCCGCATTCCGCTCAATCAGGGCATTTGCGGCGCGGCGGCTTCGAGCGGGCAAACCGTGGTGGTCGACGATGTCAGCAAAGATCCGCGCTATCTGGCGTGTTCGCTCGAGACCAAGTCGGAGATCGTGGTGCCGGTGTTTGCTGCACGGCAAAGTCGTGGGCGAGTTGGATATCGACAGCCACTTCCCGGCGGCGTTCACGCCCGAACATCAGGAACTGGTGCAGCACTGCGCCATGCTGGTGGGAAAGAAACTGGAAGCCTCGGAAGGCAGTGAACCCTTAAGCGCACAGGGGTACTTATCCGAGAAGATCCGACATGCGACAGATATGAGAGTCGAAAAGGGCAAAGTGCGCGCGCCGGAGATCGGCCGGGTGTGGCTGAATTCCGCTCCGCTGAGTTTCCGCCAGTTGCGCGGGCGCGTGGTGCTGGTCGATTTCTGGGATTACACCTGCGTCAACTGCATTCGCACGCTGCCCTACGTGCAGGCGTGGCACGAGCGTTACCGCGACAAGGGGCTGACCGTGATCGGAGTGCACACGCCGGAGTTTACTTTCGCGCAATATGAATCGAATGTGGAGCGCGGGATCCGGGAGTTCGGGCTGACTTATCCGATCGTCATCGACAGCGATCGCGAAATCTGGAAGGCGTTTGCCAATCGCTACTGGCCGACCAAATATCTGCTCGATAAAGATGGATATCTGCGCTTCGGCCATTTCGGCGAGGGCGGTTATGGCGAGTGCGAGCAGGTGATTCAGGAACTGCTGCGGGAGATTGATCCCAGCGTCGACTCTGCCGGCGTTGATGGAGCCGCTGCGCGAAGAAGATCATGTGGGCGCGGTCTGTTACCGGCGCGTCGGGCGAACTGTACCTGGGAAATCGCCGCGGGCGGATCGGCAACGAAGGCGGATTCAAGGAAGATCAGATTGCCGACTATGCGTTCGCGGGGAAAGTCGAAGAGAATTTTTTCTATGCCAACGGGCGCTGGGCCTCGACGGCCGAATATTTCGAGGCGGTCGAAACCGGGCCGCACACTTTGCGGTTGAAATACGACGCGTCCGCCGTAAACTTGGTCATGGCTTCTCCGCACGCCGCTGCTGCTGAAGTTGTTGTCCTGCAGGACGGCAAGCCGCTGACGCGCAAGCAAGCGACGCGCGACACGCGCTTCCGCCCGGCCGCGAACGGCGGCAGGAAGAGAGCTACGTCGTGGTCGATTCGGCGCGCATGTATTTTCTGGTCGACAACCACGAGTTCGGCGAGCACGAACTGGAGTTGCGGTGCTCCGAAGGCGTTGCGGCGTTCGCCTTCACCTTCACCAGTTGCGTCGATCCCGTGGCCAGCGCGCTGCAAGCCACGAGCGCGCCTCAGCCGGATTGCCTAGACATGAAGCGCGTCGTCGCAGGCCTCATCGTGAAAGACGGCAAGCTGCTGGTGTGCCAGCGCACGCGGCACCAGACCATGCCGCTGAAGTGGGAGTTCCCGGGCGGAAAGATCGAAGAGGGCGAACAGCCGCGCGATGCCCTGCGCCGGGAACTGGAAGAAGAACTCGGAATCCTGGCGAACGTCGGAGACGAAGTCAGACGGATTCAGCACGAGTATCCGAACGGTGGGCATGGTCGAGCTGCGCTTCTTCATGGTGCGCGAGTTTCGAGCGAGAAATCGAGAATCGCATTTTCAAAGACATGCAGTGGGCGGATCCCAAGGACTTGCCGAAGTACGATTTTCTGGAAGCGGATCTGACGCTGGTGAGGGAACTGGCCGCGGGGAAACTGATTTAGGTGAGCCGATCCGGTAGTTCTCGCGTTCGAACTGTCGCGCGCGAGATCTAGCCCTGATGACTGAGCCGCAGGATCATCCAGCCCATGACCGATCGTCCGAAGATCCCAGCTAGACGATCATGATTACCGTGGTCAGCCCACGCCACAACGTTAAACAGGCGCGTGTTCACATACTCGCCCATCAATTCCTTCTTGTTGATGAGCAGGAGCATGAACACCAGCACGAAGGGCAGCACAACGCCGTTCAGGACCTGGGACAGCACGGCAATTCTTATCAGCCGCTGCTTCCGGGATCAAGATCTCCAGGGCCCCGCCCGCCACGATCAACAGCGTATAGAGCCAGTAGAAGGCCGGCGCCTCGCTGAACTTCATCCCAACGCCAGACTCGAAGCCCAGTCCCTCGCAAACGGTGTAGGCGGTCGAAAGCGGCAGAATCGACGCGGCGAACAGCGATGCGTTAAATAATCCAACGGCAAACAGAATGTAGGTATAGTCCCCGGCCAGCGGGCGCAGTGCCTGAGCAGCGTCCGCCGCGGTTTTGATGTCGCGGTAGCCGTGGACCTAGAGCGTGGCAGCGCAGGCGACAATAATGAACCAGGCCACAATGTCGGTGAAGACGCATCCCGTAATCACGTCGAGGCGGGACGCTTTGTAGCCGCGCTTGGTTACGCCTTTCTCCACGATCGAGGACTGCAGGTAGAACTGCATCCAGGGCGCGATCGTCGTGCCGACCAATCCGATCACCATGAACAAGATAGGCCTGGTCGCGAAAAGCGCTGCAGGTGCGGGCGGTTTGAAGGTGGCGATGGTCGCGTCCTTCCACGCAGGCATGGCGAACACGCCGGCAAAAATGTAGGTTACGTAGAAAAACGAGGCGGCCAGAAATACTTTCTCCACGCTCTTGTACTGCCCTTTGACCACGATCAGCCAGACAATCACGGCGCACACCGGCACGGTGATGAACCTGGAGAATCCAAACAGGCCCAGACTGGTGGCGATGCCGATGAATTCCGTCACGACGTTGCCGAAGTTGATGATCAGAATTCCGATCATCATGAAGAAGGTGATGCGGAAGCCGAATTCTTCGCGGATCAGATCGCTCAATCCCTTGCCGGTGACGGCGCCCATGCGGGCGCACATTTCCTGCACCACGATCAGGGCGAGAGTGATCGGGATCATGGTCCAGAGGAGAAGATGTCCGAATTGTGCGCCGGCGTGGAGTAGGTAAAGATGCCGCCGGCATCGTTATCGACGTTCGCGGTGATGAAACCCGGCCCGACGACGGCGAGGAACAACAGGATCCGGGTTTTCGAACGTCTCAGAAACTTCATGCGCACTTTTCGCTGACATATGGATGGAGCAGATGCAGGCTACGAACGACGCCACAGGATAAACGCATGCCGCGAGTATGGCCAAACGAAAAGTGCTGCAAGGAGCGGAATTAAGGATGGCAGAGTTGGTGCGGGTTAGAGCCGACTACTTCCCCGGTGGGGCGGCGTTGTGAGAAGCGAGGTAGGCATGTGCATGGACCAGCTGCGGAAGATCGGAATCGGCGGACTTCCAGGCCGCCAGGAAATCCGTATATCCGGTCGTGGCCGCTGGGACGTCGCCTGTCTGCTCGCTGACCATCGCGATGCCGTAGAGAGGAAAGCCAGAGCGTGGCCGCTCGACCAGCGCGGCTTGGTAGGCCGCTTTGGCGCCGGTCCAATCCGACGCAGCTAGAAGTGCGGCCGCTTCGGTTTCACCAACCGGCCGAATATAGGCAGGAGGCTCGCGGTATCCCAGCGCCTTTTCTTCCTGTGCCGCCTGGGCGTAGAGCTTTCTGGCATCGTCATTGAGTTTCTTCGCCATGAGCAAGCCAGCACGCAGTTCGAGCGACATGATGGACAAGTTATCCACCAGCGGGTCCGGCAAAGCATCGGGCATCACCTGGAGCTTGGGAGGAGCGGCGTCTGTAGTCTTATTTGTCTTCTCTTCTTTGGATTTAGACGCCTCTTCGTCTTTCAAGCGATTCGAGATTCGCCATAGCTCGGCATCGAACTGGGCCGACGCCTGCTCGGCCCGCGACAAGTCACGGTGTTCGAGGGCCTGCATCCCGAGAGCGAACTGGGTGAGCGCACGCGCCAGAAACTGCAGGTTGGGAAGAGTCGGTGGAGGATTGTTGGATTTCAGAAGCGCTAAGGCCGTGGTCCAATCGGCGGCCCGCAGCGCGACTGGGAGGCGAGGATCAAGGCGCGACATCGAATCGCGCGGCGACCATGGATACAGCGTATTTTCGAGTTCACCGCGTGCGTCTTTCAGCTTGGCTGACAGCGCAGTGGCCTCGCTGAATTCGCCGGCCTCAAGAAGATTCGCGATGGAGTACATCAGGTTGTGGACGTAGTTCCAGTCGTCATCGACCTGCACATGTTGCGCTTGCATGTACTGTTCATCTGCCTTCATGGAGGCTGCGAAAGACTGTTTCGCGCTGGCGTAGTCGCCGGTGCGGTAGAAGATATGGCCGGGCATGTGGACCATGTGTCCGGAGGCGGGCGCGAGACTGCCAAGAATTTCTGCGCTGTGCAGGGCCTGCTCGGGATGAGGACTGGCCTCGACGGCATGAATCCAATAATGATTTGCCGCAGAGTTATTGGGGTCCTCGCTTAAGACCGATTGAAGAATCGCCAAGGCTTCCTTTTGCCCGGAGCGGGGCTGACCGTTGTCGTAGCCGTCGGTCAGCGATTCCGCAAGAAAGATTTTCGCCTGCAAGTCTTTGGGATTGTTCTTTACGAGCTTGCGATACAGTTGACGCTCCTCGGATTCCTGTTCGTTCTTTGCTTGCTTGGCGGCTTGATTGTCGGAATGCCGGGATCTCTCGGCGGCATCGGCGGCTGCCGTCGCTTCGATATACAGGCGCTCGGCCTTGCTGGCGTGGCCCTTAAGGCTGATCGCCTTGAGCAATGCCTGGTTCGCGTAATACTTGGAATTGCTGTGAGCGAAAGTTTCTGCGTGATAGATTCCCCAATAGCACATCGCACATTCCGGGTCGACCCGCGCACTCTGCTCAAAGGCGCGCAGGGATTCATAGTCCCAAAAGTCGTGCAGCAGATTCAGGCCCTGGTCAAACCACATTTGCGCCTCAGGCGTGGCCGTAATGCGGATGTGGGCGTTCCCGATGCCGCTGAGTTTCTGGGGCGGAGGCAGCTTTTCGGGAGCCAGTGCCTCCCGCGTGTCCATCGGATGACAGGCCGTGGCGGTCTGCGCGGACGTGACCTGTGCGCAAGTCAAAATGCTCCAGATCGCCAACAGTACGAATGCAGCAGTCTTTGGCGATGACGAAATAAGAAACGACCCGAGCCGCTCCACCCCACCGCTCACCTTGAGTTTCATTTTGCGCGAGATCCTTCGCTCCGCCTGAAGAACGGCTGCGCTCAGATGACACCTCTGAAAGAGGGGACTGACTTCATTTTCCTACAGCTTTGCCCGCAGCATGCTGATCACGTCGTCTGAAGTGATGACGCCAGTCAGCTTGCTGTGCTCGTCGACGACGGGGAGCGTCTGCAGGTTGTATTTGTCGAATAGTTCGGCCACCTCGTTTTCCTCGACGCCTTCATGAGCCAGGACGAGCGGCTCCTGCGTCAGCGAAAGCATGGGGGCCGAGGTCGGTGCGAGAACCAGTCTCGCCAGGGGAACCGCACCGACCAGGGTTCCGTGAGAATCGACCAGGTAGATCGTGCTGACGGCCTCGACTCCGCCTTCGAATTCGCGCAGCGAATCGATGGCATTCTGCACGGTCGCCTGAACCGGCAGAGCAAGGAACTCGGTGGTCATGCGGCCAGCAGCAGTCTCTTCGTGATGCTCCAGCAGTTCGACAACGTCTTGCTGCGCTTCCGGTTCCATCTGGACCAGAATCTGCTCGCTGCGTTCCTCGGGCAGTTCGCCTAGCAGGTCGGCGGCGGCGTCGGGATCCATCTCCTCGACGATGTCGGCGGCTCGACCGGAATCGAGCGATTCGACAATAGATTTCTGGACCTTGGGCTCGACCTCTTCCAGGGCTTCGGCGGCTGTCTCTTCGTCCAGAGTCTGAAAGACCGCCTGGCGCTCATCGGGCGCAAGATCTTCGACGATGTCGGCAATGTCGGCCGGATGCAGCTTGGCAAGGCCGTCATACGAGATCTTCAGTTTCACCCGCCGCGCAGGATCGGTCTCGATCACATCGATGAAATTCCAGGGAATGCTGCGGGGCGGAATTCTCCCCAGCAGCGCCGCCAATGCGGTCTTCGGCGCCACTCCGCGCAGCAGGCGGCGGACGGCGCCGCGCGCTCCCACATCGACCGAGTGGACACGCAACACGGGATGCGCGGCCGTATTCTTGTCCTTAGGGGGATCGACCTGAAGATCAACATCATTGACGCGGACCACTTTTCGCCCGTTGACGTCGATCACCTGCTGGTCGAGCAGGTCCCGTTCCAGCAGAAACAGTCCTTCCGTGCCGTTCACTGCCGGCCACTCTGCCGCCGCAGTCGTCGTCTGAATGCCGCCATTGATCGCCGAGACAGCCGCCAGGGGTAGAACGCGGTTCCCTGACTTGGTTTTCACGATGAGCGATGAGATGCGGGAACGGTCCTCTTGCGGCGCGAGCGTGACTTCGCGCACGCGTCCGGACGCGCCAGACGGGTCATACACCGTGGCGCCCAGCAGTTCGCTGAGGGCAAGAGTCAACATCCCGCTAGAGAATAACCAACTCGCGCAGGATTCGGAACGAAAATCGAAAAGGACCTCGGATGTCACTGTCCCAGACCTGGCGTCCAGGAGGAAGCTCCGGCTTAGGCCCGTATAATGAATGGATCACGTGCGCCACATCTTCGACATCATCGGGCAGACCTTTCGGGCACTCTGGGCGCATAAACTGCGCTCGTTTCTGACTATGTTCGGGATTGCATGGGGAGTCGGTTCCCTGCTGCTGCTGGTCGGCCTGGGCGAAGGATTTCGCTCTGGGAACCGCAAGCAGTTCGATTCCCTGGGCGAAAACGTGATGTTCATCTGGTCGGGCCGGGCCCCGGTAATGCAGGGGAGTTTCACCGCTCTGCGCCAGTATTATCTCGACTACCGCGATTACGAAGACATTCTTCGCGAATGCCCCAGCGTGGGTGCGGCCGCGCCGGTGATCCGGCGCAGCGACATCCGGGCGGTCAGCGATTTCTACCAGGCCAGCGGACCGATCATGGGCGTTCCCGCCATGTTCAACCAGATCCGCTATTTGCCGTTGAATGAGGGCCGCTGGCTGAACGAGATGGACGATCTCGCAGAAACGTCCCGTGATTGTTCTCGGCGATGAAGCTCGGCGCACCCTGTTTCTGGGCCGCCCAGCGGTAGGCGCCACCATTCTGCTGAACGGAATCCGGTTTGAAGTGATCGGGACGCTGAAGCAGATCGGTCACGGCGACAACATGAACCAGAATCTGCAGAGCTTCGTCCCGTTTCATGCCATGCAGGACTATTTCCGTCCGCTGAATGCCGGGATCGGCACGGATGTGATTTCGTTCATCAACTATCAGCCCCGGTCGCGCGCCCTGCACGAGGCTGCGCGGCAGGAAGTCCACAAGATTATTGCCCGCAACCATGGCTTCGACCCGAACAATCCGGACTCTTTCGATGAATGGGACACCATCAAAACCGTCGACCAGATCGGCAAAATCTTCGACGCGATGAACATGTTCCTGGGCAGCGTGGGACTGGTCACGCTCGCGCTGGGGGCGATCGGCATCATCAACATCATGCTGGTCGCGGTCGCGGACCGTACTCGGGAAATCGGATTGCGCAAGGCGGTCGGCGCCACCAACACCAGCATCATGTTCCAGTTTTTCGTGGAAGGTGCATTCTTGACCATGCTGAGCGGCGGCATCGGCATTGGCGGCGCGGCCGGGCTGATGGCGCTTTTGTCTCAAGTTTGATCTGGGTGACGGATTCGATCCTCCCAAATTGGTCGCTTCCACGGCAGCGCTTGGCCGTGATTTCGCTCGGGGTGGCGGGCGTCGCCGCCGGACTTTATCCCGCCCGGCGCGCCGCTCTGCTCGAACCGGTGGAGGCCCTCCGCAAGGAATAAGCATGCATCGCGACCTTCTAAAACAAGCGTACTCGGCCATGCGGCACGACCTGCGCCGCACCCTGCTTACCATGGCGGGAATGGCCTGGGGCATCGCCACCGTCGTGCTGCTGCTTTCCTATGGCAACGGCTTCGGCAAGGCCATCGAGACGATTTTTGAAAGCTTCGGCGCGACTGCCGTCGGGATGTTTCCCGGGCGGACTTCGCAGCAGGCGGGGGGAAACAAAGCGGGCGTCACGGTGCGATTCACCAACGACGACATCGAACTGCTGCGCAACAACATTCCCCTCTGCCGGCATGTGGTGCGCATGTCCCAGAAGGAATCCACGGTTCAGAACAACAACCGCTCTTTCACTTTTCCCGTGATGGGTCTCGACCCGTCGATTCAGGCGATCTGGAATCTCGACATCGCGGAAGGGCGATTTCTCAACGACGCCGACAACATGCAGCACGGACTCTATGCCGTCATCGCGTCGGAGGCGCGGGACAAGCTTTTCTCCGGCATGCCGGCGGTGGGTGAGTCCATTCGCATCGATGGCGTGACGTTTGAAGTGATCGGCGTGGGCGCGCCGCGCATGCAGGAGGGAGACAACGACAATAATCGCGTCGTCTACATCCCCTACAACTCGATGGATGTCCTCAAGGACAACCACTATCTCGACGGGATCTGGCTGGATTCTGCTGGCCTCGACCACGACAAGATGGAGAAGACGATCCGCGATACTCTGGCCGCGGCCCACAACTTCAAGCCCGACGATCAGCGCGCCGTGTTCGTGTTCGACGCTCAAAAGCAGCTCCCGCAGTTCGGCATCATCACGCTGGCCCTGAAGGTTCTGCTGGCGTTCATTGGGACGGTCACGCTGGGGATCGGCGGCGTGGGACTGATGAACATCATGCTGGTGTCGGTGACGCAGCGTACCCGCGAAATCGGCGTGGAAAAGGCGTTGGGAGCGCGCCGGCATGACATCCTGTTCCAGTTCCTGTCGGAGGCGATGGTCATCACCGCGGCCGGAGGGGTGCTTGGAATTGTGCTGTCTTATGCGGTGTCGATCCTGGCGGGCCGCATCACTTTCTACAGCGCCATGGCCAAACACGCCGAGGCGGCGGACATCCGGCTGATTGTGTCGCCGATGATTCTGCTGGTGGCAACTTCCATTCTTGCGGTCGTGGGAGTGATCAGCGGAATGGTTCCGGCGCTGCGCGCTGCCAATCTGGATCCGATCGAAGCCCTGCGCTACGAATAAGTCTGGCTGCGGCGCATTAGAATCACTCTTCGAAGCATGTCTGACGACATCCTCACTCTGCGCCGCCGCCCGCTGACGCGCGCCTGGCCTATGGCTCGGACCCGAATCAGTTTCTCGATTTGCGGCTGCCTTCGTCGAAGGATACGCAGCAAGCAGCCATATCCTCGTCATCAATATTCACGGCGGCTACTGGCGCGCGAAATATAATCTCGATCACGCGGGCCACCTGTGTGCGGCGCTCACTGCCAAAGGACTGGCAACGGCGAACCTGGAATTCCGGCGCGTCGGCAACGAAGGCGGGGCATGGCCGGGGACGTTCGCCGATATCCGTTCCGCGCATCAATTCCTTCTGCAAAACGCAGTCAGCACAACTTGATCTCGCCGAATTGTGGTGATGGGACACTCCGCAGGCGGCCAGCTCGCGCTCTGCCTCGCCGCCCACGAGCCGGAGTCACTCGCGTCGTCTCGCTGGCCGGAGTAGTCGATTTGCAGCGCGCTACCAGCTCATCTCAGCAACGACGCGGTAGTCGAGTTTCTGCGCGGGACTCCCAGCGAGGTTCCCGACCACTATCGCGAAGCCGATCCCATCGAACTCTCGATCCCTGGCGCCGCCAGTGGCTGATTCACGGCGCCACCGATGATGTGGTTCCGCCTGATTTCAGCCGCGCTTACGTTGCCGCCAAACGGAAGCGGACCGGTCAAGAAAAAGAAGATGCGCACCTGCTTGAGATTCCCGGCGCGGGCCACTTCGATGTCATCGATCCGCGCACCCAGGCGTGGAAGCGAGTTCAGAACACCGTCCTGCAACTTGTCGCGTAACGGTATGCCGTGTGATTGACACTGTCTGCGCCACCTCATACGATTCTCTGTTCAGCTCGGGGTCATGATGCGATTCCTTCGAATGTCGCCGCGCTCTGCTTATACTACGGCTGCGTTACTTCTTGCTGCCGCTTCGACTCCGGTGCAGCAGGCCGATCCCGCGCGCTATCTCAACGACATCAAGTCGTTGGCCTCTCCGGATATGGAAGGCCGCGGCGCCGGAACCAAGGGGCTAACCCGCGCCCAACATCTGATAGAAAAGCGCTACAAGGAACTCGGGATTCCCCCTGCCGGAGTGAACGGCTACTCCCAACCATTTACGGTGATCACCGGTGCGCGCCTCAAGTCTGATAACCGCTTCGTAGTACAGAAGGCTGAGTCGAAGAAAGATCTGAAGATCAACCAGGAGTTCGTTCCTTTCAGTTTTTCATCTTCCGGCGAGGTCGCGGCTCCGCTGGTGTTCGCTGGATATGGCGCCACCGCCGACGAATTTCACTATGACGACTACGCGGGCTTGACGTAAAAGACAAGATTGTCGTCGTCCTGCGCTACGAACCGTCCGGCTTCGCGGAAAAGAGTGGCAACCATGGGCTCACGCAGCACTCGCAACTCATCACCAAGGCCATCAATGCCCGGAATCACGGAGCGAAGGCTGTGGTCGTATTGAATGGAAAACTTGGCGATGGCGAAGAAGATTTGCTCACGCGCTTCGGCAGCGTCAGCGGCCCGGAAAATGTCGGTTTGTCATGGTGCAGGTGAAGAACGCAGTTGCGGAATCGTGGTTTCAGTCCGCGGGAAAGTCCGCTGAAAGATATACAAGACCAGATCAACTCGGGCACGAAGCCCGCATCGTTTGCCTTTCCCGATGCGCTTCATTTGTCTCTACACATCGACATCGAGACCACCCGCGCGACGGTCAATAATGTTGTCGCGTGGCTGCCCGGCCAGACCGACGAATATGTAATCATCGGCGCGCACTATGATCATCTTGGACGCGGAAATTTCGATTCGCTGGCGCCGTCGCAGATCGGTCAGATCCATCCCGGTGCAGACGACAATGCCAGCGGTACCGCCGGAGTCCTTGAACTGGCGCGCTTGCTCGCTCCGCAACGGGGGCAACTCAAACGCAGCATACTATTTATGGACTTTGCGGGTGAAGAACTTGGGTTGCTCGGCTCAGCGGCATGGGTGCAGAATCCGACCCATCCGCTCGCGAAAGCGGTGGCCATGATCAATATGGACATGATCGGCCGCATCAAGGACGACAAGGTTTACATCGGCGGAGTCGGCACCGGCTCTACGTTCAAGGCCGTGCTCGAGCAGGCGCAGAAAGACGCGCCATTCAAAATCGAGTACTCCGCCAGCGGATATTCTTCGAGCGACCACACCTCATTTGTGACCAAGAAGATTCCGTCGCTGTTCTTCTTTTCTGGGTTGCACTCCGACTATCACAAGCCTTCCGACACATGGGACAAGATCAACGCCCCCTCAGCCGCACGGCTGCTCGATATGGTCGCAAGTGTGGCAGTGCAACTGGCGAACGCGCCCGATGCCCCCACATTTCAGGTCGTGGCCGAAGACAAGCCAGCCGCTGGCGGTGGAGGGGGCGGCTACGGTCCTTACTTCGGATCGATTCCCGACTTTGGGCAAACGGAAAATGGCGTGAAGTTTTCCGACGTCAAGCCAAACTCGCCAGCGGCGAAGGCTGGACTGAAGGCAGGAGACATCATGATCCAATTCGGGGACAAGCCAATCAAGAATTTATATGACTTCACCGATGCTCTGCGCCGCAGCAAAGTCGGAGACGTGGTGGAAGTGAAAGTCCTGCGAAACGGGCAACCGATCACGGCCTCCGTGAAGCTCGAACAGCGGAAATAACGCGAGCAACGCCGCTAAGCCCTGTCGCGCTGCAGCTGCCTGAATCCCTTATAATCGTCGGTCACGTAGAGAGGAATCCATTGCCCTTCGACGACCTTCGCCAGTGGATCGCAGCGCTCGATCGCGCGGGCCAACTCAAGCGCATCCAGACCGAAGCCGACCCCGTTCTTGAGATTGCCGAGATCACCGACCGCGTCTCCAAGAGTCGCGATGCCAAGGGCGCCTCGGGCGGTCCGGCGCTTCTGTTTCAAAATCTGAAGGGCCATGCCGGATCGCAAGTCCTGATCAATCAGTTCGGCTCTGATGCCCGCATGAAGCTCGCTCTGGGCGTCAATTCCTTCGACGAAATCGCGGGGCGCATCCGCATGTTTATGGATGTGAAATCTCCTCAGGGCTTCCTCGACAAACTCAAGATGCTTCCCCTGCTGACCGAAGCCGGCAAGTTTTTCCCGCGTACGGTGCCCACAGGTCCCTGTAAAGAAGTCATCAAGCGCGACAATTTCTCGCTGCTCGATTTCCCGATTCTCCAGTGCTGGCCCAAGGATGCGGGACGGTTCATCACTCTCCCCTGCGTCACCACGCGCGATCCTCGATCCGGGAAACGCAATCTCGGCATGTACCGGATGCAAGTCTTCGACGAACGTTCGACCGGAATGCACTGGCAGCGTCAGAAAGTCGCAGCGGAGCATGCACGCGAGCGTATGCGGGCTGCAGTCGAGGGTAAGTCGGCGGCAGTCGACATCATGGCGCGCTCGTCAGGAGGTTCCGTTGTGCCTGAAGGAGATCGCCCGTCCGGGAAGATGGAGGTCGCGGTTGCGATCGGCACCGAACCCGCAGTGACGTTTTCTGCGATCGTTCCCGCACCGCCCGAGATCGAGGAATACCTGATCGCCGGCTTCCTCCGTGGAGCCCCGGTCGACCTGGTGAAGTGCGAGACCGTGGACCTTGAAGTGCCCGCGAACAGCGAGATCGTGCTCGAAGGGCACGTGCATCTCGACGAACTGCGCAGTGAGGGTCCGTTCGGCGATCACACCGGCTTCTACTCACTCGAAGATCTGTATCCCGTTTTCCACGTCTCCTGCATCACGCACCGGAAGGATCCGATCTACGCGACCACGATCGTGGGCAAGCCTCCGCAGGAAGATGCTTACATGGGCAAGGCGGTGGAGCGAATTTTCTTGCCGTTGATGAAGCTGACGATTCCGGAGCTAGTCGATATCAACCTGCCCATCGAGGGCGTGTTTCACAACCTGATGATCGTCTCGATCAAGAAGTCGTACCCGGGACAGGCGCGCAAAGTGATGAACGCAGTCTGGTCGCTCGGTCAAGCAATGTTCACCAAGTGCATCGTGGTTGTGGACGAAGATGTCGACGTGCAGGACATCGGCGATGTCACGCTAAAGGTCTTCAACCACATCGATCCCGAACGCGACATTCAATTCACGCTAGGACCGGTGGACTCCCTCGACCATGCCGCGCGCCTGCCCAACTACGGATCGAAGATGGGCATCGACGCCACGCGCAAGTGGGCCAGCGAAGGGTTCGGGCGCCCTTGGCCGGATGAGATTGTGATGGATACGAAGACGAAGGCGCTGGTGGACGGCAAGTGGAAGGCGCTGGCTAAGGAACTTGGGTTGGAGTGATCCGGGCTTTCCTGCTCCGTTCTCCCGCTCAGTTCTCGAACTTGATCTTGGTCAGCGTTTTCACGATGTCGGCATCCGCAAGATCGTGCACTTCGATGCGAACGGCGCTTCCTTCGGGGTAACGCTTGGCTTCATCGATCATTTTCAGGATTCCCGCCGGGAGCTTGCTCTTCCGCGCTGCCGCAACTGCCTTCTCGCCCAAAATAAATGAAGCCAGAAAATAACCTGCCCGGGGCCCGAAATACACGAGGTTGCGTTTCTTCGACTGCAGTCGCAGCGACCACCCGGCGTTGACCGAGTAGCTATTCCACTCTTCGCGATCCAGTTTCAAATCGCGCTGGAGGTCGGCCGCCAGATTCTGCCACAGAGAGTGGCTCCCGCCGAGCACCGAAGCCAGTTCCCTCTCCGTAGGGCGCGTAGCCTGACCGGCGAACGCATTCTCTGACACAGTCTTTGTCTTTTTCGTAGGCATCGCTAACTCGATGTCAGTGTCCCAGCCCGAACAGCGTGCGCACGCCCCATGCCGCGGCGACACCGAACGCCGCGATGAAAGCAAAGCCGACGAAATGATCGGTGGTTGATCCTTTGCTCCAGCCCTGGAGCACGGCAACTCCTCAAACCACAAACAAAACGATTGCGCCGGTGCCAAGAATCTTGAGGAACATAATCCGATTCCTTCCTTGAGGCCGTCTCACAAGACGAACCTCGAGCCTATACTCCTGGAAAACCCGGCCGTGCGCAGTGACGCCCGTCACGCCTCTGGATCGGGCTCTGTACTCAACCGCTCATATCCAGCGCATTGCAGAACCGGCAATCGTGGATACTTGGGGAACCGCGCATCGGTTGCGGACCGCTCGCAGAGATAGAACCTCGACCCACGGTCTGATTCGATTAAACGCATGAACCGGCATTCAGAGCACAGACCGATGTCGAGCGGACGCGACGCGTTCTTCCGATGGCTCACAAACTAGAGAATAACTCGCCTGCGCCCCGGGGACTTAAGGTGCATTTGTCTCCGCTACGAAACAGAAAGATTCTTTATGCGAACCTGAAGAAAAATTCATTGAATTTTCACCGACTTTTGCACGGAACTACCTTGAATGTCGCCAAGTGGCTCTGCTATAAGGGCTTCCCAATTACAGGAGGTTCTACTGTGCGTTTCCCTAGCATCGGTGTCTTCGTGTCTCCTTCGAAGTCCTTGCGCGCTCTTCTAGTTGTTGTCGTGGCGCTCGCGTTCCTGACTGCGATCGCGTCAGCCCAGCAAACCTTGGGAGCGATCAACGGAACAGTCACCGATGCCAGCGGAGCGGTGGTGCAAGCGCCAGCGTGAAAGCTCACGTCCGCTGCAACGAATCTCGAAGTCACCGCGCAGAGCAAGAGCGATGGCTCGTTCAGCCATCGCTGACCTGCCGATCGGCACGTACGAGGTGAAATTCACCAAAGACGGATTCCAAACCGCGGTCTATCCGCAGATCATCGTCCAGGGCAGCCGCACGACGACGGTGAACCCAAAGCTAAGCCGGGAGCGGTTTCGACCACGGTAACCGTGGAGGCCACTCCCCTGCTCAACGAGACGGACACGACCAACGGCTACACCTTGGACGCGAAGCAAATCGAGGCCGTTCCGCTCGGAACCGGAAGCTTCACCCAGCTCGCCATCCTGGCGCCCGGCGTAAATGCGGACTTCCTATCCGGTTCTGGCTCGAATGAAGGATTGGGGAACCAAGGAATCGTGGCAAATGGCCAGCGCGACACCAGCAACTATTCACCTTCAACGGTGTGAATGCCAACAATATCTTTAACGGAAATTCTACAAGCAAGATTTCCGACAGCCGCTTCGCGCTGAACACGGGCGAAATCTTTGGGGTCGGCGGCCAGGTTCAGACCAACAGCTCCGTATTCGACGCGATCGGGCAGGCCTTGCCCACGCCACCGATCGAAACCATCAAGAGGTGCACGTCGCAACCTCCATGTACGACGCATCCATGGGCTCGGCCAGCGGCGCGCACATCGAAACCACGACCAAGTCCGGCACAAACCATCTCCACGGGCAAGTTTACGAGTACTACCAGAACAACGGTTTCGATGCCGCTCCACGTTTCTGGCGCCGAATCCGTTCTTCTCGGCGCCCCGCCGCTCCACCGCAACGTTTTCGGCGCAACCGTGGGCGGTCCCATCATAGAAAAACAAAATGTTCTTTTTCGGTTCATACCAGGGACAGCGCATCAGCGACGCACTCAGTGGCGCATTCAATGGTGTTCCGACTCTGCCGGGCCTGACGGACAGCAATCGCGACGCCACCGATCTTGCCAACCTGGCGAACACTGCCGATGGTCAGCCCGGGATGCATCACTGCGAACCAGGTGGATCCCGTCGCGCTGGCGATCCTTCAGGCGAAGACTTCGAGCGGGCAGTACATCATTCCGTCCGCAAACGCCCCCAACGAGAAAGCGGCACTCAGCCTTTCAACTCTTCATCAAGGGCCCATCCAGCCAATTCAACGCCACTCAGGTGAACGGAAACGTCGATTACAACTTCGGTCCGAAAGACCGCCTCGCGGGCAAGTACTACTATCAAAACGATCCGACAATACATTCCATTCGCGGTCAGTCAGGTGCTCGGGTTCCCGCAAACCATGCATGCGGGCAAGCCAGATGGTATCGCTCGATAACACCACCATTCTTAACTCCCAATACCACTTGGGAGAACCGCTTCGGCTTTATTCGCGAAGTGGCCAATGCCACCACGGCGCATTCGCTGACACCCATCGAACGTGGATCTTAACCTTCTGGGTACCAAATACTTTCCCGGAATCACCATCTCGAACGCCGACGCGGAGCGTCTTGCTCCATGGCGGGACGATCACGCCCATCACCGGCAACAAGATGAGCATCGGTCCTGCCACCAATTTCGCCAACGCCGGCATCTTTCAGAACAAATACGAAGGCTCGTCGACCTACACTGGGTGCACGGCCGTCACTCCCTCGCTTTCGGCGGCATCTTCGATTACATGCAGTTGAACGTTGCCAACCGTGAAAACCAGGTCGCCAACTTCAGCTTCCATAATTTCGCCGACTTCCTGACTGGCAACGCTGGGCCAGGATCGCAGCAGCGGACAGTTCCTGAATGGCGAGACGAACCGTCATTTCCGATCGCGCTCGGCTGGACTCTTTGTCCAAGACAATTTGAAGCTTCGCTCGAATCTCACGTTAAACTTGGGCTTGCGCTGGGATTGGGATGGTCCACTCTATGAAACGAACGGGTTGCTGACGAACTTCTACCCATCGGATTACAAGTACGATCTCGCCACCGACACGTTCGGGACGCTGGCCAACGGCGAACCGGGTATTGGCCTGGTGGTGGCCGGAAACAACAAAGCTTTCGGCATTCAAAGGCGTCAGCAACTCCACTCTCACAGGCCGCCAATGGATGTTTGCCCCCCGAATCGGATTCGCCTGGAGCCCGTCCCGTCTCAAGAACGTCGTGGTTCGCGGGGGCTTTGGAATGTACGCCGACCGTGGCGAATACTTTACCGAACTTTCCGCCAGCGCCGGACTTGGCATCAGCGGGCCATTCAGCGTCACGACGCAGGAGCCCTTCACCGTTCCCGATGAACACGATCTTGCGTGGGCAGGCATGTCTGCTGGTGCACCGTTCGGCACGACACCATTCCTCCCCCTCCGAGCAACTTATCCGAAGTGGCGAGCTGATCCACAATCAGTCACAATTGAGCGGCTGCCCCGAACCGGTTACCCCTACCTGCACGCCGACGGGCTCGCGAATTCCGACTTCTTGTTCGGCGGCTACGATCCCACGAACAAACTGCCCTACTCAGAAAACTGGAGCCTCGACCTGCAGTGGCAGCCGAAAAACAACGTCGTGCTGACCGTTGGCTTATATCGGAAATCATGGCGTGCACCAGCCGCTGCCGATTCCATTCAACCAGCCCGGCGTAGCGACGCCCAGCAACCCCATTAACGGGCAGACTTACAGCTACGGCTACCAAGCGTCGGATGCCGACTTGCAATCCTTTGCTGACCGAGCAGGTGCAAACGACAATTGGTGCGTTCTCGTTCTCCGACGGGAACACGGCTCTGCGCACGCCTTAATCGGCTTCAACCCAAACGCCGACTTTCTGGCGTGCCGAAGGCATTTCCAATTACAACGCCCTGCAGTTGCAGGGGACCAAGAGGATGTCCCATGGTTTCATGTGAACGCTTCCTACACATACTCGCATTCTCTAGATGAAGGCAGCGGACTCGGGGCAGGACTGTTCTTCAACGGCAACGATCCTCTTCACCCGAGAACTGCCTATGCCTCATCGGATTTCGACCGCACTCACGTCTTGACGTCAGCTATGTCTACTGCTTCCCACAATTCAAAATGCCTCGCGGGCATCAGTGCCGTCGCCAACGGCTGGGGCATCCAGGGTGTCACCGTGGCGCAGAGCGGCCAACCCTTCAGCGTCATTGATTTCTCGGGCACGGCCGCCAGCATCTTCTTCAGTGCAGACGACTTCATCACCAATCCGATTCTCCCGTTGCTCCCGGAATCACCCCTAAGGCAGGCGACTCAAGGCGGGACTGATAACTCCTTCATTCCGGTGGACTGCGGGAGTGCGTGTTCCCTACATTAATCCAAACGCTTTCGCGATTCCCTTCCTACAACCAGGGGAAACGGAGTACCTCCTTGTGGTCTCACTACCGCAGGTGACAACTGTCATGCGACACCTTACGAAACTGGCTATGGCGGAACGGTCGCAACATCTTCCGCGCTCCCTTCCAGACTCGATTCGATTTCTCGTTCTTCAAGAATTTCGGATCACGCGAACGCTATGCTCTGAAGTTCCAAGCCGACGCGTTCAACATCTTCAACCATCCAAACTTCGACACGCCAAACAGCAACTTGACATTGAACCCTTGCTTCAACCCTCCCCATGTTATCCGGTCACGACCAAGAACCTGTACACCTCAGCGGCAACTTTAATACGAGAACTTTGGCGTGATTCAGCAGACGGTCGGAAGCAACCGGTTCCTGCAGCTGGCGGCTGCATCTGACGTTCTGATGCGACGGACGAGGGCAGAATGTCTGAGGAGCGGGTTGACGGCATGAACAGTTCCGACGAGGGGCGATCAGCCTGGCGCTGATCGCCCTCGTTCTCCTGCAGAGCCAGGCGGCCTTCGCCTGGGGCAACGAGGGCCACACAGCCATCAACCGCGTGGCCACGGAGAAAATTCCGGCGACCATGCCGCGATTCCTGCGCCGCGCCGTGGTCGAGATCGCCTACCTTGGGCCGGAGCCGGACCGCTGGCGCAGTCCCTCGGAGTTTGCCCTGAAGAACGCGCAGGAGGCCGATCATTTCATCGACCTTGAACGCGTGTCCTGGCTTGATCCGCTGCCGCAGGGCCGCTATGAGTTCTATCGCAAGCTCTACGAGAAGCGCGCGGCAACCACAGACCATCCTGACGACTATCTTCCCGAGCGCGTCGGGCTGCAGCCGTACATCACCATGGAAGTGTATGGGCGGCTGAAAGCGGCTTTCCGCGAATACCGGCAGCGGGTGGCGGCGCATCAGCCAACGCTCGCGGTGCAGCGCGCGATCATCTTCTACGCGGGCTGGCTGGGGCACTACGTTGCTGATGGATCGCAACCGCTGCACACCACGATCCAGTACAACGGCTGGGTCGGCCCGAATCCCAATGGATACACCACGGAGCACAAGATCCACGGGCAGTTCGAGTCCGCCTACGTAGCGGCAAACATTACGGCCAAAGATTTCGCGGGGTTGGTGAAGGCTCCTGAGCAGCTCGACGATCCTTTCGCGCGTTACATTGCATATCTTCGGCAGTCGAATGGAATGGTAGACAACGTCTACGCGCTCGAGAAGGCTGGAGGGTTTACGGGTAAGGGCACTCCTGATGCATTCGATTTCACAACGCACCGTCTCGCCGCCGGATCGCAGATGCTGCTCGATCTATGGTATTCGGCGTGGATGGAAAGTGCGGTTCCTGTCCCGGAACATGCGCCTTCAATTCCCCTAAAGAAGTAAGCTCCTCGATGTGGTGACAGCAGCCATCGGCTGTCCGTCGGGCGCAGCTGGACCGCTCTGAATCGCCATTTGGCGGCTCCACTCGCGACGAATTCACACCTCTTTCGGTATACTGAATATCGACATGCCGGTTCTGAAAAATATCGCGGCAATCGCCAAGGGCATGAGCATCACCTTCATGGAGATGTTCCAGCCCACGACCGTCGAGAATTATCCCGATGGCAAGGGACCGTTGCGCGGCGCTCGCATCGAGGCCCGGTTCCGCGGCGCACACGTTCTGCAGCGCGACGAGAACGGACTGGAGAAGTGCGTGGCCTGCTTCCTGTGCGCGGCCGCGTGTCCTTCGAACTGCATTTATATCGAGGCTGCCGAGAATACGGCGGAGAAACGCGTCAGCGGCGCAGAGCGTTACGCCAAGGTTTACAACATCGATTACAACCGCTGTATTTTCTGCGGGTATTGCGTGGAAGCGTGTCCGACGGACGCGATCACCCACGGGCATGGATTTGAGCTGGCGACCTTCAATGCCAGCAACCTGGTCTACCGCAAGGAGCAAATGCTGGCCCCCCGGCCAGCACACATGGGTGCGAACGTCGTATTCAACCAGGCCGACGTGGACGGTGGGGCGCCAGCGCAAATGGTACCGGGGAGCTGACTTCGAGAAGAGTTTCGAGTGCAAGCGACGCCGGTCCATCGAGACCGGCGTTCGTGCATGAGAACGGTCGTTGGCTGGTGGTCGTTGGTCGTTAGCTCGGTCCAACGGACGTCGGTGACGCCGCAAGAGGCCGGCAGCGAAAGGCTAACGACAAGCGACCAACGACTAACGACATTCATCAATGGCTGACTTCTTACAGACCGTGAAAGAACGCGTCGTCGTCTACGACGGCGCGATGGGGACCAACATTCAGAAGCGCAATCCCACCCTGGACGATTACTGGGGCAAGGAGAATTGCAGCGAAGTGCTGGTGTTGAGCCGTCCCGACATTATCCGCGACATTCACGCGGATTTTTTCCGCGTGGGCTGCGACATCGTTGAAACCAACACGTTTGGTGGAAGCGGAATTGTCCTTGGAGAATTCGAACTGCGCGATCGGGTTCACGAGATCAACGTAAAGGCGGCGCAGCTTGCCAAGGAAGTGGCGCAGCAGTTCTCGACGAAAGATCGGCCCCGCTTCGTCGCTGGGTCAATGGGTCCCACTACGAAACTGCCGTCGCTCGGCCACATTAGTTTCGATGCAATGGTGGAGTCTTACGAGGAGCAGGCCGCCGCTCTGATTGAAGGCGGGGTCGACGTGCTGCTCATCGAGACGGCGCAGGATCTGCTGCAAGCCAAGATCGCGACGATCGGCGTGCTAGAAGCCATGCGGAAGGCGGGCAAACGGCTTCCAGTGCAAGTCCAGGTCACGCTGCAAGAGTCTGGAACCATGCTGCTCGGCACCGAGATCGGTGCGGCGCTGACTGCCCTTGAACCCTTTGAAGTCGATGCCATCGGGTTGAACTGTGCCACCGGCCCGAAGGAAATGAACGATGCGGTCCGGTATCTAGGGCTGAATTCGACAAAGGAAGTTTCGGTCCTTCCGAATGCGGGCCTGCCGCAAAACGTGGGCGGACACGCGGTCTACAAACTTTCGCCGGAAGATCTGGCGGAATATCACAAGCACTTTGTGCAGGATTACGGAGTCCGCATTGTAGGGGGATGCTGCGGCACGACGCCGGAACATCTGAAGGCTGTCGTCGATGCGGTTTCCGGCGTGGAGCCGGCCAAGCGTGACGTCAAGCGCGCGGGCGCGGCTTCCAGCGCGTATACGACCGTCCCGCTGGATCTGGAACCCAAGCCGCTGATTGTCGCCGAGGAGATGAACACCACGACGCGGGTCGAGCATTTCCGCAAACTGGTACAGGGTAAGAAATACGACGACATTCTGGGACTCGCCAAGCGTTTGGTGAACGATGGGTCCCACATGCTCGATTTGTGCTGCGCGATTGTCGGCGAAGACGAGAAGGGATACATCACGTCCATTCTTGAAAAGATCGCGACGCGCGTCCCGGCGCCGATTCTGGTGGACTCGACCGAAGCTGACGTCGTCGAAGAAGCGTTGAAGCGTATCCCCGGCCGGGCCATCATCAACTCGATCAACCTGGAAGACGGCGAGAAGCGCACCTCGAAGGTGCTGCCGATGGCGAAACGCTATGGCGCTGCCGTCATCGCTTTGACCATCGACGAAGACGGCATGGCCCTAACCGCCGACAAGAAGGTTGCCATAGCGCACCGAATTCACGACCTGGCGACCAAGAAATACGGTCTGGACAGCACCGATCTGATTTTCGATGCGCTGACTTTGCCGATTTCGACTGGTCAGGAAGAATACCGGACCGCGGGCATCGAGACCATCAACGCAGTGGAGCGCATCAAGAAAGAACTGCCCGGCGTCAAAACCATCCTTGGCGTGAGCAACATTTCGTTTGGGCTGGATGCCTATCCGCGGCGGGTACTGAATTCCGTGTTCATGCATGAGGCCGTCGATCATGGGCTCGACATGGCGATCGTGAACTATACGAAGATCTATCCGCTGTACAAGATTCCGCAAGAAGAAGTGGAACTGGCGCGCAAGCTGATCCACCGAGATGCGAACTCCGACGGCGATCCGCTGCAGAAGTACATGGCGCACTTCGCCGGCATGAAGGGAAAGCCGGCCGCCTCGACCACTGCGCATCTCGACACGCTGTCGGTGGAGGACAAGCTGAAGTTCGCCATCATCAATGGCGAGAAGTCGGTCGGAGACGGCGCACACAAGAAGACGCTGGAAGAGTTGCTGGAGGAGGCGCTCGCCGCAAATTATTCTCCGCTAGAGCTGATCAATACTGTTCTCCTCGATGGAATGAAGACGGTCGGCGACTTGTTCGGCGCGCGCAAGATGCAGTTGCCATCCGTCCTCGATTCGGCTGGAGTCATGAAGGCCGCGGTCGCCTATCTTGAGCCGAAAATGGAGAAGAAGTCCGGATCGCAACAGAAAGGCACGATCGTACTCGCGACGGTGAAGGGCGATGTGCACGATATCGGCAAGAATCTGGTCGACATTATTCTGTCGAACAACGGATTCAAGGTCGTCAACCTTGGCATCAAGCAGCCGGGAGATACGATCATCCGGTCGGCGCAGGAACATCAGGCCGACGCGATCGGGTTGAGCGGACTGCTGGTGAAGTCGACGCTCGAGATGAAGTACGTCATCCAGGACCTCGAGCGGCAGAAGCTCGCGTTTCCAGTGATCTGTGGCGGAGCTGCTCTAACCCGCAAGTATGTTGAGGACGACCTGCGCCGCGAGTATGCCAATGCCGTCTTCTACGCCGACGATGCGTTCGCGGGCCTGCACATCATGGAAGACCTCGCGACGGAAAACGGCGCGAAGCAGACGCGGCTGACCGAGGGCAAGACGGTAAAGGAGTACGCCAAGGCCGCTGCCGTCGACGAAGAGACTGGACCAGTGTTTGCCGAGCGGAGTCCCGTGGTCGGAGATGCGCCGAACATTCCGACGCCGCCATTCTGGGGCGTGCGCGTGCGCAAGGATTACGACTTGCGCGAGTTGTTTCCCTACATCAACGAGACGGCCCTGTTCAAGAATCAGTGGCAGCTGAAGACAGCTTCACAGTCAGACTATGTGCGGCTCGTCGACGAGAAGTTCCGGCCGATTCTGCACAAGCTGGAAGATGAGGTGGTTGGGTCGGGATTGTTCGAACCTAAGGTCGTGTATGGCTACTTCCCTGCCCAGGCAGACGGGAACGACGTGATTGTGTATTCGGCGGAGGGGCAGCCGAGCCTGAGTTCGGCCGGACAGCCGATGGCGGCTGTCCCCGTACAGGAACTGTTGCGCTTCACATTCCCGCGGCAGCGAGAGGGTCGCCGCCTTGCCATCTCAGACTTCTTCGCGCCGAAGTCTTCAGGGAAGATGGATGTGATTGGGCTTTCGCTCGTCACGATTGGCCCTAAGGCAAGCGTCGAGACCCAGCGGCTGTTTGAGGGTGGAGAGTATACGAAATATCTATATCTCCACGGACTGAGCGTCGAAACCGCCGAGGCGCTGGCCGAATTTCATCACAAGAAGATGCGCGAGGAATTGGGGATTGCCGGGGAGGACTCGGCGGAAATTCGCGATCTATTTCATCAGAAGTATCGCGGGTCACGGTATTCCTTTGGGTATCCTGCGTGCCCGAACCTCGAGGATCAGACCAAGCTGTTCGCGCTTGCTGAAGCCGGAGGAAAACGTGGGCGTGCGGCTGACTTCTGGATTCTTGCTGGAGCCGGAGCAGTCTACTTCGGCAATTGTGGTGCACCATCCGGGGGCGAAGTACTTCGTGGTTTAGAAACGCATCTTCACCACAGAGGACAGGGAGGACACCGAGGAGTGCCCTAACCCAAGATCTGAACTTCAGAACATGGCTTGCAGGCGCAGGAAGTAGCTTCTCGGCTGCGCAACGGTGTTCCCGGAGAACAGGCCTGCGAAGTTAATCAGATTGAGGCGATTATTCAGATTCTGCACGTCGCCCTGGAGGCTGACCGCCTCCTGGTCGTGCTTCCATAGATCGACGCCGGCAGAACAATTCATCGACAACGAAGGCTTGACGCGGCCACGGGCGAAGTCGACCCGATCGACAATCGCCTGTCCATATTCCGCGATGGCCTGCTGAATGGCCGCGGGAGTGTCCTCCACGACGGCTGGCAGTCCGGATCCGTATTCTCC
Source organism: uncultured Acidobacteriaceae bacterium (assembly GCA_963795875.1). GTDB lineage: Bacteria > Acidobacteriota > Terriglobia > Terriglobales > Acidobacteriaceae > Sulfotelmatobacter. Next base: position 583,349 of record CAWCJM010000002.1, read on the forward strand.
GCCAACGGCGACCCATGCTCGGTTATTCAAATGGTAGCGCAGGCGTCCGTGAACCGTGTTGCGCTGGTCTTGCGAATCCCAGAAACGGCCGTTGGCTTGATTCAGTGCGTTGGTCGCGTCCGAGCCGAGGAAAAGTCCGCCCGTAACGGGCAAGTATGCGGTGCCGACGATGTACGAATAACTGAGAAAGCCCGAAATGCGATGCCAGTTCGGCAGTTCGAGCTTGCCCTCCGCTCCATAAATCGAAGCTCTGCGGAAGGCTATGGGGAAACTCACGGCGGTGTTCAAGAGGAGATCATCGTCCGCATAATCGTCGGAGTCGCGGCGGAAAACGTTCACGTCAAGTTTGAGTTTGTCCGCAAAAGACTTGCTCGTACCCAACTCGTAGTAGTTCCCCAGCGAAGGCCTGACAGGCAAGCGTAGAACATTCGGATTGAGTGAGATGACCGTTGGCGAACTCGACAGCAGAATGTTCTCGAAGGCTGGAGTCTGAAAAGCCCGGTCGTACGAAGCATGAAACACGAGATTTGCCGAGCTGAAATAGCGAGCTACCCCCAGGCGAGGACTGACAGCGTTCTGATTGACAAGGAGTTGGTAATGGTCCCAGCGGAGCCCGGCGCTGACCGTCCATTTACCAAGCCGGATCAAGTCTTGTACGAACGCAGATTGTTCGAGGCCCAGGCGGCGGCCCGAGAACTGGAAAGTACGCGGGGTTCCGGGATCGAACTGCGACGGGTCGGTGATGATGTCGCTAAAGTTTTCGCGAAGGTGCGTGAAGTCGCCTTCGAATCCGGCTTTGAATTCGTGGCGGCCGTGATGATACGAGGCAGTTCCCTTCAGATATTCTTCGCTGAATCCGCGATCCTGAAAGGCAATGATCGGAGTCGACCGGGCATTAGAGTTCAGGCCTACGGTGTCGCTGCGCATCATCAGGTGGAAGTCGGCCAGCAGGTTCTCGGAGAAGATGTGTTCGTAGGATACGATGCCGAGCGTTTCGAAATCGTCGCGGTGCTGGATCTGCCCGGCATCGTGTTGGATCTGCTCATTGGGTACCAGAAACTTGGAAAACTCGCGACGCAGCGTGACTCCGAAACGGTCGTGGTTGGAAAAATCCCGATCGTAGTGCACCGCGAAGTCGGTCGTAGTTGCGGTGTCGGTATAGTCCTGCAGAACCGGTGGATTCAGGTATCGGTCGGTAATGGCAGCGTCCCCATTGACAGAAAGTAAGTTCCTTCCCCAGCCGTATTGGGCAAGCGTGTATGCGTTGGCGGTACCGAAGCTGCCTCCCGATAGCACCGCCTGACCGTGAAATCCTGGACGTGCGTTCTTGCTGGTGTCGACTTCGACGACACCTCCCATCTTGCGGCCATATTCCGCGGGAATCCCAGCAGTGTAGATCGTCAGCGAGTCCACATCTTCGGCCTCGATGTCGAGGCCGGAACTAGGCGAGCGATTTTCGGTGAGTGGCACGCCATCCACCACGAATTGCGTCTGATATTCCGAACCGCGCGGGTGCAAGGTTGCGCTGCCTTCGTACACCCATCCCGGCTGGGAATTGATCAAATCCGGCAGAGATCGTCCCGGGAGCGTCGCGGGCCGGCTGGCAATGGCTTGCGAGTCGATGCGATTACTGGAGGTGGTCTGGCTGGGGTCGAGCAAAGGGCTATCCGCAGTGACATTCACGGCGGTACTGAGAGCTGCGATGTTGAGATTGACCAGGAATTCAGTTGGCAGGGCCGAGCGAATCTCGATGCGGCCGCTAAACGCAGAGAAGCCGTCGCTCTCGACCATCAGTTGATATGGGCCGAAAGGAAGATTGCGCGCTGCGAGGAAGCCAGTATCGTCCGTCACCAAGCTGCGATGAAGCTGCGCTGCCTCGCTGGACAGCGTGACGGAAGCTTTCACGCCGAGGCCGCGGGGATCGGAGACCTTGAGACGAAGTTCTCCTGTGTTGCTCTGCCCGAACAGCGGCAGGGCCAGCAGCACGACTCCGAAGTAAAGAAGCCTGGGCAAGGTTGTGGAGAGGGAGAGCCTCATGATACCAGCCGCGCGCACAGGCGAGTTTTTACAAAATGTAGACACTATGGTGACAAAACCAAGCCGTGAGGTACGTCAACTTTTAAGCAGATCCTACGCAGGAGGCGGACCCTCTACCGCCCCTTGGTCGGATCGGAAGCTTCAAGCCTTCCGTCACCGGGAAGGCATGGGGAAAAACTGGTGCTCTCACCGCAGGGGGTGGGGGCGCCAGTTTTGCGTTCTGGGGTCTTGCGCAGACTGCCGCGGGTGCTTGCCTTAGCACTGGGCACGCAGCGTCTTAGCTTCGCGATCCATTTTCTACTGTTACAATTTTGGTGATCGGCCAACATCAGTGGCTGAAGCCACCAAGCGCCATGAAATGTCCTTTTTGCGGATTTGCGAATGACAAGGTTGTGGACTCGCGCGAGAGCAAGGAAGCGGAGTCCATCCGGCGGAGGCGCGAGTGCTTGAAGTGCGGCAAGCGCTTCACGACCTACGAGCGCATCGACGAAATTCCCTACATGGTGGTGAAGAAAGACGGACGCCGGGAGAAATTCGACCGCCAGAAAGTTCTCAACGGATTGCTGCGCGCCTGCGAAAAACGTCCCGTGCCGATCAGCAAGCTGGAACAGATCGTGAACGAGGCTGAGTCGTTCGTGATCGAGTCGGCGGAGCGCGAGCGCAAGACCAGCGAATTGGGCGAGCTGATCATGAACCGACTGCGGCGCTACGACAAGGTGGCGTATGTGCGCTTTGCGTCCGTCTATCTGGATTTCAAGGACGTGAAAGAGTTCATGAATGAGTTGAAGGATCTGGTGAAAGTGAAGCCTGCATAGGGATCTAACGCTCGAGGACAATGCAATTCATGAGTCATAAAGTAACTCTGATCCCCGGCGACGGGATCGGCCCCGAAGTGACGAAGGCGACGGTGCGCATCCTGGAAGCGACCGGGGTGAAGTTCGAGTGGGAAACCTTTGCGGTCGGCGCGGAGGCTTATGAAAAATCGGGCGAGTACATTCCCAAAGATTTGATCGAGTCGATCGAGCGGACACGAGTCGGTTTGAAGGGTCCGGTCACGACGCCGGTGGGCGGCGGATTCCCCAGCATCAACGTCGCGCTGCGGAAGAAGTTTGAGCTGTATGCCAACTTCCGTCCGATCCGGAATTTGCCGCATATTCCGACGCGGTATCCGGACGTCGATCTGATCATCGTGCGCGAAAATACCGAGGGACTCTATTCGGGCTTGGAGCACGAAGTGGTGCCGGGCGTGGTGGAGAGCCTGAAGATCATCACCGAAAAAGCATCGACGCGGATCGCCAAGTTTGCTTTCGAATATGCGCGCAAGAATCAGCGCAAGAAGATTCACTGCTATTCACAAAGCGAACATCATGAAGTTGTCGGACGGGCTGTTCTTGCGCTGCACGCGGAATGTGGCGAAAGAATATCCCGAGATCACCTACGGCGAACACATTGTGGACAACACTTGCATGCAACTGGTGATGAATCCGTACCAGTACGACATGCTGGTGATGGAAAATCTGTACGGCGACATTCTTTCGGATTTGTGCGCGGCGTTTGTCGGTGGGCTGGGATTCGTGCCCAGCGCAAACCTCGGCGACGAATGCGCGATTTTTGAAGCCGTGCACGGCTCGGCGCCCGACATTGCGGGAAAAAATCTGGCCAACCCGACGGCGCTGCTGCGCTCGGCGTTGCTGATGGTGCGGCATCTCGGCGAGCACGCGGCCTCGACGCAGATTCGCAACGCGCTGGAGCGAGTGTACCGGCATCCGGAAAAGCTGACGCGCGACATCGGCGGCAAAGCGGGAACTTCGGAGTTTGCCGATGCTGTGATTGAGGAAATGCAGAGCAGCAAGGCCGAAACCAGCGCCGGCCTAGGCTTCTCGGCTACTAGTTCGACGCATTCAGCGGCGCTTCAGAGCTTCCAGCTCTTCCAGAGTGCGCGGCCAGTCCGAACCCAACAAGCGCGACAAACTCCGGTCGGCAAGAACCTTGCCTCCGGTCTGGCAGCGCGCACAATAGTTCGTTTCTTTGTCGGCATAGCGAATGCGCAGAACTTTGTCGCCGCACCTGGGACAAGGCTGCCCATAGCGGCCATGAACTGCCATGTCTTTGCGAAACGCGGTGACTTTTTCTGGGAATGCTCGCTTCCGCTTCGGCGCGAAGCCGAGTGATCCAGAGTTGCAGCGTCTGCCGGGTCGCGGCAAACAATCTTTCCCATTCGTCGGGCGTGAGCTTGTTGGTGAGCGTGATCGGCGAGAGTTGCGCCGCGTGCAGGATCTCGTCGGAATAGGCGTTGCCGATGCCGCTGAGCAGGCGCGGATCGGTCAGGGCGCGCTTCAGCGTATGATTTTCAGCCGTCAGCACCGCGCGAAACGAATCTAGATCCGCGGCGAAGACGTCGATTCCTCCGGCGTCGAAGGAGCGCAATGCCTCCTCTCCGCTGACCACGATGCAGCGACGCGCGGTGCTTGCAGCCGGCCTCGGTGAGAACCAGCGAACCATTGGGAAAATCGAAGGCGGCCAGATTCTGGCGGCCCGCCAGCTTCGCGTCCGGAGCGCGCCAGTGCAACCGGCCCGGCAATCATCAGATGCAACACCAGCCAGAGGTCGCCGCTCCATGCCGATGGCGATGCGCTTGCCGATGCGGCGCAACTCTTCTACGACGCGTCCTTCTGCACTTGCGAGCGGAGGCTGAGCCGTTCGCAGCAGAAACGGACTGGCCAGGCGCATGCGCTGCAGCGGCTGGCCGACGATGCGGGGTTCGAGCGCGCTGATGTAGGCGGCGATGTCGGGCAGCTCTGGCATAGATATCAGATTGCATGCGGCGACCTGCAGATTTTTCAACACTCGTCGCACTGCGCTGTCGGCGGGCATCTCGTCGAAATCTTACAACTCCGCCATTGACTCGCGCGCTCGGTTCGGAGTACATTCGCTCCGTTCTGGGGATTCTGGGGAAAATGACGCGCACAACACGGCGTGTGGGGATAGTTCTCTTTCAGCTCGGTGGACCCGACACGCTGGAAGCGATCGAACCATTTTTGTACAACCTCTTCTGCGACCCCGACATTATTGACTTCCCTTTCGCCCGCATCGGACGCAAACCCCTGGCCAAACTGATCTCGACCACCCGCGCGCGCAAGGTGCAGCATCACTATGCGACCATCGGCGGAGGCTCGCCCATCCGGCGGCATACGGAACGGCAGGCGCGGGCGCTCGAAACTGAACTGCGCAGTCAAGGGATCGACGCGCGCTGTTTCGTGGCCATGCGCTACTGGCATCCGTTTACTCGCGAGGCGATCGAGCAACTGCGGGCGGCGGAGTGCGATGAAGTCGTGCTGCTGCCGCTGTATCCGCAATATTCCTCGACCACCACGGGATCGAGTTTGAACGAATGGCGGCGGCTGTTCGCGGATGACCTGCCGGTTCGTTGCGTGGAGCCTTTCTATCGTAATACGATGTATCTGGACGCCGTGGTCGAAAAAGTGAACGAGGCCCTGTCGCGCTTCCCTGCGCCCGAGCGGCCGGAGATTGTTTTCAGCGCGCACAGCATGCCGATGTCGGTGATTGAAAAGGGCGACCCTTACCAGCGGCAGATCGAAGAAACCGTGCGGCTGCTGATCGAGCGCGGCGGATGGAGCAATCCTCACCGGCTCTGCTACCAGAGCAAGGTGGGAGCCAGCCGCTGGCTGCAGCCTTCCCTGCATCAGACTTTGCGCCAGTTGGCGGACGAGCGCGTGCGCGAGATGTGCGTGGTGCCGGTGGCGTTCGTTTCCGATCACGTGGAGACGCTGGGAGAAATCGATCACGAGGCGCGGGAGGAGGCGCAGCGGCTGGGGATCACGCAGTTCGAAATGAGCGCCGGGCTGAACGATTCGCCGAAATTCATACAGCGCTCTGGCGCAGATCGTGCTGGAGGCCCTGGGCCAGGCAGTGCATACGTTGATTCCGATTCGCAATGCAGGGAGGCCGTTGGCGGCGCCGGAGTACGCGGCGGCCGCTGGTTTGGATTAGGGCCGAAGTCATATCGAGTCACAGGAGGGAGTTCATGGCGGACCGGAGACCGGGAAGGTCAATCCGAATCCCGAGGCAGCGAAACCGGTCGCGAAACCCGCGGCGGCGGGAGCGCAGGATGCCACGAAGTATGTGGGCACGCCGGCGGTGGGAACCTCGAAAGCGGCGGCGGCGGCTGGCGTGGCCGGGACCGCTCCGTCGACCGAGATCGACCGCCACCGCCGCCGCTTCGTCTGGACGATGGTGACCGGATTCTTGATGGCGTGGTTCCTGGCGTTCTTCCGTTTCTTTCTGCCGCGCACTCTGTTCGAACCCAACTCCGTTTTCAAGATCGGCTATCCCTCGGAATTCGCGCTCGGGGTCGATACCAAGTTCCAGCAGAAATATCGCATCTGGGTCGATCGCACGCCCGACCGGCTGTTCGTGATCTACGCGCGCTGCACGCATCTGGGCTGCACGCCCGACTGGAAGCCCAGCGAAAACAAATTCAAGTGTCCCTGCCACGGCAGCGGCTACGACAGCGAAGGGATCAATTTCGAAGGGCCGGCGCCGCGTCCGATGGACCGCGCAAAGGTCGAACTGGCGCCGGACGGACAGATCATCGTGGACACTTCGCGGCTGTATCAGTGGCCGAAGGGACAGCCCTCGCACTTTAATGATCCGGGAGCGTTTTTGACCGGAGTGTAGTGCAGAGCGAGGCAAGCAGGTTCCTCGCGCCAGCATGACAAGGCGCTCGGAATGACAACGGAGTTATCTAGAACGGAATCTTATGGCTGACGAAAACAATCCGAACGGCGGCAACGGCGGCTGCGCTAACGGGAAGAACGGGAAAGTCGGACTGGTCGAGCGCGTCACCACCGGCGTGAAAGAGGATATTCAGGCCCTCAAGACCGACATTCCCGCCAAGGCGAAGGAACAGATCGAGGGGCTGAAAGATCCGACCAAGACGCAGGTCTACACTTCGATCTTCCGCCACAAGCACGACGACACGCCGCGCAACCGGGCGCTGGGCGTGCTCTCCAACGTGTTCCTGCATCTGCATCCGGCAAAGATCAATCGCGACGCCGTGCGCTACAGCTATACCTGGGGCATGGGCGGGATCACGTTTTATCTGTTCATCATCCTGACCTACACCGGCGTGCTGCTGATGTTTTATTACCACCCCAGCAAGGTGCAGGCGTTTCGCGACGTGCTCTATCTGGAGCACGACGTTCCGTTCGGAAAGATCTTGCGCAACATGCATCGCTGGGCGGCTCACCTGATGGTGATCGGCGTGTGGCTGCACATGTTCCGCGTGTTCCTGACCGGGTCGTACAAAAAGCCGCGCGAATTCAACTGGAACATTGGCGTGCTGCTGCTGGTGTTTACGCTGCTGCTTTCGTTCACGGGATATTTGCTGCCCGACGATCAACTCGGATTCTGGGCCGTCACGGTGGGAACGAACATGGCGCGCGCCACGCCGCTGCTGGGGCATGAAGGCCCGTTCGGCTCGATGCTCGGCATGACGCCGTATAACGACGTGCGCTTCGGATTGCTCGGCGGATCGATTGTCGATGCGAATGCGCTGCTGCGGTCTTACATCTGGCATTGCATCGGCATTCCGATCGTGGCGTCGGTGCTGATGATCGTGCACTTCTGGCGCGTGCGAAAAGATGGCGGGATTTCAGGTCCGGCTCCGGTGATGCTGGAGGCGGAAGCGGACAAACCGCGGCGAGGGCCGAAGGCGGCGGGAGAGTAAGTATGAATGCAGAATGCAGAAGTCAGAAGCTAGAAGTGAAACCAGCGAGCTGACTTCGCATTCTGACTTCTCACTTCTGCATGATTGAAAGCAAGCCACTGGGTTGCGTGGAGACATTATGGATTGGCGACAACTCTGGGAGATTTGTTCGGCGCCGGACAACGTGCCGATCGTGGGCTTGATCCCGCTGCTTGGCTTCTACATTTATCTGGCGGTGAAACAGGCGCGGGCCAACGATCAGTTGATCGAGCAGCTCGAAGCCGATCCCGCGATGGCCAAGACCCATCATCGCAAGACCTGGCCCTTCAAGCCGGGCTGGGCGAAGGAAGTGCACGTCTGGCCATTTCTGCTGCGCATTGAATTTCTCGCCGCCATCATCATCACCATCATTCTGATGGTCTGGTCGATCACGCTGAACGCGCCGCTGGAAGAACCGGCCAATCCCAACCTCACCATGAATCCTGCGAAGGCTCCGTGGTATTTCCTCGGACTGCAGGAGATGCTCGTCTACTTCGATCCGTGGATCGCGGGCGTGGTCATGCCGACGATGATCATCATCGGCCTGATGGTGATTCCCTACATCGATACCAATCCTCTGGGCAGCGGCTATTACACCTGGAAGCAGCGCAAGTTTTCGATTTCGACGTTTCATGTTCGGCTTCGTGATTCTGTGGGTCGCGATGATCATCATCGGGACGTTCATTCGCGGGCCCGGCTGGCAATGGTTCTGGCCGGGGCAAACGTGGGACCACAACCGGCTGATCTACGAAGTGAACCGCGATTTGCCGGATCTGTTCGGGATCACGTCGAACATGGCAAAGGCGATTTTCGGCGCGATCGTGGTCGGCGGATTTTATCTGGTCGGCGGCGGCGCGGTGTATTCGCTGTTCCGCCGAAAAATGCCGAAGGATTTCCAGCGCATGAGCCTGCTGCAGTTTTCGCTGATGGCGTTTCTGTGGCTGACCATGATGGCGTTGCCGCTGAAGATGGCGCTGCGGCTTTTGTGGCACATCAAGTATGTGTGGATTACGCCGTGGTTCAACGTGTGAAAAAGGCAGTTGGTCGCTAGCTGTTAGTCGTTGGCTTAGCTTGCGAAGCTCTGTTCCGAACGACGACGGTTCAACGATTTACGAGGGAGAAACTGGTGCCTGAAAAACCGATCCCCGAGCAGGATCCGATAACCGGAAAATCGTACGCGATCCATTACTTGATCGCGACGGTGATTCTGATTGGCACGCTGTTCTGGGCTTTGTACGACGAAGCCTGGGGACAGCGCCCGTGGAAGGCCTTCCAGGATCAGTGGAAGGACCGCTACAGCGCGTTCCTGAACACGGCGACGGTCGAAGTCGGCCAAGTCCGAGCAATCGGTCGAGCAGGATCCGCAGTACGTCGCGCTGAAGCAGGCTTACGAGAAGGCCTATCAGGATTCCAAGGCGCAAGGCGACGAGGCCCGCAAGAAGCTCGACGACGCCAGCGCGCGGCTGCTCGCGGTGCAGAGTGTCTTCACCGACCGCCGCGCTTACGTGAACGCACTCACCTACGAATTGGAAACCAGCACCAGCGCTTCGGCGAAAGCCAGCAAGCAAAAGGAAATCGACGCCTACAAAGCCGAGACAAGCGACGGTCGAATTTCCCGACGGCAGCAAGAAGAGATTTCACATTCCCGAGGAACTGGAGGAGAACCTACAACGAAATCCGCGACGAGCGCACCAAGCTGAGCCTCGAACTCGGCGACGTGCTCAAGCCGGTGACCGCGGCCAAGGCGAAGATGGACGAGTACATCTCGGACCACATGGTCGACCTGACTCCGCAGCAGATTCAGGGACTGAAGAGACGGGCGACGGAATGGGATCCGGCGATCGTGCAGATCAATGTGGCCGACGCCAACATCGTGGACCGCTGCGAGTCCTGCCACATGAACACGCGCGAGCCGCTGAAGATCACGGCCGCGGCGATGACGGCCAAAGGGCGAGAAGAAGCCGGACGAATACGCCAACGCGTTCGTCAGCCATCCCGAGCCGGAGTTGCTGTCGATTCACGATCCCGAGAAGTTTGGCTGCTCGCCCTGCCACCAGGGCAACGGCCGCGCCACCACCAGCGTCGAGAAGGCGCACGGAAATTACGAGCACTGGCTGTGGCCGCTTTATCCCAAAGAAAATTCGCAGGCCGGCTGCCAGAGTTGCCACGCTGCCGACATGGTGCTGGCCAGCGGCGACGTGCAGTTGCAACACCATCAACGACGGCAAGGATTTGTTCCGGCAGCGCGGCTGCATGGGCTGCCATCGCTATGAGGGCTACGACAAAGAGCCCGAAGATCTGAACTCGATCGGCCAGCAGATCAAGCAGATCGAGACGCAGAAAAAAGACAACGTAAAGAAGACCGCGTACTTGATGAAGCAGGCCGACGCCGCCGAATCGAACGACGAAGCCAACGCGCTGAACACGAAGGCCGTCGATCTGAAAGTGGCCAACAGCAAGCTCGACGGGCGTTTGCAACAGCTCGACTTCCAGTCGCACAGCCTGATGCAGGACCAGAAAAAGGTTGGCCCGAACCTGAAAGATGTCCGGCTCAAGCTGAACAAGAACTGGATTCCGGTCTGGCTGAAGAAGCCATCCGATTTCCGGCCGACGACGAAGATGCCGAACTTCCGCCTGACCGATCATCAGATTCAGGCCATCTCGGCCTACATCTGGCAGTCGGGATTCACCGACGAACTCCCCAAGCACAAGCCCGGCAACGCCGCGCACGGCAAAGAATTGTTTGAAGAGCGCGGATGCCTGGCCTGCCACTCCATCGGCGAAGGCGATCAAATGCAGGGCGGAACCTTCGCCGCGAATCTGACTCGCGTCGGCGAAAAAGCGAATTACGACTATCTCGTGCGCTGGATTCACAACGCCCGCCAGCGCACGCGGCCCTATTGTCCGTACGAGAAGAAAGATATCGGTCCCGAGGATTACGCCAAGAAGGGCCTTCCCTACGTATTCGATCTGGACCACAGCAAGTGCCCGAACGACGGCCACGAACTGCAAGTGCAGAACATGACGGTGATGCCGAGCCTGCGCCTGAGCTCCGGAAGACGCGGAAGACATCGCCACGTATCTGATGACGCAGAAAAAGCAGGAGCCGTCGTCGTATGCGGATGCGGCGTTCATGGATGATCCGGCGCTGAAAGAGGAAGGCAAGAAGTGGGTCCGGCACTACGGCTGCGGCGGGATGCCACGAAATTTCCGGCATGGAAGACGAAGGCCGCATCGGCACCGAACTGACGTTCGAAGGCAGCAAGCCGATCGAGCGCCTCGACTTCGCGCTGTTCACCGAAGTCGCGCAGCGCGGCGGCAAGGATGCCGAGCCGATCAAGGACAAAGAAGATCTGGCGCGCCTGCCCGACGGTCCGGCGACAGAACCCTGGTACGACCACAAGGGATTTTTCGAGCACAAACTGGCCGAGCCCAACATCTACGATCAAGGGCAAGGTGAAGGGCGAGACCGAAGCTCTGCGCATGCCGAACCTGCACCTCACGAAGGATCAGGTGCTCGATCTCACCACCTTCCTGCTGGGCAGCCAGGAGACTTCCCTGCCCCAGAGCTATCAATACAAGCCGGGCGATGCGCGGCACGACATTCAGGAAGGCTGGTGGGTCGATCAAGAAGTACAACTGCATGGGATGCCACCAGTTCATCCCGGGCCAGCGCACGATTCTGATGGGCCTGAAGCAGTATCAGGATGTGCAGGAACAGTTGCCGCCGAAGCTGCTGACCGAAGGCGCGCGCGTCGATCCCGAGTGGCTGCGGAAGTTCCTGTCGAATCCGGCGCTGAGCACCACTGACACGAATCGCAACGGCGTGCGGCCATACTTGAAAGTTCGCATGCCAACGTTCTCGTTCTCGGACAACGAGCTGCGAAAACTGGTGCGCTTCTTCGAGGCCTTGTCGCAGCAGCCGCTTCCCTACATTCCGGAAGAAGTGCCGACGCTCACGGCCAAAGAAACGGACATGGCGCGCAGCCTGTTCTCGAGCACGGCGGCGCCTTGCCTGAAGTGCCACGCCACGGGCGATCCCGCGCATGACAAGATCGCGACCGCTCCGAATTTCCTGCTGGCGAAGGAGCGTCTGAAGCCGGACTGGGTCGAGCGCTGGATCACCGATCCGCAGGCAGTCAGCCCGGGCACATCGATGCCGTCCGGGCTTATTCAAGCAGGAGGGTAACGCAGTAGGTGTTTGCCGGGCCGACGCCGCCAACGTTCAACGGGTATGACGGGAGATCACCGCAAGCTGCTGACCGATTACATCTTCCAGTTGACTGCGGAAGAACAGCGGCGGGTGGCGGCGTCCATGCCGCGGGCCAAGGCGGCGGTGCAGCCTTCGACTAATCGTAAACAGGCGGCGGTGGAATCGCATCCATACGGCGAGCGGGGGTTCGCGGTAGAATTCGCGTCATGCGGTTTGGCGAAAGCTCAGGATTGTTAGTCTTCTACGGCGCGGGCGGGATCGCTCCGCGCTCAGCTCGGCAATGACAAGCTCGGCGCTACAACTTCAAAGAAAGGGCGACATCATGAATAAGAAAACAGGTTGGACAAGAATTACGGTCAGCATGTTGGCACTGTGCGCGCTGCTGATCCTGGCGGCGTGCAGCAAGAAGAGAATACGGAGCAATCGAGCAACGCTCCGGCAGAATCGGCAGCCGGCCTGCGCAGCCGGCCACGCCCATCGATCCCGCAACCGTGGCCACGATCAACGGCACGGTAAAGTTTGACGGCACGGCTCCCAAGGCGTCGAAGATCGACATGAGCCAGGATCCCGGGCTGCAAGGGCACGAACGAAGCCGAGAACGTGGTCGTCAACGGCGGCGATCTCGCCAACGTCTTCGTCTACGTGAAGGACGGACTGGGCAACCGCACCTTCGATGTTCCGAAGGATCCAGTCGTGCTCGACCAGAAGGGCTGCCAGTATCATCCCCACGTGCTGGGCGTGATGGCGGGGCAGACGGTGCAGATCAAGAACGACGATCCGACCACGCACAACATCCATCCCACGCCGAAGGACAACCGGGAGTGGAACGAGTCGCAGCCGCCGTCTTCTCCGGCGATCGAAAAGAATTTCGCGCGCGAAGAGATCATGCTGCCGGTGAAGTGCAACCAGCATCCGTGGATGAAGATGTACATCAACGTGGTGAAGAGCCCGTTCTTTGCCGTCACCGACAAGGACGGAAAGTACGAGATCAAGGGCCTGCCGCCGGGCGATTACACCATCGCGTTCGTGCAGGAGAAACTGGGAGAGCAGGACCAGAAGGTAACGGTCGCGGCGAAAGAAACGAAGACCGTGGACCAGAGCTTCAAACCAGCCGCCGAGTAAAGCGCGCCGGTTTGGTAAAATAGCGGGTTGGACGGAGCAGGTTGCACTCACCGTGCGACCTGCTCCGCCTTCCTAAGCCAAGGGACGGTCTCGCTGCCTTCGCAGACCGCCAGACCCAAGGGGCACTACTCTGAAAGCCATCGCGACAACCTACAATCGCGGGCATCATCGGCTCGCGGTCGTCCTTGCCTGCTGGACTTTTCTTCTGATCATTGCGGGCGCGCTGGTCACCAGCAACGATGCCGGACTGTCGGTGCCGGACTGGCCGACTTCGTTCGGTTCCTGGTACAAGATTCCGAAACTCGTGGGCGGCGTGAAGTTCGAGCACACGCACCGCATGATCGCGCAGGTCGCGGGACTGCTGACGATTATCCTCGCCGTCTGGACCTGGCGCGTCGAAAAGCGGCGCTGGATGCGGGTTCTGGGCTTTGCCGCGCTGGGAACGGTGATTGCCCAGGGGATTCTCGGCGGCCTCACCGTTTTGTTCTTACCTGCCTCCGGCAGTTTCGTCGGCGCATGCGGCGCTGGCGCAAACATTTTTCTGCATCGCGGTGGCGATCGCGTTGTTCACCGGCCGGAAATGGGTGGAAGAGCAGCCGCGGGTGGAGTTCGACCAGCGGCGCCCCAGCCTGTTCACGCTGACTTTGCTGTCGATTTTCGTGTTGTACGTGCAGTTGATTCTGGGCGCGATGTTCCGCCACCACGGTTTGAGTTGGTGGCCGCACGTGCGTGCACGCCGTCGTTGTGTCGTTCGTGCTGGCGTGGACGGCGGTGCGGGCGCTGACGGTCTATTCGCAAATCGAGGCGGTTCGCCGGCCGGCGATTCTGATGTTGTCGCTGGTCATTGCCCAGTTGTGCCTTGGCTTTACCGCATTTCTGACGCGCGTGGCCTGGGGACGAGACGCGGTGCAGCCGGAGCTTCCCATGGTGATCTCGACCGTGGCTCACGTCGCGGTGGGAGCGCTTCTGCTCGCGACCACGGTGATCCTGGCGATCCAGGTGTGGCGGCATGTTCCGGTCGCCTTCGAAGAGCGAGTGCCGCAGGCGCAACGGGATCCTCGGCCGCGTGAGCATGCGTTCGATTTTCGAAGCTGCATGACGACTATTCGACGTGCTGTTGATTCGCACTGTTTGCTCGCCGCTGATATCCGAGCGTGATGTCGTAAACTGGATGCAGTCCCCGGAGAATCCTTTTGGTTTCGAAAGTCGCTGCGCTCGCTGAACGCCGGTCCGGAAGTGGAGCACGCTCCGCCGCGCCCGTCATTTCCGTACAGAATCTGGTTCATCGCTACGAAAACCGGACCGCGCTGAACGGCGTTTCGTTCGACGTGCGGCCGGCGGAATTGTTCGGCCTGCTCGGTCCGAACGGCAGCGGAAAGACCACGCTCTTTCGTATTCTCTCGACGTTGATGATTCCGACCGCCGGCCGCGCGGTGGTCATGGGATGCGATGCGGCGCAGGATCCTGCGAGCCTGCGCCGGCAGATTGGCGTCGTGTTTCAGGCGCAGAGCGTCGACGCAAAGTTGACGGCGTACGAGAACCTGTGGCATCAGGGACATCTGTACGGCCTGCGCGGGTCGGCGCTGAAAACGCGCGTGGGAGAAATCCTGGATCGCGTCGGCCTGGCTGACCGCGCCAAGGAGCGAGTCGAAACATTCTCCGGCGGAATGCAGCGGCGCATCGAACTGGCAAAAGGACTGCTGCATCATCCCGGAGTCTTGTTGCTCGATGAGCCGACCACCGGCCTCGATCCCGGCGCGCGCCGCGACTTGTGGCAGTATCTGCAGATGCTGCGCGATGAAGAACAGGTTTCCGTGCTGGTGACCACGCACCTGATGGAAGAGGCCGAGCGCTGCGACCGCCTCGCCATCATGAATGAAGGAAATCTGGTGGCGCTGGGAACGCCGGCGGAATTGAAAAGCGAAATCGGCGGCGACGTGATCCTGCTCGATGCCGCGCACGACGCCTGGCTTTGCTGGCCGAGCATATTCGCGCGCGTTTCCACGTCGAGACCGACAGTGCTGGGAAATCAGGTGCGCATCGAGCGCGAAGGCGGCCACCGCTTCGTCCCCGACGTGGTCGAGGCATTTCCCGGCGAGATTCAGGCGATTTCCGTGAGCAAGCCCGCGCTGGAGGATGTGTTCATCCACCGCACCGGCCACAAGTTCTGGAGTGAAGAGCGCGAAGCAAGATTCCGCAGAAGTCGAAAAAAGAAAGAACAAGAAGAAGAGGAGGTAGCTTGCGTCCAATGATTCTGGTGCTTTCTCTGGTGCTCGGTCTGGTGCCGTTGGTCGGCGTGGTGTGGATTTTCGTGAGCGGCATGATCGTGCTTTCGCCATTTTCGTCACGGTGGACGGGCTTTTCATGACGCTGATCCTGCTGACACTCTCCGGCTTGCTTCCTGTTGAACGCGTTCTGGGAAATGCGCGACCGCGGGCATGATCGGCAAGAAGGCAGCCGCGCCCGCCAAGGCTCCTGCGGCGAAAGCGAGTTAAGCAATGGCGACTCAGGCAACAACTTTGGCGCGACCGATGGCGCCCGCATCCGCGGGCGTGATGCTGCCCGCATTCACGCTCTGGTGGCGGGAAATCGTGCGCTTCTACCGCCAGCCCACGCGCGTGGTCGGCGTGCTGGCCTCGCCGCTGGTGTTCTGGCTGGTCATCGGCTCGGGATTTGGCAACTTCGTTTCGCTCCGGCGGCGGACCGGGCCAGCAGCACTATCTCGATTATTTTTATCCCGGCGCGCTGATCATGATCGTGCTGTTCACTTCGATCTTCACCATGATGTCGGTGATCGAAGACCGCAAGGAAGGCTTCCTGCTTTCGGTGCTGGTCGCGCCCGTGCCGCGCATCGGCGATTGTGCTCGGCAAGGTGCTCGGCGGCACGACACTGTCGGCCGTCCAGGGCATGATCTTTCTGATCTTCGCGCCGTTCGCCGGCGTGCATCTTGAATTGGTGCAGGTGCTGCTGGTCGCCGTGGTGGTGTTTCTGGTTTCGTTTTCGTTGACCGCGCTGGGCTTCGCGATCGCCTGGCCCATGGATTCTTCGCAGGCCTTTCATGGCATCGTGAATCTGTTTCTGATTCCGCTGTGGCTGTTGTCGGGCGCGCTGTTTCCATCGGACGGGCGCTTCGGGATGGATTCGCGTGATCATGCGCCTGAATCCGCTGACCTACGGAGTGGAGGCGCTGCGCGGCCTTCTGTATCCCGGCGCGGAGACCACTTTCCGCTGCTCTCCGCCATGGCAACGCTGCTTCTGTTTTCGCTGGTCATGTTCGGACTGGCATTCCTGATGGTAAATCGCCGCAGCACGAGGCCCGCTGCTTGATCGCCAACCGCGATTCGATCGCCGAACAATACGCCTACTTCCCTGCCCTGAACGCGACCCTGAACGGAACCAGCGCCGTGCTGCTGCTCGCTGGGCGCATCCTGATTGTGCGCGGCCGCATGGCTGCGCATCGCGCCTGCATGATCGCCGCCGTCGTCGCGTCGGCGTTGTTTCTGGCCTGCTATCTGTTTTTTCACTACGACGTCGGCGATATTCGGTTTCTCGGCGCGAGGATGGGCGGTCCGTCTATTTCGCGATTCTGATTTCGCATGTCACGCTGGCCATCGTCATCGTGCCCATGGCAATCATCACGTTGAGCCGCGGACTGAAGGCGCGCTATCCGCAGCATCGCGCGATCGCCCGCTGGACCTGGCCGCTGTGGATGTATGTTTCCGTCACCGGCGTGATCGTGTATTTCATGCTGTACCAGTGGTTCCCGCACAGCTAAAGCGCTAAGTGCTAATTCACCACAGAGTCACAGAGTCAGAGGAAAGCACAATCGTTAGAGCCAGACGCAACCCAATATCAAGCCGTTTGACTTGATTTTCTCTGTGTCCTCTGTGACTCTGTGGTGAATTCGATTCTCATGTCCGTCCTGAAGCTCAAGATCGACGTCTCCGGCACAGTCGGCGATGCGGCCTGGCGCGAGATCCACCAGTTTGATCAGATTCAGAGCGCGGACTTCGGCCCGCAGTTCGGCAGCGGCGGACGCTGCAATCATCCGCCCGATGCTCCCCACGCCAAGGGCGAATGGATCGGCGCCGAAATCCGGCTCCAGACGCCGCTTCTGGCCCAGTACGCCATGTCGCACTATCTGGAGCAGGAGCGCGTGCTCGACGCGGACGTGGAGTAAGCTGCGTTCTGCTATAGTTCCTTTCCGGGATTCCATGTCGGTTCAATCAGAAACCTCGCACTCCAACTCCGATCCCTGACGGCTCGTACCACACCGAAGCCCAAGCGCCGCATGTCGCGCACCCAGAAGATTCTGTTCTTCGCCACCGGATGGCTGATCGTCCTCATGCCGTTTCTGTTCTGGTGGAACACCTGGTTTGGGCGGCATCTTTCCGACCAGCAGTTGACCGAATATCTGCACGACGACAAGAAGCCGCGGCACATTCAGCACGCGCTGGTGCAGATGGGCGAGCGCATGCCGTCGGACAAGGCTGGCAAGCCAGTCCCGATGCGGCGGTCAAGCAGTGGTATCCCGACCTGGTGCGGCTGGCGAGCGATCCGGTGGAAGAAGTGCGCAACACCGACGCCTGGGTCATGGGGCAAGACACCTCCGGCGCGGGATTTCACGAGACGCTGCTGAAGATGCTGGCCGATTCTTCGCCCATGGTGCGGGGAAATGCGGCGCTGTCGCTGGTGCGCTTCGGCGATGCGACCGGGCGTCCGCAGATCGTGGCGCTGCTGCAGCCGGCGCAGATCAGCGCTCCCGCAGATGGCCACGTCGTCGATGCCGACCGCCCCGGCACCGCGATCCATCAGGGCGGATTGCTCGCGAAGCTGGCGCACCGTCGGGATCTTCAGCGCCGGTCGAGATTCGCTCGCCGATTCCCGGGCGCATCCGCTCGGTTTCGCAGCCCGGCGCAAATGTCACGCGGGCTCGGAAGTGGCGGTGGTCGATCCCGGGACCGAGCAGGTGTGGGAGGCGCTGCGGGCGCTGTATCTCGTCGGGCAGATCGACGATCTGCCGGCGATTCGTCCCTACGAACGCGACCTGCCGGACATTTCGAACGACGTGCGCCAGCAGGCGGCGGAGACGGAGAAAGCAATCCGCGGCAGAAGCGCTAACAGGTAGCGCCGGCATCCTGCCGATTGACTAGAGGGCGATCTCGCCCTCGATGCCAGGGCGCTAATCCCACTGCGATAGGATTTCGATTTACCAATCATGACGCAGAAACTAGGCTACATAGCTCTAGTGGTCCGCGACTACGACGAAGCCATCGCAGTTCTACACGCACTCGCTCGGATTCCAGTTGATCGAGGACACCGACCTCGGCGACGGAAAACGCTGGGTCAGAGTGAGGCCGCCGGGATCGACCGGAACGGACTTGCTGCTCGCCAGAGCCGTCAATTCAGAACAGGCCAGCCGCATCGGAAACCAGACCGGAGGCCGCGTCTTTCTATTTCTCCACACCGACGACTTCTGGCGCGACCATCGCGCCATGACAGAGCGCGGCGTGAAATTCGTCCGGCCGCCAAGCGAGGAATCGTACGGAACGGTGGCGGTTTTCGAGGATCTCTACGGCAACAAGTGGGATTTGCTGCAACTGAAGGACTCGCACGCTGGTTAAGGACATCGTGTCGTGGCGAATTCCCTGCCACAGGTGGGTGCTGCGAAGTGGGTAAGGATCCTTCGACTGCGTTGCAGAATTCACTTCGTGAATTCTGCAACTCCGCTCAGGATGACAAGTCTCGGCGGCAAGCAAAAAGTGGCGAGTAAGAGGGGTTCAAGCTAAAAGCCAAGAGCCAATGCTAATGCTGCTTTTCAAATCGCCATCGGCCCGACTTCTTTTTCCACTTCAACCGTATCGACCATCGCGATGGCGTCCCAGGGGCAGCCGTCGAGGAAGCAGCCGTCGGGACCTTTGCTCAGGCACTTCTTGCAGCCGATGCAGAGGATGGGATCGATCTGGATGCGGCCGAACGGCGGATTGTCTTCGTCGGGCACCCAGAACATGCAGTCTTCCACCGGGCAATATTCCACGCAGGCGGGCGAGCCGGCGCATCCGGTGCAGCACTCGGTGATGACCGCCAGTTCTTTCGGTTTCTTCTTGCGCGGCGTGGCGAGGCCTTTGGACTTCGGTTCAAACTTCTGCTCGTCGGGAACCATCCCAACGGCTTTGGTGGCGCCGGGTGCAGGAGGCATGGCCGCAAATTATACCCTGAAACCAGCCAGATCCCGAGCCTACTTCCGCTTAAGAGTTTCTGTCGAATCCGGCTTGAAGACTTCTGTACTCTCCGCAAACTCGCGACAGAATGCCTTCAGGTCTTTAGATGACGCGGTGATCGTGTCGGGATCGTTTGCCAATGTAGCTAAAGTCACCTTCTTAGCATCGAGCGACTTCTTCAGCCAGTCGGAGTCAATCGGAGTAACCGAGAACGTGGTTTTGTCGAAGTTCGCGAGAAAGATTTCATGCATCGCCAGGCACATGTCGCACACACCGTCCACCGGCGAGAGATCCAGAAAGTAATGGCTATCAAGTTTCAGTAGGATTGCATGATAATGGGACTTATCTTCGCCGCATCCCTCGCCAAAATAGCTCGATTGAAGATCGTAGAACGGATCGTCGGCCGTGATCGTCAGCAGTGTTGTGCATTTGTCGTCCGTCGCAGTCCATGAACCGATCAGGCTTGGATCGAAAACCATGTCGGTATCGTTGTGAGGATGATCGAATGTCCCTAGGTCGTACAGAGGATTGATGGATGATACCCAGCATCCCGGCAGGACGAGCAAAGCGCTGAGAGCGAGGGCAATACCGCAAATTCTTGAGATCCTGCGAGAACGGAAAACGCCGGAGAGTGACATCGGGTCCTCCTATGAAAAAATGGGTTCAAGCAACACTTCAGAGCTCCCGCCCAAAATGATACTCTCTGCCCAGCTTGTGGCTTACTCCACGATTCCCACCGGCCCCATTCTGCTATAGTGAACCCCTGCGAAGGAGCACAGATATGGCTGGCAAGAGTCTGAACCGGGTTCAACTGATTGGAAATTTAGGGAAAGATCCCGAAATCAAATACACGCCGCAGGGCACGCCCGTGGCCAAGCTGACTATCGCCACCAACGAGCGCTTCAAAGACAAGGCCGGCGAGTGGCAGGACCGCACCGAATGGCACAACGTCGTGCTCTGGCAGCGCCTGGCCGAGATTGCCGGAGAATATCTGAAGAAGGGCGGCAAGGTCTACATCGAGGGCCGCCTGCAGACCCGCTCCTGGGACGACAAGACTTCCGGCCAGAAGAAATACATGACCGAAGTCGTGGCCAGCGACCTGATTCTGCTCGGCGGACGTGGCGAGGGCGGCGGTGGTGGAGACTTCGCAGGCAGTTCGCGCGGATCTTCATCTCGTCGCGGCGGGTAACAACTTCGACCAGCGCACTCCTGAGCCCGAGCCCGCTGGATCTGGGCCGATCACGGACGACGATATTCCGTTCTAGCAGGCTGCTGTCAACCTAGTTGGCGGTCGCCTGCTATCGCCGTATCCTCGGCCGGATAATCGAACTGCGCCAGAAACTCAAAGGCCGGAGAATTTTCCCGCTGCCAGTCGATCGTCCTGCGGATCGCGTCCTCAATCGCTACGGGCTCTTCATATTTGAGTTCGTGGCGGATACGCGCCGAACTTGTGGTCCAATGCTGCGCCGCGTTGCCAGGCTTTATCAGGTGACGCGGCGTGCGATCGACAGGCAATACAACGAATTCCCCATTCCACTTCATCTCACTGGTGATTTTACGTGCCCACTCCAGTTCGCTGAAAGACGGTTCCTCGCACACGTTATAGATACGGCCGGCGGCTCGATCGTCTCCAGCGGCAAGGGCAATGGCTGCAGCCACATTCTCGACGTAGCCGCGCGGCGACCGCCATGCGGCCAGCGTCTCAGGAAAAATAATATGGCGACGTCCGTCGGCGACCCGCTTCACCACGGGATAAAACCGATGCAGCGGATCTCCGGGACCATACACCATCGGCAAACGGAGCACCGTGCCTGGGAGCTCGGGGTCGTTCATCACGATATGTTCCGCTGGAATTTTGTCGTAATCGTCCGTCGCCCAGGAGAAAATCTTGCGCATCACCTGCAAGACTGCGGGTGGGTACGGATGCAAGTTGCGCCGCAGCTCCGAATCTTCAGTGAGCGGCACTTCCAGTAGCGGACCATCTTCCGTGCCCTGCGAAATCCCGACCGCGCGGTACACGTCGATGCTGCTTAACATGACAACGCGTCCCGCTGCGCCACGGAACACGTTCATCAGCGCTTCCGCCTGCGGCCCCGAACTGAGGACCAGATCAATGACTACGTCGGGAGCAAAGCGCTTCAGCTCTTCAGCACTGGAATTCAGTTGGTTATGGTTGCCCCGAATCTCATCGACACCGGCGGAAACAGCCGTCGTGCCGCGATGAAATACGGCAACGGCGTTCCCTCGTTGCTTTAACGCAGCGACTACGAACCGCCCAATAAAACCGTTGCCGCCGATGAGAAGGACGCGCATGGACAACCCGTCACACAAACGTGCTCAGTGGCAATTCTTGGGATGGTGAAACAGATAACGACCGTAGAAGAACGCAGTTAAGCCCCTCGAGAATTTCACGCCCTTTTAGTCGCCGTCTCCGGTATCGACCGAGACCAGTTCCAGGCTCTGCAGCAGCGGGCTTGAGTCCGCAACGAACTCCACATGTCCGCATCGCGGGCACGACAGAATCGCGTGGCCGACATTTCCTGGAGCCAGACTGGCCCGCGTCAGTTGATAGCGTTGCAGCTTCTGTTCACAGCGCAGGCAACAAACTGTCTTGCTATAGGGATCGGTAGAGACACCACTGGGCGTCTCGATGGCTGGTTTCATACATTCCTCTAAAACAGGAATTCTGGAGCCGCCCAAACCCAGGCTGGCATTCCAGTTCAAGTGGAACGAGTGTAGCACGCCAGAGACGGCACTAGCCGCGCCATTCAAGCCCGCAGCAGTACCAAGACAGGCTCCCCAAACGAGTCCCATCACGACCAGATTCCGGGAGTCGATTCTGATCGCAAACAGGACGCGCACGCAGCGCACCAGATATTCACTCACAACCGACGTTATGGGGGTGGAAGCGTGAATCGGATGGTGACCCGCGTCTGCATCTCGACCGGATGCCCGTCTACCGAGTAAGGCCGATACTTCCATTGCCGCACGGCCTGCACCGCCGCTTCGGCGAGCACCGGATTCCCTTCCACAACCTCAATGCTGTGGACCGCTCCCTCTCCTCCGATTTGCACATCCAACGTCACCGCACCTTGAATCTGCTGGGCTCTCGCTTCTGGCGGATATACGGGCTCGACTCGATGCAGAAGGCGCGTCGCGGAAGCATCCTCTGAGCTCGAGGTTACTGCGCGCTTCCCGGTCACTGCATCCTGGCCGGCAGTGGCCGAACGGTAGATGACCTTGCCATTTTGAGTGACCTCCAGTCCGCCATCGGGCAGCCCCGCCGGATTTGCCGCGTTCGACGGCTTGGGCGAAGGAACAGTATTCGCGATCGGAACCGTCGCTACTCCACCAACTGGTGCCGTGTTCCGCAGCGCGGAGGAATTCAGTCCGCGCGTTTTGTCGGCGTTGGACGAAACTGCCGCCCGCTGTGGCCCGGCTCTCCGCATCACCTGGCCGATGCCAGCACGGAATCCGAGCGCCAGTCCCAGCAGCACCGCAATCAAAATCACAAGAATACTCAGAATCGGAGTCCAGACTTCAGCTCGCTTCTGCGGTTCCTCTTCAAGACCGTCAGCCGCAGCGGGCGGCCAAACTCTTTCGTCGTCAGGTATGACTGTGAGTTCGTCTGCAATCGCTTTGGACTGCTTCTCTACACTCGGCACGGCAACAGCAACATCCTCAGCAATCTTCTTGTTCTCAACCACACGTCGGGCCAAGACCTCCAACGTGTTTATATCCCGATCTCCAAATGCGTTGGGCCTGGGAGAGAACACCTCGAAGATGCCAAATGGTTCTTTGCCGTCGCTCAGCGGTAGTATCAGAATCGATCGCACGCCCAGGCTCCGGCAGGCCTCGGCATTCACCAGCGGGTCGGTCTCTGTGTCGCCACACAGCTGAATCTTCCCAGTTTGCAGGCATGCTCCCGACAGACCCGATGCCGTTTCCAGCCGGGCCCCCAACTCCGGAGCGTCGGCGCCCGTGGTGGCACGACACTCCATTTCTCCCCCTCTAGCCAGAGCGATGGCTGCTCCGGTCGCCCCTGTCGACAAACGCGCTTGCTCGACCACTTCGTTGAGCACCAGATCCAGAGCCAGATCGAAGGACGCCGGCCCACCCCCGTGAGCGACAAGGGTCCGAGCTACTTCTGTCACGTCGCTCTCAGCTTCCGAAGAGACCAACCCGCCCGCGTCAGCGGAAGTCTTCTGGTCCAACGATGGTGGCGTTCGGTTTAATTCCGGCTGGGGCATAGGGTGGTCATAAGAAGACCAAGCATCGTCAACCGCTGGTCTTCCTTAATATGCGGAGTCTGGCGCGAATCCATGCAGATGTCAATATCAAACGCAGCTATCAAACCAGCGTTGTCTTCAACGCGGCGAGTACTGAGCAAGCAACCGGTCAGGGCTAGCCATGATTCCCATTTTGGCGACCTTTCGATAGCCAGAGCAAGTTTTCCGACGCATTACCCCCCAGCAAACACTAGATATTTGTAGAATCAGAGTGGCCGATGGAGATGCAGCCGGCACTTAAGTCACCCGGTATTATGGTTCGATCCTTTTGAGGGATACCCCGATGCGGATTGCGGTTGTAGGTTCTGGATACGTTGGACTGGTGGCAGGGGCTTGTTTCGCCGACCTCGGACACGACGTCATCCTGGTGGACAACGATCAACGGAAACTGGCCGCCCTGCGCCAGGGCCAGGTTCCCATCCACGAAAATTTCCTGCCTGAACTTCTGAGCCGCCATCGCGGGCAGCGCCTGACTTTTTCTGACGACCTCAAGCAAGCGGTCGCCCTCAGTTCGGTTATCTTTGTCGCCGTTGGCACCCCGCCAACCGAGAGCGGAGAGGCGGATTTGTCCTACGTGGAATCGGTGGCCCGCGAAATCTCCGGCGGCATCAACGGCTATAAGGTCGTCGTCGAAAAGAGCACGGTTCCCGTTTATACCAGCGAATGGGTGCGCAGGATCATTCTGCGCAACGGCACCGACCCGGAGTTGTTCGACGTTGCCTCCAACCCGGAGTTTCTGCGCGAAGGCACCGCCGTCACCGACTTTTTGTTCCCCGATCGCATCGTGATCGGCTGCGACAGCGATCGCTCAGCGGAAGTCTTGCGCGAAGTCTACGCGCCCCTAACCGATGGCGGCTACTACCAGCGCACCGACGCCATCCCCCAACCGGACCGCGCTTCCATTCCCCCTCCCATCATCGTCACCAGCACCAAGAGTGCGGAATTGATCAAGCACGCCTCCAACGCCTTCCTCGCCATGAAGATTTCCTTCATCAACGCGGTGGCCTCGGTATGCGAGTCGGTGGGAGCCGATGTGAATCAGGTGGTCCACGGCGTGGGGACTGATTCGCGCATTGGCCCCAGGTTCCTGAATCCCGGCATCGGCTACGGCGGTTCTTGCTTCCCCAAAGATGTGATGGCGTTTCGCGCCGTGGCCCGCGAGAGCGGCTACGATTTCCGCTTGCTTGATGAAGTGATGCGCATCAACGAAGATCAGCGCCAGCGCTTCCTGCGCAAGGTTCACAGCGCGCTCTGGACGCTGCGCGGCAAAAAACTCGGCGTGCTTGGCCTCGCCTTCAAGGGCGGCACTGACGACATCCGCGAATCGCCCGCGCTTTTTCTGGTGCAGGCGCTGTTGCAGGAAGGTAGCAAGATCACGGCCTACGATCCCGCCGCCATGGAGCGCAGCTAGAGAAGTGCTGCCCTCCGGAGTCACTTTCGCCAACTCTGCATACGAAGCGGCCCACGGCGCCGATGCTCTGCTGATCCTCACCGAGTGGGAGGAATTCGCCAACCTCGATCTCACCCGACTCCGCCAAGGAACTCAAGTATCCCATCGTGATCGACGGCCGCAACCTGTATGATCCCGAAGTGATGGCTGCTCAAGGCTTCACTTACTACAGCGTGGGCCGCGCCGCCGCGCATCCCGACGGTGTGTCGGCCGAGGTTCTGAAGAACGGCAAGAAAGCATGAACGCGAGGACGCGCGGTCGTCACCGGGGGCGCGGGTTTTCTGGGATCCCACCTCTGCGATGCTCTTCTTGCCGAAGGCTGGAGCGTGGTTGCGGTCGATAACCTGCTCACCGGCCGTCGCGCCAATCTTGCCCACCTGCATAATGAGTCCCATTTCGAATTGGTCGAAAAAGATATCTGCGAGCCGTTCGACGTGGGCCGCGTCGATTACGTTTTTCATTTCGCCAGCCCCGCCAGTCCCGTCGATTACATGCTCCACGGCATCCCGACACTCAAGGTCGGCTCGCTGGGCACGTTCCACGCTCTCGACGTCGCGCGCAAGTATGGCGCGAAATATTTCGTCTCGTCCACTTCCGAATGCTATGGCGATCCGCTGGAGCATCCGCAGAAGGAAACCTACTGGGGCCACGTCAATCCCATCGGCCCACGCTCCGTCTACGACGAAGCCAAGCGCTTCACCGAGGCCGTCACCATGGCCTACCATCGCTATCACAAAGTGGACACGCGCATCGTCCGCATCTTCAACACCTACGGCCCGCGCTTGCAGCTGAATGATGGCCGCGTGGTTTCGAATTTCATGAAGCAGGCGCTGCGTGGAGAACCACTCACGGTCTACGGCGACGGCCGGCAGACCCGCAGCTTCTGCTATGTGAGCGATGAAATCGACGGCTTCCTGCGCCTGTCGAAGTCGGACGAACATCTGCCCGTCAACATCGGCAATCCCGACGAGTTCACGATTCTCGAATGCGCCCAGATGGTGTTGAAGGTCACGGGATCGAAGAGCGAGATTCGTTACGAACCCCTTCCCCAAGATGATCCCAAACAGCGCCGTCCCGACATCACCAAGGCACGGCAGTTGCTGCAGTGGGAGCCCAAGATTGATCTGGAAACCGGCCTGCGCAAATCGCTCGATTATTTCAAGAAAGCCGTCGCCGAAGAAGCAGTACTGAAGTAGCCGTCAGTTCTCGATTCTCGAAATACAAGTCGGGTCGAAAACATCGGCTGAAAATGAAGAAGTTTGAACGGGCCGAATGGTACAGAAGTGAGCGCCGGCCGGTCTAGGAGGGTTCCGTAGTCGATGCGACGAAGTCGGTCAGCTTCTTCACATTGGCCTGTTCATCGCGGGTCTTCAATTCAAACGCCACTCCCATCCCGTATCCAGGATGAGATGCCTGCACCACCCCGCGCACTTGCAATTTCATTTCGTAGGTTCGAACCACGATCTCAACCGACGAGCCTTGTGGAAATGACATCGCTCCTTCCAGATAGCATCCTCCTGAACTGAGATCGGTCAGGCAGCAATGATGCGGCACAGGAATTCCGGTGCGGTAAACCTCTGCACCCAGCCGGCAAGCATACCGGGCCTGCGTGCGCCGGTTATCGATATCGGACGATCCTAAGGGCTGAGACTGGCCATCAGAATAGTGTGGGCTCCCTGCGTCGTGGGCTTGCCATGGGTTTGCTCGGCGACCGAGATCAAAGCCAGTTGCAGTGGCTCTTCCATCTCCACGGTAACGTCGGGAAACTTTTGTGGCCTCGCGTCACTTGGCACATTGGCCGAGAGGTAATCGGTTAGCAGGCGGCGCGAGGTCTTGGGCACATCCACAAATTGAAATCCGGCGCGGCCACTCCAATCCTGCCACACCACCTGCGCCTGACAAGCGAATATTCGTCTTCTGTCCTGGCAGCTTGAACTGAAAATAAACTTTGCTGACGGGAGGAAGTTTTTTTCCAAACTGCACCGCATCCCATCTTGCGCCAGATCGACCAGCGTTGCCTTCTCCTGCTCGACATTGGCGTAATCGATGGTAGCGTGCGCATGCACGGTAGCGCGGGCATTCTTGCGCTTTTCCTTGCGCATCGACCTCGCGCGCCGCGCGCAGGCTGCTCAATGCCCGGTCATAGGCGACCGGTTTATACAGAACGAAATTGACTCCCAGAGAAAACAACTCGCGGATGCTCTCCTGCCCAGCCACGACAGCGACGGCCAGCGTGCCGTCGTTCAGTCGCGAGGTGCGGGTATCGCGCAACAGGGAGATTACTTCAGCGTTGGACTTCCCATCGACAATCACCACAGTCGAATCGCTCTTGCGCCAGCCGAATGGCGGCGCGCACCAAGTCCGGACAAGACTCAACTCGAATGCTGAGTTCTTCCAGCACCCGGCGCAGCACCTCGGCTGGCGCCTCTTCAACGCACACTAAGCAGAGCAGATAGAGTCATACCTGCCCCATCCTAGGATTCCAGCGGTTCCTCCCACAAGTTACCAGGGTCACCGTCCAACTGCTCCCGCCATGCTTCTTCCCGTTAACTGACTGTGTTCTCAATCGATGACATGAGTAACCACCACTAGCACCAAAAGGCCAACACTGCGGTATTGACCCGTCGTGCTTTGACGGCATCCGCGACCCGTTCCTACGATGACCAATGACGCGATGAAGGAAGCGCGAGCCCGCTCTGTTGTCTGGCGAGGTGGCGCAGACGGTTCCTCCCCATGTTCGAGACACGGTTCAACGGAGTGAAGGCGTGTTCGACACAGTCGCCTCTCCTCCCTTGAAAGATGATTATGACCTCGAGGAAAAATCGCGGATTTTCGCTGCTGGAATTGCTGATCGTGATCTCCATCGGTCTGACCATGGCGAGGTGTGACGTTCATGGCGATGAAGCCTCTGCTGAACGAGACCATGTGGACCAGGCCTACGACACAACCCTGTCGGTGCTGCGCAATTATCGAAACCTGTCCATCACTCAGAGCAAACGCTACATCATATATTTCACGGCACCCCGAACCATCACGGTGCAGTACTGGGGAGTGGGCGTGCCGGTGTCGCCGGCGCCGGTCACAGTTGCCACCTACCAGTTGCCGAGTGACATCCAGTTCGCGGTGCAGGCCGGATTCCCCAACCCTGGTCCTGATAGCTTCGGCACCGGCAGCACGGCCATCACCGTGAACAACTGCGGGCTGGTGGGCACCAATTGCCTGATTTTCTATCCGGACGGCTCCGCCCAGGATGACTTGGGCAACTTCAATAGCGGGGTTATTTACCTGACCCGTCCGGGCGACATGTACAGCTCGCGAGCTCTCTCGATCTTCGGCACGACGGGAAGAGTCCGGGGCTGGCGCCTCTACAACCAGAGTGGAGCCAACACGTGGGTGCAACAATGACACAAAACCGATCGCAAGCAGTCCGGGCAGGGCGGGTTCACGCTGATTGAAACCATGATCGCCATCGCGATCATGAGCATCGGCATCGTTACCCTGCTGGCCGCATTTGGTACGGCGGTGGCCACAACGCAGAATGCGCAGGCAAATCTCATCGCCCGCCAGAAAGCTCTGCAGGCGATGGAGAGCATCTACACCGCCCGCAACACGCAACAAATCACGTTCTCGCAGATCGGCAACATTGCCAGCGGTGGAATTTTCACCAACGGAGCGACCCAACTTCTGGCTGCAGGTCCTGACGGACTGGTGAATACTGCCGACGATCTCACCTTCCCCGCCACTGGACCTTGCCCAGCCGGACCGGAGTGCGTGGTCATGCCCGGTCCTGACGGCATTCTGGGCACGGCGGATGACACGGCCATGAGCCTGGCCAATTTCACACGGCAGATTGCGATCAATTCGGTTCTGGAAGCGGACGGAGTCACGATCGATCCCAATCTGAAGCAGATCGTCGTGACCGTGACTTATACGACCGGCACATCCTCGGTTCCCGCATACGTACACAGTCGATGCACTGATTTCAGCTTTCCGCTGAGGCAAGCGATGGAAACCATGATGGGAAACATGAGACTGCAAAGACAAAATTCGGAACGCGGCTTCACGCTGTTGGAAGCCATGGTCTCCATGGCGATCGGCCTGGTCGTGATGGCGGCCATGGCCAGCCTGTTCAAGACGGCATGAATTCCACCATGCTGGTCACGCAGCGCGCCGAAAACCAGCAGAACATGCGGGCGGCCGTCGATCTCATGGTGAAAGACCTCAGCATGGCGGGCGCTGGTCTGCCTTCCGGCGGGATCCAGTTGCCGACTGGGACAGGAGCCACCGCATCCAAGTTTGGCTGTGACCAGACTGGAACCTGCCATGTCCCGACCCACATCTATCCCGACCGCGAACTACATGTACGGCATCATTCCCGGATACAGCAATGGCGTGGAAGGCAAACGCCGTGGTTCCGGCGGCGCCAGCGCCGGCAATCAATGACAGCGTCACTTCGATCTATGCCGACTACAACTTTCCCCTGTGGGAGTACAACGTCACCTTCACCACTCCGGGCAGTGGCGGCTCGATCACTCTGCTACCAAACGCGACTTTCGTACCCGCGCCTCCCGCCATTAACTCCGCCGGCGGCATTCAGGTCGGCGACCTCATCATGCTCAGCAACAGCCTGGGAACAGCAGTAGGCGAGGTCACCGGAATTACCGCGACCGTCATTACGTTCGCCAATCTTGATCCGCTCAATATCAACCAGAGCGGCGCCGCCACCAATAACATCGCGGCCATTTCCACGGGAACGACTACCGTCGCCTACCGCCTGTTTGCGGTCACTTATTACTTGACGGTTCCCGCCGCGGGCCAGACGCCGCGCCTGATGCGCCAGGTGAATGGACTCACACCCGTGCCCGTGGCCGATGACATCATCAACCTGCAGTTCGCCTACGATACCTACAACTCGACGACTTCGGCGCTCGATGCCAACCAGGCCAATCCCCTCGGCGTGGGCGAATCGCCCAACAACATCCAGAAGATCAACCTCGTCGTGATGGGGCAGAGCATGATCAACAACGGAAACAAGTCGCAGAACATGTATCTGGCGACCGACGTTAGTGCGCGCAATATGGCATTTCGCAATCGTTATCAGTAAGGTTTCTTGGGGCAGGAGAGCAACCATAATGAAACACAGAAAAAATAGTTCGCAGGGTTTCACACTGATCGCAGCGCTGCTTATCATGGTGCTGCTGTCGGGCGTGGCGGTCGGCCTTTTCTACATGGTCACCAACGAATCCCGCATGGGCGGCAATGACCTGGAGGCCAATCTGGCCTTCTACGGCGCCGAGTCCGGCATGGAGAAGCTCACTGCTGACCTCTCGGCCCTCTACACCCAGTACCAGGCCCCCACGAACGCCCAGATTCAGAATCTGGTGAACTTTCCCCCCACCTCGGCCATGGTCAGCGGGATGAACTACACGGAGACCATCACCTATCCGGTTAATGGCGGCGGCAATCCGGTCAGCAGCTTTAACACCGTCAGCTCCGGTTCGAATCAGGGGCTGTACGCTGAAATCATTCCGATGACGCTGCAGGTGATTGCTGCGCGTCCGGCCGGCGCCTCGATCAACATCACCCGCAAAGTGGAAGTCGCGCTGATTCCGGTGTTTCAGTTTGGCGTGTTCTGCGGTTATGACTGCAGCTATTTCCCGGGTCCGAACTTCAGCTTTGGCGGCCGCGTGCATACCAACCAGAACTTGTTCCTGGCTGCCGGAGGCGACCTGGTCTTCAACGACAAGATCTCGGCCTATTCGCAGGTCATTATGGACCAGCTGGAAAACGGCCACCCGACGACGGTGGGGTACGGAGGCACAGTATTCGTTCCCAAGGCTAGCGCCGGCTGCGCGCTGAACACCGTTCCCACCCACGGGAGGCGAACTGCGTAGCCCTTCCTGGCGCAGGCACGGTTCCCGGTGATGCCAGCTGGAGCGGCGGATATCCTTCTCTTGCCGGCGCAGCCAACATCAATTTCCCCAGCCTTTCCACCGGAACTTTGAATGGTTTCATTACCAACTCGCTCACCGGCGCCAAGAACATGCAGTTGCCCTTTGTGCAGAACAGCTGCACCAGCAACCCGCCGCCGATCCCTGCACCGATCCGATTGCAATTATCCGTAAACCGCAGACGGCGAGTCGTCCACCAGCACGCTCGGCACTTCGCGCCTGTACAACAAAGCACAAATCCGGATTCTGCATCGCCGACACGCTCGCCGATCTGCACCCGGAACGCGGCGCTGGCTCGCTCGACGCCAACGACGTCCAGTTCCCGAACGCAACCGCGTCACCGAATGCCACGATCGCGGTACCGACTGGTCTGGGTCCCGAGGCTTTCGGATTCGCAACCCCGGGCACCAAGGGCTGGGTTTATCCCTATACCGACAGCGGCTTAAGAATACCTGGGCCTCGATCCCACTGATTGGGGAGGTGACCACCAATCCTGCCACTCCCGCGGCCATGACTGGCCCCTGGATCCGCGTAGAATACTGCAACGCACCGCCGCCCACACCGTGTGTGGGCGTCACCAATGAGTGGTTGGCGTTTGGCTTCGGCCAGCGTCTTTAACGCGCCGCCGACCGCTCCAAACTCGAATCAACCTCAACCCCAACGCGATTTTGATCCTCCAGCAGCTGCGTCCCACGCTTACTGCCACGGCAGCCAATATCGCGGGTTCGGGCAACTGGTACCCCATCAATTTCTATGACGCGCGCGAAGGCGAAATGCGCGACAACAATGTGCCCAACACCACGAGCGGCAACAATACGTATTCTTCCTGCTCGGTGCAACGGCATCATGAACGCCGTGGAACTCGACGTAGGCAACCTGGCCCGGTGGCTGAACACGGCCAGTACTTTGCCCGGTGGCCACATTGCCGGCAGCGGCGGCAAGCGTGAACTATACCAACTATAACGGCTACGTTCTCTACTTCTCCGATCACCGTGGCATGTTGCCCTCGACCCAATCCTTCCAACGGCGGGCAGACGGCCGCCAACGTGATCAGCGGCGAATCCGGGATCGAGGATGTGGTCAACTCATCGCAGAACCTGACTTCCACCACGCCAGATGGAGTTGCGGAAGCCTCGAGCTACTACGGCTACTCACCCGAGGACGTCGATCAGAACGGATTCCTCGACAACTGGGGCGAGAAAAATATCGGATACGGCTTCGGCATCAACACCAACACTGCGCCGTTCAATCCCTACAAGCGGATTAATGTGGCCGGCGCGGGCACGGCTGCCTCCGTCGACTGTGCCAGCTACAACACCTCCACCGGCGCACTTCTTACCGGCAACACCGATCAGGAAGGCTTGGCCAATCCAGTCAGCGGAGCGCGCCACGTATTGAAGTTGGTGGATGCCGGCATGAGCGCGGCCGGGGCAAGTTATCTGCCCGTTATGCCCGCCGCAAGCGGATGCTCGCAGAGCGCAGCCAATCCCACGGGCTGCGGCGGATTCACAATCGCATCTGAAAACCCGGTGTACGTCCAGGGGAACTACAATAGCAGTGCCGCGGATCCATTCTGGGGCACCGCGAATGCCGCAACTCCTACTCAGACCCCCCACTCGGCAGCTTCCATCATCGCTGACACGGTCACAGTTCTATCGAACTCCTGGGGTGACATGAACAGTCTCATGTTCCCGACCGTGCCCGGCAATCGCTCCGTGGGCGCGGCTGCGTACTACCGTATGGCGGTCTCGGGCGGGAAGAATATTCCGTTCCCCAGCCCAGCGTGGGCCAACAGCGCAGGGATTAATGACTTCGGCACGGACGGTGGATTGCACAACTTCCTCCGCTATCTTGAGAGTTGGGGCAGTCCGCTTGAACTACGATGGCTCGCTGGTCAGCATGTACTACTCTGAGTACAACACCGGCACCTTCAAGTGCTGCACCACGGTCTACAGTCCGCCAACTCGTAACTACTACTTCGACGTGCTGTTCCTGAATCCGAGCAACCTGCCTCCGGCTACGCCGGAGTTCCAGGACATCGATACACTGAGCTATCACGAGAACTTTACACCGCAGTAAAACCGACTTGTACCGGCCCGGCTTCGCTTCTGCGGAGCCGGGTCGTTTTGTTTATGGAGAATACGCTCCAGCGGTACTTGGCTGTGTATTCCTTCGAGCACCACGCCAGGGATTTTCATTCGAGGGACGCCGCCCCGCTAAGGCAGCGTCCTTCGTAACGTGAACCTGCTCCCTCGCTCGGATTATCCTTGAGCTTGCACTGCCAGTCAGGCAACTTTCTGGAGGACCATTGTCTTCGCTAGTCCAACGCTCGCGACCCAGTGTGGCCCGGCGCCCCGACCCCACGAGCCAGCACTGGGGCATGCTCCTTTTTGAAAGCCTCTCCGCTGGCGTCCTGACTATCTTTATCGTCTTCGCGTTGGTCCTGATCGCCGTTGGCGTTTATGGCGTCGTTGTCTGGCCCCTCACCTTCTGGGATCTTGCCAATCTGGGATTGGAACAATATGGCTCCTGGGTTGAGACCATAGTGTGGTCGCTTTTCGCTGGCGGCACGCTTGCCGGATACTATGTCTTCGGCGGCGCTGCCTTCAAAACGAAGCAAAAAGCCCGCACCCCAGTGCCCTCCCGATCAGCTCGATCTAGTAGATAAAAATCCCGTTCCGCTCCCTATTTTCCTCGCGCCTGATTGCTACAATTGCGCAACGCACTAGCACTTAAAGTGCACCATGGGGAGCAGTCCTTCGCTATGCAATCGTCTTCCGATCATCGCGGTTTACTATGGCTCGCCTTTGCCGCATCGGCCGCTGTGACCATTGGACTGTTTTTCGTCCCCGCTTTCATCATCCGTCCGTTCACTCACCAGAGTCCGACCGGCCTAGCTCTCGCCATGGCGCTGCGCCAGCGCGCCCCTTGGGGAACCCTTGTCGCCGCTATGGTTTGTCTCGTATTGACGCTTGTCCTGTGGGGTATAGCCAACCGCTGGCGCAAGATCGTGCTCGCCTCGGCAATGGTCCTGGTCATGTTCTCGGCCGTCATGTCTCGCCTGAATTACTTTGAATGGATGTTCCATCCCGTGCCGGACGCGCAGTTCGAATCCGCCTCCGCCAGCAAGCTCGCCAACGGAGAAATGATTCTCGCCGTCCGCTTCGGCTCAGACGCCCGCGCCTACCCCATCCGCGAGATGGCCTACCACCATGTGTTGAACGACGTCGTCGCCGGCGTCCCGGTGGCCGTCACGTATTGAACGCTCTGTCACACCGGTCTGGTGTGGACACGTACGGTGAATGGAAGAGTCCTGCATTTTTATCTGGCGGGAATCAACAACCAGAACTTCCTCATGCGCGACAAAGAGACAGGCACGTGGTGGCAGCAGATCACCGGCAAAGCCATCTACGGCCCGCTCAAAGGCGCGTCGCTCGAACTGGTGTTGAGTGATGAACTGAGTTTCGGCGAGTGGAAGGCCGAGGTGCCCGATGGGAAAGTGCTGGCGGAAGTGCCGAAGTATGTGAAAGAGTACGACAGCAACTGGGAGCCGGAAGTGGCCAAGCTTCCGGTGGTGATCAGTTTTCCCGGGACCGAACTCAAATCCCGCGACGTGGTCGTCGGATTAGAGATGACAGGCCCAAGCCGCGCCTATCCCTGGGACACGTTGGTGAAACAATCGCCGGTCGTCGACCGCATGAATGGCACTCCGCTGTTGGTCGCGGTCGGTCCCGATGGAAAGTCTTTCCGAGTCTTCATCAGCCGCATCGACGGGAAAGACGCGGAGTTCTTCCTGAAGGGCGAGACCGAGGGTCAACCAGCAACTCAACCGGTCGCGCAAACAAAGCCTGAAGCCCCGACCGCGGCGAAGTCCGACCCGCCCGTGGAGCCAAAAGCTGCACCCGCGGCGACGGCCTCAGCCGAAGCAAAGCCAGACGCTCCGACCGCAACTAAACCGGCGGCTCCAGCCTCACCCAAACCTTGGATCCTGCTCGATACCACGACCGCCAGCGAATGGAACTTCCAGGGCTGCGCCATCTCTGGGCCTTCACTGGGCAAATGCCTCGATCGCGTCCCCGCCCTCAAAGATTACTGGTTCGACTGGCGCAACTACCACCCCGACACCACGATTTACAAACGCTAGTCGCTCAGCGAGGCTGTCCCGTCTCACAAACTCCATGTCATGCTGAGCGAAGCGAAAGATCTATGCAACTTGCCAGCCAGCTGCGTAGATCCTTCCCTTCGCTCAGGATGACAACAATCCCTAGAGGTTGCCTTTAGACGCCGAACCTTACGAGGCTTCCGCTTTCGCGGGCTGCACGTAGAGCGCCTTCACGTCGACCACCTGGCCGTCGACGTATTTGTCGTGGTGGCGAACCCACGCCATGGTATGCGCCAGCCCGTCTTCGTCGCGTCCCTTGGGCGTCAGGTCGAGCCATTGGTATGTACCGACCATCGGATCAAGTCCGCGCGCATAGCTGGAATAAGTGTGGAAGATTTCTCCCGCCTCATTCTTATAGAACACGCTTGCGCCCGGACCTTCTTCCGACGGAAATTCCGTCATGTCGTAGTTGTAGTAGACCTTGCCGTTTCCTTTCTCCAGTTCGTCCTTTGAAAACGAACTTGATAGTCGTAATTGAAATCATTTCCAAACGACGATACCCACTTGAACCGCCATCCCATGCGCCTCTTGAACGCTTCGATCTCGGGCAGCGTCGCGCGCGAAATGGCAAGGAAGGTCACGTCGCGATGCGCCAGGTGCACGGCAGCACCGTCGAAGCTGTCCGCCAGGTACGAGCAGCTCGGGCAGCCCTCTTTCCATCCCGGACCAAACATGAAGTGATAGACGATCAGCTGGCTGCGTCCGCCAAACAGATCGGCGAGCGTCTCTTTGCCTCGCGGTCCGTCGAAAACGTAATTCTTCTCGACTTTCTCCCACGGCAGCGCGCGCCGCTGCCGGCTCAGTTCATCGCGCAGGCGCGAGAATTCCTTCTCTTTGCGCAAAAGCTCTTTGCGGGCGGCCACCCACTCAGCGGGCGGTACCACCCGTTGCCCAGTTCCGTCTTGCTTGTCGTCATGGTTGCCATCGTCGCTTCTCCTCTCCGTCATGTTCTTCGAATTGTCTT
Organism: uncultured Acidobacteriaceae bacterium; assembly: GCA_963795875.1. Classification (GTDB taxonomy): domain Bacteria; phylum Acidobacteriota; class Terriglobia; order Terriglobales; family Acidobacteriaceae; genus Sulfotelmatobacter. Next base: position 619,526 of record CAWCJM010000002.1, read on the forward strand.
GCGAACCACTCCTCTTTCCGCGAACGATCCTCACCGCGATCGCGGCAATCCCGCCCGTCGACATCACGCTGCCCGCCATCAATGCCGCACTGGCCATACATGCTGGACACATGAATTTCTCCTTCCCTTTCACTGCTGATCGAGGATTGTTGATTGCTTTATCGCACGGGCTTTGCAGTCAACAATCAGAAATCAACCATCAGAAATAGTCTCAGTGCTTGGCCTTGGCCTCAGCCCGCTCGCGCACGCGCTGGTGCATGTGGGTCCATCCCTTCCCCATGCCTTGTCTGTGCTCGTCCGGAATCACTCCGAAGGCGATATGGTGAAACTTGATCAGCGTTCCGCCGTCTTCCTCACTCAGCCGGTACTGCAAATTCGAAACGACCGGATACGACATGAACAACGGCCCGGTAATTTCGAGCAGCGTCGGCCGCTTGATGGCCTGCACGTTTCCCCAGAAATGTCCGTTGCCATCGCCCAGATCGCGGAACCACCGCCCGCCCGGCCACGGCCTCGATCTTCATCGGCATGCGCTTTCCCTCTGGCGTGTCATTCTCCGGACCGAGTTGTTCCAGCAGCGCCTCGAACGTCACTTCCAGCGAGGCCTTCACGTGGATTTCCTGCGTGATATTTATGGTCAGATTCTCAATACCCGCCGTTGCTGTCGAACTCATCGTTCCTCCTTGCTTCGCTTTTTTGACTCAGATTGCGGTCGTGTTCAGATTTTGTCCAAAGCTTTCTGTTTCGCCTCGGCGCGCTCTTTCACACGGCTCAATTGATGCTGCCAGAGCCGCTCGAATGTCTTGGTCCACTCATGCAGCGGCCGGATCGCCTCGGCATTGGTTCGATAGAACATTTGCCGCCCATGGCGCCGCACCCGCACCAGCCCAACCCGGCGCAGCACCCCCAGATGCTTAGACACCGACGGCTGCTCCATTCCCAGGCTCACAACGATGTCCCCCACGGCCCGCTCCTCGCTCGCCAGATAGTTCAAAATGTCCCGCCGCCGGGGCTCGGCCACCGCGTTGAACGCATCCGACGTGGTAGCAGCCCTTGCCATCGAGCCAATATATATTCCTATATAGGAATATGTCAAGCTTTCTATCCGACCATGTAAGATTTTGTTCTCAGCTTGCCTGGATCACCTCCAGACGCGCACTTCGTCTGAAAGGGGGATAAGCAACGATGTCGGCCATCACTCGACGCTCTTTCCTCGGCAATGGCCGCTGCCGTAGGCGCCACAGCGGCGTGGGGTACTCCGCTCGCGACGAAGTCCCGCATTGCCTGGCGCGAACGCCGAGATCTGTTTCCTGAAGGCGTTGCCTCGGGCGACCCCGATAGCACCAGCGTTCTGCTGTGGACACGCCGGCCGCCCGCCCTGCGCCCAGTTCAGACCTTGACTGTCGAGGTCGCCGAGGATGATCAATTCTCCCGCGTAGTGGCGACGGCCGCCGTTCCCGTCTCCACAGCCTCCGACTGGACCTGCCGCGTGCTGGTGGGCCGACTAAGGCCCAGCCGTGTGTATTGGTACCGCTTCACGGACTCCGAAGGCTTCGGCAGTCGAGTCGGCCGCACCATCACCGCGCCAGAAGTGGACGACGCCCGTCCCGTGCGCTTCGTTTTCGTCAGTTGCCAGAATGCCAACGACGGTGCGCAGAATGCCTATCGCAGGATGATCTTCGAGGACGAGCATGCCGCCGAATCTGACCGCATTGGCTTCGTGCTGCACCTCGGCGACTTCATCTATGAAATTGTGTGGTACCCCGAGGATCGCCCTCAGGGGATGTACGACCGCCGCATCCGCGACATCGTCCGCTATCCGCACGGCGAAAAGATCCGCGACTTCCACATCCCGACCACCGTCGAAGACTATCGCGCCATTTATCGCGCCTATCTGCAGCGATCCCGACCTGCAAGACGCGCGCGCCCGGTGGCCCTTTGTCAACATGTGGGACAACCACGAGTTCAGTTGGCTCGGCTGGCAATCCCTGCAGCGATTCGGCGGCAAGAACCTGCCCGCGCAGACCCGCAAAGTGGCGGCTAACCAGGCCTTCTTCGAATACCAACCCGCCCGAATAACGAAACCGAGCGGACCGTCGCTCGAGCGGTTCGATCCTCCGCAGGTCGTCGACACTCCGGTCACAAGTTTCGACGACCACGGACTCGGCCAGGAACCGAACAACCTCGCGGCCATCGGCAGCCTAAAGGGCTACCGCTCATTGCGCTGGGGACGCAATGTGGAACTCATCATCACCGACCAGCGCAGCTATCGTTCCGAAGAACCAACGGATCAGCCAGAAGTGCAGGCGCTTTCGAGCGACGACTTCCCTGAATTCATGGCGGAAGAGGCCATGGAAATTCTCGATTCAGGCCGAACCTACAACGGAGGGCGTCCGCCGGACACGATCCATTTCGGCAATACCGAGGTCTCCAACTTCTGCAAAGACCGCCCCGCGCAGACGATTCTCGGCGCCGAGCAGAAGGCTTGGTTTCTCGATCGCCTGCGCACCTCGAAAGCGACGTGGAAAATCTGGGGCAATACAACCGCCACGCTCGACATGCGCGCCGACCTGCAGAACCTGCCAAAAGAGATTGGGAAGCCGTGGCCAGGCACTGGCTACGCCACTTCCCCGCTCGGAGACCACGGTACTGCCTACGTCGAGCGCGGCGAAATTTACGACTTCGTACACGCGAATGGAATCACCGGCTTTGCCACGATCGCTGGAGACCGTCACAGCTTTTGGGCGGGACTCGCGGCTAAGACCCTGCCGCCAAAATCTTTCGTGCCCGTCGGGATAGCATTCGTGACCGGGTCGATCTCAGCCCCAGGAGTGGTCGAAGCCCTGGAACACGCGTTACCGAAAGATCATCCATTGCGATCGCTCTATGTCGGACAAGGCCCCGCCGACAACACCCCTCAGCCCACGCTGAACATGCTGATCAAACATGGCGTTCGCTCCTGCCTCGAATACGCAAGGAGTGGGGACATGGCGAAAGCACGTGCGCTGTCGAATCCTGACCTGTCGCCGCACGTTTCGTTTGTCGACATGGGAGGTCACGGCTACTCGGTGGTTCACGTCACCGGCGCGTTCTTCGAGACGGAATTCGTCTGCATCCCGCGCCCCGTCGAGCGCAGCGAGCGCCCCGACGGCGGCGCCCTCAGTTATCGGATCAAGTCCCGCACCGACCTCTGGAAGGATGGAGAAGCTCCAAAACTCCAGATCCAGATTCTTGAAGGCGATCCGAAATTCTCAGTGTGATCCGAGAACCGATCTCAAGTAACGGCCGAGGCAGCGCAATTTCGAGTGAGAAAATCGGTGACAATCCACGCTGCTCCCGTAATCGCAAGATTCTGTGCGTTGCCGGCCCAATTGATCAACTGGTGTGGATCAGCAATGAGCCTCGGTAGCCATACCAGCAATCCGAAGCCGACCAGCATCGCTGTGAGTAATCGAGACGCGAGTAGCGCCGAACGTCCGGACAATAGCGCAATGGCCGCAAGAGCCAACGCAATCGTTGTGGCGATCGCCCAGAACATTTGCCCTGGAGGAATCCACTTGGGAACGAACGCTGCTGTTCCAGAGAGATACATGAGTTGCTCGAGTGTGAATGAGATAACGCAGATCCCAAAGCAAATGTAGCCGATCCGGGCCAACCGTGCCGCTCGTGCGGAATCTCTCGGACTCACCGACGTGTAGACGATCAACGCGCCCGAGACAATAGAGAATTGCTCGAAGAAGTTGCCCCAGCGATCATAAACCTGCGGCGTGGCAACGATGTACGGCACCCACATCAATGCAAAGATGAGATAGAGGCTACCCAGCACTAACGCGCCGGCTCGTGCCGTGCGACGCCACTGAATCGCTACGCCTCCGAACAGTTCGACCGCAACGGCGAGGTATACGAGAATCTCCCGGTGAGGAACGTTCCCGAGCGGCCGGATCTGTTGCCAACCGTTAAAGTCATGCCACACCAAGGTGATGACCCCAAAAGCGATGGCAGCCGCGCCATACACGTAACGTCCCATATGGAGTTTGATCATCTCATCCTAAATGCGCTGCCGTTCTTCGCACAGCGAGGAATTCCCTCTCAGAGCGAGAGAAGGCTAAAGCTCAGTAGCAGGAATCACAATAACCATTCTCGTGCGAATTCACATAGCCACTTTTTCAAGAACGCTAAATCGACTTATGAATCCCACATCCTGATCATGGCGACGAAATCAAAGCGCTGCTTTAGAGTCCGGCCCAATGGCCAGCAATGCATCACGAATAGTAACTTGTTTATCTTCAGCGACATAACGCTTTACCGTTTAAGTGAATAGTTCACACAACTTAGCGCCATCACTACTGACAAGGAAGAAGGGGTGTAGTCCCTCGAATATCGACGCGCTCCCTAAACGCAACTGTACTTAACCACTCCATACGCATCTCGACTAAACTCTTTCCCAAGACTTTTTCTCTGGGGGAGGAACTGCCTTTGTCTGCGATTCGCGCCATTTTCTGGGATGTCGGAGGAGTGTTGCTGACCAACGCCTGGGACCGCACGGAACGCACCGCGGCTCTCGATCACTTTCACCTCGACCAGGAAGAATTCCATGATCGTCACGAGATGGTGGTCTCCTCGTTCGAGCGCGGCAAGATCACGCTCGACGAGTATCTCGACCGCACCGTCTTCTATCGCACGCGTCCCTTCGCGCGCGACGCATTTCGCGATTACATGTATTCCCTGTCGCAGCCCTTTCCCGAAGTGCTCGAATTCGCGCGGGCTCTCAGCGACTCCGGCAAGTACTTCATGGGCACGATCAACAACGAATCACGCGAACTGAATTACTATCGCATTGAAAAGTACGGACTGCGAGGAACCTTTCGATTGTTTGTTAGCTCCTGCTTCGTCGGACTCCGCAAGCCGGAGCGCGATATTTATCGCCTTGCGCTGGAGACGACGCAGATCCCGGCGACAGAGTGCTGTTTCATCGACGATCGTGCTCTCAATCTGGAGTGCGCAGCGAAGCTAGGAATGCAAACGATTGAGATGCAGCAACTCGAGCAGTTGCGCGGCGACTTGGCGAAACTTGGCGTAAACCCATAGCGATACAACTCAACGGGGCTTGCCAATCCGAGAAAGCACGCCTTCAGAGGTTGCGGAAACGAGAGACTCGCGCACGAACCGTGGGAGGGCGTTCCTTCCCAGGGACGCGTAAGCAGTGAGGGTTTGAGCCCGGAGGTCGCCCGATCCTGCATGACCCCCTAAGGATTCTTGCGGGGCTGGCTCGTCTTCACTCCCGCATTCTGCGGAACATCGGATTCCAGCGCGCTGAGCGTCAGATCGCTGGACCAGCAATCCGCTGCCAGCTTCCACTCGCCATTGCCCTGCCGCGCGCAAACCCACAAATACTTTCCGCGTTCTTCCCGGCGCTTTCCGGTTGCGCTGGGAATCAACGCCTTGCAGCGTCCTGCTTCATACGCCAAGTCGCCGACCACTTCCACCCGCAAAGGATCGACTTCCACTTCTCCGAGTCCGGCGTCGAGCGCGCCAAAAAAGAACTCACGCGCCGCAGCAGCGCCGCGTACCGGAGGACAGTTCGACCGCAGCACCAGCGCGTCATGGGTGTAGAGCTCGATGAGGTCATCGAGATGTTTGGTGTTGCAGGCTAGCACCCACTCGTGCGCGAGGTTCCGAACCGCAGCCTCAGCGCGGCTCATGTCGCCGCGCAGCGCTGCCGTCGCTCGCAGCTTGTCCTCTCTCATGGGCTCGCGCCCGGAATCTCGCGGCGGCTCCCGCATTGCATCCGCGCCCGAGCGCGCCGCCATCGCTTCCCCACCAGGAAAATAGTGATGATGATAGTGATGATGGAAGTGATGGGTTTCCTGCCCTGAGGGTCGCGTAACCGCCTGCCTTTCCCCAGGATCGTGATCGGAAAACGGATTCGGGGGAATGGAGAGAGCGTGCGAAGGACGCTCCTCCTCCGCAAATGATCCCGCAAGTTCCGTGGTGATGCCGCACATGCCGCAGAACTTGTTTCCCGCACGATTGCGGTACCCGCACACGCTGCACACGATCGTGGTCGAATCGCCAGACAAGTCTTGCGCGGCATCGTCCGCAGCCTGTTCCGCATCGGCTTCAGCAGCTAAGCGCTGTGCAGCCTCCAGCGCCGCGGCGATCGCGTCTTCACTTGGTTTGGGACGACGCATTTCCGGGTGCAGCCGGCGGAACACTTCTTCCATCTCGGAGCTGCGCACCGGAGCGTCAGGAGACCTTGGATTTTTCTTATCGTTGTCCACGCACCCGTCCACGCATCGAGGCAATCGACTGCTGGCGTAATTCTAGCCCAGCAACTCGGACTCGTGCTATCGGCTGGAAAATTCGACCTTGCCTTCGATCTCGGTCGGAACCCCGTTGCAGGTCGCCGGACGATATCTCCAGGTTCGAACCGTCTGCAGCACATGGCGGTCGCCGGCGAGGCCCGCGCTCTCCAAAATCAGCGGGCTGTGCACGCGTCCATCGGTCCCGATGATGAAACTGACTTTAACCTTCTTGCCGCGAGCCGTCGAAGAGAACAGAGGATCAGGCGTGGTCAAGGCCTCAGGCGGTTGTACTTCTGCGCACGATGGGCGGGAGCTGACGTGAATGACATCCACAAACTGAGATGCACGCGCCAGCGTCGTCCACACCTGGTTTTCTCTCTCAGCAAAGCCGGAGGCACGCACACGCGGCGCTGGTGTGCTAACCGCCAGGGCGAACACGGGGACGAATAACAGAATCGCAGGCCAGATGCGACAACGCATGAATCTAAGGCTCCGCAGAGCCGAAATCGCTCTGAACCATAGGCTGGGGCACCTACAGGACCACTCCGGTCTAGGTGGATGTTATTGATCTCTAAGAGGTTACAGGTACCAGCGGACAGAGGCGAGCACCTCCTAATGAAATACATTGCATAGAGAGATTAGGATTTCGCGACGAGCCTTCTAGTTCAACACGCCCTGTAGGGGAGTGGGGTAATCGACTTGAACTATCCGGCCGCAGCACGATGCAGAGTCAGCACAGTGATTTCCGGAGGACAGTTCATGCGGATTGGGAGGTTGACTGTGCCCAGGCCAGCGTTGGTGTACAGCGCGAGTGCGCCGATCTGATACGCCCCCCAAACGTATTTATTGGCCAATGGTGGCAGGAAAAGTGGGGGGATGAAAGGCAGCCGCACTTGGCCTCCGTGGGAGTGGCCCGAGAGTTGGAGGTCTACCGCATAGCGCGCAACGGTGTCGGCATAGTCGGGTTCGTGCGCTAGGAGGACCACCGCTTCATTCGCGGGGACGTCTTGCAGAGTTGCGTCGAGATCGGCAGTGCCGCCTAAAACGTCGTCAATACCGCTCAGCCAGAACCGCGCGCCATCGCGCTCAATCGGCACCGATTGATTGGAGAGTACCTGAATTCCTGCGGAGCGAAGCGAGTCGGTCACGCGATCGGGATCAGTAAACGCATCGTGGTTTCCCATGACAGCCCATACGCCGTAAGGTGCACGCATTTGCCGCAGCAGTTGGGCACAAGGCTCAGCGGCAGACGCAGCTTCTGCTGGATCACCGAACCAGGATATGGAAACAAAATCACCCGTTAATGCGATCAGATCGGGTCGTAGACCATTGACCATGCCAATTGCGGAGCGCAAGGGATGGACGGAGAAATACGGGTCGTAATGAAAGTCGCTGAGCAGGGCGATGGTGAAACCTTCGAGGCGCGCAGGCCAGCGACGGAGGGTAGTTTCCTGGCGCACGATGCGAGGACGGTTCGGCTCGAGTAGTGTAGTGTCAGCGGCGAGTGCGGCCACACCACTGGTCGCCGCGAGGCGGATAAATTTCCGCCTGCTGATCGGGAACAAAGCCAATCGCTCTTCAGACCTTAAGCTTGGGATTGGCGCCTCGCGAAACTGCACATTCTCAGCATAACTGGGGTCGACGGCTCCCCGATATAGCGAGAACAATTCCCGGCATCAGAAACTGAATGTGGCTTGCAGTTCAATTTTGCGATTGGCGGCGGTGCCGGGCGAGAATGGGCCTCCTTGTAGAGCATTGGGAATGTTAAAGAGCCTGGAGCCAAGAAACGCGCTGGGGTTCGCAACGTTCACGTTATTAAAGACATTGCGGGCATTCACGCCAAGAATGAGATTGTAACGGCGGTCGGAATTACTGGATGAGAACGATGGGCCACCGCCGAACAGCGGGCCGCCGCGACCGCCACCACCCCGAGGGCCACCTCCAGGTCCACCTTGGCCCTGAGCACCGGAGGTGGATTTTGCCTTGGGTCCGAATCCGAAGGTCTTGGTCAGGCGCAGGTTCATCACAAAGCGTCCTGGGCCAGTGGCGTAATTGATGGGAAGAGGTTTTCCCCCTCCCAACGCATCGAAGGTACCCAACGTTGTGCAGTAAATATTGCCCTGCGGACCCGAACCCGAGGTCGGCGGAGGGCCGGGGCAGGTTGCGGTCGAAATCAGTCCGGGACGGTCGGTGTAGATCTGGTCTCCGTTCACGTCGATGGGCGAAGTGACGTTAAATGGAGAGCCGGAACTGACCACCATGAAACGGACTCAACCGGAATAAGTAGGGAAGGGCAATGCTGCCGCCGAGAAAGAAGCGATTCCTAATGTCGAACGAGGCTCGGCCATAGTCCTGGCCGATGTCGTAGGAGTTCGACGGAAAGCTGCTAACACCCGCCGTGTCGCTGTTGGCATAGCTCAAAGAGTAGTAGCCGAACAACTGGACCTTGGGTGCCGATGCGGACGTTGGTGTTCACCATCAGCTGGTTTTGCTTGAAATTACCTTCCGAAACGTACCGGTAAATATTGCCAGCGGTAATGGGGGGACAATTCGGAGCGCAAGGCGTTCCAGGGTAGGGGGCGTTCGCATTGATGGTAAGGAACTGGTCGAAGCCCCGCGAGTTCAGGTAAATAACGGAAAGGGTCGCGGACTTGGTGATCTGACGTTCTACACCCAGCGCTCCTTGCATCGTGTAAGGCGCATGCAGCCTGGGGCTGATCTGATAGATGTTGGACTCGGAAGAAGTAGTGGGGCCGCAGTTGGAAATACTTGCGAGCGGCATATCGACACCTGGAAAACACGTCGGATTGTGAATAATGAATTGCTGTTGCGTAACACCGTTGTAGCGGTCCGCATATAGGATTTGTGTCGTCTGAAAGCGGTCAAAGAAAATGCCATAGCCGCCGCGAATCACGACCTTCGGCGGGCCGCTCCTCGCCCCCACGCCCCAGGCAAAGCCCACGCGGGGAGCCCAGTTTCCGTGATCGTGAATCGCATTTTGGGTTTCGAAACGGAGGCCGGAACTGAGGGTAAAGTTCGACCGCACCTTCCAATCGTCTTGCACGTAGGGCTCAACATCGTAGTAGGTGACGACCGTAGTCGGAAGTCCGGTGGTATAGGTCAGTTGTGTCGCATACGGAATTCCAGCCCCCGTTATGCGGGCAGCTGTTGGTCCGCGTAGAGCAAAGATATGGGACAGGCAGGATTTTGCCCGAGCGCGCCGCAATTTCGCCGGCGTTTGGTTGCTGGTATTCAATGAAGAGAATGAGAATGTGGAGTTGAATCCCGAAGTCGAATAATTCGTGTCATGCGTGGCGCGGACGCGTCCGCCAAACTTGATGATGTGGTTGCCGTGGATCAGCGACGTGTAGTTCTGTATTTCGTAATTGTTCTGCAGATCATTCACGTTGCCCTCACCCGAGCCACCGCCCGCAAAACTGCCGGGCACATTCACCGCCGGGTTGGTATCCGTCGGAGTTTGGAAGGAGTTATCGCGGTTGTACTGAAAGCGCGTTTCGTTGACGATTTTGGAGCCAAAGACTTGAGTGTCGCTGATCTGCACGGTGTGTTCCGTGCTTTGGGAGTAATAGCCCTGGGAGGAAGGCTGAAGCCCTCCCACGCCGTTGTTGGTTTCCGTATCGCGATAATACTGGTAGCGCGCGGTGAGCGTATTGTTTGGCGTCAACGGCCCAATCGAGGCGCGGGCTGAGGTTGGTTCGCTGGCGCGGGTTGGCAATCGACTCGGCCAAATTCGATTCGGTTCAGGGATGAATCGAGAACGTACGCGTTAACCGCAGCCAGTTCGTTGATGTTGCGGCGATCGAGGTTGAAAAAGAAGGACGCCTTCTTGCTCAGCGGTCCGCCGATGTTTCCGTTGTACTGAGTGGAATAGTAGGGGGGCTCGGGGCCGGCGAAGGGATTGGGCGAGTTGAAGGCGGAGTCGTTGCCCAGCACGAAGAACTTGCCCGTGATACTTGTCGGTTCCGGGCTTGGTAAAGATTTCGATGCGGCCGTAGCCCAAGCTTGTCGTACTCGGCGGAGAAACGGATTCTGGTTGATGCGGATTTCGCGAATCGAGGACTTGGGCGGGAGTTGGCCGGCGGTGAACCCGTCGATATACATCTGTCCGCCGTTCGGGCCGGCGGAAGGGCCGGCGAGAGCCTGAAGATCCGACTGTAACTCATCAGGATCGTCGGGCAGGGCTTCGAGCTCTTTGCCGGAGATGACGATGGCGCCGGCGTTGTTCGAGGGATTCACATCGACGGTTGGCGCGGTGTCGGAGACCTGAACTTTCTGTGTCTCCACTTCAATCGCCATCGCGACGTTGAGCCGCAGAGGCTGATCGGCGATCACGACGTTATCGTTCTCGTAAAGAGTGAATCCGGTGGCCGCGACAGTGAGGGAGTACTTCCCTGCTGGCAGCGTCTTGAATTCATACAGGCCCTGGCCATTGCTCTGCACCACGACCGGAGATCCAGTGGCGGGAGTCATGATCACGCTGGCGGCGGCAATAGCCGCGCCGGAGGGATCGGTGACTTGTCCGCGAAGAGACCTCCCGAAGCCGCGGTTTGCGCGAACAGCGCGGTCGCCGGCAGCAAGAAGAAAAGCGTTATGAAAAAGAAACGTATGAATTTCTCAACCTTCATTTCATCTTCCTATTTCGTTCAAGTCTTATGAATACGGAATAAGTCCTTTTTCGAGGAAGGCATCTCCTATTGACTCGCATCGCCACCGGGCGCGCCACCCAAACTCCAGGGCGCCAACATCATGGCTTGGCTGCCCGTGGGGGCGGCCTGAAGAATCGGTTCGACTCCACTGAATAACTTGATGACGGTACTGCCGTCCGGTGGGCGTGCCCTGGGTCGCAAGGACGGCCACCGCGTCTCCCTTGTGCAGGTCGGCGAGCGCAACGGCGGGGGTTTGATCCAGCAAACGCTGGAAGTCGAATCCGCCTCCGGCGCGTGATCGGCGCAGCCGCGCCATTCCTCCGCCGCCTCCGCCGCCGCCTTGGCCCATTGCGCCTGCGGAGCGCCTGCTCTGCCCACCTGCTCCGGCGGGCGGAGTCGCAGCTGGCCGAGGACGCCGGTCCTGCGCCAGGCGTTCCCGGGGGCAACGCGGCCTTGAGCCGCATGGCAAATCTCTGCGCCATCTCGGCTGGGATTTTATGAAGCTGCGAGTCGGCAGTGATTTTCAGCTGCACGGTTTTCTTGCTGATCGTATCCTGAACGCTGAGGGTGCCGGTACTTGCGTCGACAGACTTAATCAAACCTTCGACGACGGGAAAATGCCGGTGAATATCTCCTCCGCGGTCAATTCGCCGCCGTCGGCGCTGCGGTCTCCGCGCGCGCGCAATTGGTCGCCGACTTGGATTTCCTGCAGCGTGACTCACCTTCGCATCTTCAGGCTTGGCCGAGTCGGGAGAGTAGCGGCGGATGACGGTGTTCTTGGACGCGTGCACGACCACTGCTTTCTTACCGCCGAAGACTGGAGATAGAGATGGTCACCGTTCCGGCTGCGGGATCCACGGCGGTAACCGGACCTCCGACGCCGCGCTTCTGCCAGTCCTGGCGTATCTGATCGCTGACGGCCTGGACCGCAGAGCGCGTGATGACAATGATCTCCAAGGCGGCGATCGATTTGCCGTCGGTCGATGCCTGGCCGCGCGCGCGGATGGTATCGCCCACTTGCAGATCCTGCAGCTGGATGGCAGTCGCGTTCTTGAGATCCTTGTCGCCCGGCGCAAGGCGCAGGAGGCGGGCATTTGGCTGCACCGTCACCGCGACTTCAGGACCGGAATCCGGCGCGAGGGTGATGACATTTCCGTTGATCGCTTTGATGGCGCCAATGCGCTTGGCGACTGCGGGTTGGCTCGCGTCCTGGCCTGACTCGATAGCCGAACGCGAAACATGCCGGCAGGAAGTGCGGACCAGCGAGCGATCGATGACAGACAAGATAACAACTATTGCGGTTCTGCGTTCTTTAGCGTTTCATACGCCCCACCTTCTAATTTACATTGCCAGAAGCTCCGGAAGTCGATGATTTACAAAGTTTTACCCATACACAACAAATGATTACAAAGATGAAAAACCATGCAATCCCTGAGCGAGTCTCCCTGGTCAAGCCGCACCCAGAGTGCTAATAGACGACGAGCAGCAGCCGCGGCTACGATTTTGAAAGGGAAGTTGCGTGAAAATTGGTCTTCCGGATGCGTGTGTCCTATTTTACGTGGTTTTCTGTGCTGGGTGATGTTGGTGATCGTGCCGGTATCGCTGCCTGGGCAACAGAAGCTGCGCAGCCAGAGTCCAGACCGGCGCAGCCGCATTCTTCATACCCAAGGCGGCGTCTGGGTCAATGGCTATGAAGCGAAGGATTCCTCTGCGGTTTTTCCCGGGGACTTGCTGGAAACCAAGCCGGGATCGTCCGCGAACTTGAATCTGGACGGATCGACGGTGCTGATTCAGCCGGAATCGGTGGCAAAACTTCAGACCAATCTGCTGGAACTGGATCATGGCGGCGTCTTCGTGGGAACCTCGAAGAGCTTCAAGGTGCGGGTGAATTGTCTCACTGTAGTTCCGGTCCTCAACGAATGGACGCAGTACGAGGTGAACGACGTGAACGGCAACGTTCAGGTGGCGGCCCGCAAGGACGATGTGAACGTGGAGTCGGGCAGCGGATCAGCAAGAAGCCCTCGGCGCAGACGGAGACGCAAGCGTCGCACGGATCCACCGTTCACGAGACGGAACAAAAGAGCTTCGACCAATCGGAGATCTGCGGCGCCGCGGCCCGACCCCGGGAGCAGGAATGAGCTTGAATCCGAAATGGATTGCGGCGGGGCGCGGCAGGAGCGGGAGGCATTCTACTTTGCGTGCTGCTTTGCGGCGGCAGCGGTGGAGGCAAGACCACCTGTGAGTTCATGCGCAGCCGTGACAGCAAAATCTCTTCCGAGCCGATCAGAACTCGCTCGTTACAGAATTCTTTCGTGGGTGTAACCAGCAGAGACCAAGGCGGCCAGCAGTTCCGCGATGTGATCGGGGCCGCGGGTTTCCATGGTGATGTCGATGGCAGTGTCGCCGAGATTGACGCCGTGGTAGGCGCGATCGTAGGCGGTCTCGACGATGTTGGCGCGATGGTCGGCGAGGATTCCGGTAAGGCGGTGCAGGGCGCCGGGATAGTCGGGCAGATGAACGCGCAGGCGGACCAGGCGTCCGTCTTTCACCAGGCCGCGCTCGATGATGCGCGAGAGTAAGCGTGACATCGATGTTGCCGCCGCAGACCAGGACCGCGATCTTCTTGCCTTGCAGCGGCAGTTTGCGATTCAGCACGGCGGCGATGGCAGCGGCTCCGGCGCCTTCGGCCAGAGTCTTTTCGCGCTCCAGCAATAGGAGAATCGCGTTCGCGATTTCTTCTTCTTCCACCGTGACGATGTCGTCGACATATTTCTGAACCAGCGGGAGGGTGCGTTCTCCGGCGCGGCGCACGGCGATGCCGTCAGCGATGGTCTTCGCGGAGGCCAGCGTAACCGGCTTGCCTTCGGCCACCGCGGCTTTCATGGAAGGAATCCGCGAAGGTTGCACGCCGAATACCTTGACCGCGGGATTTGTCTCTTTGACCGCGCAGGCGATTCCGCCGATGAGGCCTCCGCCACCGATCGGCGCGACGATGACTTCGATATCGGGATGCTGCTGCAGGATTTCGAGTCCGAGAGTTCCCTGCCCTGCGATGACGGCATCGTCGTCGAAGGCATGAATCAGGGTGAGGCGGTCGTGCTGGCTTTGCTCGACGGCCTTTTCGTAGGCTTCGTCGTAGTTGGTGCCGTGCAGCACGACTTCGGCGCCATAGGCGCGCGTGGCGGAAACTTTGGTGAGCGGCGTGGGCAGTGGCATGACGATGCGCGCTGGATCTTGTGGCGTCCGGCGTGGTAGGCGACGCCTTGGGCGTGATTGCCGGCGGAGGCTGCGATCACGCCGCGGGCGCGTTCTTCCTGGTTAAGAGTGAGCAGTTTGTTCAGCGCGCCGCGCTCTTTGAATGCGCCGGTGCGCTGCTGGTTATCGAGTTTGAGGAAGATGGAGTTGTTGGTGAGGCCGGAAAATGTTTCCGAGTGGGTGCAGGGAGAGATGCGGATGTCGGCGCGGATTCTGTCGAGAGCGGCCTGGATGTCGGAGAGTTGGATCATGACGGCTGGCGCAGTCATCTTACTGCATCTCGGACGTCGAGCTCGGAGTCGTTGTCGGCGGTCGTCAAGTCATTCGCCCGAACGGCTTCGAGCTGCACGCACGACGGTCGCTGAATGACGGTCTCGTAGTCGACGCGTCACGAGGCGATTTGTCGCGCGGTGGAAGCCACGGGAACAACAGGGCGAACGGCGAAGCGCTTTCAGATAGGCATCGACGCAGGCCGCGGCTTTGCGGCCTTCGGAGATCGCCCACACTACCAGCGATTGCCCGCGGCGCATGTCGCCGGCCGCGAACACTCCGGGGACGGACGACATGTAGTTCTGGTCGGTCGCGACGTTGCCGCGGTTGTCGAGTTGAACTCCGAGCTGCTCGATCATGCCATTGCGCACCGGGCCGAGGAATCCCATGGCGATCAGAATCAGGTCGGCGTCCATGGTGAACTCGGTGCCGGCGATCGGGTCAAACTTCGGGGGAGGGCCAACCCTCACGCCGTGAAGTTGCTTGACATTGCCGTTTTCGTCGCCGGTGAATTTGGCGGTGGCGATACTCCAGTCGCGGACGCCGCCTTCTTCGTGCGCGCCTTCGATGCGCAGTTGCATCGGCCACAGCGGCCACGGCGTCAGCGGCGAGCGCTCGTCGGGCGGCTTGGGCATGATTTCGAACTGATGAACCGAGAGTGGCTTCTGACGGTGCACCGTGCCCAGACAATCGGCGCCGGTGTCGCCGCCGCCGATGATGACGACGCGCTTGCCGGTGGCAAGAATCTCGACCGCGGGATCGAGCGTGTCGCCATGGCAGCGCTTGTTCTGCTGCGGCAGGAATTCCATCGCGTAGTGAATTCCCTTCAGCTCGCGTCCGGGAATTTTCAGATCGCGCGGATGCTCGGAGCCTCCGGCCAGCACGATGGCGTCGAAGTCGCGGCGCAGATCTTCGACCGGAATCGTCTTGCCGACCTCAGCGTTGGTGACGAACTTCACGCCCTCGGCGGACATCTGCTCGAGGCGGCGGTCGATGATGTGCTTTTCCAGCTTGAACTCGGGAATGCCGTAGCGGAGCAATCCGCCGATGCGGTCGGCTTTTTCGTAGACCGTGACCGCATGGCCGGCGCGGCAAAGCTGCTGCGCTGCCGCCAGTCCTGCCGGGCCAGAGCCGACGATGGCAACTTTCTTTCCAGTGCGAAGTTTCGAGGGCTCGGGGCGGATCCAGCCTTCCAGGAATCCGCGCTCGACAATATTTTTTTCGTTCTGCTTGATCGTGACCGGCGGCTGGTTGATGCCCAGCACGCACGATGCTTCGCACGGCGCGGGACAGATGCGGCCGGTGAACTCCGGAAAATTATTCGTGGCGTGAAGTTGGCGGACGGCATCTTTCCAGCGTCCGCGATAGACGAGATCGTTCCAGTCGGGAATGAGATTGCTGACGGGGCATCCGGTCTGGCAGAACGGGACGCCGCAATCCATGCAGCGCGCGCCCTGCTTGCGCAGCTTTTCTTCCGGGAAGTCCTGATAAATCTCGAACCAGTCGTTCACGCGCTCAGCGACAGGGCGGCGCGGGGCCAGTTCGCGCGAGTAGTCCATGAAGCCGGTGGTCTTACCCATGCTGCACCTGCTCTTGTTGCAGAGGTTCGGCCTCTGGCGTGACAGCGACGGCGACGGGCTGGATCGGGATATAGGCCTGCTCGCTGCGGGCCACTCCCAGCACGCGCTTGAATTCGTGCGGGAAGACTTTGATGAAGCGCGAGGCCATGTCGTTCCAGTTGTCGAGAATCCATTTGGCGCGGCGGCTGGCAGTCAACTCCAGGTGGGACAACAGAAGATCTCTGACGATCACAACATCCGGCTCATCGAGCAAAGGCTCCAGATCGACCGAATCCAGATTGCAGCGCTTCTCGGTAAAATCTCCGCGCTCGTCGAACACATAGGCAACGCCGCCACTCATGCCGGCGGCGAAATTTCTGCCGCAGGAGCCGAGCACCAGCACGATGCCGTTGGTCATGTACTCGCAGCCGTGGTCGCCGACGCCTTCGACGACCGCGGTCGCTCCGGAGTTGCGGACGGCAAAGCGCTCGCCGGCAACTCCGTTGAAGAATGCTTCGCCGCTGGTGGCGCCGTAAAGCGCGACGTTGCCGATGATGATATTTTCTTCCGGAGCGAAGCCGGAAGCGCGCGGCGGAAACACCATGATCCGGCCGCCGGAGAGGCCCTTGCCGACATAGTCGTTGGCTTCGCCCTCGAGCGAAAGCGTGACTCCTTTGGCGAGGAACGCTCCCAGGCTCTGACCCGCCGAACCAGTGAGGTGAATGCGGACCGTGTCGTCGGGCAGTCCAGCAGAGCCGTAACGGCGCGCGATTTCGCCGCTCAGCATGCGTTCCGACCGAGCGGTGAATGTTGCGCACCGGAAACTTCACTTCAATCGGCGCAAGGGTTTCGAGCGTGACGGCACCTGTCCGAGAATCTTGTGATCGAGCGCCTGCTCCAGGCCGTGATCCTGCGCCTGCACGCGGCGGCGGGCGACGCGCGAGGGCACGGGCGGGTTGTAGAGAATCGCGGAGAAATCCAGACCCGAGCCTTCCAGTGATCCTTCCAGTGATCGACGGCAGGCTCGACATCGAGCATGTCGACGCGGCCAACCATTTCGTCGACGGTGCGGAATCCGAGATCCGCCATGTACTGCCGAAGCTGTTCGGCGATGAAGAAGAAGAAATTGATTACGTGCTCGGGCTGACCTTTGAACTGCTTGCGCAGTTCCGGATCTTGCGTGGCGATGCCCACCGAGCAAGTGTTGAGGTGGCACTTGCGCATCATGATGCAGCCCATCGCGATCAGCGGCGTGGTGGCAAAACCGAATTCTTCGGCGCCCAGCAGCGCGGCGATGGCCACGTCGCGGCCGGTTTGCAGTTTGCCGTCGGTTTGCACGCGAATGCGGCTGCGCAGATCGTTCAACAGCAGAACCTGCTGCGTTTCGGCCAGGCCCAGTTCCCACGGAATGCCGGCGTGCTTGATGGAACTCAGAGGCGACGCGCCGGTGCCGCCGCTGTCGCCGCTGATCAGGACGACGTCGGCGTGAGCTTTGGCCACGCCCGCCGCGACCGTACCGACACCGACTTCCGCGACCAACTTCACGGCGATGCGCGCGTGCGGGTTCACGTTCTTCAGGTCGTAGATCAGTTGCGCGAGATCTTCGATCGAATAAATGTCGTGATGCGGCGGCGGCGAGATCAGTCCGACGCCGGGGATGGAATGCCGCAAGCGCGCGATCACCTCGTCGACCTTGTGGCCGGGAAGCTGGCCGCCCTCGCCGGGTTTCGCGCCTTGCGCCATCTTGATTTGCAGTTCGTCGGCATTGACGAGGTAGTTTGCGGTCACGCCGAAACGCGCCGAGGCTACTTGCTTCACTGCGCTGCGGCGCAAGTCGCCGTTCGCATCGGGCTTGAAGCGTTCTTCGTCTTCTCCGCCCTCGCCGGTGTTGGACTTGCCGCCGATGCGGTTCATGGCGATGGCCAGCGTCTCGTGCGCCTCCTTGCTGATCGATCCGAACGACATGGCGCCGGTGGTGAAGCGCTTCACGATTTCTTTGGCGGGCTCGACTTCTTCGAGCGGAACCGGTGTGTCGCTCTTCTTCAACTTCATCAGGCCGCGCAGAGTGCACAGGTTCGCGCTCTGGTTGTCGATGAGGTCGGTGTATTCCTGAAATGTCTTGAAGCTATCTTGTCGTACGGCTTGCTGCAGCTTGCTGATGGTCAGCGGATTGAGCAGGTGATATTCGCCGTTGACGCGCTGGTGATAGCTGCCGCCGACCGAAAGCTCGGTTTCAAACTCAGTCAGCGGACGGAAGGCGTATTCATGTTTCAGCTGGGCTTCGGCGGCGAGCACTGAGAGTCCGATGCCTTCGAGTGCGCGAGGTCGTGCCGGCGAAGTAGGCGTCGACCAATTCTTTGTTCAGACCGATCGCTTCGAAAACCTGCGCGCCCTGATAGCTTTGCAGCGTGGAAATGCCCATCTTCGAGAAAGTCTTCAGCAGGCCCTTCTTGATGGCCTTCATGAAGTGCTTGACCGCGAGTTCGGGCGTGATGCCGTCGCCCAATTCGCCGCGCCACACCAGGTTTTCGACGCTCTCGAGCGCGAGGTAAGGATTGATCGCGCTGGCGCCGTAGCCGCTGAGCAAGGCGAAGTGCATGACTTCGCGCGGCTCGCCGGATTCCGTGATGAGCGCAACCTGGGTTCGCGTTTCTTCCCGCACCAGCAAGTTGTGCACGGCGGCCAGCGCGAGCAGGCACGGGATGGGAGCGTAGTCTTTGTCCACGCCGCGATCGGAAAGGATCATCAGCGAATAGCCGGCCTTCACCGCCAGCGAAGCTCGCTGGCACAGTTCGTCGAGAGCGCGCTTGAGTCCTTCTTCGCCGTCTTTCGCGCGGAACAGCGCGGGCAGCGTGGTCGCCAGCAAGTCGCGATTCGAAACCCGGCGCAGCTTTTCCAGTTCGCGATTCGAGAGCAGCGGATGCGCCAGCTTCAGCATGTGGCAGTTCTCGGGCGCTTCTTCGAGAATGTTGCGCTCGCTGCCGATATAGCTGATGAGCGACATCACCATCTCTTCGCGGATGGGATCGATCGGAGGATTGGTGACCTGCGCGAAAAGCTGCTTGAAATAGTTGAATAGCGACTGCGGCTTGTCGGAGAGACAGGCCAGCGGCGTGTCGGTGCCCATCGAACCGATCGGCTCTTCGCCCTTCGCGGCCATCGGGCGCGAGGATCATCCGCAGATCTTCGTCGCTGTAGCCGAAGGCGCGCTGGCGGCGGAGAAGAGTCTCGGCGTCCGGGAAATGCATGCGCGAGGGCTCGGGCAGTTGATCGATGGTGATCTGATTTTCTTTCACCCACTGCGCGTAAGGCTGCCGCGACGCGAGCTTCTGCTTGATCTCTTTGTCGGAAACGATGCGGCCTTCGACGGTATCGACCAGGAACATCTTTCCCGGCTGCAGGCGGCCTTTGCTCTTGACCTGCTCGGGCGCGATGTCGAGCACGCCGGCTTCCGAGGCCATCACGACCAGATCGTCATGGGTGACGACGTAGCGTCCGGGGCGCAGGCCGTTGCGGTCGAGCGTCGCGCCGATGACGCGGCCGTCGGTGAAGGCGATCGCAGCGGGGCCGTCCCACGGCTCCATCAGGCAGGCGTGATATTCGTAGAAGGCGCGCTTCTCCGGCTTCATGTGCGGATTGCCCGACCAGGCTTCGGGAATCAGCATGGCCATGACGTGCGGCAGGCTGCGTCCGGACTGGAGGAGCAACTCGACGGCGTTGTCGAAGTTCGCGGAGTCGCTGCCGTCGGGCGCGATGATGGGATGCAGTTTCTTCATGTCGTCGCCGAACAGCGGAGACTGCAGCAGCGACTGGCGGGCCTGCATCCAGTTGACGTTGCCGCGGAGCGTGTTGATCTCGCCGTTGTGCGCGACGTAGCGATAAGGATGCGCGCGCTGCCAACTGGGAAACGTATTGGTCGAGAAGCGCTGGTGCACCAGGCACAACGCGCTGACCGCATCGGGATCGGAAAGTTCGCGGTAGAAGTTCGTGATCTGCGAGGCGAGCAGCAAGCCTTTGTAGACGATGGTGCGGCAGGAAAGCGAAGGGATGTAGAACATCTCCGCGTCTTCAATGCCGGACTCGCGGATTTCATTTTCTGCGCGCTTGCGCACGACGTAGAGTTTGCGCTCGAAGGCGTCTTCGTCCATGCCTGGAGCGCAGCGCACGAAAATCTGCTGGATGTAGGGCTGCGAAGCGCGCGCCACGCGGCCGATCGCGGAGGCATAGACCGGCGTATCCCGCCAGCCGAGCAAGGTCAGGCCTTCTTCGCGAATGATGCGCTCGAGAATTCCTTCGCACTGCAGGCGCTGGTGCTTCTCGACCGGCAGGAACGTCATGCCGACGCCGTAGGTTCCGGGCTTCGGCAGCGCGAAGCCGAGTTTCTCGCATTCGCGGGCAAAGAACTTGTGCGGAATCTGGATGAGCACGCCGGCGCCGTCGCCGGTTTCCGGATCGCAGCCGCAGGCGCCGCGATGCGCCAGGTTGAGCAGAACCTGAATTCCCTTGCGGATGATGTCGTGACTTTTCTGGCCGCCGATGCTGGCGACAAACCCGATGCCGCAGGCGTCGTGCTCGTGCGCCGGGTCGTAGAGACCCTGGGCGGGAGGCAGGCCGTTCCTCGAGTTTAGACGCGTCGTCGTCATGGATCGACTTCGTCCGGTGGACTGAATTCCTTTCGAATCACTTGTTCTTGGGCGTGACTTGCGACGGGCGACGGGGCGTCGCACACTTCTGCTCAGGAACAGACTTTGGTATTCTCGTGCCTGCGAGCGAGCAAAGTACAATGCAGAATTTCGATGCAAGCCATGCAAATTTCAGGGCGCAGCCAGGCCGCGGTGGATGCTGAGTAATTAACCTCGGATTCGAGGTGAAGTTCGCTATAATTCGCTGAAACCACAATGGACTTCGATCAGCTCATCACGTTCCTGGAAGTGGCCCGGCAGGGCAGTTTTTCGCGCGCCGGCGAGAAGGTTTTCCGCTCGCAGTCGGCGGTCAGCGCTCAAATCCGCCAACTGGAGCAGGAGTATGGCGACCGCCTGCTCGACCGCTCCGGCAAGACGGTAAAGCTGACTCCGGCCGGCCAGGTGTTTTTCGAATACGCCGAGCGCCTGAAGAGCTCTGCGCGACGAGTCGCTGATGGCGGTGGCCGACCACAGCGGCACGCCGCGCGGCACGCTGCGCGTGGGCGCGAACGAAGCTACGTGCCTGTATGTTTTGCCCGAAGTTTTCGGCGAATATTGCCGGCGCTATCCGCCGGTGCAGATCAGCATCTATCGCAATTTCAGCTACAAGATCGTCGAAAAGCTGGAAAACGGGCAGGTGGAAGTCGGCATTCTGACGTTGCCGATCCAGTCTCCGAGCTTGAAGATTCAGCCGATTTTCCGCGACAAGCTGATGCTGATGGTGAGCCCGAAGAATCCGCTGGCCAAGTTTAAAGTGGTGCCGGTCAGCGAGATCGTCAAGCATCCGCTGCTGTTCCCGAAGACCGGACACACGCGCCGACTGCTGGACAAGCTGTTTCGGCCCTACAGCGCCGAACTGCAGGTGCGGATGGAACTGCCCAGCATCGGCATGATCAAGAGCTTCGTGGCGGCGGATCTGGGCGTGTCGCTGATCAGCGCGTCGTTCGCGCGCGACGAAGTGGAATCGGGCCGGGTCAAGCTGATTGATCTTGAGGATGCGGTACTCTATCGCGAACTTGGGACTGGCTTACCGGCGGGACCGCACGCTGTCGGTGGCTTCGACGGCGTTCGTGGCTCTGTTGCGGCAGTTTGCCACGCAAATGAAGAAGACAGAGGACTAGGCGAAGACTTGAGCTGCGCTCGATCATGGCAATCGTCGATCCCCACTTCTCCGCATCGGAATTCCGATCACTTATCCAACTGAAACTCTGATTGCTGGATCTGAATTTTGAATTTCCATCGGCGTTCCGTCCGATAGGCTGTCAGTTGACCATTTCATGAAGACCCTCATCCAGAAGTCCACACGAATTACATCGACAGGCACAGGCATGTCGACACGAATATACGTGTCTTCTGGAGGACGGGATCGGATGAAGTAAAGCACTCTTAAGAGAATCACCCGAACCCACCGCCAGAAGCGATCTGGCGGTGGGTTTTTCTTTGCGCGCAAAAACGAGAAACGGAGCTGAGATATGAGCGGACAGCATAAGCGAACCAGCGACAAAGCAGATTCGAACGAAGCGACGATGTGGTGGTGATGAAGTTCGGAGGCACGTCGGTGGAAGATGCCGCGGCCATTCGCCGGCTGATCGGCATCGTGCGAGAGCAGACTGAGCGCTCGCAGCCGGTGGTCGTGGTCAGCGCGCTGGCACGAGGTCACCGATCAACTGCTGGAGGCCGGAAACGCGGCGGCGCAGGGCCACCTGGGCTCGGCGCTCGCCACGGTGCGCGACATCTATGTTCGGCATGAGCAGCTGGCGGACTCGCTCGTCGACGAATCCGCTTACAGCGCTCTCGATCGCGAATTGCGCGGCGAGTTCCGGGCGTTGGAATCGCTGCTGCACGATCTGGAGGCTTCGCGTCAACTGGATCTCAAGTCGCAGGACCATCTGCTGGGCTTCGGGGAATGCTTTTCCAGCAGGCTGGTGAAGGAGGCGTCTCTGTCAGGCCGGAATCAACGCGGCGCACGTCGACGCGCGGGCCTGCATCGTCACCGACGCGCGCCACGGCCAGGCAAGTCCGGTGTGGGACGTGACCGAGCAGCGGCTGCAGGAGACTCTGAGTCCACTGCTGGAGCGCGGGCAAGTGCCGGTGCTGGGCGGTTTCATCGCGTCGACCAGCGATGGCGTTCCGACGACCCTGGGCCGCGGCGGGTCCGACTTCAGCGCTGCGATTGTCGGCGCCGCGCTGTGTGCGTCTCGGGTTGAGATATGGACGGATGTGGATGGCATCATGACGGCCGATCCCAAGCTGTGCTCCGACGCCCGCGTGATTCGCAAGATGAGTTTTGACGAAGCGGCGGAGTTGGCGCATTTTGGCGCGAAAGTGCTGCATCCGGCGACGCTGGCTCCGGCGATGCGCGAGAACATTCCGGTTTATGTTTTGAATTCGCGACGGCCGGAGGGTGAAGGGACGGAAATTCTTGCCGCGCGCAAAGACCGGCAACGTGGTGAGCGCGATCACCGCGAAGAGAAAAGTGGCGGCGGTCGAGATTGAATCACGCAGGCGGTTGACTCAGAGTTGTTACGCGCCGTCTATGCAGTGTTCGACCGGCACTCTTGCGCAGTCGATGTGATGGCGCTGTCGCTGGGGCGCATGTCGTTGCTGGTGGGATCGGCGGCGGCTTTGCCCGCGATTGCCGCCGATCTTCGCGGCGTGGCCGAGGTGCGATGGGAGAATCACAAGGCGCTGGTGTGCCTGGTGGGAGAGAACATTCGACGACAGCCGGACGTAGCCAGCCGGGTGTTCGCGGCGGTGTCGGATATGGACGTGCGCGTGGTCTGCCAGGGGGCGTCCGACCGGACGATCTCATTCCTGGTGGAGGAATCGAAGGTCGAGGAATCGGTGCAGCGACTGCACGGAATATTTTTCCCGCAGCCAGAACCCGCGCGCGACTGGGGAGGGATCTCCAGCGCATTCTGCCAGGCGGGTTGATACGGACGCAGTAACTCAGTTGCCGAACTTCGCGGCTTTCGACGCAGCCTGCGGCCAACTGAATCGCGGCACGGGCTCGATGATGTGCAGACCGCACTCGGTCTTGGCGAATCCCGGCCAGCGCCCTGCCCGCGGATCTTCTCCCGGCCTGCACGGCGCGCGTGCAATGCGTGCAGCCGATGCTGGGATAGTCCTGATTGTGCAGCGCGTTGTAGGGTACGTCGTGATCGTGGATGTAGCGCCACACTTGCTTTGACGTCCAGTCGACGATGGGATTGATCTTCACCAGACCGAACTTTGCATCCCATTCAATTCTGTGCGCGCTGGAACGGACTGAGGTCTGATCGCGGCGAATGCTGGTGATCCACGCGCTCAATTCGCCGAGTTTGCGGCGCAGCGGTTCGACTTTCCGCAGACTGCAGCAGAGGTCGGGATCGCGCGTCCACAGCGCGGTTCCGTGCGTACGCGCTCCTGCTCCTCGGGCGAGAGCACGGAATACACTTTCTCGATCGCGATGCCGTATTTCTCTTCGATCCGGTCCATCAGGTTGTAGGTCTCGGGGAAAAGAAATTCGGTATCGATGGTGAACAGCCGAAAATCTTTGCGAACCCGCGAGGCCATGTCGATCAGCACCATTCCTTCGGCGCCGAAGGCGGAGGAAATGGCCACGCGGTTGCCGAAAGTCTCGAACGCCCAGGTCAGAGCGCGCTGCGGCGTCCAGCTCTCGGCCGCGTGCTGAACCTCTGCGATCTGGTCTTGAATGTGCTCCTGAATCTGGTTCTTCACGCGAGTGGCTCCTCATTGCTTCCGAAGTCCTGGCTTCTGATGGCTGCATACTGCAAACGGCGCAGCAGCGGGAGCGCTGTCGTTGCCGACAGAAACTGGGCACTACGAAATTGCTGCGCCAATGCGGCAGGATCGTTCAGCAAAGCGCACGACTTCGCCCACAACCAGCAGAGTGGGCGCCGCGAGTTGCGGCGAACCGGTGCAACTCGGCGATCGTGGAGCGATGAGTCCGCTGCTGCGGAGTGGTCGCGCGAGAGATGACGGCGCAGGGCGTGCTCGCCGGCAAGCCCCGCGCACTTCAGTTTCGCGGCGACCTCGGAGTAGTTCTGTCCGGGCATGTAGATCACGAGCGTTGCGCCGCTTCCGGCCAGCTTGCTCCAGTTTGCGGCTTCGCTTCCCGGGGCTTGATGCGCGGTGAGAAACACCAGCGCGGACGAAGCGCGGCGATGAGTCAGCGGAATCTGCGCCGCGGCGGCCGCGCCCATGGCGGAAGTCACGCCGGGAACAATCTCGAATGGAATGTTGGCGCGGCGCAGCGATTCGATTTCTTCCCCGGCGCGGCCGAAGATCAGCGGGTCGCCGCTCTTCAGCCGAACCACGCGCAGTCCTGAATCGGCGAGCGCGACCATCAGAAAATTGATTTCTTCCTGCAGAATCTTCTTTTTGCCGCAGCGCTTGCCGACGTTGTGAACCTGCGCGGTGGCAGGGATGAGTTTCAGAATTTCGGGAGCGACCAGATCGTCGTGCAGCACGGCGTCGGCCGTCTTGCAGCACGCGCAGGCTTTCAGTGTGAGCAACTCCGGATCGCCCGGCCCTGCGCCCACTAGATAGACTCTTCCCCTTCATGCTGCCCTCTCCTTTGGCGGCCAGTTCGGGCATTTCGGCCAGGGCCGCTTCGAGCGCTTCCCTGCTGGCCAGCGAATGCAGCAGATCGAGCTTGCGTTCTTTGTCGAGATCGCTGGCGAGAATCAGCTTGTCGAGTCTCGCCCAGTTCCGCCACCCACGCGGCGTATCCGGGGCCAAATTGTTTTTCCAGCTGCTGGCGAATTTTCTGCGCCAGCGACGGGCTTTGTCCGGCGGTTGAAACCGCAATCTGCAGATCGCCGCGGCGCACGACCGCGGGATAGAAGAAATCGCAGAGATCGGGAACGTCGACCACGTTGCAGAGCACGCCGCGCCGCTGCGCTTCGTGATACACGCGCTCGTTCAAGGTGCGCGAATTCGTCGCGACAACCGCGAGGAATGCGCCGTCCAGGTCGTCTGCCGAGAAGGCGCGCAACTTCAAGTTCGATCTTTCCAGCACGCGCCCATTCGCGAACCGCGGGACTCGCATCGCAGGGCAACCACGCGGATGCGCGCGCCCGTCTCCAGCAGTCCGCCGATTTTCGGTTCGCCGACTTTGCCTGCGCCCACGACCAGGCACTGCTTGCCTTCCAGCTTCAGAAACATTGGAAACAAGTTAGTCACCGAGCCCTCCTGCTTGCGCCAGACTCCGAGCCGAGTCCGGCAAATCGCGAGCTACTGCGGCCACCACTTCTCCGGCCAGGAATTCCCGCAATTCCGTATCGCTGTGACGGGCAAAGAACCGGCGCAAGATTCTCGCCGGGTTCGCGCTCCGCCAGATAGCTGACCGAGCAGCCGCTCAAGCGCATCTGGAACTTCGGTCGCGGCGCAGCGATATCCGACTGGACGCGCCGTAGCCTGATGCAGACCGAGCGCCCCGCCCACGCAGAAGTAGTAGGCGTCGACCATGCTGTCGTGAACCTTGATCTTCTTGCCCTCGATGCCGATGTCGGCAATCCAGTGCTGTCCGCAACTGTTGGGGCATCCGGTCACGTGCAGTTTCAGATGCTGATCGAAACCGGGTAAACGCTCTTCCAGTTCTTCGACCAGCCAGCGCGAGAAGCTTTTGGTTTCGGTGATGGCCAGCTTGCAGAATTCCGTCCCGCTGCACGCCACCGTGCCGCGCGCAGAAAGCCGAACCGCCGACTTTGAGCCCGATCGCGTCGAACTCCTTCGCCAGCGGTTCAGCGTTGAGCGTGGGCACGTTTACGACGAGCAGGTTCTGCATGTTGGTGGCGCGCAGTTCGCCGCCGGCATAGCGTTCGGCAAGATCGGCGGCAGACTGCATCTGTTCGGCCGTGATTCGGCCGCGAAGGGCCACCGCTCCGACATACGAAAGACCGGACTGCTTCTGCGCATGAATGCCGACGTGGTCGCGGTAGACGTCGTCGGGCGGATGCTCTTCGACCGCCGGATCAAGCTGGAATCCGATGCGCTCCTGCAATTCGCCAAGAAAACGGTCGGCAGTCCATCCATGCCGCAGGAAAAGGAATTTCAGGCGGGCGCGCTCGCGATGTTCGCGCAACACCTCGGAATCGCGGAACAGTTCGGCGATGCCTTTGACTGACGGGCACAACCTGATTCCAGCGGACAAACGCGTTCAACCGCGCACCCAGATAAGGTTCGGTCGAAAGGCCGCCGGCGACGCGAAGGGAGAATCCGACTTCCGGCTTCCCGCCGACCGTGCGAGTGATCGCGGTCAGGCCGATGTCATTGATTTCCGGATACGGGCACCAGACGCGGCATCCGGTGATGGAGATTTTGAATTTGCGCGGCAGGTTATAGAACTCGGCATTGCCGGCGAGCAATTGCGACGCTTCGTGCACCAGCGGCGAAGCGTCGACGATTTCGTCTGCGTCCACGCCGGCGACCGGGCATCCCGTCACGTTGCGCACGACATCACCGCAAGCGCCGGTCGTGTTCAGTCCGACTTGCCAGAGGCCATCGAGCACTTCCGGCAGCGATTCGATGGTGACCCAGTGCAGTTGAATGTTTTGGCGAACGGTGAGGTCGGCGATTCCGTTGGCGTGACGGCGGGTGAGGTCGGCGATGGCGCGCAGCTGGCGCGAAGTCATCATGCCGTTGGGAATGCGGATGCGCACCATGAAGCGCTGCAGAGCGCGGCCCACGCCGCCCTTGCCGCCGGTCACTCCCGCGCCATCTCCCTGGGTGTAAACGCCCCACCAGCGGAAGTAGGTCCCGATCCATTCGGGAGGGATGGATTCGAACCCCTCGCGGGCGAAGCGCCGGATTTCGTCCAGCCCTTCCCATGGATTCATTGCGCGCTTGAGGCGCTCGACTCGCTGTGCTGTGGTTTCTTTGGCTGACGATTGTCATATGGGTCAAACTCTGAATTTGCTGTCCGGAAAATAAAAAACCCACCGCCAGGTTCGTCTGGCGATGGGTTTATGAGTGCCTGTGTTAAGAAAGAATTCTTAGGTCAGCAGCCTCCCCGCGCCAGTGCACACGCATGCACAACAACAACAAGTGCAACAGCACATGGCGCGAAGATTTTGGCTCTCTGACATTAGAGTCTGAATTCTAGGTTGAGCGGCTCGCGCCGTCAACAAACTTACGTAACAACTTCGATTCATAATTTCGATGGAAGGAATCATAATTTTTGGGCGAGGTCGCACGTTCGGCTCAAGCTGGCTGTAGAATCAGCAACTTAGCATTCAGCAACAACTGTTGAGTGATAATCGCTGGTTACTTTTTGCAAAGCTTGTCCACAAGTTTGTACTCCGATCGGAAAGGTGCGTTCTCGATGAAGCGTATCGCCCTCTTCTTATTATGTCTTGCATTCTGCTGATCCGCAGCTTTCGCGTCTTCCCAGACTCCCGCTGCTCCCGATCCTTATAAGGCAACGCTCGACCGGCTGGAAACGCTGACTCGGCAGGCGAAGCAGAATGGCGATTTCATGCCGACGTTCCGCATCCGGAGGATCCCGGGCTTGAATGATTCTGATTGGGGCGCCTTCACGGTGAAGAATGTATCGGGGCCGGGCGGAGGAAACGCGAACGAGGAGCACTGGACCGGAACCCGCGTGTTCCGCCGCTGGATTCAGATTCCCGAGAAAATCAACGGCTACGCCACGCAGGGCTCGCGAGTGTCGCTTGATCTGCGCTTTGGCAGCCCGAGCAGCTTGATCATCACCGTGTTCTCGAACGGAGCGATTCTCTATCGCGGCAGCGACGACGATATTCTGCCGCTGCTATTGACTGAGAATGCGCAACCCGGGCAGAAATTCCTGATCGCGGCGAGGGTGGTCGGCAGGAGACGACGTGCAATCCGAATTCTTTCACAGCGAACTCACGATTCGACGCACCGCACATCGCGGCCGGATCCTGCGTTTCTGCGGATGGAAATTCTTTCTGCGCGCCCGATCATCGCAGCCTATGAGGAAGGAAAGGCGGAGCGCCAGCAGAACTGGATGCGGCGATCAAAGCGATTGATTTCTCGCCGCTCGATCAAGGCGATCAGGCTGGCTTTGATGCCTCGCTCAAAGCAGGCTCAGGCCAAATTGGAAGTCCTCAAGCCGTGGCTGCAGCAGTTCAACATTCGCATCGTCGGCAATTCACACATCGACATGGCGTGGCTTTGGCCCTGGACCGAGACAGTTGAAGTCGTGCGCAACACATTCCAAAGCGTGCTCGACTTGATGCGCGAGTATCCAGACTTCAAGTTCACCATGTCGTCGGCGCGGACGTATGAATGGATGCAGGAGAAATATCCCGACCTGTTCCAGCAGATCGAGCAGCGCGTGAAAGAAGGGCGATGGGAGATCATCGGCGGCATGTGGGTCGAGCCGGACCTGAATATGCCGGACGGCGAATCGCTGGTGCGGCAGATTCTGGTGGGCAAGCGTTATTTTCAGAAGAATTTCGGCGTGGATGTGAAGATCGGATGGAATCCCGATTCGTTCGGATACAACTATCAACTGCCGCAGATCTACAAGAAGTCGGGCATGGATTATTTCGTCACCCAGAAGCTGCTGTGGGCGCACGAATTCACCACGTTTCCCTACAAGCTTTTCTGGTGGCAGGCGCCCGACGGCAGCCGGCTGCTCACTTATTTTCCGCATGACTACGCGGGCGGCATCGATGCGGAGCCGCTTGCGACTGATCTGTCGATCTGGATGCCGTCGATCTACGGCAAGACGATCCCCGACTAAGCCCGAGATGATGCATCTCTACGGCGTGGGCGATCACGGCGGCGGGCCGACGCGCATCATGCTCGATCATGCCGACCAACTGCGGGCTCCCGATGCGGTGTATCCGAAGCTTGAGTTCAGTTTCGCGCGCGACTTCTTCAGCGATCTCGAGAAGAAGCTGCCCAGCATGCAGGTTCCCACCTGGGATGGCGAGCTTTACTTCGCATATCACCGGGGAGTCTTCACCACGCAGGCCGAAACCAAGCGCAGAATCCGGCGCGCCGAAGAGAACCGTGCTCAATGCCGAAAAGTTCGCTTCGCTGGCCTCGCTCTACGGGCGTCCCTATCCGCAGGATGGCATGGAACTGACCTGGAAGAATCTGCTGTTCGATCACTTCCACGACATCATGCCGGGCTCTGGCATCGCGGTGAACTATCTGGATGCCAAGCGCAATCTGGAGGATGTGGACCGCGCCGCGAACGATGTGACGCATGGGATCGCTGCGCGAGATCGCAGCGCACGTGAATACGCAAGGCGAGGGCGTGCCGGTAATGATTTTCAATTCCCTGTCGTGGCCGCGCACCGAAGTGACTGAGGTGGAGGCGCAACTGCCCGCGCCGGCGCGGCAGATTGAAGTTGTGGACTCGACGGGAAAACCGGCGGAATCGCAGATTGCTTTCCATCGATCGCGGAAACTCATCGCGCCCAATTCTTGTTGCTGTCGAACACGCCGTCGCTCGGATATCAAACTTATTTCGTGCGCGCAGCGAGCACAGCACCCGCGGTCCATTCGATGCTGAAGGCTTCCGCTGACACGCTGGAGAACGAGTTCATCCGCGTGAAGATCGATCCGCAAACCGGCTGCATGACCAGCTTGTTCGACAAGCGCAGCGGCACGGAAGCGCTGGCTCCCGCCGAAACCGATACCGGCGGCCCGAAGACTTCAATCTGCGGCAATCTGCTGCAGACCTTCGTCGACAAGCCCAAACAGTGGGACGCGTGGAACATCGACGCGGACTTCGAGAAGCAACATTGGGATCTGGACAAGGCCGATGAAGTCAAGCTGATCGAGAGCGGCCCGCTGCGGGCGGTCATCCAGGTCAAGAATCATTTTCAGAATTCGACGTTTGTGCGCGACATCATCTTGTACGCCGGCGTGCCTCGCGTGGACGTGAAGATGAAGGCGGAATGGCACGAGAAACATATTCTGCTGAAAGTGGCGTTCCCGCTCAGCGCGCACAGCGATAAAGCGGCATTCGAAATTCCTTTTGGCTCGGTCGAGCGTCCAACCACGCGCAACACGCCGGCCGAGCAGGCGCAGTTTGAAGTTCCGGCGCAGCGCTGGGCTGACATCTCAGACTCGAAGCACGGATTCAGCCTGCTCAACGACTGCAAATACGGATACGACGCGAAAGGCAACGTGCTGCGCCTGTCGCTGCTGCGCTCGCCGGAGTGGCCCGATCCGCACGCCGACGAGGGCCATCACGAGTTCACCTACTCGCTGTATCCGCACGGCGGAGGCTGGAAGGATGCGCTCACCATTCGGCACGGTTATGAACTGAACTACAAATTGATTTCCCTGCCCTTCGGAAAACATCGAGGGATCGCTGCGCGCCAGAGCATTCCTTCCTGCAGGTGCAATCGGACAACATCATCGTCACTGCGCTGAAGAAGGCGGAAGACGAAAACGCGCTCGTTCTGCGCTTCTACGAATGGGCCGGCAAAGACGAGTGAGGTTACAATTCAACTTCCTCCGGGCGCGGAATCGGCGGCGGAGACCGATCTGATGGAAAAGCCGATCGGCAGCCTGTCGGTGCACGATGGCGCGCGTGAGCGTGCACACCAAGCCGTACGAGATTAAGACGATCAAGGTGCAATTTTCGAGCTTGCCGCCGACATGGCGACGGCAGGCAAACATGACTGATACTCCAAAGGTGGGGCTCCTGATTCTCGGCGTTGATATCGGCGGCACAAAAGTCGCCGTGGGACTCGTGGACCGCGACGGCAAGATACTCGCCCAGGGCCGCAATCCCATGGTGGCAAACGGCACGGCCGAGGCCGCGCTTGCAGGCCGTCGCCGGCGCCATTGATTCCTTGGCGTCCACGGTGCCGGCGGAGTATTCAAAGTATCGGCATCTGCGCGCCCGGCCCGCTCGATCCGAAGACGGGCGTCGTTCTCAATCCTCCGAACCTGCCTTGCTGGCGGAACTTTCCGCTGGCCGAGAAAATCGTCGTCGATGTATCACGTGCCCGTCAAAGTGGACAACGACGCGAACGCCGCTGCCCTGGCCGAAACGCGATGGGGCGCGGCGCGCGGATATCGCTACGTTTTCTATGCCACGATCGGAACCGGCATCGGCACCGGCATCGTGCTCGATGGCCGCATCTACCACGGCAACACCGGCTCGGCGGGCGAAGGCGGACACGTCAGCATCGACTATCGCGGGCCCGCTGTGCAGCTGCGGCAAACGCGGATGCATCGAAATTCTGGCTGCGGGTCCGGCGATTGGCGCACGAGCCCGAGCGAAGCTCGCTGCAGAATCTCGCGCTCCGCGATTCTCGAACTGGCCAAGGGTGACGTTGCCGCCGTCACCAGCGAATTGGTGGGGCAGGCTTATGCAGCGGGCGATCCGCTGGCGCGGGAAATTCTTCAAGAGACGGTCGAAGTGTTAACCCCCTGGCTCGGCAACATCGTTGATCTGCTCGATCCCGACGTTCTCGTGATGGGCGGCGGCGTGGCGGCAATGCTCGAGCCGTTCTTCGATGAAATCAAGAATCGCCTTCCGGGTTGGTGCGTGAATCCGCGCGCCTCTGAAATTCCGCTGGTGATGGCTCACTACGGGGCTGACGCGGGAATCGCCGGCGGCGCCGCACTGTGTGCCGATGGACCCGTCATAAGAACACAGACTTCGATCGCGAAACCAAAAGGATCCGAATGTTCTGTCTCGCAACTGTCTCGCCGATTCGCATCACAACGTTGCATCTTTCTGCTCTCGTTCGGTGCACCTTTCTTCTTGGGTGCCCAGGATCTGCCGCAAGGCTCCGCACGCTGCAGGTCTTCCCTCTCACGCCCACAGTGGGCCCGTTTACCGAGCCGGCGATCGCGGTGAATCCGACGAATCCGCAGCAGGTGGTCGGCGTGTTTCAGGACAACGTGCACGCCTCCTACTCGCAGGATGCCGGCCACACCTGGCAACTCGCTGAGAACGTGGATCCCAAGAACTATCGCGTCTCGGGCGACGTGTCGGTGGCTTTCGATAATCAGGGCCACGCCTTCGTTTGCTACATCGCGTTCGACAAGCTGGGGACTTTCAACTACTGGGCGCACGGCGCGACGCGCAACGGGATTTTCGTGCGGCGCTCGCTCGATGGCGGAAAAACCTGGGAAGCCGAGCACATTCCTGTCGCCGAACAAACCAGTACGCCGGGAATTCCGTTCGAAGATAAGCCGTACATTGTCGCGGACAACACGCAAGGCCGATACGCAGGCAATCTCTACATCGGATGGACGCGCTGGAGGATTGACCGATTCGCAGATGGTGCTCTCGCGCTCCACCGACGACGGGAAGACATGGTCGCAGCCGATTGAGATCGATGCTCATCCCGGCTTGCCGCGCGATGACAACGGCGCGGCCGAAGGATTCGCCGGCGTCGTCGGTCCCGATGGCACGCTCTATGCGATCTGGAGCCAGGATGACGCGATCATGCTTACGACGTCGCGCGACGGCGGCAAAACATTCTCGCATGCGCGCCCGGTCATTCATACAGCGCCGATCATGTTCGCCATTCAGACTCTCGAGAGGGCGAACGGATTTCCGCAGATCGCCATCGACCCGAAGAGCAAGCGCCTGTACGTGACCTGGAGCGACTACCGCAACGGCGACCTGGATGTTTTTCTCGCGACTTCCGATGACGGCGGCAAGCATTGGACACCACCGGTCCGCGTGAACAACGATCCGGTCCACAACGGTGCGGAGCAGTTTTTTCAGTGGCTGGCAGTCGACCCGACCGACGGCTCGGTCAATGTCATTTTTTATGATCGCCGGGGCGATCCTCAGAACCGCAAGCAGATCGTCGTTCTGGCGCGTTCCACCGACGGCGGACGCAGCTTCACCAACTATGCATGGACCGACCAACCATTCGAAGCCAGCGACGTCTTCTTCGGCGACTACAGCGGAATTGCGGCTTATGGCGGCCGGGTCTACGGCATTTGGACAGAGAAGCCCGCACCCGCGCCGGAAGCGAAGGACAAGCCTGAGGAGGGCAAGGACCGAAGGATGCCAAGGACGCAAAAGAGGAGAAACCACAGCCTCGTGGAACGATCGTCAAGATTGGAACCGCGGACTTCTCGGCGGCAGAGAATACCAAGTGAGCACGTGTGCTGACGGTGCTCCCAAGAAACTGAAAAGGCGATCTCCGTGGAGATCGCCTTTCGCATCACGGGATGAGGTTAGAGCGGCTGGACGTTCTCAGCCTGCCAGCCCTTGGGGCCCTTGGTCACGTCAAACTGCACTGTCTGGCCCTCCTGCAGGCTCTTGAAGCCGCCCGCCTGGATCGCTGAGAAGTGCACAAAAACATCTTCGCCATTCTGGCGGCTGATAAAGCCATAGCCCTTGGCGTCATTGAACCACTTTACTGTTCCTTGTTCTGCCATGTGTTAGGTGTTCCTTTACTTGATCAATTTACGCTGGAGAGATTCGGAGGTACTGCAGGCAGGTACTGGCTGTTTAGGCAAGAACTGCTTACGACCGACTCGGTCTAACGCACAGGCTGATGCTACGCTTGGGCCCCCTGGGTTAGCAAGCAGAATTGCTGCGAGTGCGCCAACACCGATTCACCTGGAGAGTCCCGCTGCCGTGTGGCGCCGTCGCCATCTTGCGTTGCTTTGGATTCGCGACTTTCCAGTTCCGCCTGACGAAGTTCGGTAGCCTCAGCGGGGTCGGTTCCCGCTTTTAAGGTGGATTTTTCGAGGAAGTAGCGCCAGCCCTCATGGCGGTCGGCCGAGCTTTGTTCGGCTCTCGAAGTTTTTCAAGCGTCGACTCCGCGTTCTGCCGTCCCTTAACGACCTCGACCACCCCCGCAGACTCGTAAGTTCGGACGTTATGCCGGATTACCACGTAAGACGCCTTAAGCTCGTCGTTTGTCAGATGGTCTCCCTTTCAGCCGCAACCAGACCCTACTCTCAGAGTATGCGCGCAGGCCATGATTAGCAAGCTGATTGGAGCCGATCGTGACCTAGGCGAAACTCTTCTCGCGGCTCCGCTGGTCTAGACTTGTCCGTCGGCAAGGCCCAGGATCCTGAGCAGCGGCTTTATTGTTAGCCCTTGTACCAGGATGGAAAAAACTACGACCCCGAATGTCAGGTCTAGTACGCGATCTCGGTAAGGAAATGTGCTATCGAGGCTGAGCGCGAGGGCCAGTGCCAGCGCACCGCGCAGACCGCCCCACACCATCACGTGCTGCCAACGAAGGGGAATCGTTTCAGCAAACAAATTACTCACGGGCGCGAGAAGGTAGATAGAAACTGAACGGCCGATCACGACGGCTGCAATTGCAAAAACTATCGGGAGCCAAGCGTGCGCAAGGGAATCGACGTGGACCTCCAGACCGATGAGCAAGAATATGAGCGAGTTCATCACGAAGGCGAGGTATTCCCAGAATGACTCCAACGCAGCTCTGGTCTGGTCACTCATTCCTTTCTTCGCGCCAAAATTGCCGACAATCAACCCAGCCGACGCTGTCGCAATGACACCCGACCAATGCAAATGATTGGCGAGGAGATAACTGCCATATGCAACGATCGTAGTCAGCGTGATCTCGACTTGAGGATCGCTGATCGTTTGCATCACCTTGTTTCCAGCGTATCCGAGGACAGACCCGAGAGCGGCTCCTCCAACGACGGCCAGGAGAAACTCCCCAATTCCCCGGCCGATGCTCAGCCCACCCCCAACCACACCAGCCAAGAGAATCTGGAAAACAACCACCGCGGTCCCATCATTCAACAGACTTTCGCCCTCAATAATCACCGAAAGGCGCTTACTCATTCTTAGGTTTTTGAAGATGGCGAGTACGGAAATCGGATCCGTAGCAGAGATGATTGCCCCAAATAGCAGCGCGATCAGAATCGGCAGACCAATTGCCCAGTGAATCAAATAACCGGTCACCAGAGTGGAAACAAGAACCCCGATATTGGCGAAAACCAGGAGTGGCGCGTAGTCCCTCAGAAGGTCTCTCACGTCAATCTTGACGCTTCCTTCGAAAACAAGGGCGGGCAGAAACAGAATCAGAATCACATCCGGCGTCAGCCAATGCGGACGCTGGTCAGGTTGCAGTGGCGACAGAAACGGCAAGCGAAGCAGGCTCAGGAGTAATCCCCCGAGAACCAGGGATACCGTATATGGAATCCGAAGATACTTCGCCACCACCGCAATCGCCGAGGCGGCAATCAGAAGCCAGATCAGGAACTCCACGCCTGAGATCGCTGTCATTGGGGAATGGCCTCATTGAAGACCTTGCAGGTACTCGGGTTCCGGCCTTTCGGCATCCGTTGACTATAACTCGTTGTTCACCCGGCGCACCCCCCTTACGCGGCAAGAGAGTCTGAACGCGCTCCTGCGGTCAGCAGACTGTCCCGCAAAAGAGTCGCCTACTTCATAGACTCTTGGTTCTTGAACTGCTGGGCGGTGCCCACGAAAAGCTCTTCGTATTTTCGCTTGCCCGAGGTCCCGGATTCTTCCCCGTTGATCTTGCCCCAAATAAGCGCAGCCGATCCGGAGTCTGGGAGTGGGCGCGTACCCTGAGCAGAATAGTAATAGTAGTGATCCCTAGCCCATCCGTACTGCTCAGCAGAAGAGGTTCGGAGCACTCCGTCAGAAGGAATCTTGAGAATGTATTCGCCGCCTTCCATCGGTAGAGATGGCGCTCCCTGCACCTCGAACTCAACTCGTATCCAGCCGGTATATCCCTCGGGAACGAGAAACCGCGATGCGGGGCGCGTCGAATTCCTGGCACTGCCCGTTAGCCACACCGCCAGGCCAGTCAATAGCGCAAGTGCAAGAACGCCAACGATGATTCGCGCCGACCGGCTTGGAGCCTCGGGGAAAATCCAGGTTCGTTTACCAGCTTGCCTGAAGCTAACGATTGCGGAATACAGAGTCGCGGCCAATAAAAGGGTAGCGGCTGCGTAGGGCAATATCATCGGAGTTCACGAGCAGCACTTTGCACGCCGACCCTCGGCCGGATAGATTTCGCGACTGCCGGACCGTAGAAACACCAAATTGCCAGACAAGCGATCAGTGCCAGTCTCGCGGCAGCATACGGCTTAAAGAGACTGACATAAGCGGCAATCAAGAGACACAACGATCCCAGCAAAGAGACGAGTTCCAGGGGATTGGATGGAGCCCCATGAGCCGCGAGCGCCAGTAACATGCAAACATGGAATCCGGTAATCACGCTTGCGGCGAAATAGAGGAAAAAAGGAAGCATTTCGAGAATCATACCGCCTGCACAGTAGGGGTTTTTGTACCGCGTTTTACGCCACTTCCAAAGATTGCTCAATCCGCCATCGCGTTTACCGAGTCGCCGCAGCCACGGGTTAATCGGATGGTGAATGATAATAGACCACCACCAATACAAAGATAAGACCGACGACGGCTGCAATCGCCAGCGATAGCAGGATGCCATGAAGAGTTGTGAAAGATGTTTGTTTCTTCTTCTTTTTGTTCACCCGTCTCAATCTGGTCATATAAAACTTTGCTTCGAGGGTCATGGTCTCGAGCATGGTTGGGCAGAGATAATTTAAGCGCTTCAACGAGTTGTGACGACTTCTCTCAAATACCGCTCGTCTGGTACTGCAAGACCGCCAAAGAGAGCCGATAATCGTAGCCGGCCTGAGCATCGCTGATTTGAGCTTGCGTCAGCTGAAGTTGCGCCTGACTCAGTTCTACGATCGAACCTAACCCCAGGTTGTATCGAGATTGAGCAAGGTTCAGCGCAAGGTTAGCCTGGTCGAGAAGCTGTTGCGTCACCGCGAGCCGGTCGTAAGCGGTTGTCGCATTCAGCCAACTGGTGCGTACGTCGCGGGAAATCCTATCGCGGAGGTCCCGCAGCCGCTCCTGAACGGCTTGGGCACGAAGCGAAGCTTCTCGTGACCTCGCGGGGTAAAGGAAACCGTTGAACACCGGAATATTCACGTTCACGCCCACCGCTCCATACCAGCTGGAAATGATGGGATTGCGTACTGGAGTGTCACCGACGACTCCAAGAGCGCGGACGTCGGGAAACAGCAAGTCCCGTTCCGCTGTCTGAAATTTCTTGGCGGATTCCGATTGGAACTCGAGGGCCAGGATTTCCGGCCTCACGGAAAACGCTGTAGTGATCAGATCGTCGACGTTTCCAGGAGGCGGAGCATTGGGACTAGAGTCCTCGACGAGCTGGTAACTCTGCAGATTGGAGAATCCGAGCACTGCGGAAAGACTAGCCAGAGCCGCATTTTCGTTGTTCTGCGCATCCAGAAGAAGCAGTTTAGCTTGAGCCAGATTCACGTTGGCAAAGCTGAGGTCCAGTTGAGACTTGAGTTTGCTCTGGAATAACGCGTCGACCTGGCTGGCAACGGTTTGGCGCTCCTTCACGGTTTGCTGCGCAACGGTCAAGACTGCGTGAGCCTGAAGGGAGCTGTAGAAGGCTTGGTCAACCGCGAGCAGGATCTGCTCCTTCGTAGCCACCGCATTTTGGTTCTCCGCTTTCGCCGCAAGGTTGGCGCTCGAAACCAAGTTCGTGGTGCGTCCGAAATCGGTGATGAGTTGGGTCACCGTGGCCCCGGCAGCGGCGCGCTGGTAGAGGGTTGGATTGTTCAGCGCACCGGCCGTGAGCCGCGTACCGGGATTGGCATCGACCGCCGTCAAGTCAATCGACGCGGTCGGCCACAGATTCGATCGAACCTCACGTGTGACCTGGATAGAGGCTAACGCGGTCAGCCGCGCGACTGAGATCTGAGGGTTATTCTTCAGCGCAAGCGCCTGCGCGTCCTTCAATGACAGCGCGGCGGACGTGCCAGGAGGTTGTGGCACGGCGGCTTGCTGCCCCGTAGGAGTTGCAGCTGCGCCGGTTGATTGGGACTGGGTCTGTGGCACCGGAGCGGAAGGCAGATTCGACGTACCGCTCGAAGCGAGCGTCACCTGCGCGATGGCGCAA
Source organism: uncultured Acidobacteriaceae bacterium (assembly GCA_963795875.1). Classification (GTDB taxonomy): domain Bacteria; phylum Acidobacteriota; class Terriglobia; order Terriglobales; family Acidobacteriaceae; genus Sulfotelmatobacter. Next base: position 658,170 of record CAWCJM010000002.1, read on the forward strand.
GCTGGCAGAGCTAGAAAAAGACACACTGATCGCAGGCTGTTCATATTTCGAAAATCCCTTAGCGAACTATGCTCACTTCCTGATGTTTCCCAACTCATGCTTCTAACGCCGGAGGCTGGCTGGGCGAGTTCTTCCCACCGCGCTTGCCGTAAACGAGCAGATATGCCGCCGGCACGATGAAGATGGTCAATGCCACCGAAGAGGTCAACCCGCCAATGATGGCCTTCGCCATGGGCGCATACTGTTCCGCACCCGTTCCAAGTTTTAGTGCCATCGGTATCATGCCGATAATCGTTGCCAGAGAGGTCATCAGGATCGGCCGCAGACGCACGCGGCACGCCGTAATGACCGCATCCGCCGGCGTCAATCCCTGCTTCTCCAGATTGTGCGCAAAATCAACAATCAGGATGCTGTTTGAGTCCGCGATCCCCACCAGCATCAGCACTCCCATCAGCGACATCACGTTCAGCGTGCTGCCAGTTAGCGGCAGAATGATCAGCACTCCGACAAATCCCATGGGAATCGCCAGCATGATGAGGAAAGGATCGATAAACGACTTGAACTGAGCTGTCAGGATCAGAAACAGCAGAAGAAAAGAAATCAGGAATCCAAAGGCAAAGCTCTTGAATGACGCTTCCATGCCCTGCACCATGCCCCGAAGGTTGACTCGCACGTTGTCGGGAATATTTTTCTTGTCTTTCGCAAGGATGTCGCGAATCGCACTGGTCACGCGTTGCAGGTCTTCTCCCTTGGGAGTCACGTAGATATCAATCGCCCGCTGAATCTGGTAGTGATCGACTTCGGTTGGCGTCTGCACTTGTTTCACGCTGACCACATTGTTTAGAACTGTGGTTGGTCGGCCACCTCCAGCACAGGACCAGCCAGGCTGCGCCTTACCCAGCGCCGGATGCCCGCTGGGACCGCAGTTCATATCCGCGTTTGTATTTGGATCGCGCAGCGGAATCTGCCCGAGGTCCGCCATGTTATGAATTGCGGCCTGTCCCTTCTCGAAATACTGCACCGTCAGGTAGTAGTCGTTGCCGCTCTTGCGATCGACCCAGTAATTGGGTGCGATCATGTAGTTCGAATTCAGCGCTGTGATGACGTTGTCCACAACATCTTTTTGCGTCAGTCCCAACTCGCCGGCATGCACGCGGTCTACATCCAGGCGCAAGGCGGGATAGTTCATGTCCTGCGGAATGTATACCTGACCAACACCGTGCACTTGGCGAATCTCTTCGGCCAGGCTTTGTGCGATGCCATTGATCTGCTCCAGATTCGAACTGCTCACCTGTACGTCAATCGGAGCCGGCATCCCCGAATTCAAGATGGCGTCGACCATCGAACCGCTGGAAAAGAATGTGCGGATCTCCGGAAACTGGCTGGCCATTTTTTGTTGCACCCGGTCCATGTACTCGAAACTGCTCAGCCGATGTGAATCGTTCAACTGCACCTGTACGGTTGCGGTGTAAGGACCGGAATTGGTGGTGTATAGCGAAGAAAAGTCCGGCACGACGCCAATATTGGAAACAACTCTCCGGAGATCCTTGTCTCCTATCGTGCTCCGGATCAGGTCTTCTACCTTCGCGACGTACTGGTCCGTCACTTCGATGCGGGTACCAGTGGGAACTTTCAGGTTGATGGTGAACTGCCCAGCATCGGTCTTCGGGAAAAATGCCAATCCGAGCAACGGATAGATCGCCAGACTCAGGATAAACACACCGCTCAAAATCGCAACCGTAAGCGCCGGACGCTGCAGTGCCCTTCTCACCCAGTACTCGTAGTAGTCCAGCACCTTGTTAAACATTCGGTTAAAGCGTTCATTGAACCTCTCCATTCTGGAAGGACTTTTCACGGTGGAGTCGTACTCCCTGTTATCGTGAACTTCACCGTGCGGCTTGGCCTTTAGAAAGCGCGAGCAGAACAGCGGAATCACCGTCATCGCCACCACATACGAGGCCAGCAGCGAAAGGCAGAAGGCAAGCGCCAAAGCGGTGAACAAGAACTTGGCTACGCCATAGAGAAAAACGACCGGGAAGAAATCGACTACATCCACCAGCGTGGCCGCCAGTACCGCCAGACTCACTTCCGACCCGCCAACTTCCGCGGCGATCATTGGAACAGCTCCCATCTCCAGATGGCGGTAGATGTTCTCCAGCGAGATCACCGAATTATCGATGACTCGCGAAAAGGCCAGGGCCATTCCCGCCAGGATCATCGTATTGATCGTGCCGCCCATCAAGGCCAGCACCACAAAGGCCGCTAACGCCGACAACGGAATCGACAGCAGCACGGCTGAAGTTGCGCGGAAGCTGCCCAGGAAAATCAGGATCATCAGGCTGGTAAGAATCAAGCCCAGAGCTCCCTCGTGCAGTACCGTATCCCTCGCTTCTTTGACATAGACAGACTGGTCAAACACGATGCTGGTGACCATCTGTTTGGGAATGTCGTACAGGTGCTTGATCAGTTCGCGAACCCCATCCACCACGGCGATCGTGTTTGTATCGCCCCCTTGCTTCATCACGGGAATGTAGGCGGACTTCTGGCCGTCGATCCGAACAATGTTGTATTGGATCTGGTGGGAATCTTCCGCTTTCCCAACGTCATTCACGGTCACCCAGGAATGCCCGTTGACTTTAAGCGGAACTTTGCCCAACTCTTCCATGTTGTCGACGAGACTGTTCGAGTAGACGAAATAATCGTATGGCCCCATCTTCACGTCGCCGGCCGGCAGAATCAGGTTTGAGTTATTGACCGCGCCAACCACATCCATCACGCTGAGCTGGCGCGACGACAACTTATAGGGATCGACATACACCATGATCTGGCGATAGATTCCGCCGAACACACCTGGGATAGAAGAGCCGGGAACTGTCGTAATCTGATTGCGGATCTGGAACTGGGCATAGTCATGCAGTTGCGTTTCGTTGAGCCCCTCACCCTTCACCGTGACCAGAGCCACGGGCAAGCTGGACGCGTCAAATTTCAGCACCACCGGCGGCAACGTTCCCGGCGGCAGACGCTTCAAGTCCGCCAGTGCGAGGTTGGAAAGCTCGGTAACATCTGCGTCGGCGCTCGTCCCAGGCTGGAAGTAGACCTTAATGATGCTCACGCCCAGAAGCGATCGGGATTCAAAATGATCTACACCCGCGGCCAGCGTGAAGAAACGCTCCAGGGGATCGGTAATGTCAGTCTCGACGTCTTCCGGCGGCATGCCGCTGTAAAATGTCGCGACCACGACTTCCGGCAAATTGATCGGCGGGAACAGATCGACCGGCATGCGTACGATGCTGGTTACACCAATAACCAGGAGCACCAGGCAGATCACGATGATGAAGTACGGATTACGAATTGAAAACCCTGGCATAGACCTTATCCAACCTTCTTGTTTCCGAACTAGTTCATTTGTGGCAAATCCCCTGCTCTACTGTTGCGCATCTCCCTCGTGGTACTCAGGAGCCACCACAGTTTGGGGATGAACCTTCTGACCAGCCTTCAGGCCACTGCGATCGCTGACTACGACCTGTTCCCCTTCGCTCAATCCGGAAAGAATTTCGGCGTCGCTACTGGTCTGCAGTCCGATCTCGACATCCCGTTGCGCCAGCGTTCCGTCCGCGCTCACGACTAGGACAGTTGTCTTGTCGCCGCGGTGACTTAGCGCCTGCACGGGAACGCATGGGATATTGTCTTTCCGGTCGAGGTGAAGTTCGGCCTCGGCATACAGACCCGGCAGCAAAACTCGCTGAGGATTGAGAACGTCGACTTCGGTATGCATGGTCCGGGTGTCCGCCTGCACGTCGACAGAGAATCGCGCCACTTTGCCGGGGAACGTTCGGTTGAGCGATGGCACGCGAACGTCCACGGGATCACCCACACGGATATAACGAACGTAGGATTCAGGAACTGGAATCACGAGCCGGAAGAGATCGTCCTGCGAGAGTTTGACGATCGGGATGGCCTGCGTGCTGGAACCCGTGCCTGCCTGCACCAACGTTCCGAGGTTCGCGTAGCGTTCCGTCACCACGCCGGGAAAGGGAGCGGTGATTCTGGAGTAGTCGAACAGGCTCTGATCATGTGCCAGTTTCGCCTTCGCCACCGACAACTGGCTTTGCGCCGCTTCCAGTGCCGCCTGCCCAGCATCTACTTGAGCGGAAGCGGCGATGTCCTTGCCCTGCGCGTCGTCTACTTCCTGTTGCGCCACAATTCCGGGTTGACTCTCAAAGACACTATTCAGGCGTGTATATTGCAGGTGAAGCGCCTTGAACTGTGCCTGGTAACGAATTAGTTCGTGCTGCGCCCGGCTCACCTGGTTCGCGGCATTCTTGATTTCCGCCTGATCTTCCTGAAGCTGTGCCTCCAACTCGGGAATCTCTAAAACTGCCATTACTTGTCCGGCCTTCACGTGTGTGCCATAGTCGACCAGCAATTTCTTGACGTAACCGGATTCCTTGGCGTACACGTCGATCTCCTGGAAGGGCACCAGTTCAGAAGACAGCGTGATTTGCCGCCCCAGCGATTTGTTCACCACCTTTGTTACTCCGACCGTGATCGTCGGGCCTCCGGCTTGAACCCGTCCATTTCCACCCCCTGAACAAGACGAAGCGACGATGGCGAGAATGACCACAACAGTCGTGAGCGAATAGGAAAATAGCTCATTCCATCTGTGTGTTCGCATCTTGCAGGCTCCCTTGCAACGTTGAATCATCGTGTTTCCTTTGACTGGCCTTCCCGGGCTGGTTCGTAACCCAGCGTCTTCATAACTTCACGCAGCTTCGGCACAGAGAAATCCTTGGATCGACAGAAGTCGATAACCGCTTGCTCCGCTCGTTGCAATCGATTGGCCACTCTGGGAATGTTAGCCGCAATCGCTGCCGGAACCGTCAGCACACCGTGACGGTCCCCGTGCAGCAAGTCTCCAGGTCGCACTTCCATTCCGCCTACGTTCACAGTGGCTCCGATCTCGAAGATGTGGGCGTAGGCGTGGGACACAGCTACGTTTCCAGCGAACAACTGGATGCCCATCTTGCGCACGGATGGCAATTCACGCACGGCACCGTTCGTCACGTAACCGACGCATCCCAAACTCTTCAAAATTGCGGCGTGCATATCCCCGACAAAGGCCCCTCGACCCGGTCGCTCGTCCACGTCCTCGAGTACAAGAATGCGGGGAGCCGGAACCATGAGAATGGTGTTCCAGAAGTCCGCGCGGTCATGGAAAGACCCGCCGACAATCGGCGGTGCGCCGCTGCGAAGGCGGGCGGTGGCCGCATAGCCCACCATGGGAGGTGCGTCGTCGAACATGCAGCGAACACTGGCATCCGCGAACCCAGCATTCCGCAGCCTGACGTTAAACGATTCGATCGCGTTTGCGATCACGCACGTGTCGATCTGGCGAAGGGCGTCAAGCTCTTCTTCGGTCAACCAAGGTGCGACGGGCATGCCCATATCCTTTCGGACTCGTCGTTACTTCCAGAAACTACGTATTCTGTCACGCTCGCGATGGCGGCCTGTCTTTGCAGGTTTCGAAAGTTGCGTACACGACTTCCGAATCACGCGCCAAGTGAGTCGCGACGAAGCCCGGAAATCTGGTTCGAACCCGCTCCGCTGATGGCATAGGCCAACAAACAGAGAAAACCGATCAATTGAAGATGCGGCTAATAAGGACGCAACGCTCGTTATAAAGGTTATCTATGAAAAGGATTCAGAGGATGGAGGGGGCCGATTGTATAGGCTTTCTTCGAAAAGAAGCCCGGGGATCGGAGGGCCGGCCGGTGCAATTCGGGGATAACTGCGGGGAGACTGCAAGAGGCTGAAGCAGATTACTGGCGGGATCCAGTCCGCTGCATCCTTGGCGAGATGCTGACGTTTCGCCTCAGGCGACGCATGGACTTGGGAGGCTTTTGCCGTGGTGGACGAAGGAACACCGGCCGACGAATAGCGAGTCGCCACGCTCACAATCAACGAGCATATGGCTACCAGAACCACCATCACACACCACGCCTGGCGCCGACGGTTTGTGAAATGTTTTGGCAGTGGCATTTGAGGCAGTTAAAAGTCCTGGCTGATGTTTACCATATAAAACATTACCGCCGCAAGCAAGAGGATCGACGTGACGACCGTAACCACAGCGAAACAATCTATTTAGATGGCCGACACAAAACGTTGGTTGTCTCCGCCTGCAAGAGCTGCTGCTTGATAATCGCGGCTCTCGAGCGGGGCGCATAGGCTAATGGAGGAATGCAATCCACAACTTTCATCCGACCTTCCAACTGAGCACCACGCCGAAACAGACACAGAGCATAACGATCGTGGCACACCATCCCACCCATCTGAGATAAGTGGGAATAACAAACTTTCCCATTACCTTACGGTTAGACGCCATCATCATGATCACGGTCATTAGCGGCGCTGCGACCAGGCCATTGAGAATGGCCGACCAGTAGAGGGCCCTGACAGGATCGATGTGCAGGAAGTTGAGCGCCAATCCAGTGATGATGGCGATGCTAATGACGCTATAGAAGCCAACAGCCTGAAGCGGTCGCCGTTCGAGGCTCACACTCCATTGACATCCCTCCCCGATCCCATAAGCTGCCGACGCCGCCAATACAGGCACTGCTAGCATTCCGGTCCCTACGATCCCACACAAGAACAGCGCCGTTGCGAAGCGACCGGCGATTGGCTGCAGGGCAGCCGCCGCCTGGGCGCATGTCGCTACTTCCGTAATTCCGCGAGTGTGCAATGTCGAGGCTGCGGTCAGGATGATAAAAAACGCGACCACATTTGAAAACGCCATGCCAACATATGTATCCGTATGAATCCGATCCAACTGCGTGCTCGCTTGGGCCGGAGCGTGTTTCAGCGCTTTTTCTCCCCGGTTCGCCCTCACTTCTTCTACCTCCTGCGAAGCCTGCCAGAAAAACAGGTAGGGGCTGATTGTGGTACCGAGCACCGCGATTATTGCTATCAGAAATTTCTTATTCAGCGCCACATGCGGGATCAATGTCGCACGCAGCACCGAAGGCCACGAAATATGCACCAGGAAAACCACGCCAACGTAGGAGAAAAGAGAGAGTGTCAGCCATTTCAGATACTTTGCGTAGGTTGAATAGGGAATGAAGAGCACGGCAATGAGCGAGATGATTCCGAAAGTCACCGTCAAGGCGTTGATATTGGCTGGGACGATCAGCGCGAGGGACGCGCCCATCGCCCCGATGTCGGCGCCAAGATTGAAAACATTCGCCGCCGACATAGCGACCAGAACGAAATAAAGGAGTGGGCGCGGGTAGTTTTTTCGAAGATTAGCTGCCAAGCCGCAACCGGTTACGCGCCCAATGCGGGCGCAGATCTCCTGAATCGCCGCCATGAGCGGGTAGGAGATCAGCATCGTCCACAGCAATCCAGTACCGAATTGCGCTCCCACTTGGGAGTAGGTTGCTATCCCGCTTGGGTCATCGTCAGAAGCGCCGGTGATCAGCCCGGGGCCGAGCTTCGCCAGAAATCCTTTGTCCGAAGGGCTGTGCGCGCTGCCCGGAGATGAAGGGCGCACCTTCGACGGAGCAAGCTCACGAGTTGAAGAAGATCTTGACATTAACTCGCACTTGCCGAGTCAGTTCAGGTCAAGCGGCCCGGCGCCTCGACGATTTCTCAACCCTTTTTCCCAGTTCCTCGATTACTTCGACCGCCATCCCTTTGACATACGCCATTTCACCGCCGACCCCGGGCGCCGATAACGAGAACTCCGACTATCGACATTCCCCGGCGGCAAGTAGCTCTCCGTCGGCAGACGGAGCCTCAGCCACATATTGATCGCAAGAATAATAAAGAGCTGCCCAGTTGAGAGCCAAGTGCAGACTCGCAGATCTCTTCCTTGAGGCATGGTCGATTGAGAAATAGTCGATCCAGCCCGGTGCCCGGCGACCAGACCGCGTACGATTCCAGCGACGATACAGTACGTGGCAACGGTCTGCACGTGGTGTTGCCACTTGCCGTGCGCACCACATCGCAGACTCGCGGTGCTTGCCATGGTCGCTCCAGAAACCAAGATGAAATCCAATTAAACCAGCGCTAGGGGCAATCCACCGATCGGTAGCCCCGTACTGTTGTCCGGATTGTTGTTCTTCTCTACTTCGTCCACCGCTGTGCGAAGGGTGGTTTTGTAGACTTCTCGCGTGGATTTGAGGCAACGCGCCTAATCACACTGCGTCACACTTAGTTGCGCGCAGACTGCGTAGGTTTGGCGACTTCCCAGAATTGTTAAAGACGGAACGGATGATGCGAAGGACTTTTGAAAACGAGATGCACATGCCGAAATGGCCCGATTTTACGGCGGAGAAGTTCTGCTGCGAATAACGCGGCTTGATTTCTTACAGTCTGGGGATTGTCCCAGCAACGGTAGACACTCTTGCCGCATCGTAGCTTCGCGTCGGGCCCCCGGTCGCTCGGCGCGCAAAATGCTTCTGGGAGGATGAAATGGCAGTTCGAAAGAGCTCTGGTTCACGCAAGAAATCGAGTGGCCGCAAGTACGGTAAGGCGGCTGGTAAGAGAGTTGAAAGCGCGGTTCGCCGCCAAAAGAAAGGCACCCTCCGTTCTGGAAAAGGGGGCAAAGGTGGCGCTGTAAAAAGTCGCAAGCAAGCGATTGCGATCGGGCTTTCCGAAGCGCGAAAGAAGGGCGCCAAAGTTCCCGAAGAAAGGCGCAATCATAAGTCCCGGCTGTCGTTGAAAAGATCGCGTTTGCTTGTAATCCCGTACAGGAGTCCTGCCCGACCACCACATAATCGAACGTTGGATTGTGAAGATTGCATGCTTATTGGTTCTTCCCGTGGGAAAACGGTCGTCATGCAGCCGGCTTCTTTGCCGCAAGAACGGCCACCTGTCTCAAATCGCTTATGAATTCAGCCATCTGTCGTTGACGCGATGCAGCATCGATCGCGCGCAATATCGAGGATGGATGCATGGTCGCTATCACAAACCGGGCGTGCGGAGACTCGACAGCTTGCCCGTGGTTGCGGGTCACACTGAAATGTTTTCCTAACAGCGCTTGCGCAGCAATCGCTCCCATACATACCAGTATCTTGGGCTTGACCGTGTGAAGCTCAGCTTCCAGCCAGGGAGAACACGCTTCAATCTCGGACTGGCGCGGCTTCTTGTGAATACGCCGCTTGCCGCGATCCGATGCAGTCCACTTGAAATGTTTCACCACGTTCGTGACGTAAACGGTGGCGCGATCGATGCCAACTTGGGCCAATGCCTCATCGAGCAGTTTTCCGGCCGGTCCTACGAAGGGTCGACCGACTCGATCTTCCTGGTCCCCTGGCTGCTCGCCCACGATCATGATCGTGGCTCTAGACGCCCCTTCGCCAAAAACAGTCTGCGTTGCCGTCTTCCAGAGGTCGCAGGCCGTACACGCGCTCGCTGCCTTCCGGAGCACGGGAATCGTGTTGCGCGGAGGCACCAAGCTCGCTGCGTTGGTACTAGCCACTTCCGGATTACTCCTTGAAAGGCGAGACGCAGGTTTCATGAGATTGACTCAAGATAGAGATACGCCCTCATTTTAATCATCGCGCGAATTCTTTCTGACAAGACGGCGAGCGCGATCTGCGCCTCTATTCGCACCCCAGTCAATCAATCTCTCAATCAGAACATCGGCACGGGTCATGATCGTTACTCCAGAGTGCGCGCACAAATTGAGGTTCGACGACTACGGCAAACCCCTCTCCTCTGTAGCTCTTGCGAGGGGCGGAAGGCATCGGGAATCGCCCCTACAGCGTCCACTCAAACTCTGTACACGCAGGTTCTTGTGGGGCATTCGAGGAGTAAGAGGTGAAACCTTGAACCTAATTTCTCCGTCCAGCGCAACGATAGCAAACCCTATTTGAAGTGTGCGCATCCACGTTGGGCGCATCTCGGAGGACTAATGGCAAGAAGAAAGCCGCACTTGCAGATCCCACGCGACTTAAGCCGTTCGATTCAGCCGACAAACAAATGCTTCGGGTCGTGATTGAAACCCCCAAAGGAAGCCGAAACAAGTTTGCCTTCAATGCCGACGATCACATTTTCGAACTGAAGAAGGTTTTACCGGCAGGAATGGCGTTTCCTTACGACTTCGGATTTGTTCCCTCTACTGAAGCCGACGACGGTGATCCCGTCGACGTCCTGGTGCTGATGGATGAGCCCGCCTTTCCAGGATGTGTTCTCAAATGCCGGCCGATCGGCGTTATCCAAGGCGAGCAAGGCGAGAAAAAGAAAAAGTGCGAAACGACCGAATCATTGCGGTTGAAAAAGATGCTCACAGCTGGGCTGACATCAAAACCATTGGCGATCTAGGCAAGCAGTTTGTTCGGGAACTGGAAGAATTTTTTGTCGACTATCACAGGCTTTCGGGCGAGCAATACCGCGTGCTGGATCTGAAAGGCCGTGCACAAGCACGAAAACTGGTCAACTCAGGCATGCGATGAGGAAACCTGTGCCATGAGTCAGACTCTGGTCCGGTTCATCATTGGCGGTGCGATCGTGTCTGCATTCGCGATCATCGGTGACGTTTTGAAGCCGAAAAGCTTCGCCGGCCTGTTTGGCGCTGCCCCTTCGGTTGCATTGGCGACTCTGGCGCTCACAGTGATGTCGGACGGCACATCTTATGCTGCCACCGAAGGTCGTTCGATGATGGCGGGTGCGATCGCATTCTTTATTTATGCCTCTCTCGTGAGCCACATTATGATGCGATACAAGTTCCGGGCCATCTTGGTCACGTTGTGCTTAGTGCCTGTCTGGCTCGGTGTGGCCGGGGGTATCTACTACTGCATGTGGGCTAGATAGCGATGCGAATCAAAGTCGATTTTTCAACCCTCGGGCAAACGAAGTGGCATGACTACGCGGTTCGATTTCTTTTTGGGGGATTGATCACGGCCTTTGCGGGAATTATCGCCAAGAAGTTTGGCCCCGGTATTGGCGGGTTGTTCTTAGCATTCCCGGCGATTTTCCCAGCAAGCGCAACCCTCATCGAGAAACACGAGAAAGAAAAAAAGGAATCTCTTGGACTCAAAGGCGCGGCACGCGGAAGGAACGCAGCCAGTATCGATGCTGCGGGCTCATCCATGGGGAGCGTCGGGTTGTTTGTTTTTGCAATTGTCGTTTGGCAATTCATGCCGAGAGATCGCGCATGGATCGTTCTGGGGAGCGCCACTCTGCTTTGGCTGGGAGTCTCGGTTGCAGTTTGGCAAGTTCGAAAGGGACTCTAGGCTGTAACCGCAGGTACTGCTTCCGGATCGGGGTTTTTTTGCGCGACAGACGGGCTCGATTGAACCGCGTTACCACTGCGGAAGGACATCCCCAAACCGTAAAGCTACACCGCAATCTTCGCCTGCTCGCACCCGAGTCCGGCTGCACGATTTCCATCTTGCCATCTGGCGAAAGGCATGCGGCCGACGATATCACTCCGATCCCTGTAACGATTAAGATGGCAGTCTGTTTTGTACGTTATCGTACAGAGTTCACCGTATTCACTTCATCCGCATTTGGCAGCTAAGCTGAGTCATACGCTTCATGGAAGGGGCAGTCATGGCTAGCGCTCGCTGGGCACTCGTGGCCTCGACGTGCCCCTTTTTTATACCCTTCTCTATTTTCAACCGAGCCAAAATGTGTAATTGGGCAAGTTTCAGCAACGGTTCGTGGATGTGACCTCCGAGGCAGCGTCGATTTTTCCCCGACGGCCGCCACTTGATTCTGATTGCCGGTACTCACAACAGCGGCCCCGGGGCACATGCCAAACTTGCTATCGTCGATCTGGATTCAGCCTCAGCGTCCGCGCCGCGCATTATCGATCCTGATCCGCGTATCGCTGCCGACTCGCTCTTTACCGGAGGAGCGCGGTTCAGCCCAGACGGCAAGTCTCTGGTTTACGTCGTTAAGGATAAGGCGGCGAATCTCTGGATGCAGCCGTTGGACGGCTCACCGGGTCATCAGATTACAAACTTCACTGCGGATCTGATCACCGGATTCCGTTGGTCGCCGGACTGTAAAACACTCGCTGTGATGCGCACGCACAGCACGTCTGATGTGGTCGTCCTGCGGGAAACCAACGAGCAGTCCGCACGCTCCTGGCCGGATCGCCTCACTCATTCCCGCCGAGCGCTCAAACGACGGAGAGGGAAACATGATGCCGCCAAATAGGCAGTTCCCTGCCCTACCATTTGGCCGTGAACCGCGATTATTCGGCGGCTGGAACGCCGCCGAGATCAGGAGCTCTTGCAGCACTCTCCGCGGGTATCTTCCACCATGCGACACCAGCGCTCGCTATGGCGAGGGCTGCGCATACTAGGAGAATCAGGCGGAAACCAGAGATAAAGGCGTCGGCGATGGCGGAACGAATCGCCTCTGCGGACTGGAAATCCAGGCCGGGCGGCGCATCGAGGCTGCCTAGCTTCGCAACGTTCGATTCCAGCTGGTGCACAATGCCAACATTCAAATTGAGGCTGGCAAGCGAGCGCCGCAGGGAGTGAGCAAAGGACGCTGCCATGAGAGCGCCAAATGCCGCCACTGCTAAAACGCCTGCGACTCGGGCCACAGCATTATTAATTCCCGACGCTGTGCCAGCCCTTTCCTGCTCGACGGAGTTCATCACCACCGTTGTCAAAGGCGCGATACTGATGGCCATCCCAAGCCCCAGAACAATGAAAGGTGGAAAAAACGCGGTCCAGTAACGGGCCCCCACATCAGGGACAGCAAATAGAAGGAATGCCACCGCGGCAATCAAAGGACCCACAATGAGCGGTGTCTTTGGACCGTAGCGGTTTATGAGTCCTCCCGACCAGCGTGATAGCAGGAACATCAGCAGAATCATAGGAAGTGCAGCCGCACCGGTCGCCGTGGCAGAGTACTTCTGAACCTGAATCAAGTTCAACGGAAACAAAAAGAAGAAGATTCCCAACCCAGCGTAGAGAAATAGCGTTAGCAGATTTGCGCCACTGAAGCTTGCCGACTTGAACAATTTCAGGGGGACCATCGGAGTTTTTACCCTCTTCTCGACAAATATGAAGAGGGTCAGCGACCCAACCCCGAAAATCAAAGTTCCAATGACGCGAGGATGCGTCCACCCGAGAACCGCCGATTCAAGAAAACCATAGACCAGTCCAGCCAAACCGAAAGTCGCGATCGACGCGCCCAGCCAATCAACACTTCCTGGATCAGGACTACGGGACTCGGGAACGTGCCAGAACGAGATGAGCAGAACAAAAGCAGCGAGCGGAATATTAAGGAAGAAGATCCAATGCCAGGAGGCATGCTCGATCAGCCATCCTCCGAGTACGGGACCGAAGGCGGTAGTGATGGTCGTGAATCCAGCCCATGTCCCAATCGCCTTACCACGGGTTTTCTTGTCAAAGGATGAGCTGATGATCGCAAGACTGCCCGGCACGAGAAACGCCGCAGCGATCCCCTGAACAGAGCGCCAAACTAACAAGCCGTTGATGCTCGAGGAAGAACCGCAGCCAGCGGATGCCACTGCGAAGCCAAGGACACCAAACAAGAACATCTTCCGACGGCCGAGGGAGTCTCCAAGAGCGCCTCCGACCAGGATCAGGGCAGAAAGAAATAGCCCATAGGACTCAATAACCCATTGCACATCCACGACAGTGGCGTGAAGGTCAGATTGCAAAGCGGGCAGGGCGACATTGACGACCGTGCTGTCGATGAACGCCATGCTTGATCCGAGAATTGTGGCTGCAAGAACCCACGTGCGCGATTTCTCCGCGCAAGGTACACCCGGCGATCCAGCCCTGATTAGTACTTCGTCGCATGGCTGCTTCATCTCGAATCTGGATGCTTTTGGATTGCAAAGGGATTCCGGATTGTACGCAATTGGATCTCTTGCTACCTCGGATGTCGGATGACCCTTTCACGACGATCCAGCAGCCGATTCACTTCCGCTGTGCTGAACTCCGCACCCCCAATCCCAACTAGTATTCGGACGAACTGCTCGACACCTACATATTCGGCGAGGATGCGGGCGCGCTTTACGCTGAGTATGCAGCGCGGAGCCTCGAATTCACGCGAGGACTTCTCAACATGCCATGGCACTCGCATGAGTTTGTGGTGAGGGATTGCGATGGCCGACTGCTTGCCTTCGGCTCGAACTCGTGCGAATTTCTTCGTCAACCCAATACTTAAGTACAATAGACGCCTCTCACGGAGTGGAGCAGTGTCGTTTTATGCAGTTTCACCCAGAAAGGGGCGCCACCGATCGTCCGCTTGTATCAGTTGTTGATGACGACGAGTCAGTCCGCGAGTCGCTGCCTGATTTGCTACGGGAGTTCGGCTTTGCGACGCGTACTTTTTCATCGGGGCAAGAGTTCCTCGCCTCCGATTGCGTCGGCCAAACCAGATGTCTGATGCTCGACGTAGCCATGCCGGGGATGAGCGGGCCTGAACTTCGACAGGAATTAATTCGTCGGCGACAAGCGATTCCGACCATCTTCATCACCGCGAATAGGGATAAGACTGTTCGCTCGCGGTTACTCGAGCAGGGTGCGGTGGAGTGCCTGTTCAAACCGTTTAGCGACGCGGCTCTGCTTGAGGCGCTCAATACCGCACTTCGAACGAGCTAACCATTCAAGTGCCCTGATGATCCGCACTCGCTTACGGCGACGGAGGGATATAAAATGATCTTAGCTCGCGCTCTTGGCGATGCAGTGGATTCATCAATGTCGACGGTCACGCCCATTGTGTTCATTGTTGACGACGACGTCTCGGTGCGCGAGTCGCTGGAGTTGTTGATTCAGAATGAAGGCTGGCAGGCCGAGACCTTCGCATCAGCTCGCGAGTTCCTCGATCACCCGCGGGCTGCTCTTCCAAGTTGTCTTGTCCTTGACGTTTCACTTCCGGGCGTGAACGGTCTGGAACTGCAGCAGCGAGTAGCCGCCGACCGGACCGACATGCCGATCATCTTCATCACGGGCCACGGTGATATCCCGATGACGGTCCGTGCCATGAAGGCCGGCGCAATTGAATTCTTAACGAAACCTTTCAGTGATGAAGCGCTCCTGAAAGCGATTCGGCTAGCGCTCCAACGGAGCCGCCTTACGCTTGACCACGAAGCTGAGATACAGGAGCTCCGGACCTGCTACGCATTACTCACCCCTCGCGAGCGGCAGGTCATGGCTTTGGTCGTTTCCGGCCTGTTGAACAAACAGATTGGTGGGGAGCTCGGCATCAGTGAGATCACCGTGAAAGCGCATCGAGGGCAGGTCATGCAAAAGATGAAAGCCGACTCCCTCGCCTCGCTAGTGAAAATGGCAGCCAAGCTCCGCCCTGCACGTCAGTCTGACCCTAGCACCACCCCCGCCGCTTGATCACGTCGAGGGACGTCCCTTCGAGAGAGTCGTCTTACACTCTCTATGGCAACCATCAACCAGCGCCCTTCAGGTGCCGCAACGCGCCAGATTTCTCTTCAGCAAGTTCAAGCGCTTGGCGTCTTTTCGCTGACCCAAATCGCGAACTTCTATCCCATATGTCCACGATCAAAATGCGTCGGCGCCGACGCGACTAACTGATGCAAAGGTATTGATCGATACCTTCGTCCAATAGATTTGCCGCCAACGCTCTGGCCTAATCGAAGCGTAAGAGTGTTTCCAAGATGCCGGCACTGATCGCGGTGCTGCTGAAGCGCGGGTATACGAAGCGCGATTTGAAGAAGATCCTGGGTGAGAATTTTCTGCGTGTGATTCGCGAGGTAACCGGCAAATAAACCGACTGCAACAAGTGTCTGGGCTCAGGTCCCAGCAGAGGACATCGACATGGCACATCGGGTGGCGGATGAATTGATTCGCAGGCTGGTTGAGGCGGGCGTCGAGAGAATTTACGGCGTCGTAGGGGATAGTTTGAATCCAGTGACTGACGCCTTGCGCATAAGCGGCAAAGTTAAGTGGATTCACGTGCGCCACGAAGAGACGGCCGCGTTTGCGGCCGGCGCCGAAGCTCAACTGAGCGGGAAGCTCGCGGCCTGCGCGGGCAGCTGCGGCCCCGGCAACCTTCACCTGATTAACGGCCTATTCGATGCTCATCGCAGCAACGCTCCGGTCCTTGCCATCGCATCGCATATTCCAACCAGTGAGATCGGCACCGGATATTTCCAGGAAACCCATCCGGAGATCCTTTTCAAAGAATGCAGCCACTATTGCGAGTTGATCTCAAATCCGAAGCAGTTTGAGCGTGTTCTCCACATTGCCACGCAGAATGCTGTTGGAAAAGGTGGAGTGAGCATGATCGTGTTGCCCGGCGACGTGGCTGGGATGGAGATACCGGCTGATGGTTCCGCTCGCTCCGTGGCCGGGCACAGGCCCATTATTCGTCCCTGTGAAAGGGAGTTGGCGCAACTGGCGGAGTTGGTCAACTCCTCGAAAAAAGTGACCCTCTTCTGTGGAATTGGATGCGCCGACGCCCACGATGAAGTCGTCGCTCTCGCTGAGATGTTGAACGCTCCGATTGGCCATTCATACCGGGGTAAGCCCTTCGTCGAATACGACAACCCATTTGACGTGGGAATGAGCGGATTGCTTGGATTTGGCGCGGCCTATCAAGCCATGCACGAATGCGATCTGCTCTTGCTCTTAGGCACTGATTTTCCCTATGACAAATTCCTGCCGACCAAGCCCAAGATCGTCCAGGTCGACATTAGGATCGATAATTTGGGCCGCCGAAGCAAACTGGACCTCGGACTATGGGGCGATGTTGGCGAAACCATCCGCGGTCTTCTACCGATGATCGAAGCGAAGTCCGATCGCTCGTTCCTGGATGCGATGCTCGGCAAGCATAAAGAAGCAGTGCGCCGATTGAACGTCTATGTAGATCACGTTGGAAAGCAGACACCCATGCATCCCGAACCCGTCGCGGCTGCGTTGAGTGAAATCGCGGAAGACGATGCGATTTTTACCGCCGACACCGGCATGTGCAACGTCTGGTCTTCCCGGTACATTCGAGCGACGAAGGACCGGCGGCTGATCGGCTCCTTCACCCACGGGTCCATGGCAAACGCTCTCCCTCAGGCCATCGGCGCTCAATTCTGTTATCCCGGAAGACAGGCGATCGCAATGGCCGGAGATGGCGGCCTCGCAATGCTCATGGGTGACTTGCTGACGGTGACCCAGTACGACCTCCCGATAAAGATCGTCGTATTCAACAACAGCGTTCTTGGAATGGTCAAGCTCGAAATGGAAGTGGCGGGATTACCCGATTATCAGACAGACCTGAAGAATCCGAACTTTGCGAAGCTTGCCGAGGCGATCGGCATAATGGGTGTAAGGATCGAAAACCCAGCCGATGTGTCCTCCGGACTGAAGAAAGCGCTTGAGCATTCTGGCCCCGCGCTGATTGATCTAGTGACCGATCCGAATGCAGTTTCGTTGCCCTCCCATATCGAGCCCGAAATGATCGTAGGGTTCGGATTGACGATGGGAAAGCTAGTCCTGTCCGGTCGCATCGACGAGGTGGTGGACACAATTACGACCAATATTCGACATATATAGGTCTGCTGAAAATGAACGCCGAATCGACGAGATGACGACGGTGGCAAAGTGGAATTCGGTTTGTTATGTTATTGGTCGAGTTGGTCGCGTGGGCGCAGCCAATCTGAAAACGGGAATCTCGCCAGCG
This sequence comes from uncultured Acidobacteriaceae bacterium, assembly GCA_963795875.1. Lineage (GTDB taxonomy): Bacteria > Acidobacteriota > Terriglobia > Terriglobales > Acidobacteriaceae > Sulfotelmatobacter. The sequence goes on from CAWCJM010000002.1 coordinate 675,810, forward strand.
AAGAGGACGGGGTCGAATGGCATCACCTCTGGTCGACGCGCAAGAACATTCAGGCGGAATGAGCAGAGTTGCGCAAATGGTAGCCGCGCAACTCACTCGCGCCGCGATCTTTCTCGTCGTAACGATAAAACAAGGCCCCGAGCATGCCGCGACGATTCGATCATTCTGCGGCGATCTCTCGGCATTGTTGCGGGCGGTTGAGTTTCGAGACATCGAAGGACAGCTCTCTTGCATCCTGGGATTCGGATCCACAGCCTGGAATGTGCTCTTCGGGCCGCCGCGGCCTGCCGAACTCCACGCCTTTCCGGAGATTCGTGCTGGGGCACGCCATGCGGTTTCCACACCAGGGGACCTGCTTTTTCACATTCGTGCAAAACGGATGGATTTGTGTTTCGAGCTTGCGACACAGATCATGGCGCGGATCGGGGACGCAACAACGCCACAGGATGAGGTGCATGGATTCCGTTACTTCGACGACCGCGATCTGATCGGTTTTGTCGACGGAACGGAGAATCCCCGGGGAGAAGATGCAAGCACCGCCGTGCTCATTGGCGAGGAAGATGCGCCCTTTGCGGGCGGCAGCTACGTCATCGTGCAGAAATATCTTCACGATCTCGAGGGATGGAATGCGCTGTCTACAGAGGAACAGGAGAAGATCATCGGCCGCAAGAAACTGTCGGACATTGAGCTGGATGATTCCATCAAGCCAAGTTCTGCCCACAATGCTCTCACAACAATTGTCGAGGACGGGAAGGAAGTCAAGATATTGCGCGACAACATGCCTTTCGGAAGCGTCACGCAAGCGGAATTTGGCACTTACTTCATCGGATACAGCCGTTCGCCCCGCACGATTGAGACGATGCTTGAAAACATGTTCGTCGGCCGTCCACCGGGCAATTACGATCGACTGCTGGATTTCAGCCGTGCAGTTACCGGAAGCCTGTTTTTTGTGCCCTCCGCGACGTTTCTGGACAACGTGACCGCAGACCAAGACAGCGAAGTCCAGCCTGCGGTCGCGGAATCTCCAGCCTCGCCGCCGGAGCCCGAACCTCCGCCATCCCTCCCATCAGGCCGCGAGGGTTCGCTCGGTATCGGTTCCCTCAAAGGAGAGATACGACATGAATAATCTCCATCGCGAGCTAGCGCCCATTTCCGATTCGGCATGGGCTCAGATCGAAGAAGAAACTTCGCGCACGCTCAAGCGCTACCTCGCCGGACGACGTGTCGTTGACGTGAAGGGTCCGGGTGGGGTCGGACTTTCTGCCGTCGGCACCGGTCACCTGCGCACAATTGCTTCCCCTGCCAAGGGCATCGTCGCGAGACAGCGCGAGGTAAAGGCGTTGGTCGAGCTGCGTGTTCCGTTCGAACTGGATCGCCATGCGATCGATGACGTCGATCGTGGCGCGAACGACTCGGACTGGCAACCGGCTAAGGACGCCGCACGACAGATCGCCTTTGCCGAGGACGCCGCGATATTTGAGGGCTATGACGCAGCCGGTATTGGGGGAGTCCGCCAAGGAACCAACAACCCGATCATGACGCTCCCCGCCGAGGTGCGCCAGTACCCGGAAGCCATCGCCCAGGGCTTGAGTCGGTTGCGCCTCGTCGGTGTGAATGGCCCCTATTCCGTACTTCTAGGCGCCGACGCCTACACCGCACTCGCCGAAACCAGCGATCACGGATACCCGGTGCTGGAGCACGTCAAACGGCTGGTCAACGATCAGATCATCTGGGCCCCTGCCATTACTGGAGCTTTCGTCCTGACCACACGCGGTGGCGACTTCGAGCTGCACATCGGCCAGGATGTTTCCATCGGTTATCTCAGCCACACCGACGCCGCTGTCCGCTTGTATCTGCAGGAGACGTTCACTTTCTTGCTGCTCACCGCTGAAGCGGCTGTCGCCATGGATCCCTCAGCGAAAGTGAAAAAGACGTGAGACGAGACCCTGGGTGTTCTGAATCTGTACCTAGCGAGGTACTGTCGGTCGGTCGTCGTTCTGCCGAATCACTTCAACGGTAGCAGACCTCTACCAACTGTCGCGCCCATGCTGGCGCACCGAATTGCCGAAAGCTAAGCAAAACAGCCGTTTTCGACTGATTCACAGTCAGTCAACACAAACCCGGGTAACGATGAAGCGGTGCCCTCGTTGCACAGAACGACTGTTTCTCTATTAAACGACTGTTTCTCTATCATTCGTGTCTCAAAGCCTGCATAGGCTCTACGGCTGCGGCGCGGCGAGCAGGAGCCCAGCTGGCCACCAGTCCGACACCGCCAGCAGCGAAGCGGATGTTGCCAATATCAGCCGGATCATTCGGATGCAAACCATAAAGGAGCGATGTCACGAGGCGTGTCGACAGAAGAGTGGCACCGATGCCGCAGGTGATCCCCACCAGCGCAATCCATGTTGCCTCGCGCAAGACCATCGTTAGCACTTCCCGCGGCAGGGCGCCGAGGGCCATCCGAATACCGATCTCGCTCGTGCGTTGCGCAACGGAATATGCCATCACGCCATAGACGCCCACGGAGGCAAGCACCAGCGCAAGCACGCCGAAAGACGCGGTCAGCGCCGCGATGATCCGCTCCTGCTGCATCGAAGCGTCAATCTGTTCTTGTTGGGTGCGGATATCCTGCAGCGGCAAATCCGGATCGATCGACTGCACCGCCACGCGCAGCGACGGAGCGATTGACGCCGGATTGAGGCTTGTTCGCACCTCGTAGGTGGCTCCGAAGTCGAGGTTCGGCGTCTGCTGGTAGGGCTGATAGAACATGCCGACGGGGTCCTGCTTGAGCGACCAGTACCGCGTATCGCCGCATATGCCCACCACTTCGATCAAGTCGCCGGGCGTGCCTTCGCTCGGATGAAAGTGAGCCAGGAAACGCTTGCCGATCGGATTCTGACCCGGGAAGGCCTTACGCGCCAGGCTCTCGCTGAGGATGCCGACCTTGGGCGCACTCGCCGTGTCGCTCTCAGCTGAAATCGCGGCCCGCTAGGATTGGAATACCCATCGTATGAAAGAAACCGGAGCCCACGGCGTTATTCCAGGCGGACTGATCTTTGTCGGGGTTCGGGGTTTCTCCCTCAGGCAGAAAGTTAGTGTTCTCCATGCTGTCGGAAATGTAGGCCACCTCCGAGAGGGTCACGTTCTGCACGCCGGGCAACGCGCGTAGCCGCTCTTCGATCTGATGATGCAGTTGCAGATCTTTCGGAGCCGGATAACGCGACTCGGGCTGCTGAATCGCAAACAACACGAGATGATCCGTACGGAATCCGGGATTGACGTGGGCGAGTTGGAACAGCGTCCCGACAAACAGAAGAGCCCCCGCCACCAGCAATGTCGATAACATTATTTGAAAGCTGACGATCATCTTGCCGGATAGGCCCTTGCGCCGTCGCGTGCTGCCTGGCCCTGTGGCCTTCAGGCAAGCTCCGCCATCGCTCCGAGTTGCGATCCATGCTGGCACAATGCCGAAGAGCAACCCGCTCAGCAGGGTGACGCTCGCGGTGAACGCCAACACGGTCCAGTCGAGCGACATTCTGAATTGTGACGTCTCCCAAGGATTCGCCAGCAGTGCGGGCAACGTGCGGCAGCCGGCAAAGGCCAGAGCCACGCCGAGTGCTCCCCCGAGGGCGGAGAGCAAGAGGCTTTCTGTAAGCACGCCACGCAACACGCGAGCGCGTCCTGCTCCGAGGGCGAGCCGCAAAGCCACTTCCCGTTGCCTCGCCATAGAGCGCGCAAACAGCAGGCTTGCGATGTTGGAGCAGGCCAGGAGAAGCACCAGGCCAACGACTGCCATAAGCACTTCGAGCGGCTTCGCGAACATCTGCTTCGAGAGGAACAATCCGCGGCTGCCGTCGAGCAGGTCCAGCCGAGGAATGGTGGTGTTCGCGTCCAGGCGCAAGGTTGAGCGCACGACCGATGACAGGGATGCATCCAGAGCAGCTTGGGCAGTGATATCCGCAATCCCGGCCTTTGTGCGTCCCATGATATTCAGCCACCACACCTGGGGGCTCGACGCACCAAGGAGCGACCCATTATTGCCGCGGGGCGCGACCAGCGGCTGCGAACTTAAGAGGAAGGAAGAGGTCCGGACTTGACTGGACGCTCTTAGCGCCCGTGAACTCCGGCGGCGCGACGCCCACGATCGTGACCGGCACCATGTTGACTTTGATCGTGCGGCCCACGACTGCCGGGGAAGATCCGAACGCTCGTTGCCATAGTTCTCGACTGATCAGAGCGACGGTCGGGGCGCCGATCCTGTCGTCGTCGGCGAGGATGGGGCGACCGAGCTGCGGCTTGCACCTGAAGCTGATCAAAAAAGTTTCCGCTCACCAACTCGCCCTGCAGGATCTGCGCATCGCCATCAATGGTTGCATTCATCCTCCCCACGTCCTTGAACGCGAAAAGGTCTTCGAGCACGTGGTTATCGCGCCGAAGTTGCTCAAATGCGGGATAGGAAAATGATGCCGCGGCGATTCCTTCCGGCACGTTGTCAGGCATTCCCCACATGTTTGTGACCGCCGTGTTCTTGTCTCCATGCCAATGGAGCAGGCGGAGTTGCTCGGCATGGGGCACGTCGAGCCGGTCGAGAAGCAGGCGCTTCATGACCGAAAAAATGGTTGTGTTGGCGCCGATCGCCAGCGCCAGCGAGATTGCCGCAATCGATGTGAATCCCCAGCTCTTGCGCAGAATGCGCAACGGAATAGCGCACGTCCTGGACGACGCTTTCGACGAAGGGCAGGCTCTTCTCGGCATGGTATTGTTCGCGAATCGCTTCCACCGCGCCGAATTTCAATACCGCCTGGCGGCGCGCTTCGGCTGGCGTCATCCCAGATCGGAGGTTCTCTTCGGTCTGGCGGGCAAAGATGCTCTTCCATCTCCTCCAGAAACCGCTGGTCGTCGCTCTGGCGCGACGCCAGATTGCGCAGGCGGGCGAGTAACCGTTTCAGCAGCCTCATGACCGTGTCTCCGCGTTGATCGCAAGGAACCGCGCAATGATTTCTGCCGTTTGCTGCCAGTCGCGGAGTTCAGCCTGCAACTGCTTTCGCCCGGCGCGCGTGAGGCGATAAAAGCGAGCGCGACGATTGTTTTCTGATGGTCCCCACTCCGACGCGATCGCGCCCTCCTGCTCCAGCCGGAGCAGCAAGGGGTATAGAGTTCCCTGATTCAAAGCCAGCTGGTCTCCGCTGATCTGCTCGATCCGCCGCGCGATTCCGTAGCCGTGCAGTGGCCCGAGCACATCGAGCGTTTTCAGAACCATCAGCGCCAATGTGCCTTGTTGAATGTCCGCTCTTGTTTTCATCTCAACACCTGTTGGTTTCCCACAGGGAGTATAGCGTGATTCCTTTTGGAAAACAACAGGTGTCCGTTTGCGGTGTTTAGACGCAGATTTACATCTCATTCGGGTACAGGGCAAAGGAGGGCATCTGGAACGACACTCGTTTGTCGCACTCGATGGCGAAGAGAGGCTAGGCTGACAAAACGTATGGACTGGTCTTCCCGACTGCCGTGTATCCAAAGCGGACTCTCGATTGCCTAAGGGCCTTACCAAGCTTGCCCAGCTCGAGTTCCGTGCGACGTTTGCTACACGATGTCTCTGGGGCCGGCAGAATTTGAGCTCCAGAGGATCACTGCGCCGGGCTAACCGAAACCATCGCCACTGGCGCTGCGGACCTCAACTGGTCCAGCGAGGTCAGCACATTCTGCCAACGCACCGCGTCCTTCTTCGTATCGATCTCCGCAGACGGGTCGGAATAAAACTGCAGGATGTTATCGCGTAGCTCGGGAGAGGTCAGATTGAACTTGCGGTTGGCCAGTTGGGCCAGCAACCTCGCATAGGCATCATCGGTGAGCGTATATTCGGCAGCTGTGGTCGGTTGGCCACTATCAAGATCGGTGTTGGGGAGCACAAGCTTGTCGTGGCGCACCTCTTCGAGAAAGGCGCGGTATTGATCGACGGTCAAGTTGATGCTCTTGAAATACAAGTCCTCGGTCTGAGGAGTTGGACTCTTGAAGCTTAGCCCCTTGAAAGGGCCCACACGAGGCATGTATCGAAGGAGCGTCGACATGATGCGGGTTCCCCTACCCGGCTTCTTGTAGTCTTTTCCCCACTGCTTTTCGTAATCGGAGCGGGACAGACGGTACAGAAACTTCTGTTTGGCGAAATCCGGCGTTTCGCGCATCAGTTCCTTCTTGTGAGTTTGCAGAGCTACCTGGGTCATCTCTGGAATCATGTGGGCGACCGCGTAACGGTAGGAACCCACCGCCATACCTTCGTGCGTCAGCACGTCCTTCAGTTGCATTCCGTAGACGACTGGAAAAACGCGTTCCAATAAGGGCTTGGAAACCTCGAATCCGATGAAATCGTGGTACTGCTGCGAGGCGTAGCGATTTTTCGCGACCTGCACCGTATCAAAGCCAAATTCTGTTTTCAAGTGCGCGGTCTTGTCCTCGGCGTAGCGGACCGACTTGCCATATTTCGCCCGCAGCTTTGGAAATTCGATCGCCACGGATTGGTTGACTGCCGGATGACCGGCAATATCGGCTGCATAGTGCGACAAGGCTCCCAGGGCGAACGCATACTCATCGACGTCCTGGCTCTCGAGCAACAACTCGCGAACGAAGTCTCCGCTGCGGACATAATGCACCAGATCACTGAACTCCGTGCTGCCAAATGGGTAGTAGCCCAGATCTTGAACGACGGCGCCTCCGTAGGCATAGGCATGCGCTTCTTTCAGCTGGTCTGGCGACAACCCAGGAAAGCGTTTGAGGATCAGGGGCTGGATCTCATCGCTCCATAGCAGGTCGACGATCTCCTCGTGCGTGAGAACAGAGTACGCCGGCGAGGCGCTGTGGCACATGAGCGCGACAAGAACAACTGCCAACGTTCGGATCAAAAGCAGGCGCCAACTCCGAGAGATGACACCTGCCGATCTTGGCTCGTTGCGCATGGATCAAATCCGACCGAGAACCAAGAGAATGACGACGACGCAAAGGATCAGGCCGAGACCTCCGGTTGGAGCGTAACCCCAATCCCGACTATGCGACCAGCGTGGCAGGGCCCCAAGAAGTGCCAGAATCAGGATCACGATCAATATGGTTCCAAGCATCTATTGCTCCTTTTGGATGACGAGGGCTCGAGACAGGAGCCCTCGCCGATTCGTTAACAGTGGATAGCCGAGCTACAGCGTGACGCTGAGTACAATGTTCACGCCAGGATAGTTCGCGTTGCACAGGTAGTAGACGCCGTTGATTTCCATCACATAAACGTCTTGCGTGTATAGCCAATTGCTGGGCCAAGAGCCCTGAAATCCGAACCAATAGCCGCCGTATTGGAAGCGGCGGTTACTGTAATCGCTTTGGGTGACCCGAAACCGGTGTTCGTTTCCAAAGTTGGCCTTGTAACGGTCTTCGGGAATGCGGCCGCCACCGTTGCCGGCGTGCTGCTCTTGTTGGACAGACTTCGACTGTTGTGAATGCTCCTGCTCCTGTACGTTCTTCTCGTTTTGCTTGGCGTTTTCTTGTTGCTTGGTGTTCTTCTCTTCCTGAGCCGCGTTTTTCTCTTCTTGCTGATTGTTCTTGCTCTGCTGCTGCGCGTTTCTTTCTTCTTGTTGGTTATTCTTGCTCTCGGGCTTCACACTTTTTTCTTCTTGCGTTGCGGGTTTCTCAGGCTGTGCTTTCTTCTCGTCCTGGGCAGGCTTAGCTTTGCTCTCTTCCTGCTGGTCGTGTTGCTCCTGCTGAGCAAACGCGGGAGCAGTTGCTCCGAGGGCCAAAGATAGAACTGCGGTGCTGATGATTCCAACTAGTTTCATAGGTGTTGCCTCCATTTTCGATCGTTAGGTGCGGATGCCTTAGCGCAAGCTTCCAGTCGTCGGGTTGACCGGGTTGCCAATGGCTTCGCCGGATACAAGAAGTTCAACTCTGCGGTTCTGCTGCCGTCCGGCGGAGTTCTCGTTGGATGCTACCGGCAGCGTGTTGCCGAAGCCTCTGGACGAAACCGAACCGGTCGAGACTCCTTCTTGCACCAGGTAGTCACGCACCGATCCTGCACGATTCTCAGACAGCGTTTGGTTCATAGCATCGCCGCCGACGTTGTCCGTATAGCCGCCGACTTCGATGTTGAGTCCAGGGTAGGCCAGCAGGATGCCGGCAACTTTCGCCAGCTTCTCGCGTGCTCCCGGTTTCAGCGAATACTTACCGGTGTCAAATAAAACGTCGGACATGCTGACGATGAGTCCACGTGCGCTATCGCGAGTCTGCAGTATGGAGTTCAGTTGCTCGGACAACTTCGTCCGCAGAGCCGCTTTCTCGGCTTCCGCGTCTTGGACGTTCTTCTGCGCCTTCAACGTATCTGCGCGCGATTGGTCGGCATCCGCTTGAGCGGCTGAGAGTGCAGTTGCTGACGAGGCCTGATTCTGCGCCATGTCTGATTGGGCCTTTGCAGTCGCAGCTTGCGCATTCACGGTGTCAGATTCGGCCTGGGCCTTGGCCGCTTGAGCCTTCGCGGTATCAGACTCGGCCTGCTCCTTGCGCCGCATTGCGTCATCTGCTTGTCCTTGCGTTCGCGCCTGGGCGTCAGCTGAGTCCTGGCGTTCATTGGCCAGCCGGACTTCATCCACTTTCTTGACGGCGATTGCGCGTGCATCTTCTGCGGTCTGCACTGCTTCGCGAGAGACCGCGATCAACGGCTTGCGGTCCATGTGTTTGTTTGTGGCTTCAGAGTCTGCGGTATCCATCAACTGGACGGCGTGCCGATAGCTGTCTGCGGCATACTGCTCGGCACCCTCGGACTGAGCGATGCGCAGAGCATTCCGCGCCTCAAAGAACTCCAAAGGCAGCTTGGCATTCAATACCACCGGATCGAACTTGTAGCCAGTGGGAATGTAGCCACCGCGCTCCATCAGTTCGTACTTTGCGTTCACCGCCTCAGTGGTGCCCTTGGTTTCTTCACGAACTACGTTCTCAAGAATCACCACATTGCTGGGCTGGCGAACGGCGTAGTACGGCTCAGCGGTAACAATCAGCGCGAACGCCTGAAGGTCCGTGGTGACTTTGAGTTTGCTGCGATGGTTGCCACCGAGCAGGACTTCGCCCAGATTGACGGCGCGGCCCTCGGGCGAAATCGCCCAGAGAACATAGGTCAGATACTCATTGCCGAATGTCGTCGGCCTCTGCAGGTTTCCGAATTCCGCTTCGATCGCGATGGACCCGCGTTTGCTATTGATCTCGGCAACGCCGTTCGCCGAGGGCATCAGGTCGGTGCCAGAGAAATCCAGCTTTGAAGATCCGCTGCGATGCTGATAATTGACGGCCTGCACGCTACGGCTGATGACGGTTACGCGGAACGTAGGCGTCGAACTCATATGCTCGACGTCTCCGGTCGCTCGTGAATCAGTTTGAGCGAACGCGCTCAAACTCAGGGTGATTCCGACTGCTAACAAAAGCTTGGTTTTCAAATTATCTCCTCGGGAGCAGGAATCTGCCCCTATCGAAATCGGTGGTCGTCTCGACCATGATTGTTGCGATGCATTCTTCACAGTCCGTGGTCGTGGTCAACTTTTTCCGATACGAATACCGGAAAGGGAGTGGAACAGCCCGAAGACGTTCAGCAACCAAAGAACCACGGCGATAACGACGACGCCGTTCAAGATGGATTTGATGGATCCCTGCATGGGAATGAACCGGTTGACCAGCCACAACAGGACGCCCACCACGATCAGAACTTCCAGGAGTTGAATTAAAGGCATGATCTTTGACCTTCCTTGTTCGGACGAGCTACGTTTCGCGAGGGAACTCCTCTCATCCGCCTGAAGGTGTTCCTCATTTCGATGTTCGAGATTCTCTAGGGTCAAATCGCGTTCGCCGCAAGGTTTGGCGGCTGGCACACGGATGAAGAATGCTGATTCGCTGGATGTGGCCGCTATACGTGACCTGACAAGGGCACGACCCCTGCGACCTAATTGTTAAGAGCCGCGATTCAGCTTCGCCGCTCCATCTACACACTCAGAAGATAATTAAGAATGACAGGTGTGGGCAGGCGCGTCTGAGCAAGATAGCTCACATGGGAAGAATCGGGATTGCGGTCCCGAACGGATCACTATTGAGCATCTTGTTCTCAAGCAATGGCGCATTGTGAGCCATGAAGTCGAACGAGAATCCATCCGTCTCCTTCGATATTTCATTCTTGCGAACCGCAAGTGTGCCCGCGATCCCAGGGGCGGCGCATGTATCCAGGTGTAAGGGGAGAGGCGCAGATATTGTTTTTTTCATTGAGGCCAAAAACACTGGGGGCACACAAGGGTGCTACGCTTCTGGCCTCGCGGTATCTCAGCGCAATTGCACTGCTGTGGGCGATCTCGAGGTCCGATCGATGTGAGCAATTCTGGGCAGAACTGCTCGACAACCCGCGTATATACCTGATGCATGACAATGAAAAGCACACTGCTCTGCATCCATCGGGATCCGACTCAACTGGACTTGTTGCAGGAAAACGGATACCAACTGGTCACGGCGACCAACGGGACGGATGGATTGCGGCTTCTAATGTCATGCCCAGTAGATGCGATTGTGCTTGAATACCATCTAGGCCTACCGAATGGCGCTGCCGTCGCGGCTGAGATCAAGAAGGCCAAGCCACAACTCCCAATCGTCATGGTGGCCGATGATCTGGAACTGCCCGAAGGTGCTCTAAGATCCGTCGACGCTCTTGTGACCAAGTCCGATGGACCTCACTTCCTGTGGGCCACTGTTCACTTTGTCCTGAACGTGAAGCCGACGCAACGCAGAGAAGGAACTCTGAGAGCACAGAAGGCGGCGCATCTCAGGCGCACGGGCAGATCACGCGAGAGCACCAACAATTAGCTGCTCCTCACTCCCGGTTAGCCCGAAGGACGCTCCTTTTTTGGTGAACGTTTGAAGAAGAAAACGGACGGGCCTTCAAGTTCTGAATGGATCTCGCGGCGCTTTCATCTCGTGGCGCGGATATGTCAGGCCGCGCTGCGTCCAAGTCACTAGGTTAATCACTACCATCACCACGACAACGACCAGCAGCAGGTGAATCAGACCGCCCGCCACGTGCAAGCTAAAACCCAAGAGCCATAAAATAAACAGTACTGCGATGATCGTCCAAAGCTTATCGATCTCCTCTGTTTATCCTTCTTGTTTAGCTTCTTTCACTTTCGGAGGAGCAGGGCTGAGCGACTTGCCGCACTCCAGACAAAATCGTTTGGCGCGCGGGGTGATCAGCCCGCAGAATGGACACATCCTCTGTGACTGGAATTGCTGGGACTGCGGCCTGAACAACGCCAGCAACTTTGGGAAGAAAGCAAAAACGGCTTTCATCGATTTCACCTTCGCCCTAACGATGCCAGATCAACGCTAATGATTCTGTGCAGGATTGCTCACATTCCCTCCGGCCGGAGGGAGGCAACCGGCGTCTCCGCTCTGACCATCACCCTTGAAGTGAGCAATTCAGACCAGCTATTGGGATGGTTTGAGGGATGATGGTTCTTGAGACGAGCACTTCCTCTCTCTTTCAGGTCCTCTGAGCTAAGTCAGCTATCTGAAGTTGTCTCCTCTTAGTTCCGCAGAACCTAAAGGAAACCTTTCAATGAAGAAAACAATGACACTGCTGTTGATGGGCATCATGGGAACGTTTGGCACCTACGCGCTGGCTGGTTCGGCACGCGAAGACTCGGTAGCACGCCTGCAATCGTCGGTCGATGTGATTAACGCCATCATGGCGACACCGGACAAAGGTATCCCCGAAGAAGTGCTGAACGACGCAAAGTGCGTCGTGGTGGTACCCAACATGATCAAGGGTGGATTCGTCTTTGGTGGCAAGCATGGACGTGGCGTGGCCTCCTGCCGCACTGCTGAAGGCTGGAGCGCACCGGCATTCGTCTCCGTCGGCGGCGGGAGTGGGGATTTCAGATCGGCGTCGAAGGCGTGGACCTGGTCATGCTGGTAATGAACGATAAAGGTCTGCAGCATCTGCTCTCCAGCAAGTTCGAACTGACTGGCGAGGGATCGGTAGCAGCCGGCCCAGTAGGCCGTCATGCTTCCGCGGGAACAGACTGGAAGATGACCACTGAAGTACTGACCTATTCCCGCTCCAAGGGAGTGTTCGCCGGCCTGACGTTCGAAGGTGCAGTTGTGGAGCAGGACAACGATTCCACCATCGCCATCTATGGCAAGCACATGGAATTCCGCAACATTCTCTCGGGCAGGGTAGCAACGCCGAAGAGTGCGGAACCATTCATGAAGGCCGTAGCCGAAGCCCGCGAGCAAGCACACATTGCGGAAGCGAAAGAAGACACGAAGTAGCTCGCGATAGGAAGCTGTCAGCGGGACGGATTTGTGACTGGCCGGAACGCATGCTGGTTCTGGCCAGATCAACAAGCGCATGTCCCAGGTCTCTGGTCACCGGTAGAACGAATCTTTCGGAAGGCGGACAAGATGAAAGCAAGTCTCCGGAAATATCTTTGGGTGCAAGTAGCCTGTCTTAGTCTCTGTCTCTCGCCGCTTCTGGCGTTTGCTCAGTCGTCTGATCGTCGTACAGAATCTGGAGGCCTGCAAGGCAGGCCGTGAAGCTGTGATCAATCCAAGTTGAGCGCCGCGCAATTGGCGGATGTTGCCCTCGCCGCTCATGGGCGCAACGTTGCGAACTGCAGAAATGGTTACGATTCCTGTGATCGCTCAAAGCTCTCTGAACCGGAGACGATCGCATTGGCCGTCGCCGATCACCAGCGGAATGTGACCGACTGCAACGACGGGATGCAGTCTTGCGACCGATCCAAACTGACCGCCGGCTGAGTCGCGAGATTCGTCCGCCGCGGAACACAGCGTAACATTGCGGCCTGCAAAGACGGGAGCGGACGCCTGTGACCACTCCAAACTGAGCCGTGGCGGAAGACGGCCGAAGTGAACATTGCCCGACAGCCAACTCAACGCATCCGACTGTGAGAACGGCTCTGGGACAGTGCGATCATTCGCAAGTTAACTCCTTCGCAAACCAAGGAAGTGACTGCCGCAGAACACCAGCGCAACGCGCAAAATTGTGAGAACGGCTGGGAGCGAGTGCGACCACTCCAAACTCACTCCGTTGGAAGCAAAACAAACAGCCTAAGCAGAACACCAGCGCAACCTCGCGGCGTGCAAGGACGGGCAGGAGACTTGTGACTATACGAAAGCTGACTCCCGCCGAAGCCAAAGCGCTGGCCGACGCCGAACACAAGCGCAATTACGCGGCTTGCCTGAAAGGGTACGGCTATTGCGATCCTTCCAGACTTACAATTGAGGAGGCTCGCACGATTCACCCAGGCAATTAATTCTCCGCGGTGTGAGGTGGCGTTCCCCAGCAGAACCTCATGATTCAACGACAGTGTCCGCAGTGCAGTAGCGAACTGGTAAGGGCCAGGCGCGCCGATCAGCAACGGGACTGCCGGAATCGCGCAAGCCGCGTCCCCGGGCTGGCGCTGCAGCGTTTGCGGAGGCGAGTTCACCACAGAGCAGATCCGCGACAGCAAACGGGTGAAATCCGCCGCCATCGAGCACCCATAAGGTCGCGATTGGGATTAGACGTAGCCCTAGCTACGGGAATACGGACGCGCTGAATTGGCGTTCTAGGAGCAACAGGCAACAGCTATAGCGTCCCCGATGTGTCCCCGGCCTTTCAGATCTTCCGGACTTCCCTGCCAGTTTCTGCCCCTTCTTGAAACAATGGCAGAGCCCAGCTCCGCTGTGGGTCTGCCTGGTAATTTTTGATATGAGAGAGTGGATTGACAGCACACAATGACTGCCTTATTGTCTTGCCCAACTGGCGAACTGGAATCGGAAAGCTTGTTTTCTTGTGTTCTGAAAAGAAGAACTTTATGAACGACGATGCCAAGAAGGACATGTTTTCGCGGCGTGGATTCCTCGGAGTGGGGTCGGCGGCGCTGGCGGCGCGGGATGCTATCGGCGGCGGATGCCTCGGCCAGGTCGAGCAGAGATCAGAAGCCATACCCGACAAGAGCTGATCGAAGCGCCAGCGCTCCGGGCCCGGGCAATGCCGCGCTCGATGCCCAAAATCCAGACTCTTTCCTGCCGCCACCCACCGATGCGGGCGGCGTGCAGACGTTCAAATATCCTTTCGGAATCGCGCACAAACGGATGCAGGAGGGTGGATGGTCGCGCGAGGTCACGGTGCGGGAGCTTGCGGTTTCCAAGTCGATTGCCGGCGTCGACATGAGATTGACGGCAGGAGGCATCCGAGAGTTGCACTGGCATACCGCTGCTGAGTGGGCCATTCATGCTCTACGGAAACGCGCGCATCACCGGGCTTGATGCGGACGGCAAGAGCTTCGTCAGCGACGTGACGGAAGGCGATCTCTGGTATTTCCCCACTGGGATTCCGCATTCCATTCAAGGCCTGAATCCCGATGGCTGCGAGTTTCTGCTGGTGTTCGACGATGGCAACTTTTCCGAATACGAGACCGTGCTGCTCACCGACTGGATGGCGCACACGCCCCACGATGTGCTCTCGAAAAACTTCGGCGTGAGTGAACAGGCGATGGGAAAAATGCCGCGGAGGGAGAAATTTATTTTCCAGGCTGCGGTTCCCGGCCCGCTGGCGGACGGACCAGAAAGCGGCTGCCGGCTCGCTGGGCCTGTCTCCGCAGGATTTCGCTTTTCGTACCACGCAGCAGGCGGTCACCAAACGCACCAAGGGCGGCGAGGTGCGGATCGTCGATTCCAGCAAGTTCAAAGTCTCCGCGACGATCGCGGCGGCGATCGTCACGGTCCATCCGGGAGGGCATCCGCGAACTGCACTGGCATCCCAACGCCGACGAATGGCAGTACTACATCAGCGGTGCAGGAAGAATGACCGTGTTCGCCACCGGAGGCCGCGCCCGCACCATGGACTTTCAAGCCGGAGACGTTGGCTACGTCCTGAAGACGCTGCCCCATTACGTCCAGAATACCGGCGACACCGACCTGAAATTTCTGGAGATGTTCAAGAGCAGCTTCTACCAGGACCTTGCGCTCTCGGAATGGCTCACCCATACACCGCCGGAGCTCGTGCTGGCGCATCTGGGCATTGATAAGGCTACGCTCGACGCCATGCCGAAGGACGAAGTTGTGGTGATGCCCAGATAGCAGGGTAGTCCTAAGCAGCCCTCGCTTGAGGTAGGGTTTAGCCGCATCGGTTCTGTAATTGGGGACGCTGGTTGAGGATTGATTGACGAGGCCAATGGCGTAATCGAGATTTTGCTACAACCACTGCGGAGTTTTCTTTCGGAGTCGCGGTTTGAGCACCTCGGCATGCTGGATCGGATGAACAAGCGGCGCTATTTTAAGAGAACAACTGCCGATGTCATGCGATTATTAGTATCGCCTCGCGAGGACTAATTGTGCCGAGCTTCGTTCAGGATTTCCGCTATTCGCTCCGGCAACTCTCCACCAATCCAGGATTCGCTCTGACCGCGATTCTCTCGCTGGCGCTCGGGATCGGAGCCACCGTCTCTGTGTTCAGCGTGATTTACGGTGTGCTGCTGCATCCTTTTCCGTACGCGAACATTGATCGCCTCTCCAACTTAAGCATCAGGGATACTCGGGGAAACCTCTTCGATCCCTGGTTCTCAGCGCCGCAGCTGCGTGAACTGCGGAAGGCGCGAGCCTTTCAGAGCATCGCCACGTGGAATTCATCGAACCTGACGGTTACAGGCCGAGACCTTCCAGAGGACGTCGTCGCTTTCTTTGGAATAGGAGAGACCTTTCCTACGTTGGGCGTTCCTGCCTTGCTCGGCCGCGAACTTGGACCTTCAGATTCGATTGATGGGCAGGAGCCTCAGCCAGTTGTGATGCTGCACTACCGGTTCTGGCAGCGTCACTTCAATGGCGACCCCTCCATCATCGGCAAGTCGCTGGAACTGAATCACAAGAACTACATGATTGTCGGAGTCACTCCTGCAAATTTCACCTGGGGCTGGGGAGCCGACGTTTATTTGCCGCAGGAGACCGACAACGACCAGGGCGGTGGTGTCGTCGCGAAGCTGCAGCCGGGGGTGAGCCCTGCAGCTGCAGACGCAGAACTGCAACTGCTGTTGGAACGCCTTTCTAAAGAACGGCCACACAGCTTTCCTGAGGGATTCAAGGTTGACATCCGTCCGTTGACCTTCGAAGTAAGGCGCAACATGGGCGGCACGCTTTACCTACTGCTTGCGGCAGTGGGTATGCTGTTGGCGATTGGTTGCAGCAATGTCTCCATACTCCTATTAGCTCGTGGCACGGCCAGGCAGCATGAGTTTGCGGTGCGATCGGCGGTGGGTGCCGGCGGCGTTCGTATTGTGCGACAGTTGCTGACGGAGTCGCTAACACTCGCAATAAGTGGCATGGGGCTCGGCATATTGATGGCGTACCGGCTTGTAAGCCTGATCGTTGCGTGGATGCCGAGCCGGATGTATCCGCCCGATGTGGCCGTCGGCGTTAACCTTCCTGTATTACTGTTCAGTGCAGGATTGGCCTTGTTCACAGTTGTGCTCTTTGGCCTCGTGCCTGCATTGCAGATGGCGAAGCCAGATATCAGGCAGGTCATGCAGTCCAGCGCAAAAAGATCTGCTGGCAGCGTTCACGGTAGACGTCTGCATGGCACACTCATCGCCGGACAGATTGCACTCACTCTGCTTCTGTTGACTGCCGCAGGCTCAGCCATGGCGGGATTCATGCGCTTGATGCGTGTACCGCTCGGTTACGACCCGACCAACGTGCTCTCCGTGGGGATTCCCTTGCAGGAAAACACTATGACGACGTGGGAATCGCGGGCGAACTATTTCGAGCACCTTCGCGCCACCATTGAGGGCTTGCCGGAAGTTGTCTCCGCGGGACTATCCTCGAGCGCCACTCCTCCAATCAGCGGATGGGAACAGCGATTCGAACTCCTGGGCCAACCCGCTGCATCGCCCGAGTACCAAACGGCCAGGATAAGTTTCGCCGATCCTGCCTACTTCGGCATATTGCGGATGCCGCTCTTGCAAGGGCGCATCTGGAACCCTACCGAAGTTACACGTGGGGCTGCGCTGGTTATCGTGAACCAGTCCTTTGCCAAGCGCTACTATCCGCAGGGCGGTATCGTGGGACATTCTCTGAGAGTACCGACTCTGATAAGCAAGCCGCCCGACTCGCTAACCGCTCCCGGAGCCGATGGCTGGAAGGAAGTGATCGGCGTCGTGGCCGATGCCCTCAATGACGGTCTTGATAAACCGGTCAAGCCGGCAATCTTTGTCCCATACAGTACCCTGATGCTGATGGGAACGCAGGTCCTTATCCGGACGCGTTCCGCGCCGGAATCCATCATCCAGAGTGTCCGGAAGCAGTTGGCATCGGTCAATCCCGACCAGCAGATTTCCAGCCGGATCGAAGACTTGGAAACACGGATAAAACAGCGGCCGGAAGTTGCGAGAGGACGGCTCATCGCAGCCCTCTTTGCTGGATTCTCGATTTTGGCGCTCGTTCTGTCGGCGGTCGGTCTGTACAGCGTCGTTTCCTATTCAGTGGCGCAGCGCAGCAACGAGTTCAGTATTCGCATAGCGCTCGGCGCGAAGCGCTCTCATGTTCTGAAGGTTGCGATGGCTTCAGCTGGAATTAGTGTCGCCTTCGGCATCGTCGTCGGGCTTACATTGAGGGTCGGCATGAATCGGATTGTCTCCATCTGGGTTGGTAATAGCGGCAGTCATCCGCTGATTGTGCTCGGTTCATCATGTCTGCTGCTGCTCGTTGCAGCGATAGCGTGCCTCGTGCCCGTCCGCCGAGCGCTATCGGTCGATCCTATGACCGCATTGCGATGTGAGTGACTTCTGGTGGGAGAATCGTAGTGAAAGAGCATCCTTAATAGGTTCCCTTCCCCATCTGCGTACTCTCAATCTTCCCGTGCACTACCGACAATGAATACGCAGTCCCTCCGTCACCGGTCCACGAGGGCAAATCAAAATGACCACCTGCAGGAACGAGGTAAACACTGACACCCCGAAACGTAAGCGGCGCGCCTTTCTCGCAAACTTCGGGCGCCTGTGTCGGATGCAAGAAATACGCCCCCTTCCCCGTGCCCAGAACACGCGCCTTCCCATCCGCCTCGACCAGCACCGCCGACTTCTCATCGATCGCCACTTCCCGCGGAGATGAACTCCATCCATCCTTCATGATGCGCGCCAGAAATCCCAGCGACCGCCCCATACGATCCCGCCTCGCAAAATGCGAATCCGTGATCAGATTCTCCAGATGCGGAACCTTCAGGAACTCTCGCGCCAGCGTCACTCGTTCAAAATAAGGATCCGCCAGCACTTCCGCCGATGATAAATTCTTGTCATCCGGCTGATCCCCCGTCGCGCTGTACACGAACTCGCTCTCAACCGCCAGCCCCGCGCTGGTCCCGCCAATCGGCTTCCCGGCTGCGATGTCGTCGTTGATCGCGCTCTCGACCGGAGTTCCCTTCCATCCACGAATGTAGTTCGCTTGATCGCCGCCTGCGATGAACACGATCTCTGCCTCGCGAATAATCTTCGCCACTGCCGGATCCTCTGCCGCCTCGCGATCGGGAATAATCAGCGTCGCCACTGAGTTGGCTTTGCAGAGTCCGTTGACGTACGAGTTGTAATCGTCGTCGCCACGTGCGCGCAGAATCAGAAAATCTCCGCCACTACCCTTGTTGCACAACCAGCGAAATGCCTCGTCCAGATCATCCCCACCGCCCATCATGGCGATGCCCGCAACAGGTTTGGTTTGAACATCTTCTTTATTTCCGAGTCGGAAATATTTATAGGATTCCGCGTGCCCAAGATTCACCACGCATGCCACAAAAACTAAGACGAGAAACCACCGCAAATGTGTGCCGATCACGCTGAGAATATACCGCAACTGAATTAGGAAAAGTTGCCGAATCGATACCGAATGGCCCGGCGGCCACTCTCTACTTCAACCCCTGCACCAGATACAAATCCGACAACGTCCGGCTGTAACCGTAAACATAGGCCTTGTTGTCCGCCGAAACCAGCACCCCTCGAATTGTATCGATCCCCGCCGAATCCGCGGGCTCGAACGATCTCCAGAAGGTTCTCTGCCCGCTGCGCCACGTCCACGCGAAACACTTGCGCGGGAATCTGTCCTCGGGTCATCACAAAAAGCGAACGTCCATCCGAAGACCACGCCGTCGGAAACTCGCCCGGCTGCACCCCCGGCACCAACTTTGCATCCCCTCCCGCCACGGGGAACAGATAAATCTTCTGATCCGGACCGCGCGCCGCCGCCATTCTTCCATCCGGAGACAACATGAGCGTCGCGACTCCCTCCATGCTGAATGCATGTGGTGTGGCGTCGTCCAGCGATTCCAAGTAAAGTCGAGCCCCATGTCCAGTCTCCGACCCCAGTGAAGACGAATCTTCTTCCCGTCCGGCAGGAAAGCTGCGGCATTCATGTGATTCAGGCCATCGTTTTTCAGCTGTTTCATCTCGCCCACACCGGTCGGATAAAGTACGAGCGGCGAAGGCACCACGTTCAACCGCGACAACGCCCACTGCCCATCAGGCGAAAGCGCGACGCCGCTTCCTTCTCCCAGACCGAATCGCCGGCGATCCATCCGTGCCTCGCAGATAAACCGCGTAATGCGGTCCGCCCCCTTCGCCAGACTCCTGAAAAACAGAATCATCTTTCCATCGGCCGACAAGCTTCCCGGCGCCGACCA
Source organism: uncultured Acidobacteriaceae bacterium (assembly GCA_963795875.1). Taxonomy (GTDB): domain Bacteria; phylum Acidobacteriota; class Terriglobia; order Terriglobales; family Acidobacteriaceae; genus Sulfotelmatobacter. The sequence goes on from CAWCJM010000002.1 coordinate 695,524, forward strand.
ATCGAGCCACGAGAGATCCTTTTCTTTGGGTTCCCCGGGTGCCAGCCCGATCATGCCCGCGCGATCATTGCCGCGGGTCAGAAGCACATTCCCTTCTTTGCCCACATCCAGGATCGTCAACTCGCCCGGCACGCGCGCCAGCAGACGCACTTTCCCCGACAGATCCGTGGCATACAGCGAGCGGTCGCCCCCCGTGCGCGTTGCCGTGAACCAGATTTCGCTGCCGTCCGGAGACCATGCCAGGCCCTGAAGGCTGTCCCATCCATCCGAAAGGATCGTCTTCTTCCCCGCGAGATCGACGACGGTGACTGCCCCACCGTCGTCCCCCGCTTGCGGATGGTCCACGAAGGCAATCGTTTTTCCGTCGGGCGCTGACGCGCGGATTCCCCATCCACCCATCCGCCTCGTAGAGTACCTTGCCCAGCGGAAACTCCAGCCGCTTCCGTCCTCCGACTTCATGCACGATCGCAACTACGTTGGTTCCGTCTGGCGACCAGTCCGCCCACTCGACGTCGTTCAGAATCTCGCGCGGCGCTCCGCCCACCAGCGGCACCCGGGCCAATGTGCCCGCATATAGAAACGCTGAATCCCGCGGCTTGCTGTGCAGCGCCAGCAACATCTCTCCCGAGGCCGACACCGCCAGCACGTCAGCGCCTTTCGGTTCCAACAACTGCGACTGCGGACTCTCCGGACGCGTCGTATAAAGATCCAGCGGCTTGCCTTCCCACGCCGCGCTGTAAATCACCGTCTTTCCATCCGGCGCAAAGCGCGCCGAATGCACGATCCCGCGCCGGAACGTCAGCGGATGGTACGCTGCAAACTCCGTCTTACCCGAGCCCTTCACAGCAGCGCTCCTGCTCCCAGCCCAACCAGCAGAGCAAGCACTCCCGCCACAGCTGCCGCCGTCCACGCACGTCCGCTGCGGAACCTGCCTCGCGCTCACCCGCGGAGTCGCAACGTTCGGCCCCGATACTGCCGAAATCCCCGACCCGCTTCCCGACCTGATCCGCGAACTTTCCAGCCCGCGCTTGATCCGCTTCAGATCGCCGCGCAACTCCGCCGCCGTCTGGTAGCGCATGTCGCGCTCTTTCTCCAGCGACTTCAAAATCAGATCGTTCAGCTTCTCTGGAATCGCCGGGTTCACGTCCGACGCCGGTGGTCGGCATGCGATTCAGAATGCGCCTCGAACACCACGCCATTGCTGCTCCCGGAAAATGCCATGTCCCCGGTCGCCATCTCATACATCACCGACCCAAACGCAAAAAGATCGGTCCGCGGATCCAGTTCCTCTGCCCGCACCTGCTCCGGCGACATATACGCCACCGTCCCGATCGTCGACCCCGGACTCGTCATCGGCCCCTCCGGCGTGGTCAGCGTGTGTTCCGTACTCTGCGCCAGCTTGGCCAGTCCGAAATCCAGCAGCTTCGCTCTGTCCGCGCTTGGTGACAAAAATATTAGCCGGCTTGATGTCGCGATGGACAATCCCCCGGCTGTGCGCCGCATCCAGCGCATCCGCAATTTCAATGCTGATTCCCAGCAGCGTCTCCACATCCATCGGCCGCCCGCCGATGCGATGTTTCAATGTCTGCCCGTCGAGAAACTCCATCGCGATGAACGTGATGCCCATCGTGCTCATCGATCTCATAAATAGTGCAGATGTTCGGATGATTCAGCGCGGACGCCGACTGCGCCTCGCGCTGAAAGCGCGTAAGCGCCTGCGGATCTTTCGCTACATCATCGGGAAGGAACTTCAGCGCCACAAAGCGTTTCAGCTTCGTGTCCTCGGCCTTAAAAACCACACCCATTCCACCGCCGCCGAGCTTCTCGATAATCCGGTAGTGGGAAATGGTCTGGCCGATCATTCCGTAGGGCCTGTTGCAGGCGCAGCTATCTTATTGATCCCGAGCGCCCCGCGCAAGCCTCTTCAAACCGCTTCGAGCCAGGCGACCCCCAGTGAATGCAGGATCAACGAATCTCCAGCCGTGATCTTTGACGCATCGGCGACGATCTGGTACACGTACGCCATCCGGGGATCTCGAGTCGCACACCACGGCTCGTGCTCGAAGATACCCTCACAATGGGTACAGGCGGACTGGGCATTATATTTGCTGCCGAGATGCGCAGAATTGTTACTCATGGCTCTTGTCCTCACAGTACAAATTCACTTCCGGCCTAAGGTCGCGGAACTTGGATGGTCACGGCCATGCCCACGCCGGAAACTGCATGGCGATACCACAGTCGATACTCTGAAAAAGATTGGGATTTAAAACTCTGGAGGACCGCCGGGTCCGGTAAAAACAGCAGTGACTAAGAAGTGGCTGGCACAACGCTAGGGTCGAAGCAGAAGAAAGGATCCTTCGATTGGCGGTTGCGAACGGAGGTGGAGCATCCCCAAAATACTTGTGGAGTTGCTTCAGATAGACAGCGGCTTCGCTCGCAAAATACCGGCGACGAACCGAGCGGGACTCTCTTTTTCATCAAGCCGAAGCCGGATTGCCGGGCCACGGCTCACTTGGGCATGAACGTAAGAATACCGGCGCCCGCGCTAGCCAGCACTAGCAGAGCCGGATTTACTTTGTAGCGCAGCAGAATCAGCAGCACGGCAACCGCAATGGCTGCGGTTTCGGTTCCGGTAATGGCGCCTTTGGCCATGCTGAAACACCCAGCCAGCAGCAACCCGATCGATACCGGCGCCAGTCCTTGCTGAATCGACGTTCTCCACGGCCATTTCTCGAGCTTTTTCCACCCTTTGGCAACGATGAACGCCAGCACAGCGGTCGGCCCGAAAAATGCACCCAAGACAGCGATCGCACCCGGGATTCCCCCCGCCCATTGTCCAATCGACACAATCATCATCATGTTGGGCCCGGGCGCCATCTGGCCAACGCTGTACAAGTGAATTAACTGAGGGAACGTAAGCCACTTGTGCACATCGACGGTCAGGATCTTCATTTCGGGGAAAGCCGCCATGCCGCCACCGACAGTGAGTATGGATAGATAGGCAAACACGCGAATCAAGGCTGGAATCTGATTCAAGGCTTCACACTCTCTTTTTTCGCCTTACGCGGGTGGTGGAAGAGAATGGCCAGAGCCCCGACCGCAACTAGCGTACGCGGCACTCCCAGGTGCAACCGGTTCACCGCAATCACCGTTGCTGCGATGAACACGAAATCGAAGTTACGGGAAAGCGCTTTTTGGCTAAGGCTTACAACAGTGGACAAGATCAGCCCAACTGCCGCAGCCGCCACCCCTTTCAACGCCGCCGTGATAAACGTGTGGTCACCATGGTGGTGGTAAAAGATCCCCACAGCGAACATCAGCAATCCACCAGGAAGGCAGATGCCGATGATCCCGGCAATTGAACCCATTACGCCGCGCAGCTTCTCTCCGACCAGGACCGCCATGTTTGTGGCGTTGAGTCCCGGCAGGCTCTGGCTGATGGACAGCATTTCAACGAATTCTTTGTCGTCAATCCACTGCCGCTTCGTCACCAGGCTGCCGCGCAAATAGGGCACGACACCGCCGAAGCTGGTGGCGCCGATGATAAGAAATTCCAGGAATATCTCCCAGATGGAAACTGCTGGCGCCTCGGCGGCAGTTTCCCCACGTTGAAGTCCGAGTTTAGCAGCAGTTTCAGCCATGGCTCACGACCATGATCCCTTCATTCGGACAAGAAGCTGGCGGTTCATTCATGAGACTTGGGCCGATTGCCCAGCAGTCGATAGACGGTGGCGGTCTTCGTCGCATTCAGCGCGATGTAATCCTCGGCTGCATACTGCAGAGCGATAAAGAAGGCTTCCGTTCGGCGCAATGCCTCCGGGCTGAGCTGCGCACGGTCTTTGAACTTGAATTGGTAAGCGAACTCCCCGATGAGCGGACGGTGCTCACCGCGGGTACGCCAGATCGCCACGTTGGCCTTGCAGGTGAGCCCCGAACCAAAATCAAGCAGGCCGATGTCCTGAAGCACCTCCTCGACGATGGTATTGCTGACCAAATGGATCTCTTCTTTCGGGGTCTTCCTGACTCTCGCAAGCACCGGGAGCACGTCGATTAAAGAGTCCATGTCGTGGATATTCTCGTGGCCTAATCCGATGGCTCCGCGCATGAACTGCACGTTGTGTGAGAAAAGCAGACGGATGCCGCCCAGCTTCTCCTTCAAAGGCAGGGCCTGGACCTTGAACTTGACGCGATGATCGCCGAGGATATTCGGCCGGACGTCGGTCTCGGCCGCGGCCTGCAACTCGGGATGCCTGTACTTGAAGACGATCTCAGGCTCGCCGATTGGGAAACCATCCTTGTACGGAATCCGGCGCCGCAGAATGAAGGCGTGGTTGTAGAGGCGGAAGTCATCCGTGTCAATAAAGAGCACTTCGCGGATCTTGACTGGCTGCCCCAGGAAGCCGTCTGTCGTGTATTTCACGCCATGCTCTTTAGCTGGCTCGCGCATGACCTTGCCGAAGTCAAAGAAGCTCTCTCGCGAATGGAACTTATTGGGCCGCAGAATCAGCTTGCAGCAGATGTATTCCGGCGAATGGATGGGCATGCCATCGGCATACTGGCCCGGCCTGAGTTGGGGGACGCGCCCCACCCAGCTCGGGGTAACCGGCTGGCGGCCCTTTGGGGGGGACGTGGTTTTTCCATTTTGACGGCTTAGTGCGACTGCTGAGGCGGCGGGCATGTTCGTCCTCCCTAAGCGGCGACTCCTCGGTTAAGAGTTCATCGGAGTGTAATAAAGGACAGACCATGTTGATACTGTAAGAATGACTAGGGGTGAGCGCTGAGCATTCGTCTCCGGGGAGCATGCACTTTACCGGCTGCATGCGCTGCATTACCGTTGCGAGGGCACAATAGCTCGGGACTTTGCAATGAGTGGGACAGCAGATAGATCGCTGGAACTAAGGGCGTTTGCAGCTGCGCTTGTCTTGCTGGGTCGTGGGCGAGCTTCCGCTTCAACTCCGGCTTTTCGGATTGCTCGAAGGCCATGATCTGAGGCCTTTCTATGTGCACCAGGTTGGTCCAACATTTCTAGGCACTGACCATCACCTCGCCCATCGGCTCTTAGTGGACCTGGGCCCACGCCCCGACGTACCTGCCGTCGCCGTTGTAGGCCCCGAGCACGAGCTCGCGGAGCCGCCGCTCGTCGCACATGGCGACGACTTTGGCACTCCTTATCCCTCTCCGCCAGTCCACAGCCCTCGCCGAGTCTCCCCTCAACGCAACACTGTAACTTCTGGCAGTTTACGATACGCAAAGGGGTGATCTAGATTCTATTCTCGAGGTCTTTGTCGAATCCTTCAGACTCGACGAACAATGCAACCGAGCTGTCAGCGCTTTGTCGCGCCGACACGTTTGACATACCTGTCGAGCGAAACAGGCGTTGATGCGGATAAGGCCACCGGTATTGTGCGTCGCGTGACCGAACTTCGGGCCAGCGATTCGTCTCGATTTCCAGGCGAGGGGGCGTCCGGAACGCGGTAAGTCCAAATGTCAGGTGTTTTGTCAGAAGCGTTCACTGCCGTGCCTGCGGGAGGGCGCTCGCAAATGACAGGCCGAGAGAGGTGAGTACCATGTCTATCTGGCCCCAATATCCGACACTCTATGAGATCAATACCTGGGTCTGGCTTTCCGAGCTAAGTCTAAAAAGTGGAATATCTGTTGACTTAGGTTCCGTGCCTCCCGCCGAATGGGACGCCATCGCCAAGTTCGGCTTCGATGCCGTCTGGTTCATGGGGGTTTGGGAACGAAGTCCTGCCGGCATTGCAATCGCCAACAAGAACAAGAATCTGCTCGATGATTTCTGCCGCGCCCTTCCCGATTTCAAGCCAGAGGACAACGTGGGATCTCCCTACTGCGTGAGGCGCTACGTGGTTGACGAACATCTCGGAGGCCCCAAAGGTCTAGCCCTTGCGCGGCGAGAACTGGCGAAGAGAGGCATGAACTTGCTCTTGGATTTCGTGCCGAATCACGTGGCGCCGGATCACCCGTGGGTCACCGAACACCCCGAATACTTTATCCACGGGACTATCGAAGATGCCGCGAACGACCCGGCATCCTTCATTGATGTACGGGGAACCGTCTGCGCTTGCGGACGAGACCCTTACTTCCCGGCCTGGCCCGACGTTCTGCAGCTCAACGCATTTCAGCCTGAGCTTCGGCAGGCGGTGATTGAAACCATCGCCAGTATCGCTGCTCAGTGTGATGGTGTCCGTTGCGACATGGCCATGCTTCTACTGAACCAAGTCTTCGAACGCACCTGGGGCAGCCGTATCGGGCGACGGCCGCCAACCGAGTATTGGAATGAGGTTATTCCAGCCGTCAAGAGCGCGTTTCCGAACCTCTGCTTCATCGCCGAGGCTTACTGGGATTTGGAGTGGGAGCTGCAACAGCATGGGTTCGACTACTGCTACGACAAGCGTCTGTATGATCGCCTTGAGCATGAAAACGCCGAGAGTGTTCGGCTTCATCTTTGTGCTGACCTTGCGTACCAACAGAAGCTGCTTCGTTTCCTTGAGAACCATGATGAGCCTCGGGCCGCGGCGATCTTTTCTCCTATGAAGGAGCGGGCCGCCGCGGTCACCATGTCCACTCTGCCGGGAGCAAGACTCTACCATGAAGGACAATTCGAAGGCAGAACGGTGAGGGTTCCGGTCTTCCTCGGGAGACGGCCCGCAGAGCCCATCAACAAGGCGTCTCAGGCTTTTTACGCCAAACTCCTCTCAGCCATCAATGCTCCGACATTTCGCGACGGTGAATGGAAGCTGTGTGAGCGCAACGGGTGGCCCGACAATCAAAGTTGCCAAGACTTGGTCGTTTGGAGTTGGGTGAAGGACGACGATCGGCGGCTCATCGCAGTCAATCTGAGCGGCAACGCCGTTCAAGCCCGCATACAGGTTCCATGGGAAGAAGTTCGAGGAGAAACTTGGCATTTGACTGACGTACTGTCGGATGCGAGCTACGACCGCGACGGCGATGAGATGGCCACGTTGGGGTTGTATATCGAATTAGGACCGTGGAGTTACAGCTTCTTCAAGTATCAACTCGTCGAGCAAAGCATTACGATCAGTCGGGCAGCCTCAATGGTTGAACTTTGATACCGGAAATAACGCTAATGGAGGAAAGCATATCGAAACGCCGTTCGAACCGAAAGGCCGGCGGCAGAAGACAAGACCAGCCGATTAGAGAGCTTTCGCGTGCGCACAAGGAAGTATGGATCTGCAACATGCTCACCGAAATGGCGGCGAAACGTTTGTCAATCACATTTCGCAGCACAACTCCGCAAACGGATTTCGACCCGGCTTGACCTTCAGCAGGGCGAGGACGATCTGGAAATACCGGCTCACCTTACGCTACGAACTCACAGGAACGACGCCGAGTGCCGGCCCAGGAACAGCTTGTTCCAGATCATTCTGTCCGGCCCGCTTTTCTGACACACTCAACTTTCAGTGACGAGAAAAGCTCGCCCAAGAAGGGACAAGAAGGCCGTGCAAATAGTGCTTACGGCGAGGTTCTCAGAGAAGTTGAAGCGCGGGAGCGTTACCACAACCGCGTACAAGCTAAAACCTTACATGCTCTGGGTGTCCGGGGGTTCCCGAAACCAACCCTGCTGAAATCAGCTAAGTACTTTGAAATCTTGGTGAGCGCGGCAGGACTCGAACCTGCGACCCATGCCTTAAAAGGGCATTGCTCTACCAACTGAGCTACGCGCCCTCACAATCATTTAAGTTAACACATTCCTCCGGTCGCGTCTGTGGATCCCTAGGGTGCGCGCTGTAGGACGATTTTCCCAGTTCGTGTCGAATTTCCATCCCTGAGAATCCGCCCGGGGCCTTCCCGATGCAGGTTGCAAACCTTTGGAAAGAGTGGCCTTGGGCCCGGCCACAGCCTGTGGCCACGTCCGTGCATTTCTACTTCCTGCCCGCTCGCACGCACCAATTTTTCCATTGAGGAGGCCTATTTGTTTATGAAACACAAAGGTCCGGCAATTCAATATTGGTTTGCAACCCTGGCGCTGAGTGCATTGATCTCAGTGGCGCCTGCGAGGGCCCAATCATCGAATCAGAACATGATGCCGCAAGACCGCGACGCCGATCTCACACGGCAGCAGTTAGCGGCTTTCGATCAATTTCTCGACAAACATTCGGAAATCGCGGAACAACTGAGGAAAGATCCCTCTCTGGTGAATAACGATCAGTTCGTTGCCAGCCACCCTGACCTGCAAACCTATCTGCAGCAGCATCCTGAAGTGCGCGAGGATCTCAATCAGAATCCGAACGCGGTGATGCACCAGGAACAACGCTTCGACCGGCGCGAAGATCGCAACAGCGATCGCGACATCACGCGCGGTGAACTGGGCAACATGGATCGCTTCATGGACAGCCATCCGGAAATCGCCGAACAGCTACGCAAGAACCCGGCGCTGGTCGATAACAAAGAGTTCGTCGTGAACCATCCCGCACTGCAGGAGTTCCTGGCAAGTCATCCCGGCGTGCGCGAGGAAATGAAAGAGAATCCCAATGCGTTCATGAATCGGGAAGAGCGCTTCGATCAGCGGGAAGACCGGCGCGATCGCGATGTGACTCGCGGTGAGTTGGCCAACATGGACCACTTCATGGACAGCCATCCTGAAATCGCCGAACAGCTGCGCAAGAACCCGGCACTGGTCGACAACAAGGAATTCGTCCAGGGCCATCCGGCCCTGCAGGAGTTCCTGGCGAGCCATCCCGGCGTGCGCGAAGAGTACAAAGAGAATCCCTCCGGATTCATGCGGCAGGAGCAACGCTTTGACCGCGCCGAGGATAGCGGCTTGCGCCGCGACCCCGATGTAACCCGCGGCGAGCTTTCCAGCTTCCACGAATTTTTGGAAGGTCACAGCAACATCGCTGGCGAACTCTCCAAGGATCCGTCACTCGCCACAAACGAGGAATACCTGGAAAACCATCCTGCCTTGAAAACATATCTGCGGGCTAATCCCAAGGTGCACGAAGAATTGGGCGAGAACCCGCAGTCGTTCGTGAAATCGGCCCAGCAGTTTGAATCGCCATCCAAGGGAATGCCGAGCGCCATGGCTGAGCCGAAGGTGAAATGAACCAGCTTGCAATTCGCGTACGCGGGAAGGGGTTCTGCCAGCCTCCCGCGTACCGCGAACCGTCACCAATCTGATTGGCCAGGAGGCACTGGATGAAGATGAAGGGACAATTTCTGTTGCTGTCAATGTGCGCATTGACTCTTGCCGTTCCCTGTTTTGCGGGCGCCAAGAAGCATGACGCTCGCGCCATGATTGAGAAAATGGAAGCGGTTCCGTGCGGCGCGAAAGAGCGCGGCATCACCGGGTTAGGAAGCGTGTGGGCTTCGATCGGCGCCACACACGTCGATTCCGACGAGAAATTATGCCCTCAGTACATGCTCCGCACCGATGACATGGAGTACCACGTGCGGCCTCTGGATCACAAGCATCCCGTCATCCTGCCCGTAGGCAAGGAAGGCGAATTTAAGATTTCCAAAGATGTTATGGAAATGCGCATCCCCGACGGCGATCACAAGAAGCGACGCTACCAGGTGGTTGCCATGAAGCCCATCGACCATTCGGAAACCGCGGACACCAACTCCAGGTATGAACCGCACAAGGACTTCGCGGACAAGCCTCTCGACGTTAAGAGTAGCACCCAGAAAACGACTGTGAAGACTCCGACCGATCCGCCATCTTCTTCTCCACAGTAGCGCGCTAGAAAATTCGCCAGAAAATAAAGCAGGCCGCCTTCGCAGGCGGCCTGCTGCCTACACCGGGCCCGACTTCAGCCTCTGGGGAACGCGTGAAAGAGCCCCCCGAATCAGCTAGGCGAACCTCGGCTACCTCACCTCGTCACCTCACTGAACAACGGTAATCATCCCAAGCGTTCCTGCAACGTTATTGCTGGGCCCTGCCGTGAAGAACAGCTGGTTGATTCCTCCGTTCTTACCGGCCCCGTCTCCGAATCCGATTCCCCACAACTGATCAATCGAGATCACTTTGCCCGATGCGTCCTTCACCGTGCCCACAAAAGTCCCGTTACCAATGTCGAACGCGTTGATTGTCCCATTATTGGTGTTGTTCGAAACCAGTAGAGTATTGCTCAGCGGTCCAAACCTCTTGGACGCCAGCGTGAGTCCCCAAGGCTGGTTCAGCGGTGCGCCCTGGATCAGTGGCCTCCCCGGTGTCACGGGCGTACCGTCCTCCGTAAACCGTTCCACAAAACCGCCGCTGCCGCCCGTCGTGCTGGCGAAGGTCACGTAGACCAGTCCGTTGAGATCCTGAATACCGAAAGGCGTAAAGCCTGCCGGAATCGACGCATCGGTGAACGCGCCTGCCGCCAGTTTCACCGGAGTGAACGTGCCGTCATATACATCCACCTTGTTGTTCGCCATATCGGCCGCGTACAAGCGGTTCCCCGAGGCTTTGTTGGTGATTGCCAGGCCAGTGTATACGGCTGGATGCGGATTCTTGTTGGCCGTAGTATCCACACCTATAACCGCTTGGTTGAAATTTGTCTGGGGCGCCCATCCGCTGATGGTTCCGTCCAGCGTTGCAAACAGGAAGACTGCCGGCCATCCGCCTACCTGGAACTCCGACGATCCGTTCCACACAATCCCGGTCGGCGAGCCCGGGCCGTTTAGCCCACTCGGCGAACTCGGGCCGTTTCCCGCAGTCGGTATTAGTACTTTGAGCTGCTTCACTTGATTTCCGGCCTGATCGTACAAGGTCGACCACCCTGAGTTATTGTCACTCACCCACCATGGCGACCCGGGTGCGTGTACCAGCCCCCAGGCATTCACCAGCAACGGATCGTCGTGACGAGCCTGCTTGACCTGATTCGAAGATAGATTTGTGAGTTGATACTGCGCCAGGGCCGCGCTCGAAACCAACATCAGCGCGAACCCCAGGGCAAGTGCGAAGGCAATCGTGCGACGCTGCATGTGAATCTCCTTTGTATGCCAGGTCAAAGGCAGGGGAGTGAACGTGGCAGATTTCTTCGCACACAAATCACAATTCTCTGACCAGCCAGCTCAATGAATGTAGGGTTAGGCATCCTGGAAATTGTCAGAGCAATGTCACGAATTTGTACATTCTTGGCTGATGCGTCTCAGCGTTCCGCCCAACTTCGGGGTCGGCCCCCCATTCGTTGACGGCCCCACTCCACCTCCGTAAGATGAAGCCACGAAAAGCAGGACCTCGACTTGATCGATCAGACCATCTCGCACTACCGCATCCTCGAAAAGCTGGGCGATGGCGGCATGGGCGTGGTCTATAAGGCCGAAGACACCGAGCTTGGACGCTTCGTCGCCCTCAAGTTCCTGCCTAACGAACTTTCTCGCGACCCCCTGGCCCTCGAACGCTTTCGTCGCGAGGCCCGCGCCGCGTCCGCGCTCAATCACCCCAACATCTGCACTATCTACGAAATCGGCAAGCACGGCGACCAGTCATTCATTGCCATGGAGTTCATGGACGGCGTCACCCTCAAACACCTGATCGGGGGCAAGCCGCTGGACATCGATACAGTCCTTTCTGTAGGAATTGAGATCGCCGACGGCCTCGACGCTGCACATTCTCAAGGCATCGTCCATCGCGACATTAAGCCGGCCAACATCTTCGTGACCAAGCGCGGGCACGCCAAGATTCTCGACTTCGGTTTGGCCAAAGTCGCTCCCACCGCCAGTTCCTCCACCCAGACTCGCTCGACGAACTCGGCGGCCGCCACCGTCGACGATCAGCATCTGACCAGTCCCGGCTCCACCCTAGGCACGATTGCCTATATGTCCCCCGAACAGGCCCGCGCCAAGGAACTCGATGCGCGCACCGACCTTTTCTCCTTCGGCTCAGTTCTCTACGAGATGGCCACGGGGCAACTCCCCTTCCGCGGCGAGAGTACCGCAACAATCTTCGAATCCATCCTGAACCGCACGCCTGCTCCTGCCGTCCGCCTGAATCCAGACGTGCCCCCCAAGCTGGAAGAAATCGTCAACAAGGCCCTGGAAAAAGATCGCGCTCTGCGCTACCAACACGCCTCCGAGATGCGCACTGATTTGCAACGCCTGAAGCGCGATACCGGATCCACGCAGTCGGTCGCGGCGCAGCCGGCAACCAGTCCCCGCAGGCCCATCCGCAAATCTCGCACCGCCCTCACCGCCGCCCTGGTCATGGCCGCAGCACTCGGTACATGGCTCTGGCGCGACAGAGAGCACGCTCCACAGATCGGATCCGTCGCCGTGCTTCCTTTCGCCAACGCCAGCGGCAATCCCGACGGGGAATTTCTAAGCGACGGTCTCACGGAATCCTTAATCTCCAGCCTCGCGCATCTTCCCAATCTGAAAGTAAAATCCCGCGACTCCGTTTTCCGCTACAAAGGCAAAGACGTTGATCCTCAGAAGATTGGCAAGGACTTGACCGTCGACGCCCTGCTCACCGGCCGCGTAGCGCAGCACGGCGATACTGTACAAATCACCGCCGACCTCACCAACGTCGAGGACAACACTGAAATCTGGGGCGGCCAATACGAACGCAAAGCATCGGACATTATTGCCCTGCAACAGCAGATCGCAGGCGATATCGCAGACAAGCTGCGGTCCAAACTTAGCCGCGAAGAAAAACAGCAGGTCACCCGCCAAGGCACACAGAACCCTGACGCCTACCAACTCTACGTAAAAGGTCGATATTCCTGGAACAAGCGCACCTACACCGATCTCAACGCCGCCATCTCCTATTTCAATCAAGCGATCGACAAGGACCCGGCCTATGCCCTCGCCTATGGAGGATTGGCCGATGTCTACGCCGTGCTCGGATACTTCGGCGGCGATCCCAACGAAGTCGTCCCCAAGTCGATTGCGGCCGCTCAGAAAGCTCTCGAGCTTGATCCCACGCTGGCGCGCCCCCACGCCAACATCGGTCTCATGAAGATGCTCTACTACTGGGATTTTTCCGGGGGCGAGGCCGAGTTCCGCAAAGCCTTCGCCATCGATCCCAGCGACGCGACCGCACATCAGTGGTTCGCCGAAGTACTCGCCTACATCGGAGGACGCGCCCAGGAGGCGATTGACGAAGCGAACCGCGCCCACCAACTCGATCCGCTCTCACCCATCATTGCGGCCGTGCAGTGCGAGGTCTACAACTACGATCACCAGTTCGAGAAGGCCATTGCGATCTGCCGGAAGGCGATCGCTGATAATCCATCCTTCGGCGCAGCCCATTATCGCCTGGCGTGGTCGTACTGGGGCGAGCGTAAGTACTCGCCGGCCATTCAGGAATTTCAGCTTGCCGGCCAGCAGATGAATGACAAGAACCTTGCGGACTTCGCCGCCGCCTTAGACCAAGGTTTCCACTCTGGTGGATGGCCTAGCGCTCTCCGCAGCGCCATCAAGGTCTCGGTCGCTCAACGCGACGCCAAGACCAACTATCTCGGCGCCTTCTGGATCGCTCAGTTGTACGCAGAACTCGGGGACAAAGATCACGCCTTCGAGTGGCTCAACACTGCCTACCAGGAGCACAACCTCTGGATCCCCACCCTCCGCACTGACTTTACCCTCGTCCCCCTGCACTCCGATCCGCGATACACAGATTTCGTACGAAAGGTAGGATTCCCCCAATAGCGGCGTGGGCCGACACTCCGATTCACGCTCGAAAAACCTGCAGACACAACACTGCACTCAAACTGATGATCTCGCGCTTTTACTTCGCCCATCCCAGACCATCCGCAAACTTGCCCGCAGCAATCTCCTTCTGCACAGTCCATCTCACGAGATCAATCGCCGCAACCTTCCCGCTGGTGTTGCACGACACATAGGCCACCTTACCGTCAGGACGTATCAAAATCTCCTGCGGTGTACTGGGCACATCAATGCGACGAACCACCTGCATGCTTCCCAGGTCAACGACCGCCACCTGATTCGTGGACGGAACGGCGACCAGCAACCATCGGCCGTCCGAAGTTGCGGCCGCGCCATAACCTGTGCCTGGCAGCGCAACCCATGTCTTCACCTTCTGCGTCGCCGTATCGATCACCGCCAACTGTGGTTTCGTTTGATCGGAGGTAAACACCAGCTTGTCGTCCGCCGAGATGGCAATCCGCTGCACCTGCCCAGACACAGGGATTACCGCCACCGTCTTGCGGCCCGGCATATCAAGCACTGACACGGTTCCCGGCCCAACATTCGCCGTATAACCGCGCTTCCCGTCCTGCGACAAGGCCAGCATGTGCGACTCTTCCTGCCCGGTCGGCACTGCGCCCAAAATCTTTTTCGTTTTCGGATCAACGATCGTCACGGTCTTATCCAATTCCGTTGTCACATAGAGCAATCCACTCGTCCGATCCAACACCGCACAGTGCGGCCGCACTCCGTGCCCAAAATCGATGTCTCCTACGATTTCGCGGGAGGGCAAATCAATCACGAGCATCTCATGCCCGTCGATCCCGGGCTTCCCTACCCCGGAACTGCCGTAGATCGGGACAAAGGCCGTGTGCCCATCCGCCGAAACGGCGACCTCATGGCCGTGAACTCCGGTAGTCTTCTCCGCAATGGTCGCCACTTCCTTCGCAGCGGCAGGATCGACGACACTCACGTTCGTATCGCCCTGATTCACGACGAGCAACGCTTGAGCATGCAGGCTCGCCGGAACCAACCCAAAACAAATCGCGCATGGCAATAGGAGGTGGAAGACAAGTTTTCGCATAGGTCCGAAAGTATACCGCCCCTGTCGCATTATTTCCCGCGCGTCATTCTGGGCGGAGCGACTTTTCAGGCGGAGCGAAGAATCTCGTGCGGACTAAAAGCGAAAACCACGCCAAGGTGGTCTCTTGTTGACAGGCTCCCAGCCGTGTTCTAACGTGTTGCTGATCATCGGGCGCAGACCTCCCGAAGAAGGACCGGGATTTCGTACGCGTCGTCCGTTGCTTTCCCCATTCAACTGAATAAGCGAGCGTGTCCGACGGATGCCTTGTCCGCCGCAGCAACTTGCTCATGGGAGGCAACTCTCACACACGTCCGGCTTCGTTACCTGGCACCGAAGAAGCAGGACTTCTCGAATTCCTAAGAAAAGGAACTCAAGGTACACATCCATGGACCTTACCCAAGCGATCCTCTATGCACAGTTGGTAAATGCGGCCTACGCCACAGATCCCACAGACGTCACGAACCACACCGGCCAGACCATCAATGTCGGCGCGGCGAATTATCAGGTCGTCACCTCCATCTTTGCAAACGACCTCGCCACCGACATGAATCCCAGCCGCGGAAAAGCCCGCGTCTCCATCGGCCTCATCCTCCAGGCCGCCACTGCGGGTGATGTCGTGATCGCCATTCGCGGCACAGAAGGTATTCAAGAATGGGTTCACGATGCCGAATTCCTTCTGGTGACGTGTCCTTTCTTGCCAGGCGCGGGTCATACCGAAGACGGCTTCACCGCCGTCTACATGTCGATGACGACCACCCTCGATCCCAAATGTCCGCGCGTCACGCAAGCATTGTCGGGCTTGAATTTCTCCAGACCCGTCACCTCCGTCACCATCTGCGGACACAGCCTCGGAGGCGCGCTCGCCACCCTTCTCGCGCTCGACGTTGCTGCCAACACCCCGTTCAAGAACCCCGCCGTGTACACCTACGCCAGTCCACGCTCCGGAGGCCCGCAGTTTGCCGCCACCTACAACCAAGTCGTACCGAACACCAACCGCATCGCCGGCCGCCTCGATCTGGTTCCAAAGCTGCCGCTCCCTCCTCTGTACGAGCACGTCCTCGGCCTCAACGAAATCAACTCCGTCCAACTTGCCATCCCGCCCAAGATTCTGGTCAAGCCAGACCTCATCTGCCTCCATATACTGACCACCTATCTCTACCTGTTATCACTCCAGGCTGGCGGCGCAGTACTGCCCCTTCAACCAACCTGTGTCCCATGACGGAACCGGGTGCCCCATTTCTCGCGTTCTTTGCGAGAAGTGAGATCTTTGCATCGCGCTCAAGCGAAAAAAGAAAACGGACCGCCCGAGCGGTCCGTTTGGTTTTACTGAAAGCTGACAGCCGAGAACTAGTCTCCTGCCACTGGCTCGGCAATCTCCGGCTTAGCAGCTTCCGCCGCCTGACCATTGCCGTTACCGTTCCCGTTCGGCTTCGTCAGCGCTCCGAGCGGAATGAATCCGTTCTCGGCGACGACCGGCTTCTCCTTCAGCACGACTTCGCGATACATCGCGGCCATGCGCGCGTTGTAAGCCTCATCGTTGATCTGCGGCCCACGCGCCTCGGCTTTCGCATCGGCAGTCTGCTTCTGCTTCGCATCCCGCGCCCGCGTCTTTTCTTCGCGTGCGTTCTTCGCGATGCCCTTGCTGTCGAGATCATGCTGCAGTTCGGTGGTGACGATCTCCTCGCGCAGCCGCAGATAGTCGACGTGCTCCTCTTCCATCTTCACTTTCTTGCCGCCCGCGAAAATCTCGTGCCGTCCGTGCTCTTCGTACCACTTGGTCAGCGTGGCCGTCATGTGCATCTTCTCAATGATGTTCCGCCATCCCACGCCCGTGTTGTAGGCGCAGAACGAAATCTCGCCTTCCTGCGTCGCGTACGGAATAATGCACTGCTCCGTCCGCCGGAAGTCGTAATTGAACAGATCCTGGAACCACATTCCCGCGATGAACAGGAAGTTCCACCGGTCCGTCGTACGCCGCTTCATCACGTCTTCCACCGTGCGGTCCGGACCAACCTTGCCGTAGTTCTTTCCCGTGATGTGATAGTTCTTGTCGAACTTCTTCAGCAAATCCGTCAGCTTGAAGTGCGTCGGCGACTGGAACGGATCGTAGTTCTTCATCAGGCACAGCGCCATTCCCAGCCCAGTCAGGAATTTTCCGCGCGACGCATCGTTGACCTTGGCAATATCTTTCGCCAGCTGATCCCCGTGCAAGAACGCGGTAACCGGCACAGCTTCCTTGGTTTCCTTGTCAATCATGATGGCCATCCCCGTCCCGCAATTAGGGTGGCAACCGCATGATAGTTGGCCCCAATCGTTTTTCACGTCGTTGACGTGCATCAGGTCGGCCCAATCGCTGAATGTTCCCATGAACTGAAATCGGGAACCAGTCGCGTGTCGGCTCGCCTAGTCCGGTTTGATTTTTTACGTCGTGCGCCAGGTGGCAGAGCGTGTAGCGCTGGGCGGCGCGGCGATCGTCGGTAACGGCTTCGTCGCGGCCGGTGAAGCTGACCGGCTGGAAGCTCAGGAAGCTGATCGTCTTGGGATTATCGAGGGCGAACTTGATGATTCTTCCGACCTGCTCGTTGTTGATGCCGTTCACGATCGTCACGACCGGAACGATTTCAACTCCGGCTTTGTGCAGGTTTTCGATCGCCTTCAACTTCACGTCGAACAGGTTGCCGACCAGGCGATGCGCGTTGGCTGCGTTGCCGATGCCGTCGAACTGCAGGTAGGCATAGCGCATGCCGGCTTCGACTGCCTGCTGGCAGAACTCAAAGCTCTTCGCGAACTCGATTCCGTTGGTCGCGGCCTGCACCGAGTTGTATCCGACTTTGCGGGCGTAGCGAACTGCGTCGAGGAAGTATGGCGACAACGTGGGCTCGCCGCCGGAGAACTGCACACTCATCTGCCGCCGCGGCTTGATGGTGATGGCGTTGTCGAGCATCGTCTTGATTTCTTCCCAGGTCAGTTCGTGGACGAATCCCACCTGGTTCGCGTCCATGAAGCAGGGATCGCACATCATGTTGCAGCGGTTCGTCAGATCGATGGTAAGCACCGATCCGCGGCCGTACTTCACCGTCGACGATCCGTGATGATGCAGCTTCTCATCGTTGTGCGCAGCGATGTCGCGGCCGGGGAACACTTCTTCCAGATGCTGCGAGAACGCGGTGTCGATCGACATCACGTCTTCGAAGTGGCCGTGCGTCGGGCAATCTTTCACCATCAGAATCTTGCCGTCGCGCTCGACGATCTGCGCCTTGATCTCGCCGACCTTCTCGTTCATCAGCACTTCATGCGGCAGGTGCCCATCGAGAATCTGCTGCCGGATCTCCGGCACGCACTTGGGGCACAGCGAATCGGTCGTCCGCGGCCAGCCTAGCGGGGGCTTCGACTTTTCGTACGACTTGAGCAGCGGCTTTTCCGACCACTTCGGCGTGGGCGACGGATTCGGCTTGATGCGATTCAAACGCTCGAATACTGCCCAAGTTCCCTTGGCGGCGATGACGACTGCTTTTTCAACGTACTTGATCGGCTTGCGCATGGTAGCTTCTGGCTCCTGGCTTCTGGCTTCTAGCCAAAACTTCTCGGTCCTGGCTTTCGTTTCATTTGGATGGCGCCTAACCTCAAACAGTTACTGCTATCCCTTAACCTGCGAGTCTGCGAACTGCTATTGCCTCGCCTTGGATGAACCTGGAAGATCATCCAAAACCTGTGGCACTCCCCAGAATGGCATCCGGTCGAACCGACCCGGTCCTAACTACACTTTTCCCTGGGTATTGGACTGTGCCTATCCTATTGGAACGCCTAGGAATGGCGCATCCATATCCCAACGAATGGTGCAAAATTGGGGTTTAGCGGTTCTGTGCGGGATTATACGGAGTTAAGTCGTTGAAAGCAAAGGGGACTGGATACTCGATGATGGCTCCGTGCGCGACTGGTTGCGACAGCCGTGCTCTTTACTGACTGTGTTCCTTCGCAAGCACAATCTGTTTCCGCCGATGGCGGTAGTGGCTCGTCAGATCAGCCTCTACTCGGCAACATCCTCGAGATAATAGCGGCCACTGTGCTGGGGTCATGCTGTCCGAGTGCGCCCTCTAGCGTATAGGAGCGCTCGAACGCGTTGGGGCCGGTAATCTTCATCTCCCAGCAATCATTGGCTTGCGAGCCCAGAATCACAACCCGCCAGTCTCCGGGACGGTCCGAGAGGACGTGCTCGATCATCGCGATTACATCCCGCCGCGATTCGGCGTCGGCGGTGTTGTGCATTTCCACCGTCACAGGCATAGCCACAGTCTACGACATTCCGCGGGCTGCTCGCGCTGGCCGGTTGTGGCGACAGGCCATCCACAAAGGTAATTAGCCCCGAGAACGATCGGAGCCAATAATTAAAGAAGCGATGGCGAAAGCCATCCTTGGAGACGGAGTGTCATCCCACAAAATCTTCGCTGTATTCGCGCTCGTGTTCCTGAATGCCGGGGCTGCCTTTTCAGCCGATAAGCTCATTGCGCTCACCTTTGACGACGGCCCACGGCCCTATGTTTTGTTTGGCACCAAAGGCGAACATCCCGGTCCAGCCTTGGTGAACGTGCTCGACCAGAATGGCGTCAAGGCGACGTTCTTTGTCGTGGGATGGCGGCTCACGCCGAAAACCTGGGGAGAACGGCGTTACGAAGAGAACATCGGAATCACATGCATCGACGCCGCCCAGCAATTGGTGCGGCATGGCCACGAACTGGAAGACCACACTTATAGCCACATCGAATTGCGCTCGGCAGAGCGCAAACGCGGAGAGCAATGGGTCATCGGTGACGTGAATCGAGGTGCGGAGGCGATCAGGGCAGTCACCGGCACACAGCCGCGCTACCTCCGTCCCCCAGACTGGATCGTTCCGGACGATGCCCGCCGCGACCTCGAGCGGCAGGGCTATCATTTGCTGACCATCTCGCAAGAGAACCCCATTGCATTGCGCGACGTGAACTCACTCGATTATTTGTGCACCAGAAATGCAGTCGAGTGCCCCAAGCCTTCCCTGGCAGAGGCAGTCTTGAAGCAGGTGGAACAGCGGGAAAAGCACGGAGTGTACACGCATATTCTAGCTTTCCACGAGTTGTCCACGACCACGGCGGTCATGCCGGAATTGATCGCAAACCTTAAAGCGCGCGGCTACCGCTTCGTGACGCTGAGTCAATACATGCAACTTGTCGGGGCACGGCCCTAGTCGAAGAATGCAACCGAGGAGTGTGGGGACGGACGCATTCCTCCGTCCCCGAGCGAAGCGAAGGAAGGTTTGTCTGGCCGCGCTTCCCCGCGAACTACAGCCCCGGCAACTAACCCCATCTTCATTTTGAGATTGTCCCTCTATACTTGTCGACACTCGGTGTGATTTTCATCGTTCCGCTCGATGCTCCCCGCAAATCGCGAAAGATCGCCCCTCCCGCGAACAAGAAGAAATCTCAGAAAATGCTTGCATTGTTTATAGTGTTATAGTTAACTATAACACTATGGCTAGCAGAAATGATTCGATTTGACCCTGCCGTTGGTTCTTAGCGAACGCAAAATCTGCGGCCCAGAAGAACATTGAGGAGAATGAAGATGAAATCCATTCGGTTGCTGGTGCCCGTGATTCTACTGTCGCTCTCCGCCATGGCTGTGGCGCAGTCCGACGCGCAAAAGTCTTTCGACAAGATCAAAACGCTGGAGGGCTCGTGGGAAGGCCACGTGACTACCACCCCACCGCATCCTGACATCGACGGCAAGGCCATACAGGTCTCGCTTCGGGTAACGTCGATGGGGAACGCCGTCGTGCATGAAATGACGGGCATGGGCAGACCGGACCACCCGGTCACTATGGTCTATGTGGACGGGGATCGGCTGGTCCTGACTCACTATTGCGATGCGGGCAATCGGCCGCGGATGGCGGGCAAGACTTTGGCCGACGGAAAAACGGTGGACTTCGATTTCCTCGATGTCTCCGGCAGCTTGCAATATGGACACATGCACCATGCCGACTTTACCGAGATCGACGCGAACCATCACACCGAGGATTGGACTTACATGGAGCCTGGGGACAAGCCGGTTCGCGCGCACATGGAGTTGCAGCGGGCGAAATGACGAAGCGTATGTTCAGTAAGGTGATTGGGAACCCATGATGGACCGTGAGTGGAACGATAGTCAGCCGATTTACCGCCAGCTTCGCGACCGCGTGGTCGCGATGATCCTCGACGGCGTGCTCAAGGAGGGCGATCCGCTGCCTTCAGTGCGCACGGTCGCGGCCGAATATCGAGTGAACCATCTCACGGTCCTGAAGGGGTATCAGCAACTGGTCGACGAGCAATTGGTCGAGAGCAGGCGAGGTCGTGGCATGTTCATTAATGCGGGTGCGCGCAATCTGCTGCTGCAGGGCGAGCGCCAGAAGTTTCTTGCGGAAGAGTGGCCGAGGGTGCAGGCGACCATTCAGCGACTCGGACTGAAGACAGAAGAGTTGCTGGATGGCGGCGGCAAAGACCAGCCGGCTTCCGAGGCTGCAAAGCCGGGCACCGCGAAGTCGAAGACTAAAGAGTAAAAAGTAAGACTGAAAAGAAGGAGCGCCGAAATTATGGCATGCATCGAAGCACGCGGACTGCGCAAATCGTTCGGCACGACCATTGCGCTCGACGGCATCGATTTGCGGGTCGAAGAAGGACGCATCCTCGGTCTGATTGGGCCCAATGGCGCAGGCAAGACGACCGCGCTCAACGCGATTCTTGGACTGACGCCATATCAAGGAGATCTGAAAGTGCTGGGGCGCGATCCGTGGACCGAGCGCGAGCAGTTGATGTGCGATGTGTCGTTCATGGCCGATGTTGCGGTGTTGCCGCGCTGGATACGGGTTTCGCAGGCGCTGGAGTACGTCGCCGGAGTGCATCCGCGATTTGATCGCGCGAAGGCGGAAGGATTTCTGGCGAAGACCACGATCAAGCGCGACAGCAAGGTCCGGGAATTGTCGAAGGGCATGGTGACGCAGCTGCATCTCGCTCTGGTGATGGCCATTGACGCGAGATTGCTGGTGCTGGACGAGCCGACGCTTGGATTGGACATTCTCTATCGCAAGCAGTTCTACGATTCCCTGCTAAACGATTACTACGATCGCAGCCGCACGATTGTCGTGACGACCCATCAGGTGGACGAGATCCAGGACGTGCTCACCGATCTGATGTTCATCGACCGGGGCCGCGTCGTATTCAGTTGCAACATGGAGGAGTTCGAGTCGCGCTATGTGGAAGTGATGGTGAATCCCGAGCGCGTCTCGGCGGCACGGGCGCTCAAGCCGATGCATGAGAGGCAGATGCTCGGGCGCAGTATCTTCCTGTTCAGCGGTGTAGACCGTCGCCAACTCGACGCGCTCGGCGACACGCGCACACCCGGCATCGCGGACCTGTTTGTCGCGGTGTTGGGCAATACGTCTGGAAATACGTCGGGCAGTCCCGCCGGACCGGCGCAAGGAGCAGTCAGATGAATACGCAAGCGAATGCGATGAACGGAACTCCACTCGAATCGCAGAGAGTCGCGCCCGCGGTTCTGTCCGCGACCCACCCCTTCTATTGGTCAGTGAGGCGGGAACTATGGGAGAACCGCGCGATCTACCTTACGCCGCTGGCTGCAGCCGGAGTTTTTCTGATCGGATTCCTGATCAGTTCGGCTCATCTGGCGAGACATATGCGCTCGGCATTAGCGCTCGATGCGATGCACCAGCGTGAAAAGATCGCCCAACCGTACGACTATGCGGCTGGCATGGTAATGCTCGCGTCCTTGCTCGTCGCACTCTACTACTGCCTCGAGGCGCTGCAAAGCGAGCGGCGAGACCGCAGCATTCTGTTCTGGAAGTCGCTGCCGGTTTCTGACCTTACCACGGTACTCGCGAAGGCAACCGTTCCCCTGGTCATTGTTCCGATTCTCGGATGGGCCATCACGACAGCCACGCAATTCCTCATGTTGCTCGTGAACGGCGCAGTGCTGGCGGGGAGCGGCCTGAGTGTCGCGACACTGTGGACGCTACTGTCGCCGTTCCAGATGTCGCTCATGCTGCTCTACCACCTCGTCACGGTCCATGCGCTTTGGCAAGCACCGATTTATGGATGGCTGTTGATGGTCTCGGCGTGGGCGCGGCGCGCGGCGTTCCTGTGGGCCACCGTACCGTTGCTGGCGATCGGCATTGCCGAGAAGATGGCGTTCGGCACTTCGTATTTCGGCGGGATGATCGGAAACCGTTTTGCAGGCGGCCCGGAGGCGATCCCTATGTCGGATAGCTTCCCGACCAATCCTGCCATGCATCTCACTCCGGGACATTTCTTGATGAGCGCGGGTCTGTGGCTCGGGCTGGCAGCGACTGCGGCGTTTCTCGCGGCAGCGGTCCGCATGCGCCGCTATCGCGACCCCCTGTGACTCGTGGGTGTTGATCCAGTTGTTTTTCGAAGCGGTTTTTTCGCAGGGGGTCATCATGATTCGAGAGAGAGCGTTAAAGGTCGTATTGGTGCTGGTGGGGTTGCTCTTCGTAGTTGGTGTTTATCCCTTATTGAGGATGCAAACCAATCCAGGCGAGCAGATGCTCGGTATCGTCTATGTGACCCTGGGAGTTTTCCTGCTGCTCGCGTTTCGCAACCCATCGGCGAATCGAAGCCTGATCGCCTTCACGGCATGGTCGAGTTTCACGCACGCGGGCATTATGGCCGTGCAGGCATTCCGTGACTTGATCCCTCGCGAAGATCTGCTGCGCGCAGTGCTTCCACTTTTTGTGATCGGTTTAACACTCATCGTTCTCTCGCCAGCAAAGGTGAGGGCATCGGTGTCGTAGCCGCAGGGTGCTCCGGCCAAGCCCTGCATCGCCGCGAAAGGAGTTCTGCAACATGCGATCGCCAATCTTGCTTCTTCACATTGTCGCTGGCACATTAGGAATGCTGTCTGGATTTGTCGCAGTCTTTCTGCGCAAAGGATCCCGCCAGCATGGCCTCGCGGGGAACGTTTTCGTGATCGCGATGCTCTGCTTGTCCTCAAGCGGTGTGTTTTTGGCGATCATGAAGCACCAACCCGGCAATATTCTCGGAGGTGCCCTAACGTTCTACCTGGTGGCGACGGCATGGATTACTGCTCGGCGCAGAAATGGGGAACCCGGCATTTTTGATTGGGGCGCGTTCATGTTTGTCTTGGGACTCGCCGTTGTCGAGGTGACACTGGGGTCAGAAGCGGCGATGAGTCCGACTGGCATGAAGTATGACTATCCCCCTGGCCCGTATTTTTTCCTCGGTTCTGTGGCTGTGCTTGCTGCCACGGGGGATGTTCGCATGCTCGTGCGCAGGGGCATCTCTGGCTCACACCGCATCGCGCGGCATCTCTGGCGCATGTGCTTTGCGCTGTTCATTGCCGCAGGCTCTATCTTCCTGGCGCGGCAACAACTCTTCCCCGAGCTATTACGGCGGACCGGCGTGCTGCTCTTCCTGAGTTTCCTGCCGCTGATCTTGATGATTTTCTGGATGGCACGCATTCGCTTCGCAAATGCGTACAAGAGAATATCAGCTGCAAGCAGCGGCTATGCTCATTCTGCGCGAGCCTAGCATTCGAATCGAGGTCGCCGCGATTGTTGGGTCTGGCTAGTGGATTGGCTGCCCCTGCGCCAGCACGCCTTTGCCGGTGGCCCAGGAGTGGATTTCCGTTTTAAGTAGACCAGCTTTCACGCTTGGATCGTCTCGCAGCAGCTTGGCAGTCTGCTCTGGCCCGACCCGGTAGATATCGACTGCTCGTAGCTCCCCTGGAACGCTCAACGGGAATAGGCCAGCAACAGCCAAGTATTGTTCCGCCATCATCTTCTGGACGAACGCTGGACGCTGCTCCAAAACAGTATTAAACGCTCGTGCGTCGGTTTTCCATTTTTCGCCCCCCTTCCACAGAACCAGCGTGTAAGTCTCCATGCCCGGAGGGTCGGACGGACTGTGAATGGCACCCGGATCGATGAGCCACGGCCCGTGCACGTCGGCCGCCAGGCGGCCTGCTTTGACCGCGGGATCGGCGTTGGCCCACTCCTGCACCTGCTTCGCTGAGTCCGCCTGAAACACGAAGATGCCACGGATCACCGTGTCATCCATGAACGGCCCGGCGACCAGCATTTTGTGCTCCGCCACCATCTTGCGGATGTTGGCCATGTGCTCTTCCTGCAGCTTTTCCCCAGCTTCCTTACTCAGTTGAGGAGCATTCGCGGGTCGATTCAACAGGACAAAGTAATACTGCGCAGAATTGGAGGTCGCAACCGCTCGCGCAAACGCAGGGTGTGCCGCTGTGAGCACCGCGAGAGCTATCACAGGAGCGAGAATGGTTCTCTTCATAGCGAGGTTCAGAATACACCCGCTCAAGCAATCGTGGTCGAACGCAGAGGGCGTCCGCGCCACATACTTTCCACAAGTACGGCGAGACTCAGACTCTGTATATAATTCGGACGCTTGGCCGTTGTCTTTCCAGGAGTGAAGAACATGCAAGGAACCGTCGAGTGCATGAAGTGTCACACCCAAATGGAACCCGGATGGGTGGTGGATAAAACACACGCCGGATACGAGCAAGAAAGCTGGTCTCCGGGCGCCCCCCACCCAAGTTTCTGGACGGGCCTCAAGTTAGAGAAAGACAAGATCATTCCGGTCACAACGTTCCACTGCCCGAACTGCGGCTACATGGAGTCGTACGCACTCCCTCAAAGACTCTCCGACCGATAGCAAGTGTTTCAACCCGCGACTAGCGCCACGAGTCTAGAGGCGGGCAGCGGCGGCTAAGAGTGGGTGTGCCAGCACGTCCGCGGCCGGCAATTTGATCGTTACACGCGCGCCGTGCGGCTGCACGTTTTCTATTGCGAGATCTCCGCCACGCTTCTTGATGATTCCGTAGCAGACGCTCAATCCAAGTCCGGTTCCTTTGCCCGCCGGTTTGGTCGTATAGAACGGATCCAGAGCGCGGCTCAGATTGCCAAAGCCCGGGCCTGTATCCTCCACTTCGACCACCACCCAGCGAGCGTCCTGGTAGGCGCGAATACTAATCTGCTGGCTGCCGGCCGTTCCCTCCAGAGCGTCGCTTGCATTATTGAGCAGGTTGAGGAGAATCTGTTTGATTTCATCCTCGCTAACTGCCAGTAGGGGCAGCTCAGCTGCAATGTCGAGTTGCACTCGAACGTTGCGGCTGCGCGTGTAGTATTCACGGAGCGTCAGCACCTGCTGCACGACTGGCGCGAACGGTACTGACTGATTGTCACGCGCGCCTTGTCGCGAAAATCGAAGGAGATTGTCGATAATCCGATTCATACGGCGAGCTTCACTCACTAGATTTGCCAGTTGATCGCGCGCTTTCGGCGCCGCGACGGCATCGTTGATCAGTTCGCCATATCCCATGATCGCAGTGAGTGGATTGTTGAGTTCGTGGGCGACACCCGCCAGCAGTTGGCCCAGTGCAGCCAGTTTCTCGGAACAAACCAGTTGCGCATGCAGGGACCGCAGTTCGACGGCGAGCGCAATGTCGGTTGCCAGACGTTCGATGTGGGACAATTCGAGCGCGTGGATGGTCCTGGTATCTCGTGGCGCAGCCAACTGAATACAGCCCAGATATTCACCGCCCTCCGAGCACAGAGGAATCAACAGTTCTTCGCCATTCCTCCATGGCGCATTCGGGTTCTCGCGCAGCCCAGACAGAATTGCTTCGCTCCGGAGCAGTGCGTAGGAATTCTTGCCCATGCGGCGTGCGTTGGCGCACAAGCTCTTGATGAAGTTGAGCGTCCAGTCTCTCGTTTGAGCCTGCAGATTCCGCACACTCTCAGCCCGCAATCCGCTGGAGCCGGCCACCTGCAACCTGCCGTCCGCATCCTCCAACTGGATCGCGGCTACACTGAACGTGCTGACGTCTGTGATAGCAGAGGCAATTTCGGGACAAATCGCATCCAACTCGGCCCCACTCAGGAGCCGGGAGGTAATCGCTGAAAAACGTACCAACCGCCGGTCGAGCCGATCCGCCTTATGTTGCATTCCGGCGATCGACTCTGACTTGTCTTCCACGACTGCCAGAATCATTCCAAAAGCAACGAAGATCTTGGGGGTGTTCCACAGTTCGCCTGGAACAATCAAATGCGGAGCGAGGCGATCGAGCAACAGACGGATCGGAAATGCCGCTCCCCAGCTAACAAATCCGCCAGCGATTGTCAGAATGGCGGGCGACAGAGGGCGGTCGTTCTGGCAAATGAACACGCCCGACAAACCAAATCCGATTGCAATCAGAGTAATCGCACCTTCTTGAAAAGAGCCGAGGATCGCGGCTCCAATCGCCCAAGCTCCGGCAAGCGAGCACAAGAACGTTGCCGCCGCCAAGGACGACGACAGCCGCCTACCCACCTTGAGCGAGAAATACGCGGCTCCGCCAAAACAGGCTATCAGGCACAACGTGTAAGGCCAGCGTACGTGCACCCCGTAGGAGGCGCACACCGCATACGCTACGGAAGGCACGCCCAGAATCACTAGCGGGAAAATCCGGTCCTCGTAGTCTTCAGCCACCGAGGAGACCGAAACCAAGAAAGCCACCACAGCGGCTTGCAGCGATCCGCAATCGATCGCCAGGAGAAACGAATTCGCGGGAGCATGATCCGGCTCGAGCAATTGCGCAAGGAAATGTGTGAACACCAGCGTCCAGCCCACAGTCCACAGGGTTAGGCGGGCGCTGCGCGCGTGGCGTTTCAGGCACACAAAGATAATGACCAGCGCGCCGGTGATCAAAAATGTCGGGATCTTTTCGAGGACCATTAAGAACGCATAGGGGAAGAAAGTATAGCTCCGCAGTAACTAAGGGTAACCAAACGTAAGTTGTGGGACAACGCCAGAAGGTGCCATTGGCATGGCACCGAAGTTAGGGCTTGTGCACTGTTGTGCCAAACCGAACGTCACAACCGAGGGTGTCCAGCTTTCGATGAATCCGCGAAAGCTGGAACCTCGGCCGCATTGTCTCTTGTGCTGAAAGCTGAAACGAACGGCTGCGCTTTAGAACCTGACGCCGGCGCCCCCGGTGATCATATTGCTCTTCCAGTTGTACAGGAGGCTGGGATTGCCGCCATTGTTCCAGAAGGCGAAGTAGCGGGATTCGTAGGTGCCCTGGACATACCACCACTTGCCGAAGTTGCAGCCGACGGTTCCCCGCAGGGTGTAGCCGTGGTCGAAGTTCGGATGCGGGGTTTGGACGGGTGCCGACGTTTTGTAGTGCGGAGTAAATTCCGGCCAGCCCTGTGCCTCAACGAAGGCGCGCTTGCCATTGCCGAATCGGTATTTGATGACAATGGGCAGCTCGAACAGGTTCATGTTGTAACGGTTCAGGATCTGGTTATTCTCCGTCGCCGGGGGAATGAGAATCTTACGGACCTCGCCGTTTACGCCAATCGAAAGATTGCGGAAGCCCCAGGCGACGCCCCCGTACACGGCGTATTCCTTGGAGTGATTCGAGGTATCGGAAGGAGCCCGGAACTCGCCTCCAGCCACCACACTCGGGCGTCCAGTTTTGGCGGAGGCCGGGATGACCGTCACCTCGCCGTTAATGTCGATGACGGCGCTGGAGACGGACGGCAGGGAACCGAACCGGTCGGAGGTCTCTCCGACATTGAGGTCGAGGGTCCCTCGTTGACAATAGGCCGGGACCGTGGCCAAGAGAAAGACAAACAGAAAAAATGCAATCGTGCGGACTCGATCCGCCGTGCCGGGCTTCATCAATACGTTTCCTCCCCTAATGGGCAGTGTACACTTCCGCGAATCCCGCCGGACAGCGAGCCGGGCTTCGATGAATCCTTGAGTTTAGCTGGTGTAGTGCTAATTGTCTGATGCCGCGTGGGAAGGAATCGTTTTATGGACGACGTGGAAGCAACGATGCGATTTTCGCGGAGGGGGGGGCCGTCCACGCCACGCTGCCGCCAGGCGCTTGCCCGGCGGTCAAAAGCAGAACCTAGGAGCCTTGCTTCTCGAAAATCTTCTCGGCTTTCTTGGCGGCTACCTTTTCTTTGCGGTAGGCCCGGGCAACGTCGCCCAGGGGAGTGGGCTCGGGATACGGAGAGCCAAATTCCCAGAGAGGAACTTCTCCGCGTGCGTAAGAGTAGGTTGTCGGCCCGCCGCCAACCAGAGAGCGCTCGGCTGCCAGGGCGGAGAAATCAGCCCGCAGAGGATGGTCGGGAAGCGAAAGAATCTGTGGTTGGTTGGAAAGCACGGCGACTCCAGTCTGTCCGAAGGCCGCGGCGGTACATAAAAGGAAGAGCACAAAGAATGTGATTTTCATAGGTGTTAGGTCCCGAATTCAGAGCAGTAAGATGCAACCCCGATTCCAACCTAAAGGGCTTAGTTGTGCAGACTTACAAGGCGCATCTGGGAGCCCGTGCAAGACTTTGCACAATTAGGGAAGGGCGTTCCCGGGGCCAAAAGCCGCGCTGGACGCGGAAAGTAGCGAGCGGCGGCACGCGGCAGACTCTAGCGTGCAGATTCCTGCGTTGCGCGGAGTGCTTTTGCAGTGTATGTTTCCGCTGACAAACTCGAGAGGCGAGGCGCATGGACATGCGGGCAGGGCACAAGCAAATGCGGCAACGAGCGGTACTCTTGATCGTCCTTGTAAGCGTGTGGGTAGTGGGTGCACGGGCGCAAACGGACTGTGCCGACGGGAATGGCGTGTTGGACACGAATCCGCCAAAGAATATGACGGTGGCGGAGCTGATCCAGAAATTCTCTGCCGAGGAGACGAAGGTCAAAGAGGCGCGGACGCATTACACCTATACCCAGGATGCGCTGGTGCAAACGCTGAACGACAAATCGTCGGTCGACGGGCAGTTTCACGAAATCACCACGGTCTCTTACGACGACAAGGGCAGGCGTCTGGAAAAAGTAACGTTCGGCGAGCAGTCGACCCTGCGCGCAGTGCAATTGACCCAAACTGATTTTGACGACATTCGCATCTTCATGCCGTGGATCCTCACCGCCGACGAGGTGCCGCAATACAACCTCACCTACGCTGGGCAACAGCACGTGGACGATCTGGATACGTACGTGTTTCACGTCGAACCGAAAAAAGAGGAGAAGGGAAAGCGATATTTTCAAGGGCGGGCGTGGGTCGACAACCATGATTTTCAAATCGTGAAACTGTGCGGCAAGAGCGTGCCGGACGTGATCACCCGCAAGAAGAATCAGCCAATGGATCTTCGGCCGACATTTGTGGGCTACCGGCAACTGGTAGATGGGTACTGGTTTCCGGCATACGCACGCGTGGATGACACGTTGCACTTTGGTGTGCAGGCGATCCACTTGCGGGAGGTCTTAAAACTGACGGGCTACAAGCGGGTCGGCGCGACCGCGGCGTCGGCAAAACCTTGATGCACAGGTTGTAAAGGGAAATCAGCACGGCACTTGAACCAAATCATGAGGTATGCTGTACTTCGTCTATGGCAGAAGAAAAGAACCGCAGTAAAGACATTGTTCTGTGGATCATCACCGTGCTCCTCGTGGGGCTGGCGATCTTCTGGTACATGAAACCTCGGTAGTTTTTCCTCGAACATTCGCGTCCGCCAGAGCGCGGGCATTTCCACGTCTGACCAACGCAATTGTGACAAAGTTCTCCGCCTGACGAGAAGGCCACGCTGCCGTCGAGAGCCCTCTCCCCAAGGGCTGCTTCTTCTTGTCGAACCTCACAACAACAGGGCGGCGTGCAGACGCTGACAACACGTGTTGAGAAGCGTTGTGCGGTCCTCACGATTGCTAACCGGAGAATCCCTTCCGTGGGCGCCGCAAGGCCAATCCCTACTGGTTTTTGTACATGCCCTCCGGGAAATCATCGGCTTCCAGCTACACATAACTCAAGACATTTCCCCAAGCGCCGACCCACGCTGAACTTACATCGGGAATGTTATGGAAACGGATTTGCCCCGTTCTCTTCCGTACCGAATTTCTGCGGGGAATGGCGCTTAACACAAGACAGCGCAAGACAACTGGATCGAACAACGCCCTGCCGGTACGAAGGAGAATGGAATGAAATCCGTCTTTGGGGGCAAACTTTCTTTGGCGGTGGCGCTCGCGGGGTTGATTTTCAGTGCCACGTTTTCACTAGCACAAGGAATCGTGACCGGAACAATTTCCGGCGTGGTGGAGGATGCGCAAGGCGCAGTAGTGCCCAACGCCAATGTCACGGTTACGCAAGTCGCCACGAATCGTGTCTTCACCACGCAAACTACTTCGGCAGGAATCATTGCGCTGCGCGATTTGCCACCCGGATCATACGACCTGAAGATCGAAGCGCCGAGCTTCCGACTCTACGAGTCGAAGAGCCTCGTCGTGGCCGTGGGCAAAGACACGAGTTTGGGAACCGTGAAGATGCTGGTCGGCGCATCGACTGAGTCGGTCACCGTCGAAGGCACCGCGCCGCTGATTGAATCGACCACGGATCAAATCTCGGAAACGTTCACCGCAGAAAAAGTTGCCAGCCTTCCGATGGGAAATACGTTTGATTCTCTGGCCATGTTCCTGCCGGGTGTGGTCACTGTAGGCGACGCCAGTTTCAGCAACAACAACGGCGCTGAAATGTCGGTGAACGGTCTCCGGGCTCGCGCCAACAATTTTCAGATCGACGGCCAGAGCAACAATGACAACTCCATTGCCGGACCGTCGATTTTCTTTGGCAATCAGGACGCGATTTCGGAACTGCAGGTCGTAACGAACTACGACGCCGAGTTCGGCCGCAATACGGGCGCGGTGATCAATTACATCACCAAAGTCGGGGACCAACCAGTTCCATGGGACGGCCTACGAATTCTGGCAAGGTTCCACCTTCGATTCGTTGGAGAATAACGAAAAGAATCCGCTCCTCGGTTTCTGTTTGCCAAACCAAACGGCGTCAGACGGCTGCATTGTGCCTAAGGTTCCCGGCTTTGTAGACAATCGTTTCGGCGGAACAGTAGGCGGCCCGGTCAAGAAGGATAAGATATGGTTCTTCGGTTCGGCCAATTTTGAGCGGCAGCGTTTCGCGGGGTCGCCCGCTTCAACCGCCAACGGGCTGGTCCCGACACCCAACGGAGACGCCCAGCTGGCGGCAGCGTTCCCTAGCAGCCCCATTGGTTTAATCGAAAGCACGATCGGGCCCAACGCCGTCAAGGCAGGCAATCCCGTGTTTACCAATATTCAGAATGTGCTGGTCACCGAACCAGATCGACCCTTCCACAGGATTTGCATTTCCGTGCACCACGGCTGGCTTGAACGGCTGCACGCCGATCGAATTCGGCTCGATGACGCGCTTCGTTCCCGGTCCGTTCAACGACTACGAAGCTACAGGACGCCTCGACTTCAAGCTATCGAACAGGGACAACTTCTTCGGTCGTTATGTCTATCAGAAGACTTTCAGCGGGGGCGTGAACTTCGGCAACGGAATCCAGGTCGGAGACTGGCAGAGCGTCCCGGGATTGAGCCAACAGATCGGCCTGGACTGGGTGCGAAACTTCAGCAATGTCTTTGTGAATCAGGTTCGCTTCAGCTTTTCGCGGGCCAGCAGTTTCTTCCAGGAGCAATCGTTCCCAAACTGCAATTCGAACAACCCGACGGATTGTCCTGCCGACATGGTGCTGATCGGCTCTGCGCCCCAGGACAGCGTGAGCTTCGGCGTCAATGCCGGCTTCCCGCAAGGACGAATCATCAATGTTTATCAACTGCAGGACAACGCATCGATGCTGAAGGGAAAGCATTCGATCAAGTTCGGCGGCGAAATCGATCAGCAGCGCTCGCCGAACGTGTATCTTGCCTGGAGACAACGGGATCTTTCTGTTCCCCTCATTCAGCGACATGGTCGCCAACAACCCGTTCGGAACCCAAATCGCATTGGGCAGCCCAATCCTGCCGTTTAGCGAGTGGGACCTGGGCCTCTACGTGCAAGATGACTGGAGAATCAAAAGCAACCTCACTCTGAACCTTGGCATGCGGTGGGATTGGTACCAGCAGGCGATCAATCTGCTGCATGATCAGAGCGTCAAGCAGCAAACAGGTTCAAATCCGCTGTGGACGCCCAGTTTGCCGCTCAGTCAGACGACGGTACCGACCGTTCCGCAGGCGTTGAAGAATTTCGCTCCAGTGATCGGGTTCGCTTGGACGCCGCACATCCTGACTGGATTGCTGGGCGCAGACAAAACCGTCATTCGAGGTGGATTCCGTATCGCCTACGATCCCGCGTTTTACAACATGTTCCTGAACGTAGCTACAGCGGCGCCGAAGGTGAACTTCGCCACCCTCGGACCCATCGTTGGAGGTGCAACGACCGGTCTGCCGCCCACCGGTCTATTCGGGACGCAGGTTATTCCCTTCCTGGAGCCCCTCGCGGCCGGAGGAAATCCAGGGTTCGCCAACCAAACGCAAGTCCCGCAGAACTTCCGCAATCCCTACACGGAACAGTGGAACCTCGGCGTGCAACACTCGTTCACGCCCCGGATCGTAGCTGAGGTCCGCTACGTGGGCAATCACGCTGTAGGCCAGTTCCAGGAACTCAATGGAAATCCGGCACTGGGTCCGCTCATCAGCGCCGGCTTTCAAAACGTAATTCCTGCTGGACTGACGCCCTGCACCACGGCCGGAGCACCCGGATTTAACGCCGGCAACGCGAACTGCAACTTCAGCAATGTAATCCAGTACGCCAATACGGCCTCGTCGAACTACAACGGGCTGCAAAGCGAGTTGCGGATCGCAGGCTGGCATGGACTAACCGCAACGGGTGCCTACACGTTCAGCAAGACGATCGACAACGCCAGCGAGGTCTTCAGCACACTCGGAGGCGGCAATACGCTGGCCTACGCGCAGAATCCGTTCGACACGAGCGGCGCGGAACGAGCCAATTCAGGCATCGACTTCCCACACGTTGTCGGGGTTGCCGTGGTCTACGACTTGCCGTTCTACAAAGCGCAACGTGGACTTCTGGGTCATGTGCTGGGCGGGTGGCAGGCGAATACCACCTATCGCTATACCAGCGGGCAACCCTATACCACGATCCAGAGATATGTGTGCTGGAAGCTTGTGCGATCCGACGGGGAACTTTGGCGGAAATTACGATGCTTGCCGCCCGATCGTTTCGAACGCCGCAGCGCCGCTGGCGACCGTCGGCCAGTACAACTGCACGGGAACGACGGCCTCGACGTGCAGCCTGATTGACTTCGTTACCCAGCTGCCCACCACCCCGAACGCGGTGCACTGGATCCAGAACAATCCATCAGCCGCCATCGTCTACGGCACGCCGTTTGCGGGAGTCGGCCGCAATACGCTGCGCGGACAGGACATCAGCACAGCGAACCTGGCGTTCTTCAAGAACACCAAGATCACCGAAAGGCTGACTGCCCAGTTCCAGGCCCAGGCGTTCAACGTGTTTAATACGCAGTTCCGTGGTGTGCCTGACCCGATTCTGGATGATGTTACCCGCGGCAGCTTCCAGAATACGGATTACAACAGCAACGGAGGCCTGACCTTTGCCGGGAACATCATTACCGATGGCATTGGCCGGCGGCGGCTGCTCTTTGGCATGAAGCTGATTTTCTGAGCTTGTGGAGCTTTCTAGAGCCGGCTTTCGTAGCCGGCCTTTTTATTGACGAGCCGAGCCTTTTTTACAGGTGCCGGGATGGCGCAACTCTTTGTGGAACTTTCCCGAACGAACTGGTGTCTACGAATTCCAAGTTCGCTCTCCGCTCGCAAATCAATTTCAAGGAGTTGCATATGAAGACTTGGCTGGCGTGCATTGGGTCTGGTGATCTGTATTTCACTGGTTGCTTTCGGGCACCTAAGTGCTCGGACAACCGTTCGCGAACCCGGGCGAGGATGACTTTCGGAAGATGGAACAGGCGTGGCTGGATGCTGCGTCGGTTCCGGATTTGCCGGCGCTCCGGAAAATGTTTTCCGATGATTTCATGGGGACCTCATTCGGCGGGGGGGTGCTCAGCAAGAGCGATGTGGTCCCGCCGGATGGAATGCAGGCGAATCACATGCCGAAATGTACGTTGAAAGATTCCACTGTGAGAATTTTCGGGGACACGGCTGTGCTGATGGGAGACGTCGAGATGCAGGTTCCGCAGAAGGCGCAGGAAATCCGAATGACGACGGTATTCAAGAAGAATGCGGACGACTGGCAGATTATTGCGGTGCACATGTCGAAAGCGCCGGAGGGCCAGCAATAAGGCGTGGGCAGCGGTCGCTGCGATCACGGAGCCGACAGCTTTTCCTGAGCGAATCGAAGGACGCTTCCCCACAGAGCACCAGAACCATGCGAAGCCTCTCCTCTAGGGAATTCGGGCATTCATCGGGTAAGATACTTCGGCTGCGGTAAGAGACGTTGCATGCAACGTTTCTGCAGTGGCAAGGCACATCTTTCCGCTCACGATGAATCGCGAATATCACAAGGCCTATAGCCAGGAACTGCACCGGGACATGGAAGCTCTCGTGTTCGGGCATGCAGGAATGCCGCTCCTCGTCTTTCCGACTTCGATGGGAAAATTTTTCGAGTATGAAGATCGAGGGATGATCGGCGTGCTGGCGCCGAAGATCGAACGCGGCGAATTGCAGGTGTTTTGTCCGGACGCCGTGGATACCGAGAGCTGGTACAACAAGGGCGTGCATCCGCGGGTGCGGGTGCTGCGGCATTTGCAGTATGAGCGCTATATCCTGCATGAGTTCTTGCCGTTCATCCGCTGGAAAAATCAGGCGTGGCAACTGGCGGCGACGGGGTGCAGCTTTGGCGGATATCACGCGGTGAATTTTGCTTTGAAGCATCCGGATGTGGTGACGCATTGCGTGAGCATGAGCGGGGCGTTCGACATCCACCAGTTTCTGGATGGGTATTACGACAATGATTGCTATTTCAATAATCCTCCGGATTTCATTCCGAACATGACGGATGACTGGTTCTTGAGCCGGTACCGGCAGATGAAGATCGTGCTGGGATCGGCGGACTGGGACATGTGCCTGGATCAGAACGTGAAGTTCTCGGCGATTTTGAATGCGAAGGCGATTCCGCACTGGCTGGACGTTTGGGGGGATAACTCGAAGCATGACTGGCCGCTGTGGTTGAGGATGGCGGCGAAGTATTTTTAGGGTTCGTGGAAGGGCGACGAGCTTCAGCCAGCGCCAGATCGGGCTGACTTCCCTTGGGCCGGGCTTTAGCACGCTGCGGGGTGCGGCACGGGGAGAATGACTTGCCCGCGATTCCCGTCAGGGACTATGAGGGTAGGGATCCTTCGAATGCGTAGTGCTTCACTTCGTGAAGCACTTACTTCGCTCAGGATGCACATGACATTAGGAATGGAGATCTAGTCGTGAAGAAGATTGGCATTCTTTTTGGGATGGAGAATACGTTTCCGCCGGCCTTGGTCGAGAAGATCAACGCGATGAGGGTCGACGGCGTCGAGGCGGAGTTTGTGAAGATCGGCGGGATCCGGATGGATGAGCCGAAGAAGTATGACGTCATCATCGACCGGATTTCGCAGGACATCGAGTTCTACCGCGCTTATCTGAAGAACGCGGCGCTGCACGGGACGATTGTGGTGAACAATCCGTTCTGGTGGACGGCGGACGACAAGTTCTTCAACTACGCGCTGGCGCACAAAATGGGCGTGGCGATTCCCCCGACGGTGATTCTGCCGCATAACAAGCATCCCGAGGGCACAACTGACCAGTCGATGCGGAATTTGATGTTTCCGCTAAACTGGCAGGAGTTGTTTGACTACGTCGGCTTCCCTGCTTTCCTGAAGCCTTATTCGGGCGGCGGGTGGAAGCACGTATATAAAGTCCATTCGCCGGATGAGTTCTTTCATCATTACAACCAGACCGGCCGGCTGTGCATGACGCTGCAGCACGGCGTGGAGTTCGACGAGTATTACCGCTGCTACGTGGTGGGGCAGGAGAAAGTGCACATCATGAAGTACGATCCCAGGGCGCCGCATCACGAACGCTATGTGAAGGGGAATCCGCCGCCGTCGACTCCGGCGCTGCGGGAGCGCATGGAGAAGGATGCGTTGTCGCTGTGCCGGGCATTGGGATACGACTTGAATACGGTGGAGTTTGCGGTGGAGGGCGGAGTGCCGTACGCGATTGACTTTCTGAATCCGGCTCCGGATGCGGAAATTACTTCCGTCGGTCAGGAGAATTTTGACTGGATCGTAAACGCTGTCGCCGAGATGGCGGTGAAGATGGCTCTGAGCGGGGAAAGCCCGGTGAAGGAGCTGCGCTGGGCGGGATTCCTGGCGGGTGCAGCGCCGCAGAAGCCTGAGCGCAAGGGCGAGCCGGAGTGGGTAGCCGCACGGAAGAGGAAGCCGACGAAATAATAACGATCGGACGCAGGCGGGAGAGGGCATCGGCAGCAGTTTTGGCAGCGACTCAGTTGTCATCCTGAGGACCGCGGTTTTTTGCGGCCCGAAGGATCTATGCAATCTGCCGACGACTGATGCAGTGCAGGCAAATTACACAGATCCTTCGCTTCGCTCAGGATGACAAACTTATGCGAAAAGGCAAGGTCGCGAAGACCGTCGATGAATATCTGGCGAACACTCCAGAACCGGCCCGCAGCGCGCTGAAACATATCCGTGCAGTGATTCGATCGGTAGTACCCAAGGAAACCACAGAGGTAATCAGCTATGGCATCCCGATGTTCAAGTTCAACGGGATGCTAGTAGGTTACGCGGCGTTCAAGAACCACTGCAGCTTGTTCCCCACGGGCTCTGGCGTACTCGACGAGTTCGAGAAAGAACTGAGCGGATACCGCACCTCCAAAGGTACGATTCAGTTCCCACCAGATAAGCCTTTGTCCGACGCGTTGATCAAGAAGATCGTGAAGGCGCGGGTCAAGGAAAACAGGGAGTGGGATTGAGTTACCCTCGTGTCCGGAGCGTCGTGGCGACATTGTTATACTGTTAGGACTTCTCCGGCGACTGGGTGCTGCCGGCGTACAGCAGATACCTCGACTTCGCTCGAAATGACAAAACACAAATAATGCAGCCTACGTTCACGATCGGAATTGAAGAGGAATATCAGACCGTTGATCCGGAGACCCGGGATCTGCGGTCGCACATTCACGCCGAGATCCTGGAGAAGGGAAAGATGATTCTTCAGGAGCGGGTGAAGGCGGAGATGCACCAGTCGGTGGTGGAGGTGGGGACGTCGGTCTGCAGCAATATTAAGGAAGCCAGGGATGAGGTCAAGAAGCTGCGGCGCAACATGGTGCGGCTGGCCAAGGAAAATGGGCTGCGGCTGGCGTCGGCGGCGACGCATCCGTTTTCTGACTGGCGCGCACAGGAGATTCATCCCGACCAGCGCTACAAGAACATCGTTGAGGATTTGCAGGTGGTGGCGCGGGCCAACCTGATTTTCGGACTCCACGTGCACATCGGGATCGAGGATCGCGAGACGGCGATCCACATGATGAATCATGCGCGGTATTTTCTGCCGCACATTCTGGCGCTGTCGACGAATTCACCGTTCTGGC
This sequence comes from uncultured Acidobacteriaceae bacterium, assembly GCA_963795875.1. Classification (GTDB taxonomy): domain Bacteria; phylum Acidobacteriota; class Terriglobia; order Terriglobales; family Acidobacteriaceae; genus Sulfotelmatobacter. The sequence goes on from CAWCJM010000002.1 coordinate 733,724, forward strand.
TGGGGATGAACACCGGGCTGAAGTCGTATCGTTGCAAAGTATTCGACAAGTTTCCGCGGACGAACATTCCAGATTACTTTCCCAGTTGGGGCGAGTACGAGAACTTCATCAAGCTGCTGATCAAGACCAACTGCATCGATAACGCCAAGAAAATCTGGTGGGACATCCGGCCGCATCCGTTCTTTAACACGATCGAGTTCCGGGTGTGCGATATTCCCATGCGGGCCGACGAGACCATCGCGCTGGCGGCTTTGATCCAGGCCACCGTGGCCAAGTTGTACAAACTGTATACGGCGAATCAGGGTTTCCGGCTGTACCGGCGCGCTTTGATCATGGAGAACAAGTGGCGGGCATCGCGGTATGGGCTCGACGGCAAGATGATCGATTTCGGCAAGCAGACGGAAGTGCCGGCGCGCGATCTGGTGCACGAGTATCTGGAGTTCATCGACGATGTGGTGGACGAACTGGATTCGCGCGAGGAATTGAATTACATCCACACGATCCTGGAAAAAGGCAGCGGCGCTGACCGCCAGCTGCGCGTGTTCCAGGAGACTGGGGATTTGAAGAAAGTGGTCGACTACATTATTGAGGAGACGGAAGCGGGACTGGACGAAGAGCCGGCTGCCGTACGAAAAGTAGGGTAATGAGTTTTCCTGTGGAACATACTTCAGATTCAGTCAAAATCCCTACCCTCTCGCGAAAAGCGCGAGAAGGATGGGCCACCCTTCACATCCCTTTCGACCCCGAGTACACGCCAGGGGCTTTCAACGCAGTCAATGTTTGCCTGCGAGTGCAGCCTAGCGAGCAGGTCTGCGTGATTACTGACGAAGCGACGATTGAGATTGCGGCGGCGATCGCGCGCGAACTCGAGAAGATCGGCGCGCCTTATCATGCCTGGGTGCTGGAAGAGTTGGCGGAACGCCCGCTGACCGATTTGCCGCGGCCGATTCTGGACGACCTGGAGAGCAGCCAGGTTTCGATTTTTGCAGTGCAGGCACAGACCCGCGAACTGCGCTCACGCATTCAGATGACGGACGTCGTAAACCGTCGCAAGATTCGCCACGCACACATGGTGAACATCAACCGGCAAATCATGCTGGAAGGCATGCGGGCAGATTTTGCGCGCGTGGACCGGCTCAGCCAAAAGGTTGTCGAGATGGTCCGCAAAGCGTCGAAGATTCGAGCTAAGACTGCGGCCGGAACTGATCTGACCGCGGATTTGAATCCGAATTACAAATGGCTGAAGACCAGCGGGATTATCAGCGCCGACAAATGGGGAAACCTGCCAGGCGGCGAGATCTTCACGACCCCTGGCGAAGTCAATGGGACATTTGTAATTGATGGCGTGGTCGGCGATTATCTCTGCGCGAAGTTTGGAGATTTGAAACAGAATCCGCTTGACCGTGCACATCAAGGGCAACCGCCTGACCGAGGCACACTCGGAGAATCGCGAACTGGAAAGCGATTTCTGGAAGTACACCCACACCGACGAGAACAGCGACCGCGTGGGCGAGTTTGCCATCGGCACCAACATTGATCTAAAGGAAGTCATTGGGCAGATTCTGCAGGATGAGAAGTATCCCGGCGTGCACATTGCGTTTGGAAATCCGTATGGCGCACATACCGGCGCCGACTGGGATTCAACCACGCACATAGACGTCGTCGGACGTAAGTTCAATATCTGGGTCGATGGCGAGCAGATCATGCGCGACGGGAAGTTTTTGATAGAGCCGGAGCACCTTGTAGAAACTACTTTCTGACCGCGGGCGATGCAAATGGATAGCGATCCTTCGACTTCGAAAAGCGCTCACCCTTGTGAGCGCTTTTCTCCGCTCAGGATGACATCGCTAACAATATGATTCCTTCCTTGCGTCATCAATTCAACGACAGCTTTACTCCAGAGAAGTATCGCTCCTTCTTGCGCCGAGTGGATGAGGCTTGCGGGACGCATGTGCAGTTCCGGCTGTCGGAGACGCCCTGCTTTTTCCCCAAGCCGCTCCTTGATCAGATGGCGTCGGATGGGCAGGAATTGATTCGGCAGTTGGTTGACAATCCTGCATATCTCGCGAAGTCGGATGAAGCGGTCCCCGCAGAGTTCAGGGTTCCCAATGAAGCTGCCCATCCCATGTTTGTGCAGGTGGATTTTGGGCTGGTGCGCGATGCGCGCGGCGAACTTCAGCCGAAGCTGGTCGAGTTGCAAGCCTTCCCTTCTCTCTATGCGTATCAGCCTTCCCTGGCTGACGCTTACATCGACGTGTATGGGCTCGACCGGCAACTCAAGTATCTATTGAGCGGTCTTGACAGTTCTTCTTATCACGAACTTTTGCGGCGCGCGATTGTCGGCTCGCATGATCCCGAGAATGTGATCCTGATGGAGATCGATCCGGCGCATCAGAAGACTCTGCCGGATTTTCTGCTGACCGAGAAAATGCTCGGCGTGAAGACCGTCGATATTGTGGACATCAAGAAAGATGGTTCGCGTCTGTATTACGAGCGCGGCGGGAAACGGATCCCCATCCGGCGAATCTATAACCGCGCGATTGTCGACGAACTTGAGCGCAAGCACGTCAAGCTCGCGTTTGACTGGCGCGACGATCTTGATGTGGAATGGGCGGGACATCCCAACTGGTACTTCCGGATCAGCAAGTTCTCGATTCCCTACCTGAAGCATGCGTCAGTTCCGAAGACGTGGTTTCTGGATCGACTCGAAGGGATTCCTGCGGATCTTGAGAATTTTGCTCTGAAACCGCTGTACTCCTTTGCGGGGCTGGGCGTGATCATTTCGCCGACGAAACAAGACATCGCGGCGATTCCTGCTGAGAGACGACCGTACTACATTTTGCAGCAGCGCATGAATTTTGCGCCGGTCATTGCGACTCCGTTTGGCGGGACAAAGGCCGAGGTGCGGGTGATGTATGTCTGGCTCGATGAACTGATGCCGGTGATGACGATCATCCGCACCGGACGCGGATTGATGATGGGCGTGGATCACAACAAGAACATGGAGTGGGTGGGAGCCTCAGCGGGGCTGTATCTGGACGAATAGCGGTTTGATGGCTGGCCACGACGGCCGAGCGTGTGGGGCTGCTCAACTTTCACTGGAAGGTAGAAAATGAAGGGCCTTCGAATAATGTTGTGTGCGTTTTTGCTGGCGGTTCCGGCATTCTCGCAAGGCGGGGTCAAAGCGACTGAGAAGATTGTGTTTGTGCGGCCCGACCCCCTGATCACGACCGCTTCGTCCGGAGTGAGGCGGTCGGCCGATACCGTGGCCGGCGGTAGGATTAATTCGGTCGCCGATCCCGGCATGCTTTACCGTGCCGCTGCGGAAGCGAAGATGAACCTGCTGGCCACCATGAATCCGGACGGCAGCGGGATTACGGAGTTACGCATCAACGGGTATGATCCGTCGGTTTCACCCGATGGCACGAAGATCGCCTACTGTTCTCTGCGCGACGATCAGTACTCGCAGATCTACGTAGTCAACGCGGACGGTTCGAACGAAAAACGTATCACCAAGATTACAACTGGCGACTCCTGTGGGCCAGTGTGGTCGCATGATGGGAAGAAGATCGCCTTCTATAGCTTCGCGCTGCCACACCCGAGCCGCAATCCGGCGGTGTGGGCCATGGATCCAGATGGCACAAACATGAAGAGGATAGCTGAGCATGGGCTTTCGCCTTCATGGTCTCCCGACGACAAGCAGATGGTCTTCGCTTCCAACCGCGATGGCAAGTTTCAGATTTACGCCATGAACTCGGACGGATCGAACGTCCGCCGGCTCACCAACAATAGAGCCGAAGAATCGTCGCCGGCCTGGTCGCCGAGCGGCCAGGACATTGTGTTCGTCTCGGACCGCGAAGGCGAGCATCCCGCGCTATTTACCATGGCTCCAGATGGTTCCGGACAACAGCGACTGGTGTTCTCCAAGCGCCAGGATTTTTGTTTTCCTGCATGGTCGCTCGACGGGCAAACCATCGCGTTCACGGCATTGAATCGAATTGGCGCGCAATACAGCGTGGTGGGCGAGGAGCGGCCGAAGTGCGAGTTGTGGACCGGTGAATACCAGATGTTCACCCTCGACGGCCAGATGAAAACGCACCTGCTGACGAACACCAAGTACATGGCGATGAAGCCCACGTATGGCCGGCTTGTGATGACTCACTAGCGGTTGCCGAAAAGCACTCCTACCCTGAGGATGCCGACAGTAAAACCCCGCCCAAAACAAGCTTGGACGGGGCCCAAAAAGAACGCACAACAACATTGTTACTGGCGCGCCATCGCGATGTGGATAGCTTCCTCCGGCGAGACGAGGTGATCGAGGCTCACGGCATCTTCGGCGATGGCGAGTTGCACGCCCTTCACCTGACCCGTAAACTCGTTCCCCCGCGACCCGTAGTCCGGCGACACCGGCGCTCCGGTATCCATACCTACGTCACAGCCATCATCGGCCGAGAAGATCATGGCCGCTGTGGCTGCGACCTTCCCCTCGCCGACTTTCTTTCCATCTACGAACAGCGTGGCCGTACCGCCTTTCCCCAAACCGCCACCAGCGTAGGCAAATTCCATTCGTACCTGGTGCTCACCCGGAGGCAGGGCGCTGGCGGACTCAGCATAAAACTGGTGAATGCCGAGCAGGTTGTAGCAGTATTTCAGTTTGCCGCCCTTGACGTATAGACTCCAGCCCCCAATGTTGCCGCCTTGAGCGACGATGACTCCCTCAGCTCCGCCGGCGGGGACAACGATCGCTGCTGTCACCGCGTGCGATTTGTTCTTCAGGTTGAGCACAGAGTTCTCCGACAGACGACCCATGCTGCCAAACAGGATTTGCGATTTACCCGTGATCAGCACTGGACGACCCGCGGTATCGGAGTTAATTCGCGCACCGAGGTTGTCATCCAGCGGCAGCACGTTATAGCGTGTTGCCTCGATCAGCCACAGGCGCTGCAGTTCGTGCAACTTCTCCGGCATCTGCTTCGACAGGTCGTTCGCCTGGCTCCAGTCTTTCGTGGTGTCGTAGAGTTCCCAAACGTCGTCGTCGAACGCAGGGGTTTTCTCTCCGATGAGAATCCACGGCGTTTTATGCCGCGTCACCGCGGTCCAGCCATTGTGGTAAATACCTCGATTGCCGAACATCTCGAAGTACTGTGTCTCGTGGCGCTCGGCCGCCTTGGCATCGTTGAACGCGTACGCCATGCTGACGCCCTCGATGGGGTGTTGCTGGATACCGTTCACGAAAAGAGGTTGTGGCAGTCCCGCCACTTCAAGGATGGTTGGGGCCACGTCAATGCAGTGACAGAACTGGCTGCGGAGTTCGCCCTTCCCTTTAATTCCCTTAGGCCAGTGCACGATCGTCCCGTTGCGCGTGCCGCCCCAGTGCGAGGCAACCTGCTTGGTCCACTGGTAGGGCGTATTCATGGCGTGCGCCCAGCCCACGGCAAAGTGGTTGTAGGATTCGGGGCCGCCCAGCTTGTCGATGCGTTCCATCAGGAACTCCGGAGTCTCCAGGGCAGAGGCACCGTTGAAGTTGATCATCTCGTTGTAGGTACCATGCAGCGTACCCTCGGCAGACGCTCCGTTGTCGCCGATGATGTAGTAGATCAGTGTGTCATCAAGAATACCAAGGCTTTTCACACTGTCCACTAAACGGCCAACATGGTAATCGACGTATTCCATGAAGCCGGCGTAAACCTCCATCTGCCGGATCAGCACGGGCTTCAGGGCAGCAGGCATTTCATCCCATGAGGGAATTTCCTTGTGCCGCGCCGTGAGTTTGCAATCGGGAGGAATGACCCCTAATTTCAACTGCCGTGCGAAGGTCTCTTCGCGCAGCTTGTCCCAGCCTTGATCGAATTTGCCTTTGTACTTATCCGCCCACTCCTTCGGAACGTGGTGAGGAGCGTGAGTCGCACCCGGCGCGAAGTAAACGAAGAACGGCTTATCCGGCATGAGAGCTTTCTCTTGCCCGATCCAGTCGATCGCCTTGTCTGTCATGTCCGCCACCAAGTGGTAGCCCTCTTCTGGCGTTTTCTTCACCTCGACTGGCGAGGTGCCTTCATACAACGATGGATACCACTGATGGGCCTCGCCTCCGATAAACCCGTAGAAATATTCGAATCCGCCTCCGCCAGTCGGCCACGCATCAAACGGACCCGCCGGACTGGTCTGCCAGACCGGCACTTCATGGCACTTGCCGAACTGGGCTGTCGCATAGCCGTTAAGCTTCAGGGTCCGGGCGAGCGGCGAGCAGTTGTTCGGGAGAATTGAGCTGTAGCCGGGCGACCCGGTGGCGATTTCAGTGATCCCGCCCATAGCCACAGTGTGGTGATTGCGCCCGGTCAGCATTGCCTGTCGAGTGGGCGAGCACAGCGCCGTGGTATGAAAGCGGTTGAACTTCAAGCCGCCGGCCGCCATCTTTTCTGCATTCGGCGTGGCGCAGGGACCACCGAAGGCGCTGGACGAGCCAAAGCCGGCATCGTCAATCAAAATAACCAGAACATTGGGTGCACCCTTGGGTGGGCGCAACTGGGTGATCGGTGGGTACTTGTTCTCCGGATCCTTGGCGTCGTACAACATCAGTCCGGTGCGTGGTGGGTCTGGTATGGGAAGAACGCTTCGCTCGATCTTATTTTGGTCACTCATTAGAAGTTCCTTTCTTCAGAATCTGAAGTGCTGCCGCGAGGGTTGAAGAGCAGAGTTGCGATCGACTCGAGTCGATCCAACCCTAGGCCCCGCGCCTCTGCAAAGGAACTGTCAGAAAGTACAGTCTTGTCAGGCTGGTGGCGCGCTTCGGATCAGAGCGAGACAGGACTTAGCCAGAAGAGGCAACGGCCAGGCGAATAGAATCTGGGAGATGGTTGTTAGGACTGAGGTCTACGCGCGTGCTCGTCGCACACGGCGGCCATCGCGCCGACTTCTCTCACGAACCCGAGCGCGTGGGTCGCTATATTGGGGCAGCCCGGGTGGTCGCACACATATTCCGTGAGTTGCTCTTCACGCCCGTCCGGCGTCGTGAGGCCCGTCTTGATCGTTACTTGAGGAATGGCGAGTACCTTCACTATTATAACTGACCCTTAGGGAGCGTTTCCGCAAGTAATCGTCTATATCCCCCACCGCTTTCCCCGATGGTACAAGGACCGAAGATATCGCCAACGCCTGGACGCAATCGAGCAGACGGCAGGCACAAAGCCGATCACCTCGCAGGCGCGCTCTCTAAACGCCGGTTGAGCAGGATCCCGGCGGCGATTAAGGAAATCATGATCGCGACGAACAGCAACATCCAGCCCCAATATTGCATGGGATGACGTAGCACTCGGATAAAGTGGCGCCCGTACAAATCGGCGACCAAAGCGATCGCCGAATAGCGAACTGCCCGGGAGATAGCAACCACGGCGAGAAACTTTCCAAGAGGGTAGTCAGATGCCCCGGCAGCCGCGAAAAACATGCTCGTCGGGGTTGGAATGGGGATAGCAGCCGACGCAGCGAGAGTTCCCGTACCCCACCGCTTAAATAAGTTCAGGAACTTTGAAACTTTGCCTTTCTTGAATTTTCTGTCCAGGAAAGCCGACCCTGCATGGCGGGCGAGACTGAACGTAATGTAAGCTCCGATAACCGATCCCGAAGTTGCCATGGCCGCATACTCGTACCATGGGTTGCGATGACTGGCAGAAAGAATGGCAGTGAGAATATCTGGGCCGCCGAAAGTCGGAATCGGAGAACTGTCGAGGATCGCGAGGAAGAAAAGTCCCAGCGCGCCCAAGTGCCGCAGGGTTGTGGCAAAGCTCTGCGTGCTCCGTCGTCTTGGGGCAGGAGCCAGCAGGCTCAGCAGGTCAAGCATTCTCCCCAATAGTACCAAGATGAGCGGCTAGCGCTCGCTTGATGGTCTTTATCGCCAATGGCACGAAGTCAAGCCAAGGCCTTATCCCCACGCAGTTCCCTCGTGATCCGTCGTGTCCTTAGTAATAAGAGTTTTATTCAGCATCCGATTGAATCGTGCTGAAATGACTCAGCCGTTTTTCTTGACGATGGTGGTCTCAAGGATTTTTCCGTTGGGGCGTTTGACCAGCATTTTGTCGCCGTGAAAGCGGACGGGGACCGAGACGCCCGGTCCGAACTCACCGGGAAGATAGCCATCAGACGACGCCGAGTTGTACTCGCCGACGTACTCCACGCCATTAACTTTGACGATAATCGCGGTCCGCCGGACCTGGGCCGATTCGCGGGCGATTTCTTGCTCCGCTTGCGCCCAGTTTTCGAGATCGCGACCCGGGACTCTGCCGTTGCGGATGTAAATTTCTTCGGCGCGCCGGCGGATGGCCTCGTGCTGGTCTGCTGGCGTCGTTGGCCATGGGTTGGGATTTCTTGCCGCCGCGTTCATGAAGATTGCCTCCTCCGGGCAAATGCCCGGCAGTTTCGTACTCTCTCCATCATATTCGCGTAAACCGCGCTTGCGTGGGTGGGCATCTCACCCTAAGGACGTAGATGAGGACAAAATGGGAATTAATCGCAGCGCGGCCCCAAACGGGAGATACAGGAATGTTTTCGAGGGTGAACTCCTCCAGCGAGTAAAACCGGAGCGACATGCGGATGGTTAACGGCACCTCTGCCGGTCCCGCCGCCTTCCCCGAGTCGCTCACGTCCTCGAAGTTCCGCCTCTCCGTTGCATCCTCCCCGGCGCTGTCATTGCCTCCTCCGTTGCGACTTGGAAGCTCGCGAGCATCCTTCGATCCCCGCTGTAGGCCTCGAGAAATAAGGGAGTTGACCGGATTCGGCTGGGGGCCTAACATTACCGCCGAGCAAGGTCACGCGCTCTCATGATCGGCCAGCAGGTCTCCCATTACCGTATCCTCGGCAAGCTTGGGGGCGGGGGTATGGGCGTCGTCTATGAGGCCGAGGACCTCAAGCTGGGTCGGCACGTTGCCCTGAAGTTCATCCCCGAAAATCTGACCGGCGACCCCAAATCGCTGGAGCGCTTTACCCGCGAAGCCCGGGCAGCATCGCAGCTGAACCATCCTAATATCTGCACGATCCACGGCATTGAAGACAATAGCGGCCATCCCTTCATCGTGATGGAAAAGCTCGAGGGCGAGAGCCTGAAAGCGCACATCGGCGGGCACGCCTATGGCGATGGAGGAAGTGCTCGACGTGGGCGTGCAGATAGCGGATGCACTGGTGGCGTCGCACGCTAAGGGAATCGTGCATCGCGACATCAAGCCCGCCAACATTTTCCTGACGCCGAACGGGCAGGTGAAAGTACTCGACTTCGGGCTGGCGAAACTGGTGCACGCCGAAGACGACGGCGCCGCCGATCTCTCGCTGACCGCGGTTGGAGTAATTCCCGGGACCGCGGTTTACATGTCGCCCGAGCAGGCGCGCAGCGAGACTATCGACGCACGCAGCGACCTGTTTTCCTTTGGCACCGTTCTGTACGAAATGGCCACGGGAAAGAAGCCGTTCACGGGCAATAACTCGCTGGTCACACTCGATGCGGTGCTGCATTCAAAGCCCGTCCCGCCGAAGGATTTGAATCCGAAAATTCCCATCGAACTGGAAGGCATCATCGGAAAAGCGATGGAGAAAGATCGCACGCACCGCTACCAGAGCGCGGCCGAGATGCGATCAGACCTGGCGCAGTTGAAGCGCGAGACCGAGTCGGGGACGGTCAAGAGCGGAAGCGCCACTGTGGTAAAGCTGCGGGCCGCGTCCAGAACCTTCGGCAGAAATTCGAACGTGCAAACCTATCTGCTGCTCGGCATGGCTGGCCTGCTGCTGGCAGTGCTGGGGTCGGTCGGAGCGTGGTGGTACAAGCACCGGGAAGTGGCCAACGCGGAGCAGCAGAATGCGATCGCGGTGCTGCCCCTGCAGAATCTCAGTGGTGACGTGAATACCGACTATCTGCGGTTCGCGTTGGCCGACGAATTGGCTAGCGTGTTGACCTATTCCCGCTCGCTCGAAGTGCGGCCTTCCTCCGTAACGCGAAAATATGTGTCGCCCGGAAGTCGATCCGAAAAAGCTCGGGCAGGAACTGCGAGTCGGGGCGGCTGCTGCAAGGGCACTTCATGAAGCAGGGCGACCAGCTCACGGTCACCCTCGAAGCCATCGATGTGCCGACCGAGCGACTGCTATGGCAGGGCACAGCGACGGGCAAGGCCGAGGATCTAATCGGGCTGCGCGAGCAATTGACGAACCAGGTGCAGCATGGGCTCCTGCCGATTCTCGGCGGAGCTGCCGGCACGCTGGAGTCGGCGACCTCGCGACCCAAGAACCAGCAGGCGTATGACCTCTATCTGCGCAGTGTCGCCGTGCCGCACGATCCGGGCCAAACAAGGAAGCGATCACGATGCTGGAGTGGTCCGTGGGCATCGATCCCAGTTACGCTCCGGCGTGGGAGGCGCTGGGACAGAGATATTATTTCGATTCGGCCTATGGCGGAGGCGGTGAAGAAAAGTTCCAGCGATCGAGCGCGGCTTACGAGCGCGCTATCGGCCTCGATCCGAACCGGGTAATGGCGGCCAGCCTCCTCATCACAAATCGCGTGATGCGCGGAGAACTGGGCCGCGCTTACGACGCGGCGACGGAATTAGTGCGGCGGCGTCCGCAGAGCGCGGACGCCCACTTCGCGCTCAGTTACGTGCTGCGCTATGCCGGCATGCTGGAGCAATCGGGGCAGGAGTGCAACACGGCGCGGCAACTCGATCCGGGAAATTTTGCTTTCCGGTCCTGCGCGTGGACGTTCCTGGAAATGGGCAAGACCGACCGCGCCATGGATTTTGTGCACCTGGACCCGGGCTCGGAGTGGGCGGCATGGGTAACACCGTATGTGTACTTGGCGGAGGGCAACATCGGCGAGGCGCATTCTGCGGCGAAGAATGTGGGGAAGGCCGCGACGTATCATCGCGAGTTGATGGATGCGTGCACGGCGGCGCAGCGTCCGCCGGACTTCGCGAAGATCGTACGCGAAACCGAATCGTCGGTGATGATGGAGCCCGACCCTGAACTGTGGTATCACCAGGCCGCGCTGATGGCCGCATGCGGACAGACTGACCCTGCGCTGCGGCTGCTGAAGGCTGCGGTGCAGCAGAACTATTGCGCGTACTCGGCGTTGCTGGAAGATCCGCTGTTGAAGGACCTGCGGAAAGAAACGGCGTTCAATGAAGTGCTGACCGCGTCGAGCAACTGCCAGGCGGTGTTCAAGGAAGGGCGGTAGAACTTCTAGCTTCTAGCTTTCAGTTCTCAGAAAAACCTTTTGCTCATCCTATGGGGAACTTAACTCGGCGGGAGCTGCTGAGATCATCAGTCGTCGGGGCTGCGGTGACCGCTCTTCCGGCGTTCTCGGCTGGCGTCGAAACAGCGGCTCGCAAGGGGCGCATTCATCAGTCGGTCTGTCAGTGGTGTTACCCGCACATTCCTGTCGAGCAGCTGGCGGAGTACGCCGCCAAGATCGGTCTGCGGGGCATCGATCTGCTACAGCCCGACGAATATGAAATCCCCCGGCGCTATGGACTGGTTTGCACCATGGGATACGCCGGCGGCGGGGACATCGGGAAGGCACTCAACCGCGTCGAGAATCACGCCGCGATCGAGCAGGCGTTTCGCACCAACATTCCGCGGGCTGCAAAGGCCGGCGTGCCGAACGTGATTACCTTTTCCGGCAATCGCGCAGGCATGTCAGACGACGAAGGCGCGCGCAATACCATTGCGGGGCTGAATCGCGTTAAAAAGATCGCGGAAGATCACGGCGTGACTATCTGCCTGGAGTTGCTGAACAGCAAGCACGATCATCACGATTACATGTGCGACCACACGGCCTGGGGAGTGCGCGTGGTGCGGGAAGTGAACTCGCCCAATGTGAAGCTGCTGTACGACATCTACCACATGCAGATCATGGAAGGCGATCTGATCGCTACCATCCGCGCAAACATTCAGTGGATTGGGCATTTCCACACCGGCGGCGTTCCAGGAAGGCACGAACTCGACGGCACGCAGGAAGTTCAGTGGGATGGAGTCATGCGGGCCATCGCCGACACGGGGTTTAAGGGCTACGTGGCCCATGAGTTTGTGCCGACAGGGGATCCGCTGGAGTCGCTGCGGAAGGCAGTGGAGTTGTGCGACGTTTAAGATCGGCTTCCGCCGCTCGGCTTCCGGCTTCCAGAGCCGATTAACGTGTACAGGGCTCACTGTTGGCCTTTACGGCGTCTAATCTGAATCAAGATCGGAAAGAATTTGCGTCAAACCGGGGGTAGGCCCCATCCTTGTAACGTGAGACATTCCGGAACCCCTAGCCTGCTGCGGCCCCGTCGGCGCCGCGCTTCCCTTATCTTTCAGCGCCTGCAATTTCTGGGCGTGAACCTCGTCTGCTTCCTTTCTGTTCTTTCTCTTCTGCGCGACATCCCCACCCTTGCGCAAAATGCGCGCAAGGATGGGGCACCCGCCTCCTCGAACAACTCTGTCGCCGAGCTTTGGACGTTCTGGCGGATCCTCCCGGACTGCTGTATCAGGGCGTTCCGGCGGAGATTCCGCAGGATGAGGGCATGGCCGGTCTGCGCTTGGAGCTGTTGCGGTTGGGGACGACGGCGCGGCTAATGCAGGTGGTCGCGCATCCAGACGATGAAGATGGCGGGATGCTGACGCTGGAGGCGCGCGGGCGCGGGGTGAGCACGCTGCTGATGACGCTGAATCGCGGCGAGGGCGGGCAGAACAAGATCGGCAGCAATCTGTCGGACGTGCTGGGCGTGCTGCGGGCCGAGGAGTTGCTGGCGTCGGATCAGTACTACGGTGTGCAGGAACGGTTTTCGCACGTGGCGGATTTTGGATTTTCGAAGAATCCCGAGGAAACATTTCAGAAGTGGGGCGGACACGATACGGCGCTGGCCGACGTGGTGCGCGTGATTCGGACATTCCGTCCGGATGTGCTGGTGGCGCGCTTTTCCGGCACGGAGCGCGATGGGCACGGGCATCATCAGGCGTCGAGCATTCTGGCGAAAGAGGCGTTCCGCGCGGCGGCGGATCCCAAGCGGTTTCCCGAGCAGATTGCCGAGGGACTTCAACCGTGGCAGGCGAAGAAGTTTTATATCGGAAACGTCTGCGGGTTTGGGGCGATGACTTGTCCGGATGCAGACTGGACTTTGAAGTTGAATACGGGCGAGAAGAGCGCGGAACTGGCATGGGCTACGTGCAGTTTGCGATGCAGGGACTGCGGCATCAGAAGTCGCAAGGCGCGGCGAACTGGACGATTGATCCGGGAGACCGGTTCACGTTTTACCGACTGGTGGATTCGGTTGTGCCGTCGACCCTGGGCAAGGACGGGCACGAGAAGAGTTTCTTTGACGGGATCGATACGACGTGGGCGGGACTTGGTCGGCTGGGCTGGGAGTCGGAAGAGAAGAAGGTTCCGCGGCTGCGACAGGAACTGACGGACATTGCGAAGCAGGTGCGAAGAGGCGGCAGGTTCAGCGAGAGGCAGCAATGCTTCCGCGGCAACGGCGCCGCTGACGAAAGTGGTCGCCGACTTGAATCGGGTGATCCGGCGAGGTAGGTGGAAGCGCCTTGGGCGCGGCCACGAAGACTCGATCTGCTCACGCGGATCGCGGAGAAGCAGCGGCAGGCGGAGACCGCGCTGAATCTGGCGCTGGGCGTGAGCCTCACGGCGGATGTGTCTTCCGACGGCAATCCCCAGTCTCACGCAGCGAAAGAAGCGGATGCACTGACTACGGTTTCACCAGGGCAAGAGTTCACGGTGGCGGTGACGTTTCACAACGGATCAAAAATTCCCTTGCTGATCGATCACATCAAGCTGGAGGTTCCAGCGGGATGGAACACGATCAGCGGCAAGACCAAGCCTGAAACCGTCAAGGCGGGAGAAGATCTGCACGCGAATTTCCGGCTGCGCGTGCCGAAAGATACGAAGTACACTCGCCCCTACTGGCATCGGGATGATCCCGAGACCGAGGCCGTGAATCACATCGACGACCCGAAGTATCTCACGCTTCCCTTCCCACCTCCGGCGCTGCGGGCGCGAGTGGAGTATTCGGTCGGGCGGAGCAACTCCAGCAAGAAATGGAATCAATGCAGTCGTGGTCACGCCATTTATTGACGAATCCGGCAAGCAGCGCGCGCGCCCATTGGCGATTGTGCCTGCATTCTCAGTCATGCTGGAGCCCGGGACCCAGGTGATCTCGACCCACAACGGATCAACTTCCACCGTTGCAGTGGGTGTGACCAGCAATCTCCAGCGCGAGGTGAAAGGTGTACTGCGCCTAGAGTTGCCAAATGGCTGGCGCTCCGAGCCGGCGCAGTTCGCCGTTGAAGTGAAAAAGCGCGGCGAAAAACAAGATTTCCAGTTCAAGGTCTTCACCACCGGATTGCAGCAAGGCCGCACTGCGGTCCGTGCAGTACTTGAATCGGAAGGCGAGAAATACAGCGAGGGATACACGCTCGTCACGCGCGAAGATCTCGGTAGCTTCTACTACTACCAGCCGGCGCGCCAGCGCGTGAGCATTGTCGACGTGCAGGCGCCGCACGATCTGAAAGTCGGCTACATCATGGGCGCGGGCGATGATATTCCGACTGTGCTGCAGCAGGTAGGAATGGATGTCACACTGATTCCGGCGGAGAAGATCGCAACCGAAGATCTCAGCAAGTACGGAACGATCGTGCTGGGCATTCGCGCCTACGACACGCAGAAAGACGTCGTCGCCAATAACAAGAAGCTCCTCGATTTCGTTTCGGCCGGTGGAACGCTGGTGGTGCAGTACAACACGGGAACCGGCGACTTCAACACCGGCAAGTTCACGCCCTACTCCGCGGAACTGAGCCGGGCGCGCGTTTCGGTGGAAGAGGCTCCGGTGGAAATTTTGGCGCCGCAGGATTCCGTCTTTCATTACCCCAACACGATCACTGCGAAAGACTTCGACGGCTGGGTTCAGGAGCGCGGCCTCTATTTCATGGACAAGTGGGACGATCATTTCACGCCGCTGCTGTCGTGCCACGATCCCGGGGAAGATGCGCAGAAGGGCGGGCTGCTGCGAGCGCAGTATGGCAAAGGCACTTATATTTACGCTGCCTACGCGTTCTTCCGCCAGTTGCCCGCGGGCGTGCCGGGCGCGGTGCGGCTGTATGTGAATCTGTTGAGCGCGGGCCATGAGAAGCGGTAGCAGTTCTTACTTGGCAGATGGATCCAATGGACCCCACAGACGGGCGGCACGCGGCTGGCGGGGCTGAGGCAGTCATGCGGGCGATTCGAATTCATGCGTACGGCGGGCCGGATGTCATGGAGTTGGAAGAACTCCCTGCGCCGCTGGCACACGCTGGACAGGCGGTGGTTCGCATCCATGCAGCGAGCGTGAATTTTCTCGACGTGCAAAAGCGGCGAGGCGAGCTCGTCGGGCAGGAGTTCTACCGCCGGACGGCCACAGGAGGCAGCGATCTCCCCGCAACCCTTGGAAGTCAAGGCGTCGGCATTGTCGAAGCGATCGGGCCCGATGTTAACAACATCGCAGTCGGCGACCGTGTCAGTTTCGTTGGGGAATCCTATGCCAGCCACGCACTGGTGCCGGCCGTGCGGTTGATCCGAATTCCGGAGGGAATCAGCTTTGAGCAAGCGGCGGCGGGAATGAACCAGGGCTTCCTCGCCTACGCTTTCACCCACTTTGCTTATCCAATCAAGGCAGGCGAATGGTGCCTGATTCATGCAGCGGCCGGGGGTCTTGGTCTCTTGCTTTGTCAGATGGCGAAGATTCGCGGCGGTCGCGTAATTGGCGTAACGTCTTCCGAAGCAAAAGCAAGGTTCGCCAGAGAGGCGGGTGCAAACGAAGTCATCGTTTCCGCACAGTCCGACATCGCGAAAGAGGCGCGGCGAATCACGGAAGGCCGCGGCGTCAGCGTGGTGTACGACGGCGTCGGCAAAGACACCTTCGCAGCGAACCTCGACAGCCTCGCTCCGGGCGGATATCTGGTGATTTACGGGCAATCCAGCGGATACGTGCCCCCGTTCGACTTGATGACACTGCAGGAAAAGGGATCTCTGTTTCTGACCCGCACCAACGGATTGCCTTATCTCAAGGAGTATCCTCACTACCTTGAACTATTCGCCGCCTGGGTACGCCAAGGAAAGCTCTCGATCAAGATTGATCGCACGTATCCACTGGCCGAGGCGGCCTCCGCGCATACGGCCTTTGAACAGCGCCAGGTCAGCGGGAGGGTCCTGCTTCTGCCCTAGCGGCCGTTGCTCCCTCAGGCATGTCATCTTCCACGCAAACCAGTCCGGGTTCTCCCAGCCTCATCCGCGGGATGGGGCTGTGGAGCGCGACCGCGCTGAACATGATCGACATGATCGGCGTGGGACCATTCATCACCATGCCGCTGGTGGTGAGCGCCATGGGCGGACCGCAGGCGCTGCTGGGTTGGGTAGCGGGCGCGCTGCTGGCGGTGTGTGACGGACTGGTGTCGGCGGAATTGGGCGCGGCGCTTGCCGGCGTCGGGCGGATCGTACCGCTATCTGCGCGAGATGTATGGGCCGCAGAAATGGGGACGGCTGATTTCGTTCCTGTTCATCTGGCAGGTTTCATTTTCTGCGCCGCTTTCCATTGCGACCGGATGCATCGGGCTGGCGGGATACGCCGCGTACTACTGGCCGTCACTGGATACGGTGCTCGCGCACCATGAAGCGGCGGCGCATATTCCATGGGTGGGAACGCTGCAGGCAAGTACGATCGTCACGCCGGGAACGGCGGTTGCGGTCTTGATTTGTTTCTTCACCGTGCTGCTGCTTTACCGCAACATCACGGCCATCGGGCGGCTATCGAAAATATTGTGGTTTGGCGTGATGGGGACGATCGGCTGGATCATCTTCGCCGGACTGACCCATTTCAACGCCGCGCGGGCCTTTGATTTCCCTCCGGGCGCATTCACGATCTCCCACCAATTTCTGACCGGGCTGGGCGGAGCGATGCTCATCGCGACCTACGATTATTGGGGATATTACAACGTCAGTTTTCTGGGCGACGAGATCAAAGACCCGGAAAAGAATATTCCGCGGGCGCTGTTGCTTTCTATTCTGCTGGTCGCCTGTCTATATCTCATGATGAACGTCTGCGTCCTCGCCGTCGTGCCTTGGCGGGAGATGTTGCAGGCGGGACAGAACAACACTGGCCTGTATGTTGTTTCGTTGTTCATGCAGAGGGTCTACGGGGCGTGGGCGGCGCGGCTGGTGACGGGAATGGTGATCGTGACGGCGTTTGCCTCGGTCTTTTCGCTGATGCTGGGATATTCGCGGGTTCCCTATGCCGCCGCGAAGGATGGCAACTATTTCAAGGCGTTCGCCAAAGTGCATCCGGTGCACCGTTTCCCCCATATTTCGCTGCTGGCGCTGGGAGTGGTAGCGGCGGCCTTTTGTTTTCTGCGGCTGAAGGATGCGATCGCGGCGCTGGTGGTGATCCGGCTGATCCTGCAGTTTCTGGTGCAGGCGGTAGGAGTGATTGTGCTGAGGTTTACTCGGCCGGAGATGCGGCGGCCATTTCGCATGTGGCTGTATCCGTTACCGGCGTTGCTGGCATCAGCGGGCTTTCTCTTCATATTGTTTAACCGGGAGAACTGGCAGAAGGAGATGCGGTATGCGGCGGTGATTCTGCTGACGGGCGTGATCATTTATTTGATACGGGCATGGAAGGATTCGCAGTGGCCGTTCGGCAGGCTTCAGGAACAAGACCTTAACCATTAAGGACAACGAAGGTTCACGAAGGAATTTTTTGCTTGGCTGATCAGATTTCAGTTCCGATTCAGGGCGCGGGAATGCGGCGCGCCGACGCCGCCTGGGCGCCCTTGGGCGAGCCGCTGTTTCGGTCGCTGTGGATCGCCGCCGTCATCTCTTATACCGGGACCTGGATGCAGAACGTGGGCGCGGGCTGGTTGATGACGCAGCTCACGACTTCGCCGCTGATGGTGGGCCTGGTGCAGGCGGCGGCTGCGGTTCCGGTGTTTCTGGTGGTGCTGCCCGCCGGAGCGCTGGCCGACATGGTCGACCGGCGGCGCTTTGCTTTTGTTCACGCAAGGCTGGATGGTGGTAGCATCGGCCGCGCTGGGTGTGTTGACTCTGCTGCATGCGGTGAGTCCGTGGATGCTGCTGGGCTTCACGTTTTTGCTGGGGCTGGGCGCGGTGATGAACGATCCGGCGTGGCAGGCGATCACGCCGGACGTGGTTTCTCCGGCGCGGCATGCTTCGGCGGTGGCGCTGAATTCCGCAGGGTTCAACGTCGCGCGAGCAGTGGGTCCGGCGCTGGGCGGAATAGTGGTGGCGGCCGCGGGATCAGGATGGTCGTTTCTGGTGAATGCGGCGTCGTTCTTTGGCGTGATCTACTTTTTATGCAAATGGAAGCAGGCCGCCACACGAGCCCTTGCCCAGGCAGAGCGTGCGGGATGCAATCGTCGAAGGCTTCCGCTATGTGCGCGGGGCGCCGGAGGTCCGCTCGGTGCTGATTCGCACCGGAGCGTTCAGCGTTGGCGCAGCTTCCCTGCTGGCGCTGCTTCCGGTGGTCTGCCAACCGCACGGCGCGCAGGGATACGGGTTCCTGCTGACCTGCTTCGGGCTGGGCGCGCTGTCGGGCGCGGCGCTGCTGCCACGGTTGCGCCTGCGTTATTCGGTGGACGGCCTGGTGGCCGGCGCGACGGTCGTGTTCGCCGCCATGACCTTCCTGGCGGGACAAGTGCATGTCTTTGAATGGCTCTGTCTGGTATTGTTTACGGCGGGCGCGGCGTGGATCGGCATTCTGGCCTGCTTCAACGTGGTGGCGCAGACCATGTGTCCGTCGTGGATGCGGGCGCGGGCGCTCTCGATGTATCTGCTGGTGTCTGCAGGGTGGAATGGCCGTGGGCAGCGCGGTTTGGGGATGGCTGGCCGCGCGACAGGGCGTGCCGGAGGCGTTGGCGTGGTCGGCCTTGGCGATGATCGTTGGGCTGGCGAGCATCCGGCGGCATCGTTTGACGGCGGCGGAGTTGAAGATGGCTCCGGCGGTGGTGAGAGACTAAGTGTGAGAAGAAGACAAATTAAAAAACAAGAATATGGGCCCCGAATGACGAAGGACTGGGATTGGTTGGTGCGGTTTGCTGGTGCTGACCATGACGGCGGCGGCACAGGCGGCCAAGCCGAAGGAGGAACATCGCACGGTGACCGAGGTGTTGGATCACACCGTCCTGAATATGGAGCACGAATTCGTTCCCGCGGCAGAGGCCATGCCGGAAGATAAGTACGGGTTCGCTCCCACCAACGGAGAATTCAAAGGCGTGCGCACTTTTGCCGCAGCAGATCAAGCATGTGGCGGCGGTGAACTACGAACTCGGGGCTGCGCTTCTGGAACAGAAGCCTCCGGTGGACATTGGCGGAGAATCCGGGCCGGCGTCCATCACGAGCAAGGCGGACATCCTGAAGTTCCTGAAGGAATCCTTCGCATACGTCCACAAGGCGATCGCCACGATCAACGAGAAGAATCTTGTGGGCACCGTGAGGAGCCCGTTCGGAGAAGGGATAGGTGTCGCGCCTGGGACTGGCGACCGCATGGCAGCGCATGGATTCGACCACTACGGTCAGATGGTGGTGTATCTGCGCATGAACGGGATTGTGCCGCCGGCCAGCCGGTAACAGGAACAATCTCGTGAAGTAAGCTCGGGCATTTAGGTTCGCGAATCAGTTCATACGTCGAGGGCACGGCTGGAAGAGGTTGCGGAAAACTACAAATGCGTGGACCACCGTGGAAGAGCGGCCCTTTGGGGGCGCGTAGGTCATGCGGAATCAGAGTGGGCTTCAGCCCCTGCGGTCGCTTGTTCGCAGCGGGCGGGTTCTCGGCAATATCTAAGAGCCGTGGCCTTTTCACATCCAAGCTTGGCCTTGCTGTTAGTTCCGGCGGGGCGGATCACTCTTGGCAGCCGGACTCAAGCTGCTGCAGTGCTCCTCGAAAGTGAGATCTGGGTTCCTGGCGAATCGGTCAGGATAAGAATTGACTGCCTGAAGAAACGTCTGTATCTCGACACGGACTTGCTCGTTCCCGGACATCTCGTCTTCCCCCAACACAGCCTCGTGCATTTTGGACTTCATCTCAGCGCACCCCAAGCTAAACCGGAAATCCCGCATATTTCAGATGCCGGGGTACCCGATTCTGCCGATGACAAAAACACGATGCGCAAAAATTAGTTTCGCCGTGGAACTCTTTAAGGTATCGGTCATAGAAGAACACGTAAATGGCACGTTCCGGCTACAGTGTTTCGTGTAGAACGCAGATAGTTACTACTTGAACGAATCGCGCGCTCCGCGCAGAGTGATCGAAGTCGGAAGTAACTCGGCAGCGAGGCGGCACTGCGAGAGATGAGCCGCGACAACTTTGTGCGCCTTTTTCAGCGATGCGCGCGGATCGAGAAAGATCAGCACCGAAGGGCCCGCACCGCTGAGGGCAGCCCCCAGAATGCCTTCCTTTCCCTTCAATTCCTGCAGACACGGCAGCAACGGGCAGAGCGTCGCGCGATAGGGCTGGTGGATGCGGTCTTCGAGAGCGGCGGAAAGAAGATCGGGGCGTCCTTGCGTGAAAGCCGCAAGCAGCAGCATGGAATTCTGCACGTTCGTGACGGCGTCGGCGCGCGAATACTGCGCGGGAAGAACGCGACGCGCTTCTTCCGTCGACAGACTCTGCTCGGGAATGGCCAGCAGCAGCGGCCACTTCCCTTTCGGGCGGACGGAGGCCACCTGGGCCTCCGATTCTCCGGACATGCGCGCGACGGTAAGGCCGCCCATCCAGCAGGCGGAGGCATTGTCGGGGTGATGCTCGCGGCGGGAAGCTTCGCCGACGATTTGCGCATCAGTCCATCGCAGGCGGCCGAAGTGCACGGCCAGCGCGATGCCGGCCAGTCGGGCCGCGGCCGACGAGCCACAACCTTTGCCGATGGGAATGTCGTTCGCGATGCGCAGAGACAGAGGCTTGACGTCGCGGCCTGCGGCCTGCAGCACCTCGCGGTAGGTGTTGAGGATGAGATGGTCCTCGAGCTTTCCGCAGATTTCGCGGTCGCGGCCCGTGGCGGCGATGGAGAATTCCTTCGCGGCTCGCGCGTCGATCTTAATGTAGAAATCCATGGCGAGCGCCGCGGCATCAAAGGCCGGGCCCAGGTTGGCGGAAGTGCCCGGCAGAGCAGCGAGGCGGAGCGTCGAATTCGGTTTTGAGGCATGTTTAGTCGTTCACGAGCGCCGGCATCCTGTCGGCTGTCGCAGGGCGATCCCGCCTTGCACTGGCGCGATCGAGCGGCTACTTTTCCGCTTGCTCCAGCGTTCGGATCACCGCATCCAGCGTGGCATCCAAAACGATCGGCGGGCGCCGCAAGGGGTTCAATGCGGCGCTGGCGCCTTCGTCCGGAGCACCCTTAAATAAATCGCCCCGGTGAAATTCCATGGTGAAGTCGGGATCCTTCAGCAGGTTTCCGGTCAGCACCAGCACCACGCTTTCTTCCGCTTTCACAAAGCCCTGCTTCACCAATTTCTTCAATCCAGCGAGCGTGACCGCCGACGCGGGCTCGCATCCAATGCCTTCGGCGCCGATCTCAGCCTTGGCCTGCGCGATCTCAACCTCGGTGACTTGCTCGCAGGCTCCCTCGGTAGCTTCGAGAACGTGCACCGCTTTCTTCCATGACGCCGGATTGCCAATGCGAATCGCCGTGGCGCGAGTCTCGGCCTGCACGCTGACCAGACTTCTTGCCACTGGCCTCGCGCAGCGTGCGCACCAGCGCATTCGCTCCTTCGGCCTGAATCACCGACAACTTGGGCAAGCGCGAAATCAGCCCCAGATCGCGCATTTCCAGCAACGCCTTGCCGATCGCGGAACTGTTCCCCAGATTTCCACCCGGGACAATGATGTGGTCGGGCGGTTGCCAGTCGAGTTGCTCCAGCAATTCGAGAGCGAGAGTCTTCTGGCCTTCCAGCCGAAACGGATTGATCGAATTCAGCTGGTACACGGGCGCGCGCAGAACCAGTTCCTGCAGCAGGCGCAGGCAGCCGTCGAAGTCGGTGCGCAACTGGCAGGTGACGGCGCCGTAGTCGAGCGCCTGCGAGAGCTTGCTCCAGGAGATCTTTCCATCGGGAACCAGCACCAGGCTGCGCATGCCTCCGCGAGCGGCGTAGGCCGCCATGGATGCCGACGTGTTGCCGGTGGAGGCGCAGGCGACCCAGCGGAATCCGGCCAGGCGCGCGAAGGTCGCGGCGACGGTCATGCCAGCATCTTTGAAAGATCCGGTGGGATTCAATCCTTGATGCTTGGCGAACAGACGCGGCACGCCAGTGATGCGCGCGCACTGCGGCAGTTCGTACAGCGGAGTGTTGCCTTCGCGCAGCGTGATGGCTTGGTCGTCACGTTCGAGCGCGCGGCAGCACATCGCGGAAGCGCCATACGCCGCTCAGATCGACCGCCGACTGAGAAAGTCGCCGCTGCCGCCAGGTGGATTTCAAGTCCGGCCCAGCCCCGGCAGATTCCTTCCACTGCGGGTAGGTAATCTCCAGCAGATCGCCGCAATGGGCGCAGCGGAAATCCTGCCGGGCTTGGTCGCTCAGATCGCCGCAGGCAATGCAGCGGAAGCGGAAGGCTGTTTGACGCACGCCCGGCGTAGAAGTGGAGGTGGAAGGCATGGGCCCGGAATTATTTCTTTCCCCGGAGATATTGGTCGGTCTTGTTGATCCAATCGGCGCGGGGCGGATTGAAGACGTCGAGGTCGACCGTATCTTCGAGAGCCTCAGCCTTGTGCGGCATATTCGCAGGAATGCAGAGCGTTTCGCCGGCGTGGACGACGATCTCTTTGCCGTCGATCCAGAACTTGAGCGCACCTTCGAGAATGTAGGTCAGTTGCTCGTTGTGGTGGCTGTGCTCGGGCACGATGCAGCCTTTCTTCAGCAGCACGCGCGCCAGCATGATTTCCTGCCCGACTACGAACTGGCGCTGCAACAGCGGCTTCAGATCTTCAAGCGGAACGCTGTTCCACGGAACATATTGGAGCACAGACGGGCGCGCAGCGCGCCGGGACACGGTGTTTTTCAGACCAGCGCCCGGCTTTGTTCGAGAACGCGAACTCGGACTTGCCCCTTGACGTCCGCGTGAGTTTCTTTTTCGACTTACTCTTCTTGATCAATTCAGGCGCCCTCCACAATTCGTATTTCGCGCTTCGCTCCATTTCCTAAAATCCGGAAGGCAGCCTGATACGCGGCGCTCTCGTAGGCCGCGATTGCCTTCTCCACGCTGTCAAACTCAATAATGACCACCCGCTGGGCCTCTCCTGCCTCGTACGTCTTGGTCGGCACTCCTCGTGCCAGGATGCGGCCACCGGCGGCCTCGATCGCCGGACCCGCATGCTTTGCGTACTCGGAGAGCGCAGCGGAGTCGGAAACAGCGTGATAGATCGTAATCCAGTATCCTTTGGCCATCAGACCTCTCCTCGAAATCGTCCGGTGGACGTCTAGTGCACTCGTCCTTCGTAAAGCTTCACGGCTGTGTCGTGCAGGTAGGCATGGGCCAGTTCCAGCGCCCGAGTCTCGGTGATTTCGTTTTCCGAAACCATCTCGGCCAGGGCCGCAGCCAGCGCGGTGCGCGACGACTGCACACCCAGCCAGTAGCTCTCTTCCGCCCCTAGCACTTGATTGTAAGGGAAACAGTCGGTGCCGAAAGTGATCTTGTCGGGAAAAGTTTCCAGCCACATCTTCAGCGTGTCTTTGAACGCCGAGGGATACTGGGCCAGTTCGCCGAAGGAAGAATCGAGATAGACATTCTTCATGGCCGCGAGCCAGACGGCTTCGCGCTCCAGCGGATAACCGCCGTGAATCATGACGAACGTGGTCGAGGCGTAGCGCGGATCGCGCAGTACGCTTTCCAGATTCATGATGTTGCTCTGCGACAGGTTGAAATAGTCGCCGATGCCGACGGCGGTGTGAATGTGCACCGGCAGGTGCAGGCGCCCGCCTTCCGTGACCAGATAGCGGAAGATGTAATCCTGAAACGTGCGGTATTCCTTTTCGCTCGGAATTCCACCCGTGACGAAGCGCTGGTAAATATCTTCCGCCTGCGCACGCGAGGGATCGCCGAAAGTTGTGGGGCGGAAATAGGCGACTTCGAACTTCATGGCGATGCCGCCGCGTTTCGAATTGTCTTCCAGCACCTGGCTGATGAACTTCAGATAGTCGGCGAAGGTGGCCGGAAGTTTGACTGACATTCTCCTGCTGCATCCAGCGGTGCAGCATCTTTTCCTGCAGCGGAATGTAGACGCCTTCGTCCGGATTGCGCGCCGTCTCGCGCTCATTGTTGAACGGCCACATAAACGAATCGGCAAAGAAAACCCAGGGAAAGCGCTTTGGGTCGAGGTAGTCGGGCATCATGGCGCGGTTCGCCACAGAACTCTCAATGTTGATCTTGTCGAGAATCGTGTTGAAGTAGGCTGTGCCGGCGAGTTGCTTCTTCAGTTCGGTCTTCTTGTCGAGCAGCCATTTCGCGTGCTCGGGAGAGAGATCGGTGTAGGGATAGCCAAACAACGCCTTGGCCGCGACGGCAAGTTCCGGGTTGTCGTCGCGCGTGCGCAGCGCTTCGCTGGCGTTGGGAGGCGCGGCCATGGCGTCGACGTCAGGATCGTCGGCGAAGCCAGGGTGCGCGTGATGATCGAACGCCGGAATCTTTTCGATCTGCGGCAGCAGGCGCTGGTAGATCTGCTGCACGTCAGGGCCGGGGAACGGGCGCGCCTGGGCGGCCAAGAATGAAGAGACAACGACAACAGCGGCGAGAAGTAATCCTCGAATTGCAAGTTGCATGCAGTTCCTCAGGGGCGAAAGCCCCAATTCATTACTGGCTGTTATCGCAACGCTGGAAGCGCTGCGCCACCCAAAAGCAATAATTCTAGAAGCGGTCCTTCTATAGTTGCTCCGCTTCCAGCCCTAGCTCAGATGCTCGGCTGCTCAACGAACGGCCGCAGTTCCCTGCCAGGCCGTCGACACTTTCACAATCCGCTCCACCGCCTCGTGCAGAGTCGCCATCGACGAAGCGAACGAGAAGCGGATGAAACTCTTTGCCGATCGGTCCAAAAGCTGCGCCAGGAATGGCGGCGACGCCGGCATCTTCCAGAAGAATGCGGCACAGGTCTTCTGCGCTCATGCCCGTGCCGGTGATGTCGACCCAGGCATAGAATGCGCCTTCCGGCGGATGGCAGCGGAACCCCGGCACGCGATTCAGTTCGCGCACGAACTGTTCGCGGCGGCGGGTGAACTCGCCGACCATGTATGGCGTGTTTCCCTCACGGTCGCGCAGCGCGTCAATGGCGGCATACTGCGTGAACTCGGCGACGCAGGTGTAGGTGTTCACCGCCATCATCAGCAACGCGGAGACGACCTCGGGCGGCGCAACCGTGTATCCCAGCCGCCATCCAGTCATCGCGAAGCTCTTGGAGAATCCGTCGATGATCAGCGTGCGCTCGTGCATTCCAGGATAGCGCAGCATGGACAGATATTCGCCGCCATAAATAATGCGCGCATAGATCTCGTCGGAGAGCACCCACAGGTCGTGCTTGACGGCGAGTTCGGCCAGCGCGCGCTGCACGGCATCGGTATAGACGGTTCCCGTGGGATTGCCGGGAGAATTCGTAATCAGCATGCGCGTGCGCGGAGTAATCTTCGACGCGATTTCCGCCGGGTCCGGCTGAAAATGATTGCGCGCGGAGAGCGTGAACGGCACAGGCACCGCGCCCAGGCCCAACGTGATCGATGGATAGCCGGGAAATCCGGGATCGGGATAGAGCACTTCGTCGCCCGGGTTCGAGCAACGCCATCATCCCGAGGAAGAGTGCGATCTTGCAGCCGGGCGCAAGCACGATGTTCGCCGGCGAAACCGAAATGTTGCGCGTTCGCGCCAGATACGCGGCAATCTCTTCGCGCAACGCGGGGACCCCAGCAACGGCGCAGTAACGGTCTTTGCCGTCGGCCAGAGCTTTGGCTGCCGAATCGATCACCGACTTGCCGGGATGAAAGTCCGGCTCTCCGAGTTCCAGATGGATGATGGAGCGGCCCTGGGCTTCGAGTTCTTTGGCGCGGGCGAAGACGGATAGCGCGCCTTCGCCGCTCATGACGGACATTCTTGAAGCAATCGATCGCATAGGTTAGCCCTAAGTTCCGAGCTTCGAGCCGCTAAGCTGCGACCGATCTTGTTCGGCTCGAAGCTCATGACTCGTGGCCTGTTGAAGCTTTCTTTCTCACAAACCTTTATACATGCCGCCATCGACCAGCACGGTCTGGCCGGTGACGTAGGATGCGCGCTCCGAAGCCAGCCAGACTACGGTCTCGGCCAATTCGCGCGGCTCGCCCAGACGCTTCAGCGGAGCGTCAGCGGCCCAGGCGTCGAAAATCTCCTGCTCGCTTTTTCCCGACGCCGCCGAGCGCGCTTTGGCCAGTTCTTTCAGGCGATCGGTCGCCGTGAAGCCGGGGCCAACATTGTTGACCAGGATTCCGTCTTTGCCGAACTCATTGGCGAGACTCTTCACCAATCCCACTACTGCCGCGCGCACTGCATTCGAAAGCACAAGATCGGCCACCGGCTGCTTG
Source organism: uncultured Acidobacteriaceae bacterium (assembly GCA_963795875.1). Classification (GTDB taxonomy): domain Bacteria; phylum Acidobacteriota; class Terriglobia; order Terriglobales; family Acidobacteriaceae; genus Sulfotelmatobacter. Next base: position 760,308 of record CAWCJM010000002.1, read on the forward strand.
GTCGTGATCGACGTGATCGTGATGATGCGTCCCCAGTGCTTGCGCTGCATGTGGGGAATCACTTCGCGCGCGAAGTAAACCGTGCTCAGGAAGTTCAACTCGATAGCGCGTTGCCAGTCGTCAAGCGTGGCCGCGAGGAATCCTTTGGCCGGAGGGCCTCCGGCGTTGGTCACGCAGATGTCGACACTGCCGAACTTGGTCGGCCACGGCGGCAACGAACCGGCGACCGCGGCCGGATCGCCAACGTCGAAGGCTTCGGCGAAGACTTCCACGTTATGTTGCTTTCTGATTTTGTCGGCGGCGGCCTGCAGAGTCTGCTCGATTGCGGGCGCACATGGCGACGCGGCATCCTTCGGCGGCGAAGGCTTCGGCGGTGGCCAGTCCAAGTCCCTGACTGGACGCGGCTACCAGGGCTACACGGTTTTTCAGTCCCAAGTCCATGGTTGAGTAAGAAACCTTGAGTCAGAAACGTTCGAGTACGAATGGGGCATTATAAATGGTCGCGCGCCGAGCTTTCGCTTGCCCGCGCGAATCTACGCAATTACTCTGGAGGACGTGAGGCAATCATGAAACGGAACACTCGCCGTCCTGAGACCGCCGCTGTCCATGGGGCGTCTGACCTGAAAAAGAAGAACGGTCCGGTCGGCACGCCGATCTATCAGACGTCGACCTTCGAGGTCACCGACAACGACGAGCAGCAGCGCGTCACCACGACCGACCGTTACTACACGCGCTGGGGAAATCCGACGAACACGGTCGCCGAGCAGGCCGTGGCCGCGATCGAAGGCGACGGAAGGCTCGCGCACCTTCGCCTCCGGCATGGGAGCGATCACCACTACGATCTTGGCGTTCCTCAAGGCGGGGGACCACATTGTCGCGCAGCGCGACGTCTACGGCGGGGTCATGAAGTTCTTCTCGCAGTGGTTGCCGAAGATGGGCATCGAAACCACATTCTTCGACACCAATGACTTTGAGCAGGCTGCTCGCGCTATCCGGCCAAATACGCGGATGCTCTATCTCGAGTCGCCGACCAATCCTTCGCTGCGCGTTGTCGACGTCAAGAAGAGCCGCAGCGCTGGCCCGGCAGCACAAGCTGCTCAGCATGATCGATAGCACGTTCTGTACGCCCGATCAACCAGCATCCCGCGGAGTACGGCATCGATCTGGTTATGCACTCCGGCACGAAATACTTAAGTGGGCATGCGGACCTGACCTGCGGCGTAGTCAGCGGGCGGCAGGAGCTGATGGACCAGATTTGGGAGACGCGCACGACCCTGGGCAACTGTATGGACCCACATGCCGCGTGGATGCTGATCCGCGGGCTGAAAACGCTGGCGGTCCGTGTTGCGCGGCAGAACGAGAATGCCCTCCGTGTGGCCGAATTCCTGGAGCAGCATGCCAAGGTGAAGCGGGTGCATTATCCGTTTCTAAAGAGCCATCCGCAGCACGCCATTGCACGCGAGCAGATGAACGGCGGCGGCGGTATGGTCACGTTTGAGGTTGACGGCACAGGAGAGGACGCGCGCCGCGTCAGCGAGGCCATGCGCCTGTTCACGCTGGCGACCAGTCTCGGCGGCGTGGAATCGCTGGTGTCGATCCCGGTGCTGACCTCTCACGCCATGATCTCGGCCGAGCAGCGCGCAGAGATGGGCGTGACCGAACAGATGGTGCGCCTGTCGGTGGGCATTGAGAGCGTCGAGGATCTGATCGCAGATCTGGAGCGGGCGCTGGAAGCGATAGGGACCCGGCAGACGGTGGGTAGCAGCTTCTAGCTTCTAGCTTCTAGCTTCTAGCCTCGCCTCGCCTCGCCGCTTCGCGCCTGGCGGACGGCCGAGAGCTTGCCCTGAGCGGAGTCGAAGGGCAGCCGTCGCCACATGAGCACTGCAAAAAGAACCCGGCCTCTCGCGAGGCCGGGTTTCTGCTCCTGCCGCCGGAGCAGTTAGAAGATGAACTTCAACGCAAGTTGCAGAATGCGTGCGTTGTGGACTGAACCGATATAGAAAGTGCTGGTTTGGCCGATCGTATTGTTCCCCACACCGCCAGCCGATCCGGCGTCTCCGGCGATACCACCCCATTCAGTATGGTTAAAGACGTTGTAAGCCTCGGCGCGGAATTCGAACGCCATGCTCTCCTTCACCGGGAAATGTTTGAAGAGAGCCATATCGAAATTAGTTCGACGAGGGTTGCGCAGCGAATTTCTGCCGGAATCACCAAATGTCAGGCCTATCGGCACTGCGTAAGCATTGGGGTTGTACCATAACGGGCCGAAACCGGCAGCCGGTGTGCGCGAGAAACCCGTATTCGGATCTCCAACAATGTCCGCGCGGGAACCGGAACCAACGCCGGCCGCGACGCCGGCGTTGTCGGTGGAATTTACGACGCTGAATGGCGTTCCTGTTGAAATACCCACGATGCCCGAGTACTGCCAGCCCCCGAGCAATGCATGGCGCAAGCCTGCACCTCGGAAGAACGGAACATCCCAGATGTAGCTGAAGTTGAAGATCTGCCGCTGGTCGAAATTGGAACTCGCACGATTTGCGGCAAAATCGTACGCATTCACCAAACTGGCATCACCACGGTCGGACGAGTCATCTATTGAATGGCTGAGAGTATAAGCAGCACTTAGGCTGAGTTGGCCCACGCTGCGTCGCAACGAAGCTTGCAGTGCGTTGTAACTAGAGGACGCCTCTAACTCCAAATGCGTGATGGTTCCGAAACCCGGGTACGGGCGAATGGGGTCGGGATTGACCGCTCCCAATGAGACGCCAACATTTGTGAGCGCTTGCCCAGTGATAGGGACGCCCAAGGCCGTCGCCTGATTCGTGTAATCGTTAGGGCCAATCATCTCCTGGTTCACCAGATACGGATTCTGACTCGCCGGAACTGGCAAAAGCTGGTTGAGGTCGCTCTGACGGGTCAGATGGGTTCCCTTGCTCCCTACGTAGGAAATCGTCGCAATCGTGTTGCGCGCGACATCATGCTGAATATCGAAGTGCCACTGCTGCATGTACGGCCAGGTCACTTTGCCAGGAACAGAAACTACGCTCAGCGGAAACTGCGGCGACACCTGTCCACCCGAACTGCCAATCGAGGTATAGCTTGGAATCTGGAGTTGCGCCACTGTCGTCGCCAAGGGGGGCGAATTTTCCAAAGATTCAGTGTTTGCCTCGTTGCCGTTGGTGTGCTCAAAGAAGATTCCGTATCCCCCGCGAACGGCCCACTTTCCATTGCCTCGGGGGTCCCAGGCAAAGCCGATGCGAGGAGCGGGGTTAAACAGGTGTGGCTTCATGCAACCAACGGGCACGCCGGCCGTAATTCCACACTGGACGATTCCGTTGGGTAGATTGGTAACAGAGGGAGCCAAGCCATTCGCTGTCAGCCCGGAGACAATGTCCGAATTAGGATCAACAGTTGTCTGGCCTGCGACATAATGCGTCGGATCAAAATTAAAAGCTTGATGCTCCTTCTCGCGATAGGTTTCAAACATGCTCAGACGAAGACCGAGGTTTACGGTCAGACGATCTGTGACGCGCCAGTCGTCCTGGAAGTAAGGCTCGAAGAGCTTGTAGCGGTTGTAGTACTTAAGTAAATGATCCTGCTGCCCAAAGCTATAAACATTTCCCAGCAAAAGGTCAGCCACGGGGTTGCCAGTACTGGTCTGAGCTGGAGTCGATCCTGACGCCGGAATATTGAATTTGCTGGGGTCGAACGTCAGATAGCCGGGGTAGGATCCTGCTGCCAGTTCTCCACCAAACTCATTCTTCTGCGCAGCGGCAATGTACACGCCGAATTGCAGATTGTGCCGGCCCACGATTTTAGTCACGTTGTCGCGGTAGGTATAGCTCGGATTCGAATTGTAGATACCATTGGGAATGTAGCCAGCATCTTCACCGAAACCGCCATAAGCGCCATTAGGATCGGCCAGGTTAATACCAGGCATGACCCCATGGCCATTCCCGCCAAACAGATCACCAATCGCCATACCGGCAGGCCGCTGCCAAGCTCCAATATCGTTGAGAATGATGTGGTCGGCGGTATAGCTGAATACAAATTCGTTTAACAACGTAGGCGAAGCGGTGGCCGTCAGCCGGAATACAAGTCCGACACCCGGGCCCTTGAATGCCGTCTGGATGGTCGGAAATGATCCGATATTTGTCCACAGCGGAGTCGCGGTCGTAGTTTGCCAGGAATCGTGAATGTAGCGGAAGGTGGCACGAATTTTCTCGCCGAAGTTCTGATCCACGCGGATCAGTTCCTCGCGCCAGTTCGTTGCCTGCGCCGGCGATGCCTGGTAGATGAAGTCTCCCGGTGTTCCTGTGGTCGGTAGAGGTACCATTGTTAGCAAGGTCTGTGCGGTGGCCTGATTCGCGGTAAATTGGGGAAGTCCTGAGATGTTCGGAGTGGCCACTCCATTTACCATAGGGCAGTCCGCTGAGCTGCCAGTAAAGGGGTTCGGACATTGGTCCGTGAAGTCACCGCCACGCTCGGCTGCGCTCGGAACAATTTGGGTAAAAGTCTGGCCCGGAACGATGTCCTTGCGCCACTCCTGGGACCAGAAGAAAAACGTCTTCGACTTGTCCTTGTTGTAAACACCTGGAATGTAAACCGGACCACCGATCGTGTAACCGTAGTCGTTTTTCTTGTACTCCGGCGCAACGCCGCTCTGAAACCACGCGGGCGAATTGAACGCGTTGTTGCGCAGGTATTCGTAAGCGTCGCCGTGGAATGACTTAGTGCCCGACTTGGTCTCCACTTCGACCGTGCCCGAGCCATTCCGGCCATATTGCGCGCCATAGTTTGAAGTGAGAACCTTGAATTCCTGGATGGCATCGATGCTGGGATAGACGTTCAACGTGGAGTTGCTGCCGTTGTCCATGTTGTCGCCGCCGTCCAGTTCCCAGTTGTTGTATTCGACGCGGCCGCCGTTCATGCTGAAACTGACGTTGCCATAGACACCGACCGTGCCTTCATCCTGTCCAGTCTGGTTGCTAACACCGGGAGTCAGCGTGACCAACTGCGTAAAGTTGCGACCATTCAGTTCGAGCTGTGAGATTTCTTTGCTGTCAACCGTGCCCGACAGATCGGACGACTGGGTCTCGACCTGGGCAACGTTGGTACCCTCTACGACGATTTCCGTGGTGGTTGCTCCGACCTGAAGTGGAATATCGACGCGTTTTTTGTCCCCAACATCCAGCTTCACGGCCTTCGCCGTATATTTCTTAAATCCGTTGGCGCTAACGATAACGTCGTAGGTCCCGCCCGCCAGCCCAGATTCGTTGTAGTCACCGGAAGAATTCGTGACCGTTTGCCGGTTGATGCCGTGATCGGAACTCGAAATGACGACCGTTGCTCCTCCGACGGAGGCGCCGCTCGGATCCTTCACCGTTCCCGTAATCGACCCCGTGTCCTGGGACCAGGCAGCCGCGCAAAACGTTACAACCAGCAAGCTGATTCGCAGCACCGCTCGATGCGATTTCATGGTCACGCTCTCCCCGATGGCGCGGGCCTGGGCCGGCGCGAGTTCAGTTGACTTCGTCGTACCGAGCCTAAGAGCCCGGAACATCCCTTGCAGAACCAACACTTGCCCCTGGTGGATTGAGACCCAGAGAGGGGTTATTAAAACGTATGAATAGTGCTTTTATACGGCGTCTTCTGTCAAGAAAAAAAGCGATCCCTTTGTACGCCAAAGCGCACACGTTTCCACAAAATCGATTCGTGCTTTGCGGAATCAGATCTCGGCCGAACCACGTCAACCAATGAGCATAGTGCTACAACAGGCTGCGCGTCGATTCACGCACCACCAACTCCGGGGCCACCTTGCGATGGGTAGCGCTGAGCTCGCGCTTCTCCAGCACGCCGTTGATGCCGTCGACTACGATTCCCACCGCCGACGCTCCCATGGCCTCCATCGGCTGGCGGACGGTGGTGAGCGATGGCGTGTACAGAGCCGACGTCGCGACATCGTCAAACCCGATCACCGAGCATTGCTCCGGCACGCGCACTCCAGCCCGGTTGAGGGCACGGATTGCGCCGAAGGCGCTCATGTCATCGAAGGCCAGCAACGCCGTAAACGGACGCTTCTGCTTTACGAGTTCCTCCGTAAGCTTGTGCCCCGACTCGAAGCTCGACATGGGATCGCGCGACTCCGGCAGGTCCATAATCAGGCGCGAATCGAGTTCCAGCCCGCACTCTTTGGCGCAGTTGCGGATCCCGCGCCAGCGCGGAGAACTGTCAGTGAGCGCCTTGGGGCCGCGGATGAATGCGATCTTGCGGTGCCCCAGAGAGTGCAGATGTTCGAGCGCAAGGTAACCGCCGACTTCATTGTCGACAATGATGGAGCTGATCGTATCGGTCTTGAGTTCGCAACCGATCATCGCCGTCGGGATGCTGCTTTTCTCCAGGTCGCCGAGCAGGTTGATATCGAGGAAGAGCCAGTTCGCGAGCACAATGAGGGCTTCGATGCGGCGGTCGAGCAGCATCTCCAGATAGCGCTCGAAGCGGCTGCGCTCGTTGTGCACATCGGTCAGAATCGGCAGATACGACGACTGGTAGAGCGTGTTTTCAATGCCGCGCAGCACCAGCGTGCAGTACGGATCGGTCATGTCGAAGACCATGACGCCCACGGTGTGGCTCCGCTTGCTGCGCAGAGAACGCGCAAACTGGTTTGGACGGTAGCCGAGTTTCTGCGCGGCGCGTTCAATGCGCTTCTTGGTGACCGCGGGAATGTAGCGCGCCAGCGGCGCGTTGTTCAGCACGATCGACACCGTGGTCGAGGAAAATCCGCTTTCCTTCGCCACGTCACGAATGGTCACCATCGCGGCCTTTGTGGGGACAGCCGCCCTCGGCTGTCCGTCGAGCAAAGCTCGACGATTTTGCTACAAACCGTCCGTCAGACGATCGATGATCAGTGATCGGGCCTTCGGCCCGACGGACAGCCGAGGGCGGCTGTCCCCACATGTCCTGCGTGTGCTTTCAACCTTGGGACTTGCCTCTTGTATTGAAAGCGTACACTGGCGGACACTACAGCAGAGAGTAATACCAGTGTCAAGCGCACGAATCACATCGCTAAGTTTCGTTTTGCTTCTGCTGGTGGAGTTGGCGATGGCCAATCTGCCGCGGCAAACGTCGTCTCCGCCCGCAGGAAACGAACGCAATGGCGCAGTGACGCGCCCCTCCGCCGAACGCCGATCCCGCGAAACTTTTTCAGCACGGGCAGGATGCCCTCACCCACGGCCATTTGGACGAAGCCGAACGCGATTTCCGTGCCGTACTGCAAATCGATCCGCAATCGGGCGGAGCCTATGCCAATCTGGGCGTGGTCTACATGCGGCGCAAGCAGTGGAACAAGGCTCTCGAAGCGCTGCAAAAGGCAGATCATCTGATGCCGCAGGTCGCGGGGATCCGGCTCAACATTGGGCTGGCCTACTACCGGCAGAATGAATTTCTCCAGGCGATTCCACAGTTCGAGTCGGTGGTGCGCGATCAACCCGACTCGCTGCAGGCACGCTACTTGCTGGGACAGTGCTACTTTTTCGCCGAGCGTTGGGCCGACGCAGCCAACACACTGGAGCCGCTCTGGGCACAGGAATCCGGGCAGTTGCCGTATCTGTATGTGCTTTCCAATGCGGCCCACCGCGCCGGACAGAAGGAACTCGACGACCGCGCCACCACACAACTGATCAAACTTAGCGACGGCTCACCTGCATACCATCTTTTTGTCGGAAAATCGTATCTGAACTCCGAGCAGTACGATGCCGCGCTGAAGGAATTTCAAACCGCCGCCGACGCCGATCCCAAACTTCCGTTCGTGCACTTCAATCTGGGGTACGCGTATCTGAAGCTGCAGGATTTCGCGCGGGCCCGGGATGAGTTCCTGAAAGACGCTGCGGTCGAACCTGATCTCGCGCTCAACTACGACGAACTGGGAGAAGTCTACCGGCTGATGCAGGACGACAAGAACGCCGAGAAAAGCTACCGGGAGGCGCTGCGCCTCGATCCTCGTCTGGCCAATTCGCATCTCGGGTTGGCGAAGATCTACCAGCATCAGGAGAAATATGCGGCGGCGCTGGTCGAGATCGACGCCGCTGAGAAAGTCGATCCCGAACGCTCCGACGTCCATTACGTTCGTGGGCGAGTACTTCTCCAGATGGGACGCAAGGCAGAAGCGAAGAAAGAAATGGAGGCGGCTCTGCACATCAACCGCGCCCAGATGAACGCGGGAGCCGTCCCGGCTCCTGAGCTTCTGCAGGACCCGCAGTGATACACTCACCCTAAGCAGGTCCCGCCCCAAACCCGACCGCAATTCGCCGTTCTGGCAGGAGGTACCAATCATGAAACGCATCCTGAAAATCGTTGCCATCGTCGTTGGCGTGTTGATCCTCATCGCCATCGCAATTCCCTTCTTCATCGACGCCAACACCTTCCGCCCGACGCTGGAATCGAACCTGACGAGCTGCTCTAGGCCGGCAGGTCAAGGTGGGCAATCTGTCACTTCGCCTGCTCGCGGGTGCAGTATCGGCGGACGACATTTCCATTGCCGACGATCCGGCGTTCAGCAAATCGCCATTCGTGCAAGCGAAGTCGCTCAAGGTGGGCGTGGAGATGATGCCGCTGATTTTCTCGAAGAACTGAATGTGACGGAACTGACCCTGAACCAGCCCGACATCAGCCTGGTGCGATCGCAGAACGGAGAGAAATGGAATTTCTCCAGCCTGGGCGGAAACAATACAGTCCGCGACGAAACCCGCGGCTTCGTCGCTCGGGCAATCCGAATCTGTCGGTTGCCAAGTTGAACGTGAACGACGGCCGACTCACAGTGTCACGAGCAGGATCGGGAGAGAAGCCCCACGTATACGATAAGGTTAATATTGAAGTGACTAACTTCTCCTTCACTTCCTCGTTTCCGTTCACCATGTCGGCGCAACTTCCAGCCGACGGCAGCCTGAAACTTGATGGCAAAGCCGGACCGATCAGACGCCAACAACGCCGCCGAGACTCCGCTCGAAGCCAAGGTCACGATCGAGAAGATGAATCTGGCAGCCTCGGGATTTATCGATCCCGCAGCCGGGATCTCAGGCATCGCGGATTACGATGGAACGGTCACCTCCGATGGACACCAGGCAAAAACCCAGGGCAAGCTGACAGCCACGAATTTACAGCTCGTGAAGAAGGGATCACCCGCGGGTAAACCAGTGACAGGTGACCTACACGGTGATGCACGATCTCGACAAACAGACCGGCACCATCCCGCAGTGTGAGATTGCCATGGGCAAGGCGGTCGCACATATGACCGGAACTTACGACGCACACGGGAAGGTCACGGCCATCAATTTGAAAATCAACGGGCAGGGCATGCCGGTGGACGATCTCGAGGCCATGCTTCCCGCCGTAGGCGTCATATTACCTCCCAAGGCAACACTGAAAGGTGGCACCCTCGCGACCAACATGGACGATCTCGGGTCCGGTTGATAAGTTGGTTACGGTCGGAACGGTCAAACTGGAAAATTCCACGCTCGCCAACTTCAACCTGGGATCGAAGCTCTCAGCGATTTCCGCGCTGTCGGGAAAGAACACGGGCAACGACACCACCATCCAGAATTTCAGCTCCAATGTGCGCGTGGCTCCCGAGGGAACGAAGGCCGACAACATCAATCTCAACGTGCCGTCCATCGGCGTCGGTCACCGGCGCCGGCACCGTGAGTCCGTCCAACGAACTCGCCTTCAAAATGAACGCTGAAGTCGGAGGCATGGGCATTCCGTTCGGCGTCTCGGGAACCAGTTCCGATCCGAAGTTCGTTCCGGACGTAAAGGGCATTGCCACCGGACTGCTGAAGGGACTCGGCCAGGGCAACCCGCAGCAAAATCCCGTCAACAACGTCATGGGACTGTTCAACAAGAAGAAGCCGCAGTAGGAATTTCAACCACCAGCGCTCGTGTTCTGTGAGCCATGTCCTCCAAGGCGTGGCTCTTTTGCGTGCGCGCCAAATTTACTGTAGAGAATAATTGTTTTATCATCGAGAAATGGCAACTGGTATGACCGACACGATTTCCGAAGGCCTGGGGCGGTATTCGATCGGCGAAAAACTGCGTTCCATGCGCTTGCGCAAAAGCATGGGACTGGTGGAACTGGGCAAGCATACGGGCCTCTCGGCGGCGCTGCTTTCGAAGCTGGAAAGAGGAAAGTTGTTTCCCACTCTGCCCACACTCTTGCGCATCGCCATGGTGTTTGGCGTCGGTCTCGACTACTTCTTTACCGACGAACGCAAGCGCCGGGTGGTCGGGGTGGTGCGCAAGGGCGAGCGCGTGCGCTTTCCCGAGCGGCCAGGCGCGGCGGATGTGCAGTACTACTTCGAATGCCTCGATTACCGCGCGACCGAGCGCAAACTGAGCGCCTTTCTGGCTGATTTTCAAGAGGTTCCGGTCGGAAAGCTCAAGCCACACCAGCACGCGGGGGTCGAATTTCTCTATGTGATCAAAGGATCGCTGGCCATCAAAATTGGCAGCGAAGAATTCGTACTCGAGGCGGAAGACTCCATCTATTTCGACTCGGCGGTGCTACACAGCTACCGCCGTATCGGTTCGAAAACCTGCACTGGAGTGATTGTCACGATGCCGTGAACTCTTGTGCTCTTCTGCGCGATAGAAGCGCCGGACACAATCCAACGCCGGCCCATCTGGCCTTGCCGGTGGTACCTCAATTGCTATCTACCCTTGGATGGACACGGCTCGGTTGACCATTCCATACTCGCCGTCAAGCTGCAAAAAGTTGCAACCTTGCTGACTCAGGGCACAGAGCCCGCGGTTTCGAGGATGGGTTTGACTGCAGTCCGAGTCGATCCCACAGAACGGTTTTGCCAGGGTTCCATCACAGGAGGATTCTCGTGTCGCAGCCATTTGCCTCTAGAAGATTTGTGCCTGCTGGTTGGGTTCTGCTCGGGTCGATCGCCGCTGTCGCCCTACTAGCAACCGCCGGAATCGCCAGCTTGCGCGCGCATCGCGGAAGCACCGCAGCCAAGCCGGTTGCGCCAGCACAGACGCCAGTCCTGAGCGCGGAACAGCGCGGCCGGGTGCAGGCGAGTCTGGGCGCTCTTCCTCTTGCCTTTGAGGCCAACCAGGGACAGACCGATCCGCAAGTGAGATACATGGCGCGGGGCAACGGCTACACGGTGTTCCTCACCGCCAACGACACAGTTTTCGCGCTGCAAAGCTCTCGCTAAGGCAACCGCCACGCGGGCGAATGGCCAGCAGGCATTCAGCGAGGCGCTTGTGACGCCAGCGGCCAAAGGCGCGACGGCCGCGATCCGCATGCATCTTGTGGGCAGCAACGCGCAGCCGCAGATCTCCGCGGGCAATCAGCTACCCGGACACAGCAATTACTTCATCGGCAATGATCGCAGCCAGTGGCACTCGAACGTGGCGCAATTTGCGCGCGTGTCCTATCGCGACGTTTATCCCGGAGTAAACCTGGCCTTCTACGGAAAGCAGAAGCAGTTGGAATTCGATTTCATCGTCGCTCCCGGCGCAAATATTACTCCGATCCGTCTCGGCGTTTCGGGCGCGAAGCGCGTCGTCACCGATGATTCTGGAAATCTGATCCTCGCTTCTTCCGCGGGAGACGTTCTGTTGCACAAGCCCGTCGCCTACCAGCAGAAAGACGGAGCCCGCCAGCCCGTCGATGCGCGTTTTGTCTTGCGGGCCCACAATCAGGTTAGCTTTGAGCTAGGCAACTACGACCGCAGCCGCGAGTTGGTGATCGATCCCTCAGTGAGCTATGCAACGTACTTAGGCGGCACCGCTGAGGACGACGGGTACGCTATTGCCATCGATAGCTCCGGGGACGCCTACGTAACAGGGCAAACAGAATCCACGAATTTTCCCGGGGCTAACGCCGCCAATTATGCGGGGGCCTTCGATGTATTCGTCACGAAGATTAAGGCAGATGGATCCGCACTCATCTACTCCACATATGTGGGTGGGAGCGGAGATGACAGCGGGAACGCGATCGCGGTGGATGGTTCGGGCGATGCATTCGTCGCCGGAGGAACCAAGTCAACCTCGAACTTCCCCACCACGGCTACGGCCTATCAGAAGTCTTTTGGAGGCGGTAGCCTCGACGCGTTCGTGTTTGAGCTTGCGTCGTCCGGGGGATCTCTCACCTTTAGCACATATCTCGGCGGGAACGGCGACGATGTCGCCACTGGACTCGCTCTCGCCAAGGACGGTTCGGGAGACACGTTCGTCGTTGGCACTACGGGTTCAACAAATTTCCCCACCACCGCTGGAACGGTTCAGACCGCAATTAAAGGGACCTCCAACGGATTCGTCACCAAGTTAAATTCCAGTGGAAGCGCACTGCTTTATTCCACCTACCTCGGAGGCGGCAACGGAGATTTCGCAGCCGCAGTGGCGGTGGATTCTTCGAATGACGCCTTCGTCACCGGTGCTACGCAGAATTCAACTTTCCCCACAACGCCGGGCGCGTTCCAGACCACCTGCGGCACCGCTGCCAATTGCAACGGCGGCCTCAGCGATGCCTTCATTTCAGTGCTCAAGCCAGACGCCAGCGGCTTCGTCTATTCGACCTTCCTTGGTGGCAGCGCCGCGGACCAGGGCCTCGGTATTGCGGTAGACTCCGCGGGTGATGCCTATGTAACCGGCCTCACTCAGTCGAGCGACTTTAAAACCACAGAGTCCGATCCAACCAACATTCGGCGGGGGAACTCAGGACGCATTCGTATCAGCGCTGAATCCTGCAGGAAGCGCTTTGTTGTATTCGACTTATCTCGGGGGGAAGCCAGGCCGATGCAGGGGCCGGCATTGCCGTCGACGCGAACAAGAATGTCTACGTAACCGGACAAACCGCTTCGTCAAACTTCCCCATAACCACGAACGCGACCCAACCAACCCCGGGCGGCGGGAACGATGCGTTTGTAACTCAGATTAATCCCTCTGGGGCTAATCTATTTTCGACCTACCTTGGCGGTTCTCTGAACGAAGACTCGACTTCGTCTGGTCCAAGCTTTAGCCCGGTGGGAGCTATCGCCGTGGACAGCGCCGGGGCCAACATCTACGTCGCTGGTAACACCGATTCGACAAATTTTCCCGCTAGTTTAGGCGCTACACAGACGGCCAACGGCGGCGGGACGGACGCCTTCGTGGCGAAATATTCGCTGTGCCGTCTGGTACAGGCGATTTCACCATCGCTGGCTCACCGCTTCCCACGACCACGCAAGGGGGGACTTCTACCTCGACCATCACGATTACTGCGGTCAACGGATACACGGGTACGGTGACGTTCGCTTGCTCAGTCACTGCCGGCACTGGTGGCTCACCTTTGCCGACTTGCTCCGTGCCCAACGCCACAGTCACAGGCGCAACAGGCACATCGACCTTGACGGTCACCACAACTGGCACAGCAGCCGCCATGAACCGAGGGGCCACTGGCCTCGTCTATGCCATGTGGCTGCCAGTCGTTGGGCTGTCACTGGTGGGCATGCGCTTCAGCACCGCGGGCTCGCGAAGAACGAAACTGCTGGGCTTCCTGCTGCTGGGCCTGATCATGGCCGCCCTGTTCTTCCTGCCGGCTTGCGGCAGCAGCAGCAACAGCGGCGGGGGCGGTGGTGGCTGCTCGGGGTGCACCCCCCAGGGCAGCTACACAGTCTCGGTCACCGGAACTGATTCCCAGAACCTCGCCCTGACGCACTCCGTGACCCCCGCGCTCACCCTGAACGTGAACTGAGACTTACCGCCGCTAACTCGAAACGGCCGTCGCCGCACACAGAAGACGGCCGTTCCTCTTTGCGCGCGAACCCCACAACGGGTCAGCCTCCGCATGATGGTAGTATGGAAGATTCCGCGAGAGTGATTCCGGGGAACTGTGTCCCGTGGCTCTTGGGGAAATGTCTGCGGTAAAATAAAGCGCAGATTTTGCGCCGTTTGGCGTGCGTCCGCCGTGCAGGTGAGGCGATGGACAGTTTGTCGGCGGCCGGGCAGCCTTTGGCTTGTCCTGGGAATCGAAGATACTTGAACCGAACCCTGCTCATGTTGAAATCCGAAACCTCGAAGTCCGAAACTTCGCAATTCGAAACAACGTCCGAAATGGCGTCCGCAACGGCACCGCAAACGTTCATCCGGCGCGGCACTCGCGCCGGCCTCGCGGCTCTTTGCCTGTTGGCAGCGCTATTCAGCCTGCCGATTTCGGCGTCGGCGCAGACCTTCACCCTGCAGGCATCGGAGTTTTCGCCCGTTGCGATGCCTCCAGAGGGCACTTCGTCGGCGACCGTTACCGTAGGGTCGGTCAGCGGATTCACCGGCACCGTCAATCTTAGTTGCCAGGTCATACCGACGACCTTCACGGATCCTCCAGCGTGCACGGTGAGTCCCGCAACCGTAAACGCCCCTTCGAGCGCTTCGGCCACAATCACAACTAAGCTCGACACCACTACGATTGCTTACGCCATCACCGTCACCGGCACAGCACCTTCGATCTCGCAGACCGTTACTACCCAGGCACAGACGGTCACCGTGCTGGCCATCGCTCCCCAGTTCACCATCTCTGTAACCAGAGCCGTGACGCCCAGTTCGGTGCCCGCTGGCAACGGGGGACAAGGGACCATCACCATTAGTCCGATCAACGGATATGTCACGCCTCCGCAGGACGCCGCGAACGACCAGGGCATAACGCTTTCGTGCAGTTCGATCACTCCCTTGGTAACAATTCCTCCCATTTGCTCATTCACCTATCCGAACGGCCACCACTCCTTGGTCGTGTCCGGAACGGGATCCGCCACCTCCACCATCACAATCAACACGTTCGGCCCTGTGATCACGAGTTCCGCGGCGCCTCCCCGAACTTTCTACGCTCTGTGGCTTGCCGTACCCATGCTGGGACTGGTGGGCCTGGGCGCGGCGGTGGGCGGAAAGCAATCGAGAAAAGCCTGGGGGTTGCTGTCTCTTTTTGTGATCAGCGGCGCATTATTCCTGATGCCGGCCTGCGCCAACACGGCAACGACCACAACCACCCCCAACGGAGTGACTCCCAACAACACCTACAGCTTCACCGTGACCGGCATCGACCACGAGGGCAACGCCGCGAGCAACACGAACTCCACCACCAGCGCGAATCCGTCCGTCACCCTGACGGTCACCTCACCGACGACAAATTGAGCTATGGGTCAGCCCTCGCATCGTAAGCCGCGGGTGCTGATTGTCGTGGTGACACTGGGTTTGGCCGCCGCTTCCCTGCTGCCGCCGGACGCCGGACACGCGGGTCCGCCCAAGGACAAGTCAAAGATTCCTGCGGTGCGCTGGGATGAAGGTCGTCCTGGCTGCACCTTCACGCGCGGCGATGACGGCAAATACCGCTACGGACTGTGGTCGGAAGATGCAGGCATTACGCTGGCCGTCGATTCCCAGGAGTTGGAAAAAGTCCACCGCCGGCATGAGCCATTCTTCGGCGTGCTGCTCACCCTGCGCTACCGCGGACAGGGAGAGCTCGATTTCGACACCGACAATATTTCTCTCGAGTTCGTAAAACACTTTAAAGTCGTGCAGACTTCGCTCGATCCCGACGACTTCTCGGCAAAAGTCCAGAACGATGCCGACGAACTCGATCACCAGATCGCCCGCGAGATAGAAAAGCACCCGGAAAAGAAAGCTGAAAAAGAAGCCCTGGTGCAGGCCTTTCTGAAAGACTCGACGGAACTGCAGGAGTTCGTGGGAAAAAACAGTTTGCGAGCGACCCGGATGGGCCCGGGCAATCCTGAGATCAGCGGATGGGTTCTGTTCAGTACCGAAAGCAAGTGGATTGGCGCATGGAAGAAGCAGGAAGAACTCATCCTGCGCGTGCCGTTCGGCGGAACAGTTTTCGAGTTTCCCTTCAAACTTCCGCCCAAGCCGGGAGAAGTGCTGCTCAGGAAACGGCCGTGAAAGACGGCTTCCGGCTTCCGCGATTCGGCTTCCGGAAGCTCATCGTCAAGGGTGAAATGTACATATCAGGCTCAGCAGTCCCATCTTCCGGAAGCCGAAGCGGAAGCCGCGCCTAGCTCGCGGCTTTTCGAGCCATGCGTTCCATCTCCGCCGCCTGGTGGTTGAGGACGTCGCGCAGCGAAACCAGTCCCTTCAAATCCTTGCCGTCGACGATAGGCAAATGGCGGAATCCGAACTCCCGCATGATGAACAGGCACTCCTCAATACTTTCGTCGGCTGGGACGGCGCGCGGGTTCGCGGTCATGACTTCCGACACGGCAGTCGTGCCCGGAGTGCGCCCCACAGCCACGACGCGATTCATGATGTCGCGTTCCGAAAGAATTCCCGCAAGTTCGCCATTGCGCAGTACGGGCAGGGCGCCAATGTTGTGCTCCATCATGAAACGCGCAGCCTCGAGCACGGTGCGGGTCGCTTCCACGGAATAGAGCTTACGGTCCTTTACGAGTTCGCGGAGGGTCTTCATGGATCACTCCTTCGGCACTACGGAATCTGCGTGGATTCGGCCAGCCCCACGGCCAGCTTTGGGGTGGGAAATACTCTATCACAGGCCGCAGGCGCGAGTAGACACCTATAAAGTGATCGTCAATGCGATGGCAATCTACCGGATGCGCACCACCCCCAGTGGTTTCGCCAATAATGGTGGCCCGCTTCAGGTTGTTAAGCACCCTGTTTCTGGCGATCGCGGACACCGTCGATCATCTTCTGTGCCGTTTCAGGATAAACGTAAAATTCCTTCAGATCAGACACCACGGCATCGATCACGCGCTGTCGGGCGGCAGCGTCCAGCTTCACATTTTCCACGACCGCGCCGGGAGGAATGGCGCGCAGGCTGAAATTCTCCACAGTCGGCGGTTGAGCATTCGTCGCCTGTATGCTTCCGATCGCGACCGTCGGGCCCGCCTTCTCTTTCACGCGGAACTTGATCAACTTCGGTTCGCTGCTCTCGATTCCGAGCAGCTCGAATCCGCCGGTCTGGCTGCGGAATGTCAACATGGAATCCGCAGACCCCTTAGGGTCGAAAGTCTTGACGTATGCCTCAGCCTTCGCCCGGTCTCCGCTGTTAAAAGCGTCCAGCCATGCCTGCAAAATTTTGCCCGCGGGCGTATCTGGAATCGCGGTCTGCCCAAATCCATGCCCGAGGCACATCAGGAAAAGCATGAATACTCCAAACATGATGGGAGCCCGTTTTGTCGGTTGAATCGTCGCCGTAGTCATCTGTCTCGAACCAACTCTTCGAATTTCACTAAGCATTGGCATAGTGCAGAGATTCTCCTCTCTCGGGATCCAGACTAAAGGTGGTACGACGACAATCAGGCGCATTCTACGCCTTGCTCTTGCCTGTCGCCACAATCGCTGGGATCGACAACCCTGTCGAATCGGCGGCCATCGTCGATAGAAATCGCCTGGCAGCAACGGCAGGAACACCACCTCAGCAAGAACAGGGCCCCATCACTCAACGCTTCGATAAAACGCGAGCTTGGTGTGGAGGAAGGAAGAAAACTGTGCCGTGATCTGGGTCACAGGGAATGGTGACGGATTTGCGGTCCGGCGGGTGCCCCATTTCTCGCGTGGTTTGCGAGAAGTGGGGCCTTTTCCGTCGGGCTTGTCGCTCACGTGTTCTAGAAGCGGAACTGCGGACCCAGCGTCACGCGCAGGTTGTTGTGAGCGCCGCCATTGAAAAAGATGTCATCGCCAACTTCAGCGCGAATGCCAATCGGACCGGCAAAAGCCTCAAATCCTCCGCCCGGATAAAGCGCGAAATAGGTCGCGCCGTTGGTCAGGCCAACAGTGTTTACGAAGCCGGCGGTGGCATTCTGGTTGTTGATGGTGAAGTTGTCGAATCCCACTTTGCCGGTAATAAACACGCGAAACGGTCCCGACCCGGTCTGAAACTTCGGCCCAAAGAATCCGTGTAGAGTGCGGAACTGCGTGTTCACCAGTTCCGTAGTGACGCCATTGGTGAAAGTGCTGGTGTAGTTGCGATTGAAGTCGTAAGCCATCTCGGCTTCCAGTTGAATACTCGAGCGAATAGCGAAGGCCGCGCGCCCACCAATGCCAATGAAATTACGCGTAGGCCCCGGGTCACTGAGACGGTAATAGTCAGCGAAGGCGCCCACCTCAATGTGGTCCGAGGTCCCTTGCGCCATCAGCATGGGGACGGCGAAAAATAACGACGCTATGAAAAGACCAAAATAACGCTTCATTAATCTCACTCCTGGTTTAATTTCGCCTGCAGACACACCTCTCCCCCATGGGTTAGCGGAGTAGGAGCAGAGAGAACGCTGGCAGGCAATCGAATAGATGCAAGTTCGATCCGGCAGGGTTGGAGGGCAATTGCCGCGTCTGGCGCGGACTTTGGCGAGGACCGTTCCAAAGAAACGGCGCGGATCCAGGTCCGCGCCGGCTCACCTTACGAGTTCTCGGTTTGGTAGTTCGCGTTACTGTAGGTGATTTACCCGAGAAGGCGTCGCATCAGCCGACGTGCTCTCGGTCCGGGGAGCCATCGACACTACGATGTATTCGCGTTCTTTGCTGTCGAGATCTTCCACGCGTAACAACATTTTGTCCTTCTGCAGACGGAACTGCGCCTGCTCGCCTACGGGCAGCAACACCGGATGCTTCTCATCCCGAGGACGGATGCGATAGATCACGCGCTCGGACTGCAATTCATATTCCTGGCACAAAACTTCCTGCGTCTTCTTGCTGCCGGAATCGGTCCCAAGCATTTCGCCGGCAACACTCGTCGAGTTCTTTTCTGCCATGCCGCACTGCACGGAATCCATCTGCAGCAATTTGCCTGTCTGATAAGGCTTCGGATCTTTCGCCAGAGCCGCAGAAGCCACGCCCAGAACAATGCACAGCATCCATTTGGAACGCATCACACACCCCCAGAAAGCAGTTGAACCCCGCAATGAAATCGAGACCGAGGCGTGCACCCCTCTCGGTGAGAACCATTTTTCAATGGCGTGCTGGCTGAGGACAGGTCACGACGGTAATAGTCCAGAAGTTACCGTGAGGAGGCCGCTCGTCCCGGTCAATAAGCGTTATGGGAGTGTTACGCCAGTTCGCGTGTACTCGACCTCGGGCCTGGCACTGACAATTATTGGAACGCCACACCAGCCGTCAGAGCGATTCACTGCACTTCTTTGGCACACTACTGACTGACGATTTTTGCGAACAGCAGACAGCCAACGGCAATTAGCAGGGCGACAAAGATCACGATGCGAGGGGAGGCCGGAGTGGGATCGCATTTTCTCGGACGAGCCCTGCGCGAACAGGGGCAGAGGTGCACCTGATTCCCGCGCAGTTTGTGCGGCCATGCGTGAAGTCCAACAAGAATGACTACCGCGATGCGGAGGCGATTGCCGAAGCCGTGGAACGGGAGAACATGCGTTTCGTGCCCATCAAGACGGAGGATCAACTCGACCTGCAAGCCCTGCATCGAGTGCGCGACCGGTTAGTGGCACGACGGACCAGCGTGATCAATCAGATTCGCGCCTTCCTGCTGGAACGTGGCATAAGTTTCCGCAAGGGGCCAGCCTGGTCCAGATCCTCGGAGATCCTGGAGAATGCGGATGCGAAGTTGAGCACTGCGATGCGTCGCTTGCTGGACTTTCTCTGGCAGGAATGGAAAGGCTTGCAGGCGCAGATCGAGCGCCTGAACGCTGACCTGGAACAGATCGCAAGCAGCGACGGTGGGTCCCTTACACAGATCTCGGACCACTGACCGTCGTATCGGCCATCGGCAACGGCGCGGCTTTCAAAAAGGGACGGGAGTTTGCGGCCTGGCTGGGACTGGTGCCACGGCAATGGTCAACCGGAGGCAAGCCTAAGCTGCTGGGAATCAGTAAGCGGGGAAACCCGTATCTGCGCAAGATGTTCATCCATGGAGCGCGGGCTGCGGTGTTACGGGTCAAACGCGAAGGCTCCAGCCTGGGGAAGTGGATGAGCGGGTTAGAAACCAGAACGGCACGCAATGTGGTGATCGTCGCGACGGCCAACAAGCTGGCCCGGATCAGTTGGGCAGTGTTGGCGAGCGGGAACGACTATCAGCCTCTGCACAAAGCTGCTCTGCTTTCCAACTAGACGAAGTGGAGTTTGAAATTCTTTTCTCGGGAGTCTGCAGCAGATAGGAACGACGAAAACACAGTCAAACGACGTGCCTGAAAACCTGTGGCGAAACGAGGTCTTTCACGACCGTGGCGATTACCAAGGACAGGCACGCGCGGATCATCATCATGCGCCCGGAGATCACTCTCCACTAGAGGCCGGATACATTTTCGCAGACTGTTCTCGTTGCAACCGATTCTTCTTGCAGTTCGGCGGCGGACCATACATGTTTCGTCAATTGTCATCTAAGCTATCAATGCTGGGCAACGCTCACGTGCACTGCAGGCGGCAGGTCAAATAGAGCTTCAGGAGGCTCACCGAATTGAATGTCGGTCAAATAAATCTCGTCTTCGACCTCCGGGTATGTTTTCCATGTTGTCTGCGCTAATTGCAAAAAGAGTTGGTCCGCATTGACAACGTCGCGTATTGAACGATCTCGATTCCGAGTCAGGCGATAGCGGTAAGCGGGTATTCCCTCAAAGGTATCTGGCCCCAAGTTGACTCTTCCATTGACCACATTGTGCCACCAAGCAAACACCACCGTTGTATGTCCTTTTTGCTCACGGCTCCAGCCAGTTCCCTCAGCACCACTTGCAATGTACGCATCCGGACCGTCGGAAACGACCGCATTCAAGGTAGATGCGCGATAGTTCAGAGTCGTTACGGTCCCTCTTGTCGGATCGCAGATCGTCTCCGACCACTCGCGCGTATCACCCTCTTCCTTCTGTGTTATTGCGATTCTTGAAGCAATCATCACGCGACCACTGCCGTCACGCACGACCAGACCTGCTGGCGAATCCGGCGTCGAATCCGCGTGAACGCTATTCCCGTTCGGCTGGATTTTTCGCAGTCCTTCTTCGACCCTCGCGGTAAATGGAAGGTCGGGCACCTCGCCGACGGCGGTGTAGGACGATTGGCAAAGTGGATACTCGTTTTTGATCTGGGCCTGAGTGGGCAAGAGCGCACAAACGAGAGCCGTTGTGCTTCCTAAAGCAAGAGCGAGGAAGAACTCCATGAGCGGGCCGCTCCCGTCGTGTTTCGGATTCGCCGTAGATTATAGCCCACATTAGTTGACGAAACTGGCCTTAGCGCTCAAATTGCGCCTCCTTTCGATTCAGTTCACACTCTGGAGCCTTCGAAACTGGTCGGAAGATGAGTGGAATCGAGATGTTACGCCAACTAGAGAGTACACGGTTCATTGTTATGGATGTGGCGCAGTGCTTTTCGGGCATCTGCCCTCACTGGGTAGTAACTTGTCCCCATCGCCGCCATCAAAGGCTGGACCGTCTGCGGGAAGTATGAATGGGTCGGTTTTGGCCACTTCTTGCAATAAGGAGAAAGGAAGTCCTGCCGATCCTTGCGGCAGTCGATTGCGCGAATGACACTACTTCGGACTGTAGGATCAGGATCATTGAGCGACGAGCGAATTAGCTCTCTTTATGCGAAGCTGTGAGACAAGGTGGTTGGGAGCTTCCAGACTGATTACCATGTCCAATGAACACATACGCAAGGAAGAATTTCGGCTCTTCAGTTGTTCGAGTACAGGTACGAGGGCCTTGTCGCCGAGCGCTAGCAACGCCTTTGTGACGCTGTCGCCCCCAACAGACGGCACCTGCCAAGGCCGGGATCGCCCGTTCGTCGTTGAAGCCCTCGACGGTAGCAATGAGTCTCTGGATGTACCTTGATGACGTGATTCGGCGTCGGCGTCTTCGTCATAGGCTTCTCCGTCGCCAGCACAATTATCGGTGCCGTTTCCACAACCGCTGGCTTTGGCGACCTTCGCCATTTCCTCGTCGGGGATGTTGTTTTTGGCGTTCTCCGAGGTCAGCAATCCGATCATCCCCAGTTGCAAGCGCTCGATCTCCTTCGGAGTCGTGTTCTCGGAGGCCAAGAGGTTCAACCCTTCATCAAACGCCCTCTCCCGCTCGTCCATCTTGAGCTGCCCATCTTTTCAGAATGTCCGAAACCGTCGTTCGTTCCCGGGGTTGCTGAGCGGCTAGTTGGATGACAAGGAACAAAATCGGGACTGCTAAGAAATAGGCACGCATTTGGCTATCCTTGGATTCATTGTGAGCCTGGTTCAAAGCGCGTGCGAGTAACTTCTGTAATCAGGCCTTATCCCAACTTCGCGACTTTTGTTCGCCCGATTGGCGTCCCGCCGAACATCAAGAAGTCAACGCCCAGGCCAAGCAGCGCAGCCCCGCGAAAGAGAGTCATGCTGGTGGCGCGATGGGGAAACGACTGATCGACTGTTTCTTAACCGAAAGACACGTCGCTAGCGTTCGGTGACTTCTTCCAGCGTTTGAAAAAACGCAGGATAGGAAATCGCGGCGGATTCGGCGCCACGAATCAGCGTTTCGCCCTCGGCCCGCAGGGCCGCGACGGCGAAAGCCATGGCGATGCGGTGATCGCCGAAGGAGTCGAGTTCGGCGCCGTGAAGCGTCTGCCCTCCGGGAATCTTCAGCCCGTCTTCGCGTTCTTCTACTTGCGCGCCCATGAGCCGCAGATTCGTGGCGACGGCGGCGATGCGGTCGGATTCTTTCACGCGCAGTTCTTTGGCATCGCGCACTTCGATTCCCTGCTCGGTGTACGGCGCGATGGCCGCCAGCACGGGAATCTCGTCGATGAGAGCGGCCGAGTCGGCGCCGGCGATGGTAGCCTGGGTGAGCCGGCCGCCTTCGACCTGCAGCGATCCGACCAGCTCGCCATGAATCTCGTCGAGTTGCGTGACCGAGATGCGCAGTCCGATCTGCATCAGGATGTCGAGCAGGCGGGCGCGCGTGGGATTCATCAGCAGGCTCGGGACGGTCAGTTGCGAATCCGGGAACAGCGCGGCGGCGCACAGAAAGAATGCCGCGCTCGACAGATCGCCGGGGATGCGGGCTTCGATGCCGCGCAGGCGCTGCCCGCCGCGAATGCGCACTTCATTTCCTGCGCCGCTGCTTTTGCGCTCGAGCTTTGCGCCGAAGGCGCGCAGGGCGACTTCGCCATGATCGCGGGTGCGCAGCGGTTCTTCGATGCGAGTCTCGCCGTCGGCGAACAATCCGGCAAACAGCAGGCACGATTTCACCTGCGCGCTGGCCACGGGCATGGCGTAGTCGATGGCTTTCAGCGCCGCGCCGGTGATGCGCAGCGGCGGCTTGCCTTCGTGCGATGCGATCTGCGCGCCCATGGCGGTCAGCGGCGTGATCACGCGCGCCATGGGACGGCGGGAGAGCGATTCGTCGCCGATCATCTCGCTGGTGAAGTGCTGTCCCGCAACAATGCCGCTCAACATGCGCATCGTCGAACCGGAGTTGCCGCAGTCGAGCGCGTTCGCGGGGGCAGCGAGCGACAGGCCGCTTCCCTTCACTTCAATAGTATTATCCAGGGCTTCCTTGCGATCCCATGAAACGCCCAGCGAGCGCATGCATCCGAGCGTGCTCGCACAATCAGCGCCGGTCGAATAATTCTCGAGACGCGATGGTCCTTCGGCAATGCCCGCCAGCATGGCATAGCGGTGGGAAATCGACTTGTCTCCGGGAAGTCGCACACTGCCGCGCACGTTGCGCGCCGGACGCACAATGACTGAGGAGCCGTTTTTCATGCTGAGATCAATATAGTGAAATCGATGGGTCACGTAGCCCCGGACGCATTCGTCCGGGCGGACGAATGCGTCCGCTGCTACGTGTGCTATGCCATCGCTTTCGCTTCTGCCGTGGCCTCTTTGAGAATGTTGGCCGGAACTTCCTTCAACGTCGCGCCAAATTCGAACATGGGCGTCTCGGTGCCACGGCCCCAGCGGGCGACTTCCCAGTGCGCACGCACGAACTTCACGTCGGGATGCGCCGTCAGATTGAGAAGCAGCGGAGCTTCCTCGCAATAAAACTTCTGGGGGAATGCCGCGATCGACTTTGCGCCCCACGTCGTGCCGTCGGCGGATCCGTAGACACTGAGGTCAAGCGATTCCTGCTCGATGATCTTGGTGATCGCCAGCGTTACGAGGAACACTCTGCTCGTGGCGGCGCTGACGTCAACCTCGGACCCGTCTCCTTTGGCAGTTACCACGGTGTGCGCGGGCACTAGAGTTGTATCAATCGTTGACATAGCGAGAGGATTCTAACAAATCTGTCCCGGAAGTGCGGGTAAAACCGCGCAAGTTGTTGAGCCTTCGTGCAAGTGATTGAAAAATCGTAGAAAGGCTCTGGGAGACTCGTAGGCGAACGATCGCGCCGCGGATGACCTCTGGCTCGACCCAGGCAACGATCGTCGATGCCAGGGCCGTTTCCGGCTCAGGAAAGGGCATCCTGGACGACGATCCTGTCGCCCAAAAGACCTCGCGCGTCGAGTAATAGTGTTGTACGTACATATATCGAGTACCATATTGTACGATTTAGCCCGATTTGTATGTGTAGAACCATATGCCAAGCTACTCCGACGGGTGCGGCCCGGTGAAATCGCTGCAGCACGGCTTCTGCACCGGCTTGAGTTCCATTAATTCCACGCGTACCAGGTCGGGATCATAGAGATTGAGCTGCCATTTACCGTCCTTGCCCATCTGGGCTTTTTCGTCGCCGTGCGGTTTCCAGCCATGCGATTCCAGCGTCGCTTGCGCTTTCTTGATGTCCACGACGCCGAGCGAAATGTGATTCATCACTCCCGTCAGTTGCAGGTCGGCAGGTTCCGGCTGATGGAGCATGTACTCGATCCAGTCCGTGCCGTCAGGAACCTGTATGGCGAGCCACTCGGTCACGTCGTCCTTCATGCCGCCATGCCAATAGGGGCGGAAGCCAAGGATGTCACGGTAGAAGTGATCTTCGGGACCCTGGTGGTAGACCAGAAAGCCGGCGTGAATCATGTGGTGTGAAACCGCAGTAGGTGCCGGCGGCGCAACTTCGCCTTTGCCGCGTTCGACGAACTCGATCTTGTGCCCTTCCGGATCGGTAACAAAGAAGAAAAGGCTGTGATCGGCGCGTCCTTCAATCTGGGGAACTTTGATTCCCTGCGCAGTCAGATACTTTCGCATCGCGGCAATATTGTCGGTTATCAGCGCCACGTGATCCATGCGGTCGGTGGACTTGGGATCAGGCGCGGGACTGTAGCCAACCCACTGGGTGCCCACCATGTAGCGTAGGGTGCCGCCGGGTTCGACGGGATCGGCGGAGCTCAGGCCGAGAACCTCGCCGTACAGCTTCTTCACGCCGTCGGGAGCAGTGGTGTAGAACGATACATGGTCGATGCCGAGAATGCGCGGGCGCGGCGTGGGGGTTTGAGCGGCGGTACAAACTTGAAGGAGCGCGAACACGAGGACGAGTTTCTTCATGGCGTCCACGATTCTAGCCCAATCGACTTTGACAAAGATGCTGATTCTGCGCCGTCGAACAGCAGGTTCCACGCTCCGCTCTGGAATGACAGTGATTTGCACTGTCCGCAAGAGATCGCTCAGCGCAGGCCGTCCAGAAACACGCGCAGAATCTTGGCTGCATCGGCCGGTTGTTCCCACGGCGAGTAGTGTCCTGCCTTTGGAATCACGAACAGTTCGCTGTTCGCGATGTGCTGGCGCATCAACTCCGCTTCGTTCACGCCGGTCATAGTGTCCTCGTCTCCGGTGACGAGGATGGTCGGAACGTTGATGGTTTTCAAAGTTGCAATCGAATCGGGACGGGCGGCCATGCCGCGCTGCACCTGCGCCACATCTTCAGGCGACATTTTGCGCATCATGCGCAGCGCACCGTCGACCAAATCCGGACGCGTCTCGCGGGTGCTCTTCGCCAGGAGCTTCGGAACCATCGATTCGAAGAACGGTTCGGTGCCGCGTTCAACAACGTCGTTGGCGGCCTGCAGGCGTCCGGCGCGGGCTTCAGGGGCGTCCGCGGGAGCTTTGGTGTTGCACAATCCGAGAGCGGCCACGCGGCCGCGATACTTTCGCCAGAATTCGAAGATCGCGTAACCGCCGATCGAGACTCCGACGAGCGGGGCGCGCGCCGATTTCGGCGTCATCCATGACGCGGGCGATATCGGCGGCGTGCTTCTCCATCGTGGCTGGGCCTTCGCCAATGCCGGACTCGCCGTGTCCGCGTAGATCGGGCATAATGATGCGATAGCGCGTGGACAATACCTCGGCCACAGGCAGCCAGAATTCATGATGGACCGGGAAAGGATGCAGCAGGACAACCGGAGGACCGTCGCCGAGCGACCAGTAGACGATTTCGGCGTCGCCGCTCTTGATGCGTTGGGAGGGGATGCGCTCCATGCAGACAATTTAAACGATATTGCTGCTATCGAGGTGCGGCGGGCGTATAAAAATCGACGAGATTCCCGTCCGGGTCACGGAAGTAAATGGAGCGAGTCCCCCACGGCTGCGTAGTGGGCGGTTTGACCCAGGTTTTCACGAGGCCCTGAAGCCTGGCATACTCCTTGTCGACGCTCGTCACGCTGAATTCAAGAATCGCGGTTTGGTTTCGCGCCGCTTTCGCCGAGCCGGGAATGTATTTTTCTTGCGCCGACGCCGAGAAAATTGCCAGCACTCCGACCTCGGTGTGGAATTCGGCGTAGTCCTTGCCAGACCTCTGGGCTTTCAGCATCAGAACGGACTCATAGAAGTCGACAAGACGATCTACCTCGTCGGTAATCAGGCAAGTGTGGACCAGCTTTGGGGTGGGGCTGTTGACGGACTGTGAATTGCTTTCCGATCCCTGGGGATTCGCGGACGTTACCGCGATGGCCGCAAGCAAAGCGATGATCAGGCATATCGAGCGAGAGTTCGCCGTCAAGGCTAGCTCCTTGTCCCGCGTCCAAAGAGGCTACCGGTTTGGCACTTGCTGCGTATTCACGGGCGCAGGGAGCAGCAGCGGTTCTTCTGGCATGACGATCCATGCGATGAAGTAGGGAATGAACCCGACGCCAGTCATGATCGCTGTGACCAGCCAGACGAGCCGCACCACGGTGACGTCGATGTCGAAGTACTCGGCGAAGCCGAGACACACTCCAGCGACTTTGCGCCCCAGGCGCGGACGCACCAACTTGGTCCGGGCCAGCGAAGCGCCGACGCGGACGCCACAGTAGGCACAAACGGCAGCATCGTCCTGAATCAGTTTCCCGCAATAGTTGCAGTACATGGCTCCGCCTCCACCAAAGGGTACGTAATTTTAGCCCGAAAGTTCCCTTCGGACCAGGACTCGGCTCAGAGTTCAAGAGTAATGATTTCCAGGAGTTCGCCAGCGCTGACGACTCTGGCATTGGCGAGTTGGATCTGAGGGAAATGCCGTTTGTTCCCGGTTACAAGAAAGTCCGCCTTAGCCGCCAAGGCGCAGGCGACGAACTTGTCATCATCCGGATCAGGCGAAATGCGGGCAATCGGCCCTGAGTCGTGAAGGCTGCCACGGCCACGGAGCAGGTCGAGCAAAGCATCAACCTCGTCTGCCGGAAACCCAAATCTTGGCCGGAGGAGAACCTCAGAATACTCCTCAAGAATCTCGGGTGAGAGACATGGCGCAATCAACCCTTGGTTAATCGCCATAAGGAGTAGAGCTTCATTCCCGGCAGAAGAGATCATCGCCGACACGAGAACATTCGTGTCGATGACTGCGCGAATCACCTCCGTTTCTCGCGCCGGTAGGCTGAAATTTCAGCGTCAATGTCGGCGGAGGAAAGCTTGTCCAGACCCTTCTTCTTGGCTCCGTTCCAGGCTTTCTCCAGCCAATCGGGAGGGGGTGCGGCGGTACGAATAAAATCCTGCACACTCATGATCACAACGGCCGGTTCACCACGTCGTTCCACGACAAAGCGCTCGTTATTTTCAACAGCGCGATCCATGATCTGGCCGAATTGTGTGCGGGCGAGGTGGGCGTCAACGCGGCGATTCATTGGAATCTCCATCGATTGATCAATTGATGCATTGATTATAACGCGGACGCTACGCCTTGAGTAGCTCGAATGTGCGGATTTTAGCCTGGAGCCCACGCCTCGCTGCGCTTGGGGGGACAGCCGAAGGCGGCTGTCCCCACAGAAACGGGGTCATTCCCGGTAGGCGTCTTTGATGTAGCGGCGGGCCTGGTCGGCGGGGCCGGTGTTGGCGTTGCCGGCCAGGACGGTTTGATACTTCTTCATGGCCAGGTCGCGCTTCTCGAGCAGGTCGTACATTTCTCCGGCGGCGAGGTTGGCTTTTTGCAGGATGTCGGGGTCGGGGTTGGGAGCCTCATTCACCAGGTCGTAGGCAGCGGCGGCGCCGGCGAGATTCTTCTTGCTGCGCAACAATTCTCCCAGGCCCCAGGCTGCCAGTTCGTAATGCAGGTTGCCGTACTTCCCTTCCCGGCCGTTCTGCCAGACTTTGCGATAGGTGGCTTCGGCCTCGTGCAGGCGGTCCGGCGGCGCGCTGCAGGTTGGCGACCTCGGTGAGAAACAGGTGATTCCGGGGATACTTCGCCGACAGATCGTTCATGTAGCCGATCGCTTCGTCGTACTGGTGCTCGCGGCGCAGAAACAGGGTCAGCACGACTTTGGCGTCGACCGAGTTTTCGCCGTCGCTCTTGGCGACGTCGCGAAGATAGTCGAGACCTTTTTCCGGCGATCCGCTCAATCCGGCCAGGGCCGCAGCCATCTTCACACTCCAGGGCAGGCGGCCGATCACATAGTTGTGCGTGCCGACGACCATCTTCGCGTCCACGTAGTCGGGATCGAGTTCGAGAACGCGTTCATGGTCGTGGCGCGCGCCGACGGCATTGCGCAGGGCGGAAAACCATGCCCGCTCCACCAGTCCGGTATAGACGGAGAACTGCGCGCGGGTGACGCCGCGGCAGTAGAGCGCGTTTACATCCTTTGGATTGTCCTTGAGTTCGTCTTCTTCGAGCGCTTCGGCGCGGCGGACCAGTTCCTTGATGCTGGTCTTTGATCTTCGTGTCGGTGGGGCGAGGAGTGCGGCCGATGAAGCTGTCGTTGGCGTAGTCGCCAGTGTTCATGGCTCCGGTGTCGTAGAGGTCGTGCATCAGCACCGAGGTCAGCAGATGGTTGACCGCGAAGGGATCGTTGGGATGCTTCTCCACGATCTTCTCGAACTCCTGCGGTCGCGCGGTCGTAATCCATGTTGTAGAAGTGGTCGAAGGCGGCGTCGGTCTGGGGATCGTGCGGTGCGCCGTGAGGTGCGTTCGCGGCGGCGGTCGACTGGCTTAGCGCGGGGAGGCATAGAGCGAGAAGGAGGCATAGGAGAGTCAGGAACTCGGCAGCGTGCCGGTGGCGACTTCGGGAGATTGGTTGGCATTGTCACAGATCGAATCACTCCTAGTTTAAACGAAGTTCAGCATCGTCTCGGAAGAGTCGAGCTGCGCTCGACGGACAGCCGAGGGCGGCTGTCCCCACATAGCTGGCCTCCACATAGCTTTCCGCACATACTGTCCGAGGGCAGCCGAACCAAGAACGTCATCTACGTGCCGTCCGTGGCACCTGTCTTCGAGCGGCGCGCGACCCTATAATCTGCTGCAGCCACCAGACTGATCCAGGTTGTGGGAAGGCTTGTATCAGCGGTCTGGCCCGGTCCGCCGAATGGAGCTCGGCGTGACTCAGGAGCTTTGTGATTGAAGCAGCTGTTAAGAGTGCTTGGGCTTTCGTAACCGGTGCATCTTTACTCGCTCGCGCGCGTAATTATTGCCTGTCGAAGACAGTGGCAGGATGTTGAAGAATTGCAAGTATCTTAATTTAAGGGATTTAGAGTCGGGCTGGATTTGGCGGTTGGAATGCCATAAGTTAAGGATTTGCTGTAGGACATCTCTATGTCGCAAGTAGTTCAAGAAACACATCAGGAATTTTGGCGGCCACCCGTCGCCGGTTGCGGCGGAAGAGTTCGTCGTCCGAGAAGCCCTCCCCACAATGGCTGAAACTTGTCCCGCGCTGCGGGACCGAGTTTCTGCTGGGCTCGCGGTTTTGTCACTCCTGCGGCGGTCGACGCCCGGAAGCGGTCAGCGCACAAGGGCGCGCCGACGCTGCTGCCATCGCCGGAGTTTGGGAGCAGACGGTATCTCGAGTGCGCGTGATCGCGCTCGGAATTCTCGCTGGAGCAAGATTCCCGTTCCCGTCCTGGCTGCGATATCTGCATTTCCACGAAATCAAGCACTGGGTGGGCCTTCCGACGGCCTCGCTGATCGCGTTCGTGATTGGCGTGGCCTGCGTTGCGGGAGCGCTTTTGGTCGGACTGCTGACGGCCAAGACCTATGTGGACTGGCAGGCCATCCAGTTTTATCGCGCGGAATGGCTGCTGGCCGCGACCGCTGCGTTCGTGGCAGGAATTCTGCTGAAAAAGCCCTCCGAGCGCGAACGCGAGTAACCCCACCTACGTTTCGCTGCCTGAGCCGGCGGCTCGTCTCTGCTGGCTCATCCTGTAAAGATGATGGACTGGACCGGTTCCCCTGCCTAACGGATGCCCGTTGGAGATCGCGGCGGTGACATAGGTCTTGGCCAGCAGGGCGGCTTCGGCCAGTCCCCGGTCGAGCGCCAGGTGGCAGGCCATGGCGGTGGCGAAGGCGCATCCGGTGCCGTGAGTTGAGTTGGAGCGCTGGCGCTCGGCCTTGAAGACTTCCTGCTCGATCCCCCGCTTGGTCTGGTGAAGCTCAGCAGGTCGATGGCTTTCTCCAGGTGGCCGCCGGTGATGACCACGGCGGGGCGCCCATGTCGTGCAGTTTGGCGGAGGCGGCTTTCATTTCGTCCAGGTCCTGAACTTTGAGCCCGGTGAGGGCAGCGGCTTCGTCGACATTGGGGGTCACGACGTCGGCCAGGGGAATCAGCCTTTCGATCAGGAGCCTGGTCCCGGCAGCGTCCAGCAGGTCGGCGCCGGAAGAGGACTTGAGGATGGGGTCGAGGACGATATTGGGCAGGCGGGCCTTTCCGGCGACTGGCCGAGCTATCGGCTCGCTGGCCGGCTGGATAGGAAATCGGCGACAGCTTTGACCACCTTGCCCGATCCCAGCATGCCGATGTGGACGGCGGCAATGTCGAGGTCGGCGGCCAGCTCTTCCAGGGTGTCGGAAATCAGGGCGGGATCGACCGCCTCGACCCGCTTTACCCCGGCGGTCGACTGCACCGTCATGGCGGTGATGCAGGCTACGCCGTAGCAGGCGTGGGCGGCAATGGTCTTGATGTCGGCGGTGACGCCGGCTCCGGAGGAGGGATCGAACCCGGCGATGGTGAGGACGATAGGCGGTTTTTCGGCCATGGCCTTCCGTTCTAACAGAGTCCGATACGTGACGCGGTTCAGGGCCCCAGCATCTCACATCGGCGAGCCTCTGGAAGTTACTTTCAGGGCCGGCCTCGGGAAAAAAATCTTCAGGCGCTGACTTCGGAGTACAGTCTGTAAATACATGATTCCATGTAAGTTGCAGAGTTAATGCTGTAAGCCATTGATTCCATGGAGGTTGTAAATTCTACCTTGCTCTTCCCTTTAGTGCTATTTACCTTTATGGTAAATACGTAACCTTCCTGAAACAAAGGGCGTTACCCGGATGTGCCTAAATTAACAATAGGTTACGTGAGACATCGATTACTAGGAGGTCATCGTCCGACCGCCCCAATTCGCCTTGACACGAGTTTGGCACGCCGATAGCATCTACAAACTGCAGAGAAACACCAGCCTAAAGGCCAAGGGCACTTTTGAGTATGCGAGGAGAACTGAATGCGAAGACGTATAGCTCATGGACTGGCGATCGCTTGTTTGATCGTCGGCCTGGGAGCGGCTCAGGGACCGAACATCTCGGAGGCGACAGCGGCTCCAGTTAGTTCTGTTCAGAAGCAACCCGAAGTCCGCCAACAGGTCGGCAAGACCAAACCGTATCAAGTTGGGACAGCGTCCTGGTACGGCCAGATATTTCGAGGGGAAACCCACGGCCAGCGGCGAGCCGTACGATATGTACGACATGACCGCCGCCCACCTGACGCTTCCCATGGGAAGCTACGTGAAGGTCACGAACCTGCGCAATGGCCGGGCCGTCGTGGTCCGGGTCAATGACCGCGGACCGATCGTTCCAGGCCGGATTATCGACCTGTCGTACGGTGCTGCCCAGGCGCTGCAATTCAAGGCGCGTGGTCTGCAACGCGTGCGTCTGGATCTGGTCAGACCCCGCGCGACCAGAAACCGGCTTACCAGACGGTCGCCGTAAACCATCCCCCGGTAGCGAAACTCCCGTAAAAACCATAAACTGGCTGGGATGCCGGCAACATTACCCAGCATCCCGCACGGTAGCGTCGAGCTACCGCAGCGATGATTTTCTCAGCGCTGATCTGCAGAGCACAGTGATCCGCGCCAGCGGCTCATCGTTGCCCTGGACGTTTCCACCGCCGCCGCCGCACAGAAGATTGTGGCGGCGGTGGGAGACTCCGCGCTGACCTACAAAGTCGGCATGCAGCTCTATACCGCCGAAGGGCCGCAAGTGGTGCGGGATCTGGTGGCCTCGGGGCGGCGCGTGTTTCTCGACCTGAAGTACCACGACATTCCGAACACCGTGGGCGCGGCCGTGAGCGAAGCGGCGAAGCTCGGCGTGAGCATGCTGACCGTGCACGCGTCGGGCAGCGGCAAGATGCTGCGCGCCGCGGTGGAGGCGGCCGAAGACGCGGCCGGAACTGATCGTGCTCGCCGTCA
Source organism: uncultured Acidobacteriaceae bacterium (assembly GCA_963795875.1). Taxonomy (GTDB): domain Bacteria; phylum Acidobacteriota; class Terriglobia; order Terriglobales; family Acidobacteriaceae; genus Sulfotelmatobacter. The sequence continues at coordinate 793,003 of CAWCJM010000002.1, forward strand.
CCGTGCTCACCAGCATGGACGGGAACGATCTCGAGAAGATCGGCATTCGCGGCTCGGTCGAGGACAGCGTGGTGCGGCTGGCGACGATCGCGCTGGCCAACGGATGCCAGGGCGTGGTCGCGTCGGCGCGCGAAGCTTCGACCCTGCGCGCGGAACTCGGAGACAAGTTCGCGATCGTCACTCCGGGCGTGCGTCCGGCGGGCGGCGAGCGTTGGAGATCAGGTGCGCGTCGTGACTCCGGCGGAAGCGATCGCCTCGGGAGCGAGCCACATCGTGGTCGGGCGGCCGATCACGGAAGCCGCCGATCCGGCGGCGGAAGCGAGGGCGATTCTGGGGCAGATCAGCGGGAAGTGAACCAACCAGGCCAACAAATGGATGCGGTGGATACGGGTGGTATGTTAGTGGTATACTAGTAGTATGAAAGAGAAGACATCTGTCACACTCTCGCCCGAGGTGCTGACCGGAATTGATCGGCTCGCCGGTTCGAAACGGTCGCGATCCGCCTTCATCGAAGACGTGCTTCGCCAGTATCTGAGAGATAAGACCAGAGCGGAACGGAGCGCACGCGACCTCGCCATTCTCAACAAATATGCGAAGGAACTAAACGTGGACGCTGAAGATGGCCTTGAAGACCAGGCCCCTGAGGAAGAGTAGCGAAGTATCCACGCATGAGACGAGGAGATATTTATCGCGTTTTCAAGCCTCACGACGATCCCAAGCGCTATCGCTGTTATGTGCTCGTTAGCCGTCAGGAACTCATCGACTCCGGTTATTCGACTGTAATTTGCGCACCCGTATTCACAAAGGGCCGCGGGCTCTCGACTCAGATCTCGGCGGGAGTGGATGAAGACTTGAAACACGAAAGTTGGATCACTTGCGACAACCTTCGGAGCGTCGCAAAAGAACAGCTCACGCAATTCATTGGTTCGCTCTCCCCGACCAAGCTGTCCGAGTTGGATGACGCCCTGAGAATCGCGCTGGCGCTCGAATAATTCCGGCTAAACATGCAAGTCACATTCCAACTTACGCCCGACGACTATCGCGACGGCTTATTAGCCTGGCGCAATCTACGATCTTGGAGACGATGGGGATTTCGTGTCTTGGCCATCTGGATGGGCCTGATATTTCTTGTTTCTGTCCTCCAGTTGTTCGTTGCACCAGCACACTTCGTCAGCGCCCTTCCAGGGATTGTTTTCTCTGTGGTCGCCCTAGTCTTCATATGGTACGGACCGTCGCTGTCAGGGCGCAGGCAATTCCGCAATACGCCGTCCGCCCACGATCCGATGACTATTGAGGCGTCCGATTCCGGATTACAGATCCATTCAATTCATGCCGATTCTAAGGTCTCATGGTCGGCTTACATGGCATGGGGTGAATACAAGTCCGTCTTTATAATTCTTCCGCAACCCCGAATTTATGTTCCTATTCCCAAACGGGCTTTAACTCCGAACAACTCGGGGAGTTTCGAGAGTTGCTCGGCCGCAATATCGAGCCGCGGAGCAAGTAAGCAAGCAAAACGAAAAGCCGAAGCGAGGAGGATCGTCTCCTCCCGCTCCGGCTCTTGACGCTCGAAACCTGAAACTCGAAACTACCTCTTACAGCTTCTCGAAAAACTCACACGCCGAGCATGAGATATAAACTCCGCCCGGGACGCCGCGCTCGCGGTCTTTTACGCGCTTGACGATGCGCGTGGCTTTGCCGCACTTGGGGCAATCGGTGCTCTTGGTGGTGTCCATGACCTTCTTACGGTCGGCTGTTTTTGCGATCTTGGCGCCTAGTGCCATGTTGGATGTCTCCTGATTTCTTCAATATATTTGCGCAGCGCGATCCGCTTCTGCGTCACAGCGGATGTTGTGGATGGAATGACTCCGAAATCTTGACCCGAACTGCGGGGATCCACTCTGGAAGACTGTTGAAGCTGCGTCTCGACTCTCTTCCGTCGGTATTGATTTTACAGTAAGGTGGGGGCGGCTGTCTTGCGAGGCTAGAAGCTCTGGAGGGAAGATTGGCCCCACAGGGGCTGAAGCCCGACAAATGTGGGCCCGCTTATCGCGGCCCTGAAGGGCCGCTCTTCCACGATCATGGCCGGGCTTATAGCCTCCGCCATAGGTTTATAGTCTTCCCGACATGTAATCTCCCGGCACGGGTTTGTAGTCTTCCCGACACGGTTGTAATCTCCCGGCGCGGTTGTAATTCGCGGCATGGGTTTGTAGTCTCCCATACGGCTTGAAGTTGTGCCTGCCCAGGTCATCTACGAACTAGCACTGTGAGGACGGTTCATGAAGCGTGCGGTCGGACCGATTCTAAACACGAGTCTGTTCACGATCTTCGTGCCTGGGACTGTGGCCGTTCTGATTCCTTACTGGCTCATGGCCGGCTATCCGCCGGTCGCTCCGGGACCACTGGAGTGGCTGGGTGTTCTCATCACGCTGGTGGGAGCCGTGATTTATTTTCGCTGCGCGTGGGAGTTTGCGGTGCGCGGGCTGGGAACGCCGGCGCCGATCGCGCCAACCAAATTTCTCGTCACGACTGCCCTGCATCGCTACGTGCGCAATCCGATGTATATCGGAGTGGCTCTGGCGATCGTGGGACAGGGAGCGCTATTTCGCAGGCTTCACCTTGTAGAGTACGCCGCGGTGATGCTGCTGATTGCGCATGTGTTCGTCATCCTCTACGAAGAGCCCACGCTGCGCCGGCAATTCGGTGAGTCGTATGAGGAATACCGGCGACGCGTGCCACGCTGGATTCCGAAGATTCCCAGCAAGAACCATTACCACGAAGGTCACTAAGGATCACGAAGGAGATCTTTCCGTTGAAGATCTTCGCGATTTTGCGTTGATCTCAATCCCCAATCCGGCCGCGCAGAACCGTGATCGATGCTTTCGGAATCTGGTAGAGGGCATCTGCGCCGCCTTCTACTTTCGATTTCGAGGGCGGACCGTCGGGGTCGGCATGTCCGCCGGTTCCCTCGCGGTGCCACTGATACTCGTTGGAGCCGAAGGTGATGCGGTCGACCTGGCCTGAGAAATGGCGATCGTGCTTTCCGCCTGCGCCAGCGAATGCGACTTTCACCGCGTGGTCGTTGTACTGGTCGCGGTTGACCAGCATCACCGACCATTGGCCGTCAGGCCGCTCGACTGCGTAGGCGGTGACCATCACATTTCCCGCGGCATCGTTGACGTCGCTTGCGGCTTTGAACTGCTTGTGCGGCGCGTCGATGGGCTGCACCCACTCTTTGGTGATGATTTGCGCCGCGAGATATTGCGGGGGATAGCCCAGCACCTTATAGTCCTGGTCGATCCAGCAGGAAATTTCCGAAGCCGCCCATTTCTCTCGGGTACGGCATGTAATGGAAATAGTAGGTTGCGCCGGCGCCCTCGCTCATCATGGTGCCGACGTAGTCGGCGAGCCACAGGCCGCTCTTCACGGTCGATGGAGGTGCGCCGCCTCCGATGTTTCCTTCGGTCATGAAGAACGGAATGTTCGACGGCAAGCCGTTGTCTTTCCAGACCTGCACGATGTGGCTGACGTAGCCGGGCTCGGGATAAAGATCGGCCCAGGAATACGTGGGACGATCCTGATACGGATAGTGCTCGAAAGAAAAGAAGGTGAAGTCGTTCAGCCGGCCGTGCGCTTTCAGGTAATCGAGGAAGCGGCCGATCCAGGAAACTTTCCCGTTGGCATCGGGCCAGACTTCGACGTCGCCGAATGTGCCTTCGAAGGGCGGGCCTCCGAGCTTTGCTTCGGGCACGAGTTTGTGAATCGCGGTCGCGAACTGTACATACAACGCGCCGTAATCTTCCGGGAGCATGTGCTGGCCGTCGGCTTCTTCGCCCATCTCGACGTACGAAATGGGATAGTGGCGCTTGTAGAGATAGGCGATTTCGTTGGCCGCATCTTCAGGCGTGGCGTAGAGCATCGCGATCGGCACCATCGTCGGCAGGCCGCGGGTGATGCCGCAGGTCATGAAGAAATCAAATCCCACTTGGTCTCCGCGAGATTGGTCGAGGTCGGTAGACGCCGTCCACGGATCGACCGATGAAGGCCAGGTCACGGTCTGATCGCGGCTGGGAAAATGAGTGACGTAGTCGTTGAAGGTGCCGTCGGCTGAGAGCGAACCGACGTAGAGTTCGTTGATGGCGTACCCGACGCAGTTGCGCTTGTCGGCGGAGCCATGAGTATCGCAGGTGTTGGATGATTCCGTCATCCAGATGCGGATGATAGCGGACGGGAATCATCCAGTCGAAACAAGTTTCAGCGTGACCGTGCCGCCCTTGCCTTCGGTGATATTGCCCAGCGGGAAAGTCTGCCATGTTCCTTTGGTGGTGCCGTCGTAGAAGGGCTCGAGTTCGCCGGTCCAGAATTGCACCGAGTAGTGCTTCGCGTAGGGATCGGCCCAGGCGATGCGGATCGCGTTGACGTCGATCTTGCTGCCGAGGTCGATCATCACCCATTGCGGATGCAGCGAGTCGTCTTCGCCGGTGAAAGCTTTGGTCAGATACGGATTGCTCTTCCAGTACGACTTGGGATCGCCGTCGGTGAGGCGCGACCAGCCATTGCCGTCTCCGCGGCTGAAGCCGCGATGCGGCAGCGGGTAGGCCCACGAACTATGAATTTCCGCGCCGGGCTCGGCGCTGCCCACGAAGTAGCCTTCCTGCTTGTCGGCATTGCTCCACTTGCCTGCGGGATTCCAGTGCCAGGCCTCGACCATCAGCTCGGTGTTCTGGCGATAGGTCACGGGCTGCCATCCCGCGCCGAGGATTTCGTGCAGCAGCGGATCTTTCAGCAAGTGGTCGGGTGTGCCGGTGCGCAGGCGGTCGATGGCCGCACCCAGGGAGCGGACGGGACTGAACGTGTTGGCGACATGGGCGGGGTCGGCATCGACGGTAACTTTCTGCGCCGCAGCGGCATTCGACAGCACCAGCGAGTAGGTAGCAACCGCAAATACGAGAAAACGGTTCTGGAGAGACAACCCGGGCCTCCTCGGTCGCTGGCAGCGTGACGCAGGTCCAGCGACCTGCTATTGAATCGATTTAAAACTGGGAAAGCTCGCCCAACAGCATACACCGAAGGCCCTGCCGACATTCGCAGATGTAGGCCCTTGGACGATTTTTCTGACGGCTTGGACTGAACGAGGCGGCGATAGAGATGTTTTTTGCCCTATTGGACGACGAAATCGGGGTACAATGCTGGCCGCCCTTAGACCGAGAGAACGCGTTCTGCTCAAGGGGGTCCAAACACAAGCGGAATCGGAGCCACTAATTCGCTCTGCAGAACGCTCTCCTCTCGTCGCCCGAAACTATTGTCCGAAACAATCGCCTGACACAAGAAGGATCTGTGGAGAAGAATTCCTATGACAAATTTACGAAGTTTCGTCGCTGTTGTTTGTTTGCTATTGGCTGCAGCCCAGTTCTCGAGCGCACAAAATTGGGTTCCGCTTGCGAATCAACCAAACGCGAATCTAGGACTCGGTAACCCTCTCTTGCTCACAGACGGCACGGTGATCCTGCACGAAGCCTGCGGACGGCAATGGTGGCGCCTGGTTCCGGATCCATTCGGAAGCTACATCAACGGCACATGGAAGCAGATCGCTCCACTGCCCTCAGGGTACGCTCCCCTCTACTTCGGCTCCGCGGTATTGCCGGATGGGCGCGTCATGATGGCGGGTGGAGAGTACAACTCGACCAACGGAAACTGCCAGCCGGTATGGACCAATCAGGGCGCAATCTATGATCCGAAAGCCAATAAGTGGACGATGGTCGCGCCGCCAGCAGGCTGGCAATCAATCGGCGATGCCCAGAGCGTTGTTTTGCCCGATGGCACCTACATGCAAGCGAACTGCTGCTCCCCGCAGAGCGCCCTACTGGACGCAACCACGTTAACTTGGACCATCACGGGCGCCAACAAGAAAGACGTGAATGATGAAGAGGGCTGGACTCTCCTGCCGGACGGCACAGTTCTAACCGTAGACGCCTACGTGTTCGCGTACATCAAGAATGGCAAGCGCTATGAGATCTACCATCCGTCCACCGGTAGGTGGGCGTTCGCCGGCAGCACTCCGGTCCAACTCTGGGATTCCTATCCAAATGCCAACAACGCCTCTTATGAGCTCGGGCCCGGTGTTCTGAGACCCGATGGAACCGTGTTCTACCTAGGTGCGAACGGCGCTCCGGGACAAGCCGGGCATACGGCAACCTATAGCACCGTGACGAAAACCTGGACCGCAGGACCGGACATCCCCGATGGAATGGATGTTGCCGATGGACCGGCAGCGTTGCTGCCGGGTGGAAATGTTCTGTTCCAGGCCAGCCCGGGCATTTTTAATAATGGTTCCAAGTTCTTCACCTGGAATGGAACTCAATTTAGCGACGTCACGTGGGGCAACACCGACGCACCGAATATTTCCTCGTACTGGGGAAATATGATGCTGCTGCCAACCGGCGAAGTTCTTTACACCGACTTCGGCAATGTTTGGGTATTCCAAAGCAGCCTGAATCCCAAGAGTGCATGGCTCCCGCAGATTCTCTCGGTGCAAACGGATCTGAAGCCGGGGCAGAGCTATGTTGTGGCGGGCCTGAACTTCAACGGATTCTCGCAAGGCGCGGCATACGGCGACGACGTCCAGGGGGCCACGAACTATCCCCTGGTACAAATCACGAACAGGGTGAGCGGCAGGGTGTACTACGCGCGCACTCACGATCACAGCACGATGGGAATTGCCTACACCACGCTGGCATCGACCAATTTCGATGTGCCCGGCAGCATCGAGACCGGCCTCAGTGACTTGCGGGTGGTGTGCAACGGCATTGCGTCTTCTCCTGTAACGGTGAACATACAGTAGAAACGCAGCTGGCGTCTGCTTGGGAGTCTCAACGGGATGTTCTGGAACGCCGTTTTCAGAAACGGCGCAACCGGAACATCCCGCTCATTTCACCGAGGGTGTCCTGAGCTTTCGTTGTGAATACTCAGGACACTATCGCGCCCTCTCTGCCCACGTTGACCGACATCCCTCTGCCCTGCTACCGTCATTTGTTTGCCCTCTCGCGTGCGGACGGCTCTGCCGAGCGGCAAACGTGAATCCTGTTGCGCGCCGGAGCCGCAGTCCAGAGTTCATAACCGGGGAGATACACCATGCCTGCTATCAAATTTCGCGGTGTCGATTTCATACAGTACGATTCCCTGCTGACGGATGACGAGCGGCTGGTCCGCGACACCACGCGCCAGTTCATCGAAGACAATCTGATTCCCATCATCGAAGAATGTAACCGCGCTGGGCGCTTTCCGCGGGAACTGGTGAAGCCGATGGCCGACCTGGGTTTCTTTGGTGCGTCGCTGAAGGGTTACGGCTGCGCCGGGATGGGCAATGTGGAATATGGGCTGATGACCCAGGAACTGGAGCGTGGCGACTCGGGCGTGCGCAGCTTTGTGAGTGTGCAGTCGGGCTTGTGCATGTATCCGATTTATGAATTTGGCAGCGACGAGCAGAAGCAGACCTGGCTGCCTCCGATGCAGAAAGGCGAGAAGCTCGGCTGCTTCGGGCTGACGGAGCCCGACTTTGGATCGAACCCCGGCGGCATGCGCACGCGAGCGAAGAAAGTTGGAAATGAATATGTGATCAATGGCGAGAAGATGTGGATCACCTCCGGCACCATCGCAGACGTCGCGATTATCTGGGCCAAGGTCGAGAACGAGAATGACAAGATTCGAGGCTTCCTGGTCGAGACTGATCGGCCCGGATTCAAGGCCGACGACATTCACGGCAAGTGGTCGCTGCGAGCGTCGGTGACGTCGGGGCTATCGCTGCAGGATGTGCACGTGCCGGAATCGAATCTGCTGCCGAAATCAGGCGGGCTGAAATCCCCTCTAATGTGCCTGAACCAGGCACGCTACGGCATCGCGTGGGGAGCGCTCGGGGCTGCGATGGCGTGTTACGACTGTGCGCTGCAATACTCGTTGCTGCGCAAGCAGTGGCGGAATCAGCCCATCGCCTCGCATCAACTTGTGCAAGACAAGCTCACCTGGATGATCAGTGAAATCACGAAGGCACAGTTGCTGGTGCTGCAGGTGGGCCGGTTGAAGGACGCGGGCAAGATCGAGCCGCAACATATTTCGATGGCGAAGCGCAATAACGTATGGATGGCGCTGGAATGCGCCCGGCTGTCCCGCGACATTCTCGGGGCGAATGGCGTGGCTGATGATTATCCGGTGATGCGGCACATGATGAATCTGGAGTCAGTGAAGACCTACGAAGGTACGCACGACGTGCACTCGCTGATCATCGGGCAGAGCATCACGGGGATTGACGCGTTCTAGCAAGAAACGTGTGGGATCAAGCCGATGACTCCAGAGAAAAAGCGGCGGGTTGCGACGGCCGGGATGTTCCTCGCGGGTGTGCTCGCCTGCCTTGATGCGGTCAAGGACGCCCGAATCTTCTGGCCTCCAGATGTGGTGTGGGAAGGACTGAATAGTCCGAACCGGCTGAAACTGGGCGCGGGGATCGCGCTGATCGTGGTCAGTTTTGTGATGTCGGTGGTGCGGTCGCGCTCGGCATCGGAGCGGTGATGTTGCGCATTTACGCTACCGGCACGAAGGGTTCCGACTTTCGCTAACCAACTCCGGGCTGCGCCCGGCGGACGGCCGATGGCGGCCGTCCCCACACAATCAACCCGCATTCACACGATCCAAACCACATCGTCCACACCTTCAGCCATACATCTCTTCTAGCAATTCGTAGGCACGGCGGAGGTGGGGGACGACGATGCTGCCTCCGACCACCAGCGCGACGTTGAGCGATTCTTCCTGCTCGGCGCGAGTCACGCCCAGGCGGTAGGCCTGGATGGCGTGATACATGATGCAATCGTCGCAGCGCAGGCAGGCCGAGGCGACGAGTCCCATCAACTCTTTCGTCTTGGCCGGGAGCGGGCCTTCCAGGTACGCATTGTGATCGATGTTGTAGAAACGCTTCACCAGGAAATTGTTGGCCTTGTCGACATTGGCATTGAGGCGCGCGCGGGTTTCGATGAAGCGGCGCGCGATCTCGCTCTTGTCGGCGACGTACTTCTCAGTGAAAAGATACGTGGGCTCTTTGCGTTCCGGACGGTCTGGAGTTGGGTGCTCCGCCGGCGCGGAATGATCGCTGGAGGTTGTGCTCATGGGCAAATAGTAGCAGAGGCAGGTGCGGCGTGAGCGTACTGCAATGTGGTTAGGCATTCTTTTCGTCGCCGCGGCACGTAGAGCTACGCTGTCGGCTTGTCGCGAGGAGGCTCGACTGCCAGAAATTCTTCTGCGAAGCGGAGCGTGTATGATTCCAGCAACCTTGGTATCTTCTGCGGATCGGCTGATCGGAGCACCAAGCCTGCGTGGTGATGCCTCTTGATGCGCAGGTACACTTCCGGATCGTTGTAGGACGAGGTGTCGGGATCGTCCTGCCGAGCGAGGGAGAGAATCACGCCCGCATATTCTTTGCGCACGGGTGGCAATCTGTAGCTTCCATCGCCGCCAGCGACTTCGATGCGCGCCCACTCGCGCCAGAGGTTGATTCCTGTAGCGGCTTCGACCATCTCGTTGATGTAGGCTCCGCCGACGCGCGCCGCACATTCGAGAAAATAGAAGTGTCCGTCCGCATGTGCTCGGATGAATTCAGCGTGAGCAACACCCCGCACCAGGCCTAGCGCCGCGATCAGGTCGCGGTTGATCGCGCGTAACCCAAAGTCCTCTTCGCTTTCCCGTGGCACTGTGAACGTCGTGAAGATTCCGCCGCCTTGCGCCACGTTCATGGGAGGCTTGCCGTATTTGCTGACATTGGCGAACACAACTGCGTTCTCGGACACGACGGAGTCGACGTGAAAGACATCGCCGGGGAGAAACCTCTCCAGCAAGTAGGAAGACTGCTTGTCGCCGAGCTGTTCAAGCAGCGGCCACAGCTCTTCGGCCGCGTGGATCTTCTTGATGCCGATGGCGGACGCCTCCTGCCGAGGTTTGAGCACCCATGGACCGGGAACGTGCTCCAGGTAGTAGCGGATGTCAGCATGGTTCACGACCGGCACGAAATCCGGCACGCGCACATGGCGATCGAGCGCGCGCATGCGCATGGCTAACTTGTCGCGAAAATAACGCATAGTCGTGAGGCCCATGCCGGGAATGCGCAGGTGCTCACGAAGAGTCGCGGCCGTTTCCATGTCGTATTCGTCGAGAGCGACAATCCGGTCAAGCTTGTGGTTGCGCGCCAGATGGGTCACGGCTCCGACGATATCGGCGAGGGCAATCTCCTCGGGAAGGTAGAAGGTGTCATCGAGGCTTTCGCGCGGCCAATCGCCGTCGCGCAGTTTTTCCGCAGTGAGTAGTATGACGCGGCAGCCTTGGCGCTTGCACTCGCGCATGAACTCCTGCCCTTTCTCGTAGGTGGTGATGCATAGGAAAGTCAGCGGGCGGTCAGGCATGGGATTCATTTCGCGGCAGGTCTGCGAGAATATCACGGCGCAAGCTGGTCGAAGATCAAATATTCCGATCGTGCCAACTACTCGATGAGGATCGCGGTTTAAAGGCTGCTTGGGCAACTTCGGCGGCTCTGATAAACTCTTGCGAAATGCCTGACGCAACGCAACGCGGCAAAAACACCGCGCCATGGTGGGGCTTTTTGTTCGCCCTGGGAGCGATCGGCTGCAACATCCTATTCTTTGTGAGCCCTCCCTTGCAGGGAGCGCTTCCCTGGCTGAGCCTGCTGTTCGCGCTCCTGGCGCTGGTTTTTCTTGGCACTGGACTGCGCCGGGCGTTTGCCCAGGCGCATGTCTATCGCGGCAAAGTGCTGAGCGTCGTACTGGCGGTTATTGCTCTGTTTCCCCTCGGACTCAGCGGGTTCGCGTTCGTCAAGGCGCGCGAATTGCCCGGTTCGACTGCGGCGCCACAGGTCGGGCAGAAGGTTCCTGACTTCACTCTTGCGGATGCCTCAGGGCAGCCAGTATCGCTCGATCGGCTTCTCGCACCGGCTGGTTCCGCTTCTACATCTCAATCGCAAGCCCAGGCTCCCAAGGCGGTGTTGCTGATTTTTTACCGCGGCTACTGGTGACCGTACTGCAACCTCGAGTTACGAGGTGTGGAGAAACGGTTGCCGGAGTTCGAAGCGGCGGGCGTACGTCCGGTCGCAATCAGCGTCGACGCGCCGGAACTGTCGCGCGATCTTGCCCACAAAGCGGGATACACTTTCCCGATTCTTTCTGACCCCGATGCCGCGGTGATTCGGCGCTATCACTTGCTGCACACGGGGGGCGGGCCGGATGGCCACGACATCGCGCGGCCAGCCGAATTGCTGGTGGACTCGTCCAAGATTGTTCGCTGGACCAACTTCACCGAAGATATCCGTGTCCGAGCTCGCGCCAACGAGATGCTGGCTGCCGCGAAGCAACTGCGCTAGCGCTCGCGATCCGTTTGCGCCCGGGACGATCGCACCCACGCCGCGACCAGCGAGGCCAGCACGACAAACACGATGGTCCAGATCATATAGAGCGTTTCCTGTTCGATGGCATGATGCACTCTTTCGTTCAGTGCGAAGCCCATCGCAAGGAATACATTGTCAACAAAACCATGGACGGACTGCATGGCTTTCCACACCATGCTGCCGTCACTGCGCAGCGCGCTCAAGCTGAGTCCGCCCAGCAGTCCGGTGGTGCTCGCCTGGAACCGGTCGCTCGCCGTAGACACGACAATCACCGAAAGCAGCGAGCCGTTGATTAATCCCGCCAGGAAGGCACACAGGATCGGCCAGTCGATATAGATTCCCAAAGCCGCAAGTGCTACGTTCACCAGAACCCAAAGACCACCCAGAAGCGGCACCCAAATCCCGTTCGAGGACGGCGCCTCAGGCTTCGCAATCGACAGCACACGGTCCGCTACAGCTGACATAAAAACCTCCAAACTGCTCTGACCGATAGTGCGCGAGAAGAGGAATTCGTTTCGTGAGCAGACTGCTTATGACGCGCGCGAATGCAAGATCGATCTTCTAGGGAGAATTTAGCGGGTAATCCAAGGCGTCTTTCAATCGGGCCCGCGATTGCGATATAGTCTCAACCCGGCGCGTAACTGCAGCATCAAAATGCGCTCGGGAGACCGCAAATGGGTACGCAGACTCGTCCGGAAGGCAAGGCCCGCGTTTTCGGGGAGAACATTGAGAGCGACCTGGCGTCGCGATTCCTGCGCGTGGTAGAGGTGGCTGCGATCGAATCGGCCCGCACCATGGGACAGGGCGAGCGCAAGCTAAGCGACCAGGTGGCCACCGAGGCCATGCGGCGAACCATGGACTCGATTCCCATGCGTGGCACGATTGTGATCGGTGAGGGCGAGCGTGACGAGGCGCCCATGCTCTACATCGGGGAGAAAGTGGGGGCCGAGTTTCCCGACGGCACCGAGGTCCCCGAAGTCGACATCGCGGTCGATCCGCTGGAAGGCACGAATCTGTGTGCCACGGGAGCTCCGGGTGCGATTACTGTGCTCGCGGCGTCCGAGCGCGGAGGCTTGCTCAACGCGCCCGACTGCTACATGGACAAGATCGTTGTCGGCCCGTCGTGTAAAGACGCGGTGTATATCGACGCGCCCGTATCGCACAATCTCAAGAACATCGCCCGGCGACTGGATCGCGATGTGGAAGACCTGGTTGTGATCGTGCTCGACCGTCCACGGCACGAGAAGCTCATCGCCGATATTCGAGCGTGTGGAGCACGTATCCGCCTGATCGGCGACGGCGACCTTTCCGCCGGAATTGCGGCAGCCGTGATTGGAACCGGTGTGCACGCCGTGATGGGATCCGGAGGGGCGCCGGAGGGCGTCATCACGGCAGCGGCGGTTCGCTGTCTGAATGGCTACATGCTGGGGCGCTTGGTGGTGAAAGCGGAACACGAAGAGCGTCTGGAACGGATGGGGATCAAGGACAAGAACCGCATCTATGAAGCGGAAGACCTCGCTCCGGGCAAGCAATTGATCTTCGCCGCCACCGGCGTGACCGATGGTGCGCTGATGAAGGGCGTGCGCTTTTTCGGCGAAGGAACGCGCACTTCGTCCGTTATCATGACGCTGCGCACGGGCAAGGTGCGGTTTGTGGAGAGCATTCACCTGGAAAAGAGTCCTGATGTGAAGGTGAGGTTCTAGTTTAAGGCGAGAGGTCTCAATGTTTACACTAGAGCTTGAGCGGGATGCCTTCCGGGCCAGCAACGGCGAATTCGGGTGGACTCGCGCGCAAATTCCCGCGGTTGTGGACGTCCTGCGTTCTCAGAAGATGGCGATTCTTGGCGGGGAGTTATGGTGGGTGCGCGACGGATCCGAAGATTGGGTGGGTACCATCCTCCAGCGGAATGGGCCCCCGGGCGTGTACGTTTGGGAGAGCAGATGCGAGCCCGGTGAGCCATGGTCACACTTTGTCGAACGCAGCGCTTCCAGAGCGCTGGCCGCCGTGAACCGGTTCCCGACGCCGGGCGATGTACCGCCCGATCTTCATGGACGGATTCTCTACAATTTGACATGGATTTCGGAAGCGGAGTTCGAGAAGCTCTCGGCTAAGGCGGTACTCACCAAGAGCTTCGCTGCCATCGAAGAAATCCGCAAGAGTGCAAAACCTCTTAATGGCCTGACCATCAAGGAACTCATCGAGGAAGGACGGCGCTGAAACGTTACGTCCTATTTCAGGTAGTACGAATCCTTCTTCAACTCCTCCGGGATCGGCGGGAATGGCGGCCAGTCCTGGGAGTATCCCTTGAGCAGCGGAGTCGCAACCTCGGAACGCAGAGTGCCGTCGTGCACCGTGAACTTATGCGGATTGCCCGGAGAATATCCTTCCCACAAGCACACTCCGGCATACGCGCCGTCTTTGCGCAGGACGTAATATGTCATATCCATGTAGCGCAGCTTGGTCATGTCGCCGTTGTAGTTGCGGACGATGCGTTTGAGCGCGTCCATGCCAGCCTCCTGCGGAGACATGCCGTGGCGCATATTTTCGACGATGGTGTGAGCGCCGGCGACTTTGATGTTCTCTTCCCCGGCGCCGGTCGCGCCGGCGGAGCCAATGTCCTGATCGGTGTAGCATCCTGCGCCGATGATGGGCGAATCGCCGCAGCGGCCGGGCAGTTTGAAAGCAAGTCCACTGGTGGTAGTAATGCCTGACATTTCGCCTTTGTCGTTCAGGACCGAGCAGTGGATGGTGCCCGTGGGCGGAAATAGCACGCGATGCACGGCTGCGAGTTGAAATTCGGGTTCGATGCCGAGATCGGCGGCGCGCTGCTGCAGTTGCTGAATGCGATCCTGCCAAAGCTCGGCCTGCGGTTTGGACTGGGGCGCGGGTGGATGCCAATGCGGATCGGCCATGCCCGGTCCCCACCAGTCGCGATCGGAATTGAATTCTTTCCATAGCAGCCAGATTTTGCGCGAGCGGTCGGTCAGCAGATTTTCGCGCGGAAAGCCCATGGCCACGGCGAATTTTTCTGCGCCTTCGCCGACCAGCATGACGTGGCCGGTGTGTTCCATCACTGCCTCGACCGACCATCGAGACATTCTTGATGTTACGTACACCACCGACGGAGCCTGCACGGCGCGTGGGCCCGTGCATGCAGCAGGAGTCGAGTTCGACCACGCCTTCTTCGTTGGGCAGGCCGCCGAGGCCGACCGAGTCGTCGTTGGGATCGTCTTCTGGGCCTTTCACGACGCGGATCGCCGGCCTCGAGCGTATCGCCGCCGCTTTTCAGGTAAGCGTACGCCGCTTCCGTATAGGCATGGCCGTTGTGAGCGCAAATGATGACTGTGCGCTTGGGGGAATCTCCGTTGGAAGCGTGGCCTTGCTGGCCGCTTTGGGCGAACGCTTCGGGGATGGCAGCATGCGCTCCTACCCCGGCGGCAACGGCTCCGAGCACAGACGACTTCACGAAATCACGGCGCGAGAATGTCACGAATCCTCCAGATTGTAGTTCGCCTGCGACGATAAGGCTGCAGGCGAAGCGGGAAGCATATCACGGGCTGGGTGCGGCGTTCACTCGGCCGTTTATCTCCCGCAGGAAGAAAAACGCTCAACCACGGAGGGCACTAAGGATCACGAAGGAATTCGGAAATCAAAGATCTCGTTCGTGTACCTCGCACGGAGTTCATTTCTTTACCAAGTCCAGCCAGTTCGTAGTCACTGTGAAGGGCGCCGGGCTGCCGGGCCCATAGGTGGTCATGTATATTTTCTGCCCGTCGCGGAGAACGGCGTAATAGTTCAAGATCGGATGCGCGTCGAGGTCGAAAAGAGTTTGCGGAGTATCTCGTTGAAAGTGGTCGCCGGTGATGCTGACGGTGGCAGACATCAATTTGGCCGCTGAGGTATTGGTAAAGAACAGCTCTTTCCCGTCGCCTCGCCAGACCGGCGCGGTCCCACCCCCGTTCGACACCTGCCATTTGCCGCCCGAAATCGATGGAGTCCCGTCCGGTGCGGTCCGAAAAGGTACCACGTAAATTTCCGGCAGACCCGATTCATTCGAAGAGTAGGCCAGCCAGCGGCCGTCCGGAGACAGGGCAACGCCATAGGTTCCCATCTTTGCGGAAAGCAGCGGAGTCGATTTGCCCGAGGCCGTCGAGCGCAAGTGCGCTGATATCGCCGGGACCACGATAGATCAGGTATTTTCCATCCGCTGTCCAGCCGAAGGGATACAGTTTTTGGGGCGTGGATTCGCCGCTCAAGTTGCCCCTCTGAAACGGAAGTTTAAACAGAACTTGCTCAGCGCCGCTTCCGGACACATCCTTGGAGATGATCGTGTCTCCGTCGGCGTCGACGCGGTCAAACGCCACTCTCCTACCATCCGGCGACCACACGGAAGAGAAGGAGTGCTGGTCAAAAGTCAGCTTGGTTTTGCTGTTCTTGCGCAGATCGAAGATCCAAATGTCCGTCAACTGGCCGGAGGCGAGCCCAAGGGAAGCGGCCAACTGATCCTCTTTCGGGGAAAGCGCAACGGTCTGAATCAGATCTTTTTCTTCACTCATCAGGGTAGGCTTCCCGCTACGGTCATAAGAGACGAGGCGGGTTCCGGCAACCACTGCTCCGGTCTGGTAAATCAAAGTGGAGTTCGATACCGCAAAAGCGGCGAAGTTGAACTGAGGATCGTTCTGCACATGCTCGGCCACGACCACGGGCTCGCCGGTAAAGCGCAGCGTTCCCGGGTCAAAGCCACGGACCAGCAGACTGCTTTCCGCAACGTAGAGCAAATGCTTGTTAGAAAACATCGGGTTCGAGGAGACGTCCTCCAGCATGACCGGTTTGGGATTATCCAGTGAGCCGACTAAGCAGCGCGCAGCAGGGATTAGGGGAGCCTGCGCCACAAACAGGAAGTGCTTCTGATCGGGAAGAAACTGGGGAAAGCGGTGGCTAGTCTCGTGGCGCGCTTCGTCCAGGCTAGTAAGCTGGACGGGCTTGCCCCCGGAAGCATCCACCCGGAACAGTGAACCGGCTCGAAGACCAAATAGGATGACACCATCCGTGGACCAGGTCCCGCCGCGACCTTCAAGGACTTCGCAGAGGGGAATAGCGCTTCCTCCAGACAGATCGAGCTTCTTCAGTTTCCCCCCGGCAAAAAACGCCAGAAATTTTCCATCTGGTGACCAAAACGGATAAACAGCTCCCTCCGTGCCCGGAAGGAACCGGGCTTCCGTCGAATCGAGCGCTCGCAGCCACAGACCGGCTGTTCCGCTCTTGCCCTGCGTGAAGGCCACGAACGCGATCTTGCTTCCATCGGGCGAAGGAACCGGCGGCCCGGCTAGACCGCGGAAGTTGAAATAGGTGTTGGGAGGCGGGTTCACTTCGAACTGGCTCACGCGCGCCGGGCCCTTCGACCATCGTGCACCGACAACAAATGAGGCGGCAATCATCACGCCCGCGGCGAGCAGGGTCCAAAGGAGCTTTCCGTTGCGCCGAGAAACCTCGCCGGCCTTCGGCTCTTTCGCAGCCCACTGCAGTTGCCGCGAAACGTCAGCACAGCTTTGCCACCGTTCGTCCGGATCCTTGGCGATGCAGGTCGCGATCACGTGTTCCAGAGCAGGAGGCGACAGAGGTTGCATCGCGCTCAGCGGCTTGGGTTCGGCCGCCAGGATTGAGGCAATCGTGCTGGCCGTTGTCTTCCCTTCAAACGCGCGTTTGCCGGTGATCATTTCGTACAAAACCGAGCCCAACGCAAAAATGTCGCTCCGCTTATCCGCTTCTTTGCCTTCCAGTTGCTCCGGAGCCATGTACTGAATGGTGCCCACAATGGTGCCTTCCGTGGTCAACGGCTGCGACATCGTGGCTAGCGAGTTCGAGCCCGACAAGTTTCCCAAAGAAGCCGCCGGTGCTTTGGCCAGGCCGAAGTCCATCAGCTTCGCTCCCGACTTGGTCAGCATGATATTGCCCGGCTTGAGGTCGCGATGCACCACACCGCTGCGATGAGCCTGTTCGAGCCCCTGACAAATCTCAGTCCCGACGCGGAACACCTGCTCCAGCGTCAACCTTCCCTTGCGCAGGCGCTCCCCTAGGGTCTCGCCTTCCAGGTATTCCATGACGAGGTAGTTGATTCCGTCATGCGCGCCGACATCGTAGAGGTGGCAGATGTTGGGATGGCTCAGCGATGAGATAGCGCGCGCCTCACGATCAAAGCGCTGCAGAGCCTCGGGATTCGAAGAGAGGTGTGCGGGAAGAATCTTGACGGCGACCGTGCGGTCGAGTCGCGTGTCGCGCGCGCGATACACTTCGCCCATGCCGCCTGCACCCAGCGGCGATTGAATCTCGTAGGGCCCCAGCCGTGTACCCGAGGTGAGTGCCATTGTTGGGCCGCAATTATAGTGTCATTCTCTCCGGGCGACAATTTCAGCCGGCAACACTCTTCCGTGCTGCGGATTGGTCCTCAGTTTTCAGCGGCTGGCGAATCTGCGCAGGCGGCCGGGATAGGCAGCCCCTGCTTTCTCCAATCGTTCGGCCGCAGTTGTTGAGATCGGCTGCACTTTCTCCGAGCGGAAGCGCAGCAGCGCGGCGATATTGCCTACCTTGTCGAACTCTGGATCATCCTTCACGTAGAAGGTTTCGATCTCGCGGCGAATGACCCAGGGCAGAATGGCCTCGCCGACGTCGACGACTTCCTGCGTGGCGCGACCACAAACCGGACAGAAGCCCACGAGATGAGCATCAATGTGGCCGCATCCCGAACACTCGACGGCATGGGCCTGCAGGTTCTCCCCAATCAGCAGGGTCTGCACCTCTCCCAGTTCCAACGAACGCAGTACGCGGCGCAGCCCGGTCACGCCGCGTCCGTTGCTGCGAGCCTGTGCCAACGCCTGGCTGACCAGATCGCGGCGGCGATCGCTTTGCCAGCGATCGACAATCTGCTGGGCGTGGGTGCGGATCTCGTCGCGGGTGGCATGCGCCAAATCCGCATGGAAGCGACCGATCAGCGCCTGACTCACGTAAGAGTGCAGTTGCGGTTCCAGCAGCGCACGGTGAGAATCCGGGACAGGCAAGAATCCATTTCTCGAAGACACCTCTTTCCAGCAAGTCCTTCAGCGATTCGGCTACATGCTTGAAATGCTGGCGGGTCTCGTCTTCCACGCGGCGCTGGGCGTGGCCTCCGTCATAGCCGGCATATCCGTCACTGCGGCCCTTGCGGGGCAGGGGGTGGAACAGATCTTCGCGCTCGGTCAATTCGCCGAGGCGAAGATCGAAGATGCGGGCGCGGTGCCGGTCGACCAGCACAACGCCCAGCAGCGGGGACGCGCCCAGAAGGTGGGCAATCGGTTTGAGATGAAAATGGCGGTCCAAGAAAAGTTGCGTACTCGGAAGGCTGGCGGGCAAATCATATTCGCGCCAGAGGCTGTGAGCGGCGCAGGCGAACACGGCCTTGCCGTGAGTCCCGTTGCTGCGCAGTTCGGCCGACAGGCGCAGGATGCGATCCAGGTCGGCGCGAGTAGCTGTCTTTCTTGTCTTTACTTATCCACGGTGCGTAATGCTTCGCGCACCAGGTCCTTGATGAGAATTGTGTCTTCTTTGTGCGCTTTATTGCGCGGCGTGGACGGCTGGAAATAAAAACTGACGGCACAGGATTTTTCATCTTGAAATTCAGCTAACTCTCGGATTTGTTCGCGAGTCATGGTCATGAATGACCTCCCCAATAATTGAGATTGGATTTAAGCGGCGCCGGTCGGAACGAACCGGCCTTGAAACTGCTTGGCCAGTCCCGGCGCTTTGCGCAAGTGGTCGCGCGCGGCAGAAACAAAGGCGAGCACGCGGTCGGCCGGGAGGCCGGTGATCGCCGACAATCTCATCGACACTGAAGCCTTCGACCGCATGCAGAATGAAGGCTTCGCGCGGGCCGGAACCGAGGTCGCGCAATGAGGACGCGATCAGGCGCAGAAGTTCGTCGGAGGCCATGATCTGCTCGGGCGTGGCCACGCGTGCGTCGGCAATGACGGTCGCGCCGGTGATGGATTCGTCGGGCTGGTGAAATTGCAGTTCCGGTTCGTCACTGCCTTTGACGTTGCGCGGGCGTGCGGAGTCTTCCAGGGGAATGGCGTTGCCATTGCTTTCGTCGGTGCGTGAAAGTTCGTCCAACGACTGCAGGGCCAAGCGATAGAGCCAGGGCTCGAGCGCCAGTCGCTCAGGCTTCTCCTGACCATTGCCCAGTGCGGCCGCGATGGTTTCGTCAATGACTTCTTCTTTCGAGACGCTGTCGCGCGCAATCGATTCCTGGGCCTCGCGGAAATAG
This sequence comes from uncultured Acidobacteriaceae bacterium, assembly GCA_963795875.1. Lineage (GTDB taxonomy): Bacteria > Acidobacteriota > Terriglobia > Terriglobales > Acidobacteriaceae > Sulfotelmatobacter. The sequence continues at coordinate 812,733 of CAWCJM010000002.1, forward strand.
ATTTCCCGCTCGACAAAACGCTCAAGGCGCGCCAGATTGATGTTCACGTAGGAGCGAATGTCGTCGGAAGAAATGGTTGGCGGAAAAACGGCGGCGAGCGTCTGCTCGAACGGAACTTCGCGCATGACTGCCCCGGGCCGGGCGCTGTCGCCCGCTTGCCACGCTGCCACTTGTGCGACGCGCGCAGCATGTCTTTGTGCTTATTGACCTGCTGCAGCAGATCCTCAAACGCAGTCTTCACCGCGGCTGCAGCGGTCGGAGCCGAAGCCTGCACTGCCATTTGACCCGACGGCAAGCGCAGGTTCAGCGAAACGCTGGTGCCCTCGCGGGGCGAGATCTCCTCGACCACGCCCTTCAGGTGGACAAGTTCGGGACGGAAAACCTGCAGGCGTTTTTGCAGTTTTTCGATCTGATGTTGGATGTCTTTTTCTACGGCGGGAATTTTATGAAGACGGTAACTGACGTGAACGTTCATAGCGCCTCGGCCTTGCTAACGAAGTGCGCAACCAAGTGCTTTCTGAGCCGATTGTACACCCGGAGGAAAAAACGCAAGCGGAGAATTGAACGGCTTACTCAATTAAGATGGCCTCACTCTGGATTTCGTTGCAAACAGAAATGGTTGGCTGGATCGTGGGCTGCAATCCTGGGTTTGCAACCGTTAGAACGTGCAGGATATGATCCCGGCACGATGATCTTGTCAAAACTTCCTCTGCTGGCACTTCTCACCGCCTTCGCCTGCGCGCAGGCTCCATCTTCAAGAAAAAGAAGTTGAAAGCGTCTATCCTGACGCGCATGCGCTCTATCTTGATCTGCATCAGAACCCCGAACTCTCGGCGCATGAAACGCAAACCGCCGCGAAGCTGGCGGCGCGCTTGCGCAGCGCCGGGTATGACGTGACCGAACATGTGGGCGGCACGGGAGTGGTCGCGATCCTCAAGAACGGGCCTGGCCCCGTGATCATGCTGCGCACGGAACTGGATGCGCTTCCGGTGGAAGAAAAAACGGGTCTTCCCTACGCCAGCAAAGTGCGCGCGAAAGATGACGCCGGACGCGACGTTCCGGTGATGCACGCCTGCGGACACGATCTGCACATGGCGGCGATTCTCGGCACGGCCGAGATCATGGCGCGCAGCAAGAACACCTGGCATGGGACGCTGATGCTGATCGGCCAGCCCGCCGAGGAGACGATCGGCGGCGCGGAAGGGATGATCCGCGACGGATTGTTCACGCGGTTTCCCAAGCCAGACGTGGCCGTGGCTTTGCACGTCGGGCAACGAATTTCCCGCGGGAATGGCGGCGATCACTCCCGGCGTCTACAACACGAATTCGGATTCGGTGCGCATCACGATTTATGGCAAGGGCGGGCACGGCGTCGATGCCGCAATACGGCGATCGATCCCATCGTGATCGCGGCCCGGACGATTCTTGCGCTGCAGACGATCGTGTCGCGCGAGGTCAAGCCCGGCGAAATGGCAGTGGTGACGGTCGGCTACATCCAGGCCGGGACGAAGAACAACATCATTCCCGATCACGCCGAGATGGGACTGACGATGCGAACTTGCAAGCCGGAGGTGCGCAAGCAGATTCTGGCGGCCATCACGCGCATCGCCAAGGCGGAGGCCGCGGCAGCCGGAGCGCCGCAAGAACCATTGGTGGAACGCTACGAAGGCACGGACCTGGTCTACAACAATCCCGCGCTGGCCGAGCGGCTCAGGGCGCCGCTGGAAGCCGCGCTGGGAAAAGAGAAAGTGGTGACTGCGGAGCCGATCACGCCCTCGGAGGATTTTTCTTATTTCGTCGAGCAGGGAGTTCCCGGCTTTTATTTCAGCCTGGGCGGAGCCGATCCCGAGAAGTTCGCGCAGGCCAAAGCCGCGGGGACCAGCTGCCGTCGAATCATTCCCCTTGTTCGCGCCGGACGTGGATCCGGCGCTGCACGCGGGGATCGCGGCGGAAGTGGCGGTGCTGAGGAATCTGCTGAATGCGTCGCCGGAAGAACTGCACAAACTGACTGAGGAATCTTCCCGCTGATTTTTTATCTTCGTCATCCTTCGCTTGCCGGCGCTCAGGCTGACAGGATGAAGCGACGCTGGCGGCTACACCGCGACCGTGACCGACGTCTCCGTGCGCGTGACTGGCCGGTAGAGAGTGTCGCGCTCGATGGGTTCGCGGCCGGCGGCGCGGATCAGGCGCTCCAGTTCTTCGCGGCGCATGCCTTGCGGAGTGGTCGCGCCCGCGTCGTGGTAGATCTTTTCTTCGATCACGGTGCCGTCCATGTCGTCGGCGCCGAAGCGCAGGGAAATCTGCGCCATCTTCGCGGTCATCATCTGCCAGTACGATTTGATGTGCGGGAAGTTGTCGAGCACCAGGCGGCTGACCGCGATCTGCTTGATGTCGAGCATGCCGGTGGTTTTCGGCAGATGCTGCAGCGGCGTGTTGTCGGGATGGAAGGCCAGCGGGATGAAAGTCTGGAAGCCGCCGGTTTCGTCCTGCAGGGCGCGCAGCTTCAGCAGATGGTCGACGCGGTCTTCGTCGTTTTCGACGTGGCCGTAGAGCATGGTCGCATTCGACTTTAGGCCGATCTGGTGCGCCAGCTTGGCGGTTTCGAGCCACTCGCCGCCGTCAATTTTGTGGTCGCAGATGATGTGGCGCACGCGGTCGGCAAAAATCTCGGCGCCGCCGCCGGGCAGCGAATCCACGCCTGAAGCTTTCAGTTGCTCCAGCGTTTCGCGAATCGAAAGCTTGGCCCGCTTCGACAGATAGGCGACCTCGACCATGGTGAAGGCCTTGAGATGCACCTGCGGAAAGCGCTGCTTCAGGCCGGAGCAGAGATCGAGGAAATATTGAAACGGCAGGTCGGGATGCAGTCCGCCGACGATGTGGAATTCCGTGACCGCCTCGGTGTATCCGGAGGCCGCGGTTTCGAAGGCCTCTTCGAGCGCCATGGTGTAGGCGCCGGGCGAATCTTTCTTGCGTCCGAAGGCGCACAGCCGGCACGCGGCTACGCAAACATTCGTCGGATTGATGTGGCGGTTGACGTTGAAGTACGTCTTGTCGCCGTGCATGCGCTCGCGCACCAAGTTGGCCATCCAGCCCACGGCGAGAATGTCGCCGGTGCGGTAGAGGGCGAGGGCGTCGTCGGCGTCCAACCGCTCGCCGGCAAGAACTTTGGCGTGGATGGGCTTCAGACGCGGGTCGTCCGTTTGAAAAGCGTGGGTCTGGAAGGCGTGGTTTGGGCGCGTGGCGGACATCCTTTTGATGATATCGCAGGACTGTGCGGACTGCCATTCCGAACGAACGGCCCTAACCACGAAGGACACGGAGGTTCACTAAGGAAAAGCTAACTTTCGCGAATCTAGCGATTAACGACCACGCGGTCCTGAATCTGCGAATATTCGTCCTCCGAGACCACGTGCCGCGTCACCAGTTGATGGGCATTGGCGTAGGGACGCTCCGCGATGATCCGGTCTGCCTTTTGCGCGGTAATGCCCGGCAAGGACGATAGGTCGTCTTTGGACGCCTTGTTCAGATCCACCGATCTCTTGTTGCTGAGTCCCTCTTTGACGCCTTCGGCCACAGCCTTCGTATCGCGTTTGAGAGTGGAAGTGGCTTCGGCGGTTTTCTCGCGGAGTTGGTCGGGAGATTGATTCGGCGCACAGGCCGCACAGGAGGCCAGGATCGAACTGAGCAGAACAAGATGCATGAGTCGGATTGGCATGCTATTCAGATGCCATTTCGGCCTCCACGGTTGGTGGCGCGAAGATTGCCGCCTACCGTCCGGGGAAAAATCGCATCTACCTTTTGTGGGCGCCACCACTGGAAGGAGAGAGTCGATGAAAAGCATTCTTATCTCTGCAGCACTCATGGCGGTACTGGTCAGCGGAAGCGCGCTCGCCCAGGACACTCCCCCAAATTCCAATAATCCGAGTATCCCCGCGACGCAGGCACAGGCGGAACCCGCTACGCCGACGCCAGCACAGCCGCAGCCGCAACCGCAGAGCCCGCAGACTCCGCAGCCCAGCCAGGCACCCTCGGCGCACCCGAGCGCGACTCAGGCGCAGGCAGCCAGCGGTATCAGAATCGCTCCGGGCAGCGTCATCCCGGTCCAGCTGACCAAAACCATCGACGCCAAGAAGGCCAAGCCGGGCGACGAAGTTGTGGCCAAAGTCACGATGGATATGAAGACAAACAGCGGCGAAATCATCGTGCCCAAGGACACAAAAGTTGTGGGCCACGTGACCGAGGCGCAGGCCCGCAACAAGGAACAGAAAGAATCGCAAGTGGGAATCGCCTTTGACCATGCGGTGTTGAAGAGTGGAGACGTGAACCTGCCGATGTCGATCCAGGCCGTCATCGCTCCTCCTAGCAACAATGCCAATAGTGGTGGAGGGGTCGATCAAAGCGCGCCCGCCGGCGGCGGCGCCACAGCCACGTCCTCGATGGGTGGAGGACGGAGCGGTACAACGGGAAGTGCGGGGCAATCACAGGCCTCGGCTTCTGCTCCCAAAGCGTGCCCACAACGGGTACCGACACTCAGCAGCAGGGCAATGCGCGTCCGCCGATCAACGGGAACACGCAAGGCGTAGTTGGGATTTCAAACCTGAAGCTCGAAGCCGGGCAGAACACCACCCAGGGTTCGGTGCTGAGTTCGGAGAAGAACAACGTGAAGGTTGAAAGCGGCACGATGCTGCTTCTAAAGGTTACTCAGTAGAAGGAGCATTGCATGGCTCCGGAGAGGCTCCGCTCGGCTCTCCGGTTCCGCCATTCAGGGCCGACGAATTCCGGAACTTTAGGCGGTCGCGCCGGCTGCGGCGCTGTGGGAGCGGACAGGTTCTTGAAGATCCCCGGCACGCATAAGGCGGTTCCAGAAAATGATCGAGGGTGCGACGGTCGCGACGACCATCGTCCAGGGCACGATCGGCGAACTCCAGAAGATGCTACTGGTAAAGCTAAGCAGCGCCAGCCAGATCAAAGTCACGAACGTGCCGAACAGGAACGCGTTTCGCCGCGCGCCGCTGCGAAACGGAAGCGAGTACTTGCACAACGCCTGCACCATCAGAGAAAACGGAAACGCGACCACCAGAGTCGACAAAATAATGTTCGCCGGTGCCGAGGGTCGCCATCACCGTGAGGACCACGAACACCATGGCAATGGCGCGTATCCAGCGCGCCAGGCCCTCGAATTCCACCACACCAGCAATACCCAGGCCATATGCAGCGACGGCATGGCGTTGCGCGCGCCCGTGAGCAGGACGGGCACAACGTTCAAGTGCATCACGTCGGCGATGGACGGCGGATGAAAGGGAAACGCGGCTCCGAACAGGTGTGCTGGCCCGAAAGCCGGCAGCATGTTGTAGAACAGAACTCCCACAGGCCCGGTGACCAGAAACGCCAGCATGACGGCAAAGGCGTTTTCCTTCTTTTTGCGAAACTGCGCGGCGTAGACCAGGGCCAAGCGGCAGAGGCAGCGCGATATAAATAACAAGGCAGACAAAGCGCACCCACGAGCCACGTCCAGAAAAGCTGTCCCATCAGAAAACTAAACTGCACGCGAAGACTGCAGTCGAAGGAGAACAGGAAGAGATCGAAGGTCTTCGGGTGAAGCCTCTCGGTGATGTCGAGCAGCGTGCTCGCCATGTATTCCGAACCGACAAAAAGAACTGCCGGCAGAAATCCGTAGAGCAGAAGCTTGCGCTCGTCGCCCTCGGCCCAGATGGTGTGCGTGCCCAGAACGGCGAGCGCAGCCATGCCCACAAACGAAAATCCGGCCATGAAGACGGGGTGAAAGTCCATCACGCGAAAGTCGAGCACCGCCAGGAACAGGCTGCCGGTCAACACCCAGAGCAAATCAAACCAGGAGCGCCGGATCATCACCAAAATGATCAGGGCGCTGGCAGCGCGAGAGACAGAAACGCCGAAGTCATGGAATCGGAATAGAAATCCCGATTGAGCGCAAGGTGAGGATTAGCGCGAAAAGCATCGCGGTCAGGCCGAGCTTGATCGCGCTGTGCGGTCGATGGTGCCGCTCTTCGATTGATTCAGATTCTGGCGCACGAGTAGGTGCGAACGTCATACGACAAATAGCTCGCACTCAAGAGTTTAGGGGCCGCAGGCAAACTGTGAGCAACCCGGTTTGCCGGGGCGGCGGTTACAAGAGTAATCCACTACGATTTCAATCGACGGCGAATCCCTGGCTAGCGGGCGACTGCTTAAGCTCCGCCCTCAGTTTCTTCTTCGCCAGCGGCCGCGCGAACGCGTTCGCTGGATTGTGGCTGTTCGAACTCCAGAACTTTCCCGTAGCAACCCTTGGCCTGGGCGCATCGCCAGATTTCTCGTAGGCCTCGCCGAGCAACGCCAGAACCATCGGATCATGCTGGTCGGCCTTCTGCAATTCCTCGATCGCGATCTTGTGGTCGCCTGTATAGAACGCGACATAGCCGGTGAGGTAGGGATAGAACTTCATCTGCTCGGGATTCTTAGCTTCGTCGAGAGCGGCTTTGGCGGCGGCGACATGTTGCTTGGCTTCGTCGGCATTACCGCGGCGAGCGGCGATGCGGGCCTGCGCGCTCTCCCAGCGGAACAGCCAGAGATTCTTGTCGGCATCGGTCAGATCGGTCTTGTTCGCGACCGTGTTGTAGCCCATCTTGTACCACTTGTAGGCATGGTCCGGGTCGCCCGGCATCGAGATAGATGCGCGCAAGTTCGTTGCAGATCTCGGCCGCGCCGACGGAGTCACTCTTCGCCAGGCGCGCATTGAACACCTGCGTTTCGGATTCCGCGGCTTTGAACGTGTTGCCCTCGAAGGCGTAGGAAACTGCCATCGCTCGCAGCGCCTGCGCCTTGGAATCGGCTGGCGCGACATCGATGGCCTTGGTGAAGTGCTCGTGCGCCTCCGCGTAGTCGCCTTTGAGATCGAGCGCAATGCCCAGCGCCAGATGCGCCTCGTAGAGGTCCGGTGACTTGTCGAGCGCCTGGCGATAGAGGGCGAGCGCGTCGTCCAGTTTACCGTCGTGGCTCAGTTTCTGGCCCTGTTGCACCAGATCGGCCGCACTGCCGGGAGCGGGAGGCTGGTGCAGACGGTGAGGCTGCTGGGCGAGAAAAAATGCGGCGAGCAGGAACAGAATGCAGATGATGCGAAGCAATACTGCGAAGCATGAAACCTCCAATTGGGCGTTAGCGATTATGGCACGGGATGCGGAGATGTAGGAATAGGAGTGCCCGCGAACGCGACGATCAGACCTTCGCTCGCCTGGACGGCTCCGTCGGGATGACTCATCCTTATTCTGGGATAGTACCGACTCAGGAATCATTTCCGCAGCAGCAAATCGCCGGCGACGAAGACGAAAAAGAGTACCGAAATGACGCCGTTCATGGTGAAGAACGCGGCATTGAGCTTCGACAGATCGTTGGGCCGAACCAGGGAATGTTCGTAGAGCAGCAGCAGGATCACCGCCAGAACGCCGCACGGCGGCGAGCTTTCCCATGCCGAATACGATCAGCAGAGCAACCAGCAGGCCGACCATGATCAGGTGGAAAGCGCGGGCGATCCATAGCGCCGCCGGAATGCCCACGTATCGCGGAATGGAGTGCAGCCCGGCTCTGGCGGTCGAAGTCGAAATCCTGGCAGGCGTAGAGAACGTCGAAGCCTCCCACCCAGAACGTCACGGCGGCGGTGAGCAGCAGGATGCGAGGATCGAGCGAACCCCGTACCGCGATCCACGCCGCCGCCGGCGCAATGCCGAGCGCGAATCCCAGCACCAGATGCGACCAGCGCGTCACCCGCTTCGTATAGGAGTAGAGCAGCAGCACGGCCAGCGCCACCGGAGAGAGCAACAGCGCGAGGCGGTTCAGTTGGCTCGCGGCAAAAATGAAGATCGCGCTGGAAACCACAACGAACGTGGCTACGAACGCGGGAGAAAGATGCCCGGCGGGCAAGGCGCGGGTGCTGGTGCGGGGGTTGGCGGCGTCGATGGAGGCGTCGGCCCAGCGATTGAAAGCCATCGCCGCCGAGCGCGCGGCGACCATGGCGACGACGATCCACAGCGAGTTGATGCAGCGAGGGAAATCCTCCGGCCGCGAGCATGGCGCCGCACAGCGCAAACGGCAGCGCGAAAATGGAGTGCTCCCACTTGATCATCTCCAGCGTGACGCGCAGGTTGTGCAGGACGGGCACGAGTCGATTGTAATGCAGGGTCTGGGCGTGAGGTCGCGCTGAGTCGCAGGGCTGTCTGAGCATGGCTCTGCGCAATCGCTGCGGATCTACTTCGCTGAGACTCGATCTGATGACAAGCTCAACGGCTCATCCCTGAAATCAGCGGCACGAAACGGCACAGTTCGCGCAAAGTGATTCGCGGCTGGCCGTTTTCCATGCGGATCAACTGCAGTTGCTGCGAGTCCGCCGCGCCGACTGGGATGATCATGCGTCCGCCTTCGGCCAGTTGCGCGACCAGCGCGGGCGGCACTTCGGGGCGGCGGCCGAAACGATGATCGCGTCATAGGGCGCGGCCTCGGCGAAATCCCTGACTGCCGTCGCCCACAATCACCTTCACATTGGTGTAGCCCAGGCGGGCGAGCAAATCTCGCGCCGCATCGGCCAGGGCGGCGTGGCGCTCGACCGAGATAACCTGCGCCGCCAATTCGGCGAGCAGCGCGGTCACGTAGCCTGACCCGGTGCCGACTTCCAGCACTCGGTCGGCGGGCGTGAGCGCCAGGGCTTCCAGCATGAGCGCGACGATATAGGGCTGAGAGATCGTCTGGCCTTCGCCGATGGGCAGAGGATGATCTTCATACGCCTGATCGCGATATGGTTCGGGCGCGAATTCGTGGCGCGGCACTCGCGCCATGGCGTCGAGCACGCGTTCGTCGGCGATGCCGCGGGCGCGCAGTTGTTGCATCGACCATGCGCTGACGCAAGCGGGTGAATGGAGAATCTCGGCGGAGGAGTTCATTCGAGGAGTCGGGAATCAGTATCCGGCAGGAATAATTCTATTTCTTGCGGCGGCGAATGCGGACGTCGAAGCTGACTACGCCGTTTTGATCGCGGTTGCCCACGATCGAGATATTGCGGATTGACGTAGTATTCGCCCTGAATAATCTGCTGCGAACTCTGCGAGACATTGGTGCTGTAGGTAAGAGAAATGTTGTTGGCGAACTGCTGCTCGATCGTGACCTGCGGTCCGCGCGCCGTGGGATTGGTCTCGGTGGTCAGGCCCTGGGGATCGATCTTGATGCGGCTGACTCCGAAGAGCTTCTGCATGCGGCTGCTCACGGTGGAGTTGATCGCCTGGTTGATGATCAGGTTGGTGGCTTCGTCGGTGAAGCACGCCCTGGCCCGACTGCTGCTGCAGTTGCTCCGATTCCTCGCTGGTGCGGCCCAGCGCGAGCAGCGCGATGATGTCCGACTTGGGCAGCGGCGGCTCCGAGCGATAGTTCACATTCAGGCGATCGGGGGTTCCGGTCACGGTGATGTCGAGATCGTAGTTGCGAACGTGCGTAGTGGCCTGCAGGTTGACCTGGGGTTCGATCGCGACCGGATTGGCAAACGTAATATCGCCGCGCTCCAGGCGGAACTTGATGCCGTTGAAGGTCGCGTCGCCTTCCAGAATGTCGGCGCGGCCCAGAACGCTGGGACGCGCAACCGAGCCGCGCAGGCGCAGATCGGCATCGCCGGAGAGCCGCGCGACCGCGGTCTTCATCTGAAGTTCGGGCGCGGTGCGGACGGCGACATCCAGCTTCACGTTGTAGAGCGGCGAATTGGCGGGCGTAATCGCAGCCGACTGGCGGCTGCGCTCAAGATATGAGCCGAAATCAAAGCCGGGGGTCACGGCCAGCTTCGTTACCAGGATATCGCCGGAAATCAGTCGAAGCCGAGCGGTTCCCGACCCAGTGCAATTCCGCGGTCGCGGTCGAACTGACGCCCGGCGGATAGCGCAGGCGCACTTCTTTTCCCGCAGCGGTGAGGTTGAAATTGAGTTGGCGGTTGTAGTTGGTGGCATCGCCTTTCAGGTCGAGCGTGCCGCCGCCGGTGCGCGCCGTGAATTGCTCGATATGAATGCGGTCGCGTGGTAAACGTCAGCGCGCCATTCATCTCGCTCAAGCCGCTGGGCAATCCGGCGTAGTTGGCGGATCCGTTCTTGATCTCGATGCTGCCTTGCGGGAGCGGCTCGCTCGAGCGTTCCTCCCACGGTCATGTGAACGGTCGATCGGCCGGAAGCCGTGAGATCGGGATCAAAACTGCCGAGCAGCTTGAGGTCAATTTGCCCGTCGGCCGCCAGATCGAGTTCCCGCGTCCCCGGCGAAATGAATCGAGCCGTGTCCGGTGACGTCAGTTCCCTCGCCCACCAGAGTGCGCCGGCTCGATGTGGGCGGTCTGGTCCGCGTAGGTGAAGCTCACCGGGCCCTGGTTGTGCAGCTTGGCGTATTCCACTCGATCGACAAGATCGGTCGCGCTTGCCCTTCAGCGTCCACTGCCGCGGATAACGCAGCGGCCCCTGCATGGTGATCGATGCCGCTCGACCGCGGAGTGCCCGGTCAGCTGCTGCGCCGAGATAGGCGCGCCACAAGGCATCGAGATCGAGATGATCGGTCTGCGCGGTGATGTTCGCGGGATAGTCTCCGTGCATCGCGACGCTGTCCCGTCGACGGAGAGCGTGCCCTGGGGAAATCGGAGTGCCCGCTCAGGTGGAGTTCGCCGTCTTTGGTGGTGGCTTCGAGATCGAGTCCGCCGGAGAGTTCGTGGTCGAAGCGTAAGGTCGCGCACGTGAACCGCGGCGTTGATCTCCGGGGCGTCGAGCGTGCCCGAGCCCTGCAGCGTAAAGTCGGCGCGGCCCTCGATCGGGCAATTCGTCGAGATGAATCTGGCGAATGCGCGCGAGGTCGAAATTTTCTCCCTTGAGGTCGAGCCGGAAACCGCGCGTCGCCGGCGTATAGGCGGCGCTGCCCGGAAACATCGGCGTCCTCATGGGTGAGATGAATATTGTTGAGCGCGGTCTCGGTGCCGGCCATGCGCAGATCGGCGTCGAACTTCTCGATCGCCTCCCCATAGGCCGCGGCGTTCGGCGCGTGAATGTGGCCTTGCGCCTGAGGATGCGCCCGCGTTCCGGTGATCTGAACGGACACATCTGCCGTTCCGGAAACCGGATAGTCGAAGCCCGCGAGCGCCGCGGTCGAAGCGACGTCTACGTTGTGCAGGTTCACGTGCGCGGTGAAAGGAGTGTCTTCGGTGAACTGTCCTTTCTGCAGGCGCGGCGCTACGTCGAAGTCGGCGCTGGTATTACCGCGCCGCAGCGTGCCGCCGCGAAGACGCAAGATCATGCGAAGAGAGTTGAATGCTGGCCGCAAGAGAATCCCAATGCACCTGCTGTTCGGGCGTGCGCGAAGTTGCAGGCAGGGTGAATTCGAAGTCCTCTGCGACCAGAGTTCCGGCCAGAGTCGGCGCGGAAAATGTGCCGCCGGCGACGCCGTTGAATGTGGCGTTGCCATCGACGCGGAATGGCAGATTGGCGGGGCCGCCCAACGCCGTCACCAGCGGCCGCCACTCTTCCAGATTGGAAGTGGAAACGGAAAAGTGCAGCGTCGAAGAAGTCCGCCAGAGTTCCCGGACGCCTGCATCTTCGACGCCGGCGTGGTCAGGTTGAACTGGGCGAGTTCCAGCGAGTCGCTGCCGGCGCGATACTTGCCCTGAATATGGGCGGTGACCGGCAATTCGCCCGCGGCGGGATGCGGCGGCGGGTTCACGTCGAGACGCGAAAGCCGACCTCGGCATCGTGTGTACGATCCTTTCCAGGCCGCATCCACGGTGCCCGCGGCCAATCCTACCGGGATGAAACTGGCCCAGCGGATGCGCGGGACATGTCGAGAGCGGCGGCCACTTCCGCGGCAGAAACATCGCGCACGCGAAGATGCACTGCGCCGCTTTGTACGCCCGGCAGCTTCACTTTCTCGCCCTTTCTTGGCCGGAGGCCGAGCCGCGGTAATCACGGCAAGGTTTTCCGTGCCCTTCTTCACTTTGCCCGGCGGCTCGGCAGCGGGATGCTGTGCAGCCAGTTATCGACCTGCGCATCGCCCGCGACACTTCCGCCCAATAATCTTCCCTGCAACTTCGAGAGCTTGATCTGCTGATCGGTCACGGAGTAATCGGCGGTGGCGCTGGCCTTCTTGACGCGATCTGATCGTCCTGCCAGCCCAGATCGCGCAGGACGCCAGCGGCTGCCCGAGCGTAGAGAACTCAGCTCAGTCGACCAATGGCCGTTGCCTTTGAATTCGGCGATGCCTTCGCGCAGATCATGGCGGCGGGCAATCGCGGCCGCCTCCTGCGAGATCGACGTGCGCGTCATAACTTCCGTCCAGATGGGGATTACGGAAGTCGCTGATGCGCCCGCTCGCCTGCAAAGACGAGCGGCCGGAGTTCCACTGCAGAGATTTCACGTCGACAAAGGTCGGCCCAGGCTGAAATCCGCCGTAGTCATCCAGGCGAACGGACGGAAATCCTCGAAGCGCAGTATCGACTTTGCCGACTGGCGAGATGGCTGTCGTAGTGTCCGCGCAGAAACGAGTAATCCATCTGCAGGTTGGTGTCATGAACGGCGAAGTCCAGGGGAATTTTCCGGTCGCCCCACAACAACTCGCCGTTGCGCACTGACAAGATGATCGATCGACAGAGCAAACAGTTGCTCGATCGGAGCGTTCTCCGAAGGTTTCAGAGCGCCCTGTGGGGGCGCGGGACATTGGTGCGTTCCGTCCGGCCCAATCGCGACGTGAACCACGGGATGATCGAGGGTCACCGAGTGGAAGCCGAACTCGGTGCGCAGGAACGAAATGACTTTCACCTGCGCGAGCAGGCTGTCGGCATGGACCAGCGGAGCTTCGGTCGCGGCTTCTTTGCCGTGCACGGTAATGTCGCGCACTTCCACCTGCATGTGGAACGGGACAACGTGGAAGCTGCCGATTTCGGCGCGGCCGCCGGTGATGCGCTCGACTTCGGCGACCATGCGGCTGGCGGACGTAGGCTTGAAAGGAATCGGTGGTGATGTACCAGAGGCCGCCCAGCAGGGCGACGAAGCCCAGCACCGGCGGCGATCAGCAGATATTTCCACCAGCGGTCGCGGCCTGGCGGCGGGATCGGTCACCGCGTCTGTACTCCCTCCCGGCGGACCCGGCGGTGCCGGGGACGCTGACTTTGCTTTCCGAGCGCAGGGACTGCAGCCAGGAAACCATCAGCTCGTTGACCTTCTCCTCGGTGAGCAACTCGCGAATTTTGGCGGCAACATCGGCCAGGCGGAACGTCGGCCGGCGCCGGCTTGCTTCAACTGCGGAACGAATTTCTCGCGGTAATACGCTTCGATGCTCTTGGAATCAATCTGCACCGCGGGACGCAGGCGGGCATCCACCAGACGCATGAGATCGATCTGCTGCTGCACATGCGCGACGCAGATCTTTTTCCGACAGCCCGAACCTGCGCCAGCACCGACTTGCCAGCCCTCGTCGGTCGCCGCTTCCGGATATTGCTTCCGCGCCTCGGCCACCCGCGCCGCCGCCTCAGCGTCGGACGCATGCTGGAAGTAGGCGGACTTCATTTGCTCGCCAAGCAGTTCCTGATCGATCAGGCGGTCGAGAACGGCGCGGCGGTCGTCGTCGGTGAACTGGTTGAGCGCGCGGCCGTTGAGCAGGGCTTCGTAGCACAGGGCTTCGTCCCAGTCGCTCTGCAGAATAATGTGCCCGTTGACCGTGGCCACGATGCGGTCGATCACCTGTCCGGCGTGGGCCGCAGGCAGAACGACGAGCGCTCAGGAGCAACGGTCAGAGCGCCACGACTGCGATGACCGTCTCATTTGTGCGAACTCTATCCATCAGAATGGCTGGCCTATGCTGAAAAATACGTTGAAGTGCCGCAGGCGCTGAGTCTCAAACGTCTGTCGGGTTTGCCCTGCGCATCGGAACGTAAGTGCCTGGAAATATCGGGTTGGATTCAGATTGTACCCGAAGTCAAAACGCAATGGCCCGATGGGAGTCTTGTACCGCAACCCCACTCCCAACCGCCTGCGAAGTGTAATCATACCCGGAGTTATTGAATTGGGTATAGCACTGGGGGTTCGTTGTACCACCGGACGTAGGCACTGAGCCGGATTCGGCTGGTGCCAGCGCATCAGTCCCTTCAGCATGTCGTGCGGCGCCGTAAACACGTTCCCCATATCGTGGAAGATGGCAAACCCGAATCCTTCTCCCAGAGTAGGGCAGCGTCAGCGGAGGAAGGCGCAGTTCGAGGTTGTTGACGAACAGCGCGGTACCGCCCACAGGAAAACCGGACGATCGGGTCGCGAGGTCCTGCTTGATTTAACCCGAATCCGCGATGAGAGTTGCCGCCGCCCGCAAAAAATTGTTCGGGCAAGCGGGATAGTCGTGATGTCGGTGCAGGTCGGCTCCGCCGCCGCATTCAGCGGGCACGATCCGGGAGGCAGAACCTTGGTGCCACTGAACGGCTGCTCCACGCCGATGCGTGGTCGAGCGGGCAAACACGAACTGATGTCCGGCCTTGCCTTTTCCGCCGAACGCATAGTACGTGGAGTACTGCGCCCAGCGCGCGGCCGAAGTCGGCTTCCGACCCGAAGTAGCTTGGATGAGGCAAAACCATCCAGCGTGAAGTAGCTTCCCTTGGTGCTTTCCAGCGGATTGTCCCGCTTGTCGTGGATAAAGGTGAAACCGGGACCGCCCACGCGCGCCGGAAGCGAGAGGAGCGTGATTTCGCCGGGAGAGAAATCCGTCCGCAAAGTGGCTCGGCCTTCACCAGGCGGAAGTCCCAGCGATAGGTAATCGAATTGGGCCCCGCCGGCGTTCCGGGCTCGATGCCCGGAGTTTCCGATCTGCTGCCGCAGGTCGATCTTTCCCTTCCAGCCGCTGCGAGGTGAACGTCGCCACATCGAGACTGTTGTCGTAGAAAATCGGTATAGATCAGCTTGAACTTTTCGTTGTCGAACAGCTTGGGAATGGCGTAACTGATCAGCCCGCGCTGCTGCAGTCGTCCGACGTGGGACTGAAAGGTAAGCGTCTGGTTGCGGCCGCCAACATTCAGCCGGGTCACGTCGAACTCAACTCTGGGACTGACTCCGGTCGTGCCTTGCGGCGCGGTCGTCCCTGCCGGCTGCCCGGTCTGGAATTCCAGTCCCACACCGTAGGTGAAGGTGTAGCGCTTGGCCTCTTGCACCTGCACCAGAACATTTTTCTGCGGATCGGTGCCCTCCGGATTCTGCACCGCCGTGTCCACCTGGCTGAAGATGCCGAGATCGTAGAGCCGGGTCTGGGTGTCGAGCAGATCCTGCTGGCTGAGCGGGTCTCCGTCGTGCACCTGCAATTCGCGCTGCACGACGTAGTCGCGAGTGTGTTCGGTGCCGGCCACCATCACGCGATTCACCGTGAAGCGTTCGCCCTTCCTGAATCGTGTAAGGTGACGTCTTCGCGATTGGGCTTGTCGGCTGAAGGCTTGGTGGTGATTTCGAGCGTGGCGTTGGGAAATCCGTGATCGAAGTAATAGCTGAGGATTCTTTCCCGATCGTTCGCCAGATCCTGCTCGGAATACGGCTGGCCGGGCTGCGTGGTCAGTTCGGGAAGCTCGCTGGCCGCGACCTTCTGTGTGCCCAGTACATGCAACTCGCCTACGCAGCGTCCGCACTCCTTCATCGATGTGAATGTGAACCGCCAGCTTGTTCTCGACCCGCGGTAGTTGTCGTCCACTTTGGTCTTGATCTTGACCTCGCGAAAGCCGCTCGACCGGTAGAGCCCTTCCAGAGTGGCGACGTCGCTCTTGAGCAGGGCTTCGCTGTAGCGGCCGTGGCTGAGCGAAGCGGCTGGCGGGCTGAATCTGCAGATAGGAGCGCAGCTTCGCCGTATCCAGAAAATCCTTGTTGCCGGTGATCTCCACCAGCACGAGCTTGTGGAGCGGGCCGGGATCGATCTGGTAGATCACGCGCAGGGTCTTGGCGTCGGTTTCTTTCTGGATGTCGACCTTGGCGTCGAAGTGACCGCGCGTCTGCAGGTAGTCGAGCAGGTTCCGCTTGCCTTCGTTCAGCAGATCGTCATCGACGGCATTCTCTTCGTAGACCGGGATTTCTTTTTTCAAGACGCCGCGGCTGATGTTGTAGCCCCGCGCGTAGATCACCACCACCGGGCCGGGATCGATCTGGAAAGTAAAATCCACGGCATTGGTTTCCGGATGGTAGGACTGGTCGGCGATGGAAACCTGCGCCAGCGCGCGGTTCTGCTTCTGGAATCTTCTTGCGCAGCCGTTGCAGCGATCCGCTCACCCGGGCGGCCGTCACCCGGTCCCCGGGGTTCATGTGCGCGATCCTCTGCACTTCGTCGGACGAAAGGCCGGACGTTCCGGTAACTTTCACTTCCCCGACGTGCGCCTGCTCGCCGCGGTGACGTGAAAGAGAATGTTCACCTGCTGCGTGGCCGCGTCCGAAGTGCTCTCGGCCGTTACTCGCGCCCGGTAGTAGCCGCCCTCCTGCATGAGTTGCCGGATGTTTTCGAGCGCGCGGTCGAGTTTCTCGTGGGTATAAAGTTCGCCCAGCTGAAACTTCGAAGCGTTGACGATCTGGTTCGGAGTGGGGCGAGTCGGAGCACCCTCCACGTCGACCGCGCCGACAAAAAAATTCGCCGAGGTGGTGAAAGCCAGCGTGACGCCCTCGCCCGAAGGCGCAACTTCCGCCTGGATGTCGGCAAAGCGGCCCGTGGCATACAGCGCGCGAATGCTGTCGCGGACGTGGTCGCGGTCCAGCGGCTCTCCGGCTTTCTGCGGCAGCAACTGCAGCATGTGCTCGCGATCGCCCTCGGCGACGCCGGGAATCTGGATCGACTGCACGACCTTGCCTTCGTAGCCGGCCATCGCGGCGGTCGACGGCGGATGTGCGGCTCCTGCGGAGCCGAGGTGGCCGGGCTTTGCTTCGGAGGGGCTTGCCGAGCAGTTGCGGCTGGCGACTGCGTGGACTTCTGGCCGACCGCCCCCAGACACGAACGACCGCAGACCACAGCAGGATCATCGCGGTCAGAAGTGTCGCGTACCGTTTCAGCAAACAGTGTCCTTGGGCCCGGGCGCTAATGACTTCGATGGGATGCGCCCGGCAGTTTGTTGTACGAGTTATTCAGGCCTCACTCTGAAGCGAGTCCGGCATCGGCAATCCTCCACCGGCGAGCCCGACACTTATAATAAAGGTTTTGCAGCCGGAACTGGTGACCTCTTTGGCACAGGAAACGCAACCGAACGACGACGGAATTCGAAGCGATCCGCTGGACAGAACGACGAACGCTATTCGCGGCAGATTCTTTTCCGTGGGATCGGCGCGGAAGGCCAGCGAAAACTGGCAGGCGGCGCGCGTGGCGATCGTCGGATGCGGCGCCACTGGGTCCGCTCTGGCCGGACTGCTGGCCCGCGCGGGCGTGGGCACGCTGCGCATCATCGACCGCGACTACGTCGAGCCCAGCAACCTGCAGCGCCAGTCGCTGTTCGATGAGAAGGACGCGGCCGAGTCTCTGCCCAAGGCGATCGCCGCCGCCCGCAAGATTGCGGCCTTCAATTCGCGAGATCGTGATTGAGCCGAAGGTCGAAGATCTGGTCCCGGCAAACATTGAAGCTTTGCTTGAAGGAATGTCGCTGATCCTCGACGGCACCGACAACTTCGAGACTCGTTACCTGATCAACGACTATGCCGTCGACCGTTCGCTGCCGTGGATTTATTCCGCCGCGGTGGGAAGCTACGCCGTGACGTTAAATATCGTGCCCGGACCAAACAGCCTGCCTGGCCTGCATTTTTCCGGACTCGCCGCGAGGCATGGTCGAGACCTGCGAGACTTCCGGCATTCTGAATTCGGCGGTGAATCTGGTGGCGTCGATCGCGGCGACTGAGGCGCTCAAGTTGCTGGTCGGCGGCGCGAGCGCTTCCGCAGGTTCGCGGCGCACTCTGCTGTCGTTCGATGTCTGGACCAACGAGCACGCGGAAATCTCCGCCGCCAAGCCTCGTCCCGGCTGCCGCGCCTGCGGGGAGCGCGATTTTATCCATCTGGCCGGCGAGGGCCGGCCGCACATCACGCTGTGCGGCAGGAATTCCGTGCAAATCCATGAGCGCCAACGCCCCATCGACTTCGCCGAAATGGATCGGCGCCTCCAGCCCCACGGCACTCGTCCGCCACAACGACTTCGTCCTGAAGTTCTGGCACGATCCCTACGAGATGACGCTCTTCCCCGACGGCCGCGCCATCATCAAGGGCACCACCGACACGGCCGTGGCACGGAGTCTGTATGCGAGGTATGTGGGAAGCTGACGGAGGCCGTCAGGAGACGGGATCGCATACATGTCGTAGCCGCCGGATCCGCTTCTATTTCAGTTTTTGCGGGCTCTCTAGGTCTTTGTAAATTACATGTCCTTGATGACTGCACTCTTTCTGTCCTTCTAGTGAAAGAGGCGTCACTTTTTCGTTCGGCAGCACAGAGTCGCAGCGCATGTAATTCTCAAAACCGGGCTCTGAGAATACGAACACGACGCTGACCGTCTCAGTTCCTGCATTCTTTATATCGACCCATGTGTTTGCGGGAATGAATACGGTTCCTCCGGCGTGCAGATCGCGTTCCTGTTCTCCCAAACGAACGTGAACAGTTCCTCTCTCGATGTACACAAGTTCATCTTGCTCGAGGTGCTTGTGGGTCGGAAATTCGTCTCCGGGAGCCATATCCTCGGTTCCCATAACAAGCTGCTGGGAACCATTATTTCTTGGGCTGACCTTTAGGATGAAGTCGCCAGGGGGAGGCTCTCGCCAAATCCGCCGCTCACCCTCATTTTTCTCCAGCAGCAGAGGTTTTGGAAGAACTTGGGATGCGGTTGCGAAGCTTGATTGGGCTGATCGAGCTTGAAAGGTGCAAACCGCAACGAGTATCACCGCCACGGCCGCAGGGATTGGCTTAAATGAACTCAAGTTCATAGCAACTCCTTTCGTGGATGGTAAATTCCCGCTGGTCATAAAGTCATGCGCGTTCCACTCAAGGTCGAGCTTCGTAAACCAAATTGAATGGGGTTTCAGTTGCGCGGCGGAAGCGAGTGAAACCCGCCGAATTCACGACCTCACGCATCCGCTTCTCCCCGGCTTGAGCGCCTAGACACATCCCCACTTCTTGCGAGCGGGAACACGGTGTACACAACAACGTCGAAAAGGAATAGTAGACTCGGCCCACTGGATTCAAGTTGTCCTGAAGGTCGTCATGCGCAAACGGCTCAACAATCATCCACGATCCGTCGTTATTGATGGCACGCCGGACATGAGAAGCAGCGCCCACCGGATCCCCCATGTCATGCAGGCAATCGAAAACGGAAATGAAGTCGTAATCGCTTCCAGGGAATTCCTTCGCGGCGGCAACATCGAAAGTGACCCGATCAGTCACACCTTCCTGCTTAGCGGAAGCTCGTGCCAGCTCGATGGACTTATCGTGGTAGTCAAATCCGTGGAATTCTGATTGAGGAAAGGCCTTCGCCATCAGAATGGTGGAAGCTCCTTTGCCGCATCCCACGTCGGCAACCTTCGCTCCCCGAGCGAGCTTCTCATTGACGCCGTCGAGAGATGGAATCCACGAGTTGATCAAATTCGCCGCGTAGCCTGGCCGGAAGAATTTCTCACAACCATGGAACACACTTTCTTCATGTTCGAACCATCCCATTCCGGCCCCCGAGCGAAACGCTTCGGTGATCCGTGGGACGGCTGCGAGCGATCCAAGCGCAAGTTCGAATGCCCCGGGCAGGAACGCCGGACCATCCTCCCTCGCCAATGTGAGGATTTGTTCTTCCGTCATGCCGAACCGTTCCGTTGTGGGTTCGTAGGTGAGGTATCCACCTGCGGCTTGCGAGGCTGCCCATTCGCGAACGTATCTTTCGTCAGTGTTGGTTTGCTTGGCCAATTCGGGGGCAGTCATCGACTCTTGGGCGAGTGCTTTGTACAACCCGAGGCGATCTCCGATGACCACCATCCCAGCGTGAACCGAGGCCCCCAAGTCATTAATGAAGTGCCCCAGAAATTCATGCAGCTTATTGGTATCTACTGGCATTGTTCCTCCGTTTGGATTTTGAGTTCTTGTGTGGGTAATGAAATGTTCGATTCGGGCGGACGGAAACGATATGGACCCAAGCGAGTCATGAGAACGGTAGCAAGCAAAATTGCGAGAAAGAATCCAACTAATGGCCCGCCATAAGTCCCAGTCCTGTCAAAGCCCGCACCCATAATGAGAGGGCCGAGAGCACCTGCAAGTGCGAACGCTGCGAATAGAGAGCTGTACACTTTGCCGAAGTCGCGAAGCCCAAAGTATCGACTAGCGAGATACGGAATCAGATCGACTTCTGCGCCCAGGCCGAGGCCAACGAGGAATGCACCTGCGAATGCGGCGGTGCGTGTTCCCAGCCAGAGCAGCGCGATTCCCAAAGCGGCAACGGCAAAAAGAATTGAGGCGAGCCGAGCAGCAAAAGTACGGTCGAGCAAATATCCAGTTCCAAGGCGGCCAATCAGTACTGCGGCACCAATCAGCGAACTACCTAAAGCCGCCGCTGGCGTGCCCAGCTTGCGGTCACTCAGCATAGGTGCCATGTGAACCACACAACCTTGCACACTCGCGCTCACCAGAGTGAAAGCAAACGCCATGAGCCAGAAGTCTCCAGTGCGCCATGCCTCCCGTGCGGTCAGACCCTGTCCCACCGCGGCAATGCTGTCCGTTCTTGCGGATGCTCCATCAGGCAAAAGACATAAGCCCTCGGGGCTTTCCTTGATTACGCAAGCCACTACCGGCCAGCAAATCAGCAGAGCTGATGCGCCGAGAATTGAATAAGCTGACTTCCAGCCGAATCGGGCGATCAGTACCTGCGCCAGTGATGGCATGATGACGGCACCAAGACCGATTCCGAGCATCGTTAGGCCCAAGGCCAATCCGCGAAGTCTGTCAAACCAACGCGACACTAAAGACCCGTAGGGTATCGGGCCGACACCTCCGACACAGAAACCCAAGAGCACGTAAAAGCAGTAGAACTGAGCGATGCTGCCGGAAAAGAGCCGACTCGCGAGCAAAATTGAACAGAAACATCCGGTACTCGTTAGGATCACCCGGCGTGCGCCATAGCGATCTGTTAGCCAGCCGATGGGAGCGGCACAGAGTGCCGCTGCAACGAGCTTCAGGGTGAAAGCCAGCGAGACCGCGGCCCGACCGGCATGGAACTCCTGCATAAGCGGTTTGAAGAACACGCTGAAGGAATAGACGGTAATGGGTACGCCCCAGAAGAGTCCGATCGCCGACGCAAGCACGACCCACCAGCCATAAAAGATCTGCCTGGAATGTTGCGCTGCAGTCGATGCTCCCACCAGTTGCACTCGATCGTGCGCCAAAGTCTGATTGTCAAAGTTCATTCGACGAGTTACTCCTTGCTGATGAAAAAGCCGTAGTGAAAGGAAACCGCCGATGACCCAAGCGGTCGCCTGTCGCTCTCCGCGCCGCTAGCGCCCTCTCGTCCAACGTGGCACTTCTGCAGCGCTGTCCTGCGAAACCGCTTGGTTATCTCCGCAATCGTTGCGGAGCTCGTTAGGGGCACCTCTTGGGGGCGTGCTCGTTGTATTGTCGATGCAAGGAATGGCACTCAGATATTCGTAGACAGCCTCGATCTGATGGTCGGTCATATTGTGAAACACCGGCCATGGCATTACTTGAAGAAGGTTGCCATCCACAGGAGGCGGAAGGCAGGTCCCTGTATTGGGATCAGAGGGAGGTTCTGTACAGGTGAGGTGAATCTTATCGAAATCCGTACCATGCCTCAGGATCTCCTTAAATTGTTCAAGCGTACGGCCGCCTTCCGCTCGCCCTGTTTTGTCCGGCGTCAAGTTGCGAGTGATGATGTCCGGACCAACGTAGGGTCCTGATGAAAACCAATAGGCAGGCGGTGGATAAACACCCGGCACAGGCGGGACGGCCGGACCAAAGTCCGTGCCGCCTTCCAAGTAAGTGGTCAGGTCAGTTTTCGTGGGCTGGCCGAAGTAAGGGTTACCTCCTGAGGCGTAATTAAAGTTTGGAGGCCCGCCACCGGTGTGGCAACCGTTGCAGTCGCCCACCGCGTTGACGATAAAACTGCCCAAGCCCACTTTCCAACGGTCTTTTCCCTCCAGATTCAGCGGCACGGGCGCTATCTTGAAACCGATGCGAACCAGTGAGGCTTCATCGTCATCGTAGTTGCCGTGTTGGTTGTCCTGCGCTTGCACGCTGGGAGGAGTGTTCAACCGTCCTCCCAGCGCAATCGTGCCCAGCGTCAAGACAGTTCCCGCGGCTATTTTGACGAGTCTCTGTTCCTTCATTTGTGGCTCTCCTTTGCGAATTCGTCGAGGATCATTGCGCTCTAGGGCCAGTTAGGTCGCCGCTCAGGCAGGACCTCGCTTCGCGATGACCATCACCTGGACGAACGAGTGAAATGGTGCAGGCCGTTCGCACAAGCGTCTTTTCAATTTCTGTTCCAGGTAGTCGGCGAAGCCTTGACGTCTGCTGGCGTCGCTGATCGCCGAAGCCAGGGAAGGAACGAAAATTGCACGGAAGAAGGCAGCCTGACAGCTACCGAGAGATTCCACATTGCCATCCAGTTCGTAGTCAGTCCACGCCGCGTCGGGCAAATCGAACAACTCGCAACGTTCGACGATGAGCGTTTGGAATTTACGTTTCGGTCCGAAGGGCTGGAGAAGCTGCGCGCGTCGTCGCGGGTAGGCACCCAGAACCATGCCTCTGCGCTCATCGGCACCGATGACTCGCTCGTCGACCATTTCCCCGAGAATCTCATTGACAGAATTAAAGAGGGGTTCAAATCCCGTGACACCTTCGTCACTTAGGCCTGGAAGCACGACAACCAGACAGCCGCCAGTTCTCAATTCCCGGGCACGCAACGAAAGAAAAAATCTCCAATCATCAGCTGCCTGAAGGTCGAATGCCGCGCGCACTTCCCCAGTGCAAGCCACCGACACGAAATGTCCTGGAATCAACGCTGGAATATGGCGGAGCCAGACGGCAGCGTAAGAACACCATCCGAGATCAACCTGTTCTGGCGGAAAAACGTTCTCATAGAATGATCTTCCAATGGCGAACGGAAAAACGTTCGGGTCATCCACCGAATATCGTTCCGAGTCATTGTGGAGTACATCGAAAAGAGTATTGAAGTCATTCGCGTGTTGATCGACGTGAACAACCATCACGGCCCGCTCGTTCCCCGCACGGCTGCGCAGGCATCGGATGGCGGCTCGCATGGGAGCCAGAGAGTTTTTCCCCTGCGAAGAGCCATAGTCGGCGATGACGAGTGGATCAGTTCCTGGCCGAACAGCTAAGGATCGAGCCGCGTCCTCCAGGTAAGGCAACGCTAGGTTGCCGCCGCCGGCGGGAATCCTGGCGTGCAAATTGTAGGAGCCGCCACCTTCCATGACACCGTGAGTTGTTATAGTAGGAGTCGCCATTTTACTTCTCCATGTCCGGTCGTCTGCCAAGAACTGCTTGAGTATTTCGATAGTTTCGATACAGCATTGCTGGACGAGTATGTGTCCACTCACGGGCTGCCCCGGTTCCACGGCCTCTTGAAAGCCATGAGTGTCAGTGGCAGTGTCTCGACCCGCTTCTTCTTGCTGCTTGATGAGTTATCCACTGTGAGGATCGGGTCAAACACAAAATTCACGCCCGAAACCTGAATCGCAGACAACGTTCGAACTGTGCCTTCGCGCCCGACCACGACTGCATCGGCACCGCGCTTGAAACCCTGGAGGTGGACCGCGCTCGTAATTTCTATAGATTGATTTTTCGACTTCAATACGCCGTGACCAACTTTTCCGTCTGAACGCAGCAAGACGGAGTATTTTCCTGGGGCCAACTGCTTCCCCCTGCACTGCACGGCATAGGGCAAGGAGAATTTGCCCTCATATCGCGATTCGGTCCCGTGGCTCTGGCCGCTTATTGGCTGGTGGGGGAGCTCCGTACTACTCGGTGAATCGAAGTGGTCCGGGTCGATCTCTTGTTGCGCGTATGCACCTGCGGCTTCGAGCGCCATCAACAACGCCAGGGCAGTAACCTCTCCAAGAATCCACAGGACCTTCATAGGCTCACTTTCGAATTCGAGGGTTCGCCACGCAGGGCTCGCACCCGGGCGATCCTTGTTTTCTGCCCTAGTTGGCGACAAGGGTCAATGCTCGGCCAACCCTCCTTCGATACCCTGTCAATCCCCTGATAAGTCTTTTGCTCACAATAGAATGTGGGTATCGCGCTGTGATTGGGGGCGTGCTAAACTTTCGAACAATGTGAAGCATGCTGTATGCCGTCTACCCTGCCATCACTGGTCCGCTTCGCGAATTTCGAGGTAAACCTCCGCGCAGGGGAGCTGCGAAGAGAAGGCAGCAGAGTACGGCTGCAGGAACAACCGTTTTTGCTTCTGACTGTGCTATTGGAATCAGCGGGGGAAGTCGTCACTCGTGAAGAACTTCGCAAACGCCTCTGGTCGGAAGATACGTTCGTCGATTTCGACCATCGCCTGGCAGTGGCTGTAAGCAAGCTAAGGGATGCGCTACGAGACTCCGCCGAAAACCCACTGTTCGTTGAGACCGTAGGGCGGCGCGGCTACCGGTTCATGGGCCAGCTGGAATTGACGGATTCACTAGTGGATTCCAAGGGTGGAGTGGGCGATACTTCCTTGTCTTCCTCCCGACCACTTGCTAAAGGAGAACTTCCCAAGGTAGCGCCTCCGGGATTAACACGATCACGAACCAGCAGGCTCATCTTCTTCTCCTCCATTGGATTCGCCGTGCTCCTTGGTGTGATCGTTCTGCCGAAGTTTATTCACACTCGATCTGCGAAACAGCAGTCTTCGAGTCCACGGAGCCTCGCGATCCTGCCTCTGCAAAATCACGGCCAGGATTCGAACAGCGACTTCCTCGGATTGTCTCTAGCGGATGTACTCATCACGAAATTGGCGTATGTTCACGCCCTGAGTGTTCGTCCTTCCGCCGCGATTGAGAAGTATCGAGGGACGGCAATTGATCTCCAGAAAGTTGCGGCAGAGCTCAAAGTGGATACCCTTCTCACCGGAAGTTTCATTCGTGACGGCGATAACTTGCGGATTACGTACCAACTGGTCGATGCCAAAACCGAGAAGATTCTAGGTCAGGGAGTGATCGACCTGAAGTATGACAATCTGCTTGCCGTCCAGGACAAAGTTACCAGCCAACTGATCTCAGAACTGCAATTGACCTTGTCTCCGACGGAAGCGGAGCGTCTAAAGCCGGAAGCCGGGGTTAATCCACTCGCGTACGAATACTTTCTGCAGGGACTCGATTTTCATGGGCAGCACAAATTTCCCCTGGCGATTACGATGCTTGAAAAGTCCACTGAAATTGATCCCAACTATGCACCAGCCTGGGCCTACTTAGGAGCCTCGTACACTTCAGACGCAGCATTCGAGCTTGGCGGCCGCGAGCAATATCGCCGTGCCCAAGCCGCGTACGAGCGGGCTTTGGCGATACGGCCGAACTTGCTTGATGCGCAAATGTTCCTCGCCAACCTCCTGGTAGACACTGGGAAAGTTGAGCAGGCAGTGCCGCTGTTGCGTGACGCCTTGAAGACGAATGGCAACTATGCCGCTGCTCACTGGGAATTGGGCTATGCCTACCGGTTCGCCGGAATGTTGGAGGAATCCGTAGCGGAGTGCGAGCGGTCGCGCCAACTCTATCCCTTCGTCAAGGCCAACGGCTCGGTGTTAAACACCTACCTTTATTTGGGACAATACCGGAAGTTTCTGGAGAGCTTGCCGGTCGACGATTCCTCGTTCATTCTCTTTTACCGTGGCTTTGGAGAATTTCACGAGAAGGAGTTCGACCAGGCTTCACGAGATTTCGATCGTGCATACGAGCTCGATCCCAATTTGTATACCGGAATCGGCAAAGCCCTCAGTGACTCGATTCATCAGCGCAAGGCCGAAGGCTTGGATCTCCTGAACGGATTGGAGAGAAAAATCAGGGACCGGGGAGTCGGCGACCCAGAAGGCACATACAAGATCGCGCAAGCGTACACTGTATTGGGAGATAAAACCTCCGCTATACGCGCCCTGCGCATGAGCGTTGAATCCGGTTTCTTCAGCTATCCGTACCTTTCCAAGGACCCGCTGTTGAATGATCTGCGCCGCGAACCAGAGTTCGATCAGATCTTAAATTCAGCGCGTCAGCGGCACGAGGCCTTCAAAAGCGCTTTCTTCAAATAGATGTTTGTCGTTTGCAATTAGCATCATTTGCAAACTCAAAAGCGCATATTCCCCGGGCCAAAGCAAACCGAACTACGCCCCGGATACTATGTCCGCTGATTCCTTCCGACTCCCTCGTTGCTACTTCCCGCTCCGTTTACTTCCCGTTCCCTTTGGCCGTGCACTGACAAGGCATCAATAAGATGTAACTGATTAATCTCAAAGGGTGTCGGCGGTGGTCGTTTAATACAAAATGATAACGGACAGCTCCTACTGGCCGCGGCTCCTTCCAGTTTGCCCGTAATTCGGACTCACAGGCGAATCAGCATAAATCCGCTGCAGTAGGAGAATCCATGCGGTATTCGCTAATGGGTCGGAGGGCATCTGGAAATCCACCTTCCGTTGGCGGAGGTCCGCTGTGAAGATCGACATAGTGCGATCCAGAGTCAGGTGGCCGGCGTTCGGTTCCCTATCCCCAATGGCCGCTTTCCAGAGAATAGAGAATCGAATCGCGTGGTCTGGGTACGTGGCGAGGAGTTGACCATTTTCGACAATTGACCAGTCGCCATTGCCTTTCGAATGAATCTGCGCTGTGGCCGAGACGCCGGGTGACGCTGCATCCGGCTCGCCGATGGCTCCAATGCGGTGGTACATCCGGTCAGTGTCCGCGCAGAGAGCGACATTTCCGAAGGGTGGCTGCTCGCTCAGCATTGGCCCATCGAGCCCCTCCGGCCAGTAATCGAAACTCCCGCCAGAGCCTTCATAAAACCAGGAAAGGATGCTGGCACGAACGACCCGCCAAGGCTCAAACAGCCCGGAACTACCCATCACTCTCAGAAAAGGCAAAGGATAGTCGACGCGTGTTGCGCCGTAGAAGGATGGGTTGTCGACGTGAGTTGTGCCAGCCGGCATCGGTCCATTAATGTTGACGGCAACGAACTCAGGATAGACGAGTGGAGTGCCGAAGGCGGCTCTGGCGGCCTCAAGAAAACTCTTGTTGTGCAGGATCGCTTCCGCGCCTTCGACCAGGGGCTTACCATCCAAGGCCCAGTCTCCCCGGAACCACGGAAGAACTGGATGCTTGGCTTCTTCGCGCGTTTCGTCTTTAATGCCTTCGGGAGCGTAAGTGGCGAGCGCACGATAGGGAGCATGTTGTTCAAACATGGCGCGGATCTGCTCGGGTTCGTCGAATGCCGGCTCGATGCGAATCGGCTTACCAATGGATGTCATAACTTCTCCAGTACTGCCCTAGACAGCTGTTTCGAAGGCTATGTGGTCCGCACCTGATCGTTGATCACGAGCAGGCGTGGGTCGCCTGGGCAAGAACAACGCCAAGCTTGCTGAGAGAAGGAAGAAAACTCCCGCGCAGATCAGGCCGTAATAAGAGTTCCCCGTCTTTTGGCGAATGACGCCCACGGTGTAAGGCCCGACGAATCCTCCGAAGTTCGCAACGGATGTCACGAGCGCAATCCCCGCAGCCGCCGAGCAGCCGGTCAGGAATTCACTGGGCATCGAAAAGAAAACCGGCAGAAAGCTGTACGCCCCAATGGCCACGACTGAAAACAGAACGACGGAAAGAAATGGTGAGCGCGGCGCTCCAAGCAACAACGTGGCGATTCCAGATAAGGTGGCTGCCGTCGCCATGTGGTATCGCCGCTCCAGCGTGCGGTCGGAGTGGCGAGAAAACAAGATCATCGCGATCAGGCCAAGGAAATTGGGGATCATCACCATCAGTCCAACCACAGTATTGGACTGGCCGCCTAAGACCGACTTCATGATCTGCGGTAGCCAGAAGCTGAAGGTGTAAGTAGCAAAGCCGTGGCCAAAACCGATACATGCCAGGAACCAGACTCTGGGATGAAGCAGACTCCGTGCGACTGAAGTAGTCCGCGCCCCCAGCTTCTGCCGATCTTCCTGCAGCAGTTGGTCGGCGATCCAAGTCTTCTCTTCGCTGGTGAGAAATCTCGCCTCTGCGGGTCTGTTCGGCAACAGGAAAGACGTCAGAAGCACACATGCTACGGCGGGCGATCCTTCCAGAATGAAAAGCCATCGCCAACTGCTAAGGCCGAACCCATGCGCATGATCTAGAATGAAACCTGAAATCGGGGCGCCCAACACGCTCGCCAACGGTATACCCATCAAGATCAGTGCGATCGCCTGCGCCTTCTCTCGTTGCCGAAACCAATAACCCAGATACAGAACGATGCCGGGGAAATATCCCGCCTCTGCCAGCCCAAGCGCAAAGCGGGCGATATAGAGTTGATTCGCGGATTGCACAAACCCTGTCAGAGTTGCAACGGTTCCCCATGTGATCAGGATTCGCGCGATCCAAACACGTGCTCCGATTTTGTGAAGCATGAGGTTGCTGGGGATTTCAAAGAGGAAATAGCCCCAAAAGAAGATTCCCGCGGCGAAGCCGAACTGCTGGCTGGTGATCGCGAGTTCCCGATTCATCGTCAGTGCGGCAAACCCCAGGTTGATTCTGTCGATGAACGCAACAACATAGAGTGCAAGCAGGAACGGCAGCAACCGGATCCGCAGTTTCCGGATCGTCGTTTCCTCGATCCTTGAACCTTCGAACAGGTTCGAAGCAGTTTTGGCGCTGCTCACCATACGAATTTCCCTTCCCATACCGTCTTGCGAACAACTGCAGCTTAACGACGATGGCAGAAATGACCATAGCTTGCACCTGATCAAAATGTTGACAGGCAAGTGCCTGAAAGCAAGAATGTTCGAGGGCCATGAGCGTGCGCTTCGGAGCATTCGAAGTCGATCTGGAAGGCCGGCGCCTGTTGAAGCGGGGAATGCCAATTACCCTGCGAGAACAGTCGTTTCAGGTGCTAGCCGCTCTGATGGAAAGGCCCGGCGAGATCGTGACCCGCGAAGAACTGCGCCAGCGACTCTGGTCGTCGGACACCTTTGTGGATTTCGAAGTGGCTCTGAATTCCGCGGTCAGCCGATTGCGGGACGCGCTGGGAGATTCCGCCAATGCGCCAAGCGTCATCGAAACAATCCCGAAGCGCGGTTACCGATTTGTAGTCGCAATCGCCAGGCGGCCTGCAGTGGCTGTGATGCCATTCGTGAACCAAACGGCAGATGCAAAGGATGACTACTTTAGTGATGGCTTGGCCGACGAGTTGATCCGCGTGTTGTCTCGGATCGACGGACTGAGGGTTACCGCGCGCAGTGTTGCATTTCGCTTCAAGGGGCAGCCCTGGGATGCCCGACAAGTCGGCCGCGAACTGGGCGTCGAAGCGGTGTTGGAAGGATCGGTCTGGAGGTCGGGCGACCGCATTCGCATTACCGTTAACCTAGTCGGCGTGAAAGATGGATTCAATCTGTGGGCGCAGCGTTTCGACAGCAATTTGGGAGACTTATTCGGCATCCAAGATGAGGTCTGCGCTGCCGTAGCGGAAGCGCTACACGTTCGCCTAGCGGTTCAGGTTCGAGCAAAACGCCCAAGCGATATGAGAGCGTACGTGCAGTACTTGAAGGGAGCGCACCTCCTTAAGAAGCGACGGCCCGACGATGTGCGCCGCGCTTTCGAGTACTTTCAGGAGGCAATCCGGCTCGACTCCGCTTTCGCGGAACCTTATTACGGTGCGGCAATGTTTTACAACGTGAGCGCAGCCTATGGAGCGTTGCCTCCCCTCAGTGCCCTTCCCGAGGCGGAAGACCTGTTGTCGAAGGGGCTAGCGCTCGACGAGAACTCAACGAGCCTTCACAGCACCTTGGGAATGCTACGAGTTTTCCAGTGGCGTTGGGCCGAAGCCGAACAGGCGTACCAGCGAGCGATCAGCCTGGAACCTATGAATGCGTTTCCGCACATGGCATACCCCATACTCTGCAGCTTCCTCGGCCGGCACGATGAAGCGTTGTTGCATGCCGGAAAAGCGGTCGAGCTCGATCCACTGGATTTGATGACCAATTTCCGAGTACTACAGGCCAACTATTATTCGCGTCGCTATGACGAAGCGGTCCGAACAGGCCGTATCGCTATCGAGTTGACGCCGGACTCGCCTTACACTTGTTTCTACCTGGCGTTGTCTTTAGCAGCAATGGGCCTAAAGGACGAAGCTTGGAACACGGCCAACACGGGCAGGAAGCTCAACGATGGACTGCCCCTGGGCGAGGGCTACTTTGGTTATCTTTCCGGAGTGCTCGGGCACACAGCCGAAGCCCGCAGAGTGCTCCGAGAGCTGGAAGCCCATCGCGCAAAAGGATACGGCCCAGCGCTGCCCATCGCATGGACCCATCTCGGGTTGGGCGAAACAGCCGCCAGTTTCCAATGGCTAGAGACCGCGTTGGCGGAACGGGAACCGTTCTTGGGATCGGCAATGGTATTCCCCGCTTATGACACGATCCGCAATCAACCTCAATTCCAGCGTCTGGTTGAGCAGCTCAAACTCCCAAGATAGCGGAGCTTCTAATCAACGCGATGCGCGGGCATTCCGCGCTACTGCTGAATTGTCGGCAAACCTTACCTTACTCGGATTACGTCAGAGTTGCCCATGATCCGCCCAGAATCGTTGGCTAGCGTTCATGGAACTGTCGTGGGTGCGCCCATCAGTGAACGGTGAGCGACGTGGAAATCCTGTCTCTGTCTACCGTCGGCTATTCCTGCTTCGCGCACTCCGCCTTCGCTTCATTCAGGACGGGGATGTCCGAGTCGGAGTCGGAGTCTCTCCAGAGGGGGAGGAAGTCTTGGCAGGCGGCGAGCCCCCGCACGCGCCGCTCTCCCGCTGTCCGCGCGGATCGCGGAGTCCACGAACCGCCTGGTCAGTGCCCGGGCTTTCCCAAGACGGCCTGCAGAGGCTTCGGATCGGAAGCTAGAGACAGCGCAATGTTCACTTGGGGCCTACCCGAAAACCAGTTTTCTTGTTCTCCTATGCCTGCAGAAACATACCCAAAAAATGCCCGAGCATTGCGCGTTACGGATGGCCTTCCGCGCCTCGCCGAATCGCCGCAAGCCTAGCCCCGCATTGCTAAGACTCACATAGGGGGGCGACCTTGTCTGGTTCAAGACGGACGTGCTGGCGGTAGCGATCAACAAATTTTATGCCCGGTTCGTGCGTTAATCGGCTCCCTGGCCGGTTCACTCGCAAATCGCAAGGGCGAAATCAGAGGCCCTCGAGCATATAGGCATTGTTGCCGAAATTGTAGCGCAGGAAGGCGAGGTGTTTGCCGTCCGGAGAGGGAATGCCCCAAATCTCAGTGAAGAAGCCCGGCTCACGCAGGAGAATCGTGGGGTTACCGCTGAGGTCCACATAGAGGAGCGTGCTGGCCAATGCCAGTTCGCTGGAAACATACCAGCCTTTGCCGTCAGCAGTCCAATTGATGTGATTGAGACTGTTCCAACCCTTTACCTCAACGTCGCGCTGTGAGCCGTCGAGCAAGGAGATCACGCGAATCTTCCCCGCAAACATATTTAGGGAAATGAAGGCGATACTCGTCCCGTCGGGCGACAGGTCCAGATTCGGTTCCTCCACATCCGCATTGACAGGAATGCGGACAAGCTCCGCCCCTCGGCCTTTGATCGGATCGAGCGCGTAGACGATCAATTCCTTTGGGTGCAGTACACCTGCGATGCAGCGATTGGCAGGAGGTCGTGTGCAGCGAAATACATAGAGGCCCTGTTCTTCCATGACCGTCTCGGTGGGGCCGCCTGCCAGGGGAACGCGTGCGATCCGGACACGTTCATTCCAGTTATTGATTCCCGGCGGATCGTAGTAGAGCACCCAGTTCCCCTCGGGACTCATTCTTGGCCGGATCTTATACCGCTTGTTTTCGACTAGAGCCTGGGCCGTGGCTTCATCAATGGACTGTCGAAAAATATCGTAGGTTCCATTGCGATTGGAGAAAAAGAGCACGGACTTGCTGTCGTGCGTCCAGTCGGAAGGCTGGTCGTCTAGGTCGTCGAGCGTAAGCCGTCGCGGGGAGCTGAGGGCTTTGCCATTCTGCTCCAGGTTTCCGACGTATACATCTCCTTGGGCTGTGCCCTTAAGAAAAACGAGGCGTTTCCCGTCGGAGGTGACGCTTAGATCACGGATGCTGGTATTTTTCCATTGCGTGAAACTGTGAGTAGCGCCGGCGGCGCGTCCACTCTCGAGATCTACTCGGACCTGCCAGAGATGAAATGCGGCGTCGTTCCCAGGCTCACTGGTAACGCCATAGAACAAGCGTCCGTCGTGCAGAAATACCGAAGCCGAGAGGTTGTGCGCGGAAACTACGATGGCTGGCTGTGTGCCATCCAATTCGACAGACTCGACAGCATTCGGACCGACCACGGGGGATCTAAGAAACAAAATTCGCTTGCTATCGGGAAACCAGGCAAGACAGCCGAAGGCATCCTGAGCGGTCCCGCTCAGAATTTTTCCCGGTTCCTCACCGTTCGAACCCATCACCCATATCTCTGATTCCAGCTTGGTCGTGAAAAGAATTTTCGAACCATCCGGGGAAGGAACTGCCTCCTCAACATCCTCGCGCAATTTGCGGAAATTACCACCCAGCAGTGAGATGGACCAAACGCCGGCAACCGGATTCTCCGGAGAGATGCCCGTAGCAAGGACTTTGCTTCCATCCGGAAACCAGGAAAGACGGTAGATTCTCGCGGCGCTCGGCAAGGCTAGCGGGTGAGTTTCTCCACTCACGGTCTGGCGCACATAGAGGCCGTGCTCGTCGGCGAAGGCGAGGTAATTACCGTCGGGGGAAATGGCCGCGGCTGTCAGGGACGCTTCGGCGGCGTTGGTGGTGAGTTGGCTTTCCCGTGGGGATTGCGGCGCCGTCTGGTGCAGTGGATAGAGGGCGAAGCCGATTGCCAGTGCCAGCACAAGAGCCGCCGTGTATACCGCGACTCGCTGAGCCGCAGAACGGCGGGGTGGGAGCGCAGGGCCCAGGCCGACGTTGACTGGCCCAGTCGTGACAGGTGACTGAGCTGGAGATTGCAGTTCTTGTTCGGCGACTTCCTTTTCGGTCACGTCGGGTACAAATCGGTAGCCGACGCCGGGCACAGTAAGGATAAAGCGCTGTCCGTCCCGGCCATCGTCGAGTGTTTTGCGTAGAAGAAAGATGTTCTGGCTCAGGTTGCCCTCTTCCACGAAGCTGTCTGGCCAGACGGCCGTCATGAATTCCGACTTCTCGATGACACGGTTCCGGTTTTCAACCAAGAACAATAGAACGTCGAAGGCCTTAGGAGGGAGAGGGAGCGTCGCGGGGCCATGCAGGAGCAAGCGTTTCTGCCGGTCCAGGCGGAACGGGCCAAATTCGCAGAAACGCTTTCTTTGCTGCGTCATACGGCGATCCTGAGAACCGTGAGAAAAATTGAGCCGATCCCTGAAGACATTGAACAGCCGCTCCGCGCAGGATGCAAGCACGGCAACCCACAGGGCCAGCAAGAACGAGCCTGACTTGCTGCCGAATCTATCACAGGAACTCGCCGGAATGCATCGTGAGCGGGGTTCTGGGAGAAATCAAAGAGGATACGTCGATGAAGAAGCACACGCTTTTGGTTGGTTTGGCAACGGCAACTCTGTTGGTGGGAATTTCAAGCGTGCAGTGCCAGATCGCGCCGACTGGAGTCGGGGTGGCGGCGGATGATCAGACGACACACGAGATCGCGGAACTGGTCTTGAAGCGCCATGCCGCGTTTGAGAATTTCGATCGGGGCGGATACAGCACGTTCCTCGATCCGGCAGCTATCTTTGCTGAACCAGGCGGTGCTGTTACAGGAGCCCAGCAAGTGGCCGACGTTCACCCTACGGTCGGCTACAAGAGGGTGCTCGACGACGATAGACCCAAGGTTACGATCTTTGGCCAGACGGCAATAGCGGTCTATCGTCAGACCGTGAAGAGAATATACGGCGACCAATCTTTAGTCCGGTACTCGACGGCGGTCGACACGTTTGTCAGAAAGGACGGCGCTTGGATGCTGATCGCTCACGCCCAAATGCCGGACCTTCTGAAAAGGCAGCCCGTCAAAGTGAATCCCGCTGTCTTTCCTCAATACGTCGGGCAATACGAATGGAGTCCGGGGTACGTGGATGTTATTACCGTGGCTGGCGGAAAGCTGATGTCACAGCTGACCGACGACGACAAGCCCTATGAGCTCAAGCCGCTGAACGATACGACTTTTTTTATTGATGGCGACGACGACGAAGGCCTGATCGTCTTTGAGAAGGGTGCATCTGGCAGTGTGTCTCGCTACGTGTATCGCACGAGTGGCGGAGACATCACAGCGAAGAAAATCAAGTAAGAACGCGGCTGCAAAACGACAGGCTGCGACAACTACTGAAAACATTCTGGTGCTGGCCTCGGGAGAGCCCGGGGTCGGCACCGGAACTGTTTCCTCAGCAGACGTGCTTCGGTTGAATGCACTGTAAACTGGCCACCTCGGGCCGAGGCGAGGGGCAGACTTGCTCCAAGGCCAAGGAAATCGGAATCGTGGGCCATTTCGGTTGGCACACGCTCCGGCATACGTACGCGACGCTCCTCAGCGGGAACGGCGAAGACGTGATGGTTGTGCAGGAGCTATGCGGCACGCAAACATCGCAGTCACTCTGAACCTCTATGCGCAAGCGATCACGCAAAACCTAGCGAGATGCGCAGAGCCGAGTTGTGAGCTTGTTGCTCGACAAAAACGAAGAAAAACCAAGCACCGAGGCTTATCGGACGTTAACGGACGTACAAAATTCTGGAGGGGATTTGCAAGTGGTTGATAAGGTTGGCGTCCCCGACGGGATTTGAACCCGTGTTACCGCCGTGAAAGGGCGCTGATTGGCTGTATCACGTTGTAATTACAAGGCAGCGGTCGCTCTGCAACGCCCTGTAAGGAACGAGGAAGAACGCCAAGAAACAGGTTCAAGTTGTACCGTCCTTGTACCGCGAGTTTTTGGCACGAGATAGCCGCTGCAAGGAGCACTTTCCGTTGAAATGCAAGATTAGGCGATTTCTTGCTAGCGACGGGCATCTGCTCTCCTTCTGTCGAGAAGAGCGTCGGGAGCTCTTCGCAACTTGAGTGTCTTCCGAATGTCGTCGTCGAGCGATGTCGCTCTCTTGCCACAGCGTTTCGAGTTACTTCAATTCCCATTCCTGCATCGTTGCAACATCTTCGTCTCCAGCTCAATCCCTCGGCCATGAGCCTAGGACGAGCGACACACAATCATTGATGAGCAAGCGAAGTTCTTGAGATGTCTCAGCCGTCTGTTTGAAGCCGGGCACTGCGCTTACCAATAGATGCGCGGCCCTTTCTACTGTCCAAGAGCTCTTTTTAAGCTTCCTCGGGGCAATGGGAGTGAGAAACCTCTCTACAAGGTTTTCAAACTTGCGAGACCCATAACCAAAGTTGCGTTCCACTAATTCCTTGAGTTCGGGTGATGTCTTCATGGCCTCAATCAGTTGGATCACCCCTAGCTCGAAAGCGAGGCGCAGCTTCTCTTCGGGCGTATTGAGGGTTTCCGCCTTCTCTTCTATTTCGAAGATCTTTTCATCAACCCATTGCTTGTAGGCACCCTTGAAAATCTCTTCCTTGTTTTTGAAAACCAAATACAGCGCAGGGCGCGAGATGCCTGCAGCCTCCGCGATGTCGTTCATACTGACGCGTTTATAGCCGTAGCGCAGGAAAAGGCCCTTTCCAGCATTCAGAATTTTGCCCTTCTTCCCCTCGCTCATCCATCAAGCATTGACACATTTTGTCTAATTGTCAATACTAACAAGTAGACATATGTTGTCAGATGTCCAATGGGAGAACGCACATGTCTTTGCTCGCAATGTTCAAATCAGCAGGCCCGACCGGCTTCGGTTACGGCTCGACGGCGGAGCAGGTCACCGAAGGGCTCTCACTCGGTGGCCAGACCATTCTGGTTACCGGCTGCAATTCAGGCATCGGGCAGGAGACGTGTCGCGTGCTCGCGCTGCGAGGCGCTCTGGTGCTGGGGACGGCGCGCACCAAGGAGAAGGCCGCGGCTGCGTGCGCGACGCTTCCCGGCAAGGCGGTCGGCTACTCCTGCGAGCTCTCAGACCCTTCGTCTGTGCGAGGGTGCGTAGCAGCGGTTAAGGCAGACGGTCACCGGCTCGACGCCATCATCTGCAACGCGGGCGTCATGATGCTGCCGAAGCTCGATAAATCGCACGGCTATGAGCTGCAGTTCTTCACTAACTACATCGGGCACTTCATGCTGGTGACGGGCCTGCTCGGTCAGCTCAAAGACGCCGGCCGGGTGGTGATGCTCAGCAGCGAGGGGCACCGGAGCGCTCCCGTCGGGGCCATCGAGTTCGACAATCTCTCGGGCGACAAGGGGTACAAGCCGTTGAAGGCCTACGGCCAGTCGAAGATCGCCGACCTGCTCTTCGCCAAAGAACTGGAGCGGCGTTTCGCCGGCACCAAGAAGACCGCCTACGCGGTGCACCCGGGCGTGGTCGATACGAATCTCGCCCGTAACCTGGGGCCGGTGCTCAGTCGGGTGCTGGGGGTCATTGGGCGGCTCTTTCTCAAGTCCGTCGGCGAGGGCGCCGCGACCGAGGTCTTCGCCGCAGTGAGCCCGAAGGCAGTGCCGCTGGCGGGCAACTACCTTGCCGACTCAAATGTGTTGAAGCCGCGCGCCGATGCAGAAGACGCCGCGCTCGCCACCCGGCTGTGGGCGGAGTCAGAGAAGATCGTTGTGGCGCTCTAAAGAAGACGCCTCAGGCTAAGCAGGTTGCGAAACCACCGTCAAAAAAGCCATGACGGCTTATACTTTCTGAAACCCCCCGCTCCACTCAAGAATCCCCAAGGCACACTACTCCTGCTTGGCGAATTTTTGTTCGGTTCTATTGGGCCAGCTTCTCTGTCAATTGGCGCTATCAGGCCGATGCACGCATTGACGTCTCTCGGAACCGGGATCAGTAGCGATAAACGCGCTTGTCGTCCGTTGTGCGATTGATGACGAGAAGCCGACTTGTCATTACTAATTGTGGTGAGCCGGCATCCAGCTAACTTCCGTGTAGCCGATAACCGACCAGAATCGCCGGGACACGCTCAGAACTCCACGCGTGCTTGAAACGCGATCATGCGTGGACTGCTATCCCCGCCCAAGCCGACGCCCAGCAGGCCGGTTGGCGGAGAAGTTGTGTACGTAAGCGCCCCAAACCCAGTCTGCGTGGAAGGTTTTCCGGGTATCCCCGCCAGCGTCATGCCGGGAAGCCCAAAGTTCGGATGGTTGAATACATTGAAGAACTGAGCCTCTACTCTGAGCTTCACCCGCTCGCTCACCGGAATCCATTTCGTGAGATAGAAGTCATTCCAGACAAAATCGGGGCCACGCAGGGCGTTGCGGCCGAGGTTTCCGAATTGGCAATGCTGTGGGTCGTCGCCACCGGCGCACTGCCCAGTACTCGGATCAACAGCGGAAACAAACGCGGCCGGATTGAGCCATTGGAGGGTACCCGGTTGCGTCACACCAGCGACGGGGTGACGCTCATAGAGCGGGACGCCGGTAACGACGCTTGCGAACTGCGGTCCACTGCCCTGCACAATGCCCTTTCCGCTGGCCGAATAGGGTGTGCTCAGAACGGAGAATGGCACCCCACTGTGCCAAAACATGGTCCCGGAAATCTGCCAGCCGTTGAGCGCTCGCGCCAACTGGTGATTCCGAACATGGATCGGCAACTGATATACATATTGCGCGTTGAGGTTGTGCCGGATGTCATAGTCGCAAGGACCGTAATCGCGGGCCAATTCTCCCGGAAGCGGAGAAAGAATCCCTCCCGCGGAGAACTGAAGGAATCCTCCGTTCGAAACCGTGTCCATGCAGCGGCTCCACGTGTAGTTGAATTGTCCTTGCAGACCGTGCCCCAGGCGCTTCATCGCGGTGAGTTGAAGGCCGTTGTAATGACTGTTCTCCCCGGTGGCAAGTTGGGTCACCGCGCTGAACCGTTGATCGGTTGGACGAATGTAGGGGAATGGCGCAAAGCACCCTTGGCACACCGTCTGGTATCCGTTCACTTGGGTTAGATAGGGCTGGTTCACAGCGCGTGTTCCAACATATCGCGCCAGTAAACTCGCCGTGGTCCCGAATTGATGTTCAACTCCCAAGCTCCACTCCATGAAGTAAGGAGCATGTAGAGTGCCGGTGGGCACCGCTGTGATTGCGACGGGTGGGAGACACGTTGTGAGATCTGCCTGCGGGGATGCGCACGAAACCTGGCCTTGAGGGAATCCCGAACTAAATCTTTGATTTGCGGCGACAGTTGCATCCACTGCACTGTTTGGTGCTCCCGGAGCGATGGCAGTCCCGCCCACTGTACCCAGCAGACCTCCCTGGAAGGCTTCGTCGTAAGGGGGATTGGTGCCAATCAGGTCGGCCACGCTGCCCGGCAAAATGTCGCTGAAGATTCCGAAACCGGCTCGCAGAACGGATTTTGGCTCGAACTGCCATGCGATCGCAGTTCGCGGCTGCCAAATGGCCAGCGGTGTGGACGAAAACAGGCTGCCAAGATGAGTCTGGATGGCGGCATTCAACGGCTGATTCACATCATGCGAGATCGAGCTGAAAGAACCGCCCAGACGCGCGATATGGTCGTGGGGATTGAGCGGATTCGAGTTGAAGGTGTCGCGCACGCCAAATGTCCACGTCAGCTTCTGGGTAACTTTCCAGGTGTCCTGGGCATATAAATCGAGATTGAGGAAGCGGAATGGCTCGTTCGCCGAGAGCGGAAAAGTTTGGGTCGCGGTCGAGGCCACTCCATAGATGAATTGCGGCAACGTCGTGTAGGCCACGGTTGGAACTCTGCCTTGACCGAAGTCATAGTCATTCAGGCGAAAGATTCGGGTGTTCGTGCCAAACCGGAGTTCGTGAGCGCCATGGCTCCAAGCAAGGTTGTCATTGATGAAGAAGCGAGAAGCTCGTCTGCCTTGCACCCAAGTGTTGTCGAGGCCTCCAATTGTGGTGAACGGTGCATTCGCACCACTCCCCTGCAACACAATCGGAAATGCCGCGAGCGTCTTCTGGAAGTTGGCAGGCCCAAACAAGCTTTCGTACCACGAAAACGCTGGATTGAAATAGTTCACCAGGTTTTGTGAAAAGACGTGGGTGTAACCGGCCGCGAATGAGTAGAGGGGCTGAGGGGAGACCGCGTCAAACGAGGAGTTGATAGGATCTGTGTAGGCGGCTTGTACGCCCGTGTCCGCCTGAAAGCGAAACCACGTTGTATCTCTCTCGTTGATGTTGTAGTCGACCCGGACAGTCTGCACCTGTTCGTGATCATCGCTGGAGTGTGAAACGCTTTGCCGGTTCGCACAACCGTCTCCGTTCGGTGGATTGCCCGATGTGGTGGTGCCGTCCGAGTTCAAAGGACACCCGAGCACCGCGAGAGGCGTTCCGCTGGTGTTTCCGTACAGGGAAAACATCTCTTGGTAGAACGCGACTGATTGCGGCGAGGGCGAATAGGTCGATCCGGTTACGGAGTCTGTTCCGCCCTGTGGGAGTTGCTGTAGCACATAGTGCTGAAACGCCGGGCTTGGAACCGTTGTGGGCGTCACGATAGGCAGGGCAATCCGAACCCATTCGCTGTCGAAGAAAAAGAACAGTTTGTCGTGCGCAATCGGCCCGCCCAGACTACCCCCAAAATGATTCACGGTCGCTCCGGGCTTGTGATTCCCCGGCGTCGCATTGGTAAAGTAGTCCGCTGCATTCAGTAGAGCACCATTCCACAGTTCATAAAGATTCCCGTGAAACTGATTCGAGCCCGACTTGGTGACGTAGTTGACCTGGGATGCTCCATACCGTCCTTGATCCACGGCATAGGAAAGAGTATTGACCGTCACCTCTGAGATCGAGTTCAGGCCCAGCACGAGATTGGTCGAGAGGCCGCTGTTGAGGTTGGTGAGCGGGTCATTGGTTTCCAGTCCGTCAACGATATATCCGTTGGAGAGGGCAGGCAGGCCGTTGAATTCCACGTTGCCATACCCGTTTGTGCCGCCAACGAAATCA
The DNA here is from genome assembly GCA_963795875.1 of uncultured Acidobacteriaceae bacterium. GTDB lineage: Bacteria > Acidobacteriota > Terriglobia > Terriglobales > Acidobacteriaceae > Sulfotelmatobacter. The sequence continues at coordinate 852,952 of CAWCJM010000002.1, forward strand.
TTTCCGCTGCCTGCCGTGTTGATCAGGGCGCCCGAAGCGAACTGCAATGGGTAGGTGAGATCGCCGCCTGGATTGGGCAGATCCTCCAAGGCGGGCGCATTCAAGGTGGTGGATGTGTTGGCGTTCTCCGGATTGAGGATAGGAGCCTCGCTGCTGACCTCAACCGTCTCATTTGATCGGGCCACACCAAGAACAAAATCCACGGTTTGCTTTTGGCCCAGGCCTGAAACGACATTATTGTTTTGCCGTGGCTCGAAACCTGGCGCTTCCACCTTGACCGAGTAGATCCCCGGCTTTAGTTGGGGGAAGTTGAATCGGCCCGAGTCATCGGTCTTGGCGCTCCGTCTGAGTCCGGTCTCCGGGTTTGTGATCGTCACGGTGGCGCCCGGCACGACGGCGTTAGTTGTATCCCGAATTTGTCCAACAATGGCGCTGGTGGTCTCGCCTTGTGCCAGCGCTTTCACTGGAACAAGACACGCCACCGTCAACATAAAAAAAGCAAAGTGCACTGCCCGCGCCATTGAATACCCCACTCGTTTGCCTTAAGGCGGCATATCTCCAATAGAATCTGATTAACCGGAGATTATTCTGCGAAGTTAACCACAGTTAATACAAAGAAGCAAGCACCTAAGGGCGAGACTGGGAACCTACGGTAGGCCCCGAGTCACGAGCAACGAAAATAATCCCAAGGAAGGGTTGCCGACCACTCTACCGGAATCCGTAGACTAGCCCGCTTAGGAGTTGGAAACGCGCTTCGGCCTGTTGTCGTCAGGTGACAATTGCCTTACGGCTGATGGCTGGCGATAACGGGCGCGCGTTTACATGCCCCTAACTATCACGGAATTCCGATGAGGAGACCGCCGCTCATACCGATGGATTGCTGGTGGCCTCCGGCAAAACTGTAGTCGTAAGCCGGTTCGAGGAACCAGCCGAAACGGTGTTTGCCGGTCGGCCAGAACATGAAGTCTCCCGCTATCTCCCCAGAGATGGAGTTGGTCACTTTCCCGTTCTGTCTGAGGTGGACCCATTCGGGACCGACGCCCAGCATGAACTCTGCCTTCCGTGATATGGTCCACGGCTTCTTGAAAAGTAGGTCGGTGTCCCATTCCGTTGACCTATGAGTGTAGAAGGGCGACACGCCTGCCTCAAGCTCCAGCCAATTCTCTATGGGTGTCACCTCCGCTGCAAGATTCGGCGCGAACGTTGCTGCGCCTCCGCTGAGGTTCCAGCTAGTTGCTGCGCCAAGCTCAACAATGGCTATGGGGTCTTTGTCCTCACCGCCCTTTTGAGAATCGCAAGAGGGCGCCTTAGAGGAAGTCTGCCCATGAGCAGGCGGACACAAGAACAGAAACAAACACGCTCCAGTGAGCGTGAACACGTATAGGCGCATTGATGTCTCCAGAGTGAGTTGCGCGTTCCAGCATCCCCGCTAAGGGAGGGCAGTACGGTTGTGATCGTACTGCCCTCATCGACGGGGGAGGTCGGCTAAAAGTGGAACCCGAGTTGAGCCGTCAGTGCTCGCGGAGTCACGTAGTGCGTGCCACTGAAGGTGGAAAGGAAGTTGTAGAGCGCATACTTGTTAGTGACATTGATGGCAGTCAGGGTAAGACTCCATCTGTAACGTTCGCCTTTGAACAGGTTGTCGTCACCGACGGCGATATCGAACAGGTTGCGCGGCGCGATACGGGGCGGCTTGTGGTCATCATTTTCAGTCCTCGGAGCGGGCACTGATATGAGAGACGACCCGAACTGGGACGGCGAGACACGTAAAGGGCAAAGGAACCGTTGGCGTGGCACGCGCAGCCGTTGCAAGTAAACCAGCCTGGAACTCCTGATCGGCAGTGAAAGGTGTCCCGAAGGCATCCGTCAGTTAATGGCTGGCTGTCCGCCTAGCGTGATTGATTGAGGACAGTATTGGCGGGCCCTACACCGAAGCAGGGCGCAGCTCCAGCCACCAATCCGCTGTCATATCGCCAGTTGAAGCCTAGCCACGGGCCGCGCTTCCAGGGCTGGTATTGAAAGTGGGTTGTCTGGTTGAACTTTTCGTCGTGGTCAATGCGGAACGGCGTACTTCCACCGTTAAAGGCCACCGACGGAACCGCACCCGCGCCGCCGATCTGCGGCGTGAAAAAACGCGCCGCAACGCTAGAGAAAACCACCAAGGCAGTGAAGCCATGGAAATCCGGTACGCTCACGCGGACGGCATAACCAGGAATTTTGGAATTGTGCCAGTCAATCGGGAAGGTAATCGGGGTCGCCCCCAGCACGCTGAAATCGTAGGCATTGTGCGTGTATTTCCAAATGTAATCCCCGCTTATGACCGCATATTTGCCCAGCGCCTGCTGCAGGCCAGCATGGAAGTCATTGCGATAGCCGGGATTGAACGGCGTCGCCCCCGCTGAAGCAGGCTGAGAACAGGCCAGAAGGGGATTCAAGACTGCATTAGCGCAGCCGGTGCTCGAAAGTACCAGATTCTCATTGAAAGGACTTTCCAGCGTACGCGCGTAGGAGATTCGGAGGATCGTATTGGTCCGCTTGATGTTGTAAGCAACACCGACGCGAGGCTCGGCCTGACGAGCCACCACAAGGCCGTTGTAAAGATCGCCACGCAGTCCCAGATTCAAGGACCAGTTTTTTATGGTGATCGAATCCTGAATATAGAGGGCGAGTTCTTTTATGTCCGTATGCCCGTGAAATGCATACAAGCCGCTGGTGGCACTGGCACAACCGTCAGCCGACGATGGTGTCGATCGAGTCAGATCGTAGCAACCGAGCAATGAATCGAAACCAGGATTAGCCACGAATGGCGTCGGATAGAGTGCTGCATTCGTTGAGGTGGCACCGGCGCAATTGCCGGGGTTGTTCACCGTCGGATTGCCCACAAATACCGGTACGCCATTGGCATCCAGGCAGGGCGCATTGAAATTTGGGTCGACGATTCCGAGGTTGAAGTTTTCCCTGAGAAACGTCTGCTGATACGTGACTCCCGCCTTGATGTTGTTGATGCCTACCACATGGGTGACATTCGCGAGCACTCCCGTGTTCGTGAGTGTCCGGTATTGCGAGATCGTCTGCTGCTGCAGATTCGGTGGGCCGAGGTCCGCAAATGGGTTGTTGCTCGGATAGTAATTGTAGCCATCTCGTCGGACGAAGCCGCCGAAGGTAAACACCGTTGTCGGATTGATTATCCTTGTCCAGGTCGGAGCAATGTTAAAGGTGTCGATCTTCGATCGCTGGTCTGCAGGACCGACCGGGATGCCATTGGGACCAAGCCCGTTATTGCTGACGGTAACGCCGTTCCACGGCGTCGCGTTCTGCGAGTCATACGAATTGGGCGTCTGGAACCAGGAGCGGCTAAAGCCGAGATTCAGATGGATCGAGTCCTTGGTCGAGAGTTGGTAGTCCACCCGGTCGAAAATATTTTCTTCGTTGCCTTTGTCGTGCATCACGACAAATTCCGGCGGGTCCAGGAATCTCCCCGTATTCAGTCCGTTCGCCGAGATGAAATTCCCCCACTTATCACCGCCATAAGCAAGGTCAAAGCCGATATTCGACGAGCCAAACGATCCATAGGAAGCATTCACGCTGCCATGCGGAGTTTTTGAGCCCAGGCCAGAGCGAGTGGTCGCCACGATCACCAAGCTTGTCTTGCCGCCGTACTCCGCCGGCGGAGCTCCCGGAATTACTTCAAGCGATTCAATCGAATCAAGAGGGACCTGGTTTGAAAAAACCTTGCTCTGCTGATCGGTAATCGGCTGGCCGTCTACCGAGAATGAGTTCGACGCGTGGTCGCCGAGTCCGTGAAAGAGACCATTCGAATCTGCCGACACACCCGGCGACGCCAGCGTGACCAGCGAACTTAACGAGGAGGACTGGCTTTCGAGTGGCACTTTGTTGAACAAATCGCGATCCACGTCGGTGTGCCCAGTTGGATCATTTTCCACCAAATCGGAACCAGCTTCGACCGTGACCGAAGTGGACGAGCCAGTCACTTGAAGACTAACCTTGACGCTAGCTGCCACTATCGACCGAACCTCCACGTCCTGAGCGCTCGGGGCGAACCCCGCAGCCGTCACCGTCATGTGATACGGATTAAACGGTACGTTCGAGAAACTGAAATTCCCCTTACCGTCTGTAGTGGTCGTCCGGTCAAAACCACTGACCAGCTGGTGAATCTCGACCTTGGCATTCGCAACCACCGCGCCTGAAGGGTCAAAGACAGTGCCGTTAAGCGATCCCGAGCCTGACTGAGCGTAAGCCTGAAGACCCAGCGCCACGCAGAATACGACTGTAAAAGCCGCTCGAAGCGACTTTTCGTATGAAGCCAGCATGATTCCTCCTGAGAATTGGTCGAAAAGATCAAGGCACAGCCACACGGAAAATGAACCGGGGCCTGAAAACATCAGAGAATTGATCTTATTTAGACGCTAGGAGGTGGGCGAACACAGAGGGCGAAGGCTATCAGGCGTTGCTTGGTCGCTACGGGCTCCGGCCGAAAGACAGGCTCGGAGACGAACATCACGCTTGACAAGGTGGTTGTGGTGGCTTGAGGGGAAGCTGAATGGGCGGCGATACAGACAGTGCAAGTCGACGACTCGGTAGCGCCCCAATGCTGATGCGTGGCAAATGCGATCGCTGACCAGATAGTCAGCAGCAGGCATAGACACGCTATCCGCTTCGTTATCGACCGCATGACGGCTACCCCATGGAAGCTTCGTTTGAATCTATACCAAAACCTCAAAGAAACGCAACGAAGTTGTACCTAGCGGGGTATGTACCCAAAACCTGCTTAATGTTTTGTTTCGCTGGCCGGGTAGTGCTAGTGGTGGTGATAGGCTAAACCCGAGTAAAAACCCAACACGACGACGACCACAGACCACAGAATGATCAATAGCAGCCGAACGATCCCCTCCGTGCGGTTCGCTCTCTTGCTTCGATTCTGACTCTGCTTGAAGATTGATACCATAAGTTCACTGCGTCGCGCCTCCAACAGGAATGCTCGAATCCACGGAAGCCTTGACCTGTGTGGATGTAGCACTGCTAGCTGTGGCGTTCTGAGTGTTAGAGGCACTCTCTTGTTTTGAAAGCTCTTCAACGGTTCCGCCAGGCTCTACGAAGAAAAAGGGCTAATCCTGCATTCACGAAACTCGTGCGGCAGAGCTAACATCTGGCCTGCATCCCGACACCGGACTGCCCACTCAACCAGGGTTCTGTACTGGTCGAACTTAACGATATTCCCCAGCCACTCCGTACCCGATGAGCTTGTAATCACGACCACGTTCGGCACATCGCATGGTCCAACACAGCCGCTGATCGTCAGCTGAACTCGCTTCAGGAGTCCCCGTTTCCGCCATTCGCTCTTCAGCCATTCCACCGGAACTTCGGGTAAACCACGTTCGACATTGCCGCAACAGCAGCCTCGACAGATCGTGATCTGTCCGACGACGAGGCGCTTCGTTTTCAATGGACAATCTCGATCGTCGTTCACCGCGTGCGATCCGTTCCCAGTTCTAGAAGCCACTTAATCCAAGAGGCCATACAGGTCATCCATTTCAATCGGTTTCGGTGATCTGCGAGACTGTAAGAAAATTGCGGCAATTAACGTCACCAAGATTGCGAGGGTGATTAGGACTACGCACGCTCTGACTTTCCGACTCCGGATCACATGAGCAAAGTGCATACCGAACTCAAGCTTCCCACAAAATCTTGGATCTCATTGCCCGGCTTTCGAACTTCGGGGCAACAATCTCGTGGAATTGAGGATGAATGCCAACTCTGAGGTGACGTGAATAAAGGCGGCCAGGAGTGGATTTAGGAAGCCAAGAGCTGCCATTCCGACTCCGATGCTGTCCACAACCAGCGTGCCTACAAAGTTCTGCATGATGATCCCGCGACAGCGTCGAGCAACCCGCAGAGTTTCGACCAATTTCGAGAGATCGCTTCCGATCAAAATCACATCCGCACTCTCGCGAGCGACATCAGTTCCCGATCCCATCGCGATGCCAACATTGGCTTCTACCAGGGCGGGAGCGTCGTTGATCCCGTCACCGACCATCGCGACATTACGCCCTTTGCTGCGCAGTTCTGCCACCCGCTTTGCTTTTTCCTCGGGCAGGAGTCCTCCTACCGCTTCATCTACTCCGAGATCGTGGCCAACCGATGAAGTTACGGCCTGCGTGTCTCCGCTCAGCAGGACAGTTCTCAAACCCATCTGTCGCATCGCCGCAACCGCATTCTTGGCTTCTGGCCGCAAAACATCCGCAATTCGGATGCTCCCGAGAACTTGCCCGGCGCGAGCGACGTAGACTTCCGACGCCCCGTCCGCACCGTTACTGCTTCCGGGCAGCCCCCTCGTCATACCGTGTTCCACGAGAAGGGCTAGACTACCCACAACGATCTCTTCGCCCGCATAACTCACCCTGACTCCTCTTCCAGGTTTGTACGAGAATTCATCGGGGTCCACGAGTGGAATGGCGAGTTCTGTTGCCCGCGCCATCACTGCCTTGGCAAGAGGATGTTCGGATTTGCGCTCCGCGATGCTGGCAGCGGCGATGATTTGCTGCTCCCCGAAACCGTTGGCGGAAATGACTTCCCGGATCTGCGGCGTCCCGAAAGTCAGCGTGCCCGTCTTGTCCAAGAGCACTGTGTCGACAGCAGCCAGCGCTTCCAAGTAGAGGCCGCCTTTAATGATGGCTCCCTGATGCGCGGCTCGGCCGATTGCTCCCAGGATTGCAAGAGGGGTCCCGGCAGCAATGCCGCATGCGCCGGCAACAATCACAACCGAAATGGTCGACCTGATATTGTGAGTAACGATGAATGTGAGAACCGCGGCTCCCAGGGCGAAATACACAAGGTAGCCCGCCAGCCGATCCGCGGTTTTCTGAATCGGAGCCCGCGATTTCTCGGCGCGTTCGACGGCTTCAATGATTCTTCCAAAAGTCGTATCCCGTCCGAGTTTCTGGGCGCCGATTTCCAGAGCGCCTGACTGATTAATGGTGCCGGCGTAGACCGCATCTCCGGGTGCTTTCTCAACTGGCATGGCCTCACCCGTGATAGCCGCTTGTTCCACAAACGATCGGCCGCCAAGCACAGTGCCGTCCACTGGGATGCGTCCACCCGGCTTCACGATCACGGTGTCACCAACCTGAACTTGGTCGGACGGAACCTCAATCACCTGATCATTACGGCGGACTGCGACGGTTCTCGGGAGAAAATCGAGCAGACTCTGGATAGCCCGCCGGCCTCTGCCAACTGTGAGACCCTCCAACACTTCGGCGGCAAGGACGAAACCGGTGATGACCAGAGCAGTGAAGAACTCTCCAATCGCCAAAGCCGAGAGAAGAGCGATGGTCATCGAGAGTTCCATCGTCATCTTGCGCTCGACGATGTTCTCGAATGCTTCTTTGAAAATCGGATATCCGCCGATAAGAGCGGCCGCGATGCCGATTACACTGACGTGCGGAAATGGCTCCCACAGTCGAAACCAGACCGCCGACTGCAGCTAAGAACACAAAAGCAATGCGGACCAGTTCGGCCCATTCCACACCGTGTCCGTGTTCTTCGCGCTCGGAGCCAGGGTCAGGCTCGTTTAGTTTTGGGGACTTCCGCGTCTCGCTGAGATGCGGAGGGTTGACTGGGGACTTTTCGATGATTGGTGAAGAACTCATAGCGACATTCCCTCCGCGGGACGAAACCGATATTCCGGGTAAGACTCGACCATTTCGATTACTTCATGGCCACGCACAAACTGTGCCCTCAAGGAACGGGCGCCGCTATAAACGGAACCGAGCAATGAACCGATATCACTCAGAGATCCGCGCAATGACGACAGGCAACACGGTCAACGCTGCGATAGTGGAAAACACCACACCACCTAACATGACAGTGGCGAATCGGCCTAGTGCTCCCAAGTTTGCCCCCATGAATGCCAGGGGAAGGACCGCTGCGATTGCACACAGTCCAACGAGGGAAACCGCTCGAAATTTTGCTTGCGCTCCTCGATAACATGCATTTCGCATGTCGCTAGACCGCCTGCGGACCTTGGCGATTTCAGAGGCAACCATCCAGCTCTGCACGATAGCCAGCGCAGAAACAACACAAAAACCTGCTACCGCGCCCCGTTCCGCGTGTATGCCACGAACAAAAAGGGCGATGATGCCTCCACTGACTCCCAGAAGCACAACCGTGATGACGAAGGCCATTCGCTGCCACATGATGAACTCGCGTCGAAGATTGGCTCATCATACATACCCCCATAGGTATAGTGCAAGCTCCGGCATGATATGATTCGTTTGCGAATGAGTCATACAATCAAGAACAAACAGAAGATGATTTTGCGGAGCAAACGCATCCGCGGGCAATTTGAGGCTCTTGAGCGGGTCCTCGACGAGGGACGCGATTGCTCGGAGGTGTTGCAGATCATCAGCGCAGCAAGAGGTGCAGTCAATAGCCTAATGACTGAACTCTTGGAAGGCCACATCCGGCATCACGTGCTTGACCCAAAGCGGAGACCGAATTCGGAGCAGACGCACGCGGCCGATGAGGTGATCGATATGGTGAAGACCTACCTTAGATAGCTGCGCCCAGCCTGCACGCAGAAGCTTTCGATGAACGGCCAGACGATCTCGCGATCTGAGATTCGCGCCAGCCCACCCACCTCTTAGCGCTTGCAGCCAAGCAGCCGTATTGTGGGCATTCCACACGGATTCAGGGCGGGTAACGGGCAAGACGGAAGTTATCGGTCTTGCCCGTCGGATTGGTGCCGAGAAACGCGCTTCTAGGAAGTAAAACATCGCATTCCGTTCGATCGCGAAACATGTTCACGAACAAGCACGGTGTGCCAACTGTGTGCAGAATTCATCCCGCAATAGGGGCGACTGGGACAGAACCAGCGGCTGACTGTCGGAGAGTCGAGCCGCACGTATACATGGTCTTTCCCTGCTAGTCGGTGTGCCAAATGTAGCCCAGAAGTGTCAAGGAAAAAGAACCGATTTGGAATCGTGATCTGTTGACCTACCAATATCCCGCCGTGTCCTCTCTTTTTCAGCGAGCCATCCCACAACCTAGTCCGATGAACGAGGAGTGACTGACATCTAATGCGGAAGTCTTCGAGACGTCGGCTCCGAGCTGCGGGGCCAAGTTTTGCCGTGTCGTCGGTGAAGAGTTTGACCTCATGTCTTGCGCGCGAGATGGAGACATAGCCGAAGCGGGGGTTTAGCAGGCCCGGGTGAACACTTGTATCGGCATGCACCAGCATGCGTTCGGCGGTCAGGCCCTGGGAGCTGTGACTGGTGACTGCGTAGCCGTGGTCGAAATGACGATGCTCGCTTGCGTTGAATTCGATCTGGCGGTTATTGTCGAGGCGTGCAGAGAACCGACCTTCGGGCGCGCCTGCCCGTAGCATCCCATAATCTATTAATTCCGGCATAGTGACCGTTCACGATTTGTGCGGTCTTAAGGTCAGTGTTTTCAGCGTTGACGGTAGCGAGTGGAACCGAGGATTCTGGTACAGCAAGACAAGGCCATCTGTCAGCGTTCGGAGTAGAACCTCCACTGTGCCGATTTCCAGGCGGTGATCCTCTCGATCCCATCAGTATTACTTCCTGTTTTGCCGACCGACTGGGACTTATCGCGTGGTGGCCTCGAATCGAACGCGTTATTTGAAAGCGGCGTCACACGAGTCACTACGGCTATAATCACCGCCAAACACTGAATGCCCCAGCGATATTACGGGAGAGACATGTTGAGAATAATCGCTATTACTCTGGCATTTGTATTTCTACCGCATCCGGTGATCGCTCAGACATCAACTCCCCAGGTGCTCCCAGAGGTTGCGCAGAAAGTGCGCGACTACCGGTTGGCTCACGAGGAAAGCATTGTCCGCGAGTTGACCGACTTTCTTTCGATTCCCAATCTTGCCACAGATACACCCAACATTCAGCAGAACGCGGTGCACCTTTCAAGAATGCTTCAGGCACGAGGAATAGAGACACATCTGCTTCCGATCCAAGGACGGGGCCCGGTTGTATTCGGAAACCTGCACTCGCCGGGGGCCAAGCATACTGTGATCTTTTATGCGCACTACGACGGCCAGCCAGTGGATCCGGCAGCGTGGACAGATGGTAAACCCTTTGAACCGGCATTACGCGATAACGCGATCGAAGCTGGTGGAAAGCGAATTCCTTTCCCTACCGCATCCGGGAAAGCTGCAGCTGCTTACAGCGATGACTGGCGGATCTACGCGCGGTCGTCCTCGGACGATAAATCACCGATTGAGGCACTCCTCGCAGCCCTGGACGCTCTGCGCGCCAACAATATCCCTCTGCGGATAAACCTGAAGCTGATTCTTGAGGGAGAGGAAGAGAACGGGTCACCGAACCTGCAGCGGACGCTAGAAGAGAATAAGAGTCTCCTGAACGCGGATCTGCTTATCACCGGCGACGGGCCCGTGCATCAGAGCGGGCAGCCGCTGGTCTTCTTTGGCAATCGAGGGATACTTGGATTCGACATCACAACCTATGGGCCAATCCGCTCTCTACACAGCGGTCACTATGGCAATTGGGCTCCCAACCCGGCATTCCAGCTGGCATGGCTCCTGGCTTCGATGAAATCTCACGATGGACATGTTCTGATTGAAGGGTTCTACGACGATGTCGCGCCTCTAGGTGAGACCGAGAAAAAAGCGCTGGATGCAATGCCGAATAACGACGCTCAACTGTCGAGCGAACTCCAGTTCTCGCAGCCGGAAGGAGGTGGCAAGAGACTGGTCGAGCTTCTCCAGGTTCCCTCCCTGAACATCCGCGGGTTGCAGAGTGCTTACGTCGGCGAAGCGGCCCAGAACGTGGTCCCAGAGAAGGCGGAAGCGGCAATCGATGTGCGCTTGGTAAAAGGCGAGGATGCGGACAAGAAATTTGAGCAGGTCTTGGCACACATCCGCAAGCAAGGTTTCTATGTTACTGCGGGCGTCCCCACGAAAGAGGAGCGGCTGGCGCATCCCTATGTGGTTCGCGTCCACAAGGACGCGTGGAATTATCCTGCCTCTCGAACTTCCATGGACTTGCCGGTGTCGAAAGCTTTGGTGCGAGTCGTTCAGGATGTCGCGGGCGGCGAGACGGTTCTGGAACCCACTCTCGGAGGAAGCGTGCCAATGTACATCTTCGAAGATCTGAATCTGCCTTGGATCGGCGTCCCCATCGTGAATTACGACAACCATCAACACAGTTCAGATGAAAATCTGCGGTTGGGCCATTTTTGGAAGGGTATGGAGATCTACGGCGCAATACTGGCCAACCTAGATTGGTAGAGTGTAGACGGCGGATCTCGGCGGCAGTGCCGAACGGCTCCATACGATTTTTGGGCGCCGGATGACGGGCAACTCTGACGTAACACGATTAGGTAGGGCTGGCCGACTATACATGCTCGATCAGCCCACTTCGGCCTGGTACTTTTTAGTTTGCGGGTCTATCCGAACTCCGATCACGTATCAAGATGCCCGATATCGCGTGGGTAGCAACGGGGTATTCGCTATAACACCTTGCGACTGCTTCAACGCTCTGGCGACGCTAGTGCGAGAGATTTTGTGAACCTTTGCGAGCTGCGCCAGACTCAGCCCGCGAGCTCGGTCTCGGAGCAACGATGGTCGATCAAACTCAAGGGGCTTCCGACCCAATATGCGGCCCTCGAGCCGGGCCCGTCTGAGGCCGGCGCGGACCCTCTCTATAATAAGGTTACGCTCCAATTCGGCTACCGCCGAGACAATCACCACGACCGCCCTGCCCAACGGCCCGCCGGTGTCGAGGTTCTCCCGGAACGACACAAACTCGATGCCCAGGTGATTCAGCGTATCTAGCACTTCCAAGAAGTGTCGCACGCTGCGAGCCAAACGGTCAGCGGCCCAAACCAAAACGGTATCGAATTCCCTGCGGTGGGCCGCGGCGAGCATCTGGTCGAGCGCCGGGCGCTTAGCCTTAGCGCCACTGATTCGATCGGTGTACTCGTGGACAATCTCGAATCCCCGCTGTTCCGCTAGCCGTCGCAGATCAAGCGCTTGGGTCTCCGGATTTTGATCGCAAGTGGAAACTCTGGTATACAAAACCGCTCGCTTCATCTCCACAACCTTTCTTCGCACAACTCAATCCGGGTATTCTCTTCGGCCATGCAAACAGCGCAAGCATCGGTAATGGCTGTCGGTTCCCATGTCTGTATTCCCGCTTGGCAGGTTCATTTTCGAAATGATGTCTCGGATGACGCCCTTGTTTTTCAGAATGCATCTGTCAGCCAGTAATCTGAATTGCTGTGCCTTCGTGTCGTACATCACTCGGCCGCGTGGGCATTCCTCGTACTCCACGTCGGCAGGAACAGCTTCCCTTAGCTGAAGCTTCTCCCAAACCGAGCAATGATCCGCGGGGTGAATCTTGAAGCCTCCATAGTCCTCGGACATGCTGAGCGCGGTGCTGTCCATGACCAGCTTGCCGTCGACCAGCCAAAAGATACCGACATGGGGTTCTTTCTTCCGACGCCGCGAATCACCGTCCTCCACCCGCGGACTCTTCATTCGTTGTCCGCAAAGAACTCATTGATCTCTTCAGCGAGTTGTCCACCGAACACCAGCAGTGGGCACTTGCCCCTCTGATTGTGGATACATTGCGAGTGCCTCCACACCATCTCAACCGCCTGGGCATCCGTGATCGTGCGCTGCGGCAAAGTACGGTCACGTCCATCCACAAGGGTGAGGATTTGTTTGGCTAGTTTTCGCTTGGAGTGCAAATCTGCGTCGGGGCACAGGATGTTCAGGCACGCAAGGACAGTGGTGATTCTTCGCTGAGACGATGCCATGTTCGCTCTCAACACTTGTCTGAAAGCATGATTCTTGGCATGGCAATCTCCTCGAACAAAAGTAAAGCGAACAGAGGGAATGGAAAGGCTGACCCTCTGTCCGCTTCTGGCATTACTTTCTGCGATTGATCAGTAATCCGGGATCGCTGCTGTTGGTGGAGACCAAGCCACCATGTTCATCGCGGGTTGTGTGAAATCGGTCGCTGGTAGTTCCCGTGATTTGCTCGTGCTCATCTTTGACGATGTTCTCGTAGGAACCCTCAAAACCGCTGGTAACGGAAGCGACAATCTGGTTCTTTCCGTCACGTACGTACTCTTTTTTCAACATGAATTCTCCTCGTCTACGGTATACATAGCGCACGACGGAATTCACTAGCCTTGCGGCGAAATATTTATTTCGCAAACCAGTCTTCGTTTCTAGCGAAAACGCCGCGGTGGTTTGTATACTGCATTACATGAGAGGGCTTTTATTACGGTATTTCTCAGAGATGTATAGAACGCTCTCACCCTCACCGAAAATGTCTCTTGTCTTTCACACCCGACCCACCTGATTCCGCACCCTTTGGACTGATGCCACGCTGCACCGGCGCTTAACAAAATGGACTGATCCGCGGGCGGCAAGGTCTGCCATCTACCACCGTGCCCCAACGCAGGCTATTGCTGGGAACCACCAAAGAGGGGCCGTCTGATGAAGGAATTCAACAACCGTTCACCTTCCGCACCAGCCGTGGCTTCTGGCGACCACCTCGTGGCACAGGTCGTTCTAGGGGATTACTCATTATGGCGAAATGACAAAATCGGCAAGTCTTTCACCGCGATTTTCACCAACGGCGATCTTCCCGACAACCCCATGAACCTGCGCGAGTGCATGGTGTGCGGTGGGGTATTCACTCGCGAGCAGTCATGGGCGCATTCCCAAATTCTGTGCCCGCCATCGCTGGAACAACCCTTTGCCGTCGTTACGGATCGAGGATCGAAGTCAGAGCACAAAACTCAACCATGCCAATAGCGCCCAGCAATCCCGATAAGTTCCAGATTCGCCTCACATCGTCCGTCGATACGATCCTTGCATCGCTCGAACCTTACGCAGGGTGGATCGAACAGATGCTGGGTGTGCCATTGAGTGAGACTCTCACCCTCGAAGTAGACTGCAACCCCGGCGATGTTGTTGCCGAGGAAGTCTTGCAAGGACTCGATGTTGTCTCGGCGACTCGGGCGAGGAATAGTAATTGGCGAAAAGTAATTGACGGTTGGGAGATTCCTCCCGGCGTAAGTCCTCGCATAGCGGTCTCCATTCAACGCAAGCGAAAACCTAGCGCCCCTCCGCTGCCTGTATGGGAACTCGATTGGCAAGACTGCGCGGTCGCCTTCAAGTTGCGGGGTCTGGCGAGGCGAGTGGTTAGTGTGAAAATTCCCGTCTTGTTCCCTCCGGGCGACATGCCCATTGTCTCGCACACCTCAACGCCGCACTGGTTCATCGTGCACCGTGAGGATGCCGCCAAAGTTTTACTGCTGGAGCAACAGGTGCAGGGGCAGACCGAACGCTATCTCGAAAGCGCACACGGGCAGACACGCCTGCAAGGGCGCTATGACTGGGATGCCGTTGTGCTGGATTCGACTGTTCGGCGCATGGTGAGAACCGACTTTGAGCTTTTCTTCGAGCGAGAAGACTGGTTTCGCCAGCATCACCTTCCATATCGCCGGGGTTATTTATTCTGGGGCTCTCCCGGCAATGGCAAGAGCGCAACTCTCAGAGTGATGGCGGCACATCCATACATCCGCCCCTATACTCTTGACATAAGCGATATGGAAGAGAAAAGCGCCGACGTTCTCCACCTGTTCGAACGAGCTGCCGAGAACACTCCGTCTCTCGTGATCCTCGAAGACCTTGACCGGGCTTTCCCCACCGAAGGTAAGCGCACACGCGAACGAGCGATAAGCTTCCAAACTTTGCTCAACTGTCTAGATGGAGTTGGCACTCAAGACGGTGTCATAGTCGTCGCTACCGCCAATGATCCCACGTGTCTCGACCCGGCGATCCTGAAGCGCCCCGGCCGGTTCGACCGTGTGGTTCAGTTCCGCAATCCAGATTCAGAATTACGCCGCCAGTATTACCAGCGTCTTAGCCCCGTGCTCACAGGCGACGACTTTGAGACTGCTATTCGCAAGACAGAGGGATTCTCGTTCGCCCAACTGCGGGAAACCTACATTCTCGGGGCTCAATCGGCATTCGAGCACGGGCGCGATATTGAGGTCGGTGATGTCATTGAAGCCATAGAACTTCAGGCGGCGGGAGCACTGGATTTGAAAACGTCGGTTCCAGTGTCGGGGTTTGTGCGCCATCCGGAGCATTCCACCAGCCGGAAATAATCGCCAAATGAATAAGGAACTAGAGCAAAAGCTGGTGGAGCGCTGGCCTACGTGGTTCAACACCGGGGGTGACATCCGCTGCACAGCGATGCCTCGGGGCTTCGAGCACGGCGACGGATGGTTCGACATCCTTTGGCGGCTGTGCGAGGAGTTGGAACCACTCGTCGCAGAATTAGAGCAGGCAGCCGGGTGCCAATTCGAAGTACTGCAAGTGAAAGAGAAGTTCGGCGGGCTGCGTGTCCATGTGAATAATGCGAATGACGCCATTCGCCAACGGCTCGAAAGCTCCGAACAAGAATCTCTCCATACCTGTGAGGTTTGTGGGCAACCGGGGAAGCTGCGGGACGGCAGTTGGATCAAGACTCTGTGCGACCAGCATGCGTGCGTAGAGGGAACAGCGGACATTGGCTGAGCTATCACGCCAGAAACTTGGACACACTCGTTTTTGCAGAAGCCGAAGTTCGGCTGCAAGAACTGGTCCGGAGCGAGGGTTCACTCCTTTGGAAAGTTGTTGATGGGCCTAAAAGCATGACGGAACCTAAACGGAAGGGTTTCCCGTCTCGGCCACGCGTGCCTACTTCAACGTAAGTTTATACACTGAGCCCAATTTCGCTGCGCCCCCGGTGAAGGTCGTGCCGTAGAGGTTTCCTACTGCATCGCTGACCAGCCCAGAATTGATTTCCACTTTCCCGAAGGAATGGAGCACAGACTCCTTCCCCGTAGCACCACTCAATTTCCACACTACCGCCCCAGCACTGCTGGAACTGCCCAAGGTGGTGCTGTAGAGATTCCCCGTCGCGTCCATGACGACAGGCCCAGTAGGTGAGTAACCGTCTTTGCAACTGGTCAAGGCGCAGAAACTATAAAGCACGGTTTCAGTGCCCCCCGCTTCCGGTTGCTTATACAACGTACCTCCTCGTCCATTTAAGTCAAAGGGATCATGCGCCCCGCCCTGCGGCGTCACGCCATAAAGATTTCCCTTTCCGTCTTGGATCAAGTTGTAAAACGGATAGAGTCCATCCCCTTGTTTGGCGGCGAAGTCGTGCAAAACGGTTTCTATCCCTTCCGGAGTAAGCTTAAAGACGACTCCACTCAGATTAGTGCCACCAAAATTGGTTGTGCCGTAGAGATTTCCCTCTGTGTCCCGCACGACACCGCCTTCTGGAAGTTCTCCGTCAGCACAACTCGTTTTAGAACAAAAATTGTAGAGCACACTGAAATTGTTGCTGGTGTCGATCTCGAATACGAGGCCATGGTCATCGTTGGTCATCGCTGTCCCATAGATGTTCCCTAGCGGGTCCAGAACGACGCTGGAGGGGCTAAAGCCATCCGTGCCACAAAGGAAGCTGTACAGCACAGACTCGACACCCGCTGAAGTGATTTTGAACACCGTCCCACAGCCTCCGCTGCCTCCTCCTTCTGTGCTGCCGTAGAGATTGCCCTTGGAGTCACGGAACAGGCTGGTTTGTGGGTTTTCTCCATCCGGAGCATTCACGAAATCATGCAACACCCTAAGCACTCCGGTCTTGCTCACTTTGAAGACGGTCCCACAACCCAAGTTGCATTCAACGTGGTTACTTCCCCCACTGGAACTCGTCCCATACAAATTGCCCGCTGAATCGATAACTAAAGCTGCTTGTGGAAATTCGGGATCGGTCGAATTGTTCTTAAAACTGTAGAGAGTGCTAAAGGTGTAGGTTTGGGCTGGTGCGGCCACGGGAATCCCGAGCGTGACAAATACAAGTGCGACATACGGGGTTAGACTTGAGAATCGCTTTCGCATGGATATCTCCTCCAGAGTTCAGGCGGACGCCGTGAGTGCTCCGCGCAGTGTTGAGTCGTTGCGGGCCGAAGTGCACTCGTCTTTTGCGGGGAAGGAGACTAGTTGCGTTGAGTGTGATGCTGAGGGCACATTTTGTCAAGGCGGGCCGTCCTGAAAAACACTGGCAGGCCGGTGCCGCTGTGGGCTCAGAAAGACGTGTTCTGAGCAATAGCGGACAGTTCTTGCTCGACCTGTTCTCTAGACTTGGTACAGGAGAAGCCAACATGTCCATATTCGAGACGGTCGGCCCTCTGCTCGTTGCTCGCGCTGCCACTGATCCTGATGCCGCGAAGCTGCTGGAAATATTCACCAAAGCCGAGAAGATGCTGAGCGAAAGTTCGCTGGCGCGAATTGGTGTTGTTGAAATGTCGAAGGCCTTCACCGCTTCCAACGGCCGCAGTCAGATGGCGCACAATGGCTACTGAACTCTGCCAGAAGTGCCAGCAAGCTCATCCCGGCCGCCTCTGCGATTACGACCCGAAAGGCGACTGCGCTGAAACCGATACGTCCACGAAGACACCGAATCCTCCAACAAGGAATTCACGAGACGAAGAAGGAACGGAGGGAGTGGTTATGGAAACGACGAATGAACGCAATCCCGAACCAAATCCAGCCGAAGCAGAAGCGCACATCAAGAGTGCTCACCAGATTCTAAAAGCCTTGCAAAAGAAGACCGGGGAGCATCCAGAAATCGGCGCTGCGATTACGAGGTTAGAGATGGCGCTGAATGTTCTCGCTGTGCAAACTGGCGGGGTTCTGTAGGAGCGATCAACGTGGTACACATATCCGAATGGAGTGAGGTTTTGCGGTAAGCGCAGCAGTGAAATGGCTCCTTCGAGCCAGAAGCCGTCACGATCAGACCATTCCACAACGGTCAGCGGAGTCGTAGTTTATGAAGACTGGCGGCTGGCACCAAAATGGCGGTGACATTAGCCAAGTCTCACATCGATTCAGTGCCCGTCGCCAGCCCAACCCTACCGTGGGCTTGGATCACCAACGCCAAAGAGAGTCCAATGAAGCTCCCCCCGAAGAAGCAACAGAAGCCCATCCCTTTGGCTGACCGTCTACACCACGACCAAAGATTGCGGGCCACAGCTCCCCGAGCATTGCCCATGCTGGCTAGAAAACCCGGACGCACAGCGGAGACTCGAAGGTCAGTGGTCACACTTGTTGAATGGCCAAAGCCTTGAGCATACAACTCCTAGCTCGAACAGTTGTCGATGAGTTTTTGGAAACCCAACATTCTTACAGTTTTTTCCAGTCGGTGAGCGACATCAATTCGTAAAGGATTTCCTGCAACCGTTGACGGCGACGTTCTTGATCGCCCGTTGCGCTGACTAGCCTCTTGCTACCTTGCAAGTACAAGCGGTTCGCGTCACTGATTTGCGCTATCTCCTCCCGCAACTTCGCGATGCGGTCTTTGACGGGATTCTGCATGGCGGGTGGCTAGCGGACGCGGACGCGGTTAAGCGCAGCCACTTGCGTTACGGTTTTGGTTCTCGGCTGACACCACAAGATCGGCGTTCTCGGTGGCGATGGCTTCAATCGCCTCCATGACTGCCCCGATTCCGTTTACCTCTTTGGAGAGAACGGCGCGAACCCCAGCGGAGGAAGCTAGTTCTGCCAGTTGCGGGGCAGCAAACATCGTGTACATCAGTATGGCGCACTCAGGTGCGAGGGCACTAAGCGCTCGGGCTGCCTCTAGCCCGTTCATGACAGGCATTGCATAGTCGAGCAAAACTACATCCGGTCTTACGCTGCGAGCCAACTTTATGGCGGACTCTCCGTTCTCTGCCTCACCGCAAACGACCCAATCGGTTTTCGTCTTGAAACACATTCTGAACGCGGCTCGCACACTTGAATTGTCATCAACGATTAGGATTTTAGTCATATTCGCTTTGCTGTGACCCGGATCAGCATCTCAACGAGAGACATAGTTTCGGATGCTGTGCTGATGGCTTCCGCCTCTTAGATTTGTTGACGTTGTGGCGTCGAAGGCCGAATATGTTCGATGTGATGATTAGAAGCTCTTTCATCGAAAAATGAAATGGCACAACACGGGAACATGCGAGCACCAATGATGTAAGGTATTCCCCGTACGATTCTTCCTTTGATAGTCCTTTCTGCAAACAATTCCCGAAGTGAAAATTGGTTCACCTTCATGCGCCGCGACGATGCTTCACCCCTATGAGTCACAAATGTCCTATACCACGTTGGAGCGGGCGACTCACCACGTTAGGTCCATTTGCATGCCTCGAATCGTGGTCTAGAGTTGCGCCTGAAAGAGCCGTTAAATCTAGCGGCTAAGAGACGGGGCCTTAACCTCGGGGGAGGATGGCCCCGTTTTTTGAAATTCGATCGATGGGCGCAATCATTCTTTGGGCCTGATTGGAATACTGCATGGGTGAGATGCGAACTGTTTCGCAATCGTGTCGTAATGTGCATCCTCAGGAAACTCGAAGCGAAGGCCGCACTTTCTGCAAACCAGAAAACGGCCCGAAGCCGACATCAGAATCGCGATGAGGTGAAGAGGGGAGGTAGAAGTATTGTCTGACATTGCATATGCAACCGTTCACGTACAGATTGTTAACGCTCGCAGGTCAATCCTGCTATCACTATGGATGACGGGTTAAGAAATTCGAATCCCGGCAGACGTTGCGTCGGGACATTGAAATATTGGGTTCTTAGTCATCGTGAGGTGTCCGCATGCGGCTGGGCGGCCTGACCGTCGTATCGTCACCGATTTGTTGCACGCTGCATTCTTCATGCGCTGGCTTCCCAGCCTCATCAATTTTTGCTGTTTCTCAAGCTCTACCGCTTCATTGCAGATGGAGCACGTAGGAAATCTAGGTCTGAAAGCAATATGCGAACGCATGGGCATGGGAGGGTCTCCGAAGTGAATGTCAGATTCCACGGACCGGAGTGTCCTACGACTGCGTTGTTTTTTCTTTTTCAATCAATTGGCGCTCCCAGTATGGGGAGGTTCGGAGCTGACCAGGGCTAAGCTGGCACTTCTCCCGGGGGCCAGCTCCGCATGCTAGACACCGAATAGTGGAGGCTTTATTGATGCTGAGGTCTTGTTTCACGTCGAGCATGATGTCCCACGTCAAGCGTGCAGGAATGGTCAATTTTGCAACAATGGTCCTAAACAAAAACGCCCCGACCGAAGCGTCGGGGCAAGTCTGTAGGTGACAGAGGCGATATAGTCTGTCGGAGTGGAGTCTACACCGGAAGTGGACGAATGCAAGCCCTAAGACTGTGTTGATTTGACTCGCCGTGAGAACATTACGTTCATGGCCATAGCATGGAAATGCAACTATGACGAAAATTCCACTCGGTTCCGTCCTTTGTGCTTGGCTCTATACAGCGCTGCATCGGCATTGCGCAATAACGTATCGGGACTTGGATCGTAGCTCCCCTGAAAAGCTGCAATTCCGACGCTAGCGGTGGCCTTAAGGACCCTTCCGCCGAAGCTGAACTCCTCAGCCTCGAACTGGCGACGAATGCGCTCGATTGCCGTTTCAACACCGGCTCTATCGACATGCGACAAGGCCAAGACGAATTCCTCACCTCCGATGCGGCCACATAGATTGGAAGCCCGCGTATTTCTCCGGAGCACCTCTGCAAACCTCTTGAGAACCAGGTCTCCAGCCTCGTGCCCATAGGTGTCGTTGATGCGCTTGAAATGGTCTAAGTCTGCAATCGCGAGCCACAATTCGAACCCGTGCCGCTCAGCTCCGGATACTTCGCGTTTTATCCAATCCTCTATGGCCCGACGATTCGGAAGACCGGTAAGTGAGTCCGTTTGAGCCAGTTCTTCGAGCAGTAAGTTCTTCGCCTGGATTTGGCGATGAAGTTCCGCGACTCGACGGCCCACGGCCACCCGCGCAAGCAACTCTCCGGGGTGAAACGGCTTGGTGAGATAGTCATCGGCACCAGCCGCGAGACCCTCCACGATTTGGTCCTTCTTGGTATTGCTGGTCAGCAAGATGATGTGGACGTAAGACTCATAGTCCCGACGTATCTTTTTGCATAGTTCGATTCCAGATATGTCGGGCATCTCCCAGTCGGTGACTACCAAGCACGGGTGATGTTTGGCCATTGCCGCGAGTGCCTCGCGACCATTTTCAGCGAACAGGACTATATAGTCTTCCTGAACCAGAGTCGTCTCGACCAAGCTTCGATAGATTCGCGAGTCATCAGCGACTACGATCTTGAATTGTTCCGGAGTAGTCGGCGTCGTGCCCCTCAGTGCGGTCGTATCTTGTCGCGCGGATAGGCGTCGAGTCTTTGGCGCGACCCTTGGAAGGCCCGATTTCTGAGAGACGCTCACATTGCTCCCTTATCGAAGAGTCAATCTAGCACTAACCAAGCCACAGCTTCTTGAAAACTGTCAAAAATGGGGGACTCACGACGCGAGAAATCTCGTATTTCTGTGGAGACCTTGTCCAGCGTGGTGCCCCGGCCAATCCACGCCGCCTTCTTAATGTACGGCTTGTCAAAGACCGCAGTCTCCTTGATCGCCCGAATTGCCTCCACATCAAAATGGGCTCCCGCAAAATCTACCAACAACAAAACCGAACTGCGAGGCAAGAGCATCACGTGGTCTGGAACAGCTTCGGCAATATGAGCCACTTCGCTGGCCAGGCAATTCGACAGGTCAATGAATAAAATCTGCTTGCCCTTTGCCGTTATGGATCGAATCCGTTCTAGCATTTGAGTGGTTAGCAGTCAGACGGTCAGTTCAAATACTAATCAGAGGTTTCTTGATTCGATACCTGCTATCAAGCCAGGCGTGCAAGAGTTGGGTATCGAATGGCGGCACATGGACGAACTCGCACCCCGCAACGCCATATTGGCGTGCCCACAACACGCGTGCTCGAATGGAAATTGTGTTGTCTAATCCCGGCAGTCCTACGCTAAAAGCCAGAGTGGTGCCAACCGCGATTTTTTCGTTCGTGGCTATGCCAACGCCGCCTGCACCAATATTGGTTATCGTCAGCCGGAAGGTTCCATTGTCTTCATCGGTCGCCAAAACGGGCGCCATCAGCGCGAACCGAGTGTGTTTCCGAAAATCCCGCAGCATTCGGGAATATGCGGTTTTCAGTGATCTCAACCCGGACTCTTCGGTGATGGGTTTGGGAAGCACTACGTGAACACCCTGCACGGCGCGATCCATTGCGGAAACCCCGAGAACAGTCGGCTTCTGCCTCGCTTGCGCCCTGCGCATCTGGTGCTCCAATTCTGTATAACTGGCTGATTCCAGGTCGATTATGATGAGATCGGTGTCACCTTCGTTCAGAAGATCGCCTACTTTTGAGGGATTCGGACAAACGCTACTTTGGATTGAGAAACTGCGCAGCAACGGATCCATCGTCTTGAGCACCGCAGGATCATTCGAAACCAGCACACATTCAAATGCCATCTCAGGAGTCATCGGTTTTGCCCCAGTTCTCTAGGGGCATTTAAGCCGCCGCTTGGAGGTTGTGTAAGTGATTGAGTCTGTTACGTCGATCGGCAAAGCGTAAAGACACTTCTGTTCAATATACAGACGAGCGTCCTTAATTCGGACACTGAGGGTAGTCCTGCAATCTATGGTTTTCAGCGCGGTTCCGGCGGATCCCTCTCAGAACTCTCAACATCCTCAGAACTCTCAACATCCATCCATCAATCTCGCCCGCTCCCAACGGCAACTACTACTTTCCATACCTCAGTGCAACCCGAGGGCGCACAGTGCCGTCTCGACCGCGATTGCGAGCCTGTGGGATATAGACCCGAATCGACTTCCCGGGCACGCTTCAATGGTTGAATCCCGATGCTTTTGTGTCAGCGGTTGATCCGAGCAGGGCAGTGCTCCGGCGGCGACGACTCATACCTCAAGAACTAGGCCCAGGTGCGGCGGCCCGACCAGACTTATTATCTGAATTGTCGTAACGCCTTCCACAACACATCCGATATCAGCCTTTAGACAGCTTCCGCGGAGGCCGATCTTCCGACCTGCCTCGCCAAGTTGGGGGAGTGATGCGGTGTGAGCATCAGAATGAGCGTAATCGGGGAACGCGATGTGATCTGTTTCGCCGCGTCCAGTCCATTCATGCCGGACATTTGAAAGTCGACCATAGCTTTCTTTCCGTAGCTTGCTGGTGAATCGAGTTCCTTGTAGATCGTCAATTGACCAAACCTTGCGACGCCTTTATCGAATACACGGGCGACTTTCCGGAAAACGGAGGCCCCCGACACTTGCTGCACTCGGGGACAGTTCTGAACATCACCAGGCAGCAACAGATTGACTTCCATGTCGGCGTAGGCCTGTCATCGGCCGCGGTGGATCACCTCATCGGGATCGGCTATTCGTTCCGCATTCAAGCGATCCGTCGCTAGGCGAGTTAGGTAAACTTGTTTCCTTACACACACAGAGACGCGATACTAGAACGCTTCAAGGACATCGCGCGAACGCGGGCTTTTGTCCGGCGGTACCCAGCCGCTGGCGCGTCCCGGGTCTTGACGATTCGCCTCCGCCATTTTTGACCATCAACTACAGACGGAACAACTCCATGCTGCGGTTTTTTTCTGCTCTTACAACGTTCGGATCGCCGCAGCATGTTCCCCTGCAGGAAATGCGCATCGAGCCTTTTTTCCGCCGATGAAGCCACGCTCGCTGCGCTAATGACCGCCGACTATCGCCAAGCACTCCATTAACGACGGAACCCTCTGGCTCGCACGTTGTCCTGCCATGACCTCGGAGGTCATAGACAGCGGTTTTCTTCCGTTGAATACTGGCGTGAAGGGATAGAGTTGGAATTCAATCTTGTCTTCGGGAACGGAGAAGGTCTTGGGGGAATCGTCTGCCATCACGATTCCCGCAGACAGGCAGACCAGGAACGACACGATGGCGACTTGTCGCAATGTGGTCATATTCGCCTGGTGGTAACAGCTATTGTCCTAAATGTCAGCGTGAGACTGACCACTTAACTCCAGTTTCGGAGTCACGTTGGTAACCGGATTATCAAGCCTCCACATCAGTGAGCCCGGCCAGGTTAGTGCCAATCGTAGGACGCACGCGGCGGGATAACAAGAATCGCCTTGTCTTGATTTTTCGTCCACCAGTCTTTCCACTTTTGAAAGTTTTCGGCGGTCGGAGGTGCATTTGCAGGCAAAGGTGGGTCTTTCACCAGTTCTGCAAGCGCGCTTAGGATAAGACTATTGCGGCGCTCAGCCCAGGAAAAAGATCCGGCGCAGGCCTTCTCTGCGGCTTCCTTTGGCTGCTTCCATGGTTGGTTTGCAGCAGAGACGGTCACCACGCACGCGTCAAAGATCTTTTGCCCATCCTGACTGATTCGATTCACGCTTCCCAAGCCATCGACGAGAACTCCAACGGCGGTCTTACCTCCAGCGAATCGGAGCTTTCGGATTGCCTCGAGCGGAAAGTAGCCCGGATAAAGAGCGAATGAATTTAATTCGGTTGCGACTTGGCCCGCTGTTCTCTGATCCCCGAAACGGAGCAAGGCGGCCTGAAGATTTCCCTGAATTTCCGAGTCTGGATCCGGACGTCCATCCTGCTCATTCAGAAGTACGTCCGGGAATAGGTCTCTCGCTCCCATGACCTCGCCGGATTTTGGCGGGGGAAATTGCTTGAGAATTGCTTCCGCAGAAGTGCCGCCAAACGTAGCGATGTCGAGAATGGCATCGGGGTGCCCCCACTCGACCCTTCGGGCCAGACACTGAAGATAAGGATCGGACACGCTTTCGAAGACTGGTGTGCTTGGGTGTTGCCCTTTGTATTTCTCAAGCCATGCCTTCCACTGCGCAATTCCGGCGGGTGAATAGTCGACGTCCGGGAAATCGGGGACAACGTGTCGGCGCGCTATTCCCCGAATTTGCGCAAGTAATCCCTTGCGACCGTCGTAAGGCGCGTCGGATGGTCCGAACTGTACCCTCATTCTGGGATCGTTCACGTGTTGAATCAGATGTTCGACCAGCGTCTGAAGCGCCCAGTCATCGCCAATGAAATCAATATTGGCTGGATATGGGCTGATACGGTGCTGTGCCCATTGTTTCTTAATCACTGCATAGGCACTTTCGTCGCCGAGCTTTGCGAGGGCGGTCCGCGCCGCGGCATCGAAGGTCGACGACGTGCACTCGTTGTGCTTGGGCAGGCTGGCGAATTCACGAAGCACAGGGATGGCGAGTTTGCCCGCCACCGAGGCTTGCACGAGGATCACATCGTGCCCGTACTTCATCTGCATCGCCTGGACCTGATCCGGCGACGAGCAGGTGGCTAACACGTTTTGGAGAATGGTGACGGCAAGTTGCGGGTTGCTAGCGGTACAATTTTGCGCGGACACAAGAGCGGGGATGCAACCTAAGGTGACGAGAACACCGATGCGCATCCACGCTTGACCACTCCCGAGATCACCGGCTTGAAAGCATAACGGCTCGTGTCGCTTCGTCACGGTTGAAATCCTACCGCATACAGAACGAACACGCATGTAACTCTTGTGTCCAAAATTTGCTCCGACTGCCGACCTCCCACATTCAAGTGCTGGACGCCAATCATGGAACTACAATAGGGTACGACGAGGTTGACGATACAGATGGAGCGGCAGGTTTGGACATGGTGTTGCATCATTGGCCTAGCGACCGGCAACGTCTTCGCGCAAGAGGCCGCCCAGCGGCCGAACCCGGCCCCTAATGTTCAGATCGTGCGCGTACGCATTGGAGAGTCTTGTGGTTGGTGCACTGGCAACTACGACGATAATGTAACGACCATTGAGCCGGGATCGATCGTTAGGCTCAACCGATCCTCCTCGGAGCGTAAAGCCTATCCGGACATCGAGACCAAGTACAGGATTACGAAACGCGACTGGCTGGACCTGCAGCACTTCATCGATGCGGGAGTGCTGGCAGCCTTTACGGATCAACACGGTTGTCCTGGGTGCGCGGATGAACCAACCGTGTCGGTCGAAGTGCAGTTCAGCAACGGGACAAGGAAGTCTGTTGCCTACAATGTGGGGGAGACCGCCCCGCCGATCACAGCTTTGTTGCAGAAGATCGCAGCCATTCAGGCGAAGGCTAAGCTGCAGAAGCCCCAATCTTTACCCTAGTCGAGTCGTCCTAATTCGGAATCCTCGCTCGCTGCGGCTTGTTCGTGGTTTGGGAGCTTGCAAACATCGAAACATCGCCATATCGCCCACAATCGTGGGTTCGGCATGAAAGCGGGCGGCCCGCGATCGCGGCGAACGCTTACGATTAATCTGTCAACCGTGTGTTTGCTCTGACACTTACTCTGCAATCCCAGATACTTGGGATTTCGTAGAACGTTCCTGACCGTGCATGCCGTCCAGCAGTGACCTGTAGTGAACAAGAAGCCTTCCCGGTTCAAAGCACTTGCAATCGCCTTCAAAGTTTTGTGGTTATCCACGAATTCGCAAAAAATGCGCTCCACAACGGCAACTTCTTCCGGTGGACCCGGAACCAGCGTTACACGGTCGTTCACGATGCTCTTGCGTTCGCCGTACGACAAAAGTTGCTTGCGAGCGCCGCTCAGGTCGAGCAACTGCCTGCGGAGTTCGAACGGGGTATGCCCTCCCATTTTGTAGCCCAAACTTGCGAGCCTGAACTGTCCAGCCCTGACCTTGACTGATAGTTCACGGCTATATTCTCCCGCCATTGTTCGCTTCAGGGCTTTCAGCAGCAGCCCTGAAATGCTGTTGTCGTTCGCGAACTGCTCAGCACAGTAGTGGACCGGAACACCAGAGGACTTGCAGAGGTATTCATAGTGCGCTGCCTCATCTGTGTCCTGAAAACGTCCCCAGCGACTTACGTCATAAACAAGGACTGCCCGAAAGGCGACTTGTCCCTCGACCACGTCTTTCAGCAGTTGCTTCAACCCACCCCTGTTCTTGAGGCGGAGGCCGCTCTTTGCTGCGTCCGAATAGGTCTTCACAACTTCAAAGCCACGGTCGATGGCGTATTTGCCGATGGCATCAGCTTGATTTTGAAGCGAGTATTGCTGGTGTTCGGTTGACATACGAAGGTACTGAGCAGCAGGAACGAGATCGGTAACCATAGTGCCCTCCTGCGGGGCACATCGACCGGGTGAAAGCAAACTTTAGTGGAAAAACAGCTTCAACTCGGTTTCTTTTTGCTCCAGCCGGAGGCATGGACGGCAGGTGCACTTGTACTCCGGTGTACCGGGTCGAACCGTGTGGGCACAGTCGCGGCAGACGAACCGACCGTCCTTGAATGCAATCATCGGTCTGAACTCAGTTCCCACCTTGCAGTGAGGGCAGCGAATCACCAGAGTCGTATCAGTTGCCGTGCAAGTCGTTCCCATACGCAAGTGTTCAGCACATTGGTATCCGAAGCCAAACAAGGGGAAATACAAGACAAAAAAGAAACTCCGCCAGCAGACATGGTCGCGTTGCGCCGAAAGGTCGGCAGGCATGCCGATTGATCGGCAGATACGACGGACGGGAAGGCAACGGGGGACATTTCAGAGGCAAAACGCAAACGAAAGCTTGCCGAAGACTCACCTGAGTCGGGACGCAGCTTCGTTCACACTCCCCAGAGAGCTGCTCACTGCCAGCCGTATGCTCCGACCTCACCGCTGTAGGTGAAACCGAGTAGGATGCATTGCGGGCCGCAAGAAGCCAAGGATCGGAATAGAGGTGCTGTGAGGTGCTTGCTTTGTCCATGTAAGCCAATACCGAAGGCCGCGTGCGGCCGTAATTTTAAGATCAGAGAAATGTTCGGAGTCTGGGAGGAGGAGGGCAAGGCCCGAAAAATGACGTTTGCCGCCGATCTCTACAAGCGGGCTATTGTGCCTCTTCGAACTAAAGCCCCGGAACAAAATCTGCACCGGGGCTTCAGTAGAACGGTGAACTTGTATCAGGCTGCGAGCGCCTCCGCGAAGTGCTCGCAAAGCGTGGTCTCTACGGTATAGGGCCTGACCACGAGGGGTGTGAGCAGGTACGGTTTAACGATCTCTTGAACCTTCGGATAGAACTCCTTCTCATATCTCTCGGCATCCGCTTTGGTCGCCCAGAGACTGATTGTGATCGCCTTCTCCTCTCTCATCTTCTCGGGGAAGAATGGCAGAATTTCCAGAAACCCAACCTGCTTTTGGAGGATGGGAAGTATTTCGTTTTTGATCACTTTCACGAACTCTTCCTTCTTTTCCGGCTTGACTTGGCAATCAAGAATACGAGCAAACATAGAGGTGCTCCTTTTCGTGAGATCGAACGGGCCTTTGCAGGCGGGGTCCTCCGGGAAGAGGCCAAGAACAAGCCTCAGGGAAGAGGGCTCAGGCCGCACGCC
Source organism: uncultured Acidobacteriaceae bacterium (assembly GCA_963795875.1). Lineage (GTDB taxonomy): Bacteria > Acidobacteriota > Terriglobia > Terriglobales > Acidobacteriaceae > Sulfotelmatobacter. The sequence goes on from CAWCJM010000002.1 coordinate 881,297, forward strand.
AGCCCTTATAGAGCCTGTTCGGAAAAGAAGCAGTGACCGGGAATACCGATGGGGGTGATCTTCGACACAATCTCCGGAGGCGGCATCCACTGTTGCAAGCCGCCGTTCACTTGAGGGTCAAGGAGTTCAACCGCCGCCAGAGTGTCAATCCATCCGCGCCCAAGGCAAGCATCCCGAGAGAAGGCCTATTCGTAATCAGGCTCGGCTCGGATTCTGCTTGAACTACAGCACCCGCTGTACTGCCCGCCGTTATCATCTTGTTTGCCACCGTCTCGTAGGCGTAAGCAGTGATCGTCACTGAACGCGAAAGTGGATTTTGAAAGTTAACGGTTAAGCGTATCCACCCATAGTGGGTGACACCGTGGATAGAAAACTTAACTCCCAGATACCGATCCGGTGGATTGCCACCCCATTTGCCATACCATCGCGGCGTCCCATTCGCACCGGAGCAGTACCATGCATACTGCCCCTCGATGTGCACGACACCCGGCCTTTCGATGTTTACGGTGCTAGCAAAGTGAGCCGACCTGCCGATTTTGGCTCCCTTCAGCAGGGCCGACGCATAAGCGTATTCCGCGGCGGAGTCACCCCCGACAACCGCGCCTCCATTCAGGGGTCTCATCGAAAGCTTGCCGTAGTGCGAACAGCCACCAACATAGGAACGGAAGCTGAATTCGAAATCGGCACTGCCATCGTGATTTAAATCAATGTCGATAACACTGTTCCCCGGAATTGGGATCGACTTCCGGTTAACCACTACGTGCGCTTCGGCGGGCGAGGCCAATGCCAGCAAGCTCACCCCAGCCGCCCACGCTGCGACCGAATACAAATTCACACGATGATTGATGCTCTCAGTAAGAGTTTCGGCAGGACGCGCAGAGAAGTTCTTTGGCATTGTCTATCTCCGATTCGCCCAAAAGTATAGACCCGCTGCCCCGCCAGTCAAGATGCAGCAATCTGCATGGAATTAACGCTCGGCTCAGGGCCTGTTGCAAATTCTCGCCGCCGAAGCCTTACGTCATCAACTGTTGGGAATCGGCGTTTACACAAACCGTTTGAATGTCGCTTGATGCATGAGATGGGGATTTAACGCCAACAAATACTTTGCGCCGCCTTCTGTTAATAAGGATGTTTAAGAAATGAGCGAATTCAGCGAAATCGTCTGAGGAAATATCTCAGCCGAACCTTGATATCCCGCGCAACGGTTCGTTCTCGTTTGCGATTCAAGCCGTACACGCGAACACACTTGCTGCACGTACATTTAAAGAATGGCTTGCTAGGAAGCGCTAGATGTCCGCAACCTTCACAGAGAAACCAGTCTCCGCCTTTTTGCTGAGCCATCGCGAGAAAATGCTCCTCTTGGACTTTGTTTGCGCTCTCACGTTACGAGACCGAGCCGGGTCTCGGAAACAATGCAACGAAAGTATGGGCCGGGTTGTTCCCGATCATGTCGTACGTTGCGACGCCTTTTGATGAACGCTTAAGAATTATTCAAAAGAGGAGCAGCATGGGCGATGCCGCAGTAAGGATTCTCTGCGTCGAAGCATTGCACAGCGCTTTGGATGATCGAACGATTCACATGATGAGCGGTCACACCTACGGGAACAGGATCGCCCCCACTCCATGGCGCCCAAAAACATACGGCGAGTTGTACGGGTACATGAAGGAGTGCCTAGGCGAGTTGAACACTCTGAGTTCTGATCCTGACGATGCGGTGCGAGAGAAAGCGACCACCGCGTTCGTCGGTTGCATCCGTGACTTGGTCTTTCGCGGATTCACGCAACAGGCGAAGGAAGGAGCGGGGGACCTCCCGCTCCACGTTCGCCCGATTCTTCGGGCAGAGTTGCGAGAGTTTCTCCTTCTGAACAATTCCGAGCACAGCCCGCACTCCGAAGAGGAGAAAAAGCAGCGTGCTCAGTTCGTAGACGGGTGGGTGAAGGAGTTGGCTTCCACCGACATTCATGATCGCCTCGTCGAGGACATTGGGACAGACTCCTGGGAACATCACTTGGAACAAACTGAGTGGGAGCAACGCCTTTCTGAGTTAGCCGCCCACCTTTTCCAGCACAAGGACGAGTTCGACACCGAGCTGCCGTGGTTGAACAGCACCAAGGCGCGTTCTTCATTCGATTTCGGCCTTCAGCTTGGCCGGATCGATGAAAACTTGTTACTTCTGAATCGCATCGTTGCTTCTTGCCGTGCGACGCGTAATCCGAATCTCTCGCGCGGCTATTTCGCAGGTGTGAGCGAGAACATGCGAACGAAACTGCCGTCCGGCCTTGCGGAACTCGCCAACGACGAGCTGAACAAATCCCTTGACGATATCTGGGCGAGCGATCCAGTTCTAGCTTTCCACGTCATGATCCCGTCGGGGGAGTTTGTCAATTCGTTCACTCGCGCGATTAACGGCGTTCGCGAGAAGCAAATCCCGACCGGATTCCTTCGCACTCTTGCAGCCTGGAATGGCCCTCGACATACATCACCAGCAGAAGCAAGGCTGGCTGCACAAACGCTGCTTCAAGCAGTTCTCGAAGGCGACGAGGATGCCGCCGATACCGGAATCGAGTTCATCGTATTTCTGCTAATGCGCGTTGGCGATTCAGTTGACAAGCTGGTCTGGCTGCAGACGGTGTTCAAGGACGGGTCGCTAAATGTTGTTTTCGGCTTGTTGGAGCAATCCGCGCAGAAGAGCAAGAAACTTTCTCATTGGTTCTCGCAAATCTTTGCTCGCGTATTGCCAGCAAATCCAGACCGTGCTGCCTCAATACTGATTCAGATGATGCAAAGCGACTCTTATGAGATTTCACAAACGGCCGAGGTTCTTTTCGCGAGCGTTGCGGCGGTGCGTCCTGAGAAGTTGATGGACGGAATCGGGGAAGCCATGTTATCGAAAGAGCGGAACCTTCATTTTCTCTTTCGCAAGTATCCCATAGCATTACTGCCGGAGAACGTTCTGATCCGATGGCTTGAAAAACACGGTTTGGAGGGTGCGCGCCTACTCGCACGCCACGTCCCCGGACCATTCATCGGGAACAATGGCCCCGAACTGCACCCACTAACGCGGTTTATTCTTGAGAGATATGGAAACGATGATACTGTCTTCTCTAGTTGGTTTGCTGGAATGCACAGTGGTGGGGCGTTCGCAGGGTCGATTGCCGACCATATGGAACAACGAGCCACCAGGGCGGAGCCGTTTCTCAATTTTCCGATTGAAGCCGTGCGGCGGTGGGCGCTGGCGGAGATCAAGTATGCCGAGCAGAATGCCGAAAGCTTCAGGATGAGCGAAGAGGAGCTATTCTGAGCGCTGCACGTTACTTCAGTTGAAATTGAAACGCACGAGTACGACCAGGATCTGTTCCACATCAAAAGTCTGGTGCCAGCGAAGAGATTCGAACTCTCAAACACCTGTTCCTAAGACAGGCCCCTATTCCAATTCGCTCACGCTGGCACTTGGTGCCCAGCGGAGGATTCTAACCTCCTAGGCCCAATCGGGAGACCGGGTTACAGCGTAAGTGTCAGAGCAAACACACGGTTGACAGGTTG
>CAWCJM010000003.1:0-2281399 GCA_963795875.1 uncultured Acidobacteriaceae bacterium
AGCAATACGTCGAACGAAGCAAGCGGCAGCGGCAACAACCGCCGGCGTCCCGCCGACTGAGAGCCTCCTGAGCGAAGTTAAAGGGTGGGCGTCTCGGCCACGGAGCCGATAATCTTCCTATAAAGATGTCCGGAATCGCCACGAGGATGCGACGAGATTAACGCGACACTCGAATCCGCGGCTTGCCGTTCGGCAACACCTGCCCGATCTCCACCGCCGCAACGCCCGCGTCGTTGAGGGCCTTCGTAAGTTGCTTCCCATCGGGCGTAGAAATCAGCAATCCACCCGCAGTCTGGGGATCGAACAGCAACGCCCGGACATCCTCGGGCACTCCGTCGTCATACTGCACCAGGCACTCCGCAAACTCCCGATTGTTCTTGAGGCCTGCGGGAATGTACCCGGCGCGCACGCACTCGAGTGCTCCTTCGATGAGCGGCACACTCCCGGCGGAAATATTGATCGAAACCTCCGATGCCAGCACCATCTCGCGCGCATGCCCAATCAACCCGAACCCGGTCACGTCGGTCATCGCACTCACGCGAAAGTTGCCCGCAGTGATCACCTCGGCAGCTCGTTTGTTCAGCGTCGTCATCGACCGCACTGCGGCATCAATCCATGACTGCTCGGCCTTGCCTTTCTTAATCGCGGTCGAAATCACACCTGTGCCGATCGCCTTGGTGAACAGCAGCGAGTCGCCCGGCTTGGCGCCGACATTCGCCAGAACTCTCTTCGGATGCACCATGCCCGTGACGGAATATCCAAACTTGGTTTCTTCGTCGCGGATGCTGTGGCCGCCGATCACAGTGCATCCCGCTTCAATCATCTTTGACAATCCACCCGCGAGGATGCGCTCCAGAATCGCCAGGTCAGCCTTCTCGGGAAAACAAACGAGCGCCAGAGAAGTGAGCGGCTTTCCGCCCATAGCGTAAACGTCGCTTAGAGAATTGGTCGCCGCGATCTGTCCAAACGTGTAGGGGTCATCGACAATCGGTGTGAAGAAATCGACAGTCTGCACCAGCGCCTGGTCGGGCGCGATCAGATACACTCCGGCGTCGTCGGCATGATCGAAGCCGACCAGAACGTTCGGGTCATGCTGCCGGGCTAATTTCCCAAGCACCGTGTCCAGCGCCGCCGGACTCAGCTTGGAAGCTCAACCCGCAGCTTTCACCGACTCCGTCAGCCGAAACGGCTTGCTCTCAGACATGGATTCATTGTAGCGGGAACGCGCAGAACGAGCGGAGGGCAGCTACTTCACCGTCACATCGGTCACGCGAATCTCGGGATAGTTTCGGTTCCACTGCGCCGAGATGCTGTCGAAGGTCAGCCGGAATGGCTGCGCCTGTCCCGGCGCGAGGGGAGAAACGCTCACGTCCACCGGTTCAAGATAAGCTCCGTTAGTCCGGACCACCTGCAGCGGCACTTCCTCCTGCTGGGCGAGCTGTCCCATCGAATCCTGGAACGTCACTTCCACCACGACATGCGTCACGGTCTTGTCGCCCGTATTCGTAATCGTGCCGTCGATGTAGCTGACCGTGTGTCCAACGAAATTCTCGGCCGCGCTCATCTTGAAGTCGGAAAGCTTCAGGCTCGCGATATAGGGTGAGGCCGGCTTTGCGACCTTTGGCGGCTGTTGCAGCAGAAACGCAGCCGCGAGCGCGCCCCCAATCACCACCGCAACGGCAATCCCGATAATCAAACGGCTGGAGTCGCGTTCCTCAGCGACCGGAGTTGGCTGTCCCAAGCTGCTCATGAAAGGAATTGTAGGCCGTTGCTTTTCCGTTGTCGATTTCCGCCCCGCGCTTGTCATCCTGAACGCGTCTTTTGCGCGAAGGACCTATGGAACTGGCTGGCAGCGCCTCGCTGCAACCAACTGCAGAGATCCTTCGGCCCGCAAACAACGCGGGCCTCAGGATGACAACGAGGGTCATCGATATCTTAAGCCCGCGCCGCTAGCAGCTTCGCCGCGTTATCGTGATAAACCTGCTTCAGAATCCCATCGCTCAGCCCGAACCCATTCAGACTCCAGTGATACGAGAACTGGTCGATCTCGTAGAAGTGCTCGTCCAGCGATTCCAGGATGCGGAACGTGACGCGGTACATCGGTTTGTCGGTGCCCATGTCGGTGCCGTAGACCAGCCGGTCGGCATGCTTCTCATAGAACGCCGCGGCGAAACGCGGAATCGGCGCAGTCTCGGCGTACCGGGCGGAAATGTCGGCATACAGGTTCGGATTACGCTCCAGCACCTCGCCCAGCCGCGCCAGATCGTAATCCAAGTTGGCGAGATGGCACGCGATGAACGTCGTGTTGCGATGCCGCGCGGTTGTTCGCTCGAGAATGTCGACCATCCCCGACAGCCCCACAATCCCCGGCTGATTATCGAGTCGCCATTCATACGCATTCATCAGCCCGTCGTTGTAGCGGTCCATCTTCTGATACATCCAGATCGGATCTGCCACATGCAGGCTCACCGGCATTCCCAGCTCGCCGCACTTTTCCCATACCGCGTCCATGCGCGGATCGTCCGGATGCATCCCCGGCGCCTTCAACTTTCCCGACCTGAGCCCCTGACCTTTGTCGTGGATCTCGCCCACTCCGCGCGCCCCCGCTTGCTTGCAACGTTCCAGCTCCTTGACAGCACCAGGCCCGAACCCCGGCTTGTCGTAGCCCGTGAAATCGAAGCCGCACCACATCTCAAAGCGCTCCGGATACTTCGCATACTTGCGCTGAATCTCGTCAAAGGCCGCGCCCGTCGACATAGTCAGGATCATGGTCTTCTCAATTCCGACCTCGTCCATGTTCCGAACCCAGTCATCAATCTCAGCCTCAGTCTTCGCGTACGGATGCGAGTGCATGTCGATGACGGGGAACTTGGCCTTCGCGATCTCCGTGACTGGAATCTTATAGATCGACTTCGGCCGGTAGTCCTTCAGCAAAAGCGTCTCGGGCGACGCCGTCTTCGTGGTTGCCTGGGCATCGGTGTGCGCGCCAGCCTTCGCTTCCTCCACGGTGTCGGCAAATGCCGCCGTAGATGAAAATCCGGCTGCGATTCCGGCCCATCCCGCCCGCTTCACAAACGATCGTCGATCCATGCAATCTCCCCAATGCCGAACAGGAATATCTATGCCGAAGTCCGAAAGAAGGCAAGCAGAAACAAAACGCCGAACAAAGTATCGACGCCTGCGAACACCAGGTCTGAGGGATGAATCCGGTGCTGCAGATAGAGGACGAGCAGGGAAGCACCGTACGCGAACTTTTCAAGGATGGAAGGAATCATCATTATGCGGAGGCGCAGTGGGTCCAGTGCAATCACTAGAAACACAAACTGCCACGCCAGTCCCGCGCTGACAAATCCATAGTAGAAGCCGGGATGGGTGATGGCCGGAGGATCCTGCCGTCCGATGACGTCGAACATAAAGTAAAGAGGTGTGAGGACCAGTACGCCCCAGACGAAAGCAATCCAGAAAACAATCTTGGCGAATCTCATCGGGCTGCTCTCTGCGTCTTGGAACTCTTCTCAAGTGAGTTCTGATCAATGCGCCACATTTTTTTTGCTAACGTCGCTAAAATCCTCAATCGATGAGACTTAAGATGTTCAGATCGACGGCTCGCTCGGCAAAATCTTGATTCTAAACAGCTTGCGTGCAAAATCTTCCGGAATAAGGACTTACGCTGCATTTTCCAAAGTGTTGGCGTTCGGAACGTGGCCGCTGAAATCGCTGGCATGACGACAAGTCTTCCCTTTCTCGAATCCTCAGTCAAGGTTGTTCGTCACAAGAATCAGAATTTTGCCTGTGGAAAACAGCAGCGCGTTGGCTTGGGGCCGTGGTCATGCCTCTGATTGGCTAGCTTTCATGCTTCCAGTTCTCGACGCTCTGCTGTCCGCGGGGCTAAGAAGCCGTTGGCGGGAGGTGTCACTAAACTCTGCTGTCAGGCTGCGTTGGAAACCAGTACTCCAGAGATCGATCCCGCCGGCCCGATATGCCTTTCGAACTACTGTGGGTTCACTCTTAGAAAGGGGCGGTGGTGTAAGATTTCCGGCAATACATTTGGTGGCGTGGTCGGTTGGAACGTTGTGCGTAGGCTAAAGCTACATATGAGTTCTGTCGACAGTCGCCGATTCCACACTCTCATGCTCGTGGTCCTCGTGGCCACGATGTCCTACTTCGCCGCAAGACTAGGCGGGACGGTTGTGATACGCCCGCAGGTAGACTGGCCACTCTGGCCGGGTAACATTCTCCTGGCTTCCGTGTTGCTACTGGTACCCCGCAGAATTTGGCCCATCCTCATAGCGGCAGCCTTCGCAATGTTTGTGGTCTATAACCTGCAAACGAGCATGCCGATTCGTTCCATTATTGTTCTCTTGGTGTCTGATGCGGTCGAGGTCCTGACAGCGGCGTTGGGACTAAGTTATTCCTTTGCGGGTATCCCTCAACTAAACAGTGTGAAGTCTCTCGCCAGATATTCGTTCTTCGCCGTGATGCTAGCGCCATTCACTGGAGCGTTCTTCGGTGCGCTTGCGACGTACGGGGAGTATTGGACAAGTTGGCGAGTTTCTTTCTTGTCTGAGGCGTTGGGATTCCTCACTCTGATGCCTGCAATTCTGGGTTGGGTTAGCAAAGGACCAGCCTGGGTGCACGAGTCAGTTTCTCGCCACCTTGAAGCGTTCGCTATGCTGGCGGGTTTGACGGTCCTTGGGTATTTCACGTTTGTCTCACCCTCAACACTCATCGCGCCCGCGTTGACCATTGTCCCGTTTCTACTGTGGTCGGCTTTGCGCTTTGGACCAACCGGCGTCAGTAGCATCATGATTGCGGTGGCTTTTCTGGCGATTTGGGGCGCAGTCCATGGACGCGGCCCTTTCATTGGACCCGCTCCGATTCACAATGTACCGACATTGCAGCTATACCTGCTGTTTACTGCGGCACCTTTCATGGTTCTGGCAGCGATAGCGGAAGAACAAAAACAAACCGAGCGCTCCTTCCGGGAGAGCGAAAAACGTTTCCGATTGGTGGCTGACACGGCGCCCGCGTTGATCTGGATGGCAGAGACAGACAAACTCTGCAGCTACTTCAATAAGCCGTGGCTGGACTTCACCGGGCGCTCGCTACACTCCGAACTCGGCAACGGTTGGGCAGAGGGGGTTCATCCTGAGGACTTGCAAAGATGCATGGATACCTACACCCAGAGCTTTGATCGTCGTGAGGAGTTCAGAATGGAGTATCGCCTGCGGCGGCACGACGGAGAATACCGGTGGGTTCTCGACATTGGAGTGCCGAGGTACAACCAGGATCATTCCTTCGTGGGTTACATCGGTATTGGCATTGATGTGACCGAGCGCAAGCGCGCAGAAGAAATTCTCGCAAGCGTGAGCCGCAAGTTGATTGATGCACAGGATCAGGAACGCACCCGGATCGCAAGAGAGCTTCACGACGACTTCGGTCAGCGCCTGGCAATGGTGACCAATGAACTGGAGCAATTCCAACAGGTCTCCGTCGACTTGCCATCTGACGTCCGCAGTCGAATCCACGAATTGCAACAAGAAACGGCAGTGATTGCGACCGGCGTTCAGTCTCTGTCACACGAGCTGCATTCGTCAAAACTGGAACTTCTTGGCATCGTGGCGGCCGTGAGAGGGTTCTGCCGAGAATTTGGCAAGAAGCAGAACGCTCATATTGACTTCCAAGTGCACGATGTACCTGGCAATTTGTCGGCGGACATTTCTCATTGCCTCTTCCGAGTACTGCAGGAAGCTCTCCATAATTCAGTGAAGCACAGTGGGGTCAGGCAGTTTGCCGTGAGATTGCACGGCACCTCAGATGAGATTCTTCTTACGATTAGGGATTCCGGCATTGGCTTTGACCGCGAAAAGGCAAAGGCGGGCCAAGGGATTGGTCTGATCAGCATGGAAGAGCGGCTGAAACTGGTGAAGGGAACCCTGTCAATCGATTCGCAACCCAAGCTTGGTACTACGGTCTTCGCTCGCGTGCCTCTCGATTCGGAAAGCGACTCGATGCGTGCCGCCGGGTAAGAGCAGGCTCCGCCTCGGGGATCCGTGGTGTGTGTCCTGCGAAACGTGGATCTTCTACTCTCCGCCGACGGTGAGCCCGTCAACGCGAATCGTAGGCGCGGCGACCGACCCGCGGAACTCCAGGTCGTTCGCAATTTCGGAAATATTGAAGAACAAGTCCTTCAGGTTGCCAGCCACCGTGATCTCTTCCACCGGATAGGTGAACTCCCCGCCTGAGATCCACAGGCCCGAAGCGCCGCGCGAATAGTCGCCGGTGACGAGGTTGACGCCCTGTCCCAGGAATTCAGTGACGTATAGACCTTCTTTGATCCCGCCGATCAGCTCCTTCGGAGTCTTGGAACCTTGCTGCAGAAAATAATTTCCCGGCCCGATGCCCGGTGTTCCCGCCAGCCCGCGCGACGCATTGCCTGTAGTCTGCAAACCGAGCTTTTTCGCCGTGTAGGTGTTGAGCAGATAAGACTTCAGCACGCCGTTCTCGACGACGACGGTGCGCCGTGTAGGCACGCCTTCACCATCGAACGGGCTCGTGCCGAATCCTCCGGCAATCGTTCCGTCGTCGATGATGTTGACGTTGCCGCCTGCGATTTTCTGTCCTAGCTTTCCAGCAAGAAACGACGCTCCCCGGTAGACCGAGTCCCCGTTCACGCCTTCGAAGATGTGTTCGAGGATCGAAGTCGAAACCATGGGATCGAACACAATCGGCACCTGCGCGGTCTTCGCCTTGCGTGCGCCCAGTCGGCGCAACGTGCGCTCCGCCGCGACCTTGCCGACTTTTTCTGGCGCATCGAGCTTGCTCAACGTCCGCGCAACGGAATACCAGTAGTCGCGCTGCATGGCACCCTCTGGAGTCTGGGCGATCGGCACGGCTGAGACTGAGCAGTACGAGCGCTTGTACTCGCCAACGAAACCGTGCGAATTCGCGAGCACCTTGTGTCCAGTGGCCGCGTCGAACGATCCACCTTCGCTGTTCTTGATGCGCGGATCAAAATCGAGTGCAGCTTTTTCCGCACGACGAGCGTAGTCGATGCGGTCGGCGCCCAGGCAGCGAATAAACGTCTTCGTGAAAGAGGTCGAGATCGCCGGAGATCTGGCCGAGCTGCTCGGCCGACGGAATGCCGCCGAAAGGATCTTCCGACGTGATCTTCGCCAGTTCCAGCGCAGACTTCACCATGCGGTCGAGGCCGGCGCGATGAAAAATCGCTTGAGTACGTGCTGGCGGCGCGCTGTCCGAAGAACACGCGCACGCCAATCGACTTCGATCCGGACTCTTTCAGGGTCTCGACCTGGCCGAGGCGAACGAGCGTGGAGAATTCATCGCCTTCGCGGACGACGCACTCGGCGGCGGTGGCGCCGCCAGCCATGGCGCGGCGGACGATATCTTGCGCGATTTCGCGGAGGTCAGTTTCGGTTTTCGGAGTTCCAGTTACGACTTGAGTAGAAGACATAAGATCTCATTACCACAGAGACTCAGAGACACAGAGAAAATCGAGAGAATCATTCTTAGATTTTCTCTGTGACTCTGTGTCTCTGTGGTGAACAAATGGTCGACCAACCTTACTGCATGAAACCACCGGGATCTTTCCTGGCTGTTCCGCCCACCGTGAGGCGATCGATCTTCAGCGTCGGAATGCCTACGCCTACCGGCACGGCCTGTCCATCTTTGCCGCAGGTGCCGACGCCTTCGTCGAGCTTCAGATCGTTGCCCACCATCGACACCCGGGTCAGCACATCGGGACCGTTGCCGATCAGTGTTGCGCCCTTAATCGGCGCCGTGATCTGGCCGTTCTCGATCATGTAGGCTTCGGAGGCCGAGAACACAAATTTGCCGTTTGTAATGTCGACTTGCCCACCACCAAAGTTCACGGCATAAATTCCGTGCTTCACCGAGCGAATAATGTCTCCGGGATCGTCTTGGCCTGCCAGCATGTACGTGTTCGTCATACGAGGCATGGGGATGTGCTCATAACTTTCGCGGCGCCCGTTGCCGGTATCGGAAATGCCCATCAGGCGCGACGAAAGCTTGTCGCTGAGATATCCCTTGAGAATTCCGTTTTCGATGAGCACGGTTTCCTGCGTGGGCTCGCCTTCGTCGTCAACGTTGAGCGAGCCGCGCCGCCACGGCATGGTCCCATTGTCGACCACGGTGCATTTTTCGCTGGCTACGCGCTTGCCCACCAGCCCGGCGAACGCTGAAGTCTTCTTGCGGTTGAAGTCCGCTTCTAGCCCGTGCCCAACAGCCTCATGCAGCAGAACCCCGGGCCATCCCGGCCCGAGTACCACTTCCATCTCTCCAGCGGGAGCCTCGCGCGCATCGAGCTGCAGAATCGCCTGCCGCGCCGACTCCTTGGCGAAAAACTCCGGAGTCTTCTCGCCGAAGAAGAAATCGAGAGCCACGCGCCCGCCGCCACCGGAAGTGCCCCGCGCCGAGTTGCCTTCGGTCTTTGCGATGCATGAGACGTTCATGCGCGCCAGCGGCTGCGAATCTTCTGCAAACGTTCCGTCCGATCCGACCACCAGAATGTTCCGCAATTCGTCGGCGTAGCTCGCCCGCACTTCCTGAATGCGCGGATCGTACGCCCGCGCCGCTTTATCGGCGCGCATCACCAACTCAACCTTGGCGCTGATCTCCGCGTCCACCGAAGGCAGCGTGACCGGATACAAACTACGAGCCGCCGCTTTCTGAAATCCTGCGACCGTGGCCTTCGCCGGAGCGCTCGCAATCAGCGCAGCAGTCTTCGCCGCGTGCAAGATACGCTCGGACGAAAGGTCGTCGGTATAGGCATAGCCCGTGCGCTCGCCGGAAACGACGCGAACTCCGCAGCCCGCCGAGATCCCCTGCGACGCAGACTTGACCATCGACTCGTCCACCATGAGCGAGGTAGAGGAAAGATATTCAAAGTAGAGGTCGGCATAATCGCCGCCCGCCGACAATGCGGCCGACAGGTACCGCTCGAGATCATGCTCTGTCACGCCGTAGTGATCGAAGAAAAAGCGTTGTTTGTCCAAGCTTGATTTATCCACGTGAATTAGATGCCGCCGAGTCTGGTGAAGACTCGCCGGGGCCCGCCCCCTGATGCTCCATTATCCCACACGGGGGCGCCCACGGACGGGCCGGACAATTCTTCCACAAGCTTTCTTCCACAAGCTCGCCGATAACGATGGTCACTCGTCACAGACACGGTCGCGCCCAATGTGGACAATTCCCTCGTGACCCCCGACGCCCTCACGCGCACCGTGCAGGACTTCCTCAGCGAGGCCGCGGGCGCCGTCGTGCTCGAGGACGGCGCCGTGGCCTTCGATCTGGGCCAGTCCAAGTACTCGATTTCCGGCCAGTACGACAAATGCCTTCTTCACCTGTGGTCAGCCGAACGCAACACGGTCCGGCGCGTGCTCGAGGCCGAAGTGAAGAATGGGACGTTGCGTCTGGCTGTACAACGGTTGGGGCAGGCACGTCCTACCAAACTAGAGATTTGCCGCGAGCGCGACCGCCGCTCGCCTTCCGCCAAGAAAGCAGCGCGGGCCAGCTATGAACAGAAACTGCGTCGCACCTGGAACGTCACTTTCCCGGCTTCGCGATCACGCGGCTGACTACTGGAATCGACCTGGAGAAATCCTTCGGCCCGATCTATGCCCGCGGGCTGCTGCGCCAGGGCCAGACGGCCTTCGCCGTTCTGGGAGTCAACGATTCCGAAACCCAGGCCTCGATCGACGCGTCGCTGACTTTTGGGATCCTTTGGCTGGAAGCTTGCCGCCAGTCTTCGGCAGGGAAGTTTCTGGTCGAGGGACTTTGCTTGTTTATTCCGCAGGGATGCTCGGCGCTGGTCCGCGAACGCATGGCCAACCTCAACCGCGGCGCTGCCAAGTGGCGCTTGTTTGAACTGGACGAGCGGCACGATGCCCTGGTCGAAGTGGACTGCAGCGACCGCGGAAACGTGGCCACGCGCCTAGTCCATGCCACCAACGAAGCAGCCGCGCACGAACGCTTCGCCGAATCGATCGCCCGGATCCATGCGATCTTGCCCAACTGCGAAGTTGCCGTTCTCTCTGCTGCGGAACTCGCTTTCCGCTGGCGAGGCCTTGAGTTCGCCCGCGCGCGCATGGGCGCCGAGGCCGTGACATTCCGCAGTAAGCAGGAAATTGTTTTCGGCGTTGGGGCCGAAGAGCGTGTCCTCGAGGACAGAAATTTCCCGTTCTTCCTGCAACTGCTCACCGCCGTGCGCGACACTCGCCATCCCGTACGGACCGCGCCAGCATCCTCTATTTCGTCTGCATCCTGAGCGCTGGCTGGAGTCATTGGTGGTGGGCGACGTCAGCGTCATCGACGAGCGCCTTGATTCACGCGTGCTCTACTCGCAGGTCCCAGCATTCTCGGCATCGGACCGCGCCATGCTCGACGTGTTAACCACCACCCGCGACGGCCGACTCGCCGTGGTCGAACTCAAGGCCGATGAAGACATCCACCTGCCTCTGCAGGGCCTCGACTACTGGTCGCGAGTGCAGTGGCATCACAGCCGCCAGGAATTTCCGCGCTTCGGATATTTCGCCGACCGCGAATTGTCTGCGGAGAAGCCTCTGCTTTACCTGGTCGCGCCGGCGTTCCACGTCCATCCTCAAACTGATGTGCTGCTGCGATACATCTCTCCGGAGATCGACTGGGAATTTGTGGGGATTGACGAGCACTGGCGGGAGGGCGTTAGGGTAGTCTTCCGCAAGCGTCCTGAAGCCCGGTCCCGGCGGGGAAGCACCGAGAAACCAAGAACTCCCGCACTGCCAGTCGCAATCTGACAACAGGCCAGCCGCGCGGCGCCGAAAGAATGAAGCCCACAGCGCAAGCTGTGGTTGGTGTGAATGGAAAATGAGCCAGCCGCGGAGAGGCGAAACTATTTATCCCAGCGCTTCAGCGCTGGGTCGCCCGAGGAAAAACCCGAACGAGTCCCGGAGGGACGACCCATTTCACGCATACACGTCCTAGTTTTTCCAAGCCCCCAACAACCGCCGCACATCCAGCAATTGTCCCAGGTGGTACGCATTGTGATCGGCCAGCAGCAGCGCCTCGCGCAGAATCGTCTGGCCATCGCCCCAGGGGATCCGCGCGAATAGATCCGTCTTGCGGTTGGCAACGAGGGTCCGCATCGCCTTCAAATCCCGCTGGAATTGCTGCACGCTCTTGTTCCACGCCGCCGTACTCGGAGGAGCCTCCGTCTTCGGCCAGTACCCGCTTGGCCATGGCGGGGAAACATGCTTGGGGTTGCGGCTGAATTCGAGAATGTCCCGCTGCGCCAAGCGCAAGTGTTCGAGCAGCATCCACGGCGGTATGCGGGAATTTCGCGGGCTTCACCCCCGCAACTTCGCAGGCAGGCCTTTTACGACATCCTCAAATTTCGCGTGCGCACTTCCGCCCTCAAGTAGTTCGACAAGGTGTTTACGCAAGGATTGTTCGTGATTTGTCGGCCATCCGTTCCTCCGGTGCAGCGCATGCTCAAGTGTAGCGCCGCCGCCAGAAGGATTGGACGAGCCATCGGGTCAGGAAGTTGCGAGGAGTAGTTGCCTTTTCAATTGTGCAGAGAAAGAAAAGGGGCGTCATACGAGCGGAACGCTTCTTCAGGGTAGCGAGGGATCTAACCAGGCGCTCGCCAGCAATCCACGAAAGCGGCCTTGCCGCCTATTTCTGTACCGCCGAGGCAGTCTGCGAGGCCGGCGCATCGTCGATCGTGCTGCCAATCGCATCCCCGGACAGCACCAACTCTACCCGCCGGTTCTGCTGCCGACCCTCTGCCGTATCGTTGGACGCAATGGGCTCGCTCTTGCCAAATCCGCGGGCTTCGACCGCACCGCTCGGAATCCCCTGCTGCACAAAGTAATCGCGAACCGCCTGCGCACGATGCTCCGAAAGATCCTGGTTGTACTGATCGCTGCCCACACTGTCGGTGTGTCCTTCAACCGCCACATGCAAGCTCGGATACGCCAGCACGATTCCCGAGACTTTCGCCAGCCGCTCGCGCGCGCCGGGAAGCAGTTCGAAGCTTCCGCTGCGGAACAGCACATCCGACATGTTCGCGATCAATCCGCGGGCTGAGTCCCGTGTCGCCAGAATCGAATTCAATTGCTGCAACAATCGCGCGCGCAGTTCCTGCTTTTCTTTTTCTGCCTGCTGCCGCAGACTTTCCGACTGCGCGGCGGCAGCGTGAGCCTTGTCCGTTTCAGCCGCGAGGACCTGCTGCTGGGCCACCGCTTCGGCCTTGGCTTTTTCGGCTTCTGTCCTTCATGCGCTCGGCTGCGGCCCTGGCTTTGTTCAGCCTGGGCGCGTGCCTGTTCGGCTTGCGCGCGAGCCTGCTCCGCCTGCGCACGGGCTGCTTCCGCATCCGCACGCCGCTTGGCTTCCGCGTCGGCATCCGCACGGGCTTTCGCTTCGCGCGCCGCAGCGGCAGCTTGCGCTTCGTCTTCCGCCTTCTGCTTCACCGCCATCAGCCGCGCTTCTTCCGCAGTCTCGGTCGCTTCCTTGGCCGCCGCTTCTACCGCGGCCTTGTTCTGTTTCTGCCGGTAGATCTCTTCCGCGTGCAGCAGTTGTTGACCGGCCTTCGACAGGATCGACGCCGCATATTTGTCGGCTGCAGCGATATGCGCGATGCGCACCGCATTCCGCGCCTCAAACAACT
Organism: uncultured Acidobacteriaceae bacterium; assembly: GCA_963795875.1. Taxonomy (GTDB): domain Bacteria; phylum Acidobacteriota; class Terriglobia; order Terriglobales; family Acidobacteriaceae; genus Sulfotelmatobacter. The sequence goes on from CAWCJM010000003.1 coordinate 12,686, forward strand.
CCAGCGGAGTCTTGCTGTCGATGCCGAAAATCGCGTCCTGAATGTGCGTGTTGGTCGAGGAGTAAGTCCCGCGCGTCACCAGTTCATACTTGGCGTCGATCGACCTCGCCACCGCCGCCGTTGACCGGAGCGCTCTCCATCACCACCATGTTGCCCGGCTGCGTCACCGCGAAATAGGGCTCCGCCGTCACGATCATTCCAAACGTCTGCAAGTCGGTGTACGCCTTCACGTGCGCGTTGCCATTGTGATCGAGCGACAGCTCGCCCAGGTTCACCGGACGCCCCTCGCGGCGAAACCGCCCACGCCACATACGTCAGGAATTCCAGCCCAAATTTGGTCGCATCTTCCATCCCCTGAAACTTGGCATCGATTTCGAAATTGGTCTTCTTGCCTTCCACCCTCGCTTCGCCCGAAGCGCGCTGCAGCAGGTCGGTACCACGAAAATCGACTTTCGTCGTTCCACCCTGCAGCCGGTAATGCACGGCCTTGGTGGTCCGCGAGACCGTGGCAACAGCTGTGGGAAAATTCGACGAAACAGAAGTTTGCGTTTGCGCGACCGCCATGGACGCAGGCGTAAGGATGAAGACGAAGATGGCCAGAGACAGTTTTTTCACGAGGGTTCTCACTCTGGGGGAGATAAGAACTGACTAATCTGCCTAATAATCTTCGTTGATGTGGGGCGGAATGCAAAGAACAGGAAGGGATAGCACTTTAGTCACATCCAGGTGACAGGCAGGAAGCACGTTCTGAGGATATTTCGACAGCCATCATCCAAGCTGAATCTTGGGCGAGTTTTCGAACAATCGCAAGTCAGTTCCGAGTGAACCGATGTCTCCCGCGCCAACGTGCCCGGAGATTCCCGAGCAGCACAAAGAGAATGAGACCGCCTAGCACCACCGCGGTCAGCCATCTTTCGAATCGTGTTAGGGCTGATCGGGTGGTCCTTACGCCGCTGGGTGAGGCCCCGCGATTGCTCCCAGATCGCGGTGGCCAATGCGGGCCAACCTAGCTGCTGCGCACGCCGTTGCATGTCCACTGCATCGAAGAATGACTGGTTATCAAATCCGTGTGCCGAAGGGCACATGATCCTCCACCGTTGGCGCTGCTGTCAGCGACTGAACACTGACATTGATAGCACAAAATCAGCCGACTTGCGGCAATGACTTTACACGCAAAACCCCCGGCCCCCGGTTGGATCTTGAGTGAAATCGCGATTTATCGACAGTGTCTAAGAGCCGCTGATTCAGGAGCACTGAAAAACTAGCCAAGTTTTCTCAAACTGAAGCTGTTCGAGTGTCGATCGTTGAATGAGAAAATATATTCGGCCTACGTCACCCCACATCATCGTCGCCTCGTCATCGGAATCAATTTGCAACAACAACTCCCAGTCTTTTGCTCCGGTCCAAAGTCCGCGCTTTTTTCCCCTCATCGTAGCCGGTTCGGTTACCGCAATATAGCCCTTGTGAAACAAGCTGGGCTTCTAGCTTGGGATCGCCCTGCACGCAATCTGGGTAGCCCCCGATTCTGTGGATGCTGCCCTTCTCCCCTTCTTCTAAGTGCATCATCAAATTGAAATAGGCTTTGCGCTCCTCGGACGTCATTTCGATATCTCCCAATGCTTGGTCCTGAAGCCCAGGGAGCGTGAGTTCCAATTGCGGAGAAAGTCCCACACCCTTAAAGCGCAATCCTTCATCCAAATCCTCGGGAATAGGGCGCAACATAAAGCTGCTTAGCGGCTCCCGTGAATACAAAACGCAACTGCTGCCTTTGTCCTCCGGACTAAAGCCCCAGGCGTTCTCGCCACCCTCAAAGAAGAAGAAGAGCGCTCCGGTTCTCGGCAAAGGAAAATCGCTCACTTGCGGCAATGTCGAAAGATCAAGTTGTGCAACAAAGGCGAGAGGCGCTTCGCGCCATGTCGGCCAGTCAAAGTTTTTGGGAAGGTTCGGACGTCCTCCAAGCCGACTGCTGCTCGCGGCGCTTGCCTTACCCGTAGACATGCGAACGGATTTCTTGGCGATAGATTCAATTCGGTCGGAGATTCGGCTGAGAGCCTTGTCGTCCTTCAGAAGTGATTTCACAGTGAACGCATTCTACCTCGTTCTTAGACTAGACCACGCGAGCGGCTCTATAAGTGTTGTTAACAGGCGACACCGCTCATTGGTGGGTTCTGAGTGTAAAAGAGATGTTACGACAGTTATCGAGGAACGCTGCCGTTAGTTGAAGCGTTATGATCCGATTGTTCGCGCTGACACTACGACACGGTCTGAAAATCGATATAGAGACCATCCGGGCGTGACTCAAGCGGAAAGGTGCGGACGTTCATTCCCGATCCTGGCTGCTGCCCGCCCGTCACGTTTATCTTCATCCCGTGCGAACGGCAGGTCACAACGCAGCCCTCAAGGGTGCCCGCTGCAAGCGACGATCCCTGGTGCGGACAACTATCGTCAATCGCGTATAGCGTTCCGTCAATATTGAAGACGGCAATAGACCTGCCTTCAACCCCGAAGGCTCTGCCCGCGCCGAGAGGCACGTCGGCGATTTCAGCGATTTTGATCCACTGAGCCGTGGTCGACCTCGCTATGCACGCCACCTCTGCCTGGTAAGTCCATGGCGGCTGGCGCAAAAAAGGGGTGAGCTCTGCCCCGCCCGCCAGGGCAGGGCTCAGCCTTTACGCGACCTTAACTTTCATCGGAGTCTTCACCTCGTCCTCCCACTCGCCGGCGTGAATATGTCCGCACCCACCCTGCGCAGCTGGGTAGAACCTTCCGTCGGTCTCATGGACCATAAAGCCCATGTTGCCCGGTTGGCGGTTCGGCGGGAGGCCCAGGTTGGCAAGCGTTTCCGCGGTCGAGGAATAGGTGACTCCGATCTTCAGCATCTGGCGCGCCTGTTCGGGCGTAGCAATCGCGCGCCCCAGCTCTTTGGCCAAGCGAACGTCGCGCTCGATCATTTGGATCGAGGTCATGCGCACGCCCTTGGTGGTGTTCCAGAGATTGTCCTCGATGCCGGCACGGGTGTGTTGTCCCAGCGCAATGCACATCATGGCAAGCGAGTGGGTCAGACGGAACGTCGTCTGGTAGGTGAAGCATGAACCATGCGGCGTGCGGCGTATCAGTTCCATGATGTCAAACGGATTGGCGCCGCAGGCGCCAGCGGCGCCCATGCTGAAGAAGCCGTTCATCGGCCCCATGTAGTAACCCTTGCGGATTAGCCGCTCGACAATCTCAAGACCGTGGACGTGGCCGAGCGCGAAGTAAGGCTGAATCCCGTGCTGGACCATCCGCTTGATGTTCTCCAGGTAGAAATCCGGTGTGGAGTCGGCGACCATGTTGGCCATGGCGTGGATCATCACCGGATTTTCAAAGCGCGTTCCTTTAAAGGCGTCATCTACCGGATGTAGTGCGGTCAGGTCCCAGAGGCCTGAGCCACACAGTATCGTGACCTGATCGGGCTTCGGATCGATCTCGGCCAGCTTGTGGCGCGCGTCGTAGCTCCCCCACTTCGCTTCTTCACCCGGCTCCGGCGCAAAAGAGATGGACCCACCGACCTGCAGGATCATCTTGGGAACGGCCTTGCGCACGCGCGCGACCTGGTCGCCATATTCCCGGAGGTTTTTGGAGATGTGGCCCGTCTTGGGATCGCGGACATGGATGTGCAGGACCGTGGCGCCGGCGTTGTAACAATCCACCGCGATCTGGGTTTGTTCTTCCCATGTGAGCGGGACTTGTCCGGGGAAATCGTCCGGCATCCACATCGGCCCATAGGGTGCAGCGGTGATCATCAGAGGAGCCTGATTTTCGGGCAGTAGCGAGTCATCTGTGAAGTACATAAGCAGTTCTCCCTTCCGAGCTGAGATTTCTTTGGAGATCGACTTCGTTCAGAGGCATCCGACCCAAGGCTGTTGCTGACCCTGGCCTTAGGCTAGGAGCGATGACATTACTTGCATACTGTCAGAAACTACAGTCGGTAGTTGACGAAACGAGGCTATAGCGCTCAAAGCTCGACCTCTTTCGATTCAGTTCACAGCTGAAGCGTTCGAAGTTGGTCGGAAGATGAGGGCTATGGGAAGTTACACGCCGGTCTTCGCCGGGTTTCGCCTGAATCCATCCTTTTTTGCACAGCAAGTGAGTTAGCCCTGCTGGGACACTCCGTCGGGGACTTTCGGGAGGGGTGTGCTCGACTCGAAGTCAAAATCCCTACCTCTTTTCGCAGAAGCGCGAAAAGAAGGGCGGGGCACCCCTTCCACTTTTTCAACTCTTCTTCTGGTTCTCTTTTAACCTACGACTTTGCGCCGTGTTGCTTTAACAGGGCGATGATCGGCGCGTAATCGATTTCGGGATCGCCGTTTGCGGCGGACCAGAGGGCTTGGCCGAGGGCGGTTCCTCCGTAGACATTCTCGGCTTCCAGCGATGCTCCGTGATCGAGGAGCAGCTTGATCGTATCTTCGTGGCCGCCGATCACGGCCCAGTGGAGGGCAGTCTGGCCGGTGTTGGCTTGCGATTCTAGTGACGCTCCGTGCTGCAGGAGAAATTCCACTACTTCGTCGCGGCCGTATTCGCAGGCCCGCAAGAATCCGCGTTGCATTTGAACGGTGGCCGCATTCGGGCGCAGCGCGCCGGATCCGTCGAAATACTCCTCGACTACGATCTAAGTGGCCTACTCCTGCGGCGCCTTCAAGGTCCAGGTGCGCGCCGCGAGTCGCCAGGAATTCGGCGGCTTGCGCGCGGCCGTTCGCCAGGCAGATGTTGATGAGCGCACCGGCTGGCGAATTCGCGGAGTCGATATTCGCGCCGTGATCTAAGAGAAGCTGCATCAGGGCGTCTTGTACGCGGGCGCGTTCGGGATGGACGCTGGTCGCGACGAGGGCGAGCGTCGTGCTTCCGCCGTAGACATCGGCGATGGCGTTGACTTCGGCGCCGAGTTGAAGGAGAAGCGTGGCGATCTGGACGAATGTCTTTGGGAGTTTTCTGGCGGTAGCCTTCGACGCCGTTGGCCGCGACGTAGTGCAGGAGCGTGGCTTGATGTCGGCGGGTGGAGCGGGCGCGGATCAGATCAGGATGGTCGCGCAGCAGTTTTTCGAGGATCACCTTGTCGCCGGTGACGATGGCGTCGGCGGCTCGTTCGAAGTTGCTCACGGCGGAATCCGCGCGGGTGGCGGCTTCGATGTGGTGCGCGAGCTTAGGCCAGCTTTCGAAGCCTTGGGCGCGGGCGATGACAAATTGGGCGGTGGTTAGGGTTGCGGCATCGGATCGCTTCGCTTCGCTCGGCGGGACGGACGAATGCGACCGTCCCCACGTGGTCTGTGGCATTTCCTTTCGCGCGAAGTTTTCTAGTTCGTCGGTCCAGTGGTCGATTCTTACTGGGAGCTGCGGCGTGATAGTGAGGTTTGATGAGGCGGACCAGGGACGCGATCCATTCTGCCGCCCAGGTGCGGATGGCTGCGGGATCGGTGGACTGGCTGGCTTTCAGCAGATCTTTGGCGCGTTTTTTGTATTGGTCGAGATTGGGGTGCGGCGGGAGCGGGAGAGCGTCGTGCGGGTTGGGGAACATACGAAGCTCCTTTCAATGGGCCTGGAGTCCGCACTCGAGCAGGCTGAAAGAAGGTTCGTCGCCTTCGAAATTGTGTGGTCAGGTGGGCACGGCCCTTTCCGCGGACTGGAGGCGCCCTTCGCGCTCAGGGGTTCAGCATAGGTAATTCCGCCAGGGAGTCAATTTGGGGCTGGAGAGAAAAGGCTTAAACCACGAAGGACACTAAGGATCACGAAGGAGATCCAACGGGGAGCATGGTTTGCGGTGCAGACGAGGAGTACAGAGATCCTTCGCTTCGCTCAGGATGACAACGCGATTCCGCCTGAGGGCTATTTCGTGGCGTGAGTGTCTCTGGGCTAGTCATTCGCAGTGCGCGACGTTGCAAAGCGGGATGCAGTGGGAGTATCGTGCGCTGGCGGGGGAAATCCCCGCGCGATTTTTTCGTCACGACATTTTGCTATTTCACCTTTTGGAGAGCTTATGAATCGGTTGCTGCGGCGGGTGCAGGTGGGCGGGTTGGTGCTGGGATCGGTGATGGTGTTGACGGCGGCGGATACGGGGATCGCTGCCAGCGCCGCCGGTGGCGAAGAAGGTTCCGCATGTGACGGAGGTCAACGGGCACAAGATGGTGGACAACTATTTCTGGCTGCGGGACAAACCGAATCCGGAGGTGCGGGCTTATCTCGAGGCGGAGAACGCTTACACCGATGCGGTGATGAAGCCGACCGAGGAGTTTCAGAAGAAGCTGTATGCCGAGATGCTCGGGCGGATCAAGGAGACTGACGTTGAGGTGCCGTATCGCGAGGGCGACTATTTTTATTATGTGCGGACGGAGGCGGGGAAGCAGTATCCGATACGGTGCCGGCGAAAAGCCAGCATGGACGCGCCGGAGGAAGTGCTGCTCGACATGAACGAGCTGGCGAAGGGGCAGGCGTTCATGTCGGTGGCGGCGTTTGCGGTGAGTCCGGATGGGAATCTGCTGGCATATTCGTACGACAACACTGGATTCCGGCAATACACGCTGGCAGTGAAGGATCTGCGGACTGGGCAAGACGCTGGCGGATCATGCCGAGCGCGTTGGGTCCGTCGTCTGGGCGAACGATAACAAGACGATTTTCTATTCGCAGGAAGATGCGGTTTCGAAGCGGCAGTACCGGCTGTACCGGCACGCGGCGGGAACGACGGAGGCGGATGCGCTGGTGTATGAGGAGAAGGACGAGCGCTTCGATGTGTCTGCTGCGAAAACGCTCAGCCAGGCTTATATCTTCTTGATGTTGACGAGCCATACGACCAGCGAGGCGCGGTACATTTCGGCGAACAATCCGATGGCGGAGTTCAAGGTGATGGAGCCGCGGAAGCAGGGAGTGGAATATTATCCCGACCACAATGGGGACTCTTTCTATATTCGAACGAATGATACGGGGCGGAATTTCCGGTTGGTGCGGGCCCCGGTGGAGGATCCGGAGAGTAAGAACTGGCACGAGGTGATGGCGCTGAATCCCGACATCATGCTGGATGATGTGGATTTGTTCAAGAACTTTTGCGTGGTGTACCAGCGCGAGATTGGGCTACCGCAGATTCGCGTGATCGATTTACGCAACGGGAAGTCGCAGAAGATTGCGTTTCCGGAGCCGGCTTATGCGGCGTATTCGTATATCAACCGAGTTTATGACACGACGGAGTTCCGGTATGGATACCAGTCGCCGATTACGCCGGCGTCGGTGTTTGCGTATGACATGGAGAAAGGGACGTCAGTGCTGTTGAAGCAGAAGGAAGTGCCGGGAGGATATGACGCGAAGAAGTATCAGGTGGAGCAGATTTATGCGGTGGCGGCGGACGGAGTGAAGATTCCGGTGTCGGTGCTGCATTTGAAGGGCGCGAAGCTGGATGGGACGGGCGCGCTGTATTTGTATGGGTACGGGTCGTATGGAGTCTCGATCGACATGTTTTTCAATCCGAATATTTTCAGCATGGTCGATCGGGGAGTGGTAACGGCGGTGGCGCACATTCGCGGCGGCGGCGAGATGGGCAAGGCCTGGCACGATGCGGGTCGCATGATGAATAAGAGGACGACGTTCACCGATTTTATTTCGAGCGCGGAATATCTGGTCGGACATGGGTATGGGTCGAAGGACCGGCTGGTGATTGAGGGGCGCAGCGCGGGCGGGTTGCTGATGGGAGCGGTGCTGAACCTGCGTCCGGATCTTGTTCAAGGCTGCGCTGGTGGGCGTGCCGTTTGTGGATGTGATGAACACGATGCTGGATGAGACTCTGCCGCTGACCGTGGGCGAGTTTGAGGAGTGGGGGAATCCGAAGGAGAAGGCAGCGTTTGATTACATGATCACTTATTCGCCGTATGACAATGTGGAGGCGAAGAATTATCCGGACATGCTGGTGAAGACGTCGTTCAACGACAGCCAGGTGATGTATTGGGAGCCGGCGAAGTATGTGGCGAAGATGCGGGCGACGCGGACGGACCACAATATTTTGATTTTGAAGACGAACTTGAGTCCGGCGGGGCATGGCGGGGCTTCTGGCAGGTATGACCGGTTGAAGGAAGCGTCGTTTGATTACGCTTATATTTTGGGGGAGATGGGGATTCGGGATTAGGGGTTAAGTCAAAGTCCCTACCCTGTCGCAGAGAACGCGACAAGGATGGGGCACCCGTGGACCGGTTGACACGATAGGGATCCTTCGACTGCGCCGTGAGTCGCTTCGCTCGTCACGGCTTCGCTCAGGATGACAATTTCTTCTGATTGCTCTTAGATCAGGCCGGCGCGGACTCGGCGGAGGAAATCTTCGCCGTCGGCTTTGGCTTGGGCCAGGACTTTGGGCTGGTTGCGGTATTCGAGGGCGATCTCCTGCAGGAAAAGTTCGACCGCATCTTTGGGTTTGAAGCCTTGCTGCACTAGCTTGCGGATGCGGGGGGTAAAGCTGTCCGCGTCGTCGGCGGAGCCCAGGCGCGAGAGGTGGTCGGAGCATTTGTGATCGCGGAATTTGGCTGCTGCCAGGCGGTCATAGGCGGTCTTCGCCTCGGGATCATTCAGCAGAGTGGGGAGCGCGGAACTCCATTCACACTGGGAGCAGGTCCATCCGTGGAACGAATGGGTGGACGTCCAGACTAATTCTCTAGCGGTTTTCTGTTGTAGTGAACGGTGATCGTTACTGCCGTCCATGAGCTGCGCGACTCCCCCCGCAACTTGCGTGGCCCATGAGAATCTTTCTGCAATGATAACTGCATTGGCGCGGTTTGGGGCGTGCTAAGAACGGTTCGGGTCGGGCATGGGTCTGAGCCCGCGACTAATGAATGTAAGGAGTGGCGGAGAGGATGGCTTGACTCTCCGCCGTTTGCGGTCTTGGATGTTCCGGCGCTGCTTAGAGCGAGCGCAGGAAATTCAGCAGGTCCTGCTCATCCGACGATTTAAGCGAGTTGAACTTCCGGATCACCAAGTTAGCCTCGGATCCGGAACTGCTGTGTGATTCGATGGCCTGAATCAGGTCTGAGGTACGGCCATCATGCAGAAAGAAGAGGCGCTGGCCTAAGCCCCAGAGCGGCGCGGTGCGGAATTGGTTGGGTCCGGCCGCGCCCTGGTGGATGCCATCCGCTAGTTCGGCGCCCATGTTGTGCAGAGCAAAGTCGGAATAGGGGTTGTAGGGGATATTGGACATGCCCGTAAAAATGGAAGGGCCGGTCGTGAGAGTCGGGGAGTGGCAGAGATTGCAGCCAATTGCGTTGAACTTTGCAGCTCCGTTTAGAGTGGACTGAGTCGGAGGAGCCGGCGTTGGAGGCGCGGACAGACGCATGAACGCGGCAAAGTTCACGATGTCGGAAGCCATTTCGGATTCCGTGCCCAGGGGCGTACCGAAGTTGGGGCTGCTGGTATTTTGGTTCAGCAGGTTGGTGGCATCTTCCGGAGTTCCGTTAAAAATGCAGCCCGGAACGGCGCTGCGCTCATTGGGAAAGTTCTCGTTGGTAACACCCTGTTCGACGTTGTAAGCCTCGCCCACAAAAATCAGCAGCGACTTGTTCTGCGCCTTCCAACCAAAGCGGGTGATGGTGCCATCATTGCCGCTGGTGTTGAAGACGCCGCCAATTCTCAGCGCGGCTCGCGCCGATTGCGTGGCCGCCAGGTTAGCTTGCAGCGTGGCGTCGGGCGTGGCCTCAACCAGGCCCAGACCGAACAAGGGAGTGGGGGTGCGGAAAATCACATTGTGAGTGGAAAGTGCGGTGGCAAAGTCGGGCTGTGCCAAGGTGCACCCCACGGCGTCGGAACGTCCGGCGATGGTGTAGAGATCGTGAACTCCGCCGTCGAGCGCGCCTGAGGACGTCTTGACGAAGCGAGCTTCGAGCACCGGACCATTCGCCGTAATGAACGAGGGGACCGAGTTGGTCGCGCCATCGAGCGTCGCGAGTGCGACCTGCGGGTTCGGAATGGGGTTCTGCGGGCTGAGCGTGCCGGGGCTAGCTCCGCCTACTGCGGGCTGAGCATGGCACTGGGCGCAGCTATTGCCGTTGAAGGTGGGGCCGAGCCCGAACCGGGTTCGCCGGCGATGGCGCCGGAGACGGAATCGACCTCCTTGAAACGAAGCTGAGCCTGGTTGAAAAAGTTCTGCTCATTGGAGTTGAGAGTGGGATAAAAACTTCCTGCGGCCGCCGAGCCAGAACGAGGGCCGGGGTCGGTCTGCGCGTGAAGAGGAGAGAGTGCGATGCCTGCCAATGCGAAACAAACGAGCGTGACGGTAGGACTGGGACGATTCATTTTGCACCTCCGTGCAGGGTGAGACACACTTCGAGTTCAGATTTGGTGGCTTGGCGACGGGGGCGCGTGGGTTGGCCTTAGCTGTTCTGCTAGAGCTGCGGTCCGGCGAGAAGGGCCGGTGCCGTGCCTACCGCGAACGGAACAGCACTGTGGGAGCGGAATCCCACCTGGGACTTCTTTCCTCAGGCGAGGAAAGAGGATCGAACATTGCAGGAAACTGTAGGATGAATCGGAAGTTCGGTCAACAGCCCGGAGGTACAGCAACCGCGAAGCGCGCGCCCAAGGAGGCAATCTCAAAGCCAGAAGCAGCGGGCAGGAGTGCCCGCTCCACACGAGCTTTCTTCTAACGAGGTTTCTGCAAGCGATCTGCTATTTGGCGAAGAAGTAGTCGAAGGATCTTACGGCGGTGAATTCGTCGTCTTTGATGTCGAAGACGGTGTACAGCTTGGTGACGTGGAGGACGTCGTGAACTTTCTGGGTGAGGTTGAGGAGCTTGAGTTCGCCGCCGGCATTGCGGACTGTGGTGAAGCTGCCGACGAGTTCTCCGACGCCAGAGCTGTCGAGGTAGTCGACGCCGCTGAGGTTTAGGATAATTTTCTTCTTGCCTTCGGCGACCAGAGCGCGGACGGCGTCGCGGAGTACGTGAATTTCTTCGCCGAGGACGATGCGTCCAGTGATGTCGAGGATGGTGACGTGAGCAACTTCGCGGGTGGCTATCTTCAGGGACATGGTTCTGGCCGGTCTCGGGGGCGCTGGCGGGAATGGTAGTGGGTGTGGCAGGGCAAGTCAATGGGCGGGAGTTCGAAGGCCCTTGACTACACACGACAGAGGAAGCGTAAAGGTGGGTTGTGGACTGCGATTTGGCAGGCTGGGCAACCTTGCAAGGTGGGACCGGAATCTGGAGAGATGGAATCCCATGGAAATTCCCGTTGAGGAGAGCGACGATGCGAAGCCAGTGGGTTCGACTGCTTATGGGCTTGGCGTGCCTGAGTGTAGCGGCGCGCGCACAATGCGGCAAAGACAACCGGGAGGACCCGAAAACGGGAATCTTAGTGACGGACGTCACGATTACTGGGACGCAGACGCTAAGCGCAACCGAGCTGGCGAGAATGACCGGCGAGTTGACTGGAAATTGCTTCAACGACGATACGGACGAGATTGGGCAACGAGTTCGGGCGCTATTCCAGAATCGAGGATATTTCATGGTGGAGGTCAAGAGCGTGAAGCTCAAGCCGGGTGATCCGCTGGGAATTCCGAAGCCAGTGACGATGGAGGCGGATGTGGTGGAGGGCCCGAAGTTCAGGCTCGCGGAGATTTCATTCCGGGGTTATCGCGCCTTCAGTGCGGATCAGCTGCGGCAGCAATTTCCCATGAAAACTGGAGCGGTGTTCGAACGGGAGAAGGTGGCTGCCGGGCTCGAGAGCTTGCGCAAGTTCTATGGCAAGCACGGATACCTTGATATGGCCGCGATCCCAGAGACCCAACCCAGCTCAAATGCCACGATGCGCCTCAGCCTCACGTTTCAGGAGGGACCACAGTATCGGTTGGACAAGGTTGAGTTCGTGGGCAAGAAGGAGATGATTTCCCGATTGCAGGTGCAATGGAAACTGGCGGCGGGCTCGGTGTACGACGCGACCTACGTGGATCATTACATCGAAGCCAATCGGGATTTCTTGCCCGAAGGATTTGGACGGAATGATGTGCAGATTGCGACGGATTGCCCGAAGGCCTTAGTCGAGGTTCGGTTGGTCGTTGACCCGGAGGAGGATGCGTCGCGATCGCCGCTGAAGGACGTGGCTTGCGAAGATACGAACGATAAGGGGAAGTAGCGGCACGGCCACCTTGCAAGCACGACACGGTTATTCTGCGTTTACGCTCGGTTTGTTGGCGAAAACAATCTTCCATGCGAACCGTACTTGTACTAACGCTTTTCCTCATGCCGAGCCTTTCCGCTTCCCCAACTGATATTCCTTCGCAGAACATCGACGGATTATTCGCCACCTACAACCTGCACTCCCCAGGGTGCTCGGTTGGAGTGATTCGCGATGGCAATTTCATCTTTCGGAAATCCTATGGAGAAGCGAGCCTGGAACTCGGGGTCCCCCTGAGATCGGAGTCCGTCTTCTACATGGCCTCAGTATCGAAGCAATTCACGGCGGCGAGTATCGTCCTGGCCGCTGAACAAGGCTTCCTTTCGCTGGATGAGGATATCCGCAAGTACATTCCGGAACTACCCGATTACGGCCGTCCCATCACGCTGCGGCAGATGCTGCACCACACCAGCGGCTTCCGCGATTTCTTAGCGTTGACCTACCTGTCTGGCCGGGACATCTCAGCTTTATCTTCGCCCGATAGGGTTCTTCAACTGATAGCCCGTCAGAAGGGCCTGAACAATGCGCCCGGGGAAGAGTTCGTATACAGCAACTCGAATTATTTTCTGCTTGGCGTAGTCGTCAAACGCGCGACTGGAAAATCCCTCGCTGAATTCGCGCGTGCAAACATCTTCCAGCCTCTCGGCATGACGCATACCCTCTTCTACGACGACAACAAGATCGTCGTGCCTAACCGAGTGGCAGCATACGATCCTGGAAAAGATGGCAGGTTTCACCTCGATTGGTCCACTCTTTTCGACATCGTTGGGAGCGGTGGCCTCATGAGCAATGTGGACGACCTCATCCTGTGGGATCGAAACTTCTACTCCAATAAGCTTGGAAAAGGAGCCCTTGTCAGGGAACTCGAAAGTCAGGGCGTTTTGAACAACGGGCACCAGGTCAACTACGGAATGGGGCTTTGGCTGAGTGAGTATCGCGGATTGAGGACCGTCGAACACAGTGGGGGCACGTTTGGTTACCGCACCGAACTTCTGCGCTTTCCCGAGCAGCGATTCACGGTGACGATTCTTTGCAACGTCGCGAACGCGGACGTCGAGGGTCTCGGACGCAAAGTCTCCGACCTCTATCTCGAAAAGCAGCTGAAATCCAAAAGCAAGCGAGACCCTACTGTCTGGCACTCTCCCAGATCCGGCGTCCTTCGCCGGCACCTATCTCGACCCGCGCACGCACATGATCTACACGTTCACTTCTTTGAACGGGGAACTGATGGCGTGGGGTGCAAAATTGCGGCGCTTAGATGCAAATCAATTCTCCGATCTCGTCGGAAATCCGATCGCGTTCAGAAGCGCGAACGGCACCATGACGGCAGCGCTCACCTTGCAAGGCGAAACCTATTTCTCGGGCAACCGGGTACCAGAGATTCATCTGAGCGAATCTGCGCTCAGCCAGTTCGCGGGTGATTACCACAGTGATGAACTGGAGGCAACCTACACGTTGTCACTGGCCAAAGGAGCGCTGAAATTGAAGAATGGCAATAACCCGCCGGTAGACCTAAATCCGGTTGCGCCTAATGAGTTCCAGGCCGGAGATCTTGGAACGCTCGTGTTCCATGGTACCGGCAATAATCAGGTCTCCGGATTGACCCTCTTCTCACAATCGGCTCGCGGGCTCAATTTCCAGAAAACGGATTGAGCAAGGGTAGGACACCCGCAGTGTGGATCCCTCAGTCCAGGGTGGAAAGAGTCTTCTTAGGAGTGGGCGCCGTGGGGGCGGGCGTCTAGTTCGAGGGCGGGGAGCTGAACTTTGTCGCGGATTTCCTGAATGGGGGACGTAATGATGGGAGTGGGGTACTGGGGGTGACGGAATTCGAGGTGCATGCCGCGGCCGACGTATTGCAGCTTGAGCATGGAGCCTCCCCAGGTGGAACCGGCGATGGCGACTTGCACCGGCTCGGGGCAGAACTCGGGATGGCCGGAGAGCAAAGCTTCGCTGCCGCCGAGAAGAACGGCGGTGTAGCAGTGGTGCATGGTCTGGATTTCGAGAACGGTGGAGGGCGGAAGGTCGTCGAGAAAAACGCCGCCTTCGATTTCCGACTGGATGATGCTGCGGTTGACTTCGTCGGCCAGGTTGGGGTGGGGGTTAAACATGCATGATGACTGGGATTAAGGGTATCGGTTTTTGGGGGCCCGGACAAGATTTCTTTCGGGCGGGGCTGGGAGCGGAGGAGCATGCCCTTTAGAGGAGGGGCGGGGCGGCGGGGTTGCAGAGAGTTTTGTGGAGGGGCGTGCCGGCGGAGCATCCAACTCAAAGTCCCCAGCGTCTTTTCGCCAAGAGCGCGAAAAGAAGGGCTGGGGCACCCCTCGCTCAGATAACACCGCTCGAGCGACGCTCGGCCCGACAGCCGGGGACGGCTGTCCCCACATAGGCAACCCCGGGGGCGTGCTTCGGGGAGGCGGGGGCAGGGCAAATCCTGATAAAATAGGCGGATACCTACAAAGGGGTTTCTGAGGATTCATGCCAGTTCCTGTATCACAGATGTGGACGGTCGCGAGCTATGTGCTGCGGCAGAAGCTCGCGGGGCGAAAGCAATATCCGCTGGTGCTGATGCTGGAGCCGCTGTTCCGCTGCAACCTGGCTTGCGCGGGATGCGGGAAGATTCAGTATCCGGCGCACATTTTGAAGAAGGACCTCACGCCTGAGGAGTGCTTCCGGGCGGTGGATGAGTGCGGGGCGCCGATGGTGTCGATCCCGGGCGGAGAGCCGCTGATGCATCCGCAGATCGGGGAGATCATTGAGGGGCTGGTGGCGCGGAAGAAATACATCTATTTGTGCACCAATGCGCTGCTGCTGAAAGAAAAGATTGGTCTGTTCAAGCCGAGCAAGTATTTGACCTTCAGCGTGCATCTGGACGGGCAGCGGGAAGAGCATGACCTGGCGGTGTGCCGCGAGGGCGGGTATGACATTGCGGTCGATGCGGTGCGCGAGGCGCTGAAGCGCGGGTTCCGGGTGACCACGAATACGACGCTGTTTGATGGGGCGAATCCGAAGTCGGTGCGGGCGTTTTTTGACGAGATGATGGAGCTGGGCGTGGAGGGCATGATGCTCTCGCCCGGGTACTCGTATGACAAGGCGCCGGATCAGAAACACTTTTTGGGGCGGGCGCGGACGCGGCGGATGTTCCGGGCGATTCTGTCGAACCGGAAGAAAGAGTGGCAGTTCAATCTGTCGCCGCTGTTTCTGGAATTTCTGATGGGGAAGCGGACGTATCCGTGCACGCCGTGGGGCATGCCGACTTACAACATGTTTGGGTGGCAGAAGCCTTGCTATCTTGCTGCAGGACGGGTACGCCGAGACTTTTGCCGAGCTGCTGGCGACAACTGAGTGGAGCAAGTACGGGACGGAGTCGGGGAATCCGGCGTGCGCGAATTGCATGGTGCATAGCGGGTATGAGGCGTCGGCGGTGCATGCGACGTTCAACTCGCTGGGCGGATTTCTGGCGACCGTGAAGGGGACGCTGTTCCCGCGCTATCGCGATGAAGAGGCGCTGCGGATGCTGGAGGAGCCGGTGGCGGCGGTGCATCCGCTGGTGCAGATTGCGGAGGCGGATCGGGCAGAATCGTTGCAGGAGACGCGGGTTTAGGACGGCGAGCCACGGGGCTAAAGCCCAGCGCATTTTTTATCGCGCCTCACGCGGCGCTGAAGCGCCGCTCTTCCACGGGCTGCTCTCCATCGGTAAATAACGGCGTAACAACAGCATAAGAAAGTATGACTGGTAAAGAGGGCGGGCATATCGATCATGCTGCGGCGGGGGCGACGCCGCCGCATGCGAACGCGGTGAATCCTGATGCGCTGGAGGTTGCGCCGGGGACGGCGCATGAGCGGCTGGAAGGATGGATTCCGGAGCTGGCTAGTGAAGAGGAGCTGCGGGTGGCTTTGGAGAAGGCGTTTGATTATCGCGGGGACGTGACGATTACTCGCAAGGATGGGTCGAAGATCGAAGGGTATTTGTTTGACCGGCGGACGGGGGCTTCGCTCAAAGAGTCGGTGGTGCGGATTTATCCCAAGAATTCGAATGAGAAATTTCGGTGTCGTATGCGGAGATTGGGGCGCTGCAGTTTTCCGGGCGCGATACGGCGGCGGGCAAGAGTTGGGAAGCCTGGATGAAGAAGTACGCGGAGAAGAAGGCGGCGGGGGAGAAGGATTTGAGTTTGCATCCGGAGGCGCTGGAGTAGATTACGCCGGGCTGATGGCCAGTTTCAGGCGTCCGCTCCGGGACGCCATTTGTTTTTGCGGCCGCTCGTGCCGGTGGTACGTGGCGGAGACTTTGGACGCCACACAATCCCCATCACGCCAGATCGATGCAACCTGCTACTTGCCGCTCGGGGTAAAGGTCAGGCCGTCGACCAGGTCTTCTACTTCGTCGTCGGTTCCGCCGATGACGGTGATCGAGATGGCGTAGCCGTGGGACAGCATGGCCAGGGTGGACTGGTGCATGACGCGGGTGCCTACATCTTTGTGAAAGTCGCCGCGGACCAGGGTTTTGGCGCCGATGGCGATATCGTAGGGATCTTCGTCCGAGGGTGAAGCCTTGCGCTTTGGCGACTTCGGTGAGCGGGAAGAAATATTGGGCGGCCTCTTTTAGTCCGGGGTAGGAGGCGGCGCTCTCGGCGGCGATGAGGATGGAGGAATTCACGTCTTCGGCGTGGGCTTCGGGAGGGCGCGAGAAGGCGGCGAGCAGCACTTTGGCGCCGGCGCTGGAGGCCGGGGCTAGGCGCGGCGTGGCATCGTGCTTCTTCCTCTTTCTCTTTCCTCTTCTTTCTGCTCTTCGTCGCGGGCATTCATTTCCTCGGTTCGCAGGACCCAGCCGGGGGGAATCTTGCAGGAGAGCGCGAGCGTCTTGTTGCGATAGACGCCGTTGGTTACGGCGCCGGAGTCGAGAGCGGAGTCGGCGCGGCCGGCTTTGTGAGCATGCTTCGCGAGAAGAAGATGAGAGTCGGTGAGACTGTGCGCTAGCGGCAGGACAGAGACGAGCAACAATGCAGCAGGGCCAAGACGGTCCAACGCGAGAAAGCTTCACAGCGCAAATCCATAAAGCAATCTTAACGGAGTTAGCCCCACCTTCGCGTCGAGCGCCGAAAGGTGAGATCGGGAAAGTCTTTCTAGGCGGCCTTGCCCAGGACCGGCTGGGCGCAGAATGCGCAGCGGCGGGCGTCGATGGGAATCTCGCTGAGGCACTCGGGGCATTTCTTGGTGGTGGGATCGGCGGGCGGCGGTTCTTTGCTGCATCCGCGCGATCAACCAGTTGACCGGCACGACGACGAAGAAATAAACGGCGGCGGCGATCAGGACGAAAGAAATGACGGCGTTGACGAAATCGCCGATCGGGAAACGTGGTGCCGCGGACGGCGAATTTGAGGCTGGAGTAATCCGGCTTGCCGACGATGAGCGCGATCAGCGGGGTAAGGAAGGCCTTGGTGAGTTCGGTGACCACGCCGCCGAACGCGGCGCCGATGACGACGCCGACGGCCATATCCACAACATTTCCGCGCAGGATGAATTTCTTGAAGCCGTCTAGCATGAGGAGACCCTCCAAAACTTAAGTGCTGGCAATGTAAGGCAGGGGGGGCGGGAGGTCAAGGGGCGGGAGGGCTCGTCGGCGGAGCGGCCTCAGGGGCTAAAGCCCTCGATTTAGATTTGACTCTGACGCGGCGCTGAAGCGCCGCTCTTCCACGCTCTGTGGAATTCTCGCGCAGCTCTTCATTCCCTACAGCAGGTCGCCCGACATCGTCACGAATCTTCAGATGCGCATCGGCATGACGATGTAGCGGTATTTGTAGTCGTCGCCTTCGGCGGGGCGGAATTGGCCGGCGGATTGGGGGTCTTTCAGCTCCAGGCGGACTTCGCTGGTGCCGGCGGCTTTGAGGAAGTCGACCAGATATTGGGCGTTGAAGCCGATGGTCAGCGGGTCGCCGGTGTAGGGGCGCTTCGATGGAGTCTTCGGACTCGCCGGCTTCGGTGGAGGAGGCGGAAATTTTCAGTTCGCCTTTTTCCAGGCGCAGGCGGACGGCGCGCGAGCGCTCGTCGGCGAACTGGGCTACGCGGAGGATGGCGGAGTTCAGTTCGTCGGAGTTCAAGCGGGACGATCTTGCTGTTGTCTTTGGGCAGGACGGCTTCGAAGTTGGGGAATTGGCCGGTGAGCTGGCGCGAGGTCAGCAGGCGGCTGCCGATGCGGAAGAAGAGCGTGGATTCGTCTTTGGCGAACTCGATGGTCTCGGCGTCGGTGGAATCGAGCAGGGACTTCAGTTCGTCCATCGCTTTTTTCGGGACCAGCGTTTTCAGTTCGCCGGAAACGCCTTCGAATTTTTCGCCGGCGCGTTCACAGTGGGCCAGGCGATGTCCGTCGGTCGCGACCATGGTGATGGACTCGGGCTTCAGCAGCATCAGGGCGCCGTTCAGGGTGTAGCGCGACTCTTCATTCGAGATGGCGAAGCCGGTGCGGGCGATCAGGCCGCGCAGAACCTGGGCGGGAATCGTGACTGCGCCGGCGGTGGGAAACGCGGGCAGGCTGGGGAAATTCGATTTCGCCATGCCGACCATCTTCGTGTTGGAGCGGCCGCAGCGAATGCTGACCCAGTGATTCTCCAGCAGCTTGATGGTGATGTCGGCGTCGGGCAGCAGCTTCACGTAGTCGTGAAGTTTGCGCGCGGGGATGGTGCAGGAGCCTTCTTTTTTTACTTTGGCGTTACACGAGGTGCGCAGGCTCAGGTCGAGGTCGGTGGCGGTGAGCGACAGGCGGTCGCCGGCGGCCTCGAATAAATAATTGGAAAGGATTGGAATCGTGGTCTTGCGTTCGACCACACCTTGCGTGGCAGTCAATTCGCGCAGCAACTCGAACTTGCTGACCGTGATTTCCATCGTGCCCGCGGCAACAGCGGCTTCCACCGGCATAAAGTCCGTCTCCCCGAAAACGTGCTACGTGCCTGCTACTTTTATTACTACCCTTATATCAAATGCAAAACCTATAAAACCAGCAGTAACAGTAGGGGCTTCGGAGAAGTGGAAAACCGGGGCAACTCGCCTGTTGTCACCGGGTTCCGACTGAACCCTTGATGTTAGAAATCGGTCCCAAACTCTTCGGAGACGGTAGTGTAATCTGGCCGTCCTCCCGATTTCATCCCTGCCTTGCACAACTTCCACATCGCATTCACAGGCATCGCGAAGGAAGACTGGACTGCGAGTGGAAAACTCTTCGAACGCGCGATTCATCCGCCTAATTGCTCGGTCAGTTTATTGATCAGCCTGTTCAAATCTTTGTCGGTCTTGCGAAGCTCTTCGATCTTTTCGACCGAGTGCAGCACGGTGGTGTGATGCTTGCCGCCGAACTGGCGGCCGATTTCCGGCAGCGACGCTTCGGTCATGATGCTTGGCCAGGTACATGGCGATCTGGCGCGGATAGACGATGGCGCGCGAATTGTTCTTGGCCTTGATCTCGACCAGGCGCAGACCGAATTGTTCGGCGACCATTTTCTGGATCGACTCGATGGTGACCTTGCGGGCTTGCGAGTCGATGAAGTTTTTCAGCACTTGCTGCGCGTAGGGCAGCGTGATCTCGGCGCCGATCAGCGAAGAATGCGCGACCAGGCGGATCAGCGCGCCTTCGAGTTCGCGAACGTTGGAGCGGATGTTCGAGGCGACGTAGAGCGCGACGTCGGTGGGCAGGGTGACTTTTTCCTGCTCGGCTTTCTTCTGCAGAATCGCGACTTTGGTTTCGAGATCGGGCGGCTGGATGTCGGCGATCAGTCCCCACTCGAAGCGGCTGCGCAGGCGGTCTTCAATCTCGGCCAGTTCTTTGGGCGAGCGGTCGCTGGCGATGACGATCTGCTTCATCGACTCGTGCAGGGCGTTGAAGGTGTGGAAGAACTCTTCCTGGGTGCGCTCTTTGCCGGTGAGGAACTGGATGTCGTCGATGAGCAGGACGTCGACGTTGCGGAACTTGTCGCGGAAGCTGGTCATCTTGTCGTAGCGCAGCGAGTTGATCATGTCGTTGGTGAACTTCTCGCTGGATACGTAGCAGATGGCGGCCTGCGGCATGCGGCGCTTGATCTCGTGTCCGATGGCCTGCATGAGATGGGTCTTGCCCATGCCGACGCCGCCGTACAGGAAGAGCGGGTTGTAGGCCTTGGACGGGCGCTCGGCGACGGCCTGGCAGGCGGCGTGCGCGAACTGGTTGCCGCTGCCGATGACGAAGGCGTCGAAGGTGTAGCGCGGATTCAGTTGCGCGGCGCCGTCCCAGTCGAAGCGGGACTGCGACGGGATTCGCGGTTGCGGCGACGCGGACTGAGGCCGCCGTCGTGGCGGACCGGAGTTGCGGCCGGGTCGTCCTCGGGCGTGACGAACTTCACGTCGTTGAAACCGAGGCCGAGATTGTCGATGGCTTCCTGGATGAGGTCGGCGTACTTGTCGCCGGCGTGGCGAAATTCGACGGTCGGAACGCGAACGAAGAGAATGCCTCCGCTGGAGTGGCTGTAGCGGGTGGGCTTGAGCCAGGTGTCGTAGGAATGGCGGTTGATTTTCTTTTCCAGCGCATCGAGGATGCGCGCCCACGGATTCGGGGAGAGAGTTGTGCTGGGAACTGACATATATGAAATGTTCACCGCGGCGCTCCGGCGGCTGGTAGAGAGCGCCTGTTTAAAACTGCCGTTTTACGAAGTAGCCGGAACCATCAAGTTTACTGCGGAATGCGTCCGATTCTCGAGTGCGAGGCTGCCGAAAGCAAAAAGAATTTCGAAAGCAGGATCAGATCGCGCATACTAGCACAAAATTTTTTGTTGTGTGGAAAACTTCGGCTGGAATTTTTCCGCGAATGACTATTCAGAACCCGAAGGCAGTGGTGCTGTCAAGTGCCGCGATGGTAACTGCCGCAGAGACGGTGCAGCGCGCGGGTTTTCCGAGAGTATGTGAATAAGAAGAAGCATCAACCACGAAGGCCACGAAGGTTCACGAAGGAAACCTCAAGAAGAAAGAAGTCCTTCGTGTGACTTCGTGTCCTTCGTGGTTGATGATTTTGTATTTGGACCTGACCTTCCGGACTGCGGTTTGGAGGTATTGCAGGGTGATTTATACTTATGGTTTGCCCTAACACTGTCGAACGAATCAGGAGCAAGTACTTTTCATGCCCAAGCGTACATTCCAACCCAACCGGCGCAAGCGATCGAAGACACACGGATTTCGCACGCGCATGAAGACCCAGGGCGGCAAGAAGGTAATTTCCCGCCGGCGCGCCAAGGGGCGCAAGCGGGTCTCGGTGAAACCAGGATTCCGCGAATAGTCCAGTGGCGCGGACGCGAGCGTCCGCGCAACCCGCTGTTGTGCCAGTGATTTTCACAAGTCCTCTGGAGAATAGCGATCTGGAATTTAGAGTCACTGTGACTACCAGTGTGCCTGGAGAATCGAATCATGAGGCTGTGCCCCGGGAGGTCGTGGCGCGGGGTGTCAAGCCGCGAGGCGGCAAGGGTGCCTTTCCCCGCAGCGCGCGGCTGTTGCGTCACGCCGACTTCGAGCGCGTGTACAAGCAGGGGCGGCGGCATTTCTCGGCGTCCATGACCGTGTTTTATTGGCAGCGTCCGGCCCAGGCGTCGCCGAGGCGATGGTTCCCGCAAAGAAGTCTCCGGTGTTTCGGGACTGCGCATTGGATTCACCGTGAGCCGCGCGCTGGGCGGAGCGGTGCAGCGCAACCGGATGAAGCGGCGTTTGCGCCAGGCGGTGCGGCTGACGTGGCGTGGCCGCGGGGCCGAATGCGGATGTGGTGATCAATCCGAAGAAGTCGTTGCTGACCGTGGACTTCGCCGCTGTCGTGAACGAAGTGGGCCGCGCTTTCGTAGTGATAGAACAGAAGCTTGCGGGCAAGCCGGCGAGAGAAAAAGCTTGAACCGCCCTTCGGCTGTGCTCAGGGCAGGCGAAGGATCACGAAGGAAATCGTTGCCGAATTTTATGCGCGACGCCGGCAAACTCGTTGTGCTGCAGTTGCTGCGGGCCTACAAGTGGGCGATTTCGCCGATGTTTCCGCCGGCTTGCCGCTACGTTCCGACCTGTTCGGAATATGCGATGGAGGCGGTGGAACGGTATGGCGCGCTGCGCGGCGGGTTGATGGCTTTGTGGCGGCTGTTGCGCTGCCATCCGTTTGCGCATGGGGGATACGATCCGGTGGTGAAGGTGGGCGCGGGTGCGACGAAGCTCCCTCAGGGGCTAAAGACCTGTAACATTGCAGATGATCTGACGCAGCGCCGAAAGCTCTGCGCCACCCAAAATCCTGGCCCAATCGATTTGGATTGCGCGACCCAAAACCCTCGTGCGAGCAGTTTGGTCGCCGGCGCCCAAAATTTCAAGGCGAGCGATTTGAACAGTGAGACCCAAGATCCTAGCTTGAGCAACTTGAACGGCGCGGCGCTGACCTGCGGCACGATTTGAGGAAACGGTAACTTTGCCAGACATTCAAAATCCACAACACGAACCCGGCAGCGAGAAGCGGTTGATGCTGGTGTTTCTGCTGACATTCATCGTGATGCTGGCATTCCAGCCGCTGCTCAAGAAATATTTTCCGCAGCCAACCGCGCCGCCGCAGCAGAGCCAGCCTGTCTCAGCAGGCCGCGGCCACCATGCCTGCCGCTAGCGTTCCAGTCGCCGGTGGCGACTCCTGCTGGTGCCGGCGAGCCGGCAGGCGGCGAGCGAAACCGAGACCGTCATCGAGAACGATCTTTACCGGATCACGTTCACCAACCGCGGGGCGCAGGTGAAATCGTGGATTCTGAAGAAGTTCGACAACGACGCGCAGAACGGGCCGCTCGATCTGGTGAATCCCGCCGCGGCCGCGAAGTATCGGCTATCCGCTGTCGCTGTGGACTTACGATGAGGGCCTGCGCGAGCAAGCTGAGTTCGGCGCTTTACGTGGCATCGCGCGAAGGCAAGCAGACATCGCCGACCACGGTCACGTTCGAATACGCCGACCAGGATCTGTCGGTGCGCAAGACGTTCAGTTTCGATCACACTTACATCGTGAACGTCGAAACCAGTGTCACGTACAAAGGAAGTCGCCGTGGCGGCGCTTCCGGCGTGGCCATCGGGATTTGGCAGCCAGACGACGCCCGCGTTCTATGCAGCGGCGCTGATCGACTACCAGTTCAACAAAAACATCGAGCGTCTGCCGATCGGTCATTCTCGAAGTGACGACATCAGCGGCGGTGAGCACGATCCCCGGGCCCTTCCACTGGGCTGGGCCGACCGACCAGTATTTCGCCGCGGTGTTTATCCCCGACGACCCGAACACGGCGGCGATGGTGACGCTGCGGAACTCGATGTCGGTGGCGCGCGATCCGCAAAAGGCGGACTCGAAAGAAGTTGTCAACGTGGACGTGCTGGGCGCCGCGGTCGGCAACCTGCACGGCCCGACGAGCGAGCGCGTGTTTGTGGGTCCGAAGGAACTGGAGATTCTGCAGAAGATTCCAGTGCCGGGAGTCTCGGGCGCGGACAACGATCTGAACGGGCTGGTGGATTTCGGTTTCTTCGGGATCATCGCCAAGCCGCTCTTTCTGTGGCTGAAGTGGACGTACAATCACATCGTCCCCAACTGGGGATGGGCGATTGTTCTGCAGACGCTGATTATCAGCCTGCTGCTGCTGCCGCTGCGCATCACGCAGATGAAGTCGATGCTGAAGATGCAGCGCGTGGCGCCGCAGATCAAGGCGATCCAGGAGAAGTATAAGAAGTACAGCCTGCGCGATCCGCGCAAGGCGCCGATGAACGAGGAGATCAGCGCGCTCTATAAGAAAGAAGGAGTGAATCCGGCGGGCGGATGTTTGCCGATGCTGATCCAGTTGCCGTTTCTGTACGCTTATTACCGAATGCTGGGGAGCGCGCTCGATCTGCGCCATGCGCACTGGCTGTGGATCCATGATTTGTCGGCGGCGGAGCCGTTTCCTTCTGTGTTGCCGATTTTGATGGTGGTGAGCATGCTGGTGGTGCAGAAGATGACGCCGCAGGCCGGCATGGATCCGGCGCAGCAGAAAATGATGACGGTGATGATGCCGCTGATGATGGGTTTCATCTTCTTCCGGCTGCCGGCAGGACTGAATCTGTATTACGCGGAAGCCAACTTGATTCAGATGGCGCAGCAAGCGGTGATGAACCGCACGTCGCTGGGGCGCGAAATGCGCGAGATGATGGCGAAGCGCGCGCGGAAGAAGGATAAGTGAAGCTCTTAGCCATTAGCTTCTAGCTCTTAGCTTTGCATCCGGGCCGACGCGAGTTAGAAGATTGAAGCAAAGTCTCGCTGGCGTCGTTAGCACCACGGGTTGCTAGATCCGAAGAGATTTTGAGCTAAAGGCTAAGAGCTAGAAGCTAGGAGCTGAATTCGCATGTCCATTCCCGACAAACTCGCTGCTGCAAAGAAGATCAACGAATTTCTGCAGGCCGTCGTGACCCATGGCGGACTTCGGTTGAAGTACCGGATCGTCGTGGATCCGCCGCTGCCGGAGAACCGCGATTGGGAGAAGCCTGAGATCCTGGTGGATTTTGCCGGGCCGGACTCGGCGCTGCTGCTCGACCGTGGCGGCGAACTGCTGCGCGCGCTGGAATTGCTGGCGCTGGAGATGCTGCGGCTGCCTTCGGGCGAGCACGAGAAGATTTCGTTCGACTGCCAGAATCAGCGGTCGTTGCGGATTCAGGAACTGAGAACGGCTGCGACCGTGGCCGCCGAGAAAGTGCGCAAGACGGGGACGCCGTATCAGTTCAGTCCGATGTCGTCGCGGGAGCGGCGGATCGTTCATCTGGCGCTGCGCGACGAGGCCGACCTGCGCACCGAGAGCGAGGGCGAAGGGATGCGGCGGTGTTTGGTGGTGTATCCCAAGGATTACAAGGGGCGGGAAAACCGGCGCCGCGGACGCTGCCTTAGGTTCCACTTTCGCAGGGTTTTCAGCGTCGGACGCGTTCAATTCGGAGGATCAGAGATCTACGCGGATGTTCCACTGTTACCAGTTTGGTTCGGGTGCGGCTTCGGGTCTTCTTTCGGCCCTTGCGCGGGCTTCTCTAACCATACTATTCCGCCAAGCCACGCTAATGACTTCGACGTGGCGGGGCGTGGGCTGCATTCTTTCGCCGCTTCGCGGCTGACTTCCCACTTCTTACGATCTTGCTAGCTGAGAATCGAAGAGAGCCGGATCCTCAGCGATGCGCTGCATTCCACCTGTTAACCATCTTGATTCGTGCTCCGTCGGGCTCGCGATGCCTAAGCATGACAAAAGGTCGGTCCGGTTCGACCGCCCGCTCGATTGGCGAGACGGCTAGACAGCTGTCACAACTGAACTACCGCCCCGCTGCTGCACCGGCGGCTTTCGGCGTCATGCCGGCAATCTTCATGGATTCGATGCGGTTCAGGACCGACTCCAGGCTGGCGCCGGTATCGGTGCAGGCATCCACGTAAGGATGGCGGCTGCCGTCGGCGTGCATGACCAGCACGCTGGTCTCGGCGTTGGCCTTCTTCACCATGTAGGGCAGGTGATGACGATCGTTGCGGGTCAGGGTGGCGCCCAGCACGACCAGGTCAAACGAGTTCTTCGCGAGAGCTTCGTCGACGGCCTTGCGTCCTTCGGCCGGGCTGACGATGTGCCCGGCCTTTTCCATGGCCGCGGCCTGCGCTGCCAGAACCTCCTGTCCCCTTCGCCATAAAGAATTCTTAATTTTGCTTTCGCCATTGATAATCCTCGATTTTGTCGTGCTCGTCTGGTACCTGACGCACCGGTACCTGCAACGACGGTAGCAACCGCCGGGGGGCGGGGAAACGTCACCGAAGACGCACGACGAACGGGACTAGGCAGGCGGAAAACCCTGTGTCCTCACGTAAAGTGCTTCCCCTTAAGGCAGTTGGGCGCTACACTTCTGCGCGGAGGCTTTCCAACCATGTCGGCCACACTCGTCTGGAGAGCTGTAGTCATATCGTTATTGTTGACACCCTGGCTGGCCGCGCAATCGGGCGGCGCCCCGACTTCTACCACCACGTGCAATCTGGATGACGGTCGCCAGGTATACGTGCGCTATAACGCGGTTTCCAACAAAGAGAAGCCCGTCAACGGCAAGCCCTGGGCTCCGGGCGGAACGCCCATGACGTTGTTCACCGAGGCGCAACTTCAGCTGGGGAGTTCGATGATTCCGATCGGAGCGTACAGCCTGTATCCCATACCGGCGAAGGATCACTGGACTCTGGTGGTGAATAAGAACGTAACGCCGGGCGCCGCGTATGACGAGAAGCAGGACATCGCGCGCGCATCGATGGAGACGGCGCAGGTGGACCAGGCGTCGGAGGCGCTGGAAGTGGCTTTCGCTCACGTGGGTGCGCGCTGCACGTTGCGGATTTATGCGGGCAAAAGCGCGTCGTTCGCGGACTTCACGGCGAAGTAGAGCGCATGGTCGGTAGCGGGAGGGTTTTACTCCCCGGGTGGCGTCCTCTTCGGCGATTCCTCTCCGGTTCCGTGACCAGGCTCGGCTGCGGCGGAAGGCTTCGATTCCCGCTTGCCCAAACCAATCACCATCGCCATATCTTTGGGGTAGACCACGTCGCGGCCTCGCGCGAGAAATTTGTAATAGATCGAACTCGCGGCTCCGTAAGCTCCGAATCCAGTGGCAACCACGCTGGAGCGCGCGGCGACACCGACAATCATGCCGACGAAGCGGAAGCCAGAGGCGCCATTGGCGGCGCTGCCACCGAAGTCGCCACCTCCGCCTCCGCTGCTGCCATGCAGATTGCGATCGCCGTCGGGAGCAGCGGACGCTGCCGCCAGCATGATCTGAATTCCGGTGGTGAGGTAGCGTGTGCGTGGAGTGGTGACTTGCGCTCCGCCTTCGGCGTCGAGCTTGAGGTGTTCGTTCTTTCCGACCGCAACGCCTTCCAGGCTGGTCTGGACTTTCTGTGCAATTCCGTCGGGTGGGGCTACCTCGCGAAACAGGATGCGGAGCTGGCCGTTGCGGGCCAAACGGCGCGCCGGCTGCACCTGCATGACCGAGCCGCGAATGATGCTGCCCTCCGGCAAAATCAGATGATCGGACGCGACCAGCGGCTCGGTGATGAGCGCCTCGACCACCGCTCCTTTTTTCGACGTCGAGGAATTGAGTGGCGTGACCAGGCGGGCGTGCACAACGCTGCCAGTCGGCGGAGGCGCGCCGATGCTCATGAGCAGCTCGGGCTTGACGGACTCGGTGCCAAAATCGAGCGGCTGCTGCAAGTCGGCGTTGAAGCTGGTGCCGATGTCGATGTATTGCGGATGAACGGGAAGCTGCGCCACCGCAAGGCGTTTCAGCTTGTGCACTTTTCCAGGTTCGTGGATTTGCTTTTGCAGGTCGGCCCAACTTTGCCGGATCTGCTGGCGCACTGCGCCGACTTTTTTTGATGCGGCCTCGTGAACCGGGTTCGTCGCGCCGGGCTTTTCGCTGGCTGGGACAAAGCGAAGCACGCCACTGGAGACGGGGACGCGACGGTGTGCATAGGGAGATGCTGTCCATCGGCCAGTATCAATTCGTCGAACTGCACATGGACTCCGCGATCCGGGGAAAAATTTCCGTCCATCGCTTGCAGGGTGCGGGTTTTCTTGGAGACGTCGTCAATGGCCGACACTTTTCCGTTCACCGGAGTGCCGACGGGAATGAGGAGCTTGTCGAAGGCGTATACGGGTTCCGTGGTCTTGCCGTGAATCGATTGTCCGACGGTCCGGATGCGCACTTCGGAATCGAGCGCGACTTTGATCGGCGTGCCTGAGGGGACGCTCATGGCCACTGTTACGGGAGGTGCCTCCGCGAGTTGCGGTGTGTCCTGCTTGATGGCTGGTCCTGCATTCTGTTCTATTGGCGGACGAACTTTCAGCGTTTGCCCCAGGGTCCAGCTGTCTGCGGTCAGCAGCAACGCCGCCGCGCAAATTATGCGGGTAAGAACGACACGATACATAGGAGCATACCTCGCAAGGCTTGCGATTTTTTTTTCGTTACCGCGACGCGCTTCAACGACGGAGCGGGCCGCTCAGCTAGTCTGCGTGCAGTAAATGGAGACCACGAAGGACGAAGCGCTGAAAAACATGCTTACCACTAGGAAGTCAGCGAACAAATAATGGTTGTAACCACCCGGCGGATTAAAAGCGAGGAAATGCTGGGTGGAACTGTAGTCGCGTCCGGGGCGCCGGGCAAACGGGATGGGCTTCGCTCATCGCCTTGATTCTGAGACAATTCGTGCATGCGTTGCTTGTTGATTTTGCTCTTGTTGCTGCCGCTTTCGGACAATCTGGACCGCAGCTCCAGATCTCGCATACTACGGAAAGCTTGCGCGGCGTGAATGCTGTGTCGCGGCAGGTCGCCTGGGCCAGCGGGACGCACGGGACTTATCTTCGAACGATTGATGGTGGCGTCACGTGGACTCCGGCGCAGGTGCCGGATGCGGGGGCGTTGGATTTTCGGGCGGTCGTGGCGTTCTCAGCCGACGAAGCTTTCTTGATGTCGGCGGGACCGGGCGAGCAATCCCGGATGTATTACACCAGTGACGCTGGCAAGCATTGGCAGGTGCAGTTTACGAATACCAATCCCAAGGGCTTCTTCGATTCGATGGTGTTCTGGGACTCGAAGCATGGAGTGGTGCTGGGCGATCCGATTCCGGACGGAGAAGGGAAACTCAAGTTCGAAGTTCTTCTGACCGAAGATGGGCAGAATTGGCGGGTCGGTTCCTTCAACGCAAATGCCGGCTGCGATGGAAGGCGAGGGTGCATTCGCGGCGTCGAATACTTGCATTGCGATTGTGCCTGGGGGATCTGACATCTGGTTCGCAACCGGGGGCAAGGTGGCCCGCGTTTTTCACTCGCCCGACCGCGGACAGAGCTGGCAGGTTGTCGATACGCCCATGGTGCATGGGCCAGAGTCGGCGGGAATTTTTTCGATCGCGTTTCGTGACGCTATGCATGGCGTGATTGCCGGCGGGGACTACAAGCATCCCAATGACGATGGGCCGAATCTGGCGTTCACCGAAGATGGTGGGAAGACCTGGAACCTTTCCACGCTGCATCCGCTGGCGTATTTTTCGGCCGTGGCGTATGACCGGAAAGTAAACGAGCAGGCAATCCGGGAAGATGCGATCGAGAAGAGGATGCGGGTCAAAGCCGTGGCTCCGCAGAGGATCTTCATTGTTGGTCAGGATTTTGTGTTCGACTTTCGGCCGCCTCATGATCCCCGACGCATGAATGGCAAGAAGAAGTTTGGGATTCAGTTCAACGCGGTCAGCGCGTATCCGGAGGGTGGGGCGCTGATCGTGGGGCCGAAGGGGGCCATAGCGCTGCTGCCGTGACGGGTTCCGGGTCTGCCCATTCTGTGGACAAATCAAACGAAGCTCCCCCGCAGAAGGAAACTTGTCCTTTCGGAGCTTCAGCCTCGCTCAGTCGTTTTCGATGAGCGAAGAAAGCCGTGTGGATAGCTTCGGATAATCAACTGTTGCGAAATCTCGATTTCGCTCATCTTCCGACCAGTTTCAAGCGCTCCAGATGTGAAGTGAATTGAAAGAAAGTCGAAATTTGAGTGCTAAGGCGTGTTTTTCAACAGTTACGCCTGATTGCAACATTCGCGATCTTGGCTGCACAATCTTAGCCAAGCCACTCCGTTGAGAATGCGATTTGAAGTCCTTTGCGCCAGCAACTGGGAGTCGTGGTATGGGTTTCAGCGATCCAGAAATTCAAAAGAAGGTGTTTGGACCTCGATGGCAACACGAAGTTGAAAAGCAAAGCTGGCCATTATGGAAACGACTCATCCATCGTTTCCAACGCTGTCCAATTTGCAGACCGAAAATTCTAGGCCGAAAAGTACAATGAGTGCTAAGGCCTTTTAACGACAGTTGAGCCGGAGCGCAACACTCAAAGGCATGGATGTTCTGATTCGTAGCTGTAAGTTTTGACAGCTCGCAAACACAACCATCAATGAACCTCTTTCTTTCCACGTTGCTCTCGTTCCTGCCCAGACGATATCGCGAGATCTTCACGCCCCACGAACTGCCAGCTGCAGCCGGCATCTGGAGCGGACTCATCGAAGCTCTAGCCAGCCTCGGGCTGCTGTTCCGCGGTTACTACGCCTACATGAACTGGCGCATGGCAAACTTGCCTCCTGAGGTTTTCACTAAGGCCGGAGAAAAGGGCGGTGAATCCGCCATCATGGGCCTGGGCAGCATTTTCATGCTGGAGTACCTGATCCTCCCGACGACGATCTTGCTCGCGTTCTTCATGATCGAGGGCTTGGTGCGGGCCATCGCCGCCACCGGGGCCGACGAGGTCCTGCCCAGCCTGCCGCTGCAACTCTTCGCGCTTCTGCACACGAAACTCGATGCGCAAAGTCACGAGAGGCAGCTGGGACAGCGGATCCGCGATGAGGTGCAGCCCGTCGCCGCCGATTCACTGCAAATCTCCAGCTGCCGACCCAAGCCTTGGACTCAACTCACCACCATCTCGCACGAAGGCATTTTTTATGAGCTGGTGAGCGAGCACGAAGGCGAGTCTCCACGCCGCTTCGTTTACATCCTCCGCAGAAAGCCCACCACGGCTGTCATTCGCGGAATCCACGAATACAATCCCGACGAAGCATTATTAGAGGCTAGGAAATAACCAGACCCCGCAGGCAGAAAGCAGTAAGGCTCGTGTCAACAAAAGCACGCAAGGCCCCGTCTCGTATGGAACGTACACTCGTATCCGTTCAGTTGACGTGAAGACCGATGACCCCTGAAAACCAAGCTGCAAATCAGCGAAAAGATGCAGCCCACAGCGCAAGCTGTTGGCCTGAACTGAGACAGGGTGAACAAGCGCCGAAGGGGCGAAAGAGAAACAATCTAGGGGAAAGTAACTACTAGAAAGGCAAAGCCCGAGTCGGGGGGAATCGCTAGTTTAGCGGCGCCGCCGAAGGATCGCTCAGCTTGATCAACTTGCCCGGCGGATACTCCGCAGCCGACAGCGGCGTCTCCGGATCCGGATTCACGATCGTCAAAATCTTTCCGCTCCGAACTCCACGGATCGTCAGACACTGACTCTCTACCGAGATCACTCGATACTTCTCGTCGAAGACATCTCCCTTGGGCTTCATTGTGTGTTGGATGCCTGATTCCGCTCCCGCGACTCCAGCTTTTCTGCTCCGCTCAGTCATTTTACGCCTGGGTGTAATGCCACAACGGGCCACGCGGTCCAGTTTTTCCAAATCTGAAGGCGAGCATCTACAATCTGGCTTGCCATGGACACGGCCCGCATCGCCGAACTGCTCGACCCATTCTTCCGCGCGCCCGTCGGGAGCTCTTCTCAATTCGATCATTCCGAAGCGGCAAAAGGTGGCGTGCAATCCAAGGCCCTGTCCATCGCACAATTGCAACATATATCGACATACATCGATATACTCCAGCGCTGGAACGCCCGCATAAACCTGACTGCCATCCGCGACCCCGAAGCGATCGTGACCCGCCACTTCGGCGAATCCCTCTTCGCAGCCCGCCACCTCTTTCCCGCTGGGCACGCGGTCCATGATGCAGAAGCGGCCGATGGCGAAACAGCTAGCCCCACCGTACGTGGTGGAAGTCCGGCCCTTCAGGGCCGCGTAATGAGCCGGGAAAAAATCGGGGCTTTAGCCCCAGGGGTTACCGCGGTTGCCGACGTCGGCTCCGGCGCCGGATTCCCCGGCCTCCCGCTCAAACTCTGGGCGCCTCATGTCGCGCTGACGCTGATCGAGTCCAACCACAAGAAGGCGATTTTCCTCCGCGAAGTCACCCGCGCTCTTACATTGACGGATGTCAATATACAAAACTCCCGCGCCGAAGCCCTGGCCCGATCCAGTTTCGACATAGTTACGTTGCGCGCTGTCGAACGCTTCGAGGCTGTCCTCGCGACCGCCGCTAGGCTGGTCACCCCCTCAGGCCGCCTGGCCCTCCTAATCAGTTCCGCTCAGGAACACCTCGCGTACTCGACCCTGCCCAGACTCAACTGGTCCACTCCTATCCCGATCCCCCAGTCCCGCTCTAGAATCTTGCTTGTAGGCCAGAATAAGTGACAAACGCAAAGATCATAAACTAGCTAAGTGGAACAACAAGCACTAATTAAACGCCAAATAATAATACCAAAGCCTAGTCTTATGCCAGTAGTACATAAAAAGTGGGACAATATTAATGTCTGGCCGATGATTCGTCGCCAAGCGACGTTCATTGAGGACCGGGCCGACCGGCCCCAAAGGCTAGGAGGAACCAAGAGACTAACAAGTGGAGTAAATCATCAGTGCACAGCGGAAGATTGCCATCATCAAGGTCATAAAACTCCCACTTGTGGTGTAAGTTCTCGATTAAGGCGTATCTTAGCCTCCAGTGCAGAACCATCGTCCCAGATTTCCACAATGTTCCTGCAGGAACATTTCTGCAATTTGTCAGAGGCTAACGAGCATTCCGATTCCCTGAAGTGTTCCTGCAGGAACATTCCTCTCTCCTCGCAGTGGGACTCGACCTCGACCCCTTAGTCTTGCCCTTCCGATCAATTCACAATCTCAGGCAGTGTTCCTGCAGGAACATTGCAATCTTCAAGAAGAGCGGCTAGTGGTATCCCACGAGAGTCCTGTCGCGCCCGGATTATGAGGGTGGCTCTGAACCAGATTCTCGTGAGACAGGTCAGATCATCTTCCCCACAAACAACGCCCTTGCCTTGGCGGGGACGACATCCGGGAACCCCTCATCAAGATCAAACGATGTGTTCCTGCAGGAACTCTCCTTCGATTTGCAACTCGATCGCGCGATTTGCTTCTGAAATGTTCCTGCAAGAACATTTGGACCTGTTTTGCACACAATTCACTTGTGTGCACAGCAATTCTTCATTGCATTTGAAATGCGAAGCGGACTATGCTGCCGAGTAGCTCCGGTTCTCCAAAACAATCTCATGGGACGCGTCATCGCTGTTGCCAATCAGAAGGGCGGCGTGGGTAAGACTACGACTGCCATCAATCTAGCCGCGTCCTTTGCGGCTGCGGAAGTCAACACGCTGCTGGTCGATTGCGATCCGCAGTCGAACGCCACGAGCGGCCTGGGATTCGTGAAGGATCCTGACCGGGTCAACTCCTATCATCTGCTGATGGGCGCGGCTACGGCTGAGGAGGCGCTGCTCACGACCGAGCTTGAACAGCTGTGGCTGATTCCTGCGCACAAGAACCTTATCGGCGCAAATATTGAGCTCGTCGATGCAGAGGGACGCGAGTATCGCATGCGCGATGCGCTGGCTCCTTTGCGTGAGCGGTTTCAGTTCATTGTGCTGGACTGTCCACCTGCTCTTGACTTGCTCACGCTCAACGCTCTGGTCGCGGCGGATGCGGTGCTGATTCCGATGCAGGGCGAGTACTTTGCGCTTGAGGGCGTGAGCGAGCTGCTCGACACAATCGAGCGCATACGCGCGGGACTGAATCCTGAGTTGGGGATCGAGGGCGTGGTGCTCACCATGTTTGATGAGCGCACCAATCTGGCGCAGCAGGTCATGACTGAACTGAAGAATTATTTTGGGGAGAAGCTGTGCCGCACGACGGTGCCGCGGAACATACGGCTGGCCGAGGCGCCCAGTCATGGCAAGGCGGCGCTGGTGTACGATCCGCGGTCGAAGGGTGCGGAGAGTTACATACGGCTGGCGAAGGAGATTATTGAGAGGCAGCCATCCGCTGCCAGCTCTCAGCCTTCAGCTGAAACCGTTCCTGCGGAAGGCGTCGAGAGCCGCGCTGGGGAGGCGGTTCAGGAGATTCCAGCTGCGGTGGCGGAGATGGACAAGACGGCTTGAGTGTTTTGTATATTGATATACGTCAATATATTACATTGATGGGCGTCGATATATGGGCGGGAAGTGCATAGATCCTTCGACTGCGTGGCTGCGCCCGCTTCGGCGACGCATCCACTTCGCTCAGGATGACAACGTTTTTAGGTCAGGATAGAGATTGAAGGGAAAACATTGATGACGACTTCGGCGGCGGAGACTACGGTGGGGCGGGTGGCGGATAAAGAGAAGGTGGAGAAGCGGCGGGCTCTGGGGCGGGGTTTGGAGTCGCTGCTGCCGGGGCCGCGGGTCGTCGGCGGGACGGCGGCGCGGCCGGTTGTGCCGCCCAGTGCGGGGGATGCGGGCTCTCGGGCAGGAGTGGCTGCGGCACACGGTTCCGCTCCTCCGAATCTCTGCTCTTCATAATTCTGCTCTTCATGATCCTGCTGCAGCGGCGCCGGTCGGAGTTCCTTTTGACGGAACCATTCGTGCTGTCGTGGAGGAAGCAGTGGCGACCGAGCCCGCCGAGCGGCGCTCGAGCGGACAGCCGTGGGCGGCTGTCCCCACATTGGAACCTTCATTGGATACTTCGGGGCAGGTCGGGGTCGACGAGACCATCACGATTTATGCGCAGGCGGAGTCGCGGACGCCGGCGAATCTGGTGGTCAATCTGACGATTGCGGATATCGATAAGAATCCGTTTCAGACGAGGTATGTGCAGGATGACGACGCTTTGGAGGAGTTGTCGGATTCGATCAAGGCGAATGGCGTGGTGCAGCCGATCATGGTGCGTCCGTCGGAGGAAGAGGGACGCTACATTCTGATTCTTGGAGAGCGGCGACTGCTGGCGTCGAAGAAAGCGGGGAAGACGCAGATACCGGCACTGGTGCGGCGGGTCTCGCTGCAGCAGGCGGCAGAGATGACGATCGTCGAGAACCTGCAGCGCGAGGATTTGAGTGCGCTGGAACAGGCGGAAGCGTTCCGCGTGTTGAGCAAGGAATTTTCTTTGACGCAGCAGCAGATCGGAGAACGCGTCGGGTTGTCGCGGGCATCGGTGACGAACTACATGCGGCTTCTGAAATTGCCGCGCGATGTGATGCAACTGCTGGCGGAGAAAAAGATTTCGTTCGCCGAGGCGAAAGAACTGCTGGCCCTCTCCAGCGACGACCAGATTTCGAAAGCGGCGCTGTATGCGGTGAAGAAGGGCCTGACGTTGGAGCAGATCGAGAGGCTGGTCCTGTCGATGAACGGAGATCTGGATCCGTTCCCAGGGATGCCGGGTGAGGTGGTGAAGAAAAGCGGAGCGCGATGGGTGGATCCGAATGTGCGGGCTGCGCAGATGGAGTTGGAGAGGATGCTGGGAGTGCGAGTGCGGATTCGCGATCGCAAGGGTAAGGGGAAGATTGTGATTGAGTATTCGACAGTGGATGATTATGACCGGGTGGTGGAGATGTTGCGGGGGAAGAAGTAGGGAGATGTAAGCTACGAGCTACGAGCTATGAGCTGCGAGTGATGAGTTACGAGCTCTGAGATTTCCGGGCGGCTTGGCGGCCGCCTTCTTCATGCACCCGGGGGGAACCAACTTTGTCACCTGGGGTGGCTCATCAGAGCCTGGACTAGGCCTCCGTTGGGCGTCGGGTGGGAAATTCATTCCATTTTTCGGTGTCTGGTGGGATGGATCGGCCGATTCTCACTCTGGTGTTTACTGTTCTGGTTCCTTATGGGGCGGAGATGGAATCGCGCTGGGAGGGACCGTCGAGGAGCTTGGAGAGGACGGAACCGAAGGCGTGGCAGCCCATCGTTTTGCCGGGCGACGACCCTGGCCTGATAACCGTGGCCTGACCCTCCGCAGGGTCGGGTAGGATCCGACCGGCGCGAAATACGACGAGGAACTCATCAGCTCTCAGGCGAGATGAGCCAATCTGGTCAACCTTTCATTCTCCGAATGACACGAGGTTGTGACGCTGCAAACGGATGAAGTTCCCTGCGGAACACTTCGGTAACATTGACTGCTTCAGAGCCAGTTGTAATCCTGCTTGTAATGCCGCGTAAGATCGACAAGCCCCGCAAACACCGACCGCCTCGAATCCGGGTGCCCCATCAGCAAAAAGCACTCTTCACCGTCAATAACCATAACTTTGTTGGTATCGTTCAACGCCTCTCGTTGACAGGGGGTTCGGCGCTGCTGGTCAAAGGGCCTATTGCTGAGGGAACTCTCGGTGAAATGGCTTTCGGTACAGTCTTCGGGAAAGTGGTTGCGCACATTGAATTTCTGCATACCGGAGCGGATGGTGTACCACTGGCGCAGGCATTCGCTTTTCTCGCCATGGATGCCTCAAGCAGCAAACGCTTCAAGACGGCTGTAGAACAAATGGAGACTTCAGACTTATCCGACGCTGAACAGAAACAAACACCGATCGATGCTGCGTTTGAAACCTTGCGGGAGAGCGTCCGGCAGCTTTCGGGGATGCTCACTTCGGGACGCCGACCAACACAAAAAAGCTAACCCCAACATGGAGACTAAGCGGGGAAAGAGCAGTCCCAGGGCTTAGGTCGCACCTCCGCGGATTGCTGCGTCGCCGGCAGTTGCCGGTTCGCGAAATCGCCTGGCTCGGCGGTTATTCCTGACCGATGAAGACCCCTCTAATCAAAACTATCGCGGATTGGCCGAACATACGCGTAGAATTGGGGCCGTGTGAGAGGAGCTGCGAACATGAAACATCTTGTGCGCAATCTGTGGCAGGA
Source organism: uncultured Acidobacteriaceae bacterium (assembly GCA_963795875.1). Taxonomy (GTDB): domain Bacteria; phylum Acidobacteriota; class Terriglobia; order Terriglobales; family Acidobacteriaceae; genus Sulfotelmatobacter. The sequence continues at coordinate 49,365 of CAWCJM010000003.1, forward strand.
CGACGAGGGTCAAGACATCGCCGAGTATGCGGTTATGCTCGCCGTTATCTTGGTATTGGTAGTTGGTACGATTCGGCTGATTGGAAGCAATGCGAACAACGTCTTTTCATCTGCGGCCAGTTCAATTCAGTGAACGACCCGCGGGCTAATTCCTCGGAGCTAGAGATAAACAAATGTACATTCCATTCCTGCTGTTCGTGATCGTGATTGTTCTGGTTTTGATCTTCTGGGAACTGAGCAAGATTAATAGTCGCCTCAAGAAAACGCTCGTCCCACTACATGACACCATGAAGGCCAATAAAGGCACGCAGCCTTGAAAATCGAAGTGAGATTGCCCTAGTGGATTCCGTTTCTCTGTTTGGTCGGCGAGACCAGACAGTGCCAACCGACTAAATCCGGGAACAGTATAAACCTGGGGTCGCTGGCTCAGGCTGGCTACTTCTTCGCCGACTCTTGCAGGAACTGGATGAGGTAGTTCTCCCAGACGGCAGCGTGAGTGTGGGTGCCGTGGCCGTAGGTGTCCATCGAGGCGGGAACCAGGATGAAGCGGGCGTGCGGCATCCGGGAGGCGAGCTTCGGGGCGATCTCCAGCTCCGGCGGGTTGATGAAGTCATCGGCAGAGTTGATCCAGAGGACCGGTGCGGTGATGGAGCTGAGATTGGGCTCAGGGTTATAGTCGCGGGAAGCGTTGACGTAGTAGAGGAAGTCGTCCGCGTCGGTATCGCCGACGATGGTATTGACGGTGTGGTTGACGTAGTCCTCGGCCTGCTGTCGCGTCGGGAAGTTTTTTTGCATCTGCTGCGGCGCGGAGCCAGCGATGACGAGGAAGTCGGCGGCGCCGCGGAGTCCTTCGACAGGCTCATGCGCGTAGTTGCCGTTGTCCCAGGCGGGGTCGTCGCGTATCGACTGCATGGCCATGTAGCGCCACATACGGTTGCGGCCGGCAATCTCGATGGGCAGGCAGCCGAATGGCGCCAGCGCGTCGGAGAAGTGCGGATAAGTCTCGCCCCAAACGAAGGACTGCATACAGCCCATCGAGGTGCCGAGGATGAGGCGAAGACGGTCGACGTGCAGGCCGTCGACGAGCATGTCGTGCTGGGAGCGGACCATGTCGTCGTAGGTGTAGCGGGGGAACTTCATGCGGAGTCCGTCGGACGGCTTGCTGGACTCGCCGTGGCCGATGTCGTCGGGGAGGATGAGGAAGTACCTGGTGATGTCGAGCGGCTGGCCCGGGCCGAACAGGATGTCGGAGAAGACGGGGTTGAGCAGCGAGTGAGCGCTGCCGCCGGTGCCATGCAGCAGCAGGACGGCATTGTCGGCGTGACCCTCGGAGTCGCGGTGCAAGGTCCCGAGCGTAAGGTAGTGGAGGTGCAGGTTGGGGAGCGTCTCGCCGGTTCCAAAGCGGAAGTTAGGGATGTCGAAGGTTCCGTTGCTGATGGGCCAGTGAGTCGGGGGGTACTGCGGCTTCGGGGCCTGCGCGGCAGCGGCGAGGGCGAAGACAAAGAGGAGAAAGCAGGCACGTTGCTGCACGAAATCCTCCTGAGCGTTCAACCATTCTATCTCCTGGTTCGACGTACCAGAGCTCACATCGACCCGCAGCCAAGGGTTTTGATTGGAACGGCCGGCAAACGAGGTGCATACCGCCGTTTTCTTGCAGCCCGACCCATAATTCCAACAGTTACATAGAGCCGCGTCAAAATGATGCAAAGAGAAAAGCCGCCAGATGTCCGGCGGCTTGCTTGGTTGAGAATATTTGCTTCCGGTGTGGCCACTTTTGCAGGAGAGAATTAGCGTGGCCGCGATCGCGGAGCCTGCTGAATTCTGGAATCTCTTCCAGCGTCACTGGCGTGTGCCCCGGCGGTCCCGCAGTCGTTGCGCAGTTCGTTGGGAAAGCCATCCGGCGGCATACTCGTTGTGTTGTCGATGCAGGGGATGGCGCTCAAGATATTCGTAGATGGCCTCGATGTCGCGGTCGCTTAAATGCGAAAACGTCGGCCATGGCATGACTTGCAGAAGATCACCGTCAGCCGGATTGTCAGATGAAGTGGGAATGCAAACTGGTGTACCACCTGCTTCAATCTCTGCCAGCTGTGCCGCCGTGCAGGTTGGATGGATGTGGTCGAAATCTTTGCCATGCCTCATGATCCGTTTAAATTCGGAAAGCGAGTGACCGCCTTCCGGCAGGCCATTCTTGTCCGGTGTCAAGTTTCGGCTAATCATGAATGGGCCAGCGTAGCCGTTTGGCCCGGTTGGAGTTCCAACTTGGCCGAAGTTCTGGCCGCCACTCAGGTACACGGTCGGATCGACCACCGCCTTCTGGCCAAAGTAGGGGTTTCCGCCTGGCGCGTAGTTAAAGTTCGGAGGGCCACCAGCGGTGTGGCAACCATTGCAGTCGCCGGCAGCGTTGACCAGATAGCTTCCAAGTCCCACCAAAACTCGGTCTCTGCCATCGAGATTCAGGGGGACGGGCGCTATTTTGAAACCGATTCTAACTCTGGAGTCAGTGTCGTCATCGTCCGCGTGAGCGCGGGGTGGCTTGATTGACATTCCCACAAGAACGATCGCAACCAACATTGCGACGGCTCCCGCGACTTTTGCACCGGGCTGTATTGTCATATGGATTCTCCTCTGTGTGCTTGATTAAGATCCTCTGGGATTTCCCTGGGTTCGGTAACAGTTTTAGCGGCGCCGGGATGCTCTCGAGTAATCGTTTGCGGCGATCGTTCGCGGCGCTAGCGGCGATCAGTTTGGGAATTACTTTTTTGCTGAAGAAGTCTGACTCTTATGAGGGGTTGTGACCACGATCGCGAACATCCGCTTTGCGTACTTCATAGGCCGCCTCCAAGACTTGATTTGCTTCCAGCAAGGAAATTGGTGGGATCTTGAACCGAAGACGGGAAAACGTCCATGGAGACAGTCTGAAGAGGTATCAATTTATCTGAAGAACTTCCGGGAGTGTCTCAGTTTGAAATATCCGCCTTGGGTGGAGAGCGGACCTCTGATTATTGGTCACACCGACAATGCGACACGCAGATCGTGTCGAACCTCACCGTGCGACGTCGGCTTAAGCTATTCTGAAGAACCTGGGTTGGAGGTTTTGTAGCATGGCAAAGCTCGTGTATGGATTAAGCCAGTCCCTGGACGGCTACGTCGACCACATGAAAATCGGGTCACCCGATCCCGCGCTCTCTCGTCACTTCATCGAGCAGGCGCGCGGCCTGACGGGCGCGGTGTACGGTCGCCGCATGTACGAGATCATGCGTTATTGGGACGATGATCTTCCGGATTGGGACGCGGAGGACCGCGACTTCGCGGCGGTGTGGCGGAGCCAGCGGAAGTGGGTTGTGTCGCGCTCGTTGAAGTCGGTCGGACCCAACGCCACACTCATCGAGGATGACTTCGAGGCGGTGATCCGCAGGCTGAAGGCTCAGTTGGAAGGGGAGATCGACGTAGCCGGACCAAACCTGGCAGGGAGCCTGACCAACCTTGGTCTGATTGATGAGTATCGACTCTACATCCATCCCATCGTGCTCGGGTCTGGCCAGCCGTTCTTCGCGGGCCCCCGGCCGCGGCTCCGCCTTGTGGCCAGCGACCGCATTGGCGGGGATGTAATCAGGTTGACGTACGTTCCTGCTTAATCGCGCGACTCGCCCGACGGACTGCGCCGACTCGACAGGTCCGCTTAGGGTCGAAACCCGAATTTAAAACTGAGACATTACCGAACTTCCGTATGGCTTGACAGCGGCTCGCGGTTGCTTGTGACTGGCCCGTGCTGCCTCATCGCAAGCTACTTGTTCTGTGATGTCAAGGTGCACCGTCCCCTACCGCAATCTACTTCGGATTGGGCGGTGACGGGCAGATCCCTCAATGAGAGCTGTCGGGTTACAACAACTCTTAGTTTCGCCCGAACGATGAGTCTTAGTGGAGATGCGGGGCTGCCGCGTCTGGTTGCTTGGCAGGAGCAGAGCGGCAGCCGCATTTTACAGTTCTGACTACTTCAAAACGATGACTTTTCCCACCATTCCGAAGTCATCATGCAGCACGCATATGTATGGGTAAACGCCGGGAGCGGTGAAGGTGACGCGGAAGCGGGTCGCGGACCCGCTCAACGGCACCTGGGCCAGACCCGTACGGTCCTGTGGAAGCTGCGTAATGAATCCGGAGTGCACATTGTCGGAAGGCGAACTGATAATGGCATGACGGGCTCCATCCGCATCGATGGTGACGTTGGCAGAGGGCGACATCTGCGTCGCCAGTGGGGGCTCTGCGCCGAACGTGATGGTATGGCTCGTGACCGCTTCGTCGGTCGTCCATTCGACGGTCTCGCCAACGTGGATTACTTTTGTGTCATCCATAAAGCGGTCGACCGAGACCGTCTGATTTCCGCCCGCATTGCCCACGATGTGTCCCACTCCGGCGGTGACATGGTCCGAGTGGCGATGGTTGTGGACGTTGAGCATGGGGTCGGAGAGAAGCTCGTCGCGCTGCCGGTCGCCCTCGCGGTCGTAGAACGCCTGATCGTGTGGCAAGGGCGTGGAGGGATCCATCACGTGGATGCTGGCGGTCATATTAGGGTGAGCGAGGCAAACCAATTTGAAGTTACCCGTCGCCGGGAAAACTACCGAGTAGGTGGGCGGACTGGGTAACGTGCTGCTATTCAACAGCAGTCCGCTATTGACACAGGTGGTGCCGTCGTACACGGAGAAATCGGGCGTCGTCCCGTTCGGGGCGTCAGGACATCCGGCGAGGCGGGACGGGCGGATCTGGGTCGGCTGCAAGAAAGTGACGGTATGGACTTCGTTGGCTGGGAAGGTCCAGGTAATGGTGTCGTTTTGGTGAATCCATATTTCGTTGGGCAGGAAGGCCAAGGCTTGATGCGCCATGCTGTGGTTCTGTGCGCCGACTTGGAGTTGCCAGTTCTCAGCCAGCGCCGAGAGGGGAAGAAGGATGGCAAACAGCAGAGCGCAGCTTTGAAGAGTGGAACGGAATTGTGGTGCGAGCGGGTTGGTCATGTCTCCTCCAGAAACAGAACTGGCGCAGAGAATGGAGGAAAGCGGCGAGCCCGTCAATAAAACCCTCGTGAAACGTGAGTGACACCGGAAGCCATTGATTTACCGAGGCTTCCGGGCGGTAGTGACATGAGCCCACGGTTGTGGAAATCCGGGATATACTTCCCGTGACTTGGAGTCCTACCAGTTGCCTCGCCCGCCAAGACAAACGTCGTGAGTTTTGGGGTATACGATTTCGCGCCCACACAGAGGAGTTGCGAAAAGAGGGAATGCGTATTCGGTTGGAGGGCCAGCCGGTTGCCATCCTGAAGATGTTGCTGGAACGGCCCGGCGAACTGGTAACCCGCGAGGAACTGCAGAACAAGCTTTGGGCCACGGACCGATTTGTCGATTTCGACAACAGTCTGAACGCGGCCATCAAACGGCTGCGGGCGGCGCTGAACGACTCCGCCGATCAACCGCGCTACATTGAGACGCTGTCGCGGCGAGGATACCGTTTCATTGCATCGGTGAACCCTGCTGGGGCCGAAATGGACGTTGCAGCGCCCGTGGAGGTTCCAACTTCGACCGCCGTGCACACCGAACGGGCGGGCGGTGGCCGAAAGTATTGGATGATTGCAGCGGCGGTGTGCGCGCTGGCTATAGGCGTCTGGGGCTGGCGGCAATGGCGGCATCCCAAGGGCGTTCCGCCGCTGCCCGAGATTCGTTCGCTGGCCGTGCTACCGCTGCAAAACTTGAGTGGAGATCCATCGCAGGACTTCCTCGCCGACGGGATGACGGAAGAACTCATCGGCCGGCTCTCGAACATCCATGGCCTGCGCGTCATCTCGCGCACGTCGGCCATGCATTTCAAGAACACTCAGCTCTCGGTGCCGCAGATTGCCACAAGCATGGGCGTGGATGCGATTGTGGAAGGGTCAGTCATACGAGAGGGAGGTCAGATTCGGGTACACGCGCAATTGATTCGCGGCGCGACGGACGAGCACATTTGGTCAGAAGAATACCAGCGGCAATATGGAAGCCTGCTGGCGGTGCAGGATGAGGTTGCGCAGAGTATCGCCCAGCGAATTGAAAGCAGCCTCACGCCGCGGGAACGTATGAGCCTGGCGCCTGCGCATCCCGTGGCGCCCGAAGCTTACGAGGACTATCTGAAGGGCCGGTATTACTTCAACCAACGAACGGAAGACGCGCTGAACAAGAGCGTCACGTATTTTCAAAGGGCCATCGCGAAAGATCGAAACTATGCCCTGGCATACTGCGGCTTGGCAGACGCTTACGCGCTGCTCGGATTTCGCTGGGGCTATCCTGCGAAAGATGCTTTGTCGCAGGCAAAGGCAGCAGCGATGAGGGCGATTGCACTCGATGAGACAATCGCCGAGCCCCACGCATCTCTCGCGTTCATCGCCGAGACCTACGAATGGGATTGGGCGGCGGCGGAGCGTGAGTATAAGCGCGCACTGGAACTCAACCCGGGCGATGCGCGGGCACATCACTGGTACGCCGGCTATCTGATGTATGTTGGGCGATTTGACGAGGGGATTGCAGAGGCCAGACGCGCTCGGGAGCTCGACCCGCTGTCTTTGCCGGTCAACAATGCCCTCGCGGGAAGGTTGCTGGTTGCCGGGCATTACGACGAGGCGCTGGAGCAAGTGCAGAAAACTCTGGAATTGGATTCGCATTTTGCGCCGGCCCATCAGACCCTGGGCTGGGCATACCTGAATCGGGGAAAGCAAGCGGAAGCCATTCAAGAGTTTCAACAAGCGCTCAAGCTTTCCGGAACCGACGATACGGAACTCGATCTGGACCTCGGTTTTGCCTATGCCAGGTCGGGCAATCGAGCGGAGGCACAAAAGATACTCACGAAATTAAAAGCGCTGCACGAGCGGCGGGTTGTGTCATCCGCTTCAATTGCGATTCTCTATGGCGCATTGGGGGATTTGGATGAGGCATTCGCATGGCTGGAAAAGGCGTACGAGGAACGCGACCCTCAACTTACGTATCTCAAAGTGCCGGGACGTAGATTCGAGCCGCTGCGTCACGATCCGCGGTTTCAACAATTGGTGCGCCGCGTCGGGTTACCCGAGTAGAGCGCGCTGGTTTCACGACGTTGCAGCGAGAGGTTTCAGGATTCTGCCAGGGCCATTTCCGCTCTTCTTCTTAGTGGATTCAGGCGGGTTTCTTCGAGGTCATCTCGGTAGAAGAGGTTGTAGGTGTCGAAGGGGATGAGGCGGCCGTCGGGGTGGACGATGTGGACGCAGGTTTTCTTGACGCTGCGGACGTCGAAGGAGTGGGCGTCGATGAACTGCATGATGATGATGCGGAAGATGTTTTCGTAGGAGAGGGACGGGGACGCAAGGTCCCTCGACTCCGCATGACTTCCTGCTTCGCTGGAAGTCATGCTCCGCTCGGGATGACAAGCTTGTTCAGCAGCGTTGGGGATCCACACTTTGGGCAGGCAGCAGAGGAGTTCGCGGAGAGTGCCGGCGCTGCTGGCGGGGGAGTGGTTCGTGGCGAAGAGTTTGAAGAGGTTGTCGCGGACGGCGGGTTCTTGTTCGTACAAAATTGTATTGGCAGCGCCGTTGATCAGGACTTCGGGCGGGATCATGCTGGTGAGCGGAGTTACTTTGCCATTCAGCTTTAGTGCATAGGCCATGGCGAGCGAGTCGGGGTGGCAGGGGACGGGGATGATGTCTTCGGGGCGGAAGACTTTGGTTTGTTCGAGGATTTTGCGGCGGACTTCGGTGAGGGTGAGGCGGTCGGTGGCGGGGTTGAAGTTGCGGACGTAGTGGCCGGGCTTTCCTGTAACAGCGGGGGCGGTCACCCCAGACACAAGGTCCGTCGACTTCGCATCATTTCCGGCTTCGCCGGAAGTGATGCTCCGCTCGGGATGACAGTTCTCAGGGGGCCCGTCGGGGATCCAGGACTCCAGGCGGCCGGCGTCTTGGATTGGTTGGAAGGTTACGCCTCTTACGCAGGGCTGTTTTAGGGCGTAGTCGATCGTCTTTCCGATTTCGTGGTCGTTGAGGCCTTTCTTCAGGGTGACGACTAAGTTCGTCGCGATGTTGTAGCGGTTCAGTTTTTCTAGAGCGTCTTCGCGGATGCGGCGGAGGTCGGCGCCGCGGAGCTGCATCAGGGGCTCGCGCTCGAAGGAATCGAACTGGAGATAGACTTCGAAGTCTTCTTTATAGTCCGCTAGGCGTTTTACGAAATCTTCTTCCTGGGCGATGCGGACGCCGTTGGTGTTCACCATCAGATGGCGGATGGGGCGGGCCTTCGCCATCTCAACAATCTTGAAAAAATCCGGGATGGACGGTGGGCTCGCCGCCGGAGAGTTGGACTACGTCGGGATGGCCTTCGTTGCGGACGACGGCGTCCAGCATCTTTTCGATTTGCTCGAGGGTGCGGAATTGCTGGCGTTCGGGGCCGCTGGCGGCGTAGCAGACGGGGCAGCGCAGGTTGCAGTAGTCGCAGATCTCGACAAGGGTGAGGCAGGAGTGCTGCTCGTGGTCGGTGCAGAGGCCGCAGTCGTAGGGGCATCCCCACTTGACGGGCGTGTTGTAGACGAGGGGCATCTCCGGAGGCTTGATGAAGATCTCGCGGCAGCGGCGGTAGTAGTCGACGTCGTCGGCGATGAGGACTTTTTCGGCGCCGTGTTGCGGGCAGCGTTTGAGGAGATAGACGTTGTCATCCTGGAAGACGGTCTTGGCTTCGATTTTGCGGAAGCAGGTGGAGCAGATAGAGATGGCGACGTCGTAGAAGAGGTAGGGGCGGGTTTTGTGGGGCATGACGTCAGCCTTGGGTACAAGTGACGTGGCGCGAATTCCAACGAAGGGAATATTAGCAGCGGACGCGGAATCGCGGAGGAAGATCTGTGGCAGTTTGCGGAGTGTCCCACCTGATGGTGAAGGCGGACACAAAATAACCACAGAGGACACTGAGGACGACAGAGGAGGGAAAACATCCTCGGACAGAGTTTGCACCCGGCACGAGAAATGGGGCTGGCCTCGCTTTCGCGTCGGGGGACAGACGAATGCGTCCGTTCCTACGTAATTATCGCCGCGAAGCGGTAGAGGAACGGGGTGATCACGTGGATTAAGGAGAAGAAGACGAAGGTGACGGCGGCGGCCACCATGATCGACGAGGGCTTGGGGTGAAGACCGACTTGCTGGATGGCTTGGTAGGCGAGGGTGAGGATGACGATGTGAATGGCCCACGGGACGAAGAGCACGATCATCGCCACGGGATGCTGTCGGGCGAAAAGGCTGAAGTATCCAAGGCTGAGGAGCGATTGCATGATGAGGATGGCGGGCACGGCGAGGGAATAGGTGAAAGCGCGGCGGTCGGGGCGCTTGAGAAGGGCATAGATCAGCATGGCGTAAGGGAGATGGTAAAGCACAAATGGGCCGAATAATACGAGGCCCCAGTTGCGGAGAGGAAACGGGGCGAAGATGCGCGGTCCGGACCAGAAGTGAAGTTGATTGAAGGTCAAGGCGACGGCACTGAGGAAGATCTGCGTACCCAGGGCGAGTACGAGGCGGTCGATGGCTTTGCGGCTCGAGGGAGAGAGATGAAGAGGGACTGGCGTGGGATCGGGTACGGTCGCGGCGACTTCGGTGATCGAAAGAGTGCCGTCCGGTGAGGGTTCGAGGACCTTCATGGAACGGAAGATGCCGCGAGCCAGCCAGACGATGAGCCAAACGCCGCCGATCGCGACGACGAGGGCGCCCAAGATGTACGGTACTGCGGCGTCGGGGTGGGAGGCGCCTCCGTAGCTTTGGGCGGCGCACATGGAGAGCAGGAGGAGGATCAGGCTGGTGACGAGGACGAAGCCGGCGATGAGGATGATGCCGAGAGTGCGAAGCGTGTTGGCGGCCCATCGTTCCATGAGTTGTGCGAGGTATTGCGGGAATAGTAAAGCAATTCCAGATGTACGCCCATTGAATTCCTTGAGCCGGCGGCGGGAGTTCAACGCACGAATTAGTTCAGGAACACGAAGAGGGCGGGCAGCAGGATGCGATAAATGAGGATCACGACGAAGGCGGTGATCAGGCGGGCGGGGTCGGGACGAATTCCGGTGAGGCGGATGGCCTTCCAGGCGAGATATGGAACGACAATATCGAGAATCCAAGGGATGATGGAAAGCAAGGGGATGGCGGCCTGGCTGGAACGAGGGAGCAGAACGAGAAGGGCGGAGTGACCGGAAATGCCAAAGAGGAGGTGGAGAGCGGGAATTACCAGAGCGTAGGCGAAGGCGGCGGATCGAGGTCGGCGGGTGAGACTGTAAAGAAGGATCAGATCTGGAAGGATGGCGGCCAAGCCCCAAGCGAGAAATCCGAATTTGAAGAGGGCGAAGGGAGCGCGCGGTGGGCCGAGGGCGGCGACGTACCATCCGATGAGTCCGAGGGCAACTTCGGCGGCGATCTTGGCGGCGAGGGCGAAAGCCAGTTGCTGAATGGCGGTCTGGCTGGCGGGCGAGAGATGGCCGACGACGTCGCGGATGGCCCGGGACTGACTCGATGCGGGTGGAGTGTCAGGCGGAGAGACGCGGGGCGGAGAGACGCGCAGAACCTCGGTGGATGGAATCGAACGAGGCTGCATCGCGGAGGGTGGGGGCGGAGGGGGCGGTACGGAACTGGGCGGCACAGTCGAATATGGTGGGAGCAGCGGATCTGGTTCAGAAACGGGGTGGGGCTTGCGGTTCAATATGGCAATCTTACGCATGGATGCGATGACGAAGAGCAGGGCGCCCAAGGCGACGAGGATGAAGATCTGTCGATCGTCGCCGTGGGTAGCGGAAGCGCAGAGGGAGGAAAGCAAGAAGACGAGCGACGCCAGGATGGCGATCAGCGAGAAGAAGATGGTGCCAAGCACTTTCATGAGGAGGCGTTGGCGACGCGTGGGATGGGGCGCAGCCACCGAGCGACGTCGCGGGAATAGTACAGCAGGATCAGGACACAGGCCCACTGAATTCCTCCGAGGCCGAGGAAGATGCGGGGGTAGGGCTTGATGAAGTCGCAGAGGAGGCGGAAGGACATGTAGGCGACCATGAAGACTTTGAAGGCGTCGCCGGGCTGCCAACCCTGGTTTCGCGATGGCGCAGATGAGAAGCAGGTTTCTCGACTCGCCGTGGCGTTCGCTCGCTGCTCCCTCGAAATGACAGACTTTGCGGTAGCGGTTGCCTGCGACAGCAGTGATGGCGTCGGGGGGACGGGGTCCTTCGACTGCGCCGTGACTTCGCTTCGCTGCGTTCCGGCTCCGCTCAGGATGACATTTCTATTTTGTGGCGAGATTTTACTTAGAACGACGGAGAGGATCGGGATCAGGGCGAGAAGGAACGCGATTTCGTACAACTGCGTGGGGTGGCGGGGAGTGTTGTCGCCGAAGTTGATCGCCCAGGGGAGAGTGGTTGGAGTGCCGTAGGTGTTGTCGGAGAGGCCGGTGAGGAAACATCCGATGCGGCCGATGGCGATGCCGAGGGCGAGGGGGATGGCGTAGAGGTCGCCAGTGGAGTCGCGGAGTCCGATGTAGCGTTTGGCGAGTTCGACGGTAACGAGGCCGAAGGCGAGGGCGCCGACGATGGTTTTGCCTCCGACAAGGTAGTTGGGATCGTGCAGATGCTGCCAGGTGAGTTGCGGGTCTTCGAGCCAGAAGAGGAGTTTGGAGCCGAGTGCGGCTCCGGTGACGGCGGCCGCGATGACGGCCCAGCGGAGTGGGGTGACGATGGGATCTCCGAAGCGGCGGCGGAGCGCGAGGTAGACAGCGAATGCGACGACATAGGAGAGGGCTTCGAAGAAGAAGTGCGGGTGGACCGCGTAGGGGCCGAGGTGGATATAGAACGGGAAGCTGACAGCGAGATGGAGTGCGGGGCAGATGGGGGGATTATAGCGAGGGAAGTCAAAGTCCAAGGACCACAGGGGCTGAAGCCCGCTTGATTTGAGATCGCTGACGCGGCCCTGAAGGGCCGCTCTTCCACGGTTGTGCAAGGGCTGGCGCTTCGCGTAGCGGCGGCGCCCGCGCCCCATCTATGCTGCTTGACAGCGGGCTAATTATTCTGTATATTCAGTTTGTACTGAAATAAACGTTATGGCGGAATTAACTGGAGTGCAGAAGCAGTACATCCTTCACTGGGGGGAGATGGGGACGCGGTGGGGGATCAACCGGACGGTGGCGCAGATTCACGCGCTGCTGTATCTTGTCGCCCAAGGCGGTGCCTGCGGAGGAGATTGCCGAAACTCTGAGCGTGGCGCGATCGAATGTGAGCACGTCGATCCGGGAGCTGGAAACCTGGGGGATCGTGCGGGCGGTGCATGTGCTGGGCGACCGGCGGGAGCATTATGAGTCGATGAAGGATGTGTGGGAGATGTTCCGGCTGGTGATTGAGCAGAGGAAGCGGCGGGAGATCGATCCGACGCGGGAGATTTTGCGGACAGTGCCTGGCCGACCTGGATCCGAAGGAACCGGGAGCAGACTATACGCGGGAACGGCTGGTAGCGATGGCGGGATTCTTTGAGGCGGTGACGGAATTGTACGACCAGATGAAGCGTCTGCCGACGGGGACGGTGCGGAAACTGTTGCGGATGGGGACGAAGGTTCGGAAGAAGGCGGGGTAGCCCCCTTTTTTGAGCGGCAAGTTCTGTTCGTACTGAAAGATCTGTCACAAGAAGGTTGATCGTCGAGCGAATTGCGAATCCGGAGGCCACGGAGGACACAGAGGACAGCGGAGGGGTTTATGAATGGGACTCTCATGAAGGAAATGATCTGGGGTGCGGGGTGCGTGCATTTGGGGATCATGGCGGCGAATGTGCCCCTGCCGGGGCGATTGAAGGTGCGGGAGAACGGCTGGCGGGGGTCCCGCTATTTGTTCGTCAGATTTTTTACGTGCACTGGGTGTACATCTTGATCGTGCTGGGATTGTTTGCGGCTCTGTGTTTCGGGTTTGCGGCGGAGTTGGCGGGAGGGAATGCGTTGGGACGGTTCCTGAGCGGATTCATGGCGGGATTCTGGTTGCTGAGGATTGTGCTGCAGATTTTCTATTACGACCGGGAGATACGGCGGGAGAACCGGGGGCTGGACTCGATGTATCTGGCGTCTTTGATTGTGCTGGTGGTTGTGTTTGGGGCGGCGGTGGTTCGGGTGGTGTGAGGGGAAGTCAAAGTCCCCACCCTCTCGCACAAGACGCGAGAAGGATGGGGCACCCTGATGGCTTAGTGAGGAAGCAATGAAGAAATCATTCGAGTCATACAGAAAAAAGCAGATTCCTCCCGCTCGACGGAATGACAAGGCGATTCTGGGCTACTGGATGCGCGACTGCGGGGGCGGCAGTGTGGGCGGGGATGGCGGTGCTGGCGCGGATAGGGATTGCGCGGGTGGGTGGGATTGAGTTGCTGTTTCTGTTTGCTCCGCTGGTGGTTGTGCCGTTGGGGATGGAGTTGTCGGGGGCGATTGCGGGAACTAGCGCACTGCACGGAACTCGCGCGACGGTTGCAACCTTTGGGCGCGGCGCTCGCGGTGGTGGCGATTTGGCTTCCTCCGGGGCGCAGGGCGGGATGTTTGCGATTGGGTGGTTGGTGGTCTGCGTTTGGTAGCTGGTTCGGGAGTAGATGCGGATTGGTTCGTGCTCCATGGCGAGATGCGGGCAGGGGCGTCCGCGCCACATCGATCGCCATCTGCATTGCGCGATTCGATCTGGCGGTGGGTGGGGCGTGGCTGGTGGCGTCGCGGTTGGGGATGCGGCCGATGGGGATTCAGGAGCCGATTGGGCTGCTGACGGCGGTGCATTTTCATTTTGCGGGATTTGCCACGGCGATGATCGGTGCTGCAACGTTGCGGTTTGCCGAGAGGCGCGGGGAACAGCGAGTGGTTGCGGAGGCTGGTGTTGATGGTGGGGATTGCCGTGGTGGTGGCGGCGGGGTTTGTGATTTCTCCAGTGGTAAAGATGGGGGCGGCGGTTTTGTTTTCTGCGAGCGTGGCGGGGCTGGCGACTGCGGTGCGGGCCTATGGCAGGAAGGCGGAGGACGGTGCGGCGCGTTTCTTTCTGCAAGTTGCGGCGGGTGCGGTTTTTGTGGGGATGGTGCTGTCGGCGGCATACGCGGTTGCGGATTACGTGGGGAGCGATGCTCTGACGATTCCAGAGATGGCAAGGACTCACGGGATTCTGAATGCGGTGGGATTCTGTCTTGCGGGACTGCTGGGATGGCTCGTGGAGAACAGTAAACACACGTCAGTAACAGGTGGGCGCAGTTTTCAGGCGGAGGTGCAGCGAGAACCTGTACACTAACTGAAACCCAGAGCAAACATGCCGGAGCAATGCCGGCAAGTTTTCATGACGCAGGAAAAATCTCAACGGTACGATCCAACGGGAGCTGAGAAGGCTCCCGAGAACTCCGGCACGAACGGCCCAGGCGCAGCGCCGGGGTGCGAGAATTCGTCGCTGCCGTCGTCTCTCCGACGATCCGTCATTCCCTACTTCCAGCGGGTTTTCCTCGCCGATTCCTTCGGATTCCGCTCGCGAGGGTGCCATCAATAAAGAACTGCGGCGGCTGAACCGGGCGTTGCATGCGCTGAGCGCGTGCAACCAGGCACTGGCGCAGGCGGGCAGCGAGCAGGAACTGCTGAACGAGATCTGCGACATTATCGTGCGCGCTGGGTGGATACCGGATGGCGGGGATTGCGTACGCGCAGCAGGACGAAGAGAAGACGGTGCGGCCGATGGCGCACGCGGGTTTTGGCAGCGGATATCTGGAGAAGATTGCGCTGAAGCTGGTCGGACACGCCGGCGGGGCGAGGGCCGGCGGGGACGGCGATTCGCGAGAACCGGATTTGCGTGATTGCGGATACGGCGAATGATCCGATGTTCGAGCCGTGGCGGGAGGCGGCATTGCAGCGAGGATATGCGGCGGTGATTGCGCTGCCGCTGCGGGTTGCGGGCGCGGCGTTTGGGGTGCTGGCGATTTATTCGGAGCAGGTGGGTTCGTTTGAAAGCTCGGAGGTGGAGTTGCTGACCGAGATGGCGAACAACCTGGCCTATGGGATCACGGCGATTCGCGCGCAGGAGGAGAGGACGGCGGGCGACGGCCGCGCTGCGGGAAGCGGAGGCGAAATACCGGCAATTGGTGGAGCAGGTTCCGGCGATTTCTTATGTGGCCGAGGCGGGAGCGCAGGGACGGTTTCTTTATATGAGTCCGCAGGTGAAGACGATTCTCGGCTACCGTCCGGAGGATTGCCTGGCGGATCCCCATTTTTGGTGGAGTCACTTGAATCCGGAGGACCACCCGATTGCGCTGCTGGAGGACACGTTGGGAAGAAGGACCTCCGTTTCAGGTGGAATACCGCATGCGGCGGCAGGATGGGCGGGAAGTGTGGCTGCGGGATGAGGCGGTGATTGTCCGCGACCCGGAAACGGGGAAACGGCTGACGCGCGGGCATGTTGATCGACATCACGGAGCGGAAGCGCGCCGACGATGCGCTACGGCGAAGCGAAGAAAACTACCGCATGTTCGTGGCGCAAAGCTCGGAAGGAATTTTCCGGCAGGATCTGGATGCGCCGGTGGCGATTGACCTTCCGGAAGAAGAACTGATTCACCATATTCTTCACGATTCGTACATGGCGGAGTGCAACCAGGCGATGGCGCAGATGTACGGGCTCGAAGCTCCGGAGGATCTTCTGGGAAAGCGGCTGGCGAAGTTGCTGGTGGTGGATGATCCGCGCAACATCGAATTGACGCGCGAGTATGTGCGGAATGGATTCCGCGTGCTGGAGCGGGAGTCGCACGAGCAGGATGTGGAGGGGAACCCGAAGACTTTTCTGAACAGCATGTTCGGGATTGTAGAGAACGGGAAGCTGCTGCGGACCTGGGGAATTCAGCGAGACATCACGGAACGGCTGAAGGCAGAAGAGGCGCGGCATCAGGCTGAGGAAGCGCGTCGCGAGAGCGAAGAGCGCTACCGGGTGTTTGTGGCGCAGAGTTCGGAGGGAATCTACCGGATGGAATATGATCCGCCGGTTCCGGTGGATGCGACGGTGGAAGAGCAGATCGCGCTGGGCCTGGCGAGCGGATACATGGCGGAGTGCAACGACGCGATGGCGAGGATGTACGGCGTTCAATAAGGCTGAGGAATTATCGGGAAGCGGCTGTCGGAGATTTCTGATTGCGGAGATCCGGTGACGAAGGAATTCATGGAGACGTTCATGCGATCGGGATACCGGATCACGGATCAGGAATCGCGCGAGATGGATGCGCAGGGACGAACCAAGATTTTCCGCAACACGATGGTGGGGATCGTGGACAAGGGCTGCTGGGTGCGGACGTGGGGAATTCAGCGCGACGTAACGGCGCGGATGCATCTGGAAGAGCAACTGAGGAATGCGCAGCAACTGGAGGCGATTGGGCGGCTGGCGGGAGGCGTGGCGCATGACTTCAACAATATTTTGAGCATCATCATGGGGCACGGCGAGTTGCTGCTGGGCGCGGTGGGGGAGGATGAGCGCGCGCGCAACGGGCTGGAGCAGATCCGGCGGGCGGCGGACCGGGCGGCGTCGCTGACGCAGCAATTGCTGGCCTTTAGCCGGAAGCAGGTGCTGCAGCCGAAAGTTCTGGACCTGAATGAGGCCGTCGCGGACGTGCAGAAAATGTTGTCGCGGGTGATTGGCGAGGATATTGAGCTGGTCGCGAGCCTGCATCCGTCGCTGGCGTCGGTGAAGGCGGATCCGGGGCAGGTGGAGCAGGTGCTGATGAACCTGGCGGTCAACGCGCGGGATGCGATGCCGCACGGCGGCAAGCTGGCGATGGAAACGTCGAACGTGGAAGTGGGCGCGGAGGTGGCGCGCGATCTCGAACTTGCCGCCGGGGCGATACGCCATGCTGAAGGTGACGGATTCCGGGCATGGGATGGATGCGGGGACGCTCTCGCACATCTTCGAGCCATTTTTTACGACGAAGCCGATGGGCAAGGGCACGGGGCTGGGGTTGGCGACGGTGTACGGAATCGTGAAGCAGAGCGGTGGGAGCATCCAGGTGGAGAGTGAAGTGGGGCGCGGGACGCACGTTCCGGATTTATTTGCCGGCGGCGGAGGGCGGCACGCGCAAGCAGCAGGAGACGATTGCGGGCAGAAATGGTGGCGGGAGGGACCGAGACGATTCTGATCGCGGAAGATGAACCCGATCTGCGCGAACTGGCGCGCATTTTTCTGGAGGGATACGGGTACAAGGTGCTGGAGGCGGCGAGCGCGGAGCAGGCGATTCAGACGGCAGAAAGTTTTCGCGGGGACGATCGATCTGTTGCTGACCGATGTGATCATGCCGGGGATGAGTGGGCGCAGTTGGCGGAGAATATTCTGAGCAAGCGTCCGCAAACCAGGATCGTTTATATGACCGGATACACCGACGATATGGTGGTGCAGCACAAGGTGCTGGAGCCGGGAGTGAAGCTGCTGCAGAAACCTTTCAGCCAGGATTGACCTGGCGTTGAAGGTGCGATCGACGCTGGATGGGAAGTAGGGTCGAGCCAGTAAAATTTCAGATTATAGATTTAAGATTGCCGATTGATTTTTCCAGCACGCGGATTTTCCGAAGGACTTTAACCACAGAGGACACAGAGGACACGGAGGATTTGCGTTGGGAAAGAGAATATAGACTTATGAAGTGTAGGAGAATCACTGGACTACGAACGATGCGGGTGCGGCGCGGGCAAGAAAATCTGGGTCACGCTGAAAGGGCTGCCGCTGACGTTGCGGCTGGAGTGGCCGTTTCATCCGTCGACGTCGGGCGCGGATTTTTTCGTGCTGCATGGGGACATCCGGCTGGAAGGTTCGGAAGGACTGCATGCGCCGGTGGCGGTGAATCTTTCGCAGACGGTGCGCGAGGTGATGCCGTCGCTGGAGCCGAAGGATGCGGAAGCTCCGGTGATCAATGCGCTGCGCAAGGAAGTCGACCGGCGGCAGATTGAGTTTGTGAAGTCGGGGAAATTGTTGCCGGTGCCGTTTTCCAGCCGGCACTATGACTTCAAGCGGCAGCAGTGGGTGTTTGGCAAGGCGACGGACGAGGCGATGGCGGAGTTCATCGAGCGGAAAGTTTACTGGCAGACGAAGCTTGCCGGACGAAAAGCGAGTTTGGATTGGCGATCCGACGGAGGCGCAGTATCTGCAGACGACGCCGGCGCATTTGATCGAGATTGCGGCGCGGCTGGTGGCGGCGCAGGGTTTGCTGCGGATCGAGGGCGAGTTGGCCGAGGCGACTGCTGGCCTGATGGGGCAGGCGGAGCGATTCGAGAGTGCGCGGCGGCAGGCGATGGAAGAGTTGGAGAAGAAGCACGCGTTCGAGAGAGGGTAGGGACCATCAGTACTCAGTACCCGGTACTCAGTACTCAGTGCCGGAACCGAGAGCGGCCGCGATGCGATTGTTGACGAGAGTCCTCGGGATTGGGCTTGCTGTTGTTCTGCTCATTGCCGGCGTAGGGCTTTTCTGGGTTTTGTTTTACTCGCGCGATCTTCCCAACATCGATACCCTGACCCTCTTTGCCCCCACTCAGGAGGCCCATGTTTCCGATCCGTGCCTACCGTTAGCTTCTGTAGCCATTCCTTACGAGTCGATCGGCGATAACTTGCGGGCAGCTTTGAGTGTCGCCGAGGGAAGTGAAGAAGGGCCCGGCCTTCTCGCCGAAATGTATCACTGGCTGGCAGGAAATGTGATTTCTCACAAGGGTCCGTACTCGTGGCTGATCTCTCGCACGACGTTCTGCGCGCCGTCAAAGAACTTGACTCGCCAAGCTCGAGAAATTCGGACAGCGGTGCAGTTGGAGCGGCGGTTTTCGCGGCGAGAGTTGTTCACCATTTTCGCCAACCGGGCCTGGTTCGGAGATGGACAGGTCGGAGTCGCGGCGGCAGCGCAACACTTCTTTCAGAAGGAGCCGAATCGACTTCAAGTCGAGGAAGCGGCTCTGCTTGCTGGCTTGATCCAAAGGCCAGCCTATCTTTCGCCGATTACACATCCAGATCGCGCACTTAAGCGGCGAAATGAGGTCATCGACGCAATGGTTGAGGCGCACGCCATCGATCCGAAGGAGGGCCAGACTGCGAAGGGTAGTGCATTGGGAGTTGTGGGGAGCAGCTCTCGGTAGCTGGAAGCTCATTCGCTAGTGGCGAGGCGTCCGAGAACAGCGGCGCGGTTGTTCGTGGCTCCTGCCGCGACCATCATAGTCCTAGCGGTACGAGTACGAACGCGACTATCGGGGTGTGGATGGGATTTCGAGGGTCATGGGCATCGGCATGGGCTTGCCGTCGCAGGTGCCGGGCTTGAATCGCCAATTGCGAAGGGTCGCGAGAGCCCTTGCATTAGAAACTTTCGATGCTGAGTGCAACACCCTTATTTCCTGCGCCTTTCCCTTGGTGTCAACTACGAACCAGATCCTAAGCCATGCGATCCGCTCCGGATCTAGCCCTGGCAAGATGAGTTCGTTCATGGACAGAGAGGGAGGCTCGCGCTTTCCAGAGCATTGGCCTACCTCGATGGCACCCGCTGGAGGGTCGAACAAGGCCGGATCCAGAGGGGGCTCGAGCGCGAGTTCGACAACGTTCGCGCTAATCTTCTTGTGGCGGTCTTCGTAGCAGACCACTTCGCGCGGGAACGCGTAATCTCCGAACTTGCGAAATGAGCCGTATTGGCAGGAAGAATTTACGATGTTGCGGGGGCGTTTTTCGGGATCGACCCGTCCCACCAGGACTCCACTTTTCTTTTCGAAGCAGAATATGAATTGCATGTTTTGGATGACGGGCCGGCTGAACGCACAGTCAGCAATGACGTCATTGGTTTCGCGTTCCCGGATGAAAGCAAATTCCGGTTTGAAGGAAGTGGACGGAAGGTAGGCCATCAGACTTGGGAGCACAACGGCCTGGTCGGGAAAGCCGTCAGGATAGACGAGCCAGTGCTTGCCGGGTCCGGCGACGTCGATCTGCCGGAGGTTTCCGATGACGGTTTCGCGGCGCCATTGCGTGTCGGAGACCCAAGTCTCAGTGTAGGTTCCTTCGACGGGATCGAGATTGTCTCCGGTGAACGAGAAGGTGGCCTTCAGGCGGAAGGCGGGGGCGTCTTTGGCGCGGATGTCGGAAACGTGGCGGGCTCGGTCGAGAAGAGCTTCGGCGCGTTCCTGGGCGGTCGGTTGCTGGGGTTCCGGTTTTTGGGGTTCTTGCGCGAGCGATGAGAGTCCGAAGCAAATGTAAGCAATCGAGATGAGAATGGAGCGGTAGCTCATGGTTGCTGGGCTAAGAGCATGGTACTCCTGATGACTCTATGATCCCGCAGAAAGCAGCCCTCAGGGGCTAAAGCCCGCAGCGTCTTATTTTCGCCTTTCGCGACGCTGAAGCGCCGCTCTTGCACCTCGGGGGCTAAAAAGCCCCACTCACACCGTGCTCCTAACGCGGCCCTGAAGGGGGCCGCTCTTCCACATTATTTAGCTTCCGAAGCTCTTGTAGCTTGGAGGGTCTTGATGCCGTTTCTGATCGAGGACGCTTTGTCCGGCAACGCAGTTGTAGAGAGAGTGCATCGAAATGAGTTTAGCGGGCTGCCCAGAGGCCGGCAGAGTGGCGGGCGACAACTTTGGAATGCTGCTTGCGGGAGCAGGTTGCGGAGTTCAGGGAAGGGTGAGACGTGAGGGCTGCGCGTTTTGTGGGGAGCGGATTTTGCGCAAGTGGGCTAGTGGTGATTTGTGTTGCGATCCTTTGCGGGACGACCCTGGCGCAGGATGAATCCAGTTCGCAACCTTCCCCACAACAAGGGAACTCGCAGCCGACGCCCAGCATCGAAGAGGAAAAGCCTCAGCAAGAGGAGAGTTCGAATCCCGCGCAGGCCGCTGCGGAGAAAACCAAGCAAGTGACGATGCAGGCCGTAGAAGCTACGAAGAATGCGGGAACGGCGGCTCTGCTCAAAGCGCGGGATTGGGAGAGTGGCTTGTTCACCGGCGTGTTCGTGGAAAAGGGCCGGGCGCTGGTTCCGATGAACGCCGAGCAGCGGCGCGAGATTTATCTGCAGCAGACGCTAACGAGTCCGGGCGCATATTTGAAGCGCATGTTCGCAGCGGGAATCGACCAGGCGCGCGGGGTGCCATCGCAATGGGACGACGGTTGGGATGGATATGTGGAGCGGTTCGCGTCGCGCGAGGGGCAGTTCATTGCGGCCAACAGCCTGGCGGCGCTGGGAAATGCGAAGCTGAAATACGAGCCGCGCTACGACCAGTGCCAGTGCAGCGGATTCTGGCGCCGGACGCGGCATGCCATCGTGCGCAACTTTCTTACCTACAACCAAACCGAGCAGGAGTTGCGTCCGCAGTGGGCGTTGTACGGAGGATCGTTCGGCGGAGGATTGATTTCGACGGCATGGAAACCGCATCCGCGCAACGCCTTCGCCGAAGGCGGGCGCGCCATGCTGGGGCAGGCGGGCTACGGCGTGCTGCTGAATATCTTTATCGAGTTTTCGACGGACATCAACCGTAAGATTGGAGTGAGAAGAAGGTAGAGAATTCCTTACTGGTGGCATCGGAGTTTTCCCGATTTCTGACTCGGGTACTTGCCCGATGGCAGTCAGAGTCGATTCGTGGTTCAACTATAAGGGGGCAGGTCTCGGGAGGAATCCAGGCATGGGGATCGCCCCCTCGCGCTTTGGTATCCACGCCCGATTGCACCTGCCCCTTTTCCTTGTCGACCTCTCAGGCGGGTGACGGTTTGCGTACGAATTGTGCTACCACGGCTCCGAATGTGAGGAGCGACATCAGCGAAATGATTCCGAGAGAGATGACGCAGTAGATGCACCAGACGCCGAGTACATTCGCTTCGATGTTTGCGAGGTAAAGCGAGAAGGTTAGGCCGGCGAAAGTGGGAACCAGCAGCAGGCGGTAAGGAGCGCAGGAAGGCGAGTGCGCCCATGAGGATGTATCCGGCGATGCCGAAGACGGCGACAGGAATCTGGCAGTGCAGAGGCCAGTCGTCGGCGTGATGGGGAAGCATGGCGTAGGGGCTGTGATTGACGACGCCGCAGTCCCAGTGCTCGTTGATGCTGCAGGGGGAATCGCCGTACTTCGCGGTAGTGCTCGCGCAGGGCGAGAGAGGAAGCGACGATGCCGAGCACGGCCAGAATTAGAAGCAGATATTTCATGAAGTTCCCTCGTTGCTGTTGGACGATGATGAAGCTCGCGGGTTTAACGTACCTCAGAGGCTAAAGCCTAATTCATAGCACGTGGCGCTTATCGCAGCGCTTGAAGCGCTGCGCCACCCAAAAGCTCGTGCGCGCCAAAGTGCTGCGTCACCCAAAATCCTGTCGACTCAAGTCTCATGCGACTTTAGCAACTCGTGCAACCCAGCATCTGAGAAACATCAAGCCGCATTCTATGCCCCGGAATTCTAGTGCGTACGTGCCGCGGCTGCGTCTTTTATTAAATCAGAAGCTTGCCAGTCGCTGCCGTGATACCACTTCACGATTTTGCCGTCGGGGCCGATGACGGCGGTGCTGAGGTTGTGGGTGATCAGTCCGTCTTCGGGCTTTGACGGTGAGGGCGAAGAAGTCGGCGATCTTCGGCAAGTCGGCTTTGCTGGGGGCGGCGAATTCCCAGCGACTGAAGAGCGCGGGATCGTGCGTGTGGGCGACGGAGAATCCGTAGTCGCGGAGAACTTTGGGCGTGTCGTGCTCGGGGTCGAAGCTGATACTCAGCAGATGAGCGCCAGTTAGCGCTGGGTTCGTGCCCAGCTGCTTGTAGATTTCCGCGAAGTTGCTGCTCATGCGCGGGCAGAAATCGGGGAAAGGGCAGCGCGTGTAGATGAAGGTGACGAACAGAACGTTTGCCACGAAATTGCTGGAGAGAAATTCGCTTGCCCGACTTGATTGGTGAAGGAAAAATCGGGGACATCTTCGCCGGGCGCGGGCATGTGCAGCGAGTTGGCACGGCTGCCGGGACGGGGTCGATGTGGGAGGTCACTTTAACGTTCTCAAGCCAGTAGTCGGGAGCGGCGTCTTCGTTCTTGGGGTCGGGCTGAACCACCACCACTTCGGCGGAAATGGAATCGCCGGGATGCAGGTGATTCAAGGTGGCTTCGGGCTTGATCTTGTAGGACATGGCCATGGCTTCCATGAATCCGGGGATGGCATCGCCGTCGATGATGGCGGATTGCGCTTGGGTGTCGATCGAGAACCACGCGGCCAGTGAAGGGATAGCGCTTCGCGGCCGGCGGTTTCGCGGAATGGCAGGAAGAAACAAGGACTGTCGTGGCAAGGATGAGAGGCGAGCAGAACAATACGGCGAGTATGGTTGTTCACGTTGTAAACACTTTAACTCGGAGGAAGAGTCTGGTGCCCACTGAGCTGTCGAGCTTTGCTCGACGGACAGCCGAGGGCGACTGTCTCCACATGGTTTTTCGACGGCTCAGACATCGTGTTGTTTGGGCGGTCGGCTTTTGTGAAATCCTCAGGGCGATCGGACCCGGTATAGATTTCACACGGCGAGGCCTTCGATGGCATGCAATCCTGAAGTATTGAAACATGTTCCACTGTTTGCGCTGCTCGATGAAGAAGAGACGGCGGTGCTGGCCGGGCAGGTGCGGCTGAAAACGTTTGCGCCGCGGCAGCGCATTTACAAGATCGGCGATTCGGGCGGGCAGGCGTATGTGGTGGTGTCGGGGCGGGTGCGCGTGTCTCGACGGTCGACCAGGACCATCAGGAAGTCGTGGTCGACGAGCCGTCGCATGGAGAGTTCTTCGGATTTGCGTCGATGCTGGAGCAGACTCCGCATCAGACGGAGGCGGTGGCGATCGACGAGGCGGTGTGCCTGGAAGTGGACCAGAAAGATATTGCCGTGCTGCTGCAGCGCAAGCCGCTCGCCGGGATGGATATGCTGCGGGTGCTGGGGCGGCAATTTCACGCGTCGCAGCAATTGGTGCGGCTGCGGGCGAACCGGCATCCCAATGAAGTGATCGAAAAGGATGCGACGTTTGGCGAGCGGATCGCCGACGTGGTCGCGGGATTTGGCGGATCGTGGACTTTCATTATTACGTTCAGCGTGGCGCTTGCGGTCTACATGACCATCGACGCGGCGCTGGGGAAGAAGGGCGTGGGATCCGTATCCGTATATTCTGCTGAATCTGTTTCTGTCGATGCTGGCGGCGGTGCAGGCTCCCATCATTATGATGAGTCAGAACCGTCAGGACACGAAGGACCGGCTGCGCGGCGAACTGGATTACGATGTGAACCGGAGAGCCGAGGTGGAGATTCAAGGGCTGGCGCGCAAGTTGAATGTGCTGGGAGAAAAGATCGGCGACGTGGAGGAGATGCTGCGGGAGAAGATGGGGCGGGGATGAGAGTTTCGGCGGAGGTGCATGATCTCGAGTCGGCTGCGAGATCCCTTCGACTTCGGTCAGGGCAGGCTCTTAGCTCCGCCTGAAAAACGGCTGCGCTCAGGATAACGCCCGAGGGTTAGAAGTTCATGCGGCAGTCGGAATTCGATATTCCTGATCGAGGGCCCCAAGTTACGCATCGAACCCCGAAGATTTTATGTCTCGATTCCACATCAATCGCCGGACCTTTCTGCAAGCAGCTGGGGCTACCGCCGGCGCTGCATTGCTGCCTTCACCAAGACTGTGGAGCCGGGCGATCGTTGCTGGGTTAGCCGCTCCGCAGAATGACGGACCGGCGGACTACACGCTCACAATTGCGACCACGCCGATCGAGCTGGCACCGAAGCGGATCGTTTCGGTTACGAATTACAACGGGCAGTTTCCGGGGCCGCTGCTTCGTTTGAAAGAGGGTGAGCGAGTGAGCATCGATGTTCGCAACGATACGGATACTCCGGAACAGTTGCACTGGCACGGGCAGTCCGTTTCGACCGAGGTGGATGGGGCGGCGGAGGAGGGGACGCCGTTTATTCCTCCGCACGGCACGCGCAGAATTTCGTTTGTGCCGAGGCCCGCGGGTTTGCGCTTCTACCACACACATGTGCGCGCGGGCGCGAATCTGGCGGAGGGGCAGTATAGCGGACTGGTCGGCCCAGTTTACATTGAACCGAAACAGCACGCCGGAAACTACGACCGAGAAGTTTTTCTGACACTCAAAGAGTTTCAGCCCACGTTGAGTCGCGGCGGCGACATGGCGATGGATTTTCTGTCGCCAGCGCAGACCGTTCCTGAACTCAAGGAGTCCGGTGAGAGCAGGATGAAGGCGTCGCTCGCCAAAGGGATGCCGCATGGATTCGAAGTTGGCTACGATTCCTTCACTATCAACGGGCGCATGTTGGGACACGGCGAGCCGCTGCGGGTGAAAGCGGGCGAGCGCGTTCTGTTTCACATTCTGAATGGGAGCGCGACTGAGATTCGAAGCCTGGCGATTCCGGGTCACAGCTTCAACGTGATTGCGATGGATGGGAATCCGTTGCTCAAGCCTGTCCGCGTGCCAGTTCTATGGCTGGGAACTGCGGAACGACTTTCAGCGATTGTGGAGATGAATCATCCCGGAGTGTGGGTGATGGGAGACCTGGCAGACGACGATCGTCACCACGGCATGGGCATTGTGGTGGAGTACGCGGGCTCTAAGGGAAAGCCGCAGTGGCTGCCACCGAGGCCCTTCAAATGGAATTACGCAGACTTCGGGAATTCCAGCTCGCCTTCGGCGAAGCCTGACGAAGTGTTCGACATGCTGTTCGAAAAGAAAAATGCAGCACTCGACGGATTCAATCAGTGGACGATCAACGGAGTGGCGTATGCGCGGGAGCAGATGACGGCGGCGGCCGCCTTTCATTTGCGCGAGGGCAAGCGCTATCGCATTCGTATGCGGAATGCGAGTGATGACATCCATCCGATTCATCTACACCGGCACAGCTTCGAACTGACGCGGGTCGCGGGGCAGCCCACGTCGGGCGTCATGAAAGATGTTGTGATGGTGGGCGGGTACCAGGAAGTGGAGATCGACTTCATTGCCAACAATCCGGGACTGACGCTGTTCCACTGCCACCAGCAGCTGCACATGGACTTCGGTTTTATGACCCTGTTCGACTACGTGTAGCCGAGGCCATGATGGGCATGGGGGATCGATCGCTGGAAATATCGGGCGGACGATTCGCTGTCCGCCCGGTATTCTTAAACAGATAACAAGCGCTGGAAGAAGGAACGATAGCGTTGGAGAGCGATGCGCAGGTCTTCGGTAGAGACGTTGTCGCCGCGGTCCCACTGCTGTTCGAGTCTGGAGCGTTCTTCGGCGAAAACTTCGGCCAGGCGTTTCATGGCTGCTGCGACCAGACCGTCTGCCTGCTCGACGGCGCTGCGGGGCTCGTCGACGAACGTGGTTTGAACGCTGCTCCAGCGATTCCGCAAGTCCTCCAATTCGTTGTTGGGGAATAGTGGAGCGGCATCGGTTGGGCTGCGAGCTTCTGTATTGCGAAAGCCTGTATTGTTAACGTCGCTGGAAACGGTGGGCACGTTCGGTTGTGTGATTTCGCCGGAAGGACGTCCGGTGAGCACTGGTCTGGGCCGATCTTCAGTGGGCAGATCTCTAAGCCGATCTTCTGACATAGGGCGCTTGCCCTGTGCCAAATCTGCCGTGGTTAGGTCTTCTTCGAGTTCGGGTTCGG
The DNA here is from genome assembly GCA_963795875.1 of uncultured Acidobacteriaceae bacterium. Taxonomy (GTDB): domain Bacteria; phylum Acidobacteriota; class Terriglobia; order Terriglobales; family Acidobacteriaceae; genus Sulfotelmatobacter. Next base: position 75,968 of record CAWCJM010000003.1, read on the forward strand.
GTTTTTTCATGGGCACGCTCATGCTCGTGCCTCCTTTCGTTGGGGATATGCATCTCCGAGCAATTCTTCGAACAGAGAGCGATAGTGGACCATCGCTTTCCGCAGGTCTTCGGTGCTGGCTTCGCCGCGACTGTGGCGGAGGGCAATGTCGTGGGCGGCGCGATAGTTTTCAACGACTACCGGATGATCGACGGAGATATCGGCAGCGCGCTGCTCGAAATCAGCCATCGGATAACCGCGGGTTTCCATGAGTTCGTTCACCAAGTGGTCGGCCTGTGAAACGGAGCCCTTCGGATCGTCAACGAAGTTCGACTGCACGACTCGCCAGCGCTCGGCGAAATCGGCGCGGGTGCCCTCGGTGAGCGGGCGCAGGGCAAATTTATCGTGACGCTTGGCGCGAATTTCGAGAACGCCCTCCGCGCGGCGAACCTCGCCTTCTTTCTTGAGCACACGGTCGTATTCGGGTCCAAAGCGCTCGCGAAGCTGCTGGCTGCGGCGCTTTCGCGCCAGGATGAAACTGATCACACCAACCAATGCCACCGCCGCGACTACTCCAATGAGGATTGCGATCTGATGCTGGTCCATGCGGCCTCCGCGTTTACGCATTTGAATTGCGTATTGGATTCCGCGGTATGGAGAGGGGTTGTGAGGCAAGTTGCCGAGGGCTGAATGGGCTCGCACGACGCTGGAACCGGCCTCAAAGTGCCGCCCCAGAGTGGGGTAGAGTTGGTATTAGAACCGCCCAAACACTTTAGAAGTGGAAGCGGTAGCGGAGTTCGACGAAGATTTCGCGGGGATTGTTCCAGTGGAATCCGCCGAAGGTGACGCTGTTGTCGAGTTCGACGCGGCGGTTGGCTACGTTTATCGCGTTAATGGAGGCGGAGAAGCGCTCGCCGAAATCCTTGCCCAGGGTCAGGTCGAAGGTGGTGTGCGGGGGCAGATAGTTTCCGGGATACGGCTGGCCGGGAAACGCGTTGGTGAAACCGGAGCCGTAATAGACATTGGTCGAGGCGTAGGCGCGCCACGGCAAAGTCACGTCGCCGCCGACGTTGAGCGTGTTGCGCTGGTCGTGATCGAGCGGGCCCCAGGGGAGATAGGAAAGATCGGTGAGGCCGCCGTTGATCGAATCCCCCGGCCCAAGCAACCTGATTGGAGTAGGCGAGGTGAAGTTGGCCGCGGTGCGCGATGCGGGGAGAGCGGAGCGTAGCCTCCCATCCGCGGATGATCGCGTTCTGAATGGTGAGCGGGAAAAAGAGATTCGACTCGCCGACATTGTTGTGATCGAAAAAGTTTGCGGCATTGGTGCGGAAGGCGTCGGCGTCGAAAACCCATCCGTGCCACGGGATGGTCACGCCGAATTGTGCTTCTTCGTCGCGCTCGCCGTGCAGCGGGATGAATGTGCAGATTGCTGCTGTCGACGAACTCGAGCAGCGGGCCGGAGGCGGTGACCAGCGGGGGCGCCTGATAGTAGTGGCCGTAGAACGCGCGGAAGGTCCAGTTGAGGCGCGGGATGTTGAGCGCGACGCCGAAGCGCGGGCTGATGGCGGTTTCGACGACGGCTGCCGGAAAAGTGAGTGGGCCGCATGCCGGCCGAAAGCGTGAGCCAGGAGAAAGGTTTGAATTTGTCATCGAGGAAGAAGGCGGTGACGCTGCCGGAGGGATGCTCGGTGTCGGTAACGGGCGAGCCGCCGCAGTCGGGAAAGTTCGGATCTCCGTTGGACGGGCAATTGAAGAGCACGCTACGTGGGAATCGTCACGCTGATAGAATCCATAGAAACCCGCCTGAAAATTGTTCTTCGGAAGATTCGCGCTGAAGCTCGCCTGGCCGCCGCCATAAGTTGAGACGCGATCGCTGGTGCTGGCAGTCGGGTAGTCGTAGGGCGAGCTTTCATAATTCGCGGCGGTTGTAGTGATAAAAGGGCGAAACCGTCAGCAGGAGTTTCGAGTTGAAGGTGTGCACCCAGGAGAAATTGACGATCGCGTCGGATTCGTGGTCGCCGTCGCGCAGGCCGATGCTGTCGATATTGCGCAAGCTTTCCAGGTCATTGAAGTTCGGAACGGATCGTAGGGAATCTGGTAGTAGTCCTTGCGCAGCTGAAGTCAACGAGCCGGAGCTGGTTGGAGGGATCGACGTTGAAGATGAGTGAACCGAATCCGCCATAGCCGTTGGCGGCGTCGTGCACGACCTGCGGAACGGGCGTCTGGATGCCGAGATTGCTGCGATTGCCGTTCACGCTGGCGTAGTAGGCGAAGCGCTCGGTGTGGCTGCCGATGCTGAACTGGTCGTTGGTCTGGTAGAAAGTTCCGGCGCTCAGAACCAGCTCGGCCTGGCGGTTGCGCTCGAATCCGGTGCGGGGCACGACGTTGAAGACGCCGTAGGTGCGGTCGCCGAACTCGGCGCCGTAGCTGCCGCGGCTGACTTCGAGGTAGTCGATATCTTTGGGATCGAATTGCGGGCCGAGGTTGGAGGCGATATTGGTGTTGGGCACGGGGACGCCGTCGACCAGCCAGCTGGTTTGATGTCCGCCGCGAATGTGCAGTTGATCGTGCGTGACGTAGGCGCCGGGCACGATAGTCGGTAATCATCGCCAGGCTGTTGGAGCGATGCGGCGCCGGGCGTGCGGGCGATCTCGAGACGGTCGACGAGGGTGGTCGGCGTCGAGGAATCGGTGGGAGCGGCATCGGGAGTGCCGGAGACGTTGATCGATCTCCTTGGCTCCGGCGACGTTGAGCGCGAAATGCAGCACGGGCTGCGCGCTGGACATGACGGCGACATCCTGCTGAGCCTGTTCGAAGCCGACGCCGGCGACGGTGACCACGTATTCTCCGAGCGGGACGGCGTTGAAAGTGAAGTTTCCGTTGGCGTCGGAATTGGCAGTGGTCGACCAGTCGGAGGATTTGGCCTTGAGCATGACCATGGCGTCTTGCACGGGACGATGCTGGGGATCGTGAATGATGCCGCGGACGGAGCCGACGATGGAGGCGAAGACGGCCAAGGCCAGGCAGGATGCGCAGCAACGGGATGCGAACGAAACGCATGAAATCTCCATGACTTGTTGGAGCTGCGTGCGACGCAAAGCAGCCGGGCTGCGCCCGGCGGACGGGCCAAGTGCGCCTGTCCCACACGAGCAGTTGCGCGCGGGTCGATTGTGACTTTGATCAGGCGATGGAGAGTTGCGGAGGAGCGCGGGTGGATTGGGATGCGAAGAGCTTGTGAGGCTGGAGATTCCGCGCGCGATTCGGTGAGGCGGGCTTCAACCGTCCGCGCAGAGAGCGATGCGAGCGACGATTGCGGATGCGCCCACTGAGATGTGGTTACGGCGCGGCAGTAGTTTTGGTTGCAGCAGCTGTTGCTGCGGATGGCGCGCTCATCCGGATCGGAGCCGTGGCATTGGTGGGCTGCTTTCCTAAGACAGCAGGCGTGCGGCGGCGCAGCCGTGACCGCTAGCGCGGGCGGAACGAAAGTTCCGACAAGCGCGAACAAGCAGCAGAAATCTGGCGGTCAGGCGCTGCATGTTTTGTTACGTGAATCAGAACCCAAGGTGGGGCAAGCATAGAACAGAATCCTGAGTGAGCGCAAGCATAGAGGTGAACTGCCCAAGACCGCACTTCTCGCGCAACAGACGCGCGAGAAATGGGGCACCCGGGCCTTTCGGTTGAGTACGAAGATGGAGAAGAAATGTGGATTGCGTAGTGCTCAGGCTTTGCCGTTGATTTTGGCCCACCACCAGCGGACGCCGACGAAGAGGAATCGCCAGTCGCTGAAGAATTCGGGGGGCTTGCCTTCGAAGGCGTGGCCGATGAACTGGAGGATCCATCCGATGACGAAGAGTGCTAGGGCGTAGAACCAGAGGCGATGAAAGAAGAATCCGGCGACGAAAATTGCGACTGAGAGCAGGATGGTGGGGATGCCGAGAGTGTGGCAGAGGCGATTGACTGGGTGCTGGTGGCTGGTGGAGTATTGCGCGATCCACTGCTCGCTGGTGCGGTTGCCAAGCATCCCGTCGGGATCATACTACGGTTTGGGGGCGTCGCTCGCGAGAGTCAACGTTCCCACTCCCTTTTCGCCCAAAGCGCGAAAAGAAGGGTGGGGCACCCGTGTCGGCTGGCATCGGCCCTCGTGCGGTTGAGGCTTCCGTTCGCCGCGTGGTAGCATCCTAGTTTTGGCAGGGGATGCTCGGGTTGGCCATGTTCCTGTCCTTATACTCCTCTTTCTAATGGCCGTCTCTCTTCCCACGCCTGCCGAAGGAGCCCAACTTGAAAGTCTATTCGGGAGCAAACATCAGGAATGTCGCGATGGTGGGGCACGGGCATGCGGGCAAGACCACGCTGGTATCGGCCATGCTGTACACGGCGGGCGCAACCCAGCGCCTGGGGCGCGTTGACGACGGGTCGGCCACAACCGACCACGACGAAGAAGAGATCGCGCGCAAGATGTCGATTTCGACCGGCGCGGCGGTGGTCGAGTGGGGGACGTCGTCGGGCACAACGAAAATCAATATTCTCGACACGCCCGGGTTCAGCATGTTCGTCCACGAGGCGAAGATGGTGCTGCCCGTGGTGGACGCGGCGATTGTGGTGGTCGATGGCGTGGCCGGCGTGGAGGTCGTCACGCAGCGCGTGTGGAATTACTGCGAAGAGTACAAGACGCCGCGGCTGATCGTGGTGAACCGCATGGACCGCGACCGCGCCAATGCCGAGCGCGTGCTGGAATCGCTGACCAATGCGTTTGGGCGCGACGTGATTCCGATCGAGCTGCCGATTGGCGCTGAGAAGAGTTTGACCGGCGTCGTCGATCTGGTGCGCATGAAGGCCTACACCTACGAGTTGGGCGGAAACGGCAAGGGGAAAGAGACGGAGATTCCCGCCAACATGCGGGCGCAGGTGCAGGAAGCGCACGAGATGCTGGTGGAGCTGGTGGCCGAGGGCGACGACAAGCTGATGGAGAAGTTCTTCGAGGCGGGGACGCTGGGCGAAGAGGATCTGATCCCGGCGCTGCACAATGCGATTCGCGAAGACAAGATTTTCCCCGTGATTTTCAGTTCGGGGCTGGGGAACATTGGCGCGGACCGCGTCATGGATTTCATTGTCGACTACACGCCCGCGCCGTCGGAGCACGAGTGGGTGCAGGGCGAAGCTGGCGGGCAATGGCGACGCTCCGAAGCGGCATGAGTCGGATGAAGAGCCGGTTTCGTTGTATGTGTTCCGCACGGTGTCAGACGCGTTCGCCGGGCGGATTTCGTACTTCAAAGTTTTTTCCGGCGTGTTGAAGAATGACGCGACGCTGCAGAACTTCAGCCGCGGCGGGCAGGAGAAATTCGCGCACATTCAAGTCATGCAGGGGAAGACGCGCGGTTCCGGTGCCGGAACTGCACGCGGGCGACATTGGCGCGGTGGCGAAATTGAAAGACACGCTGACCGGCGACACGCTGGGCGACAAGTCGGCGCCGATTCAGTATCCGCGGGTGAAGCTGCCGGAGCCGGCGATCACGTTTGCCATCGAGCCCAAGAGCCGCGCCGATGAAGACAAGCTGGGGCCGGGCATTCACAAGCTGATGGAAGAGGATGGGATGCTGCGGTTCTTCCGCGATCCGCAGACGAAAGAATTTCTGATCGCGGGCACGGGGCAGCAGCACATCGAAGTGATCGGTTTCGAAGCTGAAGAAGCGGTATCACACGGAAGTGGTGCTGAAGGCGCCGAAGGTGCCGTACCGGGAGACGATCCGCGGCAAGGCCGACGTGCAGGGACGCCACAAGAAGCAGACTGGCGGGCACGGGCAGTATGGCGACTGCAAGATCCGGATGGAGCCGCTGCCGCGCGGCGGCGAGTTCGAGTTCGTGAACGATATTTTCGGCGGCGCGATTCCGAAGAACTATATTCCGCCGGTCGAAAAAGGAATTCGCGACGCTGCGGCGCGCGGATATCTCGCTGGATTCCCGGTCGTCGATTTTCGCGTCGTGCTGTATGACGGTTCGTATCACGACGTGGATTCGAACGACTTGTCGTTCCAGATGGCGGGCCGCATCGCCTTCAAGAAAGCGATGGAGGTGGCAAAGCCCACGCTGCTCGAGCCGATCATGGCGGTTGAAATCACGGTGCCGGATGATTTCGCGGGATCGATCATGGGCGACCTGAACAGCCGCCGCGGCCGCATCCAGGGCATGGACAACAAGGGCGGCAACACCGTGGTGAAGGCCGAAGTGCCCATGTCGGAGATGCTGACCTATGGCGTGGAGCTGACGTCGATGACGCAAGGCCGCGGCAGCTTCAACATGGAAATGCATCACTACGACGTGGTGCCGGGGCAGTTGCAGGAGAAGATTATCGAGAAGGCGAAGGCGGAGCGGGGCGAGGTGAAGGAAGAAGAAGAGTAAGCGAGTCGGGAAACCCACGAGGACAACAATAATGGCGACTCCAGCGGCAGGCGCATTTACGCCCGATCAATACATCGAAACCCGCGTGAAGCAATACAAGGACTGGTACGACGGCAAAGCGGTCAGGTACAAGAAAATGTTCCTCCGCATGCGCGCCTTCACCGTGGTCGCTGGGGGCGTTGTTCCCGTTCTGGTTAATGTGGAGGCCGGGGTCAACAACCTGATTGGCTTCCCGGTAATGAAGGCCGTTATCACAGTTATCAGTCTCCTTGTAGTGGTGATGGTTTCGCTGGAAAGTGTTTTCCACCCTCGCGAACAATGGAAGAACTATCGTTCTACCGAACAATTGCTCGAGCATGAGAAGTTCGAGTTTCTTACCCGCGTGGGGGTTTACAAAGAGTCAACGGATGCCTTCAAGTTATTTGTGGAGCGAATCGAAGATGCGATCGCGTCAGAAAACGCGGCTACTCTAAATGTTATGACTGTGGGATCGGACGCCACAGCCGATAAATCGAAGTGAACTGCCAAGAGTTGTATGGCGGCGATGTTCTCGTTCTGATTGCCGGTCAAGCCTTACTTGGTCTGAAGAAAGACCCAGTCTTGCCGTGTTTGTCATTTAATATCGAGCCGATGGTAGGTCGAACAAATGAAACCAACGATCCTTATCTGCTTTCTCCTCGCGTTGACGCTGTTCGGTAATGCCGCTGAGCCGCAGGTCTTTCCAACTTCGGCCGGGCCGGTCAAGATCACTCCGCTGAACCATGCCAGCACGCTGATCGAAGCTGGGGGAAAGACGATCTATCTCGATCCCGCCAAGCCCGCGAAGCTTGCCGGACTTCCCAAGGCAGACCTCATCCTGATCACCGATATTCACGGGGACCACATGGACCCCGATTCGATTAAGGAGATCAGCAAGGCCGATACCGAGATTTTTGCTGCGCCCGCGGTCGTGCAGACAGTGACTTCGGGAAAGCCCATTGCCAACGGAGAAACTAAGACTTGGCAGGGCTGGACCATCGAGGCGATTCCTGCCTACAACCTGAAGCGCGGTCCGGCGCCGGGAAAACTTTTTCACGACAAGGGACGAGGGAATGGATATGTCCTCACTTACGGTGGGAAGCGATTTTATTTCTCGGGCGATACCGAGGGCGTTCCGGAGATGCGGGCGCTCAAGAACATCGACGTGGCGTTCGTGTGCATGAATCTGCCGTACACGATGCCGCCGGAAGAGGCCGCGGACGCGGTGAAGGCGTTCCATCCGAAGATTGTGATTCCGTATCACTACCGCGGGTCCGATCTGGCTGTGTTTCAGAAGGGATTGGAAGGAACGGGGATTGAGGTGCGGCTGCTGGATTGGTATCCGAAGTAGGAACTGGCCAAGAGCCCCCGTCGAGCTTCGCTCGACGGACAGCCGAAGGCGGCTGTCTCCACATAGATTCTGTCGCCACACAAGAGTTTAAGCTTTCACCCTTAGGCCTTGAAAATCTCCTCTACCGGCTTGCGGAATATTTTTGAGATCTTGAAGGCCAGGGGCAGGCTGGGATCGTACTTCTCTGTTTCAATCGCGTTGACCGTCTGGCGGGAGACGCCGAGTTTATCGGCGAGGTCGGCCTGGGTCCAGTTCAATTGTCCGCGCAGATCGCGCACGCTGTTTTTCACTCGTACCTCTGCTTGGCGATGACGAGGCCAAGGCTCCACAGCACGATCAGCAAGGGCGCAACCCAACTCACATCAAAGCGGGGCAGTCCGGCGTTCTGTTGGAACGCCCAGGTGAGCGTGATCAGGCACGTGGCAAGGAAACTGAATGCGACCGCTTCGAGTTGGATGCGCCGCTGCAGTTCGTCGAGCGCGCGGAAATATCGCATGAAAGCCCACATAGCGAAGGCCGAGGGGATAATCGGAAGGAACGCGATAACGTACCCCAGCCCCGTGTGCTCATGGCCCCGCAACATCCACACGGAAAGCGGCACCATTACGGAGTAGCCAGCCATCGAGCCGAGGAATTCTTTCAGATAGCGCTTGTTGTTGGCGTCCATCAGATTCTCCAAGTCAAGCATCATTGACACCTGAAATGTAAAGCACGCTTGACATCGGTGTCAAGAGCATTTCGCAAGAGTCTTGGTCGACTCTTACCGGCAGCCCGGGCAAGGATGAAATGAACAAGTGATGAGGCGGACGCCAAGAAACCGGGGCCGGTCCCGAAGGACCGGCCCCGATGCATAGCGGTCTATCATGCCAACCGAACGTCCGTCAGCCGTACCTTAGGGCGTGCCGAACAAGTCGGTCATGGTGTTGGTGCTCGCATCACAGGCATGGTTCAGGCAAGGGATGCCGAGACCGCCTTCGATCGAGCGCAGCAAGGAAAAGTGAGTGTAGAACTTTGCGCTTTGGAGCTGGTGAACGCCATAGTTGGTGTCAACAATGGCCACCACTTGATTGATGATGGGCTGAACGGAATAGTCGTTCTCGTCCCAAATCACGACAATTGCGGAGTTGCCGTTCGTCCACACCGGGGACTCGTGGATGGCGGTGACGAGCTTCTGCAGCACCTGATCTCCCAGGAGGATAAGAGCGGGGTTGAGACCGGCCTGCTTACCGTCGTCGTTGGGATCGAATCCGCAGAAGGCCGTTCCGTTGGCGCGACCGTGCTGGTCGTTGCACTGGTTGGGGACAATGTAGGAGAAGTTGGCGACCTTGCCACTGGCGAGGTCTCCCCAGAGCCCGCTGGCGCCGTCGAACCCAGCCATCTGGGCAAAGCTGACCAGTGGGTTCGTGCCTTGTTGAACGTCGTGGAAATAAACGAAGGGGTTGTGTTTGGACGCGTACAGCTGGACGATGTCGGCGCTCGATAGTGGCGGGGTCAGCTGCGGGTTGATGTTGGAGAAATTGGTGTTGTTGGTAAAGTTCCCATCACTATAGTTGACCCGATCCGGGCCAGTCATCGGAAGACTTTCCTGGTAGGTTTTCCAGGTCTTTCCCGCGGCTGCCAACTGTTCGGCAATGGTGATTCCGAGCGTGGTCGAAACCGCCGGATACGAGTTTTTGCCGTCGATATTGATCTCGCAAGGAGGTCCGGTGACTTCGTTGGTGCAGTCCAAGATCGGGGTCGCGGCATCGGTACCGGTGCCGGAAATGGGACAGATGGCTGGGCTCGGCGGGCTGTCAGTATTGACCGTTCCGGTGGAGAGATTGGTCGCACAGGAGCCATTGTGCCAGTCCGGATTGTTGTCGCTGTGGACGCCGAAGTTCGATCCGCCCACGGTCTCGAGGTAATTCGTCAGGCTGGGATGAGCGACAGCGAAGTAGTTCGTCGCGAGATTGGCGGACTTGGCGTACTTGTTAATGAACGGGGCGCTAGGGTTGTTGAGAATCTCTTTGTAACCATGGTTCTCCATCATGATGACGAAAACATGGTCGAGAGCTGGGATGCCTTTGGGCACGGCGCCTTGTTGCGCCATCGCGCTACCGGTGAGAGCGGCCAACAGGCCCAGAGCTAGGGCGGACTTTTTCATAGTGATCTCCTGAACTTCCTCGATGAGGGATTGCCTTGGGCTGAGAAATCGGATTCCGGGCATATTCAAGTCTTGCCGAGACTGAGATCCAGCCGGGGTCAACCCAGAAACCCTAGTGGGGATTTGTTACAGCGCGGTGACACCGTGGTTAAGATTGCGTGAATTTCGGCTGCCGGGCCGCCGATTGTCGGTCAAATTTCACTTTCCCTCTAGAAAGTGCTAGGGTGTTCGCCAAACGATTTTCAGGAGTTGCCAATGTCCCTGCAGGCATTACCGGCACAGGCTAAGTATCTTTTTCATTATCTATTTGAGCAAGCGTCATTGGGAATCGCAGTGGAGGACCTCGAGGGGAAGGTTCTGGTGGCGAATCCCGCCCTGTGCTCGATGCTGGGATATCGGGACGACGAACTGTGCGGGATGAGTTGCTCGGAATTTGCGAGTGAAGAAGATTCTCAGGACGACTGGGCACTGTTTCAGCGGCTGCGCGATGGCGCCATCGACCACTACACCCTGGAAAAACGTTATGTCAGAAAGGACGGCGGAAAGCTTTGGGGAAGGCTGAACGTCACGCTTTTGAAGAATCAGGACGGAGGATCTCCGCTGGTCTTTGCCTTTGTGGAGGACATTACGTGAACGGAGGCGGACGGAAGAGGCGCTGCGAGAGAGCGAAGAGCGATTTCAATTGGCGGTTCGAGCTGGCAAGATGTTCGCTTACGAATGGGAGGCGGCCACCGACAAGATCGTTCGTTCGGGGGACTGCGCCGACATTTTGGGGATCGACAATTCTGAGCACGCTGCCACGGGCCAACAAGTATTGGCAAAGGTTTACCCGGAAGACCGGGAAAAACTGCTGGCAGCAGATGCCGCTCTAAGCCCGGAAAGGCCGAACCTTCAAATCAGCCATCGAATGTTGCGCCCTGACGGGAGGATGATTTGGGTGGAGAGAACCGGCCGTGCGCACTTCGACGAACGAGGGCAAGCTGCTGCGAATTGTCGGCATGGTGGCGGATATTACGGAGCGCAAGCAGGCTGAAGAAGCCCTCCGGCAGAGCGAGTCGAATTACCGGTTGTTCGTGTCGCAGAGTTCGGAAGGAATTTTTTGCCAGGAACTCGACCGGCCCATTCCGGTGGATTTGCCGGAAGACGAGCAGGTTCAGCGCATTCTGCATGAGTCTTACCTGGCCGAGTGCAATGACGCGTTGGCCCGCATGTATGGGCTGTCTGCCGCTGACTTTGCGGGTAAGAGACTCACCGAAACCGTGGATCCGCTGGATCCTGTAAACGTCGAATTGACGCGCGACTACATCCGTGGAGGTTACCGGGTCGTGGACCGCGAGTCGCATGAGGCGGATCCGCAGGGTAATCCTAAAGTGTTCCTTAACAGCATGATCGGGATTGTCGAAAATGGTTTGCTGCTGAGGACGTGGGGGATTCAACGGGACATCACGGAGCGTCGCCAGGCGGAGCAAGCGCGAGTTCTCGCTGAGCAGGCACTGCGTGACAGCGAACAACGACTGCGCTTAGCTATCCAAGCCGGAAAGATGTATGCGTACGAGTGGGACGTTGCGACGGACAAAATCGTGCGATCCGCGGAATCCGTCGATGTCCTTGGTTTCAGCGATCAGGCGAAAGACTTTACTCGCCAACAACTGCTGGCGAGCATTCATCCCGAAGACCGCGCTTTGTTTGTCGGGTGCGGTGGAACACCTTACGCCGCAGAATCCGGCGCTGCAACTCAGCTACCGTGTTCTGCGTCCGGATGGCTCGTTGATCTGGTTGGAAAAAAGCGCCAGAGGCTTCTTTGACGATCAGGGAAAGCTGCTGCGGATGATCGGAATGGTAACGGACATTACGAATCGCAAGCTGTCGGAAGCGGCGATCGCCAACGCAAGTCGAAGGTTAATCGAGGCACAGGAGCAGGAGCGTACGCGGATTGCAAGAGAGCTCCACGACGACATCGGCCAGCGGGTGGCACTGCTGGCCGTCGAGTTAGAGCAGCTCCAGCAAGACGCTCTCGATTCGCCTGAAGTCCGGAGCCGGTTGGGTGAATTCCAGATGCGGACCGATCGACCTGGCCACCGATATTCAAACTCTGTCGCACGAGCTGCACTCGGCAAGGCTGGAGCACATGGGCATCGCTGCCGCGATGAGAGGGTTCTGCCAGGTGTTTGGCACAAAGCAGAGAGCGGAGATTGACTTCCAGACGCACGATCTGCCGATCCCGTTGTCGCGAGAGATTTCTCTTATGCTTCTACCGGGTCTTACAAGAAGCGTTGCACAATTCGGTAAAGCACAGTGGGGCGCGGCACTTCGAAGTGCGATTCTGGGGAACGGCGGACGAGATTCATCTCACGGTCAGGGATTCCGGCGCTGGCTTTGACACGGAAGCAGCCAAGGCGGGCCGAGGGCTTGGACTGATCAGCATGGAGGAGCGGCTCAAGCTATTGAACGGATCATTCTCGATTGAGTCGCGACTTCAGCGTGGAACTACGATCCACGCTCGCGTTCCGTTCGGTGGCAGAATCGATGCTATGAGAGAAGCCGGGTAAAGAGGCTTCCGTTCATGCTTGTGAATGTTGGTTCAGTCCCTCGCTGCAGATGTTTTGGAAGATTTGCTGATCTTCTTCGCGGAGGAAGCCGCTCAACGGGAATCCGCAGAGAATATCCAGTCCATGTTGTTTCGCCAGCCGATTGCAGAGTTGCTCCACCTGAATAGCAGCATCCGCCTTACCTTGCGACCACAAGATTGACGCAGTCTCCCCACAAACTGCCACCCGCGAAGTTTGCCCCTGGGACGCCCGAGCGGCGTCGGCGATCAGACCGCCAACAACCCTGAAAAACCGCACCGGGTCAGGCAGATCATTCGCCATAAAGGTCGGCAGGATGTCGACGACATCCAGGGGAAAATATCGTCCCTGCTGGTGGGCTGTAAGAATGTCCACGCCTTGTTCGAGCAATCTCTCAGAAAGACTAGTGCGATGGGTCCCGGTCGAGACCAGGATCACCGACTTTCCGGCATGGAGAGCGGCTGCAATAAACTCGGCAAAACCAACCACAAAAGCGTCATCATCGGAATAGAACGCAACGTCGTGGTTGCGAGAGGGGTCGAGGTTGGCTCGGTACCAGCGATGGGAGAACCTTGTGGCAACTTAGGTTGAGAGCTTGAATCTCATTCGCGTCGGTGTATTTGTGCCCCGAGACTCCCGAGCTGACATACCGCCCGCCCACGAGAACCGTCTCCACAGCGGCTAAAAGGGAGGTTCCGGCATGTGTCTTCACCACGTAGCCCGACGCCCCCAGGTCGAAAGCTTCCTGCACAACATCAGCCGAAGATTCTTGACTCAAGAAGATAATTCTGGACTGTGGGGAGAGTTTGCGGATTTGGCGAGCGGCTGCGATACCGTTCAGGTTTGGGAGCCCGATATCGAGCACAATCAAGTCCGGTTTCAGCTGACTGGCTTTTTGGACCGCCTCGAGCCCATCCGCGGCTTCGCCAATGACTTGAAGTTCCGGCCTTCTTCCCAGCGTTGAACATACGAATTGGCGGAACGGATCAAAGTCGTCGACTATCAGAACCCGGATTCGTGGTTTTTCCAAGTTGCCTCCGCCTTTATGGCTAAAACCCAACTCCGCGCGCGGAGTTGCTGAACCCTACTAGATTCGATATGTCCGTTGGCTGGTTGTCTAGATTGAGTGTGATTATAGGGCCAACTTCCTCTGAAAGGCACCAAGAAACGATTTAATACGGATTTTCCTCATATATGCGTTCTCGTGGTCTGTTTACCGGACCGCGGCACGGGCTTTTCCCCACAGGCAAGATGGCTGGAAGAAGGCAAGCGGGCGTACTCACCGGAGGCAGAAACCCACAATTGCGGTGTGCCGCTTTTCCTTTTAGTATCGCCCTATCGTGCCTTCTTCCGATAATTCCAAACTCCCGGACCGTCTGGTCTCTGCCGCTCCCGTCGAGGATGATTCCTCGTTTGAGCTGAAGCTGCGGCCGCAGCGGCTGAACGAATTCATCGGACAGGACAAGGTCAAAGAGAATCTGGCCGTGGCGATAGAGGCGGCGCGTTCGCGCGGCGAGGCCATGGACCATGTGCTGCTCTATGGGCCTCCGGGACTGGGGAAGACGACGCTGGCCAACATCATTGCCAACGAATTGGGCGTGCACTTTCAACCTACGGCGGCGCCGCTGTTGCAGATCAAAGGCGACCTGACGGCGATCATCACCAACATGCAGGACAAGCAGGTGCTGTTTATCGATGAAATCCACCGTCTGCAGCCGGTGTTGGAAGAATTGCTGTATTCCGCGCTGGAGGACTACAAGCTCGACATCATCATCGGGCAGGGTCCGTCAGCGCGGACGCACACGCTGGAGGTGAAGCCGTTTACTTTTGTGGGCGCCACGACGCGGGCGGGATTGATTTCGTCGCCGCTGCGCTCGCGGTTCGGCATCGTGCTGCGGCTGGAGTTTTATACTCCCGCAGATTTAAAAGTGATCGTGGAGCGCTCAGCGGAGATCCTTGGGGTTGAAGTGGACGATGCCGGTGCCGAAGAAATTGCCGGACGTTCCCGCGGCACGCCACGAATCGCGAACCGGCTGTTGCGGCGCGTGCGCGACTATGCCCAGGTGCGCGGAGCCGGCAAGATCGATGAGCCCACTGCGAAAGCTGCGCTCGGGATGCTGGAAGTCGATCAGTATGGTTTCGACGAAGTGGACCGGCGGTTGCTGCTGACCATCATCGAAAAATACCAGGGCGGTCCGGTCGGCGTAAATACGCTGGCCGCTGTGCTGGCAGAAGAACCGGACGCCATCGAAGAGATTTACGAACCCTTCCTGATGCAGGCTGGATTTCTGAACCGGACGCCGCGAGGCCGCGTCGCCACCCAGCTGGCGTACGACTATTTCAAGATCACACCGACTCGAAGGCAAAGTTCCTTGTTCTAGGGTGCCCTGGTTGCCTTAGAGCCTGCCTACGCATGTACCTGTTCGGCAAACCTCACAAACATCATTATGCTGTTTTGTCTGCGGACGTTTAGTGTATCTTGCTCAATTCCCCCGTTAGGGGGCGGGGAGAACAGGGGACCTTTTGCGCCTGGTTCGACTTCTGAAGAGTTGGGCCCATTTTCGAGCGGAAGCTAGCAGTCGTCACTGTTTTGGCTCTGTCGGCAACGGAGCTGGCGGCGTGCCCTTCTTTCCTGCAGGATTCCGGATCCGCATCGCAGAATTCTCCGGCACAGCCACCTGTGCCGAAGCCTGACACGGGGCCTCCCGCCTTGACGATCCCGCGCTTGCCGCGGTCTCCCGCATTGGACGACTTCCTGAGCATGAAGCCGCAGGGAGAGATTGCGCCGCCAGATGGCGAAGGTCAGCGGCTTCACCCAGCGCAATCCGCACGACGGAGAAGGTGTTTCCGAGCCTACGGATGCGTACCTGGGCTACGACCAGAAGAATCTGTACATCGTGTTCGTCTGTTTCGACGATCCCCGGAAAGTGCGCGCCCGCATGTCGCGCCGCGAAGACGTTTACGACGACGATCAGGTCGAGGTGATGCTCGACACCTTCCACGACCGGCGCCGCGCCTATGCTTTTCAAACCACGCCGCTCGGAGTGCAATGGGACGCGATCTGGACCGAAGCTTCGCGCGAAGAGCAGACGGCCGGGCATTTCGACACTTCGTTCGATACCGTCTGGGATTCGCGCGGCAAAGTCACTGAGCCGCGGCTTCGTGGTGTGGATGGCGATTCCCTTCAAGAGCCTGCGCTTTCCGGCGGCGAAGAAGCAGGATCTGGGGAATCATTCTGTATCGCGGCATCACGCGTAAGACGGAAGATTCTTTCTGGCCGCATGTTTCCTACAAAATCGAAGGGCCGGTTGGGCCAGGCTGCGAGCCTGCTGGGGCTCGAAGGAATTTCGCCCGGTCACAGCATCGAAATGATCCCTTACGGGTTGATGCGCGGCTTTCGAGCCCTCGATACACGCGATCCCACAAACCCATACTTTCAGCATGCCGTGGCGCAGGGCCAGACCGGGGTGGATGCGAAGTTCGTGATCCAGGATCACTTCGTCGTCGACATGACGGTGAACCCGGACTTCAGCCAGATCGAGTCCGAGGACCCGCAGATCACCGTCAACCAGCGCTATGCCGTGTACTTTCCGGAAAAGCGCCCGTTCTTTCTGGAGAACGAAGACTTCTTTCGCACGCCGATGGATTTGTTTTTCACGCGCAGCATCGGCGATCCTTCGGCCGGAATCCGCCTCACCGGCAAAGATGGCCCCTACTCGGTCGGTCTGATGGCGGCCGACGATCGCAGTCCCGGCCTGGCCGTGCCTGATTACAGCCCGTACTCCGGTATGCGTTCTTATTTCACCATTGCGCGCGTGAGCCGCGACATTTTCCGGCAGTCGAGCGTGGGCGCGATCTACACCGACTGGGAGTGTCCCACGACCGGCGAATACAACCGCATCGGCGGCGTCGACACGCACCTGAAGTTTAATCCCAACTGGACCCTCGAAGGCCAGGCGGTGGCCACGTCGAGCTATCTGGACCTGAACTGCGAAGCCAATCTCTACCCGTTCAGTTCCGGCAATAAGGGAAACAACAATTACTATGCGGGCCCGGCCGAGCGGCTCGATCTACGTCGCGACGGCCTGCACTTCTCCTACGACGGAACGTACAACGACATCACTCCCGGCGTTCGTATCGATCCCGGGATTCATCAATCGCGTGGACATTCGCGAGACCACGCAGGAGGTTCGATTACCGTTTTCGCCCGAAGAAGGGCTGGATTGTCGAGTTGGGGCCCGTCGCTCACCGTGCGCTACGACTTCGACCACACCGGCCTGCGACTCGACACAGACTACAATCCCTACTTCTCGATTCAAGGGCGCGGGCAGACGGTCATTTATTGTGCGCCCGTACGAGGAGTTTCACGAGCGGCTGCGTCCGCAGGATTTCTGCTTCTACGGGTACGCCTTGTATTGTCCGCCGACGACGCTGGGCAATCAGGATTATCACGAGCACACCAGCGGCGCCACTTTCCAGACTGGATACTTCAAGAAGGTTACGCTGACCGCTGGCTACTACTGGGGACAAGGCGTGAATTTTGTGGCGCTGCCGCCCGCGCCGCCTGGCGATTCCTACGCCCTACAACCAGCCTTTTCTGGCGCGCGAGGATACGGCTCAGGCTGGACTGACGTTCCGCCCCATCAAGCCTTTGAAGATCGAGAACACCTACCTGTTCGAACGCCTGCGCACGAACAGCGACGCCTATCTTTTCGAACAGACTCAATTGCCCGGCGCCGGCCACGGCATCTTCAACAATCACATTCTGCGCAGCAAGTGGAACTGGCAGTTCACGCCGCAACTTTCCATGCGCCTGATCCTGCAATACAACTCGCTGCTGGCCGGCACGCCGGGCGTTGGATCGCCGTACACCTACCTGCCGACGCAGAAAGAATTCAACACCGACTTCCTCATCACCTATCTGCTGCATCCCGGGACCGCGATCTACATCGGCTACAACAGCGACCTGCAGAACCTGGACGTGATTCCGAGACTCCATCATCGCCTGGCTACGTCACAAACACCGCCAAGGGCTACATCAACGACAGCCGCCAGTTTTTCGTGAAGGTGAGCTATTTGTTCCGGTTCTGAAGGAAGCTGTCAGCTCTCAGCTGTGAGCTTTCAGCCCGGAAATGACTGATTCGTGTGCTTTAGCTGAGAGCTGATGGCTGACGGCTGAGAGCGTTCTGGATTGCCGAATCCTGTGGATATCCGGTAGAATCTAATATTCGAATCGAGGACGGAATTCCCATGAAAGCAGCTATTCATCCCGCTTACAACGAAGTGCGCGTGCATTGCGCATGCGGCAACGCATTTATGACCCGTTCGACCCATAAGGGCGACATCAGTGTTGAAATCTGCTCGAGCTGCCATCCCTTTTTCACCGGCAAGCAGAAGCTGATGGACACCGCCGGCCGCGTCGAGCGCTTCCGCCGCAAGTACGCCAAGAAGGCACGCAGCCGCGCTCGTGAAGAAATAAATTCTCCGCCACGGATCTTACGGATTCGCACGGATCAATCCAAAATTCGAGCCCTCGCTTCGGCGGGGGCTTCGTTTTGTGGCCGCAGGTAGAATAAGACGGTGAAGAAGTTCTGGGACAACTCGGGCAACGGCACGTGTGGGGCGGACACTCTTGTCCGCCAGGCAGCGCCACTGCATTCGAGTGAGACAGGGCCTGTCGTTCGTGCACCCGGAACCCTGAAGCCAGTCCCGTCGAGCCTAACGATCGGCACCGTCACCATCTCCCCCGCCACTGTCCTCGCTCCCATGGCCGGAGTCACCGACACGGTCTTCCGCCGCTTCATTCGCAATCTCGGCGGATGCGGCCTGATCATGACCGAGTTCACCTCGGCCGACGGCGTGCTGCGCAAAAAAGACCAGAAGGCCAAGCGCTATCTGCATTTCTACGAAGACGAGCATCCCATCTCGGCGCAGCTTTTCGGCAGCGATCCGAACGTGATGGCCGAAGCCGCCCGCATGGTCGAGGGTCTGGGCTTCGACCTGGTGGACTTGAATCTGGGCTGTCCTGCGAAAAAAGTCGTGAAGTGCAACGGAGGCTCCGGCCTGCTGCGCGATCTTCCCGCCATCGGCAGGATTTTCGAAGCGGTCCGCGCCGCCGTGAAGATTCCCTTCACCGTGAAATTCCGCGCCGGATGGAACGACGAAGAAATCGTCTGCGTCGAACTCGCCCGCATGGCGGAAGATTGCGGCCTGGCTGCGGTCGCGCTGCACGCCCGCACTCGCGAGATGGGCTACAGCGGCAACGCTCGCTGGGAGTGGATCGCCGCGATCAAAGATGCGGTGAAGATTCCCGTGATCGGCAACGGCGATATCCGCAGCCCGGAAGACGCCTGCGCCATGGTGACGCAAACCGGCTGCGACGCGGTCATGATCGGCCGCAGCGCTCCGTCGAACCCGTGGATCTTCCGCCAGATCGAACAATACTGCGCGACGATGAATGCGAAAGGCGACAGTCAGGGCAACTACGAGCGGGAAGGGCACGACTTCAGTCGTGCCGTAAACGCAAACGCTATGGAACCGGCTTTAGCCGCTGAGGGCCAATTTCCCGCGCACAGTCCCTCGGGGGCTAAAGCCCAAGACTTTTTAGTTCCAAACGGCACGGCTGAAGCCGTGCCCTTCCCGTCCTGCCTCTGTCGGAATCGGATTGGGGAAGAAGTTCTACGAGGAACCCTCCGAGGCCGACCGCTACCAGATGATCCGCACCTATTTCCAGATGCTGATCGAGGAGGAACTCCCCGACGCCGTCGGCAAGATGAAGCAGTTCGCCAGCTGGTTCACACACGGCGTCCCTGGCGGCGCGGGCCTGCGTAAAGCGATCTACGAATCGAAGAGCGCGCCAGAGATTCTGGCGCGCGTGGAAGAATTCTTCGAAGCGAGGTTATTTCTCCAGTCCGCTACCGCAGAGGCGCACTGACGATCTATAGCTTCGACACTGTGCTATCGTTCACATTCACGACCCAGATATAAGTACCGTCGAACGCGGTTTCCTCTGGGCCGGTCCCGACGGCGAAGGTTCCTAACACCGCACCGTTGCTGGATGCCAGCTTGGTGATCGTGTTATTGGCAAAGCTGACTACCCAAACATTCGCGCCGTCAAAGGTAACTCCATAAGGCGTTGTACCAACCGCGAACTTACCTTGCACCCCGCCATCCGACTTAAGCTTGTAAACATTGTTTGTGAGGCCACACGCGACCCACATACTCGCGCCATCGAACGCGATGCCTCGCGGATTGCCACCTACTGTGAAGGTGCCCAAGATAGACCCGCTGCCACCGAGCTTGGTTACAGTCGTCGCGCCAGTATTGGTGACCCAAACATTGGTGCCATCGAAGGCAAGGTGAGTGGGATAGACTCCCACTGGGAAGGTGCCAAGCACTGTGCCGTCGCTCGCGCGCAACTTAGTAACATTGTTTGAGCCGGAATTTGCGACCCAAATATTTGCGCCGTCAAAAGCTACCCCACTGGGGAGCGAACCCGTGTTGAATGTTCCGAGCGCCACGCCGTCGCTGCCGCGCAACTTGGTTACAGTGGCATCGTTGGCGTTCGCCACCCAAATATTCGCGCCGTCATAAGCCACGCCATCGGGATAGTTACCCACTGTGAAGGTTCCGAGCACGGCGCCATCATTTGCCCGTAGCTTCATCACGCTGTTCGTCGTTTCGCTGGGTACCCACATATTGGCCCCATCGTAGGCGATTCCCAATGCGAAACTTCCGACGTTGAACGTGGTTGTCTGGTTCGCGCCGTACCAGTGAAGCGCAGCGACTTGTTGAGCGTTCTTAATCGAGTTCGTCACTCCGCCCTGCGCGAGGCAACAGACGGCGGACAGCGTTAACACGAGTGCAGTCAGGAGAACAGTCCGAAGCGATTTCGACATGGAGAATCCTTTCTTTCGGTTGTTAGTTTCGACCCGCTGGATAATTCGTAGTGGACACATCCTCAAGCAGATTATTGAGGATGAACCCTGCCAGAACGCTTGTCAACGTGACCAATGTACATACACAGTCACGCCAAGCGGCGCACTCAGGTGTGCAAGCTCGTCGCTTAAAACAAGAACGTGGTCGAGATTCTAAGTTGCGTGGAATTCTTCAAAACCAGGGTTATGTGGGGCGGCCATCTACGCCCGCGAAACTCCCGGCCCGGTCCAGGCGTGTAATAGCAAACGACTCTAAGACTCTCACTACTCCACCCACCGAATCCGCTCAAGAATCTCGCGCAGCCGCTTCCCCTTGTTCGGATTGACCATCTCGACGAACGCTATGTGCCCCTCAAGATGCGCACGAAAGCGCGGCCTGTGCTCGCGATTCTGACTCTCCGGCCCCAGTCGAACGCAGTTGGTCAGCACAGCCTTGAGCCGATCGAAATCGCGTCGGACAATGTTTGGACGCTGGTTGGTCACGAGTCCCGCCAGATGCTGCCGCACACTCTGACGCATGACGCGTGTCTTGCGATGGTTCGCCGCGAACCCTTCTTCCAGCAGAATCGCTGCGACCTGCAAGCCGAAGCGCTCGACACTCTTATCAAATGCCTCACCACCGGAAAACGCAAGATCATCGGCATATCGCGTGTAATTCGCGCCCGCAGATTTTGCCAGAGCCGCCAACCGGCAATCCAGCCGGTAAAAAGAAATGTTCGCGAGCGCAGGCGATGTGGGCGCGCCTTGCGGCAGATGAGGACGACCATATAACCGCCGCGCCTCGCCAACGCGTACCGGGGCAAGATCCGCCGCGATCCCATTCCAGGTGTCACGCGGGGCGGCGTTCGTGCAAATCCCGCCGAGCAGATCGGACACCGATTCGGGATATCCCAGCGTACGAAACAGATTCTGAATCCGCACTCCGCCAAAAGTCGGAAAGAAATCCCGCACATCCATCCGCAACACAACCCGCTGACCCACGTGCGGCGCAACGAAGGTCTTGATGGACCGTCCCTTCACAAATCCATGCACTGCCGGATGCGGGGGAACCTTCTCCAGAATCCACAGCAGAATCTGCCGCTGCAGGTCCTTGAGCCTCGGCTTCGGCGCCTCAATCAAGCGAACACTGCCGAAGCGCTTCGCCAGGATCCGGTAGTGATAGTGCCTCAGTTGCTCGCCCGATCTTTTGTAGCCCAGCGCCTTCAAGTCGGCGAACCAACGGAGCTCCCCGGGGTCGAGCCCCAGCCAATTGGCCAAGTCTCCCGGAGAGTCAATCGCAGGAAGTTCCCACTCCTCGGCCGCCGGAGCCGGTAGCATTCGCGGCGGCGCAATGAGCACCTCTCGCACCAGGAGATCGTCGGAATATTTCGATCGCGCCCGCTGCAAACCGGCATCGTCCCGAAGAAACCGGACCACCTCCCGATACCGTGGACGCGTACCGGCTCCAAACTTTTCTACGTAGCGCAGTGCGAGCGGACGGAACCCAACGCCAGGATTTGCCCAGCGTGCGACTGCAGCGATAGACGAGGAGGTCGACCGTGGGTTCGCCGGCGAGAAGAGCCTGGGCCAGCGCCCCGAGAAGAGAGGAGTCCTGCATGACAAACGACGGCGGAATGCTCCAACGAGTCTGACCCTGCGTGAGCAAGCCTGCACCGGAGCGCAGAGACGCTCACGCGACGAAAATTCCACCTACACAAGTTCCCCTGGGGTAACCCCAGAGAGGCCCAACCCGGCCCGAAAGCCCGGTCCAAGCCAAGCTTGGAGCATTCCACCGCGCGGGGACAATATAGCAGTTTTGGTGGATGTGGCGCGGGCGCCCGACCCACAGCGGCTAAAGCCTCCATCGCGCTTGCGTTTACGGCACGACTGAAGTCGTGCCCTTCCCGGTTGTGCCTGATCATCGACGACCCAGTATCGGCTGACTTTTCCGGGGACAGGGTGTCCCTCGCGTACTTCCTCAGGGGCTAAAGCCCAAGACTTTCTAGCTCAAAATGGCAGGGCTGAAGCCGTGCCCTTCCCGTCCGTCTTGGGTGGGCGAGCATCACGCCCGCGAAGCACCATTGTGCAGCCACGAATTTTCGACCGAGCTTAGCAACGTTGTTCTGCGACATTTCGATCTACACTCCCTTGGCGACCATTTTTCCCAACTCATCCTTCTCCACATACGCCCAGGGCGTCTTCGGATCGTGCGTGAAAACCGTCAGCCATTTCTCGGGAACGGCTTGCGCATAATACTGCTTCTTGCTCTCGATCGTCTGCAACGGATAAAGATCAAAGCCCATGCCCCAGGTCAGATCGATATGCGCCGTCGTGGGAATCAGGTCGGAGATATAGCAGGCCGGTGCTTTCCCTGACTACGGATCCGATGATCACGCCTGCATGTGCGCCGTGTGTCCGGGAAAGGTCCTCACCGAAATGCCAGGGACAATTTCCTCGCCGCCTTTGAGCAGCGTCATCTGCCCGCTTTCGACCAGCGGATCGTAGTTCTCGGAGATGAAGCTGATCGCGTCGCGCTCGCTGGGATGCCGCGCATACTGCCACTCGCCTTCCGGCGCATAATATTTCGCGCGCGGAAATGTCGCCACGAATTTGCCATTCTTATCGCGCACCGTGTTCCATCCGCAATGATCGAAATGCAGGTGCGAATTGATGACGATATCGACATCCTCAGGCGCGATGCCGCCCGCCGCGAGATTGTCCAGCAGTCTGCGCCGGCTGCCCGTAAAACTTCGCCATGCGCTGCGAGAGCTTGTTGCCCATCCCGGTCTCGACCAGCACGGTCTGCTTGCCGGTGCGCGGATTGTCCGAGCGGATGACCAGCGAGTTCAGTCCGGCCGTGACGTAATTGCTTGCTCGTCGGCCTCGACCTTGCGCGACCACATCACTTTGGGCACGACGCCAAAAAACGCGCCGCCATCGAGCGGATAAGTGCCGTCAGAAAAAACGCTGAGTTCGAAGTCGCCGAGCGTGAGCCGGTGCATAAAGCTAGTGTGCCACAGCCGTTCTCTGACGCCGTATCATCCCGAGGTCTGCGCTCTTTGCAGGCCGAAGGATCCATGCATCTTGCCAACTAAAGAGGAACTAGCCATAGTGACGATGAAGCTAACAGAAATCCACAGGCTTGACATGGAATCGTGTGACATCTGACCTTGCGTCAGATTTTGAAGTGCGGCATTATATGCACCGGCGTCGCCGTGAGCGAACCCAGTACGGTCGAGCCAAGTGCTGTATTTTCAAGATTTTGACCTCTAACCCGTTGGGGCTCAAGATTTTGCAGACACATTTTGTAAACCCCGCGCCAGTCGCGGCTTTCAGAAGGTAGGGGGAAGGGGGGTGGGGGTACTAAGCAGTAAACTTTCCCATTTTCGCATTTCTCATTCGACACTTTCCTCCACAATTTTCCTCGCCGATCGCGCTTGGAGCTTTCCGCATTCCTGCAGCATCTAATGTTTATCAGTTGATTAATCCCTAAAAACCTAATCTGGAACGGAGAACGCCATGATTCAGATTCGTCCCAGCCAGGAACGTGGTGGCGGAGACCACGGCTGGCTCAAAACCCATCACACCTTCAGCTTCGGCGATTACTGGGATCCGAAGTGGATGGGATTCCGCTCGCTGCGCGTCATCAACGAAGATTGGGTCGCGCCGAACACGGGATTTCCCACGCATCCGCATCGCGACATGGAAATTATCACCTACGTTCTCGAAGGCAAGCTCGAGCACAAAGACAGCCTGGGAACCGGATCGGTGATTCTTGCCCGGCGATGGACAGCGCATGACCGCAGGCAGCGGCATTCGCCACAGCGAGTTCAATCCGTCGACGACCGACGCGGTGCATCTGCTGCAGATCTGGATTCAGCCGGAGAAAGCCGCGCTCGCGCCGAGCTACGAGCAGAAGTCTTTTCCCGAGGAGGAGAAGCGCGGCAAGCTGCGGCTGATCGCGTCGCGCGATGCCAGCGATGGATCGGTGAAGATCAACCAGGACGCGAAGCTTTACGTCACGCTGCTCAAGCCCGGCGAAGAAGTCGCGCACGAGTTCGCCGCCGGACGCCACGGCTGGCTGCAAGTCGCGCGCGGCGCGGTCGAGGTGAACGGGAAGAAGCTGGCGCAGGGCGACGGCGCTGCGATCAGCGACGAGAAGAAGCTGAGCATCAAGGGCACGGAAGACGCCGAAGTGCTGCTGTTCGACCTGGCGTAAAGCGAAGCTTCAGGCCACGGATCTGACAGCGGATCTGACACGGAGTAACTATGCTTTGTGGGTCATCCGTGGCAATCTGTGTAGATCCTTGCGCAAGAACGTTGGTTGACAAGTCTTCTATCTCTATGCAGCGGCCCGCAGGTGTTACCGCCATTTCGTTCTCTTCTTGTCTGGCCGCGATCTATCTGTGGACAATTGGCGTGGTGAAGCTGCTCGCGCCGGAAGCGATCTCGCTGATGAGCGGCGCGCACGCTGATGTACGGACTGGAACTCGCCGGACCGTACATGGCGATGCTCGTCGGCACTGGTTATGCGCTGATTGGCTGGGGATTATTTCGCCTGCACAATTGGGCGCGCTGGGCCGCGATGCTCGTGATGGTGGTTGGAGTCGCGTCGCTGGTGCCCGAAGATTTCCATGGCGGAACTCGGCGTTCCCGTTGTTCTGGTACGGATTGCAGATCGCGCTGCGCGCGGCGGTCGCGTGGTATCTGGCGCAAGCGCCCGCGGTGGTTGACGCGTTCGCCGGGAAAACGCCTGCGCTGTACGGAATACTTCACGGATTCACACGGATCAATTTCGGCATTGCTCAGGTTCAATCCGTGACGATCCGTGCGATCCGTGGCTCTCTTATGTTCTTCGTGCAGCTCACGAATCCAGATGTTGCGGTAGCGCACGGGATCGCCGTGATCCTGCAACTGCAGCGGAGCTTGTCGGTCCGGGCTTGTATGGCGGACGCTCGCCGTGCGCCGTTGGTCCGGTGAGTTCGACGTTGTCTTGCACCAGCACGCCGTTATGCAGCACGGTGACGCGCGCGGGCTGAGTCACTTTGCCGTCTTTGAAATGCGGGCGATGAAAGATGATGTCGTAGGTCTGCCACTGCGCCGGAGGACGCGAGGCATTCACCAGCGGCGGATATTGTCCGTAGACCGCGGAGGCCTGCCCGTCAGCGTAAGTTTTGTTCTCGTAAGAATCGAGCACCTGAATCTCGTAGAGGCCCATCAGGAAGACGCCGCTGTTGCCGCGCTCCTGGCTTTCTCCCTTGCCTGGAGAAGGCTCGGCGAACTCGACGTGGAGCTGGCAGTCTCCGAAGGAATCGCGCGTGGAGATGTAGCCAGTCGTCGCGACGACTTCCATGTAGCCGTTCTCGACTTTCCATTTCGCGGGCTTGCCGTCTTGGTCTGACCCAGTGCGACAGATCTTTTCCATCGAAGAGGACGACGGCGTCGGAGGGAGCGCGTCCGGGAGTGTCCTGCGTGCTCGCGGTGCCGGGATCGATGACCGGCGGCAGGGGCGATTGAGATCGTGGATTTTCCATTTCATGGGAGCTTGTGCGGCGGAGAGTTGGGCGAGCGAAATCAGAATGACGGTGCGGTGAGCGATGAAAATGTTCGGGTCATGAGCGGCGCCTCGCGCCGGAGAACATGATACAGAAACTTTGCCACGGATCAACACGGATTCCCACGGATCGAACCCCGAGTGCGAACGGGCTTGATCCGTGGAAATCCGCTGTCATCCGTGGCGCTCTTTCATCGCTTTGGCTTTCGCTGGTTCCTTCTCGCCGACGCGCTGGCTGACTTCGAACTGTCATCTTGCCGGCTTTCTTGTCGGCGTCGACGATGACGTGATCGCCGTGGAGGATCTCGCCGTCGAGGATCTTCATCGCCAGCGGATCCTGCACCAGCTTTTGGATCGAGCGCTTCAGCGGGCGTGCGCCGAAGTTCGGGTCGTAGCCTTGGGTGAACAGCAGTTCTTTGGCTGCGTCGGTCAACTCGAGCGAAATCTTGCGGTCGGCAAGCAGGCGGCGAACGTCTTCCAGGCGCAGATCGATGATGCTTGACCAGTTGCTCTTTGCCCAGCGGGCGGAAGACGATGATGTCGTCGACGCGGTTCAGGAACTCCGGCTTGAAATGCGTGTGCAGCAGGCTCTTGGACCTGCTCGCTGGCCTTTTCGAATTCCTCCGGCGTGCGTACATGGCTCTCGACTTGCAGGATACTGCGAGCCGATGTTCGACGTCATGATGATGATCGTGTTCTTGAAGTCGACGACGCGGCCTTTGCCGTCGGTCAGCCGGCCGTCGTCCATCATCTGCAGGAGAACGTTGAAGACGTCGGGATGCGCCTTCTCGATTTCGTCGAAGAGCACTACCGCATACGGACGGCGGCGAACCTGCTCGGTGAGCTGTCCGCCTTCTTCGTAGCCGACATAGCCCGGAGGCGCGCCGATCAGGCGAGCGACCGAATGCTTCTCCATGTACTCCGACATGTCGATGCGCAGCAGGGCGTGCTCGTCGTCGAAGAGGAATTCGGCGAGTGCGCGCGCGAGTTCGGTTTTGCCGACTCCGGTCGGGCCCGAGAAAAATGAACGAGCCGATGGGACGCTTGGGATCGCTCAGGCCGGCGCGGGAACGGCGAATGGCGTTGGCCACGCGCTCCAGAGCCGCGATCCTGGCCGACGACGCGCTGGCGCAGGCGCTCTTCCATCGTGACCAGCTTCTTGACTTCGCCTTCGAGCATTTTCGAGACCGGGATTCCGGTCCACTTGGAGACGATGCGCGCGACGTCTTCTTCGTCGACTTCTTCTTTCAGCATGCGCTTGCCGCCCTGGCTCTCCATCTGCTTGCTGAGCTTGGCCAGTTCCTGCTTCGGCTTGCGGAATCAGGCCATAGCGAATTTCGGCGACGCGCTCGTTGTTGCCTTTGCGTAGCTTCCGCCTGCTCTTCGGCTTTCAGCTTTTCGATCTGTTCTTTGAGGGCGCGAACGCGCGCGATGAGATCTTTTTCTTTTTTCCAGTTGGCCTTGAGCGTGTTGGATTTCTCGCGAATTTCGGCGAGTTCTTTTTCGATGATCGCGAGGCGATCGCGCGAGTTCGCGTCGTCTTCTTTCTTCAGCGCCTGCTTTTCGATTTCGAGTTGCGTGGCTTTGCGCTCGAGCTGATCGATGTCCGTCGGCAACGAATCGATCTGAATGCGCAGCGAAGACGCGGCTTCGTCGATGAGGTCGATGGCCTTGTCGGGCAAGAAAGCGGTCGCTGATGTAGCGGTGCGAAAGCGTGGCCGCGGCGACGATGGCCGAGTCTTTGATGCGCACGCCGTGATGCACTTCGTACTTTTCCTTCAGGCCGCGAAGGATCGAGATGGTGTCTTCGACGTTGGGCTCGCCGACGAAGACAATCTGGAAGCGGCGTTCGAGCGCGGTATCTTTCTCGATGTACTTGCGGTATTCGTTCAGCGTGGTGGCGCCGACGGCGCGCAGCTCTCCGCGGGCCAGCGCGGGCTTCAGCATGTTGGAGGCGTCGATGGCGCCTTCGGCCGCTCCGGCGCCGACCAGCGTGTGCAGCTCGTCGATGAAGAGAATGATCTGGCCCTGCGAGTCTTCGATTTCTTTGAGCACGGCTTTGAGGCGGTCTTCGAACTCGCCGCGATATTTTGCTCCGGCCAGCATCGCGCCAAGATCGAGCGCGACCACGCGCTTGTTCTTCAGCGCTTCGGGCACGTCGCCGGAAATGATGCGCTGGGCGAGGCCTTCGACGATGGCGGTCTTGCCGACGCCGGGCTCGCCGATGAGCACGGGATTATTCTTCGTGCGGCGCGAGAGCACCTGGACGACGCGGCGGATTTCTTCGTCGCGTCCGATGACGGGATCGAGCTTGCCGCGGCGGGCCTGCTCGGTCAGGTCGCGGGCGTATTTGTCCAGGGCCTGAAACTTGGCTTCGGGATTCTGGTCGGTAACTTTTTGCGAGCCGCGGACGACGGCGAGCGCTTTCAGAATCGCGTCGTTAGTCGCGCCGTGGCGCGGCGAGGATCTGCTGGCCGGGATCGCGCTTGAGCTGCGTGATGGCCAGCAGCAGGTGCTCGGTGGAAACGTATTCGTCTTTGAAGTTGGAGGCTTCTTTGAAAGCCTGCTCGAGCAGCTTGTTGACTTCGTTCGAAAGCGTCGACCTGGGCGGCTTCTCCGGAGACCTTGGGGAGCTTTTCGATTTCTTTGTAGACTTCGGCTAGGACGGCTTGCGGGCCGATGCCGATTTTTTCGAGCACGGGCGGGACGATGCCTTCTTTGTCTTCGAGCAGCGCGGCGAGCAGGTGAATCGGGCGCAGCTCGGGATTGCCGTGCTCGGAGGCGAGCTGGTTCGCGCGCTGGACGGCTTCCTGCGCTTTGACGGTGAATTTGTCCCAACGGATTGCCATAAGGAACCTCTACTTTCCTTGTGTCATTCTGAGCCAAGTGACGATCTATGCAATTTGATTGGCGGACAGTGCACGCGGTCCTTCAGATTCGCTCGGATGACAAGAATTTCGGGCTACAAAAGAACGGGAGGCGGGCATGATGTGCCGCCTCCCGCGGACAGCTAATCGAGCTGCGCTTCAATGACCCGGGTCTGAGACCCGGTCCCACGACGATGCACTCGCCGCCTTACGCAGGCTGTTGCTCCGAGCTCCGCTTCGCGGCTTTGGCTTCGAGGGCTTCTTCGTTCCGTTCGCTGCCGACGTTGACTTTGATCTGCTTCGGCTTGGCTTCGGCTTTCTTGGGCAATTGATCTTCAGCACGCCCTTGTCGTAGGTCGCCGAGACGTTCTCGGTGTCTACGGTGGTGGGCAGAGTGAAGGTGCGGGTGAAGCTGCCGTACTGGCGCTCCACGCGGCGGTAGTTCTCTTCTTTTTCTTCTTTTTCGATCTTGCGCTCGCCGTGCACGGTGAGGGTGTTGTTCTCCACGCGGACGTCGATGTCTTTCTCGTCGATTCCGGGTACTTCGATCTTCAGAGTGACCTTGTGCTCGTCTTCGTAGACGTCGACGGCGGGGGCAAAGCTCGATGTGGTCAGAGCCTCGTCCTGGCCTGCGCTGCTGTAGGAATCGCGGAACACGCGGTTGATGCGGTCCTGCAGGGTGGAAAACTCACGGAACGGTTCCCAACGGGTTAATACGGTCATGGCTAAATCCTCCTTCAGAAATTGGTTAGTCGAATTCAATTTTAGACGACTGTGTCAGGGTAAATGAAGCATAAACTATGAGCGTAAAGCCCGTATCAATCGTTGCTTCAACACGGCGCTAAGCGTCGCTCTTCCACTGCGCCGTCGCTTATCGCGCTGGCTTCGCGTACAAGGAGCATAAAAGTTGAGTGTATTCTTGTCAACTAATAATTGTTCTTATTTTCATCAACTTACGGACGCAATGACGCACTTCAGATAGGCGGTTTCGGGGACATTCAGCAGGACGGGATGGTCTTTGGCCTGTCCGCGGACTTCGACCAGGCGGAGGGTGCGGTGGGCGTCGAGGGCGGCGGAGGCGAGCATTTCGAGGAAGTTGGACTGGCTGACGTGGTAGGAGCAGGAGCAGGTGACGAGGATGCCGCCGGGCCGGAGCATCTTGAGGGCGCGGAGATTGAGTTCCTTGTAGCCGCGGAGCGCGGCGTCGAGATCGCGCTTGGTTTTGGCGAAGGCGGGCGGGTCGAGGACGATGGTGTCGTAGCGGCGAGTTCGTGGGGACGAGGCGGGGAGGAGTAGTCCTTGAGCAGGTCGAAGGCGTTGGCTTCGATCCATTCGATCTCTCTTGCCGTTCAGAAGCTGATACGATTCAGGGCGGCGTTCTGGTCGGCGACTTCGAGGGCGGGGCGCGAACTGTCGACGCCGGTGACTTGCGAGCAGCGCGGGGCGAGATGGAGGGCGAAGCCGCCCTGATAGCAGAAGACGTCGAGGGCTTCGCCGTGGGCGTATCGGGCGGCGGCGGCGTAGTTTTCGCGCTGGTCGAGGAAGGCTCCGGTCTTCTGGCCTTCGAGCGCGTCGTAACGGAACTGGACTCCGTTCATGGTGAAGGTGGTGGAGGTCTTGCTCGCCTTGCAGCAGGCCGGAGGCGCGGGGCGGAAGGGATTCCGAGTTCGCGGACGCGCGGGTCGACGCGCTCGATGATCGAAGCGGGATGAAGGCGGGCGGTCAGTTCAGCGAGGACGGTTTCGCGGGACGGGGTCGGCGTCCATGGCTTGGGTGAGGATCTGGAGGGAGAGAATATCGTCGTAGCGGTCGACGATGAGGCCGGGGAGGAAGTCGGCTTCGCTGAAGACGAGGCGGTAGGCTTCGGTGTCGCTGACTAGAGGCTCGCGATAGGCGATGGCGGCGGCGATTCGCTGGCGGAGCAGGGCCGGGAGGATCCGTTATGGGCTCAGAGCGAGATCATGCGGATGGCGATTTGCGAGGAACTGGAGTAGAGGGCGCGTGCCGAGGGGCTTGCCGCGATGGTCGGCGACGCGGACCAGGGAGCCGGGCGCGACGCCTTCGGCGGAGACGATGTCGGAGCGGTAGACCCAGACGTGGCCGTGCTTTGAGGCGGGTGGCGCCGCGGGGGGAGACCTTGACTGTGGGCAGACTGTCGGGTGCGGGGGCTTTCGGCATGCAGCCATCTTAAACGCTCGGGTTCGGATCAGTGGCGGCAGGGTCGAACTGCGCCCGACGACCGGGTTCTTTCGGCTTGCTCAGGACAGGCTCCGACCCGGTCCCACGACAAAGAAAGCACACAAGCAAAACCTTGACAGCCGAAGGCGGCTGTCCCCACATGGAGCCTCACAAATGAGCATCTTCCTCCCATGCGGCTTAGGACGACTTGCGCAGGAGGAAGATCATTTGTTCGGCGGTGTTGTCGAGTCGGAGTCTTGGCGAAGGAGCCGTATTCGGCGACTGGCTCGAGGCCTGCGAGTCGGAACAATGCGCGCAGATGCGGGTAGGTGTAGTAGCAGAGGCGGAAGGCTTCCGTTTCTTCGAGGATGAGGTCGCCGGACTGGTAGGTGCGGAAAATGAAGGTAAAGCTGAAGATCTGATTGATCTTGTCGATCGCATCTTTGCGGAAGAAGCGGCGCACGAGCTTGGTGGGATCGGAAGGTGGGGTCCACTCCATCTCGGGGACTTCTTCTCCGACTCTTCGTCCAGATCATGTCGAACTTGGGATAGAAGACATCGAAGGCCGAGGATGCCGGTGTCGGTCAGATGCGCGGCTGCGGTTTTGAGGGCGGCGACTTGGTCCTCGACGGTGAACATATGTTGCATGGGGCGGAAGGGGATCATCACCAGGGGAAATTTCCGGTTCAGGCGGAAGCTGCGCATGTCGCCCTCGTGCACGGTGATTCGCTGGCGGACTTCTTGCGGCTCGCGGGCGAGATTCTGTTCAGGACGTCGAGCATGGGCTGCGAGTTGTCGACTCCGCAGATTTCGATGCCTTTGCGGGCGATGGGCAGGAGGACGCGGCCGGTGCCGCAGGCGATCTTCTAGAACCGGGCCTCGGGATTGCGCGGCTAGATCGAGGTAGAAGGGGAGGTCGACTAGATCTTGTTTCGCGGCGTAGGCGCCGTCGTAGTATTTGGCGATGACGTGGTAGGTGTCGAGGGCGGACATTCGGGACTTTCTCCTGAGCAGGGTAGGAGAAATCTTAAACTACTGGCCGTCGATTTGGCGGGAGGGTCGAGCTGCGCTCGACGACCGGGTCGGAGACCCGGTCCCACGACACCGGTCCCAGACAGCAAAACGAGAAACCTGGACAGCCGAAGGCGGCTGTCCCCACATACACCTACAATGAACTTTTAGCTGGCGGCTTGTTCTGGTGGGAGTGCGGCGACTTGCTGTTTCACGTGTGAGCCACTCGCGGCTTCGTGGCGGGCTAGATCGAGATCGGAGCGGAGCGAGTCGAGGGCGACCATGGGGAGTTCGTTGCCGAAGGCGTCGAGTTCGTCTTCGCTCCAGCCGCCGTTCAGGCGCATGGCTCCGGTGATGTCTTCGGGGAAGGCCTGGCGGTAGTCGCCTTCGCGGATGAGGATGTCGCCGATGAGGCGTCCGGTGTGGACGTCGTAGACGCGGCGGCTGGCCTGGCCGCGGGCGTTGGTCAGGCAGAGGAAGACTTCGCCGATGTCATTGAATTCCGCGCGGTAGTACCAGGCTTGCGGCGCGTCGATTTTGGGATGATGGCGTTTGGGGCGCGTGGTCGAGGGCTTCAGGTCGGCCAGTTCGTCGGCCGGATTGAAATAGAGAATGCGCTGGCAGGAGTCGCAAACGATCGTCTGCGTGCCGGAGCGAACTTCGTTGTAGGTCTGCGGCCGGAGCATGACGCGGCAGGCCATGCATTTCTGATCGCGAACTTCGGAGATGCCGCTGCCGCGAAACTTGGAGACGCGCTCGTAGTGGCGGAGCAGATCTTCGTTGACGCCGGTGCGGATCTGATCGCGCTTGGCGCGCCACTCGGCGAGAAGTTTTTCGTCTTTGGCGGTGCGCTGGCGGGCTTCTTCTTTTTCTTTTTCGATCTCGGCGGTTTCGGCTTTCAGCTCGGCTTGCGCGGCTTTGACTTCCTTGTCGCGGGCGTCGGCGTTGACCATCATCTCGAGAATCTTGTCTTCGTTGGCGGCGATTTCTTTTTCGGCGAACTGGATCTCGTGCAGCAGCGCTTTGTATTGATCGTTGGTTTTTACGTCGAGAGACTGGTCGCGATACTTGGAAATTTTGCCGCGGAGATCGGCGATGGCGGTGTCGTACTTGCGGCGGGCGGCTTCGTCGGCTTTGACGGCGGCTTGGGCTTTTTCCAGTTGGGCCTTGGTGCCTGCCAGTTTCTGCTCGATGACGGCGACGCGTTTGGGGAATTCGGCGACTTCGTCCTGCAGACGGCGGATTTCCTTGTCGGTGTCTTGCAGTTTCAGCAGGTTTTCGATGTCAGGAAGCATTGAATATGCATTGATTCTAGCATGCGGGGGAGCGCGATTTACGGGCTTGGGACGAGAATGGCGACAAAAGCAGGTCCCTCGACTGCGCCGTCGCTTTCGCTCCGGCTCCGGTCGGGCTGACAAGTGCTTTAACGGTCATCAGTTCAGTCCCTGGAGCAGGTAGAGTTCCGTGAGGCCGCGGGGGGTATTGAAGGCAAAGGATTGACCGTCCAGAGTGGTTGCGACGGGGAAGAGGTGTCTACTGGAACGAGATCGGGAAGGTGCTTATTAGGTGCGCGTCATGATATCGTGCGATTCCGACAATGCTGCCGATCGGACCGCTCGGCTGCCCTACCTAGCTATTGATGGGGGCTGGGGCGGTGTACACTCGATGGTTCGCGCATTGTGCATCTGCAGTCATTTCTTCCTGTGAGGTCGCTTCGTGAAAAGACAGATTTCTTTCGTCGCTTGTTTTGTCGTGCTCGCTTTCATCTTCTGTGTCGTCGCTTTCGTGCCGGCGGGGGCGCAGACTGCGCCCACCAAGCCGCTGACCATTGAGACCATCTATCAGCCGGGAGGACTGGGCGGGCGCGGGCCGGAGACGATGGAGTGGAGTCCGGACGGGACCAAGCTCACGTTCGTGCAGCGCGACGAAAAAGGCGAGAAGGGCGAGTTGTGGTACGTGGACGCGGCCACCGGCGAGAAGAAAGTGCTGGTGAGCGCGGCGAAGCTGGCGTCGCTCGATCCGGATGTGAATAAGGTGAAGAACGAGCGGGAGAAGGAGCGGCTGACGCGTTATCACGTGGCGGCATATTTGTGGGCGCCGGATTCGAAGCATCTGATTTTCGATTCGCAGGGACAGCTGTGGCTCTATGACCTGGGAACGGAGACGGCGGTGCAGTTTACTTCCGCCAGCGATCCCAGCGGAGATCCGAAGTTTTCGCCCGACGGCGCGCACGTGGCTTATGTGCGCAAGCACAATTTGTATGTTCGTCCGGTGAACGGCAAGGACGAGAAGCAGCTGACCAAGGATACCGGCGACAATCTGTTCAACGGCGACATCGACTGGGTCTACGCGGAAGAACTGGGCGTGCGCAGCAATTATTTCTGGTCGCCCGACAGCAAAGAGATCGTGTTCCTGCACATGGACGAAACCAAGGTGCCGACCTATCCCATCACCGACTGGATGCCGACGCATCCCAGCGTGGAGAACGAAAAATATCCCAAGGTGGGCGATCCGAATCCGGTGGTGAAGCTGGGCGTGGTGGACGCGGACAAGGGGAAAGTGCGCTGGATTTCGCTGACCAGCGATGAGGAGACGTACATCCCGCGATTTGGCTGGGTGCGCGAAGGAGTGATCTGGGCGGAGGTGCTGAACCGCACCGAAGACAAGATGGACCTGTATTTCGTGGATGCGAAATCGGGCAAGTCGCGGATCGTGCTGACGGAGACGACGCCGGGGGCGTGGATCGACTTCGAGCATGTCGAGGTTCGGTTCCTGAAGTCGACCGGGCAGTTTCTGTGGCCGAGCTGGCGCGACGGCAACATGCATCTCTATCTGTACAGCTTCGACAAGCAGAATCCGATGGCGGCGGACGCCAAGCTGGAGCGGCAACTGACCAAGGGCGACTTCGAGGTGCTGGGGATTGAGGGCGTGGACGAGGCCGCGGGGACGGTGTTTTTCTCGGCGAATAAAGATGATCCGCGGCAGGTGCATATTTTTTCGGTGCAGCTGGATGGCTCGGGATTCAAGGCGCTGACCACGGAAGAGGGAATGCATTTCGGGAATTTCAGCGACGATGGGAAGCACTATACGCACATGTTTTTTGGGCCGCAGAACTCGCCGAGCATGTCGCTGTGCGCGGTGGGCGGAGCGTGCAGTCCGGTGTGGGCGGCGCGAAGAATTCCATCGCCGAATACGGGTTGCGCGCGCCGAAGTATCTGGAATTCAAGGCGGACGATGGGACGGTGCTGTATGGGCGGTTGCTGCTGCCTCCGGATGCGCCGGCGAGCGGCAAGATTCCGCTGATCGTGAACATTTATGGAGGGCCGGCGGCGCAGATGGTGAGGAAGGCGACGCCGGATGCGTTCGACGAAATTCTGGCGCGGAAAGGATTTGCGATTTTCGCGGTGGACAATCGCGGGACGCCGGGGCGGGATCGGAAGTTTCAGACGGCGATCCGGCACGAGTTTGGCGCGATCGAATTGAAGGATCAGCTGACCGCGCTGGATCAGTTGCTGGCGCAGTATCCGCAGCTGGATAAAGATCGCATCGCGATCTGGGGATGGTCGAATGGCGGATCGATGACGCTGTATGCGATGACGCATTCGGACCGCTTTCGCGCGGGCGTGGCCGTGGCTCCGGTGACCGATCAGATGAACTACGACACGATTTACACCGAGCGCTACATGGGGCTGCTCAAGGACGACAAGGCGGGATACGAGCAGTCGGACGTGACGACGTCAGCCGACAAGCTGCACGGGGCGCTGCTGCTGGTGCATGGCACGAGCGACGACAACGTGCATTTCCAGAACAGCATTCAGATGATCAACGCGCTGATCAAGGCGGGAAAGCAGTTTCGGCTGATGATCTATCCCAACAAGACGCACAGCATTGCGGGGAAAGATGCGCGCGTGCATCTGTTCACGATGATTGAGGATCACTTTGAGCGGGAGTTGAAGTAGGGCAGCTGGTCAGTTGCCGAGTAGGTCAGTTGCCAGTGAAGCAACGTCGGGACGGCGGCTTCGGGGAATCCGGAGCCGCCTTATTTATGTCTGCCGGAACCTTTGCGCGCGAGTTTCCTTGGAGGAGCTGTCTTTGGACGAGCTTTCTTTCGAGGAGCTGTCCTTCGAGGAACTTTCCTTCGACGAACTATCTTTCGACCGAGCTGTCCGACTTGGGTTTGTCGTCCTTCTTCTCTTTCGACGAGGAATCGCCGCTGCCGGACGAACCCTGGCGACGAGGATTTCTTGGCGTAGTCGGTGACGTACCAGCCGGAGCCTTTGAACTGGACGGCGGGAGCGGAGATCATCTGCTCGACCTGGCCGCCGCATTCGGGGCACTTCTTAACCATCTTGTCGGAGAACTTCTGGATTTTTTCGAAGCGGTGACCGCACTTCTTGCATTCGTATTCGTAAAGAGGCATGAGTGTGAGACGGTTGTGAGGGACAACTCGGTTTCATATTGATTTTAGGGGCGCGGAGCGATTGCGTCAATTCTAGAGCTTGACGTTGTGTGCACGCTAAAATCAGGCCCTTTTTGTCTCCGCTAGAACGTTTCGGAGCGCATGTGATGTTCGCCAGGCGGCTTGGATGGCTCTGGCCACGGTTTCTTTCTTCGCTGCTTTCAGATGGACGCTGGTGGCGCCGCGGCGTCCCCAGGCGCCTTTCACCGGGACGAACACGTCGGGATGGTCTTTCGAAAAATAGTGCTGGTCTTCGGGCGAGAGCTTGACCATGGCGTGAGATCTTGTCGGGATAGCCGAGGGTGGCGAAGATTTTTCCGGCGACGCGGAAGTCGGGATGGTTCATGTGCGAGCGCTCTTCGGTTTCGGGAAGGGAGAGGGCAAGTTTGCGGAAGTCGTTGGCGGTCATGGCGTGCTCCATGATTGCAGAGTGCAAAGCTTAAACCACAAAGGACCGCTAAGGTACACGAAGGCAAATCTGAACCACGATCTACGTATCCCGCTATGCTCGAAGATACGTTCCGGCGGTGGTAGACTGCCGGCCATGAGGGACGCGGATCGGCTCTGCAGGGCCGGCGCTGTATCTGGTGGGGACGCCGATCGGGAATCTGGAGGACATCACGCTGCGGGCGCTGCGCGTGCTGAAGGAAGTGGACGTGATTGCCTGCGAAGACACGCGGCAGACGCAGAAGCTGCTGAATCATTATGCGATTGCGACGCGCACGACCAGCTATCACGAGCACAACGAGATGACGCGGTCGGCGGAACTGGTGAAAGAAATGCAGGAGGGCGCGAGCGTCGCGCTGGTGACCGATGCGGGCATGCCGGGAATTTCCGATCCCGGATACCGGCTGATTACGCTGGCGATCCGGCATCATGTGCCGGTGGTGCCGATTCCGGGGGCGTCGGCGTTTCTGGCGGCGCTGGTGGCGAGCGGGCTGCCTACCGATTCGTTTCGCTTCAGCGGATTTCTTCCGGCGAAGCGCGGGGAGCGGCGGGCGGCGCTGGAGGCGGTGAAGAGTTCTCCGCGGACGCAGGTTTTTTATGAGGCTCCGCATCGCGTGGTGGAGGCGCTGGAAGATGTCGTCGAAGTTCTGGGAGACGGCCCGGCAGGTGGTGATCGCGCGCGAAGTGACGAAGCTGCATGAAGAGTTTCTGCGCGGGCGCGCGGGCGAAGTGCTGGAGAATCTGAAAGTCGCGCGAAGCGGTGAAGGGCGAGATCACGCTGCTGATTGGGAAAGCGGAGGAGGAAGCATGTGGGCGACGGCCGCCTTCGTCCGTCAGTCGGTGCGGCAGCGGGTGGAGCAGATCATGGCGGAAGAAAAAGTGGACGAGAAGGCCGCGCTGAAGAAAGTGGCGAAGGAGCGGGGAGTGTCGAAGAGCGAGGCGTACCGGGAGTTGCAGAGGAGCAAGTGAGCCCTGTCGATGGAGTAGTCGCCTGAGTTTTTGTGTGCTCGACTCTGTGCAGGGCCCTACCTTCGCTCATGAGTCGAGCCCAACTCGTCATAGACGATTGTTATCGGCCCGGATCGCGTAATACTCCCAACGAAAGTGGCGTTGTAGGTGCGGCATAGGTCCCTGATCCCTGCGATCGCAGATACTAGGGCTTCCGCCATCTCGGCCCCTGTGAAGTTTCCGGAACCGAAATAAAACTCGCGGACTCGATGGCGTCGTAGAGCTTGTCGCTCAATTTCGTTGTAACGGTTTCGTTTGTCCTTGGTGAGAACCACCCAAGCCCGTTCTGCGACGTATGCGAGCCACTCCTCGTCACGGGTGCCACGCGGGAAGAAATCACGGTGGCGGCAGTGCCGCACACCGCTGCTCAGAAGTGCGTCGAGGATTGGTTGGCAGTTATCGAGATTTTCATCCAAATAAAGAATGAAATCGTCAAGCTGAAACTGCTCGGGTGTCCCAACTGCCGGCAAACTGTGTCTTCACCCATTCCTGAACACACAGCTCCTGGTCGAATTCAAGACGAAGGGGTTCGCAATCCTCATGCAAATAAAGCACGATGCCCTTTGTCGGACCGATATAGTCCCATGGCTCTTCTTCGCTGCCCCTGCCAAGCCTCGCTTGAGACTTTTTAAATCTTTCGGTGAGCAGAGTCTCGACACGGCCTATCTCTTCGATATGAAGAACGAGATCGGAGAAGGCTTGGGAGCTCTTCAACCTACCTTCGAAATGAAGCGTTACTCCCATCGAGGTCCTCGATACCGCTGCGCTCGACCCGGCGGACGAAGCGTCCGCCGCTCCATGAGCAATCCTACTTCCCCGCCAGCTCCCGCTTCACGATCTCGCTGACCATCTTCCCGTCTACGCGCATGCCGGCGGCGTTGAATTTTGCCATGGCGTTCTTCATGACCGTGCCCATTTCTTTCATGGTGGGCGCGCCCATTTCGGCGATGGCGGCTTTCACTCCGGCGACGATTTCCGCTTCGCCGGCGGCTTTGGGCAGGTAGGTTTCGATCAGGACGATTTCGGCGGCTTCTTTGTCGGCCATTTCCTGGCGTCCGCCTTTGGTGAACTGCTCGACGGATTCTTTGCGCTGCTTGATCAGCGTGGCCAGCACGGCCTGGGATTCTTTGTCGTCGAGCGGGGCCATTTTTTCGACTTGGCTTGAAGCTGCAGGGCGCTCTTGACCATGCGCAGGGTGGAGAGGCGGGCTTCGTCCTTCGCCTTCATGGCGGTGACGATGTCTTTCTGGATCTGTTCGGTGAGGCTCATGGGGGGATTATAGACGGGAGCTGGGCTCGACCATGGTCGCCGTGTGCGACAGTCAAAATCCCCACCCTAGCCGCAGAAAGCGCGGCTAGGATGGGGCACCCGGCAAAAAGCGCGAGAAATGGGTCACCCGGGTGCTGAAAATTCTTTATCCAATCGAAACCGATACGTCCGGCATCTGATGCGGAGGAGGAATCATCATGAGAAAACTTGCGATTTGGGCCCAACTGGAAGCGAAACCGGGCAAAGAGAAGGAACTCGAAGAGTTCTTGAAGTCGGCGCAGCCGCTGGCCGAACGGGAACCGGGGACGCTTAGCTGGTACGCCATCAAAATGGGGCCGGGAAAATACGGCATCTTCGATACGTTTGCCGACGAAAACGGGCGCAACGCGCACCTGAATGGTGAGATCGCCAAGGCGCTGTTTGCCAAGGCGAAGGAATTGCTTGCCACTCCGCCGAAGATCGACAAGCCGGAGATTCTGGCGTCGAAAAAGTGAGCGCGTAGTCCAACACGTCTTGACGCCCCGGACGAATGCGTCCGGGGCTACGTGTGATGGGGTCACGGCGCGAATCCCATTCTGCGCTAGACGATGGTCGACAAATGGAAGCGTGCTGCAACGGCGCGGTTCCGATAAACTAGAGAGACTCATCCCTATTCATAAGGACTTTGACAATGTTGCATAAGAATCGTCTTTTTACTCCCGGGCCAACGCCGCTGTTGCCGGCGGCGCAGACGGCCATGGCTTCGTTTACCGCTCATCACCGGACCGCCGATTTCAAGGCGCTGTTTCAGCGCGTGCTGGCCGACATGAAGGAATTTATCGGCACGAAGAACGATGTGCTGGTGCTGGCTTGTTCGGGCACGGGCGTGATGGAGGCGTCGGTGTCGAATCTGACGTCGCCGGGCGACAAGGTGCTGGTGCTGACGGCCGGAAAGTTCGGCGAGCGCTGGACGGGGCTGGCCAAGGCGTTCGGCTGCAACGTGGACGTGCTGAGCGTGCCTTACGGCGAGACGTTTTCGCTGGACGAGATTCGGGCACGGGTGACTACCGGATGTGCGCGCCGTGTTTGTGCAGGCGACGGAGAGTTCCACCGGAGCGCGGCATGACATTGAAGGCATCGCGAAAATCGTGCGGGCGCACGGCGACGACACTCTGCTGGTGGTGGACGCGATCACCGGGCTGGGCACGACGCATCTCGATGTCGATGGCTGGGGCGTGGACGTAATCATTGGCGGATCGCAGAAGGCGCTGATGATGCCTCCGGGGCTGGCGTATTGCGCGGTCAGCGAGCGGGCGTGGAAGCGCATGGATACGACCACTTCGCCGCGCTATTACTTCGATCTGCGCAAGGAGCGGAAGTCGGCGGCGAAGGGCGAGACGGCGTACACGCCGGCGACGTCTTTGTTTGCGGCGTTGGGAGCGGCGCTGGAATTTGTGCGCGGCATGGGCAACGGCGATCTGGCCAAGGGACGCGAAGAGCTGGTCAACAACGCCGAGCTTTGCGCCGAGATGACGCGCGCGGGAGCGAAGGCTCTGGGATTGAAGCTGTATGCTGCGTCTCCGGCGGCCGCGCTGACTGCGATCTGCGCGCCGGATGGAATCGACTCGGGCAAGATCGTGAAGGAGTTCCGCGAAGCGTTCGATGCCGTGGTGGCGAACGGGCAGGGCGAGATGAAGGGCAAGCTGTTCCGCATCGCGCACATCGGCTACTACGACTATCTCGACACGATCGGCATTCTGGGCGCGCTCGAACATGTGCTGGCCCGGGTCACCGACAAGAGCGTCGAATACGGCGCGGCGGTGCGGGCAGCGCAGGAAGTCTATGCCCGCACCCAGTCCGGAAAGCGGCAACTGGTCGGCGCCTGAAGGACGGCGTCGGACCTAGTTGACCGTGAAGTTCATGGCGGTCGAGGTCTCGGCCAGCGTGCCACCGCTTCCGTACATGCCCAGTGCCCGGCGTGGCGGGATTGGTCACAGTGACCGTGACGGTGCCGGAGGTCGCGATGGCCGAGGCCGGAACGGTCACCATCAGCTGGTTGCCGCTGACAAAGGTGGTGTTCGCGGTTTGCGCGGTGCCATTCCAGTTCACCACTGCCTTGGCGCCAAAGTTGGTGCCGTTGACGGTCAGAGTGAATGCCGCGCCGCCTGCGGTCGCGCTGTTAGGCGAGAGTTGCAGAGATGGCGGGCATGGTCCCGGCGACCGGCGCGGTCATTTTGGCGCTGTAGCCGCACGCGACGGTGAAGGCGATCAGTGCCACGAGCAGCGTTGTGAGGTTTCAGTGGTCTGAAGAGTTTTCATGGTGTTCTCCCAAGGGCCAGGGCCCAGTGAGAGAGTCTAGAAAGTCCGGCAGGGGGCGTGTCAGAGGGATGTCATCTTCCCGTCATTTTTTGGTTATCGATTTCGTCAAGATTTTGTCAGGCGACGTTTTTGAAGCAGAATCCTCATTATAAAGGAAATCATTCGTGAAAATCATCGTAGCGGAAAAGATTTCAGCATCGGCGGTGGCGCAGCTGCAGGAGCCGGGCTGGACCGTCCTGACTGCGGATCAACTGGACGGCAAGCTGGAGCAGCATCTGGAGACCGCGGATGCGCTGATCGTGCGCTCGGCGGTGCAGGCCGACGCGAAGCTGCTGGAGCACGCGAAGAAGCTGCGCGTGATCGGGCGCGCCGGCGTGGGCGTGGACAACATCGATCTCGAAGCGGCCACGCACAAAGGCATCGCGGTGATGAATACGCCGGGCGCGAACGCCGTCGCCGTGGCGGAGCAGACGCTGGGGATGATGCTGGCCATGGCTCGCCATTTGTGCCGCGCCGACGCGCTCATGCACGCGGGCAAGTGGGAGAAGAAATCGCTGCAAGGGACGGAGCTGCGGGCGAAGACGCTGGGGATTGTCGGGCTGGGACGGGTCGGGATGGAAGTGGCGCGGCGGGCGCGGGCGTTTGGGATGGAGTTGGTGGGGCACGATCCGTTTGTGTCGGTGGCGGTGGCGAAGGAGCAGGGGATCCGGCTGGCGGGGCTTGACGAAATCTATGCGGCGGCGGACTACATCACGCTGCACGTCGGCCTGACGCCGCAGACGGCGGGGATGATCAACGAGGCGTCCATCGCGAAAATGAAGAAGGGCGTGCGGCTGGTGAATTGCGCGCGCGGCGAACTGGTGAATGAGGCGGACCTGGCGGAGGCGCTCAAGACGAAACACGTGGCCGCGGCGGCGCTCGATGTTTTTGCGGAAGAGCCGCTGAAGAATTCGCCGCTCACCGCGCTGGAAAATGTGATTGCTCACGCCGCACGTGGGCGGATCGACATTCGAGGCGCAGGAGGCCGTCGGCGTGCAGATTGCGCAGCAGGTGAAGGAATATCTGAAGCACGGCGTGATTCAGAACGCGGTGAACGTGCCTTCGGTGTCGGCGGAAGAGTATGCGACCATGCAGCCCTACATTGTGCTGGCGGAGCGCATGGGGGCATTTCTGGCGCAGGTTTCGGAGGGGAGCATCGAAGAGATTTCGATTCGTTACGGCGGGCACATCGCGGAATGGAAGACGGAACTGATTCGCAACGGCGGCGATCAAGGGCATTCTGAACCAGGCGCTGGAGGAGAAAGCGAATCTGGTGAATGCGGCGACGATTGCCGAAGAGCGCGGACTGCGCGTGCTGGAATCGCACAAGCCGAAAGTCGTCGACCGGAGGCGCGGGCAGCGTGCTCTCGATTTTCCTGAAGAGTTCGACGGAAGAGCACATGGTGAAGGGCGCGGTGCTGCATGGGGACGCGCCGCGGCTGCTGCACGTGGATGGCATTGACGTGGAAGCTCCGCTGGAGCGCAACCTGATTTATCTGCGGAACCGCGACGTGCCGGGCGTGATCGGCAAGGTGGGAACGATTCTGGGCGAAGAGTCGATCAACATCGCGGACTTCTCGCTGGGACGGCGCGAGGCGGAGAAAGATTCCGACCAGCCGCGCGAGGCGATCGCCGTGGTGCACGTGGACGGGCCGTGTCCGGAGGAAGTGCTGGCGAAGCTGCGGACGATTCCGGCGGTGCAGAAGGCGAAGGCGGTGCGGCTGTTCTAAGCAGTTCGAGCGATGCGAATGCACACTCTGGCGCTAAAGCCCTAATGGGCAGTCGAAGGTTTATCGCAGAGCTCAAGATTCGCTGCGTCCACGCAGTACGAATCGTCGACTGCACGCGATCTTTGCGCCGCAAGCTTCAATCTGGCGATCTTGTCTCCAATCGATGCTTACGACTCTGCTTCGTCCCGCCGCAGCTTGCGGCTTTCGGCCAGCAGCGCCATGGAGTGCATCAGGTTCTGCAGCGTGACGATGCCGATCAGGCGCTGGTCTTCGACCACGGGGATAATGCTGGAATTGCGGGCGGTGAGTTTGCGGAAGGCGGAGCCCAGCGAGTCCTGGCGCAGGGAGACTTCGAAAATCTTGTTCATCACGGCCTGCACGTAGCCGTTTCCTTCGGCGCGCAGAGCATCGAGAATGCGCTGCTTCGAAATCACTCCCACCATATCGCTGCCGCGAACCACGGGAAAATCATCCTGCAGGGAATGAACGGCCTTCTCCAGCGCGTCTTCCAGCGTGTCGGCCGGAGAGAGCGTGGCGAAGTCGGTGAGCATGACTTCTTCCAGGCGGACGTTGTCGAGCACGGACTGGAATACGAGCGCGCGCTCTTCCAGCTGGGCGGCGGAGAAAACGATGACGCCGACCATGGTCAGCCAGCTATCGCTGAACAGGCCGGCGAGCATCAGGACCATGGCGATGGCGTTGCTGATGGAAACGGCGCGGCGCGTGGCGGCAGAAGCGTCGAGCGTGCGGGAGAAAAACGCGCGCAGGATGCGTCCGCCATCGAGAGGATAGGCGGGCATGAGATTCAAAGTCGCCAGATAAAGATTCGCCCACACCAGGCTCTTCGGCAGGTTCGTGGCTTGCAGGAAGGGCCACTTCCACAGATCGACTCCGCGCCCGGATGCGGTAACGACGGCGGCCGCCAGGCATGCGAGGGCGAGGCTCACCAGC
Organism: uncultured Acidobacteriaceae bacterium; assembly: GCA_963795875.1. Lineage (GTDB taxonomy): Bacteria > Acidobacteriota > Terriglobia > Terriglobales > Acidobacteriaceae > Sulfotelmatobacter. Next base: position 120,149 of record CAWCJM010000003.1, read on the forward strand.
GGTCCGATCAGGGCCAGGCGAACTTCGCGCTTCCACAGCAGCGCCGCGGGCTGCGGCTTTTCCGCGCGCGATTCGTCATACAGCGCGACGCCGGTGAGCGGCAGCAGAATCACCGCCTTTGGGAATCAGGCCGAAGCGCCGGGCGGCCAGCATGTGTCCGCATTCATGGGCGGCGACACAGGCCAGAATGATGCCGACCAGCGCCAGATCGCGCGGTCCGGTGGCGTTGTCCTTGTGCGCCGCGTAATCCGTCCAAAAGATAAACATGGGCAGGATGAAGAACGTGAGGTGAATGCGGACGTCGACGCCGAACAGGCGTCCGATCGGGATGGACCAGCTTCGCATAATGGCTTCGCTACTTTTATTCTACATGGATGGATATAGTGAGTGCGGGACACCGATGAGTACAGAGCCATGCGAGTGATCGCGGGAAAATATCGAAGCCGGCCGCTGCGTTCGTTGCGCGGGATGGACGTGCGTCCCACCTCGGACCGGCTGCGGGAGACGCTGTTCAACGTGCTGACGGCGGGGAATCCGGCGGCACTTGAAGGCAGCGTGTGGCTCGATCTGTTTGCGGGAACAGGAGCGGTGGGAATCGAAGCGCTGAGCCGCGGCGCCAAGGAAGTTTATTTCGTGGAGCACTCGGCAGCGGCGGCGGATGCGATTCGCGGCAATCTGGAGAGCCTGGGCATCGGCGAAGGCTTCAAGATCTTGCAGGAAGAGTTGCCGCGCGCTTTCTGGCGGATGGAGCGGCAGCATGTGGCGGCCGACGTGGTGTTCATCGATCCTCCGTATCGGATGCAGGATGCGTATACGAAAACTCTGCGGGCGCTGGCGGATTCTTCGCTGGTCTGGGCGATGTCGGTGGTGATCGCTGAGCATGAAAAGAAATTCGATCCGGGAGAGGAATTCGGGGCGCTGCGGAGGTTCCGTCAACTGGCGCAGGGCAGCGCGGCGCTGAGTTTTTACCGCATGGGAGGCAGGGCGATCTGCGGGTGTGAGAGTCGCGTATAACCGCAGAGGACACCTGAGGGATCGAAGCGAATGCCTCGCCTCAGCGTCTTGGCGTACACGCTACATGATCAGTTCATTGGTGCGGCGCACGATGGGATGCTGCATCTCTTCCAGATCGTTCTTCACCATGTTCAGGCCGTAAACGCAGTCTTCAAAATTCTTCGAGAGACTGGCGAACAAGGGCGCGACCTTGGCGTATTCGAAGTGCTCGAACTTGGAGACGATGTAATAGCTTTCCTTCCCGGCCTTCACCCACTCAACAAAATTTTCCAGACGCTGGCGGCGCAGGCGGAAGTGATTGATGCTCTCGGGAAACATTCCCGCGAGAAAAAGCGTGTAGTCGCCGATGTGTTTGCGCACCTGGCGCTCGCGATCGAAAGAAGGCGCGGGACCGTAGACCGGATCCGATTCCAGCAGCATCTCGCCGACGTCGGCGAGCGGGCGATCGGACGCGTCGTGAATTTTGAAAAGTTGATCGGCTTCGCAGAACTCGGCCAGCAGATGAGAAACGTAGGCGACGATCTGCGGATCGCGGATGCCGATTTCTTCCGCGTAGTGCCGTCCAACCAGATCCTGAAACAACTCCTGCAACGGATGCGATTCCGGAATCATTTTGAGCCCCCTGAACTCCGCATGGCGCACGGAGTTTCAGCCACATGCGAGTGTTGATACCTCAGTTTGATGGTGAAACGCAAGTGACTTTTGTTTATCGGCACGATTCGTTTTTCCAATCAGTTAGAAGATGTGGCATAAGAATGACGTTGTGCACGGAATCCGTTATGGAGTGGGCGCGGATTTCGCTGTAGTTTGCTGGCAGTCGAAGATGGCGGCTGCCAATTCCGTGCTTGGGTTCATCGTTTCCCCTTGTAAAATGAGCTTGCCGGGAGGGTATCAAATGGAGCGGCAGAACATTGCGAGCGGCACGGCGTGGGAGCCTATCGTTGGTTACTCTCGTGCGGTGAAAATCGGATCGTAGTGTACATGTTTCGGGGACAACGGCGACTGGGCCAGACGGCAAGATCGTCGGCGTGGGAGACGTTTACGCGCAGACGGTGCAGACCTTGAAGAACATTGAGAGCGCATTGCAGAAGGCGGGGGCCAGCATGAAAGACGTGGTGCGCACGCGGATGTACGTAACGAACATCGCCGAGTGGGAAAAGGTCGGCAAGGCGCATGGGGAATTCTTTCGCGACATTCGTCCGGCGACGTCGATGGTGCAGGTGAGTGCGCTCATCTCGCCGGAGATTCTGGTGGAGATTGAGGCGGAAGCGGTGGTGTCTTGAGTCGCAAGCTCGCGATCAGGTCAACGGTTTCGACATCAATATGAAATGACAAGGCAGCTTCGGATTCAGGCTGGCAGGAAAGGGAGCGGTGCCCGTTTCGAAGTAGCCGCGGCGATGATAGAAGTCAGGCAACTCTTTCCGCACACTCACAATTTGCAAATCCATGAAGCGGCTGCCTGCCTTGGCGCAGAAGGTTTCGGCAGCGGTCATCAAACGGGAGCCGAGCCCGGCGCTCTGCAGTTGCGGATCGACTGAGAGTAACCCGAGGTAGGAGTGATCCTCCCTTTGCTCCACATAAACGCAGCCACAAAGAAACTCGTCTTCGGCGACCAGGAATTTTCCCTTCCGTAACAATTCCCGAACCATCGGCAGGTCGATGCGATCACGATCCAGGAGGAAGCCTTCCGCCTTGCGAAATGCAGCGTTGATTACGGAGACGATCGCTTCCGCGTCCTGGGTGTTCGCGACACGTAGCCGGAAGGTCTCGCCATCCGAGGACTCGATGTGTTGATCCATCGTTGCTCCATCGCTCCATTGCGTCATCGCGAAGCAGGATATCGCTAGAAGGGTATAGAATCCATCCCGCTAAATCATCTTACGCAGCAGCGAGCAGGCCGTGCTGTGAATCTCGGGCGGCTTTGAGGGAGATCGCATGAAGCACCTGTCTGTGAGTTTGTGTCTGATGTTTACCGCTATGTTTACCGCGCTGGTGGGCGCGCAGCAGGCGGGTCCGCCGTTGGTGCAAGTCACAGTGATTCGCGCGGGTACATTGATTGATGGCAAGTCTGAGAAGCCCCGGCGCGATCAGGTCATCTTGATTCGAGGCAATCGGATTGAAAGCGTCTCGGACGCGGCGATCGCGAAGATCCCCGCCGGCGCAACGGTGATCGACCTGTCGAAAGATACTGTGCTACCGGGCCTGATCGATTCGCACACTCACATTTTTCTGCAGGGGGAGGATCCAGCACAGGGCGGCTACGACGCCAACATCCTGACGGCGCCATTAGCGCTGCGTGCAGCACGAGCCACGGTGGCGGCGCGGCGGGCGCTGGAGCAGGGCTTCACCACGTTGCGCGACGTGGAGACCGAGGGTGCGGGTTACGGCGATGTAGGCATCAAGCAGGCGATTGAGGGTGGCTATATCCCAGGGCCGCGGCTTCTGGTCGCTACCCGCGCGATCTCGACCACCGGCGGATATCCGCTGGAAGGGTATGCACCCGAACTGGAAATGCCAAAGGGTGCGCAAATCGTCGATGGTCCGGTGGAGGCGCGCAAGGCCGCGCGCGAACAACTCGACCATGGCGCTGACTGGATCAAGGTCTACATGACCCACCGTTCTTGGGTAGGAAAGAACGGGGAACTGGTTTCGCAGCCCACCCTGACCGTTGAGGAACTGCGGGCTATTGTGGATGAGACGCACGGCTGGGGCAAGGAAGTGGCGTGCCACGCGTATGGCGGGATCGGCTTGCAGCGAGCCCTCGACGGGGGCTGCGACTCCATCGAGCACGGGCTCGACATCAGCGACGCGCAGATCGCGCAGATGTTGAAGCAAGGCACATGGTATGTGCCGACGCTTAGCGTTTACTACACCGACTGGGCTGCGGCTGACACGCCGGGTGGGCAACGCGACCGCTTGCGGGCCTCGACACACGAAGTGTCGTTCAAGAAAGCTCTGAAGGCGGGAGTGAAGATCGTTTTTGGTACGGACATGGGCGGGATTCCATGGACCGAGCCGATCGCGCAGGAATTTTCGCGCATGGTCGCATTCGGCATGACGCCGATGGATGCGATTCAGAGCGCGACTTCGCGCGCGGCTGTGATGCTCGATATGGAGGGCAAAATCGGCGTGGTGGCACCCAGCGCGTACGCCGACATCGTTGCCGTGAGTGGCGACCCGCTGCACGACATTAAGGCGCTGGAGAACGTCCAGTTTGTCATGAAGGATGGGCAGGTATTCCGGGAGAAGTGATCGGGCGAGGAGCGGGTGCTCCGGCCGGGAGTATGCGGACTTCCGGTGTTTGGGCACAGATTTATTGCAAATTTCCTTGACAAGCGTTTCGACGGGATCATAATGCGTCAATCCAGTTTGCACGGTTGAATTCGGTTTAGCGCTAGGGGACCGATGGAGGTAGTTATGAGCGTGCTCGAGCTTTGTGACCGGGAAATCGCCGCGGTGGGGCTGGAAGCGACCGTCGCGGACGCAATTCATAAGATGCTTGATCATCACGTCGGAGCTGTCGCTGTAGTCGACAGCGAGTATCGAGTGGCGGGAATTTTCACCGAGCGCGACGTCCTGCGGAAGATGGCGCTCAGCCATGTAGATCCGAGAACCACGTCCGTGCGCGATCTGATGACTACGCCGGTCGAGATGGCTACGCGAGGCACGGGCGCCGGCGAAGCCCTGAGCATCATGCTGGAGCGGCACTTTCGCCATCTGCCGGTGGCCGATGACAACGGCAAGCTGCTGGGCATTCTCTCCATACGGAATCTGCTGGAGTGGCGCGTCGACGACCTGAGCCACGAACTGGATTCTCTCGAACAATACGTTTCTAACGACGGGCCAGGAGGCTAGGGAATTCGCCCGGCCGCTCAATCCTGAAATGACGGTTCCCTCCTCCGCTTTGTCTCGGACCATCGCGGGCGTGCGCATGGCGACGTCCGTGTTTTTTCTGTTGTTCGGAGAGTATAAGGTTACGGGACCGGGCTTTGCCCATGGCGGCTTTCAGACGTACCTGCACGATTACATTGCGAATAGTGCGGTCAACTTCTATCGTCCGTTCCTGGCTGGAATCGTTCTTCCGCATGCGGTGTTCTTTGGATATCTGGTCGGAGTTGGAGAGCTGCTCATCGGCATTTCTCTTCTGATCGGATCGTGGGTTCGTCCTGCGTGCGTGCTGGGGATTCTGTTTCTGATCAATATGATTCTGGCTACATGGTTCGAACCGGGGCACGGAGTGCCGGCGTGGCGTTATTTCGGCAACGAACTTGATCATCTGCCACTGTTGCTGCTATTGATCATCTTCTTCGCGGCGGATGCAGGAAGGGTCTGGGGTCTCGACGGACGGCGATCGCAGGCCAGTCGCGGGTAGTCGCCGTCGCCGTTATCCATCAAACGATCTGGGGGAAATGGAACGCATGAATATCCGGAAGATCAGCAGCAGGGTGGTGGCAGCTACATTGTTTTGTCTGGGGACGCTGGGCATCGCGCAGACGTCGCGACACGTCGTGGTGCATGCGGGGCATTTGCTCGATGTGAAGACGGGCAAACTGCTCGCGGACCAGACGCTAGTGATTGAGGACGGGCGGATCATCAGCACAGGTGCTACCGCGGAGGCGAAAATTCCCGCGGATGCCGCGCGCATCGATCTGCCCAATGCAACCGTCCTGCCAGGCTTGATTGACGCGCACACGCACCTGACCATGGAGCCCAAGTTCGGTTATGAGCGTCTGGCAATCTCCGTGCCTCGTGAGGCGCTCATCGGGGCGAAGAATGCTAGGGTTACGCTGCTGGCGGGATTCACGACCGTTCGCAACGTAGGCGCCAGTGGCTTTACTGACGTGGCCCTGCGCGACGCGATCAACGCTGGCGACGTACCGGGGCCCAGGATGCTGGTCAGCGGGCCTGCGTTAAGTATTACGGGCGGGCATTGCGATAACAATATGCTGCCGTCGGAATATCACGCAGTTGGTGATGGGGTTGCGGACGGCATTGCGGCCGTACAACACAAGGTGCGGGAGAATATCAAGTATGGCGCGGATCTCATTAAGGTGTGCGCAACAGGTGGGGTGCTCTCCTTGGGCGACAATCCGCAGGCCTCGCAATACACGTTGGAAGAGATGAAAGCGATTGTGGCTGATGCTCACCGGTTGGGGCGCAAGGTGGCGGCGCACGCGCACGGGGCGGAGGGAATTCGCTGGGCGGCGGAGGCAGGCGTCGATTCCATTGAGCACGGGTCCTACATTGACGATGCCGGGATCGCGGCCATGAAGGAGCACGGCACTTACCTAGTGCCGACGCTGTACCTGGGCGACTGGATGATTGACAATGCCGGACTGACTCACCTGCCTCCTCCGCTGCTGGCTAAGGCGAAGGACGTGATTCCGGCCGCCCGCAAGAACATCGCACACGCATTTGCCAGCGGAGTGAAAGTTGCGCTGGGCACGGACGCCGCCGTCTATCCGCATGGCATGAATGGCCATGAATTCGCGCGTGATGGTGAGGCTAGGGCTGACGCCGCTGCAGGCCATTCAAGCAGGTACGATCAATGCCGCGGACCTGCTGGGATGGGCCGGCAAGGTCGGCAGCCTGGAACCGGGAGCGTGGGCGGACATTGTGGCGGTGGATGGGGATCCGGTGAAGGACGTTACAACCCTCGAGCGCGTGAAGTTTGTGATGAAGGGCGGCGAAGTCGTGAAGAATGAGTACACGAAGTAATGAGGCTTTGCGACCTTCGGTCGTAGCGCTGGGCTGCCGAGCTTCGCTCGGCGGACAGCCGATGCGCCTGTCCCCACATTCTGCGGCTTAGCTGCGAGCTTTCTCGGTGACCCAGTCCGTCCAGTAGGATGACGCTCCACTGGCGAGCAACGGAGCTTTGCCTTCCACCGCGTCCACGAAGTTTTCCAGCATGGGATAGTGCAGGTTGGCGTGAGCCGGAAGATTTTCGCGGCTGCCGGGATAGACGAGATCGGGGCCGTTCAGCGGAGATAGTTCCATCTCGCCGTCGGTGCCGCGGATGCGGCATTCGTCGCGGACCACTTTCGAATGCCAGCGGACGTCGACGATGCCGCGAACCCCTTCCGCGTACTCGATCATCACCGTTGCGTTGTCTTCAACTGCATAGTGATGCACAACGTTCGAAAGTTGTCCCGTTACTCGCAGCGGCTGTCCAAAAAGAAAATTCAAAACATCGATGCGGTGCGAGGCGACGTCGAATAACGGGCCGCCTCCGGCCTTCGCGGGATCGACCAGCCAACCGCGGCTGCCTTGGCCGTCGAACCACATGTGGTTCGTGAGTTCGGCCACAACGGGCTTGCCGATAACGCCTGCGGCGAGCAGTTGCTTCGCGCGCTGCACCTTTGGATAAGAGCGGCGGTAGTAGGCGACGCCGAAGGTCTTGCCACTCTCGTCGGCAGCTTGAACCATGGCGCGGGCCTCGGCCTCGTTCATGGCCATGGGCTTTTCGCAGAGCACGTGCTTGCCCGCGCGCAGGGATTGAATCGTCTGCGGCGCGTGCAGAAAGACCGGCGTGCCGACGTAGACCGCGTGAACTTCGGGATCAGCGAGAGCTTTGTCGAGAGTTCCCCAAACGCGCACGCCATATGGAACAGCCTTTGCGGGATCACGGGTGACGAGTCCGTAGAGGCGGCTGCGGGGTTCAGCCTGGATCGCGGGGATGACACGACGCGTGGCGATGTCGCCGATGCCGATGACGATCCAGTTGTAGCGGTCAGGTTTCAAGGTTTCAAAGGTTCAAGGTTCGCAGCCGTCGAATCGCGGCGGGTGGGGACCTTGAACCTTTGAAACCTTGAAACTTTGAAACCTGTACTTCAGAAAACCAAAGGCCGGCTTGACGCCGGCCTCTGCATGATTTCACAGAACAACTACTTCTTGGGAGCGATCGCGTCCTTCGCGGCCTTGGCGACGCGGAACTTCACGACGGTCTTCGCCTTGATCTGGATGGGTTCGCCGGTCTGCGGGTTACGTCCCACACGAGCCTTGCGGTGCGCCTTCACCAGACGGCCCAGGCCGGGCACAACGAAAATGCCGTTCTTCTTGGTTTCTTTGATAGCGGTGTCGGCCAACTGCTCCAGGAACGCCGCCGCGGTTTTGTTGGGGAGCTCGGTTTTCTCGGCGAGATGCCGAATGAGCTGTGTCTTTGTCAAACCTGCAGCCATGTAATTCCTCCTCAGAAAAATCGGTTTAATACCAGCGGGGCCTATCTTATACCCGCGGGCCTGTGGAAAACACCGTATTTTACAAGGGTTTTCTAATTTACAAATGCGGGAGAGGCCATTTCTACAGGGCTTTCTGTGCGTTGGGATGGTGGAGTGGGCTTGGTATGCGTACCAGCGTGGTAACCTGCGAATAGCCATTACCCCGGTCGAGGAGTCCGCGATTGAGTTGTGCGATCTGTGAAATCCGCAAGGAGAAACGCTTTTGCCCCGCTGTCCACGGGCGTATTTGCCCACAATGCTGCGGCGAGCAGCGCGAGGTGACGCTCGATTGTCCAAGCGATTGCCCATATCTGGTGCAGGCGCACGAGCATGAGAGGCCGCGGTCGGCGGACCAGATTTACCCAGCCGGATTGTTTCTGCAGGTCGAGCTCTCCGACCAGTTCATGTATGAAAAGGAACATCTGCTCATGGGGCTGACGTACGCGTTGGCCAAGGCGGCGCGCGCCGACCGTAGCCTGCACGATCCCGATCTGATTGCGGCTCTATCGATGTTGTCGACAAGGTACGAACGCCGGGTGAATTCCGGGCTGCACTACGAGCAGCCGCTGACGAACGATTCGCAGCGCAGGGTTGCGGCCGAAGTTGAGACGATGGTCAAGGAGTACCGCGAGGCAGAGCAGAAACATACGGGATATACGACTCTTCGGGATTCCGATGTGCTGAGGGGCCTCGTCTTTCTGGTGCGGCTGGCAAATGGCCGGACATCGGGGCGTCCGAAGTCGCGGGCCTTTGTGGAGTTTCTCTTTGCCCAGTTTCCGGAGAAAGAATCGGCGGTGGTTACGCCCGCGGAGGCTGGGAGCCGGATCATCTTGCCGTGAGAATCTTTGCCACAGACTTGCACGGATCTCTACGGATCTGAGTTCTTCTGCTCGATCTCCTTTCTGCGATCTGTGACAACCGGTGGGAACAGTGGCTAGTTTTCCTGATATCGCCGTACCGTCTGTCCCGCCGGCAAAGAGTCGAGCAGTTCCTGGATTGTTTTCCTGCGCACTGGATGTGTGGCCCCCGCTGCGATCTCCGCCAGAGGCTGCAGTACAAAACGGCGCTCATGCATTGCGGGATGAGGAATGGTCAAAGCAGGCGAATCGAGAATGGTATCGTCGAAAAGCAGAATGTCGATGTCGATGATGCGCGGACCTTTTCTCTGAATGCGGTTCCGGCCCATCTGGTGCTCGACCCTGAGAATGGACGTTATGAGTTCCTCGGGAGACTCCGCGGTTTCGAAAGCAACAGCACCGTTCAAGAACCATGCCTGATCGGTAACGTCGACGGGTTCCGTCTCATAGAAGGAAGACAGCGCAACGATTCGTCCGTTCGCTTCAAGGCGCACGAGGGCTTCGCGCAGATGACCTTCGCGATCTCCGAGATTCGAGCCTAGCGAAAGATAAACAAGGTGCGGCATGCGCGTGAAATTCAGTTGTACGCTGTAGAATTCAGAAGTGCAATTCTGGGCGCTTCACGCCATCATGTTCAGCCCTGCGGCACTCGTAGCAGTTGCACCACGCTCCATACCGCGTACAAAGCCAAGATCGCCACCGTATATACCATCAACAGAACGCGATGCCTTGTCTCCAGCAGATCAGCCAGCACTCCCGAAACGAAGATGAACAGGAACGGCACAGCCGCCAGCAGGAATCCCGCGCCGGCAACGTGCGGATGTGCCATCCCCAGAACCAGGAACAGCACCGCGACCAGCAGCGGCGCGGTATTGCCAAAGTAGCGCGTGCGCGGCCACGCGGCATAGGTCACCAGCGCGACCGGAAGCCCCAGCGCCTAGCGCGGGACAGGCGCGCACAATCTGCACCGCAACATGCTTGTAGACTCCGAGCACGGTGAATCCGCGCCAGGTCGCTCCCCAGAACTCGGCGTGCCGCATGCTCTCGGCGAACGCGTGCGCATGAAAGAAGTACATCGCGAACAGCAGAATGAATCCCACGACGCATGCCGCGATCCAGATGACCAAATCCTGCCTGCCGTCGCACCGGAGCCACATAGAGCAGAAATCCCAGCGCCATCGGAACCAGAACGATCAGCGAGAACTGCGATCCCACCGCGATGGCGAGCGAAATCCCCAGCAGCACGATGCGCCGCCAGTTCCACAGCACGACTTCGCGCGGAGCGTAAAGCGTGTGCGCGACCGCGATGGCCGTGAAGATTGTGCCAAACGCTCCCCAGGCCGCGACGATCTCCGGTTCGGTATGCCAGACCGCGCTCGCCTGAATGAGCGAAGGGGAGAAACAGTAGAAGGTGAGTGCGATGAACCCGCCCGGTGTTGCCGCACAGCCGCCGCGCCACATACCACAGCGATGCGCCCAGAAAAAGTCCACAGGCGAGAAACGGAATCCGGGGAAGCCAGCGCCAGTAGGCGGCTGAGTCGCTGGCGAAGTCATGCGGCCAGGCCAGCAGCGGCGCGGCGGAAACAATGTAGAGCAGCGGCGAATGCTCAGTATCGAAACCGCTGTCATCGCAGCGGAACGGGTCTCGCGGCAGTCGCCGCGGCATCGAGATACGGAGCCGCGGCGATGCCGCGTCCGTGCAACTGCTTCCATCCTTCGCCGATGCGAACGGCTTCCTGACCGTCGGGCTCGTGAGCGGTGCGCAACTCGGCATGCACCAGCCACAAGGCTTGCGCCAGAAAGCACAGCAGCAGCAGTCCGGCGAGAAACTGCGGACGTCCGAAGCGTTCGCGCGTGAAATATGGACGCATAAGGTCGAGCCGAGTGTTTTACCATGTCGGAGGCGGTTTGCGGGAAAGATTGCGGCGAGATGCGAGAACGTTCTGCCATGAGTGAACTCGAAGTCAACACGAGAGCGGTCCAGCGCAGATCCAGAGCCGACTCCGCGCCAGACTTCGCCATCAGCACCCTCGAGTCCAGCCTTTGCCGTGGCGACACAGCCTTCCTACGCGCGCACGCTCTTTCTGGGCCCGGAAGGTCTGCGCCCCGGTTGGGGACTCGCCTTCTATTCTGCGATGTTCCTGCCTGCTGCAGAAGCTGGCCGTGCAGATCTGGCGTGGTCGCATGACTTCGGCGCCAGCGGCTTGTGGTCGATGATGCTGGAGGAGTTCGGCGATCTGGTGGCGGCGGTGATTCCGGCTCTGGTACTTGGCGCGAGTCGAGCGTCGCCCGTGGAGAGTCGTACGGGTTGCCGGGAAAGCAAGCGTTCGGGCGGTTGTTCTGGATCGGCGCGTTGTGGGGATTCGCCGGCATCAGCCTGCTGATGTGTTGCGCTCTACGGGTTGCATGCCTTTGCGTTCGGTCATGTGGTGCTGCATGGCGTGCGCCTGGCCCGGTTCGCGGCGTTCTGGGCGGTGATGTTTCTGCTGGTCGGACTGTTCGAAGAGTTTCTGCTGCGCGGATATTCGCAGTTCACGCTGGCGCGCGGAATCGGCTTCTGGCCCGCGGCGCTGGTCCTGTCCGTGCGCTTTCGGATTGATTCACCTGCGGAACGAGGGTGAACATTGGCGGGGCCTGCTGGCTGCGGCGTTGATCGGATTCTTCTTCTGTCTGACCCTGCGGCGCACCGGCAATCTCTGGTTCGCCGTGGGTTTTCACGCGGCCTGGGATTGGGGCGAGACTTTCTTCTATTCCGTGCCCGACAGCGGAATGGTCTTGCCCGGTCATCTGCTGAGTTCGTCACTGCGCGGTCCGGACTGGCTGAGCGGAGGCTCGGTCGGGCCCGGAAGGCAGCGTGCTCTGCTTCGTGGTGATCGCGGCTGCTGTGGATTGCGTTCGACCAGCGTCTATCCGGAGTCGGCGGCTCGCGGCCATGCGACACGTGCCGCTACCGGCGACAGCAGGTTCCTCGTCGCTGCGCTCCTCGGAATGACAACGGATCGACGTGCTCGCGATGGTTCCGGTTTGGGAGCCGCTGCGCCAAAACTGTCTGCAGTCGCAAACTCTTCGTCCTTCTCACACGCCCTATACTGACTGCATGACCCTCAGAAGCCGACCTGCTGACCCCGTTGCGTCGCTACTGGGGATACAGTTCGTTCCGGCCGCTGCAGGAGCGCATTGTGCGCAGCCTGCTCGCCGGACACGACACCTGCGTGGTGATGCCGACCGGCGGAGGCAAGTCGCTCTGCTACCAGCTGCCCGCAGTCGTGTCGGAGCGAACGACGGTGGTGATTTCTCCGCTGATCGCGCTGATGCAGGATCAGGCGGCGCAACTGGCGCAGATGGGAATTCCGGCGGCAGTTCTCAACAGTTCGGTCAGCAACGAAGAACAGAGCCGCATCATGCGGCAGGCGCGCGACGGAGCTTTCCGGTTGCTGTATCTTTCGCCCGAGCGGCTGCAGCGCGCCGACACGCTCGAGCTGGCTGCAGCAGGTGCCGATTTCATTTTTCGCCATCGATGAGGCCCACTGCATTTCCGAGTGGGGACACGAGTTCCGTCCCGAGTACCGGCAGTTGAGCCGCCTGCGCGGAAAGTTTCCGGATCGTCCCATCGCGGCGTTTACGGCGAGCGCGACGCGGCATGTGCGGCACGACATTCTGGCGCAACTCGAGTTGCGCAATCCCGACAAATACATTGCCAGCTTTCATCGTCCAAACCTGCGCTATCTGGTGCGCCAATGCGACAGCGTCGAACACACCGCGCTGCTGGTGACTGCGCTGCGGCATTACGACGAAGGCAACGTGATCGTCTACTCGCCCACGATCAACAAGGTGGAAGAGACCGTCGATTTTCTGCGAAGACCAGGGAATCGCCGCGGTCGGCTATCACGCCAAGATGGATACCAGCGACCGCCGCCGCAACCAGGAACGCTGGATGTCGGACGAAGTGCGCGTGCTGGTCGGCACGATCGCCTTCGGGCTGGGAATCAACAAGGCGACCGTGCGGGCGGTGATCCATCTGGCGCTGCCGAAATCGGTGGAGCAGTTTTATCAGGAGGCGGGCCGCGCCGGGCGCGACGGCAAGCCTGCCGACTGCATTTTGCTTTGGCGCAAGCAGGATGCGGGCCTGCTGGGATATTTTGCCAACCAGATTCTGGATGAGGCCGAGCGCGACCGCGCATGGGAGCGATACCACACGATTCGCGCGATTTGCGGAGTCGGGGAAGTGCCGGCACCGCGCAGATCTGCACGCACTTTGGCGAGACTCCGAAGTGGACGTCCTGCGGGGCGTGCGACGTTTGCGGAGCCGCGCCCGAATGGCTGACGGAGAACGATGACTCCGGCAGTCGTGCGCCGCGACCGTTGCGCGGGCTCTGGGGAGCGCGAGTCGCTGCGAGTCCGGTGGCGAAGCCGACCAGGAGTTGCGCGAGTATCTGCGCGAGTGGCGCCGCACCACGGCGAAGGAACAGGGCACGCCGGCCTACGTGGTGCTGCATGACACTTCGCTGGATGAGATTTGCCGGATCGAAGCCCGACTCGATCGCGGAGCTGCTGAACATCACAGGCATCGGCGAGCGGAAAGCCGAACTCTACGGCCAGGGAATTCTGTCTGCGCTGCGGCAGTATCGCGAAGGCGCGCGCGCGGCAGCGCCGCCGGAAAAGAAGACCGCTCCGGCGCTCGAGACCCTGCAACTGCTGGCAGAGGGCAAGAGCTTTCGAAGAGATTGCCCAGATTCGCGGACGGCAGATTGCGACGGTGGTGAACGCCGTCGCCGGATCTGGTCGAGAAAGGCGAAGTGGAATTCCGCCCGGAGTGGATCGATCGCAACAAGCTGGCTGTGATCGAGGCGGCTTGCGCGAATCTCGGCCTGGAGCGATTGGAGCGCCTGAAGACCGCTGAAAGATGCGCTGCCTCCAGAGATCACTTACGACGAAATCCGGCTGGTCGTGGCGCGGCTGCGGCGCGAAGCGAGCGCGAAAAAGGACGCGACAATTCCGCGCATAATCGAGCCTTCCCAACGGCGACATCGCGATCCGATGACTGACACTGCATCTTGACAGAGTGAGCTGAACACCGTGAACTTGGCTGCCGCATGGGTGTACAATTCGTTGGGTTCAAATTCCACACATCAAACTCTAATCACGAAAATTAAGTAGAATTTGCCAATTTCTTGGCATCGCTCGTGACGCTTCCGTGCGGTGAAGCACGTTCGTACGTGCGGTAAAGCACGTTGCTTCTTCGAAGGGAGCAGTCATGAGAATTCTGCTGTATAACCCCGACAATGGTGTAACTCGCAATTTCATGCCGCATCTCTGGATGTTTCTGCTCCAGTCGCTGACTCCACCGGGACACGAAGTGCTGCTGATCGACGGCAACGCCAAGCCCATGGACGAAGCTCAGATCGCGCAGTATGTCCGCGACGAGAAGATCGATCTTGGTCGGCATCGGCGCGATGACGCGCATGATCGCGAAGGCGTATCGCATCGCCGATGCGATTCGCGCTACCGGCGTGAAAGTGGTGATGGGCGGACCGCACGTCACCGAATTGGCCGACGAGGCCCTGGGCCGCGACGGCGGGCCGCGCCACGCCGATGCCGTGGCTCTGGGCGAAGCCGATGAAACCTGGCCGCAGATCGTGAACGACGCGGAGCGCGGCGAACTCAAGGAAATCTATGCGCCGGTCGACGAAACGGGCAAAGAGCGCAAGCCGTCGCTGAAGCAGTATCCCGTGATTCCGTGGGAGTCGATCGATCTCGAGCAGTTCAACCTGGTGCCGAAAGCCGCGTTCCCGCTGCTGAAGAAAGTCGGCGAAGGCTGGGGGACGTTTCGCATTATTCCGGTCGAGTCGGGACGAGGCTGTCCTTACGGCTGCGAGTTCTGCACGGTGACCGGATTTTTCGGCGACTCGATTCGCTTTCGCACCAACGAGAGCGTGGTGAACGAGTTGCTGCTGCTGAAGGCGCGCGCCCGCAAGGAAAAAGGGCAGATGGCGGTGTTCTTCATCGACGACAATTTTGCCATCAACGTGAAGCGCACGAAGTCGCTGCTGCGCGACATTATTGCCGCCGGCGCGCAGGTGCACTGGGTGGCGCAGATCAGCGCCAATCTGTTGCGCGACGAGGAACTCGTCGACCTGATCGCGGCATCCGGGCGGCAAGTGGGTGTTCATCGGCATGGAGTCGATCGATCCGGCGAACCTGAAAGACGTGAACAAAGGATTCAACAAGCCCGGCGAATATGCCGAAGTGCTGGAGCGGCTGGCGAAGCGCAACGTCTATGCGATCACATCGTTTATTTTTGGCATGGACAACGACACGACCGGCGTGGCCGAGCGCACGCTCTCGCAGGTGCGCACCTGGCCGCCGGGTCTGCCGATTTTTGGCCTGCTGACTCCGTTGCCCGCAACGCCGCTCTACAAGCGGCTGGAAGCTGCGGGGCGGCTGACGCGCGCCGAAGCACTGGCAGGAGTTTATTCCGTTCGCCATGGCGCACACTCCGCTGAAGATGACCATCGAAGAAGCGCACGCCGAAGTGAAATATGGGTGGGCGCATGCCTACAGCCCGGAAGCGCTGGCCCAAGCCGTCGATTCGCTCGACGACCAGCCGCTGGGATATCGCATCAACATTTTCCTGGCGCGGCTGTGTTTCCGCGGAATTTATTTCCCCATGATGGGGAAGTTTGCGTGGGTGAAAGTGGTGGCGGAGAACCGGCATACGATTTTCAAGCTGGTGAAGGAAGCTGTCTTCGGACGGAAAGCGCGGCCGCGGCAGACTCCGAGAGCGAGATTTGCATATGACAAGGCGGCAGCACGGAATCTCACGGTCAGCGCCTAGAGCTACGATTCTCAGAAGAGAAGACAGTGCCATCAATCTGCATAGGTTGATGGCTGCGCTTCATTTGAGCGAGACGAGCCAACCTGAGTGGGAACCGGCTCGTTGGCTGCGGAGAGCTAGCAACCTACATCCTACGATTGCTTTCGCCGCGTCGCGGCCGGAGCGGACGCAGTCGGGCACGCCGATGCCACGGTAGGCGTTGCCCGCGAGCGCGAGGCCGGGTAGTTGCTGGCGCAGGCGTTCGATGCGGTCGAGGCGGTCGAGATGTCCGACGCCGTATTGCGCCATGGCGGACTTCCATCTGTAGACGCGGGCGAAGAGCGGCTCGGCGCGCAAGCCCTGGAATCTGCGGCCCGAGAATTTGCTGCAGTTCGTTGCGCACGATTCCGACGATCTGATCGTCGCTGAGAGCGCCAGACATCTTCCGCATTCCTTCCCGCGAAAAAGCAACGCAGCAGGGCGCGATCTTCGGGAGCGCGGTGAGGAAATTTGTTGTGCACGAAAGTCGCGGCCAGCAGCTTCTTGCCTTCGCTGCGGGGCACGAGAAATCCGAATCCCGGCGGAAGCGACTGCGCGCACATCGCGATCGTAGCCCAGGCCCACGGTGATGGACGAGCTGTACTGGATCGCGGCGAGTTCGGCGGAAAGTTCTGGACTGGCCATGCGAAGCACTTGCGCGGCCGCGGGCGCAGGCAAGGCGATGATGACGGAGTCGAATTCGTCCGATTGCATGCCCGGCCGAAACGACCCAGCTTCCGGCTTCGCGCTGAATGGCTTGCACCGGCGCATTGGTCAGCAGCGCAGATGGCGTCAGGCGCGAGACCACAGTCTCGGCCAGATGCTGCATGCCATTCTTCAGCGAAGTGAACAGCGGCGGCGCAGGCTTGCGCTGGCTCCGGCTGAGGTTTTCTTCCGCGCGGCGAGCATGGCGCGGCCGAGGCTGCCGTGCGTGCGCTCCATCTCCGCAAATCGCGGCAGAACGGCGCGCACGCTCAGGTTGGCGGCTTCTCCGCCATAGATGCCGGAGAGCAGCGGGTCGGCGAGGCGGTCGACCATCTCGGACACCGTAGTGGCGCTCCACGAAGGCGGCGACGGACTCGTCGTGATCGTTTACGGTCGCGCGGCGGATGGAACAATTCTTGCGTCATGCGCAGCTTGGTCTTCCAGGAGAAAAGCGGCGACAAGCCCGTCGGCAGAATTTTCGTGGGGACCATGAACATCAGGCCGTCGGGCATGTCGACGAGGCGGCCGTTGGTCAGGATGTAAGTCTTGCGGTCGGCGTCGTTGGAGCCGATGAGCTGATCGCCAAGGCCCAACGCGCGGCAGAGATCGGTCGCCCACGGTTTTTCGGTGATGAAGGAATCGGGGCCGGCTTCGACGATGCATCCGTCGATGTGTTCGGTGCGGAGGACGCCGCCGAGCCGCGCAGAAGCTTCGTAGAGAACGTAGTCGACGTCGGCGCTCGCGCTACGGCGGTGCTCTTCGAGGGCGAAGGCGGCGGCAAGGCCGGAGATGCCTCCGCCGATGATGGCGATGCGAGTCATGATAGACTAGTCCTCAGCGGCTAAAGCCGCACTGGCAGTCTATTGCAGCGCGGAAGCGCTGCGGCTCCAAACTGCCGAGCCGCGAGTACGCAGCCGCGATTAGCGCTTCGAGGCTGCATACTCTTGCACGAAGCGGGCCAGGTTCTTCACATTGTCGACCGGCGTTTCCGGCAGGATGCCGTGGCCAAGATTGAAGATGTGGCCGGGGCGTCCGGCGGCGCGGCGGAGAATGTCTTCGGCGCGCGACTTCAATTCCTTCCAGTCGGCGAAGAGCAACACCGGATCGAGATTGCCCTGCACGGCGCACTCGTGATCGAGACGCGCCCAGCCTTCGTCGAGCGGAATGCGCCAGTCGAGTCCGATGACGTCGGCTCCGGTTTCTTTCATGGCGGGAAGCAGCGTGGCGCTGTCGGTGCCGAAATAAATGATGGGCACTCCGGTTTTCTGCAACTGCTTCACCATGCCGGTGACATGCGGAAGCACGTAGCGGCGATAGTCTTCCACGCTGAGGCATCCGACCCAACTGTCGAAAATCTGGATCACGTCGGCGCCGGCACGCACCTGATCGGCGGAGTAGGCGGCCGTGACCGCGACCAGCTTGCGCATCAGCGCGTCCCAGTCGGCGGGAGAGTTGTACATCATTTTCTTGGCGTGGACGTAGTTGCGCGAGCCTCCGCCTTCGATCATGTAGCTGGCGAGGGTGAAGGGAGCGCCGCAGAATCCGATGACCGGCAGCCGATCGCCGAAATGCTTCGCGACCAGGGCCACGGCTTCGGAAACATAGCCGAGTTCGGCGGCGCGGTCGGTGCGCAGGTTGGCGATGTCTTCTTTGCTGCGCACCGGCTTCTCGATGACGGGACCTTCGCCCGCGGAAAAATGAAAGGGCAGGCCCATGACTTCGAGGGGCAGCAGCAGGTCGGCGAAGATGATGGCGGCATCGACGCCGAGAAATTCCGCGGCGGTGATGGTGACCTCGGCGGCGAGCGCGGGCTTCTTGCAGATCTCCAGCAGCGAGTGCTGCTTGCGGACCGCGCGGTACTCGGGCATGTAGCGCCCGGCCTGGCGCATGAACCAGACGGGCGTGCGGTCGACGGGCTGCGACTTGCAGGCGCGAACGAAGCTGGAATTAGGGGCGGACATGAATGCTTGAATTTAGCATCTTTTCGGAGGGAGGCGCTGTGATCGTGGCACGTCGAAAGCACGGTCTGACCACAGAGGACACGGAGGACACAGAGGAAAACTCTTGGCTTGTAGAATCACAGCATGAGCTACAGGGCCTCGGCGTGCTCGGAGTGCTGGCATTGGCTATCTGCTTCGGCGGCGCTGCTTCTCAGAAGCCGGAGGCGCCCGCGGCGCCTACTTTCTATAAAGATGTTGCTGCCGATCCTGCAGGATCACTGCCAGAGTTGCCATCGTCCCGGCGAGGTTGCGCCCATGCCGCTGGTGACGTACGAGCAGACGCGGCCGTGGGCGGCAGCGATGGCGCATGCGGTCGAGATGAAGATGATGCCGCCGTGGTTTGCCGATCCGCGCTACGGACATTTTGCCAACGATGTTTCCCTGACTCCGCAACAGATCGCGACGATGGTTGCATGGGCTGAGGCTGGGGCGCCTGCTGGCGATGCGCACGATGCTCCCGCGCCGCGGAAGTGGCCTGAGGGATGGAATATTCCGCAGCCTGATCTGGTGGTGAAGATGCCCAAGGCGGTGCAGATTCCGGCGCAGGGCGAGGTCGAGTACACCTACGAAATTGTGCCCACGCATTTCGCGCGAGGACCGTTGGGTGCAGATGTCGGAGTTCCGGCCGGGAAGCCCGGCGCATGTGCATCACGCGGTGGTCTATATTCGTCCGCCGGATTCGCAGTGGCTGCGCCATGCGCCGGTCGGCGAGCCGTTCACCGCGTCGACGTTGAACGATCCGCTGGAGCGGCGCGAGGCGCACGAGACCACCAGCGATCTGCTGCTGGTGTATGCGCCGGGAAGTTCGCCGGACCAGTGGCCGGACGGGATGGCGAAGTTTGTTCCGGCGGGATCGGACCTCGTGTTCCAGATGCACTACACGACGAACGGCACGGCAGATCAGGATCAGACCAGCATCGGGCTTAGTGTTCGCGAAGACTGCCGCCGAAGCAGAGGGTGATCACGCTGCAGTTGAACAATCATGCGCTGATCATTCCCCCGGGCGCGGACGATTTTCGCGTGGAGGTGCAGGGCACGCTGCCCAATGATGCGACGCTGCTGAGCCTGTTTCCCCACATGCATCTGCGCGGGAAGCGCTTTGAGTACGACATTGTGCACGACGATGGCAGCGTGGAAGTGTTGCTGCGGGTGAACTATCACTTTCACTGGCAGCTGAGTTACCGGCTGGCGGAGCCGCGGCCGCTGAAGGCGGGAACGCGCCTGCGGGCGATCGCGTGGTACGACAATTCGAAAAACAATCCGCATAATCCCGATCCGACGAAGACGGTGACGTGGGGCGATCAGACATCCGACGAAATGATGGTGGGATTCTTTGATGTGGCGGTGGCGGCAGGAATGGATAAGTGGAAATTCTTTGTGCGGCCCGGAAAAGAAGACTTGGGGCAGAGGAAGTAGATATCCAACTCGAATTAAATGCCAAGCCTGGCGTGCGGTGGCTCTTACTAAAGTGTATTGAATAACCATTCTTACTCGGTTCGATCACTTCCCCTGAGTTATAACAAACTGAACTCATAATTCCAGTTCACTTATCCCCGTGAGGTTCCATGGAAGGCGCGCCAGTCGCCGCAGTGTTGGCTTTTGATTTCCTCTTGTTGATGGTTGTGCTTTTTGGCGCTCAGACGAAAGGTAACCGAGTGCAGTCGGCCCTGATCGCAGCGCTGTTCTTCTGCTCTGGGTTTCCGGCGCTGATCTACCAGATCGTGTGGCAACGCGTTCTGTTTTCCATTTATGGCGTGAACGTTCAATCGGTGGCCGTGGTGGTCAGTGCGTTCATGCTTGGGCTTGGAATCGGTAGCCTGGTGGGAGGACGGGTGTCCGAAAAGTTTCCCGACCGGGGCATTTCGATCTTTGGTGTCTGTGAACTGGCCGTCGCAGGCTTCGGACTGATCTCATTGCGGCTCTTCCATTGGGCATCGGGATTCACGGCTGGAACGAGCCTCGGTTACATTATCCTTTTCAGTTTTCTGCTTCTCATTTTGCCCACGATGCTGATGGGGGCGACGTTGCCCCTGCTGGTCGAACAACTGGTGCGAAGTTCACGCAGCGTGGGGTATTCCGTTGCGACTCTTTACTTCGTAAACACGCTTGGTTCGGCGGTGGCTTGTTACGTCTGTGCTCAACTGCTTCTTCGAGACTTCGGGCAGTCGGGATCAGTGACTCTGGCGGCGTGTTTGAACACTGCCGTGGGAGCGACGGCCTTTCTCTACGGGCGCAGTCAGCGACGGGAGCCGGACGAGACAGCGGTTGCAAGCGAGAATCTTGCTGACGCCGCATCCCGGCCGGCGCTCGGCCTTCGAACTGCTGCGGTGATTGCGGGGGTTGCCGGGTTTCTCGCGCTGGGCTTCGAAATTGCCTGGTTTCGCATTTTCGCATTGGCGACGTTCGATCGAGCTCCAGCATTCGCATTGCTTCTCTCCACGTATCTCGCCGGCATTGCGGCCGGATCGTTCTTGAGTGAGATGCTGTGCCGTAAGAAACACATCCATCCTTTAACCGTGGCTGGTGGCGCGATGCTTCTGGCTGGGGCAATCTCCGTGTACTTGCCTCCCCTGATGGCCAGCCTGTCGTGGCACAACATTCCGGTGCTGATGAGTGCCCCGGCATTTTTTCTAACTGCGGGCTTGCTTGGTTCGGTGTTGCCTCTGCTGTGCCAGGCTTCCGTTTCGGCCAACAGTTCCGCTGGCCGAAGCGTGAGCCTTATCTACCTTTCCAACATCATTGGCTCAACTTTGGGGAGCCTGGTGATTGGATTCGTTTTGATGAACTATTTCGGTACGCAGGCAATCTCGGTTCAGCTCGCTGTGGGAACCGCGCTCACGGGTTTGATTGTGATTGTTTTCCGCGATGGGCATTTCGAGTCTGCTCCGAAAGGGGCATGGGCGCTCGCGTTCGTGGCGATTGTGGCGATTGCTCTTGCGGGGTCGGCGTATGGCAATCTTTACGGGAAGATGATTTTTGGGCCGAAAGCTGCAGAGGTCGGCTACATGAAGCACGTGGTCGAAAATCGGAATGGAATTGTCGCGGTGACGGCCGATGATGCCGTGTTCGGGGGCGGCGTATATGACGGGCATTTCAACGTCGATCCCGGCAACGATAGAAACTTTGTCATTCGGGCGTACGTTCTGAGCCTGTTGCATCCGCACCCGAGGCGTGCTTTCATGCTGGGCCTTGCGTCTGGCTCGTGGGCCCAAGTGGTCGCGAATAATCCCGAAGTGGAGAGCCTCGATATTGTAGAAATCAATCCCGGCTACCTCCAACTAGTTGCGCAGTATCCGGAGGTGCGCTCCCTGCTGCGCAATCCCAAAGTCCACATCTACATCGACGACTGCCGACGGTGGTTGTTGGCACATCCTGATGTCAAGTATGACGTTATGGTGGCGAACACTTCGTTTCACTGGCGCGATCACAGTTCGCAGGTGCTCTCCACGGAGTTCCTGCAAATCGTGAAACAGCACCTTCTGCCCGGTGGAGTCTATTACTACAACGCTACCGAATCTCCCGACGTATTCGTTACGGGACTCCATGAATACGGCTACGGCCTGCGGGTCATCACTTTTCTCATGGTGAGTGACTCGCCGATTGTGCTGGACAAGGCGCGCTGGTTCTCGGTACTGAACCGATATCAGATCGATGGGAAGAAGATCTTCGACGCGAACAGTTCTCGGGGACAGCTTGTGCTCGCCGCGTACAATGCATTCGCCGACAGCATTAAGGAGCCTCCTCGGGTTCTAGGCCTGGAATCTGGCGACGTGCTCGCTCAAAGGCTAGGGGCGCGCCGTCTGATCACGGACGACGATATGGGCGCGGAATGGACGCCCGCTCCAAAGCCCGCCTGGCGGTGAACTGACCGAATCCGATCGCGATTGCCAAATCGACCTCGCTGGCCGACCTACCCTAGGCGTTTGTTAAACTCTTAAGACTCCAACTGAGGCAAACATTTGATCAACGCAAAGCGTGTGGACGTTCTGGCAGGGATCGTTTTCTTTCTGGCATCGGGACTCATGATCGCGACGGCGAAGACGCAGTCGAGCACGACTGCACATGCCCCGGCTCCGGGCCAGGTTACAAATCCGGCTGGGAAGAAGGCCGAGGAGCAATTCAAGAACATCCAGGTGCTTAAGGGAATTCCGGCCGAGGAACTCTTCCCGACCATGCAATTCATCGCGGCCTCGCTCGGTGTCCAATGCGACTTCTGCCATGTACAGAACGCTTTTGAAAAGGACGACAAAAAGACCAAGCAGACCGCGCGCAAGATGATGGAGATGATGTTCGCCATCAACAAAGACAATTTCGACGGACACCGCGCCGTAACATGCAACTCGTGCCATCACGGCAACGCGAAGCCACAGCCCATCCCGGCGGTCATGACTGAGGAGCCCAAAGAACCGATGGGCGCGCCAAAGGCGGCCGAAGCGAAAGAAAATGCTGGACCGACAGCCGACCAGTTGCTCGACAAATATGTGCAGGCGGCGGGCGGAGCGGCGGCGATCGACAAGGTAACCGCCCGCGTCATGAAAGGCACGATCGATTTTGGCGGGAAAACGCTGCCCATCGACATTTATTCGAAGGATCCTGACGAGCGTATCTCATTCACCCACATGCCCGAGGGAGATAGCGTCACCGCATTTAATGGGCGCGAAGGTTGGCTGGCTGCGCCCGGGCGACCGGGCTTCCGACCCATGCAGGGGAGTGAATTGGATGCGGCATCGATGGACGCGGACCTGCATTTGGCCACGCATCTGAAGTCGATGTTCAGCGAACTACAGCTGCAGGGCACGGAGAAGGTGGGAGACCATGAGGCCTACATTGTAGTGGGCCAGCGTGACGGAAAGCCTCCGATCCAGCTGTATTTTGACGAGCAATCGGGATTGCTGGTGCGGCTGGTGCGCTACGCAGAAACCGCGCTGGGATGGCTTCCAACGCAAATCGATTACGCGGATTACCATGATGCGAATGGAGTCAAGATTCCTTATCGCTGGACGCTGGCCCGGCCGAGCGGGCGGTTCACGATTCAGCTGAGCGAGGTGAAGCAGAACGTCCCGGTGGACGATGCGAAGTTCGCCAAGCCTGCGGAAGAGCAGAAGCCGCCGGCAAAATAGTCGACGCGATGGCCTCCCCTCAGGCGCGCGCGGGAAGGAATTACCGCGTAGGATTCGCGCCGTCGTCGTGATGCGGCACGGTCTTGGTGACCATGGGTTCCGCCTCGATTTTGACTTCGACCTCGGCTCCCTCTTTGAGCTTTACCTTCTTTCCATTTGCGTCGGTCAGACGGTTTGGAACACGGATCTCTCGATAGAGGTGATCTGCTCCCTCGACAGCAATCTGAGCTTTTTCGGGTTCGCCAGAGCTGGGATGAGGATGGATTACCTTTTCGACTCTCCCTGGGAGCGTAGCACTTGCCTTAGACGCTTCACTCGACACAATGACCCTCCACTGCCTTTTGGCTTTCCAACGCATTCTCGGCAAAAACCTTTGCTACAAACCACAATTGTCTCCGGGGTTTCAAGTAGGCGCCATCCGGGAAATACTGTAGGAGACCGTGAGAACTGGGCGCGGCGAATAAACGGCGCATGCAGCCGGACCTGCAATTCGAGTTCTGAGCCGCATCAATAACAAAACCTGATAGGCACGATAAATAGTTTCGATTTCCGTGAAACAGTCGTGGACGGTACATTGAGGCGGTCTTGGATGACGGCGCCTCGCAGCGCCGGAATCCGCGGACAGGGACAGGGTGACAGTGTCAATTCGAAGTTTTGTAGGGCTGGCAACGGCCCTGCTGGTCTTAACGCTTGTACCGTTTGTTACCGCTCAGAACTCAGCCACGACGCCGAGTCCGGCGACAGATGTGAATTCTCGGCTGGTCCGGCTAGAACAGCAAGCAGCCGACGCGAAGAGTTCCGCCGACAACGCCTGGATGCTGACCAGTTCGGCGCTGGTTCTGATGATGACCGGTCCTGGCCTCGCGTTGTTTTATGGTGGGCTGGTGCGGAAGAAAAACGTGCTCGGCACGATGATGCAGAGCTTCGTTTTGATGGCGGTCATCACTGTGTTGTGGGGGCTGTTCAGCTATAGCTTGTCGTTCGGATCGGGCAACAGCTTTGTAGGGGGACTGCAGAACATTTTTCTCAACGGGGTGGGAGCAGCGCCGGATGCGGCTTACGCTCCGACGATCCCGGCGCAGACCTTTATGATCTACCAGCTCATGTTCGCCATTATCACTCCGGCGCTGATTGCCGGAGCGTTCGCGGAACGAATGAAGTTCAGCGCCATGCTGGTATTTACGGTTTTGTGGTCGGTCATCGTATACGACCCAATGGCGCATATGGTTTGGGGCAAAGGTGGACTGTTGAATGCGTCGCTGGGCGGGCGATTCCCGACGTTGGATTTCGCAGGTGGGACGGTGGTGCATGTTACTTCGGGAGTTTCGGCGCTAGTGTGCGCGTTGTATTTGGGGAAGCGTGTGGGATATCCGAAGGACCAGATGCCGCCGCATAGCGTCGTGCTGAGCTTCATCGGAGCATGCCTGCTGTGGGTGGGATGGTTCGGATTCAACGCCGGCAGCGCGCTGGCAGCGGGAAGCTTGGCGACGAGTGCTTTTGTGGCGACGCATTTTGCAGCCGCAGCCGCGGCGGTGGGATGGGCTGCGGCGGAGTGGATACGCAACGGCAAGCCCAGCGTGCTGGGAGCGATCTCGGGCGCTGTGGCAGGATTGGTGGCGATCACTCCGGCTTCTGGGTTTGTGAAGCCGATGCCGGCGTTGGCGATCGGGTTGATCGCCGGTGTCTTCTGCTACTGGATGGTGGCCAAGGTGAAGGCGAAATTCGGCTACGACGATTCGCTGGATGCGTTTGGGGTACACGGCGCTGGTGGGACGCTGGGAGCAGTGCTGACTGGGGTTTTCGCGGTTAGCGCGGTCAATCCAATCTTTAAGGATTCTCACGGAAACGCTCTGGCCTCTGGTTTGCTGGAGGGAAACGCGTATCAACTACTGAACCAACTGGTGGGCGTAGGGATTGCCTGGTGCCTGGGAATTGCAGGAACGCTGGCGATTTTGAAATTGGTGGATGTGACCATTGGGCTGCGAGTTTCAGAAGAGGAAGAAGTGCAGGGACTGGATCTCTCCCAACACGGAGAAGAGGGATATTATTGGGAAGCGTCGGCGTAGACGCCAGGCAGAGATGCTGGAGCATTCTGACGCGGCGACAATGTTCAAGAACGCAGAACAGGACTTAATGACATTATGACGAAGATCGAAGCGGTCATTCAAAACTCCAAGCTGGAAGCGGTCAAAACTGCACTGCAGGAAATCGGCGTTGAAGGCATGACCGTGCTTGAGGTGCGCGGCCACGGACGCCAGAAGGGGCATACCGAGGTCTACCGCGGGCGTGAGTACAGCGTGGATTTGATCCCCAAGACGAAGCTCGAGATGGTGCTGGCCGACGCCATGGTCGAGAAGGCTGTGCAGGCCATTCTGGGGGCGGCGCGCACTGGCAAGATCGGCGACGGCAAGATTTTTCTGTCGCGCGTGGACGAGGCGATTCGCATCCGCAACGATGAGCGCGGCGAAGGCGCTCTGTAGCCCTCGCTGCATACGGGTTTCCGCGCACGCGCTAGAACGAGTACGCGTCGGGACGCAACCGGAAAGCATCTGACAGGCAGCAGTCGCAGTGGCCTCCCCAATGGCACGCAGCGTGGGGTGAATTACTTTCATGATGGCAGCGTCCTCATTGATCAGCGAATTGCGCGGTTCCCTCAGCGATGAATCGGCGCGCATCCAGCGGGAGTTCGAGGTCTCCGGGGACGGGCGCACGGCCGTGGCGCAACGCACACGGCTGGTGGAAGACATTCTGGCGCGGCTGTGGCGCGATATCGTTTCGCCCGACCCGGCCAAGCCCGCCAACTTCGCTCTTGTCGCTACCGGAGGATTCGGACGGGGGTGGATGTTCCCCTATTCCGACATCGATATCCTCTTTCTCTTTGGGGATCGGGACGCGGAGAAGGCCTTCAAAGATCCCGTCCGACGCTTTTCGCAGGAACTGTGGGACTTGCGGCTCAAGTTGAGTCCGGCCTCGCGGACGCTCAGCGAATGCGACCGCTACGATCCCAACAACACTGAGTTCACGATTTCTCTTCTCGACTGCCGCTATCTCGCGGGCGATCACGATTTATTCCGGCGGCTGCACGACAAAGTAATTCCCAAGCTGGTGATGCGTGAATCCAAGGCTCTGCTGCAGGGGCTGGCGGAAGTCACGCGCGAGCGTCATGCGAAGTATGGGATGACGCTCTATCACCTCGAACCAAATCTGAAGGAGGCGCCCGGCGGGTTGCGCGACTGCAATGTGGCCTCCTGGCTTGCCTTGATTTCGGCAATGGACAAGCTGCACGACTGGCCCGATGCCAGTTCCCTGCGAGCTCCAGTGCGCAAGCAGCTCGATGCGGCCCTGGACTTCCTGATGTCGGCGCGCTGCTTCCTGCACTTCCGCCATGGACGCGATGACAACACGCTCAGCTGGGAGGCGCAGGACGAAGCGGCAGTGCGCAAGGTTGGAGCCACGATCGTTGGATCGCCGACCGGGGGCGCGGATTCCGGCGAACTTTCTGCCGCCGATTGGATGCGGATTTATTTCGGGCACGCCCGCGCCGTGCAGCGGACGGTTACTCAACTGCTGGAAGAAATTCCGGAAGCATGGTCGGCGCTCTACCGGCAGGTGCAGAGCTGGCGGTCGCGGCTCACGACCCCGGATTTTTCCGTGGTCGATGGCCTCATCTTTCTGCAGCAGCCGTCGGCGTTGCAGGATCCGGAAGTGCTGCTGCGCCTATTTCATTTCATGGCCCACCACGGTCTGAAGTTGAGCGCGACAACTGAGTACCGCATCGAGCAGGCGCTTCCGGCCCTGGCATCAACGCCTCCCCGGGGCGCAGAACTCTGGCTCTACCTGCAGGAAACACTGCTGCAACCGTATGCCGCCGACGCGCTACGCGCCATGCAATCCCTGCGTCTGCTGACGCTCTTACTGCCGGAAATAAAGTTGATCGACTCGCTCGTGGTGCGCGATTTTTATCACCGGTTCACCGTGGACGAGCATTCCTTTCTCGCGATCGAAAGCCTGCACCGGCTGAAGCAATCGCAGTCGGAATGGGACAAGCGCTACGCCGAACTGCTCGGCGAACTGGAAGATCCGGAGTTGCTGTACCTGGCATTGTTGCTGCATGACACGGGCAAGGGCGTGCCCGGCGGTAATCATGTGGAGGCCAGCCTCGACATTGCGAATCGCGCCATGGACCGGCTGGACATGGATCCCAAAGAGCGGGAGGAAGTCCTGTTCCTGATCGCTAGTCATTTGGAATTATCAGCGGCCCTGCGGCGGGACATTTTCAATCTGGAGACGGTGGCGGCCTTCGCGGAAAAGATGGGAACACCCGAGCGTCTGAAGATGCTCGCGTTATTGACCTACGCCGACATCAAGGCGGTGAACCCCGAGGCCCTCACACCGTGGAAGGCCGAGAACGTCTGGCAGCTCTACATCGGCGCCGAGAACTACCTGAACCGCAGCGCCGACCAGCGTGTGCATGCCGACGTGAACGACGAAAAACTGGCGCGGCTGCGGTCGCTGGCGCCGGTGACCAGTGGCAAGTTCAAAGAGTTTCTCGAGGGATTCCCGCAGCGCTATTTGCTGGTGCATACCGCCGAAGAAGTGATGCGGCACATGGGGATGGCCGACGAGCTCGGCGAAGATCCGGTGCAGGTTGATTTGAAGCGCGGGCGGCACTGGTATGAGTTGACGCTGGTGACGCGAGATCGCCCGTTTCTGTTTGCCAAGCTCGCCGGCGTGCTCGCTGCGTGGGGAATGAACATTGTGAAGGCGAACGCGTTCTCGAATGAGGCGGGAACGGTGGTGGACACGCTCTACTTCACCGACCGCTTTCGAACCCTGGAGTTGAATCTTTCGGAGTGGGAGCGGTTCAAGCGCAGCGTCACCG
This sequence comes from uncultured Acidobacteriaceae bacterium, assembly GCA_963795875.1. GTDB lineage: Bacteria > Acidobacteriota > Terriglobia > Terriglobales > Acidobacteriaceae > Sulfotelmatobacter. The sequence continues at coordinate 148,797 of CAWCJM010000003.1, forward strand.
ATGTGCTTCTGGGCGAGGCCGATCTGGAGAAGATGCTGCGCGACCGCCAGCGCGCGGAGAAGGGCGCGATCGCGAAAGTGAAAGTTGAAACGAAGATCGATTTTGACGACTCGTCCTCCTCGACCAGTACGCTGGTGCAGGTGATTACGCAGGACCGTCCACGGCTGCTGCACCGGATTGCTTCATGCCTGTCGGATCAGGAGTGCAATATCGAGATCGCCCTGATCGATACCGAGGGGCAGATGGCGATCGATACTTTTTATCTGACTTCGGGCGGGAAGAAGCTCAAGGCGGAACATTGCAAGCGAGTCGAGAAGGCGCTGGTGGAGGAGTTGCGCGGCGAGTGATGTGCTCGGCCGCCGCCGTTCAGTCCTGTTTGGGTACGTGTATACACATTCTATACAAGTCTATACAGCACGTCTACAACGCCGATCCTGCATTCGTGGTAGGCTTCTCTGTTCAGAGGAGGCTCGCAATGTTCGCGACCCGCGGCTGCCTGCTCGGTGTAGTTCTGCTCTCAGTTTTTCCGGTTTGCTGCCCAAACTTCCAGTCCTGATTCCTCCAGCCAACAGCCGACCTTCCGCGCCAATGTGCGCAGGGTTCTGGTGGACGTGGTGGTCACCAATGCCAAGGATGAGCCCGTCACCGGCTTGCCGAAGGAGCAATTTCAGATCTTCGAGGATGGTCAACCGCAGACCTTAACTTCGTTCGAGGAACATGCCGGGCTGCCGGATATGTCGGCGCTCCAGGCCAAGCTGCCGCCCAATACTTTCTCCAACCTTCCGCTGGCCAAAGCCGGAGACGCGGCGAACATTCTGTTGCTGGACGCGCTCAATACGCAGATGTCGGATCAAAGCTATGTGCATGCGCAGATGATCAAGTACATCCAAGGGAATTCGGCCGGGCACGCGCCTCGCGATCTTTGCCTCTGGGGACGCGGCTGCGCTTCGTGCAGGGATTCACGGGCGATCCTGCGGTGCTGATGGCGGCGGTGAACGGCCAGAAGTCGGCAGGCAATCCGCAATTGTCGCCTCTGCTCCAGACGAGCGAGCAAACGATGCCGACAATCGAGATCGTCGCACAGATGGAAGAAATGGCGGCGTCGACTGGATCGGCTCAGATGCAGGCGTCGGCCGCGGCTCTCCAGGAGTTTCAGCAAGAGACTGCGTCATCTCAGACCGATACGCGCATTCAGATCACCCTGGAAGCGATGCAGCAACTCGCCCGCTATCTGCAAGGAATTCCGGGGCGCAAGAACGTGATCTGGTTCTCAGGTTCTTTTCCGCTCACTATCTTTGGCGATTTCGGTGTGGGAGGCAGCGGACCCCATGCGGCAATATCAGGAGAAATGGCGAGGACGGCGAATCTGCTGGCCGCGGTCGCAAGTCGCGATCTATCCCATCGGTGCTCAGGGAGTCGCTCGTAGACCGCCAGTACGACTTCAGCGGCCCGCTGCCGCCCAAGATTGCCGGGGTGAAGGCTGAACAGCAGATGACTGCAATACCAGGCAAGCGATCTGCAAGCGGGAACCACGGAGCGCAACGCCGCATTCGCCGCGATGGACGAGTTGGCAAAGGATACCGGCGGCGAGGCTCTCTACAACACGAACGGGCTGAACGAGGCTTTGGACCGCGTGCTCAATCACGGAACGCACTACTACACGATCACTTATTCACCGACGAACAAGAACATGGACGGCAGGTTGCGGCACATCGAAGCGAAGGTGGCGGGAGGGAACTATCACCTGTCTTATCGCCGGGGCTATTACGCCACCAACGACACATTTATGCAGCCGGCGCAATCGAAGCCTACGGGCGATCCGCTGCGGCCGCTGATGGACCATGGCACGCCGGACTCGACCGCGATTGTCTATACGATGCGCGTGCTGCCCGCGAACCCGCAGCCGGCGCTGGGAGCTCAGCGCGCGGGCGACAACGAGAATATGAAAGGGCCGGTGACGCGCTACAGCGTGAGCTTCAACGTCGCGGCCGATCACCTTACGCTTGAGCCTGCTCCCGATGGAGTACGCCACGGCAATCTCGAAGTCACGCTGCTCGGTTACGACCGCGACGGCAAGCCGCTGAACTGGATGGTGCGGATGCTCGAGCTGACGCTACCGCCAGATCGCTATGCCGTGGCGCAGGCAAAGGGCGTCTCGTTCAGCCTGGAGATTGATGTGCCCACGTCAACCGTCTACCTGCGTTCCGGTGTTTACGATCAGGGATCGAGCAAGGCCGGGACGCTGGAGATTCCGGTCGCGGCCGTGGTGGCGCTGGCAACGCCAGCGAAGTAGAACTGCTTCCCGCTACTTCGTCGAGAACTTAAACACCGTCTTTGACTTGAACGTCTCCCCCGGCTTCAGGACTGTGCTTGGGAAATCCGGATGATTCGGCGAATCCGGAAAGTGCTGTGTCTCCAGGCAAAGGCCGTAACGGCGTTTGTAGACGTGGCCTTGTTTTCCGGTCACGGTGCCATCCAGAAAATTTCCCGTGTAGAACTGTACTCCGGGCTGCGTCGTTGATACTTCCAGCACGCGACCGCTCGTGGGTTCGTACACGCGAGCCGCCAAGGTGAGGCCGTCGCCTTTGCGGTTGATGACCCAGTTGTGGTCGTAGCCGTGGCCAAGCACGAGCTGCTCGTAGTTGTCGTCGATCCGGGCGCCGACTCGCGTGGACGTCGTGAAGTCCATCGGCGTTCCCTTGACCGGGCGCAGTTCCCCGGTTGGGATCAGATTCTTGTCGACTGGCGTGAAGCGGTCTGCGTTGAGCATGAGTTCGTGATTCAGAATGTCGCCAGTACCTTCTCCCGCCAGGTTGAAGTAACTGTGCTGGCTGAGATTGAGGACCGTGCTCTTGTCGGTAGTAGCTTCATAATCAATGACCAGTTCGTTGCTGTCAGTCAGCGTGTAAGTCACTCTGACCTTCATATTGCCAGGGAAGCCGTCGTCGCCGTCTTTGCTGAGGTAGGTGTAAGCGACGCCGGTCTTGCCCTTCAGGGGTTCGCCGTCCCACACAACTTTGTTGAAAGTCTTATCGGTACCGCCGTGCAGAGTATTAGGGCCGTCATTCTTGGGCAAAGTGTAGGTCTTGCCGTCGAGCCGGAACGTGCCGTTAGCGATGCGGTTGGCATAGCGTCCGACAATGGCGCCAATGTAGGGAGGATTCGGAACGTATCCCTCCAGCTTCTCATGACCGAGCACGACATCGGCGAATTGACCTTTACGGTCGGGCACGCGGATCGAGAGAATGATGCCGCCATAGTTCATGGTGTCGACTTCGACGCCGTTTGCGTTGGTGAGCGTGTACAAGGTGACGGGCCTCCCATCCTGCGTGCCAAAAGGTTTTTCCTGAACGCCTGCCTTATGTTTTGTGGCGGCCTGCGCGAGCGCGAGACTGCCGATCGCCAGGCTTAAAAAGACGGTAACGCATACGGTCGTGAAGTGTTTTGGCATCATGCCGGAAAGTGTACTACGTGGCCCGGGTTCGTGCCGTGAGCGCGACGCGATCCCGTCACTTCTTGTACGGCCATTGTGCCTTCGTGAATAATGCTCCGTCGATCCAGATCGTCTGCCCGCTGATGAACGATGCCCCTTTGCTTGCGAGAAAAACCACCGTGGGCGCGATGTCGGCGGCGGTCCCCACCCGCCCCAACGGCGTCAGCTTCGACCATGTGCCGGCATAGTCTGGATCTTCCGCTCGGGTGCGCTCGGATTCAATCGACCCCGGCGCCAGGCAGTTCACGCGTATGTTGTACTGGCCCAGTTCGACCGCGGCCTCTTTGGTCAACATCTCAATTCCGCCCTTGCTCGCGGTGTAGGCCACCAGAGACGGGAACGCCAGCTTGTTGCAGCCCGAGCCCAGGTTCACGATCGAACCTCCGCCGTGCTCTTTCATATATCGGGCAGCCTGTTGCGTGCATAGGAAGCATCCCTTCAGGTTGGTGTCGACGACCAGGTCCCATTCTTCCTCGGTCACTTCGAGGAGCGGCTTCCAGGTCTGCACGCCGGCGTTATTGACCAGGAGATCGAGCCGCCCGAACGTGGCGATTACGCGCTCGAACATCGCCGTCACCTGACTGCTGGAGCGGATGTCGGCCTGCACGGGCAGCACACCGTCCTGCAGCGGTGCTTGTACTGCGCGAATTTCAGCGATAGTGGCCTCCACCTGAAGTGCAGGATCGTTGAAGTAATTCACTGCGACGCGGTAGCCATTCCGCGCCAGCTCAAGCGCAATTTCTTTCCCGATTCCGCGGCTGGCCCCGGTTACCAGAGCTGTCTGGCGCTGCATAGTCACCTCAAATGGCGGAACAAGATTACAGCGAAGAGATCATAACGGAAGTGCTGGCAAGAATGGCTGGGACACACCGCTAGGCGTGCTTCTCAGCCATGGAGGGCTTCGACTCCAACTGGGACCGGCAGGGATCGCACAAAGTGCTGTCCCGCAGGTCAATCCACTCCACGGAATGAGACGAGGCCATCACGCAGCTATAGTCCTGGCAGTGACGCAGATCGAGGGTATGCCCTAACTCATGGACGGATTCTTTGACGAGACGGCGGCTCAGCAAAGGGAGATCGGGCGCGAGGCCATAGAACTCCTGCCGCAGCCGGTGCATCGAGACCACGGCGCAAGGGCCGCCCATCTGAGCCTCTCCGAAAACATATTTCAGGATCGGAATATAGAGGTCCACGTCGGCCACGGCCGAGGATGCGCCAGTCTCGTGGGCTCACCAGAGGCTGCATGCGCTGAAGAAGTTCCGAGGAATGATACTGCTGGCGCTCGGGGTGGTACGAAGGCGTGGGATCCAACTGGTACGGGAGAATCTCGCAAGCTATGTCGAGACTTCGCGGAATCGCCGCGCGCAACTCGTGCAGCAGGGAGATATCCACCTTACCGACCGGAAGCAGGTGTAGCAGTTTCATTCGGACCCAGTTCATTCAGGCCAGCTTCATCGAGCGTCAGTTTCGAGCTTCCACCGGAGTCCGCGTCCAGCCGTAGCGCTTGAGCTTGTGATGAAGCGTGACGCGGTCAATGTCGAGAACCTCCGCGGCGCGACTCTGGTTGCCCCCACACTCCTCGAGAACGCGCAGGATATGAGCCTTCTCGATCTCGTCGAGGCTCCTGCCCGCCGCCGTCGATGACTGGGCAGCTTGGGCCTTGAAGACAAAGTCCTGCTCGCGCAGCTCGGGTTCTTGGCCGACAACCATTGCGCGTTCGACAGCGTTTTCGAGTTCGCGCACGTTGCCCATCCACGGCTGCTGCTGCAACTGGTCCATCGCGGCGGGCGCGATGCGAGTTACGTGCTTATTCATGGCGAGGGCGAACTTGCGCACGAAATGTTCGACCAGCGGAGGAATGTCTTCGCGCCGCTCGCGCAGCGGGGGCAGTTCGATGCGGAACACATTGAGCCGGTAAAACAGGTCGGGACGGAATGTGCCCTCCTCAATCATGTTTTCGAGATTCTTGTTGGTCGCGGCCACGCAGCGGAAGTCGACCTTAATCACCTGGTTGCCGCCCACGCGAGTGATCTCGCGCTCCTGCAGCACGCGCAACAGGTCGGTCTGCGTCTTCAGGCTGATGTCGCCGATCTCGTCGAGAAACACGGTGCCACCTTCGGCGATTTCAAATTTCCCCTTCTTGCGGTATTGCGCCCCGGTGAAGGAGCCTTTTTCATGGCCGAAGAGTTCGCTTTCGAGCAGCGTCTCAGTCAATGCGCCACAATGGATCGCGACCAGCGGATGAAACCGCCGCATACTGGCGGCGTGGATGGCGCGTACGACCAACTCCTTTCCCGTTCCACTCTCGCCGGTGATTAAGACATTGGCATCGGTTGGACCGACGGTCTCGATGGCATCAAACACTCTGCGCATCGCCGGACTCTGTCCTACGAGATCGCCTGGCCGGGTGATTTCCGCGACCGTTTCGCGCAGACGAACGTTTTCTTTTTCGGCCCGACGATGGGCGAGGGCCTTTTTCACAAGATGCGCGATCTCATCGGGATCGAGCGGCTTGCTGACGTAGTCATAAGCGCCGTTCTTCAAAGCTGTGACTGCCGTTTCCACCGACGCGTAGCCCGTCATCATGATGACAATGAGGTCGGGATCCATCTCGTGAAGGCGCCGCTGCAACTCGATGCCGTCGGTGCCGCGCATCTTGATGTCGAGCAGTGCGAGATCCCACTTATTCTCGGCCATGCGGGTGAGCGCGTCACTCGCGCTTTCGGCGGTGCCAATCTCGTAGCCTTCCTCGCGAAACCATTTTCCCAGCGAATCGCGGACGCTCAATTCGTCGTCCACGATCATTACCTTGCCTTGTGTTTCCACTTGGTTCACCTCCCGCTAACGGCAGCGGCAATTTCGTTGGACGGGGACAGCGCAGCCTTTTCGCGGTCTGAATCCCACGGCAGAGTTACGGTAAACGTCGTGCCGCGGCCGGACTTCGGACTGCACTTCAATGTTTCCGTTGTGGCGATCAAGAATGCTGTGGCTGATGGCGAGGCCCAGCCCCACACCGCGTCCCGTCTCTTTGGTTGTGAGAAAGGGCTCGAAGATGCGCGGCAGGATTTCAGCTGGAATGCCGGACCCGTCATCGCGTACTAGGATTCGCACGTGGTTGGGCTCATGGCCAAAGCTGCTAACAATCCATAAATTGCCGCCTTGTGGCATGGCATCCAGGGCGTTCATGACCAGCGCCAGGATCACCTGCTCGATCTGGGCGGCGTCGCACAGCACAGGCGGCAGGTCGGGATCGAGGTGCGGTTGCACTTGAATTCCTGCGAGATCCAACTGGTGTTGCACCAGCCGCAACGAACGGTCCACGATCTGGTTCAGATTCGCAGGCTGCAGGTTCATGGGGGTGGTGCGGGAAAAAGTGAGCAGATTCTTGACGAGGTCGCCGCAGCGCCGGCTCTCGGATGCAATCAGTTCGAGGGAGTCGCAGATTTCCTGGCGGTGGGCTCGCCCCCCGTCCTCACGGTCAATCCACTTTCTCAGCAGTTTGGCATAGGTGAGGATGCCAGAAAGCGGGTTATTGATCTCATGCGCTAACACCGCCGCCATCTTCCCGATGGAAGCCATCTTCTCAGTGTGCAACGCGTGCTCGTGGGCGCGCTTGAGTTCGCGCGTCTTGTTCTCGACGCGCTCTTCCAGGGTATGGGTCCAGGAAACGTTCTCGTTCCGCTCGGTTTGCAACTGGCGGCTCATGCTGTTGAAGGAGCGAGCGAGTTCTCCGAGTTCGTCCTTGGACTGCACCTCAATCTGATACCCCAGATCTCCTGCAGCCAGTTGCTCGGTGCCGCGTTCCAGCGCTTTGACCGGGCGGCCTACCACCTGCCACACGAAAAACCAGCTGAGGAAGGCAATCAACAACAGGGCACAGCCGGTGTAGGCGATCATGCGGCGGCTGCTTTCGGCAACCTGCACGTCGGTCTTCGCCAGGGAGAGATTGGTGTCGAGCACACCCAAGATCTTTTGCTCTGCCGGATGCGCATGACATTCAGCGTTGGAACAGGCCGCCTGATTCTCAATTGGAGTGATGATGCCGAGGACACGGGCCCCTGCTGCGTTGCGGTAAATGCGGAAGCGATCGGGGCGGTTCAGCCGCGCCAGGGGCTCAGACTGGGTGTGGCACGCATAACAGGCTTCGGCGGTCTTATCGACGACGTGGTTCTGTTCGGCCGCGTCGGTCGTGTAGGTGATTCGGCCTTCCTGGTCGAAGATGCGAATCTTCTCCATGCCGGGCTCGGCCGCCATGGTCTTGATCGAGTGGTACAGGCCCTCCTGATCGTTGACCAGCATGTAATCGGTCGTGCTGTGTTTGATGACGTCGCTGACCCGCTCCGCGCTGAGCAAGGTGTTCTGCTCCAGATGCTGGCGGTGCAGGCGGACGTTGAGATATCCCAGCAGCGCGAAGATCACAACCATGGCGCCAAGCAACAGTATGTTCAGCTTGGCGCTGAGAGTGAGACTCAGACGCAACCAGCGGCCGCGAGTTGGCTCAGTCTCCTGCATGCTCCATGACCGCTGAAACATCTGGTAGCGAGGAGTCATTCTCTGTGACTGGCTCGTGAACGTGTTCTTCCTGCGGGAAGATCGGCAGGTACTTCACGGCTAAGCCGAAGAGCGCGAACCCGGCGGCGATGATTGATCCCGTGACGGCCAATTCAGTCCACTTGGGGAAGTAGCGCACTCCGGTCGACCCTTCGAATCCCGTGATGCTCACGTTCATGCGGTTGGTGATGAACCCCAGAACAACGAGCACTGCAGCGAGATAAAGTCCGTTGGCGCTGGATCGCACTCTGGGCTGCACCAGCAACGCCAGAGGAAGGAGGATGGCGAGCGAAATCTCAAGCCAGAAAAGATACATCTCGTATCCCGGATGCAGCGCCAACTTCAGCGCACCGCGGTTCGCCAGGTCTTCAAAACGCAGGATCGCGTAGACTCCCAGCACCACGACCAGAACACGGCCGAGTTCCTGCAACACAGGCAGTTCCAGCTGCAGTCCGAAATGCTTCGAACTCAACGAAGACTCGAAGATGGTCATCGCCAGCCCGACTGCAATTGCGGACAGGAAGAAGAAGACTGGCAGCAGCGGGGTGTACCACAGCGGGTAAAGTTTCTCAGGGACGATGAGATACAACGTGCCCAGTGACGACTGATGCAGCGTCGAGAGAATCACGCCACAGATCACCAGTGGAATCAGGATCGCGCGTACGACCTTCAGCGGCTTCTGCAGATTGAAGCGCTCCAGCACGATGGGAGAGAACTCGAGCGCAAGCACGGTGGTGTAGAGCATTACGCAATATGCCACTTCGAACATCACCGAGTGCGGATTCCGCATGATCAGCGGATGCCATATGTTGTAAGGCTTGCCCAGATCGAACATCAGGGCTGCGCACACCAGGATGTAGCCGAGGAATGCGGTGAGAATGGTCGGCCGGATGATGGAGTGCAGGCGCTTGATGTTGAGAATGTGGACAGCGGCGGTGAGAGTGAATCCGCCGGCGGCCAGCATCACGCCGCAGAGCACGTCAAAGCTGATCCAGATGCCCCAAGGAAACTGATCGCTGAGGTGAGTCGAGGCGCCCAGGCCTTGCGTGAAGCGGACGAAGGTGGCATAAGCCCCGGCGGCCATCAAGAAAAGGAAGACGAGTTTCCAGAACGTGAATTTGAAATTGTTGCGGGCCATTATGGCTTCCTCCCATTCTTGCTGGCGGTCTTCGGATCGGTCGCTGGAACGACCAGTGTCGCGCGGCCTTCGGCCAGCGCCACTTCTTCGCGGCGGTGCGTAATCCACCAGATTCCGCCCAGAACCATTCCACCCAGAGGAACGAAGTCGGGAATGTGCGACAGCACTCGGTAGGTGAGCATGGGCATCGGATCTTTGGTGAGGTTGCTGCGATAGCCGAAAGTCTCGAAAGGAACAGCTGAGAGCAACAGCACGGACGTACCGCCAACCTCTTCCAGTCCATAAATATGGCCGACGTAGTTGCTCGGGTTATCGCGGATGCGTTTCTGCGCCTCGGCGATCAAGTCGTCGCGCTCGCCGAACTTCGTGGCGCCGGTCGGGCATATTTCCGCGCAGGCGGTCGGCTTGCCCTGGGCTACGCGGTCGGGACACATGGTGCACTTCTGCACTTTCGGAACCAACTTCCCCCATTCATACTTGGGGACGCTGAAGGGGCACGCCACCATGCAGTAACGGCAGCCCATACATTTCGAGGCGTCGTAGGTGACCGGACCGAGTGTAGTCTTCTGGATCGCGCCCACCGGGCAAACGGAGGCGCAGGAAGGATCGTTGCAGTTCATGCACAGGCGGCGCATGAACTTGTCGCCGCGCGTGAGCACCACGGTCATTTTGTGGTCGGACTGTATTTCTTCTGCGGCGATGGCGTCGTTATAAGGGAGCTTGTTCTGCGTGGCGCAGGCCTGTTCGCATTGCTTGCAGCCGATGCAAACCGTGGAATCATATAAGAGTGCTTTGCTCATGAAGTATTTCTCCGGGCGCGGCTTTTCGAGCCGACCAGAGCCGCCCGGAAATCCTTTCGACCGACGCCCGAGCTGATCGAGGAAGAAGAAGGAGCGATTACCGGCGTAACCGCGGACGGGAATCGGACCGCTTACAAGCTGCTTACCTCATCAGATCGGAGGCTGTCGCGAAATTCAGCAGCTTCAGACAGCTAAGATTCTCAACAATTGGGACTTTCTCAGCCGTGACGCGCATCACTTCTGTGCGTGATGCCGGTCAACAGGGTTTCACAGGCTATGAGCGCGGCATTCGCGTTGATATTTGCAGCAGCGAGGTGATGCAGATCGCAGCACCAGTTCGAATCGCGCCAAGTCGTTCATTGCATACTGGTTCGAGTGTCCGTTCGTCTTACTTGCGCAGATTGATGTCGATTTCCTGTTGCAATCTTCATCGCCAATCGATGTGGTGTTTTCTTGCATGCTTCGCCGAGCTGCGATTCGTTGCCCCGCTATCTCGCTCAAAGCGCTGAAGATGCAATCATCGCCCACGTCCGCCACACGCCTCGTTTTCGTTTGGTCTGGCGATTGCCTTAGTAGAAGCGTGAGTGACCTAGAAGGAAAAGGGAACTCCGGGCGAGGTGGGTTATGACAGTCATCATGGTACTTCTGACATTCGCAATCTTCTTACTCATCGATTACGTGCGTGGACAAAAGCAACTGGCAAAGCAGCCCGTTCTGCGGACGGCGAATCGCGAATCAGCAGCGCGTGTAGTTCCGGCAGTGGTTGCCGGCTTTCAGGTTCCAGAAAATCTCCGCTATCACGCCGGACACACCTGGGCGCTGAGCGAGAGTCACGAGCTGGTTCGGGTGGGCATCGACGACTTCGCATCGAAGCTGGTCGGAAGGGTGGACAACATCGCTTTGCCCCAACGCGGACGTTGGGTTCGCCAGGGACAGAAGATTTGGACTATCTTCCGTGACGGCAAGTCGGTCGACATGGTCTCTCCGATCGAAGGCACGGTAACTGCCATCAACGAAGCAGTCATCAACGATCCTGAACTGGCCCGCAAGGATCCTTACGGAGAAGGTTGGCTCGTGACTGTGCAGGCTCCCGATTCGAAGATCAACTTCCGCAACCTGATGGGCGGCACGCTGGCGCGGCTGTGGACCGAATCCTCCGCGCTCAAGCTGCACAGCAGAATGCCCATGGCAGTCGGCGCGATGGCGCAGGATGGCGGCGTGGCGGTGGATGACCTCACCGCGCACATGCCCGACGAAGATTGGGCCGCTCTGACCAAAGAATTCTTCTTGTCATAACTCGGTCGAGGAAAGCCTCGCCGACCTCCTCCTGAACATCCGCCGCCCGGGGTTGATCCCGGGCGGCTTTCTTTTACTTTGGGGGAAGACCTAATCCGACAAGACGTTTTCAGTTGCAGGGACGGAGAAGGAACGAAGAATGACGCTGCCCACGACTACAGCGGAACTCAGCAGAATCACGCGCATGTACTGGGCGGCGGGCAAGGAGGCGTCTCCGAAAATTGTGCGCAGCAGACCAAAGGTCGCGCTGCCAGTACACAGAACGAAATACATGCGTTCCCTCGTGCAGCGCGCAAGAGTCACCAGCCAGGCCAGAATCGACGCCACCGTAAGGTATATCCCGATCAGGATGAAGTCTCCCGTTCCGCCTGACCCGCGCAGTAGCACGCCGGCTTTCGGCGAAGCGAAGCCATGAATCGCAATCCCCAGAAAGACCAGTGAATGAATCAGGGCGATCAGGGCGCGCTTGCGAGTGTTGAGGACCCCAAAGTCGTTCATATGCGCTGATCTAGTTTCGCCCGCTGAGTACCAAGTTACGTGTGATCTGTCTTACTCGCAGCCTGTGATTGGCATCACAGAGCCTGTGGCAGGGACTCGATTCCGGGTGGTACCATCGCGGGCGATATGACTATCCGAAAGCCTCGCCCTTGCCACAATCTGTCTGCCGTTGCTGACCTTCGGCGTGCATGCTGCGGGACAGTCTCAAGCCGCGCCGGCCATCCGATCGTGTTGCACGCCGCACGACTGCTCGACGTGAAGACCGGCCGCATGGTCAAGCCGGGCGAAATCCTCGTGCAGGGCGACCGCATCGTCGAGGTAGGGACGTCAGTCAAGCGTCCGGCTGGGGCCGAGGTGATCGACCTGGGCGATCGCACGTTGCTTCCCGGCCTGATCGACGCTCATATCCATCTTTTCCTTCACCCTGGCGCGGAGGATCTGCAAACCGTGCAGGAATCGGTCCCGGAACGCACCATCACCGCTACGCTGGCGGCACGCGACGATCTGATGGCAGGGTTCACCGCGGAGCGCGATATGGGGACTGAAGGCGCAGGATCGGCCGACACCGCAGTCCGCAATGCGATCAACGAAGGCCGCATCCCCGGCCCGCGCCTCCGAATCAGCGGCAACGCCATCAACATCCTCGGCGGACACGAGGACGCCATCGGCTACAACCCGGAACAGCACATCCTGCCCAACGCGAATTATGCCAATAACGCCGACGAACTCGTTGCGGTAATGCGCCAGCAGTTCAAGGAAGGCGCCGACTTCATCAAGATCTACGAGACCGGAGCCGACTCTCTTCGCGATGGACGGCTCTCGACCCCATATCAATACACCGAGCCACAACTGGAAGCTGCCGTGAAAGAAGCGGCGCGCATAGACCGCCGCGTAGCGGTGCACGCCACCGGCGAGCCGGGAACGCTTTTCGCCGCGCAGGCAGGAGTGGCTTCGATCGACCATGCCGACCAGTTGAGTGACGAGACCATGCGGCTGATGAAGGAAAAGCAGATCTTCGCGGTGCCCACGTTCACGATCTTCGAATACTTCGCCGACCACGCCGCCACGCCCGAGCAGGGCGCGCGCCAGCGCCAGATGCTCGATGTGAAGATGCAGGAATTCAAGAAGCAGGTCGCGGCGGGCGTGCCGATGGCCGTTGGTTCCGACGTCGGTCCCTTTCCCCATGGCACGCAGGCCCGCGAATTTGTACTCATGGTGAAGTACGGCATGTCGCCGCTGGCCGTGCTGCAAGCCGATCTCTTGAATGGCGCAAAGTTGCTCGGTTGGGAGGGGCAGATCGGGGCGCTGCAGGCTCGGTATCTGGCGGACGTTGTCGCGGTGCCCGGCGATCCCCTGCAAGACATCGCTGTGCTGCAGAACGTTAGCTTTGTGATGAAGGGCGGCGTTGTTTACAAGAAATAACCTCTCCCGTTCACCAGTAGGCAAACTGCCGGCGGATCCTGCAAAACATTGCATAGGCATCCCCGATCGTCATTAGAAACGACAATCAATTCATTGATTACAAGCAGGTTGCAGCCTATCTAAGGATGAATTCGCGGCCACCCGTTTGCCCCTTCCTTGACTGCCGCGCCGAACCCGGCGGGCACCTATGAACCTACACCGATTCGCAAGATATTTCTGCTTGAGCCTGGGGGCTATGGCGTTCGGCGCCTGCCTCTGTCCGTCAGTGCACGCTCAAGCTCTACTTGCATCCGCCTCGCTTCCAAATGCGCCCATTCCTGCGGTTGAGCCCGTGACGCCGGTCGCCCTCACGCAGCCGGTCCCAAGCTCCGAGCACAAGTTCTTCGACAGGCAGAATCGCGTTTTGTTCATCGCCGCCGCAGCGTTCAGTGGCGCCGACTTCGCCGTGACCCGCGCCAATCTTCAAAGCGGCGGACAGGAATTGAATCCGATCGTTCGTGTATTCGGAACCTCTACGGCGGGACTGGCAGTGAACTTTATTGGTGAAACTGCCGGAGTCATCGGTCTCAGCTACTTCTTCCATAAGACCGGCCATCACAAACTGGAGCGCGCGGTCTCCCTCGTCAACATCGTAAGCTCTGCGGGCGCCGTGGGCTTTGGGTTGGCGCACCGGTAAGACATCTCTAAGCTCCCGACCAGCAAAAAGAAAGGCCGCACCCTTGGGTGCGGCCTTTGAGGTTAATGAAGGCGTGATCGCCACGCCTTCACGTTTGATGAATTAGAACCGAACGCGTGCGCCCAACTGGATCGACCGGTTGCCGCCGGTGTTCTCTTGCGCCGAGCCGAGCAGGTTCCCGAAAGTGCCCGGCGAATACATAGCCATGCCCTGCGGGTCGAGCCATTGATTGTGGTTGAACAGGTTGGCAAAGACACCCTGAATTTCAAAGGAGACACCTTCTGTGATTCTCACGTTCTTCCGGACGCTGAAGTCGAGATTCCAGTATGCGAGACCATTCAGGTAGCTGGTGTCTTTGTTGTCCAAACCCAGGACGGGATTTCGGTAAGAGCCGTAGGCCTTTACCGGATCCTGAAATATGTTGACGGGCAAACCGCTGGTCGCAATGCTTCCGGAACCCGCAGTGTGATAGGCATGGCCGCTTTGAATCGGCCCAGTCGGAACCTCGGTCTGCAGACCGAAGAAGTTGACGTTGTCGCCCGCGCCGAACTCCTGGCCGTCGCCGGTTGTGGTGAAGATTTCGATGGGTTGGCCGCTTCCGGTCGTGAAGATTGTCGAGAAAGTCCAACCGCCCAGAACACGCCCCATCATCCCTTCCTGACCTTTGTAAAACGGCGGGCTGTAAACGAAGAACGCGTTGTACACGAACTTGCGATCGTAGAACTGCCGACCGTACATGTTGTCGGGGTTGAAAGGATCGTTTGGCGTGTATGCGCTGGTAGCCTGAACCAGAGCACCCGTGCCTAGCGCCTTCGAGTAAGTGAAGTTGGACTGCATCGTCAGGCCCTTCCACTCGTTCATCTTGAGCGAGACAAAGCCAGCGTTGTAATTCCCATAGCCTACGCTGGCGTTCACCCCCACTCCCGAAGTGAGCTGACCTTGGCCACCGAACGAGGAGCCAGGGATCGGAGTGTTCATCATGCTGCGAGGGAAGTTAAAGCCATCCGGCCCACCGGCCGGGGAGGAGCAACCGGTAGTCGGGCAACCTACACCCGCGTCCAGATCGCTCCACAATGTCCAGACCTGCTGATTGGCAAGGTTGCCTCCCTCGTTGGCTACCATCGTCGCGGTGCAGGTCCCAGGAGCGCAATAACCCGTGCCGGCAAGGGCAGTTTCGAAGAAAGGTTGGCTCGTGACGGCTCCCGCGGTTTTCGCACAATTGCCTCCAGCCAACCCCGCGATGCCGCCGCAGTACTGCAGTACCACATTTTTGTACGCCTGATCGAACCTCTGCCCGCCGAGCGTCATCATGTACGGCACGGCGTTGATGTTAGTGGGTTGATATTCGTGGGTAATTCTGCGCCCGATGTAGCCGACCTCCAGCGTCAGCTTTTTCGACAACTGACGCTGGATGGTCAAGTCAAATGAATCCACTACGTTCGGGCGGAAGTTTGGATCCAAGGACTCGCCAGCGCCTGCGGCGATAGCGTTGTAGCCTGGGAAGTCTGGCTGCGGCAGGGTCTGGCTGGCCGCCGGAATGGGCGCGGTCAGGCCGTTGGTTCCGATGCGGAACGCATTCGAGAGGGTTAATGGGGTGCCGCTCGTACCGCAAGTCCCATTGTTCAGGTTCGCGAAGCACTGTACCGGCTGAATGAGGCCTGTTCCAAGAAGTGGCACCAAAACGAGGTCGACTCCGTTTAGGCGACCGAACACGCGTCCATAACCGCCACGAATGACGGTATCCTGCCCACCGAAGATCTTACCCATCATGGAACTGGTGTCAAAGTGGGGGTTCCACGCTGCGGCAATACGCGGGCTGAACGAGCCATAGTAAGGGTTGTAGGGGTATTTCAGGCCGTTCGCGGTATTTCCGACCAGGTTGAACCCGACAACCGGGTTGTAGACCTGGCCTTGCAGAGCAGCCTGTTCGCGTGAGTGTATGTAGGTTTCTTCGCTCACCAATTGATTCGCCTGATCGACAAGTTCGACCTGTTTGCCGTTCTTCTCTACAGGTGGCATCTCCAACGTCCAACCCAAACCGTAAGTTAGAGTGAAGGACGGCTTCATGTGCCAGGTGTCGGTGAAATACACGTTGTAGTAAGGAATGGTGCTCTGGTCGAAAGCCGGCGTCAGGGGCGGGTTCAACGTCAGATTCGAGCCCGAGCGCGTATAGGCTATCTGGGATAGGGAAACGATTCCCAGGGTAGCCGCTGCTAGCGAGCCGCAGTTCGGAATCGACACAGTTGGATCGTTGCAAAATGTTGGGTCTTGGCCCTGAGTAAGTCCCGAACCCGAAGAGCCCAATCCCAGTTGGTACACCGGCTGGTAATTGATACCTCCGCCATTGTCGGTGCGTTGATGCCAATTGAAGTTATGCTGATATTGGCCGCCGAAAGAGAAAAGGTGATTGCCTTTCAGCATGCTGACGTCGTCACGCAACATTTGGTCGTGACCATCCCAGAAGCGCGTACGGGTTTGCTGCGTGTTTACGTTGTAGGGTCCAAGGTTCTGGGTGTGAGATTCGCCAGAGAATATCTCCAGCGCTCCTCCCAAACCCGGCAGTTGAGGTACGTCTCCAGCTCTGCCCCACTGCCACCAGTTCCGTAAGAAACTATAATGAAAATCATTGGTGACGTTCGGAGTGATGTTGGTCGTCAGGCCTGCCACCCAGATCCATGCTTGCTGCGGATCGCTGGACTGCGAAACCGGTGTTCCGACTGCGTCTCCCGAAAAGAAGCCTCCGATATCGACTTGGTCCGCCGTCGCATTCGACAGTTTGAAATAGCGATACGTCGACATGAAGTGCCAGTTCTTGGAAAAATCGTGATCCAGCCGCCCGACCATGAACTTGCTGGTTTGGGGCAAGCTCACGTTAGCCGAATATCCCAGTACGTTGACGCCGTCACACAGGTTGTAATTGCAAGAGAAGTTGCTGGCGGGCATGTACTTGGTCCATACCTGCTGGACCAGCGAATTAATTCCGATTCCCTGAGGATCGTAGGCAGTGCCAGGATACGTGTTGCCGTTGTACGTAACTGAGGTTGGATTCAGGTTATAAACCGTTCCTGTGGCCGTATCGGTTAACAGGCCAAGCTGCAGAGCCGGTGACGGAACATTCCGGTAAATGGTCGCGGAGTTGCCGAAGTGAAATCCTTCGTAGTTGAAAAAGAGGTATGTCTTACCCCCCAGCAGGTCCATTGGGAGGATCGGCCCGCCAATCGCGCCGCCGTAGCGGTTGTAATGGAAACTGGGAAGATTGCCCGACGTGCCAAAAACGTGTTCGTTGTAATTATTTTGCCAGGAGTTCGAGGACCAGTTGTTGTCCAGATAGTATTCGTACGCCGTCCCGTGCCACGAGTTCGTTCCGCGCTTGGTGACGACTTTTACCTCGGCGCCCGAGGAGCTGTTGAAGTCCGCGGTCTGGCCTGCGGTGTTGACTTTGAATTCCTCAACGCTGTCTTGCGGGGTCGGCAGGACGCCGGTCGGTTGACCTGTCAGGTAAAGACCATTTTGCGCCGCGACACCACCGGTCGGATCGCCTGCGTAGCTGGCGGTGTAAGTGGACATGTTGCCGTCCATGTCGTTGGTGTTGTTGCCGCCGTCGAGCGAGAAGAAAGTCTGATCATTCACCGTTCCGGCAACGCTGCCTTCCGGGCTGACTCCGGGTTGCAGTTCGACAAAGCTGCTCACGTCGCGGCCGATGCTCGGCAATGCGTCGAGCGCGGCACTGGTGATCGTATTTCCCACCGTGGCGTTCATGGTCTGCAGATCATTACTGACCGCGGTCACTTCCACCACGACGTTGCTGCCTCCGACCTGCAGAGAGAGGTTGATAGTGGTCGCGACTCCGACCTTGATCGTGGTCTGCGTCTTGGTTGTAGAAAAGCCCTGCTTCGTAACGACGATGTCGTAGTTGCCCGGAGACACATCGACCATTACGTATCGGCCAGTATCGTTGGTGGTGACAGATCTACTGGTCTTCGTAGCAGTGTCAGTGACCATGACCGTGGCGCCGCTCACAAGCGCGCCGCTCGCGTCAGTGACCGTTCCCGAGATTGTGCCCGAGGACGCCGATTGAGCCCTGACGGACGGAACACTGCTCAGCCACAGCATGGCGGAACAGAGAATGAGAACTGCGGACAGAGAAGAGAAAATCTGCTGACGCACGCGCATTGCAAACCCTCCGATACGAGAGTGATTCCGCGCAGATTGCGCGGAGATGGTTTGTCTTGCTCCGACCTTTGCCTGAAAGCCCCCTGGGAAATCGGGCATCCGCTGCAGAGAACAATCCTGCGGCAGCTCCGAAAACCCGCTAATAGGTCGGGAACACTAACACCAATCAATGAACAAAAACAAGTATTAATCGTATCGATTTGGTTTTTTGATCAGACTCTTCGTAAGTGATTGATTTTGCACTAGATGGATGATTTAAAGCGCCGATTCCAAGCAGGAAACTCAGGCCGATGTTGGTCTGTTATGTTCTCGTCGCGCCGAAAGTGTGCAACTGAGATACAGCTTGCAGCGTTGATGGATCAGGAACGGAACGGAATCCGTTCCCGCGCTATCCCTTCGTCCTTTTTTCCAGCCACTGCACCTCGCAATATTCCTTAGGTTGGTAGTATTACTGGACTCAATAAGCCGGCGGAGAACTTCCGCCGCGGGAGGCGTGCACGAGATGAAGATCGCAAAAGACGTCACCGAGTTGATTGGCCACACGCCGTTGGTACGGCTAAACAGAGTCACCGAAGGCTGCGTCGCTGAAGTTGTGGCGAAACTCGAAAGCCAGAATCCGCTGGCCAGCGTGAAGGACCGCATCGGCGTGAGCATGATTTCCGAGGCCGAGCGCGAGGGCAAGATTCATCCTGGAAAGACTGTGCTCATCGAACCGACTAGCGGGAACACCGGAATCGGTCTTGCTTTCGTTGCCGCGGTCAAAGGCTACAAGCTGATTCTGACAATGCCCGAAACCATGAGCCTGGAGCGCCGCGTGCTGCTGCTGGCTTTCGGCGCGGAGATCGTCTTGACACCCGGCCCGCGAGGCATGTCAGGCGCCATTCTGAAAGCGAAAGAGATACTTGCTAACACTCCCGGCGGCTATATGCTGCAGCAGTTCGACAACGCCGCCAATCCCAAGATTCACTTCGAAACTACCGGGCCCGAAATCTGGGAAGACACCGACGGGCGCGCCGACATTCTGGTGTCAGGCGTGGGCACTGGCGGTACGCTCACGGGCATCTGTCAGTACATCAAGCCGAAGAAGCCTTCATTCAAAGCCGTGGCCGTCGAGCCAGCGGACAGCGCAATTCTCTCCGGCGGCAAGCCGTCACCGCATAAGATTCAGGGCATCGGCGCGGGATTTGTCCCCAGCATCCTGCGTCGCGACTACATCGATGAAGTCATCACTGTAACCAACGACGAGGCCATCAACATGGCGCGCCGGCTTCCGCTCGAAGAGGGACTCTTCGTTGGAATCTCTTCCGGAGCCGCCGTGGTTGCAGCGCTGAAGGTGGCGCAGCGCGCCGAGAATAAAGGTAAGCTGGTGGTCGTGATTCTGCCGTCTTTTGGCGAACGCTATTTGAGCAGCATCCTGTTTCAGGAGCTGCGGGAGAAAGCGCTGCAGATTCCCACGGTCGCACTGCCCCCGGCCTGATCCATGTTGTGGACACTGTTGCGAACATCGGTGTGATCATCCATGCCGCACCTGCTCTCGCTAATTCGCGAAGACGTGGCCAATGTGGTGGAGCACGATCCCGCGGCCAAGTCCCGCCTGGAAGTGTTCCTGTGCTACTCCGGGCTCCATGCGGTCTGGTTTTACCGCATGAATCACTGGCTGTGGAATCACGGCTTGTTTTTGCTGGCGCGAATGTTGTCGCAGGCCGCCCGCTTCCTGACCGGAATTGAAATCCATCCCGCAGCAAAGATTGGACGGCGTTTGTTCATCGATCACGGCCACGGCGTGGTCATCGGTGAGACTGCGATCGTGGGCGATGACGTCACGCTATATCAGGGCGTGACCCTTGGCGGCACCGGCAAGGAGCACGGCAAACGACATCCCACAATCGAAGACAATGTGGTGGTTGGCGGTGGCGCGAAAATTCTCGGCAACATTATCGTCGGAAAAAACTGCCGCATCGGTGCCGGGTCTGTCGTTCTACGAAACGTTCCCGAGGACTCCACCGTCGTGGGCGTGCCTGGACACATTATCTTCCGCGAAGGTAAGCGCGTGGTGATTACCGACCCCAAGCAGATCAACGATCCACTCTCGGAAGCTCTGGCTGCGGTCGCGACCGAAGTCAACAAACTCCGCGAACGCGTCCAGCAACTGGAGGGTTCGGGGACGAAGGGCGAACCTCCATCGGAGTCGATGCAAAGAATTATGGAAGACGTCGACTATCAGATTTAAACGCGGCACCTACGCCCAATGCCCAGCGGATTCCCTGTTTCAACGCGTCGGGCGGCCCACTGTCTGGAAGTCAACCATCTTCGCCAGATTTTCCACGCGCGCAGGAAACACCGGCGGCCGCACTGAATCCGGATTCCACTGGAAGAGAAATTGTGTAGCTGGCCCGCATACTCGACCTTGGCACGGACCCATGCCGCACCGAGTCTGCAACTTCGCCGCGCGCCAGGATCCATGTTTCTGCAGGCGACCGTACGAAACGTCTTCGCAGCGGCAGACGATCGTCTCTGCGGATGGTAAGTCCCTCAACTCCTGGCGCAGACCGAACGTTCGATCCAACATGCGGGCAAAACGACGCGCCCTCCGTCGCTCGCCGAACAATTCTCGGGCCTCTGGCGCGCGGCCGCCAGCAGCCAGCCCGGCGATCTGCCCCTCCACCAGCGCCAACTCCACGCCTCCTATACCAGTGGGTTCGCCCGCGCAGAACACTGCCTTGGCCGACGTTTCCTGGAACTCGTCAACCTGCACATAGCCGCCGCTGATTCTGCAGCCGAGCAGAGAGTGCAGTTCCACGTTGGGAACCAGATGAAATCCGCAAGCCAGATAGTCGCATGGAATAACTCGGGTATTACCGTTTCGAGAAATGGTAACGCTTTCGAGTGCTGGTCCACCACGCGCTGCCAATGGCCAACTGCTCGTCGCGAATGGGATGCCCGCCAGTTGTTTCTTCAATTGCAAGGTCTGAGCGATCTTTTCAGGATAGCCCAACAACGCAGCACCGAATTGCGCCAGCCTGCTCCACGATGCTTGTTCGCAAATCATCGGAATCTCGGCACCCTGCTTGCGCAGGTATGCCGCCACCGCCAACAGCAGGGGTCCGGTACCCGCAATTACGACGCGCTTGCCACGAATCGGCAATCCAGACTTCACCATTGCTTGCAAACCTCCGGCTCCCATCACGTTCGGCAGGGTCCAGCCGGGAAAGGGCAGGAATCGTTCCCGCGCGCCGGTTGCGACGACCAGATTCGTGTAGCGCAATTCGCAGAGATCGTAGGGTCCCTCAGCCAACAGCACGCCCGCTTCCGGCCGATGAAAAACTCTCATCCCATACAGTTTCGTAGCGTCGGCCTTTCTGAGTCGTTCACCCCATCGGGCGGCGTCTGCGCTGTGCTCATCACTCGAGCCTCGCCAAATCTGGCCGCCGGACCTTGCGTTGTCGTCCACGAGTCCGACGCGCACGCCGCACTCCGCCGCTCGCAGCGCAGCAGCCATGCCCGCAGGCCCCGCACCGATCACCAGCACATCGAACCGTTGCGAATCAGCCATCGGTTCTCACTTCCATTCCGGGTTCGCACAGAATCTGGCAACTTCGGCAATGCGGCACTCCGTTGATCGACACCCGGCACTCATAGCAGATCCCCATTCCGCACAACGGCCCGCGCGGCTCGCCGCTCACTGAGGTTCGGCATACTTGCCCGGCAATCGCCACGGCCACTGCAACTGTGGCGCCTGCAAGCACACTTACCTGCTGTCCGTTCACAGTCAGACTCACGGCACTAGCCGCGGGATCAGGCATGGAGGAATTCTTTCCCCGCACGCGATGGCAAGTACGGCTCAATCAGAATTTCGGGCTTCGCCCCGGTAATCTGATCCACCAGAATCCTCGCCGTGGCCAGTGAGGTCGTGATCCCCAGTCCCTCATGCCCAGTAGCGAGAAACAAAGACTTGTCTCCCGGCCACGGACCAATCAGCGGCAATTTGTCGGGCGTTGCTGCACGGAATCCAGTCCAGGTACGCACCGCCGACATTGGTCCCAGCGCAGGCATATATTCTTGCGCGCGCTGCAACATGCGACGCAGGATTTCCTGATCCACATCCTTGTGCTCCGCCCCATATTGTCGTGACGACCCGATCAGAATCTGTCCGGTGCGGCGTGGCTGCACGTTAAACGCGACCGAATCGCTGGTCACAGAATGTGCGCTCTTTAAGTATCCGAGTTCCACCAACTGATGCCGCAGAAATCCCGGATAGCGATCGGTAATTACCAGATGTCCCTTGCGCTTCTTGATCTCAATTGCTCCTATCAGTTCCGGCGACCAGGCTCCGGCTGCGTTGACGATCGTTTCGCCTCGGATTTCGACACCGTTCGCAAGCCGCACGCGCCCTTGTCCCACCTGTGTAGCCGAAGCAGCGGTTCGCAGTTCCGCACCGCGCTTCTGCGCGCGATCCATCAGGAAACGTGCGGCGCACGGCGGATACAGCACTGCATCCTCGGTGACCAGCAGACCGCCAGCCATGCCATCGCGCAGGTTGGGTTCCAGCCGCTGGAGAGCCTGCGCTGTCAAGCACGGTCGTTGGAACTCCGCGCTCGGCATAAAACGAATGTTTGCGCCGCACCTCGGCCATTTCTTCTTCGTCGGCGGCGACCCAGATGGTTCCACACTGTTCGTACTCGACATCCACTGGCAATTCCGGCCGCAACGCCTGCCACAGTTGCTGCGAGTATCGCGTCAGGGCAAGCTGCGCCTCGGAATCGTCCATGACGACGATGTGCCCCATCCCAGCTGCGCTGGCGCCGCTACCCACCACCTCTCGTTCCACAACCGCAACCCGCAGTCCGCGCTGTGCACACTCATCCGCACAAGCCGCGCCTACGATTCCAGCGCCAACAATCACTACGTCAAAAGTTTTGCCGCTCATGTCAGTAACTCGAGGGCGAACCACACGTCGCTGTTCGATCTTTCTAGAATTCGACGATTAGTGTAGACAATATCCATTACGGTTGCACTGCTACCTCAGCGCGGAGAAAACGATACCTACAATTCGGTGTTTGTCTCGCAGACAGTTCTTGAATGCGGCTGCAGGCGCCGCCGGATGGCAGGTGATCGCCGAGGCGCTGCTGGAAAACCCAGTGTCGCTGAAACCTTTGACAAAGGTACGTTCGTCCATTTAATGTTCCGATGCGTAAACGTTTACGAGATCGATTTTGCCCGCTTGATTTCGAGCGTAGAGGATTCCTAGTTTTTCCCAGATGCTGCTGAAGTCATTACGCGAAGAGGTGCTGGAAGCGAACCTGGAACTGGTTCGTCGCGGCCTCGTGCTCTATACCTTCGGCAACGCGAGCGGTATCGACCGCAGCCAGGGATTCGTCGCCATCAAGCCCAGCGGCGTTCCCTATGACGAACTCACGCCGGAGCAGATCGTGATTTCCGATCTCAGCGGGAAAATCGTCGACGGAACCCTGCGCCCCTCTTCGGACCTGCCAACGCATATCGAGTTGTACAAACATTTTCCGATCATTGGAGGGGTGGCCCACACGCACTCGGAATTTGCCACCGCCTGGGCCCAGGCAGAAACGCCGATTCCATGTTTCGGCACGACCCACGCGGATTCCTTTCACGGCCCCATTCCTGTCACGGAGCGTCTGAGTTCCAAGGAAATAGAGGGCGACTACGAACTCGAAACCGGTGCTGCCATCTGCCGCGCGTTTTCAAAGCTCGATCCCAACGCCATTCCGGCGGTGCTAGTCGCCGGCCACGCCCCCTTCTGTTGGGGCGCGAACGCCGCTGAGGCGGCTCACAACGCGGTGATTCTCGAATTCGTGGCGCGCATGGCGCTCCACACGCTGTCGATCAACGCTGAATCCCGGCCTCTCTCGCGCGAATTGCATGACAAGCATTTTCTGCGCAAACACGGCCGCAACGCCTACTACGGACAGGTAAAAACGTAATGAATCTAGCCCTCGTCGTCTCAGGTTCGTCCAGCCTGGTTCACCTCCATCCCGTGGACATGGTCATCGTCGCTTTCTATTTTGCGCTGGTGCTAGCCATCGGTGTCTACCTCAAAGGACGGGCGAACACTGGCGAAGACTTCTTCATGGCGGGCCGGGAAATGACGGCGTGGGTCGCTGGCCTGAGTTTTCTCTCGGCGAATCTGGGCGCGCTGGAATTGATGGGCTGGGCGGGTTCTGCTTATCAGTACGGCATTCTGGCGACGCACTGGTACTGGATCGGCGCCATTCCGGCCATGTTGTTTCTGGCGCTCGTGATGATGCCGTTCTATTACATCTCGAAGACGCACT
The DNA here is from genome assembly GCA_963795875.1 of uncultured Acidobacteriaceae bacterium. Lineage (GTDB taxonomy): Bacteria > Acidobacteriota > Terriglobia > Terriglobales > Acidobacteriaceae > Sulfotelmatobacter. The sequence continues at coordinate 173,152 of CAWCJM010000003.1, forward strand.
CAGTCCCAGGATATTTGAAGCTGCGTTTCGGCGAGCCGGCCCGCGCGCTCTCCGCGGTTTCATTTGCCTTCATGACCGTGCTGATGAGCGGCGTCAACATGTTCGCCATGGCCAAGGTCATGCAAATCGTATTGGGATGGGATATCAATTTCAGCATCTGGGTTTCGTCTCTCACGGTTGCGGTTTACGTGACGCTGGGCGGATTGCGTTCTGCCATCTTTAATGAAGTGTTGCAGTTCTTCTTGATCTGGGCGGGCGCTTTGTTGATTCCGATCCTCGGACTTTACGAGGCAGGAGGGTGGGGAAACCTGAAGATTCTGATCGCGCAACGCGCGTCGGAACAGTATGTCCACCTTTGGGCTGGCTTGGGCTCCTTCAGCACAAATCCTATGGGTATTCACTGGACGGGCATTGTTTTCGGACTCGGAGCCGTGATTTCCATGGGCTACTGGACGACGGATTTTCTCGTCGTGCAGCGCATCCTGGCGGCGAAAGATATTCGCAGCGCCGAGATGGCGCCAATCATCGGCGCAGGATTCAAGATGCTGGTGCCGATCATCGTGATTCTCCCCGGCCTGCTGGGTCTGGGCCTGCTCCCGATGAAACTTGTTCCGGAATCGGTGGCGACAGTAACGCATGGCTACAGTTACAACGATGTTCTCCCTCTCATGCTGGCCCGTTACTGCGGGCCGGGACTCTTGGGCCTCGGCGTTACAGCGTTGATTGCCGGTTTTATGTCGGGCATGGCCGGGAACGTCAGCGCTTTCACGACCGTATGGACCTATGACATTTACCGCCCGCTCATCAACAGCAAAGGCAGCGACCATCACTATGTGAATATGGGGCGCTGGACCACCATCATCGGAGTCTTGATCAGCGTCGGCACGGCGTACCTCGTCATGCGTTCGGCCAGCATTATGGACTACGTTCAGGCCCTGTTCAGCTTCTTCATTGCTCCGCTGTTTGGCACCGTTGTGCTTGGCATGTTGTGGAAGCGCGCGACCAATGCCGGCGGATTTTGGGGACTGCTTACTGGCACGCTGTGCTCGGTCAGCATGTGGACCTGGGTGAAGATCGATCCGACTGCCCTTCGCTACGTTGCGCTTTCCCCCGATGCCAAGGCTCTGGCACAAGACATGTACCAGGCGCTGTGGTCGTTTCTGACTTGCGTGATTGTGACCGTTGTGGTGAGTCTCGCCACCAAGCCTCAGCCCGACAGTGCATTGGCGGGCCTGGTCTATGGTGAGACTGAGATCCCGTCGGTGGGAGACGTCCCGCTGTATCAAAAGCCGCTGTTCTGGGCGACGATTGTTGGGATCATATTCATCGTGTTGAATATCATTTTCTGGTAAGCGGAGAACCTATGACAACAGCTGGCAGATCGGCCTCAATCTGGTTTTTCATCGGTATTTCGCTATTGACGAATGGCGTGCTGATTCTCGGCGCGGGGTTGTATGAATACGCATATCCGCCGGCATTGGAGCAGCAGGTAGTGCTATTTCAGTTACATGCCGGCGTATGGTGGGGTGGACTCTTGACCCTGCTGGGCGGTTTTTACTCGTGGCACTATGCTCCATCGCGAGCACACGACTAAGAGTTTTGCGATTCAGGGGAGAGACGTCATGTCTGGCAAGAAAATGACGATGGGTGTCATCATCGGGAATCGCGGATTCTTTCCCGATCAGTTGGCAAAATCCGGACGTGAAGACATGATCCAGGCGCTCGCGAAAGCCGGCATGGATTGTGTGGTGCTGGGCCCCGAAGATAGCAAACATGGCGCGGTAGAGACTCACCAAGAAGCCAAGCGCTGTGCAGCTCTGTTCCAGAAGAATCGGGAGAAGATCGATGGCGTGATCGTGTCGCTGCCCAACTTTGGCGACGAACGCGCGATTGCCGACACGATGCGACTGGCCCGGCTCGACGTCCCCGTGCTGGTGCAAGCCACGCCGGACGACGCGGCCAACATGACGATCCTGCACCGTCGCGACAGCTTCTGCGGGAAGATGTCGGCGTGCAACAACCTCCGGCAGTACGGCATTCCTTATTCGCTCACCAAGCTGCACACCGTGAGCCCACAATCGAAAGAGTTTGAGAACGACCTGGCATGGTTTGCCGCGGTGTGCCGCGTGGCCAATGGCATGCGCAACCTGCGCGTGGGCAGCATCGGTGCGCGGCCCACAGCATTTAATACTGTCCGCTACAGCGAGAAGCTCCTCGAAGCTCACGGCATCTCGACCGAGACGCTCGATCTGTCGGAAGTCTTCGGCCGCATCGCCAAGCTGAAAGATGATCATGCCGGAGTGCAAGGCAAGCTTGCGGACATTCGCAAGTACGTAACCACTAGCGGAGTTCCAGACGCAGCGCTCGTCAAAATGGCCAAGCTCGGCTATGTCATCGATGACTGGATGAAGCAGACCGACGTCAAGATCAGCGCGGTGCAGTGCTGGACTTCGATGGAAGAGTATTTCGGCGTGGTTCCATGCACCATCATGAGCATGATGAGCAACAACCTTCTGCCCGCGGCTTGCGAGGTCGACGTCTGCGGAACTCTGAGCATGCATGCCCTGGCACTGGCCTCGCAGACGCCGAGTGCGCTACTCGACTGGAACAACAATTACGGCGATGATCCCAACAAGGCCGTCTGCTTTCATTGCAGCAACCTGCCCAAGCATTTCTTCCAGGACGTGCGCATGGACTTCCAGGAGATCATCGCCGGAACAGTCGGCAAGGAAAACACGTTCGGTACAGTCGTCGGCCGCGTGAAGCCCGGCGCGATGAGCTTCGCGCGCTTCTCGACCGATGATACCGCGGGAGTGATCCGCGGGTACGTCGGCGAAGGCTCGTTTACCAGCGACTCGCTAAACACGTTTGGTGGGGTGGGCGTCGTGCAGATTGCCGATCTGCAAAAATTGCTGCACTACATCTGCGAGAACGGCTTCGAGCATCACGTTGCGGCGAACTTCTCAACCACAGCCACAGCAGTCCATGAAGCGTCAGTACGTTACTTGGGATGGCAGATGCACTGGCACGGGAATTAGAGGGCAACTCGGTCACTCCGACCTGTGCGAAAGCCAGAAAGTAACTCTGTCATTCCGACCGAAGCGGAGCGAAGCGAGCGAAGTGGAGGAACCTGCTGTTTTCTCGACACCCTTGCGAGTTCCTTGGCGCAGTCCAATTTCATTCGCCAGATGCTACTCATAACAATTGATGTTGATTCAGATTGCACGCGGGTGACTCGCCGCTAGCCGCCAGCAATGGCCCCAACAATCAAGAAAGGTTCCTTGCCCGAAGCGACGGCCTCAGGCAGAGGCGAATCCGGCGGTTCGTGAGAGAGGTCTTCCTCGCAGGCAAAGAAGCGCAGGAACGCTCTCCGCTGTTGGGTGCCGTGATCACGAATCGTACCCTTCAGCATCGGATACTCCGCTTCAATCGCGTCGAGCACTGACCGTTGCGTCACTGGACCTTCTACGTGAATCTGGACTTCCCGACCTACGTGCGCCAGCGTGCGAAGATGTTGCGGAAGCTCGACTCGAATCGTTACTGCCATCTCAGCGCACCTTCACTTTACATATGTCTCTTGCATATAAAGATCTTTCCATTCGCCGCCCGCACGGATCCACACTTCCCCAAAGGCACTCTTGGCTTTCGAGACTTCTCCGCCGGATTTGCCCTCATACTGCGCAATATAAGTAACCAACGCGGCATTGGGCCCGATCGATTTCACGTTGAAGTCGCTGAGGGTGTAGTTGATGAGTTCGAAGTCGTCCACGGAATTGACTTCCGTTTTCTTGTCACCGAACGCGCTGAGGCCCTCCTCGAACTGGCGGAAGTCACCATCTATCATTCCGGAAAGAGTGGTTTTGTCTTTGCTCTTATAAGCCTCCCAGAGTTTCCGCACCCGTGCTTCGATTGGAGGAGGCGCGGGCTTGGCTGCCGGCTGCTTGTCCTGTGCTGCTGCCGCACTTGCGAATGACAACAACAACACTGCAACCGCAACCAACTTTCTCTTCATGTCTTCTCCTGAGAAAACCGTAGCGACGCTATCACCCGGAGAGCGGCAAAGTCAAAGATCCTGCCCTCTCGCACACAGACGCGAGAAGGATGGGGCGCTCTCCGCAAATTTCTGAGTTTCGGTTACGCCAGCGTCTGCACCTCCACCGACAACACCCCCGGCAGATCGCGAACGATCGGATTCCAACTGTCACCCGCATCGGCAGAGCAATACACTTGTCCACCTGAGGTGCCGAAGTAGATGCCGCACTTGTCGAGCGTATCCACGGCCATCGCGTCGCGCAGCACGTTCACGTAACAGTTCTCTTGCGGCAAGCCTCTGGTCAGCGCCTCCCACTCATTGCCGCCGGTGCGGCTGCGATATACCCGCAACTTGCCGTCCATCACGTAGTGCTCCCCGTCACTCTTGATGGGGATCACGTAAACCGTCTCCGGCTCATGCGAGTGGACGTCGATGACGAAGCCGAAGTCTGTCGGCAGATTGCCGCTGATCTTCGTCCACTGGTCGCCGGCGTTATCTGATCGCATCACGTCCCAGTGCTTCTGCATGAACAGCACTCCCGGACGGGTCGGATTCATCGCAATGTGATGCACACAGTGCCCGATCTCGGCGTTCGGGTCGGGTATGTATTTCGAATAGAGTCCCTTGTTGATCGGCTTCCAGCTCTGGCCACCGTCGTCGGTGCGGAAGGCGCCCGCGGCCGAGATCGCAATGTAAATGCGGTCCGGATTGCTGGGATCGAGAATCACCGTGTGCAGGCACATGCCGCCCGCGCCAGGCTGCCACTTGGGTCCTGTGCCATGTCCGCGCAGGCCGGAAGCTCGTGCCAGTTCTGTCCGCCGTCGGTCGAGCGAAACAGCGCGGCGTCTTCGACTCCGGCGTAAACGGTGTCGGGATCGGTGAGCGACGGCTCTAGATGCCACACACGCTTGAACTCCCAGGGATGCTGTGTACCGTCATACCATTGATGCGTCGTGAGCGGCGCAGCGGCTGCGTCGTATACAAACTTGTTGCTCTCGCCCTTGGGCATACCGCCCGGGCCAGCCGTTTCGCCCGGAGGAGTTCCCGGCTGGTGCCAGGTCTTGCCGCCGTCGTCGGACCGCTGAATGACTTGCCCGAACCATCCGCTAGTCTGCGAGGCATAAATGCGGTTCGGATCGACGGGCGATCCCTTGAGGTGATACAGCTCCCATCCCGCAAAGTGCGGGCCGCTCACTTCCCAATTTTGCCGTTTGCCGTCGGCAGTAAGAATGAATGCTCCTTTGCGCGTACCTACCAGGACTCTGACTTTGCTCATGAATGACTCCTTCGCAGGGAAGGAATCGATTTTATACGATTTTACCCATGTGAATTTGCCACGAGTCGAGTTGCTGCCTAAGACGAATCAGCGACACACATTGCCAAGTAAGTGCGATCAACACGAGGACAATGTCAGTGTTTTGGGCCCGTTGCGGGTTCGTAGACGCGTACGTAGTCCACCAGCATAGTCTGGGGGAAGATGCTGGTCGCGTCGGGATTCCCTGGCCACTCGCCGCCAACCGCCACGTTGAGTAGCAAGAAAAATGGATGGTCATAAACCCATTTCGCTCCCTTCGGTAGGTCCGCAGGAGTGCGCGTCGCGTACAGATGATCATCGACGTAGAAGCGGATCACGTTCGGTTCCCACTCGACCGCGAAAATGTGAAAATCGTCGGCAAAGCTCGGGTTGCCGGGCAGAGTAAAGGATGAGCCGATGCCGCCGGCGCCGGAGTATCCAGGACCGTGAATCGTGCCGTGAACGACCGCGGGTTCCTTGCCAATGTTTTCCATGATGTCGATCTCGCCACAATCAGGCCAGCCGGGTTTATCAATGTCGTTGCCCAGCATCCAAAACGCCGGCCAGATGCCCTGTCCACGTGGAATCTTCATCCGTGCTTCGAAGCGCCCGTATGTCTGCGAAAACTTTCCCAGCGTTTTCAACCGCGCAGATGTGTAGTTCCTGGAAACGCCGTCGGCCCCAGTGTATTTCTCCTGCAGCACCTTGATCACGAGGTTGCCATCCTGCTGCCATGCATTCTGAATTCTGTTGGTGTAGTACTCGAGCTCGTTGTTGCCCCAGCCTCCACCGCCAGTCTCCGATACCCACTTTGACGAGTCGACTGCGGATCCGTTCGGGCCGTTGAACTCGTCGCTCCAAACCAGCTTCCACGGCGGAACGGAGGCTTGCGGCGCACCTGCCTGTGCAGCCGCAGACATCCCAAACATGCCAACCAGAATCATTGCGAATAAAACAGGGCGATGCCATTTGGATTTCATGGATGCTCCGTGACCTCGAGAGTGTTCTACCTATACTTTCGAACTATACTCACACACTCGCTCACGCACTATACTTCACGGCGAACTCATTCGTGCCGGGAGAACTCGTGTCGAACGAACAGACAAGACGTACCTTCCTGAAACTATCTGCCGTGGGACTCACCGCAACTGCGACTGCCGACCTTGCCTCCGCCCTCGCACCTTCCGCAGCCCCGCCACCAGCGGGAGACATCTCGGTGCGGGTCACGAGCGGTAAGCTCCGCTATGCCCCCGCGGGTGGTCTAACCTGGCGAACTGCGAGCACTACGCCCGACAACGCCATCGTGCTCGATCCCAGCAAGAAGTTCCAGGAGATACTCGGTTTCGGTGCGGCCTTTACCGATGCTGCCTGCTACATGTTTAACCAGCTTTCCGCCACTGCGCGCGAAGAGTTGTTTCACGACCTATTCCATCCGTCGGAAATGGGGATGAACGTCTGCCGCACCTGCATCGGATCCAGCGACTATTCGACAGAAGTGTTCAGCTACGACGAAGGCGATCCCGATCCCGAGATGAAGAGGTTTTCCATCGCGCACGATCAAGCCTATGTTCTGCCCATGTTGAGGCAGGCGCGGAAGGTGAATCCGGACTTGTTTCTATTTTCATCGCCATGGAGCCCTCCAGGATGGATGAAGGCCGGCGGCTCAATGCTGGGCGGTTCGATGCGGCAACACTACTTCGGTCCTTACGCGCAATATTTTGTGAAGTTCCTGCAGGCCTACGCTGCGGAAGGCGTGCCGGTGCAAGCCGTCACGGTTCAGAATGAAGTCGATACCGACCAGGACGGCCGCATGCCCGCCTGCTCCTGGCCCCAGGAATACGAGATCGGATTCGTCAAGAACCATCTGGGCCCCGCGCTCCAGCAGAGCGGCCTGCCCACAAAGATCTGGATGCTCGACCACAACTACAACCTGTGGGGCCGCGCGATTTGCGAGCTCGATGATGACGGCCTGCGAAAATATTGCAACGCCATCGCGTTCCACGGATACGTCGGCACGCCGGAAATGATGGACAAGGTGCACGACGCGCATCCCGACGCACAACTGTATTGGACAGAGGGTGGTCCCGACTACACGTCTCCCGTCTATGCCACCGAATGGGCGACGTGGGGGCAGACGTTCACGCAGGCGATTCGGCATTGGTGTCAGGCGATCAGCGGATGGAATCTGGCGCTCGATGAAAAGGGCCGGCCGAACATTGGGCCGTTTCCGTGTGGTGGGATGGTCACGATCAATTCGCAGACCAAAGAGATCACGCGCAGCGGGCAATATTGGGCGTTCGCGCATTTCTCGCGCCACGTGCGACGAGGTGCAAAGAGGTTTGACTCCGCCAGCAAGCTTGCCGGACGTAGACCAGGTGGCTTTTGAGAATCCCGATGGGCAAAAAGTTCTAGTCGTAACGAATTCCGGCCCTGCGAAGACGGCAACTCTGAGACAGGCTGACAAGATCGCCGAGCTTTCTCTTGCGCCGGACTCCATGATAACCCTATCATGGGAGTGATCCTGGAGACATGGTGGCCTCCAAGTGCAAGAATTACACGCCGCTCCCTGGCTGGCGGCATGCCAAATTGGCTTAAAATCACAAGTTAGGTTTGGCAGCTGCTGTGCAACCTTTTACACGTTCCCGTCCTCAGATAGAGGTTGGTTGCTTCGCCGGAGAAGCGACGGACGCGGAGGTTCGCGTCCCTTCGAGTCGACGGCTGCGGGAATCGCGTTTTGCGCTTCGTCTTGCGCCCGCGTCTCATGACGCGATCCTGTGGACCGCGCCGCATGTCTGAAGGCTGTTGTTCTGGTCAGCAGTCGGAATCATACGGCAGTGTCGCTTGTTCCCGGTGAGGTGGGGTTAGAACGCCCGCTGTACCGTGGGCTTCGGAGGACGTGCCAGATGCGATTGCTTAGCGCTCGACTTATCGTCTCGCTCGATTATCGGCATCACGCTGGTATCGCTGTGCACCTCGTATTACCAGGTCACTGGTGCTGAACCGGGGCTTGCAGAAAGATCTGCAGCGGCGCGCCGAGGTGCTGGGAGAGAGTCTCGCCAGCAATGTGGAGCGCGATCTGGAGCGGGACGCGCAGCACAGCCTGCAGCGACACCGTCCAGCAGTTCGCCAACCGGGAACATCTGGCCGGGCTGGCCGTCTACGATCCGCAGGGCCATCCCATCGCCGTTACGACCAGCATTCAGCCGCTGATGGCGAGCGCCCCCGCGATCGTCCTGCAATCTCTCCAGCGAAAATCACGACGCCAAGCGCCTTCCTGCGGATGGGCAGCGCCTCGATTCACATCTATGCTTTGCCCTTGCATCGAGGAGACAATCTCATCGGCAGCCTGGCGATCGTTCACGACTCGGGCTACATCCGGCAAGAGAGCCTGCGCATATGGCGCGAGACTTTCCTGAGCGCCCTGGCGCACGTTGTTCTCATCGTGCTGATTACGCTGTTGATCGTCCGCTGGAGCATCGCCGGGCCGATCGCGCGAACCGCGCACTGGATGAAGGCTCTGCGCACGGGGCGAGGACGTAGTGCGGATCAGAGTTCCGGATCTGGAAATGTTTCGTCCGCTGGCGCGGGAGGTCGCGACCTTTGCCGAGAGCCTGAATACGGCCCGCTCGGCGGCCGAATTGGAAGCTCGACTGCGCGAGAGCGGAGAATCGATGTGGACGGCCGACCGCCTCGCGGTGCACGTTCGCGCGCGCCTGGAAGACGGCCGGCTGTTCGTGGTTTCGAACCGCGAACCGTACACGCACGTGCGGCGCGGAAAGTCCATCGAAGTCAACGTGCCGGCCAGCGGCCTGGTTACGGCGCTCGAGCCGGTGCTTCGCGCCTGCGATGGAACCTGGGTCGCGCACGGATCGGGCGATGCCGATCTCGGAAATGGTGGACGCGAATGACCGGTTGCTGGTTCCGCCGGATGATCCGCGCTACACGCTGCGTCGAGTCTGGCTGACCAAGGAAGAAGAGGAAGGGTATTACTACGGGTTTCGCCAACGAGGGGCTGTGGCCTCTGTGCCACATCGCCCATACGCGCCCGCTGTTCCGCGCCAGCGACTGGAAGCATTATCAGGAAGTGAACCGCAAGTTCGCCGACGCGCTGCTCGAAGAGATGGAGAACGTCAGCCGGCCGGTTGTGCTGGTGCAGGATTATCACTTTGCGCTGCTGCCTCGCATGATCAAGCAGCGCAGGCCGGACGCGCGCGTGGCCATCTTCTGGCATATCCCGTGGCCGAATCCGGAAGCTTTCGGAATTTGTCCATGGCAGCGCGAACTGGTGGACGGGCTGCTGGGCGCCGATCTCATCGGATTCCACATTCAGGCGCATTGCACCAATTTTCTGCAGACGGTCGATCGGATCGTCGAATCGCGCATCGACTGGGAACACTTCTCGGTGCAGCGCCTCGACCATCGCACTACGGTGCGTCCCTTCCCCATCAGCGTGGAGATCGACAGAGGCCGCAACCGCCGCCGGACCTCCGCGCGAATCGGCCTATGAAGAACGCGGGTCACTTCTGAAGAGCCTCGGCGTCGAAGCTGCGCTTATGGGCGTCGGCGTCGACCGGATGGATTACACGAAAGGGATTCTGGAGAGGTTCCTCGCGATCGAGCGCTTTCTGGAAAAGTATCCGCGCTACCAGGGCGTGTTTACCTTCGTGCAGATTGGCGCCCCCACGCGCACGCACATCAAGCGCTATCACGACTTGCAGGCCGAAGTGGAGGCGGAAGCCGACCGCATCAATTGGAGATTTCAGGCAGATCAATGGAAGCCGATCGTCCTGTTGAACCGGCAGCACAGTCACAAAGAGATCGAGCCTTATTACCGCGCCGCTGATCTGTGCCTGGTGACTTCGTTGCACGATGGCATGAACCTGGTCGCAAAGGAATTCGTCGCTACCCGAGAGCGACGAGCGTGGTGTGCTGATTCTCAGTTGTTTCACCGGAGCGGCCCGCGAGTTGCGCGACGCCCTTCAGGTGAATCCTTACGACATTGATCAGACCGCAGAGGCGATTCGAGCGGCGCTCGAAATGCAACCCGAAGAGAAGCAGATGCGCATGCAGCGCATGCGAAAACTGGTGCGCGAGAACAACGTGTATCGATGGGCCGGAACGCTGATTGGCGAGCTCTGCGAAGTGCGCCTGGACGTTGCGGAAGAAGGCGGCAATCGATATCGCGCGGGTGCTTCGGTCGGATAGCGCGCAAGATCGCGCTGCGGAAGCGGACGGTAAGACGCTCAGAGCCGACTTTCTTCAAGCCCTTTCGCGAGCATCCACTTCCACGCCAAGGCGTTCACTCGGCAGATCGAAGTACGCATTCGGTAGCTTGGGAACGACCTTCATCCGGCGAGGCACTGTTTCCTTTTCAATCTGCCGCAGAACCGTATCCGCAGCCGACTCACCGAGATCCGACAACCACACTCGCATCTCATCGGCCAACGGTTCCGGAAAATCCATGTACTCGAGTTCCACCGACGAGACGGGCAACGCCAGTTCCTGTGGCAGAATCGCGTCAATCGCGATGACGCCTTCGATCCCGCGTTGCTGCAACTGCACCGGAATCGTGTTCCACTCAGAAGCACAATCAAAAGATGCCAGAGCGAGCAGGTAGCCTCGACGTTGCAACAGTTTTTGCACTCCGGCCACGACCCTCGCCACCGGCGCTCGGCCAATATCAGACGTGACGGCCGCAACCACGCGGGTTCGTTTTGTCCGCAAAGATCGCGCCCAGAGATTCGGGCGATAATTCAATTCGCCGGCAGCGCGGAAGACTCTCTCCTTGGTCCGCTGCGGAATCGCCCACGATGCAGGCGTATTGTTTAACACGGCAGAAACCGAACACGGGGCTAATCCAACCCGTTCGGCGACGGTGCGCAAGCTTACAACGGCTTTTTTGTCCGACACTTCTCCCCCTCATCCCAATTGCAGGATTCTCAAACGCTCCGACCTTTTCAGTTGCCAGTACAGGCCTTGTTGCAGACGACGAGGTCAACTACAGGAACCCATTCGCGGGGAACCAATCCGCAAAAACTCTGGAGGTCTTCTGCGACTCTGCAGAAGAAGTACAACTAGTTTGGAGGAGAAAGCGGCAGATAGTCCAACTCAAAAAATCCATTGTAAAGATCAGCGGAGCGATGAAGGGACGAAGTACGGCCCTTTGTGACGGGACTACTTGCCTTCAAACTGGCCGCGTCGCCGCGCTTCCTCGCACGCTTCGACCGGATCACGCCCCGTCATCTCTTTGTACCACGCAGGATGGAACGTCCAAGCCCACGCCTCGCTGACTGCGCCGCGAATCATCGCCTGAAATGTCCCGGGCTCGCCGATCGTGCTGAGATAAATGTGAATGAAGATTCCGCCCAGCATGATGATCGGCGGAAATGTCGTGCAGAATGTAGCTGACCGCGACCGCCCAGCGGCCAAAGGTTCGCGTGCCCGCCCACAGAATAATCCCGGTGACCAGATACACGGCGCAGCCACCCACGATCTCCCAGAATTGCGCTTTCTGTCCGGCGTTGAAGAAGCCGGTTTCTGGCGGATCCTGTTTCTCTTTCCCGCTGAAGATATTTCGGATGTTCCGCATCCACTTCGTGTCGGCCGCAGTCCACGTCATCGGCTTGATCCAGTTCAGCATCTGCAGCCCGAAGAAAATTACGAACCCCAGGCCGAACCACGGGTGCATCTCGCGGCTGAGCGGTCCGCCGCCGAAAATGGGGGTGAACCAGCGGAACAGCCAGGGCAGATAAATGCTGAATCCGGTGAACAGCGCCAGAAAAAAGAAGAGAGCGACCATCCAATGCAGGAAGCGCGTATACACGCGATGCCGCAGCAGTTCGCCCACGTAGACTTCGTTCTGCCCGATCTGATCGAAGGCGTCGCGCGCCTTGTCGTCGAAACGCTCAATCGCACTGGACATCAGACGCCCTCCTTCTTAGTGCGGCGGCTCGGGCTGCGGCCGGCGTGGTCCCACCGTCACATAGTGCAGCAGCACTCCCACCAACCCGAATAGCGCAAACGTTCCCAGCACCGGCTTGAACAGCCACTTCCAGACCGTGTAGCTCCACGGGATCACCGGGTTTTTCGGCAGGCCGCCGTAGCGCTCGGGATTCTCCGCATCGTGCAAAACGTAAACCACGTGCGTGCCGCCGATCGATTGCGGATCGTAGACCCCGGCTTGCTCGAATCCGAAGTTTTCGCGGAGTTGCTTGGCTCGCTCTTCCGCGATGTACTTCATGTCTTCCTTGGTGCCGAACTTCAGGCAGCCGGTCGGGCACGCCTTGATGCAAGCCGGCTCCAGCCCTCCGCCAACGCGGTCTGAGCACAGCGTGCATTTGTAGACTTTCTTCGTCGCCGGATTGAACTTCGGAATGTCATACGGACATCCCGAGACGCAGAACTCGCAGCCGATGCAATTTTCCTGCTGGAAGTCGACGATGCCGTTCGTGTACTGCACGATCGCGCCATCGGCCGGACAGGCGCGCAGGCAGCCCGGGATCGGCGCAGTGCATGCACTGGTCCTTGCGCATGAGCCACTGGATCGTTCCGTCTTCGCGCTGGTGTTCGTTGAACTTGATCAGGTTCCAGAAATTCCACCGCGTCTCTGGCATCGTCTGGTAGGTGTTGTCGAACGTGGTCGGGACTGAACGGCATGTCGTTCCATTCGACGCACGCCACCTCGCAAGCCTTGCAACCAATGCAGATCGTGGTGTCGATCAGCTTGCACACTTCCGCATCGCGCTGCATGTCGAACCCAGCTGCCGGGCCGGAGTGTCCCGAGATTTGCCGAATCTGAAGTGTCTTGCGGTCGCTCATGCGTGCCTGCTCATGTAAGTCTCGGGCTCCGATGGCGTCTTCTCCCCGCCTCCACATCAGAGCAACCGTGGAAGAGCGGCCCTTCAGGGCCGCGAAAAGACGCCCACAATTTTCAGGGCTTTAGCCCCTGCATCAATTAACTCACATCTAAACCTTTTCGATCTTCACCAGAAATCCCTTGAACTCCGGCGTAAACGCATTCGGATCGATCACAGTCGGCGTCAGCTGATTGGTCAGAGTCTTCGCCGTCTTGCCCTCGTCTTCCGCAATGCCGCGGAATCCCCAATGAATCGGGATGCCGATCTGAAACATTTCTTTGCCGTCGATCTTCATCGGCCGGATGCGCCGCGTGACCATCGCTTTGGCAATGTAGTGGCTGCGCGCGCTCGTGACTCTGACGTTCTCTCCGCCTCGAATCCCCATGCGATCCGCAAGTTCGGCGGGAACTTCCACAAACGGCTCCGGCACCAGCTGCACGTTCATCGGGTTGTTCTTCGTCCAGTAGTGATAGTGCTCGGTCAAGCGGTACGTCGTGCAGATCACGTTGAAGCCCTGCTCGACCGTGCCGTACTTATCCATATCGGTTTTGTATTTCTTCACCACCGGATTGTTGGACTGGTTCGGGTGCAGCGGATTCGCGATCGGACTCTCAATCGGCTCGTAGAATTCGGGGAATGGCCCGTCGGCCATCGCGCCGAGCGGCACAAACAGACGGCCCACGCCCTCCGGATTCATGATGAAAGGTCCCATGTGGTCTTTCGGCGGCGAATCAGGCTTGAAGTCGGGCACGTCCACTCCGGCCCAGGATTGCTTTCGCCTCATCCCACCAAACCTGACGGCGAGGCGGATCCCACGGTTTGCCCTCAACATCGCACGACGCACGGTTGTACAGCACGCGCCGGTTCATCGGCCACGACCACGCCCAGTTCGGATACACGCCGAGTCCGGATGGATCTTCAGTTCCGCGGCGCTGCGTCAGCGCGCCAGCCTCGGTCCATGATCCGCAGTACAGCCAGTTGCCCGAGAGTGTCGTGCCGTCATCCTTGAGCCACGAAAAGCCCGGAAGCTGCTGGCCCGCTTTGATGGTCACGTTCGTCTTCGGGTCGGTGATGTCGCACAAGCGCTTTCCCGTTGATCTCTTTCGCGACCTCCGACAACGACGGGCTGTACGGATTCGTGTAAGCGAATGACGCATTCAGGACCGGGTCGGGGAACTTCCCTCCGTCCTTCTTGTAGAGTTCGCGCACCTTCAGAAAGATTGTCGCCAGAATGTCCTGATCGAGCTGTGCTTGACCCGGCGGCGGCAACGGCGACGTTCTTCCACTGCAGCCAGCGCGCGGAATTTACGAACGTTCCGTCCTTTTCGGCAAAACCCGCGCCCGGCAAGCCGATAGACCGTGGTATTAATCTGCTTCATCTCGTCGGTAGAGATGCCCGGCGCACGCCAGAACTCGCTGGTTTCGTCGGGATAGATTTCGCAAACCACCAGCCAGTCGGCCTTCTTCAAGGCATCAATGTTTTTCTGAGAATCCGGCCCGATCATCACGCCATTCATGCCGAAGGCGAAGATGCCCTTAACCTTGCCTTCGTACATGTCATTCCAGATGTTGACCCACGAGTAGTTGCGGTCAATCTTCGGCAGGTAGTGGAACGCATAGTCGTTTTCCTTCGTTGCCGCGTTGCCGTACATCGCTTTCAGGAACGACACGGCGAACTTCGGCGTGTTCGACCAGTAGTTGAAAGAGTCCCACGGATCGGGCTTGGAGGTCGTCGGCGTAATCCGCTTCGAGATAGGTGGCGAGATCCGCGTCGGCCGGATTGGGCATCTTCAAATAGCCCGGCAGAATGTCGAAGATGCCTGCCATGTCGGTGGCGCCCTGAATGTTCGAGTGTCCGCGCAGCGCATTCACGCCGCCGCCCGCGCGTCCGATATTGCCCATGAGCAACTGCAGCATCGCCGCGGTGCGAATGATCTGCGTGCCGAAGCTGTGCTGCGTCCAGCCCACCGCATAGATAATCGTGGCGACCTTTTTCATGTCGCCGTCTTTACGGACCGACGTAAACAGATCTGCCGCCTTCAGGAACTGGTCTTTTGGAATGCCGGTGATGCGCTCGACCATCTCCGGCGTATAGCGCTCGTATTGTTTCTTCAGCAGTTGAAACACGCAGCGCGGATGCTGCAGGGAAAAATCAAATGCAATTTTTGGTGGCAATGCGGGTCCAGCTGCGGCGCCCGCCTTTTGCACCCGCGGGGCTCGCAGCCTGATGTCCTTGCCCCTGCCTCGGTGTCGCTGCCCGTGGCGTGCGCTGCGGGCGGGTCTTGGCGAGGCTGGAGTCGGCATCACTGGCTTCCCAGTCAGGTCTCCGCCTTCCTCGTAGTTCCAGCTCGCCTTGTCATACACCTGCTTCTCGCGGATCGAAGCCCGAGTAAAGCCCGTCATCCGGAAGCTTGAAGCCGTCCTTAATAATGAACGCAGCGTTCGTGTAATTGAGAAGGTAATCGTGGGCGATGCGGTTGTTCTGCAACCGCGTAATTGATCAGCCCGCCGAGGAACGCGATGTCGGAGCCCGCGCGAATCTGCAGATACATGTCTGCGGTCGCGGCCGTCCGCGTGAGGCGCGGATCGACCACGATCGTTTTCGCATTGCGGTGAATCTTGGCTTCAATCGCCCACTTGAAGCCGCAAGGATGGTTCTCAGCTGGATTTCCACCCATGATCAACATCATGTCGGTGTTCTTGATGTCGATCCAGCCATTGGTCATCGCCCCGCGTCCGAATGTTGGCCCCAAACTGGAGACCGTAGGGCCGTGTCAAACCCGGGCCTGGTTTTCCAGGTAGCAGACCCCCAGGCTGCGCATGCTTTTGACCACCAGATAATTGAACTCGTTGGTATCGGTGCATCCGCCAGTGAAAGCGATGCCTTCGCAGCGGTTCACGGTGTGGCCGTTCGCGTCTTTCTCCAGGAACGTATCGTCGCGCGTCTTCTTCACCTTCTGCGCGATTTCGTCGTAGGCCTGGTCCCACGAAATGTCTTCCCAGTCGGTCGCGCCCGGTCGCCGTACCTGCGGCTTCAGCAGCCGCCGGTCATTCATAATGTCCTGCTCGAGCGACGAGCCCTTGGGGCACAGCGTTCCGCGATTGATGGGGTGGTCGGGATCGCCTTCGACATGCACCACCTGCGGGATCGCGTTCTTGGCCTTGTCGCCGAGCGTGTAAATAATGACACCGCAGCTCACCGAACAATAAGGACACGTGCTGCGCGTCTCGCTGGCGCGCGAGATTTTCAAGTTCTGGGTTTGGGCGTAGACCGGAGTGAGATCGAAGCCAAGAGCGGAGATGCCGGCACCACCGAGGATGGTGCCTTTGAGAAATGTCCTGCGGGAGAATTCCATGAAAACCTCCAGCAACTACCGAACGCGTTCGATTGCGACCGGACCCTGAGAGACTAGGATGTCGGACGGAGGTTGAAGGTTGCGGCCACCGCAACACTGACTACCGGCGACCGAGTCGAACCCCAAACAGAATTTGGAGACTATACCTCTGGCGGCGGAAAAGAGTCAATTGGTAAGAAGTCGTAGGGCGAGCCAGTTTACCGGCGGCGTATGTAGGCCTGCGGCGCCATCGGAGCGGAGCCGTCCTTCGGCGAAGTGCAGAGCCTGACCTGAGCGAAGCCGAAGGGATCTCACTCTCGGGCATCGCCGCGCTGCAAGATTGCTCCAATTCGTGACAGCGATGATAATTGCCTGATGCCCGTCTCTCCCTGGCAGCGGCGCATCCAGCGCGCACAAGAACTTGCCGACCAGCATCCCTTCGCAGCGGAGATTCTCGGGTTTTACGTCCATGTCGCCCGCTTTCAGGACAAACTGCACAGCGATTGAATGTGCTGTTGCAATCTCCGGCGGCCTCCGCGGATCGCGAACTCACCGCGTCCGAGCTCGCGGAACTCAGTTCCAGATTCGAGTCGTTTCTGTCGATGGCCGAAGCGCATGGCCCGGAGCCACTGGCCGAACTGAGCCGTGAACTCCGCGCAGAGTCGCGAACGTCTGGTCTGAGTTGCTGCAACCGCCGGATGGACTGCGCCTGCTCACTCTGATGCGCAGGGAATTCTGGCTCAGGCTTTTCGTTCAGCCCTATGCCGAATTGCTTCGCTCGCGTGCCCAGCTTCGTCCTAGCTGCAACAGCCTACGCCCTGTGTCCGTTTTGCAATCGCAAGCCCGCTCTCGGCGTCTTGCGCCAGATGGGAGACGGCGGCGCGCGCTCGATGGTTTGTTCGTTCTGCCTTGCCGAATG
This sequence comes from uncultured Acidobacteriaceae bacterium, assembly GCA_963795875.1. Taxonomy (GTDB): domain Bacteria; phylum Acidobacteriota; class Terriglobia; order Terriglobales; family Acidobacteriaceae; genus Sulfotelmatobacter. Next base: position 190,589 of record CAWCJM010000003.1, read on the forward strand.
GGAGTTCCGACGCATCGTCTGCCCCGGATGCGGCGAGGAGAACGACAAGAAACTAGCCGTCTTACACCGCCAGCGAATTCGACTACATTCGCGTCGAATGCTGCGACGTCCTGCAAAACCTACATCAAGACCATGGACCTGACGAAAAACGGCCGAGCCGAACCGCTGGTCGACGAACTCGCCTCCGCCCCGCTCGATCTCTGGGCCCGCGAACATGGGTACGCCAAGCTGCAAACCAATCTCATGGGAATGTGATCCCTCGTGTCATTGACTCTGAAAGACGAAGGCCTACCACGAAGGACACGAAGTATCAGAGCTTCATTGACGCATAAAAGGGGCTCCTTGTGTACCTTCGTGACCTTCGCGGTAGAGCTCTTTACCGTGACATGCAAGGTGCGGGGTTCGAATACGTGCGCTATCCTCACAAGATGGGCGGCCGCTTTCCATCCCGTGGAGACAAGAAGCTGATCCAGATTGTGGACTCCGCCTTGGCGGATGTTACACAACGCAGCGGAAAATGGCTGGCCTGCCGCCCGGGATGCACGCAGTGCTGCGTCGGGGCATTTCCCATCAATCAACTCGACGCTCTGCGCTTGCTGCGAGGCCTCGCCGACTTGGAGAAGCGCGACCCGAAGCGCGCTGGACGCATCCGCCAGCGTGCTCGCGAATCGGTGGTCCGACTGACGCCGGAGTTTCCCGGCGATCCCGTCAGCTGGACTGCTGCACGAAGGGGAAGACGCGGAGCAAAAGTTCGACGAGTTTGCGAACGACGAGCCTTGTCCCGTGCTCGATCCAGAGACGGGATCTGCGAGCTCTACGAATCGCGCCCCATGACCTGCCGCGTCTTCGGTCCTCCCGTGCGATCGGAAGACGGTCTGGGTGTGTGCGAGCTTTGCTTTCAGGGCGCGTCCGACAAAGAGATTGCCGCTTGCGAAATGAATCCCGACCCAGACGACCTCGAATCGCGCCTGCTCAAGGATCTCGAGAAGGGTACGGGCAAGCGAGGAGACACGATCATCGCCTTCTGTCTCGCCTCCTGATCAGATTCGAGTCAGGCTTGCTTCTTCTCCAGTTCTGCCCAACGCGCGTACAGCTCATCCACTTCGTGCTGTGCTTTTTCCAGCTCAGCGTGGGCGCTCATCAGGCGCGTGGCGTCGCTGGAAATGGCAGGGTTCTCGGCGGCTGAACGCTTCGCCTCCAGCACTTGTTCCGCCTCGGCAACGCGTTCCTCGATACTGGAATATTCGCGAGCTTCGAGATACGAGAGCTTCTTCTTCGACGAAGTCGATTGCGGCGCTGCTCGCGGAGTGTCGCGTGCTTCGGTCTGACCTGCTTGCAGGCGATCTGCCTGCCAAGCCTCCCATTGCGAGTAGTCCGCAAAGCGCTCGGCGCCGCCTTGACCATCCAAGCCCAGCACGACGGTCGACACACGGTCGAGCATGTAGCGATCATGCGTCACGAGTACCAGCGAGCCGCGAAACTCCAGCAGACTCTCCTCCAGGATCTCGAGGGTCGGAATGTCGAGATCGTTAGTGGGCTCATCCAGCAATAGAACATCGGCAGGCTGAAGCATGAGTTGCGCGATGAGCACTCGAGCCCGCTCTCCGCCAGAGAGCCGATCCACCGGCTGGTTGAGCTGTTCGCCCTTGAACAGAAACTTCGCTGCCCACGACGCGACGTGAACCACTCGATCCTGATAGATGACCGAATCGCCCTCCGGAGCGAGCGCCCGCCGCAAGCGTCACATTCGGATCGAGTTCGCGCCGCTGGTCGAAATACACAATGCGCAGCTTCTCCGCCCGGCGAATCTCTCCCTCGGTCGGCGCAACTTCTCCGCGTAACAGGCGCAGCAATGTCGTCTTTCCGCTGCCGTTCGGGCCTACCAATCCAACCCTCAGGCCCGCGGAAATGATGAAGTTTAAGTTCTGAAACAGCCGCCGTCCCCCAATTTCATAGCGACACGCCTTGGAGTTCGATCAGCCGCTTGGTCTTGCGGTCGGTAGCAGAAAAATCGATTTGAGCAGAGCTGCTGCGGGTGCGAATGTTCAGGTCTGCGAGCTCTTCCATCAACTCGCCGGCTTTGTCGATGCGCGCCTTCGATTTTCGCGTGCGGGCTTTGGCGCCGCGGCGCAGCCATTCGATCTCCGAGTGAACCAGATTCTCCAGCGCCTCCTGCCGCTTCGCCTGTGCGTGCAGAAACTCTTCTTTCTTCTCGAGGAATGTGCTGTAGCGTCCCTTCACCCGCAGCAAGCCGTCGGGATACACACGGCTCAGTTCCGCCATCTCAGTGGCAACATTCTCGAGAAAGTAGCGATCGTGACTGATGACGACACACGCAAAGGCGCCTTGCTCCAGGACCTCCTCGAGCCACTCGATGCCAGCCAGATCGAGATGGTTCGTAGGCTCGTCAAGTAACAAGATGTCGGGGCCCTGCACCAGCGCTTCGACGATCGCCAGCCGCTTCTGCCATCCGCCAGAAAGCGCGGACGCTTCGGCATCCAAGTCGACGAAACCTGCGCGGCCGAGCGTCTCGGCGAAACGCGTACCCCGCTCCGATTCGGGCACTGCCGATTTTTTCAACGCCGCATCGACTACCGACCGCACCGTGTCCCCGGTCCGGAACTCTGACTCCTGCTCCACGTAGCTGAGGCGAATCCGCTTGCGGAATCGCGATCTCTCCATCATCCGTGTCTTCCGTGCCTGCAAGAATCCGCAGCAGCGTGGATTTCCCTGATCCGTTCGGGCCAATCAATCCAATACGATCTCCCTCAGAAACGGTGAAGGATACATTCTGAAAGAGCGGGTCAGCCCCAAAAGCCTTCGAAATACTGCGGACATTAATCAGCGGTGGCAAAGGTGTGCGATCTCCTGAGGGGCACGTGAAGGTCTCCTTTGAGATTATCAGGAAGGACCGCGCCGAAGCGGAATGGCAGGTTGGCGTGACGGCTGAGCTGCCAAGTGGATGGAATTTTTTTTCGCTGTTCCCCTAAAATCCTCATTGCAAAGAACTTGTGGGTGGGTATCGGGTACAAGCCGAGGCAAAATCTTGAAACGCAAGGACTTACAGCTAAAATCTTCGGGAATAAGGACTTAGCCGAGGGCTGATAGCCGTTCATGGGAGCATCGGTTGGGAACGGGCTGGGAGAGCCTGCGCGCATGGAACCAGTCTGTGCTTTCTAGAAAGCTCAGTAAAGGTTGTTCGTCACAAAGAACGGGATTATTTCTGTGGAAAACGCGAGGCGCAGCTTTGCGTTTACATCTCTTTGCTGGGCGCGGGTGTAGACAGCGGGAAGCTCGGCAGTACAGCAGGAGGAAACACTGGGACGGAGTCGGCCTGGGGAGAGCGCAGCAGTAGGTCGAGTGGAGGCCGGGACGAGCGCAGGAGACGCACCCAAAGAAAGGGACCACAGCCCGCGAGGCGGATTTCGGGGGATGCCAGACGAACGCAATAGCTTTGGATAATTCGAGAAAATTCTCCGGCATCGGCGACGCGGTCAAACACGACTTCGCTCTCCCCGCGATGACGTGAAATGGACTGCAGGTTTTTTCGTACGAAGCTGGGAACTGCCATACAGGCTTCCGTGTGACATCCCATCATCTGCTCGATGGCGTAGAGCACGCTGTAATCGATGCCTTCGCCAAACGCGATGTGCAGCGTGGAAGTAGTCTCCACGTGGTCGACCGGGATCATGACGAAGGACTCGAGCAGTGTGAGAGGAATCTGCGGAACGTGGGGGGCCAGGTTCCATGAATTGGAGCGAAGGACCGGGCACGACCATTGTCGAGCTAACGCTGCTGTGACCTGTTGCTCGTTGACAAAGCCGAGGTTCACCAGCCATTCTCCGATTCTGCCGTAAGCCGCAGCATGTTGCGCGGCCAGTGCGGCCCGCAGCTGCTCCACCGTGATCTGCTGACGCGAAAGGAGGAGCAGTCCCAACGGGATGCGATGGGGAGCAGCCGCCCGCGGCGCGGCCTGGCGAATGCGCCGCACTGCATCGGTGAGGGCGCGTTCCAAACACTCGTCGCGGCAGTAGCGAAGTCCTTGAATCACAACGCCGCCGGTCTTGCCGCGGAGGCGGCCCCACAAGCTTTGCGTGTGCATACAATCGCTGTGCCCGCAGTGCGGTGCGATCTTCGTCCAAAACCCATGCCACGCCAGATTCCAAGTATCGAGATGAAGGATTGCAGTTCCCATGATGATTTCGATTTCCCTTACAGGCTCGCAGGAGCCACTTCCGTAACGCGCACGCCATAGTTTCCGTCGAGGACCACGACTTCTCCCCGGGCAAGCAGGCGGCCGTCGAGCAGGATATCGACCGGTTCCTCGACCTGACGATCCAGATCGACGACAGAGCCGGGAATCAGATCGAGAACCTCGCGCAGAAGCAGTCGCCGGCTGCCAAAGCGCAGAGTCACCGACAGCTCGACGTCCATCAACAAGCCGAGTTTGATCTGACTCGTCTCCGCACTGTCGGGAACCGGGGAGGCCGAGTGAGGAGTGGCCGCTGACTTCGTTGCCTCGGGCTTGTCAGCGCGCAGCGCCGCCATCAGAGCGGCGCTGAGATGGACTTCGAGCACCGCTGCCGTCAATGGATCGGTTCCGACGCGCAGCCAGCTCGTCGACGAAGGCGGCCAGGAAGGGGCACTCGTGGAGCGGTCAAGCCGTAGCTGCACTTCGCCCCAACTGAGTTTGAGTGCCGTCGCGACCAGACCCGCGACCTGACGCAAGAGTTCTTCTGCCGCGTCGCGGTGATCGGAAGTGACTTCCACCGCTGGAGTGGACGGCTCACTCATAAAGATCTGCGCCAGGCAAACGATGGAAGCGGGCGGCAGCCGTAAGCTCATCTCGCCGCGCAAGCCTCCCGAGCAGGCGCAAACCATCCAAAGATCGCTATCGCCAGGCGGCAACAGTTCTGCAGGAGCCGCGGAGAGAATGTCGCAGGGATGCGGAGCTCCGCCGATTTGTCCTAAAACCTGCGCGAGGCTCTCGCCCCAGAACTGAAGGAAGGGAGACAGTTGGGGTTGGGGGAGAGACGCAGCGACTTCGCTCATTTTGATTTCTCCTTGCTTTCCGGCGAGCCTTCGGTGCGTTCCGCGACCGCAGCGAGTACTCGGGCGGCGCGAGTATTGCCGCAGCGGGCCGGGAGCGCGCGAAACATCTCCTGCCCGGCGATGAGCAACGATGCTGGCTCGGCAGCGCTGCGGGTAAACGCGAGCACATCGCCGGGAGCGAGTCCCGCGAGCGCGCTGACTGCAACCCGCACGTCCTTGGCTCCAAGTTCAGCCTGCAAGGGGCACTCCAGCAGGCGGCGCATCAGCCGCTCGCGAGAATCGGTGGCCCGGCGGGGACGCCGCTGGCTCCAGTCGGCTGAGATCTTGCGTAGCAGGGCGTTGGATACGACTGCGGGGACAGCGACGTTTAACCCTCCGCGCACGTCCGGCATGGTGACTTCAAAACTCAAGGACAGCGTCTTCTCCTCGGGAGGCATCAGCCGCTGCGCTGCAGCTGGTTCCAGCCGATCCTCGAAGCCCACTTCGAGGGCCAGCGCCTGCCAAGCCACGCCCAGTTCACGGCAAATGATGCGCGCGACGCTGTCGAGAATCTGTTCCTCGATCTCGGTGATCTCGCGAGTGGAGGTCATGCCTTTGCCTTCGCCGCCCAGCAGCAAATCGATGATGGGAAATGCGACCTTCAGGTCCAGCTGCAAAGCCGCATTCACACCCATCGGTTCCAGCCGGCAGGAGGCGAGATAGGTAGTTTCCGGAATGCGCTGCAGGAATTCTCGGTAGGTCAGATGCTCGGCGGAGACCAGCGTGGCGGCGAAGACCACGCGCAGGTAGTTGATGTAGACGTCCACGACATTCGTGGTCGTATCAAACGTAAGATTCCACACGTGCTCAATAATCATGGAGCGCGTTACTCTGCGTCCGGCATTGAGCATCAGATACTCCAGAAGCGAGAATTCTTTTCCTGTAAGGTCGATCCTGCGACCGGCGCGTTCGACCAGTCGCTGCACTCGGTCAAGCCGGAGGTCGGCAGCGGCCAGCACAGACTCGGATGGCAAGTGACTGCGACGCACCAGCGCCCGAATGCGGGCGGAAAGCTCGCTAAATGAGAATGGTTTGGCCAGATAATCGTCTGCGCCAGTGTCCAGGCACTGGACCCGGTCTTCCACCCGAGTCCGCTGGGTCAGCACCAGCACGGGTAGGCTTGGTTTTTTCGAACGCAAATGTCGCAGGACGCTAACGCCATCCAGCTTCGGCAGGTTCAGGTCAAGGATGACTACGTCGTACTCGAACTCGGTGGCTGCGGTTCGAGCCTGTTCGCCATCCGGTATAACATCCACAGAGTAATGTTCGCCTTCGAGACCCTGGCGAACGAATCGCGCCAAGGCTTCATCGTCTTCTGCAATAAGAATTCGCATAAAAGTGAACCGTCCTTAATCCAACAGGCCAGTCTAGTTAGAAACCGCTCAGTTGCGGCCAAAACCAAGCCCGCACGAAGGGCTGTAGGTGCAAGAATGGCGCTCTATTTCAAACCGGGAGATTTCTCGTGAGACCGCGCCCCAAAACGTTTCATTCTGGTACGAACCTCCGCAGCCAATTCCTTCGACCCGCTCGACAAGCGATAATTCCGAAGGGACTTTTCCCGCCCGGAGTCATGCTGTGCGCATCTGGAGCAAGGCGACCCTGAAGTCCCTGCTGGTCCCTGGCGGGATTCTGCTTCTGTGTGTCGTGGTGCTCGTATATTCCGGCTGGCTGACCCTGGCTCTACCATCCCTCAGCTTTCTGTACTATTGCGCGTTGGTTGGAGGGATGTTGCTGGCCTGGAGATTTCATTCCAGCCGCATCTTCTTCGCTTTGGTTGTACTGTTTCTGGCCCAGGAGGCGATTGCGGCCTTCGGAGGCGGGCATGTCTCACCCGGAACGGCTGGGTGGACGGCGGTGCGAGCCGGAGCGGTGCTGGTGCCTCTGGATTTCGTTCTGATCGCCCTGATGCATGAGCGCGGCTTCACCGTTTCTTCCGTCGCGCCCGTTGGATTATTTTTATTCGTTCAATCCGTGATTGTGGCCGTGCTGTGTCGCGCGGCTGAGGATTTGCCGCAGGCTGCTGTCCGGGCGCATCACATCGCTACCGGCGTCTCGTTGCCGGGCTATGCACTCGTTGTGTTTGCTGCTGCCGGCGTGTTTCTGGTGGCAAGATTTCTAATCACGCGTAAGCCGGTCGACAGCGCCTTACTGTGGTCGCTCTCCGCTTTCTTCCTGTGCTTGCGCTTTACCGGTGTCGTCCGTCTATCGACGGTGTACTCAGCGACCGCGGCGTGTATACTCGCGGCTTCGATCATCGAGAATTCGTATCTTCTTGCCTACCACGATGAGCTGACGACGCTTCCATCACGCCGTGCGTTCAACGATGCGCTTCTGCGGCTGCAGTATCCGTACTCGATCGCGGTCGTCGATATTGATCACTTCAAGCGATTCAACGACACCTACGGTCACGACACTGGGGACCAGGTCCTCCGGCTGGTCGCAGCCGGCTTGTCACGGGTAACCGGCGGAGGCCACGCATACCGCTGCGGCGGGGAGGAATTCAACATCCTCTTCCCGGGAAAAACGACTTCCGAAGTTGTCGATCATCTCGAGCAGCTGCGCGCGGCGATTGAGTCTTCAGAGTTTCATCTGCGAGGCGGCGATCGCCGCCAGGCGCCCAGGGGGCCGGACCGACGGAACGAAAAGGTTCGCGGCCGTGCGCGCAAGGGCCGTGCGATTCGGGAACTGGCGCACGAGAAATCTCCGGCAGCCCTTTCGGTGACCGTCAGCATCGGTGTCGCAAACTCCGAGGAAGAAGGGGCCGATCCTGATCTTGTTCTGCAGGCGGCCGACAAGGCGCTCTACCGCGCCAAAGAGAACGGACGTAATCGGGTCGAGGTGTCGTTGTCGCCCCGCCGCAAGACGCGAGTCAAAGCCGCTGGAATTGCCTGAAGGCGTAATCCGGTGTGAATCCAGAAATTTCAACAAGAAGATTGAAGGGCGAAGGTGTTCCTTCGGATGCGTGCGGCCCGGACCGTCAACCGTAGGACGGGCGTAAGACGGTCCGGTTCCGAACGTTTCGCAAGCACCGCAAGCCGTGCGGTCAGCCGGCGGTCGAAGGTGGGATCGGGCGCTTCCGTCCGGTGCCCCCGCAGGCGGGACATTGCAAGCGGATAAAAGCGACACCCTCGGACTTACCGTTCAAGTCCACGGGCTTCGCAATGTATCCACTGCCGCCGCAACTCGGGCAGTCGTTCGGAGCCACTCCTCTCCCCCCTCAGGTTGAGGACATTGTCCATGACGCGGCCAACAAATTTTCTGCAGAATGTTTTGCGTTACGAATTACGAACAAGATTTCGCGGTTCGGGAACTTCCAACGCTTCCGTACGCGTGTCGTCGAGCCGAGAAAGGGAAAAACTCACGATCACCGCCTTTGACGCGGGTGTATTGCTCCTCAACGCGACACTGCCAATCGGCACTAGGACATTTGCCTCGGGGAAGTATGTGGCGACACAGCGCCGGGGAATCTCGTAAGGCACTAGGACGAAACGCGGGGCGCGCCGCAATTCCTGGTTACCGTTGTTCCGAAAGTGGCTGGTGATGTCCAAAAGTTTGCCGGCCTTCCAGCCATTCTCCTGCATGTCATCCGGATTCATTAGCACGACCCGACGGCCATGAAAGATGCCGCGATAGCGATCGTCGAGGCCATAAATGGTCGTATTGTATTGGTCGTGGCTGCGGATCGTGGTCATCAGGAACTGTCCCGGCCCAAGTGGAGTCGGCTCGATGGCCGAGACAGCGAAGTTGGCCTTTCCTGATCTTGGTTTTGTAATCGTTGTCGCGCGCCGCATTTGGCAAGTAGAACCCGCCTCCGTGACGAACGCGGCGGTTCAGGTCTTCACACCCTGGAACCACACGTGCGATGAGTTCTCGAATGCGGTCGTAGTTCTCGACGAGTTGCAACCAGTAGACAGTTGTCTTTTTCCCCAGCGTGGCCACGGCCAGGCGCGCCACAATCTCTGGCTCGCTTAAAAGCTGGTCGGACGGTGGTTCCAGATTGCCCCGCGAGGTATGCACGATGCCCATCGAATTTTCCACGGTCACGAACTGCTCTTGATTTGCCCTGGAGTCGCGATCCGTGCGGCCGAGACAGGGCAGGATCAGGGCCTGCTTGCCCGTGATCAAATGCGCGCGGTTGAGCTTCGTCGAAACGTGTATCGTCAGCGTGCAACGCGACAGAGCTTCGGCCGTGAACTCCGTATCAGGAGTGGCCGAAAGAAAATTACCGCCCATGGCGAAGAACACCTTCGCTTCGCCGCAGTGCATGGCCTTGATCGAGTCGACCACGTCCCAGCCGTGCTTGCGGGGCGGCTCGAATCGGAACACATCCCGGAGTTTATCGAGGAAGCTCTCAGGCATCCGCTCCCAGATCCCCATGGTGCGGTCACCCTGCACGTTCGAGTGCCCCCTCACCGGACAGACACCCGCTCCCGGCCGACCGATGTGGCCGCCGAGAAGCATCAGGTTCACAACTTCTTGAATCGTCGCGACCGCTTGCCGTTGTTGCGTTAATCCCATGGCCCAGCAAGCAATCATGGACTTCGACCGCATCACGACTTCTGCAATCTCTCGAATCTGACGTCGCGAGATGCCGCTCTGCTCGACGATTTCGCTCCACGATGTTGCTGCAATTGCTGTTCGAAACTCCCCGAAACCACTAGTCTTCTCCTCAACAAACTCTCGATTGAGGATCTTTCCCGGCTGCCGCTCTTCTTCCTCAAGCAGCTCTTTGCACAATCCCTTGAAGAAGGCAAGATCTCCGCTCAAACGAACGGGAACGAAATGCTGTGCGATCTTGGTTCCCCGCCCGAAGAGATGCAGTACTTCCTTGGGATGCTTGAAGCGAGTCAGCCCGACTTCCGCCAGCGGATTGACGCTAACGATGGTCGCTCCGCGACGGGCTGCCCGTTGCAGGGTCGCCAGCATGCGGGGATGATTGGTGCCTGGATTCTGCCCAATAATAAGGATAGTGTCCGCGAGCTCGAAGTCCTCGAGGGTGACCGTTCCCTTGCCGACGCCGATGACCTCTTTCAGCGCGAGTCCGGACGATTCGTGACACATGTTCGAGCAATCGGGCAGATTGTTGGTGCCGAACTGGCGCACAAACAGCTGATACAGAAACGCAGCTTCGTTGCTGGTGCGTCCAGATGTGTAGAAGATCGCCTGATTAGGGCTGCTCAATGCGTTCAGCTCGTCCCCGATCATCGAAAACGCGTCTTCCCACAAAATCGGTTCGTAATGGTCGCAGCGGGCGCGCAAGACCATGGGATGAGTCAGCCGTCCCTGGTGGCCCAGCCAGTAGTCTGACTGCCGCGCCAGTTCAGAGACGCTGTGCGAGCGTAAGAATTCAGGCGTGCAGCGCTTCGCCGTCGCTTCCTCGGCGATCGCCTTGACGCCGTTCTCACAGTATTCATTGAGAGAGCGGTCTTGGTCGGGATCAGGCCAGGCGCAGCCCGGACAATCGACTCCGTCAAATTGGTTGAGACGAGAGAGTGCGGCAATTCCGCGCAACGAGCCCCGGTTCCTTGAGTAGGACCTCGGCGGCCTTGAGAACCGATTTCAGCCCCGCGGAAACGCCAGCAGGCTGGGTGATCCGGATGCTATCGGTCTCAGTGGGCGCTTGGGCATGCGGTTCTTCGACGTCCAGGGTACTCTCAGACGCAGCAGTGCTGGCTTCGTTAACTCCGAATTTAGCTTCTGGCAAGACGCCCCCGCCCGGCGACCAGTTTACGACAGACCCTGTGGCCCACAATCGTTACCGTCGTTACATCCGCGCCACCCCACGACGCTCGCGATTCTCGCCGTGGACTAACCGGCGAACCTCACGCGAACTGTCGTAAAGGAATATTGCAAACGACGACAGCTGCAGAAAAACGCCTATCCCGGACGTGGTAAACTGTAGATCCGCACGCCGGAGAGGTGGCAGAGTGGCCGAATGCGGCGGTTTGCTAAACCGTTGTACGGGCTAACACCTGTACCGAGGGTTCGAATCCCTCCCTCTCCGCCAGTCAGTCTTGCCTTGCAGAGAACCTTCGCAGTTTTTCTGCCGAAACAAGCGGAAGATGCCCGTATTTCGCGATAATTCCTTCTACAACCGGACTGGAGAGAACGGACTGCCCGGGACACTCAGCCAGAGACCGACAGCCGCAGACTGGCGAAGAGTGATAAACCTGCGGACTGGTGTTCCCCACTGCCGGATGCAATCCGAAGCTTGATTTTCCCTACTGCCTGAAGGCCGCTGCAGAGCGTGCGACGCTCGACGAGGACAACTTCTGGCTTCACAAGCTCCGCGCTACATTCGCGACACGGTGCCTGTGGGCAGGTATGGATCTGCGCACGGTGCAGCAATTACTTTTTCGACAAAAGATAAAGGTCGAACTGTCCGCCGGGACGGACGTAGACGATTTTGGAGAGGTCGCGGGCAATATCGTAAGAGTTGCCACCGTAGCGCTGGGCAAAGGCGAAGGGCAGCTTCAATAGGGTTTGGGGAGTGCCTGTAACCTTGCCGTCGAGCCAGGGCAAGCGATACAGCGTCACTTCGCCGCGCGTCGAAAGGGTGTAGAGAACAGACCTTCCATCGCTGCTGATCCGGGGCAAGAAGGTCACGACGTTGGGTGCGAGCGGGGTACACTTCTTGTCGGCAACGGAGAGTTCGAAGATGCCCAGCTTGTCTCCGTACATCATGGACATCAGCAAGTACTTTCCATCCGAAGATGAGTCCATGGCAAACCCACAACCTTCGGAAAAAAGCTCGGCCGAGGAACCGTCGGGGCTGAGTCTCCAGGTCTGCAAGGGGAAGGGATTCTGGCGATGTTGATTGCCCGTTATATATAGGTCCTTTCCGGTGCGCGTCCAGGCTATGGATTCAGAGTTGCCGAGGGAGTGTGGGAGCTGACGTGGCTGACTGCCATCCGCATTGACCACGAAATTCTCGTCTGCATCGCGCACCGTATTGGTGTAGGTTAATTGCGTACTATCCGGGGACCAGTCTCCAGTGGAAAGCGCGTCTTTGGAGGCAGTAATCCTGGTCTTATTCTTGCCGTCCACATCCGACACCCACAGTTCAGCGCGAGAGACGTCAGGCTGGGTTACATATGCGACGCGCTTGCCGTCCGGCGAAAGCGTTGGCTGCGTCGCCAGGTCTTCCACAATATCGGTCGACGTCTTTGTGCGCGGGTCGTAAACCGAGAGGTATCCCGACTCCCTGCCGTTGACAAAGAAAATCCCCTTTCCGGCCGGATCCTTCATCGCGAAATAATCCGGGCCCGGCCCCGAAGTCCGCTGAGCGTAAGTTTTGTCGTCAAGGCTGTATTCCCAGAGATTGATAATGCCGTTCACTTCGCGATGGAAAAGCAGTGTCTTTCCCGGATCTCCCCAATTGATCGATCCTGGGGACCCGGAGAGCTCGCCGATATTTGTGGCTTTACGAGTTGCAATATTCCAGCGATACAACCGAACGGTGCCCTGTGGGTCTTTGTCCTTGATGCCAAGGAGCAGTAGATCGCCACCGTTGGGGAAAACCAGTTGTTCGAGCAGGTCAACACCAAGCTCCTTCGCCCCCAGAATGATCTTCCCGCCCGCGCCATCAGCGGGCGATTGCATGAGGTCATTCGTGTGTGGCTGGAAGTAGAACAGGCTCTTGCTGTCGGGAGAGGGTCGGAGGTCGTAACCTTGCAGCAAGCGAGTGGGAGTCCCGCCCAGGGTAGGCATCGCCCAGATTTCTTCACCCGCACCAAGTTCACGCTGATAGTAGATTTGCGTTCCATCGGCGGAAAAACTATCGAGGTTCTTGCTTCCCTCGTCGCTGGTGAGTTGTAAAGGGTCGCCTCCAGAAGTGAGCATCACAAAAACCTGCTCGTAACCTTGAAAATACGAAGTGAAAGCCACCGTGTGTCCATCCGGAGAGAGAATGGCTTGCGAGATTGGCTTGTGCCAGTGGCTGATCTGGGTGATCTTTCCCGGAGCAGACGGCCCATGATTGCCGAAAAGATGAAAGATTCCATATCCCGCAAGTGCCAGAACCAGAATAACCGCAGCGACCAGGCCTGCCACTTTGCCCTTGTTGCGCGAGGCTGTCTCCGCGATGACAGAGCCACTCGAGCGCTGGAACCCCGATTGTTGAACCGAAGGCGTGCCGGGCTGCGATGTAGCTGCGGGCGTGCCGGAAGGCGGAGACTGCGTAGCGTTGTGCTCGGCAATCTGGTGCTCAATCCGTTCCGACGATGATGCCGTGCTAGCCGCTCGAGCGCTGGTGCCGGAGCCAGTGTCCCGCCTCAAGCGCTTCAGATCGCTGTGGATGTCGGCGGCGTGCTGGTACCGGAGGTCGCGATCTTTTTCGAGAGCCTTGCTGATAATGCGTTCCAGTTCGGTGGGCACTTCCGGATTGAGCCGAACCGGCGGAAGCACAGCCCGGTTGAGGATGCCTTCGAAGATTACGCCGGTCGTATCCCCGCGAAACGGAAGCGCTCCGGTGCACATCTCGTAGAGCACCGCACCGAATGAGAAAAGGTCGCTGCGGGCATCCAGATCTTTGCCGCGCACCTGCTCCGGCGACATATAGGCGACGGTGCCCAGCGCCATCCCTGGACTAGTGAGGTGGTCGTCCTCGACTGCCAAGGTCGCTGTATTGTCCGATCCACTCTCAACCGATGCGGACGTCACTTTGGCCAATCCGAAGTCGAGAATCTTGGCATGGCCCCGCTTGGTGACGAAGATGTTCGCCGGTTTGATATCACGATGTACGATCCCGGCTGAGTGCGCTGCATCGAGGGCGTCGGCAATCTCAATTCCCAACGACAGGACGGTTTCAGTGTCCAGCGGTTTCGCTCCAATGCGATGCTTCAGCGTCATGCCATCGAGAAACTCCATGACGATGAAGGGCCGATGGTCCTGCTGGCCGATCTCATAAATTGTGCAGATGTTGGGATGGTTTAAAGCGGAAGCCGCCTGCGCCTCCCTCTGAAAGCGGGCTAGGGCTTGCAGATCCTTGACTACGTCGTCGGGAAGAAACTTAAGCGCGACAAACCGGTGCAGCGTCAGGTCTTCGGCTTTGTACACCACACCCATCCCGCCGCCACCGAGTTTTTCGTGGACGCGATAGTGCGAGATGGTTTGGCCGATCATTACTGGAGCGCTCGGTTTTCAGGTCGCTTCATCTTAAGGACGGAGCATCCGCTAGTCAACGAACCACTGCTCTAACAAGGTCGAATCTTACTAACCGGCAGGAATTCTGGTCATCAATTCCGATATGGAACGACTGCGTACCGGCGTGGCTTCATGCCTGAACAGTACGCGGGGCCAGTCCTACTAGAAGCAGCTCACAACCTCCAGCCCCTTATTTCTGGTCCGGTCATGGTGCCGTTCCGACCAGATGTAAGTCCAGTTTCGGAGTGTTACCCTTTTGAGGATGCGTCTGTTGCCACTGTTACAACATATGTCGCTCGCTGCTCTAATGTCTGTCGGCCAATTGTTTGGCCAAGATGCAGTGGACCGGAAGCCTAGTCCGCAACAGATAGAGTGGCAAGACCTGGAGATGGGAGCGATTATCCATTTCGGCCCCAACACGTTTCTCGATCGCGAGTGGGGAGACGGTAGCGCCAATCCAAAAGTATTTAATCCAACACAGTTCGATCCCGACCAATGGATGCGCGCCTTGCGCGAAGCGGGAATCAGGTACGTGATCTTCGTTGCAAAGCATCATGACGGATTTTGTCTTTGGCCCACCGGGCAGACGGATTACAGCGTCAAGAGCAGCCCGTTTGAAAACGGGCAAGGCGATATCGTTCGGAGAGTTGAAGAGGCGGCCAGAAAATATGGGATGAAGTTCGGTGTGTATCTGTCTCCATGGGATCGTCACGAGCCGCGGTACAGTAATTCGGCCGAGTACGACAAGTACTATGCAGCCGAACTCGATGAATTGGCGCAAGGGTATGGTCAGCTTGAGGAGTTTTGGCTGGACGGCGCTGGTAGCGGCGGTCACGTCTACAACTTTCCTCGAATTGTTGAGGAGTTGCGTATGCTGCAACCGAACACGCTCGTATTCGCGGACATGGCACTTTTTGAGTATGGCGACATTCGCTGGGTTGGAAATGAAGACGGCATCATCCCCTACGAGAACTGGAATGTAATCGACCGGCACGGATATCTCCGCTGGCGCCCGGTAGAGGCAGACACTCCGCTGCGTAAGAGTCACTGGTTCTGGCATCCCGATGACGAAGCGAGTCTGAAGAGCGTGTCGGAACTATTGACGGCCTACGAGCAAACCGTCGGGCGTGGTGGACAACTTGTTCTCGGCATTGCGCCCGACCGGCGGGGTCTGATTCCCGAGGCGGACGTGGCGCGGCTGAAGGAATTTGGTGATGCGATTCGCGCTCGATATGGCAACAATCTCGTGGGAAAACATCTCAAGACCGGGGCAGAAGAGGAACTGGCATTGGATGGGGATCCCGATACATTCTGGTCGGCGCCAGTCGGTTCGCATCACGCGGTTCTCGAGGTCGATTTTGAACGCCCGATCACTTTTGACCGCGCGTTAACCATGGAATGGCTCAACAGCGGCCAACACGTTCAGCTATATGCGATCGAAGTCTTCCAAGCAGGAAAGTGGCGTGAGATCGCAAGAGGTGAAGCTATTGGGCACAAACGCATTGATAACTTCGCACTGGTCAATACGTCGCGCGTGCGCTTGCGAATTTTGTCCTCGTCCTCAGAGGCGCATATCCGGGAATTCCAGCTTTTTGACTCGACAGCTTCTTCCCACGCTGCAGTCACACGGTGAGGCTACAGGCGACGCACGTCGATTCCGCCCTCGAGAAAGGGGGCGACTGCCTTGTCTGAGGCGTGATTGTCGGTGATTAGCACGTTAATATTGGAGATGGGACCGATCAATGATGGCGTGACCACGCCGATCTTACTGGAGTCCGCGACCACGATGATTTGCTTCGATTGCTGAATCATCGTACGGAAGGTCAACGCTTCTTCAGGCTCGATGACCGTGATACCTCGAGCCATGTCGATTCCGCAGACACTCACAAATACGCGGTCCATATAAACGTCTTTGAGCGAGTCGATGGCAGCGTGCCCGACCAGCGAGAATGAGCCAGCCCACTGAACGAACCCTCCGGTCACAAACGTGCGAAGGCCTGGACAGTTGCTCAGCTCCATTGCGATGTTAATCGCATTGGTAATCACACGGATGTTGTGGCGATTACGGAGATTCCGCGCTACGTGGGTGGTCGTCGTCCCTGCGGTGAACCCTACCGTCTCGTTTTCTTCAATCAGTTCAGCTGCATAAAGACCAATCCGTCTCTTCTCGGCGGTACGGTGTTGCTCGCGATTCTGAAACAAAGAATCGTACCGGAAGGGTTCGTACAGCAACGGCTCAACCAGGGTTACACCGCCATGAGTTCGGCGCACCAGACCCTTTGCTTCCAACTTGGTCAGATCCCTACGGACGCTGGCTGCCGATGCGCCCAGCCGTTTGATCAAAACATCCAGCGAAACATTGCCCTCTTGGCGCAATTCCCGCAAGATTTTGTCCGCGCGATTTCCTGCGTTCATCCCAGATGATCCCCGTCAGCAAGTCTACTCAACTGTTTAGCGCGACACAAAAAACTGCGAGAACGTCCTTAAGCTCAATCCAGAGGCCAAGGCAGTGTGCTTTGGCTGAGTTACTCGTGCAAGAACCGGCCATAGTCGAGCACTGATGTGATCAATATACCTCGATATGATCATTTTTCTTGACAATTCCTGGATCTCGATGCGATAAGAGAGTCCCCCGGAAGGGACTGGTCCCTAATCTGGGGCCATCCGATAAGGAGTCGCCATGACCTACCCCCATCGATTCTTGCTAGGCGGTTTTGCGGCCGTCTGTCTTTTGTTCTTCATTCCCGGCTTCGTGGCTGCCCAAAGCACGAACCGGCAAATCGGGACCCAATTCGAAGTGACAGCAGATCCCACAGTTTCGCGCCCACGTGAGCAACCCTGTGTCGTCCCTCTTTTCGCGGGGTACCAGTTCGCGCACTTTTCCGACACGACGCAAACGTTCCAGTTCACTCCTCCCAGCAATTGCTCAGGCCCTTGGAAGAAAGTCGTATTTGAAGTGGATTTCAGCGAGAACGGCGGAGTCCAGTTTGACCGGACCGCCAGCATCTATCTCGCAAACACAAACGTGTATTTTGGGACAACTCCCGAACCGCTCGCCGTCCTGACGAACACATGGCACATTGAGCGCGATATTACCGATTACTCCGCGTTGCTAACGATGCCACAGACCGGCACAATCGTACTGGGAAATTGCACCACCGATTGCCCTCCCCCGTACAACACTCTCAATGGAGTTTTCACGGTGAGCGCAAATCTGGAGTTTTATCCCGCGGGTAAGGACTCTGAACACAGAGACCGTGCCCCAGACATGGTTTTGCCATTGCAGCAAACCAATAGCGGCGGTGGGATCAATCTCCCGGCTTTCTTGTTTCAACCGACGGACCAGTTCTCGACTGTGTTCACCCTCCCTACGAACATTGAGCGCGTCTATCTGGATGTGGTCTCGCAGAGCCAGTCAACCGACGAACAATGGTATGCGTGTTTTCCCAACGATCTCGCCAGCATCAATGATGTCTATGGATGCGGCAACACAGATTTTAGGGAGACCGAGATCGCAATCGATGGCCAGCCCGCAGGCATCGCCCCGGTCTCGCCGTGGGTCTTCACAGGCTTCTTGCCTGATCAATGGGTCCCGTCGCCGGGTGTGCAGACGCTAGACTTTGTTCCCTATCGCGTGAACCTCACTCCATTTGCCGGCTCGCTTAACGATGGCAAGCCACACACCGTGTCGCTGAGCGTCTTCAACGATGACAGCTACTTCGCTGAAACGGCCTCTCTGTTGCTCTTCCTGGATAAGGGATCCGCGCAGGTGACCGGTGCACTGTCGAAGAACACGTTGGGTGCTCCTAATCCCCTCGTGACGGAGAATCTGCAGGGCACGTCGACCGTGACAGGGACAATCGACGTCACTTCCGACCGCCGCTTCACAATTTCCGGATACGTCAACACTTCGCACGGCAAGGTGTCGACTGCGGTTCAACAGCATCAGTATTTCTCGGGTACACAAACGATCAATTTCGACACCGTGAACTTTACCGTGCTCGATCAGAACACTGCGGTTCAGAACAAAGTTTCAACAACCACAACCGTTTCTGGGGACGACGGAACCGTGGTGAGCCATGAAAATTTCAGCTTCCCCATCAACGTAGACTTAATCCTTCCGGTCAGCAGTTCTCCGTTTGGCCTTACGGTGACGACCAGTCAGAAGTACCACGACGACAAAGAAGTCACCCGCGACGGAGAGTTGGAACGCTTCAGTTCGGTTACGAACTCCGGGCAAGCGACAGACGTGTCTCCAGCCAAGAGCAGCCAGGAGTTCACGGAGTTCGATTCGAGCGGACGTTTCTACGATTGCAAGATCGCCTCCAAAAACAACACTCTAACCAAAGTAAGCCAAGGATGTACTACGCATGAGCGGTAGGCGCTTTTCGATGTTCTAGGGGCCCGGTCCTGAGGATTTGGGCCCCTCCTTTTTGGTGCACTAGCTCGCGTTACAGCAATAAAGGCAATACATAATGTTGTTCCCCATCCATGTGCGTCACGACGGATACTGCGCATTTGCATCTTTGGAATGATCGAAAATGGCTAAAACGATCATTTTGTGCTTGACAGTCGTCGCGCTCCCCGATTAGCGTCGCAAAATTAAGACTCTCTGAAATTCGTCCGAACTGCGCCGATTGGTACAAGCCCTCGGCCACTGGAGGTATCTCCCCATGAGAAGACTCCGCTATAGCATTGGCATCCTGCTGGCCGCATTACTCTCCTGCATGCACGCTGGGGCACAAACCGTCACGGGTTCAATTACCGGCCAAGTCACAGACCCCAGTGGCGCGTTGGTGGTGGGAGCGACGGTCACTGCCGAAAACAGCTCGACTTCGGTCAAGACGACTGCGAAAACGAATGGAGCCGGCCTGTACACCATTCGGTTTCTGCCCATCGGGACGTACCAGCTCACGATTGAAGCGAACGGCTTCGCTTCCTCGAATGTCGCTCCCTTCTCTTTGGACATCGATCAGACTGCAAAAATCAATGTTGCGCTCAAGATCAGTTCAGCCGCAACGGTGGTAGTTCGCGAACAGGCTCATCCGATTCTTAATACAACGGACGCCACGCTGGGGAACACCCTTTCCACCAACGAGATCGAAAATATTCCGCTGAATGGGCGCAATTTTTCTGCGCTCACGCTGTTTCAGCCGGGAGCAATCGATACAGATCCCACCGGGATGAGTGGAAACAACGCCATTGAGCGCAATACCTACAACAGCGGGATCGCGGCCATCAACGGCAATCGTGAGCAGGCGAACAACTACATGATCGAAGGCGCCGACAACAACGAGCCGCAGAACAATCTGATTGGCTATAACCCCGCTCCCGACGCTATCGCAGAAGTTCGCGTCGTGTCCGGCAACGCGAACGCGACCTACGGAAACGCAAATGGCGGCGCGATCGTAACCATTCTGAAATCGGGTACCAACCGGTTTCACGGTTCTTTGTACGACCTGTTGCAGAATGAGAAGCTCGATGCCAATTCCTGGAGCAACGGGCTGTCAACTCCTGTCACTCCGAAGAACTCTTACACGCAGAACATCTTTGGCGGGACGATTGGTGGGCCTATCCTCAAGAACAGGCTCTTCTTCTTTGTCGACTACGAGGGCATCCGCCACCACACGGGCGGGATCGAGCTTCGGCCAGCGTGCTCACGCAGGCGATGCGCAACGGAGACTTCTCCGCCCTGCTGACCAACGGTGCTACCCCCATTCAGCTCTACGACTCGCAAAACAACTTTACTCCCTATGCCAATAACCAGGGTGTGCCCATCGTGAATCCGGTTGCGACATACCTGTTTGCGCATCCGGAACTCTACCCGTTGCCCAACCGGCCTCCTGTTTCGATCAGCAACGGAGGGGACGGATTGATTCAAGGAGACTTCGTGGGTCCACAGTCCAGCTTATGTTTCAGACAACCAGGAAGATTTCAAGGTCGACTGGACTCCGGAACGCGACAAAATCAGTCGGGTTTCTATTCTCAGGGCACAGGGAGCGACTACACGACAGCCATCATTCCGGTAGATTTTCCCAACCATCAACACGCTATCCGACAAAGATTGCCGGCGCCAGCTTTGTGCACACATTCTCGCCGACGATCGTCAATGAAGGTCGCTTCGGATTCACGCAGGGTGCGCTGGAACAACGGTGTTCCCAGCGACCCAACCGGACTGTTTGGCTACACTGGCGACTCAAAAGTCGGCATTCCCATTTGGTACTCAGAAGTACGTGGGGTTCACCGGGCAGAGCATCAGCAACGGCGTAAGTTATCTCGGCACAAATGCGAATCCTCAGGTCTTTACCGACAATACTTTCAACTACTACGACAATCTGACTTGGCAACGGGGCAGGCATTACCTCTCGATTGGCGGACAGGCCACGCGATATCAGCAGAACTACATCAATGCCGGAAACGTCGGATTTCTCGGGCAGTTCAGTTACAACGGACAATTCACAGGCCTGCCTGGTGGATCGGGTATGGGGCTGCGGCAGACTTCGTCCTTGGCCGGATTTCGAATGTTCAACTTGCGTCTCCTCTTGGGTTCGTCGGCAATCGCCAGTGGCGCGTCGGCAGGTTATTTCCAGGACGATTACAAAGTGAACTTCCAAGCTCACCTTGAATCTTGGGATTCGCTATGAAGTCGACCAGCCCTGGTATGAACAAAACAACAAGACCGCCAACGTGCTTCCCGGCGGTACCGTGGAGTATGCGGGGCAGGTGCCTGCCGGGGCGGTGCGCGGGAGTCGATCGTTTGCGCCACTCGCGCGCTGCTACAACGCCAACTACAAGCAGATCATGCCGCGCGTTGGCTTCGCGTTCCAGGCTATGCCAAAGCTTGTGATTCGCGGCGGCTACGGCGCAACCAGCTTCTTTGAAGGATATTCTTTCAATCAGCGCCTGACTTCCAGTCCGCCCTTCTCGCTTGCCATCAACAGCAATGCCACGACTCCGTCGGGAGCTTCGGGAGGGTCGCCCTTCACGGTTGCGGATGCTTTCAGCCAGCCTCTGGGAATCAACAACTCGCTGTATTCGGTTTGGCCGCAGGATGTGCAGCCTGCCTACAACCAGCAGTTCACTCTGGTCACGGAATACGCGATCACGAATGAGCTGTCTTTTAGCGCGGGGTATCACGGCCAAGTCGGGCATCACCTGGCCGACTATCGCAACGGCAATCAGTTGACTGCTGCGCAGGCGCAAGACCTCTCGACGGTCGGAGGATGCGGCGCTGCGACTATCCCGGCGGCTGACCAAACGCCTTATTTCGCTCTCGTGGGCGAGTGCGGCAGTATCCTCATCACCGAGTCGCAGGCCAGGATGACTTATAACGCGGCCCAGTTCACGTTGCGTCAGCGGACGCACCGCGGGCTTGGAATACACGCTGAACTACACGTTTGCAAAATCCTTGACGGACTCGTCCGGGAACTATGCCGTTGGAGCGCGCCGAACAATAGCTGGAACGGACTCTCGGTCCAGAATGGTTACGATCTCAATGCCGATTACGGCCCTTCCGCCATGGACGTTCGGCACAGCCTGAACTTCGTCGGCGTATATGACCTTCCCTTCGGACACGGCAGGACCTATGGCGGCGACTTAAAAGGGGTCCTCGACGCGGTGTTTGGAGGATGGAAGATTGCGACCTCAGCCATCCTGTATTCAGGATTGCCGGTCACCATCTTTGGCCCAAACAACAGCAACACGAACAACGGTGGATGGGGCTTCAGTCGAGCGAATCAATACCGTCCGATGATCATTCGGAACCGTTCTCTCGAGAACTGGTGGGGAACGGATCCATCGGCCACTCCCTGCATTCCTCCCGCAGTTGCAGCCGGTGTCGACAACGGAGCTTGTGCCTATGGTGCGGCGGCTCGAATACGTTCGGCACGGCCACAACAGCACCGAGCGCGCGCCCGGCTACCGCAGCGTGGACGCGTCTTTCTTCAAGGACTTCCACTTGTGGAGCGAGCAGCGCGTGCTTGGCTTCCGTGCTGACTTCTTCAATCTTTTCAATATCGCCAGTTACGGAAATCCGGATAACGGGATAACGGATGACAGCAACTTCGGTGCAATCAGCAGCGTTCGCTCCCAGGAGACGACATATTCAGCTCGGCCTGCACTACACGTTTCTAGAATAGCTCCAGACTGCCGGAAGGATTGAGGCGGGCCGAGTACCCTCCTAGGGAGCGCGGAAGCAGGTGTAATCTCGGGAGGTCAGAAATCAAGAATGCCGGGATCACGATGCAGATGGTACTGTTGTGCGTCGAATGCTAATCAAGGGAGCTCATGGCTGAACAGGTGCTTATCGAGGTCTGCGTCGATTCGGTTGCCTCCGCTATCGCATCGGAGCGCGGTGGGGCTCAACGGATTGAGCTTTGTAGCGATCTGCTGGAAGGAGGCGTGACTCCCAGTGTCGGGCTGCTTGGTGTCGTGCGCTCCAAACTTTCGATTGCCGTCCATCCCATCATTCGCCCGCGACCCGGCGATTTCTGCTATTCGGAGGCGGAATTCGAGTGCATGTTGCGGGACATCGAAATCGCAAAGAGCGAAGGAGCGGATGGGGTTGTTCTTGGGCTACTGGAGCAGGAAGGAAACGTTGACATCCCGCGCACTCGGCAGTTAGTCGAACTGGCGCGGCCTCTTTCGGTCACGTTTCATCGCGCCTTCGACATGTCGGCAGATCTGTTTCAGGCCCTCGACGATGTCTGTGCGACAGGTGCGGACCGACTCCTCACATCGGGTGGTGAGCAAGAGTGCTTGCAGGGGGTGGACGCGGTCGCGCGGCTTGTTTGTGCCGCTCGTGGCCGCATCACAATCATGGCCGGTGGAAGGATCGGAATCCACGATGCTCGCACAATTATCGAGCGCACCGGCGTCACAGAAATCCACGTGGGGCTTGCTACACCTGCCAAGAGCCCAGTGCTTCGGCGGAACTCCCGCGTATCACTCGGAAAGGCTCAAGGCCTCGAATACCAACGGACGCAAGTGTTGGAACAGAGTGTTCGCGAGTTGAGTCGAGCTATTTCATCTCAAGCAGAAGCAACGTTGGATTGAAATACCTTTGTGTTCTAGGTGTCGATCCGAAACCGAGACTGAACAAGACCCAACTTTCGCACATCCGACAGATACCAGCTTGAAACTGATTCGCTCGGCGGGAACCTGGTTCTGCGGCGGTTGAAAGATAATGAAGAAATGCGCCCTCTCTCCGCCACTCGCAACACCATCAAAGCGCTAGAAGAGCGCGGACTCATCAGTCCCGGCAAAGGGCGGGACTCGCTCACTATAGTGTGGTGTCTGAAACAGAAATAATAAATAGAACCCGCAAGAGACGTGGGAGAAATTTAAAGGGCATGGCAGTTGTGATCGCTACTGGAAGCGATATCCCGGGTTTGGATTGCAGCGATAGACGCGCCCTTTGTCGGGATTGACTCCCGCACCGCAGCTGGCCCAACTCAAAAACAGCGATGGCCCCATCGGAAAAATGATGGTCTGTCCGTCCAAGTCTGCCTCTATGCTTACGCTCTCTGCAGCGGAGGGAAGTGTGAATGAAAGTCCCCCGCCAAAGATCACGGGATACGACCAGTGTTCGCTTTGACTCAGCATTGGGCGAAAGACCTCAGCTTCCAAAAGAAAAGTAGCAGTGTCGGACCAGTTTCGGGCTGACACTACAAAGGTCTGCCCCCCTGCGACAAGTGGTCGGATTCAATTTTCGTGAAGGGACAAGGACCAGCGATGCATGAGGCGCGAGCGTCGCGAAATTCATTACCTGTGCCCGCATCCAAGGTAGCCGACCCTAAAGCTGCTTTCCACTTACCGTCCGGCGAGCAGGGATGTTGATTCTTACACGGCACGTTGCCCTTGTTCTCGATCTCGAATGTTTGCACCGCGCTTCCGATATTCAGCTCCGTCATGCCCCTGACCGTATATCTGACACGCACGTTGGTCACCTTAACATCCGGCTGATCCTTCGGAGCGGGATTGCTGGAAAGCGGAACCAGACGAACAACATAAAGTTTGTTGGCGACAATATCTTTTAGGTCCAGCGGACGGTACTGCGCGGCGCGAAAAGAGAGCACGAGCGGATGCCCCTTCCGGATCGGTTTCCGCAGCTTAAGCAAGAAAAATCCGGAGGAATCGGACTTTGCCTCGGTTGCGAGATCTCCGGCGGAGACCGTAACGCCCTCGACTGGTTGCTGTTTGCGGGGGTCAGAATCCTCCATCAGAACCGCCCCACGAAGAGAAATCGGTTTTTGTCGCTGCCAATAAATCAGAGCTAGAACGCCCGCGAGCAGGAAGGTGACCAGCAAGGCGATCCAAACCTCAATTTTGTGGGTACGGGTCATACACTTGGGTAAGGGGCATGCACTAATGATGAATGATTGCTGCTAGCTATGATATGACGAATGCCGCTCGCACGTTTCCCTACAAGCGCAGCAACGGCAACGACTTCCGTTGCATCCTTGTTATGGGTGTCGTAATCAAACAAAGGGTTGCCTCTTGTTTGGTATATTGTGTTTCGTTCCAATGCCATGATCGGGTCGCCCACGATCCACATTGTGACAGACGAACGGGGCCGAAACAACAATTCCAGCCGCGACAATGTAAAGTTGCAGTGACTCGAAGTGCCTGGTCCAGAGTCAAATGATCATTGAGAAATTGAGCATCCGAGATGGAAACGAATGACAGATGACAAACCCAATCTGCTTTCGCGACGGCGGGTTCTGCGGCAGGCTTTTGCTGCGGGCCTATCTCTTCCATTTGCAGATCTGATTGGCGCTTTGCCCAGCCAGGCGCCGCCCCCGGTTCCAGTTGGCGGCGCTGCCGGTGCGTCGGTCTTATCCCCGGAAGACGATCAGTTCCTCAACGATGTAGAAGCCGCAAGTTTTCTTTTTTTCTGGGAGCAGGGTAACCCGAAAACGGGAATGGTCAAGGACCGCTCTAACGTTCACACAGATAATCAAGGAGGAGCGTCGAGCATTGCCGCGACCGGGTTCGGTCTTACAGCGCTTTGCATTGGCAGCCAGCGGGGCTTCATATCGCGCGACGATGCGCTGGAACGCGTCTTTGTGACCCTGCGGTTTCTGTGGAAGAAGTTGCCCAACCACCGCGGATTTTTCTACCATTTTGCCAACCCCGAGACCGGGGAGCGCATGTTCGACTCCGAGGTTTCCTCGGTAGACACTACAATTCTCCTCTGTGGTGTTCTTACGTGTCGCGAACACTTTCGTCATCCCGGGGTCACCGAGCTTGCCAATCTGATCTTCCGCCGTGTGGACTGGACCTGGATCTCAGAGGACACGTCCCTGCTCACCCACGGGTGGACACCGGAGGTTGGATTTCTTCCCTCTCGTTGGGATTACTACAGCGAACTGATGATGATGTATCTGCTGGGGATGGGATCGTCGGCTTATCCGCTGAAGGAGGGAACTTGGAATGCATGGAAGCGTTTGACGTTTGAATACGATGGCCTGCGCTATATCGGATCGTTTGCGCCGCTCTTTGTGCATCAATTTTCGCAGGCATGGTTCGATTTTCGTGGCAAGCGCGACAAGTTTGCAGACTATTTCCAGAATTCCGTGATCGCTACGGAAGTGCATCGGCGTTTTTGCATAGAGTTGGGTAAGCAGTTCCCCGATTATAGTGACGACCTGTGGGGGATTACCGCCTCTGATTCGCAGCACGGCTATGTCGCCTGGGGCGGGCCGCCCTCCATGGGACCCATTGATGGTACAGTTGTTCCAAGCGCGGCCGGCGGGTCATTGCCCTTTCAGCCCGCGGCCACGATCCGGGTTTTGAAGACCATCCGCACGCGCTACCCGTCGGCCTGGAGCAAGTATGGGTTCGCAAACGCGTTCAATCCTCTGAACAACTGGTATGACCCGGATGTGATCGGGATCGATACCGGAATCGTCCTCTTGATGGCTGAGAATCTGCGAACCGGGTTTGTCTGGGAAACCTTCATGAAGACCCCGGAAGCACAGCGTGGAATGGAGCGAGCCGGCTTCCATAAATACTAGCGACTGAGGCCGGCGCCTCATTCGGAGGTTCCTGGCCGGAGGCTTTTCACACTACCCAACCTCACAGGCGGTTTTGTCATCGAACCATCGCTGATCGGGCCTGATTAGACTGAATTCACTGCGGAGCATCCGGCACTTCGGCCAAGGCCACACGGTCGCCTCTGGGTGGGATTACCGGGACGACCCGATCCGGGCGACGGGTACATATTTTCAGTCGCGTTTATTAGAATCATATTGATTCGGCCCTGTTGATTCGATCATGAGCGGGAAAGCAGACTTCTTCGGAGGATGGCGGGAGCGACTCTCAGCTCTTCGCAACGTCCCGGCAGTCCTACGCTTTGTGTGGGAGTCGGGACGTGTGGTCGTCATACTTGGGCTGATCGCGCGAGTGATTGCGTCGCTGCTTCCGCCCGCACTGTTCTGGGTTTCAAAACTCATAATCGATACCATCTATCGCGCCCTCACTACGAATTACCCTGTCGGTGCCCGACTGTGGTGGCTTGTTGGCATTGAGTTCGCCATCGCCGTCGCCGCGGGCATTTTGGGCCGTGCCATCGACTATCTGGATGTTCTGCTCGCGGGCAAGTACACGCACCACATCAGTGTTCGCGTCATGGAGCATGCCGCTGGACTCGATCTACTGGCCTACGAAGATCCCACCTTCTATGACCGGCTAGAGCGGGCCCGTGTGCAAGCCACGGATCGCCTGTACATGATCCAGGCGATCGGACGCCTCATCCAGCAAGTGATTACGACGATTACGCTGTCAGTCTCGATTATGGTGTTTTCGCCCTGGCTTCTGCTCTTGCTGGTCGTAGGGGTAATTCCGGCTTTTGTGGGCGAGACTCACTTTGCATTTCTAGGATATGCCAAGAACTTTCGTCAGACTCCTATCCGGCGCCAACTCGACTACCTGCGCATTCTCGGTGGCAGCAAGGAGGCGGCCAAGGAACTGAAATTGTTTGGGCTGAGAGATTTCCTGACCGGCAGATTCAAGGGACTTTCAACTCAGGTGTATGAAGAAGACATTGCGCTGGCGCGCCGCAAAATGGGATGGGGCGCGGTCCTCTCCGCGATCGGCACGGCCGGCTATTACACGGCATACGTATTCGCGGTTTGGAGGACGGTCACCGGCGTCTTCAGTTTTGGCACCTTGAGTTTGTTGGCGAATGCCATTCGCGAGGCCAGTTCGAACCTGCAACAGACCTTTTCAACGCTCTCAACCATTGCCGATCAAGCCTTATTCCTGACTGACCTCATCGCATTTTTCGAAATGCGTCCCACGATCGAATCCAAGCCCAACGCTTTGCCGGCGCCGCGTCCCATCCGGCGCGGCTTTGAATTTCAGAATGTTTCCTTCCGCTATCCGGGAAGTTCGCGCCTGGTTCTGAATAAGTTGAATTTTCACCTGCATCCCGGCGAGCGAGTAGCGCTGATCGGCGAAAATGGGGAAGGCAAGACCACCATCGTCAAGTTGTTGACTCGCCTTTACGATCCGGCAGAGGGACAAGTCTTGCTGGACGGTGTGGACCTGCGCGAGTACAGCCTCGAAGATCTCTATCGCGAGATTGGCGTCATCTTTCAGGATTTCATGCGCTACGAGATGACCGCGCGGGAAAACATCGCGGTCGGCCGGATCGAGCAAATCGATAACGCGCAGTTGCTCGAGCAATCGGCGCAGAAAAGCCTGGCCGACGGTGTTGTACGAAAACTTCCGTCGGGATACGAACAAATGCTTGGCCGCCGCTTTGATGGCGGAGTCGATCTCTCGGGTGGCGAATGGCAAAAAGTTGCGCTGGCCCGTGCTTATCTGCGCGACTCGCAAGTGCTGATCCTCGACGAGCCCACGTCGGCGCTCGACGCGCGCAGTGAATATGAAGTTTTTCAGCGTTTTGCCGAACTGACCGCCGGGAAGATGGCCCTGTTCATTTCGCATCGATTTTCGACGGTGCGGATGGCAGACCGAATTGTCGTGCTGGAGAACGGACGCATTGCGGAAGAAGGAGACCACGATGCGTTGACGCAACTCGGCGGCCGCTACGCGGAAATGTTCGAATTGCAGGCCGCGAGTTACCGCTAAGGCCGCAAGTCCTAGAATGGGTTCGATCAGGTAAGGATGGATTGCAAGCATGGCTACCAACCCTCAGACCGATGGCATGATTGGAGATGAGCGGCTGCCCTCCGCCATTGGCAAGGGCACAGAAGCCGAGACGCTTCGCCGCGCCGCCATTGAGTTGGCCTCGAGTCTGCGTTGGCTGCCGAAAGCGCCTTCATCGGATGTTTTCTCCAAGCGTTGCCAAACGCTCGCAAAGGCCTACGAGGCTATCGAAGAACGGGTAGAGGCAGCCTTTGCGCGCGCTCCCGATTCGGAAGATCTTTTATGGCTCCGTGACAACGTGCAGCAGCTTTCCTCAGCAACGCGACTGGTGGCAACTGAACTTGTACCCCTGACGCACCTTCCGAATGCAATCGGTAAGGGCGAAATCTTGCCCCGCGTGCTGGCGATCGCACAGGCTTTTTTCGACGAGGCCGGTGGCAGCTTTACCAAAAACGACTTCACGGCATTTTGTCTGGCTTTTGAGGAGAAGTCTCCTCTCGAGTTTCACGAGATTGGTTCTCTCGTCCCGACGCTAAAGCTTGTGTTACTGGAGCAGATTGCGGCTCGGGGCGGCCGCTTGGTGAATGATCCGACGAGCATGCCCGCAACGAGTGTGACCACCTGCATTCTCACCTTTCGCCATGTGACGCAAACCTCGTGGAAGGACGAAGTGGAGACGCTCATCCCCTTCGATCGGATTCTTCGTGAAGATCCTGCTGCCGCTTATGCGGCAATGGATATTGAGAGCCGGAATGTATATCGCGAAAGGGTTGCAAGGATCGCTCATGGTTCCGATCGAACGGAGTTGGAAGTGGCACGAGCGGCGCTGGCTCTTGCGCAACAGTCTCAGAAAAATAAATTCGACGACGCCAGGATCGCACTGCGAGAGTCACACATTGGCTACTACCTCGTTGGAGAAGGAGCGACGCTCCTCTGCCAGAGGGTCGGTTTCCATCCCACCTTCGGGGAACGCCTGCGGACATTGTTGCGCAGCCATCCCGATGACTTCCTGGTTCTCGGGATTGCGATCCTGACTCTTATCATCGTTACCGGAGCGGTATGGCTGTTGACTCCCGCCACGAGCTCACTGGGGCTGGTGCTGCTTGCGATGTTGATTCTGGTGCTGCCCAGTTCGCAGGCGGCGGTTCAGTTGATGAACTATCTGACCACGAACCTTATGCCGGTCGAGGCTCTGCCCAAAATGGACTTCTCCGGGGGCATTCCAGACGACTGCACCACCATAGTTGCCATTCCGACGCTGCTGCTCAATGAAAAACAGGTGCAAGGCCTGGTAGAAAACCTGGAGGTACGCTTCCTCGGTAACCACGACCGCAATCTTCACTTTGCCATCCTCTCCGATCTGCCGGATTCGGATCAACCCGCGCCGGATGAGAGTGCACTCGTGGCTTTGTGTTCGGCACTAATCGGCGAGCTCAATGAAAGATACTCCGGGAAAAACATGGGATCGTTTTTCTTTCTCCATCGCCACCGCGTTTACAACCCACGCGAGAGAGGATGGATGGGATGGGAACGCAAGCGCGGCAAGCTGCTCGATCTGAATCAGCTATTGCGTGGCCAATTTGACAGTTTCCCGGTGAAGGTGGGTGATCTCTCGATTTTCCCCCATGTCCGCTACGTAATTACGCTCGACTCCGACACTGAACTACCGCGAGGATCGGCGCACCGCATGGTAGGAGCGATTGCCCATCCTCTGAATCGGGCAATCATCAACCCAGAAACGAATATTGTGGTTGCGGGATACGGCATTTTGCAGCCGCGTGTCGGCGTCAGTGTGCAGTCAACCGCGCGCTCGCGGCTGGCAGCCATCTTTGCCGGCGAGACCGGTCTTGATCCGTACACGCGAGCGGTTTCCGATGTCTACCAGGATCTGTATGGAGAAGGCACATTCACCGGAAAGGGCATCTACGACGTGGATACCATGTTCCGCGTTTTAAACCGCCGCTTTCCATGGAATTCCCTGCTCAGCCATGACCTGATCGAAGGTGCCTACGCACGCGCCGGACTGGCCACGGACATTGTGGTGATTGAGGACTATCCCTCGCACTACAGTGCCTATAACCGGCGTAAGCACCGCTGGCTTCGCGGGGACTGGCAGATAGTGGAGTGGCTAACGCAATACGTGCCCGATGAATCCGGTACGCGGGTTCCTAATCCGATCTCCACGGTTTCGCGCTGGAAGATTCTCGACAACCTGCGCCGCAGCCTCGTCGAACCAGCAACGTTGGTGTTGCTTTTGTTTGGTTGGCTTGTAACGGGCCATCCAGTTCTCTGGACGCTTGCCACGATTGGCATTTTGTTTGTTCCAGCATGGGTGGAATTCGCCTTCGGATTGACCCGCGCCGTCGTCGCGCGGCAGATGGAAATTGCTCGGGAAGCCGCGAGCAACCTTTTCGCGGCTAACTTTACTGTCTTCCTTACCTTGACGCTTCTGGCGCACCAGACTCTTTTGTCGCTGGATGCCGTGGTACGCGCGCTGGTCCGACTACTGGTGACGCGCCAGCGCATGCTCGAATGGGAAACGGCGGCGGAAGCGGAACTGGGAGAGCGCCGCACTCCAGTCGACCGCTATATCGACTGGATGCCATTCTTTGCCATCGCTCTCGGATTGGTGATTTGGCGGGTGCGCCCGCAATCGCTGCCGGCCGCGACGCCGATTCTTGCGCTTTGGGCCTGCAGCAAACTCCTGGCACTCTGGCTCAACGCCAGCCCGCTCGATCCGGCCCCCGAGATTACCCCTCAGGATGTCATGCTTCTGCGCAGATCCGCTTTGCACATCTGGCGATACTTTGCGGAATTCTCCACCGAAGAACATAACTGGTTGGTGCCGGACAACCTCCAGTACGAACCGCGAAAGATCGCGGCTACATTATCTCCGACCAACGTCGGACTTCTTCTTAACGCAAGGCAGGTGGCCAACGAACTCGGCTATATCACAGTGCCAGAGATGGTGGATCTCACGCGGAAGACTCTCAGTACGCTAATCGGCCTTCCTAAGTACCGCGGGCACATCATGAACTGGTACGACACCCGCACACTCCAGGCAAAGCCGCCGTTTTTCATTTCGTCGGTCGATAGCGGCAATCTCGTAGCTTCTCTCTGGACCATGCAGCAGGGATGTCTCGATCGCTTGCATCAGCCTCTTCTCTCACGAGCGCTGGCCGAGGGCTTGTTAGATCATCTTCGAGTTCTCGTCAAATTGCGGGCGGTCCCGAAGCGCGTATTGTCGCGTTCCGAAGCGCAGTTCCGAGCCGCGCAGGTCCGCAATGACGACTGGCTGGCATCGGTCTTGACCCTTTCCGAAGAGGTTCTGGAAAAGAAAAACTATCGCGACAAATCTGACGCCTCGCCCGATGTCGCCTGGTTCCGAGAGCAAGCGCATTTGCGAGTCCATAAAGTCCGCGAATTGGTGCAGGCCTATATGCCCTGGATGCTCCCGGAGTTCGCGGCACTCCGAATAACGTTGCGAGATGACATGAAGGCGATTGACGAGGTCCCTCTGCGGCAACTGCCGGACTTGATTTCAGAATTGGAGGTACGCGTCGGTGACGCTCTTCGTTCTGCTCAGAATGGCAATGCCTCGCTCGGTGAGCGCCTCGGACTCCTGCTCCCTGCCGCGCGGCAGAATGCACTTCGTCTGATCGAGGATCTTCGACAGACCAGCGAACAGGCGAGCGGCTTGGCCAACGCTATGGACTTTACGTTCTTGTTGGATAAGCAGCGTCTGTTGATGTCGGTCGGCTTCGATGTGCAGTCTGAAGAACTGCAACCCTACTATTACGACTTGTTGGCCACCGAGCCACGCACCGCCATCTTCGTTGCCATCGCCAAAGAGGATATTCCACAGGACTGCTGGTTCCGCCTCGACCGGTCATTCGCGAGCGATCACGGCCGCCCGGTCCTGCTCTCGTGGACTGGGACCATGTTCGAGTACCTAATGCCATCGATATGGATGCGAAGCTATCCCAACACATTGCTCGACCGCGCAGCCGTGGCGGCCGTGCGAGCGCAACAGGCCTACGCACTGGAGAAAGGCATTCCCTGGGGCATTTCTGAGTCCGCCTGCGCGAAACGAAACGAAGTCGGCGACTATCACTACGAAGCGTTTGGCGTGCCGAGCCTGGCGCTAAAAAAAGACGGATCGGAGCCGGTGATTGTTTCGCCATACTCTACATTTCTGGCCTTGAACGTAGATTGCAAAGGGGCGCTCGCCAATCTGCGCCGGATGGACGCCCTGGGATGGTTCGGTTCGTACGGATTCTATGAGGCCGCCGACTACACGAGTCCGCGTAGTCGCTTTCGCTGGAATCGATGCGAAGTCGTCAAGTCTTGGATGGTTCACCACCAGGGAATGAGCCTGCTCGCGCTTGGTAACTTTCTCTGCAGCAATGTTGTGCAGCGCTGGTTTCACTCCGACCGGCGCGTGCAGGCGACGGAACTGCTCTTGCAGGAAAAACCAGTCTCCCGCGTGCCCTCGCGAAATTAGCATTGACCGGCCCGAAATATCGGGTCCCCGACAAACTTTAATGCCCAAGAGACCGGCAACGGATTTCGGTGGAGCAGATCGGGCATGTTAAAGCAGGCGGAGATCGGCGCTCGGAATTGTGCTTGTCCGGTTTTCGAAACAAATCGGATGGGTCTTAATTCTTCTCATTCGTAGCGAGGAATTCGACGAAAAGCTCCGTAGGCACAACACGTTAAACACAAAATCGAGTATTAGCCACATAGCCTGTGTTCCAAATTCCGTAAGAACCTCAAATTGTTCTTGCCTTCATGGAACTTTCCCGCTAAAAAGAACAACACTCCTGCACTGGACGCCCTGTGCCCGCCGTCCGACAGGTCCTGGTTTTGCCGCGTGCTCCGACGCCATGTACTCATGCGCGGAAACCCAACGACAGTTGCATGGTTGAGAGTTTCAAGCTAACGCCAGCCTCGTCTGTATTGCCTGCAAGGTGCGCTTCCTCGTGAGAATCGCATTTTGCTTAAACCGACCCAAGGGGACCCTACTCCGATGACCTTGATTGAGCCGCCTGACGATTTTCGGATTCGCCAAGTGCTGCAAGCGATTCACTCCGATCCAACTTCAAGTATCTCGGATCTCGCTGGTCGCGTAAATCTCAGCAACTCACGATTAGGCCACTTGTTCAAAGCTCAAACCGGTTTAAGTTTGCATGTCTTTCTGGCAAACGAGCGACTGGAAAGAGCTGCCGACCTGCTGCGATGTACAGACATGCGGGTGAAAGAGATTACTTATAGTGTGGGCTATGGCCAAGAGCCGAGTTTTACTCGGGCGTTTAAGAAGAGATTCGATATAAGCCCGGCAATCTATCGTAGGCAGCAGCGCCTCTTTTCGAAGGAGATCCGATTCGGGTGACTGAGGTTCAATCGACCGACCTCAATTCATCGCAATTGCCTCAACCCCTATCCCACTTGTTCGATGGGGCACGGAGAAGGGCGTGGGCTGTGCCGTTCAGGAAGTCCACTATTTTGCGTTGGGATCTCTTAACTGTTTGGAGCCAGCTCTCACTAGCCGCATCGCAATCCGACCATGGTAAGCAACCACAATTCCGAAAAGGCTGGCGGGCGGAACAGACCGGGACCCAAAGTTCAATCAGGATCGGAATGGTCCGCATCGCCGCTTGAAGATCTGCTTAAAGAGAAAACCAAGTTCCGGATTATTGCGATCGAGCGTGAATGTGCTTGCGGCGCAGCCAGCATTTCTAAGAAGTTATCTCACACCCTCAATTGGAAGTTGTGGGACCAGTTGCTCGCCCAGGAGCTTGCCGCTTCGATCCGCAACGACTTGGCAACCGAGAAGCGTCACGTTCATCGCACTGACGAGCGGTTCCGCCGTGTTGCCCAGGTCTTCTGGCGCGGCAGTTACGAACGAAGTGCCGAGTTCGGCGATTACCAGTGTATGGATCCTGCTCATATGGTCGCCACCATGCAGAAGGTGATCGACAAGATCGCACGGGAGGGCAATGCCGTTGTCGTGGGACGTGGCGCTCCTGGCTTTTTTCGCGATCGCGATGACACTTTCCATGTCTTTCTCTACGCGCCGCGCGAGGAAAAAGTCCGGCGGCTTATCTCGAATGGCAAGAGCGAATCCGACGCCTCTCTCGTTGAAGCCGTCGACCACGAGAGGAGCGCTTTTGTCAGGCATTACTTCGGCGTGGATTGGCCCACTCGCTCGACCTACGATCTAATGATCAACACGGCCATCGGAGAGGACAATGCGATCTCGACGATCCTCCATGCGATGCATCGCATGCAGCAAGGCCGGCGATAGCGCGTCATCGGGATACCGTTGTTGGTGCTCAGTAGGTTCACTGTGTCCCCCTACCTGTTCTCTTCGGTACGTCAGGCAAACCGGCCGTCCGCTTCTTGGCCGCTTTTCGAGGTAACGACCGTGAACGGTCGAAAGAGGCAGGCTGGTTGCGCGTAGCGCATTGTGCTAAGAGATAGCGGCTTCAGACAAGAGACTTTGATTGACCACCGCGCTGGAGTAGTGGCATCTTCCAAATACTAAGTAACGCCAAAAAGAACTGGGGTCCCAGCAGCCAACAACCCAGTAAGCTCCTCAGCTTCGTCTGCAGGTAACACCGGCAAAGTATTCGAGCAGATCTTGTGACCCCGAGAAGTCGGGAGGAGGTCCTATGTATTTCAACGTGTTCGGCGAAAAGGTTTCCAGAGCTCGATACCGCGAGATGCTTAACGCAGCGAAGAACCGGCGTGAACTGATCGCGGCGGGGCTGACCAGCCGTCGCGATCTGATGAAGATGGGATTGTTGACTGCCGGTGGCATGCTGGTAGCCAAGAGCGGCTTAAGCGCTCGCGCCTACGGACAGACCCAGACCAATAACCCTCCCAGCTCCGGGAGCAACACCAGCCCTGGAACGAATCAGAACTGCGTACCCGGGAACCAGACCCAAAGTCCGCGGACCAGGCCTTTCATCGATCCTCTGGTTGTCATGCCGGTCGCGCAAACCGCACGCTCGCTGCATCCAACTCCGACAGAGGATCCCAACACTGCAGCGGGAGAGGTTCGGGCCGCTCCTTTTCAGGCACCCCTGATCGATTCAAGCCGCTTCCCCGTCGTTCCACGCACGCTGTACAACTTCAACCAGAGGCAGTTCTCCGTCAGGCAGACGAGTGATCGCGCGCTGCCGGTACAGACCATCTGGGGATTCGACGACGGTACCGGCCCACGGAGTCCTGGACCGACCTATCAGGCCTTCTACGGCAGTCCCCAGCTTACGCGCAATACGAATTCGCTGCCTCCGGTAACCCAGGTCAACAATACTGGCTTTGGTATGCCCTCCGTTTCCACCCACCTGCACAATGCGCACAACCCATCTGAGAGTGATGGAAACCCCTGCGATTTTTACACCAACGGACACTTCTGCGATCAGTACTACCCAAACGTACTTGCCGGGTTCAATTCCGACCATGCACCGAACGGCGACATCAACGAATCTTTGAGCACGCTGTGGTACCACGACCATCGCGTAGACTTTACTTCGCAGAACACATACAAGGGCCTGTTCGGGTTCTATTGCCTTTTCAACGAATCAGATACCGGCAATGATGATAGCGGCTTCCGGCTGCCGGACTTCCCCCAGCACGACATCCCACTGGCATTTTCTGACAAGGTCTACGACCCGGAAACAGGCGAACTGGTATTCGACCTGTTCAACCTGGATGGAATCCTGGGCGACAAGTTCCTGGTCAACGGCACAATACAGCCGTTCTTCAATGTCGAGCCGCGGCGTTACCGCTTCCGCCTTCTCGATACCGGACCGTCGCGTTTCTATGAGTTCTTCCTCACCGATCTGAAAAACCTGAGCGCTACAAACCAGTACTGGCTGATTGGCACTGACGGCAACCTCTTGCCCAACCCGATTCAGATCCAGAGCGTGCGCATTGGTCCGGCCGAGCGCGTGGATGTCATTATTGACTTCAGAAACTTTGCCGGCAGGACAATCTACCTGGAGAACCGCCTCAATCAACTCAGTGGACAGGGGCCGGCCGCGGTTGATAGTCAGGTCGCGGCACAGAATGCTTCCAGCACGGAGTGCAGCCTGGTCCTCAATTCAAGCCAGCCTGCAATTCTGCCAGCTGGAACAGGCAATCTGCTGTTGCAGTTTCGGGTCAGCTCCACCAGAGTCCACGACGATAGCGTTGATCCAGCAACCCATCCCACGTTCTATCAACTTCCGAGTACCAACGTTTCACCTCGGATCGTGAGAACGTTCAAGTTTGACCGCTTGAATGGCCAGTGGTCGATCAACGGGCAGTTTATGGACTGCAACCAGTTTCGGTTTGCCGTGCAGCAGAACAGCGTGGAGCAGTGGCTGCTGATGAACCTCTCGGGCGACTGGACACATCCCATCCACATTCACTTGGAGGAGCATCGGATCCTGAGCCGCAATCGGGTGGCACCAACCGTACCCTCCGACTTGGGACGCAAGGATGTCACACAGTTGCATCCGAACGAGCGCGTGCAGTTGTTCTTCCGATTCCGCGACTGGTTAGGTAAATACCCCATCCACTGCCACAACGTGGTCCATGAGGACCACGCCATGATGGCCCTGTGGCATGTGGTCGCAGAAGGCGACAACATCCTGGTGCCGTAAGGCTGGCGCAATGCTGAATTCCTGGGCCGGCACCGCGCGGCCCAGGAAACGAATAGGAGATGCTCGATATGCCTCACATTTCAAGAAGACGAATATTGAGTTGGGCGGCTATCGCGCCGGTTGCGGTAGCGACAGGCGCTGCGGTCGGAGTCACCGGTAAGTCCTCCCCCAGCGTCGGGAAACTGACGCCGTCCGAGTTGGCACGACGACGCATCCAGCGCCTGCACCTTCCCAACGTCCCTCTTTTCACGCACGAAGGCAAGCGAGTCCTGTTCTACGACGATCTGGTCAAGGGCAAGATCGTTACCCTCAACTTCTTCTTTGCCAAGTGCGACGAAATCTGTCCTCGGGTGACCGCGAATCTGGCACAGGTGCAAAACCTGGTCGCTGCCGACTTGGGCAGAACGCTCTTCATGTATTCATTCACGCTGAAGCCAGAAGAAGACGACGTTGACGCGATCAGGCACTACCGTGAGATGTATCATGCCCGGCCCGGCTGGACTTTCCTGACGGGTAAGCCTGAGGACATAGAAACGATTCGCAGGGGCATTGGCTTCAGCTACCCAGATCCAGCAATCGACAAGGACAAGACCCAGCACATTGGGAACATCCGTTATGGAAACGAGCCCATGATGTTGTGGTCGGCGTGCCCGGGGATGGCGCATGCCGAATTCGTTGCCGAAAGCATTTCCTGGATGCTCCGCCCTGAAGCCAGTCACATTCAGCCGTCCTGAGGTCTCTTGAGACCGCAAGGCTGGTCTGTGTTGTTTTCAACGCCGGTCGCCGGTTCGTCCGGTAGTCATCGGAGGAAGGAATTAGTGATGAAAAACTTTCGAAAGTATGCTTCGGCTTTTGTGGACATTTTGGCCCTGGCGGGGTTGTCTTTCTTGGCGATTCCCAATATGGCAGCTCAATCCGGGAGCTACAACCCTCCGCCCTGCGACTACAAAGATAGTTTTTATCAAGACAATGGCTTGGATCCAACACAGTTGGTCGGTCGTTTCGGCACCGATCGCCAGACAGGGCCGCCTGCGACGGGGAGTCAAGCCAACTGGGTGGCGGACAGCAATTGCAGCGTCAATGATCCGAACCGCAGGAACTTCCGCATCCTCGCCACCACGGGCGGCTACGTTGACGATGGAACAGGCAGCCCTACAGATTTCATTTCCATTCTTGCCTTCGTCGTGAACCAAAGTGCTTTTGAAACCGGCTACTCGCGCACAGTTGGCGCCATCAACGGTGGTCTGGATGGCGATCAGCAGAATGCCGGCATCACCATCTCGATTGCCAACAGCCAAAATCCCCGCAGCATCGCCATGCAAGACATTGTGAGTAACTTTGAGGCTTACCCGGCAGTCAAACAGAGGTTGGCCAACGGTACCTTTGCCACCAACCCTTGCGCTGCGGATATGCAGAGCCCCCTGGCGCCTCCGACGCCGTGCTTCGATGTGAGCACCGTGAATGCTGTCTTCACTTCGAACTTGCGGGAGGATTGGAGGTTCGCCACGAATCGCAACGCCATGGACGGAAGCGATAACAACTGCATTAGCACCGATCCCACCGTGTGCCCCAACGGCATTAGCGACACCCCATTCGGCTACTTCTGCGACGATCTGCTGGGAATGTGGATCAACACCTATTTCTGGTTCACGGTAAGTCCGGATGGCATAGACCCAAATTCCACCTGCGGCCAAGTGTTCACATCTCTGGACGCGAAGAATGGCGTCAACTTGGACGGGTCTCCGATCGTCTTGACTGCGGACGAACTCAACAATCAGTTGGAGGCCAACGGTTGTGCCGCCGAAGGGCAGGAGAATGTGGATGGCTCAGATGGTGGAGCGATCTGGCTGGTTTGTCCTGCCATTCCAGATCCGACCGCCGGCGCAATTACCCTGGATGCTTTTCTGGACCAGGTGTTTCTCCCCAACGGTTCTCCGCAGAACCCCGCGCTCACGGCGAACTTTAAAAGCCTGCAACAGACTGGGCAGTTCCCCAAATCTAGCGTTCCTCAGCCTCGGAGTCGAACCACAGTCAAACGCCTTTCCCCCACCGGGGCGAAGCTGTGACCGATGTTCTGGAAGCCTCCCCTGCCCTGACAGTGCACTCGCGCTGCCAGGGTGAAGTCTTGGTCTCTCGGGCAATCGGGTAATCAGAATGTCTAGCGTCAAAGGAAAACAGGTTTCTCGTCGTGATTTCATCGGCTGGACGGCTAGCGCGGCCGCCCTTGGACCGTTCTTCCACTTCTCTGGTCGCCCTGTTGCCAGCCAGAAAACGCTCAAGATCGCGAAATGGTCTCATCTGGTGCCAGAATTTGACCTCTGGTTTGAAAGTGCAGCCAAGGACTGGGGCAAGCTGCACGATACGACGATAACCGTCGACGAAATTCCCGTTGAACAGATCGCAGCCGCCGCGAGAGCTGAAGTCCAAGCCGGTTCAGGACACGATGTCTTCATATTTCCCTGGCCACCGGCCGAATATTTCCAGCACGTGATCGACCACGGCGACATATACAACCAGGTGGCGACCAAGTACGGCGCTATTCCCCAG
The DNA here is from genome assembly GCA_963795875.1 of uncultured Acidobacteriaceae bacterium. Classification (GTDB taxonomy): domain Bacteria; phylum Acidobacteriota; class Terriglobia; order Terriglobales; family Acidobacteriaceae; genus Sulfotelmatobacter. The sequence continues at coordinate 230,140 of CAWCJM010000003.1, forward strand.
CTGGCTCACCGGTCGACTTTCAATCCCCGAACCAAAAAGTATTTCGCCTTCGCCGATTCCTGGGCACCCTCTCCACTCCATTTCTATCAGGACTATTGGGCTGAAGTAGGCATGCCCCTGGGCCCGGTACATTACGGCAGCCTGCGCAGCGGTGGGCGAAAGCTCCGCGATAAGCTCGGCATCCCGTGCGGCCTGGCCTTTTCAAACACCCTGGAGGGAAACGTTACCCTGCATTCCATGCTGTACGCCTTTCGGGCCTGGATCCTGGACGGCAGCGGGAATGTAACTTTCAACAAGAACGTCTTTGCCGTTGTAGCCCTGAAGTACATTCAGGCGTTGTATCGAGAATCGGGAACAGCCGACCAGTTAGCCTGGGGCCCAGGTGGCAACGTTCAAGCCATGCTGGCGCGTAAAACCTCCTCCAGCACCAATGCCATCAGCCTGCTTCGCACGGCCGAAAGACAAAACCCGCAGGTGGCCAACAAGATCTGGCTTCAGCCGCCCCTGCTCGGAACCAACGGAATGGGGGTAACGGCTCTGCCGCACATCACCAATTGTTCAGCGGTCTGGAGCTTTGCCCAAAATCAGAACGGCGCCTGCCAATTCCTTTCCGATCTGATCGATATTTCAAGAACCGGCTACGAGAAAAGCATGGGCTGCAACTTTCCCATCTACCCGAAGACGATCCCTGACCTCGTTGTGCGCCTTGCCAAGGACCCGCAAGCGGATCCCTCGTACAAATACCAGGAGCTTAAGGATGCGCTGCATTGGACCCCAAACCTTGGTGTTCCAGGATTTGCTACGCCCGCATATATGGAGATCTTTACCAGTTCCCTGATTCCGCGCATGGTCCAGAGTGTTCTCAAGGGAGAGCGCACTCCAGAAAGTGCTGCCGCCAGCGCAGAAGGAGAGATCCAGCGCATCGCTGACAAGTGGAAGCAGGTTAGCTAATTTTGCGTGATCAGATCGTCATGAGGAGATTAGGCGGGATCGGCAGGTGTGCCATGAATACGCAACAGCTATTGTCCATATTTTTCGCATTCGTACTGATTGCCTCCGGCTGGGCTTCACCCTCGACGGGGGGGCCTCGCAAGTCACCCGAATTCACCATCCACGAACCGTCTGGTAAGACGACAATGCTCTCGAGTCTCAACGGTAAAGTCGTCGTCCTGGAATTCCTGTTCATCCGGTCGGAGCACTGCCTGCGCGTTGCTAGGATGCTGAACAAGCTTCAAGGTGAACTGGGCTCGCGAGGGTTCCAGCCAGTGGGTATCACCTTCGATCCGCCAAACGGAAACACCGGCGTGCAGTTGGTGAGCTACATGGTCGACTATTTCAAGCTCACGTATCCCATCGGCTACTCGGCCAAAGCCGACGTGGACACCTACTTGGGCCGGTCGGGCAACCAGACCTTAAACATTCCACAAATCGTGGTCATCGATCGCACCGGAATGATTCGAGCCACCAGCGGAGGCCCCGGCGGCGATCCCAAGTTAGAGGACGAGAACTCGCTCCGCAACCTGATCAACAATCTGCTCGAAGAAGGTAAAGCTAGCAGTCCAAACCGTAGATAGTTGATCAGGAACGACACTTGGAGCACCGTCCGTCTCGGTCGTCAGCGGAAAGCATGCACGTGCCGACGGACTAATGGCGCCAGATCAACGCGAGCAGGAGTACGACACCCAGCAACACCAAGCATCCCTGAACCTTGTCGCGCACTGTTACCTTCCCACTTTTCTGCTGCGGGTTTGCTTCTTCTACAGTCAGGCCACAGTTGATGCAGCGCTTCCCATACACCGGCACAGCCAGAAGGGACAGGCCACCGGTTAGAAAGGTCCCAAGTATCGTGCCCGCGCCAAAGGCGCGCTTATGCCCTGTGTTCTTCTCGCAGTTCGGGCAATAAGCTATCTTCATTCATTTGCTCCTGGGAAGGTGTTTGGTCCGTGCGGCGAGACTACCTGCGTCCGAGTATTCTGTCTCTAGCACACGCGTGCCGGATAACGTCACTTTCAGGCTATTTCGCAGCAGCCAATCGTGCCGTAGCCTTGAACCGCTGGCGGCGAAGGTAATTCGGATAGCGGTGACAGAACGCAGGGTTCGCTAGTCTACGCCATCGTCGCCAGTCCAACCCTCCACATTCGCTGAGAAAAGTCTCGCCGCAAGTCGCGCTCTCCCTATTGCGTAGCTGCATCGGAAGCATTACGTTAATCGGGTGATCTTCCCCCGGCGCAGTGGAATCCTTCTCCATGTCACGTCTTTGCCTGGCATCCACGGCATTGGTGATCTTGGAGATTCCGCTTATGAGTTCATCGAATTCCTAGCCCGGTCAGGACAGAAAATCTGGCAGGTCTTACCGCTGAACCCCACCGGATACGGCGATTCTCCTTATCAATGCTTCTCTGCATTTGCCGGAAATCCCGTCTTCATAAATCTGGAAGCTCTTCGCGAGCAAGGACTTCTGTCGGCCGCAGGATCTCTCCAATGCACCGAATTTTCCCGACGAGCGTGTGGCCTACGGCCGAGTCATCGCCTTCAAACAGGAACTCCTTCGCAAAGCTGCTCGCACGTTCTTTGCAGACAGAACAGAGGCCGACCGTCGGGCCTTCGATACCTTTTGCCAGGAGAACAGGGAATGGCTGGAGGACTTTGCGCTCTTCATGGCATGCAAGAAAGTCCACAAGGAGGTCGCCTGGGTCCATTGGGACGCTGGATTATGTCGACGCGATCCCGCCGTTCTGAAGGAGTGGCGGAGCGAATTGTCGTCAGAGTTGGACTTCCACCGGTTTGCTCAGTTCCAATTTTTTCAGCAATGGGAAAAGGTGAGAAATCTCTGCAGGCGCCACGGCATTAGCATCATGGGCGACCTTCCAATCTACGTCGCTCACGATAGCGCTGATGTCTGGGCTCATCCGGAGTTGTTTCGCCTGGATGAACGAGGGCGGCCCACTGCCGTAGCGGGCGTTCCGCCCGATTATTTCAGCGCAACAGGTCAACTTTGGGGTAACCCTCTCTATCGCTGGGATGTTTCTGCGTCTTCCGGTCACCGTTGGTGGATTGATCGCTGCCGTGCATCCCTTGCAATGTTTGACCTTGTGAGACTGGACCATTTTCGCGGTTTCGAAGCTTATTGGGAGGTTCCGGCCACGGCTTCAACGGCTGCTGAAGGGAAGTGGGTAAAGGGCCCGGGTTCAGAGCTTTTCACGGTTCTGCAAGCTGCATTGAAAGAATTGCCATTTGTGGCCGAAAATCTCGGTGTAATTACTCCCGGTGTAGAAGCTCTGCGCACCAGTTTTGGTTTCCCGGGAATGAGCCTTCTGCAGTTCGCCTTCGGAAAAGATCCCCAAGGTCCCAGCTTCCGCCCGCACAATTATTCTCGTGAACTGGTCGCGTACACGGGCGGACACGACAACGACACTACTGTGGGGTGGTGGACGAGTGCAGGAGTCGGCGAAAGCACGCGAACGGAAGAGGATATCCGCGAGGAACGCGACTTCGCTCGTAGATATCTAGGATTTAAAAACGAGGAGGTCAATTGGGTGTTTATTCGTGCCGTCCTGGCCTCCGTCGCGAATACCGCCATCGTTCCCTTGCAGGACGTATTAGGCCTGGGCAGCGAAGCTCGCATGAATTTGCCTGGTACTTTGAGCGGTAACTGGAGATGGCGCTACAAAGCGAATAGTCTCACGAAGGAAGTTCGTGAAAAATTACTAGCTCTAACATTTCTGTACGACCGTTGAAGTCGGACGCTTTGCCCCAGAAGCAGAATGTGCTAAAGGGGCGAGAGTTCATCTTCGTCCTGCTCTTTCTTGTTACGAACGAACTTCTCTTCCAAGAAACGCCGTGCCAGTTCCCTGCCGCCGATGCCAAATGCGATAGCCAAGCCAAGCATGAGGGCTCCGAAAGCAATCCCGAAGGCAACCAACATGGTCTGTTCCGCCAGGCCCAGTTCTTCGAAGACGATAGACAATACGAAAACCATAATGATGCTGCGGACGGCAAGACTCAGAAGGCGAGGGGAGGGGACATTCGCATTCACCGCAGCCAGCAGAGCGGCGCGAGCGGAAAATCCGGCGGCAAGCATGCCGAAAAACAAGATCAACACCGCGACGAACAGACGCGGCAGGAACAGGAAGAATCTTGCGATTTGCTCCTGCAGGCCTAGGATTCCCAGCACGCTCACTCCCAGCAGAATGAAGCCCAGCCACGTAACCCAGAAAACAAATCGGCTCAACATCTCCGTCGCTGAAGGAAGCGCCGCTTTGGCAAGCAGTTGAGAAGCGCCGGCATTCTCGGACAACCGGTCGAACTTGATGAACCGGAGAATGCTGCGCAGAACTACTTTGACCACGTAAGCGATCAACCATCCCACGAATGCGAGGATGAGCATTACGATGAGACGAGGAAGGTAGTGGGCGAAACCTCTGGCGAGGTCCTGCACCGCCTGAGTCAGTTCGTTGACAATCATTTCCCGCATATTTGCCTCACTCTTTCGATTTCCACATTTCGAGCAGATATGGTTTCAATCGTTCGAATTCAAGGCACAAGCCTTCGATGTTATTCGCCACGTCATTTGCGGATCCGTTGCGGTTCTCGACGACAAACGTGAACACCCTCCCGCGAAACAGCGGCGCGAGTGCCTGAATAATGTGATCTCGATTGATCACAGATTTCTGATAAGCCGCAGCAAACTCATATACCGTCTTGACCCATAATTCCGCAGGGTAACGAAACTGCTCTTCGCCAAGCCCGCGATCCGTTTCAGTTCCGCCAGAGTGGAAGGAGAGAGGATCGACTGAAAGACGGATTCCAATTCTGATACTCCACGAACGAACATCTCCCGCAGGCGTTTCCGGTTGACCCGCAAGGGATCCAGGACTAGCTCCTGGTCATTCCCGGCTGTAGGAACCTCCTGAGAACCAGAAACTCCGCTCCACACCTGGAAGTCCGGACTCTAACGCGGAGAACAACACTCCAACGGATTGCCGCAATGTGGGGACCAGGTCAGCGGCGCGCCGTTCGACGGGATCTTTCTTTCCGAGAAAGGACTGGCAGACGCGGAATCCGCCCGTGACCGCAGCCAGAGTGAAGCGGAGTTCTATCCCGTCTTCGCCGATTCCATCGTTCCATCGATTCTGGCCAAGGAATTGGCTTCCGAGACGACCGGAGAATCCGAACTCGGGCATGTAGGCTTCGCGGATCCTTACTCCGTAAAGCGCGCGAACCATCGGGTACAGCAGGTTCGTCATCAAGAGCCCATCAAACTTGTGCCTGCGATAGGTGGGCGAGACGAGATCGAAGCCGTCGTAGTATACGGGTCGGAGAAGATTGGAGATCCATTCGGGGGTGATGTTTTCGGATTCGGGGGAGATCACAACACATGCCTTGGCTCGGAGCAGCTCGGCGGCCGCCAGAATCGTACGCAATGCAACTCCGCTGTGCGGGGTGCTGGCATATTTTGTGCTGATCGCGTGCAGCGTGCGGAGCGCGTACACACTGGAGGCCCGACGCACATCATCGATGGAAACGCCAGTGATCAGTTCGGGAGTGCCGTCGTGTGATCCTCCGTCGGCATTGATGATGACTGCCCGCTCTCGCGGAAAATCCACGGAGGATGCCGGTTCGAATGGTGTGGACGATCGAGCCTACCGTCTTGGCATTGTTATGAGTGGGCAGGCCGACAAGGATATCGACCTCGCCAACATTGATGAGCTGGCGGAGAAAATCATCGGTAAGAAAATTTCCGTCTTCCACTTCAGGATTCCCTGTGATTCTGGTGAATCTCCGGCATTCGACATTCCTTCATCGCTCGTGTTCGCCTAGACTCGTCGCAGCCGAAACCAGTAAGACTGGTAAGGCCCCAGCGTCAGCAGATATGGCAGGTCGCCGACGCGGGGAAAGAGATTATTGCCGAACATTTCGATCAGGAACATTTCCCTTGTAACGCCGCAAATCCAGTTCGACAGCTTGCGCGGCACTCGAAAGATTGTTGACGATCAGGACGGTCTCATTGCCGAGTCGCCGCAAGTATGCCAGTATTCTGTGATTCGCTGGATAGAGAAACTCAATCGACCCCCTTCCGAACACCGCACTGGATTTCCGGACGGCGATGATGCGCCGCATCCAATGAAAGAGAGAATGTTCACTCTCCTTCTGGGATATGACATTTACGGCGGGATACCCATATACCGGATCATGAATGATTGGAGCATACAGCCTTTCCGGTTCCGCGGTGGAAAAGCCAGCGTTCCATCCTCCACTCCACTGCATGGGAGTCCTAACTCCGTTGCGGTCGCCGAGGCTTATGTTGTCGCCCATTCCAATTTCATCTCCGTAATAGATGATCGGAGTGCCTGGCAGCGACATCAGCATCACGTTCATCAACTCGATCCGCCTGCGGTCATTATTCAATAACGGAGCGAGTCTCCTCCGAATTCCCAGGTTCAGCCGCATCGTTTTGTCCTGGGCGTACATGTCGTACATGTAGTCGCGCTCTATGTCGGTGACCATTTCCAGGGTCAGCTCGTCGTGATTGCGCAGAAAGAGCGACCACTGGCAGGAGGGTGGTATCTCTGGAGTTTGCTGCAGGATTTCTGTGATGGGCTTACGATCTTCGAGCTTCAGCCCCATGAACATCCGGGGCATCAGCGGAAAATGAAATGCCATATGAAATTCGTCGGCGTTCCCGAAATATGGACGAAGGTCCGCAGGCCACTGGTTGGCCTCCGCCAGAAGCATTCTTCCAGGGAAGTGTTCATCCAGTCTTCGCCGCAATTCCTTGAGAATGTCGTGGGTCTCCGGCAAGTTCTCACAATTTGTGCCCTCGCGTTCGACCAGATACGGCACAGCGTCTAGCCGGAAGCCGTCCACGCCCATCTCCAGCCAGAACTTCATCACATTCCACATCTGCTCCCGCACTGCAGGATTGTCATAGTTGAGATCGGGCTGGTGGCTGAAAAAGCGATGCCAATAAAAGGATTTCGAAGTTGGATCCCATGCCCAGTTGGACTTCTCGGTGTCGAGAAAGATGATTCGGGTGTCCTTATACCGGGTGTCGGTGTCGCTCCACACGTACCAATCGCGGCGGGGATTGTCCTGCGAACTTCGCGCCTCCTGAAACCACGGGTGTTGATCGGAGGTGTGGTTCAGCACCATTTCGATGATGACCCGGATCCCGCGCCGATGAGCCGAGTCGAGAACCTTGCGGAAATCCTCCAGTGTCCCGTAGCTGGGATGGACCGAGTCATAGTCCGCGATGTCATAGCCATCATCGCGCAGGGGCGATGGGAAGAATGGCATGAGCCAGATCGCGTTGATCCCCAGCTCCTGCAGGTAATCGAGCTTCTGTTCAAGCCCGAGGAAATCACCGATCCCATCGCCGTTGCTGTCGTGGAATGTGCGGACATGAACTTGATATATGATCGCGTCCTTGTACCAAAGCGCATCTTTGTTTGCGTTCAACCGCTGTCTCCTCGGAATCCATCAGAACTCTTGGCAAAGCTCGACTCGAAACCCAGTTTAAACGAAGTGAGGCATTCGTCCCCCTGCGCCATTTGCTCGATCGGACGCCTGCGGGTAGCCAAGTGAGGTACGACCTGCTCGAAAGCGACGAAGCGGTCGCGCTTTTTAGCTCGCTTTCGCCTCTGTGTCGCGCTTTCGGAAAGCAGCTTCTCCAACGTCAGACACCTCGACCCATTTCTGGTTCGGTGTAGCCTCGGCGTTGTAGTTGTCATGCCAGTTCCACCACTTGTACGGCGGAGTCTGAGGATAGCCCTCTGGCGAGTCCTCCCAAATCTCCTGACGGCCCAGCGGCGTGAGGTCGAGGTAGCTCCAGGTGCTGCCCATCGCCTCATCGCCGCGGTTATTGATGAAGTATGTGCGGAACACCCGCTCGCCGTCGCGGAAGAATACGTTGTGGCCGTGCCATTGATCGACGCCGAAGTCCACGTCGAAGCTGTCGGTGATGGTGTACCAGGGCATCTCCCACCCCATGCGCGCCTTCAGGCGCGCGACATCCGCCTGCGGCGCGCGTGAGGCGTAGACGAGGGTCGTGTCGCGAGCGTTCAGGTGGGCCAAATGGGAGACCTGATCCGCACCCAGGGAGCAGCCGCGGCAGGCGTGGTCGGGCCAGCCGAACACCCCGGGCTCGAAGAAGGCGCGATAGACAATCAACTGAGGGCGACCCTCGAACAGGTCGAGCAGGCTAACCTTACCCTTCGGGCCTTCGAACTCGTACTTCCTGTCCACAGCCACCCAAGGCATTCGTCGGCGCTCGGCGGCCAGCGCGTCACGCGAGCGGGTTAAGGCCTTCTCCTTGACGAGGAGTTGCTGCCGCACAGCCTCCCACTCCTGCTGCGATACGATCGGGGGTGTCTTGATCGCGAGATGCGATTTTCCTTGTTCCTTATTTCTCTCTTGGTTCGTCGACATTTTCATTTCTCCTTGTTACTCAGATTCGGGCTGATTTCTTCTGGTTCGTTCTTTTTTCGGGAAACTTTCACAGCTAACGCTGCCAGGCCGCCGGTAGAAACCGCCCCGGCAACGACTAATCCCACGGTTGCAAAACAGAATGGACACATAGGGCACCTCCTCGACGGCCCAACTTCACCGTTAAACCGCCTCTATTTGGATGACGGGCAGGATGGGGTTATTTCGACAGGAAAAATAAAAAAATCAGCCCCGCCGTTGCAGCAAAAACTCTCTTACTGCGGGGTCTTCGGTTAGACCAATCGCCCGGTCGAAAGCCTCCAGGGCCTCAGGTGTTTTCCCTAGCCGTTGCAACAGGTGAGCGCGAACGGCCCAATACGGCTGATAGGCAGAGAGGTCGTCCGGGTCGATCGCATCCAACGCAGCCAGCCCAGCTTTGGCTCCCTTCGCTTCGGCTACGGCCGCCGCGCACCCAATTCGCGTGCCGAGTGTCGGTGATATCCGGATCAGCTGTTCATAGAACAGCATGATCGCGTTCCATTGAACCCCGCCGCTCCGCGCCCGCTCGGCATGTACCGACTGAATCGCAGCTTCGAGTTGAAACCGGCCGGTGCGACCGCGACTCGACGCTTCGCCGAGATGCCGTTCCGCCTCTTGAATTAGGGGCAGAGACCACTTCTGGCAATCCTGGTCCGAGAGCGGTATGTACCGGCCGTCCGGCCCCCGCCGCGCCGCCCGGCGGGCTTCGCAGTGGAGCATCAGAGCCAGCAGACCGTGAACCTCGGCCTCCTCCGGCATTACCTGGAGAAGCACTCGTGCAAGCCAGATCGCCTCCTCGGCCAGATCGCGTCCGCGCTGGTCGACACCGGCCACATCATCCCAGCCAATTCCGAAGGCGGCGTAAATCGCTTCCAGCACCGCGTCAAGGCGCTGCGGCAATTCACGCTCCTCCGGGATTTCAAAGCGAATCCCTCCGTCGCGGATCTTCGTCTTGGCGCGCACCAGCCGCTGCCCCATCGTGGTGGGCGAAATCAAGAACGCGTGGGCAATGCTGGCGGCATCGAGGCCGAGAACCGTCTGGAGCATGAGAGGCGTGTGCATTGCCGGATCAATTGTCGGATGAGCACACACAAACAGCAATTTCAATCGTTCATCCGGAAATTCCGGCGACAGAGTCATGTCCTTGGATTCCTCTCTGAGGAGCGCGAGCGTCGGCTCGCTGGCCTCGGCTACTTGCCGATGACGCACAAGATCGATAAAGGAGCGGCGCGCCGCCGTCAGCAGCCACGCCTCGGGATTTTGTGGCACGCCGTCTCGCGGCCAAGTTTCGAGTGCTGCCACCAACGCATCACTGAGGGCGTCCTCCGCGCTCCCCACGTCGCGCGTGTTGGAGGAAAGGTACGCCACCAGCCGACCGTAGGACTCGCGAGCCACCCGTTCGATGGTCCGATGAGTGCTCGGGTGGTTGCTCTCTGGTTCGCTGCCACTCATCCTGTGACTCGGCGCTTGTATTCAGGCGAAATGGGTCGGACCTCCACAGCACCGATCGAGGCAGCGGGGCATCGCGCTGCCCAGTCGAGCGCCTCGTCAAGCGAGGGAAGCTCCAGGATCGTGAATCCCCCCAGTTGCTCCTTGGCATCGGCGAAGGGCCCGTCCTGTACATGCCGCTTTCCATCCTTCAGTCGGACGGTGGTCCCAGTTTCCGGCGGTTGCAGTGGATTGCCGCCGACATAGATGTCGGCCTCGACGAGCGCTTTGTAGTATGCCCGCCACGCACCGAGGTAGGGATTATTGTCGTCCGCCTTCCGTGCCGCAAAAGCTTCTGGCGATTCGAAGATCAGCAGGGCGAATTGCATCACCTTTCTCCTTGGAAACAATTGTGAGCGCCTTGCGCTCCTGAATGTATGACGGATGAGACACGGCCCATTCGACAGATTTCAGGAAATTTCGAGAAATTTCAAGGGGCAGAAGCTATAGCGGAAGCTATGCGCGCAGAAGTGTCTCGTGCCGCTGTCGCGATGGCCCAGTGTGGCCAACTAGAAATCGGCAACCTTCGCAGCCGTCCAGAGACTCAGCCCGTCTTCCCTGTCTTCAGGAGAGTTGATGCCACTACCGAAACCTCCAGCGCGACGAAGACGCTCGCCTCCTTATCGCCGAAGTTGATTTCGGTCGTTCCGCTTCCATAATCGCTAACATGGTTCACGCGGTCAGGGTTGACGAATGTTTCCCTGCCGTTGATATCCTCAAACCTAACCAGTTTCATGTGAACCTCCTCGGTTGCACGTGCGCAGTATTCCCTTTCAGACATCTGAAACCTCCGCCGTAACTCTGATTCGCCTGTTCACGAACTCAGGACATAAATTCCCAGCCCAACGAATACCAGCCGGTACTACCCAATGACCCCACCGATCCACTGAGCGCAGAATGAGCGATGGTTCCCGAGCCACCGGCCGACGAAACACCACAACGCAACCAGCGCGGCGTACACGATCAGGATCAGCCACAGGTTCGCCCGGCCGATGACGAAGAACGGCACGTATACGCTGATGTTGTCGGCCCCGTTCGACAGAGTCACGAGAGCCGATGGACGCGACGCTCTCGGTCATGACGCGCAGGCTGGTCCGGCGCCGCTTCGGCGCGCTTGCAACAGGCGCTTGAATTCCTATCGCAAGCGGCAGCACTCCGAGGAAATGAATCCAGCGATGCGGGATTGCCAAGCGCGCCCCAGACACCGATCAGGCTGATGCCGACGATGGCCGCAAAACCCACGTACTGGCCGGCCACGATGCGTCGCGCCGGAATCCGCCGCGCAAAGAAGAGAGTCAGAAGAAACGCATCATCGATATTCGTGGCAGCGAAGGTCGCGATGCTCGCAGACAGCACCGCCAGATATTGATTCACAGGAACTCTATCTTCCCGCCGTGAGCTGGGGAGCAATCACGTTCTTAAGCTCTCCGTCGATCGTTTTCTACCGTCGCGCTCAACGGTCGCGAGCGTTGCTCACCGACTCCAGGAACCTGCGCGCGAGTTCGGCAATTCGATCTGGCTGCCGCCGCCGGATCGCTTCTCTCGGAATCAACTCTCCGCCAACGCCCAGCGCAACCGCGCCGGCGGCAATGAAGCTGAATGCGGTCCGCTGATTCACGCCTCCCGCGGCAATCATCGGAACGTAGGGAAACATCGCCTTCAGATCCTTGATGTAGCTGTCGCCTCCGATGTGCCCGCAGGGAACAATCTTGACGAAATCCGGACCCAGTTTCCACGCGGCGATGACGCCGGTCGGAGTGAGGGTTCCCGGGATCACGACGACATTCTGCTGCACGGCGAACGTTACGGTCTCGGGATCAAGGCCGTCGCTCGAAAGGAACTTGGCCCCCGCGTCCAGGCAGCGGCGCGCGGTCTCGACATCGTGCACGCTTCCGGCGCCGACGATCACTTCGGGAGCGTGCTGCACCACATGGGCAATCACTTTGATCGCTTCGGGGACGGTCAACGTGACTTCGAGGATCGGGAATTCCGCCGCGGGCGATCGCCTCGGCGGCGAAAAGCGCGTCCTCCGTCGTCGACACGCGAATGGAGGGAATGATCCCGAGTTCTTCGATCCGGCTCCGTACGTCTTGCTTATTCAACGATCCGGCTCCTTGGGTCGCTGCAAAGTTCGCGTATGGCTTAACGAAAGCGCATAACTTCACTGTCGAATCAGGGCAGCGCTCTCGTACCCACCGCCTGCCGCAACTGCTCCAGAGCGAGCAAGTATGAAGCCAGGGCCTGCCGATAGGCAAGCTGAGTCGCGCGGTAGCTGCGCTCGGCATCCAGAAAATCGAGCAGGCTCACGGCGCCGCGCTGGTAGGCGTATTCGCTGATGTCGCGGTCCTTTTGGCGCGACATCGAGATAGCTCGAACGGTAGAGCTGCACGATCTTGTCGTTGGCGCGCAGTCCTTCATAAGCATCGCGCACATCGGTGAGGGCCTGGCCGTTGGTCGCCTTCTCCTGTTCCTGCGCTTGGGTGATGGCGAAGCGCGTGCTCGCGATTTCGCCCTGGTTGCGATTGAAGATCGGAAGCGGAATGCTCCCAGTAGATCGTAGCGGCGTTGATTCCGTTGACGTGCGAATAGTTGCCCTGCACGGTGACATCTTGCTTGCCAATCGCTTTTTGCAAGTCGAACTGGCTGTTGGCGGCGGTCACGCCTTGCTGCGCGGCGCGCAGGTCGGGCCGGTTCTGCAAGGCCTTCAGTTGCAAGTCTTCGAGATTGCCCTTCACCGGCTGGTAGTCGAACGGCCCGGCGACGTCGTAATCCGGCAGAAACGGATTCGTATCCCAGCAACTGCCGCAGGTCGGACAGCGACTGGACCTTTGCCAGCTGCGCCTGCTCGATAGTCGGTCTCGAACTGCAGCAACTGCAGCTTGATCTTCAGGTAGTCGTCCTCGCTGATGGCGCCGGCCTTGTATGTAGCGTAGTTCGCTGATGTCGACGGTCTTCTGAAAGCTCTTCAGGTCCTTCTCGGCGAGTTCGAGCGTCGATTCGGCGAGCTGCACGTTGTACAAACAGCGAGGCGGTACTTGAACGTAGAGGCCGCGCCCGTTGTCCGCCACCAGCGAGCGCGTCTGCGCCGTGATGTCTTTCGGCCGCCTGCAGCCGGTGCTGGCGCTTCTTGCCGCGTTCAATCAGGTAGCTAAGGCCGATATCGCCTTCCGTGTTGTTCTTCAGATAGTCGTTGGTAGATACACGCTGAATACAGGCTCGGGATTTTGCTTGGCAGGCGAGCCGAGAGGCAAATATTCCCAATCGGCAAAGAGCGTCGGGATTGGGCCGCAGGTTCGCCGTGATCTCTTCGGCTTGGCTCTGCTGGATCGTGGTCATCAGCGGCCAGCATGTTGTGGTTGTGCTGCAGCGCCATTTGGATGGCTTCGTCGAGCGTGATGCTGGTCGGTCCAGTGCTTTGGGCGAATGCCGGACTGGCCAGCGCGCACGCCAGCGCTGCGGGCACGACATACCGACGCCGATCTTCCGGAAGCAGTGCAAGACTATTCAAGGGCCGCCTCCGGTTCCGGAAGTTGATCGCCATCTCTCGCGATCCAGACATAAAACGTGGGCAACAGGAACGATGCTCAGAAGCAGATCGGAAATCAGTCCGCCCACGATCACGATTGCGAAGGGCCGCTGCGAATCCGATCCGATGTCATGCGACAGCGCCGCAGGCAGAAGTCCGAGAGTCGCCACCAGCATCGTCATCATGATGGGGCGAAGCCTCAGGACCGCGCCTTCGACTGCGGCATCCGGAATCGAGTAACCGCGGGCGCGAAGCTGGTTGATGTATTCGAGCATGATCACGCCGGTTTGCACCGAGACGCCGAACAGCGCCAGCATGCCCACGCCCGAGGACACGCTGAGATACGTTCCGGTCACCAGCAGCGCCAGGAAACCGCCGACGCGAGCCAGGCCGACGTTCAGCAGAATGAGCAGCGCCCATTTGTAGGAGCGAAACATGGTGTAGAGAATGATGAAGATGACGAGGATGGTCAGCGGAACGATCAAGGCCAGCCGCGCTTCCGCGCGTTTTTCGCTCTCGTATTCGCCCGACCAGCCAAGGCTGTAGCCCGGCGGCAGTTTCACCTTTTGCGCCGATCTGTTTGATCGCGTCTTCGACCGTGGTGCCCAGATCGCGGCCTCTCACGTTGAAAGTCACCGCCACGTACCGGGTGTTGCCCTCGCGGAAGATGTCGTACGCGCCGTCCTTGACTTCCACGCTGGTCAATTGCGCCAGCGACACGCGTTCGCCGGTGGGAGAGAGCAGACGAACTCTCTCGATGGCCTGTTGCGTGTTGCGGTAGGGAGCCTGGTATCGAACCACCACGTCGTAGCGCTGCTCGCCGATCAGCACCTGACTCACCGCGTTGCCGCCGACGGCGGTCTGAACCGCGTCCTGGATGTCGGTCACGTTGATTCCGAAACGAGCCGCCTGGCGGCGGTCGATCGTCAAGTCGAGATTCGGCTGGCCGAAATCGCGCAAGAGCTTGACGTCATGCATGCCCGGGATGTTCGGACATGACGGCAGTGACTTCCTCGCCCTTCTGCTCGAGAGTCTTCAGGTCGTCGCCAAAGATCTTGAGCGCCAGCGAACCCTTGGTGCCCGTCATCGTTTCTCCGACGTTGTCTTCGATGGGCTGGGAGAAATTCCAGATCGCGCCGGGATATTTCTCCAGCGCGCGATTCATGGCGGCGATCAACTCCTCCTTGTTGCTATGTGAAACACCGGGCGCCATTGGTCGTGCGGTTTCAGGTCGACGAAGTATTCGGTGTTGCCGAATCCTCCAGTGTCGGTTCCGTCGTCGGGGCGGCCCACTTCCGACACCACCGTTTTCACTTCCGGAAACGAAGCGAAAACATAGCGCTCAGTTGGTGGTGAACTTTTCGCCTTCCGAGAGACTTGTGCTATTCGCCAGAGTGCCACGCGCCCAGATCGCGCCCTCGTCGAGGTGAGGCAAGAACTCCGCGCCGATGACGCCGCCAAACCCCAGGTAAAGCGTTCCGGCCAGAGCGGCGATGCCAACGCCAGCCACCACCCAGCGATGCTGAACCGCCCAGCGCAGCCGCTCGCGGTAGCGCTCCGTCAGATAATCCAGCACGCGGTTGCGCCGTTCATGGACGCCATTGCGAAAAAATATGCCAGCCAGCACGGGCGCGACGAGAACCGAAAATGTCATGGCGCCCAGCAGCGCGAGCGCGACGGTCCAGGCCATGGGCCGGAACAGCCGACCCTCCACGCGTTGCAGCGTGAAGATTGGCAAATAGGCGGTGATGATGATGGCGATCGCATAGAAAACCGGCCGCTGCACTTCATGCGCAGCTTCGCGAATCGCCTCCGCGGGCGTCTTCTTGCTTCGCCGATCCATGTCCGTTGTGGTTCAGGCGGCTCATGTGCCGAACGATGTTTTCGACCATGACGACCGCGCCATCCACCACCATGCCGAAATCCAGCGCGCCCAGAGAAAGAAGATTCGCCGGAATGTGGCTCAAGTCCAGCCAGATCGAGGCAAAGAGCAGAGAGAACGGAATCGTCAGCGCGACGATGAGAGCGGCGCGCACGTTCAGCAGAAACAGGAACAGAATCACGCTGACCAGAATCATGCCCTCGGCCAGGTTGTGCATGACCGTGTGCAGCGTGAAATGGAGGAGATCGCTGCGGTCGAGCATGGGAACGACCTTCACGCCCGGGGGCAGGAGGCCGTTGTTGAGTTCGTCGACTTTCTTGTGAATGGCATCGAGCGTGGGCTGCTCTTCGGCGCCTTTGCGCATCAGCACCGCGCCCTGAATCACGTCGGGCTCGTCGATGATGCGCCCGTCCTCCATGTGATTCGCTCTCGCCATGTGACCCAAACGGATCTTCGGGCCCTGCGTCACTTCCGCGATGTCTTTCACCCGAAGCGCGGTTCCGGTCTGAGTTTTTAGAACGGTGTCCTCAATGTCGCGCACGCGGGTGAAGAGGCCGAGGGCGCGGACATTCATCTGCTGCATGCCGACTTCGACAAAGCTGCCGCCGGCATTGATATTGTTATTGGCGAGTTGCTGCTCCACCTGGCCGATGCTCAATCCGTAGGAGACGAGCTTGTTGGGATCGACGCGCACCTGGTACTCGCGCACCGTGCCACCGAAATCGGAAACATCCACGACATTCGGAACGGACTTGAATTGCTTGAGCAGAACCCAGTCTTCGATCGACCGGAGTTCCATCAGGTCGTAGCGGGGATTGGTGCTGCGCAGCGTGTACCAGTAGATTTGGCCGGTGGTGCTCCAGTCGGTGCCGATCTGCGGCTGAAGGTTTTGCCCGGGCGGGAGGTTGACCTGAGTTAGCCTCTCCAGCACTTTCTGGCGATTCCAGTCGTTGACCGAACTGTCGTCGAAGATCATGATCACGAACGACAGGCCGAAGATCGATTCGGAGCGCAGAAAGGTCATGTGCGGCATTCCCGACATTTGAATCTCGATCGGGATCGTGACCTGCTGTTCCACTTCCTCTGCGGAGCGGCCCGGCCATTGCGTAATGACCGTCACGTAGTTGTCGGCGATATCGGGATAGGCTTCGACGGGAAGATTGTGGAACGAGATGGCTCCCCAGCCGGCCAGCAGGATGGCGATGGCCAGCACTACAAATTTGTTGTTCAGCGCAAAGTCTACGAGGGCCCGAATCATTCCTTGTCCTGTCTTGCTTGCCGATGCGCCGGCTCAACCGCTCCTGACGGCCGCTGCTCTGGAATGTCCGCCATGAGCCGCACTCGCGAGGCCGGATACGCTTGTCACCATCCGTTATTGAGCGAGCACGTGGTCCAACACCAGCGCGTTCGTAACTACTTGCTGCCCTGGCTTGAGGCCTGACTTGATTTCCTGCAAATTCGTGTTCTCGGTCAGCACGTCTCCGCTGACGACTTCCACGCGGCGAAACTTTTTGTCGGGCGCGGGAACGAAAACAAAATCGCGATCGTGCATGCGCAGCACCGCGGATGCCGGGACAATCGTGTGCATCTCCGTGGTTTGACCGCGGAATGTTGCCTTCGCGAACATGCCCAGCCGCATCATTCCGGGATTCTGCGACTTCGATGCGAACCTTCGCGGTGCGAATACTGGGATCGAGGATGGCGCCAATGTTGCTGACCTTCCCCTTGAACGGGCGGCCGGGATACGCATTCAGGGTGATCTCCGCGGTGTCTCCGAGCCGGACATTGGGCAGGTCATTCTCGTACACGTCGCAGACAATCCATACCGACGAGAGATCGGAAATCGTGAACGGGCTGGGCGATGAGTAGGCCTGCACGGTCGCCGCGTTGGTCACTTCCTGATCGGTGATCACGCCCGAGGTGGGCGCGACGATGTCCACCATGCCCATGGGTTTGTCAGGATCGTTGCCCAGAAGCCGAAGATGTTCGGTCGCGGT
Source organism: uncultured Acidobacteriaceae bacterium (assembly GCA_963795875.1). Lineage (GTDB taxonomy): Bacteria > Acidobacteriota > Terriglobia > Terriglobales > Acidobacteriaceae > Sulfotelmatobacter. Next base: position 247,496 of record CAWCJM010000003.1, read on the forward strand.
CGCGAGGGTGACCTTGGCGTCATCCGCGGCGTCTTGCGCGACCTCGAGGTCTTGCTCGTGCGATGGCGCCATGGGCATACAGGTCCACGGCGCGATTCAACTGCTTGCGTGCGAGAAGTTCATCGGCAACGGCCTTGCGATAGGCGTCGAAGCCGCCCGCCACATCGTCGCTGCGAATGGTCAGCAACAGCTGGCCTTTTTTCACGGTGTCGCCCAGTCGCGCGTGAATGGCCACGACGCGCCCCGAGGCGAGCGAGACCACAGGAACGTTGCGAGCAATATCAGGCGTGACCGTCCCCGTGACCACCAACTCGGAAGTCGTGGGACGTTCGACCGCGGCTGCGAGCGGAAATTGCTCGGGATGATCTACGGTGAACAATGCGGGATCCGCTCCCGGCACGATGTTTGCGGGCGGCGGCGCCTCCGCCGCCGGGTCGGCGTGCGCGGTGCAACCCGCCATCGCCAGCAGCGCAGGCAAAGAAAGAACAAAGAGAAAACGGAGCAGCGCCGCAGTTGCAAACTAACTGTCGAACGCTGCTCCGGTTCATGTCGCGCATGTGTCGCCTCGTCTCCTTCGTCGTCCGACTAGAACTTCACCATGATCGCGTACCTTATGCTGGGTTCATCTTTCCGCAGATCGGGGCAGAAACCCGAGCTGCCGGCCACGCACGTGAAGCCAGGTGTGGCGGACAAGGAATGGACCCGGCACGAACGTCGTGCCTCCCACCACCGATCCGGCACCTGGGTTCGGAACCGTGCTGGGGAAGCCGTTGACTCCGGGAGTGATCCCACCGCGACCCGTCCAGTACGGCACGTTCGCGTGACGATACCCGTACTCCGTTCGGAAAGTGATGTACTGTTTGGGCATCCAGTCGAAGGTGATCGAAGCATCCCAGGCTTTGTACGGATCACCGGGGTTCTGCGTGAAATAGGGCGAGCCGGTGATGGCATCAGCTCCATTGATCGGTGGAAGCAGAGTCAGGTAGCGCCCTGGATTGTCCATCACTCCTCCGCCAATGGTGATGCCGTACATGTCCTTCTTGAACCACCAGCGGTTGTAGAGCATCCAGCCAGCGAAGGTCTGCTTGCTGCTCGTCGCCGTGTTGTGGTGGCAATTCACGTTGTTATTGATGGTTCGACCTTGTGCACTGACAAACGATCCGCTTGCGCCGTACTCGCAACCCAAATCGCCCGTAAGAGAGAATGCCATTTTGTCCAAGGTCTTTTCGGGATGGTCGTAGTACTTGACCTCAACGCTGTCGTCGGTGTGGATGCGCGAGCGCCCGAACTGGCCGTTCCCGTTGCCCAGCGTGTCTTCACCCATGCCGTAGTTGTTGAAGACAAGAGAGAGCCAGGGCTTCGGACGATACAAGATCTGCCCACCTAGACCCGGCTTGCTGCCTAGCCTGCCGTAGGATTGCCATCCGTTAATGATCCAGGGCTCAATTTTCAGTTTGTCCGTGGGGAACCATTGGATTCGCAATCCGTTGAAAAACCACGGTGTGTTCGATGACACGTAGGACGGCTGGTAAGCCCAGTTATCAAAATTGTAGTAACTAAAAAGACCGATGTAGGAAACGAAAATTCCTGCATCGACATTCAGCCCGTGGTTTACGTTCAAGTGATAGCCGGCGTTCGCCTCAGAAACGTATTTGTACGCCCCACGAAGGTCCCATTGACCGCGTCCGGCACTGGCGTCGTTGCGCGGCGTGGTGACGCCGAACATTCCATTCATGGTCAAGATCCGGGCGTTAACATTTTGCCAGTGGAAGTTACCGCCAAAGCTGATCTGCTCCACCTGGAATTCGTTCGAGCGGAAGATCTCGGTCGAGCCACCCATGGTGTCGTCCCTCGGATGGTTGAGATCCTGGATGTAATGGATGTCCATGCGGATCTCTGGAGTGAAGAATGCTGAATCCCAGACAGCATCCTTGTTGCGCGGGTTGCCATTCAGCCACGTCCAGTCTGCATACGCAAACGGGGCCGACGGCGCCGGCGTTTGGGACTTGGTCGCCGTATCTGCAACCTGCTGCGCCACCGGCGGAGCCGGATTCGCGATCGCAATTGCGGGCGTGGGCTGCGCTACGATCGCCGATGGGGCCATGGCGTGTGTCGACGTTGGGGCGGATTCATTGCTCTTCAACAACAGAGCTTTGAGCTCTTCAATTTCCGCCTGCATGGCGGCGAGCTGTTTCGCGACTGCGGGCGATATGTCGGGATCGGGGGAGGGTGCCGCCACACTTGGCGTGGCCTTGTTCGTCGTGCCTCCGTCACCAGCCGGACCACTGGCCGCGGGTTCATGCAGCGCAGCAAGTGTCGTCGGAGCGCCAGCCTGTGGTTGGGCCTGAGCAGCACAGCGCTGGGGTGGAGCACAAAGCAGAATCGTTCCCAGGGCAAACGGCATAACTACAGCGGTTAACGTCCGATAGAAATGAGTACTCATGGTCATCACGCCCCAATCTCCTGCTGATTTAGGTTTGTTAGTGCATCTCTGGGACCAAAGGCGGAAGGTCCGTCGAGCGGAACTCGGTGTTCCCGTCGCCTTCGCGGTCAGGGTAAAGCTGATTACATCCAGAAAGTCATAAAGATCGCGTAAAACAATCGTATGGAGTGCATAAGGCTCGGCCATGAAACATTGCAAACGGTGAAGAATGCTGGCCCTGTTTCGTTGAGCCTTGCTTCGCATCCACTGCTCTCTTGGTCGGAGAACAATACAGGGCAGGGCATGAAGAATCCGTGAAGACCAGGATTCATAATTTGTTTGGGTTGGATAAGCGTTTCTTATAAGGCGGGCGAGTCTGCTTCAGGCGGCCGCAGTCTTCCGCGAGAATACTTCTCAGCGCACAGCAGGATACGCCTGAGAAGGATTGCACAGCCGGTATCCGACCCAAGGCTCGGTCAGAAGATACTTCGGCCGCGAAGGATTCTCCTCAATCTTCTTTCGAAGTGCTTTCACGTAGGAGCGTAAATAATCAAGCTCAGTGCCATACTCCGGTCCCCAGATCGAACGCAGCAGCTGGGCGTGAGTGACGAGACTGCCCTGATTGCGCATCAAGAGGGCGAGCAGATGAAACTCCGTGGGAGTGAGATGAACGAATTCGCCGCCGCGGTAGAGCAGACGGCGGTTGACGTCGAGTTCAAGATCGCCCACGCGGAGAACAAGCGACTCGGCTGCATCTTCAGCGTGTAGCCTGCGCGACACGGCCCGCAGCCGCGCCACCAGTTCTCGTAAGCGGACCGGTTTGGTGAGATAGTCGTCCGCGCCCGCCTCCAGCGCCTTCACCATGTCACCTTCGGAATCACGCACGGTGATCATCACGATCCCGATCCGCGGCAAAAACGAGCGGACTTCGCGGCAAGTTTCCACTCCTCCGGCGCCCGGCATGTTCATGTCGAGCAGCATTAGATCGAACGGACGTTGAGCCAGGATCGCGATTGCCTCTTCACCACTGGGAGCCTCTTCGACCGCAAACCCGCTGGCCGCTAGCGACGTCCGCAACGCTCTCCGGAACGACGGCTCATCATCAACCAGCAAAGCATTCAGCTGTTCGGTAGACATAGGCAAACGATCCTTACTGAGCCGGTTGGGCGAGAGGCAGCGTCAGACGGAAAGCGGTACCCTCCCCGGTCGCGACGTTTTGGTCCTCGAGTTCCATGCTGCCCCCATGGGCCTGCACGATCTTGTGCGCGAAATACAAGCCCAGACCAGAACCGGGTGCGAGACGCCGCGCTTCCACTCCGCGATAGAAACGTTCAAAAATCCGCGTTCGTTCATGCGCGCCAATCGCAGTCCCGCTATTCAGCACACGGACGGCTGCCTCCTCGTTCTGCAATTCCAGACAGACCTTCACCGCCGAGCCCGGCGGCGAATACTTGCAGGCGTTGTCCAGCAACTGCCGGAGTGCAAGTTGGAGCAAGTCGCTATCCGCCAGCACTTCCGTCGCACTGGCTCCTTTGGTGACGAAGAAACGCCGGTCCGCGCACTGACGCGAATACTGTTCCACCAGGTTGACCACAAGTTCGGTGATGTCGGTGCGATCGAGACGCGGCTTCACATCTTCTCGGTCTAACCGGCTGGTTCCGAGCACTCGAGACGTTAGCCCACCCAGGCGGGCTGACTCTGTTTCTATGATCTCGGTGAGCTCCGACTGATCGGCGCTGAGAGGGCCAACCTCGCGGAGACCTCCGGCAGCGGCGAGAATGGTGGCCAGCGGGGTTTTGAACTCGTGGGCGAGGGCATCCAGCACGGCCCCGCGAAACAACTCCGCTTGGGCGGTAGCAGCGGCATGGCTTGCGCTGTGAAAAGTATGCGTTCTTTCTAGCATGGCGGCAGCGAGAGCAGAGAGAGGCCCAGCCGTCAGTTCCGGATCGCGCAGGCCTTCGAAACCGATCGCGCCAATTCTATGGCCACCGGCGACCAGACAGCGAATGAGAACGCCCGATCCCGGATCATCCGTATCTCGACCGGATGAATGCGCTGCCCTCGTCCGCTCCGCCAGGCCATTCCCCGGATTGCCCGCGCAATGGATCTCCGCTTTGGCGTCGAACAGGCACACCGCCCGAAGGTCAAGAAGATCCTGAAACAACTCGATCGAGTGTGTGTGCGTAGTCTTCTCGGGATCCAATGCCAGTAGCCGCTGCGCCAGCCGGTACAGTTGATTCACCTGCCGCCGTTGGTGGTCCGATATCGCTGCTTCTTCGCGCACTCGAGTCGTCAGCCGTGTAATAACCAGCCCAGTAGTCAAAAACGAAATCAGAGCCAGAATGTCCAGCGGGTTGGTGACCTCGAGAGAAAAGAGCGGCGTCGTGAAGAAGAAATCCAGACACAAAACGGCAACCAGAGAGACCATGGCCGATGACGCGAAGTTCCCCACCAGAGACTGAAGAACAACCACCACCAGGTAAACGAAGCTGGTAACGGTGAGGTTCAGTTGCAGGCGATAGCAGACGAATGTGGCCAGCCCGATCAGAAGACAGCCAGATACGGCTCCAATAAGCGAGGGCCAGATTCGATAGCTTTTTCCCATATGCAGCTGATGCTCTTACTGCTCATACTTGGTGAGCCGTGGATTGGAGGCGGTTCACTTCTAGCCCAAGATTTCTATCCGCAGGCGGGAAGTGCGTCCAATTCATATTTCTGATTGCGCCCATCAGACTCTCCTATAGGCGCGTCGTCGGTTAGGTAGATTCGTTGGGTGGATTTTGTAGCTCCCGGAAACATCAGGTGGGCGTTCGCGCAAGGCCTCAGGTGATCTCGTGCACCCGCATGAGATCACCTGATCGTTGTTTCAGTCGCGGGGCAGCGCTCTACCCCATTTCGGTCGTCATAATGAAGAGCGGCTTCATTTCAAAGCTCTTGTAATGGGGACGAAGGCGCTCGATGTTGTACTGCGCTTTTACGTCGACAACCTTCTTGCTCGCGGTCACGGTATCGATCGGCATGTTGTCGTAGCGCCCGTTCCTGAGAACGACCAGTCGTCCGTGAATCTTGCTCAGCAGCAAATCGAGGGCGAGATTGCCATAGGCCATTGGGACGATGGAGTCGATCGCGTCGGGATCGCCGCATCGCACGAGGTACCCCAGCTTCTGGGTAATCGTGTCGATTGCCTTGCCATTGTTGTACTTGGGCGAGAGTTCCTTCAGCTTCTCCGAAACCAGATCTCCGATGCCGCCGAGTTTCTTGTGGCCGAAGGCGTCGGTGGTCTCGGCCTCGAAGATCATTTCTCCCCCCTCGAACATCGCTCCCTCCGAAACCAGGACGACGGAATAGCGGCTGGGGTTCTTTCGTCGGTCGGCAACCAGTAATTCGGTGAGGCGCTCGATGTCGAATTTGTGTTCCGGAATCACGCACCGGTTCGCGGCTCCGGCCATCGTGGGAAGCATGGCCGTGAATCCAGCGTAGCGTCCGAACACTTCGAGGACCATGAAGCGTTCGTGTGAGCCCGCGCTGGTGCGCAAGCTGTTGGTCATGGAGATGGTTCGCGTCACGCACGTGCTGAAGCCGATGCAGTAATCGGTGCCGGGGACGTCGTTGTCCATCGTCTTAGGAATGGCGACGACCTTTACGCCCTCTTGATAAAGCCGCACGCCATAACTCAGAGTGTCATCGCCACCGATCGGGATCAGGTAGTCGATCCCGAGCCAATCCAGATTCTTGAGGACTTCCGGTGTCAGGTCGTTCTTCTCCGCGTTATAAGTGGACTGCAGGTGTGGCGGAACGCTGGCCTTCTTGACCTTGCTGGGATTCGTGCGCGAGGAATGCAGAAACGTACCGCCCGTGCGGCCGGTGCGGTTAACCAAATCCTCAGACAATGTCTGGAAGTTTTCACTGTTGTCGTAGTCCTTTTCGCGGACCATGTCGACCAATCCGGCCCATCCGCGACGGATGCCGATCACCTCACATCCCTCACGGAGCGCGCGAATAGTCACCGCGCGAATCGCAGGGTTGAGTCCCGGTACGTCGCCTCCGCCGGTCAGAATTCCAATGACGCCCTTCTTCGTTTTCACAGATAATGCCTCGTTTTCTTCAGTGGTGCTCGTTCCACCTGAGTTATAGGTTCGTGCGAATCGCGAAGACAACCTTTCAATTTTCGCGTACTGGACAGAATGAGGTCTGTGACTTCAATCACCTACGAGCCGCGAAGCGGCGTAAAAATGCAGCCCACGGCGTAAGCCGTGGGAGGTGGGAAAAAAGGCGAGGCCCTGCGGGGCGAAAGAGTCGCGCACACTTTAGCCCCCGGGGCTCCGCAGCTTGCTTTAGAAGCTATCTGGCCCATGCGGGCGCCACTCGACGTGTGCGCCCACATCAACCGTTGCTTGATCAACGACCGCCGATTCCTAGTGCACCGGATTTCCGTCAGCATCGATCTTGTGCACTTCGCCCAGATTCAGCTCCCGCACGCCGGCCTCGACCTTACTCATGTCTCCCACGACCACCCATATCAGATGGTCCGGCAGGATGTATTTCTTGGCGACCTCATTGGCGCTCTCCGGCGTGAGAGCCAGCGCCTTCTGTGTGAAGGTGTTGTAGTAGTCTTCCGGCAAGCTGTACTGAATAATGTTCCCGTAGGCCCCGCTGAGTTGCTGCACCGTCTCAAAGTTTCCCGGCAGCGCGAGGGTGGTGTTGCTCTGCTCGTCCTTGAGTTCTTCTGCAGTGATTGGTTTTTCGCCCGCGATGCCCTTGTATTCCTTGACCAACTCAACCATGGACTCCTTCGTCTTGTCGGTCTGCACCGCCGAGATGCTGATATAAGGACGCTGCCCCTTGGCAGGGGGCAACACGGCGCGGACGCCGTACGACCAGTGCTTGTCCTCGCGCAGGTTCATGTTGATGCGCGCGCTGAACTTTCCGCCAAAGATCCCGTTCACCAATTGTAGTGCGATGGCATCGGGATCATTCTGCGGAGGCGCCAGTTGCGCCCCAAAAATCACGCTCTGGCCCGATCCCGGACGGTCGATGAGATAAACGACATCCTTCTCGGGTTCTCCGACGTGCGGTACGTCTCTCTTTGGCACGTCGCCGGGCTTCCACGACGCCAATAGCTTTTCCAGCTTGGGTTTGATTTCCTCCAGCGTCGTATCGCCGACAACCAGCAGCGTGGCATTGTTAGGCTTGAACCAAGTGTCGTGGAACTTGGCCAAGTCCTCACGAGTCATTTTCTTGACGGCTTCTTCGCTGCCGGAACCCGTGAACGGCACGGCGTAGGGATGTCCCTTGCCATAAAGCAGTGTCGGTACCACGCGCAACGCCATCGGCTGAGGCGTTACTTTTTCGCGCTGGATGCCAGCAATCCGTTCTTTCTGCAGTCGCTGGAACTCTTTCTGCGGAAACGCGGGATGCAGAATCAAATCCGCATAAATCTCCAGCGACGGATCCATCGTGCTCTTTAGTGTATTGAGGCTGACCAGCGAATAGTCGAGACTCGCTCCGGCAGTGAAGTTCGCGCTGAGCGATTCCAACTCCTCTCCAATCTTCAGAGAATCCCGCGTCGGCGTCCCTTCTTCCAGCATGCGCTGCGCGAAGCTGGCGGTACCGGTCGCGTCGGCCGGATCGGCCGAGTAGCCGCTCTCCACCATCAAAGTGAAGTTCACCACGGGAGCGGTATGGCGCTCTGCGAGCACCACCTTCAACCCGTTGCTGAGCGTTGCTTTCTGGAGAGGAGGAAGTTTGAGCGACATTGGATCGCCCGCTGCCGGTTCTTTCGAACGGTCGAGTTTGGCGTCAGTCTTGAACGTAGTGGGATACGGGTGCACTTCCAGCACGTAGTCGCCGTCACTCAGCCACTCATCCGCGGCCTTTTTTACGGTGGCAGGGGTCGCAGCCTTCACCCATTTCAGGTAGTCCTTGTAACAATCGGGATTGCCGCGGAAGGTCTGGCAGCGTGCGAGTAGATCGCTCTTGCCGCCGAAGCCGCCGATCCGTTCCACGATCCGCGCGTACCGGCCGAGGATCTGTGTCTTCGCCAGTTGCAACTCGGCGGCGGTCGGTCCGTTCTTCAGGAACCTCTGCAATTCTTCGTCACCCGCCTTTTCCACCTTGCCGAGGTCCTCGCCAGGATTCGCCGTGAGCGTGAAGTCGAACTGTCCGCCAATCTCGCTGGTGTCATTCGACGCCGTTGCACTGGTCGCAATCTGATCTTTGTAAACCAGTCTCTTGTAGAGGCGCGACGTCTTGCCCCCGCCGAGCACTTGCGCTGCCAGATCAAGCTGCGCTTCTTCGGGTGACCCAAATTCTGGCACGTTCCAAATTCGATACAGGCGAGCCTGCGGGACGCGATCCTGCACCCAGCCGCGATGTGTGCCGGTGCGCTTCGCAATCCACACTTCCTGCTTGGCAATGGGCGGCCCCGCGGGAATGTCGCCGTAATATTTCTCGACCTTTTCTTTCGCTACCTCCGGCGTGACGTCGCCCGCGATTACTACCGTCACGTTGTTGGGGCCGTAATAAGTCTTGAACCACTCCTGCACGTCGCTCATCGAAGCTGCGTCCAGGTCTTTCATGGAACCGATCACGGTCCACGAATAAGGATGGCCGACTGGGTAAGTGTTCTCAGTGATGATTTCTTCAGTCACGCCGTAGGGCTGATTTTCTCCTTGGCGTTTTTCGTTTTGCACCACGCCGCGCTGCAGGTCGAGCTTCTTCTGGTCGAGCACGCCCAGCAAGTGCCCCATGCGATCGCTTTCGGCGAACAGCGCGTAGTCCAGCATCGAGGTGGGCACATTCTCGAAATAGTTCGTGCGATCGTTGTTGGTGGTGCCATTCAGATTGGTAGCTCCAACCTTTTCCATGGCGTTGATGTAGGTGTGGTTGAAGTCATCGCTGCCGCTGAACATCAAATGCTCAAAAAGATGGGCGAAGCCCGTCTTGCCCGGCTTTTCATTCTTGGAGCCCACGTGATACCACGTGTTCACGGCAACGATCGGGGCCTTGTGGTCCTCATGCACCAGAACGGTCAGCCCGTTGGCGAGCGTGAACTTCGTGTACTTGATGTCGGGAATCGGGATGTCAACGCTCGCAACTGCCGCTGGAGCTTTGTGGACAGGAGCCGGAGCCGGAGCCGGTTCCTGTGCGACGACGGAAAGTGAAGTAGCGATTAGAGACGTCAACACTGCAAGCAAAATCACTGCAGATGATGTCAGTCTATTTCTCAAGTAGTGCCTCCAGATAGTCCAGATCAAGCTAGAAAGTACCGCACAACACTCTACACAAGAAGCACACCAGTCGTCACGAAACCCAGGGAAGGTTCACGAAGGACCTGTTTCTTGGATTCCCTCGTGTGACTTCGTGTCCTTTGTGGTTAAGTTTTTCTCGTGCAGCGCCAAAGTGACTCACGTCTAAAACTGGTCCTAGTGCTGCGCCGGATCCGCTTTCAAATAACGGTCGAACCATCCGACGAGCCGTTCCATGATGTCGCGTTGATGTTCCGGCTTGCGAATGGAGTGCCCCTCCCCCTCGTAGACGACGAACTGCGTTTCCACGCCGAGACTCTTTAGCGCATGCCAGAATTCGCGCGACTGCGGCTCCGGCACTTCGCCGTCGCGTTCTCCGACCAGAATGAGCGTCGGTGTTTTGACATTCTTGATGAACGTCATTGGCGAGCTTCGCGCATAAATCGCGGGATCGTCATACACCGACGCCCCGAAATAAGGGATCATCCACTCATCGATATCATTTTCGCCGTAGTAACTCAGCCAGTTCGACAATCCCGCGCCCGCCACGGCCGCATGAAAACGGTGGGTCTGCGTCACCGCCCACATGGTCATGTATCCGCCATAGCTCCACCCGAAAATTCCGACGCGCTGATCGTCCACAGGCAACGTCTTCACCACTTCGTCGACTCCACCCAGAATGTCGCGGAAGTCTCCGTAGCCAAAATCTTTGACATTCCCCTCGGTAAACTTCTCTCCCTGCCCGAAACTCCCCCGAGGGTTGGGATAGAGCACGAAGTACCCCTTGGTGGAGAGGCTGTCGATATTGAAGCCGCGTCCGGGCCAGCTTGGGCGGACCGCCGCCGCAGGGCCACCGTGCACCACAACCACCATGGGATAGCGCCGGCTCGGGTCGTAATCCTTCGGGTACAGCAGCCAGCCCTGAATGCGCATTCCGTCGCTGGTCCAATGCAAGCTCTTCATCTCGCCCCAGTCTGGACGAACCGCATCGTTGTAATGCGTCAGCTGTTTCCAACTGCCAATGGCCCCCACCCAGATCTCGCCAGGACGCTCGGCAGAACTCCTGATCACCGCCGACTTCGCCTGATCCGCCGACAACGAAATCGCCAGAGATTCCGCTCCCGACCAGAGTTGGGCAATTTTCCCATTCGCGAGATCTACCGTTCCAATGCCCGTTAGGCCATCAATGTTCTCGGTGAACAGAATCTTATCGGCAGCCGCCCAGAATATTCGATTCGGCGATGCCGCGATTCCTGGTGTGACATTGCGAGCACTCCCTCCACTCGCTGGCACAACATAAATATCGCCGCCCGTGGACCCTTCATCGCTCATCAGTCCTTCAATGAAGGCAATATTCTTTCCGTCAGGCGACCACCGTGGCTCCGCGATCTGCAAACGCGGCTTGTAAACCGGGCGCGGCTCTCCGCCCTCCGCGCCTAAGGTATAGATCTGCGCGACGTACCAATTCGAATCCCCTGCACCATGGGCCGCGGTCACCGCGAAGCTCTTGCTGTCCGGCGACCAATCGTATTCGTAAACGTACATATCTGCCGGAGACAACTGCCGAACGTTGCCCGATGCAACCTCTACCGTCGTAAGACGCTGCTCGTAAACCTTGCTATCAACCACCCCAGTCTCTGGCGTCATCGGCATCAACGGACCAGCCGCTCTCGGCGCATTCTCCGTGAACAGGATCGCGATCGTCTTCCCATCAGGCGCCCACGCCGGATCCGCCAGGAACCCCGTCAGGCTCGTAAGCTTGCGGGAGGGCCCGCTGCCCAAGTCTGCCACGTACAGCTCCGATTGGTCGTTGCCGCCCGCATCGGATAGAAACGCGATCTGCTTGCTATCCGGAGACCAGCAGGCATCCCCCTCATGCGCGGTCGCGCCCTCGCCTGCCGCCGAAATGCGCTGCGGCTGCAAACTCGATGACTTCAAATCCTGAACATAAATGGCCGAGCCCCCTCCCCCGGTGCTCACAGGTTCCACCCACGCGACATGGGTCCCATCCGGAGAAATCACCGCCTGCCGAACGCTTTTGACGGATGGACCTGCCCCTTGTCCTAGGGCGAAACCTACCGCAGCAAGGTAGATCGCGGATCCGAATGCCATTCGAATAACAAGGGATTTGCCTCGTTTGGCCGGTTTCATGTGGGTACGTATCTCCATGGTTTACTAGGGAAACAGCCGCCATCCTACACCGATTAAGGCAGTTTCGTGGAGGGGGTGCCCCTTCTCACATGCCATCTAGGGTCCCGAGGGCTCCCATAAATTAAAACTCAAGCTGGTCGGGCTAGACGTCGACCCTGTTTGCCAGTTTCCTGGTCGCTACTTCCTGTTTGCCGACCATCCGGGAGTGATCTTACGGTATGGCGCCTTTCGTTGACTCGCGAATGCCCTGTCCGTAAGATGAAGCGACCCCTACCGCAAGGCATCCCCCGTGATCGGCCAGACCATCTCGCACTACCGCATCCTCGAGAAGCTCGGCGGTGGGGGGATGGGTGTGGTCTACAAGGCCGAAGACACTCGCCTGCACCGTTTCGTTGCTCTCAAGTTTCTCCCCGATGAAGTGGCTCGCGATCCCCAGGCTCTCGCCCGGTTCGAGCGTGAAGCGCAGGCTGCGTCTGCTCTGAACCATCCCAACATCTGCACCATTCACGACATCGGCGAGGAAAACGGTCTGGCGTTCATCGCCATGGAATATCTGGAAGGCGTAACGCTAAAACACCGTATCGGCGGCCGCCCTCTCGATCTCGAGATTCTGCTCCCCCTCGCCATCGAGATCGCCGACGCGCTCGACGCCGCCCACAGCAAGGGCATCGTCCACCGCGACATCAAGCCCGCGAACATCTTCGTCACCGAGCGCGGCCATGCCAAGATTCTCGATTTCGGCTTGGCCAAGGTCGCGCCCGCCAGTTCAACGAGCCAGTCCGCGCTGAACACGCTGACTCAGTCAATTGACGCCGAACATCTAACCAGCCCCGGCACCATGGTGGGCACGGTCTCCTACATGTCACCGGAACAAGTGCGAGGCAAGGAACTCGACGCTCGCACCGATCTATTTTCCTACGGCGCGGTCCTGTACGAAATGGCAACCGGGGCTCTGCCCTTCCGCGCCGAAACCTCGGCGATGATCTGCGAGGCGATCGTCAATCGCGCCCCGAACGCTCCCCTGCGCCTAAATCCCGATCTGCCCGCCGATCTGGAACGCATCATCAACAAGGCTCTCGAGAAGGATCGCGATCTCCGTTACCGCTCAGCCGCCGATCTCGAAACCGACCTCAAGCGCCTCAAGCGCGACACGGACTCGGGCCGAGCGCCATTGCCAGGTGCGACAGGGGCACCAGCCCCGCGCACCGAGGCAACTCGACGGCTCTCATGGCTGAAATGGACTGCCCTCGCGGCGCTTGTCCTGGTCGCCGGGGCTGTGGTCTTGGAGTGGCTGCGCACACCGCTTCCGCCGCCCAGGATACTGGCGCCCAAACAGATCACGAACGATCGCCTTCCCAAGTCCGATCTCGTGACCGATGGCAACAGAATCTATTTCAATGAAACGCTGCCCGGTAGTTTGGCAGTTGCTCAGGTCGCGAGCTCGGGTGGCGAAACGGTTACTCTGAACTCGCCTTTTCCCGATGCCCTCGTCGCCGATGTCGCCCCGGATGGCTCCGAGTTATTGATGCTGCAAGCCATTAATTTTGGCAGCAGCCCCTATTGGTCGGTTCCTATTCCCGCCGGATCGCCGCGGCGGCTGGGCGACATTACCGGGCTCGGGGGCGTATGGGCCCCGGACGGAAAGCTCATATTTGGAAAGGGGACTGACCTATACATCGCCGAGCATGACGGGACCAACCCGCGGAAGTTTGCCGCGGCCACGGACTCTCCCGGATCCGTTCGCTTTTCTCCGGATGCGAAGCGCATCCGGTTCACGTCTTTTAATGCGGCAAACAGCACATCTGCCATTTATGAAGGCCGCAGCGACGGCAGCAATATCCACCCGTTGTTTCCGGGCTGGAACAATCCTCCCAACGAGTGCTGTGGCCGTTGGACCAGCGATGGCAGGTACTACGTTTTCCAAAGTATTCGAGAAGGCGCCAGCAACATTTGGATCGTGCCCGATGCGTCCGATAGTTGGAGAAGAATCGTCCGCGAACCCGTTCAGCTCACTACTGGCCCTCTGCAGTTTAGCGAACCACTTCCGAGCAAAGATAGCAAGAAACTGTTCGTAGTCGGCACCCAGCTGCGAGCGGAGTTGATCCGTTACGACTCAAAATCCGGTGACTTTGTTCCCTATCTCGGTGGAATCTCTGCCGGCGATGTGGCATTCTCCCGCGACGGCCAGTGGATCACTTACGTCAGCTACCCCGAAAACACTCTGTGGCGCTCCAAACCCGACGGGGGCGCCCGCCTTCAGCTCACTTATCCTCCCATGCGAACCGCCTTGGCACACTGGTCTCCAGACGGGCAGCAGATCGTATTCTCCGGAGCCTTGCCGGGAAAGCCATGGAAGGTCTTTGTCATTTCAAAAGATGGTGGCAGTCCACAGGCAGTCACTGAAGGAGATCAGGAAACGGATCCCTCTTGGTCAGCGGACGGCAGCACGCTCGCCTTTGCGCACTACGAACTACTTCATCCTGATCGAACCCTCATCGAGTTGTTCAACTTCAAAACCCACCAACTGTCGCAACTTCCGGATTCGCAGGGGATCTTCGGTCCCCGCTGGTCTCCGGATGGTCGCTACATTGTCGCGATAACCCAAGCCACGAATGACAGACTGGTGCTCTACGATCTGAAGACTCAACGCTGGCGGCAGTTGGAGACCCCCGTGCATGGGTTTGGCTACCTCACCTGGTCCTCCGATGGTACCTCCCTGTATTTCGACACACTCGAGAGCGGAGCCAGTGCATTTTACCGCTTGCGAATCAGTGACTCGAAGCTGGAGAAGCTGGTGGACCTGAACAACGTGCGGCGATTCTCCGACCAGTTTGGCGGCGGATCCTCCTGGACCGGCCTCGGCCCCGGCGACATTCTCTTGCTCCCCCGCGACACCAGCACCCAGGAAATCTACGCCTTCGACCTGCAGCTTCCCTGATTCCTCATAGCGCTCGCGCAACCAGCCGTCGACCCTCCCGGTGATCGTGTCGCAACCTGGTTTTCAACTCTTCATTCCTTTTCCATCTGGACCTACCGTCGATTATGGACGGGTGACGCGCAAACCGGAAAAAACTCTTAAGTTAGCGCCGTGGGGGGAATGCCCAGGAGAGGCTCCCCTGGCTCCTAGCCCGAAAAAATATCTGATTCGGCTGTAACGCTAGGGGCCCCCCCTGCACTATCCCTATACGTGGAGGACATCGGGCTTGTAACCGATGAGCCACAGTTCAGGAACTCAGTCTGGCAACCACTAGTCTGAAGTTCTCGTTAGTGCCGGAGTCGATCCGGGGGGAAGCGGCTCCGGCGCTTTTGAATTCAGTCTTCCCCAGGGCCCTAAACGTTCGATCCAAGCTTTTCGATCCAGTTCCATCGATCCAGGCTTCAGGAGTTGATTCCTCCCAGTGCAAAGCGCCCGGCCCAACCCGCCCACTGTTTGCCGCCGCAGCGGCTTGTCCCTTGTGAAACGTTCCGCCCCGCCCGCACCCGCCCCGGAAAACGGCAGCACTCCGTCGGCCCCGGTGCTACACTTTCTGACACTCCAGAATGTGCGGGGCAAGTACTTGCAGTTCCAATCCTTTGACGAGTCCTATCTCAGTTTGCTGCGGTCCGGAGACTTCCGCACCCAGGAGCATTTTTCGGCCTACTTCGGCGCCCTGATCAAGATCAAACTAGGCGCCCGCCTGAAGTCGCCCGAAGCCGTTGAGGACGTGCGTCAAGAGACCTTTGCCCGGTTTTTCATGGCCCTCCGCGACGGCAAGATTCTTCAGCCCGACCGCCTGGGATCGTTCGTCAACTCCATTTGCAATAACGTCCTGCTCGAGCACTACCGGTCGGCCGCCCGCAATACTTCCCTGGACGAGGAAGAGGAGAAGAATTTCCCCGCCCTCAATGTCGATCTGTTGGGCGCGCTCAGTGCCAAGGAAAGAGAAAAGAAAGTCCGGGAAATCCTCGACAAGCTTCCCGAGCGGGACCGGCGTCTGCTCCGCGAGGTCTTCCTGGAAGAACGGGACAAGGACCAGGTCTGCCGTGATTTCGGCGTCGATCGTGAATATTTACGCGTACTGTTGCACCGTGCCAAGCAAGCATTCAAGTCATCGTATCTGAAGCATTCGGGAGAGAAACCCCCAGATTTTGCTCCAGCTTAGAGATCGATGCTATGCAGGCAGGCACCCACTTCGTCCGAGGGGGAAATAAAATCATGGACCACACAGCGGTGGTTCGAGACAAAATGACGGAAAGATATTTACTCAACGAGCTCGAGTCCGAAACGCGGGACGAGTTCGAAGAGCACTATTTTGACTGTCCCGAGTGCGCCCTGGATGTGCGCGCGGCTCACCAGTTTGTCGAGGAGAGCAAGGTTGTTCTGGCGGAGGAGCCCGGGCCGGTTTTTGTCCGCGCCGCCTACCGCCCAGAACCTGCTCGCCCAGGATGGTTCGCCTGGCTTCGCCCCGCATTCGCCGCGCCCGCGCTTGCGCTTCTGCTGGCGGTGGCCGGATATCAGAACCTGGTTACCTATCCGAAGCTGCAATCAGAACTCAGGCGGCCTCAGGTTTTGCCGGCCGTTTCAGTGAACGTGGGAACCTGGGGAGGCGGCGGAACTCCCACCTCGATACCCGAGGGTCAGGGCCTGCTTTTGTTCGTTCGGATCCCGCCGGATGGCGCTTATGTGCGCTATACCGCGGAGTTGTACGATCCCGCCGGAAAACTGCAGGGTTCCTTCACCATCGTGCCTGCGGCCGGGCAAGACCAGTGGTCGGTCACGGTCCCAAAGATCGATCGGGAGCCGGGAACCTACACCATAGCGGTCCACGGCGTGACCGTCGCGGGGGAGACCAAAGACCTCCCAAACACGTCCTTCCAATTACAAATTCAGAGATGAACTGCAAAGGAGTGGAGGTACACTATGGCCACTATGACGGAAATCCCAGAAGCAGCCAGCACAGTCGAACGCTCGCATGACTACCATGCCGAAGCCCACGTCCTCAGCGGACATTTGCAGCGTCCCATCGAGCAAAAGATCGAAGAGCACGCGCCAGTCAAGTTAAAAGACCGCAGAGGCGGTCACCTTACACGCTTCGCCGAAGAAGTCAGCATCGAGGGATTGATTACCTTCGCTAAGGGTCACACCCGGGTGTCAGGAGCGCGAAGCCTGAAACATAATGGGTGGATCACTCTCTCCACCTCCGTCGTCGAAGGCCTGAACGTCTTCGAAATTATCACTGCGGACCGCGTCGTGTCGCAGGTATCGACCGATCATCCCTATTTGAACGGGCACGTGCCCCAAGTGACGTTCCTGGGCACGCAGTTTCAGAACTTCCAGGTGAGCGGATTCCCGGTCACGCTGACTCTCAATCTGGGTATTTGCGGAGATCGGCCAGCCAACGACAGCTCTTATCTGCAGGACGCGAAGTTTCTCAATGTGGTCAAAGAACAGACCGAAAAAATCGCCAAGGCGAACGGCCTTCCCAAGGACTTGAAGGAACAGTACCATGGGAAACTTGCCCGCATCGAGAAGCTCATTAAGGCCAGCGACGCGAGCGACCAAGGTCACCGCGAGCCCATCACATGTTCCCTGGTGCAGAGCATCGGCGCGATTCCGATCCCCGGAGTGCAGATCTTCGGGCACGTGATCGTTATTCCGGAGTTTGGCAGCGTGGCACTGGGCGAAGTCGAAGTGGGCGAGGAGATAGACGATCGGACCAAGAAGCCCGGCGTTTACTTCGAACTCACGAGCATCAACATGAAACTTGGGTGCGTTGGGCATGGTACTGCAAAGGCCGGCACCGCCAAGACCAACGGTCAAACAGCACCCTAAAGTGTGGGTGGTTCCTCGGGAGAGTATCGTCCTCAAGTTCGGGACGATACTCGTATCGACTAGTAGCCTCGGGCCTGTCGATGCTAATCGTCATCTGCGGGCTAGCCTGTAGTCGTGTAAACGACCCACAGGCGGTTTATGATCGTACTTACCTGCTCTTTCTTCGCGGCAACCTAAATCAGGCGGAAGAGGAAGCCGCGCGCGCGCGCCAGTACTTTCAGGTCTCGAGCCCCGAATGGGCCTGGAGGTTCAGAACCCTCGAAGCGGAAGCGCTCCTGTGGCGCGGTATGTACCCGCAGGTCTTGGCATTGTTGGGGACCGATCCGACTCCACCAACCGACAGAAAAACGGTCATTCGAATTTTTGCGCTGGAAGGCGCTTCCAATGCCCGCCTGCACAGGTTCTCTGACGCGGAGAGCCAGTTGACCGCTGCGGAACGCCTCTGCTTGGAGTCCGAGGATGGTGTCTGTGGCACCGTGTTCGTGGCTAGAGGCGTTCTGGCTAATCAAAGAGCGCTACCCGCACAAGCTCAGAAGTACTTCAAGGAGAGCCTAGAGTTTGCCCGTGGGCATGGTGATTCCTTCCTCGAGGCGACATCAGTTCTCAATATAGGTGCCTCCTACCTGCACGAGGAACATTTCGACGAAGCCATCGACTGGCTGGAGAGGGCGCAGAATCTCTCCACCGCTCTAGGTGCCGGAATCCTCGCTCAGAAATCCAAAGGCAATCTTGGTTGGGCGTATTACAACCTCGGTGACTCTGAAAAGTCACTGGAACTGTCCCTAGAGGCCGAGAAGAACGCAATCCAGGTTCACGACTTCATCGATCAGCTCTCCTGGCTCACGAATGAAGGGTATGTATATCAGCAGGTAAACGAGATCTCTCGCGCGAAAAAGTCCTACTTAAGCGCGCTGCAACTTGCAAGAGAGATTGATGGTCGAGAGGATATTTACAACTCGCTGCGGGCGCTTGCATTGGTGTCTATTCAGAGTGGAGAACCTCAACAAGCGAGCATCTATACCGACGAAGCGATCGCTATCGCCCAGAAAGATAACAATCGGCTGGACGAACTCTATCCATTGCTGGTTAAGGGGATCGTTGCTGCTCAAGCGCAAGATGCAACTCAGGCCGAGCGCCTGTTCCGCGAGGTCGAGCAGGATCAGAACGGCAATGCCTCCCTGAAGTGGAGGGCAGAACATGGCCTCGCCCGTCTCTACGAGGATGAAAAGCGCCAAGATGATGCTGATCGTCAGTATCGCGCAGCGCTCGCGACCTTCGAGCAGGCTCGGTCGTCATTGCAGCGCAACGATTCCAGACTCCCATTTTCTAACAACGCCGCGCACATCTACGACGACTACATCCACTTCCTCGTGGCGCAAGGCAAAACAGACGACGCCCTCCGCTGGGCTGACTACAACCGCGCTCGAACTCTTTTGGAAGGGCTGGGACTCCTCTCCAAGGGATCTTCAAACGCCAGCCACTCCGGTCCTCCCGCTCTGAATCCTCGCGAGATCTCTCGCCAGGCCAAAGGCGTGCTTCTTTTTTACTGGTTGGGCGAGAAACAGTCGTACCTCTGGGCGATCACGCCGCAAAAGACCAGCTTGTTTCCCCTTCCTCCCGGCGCCGACATCGAGGCCATGGCGCAGCGCTATCGGACGGCCCTCAAAGGTCCGCAAGACGTCCTTGACTCCAGCGAAGATGGACGCGCCCTCTACCGCACTCTCATTGAGCCGGCCAAGGCGCTTCTCGCGAACAATGCCAAAGTCTTCATCATCCCCGACGGCAGCCTGAACAACCTGAATTTCGAAACGTTGATTGTCGCCGACCCAAAGCCCCACTACTGGATCGAAGATGCCGACATCACTAATGCCAGTTCACTGCGTGTGCTGGCCGCATCCATCGTGAACAAGAACGCTCGCAGCCGCGCTAGGGAAAAGAAACGCGCCAACAACCTGCTTCTCATCGGCGATAGTGTCGCTCCCAGCAAGGAATATCCCGAACTCCCCCGCGCCGGCCAGCAAATGGCGAACGTCGCCAAACATTTTGCACCAGCGCAAGAGCAGGTTTACCAGCGAGACCAAGCGACTCCCGCAGCATACCTGACGGGCAATCCCGAGAAGTTTTCGACCATTCATTTCGTCGCACACGGTACCGCCAGCCGCTTGAGTCCGCTCGACTCGGCCATCGTTCTATCAAAATCCGCCGGGGAAACCGACTCGTTCAAACTCTATGCTCGCGACATCGTCAAGCATCCTTTGCGCGCCGATCTGGTTACGATCTCGGCATGCTACGGCGCCGGCGAACGTGCCTACTCGGGCGAGGGATTGGTGGGACTCGCCTGGGCTTTCCTCCGCGCCGGAGCCCACAACGTGATCGGCGGCCTTTGGGAAGTCACCGACGCCTCGACCGAACAACTGATGGACCGTTTCTACGACGAACTGGGCAAGGGAGCCGATCCCGATGTGGCTCTGCGTGCCGCCAAGCTCTCATTGCTCCATGGCAGCGCCTACCACAACCCCTTCTACTGGGCGCCATTTCAGCTCTACACCGGCTCGTAGAGCCACGCAGCAAAGAGCGCATCCTGCCGCGGGCGGACGTATCCGCTGATGTAGCCGGTCAGGGGACTGATATAAGCTCGTATAGGATCCACACCGTTTATGCACATTCTGCACGTGGTCGGAGCGCGTCCCAATTTCATGAAGGCTGCGCCGGTTTTGCACGCCCTGCAGGCGCGGCCGGGAATGCGGCAGACGCTCGTGCATACCGGCCAGCACTACGACAAGAATCTGTCGGACGTTTTCTTCTCGCAGCTTGAGATTCCGCCCCCCGACGTCAATCTCGGAGTCGGCTCCGGCACGCATGCCCGCCAGACCGCGGACATCATGAGCGGCTTCGAGCCGGTCTTGCTGGAACGTAAGCCGGACATCGTGCTGGTGTACGGAGACGTAAATTCGACGGTCGCGGCTGCTTTGGTCTGCGCAAAATTGCTCGTTCCCGTGGCTCACGTCGAAGCCGGACTCCGCTCCTTCGACCGCACCATGCCAGAGGAAGTCAATCGCATCGTGACCGACCGGTTAGCAGACGTTTTGTTCACGCCGTCGGAAGACGGAGACGAGAATCTTCTCCGCGAAGGCATCTCGCCGAAAAAAATTCACCGTCGTCGGCAACGTCATGATCGATTCGCTGGTGCGCTTGCTTCCCGCCGCTGAGCGTTGCCCGACAAATGGACTGCCCGACCGTTTCGCGCTGGTGACGCTCCACCGGCCCTCGAACGTGGACGATGGCGAAACATTGAAGCGCATTCTGGACTCGCTATTTGCCGCCAGCGAACATCTGCATGTGGTGTTCCCGGTTCATCCGCGCACCCGGGCCAGAATCTCCGAGTTCGGAATCAGCACAGCGAAACTGCATCTCGTCGAACCACTTCCTTACATCGAATTCCTTGCACTGCAGAAACGCGCCTCAGCAGTCATCACCGACTCAGGTGGGATTCAAGAGGAAACCACTTATCTTCAAGTGCCTTGCCTGACGCTGCGCAGCAACACCGAGAGGCCGATTACCGTGACGCTAGGAACGAATACTCTGGTGGGTCAGGATAGTGAGAGCCTGGCACGCGAATTAGCGCTGATTCTTGATGGGAAAGCCAAACGCGGAGGCATTCCGCCTCTTTGGGACGGCCATGCCGGCGAGCGCATCGCCGACGTGCTCCAGCACCTTTGAAATTCCTCGATCCTCAATTCAACGGCCGGCTTGAGTCCTGATGCTGCGTTATTCGCTGGTGTAGTTAATTTCCATGCGCCGAACCTGAATGCTCGATGCATACAGCGCGATCAGCGCAACAATCAAGATGCCCAGCACCGCGACTGGCGCCGATACCGGATCAGAGTTGGAAATCAACAACGCGAGCACAGGCGAAGTGCCGGAGTCGCTCGGGATATTTACCGGGCACAGCGCTTTGAGGTAATAAATGACGCTGAACTGCTTCAGGACATTCGGCAGGAAGGGATTGATCGCTTCCCAGATCAAGATCACCGCCGCGGGCAGAATTGGATTCTTGAACATCATTCCCGCGACCAGAAAGAATGCTCCATAGCCAACGCACGCCAGCACCGTTACTCCCAGGTAGATGGCCGCGTGCTGGAGGCCGTGATTGTGATACAGGTAAACATCCCGCAAGCTCGGAGGGAAGTGCCACACGAACGCTACGTCTGGAGTAGTTCGCTGGTGACAAAAATCGTGCAGGTTGCCAACAATCCGGCAAGGAACTTTCCCACCATCAACACTTCGCGGCGGATGGGCGCAAGAAAATAGAAGTGAAGACTCCGGTCGAGCACTTCGCCGCGGAACAGGTTCATGAAGATTCCGAGGCATCCGAAGAACACAGCCAAACGAATGAAGAAAAACTGGAACACGCCGGCGAACATGATCGAATCCCGGCCCAGGTTAGTCCCCTCCTGAATATTGATGCTCTCGACCTTGCCGTTCGCCAGCTCCACAAACAGATCGCTTTGCCCATCGGAGTAGCGATAATCCTCATGCCGAATCTCGACAGCCTTGTCTTTCTCGGTCGCTGGCGGCTGGGTTTCCGTCCAGCGAAAATCCCTGGCCGGCTTCCCCAGGAGAGCCACCACTTCCTCGCTTGTCATTCCAGGCTTGACTGCCAGCAGATCCTGATAAGTCAGCGGCCTCGTCCCTTGCCGCGCGACGTCCGAGGTCTGGTGCTGTCGTTGGGCGCTTGCCACGATGTACGCGACGAAGATCAGCACCGGCAGCGCGGCCACCACATAAATCCAGAGGCCCCGCTTCGCGAAGAAAGTCTTCCGCATTTCCAGCCGGACCACGGCCTTGATCTGCGCCCACCAGATTTTCGTCGCCATTCTCGTCATCGGACTGCCTCTTCATTCCCGATCAAATACTCGTAGACGGAAAGCACGTCGTCATCGGCCGGCGCGATCGATTCAATGTCGATCCCATTCAGCGCCAGTTGATTCAACTCCAGGTAAAAGCGGTCGGCATCCCGCGTTTTCAGCAACAGACCGTGCTCGTCCTTGTGAATGGAGACTTCGATCGCGAGCTCGCCTTCCAGCATCTTCGCGGCAAGATCGCGCGGCCGGGTACAGCGAATCAGAATCTGCGTAGGATGCTCCTGAATCTCGCCGCGCACGGTGGCGATTTGGCCCTCGGCCACCACGTATCCATTGCTCAGCAGGATGACTTGATCCGAGATGACATCCACTTCATGCAGAATGTGGCTGGAGATGATCACATAACAACCCTGCGCCGCGGTGGCCCGGAACAGTGCAATCATTTCCGATCGTGCGAGCGGATCCAGCCCGTTCAGTGGTTCGTCGAGCACCAGCACCTTCGGATCGTGAGCTATCGCCTGCGCCAGCCGGATGCGCTGCCGCATCCCTTTGCTGTATCCCGCAATGTTTCGCTTGGCGGCGTCGACCAGGTTCACCCGCTCGATCACCCGCCACGCCAGCTGTTCGGCGCTTTGGTCGTCCCGGCCCGCCAGCCGTAGATACGAATAGATAAACTGAAATCCCGTCAGGCCTTTTGGAAACGCGTCGAATTGCGTGGAGTATCCCAGAATCTTGAACAAGTTTTCCGGATCGTCGGTCTTATATCCGAGCACCTCGACGCGCCCGCGCGTGGGCCTTACCAATCCGGTCATCAGGTTCATCAGGGTCGTCTTGCCTGACCCGTTCGGCCCCACCAGACTCGTAATCCCTGGCGGAATCGAAAGATTCACCCGGTTCACGCCCAGGATTTCGCCGTAGAACTTCGAGACATCTTCGAAGGCGATGCGGTCGCTCACCGGATCACCTCGTAAGCCCGCACTTTGCGCATGAGTAGCCAGAGGCAGATGGCGCAATAGATGAGCAAAGCAATCCAGGCTTGGGCCACTGGGATTGCATGCCGCGAATCAACCTGAAATAGCGCGTTCCATACGGTTCCCATCAGGTAGGCGACATTGAAGAAATGGCCCGAGTCGGTTCTCATGACAGCGTTAATCGCCTGGGCGAAGCCCGCTCCGAAGAACATCACGCCGAGCAGCAAGGCTCCGGCCACGATTCTCCATTTCACCCACGCCGAGAGCGCCATCGCGAGCAGAGACAGAATCGCGATCCAAATCAACGAAGACAGGATCAGGCTGCCCGCAATCCAAAGATTCGACCACGTCCAACTTGCCCCTGCAAGGCCAGCCTGCATGGCAAATAGAATTAATCCCGGCACCCATGTAATTTGCGAAAGCAGGATTGCCAACACCGACGACTTGCCCAGCACGTACTCGGCTCGCGAGAACGGACGGCAAAAATATAGCGGCAGAGCCCCATTAGCCAGATCCGGTGAGATCAATCCAGGCCCAGCGAAGGCCGTCAACAGAAAGGCGAACACGCCCTGCACGCTGATGAAATTGAAGAAGAACTTGTTGTCAATCGACAGCACGCCCGCCGGTACGCCTAATTGCTGCAGAAAGCTCGCGTTGTGAGCCAGGTAGATCATAAGCAGACATATCAGGGGGTAGAAGAAGCACACTACAAACAATCCAGTGAGAAATTTGGAACGAAACAAGTTCCGTCTGGAGTACCGGAAGAGAACCAGGCACCGAGACCACTCCGGAGTCAGCCTTCCCGCATACGGTTTGTAGTTACGCCGGTAGACCGCCATCTCAGCTCTCCATGGCCTTCAGAAAAATATCTTCGAGCGTATCGCGCCGGAAATTCATCCGCCGGATGCGAACCTCGCGTTCCGCGGCGATGCGGAAAATGTCGCGGGTCTCAACCCCATCCGCCAGAATCATCTTCATGCGATTCCCCGTCACCGCGCACTCGCAACCGAGCTTCTCGATCGCCTCCGTGAAATCGCCATTCGCGCCGTAAGTCTCGAGCTCCACGAAACGCCTGTTCGCGCGCCGCTCTTCGTCCAGATTCGAGTAATGTGCGATCCGTCCTTGCTTCAGAATCAGCACCTCGTCGCAAGTGTCCTCGACATCGCGCAGCAGGTGCGAGCACAATACGATCCGCATCTCCTTCCCATCGCGGATGTCCTTGATCATGCGGATCATTCGCTGTCGCGCCGAAGGATCGAGGCCGTTGGTCGGCTCATCGAGAATCAACAGCTTCGGCCCGTGCACGATCGCCTGCGCCAGCTTCGCCAGCTGTTTCATGCCCAGCGAATACGTTCCCAGCTTGCGGTAGCGAGCCTCCGCCAGCCCAACATAGAAGAGCGCTTCGTGCGCCCGCTCCAGGGCCATGCTCGAGGGCAGGCCGGACAGTTCTCCCATCATCTGCACGAACGACACCGCGCTCATCTTTGAGATGAACGCGTCATTCTCGGGCATGTATCCGACCAGGCCGCGAATTTTTCTGATTTCCGTCCCGACGTCGTACCCAAACACCCGCGCCGAACCGGCAGAGGATTTGTAAAAACCGAGGAGAGTATTGATCAGCGTGGACTTGCCAGCACCGTTTGGGCCCAACAGTCCAATCGAACGCCCGCGCAACGAAGCTGTCAGACCTTGCAGGATGTCCCGGTTACCAAAGCGAACCGAAAGACCCTGCATTTCGACTAATGGCGGAAGCGGAGCAGCAGGCGGCGTCTGTTCCTGCACGCCGCCCGCCACTCCGCTTTGTATCGTTGTACTCACTGAGTTTGATGTGTCGACTGATTCATAGTCCCGCCCAGAAACATCTGCGGCAGGAACGGCCCATGGCCCATCGTCAAAAGGGTGCCAAGATCAAATCCCATGAAACCCGTGTTGCTCGCCACCACAATCCGGTCCGGCTCGCCATAAGCATAGATCAAGCCGGGTGCGGAGTATGCCGTGAGTGCGTCGACCGATTGCTGCTGCTGCGGAGTCAACGCGCCACTGGATTTCAGTTGTGCGGCCAGCGGTTCCACGACCGGGCCGATGTTGTGATAGAAGATCGCCGAAAAATTCGTGTATCCATCATTCGGCAACAGCGCCTGAAAGGCGCTCGAATGTGCCAGCGTGTAACCCGCCTCGCGGGATTGAATGGCCCGTGAGATGGTGCCCATATCTGGCGCGGCGACCAGATAATTGTCGACAAAGGTATAGTCAACTTCGGAGTTCGGCGTGTTCGGACTGCTGACTACGAAGTAAGTCCTGGAGCCGACTTGCCGCTGCGTCAGTTGCAGCGAGTGCCGTTTGTTAGTGGCTTCCCGATTGAAACTGTCGACGAGTTTGGAGATTGTCGCCTGTAGCGTCGTCGGATCGTACACTTCGAAGATCAGCTTCCACCGCGGCGTTGGAATCATCGGTCCGTCGAATGCCATCGTGACTTCGCCGCCAAGAGGAGCCGCGATGTCATTCAGCACATTCACGCCAGTCTTGGTTTCGAACTCAGCCATGTGCTGGGTGAAGTCCGCATCGCCGCTTCCGATCATCTTGAAGACTTCTTCCATGATGCTTCTCGGATTCTTGATCACCGCCGACGTCACCATGCTGGCTTCGGGCGATACGAAGTCCAGCGATCCCATCGAGGCCGGAGCAGCCAGCCACGCCGCCACGCCTTGCCGCTCGGACGCGAACATCAGATCGGCATGGCTCTCACTCTTGCCGCCAACTTCCCGGTGTTCCATCGTCAGGTATCGCACGTCCGCTATCCCCGGTGGCAGTTCATTGCCCTTGCCATTAGCTTGTACGTTCTTCGCGACAATTTGTTCCATGTCGGCGCAGAAAATCCATTCCGCCCCTTGCTGGTAGGAACGGGCAATCTGCTGGTAGAAGGGTGTCTCAGCGAAAGTGCCGGTGCTGCCTTGTTTTACGCGCAGTGCCATACGCTGCAGTTCCGCAAGGTTCGGACTCGCGATCATCAGATCGTTGCTGACATAAACCAGCAGCTTGTTGGCAGCGGGAGTAGCCCCCCACGGATTCGGAACCGACTGCAGAGCAGCTTGCGTTCGCAAAAAGGTCTCCAGCCCGCCCTGCTTTACTTTCGCCAGCACCACCGGAGCCGCATAATCTGTGCCGTTCTTAGCCACGGCAAACACAATCTCGTCTCCCAGATAGGTGTTGAACGTCCTCACCTGGTTCAGCACATCTTCCAGCTTCGGGCCGTTCCCTTTTTGCTGCTGCTTCCACCAATCCCGCAGCGCCGGACTCTGCTTCAGCCGGTCCTGGAAGAGTTGACTGGCTTCGCCCAGCGTGTTCGCGAGGTTGGGAATCGCCGCATAGATCACGGTATTGTCGGGCACATACGGCAGAAGATCAGAGCTATAGCGCAGCCCCGGCCCCGGAATCGCCGCAAACTGTTTCTGCAGAATCGCGAAGTCGCCCAGCAGAGCAAGATATTTCGCAGAGTTCTTGCTCCACGCGATCTCGTTCTGGATCGGCACTTTGGACACGCTGGCGCCGGACGTTGCTTGCTCCCCGGCGGTCAGGTCAGTTGTGTTCTCTCCAAAATTTACCCGCACGACACCCTCAATGACTGCCACGCGCGAGCCCTTCGTCCCATGATTCACGGAAAAGATCGTGCCCTTCACCGAGACCAGGCCATCATCCGTCGCGACATATAATCGGCCGGACTTTTGCTTGGCTGCCTGCACAATGACCTTGCCGCCATCCAGACGGATCGTCGTTCCCTTCCATCCCCGTGACACGGAGAGATCGGAGCGCTCGCCCATTTCGACCAGCGAACCGTCGAGCAGTCGCACCACCGCCGTCGATCCCTTGGCTGTGCGAACCTCGTCACCATTCCGGATCTCGTATCCTGCCGGAATCAGCCGCATGTCCGAGCCAGCTCCGGTATAGAGCGATCCGTCGACGGTCTGCACTGCTGCGCGGACGACGTGTTGGCCGGGAAGCATTCCATTGCCGAACGCGACCACCGCGATTGCCGCTGCAAAAACTGCAGCGGCGCCCATTGCCCAACCCCATGCCATTGACCTGGGGCGCCTAGGCTCCACACGGAACACTTTCTGTAGTTCTCCGCCGCGAGAGTGCTCGAGCGCGTGTCGGCAGGCGACGCAGGCATGCGTATGATCTTCAAACAACAAGGCACGCGCCGGCGCGAGCTGTTTCCCCAGATATCCCGGAATCAGGGCCTGGAAATCCTCACAGCTGCGCAGCGTGTGCGCGCTAAGGTCCATGGCCGGGGCAGCCCCAGCAATCGACTTGTAAACTCTCTCGCCCGCCTGGGCGACCATCTTGTCGTCTACCTGTTCATCTCGAATTTCCGACAGCAGACGTTCAAATTTCTCGTTCTTCATGGCCTGTCTCCTAGGTTCTCTTCTGTAGATAAGCGCCAAGCTCCTTACGGAGCTGTTGCCGAGTGCGATGGACAATGACCGCTACCGCGACGAGTGAAATACCGAGCATCCGCGCGATCTGCGGATTGCTGAATCCTTCAAGAAATCGCAGAGCAAAAATTTCCGCCGAACGCGGCTTGAGTTGTGCCAGAGCCCGTCCCAAAGCCTGCCGCAATTCCCGAGGATCGTCGTGCGCAGGTTCGGCTGGCAGATCGACGAGTTCCACCGTTCGGTCCGCCTGTCGCGATCGAATCACATCCAGCGCCGCATTAATCGCCGCCCGCCGCAAGTAGCTCTCTTCATTCTCCAGAACATCCGCTCCGGTCCGGCGCCGGAACAGGCGCAGGAACACGGTCTGCGACACATCCTCGGCGTCCGCCGCGTTCCCCGTGATGCGGTACGCCGTGCGGAACACCAGGCCGTGGTACGCCTGAAAAACTCGATCGAATTCGGTCGGGATCGCGATTGCCCGTTCCTCTGCCAGTGCGCTTTGCAGGGTACGCCTCCTCTTGCTCTCTTCACCACTAAAGACGGCGGGAGGGATGAGTTATTACAATCCCACCAACTTTTATTTAGAGGCGGAGGCGCGAGCGTACCTGCAGCGCTGGCCACAACCTGTATCATATTTGGGTTTAACGGGTTAGCCGCACAATCATGGCGATAATGAACATCAAGCCGAAACGCGATTGCATGTGGGATCTGGTCAGCCTGGGCGAAGTCATGTTGCGACTCGATCCCGGCGACGAGCGCATTTCCACCACCCGCCACTTCCGCGCCTGGGAAGGCGGCGGCGAATACAACGTAGCCCGCGGGCTGAAGCGCTGCTTTGGCATGGATACCGCGATCGTCACTGCACTCGCCGACAATCCGGTCGGCCGCCTCGTCGAAGACTTAATGCTGCAAGGCGGCGTCAACCAGAAATACGTGCGTTGGGCGCCTTATGACGGCGTTGGCCGCACCGTGCGCAACGGGTTGAACTTCACGGAACGTGGCTTCGGAATTCGTGCCGCGGTTGGTTGTTCGGATCGCGGGCACACGGCGGCCTCCCAGCTGAAACCCGGCGAAATCGATTGGGAGCAGATCTTCTCGAAAGATGGCGCCCGATGGTTTCACACTGGCGGAATCTTCAGCGCGCTCTCCGAGACCACGCCGCTCGTCGCGCAGGAAGCGATGGAGGCCGCCAAGCGAGCGGGCACAATCATTTCCTACGACCTAAATTACCGCGCATCGCTCTGGAAATCGATTGGCGGAAAAGCGAAGGCTCAGGAAGTAAACCGCCGCCTCGCTCCGCTCGTCGACGTCATGCTGGGCAATGAAGAGGACTTCACCGCCGCGCTGGGTTTCGAGGTCTCCGGCCTTGATGAACACCATTCCA
Source organism: uncultured Acidobacteriaceae bacterium (assembly GCA_963795875.1). GTDB lineage: Bacteria > Acidobacteriota > Terriglobia > Terriglobales > Acidobacteriaceae > Sulfotelmatobacter. The sequence continues at coordinate 276,781 of CAWCJM010000003.1, forward strand.
AGTTGGACTCGGCGGGCTTCAAGCAGATGATCGAGACGGTCGTGAAGCAATGTCCCACAATGTCGGTGATTGCCACGACGCTTCGAAATGCCAAGACAGCCACGCGTAACGATTGGGGAGCCCTGTGCTACTTCGATGGCAGCTTTCATGAGGCTCCCGTGCGGGAAGATCTTGAAATCTACGATCGCGTCGGCGGCGGTGACTCTTTCGCTTCCGGATTGATTTACGGATTCCTGTCCGGTAAGGATCCGCAGTGGTCGGTCGAATGTGGCGCAGCGCACGGGGCCCTGGCGATGACCACGCCCGGCGACACAACCATGGCAACGCTGGCGGAAGTTGTGCAGGCCATGAAATCGAGAACCGCCCGCATCGAGCGATAGAACTTCACTATTAGGTCGGCGAACCGATATGACGATTGAAGATGTAATTCGCAGAATTGAAGAAGTGGGGATTATCCCCGTAGTTCGCGCAGCATCCGTGGAGGAAGCGACCCGCGCCGTGGAAGCGATCTGCGCTGGCGGCATTCCCGTCGTCGAAATTACGATGACCGTCCCGAACGCTGTGTCGGTCATCCGTGAGGTTGCGAAGCAATATAAGGATAAGGCTCTGGTCGGCGCTGGCACAGTCGTCACCGCCGAACAAGCCGAGTCATGCCTTCGCGCCGGAGCCGAGTTCCTGGTGAGCCCAGGCTTGTCAGCGCCGGTACTCTCGGTCGCGCGAGCCGCTGGAAAACTGGCAATCCCCGGAGCTCTCACTCCCACCGAGTTGATGAATGCTCACGATCACGGCGCGCGGCTGGTTAAGATTTTTCCCTGCGGCAATGTGGGCGGCCCGAAGTATCTGCGCTCGCTCAAAGCGCCGTTCCCGAAGGCTGAATTAATTCCAACCGGAGGCGTGAATGCGTCGAACGCCGCGGATTTCATTGCTGCGGGCGCGTTCGCTCTCGGTGTCGGTGCGGACTTGGTGGACGCAGCCGCCTTGCGGGAAGGCAATCTCGAGAAGATCTCTGCTGCTGCGCAGGAACTGGTGCAGGCGGTGATTTCTGCGCGGGCAGCGCTCCGCGAAAAGAAGCCAACACCTGTAAGTCATTGAGTCCTCGTGGAAGTGACTGAGTCCTCGTGGAAGTCGTTGAAAATTCGTAGAACGCGCTACGAGCCTTCAGGATGCAAGATTATTCCGCGGACGATACTTTCCTCATCCCCGACCTCGATCGTCGCTTGTAGGGTCCTTCCCGGCTCGGGAAATGGCATTCCACGCGACGTTGTGGGCACTCCAGACACGAGTAAGACCTCTAGAGCAAAAATATGTCGTACAACAATGTATGTACAAATCGGTTGAAGTGCTGTCGAATGATGCACTTACTGATTCACGCCGCTGGCCAGCACCCCGCCATCGACCGGGAGAACCACCCCCGTAACAAAACTGGCCGCGTCGGAAGCCAGGAAAACCGCCGCGCCCACGAGTTCGTCGAGTTCGCCAAAGCGTTTCATGGGGGTACGCATCAGCACTTCGTTTCCGCGGCCCGTCCCGACGAGTAACTTCTCGCTGAGCGGCGTGCGGAAATATCCTGGAGCAATCGCATTGACGCAGATTCCGTGCTTCGCCCACTCGACGGCCAGCGACTTGGTCAGCGACGCCAACCCAGACTTGCTGGCGGAATACGCGGCCACTTCAAAGAGCGCAAGAAATGATCCCATGGACGCGATATTGATGATGCGCCCGTACTTGCGCTCGATCATGTGACGTCCGAAATACCTGGCACGATCGCAGCGTGCCCGTAAGATTCGTATCCATAATCCGGTTCCAATCGGCCTCGGGAAAATCCAGCGTCGGAGCGCGCTTGGTGATGCCCGCCGCATTGACCAGGATGTCGACTTTTCCGAACGCGGCGACACAATCCTTCAGCAGTTTCTCGAGCGACTCGCGATCGTCTACGTCGCAGGTCTCGCGTAACGATCGTCGTCCGAGCGCCTCGATCTCATCCGCCAGCGCCTTTACGAGTTCGATGCGCCGCGCACTCGCAACTACATCGGCTCCGCCCTGCGCCAAACCGAGCGCAATCGTCTTGCCGATTCCAGAACTTCCTCCAACCACGACTGCGACTTTACCTTCGAGATCCAGCGGTTTGTAACCCACCTTGAATCGTCCTCCAAATGAATGTGCTGCAGTTGCTGCTTACCAGTTGAACATGGTCCCATCGAGCTTCCGGTTCACGGGCAGATAGGCGCGGTCATACGGAAACTTCTCCGCCAGCTTCTCGTCATAGTCGACGCCCAATCCCGGCGCATCGCCCGGATGCAGATACCCGCTCTTGAACCAGTACGCATGCGGGAAGACTTCATCCGTCTCCTTCGTGTGCCGCATGTATTCCTGGATTCCGAAGTTGTTCACGGAAATATCAAAGTGCAACGCCGCCGCCATCGCCACCGGGGACAAGTCTGTCGCACCGTGGCAGCCCGTCCGCACATGATAAATCTCAGCCAGCGCAGCAATCTTCTTGAGATGGGTCAAGCCACCGCCGTGCACCACGGTCATGCGCAAGTAGTCGATCAGCTGTTCCTGAATCAGAATGTGAGCATCCCAAACCGAGTTGAAAACTTCGCCCACGGCCAGCGGCGTGGTCGTGTGCTTACGAATGATGCGGAACCCTTCCTGCAACTCCGCAGCCACCGCGTCCTCCAGCCAGAAGAGGTGATACGGCTCCAGACTCTTGCCTAGTCGCGCCGCTTCAATCGGAGTCAGCCGGTGGTGAACATCGTGCAGCAGGTGAAGGTCGTCCCCAAACTTCAGTCGCAGAGCTTCGAACAACTTGGGAACATGCAGCAGATATTTTTCGGTCGACCATGCATTTTCGGGAGGCAAGCCTTTTTCTGCAGGCTCGTAGTACAGTTTGTCCTTCGCCACGCCATAGGTGGACGGCAATCCCGGGATTCCGCTCTGCGCCCGAATCGCCAGATATCCCAGTTCCTTATACTTCGCGACTTCGTCGGCGGTCTCTTCAATGTCGCGCCCATTGGCGTGCCCGTACACCATCACTCCGGTTCGGCTCTGTCCGCCGAGCAGGTTGTAGACGGGCGTCTTCAGCGCTTTGCCCTTGATGTCCCACAGCGCCATGTCGACGGCGGCAATCGCCGTCATCGTCACCGGTCCACGACGCCAGTAGGCACCGCGGTACAAATATTGCCAAATGTCTTCGGTCTGAAACGGATCGCGCCCGATCAGGCACGGAGCCAGGTGATCGCTTAAATAGGATGCGACCGCCAACTCGCGCCCATTCAGCGTCGCATCGCCCAACCCGTAAACACCTTCGTCGGTCGAGATTTTCAGCGTGACGAAATTTCGCCCCGGGCAAGTGACGAATACTTTGGCATCCGTGATCTTCACAGAGATCTCCTCAGATCAACTCCAAGAGTGTAACCAAAGCTTCAGATCCGGCGCACCAGCCCTTGCTCCGTCGCCTTCGAGTTTCTGAGCAACACCAACACCAGAACCATTCCGACCAGGGGAAGCAGCCCCGCCACAATGACGATCGGATCGAACGAATGCGTACCGGTGGCCTGCCGAGCATCCGAAAAATAACCAATCAGTTTGAAGGCGATGATGGTCCCGATCCCCGCGCCAGTCCCGCTCAGTCCGCTGACCGAAGCCACCGACTCGCTGCCGAACAGATCCGACGGCAACACATTCGCCATGGTTGTGAAACCTGCATAGGTAAAGGTCACGACCGCAAATAGAAATGCGATCACATACAGGTTGGTGGTGAAGATCGTGGCAATGATCAGAGTCATACCGATTCCGCCGTAGACAATGGGCGCCTTGCGCGCCGCTCCCAGCGACCATCCCCGCTTGATGAGAACGCCCGACACCCATCCGGCGAAGAAACTTCCCACGTCGGCCGCGATGAAGGGAATCCACACCGCGATCAACCCGCTCTTCAGTTCAATGCCCTTTCGCAACCAGGTAGATCGGAAACCATTCCGCGATAAAAAAGAAAACTGGGTCGGTGAAGGCCCTGGCGATAATCGCTCCCCAAGTCTGCGGGAGCCTCAACAGTTCACTCCACCGGGGACGAGCCTTGCCGTCTTGCGGCGACTCTGATTCGCGCTTATCTGCCACGATCATCGCAAGCTCAGCCTGCCCGATCCGCGGGTGCTCCTCCGGCGGGTAGTACAGCCAGCGCCAGGCGATCAGCCAAAGAAAGCCCAGCGTGCCCGGGATCATGAACGCGGGCCGCCATCCCCAGCGAAAGTAAATCCACAGAACTATGAAAGGAGCGACGGCGCCGCCAATCGAAGATCCACTATCGAACAGGGCCGTTGCCAGCGCCCGCTCGCGCTTCGGAAACCACTCCGAGACCGCCTTGGTGGCGGCGGGCCAGTTCGCCGATTCTCCCGCGCCCAGCAAAAAGCGAAACGTGGCGAAGCTGTAAAACCCTCTGGCCAGCGACGTGAGCATCGAGATCGTCGAATATCCGATCACCGAGAGCGTCAGCCCGCGGCGCGTGCCAATACGATCCATGAGCTTGCCGAATGCGGTTTGGCCGATCGAATAAGCCACGCGGAATGCGATGGCGATATTCGCATAGTCGGAATTGGTCCAGTGATATTCGAGCTTGAGATATGGAGCGAGAAGAGAGAGCGTCTGGCGATCGATGTAATTAATTACCGTGGAAGCGAACAGCAGCCCGCCAATCCACCAACGTAACGACGGGATCGGCTTCCGGGCGCTCGCCATTCGGGGGCTTCAGACGCTTACGAGCTCACTACAACCTGCGATTCCTCCGCCAGCGCGCTCTTCAGCGCCGGACTCAGCAGAGATGCCGAGTCCGTGTCGAGATAAACCGTCGCATTGGGATGCCTGCGCAAAATCGACGCCGGCGCCATGGGACTGATCTCTCCTTCAAGGCACGCTTTCACTGCGCGCGCCTTGCGCTGATCCGGCACAACCACCAGCAACTCCTTGGCTTTGAGAATCTGGCGCGGCGACATCGAGATGGCGCGCGTCGGCACCTGCGAAATATCGGCAAACCATCCCTCGCCCACCTGCTGCCGGCGGCAAGGCTCATCCAGATTCACGATGAGGTACGGATCTTCGGTTGTGAAGTCCGCTGGCGGATCGTTAAACGCGATGTGCCCGTTTTCTCCGATCCCCAGAAATGCGATGTCGATGGGCGCCAACGCCAACTCGTCGCCCACCTTACGAATCACCGCAGCAGGATCGGCGGCGTCTCCCTCGATCCAGTGAAAATTCAGAATTCCAGTCTTGCTCACTAACCGCTCCATCAGGAACTTGCGGAAACTTGCCGGATGCGTCGCGGGCAGGCCAATGTACTCGTCCAGATGAAACGCCTCGACGCTGGTCCAATCAACACCCGGCGAGCTCGTCAACGCATCCAGAAATTCGAATTGTGACGACCCAGTTGCGGCGATGATCCGGGCCGCGCCACGCTCCGCGATCGCACGCCGAATTGCAGCCACAGCTTGCTCGGCGGCCGCCTGGCCTAACAAAACTTTGTCACGGAACAGCTTGAGTAGCATAGGAAGCCAGCTGGAAACGAAAAATCACGTTTTCGTCGAAGCCGCAGAATTATACAAAACGCCCGTCGAGCGCGAATCAGACCTGCGCCGGTTTGAGTCGCGGAGCCAACACCTGCACAAAGCCGAACGCAATCAGATAAGCCACGCCAGCCATCACGAAGACGGGCACGTACGACCCCGTATGTTGCAGAATGTAGCCCACCGCCTTGGCAATGCACATTCCGCCGATCGCTCCTGCCATGGTGCCAAAGCCCACGACGGAACCCACTGCACTCCGTGGAAACATGTCGGAAGCCAGCGTGTAAATGTTGGCCGACCAGCCTTGATGGGCTCCCGCGGCGATCGCGATCAGGCAGACCGCCAGCCACGGATTCGTTGTATGCGCGGCGATCATGATGGGCGTCACCGCTACAGCACACACCAGCATTGCGGTCTTGCGGCTTGCGTTCACCGTCCATCCTTTTTTCAGCAATGAACCCGAAAGCCATCCTCCGCTGATACTTCCTACGCAGGCTCCGCTGTAAATGACGAACAACGGCAGCGCCATGCCCGTCAAACTCAAACCAAAATTGCGGCTCAGGAAATCCGGCATCCAGAACAGATAGACCCACCAGATCGGATCGGTAAAGAATTTGCCCAGCGCGATCGCCCAAGCCTGCCGGAGGGTAAGCAAGGTCAGCAAGGGAACCGTCGTTTCCCCGATCACTTTCTGGTCTGGTGGGTCGCTCTGAATGTAGGCCAGCTCTTCCGCCGAGACTTTCTTGTCCTCTTCCGGCCGGTGATAGACCAGGAGCCAACACGCGATCCAGATGAATCCCAGCGCACCTGTGGCGATGAAAGCCATGCGCCAACCAAAGCGATAAGTAATCCACGGCACAACCAGCGGCGTGACGAGAGCGCCGATGTTTGATCCGGAATTAAACAGTCCCGTGGCCAGCGCGCGTTCGCGCTTCGGGAACCACTCCGCCACCGCTTTCACCGCTGCCGGGAAACTGCCAGCCTCGCCCAGTCCCAGGCCAACGCGCGCCACTGCGAACTGAATCATGGAGCCGGCTGCGGCATGCGCCATTGCGGCCGCGCTCCACGCAAATACCGCTGCGGAAAATCCCTTGCGGGTCCCCAGCCTGTCGATCAGCTTTCCGATGAACAGGATCCCGAGTGCATAGGCGCAGGTAAATGCAAAAATAATGGTGCCGTAATCATTCTCTGTCCAGCCGAACTGGACTTGCAGCGTTGGCTTCAGCAGCGCGATCACCTGCCGGTCCATGTAGTTCACAGTGGTCGCGAAGAACAGCAAGCCGCAGATCAGCCAACGGCGGCGGCCCACAGGAGCCTCCGTCTCCGGCGGCCTTCTTTCCGAAACCGCGGGAATGGAAGTTAGGTTCACTCGATTGTGCGCAGCGGCAATGTGCATCAATAGACATGGTGCAGGGCCTATCCGTCAAGGTATTGCTGAACCAGGCGCCTGCGAAAAGCATTAACCACGAAGGGCACTAAGGTACACGAAGGAAACACCTGTACACGAATCCCTTCGTGATACTTCGTGGCCTTCGTAGTTGCTGCTTTCCGATTCCAGCTCGCCGGATGCACTCGTTTGAAACTGATATGATTCATGCCTTGAATCGCCCATGAACGGCTTTCTCAGCGAAGACTTTCTTTTATCGAACGACGTGGCGCGCCGTCTCTATCATCAGTTCGCGGCGTCGCAGCCGATCCTGGACTACCACTGCCACCTTTCTCCACGGGACATTGCCGAGAATCGCCAGTTCGCGAATCTGTTCGAGATCTGGCTTGAGGGAGATCACTATAAATGGCGGGCGATGCGCGCAAACGGTGTGCCGGAGAAACACATCACTGGTGACGCATCTCCGTACGAGAAATTTCTCGCCTGGGCACGAACCGTTCCCTATACCCTGCGCAATCCTCTTTATCACTGGACGCACCTCGAGTTGCAGCACTACTTCGGCATCCACGAATTGCTCGACGAGACTTCTGCGCCGGCGATCTGGGAGCGCGCGAACGCGACGCTGCAAACGCTGACTACGCATGCCATTCTGCAGAAATTCAAGGTCGAGGTTGTATGCACGACTGACGACCCTACGGACGACCTCCGGCATCACCAGTCGATCGCGCAGTTGAACCTGCCCACGCGCGTCTTTCCCGCGTTTCGACCCGATAAGGGTCTTGCCATCGATAGTCCTGATTTTCCAGGGTGGGTCGACAAGCTCTCCGCAGAAGCGAATGTCGAGATCCGCGATCTAAACAGCTTTCTCACGGCAGTGCGCAAGCGCCACGACGATTTCCATGCCTTGGGCTGCCGTCTCTCCGACCACGGATTGAATCATTGTTATGCGATACCGTGTTCCGATCCCATCGCCGCGGCCATCTTTTCGAAAGCCCGCCGAGGCCAGCCGGTAACCGAGGACGAGCACACTCAGTTCGCATCCTTCATGATGCTTTTCTTTGGCCGCCTCGACGCCGAGAAGGGGTGGACCAAGCAGTTGCACCTCGGCGCCCAGCGCAACGTGAATACCGCTGCTCGCCTGAAGCTCGGAGCCGACGCCGGTTTCGATACAGTCGGCGCTTTCCCGCAGGCTGCGAGTCTTGCAGCATATCTCGACTTGCTGGCTCAGGAGAAGGCCCTGCCCCAGATGATCCTTTACAACGTCAATCCTGCGGACACTTTCCAGTTCGCGACGCTGATCGGCTGCTTTCAAGATGGAGAACGCCCCGCCAAAATCCAGTACGGCAGCGCCTGGTGGTTCCTCGACCAGAAGCAGGGAATCACCGCTCAACTCGATGCCTTGTCGAATGTGGGATTGCTGTCGCGCTTCATCGGCATGGTCACCGACTCTCGTTCCTTTATGTCCTATCCCCGCCACGAGTACTTTCGGCGCGTCCTGTGCGATCTCGTCGGGCAAGACGTGGCGCGGGGAGAACTCCCCGATGACGACGCGCTGCTCGAACGTCTCATTCAGGACATTTGTTATCGGAACGCCGACCAATACCTGCGCCTGCCCAAGTCTCGCCTTGGCTAACCAACGCTTTGTATCCTGTTTTCAATAAGTTAGAATACTAGCTGGGATTTCGTCGTTCCCTCCGGGGCTCAGGCATCTCAGACTCATTTTCATGCAACTAACAAATTAGTTGACGTTTCCCGTTGATCCACGTCAAACTTTTAGCGACCGAAACCCTGGGAGGAAAGCATTGGCCCGCAGCAAATCCGCAACCCTGACCGAAGCTGAGTTGCGCATCATGAATGTCCTCTGGGATCGGGGGTCTGCGACCGTCCACGAGGTGTTGGAAGCACTTCCCGAGAGGCCGGCATTGGCCTACAACTCCGTTCTGACCATCATTCGCATTCTTGGAAAAGAAGGGATACGCCAAGCACGTCAAAGATCAGCGTGCCCATGTCTATCTCCCGCAGGTGGACCGCAAAGACGCCACGCGGTTCGAAGTGCGGCATCTGGTGAGCCGTTTCTTCGGCAACTCTCGCGAACAACTCGTGCTCAACGTGCTGGAAGAATCCGGCATCGATGCCGAAGAACTCGACCGCGTGCGGCAGTTGCTGGAAAGGAGCAAGTGACCCAGCGATGACTGCGCTCTTCAATCTGAACGCAATCGCTCAAGCTTCGACGGTTCAGATCGTGAACTGCCTGGTCGAAGGCAGTCTGGTCGCGATCTTTACGGGGTCGGTTTTGGGCTTGATGCGCCGTCAGAGTTCGGTTACACGCTTTGCTGTCTGGTTCGCCGCCCTGATGGCGATTGCAGTTCTGCCCTTTTTCGCCAATTCTTTGGGGACGCATGTTGCTCCGAGTCCGCTGGCCATTGCCGCGCGACCTACGCTCACCCTGCCCGGTACCTGGGCGCTCTATTTGTTCGGAGCCTGGGTGGCGATCGCAACGTGGCATCTGATCGGCGTCGGGAGAGGTCTGTGGCATCTGTATCAATTGCGCAAGAGTTGCGTTGCGATCGATCCGGCGACGTTGGATACCGTTTTGCAAAACACATTGGCTCGTAGCCAGTCTCCGCGGCAGATTGCGCTGTGCACTTCCGATCTCACGAATGTACCGACAGCCCTCGGGCTGGTGAAGCCCGCGATCGTCATCCCGGCATGGGTGATGCGAGAGCTATCGGCCGATGAACTGAATCAAATCCTGCTGCACGAGATCGCGCACCTGCGCCGTTGGGACGACTGGACCAACCTCGCGCAGAAACTGGTGAAGGCCCTCTTCTTCTTCCACCCGGCAGTCTGGTGGATCGAGAAGAAAGTGTCGCTGGAACGAGAGATGGCCTGCGACGATGCCGTTCTGGCAGAAACCGCGAGCCCAAGAGCCTATGCGGAATGTCTAGCGCACCTCGCCGAAAAGACGCTGATTCAACGCAGCCTCGCCTTCGCGCAGGCGGCTCTGGGGAAAGTTCATCAGACCTCGCTTCGCGTCGCCCAAATCCTCGACGCGAATCGTTCCACTGGCAAGGGACGCTCCTGGAAGCCCGCGGTTTCACTGATTGCCGTTTTCGCCATGGCCTGCGTCGTCGGGATTGCAAGGGCCCCCAGGCTGATCGCATTCAGCGATAGCGGGACGAGTCCTGTCGCCGCTTCTGCGATCGACTCCTCGGTCGATCAAGTCGCAGCCCGGCGCATGTTGGCCGCCGCGCCGATCGTGAATGTAAGCGCGAGACTGAACCCTGAGCGCAAGACAAGACTCACGCCCGCGAAGATCAGCACGCTCGCGAAGCATAGCAAATCAGAAACTCCGGTAACAGCCCCGGCGATTCAGTCCACACCTGCGGAACAACGGGCGGCTAGCTTGGTCCATTTGACGAATGCAAACGCGGCTCCGCTGGCTTTTACGGAGACGTTGTTTGTGGTGGTCGAAGGTACCCAGAATGGGCCCTCCGACGAGCCCGTACTTCAGATTCAGATGTGGCGTGTCGTGGTTCTGCACCCAGTCGTCGATCCCAACAGCAACCGAATTCCCGCGAAACAAACTTAACCATGAGATTAGGCGGACAGATGCGGAGTAGCATTTTTAGAAACTAACGAATTAGTTGTAACCATCTTGAAAAGGAGTAACTCGAAATGAATGCAGGAACGTTGAAAGACAGCACCAAGAAATGGACGAAGCGCCTGGCAGCGCCACTGCTCGCACTGGCACTGATCGGCTCGTTCGCAACCTATGAATTCGCAAAACCCACGGCGGCGAAGGCTGCGGACGCAGCGCCCTCGGCCGCGCCACTGGATGCGGACAGCGTTGGCGCTCTGCTGAGTCTCGACAAGGCGATGGAAACGCTGGCAGCTCGCGTCACCCCCGCGGTCGTGAATGTCACCGTAACCTCCCGCACCAAGCCGGAGACGGCCAGCAAACAGGCACCCGAGGACATGCAACAATTCTTCGGCCAGAACAGCCCGTTTGGCCAGTTCTTTGGCCCGGGCATGCAGCAGCGAAGGCCTCAGATCGAGCACGGCATGGGCAGCGGTGTCGTGATCTCGCCTGACGGATACATCGTCACCAACAACCACGTCGTCGACGGAGCCGTCGACATCCGCGTCACCACCAGCAATCGCCGTGTGCTGAAGGCAAAACTGATTGGCACCGATCCCGTGACTGACCTCGCTGTTCTGAAGGTCGAGGGCAAGGATCTCGCCAGCGCGCCGTGGGGCGACTCGAAAGAAGTCCGGCCCGGACAAACTGTGCTCGCTTTCGGCAATCCCTACGGATTCCGTTTCACGGTCACGCGCGGAATCGTGAGCGCCGTGAATCGTGCGAACCCCGATCCGACCGATCGCACCAAGCCAGGTGAGTTTATCCAGACGGACGCGGCCATCAACCCCGGCAACTCCGGCGGACCTTTGGTGGACGCTCGCGGTGAAGTCGTCGGCATCAACACTTTCCTGATTTCTCCCTCAGGAACTTTCTCCGGGATGGGATTTGCGATTCCTTCGCAGATCGTCCGGCCGACGGTCGAGACGCTGATCCGCTACGGCAAAGTGAGCCACGGCCACATCGGCATCGGGATCGCGGACGTGACTCCCGAGAACGCAAAGTTCTTCGACGAATCCAATGCAAGCGGCGGAGTGGTGACGCAAGTTGAGCCCGACTCTCCGGGAGCGAAAGCTGGCCTGCAGATCGGTGACGTCATCACCGAAATCGACGGCCAGAAAGTCAGCGACGCCGGCGAACTCCAAGTGCTGGTCGGACAGAAGCAGCCCGGCTCGAAGATCACGCTCAAAGTTCTCCGCGATGGCAAGAGCATGACGGTTCCTGTCACGCTGGAAGAACTCGGCAGCCGCAACGCCGAAGGCAAAGATGAGTCTGGCAACGGCGAAGGCAAAATGCACTGGGGAATCGGCCTCGGCAACCTTACGCCGGAACTGCGCGATCAGCTTCAGGCTCCGAAAGAGGTTCACGGAGCGGTGATCGAGCAGGTACAGCCGGGCAGTTCGGCCGATAACGCTGGACTGCAGCAGGGAGACATCATCCTCGAAGTCAACCGGCACAAAGTCCAATCTGCCAGCGATGTGAAAGACGCCCTGTCGAAAGTTTCCAAGGGCGAAGACGCATTGCTGTTGGTTTGGTCAAACGGCGGGAACACCTTCCGGGTGCTGCACGCTCCTGAAGGCGCCTAACGAACCACGTCTAACTCAATCACGCCGCACTCCCTTTCGCCTGGAGAGGGAGTGCGGCGTTTCTCGTTTGTGCAGCATGGCGCCAGAGGAGTCGTTGGGCGCAATCGCGCATCCAATCGTGAAGTACCATAAAACACTATGCCCCACCTGTTCGATCCCCTCTCGATTCGCGATATTACTTTTGCCAACCGCGTCTTCGTGTCACCAATGTGCGAATACTCGAGCACCGACGGATTATGCGACGGACTGGCACCTAGTTCACCTGGGCAGCCGCGCTGTCGGTGGTGCGGGTCTGGTGATGACCGAGGCAACCGCGGTTCTTCCCGAAGGCCGCATTAGTCCTCAGGATCTTGGCATTTGGAAAGATGATCACCTCGAGGCGCTGGCTCGCATCGTCCGCTTCATCCATGAGCAAGGCAGTGTCGCTGGCACGCAGTTGGCTCACGCCGGACGCAAAGCCAGCACCTACCGTCCGTGGGAAGGGAACGGAGCGATTCCCGAGGGCGCTGGCGGCTGGAAAAAAGTCGTCGCTCCGAGTGCAATACGTTTTGCCGACAACTATCCGATGCCTCTAGTTCTCTCCGTCGAGGGCATTCAGGAAGTCGTTGGAGCTTTTGCCGCAGCCGCGCGCCGGGCTGGCGAAGCTGGTTTCCGCGTCGTTGAAATTCACGCCGCTCACGGATATTTGCTGCACGAGTTTCTGTCGCCGGTCAGCAATCAACGCGCGGATTCTTACGGCGGGTCTTTTGAGAATCGCACTCGGATCGTCCGCGACGTTGTGGCCGCCGTTCGCGAGGTGTGGCCGGAACAATTCCCACTCTTCGTGCGCATTTCGGCGACCGACTGGGTCGATGGCGGCTGGGATATTCAGCAGTCCGTGGAGTTCGCGCGGCACTTGAAGAAACTGGGCGTGGACCTGATCGACTGTTCTTCCGGCGGCAACGTGGCGCAAGCCAAGATTCCCGTCGGTCCCGCGTATCAGACACCCTTCGCGGAGCAGATTCGCCGCGAAGCTAGCATCATGACCGGTGCGGTCGGAATGATCACGGCCCCGTCGCAGGCGGAGCAAATCGTCGCCGAGGGACGGGCCGACGCGGTCTTCCTCGCTCGCGAGCTCTTGCGCGATCCTTATTGGCCTTTGCGGGCAGCCCGTGAGCTAGATCAGCCGATGACGTGGCCGATCCAATATCTCAGGGCGGCGCCGGAAGGCTCGCAACCGCGCGCTGCCGCTGACCTGAAGAACCCGGACTCCTGCTCCGAGGTTGCGGCCTTGGCCAAGAAGTAAAAAGTGCAGAAGACGAGGTCCAGCATGAAAACATCTCGACTCACGATCGCCGTATCCTCGCTCCTCTTGGCGCTCGCCGCCGCCTCCGCCCAAACTCCGCCGGCCGCGACCCTAACCGAGAATCCCGTTTTCCAGAAAGACTGCGCGAAGTGTCACGGCAAGACCGGCGAGGGGCGCCACTTTGCAGGCCCATCGCTCGTCTCGGAGAAAACTACGTCCGCGTCCGCTGACGAACTTCGCGACATCATCACCAACGGCAAGCACCACATGCCCAAGTTCGCCGGCAAACTGACTCCGGAAGAAATCGACACCCTGGTACAGCAGATACAGCAGATCAAAGCATCGAAGAAGTGAGGGGCTTACTCTTCACTCTTTGTCCCCGCGTGAGCCGCGTTCGCCGCCAGGATGAACGACGTCACTCCGTCCACCACATATCTAGTGGATGACGGCTCCGGAATGTTCCCTTGTCATTCGGACGGCCCGATGCATCCCGTTCATCTTCTGATCGCCGAATACCCGGTGATATTCGTTGTGAAATAGAAGCACGCTCAGGCCATGCGTTTCGAGCACGTCGTGTTCCGTCAATGCAGATCGGAATTCGATGATGAAGAGGCAGGGGTACTCTTCATATAGCGCGCGGCAAACGTCAGGAACGTGGGCCAGTTCGGTGCGGTCGTGTGCCCGCCGCTATGTTGACGGAACGCGACATCTCCGTCGATCAGCGTTGTCTCGACCGGCGGGAACTCAGCAGTGCCGAGATCCTTCTTTCCCAAGAGTTTGTATACGGGTCCAGCGCCCACCACAGCCAGGAACATGCCCTTCGCATCGACCCATCCGTCCCCATTGGCCAGCGTGCCGGCGCCAATAAAGACGGGACGCGGCGCACACAGCGCGATTAATTCATGCGCGTCCACCGGCAAGTCGCTCTCGGTCAAAGGCCCCGCATATTTCAGGAAGTTGCCAGCCATCCAGTGATACTCACCGGTCCCTGCGATGTTGCCGATCTGTTCACCGAAGTTGCGTCGGAAGAGCTTGGCACCGGCCTCACCCGAAGAACTGATGTAGGCAACGGCAAACCGCGGATCATTGGCCATCGCGACCAGCGCAGCTTTGCCGTAGCGCGAGTGGCCTTCGATTCCCACTTGTCTCGCGTCCACCGATTTGTCGGTTTCAAAGTAATCGAGCGCTCGGCTCGCGCCCCACGCCCATGCTCGCAACACGCCCCAATCATCGAGCTTGCGCGGTTCGCCCTTGTTTGCCAGTCCGATCACGCCTTGCGCCAGGCCTTCTCCGTTGTCCGGCTGCACACTGGTCGGGATGTACTCCGCGTAGCCCCAACCCTTCGCCAGCACCTGCTGCTGCCACGTGGGTCCGGGACCCGGAGCCATCATTTGCGGGTACCGCTGCTTGAGCATGGCCAGCACTTCGGGACTCAACCCGAATTCCATCATCACCGGCACGGGCCCCGCGGCATTGGCTGGAGTCGTGAGTGTCAGGTCGATTCCTACGGTCACCGCCGGGAATAATGAATTGTCGAGGTGTCCAATCAGTTTCTTGGTGATGACTGGAATGTCGCCGTTCGTCTCCTTTGTGGTGCTGACAACTTCCCAATTGACTTTGGGCGTTTTGCCTGGAACGCGCCCGTAGATTTCGCGGTCGAAGTCTTCCGCAATCTCCGGCCGCCGCTCGATCCCACCACATCTTTACCGTCGTGACTGGCTTGCCATTTTTCAACAGCAGGGGATCGGGAAGCTTCGAGGTCGGTCCTGCCTTGGACTCGTCGTAGTTCGGGGCATTCGGCGACTTCGGATCACCATCCGCGCCGCGCCGCAACGAAGTGATGTGCAGCAGATCCATCATGCGTTGATGGTCCTGCTCAGAGGTCAGGTGCGATGGCGATGCGGGTTTGGCGGCTGTCGCCTGGGCGCAAGCGGGATGGCAGGAACTAAACACCAGGGCAAAGAAAACGAGGGACAGCATCGATCGCACGTTCAAAGTGAACTCCTGAAACTACAGACGATTTATTTCGCGGGTGCGGTTTCTTCAATCTTGACGTTGGAGAACACTGCCGTTTCCAGAGTGGTTGCTACATGCGAGCAAACGCCCAGCCCTACGTACACGGGATCCTGCAGCCCGACATATTCAATCGGTCCCACCACTTTCAATTCCTCGTTCGGCTTCCCGGCATACATCGTGAAGCGACTTTGTTTCCTCTCGATCCGCAGCCGGACCGGCCCATCGACCTGTGTGAAGACTTGATAAGTCTGTTCATTGGCCGCGCCGCGAAACTGCAGAGATGTAAGTCCGTTTCCATGAGACACCGCGTCCGCATATGCCGAACCCGGCTCCAGGCCCTGCCGGATCATGAGTACTGCCTTGCGATGTTCCGCGCTGCTCGTGCCGACCCACTGCACGTCGGCCGAAAGGGTCATGTCCCCGGACGCTTTCTTCCAGACGAAGTAGAAGGCGTCGGCGGTGCCCCACACGTTGGCGCCGCCCCCGGTAATGCGATACTCACCCTTCGCCGGATCATAGTGAGCGATGCCGCCCGGCGGCGTTGGGCCAACGCTTCCCTGGTTCGTAAAGATGCCCAGATCGTTGTCTGCGTCTGGGATACGGCTACTAAAGCCAACACGACCACAATGGAAAATGCGAACAGAGCTTTCACGTTTTCACTCCAGCGACGCCATGATCGACTGCCACGATTGAAGTTTGGCGACCTGATTCTAGTCGAATTACGAAGCGCGATCAGAAAAACTCTTGCCCGATCCGCTTCTTTCGCAGGAGAATGTTGCCTCCATCGGCCTTTAAACTCAACTGCGAGAGCAGACCTGAGGTACTTTCATGCGCTCGATCTCTGTCCGCGCCACCGTAGTTCTAGTTGCGGTTGTCCTCGCCTCCGCTTCTTGTTGCATTCAGGCTCAGACCAGCCTTCAGTATCAGAAGCCTCCACAGGCAATCGTTGACCTGGTCGACACTCGTCCCACGCCCAATGTGGAAGTCTCATCCAAGGACAGCGCAGGCACGCAGTGGCTTTTGATCGAATCGTATTCCGGCCTGCCCACGGTTGCCGATCTGGCGCAGCCCGAACTCCGTTTGGCCGGCCTGCGTTTTAACCCGCGCACGAACGGCCCGAGCCGCGGACGCTATATCACCTCGCTGATGCTGCAGGCTCTGCCCAACGGAGAAGCAAAGCCGGTGACTGGACTGCCTGCGGATCCCAAGATTCGTTTCACCGCGTGGTCGCCGGATGCGCGCCACGTTTCTTTCGTGAATGCCGGCGACAATCCCACCGACGCGGGCCTCTCTCTGTGGATCGTCGATGTCGCCTCACTCCAGGCGCACCGCGTGCCCGGGATCGCCCTCAACGGCATTTTCGGCCGACCCTGCGAGTGGTCCAGCGACAACGCCAGTCTCATCTGCAAAACCGTACCTAATAATCGAGGTGCAAACCCGAAGCGCAGCGAGGTTCCCACTGGCCCCGTTATTCAGGAAAACCTTGGGCGCATCACGCCCGGCGCGACTTATCAGGACCTATTGAAGAATCCTGAGGACGAGAAAATCTTCGATTACTACGCCAGCTCGCAAGTCGAAGTCGTCCGGCTCGATGGCACGACCAAATCCGTCGGCGAGCCCGCGATAGTCCAGAGCGCCTCGCCTTCGCCGGATGGCCACTATGTGCTCGTCGACGAACGCCATCATCCCTACTCGTATCTGCTTCCGTATGAGATGTTCCCGGAGCGTATTCTCGCCATCAACCTCGCAACCGGAACTTCCAAACAACTGGCCGACAAACCGTTGGAAGACACCATCCCAAATATTCACGATGCGGTCGAGGCTGGGCCGCGCGAATTCGATTGGCGCAGCGACGCGCCCGCCACCGTTTCGTGGGTGGAAGCCGGCGATGGAGGCGATCCCCGCAAAGACGTTCCCATCCGTGACACGGTCTTCCTGCTCGACGCCCCGTTCGACGCCTCTCCCCGCAAACTTGCGGATCTTCCAGTCCGCTTCGGCGGCCTGACTTGGGGAAACGGCCATCTAGCGGCGATCGAGGAAGAACGCTGGAAAGACCGTAAGCGCATCATCCTCGCCGTGGCTCCCGATGCCCCGGCGGCTGCGGTCAAACTGTTTGAAGGATCTTTTGAGGACCGCTATCACGATCCCGGAGAGCCGTTTCAAACTGCGAATGCCTCCGGTAAATACATCTTGCAAGTCACATCCGACGCTCGCGGAATTTATTTCCATTCCGAAGGCGCATCGCCCGAGGGCGACCGCCCATTTGTCTCTGTCATGAGTACGACGAACGGCGAGACCAAACACCTTTGGCAATCCGCCGATAAGTTCCTCGAGTCCCCGGTGTCGGTGCTCGATGCCGCAGCGCCAACCATCTTGCTCCGCAGGGAATCGCCGGAACTGCCGCCAAACTACTACCGCAAGGGTCTCGCCAACGACGAATTCCAGCAGATCACGTTTTTCCCCAGCCCCTACGGCAACGCGCCTCTTCCCAAGAAACAGGTTCTTAAGTACAAGCGTGCCGACGGCGTGGAGCTCAGCGCGAACCTCTACCTTCCTCCCGGCTACAAGGCCGCAGACGGCCCGTTGCCCGCGCTCATGGAGGCCTATCCCACCGAATACAAAACGAGGTCGGCCGCCGGACAAATCAGCGGCTCGCCCTATGAGTTCCCTTTCCTGTGGTGGGGTTCGCCGATTCCATTCGTCACGCAGGGATACGCTGTTCTCGAGAACGCCACGATTCCCATCATCGGCGAGGGCCAGGCTGAGCCCAACGACACGTACGTGGAACAACTTGTCGCCAGTGCCCAGGCCGCGATCGATGAAGGCGTGCGCCTTGGTGTGGTCGATCGCCACCGCGTCGCTGTCATGGGACACTCCTACGGCGCGTTCATGACCGCGAACCTGCTAGCTCACAGCGATCTCTTCAAAGCCGGCATCGCGCGCAGCGGAGCGTACAACCGCACTCTGACTCCCTTCGGATTTCAGAACGAAGAGCGCACTTACTGGCAGGCGCCCGAGATCTATTACAAAATGTCGCCGTTCTCTTACGCCGACAAGATCAAGGCGCCCATCCTGCTCATCCATGGCGAAGCCGACAACAATTCCGGTACCTTCCCGCTGCAGAGCGAACGTCTCTTCAGCGCTATCAAAGGTCAAGGCGGCACCGTCCGCTTCGTGCTGCTTCCTCTCGAATCGCATGGCTATGCCGGGCGCGAGTCCGTCTTGCACATGTTCTGGGAGATGAACAACTGGATGAACACCTACGTCAAGAATCCGACAGCAGCCACGGCTGCCGCGAAGCCGTAGGTGTGCAGAGACCTCGACGATTAATCGCTGTCTGGACCCCAACGAAGGGTCCATCACCTTGGTCACTATCGTGTAGCTCCACCACGCCCCTAGAATCTTCAGTATGACGTTGGACTCGCTCCTCCTGAGCCAGGATCCGGAATTGGTTCGTGTGATCCGGCCCACGCTCGAGAAATTGTCGATTGATGTGGAGATCTGCCATGAGGCGCGCGCCGGCGCCGACATTTTGATCTCTGACAAGTTCGACGCGGTCATTGTGGATTGCGACGACCTGAGCGGAGGACTCGCCGTGCTGCAGGGCCTGCGCAGCACTCCCAGCAACAAGAACTCGGTTGCTTTCGCCATCCTCAACGGACATAGGACGACTACGCAGGAAGCCTTTGGCATGGGCGCCAACTTCGTGTTGCAGAAGCCCATCAGCATTCTCAATGCGTCCCGTTGTTTTCACGCGGCGCTGAATTTCATGATCAAGGAGCGCCGCCGCTACTTCCGACAGCCGGTGAAGATGCTGGTCAAAGTGATGTACGACGGAAAGACTCTGAACGCGACCAGCACGAACATCAGCGAAGGCGGTCTTGCTCTGATGTTGCGGGAGGCGCTGCCGAAAGGCGCTGCGCCGCATCTGAAGTTTTCGTTGCCCGGTAGTGGCATCGACGTTGAGGTTGAGGCCGAGGTAGCCTGGGTCGACGTTAAGGGCCTCGCCGGGTTCCGATTTCATAACGTCCCGCAGATTTCCCAGAAGCACTTGGAGCACTGGCTCGACGAGCAGATCGAAAAGGAATTCCCGGGGACGAAAGAGCGGTTGGCGGCCGCAGAATCCGAAACCTCGCACTAAGCGGGCAGCGCAGAACCCTCTCGCCACACAACCAGCCCTTCCGATTCTCCTATCCCTTAAACACGGAGGACACAGGGTTTTCCTCTATGGTTCCTGTGTCCTCCGTGTCCTCTGTGGTTGAGCCTCTTCGGTTGGGCTGTCTCAGGGGTATCTCCCTTTAGACTTGCGCCCGGCTGTGCCCGTGGCAATCTGGGAGATCACCAGTCGAAGATTCCCGGAGAGAAAACATGTTGACCAATGACTTCCGTATTGCCAAAGTGCAGCGAACGCTGCGCTGGTTTGAAGAGGATATCCCCCTGCTCAATATGCGAGTGAAGGAGCTTTCGAAGGAGAGGCAGGAATCTGCCCGAAAGTTTGCAGCGGCAATTATTAATCAGACCCGCGCTGAGCTGGAAAGACTGCTGCAAGAGCAGCCGCACGACGCGCACGATTCCAGCGAAATGCCCTGCGAGCCCGCGGATTGAGCAACGCCGAAACCCAACAGTCCCGATTTACAGAGAAGAACTCGAGGCCGCGTCGGCATTGAGGTGGAGGCTGCTGGTCCTGTCCTCGTCGGGGAAGGTGACTTCCTCCCACAAGGTTTTGTCTCGCAAGATGCGCGACACCAGTGCGGTATGCATAGCGTGACCAGCGCGGTCGGCGACTACGTTACCCAGAATCTGCTTTCCCAACAGCGCAAGATCGCCGACCAGATCCAGCACTTTGTGGCGCACGAATTCGTCGGGGAAGCGCAACGGCCCGTTCTCAACTCCATCACGGGTGAGCACGATGCAGTTCTCGCTGGAAGCGCCGCGAATCAGTCCCATATTGCGCATGGCTTGCTCATCTTCTCGCGAACCAAAGGTGCGCGCTCCCGCGATGTGCTTCAGATAGCTTCCGTTGGTCAACTCTACCTGGAAAGTTTCTTTCCCAATCAGCGGATGAGGGAAGTTGATCGCATAGGAAACTGAATACGTGTCAGAGGGATAGACCGCGATGAACTTGTTTCCCTCGCGCATCTCCACCTCGCGGCGAATCTTCAGATACTTGCGGAGACGCCGTTGCTTGCGGATACCCGCCTTGCGAATCATCTCGACGAAGGGACGCGCGCTGCCGTCGAGGATGGGCAGCTCGAGGTTGTCGAGCTCGACGATCGCGTTATCAATGCCCATCCCAATGAAAGCGGAGAGCACGTGCTCAGTGGTGGAGATGAGCACGCCCTTTTTCATGAGGCTGGTGGCGTAACTGACGCGGGCCACGTTTCGGCTGACGGCCTCGATTTCAAAACCGTCCAGATCGGTGCGGCGAAACACGATGCCGGTGTCGGACGGGGCCGGCAGGATGCGCATGGAGACGGGCGCGCCGCTATGGAGGCCAACCCCACTGCACTCCACGGCGGAGCGGATTGTTTGCTCGTGCGTCAAGAATGACTCAAAAAAGTTCGAGTGAATGAAGTAGGTTACGCTGCCTTCAGGAAAACCGTCTGTGGCAAAAATGCCACAGACCGTGGCGTTGTAAGGGCGGTAGAGGAAGAGGCTCGAGTTCGCAGCTGGATAGGAGTAACTCTAGTAATAACAACAAATTACGCTGGA
Source organism: uncultured Acidobacteriaceae bacterium (assembly GCA_963795875.1). Taxonomy (GTDB): domain Bacteria; phylum Acidobacteriota; class Terriglobia; order Terriglobales; family Acidobacteriaceae; genus Sulfotelmatobacter. Next base: position 297,962 of record CAWCJM010000003.1, read on the forward strand.
TCGAACCAGATGCGGGCGTGGGTCGTGGGTTTATCTAGAAGGGAAACAGTATGCCCCTGTCCTTCAACTTCTCAAAGTTCGCTGCCACGAACTCATACAAGCGAGCGGGTCGGCGGCCGCCGTGGCGGTACTCCCGAGTGGGACGCAGAACCTTCAGCAGTGCCAGCTTGCGCCGGAAGTTTCTTTTGTCGAGTTTCTTCCCCAGGATCGCTTCGTAAACTTCCTGCAGTTCGGTTAAGCTGAACCTCGAGGGAAGCAGTTGGAACCCGACGGTGGTGTACTCCAGCTTATTGCGAAGGCGTTCGAGGGCGTAGTCGAGTATCTTGCGGTGGTCGAAAGCCAAGTGAGGCAATTCACGGACTGCGCACCACTGGGCGTCGGCCGCATCCGTTCCGGCAACCAGCGGAGAGCGGTCGCCTGAGATGAGCGCGTAGTACGCGACGGTGATCACCCGGCCGCGTGGGTCCCGGCCGGGATCGCCGAAGGAATACAGTTGCTCCAGATAGACGTCCCCAACACCCGTCTCTTCCTTTAATTCGCGCAGCGCGGCCTGGTCCAGACTTTCATCCTCAAGAACAAAACCTCCGGGAATCGCGAACTTGCCCGCGAAGGGTGCGATACCCCGCTTGACCAGCAGGAGCCGCAACTCTCCCGACTGAATCGTGAAGATGACAATATCGACCGCAACTTGCATGCCTTCGATCCTAACCTAGCTGGCGTCGCGGAGCGTGACGGCCTAGCTTGGGCCGCCCACGACGAGATGCGCCCGCTGTTCGGCCGCACGCACCTGTGCGCTCGCCCCCGAGTTGAAGTTGAGGAAGTCGGCCTCCATGCCATCGCTGAAGATGACGCCGCCAGAGGGCATCAACGATTGCAGCGAGAGGTCCTCGCCCGGACCCAGCATTCCTGCGACGATAGCGGCTTGAGAATGGCGGCTGAGGAATGGTTCGCGGACGACATAGAGCAGACGGCGGTCTTCCCAAGGCAGGCGAATTGCGGGCCCAGATTTTCCTCCGCAAAGCTTCGCCACGCCCGCAGCCATGTTGAATGCGGATGAGATCCACCCGGTCGAGCCCGCGCCGGTAGAGACGAGCACTCCACTCGAGGACTGCGTTTCCGATTGATGGCCGCACGCTATCCGGTAGAGGGCGGAAACATGGCTACGTGCGCCGATGAACAGATCATTGAATGCCAGCAAGCGTTGGCCATCGTTGAGTATCACCTCGGCGAGAGTAATCTCGCGAATGTTGGCCTTCGCCTCCATCACCTTGGCGACGGCGCCCCGCGCCTGATCCGGCGTGAAGGGCAATAGCACGCCATCAAACCGCGAAGGCTCGGGATTCACCGCGACAATTGGTTGGTTGCCCACGTACTTTGCCGTGTTCGCGACCACGCCATCTTGGCCCAGTGTGACCACGAGGTCGTCCTTCTGGAAATGAAAGGTCGGCACCAGGCCGCGATCCACCAGTTGCTGGGGAATTTCGAACTCCAGCGATCTTCGAACAATGTCCAACGAGCGTTGGTACGCGTCCTCCTCACACTCGTAGTCAGTAAAATCTCCGCCTGCATGCTCGATGTAGAACTTGGCCTGCGAGCGGGTATTGAATCGCTCGACGAGCGCCTGCAGGCGGGTCTTCCGGGTTACGAGAATCAACTTTTTGTACATGGCTCACTTCCCGGCAGCGCTGGTGATCAGGGACTTCAACAGATCCGGCGACACATTGAGTTCGCCGATCTTCTGGGCATTGTCGGCCATGCCCTGGAACGCCATCGCGATCATGGCCTTGGGATCGGCGCCTTTCCCGCCGAGCATCATCAAGGTCTTCCAATCGAGATCGCGCAACGGCTTCAGAGTTTCGGTGATCACATAGGCACGGCTGTCTGCGTCCTTGCGCTCGTTCTCGACGCGGCGGTCGATCAACTGCGCGCGCTGCTGTTCGATGGCGATTTCAGCCGCCATTTGGGTTTCGCGGATCTGCCGCTTCTTCGTTTCAACTGCGATTTCTGTGTTCAGTTCGCTTTCCTTGATAAGCCGTTCCTGCTCCACCGCGGCATTGCGGCGGGCGTAGATAGCTTCGTCGGCACGCTGTTGCAGCGCTTCGCGCGCGTCGGCCTCCAGTGCGCGCGCCGTCTCGGGAGTAGGCTCGATTCCCAGCAGGGATAATCCCAGAATCTCGATGCCCAGCGTCGTCACCGCTTCCGAGGACTTCAGCTTGGATAGGACCTCGTCGACGATCGCGTCAGAGCTGACCAGTACGTCGCGCAGCAGCATTCTCTGTGTCACCGCGCGCGTGAGCGTCTGCATAGTGTGTATCAGTCGCTCTGGCAGCTTGCGCGGATCATCGGAGCAGTAGACGCGGCGCGTGTTGACACTGAAGTCGAGCAGAGTGGCCAGCCGTTTCGGGTCGGCGACGCGGTACGTGAGTTGCCCCTGCAGAGTCACCGATTGAAAATCGGCGGTCGCCTCCTGGAACACGAACGGCATGTCCGCGCTGGCCACCGGTATCGTAACGATAGTCGAGGTGGGCACAGAGTAGATGAACGAGAGTCCCACGCCTTCCCGCTTGACCTTCCCGCGCTTGAATTGCAGGACGTAGGTGGTGGGCGGCACTTTCATGAAGTTCAGCATGGCGCCTCCAATAAGTGTCTTACTGACACCCATAATAGTGTGCATGAGACACTAATGTCAAGTGAAATCCGAACGCTTCGGAAACACTCGCAAAATCAGACGTTTTCAGCGCTTGTTCTTGCTAGGGACTTTATTAGGGTTGTAGCCGGAATTGGGGTTGAACATCGCCTCATCGAGTCCCTGGTTGATGGTCACAGAGTTCAGGAAGCGCTGGCTCGCCATGTCGCCATTGAAGTAGCGGGTGACATTGTAGGGCGCCATGATGCCCGACACCTGACGGTAGTTCTCGTAGACTTCTTCTTCCAGATTTTTCTGCCTGTCGACGGGGTCGCGCCAGGTGAAGGATTTTTTAACGGGAAGATGCGTGTCGTTGTCAAAGTACAGGGTGACGCTCTCATCCTGAGAGTTGATCAGGGTTACCTGGTCGGAAGAGTGTTGCGCCGCGATCGCAGGGCCTTCGTACAGAAAAATCACGCCCGGATCGGTGACCCATGTGCGGAGCACCGTGTCGAGCGAGAAGCGGCGGCGGCGCATGTAGTCGAGACGATCCTTTTCCTCGATGGCGCGCGCGCCTTTGTAGGTAAGTTCCCACGCCTTGTCGCCGACGAACAGTTCCGCGATATCTCGCTCTTTGGTGAGTTCGACCCGCTCTTTGTCTGGAAACTCGCTAAAACTCCAGAACGGGCCCCCACCGCTCTCTCGGCCATGGTGAAAGCTATAGATACGGCCCTGCTGTTCGCGATCGCGAACGGTCAGGAAGGCCTGCCCGCCCAGCGCTTGAATTCCCTGTTCGATGATCGCTTTGGCCTTGTGCGCATTTTCCTGATCTGCAGCGACGGCCGCCTGAGACTGCGATGGGGGTGGTGCTGACGCTTGCGCCGTGGCTGGACGAACCGGTGCGTCCGCCTGGGCCCAGGCCGAACACACCAAAACCAGAATCGGGAAAAACTGTTTCATTCCACTTGAGGGAGTGATTGCGTGCAATGAGAATTGTAGCGTTTCTTGTGGACTTTCTGCCTGCAGCAGTAACAGCTCCTCTGACCCGTTGGATGCAGAAAACGTCCCAATTGCAAGCTGGCAGAGTGCGTTTTTATGGGCGTTTCTGAGGGCCGCTATCCCGCGAGGACAGCGCCTCCGTTCACATTAAAGACTTCTCCCGCGATGAAGCTGGCATGTTCCGTGCACAGAAAGAGCACCGGAGCAGCGATCTCTTCGGGCCGGCCGGCGCGGCCCAGTGGAATCGTGCGGCGGATCTCGTCCCCACTTTTAGGGTCGGCCAGGGCTCCCGCGCTCATGTCCGTGTCGACCCAGCCAGGAGCGACGCAGTTTACATAGATTCCGGCGGAAGCCAGTTCAGTCGACAGGCTCTTGGTGAGGCTGATGATCGCGCCTTTGGTTGCGGAATAGTCGCAATGAAAGGCCTCGCCTCGCTGGCCGCTGGTGGAACTGATCAGCACAATATGTCCCGCAGGCGCCTTGGTCGCGGGGCTGCGACTTCATCTGCGCGACCGCATGCTTGACCAGACCGAACACTCCGTCGAGATTGATGGATAGCGTCGAGCGCCACTGCTCATCCGACATGCGCTCGATCGGCACGTCCTGCTCCGGCCATACGCCGTGGTTGGCTACAAGAATATCGAGCCGGCCGAAATGGCGGACAGTTTCGGCCACCAACGCACGTGCAGCCTCAGGCGTATTCAGATCGGACGCAATGGGATAGCAAACGGTCGCGCCACATTCTTTGGCCAGCGCCTCGGCTTGAGAACGTGCGCTGCGATAACTGAACGCAACTTTCGCGCCAGCAGCAGCAAACATGCGAACCGTGGCTGCGCCGATGCCGCGCGAACCGCCAGAAATGAGAGCGACTTTACCGGAAAGAGAAAGAGGGATGGACATAGCAGACTAGTGTCCCGTTTCCTGTCTGCCGTTGCAAGTGGGGTGGGTTAGTCTCCCGTGCCGGAAGACATGCGCTCCGACTTCAGTCCGCGCAGCAGCAAGCGCACCAGCATGCCGTCGAAGCGCGTGCCGCTCATTTTGGAGAGCTCCTCGAGCGCCTGGTCGGGCGTCCGCGCGGCCGCGAACGACTGCTCGGTCACCATGTTGGCATAGGCGTCGGTAAGCGCGATGATGCGCGCCCACAGCGGAATCTCCTCGCCGCGCAAGCCATCGGGATAGCCCGAGCCGTCGAACCGTTGATGATGATGTTCGATCGCCTCCCGCATCATGTGGGAGTGCGGAATCGTGCCGACAATCTCCGCGCCCACGTGGGCGTGCATTTTCACCTGCTGAAATTCATCCTCGCCTAGCGGACCCGGCTTGTTCAGAATGCGCTCGGGAACAAAAATCTTGCCCACATCGTGCACACGCGCGGCATAGACCAGGTCGGCCGTTTCCTCGGACGACAGACCCAGCGCGCGGGCAATCACTTCGGTATAGCGCGCCACCAGATCGCCGTGGCCGGCGGTCTGCAACTCGCGCGACTCGGCGGCGCGGCTCAGAGATTCGATCGCTTCCTTCAGCAGCGGGACGTTGCAGTCTTCGTCCCCGCCGCAGAGCTTGTACAGCGTGGAAGTCAATTCCTGCAGGTGTTCGGGGCCCGAATGCTCGCGCTGCAGGAAGCCCTCGATGTAGGCCGAAATCTGCTGGCGCTGCCGGGCGAAGTCCTGGCCCTCGACAAATTCCTGCGCGGTCGAAACGGAGTTTCCTCCCGAGCGCTTGGAAACATACATGCCGGCGTCGGCCACGCGGATAATGTCTTCGATCGAGAATCCGTGCATGGGGAAACTGGCGACCCCGAAGCTGCCGGTAATGTGGTGCTCGCTCAGCATGGGATCGCTGGCCAGCCACTGGCGCAGGCGCTCGGCGAGCACCTGGGCCTGTTCGGATCCCGTCTCCGGCATCAGCACGATGAACTCGTCGCCGCCGTAGCGGGCCACGACGTTCGACTGCCGCGATTTTTGTTCGAGCAGGCGGCCGACGCGCGCCAGCACCAGATCGCCCTCGAAGTGGCCCATGGTGTCGTTGACTTCTTTGAATTTGTCGAGATCGATCAGCACCACGGAGAACGGCCGTCCGGAACGCGAAGCGCGCTTCCACTCCGCCGACAGGGCTTCCCAGAAAAAGCGGCGAGTCTTGATTCCGGTCAGGCCGTCGGTAATGGATTGCTGCTGCAGCTTCTGGAAGACGAACGCATTGTGCAGCGCCGTGGCCAGCAAATCGGCCAGCGTATTGAGAATCAGAACATCCTGCGGCGCAAATGCATTCTCGTTGCGGCTCTCGATGTTGAGCACGCCCAGCAGCGATTCGCCGTAGGTGATCGGAATGCAAAGCACGGCGCGGGAATCGGGCAAGAATTCCGGTCAGATTGCCGGGCAGCGCGTTCTGCACCAGGGCGCGTTCGCCGGTGCGGGCGACGCGGCCCAGAATGCCGGTTCCCGAGCGGAATGCGCTTGCCCGTGGCATGGGCGGTTGACTCCGGCCTCGGCTTTGATCTCGATCTCTTTGGTTCCGTAGTCGAGCAGGCCGACGCCGATATGATCGAAACTGAAATTCTTCTGAATCTCGCTGGCGATCTCGCCCAGCATGTGCACCGGATCATCGCTGGAAATGGCGGTGCGGGAAACATTGTTGAGGAAGGCCAGTTGCCGGGAACGGCGCTGCTCCTCGGCAAACAGGCGCGCGTTCTCCACCGCGACCGAGACCTGCCCGGCGGCGGTTACCAGCACATCAAGATCGCGCTGCTCGAAGACGAATTCCCGGTCGGGATTCATCGCGACCATGATTCCCGACGCCTTGTTGCCCTTATTGCCCAGGAAAATCGGCGCGGCGATCAGGCATTTCGCCGGGCGCTGCGGAACGTGGGTGATGCCCAGACTCTTCGCGCGTGTTTTCCAGATCGGAGCGGATCAGCAGAGGCTCGCCGTGCGGATCACATATTCGGTGAAACGCGTTGCGCAGTTCTCGGTGCGCTTGGGCAGCACGCGACTGTCGCGAACCTCAAGCTCGAAGCGAATCTGTTCGCCTTCCTGGAACGCGATGTAGAAGTGGCTGGTATCGAAAATCTGTCCCAGTTCGACCTGGATGGTGCGCAGAATTTCGTCCTGGTCGAGGCGCGAACTGATCGCCTTGCCGATCTCGGTCAGCAGTTCGTATTCTTTGGTGCGGCGATGGGCGTCGTGACTGACCACATAGTTTTCGAGCGTCAGGCCCAGTTGCAGAGCCAGACCCACCATCAGCCGCGGGCCGGACGATCCGAACGCGCGGCGCTCGGCATGCGGAAACAGAATCACGCCGAAATTGTGTTCGCGCGTCTGCAGGTTGACCGCGGTCAGGTTGCGGACTTCCGCCTCGGTGAGAATCCGCTTGAAGTCCGCGAAGGTTCCCACCGGCGCCACTGGGAAAGGCTCGGTCATCTCCGCCAGATCGTGCACGGTAAAGATTCCGCTCTGCCGGTACGCCAGTTCGCAGATGTAATCGCCGGCGCCGCTCTTTTCCGAGCGCCTCGAGGAATCCGGCAGGAGAAGCCGTGCTGCACCGAAGGCAACAGACCGCGCCAGCGTTCGGTGATGACAATGGCGGCGCGATCCATGGGCAAAGCGCTGCGCAGGCGCTCCAGCGCGGCCTGCATGTTCGGCACCAGGTCCTCGGCGAAAAGCAGACGGCGCGGATCCACGCCCAGAGTCGACAGCGCCAGCGTATTTTCCTGCACGGCATTGCGCTGGTTTTCAAACAGCACCATCACCATGGCGATGCCCAGCAGCATCTGCGGCACCGGGCCGAACAGGCGGCTGGCGCTGCCGAACATTTCATCCCAGCGGACTTTGCAGTTGCCCCACGCCCATCAGCACGGCCCACAACGCGAGCGAGATGGCGAGCACCTGAAACGCCAGCGATCCGCGCTTGTGGCCGTTGACATAGAAAACCGCGGAGCAATACAGCAGAATCGCGGCCAAGCCCACGCCCAAGCCGGATCGCCGGTTGCAGCGTCGGGGCGAAACACGCCGTTCAGCATGTGTCCGTGCAGCGTAAGGCTGGCGAGCATGACTCCGATGGCCGCCGACCACCGACGTCATACCAGCGGAAGCGGTAGGAGCCGCGCATCAGGCGCGTCGAAACGAAAATGCACAGCGCCATCGCGACCAGGAAAAGCTCGCCGACAAAAAACGCAATGGCAGACGACGGAAAGGTATCGAGAACGTAGTGCAGCGAGTAAGCGCCCACGCCCATTTCCACGCGCAGAAAGTAGGGCTGCCGGCTTTGCTCGTAGAGATAGGTGAAGACGAGAAACAGCAGAACCGAGACAAATCCCGGGATCAAAACCGTCGTGATGACTAACTACTGTTCATAGGGTCGGTGAAGACACCTCTGGCCAAGCGTGCTGGCTCAGTTTCGGGGGGAAACAGTGCTTCAATGTTTTCACACCGGGCCTACGAACACAACAGGATTTAAGTACACTGTCCGCCTTCGATACCGTTTGGAATCAGGGGGTTGCGATGCAAAATCGTTATGGCGCTTCGGCTTGACGATGCTTTTGGCTGCCCGTACCATCGAAAGTCGGCAAATCCAGGTCGCAATCGACTTCGAGCCAATCGGCGGCAGACTTGCCCAAGGTCGTACATTTGCCCGATGCTGTTTTCTTAGACTGACCTGACTATGTCTGAATCTTTGAATTCTCGCTCGCTGAGCAAGCCGCGAGTGCGTTTCGCGCCCTCGCCCACCGGGTTTCTCCACGTCGGCAGCGCCCGCACGTTCATTTTCAACTGGCTGTACGCCCGCCGGAACGGCGGGACGATGATCCTGCGGCTCGACGACACCGACGTGGAACGCAACACCGACGCCTCGGTCAACTCAATTTTCGAGGGCTTGAAGTGGCTGGGCTGGGCTGGGACGAAGAATACAAGCAGTCCGAGCGCGGCGATCTGCACCGGCAAATGGCGGAGAGCGATTTTTCAGAAAGGCCTCGCCTACCGCGATTTCACGCCCGCGCACACCGGAGACAGCGAACGATCCGGCGCGCAGGGAACGTGGCTGTTCAATCCCGGGATGCGCGAACTTTCGCGCGAGGAAAGCGACCGCCGCGCCGCCGCCGGAGAGCCGTTTGCGTTGCGCTTCCGCGTGCCGCGCGACGGCGGAGAGTCGTGCGCTTCACCGATGCGGTTTACGGCGAGCAGATGAAAGCCGGCGCCGACATCGAAGACTTCGCCCTGCTGCGTTCCGACGGCATGCCGACTTATCACCTGGCCTCGTGCGCCGACGACGCCGATCTGCGCATCAGCCACATCATTCGCGGCCAGGACCATCTTTCGAATACTTACAAGCACGTACTGATCTTCGAAGCCGCTGGCTTCGCGCCGCCGCAGTTCGCGCATCTTCCGCTGCTGGTTGCGCCCGACGGGACCAAGCTTTCCAAGCGCCGCCACGGTCCGGTCGTGAGCGTGACGACCTATCGCGACGCCGGATTTCTGCCCGAAGCGTTCATCAATTTTCTGTGCCTGCTGGGCTGGTCGCCGAAAAACGATCGCGAGCAGATGAGCCGGCAGGAACTTGATCGACGCCTTTTCGCTGGAAGGAATCAACCGCTCGAATGCGGTCGTGAACTTCAAGGAGCCGGCCACAACGCCGGAGGAGACGTTCGATCCCGAAGGCGGTCTGGCTCAACGCCGAACACATCCGCGGCCTGCCCATCGAAGACCTGAGCCAGCGCCTGCTGCCGATCGTGCACGAAGCCGGATTCCACGATCACACCGCGAAAAAATGCTGCGCATCACGCCGCTCATCCGCGAGCGCATCAAGCTGCTGCGCGACGTGCTCACCGCCGCCGATTTCTTCTTCGTCGATCAACTGCCGCCGTACGATCCAGCCGAACTCATCCCGCAAAAGGGAGACGCGGCCATGGCGCTGAAAGCTCTGCAGCGCGCGCAAGGAAGTGCTGGCCAACGTCGAATTCAAACACGACCCGCTGGATCAGGCTCTGCGCGCCGCCGCCCAGGAACTCGGCATCAAGGCCGGACAGATGTTCCAGCCGATCCGCGTCGCCGTCTGCGGCCGCAAGAACGCCCCGCCGCTGTTTGAAACGCTGGAAGTGTTGGGGAGGGAAACGACGTTGGCGCGGATTGAGCAGGCAACGCTGAAACTGGGCTGAAGGCTTAATCCAGAAAAGTCAAAACCCCGAACCGTTTCCAGTTCGGGGCCGTCAACCTGTCCAGTTACAAGTAGTGGGCTGTCTTGAAATCGCAGAATTCCTTGCGGAGTTGGGATTTTTGCGTCCGCGTGGCCCTCTCCCCCATCTCTTATGTTGCACTAAGTTTCTAATGTCCAACCTCAGCGAGGTCCCATTATGAAAGCAGTCCAAATCAGCAAGCCCGGCGGAAATTTCGAAGTCGTCGAGCGCCCCATCCCCGAGCCCGGGCGCGGTCAGGTACGCATCAAAGTCGAGGCCTGCGGCATTTGCCACAGCGACGCGCTGGTGAAAGAAGGACACTGGCCGGGCATTCAATATCCGCGAGTGCCGGGCCACGAGATCGCGGGCCGCATCGACGCCATCGGCCCCGACGTAACGTTGTGGAAGCCCGGCCAGCGCGTCGGCGTGGGATGGCATGGCGGCCACTGTTTCCAGTGCGATCCCTGCCGCCGCGGCGACTTCATCAACTGCAAGTTCGAGAAAATCACCGCCATCCACTTCGACGGCGGCTATGCCGAATACATGGTGGCTCCCGCCGAAGCGGTCGCGCTCATGCCCGATGATCTGCCCGCCGACGAAGCGGCGCCGCTGATGTGCGCGGGCATCACAGTCTTCAACGCGCTGCGCAATTCCGCGCGCGCGCGGGCGATCTGGTCGCGGTGCAGGGCATCGGCGGCCTCGGGCATCTTGGGATTCAGTATGCCCGGCAGATGGGTTTTCGCACCGTCGCCATCGGACGCGGCGGCGACAAGCAAGCGCTGGCCAAGAAACTCGGCGCTCACGAATATGTCGACACCAGCGCCGGGGATCCCGCCTCAGGCGCTGCAAAAAATGGGCGGAGCCAACGTGATTCTGGCCACAGCTCCCGATTCAAAATCGATGTCCGCGCTCGTGAACGGACTCGGACCCAACGGCACGTTGATGGTGGTCGGCGCGGGAATCGAATCTCTGAATGTTACCCCGCTGCAACTCATCGGTGGGAGCAAGTCGATTCGCGGATGGGCCTCAGGCACGGCCCGCGATTCGCAGGATACGCTGGAGTTCAGCGTGCTTAGCGGTGTTCGCCCCATGATCGAGCGCTACCCGCTGGAAAAGGCTGCGGACGCCTACCAGCAAATGATCAGCGGCAAAGCGAGATTCCGCGTCGTGCTGACCATGGGTTCATAACGATCGCACCGGACGGACCGGCGCAAGAAACAAAAATGGACTGGAAGCTGTCGCGCTTCCAGTCCATTTTCATTCGAGATGCTTCAGGTTTTCAGCCTTCCAAGTCATTGCGTCGTGGATGCGGTTTCTCCCGCTCGGATGGTCGTAGAACATGAATTCTTCCAGCGGGCCGGGACTCATCTTCCGGTACTCTCCAAGATGGATGGCTGCCTGGGCAAAGCCATCCGGCTGGCGACTGGCATTGAGGCCGTACATATCGGCTTCGTGCTCATTGCCTCGGATATGTGTGTTGATCAGGGGTGTGGCGACGAAGGCGAAAACGGAGCCCGGCAACACCACCAGAGGAAGCACGGCAGTATCCCCAATGCCGTGGACTTGCCATTTCTCTCCCCACCTCTTCAGCGACCAATCCAGCGACCAACGCAACGAAACGAACAGGACCACGATGACCACGCCAAAAAAGAAAATATCTTTCGGAACGTGATTCAAGACGTAGTGGCCCATTTCGTGCCCCATCACGGACTGAATCTCTTCCGGTGATCCCCGGCGCAGCAAATTGTCATTGAGAGTGATGCGCATGGTCCTGCCAAAGCCGCTCACGTTTGCGCTCATGCGTGTGGTCTGGCGCGATGCGTCGATTTCAAAAACGTCTTTGACCGGAATCCCATTTGCCCGGGCCAGGCTCAAAATCGGCCCGGTGATTTTCGGATCATCCAGGCGGGTTACCTTGTTGAAGAGTGGAACAATGTAGACGGGCGCGATGGCAACAACACAGGCCATGATCGACAGGGTTGCGATGGCCCCCCAAATCCACCACGTGCGTGGCAGCCGCCGGACGATGCCGAAGAGTACCACTGCAAGAATGCCTCCGAGCACGAGATTCACCAGGAAGCCCTTCATCTGGTCTCCCATCCACGGACCGAATGTCTGGGTTGCGAGGCCGTACTTGTGTTCGCGGAAGTAGTCCTCGTAGACGGTTAACGGGAAAACCATGATGGTTGTGACGACAAGGTATTCCGTCCAGTAGATGAGAGTCTGCAGGGGCTTGAACCGCGTAAGGCGCTGGGCCAGGTTGCGCATGCCCGCCGACCATCGCAGGTTCAACAGCACAAGCGCGACGCCAAGACCATATAGAAAATCCCAGAGAATCAGCCAGTATCCGCCTTCGAAGTAGGCGTCGGAACGGGCCTTCGCATCGGACGGGATCAACGCCAGGTAAGCGTTGGTGGCGGCTTCGACATCGAATTTCGCGGAAGGTTGTGCCGCAGCCGGAACCGTCGTGACCGGGCGAGGGTCGGGCGAACCGCCCGCGATCGGGCTTTGCTGACCAAAGGCAGCGCAGGGGATGAGACTGACGAACAGTGTGACGACGCAGGCGCGAGAGATCATGTCTTTCCTCTGACGACCACGGAGGATACGCAGTGGAATGCCGGATGGTTCCATGGATTGCAGATTCCGCGTTAGGCTCCTTGTTTAGTTGACATGAAGTACTTTGTATTATAAAGTATGGTCATGATCGCATCCGACGAACCTTTCCTTCGTGCCGTTCCGAAGCGCTGGATTCCCCGGGAGATGACCACGGCACCCGCTCTCGATCGCTCCGAGCCTCGCGGATTCCTTGAGCGGCGTTACGCCCTTCTGATCAATCCCTTCTATCCGAAGGATGCGAACGCCAGCTTCGGCAAGCACGTGCTCACGCCGACGCTCGCTCTGACGAGCTTCGCCGCCACGACACCCCCGCGCTGGCGCGTCGAATACTGGGACGAGAACCTGCTCGACGGACGGCCGCCGTTTCAGCCGATGCCGCAGGTGGTGGGCATCACGGTCCATCTGACCTTCGCCCGGCGGGCCTTCGAACTGGCGGACTGGTATCGCGCTCGCGGAGCGAAGGTGATTTTTGGCGGGCTGCACGTGCTGTCGTGTCCCGACGAATGCGCGCCCCACGCCGACGCGCTCGCGCTGGGCGACGGCGTGCAACTCTGGCCGCGCATCCTGCGCGACATCGAAGCGAACACACTGCAGCCGCGCTATGCCGCCACTTACGAGAACGACTACTGCGACGATCCCTCGCCGCGGCGCTCGATTCTTCCGCGCCAAAGCTTTCTGACGACCACCAGCCTGATCGCGACCCGCGGATGCCACAACCGCTGCGGCTTCTGCTATCTCGCGACCGACGGTCTGCGCATGCCGTATCGCATGAGGCATCCGCAGCAGGTGGTCGACGAGTTCGAGGCCGACGATCAGCCGTACGCCGTCTTCATCGACAACAATCTCGGTTCGCGCCGCGACTATCTGCACGCTCTCTGCAGCGCCCTGCGGCCGCTGAACAAGATCTGGAGCGCCGCCGTCACCATCGACGTCACCGACGATCCCAGCCTGATCCGCAACATGGCGCTGGCCGGATGCACCGGCGTGTTCATCGGCTTCGAATCGCTCTCCGATGAGAATCTCGCCGACGCGCACAAGAAGACGCCGAAGACCTCCGACTACGCGCGCCGCGTGCGCATCCTGCACGACTACGGCATCCAGGTGAACGGATCGTTCGTGCTCGGCTTCGATCACGACCGCAAAGACGTCTTCGCCCGGACCGCCGAATGGATCGAAGAGAACCGGCTGGAGTGCGCGACGTTTCACATTCTCACGCCCTATCCGGCCACGCCGCTGTTTCGCCAGATGGAAGAGCAAGGCCGCATCCTGCACCGCGACTGGACGCTCTACGACACGGGCCACGCCGTCTTCCGGCCGAAGCACATGAGCGCCCGAAGAACTCGAGCAGGGCTACGCCTGGATCTACCAGCGCCTGTTCTCGCACGCCTCGATCTGGCGACGCCGCCCCGAAGACTGGCAGGCGGTTCCGCTCTACCTGGCGATGTCGTATCTCTACAAGCGCTCGAACCGCTTCTGGCACCTGCTGATCAAGCACCATCTGGTGAACCCCGTATGGAAGCCGCTGGTTGAGATGACGCGCTGGCGGCACGTTCACTATCGGCGCCGCCTGGTAGACCGAGAGAGGGCGGTCGGCGCCCCAGGGCAGGTTGTCTCGGCTGGAGTCTGAAGCTGGATCGCAGGGAAGTGCTGGCTGCGCGCCGGAGTAAAGGCGGAGAAGTAAGAACAAAAAACGACGGACGCTCCTGTGGGAGCGTCCGCTAGCGAACCAGCTTTTTCCGCAACCGAACGGTTACTTCGGAAGCACGGCCGTTCCCTCAGCCACAACGGCGCTAAGGGACGAGGGATTGAGGCCCAACGTCTGGAGGATGGTAGGTGCAACCTGGACAGTGCCGACTGAAGCGCGGATCGTCTTGGCCTGGTAGGACGGGTTTGAAAGCAGCAACACGACGTTTGTGTCGTCATGGGAGAACCCGCCGTGCTCGGCCAACTTCGCCTTGCTGCCGGAGTAGGTAACTCCGACATTCGGGGTCACGATAATGTCCGGCGTGCGCGGGTCTCTGGTCGGATCGTTGTAGTTCAGCGTCAGCGAAGGACCATAGTAGATCTGCCCGAGCGCAATTCCGGTCGCGGTTGCATTCGATTCGAGGATGTCGACGGCGGACAATGTATCTGACGAGTTCGTCAGCCAGACCAGCGAGACGTCATCCTCTGTCGGCCCGATACCGGTTGGATTGTTGGTGGATTCAGAGAACGGAATGAAGCCCGCATTGGACAGCAGGGTGACGGGCGAAGTGCCGCTGATGAGTTGAGACACGTAGCGGCTGGGATCGATGGGCGACTGGCCGTGCTTGGCCGTGATTACGATCAGAGTCGAATCGAAGAGATTCTGCGCCTTCAGTTCGGCGACGAATTGCGCAATCGAGGCGTCCACAAACTGGAATTCGCTCAGCAGCGCCGCGCCGGGCGTGCCAGCTGCATCCAGGTATCCGCCCGTCGTGCTGTTGCTCGCTTCAATCAGCTTCTGGCCCACGCTCAGCGCCTGGAAGTTCATGCCGAAGATGGTGGGAACCTTGGTCTGCTGTTTGCCCAGATGGTCCTTGCCGTCGATCCAGTTGAGGACGGCGTTCACTTTCAAGGTGTCGTAGCACTGAATGTTCTGGAAGCTGTTGGTCCACGCCGTCAGGTCTGAACCGGGATCGCGGATTGGGTTGCAGGACGTCCCGAGAGGCGTTACTACTCTGGGAAGTGCGACCACGTTGGAGTTGATTTCAGGCGCGTAGAAGTCGTCGAGAGCAATGGGTCCGATACCAGATGCCACCGAGGAGTATGCGGGGTGCTTGTCGGACCACGCTGTGAATCCGCCAGCTTGGTGAATGACGCTGAAGATGCTGTTGGCGCGAACGAAATTCCACGGCCAGACCGGATTGCACCCGTTGTTTGGATCGCGGACCAGTTTCTTTGAGTCGATCGACGCGATGCCGCCGTCGGTCAGCGAGGCGCCGGGCGCGCCGCCATTCAACTTGGTCTTGTCGATGTCGATGCCTTCTTCGTACTCGGTCGTGGTGCCCGTCGGCGTCGCGAAGGGGGTGCAGGGGCCAGCGGCCAAGCCGTTGCCCGTGGTTTTGGCGGGTGCGTCGTAATTCCGCGAATACGCTACGTCATAGTAGACGCCGGTATAGGCCGGGCTTCCGCCGGTGATGATCGCGGTCAGGCCGGGAAAAGAATCCGATGTCTTAGAGGTGCTGGCGGCGACATAATTGAATCCGTTCTTGCCCAGGGCAGCCAGCGCCGGGCAAAAGGGTTGGCCGTTGTCGATGGCGCTCATGCCTTTGCTGCAGTTCAAGAAATCAACTGCGTGCATACCGTCTACGCTGATCAGCAGAACACGCTTGATTTTGCCTTGCAGGAAGTTATTGGTTTGGGCGATTGCGGTGCCCGTTAAGCAGGCAGCTGCGAGGGAGAGCAATGCGATTGTTTTTTTCATGGGTTGACCTCGAGGGGCAATCGTAAGAAACCGTGTATGACCGGAAGGTTACGGAGAGTTGAATTCTTCGTTAAAACTTCGAGATAGCTTGTGGAAATTATCTTCCGCTTTTCTCGCAGACCTAGGTGGGACGGAGGTTCCCGGAACAATCCCTCCTCTTTTCTTTTTGCCTAGAGACTCTCCCCAGCCGAGATCCGGCGGGGTTCCTAGGTGTGGACGAAGAAAATGGTTGACAAGTAATACTGTGTATCGTACAGTGTGTGTCACATACTATATGACGAACGGTACCAAGATCGGGCCCGAAATCCTCGAAAACCTGAAGATGGAACTGCGCCGGGGATGTCTTATCGTCGCGGTTCTGGCGCAGCTTCGGACCGAGCAGTACGGGTACACGTTGCGCAAGGCTCTGGCGGACGATGGCTTGGCGATCGATGAAGGCACGCTTTACCCCCTTCTGCGCCGCTTGGAAACTCAAGGCCTGCTGGTCAGTCAGTGGCGCGAAGAGGAGAAGCGCAACAAGCGCTTCTATCGTTTGTCCCGGGCGGGCCAACAGATCCTAAGTCAACTGCTCGCAGAGTGGCAGAACATCAACAGTTCACTCAGCAAGATTCTTGAAGAGGCACCGTTATGAGCAAAACATCCAGCCAAGCCGTTATGGAACTGATCGATCGTTACCTGCAGGCTGTCGCATTCTGGCTCCCGAAGGGCCAGCAGCGGGACATCATCGCCGAGCTGTCGGAGGATCTGCACTCGCAGATCGAGGAAAGAGAAGCCGAACTAGGGCGATCTTTGAACGAAACGGAAATCGAGGCTGTCCTCAAACAACGCGGACGCCCGGTCCTGGTGGCCAATCGCTATCTGCCGCAACGGAGCCTGATCGGTCCGGTGCTCTTCCCGATCTATTGGTTTGTGGTCAAGGTCGTTGCTTTGTGCTACTTGGTGCCCTGGGTTCTCGTTTGGATTGGAATGATGACCTTCAGTTCGTCCTATCGCGCCGAGCACACTCGTGCCGGGTGGTTCAGCGCGATCGTCTCGGGCTGGAGCGCGCTCTGGTTCACTGCCTTTGTCACGTTAGGCGCCGTGACCATCGTATTCGTTGTCCTCGAGCACTTAGAGATCAAGTCCCGATTTCTAGAAAACTGGAATCCGGGGAAACTGCCCCCGGTGCGCAACCCCAATCAGATACCGCAGTCTGGTTCTTTGATCGAGGTGGTGGTGAACATGGCGTTCGGCGTCTGGTGGATTGACATCATCTCCTCGCCAGTCATATTGGACCGGCCTGAGATAAAGATCGTCCTTTCGCCAGTCTGGCGCTACTTGTTCTGGGGCTTCCTGCTCTTAGCCGTGATCAATGCAGCCGCGGCGGGTGTGAACCTTGCGCGCCCTTACTGGACGGTGGTCCGTGCATCGATTCGTCTCCTGACAAACGGCGCTGCATCGGCCCTCTTTTGTTGGATGTTGAACGCTGGGGCTCTCGCGCAGATCACTGGCGCCGACCTTTCGGGGGCGCGAGCCCTTGACGTCACAAACGCAGTCAATGCGGGGTTGGCGAAAACACTTCCACTAGTACTCGCGGCCGGAGTCGTAATCGCGATCGTGGACGTCCGGCGGATTCTCCGCGTCAAGAATGCTGTTCCGGTCCCACTAAACGGTAAAGTCTCAGCCGCGGTCGTATAGAACCTTTTCGAGAGGCATCATTATGAACACCACATCCAGCCGCAACATCGATTTGATCGATCGCTACCTGCAGGCCGTCCGCTTCTGGCTGCCCAAGACGAATCGGCAGGAGGATCTGCTCGCCGAGTTAGGGGAGGATCTGCGTTCCCAGATCGACGACAAGGAAACGGAACTCGGCCATCCTCTGGACAAGGCCGAGATGGCGGCGATCCTGAAACGCTGCGGCAGTCCAATGATGGTTGCCGGGCGCCTTGGTCCGCAGCGGCAGCTGATCGGACCAGCTTTGTTCCCCATCTACGAATTCGTCTTGAAGATGGTGCTCCTGTGGATTCTGGTTCCGGTATTCGTCTTCATCGTCGGGCCCGGTGAATCTGGCCGACAGGGCGTAGGTGATTGGGGATCGGCGGTGTTGCAACACTTTCGGCGACCTATGGTCCGGGCTGTTCATCGCGGCTGGAATCATCACTCTGGTATTTGCCATCATCGAGCGCACCAGCGCGCATCTCGGAGCCGAGTTCAAATGGGACCCGCTTAAGTTGCCCCCGGTGCGCAAGCAGGAACGCAAACCGTCGCGGCTGAAAGCGGTCTGCGAATTTGGATTCGGATGGTTCGGTCTGGTCTGGCTGTTGCTCGTGCCGCATTATCCGTTCCTGATCCTCGGTCCGGCGGCGGCGTTCCTGAAAGCCGGGCCGATGCTGCACACATTCTACCTTCCGATTGTTTTGCTCAGCATTGCCGCATTGTTGCGATCAGGCATCACCCTGGCACGGCCGCAGTGGACCTGGTTTCCTCCCTTCAGCCAGCTGGTGCACTCTGTCCTCCGCTGATCGTGCTGAATTACATGATCCAAGCCATTAGCAGGGTGCCCAGCGCGTTTCCGTTCGTGGTCCTGCAGGATGCGGTCCGCGACTCGCCAAAATACTTCAAGCGTGGCGGCCATCGTGAATGTGTCCATCCTGTTTAGCATTGCGGGAACGTGGCTGGGGGTGTGCATCGCCGCGATCGTCCAAACTTGGCAGTTCCTGCGGTATCTGCGCAAGCGGGCAACGGGCCCGCAACGCACGGCGATCATGGGAGTGCAATAGAGCTCAGAAATTTACACAGCAGCGGCGGGCTCGCAGACACCCCCGCGCGGAACGACAGCGCCAGTTTCGCCCCGGCGCGGCGGTCTTTCCTTGCGATAAGATCAAGAGATATGAAAACGTCCGACACCGAGGCTGAAGACCGGCGCAAACGCCGCTCCTGAGTCTCGCCCGTCCAACTTCATACGCGACATTATTCTCGACGACCTGAAGACCAATAAGTATAACGGCCGGGTGCAGACGCGGTTTCCTCCCGAGCCCAACGGATATCTGCACATCGGCCACGCCAAGGCCATCTGCCTCGACTTCGGACTCGCCGACGAATTCGGCGGACATACGAATCTGCGCTTCGACGACACGAATCCCGCGAAAGAAGAGACCGAGTACGTCGATTCGATCAAGGCCGACGTGAAGTGGCTCGGCTTCCGCTGGGACGGACTTTTCTACGCGTCGGATTATTTTGACCAGCTCTACGAGTGGGCGCTGAAGCTGATTCGCGATGGCAAGGCTTACGTCGACGATCTCTCGGCCGAAGAAATTCGCAAGTATCGCGGCACCCTCACCGAGCCGGGCAAGGACAGCCCGCACCGCAATCGCTCGGTGGAAGAAAATCTCGACCTGTTTCAGCGCATGAAGGCTGGAGAATTTCCCGACGGCTCGCGCGTGCTGCGCGCCAAGATCGACATGGCCTCGCCCAATCTGAACATGCGCGATCCCGTGATGTACCGCATCCTGCACGCCGAGCATCACCGCACCGGCAACAAGTGGTGCATCTATCCGATGTACGACTACGCGCACGGCCAGTCGGACTCGCTCGAAAAAGTGACGCACTCCATGTGTACGCTGGAGTTTGAAGATCATCGCCCGCTCTACAACTGGTTCATCCAGCAGCTGGGGATTTTTCCGTCGCAGCAAATCGAGTTCGACCGCCTCAACCTGACCCACACGCTGCTGAGCAAGCGCAAGCTGCTGCAGTTGGTGCAGGAGGGCCGGGTACGCGGCTGGGACGATCCGCGCATGCCGACGCTGAGCGGCATCCGCCGCCGCGGCTACACGCCGGAAGCGATTCGCAATTTCGTCGCGTCGATCGGAGTCTCGAAGACCACGGGCTCGATCGAGCTGGCCATGCTCGAACATTTCGTGCGCGAGGACTTGAACAAGCGCGCGCTGCGCGTGATGGCCGTGCTGCGTCCGCTGAAAGTGGTGATCGACAACTATCCCGAAAATCAGATCGAGGAAATGGACGCGGTGAACAATCCCGAAGACGCGACCGCCGGAAGCCGCAAAGTTCCGTTCTCACGCGTGCTCTACATCGAGCAGGACGACTTCCGCGAAGTTCCTCCGCCGAAGTATTTCCGCCTGACCCCGGGCCGCGAGGTCCGCCTGCGCTACGGCTACTTCGTTACTTGCACCAGCGTCGTGAAGAACGACAAGGGTGAAGTCGTCGAAGTGCACTGCACCTACGATCCGGCGACGCGCGGTGGAAATACGCCCGACGGCCGCAAAGTGAAGGCGACGATCCACTGGGTCTCGGCCGCGCACGCCGTCGATGCCGAAGTGCGCATCTACGAGAACCTGTTCCTGAAAGAAAATCCCAGCGACGTCGAAGAGGGCCAGGACGTTCTCGACAACCTCAATCCGAACTCGCTGGAGATTATCGCCGACGCCAAGGTCGAGCCGTCACTGGCCAACGCCACTGCCGGCACTCGCTATCAGTTCGAGCGCCTGGGATACTTCTGCGTCGACCCCGACTCCAAGCCGGGGAAGCCGGTGTTCAACCGCACGGTCGCGCTGAAGGACGCCTGGGCGAGAGTCGAAAAGAAACAGGCCGGAAAAGGCTAGTTGTGGCTTGCTTATCTGCGACCCGATAGCTTGCGAGGATTGACACTCAGCCAGAAATAGAGAAGGAGCGACGGTTGGAAGAAAAAGTGCCTTGCGTGGAATGCGGCAAATTAATTTCAGCAAGCCTTGTCAGCAAGAGAAAAGGCTTGTGCTTGCAGTGCAGCCTTAAACGCAACCCGTACTTCTTGCTCTCCAACTCCCTCACTGAGCGGGTCGCTCATTCACCTGGAGGTTTTGCTGCTCTCTCAGATGTCGAACAGCTCTACCACGCCATTACGCTTTTCCAAGGTGAAGTCAACAATGGTGGGTTTCATCAGTTTTTCTTCAACAGCTCAGGCGCACACTACGAACTGATCGAGAATGCTCTGATTACTTTCGACGAGCCTCAAGTGCTTGAACTACTGCACCGGGCGAAGCAAATTGTTTTTCCCGAAATACTCGTTCCTGTAGATACGGAAATACGACGTGAACGAATGCGCGACTGCCCACCCAGCCGCCTGGATGAACTGGATCGACATTTCTACTCGATTCCGAATACTCTCAGCCCGAAACTTAAGGTGTTTGCAAGAGAACGCGGGCTGGTTTCGCCGGAGAGTGATAATAAGTAGCCTTGCGGGCTTCCGCCGCAATATTTCACAGGCGTGTTCCCAATTCGGAAAGTTCCTGGAAGGAGAATTCTCACTTCTCCCTCGCGGCCGCCTCCACTCCCGCCAGCATCTTGTCCAAATCCATCCGCGAGAAATATCGGCCGTTCACGATCACTGCCGCAATCTTCTGCGTGTTACGAATATCGTCCAGGGGATTCGCATCCAGCAGCACCAGGTCGGCAAGCTTTCCCTTCTCGATTGTTCCTAGTCGGTCGTCCATCCCGAGGAATTTCGCCGGATTCAGGGTTGCCGTCTGCAGCGCTTCGATCGGCGTGAAGCCAGCCGCCACAAATCGTTGCAATTCCTCGTGCAAGCTGAAGCCGGGGAAAATGTAGACACCGGGAGGTGTGTCAGTTCCCGCAAGAAATGGAATCCCGGCGCGGTGCATTCCATTCACCACTTCCAGTTCCTCTTCTACGAATCGTTTGCGGGTCGCGAGGTCATCGGTGTTGAAATCATGCATGATCTCATCCGTGAAGCGCTTCCACGTTATGTCTTTCCAGTACGCCGGAGCATACTTGGCGCGTGTGTCGTGCGCGAAGTCCGTCTGATCAATCAAGTTGCCGCCGCGCTCCCACACCAGAGTGGGGCACTGCCAGGTTTGATTTTTCGCCAAAAGCGCGAACAGTGCCGCCGCGCGTTTCGGGTCGTAGCTCGAAAGAAATTGACCTTCGGTCTTGATCCCCTTGATGAATTGGTCTTCTAGCGGCGAACTGCCTTCGAAGATTCCGATCAAATGCTCAAAACTCTTCTGTCCCGCATTCGAAGCCTCCGACGCTCGCAACGAGTCCGGTACATGCCCCACGAACGTGATCCCCTGCTTGTGAGCTTCTTCGGCGATCGCAAACACCGCGTCCCGCGGAATCAGCGACTGCAGTTTAATGAAGTCCACCCCCCGTCGCTTCAGATCGTCGACGGCTCGGCGGCCATCCTCGGGAGTCGTAATCGCAATCGAACTGGGAAAGCGCGGCTTCGGACCATCGAGCATCGGCCCACTGATCACCATGCGTGGCCCAATCAGAGTTCCGGCAGCGATTTCCTTGCGCCATTGCTGCAGCACTTCCAACTCGCCGCCCATGTCCCGCACGCCCGTGACACCGTTCGCGATAAACAGAGGCAGGGTAATTTCCTTCCCGCGCGGGAACCAATCCCCGAAGACCATGTGAACATGCATGTCCCAAAGTCCGGGGATCAGGAACTTTCCCGTGCCATCCACATGCATGCCAGATTGTTTCGCGCTCATGCTGCCGTCGAGCTCGCGGATCTCCTCGATCTTTCCGTCGCGCACAATCACAGTGCGATGTGCCAGCAGCGGCCCGCCCGTCGTGTCAATGATGCTGACATCGTCGAGGACCAGAACGGAAGGCGACGCCGACTGTCCATAACCAATCGCACACAAAGCCGCCAGAGCCAGCGTCAAGAAAAAGCGTTGCTTCATAGGGATGGAATCTTAGGAGGGACTATCCACGTTAGTCAAAACGTTAGTCAAAAGACCTTGCTCAAACGGCAGCGGCGAGTTAGAGTATCGCCGATTTTCACCCTGTTGCGCTGGAGGATCTAATGGCACGTCGGGCATTTCTGACACGACTGGCACAAGTAGCCGCATTGCCTCTTTTCGCCGTCACTGGCTCGCTGCAGGCCCAGGCACCCCGCAAACTGAAGATTTTGATGAAGAGCGCGTGGGGCTCCGACGATCCTACGAAGGCCGCGTTTCCCTTTTCGCACGCGCTGGCGCTCGCCGAAGCCGGACACGAAGTGCAGATCTATTTGCTCGGCGAGGCGGTGGTGCTGATGCGTAAAGTCGTGGCCGACGCGGTGACGCCCGTAGGCTGGCCGACCGTGGGAGACTTTCTGAATAAACTCTCCGCGAAACATGTGCAGATCTACGCCTGCGGCGCCTGCTCGCGAGCGCGAGCCGTGACCGAAACCGACTTAGTGAACTACGGAGCGAAGTTCGGCAGCCCGCCCGTATTCGTGTCACTGGTCGAATGGGCCGATCACATCATCACGGAATAATCGGTGTACTGAGAGCTGACAGCTGAAAACCTGACCGCTAGTTATGCACGTGCGGGCTCTGTGCCGGATTCGCGTGGTGCGTGGCCGGTTCCCTGATAACTTTCACCTCAAAGCTCACCGGCAACGTTTTCGGCGGAAAACATTGCGCATTGTCGCAGGCCTGATAGCGCAGCACGCCATGCATCACATATTTTCCCGGGGTCACAGAGAGCAAGGGATGCACTCCCACCGCGACCGTAAAATCTCCGCTGTACACATTCAGCTTCTGATCGGGAGAAAAAGGAAAGGTCAGATCTTTCCCCTCGGGATACTCGATCTTCCCAAGGATGATGTCGGTGGGCAGGTCCATCTTCAAACTGGTCGGAATCAGGAACTCGTCCTTCGGAGCATTGGAATTGATGTGAAATCCCGAAGCCACCCGAAAATTCAAATTCACCATGGTCTGCGCGGTGCGTTGCGCCGTGACCAGCGGTACCGGAGCGAATGAAACCGACGGCGCCTTTCCCCCCTGGGCAACGGCGGTGCCCGCGAGCAGGGCGAGCATCCAGATCAGTTTCGAGTTGTGACCGCGCAGTTTCATCGGGGAGCCACCCAATCGTAGGCCGATCCTGACTTCGTTCCTATTGTCACTTCTGAGCCTTCGAGCCATCTATGGATGTTAGAACGATCGGCGACTGGACGCGACATTACCTCTGAACAGGCCCGTTTTCGCGCACCGTCGGGACCGACGCGTCGTTCTTCGCGGCTTCCGTGCTTAACGCCTTTTTGATCGAGTCTTCGATTTCGCCCTTGCCCTTCAATCCGATAATCTTGTCGACAATTTTTCCATCGCGGCCAATGAAGAAGCTCTCTGGCAGGGCCGGAACGCCGCCGTACGCATCGCCCACCGCCTCTTTCCCCAGCAGCACGGGGTAGTTGACTCCCATATCTTTGGCGAACTTGGCGATCTCGTCTTTCCCGGAGTCATCCATTGCGACTCCGATCACCTGCAGCCCCTGGGACCCGTACTGGTTCTGCAATTCGACGAGCCACGGTGTCTCGATCTTGCAGGGCCCGCACCACGTGGCCCAGAAATTCAGCAGGACGGCTTTGCCGCGCAGGTCCGACAATCGCACACTCTTTCCGTCAAGCGACTCCAGAGTGAAATCGGGAGCAGGAGAGGCCTTCATGACGATTGCATTCGCTTCCGTACGGCGAGCTGCGTGAAAGCCGTAGTACAGCATCACTGCGGCGATCACGGCCACCGCGAACAGAGCCAGCGGATTGCGGTTTCCTCCCGGAGTGGCTTGTATCACCGCACCGCCCGCGAAATCCGACTGCTGGAACGTCGTGCCACAAGCCCCGCACGTGACCACTCCAGGCGTACTCACCGGAGTCGTGCTGGCGCCGTGATTCAGCGCGGCTCCGCACTTTGGACAAAACTGAAATTCTTCAATCCTCAAAACCAGATCCTCCTACTACAAAGCGAAACGATTCAGAAACGACAGCCAGCTCGAGATCAGAGTAAAACGACCAATCACGAGCAAGAACGCCGAGCGCGATCATCAGGCCGCCGCTGGCGACTTCCAGCGCGTGCATGTGCGAGCGGAAACGGCTGTAGAACTTCAGAAAGCGCTCCATCAGCAGCGAGGTCAGAAGAAACGGTACCGCCAGTCCGAGCGAATAAACCGCCAGCAGCGTGCTATCCCTTGACCAGCGTGTCCTGCTCGCTGGCCAGCGTCAGGAGCACCGTCAGAATCGGTCCCAGGCAGGGCGTCCAGCCGAACGCGAAAGCGAATCCAATCACAAACGCGCCGACTAGCGTGCTGCTGCCTTTCACGCTATGCAGTCGCGCGTCGGTATAAAGCGCCTTGATCTTGAAGATCCCGGTCAGGTGCAGTCCGAAGATAATGATGACCACACCCGCCACGATCGGCAGCGTGTGTTTGTAGCGTGCCGAGCGCTGTGCCGAGTTCGGTCGAGATCGCCCCCAGCGTCAACAAACACAACACTGAAGCCCAGGATGAACCCGATCGAGTTCACCATGACCCGCCGCATCAAGTTGGCTTGCGGTGTCTTCAGTTCCTCCACTCCCGCGCCCGAAATCAAAGAAACATATCCCGGCACCAGCGGAAGCACGCATGGCGAGAGAAAGGAGATCAAGCCCGCAATGAACGCGCCAATCGGAAGCGGAAGGCCTGACGGAAGCTGGACATTCGATTTGATTGTACCTGCTGGGTGCCACGATCAGACGATAAGCACGCTAGATCAGACGATCAGGCGATTTAGTTGCAAGAGTTGCTGCAGGGATCGTATCGACCTCACCGTGACTTAGCAGGCTGCGCCGGTCGCGGGCGCAGGCGCCGGTCCGGGTTCCGGTATCTGGTCCGCTGATTCTCCCAGTTTGCGGAAGACCCCACCCGGCAGGATCGCCGAAAGGACTGCCCGGTTACTCTCCTGCCGTACTCTCAGGCTGTCGAAAAAGGCCTTCACGTCGGCGTCAGTGCCCCCCGATCCGACAGACACTTCCGCGCTGCGAAACATCGTCAGAAATGTATTGGCCTTGTCGGTGATGTTGCGGGCGTCCTCGTCGCTGCCCGTCGAAGCCTCGGCGCGCAGGTGCAGCACGCCCGCCCGCAGTGGCAGATGCAGGGGGTTATAACTGGCAGAAATGACCAAGTCGGCGGACTTGGAAAAAATCGCCGACCATGCCTCAAACCCAGGTGATGTCGGCTCTACCCGCGCCACCATCCAAATCGGGCTGGCCAACTGCACACGTTTATAATACCGACGCAGGAAAGCCGGGCCTCCAAACGGCGACGCCAGCCGCCGCGACCGGTCCACCATCCCGCGGATCACGGCCGGATCGTCATGATTCGAGGCCGCCACCGTATCCACGCCGAGAATCGCAATCCGGAACGATCGGCCATACAAAGGAATT
This sequence comes from uncultured Acidobacteriaceae bacterium, assembly GCA_963795875.1. Taxonomy (GTDB): domain Bacteria; phylum Acidobacteriota; class Terriglobia; order Terriglobales; family Acidobacteriaceae; genus Sulfotelmatobacter. Next base: position 323,995 of record CAWCJM010000003.1, read on the forward strand.
GTAAAAATATCGACCGAGTTGTAGTTCTCAACCGACTTTGCGGTCCTCTTCAGGTAAGCAAGGCACCGGCTGCCATCGAACCTTCCCGTGAAGACTTCCGAAAAGCGAGGCTCGGGCGCCGAGCCCCCGGTCCCGCCCCCGGGCCAGTTCTGCGGGTAATGGACGGCAAACGCCACCGCATCCAGGTCGCGCTCGAAATCAAACCCAGTATCCTGAATGAACCGCTCATATTCCGGATCGTGGTTCACCGGGAACAGCAGCTTTCCGCCGTTTAACCGGCGGGCCCAGCCGAAATCGGCGTACACGAAGGCGTCGGCCGCGGGCAGCAACCGCGCGGGTTCGGGCGGAGCGTCCTTGCGCAGCTGGACGGCAAGCGTCACCGCCGCGGCAACCACGACGACTGCCAGAGCGATGGGGAGAGTGCGCCTTATTCGCATGAAATGCGGATCAGGGATCAAATGATAGCATCCCCGGTCATCCTGAGCCGTGGCAAAGCCACGGTGAAGGACCATACGACGGTGTCAGCAATGACGCAGCAGAAAGGGATACCCAACCTGCCGAGCCGCAACGAATTACTCGCCAGCGCAATCGGCCCGCCTGCCGAGGTAAAGGTCCCTCATGCTGGCTTCGCGACCACTCAGGATGGCATCACCCTCAAGGTTCAGTTCCCTGGAGCAGTGTCATTCCAGGGCAGAATCGGGAGCGCCAACCGGCGCTATCGCGCGGAACGGATTGATATCATTTGGACTTCCTATCCGTCCAAACAACCATGTTCCAGAACAGCGCAATCTGGGGAGATATCCGCTACGCGGTCCGCATCATGTACCGGGCGCCACTCTTTACGGCCACAGTGGTTCTAACCGTCGCGATTGCGATTGCGGCCAACGCGACCATCTTCACGGTCGTGAACGCGGTCATGATCCGGTCGCTGCCCTTCGCCGAGCCCAACCGGATCATGCAGGTGGCGGAAAAGAACGACAAACTCAACCTGCCGACCTTCGCTGCCTCGGTGCTGAATTTCCTCTCCTGGCGCGAGGAAACGCAATCGTTCGAACAACTCGCCGGAGTGGGTTACGCCACCTTTACCCTGAGCGGGAATGGCGAGCCCGAGCAACTCACTGGAAACCGCATCAGCCCGGTCCTGACCCAGGTTCTCGGTACCAGGCTCCTCGCCGGACGAGAATTCAAAGCGGATGAAGAGAAGCCCGGTGGCGCGGCAGTCGTCATCATCGGCGAAGGTTTATGGAAGCGCCGTTTTGCGTCGGACCCCGCTCTTGTCGGCAAAACGATTTCGCTCGACGGTGTTCCAACGACGATCGTCGGTATCGCCCCGGCCAGCTTGAAGCTGATCGGTGGCGGCGATATCTACACGCCGCTGACCATCGATCCCAGCAAAGAACTTCGTCTGAACCACGTGATCTCCGTCTTCGGCAGGCTCAGGACTGGAGTCACGCCGCAACAGGCCCAGGCCGAGATGGATACGATCTCGGTCCGCGTCGGCAAGCAGTATCCTGAAGTGCGGTACTGGGGCATTCATCTTCTTAGCCTGTTCGATACCTTTGTTGGAGCAGATCTGAAAACGGGACTCATTGTTCTGCTGGTCGCCGTTGTCTTTCGTACTGCTGATCGCCTGCGCCAACATCGCGAACCTGCTGCTGGCGCGCGCCGCGACCCGGCAGAAGGAGATGGCTGTGCGCACCGCTTTAGGCGCCACGCGCGGCCGCCTGATTCGCCAGCTTCTGGTGGAGAGCGTCGTCCTTTCAATCCTCGGTGGCGGCGCCGGCTTGCTCGGAGCGGTGGCCGCTGTTCGGGTCCTGACTCGATCCTTGCCCGATGGCACATTGCCTTTTCCCGATGTCGGAGTCGACTCGACTGTGCTGTGGTTCTGTTTCGCGCTCACGATTGCCACGGGTCTACTCTTCGGCCTGGCGCCGGCGTGGCGCATCGCAACCGTCAAGGCCAACGACACGCTCAAAGAGGCCGGACGCGGGTCGACCGGAGGTATCCGCAGCTGGTTACGCGACAGCCTGGCCGCAGGCGAAGTCGCACTCGCCGCGATTCTTCTGATTGGCGCGGGCCTGCTGATGCAGAGCCTCGCCAACCTGCAACGCGTGCGCCTGGGATTCGATTCCAGCGGGCTGATGACTTTTCAGCTCGCTCCGCCCGTGCCGCAGTATCCGTTGGCCGATAAAGGGCCTGCTCTCTATCACTCGCTCATCGAGAACCTGCAGTCGATTCCCGGTGTCCGCAGTGCCGCGGTCTGCAGCGGGGTTCCGTTCGGCGCGGGAAATTACGCTCGGCATCCCATGATCACGACCGAGGCGTCAGTCTTGCCGCCTGGTACCGCGGTGCCTATCGACTGGCGGAGCGTCAGCAATGGCTACTTCGACACCATGCGCATTCCTCTGCTGCGTGGCCGCACCTTCACCGACGGCGACGTCCGCACCTCCCAGCTGGTGATGGTCGTCAGCCAGTCCACTGCCCAGAAGTTCTTTGGCGATGCCGATCCGATCGGGAGAACCCTGCGTCCCAGCGCCAAGCCGGAGATTGCGTACACGATCGTCGGAGTCGTGGGCGATATTCGCGATCAGGCCCTGAACCAGCAGACCCCGACGCTTTATTACGCGACTCCAACAGCGCGGTACCTGGCCCCTCATGGACGTTGTGGTTCGAAGCGACGCTGGCACCGACGCTTCCGCAGAGGCGCTGCTGCCTTCGATTCGCCAGAGAATCCACGACCTTGACGCTGGGCTCGCCCTGGCGAACGTCAACACGATGGACCAATGGCTGTCGAACAGCGCCGCCCAGCCGCGGCTCAACACGGTCTTGCTGGCGACCTTTGCCTGCGTGGCGCTGCTGATCGCCGCCATCGGGATCTACGGCGTGCTGGCCTACTCTGTGAACCAGCGCACGCGCGAGATCGGTCTGCGCATGGCCTTGGGGGCGACGCCCCGCAGCGTGCTGCAGCTCATTGTCGGTCAAGGGATGAAGGTCGTGCTGATCGGCGTCGGCATCGGCCTGGCCGGCGGGCTCGCGCTCGGTCGCGCGGTGTCGAGTCTAGTGTTCGGCGTGCCGGTCCACGATCCGGCAACCTTCAGTCTGGTCGCCGTGGTTCTGACCGCGGTCGCGCTGGCGGCATGCATTATTCCGGCCCGACGGGCCGCGCGCGTGGATCCGATGGTGGCGTTGAGGGAAGAATAGTCGATAGAGCCGACGGCCCAGACCGTTGTTGCACCCCAACTTGCCCTTGTGATACCTTAAATAATTGTCCCGGACATCTGGCAGGGATCTGAGGGATAAGTTTGCGCGAAGGCGCGTCTTTCCCCCGAATTTGCTGGCGTAGCTCAGTTGGTAGAGCATCTGATTTGTAATCAGAGGGTCGGGGGTTCAAATCCCTTCGCCAGCTCCAGTAAAGAACGAGAGATGGATTTCCGGCAGGCGGCGGACTCGGTTAGCGGCGCAACAGGTTTTTCCAACGCACTCCATTCGGTACTTTTCCGGTGTGCAGTGATCAGAGTCAGTCAGTGATCTTCGCGGCGTCTTCTTGCGCGAGCCTTGGTTTCCCTGTGTTGCGAAAGAAGTGAAAGTGTTCTGCGTTTGGTCTGCGGGTTTCGCGTGTGCTTTCGAGCGGCCCTGGTAGCGTAGTCTGCCGGACGGAGCGCAACAGCCGCATCGCCCGAAAGTTTTTGCACAGGTGGGTGAGTGGTTAAAGCCAACAGACTGTAAATCTGTCCCTCCTAGCGAGGTACGAAGGTTCGAATCCTTCCCTGTGCACCATAGATTCCGTGAATCGCTTGTCCATTGCGCTGGTCTGCTACGGAGTGCTGGGAGCGCTGGCTGGACACGCTATCCTGACCCGAGGTTTCGGGCGGGAACGTTGGTGATCCTGGCATTGCTGGCGGTGAAGTCGGTGTTGCGCCGGAATGAAGTCCTGCACCCGGATAAGGATGCAGAGTGGGTTGAGCCCGCTGGCGAAATCCCGAGCGCAGTGTGCGAGGGATCTAGAGAGCTGAAGGCTGATAGCTGACAGCCGGTTTTTTGGGCCGATGTAGCTCAGTTGGTAGAGCACTCCCTTGGTAAGGGAGAGGTCACCAGTTCAATCCTGGTCATCGGCTCCAGATGTTTTGTGGAAGGGCATGGCTTCAGTCGTGCCGTTAGCGGTGAAAATTAAAAGCGGCTTTAGCTGCTGGATTTAGCTGAAAGCTGACGGCTGATAGCTGAGAGCTGACACAGGGCGGGAGTAACTCAGTGGTAGAGTCACAGCCTTCCAAGCTGTTGGTCGCGGGTTCGATTCCCGTCTCCCGCTCCAGAAAATTGTTTTAGGAATTGAGAGTGTTCGCCGATGACAGTGGTTTTCCAGAAGGCTGCCATCAAGATTGAGAAGGCGGAAGAGTTCGCCAGGCTGCAAAAAGCGGTAGAGCAGGCGTTCGTGCCTGAGAAGGCCCAGGGATTCCTGAAGCAGTTGGACCGCAAAGGAATTCGCGTTCGGGACTTTGACGCGGTGCTGGCACAGCGTTTGTTGGAAGGCGTTGCCGGCGAGCAGGACTCGACGCGCGGCAGTTGTATCAGTCGCTGCCGGTGTCCGATCAGGCGCAGATGCGCGAGTTTTACCTGTCGAAGCTCGAGGGCGTCGACATCGCGCTGCGGCACAAGTTTAAAAAGCTGTACCAGTACTATTGAAGTGGGAGCAGAGAAGTTACATAGATCCTTCGGCGCCAAAGACGCGCGCCTCAGGATGACAAGGGTTTTTGAGCTAGAAGCTAAGAGCTAGGAGCTAAGAGCTGAGTTATGGCGAAAGAAAAATTTGATCGCAATAAGCCGCACTGCAACGTAGGGACGATTGGTCACATCGATCATGGCAAGACGACGTTGACGGCGGCGATCACCAAGGTTTTGTCGAAGCATAATCCGAAGAACATGTTCCGTTCGTTCGACTCGATTGATAACGCGCCGGAAGAAAAGGCGCGCGGAATCACGATTGCCACGGCGCACGTGGAGTATGAGACGGCGAACCGGCACTACGCGCACGTCGATTGCCCGGGCCACGCCGATTACATCAAGAACATGATCACGGGCGCGGCGCAGATGGATGGCGCGATTCTGGTGGTCGCGGCGACGGATGGTCCGATGCCGCAGACGCGGGAGCACGTGCTGCTCGCGCGCCAGGTCGGTGTGCCGTACATCGTTGTGGCGCTGAACAAGTGCGATGCGGTCGATGATCCGGAGTTGCTGGATCTGGTGGAACTCGAAGTTCGCGAGCTGCTGAAGACCTACAAGTTCCCCGGCGACGATGTTCCGGTGGTGCGGCTTGTCGGCCTTGGGCGCGCTGAACGGGGAAGCGAAGTGGGAGAAGCAGATTGACGAGCTGATGGAGGCGGTGGACAAGAGCGTTCCGCAGCCGGCGCGCGAGTTGGACAAGCCGTTCCTGATGCCGATCGAAGATATCTTCTCGATCTCGGGACGCGGCACGGTGGTGACGGGCCGTATCGAGCGTGGCAAGGTGAAGGTGGGCGAGGAAGTAGAAATCGTCGGCTTCCGCGAGACGCGCAAGACGGTGGTGACGGGCGTCGAAATGTTCAAGAAGCAGTTGGACGAGGGCATGGCGGGCGACAACGCTGGCCTGCTGCTGCGCGGTATTGGCAAGGAAGATGTGGAGCGCGGCATGGTGCTGGCGAAGGGTGGATCGATTACGCCGCACACCAAGTTCAAGGCCGAGGTCTACATCCTGACCAAAGAAGAAGGTGGAAGGCATACGCCGTTCTTCAAGGGATATCGTCCGCAGTTTTATCTGCGCACGACGGACGTGACGGGCGTGGCGGAGTTGCCGGCGGGCACCGAGATGGTGATGCCGGGAGACAACGTGAGCCTGGTGATTGAGTTGATCACGCCGGTCGCGATGGAGAAGGGCTTGCGGTTCGCGATTCGTGAAGGCGGGCATACGGTAGGCGCCGGAACGATTGCGGAGATTGTGCAGTAGCGCTGTGTGGCGCAAACGAAGTACATAGATCCTTCGCGAGACAAAAGGCGTCTCGCTCAGGATGACAAAGATGATAGAGAGCTAGGAGTTGTTTTATGCCCCGAGAAATCGTGACGTTACAGTGCGGTGACTGCAAAGAGCGGAACTACTCGACGACCAAGAATCGGAAGACGACGACCGAACGGTTGGAATTCAAGAAATTCTGCAACCGTTGCCGCAAGCACACGCCGCATAAAGAAGTGAAATAATTGAGCCATTGTCTGATTGGCGATTGTGCGATTGAAAATCGCTCAATAACCCAATCCTTCAATCACTCAGTGAATTCAGGGGCGTAAGCTCAACGGTTAAACTGTCGGTCTCCAAAACCGAACTTGGGGGTTCGAATCCCTCCGCCCCTGCCAGAGTTTACGCACAGGCGCAGCAGACAGAGCGAAGAGAAAGAAGCAGAAGATGGCGACCATGACGGAACAAAACGCACTTGTCGCGACGGTGAAGTCCTGGCCCGAGCGGACCAAGACCTTTTACAACGATGTGCGCACCGAAATGCGCAAAGTGACCGCGCCCTCGTGGAAGGAAGTCCGCGCCACGACCACGGTGGTCGTGATCACGGTCTTCATTTTCGCGTTGTACTTTGCCGTGATCGACTTCGTCATTCAGCACGGCGTGACGGCATTGTTCAACGCGTTCAAGGTTCACTAGTCATCGACGATTTGCAGCCGAGCGCTGCTTAGAAAGTAACGGCTGGCCGAGAAGAACCACCCATATGCAGGACGAAGAAAAAAACGAAGCAGCACCGGGCGGCGAACAGGCGAGCCGCAACCACCGCGGCGGGACGGAGCTGCCGCCACCGCCGAGGCGCCCAAGAACCCGAACATGAAGTGGTACATCATCCACTCCTACTCGGGCTTTGAGCGCAAGGTGAAAGAGTCTCTGGAGTCGCGGGTCGCGGCCTTCGGGCTGCAGGAGAAGATCGGCAAAGTGCTGATCCCGACCGAGTCCGTCACCGAAGTGCGCGGCGGCAAGAAGTACACCTCCGAGCGCATGTTCTATCCCGGCTACGTGCTGGTCGAAATGGACATGGACGATCACGTCTGGCATGTGGTGAAGTCCACGCCGCGCGTGACCGGATTCGTCGGCACCGGCCAGCAGCCCACGCCGCTCTCCGAAGAAGAAGTGCAGCACATCGTCTACAAAGTCGCCGACAGCCGCGAGAAGCCCAAGCTCAAGGTCAAGTTCGAGAAGCAGGAATCGGTCCGCATCACCGAAGGCCCGTTCGCCAGCTTCACCGGCATCGTCGACGAAGTGAACGAAGACCGCGAGACGTTGAAAGTGATGGTCACAATTTTCGGCCGCTCCACCCCGGTGGAACTCGAGTTCAACCAGGTAGAGAAGGTCGCGTAGTTCATGAAGCGCATGGCTTAGCCATGCAGTCGTGGGAGGTGCGGCTTCAGCCGCGCAGGTTTGTGGAAGGGTACAGCTTAGCCGTACCGTCAGGATCCGAACGAAACCGGGCTTTAGCCCTGAGGGCAAGTTTCGAGAAACGGTAAGTCTGCAGATCGCTGGGCCGAAAATCCTAGACCCGGCGCTGCCGACGGAAGAGAGATCATGGCAAAGAAAGTTACAGGTTATGTGAAGCTGCAGATCGCCGCCGGCAAGGCGACTCCGGCGCCCCCCGTGGGCCCGGCGCTCGGCCAGGCGCAGATCAACATCATGGAGTTCTGCAAGCAGTTCAACGCCAGAACCAACCAGAAAGAGATGGAGGGATTGATTATCCCGGTCGTCGTGTCCGTCTATAGCGACCGCTCGTTCACCTTCATCACCAAGACGCCTCCGGCCTCGATTCTGTTGAAGCGCGCCGCAGGCATCGCCAAGGGATCCGGTGTGCCGAATAAAGATAAAGTCGGCAAAGTCACCGCCAAGCAGGTCGAGGACATCGCGAAACAAAAAATGCCCGACCTGAACGCCGCCTCGGTCGAGACCGCAATCAAGAGCATCCGCGGCACCGCCAGATCGATGGGCATCGAGGTTATCGGGTGATTGAGTGATCGTGTGATTGCGCGATTGACGATAAATCACGCAATCACCAAGTCGCTCAATGACTCAATGGTCAACAACACCACGGCTCTTCGATTCAACGATGAGCGGTGGGAGACAAGGAAGAGCAATGAAAAAAGAAGGAAAGAACATCACCAAGGCGCACGCCGCAGTCGAGAAGCGCCCCTATATTCTGCAGGACGCAGTTCCTCTCCTGCAGAAAGTGAAGTACGCCAAGTTCGACGAGACAGTCGAAGTCACGCTGCGCCTGGGAGTCGATCCCAAGCACGCCGACCAGATGGTGCGCGGCACCGTCGTTTTGCCGCACGGCCTCGGCAAGTCGAAGAAAGTCCTGGTCATCGCGACCGGCGACAAGATTAAGGAAGCCGAAGCGGCCGGAGCCGATTTCGCCGGCGGCGAAGAGATGGTCGAGAAGATCACCAAAGAGAATTGGACTGACTTCGACGCCCTCATCGCCACGCCCGACGTGATGAAATCCGTCGGACGGCTCGGCAAGATTCTCGGTCCGAAGGGCCTGATGCCGAACCCGAAGACCGGAACGGTCACCTTCGACGTGGGCAAGGCCGTACAAGAAGTGAAGGCCGGCAAGGTCGAATTCCGCACCGACAAGACGGCGCTCGTGCACTGCCCAGTCGGCAAGATTTCGTTCTCGCCCGACAAGTTGATCGAGAACGCGACGGTGCTGATCACCAGCGTGATCAAGGCGAAGCCGTCAGTCGCCAAGGGCAAGTACATCAAGGGCTGCTTCTTGAGTTCGACGATGGGGCCTGGGATTTCTCTGGACGTGACCCCGATCGAAACGGCTGCAAAGGCTTAACCCGGCGCTGAAGCGCCCGGACGGACGAATGCGTCCGTCCCCACGTGAACACACAAGATTGCGAGGGATTTGAAAATGGCGGTTACCAAGGCAAAGAAAACAGAACAGGTCGAAAAGCTCAGCAAAGACCTGAAGAACGTGTCGAACGTGGTCGTCGCGACCTACACGAAGATGACCGTTCCCCAGGACTACGAGCTGCGCAAGGTACTGCGCGCGGCGGGCGCCAAGTATCAGGTCGTCAAGAACACATTGGCCGAGAAGGCAGCCAAGGGCACCAAAGTCGAAGCCGCCCTGACGGGTCTGGCTGGCGTCACTTCAATCGCCTACACCACCGGCGATCCGGTAGCGATGGCCAAGGCGCTGACCAAGTACGCCAAAGACACTCCGGAGTTCACCTTCAAGATCGGCGTGGTCGAAGGCAAAGTCATCAACATTAAAGAGATCGAAGCCTTGGCCAGCATGCCGTCGAAGGAAGAGCTGTACTCCAAGCTCCTGTTCCTAATCAATGCTCCGGCGCAGCGTTTGGTCACCGTGATGAACGCGGTAGGCCGCAACCTCGCGGTGGTGGTCGATCAAGGCGTGCAGCAGAAGAAGTTCAAAGAAGCATAGGGAAGCGCGTCAAACGCGCGATTTCGCATTCTCGCAAACCACGCGAGAATGTTCGCGCGGCGCGCCCAGGTCCTTCGGCGACAAAAGCGAGTCGCCTCAGGATGACAGACAGCGAAGAGTTCTGGATGGCGCAAGCCATCCGAAGAGATTTGGTTACCGGCAAGTCGGGGGTTGCGCGGTCCGTTCCGAGCGTTGTCTGGCGCAAGGAATCTGGACCTGGACGCACTGGAACCTCGGCCCACGGATAACGAAATCAACAAAACTGAAACAAGTGGAGAACTAACATGGCGGATCTGCAACAGTTGGAAGATTCAATCGTAGGGTTGTCGCTGCTCGACGCGGCGCAGCTCGTAAAGAAGCTCGAAGAGCGTCTCGGCGTGTCGGCGGCGGCAGCGGCCCCGGTCATGGTCGCGGGCGGCGGCGGCGCGGCGGCAGCGGCCCCGGCCGAAGAGAAGACCGAGTTCACGGTCGTCCTGAAGGAAGTGGGCGCCAACAAGATCAACGTGATCAAGGCCGTCCGCGAAGTCACCAGCCTGGGCTTGAAAGAAGCCAAGGAACTGGTCGACGGAGCCCCCAAGAACGTGAAAGAGGGCGTTTCCAAGGACGAAGCCGAGACCATCAAGAAGAAGTTCACCGAGGCAGGCGCGGTTGTTGAAGTGAAATAGGCTCGGTTGTGTGGGGACGGTCGCCTTCGGCCGTCCGGTCGAACGAAGTTTCGACCAGTTTGCGTCGCTGCGCGACTGGACAGCCGAGGCGGCCGTCCCCACATGGCACCAAGGTCGGTGCAAAATCGATTATGTTGCACGTTCCTACTTGTGAACCTTGGGCGGCGATGTTAGCATCTATATAACGTCGCCTCCCAGGGCTTCACTCGAGCGCGGGCTATGTCTCGCGTGGGTAGTTTTTGGGCAGGCTGCTCCGCGGGCAGGCGGGGCGGAAACAGGCCGACGAACTGGCGCGAAAGATTTCAAATCTAGAATGGCGAAACGCCTTGGTTGGCGTCTGCGGGAACGACTGTCCCTGCGGGCGCCCCGCTGTCTTTTAGGTTCCTGGTTTTGAAACACAAGCTTTTCCGGTACCACACACGTACGTCCCGCGGCGCGACAACAATGACGCGCCCCACATTCCGCGGTATAAGCGTGGCCCTCGGCTGCGCGTGAGATTGGGAGTTTCTGAAGATGAAAAATGCCTTCCGTAAGCGATTCGATTTTTCCAAAATTCCGGCCACCATCCAGATCCCGAACCTGATCGAGGTTCAGAAGCGTTCCTACGACCGCTTCCTGCAGATGGACAAACTGCCTAGCGAGCGCGAAGACGGCGGCTTGCAGGCGGTGTTTCAGTCTGTCTTTCCGATCACCGACTTCCGCAACGTATCACAACTTGAGTTTGTGGATTACGCCATTGGTAACTGGGAGTGCAAGTGCGGCCACCTGAAAGGCCTGCATCACCTCCGGACCACCTGTAAGAATTGCGGATCCACCGTCATCACCGATCCGTTTCATCCCGGCGAAGTTCTGTGCGGCAAGTGCGGCACCTACAACGCCAACACGCCCGACTTCTGCAACAAGTGCGGCGACCCGGTTGGCCTGCAACTGAAGTACGACGTGGCTGAGTGCGAAGAGCGTGGCATGACCTACTCCGCTCCGCTCAAGGTCACGATGCGTCTGACGATTTTCGACAAGGACGCCGAGACCGGCAACCGCTCGATCCGCGACATTAAAGAGCAGGAAGTCTTCTTCGGCGACGTTCCCTTGATGACGCAGAACGGGACTTTCATTATTAATGGAACCGAGCGCGTCATCGTCAGCCAGTTGCACCGCTCGCCTGGCGTGTTCTTCGAGACCGCGAACAACCGCACCTACTTCCTCGGCAAGATCATTCCCTACCGCGGATCGTGGGTGGAGTTCGAATACGACCAGAAGAACGTGCTGTACGTCCGCATCGACCGCAAGCGCAAATTCCTGGGCACGATCTTCCTGCGCGCCCTCGGCCTGCGAACCGGCGAAGACATTCTGAAGTCGTTCTACACCGTCGACCGTCTGGTCGTCCGCGACAAGAAGCTTTTCTGGACGCTCGACCCAACCAGCGAGAAGCCGACGAACCTTCTCGGCATGAAGCTCGCCCACAGCATCAAGAACAAGTCGGGCGACGAAATCGCGCACTCCGGCCGCAAGATCAACGCCCAGATTCTGAAGGAAATTCAGAAGGCCAAGGTCACCGAAATCGAAGTCGACATCACCGACCTCGAAGGCGCGTGGACGGCCGGCGACATCGTCGACACCACCACTGGCGAAGTCATGCTCGAAGCCAACTCCGAGCTCACGGCCGACAAGGTTTCGAAGATTCTCGATTCCGGCGTCGTCGAGATGTCGCCTGTTCTTCCCCGAGCGCGACGACGTGGGGACGGTCATCAGCCAGACCTTGAAGCGCGATGCGGTAAAAACTCCGCAGGAAGCGCTGATCGAGATCTACCGCAAGCTGCGTCCCGGCGATCCGCCGACGCTCGACACGGCGACTGCGCTGTTCCATGGAATGTTCTTCGACCCGCGCAAGTATGACTTCTCGCGCGTGGGCCGCTTGAAGTTCAACATCAAGCTGTTCGAGAACCAGGAAGCCACCAGTCTCGACAAGCGCACGCTCGATCCGGATGATTTCTACGCGACCATTGCGTACCTGCTGAAGCTGCGCAAGAGCATCGGCGCAGTCGACGACATCGATCACCTCGGCAACCGCCGCGTTCGCGCGGTCGGCGAGTTGATGGAGAACCAGTTCCGCATCGGCCTGGTCCGCATGGAACGTGCGATCAAAGAAAAAATGTCCGTGTACCAGGAAATGTCGACGGCCATGCCGCACGACCTGGTCAACGCCAAGCCGGTGATGGCTGCGATCCGCGAATTCTTCGGATCGTCGCAGCTCTCCCAGTTCATGGATCAGACCAACCCGCTCTCCGAGATCACGCACAAGCGGCGTCTCTCGGCCCTTGGGCCGGGCGGTCTGTCGCGTGAGCGCGCCGGATTCGAGGTCCGCGACGTTCACCCCACGCACTACGGACGTATCTGCCCGATTGAGACGCCGGAAGGTCCGAACATCGGCCTGATTTCGTCATTGAGCTGCTACGCCCGCATCAACGACTACGGCTTCATCGAGTCGCCCTATCGCAAGATCAAGGGCGGACGTGTTATCGACTACTCGACCATCGTCAACGTCGGCGATAGCGATTTCAAAGTCGGCGACCATATCGAGAAGCACGAGATCGAGAAGATCAACAACGACTTGAGAGAGAAGCGGAAGAAGCCGGCGACGATTGAGCCGTTTTCCTTCTACCTCTCGGCCTGGGAAGAAGACCGCCACACGATCGCGCAGGCCAACGTGGAACTCGACGACAAGGGCAAGATCGTCGCCGAGCTGGTCAACGCCCGTAAGGCCGGCAACTTCGTCCTAGTCAGCCGCGACGAAGTCGACTACGTCGACGTCAGCCCGAAGCAGCTCGTGTCCGTCGCCGCATCGCTGGTTCCGTTCCTTGAGCACGACGACGCGAACCGCGCGCTGATGGGCGCCAACATGCAACGCCAGTCCGTGCCCTTGCTCCGCGCACAAGCGCCGATCGTGGGTACCGGAATGGAAGGCGTCACCGCTCGCGACTCGGGTGCAGTCGTTCTCGCCCGCCGCAACGGCATCATCGACTCGGTCGACTCCGAACGCATCATTGTTCGAGTCGAGGGCGAGCACCATCCCACGCAGCTGTCGCGTGAGGTGGGCAGCGACATTTACCAGCTCACGAAGTTCAAGCGTTCCAACCAGAACACTTGCATCAACCAGAAGCCGGTGGTCAAGAAGGGTCAGCGCGTTCTGAAGGGCGAGATCATCGCTGACGGTCCTTGCACCGATCACGGCGAGTTGGCACTGGGACGCAACGTCCTGGTCGCCTTCATGCCATGGCGCGGTTACAACTTCGAGGACGCAATCCTCGTCTCCGAGAAGATGGTGAAAGAGGATTACTACACCTCTCTTCACATCGAGGAGTACGAGATCGAAGCCCGCGACACCAAGCTCGGGCCGGAAGAAGTCACCCGAGACATTCCTAACGTCAGCGAGTCCATGCTGCGCAATCTGGACGAAGCGGGCGTCATTCGCATCGGCGCCAGCATTAAGCAGGGCGACATTCTCGTCGGCAAAGTTACGCCGAAGGGTGAAACCCAGCTCACGCCGGAAGAAAAGCTGCTCCGCGCGATCTTCGGCGAAAAGGCCGGCGACGTGCGCGATGCTTCCCTCTACTGCCCGCCGGGCATCGAGGGCGTCATCGTCGATGTGAAGATCTTCTCGCGCAAGGGCCAGGAAAAGGACGAGCGCGCGAAGGCCATCGAAGCCACGCAGATCGCGAAGTTGGAAAAGAACCTTTCGGACGAAATCCGAATTCTGACCGACGAGCGCCTGAAGCGCCTGGAAAACATCCTGGGCGGCAAGGAAGTGCAGGCCGACTTGCACGACGAGCGCACCAACAAGCGCCTTCTGACCAAGGGCAACCTGCTCACGCGTGACGAGATCGAGCGCATCTCCACCCGCAACCTGAAGCGCATTAAATATGCCGACAAGGATCCGCGAGTGAACGAGCAGATCGACGAGATCGAAGAAATGACTTCTCGCCAGATCGACGTCCTCAAGAAGATCGTCAACGAGAAGAAGGAAAAACTCACCAAGGGCGACGAACTGCCGCCGGGCGTCATCAAGCTGGTCAAGGTCTACATCGCCATGAAGCGCAAGCTGAGTGTCGGTGACAAGATGGCCGGCCGTCACGGCAACAAGGGCGTCATCGCCCGCATTCTGCCGGAAGAGGATATGCCGTACCTCGAAGACGGAACGCCGGTGGAAATCGTGCTCAACCCGCTCGGCGTGCCTTCCCGTATGAACGTGGGGCAGATTCTTGAAACCCACCTCGGATGGGCAGGCTTCGTGCTCGGCGAGAAGATCACGCAACTGCTCAAGGAGAACACGCGGACCGAAGCCATCCGGCGCGAGTTGAAGGCGCTGTTCAAAGACTCGCAGCTGGCTGACATCATTTCCGACATGAGCGACGAAGAACTGGAGTCCGTAGCCCCGACCCTCACCAAGGGCGTGTTCATGGGGTCGCCGGTATTCGACGGATCGAAGGAAGGCGAGATCAAGGCGCTGCTCGAACACGCCGGTTTGCCGACCTCCGGGAAGACGACTCTTCACGACGGCATGACGGGCGATAAGTTCGAACAGCCAGTCACCGTCGGTTACATCTACATGCTGAAGCTGTCGCACCTGGTGGACGACAAGATTCACGCTCGCTCCATCGGACCGTATTCGCTGATCACCCAGCAGCCGCTGGGCGGCAAGGCGCAGTTCGGCGGACAGCGTTTCGGAGAAATGGAAGTCTGGGCGCTGGAAGCTTACGGTGCAGCGTTCATCCTGCAGGAGCTGCTGACGGCGAAGTCCGACGACGTATACGGCCGCACCAAGATTTACGAGGCCATCGTCAAGGGCGAAGCCGCCATGGAGCCCGGCGTACCCGAATCGTTTAACGTGCTGATCCGCGAGTTGCAGTCGCTCTGCCTCGATGTGGAGTTGATCAAGGCAGGCGAGAAAAAGCCCACGGCCAGCGCAGCAGCAGATTGAAGATCAGTTCTCAGTACCCGGTACTCAGTACTCAGTGAGAGCTGAGCTGGGACCGGGGCTGAGGACGAAAAGAGATTTTGAATTACGGCCACTGCGGCATACGAGCTCAATGCCGCATAAAAAGGCGGAAAGTTCACTGAGTACCGAGTACCGGGTACTGAGTACTTGTTTACGAGCTCCGTCAGCGGACACGTCAGAACCGCAGGAAGCGGAGGACCACCTTGTTTCGTTCGAGCCCTTTCGAAATGGCAAATGTGATTGCAGACTTCGACGCCATCCGTATCAGTCTGGCGTCTCCGGAAAAAATCCGGAGCTGGTCGCACGGCGAAGTCACCAAACCCGAGACCATTAACTACCGCACCTTCAAGCCGGAGCGCGACGGCCTGTTCTGCGCGCGAATCTTTGGCCCGGTAACGGACTGGGAGTGCCTCTGCGGCAAGTACAAGCGCATGAAGCACCGCGGCGTGATTTGCGACAAGTGCGGCGTGGAAGTCACGCTGTCCAAAGTTCGCCGGGAACGCCTCGGCCACATCGAGTTGGCTTCGCCCTGCTCGCACGTGTGGTTCTTCAAGGGACTGCCCAGCCGCATCGGTCACCTGCTCGACATTTCTCTGCGCGATCTTGAGTCCGTGCTCTATTTCGAAGCTTACGTCGTGGTCGAACCCGGCGATGCTCCGGTGAAAGAGCGCGAGGTCATCAAGGACGAAGCCAAGTTCCGCGAACTCGACCAGCAATATCGTCCCGCCGGTTTCAAAGCGATGATGGGCGCTGAGGCGATCAAAGAACTGCTCAAGCGCGTCGACACCGACGGGCTTTCCGTCGAACTGCGCGAGAAGATGAAGAACGAGAGCTCGCTGCAGAAGCGGCTCAAGTACGCCAAGCGTTTGAAAGTCGTCGAGGCCTTCCGCAAGAGCGGCAACAAGCCGCACTGGATGATCCTCGACGTGATTCCGGTCATTCCGCCGGAGCTTCGCCCCCTCGTTCCACTCGATGGCGGGCGCTTCGCCACGTCCGACTTGAACGACCTGTATCGCCGCGTCATCAACCGTAACAACCGGTTGAAGAAGCTGATGGACCTGCACGCTCCTGAAGTCATCGTGCGCAACGAAAAGCGCATGCTGCAGGAAGCCGTCGACGCCCTGTTCGACAACGGACGCCGTGGCCGCGTGCTGCGTGGCGCCAACAACCGTCCGCTGAAGTCGCTCTCCGACACGCTGAAAGGCAAGCAGGGACGCTTCCGCCAGAACCTGCTCGGCAAGCGCGTCGACTACTCCGGACGCTCCGTCATCGTCGTCGGTCCCGAACTCAAGCTGCACCAGTGCGGCCTGCCAAAGAAAATGGCGCTCGAATTGTTCAAGCCGTTCATCTATCACCGCCTCGAGCAGACGGGCAACGTCACCACTATCAAGCAAGCCAAAGAGATGGTCGAGCAGCAGGAACCGATTGTTTGGGACATCCTCGAAGAAGTCATCAAGGATCACCCTGTCCTGCTGAACCGCGCTCCTACGCTTCACCGCCTCGGCATTCAGGCTTTCGAGCCGGTGCTGGTGGAAGGCAAGGCCATCAAGATTCACCCGCTGGTCTGCACGGCGTTCAACGCCGACTTCGACGGCGACCAGATGGCGGTTCACATTCCGCTGTCTCCGGAAGCCCAAGTCGAAGCCAGCGTGCTGATGCTGGCGTCGCACAACATTCTTTCGCCCGCTTCGGGTCAGCCGATCACCGTGCCCACGCAGGACATGGTCCTCGGCCTCTACTACTTGACCAAAGCGAAGCCGGGTGCGAAGGGTGAAGGGCGCGCTTTCGCCAACATTGAAGAAGTGCTGATGGCGCTCGACGCGGGTGCAGTCGAAACACTCAGCCCGATCCGCCTTCGCTACTCGGGCGAACTGATCGACCTGACCACCGCGTACGACGATCAGGACATCATTCACACCGAGCCGGTACAGGTCGAGCGCGCCTTCATCAATACCACGGTCGGCCGCGCGATTCTGAACGACCAACTACCCGACGGCATGCCGTACATCAATGGCCTGCTCAAGAAGAAGGGAATCGGCGCTCTGGTCAACTACGGTTACCTGCGTTTCGGTCTCGAAGTGACGGTCAAGATGCTCGATGAAGTGAAGACGCTGGGTTTCAAGTTCGCGACCCGCGCCGGCCTCTCCATCGGCATCGATGACATGGTCATTCCAGACAGCAAGAAAGTTCTGGTCAAAGACGCCGAGAAGCAGGTCGTCAGCGTTCAGCAGCAGTATCTGGACGGCGCCATCACCAACGGCGAGCGCTACAACAAGGTCATCGAAATCTGGTCGGCGATTACGGAAAAAGTGGCCGACGAAATGTTCGGTGAGATGCAGCGCCGCGACAAGGAAGGCGAACTCAATCCAATTTACGTCATGGCTGACTCTGGCGCTCGAGGATCGAAACAGCAGATCCGCCAGCTCTCGGGCATGCGTGGATTGATGGCCAAGCCTTCCGGCGAAATCATCGAGTCGCCGATTACCGCCAACTTCCGTGAAGGTTTGACGGTGTTGGAGTACTTCGTCTCGACGCACGGCGCCCGCAAGGGATTGGCCGACACGGCGCTGAAGACGGCCGACTCCGGCTACCTGACTCGCCGCCTGGTCGACGTCGCGCAAGACGTCATCATCAGCGAGTACGACTGCGGAACCGTCGACGGCATCTACGTGCAAGGTATCGTGGAAGCCGGCGAGATCATCGAACCGTTGCGCGACCGCATCGTGGGCCGCGTCTCGCTCGAGAAGATCAAAGATTATGACGGAAACGTCATCGTCGATATCAACCAGGAAATTACCGAAGACCTCGCTGGAGCGATTCAGGCCGCCGGCATTGAGCGTGTGAAAATTCGCTCCGTGCTGACCTGCGAATCCAAGCGAGGTGTCTGCGTCATGTGCTACGGCCGCAACCTGGCTTCCGGACGTCTCGTCGAACTGGGCGAAGCCACCGGCGTCATCGCGGCACAGTCCATCGGCGAACCTGGAACCCAGCTCACCATGCGTACCTTCCACATCGGTGGTACGGCATCGCGAGTGTCCGAGCAGTCGCGTCTCGATGCCAAGAACAACGGCAACGTGCGCTTCATCGGACTACAGACCGTCAAAGCCAAGTCGGGCGATCTGGTGGTCATGAACCGCCAGGGCTCGATCGCGGTTGTTGACGAAAAGAATCGCGAACGCGAGCGTTACTCGGTCGTGTACGGCGCCAAGCTGAAAGTCAACGATGGCGATCCAGTCACGCTCGGCCAGGTCATGGTCGAGTGGGATCCTTATACCTTCGCCATCCTGACGGAAATCGGCGGCACCGTGCAGTTCAAGGACTTGCAGGAAGGTGTCACGCTCCACGAAGAAGTGGACGAAGTTACAGGCCTATCACGTCACGTGGTTGGCGATTCTCCTGACGAGAAGCGCCAGCCCGCGATCGTCATCAAGGGCAAGGCGAGCAAGCGCTACCTGATGCCTTCGCGAGCCCACCTGATGATTCAGGACGGCGACATCGTTACACCTGGAGACGTGCTGGCAAAGATCCCGCGCGAAACCACCAAGACCAAAGACATCACCGGTGGTCTGCCGCGCGTTGTCGAACTGTTCGAAGCCCGCAAGCCGCATGAAACCGCGGTCATCAGCGAAATCGATGGCACGGTCAAATTCGGCGAGGTCTCGAAGGGCCAGCGCAAAATCTACGTGGTCGCCGACAACGGCACCGAAAAGGAATACTCGGTTCCGCGTGGCGTTCACATCAACGTGCAGGAAGGCGAGCGCGTGAAAGCTGGCGAACCTTTGATGGACGGCCCGCTCAACCCGCACGACATCCTGGCCGTGCTTGGCGAAAAAGAACTGCAGGCTTATCTGGTGAACGAAATCCAGGAAGTCTACCGTCTGCAGGGCGTCAACATCAGCGACAAGCACATCGAAGTGATTGTTCGCCAGATGATGCGCTGGGTGAAGGTCGAAGACGTAGGCGACACCCGGTTCCTGCTCGAAGAGCAGACCGACAAGTTCGCCTTCCGCGAAGAGAACGAGCGCGTGATTGCGCAGGGCGGCAAGCCGGCCACCGGTCGTCCGCTGCTGCTGGGCATCACGAAGGCATCGCTCTCCACCGACTCATTCATCTCGGCGGCGTCGTTCCAGGAGACCACGCGCGTGCTCACCGAAGCCAGCATCAACGGCAAGGTCGATCACCTGCGCGGCCTGAAAGAAAACGTCATCGTCGGACGCCTCATCCCTGCCGGCACCGGCATGGAGTACTACCGCAACGTGCGCCTCTCGCCAGAAATGGAAGAGGCTGCCGCCAAGGTACAGGCGGAAGTCTCGGCGGCGTACGAAGAAGCCGAGCGCGCTCTCGAAATGATGCGTCACGAGGGCGAAACCGACGACCTGCCCGCGGAACTCCCCGCGGCTGAGTAGTCACTCTGAAGCCGGTTTCGGGGGCGAACCAGTTCGCCCCCGAACTTGCTTCTGGAGGTTGAATCATGTGGTGACAGCCGCCTCGGCTGTCAGGTCTGGCGCAGCCCGGCCCATGCCTACGGAACTCTGGAGTTGCTCTAAATTACAAATGCACGCCAGCCCCCAGCGATTGCACATTCAGGAACCCGGCCAACTTCCTTCTTTGCGCCCGGCCCCCGAGCAGCCTAAGCTAGATCAGCGCATGCTACGCTTCTTCCGCCTCTTGCGGCTCGCGTTCTGGCGGGCCTTTGTCCACGACGCCTTCGCCACTGCCAAGGCTTCTGCCTATTCCATGATCTTCACCTTCTTCCCAGTCCTGCTGATCATCGGTTCTTTCCTGGCGAATTGGCGAAAGGGTGGGCCGTACTTGCGCGAAATCTCCTACGCTTTAAGCAGCATTCTTCCTGCGGGCACAAATACGGCGATGGGATATCTCAAAGGAGCCGCGCAGCATCCCGTCAGTCTGCTGACCACCACTTCCATGATCACGCTGTGGACCGCTTCCGGCGTCATGATCTCGTGGATGGACGGTTTTCGCCGCTGCTACGAACTGCCGAAAACCTGGGGCTTGGTGAAAGAGCGTCTCATCGCATTCCTTCTGGTCATTTTCGCGCTGATCCCCATGACGTTCTCCACGCTACTGGTCGCGGTGGGCAGCAAGTTCGAGACTCGCCTTCTTCCCTACGTCGACCCCGATTTCAGCGTCTACGTCCTGCTGCTCTGGGGCGCGATCCGCTGGCTGATCGCCACCCTGACCAGCCATCGCGGTGATCGCGTTAATCTACCATCATGCCGTTCCCCGCACTCAGCCCTGGCACAGCGTAATGCCCGGCGCCATGCTCGCGACTGTGCTCTGGTTCTCCACCACGGTCGGCTTCCGCGCCTACCTGCAGCATGTCGGCGACTTCGCCACCATCTACGGATCGCTCGGAGTCGCCATGGCGCTGCTGGTGTGGATGTACTTGATTTCCCTGGTCGTCCTCGTGGGTGCGGAATTCAACGCCCTGCTGTTCCCAAGAGCCATGCTGGGGAAAGAGCTCACCGCAGTCAACGGCCCCAAATTGTAGAGACGCCGCTTGTGACATCTCTTTTCTTTGGATTGAAAGGGCGCGGCTTCAAGCCGCGCCATAAGACAGACTTGTGGAAGAGTGGTCTGTGTGAAGGGTACGGCTTTAGCCATACCGTCAAAGGCCCAAAGCGAAGCTGGGCTTTAGCCCCTGAGGGCCTTGTTTTGTAACGTCTCTCTCGCGACCGTTCGAAATTCTGCAGGTAGAATATCCCGAAGTCCCGCACACCCGATAGGAGACAGGTTGAAGCCCAGCAAGCCAGAACCGATCGCAGATCCCGCCACTGTGAAGGCTTCTCCCCGCCGCGCCAAGATTATCTGCACCATCGGTCCTGCCTGCAGCACCGAAGCCGCCATGCGCGACCTGCTCCGCCTCGGCATGGACATCGCCCGCCTCAACTTTTCCCACGGCACCCACGAAGATCACGCCCACAACATTCACCGCCTGCGCCGCGCCGCCGAGCGCGAGGGACGCACCGTCTGCATCCTCCAGGACCTGCAAGGCCCGAAAATCCGCACCGGCCCACTGGAGCGCCACGAGCCCGTCTTGCTAAAAACCGGCTCGGTCGTGACCATCACGCCGCAAGACGTTCCCGGCACCGCCACGCGCATCTCCACCACGTTCCCCGATCTCGCCCGCGAACTCACCGCCGGCGCCCGCATCCTGCTCAGTGACGGCCTGATCGAACTCCGCGTGCGCGCCGTTCCGGAAAAGACCGCGGCAGAGACGTGGTCTGCGACGTCATCAACGGCGGCCTGCTGGGCGAGCACAAAGGCATCAATCTCCCCGGCATCGCCCTCTCCATTCCGGCGCTCACCGAAAAAGATCGCAAAGACCTCGAATTCGGCCTCCCCCACGGCGTCGATGCCGTCGCGCTTTCCTTCGTCCGCACCGCCGCCGACGTCACCGCAGTCAAGAAGATCATCGCCTCGCACAACAGCGACGTCCCCGTCATCGCCAAGCTCGAAAAGCCGCAAGCCATCGATCATCTGGAAGAAATTCTCGAAGCCGCCGACGGAGTCATGGTCGCCCGCGGCGATCTCGGCGTCGAAATGGCGCCCGAAAAAGTCCCCGTCATTCAGAAGCATGTCATTCGCCGCGCCTCCGCGTGGCGCAAGCCCGTCATCACCGCCACGCAGATGCTCGAGTCGATGATCGAAAACCCGCGCCCCACGCGCGCCGAAGCCAGCGACGTGGCCAACGCCATTTTCGACGGCACCGACGCCGTCATGCTCTCCGCCGAAACCGCCAGCGGCCAATATCCCCGCGAATCGGTCTCGATCATGTCGCGCATCGTCGTCGAAGCCGAATGCAACAGCAACGATTTCCAGTTCCGCCGCCGCCGCGAACACCGCGGACTCTCCGTCGCCGAAACCATCTGCGAGTCCATCGCCCACTCCGCCGAAGACTTGCCCATGGGCGCCATCGCCGTCTTCACCGAGACCGGCAACACCGCCCGCATGATTTCGAAATACCGCCCACAAGTCGCCATCTACGCCTTCACCCACATGGAGCCCGTGGTGCATCGCATGAACCTTTACTGGGGAGTGCATCCCGTGCGCTGCCGCCAGGCCCACTCCGCCGAGCAGATGGTCACGATGGCCGAGCAGGATCTTGTCCGCCGCGGCCTGCTCAAGCCCGGGGACGTCCTCGGCGTCGTCGCCGGCACGCGCCAAGCCTCCGGCTCCACCAACCTCATGCGCCTGCACGTGGTCACTAACGAAGAAGCCGACCGCATCGCTCACCCGGCGGAGCCGCATCGAAAGAAGCCCAGGAAACACTAATGTGGAGACAGCCGCCAAGCCTTGCCCTGACCGGAGTCGAAGGGGCTGTCCGGTCGGGCGAAGCTCGACGGCACCGCCGCAAGTTATAATCGCCCCGTATGCCGCAACAGATACTATCGGTGGCCGTCTGGGAACCAGTTCCCGACATGGAAGCTGCGTCCCTCGCCACCCTGCGCGAACTCACCGCCATCGTGACTGCCAAAGGATACGGCCGCGATCTGCTCTACCGCGACCGCGAAGCGCATTATGTTTTCCTGCGTTACTGGAAGTCGGAAGAAGCCCGCCAGGCGGCTCTGGAAGATCCCGACATGCAGCGCTGCTGGGCCCGCCTGGGAAATGAAATTCAAATCGTGAAAGTCTACGAAACCCTCACCGAAGTTCCTGTAGATAGCCCGAAGTAGTCTTGCTGATCATCCACAGATCACGCGCTCCTCGCACCATTTCACTTCGAAGGACTCCTTCAGGGTTTCGCCGCCCTTGAAATTCATCTCGTAGTGTCCTTTTGCGCCCGAGCGCTCCTCGTAGCTGTCGAAAACGATCGTGGCTGATTCCGCAAGTTTGCAGTCGCCCTCTTTGGCGCACCGCGCCGCGGAGCCGGCATTCGAACCCGGCCCAAACTCGACGACCTGCCCGGCATGAATGGGCAGGCCTCGCCAGATCGCGAAGGACACATACGGCCCGGCGATTCGTTTGCACTCGGACCGCTCCGTGGTCAGCGTAATCGCGATGGCGGGCGCGTCCGTTGGCGCGCAGGAGCTTCGAATGGTCCCGTACGAAAAAGACGACTCGGGCGATTTTGCGATTGCGGCAACCGCGATCAGGGCGACTGCGAGCACGACCGACCTGTTTTCGAGCGAGCATGCGGCGATTCTCCTTGCGCTGGTGTCTGGCCAGAACGATAACACACGCCTCGTGCGCCGCATTCGTCGTATAATTCAGGCCTTGGGGCGGCCCGCTTTTGGAGGTTATTTATGAAATACGGTCTCCTGGGGCCCTTTTCCAATCTCCTCTCTGCTGTACTCATCTTAGCTCTTCCGGTCGCTTCTGCGCTTGCGGAAGAGCCGCGTCCGGAGGCGAAGTCAGTCCGGGTCGACGCGCCTGCGCCTGAGCACTGGAATATCCAGATAGAGAATTGGACCAAGCCGCAGCCAGGCTGGCTCTACGTTCTCGATCCAAAGCCCGATGCAGGCGGCTCGGCAGGCCGCGTTTGGTTGCTGGATCCTGAATCTGGCAAGGCGATGGGGAGCATTCGCACGGGCGACCACGCGGATTTTGCGCTGTCGCCCGACGGCAGCCGCCTTTACGTTGCTTCTTCGACCGAAGGCGATTCCAGCGAGCTGGCGGTAATCGACTCTGCTGCGGGTGTGATCCTCAAGAGCGGCTCGATGGGCGGGCGCGCAGTTTCCGAGGGTCTTCCGCCATTTTCGACCATGGCGGTTTCCGGCGATGGACTGGCTCTGCGAATCCTGGTCGTCACCGCCAAATCCGTAGACGCAGATTCATTCCTGCTCGCCACCTTCGACACGCGCCAAGACGAGTTTCTGCCCGGCGTCGTACATCTGGGGAACTGTGGCCCGAGTCGATTCATCTCTTACTCAACCGTGGATCAATTTGATGTCCTCTGCCCACGAACGAACAGGATCCGTTTGATTCGCGTGGACTCCGACTCGCATGAGACGCAAAACACAGATGTAGTCCTCCCGTGGGAGCGGCGCGAAGGCGTCGCGCTTGCGATGGAAGTTCCGGGCTCGCGGACCATCTCGATCGTTCGAGGAGACGGCGGGATTTTCGAGATGAATAGCGCGCACGATTTCGGCGACACCTCGACCCGCCCCGGTCTACCCAACCGCGTTCCTCCTGCCGCATGGCCGGCCTCGCCCGATGGCAGCAAAGTTTTCCTGGGTTACAACCGTGATTACGATCGGTATTCCGATAACCGCTTCTATCTGGACTACGGGCGCCCTCCGAATCACCGGCCGAGCAACGCGATGACATCTGAATTTCGTGTCTTCGATACTACCAATTGGCGCAAGATCGGAACCGTCAAGACCAAAGCGCCCTTCTGGAGCGCCGCGATGGGAGGCGATGGCAAGATGCTCTACGCGCTGGCTCCCCAGAAACACATGATCCTGGTGATCGACACCGCGAAGCTGCGCCAAGTGCGCGCGATCCAGGTCGCCGGAACACCTACTCTGGCGATCGTCGCACCCTGAAGGAGAGAAGGCTAATTGTCCGCCTCCATCCGCGACTTCGCCGACAACGCCGTTGACCCCAAGGTCCGCGGCTACCTCCACACGCCCGCCACTCCCAACAACGACGGCCTCGTCCTGACCCACGGCGCCGGATCGAACGCGCAAGCCCCGCTGCTGATCGCGCTGGCTGAGACTTTCTCCGCCGCCGGTTTCACCGTCCTGCGCTGCGATCTCCCCTATCGCCAGACGCGCTCCTTCGGCCCGCCCGGCCCCGGCGACGCCGCCCGCGACCGCGCCGGATTGAAGAACGCCCTCGCCGCAATGAACAAGTTCTCCGCCCGACTGTTCCTCGGCGGCCACTCCTACGGCGGACGCCAATCCAGCATGCTCTGCGCCGAAGACCCCAGTCTGGTTGCAGCGCTCTTGCTGCTCTCTTACCCGCTGCATCCCCCGCGCAAACCCGACCAGCAGCGCACCCAGCATCTCCCCGACCTGCGCACGCCGGCTCTGTTCGTCAGCGGCACGCGCGATCCCTTCGGCTCCATCGCCGAACTGAGCAAGCGCTGAAAATGATTCCCGCAAAAACGAAGTTGCTCGCCATCGAAGGCGCCGGTCACGATCTGGGATTCAAAGGGAAAGCGAAGCAGGAAGAACTGCCGCGGCGGATCTTGTCCGAATTCACCAAGTTCGTTGAACAGTCATCCTGAGCGAGGTAACTGCTTCGCGAAGCCGAGCAGTCACGCAGTCGAAGGATCCCTTCAGTTCAAGTCAGCAGGACTCGGAATTGACATTCTGGCCGCAGAGGACAGTCATCTTTGAAACCTTGAAACTCTAAAACCTTGAAACCCGCTTCTAGTTCACCCACCCCGACTTTCCGCCGCCGTTCCCCTTGCGCGTGTCGTCATCCGGAGGAATGTAATTCCCATGCTCGTCGAAGTGGACCTGGCGGTCGTGCTTCGACATGTAGACTTCAAATTTCTTCGCCGCCCGCCGCCGCTTCCAGCGGTAATAGGAATTGCGCAGACCGTAATAGCGCTCCGCGAATCCCACATTCACCAGCGCCGCTTTCGGCCCGCGCCGCGTGTACAGCCATCCAAACAGCAACCCGCCCAGATGCGCCACATATGCCACATGGCCTCCGCCCATCATGGCGAAAGCCAGCGTCACCACAATCAGGATGCCGACGAAATACTTCGCCTTGATCGTGAAGGGAAACGGAATCAGCATGATTTCGTTATCCCCAAACAACATTCCAAATGCCATGAGAATCGCGAAGACCCCGCCCGAAGCACCAATCGTGGCTGGGTCGGATCGCCCAGCACGTGCGAATACGAAAGCGCCAACCGTAGTGAGCGCCGCGCCCACCACGCCAATGCCAATACAATTCCAAGAAGCGCCGCGTGCCCCATGCGCTTTCGATGGCGGAACCGAACATCCAAAGGCCGATCATGTTTCCCAACCAAGTGCACAGCCCGCATGCAGGAAGCTGTAAGTCACCAGCTGCCAGATCTGTCCGTGAACAACGTCGACCGGGGTTAAAGCGCAGTGGTACGCCAATGAAAGCGGCGACGACGTCCAGCCGAAGCAAGGGCAGAAGCTCCATGAGCAGGAAAATCGCCGGTGTTAATTCCCAGCAGCCACGTCACCGCCCGCGTGAACGGGGGCAGGCTCAACGTCATGGGTTCGCCGGTTCGCCGCACAGGGTTACCTCTCGTCCAATTCTACTCGTTTGTATGCCGGGCGCAACTGCGCGCCTACCGCTCCGGAACCGGCACCACCGGCAGACTGCGATGCCCCGCCGGTCTACCGCCCGCACCGCAAAAATCACATTATCCTTCGACAGCTTCAGCGTGGTCCGAGTCGCGTTGCCCACATTCTGAGCGTGCTCCCACTCCGGACTCGTCGTCGCCCGCCACACCACCTCATACTCCGTCGCCAGCCCGCCCGGAGAAGCCTCCCAAGTCAGCGTGGAATCATTCTCCAAGTCCTTCGTCAGCACATGCACATTCGCCGGAGGCGCTGGCGCCGACGCCAGCGACGCCAGCGTCGCTGCATTCAGCCGCGCCACGTGCGCCACATAATCGAAGTCCACAAACTTCAGCGAATCGCCATATTCGATGCCGTTTTCCGTCCGCACGTTCTGGTGCTGATGATGAAAGTCCTCGCGAAACTCCGTGAACCGCACCGCCGAGAATCCCTGCTGGTTGAACGAATAATGATCGCCGCCGCGCAGATAGCGATCCAGCCGGAACACCAGCATCGGCTTCACGCCCGCGTCGTACGCCCGGCCCACCTCGGCGATATACCGCGCCAGTTGCCGCGATCCCGAATCGCTCTCCCCGCCCAGCCCGCGAATGCGCCGCAGGTCCTGCTCCGTTGCCGCTGCGGGCACACCCTCGGAAAATACTCGCACCACCGAATGATCCTGCTCCGCGCTCTTGTCGCCGCCGACAATGTCGTTGTTGAGCACCGCCTCCAGATCCCAGCCCTGATCCTTCGCCATCTTCGCAAAGTGACGGCTGCCGTTCAGTCCCTGCTCTTCCCCCGCGACCGTGAGAAAAACAATCGTCGCCGGAAACTTCATTTTGCTCAGCACCCGCGCGCATTCCAGGCTCACGGCCGTTCCGCTGCCGTCGTCGTTCGCTCCCGGCGCGTCGCCGTTCACGTCGAGCGTGTCGCTGTTGCGCGAATCGTAGTGCCCGGTCACCAGCACCATGCGCTTCGCATTCGCCGCGTCGGTACCCTTCAACACCGCATAAACATTGGTGATTTCGGTCGCCTTCGGAATGCGCTCGGTCGGCTCTTCAGTGAAGCTGTCGGTCTTCACCTCGAGGCATCCGCCGCAATCTTTCGAATAGCGCTCGAACTCCGACTTGATCCACTCCCGCGCCGCGCCAATCCCGTGCCCCGCAGCAATCGATGCCGGATCCTGCGCCGAAAGCGTCAGCCGCGTTCCGAAGCTGACCAGTTTTTCGATGTTCGCCTGAATGCGTTGCGCGGAAATCTGCCGCAGCGCCGCCGCGATCTGCGGATCGGCCGCCAGCCGTCGGCTTCACTCTGGCGCAGATTGCGCCTGCGACATCGCTCATGCCGCCAGGAACAATTCCCGCGGCCACAGCGCGCGCTATCGTCGCGGAAATGGAGCATGGCTTGATGGTCTCCGTCCAGACAAATCCCACTGCCGAAGCGCGATTCCCGGTCCCCAGAAAATCTTGCGTACCCGGCCTGTCCCCCTTGACCGAACAGCCGGAAAGAATCTAAATATTATCAGGAGGCTCTAATAGGCGAGGGAGGCTTTATGGTTCTGTGTCCCGAATGCGAAACCAATCTGGACGTCGAAGAGGAAGATGTCGACGAGGGCGAAGTGATCTCTTGCCCCGAGTGCGGCACCGACTTTGAAGTCGTCACCACCAGTCCGCTTGAATTGAAAGCCGTCGAAGAAGGATACGTCGAAGAAGACGAAGAAGAAGTGGAGGAAAGCGAAGACGGTGACTTACTCCTAGACCTCCGCAAGGGCCAGCGCTGTCTGCCAGGTTTCCCCTTCGGTCTTCCTCCTGATCGTACTTCTCTTGCCGGCGCTCACTTCTCGCCAGGCTCTTCTCGCCGCCTCTAAGCCCAAAGGCAAGCCCTACGCTCTCATCGCCGGCACGGTCTGGGGTCCGGACGATCGTCCCGTCTACGGCGTCCCAGTAAAAATCCGCCGCGCCAAAGACAAGAAACCGAAGTGGGAAGTCTATTCCGACCACATGGGCGAATTCGCCCAGCGCGTTCCCGCCGGCGAAGCCGACTACATCCTTTCCGCCGACCTGAAAGGCGTCAAAACCGCCGACGGCCAGCCCGTGCGCCTGGTCCAGGAAGTCACCGTCCACATTTATAACGACGAACGCGAAGACACAGGATTGCATCTAACCCATTAGCAGTGCTGTGCCCCTCGCGCAAGCCGTGAGACAATAGCTACCAGCATGAATCGTAACCCGTCTCGTGATCAAGGCTGTGACTGTAGCTTGCGCGCTGCTTCTGGCTCTGGGCGCGGTGTCCAGCGCTGCGCTCGATAAAAAAGACAAGGCCGTCGGCCGCCTGCTCTTCGGCAAAGTGCTCGACCCCCAGGATAATCCCGCTCCCCGATGCCGTCGTCTACGTGACCAATACCCGCACCCGCGCGGTGAAGACCTATATCGTCGGCCCCGACGGCACTTACCGTTTCCCCGCGCTCTCCACCGCGGTCGACTACGAGGTCTACGCCCAATACAAGGGCCACAAGAGCGACACCAAATCGGTCAGCCAGTTCGACGACCGCTCCCAGGTCTACCTCGACCTGAAAATCGACATCCGCTAAGCAGATAGCTCGGCACCTTTTCATGCAACTTTTCGGCTCTTTCCGGGTTCAATATACGTAGGGATATTTGTCTGGAGGATACTGTGAACGGATTGCCTTCTTCTCGTAAACCCAATCGCACCGCCCTGGCCGCGATGGCCGTGCTTGGCGTGCGTGACTCTGCTCTGTGCCGCATCCGCCCTGGCCCAGGGGGCGCCATGAGCCCCTATCAGGATGAAAAAGACGGCGTCAGCGCCGGCGGCAAGTGGATGAAGTTCCAGTCGGAAGACAAAATGACCGGCGCCAAGAAAGTCCGCTTCGAACTGCTCTCCAACAACTATTTCAAGCGAAGATCCAGACTACAAGCCCAGAGTCGAACTGATTTGCGCAGACGGCAAGTACAAACTGGCCGACTTCAATCCCGGCGTCCGGCTTGCCTCCGCCCAACCGTCCCGGCTTCTGGGGCCAGCCTCAGCTGGAAGTCAGAGGTCCGCATCGACGACGTCCACGACTACCACGGCTGGAACTGGGAGCGCGGCCACTTCCTCTCCATGGACAAAGGCACCACTCGCGGCCTGATCGGCGCTCAGGTATTCAATGTGGCAGCTGCCAACGCGAGTCGGCCGCGCAGATCGCCGAGTTCTCGCCCGCAGGCCTGAACCTGGATCGAAGTCCAAAAATCCTGCGACCTGACTCCCAAGAAACCAAGCAAAGACTAATCAGCTTCGGACATAGCTGATGACTCATGTAGGGACGGCCGCCTTCGGCCGTCCCGCCAGGGCGAAGCCCGGCGGAACCGTCCCGAAGGTCCGCAGCTCGACAAATTCGGACCACCGCCCCAGCAGTACCGTCCCTAAAGGCCGTCGCTGTCATTCGCCGCCACCGCTCTCCAACGCAACCCCCTTGCCACTTGCTTCCCTCACCCCCCTACTGGCACCTTAAAGTGTCACCGCCGAGGGCCAGCCGCCGACCAATGGATAGCAGCACAATCACCGGTCTCGCCTTCTTCCTGTTCGTCGCCGGTGTGCTCACCTACACCGTCATCCTCTACAACGGCCTGGTGCGCCTGCGCAACGAGAACGACCGCGCCTGGGCCAACATCGACGTCCTACTCAAGCAGCGTCACGACGAGATCCCCAACCTCGTCGAGACCGTCAAGGGATACATGCAGCACGAGCAGCAGACCCTGCTCGCCGTGACGCAGGCACGCGCGGCGTCCATGAACGCCGCCAGCATCGGCCAGAAAGCCGTCGCCGATTTGAAAGTGGCCAGCGCGCTGCACGGATTATTCGCCGTCGCCGAAAATTATCCCCAACTCAAAGCCAACGAAAATTTCCTCAAGCTGCAGAACCGCATCAGCGAACTCGAGGAGCGCATCGCCGACCGCCGCGAATTCTTCAACGACGACGTCAACACCTACAACACCCGCATCGGCCAAATCCCCGACGTCTTCGTGGCCAGCTTCATGAACCTCAAGCCCCGCCAGATGTTCAAAGTTTCCGACGAAGACCGCCGCCAGGTGGAAGTGAAGTTCGCCAACAGCCAGGGCTCCGGGGCGTAGCGCACTCCTTGAGTG
The DNA here is from genome assembly GCA_963795875.1 of uncultured Acidobacteriaceae bacterium. Classification (GTDB taxonomy): domain Bacteria; phylum Acidobacteriota; class Terriglobia; order Terriglobales; family Acidobacteriaceae; genus Sulfotelmatobacter. The sequence goes on from CAWCJM010000003.1 coordinate 354,490, forward strand.
TGTGAGTTGGATAAATTGCGCCGCAGGAGCGGCGCATTAGACCATCGCTGGGTCGCCTTGCCTATAGGTGAGGCTTTCGTACCTGCGGGCTTCGTACCAGAGCGCAAGCTCGAGTCGATTCCAGACTCCAAGTTTGTCAAAAATAATGCGAAGGTAGTTTTTCACGACATGCTCGGTCGTGCCAATGATCTCTGCCACCTCGCAATTCTTAAGTCCTTGGGCAACGAGCTCGATGACTTGGTGCTCGCGTGGGCTGGTGACGCTGGTTCCGTAGAGAGCGGGCGTGGCTGTACTCGATTTTGAGGGCTGCACAGTGAACTCCTATTGAGTGGGCTTTTTTGCTCCAGCATCCAGCAGACACGATGCTGAGAAGATGCGGATCATCTACCCCGAGGGTACGAACGAGTAGCAATTGCGAAAGCGTCTGCCTGGTCAAAGTTCAAAGCCGAAGTCTCGAACCGTGGCAGGGCTAATCGATGACTTAGAATGACATATTTTAGTACGACAGGTCGTTGCTCAAAAGCAATGAGCCGTTTGGTTCTGCTCTTGCAGAGTGGAACCTGGGTTAGGCCATTGTCGCAGTCACCGGAACTCGGCTTTGGCTTTGTCTTTTCTCTTCCTTGGAACGGTTTTGATTTTTGTTTTGTCTTTCGTTCTACGCGGCTGTCACCACGGTCGTTCGGCTGTTGCCCACGGTGAGCAAGAGCAAACGACTCAAGATTCTCCAATCTTCGTTACCGGGCGATAGTTCGAGGCAAGGCTCCGGCTGGTAAACCTACCTCATCAGCGGGCGAGCGATTTTCAAATGGCCGTGCGCCCTCCGTCGACCGCAAGTTTTGCGCCGTAGATGAAACTGGAACGATCCGTCGCCAGGAAAACGATGGCCTCAGCGATCTCGTCTGCCGTAGCTGGACGGCCCGCCGGCGCCTGAGCGGCCAGTTGCTCGAGGCCCTTCCCCATTGCGTCCGTGCCTTCCGTGCGCGTAGGTCCAGGGCTCACGGCATTGACGCGGACACCACTCGGGCCATATTCAGCCGCCCACACTTTGGTCAAGAGATTGATGGCGGCCTTGCTCGACCCGTAGAGGCTCATGCCCGATGCTCCGTAATCGGCAACCATGGTCGATACATTCACGATTGCGCCTTTGCCTCTCTTCGCCATCAGCGGAGCAAGTTCCGCAACCAGGAAGTACGGCGCCTTGACGTTTACCGAATACACACTGTCAAACGCTTCCTCCGTCATTTCATGAGTTGGCCCGAACGGGAAGATTCCCGCGTTGTTGATCAAAATATCGACTTGGCCGTTTCCGAGTTCGACCGCCCTTCTCGCCACTGCGCGCGCGCTTGACGCATCTCGAAGGTCAGAAGGAATAAAATCTGCTTTGCCCCCTGCTGCGCGGATTTCGGCAACCGTCTTCTCGCCGCGCTCCACATTGCGGCCAACCACTAGGACATGGACACCAAGCTGCGCCAGTTTATTAGCCGTCGCCCGGCCAATACCGCTCGTTCCTCCTGTAATAAGTGCTGTCGGGCCATTGATAATCATTTGCCATTCCCCTTTCAGTTTTGGTCCTGAAGACTGCTGTTTAAGAGATATTGATGCCCGGTCTCCGACATTCGAACCGGAATCGTTCTGAACGGGGAACTGATAGATATCTCGAGGGGCTTCCGCAAATAGACAGCAACAGTTTGGGAGCAGAAAACACTGCTAGCAGTCGGCCGCAATCTGAGTCGTTGTTGGCGAAAAATCTCCGTTACACTCATCGACTCCAGCCGCGGGTTTGGAGCGCTAAGACCTTCCATGAGAAGGCAGGTCGGAATCAAGTTGATTCTTGAGGTTCGTGGAACATCGTTGTTCTCCCGCCGAGTGGCCGCTGTCGCCATGCTTCCATCCGCACTCTCGAGGAGCGATTCGTATCGCTCGGTGCATGTTGGGCGTTTCTCGTTTCAGCCGGAGCTGCCATCTGTTTGGCGCCCTGTGGTTCTGCTCTTGCAGAGTGGAAGCTACTTCATGGGCGAAAAGTCTGTCGGACGCATATACGTCGAGTCTATTTTTTCCACCAGCTTGTTGGCCTGTTCGGACTTGATCACCTCTTGAAACTCTGGATCAGCCATCATAGCGTCCCAGTTCTTTTTCCCTTCCTCCAGGCTGGGATGAACTAGGATATCGACGAATGTATTGTTCCAATCGGGATTACCCTCGGGTACCCAGTCACCCACGACCTTCAGATCGTGTTTGGCCAGTAGCTTTGAAGTCGTGTCGCGAAACCGCGACTCCAGTGCCGGGAGTTTTCCCGGAACAACGTGATAAACGCGAAGCTCGAAGACGCGGCTGCTATCGGCCTTCACATGTTGTAGCTGGGTTAATCTGAGTGAGACGAGCGATCCTGCGGCGAAGCAAACCAGGCCGACGCCAAGAACGGCCCAAAGGTTAGATTTCCAAGAGTTGGTCTTCATAGTTACCTTTCTGCGGCGAATCTCCGCGATTGAAAGCGGCCAAGGCACCGTGCCGCATTCCCGGCGCTTCATGCTAGCGCCTCGAATGCGGCGATGATAATGTCCTCGCTTATCAGTTTCGGGGTTTGAAAATACGTGAAGAGCAAGCCGGTAGTTATCGCGTCCAGCACGCGGACAAACTTCTCGGCTGACATGGGAAGCTCTTTCGCGGATACGACTTTCAGCAGATCCTTTGCCATGCGCCGATAAGTGGCCGCGTTCTGTTTTGTCAGACGGGACCGCATCGGCTCGTGCGTCAATACGTATAGTTGAAATGCAGTTGCGGCGGCAGCCTGACTTCGACGAGCCTGTGCCTCTTTGGCAACGGTCTCGCCTAAAATGTGCAACTGTGCTTTGAGGCTGGCACGGGGTTTCAATGGGGGGACAATCGGTTTCCAGCGCGAGGCGATGAGCGCCAGGAAGAGATCTTCCTTGTTCTTGAAATTGCCGTAGACCGCGCCTCGGGTCATTCCGGCGCGTGCGGCGATCTCCTCGAGTGGAGCCCGGTCATAACCCTTTTCGCCGATAATTGCCGCTGCCGCCGAGATGAGTTTCTCTCTTGTGCGTGCGCGCTTGTTGCCTCCGGCTCGATCGGCCAAAATCCGCCTCCCTTTGTCGGTATCTTGTTCGTAATATACACGAGTGCATTTTATGCATCAATGTATTATTATACCTTGTCATGACCTCGAGCTGGCAATGGGATTTGGTCATCGCGTTGCTGTCCGGTGTCGCGCTTCTCACGGCGGGCTATATTTACGAGAAAGCTGCCGAATGGTAGGATAGGAAGCTCTATCCCGCGCCGGGGCGGATCGTTGCCGTCGGAGAGCGCAAACTTCACTTGCTTTGCAAGGCGAGCGTCGGGCCGACCATTGTGATCGAACAGGGGGCGGGTGAGCCATCGCGGCTTTGGTGGCCCGTTCAGGATAAGATCGCCGAGTTCGCCAGCGTTTGTACCTATGATCGAGCTGGTTACGGCTGGAGCGAGCCGGTTGCATCGGGACGTACAATTACAGAACGCGCCGAAGAACTCTACACTCTGCTCGCCAACGCGCGTATTCCGGGACCTTACGTTCTGGTCGCGCACTCCTACGGCGGTTTCATTGTCCGCTGCTTCGCGCGCAACCATGCCGACCAGACGGCAGGACTGGTCCTCGTCGACACACCGGAAGAAACAGCTTTCTTCCGACGAGAGGTTCTCAATTTTTATTCCCGGCTCGGATTGATGAATAAGGCTCTTGAGCTGGCGGCTCGTTTCGGCGTGCTGCGGCTGTTGGGTCAATTGTTTCCATTAGACCATGTGGGGTTTTCGTTTGTGCGGCCGAGCGAATATTCGGCCGCGGGAGATGATTTGGCTTCCTTGCAACGGGTAGAACCACCCATGGGGGATTTTGGAGGCGTGGGCAGTCTCGGGGATTTGCCACTAGCGGTGATTACGCACGTCCAGCCTTTTCCAGGGCCATTCTTCATTCTCGAGAAGGGCTGGAGCGAGGGTCAAACGCGGTTGGCTGCGTTATCAACAAACAGCCTACTTATCCAGGCAAACAACAGCAACCACATGATCCAGATTGATGAACCCGGACTCGTGGTGGATGCGATTCGCCGCGTCCACGCAGCCTCGCGCAAAAAGATGCAACTTGCTCGTGAACCGATTTCACAGGAGTTGCCACCTGTTCGACCCTAAGGATCCGCCACAACTGAGTTCGGTCGTAGTTAGCGAAGAACCCCTCATTACGCTCAAAACCCCGCCAGTGCGACTGCTTTCCAACGGGCCCCCACGGTTCTACGGATACGCCTTCAATAACTTCTCCACCACCACCAGCTTGGCGCGATCTTTGGCCAGGCGTTTGCGGCACTTTGGACAGACCCGCAGGGGGCCCGCAATCGATTCGATCTCGCGGTCATCGTTGTAGAAATTAACGCAGTTCTTCGGGCCTGCTTTGTGCGAGGGCAAGCTGACGATGAAGGTGGCTACCGCATTCGCCACCATGCGCTCGATGCTGAGCGGCGGCTTCACTTGATCGAGCAGTTCGTACGTCGAGAGAATCGAGATATTTCCCTTGGGATAGTCGTCCCAGGCGTAGAGGTTCAGAGTCTCGCTATCGCGGAGCGGGAAGTGGGTAAACGCGATCAGGCGCGTCACGCCGAGTTCGCGAGGTTTATCCTTTAACCGTTTGACGACCTCCTCGGCATTGAGATACGCGACCCCCTCGGACTTTTTGCGCTGCCATGTGCCCAGTGGAGCGATCACAGAAACTGGCTTGAAGATATACGCGTCTTGCACCGCCGTGAGCCGCACGGCGATGTGGTCCAAGTGAGGCAGGGCATGGTGCACGTCCCACAGTCCTATGATCTCGCGGCCTTTCCCTTCGGTCACTGCCCGGCGTTGGGCTGTGTCGGCCACGACCCGTTGCCGTTGCGAAGTGGCCAGCCCTTCTAGAGCCCGTTCATTCTTGAGGGCCAGTCGGTCTCCCGGATTGCGGGCGAACACAACCGGGACGGCCCAGTCGATCGCCTCCCCGGAGATCGAGTAGTTCACGGCCACGCGCGCTTCGCGTGCAGCATCGCCAATGGACTGCCCCTGCGCCAGCGCCCAGTAGAAATGGCGTGCGAACGCCGTAGCGGATACGTCGAGAACGCTGAACTGGTTGGCGACGACGGCGGGCACGCCTCCCGCCACCAGCGCTGGAGCTACCCCCCGAATGAAATTGGCGGCGCCGCCCTTGCCGGTTTCGCAAGCGTTGAGGAACAGCAGGCGAATGTCGCGGCGGCACAGGATCTGCTGCAGGATCTGGGAATCCACCGTCTGCAGCCCTTCATTCTCGTTCTCGAAGGCGAGATAGCCGACTCCGTTCTTGGTATCGAAATCGCCGTGGCCGATGAAATGAACAACGTCAAAGGGTTCCGGGGAGACTTCCAGCCATTGATGCAGAAGCGCCGGCGTGGCATCGAGTAGCACATCAACCTCGGCGAGATTCGCGTTGATCAGCCCCTGGAAACCGCTCTTGACCACGGCGGTCTCCTCATCGACCGAGAGATGAGCCAAGCCGAGCGGCTGAGCCACGACGACCAGAATTCGCAACTTGTCGCGCGCGCCTAAACGGTCCGCGGGAATCGCCGTGTCTACGTTGCGCGTGAAGTTTACTTCCGAGGTAGCCAGAAAATTCTTGCGCTCCGGGTCGTAGGCGAATTCCCACGGAAGGTCGGCAATCCAGCTGATCATGGAAGTGAAGATCAAATGCAGGCGGCCGTTCGGCTGCGCCGTCCGTGCCGCGTCATAGAGACGCCGCACCTTGCCCGGAAGCAAAGTTTCGAACAGATCGATGCCGAGCTTGATCAGACCCGCATCATTGGGCAATTCCTTCGCGCCCGATTCCCCGTTGAGGAAGTCGTGCATGCCCCTCTGCACTTGAATGATGTTCTGAAATCGTTTGCCTGCGTCGCCACTCCGGGTCTGCATGCGTCCCATCGCGCGCGCGTTTCGAAACGTCGCCAGCAGCGTTGCCTGATGGTTGGAGTGGTACTCCTCATCCGTGCCCAGCACAGAGATGTAGAACACATCGTCGCCACTGGGCCCCGCGAGTTTTGATTGTGCGGGTGCCACTGGTGTGACCAGGGGCGGAGTTGGTGGCGCAGTTGGCGTCTTTCCCAGTTGGTGCGGCGGTGCCGTCACCACCGCTGCCGCAGCCATCGCGCCACGGCGGAGCAAGTACGGTAAGTGAGTTGCCGGATCCAGTGCCGGAATCGTCAGAGGCTTCCCCTGCAGGCTGCCCACGAGGAAATCTACGGTGGCCGGACGCGAGAAGAACGTAATGTGATTCACCGGACCACCCGGGGGATCGGGCACGTTGCCTCCCCGTCCGAAACAGCCGATCTGATCACCGGCGATCACTGGTGTAGTGCCAGTGTCCACGTGCCAGCTGCCTTCGCTGGGAACGACCAGATCGTTGGCCGTCTGAAAAACGAGATCGACGCCAACATCCAGCATGCGCTGCAGCAAACCGCGGTCTGGCTCGAAGTTTGCTGCCAGCGCTGAATAGGCGCGTGGCGGCGGCCCGGGTGGCCCCTGCAACTGATGAATCACCGGACCCTGGCTGTTCATGGCGGCCAGTCCTGGAATGTCCACCTGAACGGCGTGCGCGAGCCAGGCCAATCCCTCGGTCAGGAACTCCGCAGCCGTGGTGAACGGGTTCTCGGGGAAGAGGTCCATCAAGTTCGATAACCAGTTCAGAAGGTCCTGGAAGCGGTTGGGTGAGGCTAGCGGCGTACCGTCATTTGGCGAAGCGACCAGTATCGCACGGCCCAACTGAAAGCGCGAAGCATTTGGACCCAGGGCGGCGGCGTCCTCCACCAGCGTGCGCAGCACCAGGCCGCCGCGGGAGTGCGTCACCACATCAAACAGGCACGGACCCTTGGGCAGTGCGGCCAGCAGCGTGCGCGCATTCTCTTCAGGAGTGCGGCTCACCGTGAAATGATCAAAAGCGAAGATGCGGTTGCCATAAATTGGCTGCAGGCTCTCGAAGAATGTCTTCCCGTTGGAACCACGCGTCGTGGCCAACGCGGAATATGCCGACGATGCATTGGAAAACGTTCCATGAATAAAGAGAAGGTTGCGCCGGGCAGCGTCTGTACTGACGGATTTCGCGATGTCGATCGCGGAAAGATCCTGCGTCTGCAGATTGTCGGGCGAAACTGACTTCCAGCCCTCGTGCAGACTCTTGAGTTTCCACACCGCGGTCTCGGCGGCCTTGGCCAGCACGGGCATGGCCATGTCTGCCAGCTTGCCCGCTACCTTCAAAACGGTGGCCTTTACAACTTTGCCAACCAGCGCGCGTCGTTTCTGTTCCTCAGCAGACTCCGCGACCACAGCCAGAGGAACCGGAATCGAAAAACGCACAGTGCTCGCCGTGACGCCGCGTGCCGTGCTGCGCTGCTCAGTCTGCGTGGGCCGTACAAAAACGATCGCCCCCGATTCATGCCGCGCCATCACGAGATACGCCGCATCCGGCTCCGCATCCATCTCGAGATCAAGCGTGGACGGAACTGCTCCGCGCCGGGGCTGCGAGCGAAGCGTCTTACTGTCGACCGTCGTAAGGCGCCCTGATTTCGTGATCTCGCTCAGGAACGCATCCCCGGCCATGGGCTGCGCGCCTCGAATCGCTCGCTTGGGCGTTACCTCAATTACTTCCCAGGCGTCGCTCTGCACGGCGCGGAGTTCTTCCCGCTTGTGAGGGGGCATGGTTACTCCTTATGAATCGCACTCACGCGAAGGGAAGTCGGGGATGAGCGCTGTTCAGGAACTAAAGGACCGGGAAACAGACCGCCACAATTGTACGCCGAGCGTCAAGGAACGACTTGCCTGAGATCCCTCGGGTCCTACCCCAGCAGCTTGGCCGCATCCTTCGCGTAGTAGGTCAGAATAATGCTGGCCCCCGCCCGCCGGATACTGAGCAGCGACTCCATCATCACGCGGTCGCGTTCGATCCAGCCATTTTGCGCCGCGGCTTCGATCATGGCGTATTCGCCGGATACCTGATAGGCCGCCAGCGGCAAATCGAAGCGCTCGCGCGCCGCCGCAATCACGTCAAGATAAGGCATGGCCGGCTTGACCATAATCATGTCCGCGCCTTCTTCGATGTCAGCCTCAATCTCGCGCATGGCCTCGCGCATATTGGCTCCATCCATCTGATACGAGCGCCGGTCGCCGAATTGCGGCGCCGAGTCCGCCGCCTCGCGGAACGGTCCGTAATATCCCGAAGCGAACTTCGCCGCGTAAGAAAGAATCGGCGTATTGATCAGCCCCGCATCGTCCAGCGCATGCCGGATCGCCCCCACGCGCCCGTCCATCATGTCGGACGGCGCAATGATGTCGATCCCCGCCTTCGCCAGCGAAACCGAAGTCCGCGCCAGCAGTTCGAGCGACGCGTCGTTCACGATTTCGTAGTCCGTCGTGACCGCCGGAGGTGCCGCAACGGCCGCTCCCAGCGACTGCGGACGCCGCTTTCACAATCCCGCAATGCCCGTGCGACATGTATTCGCACAAGCAAACATCGCCCATCAGCATCAGCCCCGGCACTTCGCGTTTCATCGCCCGCGCCGCCTGCTGCACAATGCCGTCCTCGGCCCACGCTCCAGTGGCGACTTCGTCCTTCTTGTCGGGCAGCCCGAACAGAATCACCGACGGCACGCCCAGCGAATGAACTTCCCGCGCCTCTTTCACCGCTTCGTCCACCGACAGATTGAACACTCCCGGCATCGAGCCAACTGCCTTGCGCACGCCTTCTCCCGGGACACACAAACATCGGATAGACAAACGCATCAGGCGTAAGGCGGGTCTCACACACCAAATTGCGCAGCTCCGCCGTGCGGCGGAGCCGGCGAAGGCGGGTCACAGGAAATGCCATCGAGGTCACCAGAGGAAGGGTGAACTAAATCGCCCTTCAGCCTTGATTTTAGAACATCTTGCCGAGCGCAGCGGTCAAAACCACCTTCCTCCGAGACTTCGCTTGGGACATGCTCCGCCGCCAAAGGATGCCTCCACCCGACCTCGGAGGTGTAACGGAAGTAACCTGCCGTATTCCAAACGTTCCTCGCGCATCCTCAATTCAGTCCCATAGAATTGAGGTCGGATGAGTCTGTTCCAACGCCACCGTTGGTTTGTCGCAGCGGCCGGAATCACTTGGCCTTTGCCGGCGTGTCGGTCTTTCGCTCGCCCAAGCTTCGCGCTCACCGCATTCTCCGATCTTCTGGTCCTGGCGCTGATGCTCGCGGCCGCCGGCATTACTCTGCTCAACTGCCTTGAGCCGCCCGGGTCAGGAGCGCAGCTTCTGGGTCTTGATGGCCCTCGGGTTCTCGCTATGGGCCTGCAATCAGGCCGCCTGGGCCTACTGTCGAGATCGTGCTGCGCCGGCCCGTTCCCGACATATTTTTCTTCGACATCATTCTCTTCTTTCATGCGGTGCCCATGATCGCCGCCGTGGCCTGGCGTCCGGACCTCGCGAAGAAAGAAGGCAAGATCCATCTCAGCCTGCTGAATTTCCTGATGCTGCTGGGATGGTGGATCTTTCTCTACGCCTTCATCGTCTTTCCCCACCAGTACGTAGTCGCTGAATGCCCACCTCTACAACCTCTACTACGACCGTCTCTATCTGCTCAGAACGCTCTGCTGCTCGCCGTGCTCGGCCTCGCAGCCTGGACAGTTCGGGCGGATGGCGGCGGCTCTATCTGCACTTTCTCGGTGTCGGCGTGTTCTACGGCGTCGGATCGCAGCTGCTCGACCGGCCGCCGCGAATCAGTGGCACGTACTACTCGGGCAGCCTCTACGACGTTCCCATCGTCGGCACGCGTGGCATGGATGGCGGCGGCCGCCTTGTCCGCGCGCGAATGGGATCTCCAAAGCCGACGAGTTCACCCTGCACCCACGCTGGTGGAAGAAGGTTGTTCCCCGGCTCGCCATGCTGGCGCTGCTCTCGCTGCCGGTCTTGGGCGTGTGGACCGTGCTGGCCGACAACTCGCCTGCTCCCTCGCGCGCGTTCCGCGTTTTCACCGTGCTGGCCGCCATGCTGGTGCTGGGCGCGTTCGTCTTCCTCCGCCAGTACTTCCAGGACCAGGCGCTGATGTGCACTGCTGCAGGAATCGCGCCGCGGCTACGAAAGCCAGAAGCGTCTGCAGAGCCAGCTCGTGCAGAAAGAAAAGCTGGCTTCCCTCGGCAATCTGGTGGCCGGAGCCGCGCATGAGATCAACCATCCCCTGGACCGCCATCATGAGCTACTCCGAGCAACTCTGGGCCAAGGAGCGCCTCACCGACGAACAGAACGCAACTGGTCCGCAAGATTGTGAACCAGGCCCGGCGCACCCGCGATCTGGTCGCCGACTTGCTGAGCTTTGCCCAGCAGTCGCCGGGAGAAAAAATTCTGGTCGACCTCAGCAGTGCTGCTGCAGCGCGCGACCCAGATGCTGGAATTGCGGCACCCCGGCGGCAAGATCCGCGTGGAGCTGTCCATCGCGCCGAATTTTCCCCAGGTGCAGGGCAACGCCAACCAACTCTTTCAGGCCTTCGTCGAGATCATCGAAAATGCCATGGACGCCCTGGAAGAAGCTGGCGGAGGCACCTCGAAATCACCGCCCACCGCCTGGGCGATGAGCCGTGCTGCAGTTTTCCGATACCGGTCCCGGCATTCGCGACCCCCTGCGCGTCTTCGATCCCTTCTACACCACCAAGCCCGTCGGCAAAGGCACCGGCCTCGGGCCTGAGCGCCGTCTACGGCGTGATCCAGGATCACAGCGGCCAGATCACCTGCCAGAACAAACCCGAAGGCGGCGCGCTCTTCATCGTCAGAATCCCGGCGGCGGTCGAGCCCGCCGTGCAAGTCGCCGGCGCCGGCGGCCAGCGACTAAGTCCTCCGCAATTCCGACTCTCTGATCGTGCCGCTCTTGCTGCTCATCGAGCTTCCACCTCCCCTCGCGACGCTTCCGCTCCTGCTACCATAAATTGCGATGGCCTGATCCGACTCCTTCACAGTTCCGCGCGCGTGCTGGAGTTCGAGTCTCTCCGCGAACTCCTGCGCGGCTACGCCTCCTCGCCGCTCGGCCAGGAGCGCATCGCCGCGCTCGCCCCCTCCACCGATCGCGACTGGATCGAGACCCAGCAGGAACTCGCCAGCGAGATTCGCGAATTCCGCCGCGTCGGCGGCCGCTTCGATTTTTCCGCCCTCATCGACATCGATCGGTCTGGTCGAAGGAATCCCGCATCGCCGGCGCCGCTCTCGAAACCACCGAGATTCGCGACGTGATCCTGGTGGTCGATCGCGCCGCGGAATGGCGCGAGATCGTCCTGCATCCTCCCGCCAACATGAAGTCCGACTGGCGCGGGGTGCGCGCACTCTCGAACCAGATCGTCGACTTCACCGAATTCCTGCGCGGCTTCCGCAACAAGATCCAGCCCGACGGAACGCTCGAAGACAAAGCCTCGCCCGAACTCGCCGCATCCGCCGCGAAATCGAAAAGCAGCGCCGCTCGATTCAGGAATCCCTGCGCGGCTATCTGCGCCGCCTGGCCGAGGGCGGCACCGTGCAGGACGAACTCGTCACCATCCGCGGCGAACGCTTCGTCATCCCCGTCAAAGTCGAGCAGAAACGCCGCGTGCAAGGCGTAGTTCACGGCGCCAGCTCCAGCGGCCAAACGGTCTTCGTCGAGCCCCTCGAAACCATCGAACAAAACAACGAACTCGTCCGCCTGCTGGAAGAGGAACTCGTCGAGATCCACCGCATCCTCCTCGAAATGACCCAGCGCATCGGCGCGCAAGTCCGCAGAAATTCTGGCCGCAGTCGAAGTCCTGGCCGAACTCGAACTCCAATTCGCCAAAGCCCGATTCGCCGAAGACTACAACTGCGTAGCCGTGACGCTGAGCAGCTAGACTCCGCGGGAAACCGTGTCGCGAAGATCCATGTGGGGACGGCCGCCTCGGCCGTCCGGGCCGAGCGACAGCTCGCCTCCTGCTGCACAACGCCCGGCACCCTCTGCTGGAACGCAACCTAAAACGCAAAGGGCATCGCCGTAGTCCCCGTCACCGTCGAACTCGAAGGCACCGCGCCGCCAGCTCATCATCACCGGCCCCAACACCGGCGGCAAAACCGTCACCCTGAAAACCGTCGGCCTGCTCGCCCTGATGGCGCAATCCGGACTTCCCGTCCCCGCCGACCGCGCCGAACTCCCCGTCTTCGACGCCGTCCTCGCCGACATCGGCGACTACCAGTCGATCGAGCAAAATCTTTCCACCTTCTCCGCGCACGTCACCAACATCGATTTCATCTCGCGCACCGCGACCGCGCACTCGCTCGTCCTGCTCGACGAACTCGGCTCCGCCACCGATCCCGAAGAAGGCGCCGCACTCGCCGTCGCCATCGCCGGACACTTCGGCGGCATCGGCTGCATGACCGTCATCTCCACCCATCACACCTCGCTCAAGGTCTACGCCGCCAATACTCCCGGCGTCGTGAACGCCTCGGTCGGCTTCGACGAAGCCACGCTGCAGCCGACCTACGAACTGAAAGTCGGCGTGCCCGGCGCGTCGGCAGGCATCAACATCGCGCAGCGCCTGGGCCTGAATCCCGCCATCATCGAAAGCGCCCGCTCGCGTCTCGGCACGCAGGCCCGCGACGTAGGCCAATTTCTCGACAAGCTGCACGCCGACCTGCGCGAAGCCGACAACGAACGCCTGCGCCTGAAAACGCGCGAGCAGGAACTTGAGACGAGAGAAAGCGCACCTCGCCGCCGAAGGACGCAAAGAGCAGCAGACCAAAATCCGCGAGATGGAGAAGAAGCTGGAAAGCCTGCTGCGCGATTTCGAATATCACGCCCGCGAAGCCGTGAACGCCGTTCAGGATCGCGCCGCCGCGCAGAAGCTTTCCAAAGACGCCGAGCGCCGCATCGCCAAACTGCGCCGCGAGTTCCGCGAGCAGTTCGATTCCACCGTGGTCGCCCACTCCACCGGCGCCGACCACGGCGATCCGCACGCCCAGCCGCAGGTCGTCAAGCACGTCTCCGAAGGCGACACCGTGAAGCTGAAGTCCACCGGCCGTCCGGCGCGAGTCGTGCGCAAAGTCGACGACAATCATTTCGAAGTGCGAAATGGGCGCGATGAAAATGAAAATCGCCCGCGACGACATCGCCGAAGTGCTGGCCAGCGTCCACGGCACAGCCGGCGGACACTCCCGTGAAAGCCGCCCGCGCCCGCGGCATTTCCGTCTCGCTCGAAAACGAGGGCGCAAACGTCCCCAGCGAAATCAACGTAATCGGCCACACCGTCGACGAAGCCTCCCGAGAAGTCGAGCGCTTCGTCGACCGCGCATTCCTCGCCGGCCTGCCCCGCGTCCGCGTAGTCCACGGCAGCGGCATGGGCATCCTCCGCAAAGCCCTGCGCCAGTTGCTGCAACAGCATCCCCACGTAGCGTCAGTAGCCGAAGCCCCCCAAAACGAAGGCGGCGGCGGGGCGACGCTGGTCGAGTTGAACGTGTGATGCGACGCGTGACGTCAGACGCGAGGTCCGGATCTGGCGCTGCGTTGATTGCGTCGACCGATATCGCGGCGTTTGTACGGCACGAGTCCATAGTCCTGTCATACTGAGCGTAGGAGGATTGGCGAAAAGCCGATCCTCCGCAGTCGAAGCATCCCTGCCGCCGAATCGCTGCTTCCGTATGTACACTGGTGCCCGCTCAGAGGATTCCGAACGACTCATCGATGACCGATATCGAGGACAGCTACTCCCGACAAGCACAGATCAACTGGCCGGCACTGTATGCAGGCGAGAGCGTTGTCTGGAGAGGAAAGCCAATTCGGTCCAAGTACACAACAAATGACGCGAAGATGTCACTTGTGGGCATACCTGTCGGGGTCTTTATCACTTTTTGGATGTCAATGGCCTTGAAAATTCCAAGAAGGCTGGCCTGATGGCATGGCTCTTCCCCGCGTTCGGAATGCTCTTCGTACTTCAAGCGCTTTACCTGCTAGTGGGTCACGATTGTTCGCAACTGGCTGAAGTGGACGAATGCCGAATATGCCGTTACGAGTCGGCGAACGATCATATGCAAGGGCCTTTGGCGAGTCTCGCGAGGTGAGCAGGTCACATTCTGACTCAGAGTCGAAGACCGCGCCAGCTGCTGATGGAGCGGACGAGCGCCGGGATCCGTTCAGAGGAGCAGACTCAGCGAACTCGAGTTCGGCTGAATATCGCAGAGATGCTTCAATCCTGCGAAGACGAAGATTTCGGTCTGTAGCCTGTGGGAACCCGACCTCTGTTCGGATGATTGAGGCAAAGCGATCACCCGCATGGCATGAGCCGAGGACAAGACATTTAGCGCAGCACTTCAGCGCATGCGGAGCTCGGAGACGGCTGTCACTCGCGTTGCATCAGGAGCCCAAGATGCGTTCTCCCGGCACCTCTAAGCGGCTAGGTTTTCCGTCTCATTTCAACCATCAACGCTCGATTCCCACAGCTTCTCCACAGCAATCCCGCCCCGGTATATTTCAATCAGCGCTTTTTCCCTGACAATTCTCTGTGGAGAGTCCTGTCCCCTAAATGGCGAACCCCGGCGATTTCGCGTACACGGTCAAGCAGCAGGCGGACATCGTCCGCATCATCGGCGACTACATCAAGCTGAAAAAGGCCGGGGCGCAGAACTATTCCGGGCTGTGTCCGTTTCACGGCGAGAAGACGCCGTCGTTTTCCGTGCACGCCACGCGTCAGTTCTACTCACTGCTTCGGCTGCGGCGTATCCGGCGACGTCTTCAGCTTCGTCCAGAAAATCGAAAACATCACCTTCCCCGAATCCGTGCGGATGGTGGCGCAGAAGCTGGGCATTCCGCTGCCCAAGGCGAGCTATTCGACTCCGGGCGAAGCCAAGGAAGCCCGTCTGCGCGGCCAGTTGCTCGACGTTCACGAGCGCGCCGTCGCATTCTTTCAGGAATGCCTGCGCCGTCCCGAAGGCGCGCGGGCCCGCGAATATCTCGCCGGCCGCGGCCTCGATCAGGAAATGATCGCGAAGTTCCGCATCGGCTACGCCCCCGATTCCGGATTCCTCCTGCGCGACCGCCTGAAAGAAGAATTCAGCGAAGAAGTGCTGCGCGAGAGCGGCCTGTTTTCGTGGAAGCAGAGACGAGCTCCGGCCTCGAGCATGGGCGTCAGCCGCCAGAGCGCAGGCAAGCGATCCTCGAGCGCGGGTGCCCCGTCCTTGTCCGTCCGTCCTTGGACGGACAGGGCGGGGACTTTGACTCCGCCACCGCGAGCGGAGATGGCTCGCGAAGCCGAAGCCCGAAGCCGACAGCTCGCCGCCATGTATTCCAAGTTCCGCAACCGCGTCATGTTCCCCATCGCCAGCGAAGCGGGGAAGGTCATCGCCTTCACCGGACGCACCCTGGCCGACCGACGAAAAATCCGGGCCCAAATATTTGAACTCGCCGGAAACCCCGATCTACTCCAAGGGCAAGGTCCTCTTCAATCTCGATCTCGCCAAGGAATGGATCAAGAAGTTCGACTACGCGATCCTGGTCGAAGGCCAGATGGACTGCATCTCCGTCTATCGCCGCCGGATTTCACAACGTCATCGCCAGCTCCGGCACCGCCTTCACCGAACTGCAAGCCAAGCTGCTCGGGCGTTTCAGCAAGAATGTAGTCGTCAACTTCGATCCCGACACGGCCGGAGCGAAAGCGACCGAGCGCACGCTGGGCTTGCTGGTCGAAGAAGAATTCACGATCAAAGTGCTGACGCTCGAGCAGGGATTCGATCCCGATCTCTACATCCGCCGCAAAGGCAAAGAAGCCTACGGCGACGCGCTGAAGCATTCGCAAAAATATTTCGACTACCTGATCGAGCGGGCCCGCACGCAATTTCCCGTGCGCAGCGGCGAAGGCAAAGAGAAGGCGTGAATTATCTGTTGCCGCACATCCAGCGCGTGCCCAGCCGGATCGTGCGCGACGAACTGGCGCACGAGATCGCGCAGAAGCTGGGCATCGATTCTGCGGTGCTTGCGGCAGGAATTGCGGCATGCGGCCGTGCACGCGAGCCGACGTCCGCCGTCAAAGCTCCTGCCGAGGCGCAGGTTACCGACGCGGAAAAAATCCTGATCCGCGCTCTGGCCTCGGCGCGCCAAATGCAGCCCGGCGAAGAACATCTTTCCGCCCGCGACGGCGCACGAAGAAGAATTCGATCCCGCCCGCCAGGCGCAGTTCGTCCTGCAGAACGAAAGCTCTGCATCGCGGCTTGGCCACCGAGTCGCTGGCCGAATCCCTGCTCAACGCAGGGCCGCGAAGTTGCCGATGTTCTGGAAGTGCCGGCGACCGAAAGCGACCGCCGCATGCTGGCCCTGATCCTGTTGAAGGAGGACGAAGAACTCACGGCCGAAGTCCTGGAAGCCGCAGTCCGCGCCCTGCGCCGCATTCACTTGCGCCGCCGTCAGGAAGAGGTGCAGCAGGAACTCAAAAAGCCCGGCCTCGGCCGCCGATAAAGACCGTCTGCGCGAACTGCTCACGGAACTGGAGCGCATCAGCCGGGCGCTGCAGAGATCCGAGTCTGGCCGAAGAAGGCCTGAAAAGCGCGGAAGACAAGAAAAGTGCTTGAAACAAAAAGCGCCTCGCCAGACCATCTAAGTATTTAAGGGAGTTGAAGATAGCGGCGGGCGCGGGAAATCAAAAGCGGGCAACCGATAGACGGTACAGCACTTATGTGCTAAACTCTGAAAGTTTGTGCTACGCACAATCCCGCAAGACCCCAGATTCCCACCCTTTAAGGAACTTTACCACACGCTCCTGTGGGAGCGGAAATAAAGCAGTTTAAGGACACACCTTTTGGCTCTTGACGACAAGTTCGACGACATCAAAAAGCTGATCGACACAGGCAAAGAGAAGGGATATCTCACCTACGACCAGGTCAACGACCTGATCCCGCACGACGTGCATAGTCCCGAAGACCTGGATGATCTGCTGACCACGATCGGTACGCAGGGAATCGACGTGCTGGAAGGGCCCAAGCTGCCTTCCGCCACGCTCGATAAAAAATTCGACGAATCCGAAGAAGGCGAGGACGTTGAACTCGACCTGACTCCCGGAGCTCTGGAAAAAACCAACGATCCCGTCCGCATGTATTTGCGCGAGATGGGAACTGTGCCGCTGCTCACGCGCGAAGGCGAAGTGGAAATCGCCAAGCGCATCGAGCGCGGCCAAATTCGCGTGCTCAAGGCGCTGTCGCGGTCGCCCATTGTGATCCGCGAATTGCTGGCCATGGGCGAAGACCTCAAGAAGGGCGTGCGCTCGATCAAGGAAGTGGTCACCTTCGACGAAGAAGAGATCACCGACGAGATCCTGCAGAACCGCCTGAACGAGTTCACCGGCAAGATCGACGACATGGCCAAGCTGTACAAAAAGGCCGCAGCTGCTCGAAGAGAAGTATCGCGAAGTTTCGAAGACGAAGAAGCCGAAGGATCATCGCCGGGCGCGCCGCAAGCTGGCGCGCGCGCATTGTTGCCACCTCGCAGGCGGTGCGCAAGCTGGGATTCACCAACGCCGAGCGCAAGCGGCTGATCGAGCGCCTGAACAAGACGGTCGACGGCATGCGTTCGCTCGACCGCCAGACGCAGAACCTCGAGCGCAAGGCCGACGCCACTCGCAGCGAAGAGCAGAAGAAAGAATATCGGCGGCAGGCGCGCGCGATTCGCGGCGAAGTCGAAAAGCTGGAACTCGAAACCGGCGTGTCGTTTCGCCGAGCTCAAGCGCACGCAGCGCGAGATCATCCAGGGCGACATGGACGCGGAGCAGGCCAAGCGCGAGCTGATCGAGGCCAACCTCCGTCTGGTGGTTTCGATCGCCAAGAAATACACCAACCGCGGACTGCAGTTCCTCGACCTGATTCAGGAAGGCAACATCGGCCTGATGAAGGCCGTCGACAAATTCGAATACCGCCGCGGCTACAAGTTTTCCACGTACGCCACGTGGTGGATTCGGCAGGCCATTACCCGCGCGATTGCCGACCAGGCGCGTACGATTCGCATCCCGGTGCACATGATCGAAACGATCAACAAGCTGATCCGCACCTCGCGGCAGCTGGTGCAGGAACTGGGACGCGAACCGACGTCGGAAGAAATCGCCAAGCGCATGGACATTCCGGTCGCGAAAGTGCGCAAAGTGCTGAAGATCGCGCAGGAACCGATCTCCCTCGAAACGCCGATCGGCGAAGAGGAAGATTCGCATCTCGGCGACTTCATCGAAGACCGCGGCGTGGTTTCTCCGGCCGAGGCGGTGATCAACGTGAACCTGAAGGACCAGACCGGACAGGTCCTGCGCACGCTGACCCCGCGCGAAGAAAAAGTCATCAAGATGCGCTTCGGCCTCGAAGACGGCAGCGAGCACACGCTGGAAGAAGTCGGGCAGAGCGTTCGCCGTTACGCGCGAACGCATCCGCCAGATCGAAGCCAAGGCGCTGCGGAAGTTGCGGCATCCGTCGCGGTCGCGGAAGTTGCGGGCGTTCATGGATGGGGTGCGGGACTAACCAGGAACATGTGGGGACGGCCGCCTCGGCCGTCCGTTTTTCACCACGGAGGCACCGAGGAAGATCGAAACAATGAAAGGGGCATGGCTTCGGCCGTGCCTTTTTTCGTGTTTCAAATCGGGACGGGGGCAGAGATATTCCTCCCTTTCGTTCTCAGGCACACGAGGATTCTCCATACAATTGAATCGGCGCAGGACGGCGGTTGTGGAGGGTGTTGCCAGTGGGTACTGGCCGCCGCCTGCGAAGCGGTCGAGTGGCCTAGTCAGCCATTAGGGTTCGAGTCCCTCGCCCTCCGCACGGTCACTCGACGTTACCGATGAGTCTTGACAAGCCTTCTTGTCGGATTAGAATCAAAGATGCAGGCGGCGGTTATTACCCATTTCAAGCCCCGAGTGACTCTCGGGGCTTTGGCTTTCTAGCTCCGAAAGAGCGCCCGCATCAGAGTACGATTGGGAGTGACACGTGTGGTCCAATAGTTCAAGTGCTTGACGGATGGCGTTTAGTACCGAAGGCCCCGAGTGATCCTCGGGGCTCTTGCTTGGCGAGATCCCTCACTTCGCCTGAAGAGCGGCTCCGTTCGGGATGACGCTTTTAAAAGGAGAATCTAGATTTGTGGTTGAGCGGGTGGTGGCGGGAGTTTCCTCCGGGGTGCTCGGCTTCGCCATCGCGGGACAGCCGAGGCGGCTGTCCCCACATGGGCTGTGCCCCCCATCAGCCGTTTCAACAGGGGCCCATCATTGGCATGCGTGAATTTTTTACGCCGTCTAAGTTATTGAAAGGGCGTGCGAAGGGGATGGAGGTTGAAGATTCATTCTTAGTTTTCCTCGGTCTTCCACAGGGAAGTCACATCGTCCACAGCTTCTTCACAAGGGGCTGAGTTTTTTGTGTTGCGAGGCGCAACGATCTGACGGAAAGTGGGTCCAGCGAAACGTGAAGTTTCCTGAGCTTGCCGAATGATTGCGGCAGAGCCAGCGGCAGCCCGGTGATTCTCGAGGGTGAATCGCTGGGGGACATTCCAGACAACGCGCGCAAGTGCGACTGGTTGCCCGGGCATTGCGGCCTCCTCCCCCCACCTGCTCGTTGCTTTTAGGAGCAGAGAGCAGGACGGACCGTCGGCCACCGCAGGCTTGCCGATTGGGAGCAGTTCGTGATCGCGAGATTGCGAATGGGCAACTCGCTTGGCACATGCGGCACTCGTTGCTCGTGAGAGCGGGAGTGCTGCCTGGCTGAAGCGGTCATTCCGCCGCCACGCGGTGATCAGGCAGAGCAGGAAACCACGTGCGAATGCGGTCGGGTGGCTGGCCCGGCCGCATTTCCATTTGCCTACTTTTTCTTCTTTTCTTGACCTTCGTTTTTTTGTTCCCCTACAGTTTTTTCAATATGGCCTCCAAGAAAGAAGAGCTCCAACTCTTCTTGACTTGGGTTGAGTTTTCCACGGGACGTGCGTCACATTCACAAGGGACTTGTGGGCATACTGCGTCTGTAACTTCGTATGGAGGAAATATGGAAGGCGACTATTTTGACGACGACCCGAGAGAAGCATACGAGGCGCGGACTCGTTACTGCGAGGACTGACGTGTTCTAACTGAGGCGCTGCGGGACATGGAGCAGCAGTGCCGCGAAGCCGAGGATGAGCGCTATCGGGACTTTCCGATTGCTTCAACGAGCGACGTCGCCGCGCTGACTCGCGAAGAGGATGTTTACTTAGCGAGGATGAGCAAGCTTCAACGTCGGCGGGATTGCGCTCTGGAAGTATTATTGAAGCATCAAGGCTTGGAGCACAACTCCTGATCGATCGTCGGCGTTTCGTTAGATAAGGTAGTGCCCGCGCGCGTTAGCATTGATAAAGGCCAGTTTTAGTTGTGCATCCACAGAAAATCCGTAGGTTGTTCACAGATTATCTCCCCGGTTTCGCCCTTTCTTTGCCCTTTGTTCGTCCTGTTCTTCATTAGCCTATGTCTTCAACGTAGTTCCTAGCCTCGTTCTCAGCTGGGTTCACGAGATCAATGCGCTCTTTACGAAAACCTATCATTTGACATAAATTAAGTTTCGCCTTGTGTTCGCCATTTGCGTGCGATTCGAGGCACTAAGACAAAGGTGTTCCCAGATGGCGACTACCGATTACAGCATCAGCACGCTTCCGGCGAATGTAGAGGCCGAGCGCTCGATTCTGGGCGCGATCCTGCTCGACAACTTTGCCTATAACCAGGCGGCGGAGCATTTGCGGATCGAGGATTTCTCGCTCGACTCGCACCGGCGGATTTATTCGCGGATGGTGGATCTGGCGGAGTCGTCGCGGCCGATCGATATGATCACGCTGATCGAGGAACTCGACCGGCACAAGGATCTGCAGCCGATTGGTGATGTGGCATATGTGTCGAGCCTGGTGGACGGCGTGCCGGACCGGCCGAGCATTGAGCACTACGTCAAGATTGTGCGCGACAAGGCGCTGCTGCGCGGGCTGATTTCGGCGGCGAGCACGGCGATTGCGCGGGCATCGGACCAGGGAGATGCGGCGGAAGATGTGCTGAGCGATGCCGAGGCGGCGATCTTTCAGCTGTCGGAAAAGCGTATTGGGCGCGGGTTCATGGGCGTGCAGGAAATCGTCCGCGAATCGTTTGGGTCGGTGGATGCGCTGCTGCAGCGCGGGCAGCGGATCACGGGGCTGGCGACGCATTATACCGATTTGGACGAGATGACGTCAGGGTTGCAGCGCTCGGATCTGGTGATTATTGCGGCGCGGCCTTCGATGGGCAAGACGGCATTCGTGATGAACATCGCGGAGAACGCGGCGATTGAAGATCAGCAGGTGGTCGGAGTGTTCTCGCTGGAAATGTCGCGCGAGGCATTGCTGATGCGCTTGTTGTGTTCTCAGGCGCGGGTGGATGCGCACAAGATGCGCACTGGTTCGCTGTGGCAGGACGATACTCGGAAAGTTGTGCGGGCGATGGAGCAGCTGGCGCACGCTCCGATTTTCATCGACGATACTCCCGGCATTTCTTTGAGCGAGATGCGGGCGAAGGCGCGGCGGTTGAAGCAGGCGCAGGGCGGACGGCTGGACCTGATCATCGTCGATTATTTGCAGTTGATGTCGGGCGGAGGCAAGCGCTTCGAGAATCGAACGCAGGAAGTTTCGGCGATTTCGCGCGGACTGAAGGCGCTGGCGAAAGAATTGAGCGTGCCGGTGATTGCGCTCTCGCAGTTGAGCCGCGCTCCGGAGAGCGCGCGGCGGAGATCATCGTCCGCAACTTGCGGATCTGCGCGAGTCGGGATCGATTGAGCAAGATGCCGACTTAGTTATGTTTATTTTCCGCGAGGAAGTCTACAAGCAGGATGATCCGGAGTTGCAGGGTAAGGCCGAGATCATTATTGCCAAACAAAGAAACGGGCCAATCGGAAGGGTGCGGATGGCATTCCTGAAAAACAGCACCAGATTTGAGTCCCTTGCCGAGGGGGGGACCGGAGACGACGAGTAGTCGATTCCCCTACAGCGGACACTGTAGAGTGTCTAGGTAAGTCCCTTAGGTCCTTGAGTTTGCGGCAACGCCCGCTGGACACCTCTATCCTGTGGAAAAGATTGTGGAATTGAAAATCGCGTTCGCGATGTCTGGCGGCGAGGACCGAGCGGTCGGTTTTGGGAAAGCTCCCCTCCACCCCTTAAATCCATGAGTAGTAACCAGTTATGCAATTCACTGGACATTAACATGATGCGTGGCGGGGTGAGACTGATTTTGTTCCGGTTTTGAGATTTGCACATTTTGAGGTCACTGTACTTTCGTTTTCGGCGCGAATTTAGCGGGTTTTGCGGCCGGTGCTGGGCGATGCCGCCAGCGAAAATTGCGGCCGGCCGAATCGGTTTTTCTTCTGAGGGCCTAATAGCGCCTCGACGACAAAAATATCCCACCACCCCCAACTCCTGCCTGCGCTGGGGGAGTGTCGCCGAGCGCGGCGCGGGCCACGAACAGTTCGGCTAAGAGGCGGGCTTCGGGAAGCGAAAGACGGTCAGCAAGAATTCGCGCGGCCGGAAGATCGTAGTTGGCCAGTTCCGCGGTCGCTTCAGCGTAAGGCCGGATGAGGGAATTGCACAGGAAACCGTAATTCAGGATCAACTCTCCAGCCTCAAACGAGTGCTGGTAGGGCAAGAACGCGTCGACTGCGATGGCGGCGGTGAGCACTTGGTCCAACTGACCGGCGGAACGATCGAGCAACGAAACGGCTCGTGCGGGCTTCACATGGGCGAAGGCTTGCGCGACCTGCAACTGCGCCGCAAAAGACTGCGAGCCGGCAGCGCGATTTACGAGGAGTCCGCCGGCCTCCTCGAGCATTTCTTGGGCGAGTGCCGGCTGCTTCGCGAGTGCGGCGCTCGATGCGAACTGCGCAAGGATGGTGGCGCGATCTTCGTCGGGAGTGATTTCCTGGGCGAGTTGGCGAGCAGTGGCGAACTCTCCTTGATTGGCAGCGAGGGATGCCGATTGTCGAATCGCCTGTTGCAAGACTTGCTCGCGCTGAAAAGGATCGGGCAGTTTCTCGGCGATCTGGCGGGCGCGCTGTACGTCGCCGTTATTGGCAACCTGCCATGCGACTTGCTGAACCATAGTCGTACGAACGTCGTCTGACGCCTGTTCTGCGACTGCGAGAAGCTGATTCGGGTCTCCGCTGGCCTGCGCCTCATTGAACTGATCCCACTGCTGTTGTTCCGGGTTGAGGGTGCGAGTGTATTCCTCGACCTTCTGGCGCAAGGCCCGCGCCCGGCTGGGCGCAAACAGTTCGAAAGTAGGGAGCGAACCTTGCAGAATCGGCAGAGTGTTTGTGGAGAACTCGGGGTTTAGGGCGGCCGAAGCCAGGGTGTCGGCCAGCGTTTTCAGAGATCCGTCGGGGGCGCTGCCGTTGGTGAGTGAGTTCGCCTGCGAGTTAAGCAGATTGAGTGCGAAGGTAAAGTTGCCATCCTCCGGGAAATTTGTGCCGCGCACGCGAGCCACGATTTCGTGCAACAATTGCGTTCCAGCCTCAGGATCTTTCGCAGAAATCTGGGTCAACAGATTGATGAGTTCCTGAGGCAGGTCGCCGGGAGTCTGCAGGTCTTTCTCGGCGAGGCGGAGGGCGTTGCGTGGATTGTGCTCCGCTTCTTGCGCGGCGAGTTCCAGACGCAGGCTGCGCTCTTCGGCTTCCTCCTGTTCAGCATTTCCGATTTGGACAAACGTGCGGGTCGCGTACATGAAGCTGAGAGCTAACTCCGCATCGGCCGGGGCAATCGTTCGCAACACGACCTGCCACTGCTGACGAAGCTGTTGCCGGGTGTTTGGAGCCGGACTTTCCTGCAGGCGCCCGGCTGCTTGCGCGAAGTCGCCGATCATTTGAGTGACGAGAGTCCGGGCCTGCGGCTCATTGCGGGTCCACAAGATGGGAAAGGCTTCAGAGGCGACGGCGATACGGTTTTGCGGGAGGCTCAGGTTCTTGGAGCCGGCTAGAACGAGGTCAAGCAGCGTGAGAGCCGCTTGATGCCGAGCAACGAGCTCTTTTTCTTTTTCGGCCTTGGACTTGGGATCGGCTGGCGAAGGGGTCGAAAGCAGGCTCGACGGGGCAGGTTGTGGCGCGGGTGCGGGCTGCAGATCCATGAGTTGTGCGAGAGCGGGCGCGGTCAGGATTGCAATGGTGAACGGAACGAGTGCGAAACGGGCCCATCGGTGCATGGATTCCTCCGTTGCAGGTTGGTCTGGCCAAGACCGAGCGGATGGTCGATGGGATAGACCCCAGCGTCAGACTCGAAGTTCCAGAATCGAGCCTTTACCAGGTTGATCGTTCAGAATTGATCAGATGGAGGTTCGAGCGCGGCAGTTGCCCGGCGCGATAGGGACGTTGCGCAGAAAAAAAACGGGGCCAGACCTCGGCCCCAATCCTGTGGATTTGAGTTTGCTCTAAAACGAGAACTTCGCAACCAATGCGATCGTGCGTGCGTTACTTGCGAATACGGCGCTGGGGACGTTGAAGTTTGCATTCCCAGGAGTGACAAAGGCCTTGTACCCAGTTCCCACCGAGGAAAAGCCATTCACGTCGTTCACCCCCAGGCCAAAGCCCGGATTGCTTCCAGGAATGAACTGGGGATGGTTGATAATGTTCCCGAACTGCGCGCCGAACCGGAACTTCATGGTTTCGGTGATGCCCAGATCCTTGTAGATTCCGAGGTCGAAGTTGTTGGTACCCGGGGTTTGCAAGGTGTTCCGCCCTACGTTGGGCAGCGCGCCCAAACCGGCTCGGATGAATTGGGCCGTAGGATTGTTGGCGACATAGGCCACAACCGAGCCCGCATTGGGTCCGGAAACAGCCGTTAGTGGTGAAACGTCCGTGCCCGTTCCTCGAACCCCAGTCGGATTGAAGATTGCTCGATCACCGGCGGAATCGCCGTTCAGGTTCGCGTCTTGCTGCGATTGAACCGTGACCCACTCACCCGTTTCGAACGTGTAGACCGGGCTGAAAGTCCAATTGCCGACGATGTTCTTCATCATCCAACTGCCGCCCTTGAAGTACGGCAACTCGTAGACGATCGCCAAGGTGAACCGCTGAGCACGGTCGAGGGCCGAATTCGCTTTTTCCGGACCGAAGTTGAAGAAATCCTGCGGACGACGAGGCGTGATGTCGGTCGTATGAAAATCCGCAGTGCTGTTATCGATGGTGTGGCTCCAGGTGTAGGCGCTCTGGAACGTTAGACCATGGCTGAACCTGCGACTTAGCCCCGCCTGCAGTCCGTTGTAGGCGGACTGGCCGCGCGGGACGAAAGCAGTGATCGCATTGCTAAATCCAGCATTGGCGAAGTTCGCCGGTACGATGTTGGCGTTTTGCAATACGAGCAGGTTATTAAGACTGTTCGGCAGAGCATCCAGTGTTGCCTGGCTCGGAGCCTGAAGGTAGGTCGGCAATGCCGTCGCGGGAGTGACGACCGATGCCAGATTCATAATATCCTGCAGGGGTAGGTGAATTCCGCGGGTACCCACATAGTTGATTTCGGCGGAGTAATTCTTGCCGAAAGCATGTTGCACTCCGAAGTTCCAGTTGATCGAGTAAGGATCCTGCACCTTGTTCGGAATCCAGTTGGCCGTATTCGCGAGTGCGTCAGCCTTGTCCAGAATAGTGGTGCCGCTTCCGCCTCCGGGCGGAAGGCCGCCGTTCGACAAGAAGTTAGGAGTCAGTGGAGCTACGTTCGGTGGCGGCAACCCAGCGGCCACGTTCTCGGTAGAACCGATTTGTGGCGGGACAGCCAAACTGCCGATGTTGTCGTAGAGAGTGTCGTAGGCCATGCCAAAGCCAGCCCGGATAGAGGTATTGCCGCTGCTGCCGGGTGAATAGGCAAAACCGATGCGAGGAGCCCAATTGTTCTTGGGAGCTTGGGGCTCGCCGAAGACAAGGGCCTGATTTCCAGCCTGAGGAACCAGGATGCTCGGTGTATTGGAAATGGCGTTGAGAATCTGCCGGTTTTCTCCGATCGGCGTAGTAGTGTACTCGTAGCGAACGCCCGCGTTCACGCTCAAGTGCTGGCTCACGCGCCAGGTGTCGTTGACATAGAAGTAAATGGCCTTCTCGTTGCCGTAGTACGTGCTTGAGCCCGTGCTGCGCTGTCCGAAATTGTCGGGCGCGAAGTCTTCGAGGTAGACCTGAGTCGCGTTGTACTCATAATCGCCGCGAGAACGTTGGGTAAAGCCCTGAGGCGAGATGTACCAACGGTACTCTCCCCCGACCTTGATCGTGTGTTTACCCTTGACCAGGCTGACGTTGTCCACGATTTGATAAAAGTCCTGGATCGTGAACTGAGGAGCATTTCCGTCCGGTCCGACGTTGAGGCCGTTGCCGAGATCAAAGAGAGTTATGTTTGGGAACTGATCCAATCCCGGGTACTTGAAGTTTCCCGCCGGAATGGTCTCGTCAAAGCGATTAAAGCCGACGCGGAACTCATTGGTCAGGTTGGGTGTGAACGTGTGGTATTCGCTGGCGTTAATCAGTTCGTACGTGATTGAGTACGGTGCAAAGAAAGTCCCCAGCTGCGCTGCATTATCCAGCAAGTTCTCCTTGTTGTAGATAAAGCGTCCGCGAATCTGGTCCTTGTCCGACATGTTGTAATCCACACTCTGGACAAAATTTGTCCAGCTCTGCCAGGCCGCAGGGACGATGGAAACGTTGCCGACTTCCACGCTTCCGGCAGCACAGCTGCCATTTGCGGGAGCAACGTAAGGATTGGTCCCTATCTGGGTCGATCCGCTGTTGGTGGTCCCGTTATAGGTAATGCAACCGGACGGAGTAGTAGCAGCGGGAACGTACTGCTTAAAGATCCCAAAGTTCGTGGCATTGAGATTGGGATCGGCGCCCATTGCCGCGAGGCCGGCCGCAGTTGGAGTCTGCACAGCTCCGCCGCCGACGGAGATGAATCCAACGGGGTTGCGCTCAAAATTCGTGAAGAAGAAAAGCTTGTCCTTAATGATGGGCCCGCCGATGGTGCCGCCAAAACGATTGGAGTCAAAACGAGGATTCGACGTAAGCCCCTGTTGCACCCAAGTTTGGTCCACAGCGTTCAGATTGCGATTTCGGAAATACTCGTAGGCCGAACCATGAAATTTGTTCGTGCCGCTTTTGACAGTGGTATTGAATTGACCACCGGACGAGTGACCGAACTCCGAATTGAACTGATTGGAGAGTAGAGTAAAGTTCTCGACAGCTTCCGGGGGCACAGTAATCAGCGCGCCGGTAACGCTCTTGTTGTTGTTGTCTACGCCCTCCACTGTAAAATTATTATCCCGCGGCCGTTGACCTCCCACGGAGGGGCCAACTCCATCTCCCATCGCGCTGCCGTTGGTGACACCCGGGCTCAGCAATGAAAGATTCAGAACGCCAGCGCCAGCGCCTCCCGCAGAGGTGAGGCCGAGATCCTGCGAATATTGAGGATCGTATGTGGATTGCAGCTGTGCGGTAGTCGTGTCGATCGTCGGCGCCGCACCCGTCACTTCCACTGTCTCGCTGGTTGCACCCGGCGTCAGGCGCGCATTCCGAGTGCCGGTTTTGTTCAGCTCCACAGCAGTTTGCTCGATGAAGGTGGTAAAGCCCGAGGCTTTCACCGTGATTTTGTAAGTTCCCACCGGAAGATTGTCGAACCGATACTCACCGGTTGAGCTGGTGCGGGTCGAGACTGAAGCGCTCGTGCCAATGTTGGTCGCCGTCACCTCTGCGTTGGCCACCACTGCACCGGTTTGATCGGATACCGTGCCCACCATGTTCCCGCTGATCGCCTGGCCGAAGGTAATGCCGACGCACAACGTCAGCACGCTAAACAACAAAGTTGGAAATCTCAGGGATTTGAAGTACCGCACGCCTCGATTCATGATCATTCACTCCTAACAGTTCAGGCCGCCTAACAGAAAACACGGTAGTCACGTTTTCCCGAGAGACACTTAGCCTGATGGCTTCGAGACAGTGCTTCGCACGTACGACTCCATAACAGAGCTCAGCAAGTGCATTTGCTGCAAGTGGCTGTGCACAGCGTTATGGTGTTTCGCTTTCCAGATTTGGAAAACCGCGCTCCAGAAGCTATGGATTCTTGTAGTTGCGAAGACAAACAATTGTGGAGTGTGAGCACCCGGCGCGGCTTCGGCTCGCTTGCCTCAGGATTGGAGGCGGTTACTTCTGACAGCTCAAGGAACGGCGCAGAAAACGCCCTCGGAGCTCTAATTCGCGGCCGCGTCAGCCAGGCCCTTCACATTCTTCTTCAAGAACTCTCGGATCGCGGTCCACGCGGCCCGATTCTGTTCGTAGGAGAATCCGCCGTGATTGGCGCCGGGAACTGTATAGAGCTGATTGGGCACGCCGGCTGTGTCGAGCGCCTTGTGCAAGCGCACGGACTGCTCGTAAGGAACGAGCGCGTCCTTGTCGCCGTGAATGGTAATGATGGGCGGCGTGTTCTTGTCGACGTAGTGGATGGGCGAGAGGCGCTTCGCAAGCTCGTCAGCATTCGGCTGATCGCCCAGCCATGCGACCGCATATCCCTTGGCGTTTGGTCCATGCAACTCGTCGAGAACGTCCGCGATGCCAAACCAGTTCACGATCGCCGCGACGCGGGGATCTTTGTCCGTTCCGGGATTGTGGCTCCAGACGTTGTCCTCGCCGGTGTAGCACTCGTGGTCAAATCCTGCGTCGGGCGTCAGCATGCCGGTGGTGAGTGCCAGGTGACCTCCGGCTGATCCGCCCTGAAGGACCACGCGCTTGGGATCGAAGTTGTACTTCTTCGCGTTGGCAAAGACCCAGTGCAGCGCGCAGCGGCAATCTTCCACTGCGGCCGGAGCGAGCGACACGTGCGCCATACGGTATTCGACATTCACCGCCGCGAATCCCATCTGGAGATAGGGCATGATTTCGAGCACGCGATCTTCCTTGGTGCCGGCGATCCAACCGCCGCCATGGATCACGATAACGACGGGCGTGGGCTGCGAGTTGGCGGCGGGTTGATACACGTCGAGCTTGGCCTGGTAGTTGTTCGCGGTGTGATAGACGATGTTGGGATACACCTCGTAACGGAATAACTCGGCGGTGAATGTTGCCGCGTCGGTTTGCGCTACGGTTAGCGTTGCGGAAAGCAGCAGGAAGGCAAGCAGGAGTTTTTGCACGGGTCCTTTGAAATGAATTGGTTTTGCCGGAGTACGGCGCGACAGGGAATGATACTCCTCCACGGGCGTTCCTCAGGGTCTAAAGCCCGCTCAATTTTGATTGATCTTGAGGGCGCTGCTTGGAGCGAGTCGCGGTTGCTCTAGTTGCTGCTCTCGCCGACTTTCAGGACGGCAAGGAAAGCTTCCTGGGGGATGTCGACGCGGCCGATGCGCTTCATGCGCTTCTTGCCTTCCTTCTGTTTCTCGAGGAGTTTGCGCTTACGGGAAATGTCGCCGCCGTAGCACTTGGCGATGACGTTCTTGCGCATGGCATGAACGGTTTCACGGGCGATGATCTTGGCGCCGATCGAGGCCTGGATGGGGACCTCGAACATCTGGCGGGGAATGAGTTCGCGCATTTTCGAGACGAGGGCCTTGCCGCGTTCGTAGGCGAAGTCACGGTGCACGATGATGGAGAGGGCGTCGACGGGCTCCCCGGCGACGAGGATGTCGAGCTTGACCATGGGCGATTCCCAGTAGTCGGCGAGATGATAGTCGAGGGAAGCGTAGCCGCGGGAGACGGATTTGAGGCGGTCGTAAAAGTCGAGGACGATTTCGTTCAGCGGCAATTCGTAGTGCAGCATGACGCGCGAGGAGCTGACATACTCGAAGGTCTTCTGCTTGCCGCGCTTTTCTTCGACAAGGGCGAGGATTCCGCCGACGTACTCTTCGTTGGTGAGAATCGTAGCGAGGATGACGGGCTCTTCAATCTTTTCGATCTCGCTGGGATCGAGCCAGCGCGACGGGTTGTCGATTTCGACCATCGTGCCGTCGGTTTTATAGATCTTGTAGCGGACACCGGGAGCGGTGGTGATGAGGTCGAGATTGAATTCGCGCTCGAGACGTTCCTGAATGATCTCCATGTGGAGCAGGCCGAGGAATCCGCAGCGGAATCCGAAGCCGAGGGCGACCGAACTTTCAGGCTCGAAGAAGAAGGAGGAATCGTTCAGTCGAAGTTTTTCGAGGGCTTCGCGCAGTTGGGTGTGCGCGTGAGCATCGATGGTGTAGAGCCCGGCGAACACCATGGGCTTGATTTCCTCGAAGCCGGGCAAGGCCTCGAGGGCGGGGTTGGCGTCGTGGGTGATGGTGTCGCCGATCTTGGTGTCGGCGACGTTCTTGATGTTCGCGATGATGAATCCGACTTCGCCCGCCACGAGCCGGTCGATCTCGACCGGCTTGGGCGTGAGGACGCCAAGAGTTTCCGCGTCGAAGGTAGTGCCGTTCCACCAGAGGCGAATGCGATCGCCCTTCTTTAGTGTGCCTTGAAATACGCGGGTCAGGACGATGACGCCGCGGTAGGGGTCGAACCAGGAGTCGAAGACCAGCGCCTGAAGGCGGTTGTCGGGCGATCCCTTGGGCGGAGGAACGCGCTTCACGATGGCTTCGAGCACCTCGGGCACACCTTGGCCGGTCTTGGCGCTGATGAGGACGGCGTCGGTGGCATCGAGGCCGACGGCGCTTTCGATCATTTCTTTGGTGCGCGGGATGTCGGCGCTTTGCAAGTCGATCTTGTTGATGACGGGAATGATTTCGAGGCCGTGATTGATGGCGAGGTACGAATTGGCGAGCGTTTGCGCTTCGACTCCTTGTGAGGCGTCGACAACGAGGAGCGCGCCTTCGCATGAGGCGAGGGAACGGGAGACCTCATAGGAAAAATCCACGTGGCCGGGAGTGTCGATCAGGTTGAGCTGGTAGGTCTGACCGTCTTGGGCGGTGTACATCATGCGGACGGCGTGGGCCTTGATGGTGATGCCGCGCTCGCGTTCGAGGTCCATGGAATCGAGGACCTGCGCCTGCATTTCGCGCGCGGTGAGCGATCCGGTGAGCTCGAGCAGGCGGTCGGCGAGCGTGGATTTGCCGTGGTCGATGTGCGCGATGATCGCGAAATTGCGGATGTGCTGGGAATCCATGATGAGAGCGGCAATACTAATTTTAGCAGGTAGGCGCGGAACTACTCCGCAGTGCGGTTAGCTGACCTTGAAACCTGCAGAGGTGCGGCAGAAATCTCGAAACATCACAAGCCATTCGTACGTGGCGGAGTAAAGCTCGACCGGATCGATGTCTTCGACCTTCATGTCGGGAGTAAAGACGGCCAGTTTCTTTGGCTCTCCCGTTATTGTGAGATCCGCTCGGAGTCTCTGGCCGGGCGTCATTCCTTCGAGTTGCTGGTTCAGGAAACGTGCAATCGTATTGGCCGTCGCTGAATTGACTCCTCCACCACAGCCATTACGTCCCATCAGCTCATGCTGCTGTTCGTCGATCAAGTTTGCATGGCGAAGAAGAGCAATCGTGGGGCGCCAATTCCACGCGTTCACCCGAAGATCTTCACCGTGATGTGGGATAAGGATGAAGGACATCGCA
The DNA here is from genome assembly GCA_963795875.1 of uncultured Acidobacteriaceae bacterium. GTDB lineage: Bacteria > Acidobacteriota > Terriglobia > Terriglobales > Acidobacteriaceae > Sulfotelmatobacter. Next base: position 386,059 of record CAWCJM010000003.1, read on the forward strand.
TCCTCATTCTAAGCACAGCATTATGTATGGTCGATCTCGAAGCCCTTCTCAGAGTTTCTGTGAAATTCTTGCTACCTATCCTCGGCTGATTTATCCTCGGTTGCCTCACAACGCAGGGCTAAAAGCCCGTGCTGATAAAAATGGACGCCTGTTCGCGGCCCTTGAAGGGGCGCTCTTTCACGGTGATGCCAACCGCGGAGAAGCTCTTGCGGAAAGCCCCAGGCGAAGAGAACTCACGGCGGAGAAAGCCCGACGGGCAGAAGGCTATCCCCGGATATAGCGACGCCGGGGAGGGAATTGACAAGACAGGTTGTAGACGGGCAGTCGATCAACGGAGAGGCCGACGACGACTTCCAAACCTTAAGAAAGGATTTCGGAGGAATCATGCGGAGTATTTTGGCACTGGTCGTGGTTGGATGCTGCTCGCTGGCGGCGGCTCAGACTCTTTCACCTGCGGTGCAGGCCTTCGTCAAGGTGAACGCTCCTGTCGTTGCGCTGACCCATGTGCGCGTGATTGATGGCACTGGTGCGGCAGCGCGTGAGGATCAGACGTCATCCTCAGCAAGGGGAAGATTGAGTCGGTGGGCGATGCTGTCGTCGGCGAAGGTTCCAGCTGACGCGCAGGTGATTGGATCTGCATGGGTACAGCGTGATCCCGGGGCTGGTGGGGATGCACGACCACATGTTTTATCCGATGGGGAATGGGGTGTTTGGAGAGATGGCTTACAGCTTTCCGCGACTGTACCTGGCGGGCGGCGTGACCACGATTCGAACCACGGGCGCGCTCGAACCTTATACGGATCTCGAACTCAAGAAGTCCATCGATGCGGGACAGACTCCCGGACCGAAGATGCACGTGACTGGGCCGTATCTTGAGGGCAAAGGGTCGTGGGCGATTCAGATGCACCAACTCACGGGGCCGGAGGATGCAACGCGGACGGTGAATTTCTGGCTCGACCAAGGCGTCGATAACTTTAAGGCTTACATGTTCATTACGCGCGCGGAGCTGGGTGCGGCGATTGCGGCGGCACACAAGCGCGGAGCGAAAGTGACCGGACATCTTTGCGCCGTGAATTTTCGCGAGGCGGCGGACCTGGGAATCGACGATCTGGAGCATGGACTCTTCGTGGACACTGAATTTATTTCGGGGAAGAAACTGGATGAGTGTCCCGGGGATGGAGAGGATCCGGTGGGCATGGCAAAGCTGGATGCGAGTGCTGGGCCGTTGCACGAGACGATCCAGTATCTGGTGCAGCAGCATGTCGCCGTGACTTCGACTCTTCCAGTGTTTGAAATGGGGAGCTTTTCCGGGCGCCCCACCATGCAGAGGCGAGTTCTGGATGCGCTATCGCCCGGATGCCCGCAGCGCTGTGCTGGCGAATCGGGTTCGAGCGAGCGACGACAGTCGGATTCGCCAGCGTTTCGGCAGCAATGGCTCGCCATATCCGGCGGCATTTAAGAAGGAAGAAGAGTTTGAGTATGCCTTTTCGAAGGCGGGAGGGTTGTTGCTGGCGGGACTCGATCCGACCGGCATGGGCGGGGTGATCGCGGGATTCGGCGATCAGCGGGAAGTGGAATTGCTGGTAGAGGCGGGGTTCACGCCGCTGGAAGCGATCCACATTGCGACTGCGAACGGTGCGCAGTTTCTGGGAGAGCTCGATCGCATCGGAACCATCGCGGTGGGCAAGCAGGCTGATCTGGTCGTGATCAAGGGCGATCCGTCGAAGAAGATTGAGGACATTGAGAATGTGGAGACCGTGTTCAAGGACGGGGTCGGTTATGACTCGGGGAAATTGATCGAGTCGGTGCGGGGTGTTGTGGGAAGCCGGTAGGTTCAGGCGCCAGTCGGCAGTTGTCAGTAGCCACTAGAATCAAAATCGCATGCTCGTTCTAGCTTCCGCATCGCCGCGACGTCAGGAATTGCTGCGCAGTGCGGGGATTTCGTTTACGGTTGAGCCAGCCAATATTGATGAAACTCCACTTGAGGGGGAAGGGGCGCGCGTGTGTGCGGAGCGGCTGGCGCGGGAGAAAGCGCTCGCGGTCTGGCGCACTCGACCGCAGGATTTTGTGCTGGGGGCGGACACGATTGTGGTTGTGGACGAGGCCATTCTCGGCAAGCCGGTTGATCCCGCAGATGCCGTGCGTATGCTGAGACTGCTCTCGGGGCGCGTGCATCGCGTGATCACGGGCGTGTGTCTGGTGAGGGCAGGCGACAGTCGCGATCTGTTAAGAGTAGCGGAGCTGGCGCGCACCGCCTCGGAGACGACGCTGGTGACGATGAACGTATTGTCGGAGGATGAGATTCGCGAGTACGTCGCCAGCGGCGAACCCGAGGATAAGGCGGGAGCGTATGCAATCCAGGGGATGGCTTCGCGGTGGATTCCGCGAATTGAAGGCGACTACAGCAATGTAGTGGGACTGCCGGTGGCGCTGGTTTATCGGATGTTGCGGGAGCAGGGAGGGGTCTAAATTACAGGCGTGTGTTTCTGAAGCGATGCTACGACTTCTTTTGATCTTCTTCCTTCGGGGTGTCTTTCTTTTCTTCTTCAGGGCTCTTCAGGGCGGCTTTGAAGTTGCGGATGCCTTCGGCCAGGCCCTTGCCGACGTCCCCTAACCTGCTCGTACCGAAGAGCAGGAAGGCGAGGACGATTACCAAAAGCCAGTGCCATGGCGAGAATTCACCCATAATTTCTCCACGGGAGACGGCTTTCGCGAGTTCTGAGTAAGCAGCCGAAGTCCCTGAGAAAAGTCTAGGCTTCCGTATCTGCGGAGTCAAAGGCGGCAGGCAGGGGCCTGGCCTAAGCGGAGTCGAGGGGAGCGTCCGCCTACACGAGTCGCTGCGCCGCGCTTCGAGATGCTCACCAGCAATGGCGGTCAGAGTCTATCCTCAAAGAGGTACTTTTTCTGGAGGCCGGTTCAGATGTTCCGACGCTACATTGCAGCGGTCATTTTGCTTCTCTTCTTTTTTCCTTGCCTCAAGACTGGCATGGCGCAGAGCCAGGCTCCGTCGACGAGCGAACAACGTAAGACCAGTGAACCGTATACGGGAGATTTGTCGGTCTTCGATTCGCCGGGGCGTGAGGACCGGTTGCAGATCAATCGGGTGATGGACCTTCTTGGCATAGCGCCGGGCAAAAACGTCGCGGACATTGGCGCGGGGTCGGGATGGTTTACGGTGCGAGCGGCGCGGCGGGTAGGTGCGGGCGGGACAGTTTATGCGGTCGATATTAATCCGGAGGCGATCCGCTATGTCGGCGAACGGGCGCAGAAGGAGAAGTTGCGGAATGTGAGAACGATTCTGGGTAAGGCGGACGATCCCGTCTTGCCTGCGGGTTCGGTGGATGCCGTGCTGCTGTTGAAGACCTATCACGAAGTGGCGCAGCCAGTGGCGCTGCTGCAAAACCTGCGCGGGGCGCTGCGTTCCGGGGCAAGGGTGGGAATTATTGATCGGAACGGAAATGGAGAAGACCACGGAGTTGGAAAAGACGTTGTGATTCACGAGGCGCAGGAGGCCGGCTACGCACTGCTCGAGCAATACGATTTTGTGAAGGGCGACAAGATGGATTATTTTCTCGTATTCACGACAAAACCGTAACCTCGTCGACGGCGGACCAGGTCGTTCTGGTTAAGTCGGCGAATGCGGGAAGATCGGCGTCGGAGGCCGCGCCCTGCGGACTTGCCCACGCCGCTTCCATGCTTGCCCAGTCGTCGAAATAGAGTTCAATGATCGCGTCCCACGCCGGGGTGCACTTGGGATCGGCGACGACAAAGTTCTGGATGTACTTGCGGACGCCGGGCAAGGCTTTCGCCAAAGGGCCGTGAATTTGTTGCAGATGGCGGCGGAATTCTTCCTGCGTCAGGTCGGGGCGTTTGTAGAGGACGACCATGAACTTGAGCATGTTAGGAGATGCTCCCTACAAGATCTTCAACCACAGAGGACACAGAGGACACGAGAAGCCCAACTTCTTCTTCACCCCTTTCTGCCGGCTGACAGGGCATCAGGCACTCTCGATCATTCCGGCTAGAAGGAGCGCGCGGCGCGGCAGTTCGGAAATGATGATGTGTTCGTGAACGGCGTGAGCGCCTTGGCCGTGGCCTCCCATGCCGTCGAGGGTGGGGATGCCCATGCCGGCGGTGAAATTTCCGTCGGAGCCTCCGCCGACGGCGGCTTCTTCGAGTTTCCAGTCGATCTGTTTCGCAATTACTTGCGCTTTTTCGTAGAGTGCGGCGACGCCGGCAGTGCGCTCCATGGGCAGGCGGTTGACGCCACCTTCGATGCTGAGCTTGCAATGCTTGTCGAAAGGCTTCAGGGCGCGGAGCTTGCGATCGAGGGCGGCGGCTTGTTTCGCGTGCGTGATGCGCACGTCAATTTCTACGGTGGCGGCGGCGGCGATCACGTTGGTGCGGGTTCCGCCACGAATCACGCCGGGGTTTACGGAAAGGCCGTGCTGCAAGTCGTTCAGCTTGGAGACGGCGATGATTTGGCGTGAGAGTTCGAGGATGGCGCTGTGTCCCTTGCCGGGGTCGAGTCCGGCGTGTGCGGCGACGCCTTTGACGTTCAGAACATATTCGCCGACACCTTTACGCGCAGTCTTTACGGCGCCGCGCGGGCCTGCGGGTTCGAGCACGAGAACGGCTGCGGATTCTTTGGCGAGGCCCTCAGTGATTTTGCGAGAAGAGTAGCTGCCGACTTCTTCGTCGGAGACAAGAAAGACGGTGACCGGGCGCGGCAGGCCCCCGTGCCAGGTTTGCAGAGCGGCAATCGCGTACAGCATGAGGGCGATGCCGGATTTCATGTCGAGCACGCCGGGGCCGTGCATGCGGTCGTCGGTGACGTGACAGGGCATGGTGGCGAGAGTACCGAGTGGATAGACCGTGTCGAAGTGGCCGAGCAGCAGAACGGGCTTGAGTTTTTCGCGCCCAGGAAAATCGATCTGGACACTGTCGGCGTAGTCGTCGGCGTGGTGAACGCGGGCGTGTCCGCCCACCGCCTCGAAAGTTCCGGCGAGGAAGGCGCCCATGCGGTCGGCGGCCGGCTTGTTGTCGCTGGGAGATTCGATTTCGACGAACTCACGGATGGTCTGGACGATTTGTTCCTGGCGCGCTTCGAAGTAATGAAGACGCTCGGTCCAGATGGGATCCGCGTGGAATGCTTCGGTTCGGCTTGGCTTGGAGCGTGGAGTTTTCTTGCCCGGCATGATGCGCTCGTCTCCGGCCCGCGCAGGGGGCGCACCTGCGGGCCAAGTCGTACAGTATAATCTTCAAGCCGTTTTGAAACGAACATGAATGAGAGCAACCCTGTGTCGGAACCTTCGCCTGGCTTGACGAAGACCGCGCTCGACATCCACGACATATTGAAGATTCTGCCGCACCGCTATCCATTCTTGCTGATCGATCGCGTGCTTGATCTGAAGCGCAAAGAGCGGATTGTCGCGATCAAGAACGTGACCATCAATGAGCCATTTTTCGTGGGACATTTTCCCGGGTTGCCGATCATGCCCGGCGTTTTGATTGTCGAGGCGATCGCGCAGGCTGGCGGCGCATTGCTGCTGACCGAGGTCGAGGATCGCAACGATAAGGTAATGGTGTTCACCGGGATTGAGCGGGCCAAGTTCCGCCGACCGGTTAGTCCGGGGGACCAGTTGCGGCTGGAAGTGGAAGTGAAAGGCTGGCGCACGGTGCCAGGAATGACCGCAGCGAAGATGCAGGGGTACGCGTATGTCGGCGAGCGGCGCGTGGCTGAGGCGGCAGTGTCGTGCCAATTGATCGATAGTTCGCGGGGGCGGGGTACGGATGATGGCGGTAATGCAGGAGCTTGAGTTTCGGCGCTGCGTTCAAAAATAAAACCTTTACCACTAAGGACACTAAGGTTCACGAAGGAACCCGCTCCCCACATTCTTCGTCGATGAATTCTTCCTCCATGAAAGTTCACCCTACGGCCCTGATTGATCCGCGCGCGAAGGTTCCGGCGTCGTGCAAGATCGGGCCTTATTGCGTGGTCGGCGCGGACGTCGAACTGGGGGAGGGGTGCCGGCTCGTGTCGCATGTGGCGATCGAGGGGCCGACGAAGATTGGCGCTGACAACAGCTTCTTTCCCTTTTGTGCCATCGGCATGGCGCCGCAAGATGTCACTTACAAAGGCGAGCCGACGCGTCTCGAAATCGGCGATCACAACGAGATCCGCGAGTGCGTGACGATCAGCCGCGGCACAGTTAAGGGTGGGGGACTGACCAAAGTCGGCAGCCATCTGCTGATCATGGCGTACACGCATATCGGACACGATTGTGTGATTGAGGATCATGCCATGCTGGTGAATGGCGCGACGCTGGCCGGGCATGTGACGGTGGAAGAGTGGGCGGTGGTGGGAGCGCTGTGTCCGGTACACCAGTTCGTGCGTATTGGGGCACATTCCTATGTCGGCGGCGGGACTACGATCACGCAGAATGTCCTGCCGTACTCGATGACGTCGGCGGTGCGCGACACGCATGCCTATGGCATGAATAAAGTTGGGCTGGAGCGCCGCGGATTTTCGAAGGAGCGCATTGCGAAGATTCATCATGCTTACAAGATTCTGCTGGCGTCGAAGCTGAATACCTCGCAGGCGCTGGAGAAGTTGAAGTCCGAACCGGATCGAGGTGCGGATGTGGAGATGCTGATCCGGTTTATTGAGGCTTCGGAGCGGGGGATAATTAAGTGAGCGGGTTGGTTGCATCTCCGCGTTGTCTCGGTATTTGCCTTCTGGTTGGCTTGATCACGGTCGTGAGTCCGGCTTTCGGGCAGACTCCACCCGCGACGCAACCAGCGGTGCGCCCGGCGCCGCCGACGCGGGATCCTCGCACTCCTGGGTATGCTGCCGCGAAGGAGTTGCCCGACGGGGCCGTTCCTCCTCCGAATGTGGATGGGAATTTCATTATTGGGCCGACCTACGCGGTACCTCCCGAAACGGCTGCCCAAGGCGATATTCCGAAGGGCACGGTGATTGAGTTCACGATGAACTCGGCGGACAGCAAGATTTATCCGGGGATTGCGCGGGATGCGGGAGCGCTCGGCAAGCCAGATCCTGCGGATCCTGCGAAGCTCATTGTGACGACGAGCCATCCAGCTCCGTACACGCGGAAGGTAGCTGTCTATGTGCCGAAACAGTATGTGGCTGGGAGTGTCGCGCCGTTCATTGTGGGGGCGGACGGACCTGACGGCTTGCTCTTCTCAACTTTGGATGTCTTGATCGCGCAACACACGGTCCCAGTGATGATTGCCATTTCGATCGGCAACGGGAGCGGGGATGCGCAAGGGAGCGAGCGGGGGCTGGAGTACGACACGATGTCGGGAGTGTATGCCGACTTTGTGGAGAAGGAAGTGTTGCCGCTGGTTGAGGCGCAGGCGCATGTGAAGCTCACGAAAGATCCCGATGGTCGGGCGACGATGGGAGGAAGCTCGGGAGGTTCGTGCGCGTTGATCATGGCGTGGTATCACCCTGAGCTGTATCACCGCGTACTGACGTACTCGGGAACATTTGTGAATCAGCAGTGGCCTTCGAATCCGCAGACGCCGCATGGCGCGTGGGAGTTTCACGAGCATCTCATCCTCGGAAGTCCGGTGAAGCCGATACGGATTTGGATGGAGGTGGGTGACAGGGATCTATTCAATCCGAATGTGATGCGCGACAACATGCACGACTGGGTGCTGGCCAACGAACTGATGGCGAAGGTGCTCGCGGCGAAGGGGTATCACTACCAGTTCGATTTTGCGCGCAACGCCGGGCACGTCGACCGGGCGGTGAAACAGCAGACGCTTGCTGAGGCTTTGGAGTATGTGTGGCAGGGGTATGGGGATTCGGCGGGCAAGAAGTGAAGTGGGGCTTAGGGCGCGGGTTATGGCGGCGGAACTACGATCACGCAGAATGTTCTGCCGTACTCGATGACGTTGGCGGCGCGTGACACTTATGCCTACGGAATGAATACCGGCGGTGCTTAACTTCCGGCCGGTGCCGTCCCTTTCTTGTCCAACAATTTCTCCATCTCATCCATCACGCGATTCATCTTCTTGACCGTGAGCTCCAGGGGTTCGTCAGTTGTCATATCAACGCCCGCGTCCTTCAGCAGTTCGATTGGGTACTTCGACTTGCCCGCCGAAATGAATTTCAGGTAGCGCTCGGTGGCCCCAGGATCACCCGAGAGCACCTTTTCCGACAAGGCAGACGAAGCGGTGAATGAGGTGGCGTATTGGAAGACATAAAACGAATTGTAGAAATGGGGAATGTACGCCCACTCGTTTGCAATGTAATCGTCCACGATGCACACCCCTTGGTCGTGCCCGTAGTATTTTTTGACGATCTCGCTGTAGAGTTTCGACAAAGAGTCACCGGTGAGTGGCTGGCCTTTTTCAACCATTTCATGCATGCGGAGTTCAAATTCCGCAAACTGAGCTTGCCGGAAGACCGTTCCCTTGATGCTCTCCAGGTAGTTTCCCAGTAAGGAAAGCCGGGTAGCGTCATCTTTGATCTGCTTGAGCATGTAATCGATAAGAAGAGCCTCGTTGAAAGTCGAAGCGACTTCCGCAACAAAAATCGGATACGACGACAAAGGATAGGGCTGGGTCTTGTTGGAGAAGTAGCTGTGCATGGTGTGCCCGAGTTCGTGGGCCAGCGTGCTCATGTCGTCATACTTTCCGTTGTAGTTCAGCAGCATGTAGGGGTGAACGTCGTATGCCCCGCCGTTGGAATAAGCTCCGGAGGTCTTACCTTCGGATGGGATACATGTCAATCCAGCGTTCGGTGAACGCGCGCTTCGCTCCCGCGGCATATTCGGGTCCAAGCGGGGCGAGAGCTGCCAGGATATTCTTTTCGGCCACGTCGACCGAATATTTTGTGTCGACCGAAGACACGAGCGGAGCATACAGATCGTAATAATGGAGTTCGGGAAGGCCCATCATTCGTTTGCGGAGTTTCAGATACCGTTGAAACGTGGGCAGATTGCGATCGACTCCGTCGACTAACCTCGAATACACCGAAACCGGAATGTTGGGCTGGTCCAGAGTAGCCTGCAGAGAGGTTTCGTAATTGCGCGCATGGGCATAGAAGACTGAAGTCTGGACATTGGAATTCATCATGGAGCCGAAGGTCCCGCGATATTTTCCCAGCGCGGTGAAAAAGGCTTCCATGACTTTCTGGCGGTCTTCGCGGGAGGGTGAAGCGCGGTGGAGCGAAAAAGCCGCCTTGTCGAGCTTGACCGTCTTGCCGTCGCTGAGGGTGACGGAAGGATACGGAAAATCGGCGTCGGCAAAAATGCCATAGACGCTGGATGGCCCGCTCGCCATCACGGCGGATCCGGCCAAGAGCTTCTCTTCGGCGTTGCTGAGCGTGTGGGCCCGGCGCCGCGTGATGTCCTCGAGTTCATGGCGGAAAACATGCAGACGAGGCTCTTGGGTCAGAAATCGCTCGATCGTCGCGTTATCCATCTTGAGGATTTCGGGTTCAATGAAGGCAGCTTCGGTGCCTAGAACGGATCCGAGCTGAATCATTTCCTGCTGCATGCCCTGATACGTACTGACTCGCGTGTCCTCATCGGAACGCATGGCTGCGAATACGTACAGGCGCGTGAATTCTTTGTCGAAGGAGCTTTGAGTCTCCAGAGCGTCCGCCAACCGGGAAGCGGAAGAAGCCAGCGTGCCTTGAAACTGCCGCAGGTTGGGCAACTCGGACGCAAGCTTTTCCTTCGCCGCACGCCAAGCCTGGTCGGACGGATAGATGGCGGTCAGATCCCATTTGTATTCGTCGGGCACTTTGCTGCGATCGCGCTCCTGAGCTTGCGAAACCAGGGTCGATGCGGCGAAAAGGACAAGCGCGCCTGGCAGATGGCGGAGGATGACTGCAAGATCAACGTGCATGGGAGATGCTCCTTCGCAATTAGACGACCTCTGACAGAAAACAGAAGCGGGATTAGAACCCGGGGATCGGAAACATCAGACATTGTAGCTATGGAGAGTTCACGGAAGCGGAGTTATTTTCACAGCGCTGCTTTCGGTGCTCTTCGGCGATTCTTAACGGTTGTGCCCGAACGCCACAAACCCCTGTTTTCCGGTGCGGCGCGTAGAGCTTCTTCTTGATCCTAAGTGCTAGACTGACTCGCGTCAGGTGTAATCGGCGCCTACCTCATGCCGCTTCAGAACGAAAAACTTGGGCTCATCGCCGGGAATGGCAAGTTTCCTTTTCTGGTGCTGGATGCGGCGCGGGCGCAGGGATATGACGTGGTGGTGGCGGCGATTCAGGAGGAGGCGTTTCCGGAGATTGAATCGCACGGGGCGGCGGCGGTTCACTGGCTTTCGCTGGGGGAACTGTCGAAGCTGATTGAGACGTTTCAGCGGGAGGGCGTGCGGCGCGCCATCATGGCGGGGCAGGTGCGGCACAAGCAGATTTTTTCCAGCATCCGTCCGGACTGGCGGCTGGCGAAGATGTTGCTCTCGCTCACGACGCGCAATACGGACTCGCTGCTGGGCGCGGTGGCGAAGGTGCTGGCGGATGAAGGGATCACGCTGGAGAAATCGACCTGGCTGCTGGAGCCGCTGCTGGTGAAGTCCGGCGTGCTGACCGCGCGCGAGCCGAGCGAGCAGGAGCGCAAGAACATTGAGTACGGACGTGCGGTGGCGCGTCGGCTGGCCGAGCATGACATTGGGCAGACGGTGGTGATCGCGGAGTCGGCGTGCGTGGCGGTCGAGGCGATGGAGGGGACCGACGCGACCATCGAGCGCGCGGGGCAGATCATGCGGTCGCTGCATGGGGATGCGTCCACGCTCAGCCGCGCTTTGACTGTGGTGAAGATCGCGAAGCCGAATCAGGATATGCGGTTTGATGTGCCGGTGATCGGCGTGAAGACGATTGAGGTGATGCAGGCGGCGGGGGCGAGTTGTCTTGCTTTGGACGCGGGCAAGTGTTTGCTGCTGGATGGGCAGAAGGTGATTGACGCGGCGAACGCGGCGGGGATTGCGATGGTTGCGGAGGAGATAGGGAGTCATGGGAACGAAAGAGGACGAATCCGAAGGGGCCCGCATCGCGGATCAACTTCGCCGCGCTTTTGACGGCAGCGCGTGGCACGGGCCGGCGCTGCTCGAACTGCTGGAAGATGTAGACGCCGCTACTGCTGCGGCGAAGCCGCTGCCTGATGTTCACAGCATTTGGGAATTGGTGTTGCACGTTGCGGTATGGGACGATGCGGCGTTGCGCAGGCTCGATGGGAATGAAGTGGCAGCCCACGGGCCTCAAGAATTTTCCGCCGCTGACGAAGCCGACGGAAGCGGCGTGGCGCAAGGCAGTCGCGGCGACGAAACGGACGCACGATCGACTCGTGAGGACGGTTGCAGCGCTGCCGGATTCGCGGCTTGGGGAGCGGGTTCCGGGAAAGCGGTACGATTTTTATCACATGCTGCACGGGATCGCGCAGCACGAGCTGTATCACGCGGGGCAGATTGCGATTTTGAAGAAGGCGTTGGCTTGGGCGAGAAGATAGGGTCTACGTTCCGGATCGAGGAAGCGGCCCGCAGGGGCTAAAGCCCGGATTTAAGTCTACCGTGGACGCACGGCTGAAGCCCCGCCCTTCCACAAAACGCAGGCGCCCTTCCGCAAACCCGTGCCCTTCCACAAAACCACGCGCCCTTCCACAGCACCGCTGTGTCCTTCCACGATACCAAGGATCTCTTGCTCACCACTTTTTGAAGATCACGGCGACCGCTGCGACGATCAGGGCGAAGCCGGCCAGGTAATTCCAGCGCAGCGGTTGCTTCAGATAGAGCACTGAGAAAGCGGCAAAGACGGTCAGGGTGATGACTTCCTGGATCGTTTTGAGTTGGGCCGCGGTGAACTCGTAGGAGCCGATGCGGTTGGCTGGGACCTGGAAGCAGTATTCGAAGAAGGCAATCAGCCAGCTCACGACGATGACTTTGTAGAGCGGGACTTCGCGGTATTTCAGGTGTCCGTACCAGGCGAAGGTCATGAAGATGTTGGAAATGGTAAGCAGCGCGATCGTCTTCATGGGCGATTTCAGTCCTTTCGAGCGTTGGATTGATAACAGACTCTCAATCGATTGTTTATCGCGGGCAGCGAGCCTCAGGGCTGAAGCCCTTACTGACTCTAGGTGCGTCACGCGGCCCTCGAAGGGCCGCTCTTCCACGGTCGTGTACAGATTTGTGGTCTTTGCGCAACGTTGAAAGCCGTGCCTGTAAGCAAGAACTCCTTGAGCTGGATGCGGCGAAATTGATTCCCGAGCACGGTCGAGTCGCGACGAAGACGTTAATCCAGATGCTCTTTCCGGGGATACCGTTTACAATTTGTTTCCGGCAACCGGCCATCGAGAATTTCTCCTGCCAACGCAAAGTCCGATCTCCGTCGCCGTCGTGGGCGTGGGCGTTTTCGGACGCAATCATGCCCGAGTCTACAAGGAACTGGAGCAGCAAGGGGAGCCGGTGCGGCTGCTGGGAGTGGTCGATCCGGACACGAGCCGCGCTGATGCGGTGGCGCGCGAGTTTGGGTGCAAAGGCTTCGGCTCGGTGCACCAGATGTTGACTACGCATAGCGAGCTGCAGGCCGCTTCGGTGGCGTGCTCCGACGGTGCATCATCTGAGTGTCGCCAGCGAGTTGATGAAGGCCGGCGTGGATGTGCTGATCGAGAAGCCGCTGGCGGCGCACGCTGGCGGAGGCCGAGGAACTGGTTGCGCTCGCGGCCAGGCACAAGCGGATCGCGCAGGTGGGGCATCTGGAGCGCTTCAATCCGGCGGTGCGGGCCACGGTTCCTTTGCTGACGCAGCCCATGTTTTTTGAGGTGCACCGGCTCAGCGTGTTTACTCCGCGGTCGCTCGACGTGGATGTGGTGCTCGATCTGATGATCCACGATCTCGACATTGTGCTGGCGTTTGCGAAGTCGCCGGTGAAGGAAGTGCGGGCGGTGGGGCTGCCGATTTTGTCGGGGAAAGTGGACATTGCGAATGTGCGGCTGGAGTTTGAATCCGGCTGCGTCGCGAACTTTACCGCCAGCCGGGTTTCGACCGAGCGGGTGCGCAAGCTGCGATTTTTTCAGCCGCGGCAGTATGTTTCGCTCGATTACGGACGGCAGGAAGTGCTGGTCTTTACCGTGGGACAGGATGACGCGTCGGGCACGCCTTCGGTGAATCCGCAGATTGGCGTGACCAAAGCCTGCCGGTGGCCTCGGAAGAGCCGCTGCATGCGGAGCTGAAGTCGTTTCTGCGCGCGGTGCGGGAGCGGTCCACGCCTGTGGTTCCGCTGGAGGATGGGCGGCGCGCGCTGGCGCTGGCGCTGGAGATTGTGGCGGCGATTCGCGAACATGGGAAGAAAGTGGGGCTTGCCGGCATCGCGTCGACGCGAGCGCATTGAAGGGCTGTTCCGACATTCGCGGCGGCTTCGCCGGCGGACGGCCGAAGGCGGCTGTCCCCACATAACCACTTCTGCATCCTCATCTTCGAATCACTCTTATTTACATATGTTTACACACCTAAGTCGTGGGCGATTTGTGGCGAGCAGAATCGCGCGAAAGATGCGAAAATAGAGGTAACTTGGTTGTAGAGCAGCGCGCGCTCATTGCATTTCTTCCGTGAAGGCCGGATGCAACGCCGCGAGTGTATTCGGTGTCTAACGACAGGCGGATGCAGCTAAGCTTTCTCAGTCAGGCTCGTACAGTCTAAGCATTTTCAGTTCGACGTTTCATTCAGCCCAGCGCATGCCGATCACACAAATTCCATTCCAGGATCCGGTTGCTCCCGAAAAGCCTCAACCGGAGCAACTCGGGCTTTACGACTCCGCAGGACTGGGAAACTGCGTACCGGGATCTGGATGCGCGTGTGCCGCACCTGCTCATCCAGTTGCAGGACGATCTGGAGCGCTCGCGCTGGCGCGAAGCGATCTGGATTTCGATCATCGTGCACTTGGTGCTCACCATTGTGCTGTGGAACTTCAACATCGATTGAGAAACTATTGGCTGGCACACGGCAGTGGTGGTGCCGCTGGATTCACCAAGGACAAGAACCTGACGTTCCTGGCGCTGCCGCCGGATTTGCAGAAACCCACGCGCCGGCCCAACACGAACATTGCGTCGGATAAAGACCGCATCGCGATGTCGCGGCATCCGGAACTGGATCCGAAAGAGTTGCGGAAGATTCTGGCGACGCCGCCTCCGGGAGCGCCGGGGATGAACGGTCCGCGCGCGCCGCAACCGGCGCCGCAGGCGATGGCGCAGAACCAGCCGCCGGCGCCACAGCAGGGACAACAGCAGACGCCGCGTCCGCAGTTCCAGAGCGATCAGACGGCACAGTTGCAGACGCCGGCCCGTCCGAACAATTCATTCAGCAAGTATGGAACGGGGATGACGCCGGGCTCAGGCGATTCAGGAGGCCACGGCAGCGGCGGCGGCGCGACGGGGCAGGCGGCGGTGGTCAGGAAGGCGACTTCGGCCTGGGCACCGGAGCGCACGGCCGGCAGATGGGCAATCTTGAGATTCTGAGCGACACGCAGGGCGTTGACTTCGGCCCGTACCTGCAGCGCATTTTGCAGGATGTCCGGGAGAACTGGTACGCGCTGATTCCGGAATCCGCCGAGATGAAGAAGGGCAAACTGCGCGATTGAGTTTGCCATCACCAAAGACGGCAAGGTTCGCGGACATGCGGCTGACGTGGCCACCTCTGGCGACGTTGCTCTGGATCGCGCGGCCTGGGGCGGCATCAGCGCTTCGAATCCGTTTCCGCCGCTGCCCACCGAATTCACCGGGCCGTATCTCGCGCTGCGATTCCGCTTCTACTACAACCCCGACAAGTCTGATTTGCAGTAGCGCCGACGAGCTCCAACATCGCGGCGAATCGTTTTCCTGCTCGCTGATAATCAAACAGTCAACACGATGAATGTAGGTCTGGAGCGCATGCGTTGCCGCTCTGGCGGGAGAACTTCGTTGCAGAAGATGCCGGTTTTGTTCGTCGGGCACGGGTCGCCGATGAACGCCATTGAGCACAATGCGTTTACCGAGACGCTGGCAGGGGCTGAGCGCGCGGCTGCCGAAGCCGAAGGCGGTGTGCGTGGTGTCGGCGCATTGGGTGACTCGAGGGCGCGCATGTGCTGGCGTCTGCGCATCCGAAAACGATTCACGATTTCTACGGGTTTCCGCGGCCGCTTTATGAAGTGCAGTATCCTGCGCCCGGCGCGCCTGCCGAGGCGAAGAAACTGGCGACAAATCCTGAGATTTCGCCCGACGAACGAGTGGGGACTGGATCACGGTTCATGGAGCGTGCTGCGGCATATGTATCCGAATGCGGATGTGCCGGCGTTTCAGTTGAGTCTTGACGAGCGCCGTGAGTTTTAAGGAGCATCTCGAACTGGGGCGCGAGATTCAGTCGCTGCGCGAGCGCGGAGTTCTGATTCTGGGCAGCGGCAACATCGTGCACAATCTGCGCCGCATCGATTGGGATCATCCCTCGGCGCGTATGACTGGGCCGTGGAGTTTGATGGCTAAGGTCAAGAAGCGGTTGAGGCGCATGATGCGAACGCGCTGGCTGCGCCGCAGAAGTGGGGCGAGACACTGCTGGCGACGGCGCATCCGACGTGGAGCATTACTTGCCGCTGCTGTATTGCATGGGGAGCACGGATGAGCGCGACGCCGTGTCGTATCCGTATGAAGGGTTCGACTTCGGCAGCATCTCGATGCGGATGATTTTGTTTGGCGAGGCGAAGGGCGCGGAGTAGATGCGAGATTCCTCGCTCCGCCGAAAAGCGGCTCCGCTCGGGATGGCGCCATCATCACAGGGGCTGCCGGATCCCTTCCTCGCGCTCGGTGTACCTGCTACATTTTGATGCGTGGTTCCCTCCGAAGAATACGTGCAGCGTCGAAACGAGCGCGTAACGCGCGTTGCGCACTACGAGAAGATTCATATCCGCCTGGGCAACGTCCGGCTGCTCTCGCTGTCGTCGCAGTGATTCATGGCATGGGCTGCATTCCGCGCGCATTCTCTCTCGGCCTGGTGGCTGGCTGCGCCGGTAGCGGCGTTCGTGGGCATCGCGGTCGTATCATTCGCGAATCTTCGGGCTCGCGAGTTGGCCGAGCGTGCGGTCGCGTTTTATGAAAAAGCGCTGGCCCGCGTCGAGGATCGCTGGGCCGGGTCGGGAGAAACCGGCGAGCGCTTCGACGATCCGCATCACGTGTACTGCCGGCGATCTCGACCTGTTCGGCAAGGGCAGCTTGTTCCAGCTTCTCTCGACCGCGCGCACGCGCATGGGCGAAGACACGCTGGCGCAGTGGCTGCTGTCTCCCGTCGACCGTGGAAAGAATCCGCGAGCGGCATGCCGCGGTGGACGAATTGCGCGATCAGCTTGATCTGCGCGAGGATCTGGCGGTGCTGGGCGAAGACGTTGGCGTGGGCGTGCATCCCGAGGCGCTGCTGAAGTGGGCGGAATCGCCGAACCAGATGAGGCCGCTGTGGCTTCGATGGCTGGCGCCGTTGCTGGCGGCGCTGGCGGTTGCTGGCGCCGTCGGTGTGGGCGGTTTGGGGAATCGCGACGCCTGCTGGTGTGATTGTCGTGATCGAGGCGGTCCTTACCTACCGCCTGAAAAAGCCGCTGGAGGAAGTGCTGCACGGAACCGAGCACGCATTTCGCGATCTGGATCTGCTTTCCGGCGTGCTCGGCGCGCGTGGAGGCGCACACGTTCCAGGCGCCGCGATTGCAGGCGCTGCAGCGCGAGCTTTTGTCGAGCGGCGTGCCAGGTTCGCAGGCGATCGCGCGGCTGCAGAACTCTGGTGGATCTGATCAACTCGCGGCACAACATTTTCGTGCGAATCATCGACGCTCCGCTCATGTATTCCGTGCAAGTGGCATTCGCGGCGGAACGCTGGCGCACGGCCCACGGCAGTGCGCTGCGGTTGTGGGTGAATGCCGTCGGAGAGATGGAGGCGCTGCTTTCGCTGGCGACTTACAGCTTCGAGCATCCGGCCGATCCGTTCCCGGAATTTGCCGACGGTGCGGCATCGTTCGACGGCGAAGGACTTGGGCATCCGCTGGTGCCGTCGGCAGCTCTGCGTTCGCAACGATGTCAGCATCATGCGGGGAGACGCGGGTTCTGCTGGTCAGCGGTTCCAACATGTCGGGGAAGAGCACGCTGCTGCGCGCGGTCGGGATGAATGTCGTGCTGGCGATGGCGGGCGCGCCGGTCCGGGCGCGCCGGCTGCGGCTCACGTCCGCTGCGAGTGGGCGCGAGCATTCGCGTCAACGATTCGCTGCGGGAAGGCAGTTCGCGTTTCTATGCCGAGATCACGCGGCTGCGGCAGATCTTCGATTTGGCGGGCGGCGATCCGCCCCTGCTGTTTCTACTGGACGAATTGTTGCAAGGCACGAACTCGAAAGATCGCCGCATCGGCGCGGAAGGAATCGTGCGCGCGCTGGTGAATCGCGGCGCGATTGGGCTGGTGAGCACGCATGATCTGGCGCTGACCGATATCGGCGGAGCGGTCGAGGGCCATTTGCGCAACGTCCATTTTCAGGATGAGCTTGCGAATGGCCGGATGACCTTCGACTACAAGCTGCGCGACGGCGTGGTCACGAAGAGCAACGGCCTCGAACTGATGCGATCGATTGGGCTTGAGGTGTAGTGGTCGCCCGCGGCGGCTGAACCCGCGAATCATTCGACGCGACTGTCTTCGACATTAGCTCACAGCTGTGGCCTGATACGAGTCGTGAAGGGGCTACCAGACTCGGCAGCGGTTCTGATTCACCATGGGCGAGCCCGCTTTGCAGTGGAAGGCTTCCTGGAATTGCGGCATGTTTGAGACCACGCCGTTGGTGCGATATTTTTCCGGAGAATGCGGATCGACGGTGGCCCGCAGGCGCTTGGTCTCATCGCGCGTTTGGCCGCACCAGCTCTGGCCGTAGCCGACGAAGAAGCGCTGGTCGGGGGTGAGACCATCGATCGGGTCCAGCGTCTGGTCTTTGGTGTCAGTCCTTCCACGCCATGTAGGCCAGCAGCAGGCCACCGAGGTCGGCGACATCTTCGCCGAGCGTCAGCTTGCCGTTGATTTTGATGTCGTCGATGATCGTGTAGCTGGAATATTGATCTGAGATGCAGCTGGCGCGCTTCTCGAATTCCTTTGCCGTCCTCGGGAGTCCACCAGTCGCGCAGGTTTCCCTGAGCATCGAACTGGCGGCCTTCATCGTCGAAGCCGTGGGTGAGTTCGTGTCCGACGGTGCCGCCGGTGTCGCCGTAGTTGGGAGCGGCGTCAGAGTTGGGATCGAACGCCGGAGGCTGCAGCACGCCCGCCGGGAAAGTTGATGTCGTTCATCTGCGGATCGTAATAGGCGTTCACGGTGGGCGGAGTCATGTCCCATTCGCCGCGGTCGACGGGCTTGCCGATCTTGGCGAGCTGCCGGTCGAATTCGAATTTCCGGGCGCGCTCCACGTTGCCCAGTTCGTCTCCGCGGATGATCTCAAGCTTGCTGTAGTCGCGCCACTTGTCGGGATAGCCGATTTTATTGGCCATGCCATGCAGCTTGGCCAGCGCTTGCTGCTTGGTTGCGGCTGACATCCAAGGCAAGCTGTTGATGTCCTGCTCCATCTCCGCCTGAATTTCTTTTACGATTTTCAGCGCCTGCTGCTTGGCTTCGGGGCTGAAATACTTTTCGCACGTAGGCCTGGCCGAGAGCCTCGCCCAGGTAGTCGTCGACGCATTCCGTGCAGCGTTTCCAGCGCGGCTTGCAGTTCCTGCTGCCCGCGCAGGGTCTTGCCGTAGAAATGCGAAGTTCTCGTTCAGAAACGGCGCAGAAAGATGCGGCGCATCGGCATGCACCAGATGCCAGCGCAGGTAAGTTTTCCAGTCCGCCAGACTTTCTTTTTCGAGCGTTTCGTTCAGCGTCTTGAAGAAGCCGGGCGAGGCTGACGTTCAACGACGAGAGCGACGGCATTCCGACTTTGGCGAAATAAACCTGCCATTGGAACTCGGGAGAAATCTTCTCCAACTCCGCGCTGGTCATTTTGTGGTCGAGCGCTTTCGGATCGCGCCGTTCGACGCGCGTCATGGAACCCTTGGCCAGCTCGGTTTCGATGCGCATCACGGTTTGCGGCTTCGGCCGCGGCGGTTTCGGGCTTGTCGCCGAGCAGCTCGAACATTTTCTGCACGTGCGCGAGGTACTGCTTTGCGCAGTTCGACCGACTTGGGATCAGTCTTGGTGTAATAGTCACGGTCGGGCAGGCCGAGTCCGCCCTGATCGGCGTTGGCGATGACCTGAGTCGGCGTCGCGGAAATCCTGGGTCGAATCAAAACGGAAGAGAACGTTGTCGTCAATCATGGTCGCGGCCGCGTCGGCGAGTTCCGCCTTGGAGCTTGATCTTGCGCAATTCGCTCCAGCGATGGCTGCAGCGGGTCCGCGCCCTTGGCGTCGATTGCCTTCTCGTCGGTGCAGGAGGCGTAGTAGTCGCCAATTTTCTGATCGACCGGCGCTGCGCTTGGGGTCGGGCGCGGACGCGGCTTCCAGAATGCCGCGCAGACGGCCGAGATTTTCATCCTGCATTTTGGAATAGGTGTCCCACGAGGACTGGTCGGGAGGAATGGGATTGCTCTTGATCCACCCGCCGCAGGAATAGGCGAAGAAGTCGACGCAGGGATCGATGCTGCGGTCCATCGAGGTGACGTCGAGCGCTGGGCTCAGGCTTTGCTGCGGCCGGCTGCTGGGCGTTGGCTAAGGAAACGACGCAAAAGAAGTGCGAGCGCAACTACACTCATGCGCAGAATTGCCATGGAATGAAAACCTCGTTCGGCAGGAAATGGAAAAGCTTGAGACCCCAAAGTATAAGCCAAGGCGTCAATCCGAGGTCCGGACAAGCTTTGGACTGACGCCTGAAATCCGACTGAGATCTTAGCCCTTGCGCAAATGAATCGATCCATCTCCGGTGCGGATGGTCAGCGGGCTGCCGCCGCCGTTGAGCTTGCCGTGGACTTCGTTCTCGCGGATCTTGCCTTCGGTGGTGATGGGCATGTCGAGATCGATGTGGCCGTCGCTGGTGTGCAGGTCGACGTCGGCCGCGAGTTCGCCCGGGACTTCGAGGGAAACGTTGCCGTCGCCGGTTTCGAGGCGCCAGCCCGCGGCCAGCGTGGAGCCCTGGCGCCTGCGCGGACTTCGACGTGTCCGTCGCCGGTCTTGAGTTCGAGTTCGTCGAAGCGGCCGTGGGCGGTGATGTGTCCGTCGCCGGTGGAGGCGTGCAGTTTGCCGTCGACGCCTTCGAGGTTTTCGGAGCCGTCGCCGCTGTGCAGATCCATCTCGCCCTTCAATCCGGCGAGATCGATCTTGCCGTCGCCGGTGCGCAGATTGACGCGGCCTTCGCGCGGCATCTGGATAATGATGTCGACGCGATGTGTTGCCCCATTCGACGTTGAAGTTGTGGTGCGGATAGTGCACGTCGATTTCGACCGAGTCGCCGGTCTGATGCTCTTCGACGCGAATGCCGCCTTCGCCGATCTTGTAGCGCGAGGTGATCGACCTTGGCTTCGATCGTGTTCTGGTCCCAGGTGGTGACGCGGATGTTGGCGTCGGAGGTCTCGATCCGCAGGTCGGGCTTGCCGGTGAGGTTGTAGGTCTTCGACCATTCGTCGGCGTGGGCGGGCATGGCACGGCGATGACGGCTGGCAGCCAGGATGGCAAGCGACAGGCGCTTCATGAGCAACAAGTTTCATAAAATCCTCCGGCAGGGCGAGCACACTCTCGCCCAGTCTTGTTAGACGTGGTTACGGCAGATCGGTGAGGTTGGTTCCATGGAAAATCGACTGCTTATGCGCGCGCGGTCCCGACGTAGGCCATACGAATCAGGGTTCGCTCGGAGAACGGCAGGTACAGCAGCGCCGCGCTGACGGCGAAGGCCGCGCCCAGGCCGATCTGCGGGATCAGCAGGAACGGAGCGACCGCCCACAACTGGTCGAGCGCGAGGATGAAGGGAAACATCTGGCGGAATTTTTCGCCCAGCCGCTGGTAGTCGAAGCCACTGCCGAAATCAGATACAGCGCAGCGGAATGCCGACGCCGGCTGTGATGAGCACGGCCCCGGCGAGGACGCGTTCGCTGCCCACAGGGCGGACGAAACGAATCCGCCGATCTCCTGCACGTAGTGCAGGCGGAACAGGGCCGAGAGATAGAAAGCCAGATACATCACCTGAATCAGCGCGAAGAGGCCGCGGGTGATGGCGCGGCGCGGGATGGGAACTTCGAGTTCGGGATGCAGCGCGACGGGTCGACGGCGATTGCGAGATCTGACGTCGAGTTCGCGATGTCGTGGAACGGAGGCGACTGTCGCTGGCGGTGCATCGGCTTCTGCGCCAGATGTGATCCGCTGCGGCGAGCGTGCAGCTTGCACGGGAGCGATGAAACGGTACCCGCGGCGGGCCAGGGTTTCGACGTAGCGCGGGCTGGAGGCGGAATCTCCCAGCGCTTCGCGCACCTTGTTGATGGCGGTGTTCAGGCTGTGGTCGAAGTCGACGAAGGTGTCGGAGGGCCAGAGTTTCTGCTGCAGTTCTTCGCGCGTGACCACTTCGCCAGCGCGCTCCAGCAGCAGCGCCAGCACCTGGAAGGGCTGCCCCTGCAGGCGCAGCTTGACGCCGCTCTTGCGCAGTTCGCCTGCGCTGAGGTCGAGCTCGAACAATCCAAAGCGCGCGACTCGGCTGCGATTTTGCGGCAGGTTCTGCGCACGACGCCGTAGTGTAGCAGGTGTCTTGGGTCTTACGCGCGCACTTCAGGTCCGCGGATGCACAGGACTTCGCGGATCTTGGCCCCGGGATCAGCGTTGACCCGCGGATCGGCGGAAATGAAGCGCTGTCAGTCGCTAACCTGAGCCGGCGCTACAATATTCGCGTGCCCGATCCCATCCCCAGCACGAGGACGATCACAAGCTCGCCGCCACGCGGTCTACGCGTCGGAGACTACCGGGCTGCTGCTGATCGCGTTTCTGCTGCTGGTCCTCACGCTGGTTCGCTACTGGCACGACATTCACTGGAGCCTGCGCTGAACGTGGGCTCAGCCAGTCACCGCGAAAGTCGCGACGTGCTGCGCGCGAGCCGCTGCTGGTGGTGATCCTCGGCCCACGGCCAGCGGGAAGACGGCGCTGTCTGCTGGCGCTCGCGGAGAAGTTCGGCGGCGAGATCGTCAACTGCGATTCGGTGGCGATGTATCGCGAGTTCGACATCGGCACGGCTAAGCCCAGCACCGCGGAGCGCGCGCGCGCGCCGCATCATCTTTTCGATTGCGTCGATCCCACCGAGTATCATGACCGCCGGCGAATATGCCCGGCAGGCGCGGCAAGTGCTGGCGGAAATCAATCGCGCGCGGCATTTGCCGATTGTGGTCGGCGGCACGGGACTGTACTTGCGTGCGCTGCTGGAAGGACTTTTCCCCGGCCCGCAGCGCTCGGAAGAGTTGCGCGAGCGTCTGCGCGAGAGCGCGGCGAGACGCGGCTCCGATCATCTGCACCGGATTCTGCGGCGCCTCGATCGTGCGGCCGCTGAGAAAGTCCATGCCAACGATATTCCCAAGCTGATTCGCGCGATCGAAGTTTGCCTGGCGTCGCGGCAGAAGATGTCGGAACTCTGGCAGCAGGGGCGCGACCCGCTGCAGGGATTCCGCATTCTGCGGGTCGGGCTCGATCCGGATCGCGCCGCGCTCTACGAGCGCATCAACCAGCGCGCGCAGCGGATGTTCGAGACTGGGCTGATCGAGGAGACGAAGATCTCTGCTGCGAAAAATACGGTGCAGCTGCGCGGCCACTTGCGTCTCTCGGATACAAGCAGGCAGCTCAGCTTTTGCGTGGCGAACTCTACTCGCGAGCAGGCCATTCGGCCGCGCAGCAGGCCCACCGCAACTACGCCAAGCGCCAGATGACCTGGTTCCGCCGCGAGCCGGAGGTGCGTCTGGCTGCACGGGATTCGGCGACGATGCGGGGATTCAGCGGGAAGCCTTGAACTGCGTCGCAAGTCGGGACCTGACTATGTGGGGAGAGTCGCCTTCGGCTGTACGTCGAGCCGAACTCGACCGGAGCTGGTGAAGTCTCAGCGACAGAGCATCGAGCTGCGGCCCGAGGACAGCCGAGGGCGGCTGTCCCCTAGGCATGGACCACGACACCTTTCTGCTATCGTTTCTCGCATGCTGCGAAACCTTCTCGCTGTATTTCTTGTCCTGGCACTTGCCCTGCCCGCCTTCGGCAAAGAGAAGCACACGCAACCGACTCCCGTCAGCTGGCACACACGCGGCGACAGGTGGGCCGAGAAGACGCTGCGTTAGCTTACCGTCGAAGAGAAAATCGGCCAGGTCTTCATGATCTGGTGCCGCGCTAGCTTTCTCAACGTGGAGAGCCCCGAGTATCTGCAATGGCTCGAGGCCATGCAGAAATATCACGTTGGGCTCGTTCGCCATGTCGGTGCATGTGGATGGTCCGTTCCTGCTGCGCAACGGAGCCCTACGAAGCCGCGGAGATTGCTCAACCGGCTGCAGAAGCAATCCAAGCTGCCGCTGCTGTTCGCGGCCGATTTTGAGCGCGGCGTCACGCACGCGCCTGATGGGAACAACGAATTTTCCTCACGCCATGGCGTTCGGCGCCGATGGCAAAATGGAAGACGCGGAGACTTTCGGCCGCATCACCGCCCAGGAAGCCCGCGCGGTCGGCGTGCACTGGAATTTTTTTCCTGACGCCGATGTGAACTCGAATCCCGCCAATCCCATCATCAACACGCGCTCCTTCGGAGAAGATCCGCAAACAAGTCGGCGACCTGGTCGACGGCCTACATCAAGGGCGCGCGCGAGGGCGGGATGTTGACCACGGTGAAGCATTTTCCCGGCCACGGCGACACCGCGACCGATTCGCATCTCGGCGTGGCCAGCGTCAATGTGCGACCGCGCGCATCTGGATTCGATCGAGCTTCCGCCGTTTCGCCAGGCGATCGCCGCGGGCGTCGACTCGGTGATGGTGGCGCACGTCACCGTTCCTGCGCTCGATCCCGATCCCAATCACGTCGCCACGATTTCAACCGCGGTGGTTTCCGATCTGCTCGAAAAGCAGATGGGATTCAAGGGTCTGATCGTGACCGACGCGCTCGACATGGCGGGCCTGACGCATCTTTTTGCCAACGACATTGGCCGCGCCGCTGTCGAGGCCTTCAAGGCGGGCAACGATCTGCTGATCATTCCGGCCGACCTGGGCGCGTCGTACGAATCCATGCTGAAGGCAGTGCGGTCCGGCGAGATTTCGCAGGCAGCGGCTCGATCACTCCGTCCTTAAGATCCTGAAAATAAAGGGCGCACTCGGCCTGAACAAAACTCGCACAGTCGATCTCGGCGCCATCGCCACTGCGGTCGGCAAGCCGGAAAACATCGCCTTCGGCCAGCAGGTGGCCGAACTCCGCCATCACCCTGGTGCGCGACAACGGCAAAGTGCTGCCCCTGAAATCGAAGGGAACCGCCAAGGCCGGCCTTCCGTATATGACCAGAGAGGAGACCCACAACCAGGTGGTGGCCGTCCTTTTTTCCGACGACGTGCGCACGGAGTCCGGGCGCGCTTTCGGACGGGAGTTTCGCAGCCGCATTCCGGACGCGCGCGTGATTTATGTGGATCCTCGCATCGCCGCGGGCATGAGCGACGAAGTGCTGAAGGCAGTTGACGAGGCGCAAACCGTGGTGGCGGCCGTCTATGTGATTCCGACGGCGGGCAAGGTCGGCAACTCGGTGGCGATGGCCGACGCGACTGGCACGCTGCTGCAGCAGGTGCTCGATCATGCCGCGGCGAAGACGGCGGTCGTCGCCATGGGGAATCCGTATCTGGCCAGCGATTTCCCGAAGATCGAGAATTACATGTGCACGTTCTCCAACGCGAGCGTTTCGGAAATAGCTGCGATCAAAGCGCTGTTCGGAGAGATTCCGATTCGCGGTCATTTGCCGGTCACGCATTCCGAATGTTGCGCAGCGCGGCGCCGGGATCGAACGCCCGGCGCAGGTCGCCAAGGGAGGGTCTCCACATGCGCAAAACTAGATTTCAAGCCGTCAGCAATTTCGCTTTAGGAGTTCGCAACTCTTGCGGCGCTCGCTGTTGCCTGCCTGCAGCGTCAACGTCAAGAAAGAACAGAACGGCGATGACAAGCAGGTCGATATCAGCACGCCCGTCGGCGGCATTCACGTCAGCAAAGGCGCCAACGTGGCCGACGTGGGCCTGGCGGTCTATCCGGGCGCGCGCCTGAAGCAGGAAGATTCCGATGGCAAGGACAAGAGCGCCAACGTGAACATCTCAGGCTTCGGCTTCGGGTTGAAGGTGGTCGCGCTGGAGTATCGAGTCCGACGATTCCCCGACGAAACTCATTGCCTACTACAAGGATCAACTGAAGAAATACGGCAAGGTGCTCGAGTGCCATACCAGCCATTTCGACGTGAATCCGGATATCAAAGGGTCGGATCATGGATCGCACGAGCTGACATGCGAGGGACTCGAGCGGCAACAACATCGAACTGAAAGTCGGCACCAAAGAAAACCAGCACATCGTTGCGGTCGAGCCGGATGGAAAGGGATCGAGCTTCTCGCTGGTGTACGTCCGCACCCACGGCAAGGACGCGGATATTTAGAGCGCGCCGTAGAGACGCACTGCTGCGTCTTGCATTAAGGAGGACAATATGTTTCGCCATCTGACACTTGCGCTCGCGTGTCTGCGACTCTGAGCCTGCCAGTGTTGGCACAGCAATCCAATACTCAAGACAAAACTTTCGACGTTCAAAGCTCGGTGGGCGACATGCATGTTGGCAAGGATGCCGATGCCAAGAAGGCTGGGCTGCCCTTGTATCCGGGCGCGCGGCCGAAGGTGGAGAAGGACAATGACCCGCTCAATTTCGGCATCTTGACCGAGAGCTTTGGTTTGAAGCTGGTGGTCTTGCGAAATATGAGTCGGAAGATGCTCCCGCCAAAATCGTCGACTTCTATCGCGACAAGCTGAAAAGGTACGGCAAAGTGCTGGAGTGCCATTCGCAGAAACATGGCGGCGATGTCGATGTGCACGATGACGACAAGGACTCCAAAGAGCAGCAAAGAATTGAAATGCGAGGAGAACTCAGGTCCGGTGACCGAGCTGAAAGTCGGCACCGAGGATGACCAGCACGTCGTCGCCGTCGAGCCTCGCGATTCGGGCAAGGGATCGACCTTCGCTCTCGTCTACGTGCACACGCAAGGCAAGCGCGGGGACATCTAGCAGTGCTCCAAGAAGTCCTCTACCACTAAGGACACGAGGTACCACGAAGGACACCGTTAGACGCGGAACCTCTCGTGATACTTCGTGTCCTTTGTGGTCCCAGCCTGTCGAAGCTTG
Organism: uncultured Acidobacteriaceae bacterium; assembly: GCA_963795875.1. Lineage (GTDB taxonomy): Bacteria > Acidobacteriota > Terriglobia > Terriglobales > Acidobacteriaceae > Sulfotelmatobacter. Next base: position 412,407 of record CAWCJM010000003.1, read on the forward strand.
TGCCGCGAGGTTGCTGCGCCTGGGAATGGTTTCTGCGATACTTTCAAAGACGAGTCCTGTATAGACCCCTGATGGAACATCCCTGCTACAAGTGCGGACAAACGGTGGAGGAAGGCATACCCTTTTGCCCGCACTGCTCGGCCCCGCAGATTCGCGTAGTGAGTGGCAGAACCCGCGATGCCGGCTGCTGCGTTGGCTGTCGCCGAGACGCAGGGTGCTCTGCCTGCGTCACAAACTGTGCCCGTGCTGGCGCTCCCGATGCAGTGGTCACAGGCGCTCAAGCCGTGCCTGCTGGCTGGGGTAGTCGCGTCGGGACTCATGTTTCTGGGGCTGCATCCATTTGTGGCTATGGTCAGTGTCGGATTCCTGGCTGTGATTTTCTATCGCCAGCGCCGGCCGGAAATTATGATCAAAGCCTCGTCTGGGGCGGGAATCGGCGGTCTCGCGGGACTACTCTGGTTCGCGATGTCTTCTGTTTTTGAAGCGCTGACCGTGACTTTGTTTCACAAGGGGCCAGAACTACGGGCTGCTATCCTGACGAAAATTCAGGAAACGGCAGCTCAGACTACCGACCCGCAGGTGCTTGCCATGTTCGACCGAGTCAAAACCCCAGAAGGCTTTGAGTTCCTGATGCTCGCCGGATTAGTTTTCGCGTTCTTCGCTTCGATCGTTCTTGGGGGCGTCGGTGGTGCAATCGGCGGGGCTATCCTGGGTCGCCGCGGCCGGCCTGGCTTATAGCGACAGCATCTTGCCTGCATGTCTTGGCTCAGATTCGGGTGTTCCACCGCCCTTGCAGCGGCCGTCCCTGCCGCGTATGATGCACGGTTTGCACTTATCCAGATGAATATGCCTGCACGCGGCTCGCTGCTCGGAATCGAACACCTCGACGCGAAGGAGATCGCGGGCCTGCTCAAACTGGCCCGCCGGATGAATCCGCAGAAGGCGCGGCCGCTGCTGCGCGGGAAGCGCGTAGTGCTGTTGTTTTACGAGGCATCGACCCGCACGCGCTCGTCGTTCGAATTTGCGGCGAAATCGCTGGGCGCGGTTACTACGCTGGTGCAGTCTTCGGGATCGAGCATTGAAAAAGGTGAATCCGTGCTCGATACCGGGTACACGCTGCGCGCCGTGGGCGCCGATTGCATCGTGATGCGGCATCCATCTGCTGGCGCGCCGCACCTGATGGCACAGCATCTCGACATCCCCGTCATTAACGCGGGAGACGGCATGCATGAGCACCCGTCTCAGGCTCTGCTCGATGCCTTCACGATCCTGAAGCATAAGAAGTCGTTGAAGGGCCTGCAGGCTACCATCATCGGCGATATTTTTCACAGCCGCGTGGCGCGCAGCGCCTGTCATTTGCTAACCAAGTTTGGAGTGAAGCTGACGCTCTGCGGCCCGCCGGAATTCGTGCCCGACGTGGCTGCAACTCTCGCCCCTGGCCTGCGGATCACTCGGTACATTGAGGATGCGCTGCGCGGTACCGACGTGGTCATGCTGCTGCGCGTGCAGAAAGAGCGACTCGCGGGGCAGAAGATTCGCCTGCAGGACTACATTGCGCGCTACCAGATGACGACTGCGCGGCTGAAACTGGCCAAGCGCGACGCGATTGTGATGCACCCGGGGCCGATCATCCGAGGGCTTGAGTTGACCGCCGAAGTGGCCGACGGGCCACAGTCCGTGATTGTCGATGAAGTGCACAATGGCGTGCCCACGCGCATGGCGATTTTGGCGCGGGCGTTGGGGAAGGCGAAGTGAGCCACGGATTTGCACGGATCGTGCTTTACGTATCGGAAACATCTAGGCTGAACGCCGAATGCTGACTGCTAAGAGCCCAAAACGTGAAAACGCGAGCCTGCTGATCAGAGGCGGCCACCTGATCGATCCTGCAGCGAAGATCAATGCGCCCATGGATGTCCTGCTGCGCGATGGGCGCGTCGCCGAAATCGCGCTGCCCAATAAGATCCGCGGCAGCGCCGAAGAAAAGTTCGACGCGCGCGGCCTCGTTGTTGCGCCCGGCTTTATCGATCTGCACGTGCACTTGCGCGAGCCTGGGCAAAGCTACAAAGAGACGATTGCAAGCGGAACTGCGGCCGCTGCCGCGGGAGGGTTTACTTCGGTCTGCACCATGCCCAACACCGCGCCCGTGGTCGACACGGCGGAGTGGGTCAGTTGGGTGCGGAATCCCGAGCGTGAAGCCGTGGTCAACGTGTTCCCCATCGCGGCTGCAACCCGCGGCAGCAAGGGAGGGACTCTTACCGATTTCAGCGCCCTGCAGCGGGCGGGAGCAGTCGCGGTTACCGATGACGGCAAGCCCATCCTGGACGATGACGTGATGCGTATGGCGCTTCGCCTCGGCGCGGAGTTGAATTTCCCCGTGGTGCAGCACGCAGAGGATACGCGGCTTACCGAGAATTGCTCGATGCACGCGGGTCCGACCAGCTTCCGGCTGGGCCTGCGAGCCATGCCAGCCGCGGCCGAGGCTGCCATCGTCGATCGCGACGTGACGCTGGCACAGCAGATTCGGGAATCACGCCTGCACGTGGCGCATCTTTCGACGGCTGACGCTCTCAAGTCTGTGCGCCGTGGCAAGCGCGCAAAAGCCCGAGTGACATGCGAAGTCACGCCGCATCACTTCACGCTGATCGACGAGAACGTCGGCGAGTACGACACCAACTTCAAGATGAATCCGCCGCTGCGCTCGGCGACGGATCTCGAAGCCATCGTTGTCGCTCTCTCCGACGGCACAGTGGACGCCATCGCCACAGACCACGCCCCGCACGCTGCCCATGAAAAGCAGGTCGAGTTCGAGCGGGCGTCGTTCGGCATCACCGGCCTCGAAACTGCGCTAGCGCTGGCGATCACCAAGCTCTACCGCGACTACAAGATTCCGCTGACGCGCATTGTCGAACTCTTCACTGCAGGGCCCGCCCGAGTCTTCGATCTTCCGGGACGAGGATCCTTAGCAAAAGGAAACCACGCCGACGTGACCATCTTTGATCCCAAGAAGCGTTGGACGTTCGAAGCCGCCGACTCACACTCGCTTTCGCACAATACTCCATTCGACGGGTGGCAGTTCATGGGGAAAGTGGTGGCGACGATTGTGGGCGGGAAGATCGTTCACCGCTCTGATTGAAACTCAAGTCGCGAGACGAAATTCACTATGCCAATATTCCCATGCGTTTGCCCACGCTCTTGAGCACGGTTAGCGCCTGATCCAGTTGTTCCTTCGAGTGTGTGGCCGTCATAATCGTGCGGATGCGGGCTTTGCCTTCGGGCACGGTGGGAAACGCTATACCCGTTCCCAGGACTCCTTCTTTGAACAGTTCGCGGGAGAAGTCCATTGTGAGTTTGCCGTCGCCGATGATGATTGGTGTGATCGGGGTTTCGCTGGCAGGAGTGGCGCGACCGCCGATGTCGAAGCCGAGCAGGCCGAGTTCGTTCTTCCAGAAGCGGGTGTTTTCCCAGAGCCTTTCCATACGTTCGGGCTCGTTTTCCAGGACGTCGAAGGCCGCAATGCACGTGGCTGCTACCGATGGTGGATGCGACGTCGAAAACAGGAACGGCCGCGCGCGGTGATACAGGAAGTCAATCAGGTCGCGGGTGCCGCAGACATACCCGCCGAGAGCGCCGATTGCTTTCGACAGCGTGCCAACCTGGATGTCGACGCGGCCGTGCATTCCGAAGTGATCGATAGTGCCGCGGCCATTGCGGCCCAAGACTCCGGAAGCATGCGCGTCGTCCACCATCATTATGGCGCCGTATTTCTCGGCCAGATCGCAGAGCGCGGGCAACGGGCCGATGTCGCCGTCCATGGAGAAGACGCCGTCGGTGATCAGCAGCTTCTTGCCGGGCTCGTTCTTTATGCTGGTTAACTGTTCTTCCGCGTGAGCGATATCCTTGTGGCGGAATACGAGAATTTTAGCCTTCGATAGTCGTGCGCCGTCGATGATTGAGGCGTGGTTCAGCGCGTCGGAGATGATGAAATCGTCTTTGCCCAGGACGGCCGAGACTGTTCCGGCATTTGCGGCGAACCCTGACTGGAAGACTACACAGGCTTCCACATTCTTGAAGCGGGCGATCTTTTCCTCGAGTTCCATGTGGATCTTCATCGTCCCCGCAATGGTGCGAACGGCACCTGATCCGACGCCGAACATGCGCGTGGCCTCCAGCGCCGCTTCGCGCAGCTTGGGATGCGTCGTCAGTCCTAGGTAATTGTTCGATGCGAGATTGATGACTCTCTTCCCATCGAACGTACAGACCGGCGCCTGCTCGTCGTCGAGCACGCGCAGCTTAAAATGCGTGCCCTTGGCCTTGAGTTCGCTGAGTTGGTCGGTGAGATAGGAAAGCGGGTTGGTACGAGTTGCGGTGGTCATCGAGGAACCTCGCCACGGATCAACGCGGATTTACACGGATGAAAGCGAATACAAGTCTAATACCACTGCGGCGCCGAAAGACAGCAGTCGGAACGTTTGAACCTACATTGGTCTATCTGTGTAGATCCGTGTAAATCCGTGGCGAAGAATTTCTCACCTTAAAACATGATCGGATTGCCTGTCGCGATGCTGGCCTCGCACATACGTTTCATGGTTTGGAAGAACTCTTTTTCTCCCTCGGTCAGAATATCGCTGGAACCGAGTACGAGATTAACTTCCCGCAACAGCGCTGGTGACTCCTTGACCGGGAGCCAGTCGCCGGTGTGGGTGCCGTCGTAGACTACTTTCTTCAGCAGAATCGGAAACTTGGGTCCGGGATCTCCCTGGAGGCCGCGCAGAAACTCGCGTACGTGCTGAATACGCGTAATGTTGCCCAGGGGCTCGGAAATCAAATAGCCCTCGTGCTCGCACGACTCCTGCATCCAACGGTCGTGCGCCTCCCACTCGTCTTCGGTTGGATCGCCGGAGAGAGAAGGCGAATCGGATTCGTCCCACATGAACCTTTCGGGAAGGGGATGCGGTTTGGCCTGCCCATCGCGGATGCAGGTGCAGCGTACGAATGCGTCGAGACTCATGATTCACTTTCTGCTGCAGCTTTGACCCCAGGCGCATATTTGGCAAACACAGTCGCGGGCGGAGGCGCCCACGCCACATAAACACCTAGCGCACGCCGTTGGGATACACCAGAATCTTGCTGGCTTCGCCGGTCTTCAGGCGCTCCATCGCTTTTGAAAAATCTTTCATGGGGATACGGTCGGTGATCACGGGATGCAGATCGAGTTTGCCGCTCTTGAGCAGTGCCGTCATCTGATACCAGGTCTGATACATGCGGCGGCCGTTGATACCCTGCACCGTGATGCCCTTGAAAATAATGTCTTCCGAGAAATTCAGAGAGATAGGTTTCGAGGTCAGCCCAAGCAGAGAAATTCGTCCGCCGCGGCGGACGATATCGAAGGCGGTGCGAATCGAATCGGGGTGGCCCGCCATTTCCAGCACGACGTCCACTCCAAGGCCGCCGGTCTTCTCCATCACGATCGCATTGACATCTTCTTTCGCCGGATTGAGCACGTAGTCGGCGCTCATTTCGCGAGCGATGCGAGCGCGATGCTCGTTGACTTCAATGGCAAACACCGAGGTTGCGCCAACGGCCTTGGCCACGGCAATCGAAAACAGTCCGATCGGCCCGCAGCCGGTAACGGCTACGGTCTTGGCCGCGATCTCCCCGGCCAGCACCGTGTGCACGGCGTTCCCGAGCGGATCGAGAATCGACGCATAGTCCACGCGGGATGGCGGGATCGAGCTTCCAGATATTCGACTCGGGAATCACCACGTACTCGGCGAATGCGCCGTCCGCGTCCACGCCAATGATTTTCACGTTCTGGCAGATGTGAGCTTCGCCGGTGCGGCATTGCAGGCACTTGCCGCAGGCCACGTGCATCTCGGCGGAAACGAAGTCGCCTTCCTTGACGCTCGTGACTTCATCCCCGAACGCGGCGACTTCGCCGCAAAACTCGTGCCCGGGAATCAGCGGGGGATGAATGCGGTTCTGCGCCCAGCGGTCCCAGTTGTAAATGTGCAGGTCGGTGCCGCAAATCGAGGCGACTTTCACCTTCACCAGCACGTCGGCGCGCCCGAATGCGGGAATCTTGACCTCGCGAATCTCTGCGCCCGCTGCCGCTGCCGGCTTCACGACCGCCTGCATTGTTGTCGCCATAATTGCCACCTGGGAGTCCGGTACCAAACTCAAAACTGAATCAAGCACAAAACGTATGATTTTAGCACCGGGGGCCGGATCCTTCTCCGCGGCCTTTCCTCCACCTGGGCGCCGCAAGCACGCAAACCGTATCCAGGGCAATGGCATCCAAGACGGGGCGATTTTGCGCCGGAGGCTGAAATCTGTGCGAGCTCGGTTGATCGTGATTTTTCTGATCTGCGCCTGCGTTCTTTCTTGCGCAAGCGCGTCGGCTTCCCCAGTACAAGTACGCTACAAAGAGGGGTTGCTGCATGGATTTCTGGTGCTGAGCACGTTGGACGGGAAGGCGATTGCGGAAGGCGATCTTACACAAGTCCCTCATGGCAATCAGATCACGAGTCGCCTGAGCTATCGTTTCAAAGACGGCTCGCGGGAAGAGGAGACTGTGATCTTTTCTCAACGAGGAACCTTCCGGCTCGTCAGCTATCACTTGGTGCAGAAGGGACCGGCGTTCCAGCATGCCACGGAAGTTACAATCATGGCGTCTACCGGGCAGGTCTCGGTGCAATCCACCGATGACGACGGCAAAGAGAAAACATTTAGTGAGCGCATGAAACTGCCGCCGGATCTCGCCAACGGTTTGGTGCTTACGCTGCTGAAGAACTTGGGGCCCGACGCGCCGCCGATAGCGCTGTCGATGCTAGTGGCCACGCCCAGGCCTCGGCTGGTGAAACTTGCGATCAGCCGTCAGCCGAAAGAGCCTTTTACGCTTGCCGGAGCTGGACGGGAAGCGATGCATTACGCCATCAAGGTTGAGATTGGGGGCATCGCCGGGGTGGTGGCGCCATGGCTGGGGAAGCAGCCGCCCGATTCGCACGTGTGGATTCTGGGAGGCGAGTCTCCAACGTTCGTGAAATCGGAAACCCTCTCGTATATGGGCGGGCCGATGTGGCGGACGGAATTGGTGGCTCCGGTCTGGCCGCGGGCTGAGAATTCGGAGTCGAGGAATACGCGGCCCTGAAGGGCCGCTCTTCCACGGTACGGCCAGCATTGTTGCGCGAATACGGCTTCTCGCAAAGAGAGAGGAAATCCGACACGGATCAAGAGCGGTCAGCGCTGGGCGGTTTCGGCGCCACCTTCTTGAACTCTTCCGACTTCCCGCGCGGAATGGTTAGCGTTTTCCAATCGCTCGAGCGCAGGTGCTTGGTCAGAAAGACAATCTGCCCGATGTGGGCGGCATAGTGAGCGATCTGCCGGTTGATCGCCTGCAGCACTGTGTGCGGTTCGCCGCGGATGGTTACAGTGCGCATCACGTCTTCGGGCCTGAGCGCGTCGATGGCTCCCATGACACAGGTCCAGCCTTCTTCCCACCAGCGCATAACGTCAGCGCGCGTGGTCGCTCGACTTACTTCGAACTCACGATCACGGAAGCGGTCGGGCTTTTCGCCATCACTGGTGAGGAAGTCGGTAAAGCGCGAGCGCATGTTGCCGGCCAGATGCTTCACCAGAATGGCCACGGAGTTCGATTCGGGGTCGAGCGTAACGAAAAAATCCGCGTCGCCAAGTTGAGCCATCGCGCTCTCACCCATCCGCTTGTGCCCGCGCATCTGGCGGCGTGCTTCTTCCAAATAATGGGTCGCGAGATCGGTTGCCATCCTTCGTGCCTCCGGTTTCTAAGTGCGCCCCCAGCCGCCACCGCCGGGAGTTTCAATCGCGATCCGTTCGCCTTTGCGCAAACGAGTGCTGAACTTCGCGGGCATCGTTTGGACTGAGCCGTCGTGGCGGGTGATGAAAGTCTTTCCCGGCGCGCCGTCCGCGCCTCCACCCAAGCCCCAGGGCCCGCGCGAGCGCCGGTCGGCGAGCAAAGTCACTTCGCAATCGGTGAGCACTTCAATTTCGCGCAAGATGCCGTCGCCGCCGCGAAAGTTTCCCGCGCCGCCGCTGCCTGGCCGCAGCGAATACTGCCGCACGCGCAGCGGATAGGCATACTCCAGCGCCTCTGCGGGCGTGTTCAGGGAATTCGTCATGTGCGTGTGCACGCCGGAAACGCCGGACTTGCCAGGGCGTGCGCCCATGCCGCCGGCGATGGTCTCGTAGTAGGCGAAAGGCTCGCGGGTGCGCGGGTCAATCCCGCCGATGGTCAGATTGTTCATCGTGCCTGAAGCTGCGGCAGGGATGCGATCTGGAATCGCCAGTGCCAGAGCCCGCAGCAACGCGTCGACAATGCGCTGTGACGTCTCGACATTGCCGCCCGCGACGGCTGCCGGAGGACGGGCGTTCACAATCGTTCCTTCGGGCGCGATGACTTGGATCGGCCGCATCAGACCCGCTGCCGCCGGGACGTCTTCTGCCAGCAGACAGCGAAATACGTAGAAGCACGCCGAGTAGGTGATCGCCGCGACCGCGTTCACGCTGCCCTCGACCTGCGGATCGCTCCCGGTGAAATCGACGGTGATCATCGCGTGGCGCAGCGCGTCTTCGACGCGCGACCGGGTCTGAGACCCGGTCCCACACGTTCCGGCGGATGGTGACCGCGATCTTTACCGGGCGGTCGCTGATTCCGTCGCCATCCAGAAAGTCCTCGGCTCGATATTCGCCCGCCGGGCACGCGCTGCAAGAACGCGCGCATCAGACTCCTCGGAATAGTCGAGCAGATCGGCTCGCCGCGCGCCTGGCCCGCTCCAGTCCATAGCGCGAACAAACTTCGCGCAGGCGCTCGGCGCCCGTGTGGCAGGCGGCGATCTGCGCGCCCAGGTCGCCTTCGCGCTCCTCCGGAGTGCGCACGTTGTTGAGCAGCAGCGCGAGCACATCGGCATTCATCGCTCCCGCCCCGCATCAGCTTCACCGGAGGGATGCGCACGCCCTCCTGATAGATCTCGCGGCACAGGCCCATCGATCCGGGATAAGCCCCGCCTACATCCGCATGATGCGCCCGCGAAGCAACATAGAAGTCGGGACTTGTGTGGGCGCGGGCGACTCGCGCCACGGACGTGGCGACTCTCCACATACACCGGAGCGACCAGCGTGATATCTGGCAGATGCGTCCCGCCGCGAAACGGATCATTCAGCATCACTACATCGCCCGGTTCCATCGGCGCCACGCGTCGATCGCGGCCCGCACTGACATCGGCATCGACCCTAGATGCACCGGCATGTGGTCGCCCATGGCGATCACTTCGCCCGCGCCGTCAAACACGGCGCACGAGTAGTCGCGACGCTCCTTGATATTCGGAGAGAAGGCAGTGCGCCGCAGCGCCGCGCCCATCTCCTCGGCGATGGAGTGATACAGGTTCTTGAAAATTTCCAGCTCGATCGGATCGCGCCGCATGAGGCGCAGTGTACTGCGATTTGCACGGCGGACTGCATTGGCGGATAGGTCGTTCGGTCTACGGTGTTCGGTTCGAGAGTCGCCGAGTGCAGAGTGCGAGAGATCTTGCGCTGATCACGGCGGGCCGAGACCAACGACCTAGCACCGACGTCAACTCATCCGGCGAGCAAAATCGTCGTACGCATGCAGAATTCTGTTGACACTTTATTAATACTGCCGCAATATCTTGTGATATAGGACCTTCCCATACTACAAGTAGGGTTGGTCTTTCAAGTACAAGGGCCCGTAGTCAACAACCTTTACAAGGGAAAATCGTTCACGGAGGATCCTTCATGGCAACGAAGAAGAAGGCAAAAAAGAAGAAACATTAACCGTCAGCGAGGACATACCTCGCTTACACACGATTTCTCACTGGCCTCTTAAGAGAAGCACCTCTTGAGGGGCTTTTCCTTTGGACGTCCTGACGCCGAAAATAGAATCGACTGACAGGCTATGCAGCATCTACTCTTCGCCCAGCTCGCACCCAGGATTTCGATTTTTGCGCGGCCCTGTATTTCGCCGGGATGGAGAACATCATTCGCGAATTGAAACTGGACAGGGCCGCTCAGAGTCGTGAGCTTCCGACAGCAGTGGGAGCTGACGCAGGTTCGCATCATTACTCTCGACGGTGCCGACATCGGCTGGTTGCAGAGCACGACGCGAGGAGACTCGCTTTTTCTTGCGCAACTCTTTGTGGACACTCTCTTTCCAGCGGCGAGGCATCGGCACTGAGGTGATCCATCGCTTAATTAATGAGGCCACGCACGCTCGGCCAGGCGGTGACACTGGGCGTGGTGAAGATCAACCCCGCCCTGCGACTCTATGAGCGGCTGGGATTCCGCGTCACCCATGAAGATGATCGCAAGTTCTACATGAGGCGCGACCCTGACGCCGAAGGGCCCATTTCGGGCTGAAACACCAGCGAAATTCCTGCTATCCCGCGCCCCACCTGTGTCACAATAGGCAGACCACGCGGCGGTTTGCCGCGGTGAACGGAAAAATGGCGCCCCGCAAGAAGAGCACGGTGAAGCACAAAGCGGATGAGATCCTCATCCCCGACAAACTTTATTTCCGCATCGGCGAAGTGGCCACGCTGTGCCATCTGCCCGCGTACGTGCTGCGTTTCTGGGAGTCCGAGTTTCCGCAACTGAAGCCGGTCAAGAGCAGCACGGGACAGCGCATGTACCGCAAGCGCGACGTCGAGAGCGTGCTGCGCATCAAGCAGCTGCTCTACGAGCAGGGATTCACCATCTCCGGCGCGCGCCAGCAACTGCGCACGGAAAGCAAGTCCGACAAGACGCAGACCGCCATCCCGTTCCCATCTCATTCCGCGCCCGAGATCCAGCACATCCGCCAGGGGCTGCGGGAGATTCTGAGCATGCTGTCGGCGCGCAGAACTGGTTAGCTAAGCTTCCGCCCAGTTGCTGCGCTCTAGAATCGTCGGGGGCTCGTACGTCTTCCCACGTGCCAGACGCTTCTCTTCGCGGCGCGTCGTCCACAGCAGCACTGGGCCGAGCAACGCCGGAAGCATCCGCGACAGGAATCCGGATTCCTGCTTGAACTCTTGCCGCAGTGCCCGGATCTGTTCGCTGACGTTGCGGTCGACTTTGCGGAACTGCCGCTCCATCGCCCATAACGCCGAGCTGTACACGCCGCTCAGCTTCTCCATTTCGCGCGTGAAGCGTTCCCGCACGCGCGCGTCGGGATAGTCTTTGTAGCGCTTAAATCCCGGCTAACAGAGTCCGCGAAATGCGATACAGGCTTGGGCCGTTGAGCTGGAAGTCTCGCCAGAACGCCCAGTCGAGGAAGCGTTTGGAGTCCTCCCGCGAAATCGCGGCGTGCTTGAAATTGAATTTGAACTGGCCGTGCACGTCGGCATAGTCCACGTCGTGCAGCAAACGGCCTTCTTCAGACATCTGCTGGTAGAGCGGAGTGCCCGGTACTGGCGTGTAGAGCATAAACTGGTGGAAGTCGGTATCGTGAGAAACGGCGTGCTCGATCTCAGAGACGATGTTATCCGGCGTATGGTGCTCAAGCCCGATGATGGTCGAGCCCTGCACGCGAATTCCATGCTCGCGCAACTCGCGCGTGAGTTCCCGCGTGTCGGAGCCCTGCAGCTTGCTGTATCCCGCTTTCGGGGATTCCAGGCCCATCCAGAGCCAGGACACGCCCAGCTCGACCAACTCGTTCATCGTGTATTTGCGGATTGCATTGGCCGAGGCAAACACCGACAAGGCCCAGCTTTTGTGATTTTCCTTCATAAGTTCCAGCAGACGCATGGCGCGCTCGCGATGCAGCAGGAAATTCTCGTCCATCACAAAGAACGAGCTTACTTTTAGCTCCTCTTCCATGCGACTCATGACTTCGAACAGTTCGTCGCCGGTCTCAAAGAAGTTGACGAATTTTCCTTTACCGCCAAAAAACGCCGACGTCGTGCAGAAATTGCAGCCCATGGGGCAGCCGACCGAGGGAATAATCGTTGCCGCCGTCGCGCCCTTGCGCTCGGGCAGACGAATCCCCATGATGCGCGTGCGCATTCCAGAAACGATCGACGGATGCCGGATCGGCGCGCTCTCGTCTTCACCTAAATAACGCCGCATCCACGAAACGCCTTCGCCCTTCACAATGTGGTTCGCATCGATCATCTTCTCGATTCCGGGAATCGCGGCCACGTGCCCGCCCACCACAATTACGGACTGCGGCGAGAGTCGGCGAGTCATGCGGCACATCTCACGCACTTTGGCGACATTCACGATAATTCCCGTGATCCCCACCACGTCATATTGATTATTTTTCAACTGCTGTGCGAAGTCATCGCGTGTTGGAAAGTCAAGCACAGCACACGGGGCAGAGATATTCGCCTGGATCATCATGATGCCCCAGGAACGATGAAACATGCGCAGCGAGAAGCTGCCCTGGGCACGAGTGACTTGATTGTGATAAAGCTCCATCGGGTTGATCGAGCGGCTGCCGAATTCGTCGTCCTGAGCGTATGGTCCGAAGACCGAACTCAGGAGGATGCGGGCTTGCGATCCCTTAGGATGTCTCTCGAAAGTGGCGGACTGACTGCTATAAGGGCTGGCTGCAACATCGGTAGTAAGGAGTTCCAATTCGTTTCATCATCCGTTTCCCCCCACATGCCGTTATAGCAATCGTAGTCGTGCGTGAGCGCATTGCAGCGCCGCGTGCGTAGATAACACAAAAAGATTACAAAGCGAGGACAGGTCGAAACGTAACCAGAGAAGCCTCAGACGTGCAGGCCACTTGAACCTGTCTTGCCATATAGCCTAGAATCGCTGCGCGATGGCTTCGGAACCGCTGGAGATCGAGCGTCTCGACCGGGGAGTGCTGAGCTTCCGCGGCCCGTTGACCATGGAGAACGTGTCTCCGTTCATGAACGCGGTCCGGCGCGAAGACGCTCCCACGATGATTCTGGATTTAACGAACGTCCCCTATCTGGATTCTTCAGGGTTGGGATCGCTGGTCAGCGCGTGTACGTCGTGTACCAAGGCGGGACGCCGCATGGCGCTTACGGGCGTGAACAAGCGGGTGCGGAAAGTTTTTGAGATCACCAAGGTGGAACAGATCTTCCTGATGTTCCCCACGCTCTCCGATGCGCTGGAAGCGTTCACCAACGCAGGCACCGCTTAACGAGCATATTTCGGGGCAGCCCTCACTGGCTGTCGGCCGGGCGCAGCCCAGCGTTAGGGGTCCCCAGAAGCAACTCAGCCGTCAACCTTCACGCGACGCGCGCGGGATTCGGCTTCTTCGATCCTCCGGCATTCACCGCGTCCAGCCGAATGCGCGTGACCCGCGCGGTTTCCGACACTAGATCGTTGGTGAACTTGGTGCCTTCGCCGGCCATCACTGATCCCGCAGCCAGAGCGAAGCGCAAGGCATCTGCCTGATCCTCGAAATACAGAACTACTTGTCCCGACATAGTACTTCTCCCCGGGCCCCGAAGGCCCCTCGGTCGCGAGCGGTGCGACCTGGAAATCAGCTCGGCCAGAGCTTTCATGATTCTCCGAGCGAATCGGCATCAAGTCAAAGTGATTCTCTTGGTTCCACCCACTCGGTAGGGCAGCGTCGCGCAGAGCCACCTGGCTGGCACTAGATCAGCTAGTTCGGGCGGCCTCCTTCGGCTATCATGTGCTTCTGGAATTCCGGTTATGCCAGTGCTCATCTCGATGCTCCGCGGCGTCAATGTCGGCGGCCACAACAAAATCAAGATGGATGGCCTGCGGGCGCTCTACGAATCGCTCAAGTTCGAGGATCCGCGCACCTACGTGCAGAGCGGCAACATCATCTTCCGGACCAAAGAAAAGAACTCGCCCGCCCTGGCGAAGAAGATTCAGGATGCGATCGAGAGGAAGTTTGGATTTCGCCCGGCAGTCATTCTCCGTACGACAGATGATTTGAGGAGCGCCATTGCCGCGACCCCGTTCATCGCCAGCCGCAAGCTAGAGCCGGGCAAGATCCTGGTGACCTTCCTGAGTGACGAGCCCGGCTCAGACGCAAATGCCTCTCTTCTAGGCTTGAAGGATTATCCCGAGGAAATTCACCTGAAAGGCCGCGAACTCTACATCTACTTCCCAAATGGTGCCGGCAAGTCGAAGCTCCCCTGGTCACAGGTCGAGAAACTGCTGAAGACCACGGGCACGGCCCGCAACTGGAACAGCGTGACCAAGATGCTGGCGATGGCAGAGGAACTAGAAGGAATGAAATAACGTCCTCGGGGGACCTAGCATCTCACTGAACGGAGCCCTCATCGCAAGATGAGTTGAAGGACGCGGAGTTGCGTTCGCGTGAAAAAAGGGTTGAAGGCTAGGGGCTGGAATTCGGCGATCCGGGCCATCAATACTTACATGCACTGGGGCACGGCAGGCTCTGAGTCCCAGTGCAGTCCGACTTGCAAGCACCCCAAGATTGCTCAACTCAAAGAGCCTCAGCTCCTGGTAGCGCGTGTTCTGTTTCCACAAACGCATTGGGGAAAGTTTGACCTTCTTGGCGAATCGAGCACATAATGCTCAATTGCCGCCGCATCCAACTGGCGTGAAGATGCAAAGGGGTGAAGTGAATGTGGAATAGAAGCAACGACCCACATGGGAATACCCAGCCTGAGTTGACCTCGGAGGAGAAACCGGACCTGGCGGCGCTCGGTGAGGAGCTCGTTAAGTCTTTAATGAACGACGAGTTCAAGAAGGGGAATTTAGCAGTCGTTCCCCAGAGGGTTCTCGCCGGAGATCAGGGTTCGCCATCGCCCTCCGCAAACATGAAGAGATACACAGGCGCGGTGGACGAGTTCACCAAGAACGCCACTGTGCTCATTGAACAACTACCGCTTCTTAGCAAAGCTCGCGTTGCGTATGAAGAAGCCATGAAGGCCAGCGCAGAAATCCGCAAGGTTCTGGATGCTGAGGAGCACAAGCTTCGAACTCTCATGACCGAGCTCGAGCAGGGGTTCAGCGTCCACGATGCTAAGCCCGCTTCCGATAAGAAAAGCCCGGAACCGGCGAAAGTTGAAAGAATTGGAGGGACCGCCGAGGGCGCGCGCGGTGCGATTCAGTGGCCATAAAAGGTTCTTGGTACGCCCGGCATGGGACAGGAACCACCTATGACAAAGCGCCCGAAACTCTTCCGAGTCGCGGGCGCTTCGTTGAGCAGCCCTCCCCCAAGTGCTGCTCACGTCCAACCTAGTCCCCGTTATCAGACTTCGTGAATAGCTCCCGCGTGCCAGATGGCAACACTGCTGTGCTAGATGTCGAAACAACAGCGAGTTCACGCATTCAGCGATTGGTTCCCCATCTCAGAACAATGTTTCCCAACTGCTGCCTGATTTCCGAGCGCAGCATTCCTCCCAGAACGTAAGCCGCCCGAGCTTGTCCCCGTTGAAACTCAGACTGACAGGGAAGTGACCATCGAAGTATGGCGAATCGCCGAGTGACACGGAGGGAAACCGCGCAACAGCTTGATTAGAAGAAATGGTCGGGACGGGCAGATTTGAACTGCCGACCCCTCGCACCCCAAGCGAGTGCTCTACCAGGCTGAGCCACGTCCCGACGAGGAAGGATTCCACCGGTGCAACGGCAGTGACCAACCGTTAGCCTCCAGCGGAGGGGTTCACCGAACAATTCTACACTACGGCCGCACCGGCAGTGCCTTGTAGTCCTTAGCAAGATGTTTTTTGTCTCGCAAAGGATCTCTGCACTGTTGGGCAGCTCTCGTGCCGCGGAGTACATGGATCCTTCGGCCCGCAAACAGCACGCTCCTCAGGATGACAAGTAGGCTTCACGCGCCTACTCCAGATCTCTCCAGTTCATCCCCACGCCCATGTCCACTTGCAGCGGCACGGCCAGCGCGTGGACTTTCTCCATGTGCTCGCGGACCAGCGGCTGCATGGCTCTCCACTTCGTTCTCCGGAACTTCGAATACCAGTTCGTCGTGAACCTGCAGCGTCATGCGCGACTTCATCCCGCGCTCGCGCAGCGCGGCATCAATGCGGATCATCGCAATCTTGATCAGGTCGGCCGCCGTGCCTTGCAGCGGCGTGTTCACTGCCGTGCGCTCGGCGAATCCGCGCTGATTGGCGTTCTTGCTGTTGATGTCGGGGATCGGGCGCACGCGGCCGAACAGCGTTCTTCACTTTCATGTCGCGCCGCGCTTCTTCGAGAGTCTTGTCGATGAACGTCCGCACGCCGCTGTATTTTTCAAAGTACGCTGCGATGAATTGCTTGGCCTCGCCGGGCTCGATGCCGAGTTGCTGCGAGAGTCCAAAAGCCGACAGTCCGTACACGATGCCGAAGTTCACGACCTTGGCCTGCCGGCGGTGGTCAGGCGTAACCATCAGCGGCGGCACGCCGAACACTTGCGACGCCGTCAGCGTATGAATGTCGTCGCCGCGGCGGTAAGCCTCGACCAGCAGCGGATCGCGCGAGAAGTGCGCCAGCAGCCGCAATTCGATCTGCGAATAATCGGCGGTCAGCAGCACGTGGCCGGGCTCGGCAATAAATGCCGCGCGGATTCCGCGCCCCAGTTCGGTGCGGATCGGAATATTCTGCAGGTTCGGATTCGCCGAAGACAGCCGTCCGGTCGCCGTTCCCGTCTGCCCGAAAGTCGTATGCAGCCGTCCCGTCGCCGGATTGATCAGCGCGGGCAGCGCGTCCACATAGGTCGACTTCAGCTTGGTCAGCTGCCGGTAGTCGAGCACCATGCGCGCAATGGGATGATTCTCCGCCAGTTCTTCCAGCACATCGACAGCGGTCGAGATGGTGCGCCCCTTGCCGTATTTCACCGGCTTGGGCAGATTCATGCGATTGAACAGAACGTCGCCCAGTTGCTTCGGCGAGCCGACGTTAAATTCCATCCCCGCAGCTTCGTAAATTTCTTTGGCCTTGGCGGCGATCTCGCGCTCGAGTTCCGCTCGACATCTGCGAGAGCGCAGCGGTATCGATTTTCACTCCCGCCTGCTCCATGCGCGCCAGCACCGGGACGAGCGGCAGATCCATTTCTTCGTAAAGCTTGGCCAGCCCGGCCTGCTCGACTTCGCTGCGCAACGCGTCTGCCAGCCGGCCAGTAATGTCGGCAGACTCGGCCAGTTCGCCGGCCAGCTTCAGATTGAAGCGGCGCAGAGCCACGTCCGCGAGCCGGTGCGACGAATAAGTCGGGATCGAGCAGGTACGAATACAGCATCGGATCGTGGCGCACGCCCGCAAGCGTGATCCCGAGTCGGATCGAGCGCATGAATCGCCGCCTTGTAATCGTGAATCGCTTTCGGCACCGCCGCGTTCGTCAAGCACGGACCGCAGTTTCTCGCCGGCGCCGCCGGAATCGAGCTTGACGATCGTGGCCGATCCCGCCGCCGCTGAAATCGCAGCGCGCCGTGCCGCGGGCTCGGGAGCGGCCTTGACCACAGCTCGCTCCCCATCGCCCCCCATGAACGACATCTGCGCATCCTGCGGCTCTTCTTCTTTTTCTTCTTCCTCTTCCGGCGCGGGAACCGTCTCTGCCTGCTCGACCGCGACCGCCAGCGCGCCCCCGGCTGCGACGGCGTCGAACGACGCTCTCGACATCCGCAGCCGACTTCGCTTCCGTCGTAGTGGGTCTCGCTCACCTCCACCACCGGCAGCAGTTCTTTCAGCAGCGAGGTAAATTCCAGTTCGGTGAAGAGCGCCCGCAGATCGTCCGACGTTCGGCTCTCCCGCGCGCATCGCTTCCACATCCAGCTCGATCGGAACATTCGTGTCGATCGTCGCCATGCTCTTGCTGAACAGAATCGTCTCGCGATTGTTCTGCAGCGACTCGCGGTAGGTTTTCTTTTCGACCTCGGCGGCGCGCTCCAGCGCCTGCTCGACCGTCCCGAAGCGCTTGATGATCTCGACCGAGCCCTTGTCGCCAATGCCCGGCGCTCCGGGAATGTTGTCGATCGAGTCTCCCCGCAGCGCCATCACGTCGATCACGCGCTCCGGAGGCACGCCCAGAATTTCCTCGACCTTCGCCGCATCGCAAATCAGATTGTCTTTCGGCGGATTCAGAATCTGCACTTTGTCGTTCACCAACTGCATCATGTCCTTGTCGCTGGAAACGACGTATACCGGATGCGAAGCCTCGGCCGCTTTGCGCGCCAGCGTGCCGATCACGTCGTCGGCCTCGAAGCGGACCACCTCCAGAATCGGAATCCGATAAGCCTCCAGCGCCCGCCGGATGTAGGGAACCTGCTGCACCAAATCTTCCGGCATGGCCGCGCGGTTGGCCTTGTAGCCTTTGTATTCCACTTCGGTGAAAGTCTGCGTCTTGATGTCGAACTTGCGGATCGTGGTGACGGCCTCCGCCTGCTCGTCGCGGAAGGTGGGCCCGGCAACGTCGAACACGGCCGCCAGATATTCGGGAGAAAAATCCTCGCGCAGTTTGCGCAGCATGTTCACGAAGACGTAGGTCGCCGCTGTCGGAAGGCCGGTCTTGGTCGACATGGGCCGCTGCCGCGCCATGGCGTGATAGGCGCGGAAGATGAACGACATGGTGTCGATGAGGTAGATGCGGCCGTGGGCAGGGGCACCCTTAGACGGCTTGCTGGTAGCCGTTTTGCGGGGCGATTCTGCCGCGGGCGAGGCTTGGTCCGATGATTTCTTACGCGGGGGCAACCCGTTTAGTGTAGCAGCAGAAAAGTGGCAGCTGCTACGCAGCTAGAAGTCGATGTGGAAGTCCGCCTGCACCATTTTCTTCCCGGCAGCATGAGAGTTGTTGCGGAAGATCAGATAGTAGTTCGCGGGCTCATCGAGTGTTGGGGGCAGACTTGTGTTCACTTCCTGCGAGTGAGCGTCCTCCACTGAAAACACGGCTTCGCCGGGCCGTCCGCTGAGAAAATCGTCATATTGCTTCGCATTCAACACCAGAAACTCTACATCCGCTTCCGTTTCACTCGATAGCGCTGCGCCGTGCTTCACAAAAGACTGGTAGGTTCCCCGCAACTGGGGATTGGAGGCATTCGCCGGCACCTCGAAAGGCCAACTGTACGACCTTCGCCACTCCAAACATCTGATGCAGCAGATCGCGGCTGGTGCCCACCGGCGAATCGATCACACGAGGTGGCGCGCCGGTTCGATGCATCGCTGGCGCGGCCGTTTGAACCGGTTGAGCCGGTTGCGCCGCCTTGATCGGATCGAGCGTTTCGATGTCCGAGGGCTTCTGGCGCGCCATGTAGTTCGCCAGCGGACCGGAGAGGGTCACAGCCTTCTGCGCCTCCTTCACTTCGTCGTAGGTCTGGTCCGTTGGAGTGCCCTGCGTTACGACCGGCGCCTCTGGCACAGCCACTGCAGTCGCTACACGCTCACGGTGCATCCACATGTAGGAACTCATCAAAATCAAGGTAAAAGCTGTCACCAGCGAGCCGAACAAACGTTTCATAACTGCTCCCTTACAAAATGTTAGCGAGGGGCAGGCGGATGCGATAGCTATCGAAAGGTAGGAGAAGTTACTTCGGTTTGCCGTATTCCGTATTGAAGTGGAGTTGAATTTCGCCGCACGTCCCTTGTTCCGGCGAGTACACCACGCAAGTGTCGAAGGGCCGCGAATACACGTGCAGGCTGACGGCGCGCTGGTTGAACTCTCGCGGATTCACCACGCGATGCACCGGATCGGCGGGATCGACCGCACACGGCTGCGCGATGTTCATCTCGACCGTGTTGGTGGGTTCCAGCCGGCAAGTTCCACCGCCGCAGATCCTGATGAACCAGATGAAAGTTCTCCACTTGCAACCGCCCGATGGGAACCGCCATCCAGCAATTCTGGTCGCGATGATTGTGCACCGAACTGGCCTGGCCGACCTCCCAGCAGATGGCCATCAACTCGTAGAGCGGAGTGCGGTCGATGAGATTCCGCGTGTAGTGCTGCCGGTCCCAGTTCAGATAGGGCGCGAGAGAATCGGCGTTGACCGGCGTGTCCTGCAGAAAACGCCGCACGCGGTTCGGTCGGCCCGAAGGCAGACTCGGGCAATTGCCGCAAGCCCTTCGACAAAAGTTTGAATAGAGATGGGTTTCACAGCGGTGGTCATTGTCGGATACTCCGGAGAAAGAGTATAGCCCAGTCGAGAACCTCGGAGCGTAAGACCAAGACCTGACCCAAGACCGCTCGTTTACGGCTCCCTTCCCGCCCCCAGAAATTTCTTTGCGTCTGTCCCTGCGCCACCGCCGGATACACCGCGCCTTTGCGCCGCCGCAAGTCTCCCGGCAATTCCGACCGCAGCAGCCACAATCCCGCCGCCACCGCCGCAGCCCACGTCACGCGAAACCAGCGCCAGTTGCATCACATCCGCCACGCGGCTGCCGTCGGCCAGACGCTGCCAGCGGCACAACCTTCGCCACTTCAAAGCTGATCCCTCCCGCGACTACGCGCCATCACCGCCGCTTTCGCCCAACTCTCCCCAGCGCAATCTCGCCCAGCGAAACCAGTTTCTTGTAATGCAGCAGCCAGGCCAGCGCCAGCAGGTTCATCCCGATTCCAATATCCGACGCCCACGCCAGCCCGACGACTCCGAAGGCATGAAACAAGGATCGAATACATCGGCAGCGACGCCGCCGTGATCACGCTGACCGCAACCATCGGCGTGAGCGTATCTCCCGCCGCATAAAACGCCCGCGCGTAAAGCCCCTGCGCCGACCACAGCACCAGCGAGAGCGAAAACCAGAAAAAATAAACCGCCGTCGTCTGCGTGTCGTCGAAAAGAAACTTTCCCCGTCGATAAACCAGATCGATCAGCGGCAGCGCGGCCGCCATCATCCATGCCGTCGCCAGCAACGACGCCGCCGAAACCCGGTATACCGAATCATTCACCGTGGCGGCGAATTCTTTCAGCTTCTTCTCATTAAACAGCCGCGCAAAAAATGGCAGCGACGCCTGCCCCGTCGCCTGCCCCAGCACCGCAATCGGCACCGCCAACAACCGCTTCGCATAGTTGAGGCGCGAAATGCCGCCCACCACGCTGGAGGCATAGTGCCGCAGAATCCAGTCATCCGCCGTCACCAGCGACACGCCCAGCATCAGCGGCACCGACAGCTTCACCCACTCGCGAAACGCCGGATTCGTCACATCGAACGACGGCTTGTATCCCGTCCCAATGCGCGCCGCGCCAATCACGCTGGCCAGAAACGGACCGGCAAAGCTGCCCAGCGACGCTCCATAGGCCAGCGAAGCAATCCCGAAATGCCGCCCGCCGACCACTCCGCCCAGAATGATGAACACGTTGTAAATGAGCGGCCCGAACGCCGGAAGCAGAAACAGCCGATGCGAGAGCAGTACCGCCGAAACCACGCCGCCGACATAAAAGAAAATCTGCGCCGGCAGCAGAATTCGCGTGAGGTGAACGCAGAGTTCGATCTGGTCCGGCTTGAAATCTTTCACGAACCAGCGCACAAACTGCGGCGCGAAAATCTCCGTGAGGATCGTTCCCACCAGCATCACCGCGGTCATCACCGTGATGATGATGGAAAATGTCTTCTGCGCGTCGGCGTCGCGCTTCTCCGCCAGAAACCGCGTGTAGATCGAGATGAATGTGATCGAAGCCGCGCCCCCGGCCACAATGTAGTTGAGAAAATCCGGCAGCGTGAACGCCGCCACATAGGCGTCGGTCTGCGATCCCGGCGCCGAAAGCGAAAGCGATATAAGCCTCGCGCGCATAGCCGATCACGCGCGACAGCATCACCGCCGTCATCAGCAGCAGCGTCGCCGAAAACGCCGTGTGCTGGTGCGATGGCCGGAAGAAGCGCAGAAGTTTCGTCATCGAGACCCGATCAGGATGTTCGAATCAGAATTCAATCTTATCGGAATCTCAACCCGTCAGACAGTTGCGGAGCGGACACTCCCTGTTCGAATGCTCTGTGCCAGTCACTCTGCCGTCCAGCTACAGCTCTGCCGGCACGTAAACCTTGTCCGCCGAAACCAGATCCACATTCGGCACTTCCGTCCGCAGCTTCACTGGCTGCCAGCCAGCCTTCTTCGGCGGCTTGGCAAGAAATGTCAGCAAATATTGGTGGCTCAGCCGCTGCGTCAAGTCATCAAGATAAGGAGCAAACGAGACCGGCGGTCCATTAAACCCAATGTAATAGGCTTCGCCTCCGGTTCTGGTCCGCAACTTGCGCCAGATAAAGCTGTCCCCAATAGGTCTGCCAGTAGCTATGACCGAAGTGGCCGACGCCCGGCGTATAAATCGCCGAAACCAGAATGCCGGCGCGCTGCGCATCGTCGATGGCCTCGGCCAGATACGGATCCTCCAAGTCGCCGGTGCCGTAATAGAGGTCGATTCCATCCGAGACCATCAGCACCTCGCGGCGAGCGTTGCTTTCCGGCCAGCGTTTGATCAGATCGCTCAGCGAAAAATAAGGACTGCCGTTCGCTCCGCGCATTCCCATGGGCAGGCGCAGGGCCTTCGCCGCCGCAGCATGATCGCTGGTGAGATTCTGCACGATCTTGGCAATGCCATTCTGCATGTAGGCAACGCCGATCTTCGTCGAGGCCGGCTGCGCGTCGATGAACTTCCGAATATCGTTCAATTGCGTGCCCAGACTGCGTATCGGATCCGTCATCGAGCAGAAGAAGAGTTCAAGACCTGCACGGTCTCCCTGCGCCGGAATCCATTCGGTGACCGTGTCGCGATCTTTCCCCTCGTACACCATGACATCTTCGCGGTTGACTGACCGGCACTGTCGGAACCATGATGCGGCTCAACCGTGACCACCATGTGCGCCGGAACCCCGTTCGTGGCCGGAGTCCTGTGCCGCAAGGCATTCGGGCGCCGCACAGACAGACTGCCAAGCCCAATACCGCGTTCGCCATAAAACGATATTTGTTCATGAAACGCTCCTTACAGAACCGGCCCTAGCTTCCAGAATGCTTGCAGTAGCGCTGAAGGGACTCGTCCTATGTTTATTAGATGTTCAAAAGAAGCGAAAAGGTGCGGACATTTCGACGAGTCTGCACCGGATCGATCGTTGACGTTCGCCAATCTCCCATGATAATTCTGGATGCGATAATTCAAAAGTGGCCGACTCCACGACCATCCCAGCCCGTTCCGCCGTTCTCCGCCGATCCTTCCGCAAAGATTTCCCCGCCGCTGTTCGCGGCGAAGGCGTCTACATCTGGGACGCCGACGGCAACCAATATCTCGATCTCGCCGGATCCGCCGCCGTCAACTTCATCGGCCACGGCGTGCCCGAAATTTCCGCCGCCATGGCCGAGCAGGCCGCGAAGCTGGAGTTCGTTCACACCAGCCAGTTCACCACCCCGGTCGCCGAAGAGTACGCCGAAGAACTGCTCGCGTTCGCCGGAGAAAACTTCCGCGGCGGCGCCGTCTACTTCACCTGCGGCGGATCCGAGTCGATCGAGACCGCGCTGAAACTCGCGCGCCAGTATCAGGTCGAAATCGGACAGCCCGCGCGCTACCAGATTCTCAGCCGCCAGCAGAGTTATCACGGCTCAACGCTGGGCGCGCTCTCGGTCTCAGGCAACAAGCGCCGCCGTGAAATGTATCTGCCCGATGGTGCGCGAGTTCGCCCACGTCGGCATGCCCTACTGCTACCGCTGCGACTTCGATTGCACCGACGGATGCCGCAACTGCGGCCAGCAATACGCCGCCGAACTCGAACGCGCCATCGAAGCCAGCAACGGCGAAGCCGCCGCCTTCATCTTCGAACCGGTCAGCGGCGCGACGCTGGGCGCAGTCGTTCCTCCGCCAGGATATCTGCAGTCCATCGCCGAAATCTGCCGCCGTCACGGCGTGCTGCTGATCGCCGACGAAGTCATGACCGGCATGGGCCGCACCGGCCGCAACTTCGCCGTCGAGCACTGGTAACCTGATCGCTCCCGACATTCTGGTCACCGCCAAAGGACTCTCCAGCGGATACGCCCCGCTCGGCGCCGTCATCGCCAGCAAGAAAGTGGTCGACGCCATCGCCGCCGGCTCCGGCGCGTTCCTGCACGGCTTCACCTACAACGCGCATCCCATTTCACTGGCCGCCGGCCGCGCCGTGCTGCGTCACCTGCAGGCGAAGAATCTGGTCGAAGCCGCCGACTCCAGCGCGCCGGCACTCCCGCCGCCCAATTCAAGCAGGCCCTCGAGACCTTGCGCAGCGGAAGAAGCTGTTGGCGACGTCCGCGGCATCGGCCTGCTCTGGGCGGTGGAATTCGTCGCCGACAAAGCCAGCAAGCGTCCGTTCCCGCCTGACTCAGAACTTCGCCGGACGCGTCGCCGCGGCCGCCATGAAACGCGGCCTGCTCGTCTATCCCATGCAAGGCAGCGTCGACGGCATCTCGGGCGATCACGTTCTTCTTGCGCCCCCTGCCGTCATCACGCCAGACCAGATCGCCTGGTCGATCGATCAGTTGGTGGCGTCGATCCGCGAAGAGACTTAGCGCCGCCGTCCTGCCCTGCGAATTAATCTCGTCACCTATGCCTCTGCTTTCAATCGTTTACCTCTTGACCTTCGTTTGATCGTCGCTTGATGCCGGTGCATTGTCCTGCAGCAGCTCCCGGCGCGAAGTTGGACCTGTGAACCCCACCAAGCGCAACGCGGAGGCAACGATGGCAAGCCCCAATTCCCAAACTATGACCGAATTCTGCGAGCAGGTAAACCCGCGCGTCCTGCTGGAGATGCGCCGCACCCGTCCGTTCCCCGACATGCTGCGCGTGCAGGAAAGTTGGGTCGCCGCCGCCGAAAAGCGTGCCCTGCTCTGGTTGGCCGCGCGCACTCCGGACCGTATCGGTCCCGACCACCTTACCGTCTTGGGCCTGGCCGCCCAGATAGGCGCGCGGAGCTCTTCTACGCGTTAGCCGCATTCAATCGCTACGCGCTCCTCGGCGTGATCGCCTGCCTCGCGCTCAATTGGCTCGGCGACTCGCTCGACGGCACACTGGCGCGGGTCCGCCAGCGCCTGCGTCCGCGCTATGGCTTCTACGTCGACCACATGGTCGATAGCTTCGGCGCCCTCGCGCTGATGGGCGGTCTCGCCCTCTCGGGATACATGCATCCCGTGATCGCTATCGGCTTGCTGATCGCGTTCCTGATGCTCTCGATCCAGTCGTATCTGGCGACGCATGCGCTGGGTGAATTCCGCATTTCGTTCTGGCGCTTCGGCCCGACGGAACTCGGATCCTGCTCGCGGTCGGAAACCTCGCCCTGTTCTGGAAGCCGGTGGTGCACATCTTTGGGGGGACCTATCGCCTGTTCGATGTGGGCGGTGCGATCGGCCTCGCCGGCATGGGATTGATGGTGGTCGTCTTCACGCTGCAGAACACCATCCGCCTGTATCGCGAAGAAAGGATCCCGCAATGACGGCAACGTCAGACGATTCCGCGCGAAGGCAATGCTCCGCCATCTACATTGCTGCGCTGGTGCAAGTTCAACTTCGTCGGTGGAATTGGAATCGGCGTGCAGTTCGCTGCGCTGTTCCTGGTGAAGAGCGTTCTCCACTTCAACTATCTCGCCGCGACCGTGATCGCCGTCGAGGCCGCCGTGGTCCACAACTTCGTCTGGCACGAACAGTTCACCTGGGTTGATAGAACACGAGTCGAGGGATTGCAGCCCAGCTGGCGTCGCTCCCTGCCGCGCCTGGTGCGCTTCAATCTGACCAACGGAGCCGTCTCCAT
This sequence comes from uncultured Acidobacteriaceae bacterium, assembly GCA_963795875.1. GTDB lineage: Bacteria > Acidobacteriota > Terriglobia > Terriglobales > Acidobacteriaceae > Sulfotelmatobacter. The sequence continues at coordinate 438,032 of CAWCJM010000003.1, forward strand.
CATTGGCAATCTCGCGCTGATGAGAGTGATGGTCGGCCAAGGCCACATGAACTACCTGCTCGCCAACGCGAATCGCGATCACCTTGTGCTCGGTGGCGAATTTTCTGGTGAGCGAAACGTGGGTGTTCGAGCGAGAGTGACCGCTCGGTTCGAATTGCGACCGCGGAGGCGGCGAAAGAATGCGGCCCACGGCTTGCCCTGAGCTTGCAGAAGGGGAGTAAGCCGTCGGTGAACGTTCAGAATCGAATCGGGCCCGGAGCGAAAGAACTGGAGACGAGACGTAGGGTGCCTCGGCGGGGAAGTCAAAAGTCCCGTTCACTCGATCTTCAGCACAACCTTCCCGTAGTTCTTCCCGTCCTGCGAGCAGCTTGTAGGCTTCCACCGCCCGTTCCAGCGGGAATACGTGCCCGATCTGCGGAGTCAGCTTGCCCTGCGCGATCCACGCGGAAACTTGTTTCCATGCGGGCTCCATGATCTCGGCCTTCTGCGACAGATAAGTGAGCCAGAGTCCCTGCACGCTGGCCGACTTCGCATACATCGCGCGGAGGTCGAGTTTTGGCTGCTTTCCCGTCGCCGTGCCGTATTGGATCACGCGTCCGAAGTCGCGCAGGCAGCGCAGACTCTTGGCGGTGTGTTCCCCGCCTAGCATTTCGAAGACAGCGTCGACGCCTTCGCCGTGCGTCAGGTTCTTCACGACTTCTTCATAATCGTGCTGCTTGTAGTTGATGCCATGCTGCAGGCCAAGCGCTTTCACGCGCGCGAGTTTTTCATCGGACGACGACGTTCCGTACATGTCAACGCCAAGCAACTTCCGATCTGCACGGCTGCGGTTCCTACGCCTCCCGCGACGGCGTGGATCAGCACACGCGGAGTGCGCCGCGGAGCTTCGCTCGCCCGGACAGCTCCTGCGGCTTCGCTCAGGAAAGGCGAGGGCGGCTGTCCCCACATTGGCTGCTGCGTCATGCCGGCCTGCCAGTATCCGAGGTAGGCAGTGAAGTAGTTCACAGGGAACGCGGCGGCCTGTTCGTCGGTCCATTGATCGGGAACGGTCCACACCATGTTGGAGTACGCTGCAGTCTTTTCCGCGAAAGCCGCCCACTGCGCGTAACCCATCACGCGCCGTCCGCTGCTTTCGCCACCTCCGGAGATCTCGACGCCAGCGAATTCGCGCCCCACGACCAGCGGCGGCGCGGGAGTTCCGGGATAGCCTCCATGGGTGGTCATCAAGTCAGCAAAATTCATCCCTCCGGCACGCACGCGAACCAGCGTTTGGCCTGCTTTCAGCGTGGGTTCTGGAACATTCTGGACAGCGAGCGCGTCAGGCCCAGACAGGCTGGTGAGCACTAAAGCTTTCATGCGGAAAGTTTAGCAGGGCAGGGGGGTCATCGTATGGCGCGCCCGACTCTCGTGTTGAGTGCTGGAAATGGCGGTGGCCCGCTCCGAGCAATCCGCCTCAGAGGGGGCCACCGAGTCGATCAACTCGAGCGGTTGTTACATCACTACGAATAAAGCAATCCGCATGCCGGGATGGAGCAGATCAAACAAGAAATACTCGCCATCGACGTAATCGATGTAGCAATCATCCGTGTAAGCCCAGTCGGCCGGCCAGGCATCGATCAGCACAAACGAGTAACCGCCATACTCGAACCGCGGCTGACCCTCTACCACCACCGGCCGCTGCGCTCGGAACGTATGACTTCGGCCAAACTGTGCGTGGAAACGGTCGTCGGGAATGTGGCCGCCCTTGCCCGCAGGCCGCGCGTGACCTTCCTGCTGTTCTTGCCGCCCCTGCTTCATCTCGTCCCGAGACTGCTTTTCCTCCTGCTTCTGCTCCTGCTTCGAAGGCTTGGCCTCGTCCGAACGCGGAGTTTTCATCTCGTCCGGCCGGGAGGCTGGCTTGGCTTCATCCTGCTGTTTGGGTTCCTCTGGACGCTTTGGTTCGTCTTGACGCTTTGGTTCTTCCTGCCGAGGTTTATCTTCCTGCTGCTTTTCGTCCTGGGCGTACAGAGCCGCTGAACTCGCGACAAGAACCGAGAGAAGCGCCAGATTTAGTAACCTGAAAGCTCGCATAGTATCCTCCAAGGATTGATGGACTACGGGGCCGGCGACCTGCCATTGACGCAGTTCGCGAATACTTCAGTCAGATGCCGGGCCCCCTCACACTCGACTAGCGACGTTCGCTGTAAATGGACGCAGGAAAGGCTGTAGGACGGTCACCTCCTCTATCGCCGGTGTGGGGGGGCAAGGTGGTTTCCCCCGTTCCTGACGGGCGGGTATATACTCTTGGCGTTGGCTTACTGATCGTCCGGCCGGGCCCCTGCAAGCCGGGACGGGGCGTACATTCATTCCCCTAATTCTTTGCGCGCCCCGCATAGGAAGGCCGATTCTCGCCGGGGGCGGCGAGGGCTGGCACGGGTGCATTGCCCGGTCGTTTGGGCATATGGGCTACTGCATCCGCGGGGAGGTTTACCGTGGATCTTATTCTTGTACGTCTTCTTTTTGTCATTGTTGTGGCGGTTACTTGCTTCGTCATTGAGCCCTTCGGATTGACCCGCAATTACGACGCGGGCGTGGGCGCACTGATCGGACTCGCAATCGTTGTCTTCGAATGGAAACTCCGTGCCGTGAGCCTGAAACGGCTCATCGGAGCTGCCATTGGAAGTTTCCTCGGCATCTGTGGTGCCTACCTGTTCGCCCTGGTAATCCGCAACAGCATTCCTGAAGGCCATACGCAGAGTTTCTTGCAGATCCTCGTCATGCTTTTGATGGCGTACGTGGGTCTGATCGTCGGCGCCAACAAGGGTGATCTGCTGAACCTGGCTGCTTTGGGCGGCATCTTCGGCGGCGAGAAGCAGGGCAAGAAAAGCTACAAGATCCTCGACACCAGCGTCATCATCGACGGCCGCATCGCCGACATTGCCGAGACTGGATTTCTCGACGGAATTATCGTGACGCCGCAGTTTGTCTTGCGTGAGTTACAGCTGGTCGCGGACTCCGCCGACTCGCTCAAGCGCAATCGCGGACGCCGCGGCCTCGACATTCTCCAGCGCCTGCAAAAGGTCGCCACCCTCACCATTCAGATCGTGGAAGACGATTTCCCCGCCGTCCGCGAAGTTGACCTGAAGCTAATCGAACTGGCCAAGCTCTACGAGGGCAAGATCATCACCAACGACTTCAACCTGAATAAGGTGGCACAACTCCAGGGCGTGGAAGTCCTGAACATTAATGAACTAGCCAACTCGCTGAAACCGATCGTGCTCCCCGGCGAGACTATGCGCGTCTTCATTTTGAAAGAAGGCAAGGAATACAACCAGGGGGTCGCGTACCTGGATGATGGGACGATGGTGGTTGTCGATAACGCACGGAAGATGATCGGTAAGACCATCGACGTGTCAGTCACCTCGGTCCTGCAGACGACCGCCGGGAAAATGATCTTCGGCAAGTGGGACGAGCGTGCCGCCTATTCCCGCCAGGCCGCTCCTGTTGCAGCGCAACCGGTTCCATTGCCGGGGCCTGGACCAACGACGGTGCCCGCAGCCAGTCCGTTGGAGACCAAGCAGGGCACATCGTAGGGAGTTGATGAGCTGGGTTACTTCGCTGCGGAGGACCGCGGGCCCGTGGAGCGGCGGGTAGACGTCCGGCGCGAGTAGCGGCCACTTCTGACCGGCCGCGCGTCTTTCATAGTCCCGTTATAAACGTATACCCAGCAGCGTAGGCGCTTGCCGTCGTCCATCGTGACCGGCCACGTTCGGCGAAGAAACAGGCTGGAGCTTCGCTTATTCGGTTCAAATCCCTCGTAGTCGTCCAGCGAGGTCAAGGTGCTCCCGTCGCCCGGCAGCTCGAAAACTTCTCCCCGAATCACCGAGCGCGACTTCTCGCTCAAAACCGCACCGGGATACTCTCCCAGATCGTACAAGCGCCCCTTGACCGTTGCCTGGCCCACCGGCCTCAGTCGGCGGACGGTCGCTGCAATCTCCGGCGGTGCGTGCCGCGGAGAGAGCGTGCCGTACACAAAAAGATGGTGCGTCATTTTTGATCCGTCAGCCGACCGGAGGGAAACGGGGCAGAAGTTTCTTCAGATATCCGTATCCATTCCTGTCTTCCAGTACATATTCTCGCACGTCTTTGTGTTTGGACAGAACTCGCAGGTAATAATCGAACAGCGCCGCCACGTCCCTCTGGCTGAGCTGACCCCGATTCTCAAGATAGGCCATGAACTCAAAGAAATTCAGGTAATCGGTAAAATCCGAATCTTCGTCCCGAACCAGGTCCTGAACCTGTGGAGCGTTAGGCTCGTTTTCATCCAGACACTTGCGAATCCTCTTCAGGTCGGGTGCTTCGTAAAACTTCGAATAGAGGCTCGACAGCCAACGGGCTCGCTCGATGACGGAATTCCGATAATAGGTCAGAACGGCTACGAATGCCCCGGCGGTGGCCATCAGGTAGTAGATTGTTTGGGCATGTATCGCGAACCAGTGAGCGATTTCTCTTGCGAACGGCATCGACGTCTCCCCGAAGCTTTCGACATTGTATGTCGAGAAGGGCGATACGGAAATCCTCGGAAGGCCCTGGATTTGAACTCACGCCGCTCGCGCTCGTATACTTACAGCCCGCTATGAAGGTGATCGTCATTATTCCGGCTGCGGGGCTCGGGACGCGTATGGCCCCCATGCCCAGCGCCATGGACGCGAAAACCAAAAAGCCCCACCCCTCGAAGCAGTTCAACGACCTCGCAGGTACACCCATCCTGATTCATACGCTGCGAAAGTTTGCCGCCGTCGATGCCATCAGCGAAATCTGGATTGCCCTGCGTGAAAACGAGATCGAGGGCTTCCGTGAGCGTCTCGCGAAAGAGATGAGAGGAGTGAAAAAGAAAATCGAACTGGTTGTTGGTGGTGAACACCGGCAGCAATCCGTTGAGCACGCACTGAACGCCCTCACCGCCGCGCCTGATGACGTAGTGCTTGTGCATGATGCAGTGCGGCCTTTGGTGACGGCCGAAATCATCCGCGACGTTATTGAAGCCGCGAAAAAATATGGTGCTGCCATCGCTGGCCTGCCCGCAGTTGACACCGTAAAGCAAGTCGAGCGAACTTCGGAAGGCGCTATCGTCAAGTCCACGATTCCGCGCGCCGGAGTCGTGCTGGCCCAGACGCCGCAGGGGTTTCAATACAGCGTCATCAAGAAGGCCTTCGACGAAGCCTCCGCCGACGGATTCATGGGCACCGACGAGTCCTCGCTCGCCGAGCGCAGCGGCCACGAGGTCGCCGTCGTCATGGGCTCCCCTCGAAACATAAAGATCACCAATCCTGGAGACATGGAACTGGCGGAGTTCTATTTACGGAAATGAGCCACGGATTTTCGCGGATTTTCACGGATCGATCTTTCTGTAGAGGCGTAAACTCGCGGGTGATGGATCCGCAGCCAGTCCGCTTGAAGCACTTCGAACTCACAGAAAAGATCATTGGTGTCTTTTACGACGTATGCAACGAACTCGGGTACGGATTCTTGGAGTCCACTTATGCAGAAGCGATGGTCGTGGCGCTGACACAAGCGGGCTTGGCGGCTGTGCGGGAGGTTCCGGTGCCCGTATGGTTTCGCTGTAAGAAAGTCGGGCAGTATTTCGCCGACCTGATGGTAGACGATGCAGTCTTGCTGGAACTAAAAGCGGCACGGGCACGGACTCTGGAATCGGCACACGAGGCGCAACTCCTGCACTATCTCAGGGCAACAGAAATTGAAGTAGGCCTGCTATTGAACTTCGGTCTGCGTCCGCAATTCCGCCGACTGCTTTTCGATAACGAACGAAAAAAGATCCGTGAAAATCCGTGCGGATCCGTGGCTGAGGTTTCCGCATGAGGATCGGCTATGGCTTCGACTCGCACGAATTCCGCCCCGGCATTCCTTTGAAGATCGGCGGCATCACGTTGCCCCATGACAAAGGCTTGGGCGGGCACTCCGACGGAGACGTCTTACTCCACGCCATTACGGATGCGCTGCTCGGAGCCATTGCCGCGCCCGATATCGGAGCTCTCTTTCCTCCGTCCGATCCGAAATGGAAAGGTGCGGATTCCGTCCTCTTCCTGCGCGAGGCTCTGAAACGCGTGCGCGACGCCGGTTACAGCGTGGCCAACATCGATTCCAGCCTGATTCTGGCTGCTCCCAAGATTGGTCCGCACGCCGCCAGCATTCGCACCCGCGTTGCTGAGTTGCTCGGCCTGCACAGCGATTGCGTTGGCCTTAAGGCAAAGACGCCGGAAGGCCTCGATCTGGATAACGCAGCGATCGCCCACGTGGTGGTGCTCCTGGAGAGATCTGCGAGTGCGAAAAAGAAGACGCGGAAGAAGAGCCATTAAGACATCGTCTTACCGGTCAGTTTCTCGCGATGTTGGCTTGCGGCATCAATCAGTGCACGGAAAATGGCGCGCGAGGCTGGATTGTCGTTCACCGAACGCTCGGGATGCCACTGCACGGCCAGCACGAAATGATCGGGCGCGGTGCCTTCCAGCGCTTCGATGATGCCGTCTTCGGGGCAGCGCGCAACCACGCGCAGGCCCTTGCCGATCGAGTCGGCGGATTGATGGTGCGACGAGTTCACGGGCACGACCAGCGGTCCGTTCCCGTTTTTGACGCCTACGATCTTCGCCAGCCTGGAGGCGGGATCGATTTCGACCGAGTGTGCCACCGGGACTTTCCCTCCTGCCTCATGATCAACCTTTGCGCGCGCGGTTTCGGGCAGAAACTCCGGAATGTGCTGCACCAGGGATCCCGAGCGGAAGACATTCAGACTCTGCAATCCGTAGCAGATGCCCAGCACGGGCTTGCGTTGCCGGTAGGCATCGTCGAGCAGCACGTCATCCACTTCGTCGCGCCGAGGATCGGCGGCCGCGGTGTGCGGCGAGCGCGCCGCGTGGAACCGTGCGGGATCGACGTCGGCTTTGCTCCCGGGTAGGAGTACTCCGTCGCAGGTTTCCAGCAGCTTCAGGATTTCGTCCTGTGTCTGATCGAGGGCGACGCGGACCGGTTCGCCCCCCGCCTGCGCGACTGCGCGCTCATACTGCGGTATCGCGCGTTCGCCATACTTGCGGTCCGACGAATGCGGTATCGGAATCGCAACGCGCGGCGGCGCGGGCCAGCCCATCCTCTCAATCGCCGACAGAGTCTTAGCCTGGCGGTAATGGCGAATCTCTATCACCAGCGCGAGCACCAGAATGATGGATCCGGCGACCACCGCCATAGGGATCGCAATATGCCGATAGGCGATCCGCATGTCGGGATGCACGCCCCGCAGAGACGCGGTGATCACTGTGCCGAAGATGGCGAAGAACAGACTGACCGCGAAGCAGAGCAGCGTCCCGATAAATGTGACCAGGCCGACGCGAACGGGAATGGTATACCAGCGCGGAGCGCGCGATGTAGCTGCAGACGTCATGCGGTCACGACTCATTGTAATGGCTCGAACTCTTCCCGGCACGGTTCGCGCAGTGGCTGCCGAGTGCACCGATGGTTCTGGTTCCGGCTTCGACGTGCATCTGTGCCCGTCAACCGAAATCATTATTCGAATTACCTAAACATGCCTTGACACGTATATGCTCGTTAGAGTATATAAAAGAAGTGGAATCCGTATTCGAAATCATTGCGGAGCCAAACCGCCGCGCGATATTGAGCCTTCTGGTCTCTTCAGAACAGTCGGTAGGAGAGATCGAGCGCCAGCTTCGTATGTCGCAGCCGACCGTATCAAAACACCTGCGCGTACTGCGCGACGCGGGCTTCGTGGAATCCACGGTGGACGCACAGCGCCGTCTTTATCGGCTGAAGCCTAAACCGTTTCAAGAGATGGATGCCTGGCTGGCTCAGTTCCGCCGGTTCTGGTCCGGCTACCTTGATGCTCTCGAACGCCACCTCGATCGCATGGATCCGTTAACACCAACGAAAAAGGAAGACAAGAAGAAGACGCGCGGCCCACTCCGCGAACGTAAAAAAGGAGAAACGAAATGAAAATCAAAGTGACCAGCATATACGTGGACAACCAGGACAAGGCCCTCCGCTTCTATACCGGGGTGCTGGGTTTTGCCAAGAAAACCGATTTCAGTCAGGGCCCCTATCGCTGGCTGACCGTGGCTTCGCCCGAGGAGCCGGACGGTACTGAGCTGCAGCTGGCGCTGAACAACAATCCTGCGGCCCAAACGTATCAGCAGGCAATTTTTCAACAGAACCAACCCGCGATGATGTTCTTCACTGACGACATTAAGGGCGACTACGAACGGATCAAGGGTCGCGGCGCGGAGTTCACGATGCCGCCCACTGATGTGACCGGCTCGACGATTGCGATGCTGAAAGACACTTGCGGCAACCTCATCCAGCTCACCCAGCTGACGCACTATTCACGCTAAGGAGAAGAAGATGGCCGCTCGCGCGGAGTACGCACCAGGTCCCGCCTTCGGGGCGCAAATACGAAAGGAACGGGGACGAAACGGTCAAGAGAAGTGGACGCTCGTTCTCGTTCGGGAACTGCGCCACTCGCCGGAAAAAGTTTGGCAGGCGCTAACCGACCCGGCGCATCTGCGCGAGTGGGCTCCGTTTGACGCTGATGGAACGCTGGATATGGTCGGAACCAGAGTCAACCTCACCACTGTGGGAGCGCCGATTCCGCGCGTTACCGAAACAAGAGTGACGCGAGCCGACGCTCCCGAGGTGCTTGAGTACAACTGGGGGGACTTCGATATGCGGTGGGAACTGGAAGCTTTTGGTGGCGGCACGCGCCTGACGCTGTGGACCAACATCGGTCACCGCTTCATTGCAATGGGCGCCGCCGGGTGGCACATTTGCTTCGATGTGATGGATCACCTTCTCAGCGGAACTCCGATTGGGCGCATGGTCGGCCCCGACGCCATAAAGTTCGGCGGCTGGCAGCGGCTGCACGCGGAGTACGCAAAGCAGTTCGGGATTGAAACCCCCAAATGGCCGCCGCAGGCGGATCAGAAGTCGTGAATCGAGGGAGATGAACGCCCATGCGCCTCGCCAAGAAATGGAGGACTAATAGTCATGAAAGACGTCACCAAACGCTCGATTCTTCGCTGGGTTCACATCGTCTTTGCCATTCCGATATTCGGCTACATTTACAGTCCGTTTGAAAAACTTCCAGACTATGCGCCGCCAACTCGGTATATCTTCTTTCCGGCTATGGTCCTTTCGGGATTGTGGATGTGGAAAGGCCATGTCGTTCGACGGCTGCTTTCGAAGAGATCGGCGATCAGTACAAGTTCGTACACGAACCTGTGATCTTCGAACCGGGATGATGCCGTTTGGCAAGGCGGGTCGCGCGACGATCGTTCTGTGAACCGTTTCTTGCCGTAAGAAGGAACTATGACAAACGGAACTTTTTCCAAAAAACAACGTGAAGAACTACTCAAAACATTGAAAGCCCGCTTTGAGAAAAACATGAACCGCCACAAAGGTCTTGAGTGGCTGCCAGTACAAGCGAAGCTGGAAGCGAACTCTGAAAAACTGTGGCTCACTCAATGAAATGGAAAGAACTGGCGGTGAACCGGATGTTGTTGGTCACGATAAGAAGACCGGCGAATACATTTTTTATGATTGTTCAGCGGAGAGTCCGAAAGGCCGCAGAAGTATTTGCTACGACCGTGAAGCGCTGGACTCAAGGAAAGAGAATAAACCACGAGATAACGCTATCGGTATGGCAGAGGCCATGGGCATTGAGCTCTTGACGGAAGAACAATATCGAGAGTTGCAGAGACTCGGGAATTTCGATACGAAAACGTCGAGCTGGGTGAAAACACCTTCTGCTATCAGGAAACTCGGCGGCGCCCTCTTTTGCGATCGCCGGTTCGACACTGTTTTTCTATATCACAACGGCGCGGAATCTTACTATGCCGCCAGGGGGTTCCGTGGCTGGCTGAGAGTGTAAAGTTGGGCTAGGTGCGAGAGTTGGAGCTGAATATGAAAAAGACCATCGCGGTGGAATCCGCCTCTACATTCATCGACGAGAAGATAGCGGAACTTGGGGACTGGCGTGGGAAGATGCTCGCGAAGGTGCGCGAAATCATACACGAGGCAGATCCTGAAATCATCGAAGAGCGGAAGTGGGTCAAACCGAAATCGTCTGGGACTCCCGTTTTTTCCCACGGCGGGATCGTCTGCACGGGAGAAACGCACAAAAACGTCTTCAAGATGACATTTGCTAAGGGAGCGGCGTTGAAGGACCCTAAAGCTCTATTCAACTCCAGCCTCGAGGGGAATGTAAGGCGTGCCATCGACATCCACGAGGGCGACATGATCGATGAGGCGGCGTTGAAGGATCTCATCCGCGCTGCCGTGGCGCTCAATCTCGAGGGCAAGAAGAAACCGAAGCCGCGGTGATCGAGTTCCCGCCTAGTCGACCGGGATTTTTAGCGGATGTTCAGGTCAGCGTAGTGCGCGAAGCTGGAGAGCTCTACCTGGTCGTTTCCCGGCAGGTAGAAGCCAAACTTGCCAAGGCTGAGATTGGTGCCGGGCTGCGTCCAGCGATCCAGGAGGATCCAACGTTCACCTTGCTTGATCTGGTTGACGACCTCGGTGGGGCTAACGCGGATTTGAAGCGTGCGGAAACTTTTCTTGTCGGCTTTATGGGGAACGATGATCTCGTCCGTTTTCTCCCCGTTTCGAATGACAGTTCGGTGGAAGTTGTTGTCGTCCACTTGGAACAGCACGTAGTTCTTGGGATCGGCGTAGTTCAGCACCCATTGCAACTGGTGACCCTTGGTAAGCATCGCGGAAAAAACAAAGGTGCCCGAGGCGGGAATCGCTCCATACAGGACGAAGTCCCCGCCTTTGCGAACGAAAGAATCGCTCTCGTGCTTCCAGGCGCCCGGGTCATCCCATTTCGACATACCGCTCGGTGCGAGAGACAGATCCAAAGTCTTGGATTGACCGGCGACCACTTCAATCGTGGACGAGCGCGTGATCCTTTCCGAAGTTCGCGCAGTAAGAGTGTAGGTACCGGGGGCAAGATTGAGCGGGACACCACTGCTCACTATTTTCAGAAGGTCGCCTTTCACGACAGCGACGGTCGCGTCGGGGGGCGCGAAGGTAATTTTCAATTCGCCGGGAGTGGCTTCCAGAGCGGCATCCGCAGCAGCGAGAGCTATCGTTCCGCCCGCAACGAAGTGCTTCTTGAATTGCCTGGGTTTGAATCGCTCTTTGCGCAGCTCGACGGTATGGTCTCCAGGATTGACGGTGGAGACGGAGATTGTGCCGTCGGGCTGAACGGTGCCGACCGGAGTTTGATCGACGAGAACCATGGTTTCGGGCGTGCCGCCCTGGATGGTCAGCGAGGCCATGCGAGGCTGCGGTTGGAGGTTGAAGATAACCTCGGCCTGTTCGTCCTTGCGAATGCTGATCTTCTGCTGGGGAGGATCCTGAAAGCCGCTCTTAGAGACTTGTACAACGTAGTCCTTCGGCTCGAGATTTGGCAGGCGCAGCTGGCCGGCTTTAGTAAGTTGCCGTTGAAGTTTTCCGTTGAGAAAAACTCTTGCGTCGTCTTGGCCGGCAACGACAAGAAGCGTCCCCAGGTTCTGACCGGAATCGGAGGGGGGCTGATCATCGACGGGCTTTGTGGGGCTGGTGTCGGAAGAAACATCCAAAGCAGGCGGAGATGGTTCGGGAGTCGCTTGTGCAGGAGCGGAGACGTCCGGAGCGGAGACGCTGGGTGCGGCGACCACCGGGGCCGAAGCGGCGGGCGCTCCTGCGGGGGTCTTCGCTGCTGGCGGAGCAGCATGCTTTCCTGCGAAGAAGAAGATCGCTGTGACCAGGATAATCGCTGCGGCGGAGACGAGCGATCAGCGTTGTGGATTTCGACCTCGTCGGCTGTTTTGGGCTGGGCGATTGGGATGGGACTTTGGCCGCGGGTGCGTAAGGCTCGGTGGCGGGAACGGCCGCGGTTGGCAGCGGTGGGAGCTGCGTCTCTGGCGGTAAGGTCGGGACTTTGCCAGGCGGCACAATGCCGGACGGAACTTTGCTGGGCGAAACCTTGCCAGCGGGAACGTTTGCGGTTGGGAGCGGGTTGGGCGGAACCGTGCTCTGTGAAATCGGGCTCGGCGGAATCGGGGGTGGCAAAACCGGGCTCGGCAGAGCCGGGCTGGGAGGAGGCTGGCTCGTATCAGCGCTCAGAGCCGGAAGTGCGGTGGGGCGCGGGACGTGAAGAATTACAGTCGCGCCTTTGCTGCGCGGCGACCCGCCGGAATTCTCCTCTGGGACCAATCCCAAGCGGAGGAGCAGGGCATTGGCGATGGACAAGATTTCGCCATCCGTCCAATACTTGGCGGCCACCGCTTGGATGCGCACAGCTAATGCTTGTTTTGCAGCAACGTCCGCGGCCCCAGCGATCTCGTGCTGCAGGCGCCGCAGGTCTTCCAGGTCGCCGCGTCGTGCCTGGCGGCGCCGAATGCCCTGGTCGCGCTGGATTGCATCTTGAATCTGAACCAACTTGGGATCGTCGGGATGAACCGCCAATCCCTCAGCAACCCAAGCCAAGGCGGCGAATAGATCGCCGGAAGACTGCAGCTTGCGCGCTTTCTCAACCCAATCCTCCACAGAGCTTGTTTTTTTCTGCTCGACGATCAGGCCGTGGATCGTTTTCGCCGTGGGATGCGCGGGGTTCAGGGCGAGCGCCTGATTGGTCAGGGTCTCGGCCTCCAGCCAATCGGTTTCTACAACCGAATGCGCCTGCTCGACCAGGGCATTGGCCAGGATGGCGCGGGCGAGAGAATTGCGTTTATCCAGTTCGTAGGCTTTGCGCAACAACTGAATGGCTTCAGCCGATTTCCGCTGTGCGAACAGTTCCTGACTTTCGGTGATAAGGCGGTCGGCTTCGGCCTTATGCTTGACGCCGTCCTGGGCGAGCTTCTCCAACCCGGACAACTCCGCATCATTGGGGAATTCGGCGGCTGTGCCGCGCAACAAATCCAGGGCACGAGAGTAGTCGCCCGACTGCAGGCAGAGGTTGATTTGCTCAACAAGCCGCGTCTTGGAGTCGGTGCGGGTTTGTTGGTCGCGTATTTTCTCCAAGCAGCTCTAACCTCGAAGGTCAAACCTGGACATAGATGGTCGATTGTACGCACGATCTCCCAGTCGTTCCGCGCATCGTGCCAATTCTCTCAGCGAAGAGCGGATTCTCATGGCGCACCCCGCTGTGCGTGGGCCTCAAAATCTTACTCGATTGGGCGGAAAAGGCTAGTGGCCTGGTAGTTTCGTGGCTGTGACGTCTCGGCTTGTTGCGAAGGCGGCAGATCGTAAATCGTGGCTTGCCCGACCGGCGAGGACTCCCCGCGCCAACATCGCTGAGGACCGAAGCTCTACGCCGCTGTGTGTAGAATAGGGCAGATGTCTCAGGCAGCCCCAGCGATTACGCGCAGCCCCGCCGAAGTTGTGAGGCAAACCCCGGTTTCGCAAGCGCCGAACGGTATCTGCTATGCCGTCGCCGGCGAGGTCGCGGTCAACTCGTTTGACCTCGAGCGAATGATCGCTGCTGTCCCCACCAAGGTCGCCGCTGCGCTCGAGCGCAAGGCGTACTATTTTGTCCCGCTGGCCGTGAGTCAGGGAGACGAAACCGTCATCGCTGACCGCTATGACGTCGCGCTCAGCGACAACGCGGTCTGCCATCGCAATCTGAATCTTGGCGACTCGCAGTGTGTGTTCATTTCCACGCGATTGATGGATGACAAATTTTCGGTGGCCTTCGAATTTTATATCAACGTGGGCCACGCGCTGGTCGAGCGCGCCGGAGTCTCGCATGACTTCAGCGAGTTGGCTTGGAGCCAGGTGGAAGCGGGAGTGCGCGGGGAGACGTCGCTCGATGCCTGGGAAGCGCGCAAGTTGGCCACCGCCGGAGGGCCTGACGCGGAGCGCTTCAAGAATGAATATCTCGACGCGACATTTTCCGACACGATTTCGATTTATCTGCTGTCGCTGTATCTCGACGTGGACTACTACGATTTAAGGGAGCGCGACTACCCATTATTGGCGCCGTCCGCGTTAGCCGAAAGGCTGCGGAAGGTGGCGGAGCTGTTTCCGCCGAATGCGGGATTTGAGTTCGCCGTGCTGTACAAGCGGCGCGGGTAAGGCAAATTCTTCGTCACGGATTCTGACGGATCAGGGTCACTTGGCGCCCCAAAGGCTGAAGCTCGCAGTGCCTCATTGACCAGCGGTCAAAACGCGTAAACGACTGGTTTCACCTCCTAAATTATGCCGCTCCGGTAAACAGTGGAAGAAACAGGGTCCACGGGGAGCGCAGCGCTGATCCATCCAGTCGACAGTATCCACAGCTCCTACCACTGGCAGAACCGACAGTTCCCGGATGTCCGCAACAGTCGTGAAATAGCCAGTTGCAGCACTCGACAGAAGTGCGCTGCAGGAGGCTTGCGCAGGAGGAAGCATGGAATCGACGTCATCTGTTCGGAAACTGGTTCTGGTGACACTTCTCGTCGCCAGCGTCTTGCTGGCTAGGTTCGCTTCAGGCTCTGACAGTATCAAAGGTCAGGTCACGGGTGGAGGCGCACCCATCGCCAACTCAACTGTAACCTTGTGGGCGGAGGGTTCAGACGCGCCTAAGCAGCTCGCTCAGACCAAGACTGGTGCCGATGGCAGGTTCGAAGTACACGGCTCGCAAGGCGAGGCCATCCTTTATCTGGTCGCGACGGGTGGCGAACCCACGGCCAACAAGAGTGGCGGCGACAACCCTGCCATTGCGCTGATCACGGTTGTTGGCAACAATCCCCCCGCCGGCGTTGTCATCAACGAGATGACGACCGTGGCGTCAGTCTGGACGCACGCGCAGTTCTTAGACGGCACGATGATCAAGGGTTATGCCCTCGGTCTTCGCATTGCTGCGGGGAACGTGCCCAACTTCGTTGATCTGGAGACGGGCGGATGGGGTGGAGCAATTCAGGACCCGCTGAATAGCAGCCAGACGCCTACGATGGCCAACTTCGCTACTCTTGCCGACCTTCTCTCCGCTTGCGTCAATCGCGTGAAGGCAGATGCCTGCAGCCGCCTGTTCGCGGCCGTTACGCCTCCGGGCGGAGGCGCCCCAACCAATACATTGAGTGCCGCCGAATCAATCGCCCTCAACCCGTGGCACCAGCCCGACCAGCTCTTCAATCTGC
The DNA here is from genome assembly GCA_963795875.1 of uncultured Acidobacteriaceae bacterium. Lineage (GTDB taxonomy): Bacteria > Acidobacteriota > Terriglobia > Terriglobales > Acidobacteriaceae > Sulfotelmatobacter. Next base: position 453,193 of record CAWCJM010000003.1, read on the forward strand.
TTCGTCAGCTCTATCCAGTATCAGCGAGCAATCACATGCTTGCGGTTCCGTATATGCCGTATCTCAACTGGGCGCCGGGCGCCTGGACACTTCCACTGAAGTTCACAGGCGGTGGATATGTCGCGGGTGGCAAGTGCATGTTCGACAGCGAGGGCAATCTGTGGGTCGGCGACAACTTCAGTGTTGGTTGGCAGGGGCAAGACTCGTTGTGGCAGGGCCACGCCACCAAGTTCGCCCCGAACGGCCGACCGCTCTCGCCGATCACCACGGGTTTCACGGGCGGTGGAATGGAAGGCGGAACCTTCGGCGCCGCAGTGGACGCGCAGGATAACGCATGGCTTACCAGCTATGGCAGCAAATCAATCTCAGTATTCGACAAGAACGGCAAGCCTCTGACGCCGCCGGAGGGCATCAATTTCGGCGGCAGGCTCGGTTTGATGCAGGGCGTCATCGTTACGCCCAGTGGTGACGTTTGGGTGCTGGGTATCGAAAAGAGGCAACTCGTATACTTCCCCAAGGGCGACATCACCAACGGACGGATCGTTTGCGAGGGCGACAGTGCGGAGCCGTGCAAGTCTTTCGTGGCTCCATTTCACCTCGCGATCGACCAGCAGGACAGGATCTGGGTTTCCAACAGTGGAACTCCTCACGTCACCCGCTTTCCGGCCTCCGATCCGAGCAAGGCTGAGAGCTTTAAAACCGGCATCAACAATAGCGGTCTCGCTATCGACAGTCAGGGCAACGTCTGGGTCACCAACCGGTTTGGTACTGGATTGCTGGGGATGGCTCATCTGGTCGACATGGGCGTACGCCTGAAGCTCGACGGGGTCGCGTCGGCCTCGGACTACCTAACGACGACAATGTCCAAGCAGCAAGGAGGCAGCGAGGGCGGTAGCGTCACGCTCCTACGGCCGGACGGCACCCAGTTTCCGGGCTCGCCGTTCAAGGGCAGCGGCATCCCCGGACCGTGGGCAGCTGTCGTGGACGGCAATGACAATGTTTGGATCTCCAACTTCGCCATGGCAAGCAGCCCGATCGTAGAACTATGCGGCGTGCGCGCCGAGCACTGCCCGCCCGGCGTGCACACGGGCGAACAGATTTCGCCTCCCGGTGGATACGTCGGTGGTGGACTGCAGATGATGACCGATATCGCTGTCGATCCAGCAGGCAACATCTGGGCAATGAACAACTGGCAGGACATCGGCAGCTGTATAGGCACGCCTCCCGAGGCGATTTCGACCCGGTGCGGTGGCCAAGGCGTCGTTATCTTCTACGGCATGGCCAAGCCGGTGCGCGCACCTCAGATTGGACCGGCGCGCCAACCGTAGACGAGTTCGCTGCTCGTGGCGTGGTGGGAGCGCCGAGTCAGTTGGCGTAATATCCATATCACTCATCGACCCCGGTTCGGAGTCAAACCTCTTCTGGTCGCGGGCTCACGCGAATTTCCACAAGTCAAGCTCGCACAGCTTCTCTTTTCTGCAGCATTCGCAAGATCCAGTAGCCGGCGGCTGCTGCTGCCAGATGTTTCAGCGTGTGTCCACTGACGATGTGGCCGAGCGCGAAGATCTGGCGGTCACGTTTCCTCGAGAATCTTGGCCAGGACATAGAAGCCAACGACGACCGCGAAGTCGGAGCTGCGCGTGTACTTCGCCGGAACCAGCAACAGCAGCAGCAGAATGAGAATGGAATAGACCTGCACTGCGGCGTAGAAGCGCAGGTCGCCGTGGCCGTGCAGTTCTCCGGCGCGCCAGAGGAGAACGCTGCCAATGCCCGCGGCTTGCAGCGCGGGGAACAGCCAGAGTCCAGCGAGCACGCTGACCCGTTCGGCGATCACGGCCGCCAGCAGCGCCATGAAGACCATCATGATCGGGATGCGGTCCCAGACCAGGCGGGAATTTCCCGGCTTGAGATGGTAGTAGGCGGAGCCGAACGCAGTGAGGATCAGGCCGGCGAACATTACGAGGTAGAGCCAGCGCTCGCGGTGATCAGAGAATGTTCCGGAGCTCGGTTTGAGCAAGAAGATCAGGCCGCATATTCCGACGATTGCGAAGGGGACATTGGAGATGACGTCTCCGAAGTTCGGGATGCCGAGCCAACTGCGGTGGTCGGCGAAGTTGTGATAGGCCAGAGGTTGCGGGATCGGAGGGAAGAATAGCGCGATGATCGCGATCAGGACTGCGACCGCGAGCAGGAGCAGAGGCGCTTTGGAGCGGGGGATCACTGAGTCTAGGCGGAAACTTGAACGAGGATTGTACAGTCAAAATCCCTACACTGACGTCGCAAAAGGCGCGACGTTAGGATGGGGCGCCCCCTAAAGTCATCTCCCGCCTGAACCCGGTCCCAATCTATTTGCTGTTCGAGATCACGAAGTTCACGGTGCTGGCCTGGTTGCCGCTGACGGTTACCGATTTCTCCCACGTTTTGGCTTCGGTGAAGACCGGGCGCTGCACGCTGTGTTCGGTCAGGACGTCGTAGGCCTGTTCTTTGCCGGCCAGTCCCCAGCCTTCATGCCAGGCCACGATCTGATAGGTTCCGGGCGGGACGTTGGTGAACTCGAAGTGTCCGCTCTCGTCGGTGACGGCGTAGTAAGGATGCGAGACCACCAACATCTCGGCATTCATCCAGACATGGCCACCGTTGCAGCGCAGGTGCACCAGCCCGGGCGTGGGCATGGCGCGCGAGGTGACGTGGTTGGGAAAGGGAAACGGCAGGTTGAACGTGGCCGCGCCGTCCATGTGAATGGTGTGCAGCGTGGCGTCGGAACTCATCATGTCGAGCGACGCCTTCTCCGGGACGAGAAGAATGTGCGGAATGTAGTGGCAGCGCTTCTGGTCGAGGTGGCGGCGCTGTTCGGGCAGGTCCATGGCTTTGCCGCTGGAAATGTTCTTGAGATAGACGACGGTGTTGGCGACGCCGCCCTGCGGCCCGATGATCAGGCGCTCAAGGTCGGTGGTCTTTCTTGGAATCGGGGTCGCAGATCTGCGGATCTTTGGTGATGGGAAAGTCAAGGGCGTGAGGAACCGGTGCCCGACCATTTGACCGTGCCGGAAATCGTGCCGCCGTCGGTGACTGTGATGACTTTGTAGTCGCTCTGTGAGAAGGCCGCAGCGGCGGCGGCACACCAGAAGTGCCAATAAGTAAGTACTGTGAAACGACTCGGCGCATACCCGTCCCTTTGATGCTCGCGGCCGCCGGTCCGCAACCGGTTGTTCAGCCGGGCATGAGATTTGGCCGTACGACTTGCTCCCGCTCCAACCGACTTCCATCCCAACTTGCGGGAGAATGCTGCACAGGGTCCGGACCGCATCCGGGACAGCACATGGGTCTGGTCTCAACTTACGGTTTCAACCAACGGGAGCCGTCTTCGGACGGTTTGTGATTGAAATCACAATAAGATGCTTCACTGAAGGTAAGAGTCGAGATTACCGAAGTCATCGAGTGGGACTTGGTGCCTGGTAACAGGCGAAGACGGATCTGCCGATCAGGTCCGACGCGGGCGGCCTCGCAAATTGGTGCAGTCGAGACTTTACAATCATCCGGCCATGACTGTCACGGTGCGATCGTTCGCGAAGATCAATCTTGGGCTGCGCATTGGGGCGGCGCGGGAGGACGGGTTTCACGAGCTGCTGACGGTGTATCAGACGATCGGACTGCATGATGTGATTCGGGTGAGCGTGGGGCGGGGCAGCGGGATCGAGATTCGGTGCGCCGATCCGCGCGTGCCGAGGGACGAGTCGAATACCTGCTTCCGCATCGTGGAGAAGGCGATGCGGGCGCTTGCGCGCGAAGGGGCGCGTGGTCATCGAGATTGAGAAGCGGTTGCCGGTGCAGGGCGGGCTGGGCGGGGCTTCGGCGAATGCGGTGGCGACGTTGCTGGGGCTGGAGCGGGCGCTTCGAAAAGCGCTGCCGGCGGCGGAGAGGTTGCGGATTGCGGCGGAGGTTGGGTCGGATTTGCCGCTGTTTCTGGTGGGGGGACGGTGTTGGGGGTGGGGCGGGGGGAGCAGGTTTATCCGCTGGAGGATTTGCCGGCGATGGCTTGCGTGGTGGTGACGCCGGAGGTTGGGGTGTCGACGCCGAAGGCGTTTGCGGAGTGGGATCGGTGTGCACGGGGGCTAAAGCCCGCGTCCTTCGGGAGGCCTGACGCGGCCCTGAAGGGCCGCTCTTCCACGGCGATGGCGGGAGGCGCGGTGATGCCGAGTGATCGTGGCGCGGTCCGGCGAAGACCATGCCGAGCTTCGCTCGGCCGGACAGCCGGGGGCGGCTGTCCCCACACAAACCTGGACAGGCGAAGGCGCCCGTCCCCACACGAACCGGCCCAACATGAGCGTGCCTCCGAGCATCAACCCGCGACGAAATTGACGGTAGCTGACTGGGTCCGATAGAATGGATGAGCTTGGCCGCGGGTTGTCGGCGTGGCTGAGCGAGCCTTACTCCAGTGCTCCTTCTGAGTTGTTGCGAGAAGGGGCCGGGCCGAGAATCCGCTTCTCTGGCTTGTCCGGGCTGGGATCGAAAACGACTTTGAACAGTCGTCTTTCCTGAATATCCCGAGCTGAGTGATGGAAAGCGTGCGCTTTTGCGCGCGGGCGCGAAGTATGCGTCGTTGTCGGGCTCCGGGTCGACGCTGTACGGGCTGTTTGCTTCGCGCGAGGCGGCGTGCAGGCGACGGTCAGGCTGCGGAAGCAAGGCTGGGCGGCGCAGGCGACGGCGACGTTGACGCGGCGGGCTTACTGGAAGCGGATTGTTGGGGACTAGGGCTTGCGGGCTGGGCTTGTGCCTCTGGGCGCTCGGCTTCGGCTTCGCTGGACGGCCGAGGCGGCCGTCGCCACAGAACTGTAGGATCGGCGAAATTTTTGATTGTTGATTTTTGATTGTTGATTGAGAATCTAAGTGTACCCCGGTTTGGGGTTCAATCAGCAATCAACAATCAGCAATCAACAATGGTTTACTGGGCCGTCGACTAATGGTAGGTCAAGTGCCTTTGGAGCACTTTGTCTAGGTTCGAATCCTAGCGGCCCAGCCAGAAGATCAGCTTGCTAGCTGCTAGCAAGCGGCCGGCTTCGAAAGCTGAAGGCCAGGAGCCCAGAAGAGCTAACCATGGCTACTTTAGTGACGCCGACCGACAAGGCTGAGAAGGTTGAAAAGAAGAGTCCGCCTGTGACTGACGAGAAGACGGAGCGGAAGCAGCGTCCGCGCTCGGACGAGAAGTTCAAGATTTTCAGCGGCACGGCGAACGAGCACCTGGCCGATGAAGTCTGCCAATTTCTCGGCATGCAGCGCGGGCAGGCGCAGGTGATCCGCTTCCGCGACGGCGAGTGTTACGTTCAGATTCAGGAGAACGTGCGCGGCGCCGATGTGTTCGTGATGCAGCCGACGTGCCGTCCGGTGGACGAGCACTTGATGGAGTTGCTGCTGATGATCGATGCGCTGAAGCGCGCGTCGGCACGGCGCATCACGGCGGTGATTCCGTATTTTGGTTATGCGCGGCAGGACCGCAAGGACAAGCCGCGCAGTCCGATTTCGTCGAAGCTGGTGGCCGATCTGCTGACCACCGCGGGCGCGCACCGGGCGTTGATTGTGGATTTGCATACGCCGCAGTTGCAGGGATTTTTCAATATCCCGGTGGATCATTTGTTCGCTTCGCCGGTGCTGGTGGATCACTTCCGCAAGCTGCAGTTGCCGAATTTGACGGTGGTTTCGCCGGATGCGGGCGGCGTGGAGCGGGCGCGGTTTTTCGCGAAGAAGGTGGACGCGGCCCTGGCGATCGTCGACAAACGGCGCGTCGAGATGAACGTGGCCGAAGTGATGCACGTGATCGGCGACGTGAACGGGCGCACGTGCTTGATCATCGACGATTTGATTGACACGGCGGGAACGCTGGTCAAGACGGCGGCGGCGTTGATGGAAAACGGCGCGACTGTCGGTTTATGCGTGCGCGTCGCATGCGGTGCTGTCGGGGCCGGCGGTGGAGAACATCCGGAACTCGGTGATCAAGGAAGTGGTGGTCACGAACACGATCCCGCTGACTGCCGAGGCGGATGCGGCACGAACGGAAAAGGGAGGAAAGATTACGGTCCTCTCGATTGCGGGATTGATTGGCCGGGCGATTCAGGCGAATCACGAAGAGACTTCGGTGAGTAAGTTGTTTACGTAGCTGACAGGGAATTGTAGCGAAGCGCGCCCAACGGCGATTGCAGCGTCTCAAAGACGCGACGATTCGCGCGGCGTCGCTCAGATCCTTCGGCGGCAAAAGCGTCGCCTCAGGATGACAATTCTAGATACTTAGATAGGAATTGAAATTTATGGCGACTGCATTGGAACAGAACATACTGGAAGCGCAACCGCGGGAAGCGGGAACGAAGAACGATGCGCGCGCGGTGCGGCGTGGCGGAAAAATTCCGGCCGTGGTGTATGGAGCGGGCAAGGATTCGCTCGCCGATCAGCGTGGATCCGCGGCATGTGCTGCGCATCCTGAACTCGGAGACCGGCCACAACACGATTTTCGATCTCGCGCTCGACGGGCGGCGAGCGCACCAAGGCGATGATCGTCGACTGGCAGTACGAGCCCATCAAGGGCAAGCTGCTGCACATCGACCTGAAGCGCATCGCGCTCGACAAGGTGCTGAAGGTCAGCGTGCCGATCTTCCTGGTCGGCGAGGCGGCGGGCGTGAAGCAGGAGGGCGGCATCATGGAACAGATGCTGCGCGAAGTGGAGATCGAGTGCCTGCCGGCGGATATTCCGAGCCACATCGATGCCGACGTCAGCGAGCTGACGTTTGGCAAGGTGCTGCGCGTTTCGGAGTTGCCGCACTCGGACAAGATCAAGTTCATTACCGACGCGAATCAGCCCGTGGCGCACGTCACCGCGGTGAAGGAAGAAGTGGTGGCGACGCCTGATGCGGTGGCGGCGGAAGCGGCGGCTCCGGCTGAGCCCGAAGTCATCAAGAAGGGCAAGCAGGAGACGGAGGAAGAAGGCGCCGAGGCTCCGGCAGCGAAGCCGGAGAAGGCCGAGAAGAAGGAGAAGAAATAACGGCTACGGATCGGCACGGATTACACGGATCGCGGCAAGGATAGCGATGATTCTCGCGCTCTGCCGTGATGATCGTATCGCGATGATCCGCGCAAATCCGTGGCATTGGGAGGGTTCGGCGTGAAACTGATCGTTGGTCTCGGCAATCCCGGTGATCGAGTATCAGTTCACGCCGCATAACCTGGGCTTTCTGGCGATTGATCGAATCGCCGGCAGCCTGGGAGTGGAAGTCAGAAACCGGCAGTGCCGGGCGCTGACGGCGCGGGCGGTGATCGGCGATCACCGGTGTTGCTGGCCAAGCCGGAGACGTTCATGAATTTGAGTGGCGTCTCGGTGCGGGAGCTGGTCGCAGGAGTACGAAGCGAAGCCGGAGTCGGACCTGATTGTGATTCAGGACGAGCTGGATTTTCCGCTGGGCACGTTGCGGATTCATACGCGGCGCAGTTCGGCGGGGCACAACGGCATCGAGTCGATTATCGGGGCGCTGGGCACGCAGGATTTTTTGCGCATCCGGATTGGCGTTGCGCCGGAGCACAAAGTTGGCGACGGCGCAGGGATATTTGCTGGCGCCGATGCGCAAGGCGGAGCTGGCAAGTCGTGGACGGAGATGCTCGACACCGCCGAAGAAGCGGTGAAGGTGATTTTGAAAGAAGGTCCGGCGGCGGCGATGAATCGCTTCAACCGGAAGCCGGAAGAAGGAGCAAGGGATTAGCCACGGATTCACGGGGTCGCAGAAAAGCCGCGTCGGAGCGGTCTCTCAGTCCTTCGGCTAACCCCTAGACCCTGACCTCAGTGGCGAAGAATTTGGAGAAGACGAATGAATCGTACCTATGAGTTGATGTTCATTGTTCGTCCGGATATGACGGAAGAGGATCTGGACAAACTGATTGCGACGTTGAGCGGCGTGGTGCCGGCCTCGGGCGGCAGCCGTGCAGAAGCGTCGACAAGATGGGCAAGCGCCGTCTGGCCTATACCGTGCGCCGGTTCCACGAAGGCATTTATGTGCTGATGGTGGTGGAAGGCGGAGGCGCGGTGATGCACGAACTGGAGCGCCGCCTGCGCGTGACCGAGCAGGTCATCAAGTTCCTCACCGTGCGCACGGACGAGGAGCAGAAGCGGCTGGACAAGGTCAAGGCGCTGCGCGACGCGAAGAAGAAAGTAAGCGCGCAGCCGGCGGCTCCGGCTCCGCGTAGCGGCGGAAGCGCCGGCGGCTCCGGCGGCGGAAGCTCCGGCGACGGCGTAGAGACGCAGTGGTCTAGCGGCTCGTGCAGGGTCTCAGCGAACCTGCGATCCCAAGCTTTGACTCGGAGTGACGCTAGGATCCCGGAATCGCTAAGACATCAGCCTCTGAAATATCTAGCGACGACCGATTTAGAGGAGAAATATGGCTGACGAAACGAAAGCACCAGAGCAATCGGCACCGAGCGAGAGGCCGCGGTTCGAGCGGAGATCGTCCGGGTGGAGATCGTCCGCGATTTGGCGGCGGTGGTGGCGGACGCGGGCCGGGTGGTCCTCCGCGCGAAGGCGGTGGCGGACGCAAGTTTTTCCGGCGCAAGAAGGTGTGCAAGTTCTGCGTCGAGAAAATTGAAGACATCAACTACAAGGATTACCGCATGCTCGGCCAGTTCGTGGCCGAGAGCGGCAAGATCGTGCCGCGGCGCCTGACCGGCGTGTGCGCGCCGCACCAGCACCGGCTGTCGTCGGCGATCAAGAAGGCGCGGAATATCGCGCTGCTGCCGTTTGCGGGACGGGCATCGTAAGAAAGCAGCTTCTGGCTACGGCTTCTCAGCCTCTAGCTCACGGAGCCGGAGTTCTGGATTGGCTTTAGCCAAGGGCTGATCAGCGTAAATCGCGGCAAGAGATCGACATTGGAGCCATCATGGAAGTCATTCTGAAAGAAGATGTAGCGAAGCTGGGGTCCCGCGGCGACGTGGTGAAGGTCGCGGAAGGATATGGACGGAATTATCTGTTGCCGCGCAAGCTGGCCATTCAGGCCAACGAGGGCAACAAGGCCGTCATCGTGCAGATGAAGGCCGCTTCGGTGCGGCGCTCCGCCAAGGAGAAGACGCAGGCCGAGGAACTGGCCAAGCAGTTTGAGGGCGTCTCGGTGTCGTTCCACGCGGCGCACGGGCGAGCACGATCAGCTCTTTGGTTCGGTCACGTCGAGCGACATCGGCGACGCGCTGACCAAGAAGGGCTTCAACATCGATCGCCGCAAGATCCAGCTGCACGAGCCGCTGAAGACCGTGGGCGAGTTCACCGTCCCGGTGAAGCTGCACAAGGACGTGACCGCGCATTTGAAGGTGGTGATCGAGAAGGAAGCGGTCGCGGAGTAGTACTCCTTTATCGAATTTTCGTCAATCGTTCGGGCGCGGCCTCCCGCGCCCGCGAGCCAAGCAGCCGAGCTAGATGCCCACGGTGATTCCAGACCTAGATGCCCCGATTGTGCCGGGAGTTTCGTGCGCGGGAATTTCGATCGGATGTGAAATCAAAGCGCTGCTCACGGTCCCCGAGCCAGTTCTGCGTCCGGTCCAGAAGTACGAATTCCATCAGTTCCAGTCGGTGAAGGTTTGGTCTGTCAGTGGCGTTATCGTGCAAATTGGGGCGCTGGAGGGATATCGAGGCCTGCTCGACGGGAAGATTGGGATCGGCACCACGATCGCCGAGGTGGAAGATTGGGGCGTTTGCACTGTCACAGAAGGGGAGTACGACGAGCTCATTGCGGCTGGTAAGCCGGGCTGGTCTTTCGAGACAGAGCAATGGAATGGGAATCATAAGAGAGACATGAATCGAGACTCTCGGATCACCGCAATTTTCGTTCATCGAATAGCGGGCTGAGCCTTACTTCGTAGTGCAGCCACACATTTGCCTCACAATCAGGGCACTTTCCGTGCCAAACTGGCCGGACGGGCTTGTGTGCAATTGTTCTGTTTCCCCCTAAATCTTTGCCTCAGAACCACCTAGGCCCCCCAAAAATCCCCCTACAGCCTATAATTTCTGCTCACGGTTCCACTGATAACTCGTCTATTCCTGTGCAAGCCCGGAGACGGTAAATACCGGGCGGTAGAGGACACGACGACACATGCCGGCAGGTGTATGGGCATTACCACTTGCGGTTGGCGACGGGCCCACTCGAAGGCGAAGAGCGAGAGAGTAGAGAGTCAGTGAGAACAGACTGAGAACCAGGACCCCGCGCGGGGCCGCATGGCTGGGCAAGAACGCCGCATAGATGACACGATGTTGATCCGAGAGGCTCAGCGCGGAAACCGCGCCGCCTTCGAGGAACTCGTGCGTCACTACGACCAGGCAGTGTTGCGTCTGGCTCTGCATCTCACCGGAACCGAGCAGGACGCGCAGGACGTCTACCAGGACGCCTTCCTCAAGGCCTACAAGAACATCGGAAATTTCCGGTTCGAGTGTTCCTTCTACACCTGGATTTACCGGATCGTGACCAATCTGTGTCTCGATCACTGCGCAAGAGGAACGTGCGCAAAGAAGACGCGCCGGTGGCGAAGGACGCGTCGGGCGGCGAGTACGATCTGCTCGACCAGGTGCCGGACGTGCGGGCGGGAGCGAATCCGGAGCGCGATTTGCTGCGCCGGCAGTTGGGAGCGCGGATTGCCGGAGCGCTGGAGAAGCTGACTCCGCGCGAGCGCATGGTGTTTGAGTTGAAGCATTACCACGGACTGAAGCTGCGGACCGTGGGCGAGATTTTGAAGACGACGGAAGAGACCGCGAAGAATACTTTCTTCCGCGCCACGCAGAAGTTGCGCGGGGCGCTGGCGGATATGCGATAGACGGAGAGTTTTGGGATAAGCGCGGCCGCGCTTGCGCTGGCCGGACGGGCGAAGGCGCCTGTCGCCACATGGTTCGCGGTCGTGCCTGATGAGGTGCAATGATGAAATGTGAATGGGTTCGAGAAAATATCGTGCTTCAGGTTTATGGCGAACTGGCGGATGACGCCCGCCATGAACTGGAGCAGCATGTGGCCCGCTGCGCGGACTGCGCGGCCGAACTGAAGGCGGAGCAGGAGTTTCACGCGCTGCTGGCGCAGGATCGCGCGGCGATCCGCTGCTCAGGATCCGTCGCCGAATCTGGTGGCGGCTTCGCGCATGCGGCTGCAGGAAGCGCTGGAGACGGCCAAGCAGGGCAGCTTCTGGAGCCGGCTGGCGTTCGATCCGGCGAACTGGCTGCTGCAGATGAAGTTCTCGCCGGCGCTGGCGTCGGCGATTCTGGTTCTCGGGTTTGTGGGCGGAATTGGCACCATGCGCGAGATTTACGGATCGCGCCCCACACGATAGCCGGAATTACGAACACAGACACAACCAAGCCGCAGTTCCCGCCGAAGCTTCGATCGCCGGCATCAGTTCCATCGTCCAGGATCCGGGCACCAATCAGGTCAGCATCAAGTACAACACCGTATCGACGCAGGAATACCAGGGCTCGCTGAACGATCAGAAGGTCCAGCAGTTGCTGCTGTACGCGGCGCGCAACAACTACAACTCGGGCGTGCGCGTGGATTCGGTCGATCTGCTGGCAAAGCGAAGCAGCGACTTGCAGGTGCGCGAGGCGCTGATGTACGCGCTGCAGAACGATACGAATCCGGGAGTGCGGCTGAAGTCGCTGGACGCGCTGGGCAATTACGTGAAGAACGATACCAACGTGCGCGACGCCGTGCTGCGGGCGCTGGTGAACGATGGGAATTCGGGCGTGCGCATCGAAGCGCTGCGGTTGATCGAGCCGGTGAAGGCCGACGGCAGCGTGCGCGGCGTGCTGATGGCGCTGGCCGCGAAGGATCAGAGCACGTACATCAAGTCGCAGGCGCGGACCATGCTGGCGCAGTTGCCGGAGATTGATTAGGAAGGCAGGAGTAAGAAGTCCAGCATTATGGCAGACTTATGAGATGCGACGTCGAGACGCTGCCGAGACTGTCGCTGGGCAGTCGACGCTATTAAAGAGAGAGAGGTGAATTAATTTGAAACGTGCGCTACAAATCGTTGGGCTGGCCGGTATGCTGGCTCTGCTTGCGCCGCTGGCTTTTATTCCGACGAGCTGGGCGCAGGAAACACATGTAACCCGCGAAGGTGGAGCCTGGGGTCAGGAGATCACGGGTTCGCTGGCAGCGGTCAAGAATCTGAGAATTAAGGTCGACATGGGCTCCGTGGTGGTGCGCGGCGGGCAGCAGCAGGGCATCAATTATGTCGTTCATACTAGTTTTGGCAATTCTTCCGAGCAGGATGCGCGCCGCCAGTTCGAGCAATACAAAGTCACCGCATACGTGAAGGGCGACACGGCATGGATCGTCGGCGACTGGCAGGGCAGGCAGGCGGCCGCGGCATTGTTCTTCGGAGTTTTCGGTGATGGTTCCGCGCGAGATGGCGCTGGTGAAGCTGGAAACCGAAGGCGGCGAACGTGGACGCCACGGGGCTCGCCGGCCGGGTGGAAGCGGAGAGCGGCGGCGGCAGCATGCGGCTCGATGACATTGGCGGGGGAGCGAATGCCGAAACCGGAGGCGGGTCGATCGACGTTGGCACCGTCAGCGGCGAACTCGGACTGCATACTGGCGGAGGTTCCATCGAAGTTCGCCAGGCCAATGGCAAGGTTGTAGCCGAAACCGGCGGCGGGAGCGTCGACATTCAGTCCTGCGCGCAGGGCGCGACCATCGAAACGGGCGGCAGCAGCATCACCGTGCGGCACTGCAACGGAATGGTCAAGGCGTCGACTGGCGGCGGCAGTGTTGACCTGAGCGATATTGGCGGCCCGGCGGAGATCGAGACCGGCGGCGGCAGCATTCGCCTCAACTTCGGCCAAGGGACACGTTCACGCGGAGACCGGCGGCGGCGGCATTGAGCTGTACGGCGTGCCTTCGGCGCGGGCGGAAACGGGCGCGGGCGGGATCACGGTGAAGCTGGTGAATACCGGCGGCGAGCGTCGCGATTCCGATCTGGAAACGGGCGCGGGCGACATCACGGTCTATCTGGCGTCGGATGTAGCGGTCAACGTGCGAGCCAGCGTGGACATGGGCAACGGACACCACATCACGTCGGAGTTTCCCGACATCCACGTCAGCAGCGAGGGCGGCCAGTGGGAGGCCAAGACGCTGACTGCCGAAGGCAAGCTGAACGGCGGCGGTCCGACGCTGAAGGTGCGGACCTCGAGTGGCGACATCTGCTTTAAGCGCGCCGGCCATGAGAGGCATTGCTGATTGTTGATTTCTTGATTGTTGATTGAAAACGAACCGGCATCGGAAGTGGTTTTCGAATCAACAATCAGAAATCAACATGTCGATCGAACGGAATCGAACTGGATACAGCGAAATTCGCAAGCAACATTCAGTTGAGGGAATGACCATGCGCAAATACATTATGACCAGCATCGTGTTGTTGCCGTTGCTCCTCACCTTTTCGCATGCGGCGCAGAACTGGTCGGTCGATCCGCCGGGGCAGCCTGGGTGTTCTCCAGCGACGACAGCGGGACCAGTTCTTATCTCGGAGTCGACATTTCGGATGTGACCACGGAACGGCTGAGCGCGCTGAAGCTGAAAGAGGAAAAAGGTGTCGAGGTCACGATGGTCGACCAGGATGCTCCGGCCGGGAAGGCGGGCATCAAGGAGCACGACGTCATCCTCACGATGAACGGGACGTCGATCGAGAGCGGGGCGCAGTTGCGGCGGATGATCCACGAGATGCCGCCGGGCCGCGTGGTGACCTTCGGTCTGAGCCGCGATGGCCAGCCGATGACGGTGAAAGTGCAGCTGGCCGACAAGCACAGCGAGTTCGCCATGGTCACATCCGAAGGCGAAGGATTTCCACTTCGAGATTCCCGAGATCCACGATGCCGGACATCGACATTCCGCCAATCAACATGGTGGTGGTGACGTCGTCGGCGCGCAGCGGGCTGACGGTGGAAAACATTACGCAGCAGTTGGGAGAGTTCTTCGGCGTGAAGAACGGCAATGGCGTGTTGGTGCGCTCGGTGGAAAAAGGCAGCCGCGCGGAGAAGGCGGGATTCCGCGCTGGAGACGTGATCGTGAAAGTGAACGATCAGCCGGTGCACGACACCAGCGACTTCACGCATGCGCGTGAAGTCGCGCAGCGGCAATACGGTCACCGTGGGCGTGATCCGCGACAAGAAAGAGCAGAACCTGAATCTGACGCTGCCCGATCGCAAGGAATCGGGCGACCTCCTGGAAGAAGAAAGCTCGGACGAGTCTCTGATCGACGCGGACTCACGAGTGGAGCTGGGCGAGTTGCGACACGGAGATCGCGAAGCTGCGGCCGCAGATGGAACTGGCGGCCGAAGACTGCCGCAGAGTCCGCGGCAGAACTTCGCAAGTCGGTTAGCAAACCAGCAGAAGCAAATGCGTGAAGAAGGTGTGAAGCAGCGCGACGGACAGTTCAGGAAACAGGAACGAGAACTGAGGTTGAAGCTGGACCAGATGCGCCGGAACTACCTTCACGTTCCGCGACCTTGGCTGGATATTTAGCAGAACGTAAGACGCTACTGGCTGCTCGCAGACGGCGGCCGCGCGAGCAAGGCTGGCGAGGCAGACGCGGTTGCGTCCCGCCTGCTTTGCGGCATAGAGACCATTGTCGGCGGCGCGGATCAGCTCGTCGCGGCTCTTGCCGTGGGCCGGGAAAGCCGCGACTCCCGGCGCTGATCGTCACCGTCCGGGGCACTCCCGGGAACTGATAGCCCTCCACCATCCGCCGCAACTTTTCGGCGATGACCGACTGCCTGCTGTGCGTTGGTCTGGGTCAGCAGGATCGCGAATTCCTCTCCGCCGTAGCGGCATACCACATCAATCTTGCGCAACTGCTGGTGAAAGAGCGAAGAAACCTGGCGCAGGACTTCGTCTCCCAGCAGGTGGCCGAACTCATCGTTCAGCCTCTTGAACTGATCGATGTCGGCCATGATCACGGCCATGCCGGTTCCGTAGCGGCGGGCACGCTCGATTTCTTCCAGGATCCGCAGTTCGAAGAAGCGGCGGTTGAAGATTCCGGTCAGTCCATCGAGGTAGGCCAGTTGCTTGACGCGCTCGACGTAGTGCGCGTTCTGGATGGAGGTGGCGCAAATGTCGGCGACCGATTCGAGCGACTGCAGTTCGCTCTCGCGGAATGCATTGGGCTGACGTGCTGTGCAGCGTGAGCACTCCGAGGGTCTGGCCAAATGAAATCAGCGGGATGCTCATGCGCGAAGCGGATTCCTTGAACAGCCGGACGGACTCAGGCGTGCCGCGTTACGTCCTTTTCGATGACGGTGCCACTGGTGGCGATGACGCGCGACCAGGGTCCTGGCTCACGGGGAAGCGTCCGCCGGGCGGAGTGCAGGCTGTGAGTTCGCCCTGATGCGCCCGCATGACCAGGTCGCCTTCCTCCCGCAACAAAAGCGACACATGCGAGACCTGAAACGCGTGCTGAATCACAGAGCACACGCGAACCAGCAGATCCTCCAGTTCCATGACGGCGGTGCTTTGCTGCGCGATGATGTTGATGGCTTCCAATTGTCGCGCCCGCTGCCGTTCCAGCGAGTACAAGTGGGCATTCTGCAGAGCGATCGAGGCTTGCGTGGAAAATAGAGTCAGCAGCTCGATGGTTTCGTGGTCGAAATGATCGACGCGGTCGCTCTGGCAGTCGAGCACGCCCGACGACTTCATCGCGACACCATGAGCGGAATGGCCAACTCCGAGCGCGTGGATTGTGCGGCGCAGATGTAGCGCGGGTCTTTGCTTACATCGGGGGCGTAGACGGGTTGCTTCTTCAGGACCGCGGCTCCGGTAAGCCCTTCGTGCTGTCCCAAGCAAATCTTGTCCTTGCCCGGCATCCCAGCCGATCTGCGAGCGGACACGACAACTGCTGCGTCGTCCTTGTCGAGCAACAGGATGGCCACGTTCGGCAGATGGAAATAGTCGCGTGCGATGGCCAGAATTCTCTGCAACACCTCGTCCAAATCAAAGGTGGAGAGCACGGCCTGGCCGGCATCGTATAGGACTGCGAGTTTCGGCATGGTCGATCGAATTGTACGACGCGGGAAAGGGGTTACCGATGTGCCGAAAGTAACGTCGGATTCGCGGGGCGACCCAGGTCGGATGGCTAACGCCATCTTCTTGCCGTGCGGATCAATCCGTAGACCACGAGGCAAAACCAGAAATCCAGAATTAACCCCAAGTCCACGTGGAAGGGGCGATGGCGAGCGGCGGGCGGCAACTGGGGAATCAGGACGAAGTACACGACGTTGCCCAATATAATCGCCAGCAGAGCTTGGAGAAAATTGATGAGCACCGATGGTTTAGACACCATAGAGGGCATCCAAGGATGCCCTCTATTTACGTGGATAGCTGATTGTTTGCAAGTGGTTAGGGAAATAAAGGCGAGTCATTTCAAAACCACGTGGCTTCCTGTCAGTCCCTTGGGAGCCACACCCTGAAAGAACGCAGAAACGAACCCGTTATAGGATTAGAGAATGAATCTACCCGTCAATCCACCCTTGCTGCCCATGCTCGCCAAGCGTGTAGACGATTTACCGACTTCCGGAGATTGGATATTCGAACCTAAGTGGGATGGGTTTCGCACCCTAGTGTTTCGCGATGGCGATGAAATCCTGATTCAGAGCCGCGATGAGAAGCCTCTCAATCGCTACTTCCCCGAGCTGCTCGACCCTTTGAGTCGGAGTTTGCCAGAGCGTTGCGTGCTGGATGGCGAATTGGTCATAGTGCAGGACGATGAACTCGACTTTGACGCACTACAACTGCGGCTGCACCCCGCCGCATCACGAGTAAAGCTTCTGTCAAAACAGACACCAGCATCTGTTGTGTTTTTCGATCTGCTTTGCCGCGGGGATTATAACTTGTCCAGTGAACCGTTCGCACTGCGCCGGCGCGAACTGGAATCGCTGCTCGAGAATACTCCCGCACCGATTCACCTCACTCCGGCAACGCGTGACCGGAACACGGCAGAAGATTGGTTTCGGCGCTTCGAGGGGGCGGGCCTTGACGGTGTAATCGCGAAACCTGCCAATGGAACCTACGAGCCCGATAAACGCGTGATGCTCAAAATCAAACATGAGCGGGATTGCGACTGCGTGGTGGCTGGTTTTCGATGGCATAAAAAGGGCGATCGCACTCTGATCGGCTCCTTGCTGCTTGGCTTGTTCGATAATTCCGGGGCGCTTCAACATGTGGGAGTCTGCGCCAGTTTCAGCAACGCAAAAAGACTCGAACTGGCCGAATTTCTCAAACCTTATCGGAACGATGCGCTTGTGAACCATCCGTGGAAGGCTTGGGCAGAGGCCGATGCTGCCGTGGCTACTGGCGCCAAGCGCGTGCCCGGCGGACAAAGCCGATGGAGTCAGGGGAAGGACTTGTCTTGGGAACCGTTACGCGCCGAACTAGTGGTGGAAGTCGCCTATGATCATATGCAAGGAGATCGCTTCCGTCACACGGCACAGTTTCGCCGCTGGAGATCTGATAAGAAGCCCTCAGACTGCACGTACGCTCAGCTCGAGGTGGTCCCACCGCAGGAGCTGGCCGCAATCTTTCCGTCCGGACGTTAGCTCTTAGGTTTCTTCTTCGCGCGCGTCTGTTCCTTACTCCGCTCTCGCCACTCGCGCGTAGGGTCTTCATCCGGATCTGGCGTTTCTTGTGGTGGACGAAGACTTTCTGGGACGTGTTGCAGATTGACTCGAATGCGCGTCCATGTAGACGATCTGCCTCGCATGGAATCGACTAGAACGTCCTCCGGCGCGAGAAGTTCAACTACCGCAGCGTGCTTCGCTTTCCAACGCTCCAGGCCGGCAAGAGCTGCGCTTTTGTCTGGTGAATTGGCAACCACGATCAATGGCATTTTGATCCGCGAAGGCTTCGGTTTAGATTTCGCTCGGGAAGGCGCAACCCTCGGGCCCTCTGCTTCCATCTTGCGAAAATGCGGAGGCCATGGAGCATCGCCCAGACCTTCCGCTTCATCACGGGCGGCGAGTTCCAGCAATGGTTCGAGGGAGCCAGAAGCATCGTCCATCCCGGCGTGGGGATCGCCGATTTCCATAAACCGTTTGGGCATTGTGAAAATCGTGAACTCGGCTGGATCGCAATCGGGCACCTCGCTCCAGCGAAGCGGCGCTGAGACCCGAGCGTCCGGCACAGGGCGCACCGAGTACGCCGAACACGTGGTCCGGTCTTTCGCGTTCTGGTTGTAATCGAGGAATACACCATGACGCTCTTCTTTCCACCATTTCGAACTTGCAATTTCCGGAGCCCGTCGCTCGATCGCCCGAGATAATGCAACCGCCGCGCGCCGCACTTCGGTGAAAGTCCAGCGCGGTTCGATTCGAACATAAATATGCATGCCGCGTGAGCCGCTGGTCTTTGGCCAGCTCTGCAACCCTGCCTCTTGCAAGAATGCCCGGACCTCAAGCGCGACTCGACATACATCAGACCAGGAAACTCCTGGAACTGGGTCAAGATCAACCCGCAATTCGTCCGGATGTTCCAGATCGTTCGCACGAACAGGATGCGGGTGGAGTTCGATACAACCGAGGTTGACGATCCATGCCAAGCCCGCCGCATCATCAATCACTATTTCTTCCGCAGTTCGGCCGGATGGAAACGATAACCTCACGGTTCGCAACCAGGGTGGACGCTGCTCCGGCGCACGTTTCTGGTAAAAGGCCGGCTTCTCCGCACCATCTACAAATCGCTTCAATACGATAGGCCGATCCTGAATTCCGCTCAGAGCGCCTGGAGCGACCGAGAGGTAATAGTTCACAAGGTCGAGCTTGGTGACCCGCACCTTCTCCGTGAAGTACTCCTTGTCCGGGTGCGTAATACTAACTTCCCGGCCTCCGACCGCGAGTACCTCGCTGGCTTCTTTCTTACTCATGAATCAAGGCTACCATTCGGAGAAAAATAACACGATGGGGAACCTCGATGCCCCGATAGCCGAGGAGTTGGTCACGCTCGACTTTAGACTGCCTGCTGGCGGCCATTTTGGGGGTGCACCAGCGGGCATTCACCTGCTCCTGCTAACATTCTTTTTCACCTTTTTCACGCCTACGGAACTCTAGCGCATGCTCGAACTCTCTACGCCCGTCCAATATGTGAAGGGCGTTGGTCCGCGCATTGGGGAAGTTCTTGCCGCCAAAGGGATTTACACCGTCGGCGACCTGCTCCATTATCTGCCTTTTCGCTATGAAGACCGGCTGAACCCGCGGGGGATTTCCGAGCTGCGGCGCGGGCGAGATGGCCACAGTAGTCGGCGAAGTGCGAAATTCCGGGCTGTTCCGCACGCGGAAGATGCCGATTTTTCAGCTGACGGTCGGGCAAGGGCGGGCACGACTGCGCTGCCTCTTCTTCAACGCGACCTACTTGCAGGACAAGTTCAAGCCCGGGCAGATGATCGCGCTCTACGGCAAGGTGGAAGAAGACGAGCGCAGCCGCGAACTGCAGATCATTCAGCCGCAGTTCGAAATCCTGGGGGACCCGACCGACTCGGGCGAGAACGGGGCGGAGAAGAAGGCCGCGGAATCGCTGGAGATCGGACGCATCGTTCCGATTTATGAGGCGATCGGACGGCTGACGCCGCGCTGGTTTCGGAAGGCAATTCGCACCGCGCTCGACAATCTCACGCCGGACCTGCCGGACCCGATTCCTGCCGCGGTGCGCGCGCATCTGGGACTGATTTCTCCGCGGGCCGCGCTGTGGAACGTGCACTGGCCGGAGCCGGGAGAAAGTTTCGAAGCGTTGCAGTCTTCGCGCACGCCGGCGCACATTCGGATGATCTTCGACGAGCTGTTTTTCGTGGAACTGGGAATGGAGTTGAAACGGCGCCAGCAGAAGGCGCAGACCGGAATCGCATTTCGGCTGGACGACCGGGTGCGGGCGGCGATCAAGAAGATTCTGCCGTTTCATCCCACGACGGCGCAGAAGCGCGTGCTGAAAGAAATTGCGGGGGACATGGAGAAGCCTTATCCCATGCGGCGTTTGCTGCAGGGGGACGTAGGCTCGGGCAAGACGATCGTAGGCTTCGAGGCGGCCATCATCGCGATTGAGAACGGGTGCCAGGTGGCGTTGATGGCGCCGACTGAGATTCTGGCGCAGCAGCATTATTTTTCGGCGCGGCGAATTCTGGAGAATGCGGGATACCGCATCGTGCTGCTGACTGGATCACTCGAGGCCGATCGCAAGCGGGAGGTGCGGCGGCATATCGCGCAGGGGAATGCGCAGCTCGTCATTGGGACGCATGCGCTGCTGGAAGAGAAAGTTGAGTTCGCGAAGCTGGGGCTCGTCATCGTGGATGAGCAGCATCGGTTTGGTGTGTTGCAGCGGTTGAAGTTGATGAGGAAGTCGGGAGATGTTGAAGAAACCAGCCGAGCTTCGCTCGGCGGGACGGGCGAAGGCGCCCGTCCCCACATGGACCAGTCCAACGTACCACCCACATGAGCCCTACACCCGCTGAGCCCGACGTTCTGGTGATGACCGCTACACCCATTCCGCGGACGCTGGCGCTTACGCTTTATGGCGATCTTGATTTGAGCGTGCTGGATGAGATGCCGCCGGGGCGGACGCCGATCGTGACCCGTTGCGGCTCGGACGATGAGTCGCCCAAGGTATGGGAGTTTGTCCGCAAGCAGGTGGCGGGTGGACATCAGGTGTACGTGGTGTATCCAGTGATCGCCGAGAACGAAGAGAGCGAACTGAAAGCTGCGATCAAGATGTACCGCGAGCTGAGCGGCAAGATTTTTGCTGATCTGAAAGTGGGGCTTCTGCATGGCCGCCTGGATGCTGAACTGAAAGAGCAGGTCATGCGGATGTTTCAGCGTGGCGAGTTGCAGATTCTGGTCGCGACCACCGTCATCGAAGTCGGCGTGGATGTGCCCAACGCGACCGTGATGGTGATCGAACATGCCGAACGTTTTGGTCTGGCGCAGTTGCACCAGCTTCGAGGACGCATCGGCCGCGGCGCGGCGAAGTCGTATTGCATATTGATGACTGGAGGCAAGGTCAGCGAAGAGGGGCAACGTCGCCTGGACGCGATGGTGCAGACCAACGACGGCTTCAAGATCGCTGAACTCGATCTCGAACTGCGCGGACCTGGGGAGTTCTTTGGCACCCGCCAGGCCGGAACGCCGAGTTTTCGCGTGGCGAATATTATCCGCGACGCGCAACTGCTGGAGGCGGCGAAGCACGAAGCGGCCTTCGTGATTGCCGGACCGAATGCGGAGATCTCTGCCGAGGAAATCAGCCGCGCGTTGGTGCACATGCGGGCGCGCTGGCAGCACACGTACGGGCTGGTCGAGGTGGGGTAACGGCAAAAATCGGCGAAAGGCGGTAATGAGCCGCGACCCGCGCGATGCGATACGCTATGGCAATGCAACTCGATTGGCTGCCGAGAGCCCTCGTTCCGGGCGTGATCGCCTTAATCTTACTCCTATTCCGCCGGATCGCTCCGCCTCGATCCCGACTAGCCAATTCGCGATACGATCAACAGCAGGGACCTGAGCCCCTGCCCACCGGAGTCATCGGCGGGGCGATGTGGGCATTAGGAATCGGATTCGCTCTGACGTTCTTCCTACTTAGAGATGCGAATCGCCTCTGGGCAAAAGCCGACGGACAGTCAGTATTGACGTTGTATGCTACTCCTTGGATCTGGTTCTTTCTGCCATTCTTCAGCGCCCTGGCCATCCCTTGGCCCCTCACCATTTGGTATCTGCGAAGAGTCGGCAGAAAAAATGAAGCGGATAGTATTGCCGACGCCGCCGATCTGAAGGGTGGAATGGATTCGTTTCGCGTCATGAAGTGGCTCGGCATCGCGTTGGTGAGCCCCATCGCTCTCTTTACGGTGCTCGCGATTCCAGTCCACCTTTCGATTGCTGACTCGGAAGCGCGACTAGGCCACTACGCTTCGATCCATGCGGAGAGATTTCCCTTCAGTGAAGCGAGGCGTGCGACTCTCATCGACGGATACCGTCTTCGAGATGGGCGCTTTCGTCGCAGCAAGGATATCGTCATCGATTTTGCTGATGGGCGTCGGCTTCGTGGCAACGCGGTTGGAGACGGCGGTTCAGATGTCGAGGAAAATGTCGTTCAACTTCTACTGGCTAAGACAGGGTTACGCCCAACACATGTCCTGACGGTGGAGGAGATACCTTCGAAGTCTCATTGATCCAAGTGCTCCACTTATGGGGAATGCCGAACTGATAGAATCGAAACGATGGCCGGGTCTTCCCAACTGATTCAGATTGAGCTGGGCGCTCCGCAGCGGGTGCCAAAGCCGTCGTGGCTGCGGGCGAAAGCTCCGGTGGGCGACAACTTCCACAATCTGAAGAAACTGGCCCGCGGCATGGGGCTGCACACGGTGTGCGAGTCGGCGCAGTGCCCCAACATTGGCGAGTGCTGGAACCACAAGACCGCGACGTTCATGCTGCTGGGCGATATCTGCACGCGGCGCTGCGGTTTCTGCGCCGTGCCCAAGGGACGGCCGGAGCCGATCGACTTGGATGAACCGCGGCGCGTGGCCGAAGCCGTCGCTACGCTGGGACTGAAACATGCGGTTGTGACCAGCGTGAACCGCGACGACGACAACATTGGCAGCGCCCGAATTTTCGCCGAGACCATCCGCGAGATTCGCGAACTGACGCCCGATTGCCGCGTCGAAGTGCTGATCCCGGATTTTCAGGGGCTGGAAGAATCGTTGCGCATCGTGCTCGACGCCAAGCCCGACGTGCTCAACCACAATACTGAGACGGTGCCGCGGCTTGTATCGCGCGGTTCGATCCGGCGCGCGCTACGAGCGCACGCTCACTTTGCTGGAGAATGCCAAGAAATTCTCTCCGGGCATGGTCACCAAGAGTGGCGTGATGGTGGGCCTGGGCGAGTCGTCGGAAGAGTTGGTCGAAGTGTTCCGCGATCTGGGCACGCGCGGCGTCGACATTCTTACCGTGGGCCAGTATCTGCGCCCGTCGAAGGATCATCTGCCCATCGCGCGCTTCTACGAGCCGCAAGAATTTACCTATCTGCGGGACCAGGCTCTGCGCTTCGGTTTCCGCCACGTTGAATCGGGGCCGATGGTGCGGTCCAGCTATCACGCGCACGAGCATGCCGATGCCGCTGCGACGCCGCGGGCGGTGTCATAGCTTGCGGTTGACGGGCTTCCCCGCCAACCTTATTTCTCTGAAGACCAACGTTCCCAGTGTCTAGTATCCCCATCGAACAAATCGGCATCGGGAGGGCTCCACTCCCGTGGTGACCGCTCTGCTGGTGATCCTCGGATTCTTCGCCGGGCTTGCTGGGCGCGTTGACCGGAATCGGCGGCGGCGTACTGCTCACGCCGATTCTCGCGCTGCACTTCGGTATCCCGATTCGCGCAGGCGATCGGAACGAGCCTGGTCGCGGTCATCACGACTTCGGCGGCGAGTTCGTCGGTTCACTTGCAACGCCACACCACCGACATTCGGCTGGGCATGACGCTCGAACTGGCGACGGCTTTCGGCGCGGCCGTGACGGCGTACCTGGTGGGCTATTTCAATCGCAATGTGCTCGAAGGATTGTTCGCCGGATTTCTGCTGTACAGCGCGATCACGATTCTGACCAAGGGCGGCAAAGTGAAGCCGCTGGAAGACGAATCGGCCTTTATCGTGGACGAAGCGGTGATTCCACCTTACGAGCCGAAGCGCTATCCGCTGGGACTGGCGGCGTCGCTGGTGGCGGGCGCGCTCTCGGGGTTGCTGGGAATCGGCGGCGGTCCGATCAAAGTTCCGGTCATGTACATCTTCATGAACGTGCCGCTGATGGTCGCGACGGCAACTTCCAATTTCATGATCGGCGTGACCGCGGCGGCCAGCGCCATCGTCTATTACCGGCGTGGCGACATCTTGGTGGAATACGCAGCGCCGCTTGCGGTGGGAGTGTTTGTAGGATCGCTTCTGGGCGCGCGCCTGGCTCCGCGCATTCATACAAAGGTCGTGGTCTATCTGCTGGTCGGCGTCATGTTCTATCTTGCGGGGCACTTGATTCTGCATCTGCTGCGAGGGTGGCTATGAGCGAGGTGCGGGAGCCCGGCTTCGACCGCATCGTTGCGCTGGTGCTGCGCATTGGCGCGTTCAGTTGCTTCTTCGTCATGCTGGCCGGGCTGATCGTGGGCTGTTCGTCAGCGGCCACATTCCTCTCGGCATCGAGCGCGCCGGCGTCTTGCTGATGCTGGCCACGCCGGTGGTGCGCGTCATCGTCGCCTGCTTTCTCTTCTTTCGCGAAAAGGACATGAAGTATGGATGGATCTCGCTGGGCGTGCTGGTGATCCTGATGCTGGGCTCGGTGTTCGGGATCGGAGAGCACTAGGAATTTCCTCAGCGGCTAACGCCCTTTTTCATTGGGCGACTCAGCCATCATAGCTTTAGGCACTGTCCTTCCCAAGGCGTTCTCTTAACAGTGCTCAGAAGATGTGCAGCTTGATGCTGAGGTATTTCTTGGGGTTTTCGCGGACGGCCTTCACCAGCTCCCGAGTTTCGGCCAGCATCTGGTTGGCGTTGTTGTAGAGGGCTTCGTCTTTGAAGAGCTTGCCGGCGGTGCCCTGGCCGGCTTCGAGCTCGGTGGTCAGCTCCGAAAGTTTGGTGATCGTGGTGTCGAGCTTCTTCGCCAGTTCCTCATCCTTGGCCAGCTTGCCGATCGTGCCTTTGCCGGCGTTGATGTCCTCGGTCAGCTTCTTCACGTTGGCGATGGTGTCGTTGGCGTTGTTGTAGAGCGACGGATCCTTCAGGAACTTTCCGGCCGTGCCTTTGCCCTGCTGGAGATCGTCGATCACGCGCATTCATCTTGTCGAGCGTGGCGATGAATTTGTCATAGGCGTCGTTGCGGCTGATCAACGCGCCCAGACTGCCTTCGCCGCTGCCCACTTCCTCCACGATCTCCTGGAATTCCGCGACGGTGGAAGAGAAGCGGTTGTAGAGCGTCGGATCGTAGATGAGTTTCCCGAGCGATCCCTTGCCGCTTTCGGCGAACGCCAGAATGCGGTCGGCGCGCTTCAACAGCGCGTCCATGTTCTCCAGCGTGCTCTGGCTGGCGCGCACCACCTGGTTGAAGTCGGGATGCACCTGCGTGGGCAGCGTGTCTCCATCCTGCGCCGGGGGCCCGACGGCCTGGCGCGCTCTCGATATCGAGGTAGGTTTCGCCGAGCACGCCCGCGGTGTCGAGCGAGGTCACCGAATCGCGGCGCAGGGCGTAACTGTATTTCGTGCTGACCTTCATCGTGACTTCGACGGGGGTAAGTTGCTTGTCTTTGTCGGGCACGATGCGGATGTGGGTCACGTTGCCGATGTCCACGCCGCTCAGACGCACCGGGGCGCCTTCGCGCAGTCCTTGCGCATTATCGAAATAGGATTTCAGAGTGATGCGAGGCGTGAAGAGTCCGGAGGTTCCGGACATCAGGAACAGCAGGAAGCCCAGCGTCAGAGTGGCAACGATCACCGTGATCCCAACGCGCAGTTGCGACCACTTGAGCTGCTTCTGGCTAGGCAAATCGATTTCCTCATGATGCCCGTCTGGATGTGAATCGTGCTCCGGCTGCGCCAACAGCTCAAGGATCGCAACCGGCTGCCCTCGCAGCATGATAACAAAACTGGAGCCCGACCTAGGCCGCTTTCGTGCGCAGGGCGGGCATCAGCAGCAGCGCGAGCAAAGTAGGCGGCCGCTCCGCAGGCCAGAGTGACAGTCAATCCGAACTGGATGGCGATGACCATGGCCAGAACCGATCCGAGCACGCTGGCCGCTGCGTTCATCGCCCAAGCCCACTCGACGGCATTATCGGAGGCGGCTTCGCCGGCGGGAAATTCCGGCAGCGGGCAGCGCGGCGAGCGCGCGCAGGCCGGTGGGAAACGGCATGCCCATGACGAATCCCAGCGGGATGAGAAGAACTGCCGCTCACCAGCAGCCGGTAGCCGAAGTCCAGGCCGACCAGCGCGGCCAGACGGCCGGGCAGGAAGAATACGTCGGCGAGCAGCGTTACGATGACGAGCACAAGCGGCACCCAGCCCAGAGTTCGTGCGCGGCAGCCAGAGCCGCGAAAACAGGCTGCCCGCGCCGCTGGAGAGCATCAGCAGGAAAATCACCACCGTCAGCGCGTAAGTGGGATGCCCAAGAAACAGCACGAAGCGCTGGATGAAGGCGATCTCCACCAGAATGTAGCCCAGACCCACGGCAATGAAATAGAGCAGCGGAAGCGGCGACTGCCGGGCGTTCCGCGCTTCGCAAGGCCAGCGGCAGAACCAGAAATGCCAGCACCGCGACCAGCGAAATCACCAGCACGAGCAGCAGCACCAGCACTCCCAGATTCACTTTCCAGTCGATGCCTTCGCGCAAACCTTTTTCCCCGAGGATCTGCCCCGGCTTCAGCGTGAAGAAGAAGAACGGAGCATTGTCGGTGACCGGCGCGACGTTGTAGGCATAGCCGCGCGCGAAAGCGTAAGGATCGTTGCTCGCGATCAGATCGGAGAACGGATTGTGTCCCGGGCTGCGACGGCAGGTAGAGCGGGTCGAGTTCGGAGTAGTGATCGAAATGCGCTGGTCACCGCCTTCTCTTCCTCGGGCGTGAACGGAGTCTTCTTGGCCAGCACGACCACCGGAATGCCGTCTTCATCGAGCTCGCCTTGCGAGGCGACGATGAAGTTGCGGGCGGGATTGGCGACACCGAGGCGATGCAGCGCTTCCATCGCCACCGCGACCACGCGCAGGGCTTCGCGCGGATGGCGGAATTCCCAGCGCGTGATGGCGATCATGCCATCGGGCTTGAGGTGATCGAAATATTCGCGGAAGGCCTCGACGGTATACAGATTATTTTCGCTGAGCGCGAACGCGCCGGCGGCGGTCGAGGCCCAGGTATCGACCAGCGTCATCTGCACCACATCAAAATGCTGCGGGGTCGAACGCAGAAACGACCGGCCGTCAGTGACGTGAATATGCACGTCGGGCCGATCGTAGAGATGCTGCGAGTAGTCGGCGTAGCGTCCGCGCATGATGGTGGTGGCGATGATGGGATTGATCTCGATCCCGGTCACGCTGGGGCTGCCGTTGGCCACAGCGCGCAGAACATCGACGCCGCCGCCCGGGCCGATGATGGCGAATTCTCCATGCGGGCGCAGAACGTTGGCCAGCGCAGGCGGCGCGGCCATCAGGTTGTGCTCCCACACGGTGCCCTGCCAGTGCGCCAGGTCGGCATTCATGATGTAGGTGGAGGCATCGGCGTCAATGACGATCGCCTTGGCCTGACCCTGGCGGTCGACTTCCACGCGCGAGAGCGCATTCCAGCGCGCAAACTCGACCCACGCGGGATCGCGGAACATGCCCTTGGCGTAGACCACGTCGATCAGGCGTCCGGAATAGTTCGCGCCGATCAAAGCCACCAGCGCGAGAGCGAGCAGAGCGGCATTTCTGCGCAGCGAACGGAACTCGGCCCAGATGGTGCCAGCGGCGGCCATGGCGGCTCCGGCGACGAGAATCACGTTCGGTCCGCCCACCCAATTCAGCAGAGGGACGACGGCGAGGCAGGCCAGCGCTCCGCCGCAGAGGTCGGCACCATAGAGCCGCGGGATGCGGCGTGTTTCGCGCGCGAAGACGACCGCGAAAAGAAGTCCCGTCAGGAAGAAAGGAACGGCCGCGGCCAGATAGAGCACCGTCAGCCGCGCGAAGTTTCCCCACGAGACCTGCAGCGCGACCGGAACATGCAGCACAATCTCCAGCACCACGAAGCACGACGACGGAATTCGCCATGCACAGCCGCGCAGCCAGCGTGCGCGTGTCCGTAGCCGGCGAGCTTGGCTTTCAGCAGGTAGGCGAACACTCCTCCTGCGCCCAAGCCCGAGCAGAGCGATCGAAATTGCGAGAAAAGCGAAGTGATAGAACAGCACAACCGAGAACAGGCGGGTCAGCGCCAGTTCCAGCAACAGGGCCGCAGAAGCTGGTGAGCGCGAGGCCCGCCAGCAGAGTTTTTTCCGGAATTTCGGTGCTGCTTGACGTTGGGATAGGGGTCGAAGTGAGTACGGGCATAAATGAATTGGAAGGCGACAGTCTAGCAGATAGCGGAGCAGCAGACTTCGCGCGTGCCGTCGCGTGGTGCGCGTCTAGCTCTCGAGAATGACCTGAGCGATCGCCTGTTCCTGGGTGTGCGAAATCGATAGAGCGGCATTTTTCACGCCGAGCTTGGCAGCGAATTCTCCAGCCTTGCCGTGGAATGTCATAGTCGGTCGGCCGCCAGGCATGCGGGACACTTCGCAATCGCGCCAGCGCACACCGTGGTTCCAGCCCGTGCCCAGAGCCTTCATAGCAGCTTCCTTGGCGGCGAAGCGCGCGGCATAGCGCTCCGCACGGTTCGCCTTGGAATCGCAATAGCGCATCTCTGCTGGCAGTGAAGATGCGCTGCAGGAAACGCTGGCCGAAGCGCTCGATGGACTGGCGGATGCGGGGAACTTCTGCGATGTCGATGCCTGTGCCTACGATCATTGTTCGACTCCTGCGCAACTAATCGAAAACGGAGTACTCAAGATAGGGCTTGGATATCCTGACGATCTTGTCGTC
The DNA here is from genome assembly GCA_963795875.1 of uncultured Acidobacteriaceae bacterium. Taxonomy (GTDB): domain Bacteria; phylum Acidobacteriota; class Terriglobia; order Terriglobales; family Acidobacteriaceae; genus Sulfotelmatobacter. The sequence continues at coordinate 481,773 of CAWCJM010000003.1, forward strand.
GGGACTTTCGTCTGCTCCTTGGTCGACCGGAGAGAACTGGATGTCGACTTTGATGTTTTGACAGTGTTTGTAGACGTATTTGCGCTCTGAGCGAGTTGAAAGGCCGCCCTCGGTAGCAACAACGCTGGACAGATCTCTACGTGTCATCCCGGGCTTGATGGTCGAGATCGAATTCATCACATGTTGAATCCACCGGGTATGCTCTTGATCGATCTGCAACCCAGGCCGGGCGTCGATCGCAACCTCTTGAGCGAGAACGCCCACGACGGTGAATGTGAGGAGAAACGTGGCCCATGTCGCTTTTCGCATGTGAGTCCTGTCCTCGATGGCAGATCGCTGTGAGTGCTCGCTTCAGCATTTGATTCTGATCTGAAAACACCGCAATAGCGCATCTCTCCGGGAGTGTAGATCTGCTGCAAAAACGCTGCCCGAAGCGCTCGATAGACTGGCGGATGCGGGGAACTTCTGCGATGTCGATGCCTGTGCCTACGATCATTGTTGCGGATGTCCTCGGCTTTGAATCTTACAGCAAGCGATCTCCACGATAGATCAGGCGCCCATCGACGAGGCGCGCCTTCCGCCGTCAATGTGTGCGATTTGACGGGCCCTCAGCATCGATATGCAGGACTTCATGACCATGTGCGACCAGCCAGTCGGAGACCAGCATGCGGTGGCAGCGGAAATATACGCGCTCAGCACACATGTATGCGGTGCGGGAACCTTCGGCGAGCGCCAGCAGATCCGACATGGCGTGGTCAAATTCCGGCGTGAGCATGTAGTCCGCATAATTGCGGAAGCTCTGGTTGCGCAGGGCAATGTTCGGCGACTCTTCGAGAATTTTCTTGCGATAGCCGCCCAGAGCTTTCATCCACACATAACGAATTCCTGCTGCCGGCAAAGATTGTTCGAGCGAATCGCGATTGAACTGAGGCAGCCGCCGCGACATAGGGAAACGCGCGGATGTCCACGAGAGTCTGAATCTGATGCGCCTTCAGAGCGCTGATCAGGTCTTCGATAGTGCGAGTGGAATGCCCGATGGTGTAGAGAACGGCCAACAGTTATTGGATGCCGGAGGTCTAAGACGGCGATTCGATCGAGCGCGGCTGCGATGGCCGGATCCTGATCGGCAAACACGGTGCGCAAATCCAGCAGCACTCGTCCTTGTTCCACGCGGGCGATGATGGGCGGATCGGAGGCGCGCAACGGGCGGACAACTCGTCGGCGCTGCGGCCTTCGCAACTGAGGGCCAGCAGGCGAGTCGGCAGGACGGACGAGGGTGCGGCGCCGCCGCCAATCACTGATTCGCCATCGATGATCTCAGTACGCTGAGTTTCGACGGGCCGGACGTCGTGCAGCGAGAGCTTCGGCGCGCTGGCCGATTTCCTCTTTGCGTCAGCCGCATCATCTTCAGCGTGGGGATGGCGTCGTGGTCGCGCTTCACATACGCCAGCAGCGTGGCTTCGAGAGCCGCGTAGGTGAGTTTGTCGACGCGGAGGGCGCGAAACAGCGAGTTGGCGCGCATGCGGGCGACAAGATCGGCGCGGCCGCTGATCAATCCGGCTTGCGGGCCGCCCAGCAATTTGTCGCCGCTGTAGGTGACGATGTCGACGCCGGCGCGCAGGCTGTCGAGCACGCTGGGCTCGCCGCTGATGCCGAAGTTCTGCAGGTCGACGAGCGCGCCGCTGCCCAGATCTTCCATCAACGGGCAGGCCGCGCTCGCGGCGAGAGTCAACCAGTTCGGCGGTGGAAGCCTGTTCGGTGAAGCCGGTGATCTCAAAATTCGATCGGTGCACGCGCAATAGCAGGCGCGTTCGCTCGTTGATGGCTTTTTCGTAGTCGGCGACGCGCGTGCGGTTGGTGGTGCCGACCTCACGGAGCGTCGCGCCCGATTTCGCCATGACATCGGGGATGCGGAAGGAGCCGCCGATCTCGACTAGTTCGCCGCGCGAGACGATGACTTCGCCGCCTTCGGCCAGCGTGTTGAGCGCCAGCAGGACGGCGGCGGCGTTGTTGTTTACGACGATGGTCGAGACTGCTCGGAGCTTCCGCCGGGCTTCGCCCTCGGCTGCACGCTCGAGGCGGCTCCGGCCGCCAGGCGGCCGTCTCCACATGAGGTCGATGCGTGCATCATTCAGCAGGCTGCGGAAGAGGCGATCGACATGAACGTCGCGCTTGCCGCGCTCGCCCGCGTCGATGTCGAACTCGAGATTGGAAAATCGTCCGGCAGTCTCGCTGGATGTGCGCGAGCGCCGCCTCGGCCAGCGGAGCGCGGCCGAGATTGGTGTGCAGAATCACGCCCGTGGCGTTGATCACGGGACGCAGCGAGTGTCCGAGCGCCCGGCGCAGCTGCTCTTCGATGGCGCCAGCGATTCCAGTAAGGGCGAGTTGCAGCGCCGCCTCATCCAGCAGTCCGGAAGCAATCTCGCTTCCGCAAGCGAGCGAGCACCGCGCGCGCTGCGTCGGTGACGGCTGCAATTCCGTGGGCTGCGCCGCAAGCACTTCCACGCCGGGCATGCGCAGAACTTCGTCGACCGACGGCAGTTCGCGAAAAAGCTCCGACTTCGCCGCGCTTTTCATCGATCTTCCCGGATTATCCCATGAAAACTGCGCCGCATACCGGCTACGGGGCGCTAAAGCGTGTGCAGATACGCGAGCAGATCCTGAATATCCTGCGGCTCAGCGTCTGGCTATAGCCGGGCATTTCTTTGCGGCCGAGACGGATGATATCGGTGACGCGCTCGTCGTTGGCGGGCAGCCCACTGAGAGAAAGATATTTGTGCTGGAAAATTCCCTTCAGCCCGGGGCCTTTTTTGCCGCGGGTGGAATAGGGCTCGTGGCAGCGGTCGCAGCGCGCGTCGTAGATTTTGCGGCCAGCGGACTGTTGCGCGTTGAGGCCAAGTTCCGCGTCGGACTTGCGACGTTCGACGTCGCAAGCGGAAATTGATGACCAGCGCGAGCAGAGCTGACAGCGCCTCCTAGAAGAACTCTCCTATTCCTATTCTCCAGGACTGACTCGTCGTGCCTGCAGTCTTGCAATCGCATGCACCATCCCTCGATCGTGCCATAGCGGCGCTGCAAGCCGCTTTACAATAATAAGAGCAGAGCGCCGCTAGCCTACTGACATGTTGTCCATCAAGCGCGTCTACGAACCAGCGTCGCGCACCGACGGAACGCGCGTGCTCGTCGACCGTTTGTGGCCGCGCGGTCTGACGAAGAGCAAGGCCGCGGTCGACGAATGGCTGCGCGATCTGGCGCCTTCCGACGAACTGCGCCGCTGGTATCATGCGCGGCCCGATCACTGGCAGGACTTTCGCAAGAAATATCTGAAGGAGTTGTCGCAGCCGGAAGCCGAAGACGTCGCTGCTCCAGCTCTACCAGCTTGCCCACAAGAGAAAACGCCTGACCCTGCTGTTTGCGTCGAAGAATGAAACGCAGCAACAACGCGGTCGTGCTCAAGGAACTGCTCGACGGGATGCGCAAGCCTCCGACCGGCACGGGGCCGGGAGCGGTTCGCGGCATGCGCAGGCGCGAGGCTGCCGTGCGGCGCCGATAAGCGCCAGTCGCGACAAGCGCCTCTGCAGTACTCTCCTCATTTAGAATCGGTGCCGCATGAGACCGGTCTTCCAATGGAATCTGGGCGGGCGCTCGCTGGAACTCGGCAAGCGCACGCTGATCATGGGCATCGTCAACGTCACGCCGGATTCGTTTTCCGATGGCGGGCAGTTTCTGGACCGCGACCAGGCTGTCGCACATGCGGAGCGATTGCTGGAGGAAGGGGCAGACATTCTCGATATTGGCGGCGAGTCGACGCGTCCGGGAGCGCGCGTCGATGCTCGGCAGCTTCGAAGGCAGCCGAGCGGAGAAGAAGCGGTGCGGAACTCGAGCAGCACAGCGTCGCCGACCGTGAGCGCGGAGGAAGAACTCAAGCGCGTGCTGCCGGTGATCGCCGAGTTGAAGAAGAAGCATCCCGCGGCGGTGCTCTCGGTCGACACCTACAAAGCCGACGTGGCCCGCGCGGCCGTGGGCGCGGGAGCCGAGATCGTGAACGACGTCAGCGGATTCCGCTGGGATGCGCAGATGGCGAAGACCGTCGCCGAACTCAAATGCGGCGCGGTTCTGATGCACATGCGCGGACGCCCGGAAGAGTGGCGCACGCTGCCGCCGCCGGGGGACATCGTGCTGCTGGTGAAGCGCGAACTGAAGGAGTGGGCGGAGAAGGCCGTGCTGGCGGGCGTGCGGCGCGAGCGGATCGTGCTCGATCCCGGCTTCGGATTCGGAAAGAGTTTCGACGAGAACTATCCGTTGCTGGGGCGTTTCAGCGAATTGCAGGCGGCGGGGTTTCCGCTGCTGGCGGGCACTTCGCGGAAATCTTTCATCGGACGGACGCTTGGCGAAGGCGGCAAAGATGCTCCACCGGAGGGGCGCCTTTACGGAACGCTGGCGCCCAGACGGCGCTGATTCTCAAAGGCGCGCACATTGTGCGCACGCACGACGTGAAGGCAGCGGTGGAAGCGGCGCGCGTGGCGGATGCGATTCTGCAGGCGCGCTAAGAGCTGGGCTAAGATCTCGGCTCGAGGGCGAGACGCCCGACGCCGGCGGGATGCGGCGCTGCTTTTTCTGCTGGAGAAAGATTCGCCTTTTATTTTTCTTGCGGTGCAAGCCAACGCGACTCAGCACCGCGTTAATCCTCGGCGACGCTCTACACTTAATCCATCTGTCCTTGCATGGATGATCTGATCAGACTCTCGCAAGATCCGCGTGTGACGGTGCGACGCGCGGGATCGCCGGCTCCGGATGGCGCGTGCGTCGTCTACTGGATGCAGCGTGCCCAGCGTGGCATCGATAATCCTGCTCTGGATGTAGCGGTGGACGCGGCGAATGCGCTGCGCAAACCCGTGGTTGTGTTTCTCGCTCCGGTGCCGTTTTATCCGAATGCGAATCTGCGGCACTACCGTTTTCTCGCTGAAGGCATTCCGGATATTGCTGCCGCACTTGCCAAGAGAAATATCGGATTCGTGCTGCGCTTCTTTCCCGAGCACAGCCTGCTGCGGTTCTGCGACGAAGTGAAGGCCGCGCTGGTCATCGGCGATGAGAATCCGATGCGCGAGCCCGAAGCTTGGCGGCGCGCTGCTGCAAGAAAGTTAAAGGTTCCGCTGTGGACCGTCGATGCCGATGTCATCGTGCCCTCTAAGCTGCTCGGAGAAGGCGCAATATGCCGCGCACATCATCCGGCCACGTTTGCAGGCGCACCTGAAACAATTCCTGGTCCCGTCGAACAATCCGCACGCTCACGTGAGGTGGAAGAGGCCGCGAGACTCTTGCTTCGCTCGAGCCCGCACTTCGACATCACCCAAGGCTGGAAGATGGATCGGTCGGTTTCTCCTGTCTCTGTCTGGCGCGGTGGGAGCAATGCTGCGCTCCAATTATTGCGATCGAGTTCGTCCAGCCACAATCTGCGGCGTTACCGCACGCAGCGCAACAAGCCGGAAATTACCACACCAGCCGATTGTCTCCATATTTGCATTTCGGCCATGTCAGCCCGATCACGGTGACCCTTGCCACCGAAGCGGCAGACGCGCCCGAGTCCGACAAGGAAGCGTTCCTGGACCAGATCATCACGTGGCGCGAACTCGCGGTGAACTTTGTGCGGTTTAATCCCGACTACGACAATTTCGAGTGCGCGGAACCGTGGGCGCACCGAACGCTGGCGAAGCATGCGGTCGACCCCCGATCGGTGCACTATTCCGAGAGACAGTTGGAGCAGGCCGAGACGCACGATCCTCTATGGAACGCGGCGCAGATGCAGATGGTTTCAACCGGGTGGATGCACAACTACATGCGTATGTATTGGGCCAAAAAGATTCTCGAGTGGACCCGGTCGCCCGCCGAAGCCCATCGCATAGCCGTGCGCCTCAATGACAAATACGAACTCGACGGACGCGATCCCAACGGCTACGCCGGCATTGCCTGGGCGATTGTGGGGAAATTCGATCGTCCCTGGTTCGAGCGGCCCATCTTCGGGCAGATCCGTTACATGTCTGGCGAGAGCACACGCAGGAAGTTCGACAGCAAGAAATATATCCAGCGGAATTTGTCGTCGAGTTTGTTCAACAATGTTTAGTCTCGTCCGTTTGATCGAACGCCGGCTTCAGAAAAAGCGTCCGAAAATCGGACGCCTTTTCCGTAGCATAAGGCAGTGATCTACCCCGACTCCTAGTGTGGTTTCTCGTCCTGTTTTTTCTTGTCTTGAGGCGCCGGCGGGTGCTGCTGAGGTGCTGCCGGATGCGCTTGCGGCGGAGGCGGAGTGTGCTGCTGCGGTTCCGGCCGATTGTTCGGCTGCGCCCCAGGCGCGGGTTGACGATCATTCCGCGCCGGTGGTTCCGCCGAATGATTGTTCGCCGGCGGATTGGGCTGCGGGCGATTGGGCTCCGGTCGGTTGCTCGGCTGGGGTTGAGGCGGTTCGGGCCGACTATTGGGCTGAGCCTCGGCGGGCGATCATTCCGCGCCGGTGGTTCTGTTGGACGATTGCTGGTTGCCGGCGGAGGATTGGGCTGTGCCCGATTCGGCTCGGGCCGGTTGCTCGGCTGAGATTGCTCTGGCTGAGGCTGCTCCGGCCGATTATTCGGCTGCGCCGCGGGACGATCATTCCGCGCCGGTGGTTCAAACGGGCGATTGTTCGCCGGTGGTTGATTGTTTGGAGCCGGACGATTGGGCTGAATCGGAGTGGCTCCCGGCCGCTCATAGCCAACCGGCTGAGTTGCCGGACGGTTCCCTGGTTGGTTGGCGGGTGCGCTCGCCGGTTGATTCACAGGCCGCCCCATGGTTGGTGTCTCCGGCTTTCCCGGAGGAGCTTGTTTCACCAGAGGTTGCGCAGTGGGAGTATTCGCAGGGCGCAAACGTGCCATGTCCTGCCGCGCGATGGGCTGCCCCGGGTGCGCTGCCATCGCCTGCTGCTGCGCTGCGAAGGATACCGGCCGAGGAGGCGGAGTCACCTTGGCCACTACCGCGCGATTCGCCACGGCAGCCGGAGGCGCTACCACGCGGTTCGCCGTATTGGCATGAACTCCCAATACACTGTTGGAAGTTGGCGCGACAACGGCTCTGGCATTCACCGGAGCCGCGGCAATCTCCCTGGCATTGACTGGTACGGCCGTGCGGCCGACCGGCTGTCCGCTGGTGAAAGCCTGTTGCGGAACCGCGGTGACGGCGCCAGAAACATTCTTGTTCACATACGTGACGTTGTTGATGACGGTCGTCTTGTTCACGATCGTGGTGTTGTAGACATTCGTCACCTGCGTGACATTCACCGTAGTGTTGCTGACGTTGACGCGATTCACGTAGCCACGGCTTACGGGATACGACGGCACGTAGACTTCGCGAGGGCCTAATGGGAACCATCCCATGTTGCCGCCGAAGCCGCCGCCTCCGCCCACAAACACGACCAGAGCAGGCGCATAGACCGGCCGAACTTCCACCGGTCCCGGAACCCATCCCCAACGTCCGCCAATCGACAGCCAGCGGCCATAGTGAAACGGAGCGTAGCCCCAGGGTTCCTCATCGACCCAGGTCCATCCCCACGGATTGATCCAAGCCCAGTGCCCGTCGCGATACGGAGCCCAGCCCGCATCAACGCGCGGGTACCATACGTTCCCGTAAGAGGGATCCGGGCGCCAGTCGCCGTTGTCATCCAGGTCTTCGTATCCGACGACATCGTGAGAAACGTAGCGCGCCGAGGGCGAATTCTCATAGCGATGGTCGCGAGCATAGGTCCAATTGTCGAAGTCATCAGGATTGCCGAGTTCTTCCACATCAGCATTCAGGCGGTCTGTTCCTTCGAAGGTTGCTCTGCTGGCCCGCGTGCAGCTGTGTAGGTTTGGCCGTTGCCGGTCGATTCGCCTTCCCCTTCGCGAATGCTGACAACGGTGTAACTTCCATCCTCACTGGCTTCGACGCGGTAGCGGCCGGGCCGGAAGATGGAGAAAGCCTGGTTCGGGGTGTCGATCTCAAACACTTCGTCGCGGTCCAGATCGCGGACGCGCACGCTGATCGATCCGGAACTCAGCTGGATCTGTGCCGTGCGGTCGTCGAGATTCAGGAACGAGATGCCGGTATTGCTGTTCAGATCAATAACCGCCGACCCGAGCGACAGTTCGGCGCGCGAGTCGCGATCCGACCAGAGCTGGTCGCCCGTGGTCATGGGCCGGTTCTGGAGCGGCCTCCACCCATTCCGATTCGCCTGCCGGCTGAAAGGAAATGGAGCCTTGCAGGTAGCCGAGACGCGCTACACGGCTCGGTGGATCATCTTGATCTGGCTGGTCTTGCGCGAGCAGCCTGCTGCAGCAGAGCAATGCTGAAAACCGCGATGGCCAGCACGGAAGATTGTCCGACGCAGGTTCTTCGTAAACTGGTTCATAAATGATGCCATCCTTTTGGAGCGGAGCTTTCAACCCCGCTCGCACTGCTGCGAATGTTGCTGGCCCAAGTCGCGGGCGCACTCGTTCGCGCGAGCTTCGGACGTAGACCCCGAACTTAAGATGCATCTGGAGAACAGGGTGCCCCTACAGCCAAAACCCGATGGATCATTGTCAATCTTCGTGGTGGCTCCCGCAATAACCGAAAGGGCGCTCGGGGATGCGTACCTTTGATTGCCTGATTGTCCGATGGAGGATGCGCTAGAACACTTTGCTGGAATCCAGCAGGATGGTAACCGGCCCCTCGTTGACCAGTTCGACCTGCATCATTTCCTGGAAGCGGCCGGTTTCGCAGCGCAGGCCCGCGGCCCGGATGCGCTCGACAAAAAACTCATACAGCCGGCGGGCGTGTTCCGGCGGAGCCGCGGCATCGAAGGATGGGCGCTTGCCGCGGCGGACATCTCCGTACAGCGTGAACTGCGAGACCGCGAGTACGCTGCCGCCCACGTCTTGCACGCTGCGGTTCATCTTTCCGTCGTCATCTTCGAAGATGCGCAGGCCAGCGACTTTCTCGGCGAGATATGTGGCGTCGGCTTCGGTGTCTTCGTGCCCCACGCCCAGCAGAACCAGCAAGCCCAGGCCGATCTCGCCGCTGGTCCAGCATTTTGGTCCGATCGTTGATCGTGACTTTGGCGCGGCTGACGCGCTGCACGACGGCACGCATACGACTTCCCTCGCGTCTTAGTGACCTGACTCGGTCAGCATCGATTCATGTCCGGCAACACACTGCCAGCGCCCTTCGCGGTACACATACACATCGGTGAAGCGCACCCTGACCACGACTTTGCCCTGCTGCGTTCTTGGCCGTGGCCAAGTCCACGGATGTAGCCGAAATCGCCCTGTACGTGCGCTTGCAAGTCCGTGAGGTCGTGATGCACGGCAGGATGCTCGCTGGCCTTTGCCAGAGTGGTGGCGCGGTTGGTCAGCTTCCCGTCCGGCCCGGCATCCTCAAATTCGTCCGCGAGAATGCAGTCCAGAGTTGCCGAGTCCCGCTGCTCCAGGGCTTGGGCCCAGGTCTGCTCAATATGAATCAAGGCACCGTCGTCCTTCGCCTGGCCAGTCGGGACACGGGCCCGCAAACGCCAGGGGACAAAGTCAGCAACATCCACAATGTGTATTTCACTCCGGACTCCTTGGATAAGCCGCAACCGACTCATCATAACCCCGCCCAACGTTTGACCCCGGCAACGGCCAGCCTTTAGGATTCAAGGGTGCAATTCCAAGTCAACCGAGGCTTTGCCGGAAGTGGCAGGGCCCTTCCTTTACACTAATTCACCGGGACAATTACACTACACACTCGCCTTTTTTCGTATCGCAGTGCGTAAGATGTAGCGGAGTTGTGGAGGGCCAAGGCCCGAGCAGAAGAATTTCAGGCGCTGCAATTGCGCAACGGAAGTAACCGAATTCAAATCTAATCGAGGCAAGCGAGGAGAAACATGGCAGCCGTAGACGAGAAGGTAAAACAGATTATCGTGGAGCAGTTGGGAGTGGATGAGGGCGAAGTCACCTCCAGCGCGTCGTTCGTGGACGACCTGGGCGCGGATTCGCTGGACACCGTCGAACTGGTCATGGCTTTCGAAGAAGCCTTCGACATCGAGATTCCCGACGAGGATGCGGAGAAGATCCGCACCGTGCAGGACGCGGTCGACTACATCGGCAAGCACGCGAAGGCGGGAAATAGTTGGGACGCAGGGTCGTAGTCACGGGCCTCGGCTTGATCTGTGGCGTGGGCAATTCCACCGACGTGGTGTGGAAGGCCCTGCTTGCCGGCAAGAGCGGCGTGGCGCGCATTACCAGCTTCGACCCCACCGCCTTTGCCTGCCAGATTGCCGCCGAGGTCAAGAACTTCGACCCGCTGAATTTCATCGAGAAAAAAGAAGTCAAGAAGATGGGGCGCTTCATTCATCTGGCGCATCGCCGCCGCCGATGAAGCGCTGAAAATGTCGGAACTGAAGATCACGCCGGAGAACGACGAACGCGTCGGCGTTCACATCGGGTCGGGGATCGGAGGGTTCGACATCATCGAGCGCGAACACACCGCCCTGATGGAAGGCGGCCCGCGCAAGATTTCTCCGTTCTTCATTCCGGCCGCCATCATCAATCTCGCTGCCGGGCAGGTTTCCATGCGCTGCGGGGCCAAGGGACCGAACGAAGCCACCGCCACCGCCTGCACCACCAGCGCGCATTCCATCGGAGATTCTTTCCGCATCATCCAGCACAACGACGCCGATGTGATGATTGCCGGCGGCGCGGAAGCCGCGATCACCCCCATGGGCGTGGGCGGATTTGCCGCCATGCGCGCGCTCTCCACGCGCAACGACGCGCCGGAGAAAGCCAGCCGTCCCTGGGATCGCGACCGCGACGGCTTTGTGATCGGCGAAGGCGCGGGCATCCTGATCCTGGAAGAACTGGAATTTGCCCGCAAGCGCGGCGCCCGCATTCTGGCGGAGATCGCGGGATACGGCATGAGCGGCGACGCCTACCACATGACCCAGCCGGCGCCCGAGCATGAAGGCGGCTTCCGCGTGATGCGCAACGCTGTGCGCGATGCCGGCGTGACTCCCGACGTTGTCGGATACGTCAACGCTCACGGCACTTCGACGCCGATCGGCGACACGCTCGAGGCGCATGCCATCCGCAACTTTTTTGGCGACCGCAAGATCGCGGTGAGTTCCACGAAATCGATGACCGGGCATCTGCTCGGCGGCGCCGGCGGACTTGAGGCCGGCATTACGGTGCTGGCCTTGCGCGACCAGATTCTGCCTCCGACCATCAATCTGGAAAATCCCGACCCCGATACCGCAGGCATGGATCTGGTTCCCAACCACGCGCGCAAGGCCGAAATCGAATACGCCATGTCGAACTCCTTCGGCTTCGGCGGCACCAACGGCGCACTGCTATTCCGCCGCTGGAGCGAATAATCTTAGAATCTCCTCGTTGGCGTTCTTTCACCCTCATTGCGTATTCACTCCAAACCCCTGATTTCGCGCGGGTTTTGGCTCGTAATGTACTCTCTCCTGCATCCGCGGAAAAAGTAACGCGACTTTGGTACTTCGCCCGTTGACCCTTTGTGTCTTTTCAACGAGGGCGGCCGCATCCACAATGGGTTTTGAAAGTGGAGTCTTCCCCCCAACTTATGGATAAAGCTTTCGCCACACACTTCGCCCCCGCCCCGTTCACCCGAAAAGCCGCTGCCCGCACCGCACTCGTGGGCCTGAACGAACCGGCCCGCGCACTGCTGGCGGAAGGCTTTCGCCAGTTCGGCATTGAAACCGTGGTCGTGACCGACGAATGCCGCCGAGCGCTTGAAGAAGGAGAAGTTTGAGGCTTGCGTGCTGAGCCTGGGAGAGGGCGCCGACGCCGTGATGGAAGCGGCCCGCTCATCCCCGTCGAACAGCCGCTGCGTCATTTACGGAGTCGGCGGCAATGCGCAGGAAGCCATGAGCTACTCCAAGTACGGCATCAACGCCATGTTCAACGAACCACTGGAGCGGCCGGCCGCGCTCAAGCTGATCCGCGCCACGCGCATGCTGGTGCTGCATGAATTCCGCCGCTACGTGCGCATCCCGGTGATGACCGAAGTCTCTCTGGTCGGCGACGGCCGGCGCATCGCCGCGAGCAGCATCGAAATGAGCAGCGGGGGCATGTCGGTCAAGAGCTGCCGAAGATTTTTCGATCGGGGCGAACGTGGAGGTTTCTTTTGCGCTGATGACCCTGCCCCGCGTCAATCTCGAAAGGCGTCGTGAGCTGGTGCAAGCCCAAGTCGATTGGAGTGCGCTTCGCCTCCGCCGACGACCACCGCCAGAAAATCAAGACCTGGATCGATTCGTACCTGGAAAACTGAGTCTGCACGGCGAGCCAGATGTGTGGACCGCCGACATCTTTTCCAGCAGAGACAGTCAAAATCTGCCATGTTGTTGAGTGAGGCTTCTTGGACCTAAGATTGCAGAACAGACTTGTATCAACCTTAGCGCTACTGACTATTATCAGCGCCTTGGTCGCGCCCGGTTTTAGCCAGGCGAGCGCGGACCAGGAGAACACGGTTGAGCTGACCTCGAGAGGATCTCTTCGGCTTGCCGGTTTGGCAACACAAGCGAATCGCCATAGATGGCTTTACTTTGGGTATTTCAAGAGAGCAGGCTTTAGAAATAGCGAAATCCCAGCACTTGAGCCTCACGCGAAATGGGCCTCCGACAACGATCGGGGAACTAACTGCTCCTTGTATCCAGGCCTCTTGCTCCGTGGGCGAAAGCGATGGAAACGCGATCGGTCTGGATCTCTTCTTCGATAATGATCGCATAACGAAAATGAAAGCATCAGTGCCAGCGGACGCGTACCCCGAAGTAAAGAAAGTAAACATTCCGCGAGAATTTAAGGGGCTCACAAGTCAATTCTTTAATCACTACTCAAACGGTCTGCGGAACAGAATCCTGGGGTCGGCCGAAGGAAAAGAAACACACGACAAACTAAGCACTGGACCAGATTACTTCTACACACATATCGAATATGATTACTTGCACGCCGGGGTCATAGTTCATGTCACGGTAAGCAAGCGAGATCCGGAGCCGTTCGACCTTGAGGTTGATTTTGTGTCTCCGAACTGAGCTTGCAATTCTCGCGCCTCCGCCGAGGAGCATCGCCAGAGGATCAAGACCTGGATCGATTCGTACCTGGAAAACTGAGCGCGCGGCTTGCCGTTACAATATCTGGCGTGCCTGAAGCCAGCACTCGCATTGCCGCGGCGCCACGCGCTACCTCCCATCGACCCCCAGCGTTTTACGCCTTCGCCAGCGCATCGTGCTGCGCATCATCATCTTTCTGGGGCACTCGATCATTCGCCTGATCGGCCCGACCCTGCGTATCTCCGTTTTCTACGAAGAAGGCGCGCAGCAGACGCTGGACCAGCGCCCCCTGATCGCTTCTTTCTGGCATTCCTGCATGATCCCGGCGACCTACATCTTCCGCGACATGGGCATCCGGGTGATGAGCAGCGATAGTTACGACGGCGAGTACATGGGCCGGATTATCCACAAGTTCGGCTTCGTTGCAGTGAAAGGATCGAGCAGCCGCAACGCCGTGCGCGCCCTGCTCGGCCTGCGCCGCGCGCTCGAAGAAGGCTGGACCGTGGCCTTCACTCTCGATGGTCCACGAGGTCCGCGCCGCAAAGTAAAGCCTGGACCGGTCGCGCTCGCGCGCTCGTCTGGATTGGCGATGACCATGTTTCACGCGGCGGTCGACAAAGCCTGGGTGCTCAACAGCTGGGACCGCCTGATGATCCCGAAGCCTTTCTCCCGCGTACTGGTGCGCTTCGGCAAGCTGATCCCCGTGCCAGAGGATGCGACCGACGAAGACCTGGAACGCTACACAGGGGAACTGCAGGCGGCGCTGGATCGAGTCTGCGAATTCGCCGAGGCCAATGTGAACAGAGTCGGAACGAGCGAGTTCCCTTACTCGAACGAGAGTTAATCAGGATTGGCGTTCCAAGAGGCAGGCAGTTAGCACAGTAGAGACGCGAGGCCTGAAAGAGGCAGATTTCTCTGCGAACTCGGTGTCCTCTGTGGTGCTGGCCTTTTCGTTTCTGGCCAGTTATTCGAGGGTCGACCCCAGCTGCTGGTATTTATATTTCTTCCCGTCCCAGTAGACGACCGACGACGTGTCTTCTCCCTCGCCCATTTCTTCCATGTAAATTCCGAGGATCGTCTTTTTCTTCTGGGCGAGCCTTTTCACGGTCAGAGTCTTGAAGGGCAGATTGATCAGAAGGAATTTGGCCTTGGGCTTGTCGGCGCGCCATGCGTCTTTGTCGGCGCCATGAATGATCAGCAGACTGATGCCGCGGCGATCGGGTTCGTCGGAAGCGAAGGTGGATGTGACCTTCACGTCACTGTAGCCGAGCGAGCTGTCGTAAGGGTCGGCGACGACGAAGCTGTATTCGTCCTTGTCAGCCATCGGATTCTTGCATTTGGCGGCGACGACCAGGTCGTCGATGCCGTCATCATCCATGTCGGCGACAAATTGCGGCGGCCCCGGCAGCAGCGAACAGTTGTCTCCGAACTGTTTGTGGATGAGTTCGTCGGTGACTGCGGGCGATGGAGACTTCGCGTGCGCTGGTGGCGGAGGCGGCTGCTTTCTTCTGGGCAGCAGCGGCGACCGTTAACAAAAGACCGAGAGCTGGGAGGAGAAGCAATTTACTGGACGACATGGATTTACTCTAGTCCCGTTTTGTGGGCGAGGGTAGAGACAGAGTAGTGACGGAGGTAACGACGGACTCAGGGTTTATTACGACCATATCTCCGCCGGCTTGTCATCCTGAACGCGGCGAAGGATCTGTGCACTCTGCCGGCGGCATACTTGATGCTGAAGAATGCAAAGATCGGTCAGCGCGCACAGAATGCGGGCCTCGGGACGATAAGCCTTATCGTTTGCGGAAGTGCTCCCAGCCTCGCGGCTCGAGTTGGTAAGCGATGCCTTTGAGATTGCGCACGAGAATAAGTCGCGAGCGGGTGATGCTGCCGATGTGGGTCAGGGCGACTCCGGCGATTTGGGCGGGAACGCGCTTGCCAGGCCGAGCCGTGAACAGAAGTTCGTAGTCCTCGCCGCCGTGCAGGGCCAGGTCGAGATCGACTTCGCGCAGCGGGCTTGCCCACGCTGGCGCGGGGAATGAGTGCGGCGTCGACTTCGGCGCCCACGCCGCTTTCTTCGCAAAGGTGGGCCAGGTCGGTGGAGAGGCCGTCGCTGGTGTCGATCATGGCGGAGGCCAGGCCCTTCTCGCGAAGAATGCGTCCGAGTTCGACGCGCGGCTCGGGATAGAAGTGGCGGGGATAGTCGCCGGGCTTCAGCTTCTTCTTGGGCTTGGCTCGTCATCTGCACGACGGCGGCCGCCGAGCCACCGAGTTCTCCGCTGACGAAGATGCGGTCGCCGGGCCGGGCGCCGGAGCGCAGCACAGACTTGCCTTTGGGCGCGGTGCCGACCACGATGATGTCGGCGAGGATTCCGTTGGGCGATTCCGCGGTGTCGCCGCCGGCGAGAGTGACGCCGAATTTCTCCGCCAGACTGATCAGGCTGCGGGCGAAGCGTCCGACCCAGGCTTGGGGCAAATCGCGAGGCAGGGCCAGGGAAAGGAAGGCCGCGACCGGTTCTCCGCCCATGGCGGCGATGTCGCTCAGTCCGCGCGCCAGGCAGCGGTGGCCGACCGATTCCGGCGGATGCCAGTCGCGGCGGAAGTGGATGCCTTCCAGCGTGAAGTCGGTCGTGACCAGGGATTCTCGTCCCGGCAGCAGGCGCAGCACGGCGCAGTCGTCTCCAATTCCGGTGAAGATCGGCACGGTTCGAGCCGACGCAGCGCGCCCATCGGGTCGGAGGATGCTCGCCAGACGGCGAATCTGGGCAATCAGCGCTTTTTCGGGAAGCGGCACGGCGCAACTACTATACCGCCGACGCCATGAGATGGCAGGTTGCTCTCGTTACGCAGGATTCACAAACCAGGGCTGTTCCGGGAAAGCGTACCTCGGTAACCTGTCCTCCGGGCGCCCCTGGTTACCCCGCCTTCGGTAACCGGGAATGTCCTTGTGCGTCGTTGACAGGGGGAACCCAGTTTGTTACCGTTAACCAGTCATTCACAATAACCTTTGGCCGAGCTAAGTTCTGCAAGCGGTAGAGATTGCAGACAAGTACAGATTTCAGGCTCAGGCTCGCAGTTCCGGTAGGGTAGGGCGCGAGAAAGTTTCCATTCCCAAGATGGGAGCGTAGCCCGAAAAAAGTCAGGTGGTCCGAACAGGCGTTTCTGCAACTAAGAAACTGGGCCTGGAGTTCCGGACCTGATGTTTCAAAAACTACGAGGAGCGATTTGCAGAAACGCTTTTACATCCTTTTTGTGGCCCGCGGGGACGACGGCCAGTTGCGCAAGATTTCCATCCCCGTGCATTACCTTTACGTATTCGTAGTGGGCGCCGCAATCGGATTCCTCAGCCTGACCGGCATTGCCAGCTCCTATACCCGCATGCTGCTGAAGGTTTCCCGCTACAACGAGCTGCGGACGGAAAAAGATCAGCTGAAAGACAATTATTCGCGCCTGGAGCAGGTCGCCAAAGAGCGCGACGTGCAGGTCGCGTCGCTGGGCTCGATCGCCGGGGAAGTTTCGGCGCTCTACGGGTTGAAGGCGCAGCCTACGCTGGTGACGGCGACCTCGGAGCAGATTCAGGACGCCGACGTAAGTTCTTCGCTCGACCAGTTGCATGCCCTGCGGACTTCGGCCCTGACCGGCGCAACCATGGTCGGCCTGACCATGGGCCTGACCCGCAATGCCACCACCGCCGACTGGTTCAAGGCCAATTCCGCTCCCAACCTATGGCCGGTCGAAGGCCAGGTGACGGGCAGCTTCGGCGAGCGCATCGATCCATTCAACGGTGAAGGCGCATTCCACAGCGGCGTCGATATCGGCAGCAGCTATGGCGCTCCGATTATCGCTCCGGCCGACGGCAGTGGTCACGTTCAGCGACCTGCTGGGCGGCTACGGCAAGGCGATCATGATCGATCACGGCAACGGCATCAGCACCCGCTACGGCCATCTTTCCGGCTTCGCCGTCACGGCCGGGCAGTCGGTCCATCGCGGCGACGTGATTGGCTATGTCGGAGAGAGCGGACGCTCCACCGGGCCGCATCTTCACTACGAAGTCCGCATCAACGACACTCCGGTCAATCCCTACAAGTACCTCCGCATGACCGTCGCCCACAGCGGCGGCTTCGCTGCGGGAAGCTAGACCTCAGCTTTCAGCCGTCCGGCTTTTACCGCTACTAATCCAGCACTAGCGCCTCGATATTTCGCCTCCGACTGGCGCCTGAACTGGCGTTACCGCCGTAATGGCTGCGATGCCAAACAGCGTGCCGGATCGCGGCGTCCGTGGCGCTAACATGGTAGAAACTCCCTCCCTGTTGCCGCGGCGGAGCCGATCGCTCGGCTCCAAGGACGACTCCATGGAAAATCCCGAGATCAAACGGTTTGGCCGGTACGAGATCGTGGCTGAATTGGGCCGCGGGGCCATGGGTGTGGTGTATAAGGCCGGGATCCGCAGATCGACCGTCTGGTCGCGGTGAAAACCGTTTCGCTGATCGGGGCAGGAGCCGGACGAGGAAAAAGAATTTCGCCTGCGGTTTATGCACGAGGCGCAGGCTGCGGGTCGTCTGCACCATCCGGGCATCGTTGCCATTTTTGACGTCGGCGAGAATCCCGAGAACGGCGATCCCTATATCGTGCTGGAGTATGTTGCGGGCGAGGCTCTGAACCGGATTCTGGCGCGCGAGAAGAAACTTCCGCTGGAGACGGCGCTGCAACTTGGCGGAAGAGATTGCCGAGGCGCTCGACTATGCCCACGCCCAGGGCGTGATTCATCGCGACATCAAGCCCGGTAACATTCTGGTGACCGAGGACGGCCACGCCAAGATTGCCGACTTCGGCATCGCCAAGCTGAATCTGGCGCACTTCACCTCTGCCTGGAAAGGTGCTGGGAACTCCGGCCTACATGGCGCCCGAGCAACTGAGCGGCGAAGGAGTGGACGGGCGCTCGGATCTATTCTCGCTGGGCGTCATTCTGTACGCCATGGTCACCGGGCATTCTCCGTTTCAGGGGGACAGCGCGACCACGGTGTGCTTCAAGGTGGCGAATCGTGAGCCCGTGGCGGCGAGCGCACTGGACCTGAACTTGCCTCGAGAACTGGATGAAGTGATCTCCCGCGCCATGGCGAAGGATCGCAGAAGCAACGCTACCAGCGCGGCGCAGAGTTCGCCGAGGACGTGCGCCAGTTGCAGCAGCTGCTCCACCCCAGCTCGACGACCACATCCCTGCGGGCGATCGCGCCCCTGGCGACTGCCTCGACGGGAACGCGCGCTCGCACCGGATCGCCAGCCGTTACCGGAACGAATCATGTGGCGGCAAGTGGCGAAGGCTGACAAGGCAGTCCGCACCGCGATTCGCAAGGCGCCGATCCGGGATCTGATTCTGGGTGTGACCACGCTCATCGTGCTGGTGTTTGTCGCCGGCTCGAATCCAGACTACAAGTTACGTCACTCGAAAGGAGGTGAGTGCGTCGACGTGGCTCCTCCCGCCGTAGGTTCCGGAGGTCCAAGCTCTGCAAAGGATGCGGCTGGCGCAGCGACAGTTGCAGTTCCGGCGACGCCGGCCCCGCGCCAGCGCCTCGCCGCGCAAGAGTCCGTCCAGCGCCGCACACCGCCAATCAAGTCGTCGTGCCCCTTTCCAATCTCGATCTCGCGGTGCAGCATCAGTTCAAAGATGCCACTCTTTTCGTTTGGGTCGATGACAAGCTGATGTTGACGCGGCCACTGCACGGGGCCGCGCAGAAGCATCTGGTCGTGTTCAATGGATTGCGAGGTGTCGAGTCGGAGACTCTGAAGATCCCGGCGGGAAAACATGTGATGCGGGTAAGGGCACTCTCGGCGGATGAGACGATCGACCTTTCCCGGACGGCGTCCGGCTGAGTTCATCGGCGGCGCCGACAAGTCTCTGCAAGTCACCATCGACAAGCACAACACCGTCATGCGGCTGAGTTGGGGCAGTAGACCCTTGCCCTGATCTGGGGAGCCCGTGAGTGGAATCAGTAGTCCCTACTCGTCCCGCAAGGCCACGATCGGATCGACTTTCGTTGCGCGCCTCGCCGGGATGTAACAAGCCAGCAGCGCCACCGCGATCAGCAACAGCGTCACTCCCCCGAACGTGACCGGATCAGTTGCGGTCACGCCGAATAACAGCGACGATACCGCCCGCGTCAGCGCAAACGATCCTACGATTCCAATCGCCACTCCGATCAGGATCGTACGCATGCCCTGCCCCAGAACCATGCGCAGCACGTCGCTTGATGTAGCGCCCAGCGCGACGCGCACGCCGAATTCGCGCGTGCGCCGGCTCACCGAATACGCCATCACGCCAAACACTCCGGCCGCCGCCAGCAACAGCGCCGTGACCCCGAAGAATCCGATCAGGATCACATTGAACTTTCGCGAGCCCAGTGACGCGGAATACACCTGCTGAAATGTCTGGAACTTCGCGGGAATTTCCGGATTGAGATCCCGCAGAATCCCCCGCGCGGCCGAAGCTCACCAGGCGCGTATCGGCATCGCTCAACATCGTCACAGTCATCTCGGCACGCGGCCGTTGGAACAAATTCACATAGACCGTCGGCCGCGCGGGCTCGTCGAGACCGTATTCGTGCGTGTCGCCCACGATTCCAACAATCGTCAGCAGGCGCACATCGCCATCCATATTTCCAAATTCAATGGTATGGCCGATCGGGTCCTGGTGGGGCCAGCGATCGTGCGCCAGCGACTCGCTGATCACCGCCACGTGCGGCGCGTTCGGAGCGTCGCGCTCGTCAAACATTCGTCCGCGGACCAGCGGAATTCCCAGCACCCGGAAATATCCATCGGTCGCGACGCAAAAATCCGCAGCTCCCGAGACGCTCCTTTTGCTGGAAAAACGCCTCGAACCCGTCCATGCGTCTTAGGAGCCTCTTCCGGCGTCATCAGCAGAAACATTCCGTCGGGCAAGCCGCCGGTCAGGGGCAGCGCGCTGGCTGCTCCCACGCTTCGCACGCCGGGGATTTGTGCGAGCCGGTCGATCAGATTCGAAAAGAAAACTCCCTGGGCGGACTTCGCTTTGGGATCGTCGACCCAAGGCAACGAAACGTCCATCGCCACGATCTTGTCCACGCGGAAGCCCGGATCCACCTCGAGCACTTTCAGCAAGCTGCGCCCCAGCAGCCCTGCGCCGATCACGAGCACCAGCGTGATGGCGATCTGCGCCGCGACCAGCGCACGCCCCACGCGCTGGCTGCCTTGCGATCCGGCCTGGCTCGCGCCCGCCTTCCACAAGGCCCTTCCTCAAATCGCCTCGCGTCGCCCGCGCCGCCGTAAACGCGCCGAGTCCGGCAGCCACCGCAGCGGAGAGCAAAAACGCGAAGAACAGTACCGGCAAGCTTACGGAAACGTTTTCGAGCCGCGGCAATTGCTCCGGAGCCAGAGCCAGCAGTCCGGCGACGCCCCACAACGCGGCGAGCACTCCCAGAACCCCGCCGATCAGCGACAGCAAAAATGCCTCGGTCAAGAATTGGCGCACCAGACGGCCCCGCGCAGCGCCGAGCGCGATGCGGATCGAAAGCTCGCGCTCTCGCACCGACGCTTGCGCCAGCAGCAGGTTTGCAACGTTTGCGCAGGCCACGAGCAGCAGGAATCCTACCGCCCCCAGCAGAATCAACAGAGGCGACCGCACCGCGCCGGTGATCGAATCCTGAAGTGGAACTACGCGCCCATCCCTGAGCAGATAGTCGTTCTTCTCATTCGTCTGGTAGATTCTGCGCGCAATCGTGCTGAATATCTTCACGCGCCTGCTCGATGCTGACGCCATCTTTCAGCCGGCCGACTGCGTCGTAGTTGTGCGAAGTTCGGCTCGGATTCTCGCCCTCGGTATCGGCGGCAAACCACACGTCCACGTCCTCAGGAAATCGAAATCCGGGCGGCAGTACGCCGATCACCGAGTAAACCGCGTTGTTGATCTTCAGGTGAGGCTGCGAGAGATCCTGCGCCGATCCGAGGTATTGCCGCCAGTAACCGTAACTCACGAGCGCAACTGGCGCCGCTCCTTTCTTGTCATCGGTTGCCGTAAAATCCCGACCCATCATCGGCTCCACGCCGAACACCGTGAGGAATTCCGGTGTTACCGCAGCCACGGTCGTGCGCGTCGGCTGCGATGCTCCGGAGACGGAAACTGGATAGGCAGAGTACTTCGCGATGGATTGAAAGCTGTGGCTCTGGTCGCGGAAGTCGTCAAAGTTCGGGTCCGCGAGGCGCGAAGGCCTGCCGTTGGAGTTCACTTCCGAGATCGCCATGATGCGATCGGCGCCGGCATAGGGCAACGGGCGCAGCAAAACTCCGTACACCACGCTGAAGATCGCCGTGGCCGCCCCGATCGCCAGAGCCAGCGTAAACACCATGATGGAGGTGACGCCGGGATTCTTGCCGAGAACCCGTGCCGCGTACCGGAGGTCTTGCCAGAGTCTGCTCATATTGCGCCTCGTGGGTATCATCCGACCCGCGTTGCTTACTGGCGCAACCCCATCCAGTTTTCCGAGACCACCAGGGAGTTTCCAGGATTTTGCGGATCGTACTTCACCGAGGTGTGCAGCCCGAGGCGGCAGGAGTGCAGGTTGATCCAATGCCGCAGGTAGGTCACGTCCTGCGAGCATTCGTAGGATACGCCCGCCACGTCGTATTTGTAAATCAGCATGATGGCGGCGTGGTAGTTGCTGGTGACCGCCAGTTCCTGCACGTCGATCACGGTACCGTCGGTGATGCGGCCCGTGCCCTCGAGCCATGCCCTGCGTTCGCGCTCCAGCTCGTCGGCCGTCTTGGGCTTGCGCCGCAACAGCGCGTACGCGCCGAGCAATGCCGACGCCGCCGGCTGCAACCAGCCCATAAAGTCGAAGTGAATCCATACGTGAGGTGGGTTGAAAGCGGCTCGTGTTCCGCCGACTTCTTTATCAGCATAAGCTGAAAGCCGGGCGCGTGGAAGTAGTTGCGGGGTTACGGAGGTGCCAGCGCCTGTGAAAAACTTCGCCCAGTGTTTGCGGCTGGAAGCGAGCTCCACGAGTCGCTTGATCTAGAATCAGCCGCGGGTTTCGTTCCAGCGGAGGAGGCCAGATGAATTTCGCGACGATACTGATGACGATTGGCGTTCTGGCCGATTCGGCATGTCGATGCGACGGCCGGCGAAGGCCGCGGTCCCTGCACCGCGAAAGCCATCCGGAGACAAGAATTCGACGCTACGACTGGCCGATGTACGGCGGGACTTCCGAGAACAATCACTTCTCCCCGCTGAACCAGATCAATCGCAACAACGTGAAGCAGCTGCGGTCGCGTGGACCTTCGACACCGAGGAAGTCCGGCGGCCTGCAGACCAGCCCGATCGTCGTCGACGGAGTGCTCTACGGGCTGACGCCCTCGCAGAAAGTGTTTGCCCTGAATGCGGCGACCGGAAAGCTGCTATGGAAGTTCGATTCCGGAATTAAAGGGACGCAGCCGGATCGCGGGCTGGCTTATTGGGCCGACAGCGCGGACAGGAAACGGGGATAACAAATAAGGACCGGCGGATTCTGGTCGCCGTGATGAACTTCGTCTACGCGCTCGACGCCGCGACCGGCACAGCCGATTTCGACGTTTCGGGAAAGACGGGCGCATCGATCTGCGCGAGGATCTGGGCCGCGATCCCGCGGCGCAGTCGATTTATATGACCAGCCCCGCAGTCATTTACAAAGACCTGATGATCGTCGGGCGGCCGCGAGTCCGAAACCCTGCCCGCTTCTCCCGGCGATGTGCGCGCCTACGACGTGCGCACCGGAAAACTGCGCTGGTCGTTCCACACCATTCCGCATCCCGGCGAATTCGGCTACGACACCTGGCCGAAGGACGCGTGGAAAACCAGCGGCGCGGCCAACAACTGGGCCGGCATGACGGTCGATACACAGCGCGGGATCGTCTATGTTCCCACCGGTTCGGCGGCATTCGATTTCTACGGAGCCGACCGCCTCGGCGACGATCTGTTCGCCAACTGTCTGATTGCTTTGAACGCCGAGACCGGCGAGCGCATCTGGCATTTTCAGGGCGTGAAGCACGATCTCTGGGACCGCGATTTCCCCGCGCCGCCCGTGCTCTTAACCGTGGAGCGCGACGGCAAGAAAGTTGACGCGGTCGCGCAGACCACCAAGCAGGGCTTCGTTTTTCTGTTCGACCGCACGAACGGCAAGCCGCTGTTTCCCATCGAGTGCCGACAAATATCCGCCGAGCGATGTGCCCGGAGAAGTGGCCGCACAGCAGCAATGTCTGCCCACGAAGCCCGCGCCGTTTGCACGCCAGATGCTGACCGAGAATCTTCTGAGCGACCGCACGCCGGAGGTGCATCAGTGGGCGCTCGAAAAATTCCGCAGCTTTCGCAGCGAGGGGCAGTTCGTTCCGTTCAGCCGTGGGGAAAGATACGGTCATCTTCCCCGGATTCGATGGCGGGGCGGAGTGGGGCGGAGCGGCGGCCGATCCGGAGACCGGAATTCTCTACGTCAACGCCAACGACTTGCCGTGGACCGGCGCGCTCGCCGAGAACACAGCGAAGACACGCCCAAGGCGCTGTACCTGAGTCAGTGCGCCGTCTGCCACGGCGAAAAGATGGCGGGATCGCCTCCCGCGATTCCGTCGCTGGTGGGCGTCGGCAAGCGGATGTCGTCCGACGGACGTCGCCGCCACGATCAAGAACGGCAAGGGACGCATGCCCGGCTTCGCCAATCTCGAGAACTGACAGCGAACAGTGGTACGGACTGCTCTCGTATGTGATGAGTCAGTGGCAAAGACAGCGGCGCCAAAGAAGCGACAACAGCCAAGGAAGTGGCGAGTTCCGGGCCCGCGCTCCCGCGATGAAATATCACTTCACCGGGTACCACAAGTTTCTCGATCCCGAGGGATATCCCGCGGTCGCGCCGCCGTGGGGAACGCTGAACGCCATCAATCTCAACACCGGCGAATATGTCTGGAAGATTCCGCTGGGCGAATATCCCGATCTCGCGGCCAAGGGACAGAAAAACACCGGCACAGAGAACTACGGCGGCCCGGTGGTAACCGCCGGAGGTCTGCTATTCATCGGCGCGACTAACTTCGACAAAAAATTCCGCGCCTTCGATAAGACCACCGGCGCGCTGCTCTGGGAAACCACGCTGCCGTTCTCTGCGAACACGACTCCCGCAGTCTACGAAGTGGATCGGCAGGGAGTTCGTCGCAATCGCGGCAGGCGGAGGAAAAGATCCGAAGTCGAAGTCGGGCGGAGTGTACGTGGCGTTTGCGCTGAAGCAATAGACAGCGATCGCTTAGGTCTTCCTTCGTGAACCTCAGTGTCCTTAGTGGTTAGAGTTCTTCGCGTAGCTACTTGGTCTGGCTGCAAACGTCCTTGCTTACAAGGTCGGCGAACCCGCCCTCGGGAAGCTTGCCGAACTGGTCGTCGTGCGTGGCCTTCTTGCTGACGACGAAACGTCCGCTATGATCACGGGAGTAGAACCACTCTGAAGTGGGAGCAGCCGTCCCGCTGCTGCAATTGAAGCGTACCCGCGCGCGCATTTCCACGAACGGACCGCCCTGCGGAAGTTCCGCCGGATCTTTATATTCAATGCGTACCAGCGCGAGCCGCTGATTATTCTTTAGAACGCGCACGGAACTCACAGAGACCTTGTCGCCAGCTTCAGTTTGGCCGACCGCGCGCCAGTCTCCAGCAGCCCGGACTGCCAGGCTAACCACCAGCACGACCGCCATGACGGCGAAGACGATGAGGGTTTTTTTCAACGCTGGATTTTCCCAAGCTCGGATTGCACGACACACTCTCGTCGAAAACTGCGATTCTGTCAACCTTTGTCAACGCCCGCAATTTAAACGGCGGCGCGGATCGTACGCTCATGCTATGGTAATGGGCGCTGCTGGCCAGGTAAAGGTTGGCTGCAATCGTTGGTCACTATGGAAACCCTTCATTCTACGATGTTTACATCGCCGATTGGGCCGCTATTTCTGGCGGCGTCAGATCGTGGCCTGGTCGCCCTGGAATTCGATGCGCGCCTGCCCGGCCAACAGACGATTCGCCCCAACCCGCGCGACCTGCGGACTGAGTCGAAAGCCGTCCGTTTCGAAGAGTCTGCCAGTGCGTTGCGTCCGCATGTGCGTGAGTTAGAAGAATATTTTGCGGGCAAGAGGCGCCAGTTCGAGTTCGCCCTCGATCTTCGGGGCACAGATTTTCAACTTGCCTGCTGGCGCGCTCTGCTGGCCATCCCCTATGGCGAGACGCGCTCCTACGGGGACATCGCCCGCGCAGTCGGCAAGCCAAAAGGATTTCGCGCCGTGGGCATGGCGAACAATCGCAATCCGCTCGCGATCGTCGTGCCATGCCATCGCGTCATCGCCTCCGATGGCACGCTCTGCGGATACGGCGGCGGCCTCGACGTCAAGCGCAAGTTGCTGGAACTGGAAGGCGCGTTGAGCGGGACGCTGGCGGCGTAGCGGTCAATTCCCCATTGACCACGAACGGCAAATCCGCCACGCTGCGCAAGGCCGGCCTCTTCTATCTCGTCTTCGTCATGTTTTCCTACACGACGGGCGGCCCCTTCGGACTCGAGGACATGGTCACCACCTCGGGCCCAGGGATGACGCTGATCTATCTGCTGATCCTGCCGCTTTTCTGGTGTATCCCTGTGTCGTTGGTTTCGGCGGAGCTGACGACCGCCATGCCCGTTGAAGGCGGCTTCTACCGCTGGACGCGCGCCGCCTTCGGCGACTTCTGGGGATTCCTCGCCGGCTGGTGGAATTGGTCCGCATCCTTCCTGCTAGGCGGCGCCTATGCCGTGCTGTTCACCGATTATCTTGTCTACTACTTCCCGAAGATGACGTGGTGGGAGCACTACCTCGTCTCGGTCGCGCTGATCGTAGTGCTGACGTGGATCAATGTGCGCGGCATCGAAATGGTCGGCCAGCTCGCGACCGCGTTAGAAATTTTCATTTTCATCCCCGTGATGACCATGATTGTCATCGCGCTCTTCCACTGGCACCACAACCCTTTCCTTCCGTGGGTCCCTCCGCATCAAGCGACTTTCAAAGTTTTCGGCGTCGGTCTGGCACTCGGGCTGTGGCTGTACTCCGGCTACGAGCAACTCTCTACAGTGGCCGAAGAAGTAGAGAATCCTCAGCGGTCCTATCCGCGAGCGCTCGCCCTGGTCGTGCCTCTTTCAATTGCTGCGTACTTTCTGCCGACACTCGCGGGACTCGCGTCGGCCGGTAACTGGGAAAAATGGCACACGGGATTCTTCTCCGATGTTGCCAGCATGATCGGCGGCCCCTGGCTGGGCACCTGGATGACCCTGGCCGCAATGGTCGGCAACGTCGCTTTACTGAACAGCACCGTGCTGACCACGACTCGCATGCCCTTCGCCATGGCCGAAGACGGATACCTCCCGCAAGTCCTCACCCGCAAACATCCGCGCTACGGGACGCCATGGCTGGCGATCGTTGTGTCAGCGGCGATCTACGCCCTGCTCGCATGGCAGAGCCTCGCCGAACTGATCTCCGTATACATCTGGCTGCGCTCCGCCACGACTGTGCTGACGGTTCTGTCAGCGTGGAAATTACGGCGCACGCAGCCCGAGCTGCAACGCTCGTTCAAGATTCCCGGCGGGCGCATGGGATTGCTTTACGTGGTCGGCGCGCCCGTGGTGATGGCGTTAGTGGCGTTGTTGGGCAGCGACCGGTTCGGCTTAATCGGCGGAGCCATTGCGATTGCAGCGGGACCGTTGGTGTATCTCGTCCTTCGGCGGAGGGCGACTTAAGTTTTTCTCTGTCATCCTGAGGTCCGCGTTCTATGCGGACCGAAGGATCTATGCAGTTTGCCAGGAACTCCATAGGTCCTTCTCGCTGCTCAGGATGAGAGCTTCCGCTTCGAGGGAGAAATGTTGCTCCCCCGGTTAACTCACCCAATCGAGAAGCTTGTACCACGCGCCGGCAAAGGGCAGAAACCACGGGTTCCCGTTGTACATTCCGAGCGGCGCACCCGGAAACGGAATGCCCACGAACGGGTTTTCCGGCTTATCTCCCGCCATCAGTTCGGCAATCTTCTGTCCTTGATACGTTGCCATGGCCACGCCGTGTCCCGCATAACCTACCGCGTAGTACATGCCGTTCATCTGCCCCGCGTGCGGCATGATGTCAAAAGCGAAATCGAGTGTGCCGCCCCATACGTACTCGATTTTGGCGTCGCTCAACTGCGGATACACATCGATCATGCCCCTCCGCAGAATGCCGGCGCTCTGCCGGACGGTCTGATCCGTCTCAGGGAAGAACGCCGCCCGGCCCCCGAACAGCATGCGGCGGTCCGGGGTGAGGCGGTAGTAGTACAAGAAGTTCTTCGAGTCGTAGATCATTCGATTGCGCGGGCTGAGTTCCCGGGCCAGCGCTTCGGGAAGCACCTCCGTTGTAATGATGAACGAGCCGATCGGGATCAGCTTCTTCTTCAGAGCAGGCGTGGCCCGACCCGTATAGCCGCTGGTGCCGACAAACACCTCGTGCGCCCATAGCGGGCCGCGGGAAGTTTCCAACTTCCATCCCAGCTCTCCCTGTCGCGATTCGCGCACGATGCTTTCCGCTCGCGCGTGCTCGTAGATCTGTGCCCCCGCCTTCATGGCGGCCCTGCCAAGACCTGCAACATAGCGCGCAGGGTTACAGCCCGCGCTCACTTCATCGACCATACCGCCGTAGTAAATGGTCGATCCGATCTCAGCACTCAACTCGTGCCGTTGCACCACCCGCAGCGTGTGATCGAACTCGCGGGCGATCACTTCAGCCTGCCGCGCATAATCATCGAAGTGCTTCTGCTTGCACGCAACTTCAAGGTGCCCGCATCGGGCGAAGTCGCAGTCAATCTTTTCCTCGCGAACGATCTGCTCCACGCAGTCGAGCGAAGCCAGCGAGGCCGCATACATGCGTTGGGTCCGTTCCCGACCGTACATCGAGATGAGCTTGTTGACGCCGAGCTTCATCCCGGTGAGAACCATCCCCCCATTGCGCGAACTCGCGCCCCAGCCGATGGTCTCGGACTCGAGTACAGCCACCTTCGCCCCACGTTGGGCGAGGGTGCGCGCCGCGGAGAGGCCGGTAAACCCTGCCCCAATCACAGCTACATCGACGGCTTCCGGGATAGCCTGGGATGCGTCCACAGCGGGGAATTCAGTGGTGGTAAGCCAGTAGTTATGTTCTTGCAAGGACATAGAGTTACGGGTCCGAACGCAAACAACTTGCGGGCGACCGAGCATTCTACCAAGCGCTCGCCAGCAGTACATGTACCTCCGGACACCGGATCGGTGGCCATACGGCCCCCTCGGTAATCTTGCCCCCATTACTGGCTGCCCCTAGTCTGAAGGAGCATGGCCCTTCGCTGCCTCTTGTTCTGCTCGGACGCGGGGACGGCTACCCCTGTGCTCCAGGTGCTTGCCGGCCTCGACGTAGAGGGAGAGCACTGTTCTGACGCAGTAGCCACGGTCGAGAAAGTCACTCACCAGAGTTTTCAGATCGTCATCATTGATTGGGATCAGCAGCCGGAAGCCGGGCTGCTTCTCACGGCAGCTCGCGAGAGAAAGGCCTCCGAACGTCCCCTAACTCTGGCCATCGTGAGCGATGACGTCAGCGTTCCGCAGGCTCTGCAGGCGGGCGCGAACTCGATCTTACGCAAACCGATCATGCTCAATCAGGTCAAAGATACTTTGACCACGGCGCGCGATCTGTTGCGTTCGAAGCAGGAATCAGCGATGCAGGCCGCTGCGGCAGGGGCGTCTTCCGGTTCGGTCTCGACGATACCGTCCAGCCTCGAGCTGACCAAAGACAAAGCGCTTCGCGCCGGAGAGTTCTTGCATTCCGCTGGTACAGCCCCGGGCGGCCAGTTCGAGA
The DNA here is from genome assembly GCA_963795875.1 of uncultured Acidobacteriaceae bacterium. GTDB lineage: Bacteria > Acidobacteriota > Terriglobia > Terriglobales > Acidobacteriaceae > Sulfotelmatobacter. Next base: position 510,757 of record CAWCJM010000003.1, read on the forward strand.
CCGATTCGGATGTGCATGAGTCCCTGGCCCCGACCTCGGCCGAACCCGTGGATCCGCTGAAGGATTTGGAGCCGATGGCTGCGTCGATGTCCACAAACGCGGTCGACCACAATCCCGCTCCCACACCGCCGCCTCCGCTGCCCCCGCCGGTGTCGAGCGAACCTCGCGGGCTGGAGTGGTACTTGAAGACGCGCGCCGGGGCCACCTCGACTCCCGTTTCAGCCCCCACATCGCCGCCTCCGGCGCCTGGAAAACCCGAGATGGTCGGCTTCGACCAGCCTTACTCCCCGACTCCTGCTGCGAGTTCGGGCGACGCCGCGCAACGGCCGGCTCCCGAAGCGAACTCGAATCAGCCTGACGTTCCGGACCCAAGGCGCGAACCGAAACGCGAGTCGAAACAAGAACAGAAGAACGAGCAGAAGAGAGAAGCGGAACTCTTCGCCTACATCGAGGGCGGAAGCGCCGACGCCGAAGAAAAGTCCGGACCGCGCTTTCGGCACAAAGGCGCAATCATCGGTGCCCTAGCGCTAGCCAGTCTTGCGATCGGAATCGCGCCGCAAGCGCCCTGGCATCCGAAACTTCACACGTTCTGGATTCACGAACAGCAGGCGCTGCGCGGCTGGCTAAACCCGCAGCCGGTCACTCCGCCGCAGGCACCCGCGGCTCACGAAGACTTTGGCCGCGCCGGCGATGAGTACAAGCTCCCCGTCGCAGAGACCATCCCGGACGCGACGACCGATCCTTCGCAAATCCAGGTGCTGCCAGTAGTAGATCCGACAATCAAGAAACCGAACAGCTTAGGTGGAAACGCTATCCAAGCGACGCCAGATGCGACCACCGCGACTCCTGTTGATCAAACGCCTCAGGTGCCTCCTTCGGGAGCGCAGGCTCCCGACAATCAGCCGCCGCAAACGGTTCCTCAGTCGACGCAGCCTTCCACGGTGCCTGTTGATGCCCCTCCGCCGCCAACAACTGTTGCTCCGGTTGTGACCACGCCGCAGCATTCTGATCCATTTACGGCAGCGCCTCCGCCAGTTGCGTCCGCGGTGGTGCGGCCTGCGCCTCCTAAGATTCCGGAACAGCACACCGCCTCAACTCCCGCCAACGTTCCATCGAGCCTGAAGTCCCACATGGCCTCCATGACTCCCGATGCCGGAGGTAACAAATCGCCGGAGTCCGCCATGCAGTCGATTGAACCGGTCAGCATTCCCGAACTCACCGAGCGTGCCCTTCTCATAGAACAGCCGGAGATTGCCTATCCCACCAATCCCAAGGCACAGCCGGGAACGGTTATCCTGCAGGTATTGATCGGTCGCGACGGCACAGTGCAAGATGCCAAATTCATGCAGGGATCGCTGGCCTTCGCGCGATCGGCAATCGACGGTGTCAAGCTCTGGAAATTCAAGCCCTACGTCATGAACGGGCGCCCCGTGTCGGTGCAGACGTTGCTGACCATCAGCTTCAAAGCAGCGTCATGAAGTAAGTTGTTTGTTTTGTTGAAGACCCGGGAGAAATGCTTCCGAGCGACTTCCTGCCAGAATGACAGAACCCACTTTCGTCCGTCTATTGAGATGAGCGCCGGACCCCGATTCCCTTCGTTACCGATGGGGCACAAAAGCAAGCACCCTGGGGATCGAATTCCGCATCTAGAGAGATATAATAGGCAGAGTTTCTCAGGAAGCAGTTCCTTCCGGAAGAAGATCAAAAACAGATGTCCATGAAAACCAAAGCAGCGATTCTCGTCACCTCCTTTGCCGTGCTACTGTTCGTCGTTGTGGGCTCGATGGGCGGCGTCCACGCCTCCTCGACCGACGGCTCTTACCGTCAACTGCAGGTCTACAGTGAAGTGCTCTCGCGCGTGCGCAGCGAGTACGTTGAAGAGCCGAACATTCCCAAGGTGACGGACGGTGCGCTGCACGGACTTCTGGAGTCGCTCGATTCCAACTCCAGCTACATGTCGGCCGACGCTTACAAAGCGTTCAAGACTCGGAAGGCAGAATCCAAGGGTGGCATTGGCGCGGTAGTATCGAAGCGCTTTGGCTATGCTGCGGTGGTCGCCGTGTTGCCGGGATCGCCTGCCGAGAAGGCGGGCATTGAGCAGACCGACATCTTCGAATCGATTGAGGGCCAAAGTACGCGGGAAATGTCGCTGCCCGAAATCCGCACCCTGCTGGCCGGAGCACCGGGATCCACGCTGAACGTTGCTGTAGTCCGCGCCCGCAAGGCCGAGCCGCAGAAGGTCGTCATCACGCGCGATGTGGTCAGCATTCCCGCGGTGACGGAAAAGATGATGGACGACGGTATCGGCTATGTGAAAGTCGAAGCCCTCACCAAGGGCAAGTCGCAAGAGATTGCCGCGAAAATCAAGTCGCTGGAGAAGTCAGGAGCGAAGAAGGTTCTCCTCGACCTCCGCAACTGCGCCGAGGGTGATGAGAGTGAAGGCGTCGCAACGGCGAACCTGTTCCTCAATCACGGAACCATCACTTACCTGCAGGGGCAGAAGTATCCTCGGGAGGCATTCAATGCCGATCCCGCGAAGGCGATCACAACTCTCCCGGTCGCGGTTCTCGTAAACCGCGGAACTTCGGGCGCGGCTGAGATTGTGGCTGCCGCGCTTCTGGAGAACGCACGCGGCGACGTTGTCGGCGACAAGACCTTCGGCGATGGCTCCGTGCAGAAGACGATTGACCTGCCCGATGGTGGCGCGTTGATCCTCTCGGTCGCGAAATACTACTCGCCCAGCGGCAAAGCCATTCAAGACGTGGCGATCACGCCCAACGTTCTGGTGGCCGATGCCGCCGACGATTCCGTGGGTCCGGACGACGAAGATAGTGCCGCCGCTCCCGACCAGGAAGCCAAGCCCAAGAACACGGTCGATGATCAGTTGAAGAAGGCCGTGGAAGTGCTGAAGAGCCGGGCCAGCTAAGGCCTTCTGAAAAAACGATGCTTCAACAGATCGCGCGCCTCCGGGCGCGCGATCGTCATTTGCCCTCCAGTTGGTCTGATATAGTTGGTCCGATTCCCTGAAATTTTCGGTCCCTTGAGATGGAGGCTAGTCCTACCCAGTGGAGACGATCACCCATTCGCCAATCTCGCTCGCGCTTCTCTTCCTGATCTCCGCGTCGCGCGTCTTGATCGTCCACGCTCGTGTTCAAGCGCTTGCGAGAAACAACTCCGGCCCCTCGCGGCTTGGAAGTTTCGAGTCGAAGGTCTCGGCGGTTTCAGCTACCGCCAGCTCGTGCTGGTCAGCTTTCTCGGCCTGTTTACTGGAAATGCTGATGATCCGCTGGGTGTCGTCCGAAATCAGAATTTTTGCCTACTTCAAGAACTTCGTTTTGGTTGCATGCTTTCTGGGCTTCGGGCTGGGTTGTTATCTTTGCCGGCGCCGCGCTTCAGTTGAGCGCGATGATTGCTCCCCTCCTGCTGCTGACGGTGATCCTGAAGAGCCCCGATCTCCCCTCTGCGGCGCAGCCATGTCGGCTTGCCCGCAGTTGCTGGGCGGCGGTGTCGAGGTGCATGTCTGGGGCGTGCCGGCCGCGCCCGCCAGTTGGGTCGGGATGTTCCTCGCGATGGCCGTGGTCGTCCCGCTGTTTGCCGTCATCGCGACTACGTTCATTCCTTTCGGCCAACTCGTCGGATGGTATCTGGAAAATGCTCCGAATGGCGTGGCGGCATACAGCGTCAACGTCCTGGCGAGTCTTGCCGGAATCGCGGCATTCACCCTGCTCTGCTTCCTTTATCAGCCGCCTTGGGTTTGGTTTCTGGTGGCGGGCATTTTCTCTCTGCTGGTGTTCTGGCGAAATCCAGCAGCGCCGCAAAGCTCTCGGCGCCACTTTCCTCGCATGCGTGGTCGTTGCTGGCGATTCCCGACCACCGCAACGCGACTACCTATTGGTCGCCGTATCAGAAGCTGGTGCTGCAGCCGGTCTACTGCAATGGCCAGATTGACGCCTACGCTCTGACCACAAATGACTCCTGGTATCAGAGAGTCTTGAACCTCTCACCGGCCTTCGTTCAGTCGCACCCGGAGGAATTTCGCCACCACCCCGTGGAATGGAACTCATACAACATGCCATACCGTTTCTATCCCTCCCCGCCGTCGGTGCTGGTGCTGGGCTCGGGCATGGGCAACGACGTTGCCGCAGCCCTTCGCAACGGCGCGGGCCGGGTGGTCGCGGTCGAGATCGATCCCCTGATTCTCAAACTTGGCCGTGAACTGCACTTCGAACATCCGTATCAAGACTCCGCGCACGCAAGTCGTGATCGACGACGCCCGCAGCTACATTGAGAACAGCCACGACCAATTCGATCTCATCGTCTTTTCTCTCCTCGATTCGCACACCACGACGTCGCACTTCACCAACATCCGCATCGACAACTATGTCTATACTCGCGAGGCCCTGCAGCGGGCCAGGCGCCTGCTTAAGCCGGATGGTCTGTTCATCGTGAAATTTCAGGTGGACAATCCCTGGATCGCCGGCCGCCTGTTTCAACCTGATGCAAGATGCCTTCGGTCAAGATCCGATTCAGTTCCAGAGCGATCTTGGCGGCTTACGATACTTCCGGCCGATTCTTCGTCGCGCGGCTCGCGCGAGCGCCTGGCGCAGGCCACATCCGATCCCGCGCTTGCCGCTTATCTCGCCTCCCACTCCGAAAATGCCGATGCAGGAAGCCACGCTTGACCACCGATGACTGGCCATACTTCTACCAGCATGAGCCGGGGCTGCCCATCATCGTGATTCTGGTTTCGGTCGCGGTCCTGATTATCTGTGGCTGGTTCCTGCGCCAGACCAGCGGCGAGAGCGCTGCGGCGGCGAACTTCACTTCTTCTGTTCCTGGGCGCAGGCTTCATGCTGCTCGAGGCGCAGATCGTCAGCAAGATGGCTCTTCTTTTCGGCACCACGTGGGTCGTCAACGCCATCGTCGTCTCCGGCTTGTTATGTCTGATCGTCGCCGCTAATCTTTTTTACGGCGCCATGCCGCGCATTCCACTCTGGATCCCCTATGCCGGCCTGTTCCTTACTCTGGCCGTGATGTTTGCCGTCCCCGTAGAAAAGCTGTTCTTCGCATCGTGGCTCTTGCGCGCCATCGTGGCGACGCTGGCTCTGTGCCTTCCCGTGTTCTTTGCAGGAATCATTTTCGTCTCCAGCTTTGCCCGAGCCGGTTTTCGCGGAAGTGCTCTGGGATCGAACTTGTTCGGCTCGCTGCTGGGCGGCCTGCTCGAATCGTTCTCCCTGTGGTTCGGCCTGCGATCGCTGGCGATTCTTGCAGCCGCCTTGTATCTGCTGTCGGCGGTTTTTCTTCGTCGAGTCAGCACCGCCGCCGTCGAAGTCCCCGCGGCCCAACCAATCCGCTCCGCTTGAAGTGCTATCCTGACTTCGACGGATGAAGTCTCTCTACGAAAATCTTCCACCAGTAGAAATCGGCGGACGCAGGCTGGTCGGGCGCGTCCTGTTTGGCCTGCTCGTGCTGGTTGCCGTGTTGGTGGGAGCGACTGCCGGTCTGCTGCTGGTCTATACCACCGACTTGCCGCAGGTCGACGCCCTCGAAGCCTACCGTCCCAGTTCCATCACCGAACTCTACGACGATCACGGACGCGTGATCGGATCGTTCGCGCTGCAACGGCGCGTAGTCGTCGGCTACGACGATTTCCCTCCCGTATTGCGCGATGCGCTGGTCTCGATCGAAGACAAAGATTTCTACAAACATTCCGGAATCAATTTCTGGCGCATCGTGGGCGCCGCCTATCGCGACGTCGAGTCGGGTGGCCAGCGTGCAAGGCGCGTCGACCCTGACCATGCAACTTGCGCGCAATCTTTTCCTGTCCCCCGACCGCGCCTTCCATCGCAAGGTGCAGGAAACGATGCTCGCCATCCAGATCGAGCGCCGCTTCACCAAGCCGCAGATCTTCACCCTGTATGCGAACCAGATTGCTCTCGGCCACGGAGTGTTCGGCTTCGAGGCTGCGTCGGAGTTCTACTTCAGCAAGCCCGCGAAGCAACTGACTCTGGAAGAAGCGGCCTTGCTCGCGGGACTTCCCAAGGGCCCGAGCCTGTATTCGCCGATCAACCATCCCGACCGCGCACAGAAGCGGCGCAATCTGGTTATCAATGCCATGCTCGAAGACGGCAAGATCACGGCTGCGCAGGCTGCCGACGCGCGTTCCGCACCGCTGGTTCTGCATCTGGCCCACGACCCCAATTCGCTGGCGCCCTATTTTGTCGAAGAGATTCGCCGCTACCTGGAAAACAAATACGGTACAGACCAGGTACACGAGGGCGGATTGAAGGTTTATACCACGCTCGATGTGGATTTGCAGAAGGCCGCGAATCAAGCAGTGCTCGACGGCTTGGCTGCTTACGAGCGCCGCCACGGCTGGAAGGGGCATCTCGAAAACGTCGTTGCCGAAGGTGCGGTCGCCGACAAATATGTTCATCCGGACTGGGACGACGAACCCGAAGTCAACGGCTACGTCCACGCGTTGGTCACCTTTGCGGGCACCGGCATCGCCACGCTGAAGTTTGGGCGATACACCGCGGCTGTTGGGCAGCCCGAGGTTGCCTGGACGCAGCATAAACTCGCGGACATTCTCAAGACCGGCGACATTTGCTACGTCAAGATTCTTGTCGCTCGGTGCCAACGGCGCGGCGCACGTCAGCCTCGAGCAGGATTCCGGGGCCCAGGGTTCGCTGCTGGCGATCGACAACGCCACCGGCGGGATCAAGGCCATGGTCGGCGGCCGCGACTTCAACGAATCGAAGTTTGACCGCGCCACGCAAGCCATGCGCCAGGTGGGATCGTCGTTCAAGCCATATGTCTACACGACGGTCATCGACCAGGGCGCCAGTCCTGACGATACGATCCTGGATGAGCCCATCAGTTTTGAAACTCTGTCCGGGCCGTACATCTCCCCACAACTACGACGAAAAATTCGAAGGCATCATCACGCTGCGGCGCGCGCTGGCCCAGTCGCGCAACATTCCCGCGCTGAAACTCGCGAACAAAGTCGGCATCAAGAGCGTCATCGACTACGCCGGACGCTTCGGCATCACCGCGAAGCTGCCGCCTTATTTGCCGGTGGCGCTGGGAGCGGCGGAAATCACACTGATGGAGCAGACATCGGCCTACAGCGTCTTTCCCAACGACGGAGTCCGCGTGATCCCGCGCTACATCACCCGCGTGACCGACTACGAAGGCCGCGTGCTGGAAGAAGATTTTCCCGACGTGAAGGACGTGATCAGCGAGCGCACCGCCCGCATCATGACCTCGATGCTGCGCGAAGTCGTGCTGCACGGTACCGGAGTCGCGGCCTCGAAGCTGCCCTTTCCCGTTGCGGGCAAGACCGGCACCACCAACGATTTCACCGACGCCTGGTTTATGGGATTCTCACCGACCATGACCTGCGGAGTCTGGGTCGGATACGACGAGAAGAAATCGTTGGGCGCGAAAGAAACCGGCGCACACGCAGCGTTGCCAATCTGGATGAACTTCATGACGGTGGCCATGGCCGGAAAAGAGCCCGGCGATTTCCAACCGCCGCCAGTAGCGCCGCACACGATAGCGCAAAAAGTAGATACACCCGACGCCGCCCCAGCCGCAGAAGAATCGCATTAACCGTAGCGCCGGCGACTCGCCGGCTGTCGGGGGGCGTCCCGCCCGCGCACACAGTGGTAAAAGTGAAGTGGCTGCTTTTGTTTGCGCAGTAGTAACAAGATTTCGGAGGACCCTAATGCGTAAGCACGCTCTCAAAGTCTTGCCGATCGCTTTCGTCTTAATCGCGGTCCTCGCGGCCGCGCAGAACTCCCCAGAAGAACGACGGCGCGAAGGTGCCAAGGCCGTCGAACAAGTCCTCCACACCCAGCAGGACGCCTGGAACCACCATGACCTCGACGCCTTCATGGCTGGATACTGGAACTCCGCGGACCTGACTTTCTTCTCCGGCGCCAAGCAGACCAGCGGCTGGCAGGCCACCCTCGACCGCTACAAAGCAACGTATGCGAGTCCGGGGCATGAGATGGGAACACTGGAGTTCTCCGCTCTGCGCATCGAGATGCTGGGGCCGGAAGCGGCCTTCGTCCGCGGCGCTTGGCACCTGACCATGTCCGACGGCAAAACTCCCCACGGACTGTTCACCCTGGTCTTCCGCAAATTTCCCGACGGATGGAAGATCATCCACGACCACACGTCGGTCGCGGAGTGACATAACGAACGCGTGCGCTGTCGTGGAAGAGCGGCCCTTCTAGGGCCGCCCGAGGCATGGAATTGATGTGGGCTTCAGCTCCTGCGAAGGTTGTTTCTTGAGGGGGCCGAGTTTTCCGCAATCCCTGTACGTCGTGCCGCTATAAATCGCTGACACCCCGGAGCTTTTAGCTCCTGAGGATAGCGTTCTTCCTACTTCTTCACCCGCAACTGCACGCGTGTTCCTTCCGGCAAAGTGCCGCTGACCAATTCCACTTTTCCGCTACGCACCACGCCTTCGAACTCCTGCTGACTTGCGGCTGGTTCGAAACCCGCGCGGGCGAGTCGCCCGCGCCCACACGTGCACTGCTTCTGCCCATGCCTTTGTCCATGGCATCGTTGGCCAGGTGGTCGGCTTCCTGATTCTGCTCGCGAAACGCGTGGCCGATCGAGAACCAGTCCATTTGCGCGATCAATTCTTTGGCGCGCCCGTGCAGATCCTGCAAGACCGCGTTCTTCACTTTGTAGATGCCTTTGATCTGCCGCACCAGCAACTCCGAATCGCTGATCAGCTTGAGCGCCTTGGGCCCGTGCTTGATCGCATATTCGAGGGCGGCGATCAGTCCCTGATATTCGGCGAAGTTGTTGGTCTGGTGTCCGAGATATTCGCTGAGCGCCGCGACTTTGCGTCCCGATTCATCTTTGATCACCACGCCATATCCGGCGGGGCCGGGGTTGCCGCGCGCGCCGCCGTCGCTGTGCGCGATCAGGTAGTGCTCGGGAGGATTCTCGCGGGATTCGAAGAGCGGCTTGCTGCCGGCGCTGCGGGAGGGGTACATGATCGAGTTTACAGGACGGAGCTGGATCTGAGTTTAGCAAGCGGCGGAGGCCTAGTCTCCAGAGTCGGACAGATTCAGCGTCCCGGCGGCCAGCCGCGTGGCCAGCCGCGGAGGCAGTTTCGCGGCGAAGATGCGGTCCTGCGCTGCTTTCAGATTGTAGGGCGTGCGATGGAAGTGGACGACCTGCGCGTCGGTGTCGAACAAAGCGAACGCGGCGCGCCAGTCGCCATCGCGCGGCTGCCCGACCGAGCCGGGATTGATCAAATATCGTGCGTTGGACTTCAGCTGCAGCGGAACCGATTCCGCCTGCCCCACCGTGCGGTATTCCGGACGGAAACCATCGGCCGAAGAGCCGTTGGCAAAAAATCCGCCCTGCAGATGCGTGTGTCCGAAAAATGTCAAGGGAATCGTCAGCGTGATCAGCGGCGCCAGCGCGTCCCCCAGCGAAACCACGTACTCATCTTCATCGTTGGGAGAGCCGTGAACCAACTGCACTTCCGGAAAATCCGGCAACGAAACGGGCCCATGCGGCAGGGCGCGCAGCCACTCGAGATTCTCGGGAGTCAATTCGTTGCGCGTCCAGATGGCGGCGGCTGCGGCCATGGGATTGAAATCATCGAGGTCCATCACGCCGGTCGCGGCCTTGTCGTGATTGCCGCGCACAAAGATTTTCCCAGCTTGCGGGAGCGTTCGGCCACGTCGTTCGGACTGGCGCCGTAGCCGACAATGTCTCCCAGGTTCACCACCAGTCGAAGGGTGGCGCGCCGGCCAGCGCAGCGTCGAGGGCTTCGAGATTGGCGTGGATGTCGCTTAGCAGCAGTATGCGCACGAATCACCGGACAAACTGCCGATTATAGACTGGATAGAAGAAATGAAGAAATGCGCGGCAAAATTGGCTTCGTGCGGCAGTTTAGATTTCCACAAGGTCGCTATGGGTGTATAGTTCCACGTGAATTGAAGTGGAGGTGTGCAATGCATCGTACGATTGCACAGAGACCCTGAAGAGGATGTGCGCGCAGCCAGGCCACTCCTCACCATCATTGCGATCGGCACGCTGATTTTTGGCGCGATTATCGCCGGGATGGGAATTCTTCTTGTCTATCTAGGTTCGACCGGTGCTGCGACGATTCGCTTCTTCGGCCAGTCGTTCGACTCAGCCAACGTTGGTATCGGCGCAATTTTCCTGGGAGCCGTGACCGTTGTTGTCGTGCTCACAAGACTCATGAAGCACCTGTTCAACCTTGCCAACATACGGCGGTAGGCCAAATACCACACAAGCACTATCTTAAGGCAGCTCCTTAATTCACGACCGGGCATCGTGCCCAGTGTCCGGCGCTGACCTCGACCAGCGGCGGCAATTCACGCGCGCACTGCGGAATGCGGAATTCGCAGCGCGGCTCGAAACTGCAGCCCGGAGGCAGCGCGTGCAGCGCCGGAACCGTGCCCTCAATGGTTTGCAACGGGCGAGCGCGGTCGGTCTTGAGATCGGGCACGGCGTGCAGCAGGCCGCGCGTGTAAGGATGCGCCGGAGCCTGGAAAATGTCTTGCTTGGCGCCCAGTTCCACCAGGCTGCCGGAATACATCACCGCAACGCGATCGGCGACTCTCGACACCACTGCCAGGTCGTGGGAAATGAAAAGCATGGCGAGTCCGAACTTGGCGCGCAACTCGGCGAGCAGATCGAGAATCTGCGCCTGGATCGTGACGTCGAGCGCCGTGGTCGGCTCGTCGGCAATCAGCAACTGCGGCCGGTTGACGATGGCCATGGCGATCATGATGCGCTGCCGCATCCCGCCGGAAAGTTGGTGAGGATAGTCGCGGGCGCGGCGCGCGGCGTCGGGAATGGCGACGTCGTTCATGGCGTCGACGGCGCGCTGCCAGGCGTCGCGTCTTCGAAATAGCATGATGCGCGACGACGGCTTCCGCGATCTGATCTCCCACGCGCATGACCGGATTGAGCGCGGTCATCGGCTCCTGAAAAATCATGGCGATGCGCGAACCCCGCAACTGGCGCATGGCGTCGTCATCGAGAGCAGCAAGATTCTGCGGGCCGGCTCCGTTCTGTGCGAACAGTATTTCGCCAGAGACCCGGGCCTGCGGCGGCAACAGCCGCATGATGGCGAGAGATGTGATCGATTTGCCCGACCCGGATTCGCCGACTAGGCCGAGAACTTCGCCGGGTGCGAGCGAGAAGCTCAGATCGCGGACAGCGGCAAGGGCTTGTGTGGGGACAGCCCCCTGAGCCTGCCCTGAGCGAAGCCGAAGGGGCTGTCCTGCCCTCAGGGCAGCGGAGGGAAATCTTCCTTGCAAAGGGAATTCAATACTTAGCTGGCGAACGTTGAGCAGAGGCTGCACGGTTTCATGGTAGCAGCGCAGCTCGCCCTTGGGCGACCGACAGACGATGGCGGCTGTCCCCACATGAGTCTACTGGCCCAAGATCAGCGGCAGCCCGTTCTTGTTGTTGCCGATCACGACCACTTTCGAGTTCGGGCTCTTAGCCAGATTCTCCGTAGCCTCGATTCCCTTCCACTCGAGCAGTGACGGCGTAATGCCCTGTGCGACGATCTGCTGGAAGTCGCGAACCCCGGCGGCCTCGATGCGCTTGCGCTGGGCTTCCTGCGTTTCCTTCTGCAGGCGGAAGTTCATGGCCAGCGATTCCTGTTCGGCCTGCTGCTTGGCTTCGATCGCGGCCTTCAGCGTAGCCGGGAGCTGAATGTCGCGCAGCAGAACGTTCTCCACGGTGATGCCGCGTTTGTTGAGTTCCGTAGTGATCTGGTCGAGGATTTGTTTGGCGACCATTTCGCGTTCGCCAGTATAAAGCGCATTCGCGGTGTGCGAAGCAGTGGCCTCGCGGATGGCCGACCGCAGCGTCGGCTCGACCACGACGTTCTCATAGTCGGCGCCGATCTTCTGAAACACTTCGGCAGCACGGTCGGGATTGAGGTGGTAGATGAGCGAAGTGTCGAGGCTCATCATCAGCCCTTCGCTAGACGGGACATTGGCCGATTCCTTGAGCGTCTGGGTCTGGATCGAAAGCTCGTTATTGGTTTTCAGCGGATTGATGAGGTGAATGCCTTCGCCCAGAGTCTCGCCGGGTTGCACTTTGCCGAAAAGCGTGAGCACTCCTACATGCCCGGTGCCAACGCGGGTAATGGAACTGAATACCAGGATCACGAACAGAAATGCGGCGATTCCCAAGCCGATCAAGCGAAGAAACGTTGCCGCTGCCACCACCGCCGTCAATCACTCTGCCGCGAGCTGGATCAAAAATCGTCATCGGAATTCTCCCTGAGAGATTCTAGGGCGCGACCGGTACCGCGGATAAGTGGCTCGTAGGGCTCTCGTGGGGAGTGGTCTCGTTCACCCAGCTAGACCGTCGAAGAAGTCTTGGACGTCTCCCGTGCAGACTGCCAGTTCTGCCAGTTACGATGAAGACCCGCTTCCTATAAATTGCACCCGTATATGAAGAATCGAGCGGTTAGAATCCGACGACTGAGCTGGGTGCGTTTTGGGTGGCAAACCTGTGTTCTTGTCGTGCTTGCATCATGCCTCAGTGCCGCGCAACAACAGGAGATTCAGGCGCTCGTCACAGGCGGGAACCTGGAGGGAATGCGCTGGCCGAATTTCACCGACTATCGAACCGCTCTGCAGGAATTCTACGAGCCCACAGGATACGCACCTGCCTGGGTTCAGGGCGCGCAACCCGTACCGCAGGCCCTGGCAATCATCGAACGCTTCAAGGATGCATGGAAGAAAGGGCTCAATCCCGAAGACTACGACGCATCGCGATGGGATGAAAGAATCCGCGCGCTGCCAACGGGCGGGCCGGCTGTGGCGCGTTTTGACGTGGCCCTCAGCGTTTGCACGATGCGCTATATATCCGACCTGCGCATTGGGCGGGTCAATCCGCTGCATTTCGATTTCGGCCTCAACGTGCAACAGAAGAAATATGACCTTGCTCAGTTTCTGCGCGACCGAATCCTGACAGCCACCGACCTGCAAGACAGTCTTGGATGACGTGGAACCTCCGTTTGCCGGCTATCGCCGCACCGAGCTGGCGCTGGCACGATACGTTGAACTGGCACGCACCGACGATGGCGGAGAAGCTTCCCGCAGTGACCAAGCCCATCGATCCGGGCCAGCAATATGCAGGTGCGCCTCGTCTGGCCCGATTCTTGCGGCTCGTCGGCGACCTTCCGCCCGACGCCGTGCTTCCCGCAGACCCACAAGTCTACGGCGGCCCCTTGGTGGACGCGGTCAAGCACTTCCAACTTCGCCACGGTCTCGATGCCGATGGCCGCCTCGGTCCCGCCACCATCAAACAACTCAACGTGCCGCTCCAGGATCGCGTCCTCCAACTGCAACTCACTTTGGAACGTTGGCGATGGTTGCCGGCTGAGTTTTCCGCGCCGCCGATCATCGTGAATATTCCCGACTTCCGGCTGCGTGCCCTTGATGAAAAAAACAATGTCGTCATGGATATGCGCGTTGTGGTCGGGAAAGCGATGCGTACCCAGACACCGGTCTTCACCCGCGAGATGACCTATGTTGTCCTGCGGCCCTACTGGAATGTTCCGCCCAGCATTCTACGCGGAGAGATTGTTCCCAACATCCAGCGCGACCGAAGCTACATCGCCCGCAAGAACTACGAGGTCACGACGAATGACGGAAAGGTAGTTACTTCAGGAGAGATTTCCGATGACGTATTAGCCCAACTGCGTGCAGGAAAGCTAGCCGTCCGGCAAAAGCCCGGCCCCGCCAATGCGCTGGGGCTGGTCAAACTGATTTTCCCGAACGAATTCAACGTATACCTGCACAGCACGCCCTCTCCGGAACTGTTTTCACGCTCGCGCCGTGATTTCAGCCACGGCTGCATTCGCGTCGAAAAGCCCGCCGAACTGGCCACGTGGGCGCTGCGAAACAATCCGGGATGGACGCTGGAAAAAGTGCAGCAGGCAATGCAGAGTGGAAAAGATAACGTCACGGTAAACCTGCTGAAACGCGTCCCGGTCTTCATCGTGTACGGCACCGCGCTTGCCTACGAAAACGGCGACGTCCACTTCAGCGACGACATCTACGGACATGACGCCAAGCTGGCGGCCGCGCTCGCCAAAGGCTATCCCTACAAATAATCAGTGGCCAACTACCAGCGCCGCACGCGCCCCACATCAACGTGCACGAAATCAGAAGAGGCATAGTACCCGACACCGCCCCGATGCAGTGCCAATGCTGCATCCCTCAACTGCGCGGTAGGAACTCCGGGCACGCGAATGTCGATGGCCATCGCCTGCATGTGGAGGCTGTGCCGGGCTACGCCGTGTCCATGAGTGCGCAGGAATTCGTTGCTCCAGGGCGTGCGGTAGCCGCAGACCACATCGATCTCAAGATCGGGATTCCCCAGTGCGGTCATCAGGTCGTGGAGCAGGTCGAATACGCGGGGATCGTATTCATGAATGTCGCCCGTGCGGTGGTCCCGCAGATAACTGTTCAGGCGCGCCAGCGATTCCGGTTCGTAGCCTTCGCTATTGCGGTAAACGATATTCAGCCGCTCTCCGGTGTGAGTATGAAAAAAATGAAGTTGGTAGGGAACGGTAGGACGATCTTGAAGTTTTGGCTCTGCGGCACGGGACAATTGCCCCACACAAATCAGAACCATCAGAAGAAAACTGGAAATAATCCTAGACAACGACGGCAAAGGCGAAAGACTCCAAAAAATAGACTGGCCACCAAAGGTGGCCTGGCACTATTGTATCAAGGTTCAGGTGCACCAAGGTTCAGGCTGGCAGATCTGAATCTTGCCCTCCCGTAGCCGCATCTCTTACAGTACGTCTATGAGCAAAATTCACATTCCTACGCCTTTGCGGCAGTATGTGGGCAAGCAAGCCTCGGTGGAAGTACAGGGCACACCGTCGGCGAAGCCATGACCGCGCTGGTGGCGCAGCATCCCGGATCTGCAAGAAGCACCTCTATACCGAAGACGGCAAACTGCGTGCCTTCGTCAACCTCTACGTCAACGACGAAGACATCCGCTACATGCAGAAAGAAGCGACCGCGCTGAAGGAAGGTGATAACATTTCCATCGTGCCTTCCATCGCCGGAGGCGCTGCCTGACTGGGGATTTCTGACTTGAATCCTGTCCGCTACAATGCGCTGTTGTTGCTGTTGCCCTTCCTGTTGTTAGCCCGCATTCGCGCGGTCGTCGATTCCATTCCAGCGAGAGTTTTCGTGGGTTCGGCGAGGAAAATCTTCAACCACTAAGGGCACAAAAGGTACACGAAGGAAAATCTAACCGAGGACTTTATGGCCACCACCACCGAAATTCCCGTAACTCTCAACAAAGACGAAATCCTGCGCTACTCGCGCCATCTGATCATGCCCGAGGTCGGCATGGAGGGGCAGCAGAAGCTGAAAGCCGCGCGCGTGCTGTGCATCGGCACGGGCGGACTGGGGTCGCCGCTGGCGCTGTATCTGGCGGCCGCGGGCGTGGGCACGCTGGGCCTGGTCGACTTCGATGTGGTGGACTACACCAACCTGCAGCGGCAGATCATTCACTCCACCGCCGACGTGGGCCGCAAGAAGCTCGATTCCGCCGCCGACAAGCTGAAGGGCATCAATCCGTTTCTGAACCTGCAAACTTTCGACACGCGGCTGAGCAGCGCCAACGCGATGGAACTGTTTCGCGACTTCGACATCATCGCCGACGGCACCGACAACTTTCCCACGCGCTACCTGGTGAACGACGCCTGCGTGCTCACCGGCAAGCCCAACGTCTACGGATCGATCTTCCGCTTCGAAGGCCAGGCCAGCGTCTTTGCCACCGAAGGATGGCCCGTGCTACCGCTGCCTGTATCCCGAGCCGCCACCGCCGGGACTCGTTCCTTCCTGCGCAGAAGGCGGCGTGCTCGGCATTCTTCCCGGCCTCGTCGGCGTGATGCAGGCCACCGAAGTGATCAAGCTGATTCTCGGCATCGGCGATCCGCTGATCGGGCGCCTGCTGCTGATCGACGCGCTGGGCATGAAGTTCCGCGAACTCAAGCTGCGCAAGAATCCCGATTGCCCGGTGTGCGGCACCCATCCCACGGTCACGAAGCTGATAGACTACAACGAGTTTTGCGGCATTCGTGGGGAGGAAAAGCCTGTGAGCAGCGGAGTTCCTGAGATTCAAGTCGAAGACCTGAAGCGGCGTCTCGACGCCAAAGACGACCTGTTCGTGCTCGACGTGCGCGAGCCCCACGAATACCAGATCTGCAACATCGGCGGATATCTGATTCCGCTGAACGATCTGCCCAAGCGCGTGAGCGAACTGGATTCGAGCCGCGAAATCGTCGTCCACTGCAAAATGGGCGGACGCAGCGCCAAGGCCGTCGCCTTCCTGCAGCAGGCCGGATTCAAGAAAGTCCACAACCTGGCGGGAGGCATCACAGCCTGGTCTGACCGCGTGGATCCGAAGGTCCCGAAGTACTGAAACCGTTCTCCGGGGTGCATTTCAGGGATTCATAGATCGAGGATTAGTGCCAGGACATCGTGTGAAGGCATAGTATCGGGAGCTCATGTTCGGGATTCGTGTTCGGGATTCGGATCGCGGATTCGTATCAGGGCATCGCCTTAGCGATGCCGCCGAAGGGATAGAACCGACGGGCTTTAGCCCATGCGGCCGTGTATCGAGTTCAAATCCAACGTGAGCCGAGGAATGGGGAAACTCCGCTGCCTCGGAAACGAGGCCCCGAGTGACTGGATTGTTGCGAATATAATTTCCCACTCGTTGAAACGCGCCATCGTCGAGAGCCTGAATTTCCGAGAAGCCTTTCTGCCAAACAGGAGCCCTGAACCCCAGCTCCCGTCCAGCTCGAAACGCAAACCCGCCTTTGATGAACTGCATCGCTCGCTCGATGGTCAAATCACAACCCACCGTGAGTAGAAGATGGAAGTGGTGTCGGGCATGACGACGAACTCGTGTAACCGGAATTTGTTCTGCGCGCGATATTCGTAGAGAACGCGTACAAATAGCCCTGCGGAGCGATCCGATTACAAAAGGTTCCATTTGCTGGAAATCGACGAAGGGACGAAGAAGGTGCGAGCGCCAGAAACGGTATGTGAGGGATCGGTTACTGTGCGTGGAATCACTGCCGAAGCGGCGACTGCGGACCGATAATAGACCGCTTCTTGGCCTTATTCCAGGCCATTTCCTAATCGATTTGCGGAGGCTTATGAAAGTACTGATTGCAGTCTTCCTTTGTTTCTCGATCCCACTGACTGTTCTTGCGGGTGACAACAGCTACAAAGTTAACTATGACGGCGGCTCGATTCCTGATACCAAAGCAGGTACGGGCATGAAGTTGTACATCGAGGCGAAGCAGATTAGGCTCGTCAAGGACAAAACCGATGTCATAACGATCCCCGCAGATTCTGTCACAGAGATCAGCTATGGCCAGGATGTTCATCGCAGAGTGGGAGCGGCGATCGGACTAGCCATGGTTTCATTTGGGATAGGAGCGCTCATGGCTCTTACCAAGTCAAAGAAACATTTCGTTGGCTTGACCTGGGCTGACGGCGACAAAAAGGGCGGCTTCGCCATGCAGTGCGACAAGAACGATTACCGCGGAGTGCTCGCAGGACTCGAAGGTGTTACTGGGAAGAAGGCGGTGGACTCCGATGCAATGACGGTGAAGAACTGAAGCTCTGTCCGCTTTAAACGCGAAATAAAGCCGAGAGCTAGTGTTCGTCATGGGACCGAGAATGCGCCCCCATTTGCTGTCCAAGGAAGTGAGGCGATCAATTACGCCGACCTGCTCGCCTCGCCGAACTAGAAATCGAGTGGAATGAAAAAGGGAGCACATAAGTGCTCCCTTTTATGTTGCGTAACGCAGTGTTACTTGCTCGATCCTGCCTGCATGCCCTCGCTCGAGTCGCCGAGTTCGAGAGCAAACTTCTTGCCTTCGAAGCGAGCGCCGGCCAGGGTGGTGGTTCCGTCGTCGTTGTGCTTCACCACGGCTGCGTTATTCTGCGCCGGCGAACTCAGGTCCACGACTTTCGCCGGCACTTTGGCAAGCACGTTCTTGCCTTGCATGATGCTGACTTCCACGTTGGGACCGCTGCCATCCCACTCCAGCTTGTATTCGCCGGCTTTGAGCTTGGTGCCGTTGATGGTGGTCGGGATTCTGCAAGGTCAAGTTGGCTTTGGTGGCTGCAAACGCGCTGGAGGCCAGCAGCAGAGCCAACCCCATCACCAGACTCTTTGAAACTGTCGCGAACTTCATAGCTGCTCCTTATTTTCTTTCCCGAAAATAACGTCGGGAAACGGTTGGGGCGGCCCGGTTCGCGACCAGCGCGAGAAAACACTTGTGTTTCCCCACGAATCGCATAGAATGCTGCCGCCGGGGTTGTGCAAACAGGTCACAAGCCTGCTCTGCCGCGATGGGGGTTTTCTCACCTGGGCCGCCAAACCGAGTGTGAGAGAATCCCCAGACCCCGCAAAAATATCGATTCAATCTGACCGGCGTCACCTCTGCGCCGGCCGTATCATACCCACTCTGAGCGGTTACGTATTCGATGCTCTCGAAGTTCCCTGCGATTGTGATCTCGTCGCACTTTCTTGGACGATTGCGCACCTCTTTCCGGTAGCAAGAAACTCACCGCGAATTCATTGCGAATTCACAATGTGAACGAGGGAACAGCCACGGGTGTTTTGTGAGCTTTGTGTGAATTCGTGGAAAGCAGGCGCGATCGCAGCGTGGAAATACACTGCGGCGTGATGTAGAGACGCGAGCACGCTGCGTCGTCTACACGCAATAGTGAATCTTAGTCGGCGTCGCCGTGCTGGCGCTCGACCGACCAGATGTTCGCCTGATCTTTCTCGAACGGATAGACGTGCACCATCCAGTTGAAGATCACGGGATGAAATGTTCCGCCGGCCGCGTCGCAGGCTTCCTGCGTGGTGATCGATCCCCGCAAACCAAACTGCGGATGCGCCGCCAGCATTTCTCCCCTCTTGTCCGCCGGAGGCGCGCAGAAGTTCACGTGCTCGTGCCACTGCGCCACGCTGAGCGGGATGCGCTCGTCGAGTTGATCTTCCGTGAAGCGCTTGGGCGCGGTGTACATCACGCCGATCAGCTTGTAGTCGTCGCCGTGTTTTTCGTAGAGCAGCGACGTGGGATGCTCGGGATTGAAGCGGAAAGCCGCTTCCATCGCGTATCCGTAGTTGGTGAAGTGGTACATCTTCTGCGGAAGTTCCGGATGGAAAATCTTGTAACCGTCGGCCAGGGCGGTGTGATAGTCCGTATATTTTTCTGAAGCCTTGCGCGCTGCTTCGGCGACTTGCTGCGCGCGCGTCGCATCGCCCGGCTTTGGGCGTGGCGCAGAGCGGTCATCTTCATGTGCGGGCCCATGTCCATGTGCCCTTCCATGGAGTTCATGACGTGAGCGCTGGCGTCGCTGTCGGCGTCTTTATCGCCGCCGTCCATGGGCATGTCTTTCATCTTGGACATGTTCGACATGACCGGACATGCCCGACATATCCATGCCGGGCATCGATTGCTGGCCGCCGGACTGCGCGCCAGCTCGACGGAGTAGCTGGTGTTTGTCCCCAGGCGACGCTGCACATCAGGACGAACAACGAAAATCACAATTCGATTCCGCATAGAAAATCCCCCACATATCTCAGTTGATATTAACCCTGCCGCAGACTGGATGTTTCTGCAAGAGATCGCAGGTTACCTGCGATTACAGAGGTAATCACGCGTCGCGAACTCTGTCGAGCAACGGCTGCATTGCGGCATCCTGACGGTGCGGTTTTCAGACGGAGGAAGGATCTCGTGCAGACTGTGTGCGCGCCACGAGGTGCCTCCACGTTGGCGGCATGGCCGTCGTTTCTGGTACACCTAACTGCTTGACTCTGGAAACCATCATCTTTCTTTTTTTCGCCGGAGTGCTCGGCGGAGCGCTGAATTCCGTCGCGGGAGGCGGCAGCTTCATTGCGTTTCCCGGCGCTGCTGTTTACGGGCGTGCCTCCCGATTCCCGCCAATGCCACGAACACGATCGCGCTGTGGACCGCGGCCGCGGCCAGCGGCGGCGCATATCGCAAGCGGCTGGATGTTCCGCGCCGCGTGATGATTCCGCTGCTGGCCGCGAGCCTGGTCGGCGGATTGGCCGGAGCTTTCTGCTGTTGAAGACTCCGGCCCAGACCTTCATGCGCGTGCTGCCGTGGCTGACGCTGGGAGCGACTTTGCTTTTCGCTTTCGGCAAGAAAATCGCTGGCGGACGCCAGTCGGTGATCGAGCACGAGGCTTCGAGCGCCGCGCTCGCCGGCGACAACGCTGTTTCAGTTGTGCGTCGCGGTCTACGGAGGCTACTTCGGCGGAGGCATGGGCATTGTGATGCTCGCCATGCTGGCCGCGCTGGGCATGACCGACATCCACGCCATGAACGCGCTGAAGAGCGTGCTGGGATTTGTGATCAATGGCGTCGCGGTGGTCACGTTCATTGTGGCCGCGCGCGGTGTATTGGAAGCACGGCATCATCATGATCGTCGGCGGAATCGTCGGCGGATACCTCGGCGCGCACTACGCGCTGAAGATGCCGCAGAAGTGGATCCGGATGTTTGTCGTGCTGGTGGGCGCGGGAATGACGGTGTACTTCTTCTGGAAGTCGTATTGAAAGACAGATCGGCCACGGATTTCACGGATCCTCACGGATCGAATCTAAGAGCTGCACTAAGACCCAGACCTGACTTGGATTTGATCCGTGCGCAGATCCGTGGCCGAAGTTCTTACTGAATCGGCTCCGAAACGTGTTCGTGCACGATGAGCCACTTGCCGTCTTCGTTTTCGAAGATCACCGTCCAGCGGAAATTGCCCATCTCGACTTTTCCCGCTTTGGTGGTCATCTCTTCCTCAACGGTGGCCGTGGCCCAGACCAGATCTCCGTGCGGATGGATCGCAAGCGTCGTCGTTGACAGTGAACTTCGCGCTCTTGTAGCCGGCGACGACCGCCTTCACGCCCTTCGCGTATTCGTCCAAGCTGTTGTATTTCAGCGGAGCGATGTCGAAGAAGATGTGCGGCCCGGTGGCGTAAAACTTGGCGACGTTGGCGGGATCGAGCGTGGACCAGCCGTCCCAGATCTTCTGCAGGTAGGCTTTGTCGGGAGCGGGGCCGGCGGCAGCCTTCTTCATCGGCCGACTTCTTCGTTTGCGCAAAGCCGGACAGGGTGAGGGCGAGCAGGCACAGCGAAACGGTAAGAAAGCGCTTCAGCATTAGGTTTCCTCCAGAGAATCCGGCGGAATTCTCGCACAGGACGGCGGAAACCACAAAAGTGAACCACAGAGGACGCACGACGGACACAGATGCAATCGACGGCAGACCGATTCCGTTTGACCGATTTCCACAGCGCACGTTAGAATAGTGGAGTTTGCCTGTACTCGCCGACCCGTTCTGGGGACGCCTGCTCTTGGCTGCTGAAGCGCCGGGGCGGAAAACACAGCAAGCACAGGAAAATCAGCAGGCCCCTTGGTTGCGCCCGTGTGCGCCCTGGGGTTCCGTTGAGAGTCCGTTTCGGTCCTACGGGCTGAATTTCAACGACATTTGACGGAGGCAGACGTATGTACGCGGTTATCCGCGCCGGTGGAAAGCAGTACCGGGTGGCGCCCGGAGATGTGATTCGAGTGGAGAAAGTCGGCACCGGCACCGACGGACTGGTGGAGTTCCCGGTGCTGGCGGTTTCCGGCGAAGAGGGCAAGGTCGGCCAGCAGTCGGATGCGCGCGTAGTCGGCCAGGTCGTGGAAGAAGGCCGCGGCGCGAAGATCCTGGTCTTCCACTACAAGCGCAAGAAGCAGTACAAGAAACTGCGCGGACACCGGCAGGCCTACACGGCGGTGCGCATCTCTGAGATCGCTTTCGGCGGGCAGAGCTTCAAGGCTCCCGAACTGCCCAAGAAGGAAGCGAAGCCGAAGAAGGTGAAGCCGGCAGAAGCAGCGCCGGAAGCGCACGAAGCGCACGCGGCGGCCAAGAAGAGCTTCGGCCAAGAAGAAGGCTGCGCCGAAGAAGGCCGCCAAGAAGTCGCCTGCGAAGAAGAAGTAAAACCTGGACGGACGAATGCGTCCGTCCCCACACGATCTGAACTGGCAACTGACAACTAGCCACTGAGAACTGGATTCTTATGGCACATAAAAAAGGGCAAGGCACTTCACGAAACGGCCGCGATTCAAACGCGCAGCGGCTTGGATTCAAGGCATTCGGCGGGCAGATCGTGCCCGGCGGCACCATCATCGTGCGGCAGCGTGGCACCCGCGTGAAGCCGGGCCTGAACGTGGGCCGCGGCAAAGACGACACGCTCTTCGCCAAGATCACCGGCCGCATCAAGTTCCTGAACAAGGGACTCGATGGGCAAGTTCGTGATGGTCGAGCCCGTCGAAGTCGAGTAGCGTCACGCTGTCGAAAGGTGCGCGGGGCGGGAATGCCCGCGCCACATAGCCTCGCCTTCGGGACGAGGCTCTTGTTTTTCGAGACGAGGCTTTCTCGTGACCTCCGGTCTCGTGGCGATCAGTCGTTGATCACAACGAGGCTCACGAGTTGCCAACGACCAACGACCAACGACTAACGACTTTCATGTTCATCGATGAGGCAAAAATTCGAGGTCAAGGCCGGCGACGGCGGCAACGGCTGCATGGCCTTCCGGCGGGAGAAGTTTGTCCCGCGCGGCGGACCTTCGGGCGGCGACGGCGGCAAGGGCGGCGACATCGTCATGGAATCCAGCGAGCGCCACAACACGCTGGTGCATTTCCGCTTCAATCCCGAGCACACCGCGCAGCGCGGACGCCACGGCGAAGGTTCGAACAAGACCGGCCGCGACGGCGACGGCATCATTCTGAAAGTTCCGGTCGGAACGATCGTGTTCGACGACGAAACCGGCGACAAGCTTTTCGAGTTCACGCAGCCCGATCAGAGCTTCGTGATTGCCCGCGGCGGGCGCGGCGGACGCGGCAACGCGCGCTTTGCCACTTCGGTGCATCAGGCCCCGCGCGAGCATGAAGCAGGGCGTCCGGGCGAGGAACATACCTACCGGCTCGAACTGAAGCTGCTGGCCGACGTGGGGCTGGTGGGATATCCGAATGTGGGCAAGTCGACGCTGATCTCGCGCATTTCGGCGGCGCGGCCGAAGATTGCGGATTATCCGTTCACCACGCTCGAGCCGAATCTGGGCGTGGTCGCGGTCGGCGACGCGAAGAGATGAAGTCAGTTTCGTGGTCGCCGATATTCCCGGGCTGATCGAGGGCGCGCACACCGGCGCCGGACTGGGCACGCAGTTCCTGCGGCACATCGAGCGCACGCGGCTGCTGGTGCATCTGGTCGACGTCTCGGATTCCAGCGGCCGGCCCGATGTGGCCAAGGACGTCGAAGTGATCCTGGGCGAACTCGGCAGCTTCGGCGCGCATCTCGAAGACAAGCCGATGATCATGGCCGCGTCGAAGATCGATGCCGTGAACAAAGACAAGCTGGCCGCGCTGAAGAAGCTATTGCAAGAAACACAAACTGAAGCTCTACGAGATCTCCGCCGTGACCGGCAAAGGGATCGAAGAACTGAAGTACGCCATGGCGGAGGAAGTCCAGAAGTTCCGCGAGCGGGAGCTGAAGGAAGCGGTGGGGGAGAAGCAGTAGGCGATTCCAAAGTAGCCTGAGTGCCCCGTTTCTCGCGTCCTTTGCCGGTTTTGAATGGAGCTGCTAGGCTCACCGACGTTGTCCGGACAATCTGTCTCTCGGATCAAATGCCCGCCAACCGCGCTGGGACTCCCTGACAACCTCCGACAAGAATTCGCCGATGGAGCGACGGTGCAGATCACTCGGCGCTCTCTGCCGTCGCCGTCACCTGCCGCGAACTCGTGGAAGCAGTGATCATCTTCCGTAAGCTGGTCGTCGGCCGCAAGAAAAACCTCAGGGATCCGGACTTGGTCGGCGACGAACAAGCCGTCCTCCATGAAACATTCGCGTAGCTGTTGCGCAGACTCGCTCAACGGAGAAATCTGTCAGGGTTAGAGAAGACAGCCTCCACCCCAATTCTTGTAATTACTGCCATCGCGATAGAGGTAGCCAAACTTGATGTTGTTCATCAACGAAGCCTATCGGCTGAGGAACACTTTCTCGTTATGGTATCTCAGGAAATCTTCATCGGGCGCAAAACGGCGAGGATCGAAATAGGAGAGCTCTCGAATCGCCACAACAAGTCTTGCGCGGCCTTGTCGACAGCGCGTCCCTTCAGACTGGGGGAGAGCCTTACCGTGAGATCTGGCGTGACCGTCAGTAGACCGCAGTCAAAGGCCCTGTCATGAATGGCGTTCAGGCAAAGACCGTTGCGCGGATTCGTGCGGTTCTTCACATCAAAAGACCACGGCACGATGTGGCTCGCATTGAGCAACTGCGGGATCGCGAGACCGGTGATGCAACACCGCATGCCATATGCGGCCAGAACAGAAGCTCGGAAGAAGCCTTGGTTGATTCGAGCACGAACGAGAGTTTCACGAGTCTTCGCCCTCCGGAAATTCTTGTGCTTCAGCCACCTCCTCGGTATTACGTCCGGTCATAGTCTTGCAACATGCGTTCGCTCTCAAACGCTAATGCTTCGCCAGTTGTGATTGAACTCGTTCCAGATCTCAACTGTCGCCTCGGGCGCCATGCGTTGCGCCTGCGATATTGCGTTTTTTCAGAGCTAGATCCAGACGTGCGAAATTCGCGAGTTTCCATGACACGGCCGAGGGCGTGCGACCGATGACCTGGCCAGGTCGATGATCAAGGGATTGCGAATATGAATTTGTCCGAACGGAATTTTGCAATAGAGGTTGAAGGCGACAATTAGCTCGTCACGACTCCAATCTCGGCGAGGCATAGGGTGGCACTTCCCTCCCGGAAGAATAGCACGGCGAGCGCGAAAAAATGACTGCGTCACCATCTGCACGACCACAGTCGCGAGAGGCCGAGTATGGGCAGCCGCGAAGCGGCGCAAGAATGCAGCCCACGGCACAAGCCGTGGGACCGGGGAGCACGCCTTAACCAAGCCCCGGAGGGGCGAAAAAAACTAATCCCAAATATATCGCTCGTCGTAGGCCACTTTGTTTTTCTTCAGGAACGCCACGAACTCTTCCTGTAACGAGTGCTTCTGATGATGCTCTTCCTGCTCGGCGATATATTTTTTGACCGCTCCGACATTCGATTCGCTAACGCTGAACACTCCATATCCCGTTTGCCAGGCAAATTGCCGACTCCACTTTTCATGCACCCAGCGCGATGAGTTCGCCTTGACCACGCGTGCGATCTGCGCAGAGGATTGGGCCGGTCGGATCCGCACCAGCATGTGAACGTGGTCAGTGGTACCGTTGATCATGAGTGCGGTTCGTCCAGCTCGCGGATGATGCCGCCGAGATAGCCGAACAGGTCACTACGGAAATCCGATTTGATCAACGGGCGCCGGCCCTGCGTAGAGAAGATCATATGAAGCAAGATGTTGCCAAATGTATGGGACATGATTCTTACGCCCCTCCGGGGCTTGGTGGTTATATATGCCGCCCCGCCCCACGGCTTGTGCCGTGGGCTGCATTCTTTCGCCGCTTCGCGGCTGCCGTAGTCGCGCTCGCGTCGGCCATTTGCGGGTTCCTGGGCGCAAGATGCTCGACTATTTCCGCATCGCGCAGCGCAAAATGCGGTGACCGATGTCACATCGAGCGAGATTTGGCGAAATTTCCGGACCGAATCGGTAAACATACGCATTTTTCAAATTGGGCTTGTGAGAGGACGTTCCTCAGAAATCAAGCGCCTTGCCACTTTTCCACACATTTCCACAGCCAAAATCGCATTTCCTGTGACGAACGACCTTTACTGAGAAAATCCAAAGGCGAACAATGGTTCCGTGCGCAAGAAATTCCTCAACTCGGCCGGGCCAGCCGGTCACAAAGCTCAACCGCGCCTCGTTTCGGAACACTTTCACCCTAAGTCCTTATTCCGCAATATTTTGCCGTCCAAAGCTCCCGAACGTCGGAGCGTAACTATAAGAAAGCAAACATCTTACTGCAATCAACGCAGAACAGCGGCCAGAAATCCACCGCTAACTCCTTATTCCAGAATATTTTACGTGTAAGTCCTTCCGGCTCAAGATTTTGCCGGGAACGCCGCCGATCGATCAGCCGTAACATCAATCGAATGAATATTTTACAAAACAGTGAAGAAAAAAAGTGGGGGGCCAGTGGGCCCGTCAGGGAGGTCAGGGAGTCAAGGCACCCCATACGCCTCCATGGGCAACCACAACAGTTGCATTTATAGCACTTAATTGATACCGTCTAGACGGGCGTGCTTACAGCGGCTCAGAAGGGAGGAAGACGATCATGCAAAGCGGCGAAGCACCTGCCGTTGATATTTCTCCGAAAGAGCAAAGAGAAATTGCCGACACTTATGCCAAGCTTCGCGAGGCGGAAGCGAAGCTCATTGGGCCAGATGGCAGGGCCGAGATTCTACCCAATAACCTTTACTCGTTCCTGCTGCGGCTGCTCGCGGATCTGCGAGCCGGGCAGGCGGTCACGATCTTGCAGAACCGGCACGAACTCACCACGGTCGAAGCCAGCAAGGTGCTGGGTTTTTCCCGACAGTTTCTGATCCAGTTGCTGGAGAAGGGAGAAATTCCCTTCCACATGGTTGGAACCCATCGCCGCCTGTATGTGCGCGACGTCCTGGCTTACAAGGTGAAGCGCGATACCGCACGGCGAAAGACTCTGGACGATATGGCGAGGCGGGAGTTTGCAAAAGGGGATTACGACAAAGTCCCAGATGATTTTCACACAGGACAATGAATATTCCGCTGTGCTGGATGCATGCGTTCTCGTGCCAGTTTCTCTTTGTGATCTCCTGCTCCGACTGGCGGAAGAACCAGCAACATATCGCCCGCTATGGAGCGAGCAGATTCTGGCGGAGATGATAAGGGCGATGAGGAGCAAGCTCCATCGAACTGCGGCCGAGGCGGCGTGGAGACGAGAGCAGATGATGGAAGCATTCCCGGAAGCCATGGTTCCGATCCCGCAAGAACTGCTGAAGGCGGCCGAATGCATTCCGGACGAAGACGACCGGCATGTGCTCGCAGCCGCGATCATGGCGCGCGCGAATGTCATCGTTACCCAGAATACGAAGCACTTTCCGAAACGTTGTCTCGAACCATTCGGGATCCTTTGTCAAACGGCAGACGAGTTTCTGGTTCACCAATTCCATCTTGGTCCGCAATTGGTGTTGGACAAGCTGGACGACCAGGGAGCCGGAATCTCGAAGGACCGCAGTTACGTTGTCGCGAGTCTCAACGCGTCGGCGCCCGAATTTTGCAAGCTTGTGAAGTTGAGATTGTGAGAAACAGAGATCTCGATCGTCCGCCATGCCGCAGTTCCCTGTCAGGTACGTCCGTAACTTTCGCGTGCCAATTCTGTCCACTAACCTCGGCGCGAGGGGCAACTTGGGGAGAGGACTCTGTTATGGATAACCGTCGTTGGCTTTGGATCGGCGCGACTCTGCTGGTCGCGGGCGTAATCTTTTGGGGCGTGGGCCAGGCCGTGAACCCGAGCAGCGGGGACACGGAGTTTCAGAAAACGCTGGAAGCGATGAAGCAGGTCAAAAGCTTTCGCGGCGCGTTTATCGAGAGCGCGTCGGGTAGCCAGCATTCGGAAAGGCTCTGGGAAGTGGATTGCAACCGGGTCATCGTCCACCAGCAGTCTCACGATTCGCAGGCCAGCGCTGATCCTGCGTTCGAGATGAAAGAAGATGAGTTGCTGGTGGGAGAGCAGAGGTACACCCATGCCAGCGACGGATCGTGGGAGAACGCCGGGTACGCAGGCGAGCGCGGTTCCGCGAAGTGGTATTGCGACAACATTGCGCGCGGCACCGTCCGCGAGCTGCTGCCGGATATTCGGACCATGATCAGTCACGCCATGACTGAAAAGGGCGACAAGAAGACAGTCAACGGGGTTCGCTGCCGGGAGTGGAAGTTCGCCATAAGGTCGGCCGTCGTCGCCGAGGGCGGTTCGATGTGCATCGGCCTGGACGATCATCTGCCGTACGAGATGACCATGGACGGCGGCCGCTATTCCTACTCCGATTACAACCGCCCTATCCAGATCGAAGCGCCTGAAGCCGTCCTGCAACCGGCCAGTGCGACTGACGGATCGAACTCAGGTTCAGCCCCCGAGGTCAGGTAGTTCCACACCGGCATCTCGTCAATTACTAGACACCACCGCGATGTACGGATAACGTGTCGGTCATTGTAGTGGTCATCGTAGTGGTAATGGGCCCCTTCGTTTGGCGTCGCCGGGTACACCAGACGACGATCTCCGAATTGCGGAACGGGGATGAGTTCAGCCGACCAAGAGCGTCGAAAAGATCTCGCGTGGGAAAGTCTCTCGCTTGAAAATGGCTGGTCATGTCGCATCTGTGGGGCGATCCCAGCTGTTGGCGTGCAGTTCGAAAATAACCTGTGCGAAGACTGCAAACTGTCACTCAGCAACTATGACCCAACGGCCTCCTAGTCGTCTGATTCCCCACGCCAGATCCTTCCGACTCCGCTCAGGGTAGGCTCTTCGCTTCGCCTGAACTGCGGCTCCGCGCAGGATGAACCCTTGATGGTGCTGCCTGCTATCAAGCTGCCTGCTGGCAATAAGAAAGGCGGCCCGAGAGAAGCCGCCTTTCCGATCCGCTTTTACCGTCCACAAAACCGAGAATCCCTCACGCCCTGGGCAGCGGGCCGTGCTGGAAGTGGTATTGCAGAATCCGCGCGGCCAGCGCGGGGCTTAGGGTTGTTCCGTTGCGCTCGACGGTGCGCACGACTTCTCCGCGGCAGACGACTTCGGTGGCCGAGAGTCCGGCGATTTCCTGCGGGAGCACCAGATTGATTTCCAGTTGCGCGCTGGGCTGCAGGACTTCGTCGGCCTGGAAGAGCATGCCGGACCGGCTGATGTTTTCGGTGGTGCCTACGTGCCAGTCTTTCTCGCCGAGACGGCGATAGCGCAGAGGCAAGTGAAGTTGGAATCGTTGCGCGCGCGTGGGAGGGATTTCCTTGGCTCGCGCGGCGTGGGCGTGGTTCGGCGGATTGCGTGGACATAGCGACCTCCGGGGGAGTTGGAGTTGCGTCGAGCACTTCGCGCACTTTGCTTTTCAGGTCGCGAAGGTTGAAGGGCTTCTGGAGCAGGCGAATGCCGGCGTCCAGCATGCCGTTGTGTCCGATCACATTTTCGGTGTAGCCGGACATGTAGAGAATTTTCACGTTCGGGCGAATTTCGGAGATGCGCTGCGCCAGTTCGCGGCCATTCATGCCGGGCATGATGACGTCGGTGAGCAGCAGGTGGATCGGCTTTCTCGTGGGCCACGGCAATCTGCATGGCGACGGCGCCGTCGGCGGCCTCGATCACTTTGTAGCCTTGCTTTTCGAGATATTGGCGGGCGAGGTAGCGCAGGTTGGCTTCGTCCTCGACCAGCAGGATGGTTTCGGTGCCGGGTTCCGGCTTTGCGATACTCGACCGGGCGCGGCGACCTGTGCGGCGGCTTCGCCCGTCGAGGCGACGCGCGGCAGGTAGATCTTGAAGGTGGTGCCGCGGCCCACTTCGCTGTAGACCCAGATGTATCCGCCGCTCTGCTTGACGATGCCGTAGACCGTCGACAGGCCGAGCCCGGTGCCTTTGGTGCCCTTGGTGGTGAAGAACGGCTCGAAGATGTGCGACTGTGTTTCGGTGTCCATGCCGGCGCCGGTGTCGCTGATCGCGAGCATGACGTAGTCGCCGGGCCGCAGCGGGGCGTGAAAGCGGGCGTAGTCTTCGTCGAGCGTGACGTTGGAGGTCTCGATGGTGAGCTTGCCGCCCGAGGGCATGGCGTCGCGGGCGTTGACGGCGAGGTTCATGATGACCTGCTCGATCTGCCCGGCGTCGGCGCGCACCGGCCAGAGATTCGGGCCGGGGACCATGACCAGGTCGATGTCCTCGCCGATCATGCGGGTCAGCATCTTCAGGTTTTCGGTGGCGACGTCGTTCAGGTCGACGATCCGGGGAGCGAGCATCTGCTTGCGGCTGAAGGCGAGCAGCTGGCGGGTCAGCGACGAGGCGCGTTCGGCGGCGCTGGCGATTTCCTGGGCGGGACCGCGCAGGTGAGGCTCGTGCGCCGAGGCGTTCGAGCAGGAATTCCGAGTAGCCGGAAATCACCATCAGAAGGTTGTTGAAGTCGTGGGCGATGCCGCCGGCGAGGCGGCCGACGGCTTCCATTTTCTGCGACTGGCGAAGCTGCTGCTCGAGGGCGCGGCGTTCGGTCACGTCTTCGGCGAAGAGTTCGAAGACGATGCCCTCGCCGTCCGTTCGCCACCGAGCGGCCGGAGACGCGGACCACGGTGGTCGTTGCCGTTCTTGCGCTTCCATTCCGCGGTCAGGCCTTTGAAGGGCGCGGAGGAGCGCAGAAAGTCGGCGAGATCGAACCACTGGTCGTTGTCGGCGTAGAGTCCGAAAATGTGCTGGCCGATCAGCTCGTCGGCGGAAGTGTGGCCGAGCAGTTCGAGGAAGGCGGGATTGGCGTCGAGAATCTTGCCGGTGGAATCGCAGCGGCAAATGCCGTAGGGAGCGTTGGTGACCAGCGAGCGGAAGTTCAGCTCCGAGCGGCGCAGGTTTTCCTGCGCGGCGCGCAAGGCCGCGTTGAGCCAGCAGATCAGCATGGCGACGAAGAAGAACAGCGACAGGCGGATGATGGCGGTGCGCAACTGCGCCGGGCTGTGTTCTCCGGCGAGCGAGAAGTAGGCGCTGACGGTGAGGGCGAAGGCGGTGGCGACCACGCCGGGCTTCCAGCCGCCGTACCAGGCGCTGACCATGACGGCGACGCCGAACAGGGCGAGGCGGCTTTCCGACACGTCGGCGAGCAGAAGCGTGGGGATCAGCGCCAGGGCGGTGCTGAGCACGGCGACGCCATAGCGCAGAATCGGGGCGCGCGCGGGCGGAATGCGGAGTAGGGGGAGGGTTACTCGCATGTAACCCATGCTAGTTCCAAAATGGGAAACATGATAGTTACAGGAGTTCATTTGTGTGCGGCGAACGGGAGGTGGGAGGTCCATTGGCCGGGAGGAGGGCCGGATGGACGTCCGACTGAGGGGACACTGTCACGCTGAGCGGAGCATAACGATCGCGAAGCGATCGTCATGGCGGAGTCGAAGCATCCCTACGGCCGCTACTGAAGCGTGGTTGAGGCGTTTGCCGAATGCCCAGGCGGGCAGCTGCTGGGTAGGGATGCTTCGACTGCGAACGATCTTCGCTTTGCGAAGATCGTACTCTGCGCAGCATGACAGGGCTCATTCGGCGTTTCGCACTTGCATCGGAAGCCGCAAATCGTAGACACTAGCGGGGCTGATCTCATACTTCATGAATATTGGGCTATTTGGCGGGACTTTCGATCCGGTCCATCACGGACATCTGGCGCTGGCGCGCGCGGCGATGGAGCAGTGCAAGCTGCATCGCATTTATTTTGTGCCGGCGAACATTCCTCCGCACAAGCAGCGGCAGCCGCTTTCGCCGTTTCTGCACCGCTTTGCCATGCTGGCGCTGGCGACCGCGGAGGAGAAGGCGTTTGTGCCTTCGCTGCTGGAGGCTCCGGAGGAGAGTGCGCGGTGCCGATCGAAGAGCGGACAGCGAGAAGCCGAACTACACCATCGACACGGTGCGCCGGCTGAAGCAGTCGTTCAAGGCCGGCGACAAACTGTTTCTGCTGATCGGCATGGATGCGTTTGCCGACATCGCGAAATGGCACCAGGCGGAGGCGCTGTTTCGCGAGTGCGAGTTTGTGGTGGCCAGCCGTCCGGGATATTCGCTGGCCGATGTGGCGAATGCGCTGCCGGAGAAGCTTGCGTCCGCGGCCGGAAGTGACGCGGCCGTTTCAGAAGCAGGCGGCTGCGGGGGATCTGGTGTTGCAGGGGCGACCATTCATCTGCTGGCGGATTTGCATCAGCCGGCTTCGGCGACGGCGATCCGGCAGGCTGCGGCGGCGGGCAAGCCGCTGGGACGGTTTGTGGATGCGCCGGTGGCGGAGTACATCCGGAAGATGGGGCTGTATCAAAGCAGTGCGTTGGTCGATTAGGTCGTTAGTCGTTGGCCGAGAATCGCGCGACTTGATCGCAATGGATCGCTGAGAAATGTAGGCATCGGGACACTCGGTGATTACGGGCCGATGCAGTATGATGGAAATCAGCAACTCAGGGCTGGCGTCCTCGAACCGCCGATGGATACAGGAGATCAATGGCTCAGAATCACTACGTAACGAAGACCAAGCGGCGGCAGAAGAGCAAGCAATCGGAAGGATCCGGCCGCGGCCACGATGGCGAAGCTGCGGCGAACTGGCGGCGGCTGAAGCGAAGAAAGCGGGCAAGTAGGTTCGCGCGCGAGACGGATGGTACGATGCGAATCCTTCGCTCCGCCTGAAAAACGGCTCCGCTCAGGATGACATCCGCAAATTGCCACAGGCTTAGACCGGAGCTGCTGCTGAGCGAAGCGGTTTTAGGTCGGTTACAATGTAGGCGCTTCAACCCGAAGAAGGAATCAACGACGACTGAATGAAGAAGAGCGAACTCAAACAGCAAATTTCCGCCGCCATCCAAGCCTGCCTCGAGAAGAAGGCCGAAGAACTCAGCATCCTGGAAATGGAAAAAGGGTCGGGAGCGTTTACCGACTACTTCGTGCTGTGCAGCGGGACCAATCCGCGGCAGGTGCAGGCCATTGCCGACGAAGTGGAACTGCGCCTGAAGGCCGCGGACATGCGTCCGGCGCACGTCGAAGGCTACAAGCAGGCGGAGTGGGTGCTGGTGGATTATGTGGACTTCGTCGTGCATGTGTTCTCGGAGAAGGCGCGGAAGTTCTACGATCTGGAGCGGCTGTGGAAGACGGCCAAGCGGCTGGAAGTTGGCGATTTGAAGGCCGCGCCCAAGAAGAGGAAAGCGGTCGCGCTGAAGCAGCTCGCCGAAGCGGCCGCGCCGAAGAAGAAGAAAAAGAAAGCCTGACCTCCGGGGCTAAAGCCCTTTCTTGCCGCAGGCTTGATCGCAGCGCTGAAAGCGCTGCGCCACCCAAAGACGCTGCGGCTAAAGCCGCTGTCATTCGCGATGCTACAGCCGGTGAAGCGATCCCGATATGAACCGAAGGCTTCCAGCCAAGGCCGCCATGACAATCAGCTCAGAATCCGCGCCGGACTGGGGAAACCAGTACCGGCTGGTTGCATCGGAAAAATGGAAGGCCAAGTCGGCGGCCATGGGGCAGCCCGTGACCGATGCGCTGGTGGAATATGCGCAGGCCGGCGCCGGGAATGCGGGTGCTTGACCTGGCCAGCGGGACGGGCGAGCCGGCGATCAGTCTGGCGTCGCGCGTGGGCGAGCAGGGGCATGTCACGGCGACTGGATCTGAGCGCCGGGTTGCTTGAGATCGCCAGCGAAGCGGGCGCAGGCACGCGGGCTCAAGAACTTCACCACGCAGCAGGCGGACGCTCACAGCCTGCCTTTTCCCGATAACAGTTTCGATCTTGCGACCTCGCGCTTTGGCGTGATGTTCTTTCGCGATCCGATCGGTGCGTTGCAGGAATTGCGGCGGGTTTTGCGGCCGGGAGCGCGGGCATGCTTTCTGGCCTGGGGACCGGTCGAGCAGCCTTATTGGCAGAGCATGATGGGCGTGGTGCACCGGCATGTGGGCGGTCCGTTGCTGCCGCCGGATGGGCCGAATCCGTTTCGCTATGCCGAGCCGGGAGCTTGTCGGCAGTTTTGCGGGGCGCGGGATTCGACGCGGTTGAAGAAGAAACGAAAACGTTGCCGTGGACATGGCCGGGGCCGGTGGAGGAAGTGTGGGAGTATTCGCAGTCGGTCGCAGTTCCATTTCGTCCGATGCTGGAGCGCGTGCCCGCGGAGAAGTGGCCGGAGATTCACGCCGAGGTACATGCGGCGGTGCGGAAGTATTCGGACGGGGAGAAGATCGCGTTCGGAGTGTCGGTGGTGCTGGCTTCGGGGAAGAAGTGAGAGGCCGGACTGCTTGCCTCGTGAAGATCAAGATTGCATGGATCGGGAAGACGAAAGAGCCGGCGATGCAGGCGCTGACCGAGGAGTATCTCAAGCGGATTTCGCGCTATGTGCCGGTCGAAGGAATCG
Organism: uncultured Acidobacteriaceae bacterium; assembly: GCA_963795875.1. Taxonomy (GTDB): domain Bacteria; phylum Acidobacteriota; class Terriglobia; order Terriglobales; family Acidobacteriaceae; genus Sulfotelmatobacter. The sequence continues at coordinate 544,925 of CAWCJM010000003.1, forward strand.
CGCTGCGCGATGAAGCGGCGCTTGCTGGAAATTGCGGCGCGGAGTCCGGCGATTGAAGCCGGGTCGAAGGCGGGCGCGAAGTCGACGCTGGTGCTGATGGATTCGCGGGGCAAGGAATTTTCGTCCGAGCAGTTCGCGAAGTTTCTGGGGGATTATCAGGACCGGAATCCGTCTGCCGCTGGTCATTCGCGGTCGGCGGCGCGGACGGATTCAGCGAAGCGGCGCGGGCCGCGGCGCAGCATACGATCTCGCTGGGGAAGATGACGCTGGCGCATGAACTGGCGCGCGTGGTTCTGCTGGAGCAGGTTTATCGAGCGTTCACGATTCTGAAGGGGCATCCGTATCACTCGGGGCACTAAGTCGAATCGGTTTCGGCCGGTTCTTTCGATGAGATTCATTTCTTCCTCACTCCCCGCTGAGCGACTCATGAAGTATTCGATTGAGATTTAGGTGTCGGTTTGGGTGCAGGTTTGGAGTGCGAAGGCGCCTGTTTCTGCGGCTGAGATCCGCCTGACGGTGCAGGTTTTGGTGCGGGTTTCGGTTGGGGAACGGGCCGCGTTGTGGCGGGCGGCGCCGTCGGTCTCGGTTTCGGTTGTGTCGGGCGCTCTGTTGTCGGCTTCGGCTGAGGGGCGGGCCGCGTTGTGCAGGTGGCTTGGTGCCGTTGGTCGGAGGCCGATTTGTACTGGGAGGGTTTGGCCTCCCCTGAGCGGGTGGATTTGGTCTTCCCGTGGGCGGCTTTGCGGGCGGGTTGGATGAACCTGGCGGTCTCGGCGTTGGCTTAGCTATCGGCTGAGTAGGCGTGCCGGGTTTAGGCTGAGGCACTGGCGGACGACCACCTGTGGGAGTTTGGTCTATATCCCGGAGGGTTATTTGGACCCCAGGGCTTACGATTAGGCGGACGGGGTGCCGGGACTGGGGGCCGATAGTTCGGAGGACGATAGTGCCAATTGCCACCATAACCCGGACGGCTGTTATAGTGAACGGGCCGCGGACGGTACCAGACGTCGGCGGACGATAAGGATTTCCCCAGCCGACAAAGACGATGTGATTGTAATAGACCCGTCGCGATCACCAACCCCAACCCCATCCACCCCATCCCCACGGCTGGTTGTTAGCCACCAGAGCCCCAATCGCGATTCCCGCTCCGAAAGTGACGAGCGATGTTACGACGACCGTGCTCGTGCTCGGCTTGACGTAAACCACCGTAGGATTATAGACCGGGACATAAACCACCTGCGGGTTCGCCGGTTGAATTACATAAATGGTCTGACCCGCCGGCTGCTGCACTTCCACCTGCTGTTGGGAATTACTCTGCAACGTCCCGGCCGCATACGCCTGAGCTCGCAATCGCTGGATGGAGGCAGTGACCGCTCCTTGATCAGCCAAAAAGGCCTGCCCGATGGCGGCATAATCGTCGATGTTTTGCGCCATCATGTCGAGCACTTGCGGAAAATTTGTCAGCGCAATAAATGCCGGATCGAATCCCTGGCTTTCGAGCCGCGTCGGTGAGCGCGCTACCCGTGAGCCCGGCGTTCTGCTGTAGCCAGTTATCCACGTCGAGAATTTCCTGCGGATTCGTCGAGGCGGTTGTGATTTGCGCCAGCAGGGAATCAGGGTAGAGCGCTACCGGAGCCAGCAACTGATCCAGTTGCTGCGGCCGTGGGGATGGCCGACTGCGCCGAGAGCGAAGCCCAAAGTCCGGGGAGACTAGCATAGCGACTAATAAAACAATCGCGGTAAAAGTAGGTTTCCGTCGCATTGAACACCTCGTCATGGCAGGCTGCTTGCGTTCGCTGCGATTACTGGTGGCGAAGTGGAGAATTAAAGAGGTTGGTTTTTTCCCGCGCGACCGCGCGATCATTATGTCACGATCATTATGAGAGGTGCCAGGGGTACGTCGTTGCCGATCCGTAGTTCGTGAAAAATCTCGATTACTCCCACACCGCACGGGAAGCGCCGTTGCCGGTTAACGCGGGTTGCCGTGGCCCTTCAAGATTCGCAGGATGGCAGCGATCGTGTTCCAGTTCCGTGTAGTGGCGGGTGCGCCGTAGAGTTTGTCGATCTGGCCGAGGTAGCCGATGGTCTTCATGTGGCGCCGGTACATGCCAAATACGAACTGGCCTTCGGAAGCCATCACCCGCACCAACCACTGGCCATCGGAGGGAAAGATAACTGGTAGCGATGCGCGAACGGCGCCCGCCTTCGAGAAGATGCTCACGAAACGAACGACATCCGGCGGGGCGGGCTGAGTCCCAAACGGATTCGCCGTTTCCAGGCGCAAAAAGTCGCGCCCATCGCACAGCATCACGTCCGCTTCGAATGGCAGCTTGGGAAGTAGAGCTGCCCGGAATTTTGCTCGCGACTGAGGCTTGCGGACAATAAAGGTTCCCGCGGCGCCCACGTTCACGACATCGTATTCGCTCAACTCCTGTGCGAGGACGCTAGGGCGAAACGTCCGGTGTCCGCCAACATTAACACCGCGAAGGAAGACGACGAGAGCCATACCCCGGATTATGAAGAAAAGAGCCAAGACGCGCTATGGCCGCTTATGTTCGCCACTGTGCTCGGTCTGGCGCTGTCCCGATTAGCGATAAATCCCCATAAAGCTCATCGTCTCTTCGGGTGAACTCGCGGTGTGTGTTCCGCTAATGCAGCAACGTCCCGGTTATCCAGTTTTTGAGTACATTCGGCGATAGCTGTTGACTGTCGCGAAAGGGTCGCCCGTCGCTTTGAAACACGCGTCGCACCCCAGCCAGGGGCGGTCCATGCATTCGTGAGCGGGTTCGGTCGCAGATAACCACTGCCGATCAAGGCGCCCGCCTGCAGGCGGCATCATCGCCACTTTTCGTGTCTTCGTGCTGTCAGGGTCGGGTAGCATCCTTAACAGAGATGTCAGGAACAAACGCAGTAATCGCATAAACCAAACTCCATACCATTCAGATGCCAGCAGACGATGAAATGAAGCTAATCTGCGATCCGATCATGTGACCGAAGTAACCGTTCCGGATATGCGGGCCTTGAGGCGACGGCCGGCCCGGGGACTCTCACTTCTGAGGCGACGCCGCCGTTCCGGCCAGCACTTCCAGAATCTCCCAAGCCAGTTTGTTGGGGCCGGCATCTTCCATATTGGTAAGCACAACGACCCCGGCGCGCAGCGCGGGAGCAATGATGAACTGCGTGCTGGTGCCTTGTTGGCCTCCGGAGTGGCCGACGGCGGCGATGCCGTTCTCGGTCCAGGAGCCCCAGCCGAGCGCATAGTTGTCTTTCGATCCGTCAGAGGGTTTCAGCGGTGTCCACATCAGGTCGCGCGTGGTGCGTTTGATCAGCTTGTCGTTCAGAATCGCGACTTCAAACTTTGCCATGTCGTCCGCGGAGGAGAGCCATCCGCCGCCGGGAATCTTGTAGCTGGAGTCGAGGAGGTCGGTGTTTTGCACCGTGCCCGACTCGGTCTGGCTGATAGAAGCGGGTGCGCTAGGGAATGATGGTGAAGCGATCGTCGGCTTGCGTGCTGTCCATGCCGGCGGGGCGAAAACATTTTTGCGCACGAAGTCCACATATTTTGCGCCGGACGCTCCTTCGATGGCGCAGCCGACCAGCGTGTAGCCCTGGGTCGAGTAGTGGAACTGTCTTTCCGGGGTCTGGGACCAAAGGATCGTTCTTGAAAAATCGAGTCCGGCCTGGATGGGATCGTCGAAGTGTTTCGTGTTGCCGACTTCTGGATCGTCCTGCGACTCGGATTTGTAGTGACGGATGCCGGCGAGGTGTCCCATAACTTCGCGCGTGGTGATAGGCGACTGCTTCTCCGGAAATGCCGGGCAGTATTTCTGAACGGGCGCGTCGAGATCGAGTTGTCCGCGCTCGACAGAGTTGCATGCGCGGCCGTGGCCGTGAGCGACTTGGAGATCGATGCCAGGCGGAAAAGCGTGTGTTCGCTGGCGGGGCGCGTTGTTTTCGACGTCGGCAAGGCCGAAGCCGGCCGCCCATTCGTATTCTCCGTTTTCGACGACTGCGACGGAGAGTCCGGGGACATGGGTCTCCGCCATGAATTTTGTGACGGCGGCTTCGATCTGGGTGCGCTTGGCAGCGGAGAGCTCGGCTTTCTGTGCGGAGGAGGAAGATGCCCAGAGGACAAAGGGCAGGATGAGGGGCAGGAGATCGTGTCGACGTTTTGGGAGCGAGAGCATGACTGTGCCTTCCATGGGGGATGAGGCCCACATTGTAGGCTAAGTCGCAGGCCTTGCGTCAGTGGTGAACCCGCTCAGAATCCCTGTTCCGGGCATCTTGAGTGTAATGGCGATTTATCACCAACCACGGCGTCATCAGCCCTGCTCATGCCGCATCGTCGTATGCGAGGGAAGATGACAGCTCACGGTAAGCGTCAGTCTGCTGCCGAAGGGTTGCGGCCACTTGGTCTGCGGTGCCAACGGCATCTGCACCTGCAATGAAGCGCCGTGGCGGCTTTTCCTGACCGGAGATCATAATTAATGCCTGGGCAAGTTTGGCGGGATCGCCGGACTGCTGGCCGTTGTAGCCTTTCCAGAATTCCATTTGCTTCGTTCTGCGCTCGTTATAATCCTCAATGGTCCGCTCTGCGAAATTTGTAGATTCTTCCGTGAGGAGTTCCGTGCGGAAGAAGCCCGGATTGACAGTGATCGTATTAATGCCAAACGGTTCGACCTCAGCCTGCAGCGACTGCATCCAGCCCTCAAGGCCGAACTTCGACGCGGCGTAGGCGGTGCCGAACTCAAAACCGATGAGTCCTGCGGTCGACGAGATCGTGATTATGAGCCCTGAACCTTGCTTGCGCATAACCGGCAGAACGGCGCGGGTTACGTTCATCGGGCCGACCAGACTGGTCGACAACTGCCGCTCCATCTGCTCCGGCGACAATTCTTCAAAGAATCCTGCATAAAAGTTTGCGGCATTGTTGACCAGCACGTCTATGCGGCCAAACCGGTCAACGGCCGCCTTAACCGCGGACTCCGCGTCGGCAGGTTTGGTGATGTCCAATTTCACGACCAGCAGTTCGGCGGATTTTCCAAGAGCCTTGGCCACTTTGTCAGTATTGCGGCCGGTAGCGACGACTTTATGGTCGCCAGCCAAAGCCGCCTTGGCGATATCCACGCCCAAGCCGCGGCCGGCACCGGTGATGAGCCAGACTCTATTGGTGGCCATGGTTCCTTCCTCCTGTATCGAGCTGACCGATTCTTTTGTGGCATGGAGATTGTAAGGGATAGTTGACGAAACCAGGCCATTTCGCTGATTGAGGATTTTGAGCGTTATTGCGATAGTTACGTCAGCGACGATCTACGGGATTGTCATCGTCGAGACTCTGAGCAGCAGCGCGACCGCCAGACTTCGGGCCGCGTGGTTTTCTAACCGGAATTGCAGAGCTCCGCCAGCACTGCGGTCGCCGATATTGAAGATTTCTTGAATAACTGCCGCAATCTGCTCCCTTCGCCAACTGTCGTGCAAGCCTTGCGCCAGCGCAGGACGGTTACGCTTCGTGGCGAGCTGCTTCAAAAAATCTGCGGCAACAGGGTTTGGTCCCCAGCCTTTCAGGTGCAGCACGAAGTAATCGACCACTTCATGAGGATTGTTCACGGTTAGACCCTCGGTCAGGTCAACCGGAAAATCAGTTCCGAATACCTCTTCGGCAAGCTCGATTTTTTCCAGCTCTTCGAACATTTCGCGGATTTGCTTTCGCCAATTCTAACGCGGGGACCCTGATAACTGTCGAGAACAGGCCGTTTCACGTTTTGACCCGCTTGTCGCCCCGGAGCCTGCGAGTGCTCGAAGCTGATGAACGAGCGCTGGAGCGGTTTGGTCACACTTGACAACGGGTAAAGGCTGTCAAAAAGGGAGGCTTGATCGCAGCGCTAAAAGCGCTGCGCCACCCAAAAGCAACCCAACCCAGCAGAGCAACCCGGCACTAGCAAATCATTCAATCGAACAGGCAAAGCAAACCAAACCAAACAGCAGAAGGGAGCCTCATTGGGTGACGGTGGCCTGGTAGCTGACGGCCTGCCAGTGGCCGGTGCGGCGGACCCAGACGCGGGTGTAGCGATAGGGGCCGCTGAAGTCTTCGCCGAGCTGGTGGCCTTTGACGTCGGCGCGGGCGGTGACGACGGCGGTGTCGCCGTAGACGCGCACCACCATGTCACTCACATCGATGGTGTCATAGCGGAGCTGGCCGCTCTTGCGGGCGGAGACCGTGTCCTGCTTGGTCGTGACCTGGCCCAGCGGCGTGATGGCGACATAGTCCTCGGCGAGGGTGCGCTGGGAGAAATCGGATCGCGGTGGAGGCTGGCTTCTTGGGCTTGCCGTTCCATCTCCACGATCTCTCGGATCGTCGACTGGTCGCCGGAGTCGATGCGACGTCCGCGGATGCACCGCTACATGCTGGCCCGCAAAGGCCGGCAGGGCCACGACCAGGGACGACAACAACAACACTGCATACTTGTTGATCACGATGAGACCTCCGCGGTTTGCGAGGGGACAGAGATCCGCCTGACCGAGCTACGCAACCTAGGATGCTGGAGTTCCGTGGAAAAGTTAGCCAGTGCGAATTCTGTGCCAACATTAACAACGGGCCAGCGATTCCCGAATCCCGCTGAATGCGTTTCTCCTTAACATATAGACGGTGTAGCGGCCTGAATTATTTCCAATTATTTTCGGAAAAACACCCGAGCCGTTAACTCCTCCCGGAGCAGGACCGGCAGCGTCCCCACACCCCACTGCCAATCACTGATTGCAACTCCGCTTCCATGCAGAGTGCGCGCCAACGTCTTGAAAAAGGGGAGCGGCCGACCTGGGGCCCGATTCTATTGTCCACTCCGGGACTGGAGTGTCCAGTATCGGACAGGAATCTTGCCCGGCCACTGTCGATCGACAGGAGCCCACCGAATGAGCGGTGTATGGGGAGAGGGGCGGCATCTAGTAGAATCAAACCTCTCGATTCGTGCATGGCTGACATCCGTCGTGGTCTGATCATCGTGAACACCGGGCCGGGTAAAGGCAAGACCACCGCCGCCATGGGAACCGCGCTGCGAGCCGTAGGCCAGGGGATGCGGGTGTTGATGCTGCAGTTCCTGAAGGGCTCATGGCATTATGGCGAGCTCGACGCGGTGCAGGCGTTCGGCGACAAGTTTGTGATGAAGCAGATGGGCCGGGGCTTTGTGAAGGTGGGCGCCGAGAAGCCCGATCCCGGAAGACGTGCGCATGGTCGAAGAGGCCTGGGCCGAGGCCGAGAAGGCGATTCAATCGGGGCAGTGGGATCTGGTGGTTCTGGACGAGATCAACTATGCCATCAGCTATGGCATGCTGGATCCGGCGAAAGTGGTCGAGAGCCTGAAGAAGAAGCCGGAGATGGTGCACGTCATCTTGACGGGCCGCAACGCGCACCCGACAATTGTCGAGGTCGCCGATACGGTGACCGAAATGCGCCAGGTGAAGCACGCATATGAGAAGGGCGTGATGGCGCAGAGAGGGATCGAATACTAGCGTTGAGTACGCAGTACTCGAGTACTCGAGTACCCAGTTGCCGCGGCGTTGGGTTCGAACTGAATACTGAGTACAGTTACTGAGAACTACTTTTATGGCTTGGTTTAAGCGCGAATCCGGCGAGCTGGATACTTCGGGGGAGAAGCGCGTCAAAACCGAAGGCTTGTGGGTGAAGTGTGAGGGCTGCCGGCAGATCATCTGGAAGAAGGATCTGGAAGAAAATATGAACGTGTGTCCGAAGTGCGACAAGCACTTTCGGATCGACGCCCGCACCCGGCTGGCCCAGTTGCTCGACGACAACCAGTATGAGACGTTCGACGGGGACATTGCCTCGACCGATCCGCTGAAGTTTGTGGACCTGAAGCCTTATTCCTCGCGGCTGAAGCAGGCGCAGGAGGATACTGGACTGAACGACGCAGTCATCAACGCTCATGGCAAGCTGATGGGACGGCCCGTGGTTGCCAGCGTGATGGAGTATGCCTTCATCGGCGGCAGCATGGGCGCGGTGGTGGGCGAGGCGATTACACGGGCCGTGGAGCGCGCGGCCTGATACGCGCACGCCGTTGATTATTGTGTCGGCATCGGGCGGCGCGCGCATGATGGAGGGCGTGATCAGCCTGATGCAGCTGGCAAAGATTTCCGCGGCGCTGGCGCGGCTGGATAAGGCCAAGGTTCCCTACATTTCATTGCTGACCGATCCGACTACCGGCGGCGTGACCGCGTCGTTTGCCATGCTGGGCGATTTGAATATCGCGGAACCGGGTGCGCTGATTGGTTTTGCCGGGCCGCGCGTGATCGAGCAGACGATCCGCCAGAAGCTGCCGCCGGGCTTCCAGCGCAGCGAGTTCCTGCTGCAACACGGCATGCTGGACGCAGTGGTTCCCCGCAAGGAGCTGAAGCCATATATTGCGCGCGCTCTGGAGTTTCATGGGGCAGCTCTTAGCTCTTGGCTTCTAGCTCTTAGCTTAACCCGAACCTGCCTTTGATGACCGCTCACCCTGATTCTCAAGAAGCGACTCGAGCGACAGTTGGCCTGAATCCTACGCGCCGATTTGATAATCTGAAGCTACAGAAAATCGAGCTAAAGCTAACGGCTAAGAGCTAAGAGCTGCCTCATGTCCTACGAAACCGCAGTCGCGAGCATGTTTGCGCTGGGTCACGAACTGGCCCAGACGCCGTCGAATAAGTTCGACTTGGCGCACATGCGCGTGCTGCTGGCGGCGATGGAGCATCCTGAGCAGGCGTTTCCCAGCGTGCTGATTGCGGGGACGAACGGGAAAGGGTCGACGGCGGCGACGCTGGCTTCGATCCTGCGGGCGTCCGGGTTGAAGACCGGGCTCTACACTTCGCCGCATCTGGTTGCGGATCAACGAACGCATCCGGATCAACGGGGACGAGATCGGCGACGATGATTTTGCCCGGCTGCATGGCGAAGTCGATCGCGTCGCCGAGCGGCTGGTGGAAGCAGGGAGAGCTGCCGTGGCATCCCAGCTTCTTCGAGATGATGACGGCGATTGCGTTCGCGTATTTTGCGCGCGAGCGGGTGGAGATCGCCGTGCTCGAAGTTGGCATGGGCGGGCGGCTGGATGCGACCAATGTCGTCGAGCCGCTGGTCAGCGTGATTGCCGACATTTCGCTCGATCATCAGAAGTTTCTGGGCAATACGGTGGGGGAGATCGCGCGCGAAAAGGTCGGGATCATCCGGCCGGGCGGCGTGGTCGTGACTTTGCCGCAGACAGCCGGAGGCCAACGACGTGATCGGCAATACGATTCTTGATCTGGGGGCGCGCGGGAGTGAGTGCGGTGCAGTATGTGCCTCCGGTGTCGCCGGGGAGTGCCGAGTACTGAGTACTCGGTACTCAGAGAACAACATCTTTCGCCACAGAGACGCGAGGGGAAGCCGGCGAGAACGCCGCTCAGTACTGTTATCGATATCCGCTGCAGGTGATGGGGACAGAGATTCTGGTGGAGACGCCGCTGGTGGGGCGGCATCAGTTGCGGAATGTGGCGCTGGCCGTGGCGGCGGCGGAGGAGTTGTGCGAAGCTCGGGATTCGCCGGCATCACGCCCACAATCGATTGAGCGCGGAATTCGCGAGACGCGCTGGCCGGGGCGATTTCAGGTGCTTCGGCGCGCGGCCGGCTGGCCGGAGATTGTGCTCGATGTGGCGCATAATCCGGCGGGTGCGTGGGCCCTGCGCTCTGCCCTTTCGGAGCGCTATGACGACCGTCCGCTGATTTTTGTTTTCGGAGCGATGCGCGACAAGGCAATCTCAGAGATGACGGAGATTCTCTTCCCGCTGGCCGAGCGGGTGATTGCCACGCGGCCGGAGAATCCGAGGTCGGCGTCGCCGGAAGAGATTCAGCAGGCCGGGAGCCGCACCGGGACTGAGATCGAGACTGGTCGCCGAGGTCGAGGCGGCTCTGAAGCGGGCACGCGACGGCGGCGGGCCCGGAGCGTCATGGTGGTGACGGGGTCGATTTATCTGGTTGGGGAGGCGATGCGGGTGCTGGGAGTGCGAAGGCAGCGTTTGAAGGCGCGATTCGTCTGGCGCGGTATCCTGAAGGCATACGTGATCGTTTCGCCTAGAATGGAAGTGTGCAGGAAGTGAATTCATCGGTCGATCAAGTGGAAAGCGGCCCAGTCGGAGAGCGGCCAGCTGGACAAGCGGGCCAAGCAGCGGCTGGTCGGCCGATCTGCCGGGTCGCGCCGCCTCTACCGGCCGCCGCGTCGAAGTCCGCATGCCATTCCAGGGCTGAAGCACGGCTGGCTGAGCCGTCTGCGCTCGTACTTCATTCTCGATCCGCTGATCTGGTTCTACACGCTGGTGATGGGGCTGGCTGGCGATTCCCGGCGGCATGTTTGACCGGACGGGACGGCGGCTGCACTGGTTTTCGCTACGCCTGGTCGTGGCTGATCATGAAGACGATCTTTTCGCCGGTGAAGGTCATCGGGCTCGACAAGATCGACACTTCGAAGCCGCATGTCTATGCGGTGAATCACGCGTCGGCGCTCGATATTCCGGTTCTATACACGTATCTGCCGTTCCAGTTCCGCATCGCGTTCAAGAAAGAGTTGCTGTCGTATCCGATCGTGGGCTGGCAGTTGAGGCGCTCGGGGCAGGTGTGCATCGATCAGCAGAATCCGTCGCACTCCATCAGCAGCATCCGCGCGGCGTTGAAGGGACTGAAGGCGGGCCTGCCGCTGGTGATTTATCCGGAGGGCGGGCGCACGCCGGACGGAGAGATCAAGCCGTTTCTGTCGGGAGCGTTTTTTCTGGCGATCAAGGCGCAGGTGGATATCGTGCCGGTGGCGCTGGTCGGAACCTACGAACTGCTGCCGATGAATACCTACCACATCAAGTGCCGTCCGCTGGAGATGCGGGTGGGCGAGCCGATCTCGACGGCCGGGCTGACGATGCGGGATCTGGAGTCGCTTTCGGCGAGAGTGCAGAAGGCGGTCGAGGAGCTGTACTACCGGCCATGAATACCGCTCGCTCCGTTCGATATTTCATGGTGGGTTATTTTCAATGCATTTACGGCCGGCTGAAGCCGTTTCGACCCTAATCAACAGAAGTTTCCGCGGGGCATGCATCGCGGAGAAAGTTTATCGCTAAGCGGCCTTTTTGTCATCGCACAGCTGCTGATAGTATTCGCGCCCGCGCTGGTAGCCGCGGGTGAAGCCTCTTCGACTTCTGCCCCGGGATGTTCCCGCTGAACGTCTTCGAGAGCGGCATCCATTGCGGCCGAGACCTGGTCGAATTCCATGCAGCGGGTGCGCGCGTGCAGGGCGGCCTCGAAGCCGAGGCGAAAATATTCTTCATCTTCGGCGAAGTTCTTGCCTGATTTTGAATAGTGGCTCTCTTCGGCGCTGCGCAGGCCGATCCACCACTGCTCGCGGGCCGCGTCGACGGATTCGGCGCCCTGCATCTTCAGCAGCTCGCGGAGAAGCGACGCCTGCTGCGTGTCCTCGGCGAGAACAATGACCACACTTCGTCCCTGGCGCAGAGCGTCTTCGTAGACGAAGATTTCGTCTTCGGGAAGCCCCTCGGTGGTGGAGTTCTCCAGTTCATTTCCCACGGTTGCACCGACGGTGGCGCCGGCGGCTCCGAGGATCGCGGCGCCCAGCAGTCCAACTGCCGTGATCGGGCCAAGCCCGGGCACCAGCGCCATCAGGAGCGAGCCGCCCGCGAATCCGACGCCCCCGCCTGCCAGCGCGCCAATCGGCTTTTCCCATGCCAGGCTGCTCGGTGGTGTCGTCGGGACGGCCAGCATCTCTTTATTGACCTGATCGACGTTGCCCGGGAGTCAGGAGCGTGATCCGGTCGGCAGGAATGCCCGCTTTGAGCGCTTCGTTGACGGCGTTCTCGGCGCGGGCTCGAGTTTTGAAGACTCCACTGATTGCTTCCATAAGCCACCTCTTCAGCTTCCTGCCAAAAGTTAAGGTTTTGGATGCCAGAACCCCGGCGTGGAGTTACATGAAATTTTCGTCCGATTTTCCCCTGCCCGTAACCTTTTGGCCGGCCGAAGCGTTTACCCTAATGCAAGACCAAAACCGCGGAGAATTCGTTGAAGGCTCTGAAGAAAGAAGCGGACGAGCGGCTTCTGATCGAAGCTGCGCAGAAGGATCCCGCCTGCTTTGCCGAGCTTTACGAAATCAATTTCGAGCGCGTGTATGCCTACGTGGTGAAGCGCGTGCGGGACCGGGCTGAGACGGAAGACCTTACGGCGGAAGTCTTTCACCAGGCGCTGGCGAATTTGAAGCGGTTTGAGTGGCGCGGGATCCCGTTTGCAGCGTGGTTGTTCCGGATTGCGGCGAACCTGATTTCGGACCGCTGGCAGCGCTCGGGGCGGGAAGTGGCGGACGATGGCGGGGATCATCGATTCGGTCCAGGTGAGTCCTGCGGAGATTGAAGAAGTCGAGCGGCGGGCGACCTTGTTTCGCCTGGTGGACACGTTGCCGGCCGAACAGCGGCGTGTGGTGGTGCTGCGGTTTGTGGAACAGAAAAGCATTAAAGAAGTGGCGCGGGAGGTCCGCAAGACTGAGGGCGCGGTGAAACAGCTGCAGTTCCGCGCGCTCAGCAGCCTGCGGGCGCGCATGGAGGGTGCCGATGCCTAAGCGCTCTCTGAATCCGGGGAATCCTGATACGAAGCAGATTGAGCAGCTCGAACAAAGCTGTAGACGCGATGCTGTCGCGAGTGGACGGCAAGGCTCCGAAGGTGGCGGCGGGCATCGAGCCACTGTTGCGGATTGCCGCGGGCCTGCGTGATTTGCCGCGCGAGAGTTTTAAGGATCGATTGAAATCTGAATTAGAAGGGAAAAAGCGTATGCCTACTGTTGCTGAACCCGTCGCAGCCGTTCGCAGTGACTGCATCACCGAGGTTGGCGTTCCGAGATCCCGCCAAAGCGATTGAGTTCTACCAGCGCGCTTTAGGTGCGAAAGAAACGTTCCGTTTTCAAGTTGGGGATTCACATTCCGCACGCCGAGCTCATGATCGGCGATTCGGCCATCGATGTGACCGGAGAATGGCCCGAAGGAGGCCGCTTCAGCGCCGAGACGCTGGGTGGTTCGCCGGTTTCGATTTCCATCCAGGTCCCGGATGTAGATGCGTTTGCGGAACATGCCGTGGCTGCCGGGATGAAGCTGGTGCGTGAGCCCAAGGACCAGTTCTACGGACATCGCGACGCTCTGCTTCAGGATCCCTTTGGCTATTCGTGGGCCGTGGTCACGGTGATAGAGGAGATGTCGGTCGAGGAGATGCACCGGCGCATGCAGGGGATGACCCACGGGCCCGAAGGCGGCAAGATGCCCGAGCCAAGATGCCGGAAAAGAAGCCGGGGGTGAGCCCGATCCCGAAGGGCTACCGCACGGTGACGCCGTATCTGGTTGTGCCCGATGTCGACGCGGTGATCAATCTGGTGAAGAAGACATTCGGCGGCGAAGAAATCTTCCGCGCCGTGGGAGGCGGCGGGCGGCTACCACTGCGAGGTTCGAGTGGAAGATTCCATGCTGATGATCGGCGGCGGCGGTGCTGGACGTTGCGTGGAAGGGCGAGCCCATGTTGGGCGCGTTCCACGTGTATGTTCGCGATTGCGACGACGCCTACAAGCGCGCGTTGGAGGCAGGCGGGAAGTCGCTGGCAGCGCCAGCCGACCAGGAATATGGAGAGCGGTCCGCGAGCGTGATCGATGCGGCGGGCAACCACTGGTACATCGCGACCGCCAAGGCGAGCGGCTACAAGTCGGAGGGCGCGCCAGCAATTCAGCCGTATATGCACCCGCTGCGAGTGGATCCGGTGATGAACTTCCTGAAGCGCGCTTTCGGGGCGGAGGACTTGGGGCGGTACACATCGCCGGACGGTGTGGTCCACCACATGACGATCGCGATTGGCGACTCGCACCTGGAGATGGGCGAGGCCCAGGGACCATATCAGCCGATGAAGTCAATGTTCTACCTCTACGTTCCGAACGTGGATGATGTATACCGCACAGCTCTGGCAGCAGGCGCGAAATCGCTGAACGAGCCGGCAGACCAGCCCTACGGCGACCGCGTCGGAGCGGTGACAGATATCTTCGGCAATCAGTGGTGGATCGCCACGCACGTGAAGGATGTGGCGCACTGACTCAAGAATCTGGCACGGGTTGGTTGATTCGATGAACCGTTCCCCGTGTCCGGTTCCGGACACGGGATTCCACGTCCGCACATCGGACACGGTTCACGGCGAAACATCACATTCCACCGGTTCCCTGAAATCAGCGGCTTGCGGGGATGGCCAATTTGGCCCGCCGGGTGCAATTCCCGAAGGCATGGAAGCCACACTGCGGCAGGAAACATATTCGGAAGCACCACCCGCACTGGGCCGAGTGCTGATCGCCGATGATCAGAAGCACATCCTCGACGCCTTGCAATTGCTGTTGAAAGGTCACGGCTTTTCAACCGAAGCCGTCACTCATCCGGCGCGCGTGTTGAGTTTGCTGGAGACGGGTGAATTCGACGCCGTGGTGATGGATCTGAACTATGGGCGCGATACCACCAGCGGGTCTGAAGGTCTGGAGTTGGTGTCGCTGATTCGGTTGATGGACCAGGTGTTGCCGGTGGTAGTGATGACGGCATGGGGCAATGTGGACTTGGCGGTGGAAGCCATGCGGCGCGGAGCTTCCGATTTTGTCCAGAAACCCTGGGACAACTGGCTGCTTCTGCAAAAGCTGCACAACCTGGTGTCGCGGGGCAAGATGCAGCGATCGGTCGAACGGCAGCACGACGACGAACTGCGCGAAGCACGCGAGATCCAGGAGAAGGTGCTACCCAAAAGCTTGCCTGAAGTGGCAGGCTACGAGGTAGCGGGAATGACCCAGCCCAAGCGTTTCGTGGGCGGCGACTACTACAACGTGGTGCGGATCGACGCGGATCACATCGCGCTATGCATTGCCGATGTTGCCGGCAAGGGGTTACCGGCAGCTCTTCTGATGTCGAGCTTCCAGGCAGCGCTCCGACCGCTGATGTCGCACAATCTGGCTCCCCGCGAGTTGTGCGGACGGCTGAATCGCATTCTGTGTGAGCTGACTCCGGTGGGGAAATTCATTTCATTCTTTTATGCCGTGCTGAACGCCAGCAATAGACTGCTCACGTATTGCAATGCCGGGCACAATCCGCCACTTCTGATTCGGGCGGATGGGCGATCGACGGAGTTGAATGCCGCGGGAGCAGTCCTGGGCCAGTTCCCCAACTGGCTTTATGAGCAGAGCGAACTCCAGATCAGTTGCGGCGACAAACTCGTGGTGTTTACCGACGGGTTGGTAGAAGCCTGCAACGCCGACGAAGAAGCGTTCGGCGAAGACAATGTCGTCCGGATCGCGCGGGAAAATCCGGGTGCCAGCGCCAAGGACCTAATGGGATTGCTGACGCAAGCGGCCTCACAGCATTGCGGCGGACATTTTCTGGATGACGCCACTATCATCGTGCTGAAGGCAGTCGAGCCCTGAGCTAACTTAGCCTGAGCAGGACAAGAAAGCCCGCCGTCGCTTGAATCCAATTCACGAACTGCTCCAGCATCCTATTTTTGCTGAATCGACTCGATGTGCCTGGTGATTGCGTCCAACCTTACTTCCCCCCAGTCTTGGTCAGACTCGACTTCATGAAAGATTGGCCCCCAAATCGGCATCAATCGATCACCTTGGGACGGCAATCCAGTTTTTTCCCCTTCAATGATTTCCTTTACACGCTGGTACGGAAACCTTCCACCACTTCCTTGCGAGACTAGGGTCAAATCGGGAACTTGATGCTTGAGAACCACTGAGTCCGGTCCATGCCCTTTTCCATCAGTTCCATGACATACAGCACAGCGGTATTGAAAAATCTTTGCTCCCTCGGTGTTAGGCTTCGTAGACGTCGACTTATCCTGCGTGTGAGCTGCCGGCGAGAGAACAGCCGGCAGAAGAATCAGGCACAGAAGTAGCATTGACCATCGCTCTTGCCGCTGCATAACGCACCTCCGTGTACAGCCGCTTTCAGTTAAGGACGTTGAGAAAATCCCAGCTCGCCTACGGGGGTGCTGCATCCCAATCGGTGGGAACTGCTCTTCGGGGAGGCGAGACTGTATTTCCAGACACATTCATGCTGCGCGGATGAGAACTTCATGTCAATGACTTGGGTCACATTTGATTCGCGGTGAGCGCCAAGAGTCACAACTGTGTCAACTTCGACGATTACACTTGTTAGCCACATTGCGTGGTGATGAAGATCGCTGACAGTCACGCCGCTCCGCTGCAAAGCTTAGTGATCATCGGTAGCAGCTTCCGACTTGCTTCAAGCTTCGGCACAAAGGCATCGACAGAGGCCAACGCAGGCATTGGTACGTCGCTACCCGACAGCAATATAACCATCAGCTCCGGTCGGACGAGCTTTATCGCGCAGGCAACCTCGTGTCCCTTCATTCCGGGCATCTCGAAGTCGACGAGCACAGCATCGCAACTACACGTTGTCACCAGTCTGAGCCCTTGTTCCGGCGACGCTGCCGTGAGAACCGCGTATCCAGACCTTTCGAGCAGCGCTCGCTCGTAGCACAAGATTGCCTCGTCGTCATCGATGCACAGAATGGTTCTTTTAGCAGCGGGATAAGTTGGGATCAAATTGGCCTCCTGCCAATATCAAGGCCCGAAGCTGACGCGTGCGCCGCGCAGATCGCAAGCCTGATACTCAATAAGAGATGGTGAGTTTCGGCAGCGAAGCGTTTCAACAAAAGTGAGGACCAAGGTGACGACACAAAACCTGGTTCTGCCCGCAAGCCCTGTTCCGGTACAAGATCTACGGTTCGCCAACGGTGACTTTCTGTTGTTGACGAAATATCCCGAGGCGCTCATTGACCGGGGTCGGCCCGATTCTTAATGCGTGAAATCACCCCCGATTAAGAACAGTTAGGCACTCTTTACCGCGTTGCGTGAATGGCAATCCGCACGGGACGCTCGAAGGCAAAGCTGGGAGAGACGAGCCGTCTTCTTTACTTGACGGTCACTTCAGTCTTGAACACACCAGTCCACTCGTATCCGTTTGGATTCCAGAAGATCGAGCCCTCGAGCGGCTGGCTTCGGCCTAGAGCGTCGATAGCTCGCGACCAAATCTCATGGACACCCGGCTTGAGATTCGCCTGCGTTGTCCACCGATACCAGGCATACGGGCTGTCGGGCACCTCGAACTTCGCCGGCTGCCAGCTTTGGCCGCGGTCGCACGACACCAACACCGACTCCAACCGGGCGGAGCCATCGTTGTACGCAACGCCACTGACCGTCACGGCGCCGGCTTTCAGTTTGGCTCCCGACTCAGGGGCAAGGATGTAGCTCATCAGGCGAATGTCCCAGGTCGGTCGGCTATTCTCCAGAGTGAATCGGAACTTTTCTCCGGGCTTGAGGAGAGACAACGGAACACGATACTCGGTCGCATGGTAGAAGTTGGGGGACTCGGCCGTCTCGAACCGCAGCCGACGGAGCCACTTCACCTGCATGGTGCCGAACAATCCCGGCGTTACCAGACGGACCGGTCCACCATGGATGCCCGGTATGGGCTCGCCGTTGAGCTTCAGAGCAAAGATACTTCTTTCCAGCACGGGTGCGATCGGCAGACTGTGCTCGAAGTCTGGCCTCTCAAGTCCCAGGGGCAAGTCGTGACCCTCGGCAGTCACAAACTTTACCTGGGGATCGACACTCACGTTGTACTTCTCGAGGATTGCTTTCAGCGGGACACCCGCGAAGCGAACGTTGCCCACTCCGCCCTGATTCCAAGGCGTCCCGGGGATGCCTTTATATTGCGACCGTCCGTTGCCCGAGCACTGCAGGATCATCTCGTACTCAACCTGCTCCATCCCGAGCAACTCTTCACCACGAATGACGACGCGAAAAGGTCTGATCAGTCCAACCAACTCGGTCTCCCAGCCTTCCAGCGGCAGAGGTTCGAGGGTCATACCCTTGGGCAAGTCCTGGATATTCCTGACGAACAGGTACTTCTTGTCCGTGATACGTTGTTCCGCGAGTAAGCCGACCGGAGTTGAGAGCACGAGAGGGACCGCGGACATAACTTCAAGCCGTTCGTCTTTCCCCTTGATCGATGTTGGTTCTTCCACGCTGCGCGATCCAATTGGCTTGCTTAGCGCAGTTTGTGTTGACATACATTCTCCTTCTAAGCTTGGCTGACAGAATTACCTCGCGTGCCGTGACGAAGCCCCGCCCCACGGCGAATCGCACAGTTTAATCATGGTTCCGCCTTTTGAGGTGGCGGCACAGGAAATCGACCTCGTCGGTCACGCTACGTTCGAAATTCTCGCCGATGTACGGGTCGAAATGCTCGAGCGGGTAACGGCACACCTCGGCGCGGTCCCCCATGATGCGCGCGACCGCCTCCGCAGCTTCGGGAGGCACGACTGAATCATTCTGGCAGATTTGAATCAGCGCCGGGCATCGCACCTGCTGGGCACTGCGCACTGGCCGATAGAAACCTGCAAGGACTGCGATGCGGGCCGCGACTTCCCAGCGAAAGTCCTTGGGCGCGATCGCGCGAAAGCCGTCAACCGCGCCGTTCGATGTGATCACAGCGAGACTACCCGTAGGCCCGGCGGCCTTTATGTAGTGAGTGGCGCCGAACAGGGCCAACAGCAGGTCAAATGTCCCGTGGGCGGTGAGCCTCAGGATTTGACGGAGCCCTGCATATCTCCAAATCTGAAGGACGGAGGCGCGCCCATCCATCATCGGGCATTGCGCCACGATCGCCGCGATGCGTGAATCCCGGGCAGCAGTGGTCAGCACGTGACCTCCCGAAAACGACGTACCCCACAGCGCAATCCGCCCTCCGTCGATCCCAGGAAGCGACCGTGCA
This sequence comes from uncultured Acidobacteriaceae bacterium, assembly GCA_963795875.1. Taxonomy (GTDB): domain Bacteria; phylum Acidobacteriota; class Terriglobia; order Terriglobales; family Acidobacteriaceae; genus Sulfotelmatobacter. The sequence goes on from CAWCJM010000003.1 coordinate 563,789, forward strand.
AACGCGACGGCGCTCGCGAAGTCCTCAAGTTGGCGGCGCACGGAGATCAGTTGGCGCGGTTCTCCATCGCTGGCGCCGAAATGCCGATAGTCAAACAGCAAGACAGCAAAGTCCGCGACAACGAAGCGCTCCGCATATGCTGGCAGGCGCGCATCGCGCGTGCCAGCGAAACCATGGGCCATCACGACGCAGGGCGCGCTGTTGCTGGTATCCGTCCTCACCGCTGCCGGCCTGTACAACCAGGCGCGGCACGTAATGCCACCGCTCTGGAAACTGACGTCTGATCGCTCGACTACGCGACTAACTCTGTCTTCCGACTGATGAGCTAAACCTGCCTCCACGTGTGCTCCTTTATCATCTGGTGGCGTCGATTACTCTACGGTCACATGGGGAACAGCGGCTCCCCTGATTGCAAGAGAGCCGCCGCGAAACCAACGGACCCCCTCAGATATCCTCGATAAAATCCATCTTCGCATTCATGTCGCCGTAGAAGACCATCGCATCGAGAATCTGGTTCACTGGCAGCCGCAACAGGGATTCTGAGTGTAATGGCTGATTTCAACAGTTAACTGCTGGTTCGCCCGTGACAGGTTGATCCCGCCTGACAGATTGCCCCAGGAGATACCCAATCCAAGATCCCACAGCGATCGCGGTCGTCGTGGTAAACAAAATACTCAGATTAGAAATGAGTGCAACCGGTGCACTGAGCCCTTCTCCTTTCAGCGATGAGATTTCCAGAAAGCCGACAATCCCACGAAAGAGTGCGCCGGCAGCACCGAGAGGGATGATACCGGCTAGCATGACAATCGGTGAAACACCCGGACGCCGGACCAAACTGACTACGGCGAAAATAACCACGGCAGCGGCAACGAACGTTGCGAGATTCTGGTTCGCACCCCAGCCCATCAACAGATCGCGAACCAGGCGAGCGATGAACCCACAGCAGAAACTCGGCACCAGCGCCCAAGAGGGAGTGGAAAAAACAACCGCCATCCCGGCAGAAAAGGTCGCTGCCCACAGGCTGTTCAGTAGAATTGCGGCTAGGTCCATGTTCCTTCCTCCGCTCCGCTATAAGACGGAATTCGCGATGGCCACGGCGACGGTCATAATGAAGAATAAGACGCTCGCGTCGAAGAGCCGTTGCACTCCCAGAAACAAATACTTGCCGGATGCAATGTCAACAAAGCCATTGATCAACGGGATCCCCGGAACCATGTAGATAACCGACGCGATTAGCGTGGCTCCCGCTACTCGGCTCAAACCGAGCTTTAACCCGCCGACAGCAATGAATCCGGAGACGAGCGCACAAAAGAAAGTAATCGCCCAACGTGAGAGAGTCCGTTTTTGCAGCAGAGATCGAACGAACTGCCCCACCCCTGCCGCCACTAGCACAACTCCCATTCCTCCCCAATCTCCACCTGTGCTTCGGGAGAAAGCTGCTGCTGCACAAGCAGCGGCCAACATCGTCGCCCAGCGATTATGAGGAGAGGCCAATTGCTTGACTCGCTCGACCTGAGAGACAAAGCCAGCGGCATCCATTTCTCCTCTCGCAAATCGTTCGCTAAGAACCGTGGCTTCAGAAGCACGAACGAGATGCAGTCCTGGTGGGCCGAGCGGGCGGAACACGGTCCAAGCCTGCCCGTTCGCGGCAGTACTGGACGCGATGAAGTCCTGTCGGTAAACAGTGGAGACGCCCTCTTCCTCATATCCCTTTAGGACGTTCTTCAAAGTCGTGTCCGCCATCGGGGTTGAGCCGCCACTTTGAAGGACAAGCGAGGCCAAGTCTAACGCCGCAGTAGTGGCTTGCGTGGATCTGACTTCGGACTGATGAGCTAAACCCGTCTCCACGTCTGCTTCCTTTTATCTGGTGGCGTTTGCGGTCGCCAGCAGATCGAGCCGTCAAGCGGCTGGCTGCGACCGGTGGACCACGCAGGCGAACCGTTACCCACGCGCTACTCCTCTGAGGATGATGGGTGGCCCTCCCCGTTGCCGGGGAGAGCCACTGCGAGATTAACGAGTTTCAACCCCCTCAGATATCCTCGATAAAATCCATCTTCGCATTCATGTCGCCGTAGAAGACCATCGCATCGAGGATCTGGTTCACTGGCAGCCTGTACAACGGATCATCGTCCGACGGGCGGAACTGCAGGGTCGCGTCACCAGCCCAGAGTTCGCCTTTCTCTAGCGACCACGTCATACCGGTTAATTGCGATAACGCCCACTTGTTCTTAAAACCGGGCGTGTATGGGATGAAGCGTGTGCAGATCGTCTTGTACGGCAATCCCTGCGGCTTGCCAGTGGGCTCGGGCAGCGGGAGCGTCAAGTTGTAGGGGAACGGGAAGGTCGGCTTCCTGTTTGCCGGCAGGGGCGTCGAGACCATCTTGCCCGTTTTCCGGAACGTGTAGGAAGCGACTCGGTTTCCGCTTCCTAGCGGGCGCTGATGAGAGCGCTCGAGGTAACCGGTTCCCATTTCACCGTGCCAGTCGAGCCGGATGTCGAGCAAGTTTCTTTGGGTAACCCCCGGCTTCACGGCCCGAGGTCATAGCGGAGTCAGTGTCCACCCAGATCTGTGCCACATAGAGGTACATCTGCCCCTTATAAAGGCACGGAATCGTCTGAATGGCTTCCTTGTACGGGGGAAGCGTGCCTGCGCGATAGTCTGCGAAGACCATTTTCACCGCCGTCTGGGACGGCGCCATCGGAATGGAGATGAGTTCGCACTGAGCCGGCAGCCACTCGGCGGCCGACTCCGCATCCGTCATGTAGTCAATCAGGATCGCGTCAATGTCGAGCCAGTCCCAACCTTCCGGGCCGAATGCTGGGTAGGTCGGCGCGTAGGAAGGCATGGAAGGCCCGAAGTTCTCCTTGGTCAATTTGCCTCTCAGCCCTGCCGCAATGGGCGTAACCACTTCTGCTGTAGCCATCTTGATCTCCTTGTCTTCTAAACGTTTTGATCGGTCGTAGCCGAAGCCGGTTTACGCCGCGCTGCGAGCCGGTAACTTCTCAGCTCCCACTCTCTGAGTTTTGAGCAACCGGGCTGCGTTGGAGTAGAGGTATTTCTCCATCGTTCCGTCGCTGACCTGGAATTGCTCTTGGAGCTTCAAGGTGTCCTCAACCATCACCTTCATATTGGCGAACGGGAAGGCGCTGCCGAAGACAAGCTGATCAGGGATTCGCTCCAGGTTCATGGCATAGAGAAATCCGTTCGGCCAGAACATATAAACATCGGCGGAGATGTGGAGCTGGGGCCATTTGGCACATAGGCCCAGCACTTCCTGAACGTAGGGATAGCCCCCATGGGCGAGGACTACTTGCACCTTCGGGAATGAGAACAGCAGCCGGTCAAGGGCTTGAGGATTGTTGAATGAGATGTCCGATCCGGCGAAGAGTCCAGTCTGGATCAGCAGGAAGGCTCCCGTTTCATTCAGCACCTCCAGGATCGGCCAAAAGGACGGGTTGTCCGTGAAGGTTCCCATTTTTCCTAGCCCGACCGTCTGATAGCCCGGCTCGAGGTTGGCGCCAGCCATGCCTAGTTTTTTGATGGCCCTCTCAACCTCCTGAGCCGTCTTATCCGGATCCTGATCGAGGTTCAGTTGGGACAGTCCGAACAATCTACCCTTGTATTTGTTCTGCAGGCCAGCCAGCGTGTCGTTGTCCATGCAAAAGTCAGGCAAGCCGCCGACATAACGGCCGTTCACTACGACCGCGTCAATTCCCGCCTCGTCGATTTCTTTCCACCACTGCTCCATTGCAGCGGGCTTGTCTATCCCCATTTCTATGGCGGGCGAACTCGTGTTTGCCCCGCGATTCTTAACGATCAGGTGACTCTTCATCAGCACGTTATTCTTGAGGTCGTACAGACCCTTGTAGGGCTTGAGCGGCGGCCGATTGCGGAAATCGATGATCTTGCGCTTTGGATTACTCATGATTCGTTTTCCTCTCATGGATGCTCCTGAGGAACTGGGGCGTGAACGTCAGACTTATGCGTTGTTCCGCCTAGTAGGGTGAGTGATAGAAACTACTATGCACGCTAGTTCTATTCTGTTCGCGTCGACTACTGGTAGAAGTGACAGTCGGAAACAGAAGACAGGTCGCCCACTGCATCCTCGCTGCAAGCTGCAACTGGATGCAAATCACTACCTCGATGAAAATTGTAGAGATCGTTGCCGATAAATCTCCGTCACACTCAATGCGCGCCATCTCGTTCATTCCTGCGCGAGCCGCATCTGGCCCTACCCTCGGTTCGCGCGCGGGCTGGCCAGAGTCAAAACCAGTTCTGTGGCGGGAGGGCGGAGGTGTAGGAATTTTTCGTGCCCGATAGCCGGTTACTCCTGCCCCCGTTTGACCCTCCCGAATCCGTTCAATAGACTGAAAGATTCAGAACACCTGCAGGTCCCACATTATGGCTGACAGCATTCATGTAAAGCTCCCGGATGGGAGCGTCAAGGAAGTTCCCAAAGGCACGACGGCGCTCGATATTGCGAAGTCGATCAGTCCAGCGGCTGGCGGATGCGGCGCTGGCGGCGAAGGCGAACGGCGATCTGATCGATCTGACCCGTCCGCTCGAAAAAGATACCGACCTGCGCCTGCTGACAGAGAAGGATCCCGAGGCGCTGGAAGTTTACCGGCATTCGTCCGCGCATCTGCTGGCGGCGGCGGTGCTCGAGCTTTTCCCGGAGACCAAGCTCGGCCACGGTCCGGCGACCGAGACCGGATTCTTCTACGACTTCTACCGGCCGACGCCGTTTACGCCCGAGGATCTGGAGAAGATCGAAAAGAAGATGCAGGAACTGGTGCAGCAGAATCTTCCGTACGCGCGCGAGTTTCTGCCGCGCGACCAGGGGCTGGCCGAGTTCAAAAAAGAAGGCGACTTCATGAAGTGCCATTTCATCGAGCAATTCACCAAGCCCGATGAAAAGATTTCGATCTACCGCACCGGCAAGTTCACCGACTTCTGCCGCGGGCCGCATATTCCGTCGACCGGAAAGATCAAGGCGTTCAAGCTGTTCAACATTGCGGGCGCGTACTGGCTGGGGGACGAGAAGAATCCGCAGCTGCAGCGCATTTACGGGACTTCGTTCTTCTCGAAGAAGGATCTCGACGACTATCTGAAGCAGATCGAGGAGACCAAGAAGCGCGACCATCGCGTGCTGGGGCAGCAGCTCGATTTGTTTTCGATTCAGGAACTGGCCGGGCCGGGGCTGATTTTCTGGCATCCCAAGGGCGGCATCATCCGCAAAGAGATGGAAGACTGGATGCGCGAGCAGTACCTGAAGCGCGGCTACTCGCTGGTCTACACGCCGCATGTGGCGCGGCGGCAGCTATTCTTCACCTCGGGGCACGAGGGCTACTACTCGCAGAACATGTTCGACGCCATGGAGCTCGACGACGCCGAATATCGCCTGAAGCCGATGAATTGTCCCGGCCACATTCTGATTTACAAAGATTCGCTGAAGTCGTATCGCGATCTGCCGGTGCGGCTGGGCGAGTTGGGCACGGTGTATCGCTATGAGCGCTCGGGCGTGATGCACGGCCTGTTGCGCGTTCGCGGCTTTACGCAGGATGACTCGCACATCTTCTGCACGCCGGAGCAGGTCGAAGGCGAGATTACCGGCTGTCTCGAATTTGCCCTGGATGTGCTGAAGGATTTTGGCTTCGACAAATTCCAGACCGAGCTTTCCACCTGGGATCCGAACGACCGCAAGAATTTTGTGGGCAGCGAAGAGCAATGGATCCACGCCACCGAATCGCTCGAAAATGTGCTGAAGCGCAAGAATGTCGAGTACAAGACCATTCCTGGCGAAGCGGCGTTTTACGGGCCGAAGATCGACATCAAGCTGGTGGATGCGATCGGGCGGCTGTGGCAGCTTTCGACGGTGCAGGTTGACTTCAACCTGCCGCAGCGCTTCGGCCTGGAGTACGTCGCCGAGGATGGTTCGCGCAAGCAGCCGGTGATGGTGCATCGCGCGCTGTTCGGATCGATCGAGCGATTCTTCGGCGTGCTGATCGAGCACTACGCGGGCGCGTTTCCGGTGTGGCTGTCGCCGGTGCAGGCGGTGATGATCCCCATCAGCGAGCGGCATGCGGAGTATGCGAACAAAGTCGCGGCGCAACTGAAGGCGATCGGCGTGCGCGTCGAAGTCGATGCGCGCAACGAGAAGATGAATGCCAAGATCCGCGAGCATGCCATGCAGAAGGTGCCGTTCCTGCTGGTCGTCGGAGATAAAGAGGCCGAGGCGGGGAAGGTGAACGTCCGCACGCGCGGGAAAGAGAAGACGGAAGACATGCCGGCGGCGGAGTTCGTGGAGAAGATCAGGAAGCTGATCGCGGAGAAGAGCGCGGGAGTGTAAGCATGACGCAAGTGGAAGAACTCGGCGTCGTGACAACCCTTTCCGGCATTCTGGCCATAGACGACACCGGCTATTTAAGTCTGTGGTCGCATGATCACCCTCCGATGTTGCCGCCTGGCTCGCTCAGTAGCGAAGAACAGACCGAGATGAGCCAATTCGTTTGTTGATCTGCAAATTGTTGGCGCGGACGCTGAACGAGCCGGAACTCTCCTCGATATGTCCTGGCATCCCTCCTACGTGTACGACCAGCCATCGGATCATGCAGAACTCCAAAAGAAGTTGGGTGAACTAGTACGCAGGCACAAATTAGATGCACGCTTTGAGATCATCAGCCCCCGAATCCCGCACCGGCGGCGCGTCGACTTGGCTTTGGAGCATGGAAAGGGCGCAGGCGAATTCCAGTTTCATGGAATTTGGGCGGTAGCTGTTGCGGGAGCGCCGCCACTCCAGCCGCTGCGAATTCTTGCTCAGCGCTCGACTGAGCCTCACGCCGATCGATGGAAACAGGTGTTTGTTGAGTGCCGACCGCACGGGCAGCATCGTCCGCTCACAAAGAGTTGGCTTGGTCGGGGTTGACTACGCTCGCCTCTTGATCGCGGATATCGATGCCCTGGGTATGTGGCAGCACGAGGAGTCTCGCGATGGGAAGGCCGACTATGTTTTCTGGGGGCGCGACGCGGAAAGGGCCGCTTCAGCAACGAATGCACCTAGGTTGCCGACCGGAGAATTTGGGTGGCTGGATCTACCTGAGGATTCCGCTCAGGAGCATGGACACTCTGTGGAAGAGTATAGGGACCAGCAATCGCTGAAATTTGCGGTTGACTATCGTCCTCACTCTGATCATTGGCGCGTGATGACGCCGGCAAGGAAGAGCAGTACCGAATCGGCTACCGTGGAGTTAGCGGGAGTGATGGTTTGCAATTTCATGACTTCGTGGGGCGACGGTCTGTTCGAAGTCCATCGCGATCTTGGGGAGTCAGGTGAACTGTTGAGGATACGGATTGAAATGGAGCAGGAGCCCCGGAAGGGCTAGCCGTTGTGATCGGACCGTCCGCGAGGCAAATTCAGCATGGCTCTTCTAACCAGGTTGTACCATGTTTCCGTGCATTCACTGGCGGAGCGCGTGCTTTCCCACATTCGGCGGCAGGAACTGCTGAAGGCTGGGGATCGCGTTGGCGTCGCCGTTTCTGGTGGGATTGATTCGGTTGCGCTGTTGCGGGTGTTGCTGGAGTTGCGGGGCGAGTTGGGGATTGTCCTGTCTGTCGTTCATTTCAATCACAGGCTGCGCGGGGCGGAGTCGGATGCGGATCAGGAATTCGTTGCGGGGCTGGCGCGCGAGCATGACTTGAATTTTATGTCGACAGCGACGATGTGGCCGGCATGCGGCCGAGGAGCGAGTCAGCGTGGAGACGGCGGCGCGGGAGTTGCGGTATGGATTCTTTCGGTCATCTCTCGGTGAAGACGGAGGTGGACCCCCAGGGGCTGAAGCCGCGATTCCGAGGAGGCGCCTTTCCGCGGCCCTGAAGGGCCGCTCTTCCACGGTACTGCTTCGACTCGCGGCTCTGAGGAGCGCCTTCCGCGGCGCTGCTCTCGACAAGATCGTAACCGGGCACACGCTCGATGATCAGGCGGAGACTGTGCTCATGCGGATGATTCGCGGGGCGGGGCTGCGGGGGCTGGGCGGGATTCATCCGCGGATTCTCGGTGGAGGACGACGACGGGGAAATCTCCGGCGAGATTGTGCGGCCACTGCTCGGCGTGCGGCGGCGCGAACTGGAGCAGTATCTCAAAGACATCGGGCAACCCTGGCGCGAAGATTCCACCAATGCCGACGAGCGCTTCACGCGCAACCGCGTGCGCAAGCTGGTGGTGCCGCTGCTGGAGCGGGAGTTCAATCCCGCCGTGGCGGAGAATCTTGCGGAGCTGGCGGAGATTGCGCGCGGCGAAGAAGACTACTGGGAGAACGAAATTGCGGGCTGGCTGGGGACGACCGTGCAGTGGTCGGAGCCGGAGTGGGCGCGGCGCGTCGAATGCGGTCGATCCGAGTTTCGGCCTCGGGCAGATCTCGACTGTTTCGGCGAAATCCCCACGAGCAGATGGGTCATTCGGAAGCGATGCCGATCTGCAATCGAAAATCGAGGGCGCCCCCTGGCTGGTCATGAACGCGTCCGTGTCGCGGATGTGGTTTCTGGGTGAGCCGGTCGCCGTGCAGCGCAGGCTGGTGAAGGCGATCGGCGAGAACGCCGGGATTCCGCTGGAGTTCAAGCACGTGGAAGAGATCCTGCGCGTCGCGGCGGAAGACGGTCCATCGGGCAAGGAGCTGTCGCTGCCGCTGGGCTGGAAGGTGGTGCGCGAGCCGGAGGAGTTGATCTTTCTGACTCCCGATTTGCGCGAGCCGGCGCCGCCGCAGGACTACGACTATGAACTCCCAATTCCCGGGCGGGTCATCGTTTACGAAGCAGGCTCCTCGATCGAAGCGCGGCGCATTCCAGCGGGCGGGGATGCGGGGTATAATCCTGAGCACCTTCTGGATGCGGAATCTCTGCCCGGACCGTTAAGGGTGCGGAACTGGCGTCCCGGAGACCGGTTCTGGCCGGCCCATACGAAGTCCCCCAAGAAGATTAAAGAACTGCTGCAGGAGCGTCACGTGGCCCAGCCGGAGCGCAAGTCTTGGCCGGTGATCGTGAGCGGCGACGAGATTGTTTGGCTGCGAGGGTTTCCGGTGCCCGCGAAATTTCGGGCGAAGCCCGGCCGAGCGGCAATTCTGATCGTGGACGAACCGCTGGCCCATCAGCCGGCGGGAGAGTAAGTAAGCGATGTGCCCGGGAGGCACGCAAATTTCATGAGCGGTCCGCGAGTCGAGCCCCTTCGCCCGGTCATCACTACCGATCAGATCCAGAAGCGAGTCAAGGAACTGGCCCGGCAGATCTCCGACGACTACAAGGGCCAGACCATCCAGATGCTGGCGGTTCTGGAAAACGCCTTCATGTTTCTGGCCGACCTGGTGCGGGCGATCGAAGTTCCGGTCGTGTGCCAGTTCATCAAGCCCAAGTACACGCGGCCGCCAGAGTGCCGCTCACGAGGTAATGGAGATTTTTTTCAGCCACGAGCCTGACATTCGCGGGCAACACATTCTGCTGGTGGAAGGACTGGTGCATTCCGGCGTGACCAGCGAATTTCTGATGAGCGACTTGCGCTCCCGTGGAGCGGCCTCGGTGAAACTGGTGACGCTGCTCGACCGCCAGGCGGCGCGCCGCGTGCCCTTGCAGCCGGATTATTTCGGATTCCTGGTGGATGAAACTTTTCTGGTGGGATACGGCTTGGGCGCGGTGGAGCAGACCAACCGCAACCTGCCCTACTTGGCAGCGGCAACTCCCAGAGCCTCAGTGACTTAAGTCACAGCGTCATGAACGCGCCTTTTTCCCGGGGAAAAGGTAGAATAAAGTCCTTAAAGGATTTCCCAATCGAAAGTCGTAGATGGGCATCTAATCGCTGTAGGAGCCTCGGGGGTTGGTGTAGGCAGCTGCCCGTGTCGAATTTAGGAGTCTTCTAGGTGAACTCAACTGTAAAGACCGTGCTGTTCTGGTTGCTGATTATCGTTTCCGCGTTTCTGCTTGTGGCAGGTGGTCAAGAGCGCGCGCGACGGCCAGAAGGATGCCGAGTTAAACGTCAGCCAGTTCATGACTGACGTCGATCAGGGCAACATTCGGGAACTGACGGTCAACGGGATGGAAGTGCGCGGCAAGCACAAGGACGGTTCCGCGTTCCACACCACCGCTCCCAGCAACTACTTCACTCCTGAAATGCTCAAGAACCTGCAGAGCAAGGGCGTCAACATCACCTTCCGCGACATCAACAGCGGAAGCTTGCCGCTGCAACTGCTGGGGACTTGGGCTCCGCTGATCCTGCTGGGCGCACTGTGGTTCTTCATGATCCGGCAGATGCAGACCGGCGGCAATAAAGCGCTGTCGTTCGGCAAGAGCCGGGCGCGGCTGCTCTCGATGCAGCAGAAGAAAGTCACGTTCAAAGACGTGGCCGGCGTGGAAGAGGCGAAGGAAGAGCTGCGCGAGATTATCGAGTTCCTGCGCGAGGCGCAGAAGTTCCAGAAGCTCGGCGGACGCATTCCGAAGGGCGTGCTGCTGGTCGGACCTCCGGGAACGGGCAAGACGCTGCTGGCCCGAGCGGTTGCGGGCGAGGCCAACGTTCCCTTCTTCTCGATTTCGGGCTCGGACTTCGTTGAAATGTTTGTCGGCGTAGGCGCGAGCCGCGTGCGCGATCTGTTTGAGCAGGGCAAGAAGAATGCTCCCTGCATCATCTTCATCGACGAAATCGATGCCGTTGGACGTCATCGCGGCGCCGGCTTGGGCGGCGGACACGACGAGCGCGAGCAGACTTTGAACCAGTTGCTGGTCGAGATGGACGGCTTCGAATCGAACGAAGGCGTCATCCTGATGGCGGCGACCAACCGTCCTGACGTGCTGGATCCCGCGTTGCTGCGGCCTGGCCGTTTTGACCGGCGCGTGGTGGTGAGCCGTCCGGATGTGCGTGGCCGCGAGGAAATTCTTCGCGTGCACACCCGCAAGATTCCTCTCGCAGAAGATGTCGATCTCTCCGTGCTGGCTCGCGGAACACCGGGATTCTCTGGCGCCGACTTGGCCAACATGGTCAACGAAGCAGCGCTGGCAGCGGCGCGGCAGAATCGCAAGGCCGTTCTGCATTACGACTTCGAACTCGCCAAGGACAAGGTCCTGATGGGCGTGGAGCGCAAGTCGCTGCTGCTCACCGATGCCGAAAAGAAGAATACGGCCTATCACGAGGCGGGACACGCACTCGTGGCGGCGAAGATGCCGAACTCCGATCCTCTGCACAAGGTCACGATTATTCCGCGCGGCATGGCGCTGGGCGTCACCATGCAGTTGCCCACGGACGACCGGCACAACTACTACAAGAACTATCTCGAGACCGAGATCGCGATCCTGATGGGCGGACGCATCGCGGAAGAGTTGTTCCTGAACGTGCTGAGCACCGGCGCGGGCAACGACATTGAGCGGGCCACGGAAATGGCGCGCAAAATGGTCTGCGAGTGGGGCATGAGCGATCTTGGTCCGATGACTTTCGGCAAGAAGGAAGAGCAGATCTTCCTGGGCCGCGAGATTGCGCAGCATCGCGACTACAGCGAAGACACGGCCATCAAGATCGACCAGGAAGTCCGCAAGCTGGTGAACGCCGGTTACACCACGGCCAAGCAGGTCATCTCCGACAATCGTGATGTGCTCGAGCGCATTGCCCGTGCATTGATCGAGCGCGAAGTTCTCGACGCGAACGAGATCAAGATGCTCGTCGAGGGCCAGGAACTGCCGCCGATCCAGCCGCCGCCCACGTCGAAGGACGACGGCGTGCAGCACGTCATCAAGCCGGAGCTGCAGCCAGGACGCGCCAAGGGCGGGGAGCGGCCAGCAACGGCGTAAGAAGCGTAGCAAGATTGTCTTTAAGGGCGGCCTCAACGGGCCGCCCTTCGTTTTTGTAGCGGCATCCCTTCGGCTCGACTTAGGGCAAGCCTGTCTGTGATGGGGCAGTCCGGGTTCGAACAGTAATGATGGGGGGACTGGCTAGCGGGCTAGAAAACTGCAAGGGTGTGAGCGCAAACGCGATATCGAGAGGTATCGCCAGTTATCTTTTCAGCATCCCCCAACTTCCACGTAAATCGGCGGTGTGAAAAGGACCGCCGTAGGATACGGCTTCCCAATCTCGCCATTGTTTCCGAAAGAAATCAGCTAACCACCCCGCGACTGCAATAGAGGATTCGTGTGAACTGTACACTAGCCAGTCGAAGTCGCTCGTAACGAAGGATTCGTCACCTCGGTACATTGGTTCCACCAAGGATCGAGCAATTTCATAATCTACTGGTCCCTCAAGAAGCAGAAAACATCGCTCAATGGCTCGCTGTTGGATGGCTTGAAGAAGGAGTGACGTACCATCACGCTGTTCCCAAAGCTCCTGATGAAATGCGATAACGTTGGTCTGCGGCGCGCATTGTGACAGAGGGTACCAATAGCCGTTCGCTCCCCAGATCGCATTTAGCTTCTGCCGTGACTGCTCGCTCTCGGATTTTGTGAGAACGCGGCGATAGGGGAGAGGCTTGATTTGAGCGAGTTGGATGGGATCAAGGTTGCTGATGTAGGAATCGAACGCTTTCCATTCGTCAGTGAGTGCAACTTGCGCTTCGGGGCTTTGCTGAAATTCTTGAAATAGGGACGATAACGCGCTACGACCTGCTTCGAGGAGTAGTTTGCGAGCCTCTTCTAGCGAACGAAGTTGATCTCCGGCAATTCTCTCGACCTCGATCCCCATGGCTTCATCGAGCCTGTATTTTGGAAACAAGCTGTACGCAGCCTTGGAGTACTCTTTTTCCGCTGGCTCCTGCCCTGACTTCACAAGCGGCATATATTGTCCCGACCAATGGGAGTGCTGATTGGCGCAGAAGGTCCGGGCAGCGGTGTGCAATGCAAGAGGTAAATCCATCGTGTTGCCTTTAAATTAGATTGATCGTTATCGTCCAGCCCAACTTCGACCCAACTGACGAAACCATACCATTCCGCTCAAACCCCCAGTGCGCGGTTTATGAGTCCCCCGATTCGTGTTCGTGCACCCACCACTTTTCCTCTGAAAACGGCCTGTTACTCACTCGATTCTACGTTTTTCGGAGGCCCGAAAACCGCCGATTTGTGGTATAATTTGAACAGTTGCAAAACGACCCTAAGTATTAGGAATTTCAATAACTTGAAGTCTTTTGCAGGAGGCTTCAAAGCGGTCGGTTCGAGACGAAAATTCCAGCCGAATTCCAGGGATTCGTAGCACAGTTTCAGACAAAAAATCGGGACATTTTCGCGGAGCGGAATGGCCACCAAAGAGATCAATACTCCCATCGCTGACACCAAAACAAAAAACGGAAAAGTGACTCCCATCGACGCACCGAACGGCGCGGCCACGAGCGGCAACGGCGACGGCAGCTACAATGCCGATTCCATCAAAGTGCTGGGCGGCATGGAGGCGGTGCGCAAGCGTCCCGCCATGTACATCGGATCGACCGGCGACTTGGGCCTGCATCACCTCGTGTACGAAGTGGTCGACAACTCTGTCGACGAAGCGCTCGCCGGATTCGCCACCAAGATCGAAGTCACGATTCATCTCGACAACTCGATCACGGTCATCGACGACGGGCGCGGCATTCCGGTCGACGACATGGTGATCGATGGCGAGAAAGTTTCCGCGGCGCAGGTCGTCATGACCACGCTGCATGCCGGCGGAAAATTTGATTCGTCCACTTACAAAGTTTCCGGCGGACTGCACGGCGTTGGTGTCTCGTGCGTCAACGCGCTCAGCGAAGATCTCGAACTGGAAATCTGGCGCGACGGCGCGACCTGGCAGCAGAACTATTCCAAGGGCGAGCCCACCAACAAGCTGAAGAAAACCGGCGCGACCAAGAAGCGCGGCACGAAGGTCCACTTCCTGCCCGACCGCTCCATCTTCACCGCGACCGAATACAACTACGACACGCTGGCGCAGCGGCTGCGCGAACTCGCGTTCCTCAACAAGGGACTGCTGATCACGCTGACCGACGAGCGCGCCACCGATTCGAAGACCGGCGAGCCCAAGCAGACCGACTTCAAGTACAACGGCGGCATCGCGGAGTTCATCAAGCATCTCAATCGCGGCAAACAGATGCTGCACGACAAGCCGATCTACATGGAAGACGACCGCAACGGCGTCCACATGGAGATTGGGCTGCAGTACAACGACGCGTATTCCGAAACGATTTTCAGCTTCGCCAACAACATCAACACGATTGATGGCGGCACGCATCTTTCCGGATTCCGCACCGCGCTGACCCGCACCATCAATTATGCCGGGCAGCAGATGGGGCTGTTCAAAGACGTCAAAGAGAATCTGACGGGCGACGATGTGCGCGAAGGACTGGTCGCGGTGATCAGCGTGAAGCTGCCGCAGCCGCAGTTCGAAGGCCAGACCAAGGGCAAGCTGAACTCCGATATCGCCGGCACCGTCACGCAGTTCGTGAACGAGCGGCTGGGCGCGTTCTTCGAGCAGAACGCAACCGTGGGACGCAAGATCATCAACAAGGCAGTCGACGCCGCGCGCGCCCGCGAAGCTGCCCGCAAGGCGCGCGATCTGACCCGCCGCAAGGGCGCGCTCGATTCCGGCGGCCTGCCGGGCAAACTGGCGGACTGTTCCGAGCGCGATCCGAACCGCTGCGAGTTGTTTCTGGTCGAGGGCGAGTCCGCAGGTGGAACCGCCAAGCAGGGGCGCGACCGTCGCTTCCAGGCGATTCTTCCGCTGAAGGGCAAGATCCTCAACGTAGAGAAAGCCCGCTACGACAAGATGCTGGCGCACGAAGAAATTCGCTGCATGATCACCGCGCTCGGCACCGGCATCTCGAAGGAAGATTTCGATCCGACGAAAGTGCGCTACGGCAAGATCATCCTGATGACCGACGCCGACGTCGACGGCAGCCACATCCGCACGCTGCTGCTGACGTTCTTCTTCCGGCACATGCAGGAACTGATCAAGCGCGGAAATGTGTTTATCGCGCAGCCGCCGCTGTTCTCGCTGAAGAAGGGCAAGTCGCAGCAGTACATCAAGGACGAGCGCGAATTCGTAAAAGTCATGGTGAAGCGCGCCGCCGACGGATTGAGCGTGCGTTACGGCGAAGGCGCCGCCAAGATCGAAGGCAAGGATCTGGCGCGATTCATGACCGTGCTCGACGAGTATCTCGGCTTCTTCGAGAAGCTCGACAAGCGCGTGCGCAACGAACGCGTGACCGAACTGATTCCGAAATTTGATCTCGCCAAGCGCGCGGACTTTGAAGGCGACAAGAACACGCCGCCAAAAAAGATCGAGCGCCTCGAAAAGGAACTGAAGAAGCTGCAGAAGGAAGAAGGCTTCAAGAGCGTCGGGACGCGCTTCGACGAAGAGCACAACCTGTGGGAAGTGAACTTCGTCAACAAGCACGGCGCTGAGCACGTCATCAACTGGGTGCTGGCTTCGAGCGCAGAATGCCGCCAGCTGATCTCGAAGTACAAGCAGATCGAGCCTTACATGGAGCCGCCGTTCGTGGTCGAGACGCTGGTCAAGGCCGCGCCTGCCAGCAACGGCGACGGTGCCGATGGTGAAGCTGCCGACGAAGACAAGAGCGACAAGGCCGACAAGAAGACGGCGAAGCCTGCCAAGCGCAAGACCGAAATTGAAGTGGTGGAGAAGACGAACGTCCGCGACCTTCGCGATTATGTCATCAACGAAGGCCGCAAGGACTTCACCATCCAGCGCTACAAAGGTCTTGGCGAGATGACCGCGCCGCAGTTGTGGGAGACGACGATGGATCCCGAGCGGCGGACGCTGCTGTCGGTGAAGCTGGAAGACATCGCCGAGTGCGAGACCATCTTCACCACGCTGATGGGCGAAGACGTCGAGGCGCGGCGCAAGTTCATCGAAGAGAATGCGCTGGATGTGAAGAACCTGGACATCTAGAAATCCTCTGCCGCGGATCTTCACGGATTCCACAGATAGAAAAAGCAAATCATCGGGCGGCCTTCGGGTCGCCCGTTTTGTTGGCAGACTGCAATCAAGCTCCAACGGCTTACAATGTGCCGTGATGATTCGACTCCGGGCTCTCACCTGCCTTCTATCGATCGCCCTCGTGACGCCAACGCTGCGTGCCGGGGATCTCGTCGCCCCGACTCCTCCCATGGGCTGGAATAGTTGGGATTCCTATGGCACGACTGTCCGCGAAGCGCAGGTCAGGGCCAATGCGGATTGGATGGCCGAGCATCTCGCGAAGTATGGATGGAAGTACATCGTCGTCGACATCCAGTGGTACGAGCCGAACGCGCAGGGACACGACTACAAGCCGGGCGCTCCGCTGACCATGGACGAGTTCGGCCGCCTGATGCCAGCGGTGAATCGCTTTCCGTCCGCCGCGAATGGCGCGGGGTTCAAGCCCTTGGCGGATTACGTCCACAGCAAGGGCCTGAAGTTCGGCATTCACATCATGCGCGGAATTCCGCGACAGGCCGTTGAGAAAAATCTTCCGATCAAGGGCACGTCGTATCACGCGGCCGACATCGCCGACAAAGAAAACGCGTGCCGCTGGAATCCCGACATGTGGGGCGTGGACACGACCAAGCCCGGCGCCCAGGCCTACTACGATTCCATCGCGGAACTGTATGCCTCGTGGGGCGTCGACTTCATCAAGGCCGACGACATGGGGAGCCACCTCTACCAGCCCGCCGAGATGAAAGCGCTGAGTCAGGCGATTCGCAAGACCGGGCGGCCGATGGTGCTGAGCATTTCGCCGGGCCCAGCGCCTGTGTCGGAAGCGGAGTTCTTTGAGAAGTATGCGCAGATGTGGCGCATCTCCGATGATTTCTGGGACGACTGGAAGCTGCTGCGCCAGCAGTTCGACTTCGCGCGTGACTGGGCGAAATTTGCCGGCAAGAACGGGACATGGCCCGATGCCGACATGCTTCCCCTCGGCAAATTGAAAGTGACTGACAAGGAAGGCGGCGGCACGCCTACCAATTTCACCCCCGATGAGCAGCAGACCGTGATGACTCTGTGGAGCATCTTCCGCTCCCCGCTGATTTTCGGTGGAGACCTGCCCAGCAACGATGCCGCAACCACCGCGCTCATCACGAACGAAGAAGTGCTCGAGGTCAACCAGCACAGTCACGGCGGACATCAGGCGCTCGAACGAGGAAATATCCGCGCGTGGGTCGCCGATGGCGCAAAGCCGGGAGAGCATTACGTCGCCGTCTTCAATCTCGGCGATGCTGCCGAGAAAGTGGATCTGCGCTGGAGCGATGTCGGACTCGCCGCGAAGGGCTGCCGCACTCCGCGACCTGTGGGCGCACAAGGACCTGGGAACAGCCGATGGACTGCGGGTCCAGTTGCCCGCGCACGCAAGCGTTCTGTACCGCATCGGCCAGTAACTCTTTAGTGGTTACTGCGGATACAGCCCGATGAAATCGTCTGCAAGGCACGTCCGGCCCGGCGTTCTCTCTGCGGGAGAGAAACCATGTCGACTTTCGCGGCATCACTCGGAGAGATCAAGAAGCCCTGGCAGTGGATGGCGATCGGAGGAGGGATCCTGCTGATTTGGGGTGCCGTGGCTTTTCCTGTTATGCACCAGGCAAGCCCGGAACCCGCCTCGCGGATCACCTACGCGGAACCCGTGGCACAGTTTCAAGAAGCGGCGCCGGCAAAAGCAGCGCCAGTCGCAGGGGCGCTGGAGCAAGATGCGATGAGGGCTCGTGCATCCGACTCACCCGCAGCCGCTGATATCGCGGGCGGCCGCAAGATCATCCGCACGAGTTCCATGGAGATGGTGGTGCAGCATCCTGCGGAGGTCGCCGACAAGATTACATGCTCGCCGAAGGCCTTGGCGGATATCTGGTGAGTGCTGACGGCGGCGGTAAGAACGCCACCGCGGGGATGCTCACGATTCGCATCCCAGCGGCGCGCTTTGAAGAAGCGCGAGCCGAAATCCGCAAGCTGGGCCTGCGGATTGAGAGCGAGAAGGTCGATGCGCAGGATGTCACCCGGCAGTACGTCGATCAGGACGCGAACCTCCGCAATCTGCGCGCGGAGGAGGCAGAATATCTCGCGATCCTGAAGCAGGCACATACCGTGAAAGACATGCTCGGGTGACGGAACGGCTGAGCGAGGTGCGCGGACAGATTGAACAGCAGCAAGCCGAGTTCAATGCACTGTCGCGGCAGATCGAGACCGTCGCACTCACGATTTCGCTCAGGACTGAGGCGGAAGCCCAGGTCTTCGGGTTGAACTGGCGTCCGGGCTACCAGCTGAAATTGGCACTGCGTGATGGACTGGAGAGTCTTGCGACCTACGCCACCGCAATGACAACGATTTTGTTTTACCTTCCGGCTACATTGCTCTGGGTGGGAACGATCGTGATCGGGACGGCTCTCGGTTGGAAAACCTTACGTTGGGCGGGACGCCGTTGGTTTGGCTGGAGCGTTGACTCCGCCGCGACGCAAAGCTGAGCGGCAGCGCGGGCCGGTCTACGGGTTCTCAGGCGGCCGCGCCTCCGTCTCCGGCTTCTCGCCGCGAAACACCCGCGAGATGCCGCGAACGATGCGGCGCATGGGCAGTTCACCCTTTGCATCGGCGAAGAAAATCTCGCCCATGCGGCTGCCGCGGTAGTACCAGCGCTTGAGCAGGGCGAGATGCTCCATGTTCTCCAGCGCGGATTTTGCTTTCGCCGGAGGGAACGATTGCAGAATTTCCTGCACTCGCCCTTCCATCGACTGCGATTTTGCGTGCTCGGCCGGTTGAATGCTGAACGCGATTGGCCCGGAGATGCGCCCGCCTTCCACGCGGAAAAACGCGACGCACCCCGCGACAGAACCCGGCTGAATCATGAGCGCCGAGAGCTGGTCGAGACGGTGTACGATCTCAGGAAGCTGGCTCACGATCGGCTTGAGTTTCTCCACGCGCACATGAATCGCCGCCGCGTCTTCAAACGCCAGCCTGGCCGACGCGGCTTCGCGCTCGGCTGAGAGTTCGCGGATCAGAGAATCTCCGCCGGAATCAAAATAAGCCTGCACGCGATTCACTTCCGCAGCATATTCTTCGATCGCTGCAGCCTTTGAAACAGGGCGCCAGGCACATCTTCATCTCGGAATAAATGCAGCCGGGAAACTTCGGGTCGGGATGCAGATCGTCGACGCAGCGCCGCATCTTGAAGAAGTCCAGCGAGTCGTTCATGAACTTCTCGGCAGCGACGCGGGAAACAAACGGCCCGTAGTAGAGAGAGCGTCCGCCGAGCCGGCCCAGCCGCGTAGTGATCGAGGCGCGCGGATACTCGTTTTCCAGATGCAGCTTCACCAGAGGCGCGAAGCGGAAGCGCATGCGGTCTGAGTAGGTCTTGGGAAACGCGGCCCGCAGAACGCTGTAGAGCAGGAAGCCGGATTCGAAATCGGATCCGGTCGGCGCGTACTCGATCGACACGAACGCGATCGCGCAGGTTGAGCTTTTTCGTGCGCTCCTCGACGGGCCCGAGCAACCGCTGCAGACGTCGTCGCAGATTGGCGGTCTTGCTGACGTAGGGCTCGGCCTGGGCGTCCGCTCCGCGCAGCAGGAACACCGCCGGGGCCGCCGGGACCGCGGCAGAAGACTTCCGCATCCCGCTCAGGCGCGAATTCCAGCCGCTCGGTCAGCACGAGAGTCATTCTAGTGTGCGCTGGCTCTACAGAATACCCGGGAGAACTTCTTTTGCCACGGATTTGCGCGGATCACACGGATAAATCCAAGGAAAACGGGTAGCTAGGCCTCTTCCGTCTGGGGTTGTTTTCATCCGTGTGAATCCGTGTGGATCCGTGGCGAAGAAGTCTACCGGAAGTTGGCGTTGCGGAATTTCTGGCGGAAGTCCGTGCCTTCCAGCGTGACGATGCGGCACATTTCGTGCAGCCGCGAACGCATGCGTTCGCCGATACGGTCTCCCAGACGTCTCGCCGCGCGTCGCGGCCCGTGCGGGCGAAATGGATCCGGCAGCTCCCGCCGCCGGCTGATCGTCAAAATTCGTGGTGATGATGGTGGTGCGATTGTCGTTGTACCGCGTGTTCAGGATCAGGCTGACCGTGTCCCATACCCACTCAGTCGGCTTCACTGCGCCCAGTTCGTCGAGCACCAGCACGTCGGTTTCGAACACCGGACGCAGCACATCCAGTTCCGTGGTCTGCACGGTCGAGTTGTAGGAGTTCTGGATCTCTTTCAACAGTTCGCGATAGTCGTAGAACAGGCAGGGGATGCCGCGGTTGACGATCAGTTCCTTGATGATCCCGACCGCCAGATGGGTTTTGCCGGTGCCGATTTTGCCGATGATCAGCAGACCCTTGTCGCCACGCGGATCGCATTTCTTGGCGAAGCCCGACGCAATAAAGTGAGCTTCCTCCAGCGAAGGATGGGCGCCGGGAAAGTCTGTGTCGTAGTTGGAAAGCTCGCAGTGCTCGTAGCGGCGCGGAATGCGGGCGGCGCCGTCAGCAACGATTCCCCGCGCGCCCGCAACCGGCAGTCGCAGCGCGTGACCCGGCGGTCGTTCGGGCTCGATCCGGCATGGCCTGGCCGTGACTGTCTTCCATCCCGTACCTTGGCACAAAGTGGGCACACCGTCCGCCGGAACTTTGGCCGACTCGGGATCCTTCATCGCCTGGTCGATCATCTGACCTCATCTTCAAACAAATTCTCCTCTTTCGACTTTGCACCCGCGGCCGGTTTCGCGCAAGCCGGAAACCATGCCTCCCTGTGTACATCCTGTGAAGGAAGGCGGTGGCCTGTGGAGGGCGTAGGAAAACCCGCCCCGGGAGGCGAAAAGCCGCTCGGGTCAGCCCCGATTCGGGCCAAGGAGTGCGAAACAGGCTTCCGGCGCGGATTTTCACAGTTGACTTTCGCCGCAGACGGAGGAGAATACAAGCCGTCAGGTTTCCCAACTCAGCCATAGCCAGTTTTCTCCCGTTATAGGCTGGGCACGCAAAGAGACCTGCGAGGAGAGACTATGAATAAGGCCGATCTGGTTGACAAGATCTCAGGCGCATGTGAAATCAGCAAAGCGCAGGCCACGACTGCCATTGATACCGCCGTCGACAGCATCACGTCTGCCCTCCGCAAAGGAGATCGGGTGGCGTTGATAGGCTTCGGCACCTTCTCGGTGTCGCAGAGAAAAGCGCGGAACGGACGCAATCCGCAAACCGGCGCCACTATCAAAATCGCCGCCCGCAAAGTCGCGAAGTTCAGCCCTGGGGCCGAACTGAAGAAGTCCGTCAACAAGAAGTAGTCCGAAGTCAGGGAAAGCAAGATCGCCAGAACGGCAGGGGGTCGGCCCTGCCGTTTTTGCTGCTCGCTAGCAGGAATTGCTTCCATGTCGACGGGATGCATCACGATGGCTCCGCTATATTTCCAAAAGAATACTGACGGCTGCTTGCGCTGCTCGTCGCGCTGGCCGCGCAGGGCAGCAGTCCGCTGCCGTTCGGCGCGTGGCATCGTTTGTCCGACGTGCCCGTGATTGCTCCGCGCGGCAATGGATGGGAAGCGGCCGGAACCTTCAATCCGGCTGTCGTAATGCGTCGGAGACAAGATCGTGATGCTCTACCGCGCCCAGGACAAGCAAGGGACGTCGCGCCTGGGATATGCCGAGAGCACGCGATGGGATCCATTTCACACGTCGAGATGAGCCGGTACTTAGGCCCCACGGAAGATTACGAAAAGGACGGCGGCGTCGAGGACCCGCGCCTGGTTCAATTCGGTGAGACCTATTACCTGACCTATACCGGCTACAACAAGAAGGACGCGCAACTCTGCCTGGCGACTTCCACCGACCTGATTCACTGGGAGCGCAAAGGCGTCATCATTCCCGCCTACAAAGGGAACTGGAATGTGAAGTGGACGAAGTCGGGCGCCATCGTTCCCGAGAAGATCGACGGAAAATACTGGATGTACTTCCTGGGCACAACTGCCGACAACAAAGATCAGGGCGGCTTGGCGTCCTCTACCGATTTGCTTCACTGGACAGAGGCTACGCAGATTCCGGCGTTGCCCGTAAGACCAGGCCACTTCGACTCGCGCGTCGCCGAGCCGGGCCCGTCGCCCATCGTCACACCAAACGGAATTGTCTTGATCTACAACGGCGCCGACGACAAACTCGTCTATCGCACCGGAATCGCGATCTTCGACCGCAACGATCCGCGCAAGCTGCTCTGGCGAAGCGAGGAACCGATATTCTCTCCCGAGAAGGAATGGGAGAAAGTCGGGCAAGTGCCCAACGTAGTTTTCGTCGAAGGCATGGTGAAGCAGGCTGGTCGGTATCTCTTTTACTACGGAGGCGCCGACAAGTACGTCGGTGTGGCGGAGGACCAGCCGACCAGCGGGATTCTCTAAGCCTTCGCGTATTTCAGCCACTTCAGGATTTCTGGCAGAGTGGCGCGCTTTCCGTAGATGAGTACTCCGATACGGTAGATGCGTGCGCAGAGCACGACCATGCCCGCGACGGTACCGATCAGCAGAACCAGCGAAAGCAGGATCTGCCATAGCGGCGGCGTCTGCACAACGATTCTCGCGTACATCAGGATGGGCGCGAAGAATGGGATTAATGACATCCAGACGACCGCGGCAGAGTCGGGCGTACGGATGACCGGCATCAGCATGAACACCGAGAGGACAAGCGGAATCACGATCAAGAACTGCAGTTGCTGGCCCTCTTGCTCTGTTGTCGTGATGGCCCCAATGGTTGCGTACATCGTGCTGTAGAGCAGGTAGCCGAGAAGGAAGAACAGTGCAAACGCAGCCATAACCCATGGAGAAATTTCGAGCTCGCTCAGGTTGGGCTGCGTGGCTAACGCGGGCAGAGCTACCACTCCTGCCATCACGGCCCAGGCCGCAATCTGCGTTAGTCCGACCGCGCCGACCCCAAGAAGTTTCCCGGCCATCAGCTCGGTCGAACTCACCGAAGAAAGCAGTACTTCGATGATTCGCGAAGTCTTTTCTTCGAGCACCGATCGCATGACGGAAATGCCGTAGAACAGCACAGCCATGTACAGCAGCATGACCATCACGACGATCTCGACGAAGCGAGCGGTCCCGCTACCCTTGGTCTCACGCCCATGCTCGATACGCACCGGTTGCACCTTAACCGGCTGGAGTATTTGATCCACGGCGGTCGCCGTCATGCCTCCGCTCGAGAGCTTCTGCTGCTGGACGATGCGGCTGACAGGTCTCGCTTAGCCAAGATCGCTCCCGAAATGTCATCATCTCTGCGGCTGTACCAGGTGATCTTGCGGGCTGCGATCGCACTGTCGCTGAGCCAAAGATAGCCGTCGATCGCACTGTGTGCTTACTTTCTCGCAGTAGAACCGCGCGTTCTGCCTCGGTGGGACTCGCGTCGATGTCGATGACGTACCGGTCTTCAGGCTTTTGCTTGGCATTGCTTCTCGCGGTGGCGGTCTCGTCATCGTCGTCGCCGATCGAGGGCGAGAGAAGTTGTTGGCGGACGGTTTCACCAAATTGTTGCGTCGACGCGACGATTACGAGATGCGGTGCCTTTTGTCCCATGGTCGCAAGTTTCGCCGGCAGTGCCATCAAGACCGTCATGATGCCGGGCAGCAACAGCGTGAGAACAAGGAACGCACGGGTGCGTACGCGCTCCACATATTCCCGCTTCATAATTATCCACATATTACGCATTCGATTTGCCCACCACGTCGATGAAGATCTCTTCCAGGGAAGGTTCCATCAGTTCAAATTTACTTAACCTTGCGCTTGACGAGGCCAGTTTCAGCAACTCTTGTGAGTCAGCGCCTGGCGCCAAATGGACTTCTACATAGTTGCCGTAATCGTTGAACGACTGCACCAGTTTTCGCTTCCTGCAAGAATCGTGCATCGCCGTCGTACTTGATCTGGACATTGCGGCGTCCGTATCTCGCTTTGATCTGGTTCAGATCGCCGTCGAGGATCGCGTGTCCGTGGTTGATCAGGCAGATCGAATGGCACAGCCGTTCGACTTGATCCATGCGGTGAGTTGACAACAGAATCGTCTTGCCGCTCTTCGCCATTTCGATGAGGACATCTTTCAGCACCACCGCATTAGCAGGATCGAGGCCGGCGAACGGCTCGTCCATGATGATCAGCTTCGGATCGTGCAGCACCGCGCCGATGAACTGCACCTTCTGTTGCATTCCCTTGGAAAGCTCTTCGACCTTCTTTCCTGCCAGGGGGTCAACTCGAAACGCTCGCACCAGCTGCGCACCCGCGTTGCCGCCTCCGCCACGCTGAGACCCTTCAGTTGACCGAGAAATAACAGGTGATCCATGCACCTTCATCTTCCGGTAGAGTCCGCGCTCCTCGGGAAGGTAACCGAACTGGTCCATATGGGCGCGGACGAGTCGCTCTCCAAAGACAGAGATCCGGCCGGAGTCGGGTACGATAATGCCCATAATCATTCGGATCGTGCTGGTTTTGCCGGCCCCGTTGGGGCCGAGCAGCCCGTAGATCCCGCCCGGCGAAATGCTGAGTGAGAGGTCAGAGACAGCAACAAATTCGTCGTAACATTTGCGGACGCCGCTCAGTTCGACCGAGACAGCGGCAACGGGCTCGGCAGCGGAGGCGGATGTAGCCGGCGTTTGGACCGAATTCATTAGCTGCCAGAGTAAAGGATTCTTGGCCCAGTTGTCTCTACCCCTCCGTAAGGTCGGCGCCTCGGGTTCTTGCCATCGGCAAGCTTGACCCTCTACCTCTGCCGCCCCTACCATCGACTGGGGCCCATGCAATTTCAGATGTTTTCTTCCTCGATCCGCCTGCTGTTGCGCACTCTACGTTGGGGAGTTTTGCTGCTTGTGGCCGGAATGCTGCAGGCGCAGCAGGCGAAGCCGTCCGCGCCTCCGCTCCCCATCGCGACTTCACCGACATCGCCGAAAAAGCCGGCCTCACCGTGCGGAACGTTTTCGGCGGGCGTCGACACCAAGAAATACATCATCGAGACCACCGGAACCGGCGTCGCAATCTTCGACTACGACAACGACGGCTGGCCCGACATTTTCCTCGTGAATGGCACCAAGCTCGAAGGATTTCCCTGCCGGGCAAGGTCCCAGCAACCGTCTCTATCGCAACAATCACGACGGCACCTTCACCGACGTCACCGCCAAAGCCGGCCTGACCGCGACCGGCTGGGGTCAGGGCGTTTGCGTCGGCGACTACGACAACGACGGATGGGAAGATCTCTACATCACCTACTACGGCAAGAATCGCCTTTACCACAACCAGAACGGAGTCTTCACCGAGGTCGCGGAGAAATCCGGCGTTGCGGGATCGGGCAAGGCGTGGGGCACGGGCTGCGCATTCGTCGACTACGATCGCGACGGTCACCTCGATCTGGTGGTGGCGAACTACGTGGATTTCGATCTAGCGACCGCGCCCGCGCCCGGCGAGACGCCCAACCTGCATCTGGAAGGGCGTTCCGGTGATGTGCGGCCCGCGCGGGCTGCCCGGCGCGAAGAATATTCTCTACCACAATCGCGGCGACGGAACTTTTGAGGACGTCACCGCCAAAGCGCACATCGACCGCACCGACGGACACTACGCCTTCAGCGTCTCGACACTCGATTTCGACGAAGACGGCTGGCCCGACATTTTCATCGCCTGCGACAGCACGCCCAGCATTCTCTATCGCAACAACCACGACGGAACGTTCACCGACGTCGCTGTCACTGCCGGCGCCGCGTTCAACGAAGACGGCCGCGAGCAGGCCGGGCATGGGATCGACTGTCGCCGATTACAACGGCGACGGCCACCTGGATATTTTCAAGACAAATTTTTCCGACGACACCTCAACTCTGTACAGAAACAATGGCGACGGAACCTTTACCGACGCCACTGCCGCCGCTGGATTCGGCCTCTACACGCAGTATCTGGGCTGGGGCACCATGTTTTTTGATATGGACAACGACGGCTGGCCAGACCTGATTCTGGTGAATGGCCACGTCTATCCCGAAGTCGACAGCCAGCACCTGGGCAGCAGCTACAAAGAGCCGCGAATTCTTTATCACAACAACGGCGACGGAACGTTCAGCGACATTTCCGCGTCCGGCCGGCGCCGGCATCACGACCGCCGCCTCTTCGCGCGGGCTCGCTGTCGGCGACCTGTGGAACGACGGCAAGATTTCGGTTGTCATCAGCAACATGAACGCCGCGCCCAGCCTGCTGGTGAATCAGATTCGCAATGCGAATCACTGGATCGCGATTCATACGGTCGGCACGAAATCGAACCGCGACGGCATCGGCGCGCGCGTTCGCGTGAAGACGCAGTCGCGCATTCTGGTGGACGAAGTCCGCAGCGGCTCCGAGTTACGATCTCGAACAGCGACATGCGGGTTCACTTCGGCTTGGGCTCGGCGACGAAAATCGAATGGGTTGAAATTCGCTGGCCGAGCGGGCTGACTGAGCGCTTCGCGAGTCTGCCAGTCGATCAGATTCACACGCTGAAAGAGGGTCGGGCGTTGTTTCCGACGCCAAGAAGCCGTAAATCGTCACGAACAATCCCGCGTCTAGCAAAAGATGCGAGAGCACCCCTGTGAATTCCCGCGTCCCCTGGGTTATTCTTGCCTCGCTCTTTGGAAGCCTTCGCGAATTGCACCGTGCGGGTAATCCCTTCGCCTTCCTTCACGAAGATCACCTGGTTCGCCTTGACATCTTTCAGCGTATCGACCTGCCCGCTGGGCCAGCGAACCTCGAGCGCGTCGACCTTCTCGGCCTTTCCCAAGCCCGAAGTGAACTCGCAGATCGTTCTGCGAAAAGTAACCGCCGCCGCTGCGCACTTCATCGATCTGCCGATGCGGCTTCGTTTCTCCGGGCGGATGCGTCACGCATACCAGCCGCGCGCCAATTCCGCTGCGATTCGATTTCGTTCCAATGGTGCGAATCTTGATCCAGTTGTGGTCGAGTTTCGAATCGCAACGCAGCAACTGCGGATAGTCGTTGACCGTGTTGACCACGACATCGATGTCGCCGTCATTATCGAAATCGCCAAAAGCCGCGCCCCGCGACGCACTCGGCTCTGAAATGCCCGGTCCGGCTTGCAACGACACATCCGCGAAATGGCCGTTGTGCAGATTCTGATAGAGCAGCTTGCGCTGCGCGTAACCGGCTTCCGTTTTGAGTTGCTCGACTTCCGGATACACATGGCCGTTGCAGATCAGAATGTCGGCCCAGCCATCGTTATCCATATCGAAGAATCCGCACCCCCAGCCCAGATATTGCGTGTGCGCGCCCAGGCCGGCGGTGAACGTGGCATCTTCAAAATTGGCTCCGCCCTGGTTGTGATAGAGCGAAGGCGTGTCGCCGGCGAAATTGGTTTTGACCAGATCGAGATTGCCGTCCAGATCGTAATCTGCCGCGGAGACGCCCATGCCCGCTTGCGGCTTGCCATCCGGGCTGAGCGCGCATCCGGCTTCGATCGCGATGTCCTGAAATTTCCCGTTCTTCTTGTTCTGGTAAAGCGCGCTGGCGGTGGAATCGTTGGCCACATAAATATCGGGCCAGCCGTCGTTGTCGAGATCGGCAGTCAGCACGCCCAGGCCGTACGTGCCGTTGGCGCTGAAGAATGCCCGACGCTTCGGACACGTCGCGTGAAAGTTCCATCGCCGTTGTTGTGGTACAGAATGTTCTTGCCGCCCTGCAGTCCCGGCGGCCCGCACGCGACCATCACACTCTTGTACAGACACGGGCCGGATTCCGGCACGGGCGCCGTCGCCAGGTCCAGGTCAATGTAGTTGGCGACAAACAGATCCAGCTGCCCGTCGCGATCGTAGTCAACAAACGCGCAGCCCGTGTTCCAGCGCGTGCCTTTGCCCGCCACGCCGGCTTTCTGGCTGACATCGGTGAACGTGCCGTCACCGTTGTTGTGGTACAGAACGTTCTTGCCGAAGTAGGTGACGAACAGATCGTCCCATCCGTCGTTGTCGTAGTCGCCGACGCAAACACCCTTGTCCCCAGCCGGAATGCGCGACTCCGGCCTTCGCGGTCACGTCGGTGAATGTGCCGTCGCGATTGTTGCGAAACAGATGCGAAGTCGGTTCGCTGCCCGCGGGAAAGCCTTCGAGCCGCGTGCCGTTCACCAGAAAGATGTCGAGCCATCCGTCGTTGTCGTAATCGTAGAAGGCAACGCCGCAACCGGTGGTTTCGAGCAGATACTTGTTCTTGTGCTCGCCGCCAAAGATCGTTTTCGCATTCAGGCCGGATTCGCGCGCCACGTTGAGGAAGCTCACGCCCAGATCGCCGTCCTGCGCCTGTGACTTCATCTTTCGCGGGCGTGGCCTTCTGTTGCGTCGCGCGTTCGCCCGCAGCCATCGCGGGCGCGCCATCGCCAGCACGCTTTCCAGCGAAAGCACGAGTGCCGAACGGCTGAGAGATTTCAGAAAAACGCGGCGTGAAGGGAACAAGAGGTCGCTACCTGGCCCACTCGGCTCGTGCTAGAATTCGCCCCTACTTCTTATATTCAGGGAACCGCGACTTTGCAAGCGCCGGCGCCGCAAATCCCCGTTGCATGAGAAGGCCGCAATGAATCCTTATCTGGTTCGTGCTTCGGCATTTTGCTGCCTGTCTCGCATTCTGCGCTGCGCTTCTGTGGTTCGGCTATGTCTCTGCTGTGCACGTTTTCGTCCAGCGGCCCAGCAATCCGCTCCAGCGCTCGAACTGTCGCGAACCGTTCGTACCTGGGAGTTTCTGCCGGTCGTTGGCACTCGCGCCGGACTCTTCGGCAACGAAACGGGACGATTCGAAGCCTGGGTCTATCCCCTGAAAATCTTTCGCGACTTCCATCTGACGTTTCATCGTCGGCGACCGCGCGCTGCCCGCGGAGAGCCTGGCGCGCACGCTGACGGTACATCCCGAGTCCGCGTCGATTCTGTACGTCGGCGATTCATTTCGCGTTCGCGAAACGCTCTGCGTCCCGGTGAACGAAGCAGGCGCCGTCATTCTTGCTGGACGTCGAGACCGAACAACCACTGGAAATCGAAGCCGCATTCACCGCAGACTTCCAACTGGAGTGGCCGGCCGCGCTGGGTGGAACGTATGTCGACTGGGACGTCGAAGGCAGCATGCCTTTGTGTTCGGCGAAGAGGCGCGGAAGTATGCCGCGTTGGTCGGATCGCCCACCGGCAGCGACGCCCGGCTCTCGTATGAGACGAACTATTCTTCATCCGACGAGAACTCTCTTGCGTCTGGGCGTGACGCAAAAAGGAAAAGACACCAAGGCGATTGTGATCGCCGCTTCAGTCGCAGGCCTCGCCGACGCCGAGAAGACCTACCAGCACTTGCTGACTTCGTATGCGGACTCCATGCGCGAGTCGTCCGACTACTACCGCGCTTATCTCGACAAGACCGTCAGCCTCGAATTGCCCGACGCCGCTTTGCAGCAGGCCTACGACTGGGCGCGCATCAGCACGATTCAAGGCTGGTCAACAATCCGTACCTGGGCTCCGGGTCTGGTCGCCGGATATCGAACTTCCGGAGTCGGCCAGCGTCCGGGATTCGCGTGGTTCTTTGGCCGCGATTCTTTGTGGACTTCGTTTGCTCTCAATGCCGAGGGAGACTATTCCACCACTCGCACCGCGCTCGACTTCATCAGCAAATATCAGCGCGAAGACGGCAAGGTGCCGCACGAGATTTCGCAGAGCGCGAGTCTGGTGCCGTGGTTCAAGGATTATCCCTACCCTTACGTTTCCGCCGACGCGACTCCGCTGTTCATCATCGCGATGAATGATTATGCAGTCGCAGAGCGGCGACCTCGCTTTCGCGCGCGACAAGTGGGACAACGTCTGGCGCGCGTACCAGTTCCTGCAGTCGACCTATGATGCGCAGGGCTTCGCGCAGAATGTCGGCGTCGGCCATGGCTGGGTGGAAGGCGGTCCGCTGCTTCCCGTCAAGAATGAGTATTACCAGGCCGGACTCGGTGTGGAGGCTCTGCGGGCGCTCTCCAATCTGGCGCGACTCGTCGGCAAAGACGACGTCAGCAAGCAACTCGCGGCGGAGTTTGAGCGCAGCAACCCGGCGCTCGATCAAGCGTTCTGGTCGCCCGAAATGAAGAGTCTATGCATTTGCCTTGAAGCAGGACAACCAGCGCGAAGACGAGGCCAGCGTGCTCGCAACCGTTCCCATGTGGTTCGGCCTGCCCGACCGCAGATCATGCCGACCAGACGATCACGCAACTCGCGGCCGCCGATCACCAAACGGACTGGGGCATGCGCATCATCTCGCAGAACTCCAAATTCTATGACGGCTCCGGCTATCACTACGGCTCGGTCTGGCCGCTGTTTACCGGATGGGCTTCGGTGGGCGAATACCGCTATCATCGCACCTTTCCCGCCTACTCGAATCTGCGGTCCAACGCCTTGCTCGGCCTCGACGGTGCGCTCGGCCATTTCACCGAAGTTTTGTCAGGCGACTACTACCAGTCGTTCGCCACTAGTTCGCCGCATCAGATCTGGTCGTCGGCGATGGTCGTCAGTCCGATCTTGCGCGGCATGTTCGGCTTGCAGACCGATGCAGAGAAACATGAGATCACGCTAGCTCCCCACGTCCCCGCCGACTGGACCACGTTCGCGATCCATAATGTTCACGTCGCCGACGTCTCCGTCGATTTTCAATATCACAAAACCGAAGACAGCATAACGCTCGAAGCCAAGCGCACCGGGACTGGCGATTGCTGGGTTGAATTTTCTCCCGCGTTCAGTCTGCGCACGCAGGTGATCAGCGTTCAGATGAACGGGCGTCTGTTGCCTTTCAAACTCCTGCCCAACGGCAACGACCAGCATTTATCGGCCAGGTTTCCCGTCAATGACGGAACGAACAATCTGGTCATCCGCATGAAAAACGATTTTGGCCTCGCGCTTTCGAATGAACTCCCGGCTCTGGGCAGCGCCAGCCGCGAGCCTGCGCGTTCTCTCCGAGTCGTGGAATGCCTCGAAAACACAATTGACCATTGAAGTGTCGGGCCGCGCGGGAATGAGCTATCAGATGGAGGTTTGGAATCCCGGCCAGATCTCGTCCGTAGACGGCGCAGTCCTCACCAAACTCGGCAAACTGGAATTTCAGATGCTGCAAGGAACAGCCGAGGCATACATCCAACAGAAAGTAATAATTCACTTTGCACGGCCCTGAGCAGTTGCGCCACGACGCACTCCGAAGCGGAAAAGGTTTACACTCAGGCAAATCGCAACTCGCCGCCTTCCTGGCCGATGCGGCAACCGGGCCGGTGCTTACGGCATCCAGTGCTACTTCGATCAAGCTTCAAGGAGCCGCTCTATGCAACGTCAGCTTTCTTCGATTCTGCTGTGGCGTGTTCCTGTACTTGTCGCTCGCTCGTCGCGTCTGCGCAGAATGTCAACAAGCCAGTCGATGCGGAAGGCCATCAATGGTGGCAGCATGCGGTCTTTTACGAAATCTATCCGCGCAGCTTTGCCGACAGCAACAACGATGGCATCGGCGATCTCAATGGCATTACCTCGAAGCTGGATTACCTCAAAGACCTGGGCGTGGACGCAATCTGGATCTCGCCCTGCTTCCCATCGCCGCAAGTCGACTTCGGCTACGACGTTTCCGACTACGAAAATATCGATCCCATGTACGGAACCCTGGCCGATTTCGACACTCTGGCCAGTGAGGCCAAGAAGCGCGGCATTCATATCATCCTCGACTTCGTGGTGAATCACACCTCCGACCAGCACAAATGGTTTCTCGATTCGAAGTCGTCTCGCACGTCGGAACACCGCGACTGGTACATCTGGCGCGACGGCAAGGCCCCAGGGCAGCCGCCCAACAACTGGACCTCAACCTTTGGCGGTTCGGCTTGGAAGTTCGATCCCACGACGAATCAGTATTACTACCACTACTTCTATGCCGAGCAGCCCGACCTGAACTGGCGCAATCCGGCGGTGAAAGGACGCAATGTTTGACGTTACGCGCTGGTGGTACAAGCGTGGCGTTTCCGGATTTCGTCTGGATGCGGTCGATACGCTCTACGAAGATCCCAAGCTGCACGACAATCCTATTCTGCCCGGAGAGAATGCATTCGGCGATCCCAACGAAGAGAAGAAATACAACGACAAGCTGCCTGAGGTCCATGACACGCTGCGCGAGTTGCGCAAAGTGGCCGACGAATACAACGCCGTGTTGATCGGCGAAACCTGGACCGCCAACATCGCGGAGCTGAACCACTATTACGGCAAGGGCAACAACGAACTGCAGATGCCCATGGATTTTCTATTCACCACGGTCAACAAACTTTCTCCGGCCGACTTCCGCAAGCAGATCGCGGCTGTCGATTCCGCTTCGGGCTGGCCCACATTTGTCATCAGCAACCACGACATCGTCGCGCTCCTACGACCGTTACGGCGACGGCCAGCACAACGATCAGATCGCGAAGTTGATGGCCGGGCTATACCTCACCCTGCGCGGAACTCCGATCATGTATTACGGCGAAGAGATCGGAATGAAGACGACGACGCCCACGCGTAAGGAAGATGTGAAAGACCCGATCGGCCGCACCGGCTGGCCCAAAGAAAAAGGACGCGACGGCGAGCGCACGCCCATGCAGTGGGACGAGAGCGACGAACGCCGGTTTCTCGACGTCCTCGCCGTGGCTGCCCGTTCCGCCGACCGCTAAGACTCACAACGTTGCCGATGAAGTTGAAAGATCCTGACTCGGTGCTCTCGTTCTACAAGAAGGTGCTCAAGCTGCGGCACACGAATCGAGCGCCTGCTGGATGGCAGATATGTTCCGCTGAATGAAAACGATCAGAACGTGCTGTCGTATTTGCGCGCATACAAAGATCAGATGGTTCTGGTCGCGTTGAACATGTCAGGTGCGGAGCGGAAGGTCAACTTTGAATTGAGCAAGCACGGCTTCACGTCAGCGAAGAGTCTGGTGGCGACCGGAAAATCGTCGGTGAATGGCGATGTCGTCACGCTCGAGCCTTACGGAGTCTTCATCGGCCAGCTGGTGAAGTGAAGCTGCTGACGCCGTTCGCCTACTGTGCGCTCAAGCCCTTCGCGATCGGGTATAGAATACGCACGGCGAGCGGATGCACGAACTCTCGATTGCGATGGGCATTGTAGATGCTGCGATGGATGAATCGCAGCGTCGCGGCGTCCAGGTGAGTGCCGTGCATCTCAGGCTGGGCGCGCTTTCTGGCGTGGTCAAAGATGCACTGCTGTTTTCCTATGAAGTCGCGTGCCAGGATACTCCGCTGCAGGGCTCGCAGTTGATCGTCGAGGACATGCCCGTAATAATTTTCTGCGCGCAATGCAAGGACACGCGGCAACTGCGAGTCCGTGCAGTTATTTCAGTGTCCGGAGTGCGGCACGCCGACCATGGACGTGCGTCAAGGCAAAGAACTTGAGGTGTTTGCATTGGAGGTCGAGGAATGAGCGAGCCGCGTCTGGTGGAAGTCCGCAGAAATGTTTTGAAGCAGAACGACGTGATCGCACGCTCTCTGCGCGAACAGTTCCGCGCCGCGGGAGTCTTTGTGGTGAGCCTGGTCTCGAGTCCGGGCTCGGGGAAGACGATGTTTCTGGAGAAGACGCTCACGCAACTCCAGCCTCGCTATCGTGTGGCGGCGCTGGTTGGAGATCTTGCCACCGAGAACGATGCGGTGCGCCTGGCGCGCAGCAAGGCGCCCGTGAAGCAGATCACGACCGGGAACGCTCTGCCATCTGGAAGCGGCAATGGTGCAGAACGCCCTGCAGGAGTGGGATCTGCAACAATTGGATTTTCTGTTCATCGAGAACGTCGGCAATTTAGTTTGTCCGTCGTCCTATGATCTCGGGGAGAATCTTCGGCTGGTGCTGATGTCGGTGACCGAAGGCGAAGACAAGCCGCTGAAATATCCCACGATCTTCAACAGCGCGGACGTCGCGGTCATCAGCAAGAACGAACTTGCGGCTGCCGTTGAGTTCGATTGGGATGCCGCG
Organism: uncultured Acidobacteriaceae bacterium; assembly: GCA_963795875.1. Taxonomy (GTDB): domain Bacteria; phylum Acidobacteriota; class Terriglobia; order Terriglobales; family Acidobacteriaceae; genus Sulfotelmatobacter. The sequence goes on from CAWCJM010000003.1 coordinate 597,685, forward strand.
CGCACGAGCATTCAGTCGGTGCGCCCAGGAATGCAGATCTTTCGGCTTTCGGCGAAAACCGGCGAGGGGATGGAAGAGTATTTGAATTTTCTTTCGCAACAGCTGGCAGAACAACGAGCCGTCGCCCAAATCTAAAGGTCGCGCAAGATGTCGGCGCGTCCGCGCCGGTCAGTGCGCGCCAAGTGCAGTGAACTATTTCTTTACCGCTTCAAACGCCTGCTTCGCCGCCACAATCGTGCGCTGCACATCCTCTTCCGTGTGCGCCGCTCCCAGGAACGCCGCCTCGTACTGTGAAGGCGGCAGGTACACGCCACTGTCGAGCATGCTGCGGAAGAATTTCCCGAACGCCTCGGTGTCCGACTTCGACGCTGAATCCCAATCCGTAACCGGCCCCTTCGTAAAGAACCAGGTGAACATCGATCCCACGCGGTTGTAGCAGAGATCCACTCCAGCTCCTCGCGCTGCCGTCGCCACACCCTCGACGAGTTGTCCACTCAGCTTTTCCAGCTGCGGATAAATCTCCTCTTTGCGGTCGCGCAACTGTTTCAACATCGCACACCCCGCGGCCATCGCCAGCGGATTCCCCGATAGCGTTCCCGCCTGGTACATCGGCCCCAGCGGCGCAACCATGTCCATAATCTCTTTCGGCCCGCCGTACGCACCCACGGGCAAGCCTCCGCCAATAATCTTTCCCATCGTCGTCAGGTCCGGGCGGATGTTGTACAGCTCCTGCGCTCCGCCGAACGACACGCGGAATCCCGTCATCACTTCGTCGAAAATCAGCACGGACCGCTCACGCTCCGTCAGCATCCGAAGTCCCACTAGATAATCGTCTGCGGCGGGAACGCATCCCATGTTCCCCACGACCGGCTCCACGATTACGCACGCAATCTGGTGCTTGAATTTCTGAAACGCATGCTCGACCACGGAAAGATTGTTGAACGGCAACGCCAGCGTGAACTGCGTGAATTCTTCGGGCACGCCCGCAGATCCCGGAATCCCCAGCGTCGCCACGCCCGAGCCAGCTTTCACGAGAAGCGCGTCCGCGTGCCCGTGATAGCAGCCTTCAAACTTCACAATGTATTTGCGTTTTGTGTATGCCCGCGCCAACCGGATCGCCGACATCGTTGCTTCCGTGCCAGAACTGACGAACCGCACCTTCTGCATGTGCGGAAATGCTCCCAGTACCAACTCCGCTAAATCGGCCTCAGAAGGCGTAGAGGCTCCGAAACTCGTGCCATTACAAGCCGCGCCCACTATCGCGTCGAGCACGTTCGGCTCGGCGTGCCCCAAAATCAGCGGCCCCCACGATCCGATGTAGTCGATGAATTCGTTCTCGTCGGCGTCCCATATGTGCGATCCTTTGCCGCGCACAATGAACGGCGGATCTCCTCCCACCGATCGAAACGCTCTCACTGGAGAGTTCACGCCCCCCGGAATCATGCTCTCCGCCCGCTGCTGCAGGCGTCGTGACTGTTCGGTTTTTCGCGATGTTGTGGACGGCATCAAATCCTCTCAACCAGGAATGAAGAGAAAGATGTCAACAGATGCAAAGAATCAACCGAATACTATAGCAGCGCCCGCCCAACCGAATTCATCAGATATTCATCGTTCTGCAATCCCTTTGCAACATGCCTACAGTACCTTAGGGTCATCAAGTTACCCTTCTAACCGGGAGGGTTTTGAGGGACAGTCTCGGGGGCTCCGGACTGTCCCTTTTCATTTTCCTCGAGTAGCGCTCCGCTCATGTAGGCTGAGTTAGCCCAAGCTGGGGCGGGTTTGAATGTGTGGGGCCGGGTCTCTGGCCCGGCCGCGGCGCGCCAGCGCCGCTGGTTTCCCATCCACCTTCACCGACTCATTAACCACAATTAACCCGCCATCGTATAATCACCCTCAATGATCACCGTCTCCAAAGAGGACTACCTTAAGTCGATCCTCGAAGCGGAGAGTGAAGGCGAAGCGGTCATCTCCGCCCGCCTCGCGGACCTGCTGAAGGTCTCTCCGCCTGCGGTGACCATGGCCCTGCGCCGCCTCAAAAAAGACGGCCTCGTCCGAGTCGAAACGGGCGGGGAAGTCAGCCTCACCCCAGCCGGACGCAAGATCGCCCGCAAGCTGACCCTCCGCCATCACTTAATTGAGCGCATGCTCTCGGAACTCTTTGGCATGGAATGGTGGAAGGTCCACGACGAAGCCGAACGACTCGAGCACGCCGTGTCCCCGGACTTCGAAGCGAAACTCTTGGCGAAACTGGGCTCCGGCGGCGCGTGCCCACACGGAAATCTCAGTGAACTCGAAGGCCCCGCCAGCCGTCGCCGCCGTGGCCTCGTCCTGCTCGCCGACGCGGAGCTCGACAACACTTACACCGTCAGCGGAATCTACGAACGCGACCGCCAGCTTCTGGAATTTCTCGAGCACCGCGGAGTTCGCCCCGGAGCCAAGTTGCGCCTGCTTGAGCGCAACTACGATCAAACCCTCACCCTCTCCACTCCCGCGGGAACCATATCGCTAGGCCCCGCAGCCTCTGAGCGGGTCTGGCTCGCTCCCGCTGCCCACGCCAAACGCTAACGCTGTTGTCCTTGTTCCTCTGTGTCCTCCGTGTCCTCTGTGGTTGATTCGTCGTGCAGCCACGAGCACCAGGCAGGGAGTATCCACCTTGAGGACGGATCTTACCGCTGCATCCATGCCCTGTCATAATCACGCCATGCTCTCGACGGTCCTGCAGGATCTGACCTTTGCCCTGCGCCAGTTTCGTCGCAGTCCAGGATTCGCTGCGACCGCGATCCTCACGCTCGCTCTCGGCATCGGAGCCACCGCCGCTATTTTCAGTTTGTTTGACGGCATCCTGCTCCGGCCTCTGCCTTTTCCTCACGCCGACCAGCTGGTCGCCATCGACACTCTGGAGTTCCCGCCCGGAGTCGGGCCTTCCAACATTGCTGCGGCAAACTCACTCGGCAGCTCCTATCCCAACTTCTTTGACTGGCAGCGCCAGAGCCACACCTTCGAGTCGCTCGCTTCTTACGACAACATCACCCGCCTCTTCAGTAGGGCGAATGGCGAAGGTGCTCGAGTTCTGGAAGGTGGCCGCATCTCTGCAAATCTGTTTTCGCTGCTTGCCGTAGCTCCCGCGCTCGGTCGCACCTTCACCGCCGAGGAAGAACAGCCTGGTCATCGCGTCGCCATTCTCAGTCACGAACTCTGGGTCTCCGACTTTTCATCGTCGCCCAACGCCCTTGGTCAAACGGTGAAGATCAGCGATGAACCGTACACCATCGTTGGAGTCATGCCCGCGACCTTCCACTATCCCATCGCCCAGCCATCCTCCTACTGGTCGACCTACGCGATCGACGCGGAAGGTAAGGCTCCGGTCACTTCTTTCCGCGACGACGAACGCCTCTCCATTGTCGGGCGCCTCAAGCCTGGCGTCGGCATCAAGCAAGCCCTCGCCGAGCTAAACTCCATCCAACTTGGACTGGCACAGCAGTATTCCGAGGATCGCTACCGCCTGGCCGTCTCGATCAACCCATTGTTGGACGAAGCAGTCTCCGATATCCGTCCCGCGCTCTCGCTTTTGTTCTCTGCGGTTGGAGTCGTCCTGCTCATCGCCTGCGCCAACGTGGCCGGACTCCTCCTCGCCCGCGCCACCGGACGCCGTCCAGAATTGGCTCTGCGCACGGCTCTCGGTGCGAGCCGCGTTCGCGTTGTGCGTCAACTGCTGATCGAAGCGCTGCTCCTCGCCTTGGCGGGCGGCGCTGCGGGCATTCTCGCCTCGTTCGCACTATTGCGCGCCGGACTTCACCTCGTCCCCAATGATGTACCTCGCTTGTACAACACCTCCATCGATGGCCGCGTGCTGGCATTCGCGCTCGTCCTTTCCGCCGGCACGGCTCTCATCTTTGGTCTGCTTCCAGCGTGGCGAATGTCGCAATCAGACCCCGCCACTGCCCTGCGAGAAGGTGGCCTCAATACCACCTCTGGCCGCAACCGGAATCGTCTTCAGCACGCGCTCGTCGTGGCGCAAACCGCTCTCGGCTTCGCCCTGCTCATCGGATCTGGATTGCTCATCCGCAGCATGCTCAATGTCCTTCGCATTGACCCCGGCTTTGACACCACACACACCGCCTACTTCGACATCGCGTTGACCAACAAACTCTATCCCGTGCCAGCCAAGTTCCATTTCATCGACAAACTTCTCCCGGAGATCGCAGCGCTCCCCGGTGTCGAGCGGGTGGGCGCCGGACATCCTGTGCCCATCCTCTGGGGACCCGGCGTGTTCACCAACTTCACAATCGCAAATCATCTGAACTCGCCCGATCATCTTCCGGGTGCTGGGGCTGCCGTTACGATGCCCGGCTACTTTGAAACTCTATCGATTCCTCTTCTCCGCGGCCGCACTTTCGCACCCCGCGACAACGATCCGAAAGGCACGCCAGTCGCGGTGATCAACCAAGCCTTCGTAAGGAAATATTTCCCGACTGAAGATCCGATCGGCCAGTACTTCACACCGAAGTTTGAGCATTCCGACGAACCGGTCATCGCTCGGCAGATCATCGGAGTAGTTGGCGATACCAGAGTCGATGACACGTGGGATCCCTATCAGCCGCAGTTCTTTATGCCGTATGGCCAAGATCCCAGTCATCAGCGCACGCTAGTCGTGATGAAGGTTGCAGGAGATCCCGCAGCTTACGAGAACGCAGTTCGCAAAATCGTTGCGACTATGACGGACGCTCCGGTCTTCGGCTACCGCACCTTCACTGACAGCATCACAGTGCAGGCCGCGCAGCCGCGCTTCGAAGCTGTTCTGGTTTCAGGTTTCGCCGGAATCGCGCTCCTGCTCTCCGCTCTCGGTCTCTATGCGGTTCTCTCGTACGTCGTCTCCGAAAGAACCCGTGAACTCGGACTGAGAATCGCGCTAGGTGCCTCGCGCTCCGAGATTCTGGGCATCGTCCTGCGACGCGCTTTGATCCTCGCATCGGTTGGCATCGGGATCGGAGTACTCACTTCGATCTTCGCCACCCGGCTCATCACCGATACCTTGTTCAAAGTCGCGCCGCTCGATCAGTCGGTATTCCTGATCGTGACGCTCATGCTGCTATTTATTTCGATGGTCGCAGCCCTGGTGCCCGCGATTCGGGCTGCAAACGTCGATCCTATGCACACGCTACGCGAGCAATAGGAAAGTTGGAGTCTTAACCGCGGCGAGGGGGCCATCCAAAGGCGGGAACTACTTCTTTGCGTCGTTCGTCCAGTTCGAGACCAGCACGATGGGCGTCGGAGCCTCGATGGGCAGTGCCGTCGTCAGAATCCTCTGCGCGTCCGGGCTTAAGTCATAAGGCGTTCCTGTCGGCGACGTATAGGTTAGCGAAAACATCGGCCGTAGTGGCGTGATTTCGAACTCCGGATTCTTCTTGTTCACTGTGGCAGTCTGGAACTGCAGATCGGTTCCGACGAACCAGATTTCCTTACCGTCGTCGCTCCACGACGGGAACGTTCCTCCGTTCTGCGAAACCTGCCACCGTCCCTGACCGCTCGGGTAGTGCGTCACATACACCTCTTCGCGCCCCGATTCCGTGGAACTGTATGCCAGCCACTTTCCGTCCGGCGACAGACGTTGCTGGACAATGCGCGCCGGCGGCGCTGGCGGTGGCACTACCACCGATGCTTTCCCGTTCTCCAGCGAGATCGTCCAGATTCCGATCTCGCTGGGCCCCTTCTGCGACGTGTACGCCAGCGATTTTCCGTCCGGGGTGAACTGCGGCGAAAGCAGCGTCGCCGGATCATTCGGCGTCGGGATCGTCTCTTCCTGTCCGCCTCCGCTCGCCAGCCGGATCCGGATCGTGCTTCCCGTGACCACCGTGGCTCCGTTCTGCCTCACATACACCACCCGCTGTCCGTCTGCCGACCACGAAGGCTGCAGGTGCGTGCCGCCGCCAAACGTCAGCCGCGTCTTCGAACCGCTCGCCAGGTCCAGAATCCATATATCCGCTTGCGGATCGCCCAGCGCGACCGCCAACCGCTTTCCATCCGGCGAAAGCCGCCCTGCCCCCTTGTAGAAGCCGCGGTCCGCAACCTTTCCCAGCGTGTTTCCCTTCCGGTCCAGCCAGAACAAGTCCAGGCCCAGACTCTTTGATCCCGGCTCGTAGATCAGGATTCCGTTCTGGCTTGCCGCAAAACTTGTGTGCCACGTGCCCGCGTCGTATTCCACGAAATTCGCCACCAGCACCGGATCTCCGGAGACCTTTCCATTCTCCGGATCGAACTTCTGCGCCAGAAGTTGGGTCTGCATGTGATACACCAGGTATCCCGACGCGTACACCGCCTGCGAATCAGAGTCCAGCACATGCCGGTAGCTTCCGTCAGCCAGCGATCCGTAGTAAACGCCTTGCTCCGAATCTCCCGAATGGCTCGCAGCAAAAAACAAAAAATGTTTCCCGTCGGGAAGAAACTGCGGCCACCGGTGCGTCGTCTGCTTGCTGTTCACGAACTTCGTCACCCGCGTTGGCGTCCCGCCTCCCGCGCTGATCGAAAACAGCGTGTCCCGGTAATCTGCCTCGAACAAAATAACGTTGTCCCGGCTCCACGCTCCTCCGCGTGGATTCGGGGCCTCCGCCAGCACCGTCACCGGACCGCCTACCGCCTGCACCTTCTTCAGGTGCGCGTCGCTGAAAAAGCCCAGCCACTTTCCATCCGCCGACCAGAACGGAAACGAAGCACCCTCGGTCCCTTCCAGCTTCCGGGCCGTCAGTTCTCCCAGCGCTTGCACCCAGATCGCGCTTCGCTCCTTCGGCGACCGGGCGCAGAACGCCACCGCCGTTCCCTGCTCGTTGATCACCGGCGGCCCGGAGAAGTCTCCGGTGAAATCGAAATTCGTTTGCTCCGGCGGAGGCAGGAATAACCGCAGCGTTCGTTCGGGCTCGTGTCCTCGCAGAAGCGACCACGCCAGCAATCCCACAAGTACGACCGCCACCGCGCCCCATGCAACATGCCAGCGCCATGGAGTCCCCGCCGGAGCGAATTCCCCCGCGGATGTCGGCGTTCCTGCCGCCCCGCTGGCAATCCACCGCAACTCCTGCCCAATGTCCGCCACGCTTTGCCAGCGCGCTTCCGGATCTTTCGCAAGGCATCCTTGCACGACGTGATCGAGCGCCGTCGGCGACATCGGCTGCACCGAAGAAACCGGCGCCGGTTCCCGCTCCAGCACCGCCGCCATCGCGCTGGCCGCGGTCTTGCCTTCGAACGCCCGCTTCGCAGTCGCCATTTCGTAGAGGACCGCGCCCAGAGCAAAAATGTCCGAGCGTGCGTCGGCCTCTCTGCCTTCGACCTGCTCCGGCGCCATGTACTGAAACGTTCCGACCACCGTGCCCTGCGCCGTCAGCGGATGGCTCCCCACCGGCGTCGTCATCGTCACCGTGAGCCCGGAAGTCGCATCTGCGCGCGCTACGACCGCCTTGGCCAGGCCGAAGTCCATCAGTTTCGCCCCGGTCTTGGTCAGCATGATGTTGCCCGGCTTCAGATCGCGGTGCGTCACTCCACTACGATGCGCCTTCTCGAGTCCCTCGCAGATTTCAATTCCATACTTCAAAACCTGCGCCACCGGCAGCGGACCCTTGCGCAGACGGTCCGCCAGCGTCTCGCCTTCCAGGTATTCCATTACCAGGTAATCGACGCCATCCTGGCGGCCGACATCGTGCAGCGTGCAGATATTGGGATGGTTCAACGAAGAAATCGTGCGCGCTTCCCGCTCGAATCGCTGCTTGGCCTCAGGGTTTTCAGAAAGATGAGAGGGGAGAATCTTGATGGCGACGGTGCGATCGAGTCGCGTGTCCCGCGCGCGATACACCTCACCCATGCCGCCTGCTCCGAGCGGCGATTGAATCTCATACGGACCCAGTCTCGTGCCAGAGTTAAGCCCCATGTTGCGCGCAATTATAAGCGATGCGCCGTCCTCTGTCTGGAGGGCGGCGATTTTGATTTCGCCCGCGCCGATCGCCGGCGCGCGAGAGAACGCAAGCCTTCGTGATCCTTAGTGTCCTTCGTGGTTAAGGGGTTTTCTGCATTTCCGCCCATGCCATAAAATAGTTAACCATAGTTTATGTTTTGTTGTATACTTGCGCTAACATTCGGGCCCTGAAGCACTCCTTCTGCATGAACGAGACGACCACAACTCCAAAACCGCAGAGGGAATTGCCGTCGCAACCGGCCCTGACGCCCGACGGCGTGGTCATCACTCACGAAGACATCGACCGCGCCCACGACCGCGATCGTGTCCGTGCCACCCGCATCCAGCGTGGCCTCTGGCCTCGCGCCCGCCTGCTCTGGCTGCTCGTCGGTCCTGGCATCCTCGTCATGCTCGGAGAAAACGACGGCCCCAGCATGCTCTCCTATGCCGCTACGGGAGCCCGCTACGGCATCGGCTTCTTCCTCCCCTTCGTGGTCCTCACGTTCGTCATGGCCTGCGTCGTGCAGGAAATGACCGTACGCCTCGGCGCAGCCACCCACCGTGGTCACGCCGAACTCATCTTCGACCGCTTCGGCCCATTCTGGGGATGGTTTTCCATGATCGACCTTATGGTCGGTAACTTCCTCACGCTGGTCACCGAGTTCATCGCCATCCGGGCCGGCCTCGGATTTTTCGGCGTCCCTCCCGCCGTCTCCGTCCTGGGTGCATGGCTCGTCCTCTTCGTCGCCCTGATGGCTCACCGCTACTGGACTTGGGAGCGCATCACGCTCGTCGCCGCCATGTTCAACCTCATATTCGTCCCCGTCGCCCTGCTGAGTCATCCGCATTGGCGCGCGATTGGCAGTGCGCTCATCACCTTCAAGCCACTCCCCGGCGGCCTCACGCAGGAAACAGTCCTTATCCTTCTCTCCAATATCGGAGCCACCGTCACCCCCTGGATGCTCTTCTTCCAGCAGAGCGCCATCGCCGATAAGGGGCTCACCACCCACGACATCCGCTTCGGCCGCGTCGACACCGTTCTCGGTGCCGCGCTCGCCGCCCTGGCGGCGCTGGCCACGATCGTCGCCACTGCCCCACTATTCGCCCACGGCATGTCCGTCGCGAACTTCGAGGGCGCTCAATTCGCGCAAGCCCTGCAGCCTTTCGTCGGACATTGGGGCTCTGCACTCTTCGCTCTCGGTATGTTTGAAGCCGGCATGGTCGCGGCCGTAACCATCTCCACTTCGTCGGCCTACGCCTTCGGGGAAGTCGCCCACCGCCCGCACAGCCTGAATCTCCCTTTCCAGCAGGGAAAATCCTTCTACCTCGTGCTGATTCTCGAAGCCGCGGCCGCCGCCGGACTTGTCCTGATCCCCAGCATCCCCCTTGTCTACATCGTGCTGATCGTGAACGTGATCGCGGTCCTCGCCATGCCTCCCGCGCTGCTCTTCCTTTACATGCTGGTCAACGACCGCGAAATCATGGGAGATCTCGTCAGCCCTCTATGGGCCAACATCCTCGCGCTCGGAGTAGTCGTCATCCTCGTCGGCGCCGGAATCTTGTTTGGCGTCAGCGTCGTCGCGCCCCACGCCCTGGCACTGATCGGAGGCAAGTAAATGACGGCACCCGCCAGCCCTCTTGAATCGCGAGCTCCTGAATCGCAAGCCCCTGAATGGCGAGTTCCCGAACGGCGCGCTTTTGGCCGGCGCGCTCTTCAGTGGCCCGCTTCTGAGTGGTGCGCTTTTGGGTGGCGCTGCGCTCTCAGCGCTGCGATATGCCGACTCTTTTTTTCGCGGGCCTTCGCCCCTGAGGCAGCACCGGGAGGCGCATCCTAGATGGACCCGCACTTCGATTCCGCCCCCAGCCGCGAAGTCAGCCGCGCCGACCTTGCATCGGTGGTCGCGTCTCTCGAGCCCGACCAACTCATCTCCGCCAAAGCCAAGCATCACTGTCCTCGCCGCCAGTTGACCGCCATGGAAATGGCCCTCTTCTGGGCGCTGCGGTTCTATCTCGTCTTCATGTTCGGAGTGGTGATTTATCAAATCTGGACTGGAACCCGATAGTTCTCGACTCGCGGTCATTTCTACAGGAAATGCTGTATAGTTCGTCGCTCTGAAGCCCAGCTACCATCATCGGGCTACGAACTGGAAATCGTGGTTCCTTGGCGTACGAGTCACGCCGCTCGTAAATTCGCATGAACGCACTGCCCGGTGAAATTTGAGCGCTGCCCACATCCTCATCGTCGACGACCATGAAATCGTCCGGCGCGGACTGCGTTCCTTGCTGTCCTCCCGCCCGGAGTGGCACATCTGCGGCGAAGCAGCAGATGGCCTTCAAGGTGTCGAAAAAGCGAAAGCCCTCCGCCCGGCTCTCGTCCTGATGGACATATCCATGCCTCGTATGAACGGACTCGAGGCGACTCGCATCCTTCGCCGGGATCTCCCCGAAGCCAAAGTCGTGATCATTAGCCAGAACGACTCAGAAGTCGCCCGCCGTCAAGCGCAAGAAGTGGACGCGACGGCTTATATCTCCAAGAGTGATCTATCCCGCGATCTGATCCCGACAGTGTCCAGGTTTCTCGATCCCACGAATTCCGGTGGCGGAATCACGCCGCAGCCCACGCAGCCTGTCTCGTCGCCACCCATGCTGGACTGGTTGGCTGGCGGCGGAATTCTGAGTCGCCTGATCCAGGAATATGACTTTTCCCATACTCCGCTGGGCCCCATCGCAGGCTGGCCGCAAAGCCTCAAAACTTCCCTTAACCTGATCCTCAATTCGCAGCACCCCATGTGGATTGGCTGGGGTCCTGAAATCACCTTCCTCTACAACGACGCCTATGTTCAGGTATTGAGTTCCGCCAAACATCCGTGGGCGCTGGGTCGGCCTGCCGAGGAGGTCTGGTCTGAAATCTGGGACATCTGTGGCCCTCTGGCAGACAAGGTCTTCAAGAACGGCGAGGCATCCTTCGATGAGGTTCGCCTGTTCATGAGTCGCGGAGATTTTCTGGAGGAAACCTACTATTCGTTTTCCTACAGCCCGATTCGTGACGAATCCGGTAATGTCGCGGGACTGTTCTGTCCGTCCACCGAGGTAACCCCAAAAGTCATAAATGCACGGCGACTGCGTACACTCTCGCAACTCTCGGCCCACGCTCTGGTACAGAAGACGACTTCGGCCGCTTGTGAGTCCGCCATTGCCACCCTGGCGTCGAATACCGATGATGTGCCCTTTGCCATCCTCTACCTGCTAGAAGACGAACACACAGCCCGGCTGGAAAGGCTCTGCGGTTTGCTCGACGGACTCGATGACCTTTCCCCGCTGGTCGTGGATTTCACCGAGGCGGGCCAACCTTGTCTCTGGCCGCTAGCTGAAGTTGTCAAGACAGGTCAGGGGCAAGTGATTTCGCTCGAGGATGAGGCCGGCCTGCCTCGTGGCCTCGCGCAGCAAACCATTTCCCAGGCGATGGTCCTGCCCGTGACGTCACGCGGGGAGGAGGGCGCGGTTGGAGTGCTGGTTGCCGGAGTCAATCCCGCGCGAAAGCTCGACGCCGAATATCGCACCTTCTACGAATTGATCGCGGGCCAGATCGCGACCGCCATTCAGAATGCGCGGGCCGCCGAGGAAGAACGCAATCGTCTCGAATCCATGGCAGAACTTGATCGCGCCAAGACCACCTTCTTCAGCAATGTGAGCCATGAATTCCGCACCCCTCTAACGCTGATGCTCGGCCCGGTTGAGGACTTGCTGGCCAAGAGCTATACCGGTCTTTCGCCGGCCGCCAAGACTCAGCTCGAACTGGTGAACCGCAACGGCCTACGTCTGCTCCGGTTGGTCAACACGTTGCTCGATTTCTCGCGGATTGAAGCTGACCGGATGCAAGCGATTTACCTACCCACCGATCTCGCCGCCTTCACCGTGGAACTCGCCAGCGTCTTCCGTTCGGCCACGGAAAAAGCCGGCCTGCAACTCGAACTGGACTGCCCCAAACTCGACGAGCCGGTCTTTGTCGACCGCGGCATGTGGGAGAAGATCGTCCTTAACCTGATCTCCAATGCCTTCAAGTTCACCTTCGAAGGTAGCATTGCCGTGTTGTTGACCAAGTCAGGCAGCGACGTCGAATTGAGGGTTCGCGATACCGGAGTGGGCATTCCCTCCAAGGAGATTTCCCGCCTCTTTGACCGCTTCCACCGCATTGAGAGCACGCGCAGCCGCACCCACGAAGGCAGCGGAATTGGGTTGGCGCTTGTGCAGGAACTCGTCCAACTTCACGGCGGATCCGTGCGAGTGGAAAGCGAACTCGGAGTAGGCAGCATATTCATCGTGAGCCTGCCTCTCGGAAGCGCTCATCTGCCCGCCGACAGAATCGGAGGAAATCGCACGCTGGCCACCACGGCCCTGGGTGCGGCTCCCTATCTAGAGGAAGCTCTGCGCTGGCTTCCCGACTCCGGCGAAAGCAATGGCGCCGAGGAAATTCTTCCCGGTCACGAACTTCTGCCCGTTCCGTGCCCGCCTCTTACTGGGGTCAAAGCCGTCGCCGACAACCGGCCCCGCATCCTCGTTGCCGACGACAACGCCGACATGCGGCAATATCTCGTTCGTCTGTTGTCGGAGCGCTATGACGTGCAGGCGGTTCCCGACGGTCAGGCGGCATTGGCCGCGGTGCGCGACCGTTCCCCCGAGTTAGTGTTGTCCGATGTGATGATGCCGAATCTCGATGGTTTCGGCCTGCTGCATGAATTGCGCTCCGATCCTGCGACCCAAACCGTTCCTATCATCTTGCTCTCCGCGCGCGCGGGTGAGGAGTCCCGTGTAGAAGGCATGGAACACGGCGCCGACGACTATCTGATCAAGCCCTTCAGCGCCCGTGAATTGCTGGCCCGCGTGCAAACTCATTTGGAGATGGCTCGCGTGCGCAAGCAGGCACAGGAGGACTTGCGCCGTCGCACTGAGCAGTTCGAGACCCTCCTCAACCAAGCCCCACTCGGCGTCTATCTCTTGGACGGCGATTTGCGAATTCGTTCCGTGAATCCCCTTGCGAGTCGGCTCCTCGACGTCATTGGCACTCCGATTGGACGCGATTTTGCGGATTTCATTTATGCCATCCGGCCCAAGTCGGTCGCAGACGAGGTCATCCAACGCTTCCGCCATACTCTCGAAACCGGTGAACCTTATTTCGTCCCCGAGCGCATCTTGGACCGCCCAGATACGGGTGCCCGCGAGATTTATGAGTGGCAGATCAGTCGCATCCCGCTCCCGGAAGGTGGCTACGGCGTTGTCTGTTATTTCCGGGACATCACCCGCCAAGTGCAGGCGCGCCAGGCCATTGCGGAATCCGAGCAGAGACTTCGGCTGGCACAAAAGGCGGCGCGCGCTGGAACCTGGGAGTGGAACTTCGAGACCCAGCAACTCATCGCATCGCCTGAATTGCAGGAACTCTATGGCTTCGCTGCCGGGACCGTGACGACCGACCGCGAACTGTGGCGGGGAATGGTTCACTCGGACGACGTGCAGCAACTCGATGACAAGCTCACCCGCGCCATCCATATGCACGGTGAGTACCATGTCGAGTTTCGCATCACTCGTACCGACGGCCAGTTGCGCTGGATGGAATCCACCGGGCAGATCTTCTACGACGACCAAGGAGAGCCCTCACGCATTGTCGGCGTCAGCACCGACATCACCGACCGCAAGCGTATCGAAGATCGAGAACGGCAGATGACCGCCGAGGCTGTCGCCGCCACCGCCAAATTCCGCGCTGTCTTCGAGCAGACTCCGGTCTTCGCCGGCATCATGACTCTTGACGGCACCGTTATCGACGCGAATCAGTTGAGCTTGCAGGCGTGTGGCTACCGCTCTGAAGACGTCCTGGGTCACCTGTTCTGGGAGACCGGTTGGTGGCGGCACTCCAAGGAAGTGCAGGCCAAAGTTCGCGAAGCCACCATGCTGGCCGCGCAGGGCTGCCCCTTCCGCGAGACTCTGACCTACCACTGGGCCGACGATACCGAGCGCGTGGTGGACTTCGCGCTTCATCCCATTGTCGACGCTCAGGGCCAGATCCTCTTCCTTCACCCCACCGGAGTTGACATTACCGACCTGAAACGTGCCGAGGACAAGTATCGGGCACTGGCAGAATCCCTGGATGCCGAGGTTCGCATTCGTACCTCCGAAGTTGTGCAGCAGGCCGAGCAACTGCGCGATCTCTCTAGTCGCTTGCTGCAGGCTCAGGACGAAGAACGCCGGCACATTGCTCGTGAGCTGCACGACAGTGCCGGTCAAATCCTTACTGCTCTCTCCATGAGCCTGTCCCTGGCGTCTCAGCATGCCTCTCAAGGGTCCGCCGCCCTGACTAAGCAGATGGAGCAGAGCGAGCAACTCGTGCGGCAACTCAGCCAGGAGATCCGGACGATGTCGTACTTGCTTCATCCGCCCCTGTTGGATGAGACGGGATTGTCCGAGGCCCTCCGCTGGTACATCCAGGGCTTGGGCGAACGCAGCGGATTGGAAATCGCACTCGATGTTCCTGCTGACTTCCAGCGCCTCTCCCGTGAAATGGAGTTGGTCATGTTCCGCCTCGTCCAGGAATCTCTTACCAACATCCATCGCCACAGCGGCAGCAAGAGCGCGGCCATCCGTCTTGCCCGCACCGATTCCTATGTCTCCCTCGAAGTTCAGGACTGTGGCAAAGGAATCACCGCAGAAAAACTTTCTCAGATTCAATCGCAAGGCTCCGGTGTGGGCATCCGCGGCATGCGCGAGCGCGCCCGCCATTTTGGCGGCCATATGATGATCGAATCGAATCAGAAAGGCACCAGGATCTCCTTCCAGTTTCCCCTGTCCATAGTCGCTCCCCAACAAGACGAGCCCATCCCGCTAGAGTCGCTGTCGTAGCACGTCACAAATTACGGGAGTGATTGATCGGACGCACGCAGCCGCGAACCGGCGAAAGAATGCAGCCCACAGGACAAGCTGTGGGGGTGGTACCGCGAGAATTCCACGGCCCCGGAGGGCGACAGCATCTCCGCGAAGGGATTCCTCATGAAGCGCCGTTCAACACACCTTGATCATTGGTGATACCCTCTCTGTGAACGATCATTGGCCTTCCCGATCAATCCATGAGAATCCTCATCGCGGATGACAGCGAGTTGGTCCGGCATGGCGTAAGGAAAATTCTCGCGCCGAAAACCAGTTGGGAAATCTGCGCCGAAGTCGAAGATGGCTCTGCAGCAATTCAGCGCGCCACAGATCTTCTGCCTGACGTTGTCCTTCTCGACGTCAGCATGCCCGGCATGAGTGGATTGCAAGTGGCTCGAATCCTTCGTGAAAAAGTGCCCACCGTCAGAATTGTGGTCATGAGCCAGCACGATCCGGCCGTGCTGTTACCGCGTGCGCTGGAAGCCGGCGCCCAAGCCTGCATCGACAAAAGCCGCCTGGCTACCGACCTCATCTCCACCATCGAACGCATCTAGGCCATCTGACCGAACTACTCATTTCGCGCCTAAACGCATTACACTAATAGGTTGCGAACCGCATGCGGGACAGCCGCCTTCGGCTGTCCGGCGGAGCTTCGCTCCGCGGCGTGCCCGAATTCATTCCTAGGAAGGCAATCATGTCAGTGAATAGTTTCAACAGCAAATCCACCCTCAAAGTCGGCAAAAAAGAATACGAAATCTACCGCCTCGACGCGCTCGACAAGCAAGGCATCTCCACCAGGCACCTGCCATTCTCGTTGCGCATCCTGCTCGAAAACCTGCTTCGCACCGAAGACGGACGCAACGTCACCAAGGAAGAGGTGCGCGCCCTCGCGGCCTGGAACAGCAACTCGAAGCCCGAAAAAGAAATCGCCTTCACCCCCAGCCGCGTCCTCCTTCAAGATTTCACCGGAGTCCCCTGCGTCGTCGACCTCGCTGCCATGCGCGATGCGATGAAAACTCTCGGCGGCGATCCCTCGTTGATCAACCCGCTGCAACCGGTCGAACTCGTCATCGACCACTCGGTCCAAGTCGACGAATTCGGCACCGCCCAGGCTTTCGACATGAATGCCCTCCTCGAATTCCAGCGCAACAAAGAGCGCTACTCTTTTCTCCGCTGGGGTCAAACCGGATTCCGCAATCTCGCCATCGTCCCTCCCGACACCGGCATCGTTCATCAAGTCAACCTCGAATACCTCGCCCGCGTAGTCTTCGTCCACGAGAGTCCCCCGGCAAACGCGTTGCCTACCCCGACACCCTCGTCGGCACCGATAGTCATACGGTCATGGTGAATGGGCTGGGAGTTCTTGGGTGGGGCGTGGGTGGGATTGAGGCCGAGGCGGCGATGTTGGGGCAGCCTGTGTCCATGCTGATTCCGCTGGTGGTTGGTGTGAAGCTTACGGGGCGGTTGCGGGAAGGCGCTACTGCTACCGACTTCGTTCTTACTGTTACTGAGATGTTGCGCAAGCATGGCGTGGTAGGAAAGTTTGTGGAGTATTTTGGGCCGGGCCTTAAGGATCTGTCGCTGGCCGATCGCGCTACCGTGGCGAACATGGCACCAGAGTACGGCGCTACTTGCGGCATCTTCCCCATCGATAAAGAAACTCTGCGCTATCTGCGGCTCACGGGACGCACCGAAGAACAGATTGCGCTCGTCGAGGCTTACAGCCGCGAACAGGGGCTCTTTCACGACGAGAAGACTCCGGAGGCTGAGTACTCGGAGTTGCTTACGCTTGATCTCGCTACCGTCGAGCCGAGTCTCGCGGGACCGAAGCGCCCGCAGGATCGCGTTGTCCTCTCGCAGGCGGGAGAGTCGTTCACCAAAGCGTTACCTTCGCTGATCAAGCCGAAGTCTGCCAAGACCGCGGCAACGACGACCACTGCGACCAACAGCGCGAAGTGGGAGCAGGAAGGCGGAAGTCCTGCGGCGATCGGCGTGGAAGATCCCAATGTGCACGAGCATGTGCCTGCTTCGGTGAAAGATTCGCTGAAGCACGGCAGCGTCGTGATCGCTGCGATCACCTCTTGCACCAATACTTCGAATCCGTCGGTACTCATCGGCGCGGGATTGCTCGCCAAGAAGGCCGTCGAGAAAGGTCTGACCGTTCCGTCGTGGGTGAAGACTTCGCTCGCTCCGGGATCGAAGACTGTGACCGACTATCTGGCGAAGGCCGGGCTGACTCCGTATCTCGAAAAGCTGAAGTTTCATCTTGTCGGCTACGGATGCACCACCTGCATCGGCAACTCCGGTCCATTACCCGAGGAGGTGTCGAAGGCCATCGACGAGAAAGAGTTGGTCGTCGCCTCGGTGCTTTCCGGGAACCGCAACTTTGAAGGACGCATCAACTCCGAAGTGCGCGCCAACTATCTGATGTCTCCGCCGCTGGTGGTCGCGTTTGCGCTGGCGGGGCGCATCGACATCGACTTGCGCAAAGATCCCCTCGGCAAGGGCCGCGACGGCCAGCCCGTCTACATGGCCGACATCTGGCCCTCGTCGCGCGAGATCGAAGAGACCATGGAGCAGTCGATCACCTCCGAAATGTTTTCGAAGTCCTACGCCGAAGTTTTCGCGGGCGACGAACGCTGGCGCAGCCTCTCCGTGCCCAAGGGCGAGACCTACGCATGGGAGAAGGACTCGACCTACATCCGGCAGGCTCCGTATTTCGACGACATGTCGGTGAAGCCCTCGCCGGTGCACGACATCAAAAAGGCGCGCGTGCTGGCGGTGCTCGGCGATAGCGTTACCACCGACCACATCTCTCCCGCCGGATCGATCAAGAAAGACGGTCCCGCCGGAAAATATCTGCAGGAACATGGCGTGAAGCCCGGGGACTTCAACTCCTACGGATCGCGCCGCGGCAATCATGAAGTGATGGTGCGCGGCACCTTCGCCAACGTTCGGCTGCGCAACAAGCTGGTCGCGACCGAAGGCGGGTTCACGCGGCACCTGCCAACGAATACAGAGATGTCGATCTTCGACGCGTCGGAAAAATATCGCGCCGCGGGCACCCCGCTCATCGTTCTCGCGGGCAAGGAATACGGCTCGGGCTCGTCGCGCGACTGGGCGGCCAAGGGGCCGGCGCTGCTGGGCGTCCGCGCCGTGATCGCCGAAAGCTACGAACGAATTCACCGCTCGAACCTGGTAGGCATGGGAGTACTGCCGCTGCAGTTCGCCGCGGGCCAGAACGCGGAATCGCTCAAGCTGACAGGCGAGGAAGTGTTCGAGATCAGCGGCGTCCGCGAGCTGGTCGAGCACTTCGCCGCCGGAAGGCAGGTGAAAGTGCGTGCCACCGCGAAGGGCCAGCCGGATATCGAGTTCGACGCGCTGGTCCGCATCGACACGCCGCAGGAAGCCCTGTACTACGCGAACGGCGGCATCCTGCAGTATGTGCTGCGGCAGTTGCTGGCGACGAAGAAAGAGCCAGTGGGCGTGTAAGCGTCATCGATCCAGGTACAACAAACTGCCCTTGTCATCCCGACCGGAGCCGGAGCGCCAGCGACGGCGGAGCGGAGGGACCTGGTGTCTAATGAACGCGGAAAGGCCCGGGAGACGGAAGGTTTCTGGGAAACTTCAGAAAACGTCCCGTCTGTCCCCATGTTTCGCGAAGCACGAATCATGGGAGCACGTACCGAAGAGATGGATGGTGGGACCCTGCGTCCCCCGCGAGATTAAAGGAACACGGCCTTGGTCTGGACATCAAAACCTTTTCCGCGAGAGCGAAATGGCGCTGCCTGGCACGCCTCCGGAGAAGTGTTGACTAAAAAGCCTTGACACCCATCGGCGTCGTTAGAGACAGGATGACAACGTGGCGCATGGCTGGCGCTAACCGGAGTTAGCGGGACTTGCTGCTGCGGGCTAGGTCGCGTCTGGTTTTGCTTAACAGTCCCCAGGCTTCGCGGTAGTGTTCGTACTTGTAGCGATCTTTTCTCAGAGCGGTTACGGGATAGAGGGTGAGTCCGACTCTTACGGTTGGTGTGAGGATTACGGCGGCGGCGGGGATCAGGTACCACGTCGTGGTGCGATCGTGTAGTTCTTGCCTATTGACAAGAATTGGGGAGAAGCACGATTTCGTGGTGATTACGGCAAGGTGCAGATCCTTCGCGTTCCTCAGGATGACATTCCGGTGCTCAACGATGAGAGTGCGACTGAAGAATAATGCTCCCCACCCTCTCGCGCAGAGTGCGAGAAGGGTGGGGGTAGCGGCCTGACCGGATTTCCGATCAGGTGGGGGGACGACTTCGAGGTACTTCATCCTGTTCAGCAGTTGCAGACGCTTCGTGTTCATCGGCGGCCGCAGCCACCGCAGAGTCGGAAGCGATGGGGGGCAGGGCTGTGATCTCGGGCGGCGGTAGCGTCGCCGGGATGGTCTCGGTGAGGGCTGCGACTGCGGCGGGAGGCTCCGCGGGGAGTGCCTGCTGGATGGCGAAGACCAAACCTTTGCTGTCGGCCTTGGGGATCACTTTCCGCACGCCGACTTTCTGCGCTTCCAACTCCACCTGTGGCGACCAGTGCAGGGTGTGCATGAGCAGGGGGAGATCGGGAAAGAGTTTCGATAGCTCCCGGGCGGCAGCCAAGCCGTCCATGACGGGCATGACCAAGTCGAGAAGGACGACACTAGGCAGGAGTTCCTGGGCCTTGGCGACGGCCAACTGGCCATTTTCAACGTCCACGATCTGCCAGTCGCCGGCATTCTCGAGCAGGTGGCGCAGGGCGGTTCGAACCGCCGGGTTGTCGTCGGCAATCAGTATTCGGGTCGGCATGCAAATGCCAGAACAACTCGAGGCGGGCGGCGGCGCGTATTAGTACTTTCCCGCAATCGTTTGATGCCCTACAAAGCTATCCCGGAGGGCTGAAGCCCGAAAATACAGGAAACTCTGTACCACTTTCGGGCATTCCCCGTTCTCCATTGCGGGATTTGTCGGAGAGATGGCCTCAAGTTTAGCGGCATCCAAGAGACGCCAGAAGACTCCATGGAGGTAGCCATGCGCAAAGTGAGCAGAAATGGTGCGAGCGGGGCGGCCAATCGAAGCGTGGAACCGGTGCGTCCGGGGGAAAGAACCAGCCCGGAGGGAAAAGCCGTGGCCAATGGCCTGCTGCTCGCGATTCCCGACGACGAATTTCACGTGATCCGGCCACACCTGCAGTTTGTCTGTCTGCCCCAACGGGGCAGCCTGCACGAGGCCAACACGAAACTGGAAGACGCGTACTTTTTGAATACGGGAATGGTGTCCCTGGTTTTCACGACCCGGGGCGGGGAAAGCGTTGAGGTCGGGGTAGTGGGGAACGAAGGCTTTACGCCGATTCCGATCGCCGCCGGCTTCCGGAGAAGCCCGCACTGTGCGGTCATGCAGATCGGCGGCGAGGGATTTAAGGTGAGCGTCGATGTGCTGGAGACGGTGCTGCCGTCAACCCCGGGACTGCAGGTTTTGCTGCACCGGTATGCGGCGGTTCATGGATTGCAAGTGGCGCAGACGGCGGGCTGCAATCGCCTGCACGATCTGGAGCAGCGTCTGTGCCGGTGGTTGCTGCTGACACAGGATCGGGTCGGGTCAGGGCTGTTGCGGATCACGCACGACTTTCTGGCGACGATGCTGGGGACGGATCGTCCTAGCGTCAGCCTGGCGGCGGGCGTGCTGCAGAAGAAGCGCATCATCGAATACGCGCACGGATCGGTAAGAATTTTGAACCGAAAGAAACTCGAGGGCTCGGCGTGCGAATGTTACGGCATCATTCAATCCTTCAATGGGGAGTTGGCGCTGCGGTAGGGGACTCGAGCGTGCTAGAGGTCGCAGCCTAGAACTCGAAGTGTGCGCGGAACGTGGGCACGACGACCGGGCCGCGGTCGCGGTTGTAGCCGGGATTGTTGATATGCTGTACGCCGGGCGCGAGATAAATTCCGCGCCAGACGTGAACAGTGTAGTAGGACTCGAAGATATTTTCGCGGCCATAGGTGAGGTGGCCGTCGCCGAGGAGGAATCCGAGACCTCCGGCGGCGAGATAGTTCTGGTGATCCTTCTTGATGGCGTTACTGATAAAGGCGACGCCAGCACGATCCTGGCTGCGATGCCACCAAGCGCCGTTTGCCCCGACACCTTCGGCGAAGATTTGGTCGACTTCTGTATAGGCGAAGGATTCGGTCTTACCATTGTCCCAGCCGAAGCGCGCGAAGGCGGTGAGGTAGTGGGTGAGATTCTGCTCGAGGTTGATGCCGAAGCCGTACTTGCGAGTGATGCTCCAGGGATGGTTGGTGATGTCGGGAGTGACGTTGGCCGCGGCTGCTTCGATGACTTGGTTGCGGTAGATGCCCATGTTGGCGGAGTTGGTATAGGCCAGCAGGCGGACGGCGCCAGCTTTTTTGGGGATGAAGCCGTGACGCAGTTCGTATTCGAAGTTCTCGGCGTGGACCTGCCAGGGGCGCCAGACGAGGTCGATGCCATTGGCGATTTTGGGCATGAGAGCTTCTGCGAAACGGAATCCCCAGTTGCGATCTTCGTAGTCGGCGGTGAGTCCAACGGTGTAGCCGCGGGTGTCGGCGGCGTAGTCCCATGCACCGTTATTGTCAGTTGTCCAGTTGAGGAACTGGAGGTGCGTGTCGGAGCCAACGGAATTGATGTCGAAGAAATCGGGGAGGGTAAACTTTCCGAAACGGAGTTCGAGGCGACGACGTGGCAGTTCGTCGAAGAGCGAGAGATAGCTGCGTTGGTTCTCGACTTTGTCTTTGCTGAGAGCGATAACGGTATGAACCATGGCGCGGCCGAGGTAGGGAGCCTTGCTCAACAGTGGATTGCGCACGATGTCGAGGTCGGTGTTGCCGGCCAGGCCGAAGCCTAGGCTGAGCGCAGCGCCACCTGCCTCTTCAACGTCGACCAGGATCTCGGTGGAGTTGTTCAGGCGCGCCCCGGTGTAGAGCGTCATTACGCGGGAAGTGGCCTTCTCGTAGTTCGGTCCGAGACTGTGCGGCCCGCTGTACAGCGCCGGGAACGGAGGAAGAGCTTGAAAAACGAAGTTAGCCTGACCGGAGAGCCAGAATCGCGTGTTCTTGAGATGCGGGAACATGGCTTCGGTGGCGTCGTCGGCGGAAGGAGGGTCGACGGGATCCGTGGCCGTTGGAGTCGTTGCGGGAGAAACGGCCGGGGTCGGCGGTAGGGTACGGGAATCGCCCGGTTGTTGGGCGTACGCCGACCCGGCAAGTGCGGCGACGCCCAGAAGCGCTAGGGATAGGGTGCAGCATCGGAGCGCGAACTGGCGGAGGATCGCCAGGGCCGGAACGCCGGCCAAGACCCCCGCCATATTGAAAATGAATTTCAATTTCAATTTCATGCTCCCAAAGTAATTTGGCTGCGCCATGCGCTCTGTGGCGCAGGTCACGGGCGGATGTGACCGCAATCACGCCCGTTTATAGGTCGCCACTTTCTTTGTTTCTTGTCGGAACCCCAGTTCGCTAATTAATCGGCTTATATTATATTGGGTTAACTATAGTTAAGGATGGTGCCGATCACAATGTGAAACAGTCGTCCTGGAGTATTTAATTTCCGAGACTACGCACGATTCGTTACAGGGATGTTACAAACATCCGTTTTCCTGGCTTTGTTTCGATCAGCAACCTTCCGCCGGTGTCCATTGAATTTGCAGCTTCCGGTTGCCATTGCTGTCGGTGACCACGACCCAGCTCATGCTTGGGGCTTTGCGTTCCACGTGATCTTCCAGATGACAACTCGAAATACTTTCGCAGTGGATCACACGCGCGAGCTGCGTCGTCGCCATCGCCATGGATTGCGCGAATAGAGTGATGCAGGCCATTGTCGTCCTCCTCCTTTCTTTAGATTTCAGCTACTCCGTTGGATGTCATTGTGCTTGCGATCGCCATAAAGAGTTGATAAAGACAGGCGAAAAACTCCGCCGTCGTTTCCATGACGAGCCGCGTCAGTGCGCGTGCGGTCCGAATGCTCCCGCGAGATCGATGACGTGGTAGAGCACGAGCAACATCATCAGGATCAGGTAACCGCGCAAGGCCATCAGCGACAGCTTCACGCTGCTGGTCATGGGCATCGTGCCGAGGCCGGAGGAGTCCACCTTTTCTTCCCCGACATCGTCGAGTGGGTGCACGACCACGAAGTGATTCTCGGGAACTTCGGTGACCGTGATCGGTCGAAGCAAGTTCATTACGCTCATGTTGCACCTCTCTTTTTCTGGCGCTGGTTCTCCCGCTAGCTGGCGGGGAACAGATTGGGGGCAGCCACCTGGGCCGCCAGGATCAGGGAGAGAACGAAGAGGACGATGATGATGGTCCAGTTCACCCAGTTATTCCACGGCCGGTTGACGAACTGCTGGCCGAGGACTTCTTTGTCGTTGAGCAGGAGCTGCAGAAAAATGATGGCGGAGGGCAGCATGATTCCCGCCAGCACCTGCACTCCCAGAATGATCAACTGCAGCGGCGCGCCGGGAATCAGGACGATCGCCGCAGCCAGTCCCACGCAGATGACGTAGGTGAGATAAAAGCCGGGAGCCTTGCGGATGGGCATTTCCAGGCTGTGCGGCCAGCCTTTGACTTCTCCATAGGCCCAGGAGCTCGAGAGCGAAATCGCGGTCGTGCCTAGCACGGCTGCGTTGATCATCAGCAGCAGAATCGCGCTGCGGACGAATTCTCCGGAGAATATATGGAGATCGTTCGCCATTTGCGCGGGATCGGAGAAGCTGAGTCCGTGCATCCGGGCGGCGTTGCCAGCGAGCATCATGCAGCCAGCGACGATGATCGTGAAGATCGCACCGAGAAGCGTATCGAGGCGCGCCCACTTCACATCGGAGAAACGCAGGCGCTTGTCGGCAATGCAGCTCTGCTGAAAGAAGAGCTGCCATGGGGCGATGGTAGTGCCGACGATGGCGATGACCAGGAACGTCAGGCTTGCGGTGATGCCACCCCCCGGAATTCCAGGAACGAGTGTGTTGTGAAATACCTCGCCAAACGAGGGACGCACCTTCAGGGCAATCGCGACCCAACCCAGATCCATCAGGCAGAGGAAGACAGTGATGCGCTCCCAGCGGCGGTAGCTGCCACTGAGGACCATCGTGATCAGCGCGACCGCGGCGAGAGGCACGCCGAGGCGCGGTGCGATGTTCATGTGGCTCAGGGCGAGCGAGATCGCGGCGAACTCTGTCACCAGCGTGAGGAAGTTCACCAGTTGCAGGTCGACGAGCGAGAACATGCCCCACCAGCGTCCGAAGCGCTGGTAGATCATGGCGGCGTGTCCCTTGCCGGTGGCGATGCCGAGACGGACCACCATCTCCTGAATGAAATAAGTAACGGGCAACAGCAGGAGCAAAATCCAGAGAAGCCGGGTGCCGTACTGCGCGCCCGCCTGCACGTAGGTGGAGACGGCGCCGGCATCGTTGTCGGCTTCCATGACAATCAAGCCGGGCCCAAAGACGGTGAGGAACGTGAGGAGGCTGTAGAGCCAGCGACTGCGGACCACGCGGCCCCGAACCGGCGGCAGCGTGGCCTCGGCACCTGCGGTTGAGATTGAAAGGACTTCGTTTTGCATGATCCACCTCCCTCCTCGCGCAGCAGTTGGCCGGATGGGCACAAAAGTTGCGGCGTCGGTTTGCCGTGGTGCCTTTTGCGGCACTCGGGCAACGCGGAAAGAACGCTGAAGCGAAAATGGAAATTCGCTGCGCGTTCCTGACTTAAGTTGTTGGAGGTAGAAGAAGCAGAGGTGAGGCGATAGAGGACAACGTCTATTTCTATCGGGTCACATCCACTGCTTCTACACGGGCAGGCCGCGGAGGATTTCCGGAGGCTGGCCCCCACTGCTAATATTCATACGTCCTTATTGGTCCGCGGAATGACTTCCGCTTAGGAATTTTATATCATACCCCCCTAGGGTACCTGTCAAGAAAAAAAGTGCGGGGAACCGCCAAAAATTATGGCCAAAATCCTATGAAAGATAAGCTGCCGGAAATTTCCAAAGAGAAACAGAAATTGTTTTCCCGCATCAAGCGCCTGGGCGGACAGATTGGGGCGGTGGAACGTGCGGTTGCCGAGGGAGATGAATGTGCGGACATCCTCATGCTACTGGCGGCGATTCGCGGCGGCGTGAACAGCTTGATGGCGGAAATTCTGGAGGATCACATCCGGTTGCACATCACACATCCGGAGCGCGGGCCGGATTCACCGGAGGAGTTGACGGAGGATTTGATTTCGCTGGTGCGAGCGTACTTGAAGTGAGGGACCTTGCGAGACAAAGGCAGAACGGTTGAGCTTGCGCTCAACCGACAGCCGAGGGCGGCTGTCCCCACATGTTGTTTGGGTACGTTTGACAGCATTCCTCTTCAACCCCTAACCTTAATTTTCTCTGGCTTATGAAAGTTCTGGTCCTCGGAAGCGGCGGGCGCGAGCATGCGCTGGTATGGAAGCTGCGGCAGTCGCCGCGCGTTTCACAGCTTTATTGCGCGCCGGGGAACGGCGGCATCGCCGACGATGCGGAGTGCGTGGCGGCGGACCTGAAGAGCCTGGAGTCGATTACGGCGCTGGCGGCGCGTCTGCAGCCGGATCTGACCGTCGTTGGGCCGGAACTGCCTCTTACTCTCGGCGTGGTCGATGAGTTCACGCGGCGCGGGTGGCGGGCGTTTGGGCCGACGCAGGCTGCGGCGCAACTGGAATCGAGCAAGAGCTTCGCCAAGGAATTTCTGCAGCGGCACCACATCCCTACGGCTCCCTTTGCCATTTGTGATTCGATCGAGCAGGTGCGGTCGGCGCTCGGACATTTTCATGTGCCCGTGGTGGTGAAGGCCGACGGGCTGGCGGCGGGCAAGGGCGTGGTGATCGCCAAGAGCGAAGGAAGAGGCGGCCAGCGTGGCGGCGGAGATGCTCAGCGGAAAGATGCTGGGCGAGGCCGGCGCGCGCGTCGTGCTGGAAGAATGTTTGAAAGGCGACGAGCTTTCGTTCCTGGTGTTCAGCGACGGCGAGCGCGTGGCTCCGCTGGTGGCCGCGCAGGATCACAAGCGCGTGGGCGACGGCGATACCGGTCCGAATACCGGCGGCATGGGCGCGTATTCGACGGCGGATATTGTCGACGACCAGCATGCGCGACTGGCTGGTGCATCACATCGCGCGGCCGGTGGTCGCGGGGATGAAGGCTGAGGGCGCGGAGTTTAAGGGCGTGCTGTACTGCGGGCTGATGATGACGGCGCGCGGGCCGATGGTGCTGGAGTTCAACTGCCGCTTCGGCGATCCGGAGACGCAGCCGATCCTGATGCGGCTGGAGAGCGATCTGGTCGAGGCGCTCGAGGCTTCGATTGAAGGGCGCGTGAGTGACGGGGATTTCAAGTGGTCGCAGGATGCTTCGGTGTGCGTGGTGATGTCGTCGGGGGGATATCCGGGGACATACGAGGTGGGGAAGCGGATCGATGGGCTCGATGAGGCTGCCGCGGTTGACGGGCGTGAAAGTGTTTCATGCGGGGACTTCGAAGCGCGACGGAGTTTACTACACTGCGGGCGGGCGCGTGCTGGGAGTGACGGCGCGGGCGCGGGATCTGGAAACGGCGGTGGAGCGCGCTTATGAGGCTTGCGGGAAGATTTCGTTCTGACGGGGCGCATTATCGGAAGGATATTGCGGGGAGAGCGTTGAAGAGATAAGCTTTCAAGGTTTCAAAGACTGCCCGAGTTTGAGATCTTGCTTGCTGGTTGCGGTGCGGTAATTCGATAGGGATCCTTCGACTGCGGATTTGCTTCGCTTCGCGAAGCAAATCCTCCGCTCAGGATGACAATACAAAAAACATAATGGGAGAGGAGCGATGAGCAAGACACTGGTTTCGATTGTGATGGGGAGCGATTCTGATCTGGAGATTATGCGCGAGGCGGGGAAGGCGCTCGACGAGTTTGGGATCGCGTATGAGATTGATGTGACTTCGGCGCACCGCTCGCCGGACCGTACGGCGGATTTTGCGCGCAAGGCCGCGGGGCGCGGGATTCAGGTGATCATTGCGGGAGCGGGCGGGGCGGCGCATTTGGCGGGAGTGATCGCGGCGCATACGACTTTGCCCGTGATTGGCGTGCCGATTCCTTCGACGTCGCTGCAACGGGATGGATTCGCTGCTGGCGACGGTGCAGATGCCGGCAGGGATTCCGGTGGCTACGGTTGCGATTGGGAAGCCGGGCGCGACCAACGCGGGAATTCTGGCGGCGCAGATGATTGCTTTGGGCGATGCTTCGATGGGGAAGAAACTCGACGCGCACAAGGAGAAGTTGGCGCGGGGAGTGGAGGAGAAGTCGAGGAAGTTGAAAGGAAAGTAGAGTTCCCGCCTGAATTTAGATTCCCATTTGAATTCAAAATCCCCACCCTATCGCAAAGAGCGCGACAAGGGTGGGGCACCCTCTTCGGCTTGCGGCGGCCGGTTCGGGGTAGGGATCCTTCGACTGCGCGAGCGCATTCAGCTCGCTGCGCTCAGGATGACAGAGTCTTCGCGTGAGCTTCTGCTTGTGGAGCTCTGCCTAGAGTTCCAGGCCTTTGAGATATTCGCGGAATGGGCCGCCCAGGTCGCTGCGCTTTAGCGCGAATTCTACGGTGGCTTTCAGGAATCCCAGCTTGTCGCCGGTGTCGTAGCGCTTGCCTTCGTAGACGTAGGCGTACATTTTTTCCTGCTTCAGCAACATGCGCATGCCGTCGGTGAGTTGGAGTTCGCCGCCCGCGCCGGTCGGAGTCTTTGCGAGGCAATCGAAAATCGCGGGCGTCAGAATGTAGCGGCCGATGATCGCCAGGTTCGACGGAGCTTCTTCGGGCTTGGGCTTTTCCACCATGTTGCGGATCTCGAAGAGGCGGCCGTTGAATCCCTCGGCGGGCTGGGCGTCGAAGACGCCGTAGGAGGAAATCATCTTGCCTTCGACGACCTGCGCGGCGATGACCGAGCATTGTTTCTCGTCGAAGACGTTGACCATTTGCTTGAGGCAGGGGACGGGGGCGTCGATGACGTCGTCGGCGAGCAGGACGGCGAAGGGCTCGTTGCCGACGAGTTCGCGCGCCATGAGCACGGCGTGGCCGAGGCCGAGCGCCTCTTTCTGGCGGACGTAGGCGACGTGCATCATGTCGGAAATGTTGCGGACGATTTTGAGCAGGTCGGTCTTGCGGCGCTCCTCGAGCATGTTCTCGAGTTCGTAGCTGACGTCGAAGTGGTCTTCGATCGCCTGCTTGCCGCGGCCGGTGATGATGAGGATCTGGTCGCAGCCGGAGGCCATGGCCTCTTCGACGCCGTATTGAATGATCGGCTTGTCGACGACGGGCAGCATTTCCTTGGGCTGAGCTTTGGTGGCGGGCAGGAAGCGTGTGCCCAGGCCGGCGGCGGGGAATACGGCTTTGCGGACTTTCATGGGCATGGGTCGGTCGTTGCTCGGTCGTTATCGTTGGCCCTTGTTTCGGCGAACGGATCAATTGTAACTGGTCGCGTTGCAGGTGGCGATGGTTCGATAAGCCGTTCCTACGAGAGTTCCAGAAGTTCACTGCAGTTCCGCTGGTACTCGCGTGTCGCTCGTACGTTTCAGTGTTTCGCGGCTCATTTAGCGTCGGGTCGCTGTTGAGATCCCACTTCTGATGCCGATTCCTCGCTCGCCAGTTGCTCTAGAACTGTGCGGAGGGCTCGGAGGACTTCGTCTGCGGCCGTGGCTTTCAGGACGAACTTCAACATGCCGTCTGGAGTGAATTGGGCGCCGCGCTGGGCGGAGACGAATCTCGCCAGCTGTTCGGGATCGACGGCGGCGTTCTGGCGGAACTTGAAGGTCACGAAGTCGCGCTTGCGCTCGATGGCGTTTACGCCGACGCGCATGCAGAGGAGTTTGAGGCTCGCGTAGTCGAGCAGGTTGCGGACTGGTTGCGGCGGCGGGCCGTAGCGGTCTTGCAGTTCGGCGCCGACATCGCCGAGTTGCGATTCGGTTTCTACGCGGGCTACGCGCTTGTACATCTGCAGGCGCTGATTCTCTTCGGGGATGTAGTCCGAGTTGATGCGGATGTTCAGGCCGAGGTTGAGCTGGGTTTCGGCTTCGTCGGGTGCGGCTTCGCCCTTCATTTCGCGGACGGCGCGTTCGAGCATTTGGGTGTAGAGCTCGAAGCCGATGGCTTCGATGTGTCCGCTCTGCTCGCCGCCGAGGAGATTGCCGGCGCCGCGGAGTTCGAGATCGAGCGCGGCGATTTTGAATCCGGCGCCGAGGTCGGAGAATTCTTTCAACGCCGCGAGTCTTCGGCGCGCGATCGGCGTGAGCTCGACTTCTTTCGGAATCAGCAGATAGGCGTAGGCGCGGCGGTTGGAGCGGCCGACGCGTCCGCGGAGCTGGTAGAGCTCGGAGAGGCCGAGGCGGTCGGCGCGGTTGATCAGGATCGTGTTGCAGAGCGGGATGTCGAGGCCGTTTTCGATGATCGTGGTGGCGACGAGGATGTCGGCTTCGTGATGCATGAATCCGAGCATCACTTTTTCGAGTTCGGTTTCGCCCATCTGGCCGTGGCCGACCATGATGCGCGCCTTCGGAACCAGTTCCTGCAGCTTGGCGGCGATTTCGAAGATGCTGTCGACGCGGTTGTGGACGAAGTAGACCTGGCCGCCGCGTTCGAGTTCCTGTTCGATCGAGGACTGGATGAATTTGTCGTCCCAACTGGCGACGACGGTTTGAATCGCCATGCGATCTTTGGGCGGAGTTTCGATCACGCTCATGTCGCGCAGGCCGACCAGCGACATGTGCAGCGTGCGCGGAATGGGCGTGGCCGACATGGTGAGGACGTCGACTTGCTTGCGCATCTGCTTGATGCGTTCTTTGTGGCGGACGCCGAAGCGCTGTTCTTCGTCGACGATGAGCAGGCCGAGGTCGGCGAACTTCAGATCTTTCGAGAGAATGCGGTGGGTGCCGATGAGGATGTCGATTTTGCCGGCTTCGGTTTTTTGCAGAATTTCTTTTTGCTGCTTCGGGTTGCGGAAGCGGCTGATCATTTCGATGGTGACGGGGAACGGTCCGAAGCGCTGCTTGAAAGTTTCGTAGTGCTGGAAGGCGAGGACCGTGGTGGGAGCGAGGACGGCGACCTGCTTGTTGTCGCCGACGGCCTTGAACGCGGCGCGCATGGCGACTTCCGTCTTGCCGTAGCCGACGTCGCCGCAGAGCAGGCGGTCCATGGGCTGCGTCGGATTCCATGTCGCGCGTCACGTCGGCGATGGCCTGCGCCTGGTCTTCGGTTTCGTTGAACTCGAAGGCGTCTTCGAACTCGCGCACGAATTCGTTGCCCGCGGGGAAGGAGTGGCCCATGGCCATTTTGCGTTCGGCGTAAAGCTTGAGGAGTTCGTCGGCCATGTCTTTCATGGCCTTGCGCACGCGGGCTTTGGTCTTGGACCACGCCTGCGTGCCGAGATGACTGAGCGCTGGCTTGGCGCCTTCGGACGACCGGTATTTCTGAATCAGGTCGAGGCGCGTGAGCGGGACGTAGAGGCGCGCGCCTTCGGCGTATTCGAGCAGCATGAACTCGGCGTTGCCGTCGCCCTGATTGATTTCTTTCAGGCCCTGATACTGGCCGATGCCGTGTTCGACGTGGACGACGTAGTCGCCGACTTGCAGGTCGCGGAAGTCGGAGAGGAATGCGGAGACTTTCGACTTCTGGCGCTGCGGGCGAGAAGCGACAGCGTCGGATTCGTCGAAAAGATCGCGAGCGCCGAAAATGGCGAGATGGGCGTCGGGGAACATCACGCCATCGGGGACGTAGGCTTTGGCGAGCGTGGTGGTGAGAACTTCTCCGGCGAAGTAACTGGTTTCGTCGGCGTAGCTTTCGCCGCCGCGGGTGCGGCTGCCCAGGCGGAAGCAGACGTTGTATTCGGTGAAGATGTCGGCGAGGCGTTCGACTTCGCCGGTGTTGGGGACGGAGAACAGAACCTGATTTCCCTGCCCGGTGAGTTTCTGGACTTCTTCGAGCATCGTCGGAACCGCGCCGTGGAAGCGGGGAGTGGGCTGGGTGAGGAAAGTGACAGTCGAGTCGTGCATCATTCGCTGCGCGTGATGCCGAGGTGCTCGACGTCGGCTCCGGTGAGGGACGCGACTTTCTTCCACCAGTCGTCTGGCGGTAAATACAAATCTACGGGGCGGACGAGATTGCCGACGCCGCTGCGCTCGTGAGCTTCTTCGACGCGGGTCCAGAAGCGGTCGAATTCGGTGCGGAGCAGATCGGGCTCGTCGAGCAGCACGGCGGCGTGGGGAAGCAGATCGAAGACGCGTGCGGTCGGCTCCGGCGACGGGGGCGTAAAACTCCCAGCCGGGAAAAACGGTGACGCCGCCGGAGCGGACGGCGGCTTCGACGATTTCTTCCGTACCTGTGATGCGCTTGCCGGAGAGCCGAGTATGGATTGCGCCGAGAAGATGATCGCTGACCGGAGTTTCGGTGAGCGGCAACAGCAAGCGCTTCGTCCATGGGATTCGAAGAACGCTGCGAGGTGGGATCGAAGCGGCGGATGGATTCGACTTCGTCGCCGAAGAATTCGATGCGGACGGGGCGCTCGGCTTCGGGCGAGTAGACATCGAGGATGCCGCCGCGAAGGGCGTACTGTCGCCGGGCATTTCGACGACGTCGGCGGACGTCGTAGCCGACGGTGTTCAGGTGGGCGAGCAGATTGTCGACATCGAAGGATTCGCCGCGGCGCAGAATGCGGGCGAGGTCGGTGTAGTAGTCGGCGGAGCGCAGCAGGATGGCCGTGGCCGCGACTGGAGTGACCACGATCGACGCTTTGCCCGGTGGCAATTTTCCAGAGGGCGGTGGCGCGTTCTTCCTGAAGTTCGGGATGCGGGGAAAGATTCTGGAACGGGAGCACGTCGCGGGCAGGAAGGGCGACGATGCCTTCGGGATCGCTCGCGCTGGTGAGTTCGCAGAAGCCGCGCAGGATCGGGACGAAATCTTCGACGGCGCGGTTGTCGTTGACGACGACGATAAGGGGGCGGTCGGCATGACGGCGCAAAAGCACGAGCAGCAGGGCTTTTGCGGTGGGCGAGAGTCCGGAGACACGAATGCGCCCCGTGCCCTCCCGCAGGTGGGAGGCAACACGCGTGAAGGCGGGAAGCATTTCTACGTCCGCGAAGAGTTCGCGGACGAAGGGAAGAAGCATGCGGACTTAATTTTAGCAGGAACGGGTGTGGAACTTCCGGCAGGACGCGAGCCGATGGTCTGGTATCAATCTGTCGCCAACCCCTACGATTGCATTCGTCGGAGGGAGCGCAACCCAACCCTATCAGATCTGACAGTTGTAGTTGCTGCAGTTGGTTCTTAATCTCCTGCTTGTAAAATCCGTTCCATTTTTGGACGCAGACGCTTGCGTTCTTCCTTCAGAACCGTACCAATCCAGCCTGATTGCAAAAGGAGCATTATGGCGTTAACTGCCGAACAAGTGGCATCGATCACAAGTGAACTCAAGAGATTTGGCGCCGATCTGAATCTCTCGGAGGATCAGAAACAGAAATTGCACGCTTTCATGAGCGAGGCGTACGAGAAAGTGCAGGAATACAAACAGCAGAATCCCAACGCGACAAAAGAGGATTTACTCAAGAAGCTCGCGGACAATCGAGCGGCGATTCGTCAGCGGCTGGTAGGTTTTCTGACTCCCGAACAGCTGACCAAGTGGGACGCGGAGATGGGAAAGGCCAAGGAGTTCCTGGGCCAGAAGTTAGCTGCTTGATCCAACGTAAGCGCTGATGGTGACCGGCAGAGGATCGCCGGCCACCAATTTTTCCAGCCGTTTCGACGAATCGTTACAAATTCAGGATACAAACCGGAAGGCGGCGAGTTTGCAGAGCCAAGCATTGGTTATGGTGTCCACCACCCACATTCGTATCGCTAGTCCTGCGTGCTGCCCTTCCTTTACGTTTTCCCCGCCGTCGCTGGCCGCGGTCGCATGAATCCTGTCCTATTGTGAGGTGTGCCATGGAGAGACCCACAACGCAAATACCTTCAACTGTAAACGGTTTGAAACGCGCTCTCGAACTGTGGCCTTACTTGTTCATCGCCATTTCGATCGCGGGCCTGAGCTATCTCGCGCTGAGTGCCGCCCGCTGACGAATTGGTGGAGCAAAGTTTCTGAGCGGCGCGCAAACGTGCCGTTCGAGTAGCGACCCCGGTGTATACATTTCCGGTCAGCCCTATGTAGGTTGACCCGAGGAGGATCATCATGGGATTTCTCGTTTGGATTGTGGTTGGTCTGATTGCCGGTTGGCTTGCCGGGCAAGTCATGAAAGGCGGTGGCTACGGCGTTCTCGTGGACATCATCCTCGGCATCCTCGGTGGCCTTCTGGGAGGCTGGATCTTTGGACTTTTGGGGATCTGGCCAGGCGGAGGCATGATTGGCTCCATCCTCGTGGCATTTGTGGGTGCCGTGATTTTGGTCTGGATTACCCGCTTACTGAAGAAAGCCTGATGGTTGAAGCAACCGTGCCTACGCTCGCTGCTATCCAAGGTGTACAGAGGCGCCATTTGGGCACCACCAGGGTTTCTTGAATCTGCCAGCTCGGCCCCAAAAAAGATTTCTCGGGGCCGCGTCGTTCATCGACGCCTTGCGTTTGCAGAGACTGTGAGGTCGAATCCGCAAGAACCACCCTGGTTGCGGTACTATTAACCTATAGCGTGCCGCGTTTATTTGTGGCGGTGTAGTATGCGCAGAATTTCCTTCAGTGATTGCCCCTACTGCAGTAGTTCAGAGG
Source organism: uncultured Acidobacteriaceae bacterium (assembly GCA_963795875.1). Taxonomy (GTDB): domain Bacteria; phylum Acidobacteriota; class Terriglobia; order Terriglobales; family Acidobacteriaceae; genus Sulfotelmatobacter. The sequence continues at coordinate 631,287 of CAWCJM010000003.1, forward strand.
TGTATCGCTCGCGCCGGAAGACGTGGGGAGACCTTGCCAGTCTGCTCTTCCTACTCGGACTCGCCCGATGTCATGGCTGCATGAGGCGCCACTTCCGTCCTTTCTTCTTACCCGCTCCCAGATACATTCCCCCAATTGCGAAGGAGCCCGTCCCAATCCGCGCAGCCGAGGATGAGTGGAAGCGCTCGGCGTAGCTATCTCACGCTTCGAAGCCCAGGGTGCGTCGGGCGCCCGGATCAGTGAGTGGACCTGCCTCGCACGGTGAGCTCAGCCTCTGCCGACACATCGGCCAGCGTCATGTGCAGGGCGTGCTGCTTTGGATCGTACGTGGTCTTCAAGGGATACGTGCTGCTGGAGAACTTTGCCTCGGCGTGGGCCGACGGCCAGTCGTAAATCACCACTTCGAAAAACTTCCACCAGGGAACGAAGGAGCCTTCGCGCTTGTGGAAAGTCAGACGAATCGCCTTGTCGTTGGATTCACAAGTGAAGCTCTGCCGCAGGTACTCACCTTTCTGGTAGCGGAAGGTGTGGCCGTCGTCGAGATAGATGGAGCCGCTGCACTGTGGGCCGGGATAGACGTGGAGTTCGAGCGGGCCCTTGGGAGTTTCGTCCGTGTTCTGGATCAAGGGTTGGATCGGGATAATGCTGCCATCGCGCACGTAAACCGGCATGGTTTCAAGCGGAGGATGGATGGCACGAGGGTAAGTGACTTCCGCCCCAATGTTCTGGGCAGTGACAGCCGCGGCAATCGGAGGCGCCTGCGGGGAGGGAGGCGCTTTGAGTCCAGTCCAGAAGTCGTACCACTCGTGAGTTTTGGGAAACGAGACAGAGTAGTCGTCAAGCGTTTCGGCGAAAGGCGGAGGAGCGATCAGCAGGCTGGGGCCGAGTAGAAACTCGGTGTCGAGATGCTCGAAGCCGCCGGAGTTGGGCGCGAAGATCTCGGGGTAGTCCAAAAATACGGGGCGCATGATGGGAAGTCCGGTGCGCGAGGATTCATCGGCGAGCGAATAGATGTAGGGCAGAAGCTTGTAACGAGTTTCAATATAGCGGCGCCGGATAGCTTCCTGCTCGGGCCCGTTGGACCAGAGTTCGTGCGGCTGCGTGCCTTTGGCTGCATGATCGCGGCAGAGGGGCGAGAAGGCTGCAAGTTCAACCCAGCGAGTGAGGAGCGCGGGCGCGGGTGAACTACCGAAGCCGCCAACGTCGGCACCGACCATCGAGATGCCGCTGACGCCGAGATTGAGCACCATCTGCGTCGCGAGACGGAGATGGTTCCAGGTCGCGGAGTTATCCCCGGTCCAGGTGAAACCGTAGCGCTGCCCCCCGGCATATGTGGCGCGCGTGAGGACAAACGGGCGCTCGTCCGGTCGCAACTTCAACAGACCATCGTAGGTGGCACGCGCGTTCTCGAGGCCGACGATGTTGTGAATCTCGGCGTGGGTCGCGGTACGTGTGGTGAATCCTGGCTCTTCGATGTGGTGAACTGTGTCGAGCGGCATGGTCATGCCGGGGCCGTCAAAAACGGAAGGCTCATTCATGTCGTTCCAGAATCCGGCGACGCCGTCCTTCACAAACTCGGCGTAAAGGCTGCCCCACCACTCGCGGGTTGGGGCTCGGGTGAAGTCGGGAAAGACTGCGGGGCCGGGCCACACGATGCCGATGAAGTCGGTGCCATCGGGATTCTTCACGAAGTGGTTGCCCGCCTCCCCGGTGTCGAAGGGCGAGTAGCCCTGATTGGCGACGTGCGCAATGTGCAGGTCGGTGATGGTGACGGTGCGGAAATGATCTTTGCGCAGATCCGAGATCAGTCCGGGGAAGTCGGGGAACGTCTTAGGGTCGACCGTGAAGGGTCGGTTCTTGAACTGGTAGTCGATGTCGAGATAAAGCACGTCGGAGGGAATCGCGTCGGCGCGGAGCCGCTTGGCGACGTCACGCACCTGCGATTCGGGAGTATAGCTGTAGCGGGACTGCTGGAATCCGAAGGCCCAGAGCGGTGGGAGCGGGGGCAGTCCGGTGAGATAGGCATAACTTTCGACGACCTGTTTCGGAGTGGGGCCGTAGAGAAAGTAGTAGTCGAGCGGTCCGCCGTCGGAACCGAAGAAGACGGCGTCGCGCGCCTGTTTACCGAAGTCGAACCACGTGCGCCAGGTGTTGTCGAGGAAAAGGCCGTAACTGCGTGTGCCGTTGACGCCGAGAAAGAAAGGGATCGCTTTGTAGAGCGGGTCGATCGATTCCTGCGGGCCGATATCGGTGTTCCACAGCGTGAAGGCCTGATTGCGACGGTCGAAGGATCCAGCCTTGTCGCCGAGGCCGAAGAAGTGTTCGTTGCCGGGCATTTGCTTCGACACAGTGAAGCCTCCAAGTTGGAAGCGCACGGGGCGGCCCGGGGCGTCGGAGGAGATGACATTGCCCGACAGATCGCGGATGACCAGACGCAGAGGATTGCGCTCGACGCGGACGTCGAGTGCCGTAGTGTGGAAGCCCACCGAGGCGTCGTCCTGGATCGGTTGCACATCGATGGACTTCGTGCGTGCGGCGGAGAGAACTGCCCACGAGGCGTCTTCGGGGAGAGGGCCCGGAGCGATGCGCACGCGAACGATGTCGTCGCGCAGCGCCGTGATGCGCAGAGTTGCGGATCCCGCCTGGATTTCAACGCCATCGCGCAAGGGCTGGGATCCGGTGACGGCGTCGATGGTTGTCGCGGGCTGCGCGGAGGCGGTCTGCGCCGGCGCGGAAATCGCGGCGACGAAAGCTATTACGAACCACACGATCAGGAGGCGGAGGTATGAAGATGGCATCCGTAAACTCTTTCCCCGAAACGATTTTCTATTAAGTAGAAAGATCATACTAATCCTAAAGGTAATTCCGGTTGAACGATTCCGGCAGCGTGAGGTGACGTTTAGCTGCGGGTAAATCAAGAAATCTGTTGACAATCGAGCCTGCTTGGATGTATTTAACCTAATAGTTATTTAACTGTACTGGTTCATTAAGACAATGAACGATCGATTGAGCGAAACCTTCGGAGCTCTGGCGGATCCCACGCGGCGGGCGATTCTGGCGCGGCTGGCGTCGGGCGAGGCGTCGGTGACGGAGTTGGCATCAGCCGTTTGCCATGAGCATGCCGGCGATTTCCAAGCACCTGAAAGTACTGGAGCGCGCCGGATTGATTGCGCGCGGGCGCGAAGCGCAGTGGCGACCGTGCCGGCTGCGGGCTGGCTCCGCTGCAGGATGTGGCGGGATGGGTGGACCACTACCGCCGGTTCTGGGAGGAGAGTTTCGACCGGCTGGATGACTATCTGCAGGAAATGAAGCAGAAAGAATCGAAGAAATAAAAAGAAGGAGAAGAAGCATGTCCGCACAAAACGCAAGGACTAACGCGACAAAGAGGAGCATGGCGAGCGAATCTTCGGAATGGGATCTGGTGATGACGCGAGTGTTCGATGCGCCGCAGAGATCTGGTCTTCAAGGCATGGACCGAGACCAAGCACATGGCGCAATGGTGGGGACCGAAGGGATTCACGAATCCCGTATGCGAAATGGATGTGCGGGCGGGGGGAGCGATACGCATTCACATGCGGGCGCCGGATGGAGTGGTGTATCCGATGACGGGCGTATTTCAGGAAATCGTCGTGCCCGAGCGGTTGGTGTTTGTCAGCAGCGCGCTCGACGACAAAGGCAACTCGATGTTCGATGTGCTGAAGCACCGTGACATTTACCGACCAGCGGCGGAAAAACGGCTCTGACCTTGCAGCTTCGCGTGATTAAAGCGACTGCGGCCGCTCCGCAGTATCTCAAGGGGATGGAGATGGGCTGGACGCAGAGCTTGGATCGTCTGGGAGAACTGTTGGGCTCGCTCGCAGGACAGGAGTAGGCCCGAAGAATGTGGGGCAGGGCACGAAACATGTGGGAACGGGCGCCTTCGCCCGTCCAGCAAGCGCAGCGATCACACCCGACCACAGACCTCGGGGAGTTGCCGACGCCGGCGCTGTCCCGCTGTGCCCTATGGTTCAGCCACGCAACAGAGGGCGGGTCAGGCAGGTGGGGCCGCCGCTGCCGTTGATGCAGAGTTCGCTGCCGGGAAAGGTGCGGACGTCGAACCCGGCGCGGCGAAGGCGGTCGTTGGTCTTCTGATTCTCTTCGATCGCGAGCAGGCGCTTGCCGCCCAGCGCGAGCACGTTGCAGGCCAGCGTGTCGCGTTCGGAATCGTCGATCTGCGATGAAGCTGTATCCGCGCGACTTGAGCAGTTCGACGGTTTCGACCGCCAGCCACGGGAGATCGACCAGCGCGGTCTGTTCATCGAGCAGGCTGATCAGCGACATCAGGTGCAGGCAGGCCGATGGGCCCGGGCCGTAGGGTAGCGGGGCGGAGAGAACCGTCACCCCTTTCGGCGCGAGCAGTGCCGCGCAGCTGCGCGATGCCTGCGGCGTTGGTGCGGTAGCCGTGGCCGACGAGCAGCGTCTTGGAGTCGAGCCACAGAATGTCTCCGGCTTCGGTGGTGCCGGGCGCGATGATTTCGCGAGCGTCGGCATGCCGAACCGCATGGCAGTAGGCGCCGTGGTGCTGGCCTTCGAAGACGCGGTTGGCTTTGCCGGGACGCATGACGATGAGGCCGAAATCGGTGGCGAGAGAAGCGTCATGGGTGTAGGCAGCATCGAGGGAGAGTTCTGGCGCGGGCGCGAGTTCGAGGATTTCGGCGCCGGCTGCGGTGAGTTCGCGGCAAAGTGTTTCATGCTGCGCCTGGGCCGTGGCGAAGTCGGGGGCGTGATGAAAGCCGAGATCGCGCCAGCGCGCGACGCGCTCCGGCTGGTTCCATCCTGCGGTGCGGGGAGAGCAGACGAGCACGCGCTGAAGCGATCCGACCATGGAGTGGCCGTTGAATGCGACGCCGGTTTGGGTGATGTGGGCAGAGCGTGCCTCCTGGATTTTCGCTACTCTGAACGACTCGGATGATTCTAAGGCCGGGGCGGTTTTCCAACCGCGAAGGCCTTAACCACGAAGGACACCGAAGATGCACGAAGGCATATAAAACCTTCGTGATACTTCGTGTCCTTAGTGGTTCAAGGTTGTCTCGTAGCCTTATTCGGAGGTCGCGAATTCGACGTGCGCGTCTTCGTGCGGCATCAGGTCGCTCAAGCGTGTTGTCGCTCTTTGTCCTTGTTGTAAGCGCTGCGCTTATGGAGCCAGTGCTTGAGATGTTTGCGGGCCGCTGGCGCTAAGCTTCGAGAAGAACAGTCCCGCGCGGCCTTGATCACTGGCCCAGATGACATCGGCGTGTCCGTGCAGCGTCACGTCCGTGCCGGGCAGAACGCAGCGGAAAGCCAGATTCGAACGCCATGGGGACGGGTTCAGTGGCCTGCACCGCGAGCCCGTGCTCACCAATGTCGATACTGACGCCGGGAAGCGTTCCGCTTTCCAGATCCAGATAAACCAGCGTCTTCACTTCGTAGCGAGTGGCCTTGCGGCGATTTGATTTCTCGCGATTTCTTTTCTGTCTTTAAGGCTTCCTTGATCTGCTCGGGTTCGAGCGGCCGATACAGGATGCGGCTGGCGCCGGACTGGAAGGCCTGTCCGGTGCCGGGCCACGCGCGGCTGGCGACCGCCAGCAGCGTAGGCTTTTGGCTGGGCGGCAGCAGCGACGCCATGCGGATGACTTCTTCGGCGCCCGGCAAATCAAAATCCACAATGAGCGTGGAGCAGTGGCCGGTCATGACCAATTCCAGCGCCTCCTGCCCGGAGGGGCAGTTAACCAGCTCGATATCAAGCTCTTCGAGGGTGGTTTTCAGCGTTTGCAGGGACCGTTTGTCGTGACACAAAACTGCTGCAGACTGGGGCATGAGCTACAAAGTACGGCGCTCGGACGAGGTGGGTAAATGTCACAGCGGTAATCTGCGGAGTGGTTACTGAAGAACTCTATAAATAGCAGAAAATACTGGCGTTAACCGGCGAGCGGGGGCCTGGTCCGCAGGCGCTGTTATAATCAAGAATTGCGCTCATGACTACGAAGCGACTGATTCGATCCACTACAGTTTTGTCGGTCCGGCGGGACGGGAAGGTCGTCCTGGCCGGGCGACGGCCAGGTCACGCTGGGCGAGTCGGTGATCAAGCACTCGGCCAAGAAGATCCGGCGGCTTTACAACGACAAGATTGTTGCCGGATTTGCCGGTTCGACCGCGGATGCGTTCACCTTGTTCAGCCGCTTCGAGGCCAAGCTGGAGCAGTATCACGGCAACCTGGGGCGCGCCGCGGTCGAACTGGCCAGCGACTGGCGGACCGACAAATTTCTGCGGCATCTGGAAGCGTTGCTGCTGGTTTCCGACAAAGAGCAGACGTTTCTGCTGAGCGGGCAGGGCGACGTGATCGAGCCCGACGGAGCGGTTGCGGCGATCGGCAGCGGCGGGCCTTATGCGCAGGCTGCGGCGCAGGCGCTGGCGGAGCATACGCAACTTTCCGCCCGGCAGATTGCCGAAGAAGCAATGAAGATTGCGGGCAAGATGTGCATCTATACCAATGACAAGGTAACGATTGAAGAGTTGTAGCTGCAGTCGTTCGGTCGCTAGTCGGTCGCTGGCTCGAACACAACCGCGACCGAATTGACCAACGACGAGCGACCGAACGACTAACGACTGATTTATGGCTATTTATCTTCCCTCTTCCGCTGAAGAAGAACAGCTTGCGCTGGATGAACTGACTCCGCGCGAGATTGTCGTCGAACTCGACAAACATGTGATTGGCCAGAAGGACGCCAAGCGCGCCGTGGCCATTGCGCTGCGCAACCGCATGCGCCGGCAGAAACTTACGCCGGAACTCGCCGAAGAAATCATCCCCAAGAACATCATCATGATCGGGCCCACGGGCGTGGGCAAGACGGAGATTGCGCGGCGGCTGGCCAAGCTGGCGAATTCTCCGTTTCTGAAAGTGGAGGCTTCGAAGTTTACCGAAGTCGGCTACGTGGGGCGCGACGTGGAGTCGATGGTGCGCGATCTGGTGGAGATTGCGATCGACAACGTGCGCGAAGAAAAGCTGGAAGACGTTGCCGACAAGGCCGAACTGAATGCGGAAGAGCGGCTGCTGGATATTCTGCTGCCGCCGTCGCCTCGCGCCGCGTGCCGGACGGCGAGCTTCGACCACTGCGGGCGGCGTGGTGATTGACGGCAGCACAGCGCTTGACGGAGTCGTCGAACCGCACGCGCGAAAAATTGCGCCAGCAATTGCGCGAGGGCAAGCTCGACGACCGCACGGTCGAGATCGACGTGCGCGAACGCAATTTTCCGTCGTTTGAAATTCTGACCAACCAGGGCGTCGAGGAGATGGACGTCAACATCAAAGACATGTTGCCGAACATCTTCGGCCAGCGCACCAAGAAGCGGAAGATGAAGGTCAACGAGGCCTTCGAATATCTGATTCAGGAAGAAGAGCAGCGGCTGATCGATATGGATCAGGTCACGCGCATGGCGATCGACCGCGTGGAAAATTCCGGCATCATCTTCCTGGACGAGATCGACAAGATCGCCGGGCGCGAAGGCGGCCATGGGCCGGACGTTTCGCGGGAAGGCGTGCAGCGCGACATTCTGCCGATCGTCGAAGGCACGACCGTCAACACGCGCTATGGCATGGTGCGCACCGATCACATTCTGTTCATTGCGGCGGGCGCGTTTCACGTTTCGAAGCCGAGCGATCTGATTCCCGAACTGCAGGGGCGGTTTCCGATTCGCGTGGAACTGCAGTCGCTGACCATGGAAGATTTCGTGCGGATTCTGACCGAGCCGAAATCGTCGCTGGTGAAGCAGTACACGGCGCTGCTCGAGACCGAAGGCGTGAAGCTGGAGTTCACGAAGGAAGCGCTGGAAGAGATTGCGCACTTCGCTTTCCGCGTGAACGAGAGCACGGAGAACATCGGCGCGCGGCGCCTGCACACGATCATGGAGCGGGTGCTGGACGAGATGAGCTTCGAGGCGCCGGAGAAAAAGGGCGAGCACGTGACGATCGACGCGGAATATGTGCGGCAAGATGCTGACCGACATTGTGAAGGATCAGGATTTGTCGCGCTACATCCTGTAGGCCGCGGTCTTTAGGCCGCGGTTTCCCATCAGAGCTTGGAACGTCCCGTCTGTCGCGGGTTCTACTAGTCTCTCCGGGTTTTCCGGTTTCGGGATCTGCCTCGGTTTTTCCTGCCTTCCCGAATCGGAACATTCTCGAAAATAAATCGACCGGGAAGGGTGCGACTTCCAGTCGCACCGCCTTAGGCTGGTTACGCATCTCGGCTTTAGCCGCTGAGGGCCGACACCGTGAAGCCTACCCGATTGATTTCTCCTCCCGGAACCTATTTGGTAACATTCTCTACATTTCAACGAAGGAGGTTTTTCGTCGTGGAGAATTATGCTCGTCTTTTCCTGAAGACTCTGTACGGTTACCGTCGCCTGAGGAAATTCGAACTGCATGCTTTCGTATTGATGCCCGATCACGGTGCAGCCTGCCTTGCGAATTAGCGCAGGCGAAGGTCGAGGACTTCCTGGCTGGCGCGGGCTTCTTCGGGGCAATTGGCTTCGATGCTTAGCATTGCTGAGCCCGGGCCTAGTTGATTGAGCATGGCTGCCGCGAACTGCTCGCCCCAGGAGTGCTCGATGTCCAGCGCCAGAGCCCATCCCCAATATTTTTCCGCTCTGGCGTCAGTGGCGTTAGGAGCGTTCATTCGATTCACGCGATCCGAGTCGACCTCAGCCAGGAACATGCGGAACTCTGAGAGCTGTTCGAGCAGCGCCCGTCCGTCGGCGGTCGGCGCCCGAAGAGCCATCCATCCAAGAAGATTCACCAAAACATAGCTCCCAAACTGCAACGCGAACCAGGGCGAAGTGGCCCAGGCCATCACGCCGAGCGAAGCCGCCGCCAGCAAAAATACGACCAGCGTCGTGCTGTCGCGTTTGACGAAGCGCATGCGATGAACGCGGCCCGGCAGCAGGCTCTCGATTTTGTAAATGAGCGCAGGCAAAGTGCGGACGGTGGAGAGCAGGAACCAGACGGCAAGCAAGGCCGGAAACATTAATCCAACGGGACTGCTGTGGTCCCACAGGATTTGCATCTCGGGATAGAGGGTGACGACGAGAAAACACCAGAGCGAGATCGTGAATCCTGGGACGAAGAACGGAAAATGGGAAGAAAGCAGATTGGGCTCGAGGTTTGATTCGAGGAACTCCCGAACCTGGAAAGCGATTTTAGGCAAGATGCGGAGTTGGGACAGGCGGACAGAGGTTTGTCCACGAAAAAACACCCGCTCGGCGATGATCTGCTCCTCCGGTTCCAGCGGTATCGAGGCCTCGGACTGAGTGAGAAGGTAATCGCTGGGGCCTTGTTCGATTCGCAGGTAACCCTTGGCGGCCATGTTCACAAGCGCGACCGCTAAAGGCTTTTCCGTGATTCCGCGCTCGAGGAGGTAGGCAGCAGTCGCGGGTGAAATGCCCGGCGGCGGTTCGTAACGCACGACGCGGGTTCCAGTTTTCGGGCGCCAGCGGAGGGTGATGGCCGCGACGCAGAAGTACAGTGTGACGGTCGCGACTCCGAACCAACCTGCGACATGTTGGAGCCACGCGGGATCGGGATGGTTGACCATGGGCCTTTCTGATTGTCGTCGCGCCGTTTCGGGGGACCAAGTTACGGTGGTGCAGCGGCGGCAAACCAAGAGCTTCACCACAGAGGACTAAGGAGGACACAGAGAACCAAACAAGAACTCCTCTGTGTGCTCCGTGTCCTCTGTGGTACTCCTTCTTCATTTCACTTCCAGAACCTCGCAGTTTTCCACAGCCCGGATTGTGACGAACGACCTTTACTCAAAAATTTGAAACGTGCACACTGTCATCGTGCGTGCGGACTTTCTCCAACCGATCTCTGACGAACGAGCCGCAGCCAAGCTTTGCCGCTTCTTCAGTGCCTCTAACTCCTTATCTTTGAAGATTTTGCCTCTAACTCCTTTAGATCCAAGATTTTGGCAGATCAAGCCGCTGCCTGGTCAACGTAACCCTAATAAATCCAAGATTTTACAGATTCAGAAGAAAAAAAATGCAAGACCCAGTTCGTTCCCTTGTCCCCTCCGTGTCCTCCGCGTCCTCTGTGGTTTATCTTTGCTAGCCAATGAAAACTATCGATCGTGCCCGCCTGCAGTCCCTGATGCAACGCGAACAGAAGAAGTTTGTGGACGAGCGTCCGAAGTCGAAGGCGCTGTTTGAGCGGGCGCGCAAGTCGCTGCTGGCGGGCGTGCCCATGAACTGGATGGTGAAGTGGGCGGGAGCGTTTCCGCCGTTTGTGCGCGAGGCGCAGGGGGCGCACTTCTTCGACGTGGATGGGCATCGCTACATCGATTTCTGCCTGGGCGATACCGGAGCGATGACCGGACATTCTCCATCCGCTACGGTAAAGGCGGTGGAAGACCAGGCGCGGCGCGGGATCACGCTGATGCTGCCCGGGGAAGATTCGATTTTTGTGGCGGAGGAATTGCAGAAGCGATTCAACCTGCCGTACTGGCAGTTCGCGCTGACGGCGACGGATGCGAACCGGTTTTCGATCCGGCTGGCGCGGCAGATCACGGGGCGGCCGAAGATTCTGGTCTTCAACTGGTGCTATCACGGGACCGTCGATGAAACCTTCATCACGCTGGATGCGAATGGAATGGCGGGGCCGCGGCCGGGGAACATTGGGCCGCCGGTGAATCCGGCGGTCACGACCAAGGTCGTCGAGTTCAACGATGTCGACGCGCTGGAGGCGGCGCTCATCTCGGGCGACGTGGCTTGCGTGCTGGCCGAGCCGGCGATGACGAATGTGGGCATCGTGCATCCGCAGGAGGGATATCACAAGGCGCTGCGGGAACTCACGCGCGAATACGGGACGCTGCTCATCATCGATGAGACGCACACGATCTGCGCGGGGCCAGGCGGGTTCACGCGGGCGGAGAATCTTGAGCCCGACATTCTTGTGTTTGGCAAGGCGATTGGAGGAGGCATTCCGGGTGCGGCTTATGGATTTTCGCAGGAGGTTGCCGACCGGATTGCCGCGAAGCAGGAACTCGAGAACTGCGACGTGGGCGGGATTGGGGGCACGCTGGCGGGGAACGCGTTGTCGCTCGCGGCCATGCGCGCGACGTTGACAAAAGTTCTTACGAAAGAGGCGTTCGACCGCATGATTCCGATGGCCGAGCGCTGGACTGCGGGCGTGGCGAAGGCGATTGCCGACGCCGAACTGCCGTGGCACGTGACGCGTCTGGGGTGCCGGGCGGAATATCTGTTTGGCCCGACGAAGCCGAAGAATGGCGCCGAGGCGCACGACGCGATGGATTTCGAGACTGGAACGGTTCATGCATCTTTACGCGATGAATCGGGGAATCCTGCTGACGCCGTTTCACAATATGGCGCTGATGTCGCCGCAGACGGAAGCGGACGATGTGGACCGGCATACGAAAGTGTTTCGCGAGGCGGTGCGGGAGTTGGCGGGGTAGTATCCATCTCTGCCGCAACGGACGCGGCATTGACCTCGTGCACAAGCTTGGGCGCCCCGATCATGTCATCCTGAGCGAAGCGAGCTCGAATGAGCTCGCGCAGTCGAAGGATCCCTGGCGCAGGGTGACAATCGTGTGGGCAGGAGGTCTGGTAGTCTGGTTTCTTCTGCATGAGACGCTCTGCCTCGATGCTTTTGATGGCTCTGGGTGTGCCGTTGATGTTTACGGCGTGCGCGACGATTGGGCCGCCGCAGCCTCCGTCGCTGGAGTTGCCGAAGCCGCCTGCGGATCTGCGGGCGGTGCGCAAGGGCGATCGCGTGATTCTCACCTGGACGGCTCCCAGCGTTACAACCGACCGGCAGACGGTGCGGAGCGTCGGGTCCGACGCGGATCTGCCGGGGACTGGAACCCGAGTTGACGCAGCTGTGGAACTCCTGTGGGCGAGGCGACTGCGCAGGCGATAGCCGCCACGGCTCAATCTTCTGCGCAGAACGCTTCGAGATCGTACACCGACGCCCTCGGCGCGACGTTGCAGAGCAACAATCCTTCCAGCTTCGTAACCTACGCGATTCGAAGTGCTGAATGCGGGTGGCCGCAGCGCCGGACTTTCGAATCAGGTGCGGGTTTCGCTGGTTCGAACACTGCCACCGCCGCGGGAGTTTGCCGCGCGCGTCACGGGTCAGGGAGTCGTGCTAACGTGGGCGAACGATGTTCCGCCGGCAGAGTTCCGCAGCAGTGCATTATGTGTATCGGGTTTATCGCCGCCTGGAAGGGAGCGCGGAGCAGATTCTGGCGGGCCAGCTGCCGGCGGGTAGCGATCCTATTCTTACTCTGACCGATTCGAACATCGAGTGGCAGAAGACTTACGAGTATCGCGCGGAGACAGTTACGGTCGTCGCCCAGGAGAATAAGCCTGAGATCCAGGTCGAAGGGGACGACTCGCCGGAGATCAAGGTTTTCGCGGACGATGTTTTTCCGCCGGCGGTGCCTTCGGGGCTGCAGGCCGTGGCTTCTGGTCCGGGGCAGAAGACGTTTGTCGATCTGGTGTGGGCGCCGGTGACTGACGTCGATCTGGATGGATACAACGTGTATCGGCGCGAAGAGGGCGCGGCGCCAGTGAAGGTGAATGCGGCGCTGTTGAAAACTCCGGCGTATCGTGATGATGCTGTTGTCTCGGGGAAGAGTTATTTGTATTCGGTGTCTGCGGTGGATGTGCGCGGGAACGAGAGTGCGCGGTCGGAGGAGGCGGGCGAGGCGGTGCCGTGATGCTGCGATCAGTTGGCGTACTGGGGGTGACCTTGGAAGGCGGCGCGCTCAGTTGCGGCCAGACTCCAGACGGGCGTGGTAGCCTTTGCGGGCTCGAACCTGCAGGCGCTTGCCGTCTTTCTCGGCGATGACGCTGATGGAACGATAACTCCCGTTGGGGTCGAAATCCGCCGGTTTGTAAGCGATGAAGTAACGGCTGCGGATTAAATCATGCAGCTTATCGAGAGACTTTCCGAAGGTCCAGATATCGCCGGGGAACATCGCCTCGCCTCCGCTGCGCTCCGCGAGCACTGCCAATATCCGATCGGCATCCGTTTTATCGCCTCGAATCCTCGCGCGTGCTCACGGTATAGATCGTTACGCCTGTCCTCTCGGCGGCCTGGATGCTTTGTTTGAGACTGCTGTGGCTGGAATTATCTTCGCCGTCGCTGAGGATCACTAAAACTCTGGCCACGCGATCGCTGTCTGGATACGCGGCCAGCTTTCGGCAGGCGAAGGAAACCGCGTCAAACAGCGCTGTTCCTCCTCCGTTCGTGAGTTTGTCGATTCCCTTTCCCAGATCAGCCTGCTCCCGAGTGAAATCCTGAGTCACAGTTGTATCGTTGGAAAAACCCGCGATGAACGCGAGGTCAGAAGTCGCCACTTAGCATTTTCTCAACGAACTTGATCGCGGCGCGCTTTTCAAAGGAGAAGCGGTTGTGAACGGAACCGCTGGTGTCGACGAGCAGAGCCAGTCGCAGCGGGAGCTTCGACTGCGGACGCAAACTGCACGACTCTTTCTGGAGGCTTGTTGTCATCCAGGATACGGATGTCGGACTGCAACAAATCATTCACCATGTGTCCGTGGCTGCTGACGGAGAAGAACATGGTCACTTGGTCGACGTTCTTGCGAATCGTCCATGCCTGCGGCTGGTCGGCGAGATAGGGAGACGGCTCGAAGCTGGAGAGGAGCCGTCGCCGATCCTTGCATTCGGCTCATCCGGGGAGGAGCAGTCGTCGCAGGTCGCGGCATCGTCCCCGAGAGCGGTCAACTGTGCCTGCAACCGCTCGCTGTTGGGAACGTTTGCGGCTGAAGAGAAGCGACCAGGGTGGTGGCTTGCTGCGAACCGCCGTTGCCTGCCGCCCGAACCATCTTGTTATGAGAAAGGGCGGCCAGATTCTGGCGCGCTACGGGAGCGAAGGCGTTGGTGGAATCTTCGCTCAGCAAGAGGTTCAGCTCGCGCTCGACGGCTGTCGAAATCATTGAGGGCCAGAGCCGCCGATGCCGCGACATAGTGAACATGTGGCCAAACCTTGATGGTTGAGCGCATGGACCCGGTTGGCCGTCTCCAGGGCATCCTGGTATTGATGGGTTCCGTTTTGTGCGTATGCCAGAGTTGACAGGATCCTGGCATCGTTGGGGCGCAGCGAAGCGGCTTTCTCCAGTGCCGGTTGTGCAGTCGCAAATTCGTTCTGCGACAATGGCAACCAGACCGAGATTCAGGAACGATCCGGGAAAGTTTTCGTCCAGCTTTGCGGCCGTTTCGAATTCCGCCCTGGCGAGCGCGGGATCTTCCTGATCGAGATAAGGCGAGCCCGAGACCGATGTGGGCTGAAACGAACTTGGGATAGACATCGATCGCCCGCTGCAGATGCTTGATCGCTTCTTTCGAGTGCTGCGCTTTCATCAGCGATGTGGCGCTGGTTATACTCCTCCACGGCCTTATTAGGGGCTTCCAGGTCGAGCGCGGATACGGCACCGGAATCAATCAGATCTTTATCTTGCGCCTTCCGTTGCTCGCTCTCCTTGGCATGGCGGTTCATCTGTCGAGATACATTTGGGCGAAATCCATTTGGGCGAACCGGCATCCGGACCTGCATTCATCGTAGGGCACTTGTGCGAACGCCGAGAGTTGGCCGCATAGCCAGAGGCCAACGACCCAGGCAAGTCGATGCCGAGTAACCGTACACGATCGATGGCGAGACGCTGCACTGCACGAAATTGCTCCTGCCAGGGCTGAGGGCTTGCGCCTGCAACTTCGAAGACGGCATGCGGAGACTTCGGGCGGCCGCATCGCCCCGAACGTCCTAGGGCAGCTACTATAGCACGCTATTTTCCTGGCGTTAGTTCGGTTTTTCGGATGCGTTCACCACTGCCAAGATGCCATCCATCTTCCCGTGGATAGATCCGTGTCACAAAATATTTCCCTTCTTTGCGCCTCAAATTCCACGGATATGGTTAGATAGAGGGCGATGAAATATTGCCGATTTCAATTCAATGGCCAGGCCCAGTACGGGCTGGTTGAGTCCGTTGGCGGGCGGGACGCGATTGTGCGCGTGCTGCTCACTGCGCCTGAAGAGGCTGACGGGGACATGGAAAGCTTGCGCACGCGGAAGATCGAGGCGATTCCGCTGGAGGAGGCGGCGCTGCTGCCTCCGGTGCGTCCGTCGAAGATCGTGTGCGTGGGGCGGAATTATCGCGAGCACGCGGCCGAGTTGGGGCACGATGTGCCGACAGGAGCCGCTGATTTTTCTGAAGGCCACGTCGGCGCTGCTGTCGCCGGGAGGGATGGTGCGGCGTCCGAAGATTTCGCAGCGCGTCGATCATGAGGGCGAACTCGGCGTGGTGATTGGCAAGACTTGCTACCAGCCGGCGGCGGATGCGGACATCCGGCAATACATTTTGGGATACACGTGCGTGAATGACGTGACGGCGCGCGATCTGCAGAATAAAGATGGGCAGTGGACGCCGGGCCAAGGGATTCGACACGTTTTGTCCGGTGGGGCCGGTGGTGACGGATGAGATCGATCCGTGGGCGGGCGTGGGCGTGCAGACGCGCGTGAATGGGCAGATGAAGCAGGACGGGAACACGCGGGATTTTATTTTTGCGCTGGACGTGGTGATTCGGCATATTGCGCAGGCGATGACGTTGTTCCCGGGAGACTTGATTCCGAGCGGGACGCCGGCGGGCGTGGGGCCGCTGGTGGCGGGGGATGTGGTGGAGGTTAGCGTCGAGGGCGTGGGGACGCTGAGGAATTCGGTGGTGGATGAGTAGTCGCCAGGTGATTCCGGATTGACAGTCATCCACCCACAATCGGCAAGGAACCTGAATAAAGCCTTTAGCCAGCTTCCTGTTGCAAGCGATCCGGTAGTGGTTCGCGTGAGGGGCACATATTAGCAGTTATCATGTTTTGACTTCGCCGCGTATGGGAGCTAGTGCGCACTTGTTGCTGCTGCGCAAAGGTCATGCACCGTGTTCACAATTGACTCAGGACGATCGGAAGGAATGTCGTGGCCACTTCCCTGTACCATGATGCGTCTGCCTCGACTGGAGAGACGCGCTAATCGCATCTGGAGATCATCCATCCAAATGCGTTGAAATTCCTCGAAATCGTGCTGGCTGAGGCCACTACTCAAGGTGGTGTCGGTATTCTCGGCAGCTGTTAGTACCACGAGAGGCTTGTCGCTGATGTGGTTAGCAACTCGCGCTTGCTCCGCGCTGACCTGGATTTGCTCAAGCTCGCTGGCTCTAGCTCTCAAGTACTTCGCCTGGAGGATCAAATAGTCACCGTTGCCCGAAGCGCCTTGAGCTCGAAGCATGAGGCGGCCAATGCCGAGGTCGACAAAAAAAAAAGCATACCTTGCCAGGCGCTCGCAGTGCTTCAGTTGCGCGGCGCTGATCGCGCTCCACGCCTTAGGGAGCAATTCATATTGGTCCTCTTGCGTAGCATCAGCTAACACAATTCCCGCCACCTCGTTCGGGTAGAGCCCATTAAACACACGAACGTTGTACCCGCCAAAGGAAGCCCCGACAAGTACATAGGGAGGCATTTCGCCCGCATTCTTGAGAAGTGTATGGAGTTCCCTCGCAATCTGAAGGCTGGTACGCGGCATTGGACCCGGATCACTTCCTCCATAGCCCGCACGGTCGTACGAACACACTCGCGAGAACTTCGCAATTTGTGGTTGCACGGTTCTCCATTCGATGGACACGTCACCGAATCCAGATTCTAGGATGACCGTCGGGCTCCCGACCCCTGTGCAATTCAGCATGAGTCGTAGTTTCCCACATCAACTAACCGGCCGCTTTCAGGAAAACGGCGAGCATCCAGATGTGATGAGATCGCCTGATAGGACGCACCTGCAAGAGCTAGCAGGATCACCATTACGCATAAGGACAAAACGATCTTACGCAGCCAGCGAACCATGCCCGGTCCTTTCTCTTAAGGTTTCAATCTAGCACTGAGCTATTAGGTTTGTGGGGAAGCCATGCACGATTCTTGGGCGGTTGGTCGGTCAACCGGAGACTACGTGGTTGCTGACGAAACATCGCATCTGCAATGCGCAACGATCCAGGAAGATCCGGAATCCCCTACTGCAGCCGGAATCTTTCCTTCATCAGCCGTTGCAGGCGGGGCTTGTAGAGGAGGTCGTAGGCTAGTTCTTTGTCGGGGAACATGGCGAGGGCGGCGCGTTTGGCTCCGGCGGCCAGTTCGGAGGCTTCTTCTACGGTGAGGTTGGGGTCCTGGCTGATGACGGACATGACCATGCTGATCATCAGTTGCAGGCGGCGGATTTTGCGGGCTTCTTCTTCGCGCTCGCGGAGGATTGCTGCTCTGCGATGGGAAAGCTCGGTTCGTGTCCGGCCTGTCGATGAATGTTCATGTGTCTCCCCTTTATGTCCCCACCTAATTGCCCACAACTTTGGATGACGCGACGCGCCCGGCGTTGCGCCGATGGTTACTGCCATTCTGCCGATTTGGGGAGGAAAGCAACTGCACAAAGGTGTCGTTTGGGGTCATTGCTGTAGATTCGTGGCGAGCCAGAAGCGGTAGCATGGAAGACGACTTGGGAGGATATTTTCGTCGGGAGGAAGTCCACGGCGGCTCAGGCCGGCCGGCGTTTCCACAAGGGCTAAAGCCCGACCCACTTTATGCAAGTGACGCGGCCCTGAAGGGCCGCTCTTACGGTTCATGCGACTGACGCGGCGTTGAAAGGGCCGCTTTCCACGGGGGCACGCATTTTCGCATTGTTTTCGTGAGCTCTCAAGTCGTGCCCTTGCCGGGTCGCAGCCGGAAGGGGAGTAAAATCGATGTGCATACGGATTCGCTGCCGTTCGGTCGATTCCAGATTGGAGATGTCATGGCTGAAGCTGGCAATTCGACCGCTGATGCGCAGGCGCGTCCTGATCCCCGCCCGAATCCAAACGAGAAGCTGGTGAAGGTGTTTGAGTCGGAGCAGGAATCGGAGGCGCTGGTGGTGAAGGGGTTGCTGGATTCGGCGGGGATCGACAGCGATCTCACGTCGGCGTCGCTGGTGCAGGATGCGTTTCCGGGGCTGGGAGGGGTGATCATGCTGGTGCGGGAAGAGGATGCGGAAGATGCGCGGCGGTTGATTGCGGAGCAGGCAGCGTACACGGTCGGCTCGGCCGACGATGACGAGACGGCGGAGATCGCGATTATTGAAGAGCCGCCACCGAAGGCGTGACGGAGTGGCCGTCGAGGTAGAAGGTGACGGCTCCATCGAGATCGGTGCGGTAGACGCGGGCTCCCGCGTCGGCCAGGCGGCCGAGAATTTCGCATGCGCGGCAGGCCGAAAGAATTTCCTGATCCCACGGAAATGATGGCGAACTGCGGGCTTGGCTGACGGCGACCAGCTCCGGCGTGGTGGCGTTGTCGCTGCCGTGGTGGCCGACTTTGAGCAAGTTCGCGGTCGGGATGATGCAGCGCGGCGATGCGGCGCTCTACTTGCTTTTCCGCATCTCCTTCCAGCAGAACCGACGAATCTGCCGTAGCTGACTCGCAGCACCAGGGAATCGTTGTTCTGTCGGCTTGGGGCCGACGGGCCAGTCGCGCGGCGGGAACAGCACCTGCGACGTCGGCTCCGCCGAGAGCAAACTCGTCGCCTTCCCAATGGCGCACGACTTTGACTCCGAGCGATTGCGCGGTGGCGATTACATTTTCCAGAGCCGCGACTCGGCGGCAGCAGGCCTACCCATAATTCCTTCGGCTTGAAATTTTTGAGCACGGCGATCATGCCGCCGATGTGGTCGGAGTGGCCGTGGGTGATGGCGACGGCGTCGAGGCGCGAGATGCCGCGCGTCCAGAGATAGGGAGAAACGACGTCTTCGCCGAAGTCGAGTTGCGAGCCGCCGGGGCCGATGGGGCCTCCGGCATCGATCAGCAGGGTGCGGCCTTGCGGGGTGACGAGCAGGGTGGAGTCGCCTTCGCCGACGTCGATCGAAGTGACTTCCAGAACTCCGGGATGCGAGTGCGGGGCGGCGGGGATGAATGCGAGAGCGAGCGAGGCTGCGAGGATGGCCGCGAGTCCGAGCGACTGCGAACGAGCGGACGGCGGCGCGCCGACCACATGGCCAGGACGAGCGCCGCCGCGGCCAGCGCGATCACGACGATCGACGGCATGGCAACGCGCAAGTCGCGACGAACGCGCAGGGCGCCCAGTCCGCGCACGGTGCCGGTGATGCCGTCGAGGGCGAACGTGGTCAGAAGCACCGGGACTTTGGCCAGCCACGGCGAGAGATGGATCCCAGAGCGAGCGCGGCGAGCGGCGGCGGGCATCATCAACTGCGTCAGGGGAACGACGATCAGGTTGGAGGGCAATCCGATGGTGGTGGCGCGATGGAAGTAGTACGCCATGGGCAGGGCGAGTCCCATCTGCATGACGGCGGAGATGAAGAGCAATTCCCACGCGGCGAGAAGCCGAATGCGGCAGTCGCCGCGGACCAGGCGGCCCGACCACTTCTCTCCCACGAAGAGCGCGACGCGCGCGGCGATGAACTGCAAGTCTACGCGGAACTGCGCGACGCGCGGGGGCAAGAAGTGCGGCGTAGTCGTTGGAGTCCCAATTGGCGAGCGCCTGTTTCTGCAGTTGGGAGGTGCGCTGCAGGATCGGAATCGCCGATGGCGGCGACGATGAGCACGCAGACGAAGGTCATCTGGAAGCTGGCGGTGAAAAGCTGGCGCGGGTCGAAGATCGAGCAGTCCCAGAGCCGCCGCGCCCAGCGCGTTGACCATGGCGCGATCGCGGTAGAGCAGGCGCGTGCCCAAGATAGATGGCGCACATCAGCGTGGCGCGCCAGACCGGGGCGCCGACCTCGGTGATAAAGGCGTAGGCGACGCAGAACGCGACGGTCAGCAGCGTGGCCGGGATGTCGCCCAGGCGCAGGCGGCGCAGCGTCCAGAAGACGACGAAGGCCAGGATGCTGACGTTCATGCCGGAGACGACGAGGACGTGGTAGGTGCCGGAGCGCTGGAAGTCGGCGCGGGTGTCGCGGTCGATGAAGGCTTCTTCGCCGATGACCATGGCGTCGATCAGCGCGGCCTCGCGCGGAGGCCAGAGTTCGTGCACCTTGGCGACGACTGCCGCGGTGCAGGCGGCTGCGCCAGGCGGCGATCCGGCTGCCGGCGAAGCCGGGGAGGCGTTCGACATTTTCCATTTTGGTCGAGCCCAGCGCGGCGATGCCGCGATCGGCGAGATAGCCCTGATAGTCGAAGGCTCCGGGATTGCGAAAATTGCGCGGCAGCTTGAGCTTGGCGGAGAAGCGGATGCGGTCGCCGTAGTGGAAGACGGGCATGGCGGCGGTAGGCGGTCGGGATTGTTTCGGAAGATTCTCATCCGGGGCTGCGTCGTTCGGGCGCGGGCTGTAAATGCTCAGGCGGATGCCGGAGTGAATGGCTTCGCTGCTGGCCCGTGCGACTCGGTCTGAACTTTTCTGTTTCGACGTCAACCGTCTGTTTGATTTCGTTGAAGCCGCCTTGCTGCAGGCGGCCGTCGCGCGTGACATGGGCAGTGATCTGGAGTTCCTGGCGGTCGGCGTAGGGTTGAATGCTGGTGTCGAGGCGAGGGGAGGCTCCGCGGAGTTGAATGTGAAGGGCGCCCGCGAGGAAGAAAGCGCCGCAGAGCGAGAGTCCAACCCAGGCCGGAGCGACGCCGGCGCGAAGTAGGCTGCGGCGGCGACGAACGCCGCTGCCGGCGACAATCCACCACAGGGCGGGGCGCCACAGGTAGACTCCGGCGACGATGCCGAGGGAGTAGGCGACGGCTGCCCAGAGCATGGGCTGGCGGGAGGCTTTGAAGTGGAAGGCGGGAGGCGGCGGCCGGAGCGGGAGGTGACATTCATAAGACCAGACGCGGCCGGGCTGCGACGCGGCGGGACAGCCGGCGACCTGTCGACGAAGCTCAGGGCAGGCTACTGGCGGGCTGTCCGACGCCGAAGGCGGCTATCCCGATCAAGCCTGCTGCCTCCGAACCGTTGCTCCAAGCTCAGCGCACCAGGTGCACGACGCTTTCCAGGTGGTAGGTTTGCGGAAACAAATCCACCAGGTGCACTTGCTCGACGCGATAACCGGCGGCGAGCAGGGGCACGAGATCGCGCGCCAGCGTTGCCGGATCGCACGACACATAAATAATGCGTGGCGCGCCCAAGACGCCAACGATCGCGCCACGCGTTCTCCCAGGCCACTGCGGGGCGGGTCCACCACGACGAGGTCGGGCTTGATTCAGGGTATGAGCGAGCGACTGCGCCCTTCCCGACTCGCCCCGTATTTTCCGCACGGGCCAGGTACTGCTCCGTTGTGGCCTGAACCGCTTCTCCATTCGAGGGCTGATTGTAGGCAAGATCGGCTGAGGAAGTCTGTGACGACTCAACAGAAACGACGTGATGAAAGTCACAGGCCAGGGCTGTGGAAAACAATCCCGCGCCGGCGTAGAGGTCGAGCGCCAGTTTGCCGGATTGGCCGGCAGTGACGATCTTCACCAGTTCGTCGGTCAGATGGCGGTTGGTTTGAAAGAACGATCCGGCGCTGACGCGGTAGGCGGCGCGCTCGGTCTGGTAGGTCAGATGAAGCGGCGCCGACGGTGACGAGGATTTCTGGCGCGCCTGGCTTTGCGGTCGCCGGGATTGGGTTCGCGGAAGGCGACGACTCCGGCGATCTCGGGCATGGCGGCGCGGAAGTCTTCGGCCCAATCGCGAACGGCGGCGCGGCGGGCTTCGCGCGCGCAGCCGACGTCGATCAGCAGTTGAGTGTCGTCGGCGTTGGCGAAGAATTCGACTTCGCGCACTCCCGCGGGAACTTTGCCGGCGCGTCCACTCTGCCACAGCGACGCGATGCCGCGGTTGATCAGCGG
This sequence comes from uncultured Acidobacteriaceae bacterium, assembly GCA_963795875.1. Lineage (GTDB taxonomy): Bacteria > Acidobacteriota > Terriglobia > Terriglobales > Acidobacteriaceae > Sulfotelmatobacter. The sequence goes on from CAWCJM010000003.1 coordinate 653,160, forward strand.
CGAACTGATGGGACACTCTTCGACCGCGCAGCAGTTCGTGCGAGGCCAGCTTGAAATATCCGGCGGCGAATGCGGGGCTGACTGCGTACTTGCAGGCGCGAGCGGTTGCGATAGTTCCACGGCGGCGAAGGATGGACTTCGATGTCGAAGGGCAAGTCCAGCTTGGCCAGTGCGGCGCAGGCTCTCGCGCAGGATTTCTTTCTTGATCTCGAGTTGGTGCTCGTAGCTGGCGTGCTGGTAGTGGCATCCGCCGCAGCGGGTGAAGTGCGGGCAGGCCGGCTGGATGCGGTGCGGAGAGGGCTCGATGATCGAGTCGGCTTGCGCGCGCGCGAAGCCCGGCTTCTGCTCGGTGAGCGAGGCTTCGATTTTTTCCTCGGCCAGAACGAAGGGGACGAACACGGCCTTGCCGCGTCCGCGGGCTTCATCGATTCGGCACGAGCGGTCAGTGCGGAGTCGGCGGGCAGACGGGCCAGGCCGTCGCCGCCGTAGATCAGCTTTTCGATTGTGAGGAGCAAGAGTTGATTCTACGGCATTGAGAACGCGAACCGATGCATTTCCACTCGCTGGCGTCATCCCGAGCGTAGCAGTCCTCAATCCGACTGCCTTGGTCACCGCGGCCAGGGTAGACAAACGGGGATTGCCATGTTTTGACAAGGCGCGGTAAAGACTCTCGCGTTCGACTCCGGCAGTCTTTGCAATCTTGGCAATGCCGCGAGCCTGGACGACCCGTCGCAGAGCGATGAGTAACACGCAAGGTTCGCTCTCATCTTCCAGGGCGGCTCTCAGATACTCGACCGCGAACCGCGGATTATCTCGCAGTTCGCGAATTACGGCTTCATCGTGCGAAATGCTGGTTTTGCGCTTCACGTCGGCCTGATCCTTTCCTTGTAATCCTTGAGATTAGCGAGCGCCTTCTCGATATCAGAGGATTGCTTGCGTTTGTCACCGCCCCCAAGAAGCAACACGCATTCCTTTCCCAGCATCGAGTAGTACACCCGGTAGCGCGGCCCCCAGTCGATCCGCAGTTCAGATACACCGCCGCGAAGGGGCTTGCAGTCGGCAAAGTTAGCAAGCGCAACCCGGTCCAGGCGAGTAACGATCTTCGCTTGGGCGCGAGCATCCTTCAGCTTCGCCAGCCACTGCCCGAAAACATCTTTCCCTGCGGCAGTGACATAGCGCCGGAGCTCAATCACTTCTTGAGTGTAACATATAAGTTACACATAAAAAACGCGTTCACTTGCGCACGGCCCACGCCAATCCGTCCGGCTGTTTGCCGGCGGCGATTTGCTCCGGTGACTTCCAGGGTTTTCAGATCCACGACCGCGACTTTGTCGGCCATGCTGACGGCCACATAGGCGCGGGAACCGTCGGGGGCGATCAGGATTCCGGCCGCGCCGCCTCCCAGGTTCAATTGCTTCACTTCTTTGTGAGTGGACGCGTCGAGCACCACGAGGCTGATGTCTCCGGAGCGCGCGCCCAGAGCGGAGATCAGGACCCGTTTGCCGTCCGGCGTGAACTTCAAGCGGTTGGCGCCCTTCACCGGGATGGGAAGCGTTTGGATTGCCTTCTTGGTGGCGACGTCAATGATGGTGACGGTTGCGTCGCGCGCGTTGGCGGCCCAGATTTCTTTTCCGTCGGGCGAAACGTCGAAGCCTTCGCACTCCATGGCCGGCCGGGACGTTCGTCACTTCCCAGGTCAGACGCGGACCGCCGGGGCCGCCTGGTCCTTGGAGGTGGCCGCCAAGCCTCCACCTGGCGGGGACCGAAGCCTCCGTTGGCTGGAAACTTGCTCGATGATGCTGATGGTGGCGGAGTTGACGTTCGAAGTGAACGATCTTCGGTCGAGGCTACTTGCGAAACGAGGATCATGTGGGTGCGATCCTGGCCGGTGCCGAGAATCCAATCCATATGCTGCGTGGCAGGATCGTAACGGCCGATGACTTTATTCGTCTCCGCCGTGAAATAGAGCTTGCCGCCCGCGAAATCCAACCCGTGCGCGGAATGCAGCGCGCCCAGATCGATGGGGGGCAGCGCCTTGCGGGCAACCAGATCGACGACCGAAATTGTGTTCAGAGTACTGTCGGGACCGCCGTAGTTCGAGATGAAGGCGAGTTTGCCGTCGTCGGAGGCAATGATCTCGTGCGGATCGGGCCGGAGGGGACGCGGGCCAGAACCTGCAACGTGGCGGGGTCGACGATCGCGACGGTATTGTCGCTCTTCGCCAGCACCAGGAGAGTGGCTGAGGGTGCTGCGCAAACGCGAGACTCGCCATGAATGCCACTGCGACCAGACCAAGAATCTCGTGCCGAAACATTTTCGCTGTGCTCATCGTCTCCTCCGAGTTCGGGTTCAGCCGAATTCTGGGGAGCTAGTTTACAGCGCTCTGCCTGCCGCCGCGCCTGAGGCCCAGGCCCACTGAAAGTTGAAGCCGCCGAGGTGGCCGGTCACGTCCACGACTTCGCCGATGAAGAACAGGCCGGGAACTTTGCGGCTTTCCATGGTTTTGGCGGAGAGTTCGTCGGTGTCGACGCCGCCGCCGGTGACTTCGGCTTTTTCGTAGCCTTCGGTGCCTGCGGGCGTAATGGCTCCATGCATGCGCCTGCTGCTCGAGATCGGCGAGCGCGGCATTCGTCCATGAGTGCGGGTGCGATGCAGTTCGAGCCAGCGATCGGCGAGGCGGGCTGGCAGGGTCTTGCGGAATTCTGATCGCAGCGTCGCGAGCGTGCGCGGCGTCTTTGGGATCGTGGAAGATTGCCGTCAACTCGCTCGCCGGCGCGAGGTCAATGCTGAATCTGCTGCGGCTTCTTCCAGTAGGAAGAAATCTGCAGGATCGCGGGACCGCTCAGGCCGCGATGCGTGATCAGCATTTTTTCGCGGAACTGCTGTCCGTCGCACGAGGCGATGACTTCGGCGGAAACGCCGGCTAGATCGCAGTAGCGGGAACGATCTTCCGCGTTCGAGCACCAGCGGGACGAGTCCCGGCCACGGCTCGCGGATCTTCAGGCCGAACTGGCGCGCGAGGTCGTAGCCGAAGGAGGTGGCGCCGATCTTCGGAATGGACAGGCCGCCGGTCGCGACGACCAGCGCGGGCGCGTGGAATTCTGCATGCGCCGGTGCGGACGACAAACTCCGGTGGTCCGGGTCACTTCCTGAATTCTTGTGTTCAGGAAGATGCTGACGTTGGCGGCGCGGCATTCTTCTTCGAGCATGCCCAGAATGTCGCGCGCCGAACGGTCGCAGAACAATTGTCCCAGCGTTTTTTCGTGATAGGGGATGCGATGCTTTTCGACCAGCGCGATGAAATCCGCGGGCGTGTAGCGGGCCAGCGCCGACTTGGCGAAATGCGGATTGGAGGAGAGGAAATTTTCGGGCTGGCAGTGAAGGTTGGTGAAGTTGCAGCGGCCGCCGCCGGAGATGAGAATCTTCTTGCCCAGGCGGTCGGCGTGATCGAGAACGGCGACGCGGCGTCCGCGCTTGCCGGCCTCGATGGCGCACATCAGGCCGGCTGCGCCACCGCCGAGAATCAGTGCGTCGAAGTGATGGGTCACGTTGGAGTGAACAGCTTACCTCAGCGGCTAAAGCCGGTTGATTCGCAGCACTTACGGCACACTGAGAGGCGTGCGCCTCAGACCAAGTGATGGATTGACCGCAGCGCTCGAAGCGCTGCGCCACCCAAAAACGGCGCTTGTCGCAGCCTGCGAAGTCGCGACCTTCCAAAACGCCGGTCTGTTCACATGTAAAACAGACTCAGACGCGGCAGACGATATTTTTCCAGCAGGCGTTTGTGAACGTATTGCTTCTGCAGTTGGTCGATCTGCGACGCCGGACATTTTGCTGCGATAAGGGGCGAGATCGCGGTCGGCTTCGGCGCGAACGGTGACGATTTCTTCGTCGGGAGTTGAGGCCAGCAGCATGGCGAAGAGTTTTTCTTCCAGCACGGTCAGGCGGCGCTCCAGATCTTCCAGACGCGCCGCCGGTTTCTGTTTCTATTTCTTCCGCGAGATGGCGCAGGGTTTTTGCGGCATCGAGGGCGACCGATCGCGCCGAGACTCCGCCTGCCCTGCGGCAACTTCGCGGCTTCCAGCAAATCTGCATTGCGACGCAGGAAGGGCGCGACTGACCTCCGGCTCAAATCCTTGCCCGGCGCTGGGTTTCGGCGACGCGGCTTCGGCTGCCGGCCGCGCCTACCGCCGCTTCTTTCATGTCTTCCGCCGCGGCCAGCACTTCCTGCGAACAGAAGGCCAGGCTGTTCACCTTCTTGTGTTTTCGAAGGGCGCTGTTCGTAGTGGTCGAAGGCTTCATCGATGCCGCGCAGCACGGCTTCCAGCGGAATTCCGGCATCCTTCCAGGTTTCCATCAGCGCCCAGTCGAGAGTCGAGAGCAGCAGGCGCCGCCCCGGCGGCGCAGGAAGTGATCTTCAATCTCGGTGAAGTAGTTGAAGTAATTTTCCACGGCAGGTCAGCGGGCAGAACGCGTGAGGCGGAGATGTCGGCGCGCCGCCACCATTCTTTGATTTCGGCTGCGGATCGCTTTGCGGCTTCGAGCGTCTTGCGACGGCGGCTTTCGCCGATGCGGAATCCTTGCGCGCCGGCGCATTGCGTTCCCAGATGATGCGCAAGCCTTCGAGCGTCAGGAAGTCGTCGACGTGCTTGATGTATTTCGATCCCGTGCCGATCATGGGGCCGAGGCCGCCGGTCGCGAGCACGCGCGTCTCCGGGCCCAACTCCGCGAGCAGCAGTTCGAGGATGCCGTCGACCAGGCCGAGATATCCGTAGTAGAGGCCCGATTGCAGGCTGCCGACCGTGTTGGAGCCGATCACGCGGGCGGGCTTGCGAATCTCGACGCGCGGCAGGCGCGCGGTGCGTTCGAACAGCGCGTCGGCGGAAATGCCGATGCCGGGGCAGATCACTCCGCCGAGATATTCGCCTTTCGCCGAGACGCAGTCGAACGTGGTGGCCGTGCCGAAATCGACGATCACGCAGGGGCCGCCGTATTTTTCGAAGGCCGCGACGGCGTTGACGATGCGGTCGGCGCCGACTTCCGCGGGATTGTCGTAGTGCACCGGCATGCCGGTCTTGACTCCGGGCTCGATATAGAGAGGGCGCAGATTGAAATAGCGCTCGCAGACCTGCCGCAGCACGGGATCGAGCGGCGGAACGACCGACGAGATCACGATGCCGTGAATGCCCTTCGACTCGAGGCCGGCCATCGAAAACAGGTTGCGGAACAGGACTCCGTATTCATCGACCGTGCTGGTGCGCGAGGTGGCGACGCGCCAGTTGGCGACGAGCCGCTCGTAGCGCGGAGTCTCGTCGGATCGCCGGCAGCGTTCGCTTTGGCGACGCGGGCGAAGACGCCGAGGACCGTATTCGTGTTGCCGACATCGATGACGAGAAGCATGATGGGCTCGCTCTTAGCTCTTTGGCTCTTGGCTATTCGCTAGAACCTAACACCTACACTGAGATGTTCGTCTTCACTGTTCCCTTACTGTTCCGCTTAGCACTGTTTGCAATCCCTTCGCGGTTCGCACCTGCAAGAATCCGCGCGGATCCAGGCCTTCGGTTGTGCCTTCGAAGGCGGAGCCATTTTCTTCGATGCGAACCGCTTTGCCCTGCACCCACGAAGAATTCTCGGCGAAACGCCGCAGAATCGATTCCTGCGCATCGCGAGTCTTCGCACAATTGGCGATACTCGCGGTCGAGTGATTTTAACAAAGCTGCCGACCAGTTCGACGCGCGACCACTCGCTTCCTGTCGCAAGGCGCAGCGAGGTCGCGGGCAGATCCTTTGGGAAAGCTTGCCTGATTCACATTGATGCCGATGCCGACGACGATGTAGCGGACGCGCGTGGCTTCGGCATTCATCTCGGTGAGAATTCCGCAGACTTTCTTGCCGTCGATCAGCACGTCGTTGGGCCACTTCAGATCGGCGAGTCACGCGCGAGTCGACTTGCTCGATGGCGGCGCGCACCGCGAGTCCGGCGGCGAGCGACAGCACCAGAACTTCCGACGGCGGCAGCGCGGGCCGGAGGATCACCGAACAATAGATTCCGGTCGAGCGCGGCGACTGCCACGAGTTGGCTCCGCGGCCGCGGCCCGCGGTTTGCTCTTCGGCCAGAAAGACGCTGCCTTCTGGAGCGCCTTCCGCAGCGGCGGCCATGGCTGCAGTGTTGGTCGATCCGATTTTGTAGAAATGGTGGAGGTGCTCGTCGAAGATCGTGCCGCGCAGCAGCGGCCGCAGAATCTCCGGCAAGAGCAGGTCAGGGACCGAGCGCAGTTGATATCCGGTGGCGGGATGGCCGGCGACATCCACGCCCAGGCCGCGCAGTTGCTGAATCAGGCGCCAGACTTCGGAGCGGTTGGACGAAATTTCCTCGGCGATCTTCGTGCCGCTGACCACGACGGTGGCGTGCTCCATCAGCAGGCGCACGATGCGGCCCAGGCGCAGGTCGGTGGGCTGCGGTTGGTGCGCGGCGGGCGTTTTGACCCGCGCCGCGCCTCTCTCGAATTGTGCCGGTCTTGCTGATGCGGAGATTATGCGCGAATCCCCGCGAAACAACAAACTGCACGCGACTATTGCGCCGTCTCGGTGAATGTGGCCACAGGATGTCCCAGCGCGTATTGGCCCTCGGCGGTGACGCGCACGCTCCCTGCGGTCGAGGGCAGCGTGAGCACGACCGCAGCATTTCCGGTTGAGTCGGTGGTGACGATGCGGCTCGAAAGCGAGCCTGCGCTGGTGGTGAATAGAACCGTGCCGCCCGATGCGCTTCCGCCCGACTGCCCCGGATTCAGCGTGACCGAAAGAGTCAACTGGCTGCCCGCCGCGCCCTTCTGCTTGTCGCCGGTTTTGGTGAACGACGCCGGAGGATTGCCGACGAGAATGTAGCCGCTTTGCTGCTGCGCAACGCCGGCGGTGTCGGTGCTGGGCACGGTGTAGTGGTAGAAGCCGGGCGTGGTTCCGGCGGTCACGGTGATCTTTCCGTTGTGGCCTTTGCTCAGCGTGGGCTGCGACACGACAACAGTGATGCCGCTATCGGACTTGCGAGCCCCAAGGTCACAGTGGCCGTTCCCGACGTGACTTTCGGCTGCAGGACAACTTTGCCGCCCGCCGCGACCATGGTCGTGTCGGGATTCAGGTCCCACTCCGCGCCGGGCAACTGCGCCGTGCCAGTGACCACGAGCAGCGTCGCGGTATAGGGCGCGAACGTCATGGTCGAAGACCACGAGGTGGTTGTGGATGCCACGATCTGAGTGGGATTCGTCGAGGCCAGAGTGTACGAGGTCACCTGCTGCGGCGTGAATCCGTTAGTCGTGAACTGCGCCTGCACGGTGTTTGACGGATCTTTGTTCAGGACCAACAGGGTCAGATCTGTTCCGGTCGAGTTCAGCGCCGCATAGCTGCTGAAAAGATCGGGATCGCCGTTGTTTGTGTCGGAGACAGAGGTTGTGGCGAATCCGTGATGCTGGCCGTCGTAGTTGGTGAAGAGCTTCAGCGCGAGGTAGTTCGGATTCGTCGGCAAGGGGCGCGACCCAGCGCGACGCGAGATAATCGCGCTCGCGGCCCAGAATGCCGTAGGCATCGGCGTCACCGAGGGCGGTCGAAAAATCGGATTCGCCGGCGAAAGCCGCGCTCCACTCGGTGAAGCTGACGGGCGTTCCCGGATAAATCATGTTCGCGGTCGCGCGGATGCGCGGAATGCGGAACGGAATCGTTTTGTTGGGCTGAATAAACGTCGCCCAGTTCTGGTTGATCGAGCCGGACTCGCTGACATAGGTTGGATCCCAGTAGTCGCGATAAATGCGCGCGGCGAGAGCCTGCTTCTGCGCCTGCGTCCAGGTTGAAGTGTCGGGGCCGTCCGGGTAGGCGTGGACATCGAGGACATCCACCGAGCGCATGCCGGCGACTTTGTCTTCCCAATAAACTTCGTTCAGCCACCAGGGCAGAAGATCGACGCCGGCATGCGCTCCTTTATCGTTGCTGTTCGCGCCGTTCCAGTAGAACCACCAGCAGCAGCTGACCGGACCGAAGCGGATGGCCTTCGGGATCCCAGCCCTTGAGCGTTGCGCGCTTCGGTGACAAATGTGTCGCGCATTTCGTTGTAGGCGGTGGGCGCGGGATGCACGTCGCGATGCGTGCTGCCCCAGATGTCGATCTCGTTATCCATGTTGTAGAAGTGCGGCGCCAGTGCCGAAGGCCGAGGCCAGCGCCGCCGCCCACTGATTGCGGTAGACGCTGCCAGGCGGGTCGCTGGTGCCGGGCTGATCGAGGAGCGGCACGTTGGCGTCGTTTGGATTCGCGGTGAGCGTGGTGCTGCAATCGGTTTTCAGGCCATCGCCGGCATCGGTGTTGTAAGGATCGACGGCGCACTGCGCGCCATACTTCGCGACCGAAAAACTCCAGTGACCGTTGCGTTCCATTCTCCGCAGCTTTGCGCGACCCAGGGCAGCATCACCATCGTCATGAGAGGATGGCTGCCGGCGGCCTTCACGTCGGTGATGAATTGGTGGAATCCGCGTCGCCGATCTCGGAGTAGTTGAAGTCTTCGAAGTAATAGTCGTTGGCGGCGTTGTAGGTGAAGAGTTGCCAGTTGTAGCGCGAGGTGGAATTGCCGCCCCAGCGCACCACGCTCAGTCCGCTGTCGGTGATGGTCGGCGCATCCTGCGGATACGCGCCGCCGTAAACATAGGGGCTGATGGCGTGACGGTTGCTGAGCGCATCGACGGTCACATTGATGTTGGTGGTGGCTGGCGTATCGGCTGGAGTTGAGAATTGACGGTAGCTGAGACTGGAGCTGAGGATTGAGCGCAGCTGCTGCGAGGGTCTGCGATTTCGGATTCAGGCGCTGCAAGAGAGAACGACCACCGCGAATTCGACGAGGCACAGGGCTGCGAGGGAACGAGCGAAGGGATACATAAGGGGAGGACCTCCGTTGAGGCTAGTCTAGCGCCGGCGCGGCGCGGCGAAGAGCACAGAAGTACATCTGTTCTGAAATCCGGAAATCGCTGAGAAGACGGGCTGGACGCAACTGAGAGGCGAGCGCGGAATTTCAGGCGGGGACGACGCGCATGCTCATATCCACCGCCTGGGGCGAGTGCGTGAGCAGGCCCACCGAGATGAAATCGACGCCGGTCTCGGCGTAGGCGCGGACATTCTCCAGGCGAATTCCGCCGGAACATTCCAATGGAATGTGGCGGCCGTCCTTCTAAGGATCGTTCTGCATGCTCTTCCAAAGGTCAGGCTGCGAGCAGCGCTCGACGGCGCGGCGCACGTCTTCGACCGACATGTTATCGAGCAGAATGGCTTCGCCGCCGTGGGCGAGCGCCTGTTCCAGTTCGTCGAGCGTGCGGACTTCGACTTCGATGATCTGCGAGCCGCGGCGGTTGCGGATGGCGCGCTCCAGCGCGGGCACGATGCCGCCCGCCAGCGCAATGTGATTATTCTTGATGAGCACGCCGTCGGAAAGATCGAGCCGGTGATTCTGCCCGCCGCCGCAGCGCACGGCATTCTTGTCGATCACGCGCAGGCCGGGAGCGGTCTTGCGCGTGTCGAGAATGCGCGCCTTGGTGCCGGACACGGCTTCCACGAACTTGCGCGTCAGGGTCGCGATGCCGCTCATGCGCTGCAGGAAATTCAGGATGACGCGCTCGCAGGAAAGAATCACGCGCGCATTGTGGCGGATCACCGCGACGGACTGTCCTTTGTGCAGGCGCACGCCATCGAAAATTTCGGGATGCGTGGTGACTTCGTAGTGCGCGGTGACGGCGCCGTCGAGCGCGGCATACACATCGAGAATGCGCGCCACGCAGCCGATTCCGGCGAGAATGCAATCCTGCTTGGCAGATGATGGTCGCCGACGCCCGCTGGTTGGGATCGATGCAGGCGTAGCTGGTCGCATCGCGCGTCGCCCGGTCTTCGAGCAGCGCGTTCTCCAGAATTGCGGTGAGGCGTCTTGAATTCCAGTCCATAAAGTGTAGCGACGGACGCATTCGTCCGTCCGCAGCCAGCCCCGAGTCGCGATTAGTCACGCCCGAGGCAAAACCCATCGAGCTTCGCTCGACCCCGGACGACTGCGTCCGGACTGATTCAACATCCTAATTCTTTCAGCTTGCTCTTCGTCTTCTCTTGCAGGACCAGGAGTTCCTGCCCTCGCCTGCGCAGGCCTTCGACCACTTTCTCCGGAGCCTTGGCCAGAAACTGCTCGTTTCCCAAGTTGCTTCTGATTGTTGGCCAACTCTTTTTCGATCTTCTCCAGTTCCTTCTTCAGGCGCTCGCATTCGGCGGCGACGTCGATCTTTCTTTCGTAGATCACGTGCACGTCGAAGCGTGCGGTGCCGCGGGCTCCAGCCCGGTTGGCGAGAGAAGTTTCCACGAATGTAATCTTCTCCACATTCCCCAGGCGCTCGACCGCGCCGTGATTCTGCTCGATCATCTTGCGAATCGCCGGCTCATGCGCGAAGACCTCAATGGGCACCTTCACCTTGGGTTCGACTTTCAATTCTGCGCGCAGGTTGCGCACGCTGACGATCAAGTCCTGCAGGATCGCCATCTCGGTCTCGGCGGCGAGATCGAATTGCTTCTCATCCGCCTGCGGATATGCCGCCAGCGCAATCGATTTGAGCGGAGGCTTGCCTTCGTAGATCGCCTGCCAGATTTCTTCCGTGATAAACGGCATCACCGGATGCAGCAGGCGCAGCGAGCGTCGAACAGATTGACCAGGTTCGCGCAGGCCGCTCGCGCCGCGGTCTTGTCGGCGCCCTCTTCGAAATTCAGCCGCGGCTTGATCAGTTCCAGATACCAGTCGCAGAATTCTCCCCAGAAAAAATCGTAGATGCGGTTCGCCGCTTCGTGGAAGCGATAGGTCGCGAGCGCATCGTTCACGTCGGCCACAACGCGGTTGAAGCGCGAAAGAATCCAGCGATCTTCGAGACGTCGCAGTCTGAAATCCAGCAACACCGGCAGTTGCAGTGCTTGTGTGGGACCGGGTCTCAGACCCGGTCCCCGGCCGCAGGCCGGGCTCGATTCTGTCCACGTTCATGAACATGAAGCGCGCGGCATTCCAGATTTTGTTGGCGAAGGCGCGGTAGCCGTCGGTGCGGCTTTCGTTGAAGGCAATGTCGGTTCCGGGCGCGGCCATGGCCGCGAGCGTGAAGCGCGTGGCATCGGTGCCGAAGCGCTCGATGATCTCCAGCGGATCGATCACGTTGCCCTTGGTCTTCGACATCTTCTGCCGGTCGGCATCGCGCACCAGCGCGTGGATGTACACCTGGCGGAAGGGCACGCTGTCGTTCTTCTTGTCGCCCCAGCCGCTGGCTTTCTTGATCGCCGGATCCTGCTCGTGTCCCTGCATGAAGTGGCAGCCGAACATGATCATGCGCGCCACCCAGAAGAACAGAATTTCGTAGGCCGTGATCAGCAGCGTCGTGGGATAGAACACTGCCTGGTCCCGCGTCTTCTCCGGCCAGCCCAGCGTGGTGAACGGCAGCAGCCCCGACGAGAACCAGGTGTCGAGCACATCGGTGACCTGCTCCAGCTTCGCGCCGCCGCACTTCGTGCACTTGGTCGGAGCTTCGCGGGCCACGATCACTTCCTTGCAGCCATCATTGCTACAGGTCCACGCCGGAATGCGATGTCCCCACCACAACTGCCGCGACACGCACCAGTCGTGGATGTTGTTCATCCAGTTCAAATAAATCTGGCGGTAATTGTCGGGGACGATCGTGATCTCGCCGCTCTCGACGGCCTCGTATGGCGCGATCGGCCAGCGGCTTGATCTTGATGAACCATTGCTCCGACAGCCGCGGCTCGACGATGGTTCCGCAGCGCTCGCACTTGCCGATCGAGAGCGCGTGATCTTTTTCGCCGACCAGAAATCCCTGCTCCTGCAAATCGGCCAGCACGCGCTTGCGCGCTTCGAACCGATCGAGCCCGGCATACGCGCCCGCGTTCTGGTTCATGTGCGCGTGCTCGTCCATCACGTCGATCTGCGGCAGGTTGTGGCGCAGGCCGGCCTGAAAATCGTTGGGATCGTGCGCCGGCGTCACCTTCACCGCGCCGGTGCCGAACTCCGGCTGCGCGAGTTCGTCGGTGATGATGGGAATCTCGCGCTTCATCAGCGGCAGCAGAACATGCTTCCCGTGCAGATGCGTGTAGCGCTCGTCTTTCGCGTTCACGGCGATGGCCGTATCGCCCAGCATCGTCTCGGGCCGCGTGGTCGCCACCGTGATGAACTCGTTCGTGCCAACGACCGGATAGCGAATCTCCCACAGCTTTCCGGCGACGTCTTCGTGCTTCACTTCGAGATCGGAGATCGCGGTCTCGTGCCACGGGCACCAGTTCACGATGTAATTCCCGCGATAGATCAGCCCTTCTTCATACAGGCGGACGAACACTTCGCGCACGGCGTGCGAAAGATTCTTCGTCCATGGTGAAGTACTCGCGGTCCCAGTCGACGGAGGCGCCCAGGCGCTTCATCTGGTCGAGAATCGCGCCGCCGTAGAGCTTCTTCCATTCCCAGACGCGCTCAATGAATTTCTCGCGGCCCAGGTCGCGGCGCTTCTTGCCTTCTTTGGCGAGGTCGCGCTCCACCATCATCTGCGTGGCGATGCCGGCATGATCGGTGCCGGGCAGCCACAGCGTGATGAAGCCGCGCATGCGATGCCAGCGCACGATGATGTCCATCTGCGTCTGGTTGAGCATGTGCCCCATGTGCAGCTGCCCGGTGACGTTCGGCGGCGGCAGCAGCAGCGTGAACACAGGGCGCGTCTCGCCGGGCGGCGGCGTGGGGACGGAGAAAAGCTTTTCTTTGATCCAGTAGTCGGCCCAGCGCGTTTCAATCGCGCCCGGCTCGTAAGATTTTGGCAGTTCGTGCGGCATGAATGTGTGCTATCGAGATTCGTGTGGGAACAGTCCACTCCTACGGCTTAAGGACAGGTCCCGGCTGTCCTGCCGGAAGTCAGCCGGCAGTTGCGCACCAGAAGGAGGAACTTTTGATCTTACAGGTCAGAGAAAAGGGGGGTCAAACGGGGAGAGGGGTGAGAACAGGACGGGATGGAATATGCACTCCTTCTCTGTACCTTCGTGCCGAAACCAAGAAGTTGAGCTCGGCATCCAATGCAGTAGGAGGATTTAACGCTTATGTCGTGGAAATTACGGAAAGACCTAAACGGACCGCTGAGCCTGCCGAAGCTACCTAAACCACCGAGCTTACCTAAACTACCGAAACCGCCGTCTTTGCCGAAACTAAAGACGCCTCCCGAGCTACGGCCTCTAAAGCCACTCGCACCGGTCGGGCTCATGATGCGTTAAGCATTTCGCAGCTACCGAGACCAGCTTGTGGCGTGTGGCGGCAGGATCGACGGTGGCGGCGCGAGTTTCGATCTTAAGTATCCGCTGATATTCAGCGTCCGTAGGCTCGGGAGTCGGACTTGCGGAGTCTGGACTTGTATCCTCATGCGCTTGCTTCAGACGCTGAACCACGGGAAGATCTTTTGCTTCCGGCAATGGAATCTTCATTTACTGGTTTGCCGAATTCTCTTTTGGCCGAATAGCCTCGCCCTGGTCGAGGAATTTGCAATTTGCGACACACCTTACCGAGCATGACTGACGAAATGCCGTACTTCGCTGCTACCTTTGTTGCTGGTTCTTCCCAAATCTCTGCATAAAGTTCTTCACGGTTCCAAGCCTCCATATCGATCTCCAATCAAGTTCTGAACCATGAATTGTACGAGATCATTTTCGAACTGGCACTCGGCGGACAACATTCTTAAGAAGCTGCAGTGATCGCGCGTGAACTGGTTGGCCTCGTCGTGCTCGCACGATTGTATGACGACTCAATCCGGTTTCGAATTCCAAAAAGGCTAGCGGTATTTCAAGTAGCCGTTTTCTGAGTTGCTCATCGGCAATACCCGTATCAGAACCGTATCGCACTAGCGAAGGCATCAGCGTACTCACATCGTCGCTCTGCTCCCAGCCTCGCTCCGTTTCTTTGCCGATCAAATGAAAACTCGTTGCTGTCACCGGATATCGCTTGAGCAGACCAGCCGTATCGGGTTTGCAACGGCTTCCATCCGGCGCGGAACTCTTGGCTTCGCGGTGGCCATGATACTGCTTGAATACCATTGCAAAGGTTTGCACCACGATCGGTACGATCGGCTTTTCCAAACTGTGAGTTGTGCCGTCATGAATCTTCACATGAGGCAATTTCATCCATTGCGATGAGTCTTTTTGAATGGAGCCAAGAGAGTGAGCGGAACGTTGGTCAGGTTCACCAGGACTGGAGACAGTGCAAAATTGTAGGGTCTGGCCTGATCGCGTCGTAAACGACGCAGTGCTGCCATGACGTTGGGTGTGCTGATAGCGATCCGTCTCATAACCGGAAGACGAAACCACTTCGGCTTGTGACTGCGGAATCGGAGAGCCTGGTTCAACATCCATTGCCAGCCCTCCTTGATCCAGGTTGCCACCTCACACTCTGCATCGCGACCCTCTTTTGGTCGATAGTAGAGGCCGAGTCCGTGCTCACTCACTTTGATGAGGTGAATTCCAGATTTCTCCCGGGTGTACAGAGCGTAGCGTTTCGCGGAAATACCGTAGCCGTACAGTTGTCGTTGGCCACCTTCCGAATCGAAATTGAGCTCTTGGACAATGTTCAGGATTGAGCCTGGAATCACTCTCTTGTCATAAGGATTCAAAACCTCGAATCGATTGACTATTTCCCGAACCTGCTTCCATGGCAGAGCTTTGATGGCATCACTTCCATCCGGCATCCGATGCGACCCGCCAGTGCACCGTACGAGACCGCCTTGTTCCGACGAGGCGATAGCCATGGAATCGGTGTCGCACATGAGATAACTTCCGCCGGCATCTGCGACCATCCGTTCCAACATGGTCAGAAGCAATCTTCCGCCTGCTGTAATCAAAGAGGCCACAGGTGGGAAATACCAGGGGCCCGGCACTTCCATGACGCAGGTTCGTTCAGTCCCGCTCAGTTCTCCCGAAAAGATTCCGATTTTCTTTGCCTTGTTCTTCCCAACTTGGAGCTTGTTGACTTCGGCATAGATTCCATAGCACCCGGCGTTCGCCAGGATTTTGAGGAAATAATAGAGCGGATCGCTCTTCTGTTTTCCCTTCCGTTCTTCAATGACTTTGCGAAAGAAATCATCCACATACGGATCGATCGAGCCTGTCCCCAACGTAACGGAGTTCATCCCCTTCTGAACGCCTACCGGTTCGATCCGAATTGCTCGCAAAATCTTCGATGGTCTCCCCGTTAGTAGTGCTGATCCGACCACGTCGGGACCCGCGAGCCAAACTGGCGCATCTGACGTGAGAGGATTCAGTCCGATGTTCGTTTGGCCAACTGTCTGACCATCTCCATAGACCGTTCGAACCGGGACGATATCGCCTTCGGGCTGGACCAAGGCAAAGAAGGCGAGCTTGGGCCATGTCCTCTGATCAAGCAGACTATCGACCGTGAGTGATTGCAAAAGAGCTCGGATCTCGTCACTGGCGTCTCGCACTTGTACTCGATCTGCCGTTAGGACTCGCCATAGACCCAAAAGGGTGTTTACCGTCGGGTATTGGCTTGTGAAATCTGTATACACAACCGGGACAGGAGTGTGACGGATGCGAATTTCCGCGCGTCCACCGTAGTACGCCTGCATGCAGATGCCGTTCGTCTGGTTGTCGAGCTGGAATTTCTGCTGTGGCGAGATAACCCCCATCGTTTTCAGAAAGGCTTTGGCGATGGAAGCAGCTGAGTAGGCTCTTTCCGGTGGAAGGTCGCCCAGAGGATAGTTTTTGAATTCGGCGATTAGTGCGTTCAGCAATCCGACGGTCGCACGAACGTCTTGCCTGCAATACTTGATCTCTTCGGGCGTGACTCTTCCACTTGGAACGTAGTTGTCAAGTTTGCCCGGCACCTTGAATTCGCGACACGCACTATCAAGACTGAGACTCTTGTTTCGGAGGGCCCAGACTAACGTCTTGAGATCGAGGAACCGACCGACTCGATACGGTTGGTTCATGTCGCCTCCGGCCAAGCGAATGAAGGCAGCTTTCGAGTCTTTCGGGCGAAGTTGGATGCGAGGGCGGAACGTGTTCGGCAACCACTCGCCTTTTGCCTTGTTCTTGTAGCGAAAGACAACAAAGCTCCAACCTCGTCCTCCAGCTCCGCGCGCTACGCGATACTCGACCGCGAGCCGCGACAGATCGAAAGGCAAGTTGAAAGCGACAATCGCTGCTCCAGCCTGGACCGCCGTATACATCACTTTCTCGACGAATATCCGGCGCTCGTAAAGCCTGAGTTTCAACTCACCTTTAGCCCGTTTCTCGTTTTGCTCAGTGACGTAGGCGCGGAATACGCTCTGCTGTCCTGGTGCTAGTTCGTCGCCATAGAAGATTCCTTCCTCCGGGCACCGATACTTGCCCTCGGTCGTCAATTCACAAAACTGATAAACACCGAAATTTAACGTCTGGAGGGCATCGGTAGTAGTCTCGGTATCGACAACGAGAACATACTTCGGAAGCGGGTCTTGTTTGCGTTTTCCGCTCTTTTCTAAGGTTTCCTCCTCCAGGATGCAGGTATGACAGCGGAGAAAAATTTCGTGATTCATGGCAAGCTCTCCTCTTCAGAAAGAAGTTGGGCGCATCGATGCATTGCATCGGCGAGCATTCGAAGGAACACCGCTGTAGCGTTGAGCGCACACTTGACGGTCAGCCTAAGGTTAAGCTGAGCACGCATATCAGCGTCTGCTCGGCGGCGAAGTTCCGTCACCATTGCATGGCATGCTAGGCAGAGTGGAGCCGTAAGAAACTCATCGTGGTTCTGACCAGCGGTATGGTCTTGCTCGATAAGGAAACCTGTTCTCCCACAAAGCAAGCACCTTCCTTGCTCCAAGCGCCGAGCTCTTCTACGCGCAGTCTCGATCGGCTTTTCGTTCATCATGACGACGCCTCCGGGAGGGCGTAGATTTCATCCAGCGTTAACGCACCCGCTTGGGCCAGGGAACTCAGAAGATCGGGGTCGGTGATCAGCGCGTGTCCACCAATCGACTTTCCTTCGAACTTCCCTAAGCCTTCAACATCACCCGTTCGGAGGTACTTGCCGACCGCCGCCATGTATTTACCCAGCTCCGACGCTTGCTTCGAACCGCGTACCGTGACTGGAGCGTTTCCAACGGCCGTCGGTACCAGCATGTCGCGCTTTCGGCGATCCCCTCTCGTGCTCTTTCCGTGCTCCCGTAATTCGGTCGAAAGGTATCTCCGGACAGTGCGAGGATCGATTTCTTCCTCTCGTGCCGCGACGGTTAAGCTCGAACCCGTCCGGCGCATCCGCGCGAGTACATGAAGTGCGCGGTTGTACGTTTTCTGCCTTTTTCCACGTCGTTTTTTACCGTTTCGCATTCCTCAGCTCCCTTCTGCTACTGCTTGATGGAAGCTAACATGTGCTATATCATTGGTTTACGTCGACTCGCTGAGGACGTTTAAGCTTAATACGGCAATAATGATGTTTTAAGTATTATTAACTTGGCAAGTGCATGGAACTCGATGACTTTAATTTGGCGGAAAAAATCTTGTCGGCGCTCGACGAGCACAAGCCCCTACGAGGTTATCCGTCACAAATTGACAAAGATCGGTTGTGGAACATGCGCCAGCACCTTCGTTTTTTTTTAGAGACCACTTGGGACGAGGTTGGCTGCCGGTTTCAAACTTTCCGAAAGATGGCGGATCTGCGAGCTGTTATGAAGCCCTGGGAAAAACGAATAGAGCAGGAAGAGCATGTTGTAAGAGCCTTACTCTGGAATGGCGAACGGCCAGCTACATCGAGATCGCTGTATCGCCAGCGCAAGCAGCTTGGCAAGTTGCGTGACCGTTACATGAGCGCGATAGAGTTGATCGATCAGTGTCGGGATTTCCTGGAGCGCTTCATGGTCATTCCCGCTCAACACCTATCCCTTGCAGAACAGGACGTCATCCGCGACGCGATTTGCGAAAGAGCACGAAAGCTGGCTCATGCTGGAGAGGAGTGCATTGCTCTGAGGGAACAAGAAAAAGAGTTGGAAATATTGATAAAAGACGGCGAGGCTTACTTTGCTCGAAATGAACTGTTCGATTTCTACCGTAGTAAGCGCTACAGACTGACACCCCTCGACGTTGCGAATGCTCTTGCGGGCCTTCCATTCATAGGTTGGAGACGTTCTGCTGACAGATGTCGAAAATGGAAGGAAGAGCCAGAAGGTATAAGCTTCGGGATTTTTCGCATTCTTCTGCGAATTGTAAGAGCCAATGTACGCCGATCGGATTTGATGAGAGATGCGGATAAGTTCATCGAAGCCAAGAGCCCTATAGGGAACAAATTTGCTCTCGCTGATTTGCGCGAAAATCGTTATTACCTTCGAAGGTCGATAGCCGCCGTGTTGGAGCAAGGAACGAAGCGGGTTGACCTAACGGCTGCGATTTCCAGAGAGTACTGGAAACGCAAGTCACACCCCACTGCTGTAGACCGTGCATTTGCAGAGGAAGAAAGAATCGTAAAGTGATCGCGTTTCCTCAGAATGGAGATCCAATGGCCTCGACTTCGTTTTCTCAAACAAATATTCAGCCTCGACAAGGAGTAGTCACACTTTTTGGATACGGGACGAGCGTGCGCGTCGATCGAGGACACTTGGTCCTCGAAGATGGAATTGCAAACAATCGTCATCAGGGGCGTTTCCCGAGAGTTGGACACGGTCTTCGACGGGTTGTCGTCATTGGCGCAGACGGGATGGTTTCGCTCGCTGCTCTCCGTTGGTTAGCGGACCAAGACGCAAGCTTTGTGATGCTTGATCGGGATGGCTCAATGCTGGCGACAACGGGCCCGGTTCGATCTTGGGATTCCAAACTTCGGCGTTCTCAAAGTCTTTCAATTTAAAATGGTGCAGGTCTGCGGATCGCGCGGGATTTGATCAGCAAGAAGCTTTCCGGACAAGAACAAGTCTCACGCAACAAGCTTCTGGATTCCTCAACTGCCGACAAAATCGCTCGTTACAAATTCGAACTGCCTCATGCTGACTCCATTTTTACAATTCGGTTGATTGAGTCGCAAGCTGCACGCGCCTATTGGTCTGCGTGGAGCACGTTGCCAGTGAATTTCCCGAAGAGCGACTTACCACGAGTTCCCGATCATTGGCGCAGCTTTGGAGCACGTGTTTCTCCCCTTACCGGATCGCCTCGACTTGCCGCCAATCCAGCCAATGCAATACTGAACTATCTTTATTGCGTTCTAGAATCTGAATACCGGTTAGCGGCTACTGCGCTGGGGCTGGACCCTGGTTTAGGTGTCCTGCACGTCGATACTCCATCTCGGGACAGTATGGCGTGCGACGTAGTGGAGCCGGTTCGCTCTGCCGTAGATTCGTATGTTCTCGATTGGATCACCCGACAGCCATTAAAGCGTGAATGGTTTTTCGAACAGCGGGACGGCAATTGTCGATTGATGGCTCCGTTCGCCGTCCGTCTGTCTGAAACAGCGACGACTTGGAGACGAGCGGTCGCTCCGGTGGCGGAATGGATAATGAAACAATTCT
The DNA here is from genome assembly GCA_963795875.1 of uncultured Acidobacteriaceae bacterium. GTDB lineage: Bacteria > Acidobacteriota > Terriglobia > Terriglobales > Acidobacteriaceae > Sulfotelmatobacter. Next base: position 672,724 of record CAWCJM010000003.1, read on the forward strand.
GGTCGACGACGCAGAAGCGAACGCAGACTCCCCAAGCACCTACGCACTTGACTCAGGCACACCGACGCGCAGCTAAGGGTACTTCATCTGAAACAAGCATGCGCGCAGCACAGCAGAGCGATAACCTCTGTCCAGGATGTGGAAAAACAATTCGGAGTAACAGCAGGACCTGTGTCCAATGCGGCATCCCGACCTCGACGAAGAACATGTTGAGTGCAGCCCGAGTCGGACGTTTGACGGCAAATGGACCCGAGGCCCAAGCTAAGCGAGCGACAAAAGCTCGGACGAACACACTAGCAAAACATTCGTGGAAGGATTCCGATCAACCAGCTTGGCTAACACCTGAATTGTTAGCGGGAACAATCCAGCCTTTGCTGGCTAGCGTTTCGATGTCAGCCATCCGATTGACACTTGGAGTTTGAAACTGGTAAGGAAGCAAGATTCGACAAGGGTATCGCCCACACCCGAGGCACTGGCAGAACTGCGCTGCACTTGTTGGGAACGCTTCTGGTGCAGTCCCAGCTTCTAATCGCGGTTTCCCGATTTCACAATCCAGGTCCAAACGACTACGACGGTGGAGGCAGCGACAATAAGTTCCGCCCAAGTGAAGGAAACGTAATCGCCAAACACCCCGACCGGAGGCACGCCTGGCTCCACATTGCGCAGGGCCGGCAAGCCAAAGATGAGAGACACCGACAATGAGAGCGGCAACAAGGTGGATTGCCCCTTGACTGCCGTCGCCGCAGAACCATGGCGAGCAGGCTCAGCGCCAGGCACATCATAGTGAGCATCACGACAATCGTGACACCTATCACATTGTCGGCTCGTCTTATGGACAGGTCGATTCCGGTGACTTCGTGGCTCTGGGCCCTTGAAATTTGCCCACGGAACTTGACTCCCGGGATGGACGCTGTCAGATCAATAGAAATGGGAACGTGATCTTGCTCCAACGCTGCCGGGTCGATCGCGAGATTGGGGATCGAGGGCGCGGTCAGTGCATGTGATGAGGGCGGAGGAGCCGATCAAGTAGTCCGGACGCAGTTAGCAGGAAGCCCAAGGTCGTCTGATGACGGTCAAAGGGGTATCGATTCGTATCTCCGTCAAGGGAAAATTCCGCCTCAAAAGGTCTCATAATTTCTCCGACGGGAAAATCGATCTCCTGAGACCCCTGAGAAGCGTTGAGAAACAACTTCAAATTACGTGCCGGAGTTACTCCATCCTTTGTAAGATTTCCGACTGGCCGAAGGCGTATCTGTACTCTGAGTTCTGAACGGTTCAGATTCGCTTCCATCACTCTGATACTCACACCGACACGGTCTCCGTCTTTCGCCTCCCGAAGGCGCAAAGAGCGCCTTTCGCTTTCATGTAGATTGAAAATCAGGATCGCAACGTAAAGAAAACCAACTAACGGCATGATCAAGATTCGAAATCTTGACCCTGGAATGTGCATATTGAACCCCGCGCGGGCTCAGGCGGCTATGGTTGGGCATCCTATGAAGTTCAGGGATTGTTTCCTACTGGCACAAGTGACAGGGGCGAGTCTTCGGAAAAACATCTATTGATCTGGCCATGCCTCCCCACGCAGACGATTTCCGCGGACGACTGGCAATTCTGTCAGTTGTCGGGTTCGACAGCGCGCGATATTTTCGCGCACAAGCGGAATCATCTTTCGGTGATGGGGAAAAACAATGAGCGCCGACGACAGAGCGGTCAAGCATGATTCACAAACAAACAAATCAAAGGCCCAAACCGGCGCGCCGGCAGGGCCGCGTCCATGGACCGTACCGTGCTGCCCGTTCCCGAGCCTCAGTATCCGCCGATCACCGAGCTTGATGTGCACAATGCGCAAGCCCCGCCACGGTTCCAGGTGAAAGCGCCGAAAGGCGCGCCCAACGTGGTGGTCATCCTTCTCGACAACTTCGGCTTCGGCGATGGATCGACGTTCGGGGGACCAATCCAGATGCCGACGCTGGACCGATTAGCCGAGACCGGGCTGCGCTACAACAATTTCAAAGTCCCTCCGTTGTGTTCGCCCAGCCGCGTGGCTTGCCTTACCGGCCGCAATAGCCATAGCGCAAACTTCGGCGTGATCTCGGAAATTGCCACTGCTTTTCCGGGATACACCGCGATGCGTCCCGCCAGCGTTACGATGCTGCCCGAGATCTTGCGGCTGAACGGCTATAACACCGCCATGTTCGGCAAATGTCACGAGCTGGGCCCTTGGGAAGCCAGCGTTGTCGGACCGTTCGACCGCTGGCCGATGAATAGCGGGTTTGAGAGGTTCTACGGCTTCATGGCTGGCGAGGCTGACCTGTTTCATCCGGTCATTTACGACAACATGAACAGGGTGGATATGCATCCCGAGCCCCGGTTACTACGCCAGCTCTGACATCACAGACAAGGCCATCGAATGGGTGCGATCCCAGCATTCACTGGTCCCCGACAAGCCATTTTTCGTCTACTACTCCGCCATTGGCACTCACGGCCCGTTCCAAGTGCCCGAGAACGTGGCGCGACCGGTACAAGGGCAAGTTTGACCGCGGATGGGACCAAGTGCGAAAGGAAACGCTGGCCCGCCAACTCGAAATGGGAGTCGTGCCGCCGGGCACGGAGCTCGCCCCCAAGCCGCCTGGGATTCAGGAATGGGAGGACTTGACGGCCGATGAGAAAAAGGTCTTTGCCAGGTACATGGAAATCTATGCCGCCTTTGGCGAGGTGACCGACTACGAAATCGGGCGGTTCTGGACGCGATCGAGAACCTGGACCTGATGGATAACACGCTGATCTTCTACATTACCGGCGACAATGGCTCGGTTTTCCAGGGCGGCCCCATCGGCGCGTTCAATGAGCTATCTGTGTTCAACGGACTGCCAGAACCGCTTGAGGTGGCGCTGAAAAACCTCGACAAGTTCGGCGGACCCCAATCCCACATTTTGTATCCCAATGGTTGGGCTTTCGCCGGCGCCACGCCTTTTGCCTGGGGCCACCAGGTGGCCTCCTACGGCGGCATCTGCCAACCAATTGTGATCCATTGGCCGAAAGGCATCAAGGAGAAGGGCGGCCTGCGCACGCAGTGGTACCACATGATTGACATCGTCCCAACGGTGTTGGAGGCAGTTGGGGTGCCCCAGCCAGATGTCGTCTATGGCGTCAAGCAGAAACCTATCGAAGGCGTGAGCATGCTCGATACTCTTAATAACGCCCAGGCCAAGTCGCGCCACACCACGCAATACTTCGAGATGGCAGGCAACCGTGGCATCTACCAGGACGGCTGGTTCGCCACCACGGTGCACCGTCCGCCATGGGAGGCTAAGGCGCGGGCTACATTTGAAAACGACAAGTGGGAGCTTTACGACGTGGAGAAAGATTTCAGTTGCGCGCATGACCTTGCCGCCAAGTATCCCGACAAGCTTGAAAAGCTGAAAAAAGTTTTCCTGGAGGAGGCCGTAAAGTACAACGTGCTTCCGCTCGACGACCGCGCCTGGGAGCGCTTCAACGCCGCCTTGGCGGGCCGTCCGGATCTGATGGAAGGTCGCACCGAGATGACGGTCTATGAAGGAATGAAAGGAATACCCGAGAATGGGTTCATCAACGTCAAGAACCGCTCCTTTGTGCTTGCGGCCGATATCGAAATTCCTAAGGCGGGCGCTGAAGGCGTGGTCATCGCCCAGGGCGGGGAAATGGGCGGCTGGAGTCTCTATGTGAAGGACGGCGCACCCAGGTTTGCCTACAACTTTCTCGGTCGCGAGACCTACAAGATCGTTGGCCCCGCTCCCCTCCCGGCCGGGAAGGTGATACTCCGCTTCGAGTTTGCCTACGATGGTGGTAGGCCCGGCGCGGGAGGCAACGGTTCGCTTTTCGTCAACGGCGAAAAGGTCGCCACGGGGCGGATCGAGCACACTCATCCGAACGCGTTTGGCGCGGAAACAACGGACGTCGGCGAAAACCTCTATACCGCCGTCAGCGACGACTACAAGGTGGGCGATAACAAGTTCACCGGCAAGATTAACAAGGTGACCATCCAGGTCGGCAAATCCAACCTCAGCGAGGAGGCACAGAATGCTATCCAAGAAATGCGTGGAAGGAGAGCGATGGCCGGCTAATTGTACCCGTGAGGAACGCTTCGTCCGCGGGCTAGCGTTCCTGTGAGAGTGCCGCTAGCGTTTACGGCAAGCGGGTGTCTTGAGTACGGCTATCGCTGGGAAAGTCTGTTCGACATGTTTGGAGGACAGAAACATGAAATATGCATTGATTACAGGGTTGATGTTGTTAGCGACATCGCCTTACGGGAGCGCCCAACAAAGCGAGTATCCGATGATGGAGAAGGTCGCTCAAAAAGTCATCGAGAAATACCAGAAGTCCAGTTGCGAAGATCTGAAAGCCGAGAAAGCGCAACCGCCAAAAGCGCCAAACCCCCAGCAGGCCGCGATGAAGCAGAAAGCTGTCGCAGCCCTGAAGAACGAATCCGAAGATGCGCGAGCAGTTCCTTAACAAAATCGCAGGGCCCATTGCCAACAAAATGTTCGAATGCGGCGTGGTTCCCTGATCACCGAATTACGGCGTGAACAGGAACATCGCAAGAACCTGAAGAACTGCCAAAAACAAACGTCAAGTTTCTTGATAAAACCAGCGTTCTCTAAGCTCGCGGCACATAAACAAAGAAGCAATGACAAGACTTGCGTGGAACACACTATCCTCAAAGGAGAACTCTATGAGGCAAAACCATCTCACGATCGACTTCCCGATTAAATCGCCTTCCAACGTGAAGGCGCTGACCGAAGAGCTGCCCTCGTTGATGCCCGATTTCGCGAAAACGCAGGATAGCCTCGGTACCGTGCATTTCTCCCGTTTCGCGGTCCACGGCGACGAGAAGCTTCTCTTCCTTGCGGACGTTGACGGCGAGGTAAATAAATATTGAACGACTCGTGGAGAATGCAGGAGCCGTTTTGAAGCCATCTTCAAACACTGGAAAACCCTCCGGTTACGCCCGTGGCGAGTAACTCAGCGGCGGCCATTGAAATGGCTGAAGAATCATAACCACCGGCCTATCACGCCGTATAGCGCTTTCGAGGACACTTCGTTAAGGACATCAGGGCGGCCGCGTGCGGCGGGCTTTACGGGCAACACCCACAGAGCACTTGGCTGATCTGCGCCCGCCATTCAAGTTCAGGTATTTAAAGCCTTTATCTTGGAGAAGGTGGTCTTGAAGGCTATAGAGGGCAAGGGTAGGAAAGGTGGATTTATTAGGGACGCTGCACTACGACTGCTCCGTGCCTTTCAAGCGCCGCTTTTGGAATTATCACAATCTACGACGGTTCTTTCGCGCGATACATCCAAAGATTCGCAGATCAACTCGGCACGCGTTCAATGTCTGGTTTCAATTTATTAGTGGGGCGCCTCCGAGCCAGTAGCGAAGGCCCGCCCAGGCGTTCCTTACATGGGCAGATGAAAACGACCGCCCGGCCATCGGGTTTTGCAGCGCCTATCAAGCCCCTCGGGGTTGGATTCTGGGGCAGCCTGGCCGATCGCAAGACACAGGACAGCGCTGCATAGCAGTTGTCACATTGGTCACCAAACCAGGACCAATAGGGGAGCCGTGTGACGACGGGGAACACACCACATACGGCACCGGCGAAGGACGGCGTTGGGTACCGGCCGTTCTTGGTCGCGGGCGGCACGAAGCCCCAGAGACGGATGGCCACTGGGAGGCAAGGGAAAGTCGGCGCTCGCCCTCGCGGACATCGGCTTTATTCTCCGCGCTTACAAGAATGCCGACGCTGCGACACTTCTTATTGACGGTAGTAAATCCTGCACAGGCGCGCCGGCAACTTGGACGGCTGGTATGCGGCGACGAATCTGACGTCCCGCAAATCACTACTGCCGAGGATTGGCACGTGGGGTTCGGGCCCGGACCGGGAGACGATCCGACGGATGTACCCGCGTCGCAAGCCCGATCTGCCTCAACATCGGTATCACGTGGCCCGGACTGGTTGCGCTGGAGATAAAAGAACGTGTCCCAACGCTATCCTTCAAGTCATTTGGTGCATTCATCGAAGGAGCCGCGCAACGAGCCGAGTTAGTCGGGGACACGGGGGCAGACTGGCCGGAACTCGATTGGCGGTTTTGGAAAAGGACACGACCACGTGATGGTGACGCTCACCATGGCCGGAAGCGGATCGACTACACCGACAGATTGTGTCGCTGGTTCGCCGAAGGAAATGCCTTTCAAGAATGACACCGAGCGGGATGGCGTTAATGGAGATGCAAAATGGCCAACCCGTTTTTACCGGCGAAGATCCGCTTTGGTAATACCGACGGCGTGGGTTCCGCCCACAATTCGCGGCGGACCGGAAATTTATCATCCTGATCATCAGCAGCCGTGCGGCGTTGCTTTTGGTTTTACGGGAAGACGTCAATTACATGTTTACCGGAACCGCGAACACTTGGTCTAAACGGCAGCTTTGCAGTTTTCAAGAAAGCTCGAGACTGATGTCATTCCATTGAAAGGTTTCTGCAGTCGAACAAGAACAAAATAGATCCTGAACTGCTCGCCGCAAAGATGTGCGGGCGATGGCGCAACGGTGTTCCTCTTGCCTTGTCGCCGGACACGGATCACCCACGGGAGGTATTTAGCCCCCGCAGTTGAACAATTTCGAATACGTGAATCCCGACGGGTCGGGGCAATCCGAAGGGAATTCGCTGTCCTGTTGGAGCTCACGGTAGGCACACTCAATCCCGCGAGGTCAGCGAGTTGCCAGGGGCTACCCGGAGGTAGCAATAATTCTCACCGGCTGATTCGTCGCGGTCTGCCTTACGGACCGACCTATGCATCCCAAGCAACCTTTCGCGGTCACTGACGTCGGGTGCTTCTTCTTATTAACTCTAATATCGAAAACCAATATGAGTTTGTACTGCGACGTTGGGTAAATGACAGCGAATTCGCTGGAGCCGTCAGGCTGAACCCAAAGTCCAAAGATCCCCTAATGGGCACCCAGGATCCAGCGGAAAGCATTTTCGTGATACCGCAGGCAAATGGGGAGCCGCCGGTCGAGGTGACAGGTCTGTCAAGCTTCGCTACCACCAAAGCCGCTGCCTACGTTTTTCTGCCGAGCATCACAGCTATCAAATTGATCGCTAACTCGGAAAACGAGATTAAGAGAGAGAAAAGAGTTAAAAGAGAAGTGGACTTAAAAACGAAGAACCGAGAAGGGATGGAGAACTCAATGAAAAGAATGTCGCAGAAAGCATTGCTGGTCATAACCTTGCTATCGTTGGCGATTAGCCTAGGGCTGCCCCCCAGAGCGGCATCACAGAATCAAGGAACAGCTAATCAAGACAAAGCTAAGGCTTGTAACGCTCAAGCCGACAGTAAGAGTCTAGAGGAAGATGAACGCAAGACGTTCGTGCAGGATTGCCTCAGCAAAGCCGGTGTTCAGCAGCCCAGCGAGATGAGTCAGAAGGACAAGATGAATGCCTGCAAGGAGATCGCTGACAAGAAGAACCTCACGGGAAGCGACCGCAAGTCGTTCATCAAGGACTGCATGAATAAAGCTAACCCAAAATAACAGGCGCAGTTCTATGGCAATCCCGTATGCCCTCCCGGAACGGCATCTTGGGCGTCCGGAGTGCCTGTAAATGTGGCGAGTACATTGGACGTTCGCCGCCTTTATTCCGCAGGGTTGAAGCCTTGTCACAACAGTTATCGTTCGGGACCAACTGTGAGAAAAATACCACTTCCATAACCTTAAGTTTACCCCTACTTGCGAAATGAGCCTAGGGCGAGGAATGGCACAATAACGGCTTACTCCCGGAGGATGTAATGTAATCGCGAATCAAACTTCTGTATTCTTTGTACTGATCGTCATTGGATTCATGTCGCCACTTTTGGCCAACAAAAGGGGCAGTGGGTGCCGGGACAGTTTGGTCTCAATGCGGGTGTGATTCCAGACCCCGGAGTAACATATGCCAACTTGGCAGTGAATTACTCCGCGGGTCAATTGAATGACTCCAATGGGAACAACATTCTTCAGAATGTTACGGGGAATTACTCCTTCTGGGTAGACGAAAACATCTTTTATTATGTCCCGAACCACAAGGTGCTGGGCGGCTATTTCATGCCCTATGTCGCGCTAAGTTATGCAAACGGGGAGTTGGTGGCGAATATCACCGGCACGAATCTCAACAGCGGCGGAGGTGGGTCGGGTTTTGCCGACCTGTTTGTCGAGCCGTTGCTTTTTGGCTGGCATTTCGGCAAACGAGTCGACTTTAATGCCGGATACGGATTCGTTGCTCCAACCGGCCGCTACACTGCGGGAGCGAGCGATAACGTGGGTTCCGGATATTGGGGGAACAATATCACGTCAGGCACCACCCTCTATATCACCAAGAACCAGGGGACCACCGCAAACCTTGCCACCAACTGGGAAATCCACGGCCAAAAGAGCGTGGCCAACGTGCTGAGCGGTCAAAATAGCAAAATCACCCCCGGCCAGGCTTTCACCGCTGAGTGGGGAATTGGCCAGGTTCTTCCCTTGAAGAAGAATATGAGCCAACTGGCCCAACTTGGATTAGTTGGATATGACCAATGGCAGGTTTCGGCTAACGGCGGCAATTACTTGGTAGCCGGAATACCCGTTGCGGCGAGCAGGGTACCGTACTACTCAGTTCACGGAATCGGTTTCCAGGCCAATTACATTCTGCCTGCGAAGAATCTGGTAGCCTTCTTCAAGTACTACGATGAGTATTCAGCGAAAGCTCGTCCGAAAGGACGCACGATCGTGTTCGGATTTTCATGGACGCTGAAGATTCCGAAATCGACGCCAGCAAAGTAAGCATCTTCGCTTGGACAGGCGCGCCGTCGGTTAATTGAAGCTCTGCAGTGTAAGGAACGTGGTGAAGCGTCCTCGGCTTGCAATCGATTCCTTTATTTCGCAGCCCAAGACGGGGGTGCATATTGATCCCGTCCTGTTCTCACCCCGTCAAACGGGGAGAGGGAGAAGGGAAGGAAGGGTTCAAATCGAGCCCCCCTCTGCGAAAAAAAAACAAAAAAGGGGGAGGGAAGGAAAGAGTAAAAAAGGAGGGGCAGAAAAGGATGGGGTGGAAAAGGAAAAGGAAGGACAAAGATGTGTCGATTTTCATTTTGGGGGCGTGGTGCACGGGTGGGCGTGCGGGGTTGGGGGGCAGGCAATGGCGACGTGATGGTATTGTCAAGTCATGGGCAGCAACATATTGATGTCATATCGCGCGAGCATAGAAGACCGAAAATGGAAGGCGAGCCCCTCGGCAAACTCGAATCCTTATGCCGGCTATTCGTCTATTTGGATTTTCGTGGACGCGAAAACGGACGCAATTCCTCTGGATGCTCGCGAAGGTAGGCAAGCAGGTGCTGTTTTTTTTCCTTTCCTCTCCCTTGAGCCATGTTGAGTCCATCCTCGTCGGTCGAAAGAAGTTGCGGAAAACACGTTTGGACACGGTCATAGATGGAGCGCCAAGTTTTCTTGACGGCAAAAAGTGATATCCCAATGTGGTCACTGATCTCCTCGTCCGTTCCACCCGGCGCGATAGCCGCCCGCAACAGGCGTTGCTCGCTCAAACTAAACCCTATTTGCGGCCGGTCGCTGATGAAGAGGGAGCCGACCCAAGATCCTGGATGAGCCAACGCCAGTTCACGCGTGACCCCAAAGTCTCGCGGCTCATCTGAGAAAGTCTGTTGATCGACGGCGGGAAAACTCGCGCTGTAGATTCCCGTGTTGCGGTCGAAGAAAAATCCACCGGCCTGGGGGGCATTGGATAACATTTGAGGAGAGTCCGCCTCGGCGAATATCTCTTTGAGGTGAAACCCACGAAAAGTTGTACGAATGCGCGCGTTACTTCCGCCGCGACCTCCGGACGGGCAGCTTCCTCTGGCGGGCAAGTGTCGTGCCAAACCACAAGGGTCAGCCCGGCGCCAGAATTCCCATCTCGAACTTCGGCTGCAGAAAGCAGCGGTGACTTCCCATTGACGAGTCGTTTGACCAACTCCGGCGCAATCCAGAGTGACGGCGTTCTCTGAATGTCGCGCAGAAAATCATCGTAAACAAAAACCGCCATGCCAATCCCAATAAGGCGGGCGGTCCCGGCGTGAGTTTCCTCAAATAGATTAACGGTCGTGTAGTCGTCGCGTAAAACACGCCTGATTGCAATTGGAACTTGCTCGATGAGGGTTCCGTATCGCGGACCAAGAATGGGATTCCGGGCAAGATGCGCGACACAGGTGCTGATATCCCTCGGCTGCGCAGGTCGGTGCGTTACGCTCACGGAAAGCCCCAAAAAATTATAGTTGCAAAATCTTTCAGCCCTCTTTTAGAGACTTGCATATAGCACATTTTTCTTTAGACTGCCAACCTAGTTCGTTCCATGAAGCAACTTCAGGGATCTCGAACTCAACCAGTGGAACTGATTCACTTAGCAACCGTAAGATTTTCGCGTCACACAAACGGGCCTCAGACTCGCTGGACAAGAAGTTTCTCAGGAGGACGTATGAAACACAATATTGCGAGAACAACGGTCGTACAAATCGCATTGGCCATGGCTGTGGTGAGTATCGCGCCATCAGCCTACGCTCAACATTGCTCATTCGCCGGGGCAGCTGGGAGTTATGGGTTCTCCGACAGTGGAACAGTTGTTGGTGTCGGGCCGAGAGCGGCTGTGGGCTTACTGACCTTTAACGCGGCTGGGCAGGTCCAAGGCCCGGTGACGGCGAGCTTGGCCGGTGGCATCACGCAGACATCGCTCTTTGGGACGTATACGGTGAATCCTGACTGCAGTGGTACAGCCAGCTTTGCCGAGCTCGATCAGAACGGAAACCCCGTGCTTACGGCAACTGTCGTTGTCGTATGGGACGACAACATGCGCGAGGCCCGATTCATCTTCACATCGGTTGTTCTGGCCAATGGCACACCCCTTGCCACCGCGGTTAATGGCGAGGCAAAAAAGCTAATGCACTCACATTGATCCCCGGCGTTACTAACTCACCCATTGTGTGGTCAGCGACCTCGTCAAACACAAATGGGCTGCTGCGCGAAGGTTACCGAGAGTCGGCTAAAGAAGGAGCGTTGGCTGACTCTGGACATCAGTCAGACCGCAGTTTCTGATCCGCTGGGGGAAAACTGGAACTTCCACTGTGACGTTACGAAAACAGTCCTTTGTGATGGTACCGATCTGATTAACGTTGGTCTGCTTTGGTACCCAGGCGGCATGGCAACCATGCCGACTCTAGGTGGAAACAACAGTCAGGCATGGGGCGCGAACAATTTAGTCAAGTAGTAGGTGTCGCCGAGACTACAATCAAGATGTGAATTGTGTAGCGCCTCAAGTCCTGGGCCTAGTCAGAGACCAGTCCCAGTCCAAACATGATCACATGGATAGGGGGGCGCGATTTGGGGGTCTCTTTCCCTTCTCCCGTCAAACGGGGAGAGGGGTGGAAGGAAGGGACGGCAAAACTGCCACACCCCCTCCGACCGCCACAGAGCTTCCGTTTTTGACTTGACCAAGGCCTCGCGACGCCGTGCGCAAGAAGAACAAACGAGCAAACCTGAAAAGGACACTAAACCGTGCCTCAATGGTCGAGTCCAAAAGAACAAGATCCGATCAAGATCAATGACGGCGACAGATGCTTTCAATTTCATCTCTCGTTATGATCCACTCTTCTCGCGGTAGCGCGAGCTCCGACTGCACCTGATCGAGAACCCGATGTCCATTTTCAATAAGTCGGTCCGCCAATGCCTTCAGCGTTTCGGCATTTGCCTTCAAAATCTCGGAAGCGTGAGGCAAGAAGTCTTGCATCGTGTCAGTATCACGGTGCCTCGCCTCTCTTTCTCTACACCAAGCATCCCGAGGCCAAGTCTCTAGCGCCTGACGGAACTTCCGGCGTATGTGACACTCGCGGATTGTTGCAACGGTCTTCCGTAATTGCAGCATCACGTCGATACGTGGGAAAAGAAACCGACCGCCGATGGGAACAAGGCGAGGATTTGAGTCTCGTTGAATTCACGTCGTTCGAATATCAACAATCAAAACAAGTGGTTGCTGGAGAAGATATCAAACAAGACATTCTCAAGACCGCAATTCGCAAGCTGGAACGCAGTACAGACATCAGTCATCACACGCTTGAGAAGATTCCGCGAGGCGAACCAGTTCGTCGCAAGACGTTGGACAAGATAGTGAAGCTGACTCGATACTGAAGACTCGGAAATGGTCCTTCAGTGATTCTAGCTGCCGCCGCCGGACCGTTGAACGAATTCTTACTCGGCTCGAAGGGCTTCATTAGGGTTTACCGATGCTGCTCGAGTTGCCGGTATGATCACCGCCAGTGCAGCAGCCAAAACCAGTGCGCTGATAGCGATCCACACCGATAGTGGATCGACCGTGCTCGTATTAAAGAGCAACCCGCTTATCAAGCGTGCTCCGGCGAGCCCAGCAGCAAGCCCAACAACAATTCCAATTGCGGTGAATTTCCCCGCCTGGCTCAACACAAGATGCAGAATATCAGTACGGTTTGCGCCCACTGCCATCCTCACGCCAATTTCCCGCGTGCGTTGTGCGACAGAGTAGGAGAGGACTCCGTAGATTCCAATACCAGCGAGCGCCAATGCCACGATTGAAAATATGCCAAGCAGCCTGGCAGTCATCTGTTGCCGTGCCAGTGTGTCGGATAGCAACGCATCGACCGTCTGCGGCCGGTAAATGGGCTGAGCCGGATCCAGCGCATGGACTGCATTTCTGACAATCGGCCCCGTATTCTGCGGATCGATGGCAGAGCGCACAAGCAGCACTTCATGGAGTCCAAAGCCGGGAAGGTAGATTTCCGGTTGCGCTTCGGTATCGACTCCGAGGTCGTGGGCGTTGGCGACGACTCCAATCACTGGAATCCTGTCCGGGTGCGCGGTAAGTACTCCGAGCAGGATGTTGGCGCCTATAGGATTCCTTGCTGACAGAAATCGCTGAGCGAAAGCACGATTCACGACGAAGGAATTGGATTTGTTCTCAATGTCCTTTTGCTCGAATATCCTGCCTTCTTCCAACCGAAGGCCCAACGTCTGGAAAAAACTGGGGCTGACATAGCGAATTTGCGCCACAGGAAACGTTCCGGGAGCCAAGGGCGCCGCGCCTTCGACCAGGAATCGCGTCATCACCTCAGAAGGCTTGAGCGGAAGAACGCTTGTAGTGCCGGCGGAAAGAATTCCGGGCGATTGCACAATATTATCGAGAAGATGCTCGAAGAAGTGGTTGGTTGTGGGACTCTCGTCGCCATACCGCGGTTCAGGAAGCGTGATTTCGACACTGAGAAGATGGTCTGTGCGGAACCCGGGATCAACGGCAAGCAGCTTTTGAAAGCTTCGAATGACCAATGTGCTGAGAAACAGCACCACGACCGCAATAGCGATTTCCGCTGCAACCAGCGTTCCTCGTGCTCGCGCTCGGCCATGTCCGCCAGTATTGCTGCGATCTCCCGGGCGCAGCGTCTCCGTAAGACTCGCTGGATTCTTTATGACCGGCAGCAGGCCAAACAGAACTGCGGTGAGCGTGCATATCCCTAATGTGAACAACAGCACAGGAATGCTGAGGCTGATGGACTCAATCATCGATCGGTCAAGACCGGCAGCGTGGGCAAGAGTGAGACGCAACAAGGGAACAGCTCCGGCCGCGAGCAAGATTCCCAGCGCACCTCCCAGTAGACAAAGCACCAGCGTTTGAGCGAGAAACTCAGAAAAAAGTCGAAAGCGGTCCGCGCCGAGCGCCTGACGAACCGCAACTTCACGCCGCTTCGCTGTGGCTCTTACCATCAGAAGATTGGCGACATTGGCACACGCGATCAGCAGTACCAACACGACCGCGCCCAGAAGGCTGATAATGGCTGGCCGCAACGTCCCCACGAGTTGTTCGCGCAGCGGCTTGAGAAGCACCCTCCAGTTGCGGTTCGTCGCAGGATATTCGGCTGCGAGCCGCACAGCAACCATCTGCATGTCAGAGTTCGCACTTGTCAAACCGGTGCCCGGACGTAGCCGGCCCAGGACATTCACGGAGTGCCATATGCGAGAGACGCGAGTGTCCTGATCCAACAGCGACAGCGGTAGCCAAATCTCGCCCCCCGTTGGATAAGCGGCGCCTGGCGGCAACACACCCACGACGGTATAGTCGGCTCCGTTCAGTTCGACGTTGCGTCCCAGGACGCCCGGATCTCTGCCAAAGTAGCGATCCCATGCAGAAGCGCTCAATACGGCAACATGATCGTTTGCTGGAGTGTCATCCTGTTCGTTGATCAGTCGGCCGATCAGAGGAGAGATCCCCAGTAGTGAGAAGAAATTGCCGGACACGATCACGCGATGTACCTGCTCGGATTGTCCATCCATCACGAGCGAAACCGTATCTGGGTTGATCGTGGAATATGCGGCGATTTGTGAAAAGCTGCTCTGCTGCGACTTCCAATCCTCATAATCCGGATAGGTAGCCTCGATGCCATTCTGAACCTGGGGGTTAGTCTCAGACAAGGCGACAATGCTGCTCGCATCCTCGAAGGGAAGCGATTTCAGGAGCAGCCCATAAACGCAACTGAAAATGGCCGTGGTCGCCCCAACGCCCAGCGCCAGGGTCAAGACCGCGGCAACGGTGAACCCTGGAGACTTACGCAGTTGGCGCACGGAGTAACGTAGATCTCGCAATAAAGTCTGCATTGATCCCCACCTCGTGGCAGGAGGATGGCGAAAGGAGCGATGTTGCTGACTTGCCAAAAATATAGCACTGCTTGCAGAGGCAAGCTTGCGCTAAATTCAATGCGATCTTCAGCATCGCAGCGTCGCCCAGCGGATCGGGCGGGACTTGCGCAAAACTTTCCACGCTGTAACTAGGCGTTGGATCGCCTTTGTACCCGGTTTTCGTTCGACGGAACACGTCTCGTGGGCGTCGCGGTATAAGTCGACGACACTTGGCCCACTCAGCAGCGAGAGGCTTCGCCGCAGCTCCGCACGTTCTGATTCGGTGAAAGCATCCCTCTCATCCTGAGGGTGAGCCACGACGAATGATCACGGGCAGGGGCCGACGGCGTCGGACCCCGACATAGGGTTTGCCAAGAGGCCACCCTCGGCGTAGACTCGCGGCTCACAAGGAG
This sequence comes from uncultured Acidobacteriaceae bacterium, assembly GCA_963795875.1. GTDB lineage: Bacteria > Acidobacteriota > Terriglobia > Terriglobales > Acidobacteriaceae > Sulfotelmatobacter. The sequence goes on from CAWCJM010000003.1 coordinate 687,869, forward strand.
TTGGATCGTGTCCGGAACTCCTCAACCCTATTCGGACGAAAACATCGCTTCATCCGACCGGCTGGATTCCTGGAAAGAGATCGCCGTCTATCTCAAGCGGGACGTCCGCACCGTACAGCGCTGGGAAAAGACTGAGAAACTTCCGGTCCGCCGCCATCTCCACGAAAAGCAAGGTACGATCTACGCCTTCAAATCGGAGATCGATGCCTGGAGTCATGACCGTCAACCCCAGGACGACGACGAAGAACCTGCCGACTACAGTGCGTCAAACGTCGCGACCGATACTGACGCAACTCGGACGGACCCCGAGCAGGAATCTACGAAGCCTGAGCCCGGGCCGGTTCACCGGTGGTTCACGCCAGTAGTCAAACGTTCTCTGGTGATCTTGGCTGTGGCCGCCGCTGGCGCGTTGGCGGCACATCTGCTCTGGCCCCAGCACCCCATGGTTCTGGCCGTTCTACCCTTTAAGAACCTTGGAGCATCTGACCGCGAAGCTATGGTTGACGGTTTCACCGCCGAGACCAAGACCCGGCTGGAACAGGTCCAACCGGAGCGAATGGGCGTTCTGCTGCTCACCAAGAGATACGCGGATCTTCCCGTCGACAAGGTTGCAGCCGAATTCAACGCCGCCTATGTTCTGCAGGGCGATGCCAGAATCGTAGGCCAGAAGGTCTCCATCACCGCCCGCCTCCTCCGATCGGGCGCGCGCGGCAGCACTCCTCTCTGGAACGATCAGTACGAAGGCGACCTGCAGGACATCCAGCGAATTCAGAGGGACGTATCGGCGGCGATCGCTCGGGCGGTACTCCACGAGTTCCCCGGCGCCCAGCCGACCCAGCAACTGAATACCGAGGCTTATGAGGCCTATCAATGGGGAAACTACTTCCTCAACAAGAGGACCACTCCCGACCTGCTAAAGGGATTGGATTACTTTCAAAGAGCCGCGCAAGTCGATCCGCACTACGCCCCGGCCTACGCCGGCCTGGCAGCCTCTTATTCTCTGCTCGGTTCCGCTCCCTACACGCAGCTTCCTCCGAAAGAGAGCTATTCGAAAGCGGAAGCGGCATCCCGCCGGGCGCTCGCCCTCGACGAATCTTTGGCCGAGGCCCATCTTTCGTTGGGTTACTCGTTGCTGGTGTATGAACGTAACTATGAAGATGCCCGGCGAGAGTTTGAGCGGGCCATCCAATTGCGTCCCGGATACGCCACCGCCCACGACTATTACGCGTACTACCTGACGGCCATGGGCGAAATGAATAAAGCCATTGCCGAGCGGGAAACCGCCCGCCGCCTGGATCCGGTTTCACCGTTGCTCACCACCGCCCTGGGCGAGGCCTATTTTCAAAACCGGCAATTCGATTTAGCCATCCGGATGGACCAGAAGTCTCTCGAACTCGACCCCTCCTACCCCGTCACCATGATCAATCTCGCCCGCGGCTACGAACAAGTCGGTATGTATCCCCAGGCACGCGACATCTACCAGAAGCTGCTGGGGTTTGCGCCGGACGATCCCGGCGTGCTGGCCCTGGCGGGCCACGAGTACGCCGTTTCCGGCGATGCGCCAGCGGCTCGCAAGATCGAGGCTCAGTTGGAGAGCATGCGCAGCCAACGTTACGTCGCTGCGCTCTATATCGCCCTCGTATGGACGGGCCTGGGCGATCGCGATCGAGCCTTCCAATGGCTGAATCAAGCCTACGACGAAGACTGCGAATATCTGGTCTACTTGTCCACGGAGCCCATGGCGGATCCTCTGCGCAGCGACCCCCGCTTCTCCCAGCTCCTTCAAAAGCTGGGACTTACTTCCCGACGCTGAAGGGTCATCTCCTCCACAAATTTCAGGCTCGCGCAAGCCCGGAATCGTGACAGCGGTTTCGAAAATCTCCCCCGAGCCCTTCTCGCCGGCACGGCGTAGTGCGACATTCCCTGACACCGCATCTTGCCGCTTGCCCATTCGCGACCTCGCAGCTAGTTTCCGGCCCATGGCAAACGGATCGCAATCGCCGCTCGCCGCTGTCCGCGATTCTCGTAGCCAACGCGATTTCCGCGCATGAATGGGGACCAGTTCCAAACTTTCAAGATACAGAGGAGACCAAGCATGAGGAAAACAACACTGTCACCTTATCTATTTCTGGCGGTTGCCGCAGCAGCTCTGACGTCGGCCCGTCCGACGATGTTTGCCCAAACGTCCACAACCCCCGCCCCTGAGACCCGCGCTCCTGCTGCTCAGGTCTTTCTGACCAACTCGCAACTCGATCCCAACGAGAACTACCAAGTCGTCCGGGCATTCGTTAAGACCGGCAGCCTGGATCCGAATTGTCTCGTAACCCTGGGGGACACAACCTTCGTCGTTAACGGCACGCTCGTTTTCTGCGCGCCTCGCCAACCCGACAACTTGGGGAAGGGCATCATGATCTCGATCTTTTACCCAGTACCCCCGCCGGACGGGTTCTCTGTCAGCGCGACTCTGTTTCAACAGAGCGCCAAGAAGTATGGCCCTCCCGTTCTTTGTGATGTGAGCGGCTGCTGACTTCGGTGGCATGCCTCTGAAACACGTTGTTATTGGGACCTTGATGTCGTGGGCATTCGGGGGAAGTCCCACGCGCCTTGCTTCGGGATGGGTTGGACCCCCTCTGATCCACTCCCGGGCAAGGCTTTTCAGGACGCTTCTTAGCTCAGTTGGGGGCAATCCAATGCTCGGCTTCAAAACTTAATTCAGGAGAACTCCATGAAACGCAACATGACACAGGCCTCGCTGATCACTATTTCCATCGCGGCGATTTTCTCAGCCATCGCCGTCCCCGCCGTGGCCCAATCTTTCCCCGGCATCGGCACCGTGATGACCTACAACGTGAACGAAGGAACCGATCTCTTGCAGGTGGTAGGCGCCCAAACTCCGACGCAATTCCTGATCGGCGTCGGCCAGGTGCTTACCCAAGTCCAAGGGACCAATCCTCCAGAACGGATGCAGGCTGTGGCTCGAGAAATCCTCGAAGCACAGCCGGAGTTGGTAAGCCTGCAGGAAGTAGACCAATGGTCAACAGGGTCCTTTGATCCGATTGCCGGCACCTGTGGAACCACGACCCTGCAATATGACATGTTGCAGGAACTTCTCAGTGCGTTGGCTGCGCAGGGAGGGCACTACGAAGTTGCCGTGCAAGTCACCCAAAATGCGTTTCCGCCTACCCCTGGACTGATTCCACCCTCAACTTACTTTTGCGTTGCCGTAACCGACTACAACGTTATCCTGGCTCGCACGGATCTTCCTTCCTGGGTCTTCCATTGGAGTAACCCGGAATCCGGACAATTTGAGAATGAGCTTGTTCTGCCAACTCCGGTTGGACCATTTCCGTATCCAAGGGCGTGGGCCTCCGTCGATGGGGAGTTCTTCGGACACACCTTCCACTACATCAACACTCACCTGGAGTCCTTCGACGCGAATATTCGCGAATTGCAGGGCGGTGAACTGCGTGCCGGGCCGGCCAACACGCCTCTGCCGCTGATTATCGCGATGGATTCAAACGCGCAGGCGTTCCCACTCCCACAAGACCCGACATATACCGATTTCATCTCTGCGGGCTACAACGACGTTTGGTCTGAAATATTTCCCAAGCGCGCAGGATTGACCTGCTGTCAGGCCGAATCAGACAACAATCCCGTATCGCAACTCTATCAGCGCATCGACCTGGTTTTGAGTCACGGCAAGGTGACTCCGTGGGGAATTCAGTTGATCGGCACCAATCCCTCAAGCCGCCTCCCAGACGGGCTCTGGCCCTCCGATCACGCCGCCGTCGCTGCCGGTGTGCTTGTCGGAAGCGAGTAGGAAGACTGCGCTCGGTCATCCACGATGGAAATCGCGGATGACCTGGGCTCGGGAGTGGCTTCAACACAGCAAACCGGCCCACAACGACAACATCCATAACTTGTTTGCACCTAGCGAGAGGAGATTTATGAAACGGAACAGCTTGATCTTGATTACTGGTGTCTGCATGTTGGCCATGGCGAGTGCCCAGGACGTAACTAGCGGAAAAGCCCACACTGTGCCGCCGTTCACCACGAAGCTCTACGACAACTTCAACCATGAATTTCTCAGCCCCGCGCTATGGAATACATTTTGCTACGCCAGCAACGTTTCGCTGGAATGCGCGGTTGAGATACAAGACGGTCAACTCCGCCTGGCTCGTCGTGCTCCCGGACAAAGAAACAGTAACGCTGGCTTCCAGGTTGGCGTCACGACCGCATCCTTTTCTAACCCTGCGTCGATCAAAAGTATCACCACCGACTTGGTCGTCCGAGATATTCGGGAGTTGCCCTGCACCGCCAATCCGTCCTACGGTGGGAATGCGGGAATCGTGGCCACATTCTTCAACGCAGGTTCCGGCGATCCGAGCGACGACGTGGGAGCCCAGTTGCTTCTGGGGCGTGCCTTTTCCGATCCGCCCGGACAACTCGCGGTGTTGGGTCAGTTCTTCCAAAACGGTGTCTATACCAACTTTTTTCTCGGTAACGTTTCGCTCGGCACGCCCGTCACCCTGACGTTGACGTGGGACAAGCCCAATCACCAATTCCTCACGAACTGGACCAACGACTTGACTCACGTCACGAGCCAGGGAACGATGCCTTACGGCTTTTCCGACACAACCCCTGCAGCGAACCCCGCGAAAAACCTGCAGGTCGATACTCTGCCCTCGAACTGCACGGCGGCTCAAACATGGGTCTACGTGGAATCAGTATTCGACAATGTCTATGTCGGCAGGTAGCGTTTTTGTAGACGCCGGGCCCCATTTCTCGCGTTCGCTCCGAAGTCTGTGACCGAGCAGGGCACCTGTCCTAACGCTTGGTTGCGTCAATTCATTACGGGAGTGGGGTTCGAATCCCAGTCGTCGCGGTGCTTTCGGCTAGAAGAGTAGTTTGAGAGTGAACTGCGCCGATCGCGGTCCGCCGGGCGCGTACAGTGCACTCTGTCCGCTTCCGCCATTGCCGCCGCCTTCGTCGAGGTTCGCTGTGGAACACACCTTCCCAAAGTCTGGATTGATCGAGCCGCCCCCATAGGACCATTGATCATCGGGTGCGCACTGCGATCCGGGGAGTCCGAACATCGGGTGGTTGAAAACGTTGAAATATTCCGCGCGCACGTCGAGCTTGACTCGCTCACTAAAGTTAAAACGGCGACGCAGCGCGATATCGGTCTGGTTGATCGAGTAGGGACTGCGCAGCCCGTTCCTGGGAAAGTCTCCCGCCTGCCCGGCCGGTGGTAGCGAAAAAGCAGCCGGATTCAGCGCTTTGCCGCTCGGCTGGCTCCGATCAGGAATCCAGAAAGATTTCCCCGGTACGATTTCAGCCTGCGTGCTATAGAAGCCGGCTGTGGGCGACAACCGCGCCGACGGTTACATTGATGGGCGGCGCCGACCACACGCGCACCAGGCCGTCCACCGCCCAGCCTCTCAGAATGGTGTTGCCAGCGCGGCCCCAGGAAGGTGCGGGCACTTCATACGAGACGGCGGCGCCAAACGATTGCCTTACGTCGTAGTCGGAGGGCGTCAACGGAGGCAGCACAATGTGCGCTCAGGCTCTGTGCGCGCAGGCCGCTCGCGTCGCTGGAACCCAGGTCGCTTGACTTCGCGAGATTGTAGGACACGAGCGCCTGCAGGCCGTGCGACATGCGGCGCTGGAACTGAAGCTGAAACGCATTGTAGTGCGAGTACCCGGCGTTCCGGATTGCGGTGACGGTGACATGGCCGATGGAAGTCATGAGCGCCGGAGGAACGACGGAATCCCCCCGCAGCAGTCGTCTGCCATCGGACCCAAGATAGGTTGCCGTCAGCGTCTGTTTCGCGCCGAGCTCCCGCTGAGTAGCCGCATTCCACTGGAGGTGTAACTGGAAGTTGCAGGTGCGGATCAAACGCGGTTGTATAAAGCACGTTCGCGTTGAATGTGGTTGAGAATGGCGGAGGTTGGAACGCCGGCTGGGTGACATCGAAGGGAAGGCTCAGTGTTAATGAATTCGTCGCGCTGATAAGGAAACCCAACGGTAGCAGATGCCCGGCGTTTCCGTAGCCCAAGTCATAGAAGAGGCCAAAGCCACCTCGCACCACCGTCTTGGCGGTAATTTGATACGCGGCTCCAATGCGAGGGGCAAAATTGCCATACCTGGTGTGCCAGAGTGCTCCCGGCACCACGGCGATGGGCTTCGTGTCGAAGAGTCCTTGCAACACGTAAAGCGGTTGGTTTGCGCTGGTCGAAACCGGCGGGGTATTGATCTCCCAGCGCAACCCATACGTCAGTGTCAAATGATTCTTCACCCTCCATGTGTCCTGACGTAAAGAGCGCGTAGTTATTCATCCTCAACAGAAAAAGGGTCGGCCGCACTGAGCAGGATCTCAGCCAGTAGTCCCCGCCACTAAGTCTGTGTACGCCGGAAAGACTGCATATCCTGTCTCGTTCGATCGCACTGGGGCTCAACCGGCGGTAATCGATGCCGAACTTGAGTTGGTGCACACCGACCGCCCACGAAAATGTGTCCACAAAATTGAGTTGCCGTTGAGCGTTCGAATAATAAAGTCCCATCCCGAACCTCTTCAGCGGAGAAGAACACCAGAGCTTGTCCCTTATTCGGGCTATAGGGGGACGCGGGCGGAAATAGCGCAGAGGCGGGCGGAATTTCGCTACCATGAAAGTCTGTTAGGGAGGTGCTATGGCTGCCTGTGTTTCGGCTCCAGTTTGCCCGGAAGTCGTTCACTTTCGTGGGAGCGATCAGAGTGGTGGCTCCCACTGTGAACGCGTCTGCATTCAAATGGTTATAACCCAATTCCTCCAAAAATCGTGTCGCGTCATACGACGGCGCGTGATTATAGCGGGCGAACAGAGTGACCTTGCTCGACAGGTTGTGGTCGACGCGAAGGCTGGTTGCATTGAGAGAGGAAGGATTGGAGTAGGCTATGGTGAGGTTCGACTGGCATGGATTCTGGATGTTGTCGCAGGTCGGATCAACCACCGGGGCACCCGGGTCCGGAAGCGGTACGGCTTGCACAATCGGTCGATAGACTGGAGCGACCGCCTCCCGCGCGGAAGCCGTCAGGACTTCTTCTGTGTCCGTCTGCGGCTGCCGCAGCCGCAACCCTTCGTAAGACAAGAAGAAGAAAGGTCTTGTCTTTGAGGATGGGTCCGCCCAACGTCCCGCCAAAGTCATTCTGCCGCAGCGGCGGCTTGGGTAACGGGGGGCGGTCAAAATAGTTGCGCGCATCGAAAATATCGTTTCGCAGATAATCAAAAGCACTGCCGTGAAATTGATTGGTGCCGGATTTCGTGACGATCGAGATCTGGGCCCCGGGCGTGCGTCCGTACTCAGCTGCATACGACGATGTCTGTATGCGGAACTCCTGCATGGCATCGACGGAAACCAGTCCGTTCGTCCCACCCTGCGCCGTAAACGCAGGGAGCGCGCCACCCAATGATTGCGCGAGGACGAAGGTTGTCGTGGCAAAGTTGGCACTTACACCATCGACCATGAAATAGTTCGAGTCCACGTATTGTCCGTTCGCGCTGAACTGCCCTTGCCCGAGATTCTGCGAGGTAAATATCACCCCCGGGGTCAGTCCGATTAACGACTGGAAGCTGCGGCCGTTCAGCGGCATGTTGCTCACGACCCGCTGGTCCACCACGGTACTCACCGCGGCAGAATCGGTCTGCAGCAGCGGCGCAGTTACGGTAGAGATTTCTGAAACGGAACCGAGGGCTAGCTTGAAATTCTCATTGACCGCGTCCTGCACGTATAGCTGCAGGCTGGGCTGGACGACGGTACGGAATCCCTCCTTCTGAATGGCTAGCCGATAGGTAGCGGGACGCAGGTCGGGGATGACGTAGATCCCGTCCTGATTCGTGGTGGTGACGATCGAGACATTCGTCTCAAGGTTGGTGATCGTGCACTCGGCACCGGCGATCACGGCGTCTGTCGGGTCTGTTACCCGGCCCGAGATCCGGGCACTCTCTGTCTGTGCGGAGGCAATGACGGAGGCGAACAGCACCATCGCGACGAATACCCGGGCTTTCACTAAAATCTCCCCCGCATGTCTCCTTACTAGGACCTCCGAAGGATACTCAGGCGCGAGGGCAGGGCCACTGGGAAAACTGACAGTTTTGCGCCCGGCTCGGCAATTTGTTGCGAAATCACCGCAGCGCAGTTTAACTTGTTGCGTTTCTTGATATTGCAACAACTGATCCAGCGAACAAACTCGGTGTGCGTTTTACTGGCGTATCACAAATCAATTTCCTGACGAGTTCTTGCTATCGAATCCGCTCTCCCGAGCGCATTTCTTGATTCCAATGCTGCAGATTTGCGCCTCCGTCGGCACGCTTTTCCCGGTGATGGACGACGGCAGCGATGATCGCAGCTAAGAGACAAGCCGGGTGAGGGCGCTGAGTGAAGATGGGTGGATTTTGAGCTGGCGGAGTTTGCGGGGGCGGCAGACGTGACTGTATTACGGTTTCCGTATGTGTTTCAATAACCGCACGACGGCACAGAAGGCCGTGAACGCACAGGCAAACGGCAAGTACAGGCTCATCCAGTACCAGGTAAAGGGCAGCATCCGGAGCACGATACCGGCAAGAGTCAAGTCAACGCTGCCGTATACCTTGGACTTCTCGAAGACTAGAGAATAGATCGCACCAAGCAATGCCGGTGCAAAGAACAAGACAACAATCGACAGCGCTCGGCTTAACGGGATCCGTTGCGCGCCGAACAATTCGGCAGCCCGAATCGTCAGGACACCCGAGACAATCGAACCCAGAGCGGCGACCCCTATCGGTGCGTCACGCAGTTGTAGAGAGAGCCACTTGTTCCTGTTGAATATGGGCGCGACCAAACTCTGTGGCAAAGACTGACCTCGCCGTGCCTTAGTCAACATGTTCGCCTTCCTCCAGGAACCGCGCCTCCGCGGGGGGGAGCCGGTCCCCGGGACCAGCAACGCAGCAGTACAACGCCGGCAAGAGGAATACGCTGATCAGCAATTCGAAGGTGAGGCCGCCGACGATGACGATCGCGAAAGGCCGCTGGGAATCCGAGCCAATATCGTGCGACATGGCTGCTGGCAAAAGACCAAGCGTGGCGACCAGCATCGTCATCATGATGGGACGAAGCCGGAGACTTGCACCTTCTTCGGCCGCCTGGCGAACGGTCCGGCCTCGTACTCTTAGCTGGTTGATGTACTCCACCATGATGACGCCCGTTTGAACGGAGACGCCAATCAGCGCTAGAAATCCCAGCCCGGATGAAACGCTGAAATGCGTTCCGGTGATGAGCAGACTGAGAAATCCTCCCATGGGCGAAAGAGACACGACAGCGAGAATCAGGAAGACCCACTTCCACGAACTGAAGGCCGAATAGAGGATGAACGCCATTAAGAGCAACGTGATTGGCACGATAAACGCCAGCCGTCGGTTCGCGCGCTGCTGACTCTCATACTCGCCGGTCCAGTCGAGGTGATAACCCTCGGGAAACGAGACTTTGTGAGCGACCTCGTCAATGGCCTGGCGGACGGTGCTGCCGAGGTCGCGGCCGCGCACGCTGTACTTGATGGCAATGTAGCGGGAGTTTCCTTCGCGATAGATGGTGGAAGCACCGTCGTCAAGGCTGATGTGAGTGATCTGGCTCAAGGCCACGCGCTCACCGGAAGGAGCGAGAATCCGAATGCTGCCGATGTCTTCCACGGACGTGCGGTACTGGGGCTGGTAACGGACCGTCAAGTCGAAGCGTTGTTCGCCGATCAGGATCTGGCTGACGGCCTTGCCGCCGACCGCACCTTCGACGGCATCCTGAATATCGGTGACGTTGATGCCGAAGCGATCGGCAGCGGCGCGATCCACAACCAGATTCACGTTGGGCTGGCCGCGCACCTCGAATGTGCCCAGGTCGGCGATGCCTGGAATCTGGCTCATCACGTTTTGCATTTCTTCGGCCTTCTGCTCGAGCGTTTTCAAGTCGCGGCCGAACAGCTTGACGGCTAGTTCGCCTTTCACACCGCTGACGGCTTCTTCCACGTTGTCGGAGATGGGCTGGGAGAAATTCCAGATGACGCCCGGCAGTTTGCTCAGAGCCTCATCCATGGCAGCGATCAGCTCATCTTTCGTATGGAATTCCTTTCGCCACTGGTTGCGCGAGCGCAGGTCGACGAAGAATTCCGTGTTGTAGAAGCCGCTGGCGTCGCTACCGTCATCGGGTCTGCCCACCTGGCTTACAACCTGGGTGACCTCAGGAAAGCCGGCCATGATCAGGCGCGCCTTGTTGGCAAGCTCAATGCCGGCGGAAGGGCCGGTGCTCGGTGCGAGCGTGCCCCGCACCCAGATGGCTCCTTCATCCAGGTGGGGAAGGAACTCGGAGCCGATGAGTCCGCCGAAACCAAGAAACAACATGACAAGGACCAGCGCGCCCCCGGCCATCACCGTGGCGTTGGCGTGGTCGAGGCAAAATTCCAGGCCTCGCCGGTACTGCTCTAGCAGCCATGCGAATACGGGATTGCGCATTTCCTTGAGCTGGCGGCGGAACAGAAAACTGCTGAGCACCGGCGCAATCAACAGGGAGAACAGTAACGCCCCGAGGAGGGCAAATGAGACTGTCCATGCCATGGGATGGAACAGCCTGCCTTCTACCCGCTGCAAGGTAAAGATCGGGAGATACGCAGTGATGATGACAAGGATGGCGAAGAAGACTGGACGCTGCACTTCATGCGCGGCATCGCCGATGACTTGCATCAGAGTGCGGTGTTCATCGACATGCGACTCGATGTGGCGCAAGATGTTCTCGACCATCACGACGGCGCCGTCGACAATCATGCCGAAATCGAGCGCGCCCAGAGACAGCAGGTTTGCAGGGATATGGTTCAGGTCCAGCAGAATGGAAGCGAACAGGAGGGAGAACGGAATCGTGATAGCGACCACGAGCGCGCCGCGCACGTTTCCGAGGAACAGGAAGAGGATCAACGTAACGAGAAGCACGCCGTGCGTAAGGTTTCGCAGAACCGTGTTGCTGGTGTATTTCACCAGGTCGCTGCGATCCAGATGAGGTACGAATTTCACTCCCGGGGGCAACAGGCCGTGGTTGAGTTGATCGATTTTCTGGTGGAGGGCTGCAAGAGTGGCCTGGGCCTCGGCTCCCTTCCGGAGAAGCACAATCCCCTCCACCACGTCTTCATCGTTGATGACACTCCCGTCTTCGTGACGGATGGCCTTTCCCAGCTGTCCGAGACGTACTTTCGGAGCTTGCACGACGGTTCCGAGGTCGCGGACCCGAACAGGAGTGCCGTTCGAAACTTTCACGACGGTGGCCGCGATGTCATCCGTGGTCTGCATTAATCCGACGGCGCGGACATTCAACGCCTGCTGACCTCGCTGGATGAATCCCCCGCCGGCATTGGTATTGTTGTTAATGAGCGCCTGCTCCACCTGGCTTAAGGACAGGCCAAACGACACCAGCTTTCCAGGATCGATTTGCACTTGGTATTCACGTGTGGGCCCGCCAAAGATGTTCACATCCACGACGTTGGGTACGGATTTGAGCTGGTTGAGCACAAACCAGTCCTGCAGGGCCTTCAACTCCATGGTGTCGATTTGGGGGTTGGTGCTCTGGAGCGTGTAAAACATGATCTGGCCCGTGGGGCTATAGTCGGGACCGAGACCGGGGTTGACGCCGGGTGGCGTGGTGGCTTGGGCGAGGCGGTCGAGCACTTCCTGGCGCGCCGTGAACGTTGCGATGTCATCGTCGTAAATGATGGTGATCACAGAGAGCCCCGCCAGCGAGACTGAGCGGAGATGAGTCAGGTGGGATACGCCGTTGAGTTGGACCTCGAGCGGGACCGTGATCTGTTGTTCCACCTCTTCGGCGGCATGGCCGGGCCACTGCGAAATGATTTGGACGTAGGTGTCGGCAACATCCGGATAGGCCTCAATGGGAAGATTGTGGAAAGAGATGATGCCCCATATAAAGAGGACCACTGCGAGGCTGAGCACAAGAATGCGATTGTTCAGCGCCAGATCAACCAGGTAACGGATCATCTTCTTGCGTCGCCTCGGAGTCGAAGAACTCAGTCATGGCACCCCGGAGGGGCATAAGTTCTTCTATCGCGGCGCGGCGACGACGACGAGGCACTCAAACGTCTCGGCGGGGAAATATTTCGATAACGAGGAAAGCTTCCAAATTGTTGGCCCTGTGGATCAAATCTTGCGGACAAATCGTTTGATTGGTGCCTTGGTCAATCGAAACAATGAAATAATGCGGCCACATCCGAACGATCGTTATGTTTGAACAGATCTGGGAACAGAAGAGCCGGACTGCCGTTTTGGCCGCCAGCGGGGTTGCCGTCCTTGCGATTGCTGCCCTGGACTGGTGGACGAAGCCTTATTTCTCTTTGGGGTTTCTCTACCTGTTTCCCATCATGCTGGCGGCAGGGTTCCTGCCGCGCTGGGCTATTGTTGTGTTGGGGATTGGCTGTGCGCTCCTCAGCGAGCGTTTTAGCAACCTGGACCCCTCGGATTCGACGGTCCGGCTGACTTTTGAAACTCTGGCGCTCTGCGGCTGCGGTCTATTTACGTCGGAGGTCCTGCGAAACCGGCGGTTGAGTTTGTCATCGCAGGAGCGGCTGCGTGTGTTGGTGGAAACCAGCCCGGCGGCGATCGTGACCGTCGACGAGCGCGGCTTCATCGAATTGGCCAACCGGGCTGCGATCGAACTGATGGCACCACGCGACGGCCATCTGATCGGCTACCCAATCGCTGCCTTCCTGCCCGAACTGCATCACGCTTTGCGGTGGGAGGACCGACCGCAGTTCCGGACATCGATGCAGTGCCGAGGGCATCGCGGCAACGGGGAAACGTTCCTGGCGGATGTGTGGTTCTCCAGTTATAAGGATGGGGCCAGACCCAAACTCGCGGCCATCATCGCGGACGTCAGTGAAGAGCAGTCGCACCCGCCGGGTGGTTCCTCTTCTAACTCGGTTGCAACGGACCAGCATGAGCGGGCTGCATTGAGCAATCGCGAACTGGAAGCACTCCGGCTCGTAGTTCAGGGTCTGGCCAACAAAGAAATAGCGTCGCGCATGGAGATCTCAGAAAGCGCAGTCAAAAATACCCTGCAGCAGCTGTTCGCCAAGACCGAAGTGCGCACTCGCGGCCAGCTCGTTCGGGTTGCATTGGAACGATATCGAGACCTCCTGTAAACGAGTAGCCGTGCACCTAATGATTTCCGCGAGTTGTCAATGGTCATGTTCAAATGACGGCAAGTGGCTATTGCTTCCGACCATTTTCCGAACAAATCTAGATCTGGTTCCCACGCAGCATGATTTTTCGGTGGAATACACGCTCTAGTATTGCGGCAGAGGATTACCGCGAGCGAGGTTCTGATGCTTTCATCTATCAATTTCTGGATGTGTCTCTCCGGGCTCATCTGTCTTGTCGCCGCAGTTCCCGTACTTCGAAACGAGGTCAGCGCGACTCGCGGCTGGGACAAACTCGTTGTTTGGGGCTGTGTCTTCATCGCCGTTCCACTCGCGGTATTCGCGCCCGAACATTTCGGCGGCCCGATGAAAGTCTCGGACATGGTCCCGTCCTGGATTCCGGCGCACGTCTTCTGGGCGTATTTTGTCGGATGCTCGCTGTTCGCAGCCGCTACCAGTCTTACTCTGGGGAAGTTCGTGCGCTTGTCGTCCACCCTGCTGGGATTGATGTTCTTCCTATTTGTCTGCCTGATGCATATACCGAATGCACTCGCGGATCCCAAAAATCGATTCGCGTGGGCTTACATGCTCAGAGATCTCTCTCTTGCCGGAGGCGCATGGGCTCTCGCTGGACTGCATAGCCGAGATTCCTCACCGCAACTATCGAAATGGATGATCTCATTTGGGCGCATAGTGATCGGGATTGCGGCCATCTTTTTTGCCGTGGAATTCTTTCTTCATCCCGAGTTTGCGCCCGGCTTTCCTTTGGAAGAGATGACGCCTTCGTGGGTCCCATTCCCTCGCGTGTGGGGCTACCTCACCGGAGTGATACTACTGGCCGCTGGAATCGGCTTGGCCCTGAACAAGAAATCTCGGAGCGCCGCAACCGCAATTGGCGCGCTAATGACCATCCTCACCGTATGCCTATATCTACCGATTTGGATCCTCGCCCGCGGACGAACGACGCCGGAGATCATGGAAGCGATCAATTACGCCTTCGACACTCTGATCTACGCTGGAGCAGCACTCGTCCTTGCGTCGGCATTGCCTCGCGATCCCGAGCGCGTGGAGAAAATGCAACCGCTCGACGCTCCCACAAGAATCAGCAGGATCTCAGCCATGCCAAACGAGGACTTGTAACGAATCGCATCGTCTGCGCGCTAGTGTTGCCCCTCACCGAACCGGCGCCAAACTCTTTGCCAGAAGTCCGGATCGCGAAGGCCGCGAAGGACAAAGTATTCGTTGAATGGGCGATCATCCACAAGGGCCGGTGCCAGGGGGGAAGCTGCAATCATGGAGTCCAGCGATATCTCGCGGCTCATCACAGTCCCAAACTGCGCTTCGGCAGTGGAACTCGGACCCCATTCCAGAAGGTCAGTGACGGCAAGTGGAGGCAAACGGCTGGCCAAGACGGACGGGGGTGTAGGAAGGATCGGGCGATCGCTGGCGAGGAAGTGAGTGCCCCAGCCGTCGATTGATCCAAACGCGCGGACGTAAGGGAAGCTCTCTTGCAGAGCGCGAGCCATTGAGGCAGTCACGTCCGCATCGGCTCCTGGCAGCCATTGCTGGAGGATGCCACCCGGACGCAGATGCTTGCTGGCCAGAGCGTAAAACTCCTTGGAATACAGGAGGCTGGAAGCAGCAGCGGCGACGGGCGGAGGCGGATCGATCGTGATGACATCGTACTGCGTCGGCGAACTCTCCAGGTAAAAGCGTCCGTCACCGATCACCACTTCTGATTGCGGCGACTTCAGGAGCGTGGGAGCATCCGGGTGGAAGAAATAGAAAACCGACGGCACGCTGGGCACTAGTTCGACCGCAGTGGAGTGAATGCCCCAGGAGAGCATCGATCGGTGTGTGGTTCCCATTCCAAAACAGATGACCAGCGCGTTTTCCGGGGGCCGGCCCAGGAAAGCAAGGGGCAAGTGAGCCATCATTTTTGTGATTGGAGTGAGAGACGTTATTCCGACGCCGTTAATCAGCAGTCTCTTCCAATGTGGGCCACCAATGGCAACCACGGTTGCTGTGTGATCTCTCTTCACAATCCGCGATTTATATTGCTGCTCGTATCCCTTCGCATGCGCGACCAAGGCTACTGAGACCAATACGAGAAGAGAAGAGAACGCAAGCGAGCGGGGCTTGAAGGCATTCCGCACGGCGGAGTGGCGCGAAAAGCTAATCACCACTGCAATCACGAACCAAGGCAGAGCGAGCACGCACACAGCGAGGCGTTCGCCGACGAGAGGCAGCAATACAAATCCAGACAGCAGCGGCCCGAGAACGCAGCCGATCACATTCACTGCATATCCATTGCCCGCCCGATCCGGATCGCCCCCGGAGTACCGATCCATCACCATGGGCGTTATGAAACCAACGAGCCCTGAAAACGGAGTGATTCCAATCACGACTCGAAGGGCGGACGGCAACGGGACCAGCGGGTCGGCGGTCAAAAAGGGCAGTACGACCGAGAATCCAAGCATGGCCCAAAGAACACTGCCTTCCAGGCAGGTGTACTCGCGTCTCCGTCGGTATATCCAAGAGCCCAGGTAAGTTGCCGCAAGGTACAACGCCAGGATCGCAGCGAAGGCGTAGACCACGGTCCCGAGGGACGTAGTGTAGAGCCGTATCCAGACCACTTCCGCCCCCATGCTCGTCAGGCCCGTGCCGAACAGAAGCCATAACAATTGCGCATCACGCCGTGTCCGCGTCGAGGATGGCGGTGTTAGTTCCTTGGCGAGACTTGGCTCTGCTGTGAGGCGATCGTGTGAAGTGCTGAGCGTCAGCGCGACAGCGGAGGATGCCAGAAGCAAGTTCAAGACCGCGCCCACGCGAAGAGTTCCGCGAAATCCGAGCGCCTCGATCAACAACAGAGGAATGGTCGCGCCCAGTACTGCCCCCAGAACGTTGGCAAGATACAGATAGCTGAATGAGCGCTGGCTGTCGGGCGCATTGAGTTTCTTGATGGCGAACATCACAAGCGGGAAAGTCGCTCCCATGCATACGCACCAGGGGATTAACGCAAGAGAAATCCAGGCACCCGAAAAGAGGTAGTACGTCAAAGCTGCGTTGGCCGTCGTCCGTAGGAGCAGTTCTCGTCCCCACAATAATTCGTAAGGAACACTGACGGCGGAGATGGCAATCAACAGTTCCGCCAGGGCGTACAGGCGAAGGGGCGGAAAGGTTATGCCGTCTCCATACTTTCGCACTAACAGGCCAGCTCCCCAAGAACCAACACCGATCCCGATCATGAATACCGAGAGAACAATGGAGACCAGACCCGTGGTCACGCCGAATTGCGCCATTGCCAAACGCAGCCACACTACTTCATAAAGAACACTGCAGAAACCGGAGACGACAAAGAACCCGAAACACCAACGATTCATAGATTTCCCTGAGCCCTTCCAAGCTCGACAATCCATTCCTGAGTGAGAAATCACACTATAACAAAACAGTAGCCCCGGACTCTCCGCCTGCGAGCTCAAGTTCGCGAGAGAAGCCGCAATCCACTTGCGGGTTGAGAAGTTCGAGTTACACAAAGTCGACGACGATCAGGGTGATGTCATCCTGCTGGTGGACGGAAGGGGTTCGCCACTTTGCGAGTTCGGAGAGCAGTTGCCGTGAGAGATCCGAGGCGGGCTCCGAACGATGATCGCGGACGACCTGCTCGAGTTGCCGGTCGCCGAACGCCTCCCCGGTGCCATTTTCCGGTTCGGTCACGCCGTCGGTATACAGCAGGATGCGGTCCTGGGGCTCAATCGGCACCGTACATACAGGGTACTGAGAATCAGACGTGATGCCGAACAACAGCCCGTTGCTCTCGATCCGCTGCATTTCATTCGTCGCGTTTCGCCAGCAGAAGAGCGGGGGATGCCCGGCAGCTGAGTACAGCGCCCTGCGGTTGACCAGATCGATCCAAAGATAAGCGGCTGAGGCAAGTTGGCCGTGTGCTTCGTTGGACAAGATGCGATTCAATCCGCCAAGCACCTGCGCGGGATCATCCGCAAAACTCGCTACGGCCTGCATGGCCACTTTGATCATCGAAGAAATAAGTGCGGCTGGGATGCCGTGCCCGGAAACGTCGGCAACAAGAATGCCCAGATGAGTACTGTCAGTGCGGACGAACTGGTAGAAATCGCCCGCGACCGCAGTCATGGGAAGGTAAGAAGCCGCGATCCGCAAGTTCTTCAGGTCGGGAATACTCGCGGGAAGAATGGAAGACTGTATCTGCCGCGCTGTTTCCAGTTCCGTCTCGATGGAAAGCAGACGACGCTCGTTGGTAAACACGATCTGAAGAGCCACATATCCCAGCGAAAACAGAAGAACGACAAAGCCCAACGAGTCTAATAAAGGCAGCGCGCGATAGTTCAGCACAGTCCCCAAGTTGGTGTACAGCACCTCCAACGCAAAAATGAGCCCACCAAGCGCCAGAACTCGGTGATTCGGTATCACGAGTAACGTGGAGAATCTTGGAACCAGCACAACAGCTAACAGGACAGGCGTGCCGAGAACTGCGAGCAGGTTGTTGTAGAACATCCATTTGTCGGCTGCGCCACCGAGGACGAACGTGCCAATACCCAGCAGAGCAATTGCCGACCCCACGAAGATTTCCAGTTGGATGAGAATCCTGAGTTTGCCGAGGGTCAGCTCGCGCCAGGCGAACAAAGCGGAAACCAGGAGCAGGTACCTGACCGCCGTCTGGACATAAGGAGCGACAGGCATGAGGGAGTGCGGCAGAACCGTCAACATGGTGGTCGTCTGCCCCAGGGTTTGAAGGCCGTACATCGCGCTGAAGATTCCCCA
The DNA here is from genome assembly GCA_963795875.1 of uncultured Acidobacteriaceae bacterium. Classification (GTDB taxonomy): domain Bacteria; phylum Acidobacteriota; class Terriglobia; order Terriglobales; family Acidobacteriaceae; genus Sulfotelmatobacter. Next base: position 705,868 of record CAWCJM010000003.1, read on the forward strand.
CCATGTCAGGATGCCAAAGCCCCTTCGCCAACGGATCGTTGCGATGGCGCAGGCGGTTACTCCAACGGTCAGGAAAGCCGTTCCCAGGACGATATCGATCACATCGCCGCGTAGCGTCGCTAAGGCTGTATCTGCTGCGTTCATGTCTACGAGTCGAATAATAGGGGAGTCGCGGCTGTAGTTGCGTGATGCAAATCACACTCGCGGGGATGTGCAGAGGGCATGTGGCGAGGGGTGTGGAGAGGGTGCACAGGGGACGTGCACAATGGCGCCCTCGCTCGAGCCGATTTTCGCAGGGGATTACAGCGGGAGGCGGGAAGCTTACTTCTTCTTTCCCATCTTGCGGGAAATCTCTTCGTAGATCTTGGGGCGCATTTCGGCGAGCACGCTGTCCACAATGCTGGCGATGCCGGCATCGGGATCGGAGGTCGCAGATGCTGCCTCGGGAGTCTTCTCGGCTCCCGCAGCCACTGCGAGAGCGGCCGCGTCCTCAGGGGGAGAGGCCGGGACAGACGCTTCTTCCGCGCTTTTCGGCGCCGGTTCTGCCGACGCTGAGGGCGCGCCCGTTTCACGAGTGCGATGCCAACTGGCCCATGCCGCCGCGGTCGATTCGGTCGCGTCGGATTCGCCGTTGACTACATCCGCCGAGGTTGCTGATGCTGGTTCGCTAGTCGACGGCGCAGCTCACTTCTGAAACCTGGGCCGCAGCCGATTCTTCGGCACGAACTTCTTCGACGGGAGTGGACACCGTCGGAGCAGGCGTCTCTGCTTTTGATTCTTCGTGCGCGATTTCCGCGACTTCCGGTTGCGCTGCTTCCGCTTTCGGAGCCTCCGCCTCTTCGACGGTAGGGACGGGACTGGCCTCAACGGTCGCTTCGGCGACTGCTTCTGAGATCTCAGGCGCTTTGGCCTCAGCTTCAATGGCCTTTTCGGTGGGAGTCGGCTCCTGTGCCGCTGGAGCGGGAGTCATCTGCTGCTCGTACGATGCAGCGACAGCTTCCAGTTCTTTCACGGCGGCGCTGATCGCGTCGGTGGCAGCGTGGGCCACCTCGGTCAATGTCTGCACTGCTTCTGGCGCTGGCGTCGCGGGTACTTCAGCAACGGGTTCGGTCGGAGCGATGGCGGCCGGCGATGAAGTTTCGACTGCCGCTGGCTGGGTTTCTGGCACAGCCGTGGTGCTGCCCGCGTGGCCACTTTCGGCTGCGGCGAAGGCAGCGTACGCCTTCTGCATTTCGTGTTCGAGTGAAATCGCAGCTTCCTCGGGCGCAAGCGCAACTGATACAGCGGTCCAACGCGAGACCGCGGCAGAGGACTGCGCTCCTGCAGCTGCGGCCGCTGCCAGGGTGACCGGCTCGTCGGCGGTGTGGCCGGAGGCGCGGTGCAACCACGACCCGTTCCCCGAACCAGCAGCGTGCGCGGCGCTAGCCTCTGCTTCCAGGCTAGAGATCGCTGCCATCACATCGGCTGGGTTGGGAGCGGAGATGCCGGCCGCTTCCTTCGGAGACTCGCTGGCTTTTTCCGCAGCGGCTTCGATCTTTTCTTCGGATTTCTGTTCCGCGAAAGTCGCTACTGGCTGGCTTGCGGGAACGTCGTGAGGAGTTTCAACCACGGCGGACGGCACTGCTTCCGCTTTCTGTTCCGTATTGAATTCCGGTTCAGACTTATCTTCTGCGATTTTGCCCTTCACCTGTGCAGCGGCCGCCGCCAGCGCGGCAATCTCTTCGGGAGTCACGTCCTTGGGCAGGCCTTCGGGCGCGAGCGCGCCAAGATCGACCTTTGTCTCCTCCGCCTTGGGCTCCTGCGGTTGCTCCGCCGTCTTGCGCTCGACGACCGTGCGCAAGTCCTTGTTCATGGCGTTGTAAATCGCGGAATCGTCGCCATCCTCTTGCGCGGCTGCTTCTTTTTTCTTGGGAGGAAATGCGATCCGGTTCTTCCATCCCGAATCTTCGTCTCGATCGCGACGCGTCTTGTCGTAACGGCCTTCGTCGAGCGCGGCGGTTGGCGCGCGCAAAGCGGCCCGGCTTGGAGGGTTCGGCACGGGGCACAATCTTGTCTTCGAGCTTGCTGAGTGCGCTCAGCAACTCGCTGGCTTCAAAGGGCTTAACGATGAAGCCATCGGCGCGCACGCGCTTGGCTTCTTCCGGCTTGAAGGGCTCCAGTTTGCCCACCGTCAGCAGGACCGGGAACACGCGCGGTTTCCTGCGCTTCCTTGAGGCGCTGGCACACTTCCAGCCCGCTGTAGCCGGGCATGTAGACGTCGAGGACGATGAGGTCGGGCTTCTGTCTCGGCGATCTTCTTCAGCGCCGCGGACCCGTTGTTGACCGTGATGACTTCGTATCCCGCATCCGCGAGGATCTTCCGCCCCATGTTCTGAGCGGTCACGCTGTCATCGGCGAGCAGTATCTTCCGGGCCAAAGGTTTCCTCTGATGAGGGGAGATAGCGCGAAGGTAACCCGAGCCACAACCTAAGTCAATGATCCAGAAGGGAAGTAACCGGTTACCAGTGGTCAGCACCTAGTGCGTAAGGGCTGGACAGCCATGGCTCGGACTCGCCTCGATAGAGCCAGCTCCGGCTCGCAGAAATCAGGTTCGGGCCGGGCTGACAGGCTGACGGCTGATAGCTGTCGAGCGGGTTCTAGAACGGAACGATCTTCTTCAGTCCCTTCTTTTTCTTCTTCTTGCTGCTGGAAATATCCTTGTCGCTGGCAGGGCGTATTGTCGGCACTCGCGGTCGCGGAGAGACGAAGACGACTGGCCCTGAATGGATCTCATTCACCTGCGCCGGCGGAGGCAGAGCCTGATCGGTTCCGCTGTCGACCGGCTTCAGTTCGTTGGGATCGGGCTGAGCATTCGGCTTCAGTTCATTGGGATCAGGTCCGGCTGGCGGTGTAGCCGCCGCGGCAGGAGGTGCTCCGAAAGGCAGAGCCTCCCGGCGGAGTCGCGTCAGAAGGCGGAGTGCTCCCATCGGCTGATTGGGCTTTACGATTTCCACGCCCGCGACATTGTTGCCGGGCATGCCCATGCGCCACCGCCATCGTCTCTTGGTGGATGACCTCGTTCGCGGCGATCGCGGCTCGGATCCACCAGCGGCGGATCGCCCACCTTCGCCGCCTGGGCCACGTCGGGGCCTTTCTTCATCAGGCCCATCAACTTCTGCACCGTGGTCGATTCGCTGCGGCTGTCGATTTCGGCCCGGTTCTGCGCGACCTCTGCCTTGGTCGGCCGCGGGAATCGGCTGGTGCAGAGCGGCCAGGCGATTCTTGGCATCATCGGAACGATCCATCAGCGGATAGCGCGTGAGAATCTTGTCGTAGGCCTTCGCAGCCTGCTTTGGTGAACTCGTCCGATGTAGGCGGCTTTGACCGCTTCGGTGGCGCAACCTCGCGGCATGCCGTGTACGTCGCACGTGGGCGTGATCCGCATGCGCGCAATCTGTCCTTCGTAGTTCTGTCCCAGCAGATACAGCGCCTCATCGGCGCGGCTGTACAGCGGATATCTTTTCCACCAGCGATTGCAGACGCGCGATCGATGCCGGATAAGACTGGCGCAGGTAGTAGAAGCGTCCAATTTCAAATTCGCGATCGGCCAGCACTTCCTGCACTTCCAGCAGGCGCTGCTTGGCTTCAGGCACCAGCTTGCTGTCGGGATACTGCAGAATCAATTTGCGGTATTCATCCTCGGCGCGCTTGGCGTTGGTGTAGTCGCGATCGGCCTTTTCCATCTGCTGGTAATGGATGTTGGCGATCTTCAGCTGCGCTTCGGCCGCTTCCGGCATGTTGGGGAAGAAGATCTCGAAATCGTTGTATTCCTGCTCGGCCTGGGCCAGAGCAGCCGTGCCGCCTTCGGCGTACCACGAGTCGCCGACTGCCAGTTTGGCGCGGGCAATGTACTCGGAGTCCGGATAAGTATTGATCAGGGTCTGCAGCGTGAGGCGCGCCACGTCAAAGCGGTTGTGCCGCATGGCGTCCATGGCCTTGTCGAACAGGACTTTGTCGGGCTGCTTCGATCCGACACCGGCCAGCGGGTTCACCGACTTCTTGTTGGTGCAGGCGATGGTGAGTCACCAGCAGCATGCCCAACACGATCATCAACGGAATTCGACGTGACATTAAGACCTCGATGTTCAGGTGTGGGGCCGGGTCCTCGCCCGTCCGCCGAGCGAAGCTCGGCTCTTTCTCGTCGTGCCTTCGATCGTGCGGCTGGCTGCCTTGATCTGGTCCGCAGCGAGCGGCCGGGCCTTGCCCGGACTGCCGGGTCTGAGACCCGGTCCCACTAAAAGAAGAACTAAACTTTCAGCATGCAGCTTCTGTCGCCGCCTTCAGCAGAGCCTGCGCATTCTTGCTTGGATCACCATTCCCGAACACGGCGTTGCCCGCCACCAGAATTTCTGCTCCGGCCCGCACCACATCGGCGACGGTATCGAGTGCCACGCCGCCATCCACTTCGATGCGGTAATGCAGGCCGCGTTGTCTGCGAATCTCAGCTAAGCGCCGCATTTTGTGCAGAGTGGACGGAATAAACTTCTGCGCCCCAAACCCCGGATTCACCGACATCACCAGCACATAGTCCACAATGTCGAGCACTTCCGAAAGCGTATCGACCGGCGTCGCCGGATTGATCACCACGCCCGCCAGGCAATCGTGACTCTTGATCAGATGCAGAGTTCGGTTCAGGTGCCGGCAGGCTTCCTGATGCACGGAAATCCAGTCCGCGCCCGCCTCGGCAAACGCGGGAATGAATTCGTCCGGATTCTCGATCATCAGGTGGCAGTCGAGCGGCAACTTCGTCGCCTTGCGCAGCGACTTTACGACCGGCGGACCGATGGTAAGGTTCGGAACGAAGTGGCCATCCATGATATCGACGTGGATGACACTGCCGCCGCCTTCGCCCGCGGCGCGCACCTGCTCGCCCAGCCGGGCAAAATCAGCCGAAAGAATCGACGGTGCCAGTTCGATCAAACCTGAGCTCTCAGAACCTGATTTCTCAGACCATTTGCAAGGAAGACGGCGTGTGGAAATTCTAACACGTGGGAACCCGGGACCGACTACCAAGTGCCGGCCGTAAAATAGGGCCAATAGTGCCCCGACTCAAACAACCGCCATGCTTAGTTCTGCCCGGGAGCTGCGCTTTCCGGCTTCTTAGGAGCTGGCTTTCCATCTCCCTCATCTCTTGTTCCATGCGATCTTTCCACTCCCCCAGGTATTTGCTCATGATCGGCATGGCAGCCTGCGATCCCTCCTGCATCACCGCGGGCAACTGTTGCAGAACTTTCTGGCCAACCGGCGAAGAATAGAACGCATTCATCGCCTCGATGTCGCTCTTGCTGAAATGTTGCTGGTAGGCAGGAATCATGGCCTGCGTGATCTCATCGATCGGCATGCCCTTGACCAGGTCGTCCATCGCTTTCTTAAATGCGCGTCGAAATCCGGAGGAACGCTGCCTTTATCCTTGATGATCTGATCGTGAAACAACTGCTGCATGTTCTGGGATTGAATCTCCATGATCTGCTGAATCATGTCGTGAGTGTGCATGGTGCGGAGGTAGAGAATGACGTCATCTTTGGAGGCCGGTTCATCCGCAGTTTGCGCCAGAACAGGAACAGCGAAAGCGAGGCAGGCAAGAGCGATCCGCAAACGCTTCATAAATCCTCCGAGGACTTCAAAACAGCCTATCCCAAGCGATGTGCGCGATCCAACGATTTCGCTGTTTGTAGCCTTTGTTCACCCGCGTGTTACCCTCGTCCGGCGTGTCCTCCATGACACAATTCGCTCCCGCTGCCTACAGCGTGGCCGCGGTATTTCTCTGGGGCGCCGCCGATTTTGCGGGTGGATACGGATCGCGCCGCGCCAACGCCTTCGTGCTGACGGCGTTTTCGCATGTCTGCGCGATTCGCCCTGATGTTCGCGATTGCGCTCGCGCAGCATGGGGCATTCCCTTCCCGCGCGAGCATCGTCTGGGCGTTGATCGCCGGGGCGTCGGGAGGATTCTCGCTCGCTGTTTTCTATCGCGCGCTGGCTTCCGGGCAAATGGGCTTGACGGCGCCCATCGCAGCCTTGGTGGGTGCGGCCATACCCACCATGGTGGACATCGCGATGGAAGGCGCGCCCAGCCGCTGGACGATCGGCGGCTTCGTGCTCGCCATGCTGGCGATCTGGCTGATCACGCGGCCGGAACCTTCGAGGCGAAGAAAGATCCTGCTGGGCCGGCCGGCAGGTGTCGGCATGGCTGCGCTCGCCGGAGTCGGATTCGCCGGCTTCTATCTGTGCATCCACCAGGCCAGCGGCTCGCCGGTCTGGATCGCGGCCATTTCGCGCATCGGATCGTTCACCGCCACGCAGTCGCGGTGATTGCGACCCGCGCGCCGCTCACGCTGGATCGTCCCCGCGCCGCGCTCGGCATGGTGGCCGGATTCTTCGACATCACCGCCAGCGCCCTGTTCATTTACGCCAGCCAGCACGGGCGGCTGGATGAAGCAGTGGTGATCACTTCTCTGTACCCGGCCGTGACCGTGCTGCTGGCCCGTCTGGTCCTGAAAGAGCACTTCAGCCGATGGAAGTTCGTGGGCTTGCTGGCGGCGCTGGCCGCGGTGCCGTTGATCGCGGCTGGGTAGCGGCATTCCATATTCCAGAATATGGAATAGCAATGCCTCATGGAGTCGACTGCTGCCAATGGAGACCGACTCGGCATTCGCAAGCCGGCGACTGCTGCTGCTAGCATCGCAATGTGCCGCTGCTCGAAATCCGTAACCTGACGAAAGTCTTTCCGCATGGCGAATCGCCATTTGGCGGGAAATCGCGCGGAGAAGTGCGCGCGGTCGATGACGTTTCGCTCGACATTCATGCTGGCGAGACGCTTGGCCTCGTCGGGGAATCCGGTTCGGGCAAGAGCACGCTGGGGCGCCTGATTCTGCGTCTGATCGAGCCGACTTCGGGTCGCGTGCAGTTCGAGGGCCGCGATCTGCTGGCCGCCGGCCGAGGCGAAATGCGGCGGCCTGCGCCGCGACATGCAGATTATTTTTCAGGATCCGTTTGCCTCGCTCGATCCGCGCTTTCGCGTGGAAGACGTCATTGCCGAGCCGCTGATCATTCATGGGGGCACGTCGGAACGCGCTCGAAGTAGTCGGGAAGCTCGAAATTCGCGACCCGAGTTGGTCGCGAACTGCTGCGCGCCGTGGGGCTCGACGAATCGGCGCGCACGCGCTATCCGCACGAATTTTCCGGGGGACAGCGCCAGCGCATCGGAATCGCCCGCGCGCTGGCGCTGCGGCCGAAGTTCATGGTGTGCGACGAGCCGGTCTCGGCGCTCGACGTCAGCGTGGGCGCGCAGATCGTCAACCTGCTGGCGCAATTGCAGCGCGACTTCGGCTTGACTTATTTGTTCATCTCGCACTCGATGCCGGTGGTGCGCTATCTCTCGACGCGCATCGCGGTGATGTACCGGGGAAAGATTGTCGAAGTCGGCGACACCGCGCAGATCACCGAGCGGCCTGCGCACGCTTATACGCGCAGCCTGCTCGAGGCCACGCCGGAGTTGCTCGCGTAGAATCCCAACTCTCTAACCACTAAGGACGCTAAGGTTCACGAAGGAAAGGCAAATCATAGGGTTCTTCATAACCGCAGCGAAGATCAGCCGTGCCATACTCTCCTGATGGCCCGCTCCAGAGCCCGGTTCTACTCGCGATCTGATTGAACTGATGGTCGGCTACGGGCTGATCCTGTTCGTGCTGTGGATGCCGGAGTTTCCGCAGCGCATTCTTTCTCCCGTCGCGCTGGTGGTGACACTGACGATCGTGCTTGGCGCGGCGGCCAAGTCTGGACGACCTCGGCATCGGCCTGCCGCGGGCTGGTGCCGTCGTTCTGGATTCTTCCCGCTGCGATCGTCGCTCGCGTCGTGAGCGTGCTGGTGGCCAAGCAAATCGGCACGTTGCATCCGCTGTACAAAGGCGACTTCAAGCACATCTGCCGGCTACGTCCTGTGGACGCTCTACCAGCAGTTCCTGCATGAACGATTGTTCATGCCGCGCCTCACGCGGCTTCTGGCGAGCGAAGCGCTGCCGTAGGTCTAGCCGCGGTGTTGTTCGCGGCGGCGCATCTGCCGAATCTGCCGCTCACGGCGGCGACGCTGGTTTGGGGAGCGATCTCGTGCGCGCTGTTCCGGCGCTACCGCAACCTCTATGCTCTCGGCCTCGCCCAGGGACTGCTCGGGCTTTGCTTCGCCGTCTGCGTGCCAGATTCGCTGCATCACCATCTGCGCGTGGGGCTGGGATATCTGCGTTATTCCGCGACTGCAGCCTCGTCCGTAGTGGTTGCGCGGAGCGAGCCTCCTTAGCAACTCTGCGCTCGTCTAATTTCTGCAATAAGTCGTTGAGTCTTCGTGTAAGTGATTGAAAAGTCGTAGGAGGGCTCTGGCGACCTCAGGACGCGCGCTTCTCGCGCGAACGAAGATTACCTCATCCGCATGGTCGATCGTCGCTGCCAGGGTCGTTTCCGGCCCGGGGAAGGGCATTCTAAGTGATCTGGAGGATAGCTTTCTGGCCAAGAAGGAATCGATTCGTCATTTGTATGTACAGTTCTGTACGGAAGCGGCTCCTGCGATCACTTTTCCACTCGTCGGCTCTAAAACCACCAGGACCACAACCAATCCACGCAGGTATGCGTGATGGCTGACGCCGGCACGCGGCGGTTCTCACGCCAGGCACGGCCGTAGAAAATCCCTGCGATTGTGGCCAGAAGAACATAGCGCCAATTGAATTGTGCGGAGCGCTTGTTGAAGTGCGACAGGCCGAACAGCACCGAGGCGATCACGAGAGCGGCATTGCGTCCGACTCGGCGCTCGAGCAGGTTTTGAACCCAGGCGCGGAAGAAGAGTTCTTCCAGGACGGCGACGAAGATGAAAATTCCCGCCCACGAGAGGATCGCTTTGCCGAAAGAAGGGAGGTTGGCGTGGGGATGGAGGAAGCCGAGCGCAAGCCCCAGCGCGATCACTACGGGAGCGAAGAGCAGGAGTTCGCGCAAGCCAGACTTCCAATCGCTCAGGCGCAGATGAAAATCAAAGCCAGTGCCGTCGAGACGGCGAATGGCAAGAAAGCCGTAGAGGCCCGCGTCCAGGAGAAGCAGGTTGTTCAAGCCGCGCAAGCCGGGCGGCCAGGCCGCGTCGAACCAGCGCAAATCGACGGCCAGACCCAGGGTGAGAAGAATGACAGCGTCGCGCCAGTTGCCTCGCTGTTCGGGATCGGCCGTTGCCGCACGCGCCAGCAGCCACGCGATCACGACGGGCAAAGCGGCGTATAGAACGAACCATTGCCAACGAAATAGATGCTGCGTCGCCGCGATGACGAGGTACGGCAGAGCCAGCATCGCGGGCAGCGCCAGTTGCACGGCACGCGGCCAGCGAGCGACGGCCGTTGCCACGCTCTCGGCCGCAAATCCAAAGGCCGCCGCAGGCGCTAATTCGGCGATCAGGACCGTAATTACGACCGGCGTTGCATTCGACATTCGCACTATCTTATCCGGGCCTGGTAACCGCCCGGCAAGTGCACGATTTCGATGCAACGCCGGTGTTCCCTCAAGTCGTGAGTGGCAATCCTATTTCCTGGGATGCGAATCCTCCGGACGAACGATGGCCAGTTCCATCTCGGCCTTGTGGGTCGCCAACTCCCGCTCGGCTGGCGAGCGGAACAGTTCCCGCCCGGTCGTATTGCCGGTCACCCACACCGCGGAGAGGAAGTAAGTGTCTCCATAGCGATGGAACACCAACTTGCTGCCGTCGCTCGTGGTTCTCGTGCCAGCGTGGGTGGGGACGAAGATACCGCGGGCCTGGTAATTGGAGATTCGGAGCGCATCGCCCAAGGCCGCGAGAATGTAATGGCCCGGTGGCAGGGCCTGTCCCCCGACGTTGAAAGTGAAGGGTACATCGACGACCATATCCCCGGGGTTGGTTTGCCCCATGAGGGATGACGCGACCGCGAACAGAGCCCCGAACAAACCGATCTGAAAGAGTCGCATAATTCTTCTCCTTTGAAATGGATTGGAACTGAACTGGCCCACTTTCCCAGCCTTGGAAGACTCGCCGGATCTGTTGCGGAGTGCGCATGCAGGAGGGGAATCGCTTCAGCGCCGGACCGCACCGGCCGTGATTCACTTCCGGCGGCTCAGTGATTCGACCGCCGGCTTCGTCGTTAATCGGATAGTGACGTGAGGGGGATTTTCGTTACACGGAGTTGGTCAGGTTCTGCTTTAGATGACTGATGGCTTGTGCGAGGGGCTGCCTCGGGCTAGAATTCCGTGGAATCTTTGTAAGGAGGCATTCATGGCCGCTGCTCCGGTCTTACCCTCATCGCCGTCAACCCCCGAACCCGCGCCTCTTTCCGAGGGAGCGCGCATCGTTGACACCTTCATCGCACCCTCGAAAACATTCACCGACCTGAGGCGTAATGCAAGCTGGTGGGCGCCGTTTCTTCTGATGGTGCTGGTTTCGACGGTGTTCGTTTACACTGCAGGGCAGAAAATTGGATTCCGCAAGATCATGGAAAACCAGATGCAGGCGCAGCCCAAGGCGCAAGCGCGTCTGGAGAACCTCCCGGCCGATCAGCGCGAACAACAGATGGCGGGCGGAGCCAAGTTTACGGGAATCATTTCCTACGCCTTTCCGGTGATCACACTGATCATCTGGCTCATCATCGCGGGCGCTTTGTTTGGGACCTTCAAGTTCGCTGCCGGGGCAGACATCACGTTCAAGGTTTCGCTCGCGATTGTCATTTATGCCGCCCTGCCGCTAATGGTGAAGTCGTTATTGGCCCTATTGTCGGTAGTGGCGGGGATGAGTCCGGACTCGTTTTCATTTCAGAACCCGGTGGCCACCAATCCCGGCTATTTCATGAGTCCTTCGGACAACGTGTTCCTGTACAGCCTGGCATCCGCGCTGGATATTTTCATGATCTGGACGCTGGCACTGACGGCGATCGGTTTTACATGTGTCAGCAAGGTGAAACGAGGTACGTCGTTCGCCATTGTTTTTGGATGGTGGGCGTTTTTCTCGTTGGCTGGTGCTGCGCTTGCCAGTGCGTTCTCGTAGAGTCTTGCGGTTAGGCCGCAATCGATTCAATCACCTGCACCCCGTCGGGCGGAAGTGTCACTTCGAGGCTGTCGAGATCTTCCCTCATGTGATCGGTGCTGGAAGTCCCGGTCAACGGCAAGATTCCGACTTCGCGGGCAAAGCTGAAGATGACCTGCGCCGGCGTTGCGTGCAGCTGCTGCGCGAGCGCGATGAGCTGAGCGTTCTTCAGAATTTCTCGGTTCGCGGTGAGCAGCGAGAATCCCTGGTAGAAGATCTTGCGCTGGTCGCAGAAGGATCGCACCTCGCGATCCCATCCCAGGCGGGCGAAGCAGCGGTTCTGGACGAACGTCGGGAGTTCCGCGTGGGCGGCCTCCATTTGCTCCAGGTGCTGCAACGAGACGTTACTGACGCCGAGATGCCGCGCGCGTCCAGCGTCGCGCTCTTTCCGCATCGCCTCCCAGACCTCGGTGTCTGCATCGGTCCACGCCTCATGGGATGAGGGCCCGTGCAGCAGGTAGCTCTCGACGTGGTCGGTGCCGAGATGCTCGAGCGAACTGGCCAACGACTGCGCGACCTGGGCTGAGAAGCTTGCTTCGGGATCGTAGGGCAGGCGGTGGTCCTGTCCGCGCTGGTAGGTGAATTTGGTTTGCAGAAAAAGATCGGCGCGGGTCACGATGCCGTTGCGATAGGCCGCGGCCAGACCTTCGCCGACTCCAGCTTCGAAGTAGTGCTTGCGTTGGTTCGCCGTGTCGATGGCCAGAAAGCCCATGCACAGTGCGCGCTCGGTGAGAGCTGCGGTGCGCTCTTCCTTCCAGGCGGTGCCGTAAAGAAAATCTGGGAGGGATGAGGGCATTTGGCCATTGTGCCATGAAAAGCGTTGAACCACGGAGGACACGGAGGTTCACAGAACAGCTCTCGAACTCTGTCTCCCCCTGTGCTCCCTGCGGTTGAAGTTTTTTGCACCGAAATGAATGACGGGGCAATCAGTGCGGGGTATATTCTTTAGTGCCTTTAGGAGGCCTCTGTGAAACGCACTCTCGCTGTTGTCTGTCTCCTCGTTTGCGTAACGCTTGCCCAAGCTCAAAATGCCACGAAGGCTGCACCAGCCGCGTCTGCAGCATCGACAGCCGCGCCGACCAAAGACCCGGTCGCTGCCGCTGCTCGACTGATTCTGCAACGCTTCCAAAACAACACAATCGGCGCCATCGAGGCGATGCCCGCCGACAAGTTCACCTACAAGCCCACAGCCGATCAGATGACCTTTGGCCATCTGGCCGCGCACATCGCCAGTTCGAACGATCTCTTCTGTTCGAAAGCGGCCGATGTCCCGGCGCCCAAAGTCGACGAGCCCAAAGAAACCGATTCCAAGGATCAGCTCGTGGCTGCGGTAAAAGCGTCGTTCACCTTCTGCAGCGACGCGTTGGGCAAGATGGACGACTCAAAGCTGGGCGACACGATCGAACTGTTTCCAGGACGCCAATTCCCTCGCTCCCTCGCGGTGCTGGCAATCGCCAGCAGCATGTCGGACCATTACGCGGCAGCGGCGATGTATTTGCGGCTGAACAACATTCTGCCGCCGTCGGCACAGCCGAAGAAGTAGCTTCCATACGAAGTGCGACCTGCCTTCGCTGCGAGGCGGCTGGGAATACAGCCGCCTCGTCTTCCCGCGAGTGGAGCTCGGCGATGAACTCGAACTTTTCGGCGGGCGCAAAGGATCGCGAGCGTTTGACCGATCGCGCTTACCAATGATTGGGCCGACCACTACAGCTCGGCGGCGATGTATCTTCGCGTGAATCGCTTGCTGCCGCCGACGGCACGGCCGAAGAAGTAGGCAGCAGTCAGCACTCGGGCATATCGAACTGGTGTCGAGTAGGGCGCGGCGCTAGTTTTAGCGGCGTCCTGGACCGCTTTTCGGGTCAATAAGCGTAATCGGGATGCTACGCCAACGACGTGCCACACTTGCATTCAGTTTAGGTCTTTGATCGCCCAGAGGAATACTCTATTCTTCCCATGGTCAGACATCTTCTGACCAGTTTCATCATCTACGGTTTCAAAAGCCATCTGTTCGCGACATGTAACCCGCTGCTCGGAATAATTCAGGTTCAACGGTCAAACGATTAGATTTAGAGCGCCTTACTGCTCGATGATAATCGCGGTAGAACCTCCCGACCGTGGGGAGCGGAGGAACCTATGAACAGAGTGCGCATTGGTACACTTGCGAGGTGGACAGCATGGAGTTTTTCTGCGGCTTTCGTCGCCTTGCTACTGCTCACGTTCGCAGCTTGTGGTGGTGGCGGGGTGACACAGCAGCAACAAGGCTCGTCGTATCCGTTTCTCCTCCAAGCGCCGGGCACTCTTAGACCTCTCGTGACGGTTGGGAGTTCGCTCTCGTACGCGATCAGTGCTAGTCCCGGTTCCGCCGGTTCCCCGCCCGGAGTAATTGCCGTCACGATGTCCGGGATACCCTCAGGCCTGACCGTCGCCCCCGACTCCTTCTCAATGGATACAGCTAACAATGTTTGGTCGATGCCCGTAACGATTACGGCTTCTAGTTCGTTGCAGCCCGGGACTTATCCCATCACGGTCACGGGGACGAATCCAAGCGGGAGCTACTCAATAACGATCACGGTTGGCATCGTGGAACAGACACAGCCACCCGCATCCTTGCACGCGAACGTGATGTATAGCTTTGGCGGCTCGCCGGATGCCTCCTCGGCAGCTGGTCCATTGATCTCGGACAACGTCGGCAATCTTTATGGCGTAACACCCGATGGCGGTACGTATGAGTTAGGAGGAACGGTCTTCGAGCTTTCGTTTTCAAATGGTACCTGGCAAAAAACGGTTCTTTACAGTTTTGATGACGGGCAGCCTATGGGTGTTCTGGTCTTCGACGGCACGGGAAATCTGTACGGAGTAACTGGGGAAACCGGCAATTTGTGCAACCCAAACGGCTGTAGCGGTTCAAGCATGGGAACCGTTTACGAGCTTACAGATACAGGATCGGGATGGCAGAGAACGGTGTTGCATACCTTTAGCGGCTCCCCAGACGGCGAGCAGCCGGGCGCTGGCTTGGTGATGGACAAAGCGGGGAACCTGTATGGAACTACGATGTATGGAGGCGATTATAACGCTGCTTGCGGTGGAGGGTGCGGCACGGTCTTCACCTTACAGCGCTCCGGAAGTGCCTGGGCCTACTCAGTCATCCACAAGTTTGGGTATTCGGATGGATCCAGCCCCCAATCACAATTGATCTTTGATCCACAAGGAAATCTCTATGGCACCGCCTTCCTGGGGGGGGACACGAATTGTCCGTGGTTCCTGCGATTTTCGGTCGGCGTTCTTTCCGGTCCCGCATGCGGAACAGTCTTTCAGATGACTTTGTCGGGCGGTGTATGGCAAGAAAGCACGATTTACACGTTTCGCACAAGCGCTGAAGGCGCTGGTCCAACCGGGCTTGTGCTCGACTCGGCAGGCAATCTGTATGGATTCACCACTTTCGGCGGCTTCGATACCTCCCAATGTGCTCAGTGCGGAAATTTTTTTAAGCTGACCCCCAGTGGTAGCGGTTGGACACTCACGCAACTCTATGATTCCTGGGTGATGACGATGGCATGCAGCCCTTCCACAATCTGGTTAGCGATCAAGCGGGGAATGTTTATGGCGTGACCCCAAATGGCGGCCCTCCGAATTGTGGTGATTCCAGTATCGGATATTACGGTTGCGGGAGTGTTGTTCGCCTTTCTCAAATTGGAGGACTAGGCCAGACCGGGCAGGGCTGGGTAGCAACCGCCTATTATGATTTTCCCGGCGGCGCCGTCGGTTCGTTGCCTAGTTCACTTACTTTAGTCGGGGGGCATCTCTACGTCACGACCCAGGGAGGCTCACCTGCTGGGCTCATCTTCGAGATGAGTCCATGACAGACGGACGAGCATCTGCGCTTCCGTCAATTTCGTCCCTTCCATCTAGGTTCCCGGAACTAAGATGGCGCAATCAGGCCATTTTGCTCATTGAGAATTTCCGGCTCGCGCCGAGGTTGCGGAGTCACGCCTGGCCAAACTGCTATTTAATCTGCACCAGTTCGTGGGACGCGGGCGCCTCGGGCGTCGATGGGGCTGGATACTGCGGGGCGCGCCAGGAATCGAAGATCGAAACCTGGTGCACGCACGACACCGTGCAGTGCGGGGCGCAGGATTTTTCGGTGAGATATTCGCGGCGCAGGTCGTCGCGGGTGTAGGTGGCGAGGGGAACTCCAGGATATCCGCGCTGCTGCGAGCAGTAGTGCACGAGCCCGTCTTCGCAGATGTAGAGATAGCGGCCGCCGGCCCGGCAACGCCAGTCGTTGGGCTGGCCTTTCGCAATGTTGTCCTGAAACGAGTTGATGCGGGTGAAGCTGCTTTTCTCGAGCGCCTGCATTTCGTGGTAGATGCGGCGCTCTTCGTCGCCCAGCGGCTGCAGCTGTCCGCTGCCGTCGTGAATAATTCCAATCGTTGACGTGAAGCCGAGTTCAATCGCGCGCTTGCCGATCACGAGCGCGTCCTGCGGGTGGGTGATGCCGCCGCCAACTACGGAATTGATGTTCACGTGAAAGTCGGCGTGCTCGGCGAGCAACTGCAGTTTCTTGTCGAGAACCTTCAGGCTCTTCTTCGAGACTTCGTCGGGATTCACGTTGTCGATGGAAATCTGCAGCCACTCGAGGCCGGCGCGGTTCAGGCGCTGGATGCGCTCGGCGACCAGCAGATACCCGTTGGTGATGAGGCCGGCGATCATGCCGTTGGCGCGGATGCGGCGGATCACGTCGTCGAGTTCGGGATGCATGAGCGGCTCGCCGCCGGAGATGGTCACGACAGCGGTGCCCAGCGAGCCCAGCTTGTCGATGCGGCGGTACATTTCGTCGATCGGCACGGGCTTGGAGACGTCGTCGAACTCGTTGCAGTAGGTGCAGGCCAGGTTGCACCGGCGCATGGGGATGATGTGCGCCAGCAGCGGGTGGTCGGTGGAGGCAAGCGCGCGGACGGCCATGTTGGCCCCGCGCAGGTTGCGGTGCAGGGCTTTAGCGCGTCGACGCAAGGTTGTAAGTACAGATGGCATGAGGGTTATCCTCTATTACAGCACAGGCAGGGGCTTTCGCGCATGCGTGACCACAGTGTTTGGTAAGAAATCGGCAGCGAACGGCGCTGCACGCGCGCAGAAAGCGCTGGCGTGAGGCTCATGGGTGCAAATGCTTGAACTGCTCGAGCTCCAGCAACCGCGCACGGTAAAGAATCTCCAGACAGTCGAAGGTCTCCGGATCGTCGCCGCAGATCACATTGCGTTTCCGCAACCACTCTCGCTGTTCCTTCATGAGGATGTCGCTGTCCCCGTCGTTCAGATGGTCGAGCCATGATTTATAGCGCTCATTCAAACGCAGATCGAGGGCGGCTGCGGTGGACGAGCTGCAGATGGCATTCTCCACTGCGGTCTTCGCCCGGTCGCAATCGAAGCTGGCCTTGTACTGCGGGGCGGCTTGGACTTCGGCCGTCTGAAATTCTTTGTGTTGGGAGTTCCACCGGAACCGAATCACCAGTGGGTCGTCGCGGCCGGACTGATCGTGATAGGTTTCAACGAGCAATCCTTTCTCCACGCTGAGGTCATAGAAAGTGCGGCCGAAGAGCCTGGCTTGCTGTTGCTCGGCCGCGTCAGGGATCTTGAGCTCGGTGAGTGAACCGTCCAGCTGACGGACTAGCACCGCGTAGACATCAGGGCCCGCGGTGCCGGTCGCGCACGTGGACGCCACCACGACGGCCTCCTCATTTCCGTCTCCCGCAAAATCGAAATACTCCAGGTTGTTGATATCAACCCCCTCACAGTCGGGGGCTTTGCTGAAGTGTTTCTTGATATCGTCCTCGGAAATCTGCGGTTGGCGCTGCTGTGCGAGCGAGATGTAAGGGACAACCAAAAGCAGCAGGGTTGCGAAGCTCGATACGTGTCTGCCGTAGCTCGGCATGAGCTGAGTTTGACCCAGCCAGCACCGATGTCAAGAGGCAAGTTGGTGACCAGCTTCGCGCAGGATATCCATGACGTTTCCCATGTGATCCTCCTGGAGCAACACGTAGTCTGTATCAAAGGTCGAGATGGCAAAGATCGGCACGCCATTTTTTGACAACGGTTCGATGAAGGACAGGAGCACTCCGGTCAGCTCAAAGGGGAACGGGCCTTCAAGTTTCAGGCAGATCCAGCGGTGTGGGGAGTCAACGTCCGGCGGAACATTGTCTGCCGGGCAGACGATGGAGAGTTCGTCGGCGGTGCGGGTGATTGAGGTGAAGTCTCCTCTTGTTGCCCAGTCGGGGACGGGCGCGTCGGCGGCGAGGCGCACGATGACGTAGGGGCCGGGGAGTTGGCGGAATTTGAGTCGGTGTTCATGATTCGCGGCCGTCATAAGCTGAAGCTAGAACAGCAGGTTTCTCGACTCGCCGTCGCAGTCGCTCCGGCTCGCTCGAAATGACAACTTACTTTATACCCCGAAGGTGCCGAGCTTCGCTCGGCGGACGGCCGAGGGCGGCTGTCCCCACATAACCCCCACAGAACCGCTAACCTTCCACCGCTTTGCGCAGCGCGGCTCTGGCTAGAATGCGGGTGGAATCCAGCATGGGCAGCGGCGATTGTTCTTGTGTCATCAGCAGCGGGATTTCAGTGCAGGCCAAGGCGACGGCGTCGCAGCCTTCATCTTTCAAACCGCGGATGACTTCTGTGAAATAGGCTTGCGTGCGCGGCAGGAAAGTTCCCTGGACCAGTTCGTTGAAGATGATCTGGTGGATACGCTCGCGCTGGTCTGCGGCAGGTATGCGATGCTCGATGCCCGCTGCCTTCAACGTGTCGCGGTAGACCGGGCCGTCCATCAGCGAGCGGGTGCCGAGGATTCCGAGGCGTTTGTAATTGTGGCGCTTGGCTTCATTGGCAACCTCAACCGCGATGTGAAGCCAGGGGCGGGGAGAGCGATGCTCGACCAGGTCGAAGGCCTGATGCACCGTGTTGACGGGGGCGATGAGGAAGTCCGCGCCAGCTTTCGCGAGCTTCTCGGCGGAAGAGAGCATGAGTTCCGCGACACCGGCCCAATCGTTGACGTCGATGCAATTCTTGTATTGAATGAAGGGATGTCCGTGCATCGACACTTCGGGATGGTTGTAGGCGCCGAGCAGGTCCGCGCCTTCAACGCAGATGGTGCGATAACAGAGCGCGGCGCCTTCCGCGCTGGATGCGACGATGCCAATGTGTAACATCAGTACTCAGTACGCGGTACTCGGTACCCAGTTCGAACCTCAGTCTCAGGTCTCACGTCTCAGCTAACTTCCTTCGCGTTACGTCTTCCGATCAAATAACGAGCGAATGACAAAAGTCCTGTGAAGCGGTAGGTCGGATCTATGTAGTGTTCGATTACGTAGAAAGCAAAATAGTAAAAACGACAAAACGCCCAGATTGCGATCACCAACAGAGTGGCTACTTGCAGTGTGGGACGCTGGATGAATGTCAGCGCGGCCGCCAACAATCCCAGGAGCAGGAAGAGCGCGCCCTTTGCTTTGATCCATGCCGGGTTGGTTAGATTCCGCATGTTGGGGCCGCTTTGGCGGCAGACCTTGCCCAGCTCAGGGCTTGATTGTAGCTGGAGTGACTGCGTATGGGCTCGAATCGCGGTAGCGCTTTTCGAATTCTTCGCGGGTACAGATGGTCTTTACGTCGGTAACCCGGTCGATGGCGAGGATGCCGTCGAGGTGGTCGATTTCGTGTTGCAGGAGTTCTGAAAGATTGCGGTCGTCGCCGGCTTCGAACTCGAGGGTCTTGCCGTCGAGATTCTGATAGCGAACCGTGATCTGCGCGGTGGCGTTCGACCTGCATGAAGATCGAGAGGAAGCTGAGGCAGGCGTCCCAGACGATGATTTTTTCTTCGCTGTGGTTGATGATTTCGGGATTCATCAGGGGCCACGGGTTGGCGTCGGGGAGCTTTAGAAAAATGACGCGCTGCAGGATGCCGAGTTGGGGTGCGGCGATGCCGCGTCCATAGCCGGTTTGTGCGCGCCAGTGGGCGAGGGTGTCGGCGAGGTCGCGGACTAGGGCGTCGATTTCGGGTGCGGTCGAATCGACGACTGGGAGAGCTTTCTGCCGCAGGAGCGGGTCACCGAGTTGGAGGACAGGACGGATCGGCATCTGCAGTTTCCAAGTTCATTGTCACAATTTTATCCTTTGGGCTTTGAGACGGGATCGGACCAGGCGAACTGAAGGACGATACACAGGATTAGAGCCATAAAAAAGTCCGCGAGCGCAGGATGGGCGGGCCAGATCTTGTGGGCGAAGCCAATCCACCAGGCCAGCATAGCTGCGATCGTCGCTACCGCGGAAATCTTCAGGGTTTTCATGGCCACACGAACGTTCAGCTGCAGAGCATGCGCTGATTCTACAACGTCCTTGGATTCAGCAGCCGCGCTCGCCCTCGTACTTCGCTATGGGCAGTATCAAAACCAGACAGCCAGGGCGGCTGTCTCCACATGGTTCGTTCTTTCTCCACAAGGGGCATTCTTGAGAACGGTTATCTGGCTGCGGCGGCGTCGAAGAGGCTTAGGAGTTCTAACTTCTTTTCTGCTGGCAGGAAAGAGGCTTCGAAGGAGTTGCGGGCTAGTTCGCGGAGGTGCTCGTCAGTGAAGCCAAAGGTCTCCTGGGCAAGTTGGTATTCACGCGATAGCGTGGTTCCGAACAAGGCTGGGTCGTCTGTGTTGAGCGTGATCATGACGCCATGGTCGAAATAGTTCTTCGTAGGATGGTCGGCGACGGCCTTACATATTCCGGTGCGAAGATTGCTGGTGATGCAGAGTTCGACGGGGATCTGGCGCTGGGCTAGCTCTTCGATCAGGTCTGTGTCCTGGGCGGCGGTGAAGCCATGGCCGATGCGCTCGGCACGCAGGTTGAGCGCTCCCCAGATGGATTCTGGAGGGCCTGTCTCGCCGGCGTGCGCGGTCAGCCGCAGTCCTTGTTCGGCGGCGTAGGCATAGACGCCGCGGAAAAGTTCCGGTGGCGCTTTCAGTTCATCGCCGCCAATGCCGACGCCAACGACATGGCGGTCGCGGTAGCGTGCGGCGAGTTCGAAAACTTTCTGCGCTTCCTCGACTCCGAAGTGGCGAGTGGCGTCGAAGATCCAAAGTAATGACACGCCGAAATCGCGGGCGCCGCGGGCGCGTCCACGTTCCAGACCTTCGAAGATTTTGGGGAAATCCTGCTTGCGGTAGAGGCAGACGCCGACTGCAACATAGACCTCTGCGTGCAGTACGTTCTCTTCCTTCAGGCGCTGCATGAGGCGGTAGGTGATGAGTTCGTAATCATCGGGGCCGCGCAGGTGCGCGCTCACGGCCTTGAAGGCCATCAGGAAGCTCTGGAAATCGGTGTACCCGTAGAGGCTCTGGACCTCGGCGAGTGAGGAGTGATCGCCGTGGAGCTTACGGAGTTCGAGCAGGGTCGCGGGTTCGACTGCGCCTTCGAGGTGGAGATGCAATTCTGCTTTGGGAAGCTGACGGATGAAAGCATTCGGGGGACGGTCGACTGCTGCGGTCATGCATCTGATTGTAGATTCTTGAGGGGAGATTTGCGAGGGAGCGGGTGAGCCCTCGGTGTTCTCAAAACGTTTACCACGGAGGACACGAAGGTACACGAAGGAAGCGCCCGCGGATAACCTCGAGCGTCCCTGACCGACTGCGCGAGCCTTCACCTGGCGATTCTTTCAGATACAATCCGGTGTTCTCATATCGGGACGAGGAGAGTGTATGAGCGCCAAGATCATTCGCAGATCACTGGTTGTCTGGGCACTGCTGGCTTTGCCGCCGCTGGGCTTGTATGGAGCGACTTCGGGTCCGCAGGTGAAGACGGCTTCCGGTGTGGTCGAAGGGAAGGACGACGGAGCCGTGCGTGCGTTTCTTGGAATTCCGTACGCGGCACCGCCGGTGGGCGACCTGCGCTGGAAGCCGCCGGTGGCAGCCGCGAAGTGGGACGGCGTGCGCAAGGCCACGGAGTTTGGCTCGCACTGCATGCAGGGGAAAGTGTATGGCGACATGAACTTTCGCGATGCGGGCGGAAGCGAAGACTGCTTGACGTTGAACGTGTGGGTTCCGGCGAAGGTTGCGGCGGCGAAGCTACCGGTGATGGTGTGGATTTATGGCGGAGGATTCGTTGCGGGCACCACTTCCGAAGCGCGGCAGGATGGAACGCATCTGGCGCAGCAGGGAGTGATCGTGGTTTCAATGAATTACCGGTTGGGCATTTTCGGATTTTTCGTGCATCCGGAGCTGGCGAAAGAATCGGGGCACAATGCGGCCGGGAATTACGGACTGCTAGATCAGGTCGCGGCGCTGCATTGGGTGCATGACAATATTGCGGCGTTTGGGGGAGATCCGGGGAACGTGACCATTTTCGGGGAGAGCGCCGGATCGTTTTCCGTGAGCGCGCAGATGGCTTCGCCGCTGGCCAAGGGACTGTTCCAAAAGGCGATTGGAGAGAGCGGGGCGGCGTTTCATAGCGGTGGGCTGTCGTTTGAGTCGCGGTCTGTGCGGGAAGAGAAGGATGTCAAGGCTGTGAGCGCAAAGCTGGGAGTGAGCACGCTGGCCGAGTTGCGGGCGCTTCCGGCGCAGAAACTGCTCGATGCTTTTTCGCCGCCGCAGTCGCAGGGGTTTGATTTCGGTCCGGACGTGGACGGATATTTTCTGCCGGAGCCGGTGCCGGCGATCTTTGCGGCGGGAAAACAGAACGACGTGCCGCTGCTGGCGGGATGGAATCACGATGAAGGCAGCTTCGAGATTGCGTTCTCTCCGCAGAAGCCGACGGCGGAGAGTCTGAAGGCCACGGCGCAGAAGGAATTTGGCGACAAGGCGGCGGAGTTTCTGAAGCTCTATCCGTCCGGCACGCCCGAACAGGCGTTGCGTTCCGCGCAGGATTTCGCGGGCGACCAGTTCATCGCCTTCTCGACGTGGGATTGGATGGAGGCGCAGAGCAAGACAGGAAAGCAGCCGATCTATCGTTACCGGTTCGATCTGGGGCCGCCGTCGGATCCGAAAGGGCCGCAGTTGGGGGCGTATCACTCGGCGGAAATTGAGTATGTGTTTGGGCAACTCGACTCTAAGGCTGGGGTGTGCGTGGAGGGCGGACGACCGTCAGCTCAGCGAAGAGATGCAGAAGTATTGGGCGAACTTTGCGCGCAGCGGCGATCCGAACGGGCCGGGCCTGCCGAAGTGGCCGGTGTATTCAGCGGCGGATGGATGGCAGGTGATGTTTCTGGACGCGAAGTCTGCGGCGCACAAGGATGAGTTGCGGGAGAGGTATTTGTTTCTGGCGGGGGCGTGGGCGAAGTAGGGCAGCGGGCAGCAAAGCTTGAGTGCAGAGATCCTTCACTTCAGTCCTTCGCTGCGCAGGCCGATTCGCTTAGACGAATCGGCCTGCTTCGTTCAGGATGACAACGCGCTTTTGTTGACAGGGCGTTCTTGATGACAGCACGTTTTCGCTGACGACTGAGAGCTGATGGCTGACAGCTGAATTTCTTGACCGTTACTTCCTCGCGAACTCGCTGCGATGGCGGCTGTAGAAGACGTAGATCAGCAGGCCGAGAGCCAGCCAGATCACGAAGCGCAGCCAGGTGATCAGGGTGAGGCCGAACATCAGGCCACCGCACAGCAGCACGGAAATCAGCGGGAACCACGGCACAAACGGGACTCGGAAGGCGCGTTTGCGATCGGGCTGCTTGCGGCGGAGAAAGATCACTCCCAGCGAAACCAGAACGAAGGCGAATAGCGTGCCGATGTTGGCGAGGTCGGCGGCGTCCCCAATGTCGACAAGGCCTGCGGGAATTCCTACGGCGAAACAGGCGATCCAGGTGGACCAGTGCGGCGTCTTGAATTTCGGGTGCACCGCGGAGAACAACTTCGGCAGCAAGCCGTCGCGGGACATGGCGTACCAGATGCGCGCTTGCCCGTACTGAAATACGAGCAACGAAGAGATCATGCCGGTCAGCGCTCCGATCACGATGACCGAGCGGAAGAACGGGTGCACGCCCAGATACTTCATCGCATAGGCCACCGGCGCTTCGGCTGCTTCACCGGAGACGAAGGTCGTGTACTTCATCATGCCGAGCAGTACGACGGCGACGCCGACATAGAGCAGCGTGCAGACGATCAGCGACATGATGATGCCGAAGGGCAAATCTTTTTGCGGGTTGCGCGATTCCTCGGCGGCCGTGGAGACGGAATCGAATCCGATGTAGGTAAAGAAAACGATGGCCCCTCCGGTGACGATTCCGGCGAAGCCAGAAGGCGCGAACGGCGACCAGTTGGCGGGCTTCACCAGCATTGCACCGACGACTAGGAAGGTCAGGATGGCGCCGATTTTGACGGCGACCATGATGTTATTGGTCTCCGCCGACTCTTTCACTCCGCGCACCAGCAGCAGCGTTAGAACGAAAACGATGAGGAAGCCGGGCAGATTGAAATAAGCTCCCGTCCATTGCCCACCGGCCCAGACCGGACTCGCCCATTTGTCCGGCAAGTTGAGGCCGAACACTGCCAGTTGCGCTTTCGTGTAACCGGCAAAACCAACCGCGACCGCGACGTTGGAGACGACGTATTCGAGGATCAGGTCCCAGCCGATGATCCAGGCGAAAATTTCGCCGAGCGTCGCGTACGAGTACGTGTAGGCGCTGCCGGCGATGGGGATCATCGAGGCCAGTTCGGCGTAGCACAGTCCGGCAAAACTGCAGGCGATCGCTACCAGGAAGAATGAAATCGCAATGGATGGTCCGGCGGGCGGGCGTCCGTGCATGAGCGCTCCCGCCGTGCTGCCGGTACGCAGGAAGTTGATGATGACGTCGAGCGCCTGCGCATGCAGGATGGAAGGCGCCTGGAAATATTCTCCGGCGGCGGCGGTTCCGGTGAGCACAAAAATGCCGGAGCCGATGATGGCGCCGATCCCGAGCGCGGTCAGCGACCAGGGGCCCAGCGATTTGCTGAGCCGGTGTGCCGGGTCCTCAGATTCGGAGATCAGCTTGTCGATCGACTTGCAGCAGAAAATCTGTTTGTCGGAGGTACGGATGACTTCGGCGGGTTCCGTGGTGTTGTGACAAGCGGTTGTGGTCTCCTCGGTGCAGCTCTCAGCTAGTCAGCTATCAGCTTTCAGCTTCAAGAACCTGCGTCGCTTCGCGGCGGAGCGGGCGAGGGCGCCCGCTCCTCCACGAGTTTTGCGCTGCCTTACCGCTTCGCCTGGCCGCGGGCCAGTTTCTTGACCTTGGGCTTTTTCGATCCGCGGGGATAATCGCGGGGCTTGAGCGGCTTTTCCGCCTTGCGTTTCTTGCGGGCGGTGCGTTTGGCTTTCTTGCGTTCTTCTTTGGTTAACTTCGATGTGTTTGCCATGAATGCTGTGAACGTCCTCTTCTGTCGTACGGATGTCCGGGCGGGTTGCGCTCGGCTTTTCTTTCGCCCCCTTCGGGGCTGAAATTCTATTTGGATCGACTACCCACGGCTTGCGCCGTGGGCTGTATTCTTGCGCCGCTACGCGGCTGACTGTCTAGACTCGCCTCGCTTTGCTTGGCTGGACAGCCGAGGCGGCTGTCCCCACATGGGTCGTGCATGGGACTGGTTATGCGCGTTCCAGCTGGGCGTACTTCTCTACCAGCTTCTTTAAGCCGAAGCGAGGAAATTGTACCGTAATCTTGGCTTCTTCGCCTTCTCCTTCGCGCTGGTAGACCGTGCCTTCGCCATATTTTGGGTGGCGGACCTTCTGGCCGGGGCGGAATCCGCGCTTGCCGGTGGGCTCTTCGACCGGCGTTTTCGGGACGGTGAACTTCTTGCCGCGGCTGGCGAAGAACTCGGCGATGTTCTCGATGGAGTTATAGGGGCGGGCTGGGGCCGTGGGCTTTAGCGCGCGGCTGGGTGCGGCTGGCGTCTCCGCGAGCGTGCCAGGAGGTGCTTTGGTCTTCGTCTTCGTAGGAATAGTGGGTGGCTCTCGGCGTCAAAGCTGCGGGGCTTCGCCCCCCTGGACGGGCGAAGGCGCCCGTCCCCACACGGGCCGTTGTCCGCACACGAGCCTTGCCTGGTTCCCAATTCTTCGAGCAGCGGGGCGGGGACTTCTTCCAGAAATCGTGAGGGGACGCTGGCTTCGGGCAGGTCGGTGCCGTAGCGGCGGCGGTAGACGGCGCGGGTCAGGATGAGTTGGTCCATGGCGCGGGTCATGCCGACGTAGCAGAGGCGGCGCTCTTCTTCGATGTCTTCGGGGACGAGCATGGTGCGGGAGTGCGGGAACAGGCCTTCTTCGAGGCCGCTGAGGAAAATCAGGGGAAATTCCAGGCCCTTGGCGGCGTGCAGGCTCATCAGCGTGATCTGGGCGCGGGCGTCGTAGTCGTCGGCGTCGGCGACGAGCGCGGCGTGGTCGAGGAACTGGTCGAGAGTTTCGGCGCGGTCGCGCGAGTCCATGGCGGCGTTGACCAGTTCGCGCAGGTTTTCGATGCGGGAGAAGGCTTCCGGCGTGTCTTCTTCTTCGAGCAGTTTGATGTAGCCCGTGCGGTCGATGAGGAATTTCAGGATGTCGGCGGTGTTGACGGTGGGAGCGGGGAAGGACGCTGGCGGGCGTAGCGCCGATCTCGGGCTGCCGGGGGACGGTTCGCCTCCACCGCGGGCTCAATCTCAGAGGCCGCAAGTTCAGAATCCGTCGCGCCGAAGTCGAAGGAGAAATTTCCGAATTCAGTCGGATCGAAGGCTGTGGCATCTTCAGGTGCGATTCATCGTCAGACGGCAGGGCTTCGCCGTGCTGGACAGCCGATGGCGGCTGTCCCCACACGGGCTCGGCTGATTCCTGCGATTGCGCGGGCGAGTCGCCCGCTGCCACACGTTCACTTCCTTCCAGTTGCTCGGCGAAGTTTCCCGCCAGCATCGCTCTTGCGTCTTCGATCAGCTGCTGGAAACTCTTCAGCGACAGCAGGGCCCGCTGGGGCAGGAGTTGGCGGCGGATGGCTTCGCCGATTGCGCCCCAGAGCGACAGGCCGGTTTCGAGCGCGAGGCGCTCCAGCGTGTCGATGGTGCCTTTGCCGATGCCGCGGGTGGGGGTATTGATGACGCGCAGCAGAGAAATCGTGTCGTCGGGATTCTGGATGACTTTGAGGTACGAGATCAGGTCTTTGATCTCGGAGCGCTCGTAGAAGGAGAATCCGCCGACCACGTGATATTTCAGGCCGTAGCGGCGCATGGCCTCTTCAAACAGGCGCGACTGCGAGTTGGTGCGGTAGAGCACGGCGGCGCGCGGAGTCTCGCCTCTTTCGGTGGCCTCGCGCAGATACTTGGCGATGTGGTCGGCGGCGAAGAGGGCTTCGTTCTCGCCGTCGGGGGCTTCGTAGTAGCCGATCTTGGTGCCGCCCTGGCGGTCGGTCCATAGGTTCTTGCCTTTGCGGCGGATGTTGTTCGCGACCACGGCCGACGCGGCCTGCAGAATGTTCTGTGTCGAGCGATAGTTCTGCTCGAGGCGGATGATCTTGGCCTCGGGGAAATCCTGTTCGAATTCGAGAATGTTGCGGATGTCGGCGCCGCGCCAGGAATAAATCGACTGGTCTTCGTCGCCGACGGCGCAGACGTTGTGGCGCTCTCCGGCGAGCATGCGCATGAGTTCGTATTGCGGGCGGTTGGTGTCCTGATACTCGTCGATCAGCAGATATTGGAAGCGGCGGTTGTAGTAGTCGCGCACGTGCGCCGCGGACTTCAGCAGGCGAACGGCTTCGAGCAGCAAGTCATCGAAGTCGAGGGCATTCGCTTTGCGTAGTTCCTTGCGGTACTCCTCGTACAGATGCGCGATCTTCTCTGTCTTGGGATCGGCGGATTGCAGGTAAAGTTCCTGCGGATCGAGCATGTGGTTCTTCGCCCAGGAAATTCGGCCGAGGACGGTGCGCGGCGTGAGTTGCTTGTCGTCGAGGCCGAGGCGCTTCATCACGCTCTTGACCACGGCTTGCTGGTCGCTCTCGTCGTAGATGACGAAGTTCTTCGTGTGGCCGATCGGCGGCTGGCCGGGAACGTGTCGACGGAATGCGCAGGGCTTCGATGTCGCGCCGCAGAACGCGCACGCAGAACGAATGGAAGGTCGAGATGACCGGCTTGGCGATGCTGAGGCCGCCTACCAGTTTTTCAACGCGCTCGCCCATTTCGGCGGCGGCCTTGTTGGTGAAGGTCATCGCCAGGATCGATTCCGGCATCACGCCTTTGTGCTCGATCAGGTAGGCGATGCGGTAGGTGATGACGCGCGTTTTGCCGCTGCCGGCGCCGGCCAGGATCAGCACGGGGCCTTCGGTGGTTTCGACGGCTTCGCGCTGCTGCGGGTTCAGTTGGTCGAGAAAAGACAATGCGGAAGTGGCTCCAGGGTGCGCTGAGTTCAATTTTACAGGGGAATTAGCGGCGGGCGGGATTGCGGGGGCTGATTTCGAGACGTGGAATGTCTAAAACGAGACTGCGCCTGCACTCAAGGGCTAAAGCCCTCGCCGACTTCGCGTTTCTAACGCGGCCCTGAAGGGCCGCTCTTCCACGGTAAGCGCATGCGGATCGTCATCCGATGCTCAGCGTGCGCGGATCGTCACGGTGGCGAACGCCGATGAGTCACCCGACACGGCAGTGCACAACTGGGTCGCCCGAGGTGCAAATTTTGTCCGCAAGGCAGGCGAAGTTGTGTCGTTCTTTCGACAGAGTCGAGATGGGCGGCGTGGTCACGCGAAATCCCCACTTCTCGCAAAGAACGCGAGAAATGGGGCACCCGCATTCTGGACCGCATGCTTGCATTGATTCCGCGCTCGCGGGAGGAGCGTCTATGAATCCGAGCTTGAGTCCGAAGATTTTCCTGGCATTGGCGGTGCTGGTGATGGTGGCCGGCGTTGGTGGTCGTGGACCAGCGCGAAGCGCAGGCGGGAGAGGTGACTCCGCCGCCGGGCTACAAGGTGCTGGAGCCGATCCGGCATGGCAATCTGACGGTGTTTCCCGTGGTCGCGGCGAAGAGCTATCCGACCGGGGAGTTCCTGACTCTGGATGAAGGGTTGCGGTCGGGAGAAGTGGTGGTGACCGAAGCGGGCAATGTGCAGGGGCTGATTCGGCGGCATCCGACGCCGGCGATTCGGAGTGAGGGCGCGCAGGTGAACCGGCTGGTGCTGGTCAACAATTCCAAGCGGCCGTTGTTATTGTTGGCCGGCGAGATCGTCACGGGGGCAAGCAGGATCGCGTGATCGGGAAGGACCGCATCGTTCCGGCGGAGAGCGATCCGGTGGACTTGAGCGTGTTCTGCGTGGAGCCGGGGCGGTGGGTCGCGACCAGCAGCAACTTTCGGAGCGTCGGAGGCGATGTATGGCGCAGCTCGGCGGCGCTGCAACAAGCATGTTCAACCTCCCATGGCGATGATGGCGCAGCCGTCGGTGCGCGCCAAGGCGATGGCCGAAAAGGACCAGAACCAGGTTTGGGCGGAGGTGCGCAAGCAGCAGGCGGCGATGGAGACGGTCGAGGTCTCGGCTGGTGCGGCTCCGGTGGCGACGGAGAATCGCGAACACATCCTCGTACGCCAAGGTGAATGAAAACGAGGAAGTCAGGAAACAGGTGGACGCGGTGGCCAAGCCGATCGAGCAGAACTATCAGAGCCTGATCCGGCAGCTGCGCGATCGCAATGCGGTAGGAGTGGTGGTGGCGGTGAACGGGCGCATCATTTGGGCCGACGTATTTGCCAGCACGGATCTGCTGGAAAAATACTGGCCCAAGCTGGTGCGCTCGTATGCTTCGGAGGCGGTGGTCACGCGCGCGAAGGAAGTTGAAGTCGGCGTGAGCCAGGCGCAGGCGTTCCTGGCAGACATGGAAGGACGGCGGGAGATGATCGAGAGCGAGCCGGGAATCTATCGTCACACGGAAGTCACCGGCGACGGGTTCAAGGCGTTCTCGCTGACGTCACTGCTGCCGAAGACAGGGTTCGAAGTGCACGTGGCGAAGATGGCCGAGTGAGTACGGAGCGGTTCAGGGGCTGAAGCCCGCACGATTTGAGATGCCTGACGCGGCCCTAGAAGGGCCGTTCTTCCACGGTCTGCATACGATCTTCTAGCCAGCTGCCTTTTGACTCTTTGCTAGTTCCTCGATCGCGGGGAACGACTTAGGCGGAATCAGGGTGCGGTCGGGCGGCATGGAACCGGCGTTGACGGCTTTCGCCAGGAGTTCGAGGGCGATTCCTGCTGCCGGGGCGGTGATGATCGTGGCCTTCAAGAGGCCGCGGCGCACCCAGTCCTGACCGGTCTTGGTGACACCGTCGCAGCCGGTGAAGGGAATATTCAGCCACTGCTCGCGATCTTTTTCCGTGAGGTCGACAACGGCTTTTCGGGCGCCCATGGCCATGGCGTCGTTCTGGCAGATGACGCCGCGAATGTGAAGCTCGCGCGACGATCCGAGGGACAGCCATGACTTCGCCGCATTGTGCGCGCTGCGCTCGGTCCAGTCGCCTTTCAGCATTTTCAGTTCGACGGCGGCCGGCTTGGTGGAGAGCATTCCTTTTGTTCGCAGCTGGGTCGCCGTGCTGTTGAAGGGGCCTTCGATGTAGAGAACGTTGCCCTCGGGAACGAGGACGCCAAGTTGCTTGCCCTGGATGCGGCCGACTTCGGACTGGTCGGTGCTGACCGAGAAGACCGGGACCTCGCCGCCGCGGCGAAGTTCGGCGATGTAGTCGGGATCGCTGTTGATGATTCCCCAGCCGATGCCGGCCGCGACCGCTGCTTTCGCGACTTGTGGCATTCCGGTGCCGACGGGCTCGACAAGAATCGCGGTGGGATGCTGCGCAGGATCCTGAATGATTTTGATGAGTTGCTGAGTCTGGTTCACGGCGTCGTTGTCGGCGTAGATGATTTGAATCGGTTGCGCCGAGTCGCGTGGCCATGTCGGTCACGGCGACTGCTTGTTCTGCCTGGTAATCGTTCTCTCTTGTGGTAAGAGCAACAACTACATTCAGTTTTTCCATGGGCCTCGTCGCGGAGTTCCCTTCGGTGCTGGATTGTTTCACAGACTTTGACGCTGACAAAAGACTTCTACGGCACAAGCAAGTCGATCGATGTTGAATCGACTAGTCGACTTTTGAAGACTCGTACCAACTGCGCCAGGCATTGGAGTCGTTGGGTAATCGCTGGCCGGTAATGTCGTGCAGCGCCTGGAAGGCCCAGTTGTGCGTCTGGGCATCGAGCGCGGGATCGTCGGTGTAGTTCAACAGTTGCGGAACAGCGGAGAGGCGCTGTTCGTGCGTGAACATGCCGGACTCCGCCAGGCTGCACGCGGCCCGCTCACGCACGGTAGCCGAGGGATCGTCGTGCATGGACTTCAGCAATGGTTCGATGGTCTGAGCCGAGCCGACGAGTGCCAGACCTTCGACGGCCCAGCGTCGCGAGTCTTCATCAGTATCGTTCAAATGAGTGGTTAAGACCTGCACTACACGGTCGGTTTCGACGCCACGGTTTCCCATCAGGCCGAGCGCCCAGAGTCCCCAGATTTTTTGCGCGTGATCGGAAGACTCGGCACTCTTCAAAACGTAGTCGAGGCTGGCGGCATTCTTGGCTAATCCGTAAGCCGCGAGTTCAACTTCTATGCCGGACTGACGCACCCGCATGTCGTTCGAGTTGAGCGCAGCGGTGGTCAGGGTCGCGATCTGCGAGTCCCACTTTACTTTTCCCTGCCAGCGGTCGACGCGGGATGAAATCTGGTCGACGGCGCCGTCGCTGCGGCCCACTGCCAGCTCAAGCAGCGCCTCGGCTTGTTTCTGCGGTTTCATGCGATCGAGTTGGCGAGAATCCTTGGCGGAGGTGAGCGGGGCTGCGGGCACGGAAAAAAGACTGGTGAAGCGCGACCATGCGGCATGAGCATTGCCGGCGTTTGCGGTGAGAACTGCAAGAAGCACACCAAGTGCAACCGCGAAGAGCGGAGCGAACCGTCTCTGACCTGTCCGCCACCCAGGCGAGCCCGGTCTCGAGATGGGTCCACTGTCATCCAGATCGGAGCCGGGGCCCAGCGTGCCGAAGTCGGGCGTCGGCTGCAGGCGCGGATCGGCCACGGACACGGGTTCCGATTGTGATGCTTGGTTCGAAAATGGTGGCTGGAACACGCCCATATATAGAAGAGTCTAGGATCACTCGCGAAATGAGGTAAAGTTACTTCGGTTCGGATCCTACAGGATTCGATGCAAAAAACGCGGCGCGCGATCTGGGAAGGGGCCCTGGAAGAGCGTCGCGATTCCAAAGAGTTACCAGGAGGAAGCGATGCGAATGAAGTCGATGTGTTTGGTGTCCATTATCAGTGTGTCCCTGGCGGCGGTGGCTTTGGCCGCGGCTGGTTCGGGATACCACGTAGTCACAACGTACAAAGTCGGTGGTGAGGGAGGGTGGGATTATCTGACCGTCGACCCCGAAGCGCGGCACGTCTACATTTCCCGCGGCACTCACGTCATGGTGCTCGATGCGGACTCGGGCAAGGTCGCGGGTGACATTGCCGACACGCCGGGCGTGCATGGCATCGCACTGGCGCCTGAGTTGGGAAAGGGGTTTACGAGCAACGGCCGCGAAGGCACAGTCAGCATTTTCGACATGAAGACGCTGGCGACCAGCACCAAAGTGAAAGTGGGGGACAATCCTGACGCGATCCTCTACGATCCGGCAACGAAACGCGTCTTCACGTTTAACGGGCGCAGTCAGGACTCGACGGCCATCGACGCTACCAACGGGAAGGTTTTGGGAACGATCAAACTGGACGGCAAACCGGAATTCGCGGCCAGCGATGCGAAGGGCGAGATCTTCGTCAACATCGAGGACAAGAGCGAACTGGTAGCGATCGATCCGAACAAACTGGAGGTCAAAGCGAAGTGGCCGCTGGCGCCTTGCACCGAGCCCAGCGGACTCTCGATCGACCGCAAGAACCGCCGCTTGTACGTCGGCTGCGATAACAAAATGATGGCGGTCGTCGACGCCGACAGCGGCAAAGTGCTGGCAACGCCGGCGATTGGCGATGGAGTGGATGCAACCGCATTCGATGCCGATACCGGACTCGCGTTCGCCTCCTGCGGCGGTGACGGCGTGCTCACCGTTGTGAAAGAGGACTCGCCGGGCAAATTCACACCCGAGAACGTTCCGACGCAGAAGGGGGCGCGCACCATGGCTCTCGATGCCAAGACGCACAACGTGTTCGTGGTGACCGCGCAGTTCGGGCCTCGACCCGCGGCGACTGCGGACAATCCTCGTCCGCGGCCTCCGATGGTTCCCGACAGCTTTGTCGTTCTCGTCGTCGGGAAATGAAACTACTCCTTCATTGGGAGAGAGCCCTGCTCTGTCTGGCGTCAA
The DNA here is from genome assembly GCA_963795875.1 of uncultured Acidobacteriaceae bacterium. GTDB lineage: Bacteria > Acidobacteriota > Terriglobia > Terriglobales > Acidobacteriaceae > Sulfotelmatobacter. The sequence goes on from CAWCJM010000003.1 coordinate 738,285, forward strand.
TTTTAGTTTTGACGCAGGCGAGCGGGGCTTACTCCGTTCTGACGCACGAACAGGTCGTGGATTTGCTGTGGGTGGATCGGATTCAGCCCATGGTCGCAGCGCGCTTTCCGGGTCTGACGGATAAGGAAATCCGGGAAGCGCACGCCTACGCTTATGGCGGATCGCTGGTACAGGACATGGGGTACTACCCGTTCGGCAGTCGGTATTTCAGCGATCTAACGCACTATGTGCGTACTGGGGATTTCGTTACCTGTCTGATCCAGGAATCTCAGTCGGCGAATGAATACGCTTTCGCCTTGGGAGCGCTGGCACATTACGCGGCGGACAATAGCGGGCATCCCATGGTGAATCATGTTGTGGCCATGGAGTTTCCCCCGCTGCAGCGGAAGTTTGGAGACGTAGTCACGTATGCGGACTCTCCCAAGTCGCATATTCGCGCGGAGTTTGGGTTTGACATGACGCAGGTGGCGAAGAATCGCTACACGTCCGATCGTTATCACGACTTCATTGGGTTTGAGATTTCACAGGGATTGCTGGAACGGGTATTTCCGAAGGTCTACGGCATCAAGTTCGACGATGTGGTGGACGATGAAGATCTGGCGATTGGAAGTTTCCGGCATGCGGTGAGCAAAGTAATTCCAGAGACGACCCGAGTAGCATTGCTGACCCGCAGGAAGGATATTGTTGCCGACACTCCGGACGCCGCTGAGAAGAAATATTTGTATTACCTTTCGCGGACGGATTACGAGAAGGAATGGGGCAATGGGTACCGGCGTCCCAGCTTTGGGACGAAGCTTCTTGCGATTTTTCTGAAACTGTTTCCGAAGAAAGGTCCGTTCAGCGGACTCGACTTCAAGGTTCCTACGCAGCAGGGGGAGGATCTTTTTATCAAGAGCGTCGACGATACGGTCAGGAGTTACAAGCAATTGCTGCAGGAATCTACGAGCGGGACTCTGCACCTGGCAAATCGCGATTGCGATACGGGCGTGGAGACGCGGGCGGGGGAGTACGTGTTGGCGGATCAGACGTATGCGCATCTGTTGAACGATCTGGCGGACAACGATTTTGCTCACGTGCCGCCAGAGCTGCGCGAGGATATTCTCGTTTTCTACAAGGATCCGGATGCGCCGATTGCGACGAAACGGAAAGCGAAAGACTGGAGGAGGGTGCAAGCAGAGCTGCTGCAGTTGAAGGCTGCCGTCGTCGTGACGCAAGCGAACAGTGCGGGCGCGCCGTAAGCAAGAGGCGGGGCAAGGTGAAGAGGGGAACCGCGTCAGAGAGTGGACACGGGAAGTTCTCGCACGCGTTCGATCGTGTCCGCTTCTTCCGGCGACTTGTCGGGCCTCAGGCGCACGATTCGGGGAAAGCGCAGCGCGTACCCGCTCTCGTGCCGGTCGGATTTCATCAAGTTGTTGAACGCTACTTCCAGCACGATCTTCGGCTCGACGACCAGGCGGAATCCCTGATCTTCCAGGGTGTGATCGAGGAACCATCGAGTCATCTCGGCGATCTCGGCGTCGGTCAAGCCGGAATAGGCTTTGCCGATATTCACCAGGCGGTCTTTACTCGTATCCCACACGGCGAAGGTGTAATCGCTCAGGACGCCCACGCGCTTGCCGTGTCCGTACTCGACCGCAGTCACGACCACATCGAGCGTGGCGAGTTCACGCTTCATCTTCAGCCACGACTTTCCGCGCCTGCCGGGCGTGTAGGGGGAGTTGAGATCTTTGATCATCAAGCCTTCATTGCCGCGCTCCTGGGCTGCGGCAAACAGCTCTTCCAGTTCCGCGGGAGATGAGGCGTGATAGACCGGGGCGCGAATGATATGGGCGGCTACGGGTTCCTCTTCATTTTCGAAAGAGAGCTTGCCCTGGGATCCTGACTTGCCTGACTTCCTGCGTGGTCCGATGTCTCTTTGAGAAGAATTGTTCTGGCTTAGCAGTTCATCCAGGATCTTCGCCCGCTCGCGCAGGGGACGGTCCATCACCAGCTCGCCTCCGGCATACAACACGTCGAAGGCAAGGAACGCGACCGGAGTCTCGCGCAGCATTTTGTCGCTGACTTTCTTTCTTCCCAGACGCTGTTGCAAAACGCTGAAGGGGCGCGCGCGTTGGGCCGGATAGTCCCAGGCCACGATTTCTCCGTCGAGGATGGCGGACTGCGGCAGTCCAGACAGCGCGTCTGGCAACTCGGGGAACGAGTCGGTGATTTCGTCGCGCGTGCGCGAGAAGAACTTCACCTCGCCGTTTTCGATATGCGCCTGCGCGCGGATGCCGTCGTACTTATCCTCGACTGCGGCTTCCGAGAAATAACTCAGGCCCTCTTCGGGCGATTCGATCGGACTTGCCAACATGAATCCCAATGGATGGAAGAGTCTCATTGCCGCTGCGGCGAGCCTTCCTTCGGAGGCCAAGCGCAAGGTTTCGCCAATGTCTCCCAGAAGCATGTTGGCGCGTTGCACTTCGACCGGTGTGGCGCCATAGGCCCGGGCAATCGCTTCTTCGACCAGGCTCTCTTTCAGGCCGATGCGCAGGTCGCCGGTGATGATCTTTATGATGTACTTGGCTTCGAGCGGCGTAGCGCGCGAAAGCAGGTCGCGCACGATGGCGGTTTTGAGTGCTGGGCCGCGTGCCGCGGCGATCTGGCGAAACGTGGTCTCCACTTCCAGCACGTCCAATCCTTGACCCGCGCGTTCGGGGAGGACCTCGCCTGCGACTGCTCCCAGGTCGCCGTGGCGGCGGTAGGCGGCGGTGATTTCGGCTTCATCCTTGCCGGAAAGGTCCGCGACAATCTGCCAAAGTGAGCGGCCGCCGACCTGCAACGTGGTCTCTTCCCAAGCGGGAAACGCCCGCCCCGACAGGAAGACCGCTGACACGGCTGCCTCGTCTACCGTTCGCGACTTCAGGTAGTCGGCGACGATCCCAGTCTTCAGCAGTTTCTTCGTGGTGGCGGCAATGGCTTCGCAAGCTGTGGCCAACCGGTGCATGAATCTCCGATCCTAACGCACGAAGTCGGCGCATCCTGATGCAAAAAGCGCCTGGACAGACCCTTGTCCATCCTAAGCCTTGCGGTTGCTTGTACTTAGCTTGCAGGCCACCCGATCCAGCCGACCCGCGGCGTGTGATACCCTAAGAGGTGCGTCGTGATTCTGTCAGGAGCATCTAATTTCTCGTGCGTAAACTGATCAACTATTTGCGATTCCTTGCCGCCGTGCAACTTCTTCCCGCCCTTGAAAGCGGGGAAGAGACCCTGGTCGGCGGACAAGCCGTGCTCGAGGGCGTGATGATGCGCTCCCCGCACGCCTGGGCGATCGCCTGCCGCAAACCCTCCGGTGAAGTGGTCACCATGAGCGAACCGCTCGAGCGGCCTTCGGAGAAGCACAAGTGGATGGCTTGGCCCATTGTGCGCGGCGTGATGACGCTCGGTTATGCCATGAATCTCGGCTACCGCGCTCTGCGATTCTCGGCCAACGTCGCCATCGAAGACATGATGCAGGAAGGCGAGGCGGAGCAGGGCGAGAAGGCAGCCTCGGCTGTTCGGCCGGCGCCAACGGCGGCCGAATCTTCTCAAGTCGCGCGAGAAGGCCGCCACGGTCAGCAACTGGCTGGCGGCCGGAAATCTCCTCATCTCGCTGGCGTTCTTCATTTTCATGTACAAGTACATTCCGCTGCTGGCGGCGACGGAACTCAAGAAGATTGACCCCGCGCTGGGCGGCCGAATTGTTTTCAACTTGATCGACGGCGGGATTCGCCTGCTGCTGTTCCTGCTCTTCATCTGGGGAGTTTCGCTCTGGAAGGATATTCGCCGCGTCTACGAGTATCACGGCGCCGAGCATAAAACGGTCTTTGCTTTCGAAAACGGCGACCCGCTCAATACCGCGGAAGTGCAGAAATATTCGACGTATCATCCGCGCTGCGGCACCAGCTTTCTGATGACGGTGATGCTGATCTCGATCGGCTTCTACATGCTGATCCCGTTCACCACGTTCTGGGCGCGCTTTGCCTCGCGCATCGCGCTGCTGCCGGTCATTGCCGGAGTTTCCTACGAGATTATTCGCTTCGCCGCCAAGCATCGCGGATCGCTGTTCGCGCTGATGACCGCTCCCGGGCTGTGGCTGCAGCGCATTACGACGAAGCCTCCGTCTGACGAGATGGCGCAATGCGCCATCACCGCCCTGGATCAGGCCATGTCGCTCGAGAAAGAGCGCGGGGGCGAGTTGGTGATTGCCTAGCGGTCCCGCCGCGAATACTTTCTCTCTGCTTCCTCACAACACTACAATGCCGTAGAGACGTAACTTGTTACGTCTCTCTTGCCCATAGTAAGTTGGGCTGCGGAGTGAACCGAGACTTGGCAAGCTACGTCTCCACGAAAGATTCCCATGTTTGAACGACTGGACCAAATCGAAGCCCGCTACGAAGAGCTGACCAACGCTCTGGCTTCGCCGGAGATCGTGAACGACTCGGCGAGATACCAGAAGACTGCCAAGGCGCATGCCGAAATTGCGCCCATCGTCGAAAAATATCGCGAATACAAGGACCTGACCAAGGGAATCGCGGAGAGCAAGGCCATGCTCGCCGACGAAAAAGATCGCCGAGATGCGCGCCTATGCTCAGGATGAACTCAATCAACTGGAAGGCCGAGTGAAGACGGTGGAGGAGGACCTGAAAGTCCTGCTCCTTCCCAAGGATCCGAACGACGAGAAGAACATCATTCTGGAAATCCGCGCCGGGACTGGCGGAGACGAAGCCACGCTCTTCGCCGCCGAAATTTTCCGCATGTATACCCGGTACGCCGAGACTCAGCGCTGGAAAGTCGAAGTGCTTTCGTCTTCGGAATCGTCAGCCGGGGGACTGAAGGAAGTCATCGCCATCATCGAAGGCAACCGCGTCTTCTCGCAATTGAAGTATGAGAGCGGCGTGCACCGCGTGCAGCGCGTGCCGGCTACCGAGCAGCAGGGACGCGTCCATACCTCGGCCGTTACGGTTGCGGTGCTGCCTGAAGCCGAAGACGTGGACATCAAGATCGAAGCCAAAGACCTGCGCATCGATACGTTCTGCTCCTCCGGCCCCGGCGGGCAATCGGTGAACACGACTTACTCGGCCGTGCGCATCACGCACATTCCGACCAATACGGTGGTGAGTTGCCAGGACGAAAAGTCGCAGATCAAGAATCGCGAAAAAGGCATGCGCGTGCTGCGTTCCCGGCTCTACGAAATCGAAATGGAGAAGCAGCAGCAGGCGTTGGCGAAGGAACGCAAGGCGATGGTTGGTTCCGGCGACCGCAGCGAGAAGATCCGTACCTATAACTTCCCGCAGAACCGGCTTACCGATCACCGCATCGGGTTCACGATCCACCAACTCGAAGCTGTGATGGACGGCAAACTGCAGCCGCTGATCGAGGCGCTCACGACTCATTACCAGGCGGAAAAGCTGAAGCAGGAAGCTGCCAGCGTGGTTTAGATGACGAGCGTGGGCGTTCGCGCCCGCGACGCTGGGAGCGAAAATGCCCGAAGCTCGAAGGGAACTCTCGTACTCGTTCTCGCCGCCGATACGCTTGCGAATGCGGCCCGCGTTCGCGAACTGGCCGGCCCGCTCACCGAGACAACAGTTCTGGCAAAAGCCATTTCCCTACGGAAACAGCTTCGGCCATCTGGTCCTGCACCTGACCGGCAACTTGAATTACTACATCGGCGCGCAGATCGCGAAGACCGGATACGTTCGCGACCGCCCGCGCGAATTCAACGATCCGAATCCGCCGTCGAAAGAGGAGGCGTTGAAACGCTTCGATGATGCGGTTGCCATGGTTGTGCGAACCATCCGAGCGCAGTCGCCCGAGGATTGGTCTGCCGAATATTCAGGGGCAGGCACGGATGCCAAGAAGCGCCTCGACATGATCATGCAATGCGCCGCGCACATGCAGCACCACATCGGCCAGATGATCTATCTTGACTATCAGTGGCAGCAGGGTGGAACAAATCCGAAGTAAGGATTCGCAGATTTGTTTTCGTCTCGATCGCAATGCCCTAGGGTCTCCGTGGTGAAATAGACCCGTGCAGCTTAAGCAAGCCCTCACCGCCGCCATCACCCGCCTTAGCTCGGATCAGGTTCCGTCGCCGCGTCTGAATGCCGAGTTGCTGCTGATGTTCACTCTGGAGTGTGATCGCGCTTATCTCTTCGCGCATCCGGAGCGCGAGCTGAGCGCTGAAGAGCAGGCGCGCTATGACTCGGCGCTCGACGAACGAGCACGCGGAGTTCCGGCGCAATACATCACGGGACATCAGGAATTCTGGGGCATGGACTTGATCGTCACTCCCGCCGTGCTCATTCCGCGCCCAGAGACGGAGCACGTGATCGAAACAGTTTTGGACCTCGCCCGCTGTGGAGCGCACCGGGCAGGAAGTTGCCCACTCCGCATTCTTGACGTTGGCACTGGCTCAGGGTGCATTGCCCTGGCGCTTGCCAAGGAATTTCCTCGCGCTGAAATCCACGCAACCGATATATCCGGCGCTGCACTCGAAATTGCTCGCGCCAACGCGGCTCGCCATCAACTGGAGAGCCGGATCCAGTTTCACCAGTCAGACTTGCTTGAAGGTCTCAACCTCGCCGACTTGGATTTCATGGTTTCCAACCCGCCATATGTCGGGGAATCTGAAGAGGATCAGGTTCAACTGGAGGTTCGCAAGTTTGAGCCGCGCAACGCTGTGTTTGCCGGACCACACGGAGTCGAAGTGATTGCGCGGCTGATTCCTCAGGCCACAGCGCCCTGCGCCGCGGCGGCTGGCTCGTCATGGAAATCAGCGGCACCATGGCGGACAAGACGAAGCGAACTACTCGATGGCTGGGATGACGTGAGATCCGGCCGGACTTGCAGTCGATCCCGCGGGTTGCGCAGGCGCGGAAACCGCGGCGCGTGAGAATCGCTAGCGCCGCACCGCTGCCGGCTGAATTTCTTCGACATCGATGATGTCGGTGGGATAATTCCCCGTGTAACAGGCCGAGCAGTACGAGATTTTCTCGCCCTCGCCGCAGGCCTTCTTCAGACCTTCGAGAGAGAGATAGGCCAGCGAATCGGCGCCAATGTAGTCGCGAATTTCATCCACCGACTTGTTGGCGGCGATGAGTTGCTTTTTCGAAGGCGTGTCCACGCCGTAATAGCAAGGCGAGATCGTCGGCGGACAAGAAATGCGCATGTGCACTTCCTTCGCGCCCGGCGCTGCGGATCATGCGGACAATCTTGCGGCTGGTGGTGCCGCGCACGATCGAGTCATCGATCAGCACGACGCGCTTGCCTTGCAGCAGCGAGCGCACCGGATTCAGCTTCAGCTTGACGCCAAAGTCGCGCACGCTCTGGCTGGGCTCGATGAACGTTCGTCCGACGTAGTGGTTGCGGATCAGCGCAAAGCGGAACGGAATGCCGCTCTCGGCGGCATAGCCCACGGCTGCGGTCACGCCGGAATCCGGGACGGGAACCACCAGATCGGCATCAACTCCCGCTTCCCGCGCCAGTTGGCGCCCGAGTTCTTCGCGGCTGGTCTGCACCGCGCGCCCGAAGACGAGGCTGTCGGGGCGCGAAAAATACACGTGCTCGAAGATGCAACTCGATTGCGGCGCGGCCGTGGAGTAGAAACGCGAATTGATTCCTTCCGGGCCTACGACGATCAGTTCGCCCGGCTTCACGTCGCGCACGTAATCGGCGCCGATCAGGTCGAACGCACAGGTCTCGGAGGCAAAGACGATCGTGTCGTGCTTCTGTCCCTCGAGCGCCGGGATGCGGCCCATGGCCAGCGGCCGAAATCCGCGCGGGATCGCGCACCGCGAAGACGCGGTCGTTGCTCATCATCACCAGCGAAAACGCGCCTTCGACGCGCCGCAGCGCATCGGCCACGGCTTCGGGCAGCGTGTGCTCCTTGGAGAGCGCGATCAGATGAACGATGACTTCGGTATCGCTGTTGGTCTGAAAAATCGAGCCCTGACTCTCCAGTCGCGCGCGCACCTGCATGCGCATTGTCGAGATTGCCGTTGTGCGCCACGGCGATCGATCCTTTGTTCGATTGCACCAGGATCGGCTGCGCATTCAGCAGCGCGGAGTCTCCGGCCGTGGAGTAGCGCGTGTGGCCGATGGCCAGCGTGCCGCGCATTTTCGAGAGCACATCTTCGGTGAAGATGTCGGCGACCGAGCCCATGGCCTTGTGCGCGTGCGAAGTCAAGCCGTCGGACGTGACGATCCCCGCCGATTCCTGCCCGCGATGCTGCAGCGCATGCAGCCCCAGGTAAGCCAGTTTCTCCGCCTCAGGATGGGCGAAGATCGCCACCACGCCGCACTCGTCATGAAATTTGTCGGAAGATGTGCAATTTCGCTCCTGGGTTCGTAAGCCTTCTGGCTTCTAGCTCCTAAGCTTTCTAGACTCAACACTCGCTCAATCTGCTGCCACCAACTCTGGATCCGTGCGCAACGCCGACTCCAGCGCACCTTCGTAAGCTGCGCTCAACTCCGAAACCGCCGCCGAAATCACAACTTTGCCATCGAGCGAGATTTCCAGCCGTCCGGCAATCGTCTCTCCGATGCACTTCTGCAGCTGCGCCGTGCTTCTCCGCTACTTCTTTGATTCGCGCCACGTTCCCGGGTCGCAAGAGATCACGATCCGGCTGGCATCTTCGCCAAACAGCGCAAACTCCGCGAACAGGTCCGCCAGAGGCCAGATTCACGCGCGCGCCCACGCCCTTGGGCAAAGCCTTCTCTGCCAACGCGACCGCCAGGCCACCGTCCGCGCAGTCATGCACCGAATCCACCAAGCCGTGCTGGATCAATTCGATGACCGCCTTCTGCAGCCCGGCTTCTTTCTCCAGATCAAGCTCCGGCGGATATCCCCACAGCGTGCCCAGAATTTCCTTCGCGTACTCCGACGATCCAAACTCGCTCTCCGCATCGGTGATATCGCCTGCTTCTCCCGCACGCAATAGCACGATCGTGCGTCCGGGCGCGGCGAAATGCATCTTCGCGGCCTTGTGCACGTCTTCGAGAATTCCGACGACTCCCAGCACGGGCGTGGGATAAATGCCTTCGCCCAGCGTCTCGTTGTAGAAGCTGACGTTGCCGCCGGTGATGGGAATTTCCAATTCTTCGCAAGCTTTCGTGATGCCATCGATGGTTTGCGAGAACTGCCACATGATGTGCGGCTTCTCGGGATTGCCGAAGTTCAGGCAATTCGTCGCGCCCACCGGAGTTGCTCCCGAGCACGCCACTTTGCGCGCCGCCTCGGCGACCGCGTGCATCGCGCCCAGCCGCGGATCGAGATAGCACCAGCGGCCGTTGCCGTCGAGCGCCATCGCGAGCCCGCGCTGCGAGCCTTTGATGCGGATCACGCCCGCATCGCCTGCGCCCGGCGCTTCGACCGTGTTGGTCTGCACCATGTGATCGTACTGCTGCCAGACCCAGCGCTTGCCGCAGATGTTCGGGCTGGCCAGCAGTTGCTTTAGATTCGCAGTGAAGTCGCTGACTCCGCCGAGTTTGACGTGTTCCGGCATCTCGCGCGGCACCGGCGGTTCCCATCGCGCCAGCGGACGTTTGTATACCGGGGCTTCGTCCGTCAGCGCCGGATTCGGAATCTCCGCCACAACTTTGCCGTGCTCCAGAACGCGCAGCTTGTTGCCGGTCGTGACCTTGCCGACTTCGACCGCATCGAGTCCCCATTTTTCGAAAACGCGGAAGACTTCGGCCTCGCGGCCTTTTTGCGCTACCAGCAGCATGCGCTCTTGCGATTCGCTGAGCATGATCTCGTAGGGAGTCATGCCGGTTTCGCGCTGCGGCACGCGGTCGAGTTCGATCTCGATGCCCACGCCGCCGCGTCCGCCCATTTCGCAGGTCGAGCAAGTCAGCCCGGCGGCGCCCATATCTTGAATGCCGACGATCGCGCCGGTTTGCATAGCTTCAAGGCAGGCTTCGAGCAGAAGTTTTTCCAGGAACGGATCGCCGACCTGCACATTCGGCCGCTTCGCTTCCGAGGCCTCGCTGAATTCTTCGCTGGCCATGGTCGCGCCGTGAATGCCGTCGCGTCCGGTTTTCGCGCCGACGTAGATCACGGGATTGCCTTCGCCCGCGGCCTTCGCGTAGAAGATTTCATTCTTCCGGACCAGTCCCAGCGCAAACGCGTTCACCAGTGGATTGCCCGAGTAGCACGGCTCGAACTTTGTTTCGCCGCCCAGGTTGGGCACGCCGAAACAGTTGCCGTAAGAGGCGACGCCGCTGACCACGCCTTCGAGGACGGAATGATTCTTGTGCAGTTCTTTCTGGGAGACATCCTTTGATGCTGTAATGGGCCCGAAGCGCAGCGAGTCCATCACCGCGACCGGCCTCGCGCCCATGGTGAAGATGTCGCGCAGAATTCCGCCCACGCCGGTGGTCGCACCTTGAAACGGCTCGATGAACGACGGGTGATTGTGGGATTCGATCTTGAAGGCGCAGGCCCAGCCGTCGCCAATGTCGATGATGCCGGCATTCTCGCCCGGCCCTTGCAGCACGATCTTGCTGCGCGTGGGCAGGCGCTTCAGATGCACGCGCGACGACTTGTAGGAGCAGTGCTCGCTCCACATCACGCTGAAAATGCCGAGTTCGGTGATGGTGGGCTCGCGGCCGCCGAGAAGTTGCTTGATCTTCTCGTACTCATCAGGCGTAAGGCCGTGCTGCCGGAGGGTCTCCGGAGAAAAGGCAGAGGTTAAAGAGGTGGCCATGGGAAGAGCTTCTATTGTCGCATTTGGCGGGGCGGATGGGTAGCACCCGCGCCATCATTTTGATGAAGCCGGGCAAGAACAGGCGCTCTCGTACAGCATCCTTGATTTAAGTGCGATGCTCCCGCCTTTTCAGTAATCGGCCCATCGACAGGAGCCATGGGAGCCGCCCCTCAACGAGCGCAAGAGGCCTGTTCTCGTCAGCTAGTGATTGCTTGAGGCCAAATATCGGGTAGCTTTCCGTACAACTTCTCGTAGTACCAATCGAATCCCCAGTTCTTGTTCCCAGCCATGTGGCCTATGTAGATCTTCTCGTCGGTTCGGATTTTGCTGTGGCAGTCAAAGGAGAATTGCGCATCGGCGAATCGATGGCCGTATGAGGATCGTACGTTTACGTCTCGCACAACGACATGGATTTCCATCGCAGCTTCCTGAATCGCATTGCGGTCAATTCCGTGTTTCTCCAATTGTGTGCCGAGCCACTCATCGTAAACATCGCAAGCTCGCAGCTTTGGGATCGGGCTGCCGTTGCGGCTGCACTCTCCAGTCAGGACGTTCAAGCTGAATTTGCCGGAGCCATAGTGGGCAAAGGAAGCGAGGTCGTAGCCCTCCGGCAGATCAATCACACGCTGGCAGAACAGGTTTGCGAAATCTTGGAGCACTTTTCGGCGCATGTACCCCTCGAACGTTCACGAAGGATTATAGGGGTACTCCCGGTTGACGGAAACATCTCGATTAGGTTCAAAACCCTCGATGAGCGCTGTGGTCTACTTTCGACAGTTGAGACTAACCAAGACCCGGATTGTAAAATAGAGTTCAGGGAAAACTGGTGCTTGCGTTCCACAACTTACCGCGAACCGCCTTCCCGATCCGCCTTCGGGCGTTCAAGCTAGACTGATCAGACGCGCTTGTTTGGGCTACCACGATTGAGCAATGCACTGCTTTCACGATCCCTCCGCCAGAGAAGATTCACAGATGCCTAGTCAGACTGCGAATCAGATGGGGTAACGGAACTGAACCGCAGCTGATCATGTGGAACTCGCGCAGGTAGGTGGACTGACGATTCCGAGATGGACGGCCCTCGTTGCGGATGAATGTAGTAAGAGATCGCGGTCAGTTGTTGCAAAATCTCCGTTACGCTCAAAACTCCTCAACGAGCAGTGCACTCCTTCTTCTTGCGGGCAGTCGATGATCGAGGCCAGGAGTGGGTAGTAGCGATCGCTGATGACATCTCTCTGGGCGAGGTAAAATCGAGTTGTTGTATTTCCGAAACGCAGGCAGCCCCACGACAGCGCTACTTCTTCGTCGATAGCGACATATGTCCGAAGGAGATCCCGATGAAAACCGCTATTTGCGCTTCGACACTCTTGCTGCTGGCTTTCGCGGGCTCTAGCTCGGCTCAGGCCCAGATTTCAAGGTTCCAACACATCATTGTGATCGTGCAGGAAAACCGTACCCCTGACAATCTATTCCAGGGGCTCTGCCTCCCTCCGTATGGCGCGAGCGGAGCCTGCGGAGTCGAACCGGATCACTACGACATACAGAGCTATGGCTTCGATAAGAACGGAACGAAAATCCCTCTCTTCCCCGTGCCTCTGGACAACGCCTACGACCCGCCTCATACCCACGGAAATTTCGAACAGATGTGCAACCCCAACAAGACTACGCTCTATCCCTGCAGCCCCAATACGCTTCTCCCAACTACTGGCTGCCAGCCATACCCAAACAACAACTGTTCCTTTGAATACGTCGATCCTCAGGCCAGTCCGACCATTTATTCCTACCTCTATATCGCGCAACATTTCGGTTGGGCAAACCGGATGTTCCAGACGAACCAGGGGCCGAGCGCGCCAGCACACCAATTTCTCTTTGCAGGAACCTCAGCGCCCAGCACTGCGGACGACGCGAGTGCTAGGTTTGTTGCCGAAAACCCTGGCGGCCTCGGGTGTCTGGCGCCACTGGACTCGGTCTACTACTTGATCGACCCGATTCACGCACCGGTCGAGTATTCCTTGGTGAACAATCCGCTCGGCACGATGTGCTTCAACCATAGAACCATGGCAACGCTGCTGAATAACCACCATCAGACTTGGCGATACTATGCCGTAGGCGGCGTGGACAACATTAGCAGTATCTGGAACGCACCGAACTGGATTCGGGCGATCTGCCAGCCCAACACTACATTCACGCAATGTACCGGAGCGGACTGGATCAATAATGTCGATCTTAAGCCCGCTGACGTCTTGATCGATTTGCAGAACTGCAATCTGAAAAACATGGTGTGGGTCACTCCGACTGGGCAAAATTCTGATCATCCCTCCGGAAACCCCAACAATCCGCACAATGGCGGCCCCGCTTGGGTTGCAAACGTCATCGACGGGGTGAGTAATAGTCCCTGCACCGATACCCTGGATCAAGTGACAGTGCCATATTGGCAGGATACGGCGATCGTCGTCACGTGGGACGACTGGGGAGGCTTTTACGACCACGTGTTACCTCCTTTTCTGTCCGGACCCAAAGAAGGCCAGGGCGATTACCAAATGGGATTCCGCGTGCCCCTCCTGTTCGTCTCGGCTTACACGAAACACATTGTCGACAGCACAAACCAGTACGACTTTGGCAGCATTCTTCGTTTCGCCGAGCTGAATTTCGGTCTCGGGCAGGGTTTCCTAGGATTTGCTGATGAGCGGTCTAAAACAGATTTGAGAGCCTTTTACGACTTCAGTCTGGCACCAACGAAGTTCCAGATTCCCACCAGCGTTCCGGCGGAGTTTTTCCTGCACGACGAACGTCCTCCCGACCCGCCAGACACTGACTAACCCTGGCTTGTTTCGGCAGTGAAGCTGGTCGTAAATGGCAAACAAATACTCGACGGCTCGGCTCTGTCGCAGGCGCTTCCACTCACTGGTAATTGTGCATCCGGGCAGCGAGCGGACTGTCAACTGACGCAATATTCCCATTACACTCGAAATGCGCGGAACGGGGATTCTGAGTCCCCCATTGAGGCCAATCCAGTTTTCCAAGCTACCGAGTGACAACTGAATACCACGACTGCATCGTCACAAGAAATGCAGCAAAAGTGCCAAGGCGACAATGATCGACAGAACAATGCCTATCGCGACGCCCCAAACTCCGCGCACTTGTCGCCAATCAAGAGGTAGTTTTCTCAAAATCGTCAGTTTGTTAGAAAACAGTGAACGCTTTTTTTCTACAAAAAATGTCCCGGTTGGCACTAAAGGGAACCAAAACAGCACAACGAATAGCGTAGTTTTGAATCGTTCTAGACCGGTTGCCGGATTGTATACACGATCAGATTTTCCGAATCGGAGATGGCCTATTCCGAAAGGGTGAATAATGAAGAGGCTGCCGGTGTGCTTACTCGCTTCTTCCTTTCGATATTTTTCCTCTACTCGAAAGGACGCCAATCTTTCCGCGGTATTAATTCCTCGTCGGGAGAGCTCACTGCTGAGCACGAGGTTGGCTTCGGGAGTAAGGTCTACAGCATCGAGAGCCAGTCGCAACAGTTCTTCGTCAGTTTTGGTTTGATATTCTTCGGCTAAGTCCTGAGTTTCCACGCGCGAATGTTAACCCGCTTTTCCCGCCCGACACAAGCAGCCCCGTGTAGTTGACGAAACATCTCTATATTGCTCATTGACACCGAAAAAGGCGAAGGAAAAGCGCACGCTTGCGATATGGCCTGCTTTCGACAGTTGGCTGGAAGAGGCGGTGCTACGCATTCGATTCGCTACGGATGGATTGCGTTCGGAGCAACGTTCAGATACACGTTATCAACGCGGCTGTCTCGCTTAATCATCTCGACATAGCCCGTTACTTCCTCTGGTCAAGCTTCATCCTTGAAGGGAAGGGCGACACCCCAATGGCCGTTTGCCTGATCTGGAGCCAGTCGCCAGTACAAGCCCACAAATGAGGGCAGATTATTTTTTCGTTCTTGCGGTGCCAATACGGAGGAGCGAAACTCTTCGAGTTGCCGTTCGGTTGTTCCAAGCCGAAGATAGATCACCAACGACGCTTTGTCGCTGAGAGTCATCTTGACGCGCTGCTCGTGCCGCCAAGCAACGCGGTCAATCTCCACAGACTGACATGCCTCCGTAGAAAATAGCGCAACTCAGAATCCCGGTAGCGATTAGCCCTGCACCGACGCCGCGAGTACGCATACACACTGAATCCGAAGAAGGGGACGGATGCAGCAGCAGATGATGGCTAAGGAGTCACGGCCGTGTCTCCGAAAGGCTATCCCGTCATCGGCGAAGAAATTCCGAAGAAACCGTAACCGAATCGTAATTGGCGTAACAGCCTCTTTACACTCAAAATGCTCATGCTTTCCGAGTTCCAAGACCAACGCCGAAGCCGAGTGACACGAACTACTGCAATTAGATTCTGATCGCCAATCGCTCACGGATGACGCAAAGTCTGCGCTAGATGCTGAGATGCGCAACCGTAATCTACATCTGCCGACTTGGCCAAGCACCAAGACTTCGTCAAGAAGAACGAGCAGCGCGAAACGAGAAGAAGAAACAGGCGGTTGTTCGGACGCCGGCGCGGTCTACTCCCTTGGGTCCAATTCGGGCTCTGGGCTCTGATCGGGCTATCAGCTACGGCGCTGGTGGCAATATGGTTCGCCAAGCGATAGGTTCAACTGTTGAAAAATCCCCATTTCACTCACCGTCTCGCAAAAAGGCGAAGGAAAAGCGCATGCTTGTGTAAAGGCCTGGTTTCAACAATTGTCCTGACAGCAAGACTTTCCTCTTGCTAAAACACGCCTAGCTGAGTGCCTGCAAGCCACCTGCATTCAGAGAGTTACACGATCAGAACAAAAACAGGCACAAATCATACTCCGCCCATTGCGCCTCCAGCGACTTCGCGCCAATGTCGCGGGGACGCGAGCCTACCGTTTTGTACAAAGACTGAAGCGTGACGGAGGTTGCATGCAAAACTCGCGGCCCTAGGGCGATCGAATTCATTCATGAACCTGGGATTTCATCGGAGCTCCATGGCGCTGACTATAGCCGTGGCAATCGGCGTCTCGATTATGACCGATTCCAAACAGACCGGAGGCGGGACAATGAAACTTGCGACTAAACTTCCATCGAGCTTCACGTGGCTGCTTTCGCTTCTCGTACTGCTGTGTGGATGCGGAGGAGGAACTTCATATCTTCCTTCAAATCCACCTTCAGGTCCACCCGCGCCGAACAGTAGCGATCCGCAATCCATCGCAGTGGACCCTGCCGGAAAGTTCGCCTATGTGTTGGATGGCGGCTCCGATGGCAGTGGTGGCTACGTGTCCATGTACACGATCAACCCCACTACCGGGGCCCTGGCGTCCATAGAACCACCGGTGTCGACAGACGGCTACGGTCTCTACGCCGGATCCGTGACCGTAGCTCCTTCTGGCAAGTTCGCCTACGTGACAAATGAAGGGAATCCGTGGGGTTATGGGGGTGCCGATAATGGCAGCGTCGCGATGTACACCATCGACGCCACGACCGGTGCCCTAACCTCCACAGGAACGATAAACGGAAATTGTCCTGGAGGATTGTGCAATCCCTATTCGATGGTCGTGGACCCATCCGGCAAGTTCGCTTATGTGGCGACTGGCGGCGCTGGTCTTCCATTCAACGTCGCAATGTACGCCATCGACGCCACGACCGGGGCCTTAGCGTCCATAGGGACGATTGCTGCGGGAACAGGCCCTATCTCCGTAGCCGTGGATCCTGCGGGCCATTTCGTCTACGTGGCGACGGCGAACGCCACGCCAGGATCGACCGGCAGCGTGTCCACGTACGCGATCAACGCCACGACTGGGGCCTTAGCGTCGATAGGGACGATCGCCGCGGGAACAGACCCTGTCTCTGTAGCCGTGGATCCATCCGGCAAGTTCGCTTATGTGGCGAATCTCAGCTCGAACGACGTCTCGATGTACACCATCGACGCCACGACGGGGGCCCTAACATCTATAGGGACGATCGCCGCAGGAACAGGCCCTGTCTCCGTAGCCGTGGATCCATCCGGCAAGTTCGCTTATGTGGCGAATCTCAGCTCGAACGACGTCTCCAAGTACACCATTGACGCCACGACCGGGAGCTTAACGCCCACAGGAACGATAGCTACGGGGCTATCTCCTACCTCGATAGCCATCCATCCGTCCGGTAAGTTCGCCTATGTGACGAATTCCGGCTCGAACAGCGTCTCCATGTACAGCATTGATAGTGCCACCGGGACTTTGACGCTCATAGGGACAATAGGCACATGACGGGCTATCCGCCACATGGTGGGCATCGTAGCGCCGATCACTGTTGTAATATCCCCATAACACTCAGAGTCCCTTCACAATTGCGGGGAATAAACAGTCGAAGCAACGGTTGTGCCAAAGGGCTGCTTTCGTGACGAGAACGGCTAACGGTCCATCGGCTCATGGTGGTCAGTGACGATCCGCCCAAAATAGAGCGCCCAAAGCGCACTTTTCCACAGCCCACCCAAAAATAATTCCAATTCTTGTGACGAACGACCTTTACCGAAAATGCAGGAAAGTGCAAGCTCGATGTATGCCAAACGGCTTCCCCAACGAGTGCTCCACCGCCAGTCTCGTGGGCGGCTCAAAACTAGGGTCTAAGTCCTTATTCCATAAGATTTTACCTGTAAGTCATTGCGGCTCAAGATTTTGGCAGGATCAAGACCCATCCCCATCCCATAAATCCTTCGAAATCAATATTTTAGAAGAATGGGGCGAAAAAAAAGTGGGAGACCATTCCACCCTATGTCCTCACGCCGGATCCATCGCACTCGCCGGGCAAGCTTGCGCCTTGCCACTAGTCGGCGCGCATGCCCTTCCGGACAATCTCCAGGCAGCCCGGCATCCAATCCATGGGCTTTCGCCGATCGCATCCGCTACCTTCGATCGCAGCGGCTCAGGATCGAAAGCTAAGTCCTTATTCCGGAATATTTTACCTGTAAGTCCTTGCACCTCAATATTTTGGCAGGATCGAGCCGGGTCTATGTCTCATAAGCCGTTAGAAATCAATATTTTAGAAAGACAAGCAAAAATAAAAGGCCTGTCCACTGCGCGCGAGAGAGTTGAGCGACAAAGCTAATAGCGAAGATCCGTCCCAAAATGAAATCGATCATCGTAGGCACCGCGGGGCACATCGACCACGGAAAGACGGCGCTGGTGAAGGCGTTGACCGGGATTGACGCCGACCGGTTGGAGGAAGAGAAGCGCCGCGGTATCACCATCGACCTGGGCTTCGCGCACATGGATCTGGCGGGCGCGAACGGCGAGCCGCTGCACTTGGGATTTGTGGACGTCCCGGGCCATGAGCGTTTTGTGCGCAACATGCTGGCCGGAGTGGGTGGGATCGATCTGGTGCTGCTGGTCATCGCGGCCGACGAGTCGATCAAGCCGCAGACGCGGGAGCATTTCGACATTCTGCAATTGCTCGGCGTGCAACGCGGCATCACGGTTCTCACCAAGTCGGACGCAGTGGATGCGGACACGCTCGATGTGGTGCGGTTGGAGGTGGAAGAGTTCCTGCGCGGAACATTTCTGGAGGCGCCGCGGTCGCCGATTGTTCCTGTCAGCGCGCTGACCGGAGCTGGGTTGGACGACTTGAAGCGGGCGATCGTCAGTGCGGCGGCGGGAGGGCAGCCGCGCGATTCCAGCGCTCTGGCCCGGCTGCCCGTCGATCGCGTGTTCACCATGAAGGGATTCGGCACGGTGGTGACCGGAACGCTCATCTCCGGGACGATTCATCGTGACGAGGAACTGGAAGTTTTTCCGTCAGGCCGAAAAGTTCGGGTGCGTGGAGTGCAGGTGCACGGACAGGCGGCCGATGCCGCGGTGGCTGGGCAACGTACTGCACTGAACCTGGCGGGCGCGAGCACGGAAGATTTGTCGCGCGGGATGACGTTAGCGCCGCCGGCCACGTACACCACGACGCGCCGAGTGGACGCGCTGTTGAGCCTGCTTCCGGCCGCGCCACGCCCGTTGAAGTCGCGGACGCGGGTCCACTTCCATTCCAACACGATGGAGACGGTTGCGGAGATCGCTCTGCATGGGGTGAAGCAGCTGGCGCCGGGCTCGCAGGCGTTCGCGCGCTTGAAGCTTCCCGACATGGCGCTGTTGGTTCCCGGAGACCGGTTCATCCTCCGCCAGTTCTCGCCGGTCGTGACAATCGGCGGCGGGGTTGTGCTGGATTCTGCTCCGATCCCGCGGATGCCCGGGCACGAAGCCTTCCTGCAGACAATGGCCGCTGGCGCTCCGGAACCTATGTTGGGATCGCGGATTGAAAGGCGCGGTCAAGCCGGAATCACAATGTCACGGCTCGTCGCTGAAACTGGCTGGGCCAGGAACGTCCTCGAAGCTCGACTCGCGCCAGCGCTACGAGAGCGGAAAGTGTTGCGGATCGGTGATTTGTTCGTGGATGCGACTGCAATGGTCCGGGCCCAGCAACTCACTGTGAGTTCGGTTGAGACCTTCCACCGGAAAAATCCCCTGGTGGGCGGGATCGCCCGGGAAGCGTTGCGGGAACAGGTGAGAGCGTCCGCAGAAGTCTTCCAGGCAATTCTCGCACTACTGTCGCGGGAAAAAAGGATCGAAGTTGCCGGCGATTTGGTGCGCCTGCCCGGTCACGGTGTGGTGATGAAGGACGAGGAAGCTGAGTCAAAGGAGAAGATCGAGGGCGCTTTCGCCGGGGCGGGATTGAAAGTCCCCGCGCTCCACGAGGTGCTTGCGGGACTTAAAATTGACAAGGTCCGCGCGCAGAAGATTGTCACGCTCTTGTTGCGGGACAAAATGCTGGTGAAGATTTCGGACGAACTTGTTTTTCACCGGAGCGCGCTCGAAGAGTTGTGTCGGCTCGTCGCAGCCCAGAAATTGAAATCTCCGAAGATGGACGTGGCGAAGTTCAAGGAACTGACCGGAGTCAGCCGGAAGTATGCTATCCCTCTGCTTGAATACTTGGACAGGGAGCGCGTGACTCGCCGCGTTGGGGACGTACGCGAAATTCTTTAGGCCACGGATTCGCACGGATCGACACGGATAAAACAAAAGACTTCTTTATTGATCGGTGGCGATCCGTGGGAATCCGTGGCCAAGAAGTTAGATTTTTTCCTCCGGGAACTCCACTTCCAGTCCCAGTGGGTCGGTGAAACGATTGGTGAGGTTCGCGAGGCCCGTCAACAGGTGGATGTCAACGATTTCTGGTTCGGAGAAGTGGTTCTTCAGCACGGCGAAGTCGGCGTCGGTGACGTCGTGTGGCGTGCGCGTCAGTTTTTCGATGTAGGCGAGAGCCGCGCGCTCTTTCTCGCTGTAGCGGGAATAATCGCCCGCCTTCAGCGCGGCCCAATCTTCCGCAGCTAGTCCGACGCGCTTTGAGGACGCCACATGGTGCTGGATGCAGTAGTGGCAGCCGTTGATGAGCGAGACGCGCAGGTAGATAAGTTCGTAGAGTTTGCGATCCAGCGATCGTCCCACGCTGGCGTAGAAGCTGAGGAAATTCTTCAGCATCTCTGGGCGGTGGGCCAGCGCCTTCTGAGCGTTGCCGGGCTTGCCGCGCAGCGTCTTTTCGTAGATTTCCTTTACTTCGGCATTGGCCGATTCGGGACTTACAAGGCTGATGCGCGCCATCGATTCTCCAAGATTGAGAGTGGAACGGGTTGTCCTCATCATCGCAGATCGGATCATTTCGTGCAGGACGTATGCATTGAAAGCACCCATAAGAAGAGATACTTGTCACGCCGCGCCCTTTTTCTTACAGTGCGAGTCGAGGAGAGTTCATGAAACTGATCTGGTTTGTGATGGCGTTGTTCTGTACTACGCTCAGCACGACAACGGTTTGGGCCCAAGATGCCGAAGCGGCCACCAAGTCGAAAATTATCGCTCTCGAGCAGTTGTGGAATCAGGCATATAAATCCGGCGACACCAAAGCGCTGGATTCCATTCTTGACGATGGAATTGTGCTGGTGAATGATGATGGTTCGGTGCAGACCAAGGCTGAATTCCTGGCCAGTGTGAAATCGTCGGCCCCCGACCCTGGCGCGCAGCAACAACAGGTCGCGCCGGAGTCGTTCAATGTGCATGTGTTCGGGAATGTGGCAATCGCGACTGGCGTGATGAAAGTGAAGGGCGTCGAAGGGGGTAAGCCTTACACGCGGCGCGAACGCTTTGTAGATACCTGGTTGTTCAAGCACGGGGCCTGGGCGTGCATTGGCACGAATGCTACGCCCGTTTTGCACTGATCGACGTTCGCTGATCGAGGCTTAACGACCTAGGAGTGTTACGCCTGCCATGCTTCAGATTCGTCCTGCAACTATCCATGATGCTGCTCTGCTGCGGACCATGATTCGCGAACTCGCCGAATTTGAGCGTCAACTCGAGCTGGTTACCATCCGCGAAGAAGACCTGGCGCGGGACGGGTTCGGGGAGAACCCTCGTTTCCGTGCCCTCATCGCCGAGTGGGCGGGGCATCCGGCCGGATATGCGGTCTTTTTTGGCTACTACTCGACGTGGGCGGGCCGCGGATTGTTCCTGGAAGACTTGTTTGTGCGCGAGGCATTCCGCAAGCGCGGCATTGGGACGGCACTGCTCGCTGCAGTGGCGCGGGTTGCGGTTGACGAGCACTGTTACGGAATACACTGGGAAGTGCTCGACTGGAACGAGAAGGCAATCGAGTTGTACACCAAGATGGGAGCGACTTTTCGGGACCAGTGGCGGCCCGTGCTTCTGGTCGATGACGCTCTGCGGCAACTGGCGGAGAAGGCGTCGTGAAAACGAAGACGGCGACGAGGAGCGCGCCCGAGCCGATCCGCCTGTTCGCGACTCAGGCTGCATGGGCTGACTGGCTTGATAAAAATCATCGGAAGTCATCGGGCTTGTGGTTGCGGCTGGCGAAGAAGGGATCAAGCCTGCGATCAATCACGTACGCCGAGGCGCTCGAGGTTGCCTTATGTTGTGGATGGATCGATGGGCAGAAGCGGGGCGAGAACGAAGAGGCGTGGCTGCAACGATTCCTTCCGCGTTCGGCAAAGAGTATCTGGTCGAAGATCAATCGCGATAAGGCAGTTGCTCTGATCACAGGTGGACGGATGCAAGCCGCGGGCTTGCAGGCGGTCGAAGCCGCAAAGAAAGCCGGAACGTGGGATGCAGCTTATGACTCGCCTAAGGGCGCTACTGTCCCGGAGGATTTTCAGGCGGCATTGAATGCGAATCCGCGAGCTCACGAGTTCTTTCAGGCGCTCGATGGCGCGAACCGGTATGCCGTGTTGTTTCGCATTCAGACGGTGAAGAAAGTGGAGACGCGAACCCGAAAAATCAGGGAGTTCATCAAAATGCTGGAGAGGCGCGAGCGAATTCACGAGCCGCGGGCAAAACGCCGAGGAAAGAAATAAGCAGGAATGGCGAAGATCAAGATTATCGGGGGCGGGTTGGCCGGGTCGGAGGCTGCGTGGCAGTGTGCGCAGCGGGGCCTGGAGGTCGAGCTTTTTGAAATGCGTCCGGTGCGGTCGACTCCGGCTCACCAGACCGCGGACTTTGCGGAACTGGTGTGCTCGAACTCGCTGAAATCGGACAGCGAGAACACGGCACCGTGGCTGCTGAAGGAAGAGATGAGGCGCGCGAGTTCGCTGCTGCTGGAGATTGCGCGGGAGTGTGCGGTCCCGGCGGGGCACGCGCTGGCGGTGGATCGGGTGACATTCGCAGCGCGGGTGACGGAGGCGATCTCACGAGAGTCGCGGATCGTGGTGCGGCGGGAGGAAGTGACGGCGGTCGATGAAGCGGACGGTATCACAATCATCGCCACTGGCCCGCTCACGTCTGAAGCGCTGGCTTCGGAGATCGGTCGGCTTAGCGAAACTGTTGACACCTCAAACAGCGAGCGGGCGGGGGCGCCCGCTCCACATAAGACCCATCTCTACTTCTACGATTCGATCAGCCCAATCGTGGAGGCGGATTCGATTGACATGGAGCGGGTTTACATGGCGGCGCGGTACGACAAGGGATCTGCTGATTACATCAATTGTCCGATGACGCCAGAGGAGTACGGCCGCTTTTACGATGAACTGCTGGCGGCACAGTCCGTCGAAGAGCGCGAATGGGAGAAGCTGAACTACTTCGAGAGTTGCCTGCCAATTGAGGAGATTGCGCGGCGCGGGCGGGATACGCTGCGCTTCGGTCCGATGAAGCCGGTGGGGTTGATCAATCCGCGCACTGGCAAGATGCCATATGCGGTGGTGCAGTTGCGGCAGGAGAACCTGCGGGCGGATTCCTACAATCTGGTTGGATTTCAAAACCATTTGAAGTTCGGCGAGCAGGCGAGAGTATTGCGGCTGATTCCGGGGCTGGAGAATGCGCGGTTTCTGCGCTATGGGCAGATTCATCGGAACACGTACATCAATGCGCCGACCTTGTTGCGTGAAACTTTACAGATGAAAGTGCATTCGCGGGTTTTCTTCGCAGGACAGATTTGCGGTGTGGAAGGCTACGTGGAGTCGATCGCAACCGGATTGTTGGCCGGGATCCATGCCGCAGCCTTGGCGACTGGAGCCGAAATGCTATCTGCACCGCGGGCTTCTGCCTTCGGATCGCTTACGCATTACGTCACACACGCGGATGGCAAGAACTTTCAGCCTGCCAACATCACGTTTGATCTCCTGCCACCGCTGGAGAAGAAAATCCGCGATCGCAAGGAGCGGCATCGGCTGCAATGTGAACTTGCGCTCAGAGAGTTTGACGGATGGCTGGAAAACGTCAGCGCGGCCGCGGTTAAATCGTGACAACAGAAATCCGAACCGCGAATGCCAGGAAATGCACCTTTCACCTGAGATTCAGATTCGTGATGCGGGCTCGCAGGATGCCATGGCCATTGCCCACGTGCTCCGAGAGTCTTTCGTAGAGTATGAAGGCCTCTACACGCGGGAAGGCTTTGCGGCGACGACTCCGAACGCCGATCAGATCATGGCTCGCATGCGGGAAGGACCAACCTGGGTTGCCTTGCAGGGCGTGACATTGCTGGGAAGTGTGGCGGCGGTGGTGAAAGAACAGTCGGTCTATATGAGGGGGATGGGCGTTCTGCCGGCAGCACGGGGATTGAGAGTCGGGGCTCGTTTGCTCCAATGCGTCGAGGACTGGGCCTTCGGCCAAGGCTGCTGCCGGGTATTTCTGAGTACGACGCCTTTTCTAAAGGCAGCGATCAGCCTTTATGAAGGTGCCGGTTTTCGGCGGACAGAGGATGGTCCTCGAGATCTGTTTGGAACCCCGCTGTTTACGATGGAGAAGAATCTTCCGGGTAAGAGTGGCTAGTCGATTTTCACGACGCTCGGTGGCGTTCCGGCAAGGCAAGTTTGCGACCGTTTTCAACCTCATTTTTTCTGCAACAAAAACCCACGCAAGTGCGTATCTAAGGATAGGCCGGGTCAGGGGGATTACATTCTCTCTTCGGCTTCGTCCAACCAAGTGTTATGACGGTACGGGATCTCATTTTCGACGTTCTGCGAACCCTCTGGTCCCACAAGCTGCGCGCCTTTCTCACGATGTTCGGGATTGCTTGGGGCATTGTGTCGATTGTGCTGATGGTGGCGGCCGGCGAAGGGTTGCGCAAGGGCCAGGCAGAACAGGCGCGGAACCTCGGCAAGGACGTGATGATCGTTTTTCACGGCCGGACCAGCCTGCAGGCGGGGGCACGCACGCCGGACGCATTGTGCATTGGGAGGATCAGGATGTCCCGGTGGTGCAGGCGGAGTCGCCGGATTGCGAGTATGCGATTCCGGAACTCGAGCAGGATACGGTGCGCGTGCACAGCAATTTCAATAACGCGGCATTCACGGTGACGGGATCCTATCCGCCGTTTGGATACATTCGAAGCCTCGACGTCGGCGCGGGACGTTTTTACGACTGGGACGACATGCGCGAGGCCCGGCGAGTGGCATTCCTCGGTTCGGACGCGGCCAAGCAGTTGTTTCCCGGGCGCAATCCGGTGGGCGATACGGTCTATCTGAATGATTTTCCTTACACCGTGATTGGCGTGATGGCGAAGAAGAAACAGGATTCCAGCTATGACGGCTGGGATGTGAACAAAGTGTTCTTGCCCTTTGCCGCGATGCGCCGCGATTTTCCCGACAAGCCTCCGGGAACCGATTCCACGTTCGATCAGCTGCTGGTGACGCCGAAATCAGTCGAGCAGCATGCCGCTTGCAAGCGCGAAGTGCGCGCGGCGCTGGCGCGCATGCATCGTTACGATCCGAACGACAAGGAAGCTTGTCCGATCTGGGATACGGTGCAGGAGGCGCAGGCGTTCAAGACCATGACCGATGGCATGAAATTTTTTCTGGGAGCGGTGGGGATTGTGACGCTGCTGCTGGGTGGGATCGGCGTGATGAACGTGATGCTGGTCGCGGTGCGGGAGCGGACTCGGGAGATTGGTGTGCGCAAGGCGATCGGGGCTCCGGCAGGAACGATTCTGCGGCAATTTTTTATTGAGGCGCTGATTATCGCGTTGTTGAGTGGAGGGATCGGCCTGGGCGTTGCGTTTGGATTTTGCGCGCTGGTGAATCTGTTGCCGATGCCGGATTTCTTTGCCGGACTGATTCCGAGTTGGAGTTCGGGCTTGATTGCCGCCGGGCTTCTGGGAGCGATTGCGGTGGGCGCGGCTTTGTATCCGGCGCGGAGAGCGGCGTCGATTGATCCGATTGAAGCGTTGCGGTATGAGGCAGGCGGATAAGAAGCTTAAACCACTAAGGACACTAAGGTTCACGAAGGAAACCCTAGCCATTTCGCAACTTCGTGGTACTTCGCGTCTTTTAGGGTTATCGATTCCAACAATGTTGATTGAAATCATTCTCGAAGCCTGGGTTGCGCTAAAGCGCAACGTGACGCGCAGCTTTCTCACCATGCTGGGGATCGTGTGGGGCATCGCGACCGTCACGCTCTTGATCGCCTATGGCAACAGTTTCCGCAGCGTGCTGGTGCATGGCTTTGACGCGTTCGGCAAAAGCGCGGTCATCTGCTGGCCGCAGCAAACCAGCGAGCAGCCCGGCGGGCAGCGAGCTGGGAAGAAAGTCGTCCTGGAGCAGGCCGATCTTGACATGGTGAAAGCGACGGCTCCGCTGGTGAAGCACGTTTGCCTCGAGACGGTGCGGCGGCCGGGAATTGCTTACGGCGACCGCATGGTGGGTACTGCGCCGGTGCGCGGTGTGTGTCCGGAATATGGCGAAATGCGGAACGAAGTCCCGTCGGAGGGCCGCTGGATTAATGCCGAGGACGAACTGGAACGGCGGCGCGTGATCTTCCTGGGCGGGCGGCTGAAGGAAGAGTTGTTCAGCGGGCGTCCGGCGGTGGGCGAGACGGTGCAGGTGTCGGGCGTACGCTTCACCGTGGTAGGCGTCATGGCGCGGAAGATTCAGCTCAGCAATTATTTCTCCAGCGACGATGAGTCGTCTTGGATTCCTTATTCGGCGGCAGGTGATTTGTGGAACACACGTTATGCCGCCGTGATGGTGTTTGAGCCCATCGCGCCGCAGTTCGAGAAGAAGGCGATGGCTCAAGTGCTGGCTGCGGTAGCGACGCGGCAGAACTTTTCGCCCACCGATCCCAAGGCATTTCAGATGTTCGGTCGCGATGAATTTCGTCCGGTCATCGATGCGCTGACGATTGGATTGCAAGTGCTGCTGACATTCATCGGCACTTTGACTCTGGGGATCGGCGGCGTGGGCGTGATGAATATCATGCTGGTGTCGGTGGACGAGCGCATTCGCGAGATTGGCCTGCGGCGAGCGCTGGGAGCGCGCAAGCGCCATATCAAGCTGCAATTCCTGGCGGAGACGCTGCTGATCATGCTGATCGGCGGGGCGATTGGGGTGTTGTTGTCTTATCTCATCGCGTGGTCCGTCGGCACTCTGCCGATGATGGGACCGCTATTTGAGGACGATTCGGGGCAAGGGGACATTCATCTGCGGATTTCAATGATGACTGTGATTCTGTCGACCGCAGTCTTGCTGGTGGTGGGCGTGATCAGCGGCCTGGTCCCGGCAATGCGGGCGTCGAAACTTGATCCGGTCGAAGCCTTGCGTTACGAGTAATTCTGGAAGACGCGCAGTTGAAGAATCTGACTCAAGGCTGTGCGAGAGGCTGGAACCTCGCAGTCCTTGCGTGGGGCCATGAGAATCGCCGGCCCACGATGCATTTCACAATGAGGTGATCGGTAGAACTGGTGGCGCCGATACCCACTCCGAAGTTGAATTCCCACTGCGGGCCAAAATCTACATCGATGGTGGGAAAGATCTGCTGTTGCTGGTTTCTGAGCGAGTCAAAGCCGGCCAGCGATCCGTACGACGCGTAGTACTCCAGTCCGCCCGCAATTTTCTTGGTGAAGTCGTAGCTGAATTTGGCAGCCGGTGAGAAAGTGACGCCCTGGTTCACGCTCGGCCCATGAAGCGATCGCTCTAGCGCCGGATTGAATGCCAAGTACCAGGGCCCGATTTTCTTGTCGACGATGGGGCGAATTTCTAAAGTCCATGTGTCAGGTGAATAGGCGGGACGCTGGTAGCCGAATTCCAGCGACAGGCTCACTCCCACTGGCCAATGCCAACTCTCGGGAGCGCGCACGCGGGGGCGGATGTGATCGCCCACCCACTGCCAGCCGATCCCGGGCTGGATGCTCGTAAAAACGTAGAAGCCGACTTCGGACCAGTCCGTGATTCCCTGCGTCAGTTCCAGCGTTTCGTGCTCCGCGTGATTGGTGGGAAGCATGCCATCCTGCTCGGTCTTGCTGCCATCGACGGTGAAATTGGAGTGGATCTCAACCATCGTGGTACGCGGGGGAACGGTGTCGGCACCGTAAACCTGAATTTCGTAGTTGTCTTGCGAGCGTGCGAATGGGATTAGCAGGCTGGCGGAGAAGAGGGTGAGGAGAGTGAGTCGCGACGAACGAGTCATGGGTCTAACGGGTCATGCCTTGAGAGTTGCGCAGCAGGCCGCCCATTCCGGGCGCGACCATCTGTCCCAATAATGCACGGTCGAGTCGGGAAGACGCAAGATTGAGCGCCCGAACAAGGAACTCCTTGACTGGGAGGGGTGTCTGATGTTGCAGACACGCGCGTGCCCCGAGAGGAGCAACTTCTATGGGTTTCTCAATGGCGGGCGGAGGTGCGCGCGGACCGCAGATTAACGTCACGCCGCTGATCGACGTGCTGCTGACGCTGATCATCATGTTCATGCTGGTGGTGTCGATGGACAAGGAGTACCAGGAGAAAGTGCAGATTCCGCAACCGCCGAAGGATCTGAAGTCTGCAACCGCCGCCGGAGCGCACGGTGGTGATCCAGGTGGTGTGGACGGCGAAGGGTGTACCGCCGACAGTGAAGATCAATCAGGACGATGTGCGCTGGGAGGATCTCGAGACGCGGCTGGCGCAGATTTATTTGAAGCGGGCGGAAAAGGTGGCATTCGTGCGCGGCGATGCGGACGTGGATTTTCTGTATGTGGCCGATGTGATCGACCTGGCGCATCACGCGGGCGTGCAGCGGGTGGGGCTGCTGACGAAAGGACAAGGAGTGGCGGGGGAATAGGATGTCATCTCAGATGCCGATGCAAGTCTAAAACACGTACTCAAACGTTGTTCAGCGGCATGGATACGACCGCATTCGCCGCGATCATGGTGGTTTTGCCGCTCAGTTTGTCGAATTAATGCGCGGGGACGATGCAGTTATAACCCGCCACCATGGGGTGAGCATCGACCTGCCTAGGATCTTGCATCCAATCTCAATGCCGGGCGCGATGCGGGACGACGTGATGCAGGTTTCGATCACGCGCGACGGGAAGGTCTTCTTTGGCAGCGACCAAATCTGTTCCTGACTATCTGACGGCAAAGATTCAGGCCCGCCTGAAGGATCTTGATGTCGAACGAAAGGTGTACATCCGAGCAGATGCACGCGCCCGATGCGGCACAGTCAAGATGTGCTGGACGGAGTGCGCTCGGCCGGAATAATCAGAGTTGCGTTCCTGGCCGATCAGCGCAGGGTTCCGATGCTTCACGCGATAGTGCAGAAGCCGGGCTTGTCCAGGTCGGACAGCCGAGGCGGCTGTCCCCACATGAGTGCTTTCGCTCTACGAATTCCTGGCCCGGTTCTTGATCCAGATCGGCGTGCCTACGAAGCCGAAGGCTTCGCGGATCTGGTTTTCCAGAAAGCGCTGGTAGGAGAAGTGCAGTTTTACGGCGCGGTTGGTGAAGAGCACGAACGTGGGCGGGGCGACCGAGGCTTGCGTCATGTAGAGAATCTTCACGCGCTGGCGCATGGGGACGGAGGCGCGTTCGAAGTCGACGTGCTCGATGAAGCGGTTCATCTGCGAGGTGGTGACGCGCTTGCGGCGTTCGGTGGCGACTTCTTCGAGCAGCGGGAAGATTTTTTCGGTGCCTTTGCCGCTCTGGGCGGAAATGAAGACGATGGGCGCGTAGTTCAGGAACTTGAGTTCGTAGCGCAGGCGCTCTTCGTAGGCGTCGCGGTCGCCGGGGCGCTTGCTCTCGCGCATGCGTTCGGCTTTGGTGGGCCGCGCCGCTTTCTCTTTGCCGCTGATGACCAGATCCCATTTGTTGACGACGATGATGATGGAGCGTCCGCTCTCGTGGGCGTATCCGGCGATGGAGGCGTCGAGCTGGCTGACGCCTTCGGTGGCGTCGATGACGAGCAGCGCGATGTCGGCGGCTTCGAGATGCTTGCGCGCCATCACGACCGAGAGTTTTTCGGCCATGAGGTGCGTCTTGCCTTTGCGGCGGATGCCGGCGGTGTCGATGAAGCGGAAGCGGCGTCCGTTGTGCTCGACGATTTCGTCGACGGCGTCGCGCGTGGTGCCGGGAATGGGCGAGACGATGGCGCGGTCGGAGGCGGTGAGGCAGTTCAGCAGCGTGGACTTGCCGACGTTGGGATGGCCGATGATGGCGACTTTGGTTTCGTGGGCGTCGTTCGGCATCGGCGGTCGCTGTTTCGTCGCTGCGCCATCCTCCGTGTCCTCTGTGACCTCTGAGTTGAGGCTTCCGATGCTGGCAGAGCTCTCAACAACCGCGTCGAGCAGATCGTCGATGCCGCGGCCGTGCTCGGCGGAGATGGGGAACATTTTCTGGATGCCGAGGCGGTGAAAATCGTCGATGAGTGACGATTGCTTCTCGCTGTCGACTTTGTTGACGGCCAGGAACAGCGGCCGGTTGGCTTTGCGCAGCAGGCGCACGAGTTCGAGGTCGGGGCCGGCGAGTTCGGTGCGTCCGTCGACGACCATGATGATGGCGGCGGCCTCATCGAGCGCGACGCGGGCCTGGCGATAAATTTCCGAGGGGATCAAATCTTTTTCTTCGGGCAGAATGCCGCCGGTGTCGACGATGCGCAGCTGGCGGCCTTCCCATTCGGCGTCGCCGTAGAGGCGGTCGCGGGTGATGCCGGGTTCGTCGCCGACGATGGCGCGGCGCGAGCCGACGATGCGGTTGAAGAGCGTGGACTTGCCACGTTGGGGCGTCCCACGATGGCGATTGTGGGGATGCCGGCGGCGGTGGTGGCGAGAGTGCTGGTCGAGTTGTAGGTGGGCTGGGTCAAAGATTGAGGTCTTATCAGTGCTCGACTGTGGCGAGCCTGTCTCTGCATGACGGCTGTCCCGACACATGAGCCGCTGTCGCAATGCTTGCGGTCCGGAACTCGCTATTATAGAGACTCTGTGGCTTTAAGTTCCCAGCCCGCGTCTTCAGCTTCCCGCCGAACCGCTCTGCGCCGAGCGGCAAGGACGCTTCGCTTTACCAATTCTTCGCCCCCGGAGGAGTGCTGTCGCGCACGCATCCGGCGTATGAATTCCGGCGCGGGCAGCTGCAGATGGCGCAGGCGGTCGAGCAGGCGCTGGAAGAAAAGCGGCATCTGATCGTGGAGGCGGGCACCGGCACTGGCAAGACGCTGGCGTACCTGATGCCGGTGATTCGGTCGGGCAAGCGGGTGATCATCTCGACCGGCACGAAGAATCTGCAGGAGCAACTTTTCTACAAAGATGTGCCTTTTCTGGAGCAGGCGCTGTATGGGGATCAGCGTCCGGCCGCCGGCTTTCGGTTTGTTACATGAAGGGGCGCAACAATTATTTGTGCCGCAAGAAACTGTACGACCTGACCGATCAGCCGGTGCTGAGCGGGCTGGAAGAGATTGAGCAGTATCGCGCGATCGCGGCGTGGGAGAAGACGACGCAACCGGCGATCGCGCCGAGTTGGCGGAACTGCCCGAGGCCAGCCTGCTCTGGCACAAGCTGGATGCGCGCGCCGACGCCTGCATTGGGCAGAAGTGCAGCGAGTTTGAGCGTTGCTTCATCACCGAGATGCGGCGCAAGGCGATGGAGAGCGACATCATCATCGTCAACCATCATCTGTTCTTTGCCGATCTTGCCATCAAGCTGCAGGCGGATGGCGCGCCGGATGCGGGGATTCTGCCGGAAGCGGCGGCGGTGATTTTCGATGAGGCGCATGAACTGGAAGATGTGGCGGGAAATTATTTCGGCATTTCGGTGAGCAATCTGCGCGTGGAGGATCTGGCGCGGGACGTCGAGAATTCGCTGCAGCACAACCGCATGCTGTCGGCGTCGCTTTCGGGAGCGCTGGGAAGTTTGCGGGAGCGGTCGCAATTTTTCTTTTCGCTGCTGCCTGCCGGGGACGGACGGTTTGCGTTCGAGACTCGCCGCGAATTTCTGGAGGAGAACGGGGACGAGTTTGTGGCGCTGAATCAGGCGCTGACGCGGCTGGCGGGCGAACTGGAGGGCTTGCCGCAGAAGCCGGAGGAAGTATTTCAATTTCGTGCGGCGGGCGCAGGAGATTCAGGTGCAGCTTGGGTACGCGATGGAGTCGGAGGACCGCAATACGGTGTTTTGGATTGAGCGGCGAGGTGGGCGCTGGGCGATCGCGGGGCAGCGGCTTCGAGTTCAGCGCTGGACGTACCGCGGGCGGCAGAATGTTTTTCTGCAGGCGACGCCGATCGATGTGGGTCCGATCCTGCGCGAGTGCTTGTGGTCGAAGCTGGAGTGCGCGGTGCTGACTTCGGCGACGCTGGCGGTGGGCGGCGGGTTTGAGTACATCCGGCAGCGGCTTGGGCATGGAGCATGCGCGCGAGTCGGTGCTGCCTTCGCATTTCGACTATGAGAGCCAGGCGCTGCTTTACGTGCCGCCGGACTTGCCCGATCCGCGCACGCCGCAATTTACGGCGAAGGCGGCGGAACGCATTCGCAGGCTGCTGGAGATCACGCGCGGGCGGGCGTTCGTGCTTTTCACCAGCTATGCGCAGATGAATGACATCTATCAGCGGCTGCTGGGCGAAGTCGAGTTCCCGATGCTGCAGCAAGGCGATGCGCCGAAGAGCGCGCTGCTCGAGGAGTTCCGCCTGACGCCGAATGCGGTGCTGTTTGCCACGTCATCGTTCTGGCAGGGCGTGGATGTGCAGGGCGAGCAGTTGAGCTGCGTGATCATTGACCGGTTGCCGTTTGCCGTGCCGAGCGATCCGGTGGTGGCGGCGCGGGTGAAGGCGATCGATGCCGACGGCGGGAATGCGTTCTTTCAATATCAGGTGCCGGCGGCGGTGATCACGCTGAAACAGGGATTCGGGCGGCTGATCCGGTCGCTGCACGACCGCGGGCTGCTGGTGCTGCTCGATAACCGCATTCTGAAGAAGCAATACGGGCGCGTGTTCGTGGAGAGCTTGCCGAATTATAAGAAGACGACGGAAATGCGAGTGGTGGAGGAGTTTTTCGGCAGTGGGTAGAGCTGATTGCTCCGATCACTTGCGCTTCGGCTCGTAGCGCTCTCGGCCTCTGGCACCACTTGCACCACAATTCCCGACGGCTCCGCTTTCGTGTGATACACGCGCTCGGTGGCTTTCACGAAGTCCGAGGGCTTGGCGTCGGGGATGTTGACGAAGGTTTGCGGGTTGCGGTCGGTGAGCGGGAACCAGGAGCTTTGAACCTGCACCATGATGCGGTGGCCGCGGCGGAAGGTGTGGTTGACGTCCTGCATGGTGAAGTTGATTTCTTCTACTTTGCCGGGCGTGAAGGCTTCCGGCTTTTCGAAGCTGTGGCGGAATTTTCCGCGGAAGGGTTCGCCGCGCACCAGTTGCTGATATCCGCCCATGGTGAACGCGGGCGCGGGCACGTCTTTTCTCGGCTTGTCGCGGTCTTCGGGCCGGGGCGCGTCCTGCTTGCTGTCCGGATAGTCGGTCGGATACACGTCGATCAGCTTCACGTCCAAATCGGAATCGGTGCCGCTGGTCGAGACGAAAAGCCGCGGCGAGATCGGTCCGGCGATGGTCACATCTTCCTGCAGCACCGGCGTCTGATAGACGAGCACGTCGGTGCGGCTGTCGGCGAAGCGCTGGTCGGAGAGCATGTATTCCTGCGGCACGTTGAGCGCCGCGTAGTTCACGAAGGGCACGGGCTTGGCCGGGTCGCTCACATATTCATCGAATGACGGAGAGTCCGCGGCGGGCGCGTCGAACGAGAGGCCGCCATTGGCGTGGAAGTAGAGAGTTTTGGGCTCGGCATTTTTCGGCGGCCAGGCAGAGTATTGCCGCCAGACATTCGTGCCGGTTTCGAAGACATAGGCTTTCGGAAGTTTGGCGTCGCCGTTGCCTTTGAGGTACTGCTCGAAGAACGGGAAGAGAATGTTTTTCCGGTAGTACTCGCCGGTGTTCGCGGCGAACTCGACGCGTCCCAGGTGTTCGCCGTCGTAGCGCGCCCAGCCGCCATGCACCCAGGGACCGACGACGAGCGCGTTGAAGATTCCGGAATTGTTTTTGTCGATGGAATGAAATGTGGAGAACGGGCCCTTGCAGATCTTCGGCGTCGAACCATCCGCCCACGGTGAGCACGGCGCAATGGATGTTCTTCATGTGCGGCGCGAGATTGCGCGCCTTCCAGTAGTCGTCGTAGGTATCGTGTTCACCTGGTCGTCCCACAGCGCGCTCTTGCCTTCGAGATACTTCCGCAAATTCGACAGCGGCCCGGCTTGCAGATAAAACTCGTAGGCGTCTTTGGTGCCCCAGTCGAAGGGGACGGACGTCTTCGGCGGGAGCTGCGGATTTTCCTGCGGCTTGAACAGAGCTGTAGAAACCGAAGTTCGCGGCCAGCATGAACGCGCCGCCGTGGTAGGCGTCGTCGCCCATGAAGAGGTCGGTCATGGGAGCCTGCGGCGAGGCGGCTTTCAGCGCGGGATGCGAGTCGATGATGCTGGCCGAGGTGAAGAATCCCGGATACGAAATTCCCCAGATCCCGGCGTTGCCGTTGTTGTTCGGGACATTCTTGAGCAGCCAGTCGATGGTGTCGTAGAGATCGGTGCTGTCGTCGACATCCTGCTTCGATTTCTTGTTGTCGATGTGCGGACGCATCTCGATGAATGTGCCCTCCGACATGTAGCGGCCGCGCACGTCCTGAAAGACGAAGATGTATCCGGCTTTGTCGAAATCGGGCGAGGGGCCGAGTTGCGTGCGGTAGAGGTCGACGCCGTAAGGGCCCGACGCTGTAGGGCGTGCGGTCGATCAGGAATGGGTAGGGGTGCGAAGTGTCTTTCGGGCACATAGACGGAGGTGAACAGGTGAACGCCGTCGCGCATCGCGATCCGGTATTCGTACTTCGTGTAGTGCTCTTTGACGTCGAACTCCGGAGCGTCGGGCCGGTTCTGGGCCGAAAGACCTGCAGTCAACGATCAGGATGAAAAGCAACAAAGATCGGGCAGATTTCCGACGCAGCATGCGCTGCTCCTTGGGATGGAATGACGAATAGGCAAGCTACATTCCAGCGGGGAACGAGTCAAGCGGATTGCTCCGGCAGCTCGCCATTCCAGCGGTACAATAGATGGTTCGCCATCGAGCGCAGCCGGCGCCTGTATTGCAGGCCCGGCTGCTGGGGGATCATGTTCGAAGTCACGGTCGAAGACACGTTTGCCGCGGGCCACTACCTGCGCAACTACAAGGGCAAGTGCGAGAATCCGCACGGCCATAACTACAAGATCCGGGTGACGTTGGCTGGCGCGGAATTGGACAAGGCCGGACTGCTGCTCGACTTCAAAGATCTGCGCGAGGTCATGAAGCACGTGATCGAGCGCCTGGATCACCAGATGATCAACGAGATCGAGCCGTTCACCGTGATCAATCCGTCGGCGGAGAATCTGGCAAAGTATTTTTACGACGAGTCGAACACGCAAGCTGCAGGGCGTGACCAACGGCCGCGTGCGGGTGAAGGATGTAACGGTCTTTGAGACGGACACGACGACGGCGAAGTACAGCGAATAACGGTGCAGTCCAGCAGCGCGGACGCGACAGCCTGGCTGCGACAGCCGCCGAGCGACTGGCAGCGCTACCATGCAGATCACTGAAATTTACAAATCGCTGCAGGGCGAGTCGACCTATGCGGGCCTGCCGTGTGTGTTCGTTCGCCTGACGGGATGCAATCTGCGGTGCTCGTGGTGCGACAGCGAGTACACGTTCCAGGGCGGCCGCAAGATGGCGATCGAAGAGGTGCTGGCGAAGTCTCGCGCCTGAGTCCTGGCGGCGGGCTGGTGGAGATCACTGGCGGCGAGCCCATGCTGCAGGAGCGGGAAGTCGTTCCGCTGATGCAGCGCTCTGCTGGACGACGGTTATAGAGTCTTGCTCGAGACCAGCGGAGAGCGGCCACTGGAGCGGGTTCCAGCGGGCGTCATCAAGATCGTTGACGTGAAGTGTCCGGACTCGGGCGAGGGCGACACGTTTTGCATGGAGAATCTGGAGGCGCTGTGCGCCTCACGACGAAATCAAGTTCGTGCTGAGCAGCCGCGCGGACTACGAGTTTGCCCGCGAGTTCACGCAGCGGCACAATCTCGCCGAGCGGGTGAATGCGGTCCTGTTTTCGCCGGCATTTCGCAAAGACGCGACCGGCGCCCGCGACAGCTCGCACTGCCTGCTCGATCCGCAGGAACTGGCGGAGTGGATGCTTGCCGACAACGTCCCCGCCCGGCTCGGGACTGCAGTTGCACAAGTTCATCTGGGATCCGGCGGTGAAGGGAGTTTAGGGATTGCGATTGTTGATTTTTGATTGCTGATTTGAACGAACAGCTGACGAAACCACGGTTCGATCTTCAATCAACAATCGAAATCATCAATCAGCAACTCTTTCTTGATGCCAACCTCGAAGCGATCCCGCGCAGTGGTGCTGCTGAGTGGCGGCATGGATTCCTGCGTTTGCGCCGCGCTGGCGGCCCGCGATTACGATGCGGCCGCGGTCCACATCAGCTACGGCCAGCGTACCGAGGAGCGCGAGCGGCAGTCGTTTCTTGCCATCTGCCAGCGGCTGAAGATTCACGACAAGCTGATGGTCCGGAACGAGGCGCTGCGCGCCATTGGCGGGTCGGCGCTCACCGACGATGCGATCGCCGTGCCCACGGCCGAGGAGGTCGGGCACAGGCGTTCCCGTCACCTACGTTCCTTTCCGCAATGCGCATTTTCTGGCCGTCGCCGTGAGCTGGGCCGAGGTGCTGGGCGCGGAAAAGGTGTACATTGGCGCGGTCGAGCCGGACAGTTCGGGCTATCCCGATTGCCGGCCGGCGTATTACAAGGCGTTCAACGAAGTGGTGAAAACGGGCACGAAAGAAGGCCAGATTGAAATCGTCACCCCGCTGATCGCCATGCGAAAAACCGAGATTGTGCGGCTTGGCCTTGAACTGGGTGCGCCCTTCGATTTAACTTGGTCATGTTACAGCCGCGAGGATCAGGCTTGCGGCGTCTGCGATAGCTGCGTGTTGCGCCTGCGCGCCTTCGAGGCGGCGGGAGTGCAGGATCCGATTCCGTACGCGGCGAGATAGACGATTCGTTGTGAATCGATTTTGATCGGCTGTTCGCAGGAATCGGCCATGCAAAATTCGACTTTGCCGGGAGGCAAAATGAAAAAACATTTCGCAATTCTTTTATTCGCAATACTGGCGCTCGGGCTGTGTGTTCCTCCGGTCTTCGCCCAGGCTTCAGGAACGGTCAAGGGTGTCTGCAAAGATGCCCAGGGCAATCCCATCGTCGATGCGAGTCGTGGTCTGGGCCAATCTGGACAATGGCCAGAAGTACCCGCTCAAGACCAACAAGAAAGGCGAATATTTTTCGCTGGGGCTCACGCCCGGCAAGTACCTCGTCACGCTGTACAAGACCGCCGACGATATGAAGGCGGATAAGGAACTGGACCACGTCAAAGGCTTCAGGTCAAGCTCGACGAGAACACTCTGCGATTTTGACGTGAAGAAGGACATGGAAGACGCCGCCAAGGGCAAGGGACTTTCGCCTGAGCAGTTGAAGCAGATGCAGGAGGCGCAGGCCAAGCAGGCGAAGGAAACCAACACCGTCAAATCGCTGAACGAGAAGCTGAACGCGGCCAAGACCGCGGCCGACGCCGGCGACTACGATACCGCCATCGCGGCCCTGACCGAGGCCACCCAGATGGACGCGACCCGCGATCTGATCTGGTTCAAGCTGGGCGACTATTACCGCTGTCGGCGCCCAAGCAGACCGATCCGGCGGAAAAGCAGAAGCGCCTGGATTCGGCGGTCGAGTCTTATCAGAAGGCGGTGGATCTCAAGAAGGCCGCCACTCAACGACAAGGATCCCAACGCACGCCAAGAACCTGGCCGCTTACTACAACAACCTGGCGGACGCCTACTCCAAGGCTAACAAGATCGATGACGCGGTCAAGACCTACGAACTGGCCGCGCAGGCCGACCCGTCCGCGGCCGCGCAGTCCTACTTCAATATCGGCGCGGTGCTCACCAACGCTGGCAAGGTCGACGAGGCCATCGCCGCATTCGAAAAGTGCATTGCCGCCGACCCCAACCGCGCCGAAGCCTATTACTGGAAGGGCGTGAACCTGCTCGGGCAAGGCGACGCTGCAGGGCGACAAAATCATCGCGCCTCCGGGCACTGCGGAAGCTTTCCAGAAATATCTGGAACTGCAGCCCACCGGTCCCTATGCCCAGAGCGCCAAAGACCATGCTGGCCAGCATCGGAGCGACGGTCGAAACCAGCTACGGCACGAAGAAGAAGCCTACGAAGAAGTAGATCCTGCTTCCGGACATAAGCCATCTTACAGGGGCGGCTCAAGCGAGCCGCCCTTTCTGCTTGTCTAGGCCGGTTACCAGAGGTTACTAAGGGCTATGTACTTGCTGTCCTTCGCTCCGGCCCGCGGCGCGGTACAGTTAAGCTATCTGAGTTTTCTTCCCATTCTGTGGTGCGTGCGATTCCCGAGGTGTGAGGACGAATGGCAGCACCAACCATTGCTCCGATTTCCGTTGCGTTAGAAGGCTTCTCCGGAAGCGGCAGAGTCGCGACTCCGGCTCTGCTGGGCGCCATGCTGCGCGCCGCCGAAAAAATCAGCGACCTGATTTTTTCGCCCGGCCGTCCGCCGCAGGTGCAGGTCTACGGCCAGATGATTCCGGTGCAGGTGCCCGGGCTCACCGTCCTCACCGCCGACGACACGCGCCACATCGCCGCCGATTTGATTGGCGACAACAAGCAGGCCATCACCACGCTGCGCGAGCACGGAGCTTGCGACATTTCCTTTGGCTTGCCGGGCCTGGCCCGTTTTCGCGTCAACATTTTTATTCAGCGCGGCAGTTGTGCGGTGGTCATGCGCGTGATTCCCACGGCCATTCCCGACTTTGCGTCCCTGCGCTTGCCGCAACAGTTGTCGGAAGTGACCAAGTTGCGCGATGGAATTGTGCTGGTGACGGGAGCGGCGGGCTCGGGCAAGTCGTCGACGCTGGCGGTGCTGCTCGACCGCATCAATCGCGAGAAGTATTACCACATCATCACCATCGAAGATCCCATCGAGTTCCTGCACAATCACAAATGCTCCACGATTCATCAGCGGGAACTGCACAGCGATACGCCGAGCTTTGCCCACGCGCTGCGCTCGGCGATGCGGCAGGCGCCGAAGGTGATTCTGGTCGGCGAGATGCGCGACCGCGAAACCATCGAAATCGTGCTGGAAGCGGCGGAGACCGGGCACCTCGTGTTTTCCAGTCTGAATACCATGGACGCGTCCAAGACGGTGGAGCGCATCGTCAGTTCGTTTCTCACCGGCGGAGCAGCAGTCGGTGCGCGAGCGTTTCGCCAAGTCGTTCCGCTACATCATCTGCCAGCGGCTGATGTCGAAGGCGGATCGCAGCGGGCGCGTTGCCGCTTTCGAAATTCTCAAAGCCAATGCCCGCACCCGCGAGTGCATCGAAAAAGGCGAGCGCGAAAACAAGACTCTTGCTCGATGCCATGAAGGCCGGCGCGGCCGAAGGCATGCAGCATTTCGACGGCGAAATTGCGCAACTGGTGCAGGACCGCGTCGTCGATCTCGAAACCGGGCTGTCGTTTGCCAGCAATCCGGCGGTTCTGGGCCAGGAATTGGCGCGGTAGGACGTCTCCCGAGCCGCGCTCCGAGACGTCGCGTCTCCGTTCGCTGTCGTATCATTTCTCCATGTCCGCTGCCGCCTCTGAATTCTGCTGTTCTGAGCTTTGAAGACGCCCGCCGCGTCGTCGAGGAGCAGGCGGCTCTGATCGGTCCGCGGCTCCGGCGACCACGGAATCCGTCGATCTGCTCGCCGCTGCGGGCCGCGTGCTGGCTGAACCGGTGCTGGCGGATCGCGATCTTCCGCCGTTTCCGCGCTCCACGCGCGACGGCTATGCCGTGCGATCCGCGGATTTATCGCAGCTTCCCGCGACGCTCGACGTGATCGGCGAAATCAAGGCGGGCGAGAAGCTCGACCGGATTCCGGCCAACATCGGCACCGGGCAAGCCGTGGCGATCATGACCGGAGCGCCGGTTCCCGCCGGCGCGGACGCGGTGGTGATGGTCGAGTACACTGCGCAGCTGGGAAACAGCGTCGAGATCACGCAGGAGCGTTGCGCCGGGAGAGAACATTGTTCCGCGCGGCGCCGAAGCGCGGCGAGGGCGCCGTGCTTGCTCGATCGCGGCGTTCGTCTGAATGAGGCGGCCATCGCGCTCGCCGCATCGGTGGGCAAATCGCGGTTGGAGGTCTACAAGCGCCCGCGAGTCGCCGTGCTGACCACCGGGGACGAGATCGTGGGCGTCGACGCCACTCCCGGGCCCAACTCAGATTCGCAACTCGAACAGCTATTCGCTGGCCGCGCAGATTCAGAAGGCGGGCGGCGAACCGGTGCTGCTGCCCGTTGCGCCCGACGAACTGCAAGGCACTGCGCCGACTGATCGAAGAAGGCCTGAAGTCGGACCTGCTGCTGATGACCGGCGGCGTCTCCATGGGCCGTTACGATCTGGTCGAGCAAGCGCTGTCGGAAATGCACGCGGAATTTTTCTTCACCGGCGCGAAAATCCAGCCCGGACGTCCGGTCGTCTTCGGCAAATGTGGCGCGCTCGCCCGCGAGGCCAGCACCTATTTCTTCGGCCTGCCCGGAAATCCGGTTTCGACCATGGTGACTTTCGAACTGTTCGCGCGGCCCATGCTCGAGGCGTTGGCAGGCCAGTCTCCGCGCAAGCTGATATTTCTGCACGCGCGCCTGAAGACGGAGATTCGCGTCAAGACCGGTCTCACGCGATTTCTTCCGGCGATCCTTTCAGGCGAATTCGAAAACTCGGAGGTCGAGTTGGTCGCATGGCAGGGGTCGGGCGACATCGCCGCGACTGCGCGCGCAAATTGCTACGTCGTCATTCCGCCGGACCGCGAGCGCATTGCAGCAGGCGAATGGGTCGCGGTGATGAAGCCGGTAACGGATTGCGCGGTTCGAGGCTCCCTGTACGCCGTCGATCGAGCTGTCTCGCACCATCGACTCTCCATGTAAGATAGAACTACGCATGCCGAAGAAACTCTCCCATTACGACCGCGCGGGCCGCGCCCGGATGGTCGATGTTTCCGGCAAATCCGCGACCAGACGCGAGGCCGAGGCCAGCGCTTTCGTTGCGATGAAGCCCGCGGTGCTCGCGGCGCTGCCCGAACAATCCCAAAGGCGATCCGCTGGAAGTGGCGCGCATCGCCGGCATCATGGCCGCGAAGCGCACGCGGAACTGATTCCCATGTGTCATCCGCTGCCGCTCGCGCTCGTTGATGTCGATCTGCGCCTGTGCGAGAATGGC
The DNA here is from genome assembly GCA_963795875.1 of uncultured Acidobacteriaceae bacterium. Taxonomy (GTDB): domain Bacteria; phylum Acidobacteriota; class Terriglobia; order Terriglobales; family Acidobacteriaceae; genus Sulfotelmatobacter. The sequence goes on from CAWCJM010000003.1 coordinate 779,119, forward strand.
GTCGCTATTACCTCCAAAGTCGCGACCACCGCCGAGACCGGCGTCGAAATGGAGGCCCTGGTCGCGGCCAGCGTCGCCGCGCTGACCGTTTACGATATGTGCAAGGGCGCGGACAAGGGGATCGAGATTCGGGAGATTGTGCTGGAGCGCAAGAGCGGCGGGAAGAGCGGGGAGTATCGGCGCGCGAAGTAACGAATCGTCAAATTTCATGGCGAATAACGTCAAGCTGCTGGTGGTGGACGACAATCCGATGGTGCTGGCGATGTTGCAGCAGGCGTTGACTCCGCTGGCGCAGGTGACGACCGCGACCGATGCCGCGGACGCGCTGTTGAAGGCCGTGGACGATACTCCCGATTTGCTGGTCTGCGACTACAGCATGCCGGGAATGGATGGACGGCAGCTGGTCGAGAAGCTGAAGAGCCGTCCGGCGACCGCGAATTTTTCCACCGTGTTGATGGCGAGCAAGGCGGACATTGCGGAGCGGCTCTCGCCGGCTGGATGCCGCCGACGATTATCTGGAGAAGCCGTTCTTCCTGAAGGATGCCACGCGCCGCATCAAGCGCACGATTGACCGCATTGCGCTCGAGAAGATGGCGAAGACCGCGCCCAAGGATGGCGTGGTGCGCGGCAGTCTGGCGCAGATGAACGTGATCGACCTGATGCAGTCGCTGGAGATGGGCCGGAAGAGCTGCCAGCTTTCGCTGAGCAACGAAGGCGACAAGTGCGAAGTGTTTTTTGCCGAAGGTCAGGTGAAGCACGCGACCTACGGAGCGCTGGTGGGCGACGAGGCTGTGTTCAAAGTGCTGCGCTGGACCGGCGGAAATTTCCAGCTCGACTTCGAAGGCAAGACCGACAAAGAGACCACGCAGCTCAATACCCAGGGACTGTTGATGGAAGGCCTGCGGTTGCTCGACGAATCCTCGCGCGATGGCGGTGGAGAACCGGAGCCTGAGGCTGCGCCTGCGCTGCCGCGGAGACGCTGCCTCCGGCTGCCGAGCGCTCCGAGTGCGCCGGCCCGGCGCCGCGGGTGGAGGCCGCAGGGAAGAAGAGGAAGATGTCCTCCTCGATGGCTGACGCGAGGCTGATTCGTCAACCAGTGCGTCGCAGGCCTCACTGCGGCTGTCGTGACGGTCAGCGATTCCTGCGCTCGCGGGGAACGCGAGGATCTTTCGGGTCCGGCGGTGCGCAAGTTCTGCAGAAACTTCACTTCTCGGTTACCGCGCGCGAAGTAGTTCCGGATGATTCCATCCAAATTCAGAATCTGCTGATTCGGCTGGCGCGCGAAGTGCGGTTCGTCGTGACCACTGGCGGAACTGGGATTGCCGCGCGCGACGTAACGCCGGAAGCGACTGTGGCCGTGTGCGACCGGTTGCTCGACGGCGTGGCGGAGCGCATGCGGAGCGAGGGCAGCAAGAAGACTCCGTTTGCCGCGCTGAGCCGCGGAGTGTGCGGCGTGCGTGGGCAGGCGCTGATTCTGAATTTGCCGGGGAGTCCGGCGGGGGCGGTGGAATCGCTGGAGGCCGTGGCGGAGCTTATTCCGCATGCGATTGAGTTGCTGAGCGGGAAGACGGAGCACAGGTAGCGCGGGCGAAGGCGCTGCCGCGACAAAACCGTCGCGGCTTGGACGGCGAGGGCCCGTCCCACGACGCTGCCGATGGGCATTCGTCACTCCATCGAGCTCTCACCTGCTTGATTACTGTTACTGCGGTCTTGCCTGGCCCCAGCAGCGCTCGGCCCGGGAACACATCCGGCACCAGCTTGCCTTCGTCGATCACCACTGTTCCTCCCACCAGCAGATAGTGCACGCCGACGCTGGGTTCCATCGGCTTTTCGAACGTGGAGCGGTCAGCGATGGTTTGCGGATCGAAGACCACGATGTCGGCGTCGGCGCCTTCCTGCAGGCGTCCTTTCTGGTGCGCGGCGGGAGTGGATCGCTCCAGCATCTGCGCGGGCATCAGCGTCATCTTGCGGAGCGCTTCCATCAAGGTAAGCGTCTTTTTCTCGCGGACATATTGCGCCAGGACGCGCGAGTAGGTGCCGGCGTTGCGCGGATGGCCTTCGGCTCCGTCGCTGGCGATCATGATCAGCGGATTGGGAATGACGGCATCGACGATTTCCTGCGTGTTGGCGAAGATCAGCACCCATTGTTGCTTGCTGGAATTATGCAGCTCGTCGAAGCGCTCTTTGGTGAGGTGCTCGCCGGTGTCGGGCATGACGAGATTGCCGTAGTCGATGCCCAGTTTTTCGCGCCAGCCGGGATTGAACACCGCGGAGTTGATGGCGGTCATGCCGGCGATGTAGGGATAAGCCTCGGTGGTCACATCGAGGCCGCGAGCGCGGGCTCCTTCGATCAGCGAGATGCATTCCAGCGAGTCGCGCAGGCACGTGCTGTTGATGTGAACGATGTGCAGAGAGGCGCCCGGTGATCGCGGCCGCGCCGATGACTTCTTCGGTCGATTCGAATCGCCGAGCCAGGCTCGACGCGCCCGGCGCTGCGCATGTGGGTATAGACCGGCAACTTGCGCTCGGCGGCAACTCGGAACATGTCGATGACTTCGAGCCGCGTCGCGCCGGGAGTGTACTCAATGCCCATGCCGATGCCGAGGGCGCCGGCGTCGAGTTCGTCGCGCAGGCGCTGCTGGATGCGCTCGATCTGTTCTGGCGTGGCGGGTTGGTCGGTGGCGGGTCCGCTTTTCGGCAGGATGGTTCCGTCCGGCAAAGGTGCGCCGAAAACCAGTGATCGCGCCGCCACGTGGCTGGCGGTAGTGCCGTAGTGAATGAGCGAGTGCCCTTCCTTCGACTTCAGAAACTGGGTCACGTCGGGCGCGCCAATCTCCATTTCGAGCGCCGTGGTCACGCCGTCGAACGCTTTGACGCGCTGGCTGGCAAGCTCCTGGCCGTGCTGGTGCAGGTCGATGAAGCCGGGAGCGACGACGAGGCCAGCGGCGTGGATGACGCGGCTGTCCGCTGAGCGGAGCGGCAGAGATGCTGGCGATTTTTCCGTCGCGGATGCCGACGTTGCGTATGGCGTCGAGCCCGGTTTCGGGGTCCATGACGCGACCGCCTTCGAGCACGAGATCGTATTGTTGGGCGGCGGCGAACGACGGAAGCCATCGCGAGAAGACAGACAACGGCAAACAGATGGCGCATGGGGTCTCCGAAGTCAGCGATGATAGCAGGGCGGTATGCGCTTAGTGCGTCCGACATCGAGTCTGCAGCGGCTGCACGCATCTCCGTTCTCGATCACGTACACTAACTGTTTCCTCTTGAAGACCATCGGACACATTCTGGCGCGCTACACGGCGTGGATTCTGGGCCTGATGAAAGTGCTCGGGATCTGGGGCGCGTTTGTGATCGCGTTTGCCGACAGCGCGCTGCTTGGGCATGCCGGTGGATTTTGTCGTCGCCACGTACGTGTACAGGATCGCAGGCGACTTCTTGCTCTACATCGCGATGGCGTCGCTGGGATCGGCGCTGGGCAGCATTCCGCTGTACATCATCGGGTATCTTGGCGGCGAGAAAGTGCTGCGCAAGCGGATTTCGGAAGAGCGCTTTCTGAAGATTCATCGTTCGTTCGAGCAGCACGAATTCTGGGCGCTGATGTTTCCGGGGATGTTGCCCCCGCCCATGCCGTTCAAGATTTTCGTGCTGGGCGCGGCCGTGTTTGAAATGAGGTTCCGCGATTTCCTGGTGGCGATTTTCCTCGGAAGGTTTGTGCGGTTTCTGGTGCTGTCGATGCTGGTGCTGTGGTTCGGCCCGCAGATTGTCGAGACTCTTTGGCGGAGTCGTGAAGCAGCATTGGATTTCGATTTTGGTGGCAATCGTGGCCGGCATTTGCTTGTGGTTGGCGCTGCGTAAGAGGAGTGCCGACGAAGAGTTTGGAGAGTAGGCAGGCGCGTATCCGTATCGCGACTCAGACGAGGGCTGAATCCCCTCACGGAAGCAGCAAGTCTACACGCGGCTGGAGTTTGCGCATTGCTTATGCGGCTGCGCTGTGGTCGCCCGACTTGTCCAGCCATCCAGCAATCGCGTGGAACAATACTGGAGCGCCGAACATCGCCGTGGTAGAAAAACAGATCTCCCTCAACGGCGTCCGCGGAAGAACGGCAGGCCGGCGTCATAGCACATCATCAGGCCGGCGACGGTGCGGGATACATGTCCCATGCGGCCCAGACCGCGAAGTTACTCACCAAAAAAAACGAAACTGAACTCGCCAGCGCGGATCCCAGAATCCGAAACGCTCCCGCGTTCTGCTGAGAGTGGTGCCCAGCCACAGCATCGCGGCATACCACGCCCAGGTCACAAAGTGATCCCAGCTGAAGGGATAATGTAGACATTCGTGAGGACGACGTCGGTTGCGGCCAGCAGCACCAGCGGAATCCAGAGCTGGCGGCGCGAGCCGCGTGCTCCGAAGAACAGCAGCGACGCCGCCAGCGGCGTGAAGTGCCAGGGATGGGGCAGAAAGCGGACGCGCAACGGCAGAAACGACGGCATCGCAATACGAATAATAGGCCAGCATGAATCACCTCGGACGAATTCTTATTCTGGGCGCTGGCGAGGCTGGCGTCAAGAGAGGATCGGCGGCGGACAGATCTTTTACAATGCGGAGATGGGAGTTATTGCGGTGAGCTAGCTTGCGCAGCTTTCTAGCGCTGACCGGGCTCGGCGACGACGACCTGGCCTTTGCCGGTGTCATACACATCGCCGACGACGTGCAGGTTCTTGTCGATCTCCACGGCTTTGCTTAGGCCGCCGCGACTCCGGCGGCCGGTGAGCGAGCGCGGAATCCCGGCATAGCGCAAGTCCTGAAAAAGGACGATATAGCCCTGCTGCGGAGGTTGAAGCGTTTCGGTTTCAGTGATGGGATATTGTGCCCAATCCAGAAACACGCGTCCGACGTAAGAATTCTTGGCGGCCAGAGTGACTGGCGTTTCTTCCGGCTTGTAGCGAATTTCCAGGCGGCCCTCGGGATCGACCTCGGGCGCAAGAGAATCCACCGGAGCGAGGGCGAAGAAAGCGGGAGTCTCGACCACGCCGTCCCAGTGGAACGGATCGATCCACTTGGGATAGGCCGACGCCCGCAGCGGATCGGCACCATTGTAGGTGCGGGCCTCGAGGGCGTTGACGGCGCGGCGATGTTCGTAGTCGCGCAGTCCCCACAGCAAGACAATGCCCAGCGAGCGCAAGCGTCGCGGCGACCCGACCGCGAGGGCCGCGTGGCGCGCCGATCTCTTTGTCGATCAGGCCGAAGAGCGACGGCACCACCAATCCCAGAATCAGAAAGCCGAGCATGACGGGCTCGACGATGAAGACAATGTCCCACGAATACCACTTCTCGGAAAACGGCCAGAAGGCCGAACTCCGTAGTTATTGGTGAAGTCGAGCAGGATGTGGCTAAGACCCGCGAGGCAGGCATAGAGAAACAGCAGTCCCCAACGCGGCGGCAGGTTGGGATCTTTGATCTTGCGCCCGCGCATGCGCCAGATCAGATACACGAAGCCGACCACGGCCAGCGGCGTCGAGCGGGACTCCGAGGAAGGAATGGGTGAATCCGCGATGGTGCGCGAAGCCGAACGCCGAGCCCGCGAAAGCTGCCGAAGACATCGAGGTCGGGAGCTTCCGCCGCGAGCGTGAGCGTGAGCGTGGCAAGGGCGGTCTTGCGATTGAGCCCGGCGCGACCCATGCACGCGCCGGTCAGGAAGTGAGTGATGGGTTCCAATCGGTTCGAGGAATTCTATCGCAGGAATTGCAATCGCAAAGCTTCAGAGGAGGCGTGATCAGCGCGGCGGCGCCAGCAGAGTCAAGGCGTCCGGGACGACCGTGATTTCGGCGGGCAGAGTGCCGAGCAGTTCTCCGTCGGCTTCGATATAGATCTTGCGCTGCTCGCGGCGCGGTCGTCGTGGAGAGGCGTCGGTACTCGCAGGAGACGCTCGTGCTGTGCGCGAGGTCAACGCCGGGAACCGACCAGCGCAGCGCGCAGCAGGCCGCGCGTCACATAGGCGAGATAGGCCAGACGGCTGGCGCTGCGGCAGAAGACCAGTCGCATGTCGTCGCGGTCAAGCGAGGCTCCCGGAGCGAGTTCCTGAACCACTCCGCCGAAGTTGCGGATGCGCACCGCCAACAGTTCGGTGACTTCGGCGCGACCCGGCGCAAGTCGAGCCGGTTTCGACGTACTCCGCTACAAATCGCGGCATGGGATAGGTGAACCACAGGTTCCAGGCCTTGGCGTAATAGGCGGCCATGCCCATGCGCTGCTTGGTTCCGGTGTGAAGCTTGTAGAAAAGGTGAGCATCGACTCCGATGCCGGCGGCGACTACGAAATAACGCGCGCCACGGATTGCCTTGAAGGTCGGCGTAAGTCGACGCGGCCGAGCGCGATGCGGCGCGGCGTGGCGTGCAGCGCCGCCTTGGCCGCCGCAGTGACGTTAAGGGGAAGCCGATGTCGTGCGCCAGGGCGTTGGCCGTTCCCATGGGCAAAATGGCCAGCGCGACGGGCGAGTTCGCCAGAACCTGCGCAATGTTATGAATCGTTCCGTCGCCGCCGCAGGCGAAGATCGTGTCGCAACCGGAGTCGATTGCCGCGGCGGGTTTCCTCGCCCGCGTGATCGCGGGAGTCCGTAGGGAACCAGATCCGCCTCGACGCCTCCGGCTCTGAGCACCGCGAGCGCGGATTCCAATTCCCGCTGGCGCTGCTTGCTGCCGCCGGAATCCGGGTTGTAGAGCAACGCGGCCTTGCGCATAGCGTGGTCGAAGCTGGATTGTACCTGAGCGGGACAGCTTAATCGGACGATCCGCGTGAGCCCCACTCCCACATGCCGAACATGGCTTTCTGCGGCAGCGGATGACCGACCTGGCGGGCGAGCATGGCGATCTGCCCGCGGTGGTGGGCGTCGTGCGCGATCAGATAGCCGAAAAATCCAGCAACGTCGGGACGAAAGCCTCTTGACTCGGCCATCGGTTTCCAGGGCGCGGCTCATGACCCACGCTCAGAGCGTGCCGGCTGCTCTCGAGGCCTCGCAAGGCTTGCGCCGGAGTCACCGTTGCTCGATCCAGTTGCTGGCGGAATGTCCTCCGCCTTCGCTGCTTTCAGCCACATCACGCGCACATTGTGCATGTGCGCCACGATCGCCGCAATGGTGCGCCCTTGCCCTCCGGCGGCTTCGCCTTCCACGCTTCCGGCGGAAGATTGTCGATCAGGTAGTGATTGATGCGGTTATTGGTGTTGAAGGCGTTAAGCAGTGCTTCCGGCAGACGCTCCAGCTAGGACTGGTCGGTCGCGTCCGGCGTTAAGCAAGGACGTTTCGGCATTGAGTTGACTCGCGAACGACTTGGCAAGGACTCAATTTGGCATAAGCTTGGCCGCACTTGCAAGGGGCGTTTTCCGCAACCATTTCTTGGTTGTTTGGGGCTCGAATTTCAAAATTGAATTCAGGAGGATTAACCAGATGAAAATTCTGGCGCAAGTGCTGTGCGCTACTTTGCTCTGTTTAGTGCGCGACGGCGCAAGATCATCTGCCCACATGCGAAGCCCACCCGGTCACGCTGGTGACTGGCTTGGGCGATCTCCATCACCCGGTTTCCACGCACAACCCGCAGGCGCAGCAGTTCTTCGACCAGGGACTGCGCTTATATTTATTGCCTTCAACCACGACGAGGCGGCGCGGTCGTTTCAGCACGCCGCCGAACTCGATCCTAAACTGGCGATGGCCTACTGGGGCGTCGCCGAGGCCGTGGGACCGAATTACAACGATCCTGCCGACCCCGACCGTTACAAGCACGCGCATGATGCGGTGCAGAAGGCGGTGGATCTGTCAGCGGGCGCTTCGCCCAGCGAACAGGCTTACATTCAGGCGATGGCGAAGCGGTTTCCGGCCGATCCGAATTCCGATCTGAAGAAAGCCGCCGAGGAATATCACGACGCCATGCGGCAGGTCTCGACCGAATTTCCCGACGACCTCGACGCGGCCACACTCTTTGCCGAGTCTGGGATGAACCTGCATCCCTGGGGACTGTGGCATCAGGACGGCACGCCCGAAGCCGGCACCGAAGAAATCGTGGCGACGCTCGAATCGGTGATGAAGCGCGATCCCAACCATCTGGGCGCGATCCACTATTACATCCATGCGGTGGAGGCCTCGAACAATCCCGAGCGCGCCCTCGCCGGAGCGAACAAACTAGCTGCGCTCGCGCCCGGAGCGGGACACATCGTCCACATGCCCGCGCACGTTTACATCCGCACCGGCGACTACGAGGCCGCGGTCAAGACGAACGAGCAGGCGGCGGAAGTCGATCGCGCCTACATCAAGGCGACAGGCGTGCAGGGCATCTACCCGATGATGTACTACAGCCACAACCTGCACTTCGTCGCCATGTGCGGCGCGATGAATGGCCGCTACGCCGAGGCGCGGAAGAATGCGGACCTGCTGGCCGCGAACGTGGGTCCGCACGTGAAAGAAATGCCGCCGCTCGAAGGCTTCATGACCATCCCCATGGCGGTGGAGATTCGCTTCCACCATTGGAACGAAATTCTGAAAATGCCCGCGCCGGATCCATCCGATGAAGGCCACGACCGGCTTCTGGCATTTCGCCCGCGGGCTGGCGCTGGCGGGCACAGGCAAAGATAACCGAAGCAGAAGCCGAGTACAAGATCGTTTCGGACGCCGCAGGCGGCAACGCCTCCCGACGCGATCTTCAATGCCCAATCAACAACAAGACCAAAGACATTCTGGAGATTGCGAAAGATGTTCTGGGCGCGAAGATCGCCATGGCGAAAAAGGACACTAACGGAGCAATCGCACAGCTCCGCGAAGCCGTCGCGATCCAGGACACTCTGAAATACGGCGAACCACCCGACTGGTTCTTCCCGGTGCGCGAATCGCTCGGCGCGGCTCTGCTCCTGAACGGCGACGCCGCAGGCGCGGAGAAAGTCTTCCGCGCAGACCTCGACCGCAATCCCCGGAATCCGCGCTCGCTGTGGGGACTGCACCAGGCTTTGCTGCAGCAGAAGCGCGACTACGATGCCGGATTCGTGCAGAAACAGTTTGAGGCGTCGTGGAAGGGCGGCCCGCAGGCGCTGAAGTTGGATGACTTGGTGTGAAGGAGTTCATCAAGGGGACAGCCGCCCCGGCTGTCCCTCTCGCATTTCTTTCCGCCTATAATCTTGTGCGATGCCTGCCCCGAAAGACGTCGAAAAGAAGATCGAAGCTCTGCGCGAAAAGATTCGCCACCACGAGTACCTCTACTACGTTCTCGACAATCCCGAAATCAGCGACGCGGAATTCGACAAGCTGATGCAGCAGCTGAAGGATCTGGAGAGCCGAGCACCCCTCGCTCATCACTCCGGATTCGCCCACGCAGCGCGTCGGCGGCAAGCCCCGCGAGGGATTCGTCAAAGTGCCGCACTCCTCGCCCATGCTGTCGCTCGACAACACCTACAACGAAGAAGAACTGCGCGACTGGGAGCGCCGCGTGCACGAACTCACCGGCCGCAGCGAGGTGGACTACGTCTGCGAACTGAAGCTCGACGGCATGTCGCTGGCGCTGATCTACGAAGACGGCAAGCTGGTGCGGGGCGTGACTCGCGGCGACGGATCGGTCGGCGAAGACGTCACGCTCAACGTGCGCACCGTGCGCTCGATTCCGCTGTCGATTCCGAAAGAGCGATTGAAGAAGGCCGGCATTCCAGCGGACTTCGAAGTGCGCGGCGAATTGCTCATGCCCACCGCGTCGTTCAAGAAGATCAACGAAGAACGCGAACGGAACGGGCTGCCGACATTCGCCAATCCCGCGCAATTTCACCGCCGGCACAGTGCGCCAGCTGGATGCGAACATCACGGCCGAGCGGCGCATGGATTATTTCCCCTACATCCTGCTGCAAAACGGCCGCACTTATTTCGATCGCCATTCGAAAACACTGAGCGCGCTCGACGCCGCCGGATTCAAAGTCAACCCGAACCACAAGCTGGTTCACTCGATGGACGAAGTCTGGACGTTCATCCAGGAGTGGGAGGGGAAGCGCGATTCGCTGCCCTACGAAATCGACGGCATCGTGGTCAAAGTCGATCGCACCGCCCTGCAGGACGAACTCGGCTTCACCGGCAAAGCTCCGCGCTGGGCGATCGCCTACAAATACGCCGCGCGCGCCGGAATCACGAAGCTGGAGAATGTGCGCTGGCAGGTTGGCCGCACCGGGAAACTTACGCCCGTGGCCGAGTTGGTCCCCGGTTTCTGATTGGCGGCACGACCGTTCGCAACGCGACGCTGCACAACATGGACGAGATCGAGCGCCTGGGCGTGAAGATCGGCGACTGGGTGCAGGTCGAGCGCGGCGGCGATGTGATCCCGAAAGTCGCGAAGGTGATCGACGACAAGAGAATCATCCTCGCGGCAAGGCGGAAATTGAGATGCCGGAGAAGTGTCCGGTCTGCGGAACGAAAGTCGTCCGCACCGAGGGCGAGGTCGACTACCGCTGTGTCAACGCCAACTGTCCCGCCAAGCTCGTCGGGACGATTCTGCATTTCGCCTCGCGCGGCGTGATGAACATTGACGGCATGGGCGACGCGCTGGTCACGCAACTCACCGAGCGCGGCCTGGTGAAGAACGTCGCCGACATCTACAAGCTGACGAAAGACGATCTGCTCAGCCTGGAGCGCATGGGCGACAAGTCGGCGCAGAACATTCTCGACGAGATCGAGAATTCGAAGAAGCTGCCGCTGGAGCGCGTGATCTACGGCCTCGGCATCCGCATGGTCGGCGAGCGCACCGCGCAATTTCTGGCCGAGCATTTCGGATCGATGGAAGCGCTGGAGCAGGCCAGCGTCGAAGAGTTGCAGAACGTCAACGAAGTCGGCCCGCGCATCGCCGAGAGCATCGTGGAGTTCTTCAGCATCCCAGCCAACCGCAAATTGGTCGAGCGCTTGGGCGAGGCCGGCCTGGCGTTCAAAGGCAAGAAGAAGGAGCGCGGCACGAAACTCGCCGGCAAGACCTTCGTCCTGACGGGCACGCTGCCCAAATACACTCGCGACGAAGCCAAGAAGATGATCGAAGATGCGGGCGGGAAAGTCGCCGGCTCAGTCAGCAAGAAGACAGACTACGTCGTGGCGGGCGCCGATGCGGGATCGAAGCTGGATAAGGCGAAGGAACTGGGCGTCGCGGTGATCGACGAGAGAGAAATGGAGAAGCTTGCGGGCTGATCAGTGTATTCGAACTCATTGTCATCCTGAGCAAAGCGAAGGATCCATGCAACCCGCCGGGAATGCACAGATCCTTCGCGGCAAAGGGCGCCGCTCAGGAAGACATCACGTTTAGGGAGAAGCAATAACCTACTTCATCACGTGCCGCATTCATCCTTTCCCACGTCACATCCAGCGTCTCCGGCAGAATCCGCGTCTCGCCGATCACCGACACGAAGTTCGCATCCGCCACCCAGCGCGGCAGGACGTGCATGTGAATGTGTCCTGCGATCCCCGCCCCGGCGGCCTTGCCGATGTTCATCCCCAGATTGATTCCGTCCGGCCGGTAGAGTTCGCGCAGCACCGATTCCATCCGCTGCGAAAGCGCCATCATCTCCTGCGCCGCTTCGACCGGCAGTTTCTGCAACTCGTCCAGATGCGCGTAAGGCACGATCATCACGTGCCCCGGCGTATACGGAAGCGCATTCAGAATGACGAAGCAGTGCTCGCCGCGATGCACGATGAGCACCTTGGCGTCGTCCTTTTCCTTGGGCGCATCGCAGAACACGCATCCGGCGGTCTTTTCCGTGGAGGAGACGTAGGCATAGCGCCACGGGGTCCAGAGGTAATCCATAGCAGGGCAGGTTAGCAGATGCCGCGCCGCGCGAAACTTGCCGAAGCATTCGGTAGATCGGGGCGAGGCACTTCGCACCACCGCCAGTGCCTCGCCGCATTGAAACCTTCCTGTAACATTCGCCGATTTGCGTTTGACACTGTTCGCGCGCGATTGCTATAGTCGAAGAGTTCCCATTGGACGCGGGTTCTCTGTAAAACGTCCGACAGCTGGGATTGTCCAAGCTCACTCGCCAGGGTGGGCCCACCACAACCAAACGACTCGTCCAGCAGTCCGCAAAGCAGGCCCCGCATCCCGTCATCAGAGAGGCATAACCTTGTTCGACGAGACCACCGCCCACAACTCCGAATCCAACTCCGCTGTCGCAACTGAACCGAACCGACGACAGAGCAGCAGCACCAGCCCGAACCGATTCAGGCTGCCGCCACCACCGACCATTCCACCGACGACGCATGCGGATTCCGCCGCGCGACGCTGCTCGCGACTCGGCTAGCGACGACAAGACTGCAGCCGGCGAAGACTTCGCCTCCGTGCTGGAGAACTTCACCACCGAAGCCGAAGAGGCGGTGAGTGAAGACCGCGTCATCAAGGGCACGGTGCTGAAGCTGACCGGCGACGCACGTGGTCGTCGATATCGGCGCCAAGTCGGAAGGCATGCTGCCGCTGGCGGAAGTGCTCGATCACGAGGGCAAGCCCAAGTTCAAGCCCGGCGACGAGATCGACGTGATGCGCGACAAGGGCCAGGCCGAGGAAGGCTACATCAACCTCTCGCACCAGAAGGCGCAGCGCATTCACGCCTGGGAAGAAATCGAAAAGGCGTACAACGAAAAGAAGCCGATCAAGGCCGTGGTCGTCGACCGCATCAAGGGCGGCCTGACCGTCGATATTCTCGGCGCGCACGCTTTCCTGCCCGGCTCGCAGGTCGACCTGCGGCCCATCCGCAATCTGGACGGCATGAAGGGCCAGACGCTCGAAGTCGCCGTCATCAAGCTGAACAAGAAGCGCGGCAACATCGTCGTCTCGCGCAAAGATTTGCTCGAAGGCGAGCAGAACGAAAAGCGCTCCAAGACGCTCGAGCACCTGGAAGAAGGATCGGTGCTCACCGGCGTGGTCAAGAACCTGACCGAGTACGGCGCGTTCGTCGATCTGGGCGGCCTCGATGGCTTGCTCCACATCACCGACATGTCCTGGGGACGCCTCACTCACCCCAAAGATCTGGTCAACGTCGGCGACCAGATTCAGGTCAAAGTCCTGAAGTACGACAAAGACAAGCAGCGCGTTTCGCTGGGATTCAAGCAGCTCACGCCCGATCCGTGGCTCGATGCCGAGCATCGCTATCCCGAGGGCGCGCACGTTGGCGGACGCGTCATCAGCGTGACCGACTACGGCGCGTTCGTGGAACTCGAGCAGGGAATTGAAGGCCTGGTCCACGTCAGCGAAATGACATGGTCGAAGCGCATGAAGCATCCGTCGAAGCTGGTCAACGTTGGCGATCAGGTCGAGTGCGTGGTTCTGAACGTGAATCCGACCGAGCGCCGCATTTCGCTCGGCATGCGCCAACTGGCGGCCAATCCGTGGGATTCGCTGCATGAGAAGTTCCCGGTCGGCATGACCGTCGAAGGCCGCGTCCGCAACCTGACCGACTTCGGCGCCTTCATCGAAATCGAAGACGGCATCGACGGCCTGGTCCACGTCAGCAACCTGAGCTGGACCAAGCGCGTGAAGCATCCTTCGGAAGTGCTGAAAAAGGGCGACCGCGTGAAGGCCGTTGTTCTCGCGATCGAACCGGACAAGCGGCGCTTGTCGCTGGGCGTGAAGCAGCTTCAGCCCGATGTCTGGGAGTCGTTCTTCCAGACGCATCACATCGGCGACGTGGTTCACGGCAAAGTCCTGCGCGTGGCCGCATTCGGCGCATTCGTCGAAATCGCGGAGGGCGTGGAAGGCCTGTGCCACAAGTCCGAAGCCGCCGACGAAAACGGCCAGCCGCTTGCATCTGGAGCCGGGCCTCGAGCACGACTTCAAGATCATCAAGATGAATCCGGAAGAGAAGAAAGTCGGACTCAGCATCCGCGCCGTCGGCGAAGAAGCCTCGCGCTCGGAAGTGGAAGCCTACAAGCAGCCGGTTTCCAGCACCAGTTCGACCATCGGCGAACTGATCTCCTGGAAGCGCGCCAGCAACGAAAACAACTAAGATACCTAAGCATCTGAGCGAAGAAGGGCCGCCTCGCGAAGGCGGCCTTTTCCGTCGACTGGTTTCCTTCGTGCAGCCTCTAGTGTCCTTCGTGGTCGAATGCACTTGCCGGTCCGCGTCCTTGGAGCCTCCCGACCCGCGCCTGTTCTAGAATCAATCGTTTGCCTTTAGTCATCTCTTCCTAATAGAGGAAATTCCATTGCCCGAAACCATCTACGACGTAGCCATCATCGGCAGCGGCCCTGCCGGATACACCGCCGCGATTCGCGCCGGCCAATACGGCCTGAAAACCGCACTCATCGAAAAAGACGGATTCCTCGGCGGCACCTGCCTGCACGTCGGCTGCATCCCGACCAAAGCGCTGCTCTTCAACGCCGAACTCTGGGATCACCTGAAAGAAGCGAAGGAATTCGGCATCGAAGGCGTCGACGCCCGCAAACTGAACTGGGCCGCCATCCAGGAGCGCAAAGGAAAGATCGTCGCCAAGCACGCCAAAGGCCTCGAATTCCTGATGAAGAAAAATAAAGTCGAGACCGTGAAAGGCTACGGCAAACTCACCGGCCCGGCGCAGAACGGCGTGTTCACCGTCGAAGTCACCAACGACGGCAAGGCCAGCCACCTCAAAGCGAAGAATGTAATTCTGGCCACCGGCTCCGAAGCCCGCATGCTTCCCGGTCTCGAAGCCAGCGACCGCATCCTGACCAACATCGAAATCCTCAGCCTGAAAGAACTTCCGAAGTCGATTGTGATCGTCGGCGCCGGCGCCGTCGGCGTCGAGTTCGCCTCGATCTACCGCTCGTTCGACTGCGAAGTGACGATCATCGAAATGCTGCCGCGCCTCGTCCCCGTGGAAGACGAAGAAGTCTCCAAAGAACTCGCCCGCGTCTTCCGCAAGCGCGGCATCAACTTCCACACCAGCGCGAAAGTCGACAAAGTTGAGAAGACAAAGTCGGGAGTCGCCGTCACCATCACCGCCGAAGGCAAACAGCAGAAGATCGAAGCCGAAAAAATCCTGATCGCCGTCGGCCGCAAGCCGCGCACGCAGAACATCGGCCTCGAACGCACCAAGATCAAGCCCGACCGCGAATTCATCAAAACCGATTCCTGGATGCAGACCGCCGAACCCGGCGTCTACGCCGTCGGCGACATCGTTCTCGGCACGCCGCAACTGGCGCACGTCGGCGCCATGGAAGCGCTCGTCGCCGTCGCGAAAATCGCCGGCAAGCCCGGCAAGCCGATCAATCCCGAACACATCCCCGGCGCCACCTATTGCCATCCCGAAATCGGCAGCGTCGGCCTCACCGAAACCAAAGCCCGCGAAGCCGGATACAACGTGAAGATCGGCAAGTTCCCCTTCACCGCCAACTCGCGCGCCAGCATCGTCGGCCAGCACGAAGGCTTCATCAAAATCGTCTCGCGACGCCGACTACGGCGAAATTCTCGGCGTCCACATCATCGGCCCGCAAGCCACAGAATTGATCGCCGAAGCTGTAGCCGCCATGGAACTCGAAGCCACGGTCGAAGATTTAATGTGGACGATCCACGCCCATCCCGACGCTGGCCGAAGCCATGCTGGACGCGTCAAACAGCGTGTACGGAATGGCGATCAACGCGTGAGTCTGAGCCACGGATTACACGGATGAACACGGATCAGAGAGACACAGACAGACGAAGACGTCTTGTCATCCTGAGCGCGCCATTTGCGCGAAGGATCTATGCAATTCCTCTGTGTCCTCCGTGTCCTCTGTGGTGAAGTTCGTGATCCGTGAAACGAACTTTGATCTCGATCCTCCAACTCGGCACCATCGACTACGCCACAGGCCTGCGCCTGCAGCAGCAGCTAGTCGCCCTCCGCAAAGAAGAAAAAATCGGCGACGTCCTTCTCCTGCTCGAACACAAACCAGTCATCACGCTAGGCCGAAACGCAAAAGCCGCCAACGTAGTCGCGTCCCCCGAACTCCTCGCCCAGCGCGGCGTCGAGCTCTTCGAATGCGACCGCGGCGGCGACGTCACCTTCCACGGCCCCGGCCAGATCGTCGGCTACCCCATCTTCGACCTGCGCTGCCCACGCCGCGCCCGATCAGTAAACGCAAAACGTTAGGCGCAGTCGAATTCGTCCGCCGCCTGGAAGAAGTCCTGATCCGCACCTGCGCCGACTTCGCCATCCCCACCAAACGAGTCCCCGGCCTAACCGGCGTCTGGACAGATCCCCGACTTTGTCATCCCAAGGAGATTTCAATTCGCTTGTCATCCCGAGCGGAAGAGAACGATTCGAAGAATCGTTCTCTGGAGTCGAGGGACCTGCTTCGCTGCGCCGACAAGCTTGAAGCGAAGCGCTCGGCTGCCGCAGCGAGCACCCTCCGAAGCCAAACTCGCCGCCATCGGCATCCACATCTCCCGCTTCGTCACCTCCCACGGCTTCGCCCTCAACGTGAACACCGACCTCAGCTACTTCAACCTGATCATCCCCTGCGGCATCACGACCAAGCCAGTCACCTCGATGCAGCAGGAACTCGGCAAACCACTCGACTGAACGCCGTCGCCGAATCCATCTCCCGCAACTTCGGCAAAGTCTTTTCCAGCCAGATGCTCTGGGTCGAAACCCTCGACGCCCTCCTAGGCGCGCACTTCCGGTATAGTCGTGCGGCCCTGTCCGCGTGGCCGGGCGTCGCAAACTAGCCCAATCCCCCACTCTCGCGATACCATCAATACATCGCGCCCAAAGCGCCGCCTTACATGGGGAACAATAAGAAGAAGTCCAAGCACAACTCCAACGGCAATCGTCCGCGCAATGGTCGTGTGGGAACGGCTCGTGTGGGAACGGCCGCCTTCGCCCGTTCCGTCGAGCGCAGTTCGACGAAGGGAAACAACAAACCGAGCACCGACCTCCGCACCTACTCCATCCCCGACTATCGCCTCGAGCACCCCGACTTCACCGTCCGCCAGCACATAGAAAAAGACCGCCAGGGCCCCGAGCACGTCCGCTACGAAGTCGAAGGCAATCTCGACGCTCCCGTCCCGCCCATCCGCGACTCGAAATATCTCGACAAGCAGCAATGCATCGAGATCTACCGCTTCATGCTGCTCAACCGCAAAATGGAAGTCGCGCTGGAAAATCTCTACAAGCAAGGCAAAGTCGTCGGCGGAGTCTATTTCGGACTCGGCCAGGAAGCCTGCTCCTGCGCCTCCGCCTACGCGCTCGACAAGGACGACTGGTTCGCCCCCATGATCCGCAACCAGGGATCGCTCCTGGTCCGCGGTTTCGCCGCCCGCGACACCATGATGCAGTACATGGCCAAAGCCGACTCGCCCACCAAAGGCCGCGACGGCACCTCGCACTTCGGCGACATCGAAAAGCGCAACATGGTCTCGCCCATCTCCATGCTCGGCGATCTAATTCCCGTGCTCTCCGGCGTCGCGCTCGGCGCGCGCCTGCAAGGCCGCAACGTCGCCGTCATGACCTACATCGGCGACGGAGGCCAGTCCACCGGCGTCACCTACGAAGGCATCAACTTCGCCGCCGTGCAAAATCTCGGCCTCGTGCTCTTCGTCGAAAGCAATCTCTGGGCCTACTCCACGCCGTCCGAAATGCAGTACCGCTGCAAAGACCTCGCCGAACGCGCCATCGGATACGGCATCCCCGGCGTGATCGTCGACGGCACCGACGCCTGCCAGGTCTACGACGCCGCCCACGAAGCCGTCGAACGCGCCCACCGCGGCGAAGGCCCCACGCTGATCGAAGCCAAAATGATGCGCATGAAAGGCCACGCCATCCACGACGCCGCCAGCTACGTGCCCAAGCCAATGTTCGACTTCTGGAAAAAGCGCGACCCGATCGCACGATTCGAGAATTATTTGGTGAAAGAAAAGAAGTGGCTGAGCGCGAAAGAGAATGAAGCCCTGATCGCAGAAGTAGAAGGATGATCGAAGCAGAACGAGAGATCGCCGTGAACTCTCCCATGCCGACGCCAGAATCAGCCGAAGGCGGCGTCTTCTGCGAAGACGGCTGCCACGAAATCAAACCAAAATACGGCATGCCAAAAGTAAAGAAGGGAACCGGCGGCTACAAAGCAAACCGAAGCAGCCGTGCATTTGAAGTAGGTTGGCGGGCTGAGGATGCAACAGTCGTCCGAGTAAGCTGACGTGAGAAGTTGAAGCTGCAAGAGCTGTGGATTTCATGTTCACTCATCACAGACTCAGCATCGCTCAATTGTGAAATGCTCCCCACATTGTCATCCCGAGCGAAGCAAAACGATGAGCAAAGCGAATCGTTTTGCGCAGTCGAGGGACCTTGTGTTCAGCCGGGAGTCACCCAAATGCGCGACGAGTACATCTACTACGTCTACATGATGCAAAGCGCCTCAAGACGAGCCCTGTACATCGGAATGACGAACAACTTGCGTAAGCGTGTCTGGCAGCACAAGAACCACATCTGGGAGGGGTTTACCGACGATTACAACTGTACGCGCCTCGTCTACTGGGAAAGCTTTGATGATGTTGCAATTGCGATCGATCGCGAGAAACAATTAAAGCGTTGGCGTCGCGAAAAGAAAATGTGGCTGATCGAACGCAAGAACTCCGGCTGGAAGGATTTAGCGGCCGACTGGTACCAAACAGAAACGCAAGGTCCCTCGACTGCGGTGCTCGTTCACTAGCGTGAATGAGTATCCTCGCTCGGGATGACATTTCTGTTTCTCTGTTTAAGAGTTCAGGATCCTGAGCGCGTCGTCATTCCGAGCGGAAGAGAACGATTCGCAGAGTCGTTCTGGAAGTCGAAGGACCTTGTGTTTCGGCTATAAGAAAACCGTGACGATTTGAAACCTTGAAACGTTGAAACCTGACCCTATGCAACTCACCTACCTCGAAGCCATCCGCCAGGGAATCTGGGAAGAAATGGACCGCGACCCCTCCGTCTTCTGCCTCGGCGAAGACATCGGCATCTACGGCGGCGCCTTCAAAGTCACCGACGGATTCATCGACCGCTTCGGCCCCGAGCGCGTCATCGACACGCCCATCGCCGAGTCCGCCATCGTCGGCGCGGCCTTCGGAGCATCACTCACCGGCATGCGCCCCGTCGCCGAATTTCAGTTCATGGACTTCATCGGCTGCGCCTTCAACCAGATCAGCAACATGGTCGCGAAAACGCACTACCTCTGGGGCGCGCCCGCTCCGCTCGTCCTCCGCGGTCCCAGCGGCGGATACGTCCACGGCGGCCCCTTCCACTCGCAGAATCCCGAGATGTGGTTCGTCCACAATCCCGGCCTCAAAGTCATCTGCCCCGCCACGCCCTACGACGCCAAAGGCCTGATCAAAGCCGCCATCCGCGACAACAATCCCTGCATCTTCTTCGAGCACAAATATCTCTACCGCCGCATCAAAGGCGAAGTCCCCGCAGAAGATTACGTCGTCCCCATCGGCAAAGCGAACATCGTCCGCGAAGGCCGCGACCTCAGCATCATCACCTATGCCGCGATGGTCCACACCGCGCTCGAAGCCGCCGAGATCCTAAGCAAAGAAGGAATCGACATCGAAATCCTCGACCTGCGCACCGTCTCGCCGCTCGATCGCGAAGCCATCGCGCAAACCGTGAAGAAGACAAACAAAGTCATCATCCTCCACGAGCACTCCCGCACCGGAGGCCTCGCCGGAGAAATCGCCGCCATCATCAACGAAGAAGCCTTCGACGACCTCGACGGCCCCATCGTCCGCATCGCCGGCCTCGACTCCGCCATCCCGTTCTCCCCGCCGCAGGAACATCACTACCTGCCGAAAGTAGAAGACGTAGTCCGCGAGTCCCGCCGCCTGAAAGCGTATTGACCGACGTAGCGGCGGACGCATTCGTCCGCCCGCCTCCTTAACGAGGTGTCGGCGACAGGTGCCAAGCCTGCAAGCGCGAAGTCGAAGGCGCTGTCTGTCGCACAAAGCTTGACCGTTCGAGATTAGCGCGCCAGCCCGCCCCATCTGCCACAATAGTCTTCGGAGGCCTCATGGGCAAGTTCATCCTCGGCGTAATCGTCACGCTGCTAGTACTCATCCTCGGCGGACTCGGCTTCGCCATGCTCGGCTTTTTCCCCACAGCCGCCAACGTCGAGCCCGGACACATGGAGACGCCACTTCGCCATGGGCGCCGTCGATGCCTCCATGGAGCGTCACGCTCCTCGCATCACCAACCCGCTCACGCCCACCGATCAGAATCTCGAAGACGGCATGAAGCTCTACACCATGAACTGCGCCCTCTGCCACGGAGGCCTCGACCGCAAGCCCTCCACGCTGGCCACTTCGTTCTATCCGCCCCCGCCGAATCTCATCTCCGATCCGCCCGACGATCCCGAGTGGCACATCTTCTACACCATCCGCACCGGCGTCCGTTACACCGGCATGCCCGCCTGGGACAAAACCCTCAGCGAACAGGACATGTGGAAGATCACCATGCTCCTCTCCCACCTCGACAAACTCCCACCCGCCGTCCAGGACTACTGGAAGACAAACTTCAATGCCGCTCCCGCTGCCGAAGAAAATAAGCCAGACGAGAAGAAAGATGGCAAAGAAAAACACGACCACCACTAAAATCTTGAGAGCCGCTGAATCGTCGTACCGTATCCCGCGAGCCGCATCAGATCCGTAGAATATCGTGGAAGAGCGGCCCTTCAGGGCCGCGAAAGCGCGCTCGGGATCGATGGGCTTTAGCCCCTGCGCTCGCCCCGCTATAATATCCGTTTGCGCCCGACCCTCTTTTAGGGCCGCGCCGTCATAGGAAGGAAATCATGCCAACTGACATCATCATGCCCCAGATGGGCGAATCCATCGTTGAGGGCACTATTACCAAGTGGTTGAAGAAGCCCGGCGACAAAGTTCAGCGCGACGAGCCCCTATTCGAAATCTCCACCGACAAGGTCGACGCCGAAATTCCCGCCCCCGCCTCCGGAGTTCTGCAGGAAATCAAAGTCACCGAAGGCACCACAGTCGGCGTGAACACGGTCGTCGGAACAATCGCCGTCGACGGCGAAGCCGCCGCTGCCCCAGCCAAAGCCGCCACAGTCACGCCGGCCTCCGAGAAACCTGCCGCGAAAGCCGAAGAAAAGAAGACTGAAGAGAAGTCGCCCGCTCCTGCCCCGCCGCCGGCCCCCGCTCCCGCCGCTCAGCGAAGACGACGAAGAAGCCCGCTCCTCCCCGCTCGTCCGCAAAATCGCCCGCGAACACGGCGTCAGCCTCTCCCAAATCTCCGGCACCGGACTCGGCGGCCGCATCACCAAGCAGGACATCATGCAGTTCATCGAGAGCCAGGGATCTTCGCAACCGGCTCCCGCTACTCCATCTGCCCCGTGCTCAGTCTGCAGCCGCCGCTCCGGCGCCGCGCCCGGCAGCTCCCGCACCCTACCCCGGCGATCTTGTCCCCATGACGAACATGCGCAAGATCATCGCCCAGCGCATGATCGAGTCCCGCCGCACCAGCGCTCACGTCCACTGCATGTACGAAGTGGATTTCACCCGCATCGTCAACCTGCGCAACAAGCACAAAGCCGGATTCGAGCAGCGCCACGGCGCCCGCCTCACCTTCATGCCGTTCTTCGTGCGCGCCGCCGTCATCGCCCTGCAGCAGTGGCCCATCATCAACGCCAGCCTCGAAGGCGACAACATCCGCTATCACCGCCAAATCAACATGGGCATCGCCGTCGCCCTCGACTGGGGACTCATCGTTCCCGTCCTCAAGAACGCCGGCGACCTGAATTTCCTCGGCCTGCAGCGCGGCATCACCGATCTCGGCGAGCGCGCCCGCACCAAGAAACTCAAGCCCGAAGACGTCGAAGGCTCCACCTTCACCGTCACCAACCCCGGCCAGTTCGGCGCCGTCTTCGGACTGCCCATCATCAACCAGCCCAACTCCGCCATCATGGGCGTCGGCGGAATCACCAAGCAGCCCATGGTGATCACCGACAAAGACGGCACCGACTCGATCGCCATCCGCTCCGTCGTGCACCTCACTCTCGGCTACGATCACCGCCTCATCGACGGCGCGGTCGCCGACCAGTTCATGGCCCTGGTGAAAAAGAATCTGGAAACCTGGAGCGAAGAAGTCGGCTAGATGCGGGATTTCAGAAGTGTACTGGCTGCCCCATCCTTTCGCGCCCTTTGCAAAAGGGTCGGAATCGCGTCCTTACTGGCTGACTGCCGGAGTGGAAGTGTTCGGTTTCGCCCAGGTAGAAGCGTTCAGGCAGTCGACCGTGCCGTCGATGATCTTTGAAACGCCAGTCTTGAACTTCTCGGGGTCGACGATTTCCCGTTGTGCGACGGCGTCCACAGTTGCCAGTGCATTTTCCAAAAATGACATCGCAGCATCCTTCTTCTCTGCCCCAGACTTGCCGCCAAACAGCCCCTCCGAGTTGTAGATCTTGATGTCTCCTGGCCCAGGCGCGCTTTCATTTACGTAAAATCCCAGCGGCTGCGCGCCCTGTGGAATCATCGAGTCCGCCTCCATATTCGCGAATACCAGGTGATCGCTCGCTCCCTGCACATACACTCCGTACTCATCAAACCAGTTCACCAGGAAATGCTGAAACGTCAGCCACGACTTCCCATTTACATTAATGACCGGCACATTGCTCAAAGCCATCGGCACAATCGCCGTACCGTAAAAGCTCGCGGGATTTCCCACCGAATACACGTAGACATATCCGTTCGCAAAATAAAAATCCCACTGCGCCGTCAAGTTCCCCGAAGCAGCCCCCACCTTCTGTCCCCACACCGATCCAAAAAGGCAGAAGTTGATGGTCGTGTACGTCGACGGCACCGGTGCCTTCCAGTCATTCCCCGTCACCTGCACCCAGGCCGAAGACGGCACCGCATAATATCCCGTCAGATTCGGTGGCGCCCCCGTCCCGTACGCATCAAACGTAATCGGATTCCCCGATGTTCCCGACGAAGGCGGCACCAGACTCTCATTCCAAACGTCCCCCCGCTTCAGCAAAATCGAATCCCCCGCCTGAAACGTCTGCCCATTCACTTTTGCCAAAGTCTTCCACGCACTCGCCACAGAAGTCCCGCTACTGGCGTCGCTCCCCGTACTCGAGCTAACGTAATAAGTAGTGGCCGGCGCAACTCCACTCCACATCAGCACCGCCAACATGAAAAGTTTCTTCATAATCCTCTGTGTCCTCAGTGTCCTCTGTGGTTGAACGTTCTGCTCCAAATAAAAAAGCCACCGGAAAACCGATGGCCAATCCCAAAAGATTCTTGACTTTGTGTTCGGACCGGGTGCCCCATCCTTGCGCGCCCTTTGCGCAAGGGTAGGATATTCCCTAGTTAATCGCCCAGTTCGGCATACTAGTAGCCGTATAAGTATCCGTAGGACAAATCACCGACGCCGGCAACGTCCCTCCAGTCGTTACATTCACATTCGAGTTCGCTCCCCCAATACTCCCCGCGAACGTCATCCCCGTTCCGTCCCCGCCCATCGTCGCGCAGCTCGCAGTGCAGCTAGTCGTATAAGCCAGGTAATACCGCCCTGGTTGCAACGTCACCGCTCCCCCCACCCAGCTCAGCGTCTTCCATGAACTCGTCGGAGAAAATGTCGACCCCGGTGTCGGCCCCGTGTGCGTTACCTGCGTGCAAGTCCCGCCCGAGGTTCCCGAATAAATTCCAATGTCGTACGTATTCGCCGAGGTGTCCGCCGCCGACACCAGGTACGTCACCTGCGTAGTCGTCTTCGGAAACGTCAGGATCACTCCCGTAAAAATCGCCTTCGCCGCTGTCGTCGAGAAGCTGATCCCCGTGCCGTAGTGCGCCGTCGGGATCCACGGCACCGACGTCGTATTCGGTGCCATCGCGCTCAGGGGAGATTCCAACGCCGCCCGAATTCCATAAGTTCCGGTCCCGTGTTGGTCGACTCCACTCTCCCAATGACCTGCATGCCCGCCGGACGCGCCGCCCCAGCATCGTGGCAATCGCCCGGGTTCGTTGTGCTCGTCACCACGTAGTCGCCCGACACCGTCGATCCATCAAACGAACATAGCGCATATCCCCGGTACGTGATCACCGCATTCCCCGTTGTTCCCGATCCATTGCTCACCACCCCGACCACTCCATCCGTATTCGAACTCCCTGCCTTTACCACGCAAGCCGGATTCGCCGAGTTGTACACCGCCAGGAAATTCAGCGCCGTTCCCGTCGTCGCGTCATTGCACAACTCAAAGTTCAGGCGCCCCTGCGTCAGCGTGTCAAACGATGTTGCCGCGTAAACGGTCCGCGGTACAAGTTGCGACGGCGTCACTACGCCGATGTCGAACGAATTCGTCATGAACGGCTTGAACGCGCTCTGCGTATCGATTGCCCACCTGATCCCCGATCCAATCCAGAAGCCGATCCCACGCTGCACTCCCGTTCCTGCGTTCTCGTTCCGCAGCACAAAGTAAGTGGACGACGGATCCCAGCCTAGCCCTGTCCGCTCGTAGTTCGAGGTGCTCGGATACGTCCCGTACACATGCAGCCCCTGCGGATTCGCCCCGCTGTACACTCCCAAAGTGTTCGCATCTTCCTGCCACAGGTTCGAGAAATAAGAACTCGTCGCTGTCGTCGCCACCTTCTGCGGGCTCCCACCATTCGTGGAAATATAAAAGTTCCCATCATTCGAAATTCCCAGCGCGGACGCCCCCGTCCCCGCCCCGATCATTCCCGTCCCCGGAATAGGCGAACTCACCAACCACGGCCCCGCCACCTGCAGTTGTCCATTCACCGTCAGGTTCCCGCTGAACGTTCCCGACGCCGCTGTG
Organism: uncultured Acidobacteriaceae bacterium; assembly: GCA_963795875.1. Classification (GTDB taxonomy): domain Bacteria; phylum Acidobacteriota; class Terriglobia; order Terriglobales; family Acidobacteriaceae; genus Sulfotelmatobacter. Next base: position 803,881 of record CAWCJM010000003.1, read on the forward strand.
ATCCCGCCGCTCCCCGCATAATTCAGAACCGTCCCGCTGTCCGTCAGTCCGCTGTCTCCGCTCACCGCAGCTCCACTCGCAGAGTACATCGCCACCTGCGATGCCCCGCCGCTATTCACTGTCCCCGACCCTCCGCCTCCACTCCCGCAATCCGATCCAGTTCCCGTCACTACTCCCGTCGCACTCACATGCAAGCACTGCGCCGCTCCCGTAATCCCTGCAAACGTTACTCCCGCGTTGAATGTCACTGGAGTTCGAAACGTTGCTCCCGCCGACAAGATGCTGAATTTCGCATTCGCCGCGTTCGTCCCTGGATCATTTACATAAAAGTTGTGCCCACCCGGAGCGCCATACGTCTGGTCCTGCGTGCCCACGTTCCCCGTCGTGTCGGTCCCGATGAAACTATCCGCCGCGGTTCCGGTGCGGACGTATCCCGGCGTCGCGATCGTCTGCTGTGGGCTCCCGTCCATCGTCGTGATGATCTGTCGCGGCGCCGATCCCACGCCCGGCCCCGGCTCAAAGGTCAATCCGCCTGTCACTCCCGACGCCAGATTCCCACTAGCCGCACCGATCTGCACCAGTTGCGCTCCCACCTTCGGATTCCCGTTGCCCACCGAATCTCCCGCATAGCAAACCATCCACGTCGGCGTATAGTAAGTCGGTCCCCCACCAAGCGCCGGACATCGCTTGGCGAACACCTGCGGAAGATACGAGCTGGGAATGAATTCACCTGTCTGTCCCGCCTGATCCATGTACAGTGTTGCTCCCCTTCCCAACACAAACGATCCCGGCCAGAACCAATACGACGGCACCCACGAAGCGTTGCTGACCGTATAAGCCGACGTCGCACCCTGCGTATCCGTGTAAGTGCAGATGCCGGCTGTGTTGCACACAGCAGCAACATTCGTCGCCACCGAAAAAGCATTTCCCGTGTAAGGCGCCGACGTAGGGCTATTCCCCATGGTGACGACGATGTCCCATGTCCGCGTTCCCCCACCGCTCAAATCAATGTTCGGCCAATACAACGGAATGCTTGTGCTGCCCGTCGCCGGTTGTGCCGTGCCAATGGCCAACAGAGGCGACGTTCCCCGGTTGCTGTCGTGAGCCACAATGTAGTAGTTACGCTGCGAGGCGGCGCCACCTCCGCTCGCGAACGACGGGAATCCTCCCCCGATTGGCGCGTTGCCCTGAATCGACAGGCTGCTCCCCGTGTTCGAGATGTATCCCGCCTCCGCCCCATACGATCCCGCTGCATACGCCGGATTCGTGCAAGATCCGGTCTCGTAATAAACGTTGTCGATCTCCCATGGATTCACTCCGTTCCCGTAGTAGATCGAGTACTGGCTCGTCCCCTGAATCACGGAGTCCGTGACATGCATCGTGTTTCCCGCAACATTACGAATGCCGTTGCCCCCGCATTGCATCGACGCTTCCAGGTGATGGATGTACGGTACGGCCGCCGCCCCCTGGTCGCCCCGTATGTAAACCATGTTGCCCACGAAATTCGCGTTGGCCCGGAACGTTCCCCCACCGCCCAGGTTCGTCATGCCGTCGATCACGAAGTCTTGATCGTTGCCCACCACCACGCCCTGATGGAACCGCGCACTCCCCACCGGTCCGCTTTGAAATTTGATGTCGACCAGTTTCAGCCCGTCGGTTTCATCTTCGATGGCCGCATTCTCGATCGCCGCCCATCCGAATCCGCTCGACGTCGCGAACGTCGTCGATCCCAGAGAGTACTGGAACTGCGTCGACGTCAGTCCCGATGCCAGCACCTGCACTCTGGCTTCCTGCGTCTGCGCCGGAGTCGAGTAATACAAGATCACCCAATCCCCCGCTACCAGATTGTGATTGCCCGCCGTCGTTACCGTATACAGCCCCGCCGTCGCCGACACCGACGAAATCTGCGCCCCGTCTACATTCAATGCTGGCTCGAACGTCAGCCCCGCAACCGTGTTGTGTCCCGCGGTCGCTGATGCGTAGTTGCCTACCATCAGGCAAATCGAGCGCGTGTAGCACTGCCACAACGCCCCATATCCATTCAGCAGAGATTTCCCCGGATTCAGGTACACCGGCCAGTAAATGTTGTAGTTCGCAGAATTGGAGTTGGCCGGCACTTCCTGAATCACCGCAAATGGCGTGTGCGCCGGCGTGTTGTCCGCGATGTTGATTGCCTCTTGGTTCCCACCACTCGCGGATCCCACCGTGAATCCCGCCGCATGACTGTTGCCCGGCGTGAACACAATCGTCCCCGACGAAGCTCCCGACGTGCAGCTTCCCCCCGTAACCGCCACCGCCTCTGCCGTTCCTGTCCCCGAAATGTAAACACCGTACGGCCCGTTCGCGTTATTCGAAGTGTCAATCCCCGCCGGACACGGTGTCAGCGTAATCGTTGCCTGCGTCCCCGCAACCAGCCCGCCCGTCGTGCAGCCACCCGTGCAACTCTCCGTCGTCCCTGCCAGCGGCCAGTTGTAACTTGCAACCACATACGGAATGCCCGCCAGGTTATTTGTCGAGAACTGTGTCCCCACCGCCTGCGTGATGTTTTGACTGACACCTGTTGTGGGATTCGTCGAGACATTCCCCGTCCCGCCTCCGCTTCCACACGCGCCCCAGGTTCCATTTCCCAGCAGACAGCTTCCAGAATTCGCGCTGCCCGTTCCCAACTCATTCGCCGGGACAACTCCCGAAATCAAATCAGCCTTGGAGGTCAGCCCCAGGTCCACATACTGCTTCGGCGCAGCCTGCAGCGGCGCCGAAGGATTCCCCTGCAGTGTTAATGCTCCCGTCAACGTTCCGCCGGCAGTCGGCAAATAACTTCCTGCCCCAACCGTGGAAATCGATTGATCCACGTAGCCCTTGGTCGCCACTTGTCCGCTGCTCGTCGGCAGCGGAACACTCGGCGCGCTGGCAAACACTTTCGCGCCGCTGATCGTCTCCGTGCCCCCCAGATGCACCACCGCGCTGTCATTCGCCTTTGTCGCCAGTGCAGAATTCACATACTGCATCGAGACCGCTTGTCCCGCCACGCCCGATCCCGGCGTCGTCCGCACCGTCGCCAGGTTCGCCGGAGATGTCGTTGGCACCATCCAATCTTCCGTCTTCACCTGTCCTGATCCAATCTGGTAGACGACGGTGTAATACACCCCCGCCGGAGTTGCTCCTGCATTCGGCACTAGCGCCACGCTGAGAGCGCCGTTCGCTCCGAGCGTCACGTCCTTCGACCCGCTCGCCACCGCCGCCCCACTCGCCGTAACAAACGCCGGCCACGTGATAATCAGATTCCCCTGCGCAGTCGTTCCGTCCGCCAGGTAGACCGTGTCCGCCACGGTCGTTGTGGCTGGCCCATTGTCTGGACCAGGTGCTCCGAAAGCAGAAAGCCCGACGCCGAAAACCGTAAGCACCGTCAGCAGCCAATAAAAAAACCGCCCGTTAGGGCGGCGACCCGCGTCAAACATCGTATCCTCCATCAAGTCCCGGTGTTGCGCGGACACGTCCGTCCGCTGCACTTTCCTGTGTCCATTACGACTGCTCAACAGAACATGGCAGCCCACTCAAATCCCGTCTCCCAATCCATTCTTCGCTCTGTCATCCCGACCGAAGTCAAAGAACGCTCTGTCATCCCCAACCAAGCCTGGACAATTCCGCTCTGTCATCCCCAACTAAGCCTGGACAAAATCGCTCTGTCATCCCGACCGAAGCCGGAGCGCAAGCGACGGCGCAGTGGAGGGATCTGCTTTTCTCCACCCCTAAACCTGTCAATCCTACCGAAACGGAGACATCCACCGTCCCCCGGAAGGTGGCTCCCCGCGCTTCCTGTCCCTCAAGAATCTCGCCACGCTCTCTACATACACCTCAGCAAAATCCGCCACCGGACGCTTGTCCTCGATCAAATGCTTCGCATCGTCCAAATCCATCTCACGGATCGTACACAAAACCGCCAGCGCCATCATCGGTGCCCGGTGCACCCCGGCCGCGCAGTGAATGAATACCCTCGCATCTGTTCTTTCCGCGAATGCCGCCTGCACAAAATCAACTCCAGCCTGGAAGAGCTCCGGATCCTTCGGCAAGAAATCGTCGTCGGTCGGGTTCCACAGCACCTCGATGCCGTATTCCTCCGGCCCTAGCTTCCTGTCATCGCATTCGATCTGCATGTCGATGATGTGCGTAATCCCTTCCTTCGCCACCTTCGCCATGTTCGCCACATTCCAAATCCCGCCCCCGACCCCAATCCTCTCATCCTCGTCCAACCATGTAATATCCATCGTCCTATTAGAGCGTTCCGCTTTCGTCCGGGTGCCCCACCCTTGTCGCGTTTTATGCGACAGGGTGGGGTTCTTGATCTCATCAGTTAGGGTGGGGATTTTGGCTTTCCTCTTCATCCCCACCCAAACCGCTACAGGAGGTTCTCGTCGCACCAACTCCGCCCCATTCTACGGCATAGCCGTGTCCAGAATTTCCAACATCAGCAGAACGGGTGCCCCGTTTCTCGCGTCCTTTGCGAGAAAGCCTGCCCTGAGCGAAGCCGAAGGCCGGGGATTTTCCTATGAATCTCCCGAACTCACGCCAGTACCGGCTCCTTGTTTTCCTCGCAACTCCCTGCCCCAGAACCGGACTCCTTCTCCTCGACCTCGTTCTCTGCCGTCGCGGCCGGCTTATCACCGGAACTCGCCATCTTCGGCAGATCCTCCTCATCCCTCATGACCGGCTCATCCGGCAGATCCAGCCTGCGCAGCAAAGTCGCCGCCAGGCATTCCTCATCTGCGCTCGCCTGACTCCCGTCAGTCGCTTCGGGAAAAATCTTTGCCATCTCGAACAGATACTTCACAGTGGCCAGTTGTCCCTTTTTCCCTTCGCCAATCACTGCCTCGGCCATCTCTTCGGCCTCCGACTTCACCAGGATGGCAATACTCTTTCGTACCTCTGCGGGATTGAGCTCTTTCTTCCTCTTCCTCGAGCCCTTCCTCTTCGCAGTCTTCTTCTCCGTCGTCTTACCCTTCTTTTTCTTAATCATGGCCCCGTACTCAGCTTCCTTGGATTTTTCCTTCGCCCAAAATACAGAGGGCGCGCCCAAAGGCGCGCCCTCTACCGAGAGTTTTTCTTTTTTTCTTACTCTCTATATTTAGAATAGCAAATTGCTAAGGGCAAAGTGGACATTTTCCAAACTTTCTATTTCCAATCTTCCCAATCACTTGCACCGAATGTGCCACCTTTACCCCCTTGACAAGGTTTCCTGTCGTTCCCAGGGAAGGTTCCAGATGCTGATTCGCTGACCCATTGGAACTCCCAAAAAAGGAAAAGCGCGTCCTGAAAACGCGCTTTCCGCAAGAACTTTCTTTCTTTTGACTCTCTATATCTAGAATAGCAAATTGCTAAGGGCAAAGTGGACATTTTCCAAACTTTCTATTTCCAATCTTCCCAATCACTTGCACCAATTCAGTCGTCTTCACCCCCTTGACAAGGATCTCCCCGCGTCGAGTCCAGTCGCTCCATCAGTCCCACCTCGAGCAGAATGTCGCTCAGCACGTCCAAAACCACAGGCATGCATACGCCGTACCGTCTTTTCGTTGCAGTGCAATAGCTTCGCTGTTGCCCATCGATCGTGCTCTTGCAGAATGTGCCGCGCAATCAGTTGCCGCGAAAATTCATCCAGCCGGTCCAGGCACCTCTCCATGTCGTGCACGAAGATGACCCGATCCTCAAATGTCACCACTGTGTACGAAGTCACCTTCGCCCGAAAGAACTCGCGTCCCAGCAGTGACGGCAACCGCCCCGTTTCGATCGAGTACCGCATATAGCGCCGCAACATCGCCACCACCCGCCCTCGGTAGGTTCGCCGCTCTCGCTCGCGATCTTCCGCCGCAGCCTGCCTCGCGTGCCATGTCTGCAGGACGATTTCCTGCACCGCCTCCGTCTCCACCGGAAACTGGTGTACCGGCAGGTTCTCCGTCACGTCCCCCGACGACTGATCCCCGGCTTTCGGTCGCGACACAATTCCAGCGCGTGCCTCATCTGGCCGCTCTGCCTCCGCCGCGATCTCAATCACGCCCGTCATGCCACACCTCCCGCCGCTTCAAAGTCCCTGAAGTCCTCGCCATCGATTTCGAACTCATAGTCCTCCACCGCCGTGTGCGGACGAACCGGCAGCTCCGGCCTGCGCGATTTTTTCGCCGCTGGCAAATCCGCCACCTTCGGCTGGCACCTCTCGCAGTACACCGTGCCCGCTCCACACTCCCGCACCCACAACCCGCCACAGTGCTCGCAATATTTCAACTCCACTCCCATTTCGTTTTTATCGCCGTTATGATCGCTTCTCATTACTCCTCCAAAAAAGCACCTGAATTAGAATCTCCACCTGCAACCTCCCGGAAGCCGAATGCCGGAAGCCGAAACAAAAAGCCCTGCGTCGATTCCCGTTAAACTTTGCGGGAACCGAACGCAGGGCTCGTTTTTTTTACGATGACCTGCTTGCGCTATTTAGTTTTTATGGAGTCCTGTGAATACGCCCCATCGCCGCCGCCTCCAACTCTGTTCGCCGCCAACTCCCTTCGCTTCTACAGTTTTTGCGCGCTCTCGTCGTCCGCGCCCCCGCCGTGCCGCTGGTGGAAGTAGCCTTCTTCGTAGCCCGACTTCAGCACGCGCCCGTTTTGCATCACTACGCTCACTCGTCCGGTGAACCCCAGCGACAACAACAGGTGCTCCATCGACGCCGACAGCACTTCCGCCGACTTCACTTTCCTGCGAAATTCCCCGAAGTTCTTTTCCTCGTTCAAGTTATCCCGGTGACTCGTCATTGGCTTTCTACCCTCGAGCATAGTGGCCTCTAGGATTCCGCGATCGTATAACTCCGAATTTTCTCAGTCAAGGTTGAATGGCCAATCTCGACCTGTGGAAATCTTTCCAGCCCCACACCACCGCCTTATCCCGGTGCTATACTCCGCTCCATGAAGTTCAAAATCTTGCAAGACAACCTTCGCAAGATCCTCTGGGAGCGCATCGAAGCCGGAGAACTCACCGGCCTCCACCTTGCCCAGCAGACCGGATTCAAGCAGGCCCACATTTCCAACTTCCTCAACCGCAAGCGCGGACTCAGCCTCGAAGGCATGGACAAGGTCCTCGCCGTCCAGCATCTTTCCGTGCTCGACCTGCTCGATCCCGCCGAAGTCAACAAGCGCGCTTCCATCTTGCCCCCCAGTGGCGACGAATTTGAGAATGTTCTGCTCACCGATGCCTCCATCGCTGCTACCCAGCCCCTCATCGCCAGCATGCACGTCAAAGAGATTCTCAAGTTCAAGAAGTCCTTCCTGCGCAAGCTGAAAACCGAAACCGAAGGCGATCGCTCCGGCTGGGAGCGCTTCGTCCTTATCAAGGCCGATGCCAGGGAAGCGATCAGCATGTATCCACGCCTCACGCCCGGGGCAATGCTCTTGATCGACCGCCATTACAACGCACTCAAGCCTTATCGCAAAGGCGAATTCAATATGTACGCTGTTCTGAAAAACGATACTTGTACGGTGCGTTACGTCGAAGTGGCCGGAAATCATCTAATCTTGCGCCCCCACAATCAGTCCTCTCCCATCGAAGTCATCACCATGGCAGACGGCAAGACCGCCGCCGACTACCTCGTCGGCCGCATCTGCTATGTTGGCCTCGAAGCCTGAATCAAATCTCTGATGGACGGTGTTGATTGCTGGTAGGAAGTCCCGCCCGCTGTCGCTCTCCGCGCCCTGTCATCCTGAGCGAAGCGAAGGATCTATGCACTTTGCCTGTGCAATTGCGGCTGACGGCGAGAATAAATAACTTCGGCCCGCAAGAAATGCGGGCCGAAGCAAAACGAATCGCCACCGCGGCGGACAGAGCGTCCTAGAAGTTGAACTTCACCGCCAACTGCATCTCCCGCGGACCGTTACCGGATTGCTGGAATATCTTTCCAAAGTTTCCGGTGTCGTCGACTGTCGTATCGGGAGTACCGAACACTGGGTGGTTGAACGCGTTCCGGGCCTCCAGGCGTATTTCAACAAACATCTCCTCGCGGATCGGGAACTGCTTCGTGAGGGACAGGTTGGTGGTCGATGCCCACGGCGAGCGAATGCTTCCGATCGCTCGCGGAGCATTGCCCAGCGTGAAGTCGGGCGGTCGAGAGAAGATGGTGTTATCCGCAAAATAGTTGTCCACCCAGTCCGAACCATGATTGCGCCTGGGTGTTCCCGAGAGGTTGGGTCGCATCGCGCCGTACGTCGGGATGGGATTCCCATCCGCCAGGGTGAAGGCAAGCGGACGGCCGTCGGCAATGCGCCAGATGCCATTTGTCTTCCAGCCGCCAATAACCGCCTCCGCCCAGTGCGGCATGTTCCCCAGCAGCGGTCGACCGCGCCCAAACGGCAGATCGTAGGTGTAGCTGAACTGAAGCACATGTGGAATGTCGAACGTCGACAGGCTTCGCTCCAGCCACGGCTTATTCGGATCCTGCAGGCTGGTGAAGCTCCCCAGCCAGGTCACGTTGTCGTCCGCCTGCGAAGAATTGTCGAGCGATTTCGACCAGACATACGTCACCAGGAACTGTAGTCCGTTCGAGTAGCGCTTTTCTGCGCTAAGTTGCAGTCCGTTGTAGATCGAAGCACCAATGAGCCGAGGTTCGATAGAAACTCCGGTGAACTGCGGATACGGAATCAGCAACTGCGTGTACTGAACCGTTGGGCTGGACAGGCTGCTGTTGGGGTCAGAAATGACTGTGGCTAACGGGTTGTTTATGTAGGTGTTGAGGCAGGCGATACTCATGACCAGGCATGGTTGGTTTGGGTCGGGCCCCTGAGCTGGTATACCCTCCACCCACGGGCCCAGGTGGTCGATATAGTTCGAACCGCTGAACGGCAGGTCGCTGCCTTTCTTGCCGATATATTCCGCGTTGAGTACGATGTTGCCGCGCACTTCCCGCTCGATTCCGAGGCTCCAGCTCTGGTCATATGGCGTCAGGTTTGCACTGGCGGTGCGCAACGGGCCGTTCGCGTTGTAACCAATATCGTTCAGCAAGCCGAGCGAATTCCCGGCGGGCTGAGTCAATCCATTGGGATAAGGATTGCTCAGGTGCAGGTAAGGAATCGCGCCGTTATTCTGATAGGTATTGATCACATTCGTGTATTGATTGAAGCCTTGACTTCCATAGGGCACCACGCCAGTGACGCCCGACCGGGATTGACCGTAGTAAATCCCGTAACCACCCCGGAGCACCATCTTCGGTACAAACTGGAAGGCGAAGCCGAACCGCGGCTGTAAGTCGTGCCAGTCGGTCACATAGTTTGTGCGCTGGCTTGGGGTTACAAAAACCTCGCCACCCTGCAATGGGAGAGTAACTGGCGCTCCACTGACGGGGTCCGGGTAGGAGAGGCTGCCGCCACCTAAGGGGCTCGTTACGGTGGGATTGAACCAGTTCTGTCGGTTATAGCGATCGGTGCGGGGCAGCGTAACGTCATAGCGCAAGCCCAGGTTCAACGTTAGTCTTGGACCAACCTTCCAGTTGTCCTGGCCGAAAACGCCGTACTGGAAGTTTTCGGTCGCGGGCCGAAACTGGATTTCGTAGTAGGAGTTGCTGTTCATGGTGCCCATCAGGAAGCTTGCGAATGAGTCCCCGCCGCACCACGCAATTCCGGTATTTCCGTAATTTGGATCGCTTGCACCGGGGCAGGCTGCGGAACCGCTTTCGTCGAAGCTGAAGATGCCGACCGGCGCGTTGGTCTGGATGTAGTTCATCTGGTGCAACCGCCCGTCAAAGCCGAATTTGAACTCGTGCTGGCCATGCACCTTATCGAGCGTGGCCGACAATTGGCCTGTATCCTGACCGAGCCGGTAGTTGCCATACGGATCTGTACCCGTGCTCGTCCCGCCGTTGTTTGCATAGGTATTTATGATAAATCGCGGGCACTCCATTGAACCCGTTGCTCTGCAGATAAGACGGAAACCCCAGCGTGCTGAGAGGATCGTTCACGCCGTGAGGGTTGTAGGCGTCGATGTGCCAGACTCCCCGTGTGAAGCCGAGTGTTACATTCAGCAGTAAGGTTGGACTGAACGTGTGCGTGTCGTTGATGGCGAACAGGTGGGCATTGGTCCATCCCGGACCGCCCTGGCAAGGGTCAGTGAAGTTCTTAAAGCAGTCGAGGCCCACTCCATGGCTGTACTGGTAAGAGTATTTCACGCTGACCATGTTTTTCTCGTTGAAACGGTGGTCGACCTTGATGTCGTACTGATCGTTGTAGTTCAGACTGGAACCTGATCCAAACCAGTTACTGTAAATGCCGAGCTGCGGCGTGTTCGGTTCCGGATAAAGCTGCAGCATCTTCTGCGCCACGGGATCGATCAGATTGCCGGCCACTCCGGGAGTCGGTCCAAGACCGTTAGGCAGGTTGGGGTTGCCGGGACTGGTATAGATGCCAACCCGGTTGAAGGGAATGTAAGTATTCGGACCGGTTGCCAGGGCTGCGCCCACATTGCCGTCGTAAACGCGTTGGTATGGATCGAAGAGCTGCCCGGCGGGAACGCTGCACAGTCCATTATTGTCGAAGGTTCCGCCCTGCGCCGTGCACACCTCGCCGAAGTCGCCTTGGTTGCGCATCAGATCGGTCGGGACGCCGAACGTAGCCGTGCTCAGCCCGGTAGAGCGCAAGCCATCGTAATCGACGAAGAAAAAAGTCTTGTTCTTGCGGATCGGACCACCAAAGGTAAAGCCGAAGTTGTTCCGGCGCAACGCTGGTAGGGGTTGCCCAGCCCGATCAGCGAACCAGTTGTTCGCGTCGAACAGCGCGTCACGCACGAAGTCATACCCGCTCCCATGAAACCTGTTCGTCCCGGAGCGCGTGATCATGTTGACCACCGATGACCCGGAGAAACCGTATTCCGCGCTGAAGTTCGTCTGCTCTACTTTGAATTCTTCCACCGCCTCGGGAGACGGAAGATAAGTCGCCTGCGTAATGCCGCCGTTGGGCTCGGAGTTCGTGACGGAAGCGCCGTCGGTAAGAATGTCGGCCTGGGCGCCGCGACTTCCGTTGGAAACAAAATTCGTGCCGGTGCAGGTGACGTCGCACTGGTCATCCATCTCGGTCACGCCCGGCGCCAGATTGACCAGTTCAATTACCTGGCGATCGATCAGCGGCAGGTCGTTGATGAACCTCCGATTGACGACCTGTCCAGTTTCCGCATCCTGGGTTTGGATGGCCTGGGCTTCCCCGGTTACCTGCACGGTCTGATTGGCGCTACCAATCTTGAGCGTCAGATTCGTGGTGGCGTTCTGATTGATGTCCACTTTGAATTTGGCGCTGAGAGTTTTTCCAAACCCCTTGGCTTCCGCCATCACCGAGTACAGCCCCGGCGGAATGGATCGGAACAGATAGCGCCCGTTGCTGTCTGAGGTTGTCTCAAACGTGTAGCCCTTTTGTTGATCGGCCAGAACTACTTTGGCGCCTTCGACCACGGCCCCGGTAGAGTCCGTCAGTATGCCGCTCACCGTACCGAAGTAGGCCTGAGCGAACAGCACGGCAGACAGCAACAGTGCAATGGCGAATGGAAGGAATGCTCGTTGGCCGTTCCGAAAAAGCGAAGTGAATGTCCGCATCGAATCCTCCTGGGGTCATGAAACCGACACAACCTGACGCCTCTGCGAATCGTCGGCGGAATCCTACACAAACTCGGGCCATAGCGCCAGAGGCCCGTAAGAATCGTTTTAATATCACTTTTTCTCTTGAAGGTGGACAGTAGATAGTGCTAGGGCCTTGGCGGGGACTAATGAGACCAAGAAGGTGCGGGCCGGCTTTTTCGTGGCGCCGCCGTCCCGGCCGGGGCCTGCCCTGAGCGCAGCCGAAGGGACGGGCGTCCCCGGCCGCCGCGCCGACAGCGAAACGAACATCGATAAGTTCCCGAGGCGCGTGTTCAGCGAACCGTGTTGTTCGCCAGGGTTCACCGTAACCTGATCGTACTGCGTTGTCTTCTTTGGAGTCGTGGTCGAGCTCACATCCACTTGGAACATGGTGGCCGTCAGAGTTGCTGTATTTCCGTGAGCATCTGCCTTCGCGTCGATCAGCAGATACCCATATCCTTGCAGCGACTTCACGAAAATGTGATCCCCGGTCTTCACTCCGTTTCCCGGCACGATTGCCTGGTCGTTGATGCCGCCCGTTCCCGCCACGATGTAAGGAATCTGCAAGGCCTTGCCGCCGAAATTCAGCTCGCGTGTATAACGCTGGTAGCTATGCGCGTGGCCCGACAAATACATGTCGGGCATGAGCTTTGCCTGCGTGCATGCGCCGTCAATGTCAGCCAGCATCAGCGTGCTCGGCGAGTGTCCTCCAGCCGTGAATGGAGGATGGTGCGTCGCCATCACCAGCGCCTTGCGCTGCCCTTTCTGGCGGCTCGCGGCGATCGTCTTCAAAGTCTGGATGAGCCAGTTTTTTTGCGCCTGTCCCGGAATCGTCCCCGAGATGAATCCCGGATTCTCCGCGGCATTTGAGTACAAGCCCACAATGTCCACAAACGGAGCATTCAAATACCAATAAACGCCCGGCTGGTTCATCGTCTGCCGGAAGATGGTTCCTGCAATCGGCGGCACAGTCTGCGACGCCGCGCAGAAGTTCGCTTGAAACGCCTTCAGCGTTGTCGGATCCGTCTTGGGAAAGACCTCGCCGTCGTGGTTGCCCGGAATCGCAATGATCTTGCCCGGATAATGTACGTAAGGTTCGTAGAACTCACCACGGTAGGCATTGTCCTTGCCCGGCCCATAGATCACGTCGCCCAGGTGAAAGAAGAAAGCGGGCGATGCAGTCTGCGGCTTGCTGGCGTCGAAAGTCCGCCGCCATCGCTTCGGCTACATCGCCCTGGGGGGAATTCGCGCTCTTGCCCGTGTCGCCTACGGAATGAAACGAAATCGATCCCGACGCTTGAATTTCCTGGCTGGCTTGCGCACCAATGACGTCGGCCAGTTGCATAACCGAATTCCCCTTGACCGCTGGCACCGGCTCCAGGTTTCCTTCGATGTGGTCGATCAGAGACGTTCCAACTCCGGGCACTGGCTTGCGCCGCGCCACCGGCGTCGTCGTAAAGAACGGGTGGGCAAAGCGAAGTGGCGCCGCGCTTCGCTTCCCACTCTTCGGGCTCTTTGCTCTCGCTACAGTTTTCATCGGTCCTCTCGTTCAGGAAGGTTCTCGTCTGCGACCTGCTCACTTCAAGTCCGTCAGGTCCGCCTCCAACTGCGTCATGCTGAATCCTTGCGGAGCCTGTTGCTTATTGTCCAGATAGTCGGTGCTAAGGATCGCGTACGCTTCATCGCAATACGCTTCCCAGAAAGTCCACGTCATGGTTTGTAGCGCGCCCCAGGTCACAACCGTTACACCGCGCGAATCGTAGGCGACGACCGGAATAGCGTGCCCTCCCCACGACCCAGGCTTGCCGTCGCCGGTCGTGCCTCCCGGCGGCACCGACCACGGTTGGTGATTCTGCGTCTGCGCCTGCGCGCTGATGGGCAACTGCACGCCGATGTAGCAGCCTTCGAACATGTACACCGCGTCCATGATGTGATTGTGGTTCGACGGTTCGAGCGCGACGTACGCCCCGATCTTGTGCCCTGCAATGCCCGACTGCCGCCAGAAGTTCAGCACATCCAGTTCGACTGCCCCATTGTCATTGGCTCCAGTCTTGGGGTTGTACCCAGTGATGGCCGAGTACGCGGCCACGATTTGCTTATTGGTGGGCACTACCATTTTCTTTCCCGCGTTCGCCGTCCATTCCATGATCAAGTGCCCGGCGGCCGCGCAGGTGCAGTCGCCGATCTGGTCGTTTTCCATCATCCCCCACGGAGACTTGACCTTCGTCGTCAGATCGAAACTCGCAGGCGGCGTAGGCAGTGAGGGCGTGATATACGCGGCCATCAGCAGCGTCCGCGGATCGTGCCGCGCCACTCCCTTTCCCAGTTTGAGTTTGAGCGGATCGATCTTCGACGGATCCGATTTCATGCGGACTCCCGCGCGTGAGTCATCCGCTCCAGGATCCAGTTTCCTTACAGCCATGAGAGTTCTCCTTTGGCGAAGTCAGAATTGATTTCTATTGCAAAAAAGAGGGGGAGGGCCGGCCGCTCGCAGAAGTCTTCGCAAACGGGAACTGCTCAACTGCTGAGGGGAAGAGGTAGGGCGGATATTAGACCCCGAACTCAGCTCTCGTCACGTGCGTACTGGAATTTGTTACGAAACCCGAACAACCGTTCGAGCTGTATCGCGCTTGAGCTGTTCCTCGGCCTGACTTCGGATAAGGAGGCGTGTAGCCAGTGCCGCGATTGCTCCCGGTTAACCCGAAATTCGGAAGGAATTCTGCTTTGTTTTATGGGGCGCCCCCCGTCCATTCGCGAGCACCCTCCGATAAAACCGGATCGCACCCGAGAAGTGAGCGGAAAGTTGACTCTCCCCGGAGCCCCGCTGCTCTTGCCTCGCGTCCCGAAATAAACCCAAGGTAAGGGTTCCCCGGTCACGGACGATCCGAGTTATAAAGGATTGCGGCCCCGGCCTGGAGTTGCACTCCTCGAACGATCGTTCCAAACAAGATTGGTACATACGATCAGGCGGGGTCGCCATCTTTTGTCTATGATTCCTTCCAGATGAGGAAGCGGACGCATGAATAAAGCGGATGGTGAGGATACGGCAGACCGCCTGTCTGGAATTGTCGCGAGCTCGCTGGATACGCCGGCGAAAACGCAAGATCTGGCGCGCCAAGCGTATCAAAGCCGCACGCAGTTCCACAGGTTGTTTCGAACTGTGGTGGAAGAAACTCCGGCAGCCATGCGACGACGGCTCTTGCTGGAAAGAGCAGCCTATCAACTGGCGCATACCGGAGTGTCGGTCACGGACGTTGCGCTGGACGCCAACTACGGTTCGTTGGAGGCGTTCACTCGTGCTTTCCGAAAAGCGTTTCGGATTTCTCCCAGCCGCTACCGGCGCATGCGTGATCCGCACTTTCATTTGCCGGCGTCCAACAGAATTCACTTTTTTGCTCCAGGTTCGTCAACAACTGGTTCATCGTCAACAAAAGGAGGAAGCGACATGGATTTATTTGATCGTTTTGCAGGCAACGACTCGTGGCACACGCGGCGTTTGTTGGAATACGCCGGCGCTCTGACCGAGGAGCAATTGGATCGGCCGCTGCCCACGGTTGTAGAACTGCTGCCCTGGCGAGAGGCGAATAAGACTCTAAGGCAGCTGTTAGAAAACATCGTCTTCACGAAAGAAGTCTGGTCCGCCGCCCTGTCCGGATCCGATATGAATATGAACCCTCCCAAATCGCAGCGCTCCCCGCAGGCGATGCTGCAAAGGCTCGACAAGACCGATGCTGAACTGCATCGTATTTTCAGCGACATCCGAAACCGCTCCGGCTGGGATGATACGTTCGTCGACGCTCTGTGCGAACCGGCCGAGACCTTCACGTTCGGCGGCGTCTTCGCCCATATCATGACCTTCAACGCGCATCGCCGATTGATGGCTTTGGACGCTCTACGCCAACTCGGCGTCCAAACCGAAGGTTTCGGCGATCCCATGGAGTATGAGGAAAGTGTGGCACCCTGGAACCAGCAAGTAGCTCTCAAAACACCATGACGACGCGAACGGAATTGCTGCGATTCAACGGCGCGGTCGAGCGGGATCCAGCGATCGATGCGTGGATGAAAGAGCATGCAGGTGAATTGGGAGCCATCGCGCATCAGTGGTTTGAGGTGATGCGAAAATGCGGTGACGAAGTCCGGGAGCTCTTGCATGACGGCTGTCCGGTTGCATGTTTGGGAGATGCGCCCTTCGGCTACGTCAACGTATTCACTTCGCACGTAAATGTGGGGTTCTTTCAAGGCGCAGCGCTGCGAGATCCGGCGCGCTTGCTGCAAGGCACGGGCAAGTTCATGCGCCATGTGAAGTTGAGACCGGGAACAGCTACGAACGCCGCAGAGCTGAGCAGGCTCATCGATGCGGCGTACGCGGATATAAAGGCGCGCGTCGAACACGGCTAGTCCGGAGAACCGCCTTGGGAGGCCGATGCGGATGGAACCGTCAGACTGGTAACGATAAGTCGCATCGTGTTTGCTGATCGTGGGAGGATAACGGGCAATTTGGAAGGAGCCCCCGCTTAAGTTGGCTATGGGTGCGCCGTCCAGGGGTGGCGCCCATTAGCGCTAACCGACAGTAGTCCCGGAGATTTTGAGCGTAATGTGGATTTATCAACAGTTGAGATCAAGTACCGAGAATGTTGATCGCGCGGGACACGACGGCGACGATCGTGACGAGCGAGATCGCGCTTTGAAGCATCATCAGCATCTTGGCACGCGACGTTAACGGCAACACGTCGCTGGAACTGAACGCCGTCGCCGTCGAATATGCAAGGTACAAATAGTCAACGAAAGTCGGATGCCAGTCGAACGGTACGTCCTCGCGGGCCGCTTCTTGCGGAAAAAACCAATCCGGCCTCGTGTGATTCCGCCGAAATTCTGGACCGCCGCGGTCCATCTGCCAGTACAGCAACGAGAACGTGAGAATATTAATGACCCAAGTCGCAATGCTTGAAGTGAGAAGCTGGTTGCCTCCGATCTCTCCCGACCGGCGTACCATCGCGCCGAGCAGACGCCCCAACGCAGCGACCGTCCCACCCTCCGCAATTACGAAGAAGAGCAGAGTGATTGCGCGTTCGATGCGGAACCAGTGCGCTTTTGCAGAGGTCAAATTGAGTGCGGCCATCGGCACGATCAGTGCGATCGCAAGGACGTAAGGAACCCAAGTCGGGAACACCCTGAGCCGACCGGGTAATACTTCCACCAAGAAAAGTACCACGAGCGCGGTGAGTGCGACGGGCCAGCGCGGCTCGCTGGGGAGTGGTTGAGCTGGCTCTTTCATCAGCGGAGGTGTTACTGCCTGAATGCGACTAGTCTGTCAGGCGCTTGCTAACCCGAGAACTGGCAAAAGTGCCAGCCGGGGACACTCCAGTGCCCAGCGCATGGCCATGATGAGCGATATGGGGATTTACCGCCGACTGACGGACGGCCCACCGGGTCAACGTCTAGCGAGTGTCCTAAAGACTGCGTAAGCGAAGAAGAGGGCAAACATCCAAGCCCGCACTCCCATGAACCTCAGGTAGGTTGGATACCACGATTTGAAATCAATTTCGCGAACGGATAGTTCTGAAGGGGAGACCGTCAACTGTCGCAAACAGGCCTTCAGAAATCCTGTTTTGCACAGTAGCCAGTCACAACCATCGGCAGTTGGATCGACGAACAACAGCGGAAATTGGTCCCCGAGGGTAGTTCAAAGGGGACGGATTCACAAGGTTAGGCTGCGGGCATACTCCGAGAAAGCTTCAGATAACCGCCTATCGATTGCCTAAGTTGTGAATCCACTTCGTCCGCAATCGTCATGACATCGACCAGCATCCTGCTCAAATCTATACGACGTAGGTTGTTGTGCAGAGAGTGGAAAAGGCTCACCTGCAGGAGTCGGGATTCGTCTACGATCATCTCGATGGAATAGCCTTGGGTATAGCGCAGCATGCCATGTTTAGCAGCAGCGAGCGAAATTCTGGCGCGGCTATTGCCCGGCACCTGTTCTGCGCATAGTCGATCAACCAAGTCCTGCACGAGTCGAGGCAAATGGCCGATACGATCGCTGTCATCGAGCCGGACACTGGTCAATATCACATCCTCTTTTAAGCGCTCCAACCAGTCCGCGATGATGGACTTAGCTTCGCGACTGAGCACTGCACCTACAGTCTCTCTAGGTATCCGAGTCGAACCTCTTGGACTCGCAACCCTGTTCCTGATCAGTTGGTCAAGTGCACCGACATTAAAGGGTTTAAGCAAAATTTCATCTGCGTGAAGAAGGATCGCCGACATTGCAGCTTCCGGGTCGGGGTTGCCGCTGGTTACCACGGTCAACGCATCCGGTTGAGTGCTTCGCATCGCACTAGCCAACGTGAAGCCGTCAGCAGGACCCGGCATGTGTTGGTCAGTAACAAGGGCGTCAAACTTATCGGTATTGATGCGGGACAATGCTTCCGCAACGCTGGCCACGGGCGTGACCTCGAACTGTCGAGCTTCCAATGCGGCCTGCATTATGTCAAGTATGTCCCTGTCATCGTCCACTAGCAGTACTCGAATCGGCTCCATACACTGCCCCCACAACTCGCGCTTCTTTAGACTGTCAAGACAACTATGAGCTATTAGAGCTAAACAGTCTGAGCAGTTCTGCTCACGGGCTCCCTCCGCTACGGAATCGTCTTAACTAGCACTCAAATTTCGACTTCTTTCGATTCACTTCACGTCTGGGAGCCTTCGGAACTGGGCGGAAGATAGTGATATGGGGATGTTCCTACAGTTAGGTGCCACCTTCCCCTTTGTTCTGGGGCTCTTCGAAAGACTGGAGCCGAATCGACAGGTGTTTCGATGCTTGAATCAATTTTCCAGCCTCGGCGATCAAGAGGACAGTATTCTTGTTCAGCTCTTCGATGTTGCTTCGCAACAATGAAGACTCTTCCTCGATCTTGCTACGCAACAATGAAGACTCTTCCTCATGTTGCGACCTGGGGATGCCTTGCGTGCTGTTGAGCAACATAGGTGGCCTCCGATGCGGAATTATCAGATTGCACAAGAGACCGACGCCCAGAACGGGGCCACGGCGGAAGGATGTGTAAAGGGACTTCTAGAGTCTAGCACTCCATCTCGGACCCTAGGTTAGGACGTTTTTCTCTTAGAAGGCCGACGGGGAAATTTGACGCACTCGTGGTTGTCGAAGGCTTCTTTTACTTGCGGGGCTGGCTTGCCGGTCGGAGTAGTGCCAGGATTGGGTATTATCCAATCGCACGCCGCACATCCCCAAGCCGCGAAACTGCTGTTTTCGAGCCAGACCAACTCTCGACCAGCCATGTCTCTGGGTCCCCGAGGAACTACCAAACGAGGAATGGGAGCGGGGCCTACAACCCCTTCGACGCTCCGGCATTTCCCTCGTCGCTACCGAGTATAGGACCACTTCCGTGGGCGTCAATGGCCCATCTGGGTAGCTTCGTTCCTCTGCAGGGCGTGCACGTTCCTGATGATTGGTTCATCGGACAACGACCCATACTCCAAATCGGCCGTTAGCGAAAGTGTGCAATTTTGAACAGACCGAGGTCGGCGACTCCAGCGAAAATCTTAGGAAACCGGATGGATTTAACGTTTTGCTCTACAAAAACGCATGACGATTGTACGAGGTGACAATGAATAGTCTTCGACAGCCCGCAGAACCCAACCCGAAGGTTGTGGAACGCGCTATCGTTGAATTGTTGGAAATAGCCCAACGCCAGGGCATCACTCCCGATGAGTTTATTCAATTGCTGGACTCGGGAATGCAAATATCAGATTTCTTAGCAGCCATGACCACACATTACTGCTGGATCTGCGGCCATGACGTGTCATTAGAAACCTGCAAGGTCGATGAGCATGGCAGCGCTGTTCACGAAGCCTGCATATTCGCTCGGATGAAGATGGAAAGTAAATCATCGCGCGAGCTTCTGCGCTAGCTGGAGTTTCGCTTCTGAAACCTGAATCACAAATGCTGTAACCCGGGCTGAGCACTCGAATTTCGACTTCGTTCGATCCTGTTCGCTCTGAGGCGTTCGAAACTGGTCGGAAGATCAGCGTAATCGGCCACTCGCGATCCGAGGGCCGTCAGCAATCTACGATCAGAGTCTCAAATCCTTTCCTTGAGCATTATGAGTATTTGGCGAGTTGAATACGGCGAGTGCGACGCGAGCGACCTGTTCCAGCGCTTTCCTATCTGATTTGAGCCTGGCCATTGCTCTCATGCCCTGGATGGTGACTACAAAGAAGCGTGCCAGAGCGGAGGGGTCGTCATTGGCCAACAGTTCTCCCTGCTTTTGCGCTCTCGCGAGCGTGTGGAGGAAGATTGCTTCGACTCTAGCCTGGTTATCCCTCAAGAAATCCCTTACGACTGCGTCCTTAGGGTCACGATGCAGGTTGGCGCTCAACAACAGGCAGCCTCGTTCATGTTGTCCGCGCGTTTCAGCGGCAAGGCCATAAAGAAGTTTTGCGAAACCATCTCTGACCGACGAAATCTCATTCAGCATCTTCTGCATCTGGCTATTGGTTTGGTCGCGGTAATGTGTCATGGCCTTCAAGTAGAGGGCGCGCTTATCACCAAATGTGTCATAGAGGCTCTGTTTGGCGATGCCCATTTCCTTCATCAGCGCTTCCAGGGAGGTATTTTCATAGCCCAAGCGCCAGAAAAGATTCATCGCTTTGGCTAGAGCGCGCTCGGGATCGAATTCCTTGGGACGGGCCATAACTGGACTCTCCAGTCTACAACCAAGCGAGATTGACACGCATCATTCTAGACTGTATAGTCTGGAATCACTCTTCGAACGGCCCGCGACCGGGAAGGCCCACGGAAAGCATCGCGATGGAGGAACAATGAGGGTTGATCTGAGATTACAAACAGGAGCGTTTCTCGGCTTTCTCTTGGTGGCGTCGGTTGCCACAATGAGCCAGACCAAGCTTAGCCAGGCGCAGTCCAGTCCCGATACGATCGAATCTCGGTTCGGCGAGGTCGATGGGATCAAGATTCACTACCTCACAGCCGGTCACGGGCCTGTCGTGATCCTTCTTCATGGCTACACGCAAACCTCGCGCATGTGGAGGCCTTTGATTCCCAAGCTCACGGATAAGTTCACCATTGTTGCACCGGACCTGCCGGGAATTGGCGATTCCGACATTCCCAAAGACGGCCTCGATATGAAGACCGCAGCCATACGCATCCATGCGCTCGCAAAATCGCTCGGAATCAGCAAAGCGAGGGTCGTCGGGCATGACATCGGTCTGATGGTGGCTTACGCCTATGCAGCCCAGTTCCCAAGCGAAGTCGAGAAACTCGTCGTGATGGACGCCTTTCTCCCCGGAGTGCCGGGATGGGAGTTGGCATATGACAGCCCAAATTTCTGGCATTTTCGGTTCCACGGTCCCACGCCTGAAGCCTTGGTCCAAGGCAGGGAGAAGATATATTTCGCTTATTTCTGGAACGACTTGGCTGCTGATGCGACTCGCTCGCTTCCAGAAGCGGACCGCGCGTCCTATGTCGCTGCCTACTCCCGTCCGGGGCGGATGCGAGCAGGGTGGGCATACTTCGCTTCTTGGCCCGACACCGCAAAAGACTTCGCTCAAATGGCTCAGACGCAGTTGACCATGCCTGTCTTATCCATCGCGGGCGAAGAGGCCAGCGCCGCGATCCTCAGCCCGCAGATGAAGCGCGTAGCAACCGATGTCAAGGTGATCGAATTGAAAGGCAGCGGTCATTGGCTGATGGAAGAGCGACCCAAAGAGACCATCGACGCGCTCGTCGAGTTTCTCTGAGTTGTGAAATCACCTTCCGGTGAGAGTTTTCTTTGCAAGCCGAAACGGAGGCCTGTTGATGAACAAGATTTCGTTGTTTGCACTTTCGGTTCTCGTCGCCACTTGCAGCGCGACCGCACCATCTATTCCCGAACTTCGTATGACGCAAGCGGAGATAACGAGCGGAGACAAGGGTGAGAGCCAGATCGGGAGTTCGAAACTCGCCGGAGTACATACCAAGATTTTGGCCGGCAACCCCGCCGCTGCGGGTTTCTATTCCATTTTGTTATTCGTCCCACCACGCACGACCATTCAAGCTCATTCCCATCGTGACGACCGCATGGCGACGGTCGTGTCCGGGACCTGGCATTTTGGATATGGAACGTATTTTGACGAGAACGCTCTGAAGACACTCCCTGTGGGTAGCGTCTATTCAGAGCCTGGCGGCGTCAATCATTTTGCGCGCACGGCCGAAGATCCCGTCGTAGTGCAAATCTCTGGGTTTGGTCCTACCGACACGCGCTATTTCAACTCTGCTGACGATCCGGAAAGCCGAAAGAAATCGGAGTAAACGGTAACTCTGGTGAAAGACCGTGATCCGAGGCCATAGCGCTCAGAACCCAGACTGACCGGTTCCGGATTTGGGTGGGTAACGGGCAAAACGGAAAGAATTCTTAAGTTAACGCGTATGGAGTCTCCCCTCTGTTAAAGTCATGCATGCCGTGAGCCCCAGAAATAGGATCAAGGCGAAATACCGATTACTGGGCATAGAAACCTCCAAACAAAACCAACGGGACAAATCTCACGGCACAACGGTCAGCACCGTAGCTCCGCCATAGGGTATCGCGGAACCGACTTGTGTAAGTGCGCCGGTCTGGGGATTGACACTGAGCGCCAGTAGCCCCCCAGGGCCCGTCGTATACAAGAATCCACCAAACGGAGAAGCAACCAGCGGACCACCGTGAATCGCGAATGGCGATCCGGCCAGCGCCGTCAGCGCGCCGTTGCTTGGATTGATGCTATAGCCGGAGATGGTGCCGTCTGTGAAGTTGGAGACATAGAGAAAATTATTGATGGTGGCAAGGCTCATCGGATTGTTCCCGGCAGGAAACGGCGAGCCGGGCACCAGAGTCAGCGCCCCGCTGGCCGCGTTAATCGAAAATCCCGCGACTTGGCCGGTCGCCACCAGGCCCGTGTAAACGAAACTGCCGGTTGCGTCGGTCACGATTTGAGTCGGGCGCGTTGTGCCTACGTAGCCGGGGATCGTGGCGAAGGGCGATCCTGGAACGGCGGCCAGCGCTCCCGTCGAGTTGATGGTGAAGGTCACGACGCTCCCAGGAGGCGCGTCGTCCGACGCGAACACGAAGCGGTTCAGGGGATCTACGGTGAGATAGAGAGTTCCTCCCCCAAGAAAGGGCGAGCCGACGATGGGAGTCAGCGCGCCAGTAGCGTCGGCGTGCAGTGCGTCAATCTTGCCGGCATCCGCGACATAGAGAACCTGGGTCGCATTGTTCATGGCGAGTCCTGCGGCGAAACTCAGCGGACCCAGCGAAAAAGGGCTTCCGGGTAGGGCGGTCAACGCTCCGGTGCTCGGGTTGATCGACCACGCTTCGATGGAAGAAGTTCCACCCACTGGCGATGCGGGATTGGAGGCGTACAGGAATTGATTATTGAGCGCGGCCATGCCGAGCGAATTGGCCGGCGCTGAAACTGAGCTTGATGAACCGGCTACGCCGCCGTCATTCCCGATGGGGAAGACAGAGATTTGTCCATTCAGCCCATTGGCATATAGAAATTGCGGGACGGCG
Organism: uncultured Acidobacteriaceae bacterium; assembly: GCA_963795875.1. Taxonomy (GTDB): domain Bacteria; phylum Acidobacteriota; class Terriglobia; order Terriglobales; family Acidobacteriaceae; genus Sulfotelmatobacter. The sequence goes on from CAWCJM010000003.1 coordinate 827,065, forward strand.
CAGGCGTCGCTGGTTGGTCCGCAGCAACCGCTGTTCAGGTTACATACTTTCGTGCCGACGGTGCCGCACCCGCCGAGCGCGAGCAAGCCCACCAGACTGATCAGGATGAGGGATAGCGCGAGACTGCGAATAGCGGCTGTGGACATGGCCCTCCTGTCCTATGACTTTCCCGGAGCGTCGAACTCATCTTGACGAATGGGGCGACGCTGCGCAGTGCGAGCTGGGACACTTCTTTCAGTGTCACACCTTGCCCCGACCGGTAGCAGCAAAACCGGCGTGATTCAGAAAGTCGCTATCAGGGAAAACATACCACTGGGGGAATTGAAGCGATGCTAAGAATCGCAGAGCACGAACCCTCAACGAGCGTGTAATAGAGACGTAGCGCCATTTGGCTACGGAACCTCCGGCTCACCTTTGCCATTCACGGGCCTGGGCGGCAATCCGGAAGACTTGATACCCACACTGGCACTTTGTCGTTAAGATAGCGGTGCCAATTCCATGAAGCACTTTTTTCGGGCGCTCGGTCTCGTTGCTATCTGCGTGTTTCTGTTTATCCTCGCAGTAAGAATAATTCCGATACATGTTTACGATGGCTTTGAGTCCTCACACCTCAGCCGCTTTCGGTGGACCGATCGGCGTTACGAACCCGGAGCCGTTGTATCTGAACGGTCGGTGGTGCGTTCTGGTCACGGGGCGCTTGCGATCACAGTTCATTCGGGCGACCGACCCGAAGCGGCGAGCGAATCGGGGGCGGCGACCGAACGCGACGAATTAATGGAGTCTTGGTGGCTCTTCTCGCGCACCGGCCCAACTTACGTTTACTCGTTTAGTCTCTACATCCCCAGCGATTTTCCGCAGACTCGGGAACGGTTGGTGATTGCGCAGTGGAGGCAGCTTTGTGTAGGTTCACCTTGCTTTCCCGATAACCCTATTCTCGCACTGCGATACGAAATCGGTCGGCTGCAGATCACCCGTAATGACGAGCAGGGAAAAACCCTCCTCTATCAAGGTAACGAAGATGTTCGCGGCCAGTGGCTCGACTTTCGCTTCGTTACGCGATGGGATACCACGCGCGGAGGAAGCGTCGATGTAACCCTTCAAGGACGGACAGTCCTGCATTATCAAGGACCCACGATCTACCAGCCTGGCCCCGGTCATCCAAGGCACGCCCTAATCTACTTCAAGACTGGGTTGTATAGAGACGCTTTGCACGAGCCTCCATGGACAATATATGTCGATGAATATCGGAAGGACGAATGCCCTGCGAACGGTTGTAGATGAAAGCTGAGGAGTTGGTGGGGCGATTCGAAAGTCGACTCTTGAATTCAACTGTTGAGATCAGGCCTTAGGGCTCAAATCTCGATCTCTTCCGATTCACTTCACATTTGAAGCATTCGAAATTGATCGGAAAATAGTTGCAATGGGAATTCTTCGCCAACCATGCACTCCACCGCCAGTTGAGATGCGAGTCACACAGTGACGTGTGCGGGTGCGGGAGCAGGCCGAGTTACAGCCAGAAGTCGCGGTTCGGGGCTCGGAGGGCCTTGGGTCGGCGCTGGCGGCGCGGCCCATGGCCGGGTTCCACACGGTTGCGGCCGGCGTTTTTGGCCTGGTACATCGCAGCGTCGGCGGCGTGCAGCAATTTCTCCATTCCGCGGCAGTTTGGCCGGTGGCCACGCCCAGGCTCAGGCTTACCTGCACGCTCGATGCCTCCGACCATGATGCTGCAACCGGCGACGTGGCTGCGCACGCGCTCGGCCAGTTCCCAGGTCTCGGCCATGCCGCAGCCGGGAGCGACGATGAGGAATTCTTCTCCGCCGCAGCGCCCCACCGAATCGTAAGGGCGGACCACGGCCGCGATGCCGCTGGCAATGATGCGCAGAACGGCGTCGCCGGCGGCGTGTCCGCGGCTGTCGTTGATGGCCTTGAAGTGATCGACGTCGATCATGATCAGGCCGACGGGTTGCTGGTCGCGTTCGGCGCGCAGCAGGTCGCGCTCCAGAATCGCCAGAATCGCTTTGCGGTTCCACAGACTGGTCAGGCCGTCGCGAGAAGCTTCGCGGCGCAGCGCTTCTTTCGCCACCAGCAGCCGGTTCTGCGTGACCAGCAGGCGCGCGCTGGAACACACAAACGACAGAAACACGACCACGGCGGCCAATCCCAGGCGCTCGCGCGCGATGCGCAGCGACATGAACAGCACCAGCAGCGGGTACAGCAGAAAGAAGATCTCGGTGTAGATCCGCTTCTCGCGCCGCGGCGGATCGAACGCAAGTTCCGGCGCCTCCGCCTGCTTCCAGGTGGCGGCAATGAGAATGGGAAGCACCAGCAGCGCGCTCCACAGCAGATCGAACCACGCGCCCGTACCCAGGCCGCGGCCCGGGCCGTAGAAGTACAGGGCATCGACGCAGCCCGGAGAGCGCCAGAAAGATTCCCATGCGGCCGAACAACGCGCGCGACGTCGCGCGACGCGGGTGACGGCGGCGCGCACAATGAAAGCTCCGGCCACAAAAGCGTAGCCGGCGAAATACGGAGTCCAAACCGAGTGCGCCAGTTCGCCGGGCGATCTCGGCCTTGGGCAGATAGAAGAAATACAAATACGCCGCCACGCACACCAGCACGGCCTGCACGAAGTCGAGAGCGACCAGCGCGTCGAGCTGTCCCGGCCTCGTGCTCGGGGTCGAGAAACATGGCCATCGCCAGCGGCACGAACCAGAAGCATGAACAGCAGATTGTTGATCCAGGAAACGAACGGGGAGGCAGCCAAGTCGTTATAAACGCTGAGAGCTCTGCGCAATCAGCCACAGGCGAGTAGGCGGCCGCGGTCAGGCGCCAGAAACGAGCGCGCCAGTCCCTCGGAGCGGCGGCTGGCGTGCGATCGCCGCGTAGATCATCACGACTCCCAGCGAGAACTGCATCAGGTCCGACAGCATGCGCCCGGGAGGCTTGGTGCCGAAGTGCCGCGACCACGCCAACGTGCGCCAGCCACAACAGGCCGGTGACGACCACGACGATGCGCGTGCGTTCCAATGCAGTGCTTCACGAAGTAATTTCTTTTAAAGACGTGTCGCAGGGAGGAGCTAACCGGAATGCGACAGACTCGGCTATCCGCCAGCCTCTGAACGGCACACTTCGACTGAAACCCCAAGACCCACCAGTATCCCGCATGGCGCGGGTCTTTTCACTGACCATAGTACCCCCGGATGATTACCGACAAACGAAAATCGCGCGGCCGCGTTCAAGCAACCTGTTCGAGGATTTCCACAGCATTGCCAGGTCCGGATCGCGTAATATGATTCCGAGGTCACAGACCACGAATACGAATGGCTACTCGACTGGAAATCGGAATTTCGCGGGTCGGACAGATCGCCATCAACGCCCACGACGTCGAGCGTGCGGCCGCTTTTTATCAAGATGCTCTGGGGCTGAAGTTGCTGTTCAGGCCGGGCCGGGGCTGGCGTTTTTCGACTGCGGCGGAGTGCGGCTCATGCTGACCCGGCCGGAGAAGCCGGAGTTCGATCATCCCAGCTCGATTCTTTATTTTGCCGTGCCCGACATTCAGGCGGCGCACGCCAGCGATGAAGGAGAAGGGCGTGCACTTTGAGGACGAGCCGCATCTGATCGCGAAAATGCCGGACCACGATTTGTGGATGGTATTCTTTCGCGACTCGGAAGGGAATCTGATGGGATTGATGAGCGAGGTGAGGCGGTAGGGCTTCCGGCTTCCGGGAGCGGGGGAGGAGCCTCATGGAACCGGAGCGCTCGTCCTCTTTCGGCTGGCCTTGGTTTGCGCTGACCGTCACTTTCGCGCTGCACGTTTTCGACGAGGCCTCTACCGGATTTCTTGGTGTCTACAACTCCTACGGTGACGATCTTGCGCTCGCGTTGGGGATGGTTCCCCATGCCGACGTTCGCGTTTCATGAGTGGCTGGTGGACTTGATCGTAGCCGTGCTGATTTGTTTCGCCCTGACGCCGCTAGCCGCTCAAGGTGTGCGCTGGATGCGGCCGCTGGCTTGGCTCTACGCCGTGATTCATCTTCTGAATGCGACGGGACACACGCTCGGAACCATTCTGGGGCACACGGTGGCGTCGGTGACGTTCCCGCGTCCCGCGCCGGGTTTCTATTCTTCGCCGCTCCTGTTCATCGCGTCGATTTGGCTAATGATGCGGCTGCGGAGAACCGCGGCTGCAAATCGCTTGTCATCCTAAGCCCTCCGGGTTTTCGCAGGCCGGAGGATCTCTGCACTCCGCGGCGTTCTCCACACTGCCGCGAATTGGATAGGTCCTTCGCTTCGCTCAGGATGACAAAACTGCAGAATGACAAGGAGCCCAGGGCGAGCCGGAAAATGGAAGCCGTGCTCTGCTATCATCGCTGGCGGAGTGATTTCGCGCCATGGAATACTCATGGCATACCTCGACGACGAAGATTTTGAAGACGACGAGATACCAGTTTCCGCACGAGGGACAGGAGAAGGCATCATGGAAGAAGGTTCGCATACCGGTTCGGGCGCCTCGCGCCGCAACGAAGATATCGCACTCGATCTGATGAAGTTCATCGCCATGACCACGGGCTATGGGCGAACCACGTCGTCGGGCGTGGGATTTCAAGGCACGGGCTCCGCGGCCAAGCCGGAAGACTACGCCGATCATCTGCTTGAGCTGTACGGCAAGTGCCTGGGTGCGGTGGCGGCGAAGAAGTAGCATTACCGAGTGCCGTGACGACGCACGCCGTGCTTGCGAAGACACGCCATTGCCATATTGCTCTGGCTCTGTGCCTGCCTCGGCGCCTACTTGTACTGAATTCCCAGCTGATCAAACAAAAAGCTGAAGACGTCGGCGTCCTGCTCGATTTGTTCGTCGAGGGAGGCGCCGATAGCCGTGGCCGGCGCTCGAGACTGGTGCGCAGCAGGATCGGGATGACCGGAACTGTCGGCCGCCTGCAGGCGCGCGATCATCTTTGCGCGATTGCATGGGGTTGACGCGGTGATCGTTTTCTCCCGTGGGCATCAGATCGCGGGATAGGCCGTGCCGTCTTTCACGTGATGGTAGGGCGAGTAGGCGTAGAGCGCCTTGAACTGCTCGGGATCTTTCACGGTGCCGAATTCGGTGACGTTGAAGGCGCCGTTGGGATCGAGTTCGACGCGCAGCATGTCGTAGATGCCGACGTACGGAGACGACCGCGCGAAACAGATCGGGACGCTGGGTGAAGGCCGCGCCCATCAGCAGGCCTCCGTTGCTGCCGCCCATGAATCGCGAGGTGCGCCGGGCGAAGTGTATTTCTGGTCGATCAGATATTGCGCGCAGGCCAGGAAGTCGTCGAAGACATTCTGCTTGTGCGTGAGGTTGCCGGCCGGCGTGCCATTCTTCGCCGTATTCGGCGCCGCCGCGCAGATTGGCGTCGACGAAAATGCCGCCCTGGTCGAGCCACAGGCGCGCGAACGGCCCGAGAAGAAGGGCTTCTTGCTGATGCCGTAGCCGCCGTAGCCGTAGAGCAGCGTGGGGTTCGTGCCATCGAGCTTCGTGCCTTTGCGGCGAATGATGTTGAGGGGAACGCGGGTGCCGTCTTTGGAAGTGGCGAAGTCGCGGACCACTTCGGCGTCGTCGAAGTTAATGGCAGAAGTCTGCGACGCAGTGACGGTGCGAGTCGTGCTTTCCGGTGGCGGCGTCGAAGCGATACCAAGCCGGCGGCTCGAGAAAGGTGGAGACATAGAACAGCACATCGCCGCCGCCGATGGAGACGACCTGTCCGACGGCGGAGATCGGGGGCAGCGGGATTTCTCCCTTGGGCTGAACCCGGGTCGATCCGCCGCGCATGCGGTCGCGCTCGGAAGCTTTCGTCCAAAGACGCGCACGCGCGAGGGGCCGCCCATGATGTCGATCACATAGAGATGGTTCCAGGCCGGGACGAAGTCTTCGATGGAAGCGCGATCGCTCTCGTCGGAGCCAGCGCCCGAGCGTTTGCGGGACGACCACCTTGGCTTGCGCGAGATCGAGATGGGACGAGCGGCAGGCGCAGAATCTGGCCGCGCGGCGCGTCTTTGCGCGAGAGCAGGTAGAGTGCCGGGTCGGCGCCGAACTTGACCGAGACGATGCCGTCTTCGAAGTGCGTGAGCTGGGTCCAGTGGCCGTCGGAATCCATCAGGTAGTGCGCGAACTGGCCGCCATCGCCGTTGCCGACGGAGGCGAGCAGCCAGCGGCCGTCGTCGCTGGCGTGAAGCTGAATCTCGGCGATGCGCGGGAAATCTTTGCCGATGACGTAGGTGTCTTGCTTCGGGATCGGTGCCGAGCTTGTGAAAGTAAACCTGCTGGTAGAAGTTGGCGTCTTCGGGCGGACGCTCGTTGCCCTGCGGATAGCGCGTGTAGTAGAAGCCGGAGCTGTCGGCCTTCCACGCGATGCTGCCGCCGGCGGTGGCGAAGTTGACGCGCGGAACGACGTCGCGCAGTTCCTTGCCGGTGGCGACTTCGAAAACGTGCGCCGAGGCATCTTCCGAACCGTTTTCCGAGAGCGCGGCCGCGACATATTTTCCGCCGAACGAAGGCACGTAGAAATCCACGGCGAGCGATCCCTTGGCGCTGGCGGCGTTGGGATCGAAGATGACGCGGGCGCTGGCCGGATCGTCGGCAGAGCGCATCACGACCAGCATCGGCTGCTGCTGCGGCGGCTGATATTTTTCGGCGAACAGCATTCCGGCGCGGAACTGCAGATCGGAATACGAGGCCGAGCTGGCGGTCGACGAGTTGGTGCAGGCGGTTCTTGATGGCCGGCGCGCGCGGGCAGGTGGTCGAGATATTCGCGGGTGCGCGCGTTCTCGGCGGCGCTCCACTGCTTGACCGCGGGATCGTCCCAGTTCTCGAGCCAGCGGTAGTCGTCGGTGACTTTGACGCCCTGATATTCGTCGGTGACGGGGTGCTGGGGCGTGTCGGGCGGCTTCGGGAGCGGACGGAGTCTGCGCGAGGGCCGAGAGGGTGAACGCAGCAAGGTGATCAAGTCAGGTGAGCAAGCAACGTGTCAGGATCGCTGGCATGGAGTGCCTTTCCGGCAGGGGTGGCGGGAATTATACAACGGGAGCGAATAAAGGTTATGTGGGGACAGCCGCCATCGGCTGTCCGGCGAGCGAAGCTCGCCTTGCTCGCCGAGCGGGTTCGAGAACTGAGAGGATCTTCGCACCGTGTCTAATCACTAGGCTTCCGGAGCACTGTGATCCTGGAATCAAGATCGCGAAGCTTCGCTTCGCGGACAGCCGATGGCGGCTGTCCCCACATGAACCAAGAAAAAACCGCGCCCGTGGGCGCGGTTCTGAAACGTTGGTTTACGGGAGGCGCTCGCGGCCAGCTGCCGACTTAACGGCGCTTCTTGCCTTTTTTCTTTGGCTTTTTTCGCCGGCTTCTTCGCGGCTTTTTTCTTCGCCGGCTTCTTGGCAGCTTTCTTCTTCGCTGGCTTCTTGGGAGCCTTCTTCGCAGGTTTCTTTTTGCGCCGGTTTCTTTCGCAGCTTTCTTCTTGGCTTTGGGCTTGCCGCCACCGCCGCTGGGAGCGGATGGTGCGGGCCTGGGCTTGGGCGGCAGGAGGCGCGGGAATCGGATACGGGCTCCGGCTCGATCGCTTCGGGAGCCGGCATGCCGGATTCTTCTTCCTCTTCTTCCTCTTCGAAATCTTCTTCGAGCGACTCGCTGTAAGCGCCGTGTCGCCGAATTCTTCTTCTTCATCACGTCCGTAGAGAGTGGGATCGTCGAACGTCATTGCTCCTCCTGTGATTCAGTGGCGGCCGGGTGCGGCTGTGGCGCCCTGGCTGCGGGCACGAAGAATTTAAAAGACCACCGGAACCTTCTGCTGGAACGGCGCGCGATTATAGCACGACATTCGGTGCAGGCTGCAAGGACTCAGGATACAAACCAGGCGTCGTTTTTCATGTGTCACGATTCCTGCTCCGCGGCGCCGCAACGTTTGCAAGATGTTAAGCCTGCCATCCCACGTCTTGCATTTTGGGGATGCGCACACGCGGTTGAAGTGGCTTCTTGTGGTCTCCGCCCCCAACGCTTCGTGGCGGCAAGAAACCCGTAAAGTGAACAAAAGAGTTGAGTTGGCGGAGGTTGAGAGAAGGCGGGAATCGGTGAGGGCGCGCGGATTCGTCGAGCGCTCCGAAGACTGGACTGGAGCAGCTTTCGTCACTACGCCACGGGGTTGAGGGCGTAATCGAGATCGAGTCATAGTGGACGGCTCGCAGGCGGGGAGCAGGCCGGAGTTGAAATTCCGATCAGATCCCAAAGTCAAAGTCCTCACCCTGTCGCGTTTGATTTTTCTAAATTAGCGCGGGAATTGCACGATCAGGATCATGCCGGGCCGGATCACGGCGACGTTGCGGTTGTCGCGCTTGAGGGCGGCGACGGTGGTGCTGTAGGCGGTGGCGATCGAGTAGAGGGTTTCGCCGCGTCTTCACTTTGTGGTGAACGACTGGGGCCTGCGACGATTTCTTCCCGTTCGATCTGCGCCGACTTGGTGGCTGGAGGCTTCGTGACGGCCGTTTCCGTGGGCTTTGCTGCGGTGGCCGGGTGCTTCGATTTCGTGTGCGACGAGGCTACTTCGGTCTCGTGCGCGCTGGGCGAGACCGGCAGGTGCAGGGCCAGCACTTTGCGTCCGCTGGAGGCTGTCGCCGCGAATGCCGTTCCAGCGGCGCAGCATCTGCGGCGAGACGCCGAAGTTCTCGGCGACGGTTTCGACCGTGTCTCCAGAGTGAACTTTGTAGCGGGTGATGCGGCGGGCGTAGGTCGCGGTGTCGCTCACGCGGATGCTTGCCGGGCGCGACCGGAATCACCAGCTTGGCGTCGGCTTCGAGTTCGGTGCCTGTCGAGATGGTTGGCTTCGGAGATCGACTTGGCCGTGGTGTGATAGTTGCGCGCCAGCGAGGCCAGCGTGTCGCCGGAATGAACCGTGTGATAGCGCCACCACAGCCGCATGTCCGGCGGGAATCGGGTCGATCGCGGTTTCGTACTGATCTTTGGTTCCGGCGGGCAATGTGCAGCTCAAACTTGCCTTCGCGCGGAGTGGTCAGGCGCAGCAGGCTGGGATTCAGATCCTGCAATTCGCCGGGTGTGGAATTCACGCACTCGGCCACCAGGCGCAGGTCCACGGGATAGGTGATGGTGACGGTGTCGTAATCCGCCGGCTGCTCCATCGCAACGTCATCCAACCCGTACTGCGACGGATTCTTGGCCATGATGGTCACGGCCAGAATGATGGGCACGTAGTTGCGCGTTTCCTTGGGCAGAACGTTGCGGCGGTAGAGTTCCCAGAAATCGGCATAGCCGGTGCGCTTCACCGCAGCCTGCACCGTGCCGGGGCCGGAGTTGTAGGCGGCCATGGCCAGATACCAGTCGCCGAACTGGTTGTAGAGATCTTTCAGGTGGCGGGCGGCGGCGCGGGTGGATTTTTCGGGGTCCTGGCGATCGTCGACCCACATGTTGTGGTGACAGGCCGTATCCGCGGCCGCGGCTGGCCATGAACTGCCAGATGCCGCGAGCGCCCACGCGCGAAACCGCCAGCGGATGGAATCCGGACTCGGCCTGCGCCAGATAGATCAGATCCTGCGGGACGCCTTCCTCTTTCAAGGTGGACACGATCATGTCGTGGTAGCGGCCGGAGCGGGCAAAGGCGCGCTCGAAGACGCCGCGTCCGCGACCCGAGAAGTAGGTGATGTAGCCGGCGACCTGGTCGGTCATCATCAGCGGCAGGTCGGAGTGCGTGTTCTTGATTTCGGCCTGCGCTTTGGCCTTGACGCCGGCGTCGGCGGCAGGGAGTGATGTCCGTTGGTCTCGTCGATGGGCGCGGGTTCGGATTTCTGCTGGGCATCTTGCGACGTGCCCGGCATCGGCCGAAGTGCCGCCGGGGTAGAGTTCGTTCACGCCCGCGACGATGCGGTCGAATTCCTTCTGCAGGCGATCGTCGGAGCGGACGTCGAGATTGCTGCTCAGCAGCGCATTCAGCGCGTTGTCGAAATTCTGCTTGGCGTCGTCGCTCTTGCCGGCCTGATAGTTGGCCAGTCCGGCCTGGTATTCCTTTTCGGCCCGGGCGATCAGATCGGCGACTGGGTCGGAAGCGAGGCGGACGGCTGGGACTGGTCGTGGGAGCTGACTTCGGCGGAGTTCTGGTTTTTGAGCTGGAGCATCTTGCGGCTGGGCCACCTCGGCTTGCGGACCCGGAGCAGGAGCGGGCAGGCGGCGTAGGTTTAAGAGCTGGTGCGCTTCCGGGCGGCAGAAGCGAAACTGGTTTCTGCGCGGTCTGGCAGGCAGAGGCCGCCAGAATCAGGGAGGCGAGCACGGCAGTCCGGACATAGAGGTTCGCAAATCGCATATTTCTCTATGAGATGCGCGCTTCTCCCTGCGTGAACGTCTGCGCTGAAATTCTACCAAATCGTACGCGGGTGGCCGCGTCTGGGGTCAATCGCCGAAAAGGCACCACGGTGGTTACTTTCGGCATCAGCCGGAGCAGTTACTTGCCGCAAGCCGTCAGACTCGGCTTCCGTGTTTGGATGACGATTTATTTTCGTCGGTTGTCGGACCGCGTTGGTCTCAATTCAAATGTTGCGTTGGGTTTCATCGCTCCAAGGCGGTCTTTAGGAACCCTTCTATGGCTCCAGCGGTAGCAGGTAAGCCGGGTTGCTGCCGATCGCCCCGCCGAAGAACTGACGATCGGCGACGCGCATGTCCCAAGCGATCACCGAAGCGGGCTTGATCCGGATCGTGACATCGTCCCAGGCGGCGAACACTGGGCCGACCCTCGCATCCGCCAGTGCCGCGGTGCTCAGATATTTGCGATGAACCTCGGCATTCTTATGGCGCGAGAGATCCCCAGTCAAAATCTCAGAGGTTCCTGCGATAGTTACGCCACAGGACGCGGCCGCGTCGCGGGAGTCGATCATCAACGCGACTTTGGGACTGGATTGCAGGTTGCGAGCCTTGCGGCTGCGCGCGGCAGTGGCCACGTAAATATCTGTACCGTCGAACCAGAACCACACTGCAACCATGTGAAGGGAGCCGTCCGGATTTTCGGTGGCGAGGGAGGCAATATATCTCCCAGCCAGCAACTGTTTGACCAGAGCATCTGCCAGTGAAGCCATAGACCACTCCTTGTTGTCTCGGTCAGTTTTCGCCGGATCGAAGCCCGGGTCAAGGGAAACCTCTGGGCTGAGGCGCGAGGTCTGGAGCCGTAAGTCCTTCTTTACACCCGCCAGTAATCCGGGCGCCAGGTCTGAATCGCCTTCTTGATGTCTGCGCGTTTCAGGTTCTCCTTCAGCGTACGCTCGACTAGTTTTGGAATCTCGGCGTCGGAGGCGAAGCGTAGGGCGCAGAGCTGGCCCTCGGTCAGTTCAGGGATACGCGAACGCAAGGGCTCCGACAGAAGCTGGGTTAACCGCAGGCGCTCTTCCAGCCGGATGACGCGATCCTGCACTTTGAGTGAGTATAGGCGCACTTTGAACACCAGGAGCAGGAATGCGACCGCCAGCAGGATGAGTAGGATTGCGTGAATGTGATCGCGGAGATCGCCCTCGGTGATATGAGCGAAAAAGTGCACCAGAGTCAGAATCAACGCCAGGACGAAGATGGGTAGGACGTAGAAGTGGAAGGGCGGGTCCCAGCGAGTGTGATTCGCCAGATTCTGGGGTTTGGTTTCGGCCATGAGGGGCTCCTTGCCTGAAGACGTGCAAGTGTAGCAGAGTCGGTCCGGTTCCTCTGCGTGCCCCTCTATTCGGAGTCGTTGGTATTATGACGAACGCCAATATCGCTTTCTTGATCAGATCGATGCTGAAGAGCAAACCCTGAACCATGAAGGACACGAAGTCACACGAAGGAAATCGTTCGACTCGCCGCGGATGTCCAAATCGCCGAGGTGTCGAACGTCATGGTAATAGCGGAGGATAATGCCGCAATCACAACTTGAAGATGGAGGATTCCAATGAAATATCTACTGATGACGTATGTGAACGAGAATGGATGGGCCAAGATGACGAAGGCCGAGCAGGAACAGGGGGCAGCGGCCTACATGGCATACGGGGAGGCGCTGAAAAAGGCGGGCGCGATCGTTGGCAGCAACCGCCTGCAGCCGACCTCGACAGCAACGACCGTGCGGATCACGAACGGCAAGTCGCAGGTACTGGACGGTCCTTACGTGGACACGAAAGAGCAGTTGGGAGGCTACTTCCTGATCGACGCACCGGATCTCGATTCGGCGATCTCGTGGGCGTCTCGCTGCCCGGCCGCTGGGCATGGGGTCGTCGAAGTAAGACCCATCTGGGAAATGTGAGTGTGATTTCCTTGGAGCGTGACCGTATGGACCCCCGCGAGGGCGACGAGCAGGCGCGCAGCACGGCAGAAGAGGTCGCGCGCCGCAGCTATGGAAAACTCGTCGCCTTCCTGGCGGCCCGCACGCATGACGTGGCCGCCGCCGAAGACGCGCTGTCAGAGGCATTTGCGTCGGCATTGGCGGGTTGGCCGCGGAAGGGTTGTCCGGCGAATCCGGAGGCGTGGCTGCTGACCGTCGCGCGGCGGAAGATGATCGATTCCTACCGCGGTCAGCGGCGCGAAATTCTGGGCGACGAGTTGGAACTCACTGTGGAGGGCTTAGGTGCCGCAGCGATTGCCGCTGAAGCTCCAACCCAGATTCCTGATCAGCGGCTCGCGCTCATGTTTGTGTGCGCTCACCCGGCAATTGATGCCGGGATCCGGGCGCCTCTGATCCTGCAAGTCATTCTTGGGCTGAACGCGGAGGCCATCGCATCGGCGTTTCTCATGTCTCCAGCGGCGATGGGGAAACGGCTGGTACGGGCGAAGGAGAAGATCCGCCAGGCCGGAATTCCCTTCGTCGTCCCGGAACGCGAGGAACTCTCTGGACGGCTCGACGCGGTGCTCGACGCCGTCTACGCTGCGTTCGCGGAAGGCTGGAGCGATCCGGGTAGAACCGATGTGGCCCGCCGCGATCTCACCGAGGAAGCCATGTTCCTGGCTCGGCTTGTGACTGAGTTGCTGCCGCAGGAACCGGAAGCGCTGGGCCTGCTCGCGCTGATGCTGCACGCGGAAGCTCGGCGCCGCGCACGGCGGCAGGCGGACGGCGAGTACGTGCCGCTGGCCGAGCAGGATCCGACCTTGTGGGATTCACAAATGATCGACGAGGCCGAGGCTTTGCTGCTGCGGGCCAGTGCGCTGGGAGCCATCGGGCGCTACCAGTTGGAAGGCGCGCTGCAGTCGGCGCACGTGGACCGTTGCCGTACGGGCCGCGCCAATTGGGATGAGGTGGTGCGAATTTACGATGCGTTGTTTGCTCTTGCAGGTTCGCCGGTGGTGGCGATCAATCGTGCCCTGGCGGTCGCGGAGTTGCACGGGGCGAGCGCTGGACTCGAGGCGCTCGAACAAGTGGCCAGCGATGCGCGGCTGGCCGAGTACCAGCCTTATTGGGCAGCCCGCGCGGAGTTGCTGCTCAATGCCGGAGCATGGGGAGAAGCTCGCCAGGCCTATGACATCGCGATCGGTCTGGAGCGCGATCCTGCAGTTCGCCGCTTCCTGCAAAAACGCCAGTCCGCTCTGGGTTCTCCAGTCGAGGGTGAATGAATCAGAAGAAGGCGACCGGCGGACTTCGGGGAGAGTGGCAGGATGCAGCGGTTGGGAGGCAGGCAAAACGGGTACGGGTCAGCGTCCCGTACCCATCTTGACCGTGGCCAGAAAACTACTTCAGGGCGAGTAGAACCTCTTGCGGTGCTTGCACATTCTGAGCTCGTAGCTCGGCTTCAGCCTTGCTCTGCGGCAGTTGATATAGGGTCCGAGAGCCTTCAACCTTCACTTGCCACAGGAAGTAGCGATGTCCGTACTGGTGGAACACCAGCGCCGTCGTGGCAGACGGTTGCTTCGCGTCAACGCGGATGGCACCAGCGAACAGGTTGACCTTGGCTTCCCGATTGCGCATGGCCAGCACACTGGAACCTGGAATTGCCGTTGCTACGGTGAGTTGGCCGGCAGGCACGCTCCTGGATCCAATTACGAAGTCGAACGGAACCTGGGCCTGTAGTTTGTTGTCTCCTTCAATCTGAGCGGCGGCCAGAATCGGCAGCAAGGTCAGAGTCAGCATAAGGAACCGAGTCAGGTATTTCATCACGCACCTCCCCAAATTTTTGTTCCGCGATTCGCGGAAGTGAAGCGATCTTGCTCCCACCTCATGAAAAGGTCCATGGAGACAGTCTGAAGCGAGATCAATTGATCTGAAGAACGAGGGGGAGGCTTGACAGAGCCCCGGAGGCAGACAAGAATGGCTGAAATCTCCGGGGACGATTTCAGGTATGCCCGAGAAGAAAGTTCGGTTCGCTGAATTCGAATTGGACTTTGGCCGCTTTCAACTCTCCCGCGGCGGCAACCCCGTGCGTCTGGAAGGCCTGCCTTTACAACTCTTGATGTACCTTGTCGAACACCATCGCCAGTTGGTGACGCGAGAGCAGATCGCCAGCGAATTGTGGGGCAAGGACGTCTTCGTCGACATCGAGCAGGGAATCAATACTGCAGTCCGAAAAATTCGCATCGCGCTGGAGGACGATTCGGCGCAGCCACAGTATCTGCAAACCGTGGTGGGGCGCGGCTACCGGTTCGTGCCGGACATTCGCGTCGAGGGAGAAGCGAACGTGGCGAGTGCGGACGGTACGCAGGCATTCAAGATTTCCGCTGAAGAGTTTGGGAAGGCGCTCCTGGCGGCGGCGGGGCTGGATGATCCGAAGACGCCGCCCAAAGAGCGCAACAATTCCTAGTAGAATCCAATTCATCATGAAAGCGATCGAGGTAAAGCAACCGGGCGGGCCGGAGGCGATGGAACTGGTGGAGTTGCCGGTTCCACAGCCGAAGGCGAATGAAGCGGTGGTGAAGCTGGCCGCTTCGGGCGTGAACTTTATTGATGTATACCATCCGCGAGGGCCGCTACAAAGTGCCGCTGCCGTTTATGCCGGGGCAGGAGGGCGCGGGCGTAGTGACGGCCGTGGGCGCGGACGTGAAGTCAGTGAAGGTTGGCGACCGCGTGGCCTGGAGCGGGCCGCTGGGATCGTATGCTGAGTATGCGGCGCTGCCCGCGGACCGGCTGGTGCCGATTCCATCGGGAGTGACGGACCAGCAGGCTGCTGCGGCGATGTTGCAGGGCATGACGGCGCACTATCTGTCGCATGACACCTATCCGCTGAAGCGGGGCGAGACAGCGCTGGTGCACGCGGCGGCGGGGGGCGTGGGACTGCTGCTGGTGCAGATGGCGCACAACATTGGCGCGCGCGTGATCGCCACGGTCTCGACCGACGAGAAGGCGAAGCTGGCGCGCGAAGCCGGAGCGGACGAGGTCATTCTTTATACGCAATCCGATTTCGAAGCCGAGACAAAACGTCTGACCGGCGGCAAGGGCGTCGACGTGGTTTACGATTCGGTGGGCAAGACGACGTTCGAGAAGGGACTGAACGTTCTGCGGCCGCGCGGGATGATGGTGTTGTTTGGCGGGTCGAGCGGGGCGGTGCCGCCGTTTGATCTGATCACGCTGTCGCAGAAGGGATCGCTCTACGTGACGCGGCCATCGCTGGGAATTACATCGCGACGCGGGAAGAGTTGGTGGCGCGGTCGGGCGCGGTGTTTGGCATGATGGCGGCTGGGAAACTCAAGTTGCGGATCGAGCATACGTATCCGCTGGCCGAGGCGCAGCGGGCGCATCGCGATCTGGAAGGACGGAAGACGACGGGGAAGTTGCTGCTGATACCGTAGATTCTAATTCTCATTTGTCATCCTGAGCGAAGCGAAGGACCTATGCACTCGCCGGCACTAAGTACCGTGCTGGGGAGTGCAGGGATCCTTCGGCCCGCAAAGAACGCGGGCCTCAGGATGACAAGGCCACATGGAAAATCACTTGGGCGAAATGACGGATCTTCATGAAAGCAATTCGCGTGCAGCGCACGGGCGGGCCCGAGGTGATGGAACTCGCGGAAGTTCGCCGTCCCGCAGCCGAAGCCGAACGAGGCCGTGGTGAAGGTCTCCGTTGCCGGAGTGAACTCGATTGACGGGCACTTCCGCGATGGAAGTTTGCGGACGCCGCTGCCGTTTATCCCTGGGCAGGAAGGCGCGGGCGTGGTGTCGGCGGTGGGCGCGCAGGCGAAGACGGTGAAGGTCGGCGACCGCGTGGCGTGGAGCGGTACGTTGGGGTCCTACGCGGAGTATGTGGCGGCCACTGCGGAGCAGTCTGGTGCCGGTGCCCGCGAACGTGACCGACGAGCAAGCGGCCGCGGCGATGATGCACGGACTGACCGCGCACTATCTGGCGAACGACGCGCACAAACTGAAAGCGGGCGAGACGGCGCTGGTGCACGCGGCTGCGGGCGGCGTGGGACTGCTGCTGGTGCAGATGGCGCGCGCCATCGGTGCGCGGGTGATTGGCACGGCTTCGAGCGAGGAGAAAGCCAAGCTGGCGCGCGAGGCCGGCGCGGATGAAGTGATCGTCTTCACGCAGCAGGATTTCGAAGCTGAAGTGAAGCGTCTGACCGGCGGCAAGGGCGTCGACGTGGTGTACGACGGCGTGGGCAAGGCGACGTTCGAGAAAAATCTGAACGTGATGCGACTGCGCGGGATGCTCGTGCTCTACGGCATGTCGAGCGGCCCGGTGCCGCCGGTGGATCCGGCGAAGCTGTCGGAGAAAGGATCGCTGTACATGGCGCGCACGACGCTGGCGCATTTCACAGCGACGCGCGAGGAATTGCTGGCGCGCACCGGTGCGCTGTTCGCAATGATCGCCGACGGCAAACTCAAAGTGCGGATTGCGAAGACGTATCCGCTGGCGGAAGCGCCGCAGGCGCATCCGCGACATGGAAGCGCGGAAGATTGCGGGGAAGTTGCTGCTGATCCCGTAAATTCAAGACTCAATCTAGCTTGTCATCCTGAGCGAACGTGAAGGTCCTATGCACTCGCCGACGCTATGGATAGTGCCCAGGAGTGCGTAGATCCCTTCGACTCCGCTCAGGGCAGTGCTCTTCGGCTCACAAAGAACGTGGGCCTCAGGATGACAATGCGAAGTTAGCGAATGGACAGCCGAAGGCGGCTTTCCCCACATGTGCGGTTTCAGCGTTTGCGGGTGTAATGCTTCGCATACGCGGGAGCTTCTTTTCCCGGCAGCAATCTCGCGTCGTCGATCGGCGCGCCTGCGACCATTTCCAGCGGGACGACTCCGGCCCATGTGGGGAACGCGTAGTCTTCTTCGTCGTCGATCGGCGGGGCCTTGGCGCACTTTCGCGGAGAATTCTTCGATGGGAACGCGCAGTACTGAGGTGGCTTTGAGTTCACGTTCGTTGGGCTGGCGCGAGTCCTCCCAGCGGCCGGGCAGGATGTGTTCGGAGAGAATGCGCAGAGCTTCCAGCTTTTCTTCTGGATCGTCCACCAGCGTTGCCTTGCCCAGCACCACGACTGAGCGGTAGTTCATGGAGTGATTGAAAATCGAGCGGGCCAGCACGAGTCCTTCGAGCAGAGTCACGGTGATGCAGACGGGCACGCCGCTTCCTTTGCATCTGGCGCAGCATGCGGCTGGCGGCGGAGCCATGAATGTAGAGGCTGGCGTCCTTGCGGCCGTAGGAGGTTGGGATCACGAAGGGCTGGCCATCAACCACGAAGCCGGCGTGGCAGAGAAACCCTTCATCGAGGATGCGGTACACGGTCTCGCGATCGTAGACAGCGCGATCGGCTTCGCGGACGACACGAGTCCGCGCGGTGGGCATTTTGAGTTTCGGACATTGGGGAACGAACTCCGGGCAAGCGCCAAGGATGGGAAAAGAAAAGTGTAACACCCGGATGTTGCGAAGCTCGGAGTGGGCTAAGGAGCCTGATAGCGGTTTTCGCGATAGACGCGTGTGAACAGGGTCGCGACGATCACCAGCACGATCGGGGTGAACACGCTGGCTTCTGGGCCGACGCTGCCGCCGGTGAGCCAGCCCGGTCCGTGGAAAACTGAGCCGAAGAGATTGTGATAGGGCGGGATGCCGCTATCGGGCACGCCGTAGAAGAACGTCTGACCCCAATCCCATCCCGCGTGAAATCCGACGGCCCACCACAGATTGCCGGTGCGGCGCAGGAAAAGGCAAAACAGCAGGCCGAAGAGCACGACCGAGAACAGGCCGAACTTGGTCTCTCCGGGATTGCTTTTGTGAGCCAGTCCGAACAGGCACGAAAGCAAAATGGCCGCCGGCCAGAATCCCATGCCGGTGGTCAGTGTGTATTGCAGATATCCGCGGAAACGAAAATTCTTCGGCCAGGCCGACGATGACAAACGTCGCGCCCCATGCGGCCGTCGCGGATAGCGATGGTGCTGCCGTGGATGGCCAAGCCAGTGAGATGGAATCCGTGAAACGCGAAGATTCCAAGCAGGCATGCGCTGATCGAGAGGAATCCAACCAGGAGGCCGATCCAGAAATCCTTGCGAAAGGCGAAGCGCGCTGGCAGGCCATACTGGCCGTACTTGCGGCGTTCGATGCGCGCCATGATGAGCGCGGCGAGCGACGGGATGACGAAGAGCGCCCCTTCTGAGATGCTCAGTCCGAGAGGAGTGAGGCCGGAGACGGCAATGCCCACCAGTGATTGATCGCCGCCCTTGTCAGCACGCGCATCAGTGCGAAGGGAATCGCCAAGAGAATCCCAATGGAAACTATGAGCGACCAGAAAGATCAGCACGCGCCAGCCGGCGCGGATGCCATTGGGTCCGCGGAAGGGAGTGTTTGGTGGTGGCGGTGGTGGCGGCGCCGACTCCAAGGCGGTCGGCAACGAGGGCAATAGGTTGGAATCGTTCATGGCGAGATCTTTCGAGATGCGGATTTATTTTACCGGCTTAAGCTATGGAATTCTCCGGGAGAAAGTTTCGTTAGCCACAAGAGTGGGTGCGAAGTAGGCAGAGTTGCATAGATTCTTCGGCGGGCAAAAAGCGCCCGCCTCAGAATGACAAGACGCAAACAAAAAAGGCGCTTGCCTCAGAATGACAACTCGGATTGGAAAGCGCCGCCCACGCGGGGACACGGCTGAAATAAAAATCTGGATTCCGTTGGCACGGAATCCAGAGGAAAGGCCGCGAATGAGATTGCGAACGAGATTTCTACCAGTTCAGCTTCAGCGCGAACTGGAACTGGCGCGGATCGTAGGCGGCCGTGGGTTGTCCGGCCGTGCAAGAGGAATTGCTGCAGAGCGGGCTGACGGCGGCCACGTTCATTTTGTTGGCGATGTTGAACATGTCGGCGATCAGGTCCATGCTGAAGCGCTCGCCGAAGTGGATGCGCTTGGCAACGCGCAGATCGTTGAAGACGGTCCAGGGAGTCGATGCCGGCATTGCGGCCGAGATTGCCGTCGAGTTGCAGCAGGTCGGGTTGGTGCCGGTCAAGACGAAGCGGAGGATGCAAGGCTCCTGCAGTTGCCGGTCGGCGAATACTTGGATTGGTAAACCGGGCCGCAAGCAGGATTGACGATAGTGTTGGGCCGGCCGGTCAGAGATGAGAGCTGAAGGTTGTCGCCGTTGCCGGTGATGATGTTGAACGGACGTCCGGAAGAGAATTCGACCAGCGGAGCGAAGGTCCAGTCGCTGAAGAACTTGCCGACGAAGCCGCTGCCGCTGAGCCTTCCACTCTGATAGACGCCGCTGAACACGAAGCGCTGGCGCTGGTCGAAGAGCGAGGTGGAGCGATCGTTGCCGGGGTAGTAGCTATCTTGCGGCGTCAGGGTCGATTGCAAGATCGGTGGAGTCGTCGATGGCATGCGACCAGGTGTACGACGCGAGGAATTCGTAGTGGTTGCTGAAGCGCTTGCGCAGGTTGGCGGTGAGGCCGTGGTAGATCGAGCTGCCGTTGGAGTAGTTGGCGTCCATGTCGCCGAAGGGGACGCAGCCGGTGAACGGTGGCAGGGATTGCAGTTCGCGTTGAATCCCGGGATGGCTCGCGACCGATGGCTTGCGGCCTGGGCAATGCAGCCGAGCGGGTCGCCGACGCGAGGCGTACGCGCCGATGATCGAGGGATTCAGGCCGCCGGGCCGGAAGAAGTTCATCAGCGAGGCGTCGACAAAGGGCACGGGCCGTAGTGGCCGTCCGGCGGGATTGCATCCGCTGACGGTGAACGGGCTGGCGGAACGGAGCTGGTCATCGAGTCGACGCGTCAGCGGCCGCGTTGAAGTTAGCGACCATCAAGTCGCCGCGAATCGTGTTGGCGTTGATGGGACGGTTCAGATGGCGTCCGCCGTTGAAGTTGTAGGCGAGGCTGAGAGCGAAGCCGTCGCCGAGATCGCGTTCCAGGGTGAGGTTCGCCTGCTGCGAATAGGCGTAGACGAAATTCTTGGACTGCGGATAGCCGAAGGGCTGGAAGCCAGCGGCAGGAACGTCGACGGGTTCAGATAATTCTGGTTGAGAAAGATCGATCTGGGGAAAGTTCTGAGCCTGAAACTGCTGCTGGTTGGGCAGGAATCCAAGGGCGGTGGCTGTGCCTGGGTTCAGAGTTGCCGCGCAGGGATTGGCTGGACTCGGCTGATTGATCGGCAGTCCCTGGAAAATCGTGATCGCGTTCAGATTGCCGGGATTGCCGGCGCCGGAGCAGACCGACGTGCCGGCGAAGGCCAGCTGTCCGCTGGAGGAACCGTCGGAGGCATCGCCGAGGAAGTACAGGCCGAGCAGCGGGTGGTCATAGAACATTCCGTAGGATGCGCGGACCACGCGTCTTGCCGTCTCCCTTGGGATCCCAGGCCATGCCGATGCGAGGCTGAATATTGTTCTTGTCGGTCTGAATGCCCTTTCTGCAATCCGAGCAGGTTGTAGGCGGGAAGAGCCAGACCCTTGCGGCGCGGCGAACTTCGGCGGAATCTCCACGTCATAGCGCACGCCGTAATTCAGAGTGAGGTTGGACTCACGCGCCAGGAATCCTGCCAGAACACTCCAATGGGAATGTTCTTGAACGAGTCGGTGGGACTGCCGATGCCCTGAATGAAATCTCCGGGAAGCCCAGCGCCATAGGACTGCACTGGCGACAGAGATCGGGAAATCGGGCAAGGCCGCCGGGAGTCGGGATTCACAAAACCCAAGGCTGGCGGCGCTGAACGCGCCGAAGTCATACACGCCGCCGTAGTTCACCGTGAAGGTGGCGGTGAGCGGGAGATAGTTGAAGTCGCCGCCAAATTTCATATTGTGGCGGCCGATGGTCCAGGAGAAATTGTCGGTGAACTGGTAGCGCTGCTCGACGCGCTGAATGTAGGAGTACGGCTCGCGGCCGAAATAGGCGAAGCCGGGAATGTTCACGGCCGGGTCGGAGCCGCCGGGAATCTGCCGTGTTGTAGAAGTAGGAAAGTCCGCGGCGCGCGTACTGGAAGCGGAACTCATTGACCTTGTTGCTGCCGATGGTCCAGGTGTCCTGAAACACGCCGGCAACGTCGCGGTAGGTCTGCTGCGAAGTGCGCGAGTAGGCGTTCTGCCCGAAGGGCTGGTCCTCGCCGCTGACTTCGATGCCGGTGACGGTGCTGGGGCTGACGTTGCCGCGCAGGGTCAAGACGATGGTTGTTGCCCAGGTTGTGATCGAGGCGCAGCGAGTAGAGACTGGTTCCTTCAAAGACGGGGAAGTTTCCCATCTGCGAAGTCAGCGTCTGGTAGGAGCCGGGAACGAAGCAACTGCCGGGAGTGGTGCAACTGGTAGGAAATCCGGCGAGCCCGGGATAGCCGCCGGTCAGACCGACGGGCCACGCGCCATTCACCGCCATGCCGGAAGACGCGCCGACCAGTCGCGGCATACTGCCCTACCTCGCCCGCGTAAGCCGGACTGGTGGCCACAGTGCGCGTCGACGGCCGGGTTGGCGAGGAAAGCGATCTGGTCAGGCGTGAGCTGCAAGATTCACGCTGCCCGCGGGAGCGCCGAAAAATGCCGAAGCGTCGAACGGGCTGAGCCCGAAACAGGTCTGGCCGCCGGTTGAGCAATCCTGCCCGATGCTGGAGAATCCGGTCTCATGCCGCCGCGTGATTTCGTAGGCGAAGTAGTAGAACGTTTTGTCTTTCTTGATCGGTCCGCCGAAAGCCACGCCCGCCTGCACGCGCGTGTACGCCGGGTTCGGAACCGTGCTGAAGGGATTCACCGCCTGGAAGTTGCGGTTGCGCAGATAGCCGAAGACGTCGCCGTGAAAGTCGTTCGATCCCGAGCGGGTGATGATGTTGACCACGCCGCCGGAGGCGCGTCCGTATTCCGCGGCGTAACTGTTGGTGATGATCTGAAATTCCTGCACCGCTTCCTGCGAAACCGTGGAGCGAACGCCGTTGGTCGAGTTGTCGGTGGCGTCGGCGCCGTCCACGTTGACCAGGTTCGAGCGCGCGCGCTGGCCGCTCATGTTGAGGCCGGAAGTGGGCGCGGCGCCGGTGTTGGGCGCGTTGTCGCGCACGACCTGCGAATCGGTGAGCGTGAAGTTGATGTAGTTGCGGCCGTTGATGGGAAGATTGTCGATGCGCCGCTGGCCGATGGTGTCGGTGGTCGAACTGCGCGAGGTCTCCACCAGTTCCGCCTGCGAACTGACTTCGACGACTTCTTTGCCGGTGGCGACGGAAAGCGTAACCGGAAGCTCTACCAGTCCGCCGACCGTGATGACGACACCGGTGCTTAGTGACCCCGCTGAAGCCGGCTGGCATCGACCGTCACCGAGTAGTTGCCCGGCGGCAGCAGTTGCGCGCTGTAGCCGCCCTGGCCGTCGCTGGTCGCAGTGCGCTCCAGGCCCTTCGCAACATCCCGCACCGTGACCGTCGCATTGGTGACGACAGTTGCCCTTCGGATCTTTCACGGTGACGTGCAGATCGCCCGGTGGCCGCGCCGCCCTGGCCAAAACAAATGGCGGAAAGCAGCAGGACGAGGAAACGACACAGAGACGGCTTTGACAGTGCGGATCATAAGGTTCTCCCTTGAACTCGCGGAGGCGAGCAGACGGCGGGATCGGTTCCCACGGCAGATTGCCGATGTAATCACAGAAATGGATTTGAAACGCTTTGCAGCCCGCTGGTTTTTATAACAGAACGGCACGCGAAAACAAGTCAGGAGTCAGAGCAGGGTCGTTTCCGAGTTAACTTCCGGGCGACGTTTCTCGGAACACTTGTGGCATGCGCGGCGAGCGCTGGCGAAACAGCGGGTGAGTGTCTGCTGTGCGAGTCAGATCTGATCGAAATCACAACGTAGCTGAAATGCGA
Organism: uncultured Acidobacteriaceae bacterium; assembly: GCA_963795875.1. GTDB lineage: Bacteria > Acidobacteriota > Terriglobia > Terriglobales > Acidobacteriaceae > Sulfotelmatobacter. Next base: position 850,276 of record CAWCJM010000003.1, read on the forward strand.
ACCGGGCCGCCGGGATTTTGCAGCCTGCCCAGCAGCATCGCGGAGCCGTTCAGCCGCTCGTAGCCGTGCAGGATGGGAGTGGCTGCGAGGCCGGAGTTCGGCCAAGCCAGGGCAACATAAATTCTGAGCAGCGCGAACGCGGCGTTGCGGCGCAGCAGCAGTGCGTTGTCGACCAGTTGGCGCGCGGCTTCGGCGGTCTGGGCATCGGCCGCGGCTAAGGCGGCTTGTCCCATGCGAACCAGGATTGCGGCGTTTCGTCCCGCGATTTGAACGTACGCAGCCATGGCGCGCAGGCGCTCGCGGCGCACCTGCGCGGAACTCGGGGGCAGGCAAGCGGCGGCGCAGATAGTCGTCCTCGACGGGATCGACGAGGTTGCGGAACGCCTCGACGTCGATGGGCTGAATCTTGCCGGCGAGGCTGGCGCCTGCGGAAACCTGCAGGCTGCGGGAGACCGTGACCCCGAGAATGAAAATCAGCGCGAGCGCGGCGGCGATAACGAGAATGATGGCCAGAGTCATTGGTGTACTAGACGCTCCAGTTCCCGGTTCCAGAGCGTCGAGATTATTCTCAGGCAGGCGGAACCGTCGGGGTTCGCGGTGAGCTTTGCGGTGCGGGAACGAGAAGATAGTAGAACCAGATCAGCACGCAGACGTGATAGGTGGCCATGTTGAGGAAGACGAGGATGATCCGCTTCGAGTCCGGCAGAGCCTGCCGTTCGCGACAACGGCCCAGGATGCCGAGATGGACGCAACGCGAAATCGCCGAGGCCGAGAGCGATTCCGAAAGCGGCGTCGGTCCCAGCGCAAGCTGAAAGTAGTGGCGAAAACAGAAGATGAAAACCAGCAGACCGGACTCGATCAGATAGACAGTCTTGTTCCAGCAGATGCGCTCCGGAAACGATTCCGAAGTGGCTGTCTCTCGGGGCATAAGCGCAGCCAGCTAACGCGGCAGCCAGAACCAAGGCGGCTCCGACTCCGCGGATCAGTAGTCTCTGCCGAGTCGCGCCACGAGATGCGATAGGAGCCGAAGACTGCGAGCAAAGATTTCACCGATGAGGACGAATTTCAGCACGCCCTCGATCAGCAGACTCGCCCAATCAACGCGCCAGAAAGTCTCCGCGGTCGACAGTGGGAAGACATCGGCGGCATAGACGGCCAGCTCGCTCGCGGCACTCAGAATGGCAAAAGCAAAGAAAGCGGGAACTGCATGTGCAAGTCCCCGCTTCCAGATCAGCAAGGCCGAGGACAAGAAGAAGCACGTTGGGCGCAACCCAGAGGTAGTGCCAGAGAAGTGAGTGCGCCTGCAGCATGAGCGTAGGCACTATACCGCGACCCGCTGCAGGCGGCAACGCTCGTCGACGATTCTTGTTCGGTTTTCGTAAGACCGGCGACCGACGCGCAGCTCACTCGATTTTCATGCAAAATATGTGCATGTTTACGGCTTGCAATAGTGCTGCCGCAGTTGGTGCCGCCGTACCTCCGCCGTCGGCCCGAACTACGGTTGGAACCACCAGAGTGTTGAGGAACAGGACTGCTGCTCCGAGGACGAGTAGCATGCGTTTCACGGTTGTTTTCTCCTTGTGACTGCGAATTGGACCGTGATAATTTCATGGGCGCAATCGCGGGCGCAATAGGTTTGCAAACCTTTGAGCGTTCGGAATTCGTAACAAGATGACGCTGAAATCGGCTCTACAGGACGTGAAAGAAACCACCCTGGCGGCGGTCTCCGGCCTGCTGGGGAAGCTGGCCTATCTGGCATCCCTGCGCCGCGCTCAGGGACGATATGAGCACTGGGGGATGGAACTGGTGCACGGGCCGGAGTCTTCCGAGCGCGCTTTGAAGACGGCTCATGCCGAGATTGTGGCCGGGAGTTTTACGGACGCCGCTGGCGTCGCTGGTCGAGGATTTGGACGAATCGAGCCGGCAGAGCGGAGTTGACGGCCGCAAGTTTATGTCGAGGGCATGCGCGATCGACTTCGAGGATTTGCTGCCCGGGCGAGCGCCAGGACTCCCCGGCTGCGAGCTCACCTTAATTCAGTGCTGCTGGCGCTTTCGAGCTTGGAGAAGAATCGAGGGCGTGCCACTCGGTCAATTTCATAGCCACTCCCACGACCTGGCCGAGCACTTCGGCTTCCTGCGGGTGGCGCAGGATGCGAACCGGAACCGGAGACAACGGATGCGGTTGCAGAATGATTTCTTCGCGGCGCATGCTGCACCAGCAGCAGGTATGGCCGTCGCGTGTCTCCACAAAATAGATGGGACGTTCGTATTCCGAGCGCCAGGAGCCTTCCACCACTTTATTCTTCGATTCGTCCACCTGGATGAAACTGCCGGGCGGCAGAATCGGATACATGGTGAAGTCCTGCGTGCCGACATAACCGTAGGTGAAATCGCTGTTGGCAAATTGCGCGAGGTAGGCGATCGGGACCAATCCCCACTGCTCGACCATGCGGCCCAGATTGGTGGTGCGGCGCTCGTCAAAGCCGGGATCCATGCGCACCGGAACCTGCACCGACGACAGTCCCGCCAGCGCATCGGAAACATGCGATTTCGGCGGGGACACCAGGCCAAGATCGGCGGCCATGATTATTCAGATCGACGCCGTACCACGACATGAGTTCGCGAATGTCGCGGCGGTAAATGACCGATAAGCGTGTAGAGCCGGAAAATGCTGGGCAGAATGCCTTTGGTCTCGATGTCGGACAGACGGCTGGGAGGAATGGAAAATTCCTCGTTGCGATACTTGTCGGCAACGCGCGCGCTGGAGTTCTCGACGTCACGCATGGTGAGGCCGAGTTTCTCGCGCAGCGTACGAAGGCTTTTTCCCGCCGGTAACATGCGTGCGCCTCCCTACGAAAGTGGGGGAATCATACCAAAGGCGGGCCGCATTGTGACAGGATTTGTGCAAAAATTTGAGTGCGCGAGTGTTGTTACGAAATCCGAACACGCGCAGCGCCTTGTCAGGCGCGCAGAATCGAGGGTCTGCCGAATTCTGGCGTCGCGAATCGAGCGCCGCTCCCGCGTTGTGGATTTCCTGTGCTTGTTCGGAATTCGTAACAAGCTTGCACGGGAAGTCAGGGTTTCCCCGTGCTCCGCTGCATCCACCGGCCGGTAGCCGGTGTTATTCTCGCAGATCGTCCTTCTGAAGCATCTCCAGCAACATTTCACAGGATGACATTTGTCACGCCCACCGCGTGATGGATGGCACTGGTGCGCTCGTTCCGTCTTCCGCGATGATGCCATCACTGGACGCGAAGAGAACGAAATCGATTCCCGGCCAGACAGCGCCAAGCGCGCTGGGAGGACTGAAGATGATCGCAACCTTAGAGCAACCGCAGCTCGCAGAAATTCCGAACCTGGACGCTGATCGTCGCCAGCCTCGAAGGCGTGAACAAGAATTACGGAAACATCCGGGCGCTGCGCGGCGTTGATTTTCGGGTGCGTGCCGGAGAGGTCGTGGCGTTGCTCGGTCCGAACGGCGCGGGCAAAACGACTGCCGTGAAATTGCTACTGGGATTGCTGCAGCCCAATGCGGGAAGAGCTCGCGTTTTCGGCGGCGACCCCACGAATCCTGAAAACCGGATGAGAACGGGCGCCATGTTGCAAGTGGGCCGAGTTCCGGAAACGCTGCGCGTCCGCGAGCACATCGACCTGTTTTCCAGCTACTACCAGAAGCCGATGCCGCCCGCGGAAGTGCTGGCCGCCGCAGGGCTGGAGAAATTGGGCGATCGCAAGTTCGGCGATCTCTCGGGCGGGCAGCGGCAGCGCGTGCTGTTCGCCCTCGCGATTTGCGGCGATCCGGATCTGCTGTTTCTCGACGAGCCTACAGTCGGACTCGACGTGGAAGCGCGGCGCATGTTGTGGGACGAAATTCGCCGCATGGTGACGCGCGGCAAGACGGTGCTGCTGACCACTCATTATCTGCAGGAAGCCGACGCGCTGGCCGACCGCGTCGCCGTCATCAATCAGGGCGAAATCATTGCGCAGGGAACTCCGTCGGAGATCAAAGCGAAAACAGCGGGCAAGCGGATTCGCTGCATCACCAGCCTTAGCCTGAGCGCGCTGCGCCAGATTCCGGGAGTGACCGAAGTGCAAAGAAGATCGCGAGGCGGTCGAGATTCACGCAGTCGCAGCCGAGCCGATCGTTCGCGAACTGCTGGCGCGGGATGCGAACTCTCGGGCCTTGAAGTCACCAGCGCCGGGCTGGAAGAAGCGTTCCTGGCGCTGACGCAGGATGCAGCGACGCGAAGGAAATCATTCCAACTGACGAATCGAATCCACGAGCGATCGGAGGAAATGCAATGAGCACCGCAACCATGACATTGAGCAGCCCGCAAATTCAGCGTTCGCCGAGCCACACGGCGACCATTTATCTGAAGGAAGCGAAGTACGAGTTCCTGAAGAACCTGCGCCTGCGCATGTACACGGCGTCGGTGCTCAGCTTCCCGATCATGTTCTACGTTCTGTTCGGGCTGGTGCTGAATGCGAAGCAGGCCATCGCGGGCACGCCAGTGCCCGCATACATGATCGCGACCTAGGGCACGTTCGGCGTGATGGGCGCATCGTTGTTTGGAACCGCGGCGGGCCTGGCGTCTGACCGCGGGCTTGGGATGGCTGCAGGTGAAGCGCGCCAGCCCCATGCCGCCGTTTGCCTACTTCGCGGCGAAGGTGATCACCAGCATGATTTTCAGCACGATCATTGTGCTTGCGCTGTTCGCGCTCGGAATCACTCTGGGCGGAGTGCGCATGCCTCTCGGCGAGTTTCGCCAGCTACTGGGAACTTTGGTCGCCGGTTCACTGCCGTTCTCGGCGATGGGACTGGCGCTGGGATATTTCACCGGGCCGAACTCCGCGCCCGCGACCATCAACCTGATTTATTTGCCCATGTCGTTCTGCAGCGGGTTGTGGGTGCCGTTCATGTTCCTGCCGAAAGTCGTGCAGCAGATCGCGCTGGCGTTGCCGCCTTATCACCTGTCGCAGCTGGCGTTGGGAATCGTGGGAGCAGGACGCCACGAATCGAATGCCACGCACTGGGAAGTGCTCGCGGCCTTCACCATGATCTGCCTGGGCGTGGCCCGCATCGGGTTCCAGCGCGACAAGGGAAAAATGTACGGCTAGAAGATCCGGAAGGTGCGGCTTCAGAGTGGGCGGAGAAACTACAAATGCGCACTACCGTGGAAGAGCGGCCCTTCCAGGGCCGCGTATGAGATGGGATCAGCTGCGGGCTTCAGCCCCTGGGGAAGGAAACGATCATGAGCATGGATTCGAAAAAATCGATGGGCTGGACAGTGGTCCTGATCCTGATGGGCATGGCGGCTCTGTACGGCGGATCGAAGTGGCTGGCGCTGCTGATTCCCGCGGCTCTGCTGGTGTGGTATACAGTCAGGCCCAGACTTCGAACTGGCCGGAATTGACCGGAAGGTTGAGAATAGAAAGATGCCGTTCCTGGGTTCACGGGAATTCGATACGGAATCTGATGTCGCGTGGTTGGTCGCTGAAACTGCGGCCGCTTCGGGCCGTGTTTCACGATCGAGATCACGGATGGGGCCCTCTGCTCTGGGTGCTTTATCTCGGCTTCTTCTTCGTTCAGCCCGTCGCCGAGCACGTCAGCCGTGCAAACTATGGCTCTTCGATGGTCCTCGGAGCCGCGATCTTTCTGGTTCTGTACTGGGGAATTTTCCTGCTGGAGAAGCCTCGCGCCGCTTGTCCACGTTGGCGGCATGGTGTTGCTGGGAGTCTTGTACTTTCCGTATCAATGCGGGCGGCTGCACATTCTTTATCTTTGCTGCAGCCATGGTTCCGTTCATGGTCAGACACGCAGGCGCGCGCCATCGCGGGCCTGGCAATCATCGGGCCGTTGCTGCGCATCGAAGGATCTCCTGCTGCACGTAGCGGTTGGGAACTGTTTTGGGCGGCAGTCTTCCCCATGTTCATCGGCGCCGGGCAACATTTTCTTCGCCGAGCGCAACCGCATGAACCGCAAGCTGCGCAAGGCGAACGAAGAGATCGAAAACCTGGCCAAAGTCGCCGAGCGCGAGCGCATCGCGCGCGATCTGCATGATGTACTCGGGCACACGCTCTCGGTCATCACACTGAAGTCGGAACTCGCCGGCAAGTTGATCGACCGCGATCCGGAACGGGCGGGAAAAGAAATCCGCGAAGTCGAACAGATCTCGCGGCAGGCGCTGACCGATGTGCGCGACGCGATTCGCGGATATCGTTCGCAGGGACTGGTGGCCGAACTGGCGCAGGCGAAGACGACGCTGGAAACCGCCGGGCTGACCGTGCAGTGCGATGCCGCGACCACCGTGAAACTTCCCGCGGTGCAGGAAAGCGTGCTCTCGCTGGCAGTGCGCGAAGCGGTGACCAACGTTGTGCGTCACGCGCAGGCCCGCACTTGCCGCATGCGCCTCGAACAGCAGAACGGCACCTGCCGCCTGGAGATTCACGATGACGGCTGCGGCGCTTCCAACGGCGAAGGCAACGGATTGCGCGGCATGCGGGAGCGAGTCGAAATGATTGGGGGCACGCTGCAACCGCAGCACGGAAGCGGGCACGACTCTCACCATCACTCTGCCCCTGAAACAGGTCGCGCCGCAAGGCGAAGGCAGCCGGAATTGAATCCGTCATACAAAGAGAGCTGGACAGAGAAAGCGGCGAAAGAAGGGCGCAAGACCATCCGCGTGGTTCTGGCCGAAGACCAGGGGATGGTGCTGGGAGCGCTGGCCGCGCTGCTCGAAATCGAGGGCGACATTTCCGTCGTCGCGCAAGGCGCGCAACGGCAAAGAGGCGCTTGAGGCCGTGCTCGCGCACAAGCCCGACGTCTTCATCACCGACATTGAAATGCCGCACATGAGCGGCCTCGACGTGGCTGCGGAGTTGAAGCGGCGCCGGACCGGGACGCGTGTCGTCATCGTCACCACGTTCGCGCGCTCGGGATACTTGCGCCGCGCGCTCGAAGCCGGAGCCTCCGGCTATCTGCTGAAAGACATGCGCGCCGAAGAACTCGCGGACGCCGTGCGCCGCGTGCATCAGGGACTGCGCGTGATTCATCCTGAACTCGCGACCGAAGCCTGGGGCGAGATGGATCCGCTCACCGACCGCGAACGCCAGGTGCTGCGGCTGGCCGGCGAAGGCATGGCCAGCGGCGACATCGCCGGCGAGTTGGGACTCTCCGACGGCACGGTGCGAAATTATCTCTCTGAAGCGATCAGCAAACTGGGCGCGAGCAACCGCGTGGAAGCGGCGCGGATCGCGAGAACCAAGGGCTGGTTGTAACGCAGTTATGTGGGGACAGCCGCCCTCGGTTGTCCGGGTCGAGCGAAGCACGACAGCAATCATTGTGCAGCGGGATTGGAATGCGCCGTGATATAAACCATGGCATGGATGAGATCGGCCAGTCTCAGATCGGCGACCTTCGGCCCTGAGCTGAACGAATTCGAGCGAGTCGCCTCGGTAAAGTAAGTTATTTTCTCTTCTTGTGGCCGACTTACAGGCTTTATTTTGGTGGTTGCCGCTGTGGTCACGTACCCGCCACTCGATGACGCGCTGATCTGGTGGGTCGGCGGTGTCCCGTGTCTGGTTATTTATACCCTCATCAACATCGCATGGAGAAAGGCAAAGAGCGGCGAGGATGCCCGATTCTTGCCGCGCCCAGTCTGGCTGGCAATCGGCAGCCTGTTTGTCCCGACGATTCTGTTTCTAAATGGGGCGCTCGATCACTCGCCCGTCGAGCAACATCGGCAAGTCATCACACGCACCATCCTCGACACACCACCGCGGAGACGCGTCTTACTACCTCGAACTTACATCGTGGCGCGGCAAACGGACGCACGAAAAAGCTGATGGTCTCAAAGAGGTGGTACTTGGAGGCCAATCCAGGAGACCCTGCGATTGTGGAAACGCATAGAGGTGCGCTCGGGATTCCTTTGCTTGTTGTCGGTTCATCGGCCGGACAGTGAATGGATCGAGACCTTCAGAGGATTACTGCGCTCGATGCCCGCTTCCTGCTTCTTCACCGTCTTATACGCCCAGGCCATGCGCGGGGTGTTGTGGGCGATGCCGAAGTGGCCTTCGGGATTGAGCACGATGATGCCGCCGTGGCCGTTCGAGGCGCTGCTTCAGATAGTTCATCGCTTCCTGCGCGGACCACTCGGGCAGATTGCCGGCCTGAATGCGGTCGGCGGTCCACTTCGCGAGGACTAACTTCATGATCGGTTCGCCCCATCCGGTGGTGGAGACGGCGGCGCTCTCGTTGTTGGCGTAGCAGCCGCAGCCGATCAGCGACGAATCGCCGAGGCGTCCGGGAGCCTTGTTCAGCGTGCCTCCGGTGGAAGTGGCGGCGGCGATGTTGCCGTTGCGGTCGAGCGCGACTGCGCCGACCGTGTCGTGCGAGATCGTCGTATCGTGCAGAGACTGGGCGCGAACAGATCGTTGCCGTCTGCGTTGCGATCGGCGCGCGTGCTTCGGCCTGGTATTCGCGCAGGCGCTCGACTTCGCGCGGGATGATCAGGTCTTCATTGTTGCAGAGTGCGATGCCGTGCTCGGCGGCGAATCGTTCGGCGCCTTCGGCGACGAAATAAACGTGCGGACTCTCGCTGAGAATTTTGCGGGCGGCGCGCACGGGATTGCGCAGGCGCTCGACGCATCCCACGCCGCCGGTGCGGAGCGTGGCGCCGTCCATGATGAGGGCGTCGAGTTGGACTTTGCCGTCGCGGTTGAGGAAGCTGCCGCGTCCGGCGTCGAAGGTCTCGTCGTCTTCCATGATGACGACGGCTTCCTCGACGGCGTCGAGCGCCGCGCCGCCGCGCTCGAGCACGCGCCATCCCGCAGCCAGCGCGTTGGTCACGCCGTGGATGTGGGCGTCGACCATGTCATCGGGCATGGCCCACGCGCCACCATGAACGACGAGAACGGGATCAGTTGGCAAGAGTTGTCCTTAGAATCAGTCAGTTTCGATGCAAAATCATCGATGCGACTGGATAGGATAGCAGGAGCCGGTTCAGAGTATCGCCGCTCGCTTGCAATACAGCGGGATATCGAGGTAATATGCTGTATTATGCAGACAAGCAAACCATCAGCTTCCGTCTGGATGAGGATCAAGGTTGAGGCCTTGGAGCGGTAGTCCAAGGCGCTGGATCGGCGATCGCCACGTATCTGCTCAACGAAGCGGTTTCTGCCTATTTGGACGTGCAGCGCTGGCATATGCGAACAGATTGAGAGAGGCATTCGACAGGCAGATGCCGGCAAACTGGTCGACCACGATAAAGTCAAAAAGATGGTGGCGGGCTGGCGACGGCGGTGATGCTGCGCTGGACCGAGGGCGCCGTGCGAAGATTTGCAATCGGCGCATGGATTATCTGGAGACGGAAAATCCGAAGGCCAGCGTGGGAGGCGGTCGCCCGGATCATGTCGGCCGTCGAGAGACTTGCGCAATTTCCTCACATGGGCCGTTCCGGCCGGGTCGAGGGAAGCCGCGAACTGGTCGTCACGGGAAGCCCTTTTGTAGTGGCTTACCGATTGAAAGGCGAATCCGTTCAAGTTCTCGCCGTGCTGCATGCTGCCCGCAAATGGCCGGGCAGGTTCTAGCGGTTCGCCGGGGCCAGTAGTGATCAACCTATCCGTTGCGTATTTCCTTCAACGTCTTCTTCCAGGATAACGAAATCCAAATCGTGGCCCAGGTGGCAATCGTGCGCCAGCCTCGCATCTTCAGGTTCTTGCAGTTGCGCCTTGTAGCACCCTGCTCCTCGGTAATGCTCGAGAACCCGATACTTCCCGGATAAGAAACCTGTAACTGCGTCCAGATATTTATCCGCCTTGTTGCGCTTCGTACACGGGAACCACTCTACGTAGAGACGACCGACGCGAAGACCCAACTCGTCCTGATTTTGCAAGCACAGCCAAACTTGATGAGACAGTCCCGGTTGAACTGGAATCGTAATGCTGATCTCTACCGGTTCGCCGAAAATTCGTCAACCATCTTCAGGGCCGGAAAGCGCCTCGCGATTTCTGCGAATACATCTCTGGCAATGGCGTCTGCCTCAAGTGCATTGTCAGAACCCATGTGCGCTCCTCTACGCGGCTTGGCTGGGGCGTGACTGCGACTGGCGGGTCTTGGGTTCGGGTCCAGGTGTAGCGCATGCGGTGGATTACGGTGATGGTGCTTAGGACTGCGATCACCCAGAGGACTGGGGCCATGCGGTTGAAGAGGGCTCCCAGGATTACCAGGACGAGGCGTTCGGGGCGTTCCATGAAGCCGACGCGGCAGGAGCCGATCAGGCTTTCGGCGCGGGCTCGGGTGTAGCTGACCATGATGGCGCTGACCATGACGAAGGCGGTGAGGACGACGTAGAAGAAGCGTCCGCCGCGGGCGTAGAAGACTAGCAGGCCGAGGAATTGGCTGGCGTCGCTGTAGCGGTCGACGACGGAGTCGAAGAAGGCTCCGAAGCGGGTGACGCGGTTGGTGGCGCGGGCGACTTGTCCGTCGACCAGATCGAAGAAGCCGGAGAAGATGATGACCAGGCCGGCGTAGAAGAACATGCGCTTCTGGTTGTTGGCGTTGGCGGAGCCGAACAGGATGGCGGCCCAGGTGTTGACGACCAGTCCCATGAAGGTGAGGACGTTGGGATTGATGCGGGAGAGCGCGAGCCAGCGGACGATGGTGTCGAGCAGGACTCCGCAGGCGCGGCCGAAGGCGCTGGTCCAGGGCGCTCATTGGGGATCCGGCTTCAGCTCTAGACTCCCGCGAGACCACGGTACACGAAGAACGGCTACGCTCGGATGACCCGTGTTCATGTCTCGCGCGCCTACGCGCCTGCCTCTTCGGCTCGATCTCGTCGTGGATGGTGCTGAGGCTCAGGATTTCCAGTTCGCGCTTGCCGTTGGGGGAGACCACGATGACTTCGTCCCCTACCTTTTTATTCAGCAGCGCGCGGCCGATGGGGGAGGTGGTGGAAATTTTTCCGGTGGCAACGTCGGATTCTTCGCTGGTCACCAGCTTGTATTCCATTTCTTCGTTCTTGGTGTTGTCGAAAACCTTGACAGTCGAACCAAGGCCCACTTTGTCGTGGGGGATGTTGTTCATGTTGACCATGGACAGATCGGCGAGGCGCTTGCCGAGCTGGCGGACGCGCGCCTTGACGAACTCCTGGCGCTGCTTGGCCATGTGATACTCGGCGTTCTCGCTGAGGTCGCCGAGGGCGGCGGCCTTCTTGATTTCTTTAGGAAGCTCGTGGATCAGCTCGTGTTCGAGCGCGTTGATTTCTTCCTGCAGTTTTCGTTTGATTGCGTCTGTCATGAGATTACGGCCGGGCTTCGGACATTATAACGCCGAGAATGAAGTTCGGGCTTGCGTGCATCAGCTGTTAGCCTTTCCGTAGGAACGGGGCATGAAAGATCATTGAACCACAGAGGACACTGAGGACACGGAGAAACCCGAGTTACTTCGTCCTGCATTTGGCGAGGATCAGGGTGATGTCGTCGTGTTGATCGGTGGGATTCAGGCGGCGGACTTCGTCGGTGATGGCGTCGAGCGCCAACTCGCACGTTTGATCACGATGCTGTCGCAGCCGCTCGATTAAGCATTCCTCTCCGAATTCTTTTCCATCATCATCCGAGCTTCGGTGATGCCGTCGGTGTAGAGGGCCAGCAGGTCTCCCGGATGAAGGGTGCATTCTCCGATCGAACAATCCCACTCCTTGAAAAGTCCCAGCAGGGTGCCGGTCGATTCGAGCTTTTGACATGTGTTGTCGGCTTGCAGGATCAGGCCGGAAAGATGTCCGCAGTTGGCGTAGCGCAGACGCTGCGATTGGTCGTCATAGACGGCGAAGAACAGCGAGGCGTAGGCGCTGTCGGTCGTGTTCTCGTAGAACAGGCGGTTCACGGATTGGAGCAAGCGTTCCGGATGATCCAGGGCGAGGGAACTCTGGCTGCGGAGGTTTGCCTGCAGGTTGGCCATGAGAAGAGCGGCGGCGATGCCTTTGCCGGAAACGTCGCCGATGACGAGGCCGAGCTGGTGCTGGCCGAGATCGAGGAAGTCGTAGTAGTCGCCGCCGACCTGGCGGGCTGGGAGGCACGGCCGGCGTACTCGAGAGTCTTGGCCTCGGGATGGATTTGCGGGAATAGGCGAGCCTGGAACTGCTTGGCGATTTCCAGTTCCTGGGCGGCGCGGCGTTCGGATTCGAGCTTTTGGGCGAGGGCGCGGCGATGAGTTTCGACGCCGCGCGTGAGTTCGTCGAAGCCGACCAGTCCAAAGGAGTTTCCATCGGGATCTTCAAAGCGGGTATGAATTCCGCCCCACGCCGGAACTTGCGGTGGGAATTGGAAGTGGACGCCGCGTTCGCTCCACTCTTTGTACTTACCAGGGAGGTCTTCGGTGATGAAGTAGATATCGGTTGGGCCGCCAATGAGTTTTTCCGACTCGCTTCCGGGCGGGGCCAGAGCGATGCCTAATTGGGCGGTGCCGTCGGGAGGGCCGACTTCGATCCAGCGGTTGCCGTCCTCGAAAGTATGGTCCACCACGACGCGGAAACCCAGCTTGTCGGCGAAGAAACGCAGGCTTCGCTCCTGATCGCGCACGAAGATGATGACGAAGTGCAGGCATAGATAAGGATCTTTGCCGTCAAGACGGAGACGGGTTCGATCAATGCCAAAGGGCAATTCAGAGGATGCCATCGGCGAGATTATAACGGCGAAGCAGGACGCCGCGGACATCTCCCGGATTACTGCAAAGATTGAGACGTTATACCCACGCGCTGCGAACCGGAATCGTTGACGGTTAAGTATCGAGCCCATAAGATGAATCAACTCTTCCGAGAACTCCTTTGATTGGGCAGACCATTTCGCACTATCGCATCGTCGAGAAGCTCGGCGGCGGTGGTATGGGTGTGGTCTACAAAGCAGAGGACGTCAAGCTGGGCCGATTCGTTGCACTCAAGTTCCTGCCCGATGAAGTAGCCAAAGACGAGCAAATGCTCAGTCGTTTCGAGCGGGAGGCCAAGGCGGCGTCTGCGTTGAATCATCCGAACATCTGCACGATTCACGAGATCGATGACCAGCACGGCAGGCCGTTTATTGCAATGGAGTTTCTGGATGGAATGACGCTCAAGCATCGCATCGGGAGCCAGCCGTTGGAGACGGAGTTGACGCTAGCGTTGGCGATCGAAATCGCTGACGCGCTCGATGCAGCCCATGAAGAGGGGATCGTCCACCGAGACATCAAGCCGGCGAATCTTTTTGTGACTAAGCGTGGGCACGCCAAGGTTCTAGACTTTGGATTGGCCAAAGTGACACAGCCGGGAGGAAGAGTCGGGGAGGGAGCCACTGCAACAATGCCGGAAAGCCCGACAGACGAACAGCACCTGACAAGCCCAGGCGCGATGCTGGGGACCATGGCGTACATGTCGCCGGAGCAGGTGCGCGGGCGGGAACTGGATGCACGAACAGATCTATTTTCATTTGGCGCGACGCTTTACGAAATGGTCACGGGTACGATGCCGTTTCACGGACAAGGCTCGGGCGATATGGTGGATGCGATTCTGCATAAGGTGCCGACAGCCCCGGTTCGGCTGAACCCCGACGTTCCTTCGGAACTGGAGCGGATCATCCAGAAGTCGCTGGAGAAGGACCGGGATCTGCGATACCAGCATGCGTCCGAGATGCGGGCGGACCTGAAGAGGTTGAAGCGGGAGACGGAGTCGGGTCGAGTGCTGGCCGAGTCTGCTTCCGACGGGGGCGCCCAGGTTCAAGCCCCTTCCTCTGCAGCTGAGATTTCACGGGCTCGCCAGTCGTCGAGTGATGCCCGCTCTGCTGAGGCCCGTTGGAGCAGCGGTAAACTGACAGTTGTGGCAGTAATTGCCTTGGGCCTAATAGTCGCGGCCATCTTCGGCGCGATTCGTTTTTTGAGTAAGGCTCCTCCTGCTATCGACACACGTAATATCACCATCCAGCCGCTGACTGACCATGGACAAGCGGTCGGTTTTGCAGCCATTTCTCCGGATGGCCGGTTTGTGGCGTATGGACGGCGGGAGGGTGAACGCAGCCTGCGCGTGAAGCAGGTGGCCACGGGCAGCGAAGTCACGGTCGTGCCGCCGCAGCCAGGAGATTTCGATTCCGGCGCGACATTCACCCCCGACGGAAACTATCTGTACTACACGCACACGGACCCGTCGAATCCGATTAACGTCAACCTGTACAGCGTGCCGTCACTCGGTGGTACGCCGCGGCAGATTGTAAGCGACGTGTCGAGCGCGGCGGCTTTCTCGCCCGATGGCAAACGCATCGCGTATCGCCGGATCATCCGCGCCAAGGCCGAAGACCAGCTCCTGGTCGCGAACGCGGACGGCGGCGAAGAACAAGTGATCTTCCAGGAACCGATGCGGGGCGGCAACGGCATGTTCACCAATCCTTCGTGGTCCGCGAACAACTTCATCTCCGTAGGAGGCTTCGCCACCAGAAAAGATCAGATCAGCTCGATTCGCGTGTTCACGAGCCAGGGCAAACTGGTCAAGGAGTTTCCCCTGAGCAGCCTTGTGACAGCGCAGGCGTGGGAGCCCGATGCCTCCGGCATATTCTTCTTGGCCGGGGAAAAGTCCCAGGGAATGCGATTTCAAATCTCATTTCAGCCCTATCGATCGGGAGAGCCATTCAAGATCAGCAATGACTTGAGCCAATATGCGTCGCTGAGCGTGACTGGTGACGGCAAGTCCTTTGTGACCACCCAGCAAAGGCCGTCCGCCACGATTTACGTCGCCGACTCTCCGCCGGTTCTCAGCGGCAAGATTGAGTGGAAGCTGGTTCCGATCTCGACGGAGCAGGCCACCGGCTACGATCTTGAGTGGACTGCTTCCGGGAAGCTTCTGCAGAGGGATTCTGCGATGCACTTTTATGTCAGCAATGGCGACGGCAGTGGCCGGAGTCGATTACTCGAGAATGATGGGGTGGATTTCTTCGCGCGGGCGTGTGGGACCGGCAACCTTATCATCATCTCGCGGGTGCTCGAAGAAAACGAACCGAATCTCTGGCGCTTGAACCTGGCGACGGGCGAATTGAAACAACTTACAAACGGGGCGGACATTGAGAAAGGCACTTGTACTCCGGACGCGAAATGGGTGGTGTACAACGACAATGTCGGCTCCAGCCAGGGGGCAATTTTCAAAGTGCCCATCGATGGTGGGGACCGTGTGGAATTGGCGAGCGGGACCAGTTTTTCTCCTCCGATATCGCCTGACGGGCAAACGATCGCTTACGGAAAAACAGAAGGCCAGGGGCCAAGTGCTAGATCGAAAATCCTGATACAGAGACTCGATAACGGGAAGATCACCGAAGAAATTAACCTGGCTACGCAGTATGAATGGCAGAAACTGGCATGGGCTCCCGATGGTAAAGCGCTGACACTGGTCCACAGCACGACCCCAAGTGTGGAAAACCTTTACATGGTGCCCCTGAACGGGGGCTCGGAAGTGCAGTTGACGCACTTCGACTCCGAGCCCGGGATTATCGCGGCTTATGCATGGTCTCCCGATGGGAAGAAGCTCGCGATTTCGCGCGCGCGCTACAACGACAGCGACGTCGTCATGTTCAGCGGCTTCCGGTAGAGCGCTTTCAGTTTCCGAAGAATTGATTGCAGGCAGGGGCTTCAGGCTTGGAATTCCGAGGCTTCGGGAAAGCGAAGTTTGCACTTGGCGAGGGCAGTGGTCAGGATTTCCTCGACTTTGGATTCTTCGCAGTTGCGGGCCATCGCCAGCTCGCTCACTAAGAGGTAGCGGGCGCGCTCCAGCATTTTCTTCTCGCGGAAGGAAAGCGGCTTGGCCTGGTGCAGGGCGATCAGACTTTTGAGGACGCTGGCGACTTCGAGGAGCGATCCGGTGCGCATGCGCTCGGAGTTTTCCTTGAAGCGGTCTTTCCAGTCGCCGTTGCTGCCGTTTTCGCTGACCGAGAGGGCGTCGAGGACTTTTTGAATTTCGCCGTTGCGGACCACGCGGCGCAGGCCGACACTGCCGGCGTTCTGGCAAGGGACCATGACTTTGAGGCTGCTGGCTTTGATGTTGAGCAGGTAGAACCTCTCGACCGTCGTACCGATCGAGCGGCTGCTGATCTGTTCAATAACCCCAACCCCATGATTGGGATAGACAACCTTATCGCCGATGTGGAAGTTCAAGTCCGTACCACTCATAGTTCGGTACCCAGTAGGAAGGCGATGGTTCGTGGAGAGAAGCTTAAACAGTCCTAAGGATATGGTACTCCGCGGCCTTATCCAAAGCAAGGTAATCGGTGCGCACGAGGTCCCTCCTTCGCTTGAAGAACGGCTCGCTCGGGATGGCGCCCTTTTTGGATGTGTGCCCGATCTGCAGGTTATTGAAAAACAATGTCTTACCCAAGCGTGAGGGCAGGTGCAATCGCTCGGAGCATCCGTGCACGGAGCCCGCGCCTATAATCATGCCCGTGGATTCTGAGCGGAAAGACCTGATTCCCGACGATGCAGACGACGTCCCTTCCCTAGCCGCCGGTGCGCGCACGCTACCGGTGGGGCGAGTGCTTGGGCTCGATGTAGGATCGCGCAGGATTGGGGTTGCGGTGTCGGATCCGTTGGGGATTACCGCCCAGGGGCTCGACACGTTGCAGCGGACAACCAAGCGGCGGGACTTTGAACATCTGCAGCGTGTGATTCAGGAGTATGACGTACGGGAAATTGTGGTGGGTCTACCTTTGCGGATGAGTGGCGCGGAGGGGATTCAGTCGGACAAGATGCAGGCGTTCGCCGAGGAACTGCGGAAGAGATTTCGGCTGCCGGTGCATTTGTGGGACGAGCGGCTCACCTCGGTGGAAGCCAATCGCCTGTTGCGCGAAGCTGATCTTTCAATCGAAAAACGGGGAAAGGCTGTGGATCGGATGGCGGCGGTTTTGATTTTGCAAGGGTGGATGGAACGTCGAGCAGGGGCTTCCGGCTTTCGGCTTCCGGCTTCCGATTCCGAATACTGATTGGCATGGCCTGGTTTCCCAGAATGGCCCTTCATTTCGATTCTGCCCCTTGATCTGTGACACCCGTCACAAACTTCGCAGCGCCGTTGATGTCATGATCATCCGTCTCGTAATCGAGGATGGGAGCGTCTTTATGAGTGGCACGTTCAAAGACTTAGAGGTGTGGAAGGCGGCGATGGAACTCGCGGTGCATGTCTACCGACTTACTGCGCGGTTTCCCAAGGAAGAGAGATACGGTTTGACAAGCCAAATGAGACGCGCCTCCGTATCCATTCCGAGCAATATTGCCGAAGGCAAGGGGCGCTCGTCCGACAAGGAGACTTATACAGTTCTTGTGCCATTCCCGCGGGTCGCTCTTCGAAATAGAAACGCAACGCAACTCACCATCGCAGAGCAATTGGGGTACTCCACAACAGAAGACTGCACTGCGGTTCAACGCGAGGCTGCTCGAATTGGCCAAATGCTTAACGGATTGATCAGATCAAAGCGTCCTTCAGCTGCAGCCTAAGGTCGAGTCGAGGTTCCGGAAGCCGAAAGCCGGAAGCCGACTAGTGGCCGCGCATGGCTTTGCGGTATGCCACTACATTCTTATTGTGTTCTTCGATGGTGCGGGCGAAGCGGTGGTGGCCTTGGGCGTCGGCGACGAAATAGTAGTAGTCGCTTTGCGCGGGGTGCATGGCGGCTTCGAGGGCGCTGCGTCCGGGATTGCCGATGGGGCCGGGGGGCAGGCCGGCGTTTCGATAGGTGTTGTAGGGGGAGTGAACTGCATGTCGGCGTGATGCAGCGCGCCCTGGTAGGTTCCCGCCAGAAGTTCGGCGTAGATGATGCTGGGGTCGGCGTCGAGGGCGATGTCTCTTGTTCAGGCGGTTGTAGTAGACGCTGGCGACCAGCGGGCGCTCTTCGGCGACGGCCGTTTCTTTTTCGACGATCGAGGCCATGATCACCGTGCGCTCGACATCGTTCGGAGCTTCAGTCCGGGTGCATCGGCTTGAGGCGCGCGGTCCACCACAACTCTCAACCTTGCTTGTGCAGACTCGGCCGAGATCAAATTCATCTGGTGCGCGACCTGGCGGAACTGCTTGACCATGGCTGCGGCCATGTCGTGCATGGTCATCATGCGGGAGAATTCGTAGGTCTCGGGGAAAAGATATCCCTCGAGCGAGCGCGCTCCGGGAGCGATGTCGGCGATCAGCGCGGTGTCGGACTGCGCGACTTTCAGGAAGTCGTCGGCGGGGCCAAGGCCCGCGGCTTCGACGGCGCGGGCGATGTCGAACATGGTGAAGCCCTCGGGCACGACCACGGTGTGGAAGTAGACGTCGCCGCGGCGCAGGCGCTTTTGGATGTCGATGATGTTGGCCGGCTTGTCGAAGAGATATTCGCCGGCTTTGAGCGAGCGACCGTGATGAAGTAATGCCAGAGGACGAAGGCTTCTTCGCTGCGGATGATGCCGGCATTCTTGAGTTCGGCGGCGATGCGGTGGGTGGAGTATCCCGGGTGCAGCATGACGAAGATCTGCCCGGATGGCTCGGTGGGCGTCAGCACGGCCCAGGCGAACCATCCGGCAGCTCCGAGGACTGCGACGAGAATGAGCCAGATGATCTTGCGCATCGTTGATCATCACAAAGCGTCCTTCAGCATACGACAGCCACAGTTTAGATGACGGTTGGAGAGACCGTGACCTGACGATAGTGCGACCGCCTTTCGTAAGCCTCGGCCATAAAAAAAGCAGGATTGCCGGCAACCCTCATGCGACGAATATCAGCCGTTTAAGAGCTCGCGCTAAGAATGCTGTCATCGACCTCAAGGGGCGCCGACGCCAGCGCGATTCGCCATTTATTCGCGTGCCCTATGCGTTAATACGTTGGAACCAGTACACTTCAAAAAGCGTCCAGCCCAGCTTTTGCAACCTTCTCGGCGCGGTATACTCAAATGGCTTAGAGGAATTTTTATATCTTGATGAGACGTAGCTCGCTCTTTTTGACCCTAACCTTGTTTCTTGCCGTGCTGTCGACGACGGGCTGCGTATTTCGCACACGTCCGGTCGAAGAGCAGTATTCGAAGGCCCCGCTGAAGGAGTCCACGCAGCAGGGGCTGATCGACAGCATCAACCAGCAGGCCGAGGCGATCCATTCGCTGAAGGCGACGGTGGACATTGACAGCTCGGTCGGCGGGATGAAGAAGGGGCATGTCACCGATTACAAGGAGATCCGCGGCATCGTGCTGGCGCGGAAGCCGGATGCGCTGCACATGATCGGGCTGATGCCGATCGTGCGCACCACGGCGTTCGACATGGTCAGCGACGGCCAGGACTTCAAGCTGTGGATCCCGCCGAAGAACAAGTTCGTGATCGGCAAGAACGAGGTGGCGACGCCCAACACCGACCAGCCGATGGAGAACATCCGCCCGCAGAATATCTACGAGGCGCTGCTGATCCGGCACATCGATCCGAAATCCGAGATTGCGGTGCTGGAGAACGGCTACGAGACTCTGCACGACGCCAAGGGGCACCGCATCCTGCAGGACGACTACGAACTGACGGTGATCCAGAAGTACAGACGACAGGGCTGGAGTGGCTGGCGCGCAAGATTATTTTCGGGCGTACCGACCTGAAGCCGCACCGGCAGTTCATTTACAGCGAGGATGGCAAAGTGGCGACCGATGCGAAATACGCCGAGTACAAGGACTACGACGGATTCAGCTTTCCCTCGCGCATCGAGATCTACCGGCCGCAAGAGGAGTACGACATCACGCTGAACATGCTGAAGGTGGACATTAACAAGCCGCTGACGGATGATCAGTTCGTGCTGGAGCAGCCGACGGGAGCGGTGGTGGTGCATCTGGATCGTCCGCAGTCGAGCTTGGCGATGCCGCTGGAGAAGAAGTAGGCCAGTACTCGGCACTCAGCACCCAGTACTCAGCTTTCGGTTGTGCCTGAGAAAGTCAAATGCCCACCCTCTCGCAAAATGCGCGAGCAAGGATGGGGCACCCAAGCAATCACTATGATGAACAAGATGGTTGTTGCCAATCTGGTGCACCGGCCGACGCGGTCGTTTATCGCGATGAGCGCGATTGCGCTGGAAGTCACCATGATTCTGCTGGTGGTGGCGCTGTTTTACGGATTGTTGAACGGATCGAAGGAGAGCCAGCTGGGGGTGGGAGCGGACCTGATGGTCATGCCGCCGGGGGCGTCGGCGCTCATAGGGTTGTCGGGCGCGCCGATCTCGATCAAGGTGGGCGATGTTCTGCGGCGAGTGCCGCACGTGGCGTCGGCTGTGCCGGTGATCTGGTGGTTCACCCAAAAACCGCTGGAGATCATTTACGGCATCGACGTGGCGAGCTACGACACCCTGCCTCCCAAATTTCGCTATCTTTCCGGCGGGCCGTTTCAGGGGCCATACGACGTGATCGTCGACGATTACTTGGCGCGGATGAATCATATCAAGGTGGGCGACAAGATCGAGATCCTGAACCACGATTTCCGCATCTCCGGCATCGTTCCGCACGGAAAGGGCTGCCGCAAGTGTCTGCCGCTAGCGACGATGCAGGATTTGGTGAGCGCGGAAGGTCGCGTTTCCGTTTTTTATGTCAAGCTGGATGATCCCGCGAATATCGATCGGCGTGGAGAAGGCGATTCAGGAAACGCCCGGCATGGAGAAATATTCGGTGCGCTCGATGCAGGAATATCTGTCGATGATGACGCCGGACAATCTTCCGGGATTCGATCTCGCCATCAAGATCGTGATCGGCGTTGCCGTGGTGGTCGGGTTCCTGGTGATCTTCCAGTCGATGTATACGGCGGTGATGGAGCGGACGCGGGAGATTGGAATTTTGAAATCGCTGGGCGCTTCGAAGTGGTACATCGTGAATGTGGTGCTGCGGGAAACGGTGCTGCTGGCGATTGCTGGGATTGTTGCGGGGATCATTCTGAGCCTGGTGACGCGCCGCGCGATCATGTTTGAAAAGCCGGTGCTGCGCCTGTTCTGGAGCAACGCCTGGGTGCTGCGCGCGACGGTGATTGCGGTGGTGGGGGCGCTGGCGGGAGCGTTGTATCCGGCATTGAAGGCGGCGCAGAGGGATCCGATTGACGCGCTGGCGTACGAGTAGATTGGTACTCCGACAGTTGCTGTCTTAGACGCTGTCGGCTGCGAGGGCCAGGGCTGCGCCTCGCAGACAGCCGGCAGGCATGCCGGCGCTACATGTAGGCATCAAACAACGATCTCGGCGCCTGCGATACGTCTCCTCGTCAGTCTGATTTCGAATCCGACCTGATTTACTGCTCCGCCAAGATACTGCACGTGGACGTAGGTGCCGAGCTGCACGTTGTAGGCGAGATACCAGCCGTCGTGGTCGGGGTCTTCGTAGATCACGACCTGGTCGCTGTCCCAGAGCCAGTCATTGCAGAAGGCCAGGTCAAAGGCGCCGACGCTGAAGTAGAAGCCGCCGAACCAGAAACGGTTGGGGCCGCCTCCGGCGATGCGCCAGACATGGCCGCGGCCGAAGCCGCCGGTGAAGTGGCCATGCTCCCAGGGATGATCGAGGTGGAAGCGGGCGTCATCGCGTCCGGCGTCGTGCCCGACCCATTCGCCGTTGTGGTGGACGTGCGGGGCTTCGGGATGGCCTTCATGGTCGCGATATAGCCGGGGGCACGGGCCTGGTGCGGGCGTCGCCGTGAGACGGCGGCGGGACCATGTTTGGGAACGTATCCGCCGCCGACAGCGTGGCCGCCGCTGATGGTTACTGTGCTGCGCCAAGGCGGGGACGGAAAGGATCAGAGATACAGCCAAGAACTGTAGGGAAGTAATTTCATGAGCATCCTCCGACGGTTACCTTACCACTGGCTTTGGCAGTAACAGAGCGTTGACAATTCTTTGCAGATTACGCTATCGTAAAGACTTTGGTAGTCGTGTGGTTGCCCGCCTGATGGTCCTGGCGTCCTCGCCGGGGAATCAACGAGCGGTCTTCTTTCGCAGCTTTTATTCAATCTGGGAGAACTCTGATGTCAACCTATTTCCCCAAAGAGGGGGAAATTGTGCGCAAGTGGTACGTCGTGGATGCGGACGGGCAGACGCTCGGACGCCTGGCTTCGCAAGTGGCGCGCATCCTCATGGGCAAAGAAAACCCGCAATACACGCCGTTTCTCGATACCGGCGATCACGTGATCGTGATCAATGCCGAGAAGATCAAGACGACCGGCATGAAGGCCGAGCAGAAGCAGTATCACCACTACACGGGATATCCGGGTGGCCTGCGCACGGAGGATTACAAGAAGCGGTTGGTGCGCAGGCCTGAGCTGGTGATTGAGGCTGCAGTGAAGCGCATGCTGCCGAAGAACAAGCTGGCGGCGCACATGCTTTCGAAGCTGAACGTGTACAAGGGCGACAAGCATCCGCACCAGGCGCAGAAGCCGCAGGATTTGAAGTTGGAAGTGCGCGAGTACAAGCCGCGCAAGGTTGCAGTTTCGTAAGAGCGGCTACGCGAGATCCTTCGCTCCGCGCTGAAAAGCGGCTGCGCTCAGGATGACAAGGTTTAGTAGACAATTGAGGAGCTCCGCTTCTGGTTTGAGCTAGAAGCTAGGAGCTAGGAGCTAAAAGCTAAATGGCTGAATTAGTTCAATACTACGGAACGGGACGCCGCAAGACGGCGATTGCCCGTGTGTATTTGCGTCCGGGCAGCGGCGATTTCAAGGTGAACGGGCGCGCGTTCGAAGAATATTTCGTGACCCCGGCGCAGCGTTCGGCGGCGAAGTCGCCGCTGGCGTCTTCGGATATGGCAGCCACGTTCAACGTCATCGCCAGCGTTCTGGGCGGCGGCGTGCGCGGCCAGGCCGATGCAGTGAAGCTGGGCATTGCCCGCGCTCTGATGCAGTTCAATGCCGAACTGCGCAAGAAGCTGAAGGCCGAGGGCATGGTCAGCCGCGATTCGCGCGGCAAAGAGCGCAAGAAGTACGGACAGAAGGGCGCTCGCAAGCGCTTCCAGTTCAGCAAGCGGTAAGGTTTCAGAGGTGGGCAGACGAGATTCCAATCGCTCCGCTGAAAGGCTACTGCGGTCGGAATGACAAGTTCGCTTTAAGTTTTGAAACTTAGCTGAAAGCTTGAAAGCAGCTGATAGCTTGTTTTAGGTGTTCAATTCTTCCCGTGCCTCGCGGTGCGGGGACGGGAATGGCAATCGGGAAGAGCGGTTTTAACGTTTCTGAGGTTTCAAAGTTATAGAAAGCTGACTTGAAACTTTGCGACTTGAAACTTTGAAACCTCGGGTTTCCGATGCAGACTAAAGAGGAGGTTCATTGGCTACCATTACCATGAAGGAGTTGCTCGAAGCGGGAGTTCACTTCGGGCATCAGACCAAGCGCTGGAATCCTAAGATGAAGGAATACATCTTCGGAGAGCGCAACGGGATTTACATCATCGATCTGCAGAAGACGCTGAAGATGTTCAAAGAGGCGTCGAAGTTCGTGCAGGATCTGGCGAACGACGGCCGCATTGTGCTGTTCGTGGGCACCAAGCGCCAGGCGCAGGACGCGATTGCCGAAGAGGCGCAGCGTTGCGGGATGTTTTACATCAACCAGCGCTGGCTGGGTGGACTGCTCACCAACTGGGTTACGGTGCAGAAGTCGGTGAAGCGGCTGAAGGAGCTCGACGAGATGGCCACGGATGGCCGCTACGAGCTGCTCCCCAAGAAGGAAGTCATCAAGCTCGAACGCGAGCGCAAACATTTGCAGGCCAACCTGGCCGGCATCAAGAATATGAGCCGCTTGCCCGACGCGATCTTCGTGATTGACTCCAACAAGGAGCAGATCGCGGTGCGCGAGGCGCGCAAGCTGGGCATTCCAGTGGTCGCGGTGGTCGATACGAATTGCGATCCCAGCGAAGTGGATTATGTGATCCCGGGCAACGATGATGCGTTGCGGGCGATCCGGCTGTTCACCTCGAAGATTTCGGAATCGATTGCCGAAGGCGCGCAGCTGATGACCGACAAGCAGGTTGCCGACATGCAGGCAGCAGCGGATGCGGCGCAGGCTGCGTCGGAAGCTCCGGTGGAAGAGGCTGCGGTCGATGCGACGGAAGACATCAGCATGGAAGAAGTGCTGGGTCCGGGCACGCACAAGAAGCCGGTCGCGACCGAAGAAGCTGAGTTGCCGAAGGTGGAGAGCCAGACGGTTTAGAAGCAGTACTCAGTTGTCAGTACTCGGTACTCAGTTGGGACCGCAACGAGTTTCCGGGCGGGGCACGAAAAAAACCGGGCATTTGAAATCAGACCCGCGCGGGTCGTCCGGCGCGGGTCAAAGTTTATAAAGCAGCATCTAATTAAGGGAGACGTTGCGAGCAACGTCTCTACAACGAAGGATTCTAATCAATATGGGTACTACTACAGTGAATATTTCAGCGGCACAAGTGAAAGACCTCCGGGAGAAGACCGGGGCTCCGATGATGGATTGCAAGCAGGCCCTGACCGAAGCCAAAGGCGACATGGAGCAGGCGGTCGTGATTTTGCGCAAGAAGGGCGTTTCGGTTGCGGCCAAGAAGGCAACGCGCGTGACCAGTGAAGGATCGGTGGCGAGCTACATTCACGCCGGCGGCAAGATTGGTGTGCTCGTCGAAGTGAATTGCGAGAGCGATTTCGTGGCGCGCACCGACGACTTCAAGGAACTGGTGCACGACATCGCGATGCACATTGCGGCCAGCGATCCGAAGTACGTGCGCAAGGAAGACGTAACGGCTGCGGATTTCGCCCGCGAGAAGGAGATTTTTCTCGCGCAGGCGATTGCGAGCGGGAAGCCCGCCAACATCGCCGAGAAGATGGTGAACGGCAAGATGGAAAAGTTCTACGAAGAAGTCTGCTTGCTGGAGCAGCCCTTCATCAAGGACCAGACCATTTCGATCTCGCAACTCATCGCGGCCAAGATCGGCAAGCTGGGCGAGAACATTGCCGTGCGGCGTTTCGCTCGCTTCAAGGTGGGTGACGTGGGCGAGACTGTCGCCGTCACGAAGCCGACAGAGCCGAAAGGCGAATGATTTCAGGGCGCCCTGCGGGGCGCCTTTTTTGTGAGTTAAGGTTTCAGGCTGTTTCAAAGTAGAGTAGGCTGAAAGGAACATTGAAACCTTGTAACTCTGGAAACCTTGAAACGTGTTCACTCATGACGACTCCAACCCCTGCCTTCAAAAGCATTCTTCTCAAGATTTCCGGTGAGGCTCTGGCGGCAAACCAGGGCTTCGGCGTGGACACTGCGCGCATCCACGAGGTGGCTGCGGAGTTGGCCGACGTTCATAAGCTGGGCGTGCAGTTGGCCATCGTCGTGGGCGGAGGGAATTTCTTCCGCGGCGTGGCCCAACAGGCGAAAGACATGGATCGGGTTTCCGCCGATCACATGGGCATGCTTGCCACCGTCATCAACGCGCTGGCGCTGCAGGATGCGCTGGAGAAGCAGGGCGTCTACACGCGGGTGCAGTCGGCGATTGAGATGAAGCAGGTGGCCGAGCCGTTCATTCGCCGCCGGGCGATTCGACATCTGGAGAAGGGGCGCGTGGTGATTTTCGCCGGAGGAACGGGCAATCCTTATTTCTCGACCGACACTGCGGCTTCGCTGCGCGCGATGGAGATCAAGGCTGAGGCGATTCTCAAGGCCACGCGGGTGGATGGCATTTACGACGCCGATCCGCTGAAAGTGGATGGCGCCAAGAAGTTCAACCATATCTCTTATATGGACGTTCTGAAGCTGGGGCTGAAAGTGATGGACTCCACGGCCATCAGCCTGTGCAAGGACAACAATCTGCCGATCATCGTCTTCAACCTGAACCACCACGGGAATATCCGGCGCGTGGTGCTGGGGGAGAAGATTGGGTCGAGGGTCAGCGCGAAGGGCGACTGACCAGATGTAAGAGAGAGAAGTTGGCCACGGATTTTCGCGGATGCCCACGGATTCTGCTTATTTCTTATCCGTGATGATCCGCGTAAATCCGTGGCCAGTTTTCTTATTCGGTTTATAATGCAACGTTTTGATTCCTGAAGTGTACGGAGTGGATCCATGGCTGATAGCGCGCCTCTGAAAGAAATTCGAGTCCAACTGAAGACGCGAATGGACAAGGCAGTGGACGATTTCCGCAAGGCGATGGCGGGCGTGCGGACCGGGCGCGCGAACGTCCACATGCTCGATAACGTGAACGTCGACTACTACGGCTCGCAGATGCCGCTGAACCAGGTGGCGCAGGTGCACGCGCCCGAGGCGCAGTTGATCACGGTGCAGCCGTTTGATCCGTCGCAGCTGGGAGCGATCGAGAAAGCGATCCGCGCAGGGGATATGGGATTGAATCCGATGAACGATGGCAAGTTGATCCGCGTGCCGGTTCCCGCCGCTCACGCAGGAGCGCCGGCAGGACATGGTAAAGCACCTGCATCGGGTGCTGGAAGAGCATCGCACGGCGGTGCGCAACATTCGCCGCGACGGCAACGATGCGATCAAGAAGGCGCTGAAGGACAAGAAGATTACTGAGGACGAAGAGAAGCGCTCGCTCGACGAGATCCAAAAGCTGACCGACGGCGAGATCAAGAAGATGGAAGAGATGAGCAAGGGGAAAGAGAAGGAAGTGCTGGAGTTGAAGTAGAAGTAGAGGTAGAGGTAGAGGTAGAACAGAACTGCTGTAGTCCTCGCATCTAATCGAGATCCTTCGCTCCGGCGGAAAAGCGGCTGCGCTCAGGATGACATCCCTCTAAACTTGAGCCGGCTTCGTCGGTTGCCCTCCGTTGTCCCAAGTAACGTTACTCTCACGTTACTTTCGATTCTTCCGACATCCCGAAAATAGGCTCTGGGCAAGGGATTTCGTGCAACTCTGTTGGCTTGGGTGGGTTTCCTTTTTCTGAAACTGGAATCCACTCCCTCGGAAATCTATTGGAGGAAGTTGTTATGAAACGCGCCCTAACCCTCAGCTTTTTGATTTTGGCGATAGCCGCGACCGTTGGCTGCGGCGGAGGCAGCTCGACGCAAAATTTGCAGCAAGGTAATCCCGCCGCTGCAGTCTTCGTCACTGGCGAAGATGCTCCGCTGCCCTCGGTTGTCGGTTTTCAGGTGACGCTGAACTCGATCACCTTGAATGGCGCCAGCAATTCTCCGCAAGTACTCGCGCAGCCAGAAACGGTGGACTTCGCGCGGCTGGTCGGACTGCGGTCTCCACTCGCCTTCAATACCGTACCGGCGGATACCTATACGAGCGCCACGTTCGTACTTGCGAATCCCGTGATCTCCTGGGTCGATATGACGCAGACACCGCCAGCGCTGGGGACGCCGATCAACGGGACATTCCCGAATAATCAGAATCCGTACAGCGTCACGGTGAACTTCCCAACTCCGATGGTGGTGAACGCCAACGGTCTGGCGGGCTTGAGGATGGAATTCGACATCCGGCAGTCGGTCGCGGTGAACGGTAGCGGCCAGGTTACGGGAGCTGTGAACCCGGTCATTTACGTAAAAGCGACCAAGGCCAGCGATCCTGACGGGCAGGTTACCGATCTGATGGGCGGCCTGGTTTCCGTGAATGCCGCCGGCAATTCGTTCCTGTTGCAAGGGCCCTACGGGCGCCAGTTGACG
Source organism: uncultured Acidobacteriaceae bacterium (assembly GCA_963795875.1). GTDB lineage: Bacteria > Acidobacteriota > Terriglobia > Terriglobales > Acidobacteriaceae > Sulfotelmatobacter. Next base: position 877,832 of record CAWCJM010000003.1, read on the forward strand.
GTTTACGTGAACAACTCCACGTTATTCAACAGCGGGTGGAGCATCAATAACATGGCGACGCCGGAGTTCGTGGCCGTGCAAGGTGCATTCCAGGCGGATGGCAGCTTGATGGCCACCGGCGTGGAAGTGATCACGACGGCGCAGTCGTTCCTCTCGGGCCGAGTGCTTGCGGAGATGACCAATTCGTCGGGACAAGTGCAGCAGATCACGATGTGGGTGGGCGAAACCGGCGCGGACATGGTGGGTGACGTCGACACCATCCAGACGATTGATGTAAGCCAAGTGAGCACCTATGACGTTTGCTTCCTGAATGGTCCGCTAACCAACGCGGTGTTCAACGACAGCACGGTTGTGGTTGGCCAGAGAATCTTCATCGGTGGCAGCTATGCGAGCAGCGTTTTTACACCGACGATGATCTCGTTGCGGCTGCAGGGCGTTTACGGCATGTTTGTGCCGGCGAGCGTCGCGGTCACAAATGGCAATGCGGGCAGCTTCCAGTTATCGAACAACGGGCTGGTGGGCTATTCGGTGGGCGGGCCGGTGACGGTGAACACCTATAACCTGACCTACTTCCACAACTTGACTGGGCTCGGACAACTGCAGAGCACGGCCACCGCGGTTCCAGTGGTGGCACGGGGCTTGCTGTTGCTAGACCCGGTGAGCGGGAATCCGGAAGTCTATGCGGGGATGGTGTCGGAGCCCTCGCCGAGCAACTAAGGGTCGAGTGGTTAATTGAGCGGACGGCCTCACAGCCGTCCGCTTTCTCGTTGGGAATTGGTCATCTGGGGACAGCCGCCCTCGGCTGTCCGCTGGGTCGAGGACCCAGCTGGGTTTCCGTCAAGGTCGAGCTGGAAGATTCAAGCTTTGCTCGAAGGACAGCCGACGGCGGCCCCCACATAAACCTCCCACGAACATGCTGTGTTTCCCCATATAATTGAGGCTCGATGAAGCAGGTGGTCCATGCCGCGTGTCCGCACGATTGTCCTGATGCTTGCGGGGTGCTGATCACAGTGCAGGACGGGCGGGCTACCAGGATTCAGGGGGATCCGGAGCATCCGGTGACGCGCGGATTTTTGTGCGCCAAGGTGGCGAAGTATCTGGATCGGGTGTATTCGCCGGACCGGGTGTTGTATCCGATGCGGAGGATTGGGGCTAAGGGGCCTGGAGGGGGGCAGCGGAGCTTTGCTCCGCCTGGACAGCCGGGGACGGCTGTCCCCACACGAGCTCTTTCCGAACAAACCTGGCAGCGGATTTCGTGGGATGAGGCGCTCGACGAGATTGCCTCGCGGTTGCGGGCGATTTCGGGGGAGTTTGGGAGCGAGGCCATCCTGCCTTATTCCTTCGGGGGAACACTGGGAGCGCTGAACAGCGCGTCCATGGACCGGCGGTTCTTCCACCGGCTGGGGGCGTCGCAACTGGAACGGGCGATCTGTTCGGCGGCCGGGGAGGCGGGGCTGGAGTCGGTGCTGGGCGTGAAGATGGGTACCGAGCCGGAGCAGTTCCGGCATTCCAAATACATCATTGCGTGGGCGTCGAACATTCACGCCAACAACGTTCACTTGTGGCCGTTTATTGCTGAGGCGCGGCGCAATGGCGCGAAGCTGGTGGTGATCGATCCCTACCGCACGCGCACCGCGGCCTGCGCCGACTGGTATTTGCCGATCAATCCGGGAACGGACGCGGCGCTGGCGCTGGGCATGATGCACGTCATCATCGGCGAGAACCTGCACGATGCCGATTATGTTGCGAAGTACACGCTGGGCTTCGAGCAATTGCGCGAGAAGGTGAAAGAATATCCGCCGGAGCGGGTGGCGCAGTGGACGGGGATCTGCGGCCGAGGATATTCGCAAGCTGGCGCGCGAGTATGCCACGGTGCGACCTTCGGTGATCCGCCTGAACTACGGCGTGCAGCGGTCCGAGGGCGGCGGGATGGCGACTCGCGCCATCGTCATGCTGCCCTGCATCCTGGGATCGTGGAAGGAAATTGGCGGCGGGTTGCAGATGTCGACTAGCGGAGCAGCTGCCTTCAAGACTGAGGCGTTGAAGCGGACCGACCTGATGCAAGTCGCGCTGGGACGCGAAGCCCGCACCATCAACATGGTGGAGCTGGGCCGCGTGCTCAATACGTTGAATGATCCGCCGGTGAAGGCGCTGTTCGTCTACAGCTCGAATCCGGCGGCGGTCGTGCCCCGGCACAACGAAGTGGTTCGCGGGCTGCTGCGGCCTGATCTTTTCACCGTGGTGCACGAGCAGTTTTTCACCGACACGACGGACTATGCTGACATCGTGCTGCCGGCGACTACGTTCTTCGAGCACAAAGATTTGCAGAAGGCGTACGGGCACTATTACGTGCAGGTTTCGAATCAGGCGATTGCGCCGCTGGGCGAGTGCCGTTCGAATGTGGAACTGTTTCGCGCGCTGGCGGAGCGGATGGGATTCGAGGAGGAGTGCTTCCGCGAGACGGTGGACGAGATGATTGACGTGGCGTTGGATTCGAAGGATCCGTGGATGGAGGGGATCAGCCGCGAGCGACTGGAGCGGGGGCAGGTGCGGTTGAACTTTGGGAATCGTGCGATCCGATGCAGAGGCAGCGGAGCTGCGCTCCGCCCGAGCGGGTCAAAGACCCGGTCCCACACCAAACGAATCCACACCAACCGAACCGTTTCTTCCCTTTGCCCACGGCGGCTTTCGCACGCCTCGGGCAAGGCGGAACTTTATAGCGAGGCGGTGAAGGCGCTGGGGCTCGATCCGGTCGCGGAGTTTACGCCTCCCACGGAATCGCGGCACGGAGCGAAGACGAACGCGCTTCCACTCGAACTGCTGGCGCGCAAGTGCGACAACTTCCTGAATTCCACGTTTTCGAACGTGCCTTCGGTGCAGGAGATGGAAGAACCGGGTCTGCTGGAGATTTCTGCGGCCGATGCGCAGGCGCGCGGCATCGGCGATGGTGATCAGGTTCGCGTCTTCAACCACAGAGGTGATATTGTGTTGAAGGCGCGGGTGGACGGCAAAGTTCAGCCCGGAGTGGTCTCGGCAAGCCTCAATTGGGCGAAGACGACTCCGGGTTTCCAGAGCATCAATGCCCTGACCTCAGAAAAACTTACCGACATGGGCAACTCGGCCACGTTTTATTCCGTCTTGGTTGAGGTAGAGTTATCCAAGCCATCCTCATGAAGCAACCGCAGGTTTCGCCGATCGGGTCAGACCTGCTGGGTTCGACATGTTTTTGACCCAGAAAGAGTTGCGGCTTGGACGCTTTCCCTTGCGCTACCGTATAATGACAGTTTTCTCACATCCCAGAGGCTGAGGTCGTAGCGATTCCTTTTCGCTTTCATTCGGAGAACCTTGTTGTGCCCAAGCGGCCCCAGCTTTTCGAGGGCCGTGTCGGTGCCATCTTCTTCATTTCAACGGCCTTGGCCGAGAGTGGGGCGGAGTGCGCGTTGGTTTTGCATGGTCATCATCGGCTGCTCCTGGTTGATGCGGCGGCAAGCTTGACGTGGGCGCAGAACGACGTCGTTTCGGAGATCAACGTCAGCGGCAACCGCCGCATTCCCGCCGAAACCATCCGGGCGCGCATCTTCACCAAGCCCGGGGACATTTACGACGCCGCCGCCCTGGAGCGCGACTTCAACTCGCTGTGGAACACCGGCTACTTCGAAGACATCAAGATCCTGCGCGAGCAGACGCCCAAGGGCTGGCGCCTGATCTTCCAGGTGAAAGAAAAGCCGACCATCCGCGAAATCATCTACGTCGGCCACGAGTTCGGTTTCCGAACAGCGACATCCTCGACCGCTTCAAGCAGGACAAAGTCGGGCTTGGTGGTGGAGAGTCAGTACGATCCCACGCGCATCAAGAAGGCGGAAGTTTCGATCAAAGGCTTGCTCTCGGAACATGGGCGGCAGTTCGCCACGATCCGCACCGAAGTGCGGCAGATTCCTCCGGCCGCGGTGGGCATCACGTTTGTGATCAAGGAAGGCCCGAAGGTCAAAGTCGGCAAGATCAAGTTCGAAGGCAACAAGAACGATCAAGTCGCGGATTCTGCGCGGCGGCGATGAAGAACCTGAAGCCGATCGGCATTCCGCATTCCATCTTCCTGGAAAACATCTTCGCCAAGACCTACGACGCCACCAAGCTGGAAGAAGACACCGAGCGGGTGCGCGCCGAGTACCAGAACCGCGGCTACTTCAAGGTCGGACGTGAGCGATCCCAAGACGGAAATCCACGACACCGGGCACAAGGGCTTCCACATTCCGCTGCTGCAGGCCGGGTCCGGGCAAAGCGGTGGACATTACGATGCCGATCGAGGAAGGCGACAAGTACCGGCTGGGCAAGATCACCTTCAAGAACAACAAGGCCATCTCCAACGTGGCGGCGCTGCGATCGCTGTTCCCGCTCAAGGACGGAGACATTTTCAGCCGCGAAAAGATCGCCAAAGGCCTGGAGGCGCTGCGCAAGGCTTACGGCGAGTATGGCTACATCAACTACACCGGCGGTTCCCTACACCACCTTTGACGACGAAAAGAAGCTGGCATATCTGGAGATCGACGTCGACGAAGGCAAGCAGTTCTATGTGCGCCGCATCGAGTTCGTGGGCAACACCACCACGCGCGACAAAGTGATCCGCCGCGAACTGGCTCTGGAAGAAGGCGGCATCTACAACTCGCGCCTGTGGGAACTGAGCCTGCTGCGCCTGAACCAGCTCTCTTATTTCGATCAGCTCAAGCCGGACGATCCGAACGTCACCGACAAGAAGCTGGACGAAAAAAATGGCCAGGTGGACCTGACGCTGAAGGTCCACGAGAAGGGCAAGAACAGCATCGGACTGAACGGCGGCGTCAGCGGGCTGGAGGGAGCATTCATCGGGCTGAACTACTCGACCAACAACTTCCTGGGACGCGGCGAAACCCTGCAAGTGCAGATCAGCCTCGGGAAACCTGGCGCGGAGCGTGATGTTCGGCTTCACGCAGCCCTACATGTTCGATCGTCCGCTGCAGTTCGGGTTCACCGTGTTCGGCAACAAGATCAGCTATAACCAGGCGCGGCAGCTTTCCATTTTCAGCGGCCAGAATCTGAATCTGCCGAGCGGCGCAGTTGCAGAACCTGCAGAACTATTCGCAGTCGAGCGTGGGCTTTACGACTTCGTTGAGTTATCCGCTGCGCCGCTCGTTCAAGCGGGTGGGCATGACTTATTCGCTGGACCGCTCGACGCCTGCTGCCTCTGAGCACGGCGTCGAAGAGCCTGTTCGATTTCATCGCGTTCCGCGGCATCTCGGGGCCGAACGCGGTGAACGGAATCATCACCAGCAAGATCTTCCCCAACTTCTCGTTCAATACCCTCGACAGCGGAATCTCCCCGCACAAAGGCCATCAGATGACGCTGGGGATGGAGCTGGCGGGACTGGGCGGCACGGTCCGGTCGGTCCGCCCGATCGTTCAGTACAAGCAGTTCATTCCGGTGCAGAACCGCCGCAACGCGATCGGCTTTAACGTGCAGGGATCGTTCATCAGCGGCTATGGCGGGCTGGTGGCGCCGCCGTTCCAGCGTTTCTTCATGGGCGGCGAGAACGATCATTCGCGGATTCGATATCCGCTCGGTCTCGCCGGTGGCGTTCCTGCCCAGCTCGAACGTGATCACGCTGACCAATCCGGACGGAACTCCGGTTCCCAAGAACCCGGCGAATCCGCGGCTGGGGAACTGGACGGTTCCGATCCCGGTGGACCAGATCGTGTTTCCGGGCGGCGATCTCAGTGTGTTCGGACGAATCTGGAATACCGCATCACGATTGCGGGGCCGGTGGCGATCGCTCCCTTCGTGGACACGGGCATCGACCCGATCATCCGGCCTTCGCAATTGCAGATCGCCACGGTGCAATATGACCAGGTGATCGGCACGCTCGTTCGGTTGTCCGACGCTCGATGCCGGCTACAACTGCCAGGGCGGACACGTCTTGAATCCGACGCCTTCGAAGAATCTGCAGGTTCTGCAGTCCGACGAACTGGAGGCCTGCGCATGTCCACCGGACTCGAACTGCAAATGTTCCTGCCCGTGGTGAACGCGCCGTTCCGCATCTACTGGGCGTACAATCCGCTGCGGCTCGACCAGATCAGGCCAACCCGCCGATTCCGATTACGCGCGGCATGTTCCCGCCGGGAGCAGCGGGCGACTATACATATCATCTGGCAGTGAACACGTACGCTCCGAGTTTCCTGTTGAGGGAGCCGCGGAAGACGTTCCGGTTCACGGTGGCGACGACGTTCTAGCCGATGGCGCTCCGCAAGTTTGGTTTGACGGCCTGAGAGTGAGGTCACTATAATGTTACTGATCCACGCCATCAAGTCAGCTGTGAGGGTGGACGGCACGCCCGCAGGCCGGCGTGTGATGCTGGCAATCGAGTGCGCCTTTCCGACGGCGGCCGCTACCGCAGCGGAGACCTCATTCAGTGCGGCCCAGCGTTGCACCAGCTTGACAGAAACGATCTGAGAACAATTTCGAACGAAGTTCATTCCCGGAACCATGTTCCAAGGAGTTCAACCGATCCAATGACAAGCAAGTTTCTGCGAGTTCTTCTGGCCGCTTGCGGTTACCTTCACGATTTCCGCATTGGCCCAAACCGGCAGCGCCGCCACACCGTCCAGCCCCGCTGCGACGCCCACCTGCACCCGCTCCTCCGGTAGCTACCGGCCACCGGCACCAAGGTGGGAGCCATCAACATTGAAGGGGCCATCTTCGGCAGCAACGAAGGCCAGCCGCGACCTCGAAGCTCTGCAAAAGAAGTTCGAGCCCAAGCAGACCGAACTGAAGAGCCAGAACGACGAACTGGATGGTTTGAAGAAACAGCTCACCACTCAGCAGGACAAGCTGAACGAGGAGGCGCTCGCCACCCTGAAGAAGCAGATCGAAAGCAAGCAGAAAGTTTTCGATCGCGCGGTGCAGGATGCGCAGGAAGACTTCGGCAACCAGCACCAGGAGATCGCTCAGGCGCATCCTGCAGAAGATGGCTCCGATGATCGTGAAGTATTCGCAGGACAACGGCTTCGGCATGATCATCGACACCTCGAAGCCCTGGCCGCAGAGCAATGTGCTGATGGCGGGCGAGAAGCGATCGACATCACCAAGGCGGTGGTTGACACTTACAACGCGCAGTCGGGCGTGGCCGCGCCTGCGTCGAGCGGCGCCAAAGCCGGCCGCTCCGAAGCCAACTGGTACCGCGAAGCCTGCGGCGCCCAAGCCGACCGAGCCACCAAACAATGAGTAGCCGGACACCTCTGGTGCCGGAAAAGTTCCAGCAGGCCGCGTGAAAACGCGGCCTTTTTTATTTGCGCAAGCATCGCCGGTGCGAGTGTTCGTGGTGTCCATACCAGCAAACAGATCTTCACGCTGGAGGACACTATGGTTTGCCGAGAGCATGCTGGAAACTTCCTGGGCCCAACGCGCTCGCCGCAGCTGGACGACGCTGACTTCGTTCGGACTGCAGGTGCTGATTATCGGTTGTTGCTGCTGTTGCCGCTGTGGAAGACGGTCGGACTGCCGTCGGCGCGAACGGTCTCTACGCCTATCAGCTTGGGGCGAGTTGCGGTTGAGACCGCGCCCGCTCCGCAGGACCACTGGCGGTCCCGTCGCGCAGGCGACCGTCGTTCCCGGCAGGCTTATGCAGCCTGCGCGCATTCCGCACGTCATCAAAACCGGACCTGACGATTCGCCGTCGGGGCCTGTCGAGCGGGATCAGACACCGGGCATCGACGGGGTCGGGGCTTCCCGCGGGGTCGACGGACGGCCTTCTCACGTCTTTGATCAGGGACCAGGCCAGTTCTGCCGACGCCTCCTCCGCCGGTCGCCCGGGCCATCCGCACTTCGACCATGCTGGAGGGCAACCTGATTCGCCGGGTGCAGCCGGTCTATCCTCCGCTGGCGAGAACCGCGCGCATGCAGGGCTCGGTCGTACTGTCTGCGCTGATCAGCAAAGCGGGGACGATGGAGAACCTGCGCGCTGCTCTCCGGGCATCCCATGCTGGTGCCGGCGGCGATCGACGCGGTCAGCCAGTGGCGATACCGTCCGTACATTCTGAACAGCGAGCCCATCGAGGTGGAGACGCAGATCACGGTGAACTTCACGCTGGGAAACTAGATGCCTGGAACGTCGAGCGAATGCCTCAGGGCACCCGATCCCACGTCGGCAGAAGCGAGAATGGGGCTTCCGAGCGCTGAATTCGCGGGAGTAGCCCCGGCGTAACCTGGGCGCGCAGGCTGCTCCCGCTATAATCGCGAAAGTGGCAACCACAGCAGAAATCCTGAGCCGCGTGGCGACGCGCCCGACCTGGGCGGAAGTTTCTTTGACCGCGCTGCGGCAAAACTTCCGCACAGTGCAGAAGCACGTGGGCGCGAACGTGACCGTGTGCGCCGTCGTGAAGGCCGATGCTTACGGACACGGTGCGGTCGAGTGCTCGCGCGCGCTCGAAGCCGAAGGCGCGAAGTGGCTGGGCGTCACCTCGCTCGATGAGGCGATTCCGCTGCGCGAGGCGGGCATTCGCGCAAACATTCTTTTGATGACCGGCTTCTGGCGCGGGCGAAGAGAGCGAGATTATCCGCCTGCACCTCACTCCCACGGTCTGGGAACCCTGGCATATCGAGACGCTGGAAATTGCAGCGGCTGCACTCGGGCGTGGCGCGGCATCCGGTGCACTTGAAAGTCGATACCGGCATGGGCCGGCTGGGCGTTGGGGTCGATCAACTTCCCGGCGTGCTCGCTGCATTGAAGGCGGCCAAGCATCTCGTGCTGGAAGGACTGTCCACTCATCTCGCGTCGTCCGAAATCATGGACGCGCCTTCGGTGGCCGAACAGGAACGTAGCTTTGATTCGGCGCGCCGCATGGTGCGCGAGGCGGGCATGGAACCCGCGTTCGTGCACATGGCGAACACTGCAGCCGTCATTTCGCGGCGCGAGACTTGGAACAGCATGGTGCGTCCGGGAGTGGCGCTCTATGGCTATTACCTGCCCTTTCAGCGGGCAGGACGCGAAGTGAGCGGCGGAACGTTGCGTTTGCCGGTGAAGCCGATTCTGACCTGGAAGACGCGGATTCTCTCGTTGCGCGATTTCGGAGCCGAACCAGCCGCTGGGTTATGGCGCGACTTATGTGACCAAGGCTCCCGCGCACGTTGCGGTGCTGCCGGTCGGTTATGCCGACGGATATAACCGCCAGCTTTCCAATCGCGGCCGCGTGATTGTGCGCGAACACTACGCGCCGATCGTGGGCCGCATCTCGATGGATCTCACGCTGGTGGATGTCACCGGAATTCCGGGCGTTGCGGTGGGGGATGAAGTCATTCTGCTGGGCGTCGGTGACGGGCTGAGCGTGGATGCGCTGGAACACGCCGAGCTGGCCAACAGCACTCCCTACGAAATTCTGTGCAATATTTCGAAGCGCGTTCCGCGACGGTACGGGAACTAGAAAACTGTCGTCAGACGGCAGGTCTCGGACTCGGTGACCTCAGTCGTCGGCTGTTGACGCGCTGGTCCGCCGAGGTCCGCGGTTTGACCGATGTCGATTCTTTCCTTGCTTCCATGTATTTCCGCAGGACAGCATTGATCGTGCTCTGATACCCTCGGCCGTGCTTTCGAAAAAACGTCAGCACATCGGGATCGAGACGCAAGGTAATCTGTTTTTTCGGCCCCGGCCAGAGGATCGCGTTCGCAAAAAAGTCGGGTCCCTGTTTAGGAATGTCCGAATAATCAATATCCTCATCCCGCATTGCATCAATTCGCTTCCAGTCCGTCCTGGATCGCCTTTTCATATTCTTGGCGCTCTTCATGATCTGCCTTTCTGAGCGAGATGATGCGGATCGTTTCGCTCGAAGGTGCCGCGAATACCACGAAGGCAACTCGGCCCTGCGTCATCCCAATTCCAATCCACCGCTCCTCGCCGTAGTCCTCGCGCGTATCGGGACGAACAAGAAGAGCGTAACTGAACATCTCTTCCGCTTCGGCGAAGTCAAACCCATGTTTTCGGGAGTTGGCCCGATTCTTTGCCTCGTCCCATTCAAAATTAGTTGTAACTCCAAATGTAGCTACACGTCAATCGTGCGCGGGTTGCACTCTTCGTATGGGATATCGTGTTACGACGCCCTTTCGGTGACCGGTGTCACAGACCCTGGAAATTCTTCCGGCGCAGTCCCATTTAGGGATCAAATGTGCGCTACCAGCCGCCCATTGCGGCCGTTCGCTGATTGATGCCAGAGTGGTGCGTCGGCGCTTGTTACACTAAGAGATTCAAGATGCCTTCGCGCTACGCACAATGGATGTATGACTGGGAACACCGACTGACGTCGGTGGACAACAACCGCGTGATCCGCCCGCTGGATTGGGGTGTGGAATTCACGCGGGATTGGCCATGCCGGAACGGTTTCCGCCCGGGGCAGTTGCCGAGCGTCGCGCAGGATGATCCCGAGAAATTCATCCTGGATTACAACCGGCGCATTGTCGCGGCGAGCGATGAATTTTATTCCTACACAAAGCCCACAGATTTCCGCCTGGAGACTCGCGAGGTGCAGGTTTTCTCCACGCGCGAAGTACCGGACCCGAAGCTTGAGGCCAAGGTAAAGGGGACGTTCGGAGAGTTCCTGCGATTCACTTCGGCGGTGAAGACGCCGTATCCTGAAAACAATCTAGTGAATGCACGGTGGTTTCCGGCGAAGGGCTGTCGCGCGGTTATTCTTTTGCCGCACTGGAACGCCGACGCGGTCTCTTATGTCGCGTTGTGCAAACTGCTCAACATGTTGGGCATCGCGGTGTTGCGGCTGACCATGCCGTATCACGACATTCGCATGCCCGCTGAGATCAGCCGAGCAGACTATGCTGTGTCGGCAAATATCGGGCGCACGCTCGATGCGGTTCGGCAGGGGGTTGTCGATATTCGGAGTTGTCTCGATTGGCTGGAACAGCAAGGCTATAGCGAACTCGGGATTGTCGGGACGAGTCTCGGGTCTTGCTATGCGTTCATCGCGACGGCGCACGATCCGCGGATTCGCGTGGCCGCGTTCAATCATGCTTCGACTTACGTTGCCGATGTAGTGTGGCATGGGCAGTCGACACGGCATATCCGGCAGGGGATTGAGCAATCGATTGATCTCGATCGGCTGCGGCAGGCCTGGCTGGCGGTGAGTCCGATGTCGTACTTCAAGCAGTTCGCGCGTTGGCCGCGGAAGTCGCTGATCGTTTATGCGAAGTACGATCTCACGTTTCTGCCGGAGTTGTCGCGACAGACCGTCGCCGAATTTGAGCGGCACGAGCTCGATCACAAGGTTGCCGTGTTGCCTTGCGGGCACTACACCACCGGCGAGACGCCTTACAAATACATGGATGGGTGGCATCTGGCTTCGTTCTTGCGGACGGCATTTTAGTAAAGGCGCCAGCCACTAAGGACACTAAAGTTCACGAAGGGAACCCTTTAGAATATGAGGATGGTTTCTCCTCGATCCGCTGCTCCCGACATGGTCATCGAATCCCAGCGGGACGAGTTTCTGATCAGCACGGATCCAGCCCGCCTCAACTTCGACGTGATTCACGGATTTCTGACCAATTGCTACTGGTCGAAAGGGATTCCGCGGGAAGTCGTGGCGCGATCGATCGAGCATTCCCTGTGCTTCGGAGTTTATGATGGTAGCGGCGCGCAGGTAGGCTTTGCCCGGGTCGTCAGCGATTTCGCGACGGTCGCGTATCTCGGCGATGTGTTCATTCTGGAATCGCATCGCGGGCGCGGCCTGAGCAAGTTGCTCATGGAATGCATTACGCAGCATCCTGCGTTGCAGGGTTTGCGGCGATGGATTCTGCTGACCCGCGACGCGCACGGGCTCTACAAGAAATTTGGCTTCACGCCGGTGAAGGCGCCGGATCGCTACATGGAACGGCACGATCCCAGCGTTTACGAAACCAGGAAAACGACATGACAACTTCTCCTTCCTCAAAGATGTACCGCCCGCTGTATGAAAGCGATCCGCAGATTGCCGCCGCAATCGACAACGAAACTCGCCGTCAGCACGAAGGCCTCGAGCTGATTGCGTCGGAGAACTTCGTCAGCGAAGCTGTGCTGGAAGCCGCGGGCTCGGTGTTCACGAATAAGTATGCCGAGGGATATCCCGGCAAGCGCTACTACGGCGGCTGCGAGTATGCAGATGTTGTCGAGAACCTGGCACGCGACCGTGCGAAGCAACTGTTCGGCGCGGAACACGCCAACGTGCAGCCTCACGCCGGGTCGCAGGCCAACATGGAGGCTTACGCCGCGATACTGCAGCCAGGCGATACGATTCTGGGGCTGAACCTGGCGCATGGCGGACATCTTACGCATGGGCATCATCTGAATTTTTCCGGCAAGACCTACAAGATCGTTCCTTACGGCGTCACCAAAGAAACGGAAACCATCGACTACGACGAACTGGAAAAGCTTGCGGTGCAGGAGCGGCCGAAGCTGATCATTGGCGGAGGCAGCGCTTATCCCCGCATCATTGATTTCGCCCGCATGCGGCAGATCGCCGACAAAGTGGGCGCGTTGTATCTGGTTGACATGGCGCACTTTGCTGGGCTCGTGGCCGGTGGAGCGCATCCGTCGCCGGTGCCGCACGCGCACATTGTTACTTCGACGACGCACAAGACTCTGCGGGGGCCGCGCTCCGGGATGATCCTCTCCAAGGCCGAATTCGCGCAGGCCATCGACAAGGTTGTGTTCCCGGGAATGCAGGGAGGACCGCTGGTTCACATCATGGCCGCCAAGGCAGTGTGCTTTCAGGAGGCGATGCAGCCTGAATTCCGCGACTACGCGCGGCAGGTGGTCGCCAACGCGAAAGTACTGGCGCAGTCGCTGGCCGACGAAGGCTTCCGCATCATTTCCGGTGGCACCGACACTCACCTTATGCTGGTAGACGTTTTCTCCAAGGGCATGCTGGGCAGCGACGCCGAGAAGGCGCTGGGCGAGGCCGGGATCACGGTCAACAAGAACGCGATTCCGTTCGATACCAATCCGCCGATGAAGCCGAGTGGGATCCGCCTCGGTTCACCGGCCATGACCACGCGCGGTATGAAGGAAGCCGAGATGCGGCAGATCGGGCGCTGGATCTCAGAAGCCCTACTGCATCGGACGGACACCGCCGTGCTGAGCAAGATTCGCAAGCAAGTGCTCGATCTGTGCGAGGCGTTCCCGCTCTATGCGGATCGCAGAGCGAGGGCGCAAGCAGAGGTGCGGGCATAATTCCTCTGTGACCTCCGTGACCTCTGTGGTTAAAGGCCTTCATTGAAGATCGCCATCGATATTCGGCGGATGACCGAGTTTGGCGTAGGCACCTATATCCGCAACGTGGTTCGCACGCTGGGGCGGCTCGACCGCCAGAACAAATATCTGCTGATCGGATCTCCCGCCAAGGTCGAGGAAATCGGCGCGCTACCGCCCAACTTTCACGCAGTTCCGCTGCTCGCGTCGGACCGAACTGTCCAGGGATACCGCGAGTTCCGCACCGCCTTGCAACGGCTGAATTGCGACCTCGTCCACATTCCCAATCTGTTCTCGGTACCGCGGATGCTGCCTTGTCCGTATGTGATGACCGTACACGACATGCTGGAACACATGTCGCGCGCGCGTGAGCAGAGCGGGTTCTGGCGTTCGGTTCACTTTCAGATGACGAAGCGAGTGCTTGCCGGAGCCGCACGAATTTTTGCTGTTTCGAATTTCACGTGCAATGAAATCGAGAAGCTATTCGAGATTCCGTCTGACCGGGTCGAGGTGGTCTACAACGCCATTGATGAACGCTTTCTGCACGGCCACGCCACCGCTCCCGAGCGCGACCTGATTGCGCGGCGCTACCAGGTCACGTATCCGTTTCTGTTGTACGCAGGGAGGATCAGTCCGCATAAGAACGTCGTGCGCATGATCGAGGCATTTTCCGCGCTGAAGACGGAACTGGAACGGGACCAGGCGTATCCCGATCTTAAGCTCATCATCATCGGTGACGATCTTTCGGGCAATCCGGATCTACGGCGGACGGTGGTGCGCAGCGGAGTGCAGCACGATGTGCGCTTTCTGGGATTCGTGCCGATCGAGGTGCTACGAATTTTCTACGATGAGGCGAAGATCTTTGTCTTTCCATCGCTGTATGAAGGCTTCGGCTTGCCTCCGCTCGAGGCCATGGTGCACGGGACTCCGGTGGTGACTTCGAACGTATCGTCACTTCCCGAGGTGGTGGGGAACGCGGCGGTGCTGGTGAATCCCGAAAACGTATTTGAGATTATGCGCGCTCTCCACCGCGTTCTCATGGACAAGCCTCTGCGCGACCGCATGAAGGAACGCGGCTACCAGCAGGCTGCGAAGTTCTCCTGGGAAACGTCGGTGAGGCGAATCTTGGAGGCCTACGGCCAGATCGCCCACGGCGGCCGGCCGAATGCCGGTCAACTGCCCGCCGCGGACTGAAGGGCGCGGACTTACTTCACCAGCGGGTTGCCGGGCGACAGAATGGCGAGCTTGTGGAGCTTGGCGGTGATGCGAGTCTTATCGGCATCGGTTTTGGCGGCGGCCAGGCGCTTGCGCAACTGGACAATCTTTTCTTTGCGGGTACGGCGCCGGCGAATCTCCGGCCGACGGCTGGGTGCTGACATGGGACGCTCCTTAGAGTGAGTTTCGTAAAATTTGTTGGTAGCCGGACCTGTAAGCCGAATTCTGTCCGCGGGATTGCTCCCGCTGGACGGCCATTCCTCTGGGCCGCGCATTACTGCGCGGCTCTAGCGACCTACCCGAAGGTTTGACGCACCGAGCCGGCACGTGTCCGGGACCGAAATCCCGGACTTCCTCCCTATTTGGTCTTGCTCCGTGTGGGGTTTGCCCTGCCCGCTGCATTACTGCCGCGGCGGTGCGCTCTTACCGCACCTTTTCACCCTTACCCTGGCGTTGCCGCCAAGGCGGTATGTTTTCTGTGGCACTTTCCGTCAACCGGGCTTGAACCCGGCTTCCCGGACGTTATCCGGCACACTGCTCTGCGGAGTTCGGACTTTCCTCTCCCTGCGCCCGAAGACGCCGAGAGCGACCGTCCGGTCCGGCTGCCTACGAAATGATTATACCCGGCTGACGGCTCTCGGCTTCCCGGCATCGGGAACCTTGCCAGCCCTTTTGCCGTATCCTCATACGTTAGGCGTAGACTTGACTCTTCCGGGAGCAAGCGCGGTTCTGCGGAACCCGGACGCCGAGCACCGGAAACCACCTCATGCACATCGCCGAAGCCGTCCGCGTGGCACTGCAGTCTCTCTGGGCGAATAAGCTGCGCTCGGTGCTCACCCTGCTGGGCGTGGTTATCGGCGTCGGCGCCGTGATCGCAGTGCTCACCTTCGTCAGCGGCATTAACCGCTATATTGCTGAGAAGGTCTTCAACCTCGGGGCGGATGTTTTCATCATCAACAAACACTCCTCGGTCATCACCAATATTGACCAACTGCTGGAAGGCGAAAAGCGCAAAGACATCACGCTGGAGGACTATTATGCCGTCGCCGAAGGTTGCGGCCGATGTGCTGACTTGGGGGCCATGGTCGCGAACCCCGTAGGGAAAGTGAAATACGGCCAGCAGTCCATCACTAATACCTTCATACGGGGACTTACGCCCTCGATGCCGGCCATCTTGAATATCGATATGAGTGCGGGACGTCCGATCAATGAAGTTGACGTCAACAACCACGCTATGGTGGCGGTGATCGGAACGGATCTAGTGGACAACCTTTTCCCGGGAGAAGACCCGCTGAACAAGGAAATACATGCCGGCGGCCAGTCCTATCGGGTGGTCGGCATCGGGAAAAAACAGGGCACGACACTTGGACAGAGCCGTGACAACTATCTGATGGTCCCCATCACGGCCTATCTCAAGCAATACGGCAGCCACAACAGCATCATCATTTGCGGCAAGGCCGCCGGAGTTGGCAGCCAACTGGATGCGGCGATGGACGAGGCCCGGGTGATCCTGCGCGCCCGGCGCCACGATGCGCCGGGCGCACCTGACAGCTTTGCGATCGAGACCAATGAGAATTTTCTGTCCCTGTGGGCGAGCCTGACCCAGACGTTCTTCATCGCCATGATTGCCATCGCCGCCACCGCGTTGGTAGTCGGGGGCATCGTCATCATGAACATCATGCTGGTGTCTGTGACTGAGCGAACGCGCGAAATCGGAATCCGGAAGGCGATGGGCGCGCGCCGTCAGGACGTTCTGCTCCAGTTCCTGATTGAATCCAGCACGGTGGCGCTGGTCGGGGGCTTTCTGGGTGTGGTCGGCGGAGTCGTCGTGGCCAAGAGCGTTACGCTGCTCATCGGGATGCCGTCCTCCGTCCCACTGTGGTCGGTGGTTGCGGCGCTGCTGGTATCGAGTAGCGTGGGCCTGTTTTTCGGAGTGTATCCGGCAAGGAGAGCGGCTCGTCTTGATCCGATTGTGGCCCTAAGGTTCGAAATGTGAGAACGAGTTTCTGAACGAAGATCCATATGCAACGACATGACTACAGCGAGATTTTTGGCATGGCGATCGACACCTTGCGCAGCAATAAGCTGCGGTCTGCGCTTACGGTCTTAGGTATCGTCATTGGCGTGGTCGTCGTGATCGGGATTTCCTCGTTCGTCAGCGGCCTGAACACCAGTGTGATGGAGTCGATTGGAAGCATGGGTTCAGACCTGATCTTCGTGTTTCATATTCAACCTTTCAGTTTCAGCCGCCCCACGGAGGAAATGCGCACTCGCAAGGTGCTGACTCTAGAGGATTACGAGGCGATCAGCGAATTGCCCCACGTGAAGGCCGCGACTTGTGGGTTACGCTACCAGCGGCCGGAGTTCGGTACGGGAACCTACTCAGTGAAATACGAGGGCCGCAAGACTAAGAACACAATTTTGGAAGGCGACGTTTACACCTGGAAAGACGTCTTCGATCTGCAGCCCAAGCAAGGGCGATGGTTCACTCAATTGGACGAAGAGCATCGCGCCCCGGTGATTGTGTTGGGATCCGACGTGGACGAAGAACTATTTCCCAACGGGAACGGACTAGGCAAAGAAATCAACATTGATGGGCAGTTGTTTACCGTGGTGGGAATTGCCGAAAAGCGTAAGAGTGCGTTTGGCGGAGGAAAAAATGCAGAGGATAACCTGGTCTTCTTTCCCCTGAGCACTTTCATAAAACTGCATCCGGAAGTCGAGCGGACCGGGTATTGGATAACGCTGAAGGCAACGTCCCACGAAGACATGGCCAAGGCCGAGGATGAAATCCGCCAAGTCATGCGCCGCCGCCGCAAAGTGCCACCGCAGGACGCGGACAATTTCGCCATCTTCACTCAGGACGCAATGTCGGATCTCTGGAACCAGTTGACCGGCATGCTTTTCGTGTTCATGTTTGCCGTCTCGAGTGTGGCATTGATGGTGGGGGGCGTGGGCGTGATGAACATCATGCTCGTTTCGGTGACCGAGCGGACGCGGGAGATTGGAGTGCGCAAAGCCATTGGCGCGCGCAAGGCTGACGTCCTGCTGCAATTCACGATCGAGGCGGTGATTCTGACCGCGATCGGCGGCATCATCGGCGTGTTGCTGGGTGCCTTCATTGTCTGGCTCCTGCCGCTGATATGGTCTACCTTGCCGGCGCGCCTGTCGGCTTTTTGGGTGGTTTTGGCCTTCTGCGCGGCTACGGGGGTGGGGCTCATATTCGGGATTTATCCAGCGTGGAAAGCGGCGAACCTGGATCCGATTGAGTCGTTGCGGTACGAATAACCGGCCTGCCTCCTGATAAACTTACCCAGACAGTCATCCCCTGGAAGCCGGACGCCGAGAGCCGGAAGCCGACCTCATGAACATTGCTGAAGCCATCCGAATCGCGCTGCGGTCCTTGTGGGCCAACAAGCTGCGCTCTGTGCTCACGCTACTGGGCGTCGTGATTGGCATTGCCGCGGTGATCGCGGTGGTCACGTTCGTTTCCGGGATTCAAGATTACGTGGCCACGAAGATTTTCAACCTCGGCGCTGACGTTTTCATCATCGCCAAAATGTCGCCGGTCGAAACCAATGTCGAGCATTTTCTGGTGGCGGAGAAACGCAAGAACCTGGTACTGGAAGACTACCAGGCGGTGCTCGAAGCCTGCCGCCACTGCGAGTACGTGGGCGCGATGGCGCGCGGCAGCGGAAAAGTGAAGCACAACGAACAATCGATCAGCGACACGACCATCCAGGGGATCACGCCTTCGGTGGCGTCCATTCTCGACACCGATCTAACCTACGGCCGCATGTTGAACGACACCGATTTGAACAACCACTTGCAGGTGGCCGTCGTGGGTACCGACATCGTCGAGCATCTGCTGGGTGGGGCCGACCCGCTGGGTCAGGAGATCCGCATCGACGGTTGGACTTACCAGGTGATCGGCGTCGGGAAAAAAAAAGGCAAGACGCTGGGGCAGAGCGCCGACAACTACGTGTTGATCCCCGTGACCGTTTACCTGAAGCAGTACGGATCGCACAACGACAGTCTTCGAATTTGGGGCAAGGCCACGGCAACTGGAGCTCCGCTGAGCCAGGCGATCGATGAGGCGCGGATTGCGTTGCGCGCTCAACGGCATGACCGTGTTGGCGAAGAAGACAGCTTCGAAATCGAAACCAATGCCAGCCTGCTGAGCATCTGGTCGGGGCTGAGCAGCACATTTTTCATGGCGACGATTGGTATTGCCGCGGTCTCGCTGGTCGTGGGCGGCATCGTCATTATGAACATCATGCTGGTCTCGGTGACCGAGCGGACGCGCGAAATCGGCATTCGCAAGGCGCTGGGGGCTCGGCGCGACGACGTGCTGCTGCAGTTTCTGATCGAGGCGGTGATTCTGGCGCTGATCGGCGGCGTGCTGGGAGTGCTCGCTGGTGCGGGAGTGGCTGAAATGGTTACGCTGTTGATCGGAATGCCGTCGTCGATCAAGCTGTGGGCGGTGGCTGCGGGATTGCTGGTTTCGGCCAGCGTGGGAGTGTTCTTCGGCGTCTATCCCGCGCGCAAGGCGGCGCGGCTGGATCCGATCGTGGCGTTGCGGTTTGAAATGTAAAAGCCTTCGGCTCTCGGCGTCTGGCTTCCGGAAAAACCGAGGGTTTGGAACGAAGTTGGAAGCCCGCTTTGGAAGGGCCTTCGGGAAGCTCGGATAGCGGAAGCCGGCAGCCGGTTCTTTATGATACGCAAAGACGAATTCGGCGAAATCGTTCGCATGGCGACGGACACGATCCGCAGCAACAAGCTGCGCTCGGCGCTGACTGTGCTGGGCATCGTGATTGGAGTCGCCGTCGTGATTGGCGTTTCGTCGATCGGCCGCGGCCTCGATGAGAATGTCCGCGAGATCGTCAGCAGCATCGGCTCTGACGTGATCTTCGCTTTCCACCTCGAGCCTTTCACTTTCGGCCGACCCACGGAGGAAATGCGGACTCGCAAGGAACTGACCTACGATGACGCCGTGGCCATGCGCGACCTGCCCCACGTCAAGGCGGTCACGGCGGGCATCCGCTATTTCCGGCCGGAGTTGGGCATGGGAACATTCGCCGTGAAGTACGGGGACCGAAAGGCGAAGAACACGATTCTCGAAGGCGACCAGGCCTCCGCCAAGGAAGTGTTTGACCTGCTGATCGCGTCCGGGCGTTGGTTCAGCGAAGTGGACGAAGAGCACCGGTCGAACGTGGTTCTGCTGTGCGCTGACACCACGGAGGAATTGTTTGGCACCGAGAGTCCGCTGGGCAAGGAAGTCAACATCGAAGGTCAGCTCTTTACCGTGATTGGAATGGTGCAGCCGGTGAAGTCGGTGTTTGGCGGGGGCAAGAATCCGGAGGACAACAAGGTCGTCTTGCCGCTGAGCACTCTGCGCAAGCTGCATCCGGAACTCAAGCAGCACTGGATCAGCGTCAAGGCCACTTCCCACGACGATGTTCCCAAGGCGATCGACGAGATTCGCGAACTGCTGCGGCGGCGGCGCAAAGTTCCCGTCGACAAGCCCGATAACTTCGCGGTCTTTACTTCGGATTCCATCTCCGATGCGTGGAACCAGATTACCGGCGCGCTGTTCGTCGGCATGTTCGCGATTTCCAGCGTTGCGCTGATCGTCGGCGGCGTGGGCGTGATGAACATCATGCTGGTCAGCGTCACCGAACGCACGCGCGAGATCGGCGTGCGCAAGGCGATTGGCGCGCGCAAGCGCGACATTCTTTTGCAATTCACTCTCGAGGCCATCATGTTAACGGCGGTCGGCGGCATCATTGGCGTGAGTGCGGGCGCGCTCGTGGTCTGGGTGATTCCGTTCTTGTGGCCTTCGTTGCCGGCTCGCATGTCGGTGTTCTGGACCACATTCGGCTTCAGCGCCGCCGCCGGAGTCGGGCTGGTCTTCGGAATTTATCCGGCGTGGAAAGCGGCGAACCTGGATCCGATTGAGTCGTTGCGGTACGAATAGATTGGCCTGCGCCCGCGCATGATTCACTCACCGTCAGGATTTTCCAAGTCGTCGCGATTTTCGGCTGCCTTTCCAGTTCCGTCTACTACCTGCTCTGCTTGTGGAGCGCGCGAGCTATTTCTTCGTGAGCGGAAGGCGGACGGGAGCGTCCGCCCCACACAGGCCTTGCCGCCGGTCTCGATTCTTAAGCCACTGAAGGGCACGGACCCGGACATCTACGAAAGCTTCCGCAGCCATTGCCTGCAGGACTATCCCGAGTACGAAATCATTTTTGGCGTGAGCGATCCCGACGATCCGGCCGTCGCCAGCGTGCAGCAATTGCAGCGGGAATTTCCGGAACGTGCGATTCGTCTGGTTGTGTCCCCGAATAAGCTCGGGGCCAACGTGAAGGTCAGCAATCTCGAGCAGATGCTTCCGTCAGCGCGGTATCCAGCACCTGATCGTCAACGACAGCGACATTCGCGTCGAGCCCGACTATCTTCGCCGGGTCATGGCGCCGCTGACGGATGAGCGCGTGGGCATGGTGACGTGTCTTTATCGCGGGCTTCGCGGCGCCTACGCTCGGCTCGCACCTGGAATCCCTGGGCATCAGCACGGATTTTTGCGCCGGCGTTCTGGTGGCGCGCCAGTTGGAAGGCGGACTCCGCTTCGGGCTGGGCTCGACGCTGGCTTTCCGGCGGGCTGATCTGGAGCGCATCGGCGGCTTCAAATCCATCGTCGATTTTCTCGCGGATGACTACGAACTGGGCCGGCGGATCGCCGGACTCGGGCTGCAGGTTGTGCTCTCCGACGTGGTCGTCGAGACACATCTTCCGGCCTACGACCTGCGCGGTTTCTTGTCGCATCAGTTACGCTGGGCCCGTGGCGTGCGAGACTCGCGTGCGGGAGGCTACATCGGTCTGGTTTCCACTTACGGACTGATGTGGGGACTATTCGCCCTGATCGCAGCGGGCGCCGCGCCGTGGTCGTGGGCCGTGCTTGGTGTGACCGCGCTGTTGCGTTTGGCGGTGCCGCTTGTGGTGGGCAGCGCTGTGCTCGGATGACGGACGGCTGTTGGGGAGTTTGTGGCTCTTGCCGGTTCGCGATCTGGTGGCGGTCGCGGTTTGGATTGCGAGCTTCGCGGGGCACACCGTTACCTGGCGCGGCGATCGATTTGAACTGAGAAAGGGGCGGCTGATTCGTATTGTAGGCTCGGCCGCTACGCGGAGTTCGGGTCTTTCCAGCGGGGCGATTTTTCCGCCCTTGCCGAAACGGTACTTTTCTCCGCGCCAGTAGAAGTCTCTGCTCGTGTAACTGATGGCCCACGCGGCGAAGCCCAAGAGATCGCGCACCGGATAAAGCCAGCAATAACGTACGGCCTGCGGATCGCGGGCCACGCTCCATCCCACGACAATCGACTGAAGCATTCGATTCAGCGCAGGCCAATGCGAACAGGCCGACACCGAGCGCCCAATGCCCGAGCGCTCCCGCCGCAATCAATCCCAGAATTCCGAATGGCATCGCATAGGTGAGACCCGTCCCTGCATGTCCCGCAGGACGCGAATAGCGCGTGCTCTTCATCCAACGCAGCTGATCGCCAAGCGTGCGAATCACGGAGCGGGAGGTGAGCACATTGCGGACGATGTAATGCGAAAGAATGACTTTGTAGCCCTTTGCCCAGATGCGATTTCCTAATTCAAAATCGTCGGAGTAGTAATCGGCCACGGCGGCGATTCCGCCAATGGCGTCGACCGCATCGCGTCGCATGGCCATGGCAGGTCCGAGGGCGAAGCGCATTCCCTCCATCATGTCCGCCACCATGACTCCGGAGGACATTTCTACGGAGAGCCCGAGAGCCTCAAGCCAGGACCAGAAGTCCGACGCAGGAATGCCGCGATACATGCAGGTGACCAGGCCGACCTCGGGGTCGAGTAGCGGCGGGATAGTGCTGCGCAAGAAATCGGGAGCAACGCGGACGTCGCTGTCGCTGATGATGAAATACGAGCGGGACGAGGCTGCAATCATCTTGTCGAGCGAAAATACCTTGGCGCTGGGCCAGGGTGGCGGCCCGGAGAGGATCACGCGGCTGGGGACGTGCGGGTAACGCATCCTGACTTCCTCTGCTACTTTGACCGCTGGGTTGTCCGCGTCGCGAGCACCGAAGATCACTTCATAAGTCTGGATAATCCTGCTGGAAGAAACTCTCCAGATTGGCTGCTAGTTCCTCTTCCATGCCGTGAACAGGCTTGAAGATCGTGACCGGAGGCAGGGATGAGGACGGCGTGGCAGCCGCCGCTGCCTGCGCCGACCGGGCACGGCGCAAGTGCAGGGCGGTCGCGACTAGAGTCAGTGACCAGATAGACCGTCGAAGTGAAGGACCCTGCGAACGCCAGGAACAAAAGCGCAAGCCCACCAAATCGAACTGCGGGAATATTGAGAGTCCCAAGAATCATCGAGGAAGGACGATTATAACCGGGGCCTTGGCCTGATCGGGCTAGGAGCAGGGATTCCGTGCTCAGACGATCTCACGGCGCGCGATTGGTGAAAATCGCCTTTCCGCCACTACGGGCCAGCAGAAAATGAGGCATTCCCAGCAATTCCTTGGGATCATCCTGGTCAGTCCATAGGAAAACGCGGGCCGGTCCGGACCAGAGTGCGGCGAACGATTGCGGTGTCTCGAACACGTGGGGAGCGTCCGGGAAACTTCTCTCCGAACCACAGATTACCGCTGGGTTCGTGTAACACGCGCAGCGGAATATGCGTGTAGAAATTGAGAGTCGAAGCCTGGTGATACTCGCCGTCCACTACGATGAGATCGCCGGGTCGATATTCCTTCTGAATCGCGACCGCAAGATCGTGCGACGAAAGGATCGGCGAGAACAGCGCGAAAGAGACGTGCACGCAGGTCAGCAGGCAGACCATCATGAGCGACAAAGCCGCGTTTCCCAGAGCTGGCTGCCACGGCGCCGCATCCACCAGTTCAGGACCGTTCCGAACAGCAGAGAGAGAGAAGCGCCGAGAAGTGGACCACGGAACATTCCTAACGCCTGCGGCGTGAAGTCCAGCACGTGACCCAAAGAGAAATCGTAGTCCTGAGGGTTCTTCTTCAGCAGTTCCGCCAGGTCCACGCCTGCGGGCGGACGGTGCGTCAGCGAAAGAAGGGTCAGACCCACGACGGCAGACAGCACTCCCACGATCATCAGAACAAGAGAGGACCGGCGTCCGGCGCGACGTTCAGATTCGCTCGCATCTGCTGAGGATTCACGGGCGAGCCATCCTCCCGCCAACAGCGCAATGCCGGGCAGAGCTGGAATTGTGTAGTACTCCTGCCGTGTCGAGAAGCTGAAGAAAAGCAGAATCACCAGCGCCCAGAGGAAGAAGAGCAGGTTCGCTCGTTGCCTGCGATCCATGGGCTTGGCCAGTTGTCTCCACCGCAGCGGATACGTCGTGCAGCGCCTGCGGAAGGAATACCGCCCAGGGCACTAGCCAAAGTAAAAGCAGAACCCAGAACAATACCAGCGGAACCGTATCGTATCCCGGAGGCACCCGCTTGTTGAGGAACCTCATGATGTGTTCGTTCACGAAATAGAACCACAGGAATCCCCGCGCCTGTCCCTGAGCCGGATTGCGGATCGCGGCGAGGATATGCCACGGCGCCGCCAGCAAAAAGAAAACCACTGTGCTGGAGAGGATTCGCAGCTTGGCCAGATGGCGCAGATTGCGGGTGAGCAGCAAATAGAGGCCGATGGTGCCGATGGGAAACACCAGGCCAATGAGGCCTTTCGTGAGTACGTTCAGAGCGCAGACCGCGGCAAATCCCCAGCAGGTCAGGCGCCTGGGCGGGTCTTCCTCCAGCGAGCGCAGGAAGAAGTAATACGAGAGGGCCAGCCACAGCCCGACCATCACGTCGGGAATCAGAAACCGCGTGAAGATGTACGGCCCAATCGATGTGACCAATGCGAGGCCGGAATAAAATCCGCCGCGTTCGCCGAACGCATAACTACCGAGTCGATAGGTAGCCAGAACCAATGCCAGGAACCCCAGCATGAGAGGAAGGCGGGTGCTCCAATCACTGATGCCGAAAACTTCGTAGCTGGCCGGCAAGGCTCCAGTACATCAAAGGCGCCTTCTCCAGGTAGCGCAGACCGTTGGTATACAGCGTGACCCAATCGTGGCGCAGCAGCATCTCTCGTGCAGCTTCGGCGTGGATCGTGTCCACGTCGTCGAGCAAAGGCGGAGTGAACATGCCAGCTGCATAAATCACTAGCCACAGGGCGGTCAGGATGAGTAGTGACGCAGGAGTTGCTCGAGCGGCGGGACGATCTGGATTTGTCGAGGTGGTATGGCTTCCGGTGTCCCGACCCCCGTCGGCTCTTGAAGGATTCATGCGGAGTCCGCGAAGGCTGATTATAGGGTCTGGCAAGATGCTCGATCAAACCGCATACCGGCGCGGCAACTGATTGACGCTGAGGTTAGGGTCCAGCGCTGCGCGAATCTTGAGTGAGAGTTGTTTCAGCGTATAAGGTTTCTGCAGGAAATTCGTTTCCAGGTCGACCACTTTATGGTCTAAGACGGTCTTGCCGGCATAGCCGGAAACGAATAGCAGCTTGGTGTCCGGCCGCAGTTGCGCGAGTTCCTTCGCCAGTTGCCCGCCACTCATATTCGGCATCACTACATCCGTGACCACCAAGTGGATGGTCGAAGCGTGGTTCTTGGCCACTGACAGGGCATCGACACCGTCTTTGGCCTCGAGCACGGTATAGCCTTGCAGCCCCAGGAATTCCGCGGTCGCTCGCCGCACGGCTTGTTCGTCTTCCACCAGCAGGACGGTTTCCGATCCGCCAGGAGCGTTCTCGGTTCTGGCGTCTTCGAGCTCCCGCGGATTGTGTCGTCCCTCGACGCAAGGCAAGTAGATCTTGAATACCGTGCCCATCCTGGGCTCGCTGTACGCCCAGATGAATCCTTTATTCTGCTTCACAATTCCGTAGACCGTTGCCAGGCCCAGGCCCGTGCCCTTGCCGGAGGGTTTCGTGGTGTAGAAGGGTTCGAAAATATGAGGCAGATGCTCGGGAGGAATTCCGCTTCCGTCGTCACTGACCGTGATCAGAGCGTAACGTCCCGGGGGAATGACGGCGGGTTTGCGATCAATGTACTGATCATCCAGTCGCACATCGGAGGTTTCAATGCGCAAGAGACCGCCTTGCGGCATTGCATCGCGTGCGTTGGCGGCGAGGTTCATCAGCACCTGCTCAACCTGTAGCGGGTCCACTCTGCACCCGGCCTAATCCCTCGCTGCGGATGAAACTGAATTCGATGTCTTCGCCGATTAAACGCGGCAGAGTCTTTGCAATGCGTGCGATTACCTGATTCAAGTCTGCCACGCGCAACGCCTGCGGCTGTTTGCGGCTGAAGGCGAGCAATTGCCGGGTCAACTCAGCCGCCCGGCGCGCGGCCAGCAAAATCTCCTGAATCTTCGATTCCAAGGGGCTATCCCGCGGAACTGCATCGAGAGCCAACTCCGCGTAGCTGGTGATGATGGTCAGCAGGTTGTTGAAGTCGTGCGCGACGCCCCCAGCCAGGTTGCCGATTGCGTCCATCTTCTGCGACTGCAGGAGTTGTGCTTCCAGGCGTAGCCGCTCGGTGAGATCGCGACCGTTAGCGATGAAGTGCGTAATTTGTCCATCGGTGTCCCGCACCGGGCAGATGCTTTCCTCCACGTAATACAGTTCACCATTCTTCTTTCGGTTTACCAGGATGCCGCGATACACATTGCCCGCGAGAATGGTCTTCCACATTTCCTGGTAGGTTTCGGGCCCCTGCTCGCCCGATTTCAAAATTCGCGGAGACTTTCCGTGAACTTCATCGTGATCGTATCCGGTGAGAGCCTCAAATGCCGGATTCACGTATTCAATAATTCCTTGCCGGTCGGTCACAACCACCGTGTCGGCCGACTGCTCGACCGCCCGCGACAGTTTTCGCAAAGACTCTTCCGCGGTGTGCTGATCCTGTTGGATGGAATGCATGGCCAGCGTATTCCGCATAGTTCGTACGAGAGTCGCACCGTCCAGTTGCGATTTCGCTACACAGTTCCATGTCCCGCCGCCGATGATGTCGGCGACAGTCTTTTCATCCGCATCTTCAGTCAGCAGGATGAACGGGATCGAAACTCCAGCATGGAGAAACTCGGCCACAAAGTGAACCGCCTCGGCGTCTCCCGTTTCATGCTCAAATAGGACCAGGCCGTAGCTCCGTCTGCTGCACCATCACTTTGGCTTCCTCCAGCGAGTGAGCATGATCGAGCTCGGCGGCGAGGAGGTTGCGGCTACGTTCCAGAATGTCTCGAATCAGGAAGAAGTCTTCTTCTTGATTGCCCACCAACAGAACCCGCAGCGGCGCGGGTGCCAGGGCAGTTTTTGCGGCCGTCAGCATTGCGGTTACTCCGTCACTAGTTACCATCGGAATCTAGCCGCAGGAGTTTAGTGTGGGGGTATTCGAAATCACAGCTGTTTTGAATCGCAACGAAAAGCGGCACTCGGCAAACGCTTCCCGGACTTGCCAAGAAGGGGCAGAATTAGAAGATAATAAGAATCATCCCCGGGGGTGCGATATGCTCAGGCCACCGCTTCCGCTGCTCGCCGTTCTTTTGGGTTGTGCCTCTCAGCTTGCGGGCCAAGTAACCACAACCGCCCAGGCCATCACCGTCCAGGTAACGACTGCTCAGCCGTGGACTGACAGCGGCTTTGACCTGCAGCCAGGAGATGTGGTCGAAATTTCGGCCGCAGTTTCATCAGATCACGCTGCATCCGGCGCGCCAGCCTGCGATCCCAAGGGCGTGACTTCCGCGGGTTCTACGACGGCAAACCTGCCCCTGCCCACTGCGCCCGTGGGTGCGCTCATCGCGCGTTTGCACTCACAGGGAGCGGTTCCGCTTCTCGTGGGTGCGAGCAATCAATTCCACATAGCGGAGGCTTCTCATTTGATGCTGGGGATGAACATCTCCGGCACTGCGCCCTGCCAGGGAGTGCTTGCTGTCAAAGTGCACGTCATTCCAGCGGGTTCCAGCGCGAGCAGCACAACCGATGCGCCGCAGACGCCACGCAGTCAGGTCCTAAAGTCACAACTTGCCACTGCGGCGCAAGTGTTCATGTCGGGGCAATTCGGCATGGGCAAGGCAGATTCTGGTACATCCAGTGGGACGTCTGCGGAGGGCTCTTCAGCTGGAGTTGCTCCGCTAAAAATTTCTGATGCTCCTCTTGATGCGGAACTTCGCAAGAGCATCGACAGCCTGCCGCGCCGAGTCAACGATCAGTTCCAAAACCAGGGCGACATGGTGAATTTTGTGATCGTGGGATCGCAAAAAGATGTGCAGGCGGCTCTCGACGCCGCCAGTTGGCACGTTGCCGATACGAGCAATCAAAACGCAGTGCTCAACGCGGTCATGCAGACGTACGACAGCAAGGACTACCTGGCCATGCCGATGAGCACATTATTTCTGTTCGGCCGCAAGCAAGACTTCGGCTATGAAATGGCGGAGCCCATCGCCATGGTGGCCAGCCGACACCACTTCCGCATCTGGAAGGCTCCATTTACCTGGAAGGGCAGCGAGGTATGGTGCGGCGCCGGCACCCACGACATAGGATTTGCGAAGGATAAGCGCAATGGCAGCGTCACGCATAAGATCGACCCAGCTGTCGACGGCGAGCGCGAAAACATTGGCAGCAGCCTCCAAAAGGCCAATAAAGCCAAGACACTGGCCTATTACTTGCCGTCGAGCCCCGTGCAGGACGCCAAGAACGCTACCGGGGACGGATACCATTCTGACGGCAGGCTCCTGGTGATCTTCCTCCAATAGGATTCCTAATTCCAAATTGTGGAGAGACGGATCTTGCTCCGTCTCGTTCTCGCCAGGTGTGAAACCTCGCCTAACTCGAAGCTGTTTAGTTAGAAATTACCTCACTGGGCGCTTGTTAACCAATCTGCACTTGCCACGTCTAACTGCACAAGAACCGGCTTTCCTTCGAGAAGCGTTAAGAATCGGGGAACGTGGGAACGAGTTGTTGCGTATAGATTTCTAAGCGGGGTTCTGCCCCTCGCCTGGTGGTCTAGAGAAAATTGTGTCGAGGAAACCGCATGGCCTTGTGCCTGCGGCTGAGAACTCGTGGTAATCGGTGTCGCGCAATCGAAGTGGGAGCTGTGATTCACTCGTCCGAATGGGGGA
Organism: uncultured Acidobacteriaceae bacterium; assembly: GCA_963795875.1. Lineage (GTDB taxonomy): Bacteria > Acidobacteriota > Terriglobia > Terriglobales > Acidobacteriaceae > Sulfotelmatobacter. Next base: position 906,475 of record CAWCJM010000003.1, read on the forward strand.
TATGTATGGAAAATGGGCAGAAGGGCATCGGCTCGCTCCGACCAGTCGAGAGGTATGACGTGGGCCACGTGCAGGAAGTGATTCGGCAGGCGCACGGAGAACTGCGCCAGCTGTTGCAACAGCGTGCGGAAATCATGAAACGCATCGGTACCGTCAAGCAGACCATCTCCGGTTTGGCGAATCTGTTTGGCGATGCGGTCTTGAGCGAGGAACTGATGGAACTGGTCGATCGCAAGAGCAGCGGCCGCCAGCCAGGCTTCACCAAAGCCTGTCGGATGATCCTGATGCAGGCCGGCCACGCCATGAATGCGCGCGACATCTGCGACTATTTCCAGCAGAAAATGCCGACGTTGCTGGCTCGCCACAAGGACCCCATGGCGTCGGTCACCACGGTACTGAACCGCCTGGTGGAATATGGCGAGGCACAGGCCGTAGTGTCCAATGGTAGACGCGCGTGGCGCTGGGTGGCAGATCTGCCCTCGGAGGTTCAAGCGACAGACAACGAAGCAGGGTTGGTGGCTTAAGCCTGGTTGCTTAGGCGGAGTTAAGCGGCGGGCGACGTTCTTCAGTACAACTGAGCGTCCCCGCCTGTTCTGTATTTGGGCCCAGTTTGAGTCCTAACCCGGGGGCAGCAGCATTCCTTTCTCCAGGTGCCGCGTCACGTGGGCGTACGAGGCGGCATGCGGGTCATGCGTCACCATCACAATTGTCTTGTGGAAATCCTCGTTCAACCGCTTCAGAATCTCTAACACTTCGGTCGCAGAATGGCTGTCCAGATCGCCAGTTGGCTCGTCGGCGAGTAACAGAGTCGGATCGCTCACAATCGCCCGGGCGATCGCCACGCGCTGCTCCTGTCCACCGGAGAGTTGCTTGGGCAGGTGGCCAACTCGATCTTCCAATCCAACCAGTTTCAGCGCGGTCAATACGTGCTCACGGCGTTGCTGAGAAGTCAGTTTCGTCAAAAGCAGCGGCAGTTCCACGTTCTCAAAAGCCGTGAGCACCGGAATCAGGTTGAATGTTTGAAACACATAGCCAATGTGCTCATTGCGCCAGCGCGCAATCTGCGAGTCACTGAAACGAAAAATATCCTGCCCCTGTACCAGCAGTTCGCCGCTGGTCGGCCGGTCGATGGCCGCGATCATATTCAGCAGTGTCGTCTTGCCCGATCCTGACGGTCCCATCAGTGCGAGGAATTCTCCCTTGGCAATGTCGATCGACACGTCGTCGAGCGCGGTCACTTGAAAGGCATCGCGTTTGAAGACCTTGCTGACGCCGCGAACCTGTACGACTTTCGTTCCCGTGGCAACGTTGGGTTGTGTAACTGTGCTCATGATTGCCCCTTAATTTTAATTTTGTCTCCATCTTTCAAAGTCGCGGGAGCGGTTGTAACCACGCTTTCGCCTCCGACTAGCCCGTCGACGAGTGCTCCGTCGCTGCGCTGGCCGACGATGTGGACTTCGCGCGCAACAGCTTTTCCGTTATAGGCGATCAATACAATCTTCTTGCCGTCACGATCCCGAATCGCGGTCGACGGCACGTAGACTCCAGTCGGTTCCTTGGAGGAAGTCTTCGGCACATCGTTAGCCAGGAACTTCACTGTGGCGTTCATTTCTGGACGCAGCTGAACATCAGGATACTTGCCCGGATTGAGCACCTGCACCTTAACCTGCACGGTCGCCTTCTGCCGATTCGCTTCCGGCGAGATTTGCGCGATGATCCCGTCGTATTGCTTGTCGGGATAGGCATCGGTGGTCACACTTGCCTTCTGCGTCGGGCCCAGGCGCGCGAAGTCTGCCTGTGCGATGTCGAGTTCGACCTGCAGATCGTTCAGATCCGCGAGTGACACAACCGACCCCTGAGGTCCGCCCGCCGCTGCGCTGGCAAACTGCGCAGTAATCAGCTCGCCCTTTTCTGCCGTGCGGTCGAGAATCGTTCCGGTTACTGGCGCGCGGATGACCGTGGCGTCGAGCTGCGATTGCGCATAGTCCAGTTGCCCCTGCGCCTGCATCAGCGCGCCCTGCGCCCGAGCAATCTCTTCTGCCCGCGGTCCAATCTTGGACAGCTGAAACGCCTTCTCCAGCGAATTCGCGCGCTGCTGATCGGCTTCGAACTTTGCTGTGGCATCGTCCAGTTGCTGGCGAGAAACCACGCCGCTGCCCGCCAGTTCCTTCGTGCGATCCAGCGTGAGCTTGTCGTTTGCCAGCGTGGCGCGGGCTTCATCGAGATTGTGCTGCGCCTGCTGTACTTCCTCGGGGCGTGATCCATGCTGCAGTTCGTCGAGGTAGGCGCGCGCATTGGCTACCGCACCCTTGGATTGCTCGTACGCCGCGCGGAATTCCTGATCTTCCAGGCGGACCAACACCTGGCCTTCTTTCACTTTGTCGCCCTTTTCTACCCCGATCCAAGCCAGGCGGCCCGTGACCTTAGAGTTCACGTTGATGGTGTGATGTGCCACGATGTAGCCGGTCGCCGAGAGCACGGTGCCGCCCGCGTCGTTGCCGCTGGTTTCTGCAGTGGCGCGAACGACCTCGACTTCAGGAGTATCGGAGGAGAACGCGCGATAAGCGATCGTGATCACGCCAAGCAATACCACGACCGCAATTCCACCGAGGATGTAGCGGCGCGCCCAGGCCGGCGGCTCTCCGCCGGAGTCGCCGCGCTGCGTGCGGTCAATGCGCAAGCTCTGCAGGTCTTCGTGTTTTGTGTCAATCGCCATAAGGGTGATTACGATCAAACTCGCCAAGTAGTTTCCGCTTCAGTTAGCTACGCAATGCGTTGAGAATATTCTGCCGCGCCGCATGCCACGCAGGAGCCAGCCCACCTACGAACCCCATAATCAACGCGAAGGCAATTGCATATCCCGCCACTTGCGGCGTGATTCGCAACGCGAATACCACCTCGCTGAACGTGACGGCGTTCGACGTGCCGGTCTGCATCCCATTAAACGGAAGCATCAACAAAATTCCCGCCGCGGCGCCCAGCAAGGCTAGCAGCAAAGACTCCAGCACAAACGATGTCAGGATCGCAGGCCGTGAGAAACCGATCACGCGTAGTGTAGCGATCTCGCGTCCGCGGTACGCCACCGCCGCATACATCGTATTCATGGCCGCGAAAATCGAGCCAATTGCCATGATGAAGCCCACCACAATGCCAATGACTTTGATCGGCGCGCCGGAACTGGTCTGCTTGGCGTAATAGTCCTTTTCGAGCACGCCTTCCAGCTTCAAGCGTTGATCGTCGCTGACCCGGTTCTTGAGAGCTTCGGCAGAGATGGGATCGGTCGCGCGCAGGTACGCCGATGAATAGCCTCCCTGACGATCAAAATCCGACGCCATTTGATTCACGTCGCCCCAAACCTCGGATTCGTAGGCCGATCCGCCCGCGTCAAACACCCCGACAACCGTCCACGATCCCTTGCCAAACTCCATGGTGTCGCCGATGTTGGCATGCGAAAAGCGTCCCTGAATCGATTTGCTGACCACCACTTCCCGCTGTCCCGTCTGAAACCAGCGTCCCTCCACCAACTTCACACTCGGTGGTTTTCCAGGCTCGTCGGGCGTCTGCCGCATTTCAAGGCCATCGGGCATCATGCCCCGCACGGTGACGTTGACTTCGCCGGTGCCGTCTTTGCGAGGCAGGATGATCACCACTACCCACTCGCCCGACGCCATCGGCTCGCCACGACTGTCTTTCGCAATGCCAGGAAGTGTTTTCAACGTGGGAAAGAGCGCCGCATCAAACCCACCCGAAAGCTCTGCTTCTGATCCCTTGCGCAGCACGAGCACATTCTTCGCGCTGCCGCTGCTGACGAACGCGCGGTTCAACCCCGCGATGAGGGCCATCAGAAAGATCGCTGTCGTGACCGTGAGCGCGATGCCCAGAGCCGTCATCACGGTGAGCCCCTTGCGGAGCCTTAAATTGCGAACGTTATAGCTGATCGGTATCGCCATAGTTAATCTCAACTCAGCCGATGTGGCGCAGTCCGTCGACAATTTTCATGCGCGACGCGTTGTAGGCCGGCAAGTAACCACTTACCAGTCCCAAAACCAGGGACACGAGCAATGACAATCCAGCTGTTGCTCCTCTGACTTTCATGTTGAGCGGGATTCCGAGCCCGATGAAACTGTGGGTCAGGAAAGCGATCACAGGAATTGCCACCAGAACTCCGATCAATCCCCCGCCAACCGCAAGAGCGACGGATTCACCGACGAAAATCGACAGCACACGCTGGCGCGTGAAGCCAAGGGTCTTGAGTACGGCCACCTCGCGCGTCCGGCTGCGCACCGACATCGCCATGGTGTTCGCCGAAACCAGCATGATCGTGAACACGACGGCCCCACAAATGCCCAGGATGAACGCCTTGATGTTCCCTAGTGAAGCGACAAAGCCTAACTGAAAAGCTCGTTCGCTCTCGGTCTTGGTCTGCAGCGGAGAGTTGCGGAACATGCCGTCAATCTCTTGCGACGCCCGCGAAACGTTGTCGGCCGAGTCGATTTGCGCAGCGTACCAGCCGGCTTGCCCCTTGAACCACGGAACCGCTTCCTCCAGGTACTTGGCGTTGAAGTACAGCCCATTCTGCGGAGGATCGCGGTGATAGATGCCGCGAATCGTCAGATCAAGGTTCGTCGGGAAGATATTCGCCTGTAAGGTAACGCGGTCGCCGATCTTCCAGCCGTATTTGTTGGCGAGTGTCACGTCCACGATACAGCCGGCTCGATCCCGCTGCCATGCCTTCACCTGATCCGGCGGAATGATCTTGTCCGAGGCAACTTTCAGATACTCGTCAGGATCAGTAGCGAGTTGGGCGAAGAAGTGTTCTGGCCGGTCATCGATGTAGCGTCCTCCGAACCACGTAATCGGCGCCACTGCCGCGACTCCCTGAACACTGCGGATCTTATCTCGGTAGAAGGCCGGCAGAAAAAATGCCAGCGAGACGCGGTCGCGGATAATCAAGCGCCGCGATGCCTCCGGCGCAACCTGGTCGACATAGAACGAGCGCCAGATGCAGATCATCAGCGTGAGCAACAGCAGCGAGAAGCTGATGCTGATCATAGTCAGCAGGCTGCGCCGTTTGTTCCGAAACGTATTGCGCACGACAAAAGTGCCTAACGTCATGACTTCACCCGATGTGCCGTAATCCGTCGACAATGTTGACCCGGGAAGCCGTGTAGGAAGGCACGGCCGAACTAAGCAGACCAACCAGACCGGAGGTCAGAATGGCAGCAATCCATATCCCGACGGTTACCTTCATGGGGAAGAAGCTGAAAAATTGCGGAGAATGGGTTAAGCCGTAAACCATCAGCCATCCAAGGCCCGCGCCGATCAGGCCGCCTGCCAGCGACAAAGCCACTGCTTCGCTGACGAACAATCCCAGCACTCCGCGCTTGGTGAAGCCGAGAGTCTTCAGTACGGCCACTTCCCGCGTGCGTTCGCGGATCGACATGGCCATGGTGTTGGCCGATACCAGCAACGTCGCGAACACAACCGCCGAGCAGATGCTCAGGATGAACGCCTTCACATTGCCCATCATGGCCACGAACTCCAGACCGAAAGCTTTCTCACTTTCCGTCTTGGTCGGTTGGGGCGAGTCGCGGAACGTGGCGTCCACGGCGCTTGCGATTTTACTCACGTCCTCTGGAGAGTTCGCCAGAATACTGAAGGTGCCGGCCTGTCCCTTGAAGAACGCGACGGCTTCTTCCACGTACTTCGCGTTGAAGTAAACCGACTTGTTGTCAGGATTCGTGTGGAAAATGCCCCGCACGATCAGCTCGAGATTGACGGGATAGATCGTGCCCTGCAGCACAATACGGTCTCCCAATTTCCAGCCGTACTTCGTCGCGAGGGAGTCATTCACAATCACGCCTTGCCGATCGCGCTGCCATGCCGTCACCTGTTCCGCGGGAATAGAGAGGTCCCGGTAAACTTTGAAGAATTCATCCGGATCGGTGCCGAACTGCGCGAAGAAGTTTTCCGGCTTCTGGTCTTTGTAAATTCCGCCGAACCAGGAGACCGGGACGACTGCTACAACCCCGGGAATTGCTCGGATCTTCTCGCGGTAGTAGCCGGGCAGAGAGAAAGTCAAAGACACGCGATGCCGCACGACCAGCCTCTCCGCTGACTCTGCGCTGCCTTGGTCCAGATAAAACGCTCGCCAGATCGTCATCATCAGCGTGAGCAGGAGCAAAGAGAAAGCGATGCTCAACACGGTCAGAATGCTGCGGCGCTTGTTGCGGAACGCGTTCTTCGTGACAAACCGGGTCAATGTCATCGGCGAACTCCAGAGGGAACCGGGAGCCGGGCGCAGGAGGTAGGCACGTCCCAGCCCACCAAGAATAGACGATGAACCGTGCTATCGACAACCGGGCCGGATTCGATTTTTGCCGTCATAGAAATGCTCGATCCCACGAACGACCCACTTTCTTGCTCCATACTTTCGCACAGCGCTCACGATCGCCAGTGGAGATCGTCATCAGGGTGAGATGACAAATGTCACACGAATCCCCACGTAACAATTAAATCCGCCTGGATGGCGATAAGGTTACGGTGAAATTCAGCGCCTTCCCTACATGGGAGCACTACAGGAGGCGTCGGCTCCCGCACACTTCCTGACAAAACAAGCCGGCAGCGTCTAGGCAGCAGCTTCGGGGGTGGATCTCACCTTTCGCGCGGGCCGGCTCTTCTGCATCGCCGCGGATCTCCGTTTCAGCTTGCGGGCTTCCTTGCGGCGCATCTTGGCCATCCACTCGCGCGAATACATGGTCCCGCGACATTTGCGGGAGCCGCAGTGGCACGGCGCGGGATCGTCATCGTCGTAGAGGTTATAGTCCCACACCAGTTCTTCCCCGGCTGCGATGTCGCGGATCGCAAAAAGCCAGACGCGGCCCTTGATCTCGTCAACTTCGCAGTTGGGATCGCAGGAGTGGTTCAGATAGGCGCCCAGACCATGGCCATCAATGACAGTCTTGCCATCGTCGAGGCCGTAGAGATACGTGCGAGAAACGCCGTCATAACGGCGGTCTGCTTCTTCGGCGGTGATCGCGTTCACCGGCGTACTCGACCACGCGGGTTCCTTTACGGATCGGTTTCGAGGTATAGACACCGACGGAATGAATTGGCGAAGGGCGGACGACTAAAGACATAAACTAATTTCGCATGACCGGGCAGTTTTGGGGAATGTGAAAATCGTAAGTCAGCGAGTTTTTTCTGCAGAGGTGGCTCCCGACCGGACGCAGTCTTTACGGCATCTTGTCGCTCTACTCGTAAACGGAACTGCCGAACCCTTGTTTGCGTGCAGACTCCTGCATGTTTTCCAGTTGTTTTTTCTGCTCCTCCAGTTGCGCCTTCATGGATTCCACCTGATCCTGCTTTTCCTTCTGGCGCTCGTTCCACTGCACGCAATTGGCAACGCAGTTTCCGCCGGCAAAGTGGACCGACTCGCTGAGATCAGCGATCTCGCTCTGCAAACTGGCGATGGCGCTCTTCTGGGCTTGAATTCGCGATTTCAATTGTTCCGCTAGAGCGTCTCGGTCGCTCGAACTGAGTGCCGCATCAGGCTCGCCTGCCGTTTGAGAACCGGCCGCCGCCGTCTTGGTTGGTGTTAGATGCGAAGGAATCTCATCGTTGGTGATGACGTGGGGCGGCTTGGGTTGCGAGTCTTTCGTGCTCGCGTCCGCGCCGGAAGCTTGTTTGCTTGAAGCGTCCTTGGGAGACGCGACTTTCGCCGGCGCATCCTTCTGCTGTTTTTGCTGACGGGTTTGGCGAGCCACATCCCCCAGAGATTGCGAATCCTGACCGAAAGCCGTGAAAGTGCACAGCAAGGCACTGGCTGCCAGCAGCGTGAAAAAGCGTCGTGTCGGCATAAAGAAACCTCCGGTCGCAATCATGGAAGGGATGTCTGCTCCGACAATGGTACCGTTGGTGGGAGTACGGGCAGAGGTTACGTTCGTACAGTGTTCAGCGGGCCCCCATCGTTGCAAAACGGGCGATCAGTGCATCCAGCTTTGCAAGCAGGGCCCCATTTCCCTGTCGCGGATACTGCTCCAGCGCCTCGCGATAATGCGGAAGATTGTACAGAAAGGCCTCGACCCGCTCTTTGTTTAGATCTTCCCAGTAAGCGCCGTAGCCCGACTTTTCCAGCCAGTACGCATTAAAGATCTGCTCGAACTGGTGGCTCACCGGCACAGCAAGGTACGGCTTGCTCAAATGCAAAGCCTCGGTGACCAGTGAAAATCCAGAGTTGGCCACGACGGCGCGGGCGCTGGTCAGGTCAGCAAAGAAGCCTTCCAGAGACGGCTTCTTATAAAGGATGTTTCCGTCCTGCCCCGCCCGTCCGAAGCCGTAGGCAATGAAGCGGCACCGAACCGAGTTCAACAACTTTGCGAGAGCCGGCGCGGGGGACGTCACGTAGACCAGCACGTGGTCGCTTTGCGTCGGAGTCGCGTCGAGGATTTCCTGCCGCAGCAGGGGAGGAAACAGGAAGGTATTGCGTTTACGAATCGGTGCGCTGAAGAACGAAATAACAAGGTACGCGTTCGCGCGCGGCGTCATGAGGCGGGTCACAAGTTTGGCGGCTGCCGCGTCGCGCCGGTACTGCTTTGGATAGGAAACGACCGCATTCGTGAGGCAGTGCTGATTGTCGATGGAGATGACCGGGAGATTCTTCCTGTGCCCCACATGACAAGTGAGGGGCTCGAAGTCGGTGATGACGAGATCGGTCTTCCATTCGTCGACCAGGTCCTTGAGACTGCGAGAGACTCTTCGCCGCTTGCGGAACCGTGATCAGATTCTTGGCGATGGTGCGCTTGTAGCGCACGCGATTATTAAGGTAGGCGAACCGAAAGCCATAGATCTCGGTAACGTCGAAATGGTTTTTCAGATTTTGCAGGCCGCGGTCAAACGAGGCTACGTGGACAATGTGCCCCTGAGCGACCAGATGTGCCAGCACTTCTTTGGCTCGGGTGGAGTGTCCCGCGCCTTCGCCGTTCACGCCATAAAGAATGTTGGCCATGAGATCGCAGGCGAGTATACCGCGCCGGGCCAGCCTATTGCTGCGTGGTCAGCATCGGCAGCGTAACTGTGTCGACGGTGTTGGGATCGTCGCGCAGTTTGATGTACAACGTCTTCGCTTTCGTCGGTGGAATAGCCAGCGCGTCCTCGACGAAACCTTCCGGGACGCTGACGGCATTGGCGAAGTCGGAGTCGGCGCTCACCGAATCCAGCAAGAAAAGCTTGTCGCCGCTCAGCGTGCATTGCTTCTCGGGCGCGGGGACACAGCGAATTCCCTTGAGCTCTGGTACCCGCACCAGATTCACGAGTTGTTGCCAGTCGCCGTCAATGCCGTCGGACGTGACCGGACGAAACTTCAACGGTCCAAACGCCGATGGGCCAAGCAGTTTCATCGGGTCGAGAACCGCGAAAACTGTCTTCGAATCCTGCAGCGTGAGATTGCTGTCTTTGAAGCTCAGGAGCACACGAAAGGACTCGTCGGCGGTCGCGACTTCGATCTTTTCGGTGGGAGGGAAAGTCTCCGGCACCTGTGCCTTAAGAAAGAAATTGAGCCGCCCATCCTGCGGCATTTCATCCTGGCTTCCCAGTCGGACGGTCGGCGGCTGTGCCGTTTGGTCTACTTGCACGCTCTTGCTCAGTACGCTTACGACCGGTCGTTGCGACTCGACCTCTGTCTTGAGATCGAGGATCCGCCCATCTTTAAGCGTTGCGTGGACGACGGTCTCGTCTCCGGCATGCAGTTTCGTGAAGACGGCATTGTCGTGAGTGGTGAGCTTGAGTTCGTCTTGCTGATGAGATCGCGCGAGCGACTCCGGGACGAAGCGGAGGCCATTCAGCTCAAGCCTCTCCACCTGATCCAGGCGCGTGCCTTTAAGTACACCATCTGGCATCGCCAGCGTGGATGCTGAAACTGTCGAGCCGACCGGCCTCGGCGTAAGTGTGAAGCGGAAGCTCGTCTGCTTCCTGCAGTCCGAACTTCCTGATCACCATCGTCACCGATCCCGCATTCGCTTTCTGCAACGGAACCTTGACCTCGAGTTCGTCCGGCTTCGTAATCTTCCAATCGGTTTCGAGGGCTTTTCCCTGCTCGTCGTTGAGCTTCACTTCACTTACGCAACAAGCATCTGGGGATTGCAGGTGTAGTGTGTCCTCGCGGCCGACGATCAGCGCACTCGCGTCTTTCGACGCGACAACCCATTGCGCGGGCCGCGAGGCACGCAGCCGATAGCGTGGTCCATCGAACGAGTGGAAGCCCCATGCTCCGCGCAGAGTTCCAGTAACCTCTCCGTCCAGATCGGCCGACTGCAGCGCCTGCGTCTCAACCAGGAACCCTCCGCGCACCGGATCCGGCTTGGCGGGCACGTCGATTCCCGGGCCCGACTTGGCGTCTACGTGGAGAACAAAATTGTGCGCAAGTTCCGTCGCAAACACCAGCGGAGCACCCTCAGCCGGAAGCAGCAGCGAAGGCCGTCCCGCGCAAAAGACCTGCGCCGGATCCACCGCACGCAATGGTGGAACTGGAGATGGCCGAACCGGAGGAAGTCCAATTACGATTACCGACTTCGGATTGCGAAAAGACGGCGGATTATTCAGCCGCAGGTTCAGTTCGTCGTCTTTGGGCAGAGCCAGCGCCGGGATGTACTGATACTGCGCGGTGTGGGCGGTACTCAAGATCCGCATGACGTCGACAACCGCTCCAATGTAAGGGCTGTAGTAACCGTTACGGGCATTGGGCGTGGAACTGATCTGGGCCAGCAGGTCGGTGGATGGGCCTGATGTCAGAGTCGCAACCATCGACTGGCTGTGTTGGTCGTCGAGCACCAACTGATCGGTGTTCTGGGTGAGGCACGGTACCTGCTGCGAACTGGGCTTATCGAAGCATTGCTGATCAAGCCGGATGTTCAAACTACGCGCCAGCAGGATGGTGCGCGCCTTCAACTGTTCGGGATCGCTGACCGCAATCTCGCGAACCGCATCGAGATATTTCTCCAGGCGAGCGCGGTCGAGGCTGGCCTGCACCAGATCCTGCGAAGCGCGTACGAACGAGCCCGGCTTGCCACGGACTGCGGTGCGCAAGGTGCTGAAGGCTCCCCCCGTCTCCGGCGCCAGAAAGACCAGAGCCTCTTCGGCCTCATCTGGCACGGTCACGAAGATACCTTCCTCGTGGACCGGCCTGCTCCAGGTTTCGACTCGAGTAAACCAGGAATCGGGAGGCGGGTTGGTGGCTCCGCGAAGAAAAACAACGACCATCAGATAGTGTACCGATTGACTGTCGGGCAGGTCGGGATGCACCCAGAGACGGTCCCCGGCTTGCAGATTGGGCACTTGCGCGATGGGCAGAGTCACTCCCGCGCGTTGCACCCGGACATCAACCTTCGGACCGACGAGATCGAAGGCGGCATTGTCCCCGAGAGCCACCCCGACAAACGTCAGTGCGATCACGAAGGAGCCAAATAGAAGGGCCGTATGGCGCAGGTGCGACAGGAATCTGATCAAGAGAATATTTTAACCGATTTGCGACTCCTGTTTGGCGCTGCAATAATCTCCTCGTGTGCGGACGCTATCGACTCTCGCGGAGGAAGCAGGTCGTGGAAGAGTACTTCGAGAGCGCGTCAGAAGTTTCGGAGGAAGAAGACTGGAGTCCCCGCTACAACATCGCCCCCACCCAGGGCGTGGCGACGATCCGGCATTCCGGATCGAGCCGAATCCTTTCGATGATGAGGTGGGGCCTGGTGCCTTCGTGGGCCACCGATATTAAGATTGGCAACCAACTCATTAACGGCCGCGGCGAATCCGTGTTGGAAAAGCCAGCCTTCCGCGAAGCTTTCCGCACTCGCCGCTGTTTGATCCCCGCCGACGGCTTCTATGAGTGGAAAAAATCGGGCAAGCAGCGCCAGCCGTATCACTTCGGCATGAAAGACAATTCGCTCTTCGCGTTTGCCGGAGTCTGGGACCGATGGAGGTCGCCGGGTGGTCCGATGCTTCGGTCCTGCTCGATCCTGACGACCGCTGCCAACGAATTGCTCGACGGAGTGCATGACCGCATGCCCGTAATCCTTCCCCGCCGGCACTATGAGACTTGGCTGACGGCGCCCTCGTCCGAGACGGAGCGATTAGCGGAATTGCTTGTGCCCTTCGATGCGGCGTTTATGCGCCGGCATCCCGTCAGTTCGCTCGTCAACAAGCCCGAAAACGATGGCCCGGAATGTGCGCTAGAAGTGCCGGAGCCTGAAACCCAGACCCAACTCTGGTGAAACGACGCGGAATTGGCGACTTCTCACGCGCACGCGCAAAACAAAACGCCCCAGACTCAATTTGAGTCTTGGGACGTTTGTTGATCAGCCCTCCCCCAAGTGCTGCTCAAGGAGAAGCATAGACTCTGCCGCAAGAGCGGAGAATGGCACGAGCGTGCTATCGCAATGCACCGATAGTGGCACAATCCGCTACGCACGATCTCTGCTAGGTCTCAGTGTGCCAGGCAGGCACCATACTTATTCCACTCGACCAGATCGCGGCGTTTCGTCGAGCTTCCGGGGTCGGCGGTTTCTCTTTCCTTGAAACGGAAAGTAGCCCAGTTTCAGAGAGAGGAAGCCGGAACGCGCCATCCAACTGGATTGCGACCGCAAAGTCGCCAGTTTCCTTTGACTGCACCCGAAGAACCTTGCCGTGAGCATTCAACAGAATGCCCGGATCGGTCAGGTGCTCCACTCCAATCGACACCTCCACCGAGGAGCCTTCTGGGATCAAAAAAGAACTCGACAGAAGAATGCCGCCCAGGCTGATGTTCTCTGATCGAGCGCGCAGTTCCTTGCGTGGGGCCATCCTGATCAGGACTGGCAAGTGTAAAGGGTAGCGAACGTCTCGTCGTTCTTGCCTCTGGGGGGAGTCCATTGGTTTGCTCCAAATGAAGGATGCCCGGAGCATACGTTGAAGCGCAGTTGGTTCAAAGGTATCGGAGGTGCTGTGGGCGCGGGAATCAGGCCAATCCGAGGACAAGCCGAGGACTAGTAATGTGTTACTGCTCCGGCATTTCTCGCGGCTGGCTGATTGAAAAATGGCGGAAGCGAGTGGGGGTCGAACCCACCGGTGACGGGATTGCCCGCCACCCGCCGGTTTTGAAGACCGGGACGATCACCGGACCGCATGCGCTTCCGTGGCCTCTGCGAGCAAAAAGCCACGGACCGTCAGACCGCTGTAGATCAGACTCGACTTTCATTCTGATCCACGAGAATCCGTTCGATCCGTGGCCGATTCTCTTACCCTGAATTGCCCCATTCACTACTTGGGTTGCGCGGTGACTCTCAAGTACGGCTTAATGGTCTTAAAGCCAGGGAATTTCTGCTGCGCTTCCTCGTTCGAAACTGCACCCGTGATGATGACGTCTTCGCCCGGTTTCCAGTTGACCGGCGTCGCCACTTTGTGTTTCGCGGTGAGCTGCATGGAATCGATGACGCGCAAGATCTCATCGAAGTTACGTCCCGTAGTCATGGGATAGCTGATCTGCAACTTGACCTTCTTGTCGGGACCGACGACAAAAACGGTGCGTACGGTGGCGTTGTCTGCCGCGGTGCGGCCTTCGCTGGTTTCGCCTGCTTCTGGCGGGCAACATGCCGTACAGCTTGGCGACCTTGAGTTGCGGGTCGCCGATCATCGGATAGTTCACTTTCGCGCCCTGGGTCTCTTCGATGTCGGCCGCCCACTTGCTGTGGTTGGTGACCGGATCGACACTCAGGCCGATGATCTTCGTGTTGCGTTTGGCAAACTCCGGTTGCAACTTCGCCATAGTAGCCCAGTTCGGTAGTGCAGACCGGCGTGAAATCTTTGGGATGCGAGAACAAAATGGCCCAGCCGTCGCCGATCCAATCGTGGAAATGGATTGTCCCTTGCGTGGTTTCAGCAGTGAAATCAGGGGCCGTATCGTTGATCCGGGGAACGCTGTAAGTTTCAGTCGCAGTAGTCATGGTCGTCTCCTTGGTGAATTCAAATGGCGCAAGATTCGAAAAGTCGGCCCATTCCTGCTGCCAGGCTTGGTACAAAGCGGATGAAAACGAAACCCACCCGCTTTACCGGGTGGGCTGGGAAGAATCTCGCTGACTCCCTAGCCACACGCCGGCGCCGGGCAACAACAGCACATGGCACACGCGATGGATGGGAAAAACATATTGTTAGGATAGAAGCGCTGCCTGTCAGTGTCAAACCGGCCGCCTCGCCGCGCGTCATCGCCGCACATCTTTTCTGCATCGTCGCGGATTGGCCCGCATCCCTTCTCTGGCACGACATTTCGCAAATTTCAGGGACGTTCATGAGCAAGTCGCGGCGGTTCGCTATGGCGCAGTGGGATGTGTTTTCATCCCAGCCTCTCGAAGGAAATTCTCTGGCCGTATTCTTTGACGCGCGTGGACTGAGCGACGCGGAGATGCAGTCGATCGCTAAGGAAATGAATCTATCGGAGACGACTTTCATTCTTCCGCGCGATGCCGAAATCGAACGTGAACGTGGCGTGCGCGTGCGAATCTTCACCGTACAGGAGGAACTGCCATTCGCCGGCCATCCCACGCTCGGGACCGCATTCGCCTTGCGCGGAGATTCTGAAGCGAAGGAGATGACGCTCGATCTAAATGTGGGAAGGGTTCCGGTTCGATTTGAAGATTCGACGGGCCAACCTGTGTTTGGAGAGATGACTCAGATTGAACCAGTCTTTGGGATGCAGCATGATCGCGAAGCGGTCGCGCGCGCGATTGGGTTGCGCGTGGACGATTTCGATGCGTCGCTGCCGATCGAAACCGTGTCAACCGGAATCCCCTATACGGTGGTTCCGCTGAAATCCCTCCCGGGAATCCAAGAACTGCGGGTCGACCTCAGCCGCGCTCAAGACTACATGGCGAAGACCGGCGGGAAATTCTTCTACTTCGTGACCCGTGAAACCGTCGATCCAGCGGCTCGTTTGCACGCTCGCATGCTGTTCTATAACGGCGAGGATCCGGCGACGGGCTCGGCAGCGGGCTGCGCGGCCGCGTGGATGGTCGCGCACGGAGTGGCCAAGCCCGACGAGCGCGTCCTCATCGAGCAGGGGATTGAGATGCAGCGCCCCAGCCGGATTTTTGTGCGCGCGTCTCAGCAAAACCAAAACGCGCGATAACCGGATAGTTAACGTACGCGTTGGAGGCAACGCAATCGAAGTCATGCGCGCCGAAGTTTTCCTCTAGCTCACATTGCGCAACGTGCGGAAAACACTGTGGCGCACTCACTCGAACGAAAATCAATGGCCAGAAAGTCCCATTAGCATCGACGCTACTTTACAGTGAGCGTTCTTCCCGTTAGCATTCATCTCGCTCTGACATTCTTCATATTGAGAAAAGCCTCTGTTGGTTTCGCGGCCCCGCTGGTAGCGGCGTCGCACGGCAGATTGCGGAAGGCTGATGAAACCTAAGCGCACGATTCTGTGTGTAGACGACAACGAACAATCCCTTTCTCACCGCAAAATCATGCTGGAAACCCGCGGCTACCGCGTGGCGAGTTTTTCGCGCGGCGAGGAAGCGCTGGCGCGCTTCATACAAGGCGGAGTCGACCTGGTGATCGCCGATATGGCGATGCCCGGCCTGGATGGACCGCAACTCATCGCCAGGATCAAGGATTTGTCTCCGCATACGCCCGGCTATCCTCATCTCGAGTAAGGTCCGAATCTACGATCACGACTCGCAGGCGGACGTTTTCCTCACCAAGGGGATGTACGCGCCCGTCGATCTGCTGGAGCGCGTTCGTCTTCTGCTGGTGCGCAAGCGCGGGCCCAAGCGCATGCAACAGCAGCCAAGGCCTCCACAAATCGCGCGCCAAATCGGCGCAGCCTAGAGCTCTGCTCTCCCGTACAGTTTGTGAACTGACACACCGCGCTGCTCCGCATTCGGCGCAAGCCTTCGTGTAAGATTCTTATCAGGCATGGCCGACGCATTCATCGAAGCAAAAAACCTGCGCAAGACGTATCACGTAGGCAAAATTGAGGTCGAGGCGCTGCGCGGCATTTCCTTCAGCGTGCAGAAGGGCGAGTTCGTCAGCGTTGTGGGCCCCTCGGGCAGCGGAAAGTCGACTCTCTTCTATTTATTGGGCGGACTCACGCGCGCCGACGGCGGCAGCGTCGTGCTCGACGGCGACGACCTGGCCACGCTCTCCGACGCGGAACGCACCCGCATGCGCAAGCGCAAAATCGGCTTCGTATTTCAGAAGTTCAACCTGCTGCCCACCCTCGACGCCCGGTCGAACATTGGCATTGCGCGGGAAATCTCCGGCAACGGCGATGGCGATCCCGCGCACTTCAATCGCATCACCGAACTTCTCGGCCTGACCAAGCGTCTGGGGCATCGCCCGTCAGAACTTTCTGGCGGCGAGCAGCAGCGCGTCGCCCTGGCGCGGGCGCTCATCAACAAGCCCGCAGTCGTGCTCGCCGACGAACCTACCGGCAACCTCGATTCCAAGAACTCCGACATCGTGCTCGGCATGTTGCGCCGATCGAATCAGGAACTGGGGCAGACCGTGCTGATGATCACGCACAATCCTGCGGCGGCAGAGTACGGCGACCGCATCATCCACATGCGCGACGGCCAGATCGTGCGGCCGGAAGACGATCCGCAATGGGCACTGCATTCCAATTAGCACTGGCGCCTCGCCGGCGCATTTCCGGACACTTCGAAAGACTTCATAAGTAGCGTAAGCGAGCCTGCCCCCGTACTTGCGACTGCGGTGTTATCCTAAGAAATCCTATCCCGCGACGAGGGCTGTAACCTTTCATGTCCAATCCAGAAACTCCAGAAACCCAACCTGCCGTCGAAAGCACCGAATCCTTCGGCGACATTCTCTCTCAGTACACAAGAGCCATTCCCGCAAGACCGAGGGCAGCAAGCAACTGCAGGCCACGGTGATTGCCGTGAACGCCGAGTCGGTGTTCTTCGATATCGGATACAAGTCGGAAGGAATTCTGCCGCTGGCGGCGCTTGCAAGGCGAAACCTTGAAGCCCGGCGACAAGTGCTCTGGTCACGGTCAAAGGCCGCGATCTCGACGGCTACTACGAACTCTCGCGCTTCAAGGTCGAGCGGCCCATGGATTGGTCGGCGCTGGAAAAAGCTTTTGCCGACAAGACGACCGTGCTGGGCACGGTGACCGGCGTGATCAAAGGCGGCTTCAGCGTCGACGTGGGCGTGCGGGCGTTCATGCCCGCCTCGCGCAGCGGAGTTCGCGAAGCCGCCGACATGGAGAAGTTGGTCGGGCAGGAGATCCGCTGCCGCATCATCAAGCTCGACGTCACCGATGAAGACGTCGTGGTCGATCGCCGCGCGGTCGCGGAGGAAGAGGAGCGCTCCGCCAAGGACAAGTTCTATTCGCAGATCAAGGAAGGCGACACCGTGAGCGGCACTGTGCGCAGCCTTACCGATTACGGCGCCTTCGTCGATCTCGGCGGAGTCGACGCGTTGCTGCATGTGAGCGACATTGCCTGGGGCCGCGTCAACAAGCCGTCGGACGTGCTGTCTGTCGGCCAAGCGGTCGAAGTGAAAGTGCTCAAGGTTGGCATCTGAAGCCGACAAGAAGCGCATTTCGGTTGGCCTGAAGCAACTGCAGCCGCATCCCTGGGATGCGGTCGCCGCAAAAGTTCAAGGCCGGCGATCGCGTGCGCGGCACCGTCACACGCCTGATGGAGTTCGGAGCGTTCGTCGAACTCGAGCCCGGCATCGAGGGCCTGATTCACATTTCCGAGATGTCGTGGTCGAAGGGCAAGATCCGAAAAGCCAGCGACGTCGTGAAGCAGGGCGAGACTGTCGAGGTTGTGATCCTGCAAGTCAACGCCGGCGAGCGCCGCATCTCGCTCGGACTCAAGCAGGCACTGGGCGATCCCTGGGCCGACATCGCGCAGCGCTTTCAAGTCGGATCGGCGGTCGAAGGACCCGTCACCAACCTGACCAAGTTCGGCGCCTTCGTGCAGCTTTCGGAAGGAATCGAAGGCATGGTTCACGTCAGCGACATCAGCGCCGAAAAGCGCATCAACCAGCCGCAGGACATGCTGCGCGTCGGGCAAGTGGTCAAGGCGCAGGTGCTGGCCATCGATCTCGAGAAGCGGCAGATGCGGCTGGGCATGAAGCAACTCGTTCCCACTGGTCTCGACGAATACATCGCCGAGCACAACGAAGGCGACGTGGTCACAGGCCGGCTGATGGACGAGTCCGGCGGCCAAGCGCAAGTGGAACTCGGCGAAGGCATCCATGCCACCTGCAAGGTGCAGCGCAGCGGCGGCGCCGGCGAAGACCGAGGCTCCGAAAGAATCGAAAGCGGATCTGTCGTCGCTAAGTTCCATGCTGCAGGCGCGCTGGAAGAGCGGCTCCGGCGGCACCGCCCAAGGCAGAGCCCGCGCGTGCCGGGCAGGTTCGCAGTTTTCGCATCGTGAATCTGGACCGTGCCGCGAAAAAAATTGGATTGGAGTTCGCTTAGCCCCGGTACATCGAAGTCGCCGCGGAGGATTCCATGTTGCGGATCGTGCTGCTGTTGGCGGTTGTGCTCGTACTGATCGTGTTAGTCCCGCGCCTGCTGTCCCATTCAGCCCCGCCTTCCGAAGGCAGCAGCGCTCCCGATTTCTCACTGCCCTCGCAGGAAGGCTCCCCCGTCAGCCTCAAGGATTACCGAGGAAAATGGGTCGTCCTTTATTTCTATCCGAAAGATCAGACGCCGGGATGCTCCCGCGAAGCCCATAACTTTCAAGTCGACCAACCGAAGTACGCCGAGCGGAATGCGGTCGTGCTGGGCGTGAGTCTCGATAGCGTCGACTCGCATAAGAAGTTCTGCGCCAAGGAAGGCCTGAACTTCAAATTGCTGGCCGATACCGACCACAAAGTCACCGACTCCTACGGATCGCTCACGAATCTCGGCGTCGTGAAGTTTGCTGCACGGCATACATTTCTCATCGATCCCACCGGCAAGATCGCGAAAGCCTATACCAGCGTCGATCCCCTCAAACACAGCGCCGAAGTTTTAGCCGAACTGGACGTACTTCAGAAATCGGAAGCAGCAAAGCGCTAGCCCGGGAAACATGTGGGGACAGCCGCCCCGGCCGTCCGCTGAGCGAAGCTCAGCGGGACTCTTCCTCGGCGCCACCTTCGCCCTCAAAAATTCCAACTGATTCGGTATTCTCAGGAAAATTCCATCCCTGAATTCGCTTCTCCTCCTCCGGCAAATCGAGTCCAACAAGTAAACTAAGAAGATGGCAACTGCAGCCCGGAACAGCGTACCCAAGAGCAACGTCTCCAGCGCCGCGGCATATCACTACCCGCCCGGCCTTGAGAAGAACCTCCTCTGGTTCGCTCTCCGCAAGCTCCGCCCCGCGAATCCCATCCTGCTTTTTCAGCAGCTGGCCGAGAAATACGGCGACATCGCGCACTACAAAATCGGATGGCACCACATCGTCTTCCTGAATCATCCTGACTACATCCGCGAAGTCTTGGTCGTCCAGAACGACAACTTCATCAAAGAGCGCACGGTGCAGCGCACGAAAATGCTGCTGGGCGAAGGCATGATCACTGCCGAGGGAGCACAGCATCGCACGCAGCGGCAAGTGGCGCAGCCCGGCTTTCATCGCCAGCGCATTCCGGAATACGCCAGCACGATGGTTCAGGAAGCGGTCCGCGTGCGCGACCGCTGGCGCGCCGGCGAGCAGCGCGACATTGCGATCGACATGATGCACCTCACGCTCAACGTGGTCGCGCAAACGCTGTTTGCCACTGATCTCGGCCGGGAATCGGGTAACGAAGTGAACGAACTGGCCGAGCGCCATCAACCGCATCATGGGCCTCTACAATTTTCTGGTGATGCTGCCCGCCGCGGAGTGGCTGGTCCATGTGCGGCCTCCCGGTCTCGCCGCGTTCGTACGTGCGCGCAAGCGAATCGACGCAGTCGTTCTACCGCATGATCGCCGCACATCGGCAGCGTGGTCCGCACGGCGGCAGCCTGCTCGATATGATGCTGGCCGCCTCGCCCGATCAGATCGCCTGACTCCGAGCAGTCCCTGCGCGATCAGGTCATCACAATTTTCCTCGCCGGCTACGAAACCGTCGCCAACGCACTCTCTTGGACGTGGTATCTGCTCTCGCAAAATCCCGACTGCGAACGCCGGTTTCACGAGGAAATCGACCGTGAGTTGCAGGGCCGCTTGCCCACGTTCGACGATGTTCCCCGCCTGCGTTATGTGGAAATGGTGCTCGCCGAGTCCATGCGGCTTTATCCGCCTGCATGGGCAATGGGCCGTTACGCCCGCGCCGACTTTCAACTCGGCGAGTTTTTTCTGCCGGCAAAGACGACCGTCCTGATGAGCCAGTACATCACCCATCGCGATTCGCGTTTTTTCCCCGATCCCCTGCGCTTCGATCCCGAACGCTTCACACCCGAAGGCAAATCACGGCGCACGAAGCTGACTTACTTTCCCTTCGGAGCAGGAGTCCGGCAGTGCATCGGTGAATCGTTCGCCTGCATGGAAGGTGTGTTACTGCTGGCAACGATCGCGCAGAAATGGAAGTTGAGTCTTGTTCCTGGACATCGCGTCGAGCCTGAACCGCTGATTACTCTGCGCCCCAAGTACGGCATGCGAATGCAAGTAGAATTGCGCGAACCAGCGTTCCAGTCGTAGCGAATTCAAAATAGCAGCAGAGAGCGTTATCAGCCTCTGTGTCCTCTGTAGTGAATCTTCCTATTTCTCCGCCAGATACATCTCAGCCACGTGTTGCGTGATCTTCCCCGGGTTCGAGTCCGCCAGATTCGCAAGCGCGACCACGGTCAGTTGATCATCCACATAGCGGTCGATGGCCGTCTCGAATCCCTGCCAAGAACCATCGTGATGAATACAGCGGTGTCCCGCCCTCTCGTCGATGAACCATCCAAAACCATAGTTGCCCTTGTTCGGCTGCCCATTTTTTAGTTTGACCGGAGTCCACATCAGGTCGAGGCTGGAGCGCTTCAACAGTTTATCCGTGTACAAAGCGTCGTTCCACTTCGCTAGATCGAGAACTGAAAAGTACAAGCTGCCATCGGCGGTGGTGTTCACGACGGGCGCTACCCACTCCTGATTTTTCAATTGGCCTTTTACCAGCCGGTAGCCCGCCGCACGATTTGGAACAATGTCGGCTTCACTAATGACCCGCGTAGAGGTCATCCCAAGCGGCTGAAAGATTCGCTGCTGCAGAAAGTCGCCATAGAACTCCCCGGTCACGCGATGAATCAGAATCCCGAGAGTCACATACCCGAAGTTGCTGTACGCCCAACTCGTCCCCGGCGGATACGCCAGAGGAATGCTCTCGATCAGCTTCAATTCCTCGTCTTCCGTCCAATCCTTGCGGAAGTTGAAGTCCTTCGGATAGTCGCCAAAACCCGCAGTGTGACTGAGCAGTTCCCGCACCGTCACTTCCTTCCAACTGGGCGGGGCATCCGCGAAATATTTCGTGAGCGGATCGTCGAGACCGATCTTGCCCTCCTCGACCAGCATCATGACCGCGGTCGCCGTGAATTGCTTTCCCACGGACCCCGACTGGAAGATCGTCTCCGGCTTCACAGGCACTTGCAATTCCACGTTAGCCAAGCCGAAGCCTTCGGCGCGAACGATCTTGCCGCTCTTCACCACAAGAAGAGCCAGCCCTGGGATGTGCTGCCGCTGCATCTCCGCCTTGACGTAGTCGGTGACGGCAGCGGTGGTCGCAGGAGTCTGCGCTGCCGGCGAAGGAAACTTGCGAAGAAGAATGTCAGACAGAGGGCGTAAGCAGAAAATTGGCGAAGGCTCATGGAAGTGAAAAGGGGCGCTGATTTGCGCCCCTGAGTCTATCGGCAAAAGTCGTTCGCCCGCAAAGCATGAAGGTGCTGCACGCGCGCCTGGAGGCGAGCGCTACTACTTAGTGCCGCCGAAGGTGTCGTCCAGTCGGTGCACTCCCGAGCGCCGCATCGCGAACAGAATCGCCCACCCAATCAATCCCGCCGCGTAAAAAAATACAAATCCCATCACTATGCCTCCCAACAAAACCGAGTGCACGGGATGGATGGGTCCGATGGGAGGGCTCACAGCACCTTGCAGCGAAGCAGAAATCGATTCTCCCTTTTGGATAGCCAGCATGACTCCGCCCAGAATGAGCGCCATCAGCACTGCCGTTGCTTTCGGAAAACGAAATTCGGTATGCATCGTGAACCTCCTTTGTGGGAACCATAGCCCGATCGCATCACAACCCAATACTCGCCAATGCTCCTGCAGCGCGCCGCTCAGCACTCCTGCGGTTTCGCGAACCCAGAAGGCCGCGCGCTCGACCAGGCTCTTCGAAACGATCTCGGTCTCCATCTCCCCGAATACCGCCACCATCTCGTCGCCGAACCTTTCGCGATGAGGCGCCGGATACAAACGCAGCAGACTTCGATAGATGCTGACGCTGAGCATTCGATCAGACCCCCTTCACCACGATCCGCAGATTGGCCAAGCGTGTAAGTTGCTTCATCCGTCCGACTTCGAGTTGCAGGTTCTTGCGTCCCCGCGCCGTTAGCCGGTATGCTTGACGCCCACGCGGAGTGTCATCCTCTTCGATTCGCTCGATCCATTCATCATCCAGTAGCCGTCGCAGCGCCCCGTACAGCGTGCCCGTGCTCAGCACAACGCGCCCATCGCTCATCTGCTCGACATCCTTGAGGATCGAATACCCATGCCGCGGCTGCTCCGCCAGACTAAGAAGTATCAGCAACACGGGTTCGGTAAGTGGCAAAGATTCCATTGTGGCCTCTGGCGACATGTCGTATAACGCCATATTGCGCCAAAGCCACCCTGAAGTCAAGCCCTGGAATGAGATTCTCTGTGTCCTCCGTGTCCTCTGTGGTGAATGCTCTTGAATCAACCACAGAGGACACGGAGGACACGGAGAAATATCTGCCTACCCTCGACCCCGGAACTGGATGATGTGCCGCCGGTCGCGTTTCGACGGCCGCCCTTCCGGCAGTACCTCGAACTCGCGCATCGCCTTCCGTTCGGCCGCGACCTTCTGGCGCATCTCCCGGCTCTCGTTGGATTCCCGGTAGAGCGTCTGCGCGACCGAGGCCGGTCCGCGAACCTCGCTCAGCAGCAATACCTCCACCTGAAAGTCGCCGCCCTCATTCGTGATGCGCAAGCAATCCCCCACCCTAACCTCGCGCGCTGCTTTGGCAACCTGTCCATTGGACAAGACCCTGCCCAACTCGCAAGCCCGTTTCGCCAGCGGCCGCGTCTTGAAAAATCGTGCGGCCCAGAGCCAGATGTCCATCCGTAAGCCGGTCATGAATCCATTTTCGTACAAACACAACGCAAGCACGCAACTAGAAATGAAAAATCAGATCACTCGCCACCGTCAGCTGATTTTGCCGTCGCCCATAGTCGTAGGCCTTCATGTCCCAGGCGCGTTCGAAGCGCAACTCCGGACGGATCTGGATCGTCGTGCCGATCCAGTGACACCACGTAATTGTGTTCTCGGTGTATCGCGTCGCGTAGCCTGTCCGCTGCCCTTTCTTGTCGTCGAGATAATCGCTGCGGAACGACAGAAAGTCATGCGTGCCTAGTTCCTTCTGCAAGAAATTGACCGCCGCATATTCCGGAGCGGTGCACCGCAGTTCTCCAGGCAAACAGTACGCCGGATTGGCTCCAGCTTCCGGCTGAATCGGGCCTCCCAGCGCCGGCACGTCGCGCTCATACATGTACCAGGTCTCGGTTGCCATATGCCACGTCTTCGAGAACTTGTGATACCAGGTCGCGTCATACTGCTGGAGATTGTTGTACGCGTACTTGCCGTCGTTGATCCCGTTGGCGCAGACATAGAAATTGTCGTTCACCGACGACGTCGTGTAGTTGAAGCAGGCCGTCCCCGAAGGCTTCGCATCCGGCGTCCACGGCGCCACGTCGTGGCCGGCGGTGATCCCTACCTGCACCAGCCAACGATCATTTAGCTTTACCGTCGCCATCAGCCCCGTGTCGGTAAACGGATCGATGGCATACAGCAGCGAGTGACTGAAGATGTAGTTGTTCGGCGCCAGCTGCGCTTCGATTCCGGGCACGGAGATGAAACGTCCAAACCGCAGATTCATCCCTTGCCCGACATGGGGAACATAAATGTCGACGTATTCCAGCGTCGGATCGAACCCGTACTGATGATGATCGTAGACCCACTGCCCGCTCCCATATCCCTTCGCCGTCGTAAAGCGATAGTCCGTGCCGAACAAAGCTGTCAGGTGATAGCCCCAGTCGACATGATCTTGCTGCACCGAATCCGGCAAACGCTCAGCGTAGAGAACAAGCTGGTTCAGCTCAAAGCGATTCGAGTAGACATCGTTGGCCTCCGGCTCATTGCGATTCGTGGATGTGCTGAAGTTCAGCGACGGATCGATCCAGCCATACACTTTCGTCCGGCTCGTGGCTCCATTGATCGCCGTCATCAGCGGATAGCTGTTCGTGTCCGGCTCCCCAATCACCGGCGAACCCCCATACGACCAGTCGGCGTTTGGAAATGGCGGCGAATCGAGTGGCGACGGAGCGCCACGCCGCGCCGGAGCCGGCGAGGAAGCCGAGAAGTGCCGTACCCGACCAGTCCTGCCGGTAAAACTCCGCCCAGCGGGCAAAGAAGTTCTTCTTCTCGGCAGTAGCCTGCTTTGGAGCGTCAGGCAGAGGATTCTCGGACTGTTGCCCTGAAGAGCGCTGGCACCACAAACAAACGAACAGAAAAATCAAAGCGAAGCGGTAGGGAACGCCCGGCGAATCACTTCTTAGGCGCATAGATTGGACGCATGGATTCGGAAGCACCATCAATCAGAAGCGCCATGACTCATCGAGGCCAATCAGGCAGGCAGGTTGGAATCGGAGGTAACTACCGGAGTCAGGCAACTGCAAGAAAAACTTGGAGGCGCGGGTCGGAATCGAACCGACGCATAAAGGTTTTGCAGACCTCTCCCTTACCACTTGGGTACCGCGCCCCTGCTCCATACGTTAGCGTTCCGGCCGGAAAATGTCCATCTGACGCAGACCAGGCTGGGGGACAAGAAACTGGAGCGGGAGACGGGGGTCGAACCCGCGACATCGACCTTGGCAAGGTCGCGCTCTACCACTGAGCTACTCCCGCTCAAACTTTCATTTTACAGTACTTGTGCTCTGGCTGACAATTCGCTTCGCTTCAACCGGCAAACATTCGTGCGCGCCACCAAGAATCCACAAATTTGAATTATGATGGAGTATTGCGCATTCTACGACGGAGAAACCAGACGTGGCTCAGACGGAAACTGACGGCTTAGAGGTTTTGGAAACCAGGGAGTGGGTCGATTCCCTGGATTATGTTCTTTCCAAAGGCGGCCCCAACCGGGCAGGCCGTTTGCTGCAGCAACTGGCGCTGCACGCGCGCCGCGAGGCCGGCATCAATCTGCCTTTCTCGGCGACCACGCCCTACCAGAACACCATTCCCTCCCGCCAGCAGCCGCCGTTTCCCGGCAGCCAGGAGATGGAACGCCGCATCAAGAGCCTGGTGCGCTGGAACGCGCTGGCCATGGTGGTTCGCGCCAACAAGATTCAGGAAGGCATCGGCGGACACATTTCGACCTTCGCCTCTGCCGCCACGCTGTATGAAGTTGCGTTCAATCATTTCTTCCGCGCGCAAACCGAAAGCGGCGATCGCGACATCGTCTATTTCCAGGGCCACGCCGCTCCGGGAATCTATTCCCGCGCTTATCTCGAAGGCCGCATTTCGAAAGAGAAGCTGCAAAACTTCCGCCGCGAACTGAAGCCCGGCGGCGGCCTGAGTTCTTATCCGCATCCGTGGCTCATGCCCGAGTTCTGGGAGTTTCCCACGGTTTCCATGGGACTCGGCCCGATCCAGGCGATCTACCACGCGCGCTTCATCAAGTATCTGGAGAATCGCGGGCTCAAGCAGTCCACCGGCGGCAAAGTCTGGGCGTTTCTGGGCGACGGCGAAATGGACGAGCCCGAGTCGCTGGGCTCGATCACGCTGGCCTCGCGCGAAAGGCTCGACAACCTGATCTTCGTCGTGAACTGCAACCTGCAGCGGCTCGACGGCCCCGTGCGCGGCAACGGAAAAATCATTCAGGAACTGGAAGCGATTTTCCGCGGCGCCGGCTGGAACGTCATCAAATGCATCTGGGGCTCCGATTGGGACAGCCTCATTCAGAACGATCGCGACGGCCTGCTGGTCAAGCGTCTGGGCGAAGTCAGCGACGGGCAGTATCAGAAATATTTTGTCGAGAGCGGAGCCTATTTCCGGCAGAACCTGTTCGGCACCGATCCCCGCCTGCTGAAAATGGTCGAGCATCTCTCCGACGATCAACTGGCGCGCATGCGGCTGGGCGGACACGATCCCATCAAGGTTCATGCAGCATTCCGCGCCGCGGTCGACACACCGGCGCGCCGACCATCGTTCTGGCCAAGACCATCAAGGGCTACGGCCTCGGCGAAGCTGGCGAAGGCAAGAACATCACGCACCAGCAGAAAAAGTTGAACGAAGACGAGTTGCAGATGTTCCGCTCGCGCTTCGGCATTCCCATTCCCGACGACGAACTGCACAACGCGCCGTTCTACCGCCCAGTCCGACGACAGCGCCGAAATCAAGTACATGCAGGCGCGCCGCCAGCAGCTTGGCGGATACATGCCGACGCGCAAAGTGCGGGCCACGCCGATGAAGCCATTCCCCGATGCGCACTTCGAGGAATTCCACAAAGGCACCGAGGGACGCGAAGTTTCCACCACCATGGTCTTCGTGCGCTTGCTGGCGAAGTTGCTGCGCGATCCCGAACTCGGCAAGCTCATCGTTCCGATCGTTCCCGACGAAGCCCGCACCTTCGGCATGGAAGCGCTCTTCCGCCAGGTCGGAATTTATTCCAGCGTCGGCCAGAACTACGAACCGGTCGACATGGACACGCTGCTCTATTACAAAGAAGCGAAGAACGGGCAGATTCTCGAAGAAGGCATTACCGAGTCCGGATCGATGTGCTCGTTCATCGCGGCCGGCACCGCGTATGCCAATCACGGCATCAACACGATTCCCTTCTTTATTTATTACTCGATGTTCGGCTTCCAGCGCATCGGCGACTTGATCTGGGCCGCGGCCGATATGCGCTGCCGCGGATTCCTCGTCGGCGGCACCGCCGGCCGCACCACGCTGGCCGGCGAAGGCCTGCAGCACCAGGACGGCCACAGCCACGTGCTCGCGCTGCCCGTGCCGAACCTGCTCTGCCTACGATCCGGCGTTCGCCTACGAGATCGCCATCATTATTCAGGATGGCATCAAGCGCATGTACGTCGATCAGGAATCGATCTTCTATTACCTGACCGTCGGCAACGAACCGCTGCCCATGCCCGGCATGCCCACGGACGTGAACGTTCGCGAAGGCGTGCTGAAAGGCCTGTATCGGTTCAAGCCTTCGGCGAAGAGCGATGCCAAGCTGCGCGCGCAACTGCTGGGCAGCGGCACGATCATGTTCGAAGTGCTGAAAGCGCAGCAGATTCTGGAAGAAAAATACGGCGTCGGCGCCGACGTGTGGAGCGTCACCAGCTACAAGGAGCTCTATCGCAACGCCAACGATTGCGAGCGCTGGAACATGCTGCATCCCGCGGAGGCGGCGAAGGTTCCATATGTCACGCAGACGTTGAAAGATGCTCCGGGCCCGTTCATCGCGGCGTCCGACTACATGAAGGTGCTGCCGGAGAGCCTGGGCAAGTGGGTGCCCGGACAACTCGTCTCGCTCGGAACCGACGGCTTCGGGCGCAGCGAGAGCCGTGTGGCCTTGCGCGACTTCTTCGAAGTGGACGCGAAGCACATCGTGCTGGCCACGCTGGGAGCGCTGGCGCGGGAGAAGAAGATCGGCACCGACGTGGTGAAGCGGGCGATTCAGGAACTGGGGATCAATCCCGACAAGGCGAACCCGGCGATCAGCTAACGCTTTGGGACGATCCGAAGGCGCGCTTTGGGGTACATAACTCGAGCGGCTGCGAGGAATCCAGTGGAAGAGCGGCGCTTCAGCGCCGCGTTAAGCGAGCTCTAATGACTTGGGCTTTAGCCCCAGTGATACGACGCAGAGACTAACATCAAGTTCTGAGAAAAGGAACGACGCGGTGATCGAATTCAAACTTCCCGAGCTGGGAGAAAACATCGAACAGGGCGACCTCGTGCGCCTCATGGTTGCGCCCGGAGCCACTGTCAGCGCCGGTCAGTCGGTCATGGAACTCGAAACCGACAAGGCCGTCGTCGAAGTGCCTTCGTCGGTCACCGGAACCGTGCAGGAAATTCGAGTCAAAGAAGGCGACAAGATCAAAGTCGGCCAGGTGATCTTCACCGTCGACGGAGCCGAAGCCAAAGCCTCCTGCGCAGCCCGCCGCGGAAGCGCCCGCTGCAACACCGCTACCCGACTCCCACGCCCGTTCCGCAAAAGCAGCCTCCCGCAGTCTCCGCCCGCAACGCCAATGCCCGCGCCGGCCGCCGCTGCTCCCGCCACGCCCGGTTGCGACCAAGCCTTCCGGCCCTAGCGAATTCAAACTGCCCGAACTCGGAGAAAACATCTCGCAAGGCGATCTGGTTCGCCTGATGATCGCGCCCGGCACGAAAGTTTCCGAAGGCCAGCCGGTCATGGAACTCGAGACCGACAAAGCCGTGGTCGAAGTTCCGTCGTCGGTCAGCGGCGTGGTCAAAGAAGTCAAAGTCAAAGAAGGCGAGAAGATCAAAGTTGGCCAGGTGATCTTCACGCTCGAAGGCGGAGCACCCGCACAAGCCGAAGCCAGCGCGCGCGCAACGCTCCCGGTCGAACACGTCTCCGGACAGCACGGAGCGCGCCTCGCATTTCAGGCCGCGATTCGCGCCGAGGGCAAGACCGAAGAACAGGCGCTGCCTCCCGATCAGCCGCAGCCGTCCGCGCCGGTATTCAGCATGCCCGTGCAACTGGGCAAAGTTGCGGGCACCGAGACATCGCCAAGCCATTCCCGCCGCGCCGCACGTGCGGCGATTGGCCCGCGAAGTCGGCGTCGACATCTACGAAGTCAAAGGCACCGGCCCCGGCGGACGCATCAGCGAAGACGACGTCAAGGCTTACGCGAAAGCTCTGCTATCGGCGGCCGCTACCGCGGCGCAGGCTCCGCCGCGCGCCGGACACTTCGCTCAGCCTCAGCTTCCCGATTTCGCCAAGTGGGGCAAGGTCGAGCGCGTCTCCATGCGCGGAGTTCGCCGCAAAACCGCCGAGCATCTCGCCGAAGCCTGGAACACGATTCCGCACGTCACGCAGCACGACCGCGCCGACATCACCGAACTCGAACAACTGCGCGCCCGCTTCGCTCCGAAAGCCGAAGAAGCCGGCGGCAAGATGACGGTCACCGCCATCGCGCTGAAAGTTTGCGCCGCGGCGCTCAAAGTTTTTCCGCAGTTCAACGCCAGCATCGACATCGAGAAAGAAGAAATCGTCTACAAGCAGTACATCAACATCGGCGTGGCCGCCGACACCGATCGCGGCCTGCTCGTTCCGGTGATTCGCGACGTCGACAAGAAAAACATCGTCGAACTGGCGGTCGAGTTGTCGCAGCTCTCCAAGAAAGCGCGCGACAAAAAACTTACGCCCGCGGAAATGGAGGGCGGCACCTTCACCATCACGAATCTGGGCGGCATCGGCGGCGTCGGCTTTACGCCCATCGTGAATCATCCGGAAGTGGCGATCCTCGGCCTTTCGCGCTCGCGCATGGAGCCGGAGTGGATCGAATCAAGACGGGGCAAGTTCGAGCCGCGGCTGATTCTGCCGCTCTCGCTCTCCTACGATCACCGCCTGATCGACGGCGCCGACGCCGCCCGCTTCCTGCGCTGGATCGCGGAAGCGTTTGAACAGCCGTTCCTGCTGTCGGTGCAAGGATGAAAGACAAAATCATGAACCACGAAGGACACGAAGTCACACGAAGAAAGGTGACTTGCTTTTCCTTCGTGCACCTTTGTGTCCTTCGTGGTTGAACGCCTTATATGTCTGAAACTACAAACATCGCAGTCGTCGGCGCCGGTCCCGGTGGATACGCCGCCGCATTTCTGGCCGCCGATCTCGGCATGACCGTCACTCTCATCGACCCGGAACTGAACCCCGGCGGCGTCTGCCTCTACCGCGGCTGCATTCCGTCGAAGGCGCTGCTGCACGTGGCGAAGCTGATCGAAGAATCGGAGCAGGCCAAGAACTGGGGCATCGAATTCGCCGCGCCGAAAATCGATCTGGCCCGCCTGCGCTCGTGGAAAGAGGGCGTCGTCAAGAAACTCACCGGCGGCCTCGGCATTCTCTCGAAGCAGCGCAAGGTACATTACATCCAGGGCCGCGCCGCATTCGAAAATTCCACGACGCTGCGCGTCACCAAGGCCGACGGTTCCGAAGAATCGCTCAGCTTCGACCGCATCATCCTCGCGACCGGCTCCCGTCCCGCGATCGTCCCCACACTGAAGCTCGACACGCCGCGCATGATGGATTCCACCGGCGCCCTGAATCTCGAAGACATTCCCGGCACTTTGCTGGTCGTCGGCGGCGGATACATCGGCCTCGAACTCGGCTCGGTCTATGCCGCGCTGGGCACGCGCGTGACCGTGGTCGAAATGCTCCCCGGACTGCTCCCCGGCGCAGATCGCGATCTGGTTCTCCCGCTGCACAAGCGTCTGGAAAAGATGTTCGACGGCATCCTGCTCAACACTACCGTCGCTTCGGTCAAGGACGAAGGCAACGGCATTCGCGCCACGCTCAAAGCGCAAGACGGCAGCACGCAAGAGAAAGTTTTCGACCGCGTGCTCGTCTCCGTCGGCCGCAAGCCCAACTCCGAAATCCCCGGCCTCGACAAAACGCACGTGCAAGTCGGCCAGCGCGGCTTCATTCAGGTGAACAAGCAACTGCAGACCGACGATCCCGCCATCTACGCCATCGGCGACGTCGTCGGCGAGCCCATGCTGGCGCACAAAGCCATCGCACGAAGGCCGCACCGCCGTCGAAGCCATCGCCGGACACAAAGTCGCCTTCGAACCCAACGCAATTCCCGCCGTCGTTTTCACCGATCCCGAAGTCGCCTGGTGCGGCCTGACCGAAACGCAGGCGCAAAAAGAAAATCGCGAAATCAAGGTCGCGAAGTTTCCCTGGGCCGCTTCCGGCCGCGCCGTCACGCTCGACCGTCCCGAAGGCATGACCAAGCTGCTCATCGATCCGCAGACCGAACGCGTGCTCGGAGTCGGCATCGTCGGCGCCGGCGCCGGCGAAATGATCGCCGAAGGCGTGCTCGCCATCGAAATGGCGGCGCTCGGCCAGCGACGTGGCCATGACCATTCATCCGCATCCCACGCTTTCGGAAACGGTGATGGAATCCGCCGAAGTTTTCTTCGGCACCAGCACGCGACATCTACCGCCCGAAGCGGGGATGAGCGCGGCCTTTCCCGACGCCCGATTTGCCGCAGCCGCGTTCGATACAATGAATCACACTTCGAGCGGCAACGACGTCATACGCCCGCGCACTTCGGGCTGGAGAACATCATGTCCTCATTCCCTAAGACGAACGTCATTGTTTCTGTCTCTTTGTCTTGTCTGCTGCTCTGTCCGTCACGGCGCAATCGCCGCTGAGCGGCGTGCTGCCGTCTTCCACCACAACCAGCACGCCGACTACGCCCAGCGATCCTCTGGGCCGCACCACTCCCTCAGGCTCCGTGCTCGGATTTCTGCAAGCGGCGCAGTCCGGCAACTACAGCATCGCCGCGCAATACCTGCAGATGAGCCCCGCGCGCCGCCAGTCCGAAGGCGAGCAACTGGCCAGCCAACTCAATGCAGTGCTGAACAGCTCCCGCATTCAGCGGGCGAGTCGGGAGCTTCACCCAGCCGGAAGGAATTCCGCAGGAAGGCGTTCCGCTGGGCCGCCAAAAACTGGGCACCATGTCGTCCGGCGATGTGGAAGCCGACCTCGAACTGGTGCGCGTGTCCGATCCGAGCGCGGGCAAGATCTGGCTGATCTCCTCCGACACGCTGACCAAAGTTCCCGAACTCTACGATCAAGTCGAAGCGCGGCAGGTCGAGCGCAAGCTCCCGAGCGTGCTGGTCAAACATGAGATCGCCGGCATGCCGCTATGGCAGTGGCTGGCGCTGCTGCTCGCACTGCCGGTGGCCGCGGCCATCGGCTGGCTCGTGCTGGTGCTGCTGGAAGTTCCCGTGCGCTGGTGGGCGCGGCGGCGCGGCCAGGTGGAGGTCGCGAACTGGCGCTCGGTTTCGGCCCCGGCGTGGCTGCTCGCCGGCACTCTGGTTCATCAGATGTTTGTCCGCTACCTGGGCATCGCGCTGCTGCCGCGGCACTATTATTTTCAGATCACTTCGATCGCCCTCATCATCAGCGCGACTTGGATCGTCTGGCGCGTCGTGCGATGGTCGCTGCGCCGCGTGCGCAATCGCGCCCTGGCCCACGGACACGCCGGCACCGGATCGCTCATGCTGCTGGGCGAGCGCATCCTCAAAGCAGTGATTTTCGGCGTCGGCGTTCTGGCGGTGCTCGGCAACCTGGGCTTCAACATGAGCACCGCGCTCGCCGGCCTCGGCATCGGCGGCCTGGCCATCGGCTTCGGCGCGCAGCAGACCATTGCGAATCTTTTCGGCGGCGTTTCCGTTCTCGGCGACGAAGTCTTTCGCGTCGGCGATGTCTGCCGCTTCGGCGATCGCACCGGAGTGGTCGAAGACATCGGCCTGCGCTCCACCCGCATCCGCACCGAGGAGCGCACGCTGCTGGCCATTCCCAACGGCACCGTCGCGACCATCAACCTGGAGAACCTCAGCCGCCGCGACAAGATTCTTTTCAAGACGACTCTCGGCCTGCGCCCCGAAAGCAAGCCAGACCACGTCCGCTTCGTGCTCGCGGAAATCCGCCGCCTGCTCTACAGCCATCCGAAAGTCGAAACCAAGACCGTCCGCGTGCGCCTCACCGACATCGCCGGCAGTTCTCTCAGCGTGGAAGTGCTGTCCTACATCCTGACGCGCGACTTCAACGAATTCGCCGCCGTCCGCGAAGACCTGCTGCTGCGCATCATGGATGTGATGGAAGACTCCGGCGGCGGCCTGGCGCTCCCCTCGCAGACGCTTTATCTGAGCCGCGATACCGGCGTCGAAAAAGAAAAAGCCGAAAACGCCGTCAAGAAAATCGCAGAACTGCGCGACGGCAAGCAGTTGCCCTTCCCCGATTTCCACGAGGAAGACATTTCGTCGTTCAAGGGATCGATCGAATACCCGCAGCCGGAGTCGGCCGTGCGAAACCCGCAAGCGATTCCGGCAAGTCAAAGTGAAGTAGCGCCACCGTCCCGGCGGGCGTCTGGCCGCCGAGCCGGCGCTAACTCGATGATTGCCGCTTCTTCCCAATCGCCCAATCCAAGAAAAGATGTGTCGGAAAATAAATGAACAGCAGGCACTACCGCCAGATACACAAGCAGATAAGCCCACCCCGGCATCACATGCTGCTCACGAAAGAACAGCCCCCGCGCCCAGTTCACATCCTGCTCCGGACGCCAGAAATAATTGATCGGCACCACAATCCACGCCATCAGCGTCTGCAGCTTCCATCCCCGCCGGTCGTAACCCAGACGCCAGATCGCCCACAACAGCAGCGGCGGCGTCACCACATGAAACAGGCTGAGCAGTCGAATCGTCAACGGCAAGTCCGGATCGAACATATATTCCGTGCCGCCGATGACATGGTGCCCGATCAGCAGCGCTCCAGCAAGATCGACCGTGTAGAGCGTCTGGAACAACAAGTAATCCCGACGCCACCCACGAAAAGATCAGCGGACTCTCCAGCCACAAGCCAATTCCGATCAGCACATTTCCCAAGATCGCAAAAGAAAAGAAAATTCTGCACCCCATATTGCCGCCAGTAAACTGGCGCCCACACCAGCAGCCACAGCGTCCACGCGATCTTGAGCCACAGCGGCAGCCGCATGGCCCGCTATTGTATGCGAACGCGGTGGAGGCCTCAGCCCGGGTGCCCCATTTCTCGCGTCGTCTGCGAGAAGTGGGTTTTTTACCCGAACCGAAACTCCACAGAAATCCTCGAACCGCGAATTACTCCCGTAACTTGCCGCGGTCTTACGCTTGTACCTACGATGACCTTGGTATGGGTTACCAAGCTCTTCTCTTCTGTCCCGACGAAAAAACCGCCCGCACGGTGACGCAAGTCCTGAGCGAGCTCGAGTTCGCCGTCGAGTCCTGCATCGAACCTTTTGCTGCAGTCAAGAAGCTGATGGGCCAACACTTCGACGCTGTCGTGGTCGACTGCGATAACGAGCAGAATGCCACATTGTTGTTCAAGAGCGCGCGCAATTCGACGTCCAACCAGGCGTCGCTTGCCGTAGCCGTAGTGGAAGGTCAGGCCGGGGTCGCCAAGGCGTTTCGTATCGGCGCCAACCTCGTCCTGACCAAACCCATCAATATCGAACAGGCCAAAGGAACTCTGCGCGTGGCCCGCGGACTGCTGCGTAAAGGTGAACCAGCCAAACCAGCATCCGCGGCTCCCGCAGTGCCGCCCGCAAAGCCTGTCGCCGCCGCCAAACCAGTTCCACCCTTGAAATCAGCAACGCCGCTGGCGCCGCCAGCCATCTCCGTTTCGCTTCCGGCCGCTCCGCCTGAAGTGAAGCCTGCTGCGCCGCAGGCTTGGCCTGCTGTCGCGGCAGCCAGCACGGCTCCAACGACGAATGACGACGATCTTCTCGACATCGGTTCCGGAGCCCCTGCGCCTACCGTTGCCAATATCGCCGATAACGCTTTGAGCAAAGTCACAGCCTTCGATTCGTCAGGGGTAAAGTTACCCACGCCCGCCGCCAGTGCTCCTTTCAGCACGGGCCTGCCGGCCACACACCGCAGCGGAGCTGCCAGCGCGCCAGCACCCGCTCGTGAAATTCACAGCTCTACGGTTGCCGCGCCGCCCGCAAGCACTCCCGCGGACGACGACATCCTCTCCGACGAGCCAGCGAAAGCTGCTCCCAGCGAGTCCTCGAGCTATGCCGGATCTGCGCCGTCATTCACTTTTGGCGGAGCCAACACCCCGGAAAAATCAAGTGGTGGAAGCAAGAAGATTCTTTTCGGACTCGCTGCCGCAGCGTTTGTCGCGGGCGCCATCTATATCGGATCGACTGTTTTCCACGGACGCGCGAGCCAGCCGATCAGCACCCCGGCGCAAACCGAGCCAGCGCCAGTCCCAGTTCCGCCAGTCGCGAAGCCGAGTGGGGGCAAGCCCGCACCCGCGACCACATCAGCGGCTCCAGCGACCTCTGCACCTGCACCCGCGACCTACGCGCCGGCCCCGACGTCCCAACCCGCGGCCGTCCCGGCGAAGAGCCCGGTCGTGAATAACGCCGACACCACTTCTAATGACGATGCTCCTTCGCCTTCTGCCAGCAAGCCGGCCGCCGCGCCCCTGGTTCTCAAAGGAGGCAGCGCTCCGGTCTTGCATGCAAATGCTGCTGCAGCCGACGCTCCCGCTCCCAGCATGATTGGGATCGCGACCCCCGGCGCCGGCGCGCCTCCGCCAAACATTGTTGGCGAGGGGAGCGCGCCCACGCCCGTTCTGCAGACGCTGAACGTCTCGCAGGGCGTATCGCAGGGCTTGCTCACTAAGAAAGTTCAGCCCATCTACCCCAGGAACGCCCTGTCTATGCATATTGAGGGTTCCGTCGAGGTCATGGCGACCATCTCCAAGACCGGTGACATTTCCCACGTGAAAGTACTGAGCGGCGATGGGCAGCTGGCCAAGGCGGCTACGGATGCCGTTAAACAGTGGAAATACAAGCCATACCTGCTCAACGGCGATCCGGTCGAGATTCAGACCCAGATCACCATCAACTTCAAGCTACCCAAATAGATTCACCGTGAAGAGCAACAGGGCATGCGAGCATCTTTCTCGCATGCCTTGCTTACTTACAGGCTCACGGAAGACTCCCTTCGCACTGGAATCGGTTCCCAGCGAAACTGATGGGCACCCAGAGAACGCTGCAGCGGTCTAAGGGTTGCTGGTTGCCGGATCATTACAGTTTGCATCGAGAGTTCCCGCGTCGGCTTGGATGACCAGGCTCCCATTGGCAGGCGGCTAACGGTGCGGAAAGCCAGGCCATGCCCGACGGTTTGCGCCTAGGAATGAGGAACTGGGGCTAGCCTGACAGAATGTCGCAGCCGATGAAATCGGAACGGGACGGATGACCGCACGGTGCCTTCGACTGTGTCGGGATTACTCTGGATTTGACCAGAGCGGCCAAACAAAACTCATCCAAGATCAAGAGCACTGCTCGTAGCCAGACTAGCGGACGCCGGGCATAATTTCCGCGGTCCATCCAGCACGTCCGATAGCGTCTCCGCCGGGCATCGCTCATAGACCTGACAGTGAACCGGAACGCCACATTGGAAGCAACGTGGGCAGGTTCTTTCCCGATGGAGAATTTACAGAGGCCGCTGGAGCGTGCCGGCCCCTTGAGACTTCCGGTGTCAGCCTCTTACTGCGGCTGCAGCACCTCGTCAACCACCACTTTGCCGCCCTTATCGGCGGTGACGATCTTGTGCACCGGCGCATATCCGCTCAGGGTGATGTCGATCACATAGTTGCCCGGATCGAGCATCACATCCACGGGCGAGCTCTTTTCCAGCATGTGCTGGTTGATCGCGACCTGCGCGCCTTTGGGCTGCGTGTGGATGCTGATCGTCCCCTGTCCCGCGTTGCCGCCTTTGCCGCCGAACAATTTCGACATCTTGCCTACGGTCTTGATGTTGTCGGTGTTGCCCAGCGAGCGCAGCGTGGGAGAGAAGTTGAAAGTCTGCCCCAGCGCGAACTGCGCGCTCATAGTTTCGTCAATGTATCCCGGCATGCGGACCAGCACCACATGCTGGCCTTTATCCACGCTGACCTGCGCCGGAGTTTTGGCGCCCACATCGCGGCCATCCACGTAGATGTTGGCTCCCGGCGGATCGCTCTTCACCACCAGCGTTGCCATCAACTGCGACAGGTGGCCCGGAGGCCGTCGCGCGGTTTCCTGCGGTCACATTCACCGTTCGCGTGTCGGTCGAGTAGCCCGCCTTGCTGACCGTGATGGAGTGTTGTCCCGGCTGAAGATTGGTCAACGCGAACGGCGTCACGTAGCTCGGATCCGTCTTGCCGTCCACCTGCACCTGCGCGCCCTGCGGCGTGGAGTCAATCGCCAGCTGCCCCGGAATGATCACCGGCGCTGGCGCTGCCTTCTTCCGCGCATTCCGCGCTTTCGAAGAGGCAACCGGGCTCTGCGCGCTTCCGGCTCTGAGGCTCCGCAGTCTGGACCGGTTGAACTCGACCGGCTGCGCCGGGGCTGGTTCTTTCTTGGGCGCCGGTTGGCTCGCTTCCGGCTGCGCCGGAGTCTCGGCCGCTGCTGCCGGGCGTGTCGCGCCCGAGTCATCATCACTGTTCAGACTGTGAACGTAGATGGTGACCCCAATGCCGATCACCAGAATCAGCGCAATCGCGCCCCCGATCGCATAAGCCATGAGCTTGGGTGGAACGCCTTTGATTTCTTTGATGGCTTTCTCCGCGACTTCGCGCGGCTGTACTTTGGGCTTCTCGTCCGCCTTCTGTCCCGCCCTGAAACATGGTCGCACGGTCGGGGCCGCGGAATGCACCGGCTCAACCGGCGACGGTGGAGGCGGAGGCGGAATATAGACTTCCTTGAGCGGGGGCAGTTCCGTCATTTCCGAGAAGCTTACGCCGCCGCCGCCTTTCGCCCCGCCTTCCGCCATCATGGGATCGACTGCGATCTTCGGACCCTCTTCCGCAACTTGGGGTTCAAACGTTTCAACCTGAGGTTCGAAGGTTTCGACCTCCGGCTCGTCGGCTACCGCCGAAGACATGTATGCGGAGGGCGCTTCCGGCGCTTCGGCCGTCGCCGTCGCGCTGGAGATCATGGACTGGTTCTGACACATCGACTCTGGAATTTCGGGAGAAGGCACTATCGCTTCGCCGCCTACACCCGCAGCGGCTGCAGCCGCTTTCGGCATGGCCAGCTTCGACGCTGGCTTGGCCAACACCGACGGCTTCGGGCTTCCACTTTCGGTGCCGCTGGTAACTCGCCGGAGCGACCGGCTTTGGCTCCGCCGGCTTGGGGCTACGGGCCTGGCTCCAGCAGCAACCACCGGGCGCGCTGCCGGCGCTCGCCGGCTTCGCTGCGCCACCTGGCTTGCCTTGGGAGCGCGGGGCTCTTGGCCGCTTCCGCTTTCTTCGCCGCCAGGCTTCGACTCTTTGCATTTTTCCAGATCGTCGAGCAGCTCCCGCGCCATTCTGGTAGCGTTCTGCAGGATCCTTCGCCAGCGCCTTCATAATCAGGTCGCTGAGCAGGGGATGCACCTTTGGATTCACATGCACCGGCGGTACCGGAGTGCTTTCCAGAATGCTCTGCCGCAAAGACTCCGCGTCTTCGCGATCAAAAGCCTTCCGCTCCGTCACCATCTCATAGAAGCATCGCGCCCAGGCTGAACAGATTCGACCGGCTGTCGGTGGCTTCGCCGCGAACCTGCTCCGGCGACATGTAATGCAGAATCGATGGAACGCCTTCCGGAACGTGCTGTACAAAATTGCCCACGCTGGAAACGCCGAAGCCCAGAATCTTGGTGGTGCCGTCCCATCCGCACATGATCTTGGACGGTTCCAGGCTGTAGTGAACAATATTGTGCGACTTCGCGTGCTCCAGGCCGCTGCACAGCTGCCGCCCGATGTCGAGCAGATCCCAGATCGAAAATCCTTCTTTGCGCGCCAGCATGGTGGCGATGCTGTTGCCCTGCACGTACTCCATGGCTGCGCAGAACTGCCCTTCGATTCGCCCGCGCCGAACGACACTGCGTGATGTTCGAGCTGCTCAAAACCTTGGTGCTCTCGGCCTCGGCCAGCAGCGCCTGCTCCAGCGCCGCCGCGCTCTCGCCGAACGCGCTCAGCTGGATTGCCTTCAGCGCAATCGTCTGCCCGCTCTCGGGATCGTTGGCTTTGTAAACCGTGCCCGTCGGTGATTTCGACAGTTCACCTAAAATTTCGAAGTGGCCGATTTTCGTAGACATTCCTTTTTCCAGCTCCGTCCCATGCGAGTCTCTTCGCGTCGCCGCGACATAACTCGGCCGTCGGAGACCCGGGGAATGGGTAGGGTTAGGATATCGCCGCTGGGCGTGCGCTTCGAGTTACTAAGGTAAGCTGGGCGCGCAATGGTAAGCCCGCCAGATAAGGGATTCCAACGAGTTCAGGGCACACGTTCTACCCTTAACTTGTGTCACCTGTGGCTGGTGGAAGAGCGGCCCATCAGCGCCGTGTAAGGCATGTGGAATCACTACGGGTTTTGGAGCGTGCGTGAAAACTACATATTCAGCGACGGAACAATTGGTGTCCGCTCTTAGCCGCAAGGCGGCGTTAGAATGCAGCCCACGGCGCAGCCGTGGGAAAATTGGGACACCGAAAAGCCCCAAGGGAGCGAAAATTAGTTCTCGACGCACACTCTTTAGCCCCTATGGTTTATGGCGCGGGGCAGGCTCGCTCGGAACCGCTTTCTTCCCGTGCTCCCGCCATCCCTCAATAATCAAATACAGCACCGGAATAAAAAACAGATTCAGAAACGTCGACATAATCATCCCGCCAAACACGGTCGTGCCCACCGAATGCCGTCCATTCTCTCCCGCGCCCGTGGCCACCACCAGCGGCACCACGCCCAGAATGAATGCCAGCGAAGTCATCAGAATCGGCCGCAGCCGAATCGCCGCCGCCTGCATCGCCGCTTCCACCAGCGGCATTCCGCGCTGGCGCAACTGCTCGGCAAATTCCACGATCAGAATCGCGTTCTTGCTCGACAGCCCCACCAGCATCACCAGTCCGACCTGGCAGAACACGTCATTCTGCAACCCGCGCATCCACTGCGCTCCCAGCGCTCCCAGCAGCGCCATCGGCACCGCCAGCAACACAATGAACGGCAGCACAAAACTTTCATACTGCGCCGACAGCGTCAGATAAACGACCAGCGTGCCCAGCCCAAACAGAATCAGCGACGTTCCGCCCGCCGCCAATTCTTCCAGCGACAATCCCGTCCAACTGTAGGAAAATCCCTGCGGCATTTTCTTCGCCAGTTCTTCCATCGCCGCAATCGCCTGCCCGGAGCTGTATCCCGGCGCCGGCGAGCCATCGATTTCCGCCGACCGGAACAGGTTGTAGTGGCTGATCACCTGCGGCGTCGTGGTCTGCGTAATGCTGATCAGGTTATCCAGCGGCACCATCGCCCCGCTGTCGGAGCGCACATAGAACTGCTTCATGTCCTCCGCTTTCGCCCGGAACTGCTTGTCCGCCTGTACATACACCCGGTACGACCGGTTGTTGAAATCGAAATCGTTTACATACGACGACCCCATGTACACGCCCAGCGTGTCCGTGATCTGCGACAGCGGCACAT
Organism: uncultured Acidobacteriaceae bacterium; assembly: GCA_963795875.1. Classification (GTDB taxonomy): domain Bacteria; phylum Acidobacteriota; class Terriglobia; order Terriglobales; family Acidobacteriaceae; genus Sulfotelmatobacter. Next base: position 946,942 of record CAWCJM010000003.1, read on the forward strand.
GCAGGCTCTTCGCCTTCTCGCGGTCAATGGTCACCAGATATTGCGGATCATTCGCCGTAAACGAAGTGAACAGCCGGGTCAGATCCTTGCGCTGCGCCGCCTGCTGCATCAATCCCTGCGTCGTGCGCCGCCAGTTCCTCGAGTTTGTGCGCCGCCTGATCCTGCACCACGAACTGGAATCCGCCGAACTGGCCCAGGCCTTGAATCGGCGGCGGCAGCGTCGCAAACACAATCGCCCCCGAAACTCCAAACATCCGCGGACGAATGCGGTTCAGAATCGCCGACGCGGTATGCGCGTCGCCTTTGCGCTGCGAATACGGCTTCAGCGGAACGAAAATAAGTCCCTGATTCGCCGCCGCTCCCGCGAAACTGAATCCCGCAACCGAGAACGTTCCTTCCGCCTCCGGCACATCCGCCAGCAAGTCCGAAACCTGCTTGCCAATCGCCTTCGTATATTCGAGCGACGCCCCCGACGGCGCCTGAATCACGATGATGAAGTATCCCTGATCTTCGTCCGGCACGAACCCCGTCGGCACGCGCGTGAACACAAAATAAGTGAGCCCCAGGCCGGCGAAAAACAGCACCACCATCGCCAGTTTGTATTTCAGCACGTGATGCAGCAGGGCGCGGTACCCACGGGTCATGGCAGCGACGCCGTCGTCAAACTTCTGCAGCCACCACCACTTTTTGCCGGTGGCCGCCGCTCAGAAAAATCGCCGCCAGCACCGGAGCCAGAGTCAGCGCGTTGAACGCGGAAATCGCAATGGAAAATGCGATGGTCAGCGCAAACTGGCGAAACAGAATGCCGGTCGTCCCGGGAAAGAACGCAACCGGCACAAACACGGCAACCAGCACCAGCGAGGTGGCGATGACGGCGCTGGTAATCTCGGCGGTGGCCGCCGCCGCCGCTTTGTGGGAGTCGTGCTCGCCCTCCTGAATGTGGCGCTCAATGTTTTCAATCACGACGATCGCGTCGTCGACGACCAGGCCGGTGGCGAGCGTAATGCCGAACAACGTCAGCGTATTGATGGAGAAGCCGAGCAACTTCACGAAGATGAAAGTGCCGATCAGCGAAACCGGAGTGGCGATGAAGTGAATCATCGTCGTCCTCCAGTCGCCGAGAAAGATAAAGATCACCAGGATGACCAGCAGGATCGCCGAACCTACCGTGAAGACCACGTCGCGAATCGACTCGCCCACCGCGTCGGTGGTGTCGAACGCAACCTTGTAGTGCATGCCCGGCGGGAAGCTCTTCGACAGCCGGTCCAGTTCGGCAATCGCTTTGCGGTCCACATCGAGCGCGTTCGCGGTCGAGAGCTGCGTGACCGCCATGCCCATCGCATCCTGCCCGTCGAATTGCACATCGTTGGCGTAGCTCTCCGCGCCCAGTTCCGCGTGCCCAACATCTTTCAGCCGAACCAGCGTGCCATCGGAGTTCGTCTTCAGAATGATGTTGTCGAACTGCGCCGGCTCGCTCAACCGCCCCACGGCCCGCACGCTGATCTGGTACTGCTGTCCCGCCATCGACGGCTGCTGTCCCACCTGCCCGGCCGCGACTTCCACGTTCTGCTCCGAGAGCGCGCTCACCACGTCGGTCGCCGTCAGCCCGCGTCCCGCCATCCGCCCCGGATCCAGCCACAGCCGCATCGAGTATTTGCGCTCGCCGAAGATGATCACATCCGCGACTCCCGGAATGCGCTTCAGCGAATCCCGCACGTACACGTCGAGATAGTTGCTCAGGAACAGCGTGGAATGAGTCTTGCCTTTGTCCTTGTCGGCGAACACGGCCGCGCCAAACACAAAGTTCTGCGAAGTCTTCGCCGTCGTGATGCCGACCGCCTTCACCGCGCTCGGAAGCCGTCCCTGCGCCGTGTTCACGCGGTTCTGAATGTCGACCGTGGCCAGGTCGGGATCGCGGTTCAGATCGAACGTGGCGATGACGCTGCTGGTCCCGTCGTTGCCGCTGGTGGAAGTGATGTACTTCATCCCCTCCGCGCCGTTGATCTGCTGCTCGATGGGGATCGTGACCGCGCTTTCCACCGTCTGCGCGCTGGCCCCGATGTAGACGCTGGTGACGCCCACCTGCGGCGGCGCGAGATTCGGAAACTGCGAGATCGGCAGCGTCGGAATCACCGCCGCGCCCGCCAGAACAATCAGCAGCGCGCAAACCGAGGCAAACACCGGACGCTGAATGAAGAAATTAACGAACATGAGGAATCCCGTGTGCAGCCTCGCAGCTGCGTGATGCCAGCAGTTAGCAACTGTAGCATTTGGCCGTCCCGCGCTTCGCAGCGTGTTCGGCATCCACGCCGTAACGGCTAAGTGCTCAATGCCAATTGCAACTGCTTGATCTGGAAGTCTTGAAGCCGAAAGCCGGAAGCCGATCGCTCAGCTCATGCGGAATCACCGGCGCCCCATCCAGCAGAAACTGCGTTCCGGAAATAATCACTTTATCCCCGGGCTTGATGCCGTCCTGCACTTCGTAGTCGTTGCCCACCGTCTGCCCGATCGTCAGCGGCTTCTGCCGCGCCACGAACGATCCGCCATTCTGCGGCTCGGCCACGAATGCAAAATATTGTCCCGCCAGCCGCGACACCGCGAGAATCGGAACCTCCGGATTCTTATGCGTTCCCCACACCACGCGCGCCCGAATGAACTGCGACTGCCGCAGCGCATCGTTGCCGTTGGCAATGCGCGCCTTCACCAGCACGGTCTGCGTCGTGTTGTCCACCTGCGGAGAAATAAAGCTGACCCGCGAATCCGCCAGCACCTTGCCGTCGCTGTCGAGACCTGCACCGGCAAATTCATCTTGAGCTGCGCCGAATGCTCGATCGGCACATACACATAGACTTCCAGGCTTCCCGGCTGGTCGACCGTCGTCAGCTGCGTCGTGGTCGTGACGCGGTCGCCCACGTGCACCGGAATATCTCCCACAATCCCGCTGCGCAGCGCGACCACTTTGTAATAATGCAGTTGCACTTCCTGCTCGTTTACCTGCGCGTCGAGCGAATCCATCTGCGCCTGGGCCGCGTCCAGGGTCGACTTCGCCTGGTCCAGATCCTGCTTGCTCACCACCCCCGCGGCGGAAAGTCCCTGCGTGCGCTCATACTGCTTCTTCGCCCAGATCAGGTTCGCCTCTTGCGCCGCCCGCGCACTCTCCTGGCTCTTCACCGTGGCCTGCTGCTTCAGCGGATCGATCTCGATCAGCGGAGCTGCCCGCTTCCACCCGATCGCCCGAGTGCACAAAAATCTGCGTGATCTGCCCCTCGACCTGCGGCATGATCACCGCCGAATCCCGCGACTTCAGCGTGGCCACGTACTCGATGGCGTCGTCCACCGGCACCGCCTTGCGCCTCCAGCACCTTGACCGGCATGCCCCCGGCCCGCCCGCTTGAGGATTCTGCGCCGCGCTTGCCGGAGCAGCCCACCGTGATCGCGCTTGCCGCCAAACCCGCCGCCAGCAAGCCCTTCGTGCCGTCAATTCGTTGTAATGTTATTTGCCATAAGTCGAAAAGTCGCTTCGTACTACTGTAACGCGAAACCAGCCGGCCAGTGGGCTTCGCTCTCAGTCCTCTGTGGTTGAAGCGGCTCCTTATCCCGCAATCATCTTCCCCAAAATCTCCTTCACCATCTTCGCTGCCACGGTCGCCGTCAAGCCCGCAACATCCTGCACCGGGTTGTACTCCACCAAATCCGCCCCCACGATCTCTCCCTCGATCGCATGCAGATGCGCGATCGCCTCCCGCACCGACATTCCGCCCGGTTCGCGATGCGAAACTCCCGGCGCAAACGCCGGATCCAGCACATCCATATCGAACGTGAGATACACTGGCCCCGACGCCTTCAATTTCTCGTAAGCCGGCAGCGCCCGCATCTCCACGACTTCCACTCCAAACCTCTGCGCTTGTTCCCGCTGATGCCGGTTGATGGTCCGAATCCCCACCTGCACCAACCGCTTCGCCAGCCCCGCTTCCATGATCCGCGCAAACGGACAAGCATGCGACAACCGGTTCCCCTCGAACTCGTCATACAAATCCGGATGCGCATCAAAATGAAAAATCGTCAGCTCCGGATGCCGCCGCGCCACCGCCTTCACGATGGGATAGGTAATCGAATGATCCCCGCCGAGCGACACCGGCCGCTTTCCCTGCATCCATCAATGCGCCCACATCCGCCTCAATCGCCGCGAACGCATCCTTCTCCGCAAACTCCAAGTTGCCGGCATCCTCATAAGCTCCGGCCACGCTCAAGTCCACTCCCAGTTCCGTCCACGAGTTCGACGCATTACAGCGCATCGCCTCCCGAATCTTTGCCGGAGCCTCTCCGGCCCCACGCAAATAAGAAGAGTAAGCATCGAAAGGAATCCCCAGAAGAGTTGGCGTGCCCAGTTTCGTCATGGTCATTGTCGGTGTCAGTTCGATTCAAAACGTCGTGCTTCCGAAGTAATCAGGTCACACGACCCGGAGGTTCTACAGGAATCACTCTAGAGTGTTTGGCACGCTGTGCAAAATCCGTAACTTAAGCTTTACCTTCCGCTAAATGCCCCTACTTTTTCAGTGAGATACCTTTCCGCCCGACATCTTCCGCCCCGAATCCTGTGAATTTGTTTTAACTTGCATTTCATCTCCGCGTCACCTTCGCGCAACCACCCCCCCGCTACCTTCACCTGTGCAACTCTTGCAGGAGGAAAATCCATGTCTACACCGGGTTTCCTGGCGCAAGCCAGGCAACATCTTGTTGTTGGCGTCAGCCTTTTCGCCATCGTCGCCAATCTCGGAGCGCCGCTGCCCGCCGCGGCCGCTCAGTCCCTCACAGCTACGCCGATCCAGCACGTCATTGTGATCATCGGGGAAAACCGCACCTTCGACCACATCTTTGCCACCTACAAGCCAGTCGCCGGACAATCCGTCAACAACCTTCTTTCCGAAGGCATCGTCAACACTGACGGAACCCCCGGGCCGAACTTTCCCAATGCTTTCCAGTCGCAAGCGGTCGACTCTAAGCCGAGCAAGTATCTCTTGAGTCCGCCAGACAGCACCACGTACGAAGTTCTGCCTCCTGTCCTTGCTGGCGGATACACAACCGCCCCCTTCCCCGATGTTGCCACTGCGAAGTCGGTGGAGAATGGCCTGCCGAACGACTATTACGTTTATCTCACCACCGGCGGTACGGGTCTCGCTCACGGAGCCGTCGACACTCGCGTCCCCAATGCCACGTCTCTGCCCCCCGGCCCGTTCCAGATCACTTCCGCGACCCACCCCTACGACGCCTATGACAACAGCCCGGTCCATCGCTTCTATCAGATGTGGCAGCAGATGGATTGCGACGTGACGCGCTCTACTCCCTGGAATCCCACCGGTTGCCAACACGATCTTTTCCCTTGGGTCGAAACCACGGTCGGAGCCGGAACCAATGGCCTCGCCCAGCCCTCCAGCTTCACCGACATGTCCACCGGGGAAGGCTCGACCTCAATGGGCTTCTATAACATGCATCAGGGCGATGCTCCCTACTTAAAGTATCTCGCCGACCACTATGCCATGAGCGACAACTACCACCAGGCCGTGATGGGCGGAACCGGCGCTAACCACGTCATGCTCGGCAGCGGCGATGCCATCTGGTTCGCCAACTCCAAGGGCAATCCCGCCAGGCCGCCAGAGAATGTCTTGGTCGCCAAGGGCAGCCCCAACGCCGGCATCGTCAACGAGATTGAGAATCCCAATCCTGCTGCCGGCACCAATAACTGGTATACCGAAGACGGCTACGGCGGCGGTTCCTTCGGCTCTGCTTCCTACGGCGGCGGAACCTATTCCGAATGCTCTGACCCCAGTCAGCCCGGCGTGGGCGCGGTTACAAACTTCCTCGCATCTCTCGCACGCCCCATCGATCCTCACTGCGATCCCGGCCACTACTATCTCCTCAACAACTACAACCCCGGATACTACGGCGATGGCGCCAGTGCCTATGCCGACATTGGCAATCCCAACGAGACCGTCTTCACCATTCCGCCGTCCCCTCTTCCCACCATCGGTGATCAGCTGATCTCGAAGAATATTTCATGGGCTTACTACGGCGATCAGTGGAACACCTACCTCGCCAATCCTGATGGCAATTACGTCTTTGCCAACAACACGTACTGCAACATCTGCAATCCCTTCCAGTACAGCACCTCCATCATGACCAGCCCTGAAGGGCGCACTCACCTGCGCGACACTACAGAACTCTACGAGGCAATCGCTGACGGTACGCTGCCGGCCGTTTCGTTCGTGAAGCCGGACGGCTGGCTCGACGGCCATCCCGCCTCTTCCAAGCTCGACCTGTTCGAAGGCTTTGTGAAGAAAATCGTCGACGGTGTGAAAGCGAATCCTTCGCTGTGGGCCAGCACCGCCATCATCGTGACCTTCGACGAAGGCGGAGGCTACTATGACTCGGGATACGTCCAACCGCTCGATTTCTTCGGCGACGGTACCCGCATCCCGGTCCTCGTGGTTTCTCCTTACACCACGCCCGGCCACATCTCGCACAGCTATACCGATCACGTCTCGATTCTGAAGTTCATCGAAGCCAACTGGCACCTGGATCCGGTCTCGAGTCGCAGCCGTGACAACTTCCCCAATCCAGTCGCCACCAAGTCCAACCCCTACGTCCCGCTGAACACTCCAGCCATCGGCGATTTAATGGACCTGTTCACCTTCAGCCACCACAAAAAGTAAGCTCTCTAGCTACCCCACCCTGGTCGCGCATTTTGCGACAGGGTGGGGCTTTTTAACTTGTCGTCTTGGTACATCCCTAGCTGTCCTCTGCTTGACTTCAATCTGGGTGCCCTATTTCTCGCGTTCTTTGCGCGAAGTGGGAGCCTCTGCGTCCTCCGTGTCCTCTGTGGTTGAGCGTTCTTTCTGCAGGTCGCATCGGCTGAGCCTTTTGGCTTTCCCCCGCATCCTTTATCCTAGTAACTGCACTCATATGACCCCGAAAACCAAGACTTCCAATGGCGGCTCCCGCGCCGCCGTCGCCGAAACCAACGGCTCCAACCCCGAGCGCGAGCGCGTCTTCAACGCCTACCGCCAGTGGGGATACCTCGAGGGCGACCTCGACCCCCTCGGCTTTCTCCGTCCCCGCGAAACGCCCGAACTCGAGCACGAAGGCGAATACGCCCGCGAAGCCCGCGCCATCTACTCCAGCACCATCGGCGTCGAGATCAATCACATCTACTCCCCCGAACGCCGCCGCTGGATCTACGAGCAGATGGAATCCGATGCAGGTTCGAGGTTACAGAAGAAGACCAGCAGCGCATCCTCGACCTGCTCATCCGCGCCGACGTCTTCGAGCAGGTCATGCAGCAGCGCTATCTCGGCAGCAAGCGCTTCTCGCTCGAAGGCGTCACCGCGCTCATCCCGCTGGTCGACGAAGTTCTCGACACCGCCGCCCAGCGCGGCGCCATCGAACTAGTCATGGGCATGAGCCATCGCGGCCGCCTCAACGTCATCGCCCACGTCGCCCAGCGCCCGCCGCAGGAAATTTTCGCCGGATTCGAAGACGTCGATCCGCGCAGCGTTCTCGGCTCCGGCGACGTGAAATATCACATGGGCGCGACCGGCGAATACAAAACGCGCAGCGGCGGAAAAGTTCACATCCATCTGGTCTCGAACCCCAGCCATCTCGAAGCCGTCGATCCCGTCACCGTCGGCCGCACCCGCGCCAAGCAGGACCGCACCGGCGAAGGCGGACGCGAGAAATATCTTCCGCTCCTCGTCCACGGCGACGCCGCGTTCGCCGGACAAGGCATCCTCGCCGAGACCATGAACTACGCCGACCTCCCCGGCTACACCGTCGGCGGCACCATTCACGTCATCGTCAACAATCTTCTCGGCTTCACCACCAGCTACACCGAAGAGCACTCCACGCGCTTCGCCGCCTGCATCGCGCGCCGCCAGTCGATTCCCATCTTCCACGTCAACGGCGAAGACGTCGACGCCGTCGTCCGCGTCGCCCGCATCGCCACCGAATACCGCTACAAATTCGGCACCGACGTCGTCATCGATCTGATCGGCTACCGCCGCCACGGCCACAGCGAAGTCGACGACCCCACCATCACCCAGCCGCTGCTCTACAAGAAGATCAAAGAGCATCCGCCGCTCTGGGAAATCTACGCCGACGACATCGGCGCCACCGACGCGCAGGCCCAAGCCGCCGCCATCAGAGCCGAGTTCGAAGCCGCGCAGAAACAAGCCGGCAGCATCAAGCAAAAGCCGCTGATGCGCGAACTCCCGAAATATTGGAACAACTACTACGGCGGCCTCTACCGACCCGAATTCGAAGTCGAAACCGGACTCTCGCCCGAAGAGATTGTCCGAACTCACCGCTCGCCTCACCACGTATCCCGACGGCTTCCACATTCATCCCGAAAGTAAAGAAGCTCCTCGAACAGCGCGCCGAAATGGGCGCAGGCAAACGCCCCGTCGATTACGGCATGGCCGAAGCTCTGGCCTTCGCCAGCCTCGTGAAAGCCGGCACCCACGTGCGCTTCAGCGGACAAGACTCCCGCCGCGGCACCTTCAACCAGCGCCACTCCGTCCTCATCGACATCGAGAACGAAAACGAATACGTGCCGCTGGAAAACATCGCGCCCGGCCAGGCCCGCTGCGAAATCTACAACTCCACGCTCTCCGAAGCCGGCGTCCTCGGCTTCGAATACGGCTACAGCCGCGACTATCCCGAATCGCTCGTCCTCTGGGAAGCCCAGTTCGGCGACTTCGTCAACGTCGCGCAAGCCATCATCGACCAGTTCATCAGCGCCGGCGAAGCCAAGTGGAACCTGCTCTCCGGCGTCGTCATGCTGCTGCCCCACGGCTACGAAGGCCAGGGCCCGGAACATTCCAGCGCGAGAATCGAGCGCTTCATCCAACTCGCCGCCAAGCACAACATCCAGATCGCGCAGCCCAGCAACGCCGCGCAATATTTCCATCTCCTGCGCCGCCAGGCCCTGCGCCACTGGCGCAAGCCGCTGGTCGTCTTCACGCCCAAGAGCATGCTGCGCCATCCCGACGCCAGTTCGCCCATTGCCGATTTCACCCACAAGAATTTCCTGAACGTCATCCCCGACACCGAAGTCGGAGAAGCCGACCGCATCCTGATCTGCACCGGAAAAATCGGCCACGAACTCCAGGCCGAACGCAAGAAAAGAAAAGACACCACCACCGCAATCGTCTTCCTCGAACAGCTCTACCCATTCCCCGAACAGGAAGTCGTCGCCGAATTCGACCGCCACGGCAAAAACGCCGACATCGTCTGGGTGCAGGAAGAGCCCGCCAACATGGGCGCGCTCTTCAACATGCTCCCGCGCCTGAAACGAATCGCCGGCGACCGCCCCGTGCTCAGCGTAAAGCGCAGCTCCGGCGCCAGCCCCGCGACAGGCAGCGCCAAAGCCCACGAAGTAGAACAGAAAACTCTGCTGACCCTAGCCTTCACCACAAAGTAGTTTTGAGTTATGTGGGCCGGATCCTCGATCCTGCCGCCAAGCGAAGCTCGGCACGGGGGCACAGTCCATGTGGGGACAGCCGCCTTCGGCTGTCCCCCGAGCGAAGCGAAGGAAGGTCTATGTGTCGCGGGCGCCGCCGCCCGCGTCCCAAAGCCAAAAAGAAAGCCCTCGCGAACAGAGTGACGCTACCCCGGCCGCTCCGTAACCGCCTTCCCGCCCGCCCCCGGCAACACGGTCTTCGCCCCTCCCGCCAACGCCGTCCTCCAAACTCCCATACGCATAAATCGTCGGCGCATGATTCGCCATCAACCCGCCAGTATCCGCCGTAGGCCCATAATTGCTATGTACGCTCGCGCCCCAGCATCCGTAGCATTGCCATCAACTGCCCGCGATGATGCGACGAATGCGTCATCCGCCGCACCATCACCCATGCCCGCGACCGTTGCACCTCAAAGAATTTCGTGTCCGCCTCCCACCAGCCCTCATCCTTCGACTGCAACGCCGCCAGTCGCTTCCCGCTGTCCTCTGCAGTACCGCTTCATGAATTCCATCCGCCTCTCCGACGCCGGCAACGGCGGCGCTCCTACATCAATCCCCAGCATGTTGCGAAACCACAAATCCTCGCTCACACACTGATGCACCATCTGCTCCAACACGCTGCGCCCTCGCGGATCCCCTTCCCGCGGACGCACCCGCAGATCCTCATCGCGGAACTCGCTCCACACGCTGACCACCTTCACTCGCTCGGTGGCGTACGTTTCCACTAGAAATTCGTATCTCATAGCCGAAAATGTTACTCCACATCCGCAACATCAGTGTTAAGCAGGAGCCCGCGCATTCGCAGGCCTCCCGCACTTCAGTTCTGCGCGCATCCATCCGGCGGAAAATACCCGCGGTTACAAAATCAGATGCGGTGCCCAGGTGCCGCATCTCAGCGCCGGCGCACTGCCGCCAGTGTTACTCTTTTGTGTCCCATGCCCCGCCGCCCTCAACCCCTCCGCATCGCCATCGACACCGGCGGCACCTTCACCGACTGCGTCTGGCGAGAGCGCGGCCGCCTCCGCATGCTGAAAGTCTTTTCGACTCCCGCCGATCCCTCGCAAGCCATCGTCGAAGCCCTTCAAAAAATCGCGCACGAAGGCGACTTCATCCTCCTCCACGGCACCACCGTCGGCACCAATACGCTGCTCGAACGCAAAGGCGCGCGCACCGCCCTGGTCACCACGGAAGGCTTCGAAGACGCCATCGAAATCGGACGCCAGGCCCGCCCCAAGCTCTACGACTTCTTCTTCGACCGCATCGAGCCGCTGGTCCCCAAAGATCTCCGCTTCGGCGTCAACGAACGCACCGCCAGCGACGGCGAAATCCTCACCGCGCCCACGCCGCAAGAATTGCGAACCCTCGTCGAACAAGCTCGCCGCCGCCAAGCCGCAATCCATCGCGATCTCGCTGCTCTTCTCCTTCGCAAATCCAAAGAACGAAGAAGCCGTCGCCGCAAGCCTGAAGCGCCTCGCCGTCCCGCTCTCCATCTCGCACCAAATCCTCCCCGAATTCCGCGAATACGAACGCACCTCCACGGTAGTCATCAACGCCTACCTGCAACCAGTAATGCAAAGTTATCTGGAAAATCTGGAAACGAGAACTCTGGCCATGAGCAATCCTCATGTGGCCGCGGGCGTCTCACCCGCGCAGGTTACGAAAACGATCCTTACGAAGGAGAGGGTGGCGCAGCGCTTCAGCGCTGCGAAAGGTGCCGGGCAAGAGCAGCGCTCTACTGCCGTCCGCGCTACCGTGGAAGAGCGGCCCTTCAGGGCCGCGAAAAGCTGCCCAGCAACAGGGCTTCAGCCCCTGCGTCGCGGCTTCTGCCGGAAGCCGAAAGCCGAAAGCCGGACGCCTTCACCCCCGCATCTTCGTCATGCAATCCTGCGGAGGCATCACCGCCCTCTCCACCGCCGCCCGCGAGCCCGTCCGCACCGTCCTCTCCGGCCCCGCCGGAGGCGTCGTCGGCGCCGCCGCCACCGCCCGCGCCAGCGGCTTCGACCGCATCATCGCCTTCGACATGGGAGGCACTTCCACCGACGTCTCCCTCGTCGAAGGCGAAATCAAAACCGCCACCGACGCCCAGATCGCCGGCCTGCCCGTCAGCGTCCCCATGCTCGACATCCACACCGTCGGCGCCGGCGGAGGCTCGCTCGCCCGCTTCGACGCCGCCGGAGTCCTGCGCGTCGGCCCCGAATCCGCCGGAGCCGATCCCGGCCCCATCTGCTACGGTCGCGGCACTGCAGCCCACCGTCACCGACGCGAATCTTCTCCTCGGCCGCCTGCAGCCCACGCGCTTTCTCGGCGGAGATTTCACGCTCGATCTCGACCGCACCCGCCGCGTCACGCAAGAATGGCTGAAGCAGCAGAAGCTCGAAACTCACGCTCGACCAGTTCGCCGCCGGAGTCATCCGCGTGGTCAACGCCACCATGGAAAAAGCCATCCGCGTCGTCTCCATCGAACGCGGCCGCGACCCCCGCCACTTCGCTCTCGTCGCCTTCGGCGGCGCCGGAGGCCTGCACGCCTGCGCCCTCGCCGAAGCTCTCAGCATTCCGCACGTCATCGTCCCCGCGTTCCCCGGCGCGCTCTCCGCTCTCGGCATTCTCGCGAGCGACGTCGTGAAAGATTATTCCCGCACGGTCCTCTGGCGCGTCTCCGGAAAAATTCCCGCCGCACAAATTGAATCGAGAATTCGCCGCCCTGGAAAAAACCGCCGCCAAAGATTTTCGCGAAGAAGCCTGGCAGGGAAGTCCGCACTACCACCGCAGCGTCGACCTCCGCTACCGCGGCCAGGGATACGAACTCAACCTTCCCTTCACGAAAAATCTCCTGCGCGATTTCGAACAAGAACACCACCGCCGCTACGGCTACACCCACCCCACTCGCGAAGTCGAACTAGTAACCCTCCGCCTCCGCGCCGTCGTGAAATCAGCCAGACGCGTGTGGAGAACATGAACCATGCGGAAAGCAAGACGATGTGCGAAAAATGACCATGTGGGGACGGCCGCCCTCGGCCGTCCAGGCCGAGCAACGCTCGGCAGGCTTTCCTCGCTCAAAGCCCCAGTCCTATTCGAAGGCAAGAAACAAGAAACGAAAATCTACTCCCGCGACGACCTCCAACCCCGGCAAGAAAATATCCCGGCCCCGCCATCATCACCGAATACAGCGCCACCACAGTCATCCCGCCCGGCAAACACTTCCACCTCGACCGCGCCACCAACCTGATTGTTTCCACAGACCCAAGTGAGGAACGTCCTCCTTCGTGAACCTTATGTCCTTCGTGGTAATGCCTTTCCCAACGATTGTTACAATCCGATGAAATTCAAGCCCGATTTCGCTACTGACAACCGGCAACTAGCCACTGGCAACTGCTTTCCATTTACAATACTCCCGTGAAACCAAGCCTTTTCGTCGTCGAAGACGATCCCGACATTTCCCGCCTCGTCCGCCATCATCTCGAAAACGAAGGCTTCACCGTCCGCGTCTATCCCACCGGCGCCAACGTCCTCGCCGACGCCGAACGCCAGCGCCCCGCGCTCTTCGTTCTCGACATCATGGTCCCCGGCAAAGACGGTCTGGAAATCTGCCGCACCATTCGCCAGACGCCCGGCCTCGCCTCCGTCCCGGTAATTTTCCTGACCGCAAAAAGCAGCGAAGCCGACCGCGTCCTCGGCCTCGAACTCGGCGCCGACGACTACATCGCCAAGCCCTTCAGCCCGCGCGAACTCGTCGCCCGCGTCAAAGCCGTGCTGCGCCGCTTCGAGCGCCCGCTGCCGCCCAGCCCCATGAAAGTCGGCGAAATCGAAATCGATCCTTCGGCCATGACCCTCACGGTGCGCGGAACCCTCGTTCCCACCACCGCCACCGAATTCCGCCTGCTCGATTACTTCGCCCGCCACAAGGGACGCGTCTTCAGCCGCGACCATCTTCTCGACTCCGTCTGGCGCGACACCGCCTACGTCACTCCGCGCTCGGTCGACGTCTACGTCCGCCGCATCCGCGAAAAAATCGAGCCCGACCCCGAAAACCCGCGCTACCTGAAAACCGTCCGCGGCGCCGGCTACCGCTTCGAGGTCCCCAAATGATGAGGATCACAGAGCCGGTGCACCACAAAGGATGCGAAGCCTCTCGCGACAGGGTAGGCGATTCCGAGCTTTCACTTCGTGAACCTTCGTGCCCGTTCGTGGTTCGCGATTTCTACTCCGCCAGCGACGAGGAGACTCGTGAAGAACCGCATCTTCTTCAAACTCCTGGCCGTCTTCCTGATCGTCATCGCCGCCACCGCCGCCATCCTCGACGTCATGCTCGGCGGCGCCTGGGAAGCCTCGCTCCGCACCGAGATCGAGCGCAACCTCACGCAGAAGACTCTGCTCTTCGCCCACCGCGTCGAAACCGACCGCACCCACTCCCTCCCCGAAATCGCCGCGCAGGAAGGCCTCGCCGCCGGAGCTCGCGCCACCATCATCGACGCTTCCGGAAAAGTTCTCGCCGACTCCGAATCCAATCCCGCCAACATGGAGAACCACGCCACCCGCAAGGAATTCGCCGCCGCCCTCGCCGGCAAACCGGCAAGAACGAGCGCCGCAGCGCCACGCTCGGCATTCCATTTCTCTACGTCGCCGTTCCCGTGTCCGGTGGCGCGGTCCGCCTCGCCTATCCTCTTTCCGACGTCGAAGCCGTGCAGGCGCAAGTGCAACCGCCGCCTGCTTTGGGGATCCACCATCGCCCTCTTCCTCGCCTTGCTCATCGCCGCCTCCGCCTCCGTCTGGACTCCCGCCGTCTGGATCGCATCGTCGACGTCGCCGCCCGCATCGAGCAAGGCGACCTGCGCGCCCGCGTCGACGACGGTCCCCTCGATGAAATTGGCCGCGTCGCCGCCGCCATCGACAAAACCGCCGGCCAGGTCGAACGCAGCTTCGCCGCCGTCCGTTCCAGCCAGCGCCAACTCGAAACTCTGCTCAACAGCATGCAGGACGCCGTCATCGCCGTCAGTTCCGATGGCCTCGTGCAGTGGGCCAACCAGCCCATGGATCGCCTCGTTCCCCAGCACACGCGCCTCAACGCGCCCGTCGTCGAAACCATTCGCGATCCCGATTTCCTCGCCGCCGTCAAAGCCGCCACTACCACCAAGCAAGTGAAGACCACACGCGCCACTTCCATCGTTCCCGGCCGCGCCTTCGACGTCACCGCCGCGCCCCTGCCCGATGGCGGCGCCGTCGCCGTGCTCCGCGACCTCACCGAAACCGAGCGCGTCGAAAAAACTCGCCGCGATTTCATCGCCAACGTCTCTCACGAACTCCGCACTCCCCTGACTTCCATTCAGGGATACTCCGAAACTCTCCTCGACTCAGCTCCGAAAATTCCGGACCCAACCGCGAGTTTCTCGAAATCATCCGCAAGAACGCCGCCCGCATGTCGCGCCTCACCGAAGACCTGCTGACTCTGGCGCGCGTCGAATCCGGCGAGACCCGCTTCGATACCGAACCCGTTCCTCCCATCGAACTCCTGCACGACGCCGAAGAAAGTTTCCGCGAGATCGCCCGCGGCCAGGAAGTCGAATTGCAGATCGTGGAGACGCAACGCAGATCGCGGCTCCGTCGAATCTCTGCCCTCCGTGCGCGCCGACCGCGAAGCCATCCACCAGGTTTTCTCCAACCTGATCGACAACGCCATGAAGTACGGCCGCTCCGGCGGACGCATCGTGCTCGGCGCGCGCCCCGCCAACGCGGCATCGAATTCGGAGTCGAATTTTACGTGCAGGATTTCGGCGCCGGCATCGCCTCCGAGCATCTGCCGCGCCTCTTCGAACGCTTCTACCGCGTCGACAAAGCCCGCTCCCGCGAATCCGGCGGCACCGGCCTCGGCCTCGCCATCGCCAAGCACATCATGCTCGCCCACGGCGGCTCCATCCGCGCCGAAAGCGAACTCGGCCACGGCAGCACCTTCCTCTTCACCCTACCGACCGCATGAACTCACGTGCTCATGCTGGGGACGGCCGCCTCGGCCGTCCATCCAGCGCGCGAATGCACGAGACGAGACTCGTAATTTCCCCAATGCGCGGGTGAGGTTTTTTGACGTTTGTCCTGCACAGGCCGACAATAGTAGTGGGTAATGTCTCGCTGCGCACGAAAAATGACGGAAAATTCACAGCATATTAACCACTGCTATCCCCAAGAAATCCTATGCTTAGCCGTTGGCCATCCCATCTCCAGAGCGGCAGAATCGTGACGACGGGTCCCAGAAATCCCTCTCGTCGCGCAACGTTCTCGCCCGGCGGACACACGTATGAGTACCGCGACCAAGTCACCCGATCCCGAACCGGCCCATCAGTATCTCGTGCGCCGCACCGTCGAAGCTTGCAACATGGCCAAAGAAGCCGCCGGCGCCGCCGCCGAAGGCATCGCCACCGGCTCCAGCGCCCTGCTCAACTCCCTGCGCCAGCGCGAGCGCGAACTCGACACGCTCGATATGGAAATCGACAGCGGCGTCACCACCGCCATCACCGAAGTCGGCCCCGCCGAAGCTCGCGAACTTCTCGCCTGCATGAAATTCATGATCGGCCTCGAGCGCATCGGCGATCTCCTCCTCAGCTTCGCCAACAGCGCCCTGTCGGTCAGCGGACGCATCGACTCCGAAGACACTCGCGACCTCACCCAGATGGCCACCATCCTCGAAAAAATGTTGACCGACTGCGGCGCCGCCTTTTCCGCCCGCGAAATCGGCAAGGCCATCGACGTCCTCCGCGCCGACGCCGAAATGGACCGCCTGCGCAACCTCATCTTCCTGCGCCACATCGAGAATCCCGAAAACGTCCACCGCCAGGCCAGCCTGCAAGTCATCTTCATGACCCAGTCGCTCGAGCGCGCCGGCGATCACGCCAAAAATCTCGCCGAAGAAGTCTGCCACTTCGTCAGCGGACACACCGTCCGCCACGTCCTCATCGCCTACGACAAGCCCGTCGAACAAATGTTCATCGACTACCTCCGCCGCCGCGACCACAACCGCTAACGATTTAAGGATTGAAGAACTAGGAAGAAGCAGTACGCGGCGCGTGCGCCCGCTCTCCCATTGTCCCGCACTGTCAGAATTGACATTTGCGTTTGTCCCCAAAACTTGGCAATATCAGTGGCGTCCTGACTTGGGGATCGATAGAAAGGATCCTTATGAAGTCCCTACCAGTGGTTTCTCGCCGTAAATTCATGACCCTGACTGCTGCCGGATTGACTCTGGCGAACTCTGGCCAGTTGTTCGCTGGGCCACACGAGGAAGCAGCGCAAAAAGAAGCAGCCTCCAGCAAAACTCCGGCGCCCGTCGGTGCCGACCAAGCCTGGCACGACCTCCTCGACGGTAACTCCCGTTTCGACAAAGGACAACCCACAGGTCCACGGCGCAGCCCTGAGGATTTTCACGCCCTCGCCGAAGCCCAATATCCTCATGCCGTGATTGTCAGCTGTGCTGATTCCCGTGTCGCGCCTGAGATCCTGTTCGATGTAGGCGTAGGCGACATCTTCGTTGTGCGCGTCGCCGGCAATGTCGTGGAAGGCGCCGGCGCGATTGTTAAGGGCAGTATCGAATACGCCATCGCCGAACTGAACGTGCCCCTCATCGTCGTCCTCGGTCATAGCAATTGTGGTGCTGTGAAGGCCGCCATGAAGCACATCGACGCGAAGGACTCTTTGCCCGGAGCGATCAACGGCCTGGTGGAATCAATCAAGCCGGCCGTCACCCAGAGTCGCGGAAAATCCGGCGATCCTCTTGACAATGCCATTCGTCAGAATGTGCAGCTTGGGAGTTGAACGCCTCAAACAACTGCAGCCCATCCTGGCGCCTAAAGTCAAAGAAGGTAACCTCAAAGTGATTGGCGCTGTCTACGATCTGCGCACCGGCAACGGTCACGCAACTCTAACGCGGAACATCGTGAATCGTCTCTCGTCTCCCATCTATGAGAGTGCCCCGTTACTTCCGTTCTCGAAATCGACCCACCTCCACGTACCAGAGTGTAGGATGGACCATGAAACGAATTTTCCTGTCTCTCCCGGCTCTCGGCTCATTGCTGCTTGCCCTGCTGGTTTCTCAAGGTTGCAATGCCCTGAACCCGCTGTGCGATAGCGCCCGCCCCGCTCCCATCCTCTCCTCGCTTTCTGCTACCAGCATCACTTTCGCTCAGGTGCAGGCGGGATTTCTACTCACCCTGAATGGCAGCGAGTTCGTGGGCTCCTCGGTCGTTATCATCAATGGGACGACGCTCACCACCCAGGTCCTGAGCAGCAAACAATTGACGGTCACCATCACCACCGCGCTCATCTCCGCCCCGGGAACTGCCAGCATCACCGTAAGCACACCCAGCGGAAACACCGGATACGTGGGTTGCTCCAGCGGCGGGACAAGTCAAGCCATCGTTCTGACGATCACGTCGTAGACGAACTTCTACGCGGTTATTTTGAATACGGAGGCGCCGCGTCTCGTTTCAGGCACTACCCAATAACAATCTTTCGCGCACCGCCCACGTTTCTCTGTCTTGGCAGATTCACATCCCCGGTGTGTGAACGCCTGCCCGATTGCCGCTCATACATATGAGCGATTTAGTACATACAAAGGGACGAAATGCGCGTACGGTGAAGATGTCTCTTCCAGCATCGTTCCGCCGGGCGCTTCCTTGGCAACGGTCCCTTGCGAAATCAGACGGATTTTCCGTTGACGCAAGGAGGCCCGTTGTGGCCAAACTTACATACTCTCGTTCGCTCAAGCCCTTTAGCCCATCGTCTGGCGGTGACGGCGATGGGAGAGAAATTGGCAACCAAATCTTGCGCTCCATTCCACGCAAGGAACGCAATCCAATTCTCTCCGCCGCGGAATTTGTTCGGCTCAAACTTCACCAGGTGCTGCATGAGCCCGGAGAGATCATCAAGTCGGTGTATTTCCTGAACAATGGCCTCGGTTCTGTACTCACCACTCAGCCCGATGGCAAGACGGTCGAAGTCGGTTTAATCGGACGAGAAGGCTTCGTCGGCTTGCCCATCATCTTCGGGTTTAAGACCAGCGGCCTGCGAGTCGTCACCCAAGCCGACGCCACTGGCTACCGCGTCGAAGCGAAGTTCCTGCTCGGCATTCTCCCGCAAAGTCCCGAACTCGAAAAGCACCTTCAACGCTTTTCTATGATGCTTGCCATGCAGTCCACTCAACTCGCGGCTTGCAACCGCCTGCATGATGTTGTCGCTCGCCTTGCGAGATGGCTGCTCATGAGCCACGACCGGATTGGCGGCACCACTCTTCCCCTCACGCAGGACTTCCTGGCACAGATGTTGGGCACCCGGAGGGCCAGCGTCACCGTGGCTGCGGGAGTTTTGCAAGAGGATTCGGCCATCGAGTATTCGCGGGGCAGTGTCCGCATTCTCGATCGGCCAAAACTAGAGGCCACCGCCTGCGATTGCTATCAGGTCATCGAACGGCAGAAGAAGATCTGGCTGGCCGAGGTGGACTGAGCGTTCACGACCCGCTCTCCTGCGGCGAACTCATCCCGGTGCCAAGTCAATGTTTTTAGATGTGGCGCAGCAGAGGTGAAGAACACGCTGCGCCACCTGAGGAACGAAGGATAACGATCGCGCTCGGGGTTCGTGGGGTGATCGCGACTGTTCCTTCACTGCACTGTAGTTAAAAAGGAAACTAGCAGTTCCCCTACGGTGCGTCTGTTCAAAATTGCACAGCCTGCAGACTGTCCACCCGTCAGTGTTGTTGTTGCTTCGCCAGCGCTTTCAGCCGGATTTCATGCTTGAAGATGTCCGCGCACTCCGGCAACTGCGTGCGGTACTTCGTGGGCAGTTCCAGGCAAAGGTTCACTGCATTCTGGCGCATTTCGTGCAGTTCCAACAAAGCCGACGCTTTCACCGTGAGCGTGACGGGCGGTGCGGTCTCCGTCGGGGCTGGCTCCGCTGCTATCTGGATGACCTGTTTCGGATCTCCACACGGCGCAATCGCCGGGCTCGAAGGCTTGCTCAAAGTCGGCACATCCGTGACCGCAGCATGAGTCGGTTCCGACACGTTGCCGTCGTCGAACTTCATCCCGTTGGCGGCAACCAGTTCCTGCGGCCCCCTCGTAAGCTCGTTGCTGGCTGCGCTCGTCGATCTCAACCCATAATATTCATGCGGGGCAACCTGTGCCCACGCCGACACCCCGAAAAAGACGATCCCCGCTACAATCCCACTGCATACCCAATTTCTGTTCTGCTTCCCCATTCGTTCCCCCGTGTTCGTTAAGATCGCCTTCCTTTGAGGCCTTCGCATCCCTTCGCGATTTCTCGTAATAGCGATGATCGTAAGATGATCAAAACTTTCCCACAGTTGCCGCAGATTCTACTTCAGTTGTTCATCCCCGCAATGGCCTATTAGTGGGACGCCTCAACTTAAGTAATGACCCGCGTCCATGCTCTCCGTCAATCACCATCGTCACTCGCCACGATAGAATCATCCTGACCAGGCAGCCGGCATCTCGGCGCCCTGTGCAAGATATTGCCCATGCCGTACAGAAAAGTATGGACAAATGTTCCTGCAGGAACATTTGTACGTACTTTTATGTACGAAATACCAGTCGCGCCCCGTGCGCGACGGCCATACTTGAGTTATCGGGCAGTGTGTCGGCAGGGTTGAGCGTGCGACTATCGTCCCCGATTACACAAGTAACGAGGAAAGGTAACGGCGACTGACGCCGTTACCCTTATCAGCTTGGGTGAGAACTAAGACTCTGCTAAGCGCACTCCTGCCTCTCGATCTTCGCGCCAGCTGAAGCCACGTCAGGACGCTTCGCAGGGGCGCTGCGCTCGCCTTTGCGGATGAGCACGATCGCGCCAAGGATCGCGATCGATGCCAGTACCACCCGCATCGTGAGCGGCTCGGAGGCGAGCAGCCATCCTAGGAACACGGCGACGACTGGATTCGCATACGTGTGCGTGGCCACCAGTGCCGGCGGGCACCGCTGCAGCAGCCATGTATAGGCAGTGAACGCCACGACTGAACCAAAAACAATCAGATAGGCCAACCCGAAAATGGATTTCAGAGAAATGCTGGCCCAGTGCGTGGCGTGAAATTCGCCACTCAATCCTGCGGCTGCCAGCAGCATGACTGCGCCGCAAATCGTTGGCAGCGCCGTGCGCCCCAGCGCGTCATTGGGCAGTTTGAGTTTCGGAGAGATCACCACGCCGACTGACCATGACAGGGATCCCGCCAGCACGGCCAGTAGTCCGAGCAGGCTCGAACCCTTCACGGTCAACTCTGCACCCGTCAGCATGGCAACCCCCACCACGCCCAACCCCAGGCCCAGCGCGCTAAGGCGGCTGATCTTCTGCTGTCCCATCGACCACGCCAGAATCAGAATGAACATGGGTTCGGTGGCGATGAGCAGCGCCGCGAGTCCTGATCCCACATATTGTTCAGCCCAATGCAGCGAGCCATGACCAATCAGAAAGAACAGAGCGCCCACTACGAATCCAGAAATCCAATGCGCGCGCGTGGGACGAAAGCCGCGCGCCCACGCCCATGCGAAGAGAATCGCGCCTGCGATGGAGTGCCGTATGCCTGCCGTGACGAGTGGCGGAATCGTCTCGACTGCGTAACGAATCGCGAGGTAGGTCGAGCCCCACACGAGATAGATGGCGGCAAAGGCGAGCGCGAGTTGGATGGACTGCGCTGCGACTGGTTGCGGATTTTTGCGGAGCTGGTCACGATCACAGGTCTGCCTCCAATGTTTACCATCTTTTCGGTCGGCCATCTCGCGCTCCGGATCATGGCCATAATTTGCGCTGGGTGGTGTTTGGTTATCAATCTAACCTCCAAAAGTATCTATAGCGGTTAGAGTAATATTAGGTCAATCAATCTAACTTGTCAAGATGCTTTTAATGGTTAGATAATGGTGGTGAAAGGAAATCCTCTGAGACCAGGCAAGTGAAGACGGGAAAATCACGCGGCGGCGACCGCCGCGCTTCGAATTGATTGCAGGCAACGTGAGCCTCGACTTTGTGAACACGCTCGACGACCGCCACACGCAGCCAAAGGAATTGCTGGAAAATTATCTGGA
Organism: uncultured Acidobacteriaceae bacterium; assembly: GCA_963795875.1. Classification (GTDB taxonomy): domain Bacteria; phylum Acidobacteriota; class Terriglobia; order Terriglobales; family Acidobacteriaceae; genus Sulfotelmatobacter. The sequence goes on from CAWCJM010000003.1 coordinate 968,524, forward strand.
CCTCGCGCGCTTCGCGGAAGATACCGGCCTGCTCGATTCGAGCCAGGTGGATCGGTTTTTCGCGCGCAGCGAGGCCGATCCGGAGGGCGCGCGCGAAGCGCTGAAGTGGGCGAGAGAGTTGCGCGAGGCGATTCACGATGTGTTCTGGGCGATTATCAACCAACGGCCAGCGCCGCCCATGGCTCTCGCGCGGCTCAATGGCTCCGTGCAGATCGCTGCGGAACACATGCGGCTGGTTCCCGGTGAAGGGGGGCTTCCAGTGGAAGTTTGACGATGTAAATGCAGTTCGAGAGCATGCTGTGGCCGATTGCGCGGGCCGCGGCCGATCTACTGGTTTCGGACCAGCTGCGTTATGTGCGGGCTTGCTTCTCGAAAACCTGCGAATGGTTTTTTCTGGATACGAGCAAGAATCATCACCGGCGCTGGTGCGACATGACGCGCTGCGGCAACCGGGCGAAGGTGCAGCGGTTCTACGAGCGGAAAAAGAAAGGTGCCTCGTAGTCGCCTGGTGGACACGCCTTTCGCGCAGAGAATTCACCACAGAGGACACTGAGGAAAGACCCTCGTTGTAACAATGCCGTTCAGGTAGGGATGCTTCGACTGCGCAATGAGGATCGCGTTGCTCTCCTCATTGCTCCGCTCAGCATGACAAGGGCAATCAGGTAGGTCTAAGTCTCTATCTCTTCGACGCGCTCAGCGCAGGGCTCTGTCGCAAAATGTGCGACAAGGGTGTGGCACCCCGGGTCTATTACAATCACGGCATCGTTTTGCATCCTGTGTACGAAACTTCGGAGGCTCTCTTGATTTCTCGCATTCTTGCGGTTGTGCTGCTGGCTGGTCCCGTTCTTGCGCAGAGCGTTGTGCACTACACCACGACCAATGCCAACGTGAAATATCTGTTTGCCACGGCGGAGCCGGTGTTGCATTTGAAGCCGGGGGACATTCTCGACACCAATACGCTGGATTGTTTTGGCAACGGGCTGAAGAAGCCAGGCGACACGCTGAGCATGGCCAAGGGGGACAATCCGCTGGCCGGGCCGTTTTACGTCGACGGCGCGGAGCCGGGAGACACGCTGGCCGTCAAGATTCTGGATCTGCAGGTGGATGGGGAATACGGAGTGGGAGCGTTCTCGCCGGGATTCGGCTCGATCAATGCGTCGCAACTACACTCCCATGCTGGGCGGGCCGTTGCCGGAGCGGGTGTGGTTTTATCGCATTGATCACGCAGCGACAACACGGCGACGTTCAAGGCGGTGGATTCGGATTTCGCGGTGAAGATTCCGATGCATCCATTCTTTGGGTGCATTGGTGTGGCTCCCGCGAATGGCGAGGCGCGGAGTTCGATTGTGCCGGCGGAGTTTGGCGGGAACATGGATTCTCCGGAGGCGAGCGTGGGCAACACGGTTTACTTTCCGGTGAATGTGAAGGGCGGGCTGCTGTATCTGGGTGACGGGCATGCGGCCATGGGAGATGGCGAGGCCGCGGGGTCGGCGATCGAGGTGCCGCTGAAGGCGCGGGTGCAGGTGAACGTGATCAAGGGGCGGAACGATCGATTGGCCGCAGTTTGAAAATGATGACGCGATCATGACCGTGGGAGCGTACCGTCCGCTAGAGGATGCGACGCGAATTGCGTTGACCGAACTCGTGCATTGGATTCACAAGGACTACGGGCTCTCGGAACTGGATGCGTATGAGTTGCTGTCGAAGGTGGCGAGGATTCATTTGAACGAGATGGTGGATCCGAATTACGTGGTCGTGGCTTCGATTGAGAAGAAGTATTTGCCGGCCAAGAAGAAGCCGTAAATTAGGATCGCGCCTCCGTGGTTTCCCACCCTTTCGCAAAGAACGCGAAAGGATGGGGCACCCGCGTTCTCTAACGGCTACGGAGAAGACTGTAACAACCCACTTTGCCCCGTAGCGCATCCGAATGGACGCTTGTTCGATCGTTATTTCCTCCGCAGAAGGGTTGACCACGTTGCATGTTTTCCGTTCATCGCACGCTTTTGCTTGCCTTCCTAGGGGCCTGCGCCAGCACAGTTCTGGCATCCGCTCAGGCCACGACGTCACAGACTGACCCCAGTACCGATTCGAGCGTTAACTCGCCAGTCGCCTACTTATATGTAGCAAGTTCCAACGGCAGCACGGACCAGATCAAAAGCTACTCTGCAGCCTCTAACGGATCCCTCACAGCCATTCCGGGCTCGCCGTTTCCCTATAACGTCAATTACATGGCGGTGAATGGTGCATGGCTTTTCGGCATCGCGAACGTTGACGAAGACCTCTATTCGTTCTCGATTGGCGCGAACGGCGCCCTCACGCTGAAGGACAAACTCACGGTGGTAACCAATGGCAACGGGCTGATCAGTGATTATCTCGATCACACGGGAGCCACGCTCTATGCGGATTTGTATTCCACGAACAACGACTATCTGTCGTACAGCATCGACCAGTCGACGGGTAAGTTAACGCAAACTGGCGATCTTGCGGGAGGCCCTCCCAATAACAGCCCGGTGAGCTTCATCGGAAATAACGACTTTGCGTACTCGTCGAGTTGCTATCACTTCGGGCCGGAGATCATCGGGGTGCAGCGCAATACAGACGGAACGCTTTCCTACCTGAGCAACTTCAACCCGCCGTATCCGAAGGCTCCAACGGGTGACTTCTGGTGTCCATGGCTGGCGGCGGCCGATCCGACCGACCATCTAGCCATCGCGATGCAACCGCTCAACGGAAACTGGGTGAGCCAGGGACCGTATCAGTTGGCGAGTTATACGGTGAACAGTTCCGGGGACCTGACGACGAGCAACACCTACTCGAATATGCCGAAGGTTGCGGTCGGCACTGTGAACGATTATTGGATGTCGCCCAACGGCAAGTACCTGGCGGTTGGGGGTAGCGGGGGGCTGCAGATATTCCACTTCAACGGAGCCAACCCGATCACGAAGTTTACCGGGCTGCTGACCTCGAACCCGATCGTCCAGATGTTCTGGGACAATGCGAACCACCTGTATGCGATCAGCGAGACTGCAGGCAAGTTGTATGTGTTCACGGTGACCTCGACGGGCGTGACGCAGGCGCCGGGGTCTCCGCACGCGATCGCGACGCCGCAGAGCATTATTGTGCTGCCGAAGACGTAGAGGGACCGAGTGCTAGCGCAAAGTTTCGAGGTGCACCCGGTCGGATGGATAACAGCAGGTTCCTCCACTCCGCACGCCCTTCCCTTTGGGAAGGGCGTGCTTCGGTCGGAATGACAAAGACGTGGGATAACCCTCAGCGGGCTGAAGTTACTGCCGGGCTCGGGGCCTCTGAGGCTAGCGGGAGTTGGACCTCCAGCGTGCCCATGCGGTTGGTGAGTTTGTCGCGGACGCCGATTCGGATCCAGGTGGCCTGTACCGGGACATCGAGTTGCTGGCGCACGCGGAAGACTCCGGTCTTGTTGGCTTCCGAGGCGACGGAAGTGTCTCCTGTGGCTTCGTTCACGATGCCGTTCAGCATGCGGCTCTCGGAGTCGAAAGCGGCGGCGGCGAATTCGAAGGATGGTGACTTTACCGTTCTGAGCCTGACCTTTCAACGACAGATCCGTAACGCGGTAATCAATCGCATACTTTTGCAGATCAATGGGGGCGAGCGTTTTGTCTTTGTGGCCGGTCGTAATGTAAGCCGGCTGCTGGGCCAGTTGAGCCATCTGTTCGGGAGAGGCTTTGGCCGGGATGCCGTCGGCGTGAATGTGCGCGGAGAAGAGAAGATCGTGGACCATGGGCGCGCCATGTTTCATGTTGGGCTGGAGCGCGTCGTACTCGGCAGGCACGGGCGGCGCGGCAGAATTGTCGGCGCGCTGAGCTTTGGCGGGCTCGTCCTTAGGCTTGAGGGCGCTGGTGAAATAGAAGCGGCGGTAGGAAAGTTTGTATCCGGGCTGGACCACGCGGACGGCGACGCTGCGACGGCCTCCGTCATCTTTGAAATTGGCTGGTGAATAGCTCAGCGAATAGTAGTTGCCGCCTATGTCCGTGGCTTCATCGAGTGCGGCAGTGACGTCGTTGGTGCTGTAAAAGGCGTGGCCGCCGGTGGCTTCGGCGAGGGCCCTCTGAACATCGTAATCGGTGTACATGGAATCGCCGGAGCCTTGGGCTGCCATGGATGCAAGCAATCCGGTGGGATCCGAGACTTTGGCCGACGCCGGGAGTGAGGCTATTGATGCCGCCACCACCGGGGCCCCCGATTGGGCCGCCTGCTTGCACAGTTTGATTGTTGTTGCCACCATGCACGCGTGCTCCGGTCAGCATACCTGGGGGATTGACCGGGACGCCGCCGACATTGATGGGGTAGACGGCGACCTGCGCACGAGTCAGAACATTAATCTCATTGATGATCTGGTCCTCGTATTCGCGAGGATCTTCCTTGCGCGGAACCAGTGCGAGCGGGAATGTTCCGGCCAGCCAGATCAGGTTCTTGTGGCCGGGGACGCCTTCGAGAAATTCCGTTGACCTGGGTCAACACGTTGATCATGGAGGCGGGATCGTTGTATCCAAGATTCTTGCCCATCATGAATACCTTGGGAACGTGAGGCTTGGGGTTTTGCGGATCGAGGGTCGCGTAGAGCAGGGCTTTGTCGGCGGTGAAGCCTTGCACGAGATAGAGGCCATCGGAGCGGACGAAGATGGCGAAGCGGGTACCGTCGGGCATGCTCTTGATGAACTTCATGACCTGGCGGCGGGCGTCGAGCTGGTCCTCGCTCTCGATATTCGCGAGGTCGTAGAGAATGACATAGAGCGGCCCGTGCTCCGGAGTCGGGGGAATGTTGACGAAGTGGTTGGGCGGCATGTGAGGAGCGTTGGGCGGCAGGGAGATCGAGGGTTTTTCGAGGTCGAACACGTCGAACGAGAGAATGTTCTGCGGCCGGCCGTTTTCGGCGACCACGAAATCGCTGGCCTTGAGGCCGTGCACGGGCCGGTTAGCCGAGTCGCGCACGACGACATCGACGACGACGCGGCGGACGGTGGAGTGGAAGGTGGGGATGGATTCCGACTTTGCCTGGGCGGACGGGGTTGAGTCCGATTGGGCCCGCAAAAAGGCCGAGGAGAAACAAACGCATGAGAGCAATGCTAGCTTGCGGAGAGAAATTAACATTTCGCACCTGCCATGAAGGTACGGACAGGTTAGTGGACGCCGAAGATGGGCGGGTGTCAAGCAGCGCCCAGGGGCTGAAGCCAGTCTCTCGGACGCCGCTAACGCGGCGCTGAAGCGCCGCCCTTCGACATCACGACCGTGGCACCCCGGGTTTGTACACAAGTCAAAATCCCCACCCTCTCGCATAATGCGCGAGAAGGGTGGGGCATCCTCGGGACTCTAGCCTTTGACGATCTTGTTTTGGGACTTATCCCAGACTGCGACGGTTTTGTTGAAGTACGAGAAGTTGGCCAGGTGGCAGCCGATGGCCGCGTTGTTGCCGAAGACTTCGTTTTCGACAACTGGTTTGCGCGTGCGCACGGCGTTGTAGAAGTTGGCCTGGTGATCGACGGTATCGCTGTATCCGGGAGGATTGGCGTAGGACTCGCCGGTCTCGTCAACTTTCCATTTGAGGGCTTCGGGCTCGGGATGATCCTCGTGCCACTTCTGCAGGTACTGATCGCGGAGGGCTTTCGGCCATCCGAAAATTGAATAGCCTTCGGGCTCGGGGCGAGTGTCCTCAGGTTTGTAGGTGAGGGTTGCGTCCTTAATGATCATCGTGCCCTTGGTGCCGTAGAAGCCGATAAATTCTCCGCCGTTGTTGTTCAGGTTGCAGCGCAGGGTGACGCGGCAGTTGGGATAGTCGTACAGAGTCTCGATGAGATCGGGGAACTCGCGGCCATCCTTGAAGTGGAAGATGCCTCCGGAGGACATGGCGCGCTGTGCCGGCTCATTGATGCCGGTGATGAACTGAATACCCGAGAGCAGGTGGACGAAGAGATCTCCGCCAAGGCCCTCGCCATAGTCGGTGTAGCAGCGCCAGCGGAAGAAACGCTTGGCATCGAAGGGGACTTGGGGAGCGCCGACGAGGAAGGCTTTCCAGTCGATGGTTTGTTCGCTGGCGTCAGGCGGAATGGGATAGACCCATGCGCCGCTGGGAGAATTGCGGTCCCAGTAGGCGTTGATAGAGAAGACTTCGCCGAGTTTGCCGGAATCGTAAATCTCTTTGGCCTTGGCGTAGAGAACGGAGCTGACGCGCTGGCTGCCGACCGCGACCACGCGATTGTATTTGTGCGCAGCCGCGACCATGGCAAATCCGTCTTCGACGGTGTGGGACAAGGGCTTCTCGCAATAGACGTCTTTTCCGGCGGCGCAGGCATCTTCGAAGACGCGGCGGTGTTGGAAGTCCATGGTGGCGATGAGAACGGAGTCGACGTCTTTGCGATCAAGAATGGTGCGATAGTCACGGGAGGCGGGGACACTAGGATTCTTGACGGATTCCCGGGCAGCCGAGAGGCGGCTATCGTAGAGGTCGGAGACGCCAACGCACTGAATGCCGGGGACCTCAAGCGAGGCTTCCAAGTGTTCGCATCCGCGAATGCCGGTGCCGATGGAAGCGAAGCGAATGGTGTCGCTGGGAGCGACGGGACGCGCCGCAGCAGACAAAATATGCGGCTGCAGGATAGTTTTAGCGACCGTAGTAGCGGCGAGAGCGCCTGAACCGAGGTGAATAAATTGACGACGGGACAGGGGATACTTAGCCATGAGATTCTCCGTCTTTGGATTTCATTGCGTCCGTGACAGCGCGCGCGCCGGCGCGGAGTGCTTACGGGGAGGAATTATTGCACAGGAGCGGGTAAGTTAGTAAAACGATTTTCTAGCGAAGACTAGCATAGACCGTCCCCGGGGATTTTGCTGGAACCCGATCAGGCGGCGTGGTGTCTTTCCTCTTGAAGGCAGCAAGCGAGAGTACAGTTGTTCCGACCCTTGGAGTGTGTCTCAACTTGTGGCTAATCGACGGGGATGAGTGGAGTATCGGAAATATTTGGCGTTGGTCGGACTGCTTTGAGCGCTCCATTTTTATTGCTCTCGCGCTCATGCTCGGTTACACCGCTTTTGTTGTCGTCCGTTTTTCCCGTTTTTACTACCGACCGCAGCGTGAATCTGGCGCGCTCTTGCCCGATTCCATACGTGCGTCTCAGCCGGGTCATAAGAGGCTCGTTGCCGAACTGAGCCGCGGTGTGAAGACCCTGAAAACGATTGCCTGGGCCGCGCCATTTCTCGGGCTGGCGGGGACGTGCTACGGCATGCTAGAGGGATTCTACCGTCTCGGCTACCAAAAATACGGCGGAGTCGGATCGATCGTTGCAGACCTCGGTGTCGCTCTAGTTACGACCGCCGCGGGACTGATCGTGGCCGTCCCGGCGGCGGTTTCCTACAACCTTGTTCGCACCCGCCTGGAGAAGTTCGATAGCGGGTCGACCGCGCTGTTCGATGCGGCACTACGTTCGTATGGGTTTGCCCAGACATTACCCCTGCTTAGAAGATTTTCGGGTTTTCCAGCGTTTGCGTTGATCGGGGCGCCGCTGCTAGCAGTTCTGATCCCGATGTACGCGCTCATGCTGCGCTCGCTAATTCCTGTGGGCTTTACTGTAGGCTTGCCCGTCCACGTCCTGAAAATCAGGTACCCCGACCATGACCTTCCTCCGATCATCATTAGCGTGATCTCCACCGATGGGAGCGGTCAGCCCGTCTTGTACGTGAACTCAAAGGAAACGTCGTGGGACCGGCTGGGCAGCACACTCCGCAGCCACCTAGAAGTCCGTCCGTATTGGATTGTCTATGTTGAAGGGGAAGATGGCGCGTCGTGGCGGGACGTGGTGAACGTGATCGATGTTGCCCGAGGGCTTCAGTCTGAGGTTGTGCTGCTCACGGCCACGCCTCAGATCGAACCGCCGCGGAAAGACCACAAATGAAGGTTGGGCCAATCAAACTACAGAGATACTTCGCGGCAAAAGCGCCGCTCAGCATGACAAGAGGTTGGAAGAGGAAAATAATAAGGTGGGAAAAAATTGAAAGGGCCGTGACATTGGTTATGCTCTAGCCGCTCGCTCCTGCGAGGGAGCTTACAGCGTGGAGGCATGTACCGTCACGACCCCTTGATGCGATCACTGCTTTCGCAGTTCCAAACCCCAACTGCCCCTCGCAGAGCCGTCGGTTTTTTCAGGTCCGGTCACCCCTCAGGTTGCCCCGCTGGGCTGATCACTCAGTCTTTCGGACTGGCTCGTTTTATTGTGCCAACCCTTTCGACCGTCGACGCAAACCACCTTAACAGAGAAACAGAAAACGTCAACGCAAACTATTGGTGCAATAGCTTGGGGCAAAGCTGTGCATAACGAGAAATGCAAATGGTTGCCTGATTGGAACTTATCCACAGGCGAAATCAATTGGGACGCGTTTTGCACATAAGGTTGCACAACGCTGGGGCGCACTGCAAAACGTATGAAAGGGAACCAAATAATCGTCTTGACGCTGGAAGCGGATGGGCGCATCTTTCCAAGTAGCAGAAACGAAAAAGAAGTGATGTCAGAACTCGTGGCCTATGTGGACGGCGGTTGCCTGGGAAATCCGGGGCCGTCGGGCATTGGGGTGGTGATCAACGGCTGCGCCAGCGGCCCGGTACGAATCGCCAAATGGATCGGCCACCAGGACAATAATGTTGCCGAATATGCCGCGTTGATGGAAGCACTGCAGTACGCGGTGTCGTTGAAAGCGCAAAAACTCCACGTTTATTCGGATTCCGAAGTGGTGGTGCGGCAAATGACAGGGGAGTACACGTGCCGGAGTCCGCGACTCTATTCTCTGCATTGGACCTGCCGGAAGTTGGCGCGGTCGCTGGCGTTCTCCATCTCGCATGTTCCGCGGGAGAATAATGCAGAGGCCAACGGTTTGGCGCAGTCGGCGTTGCGGCGGAAGACGTAGAAATAGTCGTCCTGAGACCCATTGCAACCGCCGGGCTGAAGCCCGAATCCATTCCTCTGATTCTTACGCGGCGCTGAAGCGCCGCTCTTCCACGAGTTGCTGACGCGGCGTTCTTTCCCCGATGCTGGAAGGCCGCCCTTCCACAATGGGGCCTGCGTGCGCTTTCCACTGGGCGTTGAACGCACTCCACCGGGCGATGAGCGCCTGCTGCACTGGGCCGTGAGCGAACCCTCCTCCCGCGCGCTGACGGGCGCTCTTCCCTTGCGGTGCAGGATGTGCTGGCGTCGCACCATCGTGCTGGAAACAGTGTCTTCCACAGGGGTGCTGGCCTCTTTCACGGCTTCGCACTTTAGTACCTCTGCGCGTTGAAATTCTTGACACCGTTCACGTCCCGAGCGAGACTCAAACTACTGCATCCTTCATAACTTACGTGAGCTGCGTGGGCGGATCGCGCCTCGTTCCGTCCAACTCCCGGGGCGAGTTCGTGTGCCGTCGAGCCTTATTCGTCTCTCGATGGCAGATTGCCGGACGCCGAACTGGCGGTTGTGAAGGTTGTGCACTTCCATATGGAGCAATTGATGGAGCAGAACAACTCAACCCGGGCGCCGCAGGGCAGCGTCTCAGCAGCCCTGAGCGCGGTACGCGCGGAGGCGAGTGCACGCACCGCGGGCCTGCGTTTTCCTGGAGAGGACGCGGGACGTTCGCTGGCGGAAATGGCGCAGCGCGATCTCGATGCCGCCTTGCAGTTGCTGGCGGACCGTGCGCAATACATTACGGGCGCGAGCGGAGCTGCGATCGCTCTGCGCCGGAGTGGCAAGAATGACATGTTGTGCCGAGCGAGCGCGGGAGAGAATGCCCCGGAATTGGGCGCGCTGCTTTCGACCGAGTTTGGACTTTCCGGGGAGAGCGTGCGTACTCGGCAGCCGCTGCGCTGCGACGATGCGGAACGTGATGCCCGGGTGAATCGCGATGTGTGCCGCCAGATGGGAATCGCGTCAGTAGTCGTGATGCCCGTCGTGAATGACGACGAGGTGCTGGGCGTATTTGAACTTTTTTCCGGGAAGGCGAATGCCTTCGGAGTGCGCGATGTATCGGCGGTGCAGCGCCTGAGCGAAATGGTCGAAACCGCGGTGCGGCTGGCGCAGGCGACCGAAAGTTTGCCGGAGCGGCTGAAGATGCAGCAGGCCTCGCCTGCAGGGGAGAAAGAGGCGGATGTTCTGGAAGATCAGGACCTCGCTGGGCAGGTCCTGGAAGACACTGTATTGGAAGATCCGGTTCTGGAAGAGTCCGTGCTGGAATCGCCAGTGCCTACGGCGCGAGTTGCGACCGACAAGAAGGCACAAGACTCAGGCGCTCAGGCAGCTAAGGTTGGTGCTGAGCAAAAGGTCGGTGCTGAAGCAGAGAAGCCGCCGGTTGAAGTCAAAGTCCCCGCTCCTTCGCCAGAGTCTGGGCAGGTCCTCGCACAAAAGGCGATTGCGCGCCAGACGCCCAGTGTCGAAAAGACGGCAGCGCCGGCTCCCAGGAAGCCGTTGTTCTGGTCGGCGGCGCTGAGTCCTGCGGCGGATGCGGGGAAGACGGAAGAGACCGATCAGAGCCATGTTCCGCCTGTCTTAAGGAGTCTGCGGAAGTGTGACGCGTGCGGTTTCCCGGTGTCGGCGGGACGCGCGCTCTGCGTGGAATGTGAGGAGAAAAAGTGGCGTGGGCAACTGAAAGTGCCGAAGGCAGTGCCGGCACCGGCTGTTACGTCGGGTCCGGCTATCCCGGTTACAGCCGCGCCGAAACCGGAGGCGCGAGCGTTTGCGGCTTCGGCGCAGACTGTCGGAGCTGTCGGCGAGGTGCCGCCGTCTGGTACCGGCACGGCTTCCGTCGCGATCTCCCCGGCGATTAAGGAACCCAAAGAAGGTGCAGGGCCGGTGGAGGCTGCACCGGTTCTCGGTACTACCGTTGTTGAAACGGCGGCTACGCCGGAGGCATCGACAGGGGCGTTTGTGTTGAGTGCGGGGCTGGAACCTTCGCAGTCGTGGATCGCGAGGAATAAGTACGTTTTGGGCGTGCTTCTAGTGATCAGTGTCGCGGCAGTCGCGGTCTTTTTGCTGCGCTAGGGCTTCAGAGCCCTGGTTTTGCCGTGCCTTCAGGAATTGTTCCCATCGTTTGTCATGGCGCCAGAGCTGAAGTGCCCGCCAGATCGCTTGACCTCCTGACGAGTGCCGTCTGACCGTTTTCCTTGTAAGTGCTTGTCTGCACAAGTCCTCCCGGCACCGTTTGCAGCAGTTTGGCCCCCTGTTCTTGCCTGTGTTTCTCCCTACAGGAGCTGCGGGAACCCTTGACAACACAGGCAACTCTGCTAAAGTGCGGAGACAGGTTTGCAAACTTCGAACACAACGGGCAGGTGCCATGGTCATGAAAAATGTTTATGAAGTTTTGCGGCAGAAGGAAATGGAGTTGACGCGCTTGGAGAAAGAAGTGGAGGCCCTGCGGCTGGTGGCTCCGCTGCTTTCTGAGGAAAAGGAAATGGCGTCGGATATGGGGAAGCCCGCGCTCGCCGCCGCCGTCAATGGACCGCAAGCCACAGCGCGCATTTCGATCCCAGCGCCGCCTTCGATTCCTGCACCGCAGCCGGTGCGCGCGGCGGGATGGGAAGACACAGCCAAGCGCTGGCCGTAAGGGATTCACAGAATGATCGCGGTGCCCGCACGCTCCGGCGTGGGGCATAGGTTTTTCTTGGCCCGGGATGCGTCCCGGGCTTTCGTGTGTGCGGCGGTTGTGTGCGAGTCCAGTAGAGGACACTCGGGAGGCTCCTATGAGGGGGATGTTTCGGGTGTTCGAGACCGTAGCATGCAATTGGGAATATGGTTTTCGCCAGCCATGATCACCGGTGCTGAAGCCCCTGAATTTTCTCGCTCTACGCGGCGCTGAAGCGTCGCTCTTCCACGGTAGCGATCTGCTTAACCTTGTTCCGGTGCTCCGATGGGAGTTTTTCCCGTTTGCCCGCCAACGATCTCGCGCAGCGCTGCCAGGAGGCGGTCGACTTCCTCCACTGTGTTGTAGTGTACGAGGCCGATCCGCAGGAAGCCGCCGGATTTTTCGACGTCGAGGTGCTCGGTGAGGTTCAGGGCGTAGTAGTTGCCGTCCCAGGTGAAGAAGCCGCGGTCGCCGAGTTTGGTGGAAAGTTCGAGTGGCGTGTGGCCTGGTTTTCCTGAATTGACCCGGATGGCGAGGGTAGCGCAGCGCTCGTCGAAGCGGGAGGGATCGGTGATGCCGTAGATCTTGAGACAAGGGATTTGTTTCAAGCCCGACATCATTCTTTCCAGCAGCGCGCGTTCGTGCCCGTGGATGGCTGCGTAGGCGGTTTCGATAGCGGCACGGCGGGTGAGTATCGAGGGTCGAGCTTCGCTCGATGAACGGGCGAGTCGCCCGTCCCCACATGCTTCGTCCCCACCTGCTTCAGCCGCATGGCGGCCTAGGTCGGCCAAATATTCCACGCAGGCGGCGATGCCGGCGATGCACTCGTGATTGAGCGTGCCCCACTCCCAGCAGTTCGGAATCGCGTTCGTGTTCGGACGCACTTTATACGGACGGACGCGCTTGAGGTGTTCGCGCTTGCCGAAGAGCACGCCCATGTGCGGGCCGAAGAACTTGTAGGTGGAGCACACCAGGAAATCACAATCGAGCGCGGCGACGTCGATGAGCCCGTGCGGTCCGTAGTGGACGGCGTCGATGTAAGCGAGGGCTCCGGCGGCGTGGGCCAGTTTCACGATTTCTTTTACCGGATTGATGGTGCCGACTGCGTTGGAAGCGTATCCTGCAGCGACGAGCTTGGTCTTTGAATTGATCTTCGAGGCAAGGTCACGCATGTCGAGAGTGCAGTCTTCGTCGTGGATTTCGGCCCAGCGCACGGTGACGCCGCGGTCTTCGGCCATCGCAAGCCAAGGCGAGACGTTCGCGTCGTGATCGAGGCGGGTGACTACGATTTCGTCGCCGGGCTTCAGGTCACGACCGATGGCGCGGCTGATGGCAAAGGTCAGCGTGGTCATATTGGGACCGAAGACGACTTCGTCGGCGCCGCAGTGGAGGAAGTCGGCCATTGCGCTGCGCGCTTCGGCGATCATGGCGTCGGTGCGGCGGCTGGTCGCGTAGGCTCCGCCGGTGTTGGCGTTGTTGTGGCGCAGGTAGTCGGCGATGGCGTCGATCACGCGCTGCGGGACCTGCGTTCCACCGGGGCCGTCGAGAAAGGCGGCGGGGTGTCCGTTGATGGTTTGGACGAGCGAGGGGAACTGGGAGCGAACATAGGCGAGGTCGAGGGCGGCGGCGGTAGTCTCTTCAGTGGTCGGCATGGTAACCTGACTATTTTTTATCACGAGTAGTGAGGTTGTGGATTTGATTCGTGCATGACATCAATGCCCCGGTGACGCGCACCGCGAGAAAAAAAGCCCACGCGTATGGTTATGTTGTAGGCGTAGGGCTCGAAGCGCTGCTCTACCAAAAGGCAAACGCCGAGATCGTGGAGTTGAGGACACAGGCGAGGAGGAGCAGCCGAGCCTTGCTCGGCCTGTGGGGGGCTGAAACCCGGACCCAGATACGCAGAAGCAGATTCCTCGCTCTGCTTGGAAGGAAAAGATGGAAGACGCAATCGCAGTATTATAAGGACTGAATGGCAACGGGAGCACAGGTTCGGGGGTGGAGTGGGCCGTCCCGGAGGCGAGTGCCACGGTTTCTGGTGCAGGCGCCGCTGGATGTGACGGTACTGCGGTCGGGGATTCCGGATACGTTGCCGGGGCGAGCGGTGAATGTATGCGAACGCGGAATTTCGGCGATGCTGGCGGGGGAACTGGTTCCGGGTGAGGCCGTCGGAATTGAGGTACGCCTGTCGCAGGCGATGGATGCACTGCGCACGCGGGCGCTGGTGCGGTATCAGGACAAGTTGCGCTGCGGTCTCGAGTTCGTAGGATTGTCATCCGAACAGCGAGCTGCGATTCGGGAATGGGCGAAGGAGTCGAGGGCAGAGACGGAGATCGTTGTGAGTCCGACGGCTGTGCTGGATAAAAAGGAAACGCACACGGGCGGAGGTAGCGGGTCAGGCTCAAGCGGTGGAGGCGATCGCAAGCCGAAAAGGAAGCGACGCTGGCTGGGCTGGGCGATCTTTCTCATTTTCGTGGCAGTCGCTGCTGGCGCGGCGTGGTGGCGTTGGAACCGCGGGTGGGAGGAACTGGAGTCGGAGTTGAAAAACCGGCAAGTTTCGTCCGCGGAGAAGCCACAGGCGCAGGTGGCAGCGGACGTGATGGAGAGGTTGCTGGTGCATAAAGTAGAGCCGACGTATCCGGCGGAGGCGCGGAAGGACAATCTGCAGGGGATCATCGCGCTGGATATCGTCGTGGGGCGGGACGGATCGGTAGTGAGTATGCGCGCGCTGAATGGGCCTGAGGTGCTGGCACGTGCGGCGATGGACGCTCTGCGCTGGTGGAAGTTTGAGCCGTACCGGGTGAATGGAGAGCCCGCGGTGGTGGAAACAACGGTGGCGGTAGAGTTTAAGCGATGAGGCTGCCGGCTTTCGTCTGCCGGCTTGCGGAAGTTGTTCCTGTCTGCGATCTCGAACGGCCAACTGTTCAGGTTCACATCAAGCGTGCATTCGCACGGAACGCGTGTCGCTGAACCCAAGAGCGTGAAGCCTCTTCTAGCGTCTCTTCTTGCGCAAGGCGTGGAGAACCTTGGCGCCGCTCACGCCAAAGCAAAGAATGGATCCCAAGGCCGAGACCATCATCAGGTTCGCGCTAAGGTGCACGATGTCGGCCAGTACGGCGGTCACTGCGAAGATCAATCCCAGAACATTGAGCCAGAGCGGGGCTCGGACTTCAGCGCTCACATCCTTGCGAAGGCGAAGTTGCAGCAGGAGCGCGGCAAGTCCGATGGCCGCGACGACGACCAGGGCGAGCGGGCTGGAGAAAGCGGCGCGGCTGGTATAAATCACCACCAGAGCGAGCGCGAGGAGCAGGAACCCGGCGGCAACGATACTCCAACGGCGGGGCTTGGGTGCGGGATTGGCGGTGGCGTCGGGCAAGGAGTTCCGCCCCAAGTTATACAGGGCGGGGTGCGTGTTTTTCAAATAGAGCGTGGACGCCTACTTCGGCGGCAACGTCTTCTCGGCCAGCTTTTCTGCCGTGACCAGCGCATTAGCGGCCTTCACCCTCACATCCGGTTCGACTCCCGTCCCTTCCCAGTTGGTTCTCGAGATCGGATTGATGACTCTAATACCGGGAACGTGCATGGTGAAGTGATCATCGATGCGATGACCCATTCCCAAATGACCACGGCCTGAGGTTGTCTCTCCGACCAGAGTGGCGCGTTTCAACATCTTGAGGTCGTACGCGAATCCCTCTGCTGCTGAGAACGTTGTCGGTGAAGTCAGGACCAAGACAGGCTTGTCCGCAAGGCGGTTTCCGGGCACTGGAGGCAGCGTCCAACTCTGTTCGGTAGAGTTCTCGCTGCGATCGTAGAAGTCATTCAGGTGCGTAGGATGATCGAAGAGGTATGTGGCAAGGAACTCGACCATGTTGGCGTAGCCGCCACGATTGTCGCGGAGATCAAAGATGATCGCATCCGCGTGGTTCAACGAAGTCATTGCGGCCGTGACCGTTTTCCCGCAGATGGCGACGTCGGGAAACGCGTTGAGTTTCAGATAGCCAATGTTGTGCGGCAAGATCTTGGCCGTTTCGATCGTGCAGCGGTTCTGCTTCATTTCCATCCGATAGCGTGCAATGTCGTCTGAGGTGGGTGGGGGCGGATTCTCAGGCGAGGGGACTATGCTGTAGGACATCATCAGTTGAGGGTCATGACTGACATCGGTCATCTGCCTGGTCAGAAGATCAGCAAAGACTTGGCCATCTGCCGCAGCATCATCGTCGCCGTTCTTTTCATGCGCCAGTAGCGCGTCGGCCATTTTTTGAGCGGCCTCGGGATCGACGTAGTACTTGGTGAGATTCGCGACCGCGGCTTGAATCACCCGCTGGCGCTGACCGGCGCCCAGAGTTCCATTTTCGACTCCGGTAACCAGAGCCGCGCCAGTTGCAGTCTGCACCCGGGGATGCAGAGACTGCGATTGGGAAACTGCGGCGTGGTCCAGGAACAGAGGCGAGTGTGATTGAAAATCGCTCGCCTGGGCTGAATTGCCGGTAAGCCCGTGCTTCGGACGTCCGGCAATTCCCAACGCAGATGGTGCGCTGGAGTTCACCTGAGGCTGTGGTTGGTCTACGCCCGAGGATTGAACCGCGGGATTTTGAGCGGGTTGGTTCTGAACCGCGCTTGCTGGCCGAGGAGCGGATCTTGTCGAGTCGGGAGCCGGATGCGAACGGGCCGCCGAATCGAGCGGAGCCATCCGTTCCGAACGGGGCGCAATTACCGGGTTTGCGGAACGGGCGCTCGCGATCGAGCCGGGATCGGTTTGCTTCGATCGCGGGCTATCCGGCTGAATCTCCCGAATGCGGACGTGAAGAATGTTGATCCAACTGTACCGGATGGCAAAGCAGGTTAGAGCGAAGACAACGGTCGTCAGCACGAGGCCGTGGATCATGGCGCTGGGGCGAGGTCGGAAGGGATCGAGAGTATGGAATGAAGGAACGCCATCGGGTACGGGCCGCTGCACGGGTGAGGTCTGGTGCCAGAATTCTGGTCGTAACGTCCACTGCCGCACGAGCGACCACAGGCCATCCGCCAGCAGTCTTGCGTTAGCCAGCCTTCTCTCGGTGTGATCGAAAATCGAGAGCATCTCGTCACCGAACCGCTTGCGGAAGCCGGGCGGATGCAATCGCAGCACGCAGCGGTACAGAGGACGAAGCATTAGGCCCTCCGGGGCTTGGCGATTTGCAAACGGGAGCGCGCCTCACGGACAACTTCATGAAGGCGGTCGGTTTCTGCCGCGAGCACGCCACGGCCGAGCGAAGTGAGGCGGTAGTAGCGGCGGCGGGGGTCGTCGTCGCCGGGACGGTGGCCAAGTTCCTCAACAAACCTGCGCTCAATCAGCTTCTGCAGATTGTCGTAAAGAGTTCCGGGGCCCAGTTTGTATTTCCCCTCGGACTGACGAGTGATCTCCTGCATGATGGCGTAGCCATGAAGGTCATCGGCAGCCAAGGAAAGCAGGATATGCAGCGTGGCCGGAGACAGAGGGAGAAAGCTGGAGACGGTGTCTTTCATAAGTCGGATTCCGTTATATCGGAATCCGAGCGATACGTCAATCGAAATTTATGCGCCGGGCAGGATGCGGCTGGCGCCAGCCAGCCATTCGGCGTGGCGGGGATCTCCGTTGTTGACGGCGTAGAGGACGAGTTCGACGCGGGTGGAGATGCCGAGCTTTTCGAAGATGCGGTAGAGATATTTCTTGATGGTGTGCTCGCTGAGGTTGAGTTCGCGGGCGATCTCGCGGTTGCCCAGGCCTTCGGCGACCAGAGCGACGACTTGTTCCTCGCGCGGAGTGAGCAGGTTCGTGCCGCGGCGAGTTGAGCACGCGCAGCGAGGGGACTTCCGAGATGAGGTCCATGAGGTAGTTGAGTTGCTCGGTGTTGGCCCAGATCTGTCCGCGCGGCCACGCGCAGAAGACACTTGCACAGCAGGCGGAGGTTGGCGTCGGTGATGGGGAAGATGCCGCGAGCGCCGGAGCGGAAGGCGCTGACCACGAGTTCGCGGTCGCAGGTGTCGACCAGCAGGACCTTGGGAATCTCGGGGTGAGAAAGATGAAAGCGGCGCAGGGTCATCACAGTTTCGGCGATGTTGGCGGGCAAGTTCAGCGACAAAAGCGCGATGCGGGGAGGTCTTGTGCTGACCGCCTGGAGGATGGAGACCGTGTCCATCGGGCAAGTGGTGACATGGAACTCCGAGTGGCGGCGCAGGGCGCTGGTCAGCAACTGCGCCTGCATGCGATTGGAGTCGGCGATGAGGACACCAATCGACGTCGGAAGTGGCGGCGGACGACAGGCTCATCCTGTACATCTCCCAAAAACATCAAGAGAAACGATGTGGCGATTGTAGGGAGAGGAAGCGCGGTCCACAAGGAAACCAGTCACAAAATCTGAGTGCGACCTCTCAAATCGGGAATTGGGATTTCGGTGCGGCGGAAGCATGGAGCGCGGAAGGTTTCACTGTGGAAAGATGGATCGAGCGCAGAGCAGGCGACGGAAGGTTGTGCAGCGACATGCGGTTTCCGCGGAGAACCGCTGTGCGGTGGGTCGGTTTCAGCGCTGGCAAGAATGCGAGCCGAATCGCTTTCGCATTTTTGTGACACGACAAACATGCAAGTCTACTTTTGTGGGTACTCCGAGTGAGAGACGTGCCGTACAGGTCCCTTCCGCGCTGTCACTGCGTACAAATCTTCCATAAGCCATTGATTTGATACGAGTCGCTTCGTGCGGACGAGGTTCTTTCCCGGAAAGGGAGAGCGGTCCACTTTCGTAGACGGTACTTCCCATGTCTTGTTCGAGTTCCGCGAGTGAGCTTAACTTGCGCAGTAGAGAGTCACGACACCAGTGATGCTCAGCGCGGAAGCGTGGCGCAAGGGAAACATGAAACGCTTATTCATATTCGTCCGATTCATCGTAGTCGCGTTCTTGTTGATTTTAGAGTGTGGTTCGGCCGCGTTCGCGCAGGATGGAAAGACAGACCTGGGCGGAAACAAGGGAACTTCCCAATCCGGCTTTACCGGGGCTGGAGCGGGAGGCAGGGCACAACGGCCGCAAAACCCGGGGGAGCGGATGGCCTGGGAAACCCCTTACTCGGAGGGGAGCGCCATCCGCTCTACCGGTTACGACCCAGCGATGTGGTGGAGATCAGCTTCACCGTCGCGCCGGAATTCAACCAGACCCTGACCGTGCAGCCCGACGGCTACGTCATGTTGAAAGACGCGGGCATGGTGGAGGTGCAGGGACTGAATCTGCAGGAGTTCAGCGACGCGGTGCAAAAGGCGTATCGGGGATATCTGCACGATCCGCAAGTGGCGGTGGCGCTGAAGGAATTTGAGCGGCCGTACTTCATTGTTGGAGGTGAAGTCGGAAAGCCCGGCAAGTACGAACTGCGTTCCGACACGACCGTGGCCGAGGCGGTGCAGATTGCTGGAGGGATGACGCAGCAGGCGAAGCACTCGCAGGTGGTGCTGTTCCGGCGGGTGAACGACGATCTGGTGGAAACGCGGTCTGCTCAATCTGAAAAAGATGCTGAAGGAGGAGCCGGCCTCAAAGAAGATGCCCATCTTCGGCCGGGAGATATGGTTTTCGTTCCGCAGAATGCGATTTCGAAAATCGCCCGCTACCTGACCAAGCCTTCCCTGAGCATGTACTTCAACCCCACTCAATTCTAGAAAAGGATTTCTCAGACTCGCATGCCATCAGACGAAGACCCAATTCGCGGACGAGAACAGCCACCCAGCACCAACCATGCGGGAACTGGCGATGGTGTTGTTCCGCCAGCGGAGGGTCTTCGTCTGCGTCTCAGGGCTGGTGTTGGCGGTGGCGGTCCTGTATGCGTTCGCGGGCGCGAAGTATGAGGCCAACATGAAAGTGCTGGTGCGGAGGGGGCGGGCGGATGCTCCGGTGAGCGCGGCGGAGAGATGCTCCGCTCGACCTGACCCGCATGGCGATCACGGAGGAGGAATTGAATTCCGAAGTGGAGTTGCTGCGGGATGACGAAGTCCTGCGGCGGGTGGTAGAAGCAGACCGGGGTGGGCGGACGCGACTGGCTGCACTTTCTGCGGCTGAGCGAGGGACATGCAGAGCGCGTGGAGCGGGCGGCGCGGCGGCTGGCCAAGAAGCTGCAAGTAGAGCCGGTGAAGAAGACGAACCTGATTGCGATCAGCTATGCGGCGGACGATCCGCGCGTGGCGGCGAAGGTGTTGCAGTCGGTGGCGAATGCTTACCTGGAGAAGCATATGGAGGTGCATCGGCCCGCGGGGGAGTTCCACTTTTTCGAGCAGCAGACGGGAGAATCGCGGCTGCAACTGGAAGAGGCGAAGGGAAAGCTGCTGCAGTTTACGGCCAGGCATGGAGTGGTGGAGGCGGCGCAGCAGCGCGATCTGGCGCTGCAGAAATTGAGCGAAGTGGATGCGAGCTACCGGCAGACGCGAATCGACCTGGCCGAGACACAACAGCGCGTGCGGGACTCGGAGACCAGGTGGCGAAGCTGCCGGAGCGGACCACCACGCAGGTTCGCATTGCCGACAATCCGGAACTGCTGAAGGCGCTGAAGGCGAGCCTGCTGGATCTGCAGTTAAAGCGAACCCAGTTGCTGACCAAGTTCGAGCCCAGCCATCGTCTGGTGCAGGAAGTGGACCAGCAGATCGCGCAGACCGAGGCGACGATCGCGGCCGAGAACGCATTGCCGCTGCGCGACGAAACGACCGACAAGAATGCGCACTACGAATGGGCGAAATCGGAATTGCAGCAGGCGCAGGTGCAGTTGAAAGCGCTGCAGGCGCGGGAGGCTGCGACTGCTGCGCAGGAGGCCGCTTACCGCGCGATGGCGCGGCAACTGGGCGAGGATGCGATCACCCAGGATGATTTGCTGAGCACCGAGAAGGCTGCGAGGAGAACTATCTGCTTTATGTGAAGAAGCAGGAAGAGGCGCGGATGGACGATGCGCTGGATGAGCGGGGCATCGTCAATGTGGCGATTGCGGAGCATCCGATGGCTCCGGCATTGCCGGTGTGGTCGCTGTGGACGGTGCTGGCGATGGGATTGGCTGCTGCCGGAGCGGCGGGCACGGGCGCGGCGTTTGCGGCGGATTACGTGGATCCGGCATTTCGCACGCCCGAGGACGTGCTGGCGTACTTGAATTCTCCGGTGCTGGCGTCGCTGCCGCGAAGAGTGCGAGGAAATCTTTCGGCATGAGAGAAGGAGATCATGAGCGCAGGAGTGTTGTTTGCGCAGGCCGACCGTGCGGGAGCGAGTGCGTTCCGAGGAGAAGAGTCTGTCCAGAGGCGAGCGGATGGAATCCCGAAGACTTCGCGCGGGAGCAGATCCAGGGTCTGGTGCGACAGAGTCTTCTTCTCAAATGTCGAGCGGCCGGTGCGGCAGGTCGTATTCAGCGCGCTGGACCCGGAGACGGATGTGAAGAGTATTTGCCGGCAAGTGGGTGAGGCACTGGCGCTGGAGACCGCGGGCGAGCGTTGCCGTTGTGGGAGAGTATCCGCAGGCTTTGCGGGATGCCGAGACGATCAGTCGGTGCCGAGGAACGCAGGACTGGCAGAAGCACGCCGCTGCGCCAGGCCGCGACTCGGCTGCGCGGCAATCTGTGGCTGGTGCCGGCGGCAGGAAAGGATGGAGGTCGGGGCGCGACCGCATCGTTGCATTCATATCTGGGCGAGATGCGCGGCGAGTTTGAGTATTCGATTGTGGAAGGACCGCCTGCCGGGGAGTCGAACGAAGCAATGGCCATGGCGCAGTTCGCGGATGGAATCATTCTGGTGTTGTCGGCGCAGCCACACGCGGCGGGTCGTCGCGCGCAAGATCAAAGAGATGCTGGAAGCGGCGCAGGCGCGCATTCTGGGAACGGTGCTGAGCGACAGGGTCTTCCCGATTCCGGAGCGGATTTACCGGCGGCTCTAAGTGACGTCGCGAATTGAACCGGATGCTGAAGTGTCCTCTCCTTTTCTTAATCCCGGGCAACAGAAGCCGCAGGTGGTCGACTGGGCGCGGTTGATTCCCGGGGAGACTCCAGCGTTTCGGGGAGGCGGGAAAAAGCCGGCCCGGCCGGTTCGAGCTGGCTCGCGCGGAAAAAGTGCCGGAGATTGAAGTACGGGAAGTGTCCCAGCAAGGCGACGAATGCGCTGACGCTGCTCTGCCCGGTCCGCTGCAGAATCGGAATGGCGTGGAAATGGGTGCGGTCGATGGCCGCCGACTTCGCGCTGGTGGCGCTGAACTGGCTGTTGATCGGGGCGTTGCTGGTGCCGCTGCGCGTGCTGTTTCCGCATGTGCGGTCGTTTGGGTATCGCCGCCGGAGCGCCGGTTTCTCTGTTGGGCATCGCGTTGCTGCATGCGGCGTTGATTACATTGATGGGCTACACCGAAGGGCTCCATGCCGGAGGCCGAGACCTGTCGGCGGCAGGCGCGCATTCTGGGCAAGTCGGTTCTGTGGGCGACGGCCGTGCTGTGCTTTGTTTACGGGTTGCAGGGAGCTCCGTGGACGATCTGCGGTTTGTTCTGCGGAGCGGGCTTGCTGCATTTCGGCGCGCTGCTGGACGTGGCGGTGGCAGAGCGCAGGCGAGGCATCGCAACGGAGCGCAGAAGTGCGCAATGTGCTGATTGTGGGCGCGGGCGGAGTTGGGCGGCGTGTGGCCGCGTATGTGGAGGGGCATCCTGAAGCGGGGCGAACAGTTTGCGGGTTTCTGGACAACGAGCGGCCGCTGGGCAACGGAGTGATCGGGCGGGTCAGCGACTTGGCTCGGCTGGCGCGCACCGGATTTGTGGACGAAGTGATTCTGGCGGCGCCGCACGATCGCGAGCTTGACCCTGCAGGTGCTGCGCGAGGCGCGGCGTTTGCGGCTGGATGTGGAGATTGTTCCGGAGTTGTTCGGATGCGAGCCGGCGCGGAAGGGAAGTCGAGCGGGTCGGCGACTTGCCGGTGATTTGTCTGCACGCGGAGCGACTGCCGGCAGCTGGGCCTGGCGTTGAAACGAGTGGTGGACGTGGCGGGAGCGGGGCTGGCGTTGACGGTTTTGTCTCCGTTGCTGGCCGTGATCGCGGGGTTGATCAAGCTGGATTCGCCGGGCCCGGTTCTCTATTGCGCGCAGCGGGCGGGACGGAAGGGGCGACTGTTCCGCTGCTACAAGTTTCGCACCATGGTGAGCGATGCGGATGCGTTGAAAGACCAGTCTGCGGCGAGACAATCAGAGATCAGGGCCGTTCTTCAAGATCACGGATGATCCGCGAATCACGCGGCTGGGACGATTTCTGCGGCGCTACAGCCTGGATGAACTGCCGCAGCTCTGGAACGTTTTGAAAGGAGACATGAGTCTGGTCGGGCCCGAGGCCGCATCCGGTGGACGATGTTGCGGGTTATGAGATTGGGCACTCTGGCGCGGCTCGACGTGACGCCGGGAATCACAGGACTGTGGCAGGTGACGGCGCGGCGGGATCCGTCGTTTCGAGCGGGGCATGGAACTGGATCGAGAATACATCCGGACGTGGAGTCTGGGATCGGACATGCGGATTCTGCTGAGAACCGTTGTTGGCCGTTGTGCAGGGGAGCGGGGACTGATGCAGGCGATGTCGCTGAGATCCGCGCCGGTCGGAGATCGTCGCCGATTTCATGGTTGGGCGTGGCAGATGGTTCTGCGTCCGCTGCAGGCGCTGATGGCTGCGCCGTCTCTGCTCTTTCTGGCGGCGTTGACGGCGATGCTGCTGCGCCATCCGGATGTTGCGTTCTATGAGATTGACCGCGTTGCGTTCGGGCTTCTGGTAGTGGGAGTCGTGGGACGGGCAGTTGTTCTGCGCCAACGGCTGTTCGTGATGGAACGGGTGACATGGCCGATGATCGGGCTGACGGTACTGGCGCTTGCCAGTGTCATCGGGCAGCCCTTCGACCACGAGACCTGGAGCCTGCTGGCCTCGAAGTTCATTGTTCCGTTCGCGCTGTTTCATCTGGCGGGGCTGGTGTTCACGGAGGAGCGGCGGTTCCGGCAATTTGAGATGTTTGCGCTGGTCGTGCTGGCGTATCTGAGTTTTACGGCGATCGCGTTCCTGGTGGGCGCGAACGCGCTGATCTTTCCGCGGTTCATTCTCGATGAAAGCCTCGGGATTTCATGCCGACCGGGCGCGCGGTCCGCTGCTGCAAGCGGTGGCCAATGGCGTATCGCTGAACCTGCTGGGATTGCTGGCACTGCATGCCTACCGGCGGGGAAGCGTGCGCGGAGCTGAAGGTCGCTCGTGTTGCTGGCATCGGTGCCGGTCGCGATTCTGGCCACCATGACGCGGGCGGTCTGGTTGTCGTTTGCGCGGAACGGTGCTGGCGCTGATTTTTCTTTCGAAGAACCGCACGCTGCGGCGCGCGTGTGTGGGGCTGGTCCTGATGGCGGGGGCTGGGCTGGTCGTGGTTCTGAGTTCGGCGCGAGTTAGGCGGGGCATTGAGCGATCGGCTGGAGGAACGCGGGCCGGTGGATTATCGCGAGGCGGTTTATGCGGGCGGATGGCAGATGTTTCTGGAGCGTCCGCTGACGGGATGGGGCTTTCATCAGATGCCGGGCGAGTTGCCGCGGCATGTCAGCGGATACAACGAGAAGGTGATGTATCCGCACAACACGTATCTGGAATTGCTGGTGGAGCACGGCGTGGTGGGACTCGCGCTGTATCTGTGGCTGATGTGGGAGATGTGGCGGCTGGGTCGCGGCGCGATTCCGGCTGAGGAGAGAAACGGATTTCTCGATCGGCAGTTTCACCGGATGTGGCCGATTCTGCTGGCGGTGTATTGGGTGAATGCGGCGATGGTGGTGATGAGCTATCAGTTCGTGAACGGATTGCTGTTCACCGATGGCGGGAATGCTGGCGGCGCAGCGGCGCAGGGCGGAGGCTTCGCCGTCATGCTGACGGTCGCTTATCTCGCCAATCGGTTTCCATCCGCGGTCGAACCGTACGTGATCGAGGAGATCGAGGAGCTGCGAAGGCGCGGAGTCCGGGTGATTGCTGGAAGCGTGCGAAAGCCGAGAAGCGATCAATCTGTCGACGATGAAGTGTCCAGCCGGAAGTCGTGTTGCAGCCGCTGTCGATCATCCTTCTGCTGCGGGCGCTGTGGCTCTGCGTGCGCCGATGGAGGAGTGACTTTGCCGCTGATCGCGCGGGTTGTTTTCCGCGGTAGCGAAGGGCCGATCAAGACGGGTGAAGGCTCTGGCGCACACCTGGCTGGGCGCTTGCTACGCGGTGCTGCTGAAGGGCCGAGGGGCCGACCACATCCATGTACATCACGGATATTTCGGTTCGTGGATTGCGATGGTGGCGGCGCGCCTGCTGGGCGTGGGATTCAGCATGACGCTCCACGGGTCTGATCTGCTGCTGCATGGGACCTATCTCGACGTGAAGCTGGAGAGTTGCGCGTTTTGCCTGACGGTGTCGGAGTACAACCGGCGTTACATTCTGCAGCGTTATCCCGACGTGGATGCGGAGAAAGTGGTGGTGGCACGCCTGGGCGTGGAAGTGTCGAAGCGACACGACACTCGCAGTGCCTGGAAGGCGAACGAAGCAGCGATCCGTTCACGATTGCTGGCGGTGGGGCGGCTGCATGCGGTGAAGGATCATGCGTTTCTGGTGCGAGCCTGCGCGCAACTTCGAGATCGCGAAGTGCGATTTCGAATGCTTGATCGCGGGCGAGGGACCGGAGCGGCGCAATCTGGAATCGCTGATTCGAAAGTGCGGCCTGGAAGAGCGAATCGGACTTGCTGGGGCACGTGCCGCGCGAGCAGATGGATTCCTTGTACGACCGGGCCGACGTGGTCGTGCTGACGAGCCGGAGCGAGGGGATTCCGCTTGGTGCTGATGGAGGCAATGGCGCGCGGGAAGATCGTGCTGGCGCCGGCGATTACTGGAATTCCTGAGCTGGTGATTGCAGGCAAGACAGGATTTCTGTACGAGCCAGGATCGCTGGACGATTTCGTCGATCGGTTGCTCTTCATTCGATCGCTGATCTGCAGGCACCGAGATCCATCCTGAAGTCCGTCCCTACATTCTTTCGGCGGCCCGGCAGTTGGATCTGGGTGCGGCATGCGGCGCGGCTGCAGGTTCGCCACAACTTCAACCGCAGCAAGAATCTGGAATCATTCGGCGACTTATTTCTCCAGCGGATCGCCCCGCAGACAGAGAGCATTCCTGATGAGAATCTTGTACTGCAACAAATATAACTATCCCTTCAGCGGCACCGAGGTTTACCTGTTCGAACTGATGGAACTGATGCGGGCGCAGGGCCATGAAGTGGCGCTGTTTTCGATGGCCGATCCGCGCGGTGAGCCGACTCCGTATGACCGCGCACTTCGTGCCGCACATCGACTTCAAGGCGAAAGCGGGATGGTGGCAGAAGGCGCGGCAGGCCGGACATGCGATCTATTCCACAGATGCGCGCCGGCGGATCCGGGCGATGATCGCGGAGTTCCGGCCGGACGTGGCCCATGTGCGAAATATCTATCACCATTTGTCGCCGTCGATCTTGTGGGAACTGAAGGCGCAGAATGTTCCCGTCCTGTATCACCTGAATGATTTCAAGCTGCTGTGCCCGAGCTACAACCTGGTGTCGCAGGGGGAAGCGTGCGAGGCCTGCAAGGGCGGCGAATTCTGGCATGCGGTGACGGCGAGATGTTATCCGGGCATGGGTGCGCGGATGATGCTTGACGGCCGAAGCCTACGTTCATCGCTGGCTGGGAACCTATCGCAAGTGCGTGGACCTGTTCCTTGCGCCCAGCCAGTTTGTGCGCGACAAGTTCGTGGAGCATGGCTGGGATGGCGCACAAGTTCGAAGTGCTGCCGCATTTTCAGCAGGTCCATCCGCTGACGAGAGTCGCAGGGCGGAGATGCGGCCGCTCCTGTACTTCGGAAGGCTATCGGCGGAGAAGGGCGTGGATGACTTGCTGCGGGCGATGCAGAAGGTTCCGCAGATGCGATTGATCGTTGCCGGCGACGGTCCGCAGCGCGGCGAGTTGCAGGGGTTGGCGGCATCGCTGGGATTGTCGAACGTGGAGTTTGTGGGGCAGGTGGGACAGTGGAGCGGGACTCGCTGATTGCCCAGTCACAGTTCACGGTGCTGCCCTCCCACGCATACGAGACTCTTGGGAAAGACCATCCTGGAGTCCTATGCGGAGGGGCGGGCCGTCGTGGCGTCGGATCTTGGATCGAGGCGGGAACTGGTTCATCAGGGCGAGACGGGGCTTTTGTATCGCACGGGTGACGTGAGTCAACTCGCGGAGGCGATTCAGATGTTAGGCTCGATGCCGGAGTTGGCGAGAGAAGATGGGACGTGCCGGGTGGGAGAAAGTGCGGCAGTGCTACTCGCCGGAGGGGCACTATCAGAAGCTGATGAGCCTTTATGAAGGGTTGGTAGCGGGCAAAGGAAAACGAACGAAGGAGCTGGAGATGCATAGGTCGTCCAGTACGAGGCGACCAGCACCCATAATTTGGACTGAGAGAGCTGGCGCGCTGTCCACAAACGCGTCGGCTGCGAGTGGCGTTCATCGGCGGGCGGGGAGTGATCTCGAAATACAGCGGGATCGAGACCTATTACGAAGAAGTGGGGAAACGTCTGGTGGAGATGGGGCACGAAGTCACGGTGTATTGCCGCAACTACTTCACGCCGGCGCTGGCAGAACACAATGGCATGCGACTGGTGCGGCTGCCCACGATCCGGTCGAAACATCTGGAAACTGTGATCCACACGCTTCCTTAGCACGGCGCACGCGCTGACCCAGAGGTATGACATCGTGCACTATCACGCGCTGGGGCCGGCGCTGTTTTCGTTTCTTCCGCGGCTGGTCGGAAAGAAGACCGTCGTGACCGTGCAAGGGCTGGATTGGCAGCGGAAGAAGTGGGGGCGACTGGCGTCGGCTGTGCTGCGGTTGGGAGAACGAGCTTCGGTCCGGCTTCCCAACGGAACCATGGTGGTCTCGCAGACTCTGCAACAGCGTTACCGCGAAATCCACGGCATCGAAGCGTTCTATGTGCCCAACGGAGGGGTGCTGCGGGAGCGGAGCTGAGCCGAGGGCGATTCTGGAGTGGGGGCTCGAGCCGGGGAAGTACGTGCTGTTCCTGGGCAGATTCTCGCCGGAAAAAGGGTGCCATTTGTTGGTTGAGGCGTTCGAGCAGATCGACACCGATGTGAAGCTGGTGATGGCGGGGGCTGCGAGTTACTGCGACGAATACAGCCGCGAATTGCGAACGCACGCCAGCGATCGGATCCGCATGCTCGATTGGGTTTCGGGCGAGACGCTGGATGAACTGCTGACGAATGCGATGTTGTTTGTGCTGCCGTCGGATCTGGAGGGGCTGTCCCTCGCGTTGCTGGACGCCATGGGAGCGGGCCTGTGTGTGCTGACCAGCGACGTTCCGGAGAACTGCGAAGTGGTGGACGGGGCTGGATTCACCTTCCAGCGCGGGAGTGCGGCGGACCTGGCAGACCGGTTGCGCTTCCTGATTGCAAATCCAGCCGTGCGCGAGGCTGCAGGGAGAACGGCAAGAAATCGGATCGCGGAGCAATATCAGTGGCAGAAGATCGCCGAAGATATCGAGAAGACCTACTCCACGATTCATGGGATCTCGAACTGGAGAGCGCGCTGATCAAGAAGCCCAGCGTGCTGGCGGCCGTCGGCCGGTGCGCAGTGAAGGTTCGGAACGGCGGAGCGGCGATAGCGAGACTCGAGACATAGAATCTAGCGACATGAGACGAGGACGGGGCCAATCCCGTCCTTTTTTATTACAATCAATTGCGTCGCACGACTGAGTGCAATGGGTTCCGCACGTCGGCCACAATTCTGCATGCAAAATAAGATTCTGGTCACCGGGGGCGCGGGATTCATCGGCTCCAACTTCATCTTGCAGCGGATGCAGGAGGAGTCGGCATCGATCGTCAATCTCGACAAGCTGACGTACGCGGGAACCTGCGCAATCTTGAGAGCGTCGCATCGGACCGCCGGTATGAGTTCATCCAGGGCGACATCGGCGATCGCGACTCTGGTCCGGCAACTGCTGGAAAAGCACCATCCGTCCGCCATTGTGCACTTCGCCGCGGAAAGCCATGTGGACCGCTCGATCCGGGGGCCGGAAGATTTCATTCGCACGAATGTCGATGGAACATTCGCATTGCTGGAAGAGACTCGCGCGTATTGGAGCGCGCTGTCGGACGAGCGAGCGAAAGAGCTTTCGCTTCCTGCACGTTTCCACCGACGAAGTGTACGGCTCGCTCGGGCCGGACGATCCGCCGTTCAGCGAGACGCACACCATACGCCCCGAACAGTCCGTATGCCGCGTCGAAAGCTGCGTCCGATCACCTGGTGCGCGCCTATCACCACACCTATGGCCTGCCGACGCTGACCACGAATTGCTCGAACAACTACGGGCGCTTTCAATTTCCCGAGAAGCTGATTCCGCTGATGATCCTCAACGCGCGCGACGGGAAAGCGCTGCCGGTGTATGGGGATGGCAAGAATGTCCGCGACTGGCTTTATGTGGAGGATCACTGCGAAGCGATCGCAACCGTGCTGCAGCGCGGGCCGACCGGGAGAGACCTACAACATCGGCGGCTGGAACGAGAAGCCGAACATCGAGATCGTGCAGACGATTTGCGATCTCGTGGATGAGATGGCGCCACGGGCAGACAGGCTCGCGCCGCGAACTGATCACATTTGTGAAGGATCGGCCAGGACACGATCGCCGCTACGCGATGGACGCGCGCAAGATCGAACGCGAGCTGGGATGGAAGCCGAAGGCGACGTTTGAAAGCGGCATTCGCGCAGACGGTTCGCTGGTATCTTGAGAACGAGGCGTGGGTGCGGGACGTGACCAGTGGAAGCTACCGGCAGTGGGTTGCGACACATTATTCAGGGTAGTCAGCCATACGGGAAGACAGATCGAATCATGCAAGAGAGCACGCGTTACAAAGGCATCATTCTGGCGGGTGGATCGGGCACGCGTCTGTATCCGGTGACGCAGGTTAGTGGGGAAGAGTCTGCTGCCCGTTTACAACAAGCCCATGATTTATTACCCGCTGTGCACGCTGATGCTGGCGGGGATTCGGGACATTCTGGTGATTTCGACTCCGGAGGATGCGCCCAAATTCGAGGCGCTGCTGCGGGACGGCAGCCAGTTCGGGATTCGTCTGCAATATCAGGTCGCAGCCCAAGCCGGAGGGCATCGCGCAGGCATTTCTGCTGGGGGAAGAGTTTCTCGATGGCAGTCCGTGCGCGCTGGTGCTGGGAGACAACATTTTTTACGGGCACGATCTGGCGAAAGATCTGCGCGAGGCGGCGAGGAAAGTTCAGGGGGCGCGAGTGTTCGCGTATCCGGTGCACGATCCGGAGCGGTACGGCGTGGTGGAGTTCGATGCCAGCGGGCGCGCGCTGAGCATCGAGGAAAAGCCGAAGCAGCCGAAATCGCGCTATGCGGTGACGGGGCTATATTTTTACGATGACCAGGTGGTGGAGATTGCGAAGTCGCTGAAGCCGAGCGCGCGCGGCGAACTCGAGATCACCGACGTCAACCGAGCCTACTTGAAGAAGGAGCAACTGGAAGTTGTCGTGATGGGGCGCGGCATGGCGTGGCTGGACACGGGCACGCACGAATCGCTGATGGATGCGGCACTTTACATTCAGGCGATCGAAAAGCGGCAGGGGCTGATGGTGGCGTGTCCGGAGGAGATCGCTTACCGGTCGGGCTACATCACTGCGGCCCAGGTGGAAAAAATCGGAAGCACAATGAAGAACAGCAGCTACGGCGCGTACTTGCTGCAGCTCTTGCGGGAAAGAGTATTCTGAGATGACCAGGGTTCCGGGTGTGCCGCAAGTGATGGATGCGATCAGGAAAATCCCGACTTCTCTGCCGGGCGTGTTCATCCTGGAGCCGCGTGTGTTTGGCGACGAACGAGGATTTTTTCTCGAGAGCTACAACGAGAAGGCCTTCGCGGAACTGGGGATCGAAGAGCGGTTCGTTCAGGACAATCATTCCAGTTCGCGACGAAATGTGCTGCGCGGGTTGCACTATCAGATCAAACAGCCACAGGGAAAATTAGTGCGGGTGGTGGAAGGGGAGATTCTCGATGTCGCGGTAGACGTGCGGCGGAGTTCTCCAACGTTTGGCGGATGGGAGGCGGTGCGCTTGTCGGGTGAGAACAAACGGATGCTCTGGATACCCGTCGGGATTTGCGCACGGATTCCGCGTGATTTCCGAGAAGCGCGCAGGTTCTCTATAAGGCGACCGACTACTATGCTCCGGAACACGAACGCACGCTGGCATGGAACGATCCGGATTTGAAGATTGACTGGGCACTGGAAGGCGAGCCGATCGTGTCGGCGAAAGACCAGCGCGGCGTCGCTCTTGCGCGATGCCGAGACGTTCGAATAGCCCAGGAAGAAATCACTCAAATGAAAGCCATGATTCTTGGCGCCTCGGGCCTTCTGGGCAAGGCGCTGATGCGCGAATGGACTGGGGACGAGGTGGTCGGCCTCGGCTTCGCGAGATGTCGGATATTCGCGATGCGGAGAAGGTGCGGGAAGTGCTGGAGAAGGCACGTCCCGACTGGATTGTGCTGGCTGCGGCTTACACCAATGTCGATGGATGCGAGAGTCATCCGGATCTGGCGATGTGCGGTGAATCGCGATGGCCCGGTGAATGTGGCCGAGGCCGCGAAGCGGATCGGCGCGAAGCTGCTGTTTCTCAGTTCGGATTACGTGTTCGATGGGAAAAAGACTTCGCCGTACGAGGCAGGCGATGCGCGCAATCCGCAGAGCGTTTACGGACGGTCGAAGGCGGAGGCAGAAGTTCGGTTGCTCGAGGTGCTGCCGGAGTGCTGCATCGCGCGAACTTCGTGGCTGTTTGGGACGGGCGGGAAATGCTTTCCGGATACGATTCTGAAACTGGCGGCGACCCGGCCCGCTTTGGATGTGGTGGACGACCAGCGCGGGTGCTCCGACGTATTCTGTCGACTTGGCGCGGGCGATCATCGGATTATGCCGCAATCGACGCCAGTGGAATCGTGCATGTCACGAATTCCGGGGATTGTTCGTGGTTTGAATTTGCGCAGCGAGATCGTAAAGGGCGCGGGACTTGCCACCGAAGTGCGTCCGGTCAGCAGTCAGCAGATGGCGCGTCCGGCGCCGCGTCCGGCGTATTCCGTTCTTTCGCCAAAGAGCCTGCAGGAGTATGGGATTGTCATGCCCGCCTGGCAGGATGCGCTGCAGCGATATTTGCAGGAGCGCAAGAACTGAGCGTCCCGAGCCAGGGACGTTGCTTCGCCTCGCGCTGAGGCTGTTACGATGCGGCGGGGTTCTCGCCAATTGAAGTCCATCCTCAATTACATTGACGGACAATTTGTACGCGGGAAGCGGGAGTTCGCCGACGTGAATCCGGCGGACGGCAGCGTGATCGCTCAGGTCGACGGAAGCGGATCAGTGGACTGGTCGATGATGCCGTGCGTGCGGCCCGCAAGGCCTTGCAAGGCGAGTGGGGACGGCTGGGAATTCGCGAGCGTGCGGCGCGCTTGCATAGAGTGGCGGATGCGATCGAGGCGCGGTTCGACTGCTTTCGTCGCGGCCGAAGTGGCGGACACCGGCAAGCCGGTGGCGCTGGCTTCGAGGCTGGATGTTCCGCGCGCGGCGGCGAATTTTCGCGTCTTCGCCGATCTGATCAAGACGGCGGGGCTGGAATCCTTTCAGACCGAAACTCCGGATGGCAAGAGCGCGCTGAACTATGCTGTGCGCAAGCCGCTGGGCGTGGTGGGGATCATTACTCCGTGGAATCTTCCTCTGTTGCTGCTGACCTGGAAAGTCGCTCCGGCGCTGGCATGCGGCAATGCCGTGGTGGTGAAGCCGTCGGAGGAAACTCCGGCGACCGCGACGCTTGCTGGCCGAGGCGATGAAGGACGCTGGCATTCCCGACGGAGTCTATAACGTCGTGCACGGCTTCGGGCCGAGCTCGGCGGGCGAATTTCTGACGCAGCATCCGGATGTGAATGCGGTGACGTTCACCGGCGAGTCGCAGACCGGCGCCGCGATCATGAAGACGGTTGCGGCGTCGGTAAAGCCGGTGTCGTTTGAACTTGGCGGCAAGAATGCGGCGATCGTTTTTGCCGACTGTGACTTTGAAGAAGCGGTGAATGGGATCAGCGACGCCGTGTTCCTCAATACCGGGCAGGTTTGCCTGTGCGCGGAGCGGGTTTACGTCGAGCGCGCGATCTTCGACCGATTCGTCGAGGCGCTGAAGCGTAAGGCAGAGAGTCTGCGGATCGGATCTCCGCTGGAAAAGACCACAGACCTGGGGCCGCTGATTTCGTCGCAGCATCGCGAGAAAGTGCTTTCCTATTACCGGCTGGCGCGCGAAGAGGGAGCGGATGCTGGTGACCGGCGGCGGCGTTCCCCAGTTCGGCAACGAGCTCGACAAGGGATTCTACGTGCAGCCGACGATCTATACTGGGTTGCCGGAATCGGCGCGCTGCGTGAAGGAAGAAATTTTCGGGCCGGTGTGTCATGTCGCGCCGTTCGACACGGAAGAGGAAGCGGTGAGCATGGCGAACGATACGAAATACGGCTTGGCCGCGTCGATCTGGACGACGAACCTGAAGCGCGGTCACCGCGTGGCGCAGCAGATGAAGGTGGGCATCACCTGGGTGAATTGCTGGTTCCTGCGCGACTTGCGGACGCCGTTTGGTGGCGCGGGACTTTCCGGGATTGGGCGCGAAGGCGGCATGCATTCGCTGAATTTCTATTCCGAGCTGAACAATATTTGCATCCGGCTGTGAGGGCTTCCGCAGCCGAGCGGATCGGCGAACATGGGGAAGGTCGAAAGCAAAGTGATTGAGGGGAAGGCGAAGCCGCGCGGCAAATATCCGCACGTCAAGCGCGCGGGCGATTTTCTCTTTGTGTCGGGGACGAGCGCGCGCCGCGCCGATAACTACGATTGCCGGCGCGGAAGTGGACGAGTTGGGAACGACGCATCTCGATATTCGAGCGCAGACAAAGGCCGTGATCGAGAACGTGCGCGACATTCTGAAAAGCGTGGGCGCGCAACTTGGAAGATGTCGTGGAAGTGACGACTTACCTGGTAAACATGAACGATTTCGCGGGATACAACGAAGTGTATGGCGAGTACTTCGGCTACGACGGGCCGGCGCGAACGACCGTGGCCGTGCATCAGTTGCCGCATCCGCATTTGCTGATCGAAATTCGGGCGATGGCGTACAAGCCGGAGAAACGAAATAAGGGAGGCGCAATGCCGTCCATCAAGAATCTGAAGGCGTTCAACTTTCAGGGCTGGATCGAAGAGAATAAAGAGAAGTTCAAGCCTCCGGTGGGCAATGCGCAGGTGTGGGAGGATGGCGAGATGATGGTGACCGTGGTCGGAGGTCCGAACAACCGGCGCGATTATCACGACGATCCGACCGAAGAATTCTTCTACCAGCTGAAGGGCGACATTTTTCTTCGCATCATGGAGACGCCCGGCAAGCCGCCGCTGGAGATTCCGATCAACGAGGGCGAGATTTTTCTGCTGCCGAAGCACATGCGGCATTCTCCGCAGCGGCTGCAGGAGGGGACGCATCGGCGTGGTGGTCGAGATGCCGCGGCCAGAGGGCGCGCTGGATGGCTTCGAGTGGTATTGCCAGAATTGTCATCAACTGGTACATCGCGCGGAAGTGAAACTGAAGAGCATTGTGCGCGATCTGCCGCCCTTGTTTGAGCAGTTCTACAGCAACGAGAGCCTGCGCAAGTGCAAACATTGCGGCGCGGTTCATCCCGGCAAACAGTAAACATGCCAGTCATCGACATCCATAATCATTTCTTTCCGCGCGACGTGGCCGGATTTGGCGGCGCGCTACGGCACTCCTGACTGGCCGTGGATCAAGCACACCGAGCCGGGCAAGGCGGAGATCATGGTGGGCGATCGATTCTTTCGCCAGATCTATTCCGCGTGCTGGGATGCCGAGGTGCGGCTCAGCGAAATGGACCGCGACGGCGTCGACATGCAGGTTGCTCTCGGCGACGCCGGTGCTGTTCGCGTACGACCGTCCGGTGGAGCATGCGCTGGATTGCGCGCGCTTGTTCAACGATGCGGCGCTGGAACTGTGCGCGCAGGGCAAGGGCCGGCTGAAGTCGCTGTGCCAGGTTCCGCTGCAGGATATTGATGCGTCGTGCAAGGAGTTGAGCCGGTGCATGCGGGCGGGCCATCTTGGCGTGCAGATCGGCAATCACGTTGGCGAGAAGAATCTCGACGATCCCGGCATCGTGACGTTTCTTGCATCACTGCGCGGATGAAGGCGCGGCGGTGCTGGTGCATCCCTGGGACATGCTGGCGCCGCAGCGCATGCCGAAATACATGATGCCGTGGACCGTGGGCATGCCCGCGGAGACGCAGCTCGGCATTGTCGCGATGATTCTGGGCGGAGCGTTCGACAAGTTGCCGCAGAATCTGCGAATTTGTTTCGCGCACGGCGGAGGAAGTTTCGCATTTCTGCTCGGGACGGCTGGAGAATGCCTGGCAGCATCATCCGGTGGCGCATGGCGTTTGTGAGTTGCCGCCCAGCCAGTACCTGAATCGTTTCTCTGTGGATTCGGCGGTGTTCGATGAGCGCGCGCTGCAGTTTCTGGTGGGGACCATGGGAGCGGAGCGCGTGATGCTGGGATCGGACTATCCGTTTCCGCTGGGCGAACATCGCGTGGGGTCTCTGATTCGATCGAGTCAGCTTGCCCGCGCGGCAAAAGAGCGGTTGCTGGGCGGGAATGCGGTGGAGTTTCTCGGGCTGCGGCGAACGCGACGCGACTGCGACGCAAGAAACGACTGCACGTGACGGAACGCCCATCGTGCCGCAGGGCGAGCAGTTGACCTACAGTTCGTATCTGAAGGTTCCGGAATTGCTGAAGCTGCAGGATCCGCAGTCTTCGCCGCAACATCACGACGAACTGCTGTTCATCATCGTGCACCAGACCTACGAGTTGTGGTTCAAGGAATTGCTGCACGATCTGGACGCGGTGGTCGCGAACCTGCAGGCGGCGGGCGCGAATCCCGAACTCGCGCGACGAAGTCTATGAGGCGGCGCGGCTGCTGCGGCGCTGCACCGAGATCACGCGCGTGCTGGTGGAGCAGTTCACGATTCTCGAGACCATGCTGCCAACGCACTTTCATGGCGTTTCGCGGCAAGCTGGAGCCGGCCAGCGGATTTCAGTCGGAGCAGTTTCGCGAGCTGGAATTTCTGTGCGGGCTGAAGGACGAGAAGATGTTGCGCTATCACCGGCCGACTCCGGAAGCGCATGCGCTGCTGGAACGCAGACTGCGCGAGCCTTCGCTGCACGATGTTTTTTTCGATGCATTGCGGGCGATGGGCAAGCTGCAATGTCGATGACAATGCGACCGAGCGCGAGCGATTCGATGCGCGGGCCCGGGCGGTCCTCTCGCTGTATCGGGACGAGCGCAGCCATCGCGACTGGATTGACGTGTGCGAGCGGCTCACCGAGTTTGACGAACTGGTGGTGAGTTGGAGGCTGCGGCACATTCAACTGGTGGAGCGCGTGATCGGCGTGCGCATGGGAACCGGCGGAAGTGCGGGATCGTCCTACTTGAAGCTTACGCTGGACAAGAAATTTTTCCCGGAATTGTGGGAGGCGCGGACGCTGCTGACGCAATAGCCGTAGTGGATTTAACGCACGGAATCTGTCTTCATCTTTTTCTCATGACTGGTAAAGCCGAAACCATCACGCTGATTGGCGCCGGACTCAACGGTCCGCTGCTGGCTCTTGGGCTGGTCAAGCGCGGTTTCCAGCGTTGAGATCTACGAGAGACGGCCGGACATGCGG
Organism: uncultured Acidobacteriaceae bacterium; assembly: GCA_963795875.1. Classification (GTDB taxonomy): domain Bacteria; phylum Acidobacteriota; class Terriglobia; order Terriglobales; family Acidobacteriaceae; genus Sulfotelmatobacter. The sequence continues at coordinate 1,004,945 of CAWCJM010000003.1, forward strand.
CGCGTGCGGATCAGCGCTGGGCGGTCGATCAATCTGGCGCTGTCGACACGCGGCATTCATGCCCTCACCGAGGCCGGCTTGTGGAACTGAGATGCGAAAGATCGTCATTCCGATGAAAGGGAGGATGATGCACTCGGCCACATCGGAGCTCACGTTTCAGCCTTACGGAAAGGATGAGACCGAAGTCATCAATTCGATTTCCCGCGCCGAACTGAATATTGCGCTGATGAATGCAGCCGAGGCGCAGGGCGTGAAGATTTACTTTCAACAGCGCTGCACTGGGATTGATCTCAAGACGCGGAGCGCTTCAGTTGCGGGATGAACGGACCGGCGACAGACGCAGGACGATCGAGTCGGAACGTGTCGTGATTGGGTGCGACGGGTCGGCGTCGGCGATTCGCGGCGAAATGCTGAAGTTGACCCGCTTCAATTTTTCGCAGCAGTATCTGGATTATGGTTACAAGGAGCTGACGATTCCGGCCGGCCCGGGTGGAAAGCATGTTCTGGAAACAAATGCGCTCCACATCTGGCCGCGCGGCAACTACATGCTGATCGCGCTGCCCAACGTTGACGGGACGTTTGCCTGCATTCTATTTCTGCCGTTTGACGGGGCCAGACAGCTTTGCGCAATTGACCTCGCATTCCGCGGTGCGTCGAGTTTTTCAGTCGCGTTTTCCGGATGCGCTTCCTCTTATGCCGGACCTGGCTGACAACTTTTTCGCCAATCCCACGGGCGCGATGGTGACGATCAAATGCTCGCCGTGGCATGTTGACGGGACGGGCTCTTGCTGCTGGGGGATGCCGCGCATGCGATTGTTCCTTTTTTTGGGCAGGGAATCAATTGCGGATTTGAAGACTGCACGTGCCTGCTGGAATTGCTGGATCGCCACGGAGCCGACTGGGCACGCGGGTGTTCAGGGAGTTCGAGAAGGCGCGAAAAGTCAATACCGATGCGATCGCCGATCTGGCGGTGGAGAATTTTGTCGAGATGAGAGATCGCGTGGCCGATCCGCGATTTCTGCTTGCGCAAGAAAGTTGAGCTGGCGCTGGAGGCGCAAATATCCGCAGCGTGTTCGTGCCCAAGTACGCGATGGTTACGTTTCATCGCGTTCCCTACGCGACTGCCTTGACGCCGCGGACAGGTGCAGGACCGCATGCTGACGGAACTGTGCGATCCGATCGAGCGCGTGGAAGACCTGGACTGGAGCAAGGCCGAGAGATTGATCCGCAGCGAACTTACGCCGCTGGAGCTGGTTTCGTGACCGGCGCGCCGCTTTCAGGCCGGCGAGAGCGTTTGCAGTCGCGATGGATGCCCGCGATCCTCTGGCGCATTTTCGCGAGCGCTTCTGCTTTCCAAAAACAACAGGCCGGCGACGATTCCATTTATTTATGCGGGCATTCGCTCGGGCTGCAGCCGAAAACGGCGCGGGTCTTATCTCGAGCAGGAACTGCGAGACTGGGCGCAACTCGGAGTGGAAGGGCATTTTCATGCGAAGAATCCGTGGATGCCCTATCACCGGCTGCTGACCAGCAGACCGCCGGCGCTGGTCGGAGCGCAGCCGGCGGAAGTCGTGGTGATGAATTCGCTGACCGTGAATCTGCACCTGATGATGGTGTCGTTCTATCGCCCGACGACGGAGAGACACAAAATTCTCGATCGAGCGCGGAGCGTTTCCTTCGGATCAATATGCGGTGAAGTCGCAGATCCGTCTTTCATGGGTTTGATCCTGCCTCGTCGCTGCTCGAACTCACGCCTCGCGAAGGCGAGCTCTGCATGCGCGATGAAGATATTGAATCGCTGATCGAACGCGAAGGCGATTCGATTGCGCTGATCCTGCTCGGGCGGAGTGAACTACGCCACGGGGCAAGTTTTCGACATGGCAGGAATCACGAAGGCGGCGCAGCGCAAGGGATGCGTCGTGGGATTTGATCTGGCCCACGCCGCTGGAAATATACCGCTGCGACCTGCACGACTGGGGCGCCGGATTTCGCGGTGTGGTGCAGCTATAAATATTTGAATGGCGGTCCGGGATGCGTTGGGGGATGCTTCGTTCACGAGCGTCATGCGCGCGCGTGGGACCTGCCGCGATTCGCAGGGTGGTGGGGGCACGACGAGAAGACGCGATTTCAGATGGGGCCGGAGTTTCAGCCGATGGCGGGAGCGGAGGGCTGGCAGTTGAGCAATCCTCCGATTCTGGCGCTGGCGGCCCTGCGTGCCTCGATGGAGATTTTTGCCGAAGCGGGCATGGAGCGCTTGCGCGCCAAGAGCGTCTCGCTCACGGGATACATGGAATTCTTGCTCGGCCAGCACGCTATCGGCGAAATTCTCCATCATCACGCCGCGCGAAGCAGGAGCGAAGAGGCGCGCAACTCTCGATCCGATTGCCGCAGCCACGGCCGCGAGCTGTGCGACCGGCTGGCGGCGGAGGGAGTCGTCGGCGACTGGCGCGAGCCGGACACTTTCCGGGTTGCCGCCGTGCCGCTATACAACTCATATCAGGATGTTTATCGCTTCGTGCAGCGTTTTTCGGCCGCACTTTCGTAAGCCGCAATTCACACGCTCAGTCTGCCGTTCCAGATTACTTCGGTAACACAGTCGTGCGCTTCGCACCAAACATACAATCTGAAGCGTGGGAAATTCTCCGCTCCAGCACGCCCGGAAGTGGACGGCCATCGTGTGCGCGGTGGTGTGCGTGCACGTGTTGCTGTCGCTGCTGGCGCCGCGCGGATTTGCTCTCACCGCTTTTGGCGACATCCTGCAAAACATTATTCTTGCTTGTGCGCAACCGTCGCGTTCTTGTCCAACATGCGAACGGCTTCCCCGAAGGCCCGCCTGTTCTGGGCGCTCATGGGCCTCGGCTTGGGGATGTGGCTGGTCTCGCAAGCTCATGTGGACTTATTTCGAAGTCTACTTGCGGCACGAGGCGCCGAATCCTTTTGTTGGCGATGTAATTCTCTTTCTGCACATTGTTCCGATGATGGCGGCGGTGGCGATCCAACCGCATGTGCAGCAGGATGATCGCTCGATGCGAGTTGGAACGCTCGATTTCGCGCTGCTGCTGACGTGGTGGCTGTTTCTGTATCTCTTCGTCGTGATTCCCTGGCAGTATGTGCACCCGGTCGAAGCCGTGTACGGCAGAAGTTTTGATCTGCTTTACGTTTGCGAAGAACTGGTGCTGGCGGCGGGACTGTTGCTGGTGTGGCGGCGGAGCCGCGGGGCCTGGCGAAGCATTTACTTTCATCTGTTCGTAGCGACGCTGCTCTATTGCGTCGCCTCGCTCATGGCCAGCGAGGCCATCGACTTGCATCTTTATTACACCGGCAGCTTGTTCGACGTGCCGCTGGTGGCTGGGATGGCATGGTTTGTGCGCATCGGTTTCCTGCCGCGCGAGGCTGCAACTCGAGAATCCCGTCGAAGAGGCTCCAACTCGCGGCTACGGAATTTGGAAAGCGCGTCTGGCCATGGTGGCCGTATTCGTTACTCCGCTGATGATGGCGTGGGCGCAATTCGGCGGCGATGCGCCGCAGAGAGTTCGCACTTACCGGTTGCTGCTGACCGTGGCCGTCATGCTGGTGATGGGCGCGCTGGTATTTCTCAAGCAACATTTGCTGGATCAGGAATTGCTCAGCCTGCTGCGACTTGTCGCGGCACAACCTGGACGAAATGTGCCGGCTCAAGGATGAACTGGAGAACAAAGAACATTCGCTGCGCTGGCACAGTCTGGAATTGCAGCGGAAGAATCTGGAGCTGCAGGAAATTTCTTTTACCGATGTGCTGACCGGAGTGTGGAACCGGCGCTATCTGGAAGAAATTCTTACGGCCGAGGCTGGGCAGGTGCTGCGAAATTACCAGCGCGCGCGGGGAAGCGACATCCGCAAAATGGATCATCGCGACCTGGTCTTCATCATGGTCGACGTGGATTTCTTCAAAGAGGTCAACGACCGGCACGGTCATCCTGCGGGAGACCGGCTGCTGCAACTGGTGGCGCAAAGGCTCTCCACGGTCGTGCGCAAGTCGGACGTTCTGGTGCGCTGGGGCGGAGAAGAATTTCTGATCATGAGCCGTTCGACCGATCCGTCGGGAACTCCTGCATTCTGCAGCCGCGTTCTGGAAGTGATGGCGTCGGAACCGTTCGATCTCGGCCACGGAATCACGGTGACGAAAGACATGCTCGGTGGGGTGGGCGGCGTATCCCTGGAGCCGCGGCGCATATGAGGCGATTTGCGCCGAGGAGTCGATTGCGCTGGCGGACGCGGCTCTGTATCGCGCCAAGGCTCTGGGCAGAAATCAGGGCGTGGGTATCGTGGCGACGGATGCGGCGGCCAAAATCCTGAAGCGATTGATCTGGTATCGGTACGCGGGAGGCGATCCTCCACTCGCGCGAACCATAAGAACCGAGTGCCCGGTGCCAGAGATCGATTCTGGAACGGAGCTTGAAGCGGCTGAACCGTGTCGACCAAACCAGTCTGTAAACTGCCGGCTCGAGTGCGTAATTCCTATCGAAATCTGCTGCGACCAAGGCGCTTGACCTGTGCGAGCGCGTTGACTACATTGAGTAGCCGGCCTCACGGCTGCCAGAGGCACACATACCATGACTGCAAAGACTCCTTCACGCAAGACGGGCCTTCGTCAGAAGGCGCAACTCATGTCCGCATCTGAAATTGAGCGTACGCTGGTGCGACTGGCCTACGAAATCGTGGAAAAAAATGGCGGGGTCGAGGGCCTGGGGCTGGTCGGAATTCGCCGCCGCGGAGTTCCGATCGCCGAACGACTGGGCAAGATCATCACGCGCATCGAAAACGCGAAGGTTCCGGTCGGAACTCTGGACATCACATTTTATCGCGACGATCTCTCGACGCTGGGACCAAAGCCGGTCGTGCAGGAAAAAGAGATTGGATTTGAGATCGAGGACAAGAACATCGTGCTGGTCGACGACGTTCTGTTCACCGGACGTACGACGCGAGCGGCGCTCGACGCGCTGTTTTCGCACGGCAGGCCGCGCCGCGTGCAGTTGTGCGTGCTGATCGATCGCGGACATCGCGAGATTCCAGTCGAGGCAACGTTCGTCGGCCGCAATGTGCAGACCACAGCGAACGAAGTGATCGAAGTCAAGCTGACCGAGATCGACGATGCGGAGAAAGTTCTGCTGATGGAGAAATAGCACAGCAAGAAAACTTACGAGAAATAAAGAAGGACGGTGGCTCAGCCACCGTCCTTCTTTATTTCAGCTTGCTACGATCGCCGCTAAGCGATTCTCGTGCAGACCGCTTTGGTTTGCGTGTAGAGGTTGAGAACGTCGTGTCCCATCTCGCGTCCCCAGCCGGATTGCTTGTAGCCTCCGAACGGCAGCGCCGCGTCGAAGATGTTGTAGCAGTTGATCCAGACCGTGCCGGCGCGAAGCTGTTCCGCCATGCGGTGCGCCTTGCCGATGTCGCGCGTCCACACCGCAGCGGCCAGGCCGTAGTCGCTGTTGTTGGCGCGGGGAATGATTTCTTCGGGATCGGTGAACGGCATCGCCGCCACCACCGGCCCGAAGATTTCCTCCTGCACGACTTTCATGTTTTCTTGCGTGTTGACGAGCACAGTGGGTTCGACGAAGTATCCGCGATCGCCGCCCTTGTGCCCGCCTACCGACCGCTTTCGCGCCTTCGGAGAATCCGGACTCCAGATATCCGCAAACACGATTCATTTGCTCTTCTGAAACCAGCGGGCCCATCTGCGTGTCAGGATCGAGGCCAGAGCCGACTTTGATTTTCCGGGCGTGCTCCGCGACTCCTTCGACCACCTGATCGTAAACCGATTTCTCGACGTACAAACGCGAACCCGCGCAGCAGCACTGGCCGTGGTTGAAGAAGATGGCGCTGGCGGAGCCGGGGATGGCGGTCTCGAGATCGGCATCTTTGAAGACGACGTTCGGAGATTTGCCGCCCAGTTCCAGAGAAACTTTCTTGAGGTTGCCAGCGGCAGCGTGGACGATCAGCTTGCCGACTTCGGTCGATCCGGTGAACGCGACTTTGTCGACATCGGGATGCGCGGCCAGCGCGGCACCTGCCGTTTCGCCATAACCCGGGACAACGTTGACCACGCCCTCGGGGAATCCGGCTTCCATGATCAGTTCGCCAAGACGCAGCGCGGAGAGCGGCGTTTGCTCGGCCGGTTTCAGCACGACCGTGCAGCCCGTGGCCAGCGCGGGGCCAAGTTTCCACGCCGCCATCAGCAGCGGGAAATTCCACGGAATGATTTGGCCGACCACTCCGACCGGCTCGCGCAGCGTATAGGCGAGATATTTTGCGCCGGGCGTGTAGGGAACCGAGAGCGGAATCGTGTTGCCTTCGATCTTGGTGGCCCATCCCGCCATGTAGCGGAACAGATCGACCGCGAGCGGAACGTCGGCGGCCTTGGCAATGTTGAGCGGCTTGCCGTTGTCGAGGCTCTCGATGTAGCCGAACTCTTCGGTGTGCTGCTCGAGCAGGTCGGCGAGTTTCCAGATCAGGCGGCCGCGCTCGGACGCGGTCATGCGGCGCCAGGGGCCGTTGTCAAAGGCGTTGCGAGCGGCCTTCACGGCCTGATCGATGTCTTCGCGATCGCCTTCCGCGACCTGCGCGAGAACTTCGCCGGTGGCGGGATTGTAGGTGGGAAAAGTTTTGCCGGAGGCGGCATTCACCCACTTGCCGTTGATCAGCATTTTTCGTGGTTTGTCGATGAACTCCGCGACTTGCGGATGAATTTGCGGGGAAACTGCGATGCCCATACGTCCTCCTTGGTCGACAACTGGATACGTGCGAGCGAGAAATGATGCCGGGCGAAGAAGGCGACCGGGGTATGCTAGCGCCGGGCAGGGACAAATGCAATCGCGTTGCCAGGCGTGCGGACTATTCGCCGTACGGAACCCAGATGTTTTTCACCTGGGTGGCGTGCTCGAGGAACCAGCGGCCTTCCGCCACTTTCGGATTGAACCAGTCGATGACGCGGCCTTCATTGGTCCAGACCTGCTTCAGGTTTCCCATCGACATCGCTTTCGCCGCCGCGACAGTGGCTTCATCTCCATAGCACCAGATGGCATCGACGTCGTCGTGCTCGGCGAGCGTCTTCAGTAGCTGCGAGGCGTAGCCCGTCACGATGTTCACGCGCCGCCCGGCAGATCGCTGGTGTCGAAAAGCTGGTAGAGATCGCCGGTGATCAGCGGATATTTCTCCGAAGGAACGGCGACCACCGTGTTGCCCACGGCGAGCAGCGGCAGCACGAGCGACAGGAAGCCCAGCAGCGGCGCCTCCGCGGGGCAGATCACGCCGACGGTTCCGATCGCTTCGTTCATCGCGATCGCGATATTGCGGAACGGCGGATTGTGCACCGCGCCATCGAACTTGTCGGCCCACGCTGCATACGAAAAGATGCGCTCGATGCCGAGCTCGACTTCCGCTGCGGCTTGCTTCTCGCCGACGGCCGCGGCGAGTCGATGGATGATCTCGCTCTGGCGCTGCGCAAGATTTTCCGCGCAGTAATACAGAACCTGGGCGCGATTGTGCGCCGTAGCCTTTGCCCAGCGCTTCGGCCTTGCGAGCCGCTTCTACCGCGTTGCGAATATCTTTGCGATTGCCCAGCGGAGCTTCGCCCAGCAGGCGGCCATCGGGCGAGCGCACTTCCATGCTGTAGCCGGAGTCGGGACGCGCCTGCTTGCCGCCGATGTAGAGCTTACCGTGCGGTCGATGGCGGGCGTGCTGGCGTCGGGCCTCTCTTCCAACTTGTGCAGCGCAGCGAGAGCATTCGCGGCCGGCAGCTTCGGCGCGTGCTTGAACCACGTCGGCTCCATGTATTCGAGCAGGCCTTCTCTGCCGCCTTCGCGGCCGTATCCGCTCTCGCGGTATCCGCCAAAGCCGCAGGCCGCGTCGAACAGATTCGTGCAATTCACCCACACCACGCCGGCCTTCAGTTGCGCGGCCACATGCAGCGCGACGTTGATGTTCTCGCTCCACACGCACGACGCCAGGCCGTAGACCGTGTTGTTGGCCAACTCAACGGCTTCCTTCGGAGTGCGGAAAGTCATCGCCGCGAGAACCGGACCAAAGATTTCCTGCTGCGCGACGATCGAAGTCGGATGCACATTGCTCAGAAGCGTCGGCGGATAATAAAAACCGCGCGAGGGCAACACAACTTGCGGCTGCCAGCAGGTTGCTCCTTCCGCGACGCCTTGCGCCACCATGCGCTCGATGCGGTCGAGTTGCACGCGCGCGACGATGGCGCCAATGTCGATCGCCTTGTCGAGCGGCGGACCGATGCGCAGAGTGCTCATGCGATCGCGAATCTTCGACGATCAACGGTTCCGCGATGCTCTCCTGCATCAGCAGGCGCGAGCCCGCGCAGCACACCTGCCCCTGGTTGAACCAGATTCCGTCGACCAGGCCTTCGACGGCGCTGTCGAGATCCGCATCTTCGAAGATGATGAACGGAGATTTGCCGCCAAGTTCGAGCGAGAGGCGTTTGTGGCTTGCGGCGGTCGCGCTGCGAATCGCGCGTCCGACTTCGGTCGATCCGGTGAACGCAATCTTGTCGACGTCGGGATGCTTCACCAGCGCTTCGCCGGTTGAGCCATCTCCGGTCACGATGTTGACGACTCCCGCAGGCAGTCCCGCTTCCTGGCAAAGTTCGGCGAACAGCGAGCGCGGTGAGCGGAGTGAATTCGGCGGGCTTCAGAACCACCGTATTTCCGGTCGCCAGCGCCGGCGCGATCTTCCATGCCAACATGAGCAGCGGAAAATTCCACGGAATGATCTGGCCCACGACGCCGCAAGGTTCGTATCCGGGAAACTCCTGCTCGAGCAACTGCGCCCAGCCGGCGTGGTAGTAGAAATGCCGCGCCACCAGCGGAATGTCGATGTCGCGGCTCTCGCGGATGGGCTTGCCGTTGTCCATGGTTTCGAGAACCGCGAGCAGCCGCGAATGTTTTTGCACCAGCCGCGCGAGCGCGTAGAGATAGCGCGCGCGCGCATGCGGAGTGAGCGCGCGCCATTTCGGAGACGCGGCGCGCGCGGCACGAACCGCCGCGTCGATGTCGGCGGCACTCGCCTTGCGCGACCGCAGCCAACTTCTCGCCATTCGAGGGATCGAGCGTGTCGAAATATTCTCCGCCCGCGGGCGGCTGCCACGCTCCGCCGATGAAAAGTCCAAAGCGCCGGCCGTGGCGCTCCAGCCATGCTGCCGGCTTCTTTGGGATCTTCAGGAGCGGGTCCGTACTCCATGCTGACGAATTTTTCGGCAATGCTCATTGGGCTCGGCTCGCTTGTTCTGGTTGCTCAGATTCTCTGCGTCCGCATCGATCTCGCTATGCAATCGGATGACGATACTCGGCAGAATAGCGTCCGGTCGCATAATGCTCCAGTTGCCGCTCGATGTCTCCCAGCAATCCGCTCGCGCCGAAGCGGAACAGTTCTGCGCGCGTCCACGACAGGCCGAGTTCTTCTTTCATCATGGCCAGCCAGTCGATCGACTGCTTCGCCGTGCGAATTCCGCCGGCCGGCTTGAAGCCAACCGCCATTCCGGTTTGCTGCGCGTATTCGCGGATGGCGCGAACCATCACCAGGCTCACCGGCAGCGTGGCGTTCGTCGGTTCCTTGCCGGTCGAGGTCTTGATGAAGTCCGCGCCCGCCATCATGGCGACGAAGCTGGCGCGCGCCACGTTGCGCAACGTCAGCAGATCGCCAGTGCCCAGGATGACTTTCATGTGCGCCGCGCCGCAGGCTTGCTTGAAAGCCGCGACTTCGTCGTACAGCGCCTGCCAGCGTCCGCCGAAAACATGGCCGCGCGTGATGACGACATCGATTTCATGCGCTCCCGCTTCCACCGAGCGCCGAATTTCCGCGACGCGCTCGGCGAGCGGCGACAGGCCGGCAGGAAATCCGGTGGAGACCGCGGCAACGTGGAATGCCGCTTCCCTCCAGGGCATGCAGCGCGGTTTCGATGAAGGTGTGATAAACGCAAACGGCGCCCACTTTGATGCCGAGTTCCTCGATGCCAAGTTTCTGCACCAGATCCTGCTGGATCGGCTGCCGCGCCTTCGCGCACAGTCGCCGCACGCGTTCGTCGGTGTCATCGCCGGAGAGCGTAGTCAGGTCCATGCAGGTGATCGCGCGCAGAAGCCATGCCGCCTGCCATTCTTTCTTCACCGTTCGGCGCGCGACCTGCGTCTGGGCGCGGCGTTCCACGGCGCTCGTGTTCACGCGAACTTCCTGCACCCAATTCAGATCGAGAGGAATGCCGGAGTTTGAGAGAAGCGGCCGTCCGGCGAGCGTGGCGATCGTGTTCGAAGCTGGTGCGTGCGCTCTCGGCCCGCGAGTTCGCCGTCCGGTTTGCGATAGTCGTGATCGACCGACATTGCAGCTAGTCTTCGTCCGTTACGCAATGCGATGACCCGCGAGGCCTGAACACGGGCAGTCCGTTGAGTTGCAATTGTACGGCAGGCAATCTTACAACGCGAATTCGATGACCCGCAGCTGCTCATCGCCGAGTCAGCGGCAAGAAATCGCGTGCGAATCATCTTCGAGGGTTTACAATGGCGCACGATTCGCCGCATCGCGAGTCACATTCACCTGCATTTCCGACGAATCACTATTCCCTATGCCCAAGAACAACATCTCCGCCAGCAGTGCGGAAAAAACTGGAGCAAGCGGCGGTCAAAGTGATGAAGAATGCGCACGCTCCGTATTCGAATTTTCACGTGGGCGCGGCGATCCTGCTCACCAACGGCAAGATCTTTTCCGGCTGCAACGTGGAGAACGCTTCCTACGGAATGACCAATTGCGCGGAGCGAACCGCGATTTTTTCCGCGGTCGCGCAACTTGGGTCCGAAGATTGAGATTCAGGCCGTAGCCGTCGCCAACGATCACGGAGTCGCCTGCTCGCCTTGCGGAGCGTGCCGCCAGGTGATTTACGAATTCGGCCCCGACGCGACCATTTTCTTCCAGGGCGCCAGCCGGCCCCAAGCAGGCGCACATCACCGAACTTCTTCCGGAAGGATTCCGCTTACAGTGAGCCGACCGATCTGCGCCGCAAACGTTTCGCGCGATTGATGTGATCCGCAAGAAGCGGGATGGCGTCGAGCTGTCGCGGGCCGAGATCGAAGGCCTGGTCAACGCCTACACCAACGGCGAGATTCCCGACTATCAAGTGTCGGCCTGGCTGATGGCGGTGGTGCTGAAGGGAATGACGCGCCCGGAGACCGCGGCGCTGACCGACGCGATGCTGCATTCGGGCGATGTGCTCGATCTTTCTTCGTTGCCGGCCAAGAAAGTCGACAAGCATTCCACCGGCGGCGTCGGCGACAAAACTTCTCTGGTGCTGGCTCCGCTGGCGGCCGCCGCCGGCGTTGCGGTTCCCATGATCAGCGGGCGCGGCCTGGGGCACACCGGCGGAACGCTCGACAAGCTGGAAGCCATCCCCGGCTTCAACGTGAATCTTCCTGTGGCGGAGTTCCGCCGCGTGCTCGAAATCTGCGGCTGCGCGATGATTGGGCAGACGGCTGAGATCGCTCCCGCCGATCGCAAGCTCTACGCGCTGCGCGACGTCACCGGCACGGTCGAGAGTCCATATCTGATTTGCGCGTCCATCATGAGCAAGAAACTGGCGGAGGGCATCGACGCGCTCGTGCTCGACGTGAAGACCGGATCGGGCGCGTTCATGAAGAGCGAGAAAGATGCGGCCTTCCTCGCCGAACTCATGGTTGAAACCGGCGAGCGGATGGGCAAGCAAGTGGTCGCGCTGATCACCGACATGGATCAGCCGCTGGGCAATATGATCGGCAACGCGCTGGAAGTGGTCGAGGTCGTGGAGGTTTTGCGCGGCGGCGGCCCGGAAGATTTGCGCGAACTCTGCCTGGAACTGGCGGGATGGATGCTGCATCTCGGCGGAGTCGCCGAGACGGTCGCGGAAGGGAAACAGCAAAGCGCGAAGCTGATTTCTTCGGGCAAGGCGCTGGAGAAATTCCGGCAGATGGTGGAACTGCAGGGCGGCGATGCGCGCGTCATCGACGATGCCAAGCGGTTGCCTCAGGCGCAGCACACGATGCAGGTCACAAGCTGCAAAGGCCGGATACGTCGCGTCCATGCAATGCGAGCAGATCGGCACAGCTTGCGTGATTCTCGGTGGCGGACGCGAGCGCAAGGAAGATTCCGTCGATCCTGCCGTGGGCATCGTGCTGCACAAGAAAGTTGGAGATCGAGGTTGCCGCAGGAGAGCCGCTCGCGACGATTTACTACAATGCGGAAGCGCAAAGGCCGAGCGCGCCCGGCAGTTGATCGAGGCGAGCTACGTTGTGACGGATGCAGCGCCGTCGACAAAACGGCCGCTCATCCACAGAATCATCGGCGAAGTCCGGGGAGAAAAACTGAATGGGACGTACACGGGAATTCTTGGCCTGTTGACCATGCTCGGGCTCGCCTACGCTTTCTCCACCAATCGCCGCGCCATTCGCGTGCAAAACCGTGGCCTGGGGCTTGGGCCTGCAGATTGTGTTTGCCGTTTTCGTGCTGCGCGATCGATTACGGCCGGCGCATGTTTCAGGCCGCCGGCGACGCTGCCACACGCGTGCTCAACTATGCCTACGTCGGCTCGGAATTTATTTTCGGCGAACTTGGGAAGCAGAACTCCAACATCGGCTTTGTTTTCGCCTTTCAGGTGCTTCCCGTCGTCATTTTCATCTGCGCGCTCTTCGCAATTCTGTACTACTTCGGCATCATGCAGTTCATCATCCGCATCGCGGCCTGGCTCATGACGCGGATCATGGGCGCCAGCGGCGCCGAGTCGCTCAACGTCGCGGCCAGCATCTTCATGGGACAGACCGAAGCGCCGGTCACCATCCGCCCGTTCCTGCCCGATCTCACACACTCCGAACTCATGACGGTCATGACCAGCGGCATGGCGCACGTCTCCGGTTCCATCATGGCGGCCTATTTCGCCTTCGGCGCCGAGCCGCGGCACGTGCTCAGCGCCGTCATCATGACCGCGCCGGGAACTATTCTGGTTTCGAAGATGCTCGTGCCCGAGACCGAGCAGCCGCAAGACCGCGGGCCGCGTCGTAATGCCCGAAGAGAAATCGGAAGGAAAAAGAAAATCTTCTCGGCGCGATCGCCCGCGGCACCGGCGACGGCCTGCACATGGCGCTCAACATCGGAGCCATGCTGATCGCGTTTCTCGCCTTGATCGCTTTGGCTGATGGCATCATGGGCGGAATTCATAACGGCCTGGCGCACGTTGGCATTTCCTGGTTCCCATCCAGCCTGGAAAGTATTTTCGGCGTGCTGTTCGCTCCCGTCGCGTGGGTGATCGGAATCCCGAAGCACGATTGCCTCGCGGTCGGAAACTTGCTGGGCATGCGCATGGTCCTGAACGAACTGGTCGCATTCAAAACGCTCGGGCCCATGAAGGCGACGCTCGATCCGCGCTCGTTCACCATCGCCACGTTCGCGCTGTGCGGATTCGCAAATCTCAGCTCGATCGGAATTCAGATCGGCGGCATCGGCGCGCTGGCGCCGAACAAGCGAGGCGAACTGGCTCGCCTTGGCGTTCGCGCCATGCTGGCGGGGACCATGGCAAACTTGATGTCGGCCTCGATCGCTGGCATGCTGCTTTAGAGATCACTTCGATCCATTTCCAAACAGGACTTTTCGATGAGACGATGCTTTGCTGGTTGCTTCGTGCTGCTTGCAGGTCTGGCGTTCGTGGCGAATGCGGTGGCTCAGTCGCCGCAGCGCGTAATCATCGACACCGACCCGGGCGTCGATGATGCGATGGCCATTCTGCTCGCACTGAATTCGCCCGAACTGAAAGTCGAAGCGCTGACAGTCGTGCCCGGCAACGTCGACGGCCGGCAGGGACTGGAGAACGCGTCTGAAGTTAGCGTCGCTCGCCGGCCGCTGCGATCTGCCAGTGGCCGGCGGAGCGCAGCATCCTCTCAATCAGAAGCTGATCACGGCGCAGTTTTGGCACGGCAAGAATGGACTCGCCGGCGTCGAACTGCCGGCCTCGAAGTGCAAGGCGGATCCTCGTTTCGGCCCCGACCTCATCATCGAACTAGTTCACAAGTATCCGCACGAGGTCACCCTGATTCCCGTGGGGCCGCTCACCAATATTGCGCTCGCGGTTTCGAAGGATCCGTCGATCGTGCCGTTGGTGAAAGACATCGTCATCATGGGCGGCTCGATTACCGGCGGGAATGTGAACGGCGCCGCGGAAGCGAATATCTATGGCGATCCCGAGGCGGCGGCCATCGTGTTCAATGCGGGCTGGATGGTCACGATGGTCGGCTCCGACGTCGGCGAGCGGACGATCATCACGCGCAAGTATCTGGTTGATCTTCAATCCCTGCACGGGCCGGAGAGCGACTTCATTGCGAAGCTGGCAGACTTCTATCTGACGCGTTCCGAGAAGAGTGGTTACCAGGGAGCTGCAATGTACGATCCGCTGGCGGTGGGAGCCGTGATCGATCCGACGCTTGTGACGCTCAAAGACATGCACGTGGACGTGGAACTGAAAGGCGAGTTCACGCGCGGAGAGACTGTGGCCAACCGGATGGGCTCGAACGAGAACAACGTTCTGCACGGGGATCACTACGAGATCGAGGGCGTAATCGACTTGAAGCCGAACGCGCGGGTCTGCATGGCGTCGGATGCAGAGCGGTTTCTGCAGTTGTTCATCAGCCGGATCAAAGGCAAATAGGATTACTGTTTTCGCTCAACCATTCGCGCGCGCTACCAACAGAATCGCCAGCCCGTAGAAGACGAACATCAGGCCAAGATAAACTTTGGCGCGCGATCCAGCGCCCGCGAATTCCTTCCAGGCAAAAACTCCCCACAGCGCCGCGACCATCGGCGCCGATTGGCCGACTGCATAGGAAATTGCTTGCCCCGTCAGCTTGCCTGCCGTGAGACTGAATACGGTTCCTAGTCCCCAGATGCAGCCGCCGATCAAGCCGAGCAAATGTCCAGACGGTGGTCCACTGAAGAACCCGCTGAAACTCACGGGATCGCCGACCAGAGGCTTCTTCATGAAATAAACATTCCACACGAAGCAGGAAAGCAAAGCTCCCAGCGTGAGGAACGTAGCCGCACTGTAAGGTGTGAGTGAGTGCCCGCGGGTCATGGCGTAGGTCATAAACGGACTCCACAATCCCATCAGGGCTCCGGAGACGACGCAGAGAGCGATGCTCTTTCTTGAAGTCCCTTGCCCGCCCCGGACGAGGCTGCCGTAGGCTTTGCCATCGAGAATTACGGCAATCAGTGCGCATGCAACGCCACCGGCCAGAAGCAGGCTACTGCCTTTCGGCTGCAGGATGAAGTTCAACACCACGCCTACTACAAGCGCGATTCCGATCGACACCGGAAACGCGACCGCGAGTCCCGCCATATCAATCGCTGCGACAAGCAAAAGATTCGCCAGATTGAAAATAGCTCCTCCGACAAGAGCAGAGACGATGTTCGAAGTGTCAGAGGATCGAACGTTATTCAGGAAACTGGAGGAGTCGTGGCCGCTGCTTCCCATCGTGAAGGCGAGGATGAGGGAGATCAGAAAAATGCCGATGGCGTAATCCCAGTAAAAGAGTTCGAAACGATAGTTCTTCACGCCTTTGTACGTATTGGCCCAGGAGCCCCAACAAATAGCGGCCGTGATCATCATCAACAACGCAATCGTCAGACTTGGCGGCGTGAACATCGTGGTCTCCCTTGGAAAACGAGTAACTGTACTCTTCTTTGCCAGCGCTCACAAGTGAGTTGCGTTGGTGGAAGATGCTTTCAGGAACGGTGATTCGACGGTCTGCTATGCTAGCGCCCGTGCCTCGCACGTTTCTCATCGATACGGACACAGCTTCAGATGATGCGGTTGCACTCATCATGGCTTTGCGCGCGCCGGATGTGCGAGTGGCCGCGATCACGGTTGTGGCCGGCAACGTCGACGTGCAACAGGCCACGCGCAATGCGCTTTTCACCGTTGAGCTTTGCGGCTCGAGTGTTCCGGTGTACGGAGGTGCGGAGAAGCCACTGCTTCGGACGTACGAAAACGCAACCTGGTTTCATGGGCGCGACGGACTCGGCGATCACGGCTATCCCGCTCCGCGAAAATCTGCCGAAAGACTACATGCGGTTGACGCCATCATTGAGACAATCGAAGCGAATCCTGGAATCATTCTCGTCACGCTCGGTCCGTTAACCAATGTTGCTCTGGCTGTATCGAAGAAGCCAGGACTCGCCGCGAAGGTCAGTCGCTGCGTGGTGATGGGAGGTGCACCCTGCTGCGAAGGCAATGTGACGCCGGCTGCGGAGTTCAACATCTGGGTTGATCCTGAGGCGGCAAGGATCGTGATGCGCAGCGGTCTCCCGGTGGAACTGATTGGATGGCAACTCTGCCGCGGCGACGCTGTTCTCGGTGAGGACGAGATCAAGCACGTCGAGGCATTCAACACTAAACTCGCCCACTTCGCCGTCGAGTGCAACAGTCACGCTCGAGTTGCCTACAAGGTCCAGACGAATGAAGACGGAATCTGCTTGCCCGATCCGGTCGCTATGTGCCTGGCGCTCGATCCGACGGTCGGAACTGAGTGGAGCGAACACTACGTGGATGTCGAGACTGAGAGTGAACTGACGCGGGGCATGACGGTCGTGGACCGCCTGAATGTCGCGGGCGACGAGCGCAATCGGAAGACCTGGGCTGCCGCGCTCAAAGGACCGAAGGCCAAGGTTTGCTGGACAATCGATAACCAGCGCTGGAAGGATGCGCTCTTCTCAAGCTTGCGCTAAGATCGCAGCCGTCCGGTTCGGCCTTCGGTCAGCCATTCACTTGAGCATAAGTGGCGCGTCGCAAGAATTCTCCCTGCCCGGCGCGCCCCAAGAACTTGTCTCCGTCGACCACCACTCTGCCCCGCGAAAGAACCACGTCAGGCATCCCTGTGACCTCGATCCCCTCGAACATCGAGTAATCGACGCGCATGTGGTGAGTCTTCGCGCTGATCGTGTGCTTGCGTTTAGGATCGAAAATGATCAGGTCCGCATCGCTGCCGATCGCGATCGTCCCTTTGCGTGGAAACAGTCCGAAGAGTTTCGCAGGGGTGGTGGAGACCAATTCCACAAAACGATTCGCGCTGAAACGCCCACTGGCCACCCCGCCGGAGTAAATCAAACTCATGCGATGCTCAACTCCCGGCCCTCCATTGGGAATCTTCGTGAAATCGTCTCGGCCCATTTCCTTCTGCTCCTTAAAGCAAAACGGGCAGTGGTCGGTGGAAACAACCTGCAAGTGATCGTTCTTGAGGCCACTCCAGAGCTTTTCCTGATGCCATTTCTCTCGGAGCGGCGGAGTGAAAACATACTTGGCTGCTTCGAATCCGGGCGCATCCATGTTCTCGAGGGAAAGATACAGATACTGGGGACAAGTCTCAGCGTAGACGGGAAGTCCGCGATCGCGCGCTTCGCGAATCTTTTCGAGCGCATCATTGCAGCTCAAATGCACGATATAGATGGGCGCGCTTGCCATCTCAGCCAGGGCGATCGCGCGTCCGACGGCCTCGGCCTCCGCCGTAGTGGGACGCGTGAGCGCATGATACTTCGGCGCGCGTTTTCCTTCGGCCAGTGCCTGCTGCACGATGACGTCAATCGCGCTGCCGTTTTCGGCGTGCATGCAAACCATCCCACCGTTCTTGGACGTGGTCTGCAACGCCTTGAAGATGCTGCCATCATCGAGCATGAAAACACCCGGATACGCCATGAAAAGCTTGAAGCTGGTCACGCCTTCGTGCACGAGATCATTCATCTCCGAAAGTTGCCCGCCAGAGACGTCGGTCACGATGCAGTGGAACGCGTAATCGCACATGGCTTTGTTCGCGGCTTTGCTCATCCACGTGTCGAACGCCTGGCGCAACGGCTGGCCCTTGTATTGAATCGCGAAGTCGATCAGCGTCGTGGTGCCTCCGAACGCCGCGGCCCGCGTGCCTGTTTCAAAATCGTCGGCGCTGGTGGTGCCGCCAAAAGGCATATCGAGGTGCGTGTGCACGTCGATTCCGCCGGGCATGACGAGTTTCCCCGAAGCATCGAGAATCTTGCTAGCGTTCTGCGCAGGAAGATCGGTCCCAATGGCATTGATCTTGCCGTTCGTAATGGCGATGTCGGCAGTGTACGTATCCGTTGCAGTGACTACAGAACCGTTCTTGATGATCGTGTCGAAACCCATCATGCCCTCCGCAGGTTCGGCGCCGCGCCACTCGGCCGGATGAGAAAAGAATTCTATGCTACACTGCCGCACTTTAGTTGTTCGTGATTTCTTATCGACGAGGGCACCAGCCATGCAATTCGGCATCGCATTGAAACCTGACATCTCGATCGAACGAATCGTGGGTCTGACTCGCCAGGCGGAAGCTGCCGGATTCGAGTACGGCTGGATTTTTGATTCTCACGTGCTGTGGAAAGAACCCTATCCGCTGCTCACGCTGATGGCGACCAACACGCAGCGCATGCGATTGGGAACATGCGTTACGAATCCTGCAACTCGCGATCTGACCGTGACCGCCAGCCTCTTCGCAACTCTCAACCTGATTTCCGGTGGGCGGATGGAACTCGGCATCGGACGCGGCGACAGTTCGCGGCGCGTGATGGGGAAGAAGCCCGTGAGTTGGTCGCAATTGGAGGCGGCGGTGGCCGAGTTTCGCGATCTTACTTCCGGCAAGGAAGTGCAGCACGATGGTCAGCCCACGCGGCTCACTTGGGCGAAAGATTCTCCGCGGGTGTGGATTGCAGGCTACGGACCGAAGGTTCTGCACATGGCCGGGCGAGTGGCCGACGGGATTATTCTGCAGTTTGCCGATCCGGCGTTGATTGAGTGGTGCATGGGTTTCGTGAAAGAGGGTGCGCGCGCGGCGGGACGCGATCGCAAGCCGTATTGAAGTGATGGCGGCCGCGCCGGTGTGGGTCTCGGATGACTTAAGCGTTGCTCGCGAGCGCGTGCGCTGGTTTCCGGCGCTGGTGTCGAATCACGTGATGGATTTGATCCGGCAATACAAGCCGGAAGATCTGCCTCCCGCGCTGACTTCGTTTGTGCAGGATCGCGGCCACTATGATTACCAGCATCATTGCGAGGTCGAGCAGCGACAACGCGGATTTTGTTTCCGACGAAGTCATGGATCGGTTTTGCCTGATCGGGCCCGCCGAGGCTCACCGAGAAAAATTGCGCGCGCTCGCAGCCGTGGGCGTGACTCAATTCAATATTTATTTGATGTGCGGGGATGAGGAGCAGACGCTGGACATCTATGAGCATGATGTGCTGCCGGAGTTCCTGACGAGCCGAAGAACGCCTTAAGTAGACCATGCCGTTTAGGCAACTTCTTGGCGGAGCTGTCGCCACTTCGCCCTGAAGATTTCATCAATCACGTAATACGCCACGAACGAAACCGCGAATCCCACGAACCAGGAATAGTCGTACACGAACCGCACGGACGGAACTGCAAGCCCCGCCAGCGCCGTGCCCGCTCCCAACGCCAGCGCGATCACCGCGCGCCAGTTGAATCCGCGCGAATATTCGTAGACTCCGCCGCGCAGATACAGATCGTCAACCTGTAAGACTCGCCGCCGGATCACGAAGTAGTCGCAGATCATGATTCCCGCCACCGGCCCGAGGAAGGCCGCGTAGCCGCCCAGCCATCCCATGATGAACGTGCTGTAACTGGAGAGCAGTTTCCACGGCATCAGCGCGATTCCCATGAAACAGGTGATGACGCCGCCGGTGCGGAAGCTGATTTCCCGCGGCCACAGGTTGGAAAAGTCGTTCGCGGGGGAAACCACATTCGCGCCGATGTTGACGTTGAGCGTGGCCAGCAGAATCGCGAGCAGCGAAATCACCACTGCGACGGGCGAATGAAAGCGGCTGAGCAGTTGCACTGGATCCCAGATCGCGGTGCCGTAGATCACCACGGTTGCGGAAGTCACGACGATTCCGACGAATGCGTACAGCGTCATCGTCGTCGGCAAGGCCAAGGCCTGACCAATCACCTGCTCCCGCTGATTGCGCGCGAAGCGCGTGAAGTCGGGGATGTTCAGAGAAACAGTCGCCCAGAATCCAACGGTGCCATTCAGCGCGGGGATCAGGAACTTCAGGAAATCGGGAAAATGTCGTGAACCGCGACGGCACCGAGAGCATGGGCCCAAATCCGCCGGCTGCGTGATAGGCCCAACCCAACAGAAGCAATCCGACTCCGAGCAGAACCGGCGCGCTGATGCCTTGCAGAATGCGAATGTATTCGATTCCCTTGAGCACGACCGCGAGATTGATCAGCCAGAAGATGAAGAAGCAAACTGCCGGGCCGTAGGCGAAGTTTTTCCAAGCAGGGAGCCAGCGTTGCGAGCAGAGTGCTGATGGCTTCGCCGCCGATCCAGGTCTGAATGCCGAACCATCCGCAGGCGACCAGCGCGCGCAGAACCGCGGCGACGTTTGCGCCCAGCACTCCGAACGAAGCGCGAGCCAGAACCGGGAAACGGGATTCCATACTTCGCGCCCGGATGCGAATTCAGCAGCATCGGCGCCAGCACGATCACGTTGCCGAGAAAGATGGTCGCGACGGCCTGCTTCCAGTTCATGCCCCCTTGAATCAGACTCGCGGCCAGCATGTAGGTGAGGATGTTCACCGACATCGAAATCCAAAGCGCGGCGAAGTTGTACGTGCCCCAGTGGCGGCGCTCGGCGGTGGCGGGCGCGAGGTCTTCGTTGTAGAGAGGGCTGGATTCGATGCGGGCGCGGAATTGAGAAGGGTCCGGAGTCGTCATTGGGCGTCTGTGATGTCGGAGTGAGCATCGGTTCGCGCGCTGTGCCGTCTCAGTCGGCCGCGGCCGATGCTCCGCTCTGCGTCGTGAGCGGGCCGTAGCTGTCGGGCCGGCGGTCGCGGAAGAACTGCCAGACTTTGCTTACTTCTGCGATCATGTCGAGATCGAGATCGGCGACTACGACTTCGTCTTTGTCGCGGCTGGCCTGCGCGATGATCTTGCCGCGCGGATTGCAGAAATAACTCTTGCCGTAGAATTCGCCGATGCTCCACGGCTTTTCGGTTCCCACGCGATTGATCGCTCCTACAAAGTAGCCGTTGGCGACGGCGTGCGCGGGCTGTTCGAGTTCCCACAAATATTCCGAGAGTCCCGCGACCGTGGCCGAGGGATTGAACACAATCTCCGCGCCGTTCAATCCGAGAATGCGCGCGCCTTCGGGGAAATGGCGGTCGTAGCAGATGTAGACGCCGACGCGCGCATACTTGGTTTCGAAAGACGGGATAGCCGAGATCGCCGGGCGTGAAATAAAACTTTTCCCAGAATCCGGGATGGCAGTGCGGGATGTGATGCTTGCGGTATTTGCCGAGATAGTGGCCGTCGGCGTCGATGACGGCGGCGGTGTTGAAATACACGCCCGGCATCTGCTCTTCATAAACCGGAACCACGATCACCATGCGGTGCTTCTTCGCGATCTTCTGCATCAGGCGCGTGGTCGGGCCGTCGGGCACGCGTTCGGTCAGTTCATACCAGCGCGCATTTTGCTCCGCGCAAAAATACGGGCCGTAGAAAAGTTCCTGCAGGCAGAGGATTTGCGTCTTCTTGCGCGCGGCCTGCTCGATCAGCTTCAGGTGCTTGTCGATCATCGCCTTGCGGATCTGCGCGAGCGGGCGATCGGTGCGAGAGGGCGTTGCTGGCTTGAATCAGAGCGCAGCGGACATTGCGGGGCATGGGTCCTCCCAAGACGTAGCTATCGAGGAACGAAACTATAGCAGAAACGACGGGTCGGACGCGTCGATCGGCAGCGCGACGTCGCTCGTTGACACGTTCTGGTGCGGCTCGAATAGACTCGCGCTCGTTCACTCGATCGGCTCGATAGACTCAGCGGCTTCTAACGGCACTCATGGCAAAGCGCCCTCGAATTGCGGTGGTTGGCAGCGCCAATATTGATCTGACGACATTCACGAATCAGTTTCCCAAGCCGGGCGAAACGATGTTCGGACAGAAATTCGATCTCGGCTTTGGCGGCAAGGGCGCGAACCAGGCGGTGGCGGCGCGTCTCTGCGGCGCGGAAGTTTTTATGGTGGCGCGCGTGGGCAGCGATCTGTTCGGTCCCGCGACGATTGAAAATTTTCGCAAGCAGGGAATCGATCCCACGCATGTGAAGCAGGTCGAGGGACTGTCGAGCGGCGTCGCGCCGATCTTCGTCGAGCCCAACGGCCAGAACCGCATTCTGGTGGTCAAGGGAGCGAACGACGCGCTCAAGCCCGCCGACGTTGACGCCGCTGCGGAGACGCTGAAGTCCGCCGACTGCATCGTGCTGCAGTTCGAGATTCCGGTGGAGACGGTTTATTACACGGTCGAATTTGCGCGCAAGCACGGAATCCGCTGCATCCTCAATCCCGCGCCCGCGCAGCCGGTCGATCTTGGTGCGCTGAAGGATCTCGACTACTTCGTGCCCAACGAGACGGAAGCCGAGACGATCACCGGGATCGCCGGTGAAAAACGTCGAAGACGCGAAGAAGTGCGCCGAGAAACTTGTGGCTGGCGGCATTCGGCGCGTGATCATCACGTTGGGCGCGAATGGATCTCTTCTCGCCGGCCGCGACGGCAGCGAACATGTTCCGCCGTTCGCCGTGAACAGCGTTGACAGCACTGGCGCGGGCGATGCGTTCATCGGCAGCTTCGCCGTATTTCTTGGCGAGGGAGTGCCCGAGAAAGAAGCGGTGCGGCGCGCGAATCTCTACGCAGGCTTGTCGACGACTGGCGTGGGAACGCAAAAATCTTTCTATGATCGCGCCCGCTTTGATGCGGAATGGGCCGCCAGGTCCTGATGCTCGACCGCATCTGTCGTGTAAGCGATTACTTCTCGCAGTTTCGAGCGCCGGTTTCCTTGCACAGGCTCTGAACTGTTTGCCAAGCTTTCAACAATCAACATCAGCGAGCAGTTTTCCGCATGCGTCGATGCCAAAGAATGACGCGTCACTAATGCTTTTCCAGCCCGAAACTTCTTGACTTACCTGTAAGCGGCAATTTATAAGCCGTGTCTGCGGCCCGGGAGCCTCCTAACTTCACTGGAAGAGGGAGGGTCTTTTTCTTTGGGCGGTGGCACCACCGAAAGGGGTTCAAGAAATGTCGAGCCAGAAGGCGCGTTTCGCGGTATTCGTCTGTTCGCTGGTCTGTCTGTTCAGCCCGCTCCTGCACGGTCAGGCGACCGGAAGTTTTTCGGGCACGGTTTCGGACAACTCCGGAGCGGTGGTGGCGGCGCCAAGGTGACGGTTACTTCTCAGGCCACGAACGTCTCCCGCGAAGCGACGACCGACGATACCGGGCACTTCCTCGTTCCCTTGCTCGGCGTTGCGGATTACACGATTAGGTGGAAGCCGCCGGGCTTCAAGCCCGCCGAAGCGAAGGACGTCCGCCTGCAGATCGACGAGCACCGCGAACTCGATTTCAAGCTCGTGCCCGCGTCGGTGAGCACGAGCGTTGAAGTCAACGCGACCGAAGTCGCGGTGCAGACGACGAACCCCACGCTTGGGTCAGGTCATCACCGCCGCAACAGGTCGCCGAACTGCCCTTGAACGGACGCGACTTCGTGCAACTGGCGACGCTGACGCCGGGTACTACGCAGGAGACCAACCCGCAACAGCTTCTTTAACGCGCGGCCCGAGCAGCGAAGTGTCGGCGCGTGGAACGTTCTCGCTTTCGGTTGGCGGATCGCGCGCCCAGAGCACCGACTGGTTGCTCGATGGCAACGACAATAACGAACTGACTGCAGGCGGCATCGCGATTCTGCCTTCGATTGACGCCATCCAGGAATTCAAAGTTCTGACGTACAACTACTCGGCCGAGTACGGCACGCGCGCGGGTCCGACCGTGCTGGTCACGACGAAGTCGGGGTCGAACCAGTTTCACGGTTCGCTTGTTCGAGTATTTTCCGCAACACCAAGCTGGACGCCAGCAGCTACTTTGCTTCCGACGAAGCGAAAAATTCAATCTGAATCAGTTCGGCGGCGCGATTGGCGGGCCCATCCAGAAGGACAAGACTTTCTTCTTCCTCGACTACCAGGCCAAGATGCAGCGGCACGGCGTCCCGTTCGCCGGGCTGATTCCGACGCAAGCGATGATGAGCGGCGACTTCACCCACGATCCGTTCGGCGGCACGTCCAGGCATCGCAACTACAGCTCTTCGTAACCCGTATCGTAACCCGAACCTTACCACCGAGCCCGACTCCTGACTGCCCTTCGACTGCAATAGCGTCAGGCGGCACGTTCGATTCCCGTCGCGCCGAATCCCGATGGCAGCCAGACGCCGGCGGCACCGCTAACCTGCAACATGATTCCCAGCGGCCTGGTCCAGTCGGCCGGTCAGAGCATGATTAATCTCTATCCACAAAGCAATGCGAGCAATCGCCGGCTCGGGCTACAACTACACCAACGTGCCGGTGCAGGAAGCTGAACGAAGGCGAGTTCGACATTCGCCTCGATCACAATTTCTCCAGCAAAGATTCGGTGTTTGCCCGCTTCAGCTACGATCAGGCGACATCTTTCGTTCCCGGCGGTTCCCCGGGATATGCCGAAGCCGGCGCCTTCGCCAGCACCCAGAACATCACCAACCACGGGCGCAACGCGGTGATTTCGGAAACTCATATTTTCTCTCCGACCAACATCAACCAGTTTACTTTCGGATTCAATCGCATTTTCAACATCATTTTGTCGTTCGGCACTGGACAGTGCGAAGCGCAGAAGATCGGCATTCAGGGCGCTGATCTGAGCAGCGCCTGCGGTGGCGCAGCCCGCTGCATCGTGAACCAGTCAACCAAGGACTGCGTGAGCTGCGGCCTGAGCTCGACGCAGTCTGACCGGCTACTGGTCGGTCGGCGACCGTGGATATGCTCCTTCCAGGGTGGAACCAACGTATTTTCCATCGCGGATTCTCTGGACATGATTCGCGGCAAGCACGATATCCGAGTGGGCGTCGGAATTCGCGCCAACCAGATGAACGTGCGCTACCAACGGTTTCAGGATGGCTACTTCCTCATGGGCGATGCTTCACCGCCGTCGGGAACGGCACTTATAGTGGCGATCCCGAAGCCGACTTACTTCTGGGGCAGGTTGGCGGAGCGATCCACGACCAGACGTTATGGGCGCGACGACCGGGCGGCGCTGGAAGATGTATCGCCCCTTCGTGCAGGACGACTGGCGGGTCGACGCCACAACCTGACCTTGAACCTGGGACTTGCCTGGTCGCTCGCCACCCCGATGACCGAGGCCCAGGAACGTCATGGCGAATTTTGACTATGCGACCGGCCAATACCTCGTTGCTGGGCCGCCGGTGGCTGGCTGCGCCAAATGCGTCCAGTCGAACGGCGCCGTGGGCGTTCAGTTCGACAAGACTGCTCTCGAACCACGGATTGGACTCGCATGGAAACCGCTGGGCAGCCAGAAGACGGCAGTCCGCGCTGGCTACGCAATCTTCCATGATTCGGCCTGGAGCCAGGGCGCGCAGGGGCTCTGGCAGAATCCGCCGTACTATGCGGAAATCGGATCAATTTCTCGGCGACCTCTCTCCGTTCGCAGAGCCTGGGAACCGTAACGTGCGGTTTCTTAAGTCAAGGTTGCGGCAATTGCGCGGCGTTACTGCCGTTCATACCTCCTCCTCTGAATCCCGATACATTCACCGGAACCATCTAGTACCAGAACCTGAACTTCAAACAGGGAATGGTGCAGCAGTTCAACGTGAACGTCGAGCAGCAGTTGCCCGGCGAAATCGTTCTGACCGCAGGCTACGCGGGCTCGCGCGGCCACCACATTCTGGTCGGTGGCCTGAACCAGAACCTGGGCTCTCCGCAGCGCGTGCGGAGTCGTTTCCGGGCTACACACTGGGCTGCGGCCCCGGCGGTACAGCGCTTGCCGCACCTTACGGTGCGTTCACTACCGTCGACAACTAACAATGACGCTGGAAACGCCCGCTATGATTCTTTGCAGATCAAGGCCGAGAAAGAGCGCGCGGCACGGACTTTACGCGCTGTTGAGTTACACCTATTCCCGCACCTTCGACTCCGGCTTTCCCGACGGTCTCGGCACCACTCCCGGCGCGATGTACTGGCCGCTGCCCGGAACGCAGAAGGTGGACTGGGGCCATTCTCAGATCAATCTCAACAATCAGTTCACTGCCAGCGTTCTCTACGATTTGCCGTTCGGAAAGGGCAAGGAGTTCGGGGGCGATTGGGGCGGCCCGGCCAACGCCGTCCTCGGAAACTGGAAAGTCAACGTGATTCGAGAAAGCCACCTCCGGATTTCCGCTGTTCGTGGTCAACAGTAACAACGCTTCCGGCGTGTACTTTCAGTGGAACGGCAACAGCCTGAACCGTCCCGACGAAGTGGGCAACCCGAACGGCGGCGGTCCTGAAGCAGCCAATCCGGGATGCATCGCCCGGCCCAGGTCCACACGCTGCAGAATTGGTTTAATCCCTGTGCTTTCGTAGACGCGCCAGCGGGAGAACTTGGGACGGCGAATCGCGCTCCGGTCTACGGGCCGCGTTTCGTGAACACCGATTTCTCGGTGATCAAGGATTTTCCATTGCGTTCCGGGAAGCGCGTCGGAACTGCAATTCCGTGCTGAGTTCTTCAATCTCTTCAACCATCCTCACTTCTTCTTGCCGGGCAGCCCGCTTGACGCGATGCAGGATGTCGAGCGCCTCCAGCTTCGGAGTGATCAAGCGACCCTGAACAATCCTCGATTGATTCAGTTCGCCCTCAAGCTTACGTTCTAGGCGCGAAGAATCGGCGTATATTCAACACGGGCAGACTGGGAGATCGACTCGGTCTGCCCTTAAGTTTGCAGTGCCACACAAGAAAGAGCCCAAGAACTGATGAGGAGCAACGCTGCGAAAACTTCGCCTGATATGTCTGCTGGCGCGCTTCTGTGTCGGGTGTTCCCTTGCGTCTCGCCCAGCCGCGCCGCAAAGTCATCATCAACGAAGACTGCTCCGGTCCCGGCGGCAGCAACATGCAGACGCTGATGGTGATGATTCAGTCGCCGCAGGTGGAAGTGCTGGGCATCACGGTGGTGAGCGGAGATCAGTGGCGCGACGAAGAAGTGGCGCATACTCTGCGCCTGCTGGAAATCATGGGCCGCACCGACATTCCCGTCGTGCCCGGCGCGGCGTTCCCGCTGGTTCGCACCCGCGAGGAATCGCAAATGTGGCAGCAGCGTTACGGCAAGGTCGCGTACGCCGGCGCGTGGGATGAGCGCTGGTGGCATGAAGCCGTCGGTCGTGCCTCCGCTGCCCGAGGGCCAGCCCACGACCAAGCCGGCCGACGAAGATGCGGCGCACTTTCTGATTCGCATGGTGCACAAGTATCCGCACGAAGTCACCATCTACGAGGGCGGGCCGATGACGAACCTCGCGCTGGCCATTTCGCTCGATCCGCAATTTCCGGAACTGGCGCAGGAACTGGTGTTCATGGGCGGAAGTCTGAGTCCGCAGACCGACAATCCCGAGTTCGTGAACAATCCGCGGCACGAATTTAATTTCTGGTTCGATCCGGAGGCGGCGGAAATTGTGCTGCGCGCGCCGTGGAAGAAGATCGTCTGCACGCCGACCGACATTTCGGTCAAGACCCACATGACGGCGGCGATGGTGAAGCAGATCGAAGCCAGCGGAACGCCGCTGGCCCGTTACATCGCCCGGTTCGCCATGCTCACGCCGGGCGCCGACATCATGTGGGACGAACTTGCCGCCGCGGCGTGGATCGATCCGACGCTCATCACGAAGAGCGAAACTCGCTATATGGGCGTGGATCTCGACCGCGGCGCCGGATACGGCAACACGCTGACATCGGGCAATCAAAGATGCGCTGAGGCCGTCCGCGCAGCCGGTGGAGATTCAGGTCGATCTCGACACGGAAAAGTTCTATCGCATGTTCGTCGGCGCTGATGATCCGGCGCCCACGCACGGCCCCGACCTCCGAGCCATTGATTGGTGCCGCTGCCGCGCTGGCACCGAAATCGCGAACAGCATACAATAAATCATTACGAGCTTTTCCAATATGTCTCCCATTCCAGACGATCTCACCACAGTAAAAGATGACATGGTGGCCTTCATCGAAGGCCACGGCATGCGCCGCTTCCACGGCTATGTGGACTACGACGAGGTGCAGTGCGTGATGTGGGAGATGGGCGGCAATCCCGACGGCTGGAAGGATTTCGTCGAACTGGCCAAAGCCGCGGGCGCGCCTTTTCTGACCATGCACGCCTGGACGCTCGAGCGCACCGAACTGGACGAGATGGTGCAGCGCCTGACCAACTCGGAATTCACCGACAGCGACGACGTGGAAGACGCGCGCTGGCTCCGCGCCCACGTCGGCAAAGTAGGATTTCTGCAGCTGGGCTGGGCCTATCAGGGATCGATGTTTCTCTGCGAAGTCAGCACCGAGTGGTACGACCGCTACCAGCACCTGCTCGAAGTCTCCGACGAATTCGGCGGCCTCACCATGGACGAGCCCGACCAGGACGAAGAAAACTAGCTCGTCGCTCGGTAGTGAGGCTCCGTCGTAAACTGCCTTCAGTGCTTGTCATCCTGAGCGAAGCAGGTCCTTGCAATTCGCCGGAGTGCAGAGATCCTTCGCGCAGAAAACGCGCTCAGGATGACAGCAGCTCTTCTATGCGGTGGATTCAAAAGCCAACCGATCAGGACAATGGTTGCGTCGATGCTTGATTGCGGGCTGCGCGCCGATCCTGCTCTTCGCGGCGTCGCCAAAGCCGCGCACATCCTCGCGCCGCTGCTGGTGCGCCGCGGCATTACCGATGCCGAATCAGCCAGCGCATTTCTCTTCGCCGTCGCTCTCTCATCTTCACGCTCCCGATCGGATGACTCGGCCTGCGCGCCGCCGTCGACCGCATCGACGCCGCCATCGAACGCAAAGAGCCCATTCTGATCTACGGCGACTACGACGTCGACGGCACCATGGCCGTCATCATTCTGAAGACTGCGATTGAACTCTGCGGCGGCGCGGCCGACTTCCACGTGCCGCACCGCATTCGCGAAGGCTACGACATGCGCGACGATGTGATCGAGCGCGCGGCCGCCGTCGGGCATTCGCCTGATCATCAGCGTCGACATGGGCATCCGCGCCTTCGCGCCCGCGGAAACCGCGCAGCGCCTCGGCGTCGACCTGATCGTCACCGACCATCACCTGCCCGGTCCCGATGGCGTGCCCAACGCGCTGGCGGTCGTCAATCCGAATCAGAAGGGATGCGAGTATCCCTACAAGCAGCTCTGCGGCGCGGGCGTGGCGTTCAAAGTCGCGCAGGGATTGATGCAGCGCCGCCTCGACGCGAACCTGCAGAACAAACTGCTGATGTCGTTCATGAAAGTCGTGGCGATTGCGACCATCGCCGACGCGGTGCCCGCTGACCGGCGAGAATCGCGTCTTCGCCTCGTTGGGACTGGACGCGCTGCGCAAGGCGGTGAATCCCGGGCTGAAGGCGCTGCTCGAAGTTGCGCAGATTTCCGCCAAGCGTCCGCCGACTTCGGGCGAAGTTGGTTTTCGCATCGCGCCCCGCATCAACGCCGCCGGCCGCATGGACGTGGCTCGCGACGTGATCGAACTTTTCAGCGTGAAAGATCCTGCGCGCGCCCGCGAACTGGCCGCCAAACTCGACCATCTCAACTCCGACCGCCAGGAAGAAGAGCGGCGAATCTTGCGCGCGGTGGAAGAGCGCTTCACCGGCGATCCCGCGCTGTGCGATGCCTACTGCATTGTGGTCGACGGAGAAGGCTGGCATCGCGGCGTCATCGGCATCACGGCGACGCGCGTCGTGGAGCGCTACAACCGTCCGGCGGTGGTGATTTCGCGCGATGGCGAGGAGGCGTTCGGTTCGGGCCGCTCGATTCGCGCGTTTCATCTGCTGGAGGCGATCGAGTCGTGCGGCCATCTTTTTTCGCGCTACGGCGGCCACTCCCACGCCTGCGGATTCGCCATGCCCGCCGCGAACGTCGCCGAGCTGCGCGCGCGGCTGGATGCGTTTGCCCGCACCCGCCTCACGCCTGCGGATTTCGATCCGATGCTCGATCTGGATGCGGAGTTGGATCTGACCGAAATCACGCCCGAGCTGTTTCAGGCGCTTGCAACTGCTGGAACCCTACGGCATGGGAAATCCCGAGCCCGTATTCGCCGCGCGCGGCGTGCAGTTAGCCGCGCCTCCGCGAATTCTGAAAGACAAGCACGTCAAGCTGAAAGTCAGGGCAGGCGCATCGGTAGAAGTCGGTTGCGCGTGCCGACGAATCTGACGAACTCTCCGCAGCCGCGATTCTGGCAACGCCGCGCTGCCATCCCGACGGCGCCGCGATCCGCCGCGAGGAAAGAGCCGCGGCCGTCGCTGAAGGCTACGCGACGCCACACTGAGAACTGAGAACCGGGAACTGAGAACTGGCTGGCGAGCAAGATCACCTTCGACGCCCTGGGCTGGCACATGGCCGAGCGCCTGCAGCAAACCCCGCTCCTCGCGGGCGATGCGATCGATGTCGCCTTCACCATCGGACACAACGATCATCCCGAATACGGCGGCCTGGAACTCTCCCTGCGCGATTTCAAGATACCCTCTCGCTGACAGAGCATCAGTGATTCACCACAAATGGTAGTGCCCGTCGCGCCGCGCCATCTCCACGCTGACTCCGAATAGCTCCGCCAGGCGCTCGACCTGCAGGATTTCTTCTTTCGGCCCGTCGGCCACGACTCGCCCGCGGTTCATCAGCACCACGCGTCCAATCTCCGGGACGATGTCGGCCAGTTCGTGCGTCACCAGAATAATCGCCGTTCCGGAGTTCGCCAGCGCGCGCATGGTGTGCCGCAAGCTCTGCTGGGCCGAAAGATCGAGCGAGTTGCAGGGCTCATCGAACAGCAACGCGCGTGGCTTGTGCACCAGTGCCCGCGCGATCAGCACGCGCCGCGCTTCGCCCGACGACATCTCGCAAACCGGCCGGTCCGCCAGATGCGAAATCTTCAACTCGGCCAGCGCGGCGTCGGCAAGCTTGCCGTTCTCGGGATCGACCGTGTGATTCGAGCCAGATGCGATGCTGCTGAAGAATCCGGACAGCACCACGTCGCGGCCGCTGGCTTCGCCGGTGCACGAGAGCATCAGGTCGTTGGAGACGATTCCCAGTGCTCGCGCAGCTTGAAGACATCCCAGGTCTCTTCGCCCAGAATCGTCATCGACGAGTCCTCCCGCGCGACCGGATAGCACTCGCGCGTAATGGTCTTGATCAGCGTCGATTTGCCGCAGCCGTTCGGGCCGAGGATGGCGACGTGCTCGTCGGCGCCGATGCGCAGGCTGAAGTCGTCGAGCGCGATCTTCTGTCCCCGCATGACGCGCAGGTTGTGAAAGTCGAGCAGCGGCGGCTTTTCGGCGGTCTTGTTCATCATCGATACGTGCATCTAAGTGTAGATGAGAAGCCGCTTTCCAGCCGACGTCGAGCGGCTTCGATTACACTGAACCCAGATGCCGCTCAAGATCTATCGTCTGCGCCGCCTGCTGGCGGCGACCGCCGTGCTGCTCACGCTGGTCGTGGCGGGGATGTATTTCTACGCGCGCTCGCGAGGCGACGGATGTGCTGAAACAAATTCCCGGCAAGATCGGATATCGACATCAAGCAGACCGCCAACGGTTTTCAATTTTCCAAGTCCGACGGAAAGCGCACGCTCTTCACCATCCAGGCCAGCGACCTCAAGGAATTCAAGCTCAACGGCAACGCCGAACTGCACAACGTCAGCATCGTGCTCTACGGCCGCGATTCCTCGCGCTTCGACCAGATCTACGGCGACGATTTTGCTTACAACCAGAAGACCGGCGACGTCACCGCCAAGGGCGACGTGCAGATCGATCTGGTGGCGAACCCGGCCGGCCTCGCCAGTCCCGATCAATCCACGCCGAAGGAACTCAAGAATCCGATCCACCTGAAGACGCGCGATCTGGTTTTTAACAAGGAGACACGGAAACGCCGCGACCGATGCGCGCGTCGAATTTCGCACGCCGCAGGCCACAGGATGGGCCGTGGGCGTGAAGTACGCGGGCAAGAGCAACACGTTGACTCTTGTCGTCGCAGATTCATGTGGTGCTCAACGGCCCGGACGCGGCCGTCATCGAGGCCGAGCACGGCGTCATCACCAACGATCCGCGCGAGATTGTGCTCGAACATCCTCATCTCAGCCGCGAAGGCGGAACGCTGCAGGCCGATCACGGCGGTGTTTTATCTCGGCCACGACAATCAGGTCGAGCGCGTGCTGGCCACGGGAAATGTCACCACCGTGACGCGGACGCAGGGCGCGAGGCATCACAAGGCGTCGGCAGCGAATCGACTCCTGCCGGCGACAGACGCCCGGCGCGTCAGAAATGCGCAGCCGCGCCGATCAGGCGGAGTTTCTGCTCCGGGGAAGGAGGACTTGCTTCGCACCGCGACCATGACCGGCAACGTTCACATCGAGCAAACCGGACCGCAGCCCATGCAGGGCGACGCCGGGCGCGTGATTATGGACTTCGCCGGCCAGAACCAGCTGCAGAAAGTGCACGCCCTCGATGGCGTGCGGCTCACGCAGAACACGATCGCTGGAAGCAAGCCGGCCGCAAAAAGCATGACCAGCGGCCCGCAGGATTTCGAGCTCACCGCGCCGGTCATCGACTTCACTCGTGGCGCAAGGACACATTCTGCAACACGCCGTAACCTCCGGCGCCGCGCAGATCACGATCGCGCAAGCCGCAGGAAGCGGCCTCGAGTTCGCACATCAGCGCTACTGCCCAACAGACGGTGGTAACGGCGGGCAAGTTCCTCGCGCAGTTCGCCTCAGCCGAGGGCAAGAACCATCTCGCCAGCGTTCACGGCGCGCCCGATGCCCGCATCGTCAACTCGGCTCCCGGACAGCCTGACCGCGTCAGCACCAGCGATTCCGTCGACGCCGCGTTTCTTCCGCAGGGCGGCATCGATGCCGTCACGCAGCAGGGCAACGTCGCCTACACCGACGGTCAGCAGCCCGACAAGCGCATGCAGGCCTGGGCCAACTCCGCGCGCTACACTCCCGGCGACCAGATGCTCGCTGCTGACCGGCAGTCCGCGCGTCACTAACGGCGGCATGGCGACGACCGCCAAGACGATCCGCATCAACCGCGCCACCGGCGACGCTCTGGCCGAAGGCGACGTCAAGAGCACCTACAGCGAATTGAAGGAGCAGCCGAACGGTGCGCTGCTGGCGTCTTCTTCGCCGATTCACGTCACCGCGCATAGCATGACCGCCCACAACACTCCGGGGATGGCGCTCTACTCCGGAAACGCGCGGCTCTGGCAGGACGCGAACATGATCGAGGCGCCCACCATCCAGTTCGACCGCGACCGGCGGTTCGTGACCGCCCAAGGCACTCCCGCCCAGCCCGTGCAGACGATTCTGGTTCAGAACAGACAAGGGCAAGGCCAGAACAAGCGCCGCCGCGAAAGTCGGGGCACGAGCAGCCGCGAAAGAAGCCGGGGAAAGCCGCACTCCCCTGGCTGGATCCAGCCCCATCTCCATCACCGCCGCGAAGCTCACGTATGCCGATTCCGAGCGCAAAGTCCACTACGAAGGCGGAGTCGTCGCCAAGGGCGCCGACTTCACGGCGTCCGCCAAGACGCGCCGACGCCTACCTGCTACCCCGCAGTCAAACCATCGAATCATCAATCGTTTGCCGGCCCCGGCCAGCTCGACCACATGGTTGCCGAGGGCGACGTGGTGATCCAGCAGCCCAACCGCCGAGCCGAGGGCCAAAAGCTGGTCTACACGGCCGCCGACGACAAGTTCGTCCTGACCGGCGGACCGCCTAGCATTTTTGATGCCGAACAGGGCAAGATTACCGGGGTTTCGTTGACTTTCTTTAGACGCGATGATAGGGTGCTCGTAGAAGGCGAAGCAAGTACTCCTGTGGTAACTCAGACGCGAGTGGCCCGATAATGATGACAATGGCAAGATAAATGCGTACCCTGGCCACAGAAGAAATTGGCAAATCGTATCGTGGCCGCCGCGTTGTAAATGGTGTCAGCCTGACGGTCGAGCAGGGCGAAGTTGTTGGTTTATTAGGCCCTAACGGCGCAGGCAAGACCACCACTTTTTACGCCATCGTTGGCCTGATCCCTCCCGATACTGGCCGCGTGCTGTACGACGGTCAGGACATCACCGACGTTCCCATGTATCTGCGGGCCCGTCAGTATGGCATCAGCTATCTCCCGCAAGAAGCTTCGGTTTTTCGCAAACTGACGGTAGAAGAGAACATCCTCGCGGTGTTGGAGGCGCAGCCGATGTCCTGGCACGAGCGCCGCGAGAAGATGGAAAAGTTTATTGACGAACTGGGACTGGAGCACATCCGCCAGAATCGCGGATATGCCCTGTCCGGCGGGGAACGGCGGCGCGTGGAAATTGCCCGCTGCCTGTGCATCAATCCCACATTTATTTTGCTGGACGAACCGTTTTCCGGGATCGACCCGATTGCCGTGCTCGACTTGCAGAAAATCATCAGCAGCCTGCGGGCCAGTGGCATCGGAGTACTGATCACCGATCACAACGTGCGCGAAACGCTTTCGGTCACCGACCGGGCCTACATCATCGATGACGGCAGAATTTTCCGTCAGGGCCAGCCCGGCCAGTTGGCAGGCGATCCGGAAGTGCGACGGGTGTATTTGGGCGAGAGTTTCTCGCTGGTGTGAAGAAGGCGTGTTTGAAAGCTTCAAGTCGTTGCAAGGTTTGCAAAGTGAAAACCGCAAACCTTGGATGCATTGAGAACGTTGAAACCTGTGAAACGATTGAAACATGGTTCTACTTACAACACAAACTCAGCGTAAAGCTCTCGCAGCGCCAGATCCTCACCCCGGGCCTGGTGCAGATGGTCTCCGTCCTCGCGCTCAACAAGCTTGAGCTCAAGGACATGATCAACGCTGAGATGGTCGAGAACCCGGTTCTCGAAGAACTGGAAGAATCGGTTCCGCTGCTCGACGAAGTCGGCAAGAAGGAAGAAGACCGCGAGCGCGCCGCTGCCGCCACCAACGAAGAAAATCCCATCACCGCCGTCGAGAAGAAAGATCCCTTCGAAGAGATCGATTTCGGTTCGTTCTTCCAGGACTATCTCGATCCCGGCTATCGCACCCACAGCGAGATGGAGGACATCGAGCGCCCGTCGTTCGAGAATTTCCTCTCCAAGCCGACGAATCTCACCGACCACCTGGCCTGGCAGTTGGGCGCGCTCAGCCTGCGCCGCGAAGTGCGCGAAGCCGCCGACCTGATCATCGGCAACTTGAACGAAGACGGATACCTGATCGCCAGCGACGACGAGTTGCTCGGCGTCGCTCCGCCTGCGGCGCCCGAGGCCGACGCTGCAGACGGCGAAGAAGATCGTGAATGAGGCGCAGGCCCTCGGCCTGGCCGAAATCGCCGCTGAAGCCGGAGCGCGAGTCGACAGACGATCTCCGCTTCCGTCGAAGCGGATTCGCCGAGTCGAATCCGGCGTCGATGCTGAGATCGAGCTGCAGCTGAATCTGCGCGCAGAGATCGCGGAGCCGCGCCTACACCGAGATACTGCCGCAGGTCGCTGCGCCCGTCGAGCCGCGCACGGAAGCCTCTTTCTCCTCGCGTTCCGGAGATTCCGCCGCTGCGGTCGCTCCCGCCCAGACGCCGCGCATCCGGCGTGCCTCGACCTACAAGCCAAAATTTACTGCCGCCGATCTGCAGGAAGCTCTGGAAGTGGTTCGTCAACTGGATCCTCCCGGCGTGGCCTGCCGCGATCTGCGCGCGTGCCTGCTGTGCCAGCTGCGTCTATCACCAGGCGCAGCTGGCGCTGCACAAAAACGGCAACGGCACGGAGCAGGTTCTGAAGGACGCCATGGCCGTCGTCGACCAGCATCTGCGCGGCCTGCAGAACAAGCAGCACAAAGAAATTGCCAAGGCCATCGGCCGTCCCATCGAAGCCGTGCAAGCGGCGCTCGACTACATCCGAACGCTCGATCCCCGCCCCGGCCTGCGCTACAACAAAGTCCAAGCCCGCCTCATCGAACCCGACGTCGCTTTCGTGAAGCACGGCGACGAGTGGCTGGTCATCATGAACGACGAAGACCTGCCGCAGCTTCGCCTGAATCCCGCGTACAAGAAGCTGGTCACCCGCGACGGCACCAACGAAAAGAGCACTCGCGACTACGTGAAAGAGCGCTACAAGAGCGCCATTCAGCTCATCAAGAACATCGAGCAGCGCAAGCAGACCATCACCAAAGTCTGCTATTGCATCGTCGCCCGCCAGCAGGATTTCCTCGAACGAGGCATCGATCAACTGAAACCCATGATGATCAAGGAGGTGGCCGAAGAAATCGGCGTGCATCCTTCCACGGTAAGCCGTGCCGTCGCCAACAAATACGCCCACACACCCCAAGGCGTATTCGAGCTGCGATATTTCTTCAGCGAAAGCGTTCAGGGCCCTGAGGGCGGCGGCACGTCGCTGCTGATCCTCAAGCGCCGCGTCAAGAAACTCATCGAAGAAGAAGATCCCAGCCGTCCGTTGACCGACGAGCAGATCACCCGCATCCTGCAATCGCAAGGCATCCAGGTGACCCGCCGCACGGTGGCCAAATACCGCGAAGACATGCGCATCCCCAGCACGCACCAGCGCCGGGTCAAGAAATGAACCATTGTCATCCTGAAGCCGCTGCTTTTGCGGCTGAAGGATCTGGGCGAGCCGCGCGATGTGTCGCGTTTTTCGCGACGCAAGAATCGCGCGATTGACTCGCTTCCAAATGCAGTGCCCGATTTAGCTCATCATTACGAATTCTTAGGAGGGGGCGCTCATGAACGTGGAATACACTGGCAGACAATACGTAGTTACTTCCACCATCCGCAAAGAAGTAGAAACCGGCCTCACAAAAATCCGCAAAATTCTCGGCGACCGCTTTGAAACCAAAGTCATCCTCGCCGTCGAAAAGCACCGCCACAAAGCCGAAATCACCATCAGCCCGCGCAATGGCCCGCTGGTCGGCCTGGCTCAGGCCAAGGACATGACCATCGCCGTCAACGAAGCGCTCGACCATCTCGAGAAGCAGGCGGTCAAATACAAAACGCGCTGGATGTCGAAGAAGCGCTCGGCGCGCAAGAGCGAAGAAGTCAAGAAATGGAACGGCCACTCGCCGCGGCTGATGAAACTGAAGGGCAGAACGGTCTGCAGACTGTAGTCGGCACGTCGGAAAAGACCGCCGTCCCCGTCATGGTGCACAAATATCCGGCCGTGGCGAAAACCACCGAGGTCCACCTGGTCCGCTCCGACGAAGCCGTCGCCATGCGCCCCATGACGCTGGAAGAGGCCATCAAAGAAGCCCACTTCCGCGACCGCGACGTCTTCGTCTTCCGCGATCCCAAAGGCAAGGTGATGATCCTGCACCGCACGCGTGACGGCAAGATGGAGTTGATCGAAGCGCCGTAACCAGTCACCAGCAAGTTGCCAAGGTTCTGTCATCCTGAGGGAAGCGGCTGATTCTCGGAGAGAATCAGCCGCGTAGTCGAAGGATCTCTACCCGCCAACCGCACTTGAGGCTCGAATGGTTTTAAGAACACGGCGGCGATCGTGTGGAATGTTGCTATCACTGCTCGCCTTTTTCGCGACCACTGCCCTTTGCGCATCCAAGTCAAATCTCCCGAAACACTACAAAGGCACCCCCTACCAAGACGCCCGCTACCACGGCGGCCCGCAGAAAATCCCCGGACGCGTGCAATGCGCCTATTACGATCGCGGTGGAGAAGGTGCCGCCTACCACGACTCCGATTCCAAGAACAACGGCAGTGGAGCCCTCAATCCCGCCGACGGAACGTACTTGAATCAGTTCCGCAAGGAGGAAGGCGTCGATATCTCCTACACCAAGTTTCATGACCAGATCGACGATAGCCCATACGACCTGGTTGTCCCACCAGAAAACCAACTTTATGTCGGATGGACCGAGCCGGGAGAGTGGTTCAACATCACCGTGCAGGTTGACCACGCCGGCGTCTATACGGCCGATCTTCTCTACACCTCAAATCGCGGCGGAACCATCTCGCTGGATGTGAATGGAAAGGACGCCAATGGGCCCCTCACAATTCCGACGACATTCAACGCCGCAGATCCCATCGCCTGGCGGCAGTGGCATCACTGGAACATCGCGCCGGGCCTGATCAGGCTTCAACTTCCAGCCGGAAAAAGCGTCCTCACCGTTCACGTCCTGACAGAAGGCAACATGAATCTCGCATATTTCGATTTCAGACCGTCTCGATAACGACTTGAAGGCCGGGTGCCCCATTGCTCTCCGTCTTTTGGCGAGAAGTAGATTTTCCTTCGTGAAACTTCGTGCCCTTAGCCGTGAATACCTTTCATTCGATTCGTTGGAATTTCTATTGATACGTTTGAATAGAGCCATTCGCATGCTAGAATTCGCCGCCGAGGGAGATTAGCAATGACAAACCGCATCTATCACAAGCTCTTTTACGTTCTTGCCGTCGGTGTGTCGGCTCTTTTGACCTCGCCCTGCTTCGCCCAGACCCAGACTACGCCGAAGCTTTCCGTCCACTGGGAAGAACTCACCGCCGGCGACTTTCGCGATGGCATCCAGCACGCCCAGGGAACATGCCTGCTCCCATTCGGCATTCTCGAAAAGCACGGCCCTCACTTGCCCCTCGGCACCGATCTGCTTGATGTCCGCTACGCCGCGCTCCATGCCGCTGAGCAGGAGTACGCGGTCGTCTTCCCCGAATACTATTTCGGCCAGATCGCCGAAGCGCGACACGAACCCGGCACCATGGCTTATAGCCGCACCCTGCAACTCTCCCTGCTGCAGGAAACCACCGACGAAATGGCGCGCAACGGCTGCAAGAAAGTTCTGATCGTCAACGGCCACGGCGGCAACGACAGCCTGCTTCCATACTTCGCGCAGACACAGCTCGACAAGCCGCATGACTACGTCGTCTATATTTTCGACGAGCGCACTCCGCAGCATGGTGGCCCCGCCAGAAAGACCAAGATCGACATGCACGCTGGCGAAAGCGAGACCTCCAAGATGATGATCTCGCACCCCGAACTCGTCCATCAGGATCGTGCGACAAACGAATCCGGCGCCGACCAGGCGCGTCAAAAGCTTCCCGAGGATGTCTACACGGGCATCTGGTGGTACACGCGCTTCCCTAACCACTATTCCGGCGATGGGTCAGTGGCGACCAAAGAGCTCGGCGAGTTTCAGATGAATTGGTGGATTGAATCGGTCGTAAAAGCGATCCGGGCTGTGAAAGGCGACGACGTCAGCCTTAAATTGCAGCAAGAATTTTACGAAAAGAGCACTCATCCGCTGGATACGCAGCCCTAACCAATTATTCGGTGAGTACAGTCTCCTGTGAGAATCACTTGCACTTTGCCTGTTTTGCGAGGATGATGTTCCTCGCTGACCCGGCCTTCGCCCGGCGCACGCAATCGAGCAGCTTGAAAAGCGAGGCAAAGAACCCATGAACTTTAAGACAAAATTGGCTCTCGGGATACTTACGGCTTTAGCTATGCTGGCGCTTACGTTCGCGATTCCGAGGGGTGGTCCGATGCGGGATGCGCAACTGGTTCAATTTCC
This sequence comes from uncultured Acidobacteriaceae bacterium, assembly GCA_963795875.1. GTDB lineage: Bacteria > Acidobacteriota > Terriglobia > Terriglobales > Acidobacteriaceae > Sulfotelmatobacter. Next base: position 1,044,586 of record CAWCJM010000003.1, read on the forward strand.
CCTAACCGTGGGAGTGTGGGCGATCTTCGTCTTGCTCTTTGTGAAACTGAAATAGGAAGCGGTGCCAGGTACGAAAGGGCGGCTGGTCATCCGGACACTTACGAACTCCCAATCAGGACGCCGGTGATGAACACTAGCACGCCGCCCAGTCCAACTTGCAGAGCTGCCGAGAACCAAGGCGTATCCATGTAGCGTTTGCGAATCCAAGTGATCACGCCCAGTTCCGCCAGCACCACAATTCCTGCGGCCCAAAGCGCCATGCGAAAGTCGCGCAGCAGAAACGGCAGCGTGTGCCCAATTCCTCCCAGGGCCGTCATTGCTCCGCAGATCAAGCCTCGTACCCACGGATGACCCCGTCCGGTTAAACTGCCGTCGTCCGAGAGCGCCTCTGCAAATCCCATGCTGATGCCCGCACCCGCCGAAGCAGCCAACCCCACAAGGAATGCCTCGTGGCTGTTCTTCGTCGCGAAAGCGGCCGCAAACACCGGTGCCAGCGTCGACACCGACCCGTCCATCAACCCCGCTAACCCGGGCTGCACAATCTGCAAAACGAATAACCGGCGTTGCGCAACTTCCTCGTCGGCCTTCACGTTGTCCGGCAATTTTTGTTTGTCGAGTTCCTGGGCTCGTTCTTCGTGTTCGCGCTCTTCCCGGGCAAGATCATCCAGCAGTTGCCGGATGCTCACGTCTTGGGTGCGGCTCGCCGCCTTCTCATAAAAACGTCGCGTCTCCACCTCCATCGTCGATGCTTCTTTGCGGACAGCCTCAATTCTCAACGGACGCACCAGCCAAAGCGCCGGGCGCTCTACGAATCCGCGCACGTCCTGCCGACGGATCAGCGGGATATGCTCGCCGAATTTCTTCTGGAAAAGTTCGAGCAGGCGCCGTCGGTGTCCCGACTCTTCTTCCCGCATGCCATCAAACATCGACGCCGTTGCCGGATAGTCCTGCCGCAACCCCTCGGCAAAGTCGGCGTAGACCCGCTCGTCTTCTTCTTCCAGAGCAATGGCCAGGGCCAGCACTTCGCGTTCCGTCAGTTCTTCGAACTTTTTCATGACGCCATAGCTTACAGGCCACGCGGGCCGGAAACAATCTGGTTTTCGAATTCTTGCCTGCCACTTTATTCAACCCGCTCAACCGAACCTCCGGTATCTCACTTGGCAATCCGGAACGCAAAGCAAGGGCTGGCACGCGGATGCTACTATCCATTTCATGAAGTCGCGTCGGTCCTCCGGCCAGAAGCCGAAGAAATCGAAGGCCACGGGGAGAAAACATCGCGCCGTAAAGCCCGGGCCGGAACTGGTGATCATCACCGGCATGAGCGGTTCGGGGAAGGCCTCGGTGTTAAAGGCCTTTGAAGATCTCGGCTACTACTGTGTCGACAACCTCCCGGTACAACTCATCCCGCAGTTCGCCGACCTGGCTGTCCAGTCCAGTGAGATTCGCCGCACCGCGCTGGTCGTGGACGTGCGCGAAGGCTCCAAGCTGGAAGAACTTCCCAGGATCTTGAAGTCCGTCGCGCGCATGATCCCGACCAAAGTCGTCTTCCTCGAGGCTTCCGATTCCGTTCTCATGCGGCGCTTCAGCGAGACACGCCGCCCGCACCCTCTGGGCACCGACTCTCCCGTGAAGTCGGCTCTTAAGGCAGAACGCCGTCACCTGGGTGCAATCCGTGCCGTGGCCGACTTCGTCATCGATACTTCCAAGTTCAATGTCCACGAACTGCGCGCTCACATCACTCAACGCTTTCAGGAACAGGCCTCGGAGAAGAACCTGCTCGTTTCCTGTGTTAGCTTCGGATTCCGGCAGGGCCTTCCAGAGGACGCCGACGTGGTGTCCGATGTGCGCTTTCTGCCTAATCCGCATTTCATCCCTGAGTTCCGACCGCTCACGGGGCGGGATCCCCGTGTCGCGAAATATATCCGTTCTTTTCCCCAGACCCGGGAGTTCATCTCGCGCACCGTTTCTGATCTGCTTTTCTTGTTGCCGCACTACATTCACGAAGGAAAGAGTTACTTGACGATCGCTTTCGGCTGCACCGGAGGCCAGCACCGCTCCGTCATGATCGCCGAGGAAGTCGGCAAACATCTTCGCCGCGCCGGATACAGCGTGAAAGTCGTACATCGCGACAGCCCCAAGTAAGTCCCTCACGGGCAACGCGAATCTTTCGATCCCAAGCTCGGGTCCGCACGGAAAGAGTACGATTCGCACGGTTGCAACGAAGACCGCCGGAGTCTGGCGATTTACCTATCTGCAACTCAGCATCGACGGCCAACCGGCATGCGTCGACCTGCTCTCAATCCAGCCGCCCGCGGAAGTGACTTCTGGGCTCTTGCGACCGGGCTGGGAAGATGGCCCCGGAACGGCATTCCGCAGGCTCACGACTCAAGTAGAATAAGGCCTTGCACCTCATGCCCATTCCACCGGCAGCAAGCGATTGCGGCCTGCACCGCGCGGGAGCCCCATGCGGCAACTGACCCGCCTCGTGCGCTACGTGCTACCTTTTGTCCTGCAGTTGTTCCCGGGTGTAGTGTTGCTCGCTGCGGTCGGATTCCTGGAAGCGTTTCGCTTGATTCTGCTGAAGCCGATCCTTGATCGCGTTCTGAATCCGGCGTCGGGTTCGGATAAAATCCTGCTTTTCACAATCCCCAGAATCGGCCAACCCATCTACCTGCAGCGTTTTGTCCCGTCGCATTTTCACAATGCCTGGAACATCGTGGCTTTTGCCTTGGTTGCATCCACGGTGCTCAAGGGAATTTTCGACTACGCCGGCACCTACCTGGTGAATCACGCTGGTTTCGGCATGATCACCAATCTGCGCAATGACCTTTACAACTCGGTTCTGCGGCGTTCGGTGGCTTTTTTTCAAAAGCACACGACTGGGACTCTGATCTCAACCATCATCAATGACATTGAACGCGTGCAGTTTGCAATGTCGAGCGTGCTGGCGGAGTTCCTGCAGCAGTTCTTCACATTCCTCTTTACTGCGGGCTCTGGTTGTTATTCTGGGCCGCCAGCTGGCGTGGGTGCTGCTGTTGTTCGTTCCCTTCATATCTTTTCTGCGGTGCGGATCGGCCGCCGCGTCCGGTCCACGACGCGGCATGGGCAGGATCAACTGGCCGAAATGCAGAACATTCTGCACGAGACCATCACTGGCAACCGTATCGTCAAAGCGTTCGGCATGGAGTCATGGGAAGTCGCGCGGTTCCGCGCCGCTGCGCAGCGCCTATTTCGCGCAAATCTGCGGTCCGTGGCGGCCGCTGCGATCAGTTCTCCGCTCATGGACACGTTCGGTGCCATCGCGATCGCACTGCTGCTCCTCTTAGGCCGCAGCCGCATTGCTCACAACGAGTTCACTCTGGGCGAGTTCGTCACGTTCGTCGCGGCCGTCCTCGCACTCTACAATCCCGTGCGCAAGTTCGCTGTTTTCAACAACAGTTTTCAGCAGGCCCTGGGGGCGTCGTCGCAATTGTTCGAGTTCATGGATGCCGAAGATGAGGTCGCCGAGAAAGCCGGCGCCAGGTCCCTGCCCAAGTTTTCGCGGAGCATTCAATTCTCGGATGTCTGCATTTTCCTATAAAGCGATGGCGACGAGTCCCGCGAGATTTTGCACGGCATCGATCTCGAAGTGACCGCGCGGCGAGATTCTTGCAGTTGTGGGCTCCAGCGGCGCCGGCAAGAGCACGCTCGTTCACCTGATTCCGCGCTTCTTTGACGTGACCGGCGGACGCATCCTGATCGACGGTCACGACATCCGCGACGTCACCCTCGCATCGCTGCGGGCGCAGGTCGGCATCGTCACGCAGGAGACGGTGCTCTTCAACGACACCGTCCGCAATAACATTGCCTACGGCCAACCGCAGGTTCCGCAGAAGGAAGTCGAGGCCGCCGCCCGCGCCGCGCTGGCTCACGATTTCATTGTTGCGCTGCCCGCAGGGTACGATACTGTAATTGGAGAGCGGGGCGTGCGGCTTTCCGGAGGCGAGCGCCAGCGTCTGGCGATTGCGCGTGCGCTGCTGAAAAATGCGCCTGTGCTGATTCTGGATGAGGCCACTTCGGCGCTCGACAGCGAATCCGAAGCTCTGGTGCAATCCGCTCTGCACAATCTGATGAGCGGCCGCACCGTGTTCGTGATTGCGCACCGGCTTTCGACCGTGCGCCGCGCCGATCGCATCGTGGTGATCGAGAACGGCACCATCGCCGACATCGGCCGCCACGAAGAGTTGATGACCAAGTTAGGTACGTACCGGCGTCTGTACGAATTGCAATTCGCCAATGCAGATGCACCCAAAGCAGTCGCAGAAACTTAGAAATCACGGCCCCTATGCCCATACGCTCGATGACAGGTTTTGCCCAGGTAAGAGGTGAGATTCAGCGCGGGAACGGCGGCGCCCCGGCAGCTTCGGCCCAGTCCAACGGCCGACTGGCTTTTTCGCTGTCGCTGAAGTCGGTCAACCATCGCTTCCTCGATCTGCATTTCCGCCTTCCCTCCGGGACCGACTCCCTCGAGATGCAACTCCGGCGCCTGCTGAAAGAAAAGATGGGGCGCGGCCACGTCGAAGTCTCGCTGAGCCTGGAGCGCTCGACCAGCGAGACGTTCTCCTTAATCGCGACATTATCGGCGGCTACATCGCCGCCTTCCGCGCCGCGGCCGCCGAGTTCTCTATTGCCGCCGCCCCTGACCTCAACGCCGTCCTGCGCATTCCCGGCGCGCTCGATTCCGCCAACGACAGCGCCGACGGAGAGATTGAGGCTGCGGTTATGGCCAAGGTCGGCGAAGCCCTCGACCGGCTGAACCAGATGCGCGAAGAAGAAGGCCGCGGCATCGCCCGCGAACTGCGCGATCGCATGGCCCATCTGGTCGAGGCGGGCAAGAGCGTCCAGCAACATCGCCGCGCCGTGCTGCAGAACTACAGCGAGCGCTTGCAATCCCGCCTGCAGGAACTGCTGGGCGGAGCCGTCGACAAGGAACGAGTGCTGCAGGAGGCCGCGCTGCTGGTCGATCGCAGCGACATTCAGGAAGAGATCGTCCGCCTCGAAAATCACGTGCAGCATTTTCTTGGCCTGCTCGAACAGGGCGGCGAGATCGGCAAGAAGCTCGACTTCCTTCTGCAGGAAATGAATCGCGAGGCCAACACTCTGCTTTCGAAGACTTCCGGCCTGGCTGGCGAAGCACTCAAGATTACGGAGGCGGGTCTTGCCATGAAGGCGGAGATCGAAAAGTCGCGCGAGCAGGTGCAAAACCTGGAATGAATTCAACCTACACGCCCATCGTCTACATCATTTCGGCGCCCTCCGGATCGGGGAAGTCGACTCTTGTCAACGAACTGCTGAAGCTGGTTCCGAATCTCGATTTTTCCATCTCCTACACCACGCGTGCGCTCCGCGGCAGCGAGCAAAACGGCAAGCAGTACCACTTCGTCTCCCGCGAAGAATTCGAGCAGATGATTCGCGACGACGAGTTTCTGGAGCACGCGAGTTCTACGGAAATTACTACGGCACCGCGCGCCGCTTTCTGCGCGAGGCTGGGCAGAAGGGCCACGACCTGCTGCTCGACATCGACGTACAAGGCGCCGCGCAAATCAAACGAAAGCTGCCCGAGGCCGTCAGCATCTTCGTCTTGCCTCCCGACCGCAAGACGCTGGAGTGGCGCCTGCGCAAGCGCAGTGAAGACGCGGAGGAGGTCATCGCCCGCCGGTTGGCGACGGCCAGTCGTGAGATTGAGAACTACGACAAGTACGACTACATTCTGATCAACGACATCCTGGAGGAATCGATCGACAGCCTGCAGGCCATCGTTCTGTCGGAGCGCTCGCGGCGGACCGAACGCCTCTCTTTCCGCCGAAGACAAGAAAATCGTGGAATTAGCCGACCGTCAAAGGCTGGCTAACGTCCGCGACCGGGTGCGCCCCATCCTTGCTTCCTTTAGTACCCTCCCTCCTTCGGCACGTCCGTAGATTTCGCGGTATCATTTTAAGGACGTCGGAACCGGCGTCGTAAGCTGCAACTAGTTTCGTGCGGGACAAGCCTGAGAGTTGGCCCTGTTCTGTTGAACGCATTGCTCGACGTTCGGCACTGATAGACTTCAAACCTGTTTGTTTGAGGGAGAGTCCCAATGAAGTTGATCGAAGGCTTTGACAGCAACTACCGATACATTTTGGTGGCGGCACGGCGCGCGCGCCAACTTCAGTCCGGTGCGCCGCCGGTGGTCGACACCAATTCCCGCAAGCCCTGCCGCATCGCGCAAGATGAAATCCGCGCCGGCAAAGTGAAGTGGGAGATTCCTGAAACCCGCAGCGCCGCCGAGCAGGCCGAAGAGGCTCTCGACAAGGCGCTGGGCCAGGACTAGAGGAATTGTTGATTTCGTGATTGCTGATTGTTGATTGCAGAAACCGCCGGCAACGACGGTTTTGAATCAACAATCAAAAATCAACAATCAAAAATCCATGAAGATTGCTCTCGGCGTTACCGGCGGGATCGCAGCGTATAAGGCGGCAGAAATCGTCCGCCTGCTGCAGGACCGTGGCATCCGCGTGCAAGTCATCATGACGCGCGCCGCCCAGGAGTTCGTACGCCCTCTAACCTTCGCCGCACTCTCCGGAGAAAAAGTCATCACAGGCATGTTCTCGCCCGGGCGCAAGAGCATGCACCGAACATCGATTCCGCCATCGAGCACATCGCGGTCGCGCAATCCATCGACGCGCTCGTGGTTGCACCCGCCACGGCTGACGTTCTGGCGCACTTCGCGCAAGGAATCGCCAGCGACTTTCTGACCACGCTGTATCTCGCAACCACCGCGCCCGTCGTCGTGGCTCCGGCCATGAACGTTAACATGTGGAATCATGCGGCGACTCAGGCGAATCTGCAGATCCTGCGGCAGCGCGGCGTGAAGATTGTCGAACCCGGCGCAGGCTATCTGGCCTGCGGCATGACCGGTCCCGGCCGCCTCGCCGAAAACGAAGCCATCGTTGCCGCCGTCATCGAAGCTCTCGGCGCCTCGCAGGACTTGAGTGGCGAAACTGTGCTCATCACCGCCGGCCCGACGCGCGAAAAAATCGATCCCGTCCGCTATCTCACCAACCGCTCCAGCGGGCGCATGGGCTATGCCCTCGCCGAAGCCGCCTTGCGTCGCGGTGCGCGCGTTCTTCTGGTCAGCGGGCCGACGTCGCTCACTCCGCCCGGAGCCGCCGAAGTCACGCGAGTCGAATCCACCGAAGAAATGCGCGACGCCGTACTCAAGTTGCTTCCCCAGGCGAGCATTGTGATCAAAACCGCCGCAGTCTCCGACTACCGCCCGAAAGCCGCCGCCGGCCAGAAGATCAAGCGCAAAGGCCCGATGACGCTGGAACTCGAAGCCACGCCCGACATTCTGAAAGAGCTTTCGCTCAAAAAGGCGATCGCAGATCGTCGTCGGCTTCGCCGCCGAAACGGAAAATGTTCTGGAGAACGCCCGCCAGAAATTAGTCTCGCAAGAATCTCGACGCTATCGTCGTCAACGACGTTTCCCGCGAAGGCGTAGGTTTCGATTCCGACCGCAACGCCGTCACCATCATCAGCCGCGACGAAGTCGTCGAAGTCCCCGAAACCACGAAGTGGGAAGTCGCCCAGCGCGTCCTCGACCAGGTCGTCCGCCTGCGCCAGCACCGCAAGTCGCCCGTGAAAGCCTGAGTGTTTATTTCCTTTGTCATTCCGAGGAAGCGAAGCGACGAGCGAATCTGCCTCGTCGAGGGTCCCTACCACGATCAGCGTATCCGTCCCGCCACGTGCATTACAATCGACTAGCCAATGCCCCGCACTCTTGATCCTGATCTCCGCCGCGCGCTCGCCGAGCGAGTCCGCTACTGCCACGAGATGGGCATCTACGATTTCTACCGCCGCGAAACCGCGCGCCCCTGAGTCCGTCCCAGTCGCATCCGCCGTCGCCGAGCTCGACGATCTGTCTTCCACATTCCAGGAACTGCGAGAGGAAATGCCCGCAAAGAAATCCGCTGTAGTCGCGAAGCTCGCCAACGAAAACATTCTGCCGATTCTCACTCCGCATGCCGGAGCAGGCCGTCACCGATCCCGTCGCCGCGCTCAAACTCATTCGCGAAGACCTCGGCGACTGCACCCGCTGCAAACTGCACAAGCAGGGCCGCAAGCAGATCGTCTTCGGCGTGGGCAATCCGCGCGCCGACTTGATGTTCGTGGGCGAAGGCCCCGGCGCCGACGAAGACACGCAGGGCGAGCCCTTCGTGGGCCGCGCCGGACAACTGCTCAACAACATGATCAAAGCCATGGGCATTCGCCGCGAGGATGTCTACATCGCCAACGTCGTGAAATGCCGTCCGCCCGGCAATCGCACGCCGGAGCGCGACGAGATGCGAAACCTGCTCGCCGTTTCTCATGCGCCAGATCGCGGTGGTCAAGCCCAAGGTCGTGGTCGCGCTGGGCGCGGTCGCCGCGAAAAATCTGCTCGCCATGAACGCATCCATGTCGGAACTGCGCGGCCGCTTCTACGACTTCATGCCCGCCGGCGCCCGCAGCAGCGATCCTTCCTGGCAGGGAACGAAGCTCGCGGTCACCTACCATCCCGCGTTTCTCCTCCGCGATCCGCGCCAGAAAGGCGAAGCCTGGAAAGATTTGCAGATGGTGATGAAGTACCTGGGCCTCGAGCCTCCCAAGAAGAGTGAATAGATCATGCTAGATCTGTCATGCTGAGCGAAGTCGATCAGCCGCGAAGCGACTGACTCGAGCGCAGTCGAAGCATCCCTACCATCAAGACGAATGCCGCGCTTGCAGTCCGCCGACGCGATCACGATCCTCTGGTTTATCCTTCCAACCAATGCCCGAATTCTGCGACGTCGCCGTCCCCGTGCCGCTCGACATGGTCTTCACCTACCGTGTCCCCGCGGACGCCGCGCCCGTCGTCGGCGGGCGCGTGCTGGTCCCATTCCGCCAGCAGCGCATGACGGGCATCGTCGTCGAACTGCACGACCGCAAGCCTTCCGTCACCACCAAGAACATTCTCGCCGTCCTCGACTCCGCGCCCGTGCTCGATGATCAACTGCTGCAACTCGGCCGCTGGATCGCCGACTACTATCTCGCCCCGATCGGCGAAGTCTTCCGCACCATGCTGCCGCTGAACGCCGAGTTCAAGCGCTCGATCGGCTATCGCCTCACGGAGCAAGGCCAAATGGCGCTGCATCTCGCAGGCATGTCCGGATCGTCCGCCCGTTCGCAGCGCACTCCCGAAGAGCAAGAAGCAGAATTCCGAGTTCTCGATTACCTCGCGGGATACGAATCGACGCCCGGAAGACTCGCAACTCGTCCGCGAAGAAACCCTCCGCTCCGCCACCCGCGTCTCGAAAGCCGTCCTCGCTGGAATGGTCCGCAAGAAATGGCTTGCAGCGCGAAGACGTTTCCGCCGCTCGCGACGCCACGCGCACGATGAAGATCGCGATGCTGAAATCCGCCGACGGCAAACTGAACGACAACCAGCGAATGCTGATCGACACACTAGCTGCTTCCGGGGGAAGAGTTCCAGTCACCACCTGCAATCGCTGGAGATCCCGCGAACCACGCTCTCCACGCTGGTTCGCCGTGGCCTGGTCGAGATTCTCGAAGAGCCCGCGCGACTTCTCCGTCTCCCGCTCAAAGCCCCGTCCCGCGCTTATTCGACTTCGAACTGAATCCCGCGCAGCAATCCGCGCTCTCGCAGATGCGGCAAGGCGTCGCCGCCGCGCAAGTTCTCCGGCATGCTGCTGCACGGCGTCACCGGATCGGGCAAGACCGCGGTCTATCTGGCCGCCATGCGCGGCGTGCTCGAAGCCGGACGCTCCGCCATCCTGCTCGTCCCTGAAATCGGCCTGACTCCCGCCGTCGCCGCCGACCTGCACCAGATTTTCGGCGACGAAGTTGCCATCCTGCACTCCGCGCTCTCCGATCGCGAGCGCGCCGAGCAGTGGCACCGCATCAAGCGCGGCGAAGCGCGCATGGTCGTCGGCACGCGGTCGGCGGTCTTCGCCCCGGTCGCCGATCTCGCGCTGATCATCGTCGACGAAGAGCACGACTCTTCCTACAAGCAGGAAGAAACTCCGCGCTACCACGCCCGCGACATCGCCGTCATGCGCGCGAAGATGGCGAACGCCGTCGTCGTGATGGGCTCGGCCACGCCGTCGCTGGAGTCGTATTTCAACGCGAAGAAGAACAAATACGCGCTCGTCGAACTCCCCGATCGTGTCGAGCAGCGCCCGCTGCCCGAAGTCGAAATCATCGACATGCGCCAGGAATTCCAGGAAACCGGCCAGGAGCAGGTCATCTCGCGCAAACTCGCTGCCGAAATCAAAGAGCGCCTCGACCGCAAAGAGCAAGTCATGGTCCTGCTCAACCGCCGCGGATATTCCCCCGTCGTTCTCTGCCGCACCTGCGGCAAGAAACTCGAATGCCAGAACTGCGCCATCGCGCTCACCCATCACAAGCGCGAGCACAAAATGGTCTGCCACTACTGCGGCTTCACCGCGCCCGTCCCGAAAGCCTGCGTGCACTGCGGCAGCGAGTATGTTTATTTTCTGGGCACCGGATCCGAAAAACTCGAAGAGCTTGCTCCACGGCATGTTTCCGCAGGCCCGCATCGCCCGCCTCGACCGCGACACCGTCCGCAGCCACGAAGATTTCGAGCGCGCGCTCAACGGCTTGAACGAAGGCGAACTCGATCTGCTCGTCGGCACGCAGATGATCGCCAAAGGCCACGACATTCACGGCGTAACGCTGGTAGGAGTAGTCGGCGCCGACGTCGCCCTCGGCCTCCCCGACTTCCGCGCCGCCGAGCGCACCTTCCAATTGCTCACCCAGGTCGCCGGACGCGCCGGACGCGGCCAAACTCCCGGCAAAGTTGTCCTGCAAACTTATTTTCAGGATCACTACGCCGTCCAGTACGCCGCCCGCCACGACTTCATCGGCTTCTACGAAAAAGAGCTGCAATTCCGCAGCTGGATGCACTACCCGCCCTACTCCGCGCTGGCCAACGTGCTGGTCCGCAGCGACAAACTCGACGACGCCCTGCAATGGTCGGGAATGCTGGGAAAGTGGTTCGACTCGACCCGCCACGAAGGCGTGCGCGTGCTCGGCCCAGCGCCCGCTCCCATCATGCGCCTGAAGCGCGACTATCGCTACCACTTCGTGCTCAAGTCCCCCAGCCGCGAAAAGCTCAACACCACCCTGCGCGCCATGCTGGCCTACGCCGCACAAAAAAAGATTCCCCGCACGCAGGTGATCGTCGACGTCGATGCCCTCTGGCTGATGTAACGTCCGCATAGCGCCCCCGCCCCGTAGAGCAGGCTTCCGGCCTACACTCCAGTAACTTGAACGCGCCTTGGTCCTAAGTCACGATCAGTTACTGTTGCGTTCTTGGCTCTTGCTATGCGCGTTGTCCGAAATCTCGCCTTCGGTGTCGGCTTGGCGCTGTTTGGGTTCGCCCTCGCCTTTGCCATCATCACCTACGGCCCCCGCCACTACACAGTCTCCCACAGCCACTTTGCGGAGGAGGCCCTCTGGAACAGCAACAACTTATTCTTGACGGTCCGCTCAGGAGGCATTGCTCGTTCGGAATTCAAGGGAGCATCCCACGCGCCGCTGCTCTCGGCAGTCTTTGGCATGACCGCTGGCAACGACTTCGCGCTTCTCCCCAGCGACCTCACCGTCTTTCACTACGCAGGAGACGTTCAACAAGACAAACTCGCCGGCCGCTCCATACAGGCGGTGCCCTCCGAAGACGCGTTGTATTTTGTAGTCACAGACCAGTCGAAGCAACGCAAAATCTTCACCTGGGATGAATCCCACTTAGTTGCCGTAACCGATCCCTCAGCACAGAAGTTGCTGAAGACCGCGGACGATGAGGCCGATACCGAGGACGACGACGGGGCGCCCGCCCTTCCGCAAGGCTGGCACCGCTCCTCTCTGTACGCGGGTCGCAACGGCATGCGCACGATCGATGTTCCCCTCCAGACCGCCAAAGCCACCATCAAGATCGAGCAACCGAAAGTCGATGCCAAAGCTCACGTGTTCCCAACCGCGATCGTCACTCTTGAGGCCTCCACTCTCGACGCCCCAATGCAGATCTCAGGCGGCGAGTTCAACGGAACCAAAGACATTACCGCAGCCGAGTTTGCTGCTTACCGCGAGCAGGATCCCAGGCCCCGTATTCATCGCAGTCCCGCCCGCGCTGCCCTCACACTGTCGGAATATCTCATCTACCTGTTGATTCCGTTTTCGCCTCTTCTGGTCAGCCTGTTCTCCATCATCCGGCTGAAGTCCAAGCTCCTGGCGAACCTCCCCGAGACCGCTTCGTTCCCCAACGCACTGCCGGAGCAGTTCGGAGCCCTCGATCGCAACCGCCTCGACGAACTGACACGCGCGCTCGAAAACCTCGGATTCAAACAACTGATGGACTACACCATGGTTTCGAGCATGGCGGTCCCGATTCCCGGGTTCGGACGCCTCATGGTCAACGAGCGCAGCAACTGTTACGCTGAGATCAATCAGGCGTTCCCTCCGCGCAAGAAGCCCATCGAAATGGCGTGCTCGTTTACCACTCGTTGCGAAAATGGCTGGACCATCTCGACCGGCGCCCGCAAATTCACCGGCGGCAGTTGGATCATGCGTCTGCCACAAAGCGTGTGGCGGTGCAAGCCCGGTCTCGATCCCGTGAGCCTCTTCCAGGCTCATCAACAGCAGTGCACCGAATTGACTTCCGATTTGGGCGTCCGCACCATGCCCGCGACCTCCGCCAGCGAATACTTCCGCGGGGTACAAAGTCGCATGCAGCAACGCCGCACTGCGGTGCGAGCGAAGCTCGTGCCCACCATTCTGTTCGAGTACTATGCGTTTACCTTTCACCCGCGCATCGAGTGGAAAGGCGATTGGCCCAAAGAAGCCGCCAAGCGCTCGAGTTTCTCAGCCAGGGCAGCCGGAGCCTGAAATCCCTCCAGTTGCCCGTTCCGGCCCCATTTTTCGCATGACCACTAGCTTCTCCCCAGCTACAATTCCAGCCGCATCACACAACTAGTTCAGACCTCTGCCCGAGGAGAGATCCTTGTCTGATCTGCTGGCGACGAAACCGCTCGATCTCTTGATGGCCGAGGCCCGCGACGAAAGCGGCGAGGGCCTGCGTCGCGTGCTCGGTCCAGTCAACCTGGTCACGCTTGGCATCGGCGCCATTATCGGTGCCGGAATTTTTGTTCTGACCGGCACGGTGGCCGCAACCTTCACCGGCCCAGCGATCGTGCTGTCATTCATTCTTGCGGGCTCGGGCTGCATCTTTGCCGGACTCTGCTATGCCGAGTTCGCCTCCCTGATTCCCATCGCCGGCTCCGCCTACACCTACGGTTACGCCACTCTGGGCGAAATCTTCGCCTGGATCATCGGCTGGGACCTCATCGTCGAATATGCGGTCGGCGCCGCATCCGTGGCCGTCGGATGGAGCGGCAATCTAATCGCGCTCTTCCAGAGCTTCAACATCCAACTGCCGCCACAGATTACCGCCCCTCCCGGCACGCTGCTCGTCCTCTACAACGGACAGTGGTCCCGCCTAGCCACCATCGGCCCCGCACTCGCCAGCGCCGGTGTCGACCCCGCAAAACTCCCCTCGGCTCACGGCATTCTCGATCTCCCCGCCTATCTCGTCATCGCGCTCATGACCACCATCCTGGTCATCGGCGTGCGCGAATCCGCCAACTTCAATTCGCTCATCGTCTTCATCAAGGTCGCTACGGTTCTTACCTTCGTCGTCATCGCAACTGTTTTCCTGTTTCGCCATCCGCAGATCGCAGCCGCGAACTGGCATCCGTTCGTGCCGCCCAATCAGGGACCTTTCGGGGCCTTCGGATGGTCCGGCATTGCCCGCGGTGCCGGCGTCATCTTCTTCGCCTACATCGGTTTCGACGCTGTATCGACCGCCGCGCAGGAAGCCAAGAATCCGCAGCGCGACATGCCCATCGGAATCCTCGGCTCTCTCGCGATCTGCACCGTCCTGTACGTCGCCCTCGGCTTGACACTCACCGGCGTAGTTCACTACACCAGCCTCAACACGGCCGCCCCAGTTGCGGTCGGAATCCAAGCCACCGGCGTGCGCTGGGGCAGCATCGTCGTGATGCTGGGCACCTTCGCTGGACTCACCACCACCATGCTGGTCATGCTCCTCGGTCAGTCACGCGTATTCTTTTCCATGTCGCGCGACGGTTTGTTGCCCGAGTGGGCGGGACGGATTCATCCCCGCTTCCGCACGCCGTGGATTTCCTCGATCGTCGTGGGATTCTTCGTCGCCATCTTCGCCGGCGTGCTTCCCATCAACGTTCTCGGCCAACTCACTTCCATCGGCACGCTGCTCGCCTTTGTCATCGTGTGCGCCGGAGTGTGGGCTTTGCGGATGAAGCGTCCCGATTTGCATCGCCCATTCAAAGCTCCGCTGGTCCCGCTGACTCCAATCCTTGGGATAGTAATTTCCCTCGGCCTGATGGCCAGCCTGCCCTGGAGCACATGGCTCCGCCTGATTGTGTGGCTGATTCTAGGGATGGGGATCTACTTCGGTTACGGCAGGAGCCACAGCCGGCTCAGGCGAGCCGCTCGCTAGCGTCTCAGCCAGTGAAGCACCAAGTCGTGCGAGGCTTGCCACAGGTCACTCCCAACATCCTGCAAGCGGATGCCGCCCAAGCGGCACGGGGCTCAACGTGCAAACCAGAATGAACAGCGCAAACAGCGCAAGCCATCCTCGGGAGCCTGAGACCCTTGGAAACTCCGCCACCTGCGGACGTCGCAGACTGCTCACCTGCAGCAGAATCGCCCACACCAACCATCCTGCCCAGAGATAGTAGGCCATAGGCAGAAGAATCAGAATGGCCAGCCGGGAGACGAACCAGTGAGCGCGGGGCGAAATCGAATACAGAATATGTCCGCCATCGAGTTGTCCGCCCGGCAACAGATTGAGCGCGGTTGCGAACATTCCTACCCACGCGGCGATCGCAACCGGATGCAGCAACACGCGGCTCAATGGCAGCCCAGCCACCGCGCTTCCGGGATGCAACGCCGCCAGCAGGCCATGGATCCATTGAAAAATCAATGGATACCCGATCTCAGCGTCCAACACGCCAGGGGTGAAGCGTCCCGGCATCGCCTTCGACCATCCCAGCGACAGCACCAGCAAGTGCAAGTGCAACCACGAATCCAGCGATCGGTCCAGCAATCCCGATGTCGAACAGTGCCTTGCGAGATCGAATCGGCGAACGGATCAGGATGACCGCTCCCATCGTGCCGATCAACGTCGGCATCGGTATGAAGAAGGGCAGCGTCGCATAGATTCCGTAGCGGCGGCAGTAGAGATAGTGCCCCATTTCGTGAGCGAGGAAAAAAGCCATCACCGCAACCGCGAAAGGCAGTCCGCTCAATACGTGGTTCGGGCTGGAGAAAACCCAGCGCACCGGAAACAACCGACGCTGAGTCATCGCTCAGAGATAGCGCAGGCAGATTGTGTGCAAAGTTGTATTGCATGCGCGCGCCGGTGACCAGAGTCGTGAAGCATGTCGCCAGCAGCAGCAAAGCATGCAACCAATAACGCTCCCCCGGAGGCCGTCCCACCGGCTCCGGCAGCGCATGGTAGTACTCGAGCGTAGAAGTAGGAATCGGGGAAGTAGGTTCCGACATGAAATAAAAGCCCCGCAACGTGATGCAGAGGCCTCCCCTTGATGCTACTACCGAGCAGAGAAAACTCGTGGCGCAAGACCGCGCCTGGCGTGGAAATGCGGACCTTCCTGTCCTGCGAAAGTGGAAGAGCGGCCCTTCAGGGTCGCGTCTAGGATGAGAAATAATCCTCACGGGCTTCAGCCCGTTGGTTGGGCTCCCTCAGGTCGCGTGAATCCACGCAGCTGCTAGTCGATCGACTGCAGTTCTTTCCCCGGCTTGAAGCGCACGGCCCTTCCTGGCGGAATGGACACTTCGGCGCCGGTGCGCGGGTTGCGCCCGATCCCCGTCTTGCGCGGACGCACGTTGAACACTCCAAATCCCCGCAGCTCAATGCGATTGCCGCCGGCCAGCGCCTTCTTCATGCTTTCGAAGACGGTTTCCACGGCCAACTCGGCCTTGGTCTTCGTGATGCCGGTCTTAGCCACCACTTCGTTGATGATGTCGAGCTTAATCACAAGGCGCTCCCGGGTGCAGGCTCAAGATAGTCCTTCAAGTGATTGATGCTAAGGGAGATAAGTGAGATTGTCAACGGGAGCATCTATCCCGTAAACTGGCATGCACCCAGCCAAACAGATTTAGTCATTGCGTGATCGGGTCATTGGGTGATTGCTACGTCAATCTCCGCCACCCGGTTGCCTTCCAATGACTCAATCACCAATGATTCAATAACTCAATTCCTAAGGGAGTTTCATGCTGAAAAGTGACCGCTGGATCCGCAAGATGTCCAAAGAACACGACATGATCAATCCGTTCTCCGAGAAGCAGGTGCGCGAGGGCGTGATTTCCTACGGACTGTCCTCCTACGGGTACGACCTGCGCGTGGCCGATGAGTTCAAGATTTTTACCAACGTCAACTCGTCCATCGTCGACCCCAAGCACTTCGACGAGCGCTCGTTCGTCACCGTGCAGACCGACATCTGCATCGTTCCCCCAACTCGTTCGCCCTGGCGCGCTCCGTCGAATACTTCAAGATTCCCGCGCAGCGTCCTCACCATCTGCGTCGGCAAGAGCACCTACGCCCGCTGCGGCATCATCGTCAACGTCACCCCATTCGAGCCCGAGTGGGAAGGCTTCGTCACCCTCGAGATCTCAAACACCACGCCGCTTCCGGCACGCATCTATGCCAACGAAGGCCTGTGCCAGATCCTGTTCTTCGAATCCGACGAAGTCTGCGAAATCAGCTATGCCGACCGCAAAGGCAAATACCAGTCGCAAAAGGGAATCGTCCTGCCCAAACTGTAGAACGTCTGGGCGGAACTGATGCCCCGGCAGAAGGCTTGGATGTTAGCGGAACGATATTGCCGTCATGTGCCGTTGCTGTCCCACCTCGTCGTGATCTCGGGCAGGTCGAGCTCAAGGAAGACCCCTTCTTGACACGACCAATCGGAAAGCATCGATGACGGCTTGCGCGGGTTGCGGACCGGGCCGTAAAATTGAGGCGAGGGAAAGAAGTACAGTAAATCAGCGTCGCCTAAGTCGCTGATTATAAATAAGTGGCGCTATCGTCTAGGGGTTAGGACGGAAGATTCTCAATCTTCAAACCCGGGTTCGATTCCCGGTAGCGCTACCAAGCTCCCATCGCTGGTTTCTCACAGAGTAATTCTCCGGGATTAGTTTGGCAGAGCGACCACGCCCCATGGTCCCTCGCCGACCTTAACTTTCTTCGTCACGCTCAAGCTCCCAAGACTTACGACCGAGACATCATTGGATGGGCCGTTTGCGCTGAAGAGGGTCTTGGCGTCGGGAGAGAGCGCGATGCCCCAGGGTCGTTCGCCAACTTCCAGGGACGACCTAATCTTGTTGGATGCAGTATCGATGACGAAGAGCTTGTGACCCCTTCCGGTGCTGACGTAAAGTGTCGCGCCGTCGGGCGAGAGCAATACCGACATCGGTTTTATCACTCCGCGCTCGCCCAGCGTGATGGTCTGGATGGCCTCATGCTTGACAGCATCAACTACAGTGACCGCACCGTCATTTTCGGCGCCGACGTAGGCGCGGGAACTGTCGGGCAGAAAGGCCACGGAACGGGGACGGCGTCCGACCTTGATGGTCTTGATCAGCGTGGCGGACGCGACATCGATCGCCGAAACGGTTCCGGTGTTCTCGGACGTGACGTAAACGAACTTGCCGTTGGGGCTGACCTTCACGCCCTCAGGTTCTTCTCCTACCGGAACTGTCTTGGTCACTTTACCGGAGGCGATATCGACGAAGCTGGCCTTGGCGTCGTCTTCGTTGGAGACGATGATGGTGCGTCCATCGTTTGAGAGGTCGAAATTCTCGGGATCGGAGCCGCACTGAATGGTGCGGACCAGTTTGCTTTGCTGGACGTCGAAGACACCGATGCCGTCGGCGGTCTTGTCGGGCGGCGGAAGCTTGCTTTCATCCACACCCGGACCAGCTAGCGGTGAACCGCTGAGGGTCATGTAGAGAAAATGATGGTCTGGGCTGGGGTGAATGCCGCGGGGACGCTTGCCAAGAGGCACAGTGGCGATCACTTGAAGAGTGGACCCATCGATCACACTGAGATCGCCGGACTTTTCGTTGGTGACGTAGACGCGGAAGTGCGAGGCGTCGCCGGTCTTTTGCGACAGGCTGGCGATTGCGCACACGATGACAAGGAAAAAGATCTCCAGCCAGTGGGGTCTTGATCTCAGCATGCCCTATTTGACCATACTTGCTGCGCTTGGCTCTACGCCAGGGATCCACGTTCCAGTTGCCGCCCCCACTGACGCCGAGTTGTTGTATTCTCCGTTCAGCTTATTCGTGGAGAAGGGTGCGGGTGCGCTACGGTAGGGCGATGTCCCTGAGATTGATCGGACATCTCTCGAAGGCGGATGCTCGACGGAGGTTTGCTGCGCATCCTTTATTCTCAAAGGTTAATCTAAGAGGGCAAACTATGACCGCGAGGGTACTTATGCGTTTCGGAACCAGCAAGATGGTCTCGGCTGTTCTGTTGTCCATGCTTTCGATTGCCGCATTGCAGGCGGACGATAAAACATTTCATGACGCGCCAGCCTCGGCAAAAGCTCAGAAGAATCCTTTCGCGGGCCAGCAGGCCGCGGCGGACGCCGGGAAGACGCTATATTCGCGGAACTGCCTGGCTTGCCATGGCAAGACGCTGCAGGGCACGGGCAATGTTCCTTCTCTGGTGGACGGCAAACTCAAGGGAGTGACTGCGGGGGAAGTATTCTGGTTCGTCACCAAGGGCGACAAAGATAACGGGATGCCGTCGTGGGCGTTTTTGCCCGAGGAGAAACGGTGGCAGATTGTGACGTATGTGGAAGAGATGGCTTCAGTGAAGCCAGCGGCTGGTCCAACCTCGGCCCCAGTGGCGGAAGTGACGGGAACAAAGGTGAAGGGGGCACCACCGGTCCCGCCATTTACGGATTTCCGGTATGAGAAGCCAGGAACGACTCACAAAATCACCGTGAAGGATCTTCCGGAACCGTACGCGACGGATTCTGCGGAGAACGGCGCTCAGTTGGTGGCTCGTCCGGAGAATGCATGGCCGGTGGCGCCTGCCGGATTCAAGGTGGAACTGTTCGCTGAGGGACTGGAGAATCCGCGATTGCTGCGGACTGCGCCGAATGGCGACATTTTTCTGGCGGAGAGCGAACCCGGGCAGATTCGCGTATTTCGCGGCGTAACTAACGAAGGCAAGCCGGAACAGACGCAGGTTTTCGCAAGCGGCCTGAAGCGGCCCTATGGGATTGCGTTTTATCCGCCGGGACCGGATCCGCAGTGGATTTACGTCGGCAATACCAACGAGGTGATTCGCTTTCCGTATCACAACGGAGATCTGAAGGCGAGCGGCGATTCGCAGCATATTGCCGGCTTGCCGTCGGGCGGCGGGCACTGGACGAGGGCTCTCGATTTTTCTGCGGATGGCAAGAAGATGTTTGTGGCGGTGGGTTCAGCGTCGAACGTGGATGACCCGGATACCCATCCCGGAGAGAAAGATCGTGCCGACATTCTGGTATGCGATCCGGCGAATTGCCAATTAAAGGTATATGCCTACGGAATTCGCAATGCTGGCGGCGGGATTGCGGTGAATCCTCAGACCAGTGAGTTATGGTGCTCGACCAACGAACGCGACGCGCTGGGCGACAATCTTGTGCCCGACTACATTACGCACGTTGAGGAAGGTGGATTCTATGGGTGGCCATGGTGGTACATTGGGGCGCATCAGGATCCGCGGCATCAGGGGAAACATCCGGAGCTGAAAGACAAGGCGATTGTGCCGGACGTGCTGTTGCAGCCACACAATGCCTCGCTCGAATTCACGTTCTATGGCGCAGACAAGTTTCCCGCAGAATATAAAGGAGACATTTTCGCTTCGGAGCACGGATCGTGGAACAAGGCGGTGCGTGTGGGTTATGAGGTGATTCGCGTGCCGCTGCATCAGACTGGGCATGCCACGGGCGAGTATCAGGATTTCCTGACTGGGTTTGTGCTGCCAGACGGTCACGTGTGGGGGCGTCCGGTGGGGATCACCGTCGCGCCAGATGGGTCGCTGCTGGTGAGCGATGATGGGTCGAACTCGATCTGGAGGGTGAGCTATGTCGGGCAGTGACAATTCGTTTCGATCAGGTTCCGAAAAACCCGTTAACAACCACAGTTAAAGGCTCTACATCCAAGGGGGGATGCCTGAGCCGCTCCATCCTGAAGACTTGCCGAAGACGTCCTCGTTGCCAAGTGACGCCCCCGAAGAGCAGGTCGGCTTGTTTCGCGACGTTCTGGAAGCGCTCGAACGCCGAGGCGTACCTTACGCCGTGTCCGGTGCTGTTGCGCTCCGTCAGCATACCGGTATATGCCGCCAGACAAAAGACCTGGACTTGTTCGTAACGCCCCTGAACCGCGAGCCCGCGCTCGATTGTTTGCGGGAATCAGGAATGGAGTGCGAGACAACCGATCCAGTCTGGCTCGCGAAAGCGAAGCGGGGCCAATACTTTGTCGATCTTATTACCGGGATGAGCAACGGCGTAATCATGGTGGAGGACTCGTGGATTGAGCGAGCGCATCCGGCTGTGGTGCACGGGGTGACCACGCGAGTCCTCGCTCCAGAAGAGTTGGTCGCGTCGAAGGTTTTTGTGGCGCGGCGCGAGCGGTTTGATGGTGCCGACATCGCTCATGTGATCTACGGGACCTACCGCAACTTCGATTTTCAGCGGGCGCTGGAGTTAGTAGGCGAGCACTGGGAGATGTTGCTGTGGTCCCTGGTGCTGTTCCGTTATGCGTATCCTGGGCAAAGTCATTATGTCCCTGGTGAGATCTGGCATGAGCTGCTGGGGCGCTTTGAGCGGGAGATCCGAAACCCGAATCCGCAGGCGAAGTTTCGCGGCAGCCTGGTAGATGACAACATGTTCGCCATCGATATCAATGAATGGCAGTTGCCGAATCTGCTGGCCGAGCAGCGGGAGCAGAGGCTCGCGGAATTGAAGGGAATCCACACTTCGTCCGATGTGCCATCGGCTGAATGGACGAGGAAGAGTGCATGAGAATCGCCGCCAGCGCGGATCTGCATTTTACGCCGCAGAGCTATGCGCGGTTGAAGGACCAGTTCGAGCTTGTGCGTGACGAAGCGGACGTGCTCGTGCTGGCCGGAGACCTGACTAACTACGGGCAGCCGGAGGAGATGGAGCCGCTGCTGAATGTGCTGGTGCGGCTGCGATTGCCAACGATCGTAGTGCTGGGAAACCACGACTATGAAAGCGGGAAAGAAGAAGAGCTGCGTCGCATGCTGATCGCGGGAGGAGTGAAGGTTCTGGATGGCAGCGGGTACGAGCGCGATGGCGTGGGCTTTGCGGGCGCGAAAGGTTTTGTCGGGGGATTTGGTCGCGGCGTGCTTACCGCGTTCGGAGAGCGCGAGATCAAGGAATTTGTTCGCGCGTCCGTCGATGAGACGATGAAGCTGGAGCGGGGGATCTCGCAACTGCGCGCGCCGAAGCGGGTCATCGTGGTGCATTACTCACCAATTGCGGAGACAGTGGAAGGGGAGGCTCCAGAGATCTTTCCATTTCTTGGAACGTCGCGGATGGCGGAGGTGATTGACCGGCATGGAGCCGACTTGGTGCTGCACGGCCATGCGCATCACGGAAAGCCGGACGGCCACACGCGGGGCGGAGTGCCGGTGCACAACGTTGCGATTTCACTACTGCAGGCGCAGAACCCGTCGAGAGTGTATCGGGTGTTCGATCTGTGATCAGTGGAAGTCGTGGGAACTGGTTTCGGCTTTCGTGACGAAGAGTGGGAGCACGCGCTCAGCTTTCACGGAGATGACGTTGTCCTGATTTTGCAGGATGCCTTCAATCGCGAGGAAGCGCTCGCTGGCTAACAGCAGGCGGTTCTGATGAAACAGGTCGGGCGTGATGATCGCGTTGGCCACGCCGGTTTCATCTTCCAGACTCAAAAATACAAATCCTTTGGCGGTTCCCGGGCGCTGGCGGACGATGACACAGCCACCGATGCGAAGGCGCTTGCCGTTGGGAATGTCGCGTAGTTCGCTGGCGCGGCGAATGCCCATGGCATTGAGCCAGTCGCGGCGGTAGGCCATGGGATGCGGACCGACGGTGAGTCCGGTGCCGTGGAAGTCGGCGACCAGGCGCTCTTCGTGATTCATGGGCTGGAGCGGCGAGGGCGAGTCGGGCTCGGGTTGTTGCTCGAGCAGCGGACCAGAGCCGCGGACAGCGCGTTCGACTTGCCAGAGGGCATCGCGGCGGTGAAGCTGTGAGTTGCGAGTACCGAGTTGCGAGTGGCGAGATTCCTCCGCCTCGCTGTTTTCGTGAATAGGTTTTGGGAAGGGTACGGCTTCAGCCGTGCCGTTAGGGGTACAAAAAGATTTGAGCTTTAGCCTCTGAGGAGCGCAGGCTTCGATTATTTTCCCGATTGCATTCAGCGCACCGATTTCGGCGAGCGTGGTGAGCTCGTCTTTGCGCAGTTCGGGGACGCGGCGGGTGAGGTCGTGGATAGATGTGAAGGGAGTGCGCAGGCGTTCGCGCACCAAGGCCTGAGCCGCTTCTTCGCGCAGGCTGCGGACGTAGCGCAGGCCCATGCGTAGCGCGATTGTGTGGTTTCCTTCTGAATCTTGTCGGCAGCTTTTTTGTAGGTCGTGGATTTTTCCCGGACTTACGAGTCGGGAGCGCCAAGCATTGATGACCGTGGAAAGATGAGATTCCTCCGCCCCTCGCGTTCGCTCGGGGGTCGGAATGACAAAATCTCCCTGGGTACCGTCCCCGTGGGACTCGGCCCAATCTTCAGTTCTGTTCCCAGAACTTCCGCCCTGGGCTTTAAAATTTTGTCCCTTGTGGGGCTGATTCTTTCGCCCCTCCGGGGCTTCTCCATCGCCGGTGTCTGACCCACGGCTGGAGTTTACCCTGAGCGCAGTCGAAGGGCCGTGGGCTGCATTATGCCGCCGCTCCGCGGCTAGGTCTTCACTGTGTACTGAGTACTGAGTACTGAGTACTGTTTCCAGCGTGCAATTCCATTCCGACTTCGTGACATCCACGGGCAGCAGTTTCAGGCCGTGGCGCTGTGCGTCTTTGACGATCGTCGCGGGTGAATAGAATCCCATGGGCTGATTGTTGAGCAACGCGGCGGTGAAGGCGGCCAGGTAGTGACACTTCAGATAGGCGCTGGCGTAGGCGATGAGCGCGAAGCTGGCGGCGTGGGATTCGGGGAATCCGTAGAGCGCGAAGGAAGTGATGGAGAGAATAATTTCTTCCTGCGCTTTCGGCGAGATCCCGTTGTGCGTCATGCCGGAGCGCAGCTTGGCTTCGATTTCCTTCATGCGCGCCTGCGAGCGTTTGAATCCCATGGCGCGGCGCAGTTCTTCAGCCTCGCCACCGGTGAAGTTGGCTGCGATCATCGCGAGCCGAAGAAGTTGCTCCTGAAAGAGCGGAACGCCGAGCGTGCGCTTCAGCACGGGTTCCAGTGATGGGTGCGGATAAGTGACGTCTTCGCGTCCCTGGCGGCGTTGTAGAAAAGGATTCACCATCTGGCCGACGATCGGGCCGGGGCGGATGATCGCGACCTGTACCACAATGTCGTAAAACTTTTTTGGACGCAGGCGCGGCAGGCACGACATTTGCGCGCGGCTTTCCACTTGAAAGAGGCCGATGGTGTCGGCCTGCTGCAGCGCGGAGTACACCGGCGGGTCGTCCTGCGGAAGATGCGCGAGGTCGACTTCTTCGCGATAGTGGTCGCGAATGAGTTCGATGGAATCCTTGAGCACGGCCATCATGCCGAGGCCGAGCAGATCGACTTTGATGATGCCCATGTCGGCGCAATCTTCTTTGTCCCACTGCACGACGACGCGGCCGGGCATGGACGCGGGTTCGAGCGGAACGACGGAATCGAGTTGTCCCTGGCAGATGACCATGCCGCCGGAGTGCTGGCCGAGATGGCGCGGCATGTCCTGCACGGCGAGGCAGAGTTCGTAATATTTGCGCAGACGGGGATGGTTGAGGTCGAGTCCGGCGTCGCGGAAGCGGCGGTCGAGGGCGTCGTTCTCGTCGCGAAATTCCCAGGTGGCGACGGCGGCGGAAATTTTCTGGAGCGTTTCCGGATCGAACCCCAGGGCCTTACCCATTTCACGGGCGGCCATGCGATTGCGGTAGGTGATGACGTTGGCGGTCATGGCGGCGCCGCGCTCGTCATAGAGTTGGTAGACATGCTGGATCACTTTTTCGCGCTCGTCGCCGCTGGGGAGGTCGAGATCGATGTCGGGCCACTCGCCGCGCTCTTCGGAAAGAAAACGTTCGAAGAGCAATTCCATGCTGACGGCGTCGACCGCGGTGATGCCGAGCGAGTAGCAGACGGCGCTGTTGGCGGCGGAACCGCGTCCTTGTACGAGAATGTTTTGCTCGCGGCAGAAGCGGATGAGATCCCAGACGATGAGGAAGTATCCGGCTAGTTTGAGTTTCTCGATCAGCTTCAATTCTTTTTCGATTTGGCTGCGGGCGCGGGTTTGCAGGTCGCGTGACTTGCGGCCGTAGCGATCGTGAAAGCCTTCCCATGCGCGGTCGTGCAGGAAGGAGTTCATGGTCTCCCCTTCGGGAACGGGATAGCGCGGGAATTCGTAGCCGAGATTGTCGAGGGTGAATTCCAGGCGGGAGGAAAGTTCGAGCGTGTTGCTGATGGCTTCGGGGAGGTCGGCGAAGAGTTGCTGCATCTCGTGCGCAGATTTCAGAAAGCGCTCGGAGTTGCGGGCGAGCAGGCGTCCGGCGG
The DNA here is from genome assembly GCA_963795875.1 of uncultured Acidobacteriaceae bacterium. Classification (GTDB taxonomy): domain Bacteria; phylum Acidobacteriota; class Terriglobia; order Terriglobales; family Acidobacteriaceae; genus Sulfotelmatobacter. The sequence continues at coordinate 1,069,525 of CAWCJM010000003.1, forward strand.
TGGACAGAGTACGGTGGTTGCGGATGGCGGTGAAGGCGTCGCACAATTCGCGAGCTTTGGGAGTGGCGTAGCAGACTCCGTTGGTGGCGAGCAGAGGAAGGTTCAGCGAGCGGGCGATGTCGATCGCGGCGCGGTTGCGGGATTCTTCTTCGCGCTGGAAATGACGCTGCAGTTCGACGTAGACGTTTTTGGGACCGAAGATTCCGACGAGTTGATCGATTTGCCGGCGAGCTTCGTCGATGCCTCCGTGTTGCAAGGCTGCGGCGAGTGGGCCTTCGGCACCGCCGGTGAGGCAGACGAGGCCTCGGGCGTGTTCTTGTAATTCTTCTTCTGTGACCGCGCCTTCGCCTTTTTTGGCGCGCAACTTCATCTTGGTGATCAGGCGGCAGAGATTCTGGTAGCCGGCGCGGGAGGAGACGAGGAGGGGGAGGCGAAACTTCGCCATCAGAGGCACAGAGGCACAGAGGAATTCTTGATTGTTGATTTTTGATTGTTAATTGAATCCGTGAGAATCCGCGAAGATCTGTAGCTGATCTTTTTCTCTGTGACGCTGTGTCTCTGTGGTGAAAATAGGTTCGCAGATGACTTCCGCGCCTATGTGCGCTTTGATTTTCATTTTGCTCGCAGCCAGGTGAAAGCGCGGGGCGCCGTATACGCCGTCGGCGTCGAGCAGCGCCATGGCGGGCAGTTTGAGTTGGGAGCAAACCGCGGCTAATTCCTCGGGCAGGGACGCGCCTTCGAGAAAGCTGAAAGCAGAGCGGGCGTGAAGTTCGATGTAGGACAAAACCATTCACCACAGAGACACAGAGGCACAGAGAAGACCTAAAGATAAAGAACAAGATTTAAAAAAGGTTCTCTCTGTGTCTCTGTGCCTCCGTGGTGAAAGATCATCAGTCATAGGTTCCTTCCACGAACCAGTCGCCGCCTAACAGATCGTGGACGAGGCGGTAGAAAGAGACGGCATCGCCGCTGCGCAGGGCTACGTCCCACTCGTCACGCGACCAGGCTTCGCGCTCCCACCAGTCGCCGGAGGCGCGCCAGGGGCCGGCTTTCCAGAGCACGTCGCCTTGCACTTCTTTTTTCTTGGTGCATGCTACGCGGACCGGTTGGCCGTTTTCCAAAGCCACGTTCACGCGCACGGGGGGACGGAAGCGGCGCAGGGCGGTGACGGCGGCGGTTGCTGCTGTCGAGTCTGGATTTTTCTTCTGTGGAGTCTTGCGCGCGACCTCAGCCACAAAACGGCGCATGCGAAATCCGTCGGGATGATGCGTGTCGAGCAACTCCAGCGCTCCTACTTTGTCTGCGCCGACCATGCCGGCGATGCGGGCGAGGGTGAGTTCCAGTTTCTCCGGTTCCGGCGAGGGAGGCAGGAACAACCCGCCCTGCGCCGATCGTGGATGTGCGGGTTCGGCCGCCAGATGGATCTTCATGATGGGTGCTCCTGGGGGATGTGCGTTTAAATCCAGTTGCAGCAATTTGAGGAAAACTTTGGCGTCGAGCATGGGAAGAGGAAGACGCAGGGTGCGAAGAAATTGCTGATTGTTGATTGCCGATTGTTGATTAGAAGATGCTAGATTTTCCAGTTCCAGCGTGAGGCGCAGTTCTTGCGTGGCCAGGGCCCGCGAACCTAACCTTGCGCAGATTTGCTCAAGCAGACGATTCAGCAGGAAGGCCAGTGGTTCGAGCAAAACGATGGGATGCTCCAGTTCGACCGCTTCTTCAAATACCGGAGGCGCTTCCACAGCGACCAGCGTGCGTGAAGCCGCGCCACGGGCCAACCGCTGCAGGCGCAGACCTTCTTGCCCGAGACGTTCGCTGAGCGAAACTTCCGGCAGCGTGGCCAGTCCGCGCAGATTGCGTATTCCCCAGCGGTCGAGGGTTTGCAGCAAGCGGTCAGCGGCTTTTTTCTGCTCGTCATCTTTCTGAACATCGTGTTTCTGTGAATCTTCTTTCTGCGATTCCTCCAACCGGTTGGAGAACAACACTTCCGTGGGCAAGGGCCCCAATTGCTCAGCTTCTTTGCCTGCGGAAATCACGGTGACGCCGGGAAATCCACGAGCGGCGAGCACGGCTGCGTCGGGATTGGAAGCAACAGCAACATGGGCTACGAGTCCGAGCGAGGTGGCGCACTCGTGGATCGCGCGGGAAATTTCCGGCAGCGGTCCGAGAAGAGATTCCATGCCCGCGAGATCAAGTAGGGCAGTATCGCAGGCGGCGTCTTCAACACACGGGGAGAACGACTGAGCGCAATCGAGTAAGGCGGCGTGCGTAGCGGATTCCTGCAGAGCAGAACGAGTGCGTAAGGCGAGTTCCGCGCAGAGTTCGGCTTGAGCCTTGGTCATGCCCGGCGCAATGCCCATGCGGGCGGCCTTTTCATTGACTGCGATGGTTTTTTCCAGCGGAGGTTTTCCTTCAAAAATGGCGACGGGGCGCGCCTGCAGTTCCGGTTCGGCGCGCAGGGCAGCCGCCACAGGAAAATTCGGAACGTAGATGCAGGCAAACGGCATGATTTTGAGCCATTGCGTGGAATGGATTCAGCCAGCCCAGGCGGTTTTGGTTTCGAACATGACGGAGCGAGCGGGTTTGCGGTCCAAACGGGAGCGGATTAGTTCGGCGGTGATATCAAGCCCGGTTAGCAATTGCGCGTGAGAGGGACACGGAAAATCAAGTTCAGGTTGAGCGGGCAGATTAATTTTCTTTCGCCCCTCCGGAGCTTGTCCGTTTTTGGCAACGGACCCACGGCTTGCGCCGTGGGCTGCATTCTTCCGCCGCTCCGCGGCTAATACATCTGTCGAGCCCAGCTGCAGCAGCAGGGAAGAGCAGCTTCCGGCGATGGGGTGCTGCTCGATCGCCAGCAGGATTGTGGGTTTGCTTTCTACTGCGCGCCGGAAGCGGAACCATGTGGTCAGCGGGATGCGGCGTGCGGCCTGCGGCGGCAGATCGCCGATATCGAGGACGATCAGGCCGAAGCCTCCGCTTTCGAGAAGCAGATCGGTCGCGCGCAGGACTTGTTCCAGACGATGTTCTGTTTGATTCTCGCCGTGTAATTGAATTTGATCGTTCCAAGAATTTGTTTCTGCGTTTCTGTGCCTCCGTGGTGAGCGCTCTCTTCGGGTACTCTCGCCACAACGTACCCACAGCAGACGGTCCAGTTCCACGCCGGCTGCTGCGGCAGACTGAGGGTCGAGCGTGTCACTGGCATCGATCAGAGCGCAGAATTCTCCGCGTTGCGTTGCGGCCGCTAGAGCGGCTAGAAGTAAGGTGGTGCGTCCCGAGGAGGCGGGGCCGCAGATTTCGGTCAGGCATCCGCGGGGCAGGCCGCCGGTCAGGGTGTCGAGGGCGTCGATGCCGCTCGAAACCATTTCCGGCGCTGGCCGGATATCGAGTTGCGACGCTGGAGTGACGTGCGCCAGACGGGGATCGGCCGTTGCGCCAGATAGGCTAGGGCGGACTCGTTGCGGTGGACGACCCCCCGGTCGGCTCAGGAGGCAGGGACACTTCCGGAACTGCTTTGGCGTCAAAGACAAAAGGGCGGCCCAGGGCCGCCGAAGTGGAAACCACTGCGGAAGACATAAGATTCCTCGGAAGATTTCAGGGAACGCCGGGGCTGGTGTACTAAGATTGGAGCCGCGGAGGCGATTTTCGCTTTTTATTCGCCTTTAAGGATTCTGCTCCGGAGGTGGGGTTTGTCAAGCCGGAAGCTAAAAAAGCTTTTCACACGCAAAGATCGCTGAGGAAAACCCGCAAAGGATGCGAGAGCTTGCCGCATCCTGCCGCGCTCAAATATTGCGACTGCTTACCTTGGCGGCGGATGCGCGTCCAAGCCATCACAACGAAACGCTCGTGCTCAATCCCTGTTCTTCCATCCACGTTGTGACCGACTCGGCGGTCGATTCCTGCCGCGAAAAAGGAGCTTCCCTATGCACAGAGTTCGTCTGCTTGCTTTGTTGTCCGGTGTTTTGTTGGTAGCAAGTTTTAGCCACGCTCAAACCGCGACTGGCGAAACGCTGATGCTCGATCTGCCGCGGCAGAGCCAGCATGCCGTGGTGATGCAGCGCATTGGCATCACCGACATCACCGTGAACTATCACCGGCCGCTGGCCAATGGCCGCCAGATTTGGGGCAAACTCGCGCCTTACGGGCAAGTGTGGCGCGCGGGCGCAAACGAAAATACGACCATCACGTTCACCGATCCGGTCACGATTGAAGGCCAGGCGCTCGACAAGGGAACCTATGGCCTGCACATGATTCCCGGGCGAGAACCAGTGGACCGTGATCTTCTCGAAGAACGCCACTTCATGGGGAAGCTTCACCTACAAGCAAGAGGAAGATGCCCTGCGCGTGAACGTGAAGCCGCAAGCGGCCGAAGCCCACGACGCGCTGGCCTACGATTTCGACGAGGTCAAGCCGGACTCGGCGGTCGTCACCATGCGCTGGGATAAGGTTGCGGTGCCGTTCAAAGTCCAGGTCAAGGTGAACGATCTGGTCGACGCCAGCATCCACCGGCAAATGCACGGGCTCAACCAGTATTACTGGGAAGGGTGGGACGACGCGGCCGGATATTTCCTGGCGAACAAGATCGATCTCGATGAGGCGCTGAAAGATGAAGAGCTGTCGATTCAGGCTGAAGAGCGCTACGACAATGTGATGAACAAGTCGCACATTCTGGAAGCCATGGGCCGCAAGCAGGATGCCGAAGTCGCCCGCAGATAAAGCGCTCGGACATGGCGAACGCGCTGCAACTCTATGTATATGCGCGGCGGTCTGCAGGGAGAAAAGAAACAGGATGAGGCCATTGTGGTTTTCCGGTCGAACGCCAAGAAGTTCCCCGACTTTTGGACTTCGCATCTCGGCATGGCGCGAGTCTACAGTGCGCAGGGAGATTTTGACAACGCAGTGAAAGAAATCAAGCTCTCCATGACCGGGGCTCCCGATGCCAACAAGACTGCGCTGGAAGGTTTAGCGAAGCGGCTGCAGGCGAAGGAGGATATTAACCGGTGAGTTCCTGTGGGGAGTCGGCCTCCGCTATTGCTGGACGGCCGAGTCGGCCTTCCCCACATGAGCGGGAATACGGGCGGCGCGATCTGTGACATGATGGACGTATGAAGAAACAAGCGTCCGATCAACAATCTCATGACCGCCGTTATCAGGAGCGGAAGCGGGCTGAAGCGGCCAGGCAACCGCTAAAGAAGAAGGCGTCGCCGGAAGTCTCGCCCCCCGTTGTTCCCGGCGACGCCACCAAGAAATAGCCGCCTTCACAGAATGAAGGCGGCGGTTCGTCACAGAAGTCTTATCCGGTGTTGTGCAGGCCGGCGGCGATCCCGTTGATGGTTGCGCCCAGCGGATACTCCAGGTCCGAGCTTTGTTGTCCCTGCTGTTTGCGCCGCAACAGTTCCACTTGAATCAGGCTCATGGGATCGACGTAGGGATTGCGCAGGCGGATGGAGCGGGCCAGCACGCGATTGCGCCCCAGCAATTCGCGCTGGCCGGTCACGCGGAGAATCATGCGGCGGGAGCGGAGGAACTCCTCTTCCAGCATCGAGAAGACTCTGTTGCGGAGCGCCGCGTTCTTGACCAGTCCGGAATAGTCGCGGGCGATGCCGAGATCGGCTTTAGCCATGCCCAGTTCCACGTTGCGGAGAAGTTCCGAGAACACCGGGAAGCCGCGCGCGATCTGGCGCAGAAGCTGCTCGTGCCCGGGACCGCTCTTCGCGAATTGTTCCAGGGCATGGCCGACGCCAAACCAGGCGGGCACGGCGTGGCGGCTCTGCATCCATCCGAAGACCCAGGGGATGGCGCGTAGATCTTCGAGCCGTCGGCCCTTGGCTGCGGCGCGAGGGGCGCGATCCGATGCGTGCCGTGTCCAGTTCATTGACCGGAGTGGCCTGCTCGAAATATTCCAGCACGTCGGGATTGTCGGCGATCTCGCGGCGATAAACGCGGTATGCCTCTTGCGACATCTCCTCGATCGCTTCTTCCCAGAGTGGCGGGTGCTGAGATTGCTGCTCGCCATGCAGCGTCAATGTTTCCAGGCTCGCAGCGATCATCAGTTCCAGGTTCCATTCGGCGAGAACCGGGTCCGCATACTTCCAGTTGAGCACTTCGCCCTGCTCGGTGATGCGAATGTGCCCGGAGAAACATCCTGGCGGCTGCGCGAGGATTGCGGCGTGGGTGGGGCCACCACCGCGTCCCACGGTTCCGCCGCGCCCATGAAAGAGGCGAAGCTTCACTCCATTTTCCTGCGCCGCGCGATGCAACTCGCGATGTGCTTTGTACAGTTCCCACGTGCTGGTGAGCATGCCGCCGTCTTTGTTGGAGTCGGAGTAGCCGAGCATGACTTCCTGCCAGCGTCCCCAGGAATCGAGCAGAGTCTGATATTCAGAATGGCTCCACAGGCGGCGCATGACGGCGGCGGAAGTGCGGAGTGAGTCGATGGATTCGAACAGAGGCACTGGCATCAATCCGGGATCGCCGGCCGATCCGGCGACTTGAACGTCCGCTAATTTTGCCAGCCGCAGCACTGCCAGGACGTCATTCTCAGATTCTGCACCGCTGATGATGTAGTTGCGGATCGATTGTGCTGGATACGTTCGCTTGACCTGCGCAATGGTTCGGAATGTTTCCAGCAATTCGATCGTGGCTGGGCGATTCGTCACCAGGACGCGGCGTGCTCTCAAGTTCCTTGAGTACTTGCGCGTGCACCCGCGCATGTTGGCGGATGTCGAGCGTCTGCAAATGGAAGCCGAACTTCCGCACCATTCGCAGCAGCGAGCCGATGTAGGTTCGAGCCAGACGCTCACCGCGGTGAGCGATCAGGCTATTCCAGACAAGCAGAAGATCCTGTTCAAACTCGGCAGCATCGCGGTAGGATGCCGGTGTCTCCGCCCCGTCGCGAGTCCGCTGCAGCCGGTGAAACATGTACGAAAGAAAACGGCGATAGCTTTCTGCTTGATTGTCGGGGCCCCATGCCAGGTGCACGCCCGGAATGGTGCGCTCGTAATGCCTGAGCCGCGCGAGTAATTCTTCCGAAACCGAGGTCTGCCGACGGGAGGAACTCAGCCGATCACTCAGCGCCTCCACACTCTCAAGGTATTCGCGCAAGATCAAGGCTCGAGCCATGTCGAGGGCCTCGCGAATGCATTCCGGCTTCACCAAGGGATTGCCGTCGCGATCCCCGCCAATCCATGATCCAAAATGAACGACATTCGGAACTGAAGACTCGTCGAGAACCACTCCATAAATGTCGCGGAACGATTCCACGATTTCGTCATAGAGCCTCGGCAATGAGGCGAATAACGAGAAGCGGAAATAGCGCAGCCCCATGCGGATCTCGTCGTCCACTGTGGGTTTCGCCATGCGGACTTCGTCGGTCTGCCAGAGCGAGGTGACTTCGGCGCGAATGTTGTTTTCGCAGTCCTCCGCTTCCTCGGATGTGAGCGGAAGACGGTCGAGGCGCTCCAGTTCCTGCGCGATGCGGCGGCGCTTCAGCAGAACGGTCTGCCGGGCGACCTCGGTCGGATGCGCTGTGAAGACCGGCGTAATCGCGATCTGGTTGAGCGCGGCGATGGCATCGGCTGCCGAAATTCCAGCCTCTTTCATGCGCGCCAGCGTTCCACGAAACGAGCCGGGGAGCGGAGGATGTTCGCGATCCAATTTGCCTGCACGGCGGCGGCGCTGGCGGTGGTTGGTCTCGGCCAGGTTGGTGAGCTCGAAGTAAGTCGCAAAAGCCTTTGTGACCTGGTAGGCGCGGGATAAGTCCATGCGGGAAACGATCTCTTGCGCCTTGACGCATCAGTTCGGTCGAAGAGGCTTGTTCCGGACTCTGCCGCGCCGTCTCGCGATGCTCGATGAGCAATCGCCGTAACTCTTCCACGGAGTCGAATAATTCCTGTCCGGATTGCTCCACCAGAACCTGTCCGAGGATCGCACCCAGCGAACGAACGTCGCGGCGCAGCGGGTTATCTTTCGCCGGTTCGTCGGAGTTCGCAATCAATTCGGCCAGGCGTGCCTGCTGGTCGTCGGCTTTCCAGAGCGGCTTGGGATTGTTTGAGGCCATGTAAGGATGTAGGCAGAATAAACGACGCGAGCAGAACGGTGGGATGAAAAGAGTGAATCGCATGGAACGGTACACTACGGTCCCGAATCAATCGGAGTTATGGCAACGAACCGCACAAGGCTGTCATGTCGGGAATGATATTGTTGGAACACTGTAACCGCCGTCAGGAGAGCCAGACCTGCCGGCGTTCATAAGGAGGAAGAGATGAAGCAAGTTCCGACCGGTACCGAACTCGCTCGGCCATTCATACCCGCAAGAGACTTTGCTCTGTCTAAGAACTTCTATGAGACCTTGGGGTTCGAAAAACTTCTAGACGGAGATGTGGCGATCTTCAGGGCGGGTTCCGGCGGTTTTATACTTCAGCCCTATTATGAAAAAGCCTGGGCTGAAAACTTTATGATGCAGCTCATGGTGGATGATCTTGACGCTTGGTGGGGGCATATCGATGCGCTAGATCTGCCCGGAAAATTCAATGTCCCGCCCCCGCGAGCGCCGGCGCTGCAGCCATGGGGCCTTCGGATTTCCTACGTTGTGGATCCATCTGGAGTGCTTTGGCACATCGGCGAACGACGCAAGGGTGTAGTGCACGACTAAAGTGCCCTAGCGCTGAGGTTATTTCGGCACTTCGAAGCGGTAGCCGATGCCGCGCAGAGTCTTCAGATATTGGGGATGCCGGGGATCGAGTTCAATCTTTTCACGCAGACGGCGGATGTAGACATCGATGGACCGCGGGGTGACGAAGGGAGTCTCTTTCCAGACCGCGTCGAGCAGTTGATCGCGAGTCAGAACCCGTCCGCGATGGGTGGCCAGGTATTCCAGCAGACGAAACTCGCGCACCGTAGTGAGGACGTTGCGGCCCTGCACCTGCACGGTCATGGACGAAACGTCAATCTCCAGTTCACCGAGTCGCAGCACTTCACCTATCGTTGGGGATTGCCCCAGACCACGCAGCACACTACGAATCCGGGCCACCAGTTCACGCGGGCTGAAAGGTTTGGTGATGTAGTCGTCCCCGCCCAGTTCCAATCCTTTGACCCGATCGGCCTCCGATGTCTTCGCCGTGAGAAAAATGATGGGAGTCGTAGAGAGGACAGGGGTCTGCCGGATGTGGCGACAGAGTTCGAAACCATCGGTTCCCGGCAACATCACATCGAGCAGGAAAAGCACCGGCATTTCCCGCACCGCTTCGGAGAGCACCGAAGCGCCGCTGACGAAACTCTGTACCTCGAATCCCGCTGCCTGCAGATTGTGGGAGATCAGGCGGGCGATGTCCTCGTCGTCTTCAACGACAAAGATTACGGGTCTGAACGCGGCGGGGTTGCTCGAGTTCCCCGTCCGTTCGTGGAATTCGACTGGCTGAGGCATCTTTCACTTCAGGGCCCATAAATTACAGGACTTCCCAAGGGGAGGGCACTGTCCAAGACTGTATGGGGTGAATGTTGCGCGAATGTTTCCCGCATGTTAATGAACGATGAATTTGTGAAGGGGCAGATCTCAGTTCCAGTTCTCAGTTCTCCGTAAAATTCTCGATTCAGGCACTTTGGCGCCATGTTTGGGAATTGCGGTTTTCCGCCCTTGACACTTAATCGACTGCAGGTTTTGTCTCTTTTGAGAACTGCGAACTGCCTAGTTCGCCGCTTTCTTCTTCGGCACATGCCGCAGGCTGCGGCCTTCGATCAGGCTGTAGAGGTCTTCGGCGAGATTCGTGGTGTGGTCTCCGGCGCGCTCCAGCGCCTGAGCCATGAGCAGGACGTCGAAGCCGGTTGTGTCGCCCTGCGCTACGGTCTCTGCCAGATGCTTTTGGAACAGACCATGGCAGACCCGGTCGATCTCTTTATCCATCTGCAGGACCTTGCGTGCACACTCCAGATCGAGCGTCGAGAAGCCTTGGTGAACCAGGTCGAGCATGTCGCGCAGCACCGCCGACATCTCGACGAGCTGGCGCACATCGGATGCGGCCATCTTTGAGGTCCGGGCCTGCACGCGCATGGCTACGCTCATGACCAGGTCGCCGATGCGCTCGAGATCGGTGGTGGATTTCAAAGTAGAGAGCAACTGGCGGGCCCGTGCTTCATTCACCCGCGTGATGGCCGCGGGCAGGCGCTCGTCGATCTGACGCTCGATCAGGTCGAGTTCTTTCTCGCAATCCTTAATGGCAAGAAATGCCATGCGGGAAGAGTTGGTGAGCAGGTCGCGAACGTTGAACGCGGCATCGCGCGCGATCAGGCAGGCCTTCAGGGCGAGACGCGCCAAGATCGTCCGGGCCGCCTCGTTTCGGCTCGGCCTTGGCTTCGGACGCGGGTTCACACCCTCTTCCTCGCTTCCGTCATTTCGTGGCGCTGGTGCTTTCCGTGGCATTCTGGGACTTGGGACGCGACTCAACCAAGCAGTCTAATCCTGAAATGTGAAAGGATCGTTACAACTTTGCCTGAGGCAGTACGACCGATTACAGTGGTGGAGTCGCCGGATGCAACGCGACGGAGGCTGTTTCGTGAATCTTGCTGATTATCTGCGCCGCCAGTTTGCCTACGATGAGTGGGCGAACCGGGAAGTCTTGAATGCGATCCGAGCCACCGGCGGCGCTAACGAGCGATCATTGCAACTGATGTCGCATATTCTGGCGGCCGAGCGGGTATGGCTGGAGCGACTGAAACAACAGCCGCAGAGCGTCCCAGTATGGCCTGAGCCGGATCTGGCCCAGTGTGAAGCGGAGGCGGCCCAACTGGGCGCGCTCTGGCTCGAGTTTCTCGATCTGATCACCGCCGGGGACGTTTCGCAGTCCATCTCTTACAAGAACAGCAAGGGTGAGGCAGTGGACGAGCACGATTGTCGACGTTCTGACTCACGTGGTCCTGCACTCGGCCTATCATCGCGGGCAGATCGCCACCCACATGCGCGCCAACGGACAGACGCCCGCCTACACTGACTTCATTCACGGCGTGCGCCAGGGACTGGTGAAGTAAACGAACGTGGGATCGAATCGGAATGGAAGACCGGCATATCCTCGCCTTCTCCGGATTTCAGATCGTGGCAGTGGTCGGTTTGTTTTGGTTCCTGACGACTTGGTCTGGTCCTTGGAATATGACCCGCTACCTCGGAACCGTTTTGGTTGCGGTCGGAATCAGCTTCATTGCAATTGCACGCTATCAGCTCGGACGGTCGTTTTCCGTAAAAGCCGAAGCTCACAAACTGGTGACCACAGGGCTCTACTCGAAAATCCGCAACCCGATTTATGTGTTCGGCATCGTGATGATCGCTGGGATGATCCTGATTTTGGATCGGCCAGTAGGGTGGCTTGTCTTGGCTGCTGCAATCGTTGGGCAGACGATCCGTGCTCGTCGGGAGGCGCGCGTCCTGGAAGCTGCCTTCGGGGATGGATACCGGGAATACCGCCGCAGGACGTGGTTCTAGGGGAACCATTTTTGCCGCCCGTGCGGTCGAAGACGTAATATCTCACCAATGAAAAAACTCCCTGTCTTCCTCCTCCCGGTTCTGTGCGCCGTTTTCCTGCTGGCGGCCGACCAGGGGAAAATTCCGCCTTTGCCCGTCGCTGTGTCGAACAACGCAGTCGCGTCACTCCAGAACGGACTTGAAATCTATTCGCTCATGGGCGTCGGCACCAAGAAAACCTGGGACGACATTACCAACAAGGTATATGTCCTGCGCTTCAAGTCGGGGAAGTGGGTCGAGAGCCGTCCCGTGCCGGGAGTTGCAGGACGGTTGGCCGCGTCCGCGATTGGCGCCAGGGGTCAGGTCTTCGTTTTCGGTGGGTACACGATCGATGGCCAAGGGGTCGAGACGACGTCCGGCGACGTGAACTCCTTCTTGCCTGAAGATCATCGCTGGTACCGCGCAGCGGACATCCCCGTGCCGGTGGACAGCGCGGTGATCGGCGTGACTCACGGCCGCTTCATCTATCTGGTTGGCGGAAAATCGAGGAACGGTCCCATCAACAACGTTCAGGTTTACGATGCAGAGAAGAATACATGGAGCCAGGCCACGCCGTTTCCGGGAACGCCGGTCTTCGGTCACGCCGGTGGCTTAGCGGACGAGACCATTGTCTTCGTCGATGGCGCCAAGAAGAATCCAGCCGGCGGCGCCCCATACGTTGCATCGGACGAGTGCTGGATGGGCAAGATCGACCACAAAGATCCGAACAAAATCGAATGGAGCAAACTGCCCGCGCATCCCGGGCCGGGGCGGTTCGGCATCGTGGCGGGTACCGGGGAGCACGACCACCGGATTCTGTTCTCAGGGGGCACCACCACTCCGCACAACTTCAAGGGTCTGGATTCCGACGGTAAACTCACGGAAATTTCTCCGGTGACCTTTGTTTTTGAAGTGCGCGGCGCTCGGTGGGAGACGATCACCGAGGACACTGTTGATGTGCGTACCGACGGCCGTGGAGTCCTGGCAACGCCGCTCGGGCCGTTGATTCTTGGCGGAATGTTGACGAATGGGACGTTCACGGGGCGGGTGTTAAGTCTGCCTAAGAAATAGGAACGAAGTTTCCGGATCGGGATGGTTCCCAAACCCGGATTTCCTAGGCGCTCGGGACCCCTGAAAGTACTTTGGTGATCTCACTCTCTTCGCTCCGTGCGGGACTAGCATAGTCCCAGCAAACATTACTCATACCTCCTGAGGAAGCGGTGGATGGACCTCCGACCATCCGCCGCTTCTGTTTATGTTGGCAGCGGTCGGGAACTTGGGGTAAAATGCCCGCTATTCGGTTCTGTGGGAACCGCAATTCGAACCGATCCAAGCTGAGGTACGTCGATGTTCAACCCGCGCTAACTCGCCATCCTGATCGGCCCGCTGCACAGTGGCCCCCTGATTGATTTTCATTGCTCGTTCTGGATGCACTGCTTCCTGCTCGTCGCCGGATGCGGGTGCGGAAAGCTTGGCTTTTATGGAAGCGATTTCTACTGCGGTCCAGCCGCAGCGTTCCCTGTGGTCTTCGCTGGTGGAGGCGGTTCGGGGTTCCCATCAGGATTACACCGCGGGCAGTCTGAACCGCGCCATTCTCCTGTTGGCGGTGCCAATGGTTCTGGAGATGGTGCTGGAGTCTCTGTTTGCAGTGGTGGACGTGCTCTGGGTGGGCCGCCTCGGCGCCAACGCCGTGGCCACAGTTGGCCTCACCGAGTCAATGCTGAGCCTGGTCTTTGCCGTGGGAATGGGACTCAGTCTGTCGACCACAGCGATGGTGGCGCGCCGCATTGGCGAAAAAGATCCTGAAGGCGCGGCCGTCGCCGCAGTGCAGGCGATTTCGCTGGGCCTGATCGTGTCTCTTGCCATTGGGCTGCCATGTCTGTTGCTGGCTCCGCGCCTTCTGCAACTCATGGGAGCCTCTCCAGAGATCATTTCGGTGGGCAGCGGCTATACCAGAATTTGCCTGGGCGGCAGTTGCGCGGTGCTGCTGCTGTTTCTGAACAATGCTATCTTCCGTGGCGCCGGAGATGCGGCCATCGCCATGCGGCTGCTATGGGTGTCGAACATCATCAACCTGGTGCTCGACCCTTGCCTGATCTTTGGGTGGGGGCCTTTCCCGCGGCTGGGCGTGACGGGCGCTGCACTGGCAACGTTCACTGGGCGCAGCATTGGAGTGATCTACCAGTTCTATCGCCTGCTGAAAGGGACGGAACGGATTCGCATCCTGACTCGGCAACTTCACCTTCGCCTCGATGTGCTTTGGCGACTGGTGCGCGTGTCGCTGACTGGGATTCTGCAGTTCGCCATCGCGCATACGAGTTGGATCGGACTGGTGCGGATCGTGAGCATTTTCGGTGCGGCCGCGCTGGCCGGATACACGATTGCGATTCGCATCGTCATTTTTGTAATTCTGCCGTCGTGGGGCTTGAGCAACGCTGCGGCAACGCTAGTCGGACAGAATCTCGGCGCGGGCAAGCCCGATCGCGCCGAGACTGCGGTCTGGCGCACCGGTCTCTACAACATGCTGTTCCTGGGAACGGTGGGAGTCTTCTTTGTCTTGTTCGCCGAGCCCATCGTTCGCTTATTCACCAACGATTCCGTCGTCTTGCCGCTGGCGGCCTCTTGCCTGCGCATCCTCAGCTACGGCAATATCGGATACGCCTACGGCATGGTGATGCTGCAGGCGTTCAATGGCGCTGGAGATACCATCACCCCAACCGTCGTCAATTTCTTCGGCTTCTGGCTGCTGGAGATTCCCCTCGCCTATTGGCTGGCGATTCGCGTGCGAATGGAGTCGAGCGGAGCGTTTTGGGCGATCGTGGTTGCTGAGGCGGCCATCGCCGGCACGAGCGCAATCCTGTTCAAGCAGGGGCGGTGGAAAAGACAAAAAATATGAGGCGCGGAGGCCTCACTCGAGAAACTGGGGCGGGAGGAACGGTTTCGAACCGTCATCTCCGGGATGGAGCCCCGGCGCATTGCCGTGGTTATGCTACTCCCGCGTACGAAATTTCAAATACCGAGGCACCACGTTATTGCATGGTGCCTGTTCTGTCAACTTGACTTGCGGCGAAGGGCCCGGCCAGCAAGCAATCTGCAATGTGACCTGACGTCTTGATGCCTCGCGACGCTATCGCGCCCGCGCCAAAACCAGAGTCACGTCATCTGGCTGTTCATTATCGCCGATCCAAGTATCCACCGCCATCGTCACGATCTGACTGATTTGGGGCAACGGCAGGTCCCGGTTCTCGCGAACCAGATCGATCAGCCGCTGCTCGCCAAATTCGCCGAAATCATTTTCCGGTTCGGTCACTCCGTCGCTGTAGGCCAAGAAGATTTCGCCGGGATGCATTTCGACCGAGCCCTCGTCGTACGTCATATTGTCGAACAGGCCCACGACTGTACCCCCGGCTTCCAGCCTGCGGATCGCGCCATCTTTTCCGATCAAAATGGGAGGCAGGTGTCCGCCATTGCTGTAGGTCAGGTGGTGCGAGCGCCCGTCGTAGATTCCGAGGAACAGCGTGGCATACTTTTCCGGCGGAGTGCTCTCGTAAAGCTGATGATTGAGCAGGCTCAGCAGCGCTCCGGGAGAAACTTCCACACCCTCGGGCCATGCCGCCATCACCCTGCCAGCGCCGGCAACCGCGCCCACGGCTACCGGTTCCCGCATCTGGGGCAGATTCTCCACGCTGTAAGCGCGAACGGCCGAGTGGATGGTCGCCATCAACAACGCGGCGGAAATTCCTTTTCCGCTGATGTCTCCGACTGCCAGAATCAGCTTGTGCGAACTGGCCGTCAGAAAGTCGTAATAATCTCCGCTCACCGTGCGCGCAGGACGGCAGAATCCATGCACCTCGAGCGACTCGAGTTCCGAAACCTGGCGCGGGAACAGCTGCGCCTGCACTTCCTGCGCGATCGCCAGTTCGTTTTCCAGCCGCTGTTTTTCTTTCTGCTCCTGGATCAGCTTCTCGATGGAGGCGGTCATCGAGTTGAACGAGAGTGCCAGATCCGCCAACTGGTCGCTCGATTTCACAGGGATGCGGTGGCTGAAGTCGCCCCGGTCCACGTGCTTGGTCGCTTCGTGCAGTTGCGCCACGGCCGCCGTTACGGTGCGGGTCATGCGCGTGCCGATGATCAGCGCGATCAGTTCGATGATGGCGAAGAAAATCCCGACGCCGATCAGGATATATGCCACGCCCTGCACGAATTCTCCCAGCGCGGCGAACAAATGGCCGTACAAGACCGAGGGGCGGGTGCGAACTCGTACGAGCGCGCTTCGTTCCCACTTCCCGCTGTCCCAGTCAATTACCGAAAGAGAGGTTCCCGCCAGTGGAATCTCGAAATCCAGCTCTGTCTGCCGGGCCGGGCAGAGTGCCCACGGTGAAAGTCGGGTTGCAGTACTCTGTTGGTCGACCTGGACGGTCGTGCCCTGCTTGTTCTCGCTGGAGGTGATTCTTGCCTTGATCTTTTTGGGGACTAGCAGATGCCGAGGCGGTGCGAACCCCGGACTCCGATGGACCTACCGAGCCGCCCGTCCCGTTGGGAGGTGCATCTTTAAACGTCATCACTCCGGAGGCGAAAAGCGTGATTTCACCAAGATTGTTGGCGATGTTCCCGACCAGATCTTTGTCGAACGGCTCGCTCGTCACCACGGTCATTGTGCTGGAACCCACCGGAAGCGAGGTGGCCACACGCAAGTACAATTCGTTATGATCGCGGACGATGTCGCGAAATCGGTCCTTTACGAATACGGGGCGTGCCAACTCCGGCGCCCTTGAATTCGTTGCAAAGGGGCAGGGGCTTTTCTCCGTACCAGGCGCAGACCCGTCGCCGGCCCCAGGATGGATCGCGCTTCCGTCAGTCCCGCCAGCGATTCCGCGGCAGGACTGTCTCCGCGCTGCAGACGCGCCGCCAGTTCGTTGCTGACCGCCGCGTTGGCGGCTTCCAGACTTCTTAGCTGAGAATGAATTTCTGACGTTACAAGAAATACGGCGAACTGCCCGGCCAGCCCATACAGGGTGACGAACGCCATCGTTACCAGGAGCACGGCGGGAATCACGCCAATGAACACATAGGTCACGATCAGCCGGTTGCGCAGGCGCCACAGGATTCTTCGCCGCAGCCAGCGGAACAGGAGGACGGAAAACAACACACCCGACAGGAACGCCAGAAACCAGACCCATCCGCCCAGATGCTCGCCCCAGGACCTGGCAAACAGGTCCAGCAAGCATTCTGCAGCGCAAACAGCACGGCGGCCATCCCCGCCAAATAGCAGGCCAGGCGCGCCATGCGGCCTTGGGGCCACAAGTCCGCCTTGATCAACCGCTGCCGCAATTCTGGATAGGACCATTGCATGCTGTTCGTTGGACTCGCTGCAAAAGTTAGGATTATACGGTGACCGAACGCTCGATCTCACCGGCGAATCACGCGCCGCTCAGATCTCCGGATAGAGATCGAAGAACGCTTCCAGGCTTGTGCGCAACTGCTTTTCGATGTCTTCCTTGCTGCCTTCGAGCACGTGCATGGTGACGTGGGCTTCCCGGCCGTTCGTGAGCTTCACGGGAGCCTGCCCGACCTCGGCCACATCCTCAGACGGCAACAGCCTCATGCCATACACCAACGTCAGATTTGCCATAAGAAGATTCTACGACGTTCTGGCAGCCTCTCGCGAACCACGCCGCACGGTTTTGGATTTAGAATTCCGCGCCTTCTCATTTAGAATTCCGGAGTGCCTAGAATGTTCCCTCGAATTTCCGCTTCTCACAATCTTGATTTGTTTTCTCGCGCTGGCCCTGCCGCACTGGAGTGTGGCGCAGGAGCCGACCGCCAATCCGCCTGCCAACCAGCCGCAGGTGAAGGTCAACATGCTGAACGTCTGCTCGCCTTCCGCCGAGGAGCAGAAGGAAATTGCTTCTGCGCTGGCTCGCGTCCCAAAGGAGCCGCTGTTCGGCGCCGATTTCGAAGTCTCCCGCGGGCGCTCGACGCTGACCGACATGCCGAGCTTTCTGAGCCGCCGGGCAAGCCGGGCATGTTGCCGGGGAGCCGTCGGTGGCGAGTTATGTCCGCATTCGCCGCGAGTTTTCGGTGCAGGCGCTGTTTTCCAGCGTGCAATACTCCTTCAGCAACGACGGGCAGAACATGATCGAGACGCTGGTGCTGCACGTGCGCGATCCCAAGGATCTGATTCAGGTTTCGCTGGAAGACAGCGCGTCGTCGGTCACCAGCTCTGAAGCCATGCTCGGGTCGAATACTCCGGCAAGCCGGGTCCGGCTGGAGCGCTTCGGCAAGTCGTCGGTCGCGCTGGCCCGGTGTTTGGGAACTGAAGGCGGTCCCGGTGCCCGATCAGAGCGCATACGAACCGCTGTTCCGCAGCGCGTCGGAAGTGCTGGCAAACTATCGCAAACTGCTGGGGGTCAAAACAACGGTGCCGGAGGAACTGGCAAAGATCAGCGGGGCCTCGAAGCCGAAGCCGCGCCGCCGTCCAAGATGAAAGGACCAGCAGAAGAAAAGAAATGAGCTGCCTGGGCGCGAGAGAAAACGATGAACCACAAAGGACACGAAGTGTCAGGAATGCGATTGCTCTGTACGGTTTCCTTCGTGGACGTTCGTGTCCTTTGTGGTTAAGGCTCTGCGACGCGTGCATCAAAATCTGAAATCAGCCATCTAAACTAGCAGCCACTGAATCCATGAGCGAAACCAGAGAAGTTGTCATCATCGGGTCCGGATGCTCCGGACACACTGCCGCTCTCTACACGGCGCGCGCCAACCTGAAGCCGCTGGTCATCGAAGGCCACGAGCCCGGCGGACAACTCTCCATGACCACGCTGGTCGAGAACTTTCCCGGATTCCCCGAAGGAATCATGGGCCCGCAATTGGTCGAGAACATGCGCAAGCAGGCGGAACGCTTCGGCGCGGAATATCGCATGGCGCACCTTACCAGCGCCGATCTCAGCCAACGTCCGTTTCTGCTGCACCTTGGCGTTCATCAGGTTCACACCCAGACTCTGATCATTGCCAGCGGCGCTTCGGCGCGGTGGCTGGGCCTTCCCCATGAGCAGCAGCTGATCGGTCACGGCGTGTCTTCCTGTGCGACGTGCGACGGCTTCTTTTTTTCGGGGAAGGACATTGTCGTGGTTGGCGGCGGCGATTCTGCCATGGAGGAAGCGATCTTCCTCACCCGCTTCGCCACGAAGGTGACCATCATTCATCGCCGCGATGCCTTCCGTGCCTCGAAGATCATGCTCGAGCGCGCCCAGAAGCATCCGAAGATTCAGTTCCTGCTCAACACCGTGGTGGAAGATGTGTACGATGTTAACCACAAGGAAGTCACCGGCCTCAAGTTGCGCGAGGTGAAAACGGGCAAGGTCTGGGATTTCCCCACCAGTGCGCTGTTTCTCGGTATCGGCCACGAGCCCAACGCGAAGATGTTTGCCGGACAACTCGACACCGACGCCGATGGCTACCTCAAGACCCACAACTATGTGTTCACGAAGGTGCACGGCGTCTATGCGTGCGGCGACGTACAGGACCGCCGCTATCGTCAGGCGATCACCGCCGCAGGTACCGGTTGCATGGCGGCGATCGAAGTGGAGAGATTCCTGGAAGAGCACGGCAAATAGGAGTATCCGCAAACGTCAGTGCTCATGGTGGGTATTCTGTTACCTCGGTCATCTTCCTCCCCAAGTGACCGGTCTTTTAGACTCTTCCTACTATGAAGACCCTGATGCGGCAGGGTGCGTGCGGACTACTGCTCCTTGCTGCCACGTTTGTTTTTGTTTCGACTCAATCCCGGGCTCAAGAGTCTCCCGATGGCACCAGAAAAATCCTGATCAAGACTCAAGCCATATATCCAACCCTGGCGCAATCCATGAACCTTCGAGGAGTCGTTAAGCTCGAAGCCCACGTTGCGCCGAATGGAACAGTGAAGTCAATCGACGTGAAGGGCGGACATCCGATCCTTACACAGAGTGCCGTGACGGCCGTGGGTCATTGGAAGTTTGAGGCTGCGACTCATGAAACGAAAGAGCTGATTGAAGTAAAGTTCGACCCCCAATGACCGAGAAGATGAGCGGCGTTCGTAGCCTCCCTTAGTTCTGTGTGGTGCTGCTGGCCTTCCAGTTGGGTTTTCTTCGCCTCAATATTCGAAGGCGCAGCAGGAGCCAGTCGCCAAGCGCAGACTAGTAGACCGCGTGGCCCCCGCATATCCGGCCCTTGCGCGCATTATGGCGCTGGAGGGAATCGTGAAGGTCGAGGCGCTGGTCGCCGCCGATGGCAGTGTGAAAGGCGTCGACGTCAAGGGCGGACATCCGGTTCTGGCCCAGGCGGCGATGAATGCGGTTCGCCGCTGGAAGTGGGAAGTCGCTGCGCATGAGTCCCACGAAGTGGCGGAACTCAAATTCTCTCCCTCTGAGTAACCTCGGTCTTGGTTACCAAAGCGTTGGCCTTCATCCCCGCAAGAGTCACTGCTCATGCCGTTCTAACCTTGCTAGCCTGAGATGAATTGGAAAGCCGAGCTTTCTCAACTGGCTTCGGTATTGGTGAAACATTGCTCAGGCGCACATCTGGAGGTTTTTCATGAAAGCTCGCTTCGTCTGTTGTCTCGTCTTCTGCGGCACCTTGTTCGCGCAGCAGAGTTCCCAACCATCGCTCACGATTTATAACGCGGATTTCGCAGTCGTCCGCCAGGAGCTTCCGCTCGATCTAAAATCGGGCGAGAACATGATCAACGTCAGCGACATCACCATGCACCTTGAGCCCGACTCGGTGATCCTGCGCGATCCTGCTGGCAAACATAACCTCCACGTGCTGGAGCAGAACTACCGCGCGGACCCCATCTCGGAGTCGTTGCTGCTTTCGCTCTATGAGGGCAAGACGATCGAATTTGAAGTGGGCACAGGCCCGACCATGCAGATCGTCAAGGGCAAAGTCATCCGCAGTGGATATACCCCACATAGTGATTTTGCGATGAACCGCTACGGACAGAACTACTACCAGCAGCAGATGGCTGTGGCCGGAGCGACCGGGCAGCCGATCATCGAGGTCAACGGACAACTGCGTTTCACTCTTCCCGGCACGCCGATTTTCCCCAGCCTCACGGATGACACCATTCTGAAGCCGCGTCTGGAATGGTTGCTGGCCACCGACAAAGGGGGCAAGTTTCCCGCAGAGTTCTCCTACGTCACCGGTGGCATGAGTTGGCAGGCGGACTACAACATCGTCGCGCCCGAGCACGGAGATGTTGTCGACATCGTCGGCTGGATCACCATGGACAACCAAACCGGCCGCACTTTCGAGAATGCCCGCATCAAACTGATGGCTGGCGACGTTAACAAAATTCAGCCGGGAGTAGTCGGCGGAGTTGCCATGCGCGCTCAAATGGCTGCCGAGGTGGCAGGTCCATCCGGTCACCGAAAAAGCGTTCGACGAATACCATCTTTACACACTGGAACGCACCACGACGCTGCGCGACCGCGAAACCAAACAGGTCGAGTTCATCCATGCGGCTGGCGTTACCACGAAGCAGGTTTATATCTACGACGGCGCCAAAATCGATCCTAATCGCTACAACGGATGGAACTGGGAAAACATCCGCAACGACCACACTTACGGCACCGAATCCAATCCCAAGATCTGGGTGATGCGCGAGTTCGCCAACTCGCAGGCGAATCATCTCGGCATGCCTTTGCCCAAGGGCCGGGTACGCTTCTACCGCCGCAACGATGATGGCCAGGTGGAATTCACCGGCGAAAACATGATCGACCATACTCCCAAGGATGAGACCATCCGCATCTACACCGGCAACTCTTTTGATCTTTCGGGAGAACGCCACCGCACGAACTACACCGTTGAGCCAGGCAAGAGCTCGGCCACGGAGACGTTTCAGATCAAAGTCCGCAACCACAAGAAAGAAGCCGTGGAAGTGCGCGTTGTCGAGCATCTGTATCGCGGCAAGAACTGGGAGATCGTTTCCAAGTCCGACGACTACCAGAAAAAAGACAGCCAGACTATCGAATTTCCGGTAACCATCGCTCCCGACGGAGAGAAGACCATTACATATACAGCCCACTACACCTGGTAAAGCAGTCACGCCGCAAGGGATGTCTGAACCTTTACCACGAAGGATACAACGTCACACGAAGGCTCCATCACTCAGGGTTTCCTTTGTGTTCCTTCGTGGTTGAGGTCTTTCTTGCCCTCGCCGTGCGCCGGTCACACCCTCAAATCCGCACTTGTGATACAAACTTCTGTGGTCTTCCTACAAGTGACCGGCACTCCTTTTTATATCCTTCTCGACCCGGCAGGTACTTCATGCTGAGGGCGTTGTTCGTCCGCCTTTCTGAAAACCGTTCTCTCCGCAATTTTGCCGAGCGATCCTCCATCGGTCGCCGCGTTTCCAGCCGCTTCGTTGCGGGCACCGAAATCGCCGATGCCGTCCGCGTCACTCAGGCGGTCAATCGCGCCGGCATGAGCGTGAGCATCGACAACCTTGGCGAAAACGTTACCAACCCCGACGAAGCCCGCCACAGCGCCCAGCTGTACCACCAGATTCTCGATGCCATCGCGGCCAACCATCTCAACGCCAATATCAGCCTGAAGCTGACCCACATGGGTCTGGACGTCGACGAGCAACTGGCGCGCGACATCGTAGCTCGCCTAGTAACCAAGGCGGCATCCATGAACCCGCCGGGCTTTGTGCGCGTCGATATGGAAGGTTCCCCGTATACGCAACGCACCCTCGACTTCGTTCACGAACTGCACCGCATGTCCGGCAATCAGAACAGCGTCGGCACCGTGATTCAGGCCTACCTGAAACGCTCCGAGAGTGACGTCGAAAAGCTATTGTCGGAAGGCATCCGCATCCGCCTGTGCAAAGGGGCTTACAAGGAGTCCGCGAGCATTGCTTTTGAAAGCAAAGCCGACGTCGATGCCAACTACATCAAGCTGATGAAGATTCTGATGAAGAGCGGCATTTATCACGGCATGGCTACTCACGACGAGAACATCATCCGGGAAGCCCAAGCCTTCGCTACCCGCGAAAAGATCGCTCGCGATTCCTTCGAGTTCCAGATGCTGTATGGCATCCGCCGCGACCTGCAGCAGAGTCTGGTGAAAGATGGCTGGGGCATGCGCGTCTACATTCCCTTCGGTACGGAATGGTACCCCTATTTCATGCGGCGGTTGGGGGAGCGCCCGGCCAACGTATTCTTCATCGCGCGCAACATGCTGCGCTCATGACCGCTGCATTCATAGCCAAAAGTGCCAGTGGATGGCACGTCCGGGCAATTGCTTGCGGCCCTGTCTTCGCTAGCATTGATGGATGCACTACACCGTCCCAGCAGAGTTGATTGAGACGTTCTCCGTCTTCGTGGCGCCAGAAATTGAAGACGAGAAGATCGACCTGATTCGCGCCGCGCTGGTTATCGCCCGTACGGAATATCCCAATCTTGATATAGAGGTATACGCCGCGCGCATGGAGCAGTTGGCGCGCCGGGTGGCTGCGCTGGTCCCAGACTCCGACCCGCAATTCGCGATGACGGCGCTCCGCCGCGTGTTGTTTGAGGAAATGAACTTGCGCGGCAATCGCGAGGACTACTACGACCCGCGCAATTCCTTCTTGAATGATGTGCTCGACCGCGGTCTCGGAATTCCCATCACACTGGCGATCGTGTACATGGAAGTCGCCAAGCGCGTCGGATTTTCGCTGGCCGGTGTGGGCATGCCCGGGCATTTTATTCTCAAGCACTACGGCCATGACGGCCAGGAAACGCTGATCGACTGCTTTAATCGCGGCGACGTTCTTACCCGTCAGGATTGCCAGAGCCGCCTCGACGAGATCTACTCCGGCGAGATGAGCCTGCGGCCGGAGTTCCTGCATCCCATCAGCCGGCGCCAGATCCTCACGCGGATGCTCAACAATCTCAAGACCGTCTATCTGTCGACGCGCAACTTCCGCAAGGCCCTGCCGATCGCCGACCTCATCCTGGTGATCTATCCGCAATCCGCCGAAGACGTGAAGCAGCGTGCTCTCCTTCGTTACAGCATGGGATTGCAGCGGCTTGCCGCGGCAGATTTGGACGAATACCTGAAGATGTCGCCGAAGGCGTCTGATGCAGAAGAAATCCGCCAGATGTCGATCTCGATCCGCCGCATGCTGGCGTTGATGAATTAGGCGTTGGCCTTCAGACCCCGAAATTCGGCAAAGCCTGGTGGTTTGGTCTGAAGGCTGAGGTCTGCTGCCGGACGTTTCTACTGCTGTGGCTCGCTCTCCCCGCTTTCCGCTGGAGCCAGAGGAAGCCGGGTGGCCCCGAGCATTATGTCGCGCTCCTGGTCGGAGAACATCGCTTTGAAGCGCTCCGAACCAATGACTTTCTCGCGCTGGTCCGCCGGCATCGCGGCCAAGTCGCGAATGGCTGTTCGTACCATCCGTCGCCGGTCGGGCGGTAGTTGCCGCATCTGGCCGAAAATCTGGCGCGCTTGCTGCTTTTGTCCCGGAGTAAGGTGCTCCCAAGTCTCCATGCGGTTGAGGATGCGCAACTGCTGCTCGGGAGGCAGATTGGAGAATTGATGCAACTGCTGAAGGCGCTGTTGTTGCTGCTGCGGGGACAACCGGCGGAAGTTTGGATCATTCCGGAGTGATCGTTCTTGCTCCGCCGCAGGCAAATCCTTGTAGCGCCGCAGCCAGTCACCAGCATGCCCCGCCGCTTGCGGATGCACCTGCACCTGGGCCTGCGGCTGGCGCGGTGGTTGTTGATGTTGTTGCGGCGGTGCCGGAGCCGCATGTCGCTGCTGAGCCCCAAACAAAGCCCTTCCGTGCGCCAGACAGGGACCAGAAATCGCCAATGCCACCGCCAAACAGGCAGCCGCCAGCCATTCCGTCCTGTAAATTCCCTGCCTCATTTTTCTTCGCCAGTGTCCCGCGACAAGCAAAGCGCGAATCTTCTACGGATTCGCTGCCACATCCTGCTGCAGATCCAAATCATCCAGCAACTCGAAATCCGAATACATGTCGTGATTCTTTTCTAAAGTTTGCAGATCGCTCACAGCCGTACCCACCTCGGCCACCGGCGGTTCAGTGGGAACCCTGCTGCGCGTAACCATCAGGCCAACGCCCACTCCCATGATCACAGTCAGCGCCGCTGCCAACACCGGACGCCGGAACCAATGCAGCCAGCCCGCTTGCGGTTTCGCCATCTCCTCGCGCAATCGCGCCTGCAGCCGCACATCGAAATACGGCGACGGCTCCGGAACCTGCCACTCATCGAGCAGCGCCATGGTCGAGCGCATCTCTTTCAACTGTTCCACACAAGCTCCGCAACCTTCCAGATGCTTGCTCTCATCCACCGTGGGCTCGCTGAATCCAGCGGCCACCTCGGGCATTCGTTCTCGAATTTCATCGCATTTCATAACCGCTTCCCCTTCACTGTCTTCGCCTGCCTCTTCACTCAAATAAATCAGTCGTGCTAAACAAATTCTTTTAACTGTTCGCGCAAAGTCTCATAAGCCCGGAAGAGCAGCGACTTGGTCGCCGACTCACTCTTCTTCAAAACCTCGGCAATCTGCTTGTAATCCATCTGCTGGTACTTGTGCATGATCACCGCCAGCCTCTGCTGATCGGGCAGCGCCTCTACCTTACTCCGAATGGCCAGCATGCGCTCCCGCCGCACCATCGCCTGCTCCGCGGTCAGACTGCCGTCCGGCAGTTCGAGGGTGGTTCCACTTTCCTCATCTGGCTCGTCCAGGCTGACTTGAACCTCAGGGCGTTCGTGCCGCGTGTCCCGCGCATGGTTCACGGCGAGATTGGTCGCGATGCGGTACAGCCAGGTCGTAAATTTCGCGCTGGCCTCGTAACTCGTCCGCGAACGGTACACCCTCAAGAAAACTTCCTGCGCCAGATCTTCAGCCGCCGCGGTGTTGCGCGCCATCCGGTACATGAAACTCACCATCGGACGGCGATACTTCTGCACCAGATAATCAAAAGCCGACTGATCGCCGGCCTTCGCTCGCAGCATAATCTCGGCGTCGGAAGGCGAATCTCCGTCCGCGACTATAGCCGAGAACGCAGCGGACGCTTGCGTCGTCGTTCCCGCTATCAGCATGCCTCCATCAAGTGCGGCTGTGCTCACACTAGTTTCAACCCCGTTGCCGTTGGGAAGTTGCGTACCTTTGGGATTCTCAGAGTCCGCGGAAGTCCCTGCAGATGAAGGAGATAGAGGTTTCCGCGAAGCTTTTGGGTCGGGCGCCATACAGATGGAAGAAGCCGTCAAGGCGCGACCGGGCCTGCGAGCCCGCTTGTCGCCCCGCAGCCGATAGGCTACCACGCCAGCCCTCCGCCCCGAAACCCCGCGAATGGCCGGGAGGACACAGATCGGAGAGGCATCATTCTCCCCAAGATGCCCATTCCGATCTCCGAGCGCAAGTTGCATAATCCGCGCGCAAATGTTTGAATGAAATGACTCAGCAGGGCGCTTAACTCAGCGGTAGAGTGCCATCTTCACACGGTGGAAGTCATAGGTTCGAATCCTATAGCGCCCACCATCTTTTTCCCCCGACTGCCCCCAGTTTCTGTCGATTCGGCCTGGCGGAGCCCGTTTGGGATAACCCCGACTGCGGGTAGAATAATCTCTGCATGAGGGCGCGTAGCTCAAACGGATAGAGCATCGGATTTCTAATCCGGCGGTTGCAGGTTCGATTCCTGCCGCGCCTACCAGAATCTTTCTTGTCCCCTCGTTGCCCCGTAGGATTCCTAGCCTTTGGGTTTCCGGTGTTCGCAGCTCGCCGTGTTGAGGCAGGAGTCTGCCAGGCGGAGGCGCTCGACCGGCTTGCCGCCGAGGATGTGGGACTCAATAATCTCGTCGACGTCTGTTTCGGTGACGTGTCCGTACCAAACTGCGTCCGGGTAGACCACGACGTTGGGGCCATGTTCGCACTGATCCAGACACCCGGCCTGGTTGGCGCGCACTTTCCCTTTTAGTCCGCGCTCGGCGAGCTTCTGCTTGAAGAGTTTTTGCAGTTTGGCTTCGGCAAGAGGATCACAGCATCCTCGTGGATGGCCCGCCGGCCGCTGGTTCCCGCAAACGAAGATATGTTTGTCGAATTGCGGCATCAGGCTACCGTTGCCACAGGCATTCCCTTCGCCGCGCCGATCTCGGCGTCCCAGATGCCATCGAAGTCGACGAAATATCCCTGCACATCCACGTCAGGAATTGCCGCCCTCAGATTGGCCGCAGCGAGTTGTAGTTCGCGCTCGTGATGTTTGGCCTCGGCGACCGCGTCTCCCCCGAAGCCCCCTGCCAGCCCGCCATAGGCTCCGCAATCAGAGTGCAGCATCAGGATCACGCGACACGTTCCGTGCAGCCGCATCGACTTGCGGATCTGCTCCAGCACAAACTCGCGGTCTGATTCATGTTCCGGAGACGCCATGCATTTAGCCCCACCAGCGATCTTGATGGGATCGGAATTCGTGATACCGATGCGCTTCAGGAACTTCCGGAACCCCAGCTCAAAGCGGTTGTCGAAGCACCATAGGATCGCAGCATCGCAAAGATATTTCTCACGTGGAGCGTCGAAGTGGAATACTTTTTTCATCGAAGCCTCCTCGACGGAAGGTGTCTTGGTTTTCATCTTACCGCAAGCAGGTGCCTATCCCTCTGCTCGGCCTGAACTCGCAGCCCTTCAGGCTGATGCTTCCCAGGTGAATGCGAAATCCGTCGCCGATATCGCCGCACGCGCGTTGTATTCGCCGTGTTAACACGATAAAATAGCTTGTACACGTCTTCTCCGCTCTTATATCCCAGTAACTTTTTAGTAGAGGCATCCCTGCGGGCAAGGAGTGTGCGACCCCGGGCGCAGCGCAGGCATCTG
Organism: uncultured Acidobacteriaceae bacterium; assembly: GCA_963795875.1. GTDB lineage: Bacteria > Acidobacteriota > Terriglobia > Terriglobales > Acidobacteriaceae > Sulfotelmatobacter. Next base: position 1,096,868 of record CAWCJM010000003.1, read on the forward strand.
CCTGCTCGAAATTCTCCCTGATGGAGCTGGAATTGAAAAAAGGCAAGACAGCGGTGATTGTAGGCGCCCAGTGGGGCGATGAGGGCAAAGGAAAGATCGTCGACGTATTGTCGGAGAACTTCTCGGTCGTGGCTCGCTATGCCGGCGGACACAACGCCGGACATACAGTCATCATCAAGGGCAAGAAATTTGTTCTTCAGCTAGTGCCGTGCGGCGTGTTGCGCGCCGGCTGCCGCAGCGTCATTGGCAACGGAGTCGTGCTCGATCCGATCGCTTTCCTCAAAGAGGCGGGCGCCCTGCGTGAGGCCGGAGTCGAGATCGACGGTCACCTGTTCGTCTCCAACCGCGCCCACGTAATCCTGCCCTACCACCGCATGATCGAACTGGCGGCGGAGAATGCCCCGGGACGCGTAAAGATCGGCACAACCTCGCGCGGCATCGGTCCAGCATACGAAGACAAGATGGGACGCCGCGGCCTGCGCGTGGCCGATTTGCTGGATCTGCAGTTGCTGAAAAAGCACATTGAGAACGCTGTGCGCGAGAAGAACATGATTGCGCATGCGCTCTTTAACACCGAGCCGCTCGACGCCGACAAGATGTACACCGAATACGCGCAGGCGGCCGAGAAGATCGCCCCATTCGTCTGCGATACTGCAGTCCTGCTGAACCAGGCTCTGAACAGCGGTGAATCGATCCTGTTCGAAGGTGCCCAGGGCACGATGCTCGACATCGATCACGGCACCTATCCGTTTGTGACCTCCTCCAGCGCCACGTCTGGCGGGGCGGTCATTGGCACGGGCGTTGCGCCCAATGCCATCAATTCTGTGATCGGCGTCAGCAAGGCTTACTGTACCCGAGTGGGTGAGGGGCCGTTCCCCAGCGAAGACAAAGGTGAGGTGGGCGACAACCTGCGCAAACGCGGCAACGAATATGGCGCGGTCACCGGACGTCCACGCCGCACGGGATGGCTCGATCTGCCGTTACTGCGTTACTCCGGCATGATCAACGGCACGTCGTGGCTGGTGATTACTAAGCTCGATGTCCTCGATGAGCTGGCAGAGATTCCCGTATGCGTAGGCTACAAGATCGACGGAAAGACCACGTCCGACGTGCCTGCGCAGGCCAGCGGCTACGACAAGATCGAGTGCATTTACAAGCAGCTTCCGGGCTGGCAGACCTCGACCGAGGGCATCACGGAATACAAGAAGCTGCCCAAAGCAGCGAAAGAATACCTTGCATTTGTTGAGCAGGAAGCGGGAGCGAAGGTGGGAATGATTTCCACCGGACCCGACCGTAATCACACGATCCTGATCGACGAATTCGTTTCTGAGTTGAAGACGGCCGCGAAGAAGGCCTAGAATGTCCTCCCCTGAACTGTGAGCGGGGGAAGGAGCGAAACGATGGTGGTGTTGGCCGTTACCTGGATGGCGAAAGTTGGGCACGAAGCCGAAGTTGCAGCACTCTTTGAAAAGCTTACCGAACAGTCCCGCAAGGAGCCGGGTTGTGCCATGTACCAGGTGCATCGGCACAAGACCGAGCCGCGCCGCTTCTTCATCTATGAGCAGTACAAGGACGACGCCGCGCTCGAAGCGCACCGCACGGCTTCCCATTTCCTGCAGCACGCCAAGAAAGATCTCCCCAAGGTTGCCGACCGGGTAGAAGGTCACCTCTTCGAGCCGTTGGGATAGGGTCGGTCCATCACAGCCTGCTGCCGGCTGCCTTTGTTGTGAAAACAACGGGACGACAAGCTAAAGCTGCGGCGGACTATTGGATCCAGCCAGCGATTATTCAGCGGCGAGACGGGCACTCGCCCTGACAAGTCCTAATGAGGCTTCTTCTCGTCCGAAGCCTTGGCCTCTGAAGCTGCGCCCCGGCTGTACACGATGCTCTTCGTTCCCCCGTCGCAGCCGCCTACCACCTTGCCATCGCCTTCCTTGCCCTTATCAACAACGTCGAGCAGATAGGAGGTGACGCCTTTCGCTTCCAGTTTTTTCGCGATCTCGGCTTTCAGGTCGTCGCAGGATTTCCTTGCAGCTGGTGCCGTCTCCGCGGTCTGCGCAAAACCGCAGGTCCCCACAAAAATAAGAGCAGCGGCCACTGTCCACATTTTCATGATGATCCCCTCGCTTGGAGCGAAGTATACCGAGTTGCCGAGGGGACGATGTATTACGGGGGTAATGCTGGTAACTAGTTCGGAGGCGTCTTGTCGATCATCAACTCGCCGCCCGAAGCGTAGCTTTCCTTCGAGACTTCATTGAATGCGACGACAATCGCTTCCCGCCGCGCCCCGGCTTCCTCCACCAGAGCGTCTGTGCTTCGCGATCTTGCGTTTCTGATCGGCAGTACGCCCCTGCAGCATTGTGACCTGTACCACGGGCATAAGAAGAACTCCAAAGAAGCGCCAGTACGGCTGGCGAGAGCCTGCCTTGAGCTTCGAGGATGCCGCTGCAGACTCCCGCCTCGCTCTTCTCAGCCTGCCTCCCCACGGGCGCAAGGCGCCCGTCACTTCGCCAGTTCGTAACCCGCAAAGAAGAAGCTCAGCTCGAACCGCGCCGTATCTTCCGCGTCGGACCCGTGAATCGCGTTGTGCTCGATGTTGGTCGCCCACTTCTTGCGGATCGTTCCTTCCGCAGCCTGAGCCGGGTTGGTGGCGCCCATCAGCGTGCGCAAGTCGGCGATGGCGTTTTCTTTTTCCAAAGCCAGCACCACGATCGGCCCGCTGGACATGAAGTCAGTAAGCGTATTAAAGAAAGGCCGGGCGGCATGCACGGCGTAGAACTGCTCCGCCTGATGTTTCGAGATTTCCAGCATCTTCATCGCAAGGATGCGGAAACCATTCTTCTCGAACTGCTCAATAATGTCGCCCACCGCATTCTTGCGAACGGCATCGGGTTTAACGATGGTGAAAGTGCGTTGCAGAGTTTTCATAGGTTCGGTCGTTGTTCCTAAAGGTATTTTTGTCATTCCGAGCGGAGCGAGGAATCTGCTTCGTCTCGATACTCTAGACGCTGACTCCCACCGCAGCCGCCAGTGTCTCGCCAATCGCCGCCGGAGACTTCGCCACGCGAATCCCGCATGCCTCCAGCGCTTTCATCTTTTCCGCGGCCGTGCCCTTGCCACCGGAAATAATCGCTCCCGCGTGCCCCATGCGCCGTCCCGGAGGCGCGGTCTGGCCGGCGATGAATCCTACCACCGGCTTCTTCATGTGCGCCTTCACAAACTCGGCGGCCGTCTCCTCGGCGTTGCCGCCAATTTCGCCAATCATAATCACGGCTTCCGTCTCCGGATCGCGAGTTGAACAAATCCAGCGCATCGATGAAGTTCGTGCCGATAATCGGATCGCCGCCGATGCCAATCGCGGTCGACTGTCCAATGCCGCGCTGCGTAAGCTGGTGCACAGCTTCGTAAGTCAGCGTGCCAGAGCGCGAGACAATTCCGATCGATCCTTCCTTATGAATCGAAGCTGGCATGATGCCGATCTTGCATTTCCCAGGCGAGATGATCCCCGGGCAGTTCGGCCCGATCAGCCGCGACTTCCGGTCCTGCAGGAATTCCCACGCCTTCACCATGTCGAGGGTCGGAATGCCTTCGGTGATGCAGACGATCAAGTCGATCTCCGCGTCGGCCGCTTCCATAATCGCGTCGGCCGCGAACGGTGGAGGCACAAAAATCACAGTGGCGTTGGCACCTGTCTTTTCAGCCGCGTCGCGCACGGTGTTGAAAATCGGCCAGCCCTCATGCGTGGTGCCGCCTTTGCCCGGCGTCACGCCTCCCACGATCTGCGTTCCGTAAGCCTGGCTGGCTTTCGCATGAAACGTGCCTTCACGGCCGGTAAGACCTTGTACAAGGACCCGCGTATTCTTATTGACTAAAATTGCCATAAATAAAAACTCCTCATTTCGATACTCAGACCGTTCAGCGCCATTCCGTTACGCCCGCAGTGCCTCGGGCCGCCGCGACCACTTTGTCGGCCGCGTCTTTCATGGTGTCGGTCACGACGAAGTTGAATCCCGAATTCATCAGGATCTTCTTGCCCTCGTCGACGTTGGTTCCCTCGAGCCGCAGCACGATCGGCAGCTTGATGTTCGTCTTCCGCGCCGCCTCGACCACGCCGGTCGCCAGCGTGTCCACACGCAGAATGCCGCCAAAAATGTTGATCAGCACCGCCTTCACATTCTTGTCGCTGAGCAGAATTTCAAACGCGTGCGCCACCTGTTCGGAACTCGCGCCGCCGCCCACATCAAGGAAGTTCGCAGGCATGCCGCCCGCGTACTTGATAATGTCCATGGTCGCCATCGCCAGCCCGGCGCCATTCACCATGCAGCCCACGCTGCCGTCGAGCTTGATGTAGTTCAGGCTGTACTTCGACGCCTCGACTTCCAGCGGATCTTCTTCGGTAATGTCGCGCAACTCGCGCAGATCGGCGTGGCGGAACAGCGCGTTGTCGTCGAAGTTGATCTTCGCATCGAGCGCAAACAGCCGCCCGTCCGTGGTCGTAATGAAAGGATTGATCTCGAGCAACGATGAGTCGGTTTCGAGGAATGCCTTATAGAGGCTGGACAAGAATCCCACCGCGGGACTGATCTGCTTCGCATTCAGGCCAAGTTTGAAGGCAATCTTCCGCGCCTGAAACGCTTCCAGGCCCATGCCGGGATCGATATGCTGCTTCAGAATCGCGTCCGGATTCTCCGCCGCCACCTGCTCGATTTCCATCCCGCCCGCCGCCGAAGCCATAAACACCGGCTTTCCCTCGGCGCGGTCCACCAGAATGCCCAGGTAGAGTTCCTTCTCGATGGGCAGCGTCTCTTCGATCAGCAACCGGCGCACGATGCGGCCCTCAGGCCCCGTCTGATGCGTCACCAACTTCATGCCCAGCATCTTCGACGCGAGTTCGCCGGCCTCGTTTACCGACTTCGCGATCTTCACACCGCCGCCCTTGCCGCGGCCTCCGGCATGAATCTGCGCCTTGACCACGACCCCGGTCGCGCCGGAGCTGAATAATTCTTTGGCAGCGGCTTCGGCCTCGTCTTGCGAGGCGGCCATCGCCCCACGCGGCACACTTACGCCGTACTTCTTAAGAATTGCTTTTGCCTGATACTCATGGATTTTCATAAGGACGACTCGTCAGTTAGGAATCGGAAGGATCCTGCTTGCGGCGACGCGCTGCGGGCAGCAAACCTGTAATTCTATAGAAGGGCAGGGAACTAGGGCAAACGCCGCGCGAAGTTTAATCGGCGAAAGTCCCATGTAGGGACAGCCGCCCCCTCGACAAGCTCAGGGCAGGCTTTCGGCTGTCCGTCGAGCGCAGTGCGGCAGCGATTTGCGACTAATTGCCTCCCCGCTACATCCAACCAAGACCAATGAACGCTCCTTCCAAGAAGCTCGTCTCTCTGAACGTCGCGCGTCCGCGGCTAATGGTTTACCAGGGCAAGACCATCAACACGGGAATTTTCAAAGCGCCAGTCTCGGGTCCAGTGCAACTGCGGACTCGGAACCTGGACGGCGACCGCCAAGCCGATCTCACCGTCCACGGCGGCACTCATAAAGCGGTCTACGGCTATCCCTCAGAACATTATCCGTTTTGGCGTCAAGAGTTGCCGGGGATGAGTCTGCCGTGGGGAACGTTCGGCGAGAACTTCACTACCACCGGTCTCGCGGAAGAAGAACTCCACGTCGGCGATCGCTTTCAGATCGGTTCCTCGATCGTGATGGTCCGCCAGCCCCGCATGCCCTGCTACAAACTCGCCGGCAAGTTTCAGCGTGATGATATGATCGAGCGCTTTCTCGCCAGTGGGCGCAGCGGGTTTTACTTCTCCGTCGAGCAGGAAGGTTCCGTCGCGGTGGACGACGACTTTCAGTTACTCACGCGAAACGAGCAGGGCATTACGATCGACGAAATGAACCGCCTCATCGCACGCGACCGGTACAATCATGGCCTCTTGCATAAGGCGATTGCGACGGCGCCACTGCCCGAGCACTGGCGAGAATACTTCTGGGAGCGGCTCGACCGTCCGGCGCTCGCAACCTGAAGCTCGCTGCCATCGCGGCAACCTCCGAACATGCCGTACAATTCGGCCTGACGGAAATGATCCTCGACGCCCTCAATCGCATCGCAAATCACACTCAATCCCTCGATCGCGCCGAGGCTCGCGAGGTGATGTCCGAGGTGCTGGGGGGCAATTGCTCCGACGCGCAAATAGCCGCGCTGCTCATCGCTCTCCGCATGAAAGGCGAAACGGTCGAGGAGATCGTAGGCTTCGCCGAGGCGATCCGCGCCGCCGCAGCGCCCTTGCCGATTCGTGGTACGGACGCGATCGCAGTCAGCGGTACCGGTCGCGACGCCCTCGCCGAAGAATCTCTAGTCGACACCAGCGGCACCGGCGGTGACGCTAGCGGGACCTTCAACATCTCCACCGCGACCGCACTCGTCACCGCCGGAGCTGGCGTCCGCGTGGCCAAACACGGCAATCGCAGCATCAGTTCTAAATGCGGCTCGGCCGACGTGGTCGAGGCCCTGGGCATCAACATCCAGCTCGCACCCGAACGCGCCGCGCAATGTTTGCGCGAAGTCGGCATCTGTTTTCTGTATGCCCCGAACCTGCATCCAGCGATGAAGCAGGTTCAAGGTGTGCGTCGCGACCTGCGCATGCGCACCATGTTCAACCTTCTCGGTCCACTGACCAACCCCGCGCACGCTAACGGCCAAGTGGTAGGCGTGTATTCCCTCGACCTGGTTGAGAAACTGGCCGAAGCCCTGAGCATGCTTGGCCTGCATCGCGCGCTGGTCGTGCACGGCCTCGACGGCCTGGACGAGATCACGATCACCGGGACCACCCGTGTGGCCGAAGCCCGTGAGGGTTCAGTGCGAACCTACGAAGTCGAACCGGAAGAGTTCGGGATGACTCGGGCCGCACTGAGAGAGATTGCTGGAGGCGATGCGACCGAGAACGCTGCGATCATTCGAGCCGTTCTCGGCGGAGAGAAGTCTCCGCGCCGCGATGTAGTTCTGCTGAACGCTGCCGCCGCGCTCGTGGCCGCGGGCAAGTCGGATCGCATCGGCGAAGCAGTTCCACTTGCAGCGAAGTCGATCGACTCCGGAGCCGCTGCAGCAAAACTGGCTGCACTCGCAAGCTTCACCTCAGCGACTTGATCTCAAGCCTCTTGTCATCCTGAGCGCAGCGAAGGAGCTATGCAATTCCTCGCTATCTGATCGTCGGCGTCAAACTTGCACTTTCTCCAAATACTGGGCGATCTGCACATTCCATTCCAAATCCTTCTTCATCAAGTCACGCAACTGCCCCGAGGCGTCGGGCTCGCCATGCACCAGATACGTTGTCGCTGGCCGGTTGCGAAACGTGTGCAGCCACTGCAACAACTCCGGCGGATCGGCGTGATCGCTGAACTGCTCCAGCGCCGCAATCTGCGCGCGGATGGGAACAAAGTCCCCGAAGATCTTCACTTTGTCCGATTTGCCCTTGATCTGAAAACCGCGCGTGCCCGGCGCCTGAAAGCCGATGAAGAGAACCAGGTTCCGTGGGTCGGGAAGCCGCTGCGCCAGGTGATGCAAGATGCGCCCGCCCGTCACCATGCCGCTCGACGAAACAATGACCGAAGGCATGACCGCCGCATTGATCTTCTTCGATTCCTCCGGAGTCGACGCAAACGTGAATCCAGGCCACTGCAGCGGCGAGCCGTACTTTCGGATCATGTCGCGGGTCTCGACGTTGTACTCCTCGTCGTGCTTCAGGAAGATCTCGACCGCCTTGATCGCCATGGGACTGTCGCAGAAGACGGGTATGCGCTGCAGTTGGCCAGACTCCATCAGGTGCTTGAGCAGGAACACAAACTTTTGCGTGCGTTCAATCGCAAATGCAGGCACGACAACGCTTCCGCCACGCTCGGCCGTGGCCTTAATCAACCCGGCCAGCTCCGGCATGGGATCTTCTTTCGGGTGCGTTCTGTTCCCATACGTCGATTCCATTACCACCAGGTCGGCGATTTCGCCTTCTTCCGGACCCGAATGCACAACCTTTCCCGGAGCAATCTTGTGGTCGCGCACGCGCCCAATGTCACCCGTGAAGAGTAGCCGGCGGGCCTGCCCGTTTTCAGAGAGTGAAACCTCAGCCATGCATGAGCCCAGGATGTGTGCCGCGCGTACGAAACGGAATGACAAATCGGGCGAGACCCGAACATCCTCGCCGACGTGGACCGGTTTGAAATACTGCAGCGAGTTCTGCGCTTCCTCAAAGGTGTAGAGCGGCAACGCGGGATCATGCTTTGATTTCTTGGTCTTGTTGTAGTAGCGGGCATCTTCTTCCTGCAGGTGCCCGGAGTCGGGAAGAATGATTCCAGACAAATCAATGGTCGGTTGCGTCGCGTAAATCGGTCCGCGGAAGCCTTCTTTCACCAGTCGCGGAATCCAGCCACAGTGATCGAGATGGGCGTGAGTCAGAATGATCGCATCGATCGCGTTGGCCGGAACCGGAGTGTTGCGCCAGTTGCGCTCGCGCCACTCTTTTGGCCCCTGAAAGAGGCCGCAATCGACCAGCACCTGAAACCCGCTCTTGCCTGAAGAATCCCCAGTGTTGATGAGGTGTTTGGAGCCCGTCACGGTGCCTGCGGCACCAAGAAATTGGATGTAGGCCAAATATTCCTCCCGAACCGACCAATCAAGCTACCACGGAGGCATGGAGAAACGGAGAGGAAGACGGTAAAAAGCTCAAATCCAGAGGCACTCGGAATCAGTCGATTGAAGCGCTCTCTCCGTTCGGCTTGCCTTTGTGTCCTCAGTGTCCTCTGTGGTGAACCCTATTTCTCTGTCACGTCGAGCTTGAACGTATTGTTCGCGGTGTTGCTCTCGGGCACGCTGCCATCGTTGACCACAATCTCTTGCGGATCCGCCGGAACCTCCACCCGAATGACTGCCTTGTCCTTGGCGTGAACCTCGAGCCGCTTCGCAATCTCGCCGCCTTTGAATTTCACGATCACAGGTACCTCGGCTCCGGCGGCGCCCAGATTATCAACCGTGATCGTGAGCATGAACGAGCCGGTCATGGTCTTCCGCGGGAAGGCGGACTCCACTTTGAAGTCCGGTAGCCCGCGGTCGCGGTAGACCCAATCGTCGAAGAACCACTCCAGATCGCGTTGCGTTTGAGCCGCGATCAGCCGCTGCATGTACGACGGCTCTTTGTCCTGTTCAGGACGGTAGGCGGCGATCGCCTTCTTCAATGCCGCGTCGCCGACCATGTCGCGCAGCATCCACCAGACATACATTGCCTTGCTGCGGTACAGCTCCTCGCTAGTCGTGTTCACCAGAGACCGATTCACCTCATCTTCGGACCTCGGTACGGTTGAAGTCGCCTCGATTTCGCCAAGCGCAGAGCGGTGCAGTCCCATGTACTCAATCGCGGCGGCGCGTCCTTTCTCGCGTTCGACGTAAAGTGCCTGCGCGAAGTGCGCGAGTCCCTCTTCGATCCAGGGTCGGAAGGACGAAAACGCCGCGTGCGCCAGTTGATGGGCCGCGGCTAATCCGGCCTGCTTGGAATTGTCGCTGGAGATCGGCGTCAGCAGGAGTGCCCCACTCTCGAACGCAGCCGCCTGCGGATCGGAGAGGTCGGCGGTTTGTGCTTTCTCCCGCGGCGCTCCGAACCAATCGGTGACCAGCGGCACGACTTTCTCTGTCGCCTCGGCATAGACCTCGGCCGAGGCGGCGTGACTGGTCAAGTTGTAAACTCGAATCGACGGTCGATCGACGGTTCCATAAGCGCCCGCTACAAAAAGCGGGGCGGTCAAGCCGAGTGGCTGGTACGTGCAGTCAGCGCTGGAGACGGACAAACGGCCCATCGCCTCGTATAGCACTTGGCACGATCCCTGATTGACCACCAGAAGCTGCGGCCGCTCGCCGTCATCTCTCGACACGCTGATGTGAATGTGCATCTTGGAAGCGGATTCCCGTACTCTCCAGCGGCCCAGAACCTCAAACAAGCTGTTGCCTTCCGATAGATTCGCCACGTCAGTCGCAATTGGATACCAGGCGACATTGCCCACGCCGCGCACCGCCGTGAAGCCGGGACTAATCTCGTCCCAATCGGTGCTGTTCGCCGCTTCCACAGGCGTATCGATGCGGGTGAGCCTGGTCGCGTCAAGCGTGATGGTGCCTTCGTAGGCAATCTCCAGCTCGATTGTTCCCTGAGGCGCGACTGCTTGGGGCAAAGTTACGATGGCTTCCGAAAGCCCGCCGGTGTGGTCGATGTCGGACGCATAGGGCTGCGTCACGAACTGCACAGCTTTGTCACCTGCCCTGACCGATCTCCAGTCGAGCGACGACGAGACTTGCAGCACCGCAATCTTCTGGGGAGCCTGCGTGTCGTTCCGCAGCGTGATTTTGCCGCGTGCTCCGAGGCGGTGTTGTTCAGGTTCAACCTGCACCTTTAGGTCGTAGTTGGTGATGGTGAACGCTTCGCGGTCCAGGGCAAAAGCATTCACCACAGAGGCACAGAGGACACAGAGGAAACCAAGGCTCCTGTAGAACAAAATCATTTCGAACTTCATTTTGCGTCTGATGCACCTTGTTTGGCGCGACGCTGCCTCACAATTTCAAAAAGAACCACCGCCGCGGCTACCGACACATTCAGTGACGGGACTTTGCCCAGCATTGGAATCGAAACCAGGAAGTCGCACTTGCGCTTTACCAGGTCGTGCAGTCCTTTACCTTCTCCGCCCAGAACCAGCGCGCAGTCCATGTTGTAGTCCATTTCGTAGTACGTCTGTTTACCACGCTCGTCGAGGCCAACCGTCCACACGTTGTGTTCCTTAAGGTCTTCGATGGAGCGCGCAATGTTCGTCACCTTGGCGATGGGCATGTGCTCGCTCGCGCCCGCTGAAACTTTTGTCACGGTGCCAGTCACGCTGGCAGATCGCCGTTCCGGAATCACGATGCCGTTGGCTCCGGCAGCGTCGGCCGTGCGGAGAATAGCTCCCAGATTGTGCGGATCCTCTACGCCATCAAGCACGACCACCAGCGAATATTCCGCGCGCTTGGCGGCGATCACGTCTTCGAGGTCGTTGTATTGCTTGGCCGATGTAACGGCGACCACGCCTTGATGCGCGGCATTGCCGGCCAGTTTGTCGAGTTCGGTGCGCTCCATGAAGCGCACGTTCACGCCGAGCCGCCGGCAATCTTCGATCAGTCGCTGCAGGCGGATGTCGTGGCGCTCCTTGGCCATCCCAATCCACTCAAAAGCCCGCCCACGCGCTTTCAGCGCCTCGGTCACGGAGTTGATGCCATAGATGTAGTGCATGAGTATTCAGTGTACCGCGTGGAAGAGTTTCTCATTCTCGACGAGAGTTGTCATTCTGAGCGAAGCGAAGAACCTGTGTACTCGTTTGCGGCGCCTCGCTGCAGGCAAATTGCATAGGTCCTTCGCTTCGCTCAGGATGACAGACGAAGAAGGCCGACGATGTCTAATGGTTCCGGTCGCTCCGCGTAATCCTCGTTGGCCGACGCGTAAAGAACCGTTCCATCCCGATCCAGAATGTAAGTCGCCGGAATCGGCAGTTCCCAGCTTTCGTCTCCATTGGTGAAGGGGAGATTGACGAACGCACGGCGGTAAACGGCTTCCTGCAGCGACGGCACGCGATAGGTCAGTCCGAACTGCCGCGCGACTGTGTTACCTGCGTCGGAGAGCAGCGAAAAGCGCAGCTTGTGCTGATCGTGCATGAGGAACGACTGCTTCACCGTCTGCGGCGAGATGGCGACGAACGTCGCTCCAACTTGATCAATCTGCGGGAGGATGAGGTTCATCGCTTCCATCTGCCCAACGCAGAATGGACACCATCGCCCGCGAATGAAACAGAGAAGAAGTCGTCCCTTGGCGAGCAAATCGGCGGCCGAAACCGTTTTGCTGTTGTGATCCGGAAGTTCGAATTCGGGTGCCTTCGCCCCGACTGGCAAGATGTTTTCGGAGAGATTCCGAGACTTCAGTTCCGCGACAGCCTGCGCATGAATGGCCTGCGTCTCCGGCTGAACGTACTTCGCGATGAGGTCCTTGCGCTCGGCAAAGATCTCGCGTAACGGGCGAGTGTCAGTGCCAGGACGCGATTCTTCCAGAGAGCGCCATTTCATATCTGCCCATGATGACATACATGGCCGCGCCGGCGCGCTGGCGTCGCCAAATGAACCGATTGCAGACGAGTGGAGTACAGCGGTATATTGCATCACCTTCCCCGAAAACTCCATTCCCATGGGACATCCCACCAGCGCGATGAAGAGGGTCCAGGGAGTGCGGGCGCGCGAGTATTCGGGAGGGTTGGCGCTGGTGAATCCTTACTATGGAACGAAAACGGTCACGTTGAAGAGATCGTCCGTGGATGTCAACGGCAACTCGGTTGGTCCGGCCCGTAACGATGGAAGGAGAGACTGGACTGGTACCGCTGAAGGCGCAGTAGTAACCTCCCCCAGAACCGTGTTAGGTTTGCAAGGCGAAAACTAATTCCCGAGAGTATTGATGAAGTCGTCCGCCTGATCTCCCTCTCGCATAACCGAGACCACTGGCTCTCCTGGTTTGACGCGCACGATGAAGTGGTTGCCTTCGGCGAATCGTCGCATAAACGCAGTGCCGACACCGCCGAACGAAGGCTCTTGATGCAGACCCGTATAGAGCTCGCCTTGGAATCGATACGTGTAAGGAACCTCTACCGTATAGCGAGCGAACGCTCGAAATCCCGCCGGATCCGCAGTGACGGTTGCCTCGGCTCTCGGCCATTTCTGACTTCGAATCACGCTGAGCCAATGCCGGGACACTTGGAAAAGGAAGATCGCCAGACGGGTCAACGCCCACATGGTTGGCTCCTGCTATTCACGAGAATAACTGGTGCTGGCTACCGGGAACTGTTTTACATTCCCGGCAGCTTCATTCCTGCCAGCCTTCTCGCGAAGCTGGGCTTCCCCATCTGCTTGAACATCTTCTTCATCTGCGCGTACTGGCGGAGGAGGTTGTTCACTTCCTGCACTGTCGTACCTGATCCGCGGGCGATGCGCTTGCGGCGGTTGCCGTTGATCACTTCATGATGGTTGCGCTCGTGCGCGGTCATCGAATTGATGATGGCCTCGACGCGGTTGATCTGCTTCTCGTCCACGTTGTCGGCGGCCTTTTGCAGGCCCGAGAACGGGCCGATCGAGGGCAGCATTCCCATCAGGCTCTTCATCGATCCCATCTTCTTGACCTGGCGCAACTGGTCGCGGAAGTCTTCGAGCGAGAAGCCATCGCCGGTGAGGGCTTTGGTGGCCATCTCCTGCGCCTTCTTCTTGTCGATCTGCGATTCGGCGCGCTCGATCAGCGACAGAATGTCGCCCATGCCGAGAATACGCGACACGATGCGGTCGGGATGGAATGGTTCCAGCGCGTCGTACTTTTCGCCCACGCCGATGAACTTGATGGGTTGACCTGTCACCTTGCGGATCGAGAGCGCCGCGCCACCGCGCGCATCGCCGTCCATCTTTGTTAATACAACTCCGGTCAGCGACAGCTTCTTGTGGAACTCTTCGGCGGAGCGAACCGCGTCTTGTCCGGTCATGGCGTCGGCGACGAACAAGATCTCCGATGGATTCAGCAGCTTCTTCAGCGACTGCATCTCGTCCATGAGTTGGTCGTCGATGTGCAAGCGGCCTGCAGTATCGACGATGAGCACGTCGCAGCCCGAAACGATGGCTTCGCGGCGCGCCTCTTTCACCAGGCGTTCGACGGTCGCGGTGTTAGCTTCGCCAACCTGTCCTTCGTAGATGTGGCTCTTCACGGCCTGCGCGACGACTTTCAACTGCTCGCGCGCCGCGGGACGATAGACGTCGACCGAGACCAGCAGCGGACGATGTCCTCCGACCTTGAACCAGTTCGCGAGCTTGCCCGACGTTGTGGTCTTGCCGGAACCCTGCAGGCCAGCCATGAGCACGACTGTGGGTGGTTGCGAGGCGAACTTCATGCGCGCGGTGTCCTTGCCAAGAACCTCGACCAGTTCGTCGCGCAGGATCTTGATGACCTGTTCGCCGGGCGAGAGCGCGGTCATGACTTCCTGACCGACCGCCTTGGCGCGGATCTGGTCGATGAGCTGCTTGACGACCTTGAAGTTGACGTCGGCTTCGAGCAGGGCGAGGCGGATTTCGCGCAGCGCTTCGTCAATGTTCTCTTCGGTGAGCGTCGCTTGTCCGCGGAGGGTCTTAAATGCGCGTTGGAGCTTTTCCTGTAAGTTCTCGAACATAAGGTTTAGAGGCCTATTTTAGCAGCGATGCGCACGTAGGGGCGGACGCATTCATCCGCCCGCGAGTGGCAGATCTCTGTCGGGCAGACGCTTGCCGAAGAGGGCCCGGACGAATGAGTCCGGGGCTACATCAGTCGGATTGGCTCACCCGCCAAACACTTCCTTTGCGGCGATCACCGTGTTGCAGTGGATGGTAACCGTATCTTCGACATCCTGCGCGTAACCGCCGGCGTAGGTCACCATCACGGGGATGTTGCGGGCGCGAGCTACGCGGAAAACGAGTTCGTCGCGCTTCTTTAATCCCTCAATCGTCAGGCCAAGACCGCCGAGCTGATCTTCTTTGTAGGGGTCGGCGCCGGCGACGTAGCACAGCAGGTCGGGCTCAAACTGGCGCAGGCCGGAGCTGATCGCGTTGTCGAGCCAGGCCAGGTAGTCATCGTCCCCGGTGCCGTCGGGCAGGTCCACGTCGATCGACGATGGCGGCTTATGGAGTGGGTAGTTGTTGTGCTGATGCAGGGAGATGGTGAAGACTTCGCCGGCGTGCGCGCCGCGCATCTTGCCGCCTCGGGGCACGTTGGCGGGTTGCTCGACGGTCGACGCCGAGGAGGATGGCAGCAGCGCGCTGGCGGTGCGCGTTCCGGCGAAGATCGCGGCGGTGCCATTGCCTTGATGCACGTCGCAGTCGAGGGTCATGGCGGTGCGAATCTTGTCGTCACGCTGCATCCGGCGGATCGCTACCGCGACATCGTGGATCATGCAGAATCCTTCGCCGTGATCGGGGAAGGCGTGGTGAAATCCGCCGCCGATGCTGATGCAGACTTTGTCGGTCAGGCACTGACGCGCCGCGAGGATCGATCCGCCGGCCGCCAGCCAGAACGCTTCCGCCAACTCGCGCGAATAGGGGATTTCCATTTCCATCTCTTCGCGGGGACTGAGCGTGCCGGTTTTGAGCTTCTGGACGTATTCGGGCTTGTGGACTAGCAGAAGGTCCTGGTCGGTGGCGGGTTGGGGTTCTAGAAAATCTGACGTCTCGGCGACGCCGGTGGAGATGAGGCGGTCGCGGATGCGGCGGTATTTTTCGGCGGGGAAGACGTGGTCGCCGATGGGCAGGTAATAGGCGTCGCTGTAGACGAGCTTGAAGGGGAGCATGGTGACCCTAGATGATACCTCTAGGATTGTCATCCTGAGGCCCGTGATTTGTGCGGGCCGAAGGATCTGTGCAACTGGCGAGCAGCGAGGCGCTGCAGGCAGGTTGCCTAGATGTGACATTTCAACAGGTTGTCCATTCGATGAAAACCGGAGAAGCTGATTGTGTCGAAGCAATCGAGCACTTCGGAGACATCGAATGGACATTCACAAGAATGCCCGACTCACTCCCATTTTGCGAGAGGAGTTGGCGAATAAAGTTCTTTCCCAAGCGGTGGCTTTGAACTCGGCTGCAGCCGAGTTCAAAGTCACCGCTAAAACCGCAGCCAAGTGGGTGCGACGTTATCAGCAACAAGGACGTACTGGCCTGCAGGACCGGTCGTCCCGTCCTCTGCGCTCCCCCCGTCGCTGTTCTGACGATCAGGTGCATCAGGTCGAACTTCTACGCCGCCAGCGCTGGACCGGGCTGCGCATCGCCTTGACCACCGGACTCAGTCGCGCCACCATCAGCCGCATCCTGCGCCGTCTGCACCTCAACCGCATCCGCGATCTGGAACCGGCTGCGCCGATCATGCGCTACGAACATGCCGCTCCCGGCGATCTTCTACACCTGGACATCAAAAAGATTGGACGTTTCCAGGCTGTCGGTTGCCGCATCACCGGCAACCGCCGCGGCCGCATCCATCGCGCCGGCTGGGAGTACGTGCATGTCGCCATTGACGACCACTCCCGCATCGCTTTCTCCCAGATCCTGCCCAACCAGAAAGCCCCGTCGGCGGCCACTTTCCTGCAGGCTGCGGTCGACTACTATGCCCGCCTCGGCATCGCCATCTCCCGCCTGCTCACCGATAACGGTCCCTGCTACCGCTCCGGCCACTTCCGCCGCCTCTGCCAGCAGCTCGGCATTCGCCAACGTTTTACCCGACCTTACACTCCGCGCACCAACGGCAAAGCCGAACGATTCATCCAGACCGCTCTGCGCGAATGGGCCTACAGTCGCGCTTACGACAACTCCCAGGAGCGCGCTCTCGAACTGCCGCGCTGGCTCCATCCGTACAATTGGCATCGTCCGCATGCTAGTCTGAATCACGCTCCGCCCATCAGCCGTTCCGGTCTTGAGCGGAACAACCTGTTGACACACCACAATTAGGTCCTTCGCTTCGCTCAGGATGACAACCCGGAGAGAGTTTGCGGTGAGGAGCTACTTCTTCTTTCCGACCTGCAACGTCGGCGCGACCATCGGCCTGCGGACTGGGACGATCGCGCCCTTCGATGGATCGGCGGCGGCGTTGGCTCGCGTCAGCACTTCCTGCTGGATGTACTGCACGAATTCCTGAATCTGGCGCTGCATTTCTTCCATCCGTTCTCGCATTTGCAGGATGATGGCCATCCCGCTGATGTTTACGCCGAGGTCGCGCGCCAGCGACAGAATGAACTCCAGGCGTTGCAAATCTTCGTCGGTGTAGAGGCGGGTGTTGCCTTCGGTGCGCGACGGCTTGAGCAGGCCTTCGCGCTCGTAGAGGCGAAGTGTTTGAGGATGAATACCATACATCTCGGCGACCGCCGAGATCATGTAAGCGCCCTTCGACTTGCGTTTAGTCACCAGTTCCCTCGCTCCGCTCGGGATTTCGCCTGCGGGTTCCCGCTTCGCTCACGCCCGCAAAGCGGCTCAACATGTACGCGCCCTTCGACTTGCGTTTGGTCACAGGTTTCTCTCGATTGATTCTAGAGCACGACTACTTTTCTTCCTAATTTTCGCGGCGCAGAACGCCGCCAAACCCAATCAGTATCCGCGCATCCAAGCTGCATACCAAATCTCGGAGGCTATTATGGACGAAAACAATGCCATCAGTGTGGTTGAAAATCTTATCGAAACCAACAAAGACGGACAAAAGGGCTATCAGGACGCGGCGCAGCACGTGAAGCGGTCAGACCTGAAGGCCTATTTCAACGAACAGAGCCTGGAGCGGGCTCGCTTTGCCGGGGAACTGGAAACAGAGCTGGTGCGTCTGGGCAAGCCGGACAAGAAAGTCTCGGGGTCGGCATCAGCTGCGATGCATCGCGCCTGGATCGATACCAAGGTCGCTCTCGGCGGCGGTGACAAGACGATCCTGGAGTCGGTGGAGAAAGGCGAGGACGATGCCAAGGACACTTACAACAAGGCCTTAACGGGATCGTTGCCGGGCAATCTCATGGAAATTGTCCGTCGTCAGGCCGCCAGCGTTCAGCGCGCGCATGACAAGGTGAAGATGCTGCGCGACTCGGCGAAGGCTGCCGCGTAGATCTAAGATTTTGTGGGGACAGCCGCCTCGGCTGCCCGTCGAGCGTAGCTCGAGGCTTTTCTCTGCCACCCTAGCCGGGCTTCGCCCGGCGGACAGCCGAAGGCGGCTGTCCCCACAAAAACCTTTTAGGAGTTCCAAAGCAAAAAGGACCGGGTTTGTCCCGGTCCTTTTTGTTTATCAAATGCGAATCAGGCTGCCGGTTGCGGTTTGCTTTCGGCCCTTGCCGTCCATCCGGACGGCTTCAGCGCGTGATTGATGAAGTAGACGACGAAGCCCGCCGCGATCAGGATCATCCCGAAGGCGAACGAACTCATATTCCAGATCTGCTCATGCTCGCTGCGGACTACCGAAAAGCCCAGCAGCAGCATGGGCGGAATGCCGATCGCGATGGCTCCAAACAAGCCTCCGGGCACGCGGAACGGACGCTTCAGTTCCGGTTCGCGGAAGCGCAGGACCGCCAGCGCCACGAATTCCAGGAACAGGCTGGCGCCATAGAGAAGGATGTCGAGCGTGACCAGTCGGGCGAAGCCAAGACCGAGACACATCGCCCATCCTGCGGCGAGCGCAAGAATCGCCACCCATGGAGCCCGCGACTTCTTCTGCAGCTTGCCGAAGATTCCGGGCAGCATGCCATCCTGCGCCATGGCCAAGGGCAGGCGCGAATAGCTCATGACCAAAGCGTTGAACATGCCGAAGGCGCTCATCAGGCCGCCGAGCACGACGCCGATACGGAGCAACGGGTCCGCCTACCAGCGCGGCAATGTCAGCCCACGATCCGGTTTCCCATGCTGTGGGCTTCAGGCCGGTCATCCACATGGCGGCGAAGGGCAGAATGTAGCTGACGGCGACGATGCAGACGGCGACCAGCATCGCTCGCGGGTAAGTCCGCTGCGGGCGCTCGACTTCGGTTGCGATGGTCGAGGCGTTGTCCCATCCCATGTAGTTCCACATGCAGATGAGCAGGCCGCCGAGAATATCCACGGTTGAGGTAGTGGGCTTGGTGACGGCGTTTGCCAAGGCGCCGAGCTTGAACGGAGCGAGCACGACGATGGCGGCGAACGGCGCCGACAAGGCGAGGAACAACCAGAGGGAAGTGAGCGAAACCACCTTCACGCCGGCGATGTTGAGCAGGGCGCAGGCGACGACGACGGCGAGAGCAACCCACCATCCGCGATTGCCTTCCTGAAACCACGGGAACATGCGGGTCAGGTAGGCGACGAACAGGGTGGGATAGATCGCCATGTCGAAGATGGAGGCAACGAGCGAGAGCCAGGCTTCCTGAAATCCCCAGAAGTTGCCCATGGCGCGGCGCACCCAGGCGTAGTAGCCGCCTTCGAAAGGCAGCGCGCTCGACAGCTCGCCGATCATGAAGGCCGTAGGCAGGCTCCAGAGCAGCGGGGTGAGCAGCAGAATCAGGATCGCGCGTCCGTAGCCGGCGCCATGCACGATGTCTTCGGTGCCATAGGTTCCGCCCGACACCATAAAGAAACGTGGCGGCGACCAAGGGCCAAAGCGTGAGGCGGACGAATTTTTTCCGGTTGGGGACGGCGGAGAGTTGCTGGGGATTATCGAGTTGTCGACGCGGAGCGCTAGCTGTTGCCAATTTCTATGTCTTCCTCCTCAAGCGACTCACTCTCACCACCGCGTCTCCCTTGAGCCTTCCGATGAAGACATTTCGTTCGCGGCTCCCGGGTTTGATGCGATTCCCGGGCATTTCGGCGAAGTTAGTTCGCATTTGTGAGATTACGGGAAATTTCCACAGATGCAACATTTTTTTGAGGATTATTGAAAAATTTTGTAAACGACCGTGGCGGTACAAAGGTAATGCCTCCGGCGTCGACTTCTGAGGTTCAGCTTTAAAGTCGCGTTCTGTTGAGCGACCCCCTTGCCGAGCGCGAAAACAGTGATTATCATGCGCGTCAGTTGGAGGGGTTCTATGAAAGTACCGTTTCTCGCTGTAGCTTTTTCTCTGGTTGCATTCGTTGCGATGCAGCCGTCGCAGGCGCAAAACGCCTTCACGCCCGATCAGGTGAAGTGGGGTCCGGCGCCGCCGTTTGTTCCCCCGGGAGCGCAAATCGCAGTGCTCGAGGGCGATCCGACGGCCGCGACCGGCGACTTCACCATTCGCCTCAAGATGCCGGATGGGTACAAGGTTGCTCCACACACGCATCCCCACCGGGAGAACGTGACGGTGCTGTCGGGGACGCTGAAGGTGGGGATGGGAGACACGTTCGACGCCGGCAAGATGATGGCCTTCGGGGCGGGCAGCTTCGCTTATCTCGATCCCAGCATGCACCACTATGCCGCGGCGTCAGGCGAGACTGTCATCCAGGTCCACGGGATGTCGCCCCTGCAATTCATCTACATCAATCCGGCTGATGATCCCAGCAAGAAGAAGTGACGGGTCTCGTGCGCTGTCATTCTGAGCGGCGGCGAAGCCGGCGCGAGGGACCCTGCGTCAGCTGAGCCCGTTATGCAGTGGACGGGAACGGTTAAGGGTGTTACAGCCTCGATCGACCTGGCAACCGCATCGGCTCGGCCGCAAGTCGTAAGGTCCCTCACCCGGCGTGCGCCGGGCTCACGATGACAACGACGATAAAGGTCAGACCTTGCTCCACAACTCTTCCCGTGGGTCTTCAGGATTCAGCTTGGCTAGCTCCCGCAGCAATTCTTTGGTGCGCTCGTCGCGAGGCATCGAGACTGTGATCGTGATCTCGACGATTTCGTCCCCGCGCACGCCTTCTTTGGTAGCCGAGGGCACGCCCTTTTCGCGCAGGCGCAGCTTTTGTCCGGACTGCGTTCCGGGCGGAATCTTCAACAGGGCGCGTCCGTCGATTGTGGGAACTTCGATCTTGGCTCCCAGGGCGGCTTCGGTGGCGCTGACGGGCACGGTCAGGTAGATGTCGTCGCCGTCGCGGCGAAAGATTGGATGCGGTTCGGTTCGGATGATGGCGTAGAGATCGCCCGTCGCGCCGCCGTGGGCCCCGGCGTTGCCTTTGCCGGGAAGGCGGATGCGCTGCCCGTCGCGCGTGCCGGCCTTGATGCGCACTTCGAGCGGTTCGGTCTTCATGACCGTGCCTTCGCCATGACACGTGGGGCAGATCGTCAGATTCTTGCCGGTGCCGTGGCAACGCGGACACTGCACGTTAAACTTCATGCGGCCGCCGGTCTGTGTGATCTGGCCGGTCCCATTGCACTCCGGACATTTGCCCGGAGCTTCGAGCGAGCCCTGGCCGTGGCAGGTCGCGCAGACGTCGTGACGGGAAATGTTCAATCGCATGACTCCGCCGCGGATCGCCGTCCAGAAGGGAACATTGACCTGATATTCGAGGTCGGTTCCGGGTTCGGGGCCCTCCTCAGCCTGAGTTGCTCCATGACCACCGCCGAAGATCGAACCGAATATGTCGCGGAAACTTCCGCCACCACCCCCGCCGCCGGACTTTCGGCCGCGGCTGGCGCTGTCGACGAGGTCGGAGAAATCAAAGCCGCCGAAATCGAAGGGAACGCCCTGGCCGCCGTCCTGCGCGCTCCCGGAGAAGCCGCCGGGAAATCCTTCGCCACCTGCCGAGCCGCCGCCTGCACGGGCGTAGGCCTCCGCGGTCGCCGGGTCGATGTTGTCGGAGTAGAAGCCGACCTGGTCGTAGATCTTGCGCTTCTTGGGATCGCTGAGAACGTCGTTGGCCTCGGAAAGAGACTTGAACTTCTCCTCGGCCGACTTGTCCCCCGGATTGACGTCGGGATGGTACTTGCGCGCCAACTTGCGGAACGCCTTGCGGATATCGTCCGCCGAAGCGCTCTTCTTTACGCCGAGTATCTCGTAGTAGTCCTTCTTCGGGGTATTGGCCATTGCGCAGGTCTGGGATCGGCTCGCGGCCGATCCCAGTCTAATTCAGAATCTTCCGTCGATCTCTATCATCTACGACGACTTTCACATCTTCGTCGAAGTTATCTCCGTCCACATAGACCGGGACGCGCCGGGTGCCCGTGGCACCCTCCACAAAAACGAGCCATCGCTGTTCGTCCTCGGCGAGGCTTAGAAAATACGTTTCCCCATTGACTTGAAAATCCACTTCGAACCCCTCCTAAAATGCTGGCCACGGATTACACGGATTTTCACGGTATTGATCCGTGACGATCCGCGAGAATCCGTGGCCAATTCTCTCGCCGTTACTTCTTGTCTTCCACGTCCACGTACTCGGCGTCGATCACGCCTTCGTCTTTTTTTGCCTGACCGTTGCCGCTGGCGTCGCCGCCCGCGGTCGCGCCCGGCGTTGGACCACCCGGTGCCGCTCCCGGCGCCGGTTGAGCCGCCTTATACATCTGTTCGGCCAGCTTGTGCGACGCCTGAGTCAGCTTCTCGCGCGCCTTGTCCATGGTCGCCTTGTCGTTCGACTCCAGCGCCTTTTTGGCATCGGCTACGGCGTTCTCAACATCTCCGCGCTCCGAGCCGGAGATCTTGTCGCCCTGCTCGCGCAGCATCTTCTCAATGTTGTAGACCATCGAGTCGAGCTGGTTCTTCGCCTCGATCGAATCGCGCTGCGCCTTGTCTTCGGCCGCGTGCGCGTCGGCTTCCTTCGCCATGCGCTCGACCTCCTCCTTCGACAATCCAGAAGACGACGTGATCGTAATCTTCTGATCCTTTTGCGTGGCCGTGTCTTTCGCGGTCACGTTCAGGATGCCGTTGGCGTCGATGTCGAACGTCACTTCAATCTGCGGTACGCCGCGCGGAGCCGGTGGAATCCCGGTCAGGTGGAACTTGCCGAGAGTCCGGTTCTGTGCCGCCATGGGCCGTTCACCCTGCAGCACGTGGACTTCAACCGAGGTCTGGCTGTCGGCCGCCGTCGAGAACGTCTCCGTCTTCTTCGTCGGAATCGTCGTGTTGCGTGGGATCATCGGCGTTGCCACGCCGCCCAGCGTTTCAATCGCCAGCGACAGCGGAGTCACGTCGAGCAGCAGCAGGTCCTTCACTTCGCCGCCCAGCACGCCACCCTGAATCGCCGCGCCGATCGCGACGACTTCGTCGGGATTCACGCCCTTGTGGCCTTCTTTGCCGAACAATTCCTTCACCAGTGCCTGAATGCGCGGCATGCGCGTCTGTCCGCCGACCAGCACCACTTCGTTGATCTTGCTGGTTTCGACGCCCGCATCTTTCAAGCACTGCTTGCACGGACCGACCGAGCGCTGGATGATGTCTTCCACCATCCCTTCGAGCTTGGCGCGGGTCAGCTTCTGCACCAGGTGCTTCGGGCCGCTGGCATCGGCCGTGATGAATGGCAGATTGATTTCGGTCTCCATCGTCGTGGAGAGTTCGATCTTCGCCCGCTCGGCCGCGTCGCGCAGACGCTGCAGGGCCATCTCATTCCCTTTGCCTCTGAGATCTAAGCCTTCGTTCTTTTTGAATTCGTCAATGAGCCAGTCGACGATGCGCTGATCGAGGTTGTCACCGCCCAGGTGCGTGTCGCCGTTGGTGGCCTTCACTTCGATGACGCCTTCGCCCACTTCCAGTACGGAAATGTCGAACGTTCCGCCGCCGAAGTCGTACACGGCGATCATCTCGTCCTTAGTCTTGTCGAGGCCATAGGCCAATGCAGCGGCCGTGGGCTCGTTGATGATGCGTTTCACTTCGAGGCCGGCGATCTGTCCGGCGTCTTTGGTCGCCTGCCGCTGCGCGTCGTTGAAGTACGCGGGCACCGTGATAACCGCCTCGGTCACTTTCTCGCCGAGATAGTCTTCCGCCGCCTTCTTCAGCTTCTGCAGTATCAGCGCGGAAATCTGCGGCGGGGTGTATTCCTTGCCCTGCGCCAGCACCGCCACATGATCGCCCTGACGGATGACCTTATAGGGCACCATCTTGATCTCTTCGGTGACTTCGTCGTAGCGGCGTCCCATGAACCGCTTGATGGAATAAACGGTGTTCTCGGGGTTGGTGATAGCCTGCCGCTTGGCGACTTGGCCGACCAACCGCTCGCCGGTTTTGGTAAATCCGACCACGGAAGGAGTAGTGCGCCCTCCTTCTTCATTGGCGATCACTTTAGGCTCGCCGCCTTCCATGACCGCCACGCAGGAATTGGTAGTCCCCAGGTCAATTCCAATAATCTTTCCCATACAATGCTCCTCCTAAATTCGATAAGTGCTTTAAAATCAATGTCAATATGATTGCGTCAACGCCCATGCTAAGACCTGAGTGAATCGTTGTCAAGGTTTAGATGCGTAGGGAATAGAAGAGGATGCGAGAGAATTTGGAGGCTAGAAACGGGGAAAGCCGGTCGGCAAACGTACCCGACCCGCTCGAACCGATCGCTTAATGCGAAATCGGCCCGTTCTTTCGCTGGTCGTTCACGGTATACCCCGCGGGCAGTTGGAACAACTGCGCGTCCGGATCGCCTGTCGCGATCTCAGTGATCTTGAAGGTTTGCTTGCCGAAGTACGGGCTGGAGCGGATCGACAGCAGGTTGAGTCCCAGCTGTTGCGAATGCCAGTATTCGCTGAGGCTGTTGAGCGGCTGGTCGTTGCCCAGGACGCCGACATTCGTGACCATGGTTTCGCGAACTCCCTCGGTCTCGATCCCAAGAAGATTCTGAGTTCCAAGGTCCTCCCAGATATCGCTGCCCTCGCCGTTCTCCAGAGGATGGGTAGAACCTCTTCGCAGCTTTGCTGCCGAAAGATCCGATTCCGGATCGTAGACCAGCAGATCGCAGATATGTCTTTGCGGGCTGCAGTTGTAGAGCGTGTGCTGCTTGGGGTCGGCGATCTGAATCCAGTTCATGGTCGACTTCACATTCGAGCCCTTGGGCACCAGATACCAGCGCTCCTCGTAAATGCGGCCGTCTGCATTGCGCGCAATGTGACGCTGGTTGACGAAGGTCATGGTCCCGCCGTCGGCTGCGTATTTCACGGACTCCGTCGCCAGGGTCGCGAAAAATGGTGCGTGAGGGATGGGCGGAATTACGATGCTCTCAAGCACTTCGCGGACTCCGCCATCCTGTGCAGGCTGAGGGTGCCGCGGGGTGGGCGGAACTTCCGACCGCTGGACCTGCTGCGGTGGAGGTTCTTCCGTCTGTGCGGCGCAAACTAAACTGCTCAAACCGAGAATCCCCGCGAGCAACGTTCGCATAGGAAACCCTCCCAGTTGGAAGAATGCTATGTCGGCCGGTGGCCACGCGTCAACGCTAATGCGAAGCTCCTACTCCGGCTCGACGACCCATAACGGTTCCCCGCCCAGCGAGTGGTAGAAGCCCCATCCCGCCAGTGCCACTACGCTGAGTAAAGCCAGAGAAGCCGTGGTCATGTACCACGCCGAGAAATCGGCGGTGAAGGGAACGCTGCCGAGCATGTCGACGGTGAAGGCTGCTACCGCCAGCGGCACCAGGCCGAAGCGAAGGACGATCAGCGCCAGGATGCCCCAGACGAGGAGAATGACGGGGATATCCACGGAAAGGTGGGTGCTCTGCAATCCGCGCATCACGAGAAAGACCGCGACGAACAAGACCGCTGCAATCCAGTCAGAGCGCACGCGCCTTCAATCCCACCTGCCGGAAGAGGAACTCCACCAGCACTTTCAGTCCCAGCAGCAGGAAGAAGAACTGCAGCGTCCCGAAAATCGAGGACGGAATCTGCACCAGCCACTGGCCCAGGGCCTGGCGTCCTCCCATCAGGTAGTCCAAACCGCCGAGCTGGGGCGCCGCGCCCATTCGCGCCAGCGGGATATTGCTCAGCTGAAAGATTACAAGCCAGAGGATGCCGAAGGCGACGCCAAATAGGATGTCGCGTCCCACCACCGGATCGCGCAGTTGACCGGAGATCAGGCGGCTCCAGGAAATGATGGCTTGCGGCCAGTTCCGGCGAATCCAGGGCTCGATCGCAAGATAGAGCATCCACATGGCGCCGCCCCACAAGAGCGCGGCGGAAATCGTCAGGATCAGGTACCCGAACGTTTGGAAGCCAGCGACAAAGTGCGAACGGCATAACCAGAGCCCAATCTCCATTACAAACATGACGACTGCCAGGCGGAACGCGCCCTCACGGTCACCCCGGCCATGGCGATAATTGCGGCGGGCCAGCAGCGCGCCCGCAGCCAGAACGGCGGTCAGCAGAAACACACTGATCATCTGGCTCGCCCGATTTTTCTTTTCTTCGGCGGAATGATCCGTAACCATCCGCCAAGGCTTGTTCCAGTCGCCGATCATCGCGAAAAATACAGGTTTTCCATGCCAGGCGGCGGCTTCGACTCGCAGCGGCCTCGTCGTCCCCGGCCAGACTCCCGTCCACGCGGCGCGCGCATCAGCCATTCCCAGCGAAGTCCACTCGGGTTGAGCGGATTGCAGCTTGGAGGCATCCACTTCCGCCGCAGAAAATAAAGGACTCCAATCTGGCGGCACCGTGGGCGAGGCGCGTTGCGTCTTTCTGTGGCGGAATTACCTGCAGATAGATCAGCCTGCCCGTGGCATCGAGCTTCACATTGACCATGCCGGAGAGCGTGGTGGGCGGGTCATCTTCGACTGACAATTCCGGGAGTCAGATAGCTATCACGGTAACCGTCAGGATCCAGCACGTCCGGACTTTGCCGGTACCAGAACTGCAGCATGGTCGGGCGAGCCGGCAAGCACCTCATCCCAGTTCGCAGGCGTCTTGCTTTCCTTCTCCACGGAGTCACGGAAATTCGTGTCGTACTCGAATCCAAAGGCGCTGTCGGCGGGCTTTTCCGGGTAGCCGATTTGCGCCAAGATCTCGCGCGCTCGGTGTGCCAGCACTTCGGGCGTCTGTTCCAGATGCATCTTCTCGATCGCGCTATAGCGGATGGTGAGGTAGGTTCCGACCGCCAACCCTAAGAGCACGAACAGGAGGCATGCAACCGCGATGCGCGGACGCAGGCCGGTGGTTTCGCCGGAGGCCGCCACCAGTTGCGGCGAAGGCGTTTCTCCCGCGGCCAGCGCCGCGGCCAGCGGATCGCCGCCCGGCAGCGCCGCAGCTACCGCCAGCGCTGTTGCCGGACGACTGCGACGGATCCGTCTCCAGGCAGCGCAGGATCACCTTCTCCACGATCGGATCAAGATCCTTCACCACCGACGACGGACGGCTGGGCGTGCGGTCAGCTCCCGCGTGCAGCAGTTTTGCCGCCGATTCCGCAAACGCACGCTTGCCTGTGAAGACTTCATACAGCACCAGCCCCAGCGCATAGATGTCACTGCGCGTGCTGACTTCTTTGCCTGAGAGCTGTTCGGGCGACATATACGCCGGAGTGCCGCTGCGCACCTCGGGCCCGCGGATATCGTCAGCCACTCCCGCCAGTCCAAAGTCCGTGATCACGACTTGCCCACGCCCATCGAGCATGATGTTGGCGGGTTTCAGGTCGCGGTGCAGAACGCCCTTGGCGTGGGCTGCTGCCAGTCCCGCACAGAGATGGCGTGCAATGTCGAGCGCTTTGTCCGGAGGAAGTCGTCCAATGCGCCGCAGCAGGGAAGCGAGGTCTTCGCCATCGACATACTCCATGGTGAAAAATGTCTGGCCGTCGACGTCTCCCACGTCGTACACGCGGCAAACATTGGGATGGGAGACTCGCCGCGCCATCCGCACTTCGTTGCGAAAGCGTTCGAGCAAGCCTTCGTCTTGCGCGGCCTCGTCGGGCAGAAACTTCATGGCGACACCCTGCCCCAGCGTCAGATCGTCGGCACGGTAGACCTCGCCCATGCCGCCTTTGCCCAGCAGCGCGATGATGCGGTAGCGTCCGAGCCAGCAGGCGCCCGGGAAGAAAGCGCCCTTCATTCAACAGATATTCCGCAGAACTGGAGGGCCGCGAGGAAGGTGGCCGCGAAGACGACGGCGGCCGCGGCGGCAATGGCGAAGTCGAGGTGGCGAAGTCGAGCGTCGCCACGTCATCGGTATTCGAAGTCGGCCTTCCGCAGGTGGAGCAAAAGGCGACGTTGTCAGGTAACTCAGTCCCGCAGTTTGAACACTTGGCCATGGAAATTTCCCGCTACAGTCTACCGCGTCAGAACGAAACGTTGGCGCCCCCTCCTTTTAGGCCGGAAGCCGAGAGCCGGAAGCCCATCCTGTATTACCATCCAAGCGATGACTTCACGCTTGGGGTCTAAGCTGCGGGATCCGCTCTTCCTTGTGTGCCTGACCGCGGGCCTGCTCGCGTTCGTGGTGCAATCGGGCGAACTGGGTACCGCCGACACCATGCACCGCCTGCAGACCACGCACTGGCTCTGGACCTCGCAGCCGCAGGTGTTTCCCAACGAGTATCCCGAGTTCGGCCTGCACGGCCGCGGCGGCCGCATCTTCAGCTGGTACGGCATCGGCCAATCGTTGCTCATGCTTCCCGCAGATCTGGTCGCCACATGGATCTCCCACTGGCACATTTTCTCCGAATACGAGGATGACCCTGCGGTACGCAGCATCATTGTCAGCTACAGCACCAATATTCTGGTCAATGTTCTGACGGCGCTGGTTGCGTTCCGCCTGCTGCGCCAGTTGCGCTTCAGCCTCAACGAGACCGTGCTCGGCATCCTGGCCCTGATGTTCTGCACGACTCACCTGCATTACACGCAGAACATGCAGGAGAACAACTACATCATGTTGTTAACTCTGACTGGATTTTCGTTCCAGTACGAGTGGCTGCGCACGGCGAGTGCGCGGGCGCTGTTCTTCGGCTCGTTCTGTCTTGGCTTGAACCTGCTGACTCGCGTGACGACTGGCCTCGATGTGATCGCGGGCGGCTTCTTCCTTCTGACAGTTCTCTGGATCGAACAAAGTGCGCGGCCGCGCCTTGTGGCAGCGTCTCGCGGCTTACTGCAAAATTGCCGTGCCCGTCTACGCATTCTTTGGCTTCCTCGAACGCCTTTACAGCTTCTATCGCTTCGGATCGTGGACGCAAACCTACATCCCAATCTTCGCGCGCGAGTCGCGGGCGCAGGATCCGACTCTGCCGGCGAACTTCCCGTGGAGCACGCCCTTTCACGAAGGCGTCCTCGGCGCGCTCTTCAAGCCCGAGAAATCGATCTTCCTGTTCGATCCAGTTCTTGTTCTCGCTCTGGTCCTGCTGGTGCTTTTGTGGAAGCGCCTCGCCGTCGAGGTCCGCGCCTACGCCGTGACTTCGCTGCTGTTGGTTGCCGGCTATATCAGCTTCTACGCGCGCTACACCTACTGGGCGGGCGACTTCTCCTGGGGAGACCGCTACGTTTCGACCGCCGTCGAGATGGTCGCGCTCCTGGCCGTGCCGCTGTTGATTCGTTATCGCGCGAATCTGAGTCCGTGGATTTGGCGCGGTGCCGTCGTGATCCTCGCCGTGAGCCTAGTCATCCAGATCGCATCGCTGGCCTTTTGGTTGCCGCTCGAGATCTATCAGATGGAGACTCTCGGCCATCCCACGTTCGTGATCGCGCTGCGCTTCAAGAACATCGCCGCATTCACCCTCGGCAAGATGGACGCCTGGGGACTCAACACGGACGAGATGTCGCAGGATCCCTGGGACTACGTTCACATCACGACGTGGAATTTCTTCCCGTTCCTGCTGCACCGCGTAGGGGCGGCGCCAGCCTGGGTGGTCGAGACGGCTTTTGCAACGTGGATTGCAGCCCTTGCGGCACTAGCCGCCGTTTTGCGCCGACTGTACACTCAGCTTCAGTCCAATCCAGATGCAGCATAACGGAGTCAATCGACGGCAGTTTCTGAACTACGCGGTTGCGACGACCGTGATCGCCGCAATCCCGCGAGCATGGGGAGAGATCCCGGTCCCGGAGATTGCCTTCACCTTCGATGACCCCACTACCACCGGTGGCGCTGGACTGACCTGGGCCGAACTCAACGAGCGCATGCTGGCCACGCTTGCGCGGCGAACAATCTCAAGTCGATACTTTTCGTGTGTGGCAAGCGGGTCGACAGCGATTCCGGGAGTCAACTCATCGCCTCCTGGGATCGTGCCGGACACCTCATCGGCAATCATTCGTACTCCCATCTGAACTTCAACGAGAGTCTGGACGCCGAAGGTTCCAAGCAAGTCACGCTGGCCGAGTTCGAAGCCGATGCCCTGAAGAACGAGCTACTCATTCGCAACTATCATCATTACAC
This sequence comes from uncultured Acidobacteriaceae bacterium, assembly GCA_963795875.1. GTDB lineage: Bacteria > Acidobacteriota > Terriglobia > Terriglobales > Acidobacteriaceae > Sulfotelmatobacter. The sequence continues at coordinate 1,126,618 of CAWCJM010000003.1, forward strand.
CCGCCTGTTTCGCTATCCGTTCTTCAAGGAAGGAGACACGGTCGAAAAGCGCGATGGCATGCGCGCCTTTTTGCGAGCAGCACGGCTATCGCATTGGGCGAGCCACCATTGACGCCTCCGATTGGGCGATCGATGCGCGGCTGCAGAAGCGGGTTGAGGCCAACCCTCACGCCGACTTGGCGGGATATCGTGACTTCTTCCTCCAGCACATCTGGGAGCGCGCCCAGTATTACGATGCGCTGTCCCAGCGCGTGCTCGGGCGACCGGTGAGACACACTGTGGTGCTGCATCACATTGCATTAAACGCGTACTTTCTCGGTGACCTGATTGCCATGTTCCGCAAGAACGGTTGGAAGCCGGTGGATGCAGAGTATGCGTACCAAGACAAGGTGTACGACGAGCAGCCCAAAATACTGCCGGCTGGCGAGAGCTTGATCTGGGCCTTAGCGAAGCAAAGCGGAAAGTTTGAAAACGAACTCCGCTACCCCGGCGAGGACGACGTCTACGAAAATCCCCGCATGGACACTCTGCACTTGTGAAAACGTTATAGTCGCGTCCTGTGTTATAACTGGGCTCCGCTGGCTGTATCGATGGACCCGCCGGCAGCGAGGGATTCGGATTTGTCCCCGGAGAGCGCGGCGGGAAGCGAGCGTTGATCATCCTCGACGGACAACACGAATACGTCTTCAACAAGGTGGCCTAATCGCCCTCTTTGACGGGGATCACCGCTTCTTCTTGGTCGTTGGCTTCGGCTTCAGCGTCTTGACGTACGCGTAGCTCACTGCCAGATGCTTCCGCAGCGCCTTCGTGTCCTTCAGCAACGCGTCGGGCACAGTAACGTATTCCCTCATCACGGCTCCGTAGGCTTCGTGCAGCGTCGTTTTGTATTTCTTCAGGAAATCTTCGCGCTCATCTTCTGGAAGCCGCAGCGCCATCACTCCCTTGGGACCGAGGAGCAAGGAAAACATGTGGCCATTGTGCGAGGTATAAGGATTGGCTGCGCCCTTCCGTTCGATCTCGGGCATCGTGGCGATCAGCTTGTTGTAGAGCGCTAACTTGTCGGCAGGGATGTCGGGCTTCTTTGGCGTGCTCATCGCGCTTCCTTCGAGTGCGATAAGGATCAAAACGCGGAGCAGCATACACCCAACCGCGCCGAGAGTTGTCAGTGCTGCAGGATCGCGCCGAACAGAGGGACGTTCAAGTCCTACTCGACCGTCACCGACTTCGCCAGGTTCCTCGGCTGGTCCACGTCGCAGCCGCGCCGCACCGCGATGTGATACGCCAGCAACTGCAGCGGAACGATCTCCAGAATCGGCAACAACTCTTCCGGCGCGGCGGGAACGTAAATAACGTGATCGGCCGCTTCCTTGATTTCTTCGTCGCCTTCGGTGGCCAGCGCGATTACCACTCCTGAGCGCGCCTTCACTTCTTTCAGATTCGACATCGTCTTCTCATAGCGCAGCATCGAGCCAGGATTGTTCGCGTCGCGCGTCGCAATGACCACCACCGGCAGGTTCTCGTCGATCAGCGCGTTCGGCCCGTGCTTCATCTCGCCCGCCGGATATCCCTCGGCGTGGATGTAGGAAATCTCTTTCAGCTTGAGCGCGCCTTCGAGCGCGATCGGATAGTGAATGCCGCGTCCCAGAAACAGAAAGTCGTGCACCTTCTGGTAGCGCTTGGCCAGCTCGTCGCAAGCTTGCATCCTGGGTCAGGACGTGTTCGAGCTTCGCTGGGATCCGCGTCAGTTCCAGCATCGCCGCGCGCGCCTGCTCGGCGGTCATTACGCCGCGCACCTGCGCCAGATACATCGCGAAGACATAGAGCGCGGTCAGCTGTCCGGTGAAAGCCTTCGTCGAGGCGACGCCAATCTCCGGCCCGGCGTGCGTATAAATCGTGCCCGCCGCTTCGCGCGTGATCATCGATCCCACGACGTTGCAGATGGCCAGCGTCTTCGATCCTCGCGACTTGGCCTCGCGCTGGGCCGCGATGGTGTCAGCGGTCTCGCCCGACTGCGAAATCACCAGCGTGATCGTGTCCTGATCGACGATGGGATTGCGGTAGCGCCACTCGCTGGCATAGTCCACTTCCACCGGCACGCGCGCCAGCGTCTCGATCATGAACTTGCCGGCCTGCCCGGCATGCCAACTGGTTCCGCAGGCGATGATGTTGATCTTTGCCGCGGCGCGGAACTCGGCCTCGCTGATCTCCATCTGGTCGAGAAAAATGTGGCCGGTCTCCTGCGAGACGCGCCCCAGCGCGGTGTCGCGAACGGCGCGCGGCTGCTCGTAAATTTCCTTGAGCATGAAATGCTTGAAGCCGCCCTTCTCCGCCAGGATCGGGATCCCAGGTAACGTGCTGGATCTGCGCGCCGCACCGGCCTTCCGTCGAAATCGGAAAGATGTACGCCGTCGGGCGTAACCACGGCCATATCGCCGTCCGCTAGAAAGAAAATGTCGCGCGTGTGATGCAGGATCGCGGGCACATCCGACGCCACGAAGTATTCGTCGTTGCCCAAGCCGATCACGGCCGGCGGCCCGTTGCGCGCCGCCACAATCTTGTTGGGATCGTCGGTGGAAATCACCGCCAGGGCGAAATACGCCGGTCAGATCTTTCACCGTCCGCCGCACAGCGTCTTCCAGCGGAGGTCGGTGAGCCGTTTCCGGATTTCATGGAATACTTCTCGACCAGGTGGGCAATGATTTCGGTGTCGGTCTCGGTGGTGAACTTGTGGCCTTCCTCGATCAGCTTCTTCTTCAGGCTGAGATAGTTCTCCACGATCCCGTTGTGCACGACCACGATCTTGCCCGTGCAGTCGCGGTGGGGATGAGCGTTTTCTTCCGTGGGACGCCCGTGCGTGGCCCAGCGCGTGTGCCCAATGCCGTAGCTGCCGTCAAGCGGCTTCAGGCGGATGGCTTCTTCCAGATTGCGCAGCTTGCCCTCGGCGCGCCGCAGCTGCAGCCCGTCGCCGTTGCCGGCGACCGCAATCCCCGCGGAATCGTAGCCGCGATACTCCAGCCGCCGCAGCCCCTCAATAATGATGGGGACCACACTCTTCTTACCGACATAGCCGACAATGCCGCACATGGGAAGACCTCAAAGGATTTCCGGCCCGCGCTACTCGGCCAGGGAGAAACGGAATTCTTCAATCACCGGATTGGTCAGCACTTCGCGGGCGATCCGCTCGACTTCGGCCTGCGCCTCTTCGCGCGACAGCCCCCCGTCGAGCGTGAGCTCAAAATATTTGCCCTGGCGCACGCTTTCCAGGCCCTTGTAACCCATCTTCTTGAGCGCGCCCTGAATGGTTTTGCCCTGGGGGTCGAGAACACTTTTCTTGAGAGAAACGTAAACGTAGGCTGTCATAAAAAATTCATTATACGTGACGGACTCGAACGACCTCAGGCCGCGGACCGCAGACCCATGCTTACCAAGTCCGTAGAGATCCGGACTCCCGTAGCATCATCCGTTCTTCAGCTTTTCATCCAGAGCGGCGAGCGAGTCTTCCAGCAGCTTGCGGTGCCGCGGATTCTGGCTCGATTCCAGTTGCTGCAGGACTCGCTTGACGGGAGAGCCGTAGACTCTCTATTTCCCGCCAGCGCGCAGCCTCCTCGGGCTCATCACCGTACGTGGCTTGGCCGATTTCTCACTCGCCTCCGCCTGCTGGGCTTCCACCGATTTGCTTTCCCAACCTCGTGCCACCCATTCATTATAGTTCCTCGCAGCTCGCCAGCCCGTCGTGCGCAGGACGCAGACCAGCCCTGGATATCGCGCCAACTGTCGCTCGCTGAAGGTTCCCACCGCGATTCTCGGCAAATTTCCGGAAAACGTAACGGGCCTGGATCGAGGGTATTCACCCCTTGGCTCTGCGGGTATAATGCGTGATCACTTGTCGTAAATAGTCCGCCTTTTGAGGGGGAGGCGTCGAGGAGTCTATTTCTGAGCCCTTCAAGCGCGCCACGCTTGAAAATTTCAATGCACTGCCAGGCCACTCTGCCAAGGGTGGCTGAGGTTGTTTCCCTCTACAGCTCTTCAGTGGTTCTTCATCGGCATGCCGTCCGGCTATCGGCGGATTGGTCGCATGCGTACCAATGCGTGCCGGGCGAACCCCGACCAAGAAATCAGGAAACCACCGGGTTCCAAAAAGGGGAAATCCGTGTTTGGATGGAGTTAGGGGGAGGGTCGGACGATAGTCCGGCTCCAACGAATCCAGGGCTGGCGGCGAACCCGATGGTTTCGCTGCCGGAGGTGTTGTGCCATGGATGACCCTCGCGACTCGGGCGCGGGAGAACTATTCCCCTTCATTCACCGCGATGCGCTCACCGATCCGGAGAGCGTGTTTGCGGACTACTTCAACTCATCCAGCGTTGGGCTCTGCATCCTCGACTTGGAGTTCCGCTATCTCGCGATCAACAACACGCTCGCGGAAATCAACGGCATCCCCGCACAAAATCACATTGGCAAGACAGTAAGGGAAATCCTGGGAGACTTTGCCGATGTGGTCGAACCTGAACTTCAGCGGGTGATCTCGACCGGCGAACCCTGCTCAACCTCGAGAGCGCCGCCGCTGTTCCCGCGCGAGTGGAAACCGGTCACTGGGTGGTGAACTACCTATCCCATCAAGGATGCGACCGGAGCCGTCACCCGCATCGGCGTTGTTCTGGTCGAAGTCACTGCCCAAGAAAGGCTGCACCAATCGCTGCAGCAGGTCGGGCGGAAAACTCCGCAAGCAAATGGAACGGCTGCAGATGCTATTGGACGTGAGCACGATCCTGTCGTCGAACTGGAACCTCCAGCAGGCCTTTCCTCAGGTCTCGGCTCGTATTCGCAGGGTCCTGCGCCAGGAATATGCCGGCTTCGAGTTGCACGATCCCAGCACGGGCCTCTGGTGCGCCAAGCCGAAGATTTTCCCCTCGGCAAAGGATTGCTCTCGTCCCTGCCGATCAGCCCGCACAACAGTCCCGGAGGCCGTTCCCTGCGGGAGAGCTCCCCTCTGATTTTCTCGAAAAGCCAGATTCAGAGCTTCGACGCCGAGATCGCAAAGAATTTTCTCGCGGAGGGTTTTCAATCGCTGTGTTGCGTGCCCCTTGTCCGTCCCAAGGGGTCGCTCGGAGTTCTCGTGCTGGGTAGCACCCGCAAGAATGCTTTTCAACCGGAGGACTTGGATCTTCTCAAGCAAGTGGCCTCCCAGTTCGCCGTGGCGCTCGAAAACCATCGCGCCGCAGCCGAGATCGAGGCCCTCAAGAATCGTCTCGCCGAGGAGAAAAAATATCTTGAGGGCGAACTTCGCTCGCAAGGCCTGTTCGAAGAAATCGTTGGCGACAGCCCGGCGCTCAAGAAGGTCCTTGATCAGGTGGCGACCGTTGCTGCCAGTGACGCCACCGTCCTGATTCTCGGGGAGACCGGGACCGGCAAGGAACTGTTCGCCCGCGCCCTCCACCGCTTGAGCCGCCGCAAAGAAGGTAGCTTCATCAAGCTCAACTGCGCCGCCATTCCCACCGGCTTGCTGGAGAGCGAACTCTTCGGGCATGAGAAGGGAGCCTTTACTGGCGCGATGAGCCAGAAAATCGGACGCCTGGAACTGGCGGACGGTGGAACCTTATTCCTCGACGAAGTCGGGGAGATTCCCCTCGAACTCCAGCCTAAGCTGCTGCGCGTGCTGCAGGACCACGAGTTCGAACGCCTGGGCAGCACCCGGACCATCAAAGTGAACCTGCGGCTGGTCGCGGCCACCAATCGGGATCTCGCCAAAGGCGATCGCGGAGCATCAGTTTCGCAGCGACCTCTTCTACCGTCTCAGCGTCTTTCCCATCCGTGTGCCTGCTCTCCGCGAGCGCCGCGAGGATATCCCCCTGCTGGTCCGCTACTTCGTGCGCAAATTCGCGCTGCGCATGGAACGACAAATCGAAACCATTCCCAAGGAAACCATGAAGACGCTCACCGCGTGGCCCTGGCCTGGCAACGTTCGTGAACTCGAGAATCTTATGGAGCGCTCCGTCATTCTGACCCATGGCGGCTGCTCTGCATGTTCCCGTTTCGGAAATGCGCAGCGCAGACCGGGCCGACCTCCCCAGGCGCGTCACAATCTGGAGAACGTTGAGCGCGAGCACATCCTGCGCGTGCTGCGCGAAACCAAAGGCGCAATCTCCGGACCGGACGGCGCCGCCGCTCGCCTCGGCCTGAAGCGCACCACCCTCCAGTCGAAGATGCAGCGTCTGAAAATCACCCGTCAGGATTACATGGACTCGTAGCCAATCGTGGCGCGCACTATTTCGCACTCGTCTTGACAGATATCAGCTTTTTCTCGACAGAGCCGTCGATCCAGATGGGATCTGACGCCTAATCGGCAATTGCCGAAGTTTCGCCAGCGGTCCCGCAATAGGCTAGGCCTTTTCTGTTTCGGAACTTGTTCCAAACAGGGAAGTTCCCCTGTTTGTGGTCGCCTCCCATTTGCGGAACCCCGCGTGCATAGTAGTTGATTTACTTTGCCTCTGGCCGGAGCGAGTCGTTCTTAGTTCTTTCCGGTCTCGCAGAGTGGGCCCCGTTCCAGCTCAAAAGAAAAAGTCTCCGGCGCACGCCGGTCCCTGGGAGTTAGCAGTGTTACTTACCAGCAGATATCAACGGGTCGATGCGAGTTCTTCCGCTCAATTCCTCGATCCGCCAACCCCTGTAGCCAAACCGCATCCCAGCGATCACTCGAATCTCGCTACGGGATGGACCACCTCGCGGATCGATCAGCCTAGCGAAACCACTTCCAGAAAACTGGTCAATCCAGATCTTCAACCGAGCCCTCAGACTCACCCGCAAGAAGTCGATCCTCTGTACTTGTTTGGCTGTCACCTTGCGTGGGAACACGAAGAGGAACCGAGCGCTGGCTGGGAATTGCTCGCGGCGGCTCAGAGTTCGCACGCCGACACGCGCGCCCACGCTCGGGCGCTGCTCGGCAGCTCCCGCCACATAGGTGGCCTGGGTACGGGCGCCCGTTGCACTACAAAACGAAAGCGGCTTGCCGCGACGGAGATCGACATGAATGCACCTTATGGCCTCGACATCATCGACGACTGCGACGAGTGCACCAGCCGCGACGACAGCTTCTTCTGCAACTTTTCCGATTTGTCTCAGCAGGCACTGAATGAGGTAAGCCACAAGAGCGTTCTTCCGGCGGGCGCGATCCTGTTTGTCGAGGGCCAGACCCCGCGCGGCATATTCATCCTCTGCTCGGGCAAGGTGAATCTTTCCACCACTTCGCGCGAAGGTAAAATTTTGATTCTCAAAACCGCGGAAGATGGGGAAGCCCTCGGCTTGAGCGCCACCATTTCAGGCGTGGGCTATGAGGCGACGGCCGAGACGTCCACTCCTTGCCAGCTGAGCTTTGTCGACCGCAAGCACTTTCTTGAACTGATGCAGTCGCACAGCGAAGTCGGCATGCACACGGCCCAATGCCTGAGCCGCGATTTCCACTCCGCGTATCGCGACATTCACGACCTGGTGCTCACCCGTTCCTCCGCCGGCAAGCTGGCGAGGCTATTGCTGTCGCACTCCCCCAACAAAGCAGAAGACGAGGAGACCCGCATTCACGCCACCATGACCCACGAAGAGATGGCGCAGCGCATCGGTGCCTCGCGCGAAACCGTAACCCGGCTCTTGAGCAACCTGAGGAAAAAGCGGTTGATCCGGCTGGATGGGCCGACCCTGGTCATTCGCGACCGCAATGGCCTGAAGGCTCTGGCAGTTTAGTTTCCCCCGCCGGAGGACGGCTGACTGTTTCGCCGTCCTCCGGAGCTGCTCTGCACACTGTTCCGCCGTGATTTTTTGGGCGGAGAGATGGAATGTATAAGGTAATGTATTCCGGCACGCTGATTGACGATCTGTTCGCCGCCGTGGAACGAGTACAGAACTCGCGCGGCGGCGCGACAGATCAAGCCCACTGAGGCGTACACCGCAGCCTCCCGCACCGCAGAACCTCTCAAAGCCCGAACAGTTCCCGCAGTCGCTTCGTCTGAGCCCGGCTCACGGGTATCTCGGTCTGCTTCTTGTCGTCCATGCGCAACTGGTAGGAACTCTTGAACCAGGGAACCACTTCGCGAATGCGGTTGATATTCACCAGGTAGGAACGGTGCGCGCGCCAGAAAAGATTTGTGTCTAAGCTGTCGAGCAATTCCTCGAGCGTGCGGCAGTTGGATTGTCCTTCCATGCCCGGACGCACCGCCCGTAACGACCGTGATGACTCCGTCTTCGATCCACGCATAACAGATGTCGCGCTGGTCGACCAGAAACATGCGTCCGACGGTTTTCAGCAGAATCTTCGCCGCCGGCTGCTTCTGCGACTCGATCATCCGTACCAGCGTTTCGATCTTGTCGGCCGGAAGCGCATTCGCGTCCTGTTTCGCCCGCGCCTTCTGGATCGCCTGTGCTACGCGCTTTTTGTCGAATGGCTTCAGCAGGTAGTCGACCGCGTTCACTTCAAACGCCTTCACCGCATACTGATCGAACGCGGTGGCGAATACGATCTTGGGCAGGGGGATTTTCTTGTCGAGCAGTTTCTTGATGACGCCGAAGCCGTCGAGTCCTGGCATCTGCACGTCGAGAAACACCAGATCGGGGCTATGTTCCTTAATGAGGTTGACAGCTTCCAGTCCATTCTTGCCCTGGGCCACCACGTTCACATCGTCGGCATTCTTCAGCAGGTAGGCGAGTTCGTCGCGGGCGAGTTGCTCGTCGTCCACGATTACGGCGGATAAAGGCATCGAGGCTCCGGAAAACTTCGAGAGAACCGCTGAGCTGAGTATAGTGCCCAGATTTTCCCGCTGCAATGCAAGCTGGGACAGCCCTTCCGTTGCCTATGCGGCGACAGCCGCCCTCGGCTGTCCCGTCAAGTGAAACTCGACGGCTCGACTCCGTGTCCTCTGTGGTGAAAAAGTCTTCAGTTTACTGCGGCCGCTGCGTCATTCCGCCCCTCTTGCCCATGTCGAGCTTCGTATATCCCACCGGAACCTCAAACAAATCCGCGGGCTGCGAGCCTTCCTGGATGTTACGCAGTTCAATGCCGTCCCCGGTGCCCCCATCCGTCTTGATGACGCAGTGCAGTTTCGTATCGACCCAGAAGTGATTTTTTTCGCCCTTGTTGGAGACACCCTCGTACTTGACCGTGGTTCGTCCGTTCACCGTGTCGCTGCCGATCTTTGTGCAACTACCCCAATTCTTCAGGGTTCCCGCTTCTTCCGCAGTTTTCTTCCACTCCGGGCAGGCATCGTTCACGTCATCCACGCGCCAGAAATGAGCGAGTATCGGCCTCACCATCGTCACTGGCGCGTCCATGTACATTTGACGTTCCGCCATGATCACAGTGTACGTATGTTTCGTGTCGTCAACGATGATCGCGCTTGGTCCCATTGCCGGGTTCGTCCCTTGCGTTTCGAACCGGACCCTGTCCTTGGTGGCGAAAACCTTCTTGATCCCCACATTGTCTGACTTCTGGTTCACTACGTCCGCGGAAAACTCCTGCGCCAGCGCCATCGGGCCCATCATCATGCACCCCGCTAGGCATATAAAACCAACGATTCGCAGCATCACCTTGCCTCCTGATCGATCGGTCGCCTTGGAGTTCGCAACGCGAACTGATTCCTAGGGCGAAAAACCGCGAAAAGCATAACAGATGTCAGCATTGCCTCCCAGAGTCTTCGGCGCACCTTGTGCCGGGTCAGTGCCCGGTGCGGCCCAGCGGCTTGGATACGTCCTGAGCAATCCATTTTGAGAGGAATGTGCTGCGGTGCTCGGTGAAGCCCAGCTTTCGATATAAGTGCAGCGCGGAAGTGTTTTCCTGCACGACTTCGAGGTGAAGCGTCCGGATGCCTGCGGTCCGAGCGGCCTCTTCCAGAAAAGACATCGTCTGCCGGCCCCAACCGCGCCCGCGATACTCCTCGCGCAGATAGAACTCGTCGACGAACGCATCGCGGCCAAGCCATTCGAGGCTGTAGCCAATGCACAGCACGATGTATCCTACGGCCGCGTCGCCATCCAGAATCAGCCAGGCGAGGCCGAGCTTGGAATCGCGGAGCAGGGCCGTCAGAGCCACCCGAGCCTTCTCGCGATCGAACCCGTGTCCATCGAAGGCGTAATACTCCTGCATAAATTCCAGAAGGGCATCGGCGTCGGACTCGACGGCCAAACGAAACTGTGCCTCGTCGCCCATTGAACGGCTGCTCATGCTCCTAAAGGTTTGTGTGGGGACAGCCGCCCGCGGCTGTCCGTCGAGCGCAGCTCGATCGCTGCTCACACCACGTTCTCTAAAGCCAACGCCATCCCCATGCCACCACTCACACACAGCGTAGCCACGCCGCGCTTGGTATTGCGCTTCATCATCTCGTGCAACAGCGTCACGGTAATGCGCGTCCCGGTACACCCAATGGGATGCCCTATGGCGATCGCCCCGCCATTCACATTAAGCCGGTCGCGATTCATGTTGAGGGTGCGGTCGCAAGCCAGCACCTGCGCGGCAAAGGCCTCGTTCAACTCAATCAGCCCAAACTCGTGCAGGCGCAAGTTGTGCTTGTCTTCGAGTTTGCGCAGTGCCGGGACAGGCCCAATCCCCATCGTCCGTGGATCGACTCCTGCGGAGGTCACCGCGACGATTCGTGCCAGCGGCTTCAGATTGTTCTGCTTCACGAAATGTTCGTTGGCCACGACAACGGCTGCGGCCCCGTCGGTGATGCCCGAGGAATTCCCCGCCGTGATGGTTCCAGTCTTCGAAAACACCGGTGAAAGTTTCGCCAACTTCTCGATGCTTGCGTCGGCAAACGGATGCTCATCACGGGCAAACGTGGTCGCACCCTTCTTTCCTTCGATGGTCACCGGAACGATCTCGGCGTCGAACCTTCCAGCCGCAATGGCTCGCGCGGCACGCGTCTGCGACGTAAGTGCGAATTCGTCCTGCTCCTCGCGGGTGATCTTGTACTGCTCAGCCAACACCTCGGCGGTCTCGCCCATCACCATTTTCGCCAGCGGACAGAAAAATCCATCGCGATACATGCCATCGACCATTTCCTGATTGCCTAGCCGGTATCCCCAGCGCGCGCCGTCGAGATAATAAGGAACGCGCGACATCGACTCAGTGCCGCCCGCCAGAATGCAGTTGGCATCGCCGACCAAGATCGACTGGTAAGCCAACGCAATCGACTTCAGCCCCGACGCGCAAGCCTTGTTGACGGTGAACGCCGGAACTTCCTGCGGCACGCCGCTGCGGACGGAAATCTGCCGCGTCACGTTGGGTCCGCCACCCGCCTGCCGTGCGCAACCGAAAATAGTCTCCTCGACCTGAGCCGGTTCGACCCCGGCCCGCTCCATCGCAGCCGTGGCCGCGATCACGCCCATGTCGGCCGCCGTCAGCGAAGCCATCGCCCCGCCAAACTTTCCAATCGGTGTCCGCACTCCGGAAAGAAGATAGATGCCCGGCAAAACCGCACCTCCCAAACGCATGAGTCTAGCAGGACAGCGCCGCGACCGTGCTGCACCAGCCCGCCAGGATTTCTTTAATAGATAGCAATTTCGATGCACCCTCGGCGGCTGATCCACAATCTATACCAGTAGCATTCCGCTAATCATAGCCAACGTTCAACATCGCCAAAATCAAAACCAAATCACAAGGAGGCACAGCATGTCCTACGTTGATGTCGGGAAAGAGAATTCAACTTCCATCCATCTTTACTACGAAGATCACGGCTCCGGGCAGCCCGTGGTTCTGATCCACGGATATCCACTGAGCAGTGCGTCGTGGGAAAAACAGGTTCCGGCGCTTCTGCAAGCCGGCCACCGCGTCATTGCCTATGACCGTCGCGGATTCGGAAAATCCAGCCAGCCGACTTCTGGCTACAACTACGACACCTTTGCCGAAGATCTGCACAAGCTCGTCACTCATCTGAAGCTGCGGGATTTTACTCTCGTGGGCTTCTCGATGGGCGGAGGGGAAGTGGCGCGCTACATCGGAAAATTCGGATCGAAGGGCGTGAGCAAAGCCGTGATTATGTCTGGAGTGCCGCCGTACCTGCTCAAGACCGGCGACAATCCCGAAGGAGTGGATGGCAGCGTTTTCGAGGGCATCCAGAAGGCTGTTGCTGCCGACCGTTACGCGTTCTTTACCGAATTCTTCAAGAACTTCTACAACACCGACGTCTATCTCGGAAAACGGGTGAGCGAGCAGGCAGTCCAGGCAAGCTGGAACGTCGCCGCAATCGCTTCGGCCACAGCCAGTCTGGCGTGCGTGCCCACCTGGCATGAAGATTTCCGCAACGATGTCGCCCGGATCGACGTTCCCACGCTCGTCATCCACGGCGACTCTGACCGCATCGTTCCGTTTTCAGCGGCAGGGGAACGAACCGCCAAGCTGATCAGCGGTGCCGAGCTAGTGGTCATCAAGGATGGCCCCCACAACGTGGCTTGGACTCACGCCGACGAGGTTAACAGCGCACTGTTGAACTTCCTGGCGAAGCCAGCCGCCAAGGGACAGGCCTCAACCACCAAGACGAAGGCTGTCGCGTAAGCGGTCTGTTGCGTCGGTGTGATAATTGCCTCCCCATTCCTCGCGCGCTCTATGCGAGGGTGGGGTTTTGCGCGACGAAAACGCGTGCATCGGGACGCATCCAGTGACACGCCGCCCCTATCCGATGCCTCCCCTTGCCATTCCAGCTAACCTCCGGCATAATAAGAGTTTGCCTCGATCTCACCGGACTCTTCCGGACACAAGGATATAAGACCCGTGTTAATGATTCGTCTGGCGCGCCGTGGTGCGCGCAAACAACCGCATTATCGCATCGTGGTGATTGAGAAGGAGCGCGCCCGCAACGGCCGTCCGGTGGAAGTGGTCGGGACCTACAATCCCCGCACCAATCCTGCCAGCGTCGAGTTGAAGCGGGATCGCGTCGAGTACTGGGTGTCGAAGGGCGCTCAGATGTCGGATCGCGTGAACAAGTTGTTCACCAAGAATCTGGCCCCGGCCGCCGCCGGCTCCGCCGCCTAAACCGCCGTTTGTGCGCTAGTTTTGGCTTGGCTGTTCCGGCGCGGCAGCTTTTGGTGCAGTGCTTTTGGGTGGCGCAGCGCTTCGAGCGCTGCGATAGGCGCCGATCATCGCTAAGGGCTTTAGCCCCTGTGGTACTTTTCACGTGAGAATGCAGACTTATGACTGAGCCCTCTGGAGATGTGCGCGCTCTCGTTGAGCTGATTGCGAAATCGCTCGTCGACACGCCCGAAGAAGTCTTCGTCGAGAAGTTCGACGACGACGTGATCGAACTGGAAGTCGCCGAAAGCGATGTCGGCAAGGTCATCGGACGCCAGGGCCGCACCGCCCGCGCCCTGCGTGCCCTGCTGAGCGCCGCCGGCCACCGCGCGCACAAGCGCTACACGCTCGAAATCATCGAGTAGCGCAGGCAAGGGGGCGCTTCGAAAGGTCATGGTTTAGAGCCATGCATGGAACGTTTTTGAAAGGGCGCGGCTTTTAGCCGCGCCGAACGAGGAGCGCAATTCGAGCGGCTTTAGCCGCTGAGGGCGACCGCCGGCATTGAGTGCTGAAACCAGCGGCGAGTTTATTACGCTGGCGCGCGTCGTAAAGACGCAAGGCCGGCACGGCGAGGTCGCTGCTGAGTTGCACAGCGACGTTCCGGGACGCTTCGCCGAAGGCATGAAGCTGTTCGCGCTGCCGAAGTCGGAGCAGTCGCGCCGCGAACTGGAAGTGGAAGATCTGTGGCCGCACAAGGGACTGGTTGTCCTGAAGTTTTGTGGCGTCGATTCGATGAACGACGCGGAGTTGCTGATCGGATCGGAATTGCAGGTCCCGAAGGCCGAGCGCGCGGATCTGGAGCCGGGCTGGAATTATGTCAGCGATCTGATCGGATGCAAAGTTCTCGATCATGCCCGCGAAATCGGCCGTATAGAAGACGTTCAGTTCGGTGCAGGCGAGGCCCCACTGCTGATTGTTGCGAACAGTGCAGGCAAGAAGTTTGATGTTCCGTTCGCTGAAGCGTACCTGGAAGCTGTCGACATGACGCAGAAGCAAGTGCGCATGAACCTTCCCGAGGGCATGCTGGAAATCAATGCCCCGGTCACGCCGGAAGAGAAGAAGGAACAGCAGTCGGAAAGAAAGAAGAAGCACTAAGGCCAGAAAAAGAATTCCTCTGTGCCCTTCGTGTCCTCTGTGGTTAAAAGGTGTAGGTTCAGGTCCAGATGAAAGCCGATATCCTGACGATTTTTCCCGGCTTCTTCCAAGGACCGCTGGATCACGGAATCACCCGCCGAGCCTGCGAGATGGGCCTGGCGAAAATCGAAGTCCACGACCTGCGGCAGTTTACGCACGACAAGCACCGCACGGTGGATGACCGCCCTTTCGGCGGCGGCGAAGGCATGGTGCTGAAGCCGGAACCGATCTTTGATTGTTTAGAACCGCTCCAGCTTGCTGCTCGTGAGCAACGGATATCTGGTGCTGCAAAGCAGAGTGTAATCCTGCTCTCGGCGCAAGGAGAGCGCTTCACGCAGAAGGTGGCGGCGGAACTCGCAGCGCTCGATCGCATCGTTCTGGTCTGCGGCCGCTACGAAGGCGTGGACGAGCGCGTCGCCGATTTTCTCGCCGACCGCGAGTTGTCGATCGGAGACTACGTCCTTAGCGGTGGTGAGTTGGGCGCGGCGGTGATCATTGAAGCGGTGACGCGGTTGCTTCCGGGTGCAGTAGGCAACGAAGCTTCCACGCGGCAGGAATCATTCACCGCGCATGAGCGGATGGAGGCAGGTGCAGCGGATTCGACCTGCGGTTCGGGCGGATTGCTCGACTATCCGCATTACACGCGCCCCGCGGATTTTCGCGGGATGCCGGTACCGGAGGTTCTGCTGAACGGGGATCACCAGGAAATTCGCCGTTGGCGCAGGCAGCAGGCTCTGGAGAAGACGCTGCGCAACCGCCCGGATTTGTTGGAAGGCGTGAAGCTCAGCGACGAAGACGCAAAGATTTTGGCGCGCCTCAAGCGCGACAGGAATTAGAAGGAATTTTCAGGATTCGAAAAGACGAAGGAAAAATACAATGTCAAACTTAATCATCGAAAAGCTGCTGGCTAAATCGCAACGCACCGACATCCCCGCATTCCACCCCGGTGACACGGTTCGTGTCCACGTGAAGATTAAGGAAGGCGACAAGGAACGCGTGCAAGCCTTCGAAGGCGTGGTTATCAAACGCGACAACGGACCGCAGGCCAGCTTCACCGTGCGCAAGATCAGCTTCGGCCAGGGAGTGGAGCGCATTTTCCCTGTTCACTCCAAAGTGATCGACAAGGTCGAACTGCTGCGCTCGTCCAAGGTTCGACGCGCCCGCCTGTTCTATCTCCGCGGACTCCGCGGCAAAGCCGCTCGCCTGCGCGACGTGGAAAAGAATTAGATTTGCTCGTTTGGGGCCGGGTTTCAAACCTGGCCCGAGTGACGCCAGACCCCAAGCTCGCGACTACTCCGTTCGGTAATACCGCAAATGGAAACGCGGCGCTTGCGCGCCGCGTGATCATACACTGTCGTGCTATTCCTGAGAACTAACCAGCCGCCGCAAACTCCCGTACCACTTCCACTTCGACGAATTCTTCGACCCTTCTCTTGCGCAGCTTGCTCAGCACGTAGCTGAGTAGCGGGCGGTCGCCGCGGCGGATTTCCTGGAACTCCACGCCCATCCCAAGATTGTCGACCAGATACTTGACTTGCGCCTTCACCGCGACGCTGATGTCAAACATGTTCAGCATCAGGCGGAAGTCCTGGCCCGGGCGCAGCATTTCCTTGGATGCGATGCGGGCGCCGTATTCCGAAATCTGCTGCACCTCACCGGACACGCGCTGCACCCCATCGATGACTTCCGCTTCGCCCTCGACGAAGAAACGCGGACGGCGCCTCCGGTTGGCCTCGGGCCGGCCAAAACCACCGGCCGTACCGTGCTGCGAGCCATCGAGAATCACAGGCTGATACTGCTCTTCCATTTGGCGCAATTCGTCTTCCCAAGGCACCTTGCCGTCCACGCACTGCACCGAGAACTGGCCCCGCAGAGGTGACGACGGATCGCCTGACCATACCACCTGGCAGATCGCTTTGTTGCGTCCGCGCTCCACCAAGACCAGGTCGCCAACGCTAACTGTGCGTGCGCTGAGCAGCCGCGCGCCGTGCGGATGAATGTCATACGTGCAGGCCATCTCCGCGGGTCCGCGGCCTTCCTGGCCGACCAGGCTCCAGCGAACCGGAAGCGCCAGATGCACGACCTTGCCGGTGAGCAGGCCGTCTTCGGGCGACGCGTTGAGTTTGATTTCCACGATGCTTCTCGCTGCGGTTCTACTGAGACGAAGTTACCAGTACATGTCCGGTCGGACAATGTACGCCAGTAATCCGGAGTGAGGTTACTAAGCGGGATTACCGGGTGGCGAAGGGATGGCCTATGCGTGCCATTGTGTTGGCGTGACGGAAGACACGATCGACTTGCGGGAAAGCGTGCTCTCGACGAAGATGGTGGGCAGCTGTCTTTCTGTGATGAAGTCAACGCCTTCACGAGCGCTCTCTCCTTCCGCGGCCAAGCTACGATTGCTCAAGACACTGCGCTGCACGCTGCGCTATGAAAAGAAGGCCTGGGCTACTGGGGCGCGGATGGTGGCGGGCGTGGACGAGGTGGGCCGCGGCTCGCTGTTTGGATGCGTTGTGGCCGCGGCCGTGATCCTTGACCCGGCTTACCGGGTGCGCGGGTTGCGCGATTCGAAGTTGCTGCTGCCGGAGCGTCGCGAGGTGCTGGCGGAGCGCATTCGCGAACACGCTGTGGCCTGGGCCGTCGCGGCGGTGGACGCGGCGCGCATCGACCAGATCAACATTTATCACGCGTCGCGAGCGGCCATGCGCGAGGCGGTGTTACGTCTCTCGCCTGCCGGCGGATCATTTGCTGGTGGATGCTCTGCGGCTCGATTGCGAGCAGCCTCAGATTCCCATCATTCATGGCGACGCGCTCTCGGCGTCGATCGCGGCCGCGTCTATCTTGGCGAAGGTGGAACGCGATCGCATGATGTGCGAGTGGGACGCGGTGTTTCCAGCGTACGGCCTGGCTTCGCACAAGGGATACAGCACGCCCAAGCATCTCGCGGCGCTGCGGGAATTCGGGCCAACGCCTCTGCATCGGCAGTCATTTGCGCCAGTCTGGCAGAATCCAGTGCCGCAGGAGGTGTTTGGATTTATGCAGGACGAGGACCTCTCGCTCGAGGAAAGTGCCGCAGGATGAGGGGTTAGCGGCGGGACGGCGGAAGATTTCCACAGTGTTCCTGCAGGAACATTTTTATTACAGTTGTGTACGTACACTTTTATAAGTAGAGTGGTCTATATGAAACATCGAAAACGAGTTACGAAGAGCGGGAAAAGCGGGCGGCGGGGTACGGCGGCTGGGGCGCGGGGGAAGACGGGAAAGCGCAAGGGAATCACTCTGCACGCGTCGGTGGAGTCGTCGAGGAGGCATGCCGCTTCGATGGAAGACGTGCTGGAGTTCTACAAGCCGATCAAGAAGCCGGTCACGTTGCGGCTGGATGCGGATGTGCTGGCCTGGTTCAAGCGGGATGGACGGCGGTATCAGACGCGGATCAACGCCGCGCTGCGGCGGGTGATGGAGCGGGAGATGAAGGCGGGTTAGTGTTTTCCCATTTCTACATGAGGTAAAATCCCCACGTCTCGCAAAGAACGCGAGACATGGGGCACCCAGCGTAACTGACACCTCACTCAAAATCCCCACCCTGTCGCAAAAAGCGCGACAAGGGTGGGGGCACCCTCAGATCTGACTTCACGGTTTCGTTCAAGTTCTCGAAGTAGTTGTGTGTTCTTCACGAGGGCGCGCTGCAGGATTTCTGCCTGCTGCTTCGCGGTCGGCCAATCTTGGGCTTCGACCGCTTCCGTTAGTCCCGGCAATTCCAGGTGGGCGTAGGTGAATCTTGCGCCGTAGAGGATGTGTTTGAACCAGGGGCGGCCGGGGATGCCGTCGGGGTTCAGCCAGTTGCGCTCGACTTGCATCATGCCGTGGTTCAGGGTGGCGGCCAGTTTGGGATCGATTTTTCCTGACGACAGTTTGCGGGTGAGCGATTCGTTCAGGTGCTTTCCGGCGGCTTCGAAGGTGTCGATTGCTTTTTGAATCTCGCTGAGATCTAGAGGCGTGGGTGCGGTCCCGGATGCGCCGCAAGTGGCACAGTCGCTGCGTAGGGTCCTTCGCGCCGGCTTCGCCTCCGCTCAGGATGACAAGCTTATTATTTCTTGCAAGTTCATTTACGAACTGGCGGACGTTGCTGGCGTAGCTGGCGAAGTCAAAAGGGAGCAGGTCGGCGTTCGCGAGGCGCAGCGCGGTCACGCCCCACAGTTGCGTCATCAGCGTGTGGTATTTGTAGCCGGGATCGCCGAAGTGGTTCATCCAGTAGAAATCGTCGTAGGCGGAGTGGTAAACGCCATAGTCTCCGTCAAAGCCGAGGCCGAGGACTGGCATGCCGATGAAGTTGAGGAAGACGGTATGGTCACTGCCGCTGCCGATACGGGTGTCGGCGAGGCTGTTGTCGATGATTCCGGAGGAACTGAACTGGCCGGATTGATTGCCGGCCGCTTTCTCTCGGGCGATGGTTTCTTTCCAGGCATCGTACAGGCTTTTACCGGAAGGATCATTCAAGCTGCGGGTGGTTTCGACCAGCATGGGTGCGAGCGAGGCGACGGCCTGTCCGTGGAAGTTGGGGCCGGAGGTGGCTTCGTCGACGTTGATGTAGGCGACGGCTTTGGCGCGGAGTTCGTCGGCGAACTGCTCTCCCCATTCAGTGGAGCCCGTGAGGCCGACTTCTTCGCCATCCCAGCTGCAGACGACGAGCGTGCGGCGGGGACGCATGCCTTCTTTCGCGAGCTTGCCGAGGGCGCGCGTGAGTTCCATCATGCTGGCGGTTCCGCTGGAGGGATCGACGCCGCCGAAGACCCAGGCGTCGCGGTGATTGCCGAGCACGACCCATTCGTCGGGCAATTCGGCGCCACGGATACGGCCTTCGACGACGTAGTAGGGCTGGATGCCGTTATCCATCTCGATTTTCAGATGGGCTTTCACGCGGTCGCCGCCTAGGTGGTACTTGATCGGCAGTCCGCCTCCCCAGGCTGGCGGTGCGAGGGGGCCATCCATGTTTTCGAGCAGCGGCTTGGCGTCGTGCCACGAGAGTGGCAGCGCCATGATCTTCGGCGCAGAGATCGCTTCTTCGATCGGAATGCGCTTCGCGCCGGGAATTGAGGCCCATCCCGGAGTTTGCGGATCCCCGGGGACCATGAAGTCGTAGGTGATGGCGCCGCGCTGTATGTGGTATTCCGGTCCCCAGGGGCCGTCGGGATCGACTTTGCCTTTTTTGTAGCCGTCTTCTTGCGGATCGCTGTAGACGAGCATGGCGGCGGCGCCTTCGCGCTGGGCGGTGAGAGCTTTGAATCCGCGATAGCTGTAGGGATTCGAGTAGCGCACCAGGACGATCTTGCCTTTGACGCTGATGCCGTTCTTGCGGAGCAGGTCGTAGTCTTCGGGATTGCCGCTGTGGGCGTAGATGACGGGCGCGGTGACTTCTCCGGAGATCGACATTCCGAGCCAGGCTCCGCTGATCGCGGGATTCTTGGAGTCTTCGTCGCCGGGTAGTGGAGTTTCGCGCAGGGTCGCTTGATAGTGAATGGGAGCGATCATCTCGAGCGATGCGGACTTGGGATTGGTGCCGTAGACGTCGTATTGGCGGATGACGATGTCTTCGAGGCCTTGCTTCTTCCACTCGTCGCGAATGTATTCGGCGAGTTCGTTGTTGCGTTTCGATCCGGCGACGTGGGGTTCCTGGGTGAAGATGCGGTGCTGGCGGCGTTCTTCGTCGGGCGTGGGAATAGATTTGAATTTGGATTCGACGGCGGTTTCGTGGGCGGCGGAGGCGGGGGTGAAGCCGAGGATGGTTTGGGAGTGCGCAGTTATGCAGAACGAGAGAAGGGCAAGTGAGACGAGCGTTGCGTGATTTCGGGTCATGTCCGGGTTTGAGGCCGCAGACATGCTATCAGGGGTTGTGGTCCTGTTGTCATCCTGAGCGACGGCGAAGCCGGCGTGAGGGACCTTACGTCGGCGGAAAGCTTCGATGTTGTGGATGGGAATGGCTCGGGTGCATGCAGCTTGCTGGATCCTCGACGTACTGCAATGGCGCTTTCGCGCTTCGTAGGGTCCCTCGGAGGGCTTGCGCCCTCCTCAGGATGACATCGGAAGAAGGGTGGACCCTTAAACCACTTTGCGGTCTGGCTGATAACGGTGTCGTTGATACCATCCGTAGCTCAGGTCGCGCCATTTGGGGTTGGTCGATTCGATCAGCTTGATTTTCTCTTCCCTCCGCCATGCTTTCATTTCTTTTTCCCGGCAAATTGCTGTTAGCGCCGCGTCGTGGCGTTCAAAATAGACGAGATTGGTCACGTTGTATTTTGCGGTGAATCCGGCGAATGCATGGGTTTTGTGCTGAAAGACTCGCTGTTCAAGATTGCTCGTCATTCCGATGTAAAGAACGCGTCGCTGGCTGGCCAGAATGTAGACGTAGTAGATCTTGGGCATGTTTGGAGATTGCTGATTTGGGCACGCGCGCGTCAGTGATGGGTGTCACTTTCTGACGGAGAGTGTTCCGAACCGGGATTCCTGCGGAGTGATGTCATCCTGAACGGCGGCGAAGCCGCCGTGAGGGACCTTATGGCGGCGGAAGGCTTCGATGTTGTGGAGGGGAATGCCTCAGGTGCATGCAGCTTGCGAGATCTCGACTACTGCGTTGCCGCTTTCATCGCTTCGTACGGTCCCTCGAAGGACTTGCGCCCTCCTCAGGATGACGTCGTTGTTGTGATTGACCGAGATCGCTGGCTTACTTCGCTTTCAGAATTTCGGTCAACAAGTCCGGTTTGGAGTCGTCGCGCACCAAGTGGGGATATTTTTCGCCACCGTGGTAGTCGATTTTGTAGGTCTTGTAGTAGTCGGTGTTTTCGACCAGCAACTCAATGGGAGAGGTGCCTGTCTTCGCGGACTTGATGGCATCGCGCAGGATCTCAGACGAAAAGCGGCGACCGTTCACCGCGACCAACTTCATGCCCGGGCCGATACCGGCTTTTGCGGCGAACTCGCCTTCGATGGTGTCGGCAATGGCGCCATCATCGTTCACGACAAGGCCTATCGCGAAGGCGGCGGGAACGAAATGGTACGCTCCCGCGGAACTGGTCATCATTTCTGAAGGATTTTCATCGTAGACGACTTTCCATCCGCTGCCCTCGATGCCGCCGAGAGGGGCGCCGGGGCCGTGATTGGTGAGGCGCTCGGTCCAGAATCCGCGCCAGTCGTAGGGTGCGATCTGGTTGAGGGCGTTGACCACGTCGTCAAAGGTATAGGTCTTGAGCGCCGGGCCGGTGCTGGGCGCGCCGTGAAAGAGATGGCAGAAATCGTCGATCGACTTGGCGCCTTTGGTCTGCTGGCGAATGATGACGTCGACCCAGAGCCAGTTGAGAGTGTCTTCATCGTAAAAGTCGGTGCTGCGGCGCCAGGACTCCCAGGCGCGCGGAGAAAAATAAAGTTGCGGCGCGGCATCGGCGGTGTCCTGCAGGTTACGCCACTGGCGGCCGGGAAGGTGATCGAGAGCGGAGGCGGTCATCGCCAGATCGTCGCGGTCCAAGTCGGCGGTGAGCAGGCCACTGCGCGCGGTGAGCACGAAGCCGAGATAGTTGGTCAGGCCTTCGTAAACCCAGAGGAGATCGTCCTGCATGGGCTGTTGATAGTCGGGCGTGGCGAGGTCGGCGGGGCGGCGGAATTTGCCATTCCAGGAGTGAACATATTCGTGGGGAAGCAAGCTCGCCGACAGTTTGCGCGAGGTGTCGTCGACCAGGGCGCGCTCGTCGACTCGGCTGTCGTCGGATTCATGATGCTCGAGGCCGAAGTGGGCGACGTGATCGCTGAGTGTGTAGAGGAAATGGTAGTCGCGGTAGTGGTGCGCGCCGAACAGTTTCTGCGCCTGATCGACGAGACTCTTGTAGTGGTCCCAGGTTTCCTGCGGTGCTTCGAGCGCGGCAGCGCTGTCGGCGGCGATGTCCATTTCAGTGACAGGATCCTGCGCGAGTGGGACAACCTTCAGAAATTCTCCGGTGATGACGGGCGAGTCGACCAGAGTCGTGAGGGAGACGGTGGCGAACTTGATTTCGTTGCCGCTCTGGCTGGCGATGGGCAGCGGGGTGCCGAACTTCCATCCTTGAGGAATTCTGAGGCTGGCGGAGTAGTTGATGTCGTCGGACTTGAAGCCTTTGGGGTAGAGCAGGACCTGGTTCCAGCTGATGATGGCGAGTTTGTCGGTGGCGGAGGAACCGGCAGAGAATCCGCCTTCGAAGGTGGCGGGAGAAAGGAAGTCGAGTTCGGCGGCGATTTCAGTCACGCCCGCGGGGACGTCAACGTGGAGAGTGAAGCCGTCGAGCAGATCGCGGCGCCATTTCAGAGTCTTGCCGCCGGCGGAGAATTTCAGCCCGGCGAGATCGATGACGGGGCCGTCGGGCGCGTGCTCGCCGGGGATCCACTTGGGGTAGTAGAGAGTGAGGTCGCCGGCGGTCGCGGGCATTGTCAGCGAGGCGTGGAAGATTTTGCGGGGCGCAGTGGTGGCGTCGACGGAGATGGTGACTGTGGGCGGCGTTGCTGGCGCAGCTGCGGCCAGCGTCGAAACTGCCAGGACTGCGACACAGACTGCTCCCAAGGCTTGCGAGAGTTTCATTCTTGCTGGGCTCCCATGTTTGTGATGAAGCGAATCCCCACTTGTGGCTGCAGAAATAAAACTATAGCCAGTCGATGTCGAGTAAGGCGACGGTACAGGCGAGCGAGACGTGAAATACTCGGCAGGCCGTGAATGGATGGTAGGGATTCTTCGATTGCGCTATGTCGTCCGCAGTGACGGCGAGACAGAGCCCAGACTTCCTTCCACCGAGAATGACTCAGCCACGCAACCCGACAATTGTGTGGATAATGATACGAGATTCGTCAATCAGGAGCCAGGGTGGGCTGCTATCATTTCGCTGAATGTCGCGGCGCGGAAAATTCATCACATTCGAAGGGCTCGACGGAACCGGCAAGAGCACGCAGATGCGGAAGCTGGCGGCGGTGGTGCGCGCGGCGGGGCACAAAGTGGTCGAGACGCGCGAGCCGGGAGGGACGCTGACCGGGGAAAAGATCCGCAAGGTGCTGCTGGATTCGGGCACGGCGGGACTTTCGCCGCTGGCTGAGATGGCGCTGATGTTCGCTTCGCGAGCGCAACACATCGCCGAGGTGATCGAGCCGGCGCTCGCGCAGGGAAGTATCGTGCTGTGCGATCGGTTTACGGATTCCACCGAGGCCTACCAGGGAAGCGGGCGCCGACTGGGAAGCCAAGCGGTGCGTGAGCTGCATCGGGTGCTGTGTGGGAATCTGCAGCCGGATTTGACGATCCTGCTGGATTCGGACGCGGGAGCCAGCGTGAGCCGGGCGCGGCGACGGAACAAGCGCAATTCGAAGGCTGCAAGCCGCGGACATAGCGACGAGAACCGGTTTGAGCAGGAGACACGGGCGTTTTTTACTCGCGTGCATGAAGGGTATCTGGCGATTGCAGCGCGGGAGCATGGGCGGGTCGCGGTGGTCGATGCGCGCGGGACACCGGGGCAGACGCATCAGAAGATTGTGGAACTGGTGCGGAGGAAGCTGAAATTGTAGGAGACGTTTTTCACCACAGAGGCACAGAGGACACAGAGAAGAACCAAAACAACCAGAAACATCGGCGTTCTGCTCTTCGCTTAGAATGATTTGCGGTTCTTCTCTGTGTCCTCTGTGCCTCTGTGGTGGGTTGGTTCTATGCCTTTTTCCGATTTTCATGGGAACTCGGAAACGGTTCACCGCCTGCGCGATATGCTGGCGCGCGACCGCTTTCCTCATGCGGTGGTGCTTTCCGGCGGGCAGGGATCGGGGAAATACACGCTCGCGCTGATGCTGGCGCAAGCGTTGAACTGTCTGGCGCCGACCACGACCGACGGGCTGCCAGATTTCTGCGGGAAGTGCGCCAATTGCACTCGCATTGGCCAGAGCGCCGACTTGGACGCACGTTTTGCCGAGGCCGTCGAGGCCCGTGAGAATCTGCGCGAGACCGACAAGAAAGAAACGCGGTTGTTCGTGCAGACGCATCCCGATGTGCTCGTCATCCCGCCAGATCCTCCGCAGATGATGATCAAGGTTGACCAGGTGCGGCGGGTGATCGAGACGATCTATTACCGTCCGGCGGAGGGCAGGGAGCGGGTTTACATCTTCAGCGACTCGGCGTTCATGAAGGAGGCGGCGAACTCGCTGCTGAAAGTGCTGGAGGAGCCGCCAGAGTTCGCGACAATCTTCCTGCTGACGGAGAATCCGGGGGAATTGCTGCCGACGATCCGATCGCGGTCGATGGTATTCCAGCTGGGAGCGCTGTCGGCCGAGGAGATTGAGCAGTATCTGGCGAAGCATCGTCCGGAGTGGAAGGCCGCGGAGCGCGCGCTGGTGGCGCGGCTGTCAGAAGGGGCGGTGGGACGGGCGCGCGGATTTGACCTTGCTGCGTATGTCGCGGCGCGAGCGCATGCGCTGGCGATTCTGAATTCGGCTTTACGGGGCGGGGAGCACAGCGAGTTGTTCAAGATCACCGAGTCGTATCGTCCCGGGGCCGAGGGTCGGGAGAAGACCGAGCAACTGATTCGGACGCTGTATGCCCTGCTGCGCGATCTCTCGTCGATCGAGGCTGGGGCGCCGGAGTTGGTGCGCAACACCGACATCGCTTCGGAGCTGAAGCGGCTGGCGGAGTCGGCGAATTTCGAGTGGATCACGGCTGCGTCGGACCGGCTGGCTGAGGTAGAGCGCGGGATGCGACGGAACCTGTTGCGGTCACTATCGCTCGATGCCTTCGCGGCGTCGCTCAGCGTTACGGATCGCAACGCCATTCTCTAGCTCCTTTGGTTTTTCCTCGGCGCTTAAGTTGAGTCAGACGTCGCTTAGTTGGGTAACAGCCCGTAGACGTCAACGCTACTGCGAGTCCCTACATAAACCTTGCCATTGGCCACAGTGGGCGGAACGAACTTCACGGCATTGCCAGCGCTGGTCGCGGTTGTTCGCCGCCATCGAGCTGTTCCAGTATTCAACGGCGAGATTGGTTGCATCGTAAGCATGCAGAATCGCAGGCCCAGTACACGGCTGCAGGCACGGGCACGTTAGAACAGCTGACGCCAGCGTTCGGACTGGCATAGCCGTACAAGCTGGCATCAATGGCCCACACAATCCCATGAGATGCCTCCCTGCGAGGAGACAGACGGAGTGGTGCCGGGATAGCCAAAGGCCTGCGCAGAGAACGAGGCAACGCTTGGGTTGAACAATTCCGTGGTCGGATCGAAAGTGAACTGCTTCAGGGAATCGCTACTGTCCTCCGACATAGAGATTGTTTTGCCAGAGCGCCGGAGTGCCCCACAAGCCGTTCGAGGGTCCCCGGAAACTCTGCACGATCTGATCGTTGTTTGTAGGGATTGAATTGCGCCCATGTTGTCGCGGTCGATGAGATAAACAATTCCCTCTTTGCCGGTCTGCACCAGCAGATGCGTAGGGCCGGCACCCGAAGTTTGATTCGGGCAGAAGGACCGCTGCGCCCGATCCGAGATCGGCGTCGTCTGTGTTGCGAGAGTCAACTGGTCATAGGGCGTGAACCATCCCGCTACGCTCAAGTTCACGCCATTCGGCGTGCTCCCATTCATCGAGTGCAGTCTCAGGATGCTGTCTCCGTAGTCGTTATCAGGTGGCGGAGGAGCCTCGTCAAAAACTCCATTGCCGGTGGTAACGTAGATGTCTCCGCAGCCATCGATCGCAGGCGCGCCGCCTCCGGCCCAGATGCCGCCATCGGCTCCGTTCAGTCCGTTTGGCGTGGTGTTGAAAACTGCAATTTGCTGCTGCACGTTCGATGCTTTGTAGCCGATGACCCAACCGTGATAAGGGGTCGCGTCCTCGTGTGCGGCAAAGACAACAAATATCTTTCCGTCGACTTCCGCCAGTCCAGATCGCTGGTGGTGCAGTTGAGAGCCGAAACTCACCATGCCGCCCGACGATCCGTCGCCGGTTCCTGGCACGGAGGCAGCAATGGTGACTGGCGCGTTGAATTTTTCGTTTCCCGTCGCCAGATCCAGGGCGTGCAACCGATGATAAAAAATCGCCGATGAACTCGAACAGTTTCCCGGACTGATCGGGTTCGCTTCGGATGCGCTGACCAGGTAGATCGTCTTCGTGACGGAGTCGATCACCGGCGTGCCCGTCACCCCGACTTCAGGATAGATATCGCCGAAGCAGTTGCCCACATCATTCCAGGTAACGGGCTTCTCATTGCCGGTGCCCCCGTGCAGCGTATCCAGCAAGTTGACATGCCAGTAAGTCACGCACGGGCTTGGCGTCGGCATCGAAAGCGTAGGCGCTGTCATGTTGCGTGGCCACAAAGATTACGTTGTGAATCCCGCCAGCGATGCTCAAGCCCGCGCATCCACAGCGGCTGCGCGTAGACTGCGCCATCCACCGCGCAGGAGAATAACTTGCCGAAAGTCGCCGTGGTCACCGTTGTCGGCGTCAGAGCAAATTCGTGCGCATTGGTTCCGTCGCGCGCCGCGTCGTTGTGGTAGGTGAGGACGGCCTTCAGGTCGGTAACGGCGATAGTGGCAGAGCCCGCGGAGGTGCCGCTGGTCGCAGTGATGGTATGAGTTCCTGCAGTGGCCGGCGGAGTATAAAGACCACTGGTGCTGATCGTTCCTCGAGTTGCGTTCCCTCCCGCTATGCCGTCCACGCTCCAGGTGGGATTCGTGACCGAGGAGGTGAACTGTTGCGTCTGGGTGGTCACGGTTACCGCGGCGCGCTTCGGGAGACACAGTAATCGTCACCAAAGGGCCAACCCACTTAGCATCCATGGCAGTCGTAGGAGTCATGCTTGCGGCAACTGCGTTCGCGACCAACGATATTTTGCGGGTCGCAAGCTCGGTCCCTGCGTTGTAGCCACTCTCTCGATCCGGATTGAACGGTTCGGTGATGCCCGTCGACTGTGCCGAACAGGTTGCAACCAGCAAGCAAACTGCACAAAGCCATGCAGTCCTTCCACCATTCTTCATACCGAATCTCCTTCTTAGCCCTTTGGAAGAGGCAACAACTATACCCCTGTTTCTCGCGATGACGCGGGAAAGATTGTTGTCCGGGATACCTGGGAACCTTGCACGAGTAACCACATTCCGGTTACCGTTGATTGCAGTCCCCGCGAGGATAGGGCACTATAACAATCATATTTTCAATTAGTTACCTAGATTACTCTGGTGGTTCTACTCCCTTCGGAGAGATTGCCCGGCCCTCCCTGCCGCCTATAATCGTCCTACTCTGGTTCAGGATTCTCCGTCAGGTTCCGGGTAGAAGATGGGAGGGCGAAGTTTGTCTGAATGCCCTCCAACGGTCGATTCGGTGAAAGGGAAACGCCCGGATTATGCGAAAGCGCCTGCAACTCGCATCGATGCTGACGGCCATCCACGGCAATCGCGACCTCCTTTTCTTCTCGATTATCAGCTCCCCGTCGTCGGGCGGCCGAGGGAGATGATGCGCCGCCAAGGTGATCACCACGACCGATGAGCACGGGCGCAAGATTTATGTGAACGAGGATGGCCCGGCTCCGAAGCACGGCC
The DNA here is from genome assembly GCA_963795875.1 of uncultured Acidobacteriaceae bacterium. Taxonomy (GTDB): domain Bacteria; phylum Acidobacteriota; class Terriglobia; order Terriglobales; family Acidobacteriaceae; genus Sulfotelmatobacter. The sequence continues at coordinate 1,154,353 of CAWCJM010000003.1, forward strand.
ACGCCAAGCGCGCAGCAGCCCAAGCGGTCGTCGCTGGTGTACTGGAGCAGCAAAGAGAATCGCTGGAAGCCGGTGCCTTCGGCGGGAACGGCCTCGATGCAGGCGGCGCGGTCGGCCGCGGCTGAGGTCAGCCAGTATTACGGGCACGAGTCGACGCAGTCGGCGAATGCGAAAATTGTGGCGGCCAATGCCCGCGGGCATCAGGCTTCGCAGGAAGAAATTGATTCTTCGATCGTGATGGCGGCGGCCCGGCACAATGTGGATCCGAACCTGGTGCGCGCGGTGGTGAAAGTGGAATCGAACTTCAATTCCAACGCGGTTTCGCGCAAGGGCGCGATGGGGCTGATGCAGTTGATGCCGCAGACGGCGCGAGTCGTTGAACGTGAAGAATCCGTTTGACCCCGCGCAGAACGTGGATGCGGGCGTGCGGCATCTGAAGCGCTTCTGGAAAGTTATGGCGGCGACGTGAATTTGACCCTGGCCGCCTATAACGCGGGTTCGGGAGCGGTGGCGCGCAGTGCAGGCGTGCCGCACTATGCCGAAACCCAGAATTATGTGCGCAGAATTACCAACCTGTACTACGGCAGGATTCGATATTTCTCCGTCCGGCTCGACGCATGATCCCGTGCGGGTTCAACGAGATGCGCGGGGCGTGCTTTACATCAGCAACACGGAATAGGTTCGCGGCATCTGTTCTAGAAGCGGTGGCAGTCAAAATCCCCACCCTGTCGCAAAAGCGCGGCAAGGATGGAGCACCCTGGCAAGTTGTATTTGAAATCTCTCAGGTACCAAGGCAGTTCAACTGCAACGTTGGATCGAGACAGTAACGGACCGACGACTTTGAAAATGACATCGAGCCAGCGCGGTCTGCGCTGGGGAGCGCTGCTGTTGCTGGTGGCGCTTTCCGGAGTGCTGGATCATGCCCATGCCCGCGTGCATCACACCGAATCCTGGGCTCGCGACCGCTTTGCCAGCTGCCGAGCGCATGCGGGAAGCGCTGAACGGACGTCCTCCGGCGGACCGCACGCGGCACGACTACCAGCGGGTCCTCAATGCCTACCGCAACGTTTATTTTGGCGCGCCTGCGTCGACCAAGGCCGACCCCAGCGTAGTCGCAGTCGCCGAGACGCTGGTCGAGATGGGGCGGCGCTTCGACGACGACAAGATCCTGAACGAGGCCATTGCCCAGTACAAGTTCCTGCGGAAGGAATATCCGGGCAGCAAGTATCGCTGCGACGCGCTGTTCACGATTGGCGAGATTTATAAAGACGATCTGAACGACCGCGAGCAGGCGCGCGAGAGTTTTCAGGAGTTTCTGCACCGCTATCCGCAGAACCGGCTGGTCGAGGATGCCCAGCAGGCCGTGGCGGAACTCGACCGCGAGGCCGCAGCGGAGAAAAAGGCTGAGGCCCAGCAAGAAGCCGGGCAAGAAGTTGCCGAGAAGGGCAAGATCCGCCAAGGATTCGCCTGCGAAGGACGCTGACGCGCAGGACGACATCGAAAGCCAGACGCTCGAACCCGAGCCTAAGACCGATGCGGCTGGCGAAGCGAAACGCCGGCAGAGCTCGCGAGCCGCGGCGGACATGCCGCGCGTGACCGGGATCCGGCACTGGTCGACGCCGGACTACACGCGCGTCGCCATCGATCTGGAGAGCGACATTAAGTTTGGCTCGCAGCGCATTTCCAACCCTGACCGGATTTTCTTCGATCTGCGCGGCACCAAGCTGGCTTCAACGCTGGTGGGCAAGAGCTTCGACGTGGATGATGGATTCCTGAAGAAGATTCGCGTGGCGCAGTTTCAGCCGGGGCGCACGCGGGTTGTGCTCGAAGTGGCCGATCTTTCCGATTACGAAGCGTTTCTGCTGCCGAATCCTTACCGGTTGATTATCGATATCCACGGCAAAGATGCCGACAAGGCGGCGCGCGCCCGAGCGAACGAAGGACGCACTGACCGAGACGGCCGACGTGGAAATGCCGCCGAAGGCAGGATCGAAGGCAGACAATCCCAAGGATGTTCCCAAAGAGGTTTTGAAGGATGTTGCGAAGGACGCGCCGAAAGATGTTCCAAAGTCTGAGTTGAAGGCCGACGTGAAGGCCCTGGCCGGAAGGCCGGTCAGCAAGACCGAGCAGATTCACGACGAGCCCAGCGCCGCTGCGTCGAAGGAAGATGCTGAAGGCTCGAAGGCGCATTCGTCAGAGCCGCAAAAGGTTGCTGGTAACAATAAGACCGACGCCGGCACCGTGAAGAAGGTCGTGGTGGAGGCGGACGATGACGACGAGACGCCTCCGGCAAAGGCCGCAAAGGTGGACGCTCCGGCGCATTTGCGTAAGTCGTCAACCGCGGCTTCGCGCAAAACGGAGGCTGCAGCAGATTCCGATTCGACGGCTTCCGACGGGAAGGCTGTGAGCGATACATCGCCCACAGGTTCGGCACGAGGGAAGTCATCGCGTCTCAGTGCCAACCGGAAGACACTGGACCTCGATATCCGCGAAGCCAAGCCTACGGCCAGCGGCGACCGGTCACTGATCCGCGCGCTGGGGCTGAAGATTGGAAGGATCGTGATCGATCCCGGCCATGGCGGCCACGATACCGGGACGATTGGCCCCGATGGGTTGCAGGAAAAAGATCTGGTGCTGGAAGTGGGCCGGCGGCTGGGCAAGCTGCTTGAAACGCGGCTGGGCGCCGAGGTCGTTTACACGCGCAAGAACGATACGTTCATTCCGCTCGAAACCCGCACCGCCATCGCCAACCAGCAGCGGGCGGACCTGTTCATTTCGATCCACGCCAACTCAAGCCAGGATTCGGCAGCCCGCGGCGTCGAGACCTATTACCTGAACTTCACTTCATCGCCGGAAGCGCTGGAAGTGGCGGCGCGCGAAAACGCGGTCTCGGAGAAATCCATCTACGAACTGCAGGATCTGGTGAAGAAGATCGCGCTGAAGGAAAAGATTGAAGAGTCCCGCGAGTTTGCCGGCGATGTGCAGGAATCGCTGCACAGCGGACTGGCGGCCAAGAGTCCCGCGATCCGCAACCGAGGGGTGAAGAAGGCGCCGTTCATCGTGCTGATCGGCGCCAATATGCCGTCGATTCTGGCGGAGATTTCATTCGTCAGCAATCCGGCCGACGAGCATCGGCTCGAGACCAGCGAGTACCGCCAGCGCATTGCCGAGTCGCTCTATCGCGGAATTGCGAAGTATGTGGATGGATTGAGCGGCGTGAAAATGGCCAGCAAGCTGGACAAAGCGGCTGGCCAATAATTGCATTCCCGAGCGGAATGAGGGCGGTTCCTGCCTACTGAATCGAACTGCCCACTTGCGAAAAGATGTTGCTCGCGTTCGATCCGATCAGACGCACGGTGCCCACGACAATGACGAGAATCACCGCCAGCATCACCGAATATTCGGCAATATCCTGCCCTTCTTCATCCGACCAAAGCCGATCGAAGCAAAGATTGCGAAATGAATGACTCATAAACTTCTCCCTTTCCTGCTAAGCAACCACCGAGGCCATCGAAACCGCGTCCTGTGAAACGGGCTGGCGCTTAAATTCCGGAAGATTCAGTCCCCACGCCTCACTGTCCTGGCTCACAGCCTGCAGCCCTACCTGAAACTCCGACGTGCCCTTCATCTTCTTCGTCCAGACCACGCGAAACTGTATTTTTCGCTGGCGATAGAAAACCGTGATCTCGTCCTGCAAATGCAATTCGTGCCGAACCGAGCCCAAACGCGCTCCCTCCGGGGTCACGTCCAGCGTATGAACCAGCTCTTCAAAGCCTTTCCCGCGCTGTCGGTGCCCTTTACTCTTACGGGAAGAACTGCCTTGGTGCGATTCCCGCGTCGCGGCTTCGTATCCACACTACTCACTGACATTCCATCACCCACTGCTAGTTTGCTCTCAGATCAGTCCGCTGTGAATGGCTCCGATGTGTAGGAGGAAGGCACGTCGGTAACCATCCTCCAGTCCTGCTCAAAGGGGCTGGCGGATCAAGAGCTTACGAGGTTTCGGAAACCTTTCACCCCGCTCTGTGGTCTAATTACAAGCAGGAGTTCTTGAGGCCGGGGCCAATTCATGAGTTTTTCCCGTTCTATTGGTGTTGTGATTTCTCTTGCATGCCTGTTAGGCATGGCGGCTGCGACGAATAAGCCCGCGGCGCAGGCTGCGGATTCGTCCCGCCGAGCAGTCTCCCGCTCTACTTCCGCAACAGTTTGAGGGATGGCAGATGCAGGGCTCAACACAGACGAGCCCCGACCCTGCGGCCGCCGATCCGACCAATGCTGCAGTCCTTAAGGAATATCGCTTTACGGACGTGGCGACCGCCACCTATACGCGGGATGATGGACGTACGCTGAAGATCCGTGCGGCACGCTTCGCCGATGCTTCCGGCGCATTCGGGGCCTACACTGTTCTATCTGCATCCAGCGATGACGCGGGACACCGCAAAAAAAGAGGAAGATAAGATCGGCGACCAGGCAGCGTTTCTGGGACGGCGCGTGCTCTTCTACCGCGGGAATGTGCTGGTGGATGCGCAATTCAGCCAGGAATCGGCCATGTCAGGGGCGCAGATGCGCGAGTTGGCGCGAGCGCTGCCGCGTCCCAGCGGAAACTCCGCGAACTTGCCGACGTTCATCGAATTCATGCCGCACGAGAACTACATCGCGAACACGCAGAAGTATGTGATGGGCCCGGCAGCGCTGGCCGCGCAGGCGCCGCCGGTGTCAGCGGACTTGGTGGACTTCGATGCGAGTGCGGAAGTGAGTCTGGCGCGTTACAGCACGCCGAGCGGGGAAGCGACGTTGATGCTGATCTCTTATCCCACGCCGCAACTGGCGGCCGATCATTTGCTCCGCATCGAGGCCGCGCATCAGAGCGTCTGCTGCGCAGCCGGGCGTTTCGAATGCCGAGAGTTCGGGCTCATTTATCCCCAAGCGCACGGGTCCGATGCTCGCGATCGCTGCTGGACCAGTGTCCGACAGCGATGCGAAGTCTCTGCTCGGGCGGGTGAACTGGGAAGCGAGCGTCACATGGAACCAGCCGACCGATAATCCGCAGGTGCGCGATCTCTATATGCTGATTCTCAACATCGTGGTGCTTTGCGGAATTCTTGCTGGACTCGCGGTGGTGGCTGGCGTGGCGTTTGGAGGAATCCGCATTCTGATGAAGCGCTGCTATCCCGACAAGGTGTTTGACCGCCCGGAACAGATGGAATTCATCTCGCTGCGCCTGACCGAAACGGTAGTCAAGGGAACCTCCCAAAGCGGGACGGATGCGGGTCGCCCGGCACCCCAAAATCCCTCGTAACCTCTCGCCAAGCCAGGGTAAGTGGCTTTAGATAGATTGGCTTAGGTCTTTGCCGAGGCCGTTTTGTCTCAAATTGCTACACTCGCGAGGGATATTGATTGGTTCTGTAACTAGTTGAAAACAAAGACATTTATTTCACAAAAATCCCTTGACACCCCTGTTTTTAGACTCATAAGATTTGCCGCAGAAAGTTTTGACGGATTTCAAAGCTCCGTTGGAACTATTCTCCCTTGAAGAAGAGGCTGCCCTGTTGCCGGGTGGCCTCTTCGTTTATGTATTCGTTTCTCTGGCCTGGCGCAAACTCCAGGAACCCATCCCAATTCTTATGATATGGAACTGTTCTGTGCTTTCTGCGTATCAACTGTTGTAAGTATTTTGTAGCGAAGCGACGAAGCGGAAAAGTTCGAGGGAGGAATTCATGTTCTGCGATGGATGCGGCACCGCAGTTCAACCGGGCCAAGGGTTTTGCAGCAAGTGCGGCAAGCAGATCGTCGGGCCCGTGGCGCTCATGCAGCCTGTTCGGAGCCGCGTGAAGGAGCATGTGCGGTTGCTAGGACTGTTGTGGCTGGCGTTTTCGGCGTTCAATGCGATCGGCGGCGTAATACTGTACGTCATTGCCAATACCTTGCTGGTTCACCTGCGCTGAGGGGGAGTCGAGGGCGGACCACCCGCGTTTCTCACCCCGCTGTTGAGCACCGTGGCGATTTTATTGCTCGCCAAGGCAGCATGTGGATTCGTTGCAGGATGGGGATTGACGCAGCGGGAGCCGTGGGCTCGGGTCGTGGTTCTTGTGCTGGCATTTGTTTCTCTGTTTACCAACATTCCGTTCGGAACGGCGCTCGGCATCTACACCATGTGGGTCCTGTTGCCCGCAGAGTCGGAGCAGGAGTATGAGGCGATGGCAGAGGCGCGAGCGGCGTAGGCAGGCGAACGCATCTCTGCTTTACGCTTCTCGGCCTCCCATTTAGAATCGATGGGAGGCCGACGTAGCTCAGTTGGTAGAGCAGCCGATTCGTAATCGGCAGGTCAGCGGTTCAAGTCCGCTCGTCGGCTCCATTCCTGACCTCTTCCCGTCCCCGCTCAAACCGATGGATGCTTCAGAACGGCTGCTAGAGCATGCATCCGCGTTGCGTCGGCCGGTGTTTTCGCTGTGGCTGCGCTCTTCTCCAGTGAAGGAACCATCTTTTTCAGTGTTGCTGCGGCGCTCTTGCTCAGGTGCGACGTTTCTGCGCTCTGGATAGCCTTTTGCAGCTCCGCGATTTGGGTTTCCGGCAGAGCCTCCGACCTCGACAACTGGTCCACATAGGCTTTCGCCACGACTAACTTCGCTGGCCACTTGATTTTTTGCTGGTTCTGCACGTTCAACTCAGCTACGCGGACCGCTTTGGCCGCGTCGATTTCGTTCTGCGTAAGGAACTTGGTCGGCGTCAACTGAAAGATGTCAAGCCCGCGCGCAATTTCCGAACCGTAGATGTAGCCGTTGTACCAATATGCGGACCAGTCGCCCCCGAGCACGACAACGTTCGGATCAATCGGCCCACGATCGAAGTAGGCAATCTCGAAGGGGTTGGCCGGATCGGTGAAGTCCATCACAGAGATCCCGCCTTGATACCACGCCTGCACTTCAATATCCCGGCCAGGAACCGGAATCAGTGAACCATTATGCGCCACGCAGTTTTCGGAATCGCCCTGAGCGGCCGGCAGCTTGTAGTAATTCGCGAATGTCAGCTTGTCGTCCTGTAGACGGAAGATGGCATCCGCACCCCACTTGTTCGGATCATTCGCACGACAGCGCGCGCCCAGGCCACCCCCCCACTCGTCGGTGAATACGACTTTGCTGCCATCGTTCGAGAACGAAGCCGAATGCCAGTAGGAGTAGTTCGGATCATTGACGGCATCGACTCGTTTGGGATGCACCGGGTCTTTGATGTCGAGTACAATCCCGTTCCCCGAGCACGCGCCCGCGGCCAACCCGATCGCCGAGTAGACGGTGATGTCGTGGCACTGGTCGGTGTCCGCCGGCTTCTCCGCGCCCTTCTTGCCATGGGTACCGCCGTTGTTCAGACCATTGATCGCTCCCGTACGCGGATCGATAAATACGCGCGGACTCGACACGACCTTCGCCTCTTGCGGTGCGGCCACTGGAACTTGGATCACATCGATGCGAAACAGTGCGGTATCCGGGTCTTTGTCGGGCTTTTCCCCGGAGCACCCGGCCAGCTCTTCTGGCTGCCTTACAAATGACGTTCCCGACACGTAGATGTAGACGTTGTCCTTGTCGTTGGGATCGATCACCAGGGTATGGGTGTGGGATCCGCGGCAGGTTTGCACGGCTGCTACCTGCTTAGGATTCGTGATGTCGGAGATGTCAAAGATTCTTACGCCACGGAAGCGATCTTTTTGCGCGACCGGGAGAGGGTGCTTTTTTTCTTTGTCCTTATCTTTGTCCTTGTCTTTATCCTCTGCTGCGTCGGCGGGCGGGGTAGGTTCCGGCGGAAATCCCTCAACGCCGCAATCTAGCCGTCCATTCGGCATCTCGACCGACATGAACATTAGATTTTTGTAGATCGACACATCGCCCTGTCCGCCCGGGCAGACCATCGAGGTCAGCAATTTTGTGTTCGCTGGATTGGAGATGTCGTAGATATTCACGCCATAAAAATTCCCCTGGAACAGATGGTTTCCCTGGAAAGCAAGGTCGGAGTTGGCAAAAGCAAGCTGCGCGATCAGCAGATGCGCTGCCTTCGGAATCTTCTTATTGTTCCCCATACCGAGGCGCGAAACAATCGTCTCCACTTTCGGATCATCGGGATCCGTGGCTCCGAGTTGAAACGCATCCGGCTTCTTGAGCAGCAGGAGGTGCTCGATGCCCATCGAAGCTTCGCCCGCGTCATATAGCCCCGGTGCCAGCTTGGCGCGCGGATCGTCCGCATTCGATCCCGTCATCCCGGGGGGCAGCGTGGGGGCAGGCTCGGGAGCGAATATATTCTCCTCTTCGTTTTCGTCATTCTTATCGGATGGCGGGGTCGCGGGCTTCTGCGCATTGCTCTGTGCTGGGGCGGAGGGTGGCGCCGCCTGTGCCTGCGTTCGGTTTACAGCGGAACAAAAGATCAGCGCAACCCACACCAAACACAGGGCAAGACTGGACAATCGCTTCATCGTTTCTCCTCGGGAGTTTGTTTCTTGAGCATAGCTTCCATGATGCGTATCTCGGCGCGTTGCGTATTGTCGGCATCGGTGGCGAAGTTGAATAGCTCCGCGTCCTGTCCGGCCCCCGCAGTGTCGAACAGATCTTTCACCATGGTCAACGCGCCGTTGTGGTGTTGAATCATCCCCACCAAAAATAAGTGATCGAACTCCGCGCCCGCCGACTCCTGCAGAGCTTCCATCTGCTGCGGCGTCAGCATTCCGGGCATCAGCGTCTCGTGCGACATATCCATGCCCGGCATTTTCGGCGTTGCCTTTGGAACGGGTTCGCCCCTGGCCGCCAGCCAGCGCTTCATGAATTTGATTTCGTCCGACTGCGAACTGCTGATCCGCGCCCCCAAGGAACGCAGCTCTTTGTTTTGTGTATGCGATGGAATCATTGCCGTCATCTCCACTGCTTGGGCGTGATGGTGGATCATCCCCCGCATGAACTCTACGTCCGCCACCGACCGTTGCGGCAGGACTCCCCGGGTCGACGATGGCAGCGTTTTGCTTGGTGTCCCGGGCGCGCCCGGTTGCACTACTACAGGCTTCGGATCCGTCTGCTGTGCGAGCGTAGCGTTCGAGAAGGTCGCCGAATTGCTCACGGCGAGCAACGCACATAGAAAAGCTCGTCCCACAGGGCCCGGTTTGATCTCACCGTGGCGACAAGGAACTTGCTTCCAGTTTGCGGTGAGCGGAAGGATATTCATTTAGACGAGGATAAAATCTTGTCACGAAAGCGGAAATTTTAAAAGAGGGGGAAAAGGGAGCGGGACCCCATGCGAATCTTCGGAGCGTTCTGGTCAACTGGAGCGGAGGGCAGCATTAGCGCCACCTAGTCGGCATAAATATCACGACCGCACTCGATCCAGCCATAACGTTTTGGCAATGCCATGAGGCCCCTCAAGCTGTGTTTTCAAGGGTTTGCTCTACCTACCCGTTCGTGCCATATATGGCCCAGTCGAGCCATTTACCGGGCTGGGGGGTAGAGTTAGATTGGTTCTTGAGCAGCACTTGGGGGAGGGCTGATCAACAGACGTCCCACGACTCTTTGAGTCTGGGGCGTTTTGTTTTGGGCGAAGAATCTTTACCACAAAGGACACGAAGTCACACGAAGGAGACTTGCGAACGAAGGCCTTCGTGATACTTCGTGTCCTTCGTGGTTTATGGTGTACATCCTCGCGTCATAACGACTGCTTCCTGCGAGCCCCACCCGCTACCCCTTCTTCGCTTTCCATGGTGTAGATTTGTTTGCGCCTTTCTTGTCGTGACCCACGCAGTGTCAGGAGCAGGTCATGCCTGTCCAGTTTGCCCGCCGCGAATTTCTCGCGGGAATGGTTGCGATGACGGCCGCGAAGGCTGCGTCAGGGTTTGCCCCGTCTTCGCGGTTCAACCCAGCCGATGGCAGTTCTCCGTTCCGCGTTTCCGTCATCAACGATGAAATTTCCCAGGACTTCGGCCACGCCTGCGAAGTCGCGTCGCGCGAATTCGGCATGGGATGGATCGAACTGCGCGGCATGTGGAAGAAGAACATCGTCAACCTCGACGAGAAGGAAGTGGCGGAAGCGCGCCGCATTCTCAGAAATACCAACTGAAGGTGACCGACATCGCCAGCCCGCTGTTCAAAGTCGACTGGCCGGGCGCGCCGAAATCGAAGTTCAGCGAAGCCAAGAGTTTCGGCGCGGACTTTACCCTCGCGCAGCAGGATGAAGTTCTGGAGCGCGCCATGGACATGGCGAAGGCGTTCCAGACCGATCGCGTGCGCTGCTTCGATTTCTGGCGTCTGGAAGACCAGGCTCCCTATCGCGCCGCGATCAACGAAAAGCTGCGCGATGCCGCGGCCAAGGCGGAGAAGAAGGGCATCATCCTGGTGCTCGAAAATGAATCCGCATGCAACACGGCGACTGCGGCCGAAGCGGCCAAGGTTTTGAGCGCGGTGCAGTCGCCGGCGCTCATGCTGAACTGGGATCCGGGCAACGCCGCCGCCAGCGGCGAAATTCCATATCCCGATGGCTACAATCTTCTGCCCAAGGAACGCATCGGCCACTGCCACTGCAAAGATGCGGTCAAGAAGGGCAAAGGCTACGATTGGGCGCCGATGGGCGGAGGAGTCATCGACTGGGTCGGGCCAGTTCAAGGCGCTCAAGCGCGACGGCTACCATTTCGCCGTGAGCCTGGAGACGCACTGGAGCGGCGGCGGGTCGCCCGAAGAATGTTCGCGCAAGAGCTGGGCGGGAATGAAGAAACTTCTGCAACAGGCGGACGCGTTGTAAGACTCATCTCGCGCAAGAAGCGCGAGAAATGGGGCACTGACACAGAACTGGAGGAAGATATGACCGATCACATCAAGTTCGATCAGACCAGACGCACTTTTCTGAAGCAGGCCGCGATGGGAACCGCCGCCGTGCTGGCGTATCCAGCTTCCACCGTGCTGGGCGCGAACGACCGCGTCCGCGTGGGCATGATCGGCGTGGGCGATCGCGGCAACGATTTGCTGGGGCAGATTCTGCGCGGTGCATGGCGTCGAAGTCGTGGCCATGGCCGACGTCTACAGCCGCCGCCGCGATCAGGCGAAAAGCAAAGTGCCCGGCATTCAGACGTTCGACGATCACCGCCGCCTGCTCGACATGAAAGATATCGACGCCGTCATCGTGGCCAGCCCGCTGCATATTCACACGCGGCATTTTCTCGACACGCTGGCCGCCGGGAAAGATCTGTATTCCGAGAAGACCATGACCTGGTCGATTCCGGAGGCCGACAAGTGCCTGGCCGCGGCGAAGGCATCCAACCGCGTCATCCAGATCGGATTGCAGCATCAGAGTTCCGGCGCGCAGATCGACGCGAAGCAGATGGATCAAAGACGGATGGGTCGGCAAAGTCACGCAGGTCGAATCCTGGATGAGCCGCAACACTCCTCACGGCAAAGGCCAGTGGGTGCGCCCGGTGCCTTCGGACTGCACCGCGCAGAACGTGAACTGGAGCGCGTTTCTGAACGGCCGGCCCGACCGGCCTTTCGATCCCTACAAACTCATTAACTGGCGGTTGTTCTGGGAGTTTGCCGGAGGCAATTGCGCCGAAAACATGGTGCACCAGATTGCCTGGATCATGGGCGCGCTCGATCTGCCGCTGCCGTCAGCGGCCTACATGTCGGGCGGCGTGTTCTCGGAAAAAGACGGACGCGAGGTGCCCGACACGATCGCCGTGACGCTCGATTTTCCGAAAGACATCGTCGTGACCTGGCAGTCCACATTCAGCAACAAGCACTACGAACATGGCCGACCGCATTCTCGGCAGCGACGGCACGCTCGAACATCATTTCGAAGAGCCGCTGCAGTACTGGCCGGAGAAGACGAACCGTCCTACCGGAGAAGTCGACCAAGGGCAAGACGCAAGAACCAGGACCACATGGCGAACTGGATCGACTGCGTCCGCAGCCGCGCCGTTCCGAATGCGCCGCCGGAGATCGGCTACCGCTCGGCCATCGCCGTGCACATGGCGAATCTTGTCGTACAAGAACAAGACGGCGGCTCACGCTGGAAGAAGCGCGGCGATTGGCCGGAGTTCGAGCAGACCGCGTAGTGATCTTCGACTGATCGGCGCGGTCGACTATCTGGCTAGGAACGAAAGATCGCAGGCGTCAAGGCATCATGTGCGATCGACATCGGCGGAACAAATCGCGGTGGCTTTACGACGCGGAAGGTGCAGGCTCCACCCACCGATCCGGATCGTTACGCCGACGGCATTGAACTCATCGCCGCGCATGCTGCGCGAAACTGCGGCCAAAGCAGGCGTGGAACTCTCCGGCATCGGCATCGGATCGACCGGGCCAGTCGATCCGATCCGCGGCGAGTTTGGCGATGTCGATTTTCTCCCCGGCTGGCGCGGCAAGAGTCTGGTGCAAGGATTTGGACGGAGATTTTCAACGTGCGCGTGGCGCTCGAGAACGACGGCGACGCCGCTGCCCTGGCCGAAGCCGGATGGGGCGCGGGCCGGAATCGCTCGCGCCTGATTTACGTGACCGTCGGCACCGGCATTGGCGGCGGAATGGTGTCTCGACGGCCAACTCTACCGCGGCGTCGACGGCGCGCATCCCGAGGTCGGACATCACGTGGTCGATCCCGCGGGCCCGGAGTGCTCGTGCGGATTTCGCGGCTGCTGGGAATCGCTGGCCGCCGGTCCGGCGATGGTGGCGTGGATTCGAAAGCCACGCGCCTGCGGCATATCTGCATCGCGAGGGCATCACCGCCAAGAAAATCTGCGAGCTCGCGCAAGCAGGGCGACGAAGTCGCGCTGCAGGCCGTCGAACATGAGGCCTACTATCTCGGCTTGGGCCTCGCCAATCTGATCAACCTGTTTACTCCTGACGCGATCGTGCTGAGCGGCAGCGTGATGAAGAGCGCGCCGCTCTTTCTCGACCGCATCCGCGAAGTGATTCGCAGCGGCTGCCGCTTCGTCCCCGCAGAGAAAACGCAACTCACGCTGGCCTCTCTCGGGGACGACACGAATCTGATCGGCGCGGCGCGAGTGTGGCATTATCGGTTCGCGCACTAGTAGCGGAAGGACGACCAATGAAAGAGCTGAGTGAAAATCTGCTTTCCGTGATCGAGGCGGCGGAGCCCAGACTGCGCGAGATCACCGCAACTGGAAAGTGCCGAGCCTATATTGTCAGGCGGTTGGTCGCGCAAGCAAGTAATCGCTCATCTGATCGACTCCGCATCCAACAACCACCAACGATTCGTTCGCGCGGCCCAGCTGGCGTTCCTGGATTTTCCCGGCTACGACCAGGAAGGAAACATGCGGGTCCAAGCGCCGCAAGAGGCAGATTGGCTGCTGCTGGTCTCACTGTGGGCGGCTTACAATCGCTACCTCGCTCATGTCATCGCGCACTTGCCTGCCGTCCAAGCTGGAGACTCCCTGCCGCATCGGCTCGGGCGAGCCGGTGACTCTTCGATTTATAGCGACGGATTATCTTACCCATCTGCGTTCATCACCTCAGCCAGATCGGCGCTGCGGACGCAACCTCGAGCTTGCTGCCGTCGCACGACCTTCCAGTTCCTTCCTCAATCTGTTACTGTTTTCAGTCCGCCTATTTGTGCGTTTGTGTGACACATGTCACAGCAATTCGCAGGCTAACCCGTGAAAGACTATCCGCTCACAGCCGGGCACTCCCGGAAACGCCGAAGCAGCCAGATTGGCTGACCGGCACGGAAAGGATGAGAGCCGCGTGATCGTTGGAGTTCCGAAAGAAAGCTATCCCGGAGAGCGTCGGGTTGCGCTCGTTCCCGTAGCCATTCCCAACCTCGTCAAGGCGGGACTCGAAGTCATCGTGGAAGCCGGGGCCGGCGAGCAGGCCGGCTATCCCGACGCGATGTATGTCGAAAAGGGCGCGAAGATTGTGCCCGATCGCGCCGCCGTGTTCGGCGCCGCCGACATTGTGGTGCAGGTGCTGTGCTACGGCTCGAATGACGTCACCGGCAAAGCCGACCTTCCGCTGATGCGCCGCGGCCAGACGCTCATCGGATTTCTGCGGCCGTTCGGTTCCGCGGAAATCGTGCAGCAGATCGCGCAGGCGGGCGTCACCGCTTTTTCCGTGGAACTCATGCCCCGCACCACGCGCGCGCAGAGCATGGACGCGCTTTCCTCCATGGGCGACGATCTGCGGCTACAAAGCCGTGCTGCTCGCCGCCGAAACTTCGCCGCGAATTTTTCCCATGATGACCACCGCCGCCGGAACCATCACGCCCGCGCGCGTCTTCGTGATCGGCGCAGGCGTGGCCGGACTGCAAGCGATCTCGACCGCGCGCCGTCTCGGCGCCGTGGCCTCGGCCTACGACATGCGCCCCGCCGCCAAAGAGCAAGTGCAGAGCCTGGGCGGACGCTTCGTCGAACTTCCCATCGAAGCGCAGAACGCGCAGGACGCCCGCGGCTACGGCACCGCGCAGGACGAAACTTTCTACGCCCGCCAGCGCGAACTGCTGACTCGCGTGGTCGCGGAGAGTGACGTGGTGATTACCGCCGCCGTGATTCCCGGCAAGAAGTCGCCGGTGCTGATCACCGCAGACATGGTGAAAGGGATGGCGCCGGGTTCGGTGATCGTCGATCTCGCCGCTGAGCGCGGCGGCAACTGCGAACTCACGCGCACTGGAGAAACCGTGAGAGCGTACGGAGTCACGATCATCGGCGCCATCAATCTGGCCACCAGCGTTCCGTACCACGCCAGCCAGATGTACGCCCGCAACCTCACGACGTTCCTGCTCTACATGGTGAAAGACGGCAAGCTGCAACTGAACCTGCAGGATGAAATTATTCGCGAGACCATGATCACCAGCGGCGGCGAAGTGGTGAACGCCCGCGTGCGCGAGTTTTTCAAGATGCCGGCGCTGGCGACCGCGGCGGGATAGCGAGTTTTCGATGTCATCCTGAGCGGAGCAAGAGTTCGCGTAGCGAACTCTTGCGCAGTCGAAGGATCCCTATGTCTGAGCGCTGACTTGCAGTATAGGGATCCTTCGACTCCGCGGCTGCTCCGCTTCGCGGAGCAGCTGCTCCGCTCAGGATGACAACGAGAATGACAAGGTTAAGCGAGAACTGAGGGAGCACATGGGTTCCAACCTGATCGACGCGCTTTTCGTTTTCATGCTGGCGGCCTTCATCGGATTCGAAGTCATCCGCCACGTCTCGCCCCTGCTGCACACGCCGCTCATGTCGCTGACCAACGCCCTCGACGCCATCGCGGTCGTCGGCGCGATCGTTCTGGTCGGCGAGAAGAAGAGCACATTCGCGACCGTGCTGGGCGTGATCGCCATCGTCGCCGCCACCAGCAACGTGGTCGGCGGATTCCTCATCACCGACCGCATGCTGAGGATGTTCAAGACCAGCCGTCCGGCCAACAAGTAACTGAGCCACAATCATGACTGAGTTTGCCGGAAGCCAGTACCTCATCGAAATCATCTACCTCGTCGCCAGCGCGCTGTTCATTCTCTCGCTGAAGTGGATGAGTTCTCCCGCCACCGCGCGCCACGGCATTCTGGCCGGCGAAATCGGCATGGTGCTGGCCATCGGCGGCACGCTGCTGCATCACGGCATCGTCGACTACAAGTGGATCATCATCGCGCTCGTGCTCGGCTCCGGCATCGGCATCCCGCTCGGCATGGTGCAGATGACAGCCGTCCCGCAGCGGACCGCGCTCAGCCACGCTTTCGGCGCACTCTGCGTCACGCTGGTCGGCACCGCCGAGTTTTACCTGCGCACGCCCGAACGTTCCCAAGTTCATGATGTCGGTGCTGTCGATGGAAGTCATCCTCGGAGGCCTGACTTTTACCGGCAGCCTGATGGCCGCGGGAAAGCTGCAGGAGATTCTGCCGCAGCGGCCGATCACCTATAAAGGGCAGAACCTCGTCAACCTTCTCTTGTTCGTCGTGGCCGTCGGCAGCGCCGTTTACCTGGTGCTGCATCCCGAAGCGAAAATGTTCTTTCCGATCATCGTTGGCGTGTCGCTGATCTTCGGCGTGCTGCTGGTCATTCCGATCGGCGGCGCCGACATGCCGACCGTGATCTCGCTGCTGAATTCCTACGCCGGCCTTTCTGCCGCGGCCATGGGATTCGTGCTCGAACTCGAAACTGCTGATCATCGCCGGCGCGCTCGACGGATCTTCCGGCCTCATCCTGTCCATCATCATGTCGAAGGCGATGAACCGGTCGTTCACCAACGTTCTGTTCGGAGCCTTCGGCCAGGTGCAGGCGTCGGCCGCCGCGGGACAGGAAGCGAAGCCGGTGCGCAGCGCCACGCCCGAAGAAGCCGCCGCGATTCTTGCTGCCGCGAACAAAGTTGTGATCGTTCCCGGCTACGGCATGGCCGTCGCGCAGGCGCAGCACAAAGTCCGCGAGCTTTACGACGTGCTCACCAAGAAGGGAGTCGACGTCCGCTTCGCCATTCATCCCGTCGCCGGACGCATGCCCGGCCACATGAACGTGCTGCTCGCCGAAGCCGACATTCCCTACGACCGCCTCATCGAAATGGACGAGATCAACGGCGACTTCCCGCAGACCGACGTCGCCCTCATCATCGGCGCCAACGACGTGACCAATCCCGCCGCCCGCACCGACCAGTCGAGCCCGATCTTCGGCATGCCGATCCTCGACGTCGACAAAGCCCACACCGTCATGGTCATCAAGCGCGGCATGAGCCCCGGCTTCGCCGGCATCGACAACCCGCTCTACTATCTCGACCGCACGCTGATGCTGTTCGGCGACGCGAAACAGTTTGTGGGCGGGATCGTGCGGGAGTTGGGCGGCGGACACTAGCTTTCGCGCGAGCAGAACATCTCGCCATGCGATGTCATCGCTGACGGAGGGCGAAGCCCTCGAGGGACCTTACGATACGCATACTCAGCGCCGAAACTCTATGCGAATACGATGCCGTAAGCACATGTGAGTTCCTGCCGCAGCTTCAAGCCTTCGACCTACGTACGGTCCCTCACGTCGGCATGCCGTCATTCAGAATGACCAACCTGGCGAAGGCTCAGCGCGTCGACAGCCAGCATTCGCACACGATCTGTTACATTCTTTCCGACGATCATGCGAACCTTCTCATCGCGACTTCAGTGCTTCTACTTGCTGCTTTCGTCAGCTCAATCCCAACCCAACTCAACCTGATGCCCATGCCCGCCAGCGTGCAGCGGCAGCGGGCAGCTGCCATCACCCAATCGTTCTCGGTCGCTGTCACCGGCATTCACGATGCCTCGCTCGACGGCGAAGTGCAAAGATTCCAGACGCAGCTTTCGCGGCAAACCGGAATTCCGTTCCGCCCCAAAGCCGGCGCTGCCCCGACGCTGCAGATCCACGCCGACCACGGCCGCCAGGCCGTGCAGAAACTCGGCGAGGATGAATCCTACGAACTGACCGTCGCTGATTCCGGCGCGAAGCTCACGGCGCCAACCACGCTCGGCGTGCATGCGCGGGCTGCAGACATTTCTCCAACTCGTGCAAATCACGCCCACCGGATTCGCCGCCCCCGCCGTCACCATCAAAGATCAGCCGCGCTTTCCCGTGGCGCGGCACGATGATCGACGTCAGCCGCCACTTCATTCCCATCGACGTGCTCAAGCGCAACCTCGACGGCATGGCCGCGGTGAAGATGAACGTCCTGCACTGGCATCTTTCCGACGATCAGGGATTCCGCGTCGAGAGCAAAGTATTTCCCAAGCTGACCGGCATGGGCTCCGACGGCATGTTCTACACGCAGGACGAGATTCGCGACCTCATCGCCTACGCGCACGATCGCGGCATCCGCGTGATGCCGGAGTTCGACATTCCCGGCCACAGCCGGTCGTGGTTCCTGGGATATCCCGAACTGTCCAGCGGTTCCGGCCCATACACGCTCGAAGCGGCGGCCGGGTACATCGATCCGATCATGGATCCCACGCGCGAATCGACTTACAAGTTCCTGGAAAAATTCATCGCGGAAATGGCCAAGCTTTTTCCCGACGCCTACTTCCACATCGGAGGCGACGAGGTCGACGGCAAGCAGTGGGACGCCAATCCGCAAATTCAGGCCTTCATCCACGCGCACGGCATGAAGAATAATCAGGACCTGCAGGCCTACTTCAATCAGCGCCTGCAGAAGATCGTCGCCAAGAATCACAAGACGATGGTCGGCTGGGACGAAATCCTGCATCCCGATTTGCCGAAGACGATCGTGGTGCAATCCTGGCGCGGGCAGAAGTCGCTGGCCGAGGCGGCGAAACAGGGCTACAGCGGCCTGCTTTCGTTCGGATACTACCTCGACCTGATGTGGCCGGCGGCGCGGCACTATGCCGTCGATCCCATGGCCGATGAGGCCGCGACCCTGACTCCGGAAGAAAAAAGCCGCATTCTCGGCGGCGAGTCCTGCCAGTGGGCGGAGTGGGTCACGCCGGAAAATATCGATTCGCACATCTGGCCGCGCAACGCTGTGATCGCCGAGCGGCTGTGGTCTCCGCAGAATGTCACCGATGTGGCCTCGATGTACACGCGGATGAACGCCGTCAGTCTCGAACTGGAATTTCTGGGCCTGACGCATCGTTCGCGCGCGCCTGCGCATGCTGCATCGCATGGCCGGCACGGCCGACATCACCGCGCTGCGCAATCTCGCCGATGTGGTCGAGCCCGTCAAGGATTACAACCGCTGGGAGCGACGCAAAAGGCCCCATCGATTTTCACGCGCCGCTGACCCGCATGATCGATGCGGTCTAGCCCGGAGAGCGACATCGCGCGCCACTTCAGCGATCTGGTGCAGACTTTCATCCAGAGCGGCTACAAAGATCAGGCAGCCGAAGCGCAGATTCGCATGTGGCTCACCATCTGGCGGGATAACGATGCCCGACTGCATCCCTTGCTCAGCCAGACCTATCTTCTGCAGGAAGACGTGCCCCTGTCGCAGGATCTGTCTGCGCTGGGCGTCGGCCGGCCTGCAGGCGCTCGATTATCTCGACAAAGGCCAGACTGCGCCGGATTCGTGGAAGACGCAGCAGACTCGCCGCGATCGATCAAGCCAAAAAACGCCAGGCCGATATGCTGCTGATGGTGGTTGCTCCGGTGCAGCAGTTGGTGGAAGCCAGTGCGGGCTCAGCACAACTGAGCTGAACATAGGCTCGATCGTCAGGCGGAACAATGCCTCGTTTGCCGGTCTGACCGTAAAAAGGCGTCGAGCTGAGCCCTGACGAACACCGACGTGACTGCCTCACATCTTGGACGATGTCGGCGGCATGATATTCTATTAACTCCAGCTGCGCACCGTCTTAGCGGAATTCCTCGCAGGTCCTGAAGAAGTTACAACAAAAACATGCTTTCAGTCAGCAATGTGTCCATGCGCTACGGCGCCAAAATACTGTTCGATGAAGTCTCCACGGCGTTCACGCCGGGCAAGCGCTATGGCCTGACCGGGCCCAACGGCGCCGGAAAATCCACGTTCATGAAGCTGCTCAGCGGCGAACTCGAGCCGCAAAAAGGCACGGTCGTCCGTCCCCGCAAACTCGGAGTCCTGAGCCAGGACCAGTTCGCCTTCGACGCCTACACCGCGATCGACACCGTCATCATGGGCAACAAGCGCCTGTGGGCGGCCATGCAGGAACGCGACGCCATCTACGAGAAGCCCGAGATCACCGACGCCGACGGCATGAAGCTCGGCGAACTCGAAGGCATTGTCGGCGAAGAAGACGGCTACACCGCCGAGAGCGACGCCGCCATTCTGCTGCAAGGCCTCGACATTCCCGACGAAGCGCACACCCGCAAGATGAGCGAACTGCAGGGCGGACAGAAAGTCCGCGTGCTGCTGGCGCAGGCTCTGTTCGGCCATCCGCAGGCGCTGCTGCTCGACGAACCTACGAACCACCTGGACTTGGATTCCATCCACTGGCTGCAGGGATTTCTCAATGTCTACGACGGCGTCGTGATCGCCATCTCGCACGACCGCCATTTCCTGAACAGCATCTGCACCCACATCGCCGACATCGACTACGAAACCATCATCACCTACACCGGCAGCTACGACGACATGGTCGTGGCCAAGACGCAGGTGCGTTCGCAGATCGAATCGCAGAATGCGCAGCGCGAAAAGAAGATTTCGCAGTTGAACGAATTCATTGCGCGTTTCGCCGCCGGCACGCGGTCAAGCCAGGTGCAGTCGCGCCGCAAGGAAGTCGAGCGCCTGCAGGTGACGGAACTGGCCCGGTCGAACATCCAGCGCCCGTTCATCAAGTTCGAACAGAAGCGGCCCTCGGGCAAGCACATTCTCGAAGTCGAGCATCTGGGCAAGGCCTACGGCGAGAAGCAGGTCATTCGCGACTTCACCGCCAGCATCATCCGCGGCGAAAGAATCGCGCTCATGGGCCGCAACGGCGCCGGCAAGACCACGCTGCTGAATGCCCTGCTGGCGAATTCTCCGACCACGCCCGAAGCCGAACTGCGCAAGACCAGCGGCTACGACGGCCCGTTCGTCGACTCCGGCAAGGTGATCTGGGGACACGAAGCTTCGATCGGTTATTTCGCGCAGGATCATCGCAGCCTGATCGAAGGCGGCACGACCGCGATCGAGTGGCTGCATCAGTGGGATGGCGCGGCCGTCACCGAAGAACTGCGCGGAATCCTCGGGCAGATGCTCTTCCAGCGCGATGAAGCGACGAAGTCGACCAGCGTTCTCTCCGGCGGCGAAGCCGCGCGCCTGCTCTTCTGCAAACTGATGCTGCAAAAGCCGAACGTGCTGGTGCTCGACGAGCCCACGAACCACCTCGATCTGGAATCCATCAACGCCCTGAACATTTCCTTGCAGCGCTATCAGGGAACGGTTTTTCTCGTGACCCACGATCATGATCTGATCGACGAAGTCGCCACGCGCATCTGGCACTTCGAGAGCGACCACAAGATCACCGACTTCAAGGGCACATACGAGGACTATCAGGCGGCCGTGGTCGCGGTCTAAAGCGCAGTTGCACCATTTTCGCTGCATGTAAATCAACCAGGTTCTCCACAGCTTTTCACAGGGTTTGCAGTTGCGTTTACTGCTACAAGTTGAAGATAATGATCGCGAACGTTCCGTATGTGGGTTGAGCGTTACCGTGTACAGCCGAGCCGATTTACTGAGGATTCTCCACGTAACACCGCGCCAGTTAGCCAACTGGGAGCGGAACGGCTTGGTAACGTCTGCCGAGGCCTATTCTTTTTCCGATCTTCTCGAAATCAAGAAAGTGCGCGACCTGTGCGCCATGAGCGTGCGTCCGGCGGTGATTCGCCAGTCGCTCGACGCCATGCGCAAGCAGGCTTCGGGCGTGGAGAAGCCGCTGCTCGAAGCCAGTGCCCGGTCCACCGCGAAGCATCGCGTGGCGTTCCGCCACGAAGGCAAACTGCTGGAGCCGATCGCCGGCCAGTTCCTGATGGATTTTTCCGAGCGCGAGAAAGTTCTGACCAGCACGCCGGTACCGAAGTCCGAGCCCAGTCCCCGCGAGAACGAAGTTACGTCATGGTTTGCGCGCGGCATCGCACTGGAAGAAGATCCCAACACCCAGCCCGAGGCCATCGCCGCATATCATCAGGTGCTCGAGATCCAGCCCACGCACGCCGCGGCGCACATCAATCTGGGCACGCTCTATTACAACCGCCAGGATTTCGCGCTCGCCGAACGACACTACCGCCAGGCCATTGAAGCCGACCCGCGCTACTCGCTCGCCTACTTCGATCTCGGCAACGTGCTCGACGAAACCGGTCGCGTGCAGGAAGCGATCCAGACCTACAAGACCGCGCTGCAACTGGCTCCGACCTATGCCGACGCGCACTACAATCTCGCGCTGGCCTTCGAAAAAATCCGCGAGCCGCGCAAGGCGCTCAAACACTGGCAAGTCTTACGTGAAGCTCGATACCTCAGGCCCATGGTCGGTCCACGCCCGCAGCCAGATCAAGCGCATCCTGCAAGCGGATGGGCTGAAGCTGGTTCATTCCCGCCCTCGCTAGTTGACGAACCTTAAACCACGATGGGCACGAAGTATCACGAAGGTGTCTCCTGCGTGATTTTCCTTCGTGATCCTTCGTGTCCTTCGTGGTCTAAGGTCCTTTCCGCAAGTGCTAAAATTAGCGGTTTGCCATCCTAAGCTTTTGAAGGTGCCTCCATGTCTGAGACCACGCTGCAGGCCGCCGTTCCCGCTCCTCTCACCACTCTCACCGAAGACGAAATTCTCTTCCGCGACAACATCCGCCAGTTCGCCGACGAGAAGATCCGTCCTCTGGTGAAAGAGATGGACGAAAAGGGATCTTCGACAAAGACCTCATCCACGATTTCTTCCAGCTGGGCCTGATGGGCATCGAAATTCCCGAGCAGTACGGCGGAGGCGGCGCCAAGTTCTTCGAAGCGATCCTCGCCGTGGAGGAACTGTCGCGCGTGGATGCCTCCTCCGGCGTCATCGTCGACGTGCAGAACACGCTGGTCAACAACGCCCTGCTGCGCTGGGGCAACGGAAGAGCAGAAGAAGCGCTTCCTGCCCAGGATGGCCACCGAAACCGTGGGGGCCTACGCCCTCAGCGAGGCCGGTTCCGGCTCGGACGCCTTCGCTCTGCAAACGCGCGCCGCGCTCAAAGGCAGCGAGTACGTGCTAAACGGCCGCAAGCTGTGGATCACCAACGCCAAGGAAGCGGGACTATTCGTGCTCTTCGCCACGCTCGATCCCAGCGCCGGATACAAAGGCATCACCGCATTCCTGGTCGAGAAAGATTTCCCCGGGTTCACGGTCGGCAAGAAGGAAGACAAGCTCGGCATCCGCGCCTCCTCCACCTGCGAACTGATTCTGGAAGATTGCCGCGTGCCCAAGGAAAACGTCCTGGGCGAGCCAGGCAAAGGCTACAAGATCGCCATCGAGACGTTGAACGAAGGCCGCATCGGCATTGGCGCGCAAATGATTGGCCTGGCCCGCGGCGCCTGGGAGTTCGCCTGCAAATACGCAGTCGAGCGCAAACAGTTCGGCAAAGCCATCTCCGAATTCCAGGGCATCCAGTTCCAGATCGCGCAAATGGCTACCGAGATCGAGGCCGCGCGCCTCATGGTTTACAACTGCGCGCGCATGAAAGACGCCGGCGTGAACTTCGTGAAAGAAGCCGCCATGACCAAGCTCTTCGCCTCGCAGGTGGCCGAGCGCGTGACGTCGCTGGCCATCGAAATCTACGGCGGCTACGGATTTACCAAGGATTATCCCGTCGAGAAATACTGGCGCGACGCCAAGATCGGCAAGATCTATGAGGGCACGTCGAACATGCAGCTCGCGACCATCGCCAAGCTAGTGCTAGGCAAGTAAGGCTCAGTCACGCGGAACACTCGCAGCACGGCGATTGGGCTAGGGAGTGAAATGCAGCTCGACGGACTCTCTGGATTCGCCACCAGGAGCATATTTCCATTTGGCGACGGCATCTTGCGCCGCCTTTAGCAGCACTGGACTGCCGCCTACCGGTTCTACCGACTTCACGTCTCCGTCCGCTCCAACCACGGCAATCACCTTCACCGTGCCTCCGAGATTGATTTTCTTGGCTACGTCCGGGTAGACGGGGGCGACCTGTCGCGTGATCCGCCGTAAACTGGCCGATTGTTGGCTTTGGGCCATTCGTCCGGGTCCAAAGAATGTTAAGAACAGGAGAAAGAGTGCCAGAACGTACCACTTACGCATGATAGCGGTCCCTGAAATAGAGGAGTTTGTTGTTTTACGAACTGTTGATCTTAGGAGATCGGGGCGTTCTGGAAAAGTAACCGGAGTAACCAAAATTACCCCGAAAAGGGCCATGGCCCGTCTGACGATTCGCCTGCAAAGCCCCGCCAGACGGGCGATTGCAAGCCGAACCCAGCTGATCCCAACAAATCCCCCTTACTCATAATGTGCACCGAGTTGCACATTCCATCTTCGCGGCTTCCCGAGGAAAGACTACTAAGTGTCCCATTATCATAACTTTAATCGAATCGCCTCCGATGGTTGTCCGGGTGCAATTCTCTCCGTGCCTGCGTGTTTGGGGCGAAGACCGGGGTGCCTTTTGACAACTCTATTCGGGACCAACACTTTACCCGTAGTACAAAGTATGGACGTCCCCGCCGCTCCCAAGAAGAACGGTTGGTTGCCGCTGCTGACCGTCTTGTTTCTACTCTCTTACGGCTTGATGACCATGCTGATTGTGGAGCAGGGGCGGACCATCGAATCGCAGCGCGCCCTGATTCACGAGCTCTTCCGAGATAGCAACGAACTCTCCGTCGTGAAGCAGAAGATGGCAGCGCAGGACACCGCCCAGGCTGCCTCGGCCAATAATCAGGCCCCAATGACCCAGAACCCGTCATCCCAGTACCCGCCCACCCAGGCACCATTGACCCAGTACCCGTCGACCCAGGCACCAACCAGTCAGGCCCCGTCTTCCCAGGCAGGACCGCAGCAGCAACGTGCTCAGAGCCAGTCAGCCAAGCAGAAACCAGATTTCAAAATGCCGTCGAAGCCGGCGGCCGATCTGGTGGACGATGTTCGGACCCTGATCACGATCTGACCACGAAAAGGCAGCATGACTGTAAAGCAGGATCTAGAAAACTGAACACTGTGGCAGTCTGATTCTGAAGTAGCAGTAGCAAAGCGGAAAGTCGGTACACCATGAAGGTCCTGACCCTAGCCTTGATGTTCAGTCTGCCCGTTGCTCCATGGGCACCTCAAAAGCCTCTTCCCCAGCCAACCACCCAGATCGCCAAGCACACCAAGGGCGGGCGGTGGTACTTTGCCGCCTCCGGCCACGCTGTCTACTGCTACGGCCCGGTGATGACCGTTCCCCGCGCCAATGGCGACCTGCAACGAGTCGCCACGTTTTGCCGCGACGGCAGCGCCGTGGTCCCGCTGAAAGACTAGAAGCCGGGCCAGGCGAATCCCAGCCTTTCCTATCACAAGCAACTAAGTCGCCTGCGGACGCCCGCAAGCGTTCCCCGAACGCCGTCCGAAAATCGTATACTCGATGGGCGCAAAACGTGAGTGTTGGTCGCCGATTCAAACCTGACTGCGTCCTTCTGGCACCCTGGCGCATCAAATTTATTTCGTCAGTCTTTTCAATCGCCGTCAGATACGGAGATCCCAGTGTCCATTCGACCCGTCAAGCGGCTCATCAAGTCCAAGCCCACGCTCGAAGGCGCCGGAGTGCATCTGCGCCGCGCCTTCGGCTTCGGCAACACGCACGACTTCGATCCGTTCCTGCTGCTCGACGATTTTCGCAACGACGTTCCCGAGGATTATCTCGCCGGATTTCCCTGGCATCCGCATCGCGGCATCGAGACCATCACCTACGTCCTCGCCGGAACCGTCGAACACGGCGACAGCATGGGCAACCACGGCGCCATCGCCGCCGGCGACGTGCAGTGGATGACCGCCGGCAGCGGCATCATTCACCAGGAAATGCCGAAGGGCGATCCGACCGGCCGCATGCACGGCTTCCAACTCTGGGCGAACCTGCCGTCGGCGCTGAAGATGACGGCGCCGCGCTATCAGGAAGTGAAGACCGGAGACATCCCGCAGGTCACCGACGACGACGGCACGCACGTCCGCATCGTCTGCGGAACTTTCTGGGGCAAGTCCGGCCCCGTCGAAGGAGTCGCCGCCGATCCGATCTATCTCGATGTTTCGGTGCCCCCGGGAAAAAGAAAAACGCTGCCCGTCGAGACCACGCGCCACGCCTTCGCCTACGTGTTCGCCGGCGACGGAAAATTCTGCAACGCCTCGGGTCCGCTCGCCGTGCCGACCGAAAGCGTCGGCTGGGCCGACACCAAGCCTCCCGCCGACGCCGAGAATCGCTCGCTCGTCGTCTTCGATCGCGGCGATGAAGTCGAGGTGCAGGCCGGCGAAGATGGAATCCGTTTTCTGCTGGTCTCCGGCAAGCCGCTGGAAGAGCCGGTCGCGTGGTATGGCCCCATCGTCATGAACACGCAGGAGCAACTGCAGCAAGCGTTCCAGGAACTGGAGCAAGGAACGTTCCTGAAGAAGTAGCGCGTAATCGAATGGCGAAGCTCACGGCGGCGGTCCCAGATTTCCTTCGTGAACCTTCGTGTCCTTAGTGGTTTAAGATGTTCAATCCCTATCCATGCCCGAACTCCCCGAAGTCGAAACCATCGCCCGCGGCCTCGCCAAACGCGTCACCGGAGACGTCGTCGAATCCGTCTGGCTAGGCCAAAAAAAAGAGCCCCTGAAATCTCCCGCCTCCGCGATCGCCGCCACTCTGGAACACAGCCGCATCGCCGCCGTCCGCCGCATGGGCAAGCACATCGTCTTCGATCTGGAGCAGGACCATGTTATGTGGAGCGGGCGCCCTCGCCCGCGAAACGCCGGAGAGCGGATCGAAAGCCGAAGGAATCGCAAACTTCGTCGATCCCGCACGTCGAGACGAGCGGACGGGAGCGTCCGCCCCACATTCTCCAAAGCCCAATGGATCGTCCACCTCGGCATGACCGGCCGCCTGCAAGTCTGCGAGCCGCAAACGGAAGTCGCCAAGCACACCCACGCCATCCTGAGACTATCCTCCGGCAGGGAACTGCGCTTCGTCGACCCCCGCCGCTTCGGCCGTCTTAGCGTCGCGCAAGCCGGAGACTTCGACGCCACCGGCATCGAGCCGCTGGAAGTCGATCTCGACCGCTTCCTGACGCTGTTCCGCGGCCGCAAGACTCCCATCAAGAGCGCGCTGCTCAACCAGAAACTTCTGCGCGGCGTCGGCAACATTTACGCCGACGAATCTTTATTCCGCGCCGGCCTCCGCCCCCGCCGCCGCGCCTCGACCATCACCCGCGATCAACTCGCCAAACTCCTCCTCGCAGTGAAAGAAGTTCTGAAAGAAGCCATCGCCCTCGGCGGCTCGTCCATCTCCGACTACGTCAACGCCGACGGCGAAGAAGGATTCTTCCAGCTCCAGCACCGCGTCTACGGCCGCGAAGGCGAGCCTTGTCTCGTCTGCAAGACGCCGATCAAGCGAATCGTGATCGCCGGCCGCAGCAGCCACTACTGCCCCAAGTGCCAGAAATAAAGGTTGTCATCCTGAGGCGGGCGCATTTTCCCGCCGATGGATCTGAGCGCGCTGCGTCGCGCTCTCTGCGACGCATGAATCACGCGGTTTGCTCGCATCCTCAGTCATCGATCAACAATGAACACGCCCTGCCGCAGTTCTGATACCCTTCTGCCCATGCCCGATTTTTCCATCGGAGTCGATCTCGGCGGCACCAACCTGCGCATCGCGGCCATCAGCACCGACGGCCAGCTTCTCGAAAAAATTACTCTCGGCGTCAAAGTCGCTCTCGGCCGCGACCACGTCATCGGCGAAATGTGCGACGCCATCCACCGCCTGACCGAACAATATCGCGGCAGCGGCAGATTCGTCGGCGCAGGCATCGGCGTCCCCGGCATCATCGACATGGAAACCGGCATGATGCGCAAGTCCGCCAACCTTCCCGGATGGTCCGACTATCCCGTGCGCGACGAAATCGAGCGCCGCCTCGGCGCCCGCGTC
The DNA here is from genome assembly GCA_963795875.1 of uncultured Acidobacteriaceae bacterium. GTDB lineage: Bacteria > Acidobacteriota > Terriglobia > Terriglobales > Acidobacteriaceae > Sulfotelmatobacter. The sequence goes on from CAWCJM010000003.1 coordinate 1,181,855, forward strand.
TTCCTCGATAACGATGCCAAAGTCGCCGCTCTCGGCGAAAAATGGCTGGGCGCCGGCCGCGGCGTCGACAACATGGCGATGATCACGCTGGGCACCGGCATCGGCGGCGCCATCATCCTGAACGGCAAAATTTTCTATGGCATGAACGGCATGGCGGGCGAGTTTGGCCACGTCACCGTCGAGCCCGACGGCGTTCCCTGCGGCTGCGGCAATCACGGATGCGCCGAGCGCTACGCTTCGGCGACGGCAGTCGTGCGCATGGCGCGCGAGGCGATTGCCTCCGGCAAGCGCCCGGCCTGGCCAAGGCTGCCAACTCCGACCCCGAGTTCAGCGCCCGTTCGATTTACAATCTCGCGATTCAGGGAGACCCGGAGCGCGCAACGCATCTTCCACCGCTTCGGCGAGGTTCTGGGAATCCTGCTGGCGGGCCTGATCAACGTTCTGAACCTCGATATGTTCGTGATTGGCGGCGGCGTGGTCAGCGCATGGGACGCCTTCGCCCCGCAGATGTTCGCGGAGTTGCGCGAGCGTTCGCTGGTCTATGCCGCGACCGCCCCGGAAGATCCCCTGACGAGCTCGCCAAGAAGGAAGGCGCGTCCGCCCAGATCGCGGCTTACACGCGCAAGAAAACAATCATCACGCGCGCCCTGCTCGGCAGCGACGCCGGCCTCTACGGCGCCGCCAGAATCCCCGCATCGTAGCTGTCATCCTGAGGCGCGTTTTTCGCGAAGGGGTAGCGTCTGAGCGCTGCGATAGATGCTCGTGTGCGGAACGCTACGTAGCACGGGAAGAGCGCGATCGCGTAGGGCAGGGCTTTAGGCGTGCGAGTGGGCGCTGACTGTCAGCTCAAGACGCAGCTTCTCCGGTTTTCATCGAATGGACAACCTGTTGAAATGTCACATCTATGCAACTTGCTGTCGATCTCGACGGCTTCGTCGAAAAGGGAAGTGCTTTCCAGTTTGTTTTTGGAGATATTGTTTCTTTGGTAGTCGCTCTTGGATAGTGCAGTTCTGAAGCCGCAGCTTCTGGGTGGCGCAGCTTTTGTGTGTTGCGGCTTTTTGTGTGCAGCTTTGGGTGACGATGCTTTTGGGTGGCGCAGCGCTTTCAGCGCTAATGCGATAAACCGCCTCAAGAGGGAGGGCTTTAGCCCCTGAGGTACGTGGTCCCACCCACCTTCCGCGCCGCACTCAGAAAAACTCGATTCTGCTCCGGCGTCCCAATACTCACCCGAATACAATTCGGCGCGCCCCACGCCGCCCAACGGACGCACGCTGACTCCCTCACCGCGCAATCGCTCCGCGAATGCCAAAGCATCTTCTCCCAAATCGCAGTAAAGAAAATTCGCCGCCGTCGGCACCACGCGATATCCCAACTCCGACAATCCCACACCCAGAATCTGCGCCTGCTCCGCATTGTTCGAAACCACGCGTCCTACGTGATTCAGAGTCATCGAGCGCCGCCAGCGCCGCCGCCTGCGCCACCGACGAAACTGAAAACGTATCGCGCATGCGCGCGCAATAAGCCAGCAATTCCGCAGGCCCCAAGCCATATCCCACGCGCAGCCCGGCCAGCCCGTGCGCCTTCGAAAACGTTCGCAGCACTACTACGCTCGCGCCCTGTCGCAGATATTTCAGCGATCCGCGAATACTCAACCTTCCGCCGCGCCGCGAAGTGCGCCGCAAACTCGTAGTAAGCCTCGTCCAGAACCACCACCACATGCCCCGGAACTTCGGCAATAAACTTGTCAATCGCTGCGGCCTCGAGCATGCGTTCCGTGGGATTGTTGGGATTCGCCAGAAACACGAGGCGCGTGTCTTCGTTGATCGCTTCCAGAATCGCGTCCAGATCGAATCCATCGTCGCGCATCGGAGCCTCGATCAGCTGCGCTCCCGCCGCGTGCACCGCCATCGCATAGACAATGAACGACCGCTCGCTGGTCACCGCATTCAGCCCGGGCGCGAGCATCGTCTGGCACAGCAGACCCAGCATCGCGGTCGATCCCGCGGTCACCAGAACTTGTTCCGGCGGCACTTCGTGATGCGCGGCCAGCTTGCGCCGCAACTCTGCGCAGTCGTCGTCAGGATAGGAGTTCGCCGCCGCCAGCGCCGACTGCATCGCCTCCACCGCGCGCGGCGACGGGCCAAAAGGATTTTCGTTGGAGTCGAGCTTGATGAGCCGCGGCTGAGTGTCGAGCGGCAGACCGCTTCGGCGCTGGCGCGCGGAAGGAAGCCGCCCATCTCGCGCGCCGGCTTCGAAACCAGATCAAAGAATCGGCTCATGCTCGCCGTACATCACTTCGTGGATTTCTTGCCCGCGTCGTCGCGGTTGCGCTAGTGGTGCTGGCGGATTTCAGCTTTTCAATTTCCCGCAACGTCAGCGATCGAAACTTTCCCGGCGGAACGTCGAGCGTCAGCGGTCCGTAGCGCACCCGCTTGATCTTCTCCACGTGATGCCCCACCGCCTCAAACATGCGCCGGATCTGCCGGTTGCGTCCTTCGACCAGCGTGATCTCATACCACGGATTCGCCGCTTCTTTCACCACGCGCACCAGCGCCGGCCCGGTCTTCACGCGCTTGCCATCGTCGGTCGCGATGGAAACTCCCGCCCGCAATTTGGCAATCGCTTCTTCTTTCGGCGTGCCCGCGACTTTCACCACATAAGTCTTGGCCACATGCGAAGCCGCCTTCATCAGTCGGTGCGCCAGGTCGCCATCGTTGGTCATCAGCAGCAATCCTTCGCTGGCGTAGTCGAGCCGCCCGATCGGATACACGCGGCCCTTCACGCCGTGAATCAGATCCATCACGGTCGGCCGCTTCTCCGGATCGCTCATCGTCGTGACGTAGCCCTTGGGCTTGTTGAGCAAAAGATAGGTGTGCCGCTGCGCGCCCTGCAGAAGTTTTCCATTCACGCGCACGTGATCGGTCTCGGGATCGGCCTTGGTGCCCAGTTCGGTGACGACCGTCCCGTTGACCTGCACGCGCCCCGACGAAATCAGTTTCTCCGCCTTCCGGCGGGAAGCGACTCCAGCAGCAGCGATAATCTTTTGCAGGCGTTCCAGTCGGCATAATGAAATTCCAAATCTCTCTGCATCAGAAATGGCGAGCCCCGCAGGGGCGAAAACAATTTAGCCCAGCGCTTCAGCGCTGGGTTAGGCAAACCAAAAGCGAACAAGTCCCAGAGGGACGGCACAACCACATTCACGATCAGCCCGCTTCTTTCTCCGCTTCCGAAACTTCACTGCTCGACTCCGTCTTCGGATGCTACACTCGCGACCGCTGTCGCAACCTCTGCCGGCGCGCTCTCCGCCGGAATCAACTCCGCCTGAAACGATTCCGCCACCAGCTTCTCGAACTCCTCCATGCTGGGCAATTCGTTCACGTCCTTCAGCCCAAACCGCATCAGGAATTCCTTGGTCGTCTTGTAAAGAATCGGACGCCCAATCACCTGCTTGCGCCCCGCCGTCGTAATCAGCTTGCGATCGAGCAGCGTCCCGATCACGCCGCCGGAATCGACGCCGCGAATGTCATTGATCTCCGGCACCGTAACCGGCTGCTTGTAAGCGATCACCGCCAGAGTTTCCAGCGCCGGCAGCGACAGCCGGATCGGCGGCTTCAAGCTCTTCGCGAACGCCCGCACCACTTCATGCTGCTCGGGCTTGGTCGACATGCGGTATCCGCCCGCGACCTGGCGAATTTCAATGCCGTGATCGGGCCCGCCATATTCACCGACCAGTTCTTCCAGACACGAGCGCACGCGCGACTTAATCTCCGCCTCGTCCGCCGCTCCCTCGGCGACGACGGTTTCCTTCACGAGCTGGGTCATCTGCTCCAGCGTGATCGGCGTCTCCGCCGCATAAATAATGGCTTCGAGTTGAGCTTTAAGACTCATAGTCAGGTTAGAAGTCTAGGGTCTCAAGTGTCATCAAGTCCTGGAACTCTGAAACATTGCAACTTGCTCTGTTTCATCTCCAGTCGTCGCGCACCGCCGACTGCTCGTTCATGATCTCGTCAAAGTGCGTGTGCTTGCGCACCGCGATCTCGCCAAACAATTTCTCCTGCCGCACCTGGATCGCCTGCAGCCGCACCATTTCCAGCAGCGCCAGGAACATGCACACCAGCGCCTGCCGCGACGGAACCCGCATCAGCAACTGCTTCAGCCGGATCGGCCGGTCTTCCAGACGACAGCCGCCGCCGCAGATAATCGATCATCTGCCCCACCGTGACCGTTTCCTCATCGACATTCAGCACCGGACGCGTGCGCACCCGCTCCAGCACCTGCTGAAACGTCTTGACCAGGTCGATCACGTCGGCGGCGATCTCCGGCTCGGTGCCCTCCGCCTCCATGAATTCCTTCAGCGAAGGATTCGACAGCACCGCATCTTCAATCTGCTGCTTCTGCAAAAGCATCTGCGCCGCCGACTTGAATTTCTCATGCTCCAGCAGCCGGTTGACCAGTTCGTTGCGCGGATCTTCCTGCTCTTCCGCCGTTGCAGTCCGGATCGCGCGGCAGCAGCATCTTCGACTTGATGTGAATCAGCACCGCCGCCATGTAAATAAAATCGGCCGCCACGTTCACATCGAGTTCGCGAATCTTCTCCACGTACGCCAGATACTGCGCCGTAATCTTCGCGATCGGAATGTCGTAAATGTCGATATCCTGCTTGCGGATCAGATCCAGCAGCAGGTCGAGCGGCCCTTCGTAAACATCGCTCACCGCCACCGCAAACGGCGAATCGCTCTCTTCCTTCTTCGCTCGTGGGTGCCCCATCCTTGTCGCAGCTCTTTGCGACAGACGGCGCTGGCAACGATCCGCCGGTCGCAGCTCGAACGTTTTCATTCTCCGTCATCACGTCATTCCAGCCTAACGAGTGCCCGATCCTTGTCGCGTCTATGCGACCGTTGGAATTGACTTCACTTCGGCCCTCATACCCCAGCGACATCCCCATCGCCGCCCGCACATCGTCCATCGTCTCACCCGCCGCCTTCCGCGCCCGCTCCGTGCCAGCCTCCAGAATATCCCACGCGAGCCGCGGATTCTCCTCAAATTTCTTGCGCCGCTCCTGCATCGGATTCAGCAGCTTCACCAGCGCATCCGCCGCCCAGCCCTTGCACTCGATGCACCCAATCCCCGCCGACCGGCAGCCTTCATTCACTTTGGCCATCGTGTCTTTGCTCGCTGAAAATCTTGTGCAGATCGCCCACCGGACACACATCCGGATTCCCCGGATCCGATCCGCCGCACCCGCGCCGGATCGGTCACCATCGTCTTCAACTTCTGCCGCACCACCGGCTCCGGATCGGTCAGCATGATCGTGTTCCCGTACGACTTCGACATCTTGCGCCCGTCGGTCCCCGGCAACTTCGCCGCCGGAGTCAGCAGCGACTGCGGCTCGGGAAAGACAAACACGTGCCGAGAGCCTGTTCTATCGCTTGCTGGACCATTCCAGAGCTGGAATCCGATCCCCCTTTCATGTCGCGGATAAAACAGTTGAACCGCCGCGCAATCTCCCGCGTCAGCTCCACGTGCGCGACCTGATCTTCGCCCACCGGCACGCAATCGGCCTTGTAAACCAGAATGTCCGCCGACTGCAGCACGGGATATCCCAGAAATCCGTACGTCGCCCAGATCTTTGTCCTTGATATTCTCCCGCTGCTCTTTATACGTCGGCACGCGCTCCAGCCACCCCAGCGGCGTGATCATCGAAAACAGCAGATGCAACTCCGCGTGCGCCGGAACATGCGACTGGATAAAGATCACCGACTTCTCCGGATCAAGCCCCGCCGCCAGCCAGTCCAGCGTGACTTCGAGCGAATTTTCCTTGACTGCGAGAGTGTCGGCGTAATCGGTGGTCAGCGCGTGCCAGTCGGCCACCATGAAAAAGCATTCGTACTCGTCCTGCATGCGGACCCAGTTCTGCAGCGCGCCCACATAGTTGCCCAGGTGCAGCTTGCCGGTCGGGCGCATGCCGCTGAGCACGCGTTTGCGAGATTTGGCGAAAGATGTCATTTATCGCTGAGGCCCCGCTCCGCGAGACGACGGCCAATCAGCAGGGCTGTCTGTACGGATCAGGTGTTGAAGTGTCATGCAGGGCTGATTTCGATACTAACATGCGAAAACGGCGCGAATGTCGGGCGACAGCCGCCCTTCGGCTGTCCGCCGGGCGCAGCCCGGCCGTACGCCGTAGTCAATGCTTTATAATTCGCGCCACTCCCACAACCGGCCTCCGTGAACACTCTCGCCCGCCAACTCCGCGCCACCGACTACTTCACTCTCGGCTGGGGAACCATGGTCGGCGTCGGCTGGCTGGTCATCATGGACGACTGGCTGCTCCGCGGCGGCGCTCTCGGCGCGCTGCTCGGCTTCGTGATCGGCGGCGCGCTCCTGCTTCCCATCGGATGGGTCTACGGCAAACTGGTCGTCGCCATGCCCGACGCCGCCGGAGAAATCGCCTACACCTCCGCTGTCTTCTCGCGCCCCGTCAGCTTCGCCACCGGATGGATGATGACTCTCGCCTACTTCATCGTCTGCCCGTGGGAGGCCGTCGCCGTCGGCCGCATCGCCGGCTACATCGTTCCCGGCCTCGATTCGATGGAACTCTACCGCATCGCCGGCCGCCCCGTGTATCTGCCGCACCTCGTCATCGGCCTCGCGCTCACCGCGCTGCTCACGCTCCTGAACTATCGCGGCATCCGCCTCAGCGCCACATTTCAGAATTGGACCAGCTTCGGCACGCTCGCTCTCTTCGTCATCTTTGTCGCTCTCGGCGTCAGCCGCGGCTCGCCCGCGAATATCCAGCCGCTGTTCACGCACACGCCGTGGATCTCGATTCTGCTGGTGATTCAGATCGTGCCCTATTTCATGACCGGCTTCGAATCGGTGGGCAAGGCCGCGGAAGAAGCCAGCCCGGACTTCCGCAGCGCGCGGATTCTTCCGCGCCATCTGGATGGCGATCTTCATCGGCATTCTCTTCTACGCCAGCATCGTCGCGGCCGTCGCATTCGTCGCTCCCTGGCGGCAACTGACCGGCGAAAAATTCATGACGGCAGTCGCGTTCCAGCAGGCCGATCGGTTCTCAAGATGGATCGTCAAATCATTCTCGCCGCCGCTTTGCTCTCGCTCTTCAAATGCTTCAACGGAAATTTCGTCGCCGCCAGCCGCCTGCTCTTTGCCCTCGGACGCCGCGGCATGGTCGACTCCCGCGTCGGCGCCGATCCACGCGCGTCACCAGACGCCGTCGGCCGCGGTTCTCTGCGTCGGCCTCGCCACCGCCGCTTGTATGCTGCTGGGCGACGCGATCCTGGTTCCCGTCACCGAAGTCGGATCGGTGGCCTGCGCCATCGGATGGTCCGCCACCTGTGCCGCCTGCCTGGCCCTCGCCCGCGCCCGCCCAGACGTGATGAAGCTGTCGCGCGCCGAACGAGCCGTGGCATGGTTCGGCTTGGCGGTCGGAATCGCCATGGCCCTGATGAAACTGATCCCGCTAGTCCCCGGCCATTTCACGGTCAACGAATGGCTGGCCCTGGGAATTTGGATTGCGCTGGGAGCCGTCGCAGCCGAGTTCCGCAACGTGGAAGAGCAGTCCTGAAGGCCGCGCAAACGTGAAAGCAAGGCGGAACAATGGTCGTCCAGGCCCGCGCAAGTGTGAAAGTAACGTGGAAGAGCGGCCCTTTAGGGCCGCGTAAAGCGTGAAACAGATCTAGGGCTTTAGCCCCTGAGGGTACGAGACGATGAACAATAACATCGAGATCACATTGTCCGCCGCAATTCGCATCTCCATCGTCCTCGCATTCTTGCTGCTCACTTCGCTCGCGCTCGCCCAAACCCCAGCCTTCGATCTCGTCATCACCCACGGCCACATCATCGACGGCACCGGCTCCCCCTGGTACTCCGGAGACCTCGGCATCCGCGATGGAAAAATCGCCGCCATCGGCAATCTCTCCGCCGCCCCGCGCAAGCGCACCATCGACGCCGCCGGCAAAGTCGTCGCCCCCGGCTTCATCGACATGCTCGGCCAATCGGAACTGACGATTCTCGTCGACCCGCGCCTGCCCTCGAAAATCTTCCAGGGGATCACTTCCGAAATTACCGGCGAAGGCAATTCCATCGCTCCGCTCAACGACGCGATCATTCAGTCCGACCGCAGCGGCTACGAGCACTACAAGATCACTCCCGACTGGCGCACCTTCCGCCAATATTTCGCGCGCCTCGAAAAGCAGGGCATGGGCATCAACCTCGCGAGCTATGTCGGCGCGACGCAAGTCCGCCGCATGGTCCTCGGCGACGACGACAAGCAGCCCACTCCCGCGCAACTCGAGCAGATGCAGGCGCTCGTGCGCGAAGCCATGAAAGACGGCGCCGTCGGCGTCTCGACCGCGCTCGAATACGCGCCCGCGCCCTACGCCAAGACGGAGGAACTGATCGCGCTCGCCACCGAGGCCGGCAAATTCGGCGGCATCTACTCCACTCACATGCGCAACGAGAGCGACTCGGTTCTCGAAGCCATCGACGAAGCTCTCCGCATCGGCCGCGAAGCCCACATTCCCGTGGAGATCTGGCACATCAAAGTCGCCGGCAAAGACAACTGGGGACGCATGCCCGAAGTCGTCGCCAAAATCAATGCCGCCCGCGCCGCCGGCGCCGATGTCACCGCCGACACCTACGCCTACACCGCCTGGTACAACGATTTCTCCGCCTTCATTCCGCCGTGGGCGCACGATGGCGGCGACGCCAAACTGGTCGAGCGCCTGAAAGATCCCGCCACCCGCGAGCGCATCCGCAAAGACATGCTGACTCCATCCAAAGATTGGGACAACGAATGGCAGGAAATTCCCGGCCCCGACGCGATCATGATCGGCGCAGTCGAGAATCCAGACTCTGCTCGCCACTGCAGGGCAAGCGTCTCTCAGAAATCGCCAAGCTCTGGAACAAAGATCCCATGGACGCGCTCTTCGACTTTCTCATCCAGGATCCATCGACCGGAGTCGCCGTCTTCGGCATGTCGCAACCCGACGTGACGCTCGCGCTGCAACAGCCCTGGGTCGCCATCGACAACGATTCCGAAGGCACATCGCCCGAAGGAATTCTCGGCCAGGCGCATCCTCATCCCCGCGCCTACGGCACGTTCCCGCGCATCTTGGCCAAATATGTCCGCGAAGAAAAAGTTCTGACCCTGGAAGATGCCATCCGCAAGTTCTCCGCGCTGCCCGCGCAGCGCATGCGCCTCACCGATCGCGGCGTCCTCAAAGCCGGCATGTGGGCCGACGTGGTGATCTTCGATCCCGCGACCGTGCACGATCGCGCCACCTTCGACAATCCCAATCAGCTTTCCGAAGGAATGGAATACGTGCTGGTCAACGGCGTGCCGGTGATCGATCAAGGAAAAATGACCGGAGCACTTCCCGGCAAAGTGCTGCGCGGCGCGGGATACGTGCCGTAGCAATTGCTGTCGTAGCTTCATATCGGGCATGAAGAATTGGAGCCGCAAAGCGGCGAAAGAATGTAGCTCACGGCGCAAGCCGTGGGAATTCGCAAGAATGGCCAAGCCCGAGGGCGAAGAAGTCAGGCTTCAGCTGCGCCTGGGTCTCCGCGCCCAGTCGCACCACTCGCGGCTCCGCCAGCGTCCCGCCGATCGTATACCCCGCAGCCGTCGTGCCGGCCGGAATCTTCGCCAGCTTGAGATCGAGTTCGCCCTTCAACGACGCCGTCCCGCTCAACTGAAACTTCCCGCCCGGCGAATCCAGCCTCGCGTCCTTCATCTCGATCTTCCCGCGTGCAGCCGCGCCTGCCCCGCGAAGCGCGTGACCTTCAAGCGGCTCCGCATCTTCTCCGAGCGCAACGTGCGGCAGGGTTCCATCCTTCATGTCAAACTGCAGCGTGCCTTCCGCCGATTCCAGAACTCCGCCGGGCACGGTCCCTTCACTTCGTAGCTCGCGTTCGCAGTACCCGCGATCCCACGCATCCTTCATCGCATCCGCGAGACCGGCCAGCGAAATTCCAGTCAAGCTCCCGCTGCCGCTGCAAACCGCGGGCTTCACGCTGAAATCTGCCTGCCATTCGCCGCGATGTTTGCCGCCCAGAAAATCCGCATTCAACTCCGAGATCTGCAATTTCCCGCCGTCCAGACTTACCTTCGCCGAAACCCGCGTCGCCGCCAGACTCTGCATCTGCAATCGGTCCGTCAGTCAGTTGCCCGGACGCGCGCACACTCGCCAGAAACGACGGCCCTGCTTGCGCGCTCGATTCCAGCACCCGATACCACGGCCGCTCCTTCGGACTCGGGCTCACCCACTCGCTCAGTTCGCCGAGCGCAATCTGATTCGCATTCAGAATGAAATGCACCTGGCACGCCGCCGGAGTTCCGCACCCGCGCGGCATCTCCAGCGATCCCGTCCACGATGTGTCGGCCGCCTTCGCATTCAATTTCGCGACCCGAACTTCGTCCGGCAAGAGCTGCATGTCCGCCGAAACAATCTCGACCGGACCGCCCGCACCCCGCAGCGCGACGCGAACATTCCGCAACTTCGCCGTCCCCGTCACTTGTGGTCCCGTGAAGCCTGAGGTCGTGCCGTTGCTGCGTCCCGCCCACGATCCCGCGATCTGCAGATCGACCTGTGCCGTGCCTTCCGTCGCCGACTGCAACGCCGGAAGCCCAAACATCCGCGCCACCCGCAAAGCCTTCGCAATCTCGGCTTCTCCCGCAACCGAAAGGTTGTAACCGCCGCGGTTCACCCATCCCCGCGCCGTCGGAGCGCGTCACCGCGTCCGATCGCACCGGGAACGGCCCGAACTCCACATGCGGGCCATCCGCGAAATCGCATGCCGCCGCATTCTTGCGAGTCGTCAGGCTTCGCAGTCGCCGTGCTGAATCGCCAGTCGTCAGCAGAAAGGGAATCGTCTCCGGTCCAATCTCTGCTTTGTTCGCCAGCCGAGGCCAGACGAAAGTCGGCGAATCTCCCCTCGCCCTTCCAATTGCAAGCTTCGATGCCGCGCGCCGTTCTGCTCGATCGCAGACTTCCGCTCACCGTTCCGCCCGCAACCAGATCGTCGGGCAGATTCTTTTTCGCCCGCTCCACCAGAACCGCCGCCGCGCTCGCCGGCACATTCTCCGCCGTCAGGCGTCAGCCCATAGCTGTGGCTTCCCGGCAGGCCCATGTCCCCCTTCAGCGTGATCAGCCCGCTCCCCACCGGAGCGACGCACAGAACGCCCGTGAAACGCCTGATCGAGCGAACTGTATTCCCCGTCGCAGTGGCCCGCCAGCCGCAGGGCTTGGCCGCTCGTAATGTCGTAACGCCGGAAATCCTGAATCGATCCGCTGCTCGTGATCTGCAGCTTCGCCGGAGTTCCCGCCAGCGTCACATCCAGCAGAACTTCTCCCCGCCAGCCCTGGTCGTTCCCCGTGAAGAATTTCGTGAACTGCCCGAGTTGCGCGCGGTTCCACTCCATATTGAACTGCAGCGGAGTGTCGCGCAGCGCGTCCGCTCGCTGCCACGTTCCACTCACCTGCAGCAGCCCGTATCGTTCAAATTCAAATCGGTGCGGAAGGGCTGCGCCTTCAGCCGCACGCCCCAGCTATTTTCCGAATCCTGCCACAAAGAAAAATCCGCATTGGTCAGCGCGTAGGGTTTTTTCTCCGGGCCGCTCTTGAAATTGATCCGCGCCGAGGTGGCTTCAATGTAAGGAAATCCCGGCCGCGGTTCCGACTTCGCTTTCGCCGTCGGCGCCAGCGGGATGTGCGCCGTGCGCTCCAGCAGTGCTTCCAGGTTCCAGCGCCCGCCCGGCGCATGCACCAGATTCAGGCTGGGCTCGGTCAGATCCAGCCGTGCGATCTCCAGCCGCCCGCGCAGCAGCGAAGTCAGACGAAGAGCCGCCGTCACTTCGCTCGCGCGCAGCATGGGCTCCGCTCCGAACGCCGGATCGTCATACACCACCAGATTTTCCAGATCGAATCCCGGCCGCGGCAGCAGCCGGAGGTGCACCGAACCAATGTCCACGGGACGCCCCACTGCCGAACTGATGGAAGAGGCAATCCGCGATTTCAATCGCGAGGCGCCGGGCCGCAGAAAAAACAGCAGCAGCACGATCAATGCTGCCGCCGCTACGATTCGCCGCTTGGAGGAGAAAAGCTTCACCGCGCCCTTACTGGAGTTTCGAGGGGCTACTCGACTTCGACTATTTCACGAACTGGAGCGTCCGCTTCCAGCGCGTCTCATCGAAAAAGTGCAGAACCACCTTGCCCAGAAACAAAACGCGATCGCCCCAGGCGGTCTTCAGATACTGATCGTCCGGCGTCTCAAACGACCAGTAGATGAACATCGGCCGCCCGATCACATTTTCCTTCGGAATGAATCCCCAGTAGCGGCTGTCCAGGCTCACGCCGCGATGATCGCCCATGGCGAAGTAGTGATCGGGCGGCACCACGATATCGTCCCCTTGAATGTAGGACGGCAAATCCACCGTCCAGTTCGTCCAGATATTGGGATCATCCGCCGGCGCGGCACCGAGGGAAAATTATTGCGGTACGGATCCAGTCGTGTCCGCGGTCGTGGTCGACATAGGGTTCGTCCAGCGCCACGCCGTTGCGATACACCACGCCATTTCGCAGATGAATTCGGTCGCCCGGGAGCCCGATGATCCGCTTCACCACATAGAGTCCCGGCTCTGCCGGCGATGCAGAAACACGACGATGTCCCGGAACTGCACATCGCGATAGGGAAGCAGCGGCCCCACCCACGAACTCTTGGGCGCAAACTGGATGCGGTTCACGAAAACGTGGTCGCCGATCAGCAGCGTGTTCTCCATCGAACTCGACGGAATCTCAAACGCCTGCACCACGAACGTGATGATGAACAGCCCCGTCACCAGCACCGCCGCCAGCGACGACAGAAACTCGACCGTAGTTTCCTTCGGCTTCTCTTCCGCCACGTTCTCTTCGACTGCGTTTTCTTTCTTCGCCACTGTCTCTCAATGCTTTCTCTTGTATTCTCGCTTCACGATTCCGCAAATGTTTGGGAAGGGACTGGCTTCAGCCGCGCCACTGCCATCCGAGATCATGCGCGCTTTAGCGCCTGAAGGCGAGTCGCCCGCCCGCGACGGACCCAGCCTACTCAGTGTACCAGCCGCAGCGTGCGGTTCCAGCGCGTGATCTGAAAGATGTGCGTGACCGCGTACGCCAGTGATACAGCCGCCCGATGATCGAAGCCGACGGATCGCGGTCCCAGTCCCGCACCGACCAGTAAATCACCAGCGGCCTGCCGATAATATTTTCCCGCGGCACGAATCCCCAATAGCGGCTGTCCTGGCTGTCGTCGCGGTTATCGCCCATCACAAAATAATGTCCTTCGCGGAACAATCAGCTGGCCGTCTTCCACCAGTTTCCGCATCTCCAGCCACCACTTGCCCTCCAGGCCGATCGCCGGCAATATCGATCCGCGGAAAATTATCGCGGAACAAGATTATTCGGCGGCTCCAGAAACCGCACGTAGGGTTCGTCCAGAGGCTTGCCGTTGATCAGGACTTTCTTGTTCACCATCCGCAGGCGGTCTCCCGGCACGCCGATCACGCGCTTCACAAAATGCTGCTGCGGATCACCGGATAGTGAAACACAATGATGTCCCCGCGCGCGATCTTCTGATACGGCATCGAGATGGTCGCCCAGCCCGTGTCCCCCATAGCAGAGCTTGTTCACCAGCAGATAATCGCCCACCAGCAGCGTATTCTCCATCGATTCCGAAGGAATCTGGAACGCCTGCACGATAAAAGTGATCACGAAGATCGCAATCACCACCGTGCCCATCAGCGACTGCAGCGACCCGATCACGTCGGCGCCGAGCGTCGTCACGATGCGGCGGTCGGGAGCCGTTGCGGGAGTGGCAGGCGCGGGAACGGTTTTGTCGGTAGTTGGAACAGCGTCGTGGTGTGCAGCAACATCCGCAGATCCGTTCGCAGGCGGTGGCAACGTCAGCCGCCATACCGGCGGGACTGGCGGCCCAACAGGGCTGCTCGGACGCAGCGATCGGGACGTTTGGCGAATCCATGAAATCTACTTATCTGGCCGGGCTGCGACAGCTCGCGCCCCGTTTCGCTCGGCAGCTTTCGGACGCGAAGCCAGGAACGTCAGCAGTTGCCGCGCCGCATCCTGCTCCGCGGTTTTCTTGGTCGAACCCTGCGCGCGTCCCACAAACTCTGCGTCTCTTGCCGTTCTTCGTGTGCAGACGGGCCTCCACCGTAAACGTCTTGCTGTGCTCCGGCCCCGCTTCCTCCACCAGCACATACGCGGGCTGCGGCAGCCCCAGGCTCTGCACCGCTTCCTGCAGCGCCGACTTGAAATCGGTAACCGGCAGCGTGCCGCCGCCGCGCTCCATCCGCTCCAGTTCCGGCGCAATCACGTTGCGCAGCACGAACTCCCGCGCCACTTCAAGCCCGCCATCCAGATAAATCGCCGCCAGGATCGCTTCCAGCGCATCCACCAGCAGCGCCGTCTTGCCCCGCCCGCCGCTCTTTTCTTCGCCCCGCCCCAGCCGCAGGTAGTGGCCCAGTTCCAGTTGCTGCGCCACCCGGATCAGATGCCTCTCACTCACTAGATGCGCCCGCAGCTTCGAAAGTTCGCCTTCCCGAAAATGCGGAAAGCGCTGAAACAATTCCTCGCTCGTCACCAGCGCCAGCACCGCATCCCCCAGAAATTCCAGTTGCTCGTTGTCGCTGACCTTGTATTTGCTCTCGCCCGCCTGCTGCGCTTCCTGCTCCCGCGCCTGCGAACTGTGCGTGACCGCCTGCTCAATCACTGCCCGCCGCCGGAAATGGTAGCCCAGCCCCTCTTCCAGCGCCGTGATTTCCCGTTCTTTCATACCGAAACCGTGTACGGAGCCGAGCCCGCATCTCGGCTGCTCCGGCGAGCACGGTTCAGTCCGCTCTTGCTTCGCGCGGCCCGTCTTGCCAGATCTAGTTCTTCGGCGCCCCGCCCGGTGCCGCCCCACTTCAGCTTCGTCAGCCGATCCTTCTCGTCCCGCGCCGCTTTGCCCGCGCCGAGTCGGGCCGGTCCTTGGTCAGATCCACCGCCTGGTCGGCGTACTTCATGGCCTCCGGATATTTGTTCTGCATATCCAGCGCAACCGCCAGCCGAAGGATCGTGAACGCATCGGCTGCTGCGGAAACGCGTCAATCGGACTTGCGCAGATTCGCCTCCGCCTCCGCCCAATCGCTCGCGTTGAACGACAGCGTGCCCAGGACGAAATACGCCTCCGACCGTACTCCAACTCTTGAACGCCGTCAATCTGGTCCTGCGGATAACCCGCGGTCGGAACATCCGTCTCCACCGTCACCAGCGCGCGCTCCGCGTCCTTCTTAGCTTCGGCCACGCTTCTGATCCTTGTCCAGGTCCGTGTCGCGCGTCTTTTCCGCCATCACCTGCGCCACTCCGCACCAGCGCCTCGGGATCATCCGGGTCAATAGCCAGCACCTTCTTGCCCATCTCCATCATCTTGTCCGCGTTGTTGCCCTGATAGCGGCTCCATGGCCACCGTGTACAACGGTCCCCGCAACTCGCTGTCCGGGAAATTTCGCGGCAAAGTCGTCGGCCGCTTTTTCCAGCGCCGCCGGATCGGTCAGAGCTATCGCCGTCGTTGTACGCCTCAAACTCCGGCTTGCGTCTTGGCCGCCGGCTGGGCGCTTGCCCTGCGGCGCAGCCGCTGCCTGTCGCCGCAGCCTGTCCGGCCGGCGGAGTCTGCCCCGCAGGTTTGCCGTTGCTCTGCCCGAAACTCCAGGCGCATATTCCCAGCACTGCCAGCACCGCGACCACCATCGCTGCTCGCTTCATGCTTTCTCCTCGAACCCACAGCTCGTCTGATTTCAAAACTCGACCGCGAATTCTGCAACCGTGCATTCTATCGTAGCGACGAACAACCGGTCATCAGCGTTTTGCTGACACTGACAGCTGACAGCTCCTACTGCGGTTTCGCCGGAGGCTCATACGCCTGTGCCAGCCCGCGCTCCGCTGCCGCCTTGACCTCCGGCAGCGCCGCGCCCGTCGTCAACGCCGCCCGATACTCGACCAGCGCCGCCTCGCGGTCTTCTTTCATATCCAGAATCCTGCCAATGTACACGTGCGACCAGCCCACCACCTTCGGCATCCTTCGTCTGCTGAATCGCCTTCTGGAAGTTATCCAGCGCCCCTTCCCGGTTCTTGTTCACCACCGCCACCTGCGCCAGGATGAACAGTGCCCGCCCCTGATCGCCAATCTTTTTGTCCAGCGCCTGCTGCGCCAGTTCCTGCGCTCCCTTGGGATCGCCCGCCGCCAGCCGCTTCTCAGCCGTCGACAGCATCTCGCCGGTCTTCCAGCCGCGACAACTGCACCAGCTCCGGCGCCGACACCTGCGCATACTGCACCTCGTTCGCCGCCTTCTCCTGTGCCTTTAAGTCGATGTTCTCCAGGATGTCCGCATACGCCGTCGCGCAGTCCCGCCGGATCTTTTTCAAACGCCACCAGCGCGTTATAGAAATACCTCGTCAGAACGTACCCCTGCTTCACCGCATCGTCCACCGCCTGCTGACGCATCGCTTCGGCAGTCTGCTTGGTTCCGTGGTTCGAATTTCAATCGCCCGCACCAGGCATTCGGTCACCAGCAGCGAAATGTCGGTCTTGAAGCTCTCTTCCAGCGGCGCCCGCTTCACCGACTGCAGCAGCGGCTCGATCCGCTTGACCGCGACGAAATGTTTCTCCGCCAGCGGATCGAGCAGGTAGTGCAGATAGGCATGCCGGATCTGCGGCATCTTCAGCGGATCGGTCGCGGTCGGGATCCGGCGATGGAAACACCACCACGTCGTAGTCGGCTCCGTAATTGCGCGCGTTGGCTTCATTCGGATCGCCCATGAAATCCAGATACACCGTGAACGTGCGCCCCAGATATCCGCCCGACTGCAGCTTCAGGTAGATATCGGTGTCGAACACCATCTTCGCCAGCGGCACGTGATAGCGCTCCACCAGCGCCGCATAGTTCGCCCGGTGCCGCTCCCAGATCGCGTGCAACCCGGCCTTTTCGTAGAACGGCTCCAGCACCGTCCCGAACGCCGACAATCGGCACCGCATCCGGAGGCAACTCGTCCTCTTTCACCCTCGGCAAGAAAATGCGGAGGCCCCTGCAAATACAGCGCCAGCGACACATACTGCGACAAATCGTGCGCCGCATCCTTTCCCCGGTTCCCCAGGTACCAGTCGCACATCGCGGTCATCGCCGTCTGCGCGTCTTCGGAGTTCTTGAGATTCTTCTCCACCTCCGCCCGGATATTGAGCCGCTGCGCGTCGGAGATGTTCAGGCCCACGTTGTAGCCGCAGGTATTCATCGCCGTCAGCACGGCGAACAAACGTCTCGCTCGTATCCAGCGTGATCGGATTATTGCCGTCCGCCAGACACACCGGCGCCAGCAGCCCCAGCACGGCCGCCACCATCAAACCTCGAAGCCCACAACCCACGCAAACTGACTCAGGAAGAAACGACTCAGGAATCCCTCCCGCAAGATGGCCGTTCAGCGGCCACTACCTACTATCGAAAGATAGGCGGAGAACACTACTCAGTTTACGGGCTTGCCAGCAGAGGGTCAAACCGTGCGCGGCAATCTTCATGTGGCGCGTACACTTCACCCCCGCCCCACCCCGATGCCGTGTTCTCACTGACTGTCTTCGGTGTCGACGGAGGATGCCGGAAGGCTCAATTCGTTTCCGCCACCTTCGTACTCTCACTCGGCCGAGCCGTTTTGAACCCGGTAATCCTCACCAACTCCGCTTCCAAATCCACCATGCCCTTCTCGGCACTCACATCTCCCGCCAACACGGCATGCACCGCTGAGTAGTACGCCCGTGAAACATCGGCGTAATGGCTGCCGGTAGATTTCGAGGGACGTGCCGTCGCACCGCCAGTCAGAATGCCTTTCCATCGCTCCAAATCAGGCCGCACCGCAAGGTATTGCGGATTCTGATAAAACTCAGTCAACGCCGGCAGCATCGACCCTTTCTCCCACAACCACATCTGCACATGACGGCTACTCAAGTACCTCACCAGTTCAGCCGCTTCGAGCGGATGTTCGGAATACTTCGACACCGCTAGCGATTGTCCTCCCAGAACCGATGCGTGTCCCGCCCCTCCGCTCGGCGGCATCGAAACAGCGAATCTGCCCCTCACGATCGTCTCCGTGGACCCTCCCGGAGGATTCCCACGCCAGACCCAGTCTCTCCGGAACGCCGCATTGCCTGAGTCCCAGATATTTCGCGCGTCTGATTCCTTGAATACCAGCACGCTCGGCGGCGAGATCGACCCAATCCAACTCTTTGCCATCTTCAGGGCCTTCACCGTGCGAGGATTGTTGACCGAGATCCTTTCGTCATCTTCAATAATCCTGCCCCCGCCATAGGAGACCTGCCATTCCAATGCGTTACAGGTCAATCCCTCATACGGCGCTCCTTGCCAGACATATCCCCAAAAATCTTTCCGCCCTGCGGCTCGCTCGCCGGCTTGGATACGTTGAGCCATTACCGTCAATTCGTCCCATGTTTCCGGAGGATGTTTGAATCCGTACTTCGTCAACAGATCGGTGCGGTAATACAGGAGCCCGACTTCCACGTTGAAGGGCATGGCTACCAGCCGTCCGTCGACGGTGTTGTTCTGCACCGCGGCCGGTATCAAGGCCTTCGTCTCATCCCCAAGATAGGGACCTAAATCCGCGAGATGTTCGGCGAGAACGCCCGGCCAGACGACATCCGTGTAGAGAACATCGGGAGTGCTCGACTTTTTGTTCAGGCTCTCGAGGTACAGCTTCAGGCGTTCGGTCATCGACTCCGGACCCACCAGAAACTTCACCTGAATTCCGGTATCCCGAGTGAACTCGGAGAGAACAGATTTGTCCGCTGTGAGTTCGGAGAGCGTCGCCGGTCCCCATCCGATAAAAGTAATGGTCACGGGCTGCTTCGTGGAAACAGGTTTGGATCGGCAGCTGCTCAATAAAAGTGAACCCACACCACAAAGCAGCAACCAGGCCACGCAGATCTTACGGACTCGCTTGGATCGGGTCATTTGCAGGAGAAACGGTGATAACGAAGCTGACAGCATTCCGCCCCACTGCCATTATCGCCGAGGCTGCACCCTCCGCGACGGCGATTTGCGATTTATGGCGCGGGTGCGCTCGCCCCCGGCTCTTAAATGTTGATCTGGCCGTTGCCCTTGCCGTGTCCCAAAAGCCGATCAAACGCCCCTCAGCACCCCACGCTCCGCTCTGTGATTCTTCAGTAACCATGGGGTCTACCCCACTAGTAATCTCGCTCTCCTCCTCCTCCGCGCTCATAATGCCGTAATGGCCTTTACTCAGTTGTTTGTGGGCTTCTTGCAGCCTGTCGCCGTTGGCTCAGCCGCGGTTTTCGCCCTGTTCTTCTTCATTGGTCTCAAGACCCCCCGGCGCTCTCCGGCGATGATTACGCGCAGAACAACCCGCTAACGCTCGGTAGTGGTGCAGTTTGTCCTTTACACGACTTTGTCATCCTGTGCGTAGCCGCTTTTCAGGCGTGGCGAAGAGCCTGCCCTGAGCTTGCCGAAGGGATCTCTCGCCTAACCGGCCTAATGCGCAAGCCAAACTGCACCACTTACCTAACGCTCTTCTCCGTTTGCCTGCCCCTCGCCCCGCGTGAGATAGTACTCTGCTCTTGTCCTTCACCATCATCTTGATAAGCTGAGAGCCCGAGTGGTTTTCATACATGCGCTTAGTCCCCCGCGACACCAAGTTTTTCGATCTCTTCGCTGAACTCTCAGGCAATCTCACCGATGGAGCCAAATTGCTCCGCAGCATCCTGGCCGATCCCCGCGACCTTGCCATGCGGGTCAATCAGGTGCAAGCCATCGAGCACAAAGGCGACAAGGCGACCCACGCCATCATCACCAAACTCAACCAGAGTTTCATCACTCCCTTCGATCGGGAGGATATCCACCGCCTGGCTTCCTCCCTCGACGACGTGCTCGATTTCGTCAACTCTGCGGCTCTGCGCCTCGTGATGTACAAAATCAGCACGCCTCCGCCCGTTTCCGCCGAGTTGGCCGGACTCATCGTCCTGCAATGTGAGGAACTCGCCAAGGGTGTATCCCTTCTGGAGAAGAATGGCCACGTCATGGAGCACTGCGAAGAAGTCAATCGCCTCGAGGATATGGCCGATCACGTGAGCCGCCGCGCCATCGCCGATCTCTTCGAACACGAAAAAGATCCCATCCAACTCATCAAGCTGAAAGAACTGTACGAAGTGCTGGAGTACGCCACCGACAAAGCCGAGGACGCAGCCAATGTGCTCGAAGCCATCGTCGTCAAGAGCACATAAAGAAGGCTTCAAGGTTTCAGAGTTTCAAAGACGCTGAAACAATCCGAAAACGAATGCTCAGTCCGCCCACGTTGAAACTTTGAAACCTTGAAACGTTGCAACTTTGAAACATGAATAAAGACGTCCTGCTGGTTCTGATCACGATCCTGGTCGCGCTGGCCTTCGACTTCCTCAACGGATTTCACGACTCCGCCAACAGCATCGCGACGGTCGTTTCCACTCGCGTCTTGTCCCCCAAACTTGCCGTCCTGTGGGCGGCCACTTTTAATTTTCTCGCAGCCTTCTTCCTTGGCACCGCTGTCGCCAAAACTATTGGCGGAGGCATGATCCGCCTCGATCACGTCGATCAGTACGTCGTCATGGCCGGCCTGTTCGGCGCCATCGTTTGGGATCTACTGACCTGGTGGTGGGGACTCCCCACATCCTCTTCCCACGCCCTCATCGGGGGTTACGCCGGCGCCGCCATGATGCACGCCGCCATCCACACCGGTACGGCGACCATGTTCTCCGTCATTATTCCTTCCGGCTGGTACAAGACGCTCATCTTCATCGTTGTGGCCCCGGTTATGGGAATGGTCCTCGGCTTGAGCTTCATGATCGCTGCCCACTGGATCCTGCAGAACAAGCCGCCCCAACTCGTCGATAAATGGTTTCGCAAATTGCAACTGCTGTCCGCCGCCGCCTACAGCCTCGGGCACGGTGGCAACGACGCCCAGAAGACGATGGGCATCGTCGCTGGCGCCCTCTACACCGCGGGATTCATGTCCAAATCCGACATGCTCGCTAACTGGGGACGCTTCCGGTGGCCCATCATCCTCGCCGCCCACGCCGCCATCGCCGCCGGCACCTACTTCGGTGGATGGCGCATCGTCCACACCATGGGGCAGAAGATCACCAAGCTCAAGCCACTCGGCGGATTCTGCGCCGAAAGCGCCGGAGCCATCACCTTGTTCGGCACTGCTCTAGCCGGCATCCCGGTCAGCACCACTCATACCATCACCGGAGCCATCGTTGGTGTCGGTTCCATCCACCGCCTGTCCGCTGTCCGCTGGGGCGTCGCCGGACGCATCGTCTGGGCCTGGATCCTCACCATCCCCGCCTCCGCCGTAGTCGCCGCCGCCACCTTCCTCCTCATCCACATCATCCATCCCGACGGCTAGGTTTATGTGGCGCGGGCGCCGCTGCCCCCCTTTGATTCTGGTTTTATTCCTATCGTTACCAGCACTTGCAATTCCCCACTGGTTGGTGCCCCGTTTCTCGCGCCTCCTTGGGAGGAGTGGGAATCTTCTCTGTCATCGTTCCTGAACTCCACCTGTCCTTTTTGTAACGTTTGCCCTCCGAAACGCACCATTCATCAGCGGGGTGTGTCGGGAGGATAGGCTCTTCGCAAGCAGCCATCCCCACCGTGCGGAGGTCGATCATGTTTGCTCGCAAGGTATCAGTGCGCCTTAAACCCAACTCTCTTGATAAATTCACCAATCTCATCGAGCATGAAATTCTTCCCTGGCTGCGCCGGCAAAAAGGATTTCTGGACCTAATTACTCTCGCGCTCCCCGATGGCAGTGAGGTCGCGACCATCAGCTTCTGGGATCACGAACACAACGCCTATGCCTACAACGCCAGCGGATATCCACAGGTGCTCGAAGTCCTCGAAGAGATCCTGGACGGGATTCCTTACGTGAAGACTTTCGAGGTCGTCGGTTCGACCATTCACACGCTCGACCCTGCTCGGACACAAACCGCGGGCCATCTGCCGCAAAAACCCCCGGCACCCCAAGGCTGCCATCCGCTTGAAACCAACCTCTGACGTATCAACGGCGGCAACTCTGCACTCGGAAACCGCAACTTATCCCCGGAAGCATGTCTCGGGTATTTGCCCCTCCATGTGACTACGAGGGAGCACAATCAAAGGAGCGCGGAATGAAAAATCAATGGAGTCGTTTTCTGTTCTGTGTGGTGCTGGCTGCCCTAACCTCGGCATGGGCGGTCGCGCAAGACGCGGATGCAAAACCGAAAAGTGAAGTGAGAAACATGACCGGATGCCTCACTCAAACCGGCGGCAACGAGTATCTCTTGACCGCGCAGGACGGCAGTACGTGGGAGATCCACGGCAACAGTTCAGTCGACTTGGCAAGCAAGGTCAACCATACCGTGGAAGTCAAAGGCGTGGTCTCGAACGAAAAAATGCACAACATGAAAGAAGACGCCAAGGACATGGCGAAAGACAGCGGCGTCAAGAAGAACGACACCGAGCACGGACACCTCCAAGTCACCCATGCTCGCTCGCTGAGCGACTCCTGCCAAAAATAAGTTGGCAGCATGTCAAATCAATGCGAAATAAAGATGCCCCATTTCTCATACGAGAAATGGGGCAATTCTTATAAGAAGTAGCTGAAAGCTGTCGGCTGTCGGCTAAGAACTCGTAGCTCCAAGCTCGCGGCTCGTAGCTCGTAGCTCTCTACCCTCTAACGCTGATCTTCGAAAACGACAGCACCGCCCGGCTCGCCGTCGGGCGTCCCATCGACAGCGCCGGACGGAACGTCGTGAAAATCAGCATCCGCTTTACCTGCGGCAGCACTTCCTTCGACTTTTCCGGGTCGGACAGAATCCGGTAATCCTGCACCCGCCCGTTCGCGTCCACGTAGGCTTCAATCACCAGCGAATCCGCGTCAATCGTGTCCAGCGTCATGCCAAACGCACTCTGCTGCAACTCCGGCGCGGTGTTCACCATCACCAGCGGCACGTCATTGTCCGCCCGCAGCGTCGACGGCGCCACGAAATACACCATCGCAATTCCGAAAATAATCAGCGCGCTCAGAAATCCCGCCGTAGCCGGAACCATGAACGCATGCAGCGCATTCTCCATCCGCACCCGCAGTCCTTCAAACCGCGCCCGCTTGGCCTGCTCCGCTTCCCGCGAAATCGCCAGCCGCAACTTCAATCCCAAATCCGCCGGAACCTTCGGACGTCCCACACTCACCAACAACTGCTGCGTCCGCCGCAACGCCTGATACTCCTGACTGGCAGGCCGCGCAATCCGACAAATGATCCTGCAGCGCGAGCATCTCCGTGCCCGTCACCGCTCCATCCAGATACGGCGAGAACAGCCGCTTCGCCTTGGGGCACTGCAGTTTCGTGTTTTTCCCTGTGCCCATCATGAAATCACCTCGACCCTTCTACCCCCTCCAGCAACCTGCCGGAACCTGCTCTGGCTTGCCTCCGTCTTTACTCCTGAGCGGAGCCGTCAATCCCAGTTCATTTCCAACTTCCCGCACATACGGCGCCAGCCGTTGCCGCAGTGCGTCTCTGCCGCGCGTCAGCCGCGACTTCACCGTTCCCAGCGAAATCTCCAGCACCTCGGCAATCTCTTCGTACGACATCTCTTCCAGATCGCGCAAAATCAGCGTCGTCCGGTACGGTTCCGGAACCTTCCGTCAACTCTTCTTCCACCCGATGCTGCACTTCGTGATGCGCCACGCTGTCAAACGGAGAATCCGCATGATCGGTCAGCGCCACCTGCATCGCATTCTCGCCGGGCTCGGTCCGTCCGATTCCACCGGCTCAATCGAAGTCTCTTTCGCCTTATGCCGGAACCACCACCGCCGCCGGTTCGCCGCCTCATGCAGCGCGATGCGGTAGATCCAGGTCTTCAAACTCGACCCGCCGTGAAAATGTTTCATCCCGCGAAACACTTTCAGGAAGACATCCTGCGTCGTGTCGGCCGCGTCCGCCGGATCATTCACAATCCGGTACACCAGCCCATACACCGGCTGCTGGAATTCCCCAATCAGCCAGGCGTACGCCGTCTCCGAGCCGGCCTTCAGCTCGGCGACGATCGCCGCTTCTTCCTGCGACCGAGTTCCGATTGCACTCGCCAGATCACCCAAGGTGGTTGCTCCCGCCATATTGGCGTCCCCTTGAATTATAGGATTTTCCACCCTACCGCGCCCTTGAATATTTGCTGCCCGGCCTACGTCCAAGTCAAGTCCGGCCAACTGTGAGCGGAGCCGTGACTCTCACCCAACATAGACTCCGCCCGGGTGTCTAGAGTTCCCGCCTGTAAGTGATTTATTTTCAATGGACCAGAGGCGGCAACGGGAAGGGAAGCCCAACCGGGGATTACGGCAGGACGAAGTTGAGACCAAATCAAGTCCGAAAAGTCATCGGCCTTGCGTTACCATCGCCGCGACGGTCTGCGAATACGGAATGCGAAACTTCGAGCTCCCAGCCCCTATACGGCGAAACGAAGGGATCTCTTTATTTCGCCAGCGCCGCCGGAGCTGCCCAGATGCAACTTCTGCACAATCCCCGCCAGCTCCGCCAGCAGCGTCTCACACCCCTTGTCCAGCCCCAGTTCCGATTTCTCCAGAAACGCGCACGCCCCATCCTGCTGCAGCCGTACCGCATTTTTCTGCGACAGCCCCGTCAATACCACCACCGCGATTCCTGCCGTCGCTGGATCTTTCTTCAGCGCCTTTAACACATCCGGCCCGGTCATCTTCGGCAGCAACATATCCAGCAGGATCACGTCAGGCTTGTTCTCTCGTGCTATCTCCAGCGCATCGTTCCCCATCGTTCGCCGTGCTGACCTCGTAGCCTGCCCGCGACAGCGCCCGCTCCGTTGCCAGCCGGAGGAACTTGCTGTCGTCGACCAACAGGATCTTCGTCATTCTCGCCACGTCTTTCTCCACTTCAAGGTCCTGCCACGCAAGGGCCCGAACGTGCTTTTTGGTTCGTGTGCCTCCATCGTTTCTTATCGGCAGATTTAGGGAATGCACCAGCGGACTTTACTTCCCGGTGCCCCAGGCGCCGCGTTCGGCGGTAACCTCCTGCCCCTTCTCCGCTTTTTGCGGCCAACACATTGAGCTTGCTCGACTTCGTAGGGAGAGCTGCCGGAAGTTTTCCCGTGCTAGACTTTCTGGTTGCCGACCCTTGAACACCTGCGTCGCTGCCTTTTCTGGATCGTGGCGCGCACTTGCTTCGCTCTCTATCGCCGGTTTCCGCTATTTGGGTCTCTGCGGGCGTCCAACGCAATCATCCGGCGCAACCAGCAATTCCTGGTCATTGAACGGAACGACGGACGTGGACTCTCGTTGCCGGGAGGAATCGCAAACTGGAAGGAAGCCGAAGAAGAGACGCTGCGCCGTGAGGTCTTCGAAGAAACCGGACTGAGCGTTACTGGCCAGGAACTCCGCATGCGCTATCACAGCACGGCGGATGTGCCCTGCGATATTTCCGTATTCGAGGTGCAGGCCACCGGAGAACTGAAGAATTCCTGGGAGGGATCGCCGCAGTGGATGACGGTAGCAGAGCTTGAACCGCGAATATTGAAGGGCCAGCGTCCTGTGCTGGAATTACTCCGCAAGATTTGCCCTGCATCTCAGCACGAAGCTCCTCCGCCCGAGCGTCGATAGAGCTGTTTCGCACTACCTGTCTTCAGACGCGTGTAAGCAAACATGGTTCGCCAAACCATCTGCTCAAATCCCCGCCAGCTCCTCTGCCTGCGTTGACTTGCTCCTGACCCCGACGTAAGATTCGCCCCAATGATCGGCCAAACCATCTCGCACTACCGCGTCGTTGAAAAGCTCGGGGGAGGCGGGATGGGCGTTGTTTATAAGGCCGAGGACACGTCACTCCGCCGCTTTGTTGCCCTCAAGTTCCTGCCCGAGGATGTGGCTCAGGATCCGCAGGCTTTGGAACGTTTCCGACGCGAAGCCCGTGCGGCTTCCGCGCTCAACCACCCGAATATCTGCACGATTTATGAGATTGGCGATCATGAAGGGAAACGATTCATCGCCATGGAGTTTTTGGATGGACTGACCCTGCGGCACCGCATTGCGGGCAGGCCATTGGAAAGCGAGATGATTGTTTCACTGGGCATCGAGATCGCCGACGCCCTCGATGCGGCGCACGCCAAGGGGATCGTCCACCGCGATATCAAACCCGCAAACATATTCGTCACCGAGCGCGGGCATGCCAAGGTCCTCGACTTCGGCTTGGCGAAGGTCGGCCCCAGCGACGCGGGTGGCGTTCTTTCTGCGATACCGACAGCTACGGCGGAGGAGTTGCTGACTAGCCCCGGCACCGCCGTGGGCACAGTCGCCTACATGTCACCCGAGCAAGTGCGAGGCAAGGACCTGGATGCCCGGACGGACCTGTTCTCGTTCGGCGTGGTGCTGTATGAGATGGCCACCGGTAGTCTGCCATTTCGCGGAGATACCTCCGGGGTCATGTTCGATGCCATCCTGAATCGAGAGCCCGTCGCACCCGTACGCCTGAATCCCGACCTTCCCACGAAGCTCGAAGAGATTATCAAGCGCGCGATCGAAAAAGACCGCGATCTGCGCTACCAGCACGCGTCTGATCTGCGGGCGGAATTACAGAGGCTGAAGCGCGACACCAGCTCAGCTCGAATGCAACTATCGCCTTCAGGAAAAGAGGGACAGCCGGAGGCGACGTCCCGCCCTTTGACATCGCCAGTGGCCACGAAACAACCACGGGGAAGCGCCTTCTACTATTATGTTGCGGCGGGACTTTTTGTCCTGGCACTGGTGGCCGGAGCGTTTCTGCTCTACCGTTCCTCGGCTAGCAGTCCAGCCGCGAGCAACGATTGGACGCAGCTCACCTTCTTTACCGACTCGGCCGTTTACCCCGCTCTCTCTCCGGATGGACGCATGCTGGCGTTCATCCGCGGAAATGACTCATTCTTTGGCCCGGGACAAATTTACGTCAAGTTTTTGCCAGACGGCGATCCGGTTCAGCTCACGCACGACTCCATGTCAAAGCTAAGCCCCGCGTTTTCTCCGGATGGCTCACGCATTGCCTACGGCACCGGGCCTCCTTTTGCAGAGTGGGAAGTGCCGGTTCTGGGTGGCGAGCCCCACATCATGCTGCCCGATGCGTCGTCCTTGACATGGATCGAACGTGGAAAGCGGCTACTGTTTTCTGAGATCAAGGAGGGGCTGCACATGGTGGTTGTGACCACCGATCTCGGCCGGGGACAAAAACGCGAGGTTTACGCGCCTCCCGGCGATCGCAGCATGGCGCATCATTCTTATCTTTCTCCGGACGGGCGATGGCTGCTGGTCGTGGAGATGGACAATCGGGGCAACATTCTGCCGTGCCGGGTCGTTCCTTTCGCGGGCGGTGGAAACGCGCGAATCGTGGGTCCTACGGATAGCACATGTATCGCAGGTGCCTGGTCCCCGGACGGCAAATGGATTTACTTGAGCGCAAGAAAGGGTGACAAATTCCAAATCTGGCGGCAGGGTTTTCCAGACGGCGAGCCGGAGCTCGTGACTTCGGGGCCGACCTCGCAAGAAGGTATAGAGATGGCCGCGGACGGCAAATCATTCATTACCTCCGTTGGATCGCGTGACAGTACGGTTTGGCTCCACGACAAGGATGGGGACCACCAGATTTCCTCGGAAGGGAATGCGGTAGCACCCTCGTTCTCTTCGGATGGAAATCGGCTTTATTACTTAATGGCAAACGGTCAGACCCCTGGTTACGAACTGTGGGTCAAAGACTTGATCGGCGAAAAAGTTGAGAAGATCCTGCCGGGCTACGCGATGCAGGGCTACTCGGTCTCTCGTGACGGAAAACAAGTCGCTTTCGCAATGAGCGATTCGAGCGGCCATTCCAGCCTTTGGGTCGCGCCTACCGACCGCCGCTCCTCCCCGACTCGCATCTCCTTAGCTGGAACTGAGACTGAAGATTCTCCTTTTTTCCTACCCGATGGTGACCTGATTTTTCGCGCGATCGAGAGTGAGTCAAATTTTCTCTACCGCATGAAAGCCGACGGAAGTGGGCGCCAGAAGATATCCCCGCAACGCATTTTCGATCTCAAGGCGGTATCGCCGGATGGCCGTTGGGTGATTGCCAGCACGCCGATCGCCGGCGAAGAGCACACGGCTGAGGCCGCCGCGTTTGCAGTGGATGGACACTCGACCGTTTCCCTGTGCCCGGGCTACTGCTTTGTGACTTGGAACACTGCTGGGACCGTCATGTTTCTCTACTTTCCGTCCCTGTTCAAGGGCACTTACCCGATGGCCGTGAACCATGACACGGGGCTTCCGACGCTGCCCCCATCCGGATTCAGGCGATTAGCGGATTTGGCCAATGCGAAAACGGCTGCCGCGATCCCTCGGGAAGTGGATTCGATTGTCAGCTCGTCCGTCTACGCCTATACCCAGGATAATGCGCGCCGCAACCTCTATCGCATTCCGATAATGTCCCGGTTTTCAGACCGGCACCTGTTTTGACCGCTGCTGACTGAGTCTCCGGCCAGGATTTCATCAGTTACCTCGGAATCGGTGATGCACAACCTGGGGCGCTTACCGCCCCGGTCTTGCCCACTATCTACGCACCATAGTTCGCCACAACTCTCACTACTTTCCCACTCGCCGACAACTCCATGAATTCGGCCGTGCGCGTCCCCTTCTGATTGGTGTAATACAACACCACACTGGTGATGCCCCACAGCACGTCCACGAGGTGAAAGTGGAGTTCCGGATAGGCTTCTAACCCTCGTCGAAAATATGCTCTCAAATTTGCCGTTCCCACCACCTTCGCATCCGATATGCCCAATAATTGCGCGGCGACTGGTGAAGTCAACTCGACCGCCTCCTCGTAATGCGTCATAATCCGATCCAAATCATGGGCGTTCCACGCCTCCACCCAATCGTCTGCCCAATGCCAAGCTTCTTCTCTCGTCACTGCCGTCTCTCCGGTGGAAGATTCCTCACTTGAATTTTGATTCTATCGATGACACTCGTCGATAGGAAAAAAGCAGTGAAATTCCCGTGCGACTGCCGCGACTGTCCTTGGAGTCGTGTGAAACGTTTCGGCGCACATCTGCACTATTTTGCTGTGCTGGTCATGCAGGAGCGCTCCGGCCTCCCCTCAGTCGATCCGATCCAAACCATCACAATAAATCCAATCGATGGAGACAAGATCTCATGAGAAGTGCAATGAAAGCAGTGGTAGCAGTGTCGGTCGCGTTATCAACCTTAGGAGCAGTCGGTCAGGAGGCCGGGGGAACCAAGGGCGTCCCGCCGGAGGCGGCCAGTGAGGCGACGCCTCAGGCCGGATATGTGTTCGTCCCTGAAAGCAGCAAAGAGCAGCCAGGTCGGGTTCATACCACCTACGTTCTGCGCAGCTTCGACGGCAAGCAGCCGGCCGGATTGACGGCTCCGATGTCTCTCGGCACCGTCGCCCCAGCGGGCACTACAGAGGAAGCGGAAACCCCGCAGTCGCTCGGCTGCCTGTATGTGTCTAGCCCCGTCAGTGCGGGATGCGTCCCCAACTACAATCCCGGTTCCGGCGGCCCGTCGGCGGCGGGCTATGGCGCCATCGCCCTAGTCGACGCTTATGACAATCCGAATGCAGCCACCGATCTGCAGGCCTTCGACAGTTACTGGGGTCTGCCCGCTGCGACCTTCGTGAAGGTTTACGCCAACGGCAACGGAGACTGCGCCAAGCCGGCCGCTAATTCCGGTTGGTCCGTCGAGTCGTCCATGGACATCGAATACGCCCACGTATTCGCGCCCAGCGCCGCCATCATCCTCGTCGAGGCCTGCTCCAGTTCCTACACCGATCTCTTCTACGCAGAACAGGTCGCATTCAACTACATCGTCACCAACTACAAGACCGGCGGACAGGTTTCGAATAGCTGGCAGGGCGGCGAGTTCTCCGGACAAATTGCGGATGACTCGCTCTTCGCCGATTTCAATTACAACTTCGCAACGGATTACTCCACTCCGATCCTGGCATTCGCCTCCTCTGGTGACGGCGGATACGGCGTCGGATATCCCAGCACCAACCCATGGGTTATTTCTGCGGGCGGTACCTCCATTCTGCGCAACTCGTCCACGCTGAAAGTCTCGTCGGAGTCCTGCTGGGGAGGTTCCGGTGGCGGACCGAGCACGGTTGAGAAATACACAACTACGTGGTCGGGCGGCAATGTCGGGCCGTGGGCCGATTTTCAGTATCCCATCTTTGGTCAGGGCAGTTTCCGCAGAACGCCAGACTTCTCGTTTGACGCAGATCCTGCGTCGGGCGCGTGGGTTTACAGCGCGTACGGCATAGGTGGCTGGGGAGTGGTGGGTGGCACGAGTCTCGCGTCGCCCTCGCTGGCCGGCATCGTCAACCGTGCTGGCAACAAGCTGGGATCGGTTTTCCTCACCCCTGCCACTGGCGGCGCCGACTGGTTCAGCACCTGGGAGAACAATCTGCTGTACGCGCAGTTGGCAACGGCAAAAGCGTACAAGTCCAACTTCTATGACGTGAAGACCGGCTCCAACGGAGTTTCGGCGACCGCGTCATGGGACTACTGCACTGGCGTTGGCAGCCCGCGCGGACTGCTGGGCAAGTAAGTTTTCTCTCCCGCAGTGTTCTGCGGGACTCACGAGGAGGCCGTCTGAGCGGCCTCCTCATTTTTCCGACAACCGGCTTCTTCGCGGCGCAACAATCGAAGCACTTCGTAACAGGAGAATCATGCGAATCAAAACTTTTGTGACTGCACTTGTACTGGGATCCCTTGCGCATTTTGGTGCTCTCGTTCATGCCCAGGAGGCTTGGAGCTTTCCCAACTTCTCCGCGACTCAGGTTTTTTCCGCACACCGGGCGGACCTGACCATGAAAATCTACCGCTCCGGATCGAGTGTGAGACTCGAACGCAGTGGTGCCATTTCCACTCTCTACGTGCCATCGAGCAGCACGGTCTTCAACCTGACCGTGTATCCCGATCACAGCCACCAGTGCGTGGCGATGAAACCCGAACAGGCAAAAATGCTGCCGAGTCCTTTGGAACTGATCCTGGGCCGCATGGTGAAGCGAACGCCCGCGGGCTCAGAGGTTGTCGACGGCCATCCCAGCAAAATCGAGGACGTCATAGTGCTTGAGCCCGACGGCAAGACCGTCGAGTCCAGAGTCTGGGAAGCCGACGATCTACAGGGAATTCCCGTGAAGATCGAGTCTGATCTGGATGGAGTCACCCTCCGGGCTACGTATCGTGACATCGCGATTGGTCCGCCCGATCAGATGCTATTCCGTGTTCCCGACCGCTGCATTCCATTCGAAAAAATGGGCCAGGTCGCCGAAGCTCGCGTCCTGAAGTAGAGTGCGACGAAACCACTTCGACTCGCGCGTCCCCGTCTCTCTACAGCCTCGCACTCCACACTACAGCTATTTTGAAAATGAACTAGATGCCGGACCCGATAGTCATATCGGGTGCCGGTTTCTATCCTCGAAGCAGTCGATAAAAATCTAATCGAAGTCGGGGAGTGCTCAAATGAAGCGAGTGTATGGTTGTCGAAGTTTCTTATTGGTCAGTTTGCTGCTGCTGGGTTGCGCCGGGCTGACCTTGGCCCAGGATTCTGCAGGTCAGAGCGCGCCAGCGTCTGACAACACCAAAACCAATCAGCGCGACCGGAATCCCAACGAACCGACTGCCGACCAGCAGTCGAATAATCGTTCCGATCGGGACATCGCGCAGCAGGTTCGTCAGGCAATCATCGCCGACAAAGCGTTTTCCACCTATGCCCACAACGTGAAAGTCATCGCCCAGAACGGGCAGGTCACACTGAAAGGGCCAGTCCGTTCGGACGACGAGAAGCGCGCCGTTGAGGCCAAGGCTACTGCCATTGCCGGAGACGGGAAAGTCACCAGTGAATTGACCGTCGAACCAAAGCACTAAGCATTCAACCAAAATTTACCTCGAGGAGAACTTACTATGGCAGGAAAAAATACAGCTGTGTTCGGAATCTACCCGTCCTATACCGCGGTCGAAATCGGCGTCGACGCATTGCGAGACGCGGGTTTCCGCAACGCGGACATTTCCGCGCTGTTTCCGGAAAATGCGGGCACGCGCGACTTTGCTCACGAAAAAAACACCAAAGCGCCTGAGGGCGCCACAACTGGAGCTGGAACCGGAGTCGTGCTCGGCGGTGCCATGGGATGGCTCCTCGGCATCGGCGCCATCGCCATCCCTGGTTTAGGGCCCTTCATCGCCGCCGGTCCAATCATGGCGGCGCTGGCAGGTGCTGGAGTGGGCGGCGCCGTTGGCGGAATCGCCGGAGCGCTCATTGGAATGGGCATTCCGGAATACGAAGCCAAGCGCTACGAAGGCCGGGTGAAGGATGGCGGCATTCTGCTCTCCGTTCACTCCGACAGTTCGGATTGGACCAAGAGAGCGAAGGAAATCTTGAAGCGAACGGGTGCTCAAGATATATCTTCGGCCGGCGAAGCCGGTTCGGACGATGATGCTTCCACGGATGTGCGATTGCCGCGCGCCGTGTAGCACCCGCGGAAATAGTTTTGTGCTTCTGGAACGCCGGCCAGCAAGACGCTGTCCGGCGTTTCCGCGCGATGGGAGGCCCAGCATTGATCCGCTCCTCGAATTCAGTGACCACCTCGAAATCCATGATATTCATCGCGGTTGCCCTCACTATCGTGATGCTCTATTTCGGCCGCGTCATCTTCATTCCTTTAGCGCTGGCCCTGGTCTTCAGCTTCTTATTGACACCATTTGTTAGTTTCCTCGAGAGATGCCACTTGGGCCGTGTTCCCGCCACACTAACCGTACTTACTCTTTGCTTCGCTTTGACGGCGGCCGTGGGTTGGGAAGTGGCGGGACAACTCCTTGAGATTACCGGCCACATCCGAGACTACAAAGCAAATCTTGAAGAAACAATTCGCACCCTTCACCCACCAAAGAACGGAGCCCTGGGGCAAGCGACCGCCACCGTCCGCGAGTTGAATAATGAATTGGCGTCCGCTCCCGCACAGATCGCCGGACACTCCCCGAATGAGTCAAAGGGAACCGCCCATCCTGCGCAGCCGATTCCCGTTCAGGTGGCCGCGCCTCCATCGAATCTCGTCCAGGACCTGCGCACTCTGCTCGGCCCGGTCGCCGGGCCACTCGAAACCGCCGGAATCGTAGTCATCTTTACGGCCTTCATGCTCATCAATCGAGAAGACTTGCGCAATCGCCTCATACGGCTCGGGGGACAGGGAAGGCTGACCGTGATGACGCAGGCGCTCGACGATGCCAGTCAACGCCTCAGCCGGTATCTCCTGCTACAGTTTCTCGTCAACGTCGGGTACGGAAGTCTTTTCGGCTTAGGGTTGTATTTGATGACCGTGCCCCACGCGCTGCTGTGGGGCGTTCTCGCAGCCTTGCTCCGCTTGGTGCCGTACGTCGGTACCCTGATCGCTACGGCTTTTCCGGTGACCATGGCGTTGGCGGTGTTTCCCGGGTGGGAGCACGCGGCCCTCATCGTTGCCCTGTTCGTGATTCTCGAAGTCCTCATTGCCAACTTCCTCGAGCCTTGGTTGTATGGCGCACACACCGGAATCTCGGCACTCGCCATTCTCATTGCGGCAGTTTTCTGGTCCATGCTGTGGGGCCCGGTAGGATTGATCCTGTCCACTCCCCTGACCGTTTGTCTGATGCTGGTGGGGCGCTATGTCCCGCAACTTACCTTCCTCGAAATCTTGCTCGGCGATGCACCCGTGCTCGGGCCCGAGGAACTTTTCTATCAGCGCCTTCTCGCCATGGATCAGGACGAGGCGAGAAGTATCGCGGAAGAAGAGCTACGGGAGAAGTCGCTGGAAAATCTGTACGAGACGGTGCTGATCCCGGCGCTTAGACTCGCGGAGGAAGATCGTCATACCGATGCGGTCGGGGAACGCACTAGCGAATTTATTGCGCAGAGCACTCGAGAATTGATTGACGATTTGGGCGATCAGGCAGCCCAACACGTAGACACTGAGGAGGCTGTCAAAGCTGGTTACGTCGTGGTGGATCCCCAAGTGCAAACGACCGATATCGTGTGTGTGCCGGCAAGAGATGTCGCCGATGAACTGGTGGGCATGATGTTCGCTCAAGTGCTCCGGCAGTCGGGACGTGGCGCAACGTACCTCACCATTGGAGCGGTTGACGACATGCTGGAGCACGTGTCGCGGGGCGGATACAACATCGCCTGCGTCTCTGCGCTCCCTCCTTTTGCAGTTGGTCAGGCGCGTTCTCTATGCAAGCGCCTGCATGCTCGATTCCCCGAACTCAAAATCGTCGTCGGCCTATGGGGATTTGCAGGCGGCGTTCCGAAGGCTCAAGAGCGCGTCGGATCCAGTTGCACGGATGCGGTGGCTACGACTCTGTCGGAAGGGCTTTTGCAGATCCGAAGGCTGTCTGAGCTTGGCGCTGCAGAAGGGGAGCCGCAAGGGAAGCCTACGGCGCTTCTTGCGGAGTAGAACTGGTCGCGCATGAAAAAAATTCAAGAACTCGGGAAAATCAAAGCCTGTTAGAGACGAACGCGGCTATCTGGCCGATCGAGTTCCGCCCTTTCCCTTGCGCAACTCCGAGAACTTAGCCCCCCGTTCGATCAGCGCCCTTACCGCTGCTCGGGACGCCGCGCGCAACTCCTCTTCATGCCCTTCGGGAATCGATTTCATCAGCAGCATCATTGCCGTCCCGTGCAGCGTTGCCCACAGCGCCAGTGCCAGTTGGGTGTGATCTTCAACCGCCCCGCCCAGTCGTTCTGCCAGCAGTCGTTCCACGAGTGCGAAGTTCGGCCGCGTCTCCCGGATCGGCCGTGGACGCCCCGGTCCCCGACGAGGTGAAAGTTCCCGGGAGTGTGCATAGAACAGTTCATACTCATGCGGGTGCTGCAGGGCGAATTCCAAATAGGCCTCCGCAATCCCTTCCAGCGTGTCGGCCGTCTCGAAATATTTCCGGATGCGCGTCCCGATTCGCCTCAGCAACGCGCGCACCAGGTCGCGGCGATCTTTAAAGCGCCGGTAAACCGCCGGCGTGTTCGTGCGCGCAGCCCGCGCTACCGCCCTCATCGTCAGCGACTTCTCGCCGCCCCGCTTCCACAACACGTCAGCAGCGCTCAGGATGCGCTCCTCTAAGTCCGGATCAGGCTGACGGGGCATTTTCTTTTCTCCTAAGGCGGCCGCCCGCCTCCGCACTATTTTGTTGACATTGTAGACATAACACTGTTATACCTAACCATACAAGCCCTCCCCCCATTAACATCCCAGGTCCTTGTCCGGAAGGCGGTGGTCGCGGCGCGCTCGTGCGTAGCGGCCGCGATAGGCTTCTGCCCCCTCTTCTTCTGTCCCTGATCTTTCTTGGATCGACCACCCGATAAGGAAGGCACCGTCTGACCGACGGAGTTCATCTGGCTGGATTCAACGTGGCTGGCCGCGGGTTTCGCTCCCCGGTCACACGCTGTTCGATCTTGAAAACGAACGACGGCAGGTGTCCCGTCACGGCTTCCCGCAGCCCGGGTCCAAACTCGTGGAGCAGGTTCATCCCCGCATCGTTACCCACCGTGGAGCCGAAGTCGCCAAGCGGCGCTGAAGCCGATCCCGAGCGCGCCCAATATGGACGCGATGCGCTGTGCGCCGCGACCATCGTCAGCACTCCGACGAGGTACGAAGTATTCAGCCGCCGTGTCCCCGACTCGTCCCGTGTCACAAGAATGCTGGATGCCGCGTCGGTTGCTCGCGCCATCAATCTATCGCTTAACGAGGCTTGATACCGCACATTGTGCCCAGACTGCGATGGCGTCAGAAGCTTGCTGAGAAAGTCGCTCGACTCCTTCTGCGCCGGAGACGTTTCGTAAACCATCGCCAGGCTCTGCTCGAAGGTCGGAGGCACTGCCGCAGCGACCGGATCCAGTCGCCCTTCACGAGCGATGCCAGCATTCCTTCCGGCTGTCTTCAGAGTCCCCTCCTGCTCGAAGGTACTCCGCGCGGAAGTATCCAACCCGTTCGTGGCCGCTACCGAAGGAGCGTCAGGCAGCGACGGTCTCGGATCCGTGTGCGCCCTAACCGTGTTCGGAATCCCAGACTGTGTTGCTCGGATCACACTGTCCAACGGACGCTGGCTCTGGCAGACCGCCTCGCTCGCTCCCACCAGTCCAACCAAAACGACCAACCCTGCAACCCGTTGCAACATAACGAACGTCCGTTTCACAACATCCGGCAAACGCCCGGCGCAGAAGTACCAACTTGCAGCCGCCTGCCCCTGAGTTTAGACCAACTTGCCCTCTGAAACTAGCAAGTTACTTGCCACTCGTCTGAGCAAGATCGCACACATTGCCGCCACATACTTTGTTGAAAAAACGGATACTTCAGGTTGCCCAACTAAGTGGAAGCGCTCACAGCCGCAGAATCCTTTGTGTCCGCCTCCGCACACTACTGTCCGCGCATGGAAAAAATGACCCACCGTGACGGTCTGGACGATACTCTCTTGTTCCTTCCGAGGCCTAAATCGCCCCCGCCGGCATCTAAAATACCAGCAGGAGCCTGCACCCATGACGGACGACAAGATCACAATCTCCCCCGGCCCAAACTTCATGGCCGCCATGATTCTCGCCCTCGCTGCCGACGCGCTTCAACTCGTCGTGTTCCCAATGTTTGTGGAGGGCGCTATTTCTCCCGCCGACGACGTACTCGACCTGGGCGTCGGAGCCATGATGGTTCACCTGCTGGGATGGCACTGGGAGTTCCTGCCCTCGTTCTTTGCCAAACTCGTTCCCGGCGTTGACCTGGTTCCGTTCTGGACGCTCGCTGTAGCCAACGTCTATCGCAAGGCCAAGCGCACTGCCGAAGCGTCGATCGCCGAGACCTCGAATACCGAAAAGCAGCACGAGCTCCCGCCCGCTCACTTGACCAAGAATTGATTGTCTGGGAAGTAGGCTTTACCGCTCGGCGCGGAACATTCGCTGCAAAAACCCACGACGCGAAAGCGACTACGGTACTGCGCCCGTGGGAATCCGTGTCGCCGGCGGCACAGGATAAAGCGCAGTCGCCAGCCGCGGATACCGCGCCGCGAAGAAATACATCGAATATGCAGGAAAGAACACGATGGCCGGCACCGCGATCAGCGACACCAGATACAGAAAAACCGCCAACAAGACGCATCCCACCACGATTGCCAAAGTGATCGTTTCAGCGTTCCAGGTGAGTCCAGCCGCTTTGCCGGAAAGAACCGCCAGGATCCCCAGTCCGACGCTCGGTAGGACGATGATCAATCCCAGGATGAGAGTTCCGATTCCAATCAGGATCGCCGCGACAATGGAGAGCAGAATCTTCATCCCAAGGTAGGCGGCATATGCTCCCATGTCGGCTTGCATCATCGACCACAAGCGCCGCCATCCTTCCATGGTGTCAATGTTCTCCAGAGCCATCTGGGGAACAACAAAATCCTTTGTCAGCACAAAAATCACCGCCGTGGCCACAAAGAAAACGAAAAACACCACGCAAAGAAAGATTCCGCCCAGGATCAGAGCGGGCAGGTGAGCTTGCGGTTCCCGGAACCAGCCTCTGGAGTGTGCCAAGGCTGCCGGGAATGCTATCAAAACGGCCACACCGGCCGCTGCCAGAACAATGTAAAGCAGCCTCCACACGAAGTATCGCCACCCAGGGCCCAGCCTTCGGCTCCAACTCCAGCGGATGTGACACTCCCGTGCGAGGATGCTGTCGAACAAGACAAACCTCATCACGCTGCTCACATACATCAAGATGATTCCGACCGCAATCGCGGTAACTACCAGCACCGCCAGCAACGCCCCCAGAGCCGCCAGCAGGGCAGGATCAATGCCCAGAGTTCCCGGGATTCCGCTTCCCGGATGTGGAGCTCGGGTATTGGTGGGGAAGCTGCCGCGGTTGCACCCATTCGCGCCCAGTTCTCCAGCCAACATCCCCACAAAGGCCAGCTTCGTCCATTGCCCAATGCGAAAGGGCTTGAACAGTTGCTGCTTGGTATGTTCCACGGCGAGCGTGATCGAGTCCGCGGCGCTAATTGGCAACGTGCACCTCGAGGGTGAGAGGCTTCAGCAGCAAGGTACTAAGAATTTCGCCGCGGATCAAACTAAATCGGAGACCAGAAAATCAGCAGACAGCCGGCCCTGGCGGACCAGCAGACTGTGTCCGGCTGCCTCGGGCCACGCCCCCAAGGACCAACCCGATACCAGCCGGACACCAGTCGCGCCCTGCGCCACACATAACGAGACGAAAATGTGTGGCATGGCGAGCTTGATTCAGTTACGACGAAACGAAGTCGATCCCAACCTCGCAACCTCCGGAATGGGCTCCGGCTCTTCGAGCGCCTCCAAAACCGCCGCAACCACTTCCCGCACCTCACTGGGATCGACAAATCCACACACTTCGAGCGCGCTCACGACGATTTGGCCCAGTTCGGCCCTTGGCAACGCGTCCACTCCTCCCGCCAATTCGCCAAGTTGTTGCAACAGCGTCAAGAACCTCGACACCTTCTGATTGATATTCAATTCCGGATCGTAACGATCCTTGCCATACGCAGGATTTGGGCCCGCGTGCTCACCGCAGGATTGAACGGAAACCTGATCCACTTTGTTCATGACCACTCTCTGATTGCGCTCCCGCAAGGCAGCGCTGGTTGCGGAGGGCCTGGTTCGCCCTCATATGCGATCAATGGGCTGTCGGCCAACGAGCCGCGCGAGACCTTTCTCTGGTCCGTGCGGCCTCTGCGACAGATTCAGTTCGCGGGTGGTATTGCCTTCAGATCAGGAACGTACAGAGGAGACTTTGGAGAGAATGCGATCGGCTTGGATTCGGTTCGGGAGTTGGTTCGACCGCTTTGCGGGTGGCGAAGCAATCCGCACAATAGAGCGGCAGCTTCGGCAGAACTGCGACCGGAACGGCAACCGGCGCCACATCCTGCACACGAGGCTGAGCGGGAAGAGCCGGGCTTATCGCCAAATCAGCTTCATCGAAAGCGGTTTCAGGCAGGTCGACCCCTGGCACAGCGCAGCAACAAACCGCCGCCCCTAGCAGAAACAGACCCAAGATCCACCGAAATCGCTGCACGCCACCTCACCTACAGTCCTGTAAAAGTAACCCCATCAGCATCCCTTGTCAATCCTACTCAAGAGCAAAAAAAATTGGGCTGGCTCTTCGCCAGCCCATTCACCGACTCGTGATTAATTCCGCTTTTCGTCGTGACTTCCACCAGAATGCGTCTCGTGCTGAGGTGCGCTCTGCTGAGGATGCCCGCTCTCGGGATGATAGGCGCTCGGTTGCGTGCCGTGAACATTTTCTGGCTTGCGCGTTTCGTGCTCTGGTTGCGCACCCCGGTTTTCATGCGTTTCCTGGTGCGATACCGGGCGCTCCATATCATGAGAAGAATTCGGCGGACGCGACACGGGGCGATTGTCACTATGACGATCATGCGCATCGCCCGATCGTGCGGCGACGACGTCATGGCCATGAAATTCTCCGGGCCGCGCGGTGGCGGCGATTGCCGGTCGCCCATGGTTCTCGGAAGCCAGGAAGGCCCGATTGCTACCCGCCTCATGCTCATGCCGCATTTGCACGCCGGTGGGCTCGAAGTGGCGTTCATGATTCCATCTCTCTTCTTCATGAGACGGACGAATACCAATTCCGCCATGGCCTCCGTTATAGCTGACACGGTTCACCGTGACGTTACTGATCACAGTTCGGTTGTAGATATGAACGTTGGTGATCCTTATATTGTTGACGCTGCGGTTGTAGAAGAAGTGCCGGCCGCTCCAGTATCCGCCCGCGTAGCCGGTTCCAACGTAGCCGAACCCGTAGTTCACGCCGCCGTAGAAACCGACGTGCGGTCCCCAATAACCCACATTCCAGCGATAGACGCCTTCGTGCCAGCCCCAATAGCCCGGTGTCCACAGCAGCCCGGCCGTAGGCGGCGTTGCCCATGTTCCTGGCACCCAGTAGTAGCCTTCCTGACCGTAGGCCCAATAGCCGGGCGTCCAGATATAACCGTCGCCGGGACAAGGCGGCTGCTCATAAACGGGCAGCACAGGTGGGGCAATCGTGACCGAGAATGAAACTCCCGCGAAAGATGGGGCCGCTAAAGCCAGCATCAGCAGGACAAAAAAGAAGAAACGAGCCGGACGCAGAATTCGCATTGTGTCTCCTACTGCTTCTCTGATGATCTGCGGCGGGCACGATGACCCGCTAGATTACGTCAGTCCCAAGCCTCCAGTTCGGCCCAAGTGTGTCAGTGTCAGAGCCTTTTCTTGCGCCGCTGCGGGGATTCGGTCTTTGAGCTTCTTGGGGCTTCCTTTCTTGCGGCGGTTGGAGCTTGGGTATTGGCACTTGTGCGAGCTTCTTTCACACTAACGGATGGCTTGCGCGACGCGGCTTCGGCTGGCGTGGAGGGCTTTGGCTTTGGTGGCACTGCGCTGCGGCCCGATACTTCTGGGCCGCCTAGACAGCCGGGGGCGGCTGTCCCCACATGCATAGAGGCTGCATTCACGGGGCTTACGCTCACGCGGCCGGCTTTTACGGTGGCGGCGACGTCGGCCATGTATTCGGCGCGGGCGCGTTCGGCTTCGGCGCACTTGGTGGCGCGTGCGACTGCGGCGGCGGCTTGCTCGTCGATTTCATCCAGGGGTGGAGTGGGGTAGTCGGGGATCTCGGTGACCATCTCGGACTTGTGGAGTCCGAACTTGACACGGCGGATGTTGCGGACGGCGGTGTTGAGGGCGCGGAGGATGAGTTCGGCGCGCTTGAGTTCGATGGTACCGCGGAGCAGGGCGTTGACGACTTCCATGAGCGAGGCCTGGATGGACTCTTCGTCCTCGAGCAGGGCCTGGTGATGGATGCGGGAGGCGGGATCTTTGACGGTGCGGAGCATGCGCTGGTGGAAGTAGCAGAACTGCTCTCCGCGGAGAGGGGGGGAGCCGCAACGGACTCCGGAGACCTTGATATGAGTGCAGGATTTCAGGTTTGACATGAGCTTGGTCCTTTCGGTATAGGCAACAATTTTTTCGTAGCTCTGAGCTAAGATCTTGGCTTCAAAGGAGTTGGGGCGGTAGGCGATGATGACGTCCGCGTATAATCTTGGAAAATCAGGACTTGCGAGTAAAATCTTGCGAACAAAGGACTTAATGTCGTGGGCGGAGGAGGGTTTTCCCATTTTGGGAAAAGAGATGGGTGGGGTGGTGAAGGGACGGATGCGTCCGTCGGCTGGGGAGGTTGGGGAGTCGTTGGGAGTGCGTTCGGGCATACTCCCAATTTGGACTGTTGAGATTTCTCAGTAAAGGTTGGATGTCACAAGAATGAAATATATTTTCTGTGGAAAACTTTTCGGAGGAGGCGGAGAGTCAAGGTCCCCGCGATCCCGCAAGAAGAGCCCGAAGAGGACCCGAAGGGTAGCCCTCTCTTCAACGGAGGGCTTTATCCACCTGTCTCGCCAGCATGTACAGCCCCTTGTAGTGTTCTTCGCCCGGTTGGGCTACTTTCTTGAATTCCTGCAAGATCAGCTCTTTTAATTTGTTCTTGGCGCTGTGCCTCTCCTTCGTCGTCCCGTTCATTCCTTGCGCTACGAGGCCTGTGTTTGCTGAGTAGACGATGGATCGAATGTTATCTGGGACGAGGCCCTCGATGTCTTTTTTTCCTGGTTCATCAACGCCGACGGCGCAGTAATGTTTTCCTTCCTCGAAGCCGACGTCGGTTAGGCACTGTTCAATTTCCGGCTTCGCGTCTAGGTCGAATGTTATGAAGCACTTTTCATATTTGTTCTTGATAAAATTAAGCAGGAAACGGGGTTTTATGGAATCCTTGCCTCCATAGCTGACGATTTCCCCGTCGAATTCTAGGGCCTTGTTTCCGTGCTTCTTGTCTCGCAGAAGCGCGAAGTATTCTTTATCGGTCTCCCCTTCCACAAGAAGCAGCTTGTCATGCTTACTGAATAAGGCTTCTTTCCACGGTACGAATTGCTCGTTATCGATGCCTAGGGCAAGTCCGAACGGTTCCATCCACTTTTCACCCGCCGTATCTACTAACAGCGTCTCGCGCATTTTGTTGTATTCGTACCTTCGCTCCAGCAGTAGGTTGGATGAGGGCTCTCCCAAGTTGAGCATATAGGGGCTGTGCGTAGTGACAATGACTTGCACTTGGAACTCCTCCGCCATGGCCTGAAGCGCACTTCCGAACTCAGCTTGCGCGGAAGGATGAAGGAAGGCTTCGGGCTCCTCTATCACAAGGATTGGCGTGATTTTGGTGGCGGACGCCTCAGACTGGCTGACCTGTCTGGCCTTGAATAAGGTCATGAGGATCTGTGTCCGATTTTGCGTTCCGCTTCCCCAGTTTTCGAGCGGGACACTAGTGCGGCTGTCTCCCAGAGTGACGCTTAATGGGATCTCGGATGGATTGATTTTCGGAAAGGAGAACCCGATTTTATACTTCTCCTTGAGCCTCCCGAGCAGTTCCTCGACGTCCTTCTGATGGCGTTTGGCAATTCTATTCACGGTCGTGTTGAGCTTCGATTTTGCCGCGTCCAGTTGCTCACTGTCGCCAAGAGAGAGGTCGATCGGAAACTGTCTGCGCCCATGAACGATGTAGAAGGGCCCGCCCTTGTCTGTCGAGTTATGGAACAGTATTACTGAGGAGGATTTCAGTTTCTGCAGCACGTTTCCGGCTTCTATGCGTTCTTTTATTTTCTGGTGAGCCACCTCGATCCAGGTGTCGCCTTGTGGGACTTCAGCGGAATAGGTGGAATGCAGGATGACCGGCAGGCAGTCTGTGCTCTGCGGGAGTTTCAGATAGGTGATCAGGAAGCTGTATAGACCGTTGTCGCTGTTAGGATCCACGCTGAGTTCGAGGGTTATTTCGATTGCTCGTTCCTTTGAGTCTTTGGCGGCCCACTGCGGAAGATCCTCCTTGAAGGATATGGAGTACTCTCGAATAAAGGGATCAGGGTCGTCTCCCCCGAAGACGCTCCTGATCGCTAGCAACACGTTCGTCTTGCCTGAGTCGTTTCTTCCGCATATTGCTGAATAGTGGGTCGGGAAATTCATGGATAGCTCCTCGACGGTGCGGAAGTTTTTGATGTTCAATTTGGTGAGTCGCATTTTGTCTCCCGTGAGAAGAGCTGCCTCCATAAATCTGCAGCCTGGGGCCGCCCCACAGATGCGGGGTCCGTGCTCCGTTGGACTCCCGTCCTCGGCGGCTCAAGCCGGGTTCCCCTTTGTTCGGATCCATATGGTACGGCTGGAAGTCATACGTTCCCGGCCGCTCTGTCCGTCCATAGGACAAAAAAGGGGGGGTCCTACGGCATAGTGCCGTGGGACCCCCGTCCTGACGCGTCCTTTGTACACTGGTTGGCGGGGGAATGCAAAGGGCACGATGGTGGAGGGGGGCGGGCACGGAGGTGGAACAAGGAGAAGATCATGAGTTATGGCGCGGGTTGCAGAGGTCCTTCAGTCGCGCAAAGAACGCGCTCCTTCAGGATGACAACAAAGAACCAAAAACGTAGCGGCCCGAAACTTCCGGGCCGCTGGACAGCCGAGGGCGGCTGTCCCCACATGATTTGTGCCCGGACACAGGAAGTCAAACGCCGCACTCTAAAATCGCAAACGGCGCGATTTTAGAATGGGCACCCGGTTCTTGTAGTGGAAGCCCCAAGCTGCCATCCCCTGTATCCCTTGCGGCAAGAGGGCGTTC
The DNA here is from genome assembly GCA_963795875.1 of uncultured Acidobacteriaceae bacterium. Classification (GTDB taxonomy): domain Bacteria; phylum Acidobacteriota; class Terriglobia; order Terriglobales; family Acidobacteriaceae; genus Sulfotelmatobacter. The sequence continues at coordinate 1,225,688 of CAWCJM010000003.1, forward strand.
GAGCCTGGCTTTCCCGGATCGGAACGACTGCGAAGAGAATTGTCTGGGAAGGGTACGACTTCGAGTCGTACCGCATTACGCTAGGTCGAGACCCGGCTTCTAGCCGCTGGGGGCCAGCGCTGATGAAACCAACCCGTCTGATCTCTCCTCCCGGAACTTATTTCGTGACTTTCTCGACTTTTCAACGCAGAAGATTTTTCATTGTGGAGTCTTATGCCAGGCTCTTCTTGAAGACTCTGTACGGGTATCGTCGTCAGCGGCGGTTTGAACTTCACGCTTTCGTGCTCTTGCCGGACCATGTTCATCTGTTGTTCACGCCGGCGAATGACACCACCCTGGAACGTGGGGTGCAACTGATCAAGGGTGGATACTCTCACGCAGTTGGCATCGAGATCAGCCGCAGGGAGATTTGGCAGAAGGGGTTCACCGATCATCGCATTCGCGACGCTCAGGATTTTGCTGGGCACCGCATCTATATCCATCGGAATCCGGTGGTGGGAAAACTCGTCGGGAACCCAGCTGAGTATCGTTATTGCTCCGCTTATCTCGGCTTCAAGCTGGATGCGTGGCCCCCAGCGGCTAAAGCCGAGTTCTGTATCAGAGCCTGAGTGGCACGACTCGAAGTCGTGCCCTTCCCGGTCGTGCTGGTTGGATCCCAGAACATAAAGAGGAAATACATAACCATCTTCACCCGTTCCGTGAACCCGCCTTCTTCATGAATCAGGTCGATCAGTTTGTCACGAATAACTATCTTGTCCTTGACGATCAGGTATCTCGCCCGGGCGGTCACATAAAGGTCGGTGTCGAATTTCACCCGTAGCTCCGACTCTGGGGTATCGTTGGAAATGGACGCTGGGAGACCGCAGTGGTCTTCCACGCGGAAATATTTGCTAAGCGATGCTTCGAATTGCGGCAGCGGATTGGGCATCGGTCACCTGCGAAAAAAGGGCCATGGCGAAGCATCGCCATGACCCCCTCACAGCCGCGTCCTTTGTACACCTCGTATCGGGGGAATGCAAAGGGCACGATCGTGGAGGGGGCGGGCACGGGAGGGCCAGCTCGCAGTACTCAGTACTCGGTACTCAGTACTCAGTGGGTCGGGGGTTGGACTTCGGAGCTTGGGCTTCGGACCTTGGACGACTTCAGCAAGATCAAGATCGACTTCAAAACCTGGCGGCCCGGTATGGACTGAGCCGCCGGACGGGCGAGGGCGCCCGTCCCCACATTGGCCCGTCCCAACACTAGCGCGTCCCCACATGAGTCGAACTCCTTGAATCGTTCGGGTTCCGGATCACGGGTAGGGATCCTTCGACTGCGGTTGTTCTTTGCGCTAAGCGCGCAAAGAACAATCCTCGCTCAGGATGACAAGACTAAAAGCAGGTCCTTCGACTGCGCACGCCGGGTCGCTTCGCTCGCCGGCGTGCTTCGCTCAGGATGACAAAACATAAGAAACGGGACCGGCGTGCTTCGCTCGGGATGACAAGACATACGAAGCAGGACCTTCGGCTTCGCTCAGGATGACAAATTAAAATCCTGCGACCGAAAAAACTGCTCCATGAAAGTCAAAGGCCCCACTCTAAAATCGCAAACAGCGCGATTTTAGAATGGGGCACCCGGTTCTAATTTCTCGATCTTTACGCGGCGCTGAAGCGCCGCTCTTCCACCAACATCAAAAGACGCGGGCGGGGGCGGCCGCGCCACGCGAACGACGTACTACGTTCCTTCGCTCCAGCCCGCCAGATACTCTTCCTGCTCGGGCGTCAGCTTGTCGATCTTGATGCTCATCGACTCCAGCTTCAGCTTGGCGACGCGCTTGTCGAGTTCGTCGGGAACTTTGTAGACCGTCTTCTCCAGCTTCTTGCAGTTCTTCACCATGTACTCGACCGAGAGCGCCTGGTCGGCGAAGCTCATATCCATCACCGACGCCGGATGGCCTTCGGCCGCGGCCAGGTTGATCAGGCGGCCTTCGCCCAGCAGGTTGATCTTGCGTCCGTCTTTCAGCGAATACTCTTCGACGAAGGTGCGCGTGGTGCGCTTCGACGACGACATGCTTCTCCAGCGCGGGGATATCGATCTCGACATTGAAGTGTCCCGAGTTGGAGATGATCGCGCCGTCTTTCATCAACGCGAAGTGATCTTTGGTGAGCACGCTCTTGTTGCCGGTGACGGTGCAGAATACGTCGCCGAGTTTCGCGGCTTCGGTCATCGACATGACGCGGAAGCCGTCCATCACGGCCTCGAGCGCTTTCGTGGGATCGACTTCGGTGACGATGACTTCGGCGCCGGCGCCGCGCGCGCGGCTGGCCAGCCCGCGGCCGCACCAGCCGTAGCCGGCGACCACGAACTTCGATCCCGCCAGCAGGAAATTGGTGGCGCGGATGATGCCGTCGATGGTGGACTGTCCGGTGCCGTAACGGTTATCAAACAGATGCTTGGTGTCGGCGTCGTTGACGGCGACGATGGGAAACTTCAGCACGCCTTCCTTCGCCATCGCGCGCAGGCGGATGACGCCGGTGGTGGTCTCTTCGGTTCCGCCGATCACGTCGGTCGAGCGCGTCGGTGCGCTTGGTGTGCAGGATCGTGACCAGGTCGGCGCCGTCGTCCATGGTGATGTGCGGCTTGTGGTCGATGGCGGCGAGGATGTGGTTGTAGTAGGTGTCGTTGTCCTCGCCCTTGATGGCGTAGACGGGAATGTTGTGGTCGCGCACCAGGCTGGCGGCAACGTCATCCTGCGTGGACAGCGGGTTCGAGGCGCAGAGCACGACGTCGGCTCCGCCATCGCGCAGGCAGATCGCCAGGTTCGCGGTCTCGGCCGTCACGTGCAGGCAGGCCGAAACGCGGATGCCCTTCAACGGCTGGTTCTTGATGAACTCCTTGCGGATAATCTGCAGCACTTTCATGGACTGGTTCGCCCACTCAATGCGCTTCTTTCCCAAGTCGGCCAGTTCTACGTTCTTGATATCGCAATTCACAGCTGCTGTTGACATGCTTCTCCTGTGGCGCGCCCGAAAGCGCTGAAACTAGGTTGATAGCTAATGATAATGGATGACGACGGATTCGAGCCCCGTATCTTTTCCGCAAGAATACATGAAATTTTTGCACGGTCAGGATCCTCGCATGACACTTTGGTTCCTGACCAAAATCACTAACCACGAAGGACACTAAGGTTCACGAAGGAAAACTCAATGTTTCCTAGTGTCGCTTCGTGTCCTTTGTGGTTGAAGGTTTTCGCCGCTACTTGCGAGCGCGCCACGGGCTCCCGCAAACCGGCATCGCTGGCCAGCTTCGCCGCTTTGTCGGTCGCTTCCCAGGTGAAGTCGGAGTCGCTGCGTCCGAAGTGTCCATACGCCGCGGTCTTCTTATAAATCGGCCGCCGCAAGTTGAGCGAATCGATGATCCCGCGCGGCGTCAGCTTGAAGTGCGCGCGAATCAGGTCCGGAATGATCTCCGGATCGACCTTCGCCGTGCCAAACGTCTCAACCAGCACGCTGACCGGATCGGCCACGCCGATGGCATAAGCGAGTTGCACTTCGCAGCGTCCGGCCAGGCCGCCCGCGACCACGTTCTTCGCAATGTGGCGCGCCATGTAAGCCGCCGAGCGATCGACCTTCGTCGGATCTTTTCCGCTGAACGCGCCGCCGCCGTGACGTCCCATGCCGCCGTAGGTATCGACGATGATCTTGCGTCCGGTAAGTCCGGTGTCGCCCATGGGCCCGCCGATGACGAAGCGTCCCGTGGGATTGATGTGGTACTTGGTGTCTTCGTCGAGCAGGTGCGCCGGAATCACGGCCTGAATCACGTGCTTCAGAATGCCCGCGCGCAGTTCGTCGTTGCCAACGTTCTCGGAGTGCTGCGTGGAGATGACGACCGCATCCACGCGAAGCACTTTGCCGTTCGCGTCATATTCAACTGTGACTTGGGATTTTCCGTCGGGACGAAGGAAGGGAAGCGTTCCGTTCTTGCGAACCTGCGAGAGCCGCATGGTCAGCTTGTGCGCCAGCGAAATGGGAGTCGGCATCAACTCCTCATTCTCATCGACGGCATAGCCAAACATCATTCCCTGGTCGCCGGCGCCGCCGGTGTCTACGCCCATGGCGATGTCGCCGGACTGTTTGTTGATGCTGGAGATGACGGCGCAGGTGTTGGCAGTCGAAGCCGTAGAGGGCGTTGTCGTAGCCGATGGCGGCGACGGTGCCGCGGACGACGGTCTGGAAATCGACGTAGGCCTTGGTGGTGATTTCACCGGCGATGACGACCAGGCCGGTGGCGGTGAGAGTTTCGCAGGCGACGCGGCTGGTGGAGTCTTCGGCCAAGCAGGCGTCAAGGATAGCGTCGGAAATCTGGTCGGCGATCTTATCGGGATGGCCTTCGGTGACAGATTCAGAAGTGAATAAATAACGGTTCTTTGATGCCAAGTTGAGTGTCTCCTTCGTTGCGTGTATCGACTTTCAGTTGCGCGCTCTGATCGAGCGGCTTGTACTTATAGAAACCCTGGGACTTTGAATCGAGCGGGACCTGCGACGATGCACGCGGCGTAGGCGAGAGGCCCACGCGACAGCCGGCAATCCTTCGACATTGCTCAGGACAAGGATGCCGGGCTACGCCATAGGGAAAGCCCTCGAAAAAGGCTAACAGACGCCTCCCGGGGGCGCAACGGTTTTGACCCTAAATGCCCGGGGATGAATTCAATAGCGGAAATGGGGAGGTGGATGGGAGGAAACGGCGGGTGGGCGGGCTGTCGATTGACGTTAGCCCATCGCGGGCACGGAGGGATTTTTAGTGCGATGGAGATGTCAGGTCAACCGCGGCTGCCTTTTATATTGCGCGAAATGATTCCGTAACAATGCCGGCGATTGATCACCAGCTACTGCGTGGTTTCCCCGATTGCGGAGACTGGGCGCGGGTTTAGACTGGACTTTGCATGTTTGCGCTGAGGCCAATTTGCTGGCTGAGCCGGGCACTCTTTGAGGTGTTAGCGGTCGGGCTGGTTGCGGGTCAGAACGCTAATCCCGCCTCTCAGCCTCTGAGGCCGACCCCCTCGGTATCCCCGGTGTCTACTGCTACGCGCAAAACCGTCGCGTTTGAGGAACTTGTCGACTCGGCTATCCGGCAGGAGCGCCGCATGATCGACTTGCTGCACAACTTCAAGCCGATTGTTGAGACCTATATCCAGGAACAACAGCCCGATTCCGCCCTTGGGACATCTCCGAAAGCCGACGACTATTTCTTGAGCCGTCTGGATCTGGCCGGCAATGCGGTCAGCACTTCAGCATTTGCAGACGAGGAGCACTTGAAGCAGGGTGGGAAGAAGAAGTTGCCCAAGATATGAAGAGCCTTTCTCGGCGGCCGGCTTCGCACAGGAGTTGTTCCCGGACCTGGAACACTTCGATCGGCAAAACTACACATTCGAATTTGTGCAGTGGGAGATTCTCGGCGAGGTACCTTGCGCCGTCGTGGACGTGAAGCCCCGTGAGAATTCGGGGAAGCATAGCTTTGTCGGCCGGATCTGGGTGGAAGATCAGGACTTCAACATTGTGCGTTTCACAGGAACGCACACCTCGGAGGCCTTCTCAAAGCCCGCGTTTCACTTCGACAGTTGGCGGCTGAATACCCTGGGGATCATGTGGATGCCTGCCTATGTTTATACCGAGGAGTCGAATCCTCACGATCCCTCGAGCCACGGACTCTGGTTTAAGGCTCAAACTCGGATCTGGGGTTACGACCTGGCACACGCAGGAGATCATCGGGAGTATGCCAAGCCTCTGACCGACATGCCGGTAGGGGTCGATCCTAATCGGCACGAGGCATCGCAGAACTTGGACCCGGCTTATACGTTAGGGCAAACATTTTACACATGGGAAGACAATGTCGTGGAGCGTTTGCAGGTTGCCGGACTGATGGCTCCCGACGGCGAGGTCGACGGGATTTTGCAGACGGTGGTCAACAATCTGATGGTGACCAACGATCTCGATCTTGCTGGGGTTCGTTGCCGTGTGCTGCTCACAACGCCACTGGAATCATTCGTGATGGGACGAACCATCGTCATCAGCCGCGGGCTTCTCGATGTGCTACCCGATGAGGCGACGCTCGCCGCGGTACTGGCGCACGAACTAGCCCACATCGTTTTGGGCCATTCCGTGGGCGCCGAATCTTTGTCGGGTCTGACGTTGCCCTTCTCGGATCTGGAGATCTTTGCCAAACTGAACTTTCATTTCGATCCCGCGCAGGAAGCGGAGGCCGATAAGAAAGGTCTCGAGCTGTTTTCTAAGTCGCCGTATAGAGATCAACTCGCGAATGCTGGACTCTTCCTGAAAGCTCTGCAAGCGCGCTCTCCGCAATTGCCGAATTTGCTGCATGGGCGCTTCAGCAATGATTTCGGGAGCAGCCATCTGGTCGGAATGCAGGCACTGGCCAATACCGGCAAGAAGCTGCAAATGGGTCGGGTGGATCAGATTGCTGCCTTGCCGCTCGGCTCGCGAATTGTGGTTGATCCTTGGTCGGACCGGATTGAGAGGCTCAAGAGCAAGCCCGTTCGCCTGGAGTCGGCGTCAGAGAAGATGCCGTTCGAGGTGAGTCCGTTCTTTCCGCACCTCAAGCGGAGGGATGGACAATAATTAAGAGAGGTCCGGGCCGGGACACAGCAGCAGCTCGACTAAAACGGGTTCAGGAAAATACAGGATTGCAACGTGCTGTAGCTGTTCAAGGGCAACGCTTAGCGGCTTCGCAGTTCGGGTCTGGGCGGTGTTGGAAAAGTGTGAAGGCGAGAACGAGAAGAGCCGGAGCAAACGCGGTCTTTCACGAAGAAACTTTACGTCAACTCATGTTACCGGGCCAATACAACTCAAAACCCCTGCCCCGCCGGCCTGCTTACTAATTTGTTACTGCGAGCGGCAGACTTTTTTCCCTACCTCTATCCCGCCTTTCGTTGATGGGGGAAGGGAAAGAGACGATCTCAGAGACACATGACAAGATGATAAACATCTGAAAAATCATGTTTGGACTGGGACTGAGGATCGGCTTGGCTGATCCCCAGATCAACTCATCGACAGACTCTAGCTTGCCGCACTATTATTTCTGACAGTTTCCTGCCGTGCTCAATCTCGAGTCTACTAATTGGACTGCTGCAGCGCGGCGTGGCCAGCGTGCATGACTGGCGAGAGGTCTGTTGCCCTGGAGATGTCGCCGCACTCGACCTTCTCCAACGGAGTGAGGCATGCCTATTCCGCCGCTGCCGTTGCTCAACTTTTTCGTCGTAGTCGTGATGATCTCCATCGGGCTTCGTGTCAGTGGCGGAGAACTGCTCGACATCCTGAGTAATCGCGCCCTGCTTATTCGTACCCTGCTGGCGAATTGCGTCCTGATACCGGTCATAGGCTTCCTGCTGATCCGTGTCTTCTCGGTGACACCGGACGCAAGAATCGGCATCCTGCTGCTGGCCGCGATTCCCGGAACGCCGATCGCCCTGCAATTTACGCGAATGGCCAAAACGCGGCTGGCCTTCGGCGCCGCCATGATCTTCGTGCTCTCGCTGGTGAGCATCGCAATGACCCCGCTGGCCATCAGGGTGATGCCGGAGACGGCGCAGCGCAATCAGCGGCCGATGCTGCTCCTGGTCACGAGCATTGTGCTTTACATTGCGCTGCCACTGTGCGCCGGCTTGTGGGCGGCGCACCGCGCGCCGAAAATTGCCCCCATGCTCGTCTTGCCGCTGGACGTTCTGGCCTCGATTGCCTTCATTTTTCTTATGTGGGAGACGCGCTTGGCGCGCCGTGAAGCCTTTAATGCAATCCGCGGCGGCGGGACCATCCTGGCGCTCCTCTTGTTGCTGCTTCTATCGATGTTGATCGGCTGGCTAATCGGCGGCCCCGACGGCGAGTCACGCCGGGTCCTAGCGACCTCCACCGGCATGCGCAGCGTTATCGTCGTTCTGTATGTGGCGCGATACTGCTTCCCGAGCACGAACGTCTACATGATCCCGATTGTCTATCTATCGCTGATGGTGCCCACGAACCTGCTTTTCTACCTTGCTTTCACCGGATGGCACAAACTACGGCCAGCGGGCCAAAAAGAAGACCCGTCGCGGGCTAAGACCCGCTCGTGATGCATCGGGTACCCCGTCAAACGGAGGATGGGGAAGAGAGTGGAGTTCTGTGGATTTTGCGGCGGGGGGAGTGCGAGTGGGTGTGCTGCTCGTTAGCGTGTTGTCCCAAATGAAACCCGACGCTCTGTCCCTCGGTTGGCCTGCTATGCCTGGCCGCTGTGAACCACGGGAAATCCCGCCGCCCTGGACTATCATGCCCTGGGTCTATCAAGTTTGACAGTTGTCATCTAACACCCTGCGTTCATGATCGTAACCGAACGCCACGAGGAGAAAAAAATGCCAAGACCATTCAGGGGCACCATCAATCTCGACATTCGCGACTCCAAGCCTGACTGGCCTGCATTCCTAGCCGACAAGGCACCAAAAGATGCGCCCAACGTGCTCGTCATTCTCTACGACGACACCGGTCTTGCCGCATGGTCGCCGTTCGGAGGCCGGATCAATATGCCGACGCTCCAGCGACTCGCCGACAACGGCTTAATGTATTCGCAGTGGCACACCACCGCGCTGTGTTCACCCTCGCGCTCGTGTTTCCTCACGGGCCGCAATCATCACCAGAACGGTTTCGCATCAATCTCCGAGAATGCGAGCGGCTTTCCCAGTTACAACTCACACTTGCCGCTTGAGAACGCGCCGATGGCAAAGGTCCTGCGCGATGCGGGCTGGAGCACATTCTGGATCGGGAAGAACCACACCACACCGATCGACGAGTTCACGATGGGGGCGTCGAAGAAGAACTGGCCGCTTGGCCAGGGCTACGACCGTTTCTACGGCTTCATGGGTGGTGAAACTAACAACTGGTTTCCGGATCTAGTCGAGGATAACCACTTTGTGGACCAGCCGTATGGGCCGCAGGACGGCTACCACCTTTCCAAGGATCTGACGGACAAGGCCCTGAGCTTTATTTGCGATGCCAAGCAGTCCGAGCCGGACAAGCCTTGGTATCTCTGGTTCTGTCCCGGCGCGAATCACGCGCCGCACCACGCGCCGCAAGAGTACATCGACAAGTACAAGGGCAAATTCGACGATGGCTACGAAGCCTACCGGGAGTGGGTGCTGCCGCGCATGATCGCGAAGGGTGTTCTTCCCAAAGGGCACTGAGCTGACACCGATCAATCCGATGCCGGAAGGCCGGTTCACTCCGGGTGATGCGGTGCGCCCGTGGGATTCTCTGTCCGGCGATGAGAGGAGGCTATTCAGCCGGATGGCGGAAGTGTACGCCGGCTTTTCCGAGTACACCGACATGCAGGTCGGCCGCATCATCGACTATCTCGAGGAATCGGGGCAACTGGATAACACGCTCATTTTCTATTGCGCCGACAATGGAGCCTCGGGCGAGGGCAGCCCGAACGGATCGGTCAACGAAAACAAGTTCTTCAACGGCTATCCGGACGAGATCAAGGAAAATCTGGCAATGCTCGATAAACTCGGCGGCCCAGACACTTATGGTCACTACCCGACCGGTTGGGCAGTCGCCTTCTCAACCCCCTTCCGGATGTTCAAGCGTTACACCTACAACGGCGGTGTTTGTGACCCGCTCGTCATCTCCTGGCCTAAGGGGATCAAGGCGCGCGGCCATGTCCGGGACCAATACCACCACGTCACGGACATTGTTCCCACGATCCTTGATTGCTGCGGCGTCAAAATGCCGAAGATTGTGGACGGAGTCGAGCAGACGCCACTGGTGGGCACGTCGATGCGGTACACGTTCGACGACGCGAAGGCATCCACAAAGCGAGTAACACAGTACTACGAGATACTCGGCAGTCGCGGAATCTGGCACAAAGGATGGAAAGCGGTCACCGATCACGGCCCGCTCAGCGGACTCGGTAATTTCGATAAGGACCACTGGCTGCTGTTCCACACCGACGAGGACCGTTCCGAAGCACACGACCTCGCAGATCAGTACCCTGAAAAAGTGAAGGAGTTGGCTGCCCTCTGGTTCGAGGAAGCAAAGCGCTACAACGTACTGCCGTTAATTGACTACTCGATCGAGAAGGATCTCCAGAAGATGCTGGAACTCGAATACCACATCCCCGTTACACCCGCCGGCAAGTACACGTATTACCCAGGGACGCTCCCAGTTCCGGAACGATCCGTTGCAAACACGCACGCCGTGTCGTACAAGATCCTCGCTGAGATCGATATAACAAAAGACTCTTATGGTGTGATCTTCGCCAATGGCTCGCGCTTTGGGGGGCATGCGCTCTACATAAAGGATGGCAAAATCGTCTACTGTTACAACTTCCTCGGCATCCCTCCGGAACAACGCATCAGCGCCAACGCTCCCAGCCCGGGCAAGCATATTATCGGTGTCCAGTTCATCAAGGAACGGATGGGCCAGTACAACGAGGCCCACGGACCGCTGAAACTATACGTAGACGATAAGGTGGTGGCCGAGGGTGAAATTCGGACAATGTCGGGGCACTTTTCACTTAGCGGAGAGGGCCTGTGCGTCGGCTACGACAGCAGCGATCCGGTCAGCAGCGAATACGGGACGGACTCCCACTTCAAGGGCGGAACGATCACCAAGGTTGTGTTCGACGTTGCCGATGATGCATATGTCGATGTTGAGAGGCATATGCATGCGGCACTTGCGCGAGATTGAGGACTCGCCGGGCGGGCGTGGAGCGCGAGCCGCTCATTCCAGCCCGTGGGCCACTCGTCTACGTCCCCCAAGGTGGAGGGTCCACTCGGGACAATCGCCTGACAAAGAGAAAACCAATGCACTGTCTAAACCACAAGGGAAGCAGGACAGGCCTGACCCAGTGGTCACTTGTTTTGCTCACTGTGCTCATTCCCGTTTGCAGTTATGCACAGTACAAGGGCGATCACATACCCGGTTTCATTGGCCTGGAGGCAGGAACACAAGCGCCGCCTGGTCTGTACGTGGCTAATGTGGTCTGGGTCTACCCCACGAGTACGGTCAAGGACAATTCCGGCAACGCCGTCAGTCTACCCGGCAGTTTGACTTCCACCGCTGACATCATCCTCGTCAGTGTGGTGACGAACTATAAATTGTTGGGGCCAATATCAGTGGAAGCGGTGCGTTTCCCTTCATCAAGAACCGCATCCAGTTCAATTCCCTTGATGTGAGCACCGGATTAGCCTACACCGACATGTTTGTGAATGCCTCCCTCGGTTGGCACCTCAAGCGCGCCGATATCCTGGCGGGCTACAACCTCTACATACCTACCGGCAGATTCTCGGCGACCGGAACGAATAACACCGGTCTCGGCATGTGGGGCAATGAATTCTCGATTGGCAGCACGGTCTACCTCGACCAGAAGAAGACATGGAATGCTGCGGCAAACTTCGCGTTAGAGTTTCACACAGATAAGACGGGAACAAACATCAACGTCGGCGACTTGGGGACGGTCGAAGGAGGTCTGGGTAAGACCTTCTATAAGAAAGTCAGTGGTCCCATCCCGATGATCATGAACGTCGGCGTCGCAGGATACGCGCAGTTCAAAGTCACTGGCGATAGCGGATCTGACATCCCGCCTTTTGTTGCAAGGCCTCAAGGATCGTGTCTTCGCGCTCGGCCCCGAGTTCAATATTTATATTCCCAAGCCACGGCTAACATTCCTGGTGCGATATGAGCCCGAATTTGCCGCGCGCAACCGCACCCAAGGTCAAACGGTTGTGTTCAGCATTGCATGGGTCGCGAAGTCTCTCATAAGGCACCAACCGTAGCCGTCCGCTGATTGTTGATAAATCACCAGCACCCAGGAAATCTACGCCTTCGACCTGCAGCTTCCCTGATTCCTCATAGCTCTCGCGCAACCAGCCGTCGACCCTGCTGGTGATTGTGTCGCCACCTGGTCTTTCAACTCTTCATTGCTCGCGGATGGCGGATTCCAGATGGCCGAACGGTGCGTGGGTTTCTTCGGGGAATTCTCATTCCCTGTCAAAAAAGACAGTTGTCCCGCCGCCGGAAGTTGCTTTCACTAGAGAGTATTTCGCGAACGCATAGCAAGACCATGAAATGGGCATCTTCCTGCAAGGTACAAGGACCTCGCGATTAAGAGCGATGGATCAGGTGATCAATACGAAGAACGACTGGAGGCGAAAGGAGAAGTATGAAACCTAGTGGAGCCACGATTGCAGAACAAGCACCTGCGGTCGCACAAAGCAACATTACTGCAATAGACATCCTGCTTGAACCGGACGCAACGATGATTCAACGCGCCCAAGATGCCAACGCCCAGCTCCTGAAGAATTTTCCCAACGGCTTCGCGTTGGGCGGCGAACACGCGCCACATGTCACGGTGCTGCAGCGGTATGTCAACACAGCAGATCTGGACAACGTGTATAAAGCTGCCGGCAACGTGTTTGCCACAGAGAAGGCGACCAGTTGGAAGCTGCAGGCGTTCAAGTACTACTACATTCCTCAGAAGCCCATTGGTCTTGGTGGGATCGTGATCCAGCCCACCCCGGACCTGCTGAGGTTACAGCAAGCGTTGATCGATGCAGTTGCGCCGTTCACCGCGCCCAGCGGCACAGCTGCCGCCTACGTAACCACGACCCGAGACCCCGACATCCTCGAAGCGGTGATTCAATATGTCAAAGTATTTGTTCCTGAGCACAGCGGAGACCGTTACAGCCCGCACGTCACCATCGGCATTGGGACTATCGACTTTCTGGACGCGATGCTCGCCAAGCCGTTCGACCGGTTCACGTTCTCGCCCGTGGCAGCATCGGTCTACCATCTGGGAAACTACGGAACAGCGATGACGAAGCTCCATTCGTTCGAGCTGGGTAAATGAGTGAAAGATGCGTTCGGCCATTCCGTGCGCAGACATCAACTAGCATTGTGGCCAGCATGCCCGAAGAAATAGTCATCCGCCGCGTCGGGCCAGACGAGAACAGTTCGGTGCACCAGTTAGTACAGGCCATCGCGGATGAGACCTTTGCGTATTTGTTTGCGACATTGCCCGTACCCATCGGTGAAGCGAATTGGTTTTCGGCTTGGCTGGCAATTTCAGGGGAAGAAATTGTGGGCGTGACCATGACGCGGGATGAATGGCTTAGTGACTTGTGGGTTCGAAGCGACAGCCGGAGGACCGGAATCGGCGCAAAGCTACTGGCCCACGCGGAACGTGAAATATGGAGCCGTGGCCATGATGTTATCCGCCTTCGGGTGGTCAAGTCCAATACTCGGGCCGTCCACTTTTACGAAAGCCGAGGATGGAGAGTTAACCGCGAATTTCCGCATGAGAAATTCGGTCACATGATGTTGGAGATGATCAAATCGAAGGAGACCGGCGCGGCATTCAAGTCCGATGATCGCTGACAACACCTATTCACGTTTTGACCGCTGGTCAATGAGCGAAATCGAGATTTTGCGTCAACGATCGGAAGTCTTTCCGTTCCGTCAACTCCGAACCACCCTGTTCGGTGCAGCTTTTTCTTTGCGGACGAAATAAAGGTATGCGCCGACATTTAGAAAATTGATCAACACCGCGACCACGTTCCATGCGATCACCGGGCGCGAAAGGATCAACAAGCCGTAATAAATCCATAGGATCTGGAAGGTACCCATGATCGCCGTCATGCGTGGGTTCATGCCCGCACTAGACCGTCGCTTGAGCATTGCGACTAAGTCGGGCACAGCGGCGAAGGTTGTTCCAAACCCCGCCACAATGCCGACCACCTCGGAGCGCTGGAACCTCGGATCGAGTAAGCTCGGCGTGTCGTGTAGGACCAGGTCTTGACAGCCACAGAGCGTGATGATGGTCGGGAAGAGAACCGCGAGATAATAAATGACACGCCTCGGTTCCATTTGGATCTCCTTCTTAATTGCTGCGGGATTGATCCGGGAAAGGAACACGACCAGGCGACACTCGGACATCCCAAGCGATTCTCGTGCTCTGGGGAGGAGTTAGAACCTGTCAATTCTGTCAGTGGAGTGCTGGCTGCTCGACGACCAACAGGATGAAGACTTCGTGCCGGAGGTTAAACGTGTCCCCGGTTACCGAGGGATTTAAAGGACCGGCACGCGCGGATCATCATCAGGTGCCCGGAGAGCGGTTCTCCACTCAAGAGGCCGGATACATTCAGGCAGGCTGTCTCTTTGCCTAGGTTCAAACCTCTTGCAGTCCGGCGGCGGACCATACATGTTACGCCACTGTGTATCACCCAAGGCCTTCCAAATCGCAGTGGTAATTTTGACAGTGTTACGCCCGGCGTCATGAGCCTGAGACTACGCTCAGGAGGAATCCATGGCAGACGCATCGCCACGAGGCGCCCGCAAGGCGGGAGCTAAGATTTCCACACCATCAAGCAAGAAACCAAACGTGGTTTACTTCCTCGTCGACAATCTGGGCATGGGCGAACTGAGTTCCTACATCGGCGGCCCCTTGCGCGGCGTTGCGACGACGCGAATCGATGCCTTCGCCCAAGAAGGCATGATGCTGCTTAACTTTGCCCCAGAGGCTCAATGCACACCGTCACGCTCGGCGCTGATGACCGGGCGGTTCGCCATTCGCTCCGGCAATCAGACAGTGGCGCTTGCCGGGTCGCACGGAGGACTTGTGCAATGGGAACGGACGCTGGGTGACATTTTTTCCGAGGCGGGCTACGCCACATCCATCGTTGGTAAGTGGCACATTGGCGACTCGGAAGGACGCTGGCCCACCGATCACGGATTCGACGAGTGGTATGGCATCCCGCGCTCCTATGACGAATGCCTATGGGCCGACGATCCCTGGTATGACCCGAAGCGCGACCCGGTCACGCACGTCCTCGAAAGCCGAAAGGGACAGCCCGTCCGCGAGCTTGAGCAACTGACGGTGGAGGTGAGGCGCAACATCGACATCGAGTACATGAAACGCGCGAAAGACTTTCTCAAGCGCAGCACCCAGGCGGGCAAGCCCTTCTTCCTCTATTTCAACCACTCCATGTTGCACCTGCCGACAATCCCTCGCGCTGAGTTCAAGGGCAAGACAGGGCACGGCGAGTGGGCCGATGCGCTGCTGGAACTGGACACCGATTTTGGGGAATTGCTCGACTATCTCAAATCGCTCGGCGTCGATGACAACACGATCGTCGTCTTTTCCGGGGACAACGGGCCAGAGGAGATGGCTCCGTGGCGTGGCACGGCCGGGTGTTTCGACGGATCGTATTTTACCGGCATGGAAGGATCATTGCGGACGCCCGCGTTAGTGCGCTATCCCGGTCATGTCCCTGCAGGTCAGAAGAGCAATGAGATTGTTCACATCACCGACCTCTTCACCACGCTCGTCCTCTGGGCAGGTCTGGAAGTTCCGAAAGACCGCGTGATTGATGGCGTGGATCAACGTGCCTTGTTTGAGGGGCAACAATCAAACTCAAACCGCGACGGGTTCCTCTATTGGAACGGCGACACATTGTTCGGACTCAAATGGCGGAACTTCAAAATGGTTCTTGTGGTGCAGAGGACGTTTAGTGACCCGGCCCTTCATCTCACGACCCCGCACTTGATCAATCTGGATACTGATCCCAAGGAACGGGAGCCTTACGACTATCCCTACCTTCACACGTGGGTCGGCGCTCACACGGCAAGACTCCTGATCGAGTATGAGAGAAGCGTGAGTCGCGAACCCCTGATCCCGTGCGGCGCGCCGCTGGATTACGTGCCGAAGGCGAAGCAGCCTGAGCCCCATCTGGAATCTGTGGCACAGTAAGGTGAGCGGCGGCAAAGCGGCATGTTTCACTGGAAACATGCCGTGGTATGAGCCGTTGGTCTTGGCAGATCGAAGATAACGGATCACTGGGAAGGAATTGTCGCGGCGGTCAAATCGTCGTTGCACAAACGGGAACAATCTAGAGAGGGGCAAACTAATGAATCTGAATATTTCCGCGGTCGTCGACCCAGTGGTACAAGAGTAGTCCACATCAGCAAGGCTGATGGCGAGGGGTGCGGTTCCAAGGTCGAATGCGGAGGCGAAGCAACGCATCCTATCTGGACCCCCAGACGCATCAGTTTCGTTTAGTCAACGGCCAAATTGTAAGGCAGCCCGCGCACGCGTAGAATCCCACATGACCAAACGGAGGGTTTATGGCGATTCGCGTTCATCTTGCGGCGTCGCTTCTTTTCGCGACGGTCACGCTATCTGCTCAGACCACACCTGCGCCTACACCAAACGCGAACAATATCCAAACGCCCGCCCAGACCCTTCTTGGGCAAGGGTGGGGCGTTGATCACGTCGGTGTTGGAGTCCGTGACCTCGCGCAAGCACAACACGACTACGAACAGCTTGGTTTCAAAGTCAGCAAGGGTGGCCACTTTCCGGGAGGGCTTTCCAATTCCATCGTCGATCTTCAAAATAAAAGCTATCTCGAACTGCTCTCGGTCAGCGCAAGCACGTCAATCAAGCAAGATGATGCTTCCGAGATCGCTGATTTCTTGAACAGGCACGAAGGCGCCATGTTCCTTGGCATCAACGTTGCGTCTGCGAAAGCAGCAGCGGACTACCTGAAAGCTCACAACTTCGATGTGACTGACCCCGACCCCGGTAGCATCATGAAGGAGGGTGAGACCACACCGCCTCCCCCGATGTGGTACAGCGTGGGCACCGCTGACAAGCCAGCTGCAGGCAAAAAGGGATTCACCATACCAATTTTCTTGATCGAATACCTTTCCACCAATTGGACGGACAAGGCCCGCGCTGAGGGGCGGATGGATCATCCCAACACAGCTATGGGCATTCACGCCGTATGGTTCGCCGTGCACGACGCTGAGGCACAGTTACGCACACTTCGAGATGCTGGACTCGAAGTCGGTGAAACCCGTGAGGCGAGGTTTCTCGGTGCCCACGGACGGGAAGTGAAGGCTGGTCAGGGAGTGCTATTGCTTCTGGAATCGAGCGACAAGAACGGCCTGCTTACAAAGTATCTATCCGATCATGATGAAGGACTAATCGGTCTCAGCATCGAAGTGGCCTTTCTAGGCAAGGCCCGCCAATTGGCTGAGTCCGACACGGGAAGAAAGCTGGGGACCTACAAAGGGTTCTATGGTACGAGCTTTCTGCTACCCCCGGAAGTTACACATGGGGTGTGGCTGGAGATGTTCCAGCCCGTCGAATTCTCGCACTGAAATTATTTAAGACGCGCATGACTGCTGCTAATAGGCCGTTACACTCAAGTGCCCAGCGGCAAGGCCACGATGAGTGCTATCGGGATTTATCGCCAGTTAGCCGCTTCTTCAACCTGTCCGCCAGCAGAGCGCTGGCGCAACGGCTCCGGCACGGGAGCTATCCTCCGCTCCACCACCATGCAGTAAGGGGCATGAGGGCCAAGGCCTTCCTTTGTATTCCTGCGATAGGTCGTTTCGACACTGACCGCCCAATACGCAGATGCACCCACCACCGCCAGAAGCAATCCGACGACGACACCAAGGAAGAAGTTACGCATCGGTATAAGGAGACACTTCCAAGCACCCAGGACAAGATTACCGCCAGACGGCGTCGCACTCTCATCCCGCTGACGGGGTGGCGAGACTCCAAATGAGTGCTATGGAGATTTTTCAACAGTTGAGGCTAAAGGCGAAGTGGGGGTACAAGAAGAAATCCTTTTTCCTTTATGAAGACCGGCGCAAACATTGAATCCGTCGCAGCTCTGGGATCAGGTCTCTGCCAACATTGCTCTTAATTACGTAGCCACTCACGCCAGCCGCTAATGCGGCCCATTGAAATCCCCGAGAATCGTGCTGGCTAACGATAATAACTTGAACCGACGGAGATTCCGTTTTAATAATCTCAGCTACTTCCAAGCCATTCATGGTAGGCATCGTGATGTCGAGGAGTACGACATCAGGCTCATGTTCAGTTATTTTGCGGACGGCATCAGCCCCATCCACCGCCTCACAAACTACTTCGAAATCAGCTTGTGAACGGAGAATTTGGCAGATACTGCGCCGGATGCTCTCGTTGTCATCTACCACGAGCACACGAAGTGTGCGTCCAGCCATAGCATCTCCGGGAAGGGACTTGCTTTTACACTCTCGCTGATCGATCCGAGCGGAATTCCAAGTACAGTACGCCGCGCGACGGCTCACCGTATATAAGGTGAACCGGGTATTCCAATGGTCACCAAGATCCTGGTTTCAGGCGGGCCTGCAGCAGGAAACGCCACACGAATCAGGGTTTCGAGTGCAATGGGGATGTTTCAACAGTTACGCCATTCGATGATGATCACTCTGTCGGCAACCGCTTCGTGAAATGCAGTACGAGGTCATCGTCGACCACCACGCTTGCGCCCTCCTCCACAAAGTGATTTCGGTAGGTAATGCCGCGACCGTCCGCGATGTAACCTCGCTTCCCATAGAGCCGCTGAGCTGCGTTGTACCCCGGGTGCAATCCAACTGCTATGCCGACAACACCTGACCTGCGGGCTGCTTCACCTTCAGCCTGATCAAGTAAGCGAGTTGCGATACCTTTCCTACGGAATGTTGTCATCACATTGAGGTCTTGAATCTCGGGAATGCTCAGATCGGCAAATCCGACGTAGACAGGCCGCCAGTTTACGGTCACGTATCCGGCAAACTGCCCGTCAACGACAGCAACGAAGCAAGTCCGCATTCCGGCCACTTGCTCGTCCAAATAGCGTCGGTACTGACTTTCTGGCTTGTTCCATCCAATTGTCTGGAATGCACCTGCGATGATCGGCGGATCGCTGTTTACGAGAAGGCGAATCTGAATGGACTCAACGTCTTTCACGCGTAACAATCTACACCGAAATGCCCCTGAGTTTCAGCCCATGCTCAAACACCGGGATTCTGAGCGAAATGGCGATGTTTCAACAGTTACGAACCAAGCGGCTATCTCGGCACTACAACAGAGTTCATTATCGTTTTGGCTCGGGCATCAGTCTCTGATTGGGATTGGCCAACAGCTTCGTAATAGAAGACTGTGAATGCCGAGGTGCTGCCAAGCATCAGGCACACGAAACGGCGGTGTACCGCAGGCTCAGTGCCGCCATACCGAGCTGCAAGAATGCCTCCCGACTCGCCGAATGTGGTTTCGGTGGTCGTTAGGCAGTCAAGCCGGGCGTGGCGCTCTCGGCATGTTTCCGCAATTCCGCCAGACGTTTGAACATCTTGGATCGCTCATCCGCGCTCATCCCGCTCTTTAAACCCAAAATGGAAACTGTCAACTCTTCCCCATTGCCCGTGTGATAGACCCAACGGGTGGGATCAGATGACGGCTTGCTGCTCCATTGTCCGGGCAGAGTAAGACGAAAGGCCGGCTCGTTAATCGGAGTATCCGTCGGCTTCGACTTCCCAAACACCTCAATGCTGCAACCCCAGCGAACACAAGACCGGCCAGAACCAAATCGGATGAGGTACGTATCATGGGACCAAAATAAGCTAAGGCGTCTGCGTGCCAAGTCAATTTACGTTAGCAGGCCATTTCACTCAGAATCCCCCGGCTAGGATTCTGAGCGTAATAGAGATGTTTCAACATCTAGGGTTATGATGAGGGGCGGAGATGCACCATGTTGAATCCAAGGCTGACCCTAACCCTGTCTCTTGCCGCTGGCTTGCTGGGGGGACTCTTCTCGCGTTATGTATCGCCAACGCCCGCTCAGGCTCAAACGGCCGCCCCTACGGAAATCCGTGCTCAGAGGTTCACTCTCGTAGATCGGAACGGTACAGTGCGTGGAGTATTCGCCGTCGATAATCCCGTGGAGAAAGGCGGTCACACCATGATCAAGCTATTTGATATTGGTGGACGTGAGGTATGGAGCACCAGTCCCCCTTTGGAGAAACTCGTTGACGGGGGTCAATAAGTGAAATCGAGATGTTAAGCCAGTTCCGCCCGTCTTCATGTTTGGGATCGGTTTCAAGTGAAAGAGGGACACGAGCGCGGATTGCGGTACCTCGCTTGGGTTGCGAGTCGATGGAAAGACTGCCCTTCACGAGTTTCAGTCGCTCCTTCATGTGGTTGAGACCAAGCCCCTTGCTCGCCCTTGCCGTTTCGAAGTTAAAACCCAAGCCGCTGTCACGGACCGTAAGATGAATCTCATGCGGCGTTTCCTTCAATTGCGCATCGAACTTACGACCCCGCTGTGCTTTGCCGCATTGTTCAGGGCTTCCTGTAGTACCCGAAGGAGACAGGGGAGGTGTGAGGCGGTACGGCGCTATGTGAAAGTCGCTCTTGAAGTCAACCTCGACTCCGTTCTGCTGGCCAAACTGACAATCTACATCCATGGTATGAAAATGCCTTCCCGATCTTGAAAGAGGACTCGCCGCTGCCCCATCAAAACCAGCCTCCGGAGGGCTCAAGGCCATTGAGGCGCAGATACGTGACGAGATTGCCGTAATGCAAGGCGTCATGATTTCCGACTTGCGTCAAGATGAACATCTTGTTCGTCTTGAACCCAAAGAAGTCCGCCGGGTCATTGAGGTGCGCATCAGTGAACTTGGGGTAGACGCCATCGCAGTACTCGAACGAGCCTTTGAGGTGGGCAATGATCTCGGTCTTCGAACTCTTCGTGGTAGGCGTGGCGGGGTTCGCTTCACCCTTCGCGTTTGAACACAAGAAATAGGATATATCCGCGACATGAGTCACGATCTCGCCAAACGAGCGGACATCCTTCGAAGGCCGGTAGCTGTACTTGGACTCTGGCATCGTGTCCGCCGCCTTCATGATCTTGTCTTGCATATTGCTGCGAAAAATGGATAGCGTCGTCGTCAGCGGATTCGGCGCGCCGGTTGGATTGGGAAGGTTCGGCGAGATCTGGGCGTTGGCCACCGACGCCAAGACGGAAACACATAACACGCAGAACAGATTTTTCGAGACGTTTTGCATTGCACCCCTCCTGCCTGGCGAAGCTTGCACGCAAGGTTCCAGGTGGCGCGCTGAGCGCTACCTCTTTGTAGTCAGCAGCTAACAAGATGCGAGGGTTCTGGATTCTCTGCCGCACTGTTCATTTTCGATTAACACTGTCCACTAGCGGGCGGCTATGGAAACGAGAAACGGGCAATCCAGAAGTCAACTGTCGTCAACAGGCCAAGCGCGCAAAACCCTGTCGATTAATTGTGCCCTGCCCTTCCTCGAAAGATCGACCGCACAAACCTGATGCTCACCCGAATACCGGACGCTAACAATAACGCGAAGCCGAACAACACCATTTCTTGTGAAGGGAACGGAGGATGTGCCTCGGACCAGAAGCCATTCTGGGCCGACCCTATTGGAATGGTCCCACACCGCAATCCACGCGAGCCCGCCGAAGAACAGGATGGCACCAAAAAACCCAATCCATCTTGGCCACTTTGGGTTTCGTTGCAGTCCCTCGCGCAATGGCATAAGTCATTAGACACCACCAGCGGTGTCCTGAATGTAACCAGGCCTGCACGCTTAAAATCCCTCAGGCGGCAGCATGACGAGTGCTATGGGGAATATCGTTAACTGCGCACTGAGCCCCGCATATAATCCGCTGGAATGATGGGAGAACCCTCTCGATGAGAGAACTCACTGCAGACCTGTTCATTTCACTCGATGGGTTCGCCTCCGGCGCGCATGAGGCTGCTTATTTCGGTTATTTCGGCCCCGAACTTGGAGATTGGGTGCGCAAAAATCTGGACGAGCGCCAGGTCATTCTCATGGGGCGAGTGACGTATGAGATTTTGGCCCAGTTTTCGGCATCGGCAACGGATGAAGTCAGTGTCCGAATGAGCGCCCTCCCTAAAGTGGTGTGTTCAAGCACGCTGCGCGAGCCGCTTGCTTGGAAAAACACGAGTTTGATAAAGGGTGCCGTTGCAGATGAGATCAAGACACTAAAGCAGCAAGAAGGAGATCCACTCCGATGCATTGGCAGCATACGTTTGGTGAAGAGTCTGGTGAAGCTAGGCCTCGTCGATCGCCTTCGGCTGATGGTTTTTCCGTTAATACTGGGAGAGAAGGGGAAGGAGCCTATCTATGCCGATTATCCTCGGCTGCCCCTCGAATTAGTCAATACAACGGTGCTTGACTCCCGGCTCGTCCTGCTCGAATACCGTCCCCCCGTGAGAGCCAGTTAAGCCGGGCTGTCGACCGGCATTTGCCCAGGTGTTGTAACCCAGCTGTTGTAAGCAGGCCATTCTCGATCATTGAGCTAGAAACAAAGTCGCAAAAGCGGCTCCGTCGAAGGCGGCGCTGTTTATTACAACATTAGGGATTTTGTGGGGCGGGTTGGGAAGAGGGGCTGACGTGCATGCCAGTGGAGTCGAAGATGAAGGTCTTGACTTCGGCTTCGGCGCCGTCGGCAGGGATTTCCTGGCCGTTCCAGAGGAAGGTGACTCCGGCAGCGTTGCCAACCTTGGCGACGATTTCATGATTGGCACGGACCGAGGTGTGAGCGGGGGCGATGAGAGTTTCCTGGCTGACGGCCTGGCCGTCGGCGAGGACGGAGATCCATGAAGTTTCCGTGGCGCGGATCACCAGAGTGAGCGAGGGCGGCGCAGATTTTTGCGTCGTTTTGGTATTCGATTTGGCGAGGGATCGAACAGTCACATCATTTTTGTTGGCTACTTCAGCGGAGGAACTCGGGGGGGTGGAACTGGGTGGGTGAGTTGCCTCGGCTGGAGGCGTGTTTTGCGGCGGTTGAGAATTGGAAGCGGGGGAGTGCGCCGGAGTTGCCGCGACGGCAGCGGGTTGCGGCGGGTGATTTGTGGGTGCTGGTGTCGATACGGGTAGAGATGGCGGCGCAGACGATGTGCTGCTCGCCTGGACTGTTCTTGCTGACGATGTGCTGGCGGCCGCAGAGGTGGCGTGGTGCGAGCGGCGAGCCCAGAGAATGACTCCGAGCAGGACGACTACGGCAGCGACGGCAAGGAGTCTCCATGGAATTTCGGGAGAGGTGGCTGCGAAATCTTTGCGGCGCGGGCGAATGTCTTCGGCGCGGGGAAGATGCAGTTCGGGGAGTTCTTCGACTTGCGTCGGGGTTTGTGGTTTCAAGGGCGGCAGTTTGGGCTCGCCGGCGCGATTTTTTTCGAGCGCTGGAGGACGTGGCGGCGGCGTGGGCTGTTTCGGCTCCCACACCTCGTGAGCGTCGATCTGCGCCTGGCGCAGGCAGGCGAGATAGTCGGTGACGGCTTCTTCGTCGTTGAGTCCGAGATGCTTGGCGTAAGCGCGGATGAATCCTTTGTTGAAGACGCCGCCGGGGAGTTGGTCGAAATGTTCTTCTTCGATGGCCTGGAGCATGCGCGAGCCGATCTTGGTGACGTTGGAAACGTCATCGAGCGAGAGTTCTTTCTTCTCGCGCGCTTTGCGGAATTTGTCTCCGAATTCGCCCACGATGGTTTCCAGAGGATGACGGAAACATCATAGGACAAGCGGCGAGGGGTTGCCACAGCCAAGAGGTCTAGACGTGGGTAACCGGAGAGGTGATCGGAACTCTGGGGAGGGCGACCGAGAATCTCGATTTCTCGTGGGCGCGAGAGCGATGGGGCCCGGGATCTGTGGTTCGGGAGTTGTGTCGTCCCTCCGGGACTTGTTCGGCTATTCCTGCGGTCACCCCAGCGCTGAAGCGCTGGGCTAAGTCGTTTCGCCGCGCTGCGGCTGGGAGTTTGACCGGCAGGCGAGGTACTTCTCTTCGGTGAAAAACGGCTCCGGTCGGGATGACTCCTCCGCGGGCACAGGGTTTCATGAAGGACTCAGGGTTTCTTGCGGAGGACGACGGTGAATTGGGATTTGCAGGTGGTGGCGGGATCGACGAAGGCGTTGCGCGGTGCGGTCGCCTTCGGAGGCTTCGAAGAAGAGGCCGCGCTTGGTGCGGTCGGGGAGTCCGGTGAAGCGGGCTTTGCCGTCGATGTTGGTGCCGACTTCGAGGTCGAGCTTGCGGGCGTACATGAATCCGTAGGCGATGTGGACTTTGATTTTGGCGGCGTAGACGGGGGTGCCGTCGGGGTCGGTGACGGTGAAGTCGGCGGAGCAGGTGCCGATGGCGCCGTCGACGACGGGGATGGATTTGGGGTCGGGGGCTGGCGTTTGTGCGTTAGGCTGGAGAGGGATAGGGCGAGCGCAAAGAGAATTGACGACAGGGCGCGGTTTGTCCGGTTGTTCATGTGCATGGTTAAGATTACGCCAGGCGCGCAAGGATGTCGTCATTGTGTCGTCCCTCCCGGGACTTGTTCCCACCTTCCGCAAGTGACCCAGCGCTGAAGCGCTGGGCTAAATTGTTTCGCCACGCTGCGGCTGGATTTTCTTCGCGGAAACCTAGATTCGGGTGAATCGAGATCAAAGTCAGAGGTCGCGGGCGGGGGCGCCCGCGCCACAAGGATCAAGAACAAAGTCAAAACCTGGACGGACAGGAGTGTCCGTCCCACACGGTTCGTGCTCCCCATGGGGCCCGATCCAAAATGGCTGGAAACCTTTCATCTCGTTGGCTTTAGGGGTTCCTGTTACCAACGTTCATTGCCCGCTGTACGAAAGTGACGAATATAATTTTTCGAACGCCACCCTTCTAGTGAGGAACAACGGAATTCTCTGCATGCCTGAGGCCGGCACTCAATTGACGCGCCAGAACCAGGAACTGACGATCTTTCACGACGTGGCGAAGGCGCTCACGTCGTCGCTGGATCTCGACTCCATTCTGCAGACCATCATGGAAAAGATGGCGGAATATTTCCGTCCGGACACGTGGTCGCTGCTGATGGTGGACGAGGCTCGCGACGAACTTTATTTTGCGATCGCGGTGGGGGACAAGGCCGAGGCGCTGAAGAATGTCCGGCTGAAAGTGGGCGAGGGGATTGCCGGGTGGGTGGCGAAACACGGCGAGGCGCGGGTGGTGCCGGATGTGGCGGCGGATCCGTTTTTTGCGAGCCGCGTGGATGAGACCACGAAGTGGGAGACGCGGTCGGTGATCTGCGTGCCGCTGCGGTCGAAGCTGCGGGTGCTGGGCGTGATCCAGTTGGTGAACGTGGACATGGAGCGGTTCAAGGAGCCGGAGCTGTTCTTTCTTGCAGTCGCTGTGCGACTACGCGGCGATTGCGATTGAGAACGCGCGCTGGGTGGAGAAGATTCAGGAACTGACGATCACCGACGACTGCACCGGGCTGTACAACGCGCGGCATCTGTATAAGACGCTGGAGACCGAGGTTTACCGGTCGTCGCGATTTGGATATGAATTCAGCATTCTGTTTATCGATCTCGATCACTTCAAGTCGGTGAACGACACGCACGGGCATTTGATTGGGAGCAAACTGCTGGCGGAGATTGGGTATCTGGTGAAGGCGCAGTTGCGGTTGATTGATTTTGCGTTTCGCTACGGCGGCGATGAATTTGTGGTGCTGCTGCCGCAGACTAGCAAAGATCAGGCGCTGGTGGTGGCGAAACGGTTGCGCGACGGGCTGCGGGCCAGCTGTTTCTGCCGCGAAGAGGGATTGAATCTGAATGTGCGGGCGTCGATTGGGCTGGCGACGTATCCGCATGACGCGCGCACGGCGCATGATGTGATCCGGCAGGCGGATGGGATGATGTACGTGGTGAAGAATTCGTCGCGGGATAATATTGGGATTGCGCAGCGAGGGATGTTGAAGGAGTAGGACAGTACTGCAGTACTCTCAGTACTCAGCTCTCGGCTCTCGGCTCTCGAGTCTCTCGGCTCTCGGCTCTCGGCTCTGCAACACTTTTCTTGCGCGGAAGTTGTTTTCTTTCGTCCCTCCGGGACTTCGTTCCATTTTCGGCGGGCTACCCCAGCGCTGAAGCGCTGGGCTAAATTGTTTTCGCCGCTCCGCGGGTTGTGTGCGTTGGCTCTGCGGGTTGTGTGCGCTCGGTTGTTGCGGGTTGTGTGTGCCGGCTTTGCGGGGTGTGTGTGTCGAGACTTCGTGGTCGTGCGCCGAGAGTTCTCCGGTCGCCGTCGTATGCTGTCTTCCATTTTATTTTGGATTTGCGTCTGAGTCCGGTTTCGGGGCTGGTTTCGGGTCTGGGGCGATCGGCTTCCAGGGGTTGGGGTTTTCGGGGGCTTTGGGGTTGACACCGAAATCCCAGACGTAGAGGTTCATGCTTGCGCTGCCCGTCGTTCCTTCCTTTCCATCATTTCGACGAGCGCATATTCTCCGGGCGGCAGGCTTTCGGTGGGAGTGAGTTTCAGCCAGCCGCCGCTGACGCGGGTGATGGTGGTCTTGACGAGGTGCTGCTCCTGGCTGATTTTGCCGGTGACCTGGCGCTTGACGTCGCCGACGATGCGCTTGCCGCCTTTGACCTCGGTGCGGACGATGCGGAAACGGTCGAACGGAACCGCCGGGCCTGCGGGTTGTTGCGGCTGCTGGGGGCCTTGCGCTGAGCTAGCGGAATTTTTGGGCGCCGGTTGATCGGGGTTGGTGGGGTCGTCGTCGATCTTGATGTAGAGCGAGGGAAAATCGACGTGGGACTGCACGGCGGCATGGGCGCCGTCGAGTTCGATGGATTGTTTCGCGCCGGCGACAGGATTGATGGCGCCGCGGAAGATGTTGGCTTTGGTGTTGTGGTCGACGTCGCCGGCGGTCTGTTGCACTTCTACGATTTGAGACTCGCCCTGAAAACTGTCGAGCAGAAATACGCCTGAGTCTTCGGGCAGGCGGAGTCCGGGAGCGACTTCGCGGGAGCCGCGCATCCTCGAGTTCGCGATCATGCTTCGATTTCCTTGTCGAGTTGGCACGGCTTCGGGGACGGAGGATCCGGCGGCGCGATCTTTCTCGTATTTCTCGGTGGCGGGCCAGTCGACGAGCGAGGTTGGGAGTTCCTCCCAGTCATCGCGTTCAGCGCTGAAATAGCGGACGCGATCGCCTTTGACTTCATATTTGGTGACGGATTGGATAGGAGCCGTCTTTGAGGATGAGGCGGCGGGCGAGATCCTGGGCGGGGGAGTGGCGGGGGGCGAAGAGGAGCGGTGCCAGGATGAGGATCAGGACGGGGAATTGATAACGGAAACGCGGGGATAGTCGGCGGGACATAGAATTACCTCATTATCGTCTGTTGGAGTGGGCTGCGCCAATCGTGGTTGTACGGACGAAAATCCCGACACCTGGCAAACCGAGGGGGATTTCTCGCAGGGAGCAGGTCGGGGATTCACCCGATGAACGGTGGGGTGGCTGATGTAGTATGCTGTTGCTCGCGAACGCCAGCGCCCCAAACAATGAAACGTAACTCTTTCTTCTGTCGGTTTTTCTATCTTCTTTATTGTGCATGGGTGCCGCTGCTGGGCCAAGCGGGGCCGGCGCCGACTGCGGCTGCCGGCGAACACTGCAGGGCAGCCGAGCCGGTTTCGTACGCTTCGGTGACGCAGTTGAACGGGATGCTGGCGCAACTGGAAGCGAGGTCCAAGAACACGCAGGCCGATCTGGTGAAGCTGCGGATCGAGCACTGGAAGACGGACAACGCCTACAAGAGACAGGCGCTGGCGAAACGTGGATTCGATTCAGCGCAACCTGCAGGGAGCGTTGCCGGAGATGATTGCGCAGTTGCGCGCGGCGCCCGAAGATCTGCCGGCAACCTTTAAGCTCTATCGCAATCTGGATGCCCTGTATGACGTGATGGGGAGCGTGGTGGAGGGGGCGGGAGCATTCGGATCGAAAGATGATCTGCAGTCGCTGTCGAATGATCTGGAGGGGTTTGAGGGGACGCGCAAGCAACTGGCGCAGCGGATGGAGAGTTTGTCGGCGGCGAAGGAAGCGGAGATTGTGCGACTGCGCGACGGATCTGAAGACAGCGCAGGCGGCGGTTCCGGTGGCTCCGCCGAAGAAGATTGTGGTGGACGACAACCAGCCCCCGAAGAAGCCGGCGGTGAAGAAGAAGCCAGCGGCGAAACCGACGACGACGACACCGACCACGGCCAAGCCTGCCGCGGGGCAGACGCAGGCTCCGGCGCCGCAGCCGCCAGCGAGCGAAGCCGCAGTAGTCGAAGTCAATCCCACCCTAAGCTCGCACAGAACGCGGCTTAGGATGGGCCACCCGATTCCGTAACTGATGCGAAGTCAAATTCCGCACCCTCAGCTTTTCCCTCAACTCTTCCACTCACGCTTTGACCGAGCGCATATCTGTTCGAGCCCAGCCGTGTACGCGAATCTGATACTCTTTCCGCCGCATCTACATCGCAATGTTTCGTGCTTCGACATTTCTCATGAATTCGCAGGGCAGCATGGTTGCGGCTGTGTTTGGCGTCATCATCATTTGGGTGGTGTTGCTGGATGCGTTCGAGACCGTGGTTTTACCGCGGCGGGTGACGCGGCATTTCAAGTTGACGGCGTGGTTTTACCGGCGGACGTGGATTCCCTGGCGCCGGCTTGCGGGCCGCATCAAGAAGGTTTCGCGGCAGCAGAATTTTCTGGGATATTTCGGGCCACTGTCGCTGATTCTGCTGCTGGGGTTCTGGGCGGCGGGGCTGATCCTGGGATTTGCGCTGATCCAGTACGGGATTGGGGGACACGAGCAGCTGAGTGAGTGAGCGGCTGACGTTTGGCAAGATTCTTTATCACAGCGGGGAGACATTTTTCACGCTGGGGTATGGCGACATTGTGCCGACATCGGGGCCGGCGCGGGCGCTTTCGGTGTTCGAAGCCGGGATGGGTTTTGCATTCCTGGGCGTGGTGATTGGGTATATCCCGGTGGTGTATGCGTCGTTTTCGCGGCGGGAAATTCAGATTTCGATGCTGGACGCGCGGGCGGGATCGCCTCCATCGGCGGCGGAGTTGCTGGTGAGGCTGGCGGGGAGGTCGGAAGATCCGGGTGTAGAGCAGAAGGTGTCTGGATGAGGTGCTGCGCGAGTGGGAGCGGTGGGCGGGGGAGTTGCTGGAGAGCCAGATTTCGTATCCGGTGCTGACGTTTTTCCGGTCGCAGCACAGTAACCAGTCGTGGGTGGGCGCGCTGACGACGATGCTGGACGTGACGTCGCTGGTGCTGACGGGAATTGAAGGGAGTGCATCCGGGGCAGGCGAAGTTGACGTTCGCGATGGCGCGGCACGCCGCGGTGGATCTGGCGCAGGTGGTGAATGCGAAGTACGACTCGGAGGCTCCGGATCGGTTGACCGAAGCGGAGTGGACCGAGTTGCGGGATGTGCTGGGGGCGGCGGGGCTGCGGCTGCGGAGCGATGAATATGCGCGGGACAAGCTGACCAAGTTGCGCTCGATGTATGAGCCGTATGTGCATTCGACGGCGCGGAATTTAATGCTCACGCTGCCGCCGTGGCGGTTTGCGCAGAAGGCACGGGACAACTGGCAGGCGGGGCCGTGGGATCGGTTGATCAAGGCACGGGGGTTGGCGGTGTTGGGGCAGAAGACGGTGACGCCGCCAGGCGAAGATCACTTCTGAGGAGAACCCACAGGGGCTAAAGCCCGACATGTGGGCGGGCTTTTCGCGGCCCTAAAGGGCCGCTCTTCCACCTCCCTTTTTCACCATCTCTTTTCCACGCTCTCTCTTCAGATGCTCTCCCCTCTCTCCTCCAGGCTGTTGGTGCGTGCTAACATCCTTCTTTCTGGAACCCCTTGAATGAAAAATACTGGCGAGAATGTGGTGCGCATTGAGGCGGAGGCTTTGCGTGCGCTGGCGGACCGGATTGGCGGTCCGATGGCGGAGGCGTTTCAGCGCGCGGTGGAGTTGCTGTTTTCGTGCGCGGGGCGCGTGGTGGTGACGGGGATGGGGAAGAGCGGGCTGATTGCGCGGAAGATTGCGGCGACGTTGAGTTCGACGGGGACTCCGGCGCTGTATCTGCATCCGGTGGAGGCGCTGCACGGGGATTTGGGGATGGTGGTGCGGGGGGATGTGGTGCTGGCGTTGTCAGCGTCGGGGGAGACGGAGGAGATTCTGGCGCTGCTGGCGACGATCAAGAGGTTGCGGGTGCCGTTGATTGCGATGACGGGGGACGAGATCTGTAGAGATGCTCATGATCGGAATTCCCATCCTTCGAAAGGCGCGAAGGATGGGGCAGCCGTATACGTGCGGGGTGCGGGCAAACAACAAAAGGCAAAGGACGCGGGCGGGACGTCCGCGCCACATACACCAACCCTGCGATATCGACTTTGGCGGCGGCGGCGGATGTGGCGCTGGATTGTTCGATTGCGCAGGAGGCTTGTGCGCTGGGGCTGGCACCGACGGCTTCGACTACTACCATGCTGGCTCTGGGGGATGCGCTGGCGGTGACTTTGAGCGAGCGGCGCGGATTTAAGGAAGAGGATTTTGCCAATCTGCATCCGGGGGGGAAGTTGGGGAAGCGGTTGGCGCGGGTGGAGTCGTTGATGCATACAGGAGAGGCGCTGCCTCGGGTGAAGCCTTCGACGAAGATGCTGGACGTGATTTATGAGATGTCGCGGAAGAAGCTGGGCGTGACGGCGGTGGTGGAGGGGGAGAGGCTCGTGGGGATTGTCAGTGATGGGGATTTGCGGCGGTTGCTGGAGAAGCGCGGGAAGGATGTGATGGATCTGACGGCCGGCGGAGGCGATGACGCGGGATCCGAAGACGATTTCTGGCGGGGAGTTTGCGGCGACGGCGCTGGCGCTTATGGAAGAGAAGAAGATTACGTCGCTGATGGTTGTGGATGGACGTGGGAAGCTGGAAGGGATTGTGCATCTGCATGATCTGTGGAGTACGGAATTGGTCTAGGATTGAGTC
This sequence comes from uncultured Acidobacteriaceae bacterium, assembly GCA_963795875.1. Lineage (GTDB taxonomy): Bacteria > Acidobacteriota > Terriglobia > Terriglobales > Acidobacteriaceae > Sulfotelmatobacter. Next base: position 1,256,337 of record CAWCJM010000003.1, read on the forward strand.
ATTGGGCGATCGGGTGATTGCGCGATTGAAAGTCGAGATTCCGTTCTTGTTTTTCAATCACTCAATGGCCCGATCGCTCAATCACTCAATCACTCAATGAGGTTTTCATGTATCACTATGATCCCAAGACCGCGCTGGAAGAGCTGAATGAGGATGCCACGTTGCCGAACCCGGTGCATGTGCGGGACATGATGCTAAGGAAGCATCTGTCGGCGGACAAGTCGCTGGAGTTGAACCGGCTGTTTCTGGAGTATCAGAAGTTTTTCGGCGAGGCGCAGAAGCTGGGGAAAGAGATTCTGCGGCAGCTGGCTTCTTAGTTCCTCAGCGAAAGTTATTTCTTCTTGCGCTTCTCCGACGAAAATCTCCCTTCGGCAAGCTCATGGCAGGCGTTCTCGCGTCCAGCGAAAATCACCACCCTTCTGCAAGCTCAGGGCAGGCTTTCTCGCGCAAAGAGCGTGCGAGAAATGGGGCGCCCGAGAAATCGGGCACTCGGCAACTCATCATCGCGTGCTCGCCCGGCTGTAGTGGATCATTTCGTAAATGGCGGGTGCCATGGCGTTCGGGCCGCCCACAAAACGGAACTGCAGGTAGTCCATCCCGAACAGTGCGGTAACTGCGGGCACTTCGGATCCCCAACTTTCACCAGAGCGCGGTGAGCGGCAGGCCACGATCATGGCGACCGCTCCGCCAACGTGTGCCGCGAGAAATATTTTCGAACGGAACACCTGCTTATTTGTTCGCAGGGGTGGATCTTGCCAGCCTCGGTATGTCCAGAAGTGCACGGATGAAGAGTCCTGTTCGGTCTGCGGTGTCGCCGATTCTGGAGCTGGGGGATACTGCCCAATCAATTTGTGCAACCACGCGGGGCACGGTTTGCCATTCGTTTCCGTGCAGGTGGCGGCCTTCGTTATAGAGGGGGCGTTCGGCAGGCCAGCGTTGTTTGATTCCGCAGAAGGAGGGACAGTTTCCTGACAGTTACACGGTATCGTGCCAACTAGAAAGGCGATAAAAGGTAGAAGCGAGGCGATAAAAATTCTGCGTTTCACGATTGCTCCAGCGCCGCAGTGTGCCGACGTTTCTTGCGTCCTGCTGCATTGCTAGGGCAATCCGGTAGCCTCGCGGAGTTAGAGTTTTCTAAGAAGGTCCTTTCGTTTCTTTCGACACACGAGAATCATTGAATCTCCGAAGCTTTTGTGAGGATACCGCCTCGTTGTGACGGATCAGGATCTGGAACTGAACTGGATGTTTGTGGAGTATGAGAAGCTTTCGGCGAGGCGCAGAAGCTGGGGAGAGAGATTCTTGGGGCAGTTGGCGGGATAGGTCCGCAGCGCCCGTTCTGCCACGTCTCGGCAATTGTGACGGCTTATGCCAACGGCTTCCTCAGGCCTTCGGAAGCGAAGAAGGTGCGTGCAATCCTGGAAGTCTCTTCAAGAAAAGCAGGCAGGTCGGAAGGGCGCACTGGTCTGCCGCCGTGGTAGACGAGGAGAGTCGGTCCAGATCCTTCCACGCACCAACTCGTTTGGAACTGCTGCAGGTAAGTCAGCAAGCTTGGAGTGAAAAGTCTACGGGTGTTGGTTTCGTCTGGGCTTTTCAAAAGGTAGCGTTTGGAAAACTCCGGGTTGGAATCGAAGTCGATGTCCTTGTGAACGATGGCGTCGCCAAGGCGGTCGAAGAGGTTTTCGGGGCGGAGCGCAAAAGGCGGCAATTTCTGGTCCTGCGAGAAGGCGGCTAAGGTCTGGGTGACGGAGCTTTTTCCCATCGGGTAGGTGTAGTCAAAGAGGCTGATTTGGAGCCCACTCGAGGATCCGGTCATGACGTTACTGAATCGTCCGCGGGTGCGTTGAAGCAGGGAAGTTTTGTGCTGGGAGGAGAGGGATGGCCCGGTCCAGTTTTTCCCCACGAATTGGAATCCGATCTGCTGCGCGACCTCGGTAAGGTCCCGGGTTCGTTTCCTGGCATAGTGGATGCTGATGCTAACGATGGTGGCTAAAAGGACAAGCACGCCTCCAAAGAAGAGGTAGGGAATAAGCTGGTCGGTAGCCATGGTTGCACCCGGAGTTCGCGGTGCGGGAATGGTAGCTCGGAAGGTGCAGCGGAGCAAGGTGGTAGGAGTCTTAGGCGCGCGATTGCAGCAGGCCCGAGATCCTTCACTCCGCCTGAAGAACGGCTCCGCTCAGGATGACGCCTTCGTGTGGATGGGACTTAAACACTACTCGCCGCTGCTACAATAACCAATTCCACTTTTACAGGAATCATTCACTATGCATCGATGGTCTGAGAGTTTTATTCCTACATTGCGCGAGGCGCCGGCGGATGCCGAGGTCGCGTCGCATAAATTTCTGGTGCGGGCGGGGTATATTCGGCAGCTCGCGGCGGGAATTTATTCATATCTTTTCCTCGGGAACCGGTCGTTTAACAAGATCATGGGCATTGTGCGCGAGGAGATGGACCGGATCGGGCAGGAGTTTTATTTGCCGGCGCTGCATCCGCGGGAGCTTTGGGAGGCGAGCGGACGCTGCTGCGTTGATGGGCGAGAATCTTTTTCGGCTGAAAGACCGCAAGGGCACGGACATGGTGCTGGGCATGACGGAAGAAGAAGTCATGACTTCCATCGCGTTGAAGGAGCTGCGGAGTTACAAGCAGCTGCCGCAGATCTGGTATCAGATTGCTCCGAAGTTTCGCGACGAGCCGCGGCCGAGGTCGGGGCTGCTGCGGGTGCGGCAGTTCATGATGAAGGACGCGTATTCGTTCGACATTGATGCGGCGGGGCTGGATGTTTCTTACAAGAAACATTACGAGACGTATTGCCGGATTTTTGACCGGTGCGGGTTGAAGTACATGGTGGTCGAGGCGGACTCGGGGGCGATGGGCGGGAAGGAGTCGCACGAGTTCATGGTGCGGACTCCGGCGGGGGAAGATCAGATTGTGAGCTGCGATGGATGCAATTACGCGGCGAACATGGAGAAGGCGACCTCGAAGCTGGAGGCGTGGGGAGATCTTGCGCCGGAGGGCGATGGGAGGCCGCTGGAAGTGCATACGCCGGGGCAGAAGACGATTGAGGATGTGGCGAAGTTTCTGGGCGTGTCGCCGAAGAACAAGATCAAGACTCTGGCCTACATGGCGGAGGAGAAGGATGAGAAGACGGGCAAGACGAAGCTGCGCGGGATCGTGGTGCTGATGCGCGGGGATCATCAGCTGAACGAGGCCAAGCTGAATGGCGCGGTGGCGGGCCGACGCGTCCGATGGAAGAGAGCGAGATCAAGGCGCTGTTCAAGTCTCCGGCGGGATATTTGGGGCCGATGGGGATTGAGTGGGCGAAGCGATCGCAAGAAGGATGCGGACAAGCCGGTGCTGTTCGTCGACAAAGCGCTCGAAGGGCGCGCGAACCTGATTGCGGGCGCGAACAAAGAGGACTATCACCTGAAGAATCTGACGCCGGGGAAGGACTTTTCATCCGACGGCGTATGTCGATCTGCGGGCGGTGACGGCGGGCGAGGCTTGTCCGAATTGCGGGCAGGCGCTGCGGATCGATACGGCGGTGGAGATTGGGCACATCTTCAAGCTGGGGTATCGATATTCGGAGTCGATGGGGCGCGGGTGCTCGACAAGAACGGCAAGGAAGTGATGCCGATCATGGGCTGTTATGGGATTGGGATTGAGCGCATTCTGACGGCGGCGGTGGAGCAGGGGAACGATGAGAATGGGTTCTGGCTGCCGCCATCGATTGCGCCGTTTGAGATTGTGGTGGCGCCGGTCAATGTGAAGGACGAGGCGGTGCGTGCGGCGGCGGAGGACATTGCGAAGCAGCTGGAGGCGGCGGGGTTCGATGTGATTCTGGATGACCGGAACGAACGGCCGGGAGTGAAGTTCAAGGATGCGGATCTGGTCGGTATCCCCTTTAGAATCACGGTGGGAAACAAGGTTACCGAAGGTACCGTGGAAGTCGTTCTACGCTCGACTCGGGAAGTGCGCGATGTTAGGATCACGGCGCAGTCGTGGAATATTTTCGGGAGTTGCTCGGCCGGGCGGGGTGAAGTGGTTTCCGGTCCCGGCTGGGCGGATTGTGGGACATGGGAACAGTTAAAGCAATTGTCGGGTTTCTGGTTATCATCGCCTGCGTGTATGCGCGGATTTCAGATTGTGCCTCCGGAACTGACGAATTATTCGTTTCAGGACGATTTGCGGACTGTGGCGATGACGGGCGGATCGAATCCGCACACGACGGACCAGGAATTGATCGACGCCGTGATCAAGAAGGCGCAGGAACATCAGATTACGCTGGCGCCGGAGAACGTGACGGTGCAGCGGATCGGAACGCCGGGAGCGCTCGCGGTATATGTGGCGGCGGATTACAGCGTTCCGGTGAGTCTGCCGGGATATTCCTTCACTTTGCATTTCACTCCTATCGAGCGGGAACAAGGGCTTCTAAACGAGGTCGTTTTCCGCTTTGCAGTTCCTTCGGAAGTGAGAAGTCAGAAGTCAGAAGTTAAAAGCCTGACGTCTGGCGTCGCAATCCAAGAAGTCAAACAACTCCTTAAGTCAAAATCCCCACCCTCTCGCACAAAACGCGAGAAGGGCGGGGCACCCACGCGTGATGTCCCCCACACGTCATCTGACAATGACGTTCGTAACCTTGTCAGTTGGTTACGTCGCACCTAACATCGGCGTGGGAAAGGGTCTTTTGGCAGTTCGGTGAGGGTCATTCCATTAATTTTGGGAGAAGTCATGAGCATGAAGGTTCGAGCGCTCCTCAGTGTTGGTGTGGTGCTTAGCGCGATGTGGCTGAGCAGCTGCGGTCACTACGTCTGTAAGACCACGTTTGGAAGTGCGACGTGCACGCCGTCAGGTAGTGGATTCTCGGGCGGGGGCGGCAGCAACGGGGCTGCGTCTGCATACGCATTTGCGGTCAACGGCAATGGCTCCATTGACGGCTACACCCTTAGCGCGACGGCGTCAACGCTCACCGCTACACCGAACTACACGGCGGCAACGACCCCCGCTAACGCCGGTGGCGTGGGCATGGTGGTTGCACAAGGGAAATATCTTTATACGGTGTATGCGGATCTGCACGAGATCTATGGATGGACGATTGATTCCTCGGGCGGGCTGACGCCAATAGGCGGATTCCCCATCCCGGTTTCGCTCACGATTCCAACTCTGCTGGCTTTCAATCAGTACGCGGTGATCACGAACCCAGCGGGAACTCTGCTCTTCGTCTCCGATGCAGGGATCAATCAGATTATTGTTTATCAGATCAACAGCTTCGGGCGCGTTGACTCAGGCTCCCGGATCGCCGTTCCCTGCAGGCAGCATCGAGCCCCAGAATATGGGTATGGACGGGCAGGGCAGATATCTATACGTTAGCAGCGAGGGGAGTTCGCTCGATCACGCGGGCACGGTTGTGGGGGCATTCAGCGTCTCGAGTACAGGAGTGCTCCAGCAAATCTCGGGGAGCCCCTTCAATTATCCGCTTTGGCAGATGCAGGGTGATCCGAGCGGGAGCTACCTGATTGGCATCAGCGGGAAGACGGCGTACTGGTACGGTTCGGACGACGACAACCTGTACGTCTTCAATATTAACCAGAGCACTGGAGCGATTTCGCCAGTTACAGGCTCACCCTTTGCTACGACCTACGCGCCGTTCAACATGGCGGTGCGGCCGAGCGCTACGGGCGGAGAATTTGTTTACACCTTCAGCATCAACGATCTAGGTACAGCTTACAATCCCATCGAGGGCTACCAAATAAGCACCACCTCCGGCACGCTTAGCGCACTATCTCTCAGCACATCGACGCCGACGGCTTGGGGGCAGTTTGACCCGGCCGGAAGTTACTTGTTCTCCTACAGTAACTCCGGTTCCGCCATCAGCCTAGGCTGCACTCACGGTGGGCAGTACTGGAGGCCTTACGGCAGACGGGAACACCGGTGACGTTGACCACTGGCGGATATTGGGCGGTATCGGACGTTCCGTAGAGTTCTCTATGGGAGAATGAGTGAGCAAAACGGATGTTAACGGTTCGAGACCCGCATGTACTGCGGGTCTCTTTTCGTTTCTGTGGAGAGGGGTACAATAAGGGCATCCCTTGGAATTCTAGCGTGGCCGATTCGTGAGCGCTACGGCGTGTGTCTGGGGGATTCGGGCAGACAAGAGTGCGATACAAACCTTTTGGCGGCTCCCGACGTCTGAGTGAGTGAGGAATAGTTCCGTCCGTAGCGTTCGCCGGTGAAAGTCTCGAACCGTGACCATCAAGATCAGAATTCCGAAGGCGAGTGGGGGAGAAGCGGGTAAGAAGATCCGCGGGCTGCCGCGCGACCCGGTGCTGCGCGCGGCGCTGGTGGCGTTTCTGATTCTGGCGGTGTCGTTTACGGTTTTGTTTTCTTACTTTTACATCAAGTACGACCGGATCATCGAGAAGCGGTTCCGGTCCCCGGTGTTCGCCAATTCGGCCAAGATTTACGCGCTGCCGAAGACGGTGCGGGATGGCGAGCAGATCGAGGCGCGGGAGATTGCCGCCGAGCTGCGGCGGGCCGGGTATTCCGATCAAGAAGGGCAGTCGACGCTGGGCAGTTTCCGCGTGTCGAAGGACGGGATCGAGATCACGCCGGGGCCGGAGTCGTACCACAGCCCGGAGCCGGCGCGCATCAGCATTCACGACGGGAAGGTCGACAAGATCAGCAGCAACGGGAACGATCTTTCGGCCTATGAACTGGAGCCGCAGCTGGTGACCGCGCTGTTTGACGCGGAGCAGCGGTCGAAGCGCGAGCTGGTGAAGTACAACGACATTCCTCCGCATGATGGTGCAGGCGGTGCTGGCGATTGAGGACCGGCGCTTCTTTGAGCACAGCGGCGTGAATTTTCTGCGCATGGCGGAAGCGGCGTGGATTGACGTGGTGCGGGGGCGGCACGAGCAGGGCGGGTCGACGCTGACGATGCAGCTTTCGCGCGGATTCTTCCTGACACCCGGAGAAGACGATCAAGCGCAAACTGACGGAGATGCTGATCGCCGAGGAGCTGGAGCAGAAGTTCACGAAGAAGCAGATTTTCGAGTTCTACGCGAACTGGGTGGATCTGGGGCAGAGAGGGTCGTTCGCCATCAGTGGGTTCGCCGAGGCGTCGAAGGCGTACTTCAATAAAGATCTGAAAGACATCACGCTGCCCGAGGCGGCGCTGCTGGCGGGAATTATTCAGCGGCCGAGCTATCTTTCGCCTTATCGCCATCCGGAGCGCGCGCTGGACCGGCGGAATCTGGTGCTGGAATCGATGGTGGAGACGCACGCGATTACGCGCGAGCAGGCGGATAAGGCCAAGGCCGCGCCGCTGAAGCTGGCGCCGCCGAACGTGGAAGCCAGCGACGCGCCTTATTTCGTCGACATGGTGCGCGACCAGCTGATCAGCAAGTTTAATGAGAACGAGTTGAACGACCAGTCGTACCGGATTTATACGACGCTCGATCCGGACCTGCAGAAGGCGGCGGCGCAGTCGGTGGAGATGGGCATCAAGCTGGTCGATGACCAGGTCAAGAAGCTGCGGACCAAGAAGGTGAAGGTCGGAAAGAAGTTTGAGACGACGGTGGCGCCGGGTCCGCAGGCGCAGGTGGCGATGGTGGTGCTCGATCCGCACACGGGCGCGGTGCTGGCGCTGGTGGGAGGGCGGGATTACGGCTGGAGCCAGTTGAATCACGCGGTGGCGAAGCGGCCGACGGGATCGATTTTCAAGCCGTTTGTGTACGCGGCGGCGATGAACACGGCGCTCGATGGATCGCAGACGGTGCTGACTCCGGCGTCGACGGTGACGGATGCGCCTTCGAGCTTCGCCTACGGCGATCAGATTTATGAGCCGCGCAATTACAAAGAGGAATACAAGGGCGACGTGTCGCTGCGGTACGCGCTGGCCATGTCGCTGAACAACGCGACGGTGAAAGTGGCCGAGCAGGTGGGCTACGACAAGGTGGCGGACCTGGCGAAGTCGGCGGGAATTACGTCGGTGAAGGCGACTCCGGCGATGGCGCTGGGATCGTATGATGCTTCGCCGCTGGACATGTCGGGTGCCTATACGTCGTTCGCGAACAATGGCATCCGGCTGTCGCCGATTCTGTTGCGCTCGGTGCGCAACGGCAAGGGCGACGTGATCGCGAACTACACGACGGACCAGCGGCAGGTGCTGGATCCGCGGATTGCCTACGTCATGACCAACATGATGGAAGGTGTGATCAACAACGGGCTGGGATATACGGCGGTGCGGCTGCGAGGGTTTACTCTGCCGGCCGCGGGAAAGACGGGCAGTTCGCACGATGGTTGGTTCGCGGGATATACCTCGAATCTGCTGTGCATTGTGTGGGTGGGGTACGACGACTACAGCGACTTGCGACTGAGCGGCGCGATGACGGCTGCGCCGATCTGGACGGAGTTCATGAAGAAGGCGTCGGCGCTGCCGCAGTATGCCGATATGAAAGAGTTCCAGCAGCCGACGGGCGTGGTGGACGTGCAGTTGGATAAGGCCACGAACCGGCTGGCGACGCCCACCTGCCCGGATGACTATATTTCCGCTTTCGTGGCCGGAACCGAGCCGCGCGACACCTGCGACGCGCAGGAGGGGATGAAAGGGTTCTTCTCGCGCATGTTTGGGGGCGATAAGCCCGTGCAGCCGCAGCAGGCGGCCGAGGCGGCGAACGGGCAGGATCCGAACAATCCTCAGGACCCTAAGAAAAAGAAGGGGTTATTCGGCAAGATCGCGGGAATATTTAAGGACGACAAAACGCCGGCTCCGGTGTCTAAACCAGCAGACAGTGGGCAGACAGCGCCGCATTAGGGGTTGCGGGTCATCTGGTCGGTCGTTGAGGCTCCGCTGAGGTCCAGAGACCTGCGATTGGATCGTCACAAAATCTTCGCCGGCTGCCCAAAACTGTGCCAGAATGTGTCCACTAGCTGGGGGTGGCCTATGTCGTCCTGCTCGAGGTTTTGCTGGTTCCCGTCTCGCTTCTCACCATTTGTGTCTGCGCCCTGACGAGTGTGTCCTGGGGGCAGGCTTCTCACTCCGAACAAGTTCAGATTAAGCCGCCGCTGCTGCGGATGATTGATCCTCCGGCGCCGGACGCGACTGCGGCCGATCTGGAAGCGCGCGCAGACCAGTTGCGCGCCGTGAAACTCTATCTGGATGCGCTCGACTACTATCGCGCGGCGATGGCCAAGCAGCCGAATTCAGCGGGTCTGCTGAACAAGATGGGCATCACCGAGTTGATGATGCAGCGCTATCGCGAGGCGAAGAAGTCGTTCGATCAAGCGATCAAGGCCGACCGCAAGTTTGCGGATGCCTACAACAACCGGGGCGTGGTGTTCTACGAAGAGCAGAAATACGGCGCGGCGGTGAAGGAATACCGGAGGGCGATCGCGATCGACGGGTCTTCGGCGTCGTTCTTCAGCAATCTGGGAGCGGCGCTGTTTGCCAAGAAGGAATTTGATCCGGCGGTGCTGGCCTACGAGCACGCAGTGGCGCTTGATCCCGATGTGTTTGAGCGGACTTCGCGCGGCGGAGTGCAGGCGCAGTTGCCCAGCCCCGGAGATCGCGCGCGCTACGACTTCACGGTGGCGAAACTGTACGCCAAGATGGGCTACTCGGACCGGTCGCTGGAATATCTGAAGAAGGCGATGGAAGAGGGATACAAGGATTTCAACAACGTGTATAAGGACGCGGAGTTCGCCGAGTTGCGAAAAGATAAGCGGTTTACGGAATTGGTGGCGTCGAAGCCTCCGGTGTTGTAGGAACTCGCATCGCAGGGCAGGAAATCTCCAGGTTCGCTCGCGAGAGTTGATCTTTCGCCCCGGTGGGGCTCGCTTCTAGTCTCGCTCTTCTCCCATGGCTTGCGCCCCTTCGGCAGGCTCAGGGCAGGCTGTGGGCTGCATTCTTACGCAGCTTCGCGGCTAACTGCTGCGGCGGTACTCCTTAACAATCCTCGGCGGACCTCTCACGTAAATTGACCTATGGCGTCTAATGGGCGAGGACTTAACTCACTTATGCGGGTTCAAGGGACGCGCGCGAACGGTTTTATTCTGCTCCTCTTGTGCTGGTGCTTGCCATCGGTGGGTGAAGACCCGTGGATGTTTCGGGGAAACCCGGCGCACAGCGGAGTTTATGAAGGGGCGGGGCTGGCGAAATTCGGTGGCGTCCGGTGGAAGTTTCATACTGGCGGGATGGTGATTGGATCGGCGGCGGTGTCGGAGGGGAAGGTTTATTTCGGCAGCACCGATGGGAACCTTTATGCAGTGAATGCCGGACTCGGGAGCGCTGCGATGGAAGTTCGATGCGAAGAGCCGGATTCCGTCGTCTCCGGCAGTAGCGGAGAAGGTCGTCTACTTCGGCGCATACGATGGAAATTTTTATGCGGTGGATGCTGCCACGGGAGCGTTGAAGTGGAAGTTTCAGACCGAAGGAGAGAGGCGATTCGCGGGTAAGCATCTGCATGGAGTGCAACCGGTCAGCGAGACCATGCCGGATCCGTTTGACTGTTATCTTTCGTCGCCCGTGGTGTGGAAGGGAGCAGTTTATTTCGGCAGCGGCGATGGGAACATTTACTCGCTGAACGCAGCGTCGGGTGCGCTGAAGTGGAAGTTCAAGACCGGAGATGTGGTGCATGCGTCGCCCGCAATTGCGGACGGCACGGTGTTTTTGGGCAGTTGGGATAGTTATTTCTACGCGCTGGATGCGGCAACAGGGCGGGAGAAATGGCGGTTCAAGACCGGAGAAGATCCGGACACTCATAATCAGGTGGGCATTCAGTCCTCGGCGGCGGTGGTAGATGGAATGGTCTATTTCGGATGCCGGGATTCCCATCTTTACGCGCTGGATGCCAAGACCGGGGAGAAGAAATGGGCATTTTCGGGCGAGGGTTCGTGGGTCGTGTCGTCGCCGGCGGTGAAGGACGGGAAGGTGTACTTCGTCACTTCCGACACAAGTCTGTTATATGCCCTCGACGCCAAGTCGGGGGCGGTATTGCATTCGTTGGGATTCAACCATTGGTATCTATATTCGTCACCGGCCCTGGCGGGAGGGATGTTGTATGTCGGGTCGACACAGGGAAAGCTGGTTGCGGTCGATCTGGCCAGGTTTCAAGCCTGCGTGGAGCTTTGAAACCGATGGGATGAAGGAACACGGGTCGACCTATACAAAAGCAGATGGCACGCCCAATAACGATGTGATCTATCGCTCTGATTTCTACGATGACATGGTGGCTGGGGTCGACCGGGTAATGAGTATGGGAGCGATTCTGTCGTCACCCGTGGTCTCGGGCGCGGCGGTATATGTGGGCAGCGCGGACGGGAATCTGTATGCGCTGCGGTAGAGTCGTTGCGAATCGGGCGCCGTTATTTTGTGGGTTCGAGATTTTACAAAGCTTTACAAAAATAGACGGAACTTTGGCAGGTTCCGGTGTTTAATTTTCCTACATACTCCTGAAAACAACAGGGTGAGTAAGGAGAAACGGTAGCCCATCGGATGCTGACCCGAGCACGCCCCAAGCAAGCATCCGGTGGGTTTTTTGTTTGAGCTCTTAGCTCTTAGCCTTTAGCTCTTAGCTCAAAACCAGAGCCTCCGCGACTGACTTCAACTCAAGGTTTCTTTCTGTTTGTGATGCTCGTACTAGCGCTTGAAGGCGGATCGAGGTTCTAGCTAGAGGCCAAGAGCTAATGGCTAAGAGTTTCGTTTCGGGCTGCGCTCGCCGATGTAGTCTTCCAGGATTTTCTTCCATTTGCCTTGGGCTTTCAGGATGAACTCGACGGCGTCGCGGAGGGCGCCGTCGCCTCCGGCGTGGGGCGTGGTGTAGTGGGATTCCCGCTTCACTTCGGCGCGGGCGTTTTTTACGGCGATGGCCAGACCTGCGGCGCGCATGGCGGGGAGATCGATGACGTCGTCGCCGACGAAGGCGGCTTCTTCCGGCTTGAGTCCTGCCTCTTTCACTACTTCTTCAAAGCATGTGCGCTTGTCGTGGATGCCCTGGCGGACGTATTCGAGTTTCAGGTCGCGGGCGCGGAGGGCGACGGTTTCGGAGATGCGCTTGGTGATGAGTCCGGTCTTGATGCCGGCGAGGCGTGCGAGGGAGATTGAGGTACCGTCGTGGGCGTGGAAGCCTTTGGCTTCGATCAGGGATTGGCTTTGAAAACCGAATCCGGCCTGTCCGGCGTGTTTGGCGGACCGCTCTTGCGTGCGCTGATCGAGGACGGTTTGTTGCGATCCGGCGGGGGCGGGGAAGATGAAGAGCTTGCCGTCGGTGAGGACGCCGTCGACGTCGAAGAGGAGAAGTTTGATTTTGCGGGCGCGGGATTGAGGGGAGAGTTTGGGCATCGCGCGGAATTTTAGCAGCGTTTGCCGTGAGGCTGCGAACCTTCTCTATACACCGCGTTGCGCCTGTTCCCACACGGAAGGCCGAATTGCAGTATGGCCGAAAGAACAAGGGTAACGTCATTACCAGTCGCCAAAGTGCGCAGAAGTCGAAGGGGGATATGCACTTCGGGCATCTCAATTCCGGAGGAGTTCGCTGATAAGCTCCTTGGTATGCCGGTTATCGCCAATGACGCGAGAGCTGCGGAAAGCAACGCCAGCGAGCAAACGCCGGCCTCCGACAAAGTGTCGGCGCTCGTGGAGTTGTTGCGCAACCGTTCGTATGTGGAGATCCGGCAGCGGATGTATGACAGTCCTCCCGGGAGTCCGTGGTGGACGGCGTGCCGGACGGAGCTTGATCTGCGGAATGGGCAACAGTTTGGTGAAGCTGCCCTCGCCATGTCGAGGACGTCGGACAAAATGAGGGCCTCTGTGCAGCATTTCGAGCAATTAGCCGATACTCTGCATCAAGCCACGAAAGACGTTGCCGATCTGTTGCGTGGGACGCAAGAGGCTGGTCGACGGTTGGAGATCGCGGTCTATGTAACGATCGGGATCACCCTAGTGCAGTTCTTCAATCTGATCTTCGAAATTTTCCGCAAGCATCGGTAAGCCGCGGTGCCGGCAAGATACTCCGAGACGCTGCATTTCGTGGCTGCCTTGACCTACTACCTGCTGGTTTGGTGTTAGTTACTCTGAGGGGTGGGAGTCGGCGCCTTTTCCTTCTGCTCGGTGTCGACAGAGAAAAGCACGAAGTGATCAAAAGCGTGCCGGCGGAAGTAGCGATGTTTACGAAAGTCGAAGTAGATCTCTGCAGTCTTCGGCAACCAGAGAGTCGTATTCTTCTTGGGGAACGGAACCGGCCCGTATTCCACGGTCTGATGCTCGCTGAGCAGCTGGATTTCAGGCATGGGTTTGACCATGTCGGCTTCGATGCGCATGATTTGAAACTTGTCGGCGGTAATCCATGCTCTGCCTTTGAGATCGACAGGAAAAGTCTGACCGCCAAGCGAATAGCTGTGCATTCGATTTGGACGGTCGTGGCGCTGGCGGAAATGCACTAACCAGGTGGCCTGTCCGTGCCAGTCGGCCTGCCCCTCGCAATCCAAATCGAAGTCTTTTTGCATGTCGGGATGAAAGACGAGTGCCAGGGCCATGAAGCCTGTACTGGAAATGGCGTCGGGATAGCCCTTCTGCCCGGGTTTGTCTGCACGATATTCTTCAATGAAAGCGGCGCCCGGCTCGGACTCGGACATCGTTGCGACGTAGTCGTACTTGCGCGTCTCAGTGCTCGTCGCAAAGCCAAACGCGTCGATCGACTGATGGAATAACTCTTCGTTGGCGGCGAAGCGGGCGAGATCCCGAACTAACTCCTGCACTCTCCTCCCTGATTCGTCGATGACTCGCGCGGTGGGACACGAAACGTCGGGGAGGAAGGTTGGCTTGGTATCGTCAACGTCAGGAGGCCGCCAGGTCTGAGTCGTAAGAGCAGGGCGGGGGACGGCTCCAAGTGGATCAGCGCGGGACACAGTGATCCCTGAATTCTTCGCGTCTCCCTCCGCGGGGGATTGGTTCTTCTTGAGATCCGCGATCAGATTGTGGACTTGGTAGGCCATGGGATTCTGGGGAGAATCTCTCAGGAAGACCTCGAGCGCCTGAATAGCCTCCTGCTCGTGCCCGAGTCCGATGAGCGCTTGCGCGAGGACTAGCTCGGCGGGGCTGGCAATTGTCTTTCCAGTCTTGTTGCCTTTTGTGATGGCAATCAGTGCTTCGTCTCGAGCCTTGCCGTAATCCTTCTGGCCAAGATAGGCGTCCGCCAACAGGTTATGAGGCAGCCAATTGGCATCGTCGGCTAGAACGGCTTGCTCCAAGGCGGATCTAGCCGCGGGGTAGTTTTCTTGTTCCAAGTTGGTTCTGCCTAGCAGAGTCAGGGCTTGAGCGTTGTGGGAGCCGAGGGATGCGGCGGCAGTCAAATAGCTTCGTGCTTGCGCATAGTCCTTTCGCTGGTAGTACAGATAACCGAACAAAAAATCCAAGTCTGAACTGGCGGGAGCTATTTTGTACGCGGCCTCAAGATGCTTCTGTGCTGCCCCGAGGTCGCCCACCTTCAGCTTGGATACGGCCTGCCTGACTTCTTTTCGCGCCTTAGAAGAAATGATGGCGGCCGCGACGTCAAGGTTGACAGCCGAGGGATCGCGTTCCAGAACGATGTCAATCGGCTCGGGGTGAATTGTGCTCACCACTTGTACCTGTTGACGAGCGCTGATATATCCCAACGCGCTGACCTCTATTTCGTAGGTTCCGAACTCAGTGTCGACGAATACGCCGTCTGCGTCGCCTTCGATCGTTTGGAACACGCCCATGTGATTGGCGAGATTCATCAGTTCCAGCCGGACCGGCCCTTCCATGCGAGCGCTTTTCTTCTCGGCGAACACATGGAATACGAGTACTCCGGTGCCTGGCGCGGTGTGGTAACTCGCGATTGCTGGAATGTTGTCAGGATTTCTTGCAAGTCCGCCCGGGCTGTTGGCTGGGACTTGCGCGAAAACGTTCACAATGAGCGCGCAGCCGACTAACAAGAAGGAGGGTACGCGGGCGAAGGGGTGGTCGATGTGACTGATACGAAGCATGGCGGGCCTAAGATTTTTCTCGACGGCAGGCCACGAGCTCTTTGAGTTTTTCGTCGGCGACGGCGTCGAGCATGATCGAACCTGCGGGGGCGATCGTAGTTGTATTCGCGGAAATCGAACGAGCACGCAGCTGCTCGCATCAAGACTAACACCAGGGCCGGGGACACGCTACCGAGACCAAAACACCTTCCGCTTTGTGACGATATCGGGCCCGCTGCTTGTTGAAAGGGCGACCGGGGTCATTAGAAGAAAATACAGAAGACCTCTAGAAGCAGAAGTTGGCGCTCGTTAGCCCTTCACGTAGGCGAGCTTTGCGGCGACTTTGCCGTTGCGGACCGTGAAGATGTCTACACCGCGGATGTGCCACGGTTGCCCGTTGCGCATTTTGTGATAGACCCAGAGCACGACGGCGCGATTACCACTGACGATGGTCTCTTCCGCGTCGAAGTGAGCGTCGGGGTTGCGCGCGAACCATCCGCGCCAGAAGTCGATGACGGCTGCCTTGCCGTCGATGCGGCGGCCGTCGGGGGCGGGGGATGTATCTTCGAAGACGGTGTCGTCGGTCAGGAATGCGGCCAGGGCGTCGGCGTCGTGGCGGTTGAAGGCCTCGTTGAAGTTGTTGATTGCGGTGCGCGTATTTTGTTCCGCAGACGGCACGTTTTGGGGGTTCATGGACACCTCGCCGGACTTAGCGGTTGAGAAGAGACCTCCGAACAGCACTGTGGCACACAATATCACCAAGAGATGGCGGTTGGCGGGGCGCATTATTCGACCTCCTGCAGCAAGGTAAACCTCTTACCACTAAGGACACGAAGGTCCACGAAGGACAGCCAAGAATACGCTTTTGTGATATTGCGTGGTTCTGATCTCCGGCTTAAGCGAACATTTGGCGAAAATTGAGGTTCGGGCTAGAATATCCGGATGCAGTCCCTTCCTGAGTCGCTGGCTTGGGCGCACCCTCTGGTGGCGGAGTGGTTTGTGGGGAAGTTTGGAACCCCTACCGAGCCACAAGAGCAGGGGTGGCCTCACATTCTCGCCGGGCGGACGACGCTGATTTCCGCGCCGACCGGATCCGGAAAAACTCTCGCAGCATTTCTCGCTTGCATTGACCGATTGGTGCGCAAGGCGCTGGCGGGGAATCTGTCTGACCGGACGGAAGTGCTTTACGTTTCTCCGCTCAAGGCGCTGGGCAACGACATCCAGAAGAATCTCGAGATTCCGCTGGGGGAGATTCTCGCCTTGGCGGGCGAGCGCGGTTTGCTCATGCCGGAGATTCGCACTGCGGTGCGGACTGGGGACACGCTGCAGCCGGAGCGGCGAGCGATGCTGAAGAGGCCTCCGCATATTTTGGTGACGACGCCGGAGTCGCTCTACATTCTGCTGACGGCCGACAAGAGTCGGGCGATCTTGCGAGACGTCGAGACCGTGATTGTCGATGAGATTCATGCGGTGGCGGATGACAAGCGGGGGGCGCATCTGGCGCTGTCGCTGGAGCGGCTGGAAGCTTTATGTCATCGGCCGCCGGTGCGGATTGGGTTGTCGGCGACGCAGAAGCCGATTGAGGAAGTGGCGCATTTTTTGACCGGGAATCGGAGTGGTCGGAACGAAAGCGGAACCTCAGCGGCTGAAGCCGACGATCATTCGTCCACGCTTACGGCACGACTGAAGTCGTGCCCTTCCCAAGATGAGGTGGAGGATCGAGATGGGACGGCGTCTGATTCCCCGACATCGAAAATTCCCACCCTAATCTCGCCAAAGGACGGCGAGATTAGGATGGGGCACCCACAATCTTCCGAGGCGAAAATCCCCATTTCTTCCGCAAAGAGCGCGCAAGAAATGGGGCACCCGACTGATCCCGTCATTGTTGACATTGGGCATAAGCGGAAGTTGGATCTCGGGATTGAGGTGCCGCCGATGCCGCTGGGGCCAGTGGCTTCGAATGAGTTGTGGGATGCGATTTATGACCGACTGGTGGAGTTGGTGGCGCAGCATCGGTCGACGCTGGTGTTTGTGAATACGCGGCGGATGGCGGAGCGGCTGTGTCATGAGTTGGGCGAGCGCATCGGGGAAGAGAATGTGGCAGCGCATCATGGGTCGCTGTCGCGGAAGTTGCGGCTTGCTGCGGAGAAGAAACTGAAAGAAGGGCAAGTGCGGGTGCTGGTGGCGACGGCCTCGCTGGAGTTGGGAATTGATGTGGGGACGGTGGATTTGGCGGTGCAGATTAATTCTCCGCGGGCGATTGCGGTTGCGCTGCAGAGGGTGGGGCGGTCCGGGCACTGGCGGGGCGCGGTTCCGAAAGGAAGGTTTTTCTGCACGACGCGCGACGATTTGATGGAATGCGCGGCGCTGGTGCGTGCGATCAAGCAGGGGGATCTGGATCGGCTGATGATTCCGGAGGCTCCGCTGGATGTGCTGGCGCAGCAAATTGTGGCGGCGTGTGCGGCCGAAGAGTGGGATGAGGATGCGATGTTTGCGCTGGCGCGGCGGGCTTATCCGTATCGAGGGCTCAAACGCGAGACGTTTGATTCGATTCTCGAAATGCTTTCCGAGGGGATTGCGGCGAAGCGCGGGAGATATGGGGCGTATGTGCATCGCGACCGGGTGAATGGGAAGCTGCGGGCGCGGCGGGGGGCGCGGCTGGCGGCCATCACGAGCGGTGGGGCAATTCCGGACAATTCGTTGTATACGGTGGTTGCCGAGCCGGATGGCGTGGTCGTAGGAACCGTGGATGAAGATTTTGCGGTGGAGAGCAATCGCGGCGACATCATGCTGCTGGGGAATACGTCGTGGATGATTCATCGCATTGAGACCAACGCGGGGCGGATGCTGGTGCAGGATGCGCACGGAGCGCCGCCGAGCGTGCCGTTCTGGCGGGGAGAGGCTCCGGCGCGGACGCAGGAGTTGTCGGCGCATGTGGGCGAACTGCGAAAGAAAATCAGCGAGCGGCTGCCGAACACTTCTCCGGTGGGATTTTCGGCGACGCAGCCGGAAGTGGCTGCGACGGTTTCATGGCTGAAAGAAGAATGCGGGTTGGATGATTCGGGCGCGGAGCAGGCGATTGAGTATGTGCTGCAAGGGCGCGCGGTGCTGGGGGCGGTGCCGACGCAGACGACGGTGATTGCCGAACGCTTTTTCGATGAGGGTGGCGGGATGCAGTTGGTGATCCACGCACCGTTTGGCGGGAGGATCAACAAGGCGTGGGGGCTTTCGCTGCGGAAGCGGTTTTGCGTGGGATTCAATTTCGAGTTGCAGGCGGCGGCGACCGATAACGGGTTGAACATCGCGCTGGCCGAGCAGCATAGTTTTCCGCTGGGCGATGTGTTTCATTTTCTGCAGGCCGATACAGTGCAGCCGATTCTGGAGCAGGCGGCGCTGGATTCTCCGATATTTGCGACGCGCTGGCGGTGGGATGCGAACCGGGCGCTGGCGCTGCTGCGATTTCAGAATGGCAAGAAAGTTCCTCCACAGATTCAGCGCATGCGGTCGGATGATCTGCTGGCGTCGGTGTTTCCCGACGCGGCGGCTTGTTTTGAAAACATTGAGGGGGAGCGGAAGATTCCGGATCATCCGCTGGTGGGCGAAGTGATGAAGGATGTGCTCACCGAGGCGATGGATGTGGAGGGATTGAAGTCGCTGCTGCGGGGGATGGCGTCGGGGGAGATTCGCGTGATTGCGGTGGATACGCCGGTGCCGTCGCAGTTTTCGCACGAGATTCTGAATGCGAATCCGTATGCGTATCTGGATGACGCGCCGCTGGAGGAGCGGCGGGCGCGGGCCGTGAATATGCGGCGGGTGCTGCCGGAGTCGGTGCTGGAGGAGGTGGGCGGGCTGGACGCGGGGGCGATTGCGCAGGTGCGGGAAGAGGCCTGGCCGGATGTGCGGGATGCGGATGAATTGCATGATGTGCTGCATACGCTGGTGGCGTTGCCGGAGCGTCTCGCTGCGCTCGACTGGACGGCCGAAGGCGGCCGTCCCCACATGAATCGTGGTGACGGCCCATGGTCGGGATATTTCGAACGATTAATGAGCGAGGGACGCGCGGGGATCGCCGCGCTTGATGGGCGGCGGTACTGGGTGGCGGCGGAACGGGCTCGCAGCTTTGTCGCGCTGTTTCCTTCGGCGGTCTTTGAGCAGCGGTTGGCTGACGTGGAGTTGGGGGAGGTTTCTCGGGATGAGGCTTTGCTGACGCTGGTGACCGGGTGGATGTCGCATTTGGGGCCTGCTACGGCTTCGCAACTTGGGTCTTCGTTGGGGCTAGCGGCTTCTGATGTTGAGAAGGCTTTGCTGCGCATGGAGGCTAGCGGGACTGTGCTGCGGGGCAAATTTACTAACGCTGCTTCGCGGGCGGGGGCCCCCGCGCCACAAAACCCTGTCGAGCTGCGCTCGACTGGACAGCCGGGGGCGGCTGTCCCCACACAATCTCTTACTGACGCGAACGAGATCGAGTGGTGCGAACGGAGGTTGCTGGCACGGATTCACCGGCTGACCGTGGGGATGTTGCGGAAGCAAATTGAGCCCGTTACTGCTGCGGCGTTTATGCGGTGGCTGATGCGGTGGCAGCATGTGGCTCCGGGGACGCAGGTGGCGGGGGAGCGCGGGACGCTGGAAGTGCTGCGACAGATGCAGGGATTTGAAATTCCGGCGAATGCGTGGGAGCGGCAGGTGCTGGCGCGGCGGATTGTAGATTACGATCCGGCGTGGCTGGATCAGCTTTGCCTGACGGGCGCGGTGGGGTGGGGAAGGTTGTCGCCGCATCCGGCGACGGTGGATGCGACTGCGACTGCGGGCGGAAACGGAGATGCGCCGGCGGGGCGGCAGCGGCGAGTGATTCCGACCAGCGTTGCTCCGATCACGTTTTTTGTACGGGAGGAAGCGGACTGGATGATTCCTCGGCACGCTGCGGGGGATGAGGCTGAGGTGCGTGGGTTGAGCCATGGGGCGAAGTTGGTGCTGGAGTTTTTGCGGCAGCGCGGGGCTTCCTTCTTTGCGGACATTGTGCGCGGAACGGGCAAGCTCAAGGCCGAGATTGAAACTGGATTGTGGGAATTGGTCGCGGCGGGCCTTGTGACCGCGGATGGGTTCGACAATCTGCGGGCGTTGATTGATCCGAAGCGGCGGGCGGGACAGGGTAGTGGGAAGACTACTCGTCCGCGACACAGTTCCGGGCGATGGGCGCTGCTGCATGCGGACGCGGCGGTGGAGAGGCCGCGGGCCGTGGAGGCGGCGTGCTGGATGCTGCTGCGGCGTTATGGAATCGTCATTCGCGATCTGTTGGCGCGGGAGTCGAACTTGCCGCCGTGGCGCGAGTTGCTAATGGGATTTCGGCGGCTGGAGGATCGTGGGGAGATTCGTGGTGGGCGGTTTGTGGATGGGTTCCTGGGCGAGCAGTTCGCGTTGCCGGTTGCGGTGGAATCGGTGCGAGGGATGCGGGGGCTGCCGTTGAGTGGGGAGACGATGACGCTGTCAGCGGCGGATTCGCTGAATCTGGTGGGGATTCTGGTGCCGGGGGAGAGAGTGCCAGCGATATCGGGCCGGACGGTTAGTTATCGGGATGGCGTTGCGGTGCTGGCGGCGGGTTCGATTGTGGCCGATCAGGGCGCGTCGGGCGAAGCGGCGGCGAGTTAGGTTCGGTTGATTCGGCGCGGTGGGAGAAGCGGAGACGAACGAAGGAGTTTGTGTCGTCCCTCCGGGACTTGTTGCCATGTTTGAGGCCGGCCCAGCGCTAAAGCGCTGGGCTAAATTGTTTCGCCGCTCTGCGGCTGTTTAAGGATTGCGCTCGTGTACCAAGTGGGTGCGTAGTCCGGCTTCGCGTTCGATTGGGCTCCGATCGAGGCGGAAGGGTGTGGAGTCTGACCGCGAGTGCGACGGCTAGCGCGCAGAAAAAAAGTCAGAAGCTCGATGAGGGGGTCCCCCGAGCTTCTGACCGCGGTCTCGGCGAGTACTGCTGAAAGCGCTTCCCCCGTCGCTTTTTGCCGAGAATTCGCAATCTTTCAGCGTGCATTTGGAATTCCAATCTTTTCGGCAACCAAACCTAGCGGTTGACGGCGTGACGTAAGTATCTTGTTTACAGATAATTACATCTGGCTTGCTCTGGCGTGGGCGAGCTACAGGCCTGGCGAACGGACGCGCGAAACCCTATCTGATTGGATAGTCTTGCTAACCGTTCGGATATTGGAACGGTTACATATCGTGCATGCATTTCGGGCCCTGCTGTGGTAAGAAGTTCTGCACGGGATGGGAGACCCTGATTGCGTCCTAGACTTTTGGTGATAGCCGGCCCCGCAAAAGATTCGACCATTCCGCTACCAGATGGCGAAGCCACGCTCGGCCGAGATCCGACGAATGCGGTAGCGATGGCGGATGCATCGGTGTCGCGCAAACACTGCCTGCTGCGGCGAGAAGAAGACGGGCGCTTTCAGATTCGAGATTTGGACAGCCGCAACGGCACCCTGGTGAACGGCCTGGTGGTGAAGGAACAGTGGCTGCGGCACGGAGACGAGATCGCAACCGGCGACTCGGTGTTTCTGTTCCTGTTGGAAGATGTGGATCAGGCGGTTCCCGCCAGCCGCATCGAGTTCGACGACAGCCATCCCACGGCTGAGACTAAAGTCCTTCATCCCAGAGAAGTGCTGTACATGCATCCGGACCGGTTGTTGCGGGAGTTGCCGGCGACGTCGCAGGTAGCGCGCAATTTGAATGCGCTGCTGAAGATCAGCCGGGTGGTGCATGCGATTCGCGGGTTGGAGGAGTTGCAGGCGCAGTTGCTGGATCTGATTTTTGAAGTAGTGCCGGCGGGGCGGGGAGCGATTCTTTTGGCGGAGGGTCCGGGGCTGGAGTTCAACTGCCTGTATGCGCGGACGCGGCAGGCAGGACAGCCGCAACTGGTGCGGGTAAGCCGCACGATTGCGCGCCAGGTGATGAAGGAGAACGTCGCGATTCTAGGAGTGGACGTGGCCGCGAGTGGAGCGCTGCGCGACGTGGAGAGTCTTGTGGCATCGGACGTACGGTCACTGGTGTGCGTCCCCTTAACTGTGTTTGAGCGGGTGATTGGGTGCATCTACCTCGACAATACCAGCGCGACCAGCCGGTTTCAGGAAGAGCACCTGCAATTGATGGCGGCGATCGCCGGGATTTCTGCGGTCGCACTGGACAACGCGCGGCGGTTGCAATGGCTGGAGCAGGAAAATCAGCGGCTCACCACGGAAGTGCGGCAGGAACAAAGCCTGGTGGGTGAAAGCGCACGGATGAAGGAGATCTTCCAATTTCTGGCGCGGGTCGCTCCCGCGGAATCGACTGTGCTGATTGAAGGCGAGAGCGGCACGGGCAAGGAGTTGGCGGCACGCGCGCTGCATCGCAACAGCCGCCGGGCTGAGAAGCCGTTTGTCGCGATTAACTGTGCGGCGATTCCCGAGACGCTACTGGAGAGCGATTTGTTTGGGCACGAGCGTGGGGCGTTCACCGGTGCGGCCGTACTGAAGAAGGGAAGGCTCGAAGTTGCTGATGGGGGCGTCGTGTTTCTGGATGAGATCGGAGAGTTAGCGCCAGCGCTCCAAGTGAAGCTCTTGCGGGTGTTGCAGGAGCGAGAGTTTGAGCGGGTGGGGGGGACGCATTCGATCAAAGTCGACATCCGGTTGATTGCTGCGACCAATCGCGATTTGGATGAAGCGGTGCGTAAGGGAGAGTTCCGTCAGGATTTGTATTACCGGTTGGCGGTGGTGAAGCTGACGATGCCTGCGCTGCGCGAACATCGGGACGATATTCCGATGCTGACACGGCATTTCGTGCAGAAGTACGCAAAGCGCAGCAAGGTGAAGCCGAAGCCGGTGTCGCGCGAGGCGATGGCCGCGCTGGTGAACTATGAGTGGCCGGGCAATGTGCGTGAGTTGGAGAATGCCGTTGAGCGGGCTCTGGTGATGGGATCGTCGGACGCAGTGTTGCTGGAGGATTTGCCGGAATCACTCCTGGAACAGGAATCGCCGGCGGAGATGCATGAGGGGAAATATCACGCGAGCATGAAAGAATTGAAGAAGCAGTTGATTGTCGACGCGGTCGAGCAGACGCGGGGAAATTATGTGGAGGCTGCGGGGATTCTGGGAGTGCATCCGAATTATTTGCACCGGCTGATTCGGAATTTGGGATTGAAAGCGATGTTGCAGGAGGGGTTGAGGGGGAGGAGTAAGTTTTCGGCGTAGTGGGTTGGGCAGGCCACATCCGACACGAAGGCGTTTTCGTACGATGGGGTGAGATTGTGGCGTCCCTCCGGGACTTATTCCAATGTTTTGGGCGAGCCCAGCGCTGAAGCGCTGGGCTAAATTGTTTCGCCGCTCCGCGGCTTTGCCTCCTTCGCTTCTAGGGCAGGGGTAGTTGCATCAAGCGGGCGGGGTCGAGGTAAGTGCCTTGCCAGCGGACGGCGACGTGGAGATGAGGGCCGGTGGCGCGTCCGGTGCCGCCGCTCAGGCCTACGATTTGTCCGCGCTTCACTTGATCTCCTTCTTTCACTTTGAATTCGGAGAGATGGAAGTAGAGGGTTAGCAGGCCCTGGCCGTGATCGATGACGACGCAGTTGCCTTCGAAGTACAGGAAGCGGGCGAGTAGCACGGTGCCTGAATTCATGGCGGCGACAGGGGTTCCGGTGGGGACGCGGAAATCGAGACCCTGGTGCTCGCGCTGGGCCTTGCCATTGAAGATGCGTTGGGAGCCGTAGACGTCGGAGATGGCGGCTTCGGCGGGCGCCGCGAAGTTGCCGTCCCATTCGCGGTCTGGGGTCACTCGGCTCAGATAGTCCTGCTTGATCTTCTTGCTTTCCTCGGCTTGCTGTAGCTGCTCAGGATTGGGTTCGGTGAATTTCTTCTCGACCGTGAGTTCCACTTTAATCTGCGGGTACTGGAAGTGGGCGACGGTGAAGGTGCGCGTGACAATCAGCGGAGTTTTGCCGGCTGCAGGTTGGGCGGATAGTTCGAGTGCGTATTTGCCGGGTGTGGTTTCGAAGGCTACGCCCGCAAGCGCGAACCACGTTTTCGTGGACGCGTCGTAACTGAAGGTGAGTTGGTGTGTGAGCCACGTGCCGGTGAGAGATTCGAGCTTGGTTGGCGGCTTTACTTGAAAGAGAACGGGAGCGCCGTTCACCAGGCGGGTGGGCCCGGCGTTAATGGTCCAGGTGGCGGCTGAAGCGGGGAGGATCGCTGCTACGAGAACGAATAGCCAAACGGTCGCGAATTGGACAGAGCATGGGTGCGTCCGCCGCGCTTCGCGCTCGCGGGACAGCCGAGGCGGCTGTCCCCACGTGATTTGTTGATGGTTCGGGAACTTCACCTCTCCAGCGTAGCACTGTGCGGAAATGCGCCGCTATAATCCCGGAGCATGCGTATCCGGGTGCTTACTGGCTTGATTTTGTTGCTCTGCGGGATGGGATCGGTGGAGGGGATAGACAAACCGCTGCATGCTGACAGAGTCGTAGTGCTGAAGAAAGAGCGGACGCTGCAGTTGCTGAGCCAGGGCAAGGTGATCAAGACGTACAAAGTTGCACTGGGCGGAGATCCGGTGGGACCGAAGACGCGGCAGGGTGATCACAAGACTCCCGAGGGGCTGTACGTTCTCGATGCGCGGAATGCACACAGCCAGTTTTACAAGTCGATTCATATCTCGTATCCGAGTGAGCGGGATCGCGCGGGGGCGAAGAAGATCGGCGTTGCACCGGGTGGCGATGTGTTCGTGCATGGGCTGCCGAACGGCTACGGCTGGATTGGAGCCGGACACCGAGCGAAGGATTGGACGGACGGATGCATTGCGGTCACCGACGAAGAGATCGACGAAATCTGGCTAGCGGTAGGGAATGGCACGCCGATTGAGATCCGGCCGTAGAGTACGGAATGTATTGCGAGTGTCCTCCACTTTCTCATCGCGCGAATGCGAATCGGCAACGGAGAACCGATTGTCGACACGGATGATCCGTAGATTAAGAAGACGGGCACTGGAAGGCACTGGACAATTCTCCGCAGGTGTAATTGCATGGTGGCATGAACGATCGGCGCGGAGGCGGTAGGAATGTTGCTGGTGGATTTTCCGCGCGCTGGTTTTCCCGTGAGCGTCTGATTGCTTTGTTCTGGATTGCTGCGGTTATTGCGCTGGCTGCGATGGCCTACACCGGCGCAGTCGGCTGGGACGCCAAGGGCTACTGGAAGGCCGTTCAATCCGTTCACCGGAATTCCGATCCATATGCTGAGGACATTGTTGCGCTGCAGGAGTTTCACGAACGCGTGGCGACGAACCCAGCCGAGCCACGGCCATTTGTATATGTGTACTCTCCGTTGACGCTTCCTTTGTTGCGAGCGCTGGGTGTGTTTCCCGGCTGGTTCGTCGGCCTGCTGTATGCGGTTGCGGTCGCACTGGGAGCGGCGATTCAGCTGTGGGCGGGATTCCAAATGGCAGACGAACGCGAGCGGCGATGGCTGGTGTTTGTATTGCCGGCTGTCGCTTTCTTTCCGGGACTTGTGACCGACGATGTAATTCTGAGTGGCAACGTGGCCTACCTGCTTTATGGGGGGATCCTGCTCGGCGCGACGGCGGGTTGGAAGCGCGGGCAGTGGAGCCTGGTATTACATCGCCGTCCTGATCGCGTCGATATTCAAGACGCCGTTTCTGGCATTTCTGGCCTTCCCGGTTCTGATTGATGCGCGGCAATGGATTCGTTCGGGAATGACCGCAGTTGCGGGAGTGTCGATTTTTGCCGTGCAGGCGCGGATATGGCCGGGTCTATTTCGCGAATATCTGAAGAGCCTACTGCTGGTATTTGATTGGCTGCACGACTTTGGATTTGGGCCGGTGAGCGTCTTGGGTTTGTATCTATGGAGGCGAGGGAGGCCCACCGCGACTCCGACGACGGTCCTGTTTGTCATTTGTGCGGTCGTGATCGGAATTGTGCTTCTCGTGCTAGCTGGGCGAGTGCGGAAATGGAACCTGTCGCGTGAGGCGTGGGTTCCCATGGCATTCGTGGGAACGGCGCTGTTGAACCCGCGCGTAATGAAGTATGACCTTGCCGCGATCACGGTTCCAATGCTGTTGATTGGAGCACGAGTGGTGCGGATGTGGTGGAACGCAGGACGCCCAGGCACAGGAAGTCCCACTGCGGTCAGGCCTAGCCCGCTCACTCGAATCCCGATTTTAGTGGGATCCATATCTTTTTTTCTGATTCCCAACATCGTCACGACCGTGGGCCCGTCGTGGTTTCCCGCGGAATTCCTGGTATTGGCTACCATCTTTGTGATGGGGATACTCTGGCTTTATCAGTTGCGCGCTGCAGGACAACCGGTCCTCGAAACTCTGCCTCCAGACTAAGCCATTCACTGTTGTTGATTTCTCTTCCCAACCCTCCACACGCCAGCGTATTGTTTTGTGTTTTCGGAAATATCTCTGATGTTGGGGGCACTTATGGCTTTGCCGATGTACCTGTCCGGGCTTGACAGCGTTATCTCAGTTCTCCGGCTAGATCGAAATGGACGAATCCGGAACTTTTGCGGTTCTTTCCTGCAGCTGGGGATCATCCTGTCCGCGTGCTCGCCGGCCTATGCACAGTTGAAGACCACAGCCCACGTGGAGCCCGCAAAAGGGCAAGCGGTGCTCTACACAACGTCGATCGGCGCTGTGGGCGACCGGTGGGACCCGAAGGCTTTCGATCCTGCGACGATGAAACTGCTGCAAGATATCGGGATCACGAGCCTTCGCTTTCCGGGGAACAATGGCATTGACGCGCTGTATCACTGGTCCACTGGCGCAGTGATCAATCCGTACACCAATGACCGGGCTCCGGCGTTCGCGAACGAAAGGAAACTGCCCGCGACGGTGCCGGTGATCGACCAGTTGGGTACGGCGCTGATCACGGTGAACTATGGAAGCAACCTGGACGGCAGCGGCGGGGGCGAGCCGGCAGAAGCGGCGGCGTGGGTGGCGTACGTCAACGGAAAGCCCGACAGCACACAAGTGATCGGCAAGGATTCGAAAGGCAACGACTGGAAGACGGTGGGGTATTGGGCCACGATGCGCGCCAGCGCTCCGCTCGCCACCGACGATGGGTTTAACGCGCTGCGCATCAAACATCCCGAGCCGATGGGGATTCTGCTGTGGGCGGTCGGTCACGAGCCATGGAACAACGGCTTCTATGGGCAGGCGCATACGCTCGGATCCGATGCCGACAATGCCGGTCGGTACAAGGAGAGCGGCTCTCCTGAGCCTGATCTGCATCTTGGGCCGGTGCCGACGTCGAAAGATTGGGGCCGCCATTCCGAGAATGGCAAGGTCGGCCCGCAGGTGTACGGAGCGGCCGTCGTGGAGTTTGCCAAGGCGATGAAGGCCGTCGATCCTACGATTCTCGTGGGGGCTTCGCTAACGCTTCCCCTCACTACCTCGGGCGATAACAGCCCGAATCCGATGGGGAAGAACTGGAACGCCGGAGTGTTGAAGGCCGCTTGCGCCAGCATGGATTTCGCGGCGATCTCGCTGTTTGAGGGAAAAGGGGCACCGCCGAACTATGACATCAATATTGACGAGGACGACTTGCTGAGAACTGGAAGAGATCCTCTGGACAACCAGAAGCATTTCAACTTGTCAGGGTTAAACAACGACTACGGTCTGCTGATTAAGGATCTGTCGGAGAAGTACAAGAAATTGTGTCCTTCAGGGCACTCCCCGCAGTTGGCGATCACGAACTTCGGTATCGCGCAGTGGCTGCCCGCCAAGAACCCCGCGACCACAGGGCTGTATGCCGCAGACGCGACGGCGATGCTGGTGGAGAAGGGCGTCTATACGGTGCAGTGGTCCCCCATTCACGCACCTAGCCCGACATTGTTGAGCAACGATAACGAACCGCAACCGGCGTACTACGGCCTGAAGATGTTTCACCAGGTGGCGAAGCCGGGCGATGTTTTTGTGGCCGCCAGTACGCCGATGGACACGTTAGGCGTGCACGCCGTAAAGCGTCGCGATGGGGGGCTGGGATTGCTGTTCGTGAATAAAGATCCCGTTCAGAACATCACGGTGACCGTGACCGTGGACGGCTACAGCTACGCCACGAAGGGGACGCGCTACGAATGGGGAAAGCAAACCCTCGAGGCGGGCAAGGGAATCACGGAGGCGCCGATCGACGGTCTGGGTGGAACGTTTACCGTAGTAGTGCCGCGTTACACTATCACGGCGATTGTGATTCCGAAGGGCTAGGCGGGCTGCGTCCGCTGAGTGGATCTTTTTGCCGCACGCGAGAAGATCGATTGCCGATGGGCTGCGGCGTCACAGGGTTCGGGTGAGAGAGGCCGAAGGATTTCCACTGCCCATGCGGCGTGTAGCCACGTCGCGAAAGGCAAGGCGTTCCCACGCATCAAATGCAGCATTGTAATTGCCCCTGTCGTTTTGCTGTGTTTGCAGTTTCCAGCAGTACCGAGTCAACGTTTCTCTGCCGATTCATTGGCTGTTGCGGATTATGCCAAAATCATTAGGCCAGAATGAATCGAGCCGCTACAAGTGCTTCCACCGCTCGGTCAAGGAAGTTAGTTTTTTAAAACTGGCATTAACAGGATTACGGTTAGGCGTTTTTTACGATTTCTTTATGAACTTCGGAGTATTTTTTGAGGTGTCAACAGCTCCGGCCCTGCAGGGACTTCCTCCCCCCAAGCGTTATGTTCCTTGCAGGACCGTTGAGCTGCACTACCTTCAAAACTCAAATTAGTTGTTGAAGGCAGGCCATGGGAACCCCTAGTCGCGGGGGCTTACAGACAATACCCGATGGACCGCTCGACCGCGACACGGCTAGCGTCAGGGAAGCTGTAGCCCACGTGGAGTCGAAAGTTTGCTATGAAGAAGATGATTCGAAATTTGCTGCTGAGTGCGGCCGCTCCATTGGATATATCCGTGGACAGATGGGGAGCCAACGGCAGGGGTACGCTGGCCAGATGAAGCCCCAGGAATGAGGAAGGCGGCGGCCTTTGAATGCGAAGTGACCGTCGATCCTCGTTATCGAAGAGACGCCTATGGCAGAGCAGGACCTTGGGGCTCATCGCCTTCCAGATGGGAGCTGGGAATTCCTGCTCTGGGCTCCCAATGCGCGATCCGTCCGCCTGCAATTGTGTCCAAGCGATAAACTCATTGACATGGAGCCACTGCCACACGGCTACTATCGTGCCCAGGTCAAGGAAATCGACGGGGGCACTCAATATTTGTACAGGCTGGATGACCAGCGTGGCTTCCCCGATCCCGCCTCACGCTTTCAGCCTCAGGGCGTACACGGCCCGTCGCAAATTGTGGACCGGGGATCGTTTCAATGGACCGATCAAAACTGGAAGGGCATTCCCCTTGAAAGCAGCATCTTCTATGAACTGCATGTCGGCACCTACACACGGGAAGGCACGTTCGACGCGTTGATTCCTTATCTTTCCCGGATTGCTGCTCTCGGCATCACCACGATCGAGCTGATGCCTATTGCTCAATTCCCGGGTTCTCGCAACTGGGGATACGACGGGGTCTACCCATTCGCGCCGCAGAATTCATACGGTGGTCCGGCCGCGCTTCATCGACTCGTGGATTCTGCCCACTCTCACGGTCTCGCCGTTGCGCTCGACGTGGTTTACAACCATCTCGGCCCGGAAGGCAACTACCTAAGTGCATTCGGACCTTACTTTACGGATCGTTACCGCACTCCTTGGGGTCAGGCGATCAATTTCGATGGTCAGGGCAGCGACGAGGTGCGGAGGTTCTTCATCGAGAACGCACTCTATTGGCTGGAGGATTATCACTTTGACGCTCTGCGCCTCGACGCCGTTCATGGAATGTTCGATTTCGGCGCGCGCCACTTTCTCGCAGAGCTGAAAAGTAGCGTTGGGCAACTTTCGAACCGGTTGGGGCGCCCGCTCCATGTCATCGCCGAGAGCGATTTGAACGATTCGCGACTGTTGCACGACCCCGAACACGGTGGATACGGCCTTGACGCGCAGTGGTCCGATGACTTCCATCATTCGGTTCATGCGTTGCTGACCAAAGAAGACCGCGGATATTATTCCGATTTTGGCAGCGTGGCAGCGCTGGCCGCGACGCTGAAGGAGGGTTGGTACTACAGAGGGCAGTATTCACATTTTCGTAAACGTCGCCACGGCAACTCGCCGCGTGGACTAGCTGCTTCGAAGTTCGTGGTCTGTACGCAGAATCACGATCAGGTGGGCAACCGGGCATTCGGCGAGCGATTGACCGCACTTGTCGATTTCGAATCGCTGAAGCTTGCCGCCGGAATCAATCTACTCTCTCCGTTCGTGCCACTCCTTTTTATGGGCGAAGAATACGGCGAGACCGCGCCATTCCAATACTTCACCAGCCACGGAGATCCGGCGCTGGTTGAGGCAGTTCGTCGCGGACGCCGCGAAGAGTTTGCCGCTTTCGGTTGGGAGCAAAGCGTTCCGGACCCGCAGGACGAACAAACTTACAAGGGCTCACACCTGGATCATTCGTTGAGGGAAAGAGATAAACACAAGACGCTCTTCCGCTTCTACCAGGAGCTGATCCGAATTCGCCGGGAATTTAGCTTGGGATCTGCGGTATCGCACACGGTCCGCGAATTGGGCGATCACGCGCTTTTGCTTCTTTTCAACATCAATTCCAAACGCCTAGCAATCCTGTTTAATTTCGCGGAGTTTCCCGTCACTGTAGACGCTCCGGATTTGGGTGGGAACTGGGTAGCACGGCTGGACTCTGCCGCCGCATGCTGGAACGGTTCCGACACGAATCTCGATCACAGCGGTGAGCCACCCGTGTCGCATTGTTTGCGAGAGGTGGGGATTTTGATGCGAGGCTAACCCGAACGAGCGAGTTCCGCCTTTCGGTCCGTTCATTTCTGGTTCTTGAACAACACGAGGTGGAGGCGGAATGAAATACATCTGTATTCACGGACATTTCTATCAGCCTCCGCGAGAGAATCCCTATCTCGAGGCCATCGAGTTGCAGGACTCAGCCTATCCATATCACGATTGGAACGAGCGCATCACTGCTGAGTGCTACGCCCCCAACGCCGCGTCTCGCATTCTTGACGCGGAAAATCGGATCGTAAAGGTGCTCAACAATTACGCGCACATCAGTTTCAACTTCGGCCCGACCTTGCTTTCATGGATGAAGGAGCAGACGCCGCGAGTTTACGCAGAGATTCTCGAAGCTGATAAACGAAGCGGTGAACGATTCTCGGGTCACGGTTCCGCGATCGCGCAGGGCTATAACCACATGATCCTGCCGCTGGCGAACCGCCGCGATAAGGTTACGCAGGTTAAATGGGGAATTAAAGATTTCGAAAGCCGATTCGGGCGGCGCCCGGAGGGCATGTGGCTTCCCGAAACCGCGGTCGACACCGAAACGCTAGAGGTTCTGGCCGAAAATGGAATCCACTTCACTATCCTGGCGCCTCGTCAGGCCAAGCGTGTCCGCAGCAAGCAGAGCAGTCGTTATCACGATGTAAGCGGAGGCCGGATCGATCCGGCGCACGCCTATATTGTCCGGCTTCCATCCAGGAAGCGCATCAACGTGTTTTTCTATGACGGTCCGATCTCCCAGGCCGTGGCCTTCGAAGGTCTGCTTAGCGATGGCAAGCGCTTCGCCGATCGCCTGATGAGTGGATTTTCGGACACGCGCGAGGGTCCGCAGTTGGTTCACATTGCCACTGATGGCGAGAGCTATGGGCATCATCACCGCTTCGGGGAAATGGCGCTCAGCTATGCGCTTGAGGAGATTCAGAAAAACGATCTCGCTAAGCTGACGAACTACGGGGAATTTCTGGAGAAACATCCCGCCGAGGATTTTGCCGAAGTTGTCGACAACAGTTCCTGGAGTTGCGTGCACGGTGTCGAACGCTGGCGCAGCGATTGTGGCTGCAATTCTGGCGGGAACGACTGGAATCAGCAGTGGCGCGCTCCCTTGCGCGCCGCTCTGGACTGGCTGCGCGACCGGTTGGCGCCGATTTTCGAATCGGGGCTGCAACCGTTTTTCAAGGATCCGTGGGCAGGCCGCGACGATTATATTCGCGTGATCCTCGACCGTTCTGAAGAGTCCCGTGCCGCATTTTTCGCCGACCACTCTGTTGCGCCCGCTCGAGAGCAGAAGAGCAGGTCACGGTTCTGAAACTTCTCGAAATGCAACGCCACGCCATGCTGATGTTCACCAGTTGCGGCTGGTTCTTCGACGAACTCTCTGGGATCGAAACGGTGCAGGTCATTCATTACGCGGGACGCGCCTTGCGATTGGCGGAGGATGTTAGCGGCGAACCCATCGAAGCCGAGTTCCTGCAGCATCTGGCCAAACGCCAAGAGCAACCTGCCCGAACATGGCGACGGTGCGCGAATCTACGAGAAATGGGTGAAGCCCGCGGTTGATCGATATCAAGCGAGTCGCCGGCCATTACGCTATCAGCTCGCTTTTCGAAAGTTATCCGGAGAAAACGAGAATTTACTGCTACGAAGCGAAGCGCCTGGGATACGCGCTCGACGCAGAAGGCAAAATGCGGCTGGCCACCGGGCAGCGCTCAGTTCCAGTCTGAGATCACAAGGGAATCAGCTTCGTTCGATTTTTCTGTCCTTCATTTGGGAGACCACAACGTCACTGCCGGGGTGCAGGCGGCGGATCAATTCCGGAACAGAATCAGCAGAAACTAATGGAAGCTTTCGCCCAGGCCGATACGGCCGAAGTGATCCGCATGCTCGATCAGATTTACGGCAAGGGCATCTTCTCGTTGCGCCTGCTCTTCCGCGATGAGCAGCGCAAGATTGCAGGCCTCATCTTAAACGAGTCGCTCAAATCCGCGGCTGCCGTGTACACCACCGTCTTCGAGAATCAGGCCCCACTGATTCGTTTTCTCAATGGGCTTGAGATACCCGTTCCAGCCGCGCTGAAGTCCGCTGCTGAAATTGCTCTGAACAATCAATTGCAGCATGCTCTGGATCGCGCCGGAGCTCGATGCGGATAGCATTCATGGACTGCTGCGCGAAGCCGCCGCCAGCAAGATTGCGCTGGATGTTACGACGCTCGAATACAAGTTTCGTAAGCGCATCGAACACGAAGCGGCCGCATTTGCCGCCAATCCTGCCGATTTCGATGCCGCGTTGCGCTTGATCAAGCTGCTCGATTTAATTCCGTCGTTGCCGTTTTCCGTCGTTCTATGGGAGGCCCAAAATCTGGTCTACCGCCCGCTACTGACTGCTTATCAGCAGAACGGCTGGCACCAGCCGAATGTGGATCCCATTGCCACGCAACGCCACGAGGAGCTGAATCGTCTGGCGAACCAGTTGCACATTTTGCTGCCGCAGGGCTAGAAATCACAGAGCTAAGAATGCCTCCGACTCGCATTCCATCGTCGACGTATCGTATCCAGCTCAATCCCGAGTTTCGTTTTAGCGACGTTCGCAACATTCTCGACTACCTGCACGAGCTTGGGATCTCCGATGTGTACCTATCTCCCATACTCGCCAGCCGCAAAGGGAGCAATCACGGATACGACGTGATCGATCCCACTCGGTTGAACCCTGACCTGGGCAGCGAAGAGGAATTTGTCGCACTGCAAACCGATCTGCAGGTGCGGGGCATGGGCCTTCTCGTCGACATCGTGCCCAATCATATGGCGGCCAGCGTCGAGAATCCCTGGTGGATGGACGTTCTGGAGAACGGCGCAGCAGTCGGCCTTTGCAGGCTTCTTCGACATCGAATGGCATCCACATGCCCGCAGCCTTGATGGAAAGATTCTGCTTCCGATTCTTGGACGGCCGTTTGGAGAAGCTCTGGATTCTGGTGAGATCACACTTGTTTACGCTGATGGCCGCTTCGTTCTCCAATATTTTGAGACGCTCCTGCCGGTGTCTCCTCGCTCGTATTACGAGATTCTCAATCATCGTGCGGAGCGTCTGAAGGAAAAGCTTGCGGAAGACAGATCCGGCATATCACGAATTCGCCGGCATCCTCGCTTCCGCACTAGAGTTGGCACGCGCCGATCGCCGCGCTGCCGACACAGCCGCGGAACGCCGCTGCGCTTTGAGTCGGCGCGGGACCGCTTGCGGGTGATCGTGAACAGCAGTCCGGAAATCGCGCAGCTCGTCGCGGAAAATATTGCGGAGATTAACGGAAGGCAAGGCGATCCCGCCAGTTTCGGATTCTTGCAGCGTTTGCTCGCCGAGCAAAACTACAAGCTCGCATTTTGGCAGAACCTGAATGAAAGCATCAACTATCGCCGCTTTTTCACGATTGCCGACCTCGTGGGCGTGCGGGTTGAAGACCCCTTTGTCTTTGAGGCCACGCACGGATACATTCTGCGACTGGTATCGAAAACTCCTTTCACGGGATTGCGCATTGATCACATCGACGGCTTGCGTGATCCGCTGGCATATCTCAACAAACTACGGGAACGTCTGGCTGCGAACGGGGCTGCATCCAGAGCCTTGTTGTCGTATGTGCTCGTCGAAAAAATTCTTGCGCCGCATGAAAGCTTGCCGCGAAGACTGGCCCGTCAGCGGAACCACCGGCTACGACTATTTGAATCAAGCCAACGGAATCTTCGTGAATCCGGAAGGAGCTCGTCAGCTCGAAGAGATTTATGCCAGCTTTATCGGCCGTCGGCAGGACTTCTCCGACGTGCTTTATCAAAAGAAGAAGCTGGTCATGAATACGCTTCTTGGCGTCGAGATGCGCACGCTGGGGCGCCATCTGGCCGAACTCGCCGCGCAGGATCGCTATGCGCGCGAACTTGACCGCAGATTCTTAATCGACGCGCTCATCGAAGTCACAGCCTGCCTATCCGGTGTATCGAACCTACATCCGCAATATGGAGGTACCTGCTCGGAGGCGATGAGCTATATCGACGATGCGGTTGAAGCGGCGCGCAAGAGAGCGCCTCATCTGACTCCGGGATATTTCAATTTTGTGCGGGAGGTGTTGCTGCTTTTGAATCCTCCGCACGTGCTTCCCGACCAGCGCGAGGCACGCCTTGCCTTCGTGATGCGATGGCAGCAGTTTACCGGTCCCATCGTGGCCAAGGGGCTCGAGGACACAGCTCTCTACGTCTACCATCCTTTGCTGTCACTCAATGAGGTCGGCGGAAATCCAAGGCCGTCCGAAACCACTTCACCCGAGATGTTCTTCTCGTTTCTGCAACAGCGGCGCCAGAAGTGGCCGAGCAGCCTGAACGCAACCTCCACTCACGACACCAAGCGAAGCGAGGATGTGCGCGCCCGCCTCAACGTTCTCTCGGAGATTCCGCACGAATGGAATGAACGGCTCGAACGTTGGGCCAATCTGAACGCGAAGTACAAGGAGCAGGCCGGGCCGCAGCTCACCCCAGATCGCAACGAGGAATACTATCTGTACCAGACTCTTCTGGGAGTGTGGCCTCTCGAAGAGCGAGGCTTTTCAACTCTGCTCGAACGCGTGCAGGAGCATCTTCTCAAAGCAACGCGCGAAGCCATGGTGCACACGCGGTGGACGCGTCCGAATCAAGTGCATGAGGATGCGCTACGGAATTTCGCCGCCCGGATTCTTTCTGCAGATAACGTTGAGTTCCTGAACGAGTTCCGCGAGTTTGAAACCAAGATCGCCTACTTCGGAATGATCAACGGGCTGTCTCAGACGTTGGTGAAAAGTCGCCGCGCCGGGGATCGCGGATTTTTATCAGGGCTCCGAACTGTGGGATTTGCGCCTGGTCGATCCCGACAATCGCGGCCGATCGATTTCACGATCCGAGCCGCACGCTGAAGAGCATCGCGGCGCAGAGAGAGGAGTCTCCCGAGTCCTTTCTCCGCAGCCTGCTTGATCGATGGTGTGATGGACGCATCAAGCTCTTTTTGATTTGGAAGGCTCTTCGCTTCCGTCGCGAGCACGCGTCCCTGTTTCACGAGGGGGAGTTTCTGCCTCTGCGGGCCGCTGGATGCAGTGCTCAGAATTGATCGGCTTTATTCGCAAGGCCGGTTCGAAATCCGTTCTAGTAGCCGTTCCGCGCTGGCTTTCTCAACTTCCTGCTGGGCGCCAGGCTGTGCAGTTTGACTGGTGTGACACACGGGTAGACATTGCCGCCCGATTTGCCGAAGCGATGGACGAATATTCTCACCAGTGGCGAGATTCAATGCTCTAATCAAAACGACAATACCGGCGTCTTGCCACGGATCTGTTTCGCGAGTTTCCCGTGGCGTTGTTTGAGTCTTCAGAGTGAAACGATCAGTGCACGATTTTATTGTTGCAAGAGAAGTCTAAGGCTCAAACTCAGTGTGCGACCGTCTCACTGCCGCTCAATCTGAATAAACATCTGGTATTCACCAGGGCGATCCGCACCAGGAAGACTCGAAAATGAGAGTGGCGAGTCCCTAAAATCAAAGGACGTCGTAGTCCAAGTGTTGTTTCCCAAGCGCTTCTCGATCATTTCGCGGGTAAGAACGAGCGTAGCGTTTGGCAGTATGGTGGTAGAAGTCGGATCGGAGCTTGCACCGGTTACGCCGATGGGCCGGTCGTGCGATGGTCCGCCGGTAAAGACTCCCACAGGAATACCGAAGGTAAGGCCGGCTGCTTGAATCGACGTTTCAACGGCTGTCAGTGTTGCGTCGCCCGCAGCTGTTTGCGCAGCGCTGCCTGAGATATTTTCACTCGCTCCAAGAAACAGGGTGCCGAATGTTTGGGTATTGATTTGGTTTTGTACTTTGCTGTCCAACAATATGGAGTTTGTGAGAGATTGCTGGTTCTGATTCCAGGTAAAGAACATTGAATTGTCGCCGTACGAGATCCATAGGCTGGGCGAAATCACTAGCGCATCAATGCCATCGGTCAATGTTCCTTGCCACACCACCATAGGAAATAGGTTCGGTTGCGGCGGCAATGTATCCTTAGGGCCTACGATGAAGCCAGGAGGAACGAAGTCCCCTACCCCAATCCCTCCCATGGGGCCGCGCGATCCGGCTTGTTTGCGTTGACCTATCATTCCGTTAACATCACCGTAAACCCAGGTATTCGCGTTGGTAAACATCGTTGCCTGACCATTACGCCGGTCATATTGACGGATGGCGGCAGCAGCGT
Organism: uncultured Acidobacteriaceae bacterium; assembly: GCA_963795875.1. Lineage (GTDB taxonomy): Bacteria > Acidobacteriota > Terriglobia > Terriglobales > Acidobacteriaceae > Sulfotelmatobacter. The sequence continues at coordinate 1,293,393 of CAWCJM010000003.1, forward strand.
AGATTGCGTCTCCTCCGCCAGTGATCGCTCTCATACACATCAATCCCGTGATGGTCACGAGGTAAGTTGCGGATGTAGGCGCCGCACTTGCCGATGTTGAGCCCGCCTTCTTCGCAATCCCTGTGCCAATAGGCGTCTTAACCCCGGTGAAGCCCGGCGTAGTGGTCACTGGTACGCTCGTTTGACCATTATTCGTCACCGGAGTGGCCACCAGAATCCCCGTGGATGGGACCTGGCGAACCGGTGTCCCGAAGCCCGTCGTGGCAGTCGAACCCGAGCCTTGCTGCGAACTAGGCGCGGTGACGCTAAGGCCGCTCGGCAAACCAACCATTTCTGCGCCAGTCATCAACATCACCGGTCTCGAACCGGTAGCAGCATTCGACGCCACCGTGATGTTGGCGGTAGCAGAAGTGCCGGTTGGGTCAGCGGTAAAAGACTGGATGGTGATTTGCGGACCGAAGCTTACGTTAGTCGTCTGGCTTTGCCAGTGTGTGCCTTGGCCGAGCAGCTGTACCGTTGTCGTGCTGCCCTGGCTAACGCTGCTGGGCGACAGAGAGACGAGTTGCGGAGTGGACATCTGACCGCTGGATGCAGTTGATCCATTCGGGGCGCCCCCGGCGTTCGGGTTACTACCAGCATTCGGGCCGGCCGCGCCACCGGGGCTACCTCCTGGATTCGAGCTACTCCCCGCGTTCGGGGCGCCCCCTGCATTCGGGTTACTGCCGGCGTTGGGGCCGGCTGCGCCGCCGGGGCTGCCTCCTGGGTTCGAGCTACTCCCCGCGTTCGGGGCACCCCCTGCATTCGGGTTACTGCCGGCGTTGGGGCCAGCTGCGCCGCCCGGGCTACCTCCCGAGTACGGGTTATTTCCTTGGCTGTTCGTCGCTTGCAAGCAGCCCTGAGAGGCCAGCGTCGTGTCCCGCTGTTCCTGGCTGCTCAGGTTAGCGAGCATCGTCTGTTCTTGATTGCTGAGAGAAGCAATCTCAGTTGGATCAGTCGTTCCTCGAATCAACTGGTCATATTGCGATTTGAGGTTCGCCTTCATGGTCTCGAACGATTGTTGAACCGTGGTGGGGGACTGGCAGTTCTGGCTACTCTGTGGATTCGGATTCTGAGTTCCGCCGCCTATCTGGGATGGATTGGGACTTGAGGACGCTGAGCCTCCTCTTGTGAGCTGCCACTGACAGACTGAGATAGGCGGCGGAGCGCCAAAGTGGTGCAAGAGTTCGGCGTCCCCGGCGTCGGCTTGAGACTGCGTCGAACCAGAAACGGTGGTATCGGTGGCAGACGCTTCAATATGAGGAAATTGCCATTCCCAAACCGCATGGCTGATATTTATTGGTTGCTGCGCGGCTCCGTTGACGATCACCTGCCGCGCGCCGGTGGTGGCATTGTCCATACGCAGCTGAGAATGCCGCGGAATGATGATCAGGCGATTGTCGGAGGCACGTACGAAGATTGCAAGGGTTGTTGGCTGCGGAGGAACGTTCGCGGTCCATTGAATGTTCGTCGTTTGCGCGCCTTGAACTCTCTGCAGCTGTCCCTGGCCGGTGACGCTCCAAGTCGCATTGTAAGTCGGGATTCCGGTTGGGGAGACGGGGCCGCCGCCGATAAGTGTCCAGGTCTGGGTTTCTTGGCGATTAAAAACTCCGGTCTCCTGTTCATTCAGCTGGCAGGTCACGCTGCCGGACCATGCCGGGCTCGAAGAGGACTGCGAGAAAGCCTGCGGTGACCACAGCACAGTCAAAGCACATGTAAGGAGTGATAGACAGAACTTCGGAGAGTTTATTCTTACGAGCTTGTTCATTTGTGCACCGATGCCCTTCCGGCTGAGGTACGTCTAGGCGGCCCCTGCGTTATTGGTTTCGGCGCCTTTTTTCGCAAGAAAGCTGAGGGCACCACGGCCACCGAACTGGATGGACATGGTGCCCTGCCCCCCTGTCTATTTCTTGCTGACTTGCGTAAGAACCGCGTTCGCCGTCTGTTGCAACAGCGGCGTCAGAACGTCCTCGCCATCGGACTTCGCTTTGCCTTCCAGTGTGTTCTGAAAGATCGGAGCCGATTGTCCGGTGGCGACGAGTTCGTATTGCACAGTCACGTCATCTTTGGATTTAATTTGTCCATTGAAGCCGGCGAGTTGGCTGATGGCTTGCTGCTGCATCTGCTGAGCTGCCATTTGCGATGCGGCCGCCGCGCCCTGCGCTGCAACTACGCTCCCGACGCTTTTCGTCATCATCACGGCAGGGTTGAAGCTGGCCGCGGTTGTTCCAATCTTCATGAACTTTCCGAAGGTCCCGCCGGAACTGTGTTTCACTGTGACACCGGAAAGCAGGATGTAGTCACACTGTTTCTGCTGGGCCTCGGCTTGCAATTGCAAAGCAACATGCGACTCCAGGGCAGCGATCTCCACCGCCGGACCACTCATCAGCGCCACCTCTACGTTGCGGATGGGGGTGCTGTAGTCCGCTCCAGCACTGTTACCTTGTCCCAGCTGCGCGTCTGGTGGAGCGACGCCGACCCGGATCTTCCCCGGCGCCTTCGGTCCTAGCTGTTGAGGTGCGGCAACCGACGCGCCCCCGGAGCCTTGTCCCGCCATGTAGCCGTTGCTGCTCCCGCCCATGTTGGCCGCCGTCATCGGTTGGAGCATGGCAGCGTTCTGCGCCTTTGCGAGCTGCGCTCCAGGATTGAACAACATCGCGCCCAAGCTCGACATCTTCGGCGCATTCTTCGCCGCTGACGTCGCCATCTGCTGATTCAAAGTAGAGGCCGCCGGTTGGACGGCTTGCACTGATGGAACGGGAACACTGCTCAGCTCAGCCAGTGATTTCACTTCGTGGTAGCCCGCCGGAACGTCGAACAGTTCCTTGGCCAAGTCTTGTTTGGTGATGTCTGAAGCCTGCACTCCGATTTGCATCGTGCTTCCGTCGTCCGTGTGCACAGTCACGAGCTGGGAAAGCGGATACCCTGGCTTCCCGCTCCCGCTGACCTTGTGAATGACGCGGTCATTGCAGCCTTCATTCTGCCGGACGGGTGGAAGATACTGCTGACACGAGCTGATCTCCTTCGAAAGGTCCGCGTACCATCCATCCACTTCGAACTCCTGGGCCTGCTGCGAGCATGCGTTCTTCGAGGGCTGCACGGAGACCTTCATTTTCAGATGACGTGCGGAATATCCATTGATCGTCTTGCGCTCTCCCGTATCAGCGATGGTGGTCGATTCCGTGATATATCCCCCCGCCTGGGTAGCCGGCGCGCCGCCAAACATCGCGGCCGCCTTGGCCGCCGCGTCATCCTGGGCATCTGCGGCGATGAAGTAGGTCTGCGCTTGCTCATTGATATGGACTGTCTGCTTTAGGTCGCATTGTCGGATTGTGACGGTGTTGCCCGCGGGAGATTGCGTAACGGTCCGCTCCCGGGCTCCCTTAATCGATGTTTCTGTGCTGGAGACGACGTTGCCCCCGACAGTGATGCTCTTCTTGATTTGCAGATCCTGAGCGTGTCCGGCCACAGCTAACAGCAGGACCACGGTCCATGAGAGATGGCGTGAAATCAGGGTAGGCATGTTCAACTCCTTAGAATTCGCTGGGACTTCGCTGGGTCAGCACTCGGCAGCCGTCACGGCCAAGCTTCAGTTTCGCGATTGATCTTGCGCTGCGAGACGTCCGTGTCGCCCTGCTCACTGCTTCCCTCTATGCAAAGAGGCGGAAAAGAGGCTCGAATCGGCTCACCGAAAGTCGCGGGTTCTAACTTTTTTCATGAAGCGGCCTAATGGAGTAAGAACATCCGGTAGAACCATCGAAAAAGACCGGTGAACTTGTCCTTAGGTTTGCCGTGGGTTCGTGGTTCAGCAGTAGCTATATGCCGGATGTCAGGTGCGGTAAATTCTTTGTTTTCAGGTCCTTGACAGTTTAAGGCGAATGAAATATGCTTCACCCCCAAACCGCGCTTCCCCCAAACGCGCCTCCCCCAAACAGCTCGGGGCAATTCCTGTGCACGCAGATTCGTCCAGTCCGGTCACACAACTGTTGGGTCGTTGGCGGAACGGAGACCGCGAGGCCCTCGACTCGCTGATCCCGCTTGTCTATGAAGAACTCAGGCGGATTGCGCAGTACTATCTTCGGAATGAGCGGCCCGGGCACACTCTGCAAAGCACAGCATTGGTGCATGAGGCCTATGTTCGAATGATCCAGCAGGACCTGCCAGACTGGCAGAATCGCGCCCACTTCTTTGCCGTGGCTGCCCAGTTGATGCGCCAGATCCTGGTCGACCATGCTCGGGCCCATCGCGCCGACAAGCGCGGAGGCGGCGTGTGCAACGTTGCCTTGGACGAAGCCGAAGAGGGTGCTCTTAAGGTCGATGTAGACATCCTGGCACTCGATGACGCCCTCAAGACTCTCTCCGCCATGGATCCGCAACAAGGCGAGGTGGTGGAACTCAGGTTCTTTGGCGGCCTCTCCATCGAAGACACAGCAGAGGTGCTGGGGATCTCCTCCTCCACCGTGAAGCGCGACTGGATTACTGCACGCGCATGGCTTCACCGCGAACTGGACCGGAGCGCGTCATTATGAACCCGGAGCGGTGGCAGCAGGTACGCGAACTCCTCGACCTCGCCATTGCCGCGCCCGAAACCGAGCGTTCCGAGCTGCTTGCAGCGGCGTGCTCGGGTGATTCAGAACTACGGGCTGAGGTCGAGTCTTTACTGCATTCCCACCAGAAAGCAGGCAGCGTCTTTCTTAAGAAACCAGCTTTCGATTTAAGTGCGCCGCAATCGGATCAAGCGTTGAATGGCAGTCGCGTCGGTCGGAGAATCGGCGTGTACCACCTGATCGAGCAGATCGGTCAGGGTGGTATGGGCGAGGTGTACCGCGCTGAGCGTGCCGATGGCCAGTACGACAAACAGGTCGCCATCAAGCTCATCCGGCCCGGACTCGACTCGGCTGCAATCGTGGGGCGCTTTCGCAATGAACGCCAGATCCTGGCCGGTCTCGATCATCCCAATCTAGCGAAGCTTCTCGATGGCGGCACCAGCGAAGCAGGCATGCCGTACTTTGTGATGGAGTTGATTGAAGGTCAACCGATTACCGAGTACTGCAACCAGCGTGACCTCTCGATTAGCGAGCGCCTGAAGTTGTTTCTGCGGGTCTGCGCAGCCGTGCACTATGCGCACCAACACCTCATTATTCATCGCGACATCAAGCCTGGGAATATTCTGGTTACAGCCGATGGCATCCCGAAACTCCTCGATTTTGGGATCGCGAAGATTGTTGAACCCAGCCAGGACGCGGGCATGGCTGATGCAACCCTGACCAGTTTTCGGATCCTGACCCCACGCTATGCGAGCCCAGAACAAATGAACGGCGAGGCGATGACGATCGCTACCGACGTGTACTCGTTGGGTGTGGTTCTGTATGAGTTGCTGACCGATCGGAGTCCCTACAAGTTCGTGAATGGGCCCACGCAGGAATTTGCGCAGGAAGTTTGTGTAAGAGAACCGCAGAAGCCAAGCCTGGCAGTTCTTCGTTCCCAAGACTCGCAGCCGGGGAGTCTCCAAAATGAATCGCGCGCGTTTCGAGAAGTTTCTCGTGAAAAAGTAAGCAGGCAGCTCAGGGGAGATATTGACAACATTGTCCTCATGGCTTTGCGGAAAGAACCTTCTCGCCGCTATGCATCGGCGAACGACCTGCAGGAGGACATCCAGCGGCACCTGGAGAACATTCCGGTGCACGCACGCAACGATAGTACATGGTATCGGACCACAAAATTTGTGGCCAGACATAAGGCTGGAGTTGGGGCTTCCGTCTTGGTGATGTTGGCGATGCTGACAGGGCTGATTGTTACCTTGCACGAAGCCCGGGTAGCTCGCACGGAACGGGCCCGGGCCGAACGGCGCTTTAACGACGTCCGCAAGCTGGCGAACTCCCTTATGTTCGAAGTGCATGATTCCATCGTGGATTTGCCCGGCACTTTGCCTGCGAGGAAGCTTCTGGTAAATCGCGCACTGGAATACTTAGACAGCCTGTCGCAGGAAGCAAGCGGCGATGCCGGGCTGCAGCGCGAATTGGCAGCCGCTTATGACCGGGTGGGAGACCTTCTAGGGTACTCGGGAGCAGCCAATCTTGGCGACTTCGCGGGCGCCCTCCAGAGTTATGAGAAAGCACTATCGATTCGCGAATCATCCGCTGCCGCTCATCCCGACGATCGCCAGATGCAACTCGATCTGCTCAATGACTACTTCCGTTTGAGTTTTGCCCTTCAAGGAACGGGAGACTACGCCAAGGCGTTGAAGCACGTGCAAAAGGGCACGACTCTGGCCCAGCGAATCGTAGAAAACCACTCAGAGCCCATATTTAAGGATTTTCTGGCGGGATTCTATTGGCAGGCGGGCAATATTTCGACGCAAACAGGAGACTATGCGAGAGCCGTGGAGAACTTCCGACAAGGTTCTTCGATTCGAGAAGCGATTGCGAAAGATGTGAACGCCAGTTCCTTGATCCGTACGCATATGGCGGCGGATTACATGTGTTTGGGCAGGGCGCTAGCAGCGACTGGTGACCTACCCCGCGCCTCAGAGGTTTCACAAAAGGGAAAGGAAATTCTGGAGCAACTGGCTCGATCCGATCCGAACAATGCAACGCTTCAGGAATTCCTGGGGGAGGCGTACAGCATGATTGCTGGAATTTTCCTGAAGCAGGATGAAGTTGAGGAGTCGTTTGATTACTTCACCAAAGCCCACGCAGTTTTTGCCAAATTGAGCAGTGTTGATCCCACGAATTCTTTGGCCCGTGACAATGTTGCTCTCATGGAGATCAGTCTCGGAGACGTACTCTTGCGAAAGGGAAAGATTGGTCCCTCCATGGCGCAGGACCGCGAGGCGATTGCTATCTTTGAAAAGATCGAACGAAAGAATCGTTATGAAATCGCGGGCCAGGCAGATGCGTACGCATCGCTGGGAAAAGCATTGTGCACTCTCGCTGGGCAGAGTGGCACGCGCAACGAAGTCCCGCTGTTACGCGAATCGAAGTCCTGGTACGAGAAGAGTCTTACTACATTGCGGCAGGAATCTGGCCCGAAGTCGCTAGATACTCTCAGTGGTGATGTCACGGAACAGTCCGTAAAGCAGGAGTTGAGCAAGTGTGAGGAGTCGCTGGCGAAGCTGAACGTGCGCTGACCAGGCTAGGATACTCAGCGACATAGACCGTGTTGGAGGCATTCCAGTAATGCGCTCTCCGGCTTTGGTCATATCCGTTGCATGATGTCATAACGACGTCGGCCTCAGCTTGGGCCAAGTAGATACGTAGACTCACCGTCGCCACGTCTAAATCGCTAAGAGATTGGTGGACCTGGTCGGGATCGAACCGACGACCTCTTCCATGCCATGGAAGCGCGCTCCCAGCTGCGCCACAGGCCCACTGTTTGGGGACACTACGAGACTATCCGTTGCGGACGGCCTTAAGTATTCTCGCTGAGTGGGCGGAGATAGTCAACGCGCTCGAGTTGTGTGTACTCGATCAACTGAAAAATCTGGACCACTAAGGACAGAAGGATCACGAAGGCCTTGGTTTCGGGCGTCTTCTTTGGAGATCACTTCGCGGAGAGAAAGCGGAGGATCTCGCGCATCACGCGGTCGGCTTGATCGGTCTGGAAGAGAAACTGAGCGTGGGCGGAGCCCTCGAGAACGATCAACTGCTTCGGTTCGGGAGCTTTCTCGTATTGTTCGCGGATTCCGGGGAGACGCGGTCCGTCTTCGCTGGAATCGTCGCGCGCCACGATGAACAGGGATGGAGATTTGAGCTTGTTGGCGGGGCCGGTGGGCGCCGAGCCGAGGAATACCAGGCGATCGATCTCACCCGGAAGCGAAGCGATGGAAGCGTCGCCGGCGGCCCATCCTCCCATGCTGGCTCCGACTACCGAGACGCTTTTCGCGCCCGTTTTTCGCAGATAACGGACCGCGGCCAGGACGTCCTTATAGAGTGGAGCGTCCATCGGGTCGGCGTCGCCCGGGGCCTTTTGATTTGCCATAGCCGCGGAAGTCGAGGGCTAACACTCGAAATTTTGCCGCGACCAGCGTCTCCGCCTGTTTCTTCCAGCTCTCCTTGTTGAACTGGCCGCCGTGGGCCAGCACGACGGCCCGGTCACCTTCTCCGTAAACATCGGCATACACTAGGCCGCCGTCGTCGGTGGGAAAGGAGACCGCGGTCTGCGCGGCCGCAGGCGCCACTACCAGAAGGGCGGCGATCATGGTAAGGAGATGGCGCACGCCGCAAATTTATCACGGGCGGGGGAATTCTTCCGTTTCTTTCCACAGGGCAGTTCTGGCATAATTGATCGTGCACCCCACCTGCACCATTTTTCAAAAACAATTTAAAGCGAGGAAGAGATGCCAGCGAAGTACATCTTTGTAACGGGCGGAGTTGTGTCTTCACTTGGCAAGGGATTGGCCGCGGCGTCCATCGGCTGCCTGCTGGAGAGCCGGGGGATGAAGGTCAACATTATGAAGTTCGATCCGTACCTGAACGTGGATCCGGGGACGATGTCGCCGTTTCAGCATGGCGAAGTCTTCGTGACCGACGACGGGGCGGAGACCGATCTCGACCTCGGTCACTACGAGCGCTTCACCCACGCCAAGCTTTCCCGCGACAACAACTGGACCACCGGGCGAATCTACGAGCAGATCATCGCCAAGGAGCGGCGAGGGGACTACTTGGGAAAGACGGTGCAGGTGATTCCGCACGTCACAAACGAGATCAAGGCCGCGATGAAGAAAGTCGCTCAGGATGTGGATGTAGCGATCGTGGAGATCGGCGGGACGGTGGGCGATATCGAGTCGCTGCCGTTTATGGAAGCGATCCGGCAGATGCGGCAGGAACTGGGGCGAGAGCACACCTTGTTTGTGCACGTGACGCTGGTGCCGTTTATTGCGGCGGCGCAGGAATTGAAGACCAAGCCGACGCAGCACTCGGTGAAGGAACTGCTCAGCATTGGGATTCAGCCGGATATTTTGTTGTGCCGCACCGACCGGTTTCTGGCGAAGGACATCAAGTCGAAGATCGCGCTGTTCTGCAACGTGCCGGACGAGGCGGTAATCACGGCGAAGGATGTGGCGTCCATTTATGAGGTGCCGCTGGTGTTCGCCAATGAAGGCGTGGACACGCTGGTGCTGAAGAATCTGCATCTGGAAGCGAAGGATCGCGATTTGTCGAAGTGGGAGGACATTGTCCATCGCGTTTACAACCCGAAGGACACGGTTACGATTGGGATCGTCGGGAAGTACGTCGAGTATGAAGATTCCTACAAGTCGCTGAAGGAAGCGTTGGTGCATGGGTCGCTGGCGCACAACCTGAAGTTGCAGATTAATTGGATTGAAGCCGAGGGCTTGGAGACTGCCGACGGTGACGGGTACGAGACGCAACTCGAAGGCTACGACGGGATTCTGGTGCCCGGGGGATTTGGCAAGCGGGGCATCGAAGGGATGCTGCTGGCGATCCGGTATGCGCGCGAGAAGAAGGTTCCATACTTTGGCATTTGTCTGGGGATGCAGACGGCTTGCATTGAATTTGCACGAAATGTGGTGGGGCTGGCGGAGGCGAATTCGAGCGAGTTCGATCCGGCGACGCCGCATCGCGTGATCTATAAATTGCGCGAGTTGCGTGGCGTGGAGGAACTGGGCGGGACGATGCGGTTGGGCGCGTGGCCATGCAAGATTGAGCCTGGCACGCTGGCGCATTCGATTTATGGGAAGCTGGAGATCAGCGAGCGGCACCGGCATCGTTACGAGTTCAACCGCGAGTATGAAGAGCCGATGACGGCCGCGGGGCTGCGGATTTCGGGGTCGACGCCCGATGGGACTTATGTGGAGATGGTGGAGTTGCCGGATCATCCGCATTTTATTGGGTGCCAATTTCATCCGGAGTTCAAGTCGAAGCCGCTGGAGCCACATCCGCTGTTCAGCCGATTTATCGGGGCGGCGTATGAGTATGGGGTGAAGCGGCGCGCGGAGAAGGAAACGGCGGCGGTGGAGATGTTCCACCGGCCGGAACGGGTTGCGGGGCGGTAGGCAAAGCGTTCACCACAGAGACACAGAGAGCACAGAGAATTCTTGAGATTTCTCTGCGTCTCTGTGCCTCTGTGGTTAAATGATTCTGCGAGTTTTGCGTTGCCAGTGGTTACTTCCTTCCAAGTCGGTGACGTGCACATCGGGTCTGGCGATCTGTTTCTGATCGCGGGGCCGTGCGTGATTGAGAGCGAAGAGCATGCGATGCGGATGGCGGAGATCATCAAGGGCGTGACGCGGGCGCTGGGGTTCCCGTTCATCTTTAAGGCGAGTTACGACAAGGCGAACCGCACGTCGATCCGGAGCTTTCGCGGGCCGGGGATTAAAGAAGGCCTGCGCATTCTGAAGAAGATTAAGAACGAACTTCAGGTGCCCGTGCTGACCGATGTGCATGAGACGGCGGACGTGGGCAAGGTCGCCGAAGTGGCGGATGTGCTGCAGATTCCGGCGTTTCTCAGCCGGCAGACCGATCTTGTCGTTGCGGCCGCGCTCAGCGGGCGTCCGGTGAACATCAAGAAGGGGCAATTCGTTTCGCCGTGGGATATGCGGCACGCGGTGGAGAAATGCCGCGACGCGGGGAATACTCAGGTATTCCTGACCGAGCGTGGGGCGAGTTTCGGATACAACAATCTGGTGGTGGACATGCGGTCGCTGGCGATTATGCGGAAGTTTGCGCCGGTGGTGTTCGACGCGACGCATTCGGTGCAGTTGCCGTCGTCGCAATCCGACGGCGATGGTCCGGCGGTGAGCGGAGGGCAGCCTGAGTTCATTCCGTTACTGTCGCGCGCGGCGGTGGCGGCGGGGGTGGATGGAGTGTTCATGGAGGTCCATGACAATCCGAAGGAAGCGAAGTCGGACGGGGCGAATGCGCTGGAGTCGACCAAGCTGCGGGGAGTGTTGAAGGAATTGCTGGCGATAAGGAAGGCGTTGGCGGAGGCGCACGCGACGCCGTAGGGTTGGGGTTCGTGTTTGCTGCAGTCTGCAAGAGTCCAGGAGGGACGAAACAATTTAGCCCAGCGCTTCAGCGCTGGGTCGGTTGATCGGCTGGAGAACAAGTCCCGTAGGGACGGCACGATTATCCGAGAACGTGAGCGGGCTCGTACGACACACCATATTTCTTCAGGAACTCCACAAACTCTTCTTCAAAACTCTTCTTTTCGTGGTGTGTGCGTTGGTTCTGAATGTAGCGCACCACATCGGCGGTCTGCGATGCGCCACGCTGAAGGCGCCGTAGCCCTCCTGCCAGGCAAATTCGCCGTTCGTGTCGTTGATCCATTTGGAGGAACTGCCCTTCAAGAACTGAACCGCTTTAGCCAGAGACATGGTCGGCGGCAGAAGGAGGAGAGCGTGCACGTGGTCGCGGACGCCACCGATGATTATCGCTTCGAAGCCCTGGTTGTGAGCGATTCCGGCCATATACGCCCAGAGTTTGGGTTGAAAGTCCTCGGGCAGGCACTTGTTTCGTTCCTTCGTGCTGAAGATTACGTGGACTCGATTGCTTGAGTAGGAGTGTGACATTGTGTCGTCCCTCCGGGACTTGTTCAATTTCTAGTGGGTCGGTACCCAGCGCTGAAGCGCTGGGCTAAATTGTTTCGGCCCTCCGGGGCTGCGCGAGTGAACTCGCGTTCGCATCCAGCGCAGCAAGAAGTCAAGCCAAGCAGTGCTGCATAGCTGCGGAGTCCTCACGAACACGGTAGAGGATTAGATCCCGTTCCGAATGTGATACTTGTCACCATTGGCTCGTATGCATCCCGGAACGGGAATCTAGCGTCACGCGAAGCTGCGGTCTCGTCTCGCGATTCGAATCGGTTGGTGAGAGGAGGGCGGCTGGCGCCGCCCCCTTTCGCTTATAACGATGCGTTCAGGCTATTCCAGCACGAAGATGTTCTTCTTCGCGCACATATGCTTCAGCACCTTGGGCCAGACGGTGACGCTGACTTCTCCCAGATGAGCTTTGCGCAGGAGGAGCATCAGGGTGCGGGACTGGCCGATGCCGCCGCCGATGGAGAGAGGCAGTTCGTTGTTGATGATTCCCTGATGATAGGGGAACTTGAGATTGTCGAGGAGGTTGGCCATCTCAAGCTGGCGGCGCAGGGTCTCGGCGTTGACGCGGATACCCATCGAGCTGAGTTCGTGACGGCGCTGGGTGACGTTGTTCCAGACCAGGATGTCGCCGTTGAGTCCGTGGGTGTCGCGAAGCGTCTGCTGGCTGGTGTCGGTGACCCAGTCGTCGTAATCGGCGGCGCGATTCTCGTGCGGGAAGCCGTCTTTCAGGGGCCAGCCGATGCCGATAATGAAGAGGGCAGGATATTTTTGCAGGATCACGGTCTCGCGGCGCTTGCGCGGCAGGTCGGGATACATGGCGAGCAACTCTTCGGCGTGGAGGAAAGTGAGTTCCTCGGGCAGGTTCGGATAGCGCGGCTGGCGCAGTTCGGGGAACATTTCCTGCGCGAACTTCTCGGCGCCGACCAGGACTTTCCAGATCTTACGCACGACAGTCTTCAGAAACTCGAGATTGCGCTGCTCGGCGGTGATGACGCGCTCCCAGTCCCACTGGTCGACGTAGGCGGAGTGGTCGTGGTCGAGGAAGTAGTCTTTGCGCACGGCACGCATGTCGGTGCAAATGCCTTCACCGGCGCGGCATTCGAACTGCTTGAGGGCGACCCTCTTCCATTTGGTGGCGGCCTGCACGACCTGGGCATCGATGGGATGCTGGTCGCGGTCATTCGAGATGTGGAACTGGATCGGGGTGCGGGAGCCGTCGCGATCGAGCATGTCGTTGACGCCGCTTTCCGCGTCGACGATGAGAGGGACTTCAACCATCAACAGGTTGAGTTCCTTACAGAGATTGTCTTCGATATAACGCTTCAGGTGAAAAATCGCTTTCTGGGTTTCTTTGGGAGTGAGAAGGGGATGATAGTTGCCGGGCAGGATCTGTTCGAGTTCGGCGTAGTCGCCGATCCCAGGGCCGGCCAGGTCGGCTTTCTTGCTTGATTGAGAGTCGACTGGGGGCGCGCTGCATTGTGGGCAGGAATCCTGCTCGAATGTCTCGGTCACGCTATTCCTGCGATCGTCTGAAATAAAAAGGCTCATAAAGGGGCTCCTTCGTGAGCGGTCTTAGCCGCTGACGTAGTGCGAATCGTACTTATTGGATGGCTGACGAAACGAATGAACAGTGATGGGGGTCACAGGCGAGCGTGCGGCGACGTACAGAGTGCGGGCGGATTGCTGGGCGGAGCTTGAACGATGAGGAATCCTCTCGTGTGTTAGATTGAAATGCTTCCATGAAACACGTTGCCAACTGGGCTTTGAATATTGCCGCGCTGCGCGGAGCGAGCTACGCGGACGTGCGTATTGTTGCGCAGCGCAGCCGGGCGCTGACGACGAAGAACGGGAAGGTGGGCAGCGCGTCTGACGCCGAGTCGGTCGGAATGAGTGTGCGAGCCATTGCCGATGGGGCGTGGGGATTCGCGGCGTCGGCGGAACTGGGGCGCGGCGCGGTCGAAGCGACGGCCGCACGAGCCGTGGAGATCGCGCGAGCCTCGGCGCGTGTCAAACGGGAAGATGTTCGTCTTGCTCCGGAAGAGGCCGCCGTGGCGGAGTGGAGCACGCCGTACAAGATCGATCCCTTCTCAGTGTCCGTCGAGCAGAACATTGATCTGCTGCTGAAGATTGACGCGGAATTGCGCTCCGTATCAGGGATCACGCTGGCCGAGGCGAACCTGAACTTCAATCGGGAAGAGCAGTGGTTTGTGTCGTCGGAGGGCGCAGACATTCATCAGACGAAGCTTTCGACGGGCGCGGGATACGCGGCGTATGCGTTCGCGGGAAACGAAATTCAGAAGCGGTCGTATCCGAATTCGTTTGGTGGGCAGTGGCAGAACAAAGGATATGAACTGATCGACGAGTTGAAGCTGGTGGAGAACGCCCGGCGGATTGGGGAAGAGGCCGTGGCACTGCATCAGGCCGAGCAGTGTCCGGAGGGGAAGTTCGACATTATTCTCGACAGTTCGCAGCTGGGTTTGCAGATTCACGAGTCGGTGGGGCATCCGATTGAGCTGGATCGCGTGCTGGGGATGGAAGCGAATTTCGCGGGAACATCGTTTCTGACGCTCGACAAGCTGCGCACATTGCGCTACGGAAGCGAAATGGTGAATGTCGTCGCCGATGCGCGGCAGGAGCATGGCCCGGGGCTGGGCACTTTTGGTTTCGATGATGAAGGAGTGGCGGCGCAGTGCACGCCGATCATCACGAAGGGACTATTCACCGGCTATCTCAGTTCGCGGGAGACGGCGCACACGATCGGGGAGAACCGATCTGGCGGGACGTTGCGGGCTGAGGGATGGAATCGGCTGCCGATGATCCGGATGACCAACATCAGCCTGTTGCCAGGGGAAAAGCCGCTAAGCCTGGAGCAGTTGATTGCGTCGACTGATCGCGGCGTTCTGATGCAGACGAATCGCTCGTGGTCGATTGACGACAAGCGCTACAACTTTCAGTTCGGCTGTGAGATTGGATGGGAGGTCAAGGGCGGCAAGCGCGTGCGCATGGTGAAGAATCCGTCGTACTCGGGCATCACGACGGAATTCTGGAACTCGCTGGATGCGATTTGCTCGCGCGATGAGTGGACACTGTGGGGAACTCCGAATTGCGGGAAGGGACAACCGCAGCAGGTAATGGGAACCGGGCACGGGGCAGCGCCCTCGCGCTTTCGCGGGGTCAAGGTGGGGAGCGCGTTTAAGAACAACTGACTTCAATACGGAGACGTTGAGGCACGGAGAAATGCGAACGAGTGCATGCTGACACAAGAACAAGCCGGCGACATTTTTGACCGCATCAAGAAACTCTCGTCCGCAGATGAGGTTGAGGTTCTCTTCTCTGGTGGGCACTTTGCGCTGACGCGCTTCGCCAACAATACGATTCATCAGAACGTGGCTGAGGAGAATTATGTAGTTTCGGTTCGGTCCGCATTTGGCGGGCGGACAGCGCGGGCTTTTACTAATAAGTTTGATGAGGAAAGTCTGCGGCAGGTCGTGCAATCGGCTGAGAGTCTGGCTCAGGTGCAGCATCCGGATGCCGATCTTCTGCCGATGCCGGACAACCGCTCCGTGGGCGGGACCTTTCGGCTTGGGTCAGGGCAGGCGGGCGAGGCGCCCGTCGCCCCACGATCTCAGCCATCCCGATATTTTCAACAGACTGCTGAGATCACTCCTGAGCTGCGCGCCGAGGACGTTAAGAAGATTGTCGGGGTGGCGGATCGGCACAAACTTACGACGGCCGGAGTCTATTCCAGCGCCGAGTCTTTGGATGGAATTTTTAACTCGCGCGGGTTGAGCCGCTGGCATACGCAAACTTTGGCGGAGGTTTCGGTCACCATGCTGGCGGGCGACTCTTCCGGGTGGCAGAAAGCGAATTCACCCGATGTGGGGAATCTTGACCCGCTGACTCTGGCCGAAGTTGCGGCAAGGAAGGCGGTCGATTCGGCGCGTCCGGGGGAGATTCCGGCAGGGAAGTACACGGTAATCCTGGAACCTGCAGCGGTGCTCGATATTGTGGGGTTCATGTTCTGGGACTATTCGGGCATGGCGATTCTCGACCAGCGGTCATTTCTCACGGGTCGAATTGGAACGAAGCTGTTCGGCGACAACATCACGATCTGGGATGATGTGTCGCATCCTCAGCAGACCGGGTCTCCATTCGACGGGGAAGGTGTGGAGCGGCAGAGAGTGGCGCTGTCAGAAAACGGAACCGTGAAGCGCGTGGTTTACGCGAGGGCGACGGCCGAGAGGATGAAGAGGTCGGAGTACAAGGACAAGGTCGGTCCGATCGAAGCTACTGGGCACGGATTCGCGCTGCCCAACGAAATGGGCGAGATGCCGCTGAACATCGTTTTTGCGCCGGTGGGTGATCCGAAGACTGTCGAGCAGATGATTGCATCAACCGAGCGCGGGGTGCTGGTGACGCGGCTGTGGTACATCCGCGAAGTTGAGCCGTTTGAGAAAATGCTGACGGGAATGACACGCGACGGCACGTTCCTGGTGGAGAATGGGCGCGTGCAGGGGGGAGTGCGGAATTTCCGCTTCAACGAGAGCCTGATTCACATGCTTTCGAATGTGGAAGCCATGAGCCTGCCGGTGCGGTCGTGCGGCGAAGAATCCTTCGACATGGTCGTTCCGGCGATGAAGGTGAAGGATTTTAATTTCACGGAAGTGACGAAGTTCTAGGGCAACAACACCAGCATTCAGAAGTGCATTTTTCCCCTCGGTTTCTCTCCGATAATCACCTGAAATTGACCCGGATTTGACCGGAAATTGGCGGGTTCCGATAGGCTATTTCAGGCGTAAGGCGTCCCTCAAAATTCCTTCTAATCCATTCAAAGAAAAGAGGTTAAGCCCCATTTGTTCCATGACTTCGGTAACTTTGTTTGCCCCATTCGAGGGTGTACGCTGCCCTTGAGTTGGATGAGAGTCCGGTAAGCGGAAACAGCGCTTCCGACAGGAAAGGTTCTTCCCAGCGTGGCAGCAGAAGGAACAGCACCGATGACCGAAGCGCAGGCCCAGGCAAGGTCGGGACACTACGAAGATATGCAGAGTGCGCCGCGATTTCCGCTGCATCTTTCGGCGTCGGTAAAGAGCCAGGGGAGCGCGTACTCGGCGGAGACGGAAAACATCTCAGCCAATGGCGTGCTGTTTGCCATGGAGAAAGATGTTCCAGTGGGCTCGATGGTGGACTTCACGATTTTGTTGCCGGCCGATGTTGTGGGCGCGCGGAAAGATGTCCAGATCGATTGCCGCGGCCGGGTAGTGCGCAGCTTCGAGGATCGGGGCCGGCGCGGTGTAGGCGTAGTGATCGACGAATACCATTTCGAACGAGCGTAGGCGCAAGGGACTGAATGGCAACCATTTCGGTGAGCGTGGACGAAAATCTCGGGGCAGTCGAAGACGGCGGCAAAGGCCAGTTCGTCCGAGTGATCGTGGCCGATACGCAGGCCATTTTCCGCGCCGGATTGCGCAAAGTCTTCGCGCTGGAAGATGACATCCGCGTGGTTGGGCAGGCCGAGACGATTGCGCAAACGCAGTCGGCGGCCGCGAAGTTCACGGCGGATGTGCTGATCTTTGAGGCGGCCTTGAGTCCGAATCCGGTGGAAGCAGTCGCAGAAATTCTTCGGCAGAATCCGAAGCTGCGCATTGTAGTGGTGACCCCGGAAGCCAAAGAAGAGTTGACGTTGGATCTGTTCCGCCGCGGGGCGCACGGTATTGTTTCGCGGGAAGTGGAACCTGAGTTATTGGTCGAGTGCCTCCGGAAAGTTGTGGCTGGAGACACCTGGCTCGACCCGCAAGGCGTGCGTTGGGTGATGGAAGCTTATCGCAACCAGACGAACCGGCCAGCAGGGGCCCGTCCGAAGGTGCAATTGACTCCGAAGGAAACGCTGATCGTTTCGTGCGTAACCCAGGGGATGAAGAACAAGGAGATTGCCTTGCGCGTCGGGACCACGGAGCAAGTAGTGAAGAACTACTTGCGCAAGGTGTACGACAAACTGGGAGTGGCGGATCGTCTGGAACTGGCTTTGTATTGCCTGAACCATCATGTGGTCGACAATACGAAGGTGCCCCCATTACCGGTGCCAGCCGAAAACGGCAGCCGCGAAAGCGGCGGCAGCTGGTACGTCGAGTTCAGGTGCGACTTCTGCGTCTGGTCCGGTGCCTGCCATGGGCGCTGATTCTACGGCAAAACCCTCTTAAGATTTCCGACGTTGCAGCCGCTGCTCTTTCCGTCATTCCTGCAGGTTCATTCTTTCGAAGTTGCGGTTTCGACGACTTCACCCATAGAATTGAACAGAACGAAACGGCTGCACAATCGCCAGGATTTGCGGTTGGAGTAAAGAGCTTCTGTAAGAGTCGTTCCTTCCATCCGATTCACGCCGGAGAGATGGCCGAGTGGCTGAAGGCGCACGCTTGGAAAGCGTGTTTACTCGAAAGGGTAACGTGGGTTCGAATCCCACTCTCTCCGCCAGTTTTCCTTTTGTTCTCAATCACTTAATTTATTGTCCTTGCTTTGCTCGGTGTTTGCCTGAAGTCAAACACGACTGCGCCAGAGCCTCGACCCTGGCTGGTCACGACGTCGCCATAGACATTCGTTTGTCGTATGGACGTCTGTTCTCGTCATGGAATGCGGACGATTCCACGCGAACTCATCGCGAACTCATATCGTTCGATTTCCCGGCTACTTGAACTGCGAAGCGAAGTTTTGATACAAACTTCTACAAAGTGGGATCGGTGGTTCATCCGTGGGGTGGACACAGGAAAAAACTCACGCAACTGTTTCATGAGTGTCCGCATCCCATAACACGATCCTTTGCCAAATCCGGCGCCTACGGGACTCCCTCGCAGCAGTCCCGCCGGTGTAAGACTTCGAACCTCCTAGCCAATTGTTGGAGTTCGGATGCTGTACAGTAGAAAGCCGTTGCTAACCGGGACGCCCTCTCATCCCGTAGGTGTTCCGCCTTCCGTGGATTTCGTCCGACTGCGACGCAATCGGCGATTCTCTCCACCGTCCTTACAGTCACGTTCACAGCCACGCCTCAAATTCCATACACCGCCGGAGGATCCAATGGCGACGAATTTCGTCCAGATTGAAAATGATTCGGAAATCAAGCAGCGATTGGAAGCGGAGCGTATGCGCTTGCGGAAGATTGCCGGACTTGACCGGCCGACACATTTCCACCGCCCGATCGAGCGCGCTTTTACGGCAGAAGAACGCAGCCGCGTGACGATCCTGTTCGGAGGCTTCACCTGGAAGCACGAGGATTTGATTCGCGCGGTCTTCCAGGGCTGCGGATATCGATGCGAAAAGCTTCCCGTGCCGGATGTGCCGGCCTTCCAGATCGGCAAGGAATTCGGCAACAACGGGCAGTGCAATCCAACCTACTTTCACGGTCGGGAATCTGGTGCAGTACCTCCAGTTTCTGGAAAAGGAAGGCATTCCGCGCCAGGACATTCTGGACAACTATGTGTTCTTTACGGCGGGTTCATGCGGTCCATGCCGCTTCGGCATGTATGAGGCCGAGTATCGATTTGCGCTGAAGAACGCCGGCTTCGACGGCTTCCGCGTGCTGCTGTTCAAGGACAGCGACGGCATCAAGGCCGCTTCGGGCGAGCCCGGATTGAAGTTCACCATCGACTTCGGATTCGGCATGCTGAACGCCATGCATCTGGGCGACGTAATCAACGACATGATTTATCAGATTCGTCCGTACGAAGTGAAAAAGGGTGAGACGGATCGCGCCTTCCGCGAGAATGTCGGATGGATCTTTGCCAGGATTTGAGGAACCGCAAGTCGTTTCGAGATCGAAAAAAGCGCTCCAGATTGGGCGAAGCCGAAATTCAAGAACAACAAGATTCTGCGGAATACGTTCAACGTGTTCGGCAAAATGGAACGAGCACATGTGGGGCAAGGACTACTTGAACGCCCTTCTGGCCGCGGCTCGGGAAACAACTGGACTAGCATCGAAGTGGACCGCACCAAGGTGAAGCCAGTGGTGAAGATTACCGGCGAATTCTGGGCGCAGACCACCGAGGGTGACGGCAACTTCCACATGTTCGAATTCCTCGAGCGGGAAGGTGCGCAGGTATTGGTCGAGCCGATTGCGACCTGGGTGGCGTATTTGTTGTATCAGGCAAAAGCGCATGCCAAGGCTAAGTGGCCGGCGAATCGTCCGCACAGAAATCCGAAATGGTGGGAATTGAAAAAGCATCTGGCCAACGATTTCGGATTACGCAAGAAGATGATGGGGCTTGGCGTCGGAGAGTGGATGTGGAATGGCCTGTATCACGGACGATCAAGCATCTCGGCGGGATTACGCATCACCTTGTGCCGCAGACCGAATTGGCCGCAACTGGCTCATCCTTTCTACAACCAATTTGCGCGCGGCGGAGAAGGCCATCTTGAGGTGGGGAAGAACGTGTACTACACGGTTCATCATCTCTGCCACATGGTGCTGGCGCTGAAGCCGTTCGGGTGCATGCCGTCATCGCAGTCCGACGGAGTTCAATCCGCCGTCATCAACAAGTTCAAGGACATGATTTTCCTTCCCATCGAGACCTCAGGCGAGGGTGAGGTCAACGCCCACAGCCGCGTGCAGATGGCGCTGGGCGAGGCAAAGGTAAAAGCGAAGACTCGAGTTCGAGCAGTGCTTGGAATCCACCGGGAAAACCATGGAACGAGATTCGCGAGTACATCGCCGAGCATCCTGAATTGAAGCGGCCCTTCTACCATGTACCGCATCGCGAAGGGATTGCGGGCACGGCAGCGCAGTTCATCCTGCATGTGAGCGATCGGATGGACAAGAGCAGCCGGTTTGGGCGCCGTACGCGCGTGCCGGGCATTGCTCTCCCCAATGCCGCTTAGCCGATCTGGCCGGCGGCGCGAGTGCGTCGCCGGCAATTTCTTACTCGGCTATTTCTTATTTATTCATGCGCGGAACCGGATCGGAGAATTGAATGCACGACCATCTTGCCGGAAATGAGCAGAAAGTGCCGCAATTAATTCAGATTGCCGCGGCTCCCTATCAAAAGCCCCACGACCATCACACGCAGTATCTGGTAGGGCTTCGACGTTGGCTCGACCACCGTGAAGGCGACAGTGGTCGATGCCGCAACGGACCAGATTCTGTGGCAGGACTACCAGCGTCACGAGACCAAGCAGCCGGAGAAGACCTTGGAATTTTTGCGCCGCATGGAGGCGGAGGTCGCGAATCAACCGGCACAACACGCGGATGTTCATGACGGGTTCCGGTGGCGGCGGGATTGCCGAGCAGATTGGCGCGAAGTTTGTGCAAGAGGTCACGGCCGTCTCGCTGGCGGTCGAGAAGCTCCATCCCGAAGTGTATTCGGTGATTGAGTTGGGCGGACAGGACGCGAAGATCATCGTCTTCAAGGATGATGACGAGACGGGACGCAAGAAGAAGATCCCCTCGATGAACGATAAGTGCGCCGGCGGTACCGGGGCCGTCATCGACAAGATCAATGCGAAGCTGAAGATTCCCACTGCCGAGCTGGCTCTGCAGGGTTATCACGGGATCAAGCTGCATAAGGTAGCCGGCAAGTGTGGAGTATTTGCCGAGACCGACATCAACAGCCTGCAAAAAGTGGGGACGCCATCCGACGAATTGATGGCTTCGCTTTTTGAGGCCATAGTGTTGCAGAACCTGAGCGTGCTGACGCGCGGCCACACGCTTCGGCCCCACGTGCTGCTGCTGGGTGGTCCGAACAGCTTCATCAAGGGCATGCGCGAAGCCTGGCAGGCGAATATTCCGCGCATGTGGCAGGAACGCAAGGTTGCCATTCCCGATGGAGCCAAGCCGGAAGATCTGATCAAGGTTCCAAACAACGCGCAATACTTCGCGGCGCTGGGCGCGATTGAATTCGGCAAGAGCGAAGACGATTGCGTCGGCTGCTACCAGGGCTACGAGAAGCTGGAGTATTACATCGAGTTCGGCCGGCAGGAGGAAAAGGCCAAGTCGGGTGCGAAAGGTTTGGTTTCGAAAGAAGGAGAACTCGACGGATTCAAGGAAGCCTACCGCCGCAAGAAGTTCACGCCAGCAACATTCCAGAAAGGCCAGACCGTCGGAGGCTTCATCGGTATCGACGGAGGGTCGACTTCCACCAAGGCGGTATTGCTCGATGAGCGCGGCGACATCCTCTGCAAGGCGTACCAACTCTCAAACGGTAACCCCATCCAAGACACGATCGAGATGTTCGAAAATCTGCGCGGACAAGTCGAAGCGCAGAATGCCAAACTCGAGGTTTTGGGAGTCGCCACTACCGGCTACGCCAAAGACATCTTGAAAGATGTTCTGCACGCGGACGTGGCGCTCGTAGAGACCGTGGCTCATACCGAATCGGCGCTGAAGTTTTATGAAGATCCGCATGTAATCGTCGACGTGGGTGGGCAAGATATCAAGATCATCATTCTGCACAATGGCCGCGTGAAAGATTTCAAGCTGAACACGCAGTGCTCGGCCGGGCAACGGATACTTTCTACAGTCCACTGCAGAAGGATTTGGATTAGGCGTTGAGCAATATGCCGATCTCGCCTTTTCGGCCCAATCGATGCCCGTCTTCGGCTACGGTTGCGCTGTCTTCATGCAGTCGGACATCGTTAACTTCCAGCGCCAGGGCTGGCGAGCGGAGGAAATCCTCGCCGGGCTTGGCAGCCGTGTTGCCCAAGAACGTGTTTCTGTATGTCGCCAGCATTCCCAATCTCGCGGCGTTGGGCACGCGCTTCGTGCTGCAAGGCGGAACACAGAACAACATGGCGGTTGTGAAGGCGGAAGTCGATTTTATCCATAACAGCTTCCGCGCGGCGGGCAAGAAACCTGAGATTATCGTCCATGAATTCTGTGGCGAATCAGGCGCGATCGGCGCGGCGGCTGAGTCTTTGCGACTATGGCGCAACGGCCAGCAGACCACATTCGTCGGCTTGGATGCGGTGCGGAAGATTCAGTACCGCACCACGCGCAACGAAGCAACGCGGTGTAATTTCTGCAAGAACAATTGCCTGCGCACTTTCATCGATATCCGCACTGCGCCCAAGGATGACATGAGCTTCCTTCCTATTCAGAAGGTGACCAAGGTTCCGTTGATGCATGGTGAGCAGCGACTGATCATCGCCACGTGCGAAAAGGGCCTGGTCGAAGACGTCAACGACATGAAGGACATCAAGGCTGGCCTCGACGAGATCAAAGACAAGCATCCCAACTTTGTCGATATCGCCGCCCACGAAGTCTTCCGCCCGGTAAACGCGAAGAGCGTGGCGGATCCCATTCCAACGGTGAAATTCTGGAACAAGGCAGCCAAAGAGCGCATTCCGCTCATGGAGAACCGCAAGAGGCTCCGCGTCGGCATTCCCCGGGTGCTCAACATCTACACCTACGCGCCGCTCTTCAACGGATACCTGGAAAGCCTGGGTGTGCAACCGGAGAATATTCTTTACTCCGACTACACCAGTTCCGATCTTTACCGCGCTGGCGCCAGCCGGGGCGCGATCGACCCGTGTTTCCCCGCCAAAATCGGCATTTCTCACGTCTATAACTTGATCCAGGAGAAACATCGCAAGAAGCCGCTGAACGTCATCTTTTTCCCCATGTACGACGTGCTGACTTCGCCCTTGGTGAAGATTGTCGGCGCGAATGCCTGCCCAACAGTGACCGCAACACCGGAGACAGTGAAGGCAGCATTCACCAAGGAAAACGACGTCTTCGCCGAGCATAACGTCAAGTACGTGGATCCGGTGTTGAATTTCGCAGATCGCAAACTGTTCGCCCACCAGATGCTGCAGGCGTGGCAACCCATCCTCGGGTTATCGCAGGAGGAGAATGATCGTGCGGTTGAGGTCGGGTACAGGGCGCTGGCGGATTATGAAAGCGGCATCCGGCGCAAGGCGCGCCAGGTACTCGACCAGCTTGAACGCGAGGACCGCATTGGCATCGTGATGTTGGGCCGTCCGTATCACCATGACCCCGGACTCAATCACGAGATCATGGAAGAGTTCCAGAAGCTGGGTTACCCCATCTTTTCGCAGAACACGCTGCCTCTTGATGAGGACATGCTGGAGCGTCTGTTCGGCGACGAGGTGCGCGCTGGGATAATCAGCCATGCTCTCGACATAAGCGACGCCTGGAAGAACTCGTACTCGTGCAGCACGAACCACAAAGTGTGGGCCGCGAAATTCACAGCACGGCATCCGAATTTGGTGGCTCTGGAGGTATCCAGTTTCAAGTGCGGGCACGATGCGCCCATTTATGGAGTAATTGAAGGAATCATCGAGCAATCCGGCACGCCGTACTTCTGCTTTAAGGATCTGGACGAGAACAAACCGTCTGGCTCGATCAGAATCCGTGTCGAGACCATCGATTACTTCTTGCGGAGGTATCGCGACGAAGTCATCCGCAAGCGCAAAGCCGCGGAGGACATTGATGCTCAACTAGCGGTATTGGAAGCGGAACTGCGCGGGCCAATGGCGTCGACGCGCGTGCGTACTCCGCCATCAGCTTGCCTTGTTTCAGGTGACTGATTCTGCTGTTGATGAAGGATCCCGCGAATAGCAACGCCCGAAGGCGGCCCCTAACTGGTTCCTCCACGCGTGCATAAGCGATGGGGAAACGGCGGCGACAGCTGTGCGGCAATGGAGGCGGGCCAGCGGTAACTCTCCAGAATCGAATCTGCAGCAGCGCTTACGAGTGCATCCGCTACCCTAAGCCGGGTATGGAGTCTCTGGACAAAGTCCCCACAATGAGAACAGCGAGGAATCAAAGAAATGGAATTTGCTGCTGGGGCTTTGTCCCGCGCCGGAGTTTTTGCGGGGAGTTGTTTCTCAACGACAACTCGCGCGTAATCAAGCGCATCCCATCTCGGCATATTTGCGACTGTGCGCTTTGGATGAAGACATCCTCCTTTCGAAGGTTAGCAAGCCGCTGTTCGCTGAAAGCCGGTTCGGTGCCCGCCTATGCGCTTGTTGGTTTTCGGGATTGTGTTCTTCGGCGCAGCGGGGTTCGCCCAACCGGCCCCGCGCGGACCTCAAGCCGCGTATGAAGGTCAGAACGTCAGTTCAGTCTCTCTGATTGCAAACCCACATCGCGATCTAACGCCCCTATATCCCGTTGTGATCCAGAAGGCAGGCACACCGTATTCCGAAGCGACCATTGAAGGCTCGGCGCAGGCCTTGAAAAAGGCGGGGGGATTTGCCGACGTGCGGATCAACGTCGAACCCGAAGTCTCGGGGCTGAGAGTCAGTTTCTTGCTGGAACCGGCCTACTACCTGGGCATAGTGGAGTTTCCTGATATCGGAAAATATTTTGCCTATACCAGGCTTCTGCAGGTGGTGAACCTGCCGGACGAAGATCCTTATGACCCTTCACGCATTCCTGTCGCGGAAGATGCGCTGAGGGAGTTCCTGCGCAAGAACGGATACTTCCAGGCAAGAGTGCATGCTGATCCAGCAATCGACGATGACCACCAATTGGTAAGCGTGCGCTTTGTTGTCGAGACGGGAAGGCAAGCTCGAATTTCGTCAGTCAAGGTGGATGGGCCCGAAACGCCCGAGGGGGCGAGGCTGTTGCAATCCGTAAAATCGCTGCGGGCGCGGCTTTCTGGCGGGCTCCTGAAAGCGGGAAAGCCATATGCTCCTGAGCGAATCAGCGCGGCCACAAAGCTGATGAAGCGAACGCTCACACAGCAGCACCGACTGGCGAGCAGCATTCACGAAAATCCTCCGCAGTACAACGCGGAGACGAATCGCGTTGATGTTTCGTTCAAGGTCGAGGTGGGACCAGTCGTCACGGTCCGCGCGGTGGGTGCCCGACTCACGGTCTTCCCTTTTGTTTCGGGACGGCTGATGAAGACGCTCATTCCGATTTATTCCGAAGGCACTGTGGATCAGGACCTGGTGCAAGAGGGCCAACGGAACCTGACCGACTACTTCCAGAAGAAGGGCTACTACGATGCAACGGTGACCACCGAGTTTCAGAAGCGACCGGATCGAATTCTTGTCCTTTACACCATTGATCGCGGATCCAAGCACAAAGTGGATCGCATACTCTTTCATGGAAACTATGCCCTTTCGCAGAAGGAGTTGATGGACCAGGTCTCGGTGAAGAGATCGCATATATGGACGCATGGGAGCGTCAGCCAGAAGTTACTGAAGCAGAGCGCCGACAACATACAGGCGCTGTACCGGGACCGAGGGTACGAAGAGGTGAAAGTGACTCCTCGCACGGTCGATCGCGAACCGAAGATCGATGTTGTGTTTGAGATTGCGGAAGGTCCGCAGACTGTGGTCGACAATGTCCAGATCACCGGGAACCAGAATATATCCGCGACTCAATTGACGGAGCCGAAAGGCTTCCAGTTGCGCGCGGGAGTTCCGTTTTCACCGCGAAAGTTGGCCGAGGATCGCAATCGAATATCCGCGACGTACCTGAATCGTGGCTATCTCAATGTCGATGTGAAGGCGACCGTCACGCCGAATCCGGGGGATCCGCGCCGTGTGGATGTCGCTTATGCGATCACGGAGCATCAGGTCGTACGGGTCGGGGAAGTCGTCTACCTGGGACAGAAGCAAACGCGCCTTCCGCTGATCGCGAAAGCGGCGCAACTTCCAACCGAAGCGCCTATGAAACGGGAGCAACTGCTGGAAGCCGAGAGCCGGCTTTACGACCTAAGCATCTTTGACTGGTCCAGTGTCGGTCCGCGAAAACCGATCACGACGCAAACCGACGAAGCGGCGGTGGTGAAGGTACACGAAGCGAAACGCAACGAAATCACATACGGCTTTGGATTCGAAGTGTCGCATCGTGGTGGGAACGTACCGGCGGGCACCGTAGCACTGCCGGGCGGCGGAGGCACGATTGGATTAGGCGGCAATCAAATCGCGCCAAGCCAATCGACATTCGCCAGTCCCCGCGGTGTTGTGGAATTCACGCGGCGCAACATGCGCGGTTTGGCGGAGACGGCAAGTGCATCGATTCTTTTGTCGCGCCTGGACCAGCGCGCTCTTACGGGTTATTCGCAGCCGCACTTCGTGGGCTCGCAGTGGCAGTCTCTCACCAGCTTTACGGTGGAGCGCAATAGCGAGAATCCATTATTTACAGCAGGATGGGGTGATCTCGGTTTTCAGGTGGAACGGCTGATCAGTCGCAAGACGAACACGCGCCTGCAGGTTCGGTATGACTTCAATAAGACCAACTTGTCGAATCTTCTGGTCCCTGAGCTTGTGTTACCGCAGGACCGGCATGTGCGGTTGTCCACCGTGTCGGCCACGCTGATCCGCGACACACGCGACAAGCCACTCGACGCCCACCGAGGATCGTTCTCGACCATCAATATCGGGATCACGCCGACCGCCTTCGGTTCGAGCGCGAACTTCGCGAAACTCTTCGGGCAGTATGCCTACTACAAGCCGGTGCATTCCGTTGTATTTGCGAACAGCATTCGCATCGGGCTGGCGTCGCCGTTTTCGGGGAGTTTCGTGCCCACCAGTCAGTTGTTCTTTTCTGGAGGTGGCACCTCGCTCCGAGGATTTCCAATTGACCAAGCAGGTCCACAGCGCCTGGTTCCATTCTGCAACGTCTTGCAGGGGGAATCGGGTTGCGTGAACGTCACAGTACCGGTGGGCGGAAAGCAGTTGTTCATTTTCAATTCCGAGGCACGATTTCCTCTCGGGATTACAAAGTTGCTCGGCGGAGTGCTTTTCTACGACGGCGGTAACGTATACAGCGCAATCAACTTTAACAACTTCATCAACAACTACAGCAATACGGTTGGGTTTGGGCTGCGTTATTCCACGCCGATTGGTCCGGTTCGCGTTGACTTCGGACGCAACCTGAATCCGGTTCCGGGGCTCAATCCGTTCCAGTATTACATCACGATAGGGCAGGCATTTTAGGAGATGTCATGAAGTGGAAACGGACCATCGGTTGGGTGCTTGCGGGATTGATCATGCTGCTCATCGTTGCGGTCGTGGTGGGATACCTTTACTTGCGCAGCAATCGTTTTCAACAGTACGCGCTGAGCGAGATCGTGAAGCAAGCGGACGAAGCAACAGGAGGGAGGACTGAGATCGGCGGGCTCGATTTTAGCCTGTCGACATTGACTGCACATCTCTACAACATCACGCTGCGCGGCACAGAGGGTCCGGGTCAACCTCCACTGCTGCATGCTGACAAGCTGACAGTACGCATCAAGATCTTGTCGGCATTACATCGTCAGATTGCGTTGCGTGAACTGCTCATCGAGCATCCGGTGGTTCATTTCCAGTTGAACAAGGCTGGTAAGAACAATCTGCCCGCTGCGCCACCGAGCCAGAGCAGCGCCCATACCAGTGTTTTCGATTTGGCGGTGCAACATGCTCAACTCACAAACGGGGAGGTGAACTACAACGACCAGATGATTCCAGTTGAAGCCGATCTCTACAATCTCGGGAGCAATATTCGTTTTGACGCGCTCCTAAAACGCTACGAAGGAACCATCTCTTACGCTAACGGCGAGATTCACTATGCTCAATATTCCCCGCTCGCCCACAGCCTAAACCTGGCTTTCGACGTCTCACCCGACCGTTTCAATCTGCAGTCCGCGCTCCTGAAAGTTGGATCCTCGGCTGTTACCTTGCACGCTGCTCTCGTCGACTATTCAAATCCGACGGCCGACGGGGATTATCAGATTCTGATTCATACGCAGGACTTCGCCCCAATGTCTCCTCGGGTATCGCCTCAAGGCGACCTTGAGGTCAGCGGCAAGCTGCAGTACCGGCCAATCGAAGGCCAGTCGCTGCTGCGAAACATTTCAGTGAACGGCGAATTGGCGAGCGACGTCCTGACCGCCGTGTCTTCTGGAAGTCGCGTCGAGGTGCGGAATCTGCATGGCGCGTATCAATTTGCGGACGGCAATCTGGAGCTGAAGAATTTCGATGTGGAGGCTCTCGGCGGGCGTATTGTTGCCAACGCCGAGATCAAGCATCTGGACGCAACTCGAGATTCACAGATTCGAGCCACGCTGCGCAATATTTCTCTCACGGCGGTTCAGCGGGCGCTTCGGACGGGAACGATCGGCGGCGCTGTGCTTATGGGGACGCTGGATGGGTCGGCCGAGGCTTCATGGAAGGGGAGTATCAACAATCTTCGGGTACATTCAGATTTGTCGGTCCAAGCCACGGCGAGCGGCAAATCGAGTGCCCCGGAGAACCGCGTCCCGGTCAATGGAGCGATTCATGCGGACTACCTCGGAGATCATCAAACCGTCGAGTTACGAGACACTATCTTGCGGATTCCGTCGGCAACGCTGACCGCGCAGGGAACAGTCGGCAATCGATCGAGCCTTCAGATCCAACTCACTGCGAATAACCTATACCAACTTGCGGCGTTGGCATCGTCGTTCAGTGCGACGCCAGCGCAGATGCCTGGCATCTCCGGTTCCGCAAGACTTAACGCGGTTGTGCATGGTTCAATCAAAAACCCTGCGATTGCAGCACAGTTGAACGTGCAGGAACTGCAGGTCGAGGGCAGCGAGTGGAAATCGGCTAGCCTCCAGATCGCCGCGAACTCATCCGAGATAGCGGTGCAGAACGGATCGGTGATCAATGCGCACCTCGGAGAAGCATCTTTTAATGGCGCGGTAGGTCTGCAGAATTGGTCGTATCAGCCGGGCAATCGAATCGAGGCGCACCTTGACGCGCAGAAACTGCAGATTGCGGATCTGCAGCGACTCGTGAACCACCAATATCCGGTGTCTGGGGATCTGTCGGCGAAGATATCCCTGGCCGGCTCGCAACTTGATCCACGAGGATCAGGCTCTGCACAGATCACAAACGCCCGAGCTTATGGCGAGCCCGTCCAAAACTTCACCGCGAAATTCAGCGCGGCGAGCGGTTCCATCAATTCGACATTGAATCTGTCGGTCGCCGCGGGAGCAGTTGACGCAGAGCTCTCCTACACGCCGAAGACGAGAGCTTATAGAGTGCGTGTCGAGGCGCCATCGGTGGTACTGCAGAAGCTAGAAACCGTCCAGGTAAAGCATGTCCCAGTCAGCGGAACTGTGACGGCAACGGCAACAGGCGAAGGAACGCTCGACGATCCACAACTGGAAGCGGTGGTTCAGTTGCCTCAGCTGAAAGTGCGCGAGAACTCGATTTCCGGGGTAAGAGCGGAGATTCATGTTGCCCAGCATTCCGCGGACCTCAATCTAGACTCGAAAGTCTCGCTGGCCTCGGTTCACGCACACGGTCGCGTTGCGTTGACCGGCGATTACGAAACCAACGCAGTGATCGACACCAATACTGTTCCGTTAGACGCCCTGATGGCCGCTTACGCCCCAAGCGTTCCAGCGGACTTCCACGGTCAGACTGAGTTGCACGCAACTCTGAAAGGACCCCTGAAGGACAAGAGCAAGTTGGAGGCGCACCTCTCGATTCCGGTCCTCGAAGCGAGTTACCAAGCTCTGCAGATCGGCATTGCGAGACCAATTCACCTCGATTATTCGAATTCGGCCGTGACCCTGCAGCCCGCGGAAATTACGGGCACGGGCACGTCTCTGCATGTACAAGGTAAGTTTCCGACTGGTGGGACGGCCACTCCCACGCTGGCGGCAAATGGCTCGGTGGATATGCGCATTCTCAAGATGGTATCTCCTGACGTCCAGAGTTCCGGCACTCTAGCGCTTGACGTACGGGCTTCCGGATCGGCTGCGTCCCCGATGATTCAAGGTCAATTGCAGATCAACGACGTCGCGATGACGACCGCGGATGCTCTGTTGGGTGTCGAAAACTTAAATGGCACCGTGGACATCGCTAACGATCACGTGCAGCTTACAAAGGTTACGGGGCACGTGGGCGGAGGGGATGTTTCGCTTGGGGGATCGATTGCCTACAAGCCGGTGCTACAGTTCAACCTCGCCCTGCAAGGAAAATCGGTACGTCTTCGTTATCCTGACGGCTTACGGTCGCTGCTGGATGCGAATCTGGCGTTCACGGGTACGAGGGATGCTTCTACGTTAAACGGGCGCGTTCTGATCGACAGCCTGTCGTTTACGCCCGACTTCGATTTGGCGAAATTCGGCGACCAGCTTAGCACCAGCAGCACGCTATCACAGCCGGGATTCGCAGATACGATCAAGCTGGCGATTGGCGTGCAATCGCAGGAGAATCTGACCGCAACGAGCTCGCAAATCAGCATTGCGGGACGAGCTAATCTGCAAGTCGGTGGGACGGCGGCGAATCCCGTCATCACGGGCCGAACTACACTAAGCTCAGGAGAACTCTTCTACCGCAATGTCCGATATCAACTGCAAAAGGGAATAGTCACGTTCGACAATCCAAACGAGACGCATCCGGTGATGAACGTCTCCGTCACCACGACCGTCGAGCAATATAACCTGACCCTTACGCTGCGGGGGCCGTTGGACAAACTTACTACGTCGTATGTCTCAGATCCGCCGCTGGCGACGGCCGACATCATCAACCTGGTCGCGCGGGGCAAGACCACGCAGGAGTCAGCGGCCGCGAGCGAGAGCACCGATTCCATGATTGCTTCGCAAGCCGCCGGCCAGCTCAGCAGCAGCGTTCAAAAGCTGGCAGGCATTTCCAGTCTGCAGATTGATCCGACGATCGGCGGCAACAATCAAAACCCGTCAGCGCGAATTGCCATTCAACAGCGGGTGACCAAGAATTTCCTCTTTACCTTTTCCACCGATGTTTCTCAGCCGGGCAGCGAGATGGTGCGGGGCGAGTACCAGGTCAACAAACGCTGGTCGGTGAGCATGGCGCGGGATCAAACTGGCGGTGTTTCCGTAGACGGGCACTATCACACGCGCTTTTAAAGGCCCGAGGTCGGCGAGAGATTTCCGTTGACACTAGTCTCTATCGTTTTATAATAATTCTTATTCAGTAATCATGCGCCTCAGCCATGAACAGTTCCGTAAGGTGGCCGCGAAGCACGGTTTGGCGGTCACGCACCAGCGCCAGGTGGTCTTTGAGGCAGTCGTCGCTTCTCACGGGCATTATTCCCCAGAAGACATTTACGCCGCGGTCCGGCGTCGCATACCATCGATTTCTCTCGCCACGGTCTACAACAATTTACGGCTGTTCATCGAGTGTGGGTTGCTGCGGGAGGTCACCCCGCATGCGCCTACGTTGCGCGTGGACGGCAATCTCAAACCTCACCACCACTTGGTCTGCTCCCGCTGCAAATCGGTGCAGGATATCGAAGGAGACTTCATCGATTTGAAGCGGTTATCCCGACAACTGCCGCACGGCTTTGATCTGACGCAGCCGTTGATCGAGGTCTTTGGCCTCTGTCGCCGCTGCAGTACGGAAAAATAGCATTTTTCATGCAGTACGCAATCAAGAATCGAAGGATGAAAATATGATGGAAAATACACTAGCGACTTCATCGGGGAGTGTTTCCCCCGAAACCAAGGACAAAAGCACGTTATCGGAGGCGAAGTGCCCCTTTGGGCACGGCGCTCGCAAATCCCACGCGAATGTTGATTGGTGGCCGAATCAGATAAATCTGAACGTGCTGCACCAGCATTCCCCGCTGTCCGATCCGATGGGTAAGGAGTTCAATTACACAGAAGAGTTTAAGACGCTCGACCTGAGCGCTGTCATCAAGGACTTGAATGCGTTGATGACGGACTCACAGGAGTGGTGGCCGGCCGACTTTGGCCACTATGGGCCACTTTTCATTCGTATGGCGTGGCACAGCGCGGGTACGTACCGCATCGGCGACGGCCGCGGCGGGGCCGGCTCCGGGCAGCAGCGCTTTGCGCCGCTTAATAGCTGGCCGGACAACGTCAATCTGGACAAGGCACGCCGGCTGCTCTGGCCGATCAAGCAGAAGTATGGCCGGAAAATCTCCTGGGCTGACCTCATGATTCTCGCCGGCAACATCGCGTTGGAGTCGATGGGCTTCAAGACCTTCGGTTTTGGCGGCGGTCGCCCAGATGTATGGGAGCCCGAGGAGGAGATTTATTGGGGACCTGAAGGCACGTGGCTCGCGGACGAGCGTTATTCGGGAGATCGTGATCTGCAGAATCCCCTCGGCGCGGTTCAAATGGGTCTGATTTACGTGAATCCCGAAGGACCCAATGGAAAGCCCGATCCCATTGCTGCGGCACGGGATATCCGGGAAACGTTCGCCCGCATGGCGATGGACGACGAAGAAACGGTCGCACTTATTGCTGGCGGACACACCTTCGGCAAGACTCACGGTGCTGCCGTTCCGGCTCAATATGTAGGCGCCGAACCAGAAGGTGCCAGCATCGAGGAGCAAGGCTTAGGGTGGAAGAATAAATTTGGCAAAGGTTGTGGTGGTGACACCATCGGCAGCGGCCTGGAAGTCATCTGGACGACGACGCCGACGAAGTGGGGCAACAACTTCTTCGCGAACCTGTTCAGTTACGAATGGGAGCTGACGAAGAGTCCAGCCGGAGCGCATCAGTGGACGCCGAAAAATGGTGGAGGCGCCGGTACGGTGCCGGATGCGCACGATCCGTCAAAGCATCATGCGCCATCCATGCTGACGACGGATCTCGCCTTGCGGTTCGACCCTGCCTACGAGAAAATTTCACGGCACTTCTACGAGAATCCGGATCAGTTCGCAGATGCGTTTGCGCGGGCGTGGTTCAAGCTGACGCACCGCGACATGGGGCCGATTGCCCGGTACCTTGGCCCGCTCGTTCCGAAAGAGACGCTAGTGTGGCAAGATCCTGTTCCCGCCATCGATCATAAATTGATCGGGGAGAAGGAAATTGCCGCTCTGAAGGCGAAGATCCTCGCGTCCGGACTGTCGATCTCGCAACTGGTGACGACGGCCTGGGCGTCGGCCGCGTCGTTCCGCGGCTCCGACAAGCGCGGCGGGGCGAACGGGGCACGCATTCGTCTGACTCCGCAAAAGGATTGGGAAGTGAACCAGCCAGCCGCACTGGGGAAGGTTCTCAAGAAACTGGAGGCGATCCAAAAGGAATTCAACAGCGCGCAGTCCAACGGGAGCAAAGGGAAGAAGGTCTCCCTTGCAGACCTGATCGTGCTGGGCGGCTGCGCAGCCGTCGAGGAAGCTGCGAAAAGGGCCGGGCACAAAGTGAAGATTCCCTTCTCTCCGGGACGCACCGATGCTTCGCAAAAGCAGACCGACGTACATTCATTCGCCGTCATGGAGCCGGTCGCTGACGGGTTCCGCAACTATCTCCGCAGCGGACAGATCTTGTCGGCCGAGGAGTTCCTGGTAGATCGGGCGCAGTTGCTGACACTGACAGCTCCTGAGATGACGGTTCTCATCGGCGGCATGCGCGCGCTGAATGCCAACTTCGGGCAGACTAAACATGGCGTCTTCACCAACCGGCCGGAGACGCTGACGAACGATTTCTTCGTCAACCTGCTCGACATGAGTACGATCTGGGAGCCTTCTTCTACATCCGAAGGCGTGTATGAGGGGCGCGATCGGGCGACGGGCAAGATCAAGTGGACCGGCACGCGGGTCGATCTTCTGTTCGGTTCGAACTCCCAGCTCCGGGCACTCGCCGAAGTCTATGGAAGTAACGACTCGAAGGAGACGTTTGTGAAGGACTTCGTGGCCGCATGGAACAAGGTGATGAATCTCGATCGCTTCGACCTTGCGTGAGCGCGGCGAAGAAGAAAGGTGTCCACTTGGAGTTGTTGCTGTTTTTTGGATCGGCTGAATGAAGTCGTTGCTCGTCCATGGCTCATGGGGGCGCATCGCGCTCCCATGCTGCCTTGATTTCTGGCTCCTGGGCGCAAGAGCGCCCGCCAGTTTTCGAGATGGTGGTTAAGACCTAAGGTCTCGATTCGCGGGATAAGATCGAGGCGATCCGCTATACCAGGAGCTTACAATGGAGCACTGTGGACGTCTTCCGGTCGTGGGCATGGGAGCCCAGACCAATAACGGTGACGGGACCAGACACCTGGATGAAAGGGCAATAAACGCAATAAACGATCGACCGGTTTATTAGAATATTCCAATCTTGTATAGCATCCCCTGGACGAGGTTCACTATGACGACGCTCGCAACCTCACCGCGTAGAGACTTCACGACAGTAGCTCACAAACCGCAGGCAGCAGACGGTCTGACAATTGTGCGGGTGACGATCGGCGCGATGCTCGTGTCGGTCTTTTTCGAGAATCTGGGGAAAGGCCTCTACACTCCGGCGGGTTACGCGGGTCTGATCAACTATTACATCAAGTCGAGCCACTCGCCGGCTGCCTGGAAGGTGGTGATGGGCCTGGCGGCG
Source organism: uncultured Acidobacteriaceae bacterium (assembly GCA_963795875.1). Lineage (GTDB taxonomy): Bacteria > Acidobacteriota > Terriglobia > Terriglobales > Acidobacteriaceae > Sulfotelmatobacter. The sequence continues at coordinate 1,328,235 of CAWCJM010000003.1, forward strand.
AGCCATGCCGCGATGGCAGCTCCTATGCAGGCCCTGACCGAGATATCTCTCGGTATTCTGCTCATCATCGGTCTGCTTACACGACCGGTCGCTCTTGTCGCTTTTCTGTATCTCGGCAGCCTTTGGGTGTCGGAGTGGGGCACCGCGTGGACCTGGGAGTTGCTGGTTCCGGTGATGGCATCGCTCGGGCTCGCGATCGGAAGCGCCGGCCGGAGATGGGGCGTTGACGCGTGGCTCGCGCAACGGTGGCCAACGTCGCTCTGGTGGTGATCGGGCCTGATCCCGTGAATCACGATCATGTGCGAGTGTCCGTTATCATCCCCACGCATAATGAAGCAGGTGCAATTGAGCGCGTCTTAGCGGATATCCCCTCCGATCTCACGACCGAGGTCATCGTAGTCGACAGCAACTCGAACGACGGCACGCCCGAGATCGCAGCAAGAATGGGAGCCCGCGTGGTGCAGGAACCGCGGCGTGGCTACGGGCGAGCGTGCCTCACGGGTCTGGCCGCGGCAAATTCTCCCGACGTGGTGGTCTTCCTGGATGGCGACTACAGCGATCGACCCTCCGAACTGCCGATTCTCTTAGCGCCGATCATTGATGGGCCTGCGGAGGGGCGTGCGGACATCACGCTCGGTTCCCGCCTGCAGAGGCGGCATTCTGCTGGGGCGTTACCTTGGCATCAGGCGTTTGGGAATCGTCTCGCCGCTGGCATGATCAGGCTTCTTTATGGACTCAACATCAGCGATCTGGGGCCGTTTCGCGCCGGCCGCGCAGATGTACTACGCGCGCTCGCGCTGGAAGAGACCACCTATGGCTGGGCCGTTGAGATGATCCTCAAGGGTGCCCTGGCTGGATACCGCGTGGTTGAAGTCCCTGTGAGCTACTACCCGCGTATTGGAAAATCCAAGATCAGCGGTACGCTGAAGGGCACGGTCGGCGCCGGTTGGTTCATCCTCAGCTTGATCGTGCGTTATTATTTCCGGCGTCGAAGAGGCGGAACACCGCGCCCCGCCTGAGTCTAAGCACCGCAAACGGCGCCTTCGTGCTGGTATTAGTCATTAGACTTCTCCATGAACGACGTTTGATTGGGGCGGTTCATCCGATCTGAGCCGCGACCGCATCGCGGGTGAGGGCCCGAGCCACCTTGGGCTGAGGGCTTACCAGCCAATATAGTGCGACAACGTGCGTGATCATCAGGATGGGCACGTAGATGACCGGGATTGCGTATGCGGCGCCCATCTGCCCTGCCACAGCAGGCAGTCCGACTCGGACAGCGTGGTAATAGTCGACGATAAAGTCGATCGTTCCCACGAGGTTGAAGGCGACCACGAACAGCCAGAAGAGCGGCCGTATCCTTACCGTGAGAAGCGCCAGCATGGCCAGTATCCCCGTTGCCAGGTCCCAGTAGGCAGCGAACGTGGCAAAGCTAGCCGGCAGATCAGGGCCGACGACGCCGGGAAGGATGAAGACCAGCCCGAAGAAACGGAAGCTGTGCAGAGTAGCGATAGCGCGGTGAGCTTCGAACCGGTCCATCGACCTGAGTCTGGGCAGGATGTACACACCGAAGCAAAGCAGCCACGCGACATAGCCTAAGACGAGATGCACTTGAAAGATGGTTTGCGTTGACATTTTGCCCTCCTGCTCGCATAGGATTATATGCATAATCCTACAGATTCAGAATTTCTTCCTTGCTCGGGGCAGAATTGCATCGTGAGATGATCGCCAGCATCCTATAATCAGTCATGCGTTACCGGCCCGAGCACAAAGTCGAAGTCCATCGGAAGATTCTTAAAGAAGCCTCTCGGCGTGTTCGCGCTGAAGGCATCGCTGGCGCAGCGGTTTCATCCGTTATGCGGGACTCCGGCCTGACTAACGGAGGTTTTTACAAACACTTCGGCAGCAAGGATGACCTGCTTAGGGAGTCGTTAAGCGAGGCATTCCGAGAAATCGCCGACCGCCTGACTCAAGTCGCCGCAAAGTCCAGACCTGGGACGGCGTGGAAGGCGATTGTGAAGGCCTACCTGAGTCCGGAACACTGTGATCATGCCGAGGCCGGGTGCCCGGTGGCGGCACTGGCGCCCGAGTTGGCGAGGGCCGATCATGCAATGAAGGCCACGATCCGTAGGGAGATAATCAAATACAAAAGTCGAATGCTTCCCTTGATGCCGGGCCGACGGGCTGCTGACAAAGAGCGCGCATTTTCTGCGATTTTTTCAACGATGATCGGGGCAGTTGCGATTGCCCGAATCCTACCAGACCGAGCGGCACGAGCGAGAGTGCTTGCGAACGCACGGGACTTTCTCTTGCATAGCTTCTAAAAGCCGCCGTGGCTGGATTTCGCGTGGTTGGAGTTCCGGTTAGCTATTACCCGCGTATTTCGAAATCGAACATAGCGGTACGCTGAAGGCGCGGTCGGCGCGGGGTTGGTTCATTCTCAGCTTGATCGTGCGATATTATTTTCGGCGTCCAAGAGCGAGGACCGCACGGCCAGCACGAGAGTCGGACAGAGCCTTCCCGCTGCTCGTTCGCATCGTCTATTCGGGCTCGATCCCCAGGGTGAGTCACACCCGGGTAACGTCACAACAGGAGGTCCCTCCACTCCGCAGATCATCGCTTTTGCGATGATCTGCTCCGGTCGGGATGACAGGGGTGGGGAGACTTGAACATTTCCACTCAACATTCCCAGTCACCATCGTCCCCACTCAACATCCGCTCCAAGCCAAAACCGGGCTTGAACGGGCCACACTTCTGGTTCGTCGTATATTATTGCCCCAACAATCTATGAATTGTTCCAGTGAGAACGTCGTGCGTTCGTCAGGCAGCGACCGTGTGCTGGTGATCATGGCGAAAGCGCCGAGGCCGGGCGCGGTGAAAACCCGCTTGACTTCGAGTCTTCCTCTTCAGGCCGTGACAGCATTTTATCGGTGTCTTCTCGAGGACACGCTTACGCTAGCACAGTCATTGAGCGGCGTGAAAGTTGCCATCATGTGCCCCGACACCGACGTCGACGAGTTGGCTCAATTGGCAGGCAGCGAAGTGAGCATAGTTGCCCAGGAAGGTGAGGGTCTTGCTGCGGGCCTCGCTTCGGTGTTTGCGCATTTCGCGGGAGACCATCAGCGACGCACCATTGCCTTCAACAGCGACAGTCCGCACCTGCCGCGCTCTGTTCTCGAAGACGCGTTCGAAACGCTGGTTGCACATGACGTGGTCGTGGGACCGACGCATGACGGAGGCTACTATCTTGTAGGCGCAAAGACTTCTCATCCTACGCTTTTCGCGCACGACGGAATGGGCACCAGCGGTGCGCTGGAGCGACTCCTATCGCGCACAGGAGCTCTTGAGCTATCAGTAGGTTTCGCAGTTCCTTTCTATGACATTGACGTGGCTGACGACCTGACTCGGTTGGCAGAGGAGTTGCGTCTGGCTCCGGAAAGGGCGCCGCGCACGGCGCAGTGGCTTAAAGAGTGGGAGCGTTCAGCGGCGCTGTTGCGAACGGGGACGGGAGAACTGTGAAGGTCAGCGCCGAGTGGAGAGTGTATGCACTCGGCGCCACATTATGCGTGGCGCTAACAATTTGCGCACGCAACTTCAGCGATCGGGGCGGGCCGTACTTCATGGCCTTTTTGGCGCTTGCGGGAATCGCCTACCTCCTGGCGGTCCGTGAGTTTTTCATTACGTCAAGATTTTCCCGACGCGTTGTCGTCATTGGGCTCGTCTTGGCCGCTGTGTGGCACGTGGCATTTCTTCGGATGCCCTCGGGCGCCGATGATGACATCCATCGATATGTTTGGGATGGCCGCCTGCAGCGGTTCGGCTACAACCCTTATCTCGTCGTCCCCAGCGATCCTGCCGTGAACTGGCTGCATACCCCTGAAACCCGCAACTTGAACAACCCTAATCTGCCTAGCCCGTATCCACCAGGCGCGCAGGTTTTTTTCCGCACAGTAACCGCGATTCAGGAGTCCACGTTTGCACTGAAAGTGGCATTTGTGGTTTGCGAAGTCGGAATTGTTTTCGTGTTGCTCGATATCTTGCGTTGTACCCGGCAGGAAGCGCACCTGGTTCTGGCGTTCGCTTGGAACCCATTGTTGGCCGTCGAAGTGGCGGGAAGCGGTCACATTGATATTGTTGGCGCGCTATTGTTGGTGGTATCCGCAGCTGCGCTAGTGCGCCGGTGGCGGGCGACTGCAGCCGTTGCACTTGGACTGGCGATCGCAGTGAAATTCCTGCCAGTCGTTCTCTTGCCTATTTACTGGAAGCGGGTTCGCGTTCGCGACGCGGCGCTGGCGGCAGCAGTGGCCGGATTCCTGTACGTGCCCTTTCTGAATCACGGGCGCATTCCGATCGGCTCGCTGGGTACGTACGTACAGACTTTCCGCTTTAATGGTCCCGTGTTCGCGGCACTTGATCGGGTGGCGCCTCCGCAGTTGCTAGTTGGATTGGCTGTGCTTGTCGGATTGGTGACTGCAACCTGGCTCAGAAGCGCTGCGCCTGAGTGGTCTCCCGGCGCATTTGCCTGGCCAATGGCGGCATGTCTTCTGTGCGCCCCCGCTGTATTTCCATGGTATCTTCTTTGGCTGCTACCCTTGCTGACGTCGGCCTCGACGTTGCTGATCATCGTCTGGACGGTGAGCATTATCCCGACATATGTCCAATGGCACTTGCGCGCGCTCGGACGCCCGTGGGGGGCGCTTCCTGGTTGGGTGATGCTTGTAGAGTATGGGTGCGTGGCAGCGGCCGGGGCCTTGATCGAGTTGCGCCGGCTCAGGCGCCCGGCGTCACCGCGGTAACCAAACGGACAAACTCAAGTTACGCCGGGCGACCCCACACGCAATTTGTGTATCCGAAAATCAGGGCGTTTCATCCAAGACAGCATCTGTTCAATTCACCGAGGAGCAAGTCTATGCGAAATGCCCGCCGTTTCACCGTGATGGGTCTTCTGCTTTGCGGAGTGATGGTCCTTGGTCCGAACTCGTGGGCGCAAGAACGTTCGCCAATTCTCGATCAAGTCGCCAAGACTTTCGGGGTCGATTCGTGGGACAAAGTTGAGGCTATCCGCTACACCTGGAATGGGGAGATTACCGGACTGTTCAAAGCTGCACACAAGTGGGAGTGGGAGCCTAAGACGAACAAGGTCACTTTTGAAGGAACGGATAAAGACGGTAAGCCGGTGAACGTTTCCTATGTACGCACCGACCTCAGCAGCCAATCCGACGCTGTGAAAAATCAGATCGACCCCAGTTTCATCAACGATAATTATTGGGCTCTATTCCCCTTCCATGCGTATTGGGACAAGAGCGCCAGCGCAATCGATCAGGGCAAGTTTAACCTGCCGCTGGGCGCCGGCACGGCCGAACTGGTCCCGGTGAAGTATCCCGCGGATGTGGGTTACACACCCGGTGACACCTGGGATCTCTACGTCGGTAAAGACAGCCGCGTCGTGTACTTTGACTACCACCGCGGCGGAGCGAAGCCGCCGAGCCGCGTCTTCGCAACGTGGGAAGGCTACAAAAAGGCCGGTCCAATTCTGTTCTCAACCGAGCATCGCGGTACCGCCGACGGCAAGCCCTTGCACATCTTCCTTACTGGCGTTGCAGTCAAGGTGACGGGATCAGATGCGTGGATCGACGCGAAATAAGGGGGGCTTATTTGCGTCGGCCCCGCTCAAGCGCGGTTGTGATGACTGGACAACGACTCAAACGGCAGGTCTCTCCACTCCGCAGATCATCGCATTCGCGATGATCTGCTCCGGTCGGGATGACAGAGTTGAGGAGATCTGAACGGCCTCACGCGAGGCCCGAACCGGGCTTGAGTGGGGCAGCCGCCAGGCTTATCCGAACAGTGGATGTGATCCAGGCTACCTGGCGATCACCACTGTTGTGCAGGAACTGTTCAGCTTAGGCAAGTCGCGATTTGCGGCCATGCGGATCTCTAGCTGTGGGCGCTTGCCCCGAATGATTGGACAATAACAATCAGGCTGTAACAGGGCGCCTTGCAAGCGTCGCCTTCCGGCACAGCCGCCGTGGCACGACTCGCGGAACTCACACGGATTGCAGGCTTGAGGAAGTGTGCGTGCCTGCTCGAAGGGTGTTGAGCCCAGAATGCCAGTGCCTGCAGAGATTAAGTCTGAAAGCGGCTCTCCTGATCCTGGCCAATAGACGCAGGGCTGTGTAGTGCCTCTTGGCGTCACTCGCACGGTGCTCACGCCGCAACCGCCTTGTTGAGGTGGGAGCCCCACCATTGCGCGAACCAAGGGCTCGCCAATCGCGATTACATCGGTCTCCTCGAAGAGACGCTGGAACCCGTCCCAGTACTCTTCGTAGCTGAGGGCATAAACGTCTGATCGCACGGCTTGGTAGACATTCACTCGCAAAGGAGCGTCAAAGCGTTGGGCTACCTGCGCCACATCCGCTAGACGCAGGTAATTCGACTTCATCATGACCGCAATGATGGTGACAGGAATTCGGAGCCCGAGACATCGTTCTGCCTGCTGGTGGATGAGCGCCCAATTGCCATGCCCGCGCTGTGCATCCTGTTCCACTTGCGTCGCGTAATCGAGAGAAAACTCGATGTCATGGAAGGCTCGCAGCTCGTCGTCTTCCAGAACAGCGACACTATGACCGTTGGAAGTGATGGTTAGCTTGACCGGTTTCGTTCGCAGGTAGGCCAGTATTGCCTTGAAGTCGGGATGCATGCCGTTCTCACCGGTGCCGAGATTCACCGAGCGGACGGGCAGGCGTTCCATAACTGCCTTCACTTGATCGAGGGAGAGACGATCTGTGCGAGTTGGATCACGGTAGCAGAAGGCGCAGGTGAGATTGCACTCGTTGGTAAGGCCGAGCCCGAGCGCTATACCGGTGCCAGGCGTCATCAGACGAGAACGGGGCGACGAGGACTGGGCTGTAACGTCGTTCATGTGACGTCCTTCATCACCGGACCTGCGCGACGTGCAAGCAGATGCGTGTAGCGGGCGACTGCGGCAAACTCCGGTCGTCGGCCGAGCTTACGTTCTAGCTCGAAAATTCGTTCGTACTCATCACTTCGGGAAACCCTCGGCGGCAGGTAATCCGATAGGACCCGTACGCCTCGTTCCGCAGTTGCCACGAATGACGATTCGAGCAGCATGGCTTGCAGGCCGACTGCGGTAAATAGACGCACCCTGCCTTCGTACAGAGACTCATCTCCCCACTCCGCGGTAAGGTTAAGCTCAGCCGCGGCCAAGTCGCCGTTTAGTATCGCAGCCTTCAATACCTCACCCGGCCGGTTACGCACCAAGATCGAGATCATGCCCGAGGAATCTCGCAAGGCGCGAGCCGCAGCGCGCAACACAGCACATGGGTCCTCGACAAATTCCAGAACATTGTGGCAGACAATCAGATCGAACGACGCGGCGGGAAATAACGCTGTCAATTGCGAGGCGTCGCCGTGTGTCGGTGCGATCCTGTCCGTAACCCCTGCTTCCCCGGCGGCGCGCTTGGCGAAATCCAGCATCGGCAGGGACGGATCCATTAACGTGACATGAAAACCAAGTCGCGCAAGGCGGATCCCGATCGCGCCGGTACCGCACCCAAGATCGAGAGCGTGCAAAGAGTGTGTGTCCGGGGGCAGAAACTCCTGCAGGTTGGCAAAGGCGAGATCTAGGCGCAGCCGGCCCTCGGGCGTCTCGAGGTAGGCGGCATACTTCGCTGCGCCGGTCAGGAAGCGTTCGAAGTCAGCGTTGGCGGTCCGTCCCTTCATGTGTCGCTCAGGCGAAGCAGCCGCTCTGGCCGCAGGTGAGTAACCGAGCGTATACCGAAAGGATTGGGGACGACAAGTCGGCCATTAAAAAAAAGAAGAGATGTGGAGGCGTTGCCCCCACATCGTCAGCTTCTTAATCGGCTGCGAAACTGGCTCAATTACGACCACTCACTATTTTTGCGGGGAAGAGTCTGGCGCCGTCGGAGCCTGCCCCTCCTGGTGATGTCCCTGCCACTGCTGCTGCTTGCTTTGCATCGCGTCCCATTTCTTCTGTTGGTTGGGATCAAGCAGCGCCCGGATCTGGTCGTCGGAGGTCTTGTGGATCTCCATCATCTTGGAGTCGGCGATCATCTTGCGAGACCGAGGAATCGGATCGCAGGCTCTGCATTTGTGACTGTGTCGGATTTCAAAATGTCCAGCACTTTCGGCTGCTGGTCCGAGGTGAGCTTCAGTTGCTTCGTCAGCATTTCCGTCCGCTTCTCCGGATCGAAATGGCCGCCGTGTCCGTGTTCGGGCGGTGCACCAGCGGTGGTTGATTGCTGGTCGTTACTTCCGTTGTCTTGCGCAGAAGCAAAGGGCGCGACTGTGTATACGAGGGCCGCCAGCAGCAGCGCGAGCAAACCTTGTTTAAGCATGATACTTCCTCCTAATCCTTTGAAATCGATCTGTCGGTATGAACCAGATTATGGACTCGAAGTTGTGAAAGCCATCGCTACTTTTACGAATCTTTACCTCGGGCCTGGCTGAATACAGGACTCAGCCGAGTTTCCCATAACTCCGGAGATTGCATCGTAGACAAGAGACAAAAGTTTACGTGGCTTCGGGGTGGTCAGGCTATCATCGCAAGAGGCGGGCAACATAAGGTGGCAGGGCCTAGACCGGAGAGGAACGATTCATGATCGCAACAGGGAAGCTGGTTTCCGGTGCGCTGCTTCTGAGCTTGACGCTGCTGCTCGCCTGCGATTGCGCCCGCGCCCAGATTCAGCCCGCGCACAACCGCAGCCTGCCGGACCTCAGAAAGCGGAACGATTCACGGCATCGTGAAATCGGGCAACATGCCGATTCCGGGCGCAGCCAGTTTCCATCTCGCTCGAACCTCGCCGCTCAGAAAATCGCCATCTGGACCGATGTGGACGGCATCTATTCCGCAGCCGTTCCGTCCTATGGCTCTTACACCGTTCGAGTGGAGATGATCGCGTTCGCCAATAGTACGCAGCAGGTCGTGATCGACGCTACCCACCAAAACGTGCCCGCGAATTTTGAATTGACCCTGCTTATCCCGCACACACGCGGCGAGTGAGCAGGCCTCGAAGGCCGCAATGGTCCGGCCGTCGCTCAGCGCGGATTTCAAACCCTTTCTGCAATGCAGAACCCAGGCGCTCAGGATGCAGGCGGTAGCTACGATGAGCGACGTCGTGCCCTCGGGCATGCCGGTTCCGGGAATTGATCCGAACAGCGCGACCGAGTCCATTGCTGTTTCCGGGAACAGTTCCAATCCGCTGAACTGCGATGAGCGGAGACGAACTGCAGCAGCGTATCAATGATGCTCGCCACAAGGTGGCGGCTTCGGGGCCGGTGGCGGATTCGGCGGTCCGGGCGAGGTTTGGCGGCGGCGGACCGGGCCGCGCGATGACGATCACCGGACGCCGCGGTTTTGACATCAATCATCCGCACGGATCGATCTACTACGGCATCGGCGACTCGGCGCTCAACGCCGCGCCTTACGCGCTTGCCGGCGAACCCGCGAGCAATCCGGCATATGTTGCAGAATAGTTTCGGCGGTTCAGTCGGCGGGCCGCTCAACATTCCGAAGATCTATCACGGGGGTACCAAGACATTTTTCTTCGTCAATTACAACGGTAAGCGCGGGGAGAATCCCTTCGACCAGTTTTCGACGGTTCCCACAATGCTGGAGCGGCAAGGAAACTTTTCGCAAACGACCTACACTTCAGGGCCGGAGAAGGGGCAACCAGTCGAGATTTTCAATCCCGCGACCAACACGCCTTCCCGAACAACACGATCCCGCAGATCAACCCGGTCGCAGCAGGATTGCTGCCGTACATTCCGCATGCCGAATCTTCCCGGGGAGATTTCCAGAATTTTCACTTCGTGACGTCCGCGACCAGCGATAGCGACGACCTGAATGTGCGCGATCAATCACACCTTTGGCGCCGCGCCGCGGGCGGGCGGCGAGGCGGCGGACGCGGCGCGCCGCGCAACAATCTGACGTTCGGCTTTCACTATCACGGATCGAGCGTCGAACATCACGAATCCCTTTCCGAGCGTCGGCGGCAACACCAAGCGTTCGCAGTTTTGACGTGCCCATCGGCTACGTTCGCAGCATCGGCAAGCTCACCAACAGCGTGCGTTTCGATTTCAACCGCAGCCGCACGCGTACACAGAATCTCTACGCCTTCAACGATGACATCGACCGGCGCGCTAGGAATCACCGGAGTGTCGCACGAATCCATTTGACTGGGGATTACCCAGTCTTTCGTTCAGCAACTTCGCCAGCCTTCAGGACGTCAATCCGCAGCTTCTGCGCAACCAGACCTACACATTTTCAGACAATGTCGGTCTGGACGCACGGCAAGCACAGCTGGCGATGGGGTGGTGACTTCCGGCGCGTCCAACTCAACACAGAAACCAGCAGCAATGCGCGCGGGGCGTTCATCTTCAGCGGCTACAACACTTCCGAGCTGATTCCCGGGTCAGCCCGGGCAGCCACCGCAGCAAGTGCCCGGCACAGGCTACGACTTTGCCGATTTCCTGCTTGGATTTCCGCAGACGACATCGGTGCAGTACGGAGAGGACAACTACCATTTTCATGGCAACTATTGGGATCTGTATGTGCAGGATGAGTGGAAATTCGCGGAAATCTGACCCTGAACCTCGGCGTCCGTTACGAATACGTTTCGCCGCTCACGGAAGAGAACAATCGGATTGCGAATCTCGACCTCTCGCCGGCAGTGCTGAATCCGGCGCTGGGCACGCCGGCTGTCGCGGTAGTCTTGCCAGGACAAATCGGGCCTTATAGTGGAAACCTGCCCCCCAGCCTGGTACGCCCGGATCGCAATAATTTCGCGCCGCGCGTCGGATTTGCCTGGAAACCGTTCTCCAAGACTGTCGTCCGCGGTGGGTATGGGATCAACTACAACACTGGGGCGTATCAGGGGATGGTGCAGCAACTGGCCTTCCAACCTCCGTTTTCCACGACCCAGACCAACATTCAGAGTCGCAGTCTGGGGATCTTACGCTGCAAAGCGGCTTCCCTGCGGTTTCCAACCGGCGGCATCACCAATAACTACGCGGTGAATCCGAATTACCGGTTGGGCTATGTGCAGATTCGCAATCTGGATATTCAGCAGCAGATTCGTCCGACGTTGTTGTTGAACATCGACTACACCGGAACTAAGGGCACGGATCTCGACATTCTGGAAGCTCCCAACCGCACGGCGACTGGAATTCTGATTCCGACCGCGCAAGCATTCACTTATGAAAATTCCGTCGGCGACTCGGAGGCCAATGCCGGATCGGTGCGCCTGCGCAAGCGATTGGCGAACGGGTTTTCCATCGGCGGGATCTATACGTTTTCCAAATCGATCGATGACGCGTCCTCCATCGGAGCGGGCGCTACTTCGGGATCGGGGCGAGCCGGTCTTGGAGCCGGAGGAACCGGCTGCCGGTGGAGGCGGCGGCTCGTCGGGTGGCGGAGCGGCGTCGCGTGGCGCAGAATGCTCTGGATCTGTCGGCGGAGCGCGGTCTCTCAAGCTTCAATCAGACGCAAAAATTCACAGCAGATTATTTGTGGGAACTGCCGTTTGGACACGACAAGCGCTGGCTCACCGGAAATACGCCAGCCCGCGCGATTCTCGGCGACTGGCAGTGGAGCGGCGACTGGACCATCGCCTCCGGATTGCCTTTCACGCCACGATTTGTGGGTTCACCCTGCAATCTGAACACCGGGACGAATGGCACGTTGCGGCCCAATGTCGTTCCCGGGCAATCGATCTCTCTCGCCAGTCGATCCATCGGCGAATGGTTCAACACGGCCGCATTCGACCCGACTCCGCCTTGCGGAAGCTACGGCGACGCGCGCCGCAACAGCATCATCGGCCCGGAACGCTTCTGTTCGATATGGCGTTCACCAAGGTGATTCCGCTGAAGGAATCGCGCGTTCTGGAGTTTCGCGCGCAGGCCACCAACATCTTCAACATGCCGAATTACTCGTCGATTGACACGTCGGTGACATCGCCGACATTCGGCCGCGTGACGGCGGTTGGCGCCATGCGGCAAATCACGATGACCGCCCGCTTCCGCTTTTGAGGAAAATGCAGATGATTTCGGATCTGAACCGATTGGCGAACAAGATCCTGGCGATGTTGCTCGCGCTCGCCCTGGTGTATCGTCCGCGCCCGCACAGCAGCAGACGGACTACACTTTTCGCGTTCAGTCCGATTTGGTGCTGGTGAATGTGACGGTCAGAGATAAGAGTGGAAATATCGTGCGCGGGTCTCAAGCCGGAGGACTTCACGATTCTCGAGGACAACAAGCCCCAGAAGGTCGTCTCGTTCGACGTCGAGAACATTGATGCGGTCGCAAATCAGGATGTGGCGCAGACGAAACCGCTGACCAGCTGCGCCAACTGAGCAGACGAATGCAGCGACGCTACACGCGGCTGCTGCGCTCTGCGAACCAGTTCAAAGATCGCCGCCTCATCGTTCTATTCTTCGATCTCTCCGCCATGGAGCCGGACGAAATCGATCGCGCGGTGACCGCTGCGGAGCACTATGTCGACACCCAGATGGCCCCGGCAGACCTGGTCTCGATCGTTTCGTTGGGAAGCGCGCTTCTGGTCAACCAGGATTTCACTGCCGATCATGAGCTGCTCAAGAAACAACTCCAGGCTTTCAGCGCGGGCAGCGGCCAGGGCTTCGAAGAGGGAACCACCGGCACCACCGAAGGCACACCCGATACCGGCCAGCCATTTACCGCAGACGATACGGAATACAACATTTTCAACACGGACCGTCGTCTGGAAGCGTTGCGTTCCGTGGCGGAGAAGCTTTCTCATCTGCAGCAGAAGAAATCGCTGATTTATTTCTCGAGTGGCATGGATCGAACGGGGATTGAAAATCAGTCCGAACTGCGAGCGGCCATCAATGCAGCCGTGCGATCCAATATGGCGATCTACACCATGGATCTGCGTGGTCTGCAGGCGCTGGTCGCTGGAGGAGAGGCGCAAAACGCCAGCATGCGGGGCACTTCGCCATATTCCGGCCAATCCACGATCAACGCCCTGAATTCCAACTTCACAACGCAGGAATCTCTGGTCACGCTGGCCAGCGACACGGGCGGACGCGCCTTTCTCGACTCCAATGATTTCACCCAGGTCTTCAAGGGAGTACAGCACGACACATCGACTTACTATCTGCTTGGGTATCACAGCAGCAATCCCGCCAGGGACGGGCGATACAGGCGTATTGCGGTAAAGGTGAACGTGCCAGGTGTAAAGGTCGACTTCCGACGCGGCTACTATGCGCCCGCCGATTACCGGCATTCCACGAAGGAAGACAAAGAACTTCAGTTGCAGCAGGAACTCGCTTCTGAGCTGCCCACAACAGATCTTCCCCTGTATCTGAGCACCGCTTACTTTCGGCTGCGAGGCCAACAAGTTCTTCATTCCGGTGTCGTTGGTAGTGCCGGGCTCGGAAATTCCCTTCACGCGCAGCAGCGATCGGGACAAAGCCACTCTGGATGTCATCGGCATCGTGCTCGACAACGAAAAACACCCGGTCACGCAAGTTCGAGACACGGTCAACCTCGCCGTCGATACCTCGTCAGAAGTTCGGAAGAAGAATGTGCAGTACAACACCGGGCTGAGCCTGCCTCCTGGCGAAATATCATCTCAAGTTTGTGGTGAGAGAGAACCAGACAGGGCGGATGGGCTCGTTCGAAACCGATCTAGATGTCCCGGATCTGAAGGCCCAGCCACTGAAAATGAGTTCGATTGTTCTCGCCAGTCAGATTCAGCCCGCGAAGAAGGGTGCGAGTCCCAGTCCGCTTGATTCGCGACGGCTCGGAGATCATTCCAAACGTGACCCACGTCTTTTCTTCCACGCAGCACTTGCGACTTTACTACGAAGTGTATGACCCTGGGCGGGCGAATGCATCTGGTGCCACGCAGACTGGACAGGCTAAACCCGGCATCCACCTGATGACGAACGTCTCGTTCTTTCAAGGAAAGGTTAAAGTATTCGAAACCTCTCTCGCAGAACTCACGGAGCTGAATGCGCGCGACCGCCAGGCTGGGGTTTTCCAACTCGACCTACCTCTCAGCCCACTGAAACCTGGGTTCTATACGTGCCAGGTGAATGTGATCGATGACGCCGCCGGACGTTTTCTCTTCCCGAGACTTGCGCTGCTGATTCGGCCAGAAACCCCGGCTGGCGCCCATTAATATGAACAAGGTGCAGCGCGGAGGATCTGGGTCTTTGATCAGGAGCAGACGGGAGAGCGCAGATGAAACGAATCTGCTCCTAAAACGGAAGTCCCGGCACGCGGCCGGGACTCCTCTTAAGTTGCCGACCCCGTGACTACGAGGCGCGGCGCTGCCGGTCCAGATTTTCGTTGTCTTGCTCTTCGTTCTGGCCGCCCTTTTTTTGCTGTCCGGGCTGTCCGCTCTGCTGGCCGGTCTGACCCTTCTGGCCGGATTGGCCGGATTGGCCGGGCTGGTTGCCATGCTGACCAGACTGACCGCTCTGCTGACCGGACTGTCCACCCTGCTGTTTATTTTTTTCCATATCGTCTGCCATGAAATAGTCCTCCCTTTTCGGTGCGCAACTTGGCGCACCTCCGATTTAAATCGACTGCTTTCAATTAGTTGCTGTTGTTGCCGCAAAGGGTTGGGGCGAAAGCGAACTGCGACACTTATCCCGCAAAGAATCGATCTAAGGGAGCGTGGAAACCTGGATCGATGGGATGCTCGTCGGAGCGAAGACCTTCAACCGTTGCACTTCATCCTGCGTTTTTTGCCACTGGCCTGCATTTCGTTTCGTAGCGATTGGCGCGTTGGGGTCGTCATAGAAGATGAGGATGTTCTCGCGGAGTTCAGGAGTCACCTGCCCGAAGTCGCTCTTAGCCAATTGGTCCAGTAGGTGCGCGTAAGCTTTGTCCGTGAGAATGTATTCTCCTGCGTGCGTCATTCGTCCCGTGTCGAAGTCAGTATTGGCGAGGCGCAGCGTTTTCGTCCGAGTCTCGGCGAGTAGCATTTTGTAGTTATCGAGAGTAGCGTTAACGCTGGCAATATAGAGATCTTCTGTTTTCTGGCTTGGGATTTTGAAGTCGACCGCCTTGAACGGTCCCACCTTCGGCACGAACTTCAGAAAGAACGCGAGCACGCGCGCGCCGAATCCTGGGCGTCGATATCCTTTGCCCCACTCCCGTTGATAGTTCGCCCGAGACAGGTAGTAGCGAAACTTGCGCGCGTTGAAGTTCGGAGTCTCGGCGACTAATTCCTTCTTTCGCGCCAGCAATGCCACCCGCGTCATCTCTGGGAGAATGGTGCTGATCGAGCGCCGAAAAGTACCGATGGCCAGATCCTCGTTAGAAATCACCTGGTTGAGCGGAATCCCGTAGGTGTCTTGAAAAGCCTTCTCCAGCAGGGGCTTGGACACTTCGAAGCCAATAAAGTCGTGATAACGATCGGAGGTATAGCGATTCTTTGCGACCTGGGTTACGTCGAAGCCAAACTCTGTTCGGATGTGAGCCTTGGGATCATCGGCATACGTGACCTCTGTGCCAAACTTCCTGCGCAGCTTTGGGAACTCCAGTGCCACTGCCCGGTTCACCGTGGGATGTCCGAGGTTGTCCGACGAGTAGTGCGCTAGCGCGCCGAGGGCGAACGCATATTCGTTCAGGTCGGTGGCATCGTTGATGAGATTGACGATGAAGTCCCCGCTCCGCACGTAATGGGTCAGGTCGCTGAAGTATTTGTTGCCGAACGGGTAGTAACCCATATCTTGTATCAGCGAACCGCCGTAGGCAAAGGCGTGGGCTTTCTTCAGATCGTCCGCGGTCGCCGCCGGAAAACGTCGGACGAGGAGCGGCTGAATGTCATCCTTCCAAAGGAGGTCGACGACTTCCTCATGCGTGAGCACTGAATAAGCTCCGCAAATCAGCGGTAAGCCGGTGAACAACCCGACGCTCAACACGGCTCGCCAAAAAAGTGACAATCTTCTCATAAGGCGCACGCCCGCCAGTCGCTGGCCCTGATACTGTACTCTTTAGTTGCCAAAACAAAGCTAAGGTTGGCCATAAACACGAATTGGAGCTTTTCCAGTCGTACAGCGCGATTGCTCAGCGGATACCAGATGCCCCGTACTGACATGTCAACTGTGCACGAATAGGCTGGATTGTGTTGCCCGGAATTCCGGCGTCGTTGGGCAGTAACGGGTAACTCAGGAGGAGAAAGACAATGAGCATTTGGACCATACTGTTCGTGATTCTGCTGATCGCATGGCTTGGCGGCTTCACCGTGTTTCACGTGGCTGGCGGGCTGATCCACCTGCTGCTGGTGTTCGCGGTGATCTCTTTGATCCTGCATTTTGTGATGGGGAGTCGCACTGCCTAACATAGGGCCAAGGTGGATGAGAGGGCCGACATGGGCTGGCGTCTCTAGTCGTGTAGTCAGGGTTGCCGGAATCCAATTGGCCTGTTGTTTTGATTTTCATCCGGCTTTTGTTTTCTACAGCCGGAATCGAAAGGATGGTTTGGCGTGAACAAATTTATCAAGTTGCTGCTGAAGAGTTCGGCTCACATTATCGATGAATACGCCGCGCAAGTGGATCGCGCGTCGGATCGCGTCTCAGGACTGATCGATCGGAGCAAGGAGATCATTCAACCCGAAGATCATCGACTGCGCCACGCCCTGAGCTTTGCGGCTGGAGTTGGCGTCGGCCTCGGAGCAGCGATCTTGTTTGCACCGGCTAGCGGAGAAGCAACCCGCAATTCGATCACGCAACAATTGCAGGAGATCAGAGCGCGAGCGCGCTAGCTGTCGGGCCTGAGGGTCATTGGGGGAACGATAGTTCACGACGTCGTTCCCGGTTTCCCATTAGACGCTGCCGGTGGAAGAGGGAGTCTCGCCGTCACTGACGTACCTTTGCCGTCGGACTGAACGTCCAGATTGCCCCCGAATTGTCTCAGTCGTTCCTGCATACCACGGAAACCGACCCCCGCTCGATGGGATCGCATCGCGACCTGCTTGTCCAAAGGGATGCCCTTTCCGGCATCTTTAACTTCCACCACAATCGTGTGATCTTCCTCGCGAATCGCGACGGCCGCGGTTTCGCTCCCTGAGTGGCGATGAATATTGGTGAGGCATTCCTGCACCAGACGGAAAATCGCAATTTCCATTTCATCAGAGAGCCTGGGAAATTCAGTCGGAATCTGTGTTTCGACCTTGATCCTACTACGTTCGGAGTAACCGTCTACATACCAGCGGACGGCCGATGCGAGGCCGGCTACGTCAAGCAGAGGCGGGTGCAGCAGATGGGAGATGGTGCGAATTTCCTTGCTTATTTGTTCCACGATTACCGCGTTCTCGGACGCTGCCCTGGCGGCCGCCGAATCCAATTGTTCGGCCTGCGACTGAACCTTGGCAATGTTCATGCTTAGGGCCGCCAGCATCTGTCCGACGCTGTCGTGCAATTCGCGGGCAATCTGCCTGCGTTCTTCGTCTCGCAGTTGCTGCAGGTGTCCCGACAGCTCTCCCAGACTCTTGTTCGCCATGCTCAACTCCACGGTTCGTTGCTGAACTTTCTCCTCCAGATCCGCATGAGCTTTTCGCAACTGGTCTTCGGCCCAACGGCTATTGGCAAGAGAGCGACGGGTGGCTTCTCCGAATGCAACAATAAAGGCGGAAAGGGTCAGGAAACCAATCATCCCAGCGATATCCGGTTTGGGATCCGCAAGCCTAAACGAACCGGCTGGTGCCAGAAACCAGTACCAGATGCCGAGCAGCTCCGCAAGAACGGCGACTATGGATGGACCAACTCCGCAATACCAGGCTGAAAAAACAACCGCCGCCCACGCCGTGTGGTAAGGATTTTGATCTCCGAATACCGGCGCCAACAGTCGGCGGAGAACCAGCGCCGCGATCGCAGCCATGATGGCCGCACTATACCGGCGCAAATTCTCCGGGGTTGATGTTCGTCGCATCTCCATCTGAATCCAACCTTTCAGGATTAAAACAAGACGCAAACGCTACTCTCGAACTTGATCGCCATGGGGGCACGATGGCGTTTCAGAGCGGCCCTGCTTCGCCTCGGCCCTTTGTCGTTCAATCTCGGCCCTCAACCATGCCAGCTTCTTCCGATCGGTAATGACTTTGATCCGTGGAGATTCCTGATCGTGCTTGCGCTGCATGGTTCCTGCCCTTCTTGACGAGCCCATGGTTCGAGTTGGATTCGAGCATAGGCTTTCCACTAAAAATCGGGAGGAATATTCAATCCATTCGCAAACCAGAAGTAGGTATGCAACGGTAGCCGAACGAGTAAACCCAGATTGGAACAGTACTATTAGCGCAATCATATACTTATCGTATCGTTGAATTGACACAGATTATTATCATTTGGTATGTTAGCTGTCAAATCTGGAGGTGGGGTGATGGCTAAAAATGGAAAGTTGAACTTGCCGGAGAATCCCAAATACCGGCAAATCGAATTGTCCACTCTGAGAAAGGGCCGCCGCGGGAAGCATCACGATCTGGTAGGAAGGATTCTGCGAGAGCTCGAGACCGTGCCTCCTGGCTCGGCACTAGAGATTCCGCTGGCGGGTGTCGAGATCGGGCTGGCGAACGTTCGTTCCGCGGTTCACCGGGGTGCTGCTTCGAGTGGGCTCGAAATCGAGACTCTGGCGGACGACAAGAATTTCTATGTCTTCAAAAAGACGCAGGACTGAATCCAGATCGCCGCGTTGAGTATTACTCACAGCCATTTGTGGTGTGACCAGCAAAAGAGGGCCAGCGAAGATTGCCTGGCCCCCAAGATAAACAGACGGTAGATCTTAATTCTGCGTGTTGTCTTTCTTCATATTATCGCCCGCCATCTTCAGTGAAACGACGTCAACTTCGGTCTTGTCGGCTGAAACCTTGGCTTTCAGAGTCACGTGATGTCCCTCGTGCCCTTTGACCGCATCCGGGTTGCTGATCGTAAAGCTCTTGCCGTCTTTGTCGCTCACGAAGGTCTTGCCGTCATCGCTGATTTTGCCGGTGATGCTGGCGGCTTTGGTTGAGGTATCGGATTTCATGGTGTCCTGCTTCATGGTGTCTTGAGCCACCAGGCTAAGAGACGTCAGCAGGCTAAGCGCGAAGACAATCGTCATCAGTTTTTTCATGTTGGCCTCCTTTGCGCGAAACTAGCTCCCGCCCGGCGCCTTCAGCCGCGCATCTCCAGCCCGGGGCGGATAGTCGTAAGGGTCCGAATGTCGACAAACGACGCCAACCCATGACCACCCAAAGTCCTAGTCCATTCCGCTAGTTCAACGTAACGGACAGGCGAGTGAGCGGGCAATACAGCGAATGCCTTAACGGCATTTCGATGCCCCACTCGACTCGCGTCTACCGTGGCTGGTATTCCCATTCGTCTATTTTGTAGCTTTCCTTGCTACCAACCCTTTGGCAGCGATACGGTCTCTAAGTCCAATGGAACTCACGGAGCGCAACGGAAATCTGCCACTGGGCGTCCCGGCGAGGCCTACCGATCGATCCCGCAGCCCGAAGCAGCAAAGCAGCACCGGGTAAGCGAGGGCGACCGACCAAGGAAAGCAAAAATGCGTATTCGCTCCGTTCACGCGATGTTGTTAGCGTTCATCGTGGTCATGTGTTCGGCTTCGTTCGCTCAACTGCGGATCTCGGTTTCTTTCGGTCCGCCCCCGTTGCCGGTTTATGAGCAGCCCCTCTGTCCTGGCGACGGATATATCTGGACACCTGGCTACTGGGCGTGGAGTGATGACGATGGCGATTACTACTGGGTGCCAGGCACGTGGGTATTGGCTCCAGAGGTGGGATTTCTATGGACCCCGCCGTATTGGGGATGGGCGGATGGCGCGTTTGTATTTTATAACGGCTATTGGGGCCCTCACGTCGGCTTCTATGGCGGCATCAACTACGGATTTGGCTATTTCGGACAAGGGTTCGAGGGTGGTCGGTGGGACAACGGACACTTTTTCTACAATCGATCAGTGACCAATGTGAACGTGACCAACATTCACAACGTTTACAACACGACAGTCGTCGTTCACAACGAGACGCGAGTGAGCTACAACGGCGGCAACGGCGGCATCAATGCGCGGCCGACCCCCCAAGATGAAGCTGCAGCTCACGACCGTCATATCCCGCCAGCGGCAGCGCAAACCCAGCACATGCAAGCCGCACGAGGAAATCCGGAACTGAGGGCGTCGGCGAATCACGGCAAGCCGCCAGTCGCCGCCACTGTCAGGCCGGGAGAGTTCTCTGGGCGCGAAGCTGTACCAGCACGCCAGGCAGGAGGTGCATATAACCCGCCTGCCAATCGGGGAACTGCGCAGCCGCGATCTGAAAACGGCGGGCGGCCTGCCACCGCGGTTCATCCCAATGACCTGCCACCGATGGAACGCCCGCCTGCGCCCAACACCGGAAACGCGAAGACGGACCAGAAATACCAACAGCAGCAGCAAAAGCTCCAGCAGAAGCAGGATCAGGAACGACAGAAGCTGCAACAGCAACAGGAGAAGGAGCACCAGCAAATAGCAAAACAAAATGCGAACGAGGCAAAGAAGCAACAGACGGAACAGAAGCACCAACAGCAGACTCAGCAACTGCAGCAACGCCACGTCCAGCAACAACAGAATCTGCAGCAAAGACAGGCGCCGCCCCCGAGCCGGCCCGAACCCAAACCTCCGAAAGGGAAATAGCAGTTGTGAAGTCCGCCAGAACCTGCGGGCGGGATATTGCTAACCGGCAATGTCCCGCCCACAACGGTTTTCGTGGAGCACTCGAGATAGCCAACTCCTAAGTTAAGAATGGGCATCCAAACTATGCTCGTAACGATAAGGCTCTGATCAATGGAGGGAGGCTCGGATGAAAAAACCACTGTTGAACGTCACGAATATCCTGGCTACAGCTGGAGTCTTGCTGATGGGATACGCGTTTTTTACGTCGATTCCGGATATAAAGCGCTACATCAGAATAAGCACGATGTAAAAGCGGTCGGTTCGGTGGTAGCGGCGCGAACTGACTCTGTTTGCAAGGGGAAACTCGCGAGCGAAACGGCTTCAGCCCTTTTTTCTGGCGCAGAAGTAACCTCAGAAGAAGTTAATCAATTTTCCAGGGTTGCGGCAGTTGTCCTTCGGGCAGGGTGCCGGCAGAAGCTCTCACAGATGAGGCTCCATATTTTCCAGTGGCCGCATACCAACGAATGCGGAGCATATCTGTGACCATACGAAATCCGTCGGCCAGAGGATGAATGCGGGTTCCACTGTCATGGGACCACCGGACCGGCACCTCCACCACCTTGAGCGCTGCTCTGCGAGCCAGAAAAAGAATCTCTGGATCGAAGCCCCAGCCCTCGATTCTTTGCAACGGAAAAAGAGCTGTGGCGGAGTCCCGCCATAAAGCTTTGAAACCGCACTGCGTATCCTTGAACTCCAGTCTCAGCATTACTCGCAGCAGTTGATTGAAGGCTCTTCCCAAAAGCTGTCGAAACATGGGTTGCCGCTGCATCTGCAGTTCACTTCGTACCCAACGCGAGCCGATCGCGAGATCTGCCCCGGCGTGAAGGGCTTGCAGGAGTTTCGGCGCTTCTTCGATCGGAGAGGATAAGTCAGCGTCAGTGAACAGGACGATCGCGCCCTGGGCATTCAGTACGCCATTGCGTACGCTGTAGCCTTTTCCGCGATTGCGCGGGTTCTGGACCAGGCGCACGATGTCGTTCCTTAGCGCGTAGGCGTTGACCAAATCGGCGGTTCCATCTCGTGAGCCGTCATCGACGACGATAACTTCGGCGTCCCAAGCTTGTTGTCGCACGAAATCCAAAACCCGATCGAGGGTGGGGCCTAAACGGCTGGCCTCATTGTAAGCCGGAATGACAATCGTGATGCCGCATGAAGGATTCAAGACAGATCTCACTTTGTATTTTTCAGTTTTCCCGCCCCGCCAGACAAACCTCTGTACCGCGGAGAGAAATCGCCGTGCGTTAAGCATTTGGCGCTCTGCCCGTGCCTTGCTTTAGAGATCGAAGTGGCTCAATAGGTTGCGCGGCGCTAGCCCCACCAAGGCCAAGCACGAGCCGTAGACTCCGCATAGCTAGGCGCTCGGCCTACAGGAAATACCTTAGGGCGAGTGGCCGGGCGCTCATGGTACGAATACGTGGTTGGTCAGGTGTTTATGTGTGGAGGGTCCGGGGTACTCGGGTCGCTCTCATGCCACTGGGGGAGAGTGCTGGCGTCTCTCCCCTTAAACCGGCAATCGGTGTAGTGCACAAAGATAAATGGACGAATCCGTTTGAGCGCGAGAGCGCCGAACGGAGACGCCTGAGCTGGAATTGCCCCTTTCTCGGGAGAGGTCATGAAACGATCCGCGCTTAAAGAGCCCGCGCATAACGGCACCGACAACCTTCCACCCAGCGTTGGGAAGAGCAACGGGAAGCCGAAAGTGTCGGATGAGTCGCTCGACCTGACCGTAATCCTGGCAAGCTTGCAGTCGATGCGCGATGGCGACTTTACAGTTCGACTGCCCGGCACATGGGTTGGCCTAGCGGGCAAGGTAGCCGACACGTTTAACGACATCGTCGCTGCCAACCAGCACATGGCTCAAGAACTGAAGCGTGTCGGCCAGGTCGTGGGCAAGCAAGGGAAGACGCGCGAGCGTACCCGGTTTCACGAGTCCAGGGGCGCTTGGGGCGAAATGGAAGTTTCGGTCAACACGCTAGTGGAAGATCTGCTGCGACCGACAGCCGAGGTTACGCGTGCCATTGCAGCCGTCGCGCAAGGCGACCTTACACAAACTGTGCGGCTTGATGTGGATGGGCGTCCACTGGAAGGCGAGTTCCTCCGCTCTGCAAATCTCGTCAACACGATGATCCAGCAACTCGGCGTGTTTACAGCGGAAGTAACTCGCGTGGCGCGTGAAGTAGGAACCGAAGGCAAACTAGGCGGCCAGGCGCAAGTACCTGATGTAGCCGGCACGTGGAAAGACCTCACGGACAATGTGAACCTGATGGCTAGTAACCTGACGGGCCAGGTGCGGAACATCGCTGAAGTCGCCACGGCCGTTGCGAGTGGCGACTTATCCCGCAAGATTACGGTTGATGTGCGCGGCGAGATTTTGCAGCTCAAAGAAGCCATCAATACGATGGTGGACCAGTTGCGATCGTTCGCCTCCGAGGTGACGCGCGTCGCCCGCGAAGTGGGTACAGACGGCAAACTCGGCGGACAGGCTGTGGTGCCCGGCGTCGCCGGCACTTGGAAGGATCTCACGGACTCGGTCAACGCGATGGCCGGCAACTTGACGGCTCAGGTACGAAACATCGCAGAGGTAACGACGGCTGTCGCTCGCGGTGACTTGTCCCGCAAGATTACGGTTGACGTGAAGGGTGAGATTCTCGAACTCAAAGACACGATCAACACGATGGTGGATCAGCTGAACGCTTTTGCAGGTGAAGTGACACGCGTGGCTCGCGAAGTGGGCACCGAAGGCAAGCTGGGCGGACAGGCGCAAGTGTTCGGTGTGGGCGGTACGTGGAAAGATCTAACCGACAATGTGAACTTCATGGCCAGCAACTTGACTGGCCAAGTCCGCAACATCGCGGAGGTTGCGACGGCGATCGCCAGTGGCGACTTGTCGCGCAAGATCACGGTCGATGTGCGCGGAGAAATATTACAGCTGAAAGAAACGCTGAACACGATGGTGGATCAGCTGAATCGTTTCGCCGGCGAAGTTACCCGCGTAGCCCGCGAAGTCGGCACCGAAGGCCGGTTGGGTGGACAGGCCAACGTGCCCGGCGTTGCCGGAACTTGGAAGGATCTGACGGATTCGGTGAACTCGATGGCCGGCAACCTCACCGGCCAGGTCCGAAACATCGCCGAGGTCACGACTGCGGTGGCCAGGGGCGATTTGTCGCGCAAGATCACAGTGGACGTGAAAGGCGAGATTCTCGAACTCAAGAACACTATCAACACGATGGTGGATCAGCTGAACGCGTTCGCGGGGGAAGTAACGCGCGTAGCTCGCGAAGTGGGCACGGAAGGCAAACTTGGTGGTCAGGCTCAGGTTCCTGGCGTGGCCGGCACGTGGAAGGATCTCACGGACAACGTCAACTTCATGGCCAGCAACTTGACCGGGCAGGTCCGCAACATCGCTGAAGTCGCGACGGCCGTCGCTCGCGGCGACTTGTCGCGGAAGATTACGGTCGATGTGAAAGGGGAAATTCTTGAGCTCAAAGACACCATCAATACGATGGTGGACCAGTTGCGGTCGTTCGCGTCCGAAGTTACGCGTGTCGCTCGCGAAGTAGGGACCGACGGAAAGCTGGGCGGGCAGGCCTTAGTGCCCGGCGTCGGCGGAACGTGGAAAGATCTTACGGACTCTGTGAACTCCATGGCCAGCAACTTGACTGGACAGGTGCGAAACATCGCGGAAGTGTCGACAGCAATTGCCAGCGGTGATTTGTCCAAGAAAATTACAGTGAACGTGAGCGGCGAAATTCTCTTGCTTAAAGAAACCATCAACACGATGGTGGACCAGCTCAACGCGTTTGCGGCGGAAGTGACTCGCGTGGCCCGCGAAGTAGGAACCGAAGGCAAACTGGGCGGCCAGGCGCAAGTTCCCGGCGTGGCCGGCACCTGGAAAGATCTCACTGATTCCGTGAACTCTATGGCCGGCAATCTCACCGGCCAGGTGCGCAACATCGCCGAAGTCACCACTGCAGTGGCTCGCGGCGACTTGTCGCGCAAAATTACGGTCGATGTGAAAGGCGAAATTCTCGAACTGAAGAACACCATCAATACGATGGTGGACCAGCTCAATGCCTTCGCCGGCGAGGTAACGCGCGTTGCCCGCGAAGTCGGTACTGACGGCAAACTCGGAGGCCAGGCGCAGGTGCCCGGAGTCGCCGGAACTTGGAAGGATTTGACCGACAACGTCAACTTCATGGCCAGCAACCTCACCGGCCAAGTTCGCAACATCGCTGAGGTGGCGACTGCCATCGCGAACGGGGATCTCTCGAAGAAGATCACAGTAGACGTTCGCGGCGAGATTTTGCAGCTCAAAGAAACTCTGAACACAATGGTCGAGCAGCTGCGCTCGTTCGCGGCCGAAGTCACCCGCGTAGCGCGCGAAGTAGGCAGCGAAGGTCGACTCGGTGGACAGGCGAACGTGCCGGGCGTCGCGGGCACGTGGAAAGACCTCACTGATTCCGTGAATGCTATGGCCGGCAACCTGACTGGCCAGGTTCGAAATATCGCCGAAGTGACCACTGCTGTTGCTCGCGGAGACTTGTCACGCAAGATTACGGTCGACGTGAAAGGCGAAATTCTCGAGCTGAAGAACACCATTAACACGATGGTGGACCAGCTCAACGCCTTCGCCGCTGAGGTCACGCGCGTGGCGCGTGAAGTCGGCACCGACGGCAAGCTAGGTGGTCAGGCGCAGGTGCCCGGTGTCGGTGGAACATGGAAAGACCTAACCGACAGCTTCAACGTCATGGCCGTCAATCTGACAGAACAAGTGCGCGGTATCGTCAAGGTCGTTACGGCAGTCGCGAATGGCGACCTCACGCAGAAACTGACCGTGAACGCCAAGGGCGAAATCGCGGCTCTGGCAGAAACGATCAACAATATGACGGGCACTCTGGCCACTTTTGCGGATCAGGTTACGACCGTAGCTCGAGAGGTAGGAGTGGAAGGACGCCTCGGCGGTCAGGCCAATGTGCCGGGCGCCGCGGGTACCTGGAAGGATCTTACTGGCAACGTCAATCTGCTAGCTGATAACCTGACCAACCAAGTGCGCGCGATTGCAGAAGTCGCGACCGCCGTTACCAAGGGCGATTTGACCCGGTCCATTCAAGTGGAAGCGAGCGGCGAAGTCGCGGAGTTGAAGGACAACATCAATACCATGATTGATAACCTTCGACTCACTACCGACCGCAACACGGAACAAGACTGGCTCAAAACGAATCTTGCACGCTTTACGGGTATGTTGCAAGGGCAGCGCGATCTGGCGACGGTCGGTCGCATGTTGCTTTCGGAACTTGCACCACTGGTAAATGCACAACAGGGCGTGATCTACCAGATGGAAACAGAGGAGTCGGCCGGCATGGTGCTATTGTCGGCATTCGCCGACGATGGTGAGAGCGGGCACTTGCGGAGATTGCGAATTGGCGAAGGACTGGTTGGGCAAGTTGCGGCGGAGAAGCGCCGCATGTTGATTACAGACTTGCCCGAAAAGACAGTTCCAATTCGTTCCGGATTGTTCGAGTCCGTTCCACGCAGTGTGATCGTCCTCCCGGTTTTGTTCGAGGATCGAGTCAAAGCAGTTATTGAGTTGGCGTCCTTGAACGCATTCACGGCGTCGCACTTGGCGTTCCTCGAGCAACTTACCGCCAGCATTGGTATCGTGCTGAACAGCATTGAAGCGACGATGCAGACTGAGGGCCTGCTCAAGCAATCGCAGCAACTTGCGGCGGAACTGCAGACTCAACAAAAGGAACTGCAACAGACCAACGAGCAGTTGGCACAGAAAGCACAACAGCTTGCGGAACAGAACGTAGAAGTGGAACGCAAGAATCAGGAGATCGAGCAAGCCCGCCGTGCGCTGGAGGAGAAGGCTAAAGAACTGGCGCTGACCTCCAAGTATAAATCCGAATTCCTGGCGAACATGTCCCACGAGTTGCGGACGCCTCTGAACAGCATCCTGGTTTTGGGTCAGCAACTCAGCGAGAATCCCGACCATAACCTGACACCCAAGCAGGTGGAGTTCGCACGCACGATTCACGGTGCTGGTACCGACCTGCTGAACCTGATCAGTGATATTCTCGATCTCTCGAAAATTGAGTCGGGCACGGTTTCGGTTGAAGCGCAGGAGGTGTTCTTCGTCAACTTGTTGGAAATGGTGGCCAGGCCCTTCCGGCACGAAGCCGAGAACCGGAGACTGGCGTTCGAGGTGCAAGCCGATCCTCATCTCACCCGCAGTTTGGTGACGGACTCGAAGCGCTTGCAACAGGTGCTAAAAAATCTTCTGTCGAACGCCTTCAAGTTCACCGAACATGGCTCGGTGCGCCTTGCCGTGTCGGTTGCCACGAAGGGGTGGAGCGAAGATCACCCGATTCTCAGCGGCGCCGCCTCGGTAGTTGCTTTCGAGGTCACCGATTCGGGGATCGGAATTGCTCTCGATAAGCAGCGCATCATCTTCGAGGCCTTCCAACAGGCCGACGCGAGTACCAGTCGCAAGTACGGCGGAACAGGTTTGGGGCTGGCTATCAGCCGCGAACTTGCAAGCCTGTTAGGCGGCGAAATCCAGCTTCGCAGCACGCCAGGCCAAGGCAGCACATTCACGCTTTATCTGCCCCTAACTTACGTAGGGCCGTCCGCGTCGAAGATGACCGCTTCCGAGTGGAGGGGATCGTTACCTGCGATGCCACTTCAGTTGTCGAGCATGGTGGTTTCGGAGCATCCGATCGAACGGATTGCGGACGATCGCGACGACCTGCAACCCGACGACGCTGTGCTTCTGATCGTGGAAGACGACCCGCACTATGCGCGTGTCCTCTGCGATTTGTCGCGAGATAAAGGTTTCAAAGTTCTGGTCGCTCTGCGAGGCGCGGACGCCCTCGCCTTGGCTCGCGAGTTTCATCCTACTGCTGTGTCTTTGGATGTGTTCTTGCCCGACATGCTTGGTTGGACGGTGCTCAACCATTTGAAGCAGGACCCCGCCACCCGGCACATTCCGGTACAAATGCTTACGCTGGACGAAGATCGGCAGCACGGCCTCGCCCGTGGCGCATTTGCTTTTGTAACCAAGCCGTCGGCCCCGGAAGACCTGGATACGGCACTTTCGCGGATCAAGGAATATGCCACTCCACGCCGAAAGCGTTTGTTGATTGTCGAGGATAATCCAGCGGAACAAATGAGTGTGCGCGAGTTGCTGGGGCACGACGACATCGATGTTTCTGTAGTGTCCACAGGAGCGGAGGCATTGGAACTCGTGACTCGAGAGGCGTTCGACTGCGTCGTCCTCGACTTACGCCTGCCCGACATGACTGGTTTCGACATTTTGGAGCGCATGCGCGATATCCCTGCCATAACCGACTTGCCGGTAGTCGTTTTCACGGGGAAGGAGTTGTCTCCCGAAGAAGACACTCGACTGCACACTCTGGCGCGCAGCGTAGTTGTCAAAGGTGTGGAGTCTCCGGAACGTCTGCTGGATGAGACGGCGCTCTTCCTGCATCGCGTGGTCGGAGATCTGCCGCAGGAAAAGCAGAAGATGCTCGATCGGCTGCATCGATCGGATGAGGCCCTGGTGGGAAAGAAGGTGCTGGTTGTGGATGATGACATGCGCAACATCTTCGCTCTCAGCAGTGTTCTGGAGCGCCGCGGAATGGCGGTGCTGACAGCTGGAACCGGCCGCGAAGCGATTTCCATACTCGAATCCACACCTGATGTTGCAATCGTTCTGATGGACATCATGATGCCTGAAATGGACGGATATACGACGATGCAAGTGATTCGGCAGAATTCGTCCTTCCGCCGGCTTCCGATTATTGCCCTGACGGCCAAAGCAATGAAGGGTGATCGTGAAAAATGCCTGGAAGCGGGCGCGTCGGAATATTTGGCGAAGCCAGTCAATACCGAGCAACTGCTTTCCGCTCTACGCATGTGGCTGCACCGTTAAGTAGCAATTTGAAGGCGAGTGGCTTATTGAGAGGATGATGAGCGTCCACGAAAAAGTGAATATTCTCATGGTGGATGATCAGCCGGGCAAGCTGCTCACCTATGACGCCATTCTTGCCGACCTCGGAGAGAACCTGATCAAGGCAACGTCTGCCAAGGATGCTCTGGAGAAATTGCTCAAAACCGATGTCGCCGTCGTACTCATGGACGTAAGCATGCCGGAAATCGACGGCTTTGAACTCGCGGAGATCATTCGCCAGCATCCGCGCTTTCAGAAGACGGCAATTATCTTTGTTTCTGCGGTGCACCTCACGGATCTCGACCGCCTCAAGGGATATCAGCACGGGGCGGTCGACTATCTTTCAGTTCCAATTGTGCCTGAGGTGTTGCGGGCGAAAGTGAGAGTGTTCGCTGAACTGCATCGCAAAAAGCTTCAACTGGAGCGGCTTAACAATGAACTCGAAGAGCGAGTCGCAGATCGGACGCTGGAACTCGAGCAAAAAGCACTGGCTTTGCAGCAACTAAATTCCGACCTTGGTCAAAAGAATCAGGAATTAGATGCGATTGTGCAGACTGCCCCCGATATCATCTTCAGCCGACAAGCCGATGGAGCGCGGGACTATATCAGCAGCAGATTTTATGAGTACACGGGCGCAGCCGCAGGTACCGCCATTGGGCTTGGTTGGATGGAGTATCTGCATCGTGACGACAAGGAACGGAGCCTCGCGCACTGGATGCGATGCGTGGAATCCGGTGAAGGGTATGAGTCGGAGTACCGTCTGCGCGGCGCCGACGGGCAATACCGCTGGTTCCGTGCCCGGGCGGTCCCGCTCCGAGATCCGGAAGGTCGCATCATCAAGTGGTATGGAACGTGTTCTGACATTCATGACAGCAAACTGCTGGAACAATCGATCCGTGACAGTGCGGTTGAATTGGAAAGAATGGTCGATCTGAGGACAGCGGAACTTAGACGTCTCTCGAGTCGGCTCATGACGATGCAAGACGAGGAACGACGCCGGATCGCTCGCGAAATTCACGATGGGCTGGGGCAAGAGTTAGCGGCGGCCAAGATGATTCTGGACGGAATCCTCGCCAAGGACTCGTCGCCTTCGATGCAACAAGCAGCTGCCGACGCGAGCGAACTTGTGGATCGTGCGATCAAACAGGTTCGCACGATTTCTCATCTTCTGCACCCGCCTCTTCTCGACGAGGTTGGCTTGATTTCAGCGCTTCGCTGGTACTTGGAGGGGCTTTCCGATCGCAGTGGAATCGAAATTCGGCTCGAGGTCGAGCCGACGGATCTCAGCCGGCTCAAGCCAGATATTGAAACGGCAGTCTTCCGTATTATCCAGGAAGCTCTGACGAACATGTTCCGGCATTCCGGAGCCCACAACGGAAGTGTGAGCGTGATCGAACGCGAAGGCCGAATCCTTCTGACGGTTCGCGACGATGGCAAAGGAATCGAGGAGCAAGTGATTCAATTGCGTCCGGACAGAGTGGGAGTTGGGATCGGCGGAATGCGGCAACGTGTCAGTGAACTGGGAGGGAGTTTGAGACTGGCTAATGCCAATCCCGGTACCATCGTTGAAGTCGTAATTCCATCCAAGCGACATGACCCTCTCGGCGTTCCCTTGACGGTTTGAACCTCTCACCCATCAGGCAGCCTTGCGGTCATCAACTTTCTGTTCATCGGCTTTGATTTCTACCTGCTCGTGCTTAATGTCGAGGCGGAGACGGTTGTAAATGCTCATGTACTGGTTGGCCACCCAGACGAGAGCGAAGAAGGCGACAAGATATCCGCGCCAGTTCATGTACAACAACTTGTAGTGAACGACGAGTAACGCTACTGCCGCAACATAGTGACTGAAACAATATTCACAGGTGAATAAGTAAAAGAACTTGCGGAGGATGAAGGACTGCGCTCGTACACATTCTTGCTGGCAGTACTGCCGCGGCTCCCGAAACACCTCTTCATGCGTCACGGTCCACGAGATGCACGCGACTGGAATACCCAGTACCAGAAGCCACGCGACTTGCAAGCCTAACCCCATCGGGCTGTTGGATGCGCCCCTCAGAAAATCGACTGCTCTAATCGGGATCATATAGGCGATCGAATTCTCTGTCGTACACACTTTCCCCGATTCTGATAGCAGCACTACTTCTCTATTTTGGAGCTGGCCGGATGCTGGCGGCCACGTCCTGATTCAGGAGTGACTGCACACGGTGGCCCGAGCCGGGCCTTTGCAGTTTGACCGACTTGGAAGCCGTCCTTGGCCGCTCGCATCCACCTCCTTTCTCATCCTTTTACCTCCCTCCGTTACCAGAATTCATCCGGGCCTCTACTGGGTCCATTCGATTTTGAGAGCTCGCGATCACAGGCACTGTTAGAGGAGTTGGAATTTATTTACGAGATCGAACCGCGCCAAATCATCCGGCGCTAGCGAGGAACAGGAGAACTATGAAAACACCGAAGAACGTTTCAATCGTACTGGTGGCGTGCGCGATCGGGTTAACGCTGGCTTGCTCAGACAGGCCGCCGAAAGCGCCCGACGTCGCTGGAGACATCCGGCACTCCTTGGATCAGGCCGGACTGAACGACGTAAGCGTCAGTCAGGATCGGGACAAGAGCGTAGTGACTCTCTCGGGCAAGGTAGCAACCGACGACGAAAAGGCTCGGGCGGAATCCATCGCAAGGTCGATTGCCGGCACTGAGGTTGTGTCGAACGAGATTGGCGTCCGGCCGAATGGGGACGATGGCACCGCGAAGAAAGTCGATTCAGACTTGGATTCTGGCATCGATAAGAACTTGGAAGCTATGTTGATCCAGCACAAGATGAAGCGGGATGTGAGGTACGACGTGAACAACGGCGTAGTTACATTGAAAGGGGACGTTCCGTCTCAGGCGCAGCGTTCGTCCGTTGAGAAGCTGGCGGAACAGGTGCCAAACGTTAAGCAGGTAGTGAACGAGCTTGAGGTTAAGCACCAGAAGGCCAGCTCAACCAAATAGGCGGCGATTCTCGGGTCAGGTAACCAGGGCCAGCTTCATGCGTTCTTGCGGAGCTGGCCCTGCTTAATGTCGGGGGATCAGGGAAAAGGTGGACTCTTACAACACTGATTCGCTCAGGACGGTTTGAAAGGGCGGGGACCAGACGATTCAGAGCAAGAATGATAAAAGACTCCAATCCCGCGCTCTTGAAGACGCCGGCATCGCTTTCCCCCAGAATCCGCTTTGCTTCGCTGCTTTTGGTCTTCATCACTATCCTCGCCCTGGGAGCAGTGGCCTACTTCACGGAGCGCGGGATTGTGGTCAATCGAGACTGGGTGATCCATACGTATCAAGTGAGATCTCAACTCAATGATTTGCAGCTGGAAGTCATGCGCGCCTGGGCCAACGAAGCTCCCTTTCTCTTGACGCCAGGGATCGAACGGCTTACACCGTCCAGCCAACAGTCCGAATTGGCCCTAGAGACAGTTGAAGAACTCCGCAGGCTGACCCGCGATAACACCCGGCAACAAAAGCGCCTTGAGCAGTTGGCTGGGATTCTGAAAGACAACGGGGCTTTGCTCGATGGACAACGGAGTCCGGACGATTTGCGGGTTTACCTTTCACCCGCCGAGCGGAAACGGCATCAGGAAATCGGCGACCGTGAAAAACAAATCGCGTCCATCGTGAGAAGTATGCAGGATGAAGAGGAACTGCTTCTCGATCAGAGGCTCAAGGCATGGGACTATCTGTTCAAAAGAAATGTCCTGATGCTGGGGCTGGCATTTGCTGTCGTCACGTTAATGCTGGCATACAACTTCCATCTGCTCGTGGCTGAGGTGGCGCGAACGAAGGATACCGAGGAGAAGTCCCGCGTCAATGCAGAATCCTACCGTCTGATGAGTGCCAGAATTCTTGAACTACAGGACTTGGAGCGCCGGCGCATCGCGCGTGAACTCCACGATAGCGTCGGGCAGTATCTGGCAGGCCTCAAGATTAATCTCAATCAGTTAGAGAATGGGGCACGAATCGACGCGCCGGCTTTGCTTCGCGAGACCGTCGGGCTGACCGACTGCGCGATTCAGGAGGTCCGTACGATTTCCCATCTTCTTCATCCTCCTTTGCTCGAAGAACTCGGATTCCTGCCAGCGGCTCGTTGGTATGTAGATGAGTACGGGAAACGGAGTCAGGTCAAAGTCTCGCTGAGCGTAAGTGAGCCAATCGAGCGCCTACCCAGAGAAGTTGAGATTGCACTTTTTCGAGTCCTGCAGGAATCGCTGACCAATGTCTATCGTCACTCCGGAGCCCAATCCGTGGATGTTCGAATCGTATGTCGCGATGCGCATGTCTCGTTAACGGTAGCAGACGATGGAAGAGGAATTCCCGAGGACGTGCTCGCCCGATTCCGGGACGGCGCAGCTTCGGGCATCGGTCTGGCGGGAATGAGGGAGCGGCTTGCGGAGTTTGGTGGAGAGTTCAGGGTGGAGTCATCGAGCGGAGGATCGGTGGTGGAAGCGGTGATCCCCACCAACGCTTGTTTGCCGGCAACCGTCGCTCCAGCGAAAGGGGTACGCGAGGAATCGGCGGCACAAGATTAAAACCAGGGTCCCCGCTCGGGAGACCCTGTCATACTTAACGGGTCAGTTCAGCGATCTCCGGCCGCTTCCGAGATGTGCGACCAGGGAGATCAAAAACAAGACCAGAAAGACAACGAACAGTACCTTCGAGATACCTGCAGCCGCCACGGCTACGCCCGTAAAGCCAAGCACTCCTGCGATGAGCGCGACTACGAGGAACATCAATGCCCAGTAAAGCATATGGACCTCCGATTGGACGCGTACGATTTGGATTCTTACCACCGAGATCATAGGAAAGCCCCTTCTTCTGAGCTATCCCTGTCTACCTGTATCCGGTGAGCCGCGTTCCTGTATTTGAGTCTGATGGGAGGAGCAGGTGCCGATCCGTCCCAGAGGACCGGCACCCGCTGGGGGGCGTGTCGAGTAGAGATTGCAGACTAGTTTGCCGCTTCGGAACCCGCAATACTGGGGAACCTGTATATCCAGCGCGCGAAACACCTCACTGTACGGCTGCATCGCAATTGGGCTGTCTGTCCTCAGGAAAGTTCTTCCGTCCTTTACTGCCTCTGCTGGATAGAACCAATCGACAGCCGGGAATAACTTTGTTCTCGCAGAACATTTAGCTAGCCGGTGCTCATTTGTGGAGCACAGAAGAGGACTAAACCAAATTATGAGAAGAGTTTCTTCAATACTGCCCAAATGTCTCCTGGTGCTGAGCGTTTGCTCCATGTTGATCGGCGTGAGCTGGTCCGCCGACAAAGACAAGGACGATTCCGATATCGCGAAACGGATTGATGCGTCTGCCAAGGTTCTCAACGAAATCATGGCGACGCCAGACAAGGCAATTCCTGACAAGGTGATGCGCGATGCAAAGTGCATCGCCGTGATTCCCTCGATGGTCAAGATCGCGGTTGGCTTCGGCGGGAATCACGGGAAGGGTGTTGCTACCTGCCGAACGCGGTCGGGCTGGAGTGCTCCTGCACCCATCACGATCACTGGCGGAAGTTGGGGGCTACAACTCGGAGGACAAGCAGTCGACCTCGTGATGATTGTCACCAATGACCAAGGCATGCAGCACATGCTTTCCAGCAAGTTCAAGCTTGGTGCTGACGCGTCGGCGGCCGCTGGACCGGTGGGCCGTGATGCGGCCGCGGACACCGACGTCAAGATGCGGGCCGAAGTATTGACCTACTCGCGCGCGCGTGGTCTTTTTGCCGGAATCGATCTGAGCGGCGCGGCGCTGACTCAAGACAAGGACGAGACTCGGTTGCTGTATGGCAACTTTGTGCCTTTTGCAGACATCTTGAGCGGAAAGGTTCAGGCAACCGCTGTTAGCGAGCCGTTCCTCGCTGCCGTTCGTAAATACTCCATTCAGAGCAAGGAATCGGGAAGATATGACCCGGCCGGTGCAACCACACCCGGTACGAACTAACGCGATCTTGAGGCAGCTAACGAAATGCCGGCTCGGCGCCAACCGGGTCGGCACCAGTTATGGCAAGACTGGCAGAAAAACAAATTCGAACTGAGAGGTCTTATGTACACGATTCTTTTGGTAGTGCTGATCTTGATGTTGCTGGGCGCATTGCCGGCGTGGCCTTACAGCCGGTCCTGGGGATACTACCCGAGTGGCGGAATAGGCCTCGTCGTGGTGGTTGTCCTCGTTCTTCTACTTGCTGGTCGTTTGTGACGGAAGTTTGTCCCCGTGTTTTGCTGGTCAACCGAACGAGGTGGTTAGCCCAAATGGTGGGAACTGGCTTTATCCCGCCATTTGCTTTCTTAAAGTTGGTGCGGGTCTTTGAGGAGCAGTCATGTCGAGTCGCCACAATTCTGTTTTCCAGGGTGAGTCCGCATTTGGGCTGGCACAGCCGTCTTTGACGAGAAGCCAGTATCAGGCTACGGGGCGCGCAGCACGTCCGCAAATAAGGCAGAGTACCCGGATGTCCCACGCTCCCGACGAGATATGGGGACACTACAACAACTATCGCGGAAATGGCATTGTCATGTCCGCGATCATCCACGTCGTTTTGCTCGGCGTGCTTTTGAGCGGCGCGTTAATCGGCCATCAGGTCGTGCAGAAGGTTGAGGCGCGGCAGAGCGTGATATTGATTGCGCCGTCGCCCGAGTCCTATGCCTTGCCGACGGCTAAGAAGGTGATCAGCGGCGGGGGCGGCGGCGGTGATCGTGATCGACTGCCCGCACCGAAAGGGCAGTTGCCAAAAACTGCGATGCAGCAGATTACGCCGCCAGCAATTATTATCCGCAACGAAAAGCCAAAGCTGGCGGTTCAGCCCACCGTTGTTATTCCACCGCAAGTTCATGTTGCAGAAAACCGCATGCCCAATCTTGGGGTGTCTGCATCCGCCGCCATGCCGGCCGCTCCTCCGTCGAACGGAACCGGATCTGGCGGCGGCATTGGTTCTGGATCAGGTGGAGGTGTTGGGGTCGGCCACGGCCCCGGCGTAGGCGCCGGTATCGGCGGTGGTATCGGCGGCGGCGTTTACAAGGTTGGCGGAGGCATTTCTGCGCCACAAGCGATCTCTTCGCCGGATCCCGACTACACGGAAGAGGCACGCAAGGCTAAAAAGCAGGGAACGTGCGTGCTTTGGTTGATCGTCGATGCGGCGGGACGTCCGCGCGACATCAAAGTGGTTCGCGGCTTAGGCCTCGGCCTTGACGCTCAGGCTCTCGCGGCTGTGCAGAAATGGCGCTTTCAACCTGCCCTCAAAGACGGAAAACCCGTGGATGTCGAGATCAGTGTGGAAGTCGAATTCCATTTGTATTGATCGTATTGATCTGTAAATGTCAATCGACCTGTTTCCCTACTTCGGAAATTACTTTCCACCGCTCACTCGTGCGGCGCAGTTCCGTGCCAGTCGCGAGCCCCGAGCCCTAGGAACCACATTCAGGTCTTACAGCGTCTCCTGCAATGCTTTACAGATGTGACCCGATACTAGGATTTCAATCCTTTTTCTACTCTCAATTCATGCTCGCGGAGTCATGGGCGAGCGAACTGCCTAAAGTAAGGAGATCAAACGTGGCAACTTGTGCGATTTCTGCGACAGAAGCGAACGTCATCCCCGCGACCAATACAAAGGGTCGCGATGACTCCCAGATCAACCTGGTAAAGCGCGCTCAGTTGGGTGACGAGCAAGCCTTTGCAACTCTGTTTCAACAACACAAGAATCGCGTCTATTCCGTGTGCCTGCTCATGACGAAAGACGTCGCGGAAGCTGAGGATCTGACACAGGAAGCTTTTCTGCAAGTGTTTCGAACGGTCAGCTCGTTTCGCGGAGACGCCGCCTTTTCCACCTGGCTATATCGCGTCGCCGTCAACACGGTCTTGATGAAGCTCCGCCGGCGAAAGTCTCCGCCGACAGTTTCATTGGACGAACCGGTAAATCCAGAGTCTCCTTCTTTGCATCGTGACTTCGGCAAGAGCGATCCGGAACTCACGGGTGTGGTCGATCGCATCGCGCTACGCCGCGCTCTGCAGGAACTCCCCGAAGGCTGCAGGAAGATTTTTGCCTTACACGAGGTTGAGGGATATCAGCACCACGAGATCGCGCAATTGCTCGACTGCTCCATCGGAAACTCCAAGTCGCAACTGCACAAAGCTAAGCTGAAAATGCGAGCTCTGCTGTTCCCAAAAACGAAAATACGACGACGTACGGCAAAGACCCAATCCTCGAATCAGGGGGCGGGGCTGCTGAGCTTGGTTAAGGTGCCAGTTAAGTAGACGTTTACCCTAAGTCGACCATGGGGAAGCTAGGGCCCAGGACAAGGCGGATGCGGAGTGCTAAGCGCGATTGTTATTGTTGGACCAGAAAGTCGAGGCAGGAGCAAGCGGGGAGAAACCACAGCCCAAAAAGTGTCCGGGGCTTATCTCGGCCAGCAGGGAACTCCGTTGGTTTGCGTTGAAGTGTTGGGCCGGTCGGTAATCGAACGGCTTATCGACGAACTGCGGCGCGGCGGTGTGGAGAAAATTTCAGTGTATCAGGGGATTTCCGACTCATCATCATGCGCCGACATCCATTCCACCTCTCCCATCGAGTTTTGCTCTGCCGAGACAGCGTGGACTGGTGCGACACAAAGGCTAGCAAACTGTAAGGATACCGGTGCCGAGGCAATCGTGGTTACTCGCGTGACCGGATATATGGATCTGGATTTGAAGGATGCCCTTCGTTTCCATCGTGAACAGGGACAAGTGGTGACCCGTGCCTTCTATGACGAAGAACCGCTCAATCTATGGATTGTTGATCCGGCCGGGATCAACGAAGGCACCGATATTCTGTCAGCCCGAAGCAAGGTCGAACCAGCCCACTATCTTGTCCCTGGCTATGTCAATCGCCTGCAGGATCCGGGGGATTTGCGCCGACTCGTTGTGGATGGCCTTACTGGCCGTTGTGGCTTGCGCCCAAACGGCCTAGAGACGCGTCCTGGCGTGTGGATAGGTGAGGAGACTCAGGTGCATCGAGATGCCCGTATTGTGGCTCCGGTATTCATCGGACGTGGAGCTAGGATTGCCGAGCAATGCCTCATTACCCGGTGCAGCAGCATTGAGAGCAACTGCTACGTCGATTATGGAACCGTGGTGGAGGACAGTTCAGTTCTATCGAATAGTTACGTCGGCATCGGGCTCGATGTGGCCCACTCGATTGTGGATGGCAACAATCTGCTGAATCTTGAACGTGACGTGACGCTGGAAATCTCTGATCCTTGCGTCATGCGGCAGAACCGAGTGCCGCGGCAAGCGGGGACTGTTCAGTCTCCAGTCTCGTCCGGAGTTGAAAACGTGGCGTGGGTGCAAGCCGAGTAAGGTCGGCACCACACGTTGCAAGCAGGCGTGTGATCGAAAGCTAGAGACTATTTGTGGTAAAGAGTTCATAAACTTCAAAAGGGGTGAAAAATGTTGACCAGTGGGCCTGTAGTCATCATGCAAATGCCAGAACAGCTGAACTTGGATGGAGTCCGCGCATTTCTTCAGGAAGTAGAGCCCCTGCTTGAATGCCATCGACCGCGAATTGTTCTGGATTGTTCCCAAGTTCGCTATATCGACAATGCTGGCGTGGAGATGATGCTGCACTGCCTGGAAGAGGCAATGAAGCGTGATGGTGATTTAAAACTGGCTGCTTTGTCCGCTGAATCAGAAGTGATTCTTGAACTAATGAGGGTCGCACGCGTGTTTGAGGCGTTCGCGACCTCCGATGAAGCGGTGCGTAGTTTCAACGGCATTCCAGCCGAAGCCGTTCCACAGGATGTGCCGTGGTATGCCAGCGTGTTCGGCGAAATGGGCACCCTCAAGCAAGCCAGCTAGTTGTGTTCCTGGCAGACGGAGATGACGATGCGATCTTTGAGCAGGAGCTTCGCCTACATGGCGTTCTGTTTACTCGCACTGGGCCTCCCCAAAGACATTTACGCGCAGGATGGACAAGCAGGAGATATGCGGCCAGTCGCAAGCCAGACTATCCCCGCAACTGAATCCTCCGTTGTGGATATTGCGGCTTCGGAGCTTCCCGACAGTCCGGGGACTTCGTGGGCGCAGGCGCAGGAACCATCAAACCAGCAGACCCCTTCGCCGCAGCCGGAATCCTCCCCTTCGAATCAGCTGGGGTCTTCTCAGGCGGGCACTTCGCAAACGCCGGCCGCCCAGGATCAGAGTCAAAAGTCGCAGCGACCGGTCGGGACCGCAGCGGCAGAAGCTCCGACCGTAAGCGGCGTAACTGCCGCCCAGCCTGCGGGAGTAGCTATCGCCCCGGCCAAGCAGCGCCACGTCCGGACCTTGGTCTTGAAAGTAGGTGCGATCGTGGGAGCGGGTGTCGCCTTAGGTGCTGCTTTTGCATTGACGGAGGCCACGCCAAGCAAGCCACCCGGTGCACATTAGTGCGTTTTGTCCAGATAGATCGGCTATAGCCAATTCGTCATGCGATCAGACAATGCAAAGGTGATCAGCTTTTCGGGGATCGACGGAGCGGGTAAAAGCACGCAAATCGAGGCTTTGCATGCCCACTTGCGGTCACTGGGATTCCGCTCAACTCGCTACACATTCTGGGACAACGTCGTTGTGTTTCCGCGTCTCAGGGAACACATGAGTCTCGCGGCTTTCAAGGGGGACAAGGGCATCGGCAGCCCAGACAAGCCCATCAGCCGCCGCGATAAAAATGTTACGTCTTGGTACATTACGGCTGCTCGTTTGTTCCTTTACCTGCTCGACGCATATAGTCTTCGCGTTGCCGTGTCGGAGAGCGCTTGTGCTGGGGCTGATTTCATTATCTTCGACAGGTACATCTACGATGAACTTGCCAATCTGCCGATCACACGTCCGGCAGTGCGTCTATATATAAGTCTGCTTTTGCGCTTGGTCCCCGAGCCCGATCTGGCCTATGTTGTGGATGCGGATCCGGAAGCTGCGCACCGGCGCAAGCCCGAGTATCCTCCGGAGTTTGTCCGCAAGAATCGAGACTCTTATATCACGCTGAGCCGGCTTGTTCAGGGCATGACGGTTCTCGCGCCACTTTCCGTCGACGAGACCGTCGCGAAGATCAGAGAATCGATTGCAAAGAAATGTTTGCAAGCAGATCCTGAGCCCGTTCATTTTCCACTGCCATGTCCCCGTCGTCCCAGTGAAGCAAAAACTTCGAACATTTGAATCTCTTTCTTTCTTGTCGCGTACTGCAACATCTTCTCCTGAAAGGACATCGAATCTTGAGGGGCTAGAAGGCGGGAGACGAATGAAGATATGTCTGGTCACGACGTTCCCCCCCAGTACCGGGGGACTGAGTGAATATGGGTTTCACATCGCGGAAGAGTTGCAGCGTAATCGATTTCTCAGCCTTACGGTTCTGGCCGACGAGCTCCCTCCGGGCCACGTCGAGCCCGCGGGATTTACTGTCCTGCGCTGCTGGTCGTTCGACGACCCAGGTAGTTCGCTTCGATTGCTGAAAGCTTTGTATCGTCTCAAGCCGGACGTGGTGTGGTTCAATCTGTTGTTCAGCACCTTTGGCAGGAATCCTTTCGTCGCGTTTTCAGGACTCATGACGCCGCTTCTGGCACGTCTGAGCGGCCGCTACACGCACGTGACGCTGCATCACTTGATGGACACGGTGGAACTGAAGGACGTGGGAGTGCGTCACGAAGCGATCTACCGGTTCGCAGGCACGCTCGCGACGCGAATGCTGCTGCTTGCGAACTCAGTCTCCGTGCTCATGCCCGGCTATCGCAAGATCCTCAATGACAAGTACGGACGAGATAATGTTCATTTACGAGCCCACGGCATCCTGGCGAGACGGCCAGAATTCCCAGATTTCTCGCGGCGCGGTGCTCCGATCCACCGCATTTTGGCGTTCGGCAAATGGGGGACCTATAAACGGCTCGAGTTGATGATCGAAGCTTTCAACGTGATCGCGGCGAAACTACCCGAGACCAAACTCGTGATCGCCGGCGGAGACCATCCACAAGCAGCGGGTTATACGGAGTCGATCAGACGGTTGTGTGCAGGAAATGATCGCATTGAATTTCGCGGCTACGTGCCGGAAGATGCGCTGCCCGATCTGTTTCAAAGCGCCACTGTTGCAGTAATGCCGTACTCTTCATCCACGGGTTGCAGCGGCGTTGCACATCTGGCCTGCGCCTATGGAGTGCCTATTGTTAGCGCTGATCTTGCGGACTTCCGGCAAATGGCACAAGGGGAGGAATTGGCGATTGAATTCTATCCACCAGGAGACGTTCAAGGGCTCGCGCACTGTGTGATTCAGTTGCTGCAAGATTCTAAAAAGCAGCAAGCAATGGCGACGCAGAACTTTTCTGCGGGCCTGCGTATGACTATGCCCAATGTCGTGCAGAAGTATCTTCGACACTTTGAGCTACAGCAGCGGGTCCAAACCCTCCGATATGTGGGTCATATCCGGCGACTGCCACGATGGATCCCCTCAAAGACTCTTTTGCTCCGCCTGATGACGCGGAATTCGTTGGGCTGGGCCCGACGTTCCGCTGTCCTGCATGCGTCTTGGACGGACCGGGATGATCTCCGGCTACTTTACGGTGACGGTAACGGTCGTGGAAAGCTGAATGGAACTGGCACTCCCGTTGACGGTGACGATGTAGTTGGTCGCGTTGGGGGCATTGACGGGGCTGCTCGCCGCGTTTCGACCGCAGGAAGTGCATCCGACGATCATCATCGCCACCGCGCAAGCTCCCAGAATGGCGACGATGCGCTTGCGCTGAATCCTTCCCACGAGTGTGATTCCGAACAGACCAAAACTGAGCAGCCAGTTGGCGAGCAACGGATAATTCCGCTCGCGGCCGTTCGTGGAAACAAAATTCTCGGCGGAAACAGTGAGGACGGAATTAACGGCTCCGCTGCCGGGAGTAATGGAAGCGGGCGAGAACGAACAGGTCAGACCCTTGGGCAAGCCGGAGCAGGACAACGCGATCGCATTGTTGAAGGCGCCTGACTGGGCAGCCGCAGTTACAGTGACACTTCCCGATGTTCCCGAGAGAATGGTCATAGAGGATGGATTAGTCCCAAACGATACAGTTGCTCCTCCCCCACAGTTCGAGGTGAATTTCACCGCTCCCGACATCTGGTTGGTGATGCTCGGTCTTCCCACCGCCTGTAGAAACAACGTATAGGTACCGTTGGGAATCGAATAGCTGCAGAGGTTCATGGAAGTTGTACTCGCATTAAACTCTCCGAGGGACATCAAATTCTGCCCATCAGAGCTGATGTATGCGACGTAATGATCGACCGTAGTTCCATCGCCTTTAATCGCCCATTGCAGTGCACTTCCACTCACCACTGCGGAAACCGTGAGGCAGTTGTTAATGCCGGATTCGATTTCGGTTCCTTCCTCGTAGTCGTTCCACGTCACCAGCTGCAGCGCGGATAGTTGCTTTCCCGAGTTGTAAAGGTCGTCAATCTCGGAAAACGTCTGCAGCCATGTTTGTCCGCATTGCTGACCCATAATGCGACCTGAGCCCCATGCCGCCAGGGAATCATTGAAGCCTTTGTAGGCGGCACCCACGGTCTGCTCGGTCGTGAGTGGCATCCCAGTGTCGTAGAAACTTGCCAGATAGCTCATCCCGTAATCAGTGGTGGTGGGCATCACCCAGGAATAACTGCCGTCGCTCAAAGTGTGGGCGAACCCGTCGTTGTTCTGAAAGAAGAAGACAGGTTGTGTAGAAAGCGCGGCGGCCACTGCCGTCCAATCAACCGTGTAGGAAAGGTCGATGTTGAAATTTGTAACCACTGGCCGTCCCTGTTGAGTCATATATGCGGGAGACGAAAAATAGCTTTGCTCGATGTACTGCAACTGGCCGATCAGCGCCTGCTGCGGTGAACAGTTTGGGCAGGAGTCCCACTCGATCGCGCCCTGATCGATCATGATCGCGAAGGTGAAGCCGGGATGCTTTTCCGCTTCCGCCATCACGAGCTTTGTGGCTTGGTCGATGCTGTTGTTTGGGCCGTACCAATCGATAATGACGCCGTCGATTCCCCGGCTGATCATATCCGTGATTTGATTGTGGATTTGCGTTGCGTTCGTAGAACTGTAGCCAATGCTCATGTGGTTCGATCCTCCAAACCATAGGAGCAAGTGGGCATAGATCTTGGTGGTCGCGCCTGCATAGAGCAATGAATGCACGTCGACCTTGCTCACGTTCCCGGCGCCCCAATTGCCATTGGTCTGGCTGACAAAACCAGTGGCCGCGCTGGTGTTGTTGGTTGTTTGCGCAGCCAGGGTGGTGGTCGGCACAACGTAGTTGCCAGCGAAGCATACACCTGTCGCGGACAGCAGCAGGACTGCAGCACAGAACACTTTACGACACATCTTTCCTCAGGAGCGGAGGGGCCGAGGTCTAGCGTGATGCTTTCGGCTAGTTCGCGAGGGAGGCACGCTGCGCCTGTAGATTCCCCGGAGCTAAACATTCCTACTGTTGGCAAGCTTTCTTGGGTCTTGCTGAAACGACTTGCTGGGACGAGCTTTCTGGGATCGAACAAGAGCTTACTGTCGGAGCGATTCGTTTGAGAAGGTACCGTTAGTCTATGAACCTGTGTGCGATGACCCTCAGTGCCATTGTCGCGGGATGGATACCAACCCCATGCCGGATTCTCGTTTCCTGAAATACCAGGTTCCCAGTAATTGGCGCGTGAGTATTGCGATGCCAACCGCTTTTCAATCAGTAGTTTGACTCGGTGTGAAACAGGATGGGTAAGCGGATCGAAGCCAACATTCCAAGTACAAAACTCATCCAAGCTGCGTTCCGTTAGTTTGCTGAATTCTAGAAGAACAGGTGAGGCGAATGACTGCGATGGAAAAGGTCCGCCCTTATTCAACGGTCGGAATCATTCTCTTGTTGTTAGCGCTGTGCGGTTGTCAGGGATTGTCGGGTAACTCCACCAGTCCATCGAATTCCGGCATCAACTCCATCAACCACATTGTTGTCATGGTGCAGGAGAATCGATCACTTGACACGTATTTCGGACAGCTGCCCGCGTATTGGGCGGCAAACGGTTTTCCCGCGCAGCAGTTTGACGGCATGCCGGCCACTGCCTCCAACCCCGGCTATAACGGTGCCCCTGCCGTGCCCGCGTACCATCTCGCCACCGAGTGCATCGAACTGCTTTCGCCTTCGTGGAATGAGAGCCATCTTGACTGGAACCTGCAGAACCCCAGCTCCACAACTCCCGCACTCGATGGCTTTGTTTACAATGCCGCTAACTTCGCGATCGATGAGAATGCAGCCGGCGCCAGCCCTCAGTACACCGACACGGCAGGGATCCGTGCCATGGGCTACTACGATGGAACGGATCTGAATTACTACTACTTCATGGCGTCGAATTTTGCTACGTCGGATCGTTGGTTCGCGCCCGCGCTCGATCGCACGCAGATCAATCGCATGTACCTCTATGCTGCGACCTCCCAGGGCTATGCCTTTCCTCCAGGAACCAATGC
Source organism: uncultured Acidobacteriaceae bacterium (assembly GCA_963795875.1). Lineage (GTDB taxonomy): Bacteria > Acidobacteriota > Terriglobia > Terriglobales > Acidobacteriaceae > Sulfotelmatobacter. Next base: position 1,372,409 of record CAWCJM010000003.1, read on the forward strand.
CGCCGACAATGCGGCGCTGACGGCGCCTACGATCTTCGACGCTCTGCAAACAGCCGGCGTGAGCTGGAAGGTCTACTACACCGATGACATCTGCTCCACCGCTCCTCCAGATGCCCGCGGACCGAAAGGCGGTGTCACTCATGACGCTTCTTCTTCATCATCTTCATCATCGAATAGCGGGGCCTGCACGTATCTGACCCAGTTTGCGAAGTACTCGCCCCCGAATCCACTGCCAAGCAACGTTGTACCCGTCTCACAATATCTCTCGGATGTTCAGGCCGGCACGCTTCCTTCGGTCGCGTTCATCGAAACTGGATACTTGTCCGGGCAGGATGAGCACCCTAGCTCCGGTACGAATCTACAAGTGGGCGCGGCCTACGTTCAGAGCCTGATTGATCCCTTGATGAGCAGTCCCTCGTGGAAGGATACGGTATTCATTCTCACGTACGATGAGCCGGGTGGATTGTACGATCATGTTCCGCCCCAGCCTGCCGTCAATCCCGATGGCATTGCGCCAATCGATCTGGCTTCGACTGACATCTGCGGGAGCGCCAACGATCCGAATGGTTTCAACTGCGATTTTAATTACACTGGCTATCGCTTGCCGTTGATAGTGGTATCGCCATTCACCAAGAAAAATTATGTCTCACACACCGTCGCTGACTATACAGCGATGCTGAAGCTCATTGAGACGCGATTCAACTTGCAGCCGTTGACAAAGCGGGATGCCGCACAGATCGACATGACTGAGTTCTTCGATTTCCAAAATATACCCTGGGCCACGCCCCCGACGCCGCCGGCGCAGTCACAGAGCGGGACGTGCAACGCTGCGGTTCTGCAGTAACCCCGCATAGCGAAAAGACTTCATCCCGCAAGAGGGCAGCAAACCGCCTCCTTTGTGAGATTGGCCGTGCCGCCAAGGCGGGAGTCCGGCCTGCGCGACAACAATTCCAGGATTGGAATAGGCCGGTTACCTTACTTGCCTTGGGAATCAATCGTCACGCTGCGGGCCACATAGCGTGATCCCTCAAAGTTCGTGACCACCGTGACGACTGCACCGGCGTGAAGGTTCTCGTTGGGTGTGACCGACGGGTCGAGGTAGACTTCGTACGTTTTTCGGTCGGTCGAAGAACTGATAACGAGTAACCCGGTGCGCAGGTCGACATGGACGACCTGCCCGGCAAAGGTATAACGGGTTCCGGGAAGAGCGAGTATCGAAATCTCGCGTGCGACTTCATGGCCGTTGCCTTCTGCATCGAACTTCACAGCGACCAAACAACCGTCTACCAATGTGTTGGCGGAAATTTTCTGACCGCCTTGCAAAAACTGAGTAGAGGGAGCGACACGTACATGGACAGGCTCCGGTGAAATCGCATCTCTCATGGTGATCTCGCCGCGATCGGTTCTGTATTTCAGCTACGACTCCCTGGCTTTCGCCTATTGCCTGTGAGCTCTTGAGGCGAATGCTCCGGGCGAAAACTGCGTCTCCGTCGAGGATGGTGTCCAGATAGACGCGTTCACCCTCGCGCAGATCCGCGATCGTGGCGTCTGCTGCTCCGCGATAAACGCGAGTGCGCGGATCAAACAAAACATTCACTCGACCCCCTCCGAAAACGCGCACCGTGATTCTGTCGCGCACGCGATCCAACCGTTCCACAGTGCCGCCAATCAACGTCGCCTTTGCTCGAGGCACAGGGGGAAGGTCAGGCAGCAGGCTGGCCGGATCGGCGACGATGTCTGAATCTGTGTTCTTCGACGCTTCCGATGCGACCGGCTGCACAGGCTCAATGCTCCGCTCTGTTGATGAGACCACAGACGACCTAACCGCGGAAGCCGATGAATTCGGCTCCGAGGGTGCCTGAGCGTAGGCGAGACTGCCAAGAAGCAGACTGCCAGCAGCGAATTTCGCAAAGTGTTTCATGCAGATTCTCGAAACGCAACTTTCCCCGAGCGTGAATTGGATGCCCGTTACTCTCACAAGGTAGCCTCGATTCGATCAAGGAACTTCAAGTTCGCCCGATTTCCAGCAAACAAAACCTCCGGGAGGGCATCAAAAGTTGGTCTCTGTTTAGAGTATCTTGCGGGTTAAGGAATCGGATGCGAATGCCAAGGAAGCGGTGGCTCGTATTAGGCGTTCTCGGAATGGTCGCAGCGGGAGTCGGATCCCGATCTGCGCAGGCAGGGGATCTCAAGATAACGATCCCCAGGCGGAGCAGCCTCACTCCTGTACAGCGCTTGAACCGCGAGGGGGTTGAGGCGATCCGAAAGCAGAACTATGCGAAGGCGGAACAGTTGTTCTACAAGGCATACCTTGTTGATCCGAACGATGCCTTTACGCTAAACAATCTCGGCTATATCTCTGAATTGCAAGGCCAAATCGACCGCGCGCAGCGCTTCTATTCGTTGGCGGCGGAACAGTCGAGCGAAGCGGTTATCGACCGCGCCAGCGCGCGGCGAGTGGAAGGGCGCCCCATGAAAGATGCGCTCGCCCTCACGGACCAGCCGCTCCAAATCAATCATGCCAACGTAGAAGCGGTGCGTCTCCTCTCGCAAGGGCGAGCGCCTGAGGCCGATTTGCTATTGCAAGAGACGCTCAAAACAGATTCACACAATGTTTTCACCCTGAATAACATGGGCGTCGCCAAGGAGATGGAAGGGGAAGATCAGCAGGCGCTGAAGTATTACGATGAGGCCGCCAGCCTCCGTTCCGATGCGACCGCGGTGGTGACTGCCGACCGAGTCTGGCGAGGACGCACTGTGAGCGAGATGGCGCAGCAGAACGCAAAGGCGCTTCGCGATCACCTGGGACGTGCCAAGGATGTCAGCGAACAAGTCTCAGAACTCAACCTGCGCGGAGTTTCAGCGGTGAACCGCAACGATTTGCGCGCTGCTAACGAGGACTTCCGCAATGCTTACAGACTCGACCCCAACAACGCGTTTACGTTGAACAATATCGGGTACGTATCGGAGCTAGAAGGAGATCGCGAAACAGCGCAGTTTTTCTACGAGCGCGCTCGACAGGCAGGCGGAGCGAATGCCACCGTCGGCGTTGCAACCCGTCGCACGGAAGAAGGGCGGAAACTCTTTGCCGTTGCTGCCGACAACAACCAAGAAGTAGAAGCCAAGGTTACTCAGGATCGCAACACCTTACGCCGGCAACATGAGCCGGTGGTGCTGCGGCGCCGCGACAATAGTATTGTGGATGAGTCAGGTCAGCCATCGGTCCCTGCGAACATCACCGAGCCTCCCCAATAAGGTCGGGTTACGAGTCGCTTTCCTGGAAGCGTCCGATGTCCGTCTCCGGATCGTAAAAGACGTGGCGCAGGAGGTTGGTTAAGTAGCGCGACAATGTATTCACATTGGTCCGGTACCAGCAGCAACGCGTCATGGCAGGAGAGAGTCCGCAGATAAACTGGAAACTGTCCAAGTCAGCCGGAGGCTGCGCCAGCATGGCGGCTGCCATACGGTGATTGCCGTCAAGAATCGTCAAAGGGCTGCGATCGTCCATCCCAATTAGCAACACAGTCGGATTCACGAGGCTGTCCTGGACGGAATTTGTGATCCGATCGAGTTTGCGGAAAAACTCATCGTCGGGAGATTCCTCCCACTTGATGCGCAGGCACTCGATCATGTCCGTCAGGTAGAAGCTCCCTTCAGCCACCCGTCGCCACTGCGCCCGCGGAAAAAAACGAATACGGTTGAGATCGCCGCGGCGAAGTTCGACCTGAAACCATCGAGTGTCCTCGGGAAGCTCCCTCCACATCGCGCCGCGGCGTAAAAACAACAAGGCTCGCCGCAAGGCATTTTCGCGATGGCTCCTCAAGTCGGGATTGCGAACCAGGTGTCCAAACTCCTGGCGGTATTCTGCAAACTCCGGGTGATGAAACTCACTTCGAAGGAACTCCGCGATAACTTCCTGCTCATTCAGAGACCGAAGAATCGACAGCCCCGGGTAGGTTTGGTTGTCTTCGGGTGACGCGATTTCACGTCGCAGAAGGGGCAGTGCAACCGTCACCAGCAAAATCACCATCAGCACGAGCTGCACGAAGATCACCTGCTGCAAGGTTTGGTGAAAAACGCAAATGCCCAGAACCAGAGCGCCGCTAAACGCCAACTGCGCCCAGCTTGTGTTGGCGATCTTGCGCGACATTTCGTAGGTGATCATCACTGAACTGAGTGAATAGATTCCGGTGGTGACGGCATAAAGGATAAGCAGCGCGGCTAGCCCTCCGTAGTTTCCCAACTCGAAGTGGGCACCGAACAATGCCCTCCACAGGAAACTGGGGATCGCCCAAAGTCCGAGAATCAAAACAGACAGAATGAAGAAGACCATGCCCAGCGAGAGAAACAGCACCGGTCGGGCTTCGCGATCGCTGGAGCGGGCAGCAGCCGAGACAGGAAACATCGTATTGACCACCGACCAGGCGCACATATTAACCAAGCGCCCGACGAGTGAGACGGCGGCATAGATCCCTGCCTGGTCAGAAGAGAAGAAATGTTTGACTAACACAATGTCGAAGTTGTTGATGACCACCTGGCCGGAGAAAAATACAATTGCCTGCAAGCCCTCTCCGAAAGAGATTGGGATCAGTTCAGGCCCCAACGCGTGCACGCCGGGACTGGGTTTCGCCGAGAAGTACGAGGCGATGACGGCAATCACGCTGGCTAGTACTGCCCCCTTCACGCCCAGTCCCAAGTGGATGAGCAGAAATGCTCCGCCAAGGCGGACTACTCCTTCCAGCATGAAGTTAATCGCGAGCGCACCGAACGCGTGGACTCCCTGGATGTAGCCGCGCCGAACCCCAAGAGGAATATAGAAAGCGGTTCCCAACGCGAGCAGTGAGATGAGGACTGGGTCGGGAAGATTCAGGTATGCCATGAGTACGCGATTGAAGACAAACAGAACCAATCCCAGGGAGATCCCCGCCACCCACGCCCGGAGGTGTAGAGCTGCGAAGATCGCGGCCTTCTCATCGGCCGTTTCGTGACTGGCGACATATTTCGCGCAAACGACCTGGAAGGAGAGCGTGATCGCCGATGCCAGCATTAGCAAGGTGTAGACAGCGGTAGCGTGGGCAAACCCGGTAGGGCCTAGGAGGCGCGCGGTTACTACGTTGTAAACAAGGTTAGTAACTCCCACCAGTCCAGATCCGGCGAGAAGCGTCAAGCTGCCGCCCAGAAGTTTGTGACGTAGCTTTTTTGCTTGCGTCTGCGCTGCGATGCGAGAGAAGGGCGGTGAAGAATCCGTTAGGCGCGTTTTTCCTGTAAGAGTCATCGAGCGGGCAAAGTCGGTCTAGAACAGCGTAAAGTGCACCACCGGAAGCACTGTCGTTCTGCTGGAACCCGGGAAGTCATAGAACGTCTGCTGCTGGACGCCGAACGAGAATCGCATGGGATACGAAACCGGAACTTCGCCAATGCCATCCTTCAACTTTCCGTGGATCGGGCGGACGTAGGAGACCAGAAATTCACTTTGGGTATTGTCGTAGGCGTGATAGCCCGCACCACGCGACAGAATGAACGAGCCCTGGACGCTCCATCGGGGATTCGCGCGAAACTCGAATCGGCCTCCGGGCAGCAGCGCCTGAGCGATTGCGTATTGTGTGCCCTGTACGCGCCACGAGCGCAAGTATTCAGCGAGCACTGCTGCGGTGAGGCGATTGCCGAACTTGTGCTGCAAGCCAGCGTAGCTGGATGTATTGAAATACTCCTCGACCATCGGACGGAACAGCAGATCACGCGCAGAGTATCCGGTGATAAGGGAAGTGCTGCCCCAGGGGCGCCCCACGGTGAATTCGATGTTGGCGGCGGCGTCACGCGAGTGCAGGTTCTGTTCCGTGAACGGGCCAGCCTCGTGAATCGCGCTACCGGTCACCGACACCCAATTGAAGAAGGAACTGGTTGAGAGGTAGAGGAACTGCCGGAACAGGTTTTGATTCATGAAGACCGGTGAGATGGTGTCGCGACGAAGAGTAAACTGCAGCCCACCGTTGAAAGTAATTGAGTTCGTGCCCAAGTGCAGAACGGGTGCAATTCCGCCGTTGAAGATTGTGTCGTAGGTGTTCCGATCCTGAATCACGCCCGTACTGGGATACAACAACTCTCCAGCGGTTAGGGACTGACCTACGAAACCAGTGATCGCGGGGAAGTTCCCCAGGGGAATGCGGTAGTGAGACTCGCCCAGACTCTGGTAAGAGTGGCGCGGTGGAGGGAGAAGCGCCGGATTTGTTACCTTGAGTATCTTCGCATCCAGAGTGTAAACGTTGATATCTTCCAACGAGGCTGCAAAAGAAGCTTCGGGAACGATGCTCACTCGATCGTTCAGGATCTGCCGGCCTTCCTGGTCCGCAGCCGTGTACTGCGAACTTTCCGCGATGCCATGATCCTGATCGCCCGCCACTGTGCTCGCTTGCGCGAAAGCTGAGAGCGCGTGCAGAGGATCCTGACGCTGGCGAGACAAGTTCGCCGCTGCCATCATGTAGTCGTAGTCATCGTGATAGTCATTCGCCGGTCCAAGGCTGGCTAGAGCCGATTCCGCCTTGCTGGTGTTTCCCTCGGCTAAGTATGTATTGGTTAGCCCGATCTTCACCGTGCGGCTATTTGCACCAGCCATCCTGGCTTTTGCGTAATAGTTCTCCGCGAGATCAAAGTCGTGCATCGCCAAAAAGAGGCCAGCCGCCTGAGATAGATCCTCCGCCGTGACCGGAGAGTCAGTATCGGTACGTGCCTCCGCGAAGCCGAGGGCGATCTGGCGGCGCGCTTCATCCAGATGTCCTTGCCGCAAGAATATGTCCGCGATTTCCAGGCGCACTCCGATCCGATCTCCGCCCGGAACGTCGAGGGCTCGTGAGAAACGCTGCATCGCGGCGCTCCGATCGCCGAGTGTCAGCAGGGCATCCCCTGTGGCAGTAAGAGTCGCAACACTGTTGCCGCCAAGGCGCTCAGCCGATTGGATGTCGCGAAGGGTCTGTTCTCGGTTTCCCTGCTTGGCATGAACCTGTGCCATCAATGCGTAGATCGCGGGGTCGGACGGTGAAAACTTCAAGGCTGCATTCAAGGAGTCGGCCGCCTCCGTGTAGTGCCGCATACGATAGAGGACGTCAGCATAGGCCAACTGTGTCGTCAAATCGTTTGGTGTTTCTGCCAGCGCGACGCGGTATTCCGTCGCGGCGTGAGCATAGTCCTGCTCTTGCCTGAATCCTTCCGCCCGGGCCAGATGCCAAGCGTGCGACTTGCCGAGGGCTTTTTGGGCAGCATCCAGTTGCTTGAGCGCGGGCTTTGGATGATGAAGCTGAAGATCGGCAAAGGCCAGACCAAGGTGGGCCTCGCCGTAGTTGTCTTGCAGCTTCAGCGCAGTTTCAAAGTCTGCTACGGCCTTGTCGGGTTCGCGCAGATCGTTCAGCACGAAGCCGCGATTCACATAGCCTGTGGCCATTCTTGGGTCACGTTCCAGCGCGAGCGTGAAATCCTTCAGCGCGGTGTTTAGGTCGCCTTTGTGGGCATGCACGTTCCCCGCAATCAGCGGAAGGTCCTTATCCTTGGCAAGGATCGGCTCATACTTATTGACGAGGGCGAGAGCTTCGTCATAGTGATCCAGATAGTAGAGATCGTAAGCGAGATAGACCACCCCTTCGCGGTCATTAGGAAGCTTTGCGATTACTTCGTAACCAAGCTTGGCCGATTCGGCGTAATCACCCTTAAAGGTGAGGTAGCGCTCGCGTTCGCGCTTGACCTGCGGACTCGTATTCGCTTTCGCTGACGCGCGGTCGAGCCAGCGCTCGGCTAGATTAATGTTGTGCGCCTCAATTGCAGCGTTCGCCCCTCCGGCGATCACCAGAGCGTTATCCGGCATGTGCTGGTAAGCGTTCTCGTAATTTGCTTCCGCGGGCTGAAACTTCCGCTCGGCCGTGTACAGATCGCCTAAGGCCAAATAAGGAGCGAAGTCCTTCGGGTGGGCCGCGATCGCGCGTGAGAAGTAGGCCTCCGCCAGCTTCGTGTCGCCTGCGTCGCGTGCAAGATAGCCCAGTGACGAGAGCGCCTGCCGGTTGTTGTGATCGAGCTGAAGAACATTCGTGAAAGTATCGCGTGCGGCATCCTTCTGTCCCGTCTTCCATAGAAGGGAGCCAAGGTTCAGAAGCGAATTCACGTTGCCCGGAGCCAATGACAGCGCTTCTTTTAGATCACGATTGGCGGCTTCAAAATCGCCCGAAGCAGACTCGACGACTGCCCTCAGCCTGAGCATCTCGGGGCGGGCGGACTCTGAAACCTGAATCTGCTGAAGAGAAGTCGCGGCGGCCTTTAGTTCCTGCTGGGCGCCAGCGGAATCGTCTTGTCGAACATCGATTTCATACAGATTCAGCCGTAGTTCAATCGGGTAGAGCGGTCCCTCCTGCACGCGCGCGGGCAGATGATCCAGGGCGATCTGGTATTCGTTCCCGGCTTCCTGCAACCGGTCTTCCGACTCCGCAATGCTCCCGAGAATGGCGTGCAGCCGGTAACTATTGCTATCAATCTGACGGGCCGCTTCCAGAAACGGACGGGCGGCATCGGGCTGCCCCGCGTTGATCCAGGCTTGCGCCGCGCTCAATTCCAACCCGATATTGCCCTTCGCGGCCTTTGCCAGGTGAGTATAAAGCGTTGCCGCTTCCTGCTGTTTACCCGCAAGCTGGTAGGTGTAAGCCATCTCGGCCATCACATCGCTAGTTTTGGTCGGAATTGCCTGCAGCGTGGCGATCGCCTCGTCATATTTACCTTGGTCGCGGTATTGCCCGGCAACCGCGCGCAAAACTTCGGGATCGTGCGGGGCGCGGCTCTTCGCGCGATTCAGATAGCGCGCGGAATCTTCGGGTTGCCCCATCCGTTGGTAGGCGTGTGCGATCAGCAGATCGCTGTGGGCCGAAGGCTGCACGGTTTCCGCACGCTGCAACAGGCCCAACGAGGCTTTCGGGTCCGTGGTGAGCATCAACTCCCCGGCAAGCTGCAGGCTGTTGGCGTCCTTCGGATTAGCCTCGACGACTCTTCGCAACAACTGCTCAGCTTCCTGGTCGCGGCCCATCTTGACGTACGTCTGTGCGAGTCCAGCCAGTCCGCGCACCGAATTCGGTTGCAGCTTCAGGCCATGGTTGAAGGAATCTACAGATAGCGGATAACGTTCCGCGAGACGCGCGGAATATCCCAGCAAGAACCAGAGCTCGGCATTTTGAGGCGCCGACTTGGCAGCTTGCTCTGCGTAAGAAACCGCGGCTGCATAGTCATTCCGCTTCAATGCATCCTGCGCAGCGCGCGCTTCTCGGGCCACGTCGATGCCCGATCCCCAGCTGAAATCTGGGCCACTCTGCGGCGCATCACTTTGCGGCTTCTTGTTGGCTTGTTTGCTCGAGGCTGGGGGAGTCCCCCCACCACCGACATCATAGGTCTGGCCGAAGGACCTTCCAAGAAGTCCCAGCACCATGACAATGCAAAAGCTCGTGAGCGGATACCGGCTTTTCACGTAGTCACCACGCTTACAAAATCGTCTGGAGACGTCCAAAGTCTCCCGCACAGGATGTCCTGCGGTCCTTCTCAGATGCCAACTGGGGCTCGTAGGTTTGCCTCCCGAGAGTGAGACGACGCCCCACGCTTCCCAGACGAACGGTAGGAAATCGAGGTAAACCTCTAGGAGTATTTCTGAATCAAAGGGGACGCTAAAGGGTACTGGAGTGCGTCAACCGCTATGAACGAAAACTACTCTCGTCCCATTCCGCTACTGGCAATCGTGTTGGTTGCCCTGGCAGTGCACGGGCCTCTGTTGCTCATGCAACTTCCTGCTGGGTCGTTTGATACGAACTTCCATATCTTTCTTGCTTCCCATTACGCTCACCACTGGTTTAATCCGTGGAACGAAAAGTGGTTCGCAGGTTTCTCGCAAACCACGTATCCTCCGCTCACGCACCAGTGGATTGCACTTCTGTCGAATGTTGCGGGCTTGAAAATGGGTTACATGCTGGTGCAGTTGATTGCGGTCTTGCTGCTGCCAGTAGGCGTTTTCCGGTTTGCCAAGATATGGGTGGACGAGCGCGCGGCCAGCTATGCGGCGTTAGGCAGCATTTTTCTCGGCGCACTGGCGTTTCTGGTTTATCAAGCCGGGCAGTTGGCAACGGTCTCTTCGGCTGCCCTGTACTTGAATGCCTTACCTTATTTCTATGAGTGGGCAGTGCAGGCATCCGGCCGCTCGCTGATCAAGGGCGTTGCCCTCAGCTTGACGGCTGCTGCCGCTCACCACGTCACGTTAATTTTCGGCATCGTGTTCTTCGCGGGGCCCGTCTTGTGGATCGCTTGTATGGACGCCCGTGACGAGCATCGAAACACCTCGCTGGCAGGAGTGATCTCACGGGCTTTGGTGTTCGCGGTCATGGTCGGTGTCGGAGTGGGAATCGTCTTGTTGCCCTACTGGATGGCCTTGATTCAGCATCCGATTCACCAAATCCCGATCCCGCACGACAGCCGTTCAAACTTCTTGCTGAATTCGATCACCGCGATCAACTACTTCGTGATTCCTTACGGAGCATTGATCCTGGCATTGCCGTTCATCATTCTTCGTGGTTCGTCGGTGCCGCGCCTGCGGCCGCTGCTTATCGGGTTCTGGCTGAGCCTCATCTTCGGATTGGGCGGCACCACCCCGCTCCCGAGATGGCTGCTCGGCCGCGCCTATGACATTCTTACCTTCGAGCGCTTTACGTTCTGGGCCACCCTGATGGCCATGCCGATCGTTGGGCTGCTCGCGATTGAGTTGCTCGATCGTTTCCGAGCGAAAGCCGCAGTGGCGCTTTCATTGGCGGCGGTAGCCACAATCGGTGCGGCACTCGCGTGGCTAACTGCCAATCCATATCGCCCAACGATCACGATGGACGTCAATCCCGTGATTTCATTTCTTAATCGCGATGGGCACGATTCTTATCGTTATCTCACACTGGGCTTCGGAAGCGAATTGGCGCAAGTGTCAACCTACACTGACGCCAGCAGTGTTGACGGGGACTACAACTCCGCTCGCCTGCTTCCGGAAATGACGCAGTACGGTTCGGCGCAGCTCACTAATGCAAAATTCTATGGGTCGGCCGGCATGGCTTCGCTCCGCGCGATGCTCGAGCATGCGAACCGCTACGGATTGAAGTACGTGTTCGTGCACGACTCATACTACGAGCCGCTTCTAACCTTCGTGGGATGGCGCAAGACTGAGACCTTTAACAATGGTGAAATCACGGCATGGTCCAAAGACGATGTGCCGCTCCGCTCACCACATTGACTCCGACGCGGTCCCTCCCGCGTGGATGGGTTTGCTTTGGGGCACGCTTCCAATTGGAATCAGCGTGCTGGCTATGTTCCTGGAATTGCTTTTGCCGGCCCGTCAGCGACTGCCAGGATGATCGCTTCCCCCATTCGCGTCGATGAACGCGAAGGGCACTACGTAGCATGAGGGACGAGAAATCGAGATGAAAGTAATTTTGCCAATCGTGCTTGTCGCCGTTACCGTTCTGTTAATGGCCGTAGGCTTGACCGGAGCAGGGCGCTACAGCGGAACCGTCGGCATTGCCGCCGGTTCGGCGCTGCCTGGCTTCAGCACCAATGCGAACACTCCCGATCAGGCCCTCTCCAATTTTCTGGTAGACGTGCAACGGCGCAACTGGGACCGCGCGTTCTCCAGCGTGGAACGCACCAATGACAGCGTGAATGAGCAGGGATTCATTCAGGAATGGATCGGTTCCAACGGCGGGCTGCGTTCATTCTCTAGCTTGGAACGCTATGACGCGCGTCCGCTTCACGCCACCGATTCTGAAGCGCAAATGCGCGTCGGTTACATTGGTCGACTCCGATAGGCCCCATCGAAGACGTACGCGATTTCCATCTCGTACACCGCGGTGATCAATGGAAAGTGGTATGGGACGAGGTTCCTGTGCCCAACGCGCCTTCACAGATCGTCCCAGTGAATTATTTGCGTTGGGATCTTGTGAGCGGCAGCGCGGGCGAAGAATGGGGTTCGCATAATGTCGATGCTCCACACGTGCGCATCGTGTCGATGAATGCAGTCGATTCGGCCGAGGGCTCCGTGGTGATGGGAGAAGTCGTCAACGAAGACACGATCCCGGCGTTCGTGAACGTCAATGCTACGTTGCTCGATGGCACCGGCAGCGCCATTGACGACGAGACCAGCTTCGACAAGATTCTTCATGTGCTGCTGCCAAAGCAGGTTTCTCCGTATCGCATCGATTTCCCACACGTAAGCCTGAGCAAGGTGAAAAACGTGCGCATGGACGTTAAGGCGACTCTTGTCCCGGCCTCTTCGGATCCGGTAATCGGTGTGATGAATCAGAAATTGGATACGGACGCACAAGGGCGATCCGTATTGCACGGAGAGCTTCTGAATGAGAGCGGTGAGACTGTAAACATTCCGCACGTAATCGCCAGTTTCTACGACAACAATGGCAAGGTGGTGTGGGTCTCCGATGGCTATGTTGAACGCGCGTTGCTGCCGCAAGAGTCTGAAGCGTTCGCAGTCGAGATTCCGAAATCCCTGGCAGGGAAGGTCCAGAACTTTCATGTCGTCGTCAACCAATACAGCCTGCAAAAGTCGTAGACTCCCGCGAATGGCTCTGGCTCTATCGGTCGGCGCATCGTGCCTGGCGGGAGTGAGCGCGGCGCAGGATGCAGACCTTCGCGCCCCATCTTCTGCCGTCGCCGGAAATGCAGCTTCGATTGCGACCACGGGCAGCGGCATCGCTACGTTCTATCTTGTGGGACCGAGCATCGCGCTGAAGCGTGACGTGCACTTAGGTGAGGAACTGTCTTTGTCAGCGAAAGAATTGCGGAGCGCGGGGAAATATGTGGCGATCGTGTGCGCCAACACTTGCCGCAGTGTTGGATTCTTCCTGGCGCCCGCGAAGCCGGTCAATTTGACCTTTCTCGTGCATCCGTCGCGCGCTCCGGTAGGTCAGAACGACGTGGTCAGCGGAGTGGCGCTGCCCTTCGACGAGTTCCACAATCTAGTCCTCGCCCCGGCCACTGTGGATTTTCAGCTAAGCGCCAAAGGACTAGCTCCGGTCTCGCATCAGGTCTTGACTCAGAATGGCATCGCCTGGTTTCACACGAATTCGGGACGAACGGCAGGCGCATTGCAGGTAACGGCATCGATCAATGACGTCTCTGCGCGACGGGTTGTACAGCAGGTGGCATCCGACCCGTGCAGCTTGCGTATCAAGGGCCAACGGACTCCGAAAGGTATTGTTGTCGAGACCGAACCGGTGCGCGATTGTACGGGCAATCCTGTGCCAGACGGCACAGTCGTAACTTTCACGGCGAAAGACGGAAAGGACACGAGCACGGTGGACGCACCGATCAAACAGGGCATCGCCCGCGCCCAAATGACGGCGACTGGTTCAGTTGTGATCTCCGCCGCTTCAGGCGTTGTGATGGGGAATGAGTTGCATTTGAGCGCGCAGTAATCGTAAAGAACCGAAGAAGCAGCGCATGATCGATAGAACTCAATCCGGTCTCGTGGCGAAGGTTGTCGCGATCGCCCTCATCGCCGTGTTTGCCCCGCGCTATTCGACTGGCGAAGACACGACCCCACAAGTCGTCCTGAACACCAGCAAGGCGTCTCCGCGCTCGGTCGAGAGCTTAACCGAGCGCGCCTTGCTTCGCGATTACAAGTTCGCCTGGGTGAGTCTTGAACAAGCCTTGGAATCCAACTCAACAGCACCGCTCAGCGGTTTGTTCGCAGGTTCCGCCGACGCATGGCTCAACGAAGCAGTTACCAGCCAACGACGCAGCGGCCTTACGTCTCGCTACCTCGATCAGAGTCACAAGGTGGAGGCTGTCTTTTATGCCCCAGAAGGCGACATGATCGAGCTCCACGATACCGCAGACTACCGACTTCAGGTCCTGGATGGGAGTAAGACCATCCATGATGAACATGTCGTCGTGCGCTATGTTGTGTTGATGACTCCGGGTGCCGACCGCTGGGTCATTCGCCAACTTCAAGCAGTTCCGGAGTTTTGAAGGTCTATTCGTACGCCAACCGCCGCCGCAGCCTCAGCATCTAATTTCCATTCCAGCGGTGAAGATATGGAGTCCCCTTTTGTCGAAGCGGCTGCTAGTTCTGGCGATTGTGTGTTTCACGGCAGGCAGTGGGTGCACCACGCCCGGCATACACCGCGTCGTGCGGCAAAATCTGCAGGCTCCAAACTCGTGGCCCAAGGTCCTCGCCGTCTACATGCCCTGGTTCGGTGATCACGTCCACATGGATGTGGGCTACTCCAGCGATGATCCTGCAGTGCTCCGCCGGCAAATTCAGCAGGCGCACCACAGCGGAATCTCTGCGTTTGTAGTGGATTGGTATGGGCCGGCAGTACCGTTCTCCGACCACAATTTCGCGCTCATGCAAGAAGCTGCGGACGAGAATCATTTCCAAGTCGCGCTCTTATACAACGAGGCTGAAGATGATGACGGGCAGGCTACGGATGCTGCCATGGCGGCGTTCGATCATGCTTATCAGGCATACATCGGTCCTGCGGCTCTGCATCGCGGCGCCTATCTCTCTTATAACGGCCATCCGGTGATTTTCATTTTTCCCAAACACGGTCACGTGGATTGGAACCGTATCGCCGAACATTGCAGTGGGTGGGATGTCTCGCCTCTCCTGTTCTATAAGGACGAACCGCCGCAGCAGTTCGCCACCGTTTTCGCTGGACTCTTTGCATGGGTGCAGCCGGGGCAAAGGGGATGGACGCCCGATGGCAGTAATTGGGGTGAACAATACCTCGACGACTTCTATAAGAATATGCGAAACAAGCACCCCGACAAGATTGCGGTTGGTGCCGCATGGCCGGGCTTTGACGACTCCGCCGCAAAATGGGGTCTCAATCGCCATATGGGCAGCCGCTGCGGCCAGACGTTTGAAGACACGTTGCACCTCTACAACCGCTATTTTGACGCAGCTCATCCGCTTCCCTTTGTGATGATCGAAACCTGGAATGACTACGAGGAAGGCACTGCGATCGAGCGCCTCAGCTTTGCAAAGTGCGGCCAGAATACGAGGAATGGCGCTGGTTCCAACTGAGTCCCCTACTCTGCGCCAACCAACGTGCGCTTTCCTACATCAAAACTGCGGTCATTTCAACCAGTTGAATGGAGTTCCAACCAATGGAGCACGTTCGGGATTCGACGAAAAACCTCCGGCTCCTATCTGAGCTCTTATCGCCACCTCCGTTCTCTTTAGAGGCAAACAGTCATGCGCCATCGATCGAAACGCAAGAAGCGATTTCGGCAATGGATACGCGAGACTTGGAAGATCTCGAAGCACTGGCCAGCACGAACCATGTCATCGTGCGCGCGTTTGCGCCGCTGCAAGAACTCCTTGCGGCCGATGGAAATCATCAGGGTGCTGAATGTGCTACCACCGCGATTCATCGGGAAACGGCGCGCATCAAGCACGCGCTTGGTTTTCTTCAGCGGATTTGTAACACCCTCGAGGAATGTGGCTGTCCTGTCATCGTCATCAAGTCTCTAGATCATTGGCCCGATCTGGGAAGTGATCTGGATCTGTACACGGACGCCGACGCGGCAAGAGTGGTTGAAGCCATGGGCCGGTGCTTCAACGCCACCCTCGCGGAGCGCAGTTGGGGGGACCGCCTCGCAAACAAGTGGAATTTCCTCGTGCCGGACTTGCCGGAACTTGTCGAGGTCCACGCCGGTCGCCTGGGACAAACCGGAGAGCAAACGGTCGTCACGCGCTCGCTGTCAGCGCGCGCCCGCGTTGCCGATGTCGCAGGGCATGTCTTCCGTGTGCCTGCACCCGAAGACCGCATCGTCATCAGCACTTTGCAACGCATGTATCGGCATTTCTATATCCGATTGTGCGACATCGTCGATAACGCACGGCTCCTCGACCAGCACTTGGTCGATTTTGGATACCTGTACTCTCTCGGCTCGGCGGTAGGGCTGTGGGAGGGAATTGCCACCTATCTCAGGATCATTTCTGAATACGTACAGTCGTATCGCGGAATCGGTGTTCCCCTGGATTCGGTTGTCACTGGGTCGGCCAAGTTCGGTACAGATCAGGTTCGTTTCCGTCGAGACTTCCTTCGCGTGCCGATTCTTCCGCACTCGCTCAATCTGTACGCCTCGGAGCTAATGACTCTCTTGCTCAGGGGAGATTTACGCAATAGCTTCCGTCTCAGCTTGTTGCCGGGACTGGCTACCGCCGCAGCACTTGAGCAGAAGATGACCGGCAGCGACAAAGGAATTTGGTAGGCATGATTTGAATCGACGGGATGAGCGTCGTCGTGTTTGAGCCGCTGACATCGGCGTCTGCCAAAGGAGGTTAGCGTGGTTCGTATCCTGGTGGTCGACGACAATCCGTCGGTCCGGCACTACTTGCGAGCCATCCTCGAGCAGCAGTCCTCATGGCGCGTGTGCGGCGAAGCACGGACTGGCGCGGAAGCTTTGCGGCTTGTATTGGAGTCTTCCCCGATCTGATTCTCCTCGATTACCAGTTGCCCGATCTGAACGGGGTGTACGTCGCGAAGCAGATCTGTGACCTCTTTCCGAAGATTCCGATCTTGATGGTAACGCTTCACCTCTCAAGGCAGTTGGCCGAAGCTGCCCGGTTGGCAGGGGTTCGCGGGGTGTGCTCGAAACAAGACATTGGATCGGTCGTGGAGGGGGTAGAGGTTTTATTGCGCGACGAACCCTACTTCCCGGCGGCTCTCGGAGCGTAGGTTCTTCCGGCATGGTTCAGAACGCACCGAACGAGAGCGATAAGGGCGAATACAGGATTTCCTGTATTGGAGGCCGCTGGCCCGATCGATAATCTCACGTATTGAGGGTCCGCTGCATCGCTGAATTAACGGTATCCAGGCAACCGGAGATCCGTCAGGGATATTACTGGGTTCGAGGTAAAATGTGGCGAATGGTCTGCTTCGGTCTCCCCCAAAGGAACAGAATGACATGACAATTCGCATTTTGTTGGTCGATGACCATCCCGTCGTGCGGCAGGGCTTGAAGACTCTCTTGGAAGGGCGCTCCGGATGGGAAGTGATTGGGGAAGCATCGGACGGGGCAGAGGCGGTGGCGAAGGCGAAGGATCTGAATCCAGACGTCATGGTGCTTGACGTCACCATGCCGGTGATGAACGGCTTGGAAGCGTGCCGTTTACTGCGGAAACAAACTCCCCAGCTTGAGATCCTGTTCGTAACGCAACACGACTCGCCGCAGATGATGCGGGAAGCTTTGGAAGCGGGGGCTAGGGGATATGTCGTAAAGTCCAATGCCGCCCGTGATTTGTTGGCCGCGGTGGAAGCGGTAAGCCAGCATCGCGTCTTTACGGTGCTCAACGGACGAGATGCTGCGGGGATGCGTTAGAGTCTGCAAGACATTCGGAATCCATGGTCCAGCTTTAATTTTGGGGGTGAATCATGAAGTTGAGAATCTTGTTGGCTGACGACCACGAAATTGTGCGGCGAGGATTGCGCTCGCTTCTGGAAAAGCATGAAGGTTGGGAAGTCTGTGGCGAGGCGAGCGATGGGCGCGACGCGATTGAAAAAGCGTTGCAATTGAAGCCTGACGTCGTCATTGTCGATATCGGCATGCCCAATCTGAATGGGTTGGATACGACTCGGCAACTGCTTCAGCACGACCCGAATTTCAAGGTCATCGTACTGACAATTACCGATTCCGATCAAGTCATCCGTGAAGCTCTGGATGCAGGAGCTCGCGGGTTCGTCTTGAAGTCGGACGCAGCGCGCGATCTGGTGTCTGCGGTCGAAGCGCTCCAGGGCAAGCGAATGTTTTTCACGCCACGCGTCAACGATCTGGTGCTTGCAGGCTTTCTCGAGAAAGGGCACACCGTCGCCAGAAACGAAGCTCCCAAGCTGCCGACATTGACGGCGCGAGAGCGCGAGATCACACAGTTGCTGGCGGAAGGCAACAGCTCCAAGGAAGTCGCCTGTCTGCTGAACCTAAGCACCAAGACGGTCGAAACTCATCGCAGCAATATCATGCGAAAGCTGAGCTTTCACTCCGTTCGCGATCTGGTTGTGTATGCGATCAAGAACAATCTGATCCAAATTGAGCTACCGCCGTCGCCTCCCAAGAGCCCCTACCGGTCCGACGGCGGCTTAATCCATTTGGTAGGGCCGTTAGTGAACGACCTCGCCGGGATAGTAGCCGTTGCGCGTTCGCACCATGAGCCGGCTATGGCCTGGGCCCTTTGCTTCGACACGAAGAGCTTGGTACCCCTTCTGTGCAGCGGAATTTCCCGGCTTGAACGCAAGCGTGTATTGGCTGCGGATGTCGTGCGCTACCGTTCGCGTGATTGCGTCGACTTCGCTTAAGCTCTGCGGGAAGAACGCCACGCCGCCCGTACTCGCCGCCAAGTTCTGAAGCGCGTCCCTCCCCGTGCGGGTCATCCCTGCATCCATCAATCCGATGGCGTAAAGCGTTGTGCCTTTGTTCGGTTGCAGTCTCCGGATGGCTTCTTGAAGGGTCTCCTGACTCATGTTGTCTTCCCCGTCTGTGATCACTAGAAGGACTTTCTTATTGAGGCGGGGGTTGTTTTGCAGGTGAACTGCCGATGCTACCACCGCGTCATAAAGAGCAGTGCTCCCACGCGTTGAAACTTGATGTAATGCGGTCTGAAGCAACGTCACATCAGAGGTGAAATCCTGGTCGAGATAGGGGGTTTGGCTGAAGTTGACTACGAAAATCTCGTCCTGCGGATTGCTTGTGCGGATGAGGTTAAGCACCGCCTGTTCCAGCTGCGGTCGTTTATCCCGCATGGAGCCCGAGTTATCGATGACGATGCCTATCGCCACCGGAACATCGTCACGGCGGAAGGATGTGATCGGCTCTGGCGTGCCATTCACGTAGACGGAGAAATCGCTTCGGTCGAGCCCGGTGACCAGGCGCCCGGTCTCGTCTACTACCGTGGCATGCAATACGACCTCCTGCACTTGCTTCTTGAAAACGAACCTACCCGAATCGTCCGCGCCGCCCTGCGGCGCGATTGACGGCTGCTGATCTTGAACCGCGGGCTGCTGGCCCGTGGAATCCTGGACAGAGGGTTGCTGAACGGAGGCCGGGGGCGTTGCGGTTCTTGGTGGTCCAGCGTCGGGATTTTGCCCAGCAACTGCCGGCGGCATCGATGGACTACTTTGGACGGGCTGTGTGGTCTGCGCGAAAGATATCGCGCAAAGTGCGACTGCGATTGCTAACGCTCTAACTACTTCTTGAAAAATAAAAGTCGTGCCACGCATGTTCGGCAAGCCTCCGTGCAGCTTTTTGATGCCATTCCGAGGGAAGCCGCACTTCGTAACAGCTGTAAAAAAAATCTGAAGAGGCTGAAAGCGGACGATCGATCAACTACAGGAAACACTGTAGAGCCGGCGAGCGAAGATGAAGGCCAGTCATTCGTCGGCTTCTTATGTGATCTGGAAAAACTTACACGCACTGGGCCTGAGGACGTCTTCATGAAGAGGTTTAGATGCAAGCGATTACACGTTTGGCAAGCGTTGTGCTTTAGAAGTGAATTGAAGGCGGGGTGTCTGTCTTTCTAGCGATCCGAAGGGTTCAGGCGTTCGCGCGCCCGAAAACTTTCAACAACACTTCAACGGTCTGGAGGTAAGGAATGCTTCGAATCCTGATAGCAGATGATCATGAAGTGGCAAGGCGCGGCATTCGCGCATTGCTCGAGAGTCATCCGGGTTGGGAAGTTTGTGGAGAAGCAAAAGACGGACGCGAGGCCGTTGAACTGGCCAGCAGAACGAACCCTGACCTCGTTTTGCTCGACATTGGCATGCCGAATCTAAACGGACTGGAGGCTGCCCGCCAAGTCCTGGCGGAATCCCCTGACATCGCAATTCTGATTCTCACGATGCACGATTCCGATCAAGTTGTCCGCGAGGTGCTTCGTGCCGGCGCGCGTGGGTTTCTCCTCAAATCCGACGCCGGGCGCGATCTGGTCGCTGCCGTCGAGGCTTTGCAACTCCAGAGAACATTTTTCACGACACGGGTCAGTCAGATGGTATTGGACGGCTTCCTCGATCGTGATCCGCGACCGGAAAACGATGCAAACGACGACGAGGGCGGCGACGTTCTGACTGGACGTGAGCGCGAGGTGATTCAATTACTGGCTGAAGGGAAGACCAGCAAGGAAGTCGCCGTAACTCTTAACCTAAGCGTCAAAACAGCAGAAACCCATCGTACCAACCTGATGCGCAAACTCGGCTTGCATTCCGTTGCAGACCTGACCCGGTATGCCGTGCGCAATGGAATCGTCCAAGTCTTCTGAGGACTGACGTTGCCGTGCCACTCACGGCAACTTCGTCGACCTACAACCCCGGTGTCCCATCATGTGGCATAAAGGGGAATCACCGTGCTAATTACGGACTCTACTGGATACACCATCCTTGGCATCCTGCGTAGCCTCCAGACAGCGAATCACTCGTAGTTGCTGCTCTTAGAAGAAAGAGATGGTCTCCGATGCTTTGGACTATCGTAGCCCTGCTGTTGATTCTATGGCTGCTGGGAATGGTCAGTTCCTATACCTTGGGTGGATTTATCCACATCTTGCTCGTCGTAGCAGTGATCGTGGTGCTCGTGCGCATCATCCAAGGGCGAAATCCGGTGGCGTAGCAATGCGGGTGCGATGCACGGCTCCGCGCGCTGCGCTGAAAATGCGGGCCGACGGGCAGTCGTGTGAGCGGTTCAGATTTGGGTGCTCATAGAGAGCAAAATAATCATCCGGAAGGAGAATGGCATGAATAAGGATCGAGTTGAAGGAAAGGTGAAGGACATCGCAGGACGTGCCGAGCGTCAAGCGGGAGAGTGGACAGGGAACACGAACGCCCAAGTCAAGGGCGCGGCTAAACAGGCAGAAGGCAAAGTGCAGAACGCGTGGGGCCAGGCCAAGGATGCTGCAAAGAAGGCTACCGACGATGCCAAGTCGTCGAAACGGCCGCAGCCTGTTCCCAACGATGCTCAGTCCGAGGAATTGACCGAAGAAGAGTAGTAAAAGGCGTTCCGGAAGTTAAGCAAACACGAGCAGGGTGGCTCGACAGTTGTTGACTCGGTCACCCTGCTTTTGTATTCCCAACCTGTGAACCCCTTGTTCAGAGCCCTTCCCGTATCTCAGAATACGAACACGGCGAACAAGAACCAAGGAGAAGCCGCCCGAAGACTGAGTGCATCGCTGTATTCCATTGGCGCGGGCAATGCCTTTAAATGAGTTGCAGAGGATGCGACTGTGGCATTTCTTCCTCACTCTGGCTTCCTGAGGAGGTTCGATGATGTTACGGGCATTTGGCTTGTTCGTACTGGTTTTCGCGGTTCTCAGTCTCGTGGTTCATCTGGACGATATGGGCAAATTATTTGGGACAGGAGCCCTCTGTCTGTTCGCAATCGAGTTGGCGGTAGCGCATTTTGCCAAAGGCCCTCGTCCCACTCGGATGCGGGGGGAGCCGTTGCTCTAGGTCAGAGAGGGTTCCCTACAGCGAACACTCGATGGACCAAGGACGATGATCGCAGGTAAAAGTGCTACGCACGGTGTAGAAGCTTCGCCGGCCCCTCCGCCCAGATTGGGGAAGTGATGTGCAACCAACGATTGTTCTGGCAGTCGAATTGCGCAACCATTTATCAGCCGCTTTCGCCTTTCGAAGAGGTATCTTTATGAATCGAACGACGAATTGTTTGGCGGGTTTCCTCCTGGCGATCGCTCCATTGGCGTTTGGACAAGAGCCGCAACTCGCTCCCCAGTTTCCTGAGGATGTCTTGGCAGTTCGTCAGCTTGTGGCTTGGTCGCGCTTGCAGAAACCACAACCGACACCACAACCTCTCCCGCCGCCGGACACACCCATTCCGCAACCGGATCCACAGGATCACGACCAGCAAGCGAAACGGCCGGCGGATCCACAGAACCAACAGACGCCGACCCAGTCATTCACAGGGAAGATTGTGAAGGATGGCGGACGGTTCGTCCTAAAAGTTGCGACTAACAGCACTTATCAACTGGACGCGCAGAGCGATGCGAAGCAGTACGAGAATCAGGACGTAAAGATCATCGGCAGCCTTGACAGCGGCAGCAATACGATCCGAGTGGTGAAGATTGAATTGCTTTCTTAACCGCACCTCTCAGAGGCTAACGAATGAGAGGCTAACGAAATCGTCAGCGATGCGGCCGCTCTCGCGCGATCACTTAAACTGTAGTGCCCCGCCAGGGTTGTAGTAGTCACGATCCCTCTTTAGGCGATCACGAATGGTTTGCGCGAAAAATAGACACACCGGCTGGGTGGGCCCCCAAGAAACAAAAAACAGGCCGTGGTATCACAGCGGGCCCAAGTCGAGACGCATTGAGCGTCGGGTGTAACCCTATAAATGCGCGATGCTGCGCTCGCCTGGCAGGTCCTGTGGCGCCGGCACTGCTGCCTCTAAGTCATTGGCACCTCAGCCGCCTAGTTCGGGTCTACACGATTTACCCTAGTGCCTCTTCAGCCAAAAGCCTGTAGGTTTTAGCCACGCCTCGCAGTCGTGCTGTCGAAGGACTCCGACCCTTCCTCGCGATCCCGGCCCGGAGATCAATATGAGCGCCACTGGAACCGCTGCCTACGGGATGTATCCTCGCAACGTTGCATTGCCTGAGGTAGTGTACGCATTAAATCGGGCGGGATTCGGGAACGAAGATATTTGCATGGTGCTTTCCCCTGCTCACCCCGTCGCCACGGTGGTACGCGATGCCAAGATCCTTGATGCCAAACCAGAAGAGAGCGCGACGAGCGCTCGCATGATTGGCTGGTTCTCAGAGTTCGGAGCTGTTGTGATTCCGACGGTGGGACTCTTCATTCGTTCGCAGGCATTTTTTCACGCCTTGTTGATTGAACAGAACTTTCCATCGATGTCTCGAGGATCGCGGACTTTGGTGGGTCTCGGCTTCTCTGAGGACGAGGCCAAGCGACTGGGCCACCAGTTGTGCGACGTAGGAGCGATGGTCTACGTGTCATGCCCTGAGAACAACAAGGCCAACTCTGCCATCGAATTGTTGCGTCGTGCGGGAGCAAGAGAAGCAGCCTCGTTGGGTCTGTCAAAAGCCGCAAAAGCTGCAGAAGCGGCGGCATAACGACGATCCAAGAACGACGATCCTCTTAACAGGCCTCTGTAATTTATTCCCTATCGCTACCCGCGGCGGATCCGGGACCTAGAGTCCTGCGCCCTTCCTATCACGGACTTAGATCGCCTCAGCGTCGGCGACCCGACTGGCACATCAGTTGCACTTCCTGCAATAGCCAACTCTTCGAGGTCGTGGGGCATCAATTCGATGCCTCGATAGAAGGGAAGCTGAGTTCTTCATGAAAACGAACCGTGTGTGGATTGAGATCGTGATGCTTGTTACGGCGATTGCCTGCGCCCTTGCCCTCTTGTTTGCGACTCTAGGGGCTGCTGCCGGGGTCGCCGCGGGTGAAGTATCCGCTCGACAACAGGTGCCTGCAACAAAGCAGGTGCCCACAGCAACGGATCACGCCTACGAAGGCATGGTGACTTGTTCGCGCTGCGGCGCGAAACATTCTGCCGCACTCGGGCAAACTGCCACGACTTGTATCCGAGTCTGTATGCACGGCGGAGCGCAATTCGCTCTGGTCGATGCGGATATGACTTACCTCCTTGATGGCGACTTGAGTGTATTGAATAAGCTGGCTGGGCGGCGGGCCCACGTTGTGGGGGCGCTCCACGGAAAAACAATCAGAATTTCGTCGGTCGCCGCAACTTAACCTCCACAGTTGCTCGAGTTAGTTTGAGGCCATTTCTCAGGAAGGGATGGGTTCCATGAAGAACTTCTTATTGCGGATGTTGCTGGCTAGCTGCTGTCACTTTGCTGGCGTTTGCCTTCTCGTCACCGGCTCAAGCACAACAGGCAGACGAGGATCGCGCGCGTCCGCTGCACCCCGTCAGGCGCAATCCCCAGATTCACCGCAATCGCCTCAGCAGCACGATGCGTCAGCAGTTCCTCCTGGCGATTCTCAAACCCAGGAGGTGCTGGCCTTCACAGGCCGCGTAATGAAAGAACAGGGGCAGCTCGTACTGAAGGACCCGGTGACCAAGATGAGCTACCAACTAGACGACCAAGCGAAAGCGAAACCTTATGCCGGTAAGCATGTTAAGATCACCGGCAAACTTGAGATGAACAGCAACACGATTCACATCGCGGGCATCGAACCGTTGTCGTAATCGCCTAACTTCCGCCTAGCCGCGCGACGTTCGTCCTGAGAGCGGAGGTTCGGGTTTCTTCGTCTCTCTGTTCAGCCAAAAAGTGGAAGCGATCATGCCGACCAAAAATACAATTCGTCCTTCGTACGATCTTCCTACCGCGGTCACATTTCTCTTCGCGGGATTGGCACTCGGCTGGATCATGACACAGCTATTCTCGCCGCTGCCGAAAGGCTCGGCTCGCCGTTGGTCGGTGTCCAGGCCCATCCCGATCGCTGACGAGGTCTTATTCGAATAACGTATTCGAATAACTTTCTGGAGGCGTATCGGCCCCGCCTACAAGGAAACACCTACTGCGATGCAGGATTCGCGGTATTGTGCTTTCATCAGGAATCCAGCCAAATAGGCTTGGACTCGCGCCTGAAAGACAGAAGGTTGGGCGCAATCGAAATGGCCGCCACGCCGACTTCCAATCGCAATCTGTCCACTGTGCCTGCAGCTCCGATTACTGCAGACCGATCGCTCCTGAGGCGCACTTTCGATCTGTGGCCTTATCTATTCATCGCCATTTCCGTGACCGGGCTGATCTACATTGCCCTGACCGCGGCTCGCTGATTGTCCAACGCGGTTGAGTGGGAGACCAGAGATCGATGAGGATGCCGCCCGTCGTCCGCAGTTTTCCGCCCGGCTAGCTTGAATCAGCTCCGTGATTCGACGCGTCCAATCTACGGCATATGCCGGATACTCCGAGAGCGCACGGTCGCGCAAACTTAACTTGTATCGCAGAGTGCCAGAGACCTGTGCCTGGTTCACTGCAGAAGGCGGGATACTTTATGTCGAAATCAGAAGTTGCATTGTTATCCGTTGTGCTGTGCTGCGGAAGCTGGGCGCTAGCGCAGACCGCTCCATCAGGCGCAGCGCCTGCGGCGGGTGGTTCCGGAAGTGCAGGACAAGCCTCAACACCCGGTTCGCCGGCCACCCCGCCAGCGAGAACGGCAACGCCCCCGGCCAGTCCGGCGACGCCACCCGCGAGTACTGCAACGCCTCCGGCCGGAACTGCTACGCCGCCCGCCAGCGCCACGCAGCAAACTACTCCGGGATCGACTTCGCCCAGCGGAACTCCGAACACAACGGTGCCGGGTTCGACGACGCCGACTAGCCCCACCCCAGGAAGTACTACGCAGCCGTCAACCGTCAACCCAAACACCCCGAATAATCCCTGGCGGTTCGCCCAGCGGCTCTCCATGCGGAACTCTCCCGGGAGCGACGAATTCGACGCCGGGCTCTACACCGAACTCCGGCTCGTCGAGCTCAAATCCATCGACACCTGGCAGCACAAGTGGCCAAGGCAATAATGGAACTCGCCTAGCAGTCCTGGGATGAGCCCTACTCCGGGCACTCCATGCCCTCCGGTCGCATCGCCCAGCGGAAGCAGCACTTCGCCGCATGCGTGAGTGGAGTAAACCGGAACGTATTAACAGAACTCAAAGCGGGCCCTTCGGGCCCGCTTTTATTTCGTAAGTTCACACAGGGCGACAAATGATTTCCGATTTGGAGCAATGGCGCAGATCTCTCTGGTCGGCGGGCGGGATTGCGATCGCTTTCGCCGTGGCATTGCTCATTCACTTCATCTGTTTCGGGCAGCCCGCCGCCTCGATCTGCGAAAGCAGACCGTCCTCGCCCAGGCTTTGCTGTACTGCGAAAAGCCGACGGGGCTAATCCTGATGCTGTTGTTAGGGATGGGCTCGCTTCCGTTCCTTCCGGCAACTGTGATCGTCAAGAGCGTCCTTGCTCACATCATCGGCATCCTTCTCATCGGTGCAATCGCGTGGCTCCTTGTCGCTATGGTGGATGTGGTTGAGGCCGTTCTCGCGTACAGATATTCCATCGAGATAGCCGACAATCTTGCGGCCCAGAACTGACGTGCAGACTCTGCGTCCGCCGCAAGGTGAAGATCAGTGGAAGGATTCCGCCAGGGCTGCCTGACGACGCTGTATTCGATGGCTTCCGTTTCGACGCCCATAGCATCTGACTGTCATGCACCCGAAGACAGATCATTTCCTCGAATACCGTTTGCGCATCCCGGCAGGGCCGGAGCCTTTTCCTGTGCAAGAGCCCCCAGACCCTCCGGAGAACCCTGATATTCCTGTGCGCGAACCTGACCCGGAAGATCCTGGTCAGATTTGAATCGGGTGTTCTGCCCAATACTTATTCCCGAATCGAAACGATCAATCGATAGGAGGGGCAATGTCACATTACGGCACTCTGAAAGAAGCGCGCTTCGCAGACGCGAGTGAGGATATTCGCGGCTCTCATCTCTATGGTCTGAATGATGAGAAATTAGGCAAGATCGACGATGTAATCTTCGATCATTCCACCGGAGTCATCCGCTACGTCGTTGTGGATACGGGTGGCTGGCTTACATCCAAGGAGTTCATCGTTCCTGCCGATGGCCTTCGCGCCTCAGCTAGGCACACCGACGATTTCGAAGTGAGCCTGACCAAGAACCAGATCGAAAGCTTCCCGCCTTATGACGACTCTGTTCTCGACTCAGAACGCCAATGGGCAGACTATGAAGGGCGCTACCGTTCGAAGTGGGTCGCCGATCCTGTGATGCACCGCGCGGAAACCGACCGAAACATTACTCCTACCACCCAGCAGACATTCGGAAATATTTCGTCGGAATCGGCTGCGGTCGAGGAGCATGGGTACGCGCCTGGGTCCGAAGTTCCCCTCAGCAGCGGGGCACAGAGAGCCGATCTTGAGGCGGCTTCGTCAGTGACTGGGCGTGCCGTGCCGGCGGGAACCGATGCCGTGGTAATCAACAACAGTGCGGTTGGAATAGGTGGACGCTGGGATACTTTTCAGAGCCGCCTGCGTGAACGCCGCAAAGAAGCGGTAGCGCACTGCGATACTTGCAGCGGCGAATCAGCCGTGAAGCGGGGTTCAGAAAGCGTTGATACTCTACGCAAGGCAGTCTAGGAAGGCCTCGCGAAACGTGTGGACCGCGATGGAGAAAGCCAATCTCTGCCTTCAGGCACCCTCAATCGAATCGATGATTGAGGGTGCTTTCTGTTCTCCCCTAACAAAGGGCCCAGTCGGGCGGATCATAGAAAACGAAAGATGCGCACTCAGCATCTCACCTTCCTCTATGATCGTGGGCAACCCAAGAGCAGGACGAACGGTGGCAACCATCGCCATCGCCGTGTTTTTCCTTATCCTGCTGAGCGCGGCATTTGTATGTTGGCGCAAAAGGACAGACCCTGAAAAGGAGCCGCCCTTGCACCCCTCCACGTTGATCATGGCGCGATGCTAGCCGGCTGGAAATCGGCGAGACTTTCCACAATTGCGCCAGTGCCTTGGCCGCGTCCGACAGTGCGCGCTTCTCTGCATCGACGTGAGACCCGGAAGCGCTCGTCCCCGAGCGCTGCACGATCGGGGTACGGTACCGCGAGATATGTCCAGTGACGCCTGCTTCATAGATGTCACGGACGGCGCACTCGAAAGCACGTTTTAAATTCTTGGCAGGTGGGAGAGGTTGTTCCGCGCTTTTGCTAGGCATGGGAAGCTCAACTTTCTCTTTCTCGGTTTTCAGCAATGTAAAACCGATGCCCGCACTCATCAATACAGCTTTGCCCTCAACCTCAGGCATGCTTTTCCTAGCAACGGCCAAATTGTTCTCTAGATATGTCAAGTGTAGCTACGCGCTGAGCGGCGTTTGATTCCGGAAGGACACATGTCCGGAGCGCACGCAATGCATACAAAGCGTCGTCCAGAACGACATCTTCCTCAATGTGGTCAGTCGCGACCGCAAACAATTCTCTAATGCGGGCAAGGATGGCGCTCTCCGCGTCCGCAATTCGCTGTGGAAGCTTGTTCTGGTCCGTTTCGAACAAGGCCGCGTGATAAAGCACATGCCACGCCACGCAAGAATCGGAGGTGTTTCCGTTAGTACGGGAGTTCATCATCGAGATCCTCTAGATAGGCCGCAGACTTGCTAGCGTAGCGGGCGCTGGCGTCCGCGCACAGTTGTGGCCCTGAGGATGCAACTTAAGATTGAGAGGGGGCGTCGATCTATCGGGTGAACTCTGTATTTTGCACAGCCGAGAGGAAAAGCTGTGGAGGGCGCACGTTTGCGCGCCCTCCATCCGCTGGGGTTAGGCCGCTCGCCTGGACGCTCCCTTGCTTTGCTTGGACGTCTGCCGGCTCTGTGTTTCTTCTACCGCCTGGCTTGCCTCGGAGTTGATTCGCTCCGCCAGTTGGGTCAGCTTGTCATCCGTTTGTTTTTCTTCCTGTAACGTCTGCTCGATCAGGGATACATGCTCGCGTTCTCCCAGCAACTCGGCGAAAGCCCGCACCGTTCCGTACCCTGCAATCTCGTAGTGCTCCACCCTCTGAGCGGCACCAATCAGGGCAGCATCCATCAGGGCCTCCGCATAGCTCTCCTGCATCGTCTCGGAGCCTTCTTTGATGAGTCCCTCCATCCCGAGGCATTTCTTGCCCGTAGCTTTTTCTCCCAGCATCTCGAAAATCTGTTCCAGCCGCGAAACATGCTCCGATGTCTGCCGCAGGTGTTCCTCAAATCCCTGCCGCAACTCGGCGTTCGAAGAGGCCTTCGCCATCTTCGGAAGCGCTTTTACCATCTGAGTTTCCGCGCTGTAAAGATCTTTCAATTCATCGATGTATAGCTGGCGCAATGAGTCCTTTCGCATCGTGTTTCCTCCTGTGGTGAGTTCCAGCGGCGAGGCGGACTGCCATTTACTGGATATGTTTCGAAAAGTATGGGGCGGATCGACGACAAGCAATACCCCGGATGCTGTATGGATGTTCGCCGGTAATGTTCGCCGGCGAGGACGCGTCCGTGGATCGGGGATTGCCCCGCACTTCTTAGGGTAGGTGCGGTATTGTTCGTCCAATTGAAGTCCACATAAATTGGAAATGGCCAGACTAGGCCATAAGTCGAACCCGATTCGGTTGTAGTTACCGCATTCTCACCTCCGCTCGCAGCCGCCGGTTCTTCTACTCGTGTTGACTATGCCGAGGTCTATGAATATGAGCATGTGCGTCAGAAGGGCGGGGCAGTGTGACCGCGTCAGGATCGCCTTTGAAGTCGGGCTGTCTGTCTTCGCAGTTGCGGCTTTTTCGATACTGACTGCGTGCGGCACGACCAGTGCGAAAACTCAGAGTCCCACTCCCGCCCAGCCAACTTATCCATCGGTCCCTCCCGTCCCGATTACGTGGTCGCCGCAGACCAGCCCGCTACCGGCTCCCCCGGCCCAAATTCCGCCGCCCGGCGGTTCGAACGATTTTCCGCTCACAATTTCCAGCCCCACCGATGGAGGAACGGTGACCTCACCCGCAACCGTGGTTGCGTCCGCCACTCCGAAGAACCCGATCTTCTTTATGCGCGTGTACGTCGATCAACTGGCCGTCTATTTCACTTTTACAAACTCCATTAACACCCAGATCTTCATCGCGCCCGGAACTCACACGCTGGAGGTGATGGCGGAAGACAACCAGGGATACGTGTCGGCGACCATCTTGAACATCACGGTAAGCGCGCAATCGCAAACCACAATCAGCGATATTCAGACCTTGCCGGGATGGCAGTCCTGCTCCGCAACGTTCCCCGCGGGTTCCGGACGCGATGGACAAATCTGCGCCGCGGGGCTGGGAACCGCGGTCTCGACGATGACGGAAAATCAGTCATCCCCGGCAATGGATGGAAAATCCGCGAAGTTCTCAATGGGAGGGCCGACTCCGTATTCCAATATGTTGTACTTCAATGCTGTGGCGGGCGGAAATAACGTCAGCCACTTCACCTACGATTTGTACTTCTACATCGACAATCCCGACGCTTCGCAAGCGTTGGAGTTCGATATCAATCAGACCTACGGCGGCAATCGATGGGTGTGGGGCTCCGAGTGCAACTTCAACGGATCGGGAAAGTGGGACATCTGGAACGACCTCACGGGTTGGCAGCCCACCCAGTTCCCCTGTACCCCTTTTCCCGCAAACACGTGGATTCATCTGGTATGGAACGTGGAGCGGGTCGGGAATCAGGTGCACTACATCAGCCTGACCGTTGGCGATCAGATTTACAACGTCGACACCTACTATCCGAATCAACCTGACTGGACGCTGGAAGAAATCGACGTCGCATTTCAAATGGACGGAAATTTTGCGCAACAGCCCTACAACGTATGGCTCGATAAGGTGAACCTGACCGCAAACTGAAATTTGAGTAGCGCTCTGGGTTCGCGATATTGCAGTGACCGCATGTCTGACCGCTCGCAGATGTTGGTCTTTGATTCAATTTTAGCGAGAGGTCGAAATGCGAAGCGAGGCACGCCGTCGCCCTACGCGATGCGCCCTGATCACTGGTTCAGTTTTGTTGGCTCTTGTGCTGTCCGTACTCGCCGGGTGCGTGGGCCTGCCTGCGAATGTGGCGAATTGCAAAGTTACCCCAACTCCACCGTCGAACACTTCGATCGTGCCGCCCGCCCCAGAGCCTCCGCAGGCGGCGCTGTGCGGTTTCCCGTTGACGATTTCAAGCCCGGGAAATGGCGCCAGCGTTCACTCGCCGGTGCCCATTGTCGCAACCGCGACGCCGCCGGACCCGATCTATACGGTTCGCCTCTACGTCGATGGCTTCGCAGTGCTCTACTCGCCTGTCACCAACATTAACCAGTTGATCTGGATGCCCAATGGACAGCACACGGTTGAAATCGTCGCCGAGGACACTGCGGGATACATCGCGACCACATCGATGCAGGTGAACGTCGTCGCGCAAGACGCCGGTGCGACCGCGATTCAAAATCGAACCAATTGGGTATCGTGTTCCGCTCTGATCGCTGGATCAACCTGCGCGGCCGGTCTGGGCGTAGCCCAGTCGAGTCTCTCTCTTCATCAATCCACACCGTCGCTCGACGGTTCGGCAGCGAAGTTCAGTCTGGGAGGGAAGCAGCCTTACTCCAATGAGCTTTACTGGACTCCCTTAGGCGGCGGCGACAGCGTAAGTCATTTTTCCTACGATCTCTGGTTCTACATCGATAACGGCGACGCCCCGCAGTCGATGGAATTTGACGTCAATCAGGCCTTCGGCGGCACGCGCTGGACCTGGGGAACTCAGTGCGACTTCGACCAAACCCATCATTGGGATATCTGGGATCCCCTCCACGGCGTATGGATGCCCACTTCAGTGCCCTGCAATCATTTCCCCTCGAACACCTGGATCCATCTGGTATGGAGTCTGGAGCGTGTCGGGGATCAGGTGCACTACATCTCGGTGAGCGTCTCCGATCAGACCTACACCGTCGATACGTACTACACGGCTCAACCGAATTGGTATCAGGAAGAGATCGACATCGCATTTCAGATGGACGGCAACTATGCACAGCAGCCCTACAATGTCTGGCTCGACGAAGTGAATCTCTTCGCGAACTGATGACTGGATTCATTGTGTGTGGCGGGTCCGAACTCGCATCATTTCCACAACCTGCCGCCCCGACGCCGTCTCGCTAGTTCCCACCCCTATCGCCTTCAAATTCAGTGGTTTGGTATTAGTCCTAGTGATTTTCTGACGGGGCGTTTTCCGACCTTTTCTTTTTGACACTCGGGTAGATCCTGTATAAAGTGAACTCACTCCGCTCAGTAATCTCCGCTGAATCCCACGTTCGGACAAGGGACACAAGCGGCCTAAAACGATTCAGGGTGTCCCGCCTGATAGTTGGTGCGATCCCTCTGTTTTGAATGGTTTAGCAGTCTCAGATCACATTCCAACCGGAGAAAAGCCCGAATGAAGAAGCATGCCTTTATTGCTATCCCTATTTGTGTGTTCGTGTTAGCAGTTGCGTCCGCCTTTGCCAGCGTGACCGTGTCGAGTCCAACGAACGGAAGCACAGTGGGCACATCCGTAAATTTCGTGGCGTCGAGTTCCACCTCCTGTTCGAAAGGGGTTGCATCGATGGGAATCTACCCGACCCCATTCCAATTGGCGTACACCGTGAACGGCGCACACTTGAATACAAGCCTCAACTTCAATCCCGGTACCTACAACGTTGTCGTGCAGGAGTGGGATTACTGTGGCGGGGCGACCACCAAGGCCGTGAGCATTACCGTCAGGACAGGGCAAAGTGCGGTGTACGTAAGCGCGCCTGCGAACCACAGCACGGTCGGTTCGCCGACGAACTTTGCTGCTACCGCGACTACCACCTGTTCGCTGGGGGTGGCCTCCATGGGGATCTACACTGGGCCGAATCAACTGGCATACGTGGCGAATGGCGCCAGCCTCAATACCAATCTGACGCTCAGCGCCGGAACCTACAATGCGACGGTGGAGGAGTGGGACAAGTGCGGCGGCGCCGCGACCACTCCTATTACAATCACAGTGAATTCTTCAGGGCAGACTTTCTGGAATGTCCAAGCTTTAGGGGGGTGGAACGGCTATGCTCAGCAACCGCCGAACTACAGCGATTGCGTTGGCTGCACCCCAAGTGGGCCCGGAACTACGTGGGCCATGTACCAGCACATCAATTCGCCCTCACTGTCAGGCAACTCGACTCAATTCAACATTGGCGGGAACATGGATTACTCCGATGTCCTCTGGAATAACCACCTGATCGGCGATTTGTCCTCCCAGGGCCTGCCCGATACCAACCACACGCTCGTGCCCACGCTCCATAACTTTACCTATGACGTTTGGTTTTACAGCAGCAATATTGGATCTTCGGAGGCGCTCGAGTTTGATATCAATCAATTCTTCAACGGCATGGGATTCACGTGGGGGCATGAATGCCGTGTCGAGGATGGAAACGAATGGGATGTCTGGGACACTGTAACTTTCAAGTGGCTTCCTACAGGAATCCCGTGTTACCCGCTACAAAATGCCTGGAATCACCTGATCATTAAGGTGCAGCGAACCTCCAACAATCAAGAGCTCTACCAGTCGATTACGCTGAACGGACAGACCTACACTCTCAATTGGCAGTATGCGCCCTTCTCCGCGCCTGGGTGGTGGGGAATCACCGTCAACTATCAGATGGACGGCGATTACAGGCAGACGCCCTACACCGTCTACGTCGACGAGTTAAATTTCAGTTACCAGTGAGAGCTAGCACGCTGAGGCGCCCTGCCGTCGTTCCGAGCAGACTGCAGCATTTAGCGATTCGCGATTGCGCTGGTGCGGCGTATTTCACAAAAGGGCCCTGCTCCACTTGACCGTTTCGCGCGGAATTGGGAACAGGGCCCTTAAGTGTTATGAATGGCGCGGAGAGACAAACGGTGGACCGAAAAGCGCGCATCCTCAGGATGCGACGGGTCAGGTACTATCTGTGCGAAGAGCAGGCGACAGTACTGGAGAGTTTGAGTATTCCGATCGGTTTGCGGAGATGCGTTTACCGGCATCGAGGAGGGATGTGTACTTCCAGATGTCGATCGACGAACACTTGCCATCGCAGGCGAGGAGGAATAGTAAGGAAGTAGTCCGGTGGGCGAAGGGATCGAGCTAGTCAAACTGGATGGAGATACACACCAGGACTTCGATCGTGCAAACTGGTTGCAACGGAGGCCCGTCGGATTCCGAAGGCCTCAAGAAGCGGTAGAGAAGGAAACTACGGGGAAGACAAGCAAAGAAGATGGTCCAGCCGGAACAGGAAAGTATTTGCGCGCATCCATTTCGGCCTGCTCCCTCGGAGGACAATTCAAGTCCATGAGGTTATGTTGTGTGCTTTTTGCCAATCATGAACTGGAACATGAGCAGGCAGAACGAATCCACCGAATCACGGGTAGAGAGATGCCGATCGCACTCTCGCCCGAGTTCGCCACAACCAACGCGGAATCTCACTCAAATATCGCAGTCCAGCCAAGGCATGAAAGATACTCCGCCGCACCACACGTTGGTGTTTCCAGTAGCCCGCATTCAGTACGAGCGACGGTTTACGCCTTACAGAAGAAGCAATCTGTGAAACGCGTGAGAGAGGCAGCAGTGCCCCTTTTAGGTCGACCGCCTTTCCTGCCGTTGTATCCGCTTCATATTGGTTTTGCAGGAATAGAACAAGTTTCGATCTTGGGAACAAGTCGAACTGGTATGCCGGCAATTCGCAAAAGGCGTAGAGCGCGCGCATATTTCTCAATCCAT
The DNA here is from genome assembly GCA_963795875.1 of uncultured Acidobacteriaceae bacterium. Classification (GTDB taxonomy): domain Bacteria; phylum Acidobacteriota; class Terriglobia; order Terriglobales; family Acidobacteriaceae; genus Sulfotelmatobacter. The sequence goes on from CAWCJM010000003.1 coordinate 1,406,772, forward strand.
ATCCGCGGCCCGGGACGCATCCTCGCACCCCAAGCGCGTACCACTGGAGGTAGGGGGCATGCAAAGAGTTTAGCCGCCAGTTCGCACACCAGGACCACGAACTCTCGCAGCATCAGTCTGTCGTCGACCCTCTGCTCGATTCGGCTCCAGAGCGCCGTGTCGTGCCCACGTCGTTTCAGGAAATATCCGATTTCGAAGAAACATGACATGCGGACCCACTGAGCGAACAAGTGTTGACACACATGCACGACCTGCAGCAAGAACGCATCATCATCTGTCAGTGCGGGGAAAGCAAATCCGTTCCACTCATGGGGTTTGGCTCGGTCTACAGCGAATAGCTTAGGAGATGGCAGTCGGCTCAAGTTTCCATGCCAGACATCCAGGTGCAACTCAACCGCATGGGGCGCGTCCGCGGAGTACTGTCTGCCGGTTCGCGACGGCGCCGCCGCACCTGGCATAACAAAGCCGAATTCCTCGCTTGAAGGCGAATCCTTCGGAGTGTAGCCAGCTTCGACTAATACGCGTTGTGCCGCCGAGAGGGACTGGGCATCTACCAGATAGTCGAAGTCGCCCTGATGGCGCAAAGGCGCATAAGGGCAGAACTGGGGAATCAGTGAGAACCCTTTCAGCACTGCATAACCCACCCCCACCTGGTTAAATCTGTTGTTAAGAGCGTCGAACCGCCGGGACATATTCTCAACGCGGCCCTGGTTCGCCGTGAAATTTGTTTCCAGACGAGACAAGAGTGGAGTGGGGATCAAGTCTGCCGAATCCGTATGCTTGAGTTTTTGTAAGAAGTAGAAGGCGAGGCCAGTGTCGTCGAGCCACAGAAGGGCTCTGTCCCAATCTCGATGACTGACATTCTTGAGCGTAGGGACGACGTCGCGAGGGCCTGAGAAACTCAGGAATTCGACGATGTTATCGGCTAGAATTTGCTTCACGGTCGTACCTCCAAGGCTGTCCCAGCGAAGACCAACCTGCTCTGGAAGAATTCACTAGGCATCCCTGATTTCCCGCTGGCGAAATCGACTCTTGGCAAATGGAAAGCCAGGACGGCGGGTGACTGGCGAGCTTCCGCGAATCAATCGTATTTACCGGCGCGAACGAAGATGGCTTCTCTGGTTCCCCAAGCTACGAAGACGGCCAGCACACATGCTCATCGACCTAACTGAGCCCCATTTTTGGGAATCCGCAGTGGACTCTCCAAAACTGCGACTCTGACGAAGTCTGCGCAATCGAAGATCGATCATTTTCGGGTTTGTGGTTGCTTTGGAATCAACCATCGTCGGACAACTTAGCTTCGTCGCCAGGATGAACTTGTCACAAAAGGGTCACATTGTTGTCAAAAATGATCCATTGGGGGGACTGTCTTCGGTTCGGGATCTAAACCTGGCGCTGAGGAGCAGACGAAGAAACAATCTGCTCGACATTCAGGCGCCTTGGCAAGAGTGCGACAAGTGAAGTGCCCCGTCCGATGTCACGCAGATCAGCCACTACCTGAGCTGCCCGCGGCGCTATCGGCAATCGCTATGTCGATAGGCTGGAAGGAGAGGGATAGCCGGGCGGCGATGCTGTTCGGCCGAGCCTTCGCAACGGCTCTGGGCGCAGCCTTTTTGCCGGGAAGCTCCGGGACCAGTCCTGTCCACCCAGCGGTCTGCTGTCGGCCAGAGCCAGGACTTGCACATTCTTACCGGACTCCAGCATCGCATGCTCCGGCAAGAGCTTATGCTGTGCCGAAGGAGGACTTCAAGAAGGCGGTTGAGAAGGAACCGATGGGGTGGGAAACGGAACCGTGGGAGGCTGGGCAGCGACCGCTCCGGGGCTATTGTCTGGAAATGATCCGTCCGGATTTTCTGGGGCAGCCTACTTGAACAATGGAGATCCGGAGTGTTCATTTTTCGATGATGCGATTCTTCAAGTTCCTGCCCGGAGAGCAGAACGAGGAATTCATCGGAGGCTTGAGCGAGAGGGCCTCACTCAATGCGCTCAGACCCACTCCGCATGCGGCTGGATCCGGAGGCATATGAGGCAGCGGGTGTTGCTCCGCGATGACCCGAGGTGTCAATAGTGTGCACAATGGCGAACCTGGAAGTTCACCACCAACACTTTCGGAGCCCATGGAACTCGTCAGACGGGGACCGCCACCCAAAATATGAATATCGCCGCACAGGACGATTTGACTCTAAGCAATCTGTCCTGCTTCGCGATAATTTCATGCTATGAAATGGCCCTAGCTTACCGAAATTGACGCGACTGGGAATGACGAGCGGCACACCGAGGATTTCCGAAACTTCCAACTTTACCTCAGTCGCGTAGATTGGCCCGGAAGTCACAATCGGACGGTAATAACCGTATTAAAGTTCAAGATGTGCTCGTGCCATACTCGACATAGCGCGGACTACTCACTTCTCGGCGTTGGCTTGCTGCGTGAAGGAATCGACCGGGTGAAAAAGGTATGATCGCCTAAGTCACTGCTGCCAAGTGACTCCCGGGTAGAGGCTCGGTATGCGATAGCCGCGGTAAGCGTTAGCGCCCGTAATCGTCATTTGCCAGACGATCTGCGGATTGCTGGTTTGAGTGACTTCGTTGATTTGGGACGCGGCCGGCGTTGCAGGGAAAAATGGTTCACTACTGTCGAATTCGAATCTCCATTACTTAACTCTCCAACGCTCCCTCCCCAAAAGGAATAGAAACCCGGTAGATATTGCCATAGCAAGCTGGCAATATTCGTGCTTTCATCGACCTGGAAAATTGTGGCCCGGCTGTAGCAGGCCGGTGCAGACGATGTGGTGCCGCAGGCTATGCCATCGGAATCGGTCCGATAGTTTCCGTTGTCATAGATGGCCAAGGTCATCTGGGAACCGTTGGTACTTAAAATATTTGGATAATGTTGCGAATAGAACCACTGGGTCGGATCACCTCCTAACAGAGTGAAGTCTCCATCCTGGCTCCCAGCTTCCACAAGACATTTCCCGAGCCCGTCCCGTTGTCATAATCGATCTTCAGAACCCAGCTTTGATCGCGCATCGAAAGCAGAAGGTTGTCGTCGGGCGTGTAGACAATCGCATTGCTGTGCGTCCAATCGGGCAATCCGAAATAAGGGTGCCGATTGACATCCAGATGGTCGAAGGAATTCCACGCCCATACGACGTTCCCGTTCAGATCGATGTCGACCAGGGCGTCGCCCACGACTTGCGTGGTTCCAGGGTAACCGGTCAAGTCAGTGAAGTCTTTCGCTATCTCACACAGCGCGATCCAGTGGCCATTGGGCAGGACTAGCATGTCATGGTGGAATGGGCTCCCGCCCGTCACTAGATCCCCAATGGCGATCGTAAAATCATAGCCGTTGTCTTGCAGCGATTGATTCACTTGTGCCACAGAAACATCGCGTATGACCGTACATGCTAAGTCAATTTCCTGCAAATCAGTAGCGTGATTGACGAGGAAGTGTCCATTTTGCAGAAGCTTGGTCGGAGTCGCTGCGCCGGGGCAGTACCAAATAATATTACCCTGAAGATCCGTCACCAGTTCGCTCATGACGTTTGCACCAGTAATTGAAGTAAGGCTGAGCAATTCTACGCCGGGCGCGGGGGCTAGGCTCGGCGTTGGGCGTGTCACTGTGATTCCGGGGCCGCTTGAGACGTGGACGTCGGCACCAGTGATGTGGAAGCGCGCCCGTGGTGAAGGTCCGGTCCTGATCTACCCATGAGCCACCAGTCCAGTCCACGTGCGCTCGCATGTGGTATGTCGTCTGTGGTCTCATTCCTGCCACCAGGATATTCAGTGCTAGGCCATCGGCTGTCGTGACCGAGCTGGTCATGGTTGAGGTTTGTCGGCCGTATTTGGCGTCGGTTCCGAACTCGACCCAGGCAGTCAATCCCGCATGAAAGTGCCGAATGCTGTATTGCGCCACCAACGGGTTTGAAGTCGCGCAATTGCCGTCAACGGCGGCGTAAAATTCCCGGACCCACAGCCGAGCGACGAAAGCGTGAACAGAATGCAAGCAGATGAGCACACCACAACTCGCAAGTTCTTCATCCTCACATCGCTCCTTTTCGTCAAAAGTCCGGCACTAATAGTAAAGATCTGGCTAAGGGACATCTGATACATGAAGCAGAGCGAAATCTCGACGTGCAACATAGAAGGCAAGACTCTGGAACGGGGGCGCCGCTCGGTCGAGCGAGGTCCGTCAACCGAAGGCCTGGGAACAAAGAGTAAAGCACCTTAGCAGAAACGCGCGAAGGTAGTCAACGCGAATGTGTCCATTGAATGAATACTGAAGAACCACTCCATTCAAGCCTCTGATCGGTAGATCGACGCCTTGCCGCTCATGGAGAGACCGCCACATCGGTGCTTCCATTAATCCCGGTCGCGTCAAAAATGGTCGCAGAGATAGTCTGATTGCCTGGAGTCATCAGGGTGAAGCCGTCGTTCCACGTATGGGAGCCCGCATCGGCCGGAGTGAAGGTATAGTCAGGGGGAAGGATGGCGGCAGGATCGGAACTGGTGAAGTGTATGTGGCTGTTGATAATAGTGTCCCGCTTCCCTTGGATCATCACGGTCACGATCACTGTAAATGGAAAACCTGCGGTTGCGGTGGAGGGCGCTGTAAAGTCAAGTATCGCGTGCGGTGTGGCGCAGCCAAATGTCATCGATATCGCGATCGCTGCGGTCAACGCGCTTAGCCGAAGAGCGGGCGTCTCTTTCCCCGTCCCACACCGGTGAGACCTGCCCAGGAATCTCATATCAAAGCTTATGCAGCGAATATTTGCCTGGCCACTCCATGCTCAGCTTACCCGAGGAAGGGCGCAGACAGCGGGATAGAGGCGGTTGAATTTTAGAGCTTGAGGTAGGGTGTCTACTCGGAGGCGTGCTCGCGAGGCCTGCCTATGCGCATATTGATTCCGAACATGGGTCCGTAAACATTAATGCCGTAATTCGCAAAGCTTGGTTCGGACAAGTAGAGGTTTGATATATGCATCCAATTTAAACCAGCCGAAATCGAGTACCGAGGATTGAGGTTATATCGAACTCCACTGCCCATGTTGACAGTAAAAGTAAAATCCTGTCCCTGCGCGAAGAGGACCCCTAGGGGTTCCTTGGCGTCGATATTCCCGAGCCCCAAACGCCCATCAAAGTAGGGAGCGATCTTCCAGTTCGCTGGACGAAATTCCGTCGTATTCCCATGATGTACGAAAAGTAGCGCGTTTCCGGCCCCGGGGAATTGCGGTCACCGACGCAGTAAAGCTCATATCCCAATTGCCACGCAGAAACGACCACCCTCCTACGTCGTCCATATGCCATCGCACCGAAGCAAAAATGGGCACTAGTGTGTATTTCAGGGGGGTCATGGTATAACCATCCCCTAAGAAAACGTCGAACACAAAAGGGATATTGATGGGAAGGTATCCGACGTCCAGGCCGAACTCGAGCCTGTTCTTGTAATAGATGTTTCGGTTGAGATCGAGTGGTTCAGAATTCTGTACTCTTACAACCGATTTTGAAACCTTCGTTGGGTTTGTCGTCGTCCAAAAGACTTTGTTTCGCAGCGACAATGTGTGGCAAGTTTCTGCGCCGGAGAACGAGCCACAAGAGGCAATCCGTCGGATGGCTTGGAGATGTTGGAAGAATCTCGGGGTACGACGCCAGCAGGACTCTCGGGAGGGGAACTGTCATTCTCCAAAGCTGTTGCGGTCGCTGTGTACCGGGCGTTGCTAGCCAACACTACTTCAGGAGTGAGAACATCCAAGTCATCTGAGAGTTCCGTACGTGCATCACCATTTCCAAACGAGACGCTCGGTCCTGGATGGACTGAGACTTTAGCGGCGTTCCTGACGCGAGCAATGCGAGCAAAGATATTTCCACCGTCAGTTGGAATCCAGAGTTGAAAAATCTGTTTCCTCGCTTCATGCCCAAGATAATGGTCGGAAAATGTAAACGCTTTTTCCAAGAACCTATAGCTTGGCGTTTGTGGTCAGTTTGGCGGGCGGACTTGAGTGAGATTTGCTGTGATGGATACGCTCGTGCGCGGGCCAGCGTTGAAAACGTTTTCCAAGTCTGTGATCGACAAGCCCGCGAGGCTCGGGAACACACAGTCTGCGCCGGCCTGAAGCAACGGATGGACGTCCTTATCGAGTCCGATTCCCAGGCAGCGAAGGCCCGCCGACTTTGCTGAACGAACCCCACACACAGAGTCCTCAACGGCGAAAAGACATTGTGGAGAGATCGATAAACGCTCGGCGGCTAAGCGGTAGATGGCGGGATCAGGCTTACTTTGGACGACGTCATCCCCAGTCACCACTACTTCAAAATAGTCGGCGATCTTGAGTTGTTGAAGTGTCCAGTGAGCGCGCTGTCGGCTGGCTGATGTCGCTATCGCAACGCGACGTCCTGCCTTCCTTACTTTCCGGATGAATTCTACGGTACCTGGCACCGGTTCGAGTTCTGGAGAAGCTTGACGAAAATACTCATCCTTCTTATTGCCGTACTCCTGAATCTCAGTTTCCGAAATGTCGCCAAGAAAGTGAACTAGGATGTCTCGCCGTCTGCGGCCCTCTAAAATGAAATCGAGGTCTGGTTCTGAGACCTGCTTGCCTACGCTAGCAAGAAACGCGCGCCACGCTTGCTTATGCAGAGGGTGGCTATCGACGATCACACCGTCCAAGTCAAAAACGACTCCAGAAAACATAGGATCAATCACTCTCCGGATGATCAGCTTATAAGCCGGGCCAAGTCGCTTGTGCCTTACGGTAGTTGTCCAAAGTGCCGACGTCGATCAGATAGTCCTGTATCGGGAATGCCACCATTTTACCCGTAAGTTTGGGTAACACATGAAACCCAATGTCCGCCGGAACACTATCGGGGATCATGTCCAATACTTCTCGCGTGCCGATCATCAGTCCCGAAAAAGCCAAATTGCTCGTCGGACGCGCCGGTTTCTCGACAAAGTCCTCGATCACTCCTTCGGAATTGACCGTAACAATGCCGCAGCGAGACGGGTCTGGAACCTCGTAGACCCCAAGCGTAGCTGCGAGTCCGCGCCGGCGATGTAGGCACAACATCGCCGAGAGATCAGCGCAGTGAAGAACATCCGCATAGAACACCCAGAACAGATCCTCCGTTTTAACCCAATCACGATTGGCGCGCAAGGTCCCAGCGCTCCCCAATAGCCGCTTCTCTTCTGAGACATGCACTCGGACGCCGTCTTCTTCGCCTTGCTCCAAGAAAGCCCGAACAACACCCGCGTGGGCGTGAAGGTTGATTAGAACGTCGGTGATTCCAAGTTTCTTACACATTTTCGTCCAGATCGACAACATGGGCGTGCCCTGGATTGGTACAAGACACTTGGGAACCTTGTCGGTGATAGGACGCAGTCGAGTTCCGTTGCCGGCCGCCAAGAGGAAGGCTTTCATCGAGTTTCCACAGTCTCAGGTCTGAAGGCTAAGCGATGGGAAAGCCAACAACGTTCGGGACGAAGGTCCAGCGACACCCGCTGCGTTCGTCTCGGTTGATGAAAGGATCGTTCACGATCGCTTGAGCACCCTGCATATCAAAGCCGAAGGTCATTTCTTGGATGTCATGTTCCCGCATCGCCTCTCGGACATTGGACTGAAGGTCAGGTTCGCAGTAGAGGAGCAGAAAACCTCCTCCGCCAGCTCCGGTGATCTTGCCTCCCAAGGCACCGTGCTTCAACGCCAGAGCGTAAAGTTCATCGATGTGCGGTGTCGAGATCTTCGTCGAGATGCGGCGCTTTGCCTGCCAACCTTCGTGCAGCAACATGCCGATCTCTCTGAGATCCCCCTGTTGAAGTGCGGTCGCGCATGCGAATTCCCAATGCTTTCACCTCGTGTAGGGCTTCCAGGGCGCCACCAGTCTGGTTGCGGGTCGAAGATTCCTGCTCCTGCAATATGCTCCACGAGTGATGGGCCGAACCGGTGAAGAAAAGCATCAGATTCCGCTGCAGCTCGGTTAATACCGCGGGGTTCAAATCGATGGGCTCAACGAGGGTACTGCCATCCGGATGGAAGGTAGATGAAGTTCAATCCCCCAAAAGCAGCTGCGTATTCATCCTGTTTCCCAACGTGCTTTCCAAGAAGATGCCGCGCAATGTGGAAAGATCGTTCCGCAAGATCGTACTTTGAAATCGGCCGTTGCAGGTATGTGCTCAGAGTCTTAAGGATATTGACGCAGACGCTGGCGGAAGAACCAAGGCCTGTCCCTGGAGGGATTTCTGAGGCCAGGAAAAGATCGACCGCGATATCACAATTCATTTCCTTCAGCACTGCTAAGAGGAATTTCCAGTGAGCTTCCACGCAGGTTCGCTTTGGCGATATCGTGCCAGGTCTCGAATACTCGCAGATCGGAGGAAATTACTTGAATCCGGCCATCGGACCGATCGGTCAGTATTGTGTAGAAATACTTGTTAATAGCGACGCTCAGTACCGACGCCACCAAACTGCTCATAATATGCCGGCAAGTCGGTGCCACCGCCACCAAAACTAATCCGCACTGGACTGCGAACTATGAGCATGTACTAAATTCTCCTGAAAGCCGACATCTGTTCCGGCGGGGATCCCTTCCCCCGTCGACTCCGGTTCTTGCCTATGAACCAGCCGCAGGGCGAGGGTCCACGCGGTTTGGAGCAGCAGGGAAATGTCCTGGAATGCAGATCGATGGAGTATGTATTGTAGGTCGTAGCGGGTTTTGTCCTCGGAGGAATGCTGATCCCGCAGGCCGTGCACCTGAGCGAGTCCGGTTATCCCTGGTTTTGCCTTGAGTCGCTGGCGGTGCCAGTCGGTGTAATGCCTAGCTCGATCGAGTCCTTCCGGGCGAGGCCCGACCAGGCTCATCTGTCCGCGGAGAACATTGAACAACTGCGGTAACTCGGTAATGCTTGTTTTTTGTAACAGGCGCTCGTATGTGGGCAGTTCGGTTGCTCTCCTGGGTGAATTTAGCCGGTATATGACAAACTCCTTAGCATCTTTCCCGCAACGTCGCTCGCTACAGAATGCTCTTCCTTTCTTTACTTTTAAGAGTGCAGCCCCAGCTAGCATCGGCGGGATGCACACTGGAAGCAATGCCAGTGTCATTGCCACATCAAAACCGCGTTTCCAGAACGGCTCGCCATCGACTAACGGACCGGTTTGCAACTCCAGCAGGGGAAGGCCATCGAGGTCGCTGAGTTCAGGTTTTGTCAGATACATCTCATAGGGTTGTGGAACCATGCTCACCGCGATGCCACGGCTGCCACATCGTGACGTGAGGTCCAAAACCTCGGGATGACCCGGGGCCGGAACGGTCAACACGATCTCGTGCACCCCTCGCGCCTTGAGCATTTCAGCGATGTCGAAAGTGCGGAGAGTGACAGCATCTTTGCGGTTTGCAGGCGAAACGATTGGGAAAGCATCTTCGCCGGGGCTCAGGAAACCAACGACCTTGCGAAGCATTTCGGGATGACATTCGATCTTGTTAGCCATTTCGCGAGCTAGTGAACCGTTGCCGACGATCACGACGTTGCGAACCAGACCCCGAGCGCTGCGCGAAGCCATGATCGATCGCATAATCACCCGGATCGCCAGGAACCCGAAGAAGATCAACACGCCAAAATAACCCAGGGCGAGACGAGAAATATATTCACGCTCCAGGTAAGCTATCGTGAAGAGAGCACACATCATGGCCAACACCGCAAGGAGAAGCTGAGAGACGACAGCGGGGAACCTCCAACCAGTGCGAAAACCGTCCAAGCGGACCCACGATGACATCGCACTCCAGAAAAGGAGGGCCGCCATGAGTGGCGGAAGAAAGATCAAAGCAGAACTGTCGGTTGGGCCGCGCCAGACCCAACCGTAGCGCATAAGGTATGCAAGAGGCATAGCCAATATGCCCCATGTGAGATCAGCGGTCAAAATCGTGTTACGCAGATTGCGGGGAGTCATCGATCGCTTTCAAGTCTGGGAAGCATCGTTATGCCTCTCGGCGGATCAAGTCCTGTGCTGCGGCCTCGAGAATGCGAGCGCGTAACGAAAGGAAGATTGAGTGGTTCACAGAAACGTGTAAATCCTCGATGACCTGCATGTTGTCGGAGGGAATGATGATGCACAGGTCGCATAGAGGTTTCATCTTGCCACCCTGAAAACCCGTTAGGCCGATCGTGATTGCCCCGGCTTCCCGAGCGACATGAAGAGCTTTCAGCACATTAGGCGAGTTACCACTGCCACTAATCGCAAGCGCAATGTCACCTTTATCAACGAACGGCGTGAGTTGCTCGGCGAAAATATCATCGTAAGAGGCGTCATTTGCCCAGGCCGTCATCAGGGGAATGTTATCAGTAAGCGCCAGCACTCGAAAGCGCCGGTTGCCGTTGACCGTCGTTCCCTTGCCCAGGTCGCAGGCACAATGAGAGGCCAATGCGGCGCTCCCGCCGTTTCCAAACACATAGACCGTCTTATGCTCTAGGTAAGCGTTCCACAGGGAGTCTGTCACGCGATCGATCAGAGCAAAGGGAAGGCGTCGAAGAATGGCACCGACACCCTGAAAGTACATCTTCGAGCGAGCCTCGTGGGCCGAAAAGGGCGAAGCAGTAGCATCAGCGCCTCGTTGGTTAGGTAGAGTACTCATGCCAGGGTGACCTCGAGTGTAGGATTGAAATAGATCCGCTGTGATTTCGATGTTGAAGGGCGAAACTTAGCGACCGCCGGCCAGGACTACACCGGATTCCTTCGAATGTTTAAGGTGTGCATGAAGCGGCATCGACTCCTACGCAGCTACTACAGCCTCTCTTGCCCTTAGGTATGACTGAAGCGCAGCGTCGATGGTTTGCATTTGGTCGAGGCCGAGACTCATGAGACGGCGGTTCTCCAATACCGAATACGGTGGGCGCGGCGCAACTGCAGGCATATCGCGCCACGACACCGGTGTTACTTCTACGTTCATCCCTGATAATTCGAAGATCTTCAGGGCGAACTCGAACCAGGAATAGTTGCCGTGATCGCTGGCGTGATAGGTGCCATAGTGCCCCGTGTGGATCAACGCAAGCATCTGCTTCGCGAGATTGCGAGTGCTGGTCTGCGCCATCCGAAGGTCGTTGACCACACGAACTCGTCCGTTCTGAGCTCCCAAACGGAGCATGGTTTCCACGAAGTTGCCGCGTTTGACCCGGCTTCCTACGAGTCCGTACAAACCTGAAGTGCGGATGATGTAATGAGAGGGAAGGACCTGCCGCAACAACTGTTCGCCCGCAACCTTCGAGACTCCAAAGACACTTGCAGGGCTGGTCGGATCAGCTTCCGTGTACGGGCGCCCAAGTTGCCCATCGAAAACGTAGTCGGAGCTGAAATGCACCATCGCCGCATGTATCTCATTGGCCACCAACCCGAGGTCCCGAACTGCAATTGCATTCACCGCAAAACTGTTGGCAGGATTGTTCTCGCACTCGTCCACGGGATGGTAAACGGAGCAATTCAAAATCACGTCCGGAGCGAGTTGAGTGAGTTTCTCCCGCACGGCCCCCGAATCAGTGATGTCCAAGTCCTGCCGAGTGAGAGGCACCACTTCTTCGTGGGATTGTTGCAGCACTTCCGCGAGATCGGACCCGAGCTGCCCGCCTGCCCCGATGATTACGATTCGCATGGCACGATGCTTCCTTGAGCAGAGATCCTGACTTCTCGGAGCTTTCCAGGATCGAGATCCAGAACCGACTCAGTGAAGCCAAGCTTGGTTCTAGCCTCCTCGAGCAAATCGAGCCAGCGAATGTTGTGAAATGAGGGATCCAATACGTCGTGGAACGCTCCGCCTTGAATCTTGTTCACTAAGTCCACGACTGTCTCCTCCACGGTCACTTTGGGCTTGAAACCCAGCTTTTCCGTGATCTTTTCGCCGGACGCCTGGCAACTGCGCAAGTTGCGGTAGTTATAGTCCGGATCGATCTCACAACGGACACCGATCTCTCCGAGCTTCTTCTGCACTCGCAAGGCAAGTTCCGAGATCCGGTAATTCCCATTGGTAACGTTGAATATTTCGCCACGAACCTTGTAAGCTGGCGCTTCCAGCATTAGCTTGTACGCGGTCGCAGCGTCTTGCAGGCTGAGTAAGGGCCTCCACATCTCGCCGCCGTTATGCAGGACCAACCGCCCAGTCTGCAGCGCGTTGAGGACAAACGCATTCACAACCAGATCGAAGCGCATGCGCGGCGAATATCCATAAATAGACCCTTTTCGAATCACCACCGGAGTGAATTTGTCGTCTGCCATCGCCAGGATTTCCTTTTCTGCTTCTCGTTTGGTGATGGAGTAGATCCGGAACGGCTGCACGGCAGACGTCTCGGTGTGCATAATGTCTTTTTCCGGATGGCCGGCGCCTACATCGTAAATGGAGCCGGAAGAAGCCTGGACGAAGCGCGCGACTCCTTTCTGCTTCGCTAGTTTAGCGAGCCCCACGGCTGCTTTGAAATTGATCTCATGGTTAGCTTCGGGCCGGTATTCCGCAGCAGGTTCCGTGGAGAGTCCAGCCAGATTGACAACGGCCGAGACACCATTCAGCAACTCCGGCTTCACATGGCGAATGTCGCCCTCAATCACTTCCACTCGATCCCGAACTCTGTCCAAGCCGGCATCACCGTAGAACATGACGTCGTAAACTCGCACCCGATAACCCGCGTCGAGCAGGACCGGCACCAATTCACTACCCACATAACCAGCGCCGCCAGTTACCAACACCAATGACTGCGACCCATTGTTCGTCATTCGCTTTTTCTCCTGGAAACCTTATTTTGGATGGAAATTGTGAGACTGACTTGCACCAGCTAGTAACGGAATTTGTCTGATTCGGGCAACTTCAACCATTGCGCCAAAGGGATGGCGTTTCGATCGCGCTCCGAGATTTGCGGATTTGCAATTGGCCACTGAATGCCGATATCCGGGTCGTCGAACCGGACGGCGACGTCAGTACTTTGGTTGTAGAGGCCAGTCACTTTGTACTGAATTTCCGCCCAGTCCGACAGTACGCAGAATCCGCGAGCAAAACTGGCTGGGGCCCACATCTGCTTTTTGTTCTCCGCAGACAGCTCTGTTCCCCACCACTTGGCAAACGTAGGAGATCCCTTTCGCAGATCGACCGCTACAAAAAACGCCCGCCCAACCGTGACCCTCATAATTTTTCCCATGGGAGGGTCGTATTGAAAATGGAGCCCTCGTAAGACGCCTTGCTTCGACCGTGAATGATTGTCCTGAAGATATTCGGTGGGCAGTCCCAATGCCTTGAACTGATCGGAGCGATACGTTTCCATGAAGAAACCGCGCTCGTCTTCGAATACTTCAGGAGCGACAATAATGACTTCGCCCAGATGGGTGGATTCTTTTTTGACTTGCATTACAAGGATTTATCCTTTAGAGAACTCGTCAGTCGTTGGCGTTTGTTAGATCCTCGACATCTAGCGCTTTGCATTGTTGTTCTTCCCATCCCCATGCTCCAACCAGGATGCTTTCCAGGTCGGAATGCTTCGGGCTCCAGCCGAATTCGTCCATGAGTCGCTTCGGGCTGGCGCGCAGCTCTGCAGGATCGCCCGATCTGCGCAGGGCTGTTCGTATGTCGATTTGCTTGCCAGTGATCCTCTCAGCAGCTCGGCAAATTTCCATCACCGAATAACTTTGTCCAGTCCCGATGTTGTAGGCTCGGAATCCTTGTTTCTCAGCTGTTTTCAGTGCCAGCAAATGCGCCTCAGCTATATCAAGTACATGGACATAGTCTCGCAAGCAGGTTCCATCGGGAGTCGCGTAATCGTCTCCGAATATTTCGAAATAGTTACGTCGTCCGGACGCAGCCTGCAGCAGCAAGGGAATCACGTGCGTCTCGGGTTCGTGGCGTTCGCCCCAGGTAGTTTCGCCTCCACATGCGTTGAAATATCGGAACGCCACGACGCTCCATCCGTATGCTTCGGCATACCACCTCAAAATCCGTTCGAAGACTAACTTGCTCTCGCCATATGCATTTACTGGTTCCTTAGGGTGCTCTTCTGGGATCGGTGTGAAATGTGGTGTCCCATAGACAGCTGCACTCGAGGAAAAGACAAAGTTGCAAATGCCGTGTTTCCGAAGTGTTTCGACCAACGAAATCCCGCTCGCCACATTCGCGTCGAAAAACGGTCCCGGATTTGCTACTGATTCGGGAATCAGGGCTTTTGCCGCAAAATGAAACACGGCCTCAAAGCGCTGGGACGCCAATATCGGCGACAACGCCTCCTCGTCCGCGATAGAAACCCGATGCAGCACCGCTCCTTGAGGGACCGCCTCAGCGAACCCTGTCGAGAGGTCATCAACGACTTCAACATGATGTCCTCGAGCTATGAGTTGCGCACAGCAAACCGATCCCACATATCCTGCGCCGCCAGTGACAAGAATTCGCGCCATTAATATGCGCCTTCCCTCTTCAATACCTTCAGCGGAGTCCCGAGCAAAATCTTCAGGTCCATCCCCAAGCTCCAGTTCTGGATGTAGTGCATGTCCATTCTTATGCGCTCCTCATAATCGACCGTTTGCCGACCATGGATCTGCCAATAGCCCGTAATCCCTGGTTTGACACTCAGCAGAAGTTCTTTATAGGTCCCATACCGTTCCACCTCAGCCGCCGTTTTCATCCGAGGACCCACAAGGCTCATATCTCCCTTCAGCACGTTGAACAGTTGCGGCAATTCGTCCAGGCTTGACCTCCTGAGGAAGGGACCGAGCCGTGTCAGCCGCGGGTCATCCTTTAGTTTGTAGTTCTGCTCAAATTCTGCACTTAGAATCGGGTCGGCGGCCAGGATCGCATCCGCGTCCTTTCTCATGCTTCGAAATTTGAATGCTTCGAACGTGCCATTTCTGCCCATTACTCGTCTTCGATAAATGATCGGCCATCCACCCTCCAGCGCTACTAGCGCCCCTATTGCCACAAACACCGGAGACAGCGCGACGATCAACACTCCCGCCGCAAAATAATCCAGACAACTCTTCCCGCGCCGTTGCACCATGTGATCGCGGGCCGTTTTTTGCGCATAAAACGATGTCTCCAGATTTGTGCTCATCTGTATAACCCGATCGCACTAAAGTGTCGTTTCACCGACACCGGGATATACCGCTCATTCAAGCCCAGCAAAAGCCAGAGCTTTCGCCACATCCTGCCGCATTGACATACCCCCGGGCCTTCCGTTTCCGTCCTTCCCGATCCTTGTCAGTTTCTTCGCAGGAGCCCTCCCATTTCGCCCTAGCATCGACTTCCTCGTTTGCTCATTCCAAATCCCAAGCTGCCTCCAAATCACCCCGGCATCAAAATATCGCTTAAATAGACCCAGCCCCGTATGATTATGCGAGTGAAACACCGCCGCCTTCGGCTCGTAAACGATCTTTGCGCCGCCATCGAGGATCCGCTTTGCAATTCCCAAGTCCTCAAAGCACTTTAGGTCTTCCGGAAAGCCTGTCTTCTCCCATGCGTCCTTTCGGATCGCCGCATTCACTGTAGAAAAGTGAAAATAGCGGTATCCTGTTTCCTGCCCACGCAGCGGGTCTTTCACGAGCTTTTCTTCTCCGTACACCGCATCAAGAGTCTCTTTCACGTTCGAGGGTCGAGCCCGGCTTGGGAAGGTGCCTACCATACACCGCCGCTACTCCCGGATCTGAAAAGTTTCCCAACAGCGCTTCTAGCCACTCACTCGAAGCCGGAAACGCATCTGCTGCCAAGTACACCAAATATTGCCCCAACGCCAACTCTGCCGCGAGGTTCCTCGTGCGCGCGTGATGGAACTCCTCGGGCCGAATCTTCTCCAGTCGCACCGGATAGCGCCTCGCAATTTCTATTGTCTCGTCGGTTGAGCCCGAGTCTACGACGACGACTTCGAACTCAGGCGCGTCTTTCTGCGCATAAATCGCCTCCAGGCACGCCCCGATGTTCTGCGCCTCATTCTTTGTCAGCAACAGAATTGATGCTTGAGCCATCACACTATGCCACCAGCTGCAAGTAAGGACTCGGGCGACCTCAGACCATTTTCTGCCGAAAGCAGCTTGTTCATGATCGACGATTTGCCGTGAGGCATGGCGCTTGTCAAACCTGGCTCGACCACTCCGATTCTTACTGCCCGATTTGCGGACTGTCTAATTACAGCCGGTCACGATGCCACCAGAAACCAACAGACTATGCCCGCTTGGACAGGTTCCCGTCCACCCATTGCTGCCTCCGTAGATATTGAAGCTCTTCCCGTAGATGCCGCCGGAGCCGTTGATCGAGACTGTCGGGGTTATGAAATTATCGCTGTAAAACGTCAGCGAATGGCCGTACAGGCTGTAGAGCTGGTTGTAGAACAATGTCGGCCCCCCGAACAGGTTTGCTCCTGTGAAACCTTGATTTGCTCCCAGCGAAGCTAGAGTGTCGTCGGTGGTGAGCGTCGGAAAGTGAAGCGTTACATCGGATGGCGGCCAAGTGCGCTGATCGAAGATGATCTGGTTTCCCGTGGGCCCCAGATAGGTTTGGCACGCCAATGCGCCGTCTATCTTGTTGGCCATCTGGTGCCCATTGGGGTTGTAGGCGTGGAGGAAACACTCTCCGCCAAGGTCGGCTCCCGCAGCGATCTTGACAAAGGTCCCGCCATTGCCGTCGTCGTCACCGACGATAGTTAACCTTCCGTTGTTTACTTTTCCTGGCAGCGCACATGAGGCTGAGGGACCGTCGATCTGCAGAAACGTCTTTTCGGTTCCCAAGCCATTCATCACCACCCACCAATCGTAATGCGCGGGATAGGCACCGGGACCTACCTCGATTCCAATTTGCCCCTGCCACATCCGCATGTTCATGGAAGTGGCGCGACCGTAGCTGTGGGAAGTATAGTGTGCGCCGCAACCGGGCGAAGAGTTCGTCATCTTCCAACCCACCAGATTGTTGTCGAGAGAGACACGTTCGAGGATGTATCGTTCCGTGAATCCAGCAATGTTATCCGCCCACAGTCCTGGGCCAGAGGTGAAGTTAGCAATTTCCACATCGTCGACATGCAGCCCCATCACATCACCGTAGTGAAGGCCACTGGCGGCAGTGCTGTTACCTAGAAGCGTGAAGCCCTTTAGAGTGCCTGCTCGAAAAGAGATTGTGCCATTCGGTTGAGTCCGGTCATCAAACGGCGACATGCGATAGGTCATGCAGTCCACAGCAGCGTGGGCGCAGGTAATGGTCACCAGGCCAGAAGCCCACCCAATCACAGAACCAGGTGGAATGACAATGATCTTTGCCGATCGCGCAAGAGTCAGGTGGGCAGGACCGTCGAACACTAACACTTCGTTGCCTTTGACAAGCAGAGATGATGATATGGTTTCGGAGTAATTCGGTGGAATATGGACTGTTCCTCCAGGATTGGCAAGGTAGAGGCCGAGTGCACTGGCCTGAGGCCACCAACTGAACCAACGCGAGATGGATGTCATCGTCGGGAGTGCACAAATGGAGGTGCGCGACCACTTTGTTGCGCAGGAAATAATAGCTCACCGATCCGAGCCCGCTCGTACTGACAACGATTACGAGGATGGCGCAGACACCCGCGACGAGTCGCATTCTATTAGGAGAGACTCTTTTCCAAATCGTCATGGAATCACTTGTTACCTTTTCAAGGTTTGCCGAACAACCTAAGATGACGAGTCCGGGGGCTCACCGTAACCTCACAATGTCAGGCCACACTCGCAGCGCATCCAACATCCTTCGCCCGTCCGTGTTCCAGTTGTAAGAACTTAGCACTGCCTGACGACCCCGTTCGCCTTTTGCGTGACGCTCTTCCTTGGATGTGCCAAAAGCTGTTTCAAAACTGCCGCCATTCCGTCCACAGAATCGTCTGATATCCAACCGCAACCAACCGAGTCAATAATCTCCGTGCATGGCCTCATACTCGTTGTCCACACCGGCAGCCCGCAGGCCATATAGTCGAACAACTTGTTGGCAATGGTGGTTTGGGCCCACTCCGTTAAGACATAGGGATGACTCCCACGTCACACCGGACAAAGAGCGAGGAGAATTCGGGAAGCCGCCCGTGAAATTGCACGCAGTCCGCAAGCCCAAGCGACTCACCAAGGCTCGCAGCGGCCCCGACTCGCTGCCGTCACCTGCAATATGCAAGCGGAATGATTCGAAAGCGGGTCCTATCTGCTCCAGCGCTTTCAAAAGCTGTTCCAAGCCCTGGCGCCGGATTCTGGTTAACATGCCGGCATAAACTAAATTCAGTCTTCCGTCACTAGCAGTGTCGCTTCGAAGAGGCATCGGTTGAAGTCCGGGGTATTGGACACAACCGACAACACGCGATTTCGATACCCCGAGTTGCGTCAAACGATGACGGTTGGATTCTGTTACGACAGTCACAAGATCTGCGGCAGGCGCACAGTCGCTTCTCGAGGAAGGTCGCCAGCGCGGCGTAAACGGGCATAAGCAGTTGTCCGCCACGTTCGATCCTCACCCATGCCTCATAGTTCTCACAAAGATCTAATCCAGAACTTACTTTTTGAAGCTCTTGCCGCCCAGTACGTGGAGAGTCCAAGCCGCAACTCTTTGCTCATTAACCAGTCGAGTCGCAGTCGCCGGGCCTCGCCAGACAACCAGATTGCCCAATAGGGGTTGCCCGGGCATCGGTGTAGCGGATCTCCATGGATTTGCCACGGCAGTGCCCAGTCCGGCCATGGGCTTTTAACATCGATGATTCGGCTGCCAATCGCAAATCGTCTGCTAGTCTTCCTCGCCGTAAACACGGTTACTTCATGGCCAGCTCCAATTAATGTATTTACGATCTTCCAGGTTCGATGCTCTGCGCTGTCTGGAAAGGGCCATTGCGTAACTATCCCAATTCGCATAGGGTCTCATGCAACGAAGTCGCGTGCTTGGGCGAGAAAAAGAGAGGGACTAACTTCAGGCCCATTAGCAACTGAATGCGCTTCTGTCCTAGTGACAGAGCTCACCTTGTGACCGTCCCTTGCCGCAAAGCTCGCAGCTTGTGGTGCAACTCCTGAATTTAGCGAAGGACGAGTTTCATCCCACACACTACGGGTATCAAGTGCCAAGCAACTGTTGCCGCTTGTCCCGCCAAATGCCTGCTAAAACGCTAGTGGCGGCACCTTTGTTCTGCAACATAGCGGTCATCCCGTGCGGGACAACTCCCCGCAATACCCTGTAGGTGATGGAAAGGCGTTGAAATTGCACCTGCTCCAACCAGAAGTAAAACCGGCCTGCCACGCCGGAAGGTATTTCCACGCCAGGTTGATTTGGTTCTCAACCATCGCTCGGAGATGTTCGGAAGGTGGGACTTGCGAAAAGTCGCCTCCTCGAATGTGAATGACCTCCGCTTGCGGGAAAAAAATAGTGCGCCATCCCGATTTCTGCATACGAGCACATAAGTCGCAGTCGTCCGAGCCTGGGAAAAACCTTTCGTCAAACCCGCCAATCGCCTCGAAAGCTTTGCGTCTCACAAGCAAAACGGCTCCGACTACGTAGGGGACATCCCTTGGTTTTCGGTCGATCTTCCGGGGCCATAGCCAGTACCGGCATGCGTTGCTAAGGGTTGTTACGCCGATTGCGTCTTTCAATCCCGGCCATATTCCGGGCAGGTCCCATAACTCCACTGCCAGGTGCCGTCAGGAAACACTTGCTGCGGCCCTACGAGCCCAACATTCTGTTCTTCTCGAGAAATTCGACCATCCGTCTGATTGATGACGGAAGATACACAACATCTGAGTTCGACAACAGCACGTAGTCTCCGGTCATTTGGCCGAAGCCCAGGTTGAGCGCTTTACCATAGCCAACATTGCGACCAGCCTGAATCAATCTGACACGCGGACTTTGCTCCGACACAAGCCGAACCGTGGAATCGGTCGATTCGGTGTCTACCACAATAGGCGTAGCGCCGTTCGTTTGGAGCGAGTCCAAGCAGGGCACGATATGCTTCGCACTGTTATGCGTAACTACGAGAGCTTCGATTTCCATCGGCCCCCATCTCCATAGCCCATTGACTGGTTTTCTCGTTGTAGATCTTGTTGAGGTAAAGGCTGTAGCCACAAATCATACCGACGAGCCAAGAATATCGAGGATCAAAAAAAGAAGGCCCAAAGGGCATGAAAGCCAAGTAGAAGACAAAGACAACCAGCGGGATCAAGGCATCCCCGACGACTGACTCTCGAAGGTGCCGCAACACCTTGAGATAGCTCAGGACGAGCAGCACGAACGTGGTTGTGCCGAGTAACCCGGTTTTCATCAGGAGGTATCCCGCACCGTTATCTACGAACGTAGTCTCTCTCCAACCGAACATTGGGTCCAAAAACATATAAGGGGCAAGTGTGCCCCTTCCCAGTATTGGGCTATAACGCACGGCTTCTGCCACAGCCTCCATCTCAGAGGCACGACCCAAATACGAGAGATCTTGGTCGGGTGCTATGAGAAATTTGCCGATTAAGTAATCCTCCACAACTTGAGAATGGCTTCGCAGCACCACGGCACCACCTAACAGTAGGGCTAGCAGCAATGGACTAAGCCTTATCAAAGGCCGCGCTCGCCAGATCACAGCCAGAACCAAGAGCGTTAGGATTACCGATCCTATCAGACCGCGCGAGCCGGACAACACAATCGAAGGTGCGAAGATCAAGGTGGAAAGCCACTCAGTCTTTCCAAAGGGTGAACCTTCGGGAGCCATTCTCCTAGCGATTAGGAGAACGAAGATAATGCTTGAGAAGTACAACACAATTCTTTGCGAGTAGGCGAAATCTGTAGCATCAGTGAGCCCAGAGCTGCCTGCTAAGAAGGCGAACTTACATAGGAATGCGACGCAATAAGCAGTAGCCGCGACACACAACTTGGCGAATGAACTCTGAACCTCGGGTCTAGAAAGAGACAACTTGTAACTAATCCACGTGAATAAGAAAAAAGACACCCAAGCGCTGCTTTGCTGGAGCACGTAGACCATTCCAGCCTTGCTTGGACTCAAGTCGCCACAAAGTGTCGCGAGGCAGAACGCACCCGCGAGGACTACCATCCACTTGACTGCGCTGGTTTTGCCCTTAGGAGTGACGTTACGAGCTTCATGCCACCTCCTACGGCCCCCCAACAGCAACGCTGCGGCTATGCTGGCTATCACGAAGTTATACGGTCGAAATGCCCCCTCTTCCGGGACTTGAAGATCATTTAACGAAACGGGATACAACTGCGCGGTGATCGCGAGGAGAACAAAGGTCACCCAGATTCCCTCCCCCAGACCGCCGATAGACATGGAATCCGCCGGTAACGATGGCGACTCCGTAGATGAAGGTATCCACTGAGCCCTATCCTGCGGTCAGCCCCGCGCCGCGGCCGTAATTCCGACGTTGAAGTTGAAACCCGCCCCGGGCAGCCCCGGAGTGATTCCCGCTACCTTGGAGACTTGGAAATATCCGTCGACATGGGACACGAGCCGTTTGTAGTCAAACCCCTTATGGTTATCGCGCTGTACCTTATCCAACGATCCAAATGCGGCAAAAAGAAACTCTTTTCCGGTGTACAACTCGGGTTGCCAACCCATTGATTTCTTCAGCGCGTGACGCACAACAAAAGGTAGGCCGCGCTCGACTGGCACGCTGATAAACATGTATCCTTTTACGAGTTCGCGAAGTTTCGCTAGATAACCATCGAGCACATCATCGGAGAGATGCTCGAAGACCTCGAACGCAATACCAATATCAAAGGACTCTCTCTTCTCAACTGTAATCTCGGCGGCGGTCTTGCATTCGGCAAAATCGTATCCTGGATGGCCCGACCACTCTCGCTTGGCGATTTCGATTCCGCCATCCCAATTCGCATCCAACCCTAAATAGCGAGCGGGTGGCACGGGAAGGAACGCTAGCGTTCTTGCATCGTGACAGCCGACCTCAATGATCCGCGAGGGCTTCAGTTGCAGCCTGCGCAGCTCACTTGCCAACCACCGAAACCGCGCAAGATGATAATACTTGCGAAACCGCCCGCCAAATAGCCGCTCGTTATATGCCGCTTGAATCGTTCGCTCGGAGCTGATTGCTGTTTCCACTGTCCTGCCCTCCTAAATGACGACTCCTGCCGACTACGCATTTCGAGAAGAAAGGCAGCAGCCGAATCACCAACACACGTTGACTAAGGTCTTGGTATTTTGGAGTTCCGCAAGCCACTTCTTGTATTCTCGATCAGCACGCGTTCTTGTTTGAATGTCAAAGACTCGGTGGCTGGCCTTCTGACACAACTAGGAGCCAACCACTTCTGCAGACTGCGGACGTTGTTCGACTCCGCGTACCATATCGGTTCTCTGCATGAAAAAAGCAGCGGAGTCGCCAATCCCTTTTCTGTTGAGAACTTTTGCGTTCTGCCGAAATTCTGCGAGTTGTTTCCGAGTGAAGTGCTGTCTCAGCTTCGATTCCCCCGAGCAAACCTCTGCGTAAGCATGATCGCGCGAGTACAACTCACTGCCCCAGAACTGGAGGCCATCTGAGTCATATTCGACCTTCGTAATTTCCAGGCCGACGGATTCCGCGAGAATCCGCATGCCTTTGTCCGTGGGTAGCCAGAAATGGCGCGGGGGATCCAGCCCGACCCACGACGGTCCATAATGCTTCCACGCCCAAGAGACAACCGGGAGCCTCACCAGGCATTGCCCACCGACACTGAGCAACCGCTTTGCAGCCTGCAATGTCGTCAAGGGATCCGGCACGTGCTCCAGAGAGTGGTGGAACATGATGACGTCCCAGTTTTCGTTCTTAATATGCTCAAGGAAGCCTTTTCTAATCCAAACGTTCGCTCCGTAACGGACATCGTTAGAGATAAACGGATCTATTCCGGTCAGGCTCTTGAATCCGAGTTCATGCAAACGGAGCAGCAGCTTACCGGATCGGCACCCGACATCGAGAATTCTGGTAGATGCGTTTAACTTGAGCCTCAATGTCGCGCGGAGCACCGGATTGTCATACCACTGGGTTCGGATGCGACCCATCCACCCACCTTCTCCAAGATAGGTTCGGTCCCGCAAAAGTCGCACGCGCGCGACCATGGCATTTTTGAAACCATTTTCAGGCTGAGGTTCCTCGAAGCTGTAATAGTCCCGTGGATAGTACATGTTGAAGTCGTCGGGAGGATCAATCAGCCGAACTGATCCGCAAGCTGCACACTCTGAATAGTGAAATGTGGTTCTTATGCCTAACATCATTTCTCGACTCGCATGAGTCTTGTTCGACTGCGCGTTTGAACAGACCTTGCAGCGAGTTGTAGACCGCTTCATCCTTTACGGCTACTTCGCTAATCATCCTCTCGGGTCTCCTAAAAGGTAAAGTTCGCTAAAAGGCGAGGATCTTCGCCCGCTACTCAGTGTTGGGCCAAAAGCTTCGGAACCAGGCGCAGTTCCGCGCGGAATGTGGTGTCCAGAACAACAGCTAATGACGCGTAGTAGAGGAGCATCGAGGTCAGCACTCCGTGACCATACCGCGACGCAATCCAATAGCAAATCCCAGCGCCACCGAAGACCGCCAAGAACTTCAACCGATCTCTCACAGTCAGGCCCGTCAAGTCGCGCAGGGCAAACTCATTCAGCAGCCACCACAGCCCCAGAGTGACCACCTGCGCGACCGCAACCGCCAACAAGGATCGAAGACTAAGGAGGCAGCTAGAAGTGTAAGGCCCAAGCCGATGGCAAGCATCGCGAGACCCATCAGGAACAATCCCTGTCTCCCATGCAGGTAGGAAAAGCTCATATGCAAAACCTGGATGCAGCCGACAAAAAGTATTCCCAACAGAAGCATCCTCGCGATCGGGAGGCTAGCGACTATGTGGTAGGCAATATCAAACGAACGCATCAAGAGCGAAGTAGTACGGCAGCAGCAGGCTCCAACATAGCAGAAGTAAGCGAGATGCAGAGCGGTAAATCTCTCTTTGTCTTTGTTGATCTAGGCTACGACATATGAAAAAAAAACTCTGTAGACCGCCTGTATTGCTGCCACTGGAACCGCCATGGTGCTGGCGGCAAGGCTGTACTGTGCAAAACTCTGGATGCTCATCGTCCAGCTTATGGCGAGCCGGTCCAAACACAGAATCAGAACAACTCCTGCATTCGCCAGCAAAATAGGAAATCCTGCCCATACAAACGCCCGACCCAACTGGAGTGCCTCTGCACGGACATTGCTTCGCCACGGCTTCGCATAAAACAACAGAATGCCCAGCACAACCAGCCACGATAGAAAGTAAAGGAAAATCAATTCACGGTAGTTAGTTGCTCTCGATAGTTGCTTGAGCACTACAAACCCCAGAAGTAACCCATATGGCGCAGCTGTGGCGAAAGCAACGGGCTTGAAGATTCTGGCACTCTGCAGCCCGTATTGCAGCAGGAAGTTCAAATTGTAAAGTGGAGCGAATCCAACTACAGCGACGCCGACAAAACGGAGGTTGCCCGGCAGAACAAGTACGAGAATGACCCAACAGGGGACGATTACGACGAACTGCTGACACGAATAGAAACTTCATTGATGCCGAAAGTTCATGACGAAATTCGTCCAGTGGCCTCCCCGCCCAACGTAGTAAAGCGCCGTCAACAAAGCCGAGGTGCAAAAGACCTACATAGCTCGCGTAAAGTAGGAACAGCCGCCAATAGCCGTAGTCCTCGACGCTCACCAAGCGGGGTATCAAGAAGACCAGCAGAGTGTTGAAAATCGTGGCTAGGATACTGCCCGCGCCAACGGTCGCAATATCGCGTGCAACAGTTGCTGAGGTCGACCTCTGCGCTTTCGATATTTCGGTTACAGTGGATACCGGAATAGCTGCAGTGTCAGTTAGCATCTTTCGCCGTTGTACTCCTATGGAGCATAGTTACAGATTCCGCTCGCGCTCATCGGGTTCGTGATCCTCGCCGGCAGTCGTCTTATCTGCCGGCGTAGCGGTCCACAATTCATGCTCGTTCGCCCTCGCACTGTTTCCATTTCGAGAAAACGCACGAATCTAGCGCCGCACAGTCATAAGCACCTCGGTGGCAAAGAGCCTACGTGGATCGCTTGCATCAACTGTCTCCCAGTGCGTTTTCCCTATCAGCCAAGTCAGTGCCAGTGAGATTCCCAGCAGGGTTCCCACAACACGATCCCCGTGCGCGGAGGAAACGATTTTTTCGTCGGCACAAGCGCCGCATCCAAAACTTTGACCGTAGGGATCTCCTTCGCTTCCTGAACCTTGGCCAATTCGTATTGCTGCGTCAGAAGTTCGTACACGGTTTCCTGGATCTTCGTTTGCCGATACAAGTCCGCGTAGGTAACGCCCAGCAAAGGCAGTTTTCGGATAGACGGGTACAGCGAGTTGTCGCTATTCAGTTCACTCTGGGTCCCGATGCACCACCAAGCTCGTTGAGCTTTTTCTGCAGCTCGTTCACACGCGCCTCAGCGGCTCGCACCCGAACATTACTGTCGGCATAGACCTGCTCGCAGGCCCCTCAACTCAGCCTGGCTGGCAATCAATTCGCCCTGCAGCGTGGCCGCAGCTTCGACCATCGCCTTCCCCTGCGCGGGAATGTCGATTGCGGTGTTCTTGCTTGCAAAATCGCTGAAGTTCGTGGCGGCTGCATCGAGATCCGCTTTGACCTTTTCCAATCGTTCTTCGAGGAACAGGCGCTCGCGGCGTGCAGAAGAAGTGCTGACTTGCGCGACCAGCCGATCCAACTCCGTCACGTATTCCTGGGCCATTGCCGCCGCGCGTTTGGGGTCGTGATCCGTGATGCCGATCGAAATAATGCCGCTCTTCCGGTCCTCGGACGATGTCGGTGTGCTCCGCCAGTTCCTTTCGTGCGTCTTCGATCTTGGAGACGTGATAGACCTTCTTCAGTTGGAATTTATCGATCAAGCCATCTTCGACGGTGTCGCTGGCCAGGATGCCGATGAACAGCGCGCCGGAACTCTTGAGCCCTAGCAGATCGCCGGCTACCCCACCGAGACCTCCCACTCTGCTCCGTTCGGCCATAGCGGCCAGCAATCCCAGTCCGTTCCGGACTGACTGTCGGGAGGCATCAGACGTGTCACCGACTGATATCGCACAGGGATGAGAAACGCGATGGCGATGCTTGCAACAACCGCAAAAATTGCCGTGTGCACCAGCAGACGCCCGATTTGCCCAGAAGAGCTGCAGATATTGCAAGAAGGTCTGGGTCGACCCGATCGGCTCGGCCATCAAGTCTGTCTCCGCTATCCCATTTCCCGCCAGTTGTACCTCCGTTGGCAAACCGCCATTACTCGGCGTGGGAGCCGAGCTCGGCGGTTCAAGCTGCGGATGAAAGAGCTGGGAGTTCTCGCTGTGCCATGGTTTTCCGTTAGTGCGCTATCCAGTGCAAGTAGAAGGTGAACTGAACCGCGAGGCGGCCGCGTCAGGCCGCGGTTGACGGCTCAGGCCCAGATCGGCAGCGTTTACTTGTTCAACATGAGGCATTGACGGTGAAGGGCAAAGTTTCTTAATGATGTTGTGCGACTCGGCCAGAAGCCGAACTCGAAGGACGCAGCGATATTGGATTGACGATTTGTAGCCAACAGCGGAATCTGCCAACGCTCGTACTGTAAGTTGCCGGAAAACCGAAACCCTGGGCCCGAGAAGATGTCTGCATTGATTGCGACGTCGTTCTGGGTTCCGCCCTGCGGAAGGAATTTCTGATCCACTTTACGGTGTCGAAATTCCAGTCCGATCTTGCTCTTCGCCGACAGCCAATAGTTCGTCCGGATGGACTCACCTTGCGCGGCTCGCCCCAACCACGAACCAATGAGTCCACCGTTGTTCGTGTACCCATTGACGTATTGAACATTCCAGTAAAAATAGGCTCCCGTATAGTAGTTGACCGCGGAGGTTGAGCCACCCTCGAGTCTTAAATCGATCTTTGGAATCCTGGGGATCTTGGCGAAGTAGAGTCCGCCCTGAAAGATCGACTGTCTCATGTATGGGATCGGGGAAGGCTCGTCTTCGCTCATCGCCTCCCCATAAAAGGTCAGCCAGTCACGTAGCTTTGGAATTCGATAAGAAAAGTCCGCACTCGACCGTCCATCCCCCAAGGAATCTCCGTGCAGATGTATGCCGAATGTGGAGTCCACGAACGTCTGCAGCGTCAGCGGTAGTCCTGGACCTCCGTAGATCGTTGTCTTCGCCATGCCGAACTCGAAGTTTTGGGTGAGCTTGAGGCTGATCTTTCCGCCGCTGAGAAACGGCTGGGGATGCAACGCGTGCCCGTATTCTCCGATCGTTGGGCCCGCGGTGCCGCTGAAAGTCGTGCCCAAAAACTCTTGTCCTGACAACTGTCCGATAAAAGCCGAGAGGCGTATGTCCCCTAGATAGCCGAAAATCCAGGGCAATCGAAAAGGGCTGACCCGATCGATGCTGAACATGTTGTTCAGGGGATCAGCGTTGTTCGTGAACAGCATCGCGCCGCCTTCGCTGGGTCCCCACCACAAACTGTGCTTGCCAAACGAGAGCTGCCAATTGGCGATGTTCATGCCCACATAAGCGTCCAAGAACTGAAAGCGGCTGATCGCTGCGATGGGCATGCGAGGAGGATTCGGCGGCAATCTGTCCGACTGAACTGATGAAATCAGCGCGGCTGGGGAAGGAGACGGTGCCGAGGGCGCCGACTGGTACTCTCCGCGAGCATAGACAACAAACGGACCAGCCGTAGTCCAGCCGGATGTGCCAACTACGCATTGAAACCTTCCTCATAGGGCCGCCGTAGTCGTTCAAAACGTCTGGCCGAAATGATAATTATCGGTCAGCGGCGTTCCCGAGATTTCGAAGTCCGCGGGCAGTAAACGGACTCAAGTTGAGCGTCAAGATTCTGTTCACCCTCATCAGTTCGGTGTAATTCGCCAGCAAACTCACGCGACAGCGCACCGTAGAGTTGTTGGACTTCCAACGGGGCGTCCGCTTCAGGCTCGCAGTTCCGACGGCTTCGCTCACCAGTCGGGCACATTCCAGCCGAGTCCACGGACGAATTCCAAGCATTGCGGTTTTCATGTAACCCATGGCTGCCAGCCGTTCCAGTGCTGGGTAGATCCAGCTATCGAGAGGAACATAGGGCGAGCCCATGTGCGCCGGGGAATGCATTTTGTTGCCTTCTTCCACAAATTCGCGCGGCGACGCCCATGACACTGCCTTTTAGCTCGGGATCATGGTGTCTGCTGTAAACGCTCTGGGCGATCAGATAGCCCAGCACGCTGCCCACGAACACATCAGAAGGAAAATGCTGTCGGCCGCGGACTCGCGCAAAGCTGACGGCGGAGGCAGCGCCGTAGGAAATCAGTTGGGGGAGTGTCCCTGGATACTCATGCGCGATGACGCCCGCGATCGCCCATGCGACAGCGGCGTGTTCCGATGGAAACGAAGTGCCTCCCTGGAAGAACGCTCCGCTGCCGTTTCCCTGATACGGGCGCTCCCGCCCAGCGAATACTTCATGATCTCGACCGGAATCAGACTATCGATAGCCGCTTCGCCTGCCAGGAAGCCGGTTTCGCGCCAGTGTTCGTTGTGGGTGGGAAAGCTCATCAGATACATGCCTGCGCTGGCTCCGGCCAGGCTGGCAATTCCAACGTTCGAAACTGTCTTGTAGTGGCTGATGGTGCTTGGGATTCGTTGACAACGACGCACTGTATTGCCGATCGGTCACGAAGAGGCCGGCCGTGACTCCCGCCAAAGGCACCAGCCAGGTGGCGTCCGACCAAGCGAATGCGTGCTGGGCTGGTCCAGATATGCTTCTGGTCCTGCGCGAAGTCTGTGATCGCCCCGCCAAAGAAGTCTCTTTGCGGCACTCCGGCGGCCGTTACTCTCTGGCGGTGCCGAATCCATTGTGGATTTCTGCGAGTCAGCCAGAGGCACTGGGCGCCGCAGGTTAGATCTTTTCCTGATTCCTGAGAACGCGCTTCGGGCACGAGGCAAAGGGTCATGGCAGCCGTCAGAAAGCCAGCAGAATTGGGTCTTCGCTCTCAAACTCTTGGGCTCCACTTCTACGGATGGATGTAGGCCACAGTGAGAGCGACCGAGGATGCGACCTGCGCCGCCTGCAAAATCGCAGTCCAGTTGCGAGTGCCGATCTTAGGCGCCTTTTCCGGCACGACGATCGAATCCCCGGCTTCAACACGGCACTCATCGGATCGCCCGACCAGAATCCGGAGTTGTTCTTGGCGGAGAGAACCGAGCCGTCGGCTCGGACCACAAAGACCGCGCTCTTGTCCGCAACTTGTGTCAATCCTCCCGACTGGCTCAAGTACCACTTTGCGCTCCTCCCGGGAAGATAACTGACGGCCGTCGGATTGAAAACCTGCCCACTCACGAGGACGTAGTTGGTCTTCTTCGGGATGACGAGTTCGTCTCCGTCCCGAAGCGCGAGTCGGCGGTCGTGCCTGTCAACGCGTCCAGGCTCTTAATGTCCGACGGAAGGTGAATCACGACTCGTCCAATCGGCGGCGTAGCTTCGAGTTGTTGCAGCGTAGTTTCGATCTGCGCGACCGCGGTGAGTTTCGCATTTTTCTGGTCGGTGTCAGCCTCAGGCAAGGACTTCAAATAAGCCTTGCTCGTTCTTGAGGCGGTTCACCAACTCGAGATGGGATGTCATTTCCAGGTCGCGAACTTCGCGGCGGATCAACACCGCTCCGTAGGGATAGGCTTGCGGGGTAAAGCCACCGCAACGCTTCAGCACGGAACTGAGCCGCTCTCCCGGCTCAATCCCGTAGCTCGCCGGATGTTGGACTTCGCCTCGCACTGTGACCGAAGAGCCAAGATCATTCCATTGCGCGATCTGTCGAACCGTGAGGACATCTCCGTTGCGCAGCGGCACGTCTTCGCTCGAATCTCCTGACATGACGGCCGCCAGTTTGACTTCTAGGCGGTCGCTCGAATGGCCAGGAGCGGTGCTTGCCGCGAATCGGGTCAGGTCGGCCGTATCCAGGAAAGCGGATCGTGTTGGTCCTCCGGCAACTCTGACCAGATCTGCAACGCGCATATTGGAGGGGAGGGGATACCGTCCCGGCTTTGCGACTTCGCCCTGGATGTACACGGTCGGCGCTTCCACCTGTGCCAGGTTCTGATGTACCAGCAAGCGGTCGCGCGACTGCAGAATAAGATTGTCGACTGGATTTCCATCCAGAGCCTGGCGCAGATCGACGCTCAGAATCCGCAAAGTCCCGTCGGTCTCGGTGCGAAACAGCTGTGCCGAATCGAGGGACGCATCGGGCGTGACACCACCCGACAAATAGATTGCGTCTCGCAAGTGGGCCTGTCCCGAGGTGTGATATTTGCCCGGGGCACGAACTTCTCCGCCTACCCAGACATCGGGGGCAGGCTCAAAATCGTAACGGCTGAAGATCCGCACCGTGTCGAGAGGCTTCAGGACCGGCGCAGAAGCGGGGTCTGCAAGCGCAGCGGAGAGATCGACGCTTTCCACGCTGGGATGAAAATCCGGCGCATTCAAGCGGACGATTTCCGCGTAATGAGCCGCCGGCTCGGGAAGCAGATCTCCGTAGGATGAAATCAGGTCGGTCAGCTTCATTCCTTGCTTGTAGGAATAGCGGCCGGGACGCAAAACGTGCCCTTGCAGGTAAATGGCGTCTTCGTTGTAGGCCGCGATCGGGAAGATGTGCACTTGATCGCCATCGCGGATCTTGAAGGCCTGCAGTTGCTTGCTGAGTTGATCCGGATCCGTGGTCGGCGACAGATCCAGGGTCAGCATGGTCCGCTTTTCGTGCGCTTCGAGTCGTTGCACTTCAATGTGCCGCAGTGCAGCGGCCGGCAGAATTCCGCCTGCCAGTTCCAGAACTTCCGCCAACGACGTTTCATTCAGCAGTTCGTATACCGCCGGGCGGCGCACCATTCCGTCGACGGTCACTTGCGGCCCAATCGGCGGCACGAGTAAAGTGTCGCCATTCTCCAGTCGCTTCAGGTCGGCGCGAATGCCGTGTAGGAGCAAATCATAGGCGTCGACTTGCTGCACGAGTTGTTTGCCGCGGAAGTGTTTGAGCGCACGCAAGGAACCCCGGCCGGTTACTCCTCCCGCGGCAAACAGTGCATTCAGTGGCGTCGAAAGGGAACTGATGTCATAAGCGCCCGGTTGCGCAACCTCTCCAACCACATAAACACGCACGGTTCGCAGGCGTGAAAGAGAGACATCGGCGGAAACATCGCTGAATGCGGTTCTCAGCGCGTGTTGGATTTCCAGCTGCACATCGCCAAGGCTCTTGCCAGTTACCAGCACAGGACCGGTCTCCGGCAGCGCGATTCGCCCCTCCCGATCGACCAGCCGCACCAGTCGCTGCGAGACACTCCCCAAAGATCAATGGACAAACTGTCGCCGGTTCCCAACCACGTAGTCAGGTCCCACGGGAAGATCCATGGGGATCACGTCTGGCTGGTTTATGGTGTTGCGGAATATTTCAGAGCCGAACCGCTCTGCGGGACGCTGCCATGCGGCCGCCTGTACGTACATGTCGTAGAGAGAAGGAATGTCGGCATACGGATTGGCCCGGTGCACCATCTTTACCGGCGTTCACATCTTCCTCTTCGGATTGTTGCGTTCTGGGACGCTTCGTACGCATCGACTGCAGTGGGAGTGGTTTCGCGCGAATTGTTTCGATCTGCGTCTGCGATCGCATCCCGCGGTACTGACAGGCCGTTCGGCAGCGATGGGATGTTGGGCAGATAGGGAGAAAGATCCGTGCCCGACTTAGGCAAAGCAGAGGCTAACTCGATTGACGGCGACGAGGTGCGGTCGCGCTGGATGGAGTCTTCTCCATCGGTCGACATCTGCGTGCGAAGAGTTCGCTGCGGATTCGGGGTATACGTGGGCAATCCGTCGCTTGGTGTAGAGCCAGGATTCTCATCCTGTGTCGGCGCTTCGTTCGACGACGGGCGATTTGATTTCCGTCTTGGAGCACCCTGCTTCTCGCAATCTTCGTCCTGCTGTGGATCACAAGTTGTAGTGCGCTCTACGTCCTGATTGTTATTGTTGCCGTTCTTCCTGGGCTGAAGCGCTTCGGTATCTTCCTGTGATTCAATCTGTACGAGGCGCCGTGCTCGCTCTTTCAGAAGAATGTCTTCTTCTTTGCCGTAGCTGGAATCTGGGTTCGGTGAAGGCATCAGATAGCCGTAGCGTTGCAGAAGTCGAGTCGCCACCGCTCGAAACGCTACATCCCGGTTAAGACGATCGAATATCGCTTCGTCGAGCAGTTTGGAATCCTCGACCACTTGTCCGTTGTCGGTAGCTTCTTTGGCGATCCAGCGCTTCAGTTCCACCAGGAGTCCCGCATCTTTCACGAGAACTGTGCGAATCTGAACCGCCGATGCTGCCACGCGATTAAGGTTATCTTTGGCGAGGTCGGACGTGTCCGCCGTGGAATTCCTGCGGGCGTCGTCTCGATACGGGCGGGGTCCTTCGCTCACTTGACCATGCAACGCATGACCAAGCAGGAGCAGCAGAATCCAGCAGGATGCGTTGTGGAAAAACCTGTGATTGTTCCTGTCGGTGGTGAGCATTGTAGTTTCCGGCGTACTCAAGATTTATGGGAGAGCGAGCTAAGCTGTCGACGAAGGGGCGGAACTCTCGTTCAGGCGACTAACTCGACGTCGGCCTCGTCGACTTCGACGGCCACAGAGCGCATGATCAGATCGAGCGAGAAAACGACGCGACACTTGTCTTTGCTGCGCCGGATAATCCCTTCCAATCCTTGCATCGGACCACTACGGACGCGCACGCGGCGTCCCACGCACAGGTACGGGTGGGGCAGGACGGCGCCGAAACTGGATTGCCGGTTTCTCAGACTTTCGATTTCCCGTTGCGGCAAGGCGGCAGGCTGTCCGTTGAATGTTACGAGCCGGACAGCCCCCGGAACCTTCAAAACCTGGAGCCTATCCTGTAGCTCGATGTTGACGAACACATATCCAGGGAACAAGGCGAGTTCCAACTCCTTGCGACGATCTTTCCACCGTCGCACCGACCGGTACAGGGGCAGGAAGCAGGAGATGTGACGGCGCTCGATCTGCTGCGCCACGAGCTTCTCATGGCGCGGGTAAGTGTATAGCGCGTACCAGTTGCCAGACTCGGTTCTAGTCGAGCTCACAGCTGCCGAGTTGAATTGAGTATTCATTAGTACCCTAGATGCAGCAGAACCCTAGATGCAGCTTCGCCCCCTCGGTTACAAGTCCGAGTCTTACGTAAGATATTTGTTTTCAAAGTGATACGTGCAAAGTATCACCTTTCCAGCTGGGCCCGATCATCCTACTTCGGACTGTGTTTGGAACGTCGCAGCCCGTGGCCCTTGCAATCTGACTCCAAGACTTAGACCGAACCTACGGCCTCAGTTTCGCGCAGCGCCCACTAGCACTGGACGTTCTCGAACCGCATTCAGGATGCCCGCCTCCGAACTTTCGAGCGGCTTGGTTCGAATATCGACGATCGCCCAGTAAAAAATCCCCGTGTTCTGCTCGGGGGCTAATGCGAGGATTCTCATTTGCGGATAGCGACCGAGAAGAAACCCACACTGGCCTAGGCGCTTCTCCGGCTCATCCATCGCGACGATGAGGACATCCGGCTGAGCTTGCTCCACCATTTCCGTAAGGTCACCGTCGTCCGAAACTTCGCCGACGACTTCGATGTCGGGTTGATCGGAAATAGTGGCCATCACGAGTTCCCGCATCAGGCGGGGCCGATTTGCAACCAGCACGCGGACTCGCTTCACATAGATTCTCCGACGCTAAACGTAAGCGCAGAGTATCGCCGCGATCCCTCGTATCTGCAAGATTCAAAAAGGGTCTACATGGGACCAGATGGAGCCAACATCTGGAACTAATATCATCGGCCAGTAAAGTACCAAGCCAGTACCTATTGGTACCAATGAGTACCTACCATGAAATGTACCTCTCTATTCGGGAATTCGATTGCTTCAAGCTATAAGGACCGCTTGACAAAACGCCTCAATCCGATAGTCTTTAGATTCCTTGGTTCCAGAACTGAAGCTGCACCGATTCTTTGAAAGCGCAACTTTTTTCGCAGTTTAAGGATCCAAGATTCGGCGCAACTTTTTTTCAGGATTGGGTTAGGAGAGAGAACGAAGCAATGAGTGTTGAAGATCGGCGCAGCGTAGTGAGGGATACACCTCACACGGGAGAGTAGGCCGAGGATTCTTTCAGCGAATCGTAGTCCTAACGAGTCGCCACGACGATAATTGGACTGGGAAGGGATAGGGGGCTCGACCCAGGTCTTATGGTCACGCACAGTCGTGCGGACCCGGGAGTGCCAATGGAGTTGCAAGAGATCGTCGAGGTCTTCCTTCTTGCTGAGAACCGACTGCTGCGGGAAGCGCTCATCCGCATCCTCGCGAAGAAGAGTGATATCCGTGTCGTGGGAGCCGCTCCATACTCCCCAGTCGCACTGGAACAGATAAAGTGCGCCCACCCTAGTATTGTCCTCCTGGATTCCATCGGACCGGTATTCTCTGACGCCAGACTTGTTGCGCGACTGCACGCGACGATTCCCAGTGTGCGTGTCGCCATGATCGACATGGAACTCGATCAGCAAACTTTCCTGCGAGCCGTCCGCGAGGGTGTTGTCGGCTATGTGCTCAAGGATGCGTCCGCCACCGAGGTGGCAGCGACCATCCGTGCAGTTTTCGCGGGTGAGGCCGTGTGCCCACCTTCTTTGTCGATGAGCCTGTTCAATGCGGTCAAGCGGCGACTGATCCCTGCCGAAACAAATCGGGTGCTGAGCCGAAGGGAAGAGGAACTTGTCGGCCTGCTGCGGGAACGCCTCACCAATAAGGAGATTGCAGCTCGATTGAACCTTTCGGAGCAGACCGTGAAGAACCACGTGCACAGGATTCTTCGAAAAGTCGGAGCGCCCGACCGCCTCGCCATCGTCGAACGCTGCGAGGTCGATAGTTTCAGGGAGAAGATTGCCTGAAATTAGCTTCGCCACTGACTGGCTGACTATCTTTGGGATTCATTCCCAGCCCTTCGGGCGCAGAACTCGTCTTAGATTGACGCCTAGCGGAATGGACGTCCTTTTACGATTCCCTGGCCCTCGCGAATAGTGATCAGTTGATCGGCGGGGAGATCGGCGAAGGTTTCGGTAGTGCCTGCCGGCCAGTGAACTTCGACACTCGCTTTGGAGGCTGTCGCCCAAGCCAAAGTGCAGCCGCGGATCGTTCGCCGAAAGAAAGCTCGACTGGCTGGTGAGCGGATTGAGCCTGCACTTTTCCGCCGTAGCGCACCAGCACTCGCGCCCCGATCGCACTGCGATTGCTCTTCGTTCCTTCCAGACGGACTTTGATCCAATGATTGCCGGCGGGAGCATCGTTGCGCAGAAGAGTTGGCGGCTCATTGCGGTTCATGATGAGAATGTCGAGGTCGCCGTCATTGTCGAAGTCGCCGAAGGCGCATCCTCGGCTCACGTGGCGCGATGCGATGGCCGGGCCCGGCCTCATCGCCCAGTTCGACGAAAGTTCCGTTGCCCTGATTGCGGAAGAGGAGGCGCGGATTGCGCGCAGGATATTTGGCGTAGACCGTTCTCAGTTCCGGAGCGACAGTTCCAGCGACGATGAAAATGTCGGGGTAGCCGTCGTTGTCGAGATCGACCAGGCCCGTGCCCCAACTGGTGAAGCGGCGTTCGGCGCCAAGGCCGGCGCGGGCGGTGACATCGTCGAACTCTCCTTTGCCATTATTGTGGTAAAGGCCCGTGGCCTGGTTGACGAAGTGCGTCTTGACGATATCGATGTGGCCGTCGAGATCATAGTCGCCGATGCCGACTCCCATGCCGCCCATGGGCTCGCCCCCGGTGCCGAGAGCGACGCCGCGCAACAATGCCTCTTCGCGAAACGTGCCATCGTGATTGTTCATCAGAAGCAGGCTGGGAGTGGCGTCGCAGGCGACGAAAATGTCCTGCCAGCCGTCTTCGTCGGCGTCAAAGGCAACAGCAGTAAATCCGTAACGATCCGTGCATCGCGGCAACGCCGGACTCTTTGGAAACATCCGTGAAGGTTCCATCTCCATTGTTGCGGTAGAGGGAGTGGGAGGGCATGGCAGACCGCCCGGGCCGCAGTTCGTGGGGACGCCCTCAAAGTTGCAGTTGGGGACTTGCAGCGAAGGCTTGGGAGCAGTCGCGAGATCGATCTCGACATAGTTGGAAACGAACAGATCGAGCAAGCCGTCGCGGTTGTAATCGACAAAAGTGCAGCCCGAGCCGAAACGAGTGCTGGGGATCATGCAGTCCGGCCTTGTCGGTTACATCGGTGAACGTGCCGTCGCCGTTGTTGCGATAGAGCCGGTTCTGTCCGTAGTAGGTGAGAAAGAGATCTTCGAAGCCGTCGTTGTTGTAGTCGCCGACGCAAACGCCGCAGGCCCAGCCGGCGATCGAGTGAGGCCGGCTTTCGCGGTCACGTCGGTGAAGGTGCCGTCGCGGTTGTTGTGGTAGAGGCGGTTGCTGGCGCCGGGCGGAATGCCTTCGAGACGGCGGCCGCCGAGGATGAAGGCATCCATCCAACCGTCATTGTCGTAGTCGAAAAATGCGCAGCCGGCGCCGTTGACTTCGACGATGTAGGTGTTGTGGGTGGAGTCGCCGTAGAAGATGGTTTGGGTCAGGCCGGCACTCGACGCTGACGTCGACGAAGCGAGAGAACGGAGCAGTTTTCGCGGGCGCAGCACTGCGCGGAGTTTGCGGCAGAACCAGCACTGGAGCGCGAGCATCGCCGGCAGAGTTTGCAGCAGGCGGCGGCGGGTCCAGTGACCGGGTTTCGGGTGCTTCATAGCGACTTCATCCTCTGAGGCATTCGGTCGATTGTATAGCTTCAGCGCTGCTCTTGCGCGGCGGTCAGATCCTTGCGGAGTTGCAGCGCCTCGGCATTGTCTGGGCTCAAGTTTGAGGGCGCTGGCAACGGCTTCTTGCGCCTCAGGAAATCGGGACTCCATGCCGAGAGTCGCGGCCAGGCTGATCCATGCCTGGGTGTAACCGGGAGCGGCGCGCACGGCCAGCCGGAAATGTTCTTCGGCGGAAGCAGAGTCGCCGCTCTCGCGATGCCAGATAGCCCGAGCTGGTTCTGAGCCAGCGCGAACGTCGGGATCGATTTTGACCGCCTGCTCGAGGACCGTGCGCTCGGCTGCTGTGTCGCCGGTGCTGTCCAGAGCGAGCGCCAGCTTGTAAGCGAGCGGAGCATCGTCAGGATTGGCCTCGAGGCCTCGCGATAGAGCCGCCGCGGCTTTTGCAGGATCTGCCGGTCGCGAGCTCTTTGTCTGCCTTGCGCCGTTTTGCTGGCGGCCAGAGCGTGGTCTGCTTGGCCTGCGTTCCTGTTGGTAGAGCTCGAGTTGCTCCTGCGCCAGTTCGGTTTCACCGAGTGTACGCAGAGCCGTCGCATATTTGAAACGGATCTCGGGGCTCGGTTGCGCCCAGCTCCAGCGCTTTCGTCCAGTTGTTCCCGCGCTTCTGGGAATTGCTTGAGTTCAAGCAAGCACGACGCCGAGGTTGTAGCGGGCATTGTAGTGGTTGGGATCGAGAGCGACGGCTTGCTTCCAGATGCGTGCGCGCGGCAGCGAATTCGCCAGCCTGATTCTCGAGGATGCCGTTCAGGTACAGAAAGCCGAAATCATGGGGATGCGCGGCCAGCAGCTTGCGCGCCAGCGGCTGCGCCGGAGCGAAATCACCATTGAGAACCAGAACGCGCAGGTAAAGTCGCTGCGCCTCGAGATCGTCCAGGATGAAGCGCGCGCGATTTGCCGCCAGATGGACGGCATTCTCGATAGTGCGCCTGCCTGACAAGGACGGTCACCAAGGCCGCGGTCAACGGCAAAGACGGATGGATTCCGCTGCAGCGCCTTGGTCAAGAACTTCGACGCTTCGTCGAGCATTCTGGCTCGTGCCGTAGGCCAGAGCCAGATCCAGCGTCAGAGTCTCGTTGCGCGGAGCGTCTTGCAGTAGCTCGATCACGGCGGAGTAGTCTCCCTCCGCCATCAACGATTTGCTCGAGTCCGTCGAGGGCTTCGATCGAGAGGTGATCGATCCGCAACGCGGCTTCCCACTCGGCGTGTGCTTCCTGCGGACGCTGGAGTTGCTCGAGCGCGGAAGCCAGAGGAGGTGCGGCTTGAGGACTTCCGGCATCAGATAGATCGACTGTTCCAGGGGCTTGATCGCGTCCTCGGGATGGCCGGAAGCGTAAAGGGTGAGGCCGACGAGATAATAAAGTTTGGCGGAGCCAGGTTCAAGCTTGAGACCGCTCTGAAACGCCTCGAGTGCGCAATCGTATTGCTTGATGATCGCCGAACCAGGTTCCGAGTTCGGTGTAAGTATCGGCGTCGGGATTGCTCGAAGTTTGGCTTCGAGTGCCGGCGGGCCCGGTGCAGGCATGGAAGGCACGGAGTCGCGGCCAGCAATGGCCGCGAGAATTAGTAACCGCCTTCGCAAACGTCGGATGCATTGATGTGGCGAAAGATCGACCTCGGCGAACCCCGCAAGATGACAACTTCCCGCCAATTGAGCATAATTGAGCAACTGGGAGACCTGCAAGCGAATCTCATCGGCATCGGGGCGTCAGGAAGGAGAAGTGGAATCGATCGTGGGGCGTAACGCATTCTTGAACGCTGGATTTGCTTTGTTGTCGTAGTTCTGTGCTGCTTACTTCTTGGATGCCTTGCCCGCTTCTCTCATCCGTCGCAGGAGAAGAAGCCCCCTGCTCGTCTCGACTATCGTCGGCGATCGGCATGCCGTTCCTGCCACTCAGGAAAAAGGCGAAAACTATATGCTGAGACGGCGCACCACCTCACATCGAGCTGGCCCAAGCCAGCGCACGATGAAGGGAAGTTTCACCCCGGACTCAAATGTTCTGAAGACCTCCAATCCATATCTGACGTTTGAGATGACGCACAGAGCAGATGGCTATTTCCAGAGTGCGGTAGAAGCAGCTTTCCGCCACGAAAAAGCTTTCGCGCACCGAGCGGATTGACCTGGTCGCTGGCTCCGCCCGGAAAGGGCAGACGCTATCTGTTCTGGAAAGGGGATCAGCTCTTTGAATTGCCTGTGACCTACTGGACGGAACGGACAGTTGGGTGAACAGTCCCGGTTATCCGGATGGCTCGCCGCATTTCGACAAGCCGATCGTTCCGCGCTGTCTGGATGTCACGCCAGCTACTTCGAATGGATGCCGCCGCCGGTGAATCGATACCGCAAGACCAGCCTGGTGCTGGGCATCACTTGCGAGAAGTGTCATGGGCCGGGCCGGGAGCATGTCGCTCGGCATCAGCTCTGAAGACGACGCTCCGCCGCCGGAACGCGGAAGGCCATTCTGAATCCGGCCACGTTCCCACGGGACCGGCAAGTCGACGTATGCGCTTTATGCCACGCGGGCAATGGGACGCCGATCGCCCCGCGCTGTCATTTCTTCCCGGCGAAGCGATTGACGATTACCTCTATATCCCTTTCGCCGTCCGGAAGATGCCGGTGGATGTTCATGGCAACCAGGTGCAACTGTTGAAGGAGAAGCCGCTGCTTTCAGTCGACCACGACGATGACCTGCACGACCTGCCACGATGTCCACAAGCCGCAGCGTGGACGCGGCGGCGTTCTCGGCGCACTGTCTGACCTGCCACAAGGCCAAGCAATGTGGAGAGTATGCGCAAGCTGGGCGAGCAGGGATCCCAACAACTGCGTCGATTGCCACATGCCGCTGCAGGAATCCGAGTGCTGTTTTCCGATACCAACGGAAGAAAGCTGAAGCCGCGGGTGCGCAATCACCGGATCGCGATCTATCCGGGTGAAAATCACTCACTGAATCATTTTGATTTTTGCGCGCGAGGCGAAACGGCGGTAGTTCCGGAAGGCGATTTCGTTCAGTTCGATCTGTCTGCGATGCCTTTGCAGGCTCACGGTCGAATGCACGGGGAGCAGGTAGTCGCGCGCGGAGATGGAAACGTAGTCGTAGTCGACGGTCATGGCTGCTGCGTGCATGGAGAAGGTGCGAGGCAGGTCGTCGGCTTCAACGGTGATCCGCCGGATCCGCTGGTGGCGGCGTCGATGTAAACCAGGCCGTGAAATCCGACTCCGATGGTGTTGTTGCCCTCGTTCAGGTCGAGCGTGGCGTTTTGGTGGTCGACGCGATAACTCAGTACTTGCAGGGTTCCGGATCCGTCGCCGAGCGTCCCGGCTTCTTTCCATTCGAACGTGCGTTTTCGAAGTGGGAGAGAAAACCAGGTTCAGCAAGGCGCCAAACTCTCCGATCGACATTGGCCAGGTGGAATTCATTTCGGCTCGTTTGAGGCTGCTGCGCTTGCCGTTCACTTCGAGCGTGCTGCGGCGTTTCCTGGTTGTCGTGATAGGTCAGGAGTTCCGCGATCGAGTCTCGATGTTTCCAGTTGCCGTTGCCGGACTGGTCCACGGAGCGGCTGGTGACTTCGACGCAGACGAAATTGGGCAGCGACTTGCTGTAGTCGAGCGCGCGTTTTCTCGCGCCGGAGACGATCGCTTCCAGTTCGTCCGCCGTGGGCGGGGGAACGGCGCCGGCGGGCAGGGATGGTGATCACGAGACGATGGCTGGTGTGTCCGTCGGAGTCGGGAGGCTGCGGGCCAGAGGTGGCGGCGATCAGGACGTCATCGTTCTGCGTCTTGGTCAGCACTCTCGGGCGTGGTTGCGGCAGCCAGTTCGGGGCCCTCGATTCTGAACGAGAGGCTGCGTTCGGTGGTGTTGCCGCCCTGCGTGAGCTTCTCAATGATCTCGTAATCACCGGCCGGCAGGGACGCGGCTTGGATCGATGCAAGGTACGGAATGGAGCCGGGCGCCGGTCGCTTTCAGCAGATGCAACGGGCACTTGCGCGATCGACTCGTTGCTTTTCAGAACTTCCATCTCCAGAGTCGGCTGTTCGGTCGATTTGGCGATCGGGATGAACCACGAAGAAGAACAGAAATTGCTTTCGCTCCGTGAGGAACGCGGCCGGAAATGCTGGGGATCACCTTGCCGCTTCCGTAACGAAGCGGTTCCACGGAGTCGATCTCCGGCGGCAGGGGAACTACGCGCTGGACCAGAGTGACATCGCTGAGAGCGGGCCCGCTGGTTGGGTCGGAGATTTCGAATTCCAGCCGCTGCGCGCCCGCCTTTTCGTTGTTGCGATCAAGGACGACGGCTTCCAGCGTATACTGGCCGGGATCGGCGGTGAAATAGCCGTTGCATAGTGATCAGTTCCGATTGCGCACCTCCCTTGGAATCGAGCGAGCCGTGCCGAGGAACGTCTTCACTGAAATGTTCGATGACTTCGCCCGCCTTGTTCTTGATCTGGGCCACGATCGACACATGGAGGGAATAGAGATTGGAATTGGGATCGTCCCGTGTTTCGAGCGTCGGCAACGGGAACCTCAACCACCAGGGCATTCTCGTTGCCGGTGGGCAGATCTCCGAGACGCAGAGATCGACTGACTGGAACTTCAGGTCGGTGGGCAGTTGCGATTCGCTCAAGAGTTTCAGCAGCGGCGCTTCAAAGGGTCTGATCCCCGAACCGGTATCTGGAGGGACCGCAAAATAACCTGCTCTAGAATGTATCTTCAGGCCCTTGCGCACATGGCGTCACCGCAACCGGCCGAAACTTCCCGTCATATTCCTGGATGGGCGGAACATAGGAAGCCTCGTAATACGTGGTCATGTCTTCAATCATCTGTTGCAAGCGGCTTCTTCAGGCGGTCCGAAGCGGTGATGTAAGCGCCACCCGTATTCTCCGCCAGTTGGGCCATGGGACTCTTGTAGCCACTCAGACCCTCGGTTTCGATGCCGGTTAGGGAGTCATTGCCTGCGGTGATCGATCCCGGGGGCGGCGCGGCAAC
The DNA here is from genome assembly GCA_963795875.1 of uncultured Acidobacteriaceae bacterium. Taxonomy (GTDB): domain Bacteria; phylum Acidobacteriota; class Terriglobia; order Terriglobales; family Acidobacteriaceae; genus Sulfotelmatobacter. Next base: position 1,448,573 of record CAWCJM010000003.1, read on the forward strand.
TGTTTGCGTTCCCGCACCAGTTCCAGTTGTCGTCGGCGAGGGATTCATGCGGTTGGTCGCCATCACGCCTCCGATGGCGACCGTGGCCAACAGTCCTTGACCGGCTTGCTCGTCAACCGCGTTCGTGTCTACGGTATAAATGCTTACGCCGGACCGGTTCGCTTCTCCGGCAATGTTGAGCAGCATGTCTTTGGCGTCGGAATCAAGCTGCGCCGCCTGCTCGAAATAGATCACGACTTTTCGACCCGCGATCTTGCGCTGGGTGCGTGCCAGGGCCAGCAATCCCGCCAGCCATGGCCGGCAGTGCTGGTCCTGCACAATCTTCTGCGATTCTTCGAGTGCGGCCAGCATGACGCGCGCAGCGCTGCGCTGCTGCGCGCTGACGCGCGTTCCGGACGAATCCGTTCCGGTCTGTGCCGCTGCGATCAGGTTCTTTTCCGGCAACGCGGCAGCGATCTTCTGCATTGTTGTTTCCTTCTCTGATCTCGGTGGCCGCCTCAACCGCTTTGCTCACCGCGCCGGGGTCTGACGTGAAGTCCTGAAACAGCCGCAGGCGTCCCTCAATCTTGAGCACGGAGAACGAGAACTGCATTCGCCGGGAACCATCTTGAGAATCTTTGCCGGCGATGTCGCGCGCATTCTTCGCCGCCGAAGGTTCGAGGCGACCGAAGACCAGCGTGATCTGGTGTTGCGGCAGCCGATTGCCCGGTCACCAGACGAAGATCGGAGAGCTTTACCGCGGAACCGCTGTCGGTAATCGCGATGTCGCCAGGCTTCAGATCAAGGACCGCCTCGTTCTTCTTGTTGTGAACCACCATGATCGAGGGTGACTTCATCGGCGCTGGCGACAATCGATGGGTTGTCTTCTGCTCCGGGTGCTGGCGGCGTTCGGGTGCCGGCGCCGTTTGAGCAAAGCCGCGTGGAGCGACGAGCATGAGAGCACGAGACGTCACGAGGCCTGTCTTGGCCATAAATTCCTTTATATAGTGCGGGGCAGTGTCGGCTGGATACCAGCCTGCTAAGTCAGCCTCAGCCGCCTCCGTGATTTAAAAGTACGCGCCATTCTACATCGGTTCCGTGCGCCCAGATCAGGGGAGTGAGGCATCTACGGCGGTGAGATTTGGTTATCTGCCTTTTCGGCTCCCAGCTCAATTGGGAAAAGGTTCGCCTGGTTTTACGATCCGAATCTCGTGATCGGTAAAGGTCATGTGGCCGTTGGGGAGCTTGACCTTCGGCATGTGACAACTGACGCACTCCGACTTGGCGGTGGGGCAGATCTTGGCGTGGGTCTGACTCCTGTCTCGGCCGGAGGTCGCGGAAGTGGGGATGCGGCGCCGGCGAGTGGCAGGCCAGGCACTGTGGCATCGTAGGAAGAATCCTGGCGGACGAAGTCCTGATGAGGATCGTGGCATGCGATGCAGCTGATGCGCGGATCCGCGCCGTCAAAGCACCGGCTGTTGGCAAGACGGTAGGGCTGGAAGCGGACGGTCAGTTCGCCGCGCCAGTGATTCCGCACGACCGTCTCCCAGGTGCGATGACACTGGCCGCAGAAATTCGAGATGTCCTCGGAGGACTTTCTTGCGGAGATCCGGCGGGGCGGTATCGAAAATCGCCGTTGAGTGCGTCGCTCAGGTGCGATGGCTGTGCCTGCATGGCAATGCTCGCAGGTCACGCCGGGCCGCAGGGTTTCGTAAGTCATCTTGCCGTTCGTTACTGCGTTGCTGGCGTGACAGCCGAAACACACTTTGGTTTCGCGGAGTTCGATCTCGCGTCCGATCGCTTCTTCGAGATTGCGCGGTTTCAGGTCCTCGTCTCCGGTGGTGAAATCGAGGCCGGGAATCGACGGGTAGAAGCTGACCGCACTCTCATAGCTGGTGCCCATCGCGATCGAGAACCCAGGTCTGCGCGCCTGCGCCAAAATTCCAGTGAATGGGCACTGAAATCGTGCGCGTGCCGTCGCTCACGCTGTAGGTGCTTTCGTCTCCGTGAGTTTCAACGGTGTAGGTGTAGGGGCCTTTGCGAACCGTCAGCTTCGGATTTTCCTTGAGCACGGGATTCGCACCCGGCAGCGCCAGCGCCCGTCCCATGGGAGTTCGCGGTTGGGACTGCGACCGCGCGCTGTGGCAAGACACACATGCGGTCTCGGTCTTGCCTTGCGCAACCGCGCACGGAGAGAGGGCGTCGGCTGCAAGATCGTAATCACGAGCACTCGCGAGCGGGCTAAGGATGTGTGGCTGGGGTCGTATCATTCTTCGTCATTTCGAGGCACAGCAGGCGCTCGCGCCGCGCATCTTCTTTGCGGCCGGACTTTGAGTATGCCTTTGCCAGAGCCAGGTGAACCTCAAGGTTATCGGGCTGCAGTTGCACGGTTTTTTCCAGATGTTCAATGCCATCCTTGGCGTCGTCCCGTCTCGGTGAGCGCCCGGCCAAGCACAAGCTGAGCGCTGGGCAGGGAAGGGTCTTCGGCCACCGCCTTGCGGGCGTAGGGCAGGGCCTGCGGCGCCATCGTTCTGCATGAGCGGAATCCATGCCAGCATCACTTCCGCCACTGCATTGGAGGGATTCACTTCCAATTCTTTCTTGAATTCAACTACGGCCTGATCCGGATCGGTGGCGTATAGCAAGTAGCCATAAAGATAATGTGCGTTGGGCACCGGCGGAACGCGCTCGAAAAGCCGCTGAAACTCCACGCTCGCGGCGTCGCTGTCTTTCCTCATGAAGTCGAATGCTGCCTTGCCCGCGCTGATGTACAACTCCTGTTGATCTGCTTGCAATTCTCGCGGCAGGAGGGGAGTGCGCAGACCCAGCCAGGCCGAGGGCCAGCAGTGAGTTCGGGGTTCGAGTCTTCATCGTGCGTGAAGAAAGCGTAGCTGCGCAGGGCGTCTTCGAACCTGCCCGTGCGCGTCAGCAGGAGAGCCTCATGGTAGCGAAGAATTTTTTCATTGCGCGGCTGGTTCGCTGCGCCCAGCGCCAGGGCTCGTTGAATGTCTTTGAGCGACGGCTCGTAGTCGCCGATTTCAAATTCGCATAGTCCGCGCATGGCCAGAGCCGGCGCGGCGTTCGGGAGTGAGTTCGAGATAATGCGAGAGCGCATCGCGGGCGGCAGTGTATTCGCCTGATCCATAATGCAGTGAGCCCAGAAACCACCATCCGTCGGCCCACTGCGAATTGAGTTTCAGCGCCTGCTGGTAGAGTTCGATCGCGCCGGGAACGTCGTTAGCGTCGCGGGCGGCCGTGGCCTTCGAGGCGAATCGGAGAAGCTGGCGGGGTTGGCCTGCGCGGCGCAAAATCTGAGGAAAAAATACAAGGATCAATACGGCGAGACCGAGTTTCGGTTTCGCGCGCCCGCGATACCAGCTTACGATTCGTCCCCATGCCCGTATTCGCCGCACCCACTGCCGCCTTCTAGGTCCAAACTGCCGCTTCTAATGCTCCAATTTCCCTCAAGATGTTCATCGTACCATGCGTGTGCGAAAGCCAGATGAATAGTCCATGCCCGATGGCTAGCGACTGGACTGAATGAGATGCTGTCCGGCAGTGTTCGGCACATCAGAAGACGGATTGGAAGGATGCAGAGACGCGCTCTGTGTCTTTTCCTCCGGGCGCGAGGGGCAGGTTGACTTCCAAGTGCGCCGACGTTGTCGGTGGCGACGTCCCGCACCGCGAGCCGCACCGAGACTGCGGTCAGTCGGGACATCGAACTGCTGTTGCAGGCGAAAGATTGCCATCGCGTCTCATTCCGCGAGCGTGCTGCGTATCTTCCGCGGCCCTCTGGACGACGCCATTCAGCATCTTGCCCTCGGCGTCAAAAGCTGCCGCTGCCAATTCCAATGCGGGATATCGGGCCGCAACGGTGTAATCGATTTCATAAGTCTGCAGTTGGATCGGGCGCAGAGGCTTGGCTGGCTTGTTCTGCGCGGCGCTCGCGAAAGATAGGCCGGCTGATCGGCCAAACTCGCCATCTGCTCGCGCGTGGCTTTCGCCGGCGGCGCCACGGTGTGGATGTGTGCCCGGAACAACAATTGGTGCGCCAGGGGGGCGCCGTGCTGCATGTTGGGAGACAGCGAATCTGCCGGACCTGGCTTAGCTGGAATGGTTCCGGTTCCGATGCCAGAACGGAGTCCTCTCGATTGTTTCGGGGTCGCCGCCGGACTGGGGTTGCCATAATACGAACGGCGATATGCCAGATGATAGCCGTGTTTGGTAAGCTCAACATGAATGTGGCGCAGCTGGCCGTTGTAGCTTCTGATTGCTGGGAGAATAAGTCAGAGTGTAGTAATGACCGCCGGTTTCGGTGGCTTCGGTGAGCGCGCTGGCCAAATCGTTCGTGCCGTAGAAGGCGCGGCCTCCGGTCGCGTCCGCGATTTCCTGCTCCGTCATGTGCCGGGCGTTCAGAGCGTAGTCGGCGCTGTTTTCCGAGGATGCCTGAGCGACTCCTCCAACGTTCGAGGCCGATGCACCGGTCACGACCACGCCGCGAACGTCGACTGGATAGACGGCGATTTGTCCCCGGGCCAGAGCGTCGGTGGCTCTCCTTCATCTCGTCGCTCATGCTACGCCCTTCGGAACCGTGGGTCGGCACTGGGCATGATCGCGGAGGGAAACGACTGCCGAGATCCAGATCACATTCTTGTGCCCGGGAAGATCGGCCAGAAATTTCGCGATACCCATCAGCACGCGCGGGGTCGAAATCGCGGGCCGGTAGTTATCGGCATACAGAAAAATCCGTGGGCAAATGAGAGCGTGGATTCTTCGGATCCACCGCGTCTGCGAGCCGGTTTCGGTCCTCGGTAAAACCTTGGAGAGATAAAGTCCGTCGCTCAACACAAAGACCGCGAAACGGGTGCCCAGGGGCTTGCTGCAGGACGAACTTCAGCAATTGCTCGCGCGCGGCAGGCTGGTCGTCGACCTCCATGTTAAGGAGATCAAGAAGCAATACATAGAGAGGTCCCCGTTCCGGGCCCGGCGGGACGTTCACGAAAGTATTCGTCGGCAAGGGAAGAGGGAGGCTTCGGGAGGGAGCCGGAAATGGAATCGAAGTCGTGAACATCGAACGAGCGAACGCGTTGAGGCTTTCCATCTTCGGCGATCGAGAAGTCGCCGGCCGTGAGGCCGGAAACCGGCTTTCCATTCGAGTCAGAGACGACGACATCGACGACGACTCGCCGCACGCTCTGATGAAATGACCAGGCCGCTGTCTTCGATCTTCCTGCGAATCGGAGTTCGCCGGCAACTGCGAGACCGCTGGAGTTTCTCTGCGCACCAACCGTGCCCACAAGCAGAGTGGCTGCCAGAAGGAAACGGGTTCGGAGCAAGACAGGATGCAACCATGCGAACATCTCCGGCTGCTGGCCAGTGGTTTCAGCCGAGCGATTCTACCCCAGGTGCGCTTCAGCCGGTTGTCAACGATTTGCTGCAGGGCGCAACTGGTGAATCGGCAACCGGTTTTGTCTTATTCGACTCTTCACGGAAGGCTTGATTCCGCCACTGAAGCTCCTTGCCTTGCGGTGACCAGAACGTCGCACTGACCCTGGCCGGGACTAAACTGCACCATCATGGGAATCGAACCATCGGCCCGGGTTGCGAAAGATTCAAGGGCTTGCGAGCGATCTCTCTGCCATCCCGCAAAAGCTGCACCGTCACCTTGGTTTCCTCGCCAGCGGCGGCTTTCGTCGGGTAAACAACGAAGTAAAGACTCAGCGGGATTTCCCGGTGGCACCGAATCGGCCAGGGTCGGCGTGACTCGGCCATTCTCCAGTTCAAAAGGGCTCTGAGGATTGCGCGGCCCTGTCAGGGCATCAAAGCGGCGTACCAATCCCAGGGAACTCAAGGAAAGATTCTTGCCCGGGATCGACGAAAACGGAGACGCGCTTCGCCGAAGTCCTGCCCGTCTGCTCATCCGTTACCGCCGTATCGATCACATAGTGCCCGGGCTGCAATTCCACCGGTTCAGCATAAAGAATGCGATCGGTCTGCAGTTGGCCCGCATCTGCAGCTGGACACTTTGCGAACCAATTCCCGGCTCACCTTTTTCACGATCTCTCCGGTGGAATCGTGAATGAATGCGACCAGAGCGGCTCGAACCATCAATTCGCCGGTTTTCTTGTCGGAGACGGCTTTGATGCCTGACAGCGGGATCTCGAACGTGACTTCGTACTCGACCGCGTTCTCCTGCGGCCGGAACTTCATGGCCGAGACCTGGTAGGGAAATTCCATCGCGAGCTGGCTGACGTATTCATCGCATTCAAGGCCAGCAGTTCGAAAGGCTGGAGCGGTTCTCCGTTCAGGTCGGGAACCGCGTAGTAGCCTTTGCGGGTCTGCAGCGTAATTTTCGGGCGGCTGATCTTCACGTCGATTTTGCGGAAGTGTCCATCGTAATTGGTCGAGGTCGGAGAATACGCCAGCTCATAGTGGCTGCGTATGTCCTCCATCATGTGCTGCATGGGCAGAGATATCTCGTTCGTGTTCGTGACCGCGAATCCCCCCGTGGACTCGGCCAATTCCCGCATGGCGAGTTGGCGGCTCGCAACCGCTGTCAATTGGACATCATCGTCTTCCAAATGCCCGTTGATGGGATCGACCGCCTGCGCCACACTCTCGGCTCCAGTACGGCGCTGCGCCGCCAAAGCGTGCATCATCGGGTCTTCCACGTTCAGGCCGCGCGTGTCGATGGTGTAGAAGGACACTCCTGAGCGGTTGGCATAACTAATGAGGTTGTCGACGGCATCCCGCCGGTTGATGGGAAATGTCAGTCCATCGGCCAGATAAAGGATTACCTTCCGGCCGGGCAGGTTCTCTCGACTGCGCACCAATTGATGCAAGGAGTCCATGGCATCCATGCCGTCCGACAAACTGCGTGGCGAACCGCAGTCCTTTCACCAAGCCGGCCTGCGCGAGCATGGCATTGCCCAGCTGGATCGAAACATCCTGCGAAGCGGCATTTGCCGCGAACAACGGGTCGTTCGCGATCGCGGACTAACGGATTTGCCTGTGCGTTCTGAACCGCCTGCGCCGTAGCTGGCCAGCGTCTGCGGTGAAGCGAGGATATTCTCGGTCGTTGCGTTGCAGCGTTGCAACAGCGCTGCTCGCCACCGATGCATTGACATGTCGAGGTCGCCCACCTCCTCTCAAGCCCTTGGTGGCGGCGTCGACCGCTTTGGCCAGCGAGTCTTTGTCGGTGGTATAGGGCTGCATTACTTGCAAACTGCGATCCAGCCGGTAGATGGTCACATACGTGTTCGGCAGATTGTCGCTCTTGAGAAATTCCTGCAGCGCTCGCCGCGCGAATTCCAGGTTCAGAGGGGCGATCTCGGCGAACACAACCGAAACGAAGTTGACTTGCCGCATCGAATTCAGCGGATGCGGAGTCTTCGCCGCTTCTTGGCCGGAGCAGCGGGCTTCTGGGCCGCTTCGCCGCGCTGCGTTCGGTTTGCCAGTTGTTCGCGTGCCCTGAATGTTGCGAAACACCCGAACATTCTGGCGCACGCCATCCTCGTAGACTTCCACTTCCTCGGGCCGCAGATCTGTGACCGGATGGTGGTGCTTGTCGCGGACCACCAGATCCAGAAGCACTTCCCGCGTGGTGGTGTGAATCACGGGCCGGTTCGGTTCAACGGCAGGAGGAGGACTGGTCTGGGCAAAACAAAGCAGGGAGAGCGACCAAGGCGTTCAAGGCAAGTACGAGAAGAATGCGTGCAGGCATGTACTCCACCTCACAAATCCCGCCGTCGTCCCCGGTTGGCGGGCTTTCCCACGATTCTGGCCCGATCAAGACCGACAGTTTACCCCCGATTGTCCCAAATATGCACGCTTTCCTTAAAAAATCGATTTTTCTCTTGACAGTCGCGTTGCTTCGATAGGCGGTAAGTTGCGTCGTTCCTAGGCAATAGTATCGAATCCACTTACGTAATCGCTGCTACGGTCGTCCAACAATAAGATGCCTACGCGGTCTCCGGGGCTAAGGTCTAAGGCACTTGGTGTCAGCGCAGTTTCGAGGCAAATTCGGGGAGGGGCAATGAATTCCACTCGTCTACTCGCGGTGTTGAGAAAGACTTTGGGCGCAGCAGCTCTGCTGCTGGTTCTCATCCTGCTGGCGTCGACCTGTTTCGCGCAGCAGCTAACTGGCACATTGAGTGCCACGGTTTCCGATTCCGCTGGCGCGGTCGTGCCGAATGCAAAAGTCACGATGAAGAACGACGCGTCCGGCGACGTGCGCACCACGGTTTCGAACGGATCGGGCTACTTCACCATCACGGCCGTTCAGCCCGGAACGTACTCGGTGAGCATCGAGGCTCCGGGTTTCAAGACTTGGAGTCAGACGGGCATCGTCTTCAGCCAAGGCGACAGCAGGACGCTGCCCAACATCAAGCTCGAAGTCGGCAAGGTAACTGAGACCGTCGAAATCAAGGCGGGTGCCGACGTTGTGATCCCCGACAACTCCGAGGTCAGCACCACCATCAACACGCAAATGATTGAAGATGTTCCGATCGTTGGCCGCGACGCAGGCGAATTGCTGAAGGTCATGCCCGGAATGGCGTTGACCAACGGTCTGACCCAGGGGTCCGGGTTTAACGACAAGGTGGTCGGCACGAACAACGGTCCCGTCGGCGCGTATTCTTCCAACGGCACGCAGCCTTACGGCGCGATGGCCTTCATGCTCGACGGCGCCAACCTGGTCGATCCCGGCAACGCCGGCACCCAGATCGCCAACATCAACCAGGACATGGTTTCTGAAGTTAAAGTGCTGATGTCGTCCTACAGCGCTGAATACGCCAAGGGGCCGGTGATTTTCCAGGCATTCAGCAAGAGCGGCGGCAATGCGTTCCACGGCGAAGGCTATTTGTACGCCCGCAACAGCGCTCTCAACTCGGACGACGCCTACAGCAACAGCCAGGGCATGCCCAATCCGGCCGAGCACTACTACTACGTGGGCGGCAACATTGGCGGCCCGATCATCATCCCCGGCACTGACTTCAACAAGAGCCGCAAGAAGCTGTTTTTCTGGGCTGGCTACGAATACATGAACCAGCACCCGGCCGCCAGCTCCGATCAACTACAACGTGCCGACCGCGGAACAGAGGGCGGGCGACTTCAGCGAAACCACGATCGATGGCGCAGCCCGGGTCGACTCCTGTACGAACTGCGGCGGCGGTTCAGCACGTCTGTAGAGTTGCCTGGCAATGGCGCGTTTGGCAGTACGCTTACTCGCTGCTTACCGTCTTGCCGACTGGTACATCAGCAATTAATGACGCCGGCGAATTACGACCCGAACATCGCGGGCATCTTGGCATGATCCCGACGTCCAACATCAGTCCTTCGGCGGCCAACGGCTGGAATAACTACCAGTACATCAGCACCGTTCCGCAGAATCGCTGGGAAGCCACCGGCAAAGTGGATTACGCCATCAGCGACAACACCAAGCTGACGGTCTCCTACACCCGCCAGATCGAAAACGATCAGCATCCCATCGGCGTCTGGTGGACTCCACCGTGGACCTTGCCGTATCCCTCGAATGTGATCGCGGCCACGACCTCGCAGGAGATCATGGCGAACTTCACGCACGTCTTCAGTCCGACGACCACCAACGAGTTTGTGTTCACCTTGGCGCGATATATCAATCCCAGCACGCTGGCGAATCCTAAGGCGGTCGATCGCACGAACCTTGGGTTCAACGTCAACGGACTGTTTGGCCATACCACCTCCCAGATCCCGAACTTCGAGGGTCCTTGGGGCGGAGCATTCCCGAACATCGAAGAATTTTCCTTTGACGGAGGCTTCCAGGCAAGGTGCGTTCGGTGCCACCAAGAAGGATCCCGGCACTCTACGAAACTTCACAAAGGTGATCGGCTCCCACACCCTGAAGGCCGGTTTCTACTGGGATACGAGCGAGAACATCCAGTCGAGCGGCGGCCTTGGGCCGGGCGACAACGGCACCTACAACTCTAGGTTGGGGTCCGAACAGCTCCGGCAACGTGGTGGCCGACTTCCTGCTCGGTCGCACCGCCAACTACCAGCAGGTGAGTTCGTTCCCCACCAACGACCTCAAGTTCCATCAGTGGTCGATCTACGCCCAGGATTCGTTCAAGGCGAATCGACAACTCACGTTGAATTACGGATTGCGTTTTGACCACGTCGGCCAGTGGTATGGCACTCCGCAAGGATTCCAGGTCTGGAATCCTGCGGTGTATCAGCAAAATGTCATACGGGCCCACATGGACTTGTAACGCGCTGCTCCGAATAACACGGGCTTGCTATGGCATCAGATCGACAGCCAGGTACCGCTGTCTGGCATGGTTTCGCCGCTGTTCTATTACGAGCCTCGCGTCGGCTTGGCCTACGACATCTTCGGAACCGGAAAGACCGTGCTTCGGTCTGGCTTTGCGGTATTCCACTACCAGATCTCTACCCAGGTGTCCGACGCGGCCACCGGGCCTCAAGGAGCATTTACCTACACCACCGCTGCTACGCAGACGGGGTACGCTCAGATTAATTGCACCGCCACGGTGACGGCACTATGCCCCGGGAGTGGAACCCCCCTGTCGGCAATGCTGGTTTTACTCCTCCATCCGCGTGGCTCAAAATGGAGCAACCGTTTACGGCCTGCTTCCAGGGAGACAACAAGACTCCGCTGACCATGAACTGGAACGTCACCATTTCTCAGGCTCTGCCTTGGCGTTCTGTGCTTGAAGTATCGTATGTGGCCAACAAGAGCCAGAATGAATGGATCGACGGTGGCAACGGCAAGGTCTGGGGATCAAAACAACGTACTTCCCGGCGGCTTTTTCTTGCCTGATCCGACCGGTTCGAACACAGGGGGATCAACCTTAGGGTTGCTCATGTCTCCGAACGCCCCGGCTTGCACCAGCAGCACTCCGACCAACAATCAGCCCTTGGCGTGCTCCGGCCCTTACAGTGCCAACTACACGAAGACTTTCAACGCAACGATTAGCGTCCCTTGAATGTACTACCAGGACGTTTACTTGCTCTATCACGGCAGCTATGCGAACTACAATTCGCTGCAGGTGTCGTGGCAGAAGCAATCCGGCCCCGTCACCTTCCTGACGAATTACACATTCGGCAAGGTTCTGGGAATCACGGATGGACAGACCGACAACGGGCCGGGCAATGGCACTGTGGTCGATCCGTTCAGCATTCCAGAATAACTATGGTCCGCTGGCGTACGACCACACCCACATTCTGAACTTGTCCTATGTGTGGAATATGCCCAAGTTTGTTCATGGCAACGCGATTCTCGGTGGAGCGGTGAATGGCTGGCAACTCTCGGGCTACACAACCTACCAAAGCGGAGCGCACTCTGCAGCCGAACCCGGTGGGAACCTGAACGCCGCTTACCCTGGGGGCCTGACCATGCCTACCAATGCGTTGCCTAGACCTTCCGGACAACGCCATCAGCACTGCCAAATGGGTTGGAAGCGACCAATGTGAGCCCGCCACGTGGTTCGGCGTTTCGCCAGACAACAGTGGCTTACCTGCTCATGCCCACACTGATGTGCAATCCCGTCAAAGGGCCTGAAGTCGGGGCGTATTTCAACCCGAACTGCTTCGGGATGCCGGCTTATGGGCAGCAGGGCCCGTTAGCATGGCCGTACATGAGCGGTCCGGCTTACTTTGACAGCGATCTGGCGCTGTTCAAGAACTTCCAGATCACGGAGCGGCAGAAGCTGCAGTTCCGCATCTCGGCGGTCAACTGCTTGAATCACCCGCTGTCCGCAGTTCGGATTGGCTGGCGGTGACACTGATCAAACACTCAACTTCACGAATAACTACACAGTGCCGATCTGTACACTGCGCCGCCGGAAGCGGCTGGCAACCAATGCGCGTATGCTCTCCTGAATGTCGGCGGAACGACGCTACCGGGATCATGCAAGGTCCAACGTTACCGGCATCTCGCCGGTCAACACCAACGCTTCCGACAACCGGTATTCCGAAGTTCAAGACCGGCAGCCGGACCCTCAACTTTCGCCGTGAAGTACTACTTCTAGGCGGATGTTCCTGACGTAGAATCATCAAGGGGTGGCGCAAGCCACCCCTTCTTTTCTACTCTTCGGACGCGAATGCTTGCTTCACGGGCTGGCTCGACGAATCATTCGGCTTCGCTGTTGAGCCTCGCGCGCTGTTCTCCTCCACGCAGCCTCCACCTCCAGCCCCATCCGCTTCGAATTCCTCAAGATTCCATTTCGTCTGGAGAACGACGAAACACCTGCCAAGAACGCTCCCGAAACCATGCCCGGCGGAGTGGCCGTCTTCGACTACAACGGCGACGGGCGTCCGGACATCTTCTTCACCAACGGCGCCAATATCGCCACCCTGAAGAAAGACTCGCCCAAGTACCGCAACCGCCTGTTCCGCAATGACGGCAAGGGCGCATTTACCGATGTGACCGATGCGGCTGGCCTGGCCGGCTCCGGCTACGACATGGGCGTTGCGGTCGCCGACTACGACAACGATGGCCATCCCGACCTCTTCGTCGCCGGCTTGCACCACAGCACGCTCTACCACAACAATGGGGACGGCACTTTCACCGACGTCACCGTGAAATCAGGGCTGGATGCGAGCCTGAATCGTCCCGACCCTGAATTCGGTCTGTACTGGGCGATCACGGCCGTCTGGGTCGACGTGAACAACGACGGCCTGCTCGATCTCTTCGTCGTCAATTACATGCAGTGGACATACTCGGACAAGCCGCTGTGCGCGATCGGGGGCGTCGCCGACTACTGCAGTCCGAAGTTCTACAAAGGCCAGCCCAACCAGCTTTTTCTGAACAAAGGCGACGGCACATTTCAGGACGTTTCGAAAGAATGGGGCCTCCGCAGCCCACGTCGGCAAAGGCATGGGCGTTGGCATGGCGGATTACGATCTCGACGGCCGTCCGGACTTATTTGTCACCAACGACGCTTCGTACAACTCGCTGTTCCACAACCTGGGAGGCAAGTTCGACGAGGTGGCCTTCGAGACCGGAGTTGCGCTCACCGAAGATGGCAGCTTCATCTCCGGCATGGGCCTGGATTTTCGTGATTTCAATAACGACGGCTATCCCGACATAGCATTCGTTGCCCTGAACAACCAGACTTTCCCTCTCTTCCAGAACACTGGTAAAGGCGATTTCCGCGAAGTGACGACCGAAAGCGGCATGCGAGATCCCAGCCGCCAGATGTCGGGATTCGGCGTCGGCACTCTACGACTTCGATAATGACGGATGGAAAGATCTGTTCGTGAGCCGGGGCCACGTGGAGTCGCTGAACCAGCCCGGACAGCCAGTCGATCAGCCGAACACCGTGTTCCGCAATCTGGGCGCCAAGTGGGAAATGGGCGCCGTTGACGGAGGAGGCGGGCTTCGACATCGGCTCCGCCGGCCCGCCATCGCGGCTGCGCTTTCGGCGATCTGGACGGAGACGGCCGCGTCGATATCGTGGTAAGCGCTCTCGGCCAGGACGCCGAGATCTGGATGAACCGCAGCGAGAAGTCGGGCCACTGGCTCGACATCGCTTTGCAGGGAACTAAGAGCAATCGCGACGGTATTGGCGCTCGCATCAAGGTCGTCACCAAAAACGGAGCGCAGTATAACCACATGACCACCAGCGTCGGCTATGCATCGTCGAGCGACGGGCCGGTACATTTCGGCCTGGGTTCCGAAAATCGCGTAGACCTGGTCGAAATTCACTGGCCATCAGGAATTGTTCAAACGCTGCAAAACGTCCCGGCTGACCAGATATTGAAAGTGATCGAGCCCTCGCACTGACCATCGCCGATTGTTCGACTTACTTCGTCGGAGTCACCTTCGGTTCCAGTTGCGCGATCTGCTGCTTCACGAGATCTGCTTGCGGGCCAGGCGGCAGGTAGGATCAGGCAGTTGTTCAGATGCAGGATCGCTCCTGCGTAGTCGGCCTTCCGCGCCAGGATCACCGCCAACAGTTGCTCGGTATTCAGAACGCTATGGCGCGGGTCGATCGCCAGCGATCTTGTGGCGCTTTCCCTGGCTTCATCGCTCTTGCCCAATTGAAACTTTGCCAACGCATCGTAGTACCACAACTGCGGCGTACCCATAGGATCGAGCTTCAGAGCTTGGCTGGTATTGTCCACTGCCTTCTGCCATTTCTCCGATTGAACATGCCGCAGCAAGCTGTTCGTAGGGCAGAACGAATTTCGGATCGGCTGCCAATGCTTTGGAAAAAGAATCTCGCGCACCTTTCGGATCCGAAGCCTCCTGGATCTTGCCAAGCTGCACCCACGCCTCGGCGAACTCGGGATATAGTTGGACTGCTTTCTTGAGATTGCGCTGTGCGCCATCGGCGTTTTGGGCGAGCCAATCGGCTCGTCGCCTTTTCAAACGCCTTCATCGCGTTGGATGGCGCTTGCTTGGTCGTCACGCTGAGTTCAGTGCCGCCTCCGCGGCCTTCCGAGGAAAGCGTAATGGTCCCGAGGTTGGGCTCGTCGCGCAGGTTCCGGGCCGTTATCGTCACAGCGCTGGAACGAAATCCAGCGAGCGAGGCGCGCACCGTGCAGCCCTTCGTACTTGGTCTCCATCTGCCGCTGCGCGTCCTGCGGAGTGCGCTCAACACCCTGCGTATTTGTGAACGTAATTACGAACTGTCCCTTGAGATCGGCTTGGGTCGAGTTCACGATCGAGCCCTTGCAGTCGACGTTGACCAGCATCGGCTCCCACGGGAGAGGCTCGCCTTCCATCGCGAGTTTGCCCAGCAGCACTCCACCCGCCCGGCCTTGTGCCGACATGTTCGCCCAGTAGTTGTAGAATCCGCTGTCTTGGATCGAGTCCGGCCGAGTGAGGGTGGAAGGAGGGGCAGGGGCAGAAGCATGTGTTTGAGCTGCGGCCTGCTCAACTTGTACACCAATGATTGCCGAGAGAAAGCAGAATGAAGAAATAAGATGGGAGAACATTACGGTCACGACAGACCTCCCTGACGCCATTATCTGATTACTAACTATTGTACGGCTGCGCGCAGACGCGGCGTTCCCAGGAAAATGCTGACCCGCTGCGTGTGGGTCCTGCGATATCCTATTAAACATGCGGGCGGTGCTATTGTTTCTTGCGTTGCTTCCGGCCGCACTCGCGGCGCAGGAAGCGAATCCAGATCTGCTTCTCAAGAATGCTATGGAGGAGCAGCAGCGCGGCGACTTTACCGCAGCCATTCGCGACTACCGCAGAGTGCTTGAGCTCCGCCCCAACGACGTTCAAGCCAAAGTTAATCTTGGTGCGGCTCTGGTGCGCGTCGGGCAGTTCGATGAAGCAATCGCGATCTACCGCTCCGCTCTAGCTTCTTCCAAAGACAAGAACCCGATTTTGCTGAATCTCGCGCTTGCTTATTACAAGAAGGGAGACTTCGAAAATGCCCGCCAGCAGTTCGTGATTCTCCATGATGCGCAGCCGAATGCACTGCAAGTTGTGATTCTTTTGGGGGACTGTGACGTGCGCACGGGGAAGTCGGACGCTGCCCTTACTCTGCTGGAACCCCTGGAAAGTAAGTACTCACAGAATATGGATTTTGAATACGTGCTGGGATCGGCCCTGATCGCTACCAAAGGTCGGAGACGCGAAGGCGTCGCGCGCATCGAAAAAGTTGCTAAAGCCGGTTCTGACGCTGCCGCGTATATGCTCGCCGGGGCAACGCTACTGGACCTGAATGAATACGAACCGGCCCGTCAGGATCTCGAAGAGGCACTCCGGTTGAACCCGCGACTTCCAAAACTCTACACTCTCGTCGGCACAGCCAGGGACAAGACCGGCGACGTGAAAGATGCCGAGCCTGCCTTTCGCGAGGCGCTGAAGACAAACCCCGACGACTTCGAAGCCAACCTTTATCTTGGAGCTATTCTTTATAAGCGTCGTGACCTTGCCGAAGCCAAGGGTTATCTGGATCGTGCGTTGAAGCTCAAGCCCACCGACTCGATGGCGCGCTACGAGTCGGCGATGCTGAAGAGCACGTCCGGCGATTACGCAACCGCCGCACAGGAACTGGAGTTGTTGGTGAAAGACGACCCCGACTGGCTTGAGCCCCACGTCGAATTGGCCAATCTCTACTACCGCCTCCACCGTCCCGAAGACGGCGCGAAAGAGCGCCAGATCGTGGACAGCCTCACGGCCAAGCAGCAGGCGCAAGGCCCCGGGAAGTAGCCGTTACCTAATCCTGATTAATATTAACCGCGGTTAATTAGGGGTTTACTGTGACCTGTCTTCCCGAGTACCGCACAAGTTTGTCCACCTCGTCGGCTGGATTGACGCCGACTCCGTGGTTTTCACTCACGAATACAACGTGGAACGAGCGGCTCTCCAGCATGCCTGGAAATTGTCCTTTGCGTTCGCCGATGGTGAGGGTGTGGCTCGCGTCGTCCCAACGCATGGGAATCGTCGCGTAGGTGCCCTTTTCGTAGTTGTAATTGTCGTTTTCATCTTCGTACAGCGTGAAGTCTCCGTTAGCGCCACGATAGATGCGAAGTTCAATCGGATCCGCAGGTTTCTCAGTAGCCCATTCTTCGTCTGGGCCGAGAGGAAGAATCGAACCGGCGCGGACGTACAGAGGAATTCGTTCCAAAGGGGCAATGGCATTGATCGTGTGCCCCCCTGCAACGGTGGCACCCGTCCAGAAGTCGTACCACTTCGCATCCGGCAGATAGACTTGCCGAGTCGTTGCAGCCGGATCGGTCACTGGGTTTACCAGGAATGCTGGTCCGAACATAAACTGGTCGCCTGTGTTCTGAGCGCGTTGATCAGCGCGAAAATCCATGACCAGCGGCCGCATCGGAGTGTAGGCTTCGCTGGTCGTCTTCCATGCCAGCGAGTAAATGTAAGGCAGCATGCGGTAACGCAGTCGATCGAAATTTACAAGGATGGTTTGCGCATCTGGCCCGTACGACCACAATTCGTTTTCGTCGGGATTGCGAGTGCCGTGAACGCGCAGGATCGGATTGAACGTGCCGTACTGAAACCAGCGAATGAACAGTTCGCGGAAAGCTGGATCGCGGGTGTTGCCGAAGACGAATCCGCCGATGTCAGTCGTCCAGTAGGGAATTCCCGAAAGCGCGAAATTCAATCCAGCGGGAACCTGTCGCCGGAAGCTGAGCCAATCCGAATTGATATCGCCCGACCAGGCTGTGACACCATTTCTTTGCGATCCTGCGAACGCAGAGCGAGACAGGATGAACACCCTTTTCTTGTCAGATACGCTTCGCTGTCCCTGATAGACCGCCTGCGTATCGAGAAGAGGAAATACGTTGACGTAGCGGTTGCCGCTCCCGGCTGCGAGTTTGTGGCCCAGCAGAATGTTCTCTTCCTGCCCTTCGGTTTCGGGTTCGGTCGTGTCCATCCACCAGGCATCGAGCCCAATGCTGAACAATCCCTTGTTCACTTCGTCCCAATAATATTTGCGCGCCTCCGGACTCGTCGCGTCATACACGGCCATCGCGTCGGTGTGGTAGGGCGGCTTCGCGTACTTGAATTTGTCCACGAACCACCCCTTACCCTGCATGTACTCGTAGTTCGCAGAGCCGGGCTCGAAGAATGGCCAGATCGAAATCATCAAGTGAAAGTTTTCGCTGTGCAGTTGTTCGACCATTGCTTTGGCATCGGGATAATTCTTGTTGAAGACGAATTCGCCTTTGCGGTTCCACCAGAACCAATCCTGCACAATGTTGTCGACGGGAATGTGCAGGTCGCGATACTTGCGGGCAACGCCCAGAATTTCATCCTGCGATTTGTAGCGGTTCTTGCACTGCCAGAAACCATATGCCCACTTGCCGAACATGGGGGCCTGTCCGGTGAGGTCCCGATATCCGGCGATGATCTTGTCGAAGTCAGGGCCGTAGAGGAAGTAGTAGTCGACAACGTCGGCAACTTCAGAACTGATGTAAAGAATATTGGCGAAACGATTGTTGAATCGGCTGCGGGAAGTGTTGTTCCAGAAAATGCCGTAGCCTTTGCTCGATAGCATAAGTGGAACGGAGATATTGCTGTTCTCCTGCGAAATGTCGACGGACTCGCCGCGATAGTTCCACACCCCAGCCTGGTGCTGACCGAGGCCATAGATGCCCTCGTGCGAGCCGTAGATGCTGACCATGGATTCAGCGCGGTAGGTGTCCTCGCCATTCACTTTCTCGGGAGTCAGGCTGCGGGATGATTCCTGCACAAGCGGGCCGCCATGGACTTCAGCGTAACTGATGGCACCGTCCTTTCGCGTGACGCTGATTTTCAGAAGCGAGGTGGCGAGTGTGACGGCGTCGTCCGTGGATTGCATCGCCCATTGCGCTGCCGGCCAGGTCTCTTTGGTGACGACGAAGTCCGCGCGCTTCGGGAAGGTGGCCGTGGGTGAATACAGGACGTGGATCACCGAGTCCGAACACACTTGCACCTTCAATGTGCCGCTTCCCATGGTAAAGAGGACGCCGTCTTCCTGCTGCTGAACGTCGCGGACCGGATTCATGGGCTTCCATTGGGCCTGCGCAGCTCCCGCGCAGAAGAGGCAAATGAAAACGCCAAGCAGGAACGAAACAAAGAACCGCGGCGACTGTCTGATGTTCATATGTAGTCGAAGGCTCCACATGTCTATAGCTACGGGTTAACAACTTCGAGCGGAATGCTGGTAGTGTCTGCCGAATTGGCTCCGACCATAAGATCAAACATGCCAGGCTCGACAACGCGATTCATATTGATATCGATTAACGACAAGTCCTCCGGAGTCAGCGTAAAGTCGACGGTGACCTTCTGGCCAGGCTCCAGGCTCACCCGCTTGAACCCGCGCAGTTCTTTTACTGGTCGAGTCACGGAAGCCACGCGCTGGTGAATGTAAAGCTGGGCGACTTCCTCCCCGGAGCGGTCCCCCGTGTTTGTAACGTCGACCGACACTTTGGCGGAGCTACCAGGACGAATACTTTTCGGCTCAACCCGGACATTGTCGAATCGAAATTGCGTATAGCTAAGACCGTAGCCGAAAGGGAATAGCGGGTCGCGGCTGTCAAACAGGTAACTGCGATTCCGCGAGGGCTTGTGATTGTAGAAATCGGGAAGCTGTCCCACGGTGCGCGGGAACGTGATAGGTAACTTGCCGCCAGGGTTGACGTCGCCGAACAAGCACATTGGCAGCAGCGGTTCCACCTTGTTCGCCCAAATACCAGCCTTCCAAAATCGCGGGAACATGCTCTTTGACGTAGTTGATCGATAGCGGTCGTCCGTTGATGAGGAGCACGACCGTAGGCTTGCCAGTCTCGACGACGGCCCGGACTAGCGCCTCCTGCGAGCCCAGCAGATCTAGCGAATCGCGGTCACCCAGGTGCTGTTCCGACCAGGCTTCGCGATTTGTGCTCTCGTTCTCACCCACGACAACTATGGCCACATCCGCCTGACGAGCGATGGCGGCCGCGGCGTGAATGGTTTCAACTTCCGTCTTGGGATCGGGTTGCGTAACTTTGTTCTCGTACCACGCTGCCCAGCCTTGCTTCCCTGTCGTGATCTTGCAGCCCTCGGCGTAGAGCACCTTGACGCCGCCACCCGCCCGCTTGCGAATGCCGTCGAGAATGCTGATCTGGTTTCCCGGACCTGGGTCGCGGCTGTAACCTCCCAGATGAACATCGGCCGCATTGGGACCAATGACTGCTATCGTTTTCAGTTTCTTGAGATCGAGGGGGAGAAGCTTGTTATCATTCTTCAGCAGCACAATCGATTTCTGCGCTACTTTCAGTGCCAGTTGCTTATGCTCAGAGCTATTCGTGATCTTCTGTGCGTAGTCGGGGTCGACGTAAGGATTCTCGAAGAGGCCGAGGCGAAATTTCGCCTCCAGCACGCGCTGCACGGCCTGATCCAATTCGGCCTCTGGAACCTTGCCTTCGCGCACTTGATCGACTAACGTGGCGTAGACCGAGCCATCCGAGAGATCGAAGTCGACGCCTGCCGCCAGAGCCTTGCGTGCCGCTTCCGCAAAATCGGCGGCGACGTGGTGAGTTTCCACCAGCATCTGCAGGCCACCGCCGTCCGAGGTGACGTAACCGCGGAAGCCCCATTCCTGGCGCAGCACGCGGTCCAGCAGCCAATGGTTGATGTGGTTCGGGATGGCGTCAATTTCGTTGTACGAAGCCATGGCGCTTCCCACGTGGGCCTCTTGCACCGCAGCTCGGAAGGGAACCAGGAACGTCTCCCGCAGGTCGCGTTCCGAGAAATTCGCCGGAGCGGTGTTGGTCCCGCTTTCCGGTTGGCCATGAGCGGCGAAATGTTTCATCGTGGCCATCACATGGTGGCCATCGATCATCCAGGAAGTGCCTTGCAGACCGTTGATGGCCGCCACTCCCATGCGCGCGACGAGATAGGGATCTTCGCCGTAGGTCTCTTCGGTCCTTCCCCAGCGCGGGTCGCGGGCCAAATCCAGCACCGGAGTGAAGGCCTGGCGGACTCCAGCAGCGGCCATCTCATCCGCAGCCGCGTTAAAAGCCTGCTGGACGAGTTCAGGATCCCATGTGCTAGCTAATCCCAGAACTTGGGGAAAGCTGGTGCTGCCGTAGGCCATGAATCCATGCAAAGCCTCGCCCATGAAAATTGTGGGGACTCCCAAACGCGTCTTTTCCACCAGGAAGTGCTGCGCTTTATTGCGGGCCTCGGCGGCATCATGAGGGCTGGCTTGCGAGTCTTCGCGATACAACCTGCCCAACGCTTCAAAGGCTTCCTTTTCTTCGGGATTTTCCGACGTGCGCGCTCGGCGCCGACCTCCCGCGATTTGATCGACTTTTTCCTCGACGGTCATGCGCTTGACCAGGTCTGCGGCGCGCTCTTCGGCGGGAAGATTCTGATTGCGATAAGCGGGCTGAGCTTCTTGAGAGAAACCGAGCGGAAGCAGCAAGACAATCAGGGCGAACTGAAGTACATTGTGTCGAAGATGCACGCAGTCTCCTCTTGCACGAAGTCGCTGGACAACATCCGTAGACGATTACGCAAAATCGCACGCGAAGCATAGCACGTTCTTAAGGAGACGAACGTGAGCAGCGGTACACGCTTTGACTGGCCGCACCAAAGCATGTGCCGCGCGCTATTGCGAGGTTTCTGTAAACGTCGCCACCGGATGCCCCAATCCGTAAGGCCCCTCAGCGGTTACTGTGACACTTTCCGCAATCGATGGCAGTGTCAGTGTGACCGACGCGACGCCAGAACTATTCGTGACCGCAATAACCTTCGAACCACTGCTGGTTCCGTTCGAAAGCGATCCACCGCTGGTGGTGAAAAGGATGCTCGCGCCCGAGTTGCCGCCGCCGGAACTTCCGGGAGTCAATGTCACAGTCAAAGGCACTGGCAGCGTGCTGCCCGGGGATCCCGTCTGTACGTCTCCGAGTGTCTTGGCCAGCGTCGCGGCCGGATTGCCTACTACGATCCACCCCCCCTGCGTCTGTGTTACTGCTCCGTCGGTTGCCGTCACGGTGAAGTGGCAGAAACCTGGCATATTGCCTGCATTTACGGTGATCTCGCCCTGCTGCGTGGGACTAATCGCAGAAGTGGTTAGGCTGATTGTCTCTCCTGTACACACGGTCGATCCCTCGAAGGCATCGACAACGGCTGACGACATCGTGACGTTTGTGGAACCGCTGGTGATCTTTGGCGCCAATGTAACCGTGCCGCCGGCCGCGACCATAGTCGTGTCGGGATTCAGGTCCCACTCTGAGGCGGGAGTGCTCGCCATGCTGCCACTCACAACCACCAACGTAGCGGTGTAGGGCGCAAACGTCTGGGTCGACGACCAGGACTGAGAAGCCGCCACGATACTCGTGGGCGAAGATTGCGACAAAGTGTACGTAGTTTCGTTGGTAGGTGTGAACCCGGTTGTCGTAAACTGCACCTGTGCCGAGTTCGCCGGATCTTTATTCAGCACCATGATAGTCAGCGCTGTGCCGGTTGAGTTCAGTGCAGCGTAGGTGCTGAAGAGATTCGGGTTGGCATTGTGTGTGGCTGAAACCGAGGTCGTACCGAAGCCGTGGTGCGCCCCATCATAATTGGTGTAGAGCTTCAGCGCCTGATAATTCGGATTCGTCGGGAGCGGGCGCTTCCCATCGCGAAGCGAGAGATACGCGCTCTCGTCCCAAGAGGCCATAGGCATCGGCGTCGCCTAGAGCAGTGGAGAAATCAGATTCGCCCGCGAAGGCTGCACTCCACTCGGTCATCCCCAGCGGAGTTCCCGGATAAATCATGTTCACGATTGCCCGCATCCGCGGGATGCGGAAGGCGATTGTCTTATTCGGCTGGATGTTTGTCGTGTATGGCTGATTGATAGTGCTCGATGAGCTCACTAATGTCGGGTCCCAGTAGTCGCGGTAGATGCTCACGCCGAGGGCCTGCTTCTGCGCCTGTGTGAAGCTCGATGTATCCGGACCATCCGGGTACGCATGGATATCGAAGATGTCAAGCGAACGGGTGCCAGCGATCTGGTCGTGCCAGTAAATCTCGTTCAGCCACCAGGGCAGGAAATCGTCGCCCGCGTGAGTGCCTTTGTCGCTGCTATTCGCGCCGTTCCAATAGAACCACCAGCAGCAGCTCACGGGGCCGAGTCGGACCGCCTGAGGGTCCCATGTCTTCAGGTTGTTCGCCTCGGTGAGAAAGGTACTGCTTAGTTCGTCGTAGCCAGACGGGTTGGGGTGGATGTCGTGGTGGGTGCCACCCCAGATATCGATCTCATTGTCCATGTCGTAGAAGTGGCAAGAAGTGATGGTCGAATAGGGGATCGGGCAAGACCCAGTTCCGAACGCAGTAGCCAGTGCGGCGGCCCAGTCGTCGCGGTATACGCACGTTCCAGCCGTGCAGCTCTGGCTGTGGTCATCGAGAAGTGGAAAGTAGGTATTGTTCAGATCGCTGGGTTTTGCCACGATGTACGTCGGCGGGTTGCTGTTGCAGGTTCCCAGCACGATACCATTCCCCGCGCTGCTGTTGTATGGATCGAACGCGCACTGCGCGGACCAACTTGTATTTGGAAAGCTCCAGTGATAGTTCCGGCGGCGACGCGACCTCCGCGCTTTGCGCCACCCAAGGCAGCATCACCATCGTCATGAGCGGAGTACCACCAGCAGCCTTGACGTCCCCGATCCACTGAATTGAATCGCTTACTCCGGGCACCCCTTGCGGACTGCTGAAGCCGTCGAAGGCAAAATCCTCGAAGTAGTAGTCGTTATCTGCATTGTTTGTTCCCAGTTGCCAGTTGTAGGTGGATGCTGCATTCCCACCCCAGCGCACCACGCTCAGACCACTATCCGTAATTGTCGGCGCATCCTGCGGAAAAGCGCCACCATAAATGTACGGGCTGATTGTGTGCCGATTGGCGAGGACATCAATGGTGACACTGACGCTCGTGACCGGCCCCGAGGGTGTCGCCGACACTTGGCTCGAGTTCGCGCTCTCGCCTGCAGGATTCACGGCCGAGACTACATAGTAATAAGGAGTGCCATTCGTCACGGCCGAGTCGGTGTAGCTGGTCGTAGTTGGCGACGAAATGGTCATGTAGGGTCCACCGGTTGTGGTCGCGCGTCCGACGTTGTAACTGGTCGCGCCGGAGCTCGCGTTCCAAGCCAGAGCAACCTGCTGGTTTCCTCCGGTTGCGGTCAGGCCCGTCGGCACCGCCGGAGGTTGTGGTTGCTGGCCGCCTCCCCCTCCAGATGAACCCGATCCGCCACAGGACGGAAGTAAGAGAGCGGATGCGAAAGTGAACACAATTAGGGTGGTACGACTCCAGCGGAGAGGGGCTACCATGATGATCATGTTACTGAAAAAATCGATTTTCTAAGCAATCCTTTTTTGTGATGTTCCCGAATCCGCACGCAGGACCTGTCATCCCTCAGCGGCTCCTGGTCCGCGGCCCAGGAGCATTGCGAACGGGCAGGATCACTGCTACGATCGCTTTCGCTTCGAAGCAAGAATGGGGACCTCGATCCAGATCGCAGCGGCGAAGCCGGAAGACTATGAATGGTGCGCCAGCGTGATGGCATCGAGCGAACCTTGGATTACTCTTCGCCGCGATCTCGGTGAGTGCCGCAAGACACTGCTTCGTCCCGGCTCCGAACTTTTTGTAGCGCACGCGCACGATCTCCCAGTAGCTTTCATCCTTCTCGCGCCGTATGGTTTGGCGGGAGCGCCCTACATCGCCTGCCTGGGTGTTGCCGCGGAAGGCCGCGGACAGGGCGTCGGATCACAACTTCTACATTTTGCCGAAGAACACTTCTCAGGCCGCGAACATCTCTTTCTCCTGGTTTCATCGTTCAACGACCGCGCCCAACACTTTTATCGCCAGCACGGATACGAGTTCGTTGGCGAACTCAAGGATTACATTGTGCCGGGCCAATCGGAACTCATCTTGCATAAAAGGCTTCCATGAGCGCAGTTCCCGCGACCGCAACTGCGTCGACCTCCCTCAGTAAACGACTCGTTCTGCTGCTCATGGCCGCGGCCTCAGTAGGATACGTGTGTCGCGTAGCTGTAACGGTGGTTGCCCCCAACATGATGGGGGAGTTCGGCCTTACCCAAACACAGATGGGAACGGTGTTCAGCGCTTTTCTGCTGGGATACACCTTGTTTCAGGTACCCTCGGGAGGACTCGCGGACCGGGTCAGCGCACGCCACATCTTTCTTTTTCTTTGCACCGGCTGGGCTGTGCTCACCGTGTTCACCGCGCTGGTGGGCTGGCAGGGATTCGGATTGGCGATGGCCATTCCGCAACTGTGGGTGATCCGTGCAATCTTTGGCGTTATCGCCGCTCCAACCTATCCGACCTCAGGCCGGACCATCGCCATCACGATGCCCCCTCGCTTGCAGGCCCGCGCCAACAGCCTGGTGTTGGCGAGCGTGGGCGTGGGATCGGCGGTCACGCCCCTGCTGTTGGCGCCTATTACCAGTCGTTATGGATGGCGCACCGCTCTGTTGGTGGCGGCGTTTCTTAGCGCGGCTGCCGGGTTGCTGTGGTTGAGATTCGGCCCGCGAGAACTTCATACTCACGCGACCCCAAGTGTACCGGTCGCTGCCCAGTCCACCTCAACCGAATCGCCGAAGAACTCGGCTCAACCGTTGCGCCTGCCGAGTTTCTGGTTCCTCTCCGCCAGCTACCTGCTTCAAGGCTACCTGGGATACATCTTCATTTTCTGGTTCTATCTTTATCTGGTCCAGGTACGCCACTTCGAGGTGCTCAAGGCAGCCAGCTTCACCGCACTACCGTGGATCGCGACCACGTTCGCGATTCCGCTGGGAGGCTTCTTCTCCGACTGGGCTGTGATTCACTGGGGTGCGACCTGGGGACGCCGCAGTGTTCCGCTTGCCGCTCTCAGTGCGGCTGCCATCTTTCTGGTCGTTGGTGCCCGCACTCCGAAACCCATGGTGGCGGTGGCGGCGCTCACGACTTGTATGGTTCTGGTGTTGTGCACTGAGGGACCGTTCTGGGCGACTATGACGCAGCTCTCCGGCGAGCATAGCGGCATCGCGGGTGGCACCATGAACTTTGGCAGCAATCTTGGCGGCATGGTTTCGCCCGCTCTCACACCATGGCTCGCAGCGCGGATCGGATGGGAATCGGCATTGACGCTGACTGCGGGGCTGGCAGTCGTGGCAGGCTTGCTATGGCTGGGTGTGCGCGTTGAGTCGAGCCCCGGATCAGACCTCCGGTCGGCTGATTCTCGCTCCACATCTACTCCCACTTCGGTTGACCTTCGCGAATAGTAATATAGCGGTCGATGGGAAGATCCGTGAACCGTTGCACAACGCCGCTGGGCTGCGGCCATTTGATTTCGATCCAGTCCATCTTGGCGCGTTTGCCGATGCCCAATACCATCCGCGGATCGTGCGATGAGAGATAGCTCCCGCCACCCACTTTCATCCGACTGCGCTTCAGGTCGCCGGCCATGTAACTGACGATCGCTCCGATCGGCATCGATGTTCGCCTTCTTGCCAATCAGTTTCAATCCCAGCCAGTGATTCTGGAGTCCGGCATTGTTCTGCAAGCAGCACCGGAGGCTCGTCGTTGCACGAAATAAGAACATCGACTGCGCCGTCATTGTTGAAATCCCCGAGAGCGAGACCTCGCGCGGACATGGCGGTGGGCAAACGCAGGCCCGCTTTCATGGGTCACGTTTTTCAGCTGCCCGGCAGTGTTGTGAAACAGCAGAAGAGGCTCGCGATAGGCTACGTTGTCGTAAATCTTTTCGATCAGGTCGTCGGGATGCCCGTTGGCGATCATCAGATCGATATCGCCGTCGTTATCGTAGTCAAGGAACTTCAGACCCCAGCCGCTCATTAGCTTCGTCGCGTTGGCGATGCCAGTGGGCGCGGCGATGTCGTCAAAAGTTTCGTCGTGTCGGTTCTGGTAGAAGCCATCGAGTTCGTGATTGAGGTTGGTGACAAACAGGTCCATCCAGCCGTCCTGATTGAGGTCGGCAGAATCGACTCCCATACCCGATCGCGCTTTTCCTCCTTCGCCAAAGCCACCCCTGAGGTAAAGCCGACTTCTTCGAAGTGCTTCCCACCGCGGTTGATGAACAGAAAGTTGGCGACCGTGTCGTTGGCGACAAACAGGTCCATCCAGCCGTCATTGTTGATGTCGGTCGCCACCACGCCCCATGATTTTCCCGGATTATCGGCGATTCCCATCTTCTGGCTGACATCGGTAAACGTTCCGTCGCCGTTGTTGTGAAACAGCCAGCTCGCCATCGGCGAATAAATTCGCGGATAGCAATACTCATTGAGCCCTTTGATCGCCGGGATGTTCGGCGCGCCGCAGTTGTGATGCTTGGACTTGTCGAAATCCACGAAGCGGCAGACGAAAAGATCGAGCCGCCCGTCGTTGTCGTAGTCGAACCATACCGCGCTGGACGCCCATCCCGGCGCCGCTACGCCGGCGTGTTCGGTGACATCGGTGAACGTGCCATCGCCATTGTTGCGATACAGAATGCTGCGTCCATACTGGGTCACGTAAAGGTCAGGGAATCCATCGGCGTTGTAGTCGCCGACCGCAACGCCCATGCCGTAGCCGCCTCCGGCTACGCCGGCGTTTTCGGTGACGTCGGTGAAGGTGCCATCACGATTATTCCGGTAAAGAGCATTTCGCAATGGCTGCGTCGGCGTGAAGATGTCGCATTGACCGCTGTTGACGAAATAGATGATCCATCCAACCGTCATTGTCGTAGTCGAGGAACGCGCAGCCGGCTCCGGTGGACTGGGGCAGATATTTTTCAGGCGAGAGTCCAGCTGTGTGCTTCCAGGTAATGCCGCTGGCAGAGGAGGGAACCTCGGAGAATGGATAAGTCGGGTCGGCGGAAAACGCGAAACGGCCAAAGCGGGGGATTGCTAGACTGCTCGCCAGAAGTCGGAGAAAGTCTCTTCGAGTTCCCAGGTTTCCGGAGAAAGCGCGACATCCTACTTCGGCTCCGGAGCAGGGGAGTCGGTTGCTGTTTCTCCATGAGCGTGGCTGCCCTGCGCTTCACCGCTTCCAGTGCCTCCGCCGTCTGGCGCTGCAGAGCCGCCTCGCGGTTCGCGTCCTCTCTGCGCCCCACTCCGGCGTAGGCGAGCGCCAACTGATAGTGCCCGTCGGGCTGTCGGGCTCCATCTTTTCGTAGGTCTCGAGCGGCGGAACCGCCTCGGTGAAACGCTTGGCCGAATTCAAGGACATCCCCAATCCCAGGAAGGCCTCGGAGAATCCGGCATCCAGTTTGGTCGCCTGCGTGAAGTGCTGGATTGCGGTCGCAGGTATCTTTCGCATCGGCCGCTAATTGGCCCAGAACATACTCCGCCACCGCATTCCGCGGGATCGATCTCGAGTTCCTCCTCGAAATTCTTCTTCGCCTGTTCTACGTCGCTGGCGAAGGCTGCGGCTTCGACAGCAGTGCGCGACCCAACCGTGCGTGGATGCCGGGCAGGGTTGGGTTGATCTCGAGAATCTTGCGGTATTCCGCCGCCGCCTCGTCCCATTTGCCCTGCATTTCCAGCGCCTCGGCGTTCAGTTCGTGAACCTGGAAGGAAAACGGAGCGTCGCGCGCCAGGTCCTGGGAAGAGCGCATAGAAAGATCGGAGTAGGCATGAGTGGCCGCATATAGCGCCTCGGGATCGTGGGGAAACTCACGGCTGAGTACGACGAGAAATTCGAGAGACTCGTACGGAGTGTCATGCGTCATCGCGCAATGCAAGCCATCCAGTCCGATCCTCTTCTTCAAATTTTGATCCGATGTTTGCCGGATGGCGCGCTTGAGCAGAGGCAGCGCTTCGGCGCAATGTCCACTCTCCGCCAGATTCGTGGCACGCTCCGCGTCTCCGCAGGAGGTGCAGACGCCGGGGCCTTCTTGGCGGCCTGCCCTGCCGAAAGTGTGGCCAACAGCAGCAGAGCATGGGATGAGCAGGGAAGAGAATCCGGCTCGCCGGAAGAGTTCACGCATTGCCTGATTATATTCCGAAATCACAGTCGTCCAAATCTGACAGCC
This sequence comes from uncultured Acidobacteriaceae bacterium, assembly GCA_963795875.1. GTDB lineage: Bacteria > Acidobacteriota > Terriglobia > Terriglobales > Acidobacteriaceae > Sulfotelmatobacter. Next base: position 1,477,016 of record CAWCJM010000003.1, read on the forward strand.
TGCGCTGTCGTAGTCCACAAGAAAAACGGCAGGCGCCGGGGGAGCGCCTGCCTTAGCTTTGACCGCCATCTTTCTGCGAAGGCAGTCGTGAGTTAGAAGTAGAACTTCAGAGCGAGTTGCAGTTCGCGCGCTCCCTGGGAACCAGTGATTTTGCCGAACGTCGCGTTGGTGGTCGTCCACTGCGAGTCTTGGGGCCAGCCGTCCACGTGCCCGGATCGAACGAACCGTCCGCCGGTCCACCGCGAGAAGTCCCACACCGGATGGTTAAAGGCATTCAGCGCCTCAAAGCGGAACTCCAACCGCTTTGATTTCGGTGATAAGAAATCCTTGTGCAGGCTAAGATCCACATTGGCATATGCCGGGCCACGAACGTTGCCAACGCCGCACGTTCCAAATGTATTCGGCGCCGCTGGCTGAACCGCACCGGTGGTGAGTGTTTTCAATGTACTGAATGTATCCAGCCGCTCCATTCGCGCATGGACTGTTTGGTTCAGAACGTTGACTGGGCCATTGCAGTCCGGCAGGTTTGCCAGCGTCTGGGGCCCGATGCCGTTGGTGTTGTCCGAATTACCGCCTACGCCCCAGCCGCCAAAGTTATTCAGAGTCAGAGCGTTTCCACTGTGCAGGGTGACGATTCCGCCAATCTCCCAGTTGCCCAGCACGGCGTTCAGAGCCGGGTTCATGTCGTGGCCAAACTGCTTGCCCCGGCCAAACGGCAGCTGATACGTGACGTAACTGGTCAGGATGTGGGTCTGATCGTAATAGCACGGTCCCCAATCCAGACGCGGATTATAGATATTCTCCCAGCCAGGCTGGCCGCCGGAACTGGTGGCGCCGGTGCTGCCCCAGCCTGTGCCAAAGTATCCCGGAGAATTGCTCATGCATTTCGACCAGGTGTAGGAAACCTGGGCTTGCAGCCCATTGCTCATGCGCTTTTGCAGCACAGCCTGAAGCGCGTTGTAGCTCTGGTCGGAGTTCGACATGTTGGTTCCGGCGCAGAGCTGACTTACGCCAGCAGAGCGGGTTGCCGGCGGTCCCGCAACTCGGCGCGTTGAATTGCGGATTGTCCGCCAGATACAGCGATCCGGGCGTATCCGCCGCCCAGGAACGGTCCGGGTGCACGGGTCACGATCGGATCGCCGCGTCCGGCAACTTTGCCGCTCGCATCCAACGGGATGGACTGCGCAACGTCTTCAAAGTTCAGCAAGTGCGCGCCCCGTTGGCCCACATAGCCGAATCTGGAAGGTTAGTGTAGTTGGTCAACTGCTGCTGGAACGTCACGTTCCACTGATTGATCATCGCCGGTCTGAAGTTCTGATCGAAGATGCGGATGCGGACGCCGCGTTATAGCAGGCTTGATTGATGACGCCGCCGCAGGCGGCAGCTGTGGTAGATCCGAAACCATTCTCCAGCGTTCCGATACGCCGCCGGCTGCCTGTTGCTGGAGAAAGCCGAAGGGCAGGTTCAGAGTGAGTTCTTCGTTGCTGCCGCCGCCTTCCATGAAGGACGAGATGCCGAATCCGGCGCGAATCACCGTCTTGCCGTCCTGAACCGCTGGTGCCCAGGAAAGTCCGATCCGGGGCTGCCAATCGCCGATACCCGAGATAGTTGTTGTAGAGCGCCTGGTTGCCGAACTTCGTGGTTCCATCCACGCCGTTCGCGTGTAAATCGTTCCCGTGTAGAGCCCGAAGTTGACCTCGTGGTTGTTCGTTTCGTAAAGCGGAGTGTGGTCTTCGAAGCGCAGCCCGAGATTTAGGGTGAAGCGTTGGAGTCACGCGCCAGTCATCCTGCACAAACGCCGCGAAGACATTGCCCCGAAGCTTGGCGGGAGAACTGAGCTGGCTGCCGGTATCCCTCTGCGAACCGGCTCCCCCCGCAACGTTGCCCAACCAGAAATCGGCGAGGCCGGAGCCCGTCGCGGTACCGAAGCCGAAGTAAGCCCAGTGCGCCGTTATTTCCTGGGTAGACGTAATCCTGGCGCTCGCGAACATACTGAAATCCGGTCTTGATCTGGTGGCGGCCGTGGTGTAAGATCACGTTATCTTCAAATTGTCCCTGGGTGGAGTGGAAGATCTGAACCAGATTGCGAAGTCCAAGAGTCAGCAGTTCCCGAGTTGTTACCCGTGATGTTGATTTCAACCAAGCCAGGCGCCTGAACGTTGCCGCCGGTAATGCCCAGAGTCTCGACTGATGTTCCCCAGAGAAGAAGTCGGGGTAATGTTCTGATTGAATCGAACCGCATTAAAGCCGAAACGAGCTTCGTTCAGCAGGTTGCGCTGAAGGTGTGCGTCCAATTGACCACGGCATTGCGAACCGGTTCGTCACTGCCTTCCGCTGCTCCGCTGTTGCAGAAAACGCAGCCTGTGAAGGTTGGCTGGTTCAGATCCATCTGTGACCAGCGTCCGAAGATATGGTCTTTTTGCGAGACGTTGTAGTCGATCTTCAGGTCGCCCTGGTTGTTATTCAGGTCGTTGCCGCTCTTGTAAAAAAGGTTGTTTGCCTTGAGGTTGTTGATCCCAGGCAGAGGATAGTACTGCGTGTCGGCGAACAAGTTCTGTCGCCACGGTGTCGATCGTGTATCCGGCCGCGGCCAGATTGTTGTTGGGAATCGGCTTCACCTGCGTTTGGACCGTTTGGGTAAATCAAGCTGGTTAGGACGCCGGTTGGGAGTGATCGCGCCAGTGCATATTCCGGCGCCGTTGAACGTTCCACCCCAATCGGTGCAAAGCTGGCCAAAATCTCCGCTGCGCGCCTGCGCGGTTAAGACTTGCGCTCCGGTTGGACCCGCGTTCACCCCGCTGGCCCTGATAATCGGCGAAAAAGAACAGCTTATTCTTAATGATCGGGCCGCCGATGGTGCCGCCGAACTGGTTGTAGCGGAGTTCAGGTTTGTTGGCTACGCCCTGCGCGTTAATCCGAGCTGGCCGTTATTTACGCCTTGCGTCCACCCTGCCGAAGCCAGGTTGGCATCAAGGGAGTCGTTGCGAAAGAACTCGTAAAGATCGCCGTGAAAACTGTTGGTGCCCGATTTCGTGCTGACGCTCACAATTCCGCCCTGATAGTTGCCGAACTCGGCAGAGGCATTTTGCGTGATCAGGTTGAATTCCTGAATGGCGTCGATCTCTGGGCGTGTAGCCGACTTCGTTGTTCTTGTCCTCGCTGTTGAGAATGCCGTCGATCAGATACTCGTTGGCCTGCTCGCGATTGCCATTGATATACGGGCGGCCGGAGTTCAGCATGGTTTGCGGCGATCGCATCCCATCCGGGTCCACATTGGTCATGCCGGGGGCAAGCAGCGTGAGTTGAAGATAATTGCGCGAAGCCAGCGGCAGGCTCACGTTGGTGTTGGCGTCGATAACCGTGCTGACCTCGGTGGTCTGCGTCTGCAGCATCGGCGCCGCGCCGGTGACTTCTACCGTCTCGCTGACCTTGCCGACCTTCATCTGCACGTCGACGCGCGCGGTCTGGTTCAGCACTAGCGTGAAGGGCGGCTGCATCGCCGTCTGAAAACCCGAGGCGTCACCTTCACCTGATAGGTGCCCACAGGCAGCCGCAGCGAGTTGTAAGCGCCGGCGTCCGACGTGGTCGCGGTCCACACCGTGCCTCGTTCTGTATTCTGTCGCCGTGACAGCAGCGCCTTTAAGCGGTGCTCCGCTGGGATCGGTCACCGTGCCCACGACGCCGCCGTCACTTCCTGGCTCCATGCGGGCGTCAAAAACGCCGCGAACACTGCTAGGGTCAGCAGAACCAGCATTCCCCAAGTCAATTTCTTCATCGCACAACCTCCTGAGAGCAACTCGCCAAATAGAACGCAGCAAACTGCGTCTAGTACAATCCGACTATGCTATATAGCACATCGAGGATCATGGTCAAGAAGAAAATGCAGGATTCCTCAATTTTTCCCCAATTGGGTTCCCCCGTCCGCTCTATATCACCCAAAATTAAACAGTCTAGACTGTTGTGGGAACGAATTTCATTGAATCTGCACGAGGCTGTGGAAAACGTGTGATTATGGTCACAAATCCGCTGTCAGTGCCTGGTTCCGCTTTGGGTAGTTCGGGTCGGCCGAATCGATAAAACCGATCCGCTCTATAGCAAAAGCGCATGCTCGAAATGGGATTAGCTCCCCTTCTCGCACTTTCAGCTTTACATCGCGATGAAATTAAGCTATATAGCACATGGAAGGGCATATATTTTCAACGTATTGCCCGATAGGATCGTTGGTCGCGCAGTGCAATCATTCGGCCGGAAAGTCATTCCATGTCGGGAAACCATCGCAACGGAACGCCGGTTTACAAGACGAATCCAGAATGCCATCCGCAAACGGATCGACTCCGCGGAGTTGAAACCCGGCGATCTAGTCGCTTCAGAACGCGAACTGGCCAGGACCCATAAGGTCAGCCTGATGACCGCCCGCCATGCCCTCGCCGGCCTGGAACGCGAAGGCGTGGTCGAGCGCCGCCGCGGGGCGGGGACGTTCGTGGCCTCTCCCAAGATCCACTTCAATAAGCTGATGAGCTACACCGAACACATGTCTAGCCGCGGGTTGGCGCCGCGTTCCCGAGTGCTGGTGGCCAAGATCGTTGAGGAAGAGCAGGAAGTGGCCGCCCGGCTGGGATTACCCGCGACGAGCGCACTGGTGAAGATCGAACGTCTGCGCCAGACAGGGGAAGACCCGTTCGCCCTGGAGACGTGCTACCTGCCAGCCAGTGAGTTCGCCGATCTGGTGGATGCCCCTCTGGGCAGAGTTCCCTGTTTGCCACGCTGGAGCACGATTATGGCGTCGAACTGGCCTACGCGGATGAGGAAGTCGACGCCACCGCAGCCGAGGCGAATGTTGCCGAATTGCTGGGCGTGCCCCGCGGAGCGCTCGGTGCTGCGCATTCGCCAGGTGATCTACTCGGCGAAGGGAAAAGCGACCATCTATGGAGTCGGCTACTATCGCTCGGAGCGCCATACGCTGTTCATCCGGCGCTTTCGCTAGTCCCGACCTGCCCTTTTTAAAATTCGATTCGTCAAGACATTGGATCGGGACGGCTGGTCATCGCCAGAAATACATCGAAGACAAAGAGTGCGATGGCGATGTCGTTGAAGAGCGTCGCCTGCGGCAGGGTTGGCCACAGCTGGTTGGCGGCCCAGAACAAAAAAGCACAGGCCAGAAGGATGGCTTTGACCAGTTCCGACCGCGACGGCCGGCGCACCGCCTCGTAAACCAGACAGCACAGGCGATCATCGCCAGCGGAAACGCGGCCAGGAAATCATGCGCCTTCGCTGGAAAAAGCCCGGGAACAATATCCCAAACCAGAAGCACGCCAACGCTGACGAGCGTCACAACGCACAGGATCACCGGCAGCGACCGGCGATCCCGAGCGAGACGAATCGACATAGAGAGTCCTCTGGTGAAGTGCGCGATTCCACGACGCGCAACGCTCAGTAGGGAGCCGTAACCACCGCGTCTTCAGGATAACCCGGCATGCCAAACTCGGGAACATCCAGGCCTACTTCTTCCGACTCGGCGGGCACGCGCATGCTCTTCACTTTATTCACACACCCAGAAAACGAGCGAACGTCGCACCGAACGCCCAGACCGCATACAACGTCGCTCCCATGAGCTGGCACCAGAACTGCCGCGTATCGCCGTGAATCAGCCCGGTCACGCCCTGACCCGCGTGTCCCAGGTAGCTCGCCGCGCCGACGCCATTCCAGCCCGAGCCGTAAGTGCCGTCGGCAAAAATGCCGACACAGACCGCGCCCAGCCAGCCGCAATAGCCGTGCACCGAAACCGCGCCGCAAGGGTCATCGATCTTCAGAACGCGCTCGTTGAACAGGACGCCGCCGCAAACCAGCGATCCGGCCAGCACTCCGATGATGACCGACGCAGGTGGGAGAAACAAACGCGCAGGGCGCGGTGATCGCCACCAGGCCAGCCAGCATCCCGTTACACGCCATCGTGATATCGGGCTTGCCGAACAGGAAATACCAGATCAGCATCGCCGCTGCCGATCCGGCCACCGCTGCCAGATTCGTGTTGACGGCGACGACCGAAATGCGAAAGTCGGTCGCGCCCAGCGTCGAACCGGGATTGAATCCCATCCACCCGAACAGCAGGATGAACGTGCCCGTCACAACGTAAACAATGTTGTGAGCAGGGAAGACGCGGATCTTTCCGCCCGGCCCAAACTTTCCCAGACGCGGTCCGAGGATAATCGCCAGTGCCATGGCGCAGAATCCGCCCACCGCGTGCACGACCGTGGAACCGGCAAAGTCCACATAACCGTGGCCTAGATTCATGGTCGATCCAAGCTGCGACATCCAGCCACCGCCCCATGTCCAGCAGCCGGAAATCGGATAGAGGATCGCGCCGATGAAGAGTTCACAGAGCAGGAACGCCCAGAAGCTGATGCGTTCGCAGATGGCGCCGACAATGATGTATCCGGCCGTCTCCATGAACACGACTTCAAACAGCGTCAGGACAATTGCTGCCGGCGTCATAAGCCGGACCGACGAGAAAGAATCCCTTGCCCCCCACAAATCCCCATTGCCCGCTGCCAATCAGAAAATGATTCAGCGTCGGAACGCCGCCCAGATTTGTGGGCGCGGCGTTGATGGCGACCGCTCCAAACTGGAATGCGTATCCCACGGCGTAGTAAGCGAGAAAGGCGAAGACGTAGGCCGCGAAATTCAGCATCATCAAATGCGCGGCATTTTTCTTTCGCACCAGGCCGCAGGTGAGCAGGGCAAACCCTGCCTGCATGAACGAGCACGAGATAGCCGGTGTTCAGCGTCCATGCCAAGTTGGTCGCGATGCGAACGTGGCCGACGCTGTCGGCCAGTTTTACCGCCAGAGGTTCTTTGGCGGCCTGAGCCTGGTAGTCGTCGAAGGCCTTCTTGTTCTGCGCGTAGTCGGGAGCCGTCTTATCGGTTGGCTCGGCCGACGACAAAGGGATTGCCGGCGGCATCGACAGCAGCCGACTTGTCCCCAGTGGCCGTGCCGGCTGGATCCGGCTTGGGTCCGTCATCGGCAAAACTGCGAGCGGATAACCCGGCCAACAGTCCCGCGAACAGAACAATTGTGGCGCTGGCGGTCGCGAACGACCGGCGCAAAGAGCGCCTCCCTGCTCGCTTCATCATCTTTGACGTGCTCCTGTTTGTGAATCTGCACAATTTCCGGTGGAAACGGCCTTAGACCGCAGCGCGGACACCCTCTCGGCGCCGCGCCGATGACCCCGCACAGCGTGCTTCGTCAGAATCAATCCGAGGACGATAAATGCGGCGTTTCGCTCAGTCCAATACAAATTTCTTATAGCAACCATCAAGAAAAGTCTCGCCCGAAACGATCACAAAACGACCGTAACCCCGCAGATTGTCTAGGTTTGACGACGTGATCAAGATCACTGGTCAGCGCGCTGACAATCACTGTCTGCTTCGAGCCTCGTGGCTAGCCTGATGAGAGGATTTCCCGCGGATTTCTCTGCGTGGTTTGCTGTGTAACGGAACAAGCATTGGAACTCCCGGTCCAACCATGCCTCGAAAACTCGGTCCCAAGCTGATTCTTTCGCTCACCATCCTGATCGTTGCGATCAGCGGAGTCAGTGGCTACCTCAATTTCCGCACCCAAAAGAAGCAATTAGAAGAAACCATGATCCTCGGTGCGGATCAACTCTCGCGCAGCATTACGGGCGCCACCTGGCATGCCATGCTCGACGACGACCGCAGGGCCGCCTACGAGATCATGCGCGTGATCGCCGACAAGCAAGGCATCGATCGTATCCGGATGTTCAATCGTGAAGGACGGCTGGTGTTCTCGACCGATGGGAAAGAGCAGCCCGGTGTGACCAGCCTGTCGAACGAAGTTTGCGCCAGTTGTCATACGCAGGGCGCGATCCGCCACAGACCGGTCGAGGACTCTCGTGTGCGCTATGCCACTTCCCCGGATGGCGTGAAGACCATCAATATGGTAGCGCCCATTTACAACGAGCCTTCATGCAGTAACGCCAGCTGCCACGCGCACCGCGCCCAGACCAAGGTGCTAGGCGTTGTCGATGTTGCGTTGCGTCTGGATCCAGTGCAGAAACAGACGCGGGCGATCACTCTTCAGACTGTCATTCTGACCGCGCTCGAAGTCGCGATTGGCGCGGCGTTCGTCATCCTATTCACCAAACGCTTTGTGGCGACGCCGATTCAGCAACTGATCGGCGGGACGAAGGCGGTCAGCGAGATGGAGCTGGACCAGCCCATCAAGATTACCCGCCGCAGCCAGGAAATCGACGAACTGGTGGACTCGTTCAACAAGATGCGCGAGCGCCTGAAACTCGGCCGTCGCCGACTTGAATGAGATGCAGCAAACGCTCGAGAGCAAAGTCGACGAGCGCACTCGACAGTTGCAGGTTGCCCAACGCAAGCTCATCCAATCCGATCGTCTGGCGACGCTCGGGCAACTCGCGGCCAGCGTGGCGCATGAGATCAATAATCCCGTCTCTGGCGTTCTCAACCTCTCGATGTTGCTGGAGCGCCTGATGGCCAAGGGAGAATACCCGCCAGGCCGCGAGGCCGAATTCCGGAAATACCTCAGCCTGATCTCGACGGAAACCGCCCGTGTCGGGCGAATTGTTTCAGACCTGTTGGCCTTCTCCCGGCGTTCCAAGCCGCAGCGTGCTCCCGCGGACTTGAACAAGCTGGTGCGCACCACTCTGGGCTTGGCCGACCACAAGCTAAAGCTGATCAGCGCCGAAGTTGTTCTGGAGTTGCAAGATGATTTGCCACTCGTCGAATGCGATTCCTCGCAGATTCAGCAGGTGATTCTGAATCTGGTATTGAACGGCGCACAGGCCATGCAGCCGCGGGGTGGCGGCAAACTCACCATCCGTACCCGCGAGCTGGCTGACGAGACGGTGGAGCTTTGCGTTCAAGACACCGGTGAAGGCATCGCCCCGGAGAATCTCTCCAAGATCTTCGATCCGTTTTTTACCACGAAAGCCGAAGGCAAAGGAGTGGGCCTCGGCTTGGCTGTCTTGTACGGCATCGTCAAAGCCCATGAAGGTGAGGTCGAGGTCACGAGCCAGCGCAACGAGGGCACGACCTTCACGGTCACTCTCCCGCTCAAATCGCAAAACAGCACACCAGAATCGCGGGAAGTGCAGGTGCATGCGGTGTGAATGGACTTTATCTTGTGGCGATTGGAAACGTGCCGGCGCGAGCCTTGGATTGGGTCGAGAATGCAGCTGCCGAATGGTTTCCGCTGCCCATCCGACGCTTGCCTCCTTTGCCGATTCCGGAGGGCGCCTATGACGCGAAGCGGGAGCAGTACCAGTCAGTAGAGATTATGAAGATGCTAGCGCAACACAGCTCCGCGCGATGCTTCCCGGGTGCTCGGCGTAACCGATGTGGACCTGGCGATCCCGATGTTGAGTTTCCTGTTCGGGCAAGCGCAGTTTGACGGTCCGATCGCTGTGGTTTCGCTTTGCCGGTTGCACCAGGAATTCTACGGCCTTCCTCCGGAGGAGAGCCTGCTGCGGGAGCGCACCGCCAAAGAAGTGCTGCATGAACTGGGACACACTTTCGGCCTTGTCCATTGTTCGGAGCCGACATGTGCCATGAGCCTGGCTACGCACATTGAATTGGTCGATGCCAAGGCCGAGCAATACTGCACCCGCTGCGGAATGCGATTGGTGCAGAGATTTACTTCGAAAGAGGCAACCGTATGAAGAAGAACTGGCCGATCCTGGTCGTGGACGACGAAGACGTCATGTGCGAATCGATGGCGGCATGGCTGCGCGAAGACGGCTATCACGTCGACACCGCGCCCGACGGCAGAAGGCCGTCGAACTCGCGCAAGAGCACGGACTATGCCATCTGCTTCGTCGATCTGAAGATGCCCGGCGGCATGGATGGCATCGAAACCATGATGGAAATTCACCGCGTGCGGCCGGAGGCGTCGATCATCATCATCACCGCCTACGCACGGTGGACACCGCCATCCAGGCCATGAAGGAAGGCGCGCAGGAATACATCGTGAAGCCCTGCAATCCGCAGGAAATCTCGATGCTGGTTTCGCGCATCCTCAAACTCAAGAAGCTGCAGAGCGAGAATGCGATTCTGCGCAAGAAACTGAACCGCCAATATCGTCACTACGACATCATCACCAAGAATCCGCGCATGGAGGAGATTCTTGCGCTGACCAAGGAAATCGCCAGATCTGCGCAGCACGGTGCTGATTCGCGGCGAAAGCGGTACGGGCAAGGAACTGGTGGCGCGCGCCATCCATTTCTCCGGCGATCGCGCGGAGAAGCCATTCATCGTCGTCAGTTGTGCCGCCCTGACGGAAACTCTGCTCGAGAGCGAGTTGTTTGGCTATGAGAAGGGCGCCTTCACCGGCGCCGCCGCGACAGACCAAGGGCAAGTTTGAACTGGCGCACGGCGGCACGATCTTCCTCGATGAAATCGGCGACATCTCGCCCAAGCTGCAGGCCGACCTGCTGCGGGTGCTGCAGGAGCGCCGCTTCTATCGCGTGGGAGGAACGCAGGAAGTCGAAGTCGACGTGCGGATCATCGCCGCGACCAACAAAGATCTTGGCCGAGGAAGTCCAGCAGGGCAAGTTCCGCGAGGATCTCTATTACCGGCTCAACGTGATTGAGATTCGCCTGCCGCCGCTGCGCGAACGGCGCGAAGATATTCCCTTGCTGGCGGAGCACTTCGTGCAGCACATTTCTTCCGCGTTGGGCAGGGACGTCAGCGGCATCTCCGCGGCCGCGCTTGAAGCTGCTGATTGCTTATGACTGGCCCGGCAATGTCCGCGAACTGGAAAACGTTATTGAGCGCGCGATCGTGACCTGCCGCAACGGCATGCTCGACGAGCAGGATTTCTCGTGGCTGCAGCGGCAACCCGGACAGCCGCAGAGTTGGGAGGTTCCGGATGTTTCTCTCGGCGAACTGGAGCGCCGCGCGATCGTCGCCGCACTCGAGCGCAAGCACGGCAATGTCAAAGAGGCGTCGACCGCCTGGGAATCGACCGCTCGACACTCTACGACAAACTCAAGCGTTACGAGATCGTGCACTGATCGGAGAGTGTCGTTGAGTCGTTCTTTGGCACTTGAGAACGGAGTATCGGAGAAGGCACGCCGACATAGGCGTTCCAACTCAAGCCGCGGAGCGGCGGTATGTGTTAGCCCAGGACGGACAGTCCTGGGTACGCGAAAAGTGAAGGTAACGAGTCCCGGAGGGACGGCACCGGTTTTCGTCAAGGCTCCAGAAAGGTATCGGCAAGCACAGTATCCCAATCTGCTATCGGGCACGGCATCCATCAATCCGGGCATCAGCATTCCGCCATCGGCCAAGGCAGGAGCGAGTGTTGGGCGCGCGGAGTTGCAGTTGCAGACGCTCCAGTTCCCGCGACACCCAACCATGCACCTCCGGTCCTCGCAGAAGATGGCGCAGGGTCGTCGGATCGCGCGGATCGAGCCGCGGCACGAATCTTCAGAAACCAGCCCTCCTTCTGCCCGCCGACGCCGACCACCGTGCCTTCGATGCGGTGCGCGCACCTGAATTTCGTTGCCGTTCTTGGTCATCCGCCATGCGGTCTGGTTGATCTCGATTCGGTGCCGACCGCAGGCATTTTGATCGAGTCGGGATTGCCGATCAGATGGTCGGCAAATTCATCGAGGCCGATGGTGAAGGTGCCGTAGCTTCTGCGGGCTTCACCCAGGTGTGTCCGCGATGGTAGAGGCGGTCGTCCGGGATAGTTGAGCCCCAGGTCGGTCGCCAGCCCTGTCGCAGGCAGCACGGCAAACTGCGAATATTTCTCGCAATGCCGGCAATCGAAAGCGTTATCGCAGGTTCTGCGAGATCACGCTGCCCGCGAGTTCGTGGCGGCAGCGCCGGTCGGATTCCGGCAACTCCGCAAAGTCCGATTTCCAGCACAACTCGATGGCGCGATTGGTGCCGAAAGTCGCGAGTGGTGCGCCAAACCGCCGAGACGACCGTGTCAGAGATCGTCACCACGACAGCGAAAAACAACGACAAGAAAACGACGTGGCTAGCGGTCCAATGAAATCCATCAATCCCCGGAAACATGGTTGTTCGCTCCTTTTGGCTGCCGCGAACAGCGGCAGGTAGCGATAGGACAGCGAATAAACAATCACTCCGTAGGCGATCACGCCGGCGAAACTGGCAACCTCCTGCCAGCTTGGCGTGTATTGCAGAAACTCGTCGAACGGCAGCGTGGGCACCGCCAGAGTTTGCACGGTGAGAACGAAGCGGTTCAGCAGGATGCCCGCGCAGGCCAGTGCGGCGGCACTCAGCAGCCATCCCCGCCGCGCCGCAGTCTTGCGGTACGTCAGCAGAAACGCCGGGAGCAGCCCCAGGAGCACGATCTCGGCGAACAGAATCGGTGTGCCAAATGGCTTGTGAGTGTAATACTGCCAGGGCGCGAAGCCCACCGACGGCGATGTCACGTTCAACCAGATCAGCGTGTCGATCGACTTTGCAGCGACGTAAATGCCCAGCAGAACGCCGGAAATAAATCCCAAACGGCGGAACAGTTCCTGAGGCACCAGTCGCCTTCCGGTCACCTTCTCGACGGTGGCCGTCACCAGCATGAGAAAGCTCGGGCCCGAAGCAATCGCCGACAGAATGAATAAGAAGAATGTAGAAGGCCAGATAAATAACCCTGCGCGGAACGCGAACGGACGTCCGCGCAACACTCCGTAAAGCCCTCCCAGCGATCCCTGATGGAAGAACGATAGCAGAGTCCCCACGGCCGCCAGAACCGGAACTAGCTTGTGAAGTTGATGTTCAAACACCAGGAACGACGGCAGTTTACGCAACTGCCGGTTCCGCAGCAGGATCGGTATATATTCCAGGCTGAGCACCAGTAAATAACAGGAAATGCAGAACGTAACTTCCGTGAGCATCGAGTGCGTATTCGGATGCCAGAACGTGAACCATGCCCGCAGGGGTTGGCCCACGTCGATCATCAGGATCGCCACCGCCCCGCTGTAGCAAATGAATCCGACCACCACCGCGGTGTTCAGAATCGGCTTGAGCTCGGCACGCTTCAGAATGTAGACGAGAAATCCAGTGAAGAACGCACCTGCGCCGAGGGCGATGACGCCGAGATCGAGAAAGATCCAGAGGCCGAAGGCGAACCGGTTGTCCATGTTCGTCTGGTTCAGCCCGTAGTACAGGCACAACCCGGCGGCATATATTCCGACGGCTAGCAGAACAGCCCAGGGGGCGAGCCACAACAGAAATCGCAGGAGTGAGGTTCGCTCTTCCCCCCGTGCGATCCATTTCTGGTCAGTCGGTCGGCTCTCGGTAATCACGGCGCTAGCCATGTCGCACCTCCGACGCCGCTTTCGAACCAGGGCCCGAACTCGACTCCGCCAATGCTCTCACCCACGCCTCCTTCGACTTGTAGTAAACCTTCGGCTCCGTGCCGATACGAGCCAGCAACCGGAATGCATCGGGCGAGCGCGATTCCTGCGCGGCAGGATCATTTTTGTCAGCTAGGTTGCCAAACCGGATCGCTCCTGTTGGGCAAGCTTCCACGCAGGCCGGCACATAGTCGGCCAGATCAATTTCACGCTTTCCCGCAGCGGCGGCCTTCTGCATTGCCGAATGCAGGCGCGCGTGGCACATGATTGCACTTCTCCACCACGCCGCGCATCCGCGATGCGACTCCCGGATTCAGACTCTTTTCCATCCCCGCGGGCCACGACGGATCCCACCAGTTGTAATAGCGCGCGTGATACGGGCACGCGGTCATGCAGTAGCGGCATCCCAGGCAGCGCTGCGGCATCTGCATCACGATTCCAGTTGCCTTATCCACTTCGACTGCCTGTTGCGGGCACACCTTCACGCAGGGCGTGTCGTGCTCGCAGTGCATGCACATGATTGGGATGAATGCTTCGCGGCGCGCCGCCCCCTCCCCGCCATTCGAGACTTTGCGAACGAGCATCGGGGTGAGTCCAGTTCGTCGCGGTGGCCTGCGGAAGGGAAGGCACGTTGTTCTCAGCCGCGCACGCCATCATGCATGAGCCGCAGCCAGTGCAGCGGTCCAGATCGATCACCATGCCGTAACGGGCGCTCATGCGGTCCTCTTTTCTGGCGCATCCCGCAAGTTGGACTCGCGGTACAACTTCGTCGCCAACGGGGGCAGCACTGGCGCCTGCCATGTGGTCGACCAGTTCTCCGGATGTGCGGAAGGTGCAGCCGCTGGCCATTCCCTCAACTCGCATCGCAAGGCCGCGGGATGGGGGGCCTCACCAACCCAGACTGCGCCTTTCCAGAGTTGCTCTTCGAGCTTCTGCGCGGACTCGAGTTTCGCGACGGGAGTCTCTTCCTGTCCGCGCACAGTTCCCGCACGCCCGCGGAAAAGATCATCGCAACGAGAGTGGATGGTTTGTTCGACGGTGGCTAGAGTGGGATCGACACCACACAGGAACTGAGCGGCGCTTTGCACTTCATGCGGCGTTTTCACGAGCCCTGGAGCGATTGCGTAGGTCTCGAACTCAACTGCGGGCGCAGTCGGGACGTCGCTCAACTCTTCCACAAAGCCCGGTGCGGGAAGCAGCCAATCTGCTCGCTTCGATCCCCCATCCCACGCCGCAAAGCGGAAGACCTCAGCATCTGTCTGCGGCGTAAATTCCCAGGGGACACTGGCATCGATCAGCAGTCCGCGTGCACTGGGGATCGCAACGTCAGCGGAAACATACGACTCTGTGTTTTTTGACCTCCGCACGATACCGCCGCTGGTTCCAATCGAGCCCAGCACAACGTTCAACGCTGCGATAGGCGGATTGTCATCGGACGCAATCGCTACCGCCGGAGTCCGCGCGACCATCGTCCGCGCCAGTTCGCGAATCGCATCTACACCGAGGCCGGTCTGAGCAGCGGCATCACCGAGCGAAAGCGGTGGCATGGGGCCGCGCGCCGGCACCATGTGTTCTTCAAGAAGCACGCGCGCTATTCCAGCGGCCAGTGCGGATTCTGGCCTCGCCGTAATCGGTATCCACTGCCATGCCCGACCTGCGGTCCGCGAGAGCGACGAATCCACTTGAAGCAATCGAAGTTGTGGGTCAGCGCTTCCCGCCGCGCGTTCCGCCCACAATCGTGTAAATCGCCCAGGAGCGCCCCAGCCATCCAGCATCGGCGCGCCAAAGCTGACGATCGTCTTTGAGTTTTCGAGATCGTACCCTAGCGCAGAGGCCGGCACTCCGCTCCACGCCTCATAAGGAGCGAGGGCTCGAGTCTCCGCTCCAAGCACAACGCGATATTCGCCCTTTTGCTTTTGAGCGAAACTCTGCAACACAGACGATGCCGCTCGTCCCGGATATCCGTCGATGACCACGACCGGCCCTTCGCTGCAGGCCTTTGCGAAAGCCGCTCGAGCTTCGTTCCAAGTAGATGAACTCGCCCCGTGACGAACCGCCCGCAACCGCTGCGGATGCCAATTCAGTTGATGCGCTCCAAAACCGAGTGGGCAGAGTGCCCCGCGGCTGACGGGATGACTGCTTACTCCCGCAACACCCACAGGCCATCCTGCGGCCATTCTTACCTTCATTCCGCACCCGTTTGGACACAGAGTGCAGGCCGACAGTTTCACTTCCACTGGACCGCGGGCGGGCTGCGGAATCCACGGCCAGTTCTGGCTCCAGATCGACGTATCGTCCAGCAACTTCCAGGGAACTGGCGTCACCATGAGACCCGCTGCTGCTCCCGCGCTCCATACCAGCAGATCTCGTCGTGTGACCTTCATGCGTCTCCTTTACTCGTGGCAACCGAGGCAGCCCACCTCGATGTTGTGCCGGCGGTGACAGTCTTCGCAGTCGCTCATCTTCATGCCGTCATGTGGCGCACCCCGCAGCCGCGAAATCGAATGTCCCCATATGTCGCGGCTATAGCCACTGATGCGGTTCAACTGATACACGCGCACCTGGTCCGATGTGCCATACGATCGAGTGACACTCCGTGCAGGCCAAGCCGCCGCGCTTCACGTGGATGGCGTGCGAGAACCACACATTCGCCGGCTGCCGTGCATATACCAGCCACGGAGTTTCATGTCCTGGCTTAATGTAGTTGTTGACCATGGTTGCTTCGTCTTTGCTCTCACCGATGCGCTCCGAGTGACAGCTCGCGCATTTCTCCATCGCTGGAATTCCCCCGAACGCGCCGTCCTCGCGAACCGCGTGACATTCACCGCAATCGACGACGCCAGACTTTTCCGCGTGCGTCTTGTGGTGAAACTCAAGGGGCTGTTGTTTCTGCACGTACAACACGCGTGGAAATATGACCCACCCCACCGCAAGGGCGACTGCCAGGCCGAATCCGAACACGAGAGCATTCCGCGACATCTTCATACTTCCCCTGTCCAGCCGCGGTTGGAGAAGAAGTGCTGGAACAGGCAGACCAGATCCTGCCGCGATAACAGCTGCGCCACTCCGCGCACCGGTGCGCCGCCATCAGCAGCCGGGCGCATGCGCTTCGTGGATTTCATTCGACAGCCGCTCGCGTTCCTGCGCCTGCCACGCGGCCGCCTGCGGACCTGAGACCAGCCCGGCCCGCGTTCGCCCCGGCAACTCCCAACCTTCGAACAGCCATCCCGCGCCATAGGGGTCGGCCATCAGCCTGGTGGGATCGCTGCGTACACGGCTGTTCACTTTCTGAATCATCAGCGGATTCGGAAAGCTCATGGGCCACTCGACTCCATTCACGGTGAGCGCTAAAGACGGACAATGCGTCCCCCGTGCGGTGACAAATGTGATGCCGTCGACGGTGCCGGCTACATCCGTCAGAAAGCCGTCGATGCCGACGTGGCACAATCCGGATTCCTCGGCATCGAGCCAGAAGTGATTCGCCGCGTAAAGGAGATGTGCTGGCGTGGAGTTCGCGTGCGGCCGCGCCAGCAATAAATACGAATCGCAGTAGCGGTAGGTGTTGCTGGTGCAACTCGACAACTCCGAATCGCTGAACGGCACCAGCTTCGTGACCGGCGAAACGCCGCAGTACTGCACGCGGATTTGTTCCAGATGCGGGCAGTGATCCTGTTGCGGACTACCCTTCGCAACCAAAGCACACTGCCGGTATTCCGACGAAGCACAGCGCCCGACATCGACCGCTCCGGGGCCATCCAGAATCAACTTCTGCACCGGAGCCGCGTGGCAATATCGCGCTTGACCTTCTTTAAGAAACGGGCACGCCATAAGTCACTTCCCGTGGTTCTCGTCTGCGGCCTTGGGCTCGGCGGATTCGATCTTCTCGCCACCGTCTGCCATCGTCAGCCCCAGTCCGGGTTCGTACATGCTGTGCGATCCCTGCAACATCGCGCGCAGTTCGCTATCCAGCGTGTTCAAATCCAATCCTGCGTGAGTGCGCGGACTGCGAACCTTGCGGACCAGCAAGTCCCAGCCCACCGCACTGAATACCAGGACCAGCGCCACGACTGTGACCATGCCCAACGCGAAGTTCGTCATGTTGAGCCAGAACGTCCAATTCTCCCCTGCCATATCGAGTAACCTCCTCGCCGCTAAACGCCACGGCCATTCTCGTTAATGCAATCCAAACACCATCAAGTGAATTCAACGACATGCGAGGAATTCTGCATTGTTATGTGCCGGAATTCCCGACACCGATGTAGGGATCGCCAACACGGATGATCGTCTGCACTCTGCCGTCAGCTTCCACGCCTCGAAGATCCTGCGTGCAGAATTGCCCGCGGTTCTGCGTTTCCCTGTCCGAAATACCCACTCTTGTGCTTACCGTCGCGTTGATGAGTGACTGCCGTCACACGAGTCCCGCTTCGTTCTCGATACAAACGACTTACGAGTTGCCATTCTTGGAATGTGCTTAATTTTCGCGTCGGTTTTCGGCGGACTAATCGTTTCGTAGTAATGATCGTGAATTCACCACTTACTAGAATGGCGCCGCATACTTATGAATCCCAAATGGAACGGCCAGTTCTCTTGCTTCGATCTCGTCGCCAAGACCAGCGAGCACTCTCGCAGCGTGGTGCAAGTAGGCGACATCGAGATTGGCGGAAACGATTTCGTGGTGATGGCCGGTCCATGCGCCGTCGAATCCGAAAGCCAACTGCTCGAAACTGCCGTCGCGGTGGCCGAAGCGGGCGCGCGTATTCTGCGCGGGGGTGCCTATAAGCCGCGCTCATCGCCATATGCATTCCAGGGATTAGGCCTGGAAGGCCTCAAGATTTTGCGCAAGGCGCGCGAAGTGACTGGTCTTGCGATCGTCACCGAAGTGATGAGTGAAGAAGACGTCGATCTCATTGCCGAGTATGCCGACATTATGCAGGTCGGCACGCGCAGCATGGAGAACTACGCGCTGCTCGAAGCTCTCGGCCATTGCGGCCGCCCAGTTCTGCTGAAGCGCGGCATGACTGCCACTCTTGAAGACCTTCTCCGTTCCGCGCAAGTGATCGCCGTCGCGGGCAATCTGCAAGTCATTCTTTGCGAACGTGGCATCCGCACCTTTGAAACTGCGACTCGCAATACGCTCGACATCGCTGCAGTGCCGGTATTGAAAACGGTCTCGCACCTCCCCGTCATTGTGGATCCCAGTCATGCCGCAGGCGTTCGCGCGCTGGTCCCCGTTTTGTCACGGGCCGCTGCCGTGGTTGGCGCAGACGGATTGATCGTGGAGGTTCACCCCTGTCCGGAAAAGGCCATGAGTGACGGCAACCAATCGCTTACTTTCGGCGAATTCCGCCACATGATGAAAGATCTCCAACCGTACCTTGATCTTGAGCAAGAGGCAAGACAACTGCGCCCGCAGCTCCTCGCGGTTGGGGGAGCAGACTAGTGGCGTCGCGCTTCATCCTGATTTCCGTTCTTTCGGCCTGTGTCCTCGCGCTCTGCATGCTGAGTCTTCCCAAGAACAAAGTAGAAGCCTCACCGGACGCAGAACGGCCATTATTCCTTTACACCGCTACAAAACACTACGACCCACTCGCATGGATGCGCGGTGCAGATCGCTTCACTTCGGGCGCTACGATCTTCGTACGCGACGGGCAGGGCAAGCATCCACTGGTTCCAAACTTCGCAATGTCTGCTGATTCCGCCATCTCCTTCGATGGACAACGCGCGCTCTTCTCAGGCAAACGCAACCCAGAAGACCCATGGCAGATCTGGGAAGTCGCTCTGGCAGGCGGAGAGCCTCGCCGCATCACCGCCGGCAACGAAGACTGCGTTCGGCCTTTCTATCTGCCCGAAGATCGCGTGGTCTATGCTCGCAGAACGGCAGGGCGATTCGAAATCGAAGCCGTGAGTTTGGCTGGCGGCAAGCCCCTCCCCCTCACCTACGGGCCCGCAAATTATCTGCCCTCGGACATTCTCCGCGACGGTCGCATCTTGTTCGAAGCCGCGTATCCGCTCGGCGCTGACGCCGTTCCGGAAATCTACACCGTGTATTCCGATGGCAGTGGAGTCGAGTCTTATCGCTGCGATCACGGCACACCGCGTCATTCCGGCAGGCAAGTCCGTTCAGGAGATATCGTCCTCGCATCGACTCACGGCCTGGCACGGTTCACCTCGTCGAAGGCGCGGGAAGTGGGTATTTCCGTACCCGCCGGAGAATACGCCGGAGAAGTCGTCGAGACCGCCGCAGGCGATTGGCTCATGCCCTGGCGTTCAGACGCGAAGACTCCGTTTCGATTGATGCTATGGACTCCGGGATCGTCCGCGTTGCGCCCGGCGCTGGATGACCCGGATTCCGACGCAGTCCAGCCAACCCTGATTGCCGACCGGCCTGTGCCCAACCGCCATCCCTCCGGATTGCACGACTGGCCGAATGCGAATCTGCTCTGCCTCAACGTCTACACATCGAAATATCCATTCGGCGCCGGCTCGATCCGTTCGGTGCGCCTCTACACCCGCGACGCAGCGGCCAATCTTCGTCTCCTCGGCACCGCTCCAGTCGAACGCGACGGATCCTTCTTCGTGCAAGTGCCCACCGAGCAGCCGTTGCAGATCGAGCTGCTGGATGATGCCGGCAAGACTTTGAAGCGCCAGTCGGGATTCTTCTGGATGCGCCGCGGTGAACAACGTGCCTGCGTCGGATGCCACGCCGGACCGGAAACCTCGCCTGAGAATGCGGTTCCAATGGTCCTGCTCAAGTCGACCACGCCAGTCGACATGACCGGCGCGAACACTCAACACGCCTCAGGAGGGCACTAGCGTGACGAAACGAATACTAGGATTCCTTCTACTGTCCTCCTCATTGCTGGCCCAGGCCCCGCAAGCCGCAGCTCCAGGCCCGATCCGATTCGAAGACGCGACCGCAAAGTCCAGCATTCAGTTCACCCACAGCTTCGGCGCCAAGCAACTCGGCTCCCTACTCGAAAGCACGGGCTCCGGCTGCGTCTGGTTCGACTACAACAACGACGGACTACCCGATCTCTATGTGGTCAGCGGCAAGCCGCTAGAAGACGGCATCCACCCTTACCCGTTGAAGCAGCCGCCTGCGACTCCTCCTCACAACCATCTCTACCGCAACAACGGCGACGGCACCTTCACCGATGTCACAGACACTGCGGGCGTAGCAGCAAATATCTATGGCACTGCCGCAATCGCCGCCGACTTTGACAACGACGGCCTCGTCGACCTGTTCGTCACCGGCTACGGCAAGGCGATTCTCTACCACAACAACGGCGACGGAACATTCACCGACGTCACCGTCAAGGCCGGCATCAAGGTCGATGGATGGTCCATCAGTTCCGCCTGGCTCGACTACGATCGCGACGGATGCATCGACCTCTTCGTCGGACGCTACGTGAAGTTCGATCCCAAGTACCGCAACTTCTACGCTGCCGACAACTATCCTGGCCCGCTCGACTACGCCGCCGATACCAACCGCCTCTACCACAACAACTGCAACGGAACCTTCACCGACGTGACCGACAGGTCGGGCATCGGCGCCTTCAAAGGCCGCACCATGGGCGTAACTGCGGCCGACTACGACGGTGACGGCTATCCCGACATTTACGTCGCCAACGACAAGACCGAGAATTTTCTCTTCCACAACAAACACGACGGCACGTTTGAAGAAATCGCCGGCGAGTTGGGCGTGGCGTACGGTCAGAACGGCGAGAACACGTCGGCCATGGGCCCCGTGTTTGCCGACGTCGATGGCGACGGCCGCCTCGATCTCTGGGTGACCGATTCCAAGTACAACCGCCTGATGCGTAATGCCGGCGCCAATGGATTCGAAGACATCGGTCCCAGTTCTGGCATCTCGCAGGCGACCGCGCAGTACGTCAGCTGGGGCAGCGGCATCTACGACTTCGACAATGATGGCTGGAACGACATTCTGGTTTTCCACGGTGGATTAATTCATCTCGTCCCGCAAGAGCAGTCGCTGTTCCGCGGCTTGGGAAACGGCAAGTTCGCCGACGTGTCCCGTGATGCCGGCCCGGTGCTTGACGTGAAGACAGTCTCGCGTGGCGCCTGCTTTGCCGATTACGACAATGACGGAAAAATCGACGCCTTTGTCGTGAACCTCGGCGCGCCCGCGACTCTGCTGCACAACGTGACCCAGAACAGCAATCACTGGCTGACTGTGAAGTTGAAAGGCAATTCCAAGGAAAAGAAAAGCAATCGCGATGGCATCGGCGCGCGCCTGGAACTTCTGGCGGGTGGGCGCAAGCAGATTGCAGAGCGCATCGCCGGATCAAGCTATCTCTCGCAGGATGACGGTCGCATCCACTTCGGCCTCGGCTCCGCCACAAAAGCAGACAAACTCACCATCCACTGGCCCAGCGGGCAAGAGCAGGTTCTGGAGAATCTCGCAGTAGATCGCGTGCTCACAGTGGAGGAGCCGTAGATGCCGGTGCGCCACATCTCGAGTACGAGCTTCCGGCAGATGGTAAAAGTGATAGCCATCGTTGCCGTGGCTCTGCTCGCGGTCGCAGCGTCGCCCGCTGCCAAGCAGTCCGCATCGCTCTCGAAAGAACGCTATTTATCCCCGCTCGAAATGGTTTCTTCCCCAGATGGCCGTCTGCTCTTTGTCGTTTGCCAAGATAGTGACGAAGTGCGAGTCGTCGATGTGCAATCCAGCAGGGTAACTGGCAGTGTCGCGGTAGGCCACATGCCGCGTGGAATCGCGCTTTCTCCTGATGGTCGTCAAGTCTACGTCGCCAACGCATGGTCCGACACCGTGTCAGTGATCGACGTAGCAGCATTGCAGGTTGTCCAGACACTGGCCACAGGATCTGAACCTAGCGGAGTGGTTTCTGACCGCGAAGGTACAACGCTCTACGTCGCTAATCGCTTGAGCGGCGACGTCTCCGTCATCGACCTGAAAAGCGGCCAAGAAACCAAGCGGCTTCTGGCCGGGCGCGGGGCCAGCTACCTGGCATTGTCGCCGGATGGCAAGTGGATCTATTGCACCCACATCTATCCAAATCCCGGAGCTTTCCGCAGCCAGCCGAATTCCGAGATCACTGTCATCGATACCGAGCGGCAGACAGTCGTCGAGCGCAAGCCTCTGCACAACGTAGCTGGCGTATTCCATGTCGCCGTTTCGGCGGATGGCCGGTTGGGCGTGGCCGCGCAACTCCGGCCCAAGAATCTGATCCCCCTGGCGCACGTTGAACACGGTTGGGCCTTCGGCGATTCGCTGACTCTGTTCGGGGATGACGTTGGCGGCACTGTCCAGATCCCGATCGACGAACTTGACCGCTACTATGCGTTGCCTTGGGGTGTGGCAATCACGCCTGATAAATCGAAGATCTTCCTAACGACGGCGGGATCGCAGAGCGTCACCGTTATTGACGTGCCCAGCTTGCTGAAAGCAGTGCATGCGCGACGACAGCCCTTCGTCAACGATCTCTCCGCCTCGGCCGATTATGTGCAAACGAGAATTCCTGTAGGACACAATCCGCGCGGCGTTCTGCTCTCGCCAGATGGAAAGCGCCTCTATGTCGCCAACCGTCTAGACGACAACCTTGCGGTGATCGATACCGCGACGGAAAAAGTCATATCCACCATTGATCTTGGTGGCCCGAAGAATGTCGACGCCCTGCGCCGCGGCGAGCGCCTCTTCTATACCGCCGACTTCGCCTTCCAAGGCCAGTTCGGCTGCGCCAATTGCCACCTCGACGCCACCATCGACGGCCTGCAGTGGGATCTCGAGCCCGATGGCTTCGGCAGAGACATCGTCGACAACCGCTCGCTCGAAAACCTGGCGGGAACCGAGCCTTTCAAGTGGAACGGCGGCAACGCCGACATGCCCACCGAATGTGGCCCGCGCACGGAAAAGTTTTTCTTCCGCTCGCAGAGTTTCAATCAACAGCAACTCACCGACTTGGTGACGTTTGTCTACTCGCTTCCCTATCGCCCCAATCGCACTCGTCTCGCCAACGGGGATCTCACCCCAGCTCAAGAACGCGGCAAAGCCATCTTTGAACGTACGACTTACAAGAATGGCAGGCCGATCCCCGAGTCGAATCAATGCGGAAGCTGCCACAGTGGCCCCAAGTACACCAATCAGAAGCAAGTTGACGTAGGCACAGGCAAACCCACAGACCGTTCGCCCGTCATTGACGTTCCCCAACTTCCCAACGTGGCCTACTCCGCACCGTACCTGCACGACGGTTCGGCGCGCTCCCTGGAAGAAATCTGGACCGTGTTCAACCCAAAAGACACCCACGGCGTTAGCAACGATCTCACCAAAGACGAATTGAACGATCTCATCGAGTACCTGAAAACGCTATGACGACGAAATCCCCAAGTTGTTGTCATCCTGCGCGGAGCCGCTTTTCAAGCGGAGCGAAGGATCTCCTGCGCATCCTAGCCCTGATGAGCGTGGCGCTGCTGCCGTTACGAGGCTCTGCGCAAGACATGCCCCTCTTCCGCTGGGAAAACTTCACTACCGCCAACGGCTTGCCCGACAACCACGTCTTCTGCGTACTGGTCGACGGCAACCGCATCTGGGCCGGGACAGAAAACGGACTCGGCCTCTACGAGAATGGTGGCTGGAAAGTATTTCGCCCCGACGCGGATTCGAGAGATCAAAGTCTTGCGCATCAAGCGGTCCTTTCTCTCGCACTCGACAAGCACACGGGAGACCTGTGGGTCGGCACCATGGGTGGCCTGAGCCGCGTCTCGGCCGGCCGCATCGACACGTTCACCCAGCTGAATTCCGGCTTAAGCAACGACATTGTCTACGGAGTCGGCGTGCAAGGCGACTTCGTCTGGACCGCAACCGCCGCTGGCGCCAGCCGTTTCAACACACGCACCGGACAGTGGTCCCTGTTCAACGAGCGCAACACGCCGATGTTCGAGATCTGGACCTACGCCGTCAGCCCCGCCGAGGACAAGGTTTACTACGCAGTCTGGGGCGGTGGTGTTCTCGAGTATGACGTTAAGACCGAGCGCTGGAAGGACTACAACGATCCCGACGGCGAAACCGAGCTCGTCCTGATGAAAGACCAGGGCCTGATCCACGAAATCACGACGTCAGTCAGCTACGTCGACCAGATCCTATGGGTCGCGACCTATTTCGGCGCAAGTCGCTATGACGGCCGCTACTGGCACAACTTCCTGCAGAAAGATAGCGGCTTGCCCAGCAATTTTCTCAACCAGGTCAAGGCCATCGACGCCAATCGCGCATGGTTCTCCACCGACAAGGGTCTCGCCTACTACGACGGCACGAACTGGGCGGTCTACCGCCCCGCTCTCGATACTCACAAGCCCGAAATGTTAGTGCGCGACTCCGCCGGCACAGTAAAGAAGGTTGTGGTACAGAGCGCCCCGGCACACAACTACGTTCTCGGCATTGACTTTCAGGGTAACGACCTCTGGGTCGCCACCGCCAAGGGTTTGAGCCATGGCATTCGTCAAAAAAATCCCATCCAGACGGCACACGTTTTTACCACACGCAAGGCAGCACAAAAGAAATGAATCCATCAGGAGCCAAGCACATGAATGTTCAAGAGTTGTTCGCGGAAGTGGCTACAGCCCCCGTCGTGAAGCGGGCCATCACCAATCACACAGCGTTGAACGAAGCCTACGACTACGGCAGCGCCTTCTCCCGCGGTATGAGGATCGACTTGAACGGCCTCACCGTGCTGCTGATCTCGGGCACCGCCAGCATCGATGACGCCGGCCTCACGGTCCACGTTGGCGACCTGCGCGCTCAACTCCGCCGCACCTTCGACAACATCACCAAGTTGCTGGCCGCGGAAGGCGCGACGTGGCACGATATCGTGCGCACCACGTGCTACCTCCGCGACATCGAGCGCGACTACCAGGCCTTCAACGAAGAGCGCACCACCTTCTACAAAGAGCAGCAACTTGATCCGCTGCCGGCTTCCACCGGTATCCAGGCGATTCTTTGCCGCCCTGATCTGTTGATCGAAATTGAAGCGATTGCCATGTTCCGGCGGGAAGTGCCAACGGAGTAGCTATGCGCCTCGTAAGTGTTTTCGTAATCGCCGTGCTGCTCACCAGCGCAGCGTGGGCCCAGACGTCCGTTCCTTGTGCGTGCGGCCGCAATCCGCCGGGCCCACCTGCGCCCCGTTCGCTCAAGCCTTACACCGGTGCGCCGGAAGACTTGCGTCCTTTTTCCAAATTCACCACTCCTTATTATGAGTACTATCAGGATCTGGTCGAATACAACGGCGCCGCCCGCGACATCCCCGATCCCGATTTGAAGACTCTCAGCGAGATTCGCATTGGATTCCTCGCGCCCCTCTACGATCACCCTGATGCCGTGTTCGGCAATCGCATGCTGAATGGCGCGACCATGGCGATCAACGAGGCCAACGCCACCGGCGGTTATGGTGGCAAGCCTTTTCGCCTGATCACCCACAACGACTACGACAACTGGCAGATGAGCAAGTCCGCAACCGAGGGTGCGGCGAAAGACTCTGCCATCTGGGGTGCGGCCTCGAACGACGCCGTCCGGATGATCTACGAAGATAAAGTCTGGGCAATGTTCGGCTCCATCAGCTCCGAATCCACTCACATCGCCCTGCGCCTGACGCTAAAAGGTGAGACCCCGCTGGTGAACAGCGCCTCCACCGATCCCACAATTCCGGAAACGATCATCCCCTGGTACTTCACCGATATTCAGGACGACCGCGAGCAAGGCTACACTCTGGCCCGTCATATCTACACCGAACTTGGATTCAAGCGCGTGGCCCTACTCCGCGTGAACGACCGCTACGGCCGCTTCGGAGTCATCAAGTTCCGCGATGCATCTCGGCGCCTTGGCCATCCCGTGGTGATTGAGCAGAAGTTCATGCCGGGTGACACCGACTTCCGCCGCCAACTTCAGGTCATCGAAGATTCCCGTGTCGACGCTATCGTACTGTGGACCAGCGTCGGCCCCGCCGCACAAATCCTGCAGCAAATGCAGGAACTCGGCATGAAGCAGCGCGTATTCGGCAGCCACCGCACGATTGGGGACGAACTGATCAAACAGGCGGGGGCGGCAGCCGAGGGTTTTGAGGCCGTTTTCCCCTACGATCCCACGCGCACAGACCCGCGCTGGCAGGATTTCAACTCTCGCTACGAAGTGGCCTTCCACGAAAAGCCGGATCACTTTGCTGCTCTCGCCTATGATGCGATGCAAATCCTGCTGAACGCCATCTGCCGTGCTGGGCTGAATCGGGGCCGCATCCGCGACGCTCTGGCGGGAACTGAAAATTACAAAGGCGTTACCGGAGATATGATCTTCGATCCCAACAGCAAGAACATCGCGCCTCTATTTCTCGCCCACGTGCATAACGGGACGATTGAATACCGTCGTGTCACCATGGAGAAGCCCTACGCTCGAGTCGGTGAAAACGGCGTTCAATACGCGGGTCCGAAAGTGCCCGACGAGATTGCCGGCGACCTGAAGATTGGTGTCTTCGGTCCGCACGCCGACGAAGTTGTGCGAGCCCCTGAAACCGTTCGCATGCTGAACACGTTGAACACTCCAGGTAGGCACTTTTCTCTGATTGCAATTCCCTCTGAGTCGTCATGGGGCAAGGCGTCCGCCGATCTAGTGAAGGCCGTCTACCAGGAGCATGTGCTTGCCGTGGTCGCTCTGGACCGTGCGTCCAGTCATCTCGCCGAGCAGATTGCGGTCAAGTCATTCGTTCCCGTCGTTGCCATCTCATCCGACCGCGCCTTGACCTCCACCAACATTCCGTGGATCTTCCGCCTCCCACAGGGCACTCCTCTCGCTCAGGCCTTGCAATCCCTATCCGCGGCGATTGAGCAGGTTGGCCCAAACCGCGCCAGCATCCGCGCGTCGCTGGCCTCCGGAAAACCTCTGGGCGGCGTGCGTTTTGAGTCGACAGGAGAACTCGCCAAGTAAGGTCTCCCCGCTCCCCTGACGCTGCTGTCCATGCTGGGCGTCCCTCCAGACCCGTCTTCCAGCAAGCCTTTTCGACGTTTTCGGGATCAAATCTGCACCCCGGAATAGCCCCACGGACCGTCCAAAAATCACATAAAATCGTTGCGCCCTTCTCGCAGTGCTCGCCATGAATGCCACGGGATCCCCGGACAAACTAGCCAGCCTTACTTGAGCGCCCACTAGAAACTCACCCTCTTTTCATGAGAGAACTAGAGAGTTGATGACAGACGGCAAACACGAAAGGGTTCGAGCGATTGACTCCCATACGGGCGGCGAGCCGACTCGAGTGGTCGTCAGCGGAGGCCCTCATCTCGGAACCGGGCTGTTGTCCGACCGCCTGCAACGCTTTCGCCAAGAGCACGACAGTTTTCGATCGGCCGTGGTCAACGAACCCCGCGGTTCCGACGTGATGGTGGGAGCACTGTTGTGCGAGCCTCTCGATCCCGCATGCGCCGCCGGCGTCATCTTCTTTAATAATGTTGGATATCTCGGCATGTGCGGCCACGGTACCATCGATCTCATGGCGCTCCGCGGAGGCCAGATCTGGAAACAAGAGAGCATTGTCGGAAGCGTCTTCGCAGGCGGCATCACGGTGCGGGACGGCAGGGTCTATCCCAGCATCAAAGGCGTCGCCTTCGTGAATGCGGACGCTGAGCTTGTGCTCGACTCGCAAGATCCATTCGGTGTGGGGATTCGGGCGTGACGATGCAGATGAAGACGATCGATCAACTCCATCTCGCCTTTCACTTCGAAAAAGCGTTCGGAACTCAGCCCCGGATCTTTCGTGCTCCCGGGCGCGTCAACCTGATCGGCGAACACACCGACTACAACGACGGCTACGTTATGCCCGCCGCTGTTGGCTTCTCGACCTACGTGGCGATTGCCCCTCGGCCGGATCGCAAGCTGGTGATCCACTCCAAAGAATTTCCCGGCAATTTCGAGTTCGATCTCGATCATCTACCTGAAAAGCGCGTCGGTGCGTGGTGTGACTACGTGGTGGGGGTTGCCTCCGTCCTGCGGCAGAGCGGGATCGAGCTCGCCGGCGCAAACCTGCTGGTGCATGGGAAAGTCCCGATCGGCGCAGGACTCAGTTCCTCCGCAGCATTGGAAGTGTCTTCGGCGTTCGCCCTGCTAAGCCTCACCGACGCGAGTTTGCCGCTGCCTGAAGTTGCCCAGCTTTGCCGGCAGGCTGAGAATAATTTCGTGGGAGCACGAGTCGGCATCATGGATCAATTTGTTTCCTGCATGGGAAAAGCGGGACACGCTTTCTTCCTTGATTGCCGCTCTCTCGATTTCCGGTTCGTTCCGATTCCCGCAGGTCTTCAACTCGTGGTTTGCAATACTCTGGTCAAGCACGACCTCGCGACTGGCGCCTACAACACGCGCCGCGAAGAGTGCGAAGAAGGAGCGCGGCTGCTCGCAAGTTGGGATCCCGCAGTTCGAGCTTTACGCGATGTATCGGTGGAACTTCTCGATTGTCACATCCACGACCTTCCCCCGATCATTGGGAAGAGATGCTCGCACGTCGTCCGCGAAAACCAGCGAACTCTTGACGCGGCTCGCGCACTTGCTGATGGAGACTTGGCGCGAGTGGGAGACTTAATGCGCGACTCGCACAACAGCCTGCGCGACCTGTACGAAGTAAGTTGCAAGGAACTCGACATCATGGTCGAGGCCGCTCAAAACCTGCCGGGCTTCGTTGGCGGACGCATGACCGGCGGCGGCTTCGGTGGATGCACCGTCAACCTCGTGCGCAAAGAAAATGCCGAGGACTTCGCGAAGCAAATTGCTGAACGCTATCGCGAAGCAACCGGAATTCGACCTCAGGTATACCTGTGCACCGCGGAAGACGGAGCCAGTGAGCTTAACTAGAACTCGTCTGGCTCTCCACGTTCGGCGCCCATCCTTGCAGTTTCACCAGCCAGTTCGCCGGTTCCGGCAAGATCGCGAACTTGGGCAGATCCCCGCGTACCATCGCCACTTCATCGCAACAATGGAACCGCGGACAAGCATGGCAATCCTTGTAGATCTTGTCCGGAAGATCCTCGCGCTGAGCGACCGAGAATCCTTGCCCCGCAAAAAAATCAGGTTTGCGCGTGAACAGGCAAATGCAATCGACGCGATGGCGCTTCGCCTCGGCCATCAAGGCTTTTACCAGCCGTCCACCGCCGCCCTTGCCTTGAGCCCAGGGAGCGACCGTGATCGATCGAATCTCCGCCAGGTGCGTGCCATACAAGTGCAGCGCGCCGCAGCCGATGATGCGCCCTTCATCTTCGAGCACCACGAAGTCCCGCACGTTCTCGCAAATCTCCGGCAGCGTGCGCGGCAGCAGCGTGCCGTCGCCGGAGTATGCCGAAATCAACTCGTGAATCTGTTGTGCGTCAGGCAAAATGGCTTTACGCGTGCGCATGGGCCTCCTCGCGAAGCGACTCGATCTTCTTCCTGTGTGATTTGAATTGCCTGCCGCACCCGGCTCGGCGCGGTTCCTCCCGCAACATCGTGCACCGCAAGCACCGCGGCCAATTTCAACGACTCGTAAAAATCCTGATCGAACGCCGGACTCAGCGCCTTCAGTTCATCGAGCGGCCAAATCCTGAAGTTCGCAGCCGCGCTCGACACAAATCTGCACCGCTTTGCCGATCCGCTCATGCGCGATCCTCGATGGCACTCCGCGCTTCACCAGATACGTTGCTCCCGCCCATGCGTTCATGAATCCCGACTCAGCCGCTTGATGCATGCGCTCCTTGTTGAATTCCACCGCCTTCATCCATCCCGCCACCAGCGGCAACATCTGCTGCAGCGTGTCCGAAGAGTCGAACAGCGGCTCCTGCGTTTCCTGCAAGTCTTTGTTGTAGGCCAGCGGCAGACCTTTCACCGCGACCATGAGCGCCGTGGCATTCCCCAGAATTCGCCCGCTCTTGCCTCGCACCAGCTCCAGCAGGTCTGGATTCTTCTTCTGCGGCATCGCGCTGCTGCCCGTGGAGTACGCTTCCGGCAGAGCCAGAAAGCTGTACTCCTGCGAAGAAAACAAAATCATTTCCTCCGCCCAGCGGCTCAAATGCATAGCCAGCAGTGACAGCGCGTTCACGAACTCAAGAAGCAAAGTCCCGGTCGCTGGTGGCGTCGATACTGTTTGCGGTCGCGCCGTCGAAACCAAGACTGTCGGCCATCAATGCCCGATCCAGCGACAAGGTCGCACCTGCGACCGCGCCCGATCCCAGCGGGCAAACATTCAGCCGCTTTCTGCAGTCCGCAAGCCGCTCCGCATCGCGCAAAAACATTTCGACATACGCCAGCAGCCAGTGTCCAAGCAGCACCGGTTCAGCTCTTTGCAGATGCGTATATGCGGGCATGGCAGCATCCGCCGCCTGCTCTGCGCGGTCCACAACCACGCTGCACACTTCCGCCAGTTCGTGCCGCAGTTGATCGATCGTTGCTCGCACATAGAGCCGCAGGTCGGTCGCAATCTGCTCATTGCGGCTGCGCCCGCTGTGCAGCTTGTATCCGGTTTCCCCGATCAACGCGACCAGTTGCTTCTCGACGAAATGATGCACGTCTTCCGCTTCATCGTCTTCGAGGAAGTTGGGCGACTCCGCCGCCTTCTCGCCGATCTGCTTCAGCCCCTGCAAAATGCCGATCAGTTCATCGGACGACAGAATCCCCGCCGCTTTCAGCGCTCGCGCATGCGCGTTGCTGGCCACCAGTTCGCACTTCAGCAACCGCCGGTCGAAGCTGAACGACCGCTGCCAGCGCTCGAAATCAGGATCCAGCGGCTGCCGGAACCTTCCCGACCACATCTTCATCGCGCGACCTCCACGCGTGCGCGCGCCCTCGACCGCGACGGCAGTCCAAGAATGCGAATAAACCCGGCCGCATCTTTCTGGTCGTAGCTGTCGCCCATGGTGAACGACGAAAGATCGGTGCGGTAGAGCGAGTTCTCCGACTCGCGGCTGACCACGGAAACATTTCCCTTGTAAAGCGACAGCGTGGCGCTTCCCGTCATTTCTTTCTGCGTGCTCTCGACGAAAGCATCCAACGCCTCGCGCAGCGGCGTGAACCACAGCCCGAAATAAACCATCTCCGCATACTTCAGCCCGATGTGCTGCTTGAAGTGCGCGACCTCACGCTCCAGGCACAGCGCTTCCAGTTCACGATGCGCCGCGATCAACAGCGTGCCGCCTGGAGTTTCGTAGCATCCCCGCGACTTCATCCCGACGAAACGGTTTTCGACCAGGTCGATGCGTCCGATCGCGTTGCGAGCCCCAATTTCGTTCAGCAATTCCACCAGCGACACGGGATCCATCTTCATCCCGTTCACCGAGACCGGAACTCCCTTCGCGAATCCGATGCGCACCTGTTCTTCCTTGTCCGGCGCCTCCTGCGGCGAGCGCGTGATCTGCCACGTCGTCGGCAATGGCGCGTTCCCGGCATCTTCCAATTCGCCGCCTTCATGGCTGATGTGCCACAGATTGCGGTCGCGGCTGTGAATCTTTTCGCGGCTCGCCGCCACTGGAATTCCGTGCTGCTCGGCGTAATCGAGGCAGTCTTCGCGCGACTTCAAATGTCCACTCCCGCCACGGCGCGATGATCTTCAACTCCGGAGCCAGCGCCTGATAAGTCAGCTCAAACCGCACCTGATCGTTGCCCTTGCCCGTGCATCCGTGCGATACCGCCGTCGCTCCCTCGCGCAGAGCCACTTCCACCTGATGTTTCGCAATCACCGGACGCGCGAGCGAAGTTCCGAGCAGATACTTGTGCTCGTAAACGGCTCCGGCCTTCAGGGCAGGGAACACGTACCCCGTCAGAAATTCCTCGCGGAGATCCTCCACAATCACTTTGCTGGCGCCGGTTTTATAAGCCTTCTCGACCACCGCTTCAATATCGTCTCCCTGGCCCACATCGCCGACCATCGCGATGACGTCGTAGGAATAGTTTTCTTTCAACCATGGAATGATGATCGACGTATCCAATCCACCGGAATAAGCGAGAACAACTTTCTCAGGCATGAGCGCTCCTTACGGGCAGGCGCACCGCGCCGCCCAGCAATAAATAAAGAATGGATTTCTGAACGTGCAGCCGGTTTTCCGCCTGCTCGAAGATGACCGAATTGTCCGAGTCCATCACCTCATCGGTGACTTCCTCGCCGCGATGCGCCGGAAGGCAGTGCATGAACGCCGCATGGGGAGCGGCTTCCGCCATGAGTTGGCGATTTACCTGGTATGGCGGGAATATTTCCGCGCGCTGCCCCGCTTCGTTCTCTTGCCCCATGCTCGCCCACGCGTCGGTATAGACGGCGTCAACCCCGGCGACCGCCGCATGCGGATCGGTCAGCAACTCGATCTGCGCGCCAGTCTGCTTGGCAATCTTCCGCGCATCAGCGACAATCTGCGCATTCGGCGCATATCCCTTCGGCGTGGCGATCCGGATCGAAGACCCCAGGCACGCGCACGTCAGCATCAGAGAATGCGCCACGTTGTTGCCGTCTCCGACGTAGGCCAGAGAAATCTTTCGAAGATCGCCGAACCGTTCCTGCAGCGTGAAGTAGTCCGCCAGCGCCTGGCACGGATGCTCCAGATCGCTGAGCGCATTGATGACCGGGACCGACGCAAAACGAGCCATGCCTTCGATCGTTTCCTGCGCGAAAGTTCGCAGCACGATCACGTCCACCCAGCGCTCTAGATTGTGCGCAATGTCGCTCAGCGTCTCGCGAGCATCCAGCCGGCTCTGCGACTGGTCCACGAACATGGCCGTGCCGCCCAGGCTCGTCATCCCCGCTTCGAACGTCAGCCGCGTCCTGAGCGAAGGCTTCTCGAAGAACATCACCATCTGTTTTCCCGCCATCGACCGTTGAAACACCGACGGCCGAGACTTCATGAGTTCCGCCAGATGCAGCACGGCCTGAACTCCTTGCGGTCCGAGATCGCGCGTCGAAACCAGGTCCGGGCACCAGAACGTGCTGGGAAATGTTTCCGGCACTGCTGGCGCCGGTACTCTGCTTTGCAATGGACTGTTCAACTCTGACTCCTGTCTTGAAACTTCGTTCCTGAACTCATGCGCAGGTCACTTCTGTTCCGCAATTCAGTTTCGTGAGGTAGAACTGCGGCAGCGCCTCCGCTTCCGCGGCCGGCAATATCCGCACCCGGCCCACGCCCTGTTTCAGCGCCTGTTTGCAGGCTTCCAGCTTCGGCAACATGCCTCCGCTGATGATGGATCCTTCCACCATATCCTGCGCCTGCTTGGTGCTCAGCCACGGAATCACGGCCCCTTCCGCGTCTTTCACTCCGGGCACATCAGTGAGAAAGATAAGCGCATTCGCGTGGCAGGCCGCGGCGCAAGCCGCCGCCATCTCGTCGGCATTCACGTTGTAATACTCGCCGTCCGCTCCCAGAGCGAGCGACGCGAGCACCGGAATTCCGCCCTGCTGCCACAACGCTTCGATCCAGCACGGCTCCGCAAAACAAATCTCGCCGACGAATCCCACATCGTTGCCCTGAATATGTTTTCGCCGCGCCCGGAACGTCATGCCATCTCCGCCGCAGAATCCAACCGCCGGCATGCCCGCAGCCTGAATCGCGGCCACCAGTTTCTTGTTGACCATCCCGCCCAGCACCATCAGCGCCACGTCGCGAGTTTCGGCGTCGGTCACGCGCAGTCCGCCGATGAATTCGCTCTGCTTGCCGAGTTGTTTCAGAACGCGCGTCAGCGCACTGCCACCGCCATGAACCACGACCACGCGATGCCCATCCTGCGCCAGCTCCGCAATCGCCCGAGCGCACTTGCGCAGAGTGGGAGCATCCTCGAGCGCCGCTCCTCCGATTTTGACCACGATAATCACAGCAGTCCCTCTTCTTCCGGCCATCCGTACATCAGATTCATGTTCTGCACCGCCTGTCCGGCCGCGCCTTTCAGCAGGTTGTCGATGCAGGAGATCAGCACCAGCCGCCTGCCGTCTTCCGCCAGGCAAAATCCCAGGTCGCAATAGTTCGTTTGCAGCGAAAACTGCACCTGCGGAAGCTTCGGAGTCTGAAACACCCGCACCCAGCGTTTGCCCGAATAAAAATTCCGAAAGCACGATTCCACTTCCAGCGGCGTCATCTCGCGGTTCAGATGCAAATAGATCGTCGACAGAATTCCACGCGGAATCGGAAGCAGGTGCGGCGTAAAGATCAGCTCCGCAGCGCCCAGTCCGAGTTGTTCGACAATCTCGCCCACATGCCGGTGATTGAAAACCGAATACGCCGACAAATTGTCGGCCACCGAAACAAAATGCGTCTTGGCGGTCGGTTCCTTGCCCGCTCCCGACACGCCCGACTTCGAATCGGAGACGATCCCGCGCTTGCGATCGACCACTCCAGCCTTGAGCAGCGGCGCCAGCGCCAGAATCACCGACGTCGCATAGCATCCCGGGTTCGCCACCAGCGTGGCATTGGCCACGCGATCGCCATTCAATTCGGGCAATCCGTAGACCGCTTTCTCCGTCAAGTTCCGCCGCCGTGACCGCATCCGAATCCTGAAAGTTGTAAATCGCGCGATGTTGCTCCTGCTTCAACCGCCACGCGCCACTCAGATCGATGACGCGCAAGCCCTGCGCCAGCGCCTCCGGCACAAGCGCGCGCGACGCTTCATGCGGCGTAGCCAGAAACAGCAACTCCACTCCTTGCTGCTTCATCGCCGGCCACGAGAGCGCATGCAGCGGATAGCCGCCATTGCCGGAAAGGGCCGGAAACACGTCCGCCAAATCCGACGCGCTTCCGTTGTCCGCCGACCGCCGCAGCAGAGACGGCTTTTCCAGCCGCGGATGACGCAGAAGAATCCGCGTCAATTCCAGGCCGGAATATCCGGTCGCGCCCAGCACAGCGGTTTTGAGTTTCGCGGCCATCTAGTCCAGCATCTCCTCAATCCGGCCCGCCAGCTTCCGCGCGTCATCCTTGTCCGGGCACACAATCAGGATCGTGTCGTCGCCGGCAATCGTGCCCACCACTTCGGACCAATCGGCCTCGTCCAGGGCCGCCGCCACCGGCTGCGCGCTGCCCACAATCGTCTTGATCACCAGTTGGTTCTGCGCCGAGCGAATATCGAGCACAAACTCGCGCACCAACCGCGACACCGGAGGCAGCGCGACTCCCGCCCCACTCTCGCCCTGCGGCAGGGAATATCCGTGAGAAGTCTTGCTCAGATTCAGATCGCGAATGTCCCGCGACAGCGTAGCCTGTCCAACCTTGAATCCGCGCTTGCGCAGGAGCCGCTGAAGATCCTCCTGGCTGGCGATAGACCCGTGCTTCAGCACATCCAGGACCGCCCGTTGCCGCAGTGTTTTATTCATAATGAATAAATAT
Source organism: uncultured Acidobacteriaceae bacterium (assembly GCA_963795875.1). GTDB lineage: Bacteria > Acidobacteriota > Terriglobia > Terriglobales > Acidobacteriaceae > Sulfotelmatobacter. Next base: position 1,512,707 of record CAWCJM010000003.1, read on the forward strand.
GCACTAGCTAATGCATAAATATGTTCTCTATCTTACGGTCCTCGCCCAGAATGTCAAGAGGAAAGGCCCCTCGCAGGTTACTTTCGTGATGCCCGAGGCAGGGAGAGATAAGCTCGGCGCTCACTGCGCCAAAAATCACACGCCGCACTCCGCCGCTTGGTAGACTACTTCGCGGTCCGGAAGAACACTCGCGAAGCAGGTTGAGCGGCACAGTCCAATCGCACCCGGAGATACGAATGAACCCGAAGCCCTCACTGACGGCGGAATTGATCGCGGAATTCCTGGGCACCTTTGTGCTGATTCTGCTCGGCACCGGAGTCGTCGCCATGGTCGTGCTCTTTCCCTCGAAGAACCCCGGCGAAACCATTCACGGCGGCTTCACCAACATCACTCTGGGCTGGGGACTCGCAGTCACGATGGGAATTTATATCGCCGGCAAGATATCGGGAGCGCATCTGAACCCCGCCGTGACTTTGGCGCTCGCGGTGTTCCGCGGCTTCCCCTGGCGCAAGGTCCTGCCCTATTCCATCGCTCAGACCGCCGGAGCGTTCGCGGCCGCGGCCCTCGTGTATTGGAACTACCTGCCGGCGTTCCGGCAAACCGATCCGCAACTGGACCACACTGCCGGAGTCTTCACCACGTTTCCTGCCTTTCCCGCAATCCTGCAGGCAGGCTTTCTGGATCAACTCATCGGCACCGGTCTTGCTGGTCCTTCTCATCTTCGCCATCACCGACGAATTCAATTCGCCTCCGGGAGCGAACCTCGCTCCCGCGATGATCGGATTGGTCGTGGTCGCCATCGGCATGAGCTTCGGCGGCATGCACGGCTATGCCATCAATCCCGCGCGCGATTTCGGCCCTCGGCTCTTCACGGTGGTCGCCGGATTTCGCAACAACGGCCTCACCGACGGAACTCACGTGTGGTGGATTCCCGTCGTCGCCCCTCTGCTCGGCGGCCTGGCCGGCGCCGCCATCTATGACTTTGGGATCCGCCGCTTCCTGCGCCCCGTCGTGAGACTCGTTAGACGCGCTACCGAATACGTTGCGAAGGAGGAACCGTGCAATACGTTCTAGCGCTCGACCAGGGCACCACCAGTTCGCGAGCTCTCTTGTTCGATCGAGGATGGAGCAGTTCGCGCGGTCGCCCAACGCGAATTCGATCAGATATTTCCTCAGCCCGGATGGGTCGAGCACAATCCCGAGCAGATCGCCTCCTCCCAAATCGCAGTGGCGCTGGAAGCCCTCGCTCAGAGCCAACGCACAGCCCAACGACGTGGCCGCCATCGGCATCGCCAACCAGCGCGAGACGACGATCGTGTGGGATCGCGAGACGGGCGAGCCCGTCTACAACGCCATCGTCTGGCAAGACCGCCGCACCGCCGATTTCTGCGAGCGCCTCCGCAGCGAAGGCCACGGCCCTCTCATCCAGCAGCGCACCGGCCTGCTGATCGATTCCTATTTCTCCGCCAGCAAAATTTCCTGGATTCTAGACAACGTTCCCGGCGCGCGCGCCGACGCCGAAGCCGGCAAGCTCGCGTTCGGCACCGTCGATACCTGGCTCCTCTGGAAACTGACCGGCGGCCAGCGTTCACGCCACCGACGCCAGCAACGCCTCGCGCACCATGCTCTTCAATATCCACACCGGCGCACTGGGATCACGAACTTCTCGATCTGTTTCGCGTTCCGCTCTCCATGATGCCCGCCGTGCGTTCTTCCAGCGAGGTCTACGGAGAAGTCAGTGCGGCCAAGGGATTGGAAAAGATTCCGCTCGCGGGCATCGCCGGCGATCAGCAGGCGGCGCTATTCGGCCAGCGCTGCATCCGCCCCGGCCTCACCAAGAACACCTACGGCACCGGCTGCTTCATGCTGCAGAACACCGGCCGCCGCGCAGTGCCGTCCTCCAATCGCCTGGTCACGACCGTCGCCTGGAAGATTGGCGACGTCACCGAGTATGCGCTCGAGGGCAGCGTCTTCGTCGGCGGCGCCGTCGTCCAATGGCTGCGCGACGGCCTCGGCCTGATTCGCAAATCAGAAGAGGTCGAGGCGCTGGCCAACTCCGTGCTCCGACAACGGCGGCGTCTACTTCGTTCCCGCCTTCGTCGGACTGGGCGCGCCGCACTGGGATTCCTACGCGCGCGGCTCCATGTTCGGACTCACTCGCGGCACCACCGCCGGCCACCTCGCCCGCGCCGCGCTCGAGAGCATCGCCTACCAGGTCGCCGACTTGCTCGATGCCATGCGCCTCGATTCCGGCGACTCTGTGCAGGAACTGCGCGTCGATGGCGGCGCCGCCGCCAACGACAGCCTCATGCAATTCCAGTCCGACATTCTCGGCGTGCCGGTCGTTCGCCCGGCGGTGACGGAAACCACGGCGCTCGGCGCCGCCTACCTCGCCGGCTTGGCCGTTGGCTTCTGGAAGAAGGATCTCGATGCCTCCGCCGCGACGCAAAGATCGCCGCTTCGAATCCGCGAATGCCGGCGTCGCAGGCGCGTCTATTGCGGAACCGCTGGAACGAGGCCGTCGCACGATCCAAGAACTGGGAGTCCGGATCAGTGAGACGAAAGTAGCGCCGGCATCCTGCCGGCTGTCCAGCGGGCGTCTCGCCCGCTGCCCTGAAGCTACAACTCTGCCTCAGGGTTCAACCCAAAACACCGCGCCCTTAGTAATCGGAGGCAGTGTAAATGTCATGCTGTCGCCGTGGCGCATCCCGTTGATCGCCTGCGCCTCCCCAGAAAAGGAAGGAAGAAGCCCTTCCCGCCCTTCGCGGTTACGCTAACCTCGACCCCGTCTGCGGCGTCTGCACCGGATTCACCCTCCACGCAGCCCGGCAAAGTTCGCAAAGAAAACATTGACGTGACCATCGGAAGTCCGGGCGATCGACGTCGCCACCTGCGTCCCGGCTTTGACCTGCACCGTGCTCTCCACCGCGCAGACTCGAGAGGAACGCCTGCTGGGAATCCGGCGACGCATGTTCAAAGTCCTTTTCCAACTCCGCGTTATAGGCCCGCCCCGGGCAGTGCGCGAAACCGCACGACATTTCTGCGAACTCCCAATCCCCGTAGCGTCCGTCCCCGTGATCACCAGACGATTCCCCTGACCAGCAAAACTCTGCATCCAACTCTTCTCGCTGTCCCCCAGCACGCGGACATCCGGCAACACCAGCGTCTTGCCCGTGAAACTCCGCCAGCGTCCGCGGCGTCACAATCTGAAACTCAAGATGCTTCTGCATCAGCAGAATCAAAATGCCGCGATACGAAGCAATGAAATCCTCGCGCATAGAAATTCCGCGTCTCCGGCGAAAAGTAAACGCCAATGGGATCCACCGGCGACCGCGGCAAATAAAACGTCTTCTCATGCGCCTGAATCCACGAGAAGATCTTCGTTCCGCGTCGGCAGATCATTCGATCCCGCCATCGAATGCCCCGGCGCATCCCAGAAATTCGCGCCCGCCATCACCTGCGACATTGCCAGGTTCATCATAGATTCGCGAATCATTGCCTCGCTCCCAGCCACTTTCTTATCGCCGTCCCACGAGTAATTCAGAATCCACGTCGCCTTCCCCTGCGCGAACGCACGAAACGAATGCATCCCCACCTGATAGCGGAACCAGTCCAGCGGCTTCCGCGACGAAGCCATGTGGTCGCCTTCGCCAAATTCGTATTCGTGCGCAATCGCGTCCACCACCGGATACAGGCTGTAAACATCGGCCCCGACGCGCACTGCCTCTCCTTCGATCCCAGGATAAATTTCGGGAATCGTCTTGATCTTCGGATTCACGGCCTTCGCCGTGCGGTCAATCTCGCTCAGAAAATCAGTAAAGGTCTGAATCCTGAACGTCACCCACTTGCGAAACGCCGGATCGGAAAAATCTCCCAGCTTCAAATCGTGCTTCGCGTCCAGCCCCGTCTGCTGCTTGAACGCCGCGACCGTGTAGTCATCAAAACTGGCCCACGTATCTTCCCAGCCGTCGAAGTGCGTCATCCAGTAAGGAATATCAATGTAGATGCCGTCAATGCCCGTCGCCGCAATCTGCCGCACCCGCTCCATATAAGTCTTCCGCCACTCCGTAGCGTACGGACTCACCCACACATCCTCGTCCCCCGGCCGAATCCAGAATGCCGTCCCGCCTCCGAAAATTGCCGGCTCGCCGGTGATCTTGCGCTGCAGCCAGTCGGGATGATCTTTCGCCAGCGTGTGCGCCACTTTGTCGCCATGCGCCGTGATGCACTCCGTCCCCGCAATGTAGACGAACGCGTAATTGCCCGCCTTGTGCGCCGCTTCGGCCACCTCGCGGATCGCCTTCAGTTTTTCTTCTGGATTGAGAAAGCTTTCGTAGCGTCCGGGAATGTCGTTGTCGACTTCAATCCCGAATACATTGCTCTCTTGCGCCTTGCGCACAATTTCCAACGCATCGCCGCCCTTCAGACCATAAGCGCCGATGCGAACGTAGTTGGTCCAGTCCTGCTTCCCGAAATCAGGAGCCGCGCCCAGACCCAGCGCGAACAAGAATAAGGAGAGAAATGCGAATAGAGCTTTTCGTGTCATACCCGCCCCTGAATCCGTATTCACCAACTCGATTTACTCTGGCCGCAATCAAGTCACACTTACTCCTGCTCGCTCGGCGGCAAGGTCCGTACCATCTAGGGTTTGAGCAGGCTCGTTAGAACTCGAATCTCAATCCAAACTGGAAGGATCGCGGATTTTCGAGTACAGTCCCGTTCACGCTGTCACTGGTAATTGTCCCGAAAAGCGGATCTCCCACGGCCGAATTCGGCTGTGCAAAGCGCGGGTGATTGGTGAAGTTGAACATCTCCGCCCGCACTTCTATCCGCATGCCTTCTTTGGGCACAAACGACTTGTAAACATTCAGATCCATGTTGTGGATGCCGTCGGTGCGCAGCCCGGAAAAGTACCGTGGAGCATTCCCGGGAACCTGGTCGCCGGGGTCGGCAAAGCAGTTGGCGTTGAGAAACGGGGTCAGGATTCCCGCATTCTGCCAGTTCAAGGCGGCGGAGTGCATGCTGGTCCCGGTCTTAAGTTGGGAGCACACAACTTGGGGGCGCTGGGTGCCGTTCGCCAGCCGGGCGTTGGACATGCTGAGGGCCATCGGTTGTCCCGATTGCTCGGTGATGATCGTCGCCAGCGACCAGCCTCCCACAACGGCGTCGACCGCCCGGTTCATATTGCCGCCAATCCATTGATTGCGCCCAATGGGCAGATCCACGACCACGGCGAGCGCTAGCCGCTGTGGCGTGTCGTTGCCCCCAATGCTGTGTTCCAGGTACAGGCGATCCAGTTGTTGCGGAATGCCGGCCCCGAGCGCACCTACCCAGTTGTTCCTGCCCGCCGACGAATCGTCTGTTGACTTCGATATCGTGTAGCTACCCTCAAAACTGATGTGGTGCGTAGTGCGCTTCTGGAAGCGAACCTGCAGAGCGTTGTACCAGGAACTCGCTTCCTCGATCATCAGCCCTTCAAAGTCGCCGTTAAATTGTGGGTACTGGTTCAACAGAGTCCCCAAGGGCAGCGTCGTCATCGCCGTAGTTCGAATTAGGTTCGTTGAAGCAGGGATGGGAAGCGCTCGACGTGCAAGGGGCATTGAACATGGAATAAAACGGGTTGCCCACTTGCGTCTGAAGAAAGTTGCTTACGCAGCTATCCGCGGTGCAATGTCGAATCCGTCGGAGTTACCGCCGCGGTGATCTGGGCCAGCAAAGCCGAAGGTATGAAAGAGCGGTTGTTTGTGCCGGCCCACGGCAGATGCGTACTTCGGTTCGCGGAGTAGTCCACGCCGAGCACGATCTGGCTGGGGAGCAGCCGCTGGATTCCCAGATTCCACATGGTAAATGTTGGCGTCTCGCGCCGCCGTCGTGCCCAGATCGTTCGGGTTCTGATAACCCCAGTTCGCAAACTGGCCGTACTGCGTACCCTGCGGACCGGTAAAGCCTCCCGGAAACGGATTCTCCAGGGTCGCGGATTGGGTGGCGAAATTGTCGTTCGTAAAAAATATGTTCGCGGTCTTGCGGAACGCCGAGCCGGGATACTGGAAGTTTGTGGCCGGGCTCATTCCGAAATAGATGCCCGCCCCGCCACGCACCACCGTCTGCTGACCGAGTTGGTACGAGAAACCCAGCCTCGGCCCAAGGTCTTTCCAGTAGGTCGGAACCGTCCTCATGCTCGACGTCGGGAATTGCGTTGTGCCCAGCAACTGCATCGACGACGGGGAATTCAATCCGACGCGTCTGCATCGTCGCCTGGGTGCTGATCGTACCCGCCTGGCACGCTGGCATTCAGTGTTGAATATTGACGCCGCTGTCGGCGGTGAAATTGCTGAACTCGATCTGGTTGCCGCGCGACGTGTAAGGCGAACTCCACTGGTAACGCAAGCCCAGATTGACCGTGAGTTTCGGGGTCACCTTCCAGTCGTCCTGGACATAAAATCCCGTCTCCAGCGACTTGTTCGCGACCGAAGGAGTCACCACCAGCTGACTGGAGGCGTTGACATTATCGCCGTAACCAAAAGCCAGGCTGGCAAAGGGATTGCCGTGTCGAGTTCCCCAGAAGCATCTGTGTCGCTGTTCGGAGTCGGCGATGTCGTGTCATCCGTAAAGGTCATGAAGCCGGTCGGATAATTCGGCTGCCAGAAATTGTTGTAGAAAATTCTCTGCTCGCCGCCGACTTTAATCAGATGCGCCCCTTTGGAAATCACCAACTGCGAGGAGTAACTGACCAGGGTGTGGGCAAAGGTAGTGTTGATGCAGCACTGATCGTAGAGATTCGTCCAAGGGGAATTTCCCTGCATCAGAAACGTCGGCATCTTGTCGATCCCATTGGCCGTTTGGAACACCGAAGGCAATCCCTGAACGCCAGCCGGCAGCGAGGCGTTGAAACTGGAGATCGTCGGGATACTCGGGAGCGACAGTTCGTGCACCCGGTCGACTCCTACATGGCTCGTCCAGATGATCCGCGGGTTGATGGTCCAGGTATATTCCAGCGAAGCGTTTTGCGCCACCGTCACACCGCTCTCGATTCCGTCATTATCGAAGCCGTCTCCCAGGGTCAGCGGAGTCGTATAGTTGTTCCAGCCTCGGCTGTAGCGGCCGCTGATGCGGTTCCTGTCGTTGATCTGGTGGTCGATCTTGATGTCGAACTGGTAATCCGGAGCCGTTCGCCAAGCGTCGTGTAGTTGTAGTTGTTGAACTCGTTCGCGTTGCTGGGTTTCGGATAGAGATTGAGGACAGCCAATCCGATGGGATCCATGTTCGCCTTGGTCGGGATCGCAGTCCGATCGGCCGCTGTACTGCAACCTGCGGCCGGTTCACGTCGATCGGACGTTCCGCAATCTACGCTCGGATCGTAGATGTTCGGGTCGTCAGTAGCGGGATTCGCTGTCGCCGAAAAGTCGCCTTGCCGCTCCGCCAGGGTCGGTACGGTCACAACTCCGCTGGACGCGCTGGAGCTGCAACCTTCTCGAAATCGACAAAAAAGAACGTGCGGTTCTTGATGATCGGGCCGCCCAGCGAAAATCCACCCTGGTCGCGCTTGCTGTCTGGTTTAGGGTTGGGCACGGTACTACCGAACGTGAACTCGGGATTGAAGAAATCGCGAGCGTTCAACTGCGCGCGCTGCAGGAAATACCAGCCACTGCCGTGGAAAGCATCGGTTCCGCTCTTCATCACCATGTTTACTACCGTGCCGCCGTTGTTGCCGAACTCGGCCGAGAAGCTGTTGTTCTGCACCTTCATTTCCTGCATGCCCTCGACCAGGGGCTCGTAGTAGACGTTGGTATTCCCTCCCTCCCCTTGTTCCGGCGCGCTGATCAGGGCGCCGTCCAGCCGTATCTCGGCGGTCGCGTTGCGCTGCCCGTTGGAAGTGAAGTTTGTTCCCGATGGATAGTTATCATTGGTGCCTGACCCTGCCACCTCGGTCACGCCCGCTGCCAGGAATGTCAGGCCAAAGAAGTTGCGGTTGGCCAGAGGGAGTTCGTGCACATATTCGCTGCTGATGTCCGTGCCCAGAGTCGCACTCTCAGTGTCCAGCAACGGCGCCGTCTGCGTGACTTCGATACTCTCACTCACGCTCAACGGATGCAGCACGAAATCCACGCTGGTCTGCTGGTCGACCTGCAGAACGACATTCTTCTTTTCCGTGATGCGGAAGCCGGTCACCTGCGCCTTGATGGTGTAGACCGCAGGGCGCAGTCCAGTAAAGAAATATTGACCGTGCTCGTCGCTTTGCGCCGTCTCCGCGATGTTGGTGGCATCATTGGTGATCGTGATCGTGGCGTTCACCAACAGCGCCCCGGTCTGGTCTGTCACCGTTCCGCGCACTTGCGCCTGCATACGATCCTTGCGCGAAGGCCGCCGTCTGACGGCTGCCAGTGCCAACGTCACAGCAGAAGATCAAAGCTGCGAACCAGCAGAGTTACGGGAGACACGCATGCGAGCCTCCACGGGACGCGCTTTCATATTATTACGAGTTAAAACTATTACTTTCGTTTATGATGAAAGTCAAGTCAAATCGCAGCCCAAGTGAAAAGGTTTGGTATCAAGGGTTTTGCCGCCTTTTTAGCAGCGACCGGATCCTCAAGTTCAAGCGGCATTACTGGGTTGCGACTGCTTTCTTCTTGTTTCACGCCGTATGTCGTCCCGTAGTCTGTTGGGCTGTGAATCCCCGCTGAGTTCAAGGAATCTCGCGAAATGCCACGTCTTCATCATTATTTCTATTGCGTGCTGTTGCTGTTCGTCCTGTCGTCGCGTTGCGCCGCTTCGAGCCTGCGGCTGGCAGTCCTGACAACGACACCATTTCTCTCTCGAACGCTGCCATCTCCGCGACCTGGTCCATCCGTGGCGGGTCGCTGCGCTGGCAGAGCCTGACCAACCACTTCACGAGAGTCAGTTTGCCTCTCGACGGCAGTGTGTTTGAGTTGGTGCCCAAAGGAGGGCCCGGTCCTGCGCTCCGCCGACTTCAAGATCGTTGGGCCGCCAGTGTTTCGCGAGATTCCTCCTGCGCCCGACTCATCGAAAGCTGCTGACCGCTTGCCGGGACGGAATTGCGCATCGAACTCGAAGACCCCTCCGCAAAGGTCCAAGTCACTTGGAAGGCGATCCTCCGTGAAGGCGCCAACTACATTCGTCAGGAAGTGACCATCCGCGCGCTGCACGAGCCTCTCGCGCTCGCGCAGATCGGCCTCATCGACGCGGTCCGTGCCCGGCGCCTCAGTCTCCGGCGAGGTGAAAGGGTCGCCCGTCACTGCCGGCAACCTGGTTCCTGGGCTTCGAGCATCCTCTCTCCGAATGCCGCGTCCGCGCCGACCGCGCTACCTGCTGGCTCTCGCGCGAACTTCCCCTGCAGGCCGGCCAGCGCGTGACCTATTCCTCCGTCGATCGGCGTGGCTCATCCGACGCAGCTGCGCCGCGATTTCCTGAACTATGTGGAACTCGAACGCGCCCATCCTTATCGAACCTTTCTGCACTACAACTCCTGGTACGACTTGGGATACTTCGATCGCTACAACGAGCACGACGCCGTCGCTGTGGTGCAGAGTTTCGGCGAGGAACTGACGAAGAAGCGCGGCGTCAAGCTCGACAGCTTTCTGTTCGACGATGGCTGGGACGATCCCACCACTCTGTGGAAGTTCAACCCCGGCTTTCCGGACGGCTTGACGAAGGTCGCGCAAACGGCCGCCAATTACGGCGCTGCGCCCGGCATCTGGCTCTCGCCGTGGGGCGGCTACGACAAGCCGAAGGAGCAGCGCCTCGCTTCCGCGCCACGCGCAGGGATTCGAGACCAACGAAGGCGGGCTCGCGCTGTCGGGGCCCAAGTACTACCAATATTTCCGCGACACCTGCCTCGACATGATCGCAAAGTATGGCGTCAACCAGTTCAAGTTCGACGGCACCGGCAACGCCAACGAAGTCATCAAGGGCAGCGAGTTCGACAGCGACTTTGACGCCGCCATCCATCTGATCGGCGAACTGCGCGCGAAAAAGCCAGATCTCTACATCAACCTCACCACCGGAACGTATCCTTCGCCCTTCTGGCTGCTCTATGCGGACTCAATCTGGCGCGGCGGCGACGACCACAGCTTCGCCGGCGTCGGCACCAGACCGTCAGCGCTGGATCACCTATCGCGACTCGCAACTCTACCGCTGGGTCGTCGAGGACGGCCCGCTGTTCCCGATCAATTCGCTCATGCTGCACGGCATGATCTTCGCGCGCTATGCGCGAGCGCCTGGGCGACGATCCCGGCCACGATTTTCCTGACGAAGTTCACGACTACTTCGGCACCGGCACGCAGCTGCAGGAGATGTACATCACGCCGACGCTGCTGTCGTCAGAGAATTGGGACGTGCTGGCCGAGGCCGCAAAGTGGTCGCGCGACAACGCGCAGACGCTCAAAGACTCCCACTGGATTGGCGGCGATCCGGCGCGCCTGGAAGTCTACGGATGGGCTTCATGGTCACGCGACAGAAGGCGATCGTAACCCTGCGCAATCCCAGCGACCAGCCGCAGGATTTCACCGCCAGCCTCACGACGCTCCTGGAACTGCCCGCAGGTTCTGCGCGCGCCTACGCCGCGCGCAGCCCATGGAAGAGTGACAGCGCGGCAATCGGCTATGAATATTCCTGCGAAAGAGCAGCACTACGTTCCACCTGCAACCGTTTCAAGTGTTAACGCTGGAACTGCTGCCGTCGGAGTAGCGCAGTACGTGGGGACAGCCGCCCTCGGCTGTCCGCCAGGCGCAGCCTGGCAAGGGTCCCGCGCATCATAAATGGCATAGGTGAATCAGCATGAAAGCCGCCATCCTAACCTCACCCCGACCGGTTTCCGACCGTCCCCTCCACATCACCGACGTTGCAGAGCCGCAAGCGCGGACTGGCCATGTTCTGTTGCGTGTCCGCGCCTGTGGCGTATGCCGCACCGATCTCCATATTGTCGAAGGCGAACTGCCTCCGCAACAGCGCGGGCATAATACCCGGCCATCAAATCGTGGGCGAAGTCGTCGACGGCGCGACCGCAGATGCTTCCTCTGGGCGCGCGCGTCGGCGTTTCCTGGCTCGGTGGAACGGATGGCACCTGCTCCTATTGCAAACGAGGTATGGAGAACCTGTGCGACTCGCCGACGTTCACTGGCTATAGTGTCCCTGGCGGATATGCGGAATACGCGCTGGCACGCGCGGATTTCGTTTACCCCCTGCCCGCAGCGCTCGACGACCTGCACGCTGCTCCGCTTCTGTGCGCTGGCATCATTGGCTTCCGAAGCTTGCGGGTGGCGGGTGTCGAAGCTGGCGAGCGCGTTGGGCTCTTTGGTTTCGGTGCGTCCGCGCATCTCGCGATCGCAGTCCTGCGCGCGTGGAAGTGCGACGTGTACGTCTCTACGCGAGGGAAGTCGCATCGTGATCTGGCTGCATCGCTGGGCGCGACCTGGGTCGGAAGCGAAACGGAGAAGCCGCCCATGGAACTCGATCGCGCGATCACCTTCGCCCCTAGCGGTGACGTCGTGATCGCAGCGCTGGGCAGCCTGCGCAAGGGCGGTGTGGTGGCGATCAATGCGATTCATCTTGATCGCATCCCGCAGTTTGATTACGACAGCCTACTGTGGGGTGAGCGCCAGCTTCGCAGCGTAACTAACATGACTCGCACCGATGCCCGCGACTTCCTTGCGCTGGCTGCGCAAATCGGGATGCAGCCCAGAGTCACAGTCTTTCCACTCGACCAGGCCAACGAGGCGCTGCTTGCGGTGAAGAACGATGCGATCGATGGCGCGGCCGTAATCGTGCCTTAAGGCGAGAAACTGCGACAAGGTGCTTGATCCAAAGGAGATGCTGGAGTTTTCCACAGTGTTCCTGCAGGAACATTTTTCTTACACAACTGTACGTACAATTACGTATGAAGTCATTGGCCATCAATGAGTTGGCGGCACGTGGCGAGTGGGAGCGGGCTGCGTTTCGCGGGCCCGCGTGCGAGGACGAGACGCGGGTGCTTACTTTGCTATGGCAAACGCTGCGATGAACAACACGCAGAACGCCGCGGCGTGAGTCAATTCGTTCCAGCCCAACTTCCTTACTGCTAATGGTCCGGGTTTCTGAATGAAGTAGAACCATCCGCGGAACAGGAGCGGCGAAAAGGCGACCGAAGCGATGGCGGGAATCAGACCGGAAAGGCATGCAATGGTCAGTGCCGCGGTCATCAGGAGTTGTCCGGCAGCGAAGGCCCAGCCGCGCTTCAGCTTCGCACAAAAACCTTCGACCCGAGCGGTGTGAATCCTAAGCTCCACGTAGTGGATCTGGTCGCCGGCGAAAATAAGGTTGGCGATCCAGATCATCCAGGCCATGGCGCCGAACTTTCCGGTGATCACGTAGTAGGTCGCCGGACCCGAAGCCGTCAACCCGATCGTTCCGATGATCTCAGAGAGCATGCGGGTGTGGCGTCCCAGCTTCTTGAGCAGCGCCTGTCCGACGAACGCCGCTCCGGCGGCCGCGCCCATCGCCCACAATAACGGATTCTCCCCCGCCCACAGCAATATGCCGAGAGCCAGCGCAGCAACTGCGCCCAACACAGCAATCACGGTCGCGACGGCGCGGCGTTCGTGCGTGGTTTGTGCGCGCATGGCAGACGTGCCCAGAAGGCTTTCTACCGGAGTCCTCAGCCAAAACAGTGCAAGCGTCGCCACCAGAAGCAGCAACGCGGGAACAACGTGGTGGCTCTCGCGAAACGCAACGCCTGCGCCCGTGACCATTGGTACGAGCAACAATCCCCATGCCCCGTGCTCGCGCGGAAGGATCAGGGCGCGGGCATGTTCGCGGCGCGTTCGTTCGGTGGCTGCGTCGGCATCAAGAAAAGAAACCTTGACTTCGTCAAGGCCTAACCTCCCTGCGCTGGAGGAATCCAGTCCACGACCGGTGGATCCAAGAACATGTGTGACTCCAACTACCCAGGTCTTCTGATCTTGCGTGAGTTCTGTCGTTGTAGCCATCATCGCCATCCTGCCATGTGAATGTGCTGCATGCCCTTCACGGCACGCATGTATTGAGCGCGCTCAAAGGCGCCCGGGTCTGGGCATTTGAGTTGGCTCATGCTGCCCTGCATCTGTGCCGCCGATTCATATTCGTGCTCTTCCATCCAGTCGCGCACTTCGCGCTCCACGTGGCGCAGATGATTGACGCCGTGACGCATAAGAGATGAGCACATCATGGTGACATTGGCGCCGACCATGAGCAACTTGATGACGTCCTCGGCGTTGTGCACTCCGCCCGTAGCCGCCAGGCTGGCCTTCACGCGCCCGTGCAGAATTCCGATCCAGGTCAGAGGCAGACGCAAGGCTTGCGGAGTGCTCAGCAGAACGTTCGGACGAATCTCCAGTTCTTCGAGGTCGATATCGGGCTGGTAGAAGCGGTTGAAGAGTACCAGCGCGTCCGCTCCGGCTTCGTCCAGGCGGTGCGCCATGTTCGACAGGTTGCTGAAAAAGGGACTCAGCTTGATGGCGACTGGAATGGTGACGGTGCCCTTCACGGCCTTCAGAATGTCGAAATAGGTCTTCTCAATGTCCGCGGCTGAAACCTTGGGGTCCGTGGGGATGTAGTAGATGTTGCACTCGATCGCATCTGCACCCGCCCGCTCGATCTCGCCGGCAAACTTGGTCCATCCGCCCAGAGTCGATCCATTGAGGCTGGCGATGATTGGAATGCTCACCGCTGCCTTGGCCTTGCGGATGTGCTCCAGGTAGCCTTCGGGCCCGGTGTGAAACTCGCTCGCCTGCGGAAAGTAGGTGAGCGATTCGGCGAAACTTTCGGTGCCAGCGGCGAGGTGATAACTAAGATCCGCTTCCTCCTGGCGCAGTTGCTCCTCAAACAATGAGTAGAGGACGACGGCGGACGCGCCAGCATCTTCCAGTCGGCAGATTCCGTCCACATCGCGCGAGAGCGGCGAGGCCGAGACCACGAGCGGCGACCGCAGCTTCAGTCCCAGGTATGTCGTGTTGAGATTGATCATCATTTCCTCCTCGCGCGGCTAGCGCGCAGCTCCTGTCGGGGCCGGTTTCTCCGCAGCCGGGGCGGTTTTCTCCGCCGCATCCCTGGCAGCGGCTGGCGCTTCCGTTTTGCGGCTGGCCATGTATTCGTACATGCGATAGCGATTCTCCACATCCTGCTGAGCCATCTTCCACAGCCGATTCGCATCTTCGGGTTTGCTCTTCGTGAGCATCTTGAAGCGCGTCTGCTGCAGCAGGTACTCCTGTACTTTGCGGGAAGGAGCGCGTGAATCGAGCGCCAGCGGATTCTCGCCCGTCAGTGCCCGCTCCGGGTTATAGCGATAGAGCAGCCACTGTCCCGACTCGACCGCGACTTTCTGATCGGTCATGGCCGTCGTCATGTCAATGCCATGCGCGATGCAGTGCGAATAAGCAATGATGATGCTTGGCCCGTCATAGGCTTCGGCTTCCAGAAACGCCTTCAGGGTGTGCTCATCTTTCGCGCCCATCGCGACACTGGCGACATAGACGTTGCCGTAGGTCATGGCCATGAGTCCCAGGTCTTTCTTTGGACCAGGCTTGCCTCCGGCAGCAAACTTCGCAACCGCCCCGCGTGGCGTGGACTTTGAAGCCTGCCCGCCGGTGTTCGAGTAAACCTCAGTGTCGAGCACCAGGACGTTGACGTTGCGCCCGCTGGCCAGCACGTGATCGAGGCCGCCATAGCCGATGTCATAGGCCCAGCCGTCGCCGCCCACGATCCATACACTTTTCTTGACCAGCATGTCGACGACAGAGAGAAGTTGTCTGGCATCGGCCGAGTGAACGGTCGCCAGTCTCTCTTTCAGGATGTCAACTCGCTGGCGTTGCTCGTAGATGTCGGACTCGTCTTTCTGCTTCGCGGTGAGGATTGCGGTGACCAGATCTTCGCCCACGCTGCCTGCAACCCGTCGCAGCAGTTCGTGAGCGAATTCCGTCTGCTTGTCGATCGAGACACGGAACCCAAGCCCGAATTCAGCGTTGTCTTCAAACAGGGAATTGGACCATGCTGGCCCGCGGCCGTCGGCATTCTTCGCCCAGGGCGTGGTCGGCAGGTTACCGCCGTAGATCGACGAGCAACCAGTTGCGTTGGCCACGATCGCCCGGTCTCCGAACAACTGCGAAACCAGCTTCAGATAAGGAGTCTCGCCGCATCCCGAGCACGCGCCCGAGAACTCGAACAGCGGTTCCTGCACCTGTTGCTGGCGGATCGTCCCGACTTTGATCTTTCTGCGATCGAGTTCCGGAATCTTGCAGGAAGAAGTCCCAGTTCTCGCTCTCGGGCGCGCGCAACGGAGGCTGCGGCACCATGTTGATCGCCTTCAGCCGTACTTCACTCTTGTTCTTTACCGGGCAGACATCGACGCAGACGCCGCATCCGGTGCAATCTTCCGGAGCGACCTGAATCGTGTACTTCATGCCCGCCCACTCTTTGTCACGGGCATCGCAGGCCTTGAAGGTCGCCGGCGCGCCTCCCAGTTCCTTGCTGTCATAGACCTTGATACGGATCACGGCATGCGGGCAAACCATCGCGCACTTGCCGCACTGTATGCAGATCTTCGAATCCCACGCGGGAATTTCCAGAGCGAGGTTACGCTTCTCCCATTTCGCGGTGCCCGTCGGGAAGGTGCCGTCGCAGGAAAATGCGCTGACCGGCAGTTCGTCGCCGCGGCCGGCATAGATTGTGCCGAGAACGTCGTGCTCGAACTTCGGAGCGCCCGGAAAGGCTGCTGGAATTTCCGTCTTGCTCGTGACCGCCTCGGGGATCTTGACTTCGAACAGGTGAGCCAGCGTCGCGTCGACGGCCTGCATGTTCTTCTGCACGACGTCTTCGCCCTTCTTGCCGTAGGTATGGCGAATCGATTCGCGGATGGCTTCGATGGCTTCCTCGCGGGGCAGAACTTTCGAGATCGCGAAGAAACATACTTGCATGATGGTGTTCGTGCGCGAACCCATGCCGGCGTCCTGCGCGACCTGGTAGGCATCGATCGCATAGAGCTTCGCCTTCTTGGCGATCAGTTGCGACTGCACTTCGCGCGGCAGGTGATCCCAGACTTCATCTTTGCCAAAAGGACTGTTGACCAGGAACACGCCGCCCGGACCAGCGAACTCAGCATGTCGTAGCGCTCGAGGAAAATCCATTGGTGGCAGGCGATGAAGTTCGCTTTCGAGACCAGATAGCTGGAGTGAATGGGTTGCGGCCCGAAGCGCAAGTGCGAAACCGTCATCGCGCCGGATTTCTTCGAATCGTAGACGAAGTATCCCTGCCCGTAGTTGTCAGTGTTTTCGCCGATGATCTTGATGGAATTCTTGTTCGCGCCGACGGTGCCGTCCGCGCCCAGGCCGTAGAACAAGGCGCGCACGACGCTGTCGGGTTCGGTGGAGAAGGCGGCGTCGTAGTCCAGGCTGGTGTGGTTGACGTCGTCCTGAATGCCAATCGTGAAGTGATCTTTCGGTTGTTTCTGTTTCAGATTGTCGTAGACGGACTTGACCATCGCCGGCGTGAATTCTTTGGACGACAAGCCGTAGCGTCCACCGACGACGCCGGGCGCGGTCTTCAGCTTTCCGTAGCCCAGCTTCAAGCCCTCGTGCAACGCGTTGACCACGTCGAGGTAGAGAGGTTCGCCGATCGCGCCGGACTCTTTGGTGCGATCGAGAACCGAAATCTGGCGAACGCTGGCGGGGAGGGCTTCCATGAACGACTTCACGCAGAAGGGACGATACAAGCGGACTTTCAGCAAGCCGACTTTTTCTCCGCGTGCGGTCAGGTATTCGACCGTTTCATGAGCTGCTTCTGCGCCGGAGCCCATCATCACGATCACGCGCTCGGCATCAGGCGCGCCGACGTAATCGAACAGGTGATAGGAGCGCCCTACGATCTCGGCAAACTTATCCATCGTGGCCTGAACCTTGGCCGGGGCCGCATCGTAGTACGCGTTGGCGCTCTCACGGATCTGGAAGAAGACGTCAGGATTCTGCGCCGTGCCGCGCAGCACCGGATGATCGGGCGAGAGGGCGCGCTGGCGGTGCTCGATGATGCGGTCCATGTTCAGCATGGCGCGCATATCGTCTTCATTGAGCATCTCGATCTTGTTGACTTCGTGCGAGGTGCGGAATCCGTCGAAGAAATGCAGGAAGGGAATGCGGGTCTCAAGCGACGCGGCGTGCGCGATCAGCGCCAGGTCCATCGCTTCCTGCACGGAGTTCGAGCAGAGCATGGCCCATCCGGTGGCGCGGCAGAACATCACGTCGGAGTGGTCGCCGAAAATTGAGAGCGCATGCGTCGCCAGGGTGCGGGCGGTCACGTGAAAGGCGCACGGAGTTAGTTCGCCGGCGATCTTGTTCATGTTCGGGATCATCAGCAGCAATCCCTGGGACGCGGTGAACGTCGTGGAGAGCGATCCGGTCTGCAACGCGCCATGCACCGCTCCGGCGGCGCCGCCTTCACTCTGCATCTCGACCACGTGGGGCACGCTGCCCCAGGCGTTGGGAACGTTCTCCGACGACCACTGGTCCGCCCACTCGCCCATGGGCGACGAAGGAGTGATGGGGTAAATCGCAATCACCTCGCTCGCCCGGTAGGCGACATTGGCGACCGCTTCGTTGGCGTCCATGGTCTTGAATTTGCGCTTCATTTACATCCCCTTTCGAACAAATCGACCGCGGCCACTGGCGTGCCGCAACCACGTTTTCAGGATGCAGGAAGGGGGGTGTGGATGTCGGGACGCAGGTTCACACACGGGTGTGATTAAAATCACACTTTGGTGAGGTAGGGCTAATCGTCAGCCTGGACTTGAACTTCGAGCCGTTCGTCTATCTAGCTATGAATCATGGAGTTACGGGCCAACTCCACCGCTGTGACAGTCCGCGCAGCTGACTTGCGTGAGATCTCCCAAATCGACCGGATGCTTGAAACTCGGCACTGCCGTGGCAGCCAGGCTTGCGGCTCCGTCGGTCTCAGACAGCAGCGTGTGGCACTGGTTGCAATCCCTGCTGATGACCTTGCCGTCGGCGCTGACGTGCTGGCCGTCGTGGCAGCGGAAGCAGCCGGTGTAGTAGAAGTGGCCCAGGTTGTTGGAGATGCGTCTGCCAGTTCAGCTTCATTTCCGGGAACGTCGTGTGTTTGAAGATCTGCTGAACCTCGGCCACAGCGTTGCGAATCTCCAACTGCTTGGTCTTCGCGACATCAGGATACTTGCTCTCATAGTAGCTCTGTATCCCACTCGCAATTCCTTGCATCGCGGCGTCGGTCGTGGCGTAGGTCCCCGTCAACACCGTGACCGCTTCCTGCTTGATGAAGGGCAGGGAAACGTCGATGCGGCGCGCCAGCAAGGATTGATCGACGGCCTGGTCAGGTGGAACGTAGATGTGGGTGGGGCGGTTGTGGCAGTCCACGCAATCCATGTGGTGTTTGTCGGTCTTGGCAATCTGATCTTTGGTGAGCGTCGAGTCCTTGGCGTAGTACTCGGTCACGCGGCCCTGCAGGTCTTCGACGTGGATATAAGGAATGATCTGGCGCTTGTCGTCGGCCGCGACGTAGTCGATCTTGTTCGCGATGTTCATGTGCCAGTGAATGCCTTCGGGCGCGCCCGTAGCCGGATCGCCGCCGCCCGTCTTGATGATCATCCGAATCTGGCGCATGGTGTTCTTTTCGTCGTTGGCATAGTGCGTGAACACTTTGAGTTGCCCGCCATAGAACTTCTTCGGCCAGTGGCACTGCTCGCAGGTTTCCTGCGCCGGACGCAAGTTGTGAACCGGCGTGGGAATCGGTCGCGGGAACGTGTTGAACAGCGCCGCAAAAACCTGCCGGCTGCCCGAGAGCTTCGACTTCACGAACCACGTAGCGCCGGCACCGACGTGGCATTCCGCGCAGGCAACGCGCGCGTGCGGGGAGAGTTGGTACGCCGTGTATTCCGGGCTCATCACGGTGTGGCAGAGTTGTCCGCAAAACCCGACCGACTCGGTGAACTCGTAGGCTTTGTAGCTGCCGGCGACGCTCACCATCACAAAGACGATGAGGAACGTCATGAATGAAATGACGGCGCTGCGCTGCGTCGGATCATTCAGATCGATGCGAGGGTAGAAAGCGGTCGGTGCCACCTTCTTCCGCCGTTCCAGCAATACGCCGACCAACATCAGAAACAATCCCAGCACCAGGAAAGCTGGCGATACCATGTACGCCAGGATGCCGATGTAAGGGCTCGCCTTGGTGGCGATTTGATCGATCAGAACGAACAGGAAGATGTTCGCCAAACTGACGATGGCCAGCGCCACTCCGGCGAGGCTGATCGGATTGCGCAACAGCATGCGCGAACGATGCCAGGGTTCTACTTGCAGCGGCGGAGTTTTCTCAGCGTCCATGTTTTATCTCTTCGGGTTCAGCTTCTTGCTCAGCTGAGACTTCAGTCGCTTCCAGCACTGCGCTCGAGTCGTTGACAGACTCGGCGAGCGTCGCGCTGTCCAGCCCATGCTCATCGTGGTAATGGTGCAACGTCATCTTGCCGTCCCACCACGCCCAGTTCATCGGGTACACGTCCGGGTCGAAGAACACCTGGTAGAAGTGCCAGACGATGATGGCTAGCGTTGCCAGTACGGCTTCGTAGAAGTGAATGGCAGTCGCGACATCGAGCCACCAGCGCGGCAGGTGATTGCCGACAAGAACCTTGGCCCACAGCATGACTCCGGTGACGGCCATGACAATCATGCCCCAGACCAGAGCCCAGTATTCAGCTTTCTCCGCGTAGTTGAAGCGGGCAAACTCAGGCTTGCGCGAAGTTAGACCGAGATAGTAGCAGATATTCTGCCAAGCGCCCCGGGCATCGTCCAACGTGGGGAAGAGATCGAGCACGAGTCTTCGTCCTGCGCGACTGAACGCGATGTCGAAGATGTGATAGATGCTCACTCCCATCAGAACCACCGCGGCAATGCGATGCAGGAGGTGGCGGCGGTGTTCCCCCAGCGACAGCATCGAGGCGAACCAGGAGTCGGGGAACTTCAGCGCGAAGCCGGTCAGCACCAGCACAATGAAGCTGGTGAGCAGAGTGGCGTGCTGCAGGCGGAAGCGCAGGGGCATGCGCATCACGAAAGCGTGCTGTTCTTTGCGCCGCGCAATTACTTTCGAACGCCAGATGATGAAGTTGTGCAGCAGCATCCCGCCGATGACTGCGAAGATCATGCTCATGATAGAAGCGGCGGATCCAGCGCACGGCCTTGCTGCCCATGTCGGCCGAGAGCGGCGCATCCACGTGGACTTTCGCGGCGGTGAATTTTTCGGTTACGCCCGGGTGGCACTGGCCGCAAGTCCGAGCCAGATTGGCGTGGTTGATGGTCGATCGCGGGTCGCTCGAAGGGAAAATGCTGTGCGTGCCGTGGCAGCTGGCGCAATTCGCAACCACCTGCGAGCCTCCCTTCGCCGCCAGTCCGTGGTAGCTGGCCAGATAGGTGGTCTCGCGGCGTCCTTCCACTCCGAACTCTTGCGAGAGTCGCATGCCTTCATGGCAGCGTCCACAGGTCGCCGCGCCTACGTTTTGCGCCGAGACCGGAGAGTTGGGATCGGTGTGCGCCTTGATGGAGTGAATGCCGTGGCAATCGGTGCACACTGGCGCCTGCCAGTTGCCCTTCGCGACAGCCTGTCCGTGGATGCTCTGCTTGAATTCCTTGGAGATCGTGTCGTGGCACTGGCCGCACGTCGTAGGCACGTTGAACTTGAAGATGGGCGACTTCGCGTCCTTGGCGTCGAGGATCTCGTGCGTACCGTGGCAGTCAGTGCAGACCGCGGCTTTCTCGGATCCGGCAGCGACGGCATGTCCGTGAACGCTCTGCGCGTACGAAGCGACCATTTGCGCGCTCTGTCCACTGTCTTGCATGACAAACTTCTGGCTGTGGCAAGCGCCGCAGGTGGCGGGGATATTGGTGTGGTGTACGCGCGACTTCGGATCGCTGGCGGGCAGCAGTTCATGCGGGCTGCCGTGGCAATCGACGCAGGTGGCGGCCTTGCTGTTGCCGCCCTGCACCGCCTTGCCATGGAAGCTGCGATCATAGGCAGCTTGCTCGTCGGCGTGGCACGTCGCGCAAGTGATTTTTAGTGGAGTGGTTTCGTGCGCGGAACTCTTTACATCCGTATGGCAATCCACGCAGGTAAACATGCTGCCATGGATGGAATCTTTGAAGCCTTGCGGATCGACATGCAGGCTGACCGTCTTGCCATTGACGTCATGAGTCAGCGTGGCATCGCTATGGCAGGCCAGACACTCTTCCGCGGCCGGCTTCGGGGGCTGTTTGCTGGTGGGCGGCTTGCCGGCGGCGAGGAGCGTTCCTGCGGATAAAACGAGGGTGAGAGCAACTCCAGGCGCAAAAATATTCCGTGTTGTTCGCGTGGACATGACTCTCACCCGCCAATCTTCAAGAATTGAACGATTTGTCAGGCGGCGGACCGCGCCGCCTGTGTCTTACTTGGCCAAAGTGCGGATATAGGTGACGAGACCAGTGATGTCTGCGTCACTGAGTTTTCCGGTGTAGGCCGGCATCTTGCCCTTGCCCTTGGAGATGATGTCCGTGAGCTGGGCATCGGTCTCAGCTTTCACTTCTGGCGACGCGAAGTCGCGGGTTCCCATCTTCCCGCCCTTGCCGTCTGCGCCATGACACATGGCGCACTTTGATTTGAAGGTTGCTGCTGCGTCCTGTGCGACTGCCGAAGAAGAGCAGACGGCGACCATGCCGCCCGCCAGCAGAGTTACGAGGCCCATTCGAAAAGAGATCAGTTTCACGTTGCTTCCTCCTGAGGAAGAGTTTTCTTTCGCACGATATCACGGAGCAAGAGTAGCCACTGTCCAAAACTGGCCACTTCCCGAAAGCGCGTTTGCAGTTGCGATCGTGCTTTCGTCCTGCGTCCTGAGAACTCGCTCGCAGGCGTAGGATCACATGCCCGGCAAGTCAGACCTATGGCGTAAGTCACGGGGCCCTGTGACAGTGATCACGGGTGATTTTTCAGACTAGTTGTGATGTTCGTCACAAGCGCGCGTGCGACCCCGCACTGCGCCGCCAACCCCGCGTCCTTAGGATTTCGCTGTGTCCATCCTGTCGAATCCACTTGTTCCCGTGCAGCGCGGGACCCAGTCTGCTTTGGAACGGAAAACGTCGCAGGCTGCAGCGGAGCCAGAGGAGACATCCCCTGCTCCCGGATTTCGGCCCCGCCCTGTGCAAGTGACGTGGGAGATGACCCGGGCGTGTGATTGGAAGTCTGCGCCAGCTCGCGCCACGGCGCGGACGCCCCGCGACCGGCAACAGTTCTCAACCGCCGAGGCCTTTCATCTCATAGAGGAAGTTGCCGCGATGCGCGTTCCTCTGCTGGCGCTGACCGGCGGCGATCCACTGGTCCGCCCTGATTTATTTCCCATCATCGAGTTTGCCTCGCGCCGTTCCATTCGCACTTCGCTTACGATGCTGCCCACACCGAGGCTCGACGCGGCTGCGATCGCGGAAATGAAGGCGTGCGGATTGATGCGCGCCGGCTTCTGGCTGCATGGTTCTACAACCGCATTCGACGACGCGTACTGGGCAGTGCCCGGATGCCACAAGCGTACGCTTGCCGTCATCGGATCGTGCCATGAAGAGCAGCTTCCGGTGCAAATCAATACCATTCTTGCGCACCGCAACTGGCATGACCTGGAACCCATGATCGAGTTGCTGACGCGGCTCGATGTTGCCCTGTGGAATGTCTTCTTCTTCGTGCCTTCAACCCCGGAACAAGCGGCTCAGACGCTCACCGCCGACGAGCATGAACAGATTTTTGCCAAGCTCTACGCAGCGTCCAGGGTGGTGAACTTTCAGATCAAGACCACGGAAGGCCAGCACTATCAACGCTATGTTTTGCAGCAGCGAGTGCGGGAATCGCGTGGGCGCCTGACTGAGGCCGACGTCATCGCGCGCGGACCTCGAGGAGTTAACGAGGGCAAAGCTTTCGTTTTCATCAACCACCATGGCGAGGTATATCCGAGCCGATTTCTGCCGCTCTCCGGCGGTAACGTGACCACCCAACCCCTGGCCGAGGTGTACTGCGATTCTCCGCTGTTCGTGTCATTGCTCGACAGTTCCAGGCTCAAGGGCAAGTGCGGACGCTGTAACTTCCGCACGGTTTGCGGAGGGTCGCGCGCTCGCGCTCATGCCATGACTGGCGATTTGTTCGCCGCGGACCCATGCTGCGCCTACCAGCCGTAAGCGATTTCTTCTCCGCATCCGGCCGGAATGTGCGCTCGCGTGCGCACGATTGAACAGACGATGCCAGGAGATTTCTACCTTCTTCGAGTTGGATTCTCGAAGAAAACAGCCAGTCATTGTGGATGCTTCCGCTTAAGAGCTTCCACCCACGTCTTCGTTGGGTTGAGGGCCAGTTCTGCGGAATCTTGATGCGTGATTGAAATCACATTCAACTGTGATTCGTAACCCCCGAAGCGCCAGCCACCCTCGCTAGTATCAGGCGCATCTTGGAACTAGACCCAAGGTCCACAAAACCTCTCTATCCGTGTGCCAAATCACGCATAACTGTGATTTCGATTACACGAACCATTCCGGGAATCTTCGAAAATCGGGGCAATTTACGGCGCCGTTGCGGAACCTGCGCCGTCTGAGTGTGACTCCAATCACAAATCCTCGTGACCAAGTGCACGGAGTTTCCCGCCCACCTCTGGCAATCTAGCTTCCAATCGAGGTGCCTTATGGCTCAAGACGGTCGTGACATTCTGGAAGTCCTCCGGTTCGAACTGAGCTTCCTGCAAGATGGAGGCTACGGACGCTCTCCGCACGCGCCCTGGCGGGCGCCCGCAGTGTTTGAAGATTCCCCCATCTGTCCGAATTTCTGTGACCCGGCACGCCCGCATCCCTGCGAGAGTTGCCTGTTGGAGCAGTTCGTGCCCGAAGGCCATCGCACCGATGCCGTGCCTTGTCGTTTCATCCAGCTCACGAAGGAAGGTCAATCGGTCGAGGATTTCTATCGCACCGGTACCCAGGCAGATATGGAAGAGGCTCTGGCTGGCTGGTTGCGCGCGCAGATCAAGAGAATCGAAGAGGAGCGCGGACTCTCCCCGAAGCAGGGAGTCGCTTAGGCGGCAGCTCCGCGACAGTAAACAACATGGTGCCGGTTCACTTTCGGCGCACCGAAGTTCCCGAAATTTCCCAAGGATTGGTGAAGATCATGAGTGAAGAACATGCATATCGAGTAGCAGCCTGGTGGACCTCCGGCCGCACCGGCCTGGCCAAATCAGATTCCGCACCCAACGCGATCCACTTCACGGCTCCCACCGAATTTGGCGGGCTGGAAGGCCGTTGGACGCCTGAGGAACTTCTGCTCGCCGCCGTGGCTGGTTGCTACACCACGACTCTGCGGGCCATCGCAGGTAGCGCGCAATTCGACTTCACCGATCTGCAAGTGGAGGCCAGCGGCACCGTACGCAAAGCTGACTCGGGCTACAGTTTCACGCAGATCGTGGTTCGTCCCAATCTGAAGATCGCATCCGCCGAAGAGCGGGATCGTGCGCTCGACCTGCTGAAACGCGCCGAGAAATTGTGCCTGGTGTCGCGCGCGTTGGGCACGAATTTGAAGTTCGAGCCGCAACTCGAAATCGTCAAGCCCGCGTCGATCAGCTGAACCATTCTTAGCCGGGCCGACTAAAGTTCTAACCGCGCCGACACCGACGAAGGATCGTCCATCGCGCTCAGCTTGAATCCGACCTTCTTGAAGATGGCCTGCGTGGCCAGATTGTCGCGCAGGATTTCGCCGGAAAGTTTCTTGAATTTTTCTTCGCGGGCCACCCGCGCCACGCTGGCAAGCAGTTCCGTGCCCAGCCCGCGTCCATGCCAGCGATCGGAAACCAGCACGGCCGCCTCGGCTTCCGACGCGATTGATCGCGCTGAAGCGCCCCACTCCTAAGATTTCGTGCTGCCCCGTCTCCGGGTTCAAGCGATCGGCTACGAGCGCGAATCCGCGATCGTAACTGCCGAAGCAGATGCGCACCAGTCGCTCGTGTTCGACCCGTGTACTCAAACTCAAAGAACAGAAATACCGCAGATACACACTGCGCTCGGAGAGCGTCGTATGAAATCGCGCGATGAGCGGCTCGTCTTCCGGCCGGATCGGCCGGATCGTCACTGGCGTTCCATCTTTCAATTTCCAATTCGAGATATATTGCAGCGGGTACGGACGAATCGTGGCGCGGGGCAGTTGCGCGGGCTGGACGGTGGAATCGTGCACTACCACGCGCGCGTCGAGCGCCAGCAAGTGTTCCGGTGTCGCCAGCAGCGGATTGATGTCGATCTCTTTGATCCACGGCTGTTCCATCACCAGCTGGCTGAAGCGCACCAGCAGCGCTTCGAGCGCGGGCAGGTTGACGGGCTTGCGTCCGCGCACCCCGAGCAGAGCCGAATAGATTTTCGTCTGCTCCATCAGGCGCTGGGCCAGGGTCGTGTTCAGCGGCGGCAGCGCCAGGGCGCGGTCGCGGTACACCTCAACCATCACTCCGCCAGAACCGAATAGGATCACCGGACCAAACTGCGCGTCAATCGTGCTGCCCAGGATCAGTTCGTACCCATCGCGCTTCACCATGGGCTGCACAGTGACTCCAGCAAAATGCTCCGCTCCCGCTTTCTCGGTGACCGATGCCTGAATCCCTCGATATGCGTTGCGAACCTGTTCTGCCGTCTGCAGTCTCAAGCGAACGCCATCGACATCCGTTTTATGCGCAATCGTGTTGGACAGAAGCTTCAACACCACAGGATAGCCAATCTCCGCAGCGCACTCGACTGCCTGCTCTTCGCTTTCCGCTACGCGTGTATCGACCACTGGAATTCCGTAGTGGGCGAGAAGCTGCTTCGCTTCATATTCATTGAGCAATGTCCGCCCACTCGCGCGCACTTGCTGCACGAATTCCGCAACCTTGATGCGCGCACCGGCATCGGCTTCCGTTCCTTCCACCAGCGCTGGAGTTTCATACAGCCCGCGCAGGTTGTAGGTGTATCGCCACATGTAGGTAAACGCGCGCGCCGCGGTGTCGGGATACGAAAACGTCGGAATCCCCGCCGCGTTCAGGATTGCAGTTCCTTCCGCCACGTCCTCACCGCCCATCCAACTCGCCAGCAGCGGCTTGCCCGTGGAGTGCGCCAGCGGCTTCATCCGCTCCGCCACTTGTGTCGGATTCGCCAGACCCTGCGGCGCGATGATCGCCAGCAGTCCATCGCTGTCGGGATCTTTCGACGCGATGTCGACCGCTTTCACGAAGCGCTCTGCATCCGCATCCGCCAGCACGTCCACCGGATTGCTATGGCTCCAGTGCGCCGAAAGGAAAGTATCCAACTCCCGCACAGAGTCCTTCGAGAGAACGGTAAGTTCTCCGCCGGTTGCCATGAGTGAATCGGTCGCCAGTACTCCAGGACCGCCGGCGTTCGTAACAATGGTTAGGCGCGGCCCACGCGGCCGCGGCTGCTTGCTCAGCACCTCCGCCATATAAAAGAGGTCCGCCAGATTCTGCACGCGCAGTACGCCGCAGCGGCGGAAGGCCGCATCCAGCACATCGTCGCTTCCAGTCAATGCTCCGGTATGCGAGGCGGCTGCGCGCGATGCCGCCTCCGAGCGTCCCGCTTTGATCACAATGATCGGCTTGCTCAGCGCGATCTCGCGTGCCGCCGAAAGAAACGAGCGCGCGTCCCCCACCGACTCCATGTAGAGCAGAATGCTCTTGGTGTGTGGATCATCCCCGAAGTGATAGATCAGATCGCCCCACCCGACATCGAGCATCGAGCCGGTTGAGACAATTGTGCTGAAACCGACATGCTCCCGCTGGCTCCAGTCGAGGATCGAAGTCAGGAGCGCGCCGCTTTGGCTCAGAAATGCCACGCTACCTTTCTGCGGCATGGATTTTGCAAACGTCGCGTTCAATCCAATCGTCGGATTCATGAATCCCATGCAGTTGGGCCCAATCAAACGCAGCGATCCGCGGTCGAGATGCTTCCGGATCTCGTCCTCAAGCAGCGCCCCGTCGTGTCCTTGCTCGCGGAAGCCTGCCGAAATTACCACTGCGGATTTCACTCCGGCGTCGACACACTCTCCGATAATTTGCGGCACAGTCTGCGCGGGCGTTACCACCAGCGCCAGGTCGACTCCTCCCGCAATGTCTCCGATACGTTTGTGAGTTTTGATGCCGAGAACTTCACCGTGGCTGGGATTCACGGCATAAACTTTGATGGGAAATTTACTTTGCAGTAGATTCGAAACGACGCTTCGGCCGACGGTTCCGGCGCGATCAGTCGCGCCGATCACCGCCGCCGAGCGTGGCAAGAAGAGCGAGTCGAGTCCCGCCCGTGCGGGAGTCGGTGCAGTGTAAAGCTTGCCGACAGGCGACGGCACGGCAGAACTCGTGACTTCACTCAAAGAATTCCTCCCGCCATCGCAGATGCACTCATTTTTTCATATTTCTATCGAGCTAGAAACGACGCGCCCACCGCACACTTCACCCATCATGTCACAGTTTTCTATGCGCGTCTGTGATCGTACTGCGCCCTCAATCACGTGCTCTGGTGATGGTGATCACAAGCAGAAATGCGGTGCTACAATTCTTGCAGAGGGAGGTGCTCAGTGCGCGCCCCTTATGGACTAAATATTCTTGATAACTGTCTCACGTGTCCTGTCCGCGAAGAACATCTATTCTGTAACCTTTCGGTTCAAGCTGGACAACGACTCAACGAAATAAAATCCACCGCGGTCTATCCCAAGGGAGCGATGCTCTTCATTGAAGGGCAGCAGCCCCGAGGCGTTTTTGTACTCTGTGCCGGGAAGGCGAAACTTTCCACGTCTTCTCGTGAAGGCAAAACCATCATCACGAAACTTTCCGAGTCAGGAGATGTGCTCGGTCTCAATTCGGTCGTTTCCAACCGTCCGTACGAAGTAACCGCCGAGATGATGGAGCCGGGCCAGGCGAATTTTATTCCCCGCGAATCCTTGCTGCAGTTTCTGAAGGACAACGGAGAAGTGGCCTTGCGTGTCGCCGAACAGTTGAGCCGCAACTACTACACCGCGTACGAGGAGATCCGCACCCTGGGTCTCAGTACCTCGCCCTCGGAAAAGTTTGCCAAGCTGTTACTGTCCTGGTCGACCAAGTCGCCGCAGACCGACGGATCCGCGCAGGTGAAGCTCACGCTCACCCACGAGGAGATTGCGGAAATCATCGGGACCACTCGCGAGACTGTCAGCCGCCTGTTTTCTGAATTCAAAAAGAAACAGTTGCTGCAACTCAAGGGATCGACCCTGGTCATCCGCAACCGGACGGCGCTGGAAAAGATCGTTCAGTCGTAACTGGAACGTGTGGGGACAGCCGCGTCGGCTGTCCCGCCGAACGCAATGAGGCGTTTGGCTATGTCGCCGCCGACCCTGCCCTCAGCGGTGCGCTGACCTATCCCGCAACCGTCAAGACCGGGCACGGTGCGTAGCGCACCACCTCGTGTACTGCAGACCACGGAATATGCGCTGCCGCTTTCGCCGACGCGGTCCGGTTCGCACCCATCACAATCAAATCCACTTTGAACTTCGCGCTTGCGGTCAGCACTCCCTCGGGCAAGAAGTCCGTTCCCACCACGAACTCAACTTCCTGCTCCAGGCCAGTCTCTGCCGGCAGACACTCTCGTAACTGCGCGACGCATCGCTTGTGCGACGATTTCTCCCAGTCGTCCACCTCGTCGGCAACTGCCCCGGCAGGTGCGTACGCCGACAGACTCGCCGATGTCGCCGGCATGGGGTCGATCATATGCAGCATAATCAACTTCGCTTGCTGCTCTCGAGCCAACGCGAACGCCAGTGGAAGAGCCTTCGCCGATCCCTTGCCAAAATCGGTGGCGAACAAGATTCGACGAAATCCATGTCCGTGAGTAATGACCGCGATGTCCGCCTTCGGACCAATCGTCATCACAGGACACGGTGCATTGCGCAACAGTTCCTCGGCCACCGAACCGAGTGCCAGTTTTTGTAGACCTCCACGTCCTCGGGTGCCGATGACCAGAAGATCGATTTGTCTTTCTTCGATCAATGCCGCCACCTGCTCCGCCACGGGGCCATGTTTGACCAAGGCGATATCAATCTTCTGCTCCGGTCCCAATTTGTCGACCAGAACCTTTATTTCTTTTTCGGCGGCGATTCTTTCAAGGTTGAGTTCGTACGGATCCTCCAGCGCCGCGTACTTCCGGTCGGAATGCAATACATGCACGACCGACAACTGGGCGTTGTTCTCCGTAGCCAGCACCAGCGCATCACACAACGCTCGCCGGGAAGGCTCCGAGAAATCTGTTGCTACAAGAATGTGGTGAAACCCTGCACCGGTCTTCGACGCTTTCGACTGTGTGTTTAATTCTGCAACCGTCATGGCTGCCTCCTTGGCTGCATCGACTTCATCGATCTTCCCGTCCAGCGGATGCGGCCCGTGCTTTCGATCGTCTTCCGCCCACCTTCTTCTTCGCTGCGAGCGTCGGCGGAAGTCCGCCCACCTTTGCGGGCAAGGGCACCACCTTCGCCCGTGCTCCGCCCCACACCACCTTCATTTCTTTCGCGCATCGGGAACATAGCCAGAAGCGCTCATGCAGCGCCGGATGCTGCATTCCCATCGCGATTTCTATGTCAGGGGTAGGCGCCAGGTAGAAGATTTTTCCCTCGTGGAGATACCGAAAGATCTCAGAGCACTCGGGATTCGCGCACTTGGACAGCATGGCGCACTCCTGCCAGCCGTACGATTGAATGTTATTCCGGTGCGGCCAGAGATGAGGTGACCGCAGATACGAAATTAGGTGATCGATATCACCCCAACCCATCCGCGATCGCTGGCAAGCCCGATTCGCGTTTGGTTACAATCGCTTGCGAAATGCTTACGCGCAATCGATGTTGGTTGAGGGTGGTTGTTGGTTGCCTGGTCGCTTCCTTCCTTCAGTCTAGTTCCGCGCAGACCACTGCGGCAAGCCTCTCTCCAGAGAGATCGACAACTTCAACGCAGACTGCAACCTCCGCCAGCCCAGACACTCCCACCGACGCCGAGATGGCCGAACGCGTCCGCCAGGAGTTCCGCCACGCCTGGCAAGGCTACAAGCAATACGCCTGGGGACACGACGCGCTCAAGCCGCTGAGCAAGAGTTATCACGACTGGTACGGCGTGCCGCTGCTCATGTCGCCCGTCGACGGTCTCGACACCATGATCCTGATGGGAATGACCGACGAGGCCGCACAGACCCGCGAATACATCGCCAAGAATCTGTCGTTCGACCACGACATCTACGTCAAGAATTTCGAAATCACGATTCGCCTGCTCGGCGGGCTCCTCAGCAGCTACCAACTCACCGGCGACAAGCGACTGCTCGATCTCGCCGACGATCTGGGTACGCGCCTGTTGCCCGCCTTCAACTCTCCGACCGGAATGCCGTACGTCTACGTCAACCTGAAAACCGGCGCCGTCCGCGGCGAGTCCACCAATCCCGCCGAGATCGGCACGTTGCTCATCGAGTTCGGCACGCTCAGCAAGCTGACCGGCAAGCCCATCTACTACGACAAAGCCAAACGCGCTCTGGTCGAACTCTACAACCGGCGCTCGCCCATCGGTCTGGTCGGCTCGACCATCAATATAAAGACCGGCGAGTGGACCGATCCCGTCAGCCACATCAGCGGAGGCATCGACTCCTACTACGAATACCTGCTGAAAGCGTGGCTGCTGTTCGACGACAAAGATTGCGAGCGCATGTGGAAGGCGAGCATTGAGGCCGTGAACAAATATCTCGCCGACCAGGCCCCCACCGGATTCTGGTACGGCCAGGCGAACATGAACACCGGCGCCCGCACCGGCACCACCTTCGGAGCCCTCGACGCGTTCTTTCCCGGTACGCTCGCCTTATCCGGAGACCTCGCCCGCGCCCGCAAACTCGAAGACTCGGCCTATAAGATGTGGACCACCTTCGGCATTGAGCCGGAAGAAATGAATTACATGACCATGAAAATCACTTCCGGAGGCTACGAACTGCGTCCGGAGATCATCGAGTCGGCCTACTACCTTCGCCACTTCACCAGGAGCATCAAGACCCGCGCTACCGCGAAATGGGCAAGACATTCTTCGACAGCCTCGTGAAATATTGCCGCACCGACGTCGGCTACGCTGCGCTGAGCGAGGTCGCCACCAAGACCAAAAAAGATGAGATGGAAAGCTTCTTCTTCGCCGAAACTCTCAAGTATCTATTCTTGCTCTACGCCCCACCCGACACCGTCGACCTGAGCAAAGTAGTTTTCAACACCGAAGCCCATCCCATCCGCAGAACATGGTAGCGACCCGAGGCGCCTATTCGCCACACTATGACCGAAATCCACTGCGCCGCTCTCCTGTTCGACATGGATGGAGTCCTCATCAACTCCACTCCCGCGGTCGCCCGCGTCTGGCGCCGCTGGGCCATCGAGCACGGATTCAATCCCGAAGAAGTCGTGGCTCGAGCCCACGGGCGCCCCAGTCTCACGACGGTTCGCGAATATCTCCCGAACGCCGATCACGAAGCTGAGAACCGCGAAGTGGAACGCCGCGAGATCAACGACCTCGAAGGCGTCATCCCGTTACCCGGCGCGCTCGACTTGCTGGCCAGCCTTCCCCCGGACCGCTGGACCATCGTTACGTCATGCACTCGCCCCCTTGCGGAAGTGCGTATCAAAGCCGCGGGCCTGCCGCTTCCGAAAAAGCTCATCACTTCGAACGACATTACTCACGGCAAGCCCCATCCTGAGCCTTATCTGAAAGGCGCAGATGTCCTCGGATTTGCTCCAGCTGAGTGCATCGTTCTCGAAGACGTTCCCGCTGGAGTACGCGCCGGTAAGGCCGCAGGCGCGAGAGTCATCGCCTTTAAAACGACGGTTCAGGACAAAGTGCTGCGCGAAGCCGGCGCTGATTGGATCCTGAACAACTGCGCCGATATCCGCCTGCTCGGTTGTGGCCAGAATCTGAAACTAGTGCTGGCGGAAGAATAGACAGCGCGGGAACTTCGGCGATTTCCTCCGCGTCCTCCGCGTCCTCTGCGGTTCAACCGTGGAAGAGCGGCCCTTTCAGGGCCGCGTAAAGCGTGTTTGAAATGATGGGGCCTCAGCCCCTGTGGCCTCGCCCGCCATGCCACTTGCCGATGTCCTCGGCCTACCACTTCCCCCGTATCGCAAAAACCCCGTCTCCGGTAGTAGACTCTTTGCGACTCTGGGAATTTCATCTGCAAGGAGAAACCACACATGAGACATAGGTTGCCGCTTCTGCTTGTCACTTTGCTTGTTCTTGCTAGTCTGGGCGCCTCCCAGGACCAACCCTCCGCCAAATCCCAGGAGCGGATTGTCAAAGAAGTTCGCCACGAACTGTTGATGCTCCCTTACTTTGGCGTCTTCGACTACATCGCCTTCAAAGTCGACGGCTCAACCGTCACGCTACTCGGAGCGGTCGTGCGGCCCGTCACCAAATCCGACGCCGAGAACTCCATAAAGCGGATTGAAGGTGTCGATAAAGTCGACAACCAGATCGATGTGCTGCCTCCGTCTTCCATGGACGACCGCCTCCGCCAGCGCCTGTTCCGCGCCATTTATCAATACCCGGCGCTGCAGAGGTACGAACTCGGCGTGCAGAAGCCCATTCGAATCATCGTCAAAAGCGGCCGCGTAACGTTAGAGGGCGTTGTGGATAGCGAAGGCGATAAGAATCTGGTCGGAATCCGCGCCAATGGCGTGTCCGGCATCTTCTCCGTAACCAATAATCTGCAGGTTGCCAAACCCTAAGACGGAGCCAATTTTCCCGGAGAGGGCGCACCTCGCGTCCTCTCCCTTCTTAAATGTTTGCCCGCCTGCCTACCCGGTAGTCTCCTAAATCGATTTTCTTCTGGCTTTTCAGCCTCTCCTCCCGCGTATAATGCTCCCGGATTCGACTTCCGCCCCCAGCGGAGCCCCCGGAGGGAACGCAATCATGAGTCTGCAGGGAATAAACCGCCGCACCTTTCTCGAAACCGCAACCACCATCACCGCCGCCACTCTATTGACCAGTCGCCTGGGCTGGGCCGCCGCAGAGCACAAGATCGAACACCTTGGCGTACAGCTTTATACGGTGCGCGACCAGATGAAAGTCTCTTTCTACGAAACCCTCGCCAAAGTTGCCTCCATCGGATACAAGGAAGTCGAGTTTGCCGGGTACTTCGGCCTTACTCCGAAACAGGTTCGCGACGCGCTCGAGAACAATCACCTCACCGCGCCTTCCACCCACGTGCAATATGACGAACTCGACGACAAGTTCCCCGCGGTCGTCGAAGCCTCTAAGACCATTGGCTTGAAATATATTGTTTGCCCCTGGATTCCCGAGGAACTCCGCAAGTCTCCCGACATCTGGAAGCAAGCCGCCGATAAATTCAACCACTGCGGCGAACAGACCAAGGCCGCCGGCATGCAATTCGCCTATCACAACCACTGGTTCGAATTCCTTCCTGTTGAGGGCAAGCTTCCTTACGATGACCTTCTGAAACTGTGCGACGCCGATCTGGTGAAGATGGAAATGGACCTGTGCTGGATCACGGCCGCAGGCTCTGATCCAGTGAAGTATTTCAATGCCTATCCTGGACGATTCCCGCTGGTTCACGTCAAAGACCTCAAGACCATGCCGAAGATCACCGCCGGAGGCGCGCAGAACTATGGTGACACCGTCGACCTGACTGAAGTGGGCAGCGGCATCATTGACTGGAAGCGGATTTTCGCCCAGTCCGACAAGGGTGGCGTCAAGTACTACATCGTCGAGCACGATCACCCGAAGCAGCCCTTCGAGAGCATCACCAAGAGCTACGAGTACCTGAACAAGCTGCGCTGGTAGAAGCTGGTAGACGTAAGTCAGGGATGGACCTCGGCGGCAATGGTTCCGCGAGGGGCACGGCTGAGAGATTTTCGTCATGCCTACGAGAGTCTGTGCCTCCGTGGAAGAGCGCTTTAGTGCCGCCCAAGTCGCCGAATGTGGAGAGCGGCGCTTTAGCTGCGCGTCAGGCGCGTCGAATGTGGAGAGCGTCGCTTAAGCGCTGCGTCAGACGGATCGAATAAGGTTGGGCTTTAGCCCCTGAGGGGGATCTGCGGTTTACTCCTCCGGCCATGAAAAGATAGCTTCGAAGAAAGATCGAACCCAGGGAGATCCATGCAAGTTAAGCGGACGCCAAAAACCTATGACGTTTGCATCATCGGCTCGGGTGCTTCAGGAGGCACCGCGGCCAAGGTCCTCACCGAAGGCGGACTGAGCGTCGCGCTGCTCGAAGCCGGCCCTCCCGTCATCCCGGAGCGCGACTACAAAGAGCACGTCTGGCCCTACGACCTGCCGCACCGCGGTGCCGGCGTCGGAGGTCACGCGCGCCAGGGACTCAATGACGAATTCCTCGCCCCCAACGGCGCTTGGGAAATTGAAGGCGAACCCTACGTTTCCGCTCCTGGCTCAAAGTTTCGCTGGTTCCGCTCCCGCATCGTCGGCGGACGCACCAACCACTGGGGACGCATCGCCCTCCGCATGGCTCCGGTCGATTTCAAAGTTCGCTCCCACGATGGCATGGGCGACGACTGGCCTCTCAGCTACGAAGACGTCGCGCCCTACTACGACAAGGTCGAGTCCTACATCGGAGTCTTCGGCTCGAAAGAGAATATTCCCAGCGCGCCCGACGGAATTTTTCTGCCTCCGCCCAAGCCCCGCTGCACCGAGACCATCATCAAGAAGGCGTGCGACCACCTGAACATCCTGTGCATTCCGTCGCGCCTCGCGATCCTGACTCAGCCCCACAACGGCCGCGCCGCCTGCCACTACTGCGCCCAGTGTGGCCGGGGATGCATCACCGCCTCCAACTTCAGCTCCAGCCAAGTCATGATTCCGCCCGCAGAAAAGACAGGGCGCTTCACCATGATTACCGGCGCCATGGCGCGCGAGCTGGTCGTCGGCAAAGACGGCAAAATCGAAGCGGTCTCTTACATCGACAAGGCGACGCACGAAGAAAAACGCGTTCATGCCCGAGCGTTCATCGTCGCGGCCAGCGCCTGCGAATCGGCGCGCCTGCTGCTGAATTCCAAGTCGACGCTGTTCCCCGACGGCTTGGCCAATTCCTCCGGCGTCGTGGGCCGCAACCTGATGGACACCGTCGGCAGCGATGGCGGCGGATATTTTCCTCAGCTCGAAAAAATGCCCGCGCACAATCACGACGGCGTCGGCGGCATGCACATGTACCTGCCATGGTGGAAGTTCGACCGCAAAAACGAATTCCTGCGCGGCTACCACACCGAATTCGGCGGCGGACGCGGCATGCCCGGCGTCGGCGACTACGACGATCTGTGTGATGACTTCGAAGGCTATGGCGCGTCCCTGAAGCAGGAGTGCAAGAAGAAGTACGGCACCTACATCGGCTTCGCCGGACGCGGCGAAATGATCCCCAACGAAAACTGCTACTGCGAAATCGATCCTTCGGCCGTCGATCAGTGGGGCATTCCCGTTCTGCGCTTCCATTGGAAGTGGAGCGACAACGAAATCAAGATGGCCAAGGACATGCAGGAAACCTACCGCGAAATCGTCGAAGCTGCGGGCGGAGTCTACCTGACCACCGCGCGTCCCGACGGACCGAATCCCTACGGCATCGCCGACGGCGGCGTGATTATCCACGAAGTGGGCACCGTCCGCATGGGCGCGCACGCTACAACCTCGGCCCTCAATCAGTACTGCCAGGCGCATGACGTAAAGAATTTATTCGTGACCGACGGAGCCACCTTCGTCACCAACGCCGACAAGAATCCTACGCTCACCATCATGGCTCTGACTTGGCGAGCTTCCGACTATTTGCTGGATCAGGCGAAGAAAGGAAATCTGTAACGCGAGAGCGCCCCATGTCCATTTCCCGACGAGACATTCTCAAATCGCTCACCATCACCGCGATCACCGGCTCGGTGCTGCGTGTGATTCCTCTCGAAGCCGCCGAATACGCTCATCGCATGGTGCGCGCGGAAAAGGCCGCGGCGGAAAACCAGGTCTACACGCCCAAGTTTTTCTCGGCTCACTCCTACAAAACGCTGCAGACGCTCTGCCAGACCATCATTCCGCCCGACGCAGAAGCTAAAGGAGCGATCGAGGCGGGCGCACCCGAATTCATCGACCTGATCACCAGCGAAAACAAGGACTACCAGGTCGCGCTCGGTGGCGGGCTGATGTGGCTCGACAACACCTGCATCGATCGCTACGGCAACGCCTATCTCGATTGCACGCTCGCGCAGCAGAAAGAAATTCTCGACCTGATCGCGTACCGCAAGAATTTCAAGAAAGATCCCAGCTTGGGGCAGGGCATCGAATTCTTCGGCTTCCTGCGCAAGCTCACCGCCGACGGCTTCTTCACCAGCGAAATCGGCATCGGCTATCTCGGCTACATCGGCAACACCTACGTGAAGGAATTTCCCGGCTGTCCGCCCGTGCCAGAAGCATAGCGGCGATCGGTCGGCACGTACCCAGACGACGGGCTTCTTTCGCGGCAAATCTCAGGTCAGAACGCCAGATGGGTTCGGCTGCCCAGCGGACAAGCACTGACGTAACGAGCCAAGCCCTGTCTTTTGTGTCACTTTTAAGTGTGGGGAAATCACATCCAACGGATTACATCGATTTGGACCTCGGCCGCGAGGGCTACATTCAATCGCAGTCGAAGTTCGTTCCTGTCGTCGCCATTCCGAAGCCTGGCAAGCTGTCTCCAGAGCAGCGCAACCTGCGGAGTATTCGCTGGGAAGAGCGCTTCGCCAGTCTGGTCGCCGCTGGCGGCACGATCTGGGCCGTGTACGTTGCCACTCAGGACTACGCGAATCTCTGGCGCTTGCAACTCGCGCCGCCCGGACCTGTCGAAGTCTGCGCCCTTGGCATCCTCGCCTGGCTCCACGCCAAATACCGCCGCTCGACCAGAGCCCACTGACAGCCCAGCACCTTCAAGCTTTTACTGAGTACTGAGTACCGAGTACAGTTGCGTCACCCCTCCGATCCCTTCCCAAACGGCTCTTCCAATGACAGCGGCTGCGGCGTGAACAATTCTGCGCCACTCTCCGTGATGTGCATGTCGTCTTCAATCCGCACGCCGAACTCGCCGCGAATATAAATTCCCGGCTCGTTGCTCGTAGTCATGTTCGCCTGCAGCTTAGTCGAATTTCCTCGAACCAGGTATGGCCACTCGTGCCCATCCATGCCCAGGCCGT
The DNA here is from genome assembly GCA_963795875.1 of uncultured Acidobacteriaceae bacterium. Classification (GTDB taxonomy): domain Bacteria; phylum Acidobacteriota; class Terriglobia; order Terriglobales; family Acidobacteriaceae; genus Sulfotelmatobacter. The sequence continues at coordinate 1,549,964 of CAWCJM010000003.1, forward strand.
GCCCGAGCCGGTGCGTGAAGTACTTGTAGTCCGGTCCATACCCGGCATCGGTGATGACTTTGCGGGCGGCAGCATCCACCGAACCACATTCGGCTCCCGGACGCGCTGCCGCCAACGCCGCCGACTGTGCGCGCAGCACAATGTCGAACACCTGCTTCATCTTGTCGCCGGCTTGGCCCGCGGCTTTCCCAACCAGGAATGTCCGCGTGATGTCAGATTGATAGCCTTCCACGGTGCACCCGTCATCGATCATGACGATCGAACCCTCGCGAATCACCTGCGGTGTGGCCAATCCATGCGGGAACGCCGTAGCCTGATCGACCATGACGCTGGCCTCGCCGGGGAATCCCAGCTGGTGGTATGCCGCATCGATGAGCGCAGAGACATCACGTTGTGCCATACCCGCACGGAGAGCGCGGTAGACCGCCTCGTACGCCGCCAGCGTCACCTGCGATGCCAGCCGCATCAGCGCAATTTCGTGCGCGCTCTTGATCATGCGGCAGCCGGCGGTGACCGGAGTCGCGCTCGCGATCGTCACCTGGGGCACGGCCTGCGACAGTGCCTTGGCAATGCCATCGGCAAATACGAAGCGCACGCTTTCTTCGATCCCGAGCTTGCCGCTGGCGATGCCCCGTTCCTTCACTCCCTGCGCGATGCGCTGATACGGGCTCTCATCTTCCTGCCACACGCGCACGTCAGCCTGCTCGCCGTCGGGCGCGTTCGCGAGTTGCTCGCGCGCCCGTCCTTCTTCAAAAGCCGGACACACATAAAACGCCGCGCCCTTGGCGGGCAGCACCAGCGCGAAGGTGCGCTCTCCGCCCCACCAGCGGACGCCGGTGAAGTAGCGCAATGACGTGCCTTCCATCAGCAGGATGGCGTCGAGCCCGTTCTCGGTCATCAGTTGGCGGGCGCGCTGCTGCCGTTCGACGCGCTCTTCACGCGTGATCGGTGTAGCTTCGTTTTTTCGCGATTTCAACTGCGCCAGCGATGGCGGCAGGGAAGAGTCGTCCTTCTCAGCCGCAGAGGCCATCAGGGAATGCGGCGCCACTGACAACCCCGCCGTAACACTGCCCACCTCGAGAAATCGTCGTCGCGAGATCATTCACCCCTCCGAAAGTTAAGGAAAGCAATCCGGCCATTATATGGGGGAGCTGCGATCTCTGATCTCAGATTGAGAACCTAAAAGCGAGTGCAGAAAAGAGCCGGCAGGGATGTTTTCGGAGCTATGAAATCGCGCAAGTCCAAGGCTTATTTGGAGTTAGCCTTCGTTATACGTATATATTTGTACGTACAATTATAAAATAGAACCCCGGACCTCGAAAATCACTGTCGGTCGTCGCTCAGGATGCCCTTTCCGGAGCCGGAAACGGCCCTTACATCGACGATCGACTACAGGGGCGAGGAAATCATCGTCCGCGACAGCGAAGCGCGTCCAGAAGCCTGCAAACTGCCTCCGACGATTTTTCAACCACTTACACGAAGGCTCAACAACTTACCGCCCAATGACCTCTCTCGGCCAGCCGGACGTAGATGTTGCAAAATCCATATCACTCTTCAACCGTGAGGAAAATGCTTTTCCTTTGGCTCACTTGTGATAAGGCCTGCTTAAAACTGTCAGCGGTTGAGCAGTACCTTCTGCAGGCTTCCTTTCGGCCAAGGTTCATCTCTCTTTGCAGCCTTGCTAGCTTGGCGAGAACCTCCACTGAGCAATTGTGAGCAGCATCATGATTCTGAATAAGGCACAATCCAGACACTAGCAAAAGGGATTCTCCGCTTCTCCCAACCGCTTTCTGTGGAGGATATATGTGGATTGCCAAGCATTTCAGATTGTCGCGTGCATACGCCGAACTTGAAAAGTCCGCTGCGGATCGCGCCGCAGAACTTCAAGAACTGAGTCACCGGCTGCTTAGAGTCCAGGATGAGGAAAGGCGCAAGTTATCGCGAGATCTGCACGACACAACGGGCCAGACGCTGGCGGCACTGAAAATAGCCGTGTCGCAACTGCAGGATACCTACAAGGAAATGTCGGCCGCGCTGGCGGTCGTTTCCGAGGTTGAGCAGTTGGCCGATCAGGCCATTGGGGAGATTCGAACCATGTCTTACCTGCTGCATCCGCCACTATTGGACGAGGTAGGATTTGCCTCTGCGGCCGAGTGCTACATCGAGGGATTCGCCAAGCGTAGTGGTATTAGCGTACAAGCCGATATCGCGAAATCGCGTGAGCGATTGCCGAGAAACGTGGAGATAGCTCTTTTCCGTGTCCTGCAGGAGAGCTTGACCAACGTGCATCGCCACTCCGGCGCCTCGGATGCGAGCATCCGTTTTCAACATGCAGGCGACGCGGTGATTCTGGAAGTCCGGGATTTTGGGAAGGGGATACCGGAGGAGCGCCTGCGATTGCTTCATGGAGTCAATAAAGAAACGGGTGTCGGTCTAGCCGGGATGCGCGAGCGGTTGCACGAACTGGACGGGAAATTGGACATAGAATCCGATAGGCGTGGGACAAGCATGCGAGCAACCGTTCCACTCGCTTCGGGAACTACAGCCGCCCCCGTCGGAAATTCGCCGGATAGTCTGCGCGTCAGCACTTCCTTCGAGACGTGAAGCCGGGGCTTCAATCATTGACCCGGGTGCGGGGACGATGCCGTCCCTTTTGAACCGTCCTCGGCCACTAACTTCCGCTTTTGTTCCTCGATCCAAGCGTCGATCTGTCTCTGAACGCCGCTATCCGTACATTCTTGGCGGGCCTTTTGTAGCCGCTCGATTTCAGCTCTGATAGCCGCAACATTGGTGCGCGAAATCATGGCGGAAGTCTACGCTGCCGCACAGAAAAATCAAATGGAAGTGCATCGTGCGATCCGCGTCACACGCGGGCAGTTGGCGAAATGTCGCCGTTACACTCATCGACCCCAGCCGGGTTTTTTGAGCGCTTAGCGCCAACTGAGTTGAACAGGCTGGTCAGGTCGGCTCCTGAGCTTGAATCGGCGCAAGTAGTCAAGTGGCGAAAAGTCCCCTCTGCACCGTATGCAGCGAACGTTCAGTCCTTATTAGTTAACGTAAGATCCCCACTACACTCAATGACCCGGCGTCCGGGCATTGCCGACATGGTTACTACTGGGGCATGGCCTTTAGTTTGAAACAAATGTCGCGATCCTGGGTTTTAATACATACGCCCATGAAGTCAGGGCAAGACGGGGAGATATTGCCGTTTTCGGGCCCCGGCACAAGGAGAAAATAACCATGTCTCTTCGCTCATCCATTCGCAACCTGCTCGCCGCTGCTTTGGTTGCAGCTCCGATGCTTATCTTGCCAACTGCGCAGGCGCAGATCGGCGTATCTCTATCGATCCACGTTGGTCCTCCCGCGTTGCCGGTCTATGAGCAGCCTCCGCTGCCGGCACCGGGTTACCTTTGGACGCCCGGCTACTGGTCCTATGGCGAAGCAGGCTATTTCTGGGTCCCCGGTGTATGGGTGCAACCTCCCAGCGCTGGTCTTCTGTGGACGCCTGGCTACTGGGGTTATGAGGGCGGAGTGTATGGGTGGCATCAAGGCTACTGGGGACCGCATGTTGGGTTCTACGGTGGCGTGAACTACGGCTTCGGCTTCGGCGGCGTGGGCTTTGCCGGGGGCGAGTGGCGTGGTGGAGTATTCGCTTATAACAGTGCGGTGGCAAACTTCGGAACCGTGCACGTCACCAATGTGTACGAGAACCGCGTCATCGTCACGCAGAACACAATCGTGAACGTCAACCACGTCAGCTTCAATGGTGGCGAGGGCATTCAGGTACATGCAACGGCGGTGGAGATGCAGGCGGCCAACGAGCGCCACTTCGAGCCGACCCCCAACCAGGTGCAGCATCTAAACTTTGCCGCGCAGGATCGCGCGCAGCTGGCGTCGGTGAATCAAGGGCGTCCGGCCACCATGGCGAGCTCGAACATCAACGCATATCACCAGGTGGCGCAGCAGCACGCGCAGTCGCAGCCCATTTCGCCGGCCGATCGCTCGGTTGGGCGCAACTATAATCCCAATACTCGTGAAGCCAATCAGGACCAGCGCATCGCGAACGGCTTGCGCAGTGGCCAAATGACTTCGGGCGAGGCGGCACGCGCCGAACGCACGCAATCCAACATTGACCAGCAAGTGCACGACGATCGTGAGGCGAACGGTGGCAAGCTCACGGGTCAGGAGCGTCAACAGATCAACAGTGAGCAAAATTCCGCGAGCCGTCAGATCTACGACGAAAAGCACAACGCGAATACCGTGAAGCCGAACGAAGTTGACGACCGCGAAGCCAACCAGCAGCAGCGCACCGCGAATGGGCTGCGCAGCGGCCAGATGACTTCCGGCGAGGCGGCTCGCACCAACGAGAACCAGGCCGCAGTCGCGCAGCAGGTTCACAACGAGCGTACTGCCAACGGCGGCGCGTTGACCCAGCAACAGAAGCAACAGGCCAACAAGGAAGAAAACAAAAACAGCAAGCAGATCTACAACGAGAAGCACAACAACAACAAGGCGAAACCTGCCAAGGAGCGCGAATAAAGTAACGCAATAGCATTAAGAGTGAGCGGCCGCCGTTGCAGGCGGCCGTTCAGTATTTGGCGTTACGATCAGTCCTCGGGGTAGAGAAGCCTGAGGTATGCTCTTCGCATGGAATCCGGCTTCCAATGCGCCTCGTGCGGGGAATGGAACACCACTTCCGTCGATGAGTCCGCCGGACGACGGCAGAGCTACGTAGAAGATTGCCAGGTCTGCTGCAAGCCGAACGTGCTGCGCGTCGAGTACGACAACTCGTCGCAGGAATTTTTCATCGCTGCTGAACTCGAGTGAGAGGGTGAACCATTACCGCGAAGGGCACGAAGGCACACGAAGGAAACACATAGAACTAAGGCCTTGGTGATACTTGGTGTTCTTTGTGGTTCACGGTTTTCATTGTTCAGTCTGATCTCCAACGAATAATTCTAAGACCTCGCCGTGGCATTCTGCTGGCATTATAGTTAGCGATTATAGTTAGCGAGTTCCCGGCATCGCAGAAAGGACTGAACTCATGGCAACCGGCTACAGTGCTGGCAGGATGGTGGCCCACAATATGGTGACCACGCAGTTTGAACTGGACGGCTTTCGTGTGACCCGCTCGCTCGGCGTGGTGCGCGGAATTGTGGTGCGCTCCCGCTCTATCTTCGGAACCATCGGCGCTGGTTTGCAGACGCTGGTTGGCGGCAACATTACTCTTCTCACCAACCTGTGCGAAAAGACGCGCCAGGAAGCCTTCGACCTGATGCTGCAGCACGCCGCCGAGTTAGGCGCCAACGCCGTAGTCGGGGCGCGCTATGACGCGACTGAAGTGATGCAGGGCGTCACCGAAGTCCTGGCCTATGGGACAGCGGTTTTTGTGGAGGCATCGAAGTGATCCTAAGTTGGGTCGAGAGCGAAGTACGGAACTAGGCAGAACTGTTTTGGAGGTCTCAGCATGCGGCCATCGTTTGCGATCGCAATCCTTGTGGCCTTGTTAGGAGTTGCTTGCGCCCCTCATGCGGCGGCGGCCGTTCCCCCCAGGCCTCGATTCGCTACGGCCGACAGCCACTCCCTTGAGTTCAGCTTGGAACTGCTCGATGAGGCTCACCGAATCTCGCGCGCGTTCCGTCTCGAACAGCGGGCCTGGATAGTTTTCGATGCAACTAAGGTCGCTGCGCCCCTGGATTCCCAGCGGGGCAAGCAGTGGGCTCTGGAAGCATGGGGACTTTCTAAACGGCTGGAACCCGGCCAAAGTCGGGCGGCGCTGCAAAAGGACGCCCTGCGCGAACTTGCGTTCAACGATCCAAACCTTGCCCTACACCTATACCGGCAGATTGATCTGCCCGCAAAGTGGGATGCAGTGCACCAGACGACCGAAGATTCGCGGTCCCTGGGATACGCGAATACGATCTTCAAACCCCTGTGGGAGCGTGGCGGCCAACGATATGAGAAGAGGATCGAGAGTCTGGCTCGTTTCCTGGGAATGACAGGCCAGTATCCTTATGCCGCCATGAGCAAGATCGCCCTCGATGTGTCGAGGCGAGACCCCAAACACGCAGGCAAGATATTGGAGGATGCCACCAGATACTTCCGTCGCGATCCCGGGTTCACGTCGACCAACCAGCAGTTCGTAAAGTTCATTCTCGCGACCCGAAAAATATCTTCTCCGCAAGTTCTGCGGAGCGAACTGAATGCCGCGGTCGACGGCCTGCGGGCTCCGCCCCGGGCTTTCGTCCATCGCACCTGGAACATCACCATCACCACGCCTTCTGGTGACGCCAAATTCAATTCTCAAGACCAGGCCCTCCTTTTCCAATTGCTGCCGATCTTGAAGAGCGTGCTGCCTGAAGAGGCCAGCCAGTTACTGACCCGTTACGACAGCCTTCGGAGTGCGCCTTCGATAACTGTGGATACGCCGCTGGTATGGACCGGGAGTGTGTCGATGGAGGGAACTGCGGACCCGGCACGCATGCAACTCAAGGCAGACGAGAGCCGGATGTTTCGCGCGCAGAGTATGGCAGGCGTCGAACCGAAAGAGGCAGTGTCGCTCGCTAAACAGATCAACGATCCTGATTTGCGCTTGCTGGCGCTGGTTTCGCTGGTGCCGGCCTATTCCACGGTTAACGCCGCTGAGTCCGAGTCATGGTTAGCTGCCGCCCAGTCACATCTGGCAGAGGTCAAGGAAAACTCCAAGAAGCTTCGCCTGGTGACGGCCGTGATCAGCGCCGAACTCGCACTGGGAAGATATGCCGAGGCCCAGTCGCTCGTGCAGCAGGCATTCGAGTTGGGGGAAGCTGTGTTTTCGCAGGATTTGCATGAAAAGCCGGATCAACTGGCCGATTCAGTTGCGGGATACGGCGAGCTAAGCGACCTTACGACGTCACTGGTGAAGATGGACGAGGCGCAGGGCGCAACGGTCTCGCGGATCCGCAGGATGCAAAACGACATGCTGCGCGCCGAACTCCTGATCTCGGCTGCAAGAGGAATCGCGGACAACTAAGGACGAGAGTCCTCTTCGCAGCCAGTTATTCTTTATAGAGAAAACCTGCGACCAGCGCCGCCAGGATGGCGCCCAGCCACATCTCGATCATCCAGCCAAAAGGCAGAGCGCGACCCACGGCGGACCATTCTGCCTGGGCGAAGTTGTCGGGGAAGCCGGCGAAGAAGCCCACCAGGAATCCGACTTTGAGCGCTGTGCCCGGACCAGGGCCCAGTCCCTGGCGCGCCCACGCGTAAAGATGGGCGACCGCGATTGCCATAATAAACAGGAGCACGGTCCATGCCGCCGGGAAGTAAGGATAGCGCGGCGTTTTGAGGAACCAGCCGGCGTCTTGTGCGATTACATAGCGCGGGCCAGTAATGTAGCGGTAGATAATGAAACTCCACAGGTTCCAGACCACGCCTCCGGCGAAACCGCCCAACCAGATTCTGCCTCTGTTGAGTGACATGCAGAGCCTCCTCCAAGATATTTTTCAGAATAGAGCCCGGGACGATATCCGCGGAAGTGTACTCCAATCTGTCACAAGCAGGGCGGATTTCTAAGAGAGGAGATGAGGTAGCGATTTTTGGCGCTGCGCGAAGGTGTTATTCACTTGCCGTTGAATGAAGAGTGCGTTCGCGATCTCTCCCAGAAAGCCTAAGCCAACCTCGTAGTCGATCACGTCGCGGACGAGAGTCCCCGCGATGCCTCCATGCGTCTCAGCCCAGAATTCGTGGCGATGATGCCAGCTCTTGAACGGACCTTGATCCTGCACGTCGGCGAAGTACTGATTCCATTCGAATTCGGTGATGCGCGCGATCCACTGCGCGCGTAGACGGCAGGAATGGGAAGACGCGGAAGGATGTAACGATCATGGAACCAACACCAGCCGCTTTGTACCCATTATTGCCAGACGGCGACGGCGGAGCGGGCATTCGGTTCAGTGCGATCAGCCTCGTGCCGCTGGAGGCGGGCATGAGCCGCGGCAGATTCTCAGGGTGGGAGAAGAAGGCGAAGACGTGCTCAAGAGGGGAGGGAACCCAGTGCGCTAATTCCAGATGGCTCGCCATTGGGCATCTATGACCGGGTCTGCTCGAGCTTTGTCATGCTGAGGTCCGCGGTTTTTGGGGGCCGCCGAAGCATCTGTGCACTCCCCGACTAGTCGCAGGGTCCTTCGCTACGCTCAGAATGACAGTGCCGTTTTGAGGCTTCGGGCCTCTGACCAACTCCCACTTCGTCTGGTCCATCTCTCTTTTCCACAAGAAAATCCGCGCCAGTCGCGGAGAGCAAGAAAAATCTGAGCGAATGAATAGCGAAAGAACCAAGAGCGTAAACCCAACCCCTTGTGGTCGCTCGATTAGTTAACCACAAGCCTTCGTATTTTCTGGAATCGGTGTCCTAGTGGGATATGCACCATCAAGTTTCTGCTTGACAATAAACGACTTACAGCTAAGATGTGGTACAAAGTGGTACGAAGTGGTAAGCACAGTTAGGGCAGTGGGACGCGAGAGCTGAAAACGAGGAGCCGGTGGAAATCCGACCCAAAAGCACGACAAACAGCCCGAATCGCCCGACTTTGACTGACCTTCGCACCCTTTTGACCTCCCTCATTGCTGTTGTGGCGGCTACCAGACATGTTTCGCGGCAATCATCCAACCCGGGTCGACGAAAAGGGCCGTTTAAAGGTCCCGGCCGAGTTCAAGCGGGTGATCGACGAGAAGTACGGGCAGCAATTCTACATCACAAGTCTGGATGGGAAGGTTGCTCAAGTGTATCCCTTCGAGGAGTGGGAACGGATCGAGCAGAAGCTGGCAGGGCTCTCCAATTTCAATCCGACGAAGAAAAAGTTTCTCGACCGGACGAACTATTACGGTCAGCAGGTCGAGATGGACGGGCAGGGGCGGTTGTTGCTGCCGCAGTTGTTGCGCGAGACCGGACAGATTAAGGGCGAGGTAGCGGTTCTGGGGAATTTGACGTATCTCGTGGTCAGGAACCTGGAGCTGTTCAAGAAAGAGATCGAAGAAGAAAAGTTCACGCCTGACGATGAGAAGACGCTCGACGAACTGGGCATCTAGTGGGCGAGGGATCAACAGACACCCCTCAGGGGGTTGGGCATGGTGGTGGAAGAGCAGTGAGCCATGTTCCCGTTCTTTTAAAAGAAGCGATCGACTTTTTAGCCGTGCGGCGGGGTGGGACCTATATCGACGCCACGGTGGGTTTGGGCGGGCACAGTTACGAAATCGCAAAACGCCTCGGCGCACCGGGACATTTGATTGGCCTCGATAAAGATCCTGCAGCGCTGGCAATTGCGCGCGAAAGGCTGACGTCAGGTCCGTCGCTGCGCGTTCCGATTCGCCGAGCGAATGACGCGACTGGCCTGACGAGATCGACGTTGATTGCAGCGATCGTTTGCAGAGGTTGCGAAAGCGGCAACGGTTCAGCGAAGTTTGCGGACGGAATTCTGGCCGACATTGGAGTGAGCAGCCTGCAGTTGGACGATGCGGCGCGCGGATTTAGTTTTCAGGCGGATGGACCGCTCGACATGCGGATGGACCCGCGTAGCGAGCGTAGCGCCGAACAAGTGGTAAACCACCTCGACGAGCGACAGCTTGCCGATGTGATTTACGAATTCGGAGAGGAAAGGAGGTCGCGGAGAATCGCCAGAGCCATTTGCCGGTCGCGGCCGATACGATCTACCGCACATCTTGCGGATGTCATATCAGCCGCGGCCCGGCCAATGAATCAGGCCGAACGTAGGATTCATCCCGCGACTAGAACTTTTCAGGCTCTTCGAATCTTCGTAAACCGCGAACTGGAAGATCTGCAGGCGCTGCTGGAAGCGGCGCCGCGGATTCTGAAGCCAGGAGGACGCGTGGTGGTGATCAGTTTTCACTCGCTGGAAGACCGCATCGTAAAGGATGCCTTCCGCGAGGGCGCGATTAAGGACAAGCACTTTCGGGTGCTAACCAAAAAGCCGGTAACGGCAACTGAATTAGAAAGCGATCGTAATCCGCGGGCCCGCAGCGCGAAATTGCGGGCAGCGGAAAGAGTTTAGGCTTCCGGTTCTCCGGCTTCCGGACCCGAAGTTGGCGGAAGCCAGAAGCCGAAAGCCGGCTTCTAGAGTTTGGCTCCGGAAAACCTGCCGGAGTTCCCGGCACAGCTGTAATGGCGTGCCGGGCCTTCAAGATCCAGGTGAAAGGCGGACGAAGATCCGCTGGGGCGGGATGGATTTTGGGTTCTGTGGTAGGAATCCAAATTGAGGTAGCGGGACATGTATACGGGAACCATGCACACAGGAACAATGATCAGCGATTTGATGACCACGGTCGAGCGGGTCGAGCAGAAGGCAGAACAGCGGAAGGTCGCCGAAGAACTGCATGCGATTTTCTCGATGCAGATTCGGGTAACGGACAGCGACCAGATTTTCATGGGGGCGGCATAATGGCGGCAGCAGCGGCGACAATGCGCAGTGCAGGCTTTGCGGCAGAGCATCCAGCGGCAGGGCGTCGTTCGTTTTGGACGGGTACACCCGAGATCTACTTCTCCAAGGCGATCGACAATTCCCGACTGGTCAAGGTGGAAGATCCGCGCCGCAACCGCGAGATGAAGCAGTTCGGCACGGCGCTGGCTTCCTGTTTCTGCTGGTCTTTACTTATGCGTGGCAGCACTTCAAGGCCATCGAATACGGATACCAGATCGAATCGGCCAAGCGCGAACTGAGCGACAAGACCGAGATGAACCACGCGCTGCGCCTGGAAGATGCGTCGTTGCGGGATCCCGAGCGGATCGACGTGCTGGCGCGCCGCATGGGCCTGGTGCCGCCGGAGCCGGGACAGGTGATCCGGATGGATGCATCCTCGGCAGATGCCCAGGCTCCGGTGATGGCGAGCGCGATGCCGGTTACGGTGATCCCGGGGCAGTAGAAGATGATTATGTGGGTCCGGGTCATTTGACCCGGACGCCGAGCGAGGCTCGGCTGAATCTCGGCGGCGGCCTGTCTGTACGTGGGCCGCCATGTTTGTCTCTAGTGGGTTTAATGTTTGTCATCCTGAGCGAAGCGAAGGATCTGTGCACTCTGTCGGCAGCACTCCGAAAGCCGGAGATTGCATAGATCCTTCGGCCCGCCAACTGCGCGGGCCTCAGGATGACAAGACGTGAAGTGGAATACACATGGCCTCGAATCGTACGTCGATTCGGATCGAACTCCGGCAAGAACTCCCGGCTCTATCTGCTGGGCGCCTTGCTTTTTCTGTGGTGCTTTGCGATTTGCGGGCGTCTGGTCTTCCTGCAGATTTTCAGCTACGGAAAGTTCGTCAAGCAGGCGGGACACCAGCAGCAGCGCGCCATCCCGCTGGCCGCCAAGCGGGGAGTGATTTACGACCGCGCCGGCCACGAACTGGCGATGTCGGTGCTGGTCGATTCCGCGTTCGCCGTGCCCACTGAAGTCAAAGACCTTCCTACCGCGGTGAACCTCATTACGCGCATTACGGGCGACGACTATAACGTGGTGCTGGCCGATTGCCGCGCGCACAAGACTTTCTGCTGGGTGGCGCGCAAGGCCAATGACGAGACCATCGAGCGCATTAATTCGCTGAAGCTGCAGGGCATTCACTTCCAGAAGGAGCCGAAGCGGTTTTATCCGGCGCGCGATCTGGCGGCGCAGGTGCTGGGTTCGGTCGGCATGGAGGATTCCGGGCAGAGCGGCATCGAGCACGAGTTCGACGACGAACTGAGCGGGCATCCGGGGAAGATGTTCATCTCGGTCGATGCGCGCCGCCAGTGGTTCGCCGATGTCGAGACGCAGCCTGATCCCGGCGACAACCTTGTTTTGACCATCGACAAGAATATTCAGTACATCGCCGAAAAGGAGTTGGAGCAGGCGATTCACGACACGCAGGCGATTGCGGGGACCGTGATTGTCGAGAATCCGCACACGGGAGAAATCCTGGCGCTGGCGAACCGGCCGACGTTCAATCCGAATCTGCGCAAGCAGATCACGCCCGGGGCGCTGACCAACCGCGCCGTGAGTTATGTCTACGAGCCCGGATCGACGTTCAAGCTGGTCACGATCTCGGCGGCACTCGAAGAAAAGGTTACCAATCCCAACGAACTGTTCGACTGCCAGATGGGGTCGATCGTCTACAACGGCATGCGCATCCGCGACTCGAAGCCGCACGGGATATTGCCGGTGTGGGGCGTGCTCGCCGAATCGAGCGACGTGGGCGTCGATCAAGATTGCGCTGCGCCTGGGCGAAGACCGCTTCTACAAATACATCCGCGCGTATGGCTTCGGGCAGCAGACGGGAATCGAATTGCCCGGCGAAACCCGAGGCATGACCAAGCCGGTGAGCCGCTGGTCGAAGGTTTCGATTGCCGCGATTTCGATGGGCCAGGAGATCGGCATTTCGCCGATCCAGTTGGCCGGGCTGATCTCGACGTTTGCCAACGATGGGGTGTGGGTTGCGCCGCGCATCGTGACGGGAACCGTGCAGCCGCAGGGGACGCCGCAGACGGTCGCGTTTCATCCTGGTCCGTCGCATCGCGTGATTTCTTCCTACACTGCTGCCGAAATGCGCTCGATGATGCAGAAAGTCGTACTCGAAGGCACAGGACGCAAGGCGATTCTCGAAGGCTATTCGTCGGCGGGGAAGACGGGCACGGCGCAGAAAGTCGATCCCGCGACGGGCGCGTATTCGAAGACGAAATACATCGGATCGTTTGCCGGATTCGCTCCGGTGAACAATCCGCAGATCGTGGTCGCGGTGATTCTTGATTCGGCTGTCGGCCTGCACCAGGGCGGCCAGGTTTCGGCGCCAGTGTTCAAGCGCATCTCGCAGCAGGTGCTGGAATATCTGCACGTGCCGCACGATCTGCCGCTGTCTCCGCAGCACCAGTTGCTGATGGCGCAGCGAAGATGAAAGACAAGGATCTGGAAGAAGGCACGCCGGATCATCCGGGCGAGCCGCTGGAGACCGCGGAGGTAAATGGCAGTTCGTCTGAGCCGGCGAAGGCGCCGACTGTGGCGCGGGCGCCTCGGCGCCCGGCGATTGCTGGAAGCGACGGAAATGTGGTCCAGGCGGCACTGCGCGAGCCTGTGTCGCGTCGGGATCGAGCGTTCAGGACATCCCCAGCAGAAAGCGCCAGACGCAAGCTCCGGCGCCACAGCGAAGCTGCCGATTACCGGAACCGTCGTGCTCGACGTGGAGCAGGGCGGCATCGAAGTGCCGTCGTTCGTCGGCAAGACGGTGCGCGGCGCGGTGGAAGCCGCCCAGGACATCGGACTGCAACTGGATGCGGTGGGCAGCGGCGTGGCCCGCCAGCAGACTCCCGTGGCTGGAACGCACGTGGCCGCCGGGGCGCGGGTCACCGTGCAGTTCGGGCAGCTAAGCTCAAAATCTTCAACCACAGAGGACACTGAGGACACGGAGGACTTTGCTTAATTCCTCTGTGTCCTCCTGTGTCCTCTGTGGTGAATCTCCTTCCAGTTTGACCCGCCGAAAAACCGCGTGATACGGTAATCAGTCACACCTATCCCAGCAGGCCAGCCACTGCTCGCTGATTGAGGTCTAATTTGTCTTCTGTTGAGGCGACGCCCGCCGGCACCACCACCAAGTCCGGAAAACTGCGCTGAACGCCGTCCATCGCCAGATGGGCGCGAAGATGGTGGAGTTCAACGGCTGGGACATGCCGGTCGAATATCCCGCGTCGATCGGCTGCGGCATCATCAACGAGCACATGGCGGTGCGCACCGGCGTGGGCATTTTCGACGTCAGCCACATGGGCGACATTCGCCTGGCCGGGCCGCAGGCGCTGGCCGCGGTGCAGCATATTTCCATGAATGACGCTTCGCGGCTGGCGGTTGGGCAGGCGCAGTATTCGGCGCTGCTCTATCCCGCAGGGAACGTTTGTCGACGACGTGATCGTCCACCGCCTCGGCGAGGACGAATATCTTCTGGTCATCAATGCCGGGACGCGCGAGAAGGATTTCAACTGGGTGCGCGACAACACGCGCCAGTTCGACTGCGCGGTCGAGAATCTGTCGGACGACTTCACGCAGATTGCGATTCAGGGGCCGAAGGCGGTGAATCTGCTGCAGAAGCTGACCGACGCGGATCTGAGCGCGGTGAAGTTTTACTGGGTGACGCGCGGCAAGCTTGTGCGGTCTGCCCAATATTCTGATGGGCCGCACCGGCTACACCGCCGAAGATGGATTCGAGATCTACATTCCCGCCGACGAGGCGACCAGCGCCCGCGTGTGGTACGAGATTCTGGCGGCCGGCAAGGAGTTTGGCGTCGTGCCCTGCGGCCTGGGCGCGCGCAACACGCTGCGGCTGGAAGGCAAGCTGCCGCTCTACGGCCACGAGATTTCCGATACCATTAATGTCTGGGAAGCGGGGCTCGACCGCTTCTGCAAGATGGAGAAGCCGGAGTTCGTCGGCCGCGCCGCGCTGGAGAAGGCGAAAGCCGCGGGCGTGAAGCGAACGCTGGTCGGCCTGGAGATGACGGAGCGCGGCATTGCCCGCGATGGATATAAAGTGCTCGACGCCGGCGGCCGCGAGATTGGATACGTCACCAGCGGATCGCCGGCGCCGTTTTTGAAGAAGAATATTGCGCTGGCGTATGTGCCGGCGGAGTTGGCGGCGGTGGGAACGGCGGTGAAAGTGGAGATTCGCGGTCAAGGCGTGGGAGCGGTGGTGGTGCCGACGCCGTTTTATAAGCGGCCGAAGAAAGACCGCTTAACCACAGAGGACACGGAGTAGCACAGAGGATTTGCTAGAAGCTAGCAGCCAGGAGCTAGAAGCTTTTATGCCTTACCCGACAGATCGCAAATACACAAAAGAACACGAATGGATTCAGGTGAACGGCAACGCCGCCACGGTCGGCATCACCGACTACGCGCAGCAGTCGCTGGGCGACATCGTGTTCGTCGAGACTCCCAAGGTGGGCGCGGAACTCACGGCCGGCAAGACGTTTGGCACGGTCGAGTCGGTGAAAGCCGTGTCGGACCTGTTTGCTCCCGCGTCGGGGACCGTGACCGAGGTCAACGCGGACTTGGCCACGTCGCCCGAAAAGGTGAATACAGACGCCCACGGCTCGTGGATGCTGAAGCTCACGCTGAAGAATCCGAGCGAACTGGACGGCCTGCTCTCGGCCGCGGACTACGAGAAATTTGTGGCGGAAGAGGCGGGACACTGAAATCCCTTCGATGTAACTTCGTGTCCTTCGTGGTTTAGGCTTTGCACGCTGGCGAGACGCTTCCCGATGACTCTTGCCCCCGATTCAAATCAGGCCGAGCCGCCTCAATCCAAATGACCTCGAGGCACATCTAAAGAACTTCCTATGCGCTATTTACCTAAATCTCCTGCCGACCGCGAAGCCATGCTGAAGGCCATTGGCCTGCGCTCGGTCGACGAACTGTTTGCGCCGATTCCCGCCGAGTACCGCCTGACCCGCGACCTGAATATCCCGCGGCAGATGGCGGAGTCGGAAATTGTCGACTTCTTCCGCCAGCGCTCGCGCGAAAACGGCGACGGCTACACCAGCTTTCTGGGCGCGGGCGCGTACTTTCATTACCGCCCGGTCATTATCGATTCGCTGATTTCGCGCGGCGAGTTTCTGACCGCCTACACGCCTTATCAGGCGGAGATTTCGCAGGGCACGCTGCAATCCATCTTCGAATTTCAGACCATGATCTGCGAACTGACCGGGCATGGAAGTGGCGAACGCGTCCATGTATGACGGTTCGACGGCCGCGGCCGAGGGCGTGATGATGGCGGTCCGCCTGACCGGCCGGCGGTCGGTGGTGGTGGCGCGCAGCCTGCATCCGGAGTATCGCGAAGTGCTGGCGACTTATGCGACGCACCAGGGCATGCCGCTGTCGGTTGCCGGTTTCAACGACGATGGCCGCGTGAATCTGAAAGAACTGGAGAAGGCGATCACTCCGGAGACCGCGTGCGTGCTGATTCAGTCGCCGAATTTCTTCGGCACGATTGAAGATGTCGCGGCGATTGCCGAGATCGCGCACAAGCATGGCGCGATGCTGGTGGTTTCGATCGCCGAAGCGGTTTCGCTGGGAATCGTCGAGCCGCCGCGCGAGGCCGACGTGATCGCCATGGAGGCGCAGTCGTTCGGCGTGCCGCTGGGATTCGGCGGTCCCTACTGCGGCGTGATCGCCACGCGCGAAAAATATGTGCGGCAGATGCCCGGGCGGCTGGTCGGCCAGACCGTCGACAAGCAGGGCAGGCGCGGATTCGTGCTGACGCTGGCGACGCGCGAGCAGCACATCCGCCGCGAGAAGGCGACTTCGAATATCTGCACCAATCAGGCGCTGGTCGCGCTGATGGTCAACATCTTCATGACGGTCTACGGCAAAGTCGGGCTGAAGGAATTGGCCAAGCAGAATCTGGCGAAGACGGCTTATGCGGCGAGCCAGTTCGCGAAGCACGGCAAGGTTCTGTTCGGCGGCGCGCCGCGCTTCAACGAGTTCGTCGTGCAGACGAGCGAAGATCCCTACGCCATCAACGGCCGGCTGCTGGGGCACAAGATGGTCGGCGGGTTGCCGCTGAAGAAGTTCTATCCCGAGCTGGGGAATGCGGCGTTGTGGTGCTGCACGGAACTGACCACGCGCAGCGCGATCGACACGGCCGTGGGATTGGTCGCCGAGAGCGAGCGCTCCGTGCGGTCATCCAAGGATAGAGGATGTGGAAGAGGTGGCGCGATGAAGCACATGACCCGCAAAGCGTCGCTCCAAGTCAATCAGAACGAAGGCCTGATCTTCGAGAAGTCGTCGCCAGGGAAGGCGGCCTGGAAGTTGCCGCCGCTCGACGTGCCGGAAGTCGATACTGCCAAGCTTCTGGGCGCTTCCGAAAGAAAAGATCTCGGCAACATGCCGGAAGTGAGCGAGATCGAAATCATCCGCCACTTCACGCGCATGTCGACCTGGAATTACGCGATCGATCTCGGCATGTATCCGCTGGGCTCCTGCACCATGAAGTACAACCCGCGCGTGAACGAAGCCGTCGCGCGAGTCGAGGGAATCGCCAACGGGCATCCGTACCAGCCGGAGAAGATTTCCCAGGGCGCGCTGCAAATCATCAAGACGCTGAGCGAGCAACTGATCGAAATCACCGGCATGGACGCGATCACGCTGCAGCCCGCGGCCGGCGCGCACGGCGAGATGACCGGACTGCTGATGGTTCGCGCCTATCACCAGTCGCAAGGGCAATGCGCGCAAGAAAATTCTGATTCCCGACTCCGCGCATGGGACCAATCCGGCGACGGCTGCGATGGTGAACTATGCGGTCGAAAATCTGAAGTCGGATTCGCGCGGCATGGTCGACATCGCGGCACTCGCGGCGCAGATGAACGAAGATGTCGCCGCGCTCATGCTGACCAATCCCAACACGCTGGGCGTGTTCGAGCAGGACATTCACAAGATCGCCGACATCCTGCACGCCAAGGGCGGCCTGCTCTACATGGACGGCGCCAACATGAACGCGCTGGTCGGCAAGGTGCGGCCCGGCGATTTCGGCGTCGACGTGATGCACCTGAATCTGCACAAGACTTTCTCGACTCCGCACGGCGGCGGCGGTCCGGGTTCAGGCCCGGTGGCGATCAAGAAAGCGCTCGAGCCGTTCTTGCCGACTCCGGTGCTGACCAAGAAATCCGATGGCACGCTGGGGTTCGACTACAACCGTCCGCAGTCGGTGGGGCGCGTGCGCGCCTTCTACGGCAACTTCGGAATGTTTGTGCGCGCGCTGGCTTACATCCAGGCGAACGGCCCCGACGGCCTGCGCCAGACCACCGAAGACGCGGTGCTCAACGCCAACTACATTCGCAAGGGACTGGAAGGCACTTACGATCTGCCTTACTCCACGCCGACCATGCACGAAGTTGTGTTCAGCGACAAGCTGCAGCTGAAGAAAGGCGTGCGCACCATGGACATCGCCAAGCGCCTGATCGATTACGGATTCCATCCTTATACGACGGCGTTTCCGCTGATCGTGCCGGGCGCGCTCATGATTGAGCCGACCGAGAGCGAATCGAAAGAAGAGATGGACCTGTTCATCGAGGCGATGAAATCGATCGCGGAAGAAGTGGAAGAGGATCCGCAGACTGTGCTGGATGCGCCGCACTCGACGCGGGTTTCACGGCTGGACGAGACCGCGGCGGCACGGAAGCCTGTTCTGCGGTGGAAACCGAGCTAACCACAGAGGACACTGAGGACACAGAGGAAGGCGGCCTAACCTCGGAGGTCGCCAACGACTCAGACGAGATTGTCGAAGGCGGGTCGCCACTCACCATCCTGCGTATGCCGTCTCGCAGGTGTACCACGTTGAAGTTGATCAAAAGGCCGACATGGTTGTGGCTTAGCTTGAGGTAGGTTAGAAGCTGTGCTTGATGGACGGGAGAAATGGCGTCCACAGCTTTGATTTCCACGACTACACAACCTTCCACGAGAATGTCCAGCCGGAACCCGAGGTCAAGGCGTACTCCATCGTAGATCACCGGCAGTGGCACTTGCACGGCAGCGCGAAATCCTGTCTGGTGCAGTTCATGCACCAGACAAGCCAGGTAAACGCTCTCCAGAAGTCCGGGACCTAATTCGCTGTGAACCTTCATCGCAGAATCCACGATGGCACCACTGATCTGGTTGAAATGCATCTCTGTGTCCTCCGTGTCCTCTGTGGTTGTATAGCCTTGAGGACCCAGGAGCCTGTGACAGTTGTCACCGTGATCATGCAGATGCTTGTGCAAAACGCCTTCTGTGTCCTCCGTGTCCTCTGTGGTTAAATCCTAGTTGTTGCCTCCCAAAAGCCAAGGAAGCCTGTTTGCGGATCTGCAGAAGCGGAACAAGATCGTCTGCCTGCTGCTGGCTGTGGTCACGCTGGCGCTCTACAACCCCGTCAATCGCCATCCGTTCGTGAACTATGACGACGACCGCTACGTCATCAATAATCCGCACGTGCGTCAGGGCCTGACTGCCGATACGATTCGCGTGGTCGCTCACCGCGACGGAGCAGGCGAACTGGCATCCGCTGACTTGGATGTCGCACGCCCTCGATTGCTCGTTGTTTCGCCTGAATCCCGCCGGGCATCATTTCACCAGCGTCCTGCTGCATGTGGTGAACGTGATTCTGCTGTTTCTTGTTATTGATGTGGGCCACCGGACGACTGGGGCCGAGCCTATTTGTGGCGGCGCTGTTCGCGGTGCACCCGATCAACGTGGAGTCGGTGGCCTGGGTGGCCGAGCGGAAGAATGTCCTGTGCACGATGTTCTTCTTCCTCACGCTCTGGGCATATGGCTGGTACGCGCGGAAGCCGGGCTGGAAGCGCTATTTGGCGGTGGCCGGACTCTTCGCCGCCGGACTCGCCTCGAAGCCAATGGTGATCACGCTGCCGTTCGTCTTGTTGCTGCTCGACTACTGGCCGCTGGCGCGGGTTCGCGCAGGGAATGAGGATGGCGGACGAGACTTCGACGCTACCGTGGTCGCGCCTGGTGATTGAGAAGGTGCCGCTGCTGGCGCTCTCCGCCGCCAGCGCCGTCATCACCATGCAAGCGCAGCAGGCTGGCGGAGCGATCCGCACCACCACCGAGGTTTCCTTCGGAGCGCGCATCGCCACCGCGATCTGGGCCTACGCGATGTATCTGTGGAAGATGGTCTGGCCCGCGCGACTGGCGCCCTTGTACCCGCATCCCGGAGATTCACTCGCTGCGTGGCAGGTGCTGGTTGCAGCCTCGGTTTTGATCGCCATCAGCGCGATGGTCTGGCGACTGCGCGCTCATCGTTACCTGGTCGTCGGTTGGCTCTGGTTCCTGGGAACGCTGGTCCCCGTAATCGGCCTCGTGCAGGTGGGAGAGGCCGCCATGGCCGACCGTTACGCCTACATTCCGCTGATCGGCATTTTCGTGATGATCGCGTTCGGCGTCGCTGACTGGGCAGAATCGAAACGGCTCGGCTTTTGGCCAGCGATTCCCGCCGCTGCAATTCGTTGTTGCCCTCGCGATCACAACCCATCGCCAGATTGGATACTGGCAGAGCAACTACGATTTGTGGTCGCACACGCTCGCGGTCACTCAGAATAATTTCGTTGCGGAGAATAATCTGGGCGGCGCGCTGATTCTGGAGGATAGAGAAGAGGAGGCGCATCCTCACTTCGAGGCGGCGGCGCGCATCAATCCCAGGGATCCGATGAGCCGCAGCAATCTCGGAATCTACTTCCAAAAGCACGGCCAGATGCGCGAGGCAGTCGCGGAATATGAGACCGCGGTGAATCTCACCTCAGATCCTGGCCTGCTCGGCTCAGACTTATGCGAATCTGGGCGCAGCCCATCGCGCGCTGGGAGACGACGAGCAGGCGCACAAGAGATTTCGACCAGTCGTTGCGCTTCAATCCCAACCAATACAACGCATGGTTCGGACTCGGCCTGCTGGCGCAGAAGCAAGGCAAACTCGACGAAGCGATCAGCGATCTCTCCCGCTCGGTGGAACTGCAGCCGACGCGCTCAGGGATATCTCGAACTCGGCCGCACGCTGGCGCAGGCCGGGCATGTCCCCGAGGCACTCGATGCCTACCAGCAGGCGCTGAAAATCTCTCCTGATCTTGTCGAAGCGCAACAGGCCGCCGACGCGCTGCGGCAGCAGAAAAAATAAAACTGTACGGAGCCTCTCCGCGAGGCCGCCGTACAGTCTTGTTCCGCTACTCTTTCGCTGCGTTATTTCGCGCTGATGTCGACCGACGCGCGAGTCGTGTCCCAGTCGATCGTGCAGAGTGCAACCGCTGCCGGATCTTGGCGTAGGCGATGGTGAAGTTCTCCACGGGCGACGGGCAGCTTCGACACTTTCATGTCCATGCGGGCGAGTTCATCGCTCTCATACTTGTAGGGAATGCCCCACTCGCCGGTTTTCTTGTTGATGATGAGCGTCCACTTGTCGGCAGTTGGGAGAGTGAAGAACGTATAGCTGCCGGCCGGCACGGTCTTTCCGCCGACGACGACGTCGGCGCTGGTGCACAAAGGTTGTCGCCGCGTTGGCTCCGGTGCGCCAGACTTCGCCGAAGGGCACCAGACCGCCGTAAATCTTGCGTCCTTTCATGCGCGGGCTGGAGTAGTCGGTCTTGATGGTCTTGCCGCCTCCAAGATCGCAAGACGCCGAAGCCGGGGGACTGGCCTGCGCCGAGGCGAACAGGGTGAGGGTGAGAATTGCGAACACGAGAACGGCAATCCGTTTTTGCATGGTCTCTCCTTTTGGGATGTTGAGTGCCAATGATTTTGACGTGTGAGCGAAGAATAAGTCAGCAGCCCCGCCATTATGCGCCATGCCCGCGTGCAGTTACAATCGTCCCATGCCGGTATTCGAAGAAAAGCAGGAAGAACTGGAACACTACGAGACCATGATGGGCGTGCCCCGCGGGCGTCTCGCCGTCACCATGGACACGATCACCGACGCCATGGCGCTGGTCGGCCAGCACGGCGTCTACTGCCAGAGCCAGCGCTGGCCGGGCAAGCCCGTGATGGATATTCAGATCATCATGAAGAGCCTGACCGACGCGAAAGAACTGATCCAGAGCGTGATGGAAGAGCTGAAAAAAGCAGCCGTGACCTCACTAAGAGTCCAGAGCCACAAGAAGTCAAGTGTCCTCTGTGGCTTGATCGCTTTACGGTTTCACAGTAACCATCACGACGCCGTGCGATGCAACCGCCGCCGAAAATTTCCCCGTGAACTTTCCCAGATCCTTGTGCGGCCACAAGTCGCGCACGGCAGCACTGATGTTGCCGGGATAACCAAGATCCTCCCAGTTCGCGGTGATCTGCTGTTCGGTCGCCGCCACGATTCAGCAAGATCACCGCGCGGCTGCCATCTTTGAGTTGCTTCGCCCAGACTTCCAGGTCGCCGTTCTTGGCCACGCGCTCGCCTTCGCGCCCGAGCGCATCCTGATCCACGGCGATCACTTCTTTATTGGTGAGAATGTCGTGAATCTCCGGCCGCATGTTGCGCAGGTCATTGCCCGCGATCAGCGGCGCGGCCAGCAGCGCCCACAGACTGAAATGCGAGCGGTACTCCACGTCGGTCATTCCGCCGTTGCCGACTTCGAGCATGTCGGGATCGTTCCAGTGCCCCGGCCCGGCATACGATTGCAGGCCCGACCTGCTGGTCGAGAATCGCCAGCACGCCGTTCGAGCAGCAGGTTCCGTCGGGCCATTTTTGCTGGCCTCCCCAGCGGTCCTGAATGTCGCCGGTGATGCGCCACAGAGTTGCCGCCGACTTCCTTGCCCCACAGCCACGGCTTGGCGGTGCCCCATTCGCAAATGCTCAACACGATCGGACGCCCCGACGCGTCGAGAGCTGCGCGGATGTTGGCGTATGAAGCCTTCGCATCCTGCGTGGTCGTGTTGCACCAGTCATACTTCAAGTAGTCGACGCCCCAGGCCGCGTACTGCACCGCGTCCTGATATTCGTGCCCGAGGCCGCCGGGGCGGCCGGCACAAGTCTTCGATCCCGCGTCGGAATACACGCCGAACTTCAGTCCCAGCGAATGAATGTAGTCGCCCACGGCTTTCATGCCATGCGGAAAACGCTGCGGGTCGGCGACGATATTGGCGTTGGCGTCGCGGCTCACCTGCCAGCAGTCGTCGATGTTGACGTAGACGTATCCCGCGTCTTTCATGCCCGACTTCACCACCGCGTCGGCCATGCTCTTGATCATGTCTTCGCTGACGTTGCAGGCGAACTTGTTCCACGAGTTCCAGCCCATGGGCGGAGTGAGCGCCAGATTGGCCGACGGAGCGGCACTTTTGCTGCGCGGCCAGCGGCGGAAACGAAAGACAGAATGCAGAACGATATCGCAAGGAGGGCTCGCGTCATTTTCATGCAGACGTTTTACCAGAAGCGCATCGAGGATTGGTATCGAAAGATAAGCGTTACAATGCCGGGTTGGTCATCTCGCTGTTGATGCAATCGACGGAGGGGTTTTCATGCGCGATTCTTCGGGCTCTTAGCGATAGTCGCAAGCATCCTGAGTTGTGTTGTCGCTGTGTTGGGGCATCTCGCGTCGGCGCAAGCGCGTCAGCGCCGGTCGGAATCTTCGAAGGTCACAGCGACGTGGGCACCGTGCTGCACGCGGGCTCCGTCGATTACGACGCTCCAAAGGCAACTTACACCATCAGCGGCAGCGGCGAGAACATGTGGCTCGCGACCGATGCTTTTCAGTTCGTGTGGAAGAAGGTTTCCGGCGACGTGACGCTGACCGCCGACATTTCTTTTCTGAATAAGACTGGAAACGAGCACAAGAAAGCCGTGCTGATGCTCCGCCAGAGCCTGGACGCCGATTCCGTCTACGCCGACGTGGCGCTGCACGCCAGCGGCCTGACCTCGCTGCAATTCCGCGACGAAAAAGGCGCGGTCACGCGCGAGATTCAATCGAACCTCTCCGCCCCGAAGCGCCTGCGCATCGCCAAGCGCGGCGATTACGTCTACATGTCGCTCGTCGGCCGAGGGCGGCAGAGCCCAAGGTCGCCGGCGGATGGCTGCGCATTCCGCTGCAGGGCACGTTCTACGTTGGCCTCGGCGTCTGCTCGCACGACAAGGATGTGGTCGAGAAGGCAGTCTTCTCGAACGTCGAACTGACGCAGTCCTTCGCCGCCGGAGCCGGCAAGCCGGTTCTCTACAGCACGCTCGAAACCATCGCTATCGACTCCGCCGACCGCCGCGTCGTCTATCTCGCGCAAGGACGCTTCGAAGCTCCCAACTGGACGCGCGACGGCAAAGCATTTCTCTTCAATCGCGACGGCCACATCGAGCGCCTCGCGGTCGGCAGCGACAAGCCCGTCATGATCGACACGGGCTTCGCCAATCGCTGCAACAACGATCACGGCATTTCGCCCGACGCCACGCAGCTCGCCATCAGCGACAATTCGCAGGGCGACCACGAATCGCTGGTTTACATCGTCCCCATCGCCGGCGGGACGCCGCGCCGCATCACGCAGAAATCTCCGTCGTACTGGCACGGCTGGTCGCCCGACGGAAAGACGCTGGCATTCGTCGGCCAGCGCAACGGCGACTTCGATATTTATACGATTCCCGCAGCCGGCGGCGAAGAGACGCGGCTGACCACGGCCAAGGGCCTCGATGACGGCCCGGAATATTCACCCGACGGAAAATACATTTACTTCAACTCCGAGCGCACCGGCCACATGCAGATCTGGCGCATGAAGCCCGACGGCAGCGAGCAGGAGCAGGTCTTCTCCGACGATCTCAACAACTGGTTCCCGCACATTTCGCCCGACGGAAAATGGATGGTGTTCCTCACCTATGGAGCGGACGTGACCGGCCATCCCGAGAACAAAGACGTGATGCTGCGCCTGATGTCGCTTGATCCAAAAGAGACGGACAAGAAGATCACCGTGCTGGCGAAGTTGTTCGGCGGGCAGGGAACGATCAACGTTCCATCGTGGTCGCCCGACAGCAAGCAGGCTGGCGTTCGTCAGCTACATGCTGGTGCCGGAAGAGAAGGCGGCCAAATAACTGATTTCATTCCGGCGCCTGAAACGGCGAGGCCGGCAGGCCTTCCTTATTGAACAGATTGCAGTTCGGATTCGGAGCCCATCCGTAGCGAACGGAAACCGGCGCCGGCACCGCAGCACTCGACACCACGACGGAAGTGCCTTCGATCTTGGCATCGGCCGCCGAATATTTTCCATCCGCGCCCGCGACTTCAAAGCCCGTGACTGTCCGCGCCCTTCGCCATCAATCCGCCGGCATGGTCGAACCACACGCGCAGCGCATGTTCTTCCTGCGTGACCTGGCGATAAACGGGCCGGACCACTCGATTTTTTCCCCGTAAGCAATCGCGCGCGCCGCCAGCGCCAGACGCAGGCCGACATCCTGCTTGTTCTTGGGATGAAGATCGTCCGGATCGCCAATGTCGATGGTGACCGCCATGCCCGTATTCTTGAGCGCGAGCGCCTGCCGCTGCGCGTCGCGAACCTCCGGCCAAGAGCTCTCCGGGCGCGGTGTTCCAGTTGGCGATCTGCACAAAGAGGAACGGAAAATCGCCCTCGCCCCACGCAGTTGCGCCAGTCGCGAATCATGGTCTGAAAAAGCCGCGCGTAGAGCGACGCGCGATCCGCCGTGAGTTGGCTTCGCCCTGATACCAGATGACGCCGCGAATCGCGAACGGAGTAAGCGGCGCGATCATGCCGTTGTAGAGCGCCGCCGGCGCCCACGCCGCGAAATCGGGATGCCATTGCCGCCAGGGCAGCGGCTTGCCGTCGGCCTTGGCTTGCGCGACCGCCTGTTGAAACTCGCGTTCCTCTCGCTGCTGGCGCAACACGTTCGTGGATTGGTCGGTCAACCGTTTTCGCGCGCGCGGCGAAGACCGGCATGAGCGAAGCATCGGCGCGAGAGTGCGTGCAGGCTCGTCCACGACTCGGCCGCCGTTCCTCCCCACGAACGACTCGATCAGGCCGATGGGCACGCCCAGCTTCTGCTGCAGATTGCGCGCGAAGAAATAGGCCACGGCGGAAGAGTCGGCCACGGTTTCCGGAGTGCACGCGGCCCAGCCTTTGGACTCGACATTTTCCAGCGGATAATCCGCGGGCTTGTGCTTCACCAGGAACAGGCGAATCTTCGGATATTGCGCCGCTGCGATTTCCGTTTGTGCGTTGACGAGGCCGGTCATGGGGAATTCCATGTTCGACTGGCCCGGACGCGACCCAGACGTCGCCCACAAGAATGTCGTTGAGCACGATCGTGTTCGTCGCCTTGATGCTCAACTGAAACGGGCCGCCAGCTTCGCCCGGAGACAGATAGATGCTCCAGCGGCCGTCGTCGTCGGCGGTTGCCGGATTTCGTCTCGCCGCGGAAGGTGACGGAGACGGCTTCATGCGGCGCGGCCATGCCCCAGACGTGAACTGGCAAGCCGCGCTGCACCACCATGTGATCGGCGAGCAGCGCCGGCAGGGTGACGTCGGCGCGAACTGAAATCGCGAGAGAGTGAAGGAGCGTCGCGACCAGGAGGACGAATTGAAGTGATGACAACTGAAGAGGCCTTCGGATCATGAGTTCTCCGTCTGAGCAATGAGTAAAGCGCAGTAATCGGTTATCGCTAAAGAAGCTGCGGAATCCTGCACCATCAGTGCAAGCGACCCGGGCCGAGAGCTCACACTGGATTCCGCGTTCGGCCGACGCGGCGGGAAGCTTTTCCACGGGTGTGCCCATTAGTAGCTTTCGCTTAAAGCGAAGCCCGAGACGAATCGGTTCCTTCAAACAGCACTGTCGGCAATCTCACGGAACCGGACGATTCTATCGCGCCAGCTTTTCGTCGAAAAACTTCGCCATCAGTTCGAGCGCTTCTTTCGTCTCCGGCAACTGGAAGTGATACCAGAAAGCGTGCGGCAGCGCTTCAAAGACGACCAGTTGCGCGTCGACTCCGGCGCGCAGCAGCGCGCGATGAAAAATCGTCGTGTCGCTCAGCAGGATGTCGCGCGTGCTGGTGACCAGCAGGCTGGGCGGCATGCCGTGCAGATCGGCGAACAGCGGCGACAGCACCGGATCTTTGCGATCGGTCTTGCCGACATATTCATCGTCCGGCAGATGATTGGGATCGATTGGCTCCATCCGCCCGGGAAATCCATTGAGCGTAAACAGTTGCCGGGAGTCGCCGACGCGGCTGAAGTCCGCGAGGCCGGAAAAAATTCCGAGCGCGGCGGGCAGCGGCAATCCGAGTTGCTTGAGGCGGACCGCGACTTCGCCGGTGAGAATCGCTCCCGCCGAAGTTCCGAAAATTCCAATGCTGTGCGGCGTGTAAGTTTTCAGCAGTTCTTTGTAAACCGCGACCACATCGTCGACTGCGGCGGGAAACGGATTCTCCGGCGCGAGGCGGTAGTAGACGGAAACGACTTTGATCTTCGCCAGATTCGCGATCGGGACGCCTTCGATCAGCGAGCCGGAGTCCGAATTGAATCCGCCGCCGTGCAGATTGATGAGCACGCGCTTGCGTTCCGGGATTCGACAGCGGCGTGATGATGTCGGTGCGCACGCCCGCGAGTCGTGGTTTCCTCGACGTTCACGGGATAAAGCTTGCGCGCTTCGGCGGAATCCATCTTGCGCCAGGCGTCGGTGCGGGTGCGGCGTTCGGCGAGCGTTTCCGGCGGGCCGACTTTCTGCTGGGCTCAGCGATTGCAGCCATTTCTGCGCCTCCGGACTGATCGTCGTCGGCATCGGAACGACACGCGTGATGTGCGCGGTGCCGTCGGGATCGAACGTGGCCGAATCCTGCGGCGCGGCTGGAGTCGACTGGGCCGCCAAGGTCGGAGCGATCGCGATCGCGGCGATGAGGTGCAGCACTGTGATTTTCATCGTGACAGTTGTACCAGAGGGCGAGGCAGAAAGAACAAAACTAACCACAGAGGACACGGAGGACACAGAGGATTCGCCGAATTCCTCTGTGTTCCTCTGTGTCCTCTGTGGTTCAGGTCTTCGTGGTTCTACGCCAGCGTGTACTTCCCGCGCTCGATCACCTTCTGCGCGATCTGCTGCCGCAGTTCGATGGTGTTGAACGGCTCGTACTTTGCCAGCCGGCGCAGAATCGCCAGTTGCGTGCGCAGCATGTCGCCGTCGGCCACGGCGGCGATCACTTTCTGCGCCGCCGACTCGACTTTCTCCATCGCCTGCGACAGGTAGACTCGCGTCATGGCAATCGGCAAGGCCGCGGCGGCTTCGCCCTTGGCTTCGACGATCTTCTGCGCGCGCAGCACCGCCGATTCCATCGCGTAGGTTTCAATGGTCATGTCGGCGATGGCGCCCATGATTTCCTGCTGATCCTGAATCGCCTGCATGTATTTCTGCGTGGCCGCGCCCGCGGCGAACAGTCCAAGCTTCTTGGCTTGCGCCACCAGCTTGCGTTCTTCCGGCAGCGCGCCTTCGAGTTCTTCCGCCATCGACGGACCCGAGAGCACTTCGTCCATCAGCTTCTTGATCGCCGGCATCAGCGGCAACTGCCCGCTCATCGCCCGCTTCAGCAGGAAGCCGGTAATGATCAGCCGGTTGATCTCGTTGGTGCCTTCGAAGATGCGATTGATGCGGGCGTCGCGATAGGCGCGCTCCGCCGGGATACTCCTCGACAAATCCGTAGCCCGCATAAATCTGCACGGTCTCGTCGACGACGTAGTCGATCATCTCCGAGCCCCACACTTTAATAATGGAGCACTCGACCGCGTACTCCTCGATCGCCTTCAGCGTCTGCTTGGCGGCGTCGGCGGCCGATTTGTCGACCTCGCTCAGCGCCACGTCCATCATGCCGACCGTGCGATAGACCAGCGATTCGCCGACATAGAGCAGCGTCGCCATGTTGGCGATTTTTTCCCGCACCAGCCCGAAGTCGGCGATGACCTTGTTGAACGCTTTGCGCTGCTTGGCGTAGCCGATGGCGTTTTCCAGCGACACGCGGCCTCCGCCCACGCACATCGCGCCCAGCTTGAAGCGTCCGACATTCAAAATGTTGAAGGCGATCACGTGTCCCTTGCCGATTTCGCCCAGCAGATTTTCGACCGGCACTTTGCAGTCGTTGAGAATGATGGGGCAGGTCGACGATCCGCGAATGCCCATCTTGTGTTCTTCGGCGCCGACCGAGAATCCAGGGAAAGTTCTCTCGACCAGGAACGCGCTGAACTTCTCGCCGTCGATTTTGGCGAACACGGTGAACAGGTCGGCGAAGCCGGCGTTGGTGATCCACATCTTTTCGCCGTTGAGGATGTAGTGCTTGCCGTCGGCCGAAAGTTCGGCGCGGGCGCGGCAGTTGAGCGCGTCCGAGCCAGACGACGCTTCCGACAGGGCATACGCGCCGACAATTTCTCCCGCGGCCAGGCGCGGCAGATATTTGTTCTTCTGTTCTTCGGTGCCGAAGTACACGATGGGCAGCATGCCGATGCCGCTGTGCGCGCCCCAGGTGGTGGCGAAGCCGGCATACTTCGCGATGTGGTCGGCGATCACGGCGGCGGTGACCTTGTCCATTTCGAGGCCGCCGTAGGCTTCGGGAATTTCGACCGCCGCTCAGCCCGAGTTCTCCCGCCTTTTTCAGCAGCTCGCGGGAGACCGAGAAATCCTTGTGCTCGATCTTCTCGACATTGGGCAGAATCTCGTTGACGGCAAACTCTTCCGCCGTCTGCCCGATGAGTTGATGCTGTTCGCTGAAATCTTCCGGCGTGAAAATTTCTTCGGGCTGCCGCGATTCCAGCAAAAAGCTTCCGCCGGAAATCTTGGCCTTAGGAACTGCGGTGGTCGTCGCCATTTCTTATCCCCCAGTCAAGAAACCGCCGGGCCGGTGAAGCCGCGGCGGAACGTCACATTGCAATTCTAATGCGGCAACGAAGGGAAGGAAAGGAACGCACGCAATTTAGGCTTTACGGATAATTGAATTCCAAGTCGAACGGTTCAATGAGCCGTCCCGCGGCGTAACCGCGAAGACCAAAGCCTGCGAAAGGTTGCGAGGACAGCGACCGCTGCATGCAACGCTGGTATTGTTGCTGCAACGAGCGGTACAGAGCCGCTTCACTTTGCGCCGAGCTGGCGGAGTCCATGCACGCTTGCGAAGAGCCGCCGCACAGGCGTTTTGCTGCTGAGATTCGGCTGCCCGCATGCGCTGTTCCTGCCGCTGCAGCGTCCTCCGCAAAGCATTGCAGCTATCGAGCAAACTGAGTCTGCAACAGGCATGCGCCGCCGGTCCAAATTTCTCCCGACGTGCAATGAACGCGCTCGTGGCGGATGTAGAAGGTTCCGCCGCATCCACCCGGCATGGGACTGTCCTGGGGGACAGACTGCGCACGGGCCTCTGAGGCATGGGACAGGACGCCTCAAATCGGCGACGGGTTTGGGCTGGGGCTGCGGATTCGGTGGTCTGGCCTCCGGAAGGGATGGCGCAGGAAGCCGAAGAAGCCCCTCTTTTCGGGCATTTCTGTCCTGCGCGCGCCTGTGTTTACGGGCCGGACGGAGTATGTTCACGCCGAGAGTGGGTTGATGTGGGGGTTGCAATCGAACCATGCCCACTCGAACTATGCGCGATCGATCCATTTCCACTCGATCCATGCTCACTGGATGCGTGCGACGACGATCCGCCGGAGTTGTGCGCACTCGAACTGGAGCCCGAACCACCCGAACTGTGGCTGCCTCCGGAACCGCCGGAGGAACTTGAGCCACCGCCGCCGTGCGAGCCGCCGCCGCTGGAACTCCCGCCACTCGAACTTCCCCCGCCTCCGCCTCCGGAGGAATGTTGTGCAAAAGCTGATTACGAGAAAGGAGAAGTACTGCCGCAACACAAAGGCTGGAGAGCCGCATAAAGCACCTCGTACCAACCGAAGCTTACTCTGCGAACCAGGCCGGGGATGCCGTGGTCTCTTTCGGACATTTTGTCCAACAGAAGAGTACTCCGGAACCGTGTCAAAGAGCGTAGCAATTGGGTAAAGAAGTGTTACGTAAGGGCTCAGCGGTCGACGGAACTGGGCCGAATCTCGGTGGTCCTCACGCGGTAACGCGTCGAGGGCTGGCAGGTCGAATAGCTGACGGGGTGCGTGGAATCCGAATCCTTCGAATCGCGCGCGACCACGTAGCTGCGAATCTTTAGACAGGTCGTAACCCCGTCCAGGTCTTCCACCTGGCCGGACAGAACCATGCCAGCGTCGGCTTCGGGGCCTAGGAGGAGAGTGCGAGTGTTCGTTTTGGAGCGGAAGACTTTGTATTTGTCGATCTGAAGACGGATTTAGAGGGTCCTTGCCAGAGATGGCATCGGCAAGCTGGTTCGGGATGAACTTCCAGGGCTCGGACGATGCGGCGGGTGCTAGCTGGCTCGCGGAAGCCTGGTCTGAAACTGCCAGGGAATCAGTTTTCGTCTGAGCGAATGCCAGCGTCGAACAGACCACCAACGCGGCAGCAAAAAGGCGAATGAGAGTCATGGGAACCCTCCTGAAGCCGAATTATACCGCCGAACCCCAAGGCGCCGGCAAGGGTTTCCTTTGTGAACCTTTGTGTCCTTAGTGGTTCAGGGTTTGTTCTTCTTTCCACGAAGAGCCATTTACGAATCGCCGAATACCGTCCTTCAAGTGGACCACATTGAAGTTGATCAGCAGTCCGAGCGACTTGCCACTGAGCTTGAGGTACGAAATGATCTGCGCCTGATGAATCGGCGAGATTGCATCGACCGACTTGATCTCCACGATGACGAGGCCCTCCACGACCAGATCCATTCGATAGCCGATTTCCAGTCTCACTCCGCGATAAACGACCGGAAGCCCGACTTGAGCTGCAGCCTGAAGTCGCTTGCTGCAGTTCGTGTTGCAGGCATGCCTGGTACGCGCTCTCCAGTAATCCAGGGCCAAGGTCAGAATGTACTTTCATGGCTGCGGTGATGATGGCATGACTGACTGCTTGCGCGGTCAACCGATGGATTGTGGCTGTGGCCATGGTGCTTCCAGCAGGTATCCCATTTTCTGCGTGGAGTCTAGGTCGTCGGTTACAAATTTGCGGAAAAAACGAAGGTCAAGACCCAAAGCGGGAACCACGAAGGACACGAAGGTCCACGAAGGAATTCAAAAGCATGAACAGCAAGGACACGAAGGGTCCACATTGGGTTTTCCTTTGTGAACCTTCGTGTCCTTCGTGGTTATCAGGTTTTCGAAGATCCCGGCTGCGCCCATGCCTCCGCCGACGCACATGGTGACCATGCCGTAGCGGGCGTTGCGGCGTTTGAGTTCGCGGATGATGCTCGCGGTCAGCTTGGCTCCGGTGCATCCCAAGGGATGGCCTAGGGCGATCGCGCCGCCGTTGGGATTCACTTTTTCAGGGTCCAGTCCCGCTTCTTTGATTACTGCCAGCGATTGGGCCGCGAAGGCTTCGTTCAGTTCGATCACGTCGATGTCGGAGAGCTTCAGACCAGCCATCTTCAGAGCTTTCGGAATTGCGAAGACCGGACCGAGTCCCATTTCTTCCGGCTTGTAGCCAGCGGTGGCGAACGAGACATAGCGGGCGAGCGGCTTGATCCCGAGGGCTTTCGCGCGCTCGGCCAGACATCACTACAGCTGCGGCCGCGCCGTCGGACATTTGCGACGAGTTGCCGGCGGTGACTGTTCCCTTCACATGGAACGCAGGCTTGAGCGCGAGCAGAGCTTCGAGCGAAGTGTCGGCGCGCGGGCCTTCGTCCACTTTGAAGACGATTTCCTGACGCTTCGGTTTAGAACCATTAGGAGTGGTGAAACTCACTGGAACCGGCACAACTTCGTCGGTCGAACTTTCCTGCCTGAATCGCCGCCAGCGCTTTCTGATGGCTGCGCAGCGAGAACTCGTCGGCGGCTTCGCGCGTGATGCCGTCGCGCTGCGCGACGCGCTCGGCGGTGAGTCCCATGTGAAAGATATGCGTCAGGATAATGATCGACGAGCCAGGGATTGGGCGAGATCTTGTGGCCGCCCATCGGGATCATCGTCATCGATTCGGTTCCCCCGGCGACGATTACTTCCGCGCCGCCGCTCATGATGCGTTCGGCGGCCATAGCGATCGATTGCAGTCCCGAGGAGCAGAAACGATTGATGGTGAGTGCCGAAACTTCTACGGGCAATCCTGCGCGCAGGGAAGCGATGCGGGCGACGTTCATCCCTTGCTCGGCCTCGGGCATGGCGCAGCCCAGGATGACGTCTTCAATCTCTTTGGGGTCGAGTTGCGGCACGCGTTCGAGCGCGCCTTTGAT
This sequence comes from uncultured Acidobacteriaceae bacterium, assembly GCA_963795875.1. Taxonomy (GTDB): domain Bacteria; phylum Acidobacteriota; class Terriglobia; order Terriglobales; family Acidobacteriaceae; genus Sulfotelmatobacter. Next base: position 1,582,687 of record CAWCJM010000003.1, read on the forward strand.
GGCGATGGCGGCGAGTTCATCGGGACGAGTGGCGCGGAGCGTGCCTTTGTAGGCGCGTCCCACGGGCGTGCGAACTGACGAAGCAATGATGACTTCACGCATATGATTTCTCCGTTTTCGGCAGGCTATTAATTAGATGCCTGCCTGTCTCTGTCCGTTCCAATCCGGCTGGCGCAGCACGCCGTTGCCAGGAACGGCCATCACTTGGCCGGCGCGAAGAAGTAATAATCGGCTGTGTAACTGCTTTTGGTTTCTGCGTCTTTGTGCGACTCATCGCAGGCGTCGTCGTTGCCAGGTTTGCCGCCGTGCGTGTGGACGCGTTGAATGGTGGTCACGTTGGTTAGCAGTCCGGACTTGCCGGCGTGGCTCACGACATTTACCAGCAGCCACGGGATCGAGTCGGAGTTGAGCGAGTCGACGTGCGCGGCGGCTTTGCCGGAGACTTCGCTGCCATCTTTCAGTTTCCAGGTTGGGAGCTTGGTGGTCGGGTCGGCGAAGTGCTGGCCGATGACTTTATCTTTGCGGTCGCGAAGTTCGGCTTCGGGGCCTTTCAGGGTCCAAGCGAACTTGCCGTCCGCGCCTGCTTGGCAGGTGTAGATTTGCGATCCCTTGGCCGTGACGAAGAACTGAACGGTTTCGCCGGCGGGAACGGCGATGGCATCGGGAACGTCGGGAGCCGATTCCTGCGCGGAAGATTCGTTTTGGTTTGATTGGGCGTGGCGAGTGGAGAGGGAATCAGGACGGTCAGCGTGAGAACCGCAGCAGCCGCAAGCAGAGGTCTGCGCATAAGGCGATTGTAGCGCAGGAGAAATGTGGCGGCGTCCGCTGCGGAAGGAGTTTCATTTTGGAACGGTGTCCACGGTTTAGTAATCCTCCCTCCCCCTCCCCTGTCGGTCTATTGGAATCATTGAGTTAGAGGAAAACTCGAAAAATCTAACGGCTGCAATCACTTAGGGGAAAAATCCTGAGCCGCTGGGAGTTACGGCTGTAGTGGATGCCAAAGAGCTAAGGAGGTCATGAAGCCGAGTCTTCCCAAAATGCCGCTTCAAGGCGGCTTCCGCGAGCACGAGTTTGCTTTTCTTTTGCATATCGCCCTGACGAAATCTACCAGAGGATCGTGCCGTGGTCGAGGGTTGAGAGCGCGCAGGCCAAGAAGCAGATTCCTCGCCGGTCTCGGCGCGCGGTTGCGCGCCTGCGAGCGACTCGGAATGACAATGCCGGCGTCTGAAGAGCGACCACTGGGCTGAAGCCCGCGGTGATTTTCGCTCCTGCTTGCGCGGCCCTGAAGGGCAGCTCTTTCACGGTGAGGCGGGCGATTGTGCACAGTGATTCAGGCAATTGGGCATGGTGAGGCTGGCAATTGTGGGGTTGTTTCGAAGGGTTAGATACGAGTTGATTTCCGGGAAGTTAAGTCCCCGACCTGATTACTTTGCAAGTGCCTCGCGGTTTTCTTTTGCCCAAGCGCTGTCTTTCGGCACTGCCTTGAGTGGCGGTCCGCCTTGCGTTCCGCACGCGCAAGGCCCTTCCATCTTGGCTTCGGTCATACACGAGCAGGATTTCGTTTTCAGGCAAGCAGCAGACGTAGACGACGTTGCTCTTAGTCTGCGCCTGGCCCACCTCGTTCTGAGAGCTGCCCGCTCGACGTGAGGAATGCCAATAGAAATAACAGGAGAAAAACCGCCGGAGTAGATTTTGCCCGGAGTGTCATCGTGTCGCTCCAAAGGTCGATCAATGTTGACCCTAAAGCATCGCATGTACGTTGGGCTGGGACAATATCCACTTCGTGCGCGATTGCCATGGCCATTTACCGGCTCGGTTTCGCGTGAAATCAGGTCGTCGATGCGGCGCTCCATCGGGAACAAAGCACTTTTGGCGAGATTAGAACGGGGCACGCTTTAGATTCTGTTAGATCATCAGCATCGTTCACCGCCTTTAGTTCCTTAGTGTTTTCCCGGTCTTTAGCGTGAACTGAATTCTTTCTTGGGTTTTCTTTTCGCCGCAGAGGGATTTGAAGCCTTCGCGCTCCAGGTCGAGGATGTATTGCTCGCTCACGGGCGTGCCGGGAGTGACGTTTCCGCCGCAGAGGACTTCGGCGATTTTTCCGCCGAGTTTTACTTCGTAGTCGGTGATGTAGTCGCCTTGGCGCATGAGGTGGACGCCCATCTTCAGCGCGGCCAGAAGACTTTCGCCGGGGGCGGGAATGTCGGTGCGCGGGACGGGCGGCTCGTATCCGGCGCGGACGAGTTCGAGCGCGCGGGCTTTGGCGTCGGAGAGGACGCGCTCGCGGTTCATGGTGATGCGGTCGCTGTCGGAGAGGAAGCCGAGGGCGCGGGCTTCGTGCGCCGAGGTGGCGACTTTGGCGGTGGCGATGGTTTCGAAGGCGTTCTTCATGGCTTCCATCATTTCGACGGATCCGGCGAGGGCTTCGCCGGAAATTTGCCGCGCGAGGCGGCCGCGCTGTCGACGGCGCGCAGCAGCATTTCTTTGCAGCCTCCGCCGCCGGGGAGCAGGCCGACGCCGACTTCGACCAAGTCCGGTATAGAGTTCGGCGTGCGGCTGGCGGGCTGCGGCGTGCAGGGAAATTTCCGTGCCGCCGCCGAGGCACAGGCCGAACGGCGCGGACGACCACGGGTTTCGGCGAGAACTTGATGGCTTGCGTCATGCCCTGGAACTGGCGGATGGCGAGGTCGACGTCGTCCCACTCTTCTTCCTGCACGCTCATGAGCAGCAGCATGAGGTTGGCGCCGACGGAAAAATTCGTGGCGTCGTTGGTGATGACGAAGGCGTCGAAGTTGTCGCCGGGGCCGCCGGGTTTCAGGGTTTGAATGATCAAGCTGATGATGTCGGCGCCCAGCGAGTTCATCTTGCTGTGGAACTCGATGCAGGCTACGCCATCGCCGAGATCGATCAGCGAGGCGCCGGAATTTTTCTTGACGACGCCGTTGGATTTTTTTGCGACTGTCGACCGACCAGACGCCGGCGGGAACTTGACCGGTTGCCAGCTTTCGGTTCCCAGTTCCCAGTACTTGCGGCCTGAGGCGATTTCGGGGTCGTCGGTGTACCAGGACTTTTGTCCGGCGGCCAGGAGCTTTTCGACATTGGCTGCGACCGGCTTGCCTTCTTTTTTCATGCGGGCGACGGTGGCTTCGACGCCGGCGGCGTCCCAGAGTTCGAAGGGGCCGAGTTCCCAGTTGAAGCCGAGGCGCATGGCGCGGTCGATTTCGACGATGGAGTCGGAAATTTCGGGAACGCGGTTGGCGGAGTAGGTCCAGAGGTCGGAGAGCGCGGACCAGAGGAAGGCTCCGGCTTTGTCGGCTTTCTGCGGAGCGCTGCCATCGAGGCCGAGCAGCATGCGGAGGCGCGCGCCGGTGTCTTCGATGTTTTTCGCCATGTCGAGCGCGGGGAATTTCGGCTTCTGGCGGGGATGGTATTCGAGCGTTTTCCAGTCGAGGGCGAGGCGTTCGTCTTCTTTGCCGTTCGCGCGCTCTTGGCTTTCTTGTAGAAGCCGCCTTTGGTTTTGTCGCCCAGCCATTTCGTTCTGCAGCATCTGGCTGAAGAAGTCGGGCAGGCGCAGGTCGCTGCGTTCATCTTTGACATTGGTGGTCATGTTGCCGACGACGTGGCCGAGGATGTCGAGGCCGACCAGATCGATGGTGCGGAAGGTGGCGGACTTGGGCCAGCCGACGGCCTGTCCGGTGAGGGCGTCGACTTCTTCGATGGTCAGGTCCATCTCCTGCATCAGGCGCATGACGTTCAAAACGGAAAATGTGCCGATGCGGTTGCCGATGAAGTTGGGAGTGTCTTTGGCGAGGACGACGCCTTTGCCGAGGCGCACGTCGCAGAAGTGGGAGACGGCGTCGATGAGCGGCGCGGTCGGCTTCGGGCGTGGGGATGAGTTCGAGCAGGCGCATGTAGCGCGGCGGGTTGAAGAAGTGCGTGCCGAACCAGGAGCGGCGGAAGTCGTCGGAGAATCCTTCGGCGATTTTGCCGACGGGCAGGCCGCTGGTGTTGGTGGTGATGATGGTGCCGGGCTTGCGGATGGCTTCGACTTTGCTCAGGAACGCCCGTTTGAGGTCGAGATTTTCGACGACGGCTTCGATGATCCAGTCGACTTCGGCGAGTTTCTTGAGGTCGTCTTCGAAGTTGCCGACGGTGACGAGGCGGGCGAGCGATGGGTCCATGAAGGCGGCGGGCTTGGATTTTTTGGCGGCGTCGAGTCCGGCGGCGGCGATTTTGTTTCGCGCGCGGGCGCCGTCGGCGTCGGGCGGGAACGATATCGAAGCAGGTAGCTGGGAACGCCGGCATTGGCGAAATGCGCGGCGATGCGGGCGCCCATGGTTCCGGCGCCGAGGACAGCGACTTTATTAATGCGCTTCATAATTAGGCCTCGGAATGAAAGCTTAACGTCCTAGAGTTCTTAACCACAGAGGACACGGAGGACACAGGGGATTCTTTGCATTGTAACTGGTAATGGTAATCGCTTGGGGGTTTCCGAGAGCTTGGTCTGGGCGCGGTGCGCCAGGTCCGCGAGGTCGGGATGTTCGGTTACGTATCGAGGGCCTGGCGGGCCATTTCTTTTTCGCCTCCGTAGGCCAGGAGTTTGGGAGCATCTTGCAGGGGGATCCAGCGGGCGCGCGCGACTTCGATGCGCATGGCGTCGGAGACATCGTCGATGCGTCCGGACTCGTAGCGCAGCAGATAGAAGCTGACGATTTTGAAGACCTTCTCGCCATCGCCCCAGGAGCGGACGTAGACGTACTTGCTGTCGCCGAGTTTGGTGATCGAGACGGCGGTGATGCCGGTTTCTTCGCGCACTTCGCGCAGGGCGGCTTCGAGCGGCTTTTCGCCGGGATCGACCAAGCCTTTGGGCAGGCAGAGCATCGGCTTCGACTGCCGACGGGCACCGCGCTGCTTGGCGGGATCGGGACGCGGCGGCCGGCGCTGCCGGAGGGCAGTTCGATGGCGGCCATCCACCACTGACCGTCTTTGTTGCGAATCACCACACCGCCGGCTGAGAACTCGCGTACCATACTGTCCGCAACTTAGCAGGAATACAGCGATTTAGTCACGGGTCCTAATGGTGCCAGGGTAACTGTTACCGTGCCCGAAGTGCCCTCTAACGTAACGCGGAATGGCACTGTTGTGCCCTGCAGCCATCGATGCAATTGTGGCATCTTATATGGTAGGTGGGGTTCGAGTTCCGGCAGTTCGCGGGCCGGAGATGTGGGGTTCGCCGTGAAGCAGTCTCGGGAAGATCATTCGGTCGGTGCAGGCATTTGGCCGGGAACTTTCCCGCAAGACTGCGCCCATTGTGTCATCCCGCGATCCCTGCCATTGGCGTGGCGTTGGGCGGAGGATTTGCCCGCGGCATCGCGCACATCGGCGTTCTCAAAGTTCTCGAAGAAGAAGGCATCCCGGTTCGAGTCGTCGCCGGAACCAGTGTCGGTGCTCTGATGGGCGCGGCTTATTGCAGCGGCGTTTCTCTCGCGGAACTGGAAGAGCTTGCTCACAACGTCCGCTTCGCGACTTTCGCGCGCTGGACGCTCTCGCGCTGCGGCTTCGCCTCGAACGACCGCATGATTTCCTTTCTGACGCGCATCTTGAAGGTGAAGACGTTTGAGGAACTGCGCATTCCTCTCGGCGTGACCGCAACCGATTTCAATACCGGCGAGGGCGTGGTGTTTCACTCTGGATCGATCATCGATCCGGTGCGCGCGAGCTGCGCGTATCCCGGAATGTTTTTGCCGGTGGAGATTCGCGGGCGCTACCTAGTGGATGGAATGTTGTCGCATCCGGTGCCCACGCGGCCGGTGCGCGAAATGGGCGCTGACCGCGTTCTGGCGGTGCATTTGAAAGGGCACGTGGGCCAGCGGTGGTCCTCCGCGCCATCTGTTTGATGTGATCGGACAATCGTTCGCGATCGCGCAGGATGCGATGTCCGGGCTGTGGCGCGAGGCGGCTGATATTGTGATTGAGCCGGACGTTGCCGGGTTTGCCTACGATGACTTCAAGCGCGCCGGCGACTTGATTCGCGTTGGCGAAGTCGCCATGCGGAAAGCGCTGCCCGAAGTGCGCAAATGGCTGGAGACTCCCGCGGAAGCGCCTTACACGGGCACCGAGCGTCGCGCAGTGCCGCGGCCCGCCCCCATGCCCGCGGACTAACACACGGCTTTGGGTTCCTTTGTTTTGCGATTCGGCATCAATGCCATTCTGCATCGTTACTTTTTTAGTCTCAGTCTCGATTCAGGGGCTCTCGTCTGTGGCCTATGCATTGACTGGAAAAGAATGAAGACCTACCATTCGAGACAACTTGGCGCGGCAAAAGCTCATACTACAGAGGACCCGGAGTACACAGTGGACTCTTCCTGGAACTGGAAGCGGATGGAGGTCGTATTTGTTTTTTGCGCGCCAAGGCTGGAATCCACTCCCTGAAACGCGAGGTGCGCGAGGGCTTTGACTGCGTCCGCCGTTAGGTTGCGACGAATCGGGTGGGCCGCGTGGCTGCTCGTTGTTATACAGATTGCCAGCTTTTTGCTGCTGGGGCCGGGATCGCCGCGGGCCTTTGTTTCCAATATTATCCAGATTGCAGCCTGCCTGACCGCTGCCGGGCTTTGCTTCCATGCCTCCCGGCGCAGCGGTGAAGTGGCGAGCACGTTCTGGATGCTCTTTGCGTTCGCGTTTGCTGCCTACGCAGTTTCGAACATCGTCTGGACCTATTACGAGAACTGGCTGCATCAGCCGGTCCCGGCGTCCCCGGTCTCACAGTTTCTGTACCTCTGCTACGACGCTCCGATCGTAATGACGTTGTTTTTGCGTGAGAGTGAAGACGCCTCGGGGCTGGACTGGTACCGTTCGCTGGACTTCGTCCAGATGCTGATGGTCGCGTTCCTCATTTACTACGATTTTCTTTTCCTGCGAACGCTTCCGGCGGGAGCCCACAGTCTGGAACTGATGGAGCAGGTGATGACGAATGTCCTGAACTTCGTCCTAGCCGCGGCGTTCGTTGTGCGTTCTTTCTGGGCCCGCTCGGGCCTGGTTCGCAGTCTGTGCCGGAGAATGTCCGCCTACCTGATTGTCTACGCCCTCGCTGCGGGAGTGGGCGACTATGCGCTGACGTTTATTCACACCAATTCAGGAAGCTGGTCGAGCCTGGCCTGGACCGTCCCCTTCGTGGTAGCTGCCATGCTCGCAGCGGGATTTGAGCAGCCCGTTGCAACCGCGGTCGAAGTCCGGGCAGAAACCTGGAACGAGCGCAGCTTTCTGCTTAAGAATGCGGGGCTGGCCGTGATGCCGCTGACGGTGTGGGCGCTTGCGATCCGAGCGGCCAATCACGACCACATCGTCGCGTACGGCACGGTGATCATCTCGCTCGCGTGCTACGGAGCGCATCTGACTATCAGCCAGTACCGCAATCACAGGAACGCAGAGGCTCTGCGGGCATCGGAAGAGCGCTATCGTCTGCTGTTTCAGCAACTCTTGCAGGCGGAAAAAATGCAAGCCATTGGACGCCTGGCCGGGGGAGTCGCCCATGACTTCAACAATGTGCTCACGATCGTCATGGGATATGCGCAGCAGATGCTCGACAACGAAAATCCGACGGGAGATAGCATCCACAACGGCGCCAGTCAGATCATCACAGCCAGCAACCGGGCGGCTGCGCTAACCCGGCAGTTGCTTGCTTTCGGTCGGAAGCAGGTCTTGCAGCCCAGCACGTTGAATCTGAACTCGATCATTGTTGACGTCGACAAGATGCTGCGCCGTCTAATCCACGAAAATGTCGAAATTGTGACCAGTCCGTCGCCGAGCCTTGGCTCAGTCAAGGCGGACAGGGGCCAGATGGAGCAAGTGCTTTTGAACCTGGTGATCAACGCCCGGGACGCGATGCCTGAGGGAGGCACGCTCACGATCGAGACCGGCAATGTCGAACTCGATGAAGCCTATGCCCGCGAGCACGCCGGTGTGAATTCAGGCTCGTATGTGATGTTGGCAGTTAGCGACACCGGCCAGGGTATGAGTGCCGAAACTCTAGCCCACATCTTCGAACCCTTCTTTACCACCAAGGAAGTCAGCAAGGGATCTGGCATGGGACTGGCCACGGTGTATGGGATCGTGCAGCAAAGTGGCGGACATGTCTGGGTTTATAGCGAACCTGGCCGGGGCAGCACGTTCAAGGTATATCTTCCGCGCGTGGAATCGGCCGCCGAGCCCGCGGCGCGAACCCCCGGTTCTGAGCCCACGATCCGCGGGAAAGAGACCATCCTGGTCGCAGAGGACGACACTCAAGTTCGAGGTCTGACGGTGGCCATTCTGAGAGCTTGCGGCTACCTCGTTCTGGAACCGGAGAACGCGCTCGAAGCCGACCGCGTATGTCAGCAGCATCCGGGCCACATTGATTTACTGCTTACTGACGTGGTTATGCGTGAAATGAGTGGGCCCGACCTGGCGCGCCGCCTGCAGAAGCTTCGTCCGCAAACCAAGGTGCTGTTCATGTCGGGCTACACCGACAACGCGATCGTGCATCAGGGCGTGCTCGATGCCGGCATTGCGTTTCTTGCGAAACCGTTCACACCTTCGGCGTTGGCGGGCAAGGTGCGGCAGGTGCTCGATCGGCGGCCGGCGTAGGGGCAATCCGTGTTTGAAGACCGAGAATTTCGTTGACGAGACGAGGCGAATCGGACGAAAATTAGGTCTAGTCAGACTAGTCATCCGTGGAGGCGTTCAGCGATGCCGAAATCGACGAAAAAGCCCAATCGGGGGATTGAATCTGCCCCGGCCGGCAACCTGAGGGTCGCCGGAGAGCCCTGGCAGATTCAGAGCGCGAAGGCCCGGTTCAGCGAGGTGTTCCGGCGCGCGCGGAACGAGGGGCCGCAGCGCATCACGCGGCAGGGCAAAGAAGGTGTGGTAATGATGGCAGAGGAACAGTTTGAGCGGCTGGTTGGTAAGTCCCATCAGCCGAAAAATCTCGTGGAGTTTTTTCGTCAGTCTCCATTGGTAGGCGTCGATCTGGATTTGGGGCGGGAACGCGATCCGGGTCGCGACGTTGATCTATGAGCGGATTCTTGCTCGATACGAACTGCATCTCTGAAATCGTGCGCAGCAAACCGGAACCCCGCTTGCTGGACTGGCTGCAAGCGGCGGATGAAAGCTTGCTTTTCCTCAGCGTGCTTACTCTCGGGGAGATTCGGAAGGGGGTCGCTGGTCTACCGCAGGGCAAGCGGCGCACCCAACTGGAGACCTGGTTGGAAATCGATTTGCGAGCTCGGTTCTCGGGGAGAATTCTCTCCATCGATGGACCCATTGCTGACCGATGGGGCGTACTGTCGGGCGAGGCTAAGCGGAAGGGAAGAGCGCTATCCGCGATCGATGGGTTGCTGGCGGCAACGGCGCTCTACCACAATCTGACGATCGTGTCTCGGAATGTCACTGACTTTGCCAGCACACCTGCGTCAGTCCTCAATCCCTGGAAGGATTGAGATCACGATCTTCAGTCTGAGCGCTATTAACGCAGTCATGCGGCATCGCCTGCCCTCGCCGCTTCCTCTTGAATCCGCTTCCACGCGTTTTCCACGTGCCGGGCTTGCGTGTGGGTTTGTCCTATGCTGAGACGCAGTGTGAGCCTGCCGTGCAGCTTGGTGTGGGTGAAGAACAAGTCGCCGCTGCGGTTCAGGCGATCCATGATGGCCTGATTGGCGGTGTCTCCGGCCTTATGGCGGAAGCAGACCAGGTTTAGCGGCACTGGGGCGGCCAGTTCGAAGCGGTCGTCGCTCCGCACCCACTCCGCGAACTCCTGCGCCAGTCTCACATGCTGGCGAATGTGGTGCTGCAAGCCTTCGACGCCGTAATGGCGGATCACAAACCACAGCTTCAGCGAGCGGAAGCGGCGTCCAAGCTGGATGTGCCAGTCGCGATAGTCGATAACCGCGCCCGACTCCGTAGCTTGATTGCGCAAATATTCCGGCAGAATGCTCAACGTCTCAATCAGCGCCTTGCGATCGGCGACCCAGAAGCAGTTGCAGTCGAAGTTGGTGAACATCCATTTATGCGGATTGAAGTTGTAGCTGTCGGCGAACTCGAGTCCGTTTTGCAAGTGACGAAATTCGGGGCAGAGCATCGCTGTGCCTGACATCGCGGCGTCCACATGCAGCCAAAGATTGTGCTGACGGCAGATTTCGCCGATCGCGGCGACGGGATCCATCGCGTTGGAAGAGGTGGTGCCGATCGTGGCGCAAACGAAGAACGGAGTCAGGCCGGCGCGGCAGTCGGCGGCAATTTGGTTTGCCAGTGCGTCTGGGCGCATGGCGAGATCCTGGTTGGCTTCGATCAGACGCAGATTGTCGGTGCCGATGCCGGCGATCATCGCCGCTTTCTGTAGCGATGAATGCGTCTGCGTGGAAACATAGGCGACGAGACGGCCGTCGCATCCCTCTCTTATTGCTAACGTAGTTCGTGGCGCGTTCGCGGGCGGCCAGCAGGGCGCAGAGCGCGGCGCTCGAAGCGGTATCTTGAATGACGCCCCCGCCCGTATTCGACGATAGGAACTTGGCCGGCAGACCGAGCATTTCCACCAGCCAATCCATCACGTGCGTTTCTAGTTCGGTGCAAGCCGGACTGGTGGACCAGAGCATGCCTTGCACGCCAAGTCCGGACGAGAGAAGATCGCCGAGAATTCCCGGTCCTGAGGCGTTGCATGGGAAGTACGCAAAGAAGTTGGGGGACTGCCAGTGAGTCACGCCGGGCAGGATCAACCGCTCAACGTCCTTCATCACGGCGTCAAACGCCTCGCCGCGCGCTGGAGGATTTGCAGGAAGCGCAGCGCGGATCTCTCCCGGCTTAACCTGAGAAAGCACAGGGAACGATTCGATGCGTGTCTGATAGTCGGCGATCCAGTCGATCACGGCATGGCCATGGCGGCGGAATTCTTCGGGCGTCATGTGAAAGGATTTATCGTTTGGTTGCATGGATTCCTGCGCATCAGCGGCCACTCTGACCAAAAGAGGGTCTATTCGCAAATTATTCTTGCACCCGTGTGATGATATTTGACGTTGAACTTGCCTTCTTGGCGCTCTCCTGCAAACTGAACCTTAAAGCCGCCGACAAGGCGCTTGCCGATCTTGTCAAACTTTAGCTGTGCAGTGGTCGCGTCTTCGCACTCGCCAGACTTGCTCGAACACCGCTTCGCCGTGATGTCGACCCAGCCTGCCGATTCCCACGCAGGGGGATAAAGGCCGCCTCTCCAACTGAGACGAAGTGTCAACTCGTCCTGTGCCGTCGCGCCGCCTCTAGCCAGATGAAAGGTATAGCTTTCACAGTCCATGTCATAACTTCCTTCCCGCGAGCCGTCCTGCCCCTCAGAAAAGGTACAGACGGCAAAGAAGAATAGAAAAAGAGATCTGCGTAGGATTCTGGAAGTCATAACGCTACGGTCCCATCCGCTCGGTTATTCACAATCCGTCCGAAATACACTCGCGTTTTGTAATCGAATGTCGCCAACCCATCCACCGCATGCCTATCGAAAATCCCACGCAACTCCCTCAGCATCGGCGCATACTTCGGATGTCCCGGACCTGGCGAATACGACGACGACAGCAATCGGCCTTCGACTCCGGCGTAGTCGAAGTCCTGCCGCATTTCGAACACATGGGATTGAAACGGCATCGGATCAAAGAACTCATTCACGGAGTCGGTGGTCTTCTCATGGCGCACGTCTTCATAGTCAGTGCCGTAGGTGAGCACGAGTTGCTCGTAGTCGCGCAGGAACGGAGTCGAGTCGGTGAGGCGCTCGTTCCACAGAAGCACGAGCCAACCCTCGGGCTTCAGAATGCGCACAAACTCATGGCGGGAACGCTCGCGGTCGAACCAGTGGGCGGCTTGTGCTGCGGTAACGAAATCAATACTACAGTCGGGCAGAGTGGTTGCTTCCGCCGTCCCGGCCACGCTGGCGAATTTCGAAAACGAGGCCAGGAGGCGCTCGCCTGCCTGGCGCATGTCGGTGTTGGGTTCGACTCCGAAGACGCGGTTGCCATTCTCCAAGAGCGTGCGGGTCCAGATCCCCGTACCAGAAGCGATGTCGGCTACGACATGCTGCGGCGACAGGCCACACTCGTCCCACAGGACTTGCAGAGCTTGCGGAGGATAGCCGGGGCGGTAACGGACATAGTTCTCTACGCGATCGGAAAAGCGGCTGGTGGCGTTGGATGCAGGCATAAGTTTCAAAGGTCAGAGTTCTATTCGGAATCGCACTTGGTGGGCTGGAACGATGTGTAAACCACCGTTTTCGTTCCCACCTCGAACTTGTCGTCCGACAGCTTCGCGTCTTGCTCCGTGATAGTGCGCAATCGGATCGTGAATCGATCAGACTCCACCCGCCACGACTTCACTGGAGAGATGTCGTTGGTGACGCCAGCCCATTTGGCAAAGCGCATATCGATCGCCGCTTTCAAGTCGTCGAACGACACCGACTTGTCGTACTGCGCCGTAACTGCGAGGGCGCAAGGCGTATTGTCAGGAAGCTCGACCGACACTGATTTGGGATATATATCATTCGCCTCAGGAGCTTTGTCCTGCCATAGCTGGGAACAAGCCAGGGACGTGCATCGTATTAACTTTGGGTTAGGCAAAATGACATGTTTGGTCTCGGACTTGATTTGGAGGGGAGTTGCCAGACATGCCAAAGCAATTGCGGTTACGAGAATTGCTTTCATGTGAAACCTCGGCGAGCACTTGCACAAATTGTTGCGTGAGACCGCGCTCTTTGTGCCCGCAACGTGGCAAGATTTTTCACGCTTGCCAGAAAGACATTCTAACGGCAGGATAAAGTAGTTGTCTCTCCCCGCTGAGCCGGTAGAATCAGGCTGCTGGGTACTCCAGGCTGGCGTCTCTTGACGGCGAAGGAAAAGTGAATCGTCCCGGCCGCAGCCCTACAAATTATGCGAGTGGTCATTAAAGTCGGCACCAGCCTTATCGCTCCCGGCGGGCACATTGACATCAACCTGCTGCGAGGGATTGTCGATCAGTTCGACCTTTCGAAGAACGAATACCTGATCGTGACTTCGGGAGCGATCGCCGCTGGCATGTCGGGTCTCGATCTTCAGAAGAGGCCTGGCGACGTTCCACGGATGCAAGCTTGCGCTGCGGTTGGGCAGAGCAAGCTGATGCATACCTACGAGCGGCTGTTTTTTGGCAAGAAAGTAGTCGCGCAGTTGCTGCTCTCCAGCGACGATTTCACTTCTCCGGTGCGCTACCGCAATCTGCAGAACGCGCTCGCCGAGTTGCTCGCACTGGGCGTCGTACCGATCGTGAACGAGAACGACAGCGTTTCCGTGCGCGAGTTAGAAGGCGCTTTTGGCGACAACGACGAGTTGAGCTCGCTGCTGGCCACAGCCGTGAAAGCGGATTGGCTGCTCCTGCTGACCAATGTCGATGGATTCCTGATTCCCAACGGACGGAAGAAGCCGCGGCTGCAGCGGGTGATTCGCAAGCTAACGCCCGCGATTGAGGCGCAATGCAATGGCAAGAGTTCGTTGGGACGAGGCGGAATGATTTCCAAACTGCGCGCGGCAAAGCTCGCCAGCGAAGGCGGAGTGCATGTGGCCATTGTGAATGGACGGCATCCCAAGGCGATCACGCTGGGGATCGGACGCAAGATCGGAACGTATTTTCCGCCGCAGAAAGACAGATAATAAAGATCGATGGCCGCCACTCTAACAACCGCTGTTTCGACGCAGGAGAAGTTGCTGCGGGCTCGCACTGCGTCGGCCAAACTCGCGCTGCTCTCGACCGAAGAAAAGAACGGGCTGCTGGCGGCGATTGCCGATGCGATCGAAGCGAACGAGAAGAGCATCCTGGCCGCGAACCGCGAGGACGTCGAGAATTCCGGGCTCGACGGCGCGATGCGCGACCGCCTGCTGTTGACTCCATCGCGTGTGAAAGACACGGCGGGCGGCGTAAGAGACGTTGCTGCGCTGCCTGATCCGATCGGCCAGACTCTGGCGGAGTGGACGAAATCGAACGGCTTGCGCATCCGCAAAGTGCGCGTGCCGCTGGGCGTGGTGGGAATCATCTACGAAGCTCGTCCGAATGTGACGGTCGATACGGCAGTGCTGGCGCTCAAGACTGGCAACGCCATTGTTCTACGCGGCGGCAAGGAGGCCGTCCAGAGCAACCAGCGGTTGGCCGAGATTATGAATGCGGTTCCGGGCGTGCCCGAGGGCGCGATCGAACTCCTCGATTCGAGCACGCGGCAGTCGGTGCAGGAATTGATTAAAGCCCGGGGATTGGTTGATGTCATCATTCCACGCGGCGGCGCGGGACTCATCACATTCGTCACCGAGAATTCCACGGTGCCAGTGATCGAGACGGGAGCCGGGAATTGCCACATCTTCGTCGACGAGTCCGCCGATCTCGAAATGGCCGACCGGATCGTGATCAACGCAAAGACGCAGCGCCCATCAGTTTGCAACGCCGCAGAGAAATTGCTGGTGCATGAACGAGTAGCTGCCGAATACGTGCCTCGCATTGTGAAGAAGCTGATCGAGGCGGGCGTTGAAGTCCGCGGCGATGGCAAAGCGCGCACCCTTGCCGCCGGATTGCACGTTGGCCCGGCCTCCGAGCAAGACTGGCACGAAGAGTATCTGAGGCTATGTATGGCGGTCGCGGTCGTTGCCAATGTGGACGATGCCATCGCACACATCAACCGCTACTCGACCAAGCACAGCGATTCCATTGTCACGCACGACGAGGCAAACGCCCGCAAGTTTCTGCGGGGCGTAGATTCAGCGGCCGTGTACTGGAATGCTTCGACCCGTTTTACGGACGGAGCAGAATTCGGCTTCGGCGCCGAGATGGGAATCAGCACGCAGAAGCTCCACTGCCGCGGGCCATTTGCGCTGACGGAGTTGACTTCGTCGAAGTACGAGGTTATCGGGACCGGGCAGGTAAGGTAATCTCGCTTATCGCCAAACGCCGACTCTCATCACGTCAAAGTGATGGTCATAGGTCCACACGTCCACCCGCATACGCACGGCCAACGCCGCAACGGTCGCGTCGACCAAAGTGACGTTTTGATCCGCCAGATTTCGCACCGTGGTCGCGCCCCTAGCATAGTCTTCCTGGGTGGGATTCACGAATGGAGCTTCGGCTACTTCGACCAGCCAGCCCGAGGCAGCACTTCTCCCGAGTTTGTAGAGGAGCAACGAGTAGGCCTCAAGCAAAATGGGATAAGCGATCAGTACCTCCCGGCGATCGCGGGCCAACTCGTTTAATTGCCGGAGGGCGAGTTGATGGTGTGCGTCACCTTCATCGTTAGCGGCGTAAAGGGGCCCGGTGTCGGCAAGCACGGCGCGAGTCATTTCTTCATACCCGTCAGATAAAGATCATGGTTCTCGCTGACATCGCTGCGTCCGCTCTTTCCTTTCGCTGTAATTTTCAGCGGACGGTAGGTCCGCAGATAGCCTCGTTCGCGCAAGTATTCTCGCAACGCCGCTTGCACGACCGTCGTGAGCGCGGGTGGAGCTTCCTGGGCCTGAACGTACTCGTCCACGGCCTGCGCCAAGTCATCGGGAAGTGTCATCGTGGCTCGTTTCATGAAAGTATTCTATCACATGTGTTCACCAAGTGGTGAAGATGGTGAAGTTGGTGCGCACAGCGAATAATAGGCGAATATGCGGCTCTTCGTCGGGCCGGCGGCGAACGCCTGTGCTACCTTGTTAACTTTCACCTCGGAGCCCATGAAACTCTTCTCAGCCGCACTTCTTTCGTCTGCTCTTTTGTTCTCCGGTTCATCGACGCCGTCCGCAGGGAACGCAGCGGCAGCGTCCAATTCGAATCCGGCGATCTTCGGCTTTCGCGATGCCGGCGCCGAGTCGGCTACGGAAGCGCGCTTCCTAGCGGCGCCTGATCCTAAGCTCGCGGAGGAGCACTTGCGCATTCTCACGCAGGCTCCGCACATGGCGGGCACTATCGAAGACAAAGCTACCGCCGATTACGTTGCGCAGAAATTCCGCGACGCCGGGCTAGACACAGAGATCGTCGAGTACAAAGTCTGGATGAACTATCCAGCAGAAATCAGCGTCGATCTGACCGCGCCTGCCGGAATTGCGATGCACGGGCCCACGCGCGAGCACGTCGACAACGATCCGTTTCAAGACGATCCTCGCGTTGTGATGCCATTCAACGGAATGTCGCCATCGGGCGACGTCGAAGCGGATGTGGTCTATGCCAACTACGGAACGCCGGAAGACTTCGAGAAACTGGACAAGCTGAAAGTCGACGTGCACGGCAAGATCGTGGTAGTGCGCTACGGGCAGAATTTTCGCGGAGTGAAAGTTTTCGTCGCGCAGGAGCATGGCGCGGCGGGCGTGATCATCTACTCAGATCCTGCGGACGATGGATGGAAACGCGGCGACAAGTATCCCGACGGACCTTGGCGGCCGGATACAGGCGTGCAGCGCGGTTCGGTGGGATACATGTTCGAGTTTCCCGGAGATCCGACCACACCCGGTGTTGCGTCGGTGCCTTCGTTGCCTGAGTCGCAGCGGGTATCTCCACAGCAATCGGCGCAGATGCCGAAGGTTCCGGTGACGCCGCTGTCGTATCACGATGTTTGGCCTGTGCTGCAAAACCTCGGTGGTCCGGACTCGCCGCGGGAGTGGCAAGGGGCGCTGCCGTTTACCTATCACGTCGGTCCAGGGCCGGCGAAGTTGAAGATGCACCTCAAGCAGGACTATCAGTTCCGCACGCTGTGGGATGTCATTGGTCGTGTTCCCGGCGGCGCTTTGCCGGACGAGTGGGTGGTTGCGGGAAATCATCGCGATGCGTGGGTGTATGGTGCGGTCGATCCCAACAGCGGTACGGCGGCGATGCTTGAAGCAGTGCATGGCGTCGGCGATTTGTTGAAGTCGGGTTGGAAGCCCAAGCGGACTCTCGTGTTCTGCAGTTGGGATGGCGAAGAAGAAGGGCTGATGGGTTCGACCGAGTGGGTCGAGCAGCACGAGGCAGAACTGGCTAATGCGGCGGCGTACTTCAATATGGACGTGGCCGTGTCCGGGCAGAAGTTTGGCGCTTCGGCGGTGCCGAGTCTCAAGCAGTTTCTGCGCGATGTGACCAAGGTCGTGCCAAGCCCCAAGGGCGGGACTGTCTATGAAGCGTGGCAAAAGGCTGCGCAGCCGGAGACACTCTCGGCGCAATCTCCCACAGAGGCGATTGGCGACAGCCGGCGTACTCCCGCGGCTACGGTGAAGGGTGACGTACCGGTCGGCGATCTCGGCAGCGGCTCCGATTACACCGCCTTCCTCCAGCATTCCGGAGTGCCTTCGAGCGATGTGAGTTCCAGCGGTTCGTATGGCGTCTATCATTCGGCATTCGACAATTTCGCGTGGTTCAAGAAGTTCGGCGATCCCGATTTTGTGTACGAACAGCAGATGGCGCGCGTGTTTGGGCTGCAGGCCGTGCGCATGGCGGATGTCGATGTTCTGCCCTACGACTACGAGGAATACGGGAAAGAGATCGCGGTTTATCTCGACGCTGCTCACCGCAGGGCGGAAGACAAGTTCGGCAAGCAAGTGCTCAATTTCGATGCGGTGAACAACGCCGCCCGGCATTTCGAGGCTGCGGGCGGGAAGATCCTGGCAAAGCAGAAGAATCCACCAGCGGATGCTGCGCGCCTGAATCAGGCACTGCGCGGGGCGGAGCGGGCGTTGTTGCTGCCGCAGGGATTGCCCCATCGTCCGTGGTTTCGGCATGTGATTTATGCGCCGGGAGAATATACGGGATACGCGGCGGTGGTGATTCCGGGAGTGAATGAGGCGCTCGATAAGGGCGATAGCGAGCGGGCGCGCCAGCAACTAGCGGCGCTCACGGCGGCGCTGGAGCGCGCGGCGAAAACGCTGGAAGGATACAAGTAGGGCCATGACTTCGGCGCACGCTCTCGGCCAGTTTCTGCGAACGCTGCCGGATTCGGCGGTGGCGACGTTTCTGGCCTTGTTTCCGATTGTCGATCCCTTTGGCGGCATCCCGATCTTCTTCACCATGACTTCGGGCTGGAGCGGGCAGGAGCGGCGCCGTACGGCGTACAAAACCGGGATTTGGGTGTTCGTCATTCTGGTCACGTTTCTCTTCTTTGGACGCTTCGTGCTGCATTTTTTCGGCATTTCGCTGCCGGTCATCAAGATTGCCGGCGGCCTGATCGTTGCGAACACAGCTTGGGGCATGGTCACGTCGCACGCGCGCATCACGCCGGAAGAAAGCCACGAGGCCGAAGACAAAGAGGACATTTCACTGGCTCCGCTGGCCATGCCGCTGATGTCGGGACCGGGTGCGATTGGTGTCGTAATGGCGCTAGCGGCCCACGTGGACAACGCGGCGGCGTATCTCGGGATGATTATCGGCATCGCAGCTGTCGCGCTGAGCGTGACGCTCTTCTTTGTCCTTGGAGGACCGCTGGTCCGGCGCCTGGGGCCGAGCGCGGTGGGCGCGATTAACAAGATCTTCGGCTTTCTGATCCTCGCCATTGCAGTCCAACTGGTGTGGAACGGCGTTGCTGACTTCCGCTGAGTCTCGCCCCACAATTCCGCGAACTTCTCCTGGAACTTTGGTGCGTTGGCCCGCGTAATAGAGACAGACGCTCTTGCGCCCGAGAGGTGCTGCATGCCTGGAAGGTCTCTTGCCGGTCGGAATTCCATCTACAAGACAATTTTGGCGTGTGTGGTCATCGTGTCGTTCAGCGCGGTTCCGTCTTTTGCGAGCCACGATTGGGACTACGAGGAGACTCGCAGCGACGCCCGCGAGTTCGCCGCTGGCGGGTTCGTGCACGTGCGGTTGAGTGTGGGCGATGTGCACGTCAAGCGCGGGAATACCAACAAGGTCAGCCTGCGCTATACGGTCAAGTCGCGGCATGAGAGGAACGTCAAAGAGGCGACAGTGGATTTCGATGTCCGGGGCAACAATGCGACGATTGAGTTCCATGCGCCTACGGGTGGCAACACTCAGTTTGACGTAGAACTGGAAGTGCCTCAGATAACGAATATCGACGTGCATGCGAAAGTCGGAGATGTCACGGTCGAGGAGGTTGAGGGCGACAAGGATTTGAGTTTGGGGGTCGGCGACATCCGCATTTCAAATGGCCGAACTGGATACCGGCTGGTGAATGCGAGCACGGGCATTGGCGACGTGCATGGTGATGGCTACGGCGAGACCAGCGGCTGGCTGGGCAAGACCTTGAAGTATCACGGGGACGGGAAGTACGAGTTGCGGGCGCACGTCGGCGTGGGGGATATTCATCTGGAGGGGAAGTAGGAATCGCGGAACGGTTTGTCTCGCCCGGCTCAGATGTTCGACCCTCCTCTCGCCTCTCTTCTGATTTCTTTCTTCCGAAATCGATAAAATATTGATTTTGTGGTACTTAGCGGACTGAGACCTGCTCTCTTGTCCTCAAAATCTTGGAAACAAAGACCTTATTCGTAAAATATTCGGGAATAAGGATTTAGGTGGCAAGTCCTTGCGGCCTCGCGCGCTGGGTTGCTGCCACAATATTGATTTCGCTGGACTTACTGTATCGTGGCCCGCGTTGCAGCCTGCAAAATCTTGGAAACAAAGAGATTGTGGGCAATACGCTCCGGAATAGGAGCCAGGGCGCAGTCGTGGCAGACGGGTGCCGCGTTGAATCTGTAGCGGCTTGTGGTGGAAGTGTTTGCGCACAATGTGATTGTGCGCTTTCTGTATGCTCGGTCAAGGTTGTACGTCACAAGAAGCTGAATTCTTTTTGTGGAGCGCTGTGGAAAAGTTTGAACTGGGGACTAGGGGGAGCTTTCCTCACATCGGTTGCGTCGGGGTTCGGGGTCTCCCACCCTTTCGCAAAGAACGCGAAAGGATGGGGCACCCGGTCCTGTCCTTCATATTGACTAGTTATCTGACTAGTCGGATAATGATGGAGGAGAGAATCATGAACTCATGGCAGTTGCAGAAGGCTAAGGCGCGATTCAGCGAATTCCTGGACGCAGCGCTGAAAAAAGGGCCGCAAGTTGTGACCCGGCGGGGAGTGGAAGAGGCGGTGCTGGTGCCGATGGAAGAGTGGCGCCGACTCCAGCGCGAAAGCCGGCCGAACATCAAGGAGTGGCTGCTGGGCAAAGGGCCACGGTTTGAAGATATCGTGCCGAAGCGCGGCGGATGGAAGAGTCGCCCGGCAATCGATTTCAGCGGACCGGAGTTTAAGTAGGTGCGCAAGATCCAGTGACTCGATATCTGCTCGATACCAACGTAGTTTCCGAATTGCGCAAACGCAAACCGCACGGCGCGGTGGTTGCGTGGATGGATACCCTCCGGCCCGAGCAAATATTCCTGTCGGCAGTGACCATCGGAGAGCTACAGGCAGGTGCCGAACTCGCGCGAAAGAATGACCCAGCCAAAGCTGCGGAGATCGAGAGCTGGCTGACGGTCGGGGAGGGGACGTTTCCCGTGATTCCAATGGACTCTGCGTGTTTCCGCGAGTGGGCGCGGCTCAAGGCAGGGAAGTCTTCAGAGTTGCTCGAAGACGCAATGATTGCCGCGACGGCGCGCGTTCACGGATTGCACGTGGCCACGCGGAACGAAGGGGATTTCGGGGAGTTGCAGGTCGGGGTGTTTAATCCGTTTGCGTTCGGAGAGTAAAGTTCCAAATCTGAGAGTCAAATTCCCCGCCCTGTTACCCCTCGAATAAATGCAGTTAAAGGCTGGGCCAGCCCCGAGTCTGAATGTCGGCGACTGGTTTACTTGAAATCCAGTCCACTGAAGTCGATAGCCGGGGGGCGCTCCCAAGAGGAGCGTTCGGGCGCAATTCCCTCAAAGCGAGGAGCCGGACCGAGCAGCAGTTCCTTGATGTCCGGGCGGTTCTCGCTTCGCAGGGGTAACGACTCGAGGGCTTTCTCTGCAGGCACAACTCGGCCAGCGTCGGCGTCCCGGATGCCTTCGTCGATGGCAGCGAAAGTTTCCTCGTGTTCGTCGTTGAGGATGGGAGCGGGATCTTCGAGGTACAACGTCTTTGGCTTCGCCATGGGTTTATCGTAGGCGGGATTTCCAACCGATGCAACGGAAAGAGGTTGTTGCCGACAGCATCGCTCCCACCCTAATCGCAAGGCACGCGAAAGGATGGGGGCACCCGGCCCCAGCCGTAAGTTCTCACCGTCATCGTCGTTGACGATTCATGGGGTCTTTACGACGACAAGGCTTCGAGAGTAGCCGAAGGCAGTGTTTGAGGTCTGCGTTAGGGCTCCGGTAGTTGGATCGATCGTCAAGTAGAAGAATGAGTTGCCCGTTTCCACTCCGACATAGAGAAAGTTGCCGCTCGGATCCACGACGAGATTGCCCCTGTTAGGCACGAACGAATGCAAATTAAACGGGGAGCCTGTCATGGAAGCCAAGGCCCCGGTGCTGGGGTCGACGGTGAAACCGTAAATCTCGCCATTCGCACTCCCCTGGGCGTAAAGGAAACTGCCGGACGGACTAAGCGCGATCGAATACAGGATCGGAAATTCCCCAGCCAGGGGAGGAGGAAACGGTGAACCCGCGACGGCGGTCAATGCACCAGTGCTGCTGTCGATCGTAAATGCCGCAATAGCATTGTTGAACGTCAACGCGGCGTAGAGAAACTTGCCAGAGGCGTCGACAACCAAGCCATCGGGCTGGCCGCCAGGGATCGTCGGGAATGGTGAACCCGCAATCGACGTAAGGGCTCCCGAAGAAGAATCGATTGTGAAGGCCGAGATGTCCCCATTGGGATCGTTGGTGTCGGAAACATACAAGAACTTTCCCGACGGGGTTACAACCACCTCTTGTGGCGATGCGCCGGTCGCGAAAGGCGATGAGGCCATCGACGCGAGTGCTCCGGTGGTGGCATTAATCGTGAACCCCACAACCTCGTTCGAAGATGCGTCGGGAACGTAAAGGAATTTTCCGGCCGGATCGATTGCAATGTTGTCGACCCAAAGAGGATTCCAGCCGCTTGGCATCGCAAACGGAGAGCCGCTGATGGCTGAAAGTGCACCACTGGAGCTGATGGAGAAGGCGTCGATGCCTCCATTTATCACATCGTCTGTGTACAGGAACGTGACCGAAGGATTTGCAACGATGCCAAAGCCACTCTGGTTTCCGGCAATCGTCGAAGTCTGGGTGGGCGCGCCGGTTTGGGTGTTGACGCTGAATGCCAAGACGGTGTTGTCGCCCGCCCCGAAAAGATATTCCTTGGCAGGAGGCGGGGGTGGGGGTGGGTTGGTCCCTCCACCTGAAGAAGAAGCCCCGCCACCGCAGGCGGCAAGCCACAAGAGCAATGGCAGGAGAACAACAAGCCAGAATGATTTTCGCACGCAACAGCTTACTTCAACGTGACTAACTTTTCCACCAGCTCTGAATAATCCTTCTTCTCGATGCCGTGGACTTGCTTGTTGTATTCGTCCACTTTAGACGAATAGTTCATCGAGCAGAATTTCGGGCCGCACATGGAGCAGAAGGCGGCTTCTTTGTAGAAGTCGTCGGGGAGGGTTTCGTCGTGCATGGAGCGGGCGGTTTCGGGGTCGAGTGACAACGCGAATTGTTTTTCCCAGTCGAACTTATATCTCGCGTAGCTGAGGGCGTCGTCGCGGTCGCGGGCGCCGGGGCGTCCGCGGGCGATGTCGGCGGCGTGGGCGGAGATCTTGTAGGCGATGATGCCGTCTTTCACGTCTTTTTCGTTGGGCAGGCCCAGATGCTCTTTGGGCGTGACGTAGCAGAGCATGGCGGCGCCGTACCATCCGATCATGGCCGCGCCGATGGCGCTCGTGATGTGGTCGTAGCCGGGGGCGATGTCGGTGACCAGCGGGCCTAGCGTGTAGAACGGGGCCTCGTAGCAGAGCTCGACTTCTTTTTCGACCTGCTCCTTGATCTTGTCCATGGAGACGTGGCCGGGGCCTTCGATCATGACCTGCACGTCGTGCTCCCAGGCTTTCTTGGTGAGTTCGCCTAGAGTCTTGAGTTCGGCGAATTGGGCTTCGTCGCTGGCGTCGGCGACGCAGCCGGGGCGCAGGCCGTCGCCGAGGGAGAAGCTGACGTCGTACTTCTTGAAAATCTTGACGATGTCGTCGAAGCGTTCGTAGAGGAAATTCTGTTTGTGGTTGTAGGCCATCCATTGGGCGAGGATGGCGCCGCCGCGGCTGACGATGCCGGTGATGCGCTTGGAAATCAGCGGGAGGTACTGGATCAGGACGCCGGCGTGGATCGTCATGTAGTCCACGCCTTGCTGCGCCTGCTCTTCGATGACTTCAAGCATGACTTCGGCGTTGAGATCTTCGACGCGTTTGACGCGGGCGATGGCTTCGTAAATCGGAACTGTGCCAATCGGAACCGGCGAGTGGCGCAGGATGGCCTCGCGGATTTCGTGGATGTTGCCGCCGGTGGAGAGGTCCATGACCGTGTCGGCGCCGTAGTGGACGGCGGTGTGCAGCTTCTTCAGTTCCTCGTTCACTTCTGAGGTCACCGCTGAGTTGCCGATGTTGGCGTTGATCTTGCAGAGGGACGCCACGCCGATCGCCATGGGCTCGAGTTCGGGGTGGTTGATGTTGGCGGGGATAATCATGCGTCCACGGGCGACTTCGTCGCGGACGAGTTCGGGCGTCAGCTTCTCTTTGTGGGCGATGAACGCCATTTCTTCCGTGATGACTCCCTGGCGCGCGTAGTGCATCTGGGAGAAATTGCCGTTGGTGTTTTCTTTCTTGCGGCGGGCCAGCCACTCTGCGCGCGGTTGGGGGACGCTGTAACCGTTGCTGCCATTGCCATTGGAAGTCATGAGAACCCCAGAGATAGAAATTCGGTAAGCTCCGATTATAACCGCGTCTGGGTTTGGTGGAGCAGGGCAGCAAAGCGTTTACCATAGAGGACACGGAGGACACGGAGGAGGCAGACGGCCCGATCC
Organism: uncultured Acidobacteriaceae bacterium; assembly: GCA_963795875.1. GTDB lineage: Bacteria > Acidobacteriota > Terriglobia > Terriglobales > Acidobacteriaceae > Sulfotelmatobacter. The sequence goes on from CAWCJM010000003.1 coordinate 1,606,598, forward strand.
TTCGCGCCGATTCTGGGTTCTAAACCGAAGCGAGCATCTTGCAGAGCACAGGAACTGGCCAATTAGTTTCATGGCGAAGCCTCGAAGATGTTATGTTTTACCGGTTTGCTCATCCTGAATATCGGGCTTAGAATCTCAGCCGTTGCGCCCATCTTGCCATCTGAAGGAGATTGTTCTCATGCGTGCGTTCCGTCTTCTACTGGCCTTCTTGTTGATTGTGACCGCCGCCAGTTTCTCGCAGTCTACGTCCGCCGCCAAGCCTGGCGCGGGATTCAGTATCGATAACATCGATAAGAGTGTCGATCCGTGCGTGGACTTCTATCAGTATGCTTGCGGGAACTGGATCAAGAATTCGGAGATTCCGGCGGACCGGCCATCGTGGCAGAGTTTTTCGGAACTCGACGAAAGCAATCTGCAGATCGAGCGGGGAATTCTGGAGAAAGCGGCGGCGGGAGGGGCCGGGCGCAATGCTATCGATCAGAAGATAGGCGATCTGTATGGGTCGTGTATGGACGAGAAGGCGGTGGACGCCAAGGGGATCGCTCCGCTCAAGCCGCAGTTGGATCGCATTTCCGCGGTGAAGGACAAGGGCGCGCTGATCGACGAGATCGGGCGGCTGCACTTGATGGGGGCGAACGCGCTATTCAACTTCTATTCGAATTCTGACCTGCACAACGCCGACCAGGTGATCGCGTATATCGGGCAGGGCGGGCTCTCTCTGCCGGACCGCGATTACTACATCAAAGACGATGCGGACAAGGTCGAGATGCGGAAGCATCTGGCGGAGTATGTAACGCAGGTGTTTACCCTGGCGGGCCAGACGCCGCAACAGGCAGCGAGTTCGGCACAAACGGTGCTGATGGTGGAAACGCTGCTGGCGGCAGACGCGATGGATCGGACGAAGATGCGCGATCCGAAGAACCGCGATCACAAGATGACTCGCGATGAAGTGGTAGCGATGGCGCCGGAGTTTTCTTTCAACCGTTACTTTGCGGCGGTGGGTGCGCCCAACTTCACCGCGATGAACGTGACGAATCCAGATTTCTTCCGGCAGGTGAATGGAGTGATTGCGGCGCTACCGCTCGAGTCGCTCAAGACGTATGTGACGTGGCATGCGTTACGGGCGGCTTCTCCGTGGCTGTCGCAGCCGTTTGTGGACGCCAGTTTCAAGATGCGGCAGGCGCTGACGGGCCAGAAGCAGATTCAGGATCGCTGGAAGCGTTGCGTCGACCTGGTCGATGGGTCGCTGGGTGAGGCGTTGGGGCAGCGCTATGTTGAGGCTACCTTCGGGGCTGACGGCAAGCAGCGCATGCTGAAGATGGTGGACGCGCTCGAGAAATCGCTGGATGAGGATATTCAGAATCTTTCGTGGATGTCCGCAGACACCAAGAAGCAGGCGAAGGTGAAGCTGCAGGCGATTCGCAATAAGATTGGGTATCCCGATGAATACCGCGATTACAGTTCGGTGGTCATCAAGCGCGACGATCTTTTGGGGAACGTGCAGCGGGCGGATGAGTTCGAGTCGAAGCGGCAGATTGCGAAAATCGACAAGCCGTTGGATCGCAAGGAATGGGGCATGACTCCGCCGGAAGTGAACGCGTATTACAGCGGGTCGTATAACGAGATTGTGTTTCCGGCGGGCATTCTGCAACCACCGTTCTTTGATAAGAATATGGACGATGCGGTGAATTTTGGCGGGATCGGGCTGGTGATTGGTCACGAACTGACGCACGGCTTCGATGACCAGGGAAGAAAGTTCGATCCGACGGGGAATTTGCGCGACTGGTGGACGGAGCAGGATGGGAAGGAATTCGAGAAGCGCGTGAGTTGCGTAGCCGATGAGTATTCGAACTTCGTCGCCGTCGACAATATGAAGCTCAACGGGCGTCTCACATTGGGTGAAAACACGGCGGACAACGGCGGAGCGCGCATTGCGCTCGCGGCACTTGAGCGCATGATTGCCGAGGACAAGACGGGCAAGGAAGGGCAGAGCATCGACGGCTACACGCCAGAGCAGCGTTTCTTCCTGGGGTTCGGGCGGGTGTGGTGCGAGAAGCAGCGGCCGGAATATTTGCGGATGCAGGTAAGCACGAATTCACATTCGCCGGGGAAGTATCGCGTAGATGGCGTCGTGCAGAACATGCCGGAGTTTCAGAAGGCTTGGAGTTGCAAGGCGGGGCAGCCGATGGTGGCGGAGAACGCTTGCCACGTATGGTGAGTGTCTGGAGGTTGTTGGTAAGGGGTAGGGCCCACTTCTCGCGCAAAGGACGCGCGAGAAATGGGGCACCCGGCGATGCTCCCCTGTGCTACTTCAGACCCGCTATAAATGCCCGCATCGCGCGGAGTACGTCTGCCTCGTTGCTGAGGAATAAGTAATGATCGGCCTGAGGCAGGTCAACGATACGCACACCACCTTGCGCCTTTAGAAGGTTCCTCTTGTTCCTGTCGGCGTAGACTTTGGTTGCGGCGTCGAACTCTTCGATGGCCGCGCGTTCTTGAGCATCCTTTGGTTGATACCGATAGTTGATACTGAGCGAGCTGAAAAACGCGAGTAGGGGCACACGGATTCGAGAATAATCGCGGGGCAGGGCTCCCCTGCCGATCGCGTTGTGGACTTCATTGGAAGTATTGTAATTGCCCACTGAGCCGTCGGGATTCTGGTCGAAACTGGCGCGCAGTTGGGCCTCTGGGTATTCAAAGCCATTCTGCCGCACTTTGAAATCATGAAAGGCTTGAAAAGACCTTAGGTGTGACATTTCAACAGGTTGTCCATTCGATGAAAACCGGAGAAGCTGATTGTGTCGAAGCAATCTCTTACTTCGGAGACATCGAATGGACATCCACAAGAATGCCCGACTCACTCCCATTTTGCGAGAGGAGTTGGCGAAAAAAGTTCTTTCCTTGGGGCTGACTTTGAACTCGGCTGCAGCCGAGTTCAAAGTCAGCCCCAAAACTGCCGCCAAGTGGAGCGGGCGGTATCAGCAGCACGGGCGTCCTGGCCTGCAGGACCGGTCGTCCCGTCCTCTGCGCTCCCCCCGTCGCTGTTCTGACGATCAGGTGCATCAGGTCGAACTTCTACGCCGCCAACGCTGGACCGGCCTGCGGATCTCGCTCACCATCGGACTGAGTCGCGCCACCGTTTCCCGCATCCTGCGCCGCCTCCACCTCAGCCGCATGCGCGATCTGGAACCCGCTCCTCCCATCGTGCGCTATGAACATGCCGCTCCCGGCGATCTCCTCCACCTCGATATCAAGAAGATCGGCCGCTTTCAGGCCGTGGGCTGTCGCATCACCGGCAACCGCCGCGGCCGTATCCATCGCGCCGGCTGGGAGTACGTGCATGTCGCCATCGACGACCACTCCCGCATTGCCTTCTCCCAGATCCTGCCCGATCAGAAAGCTCCTTCCGCCGCCGCTTTCCTCCAGGCTGCCGTCGCCTACTACGCTCGCCTGGGCATCTCCATCTCCCGCGTGCTCACCGACAATGGACCCTGCTACCGCTCGGGCTGCTTCCGCCGCCTCGCTCAACAACTTGGCATCGCCTTGCGCTTCACCCGCCCTTACACCCCGCGCACCAACGGCAAAGCCGAGCGTTTCATTCAAACTGCCCTACGGGAATGGGCCTATAGCCGCGCCTACGACAACTCCCAAGTGCGCGCCGCCGAGCTCCCCATCTGGCTCCATCAGTACAACTGGCACCGCCCGCATGCTAGTCTGAACCACGCTCCACCCATCAGTCGTTCCGGTCTCGACCGGAACAACCTGTTGACACACCACACTTAGGTCCGAGGCGTCCGGTTTAGACCCGTTGGCACGCATGGCTGCGGGCAATTTATCAAAGAGCGCCATATAGGCCGCACTGTTCCCCGGATAGTCCGTAGGGTCAGACGTTGCATCGAGGTAGACCAGCCCTGCCAGGCGATCGGAGTGTTCGTCTCCCAAGGTGGTTAATTCCTCTCCGGACATGGAGTGACCGGCCAACACAGGCGCAACAATTTTCAGGACGTCGAGGACTTGAAGGACGTCGTCCGCCAGGCGTTGTTGGCCGTAACCCGAATCGGGATGAGTGGAAGCACCGAACCCGCGTCGTGTGATGCCATAAACGTGGCCATACTGGGATAGTTTTGGGGCGAAATCGTCGAACACGTGGGCGGTATTTCCAGAGCCGGCCAACAGCACCACGTTTCGTCCCGATCCGCCCCAGTCGAGGACTTCCAGCCGGACACCTTCTTCCACCGTAACGAACTGGACCTTGTGCGGCGAAGGATCGTGCCAGGGCGCGGAGGCCTGTGTGTACGGAGTGCTGTTGGTAGCGGCCAGGGCCACGAGACATATCGTGAGTAAGCGATGCATAAGTTCTCTTCTAAAGCTCCGGTGTGGAAACTATGACTTTGGCTCCGGTTGAACGGGAGATGTCGATCGCACGGGCAACAGACGCGAACGGCATTTGTCCCTCCGCTTTCAGCAGAATCACTTTGTCGTCGCCTTTCTGGAAATGCTGTCGCAGGGTGGTCTGCACGTCAGACCAGGGAATCTGATCGTTGTTGATCTTCAGCGTGGGAGGCTGCTTCCCGGAGTCGAGCAACTGCACGACGGTCGCTACCACGCCGGTCGGCGAGGCAGGACCGATCAGCACCTCGAGGCCCTGTGGTGACACTACGGTTCCCGGTTCGGGCGACTGTGCTTGCGAGGTGAGCAAGACCGCGTCTTGAAAAAAGTCTTCACGCGCGACCGCGAGCACTTTCCCGACAGCGCTGAATGGCGCACGGGCGTCGGCTTTGATGTAGAGCTTGGCCTCGCGGTTGCGAGGGTGGGTCTTCATCCAGTCGGCCAGACCTTCGCGTGTCATCGGGTCCGCGCCGAAATAGAGGCTTCCATCCGCGGTGACCGCGACTACCCAGGCATCATTGTGGTCTGCGTCGGGGACGGATGTGGCATTGCTGGTGACCGGCATCTGTACGCTCACACCTCGCTGCATTTCCTGAGCGTGGATCAGGATCGGCGCGAGCAGTACGGTCGCTACGACGGTCAGGGCGAAAAATGACGTGCTTCTTTGAGTGTTGGTGTGCTTCATGACATCTTCTCCTTTCGGGCGTTCCCTAAGGGGCTTACGCCCGTCTTTGGTACGGCTATTAGTGGCCCGGCCTGCGCAAGGCCCTTTTCGTTTTTGTGGGGGTCGGCCGCGCGCGCGGGCGAGACGCCCCCGCGACAGCCGGCGAGACGCCGGCGCTACGCTTGCTGCGTTACGGTTTTGCTCCTCCTAGCGACGCGGTGGCTAACGTTCCGCCGAGGCCCATGGTTTCTACTGCCGACGAGGGCACGATGACCATCGCGCCCTTTTCTTTGACGGCTTCGTAGAGCATGTTCATGGCTCGCAGATGCAGGGCTACGGGGTTTTCGGCATAGGCGGCTGCGGCTTGTACGAAGCTATTCGAGATTTCGCTTTCGGCCTGGCCGAGGATGATGCGGGCCTGCCGTTCGCGCTCGGCCTGGGCTTGGCGCGACATGGCGTCCTCGAGACCCTGGGGGATCTTTACGTCGCGGATTTCAACCGATTGCACCGTGATTCCCCAGGGATTTGTCTTCTCGTCGAGGATGCGCTGCAGTTCGCGGCCGAGAGTCTCGCGCTCGGTGATCATTTGTGCGAGTTCGTGGCGGCCGATGGATTCGCGCAGGGCGGTTTGCGCGCTGAGCGTGATGGCCTCGATGAAATTCTCGACTTCGAGGATCGATTTCTCAGCATTCCAGACCATCCAGAAGACGATCGCGTCGACGTTCACCGGAACCGTGTCGCGCGTCAGCGTGGATTCGGCGGAGACGCTGGCGACGCGGACGCGCTGGTCCACGTAGGGGCTTAGCGTCTCGAAGATTGGGACGATGTGGCACAGGCCGGGGCCACGCAGGCCGACGTAGCGGCCCACGCGCAGCACGGCGACCTTTTCCCACTGGCGCACCACCTTGATCGCGAACAAAAAATAGACGCCGACCAGGGCTCCGATGATGGCCGGAGCAGGATGGTGCACCGCCTGAGATACGGCAATGCCAATCGCGATGCTGATGACGAACAGCAAGAGGGCGATGCCACTGACTTCGTTTTTTCGAATGTTGGCCATGACTATCTCCTTTTTGGCAACAAGTCGCGCAGACGATCGATCAGATCTTCGAGGGTGAATCCGGCGGCGCCTGCGCGGGCCGCGAATTCACCAGCCATCTGGCCAAGCTGGCGGTCCCGCTCGGCCGAATTCTTTTCCAGCTTCTTGTCTGAGATGAAAGTTCCTGTGCCCTGATGGGTTTCGAGAAGGCCGCCCAGTTCCAGTTCGCGGTAGGCGCGCATGACTGTGTTGGGATTGATGGCGAGATCGACCGCGAGCTGACGGACGGTGGGGAGCTGATCTCCGGCGGCCAGCGAGCCGGAGGCGATTCCGCTGCGTACTTGATCGATCAGCTGGCGGTAGACCGGGACGCCGCTGTGCAGGTCGATCGAGAACCGGGGAGCCGCGGGAGTGTTATTCCTTCCCATGCGTGTCAGTGTACTACACTGCTAGTACATTAAGTCAAGTGTTTTTTTATAACTGGACTGAGATTTGCAGGCGGGCATGCAAAAAGGCCCGGCACAGGGCCGGGCCTTTCGCCACTCGAGAGTGTTCCGAGATTAGTCGTTGGCTGCTTGCATGATCAGATGGTCGACGATGCGGTGGGCTTCGTCGATGTGTCCGATTGCCCGGTTGCGGAGGCCGCGCGCCCAGGAATCATCTTCTTCGCGGGCGATGTCGTTGTGGGCCTTGTCGAGAAGTTCCATGGCGCGATGGTAGCGACCCTTGTGTCCCATATGGGCGTCGATGGGCGGATGGTCGTTCAGATCCTTACCGTCATCGATGGAGGCGCGTTTGATTTCGGCGATGGCGCGGTCGATTTCATCAATGGCGTGCTGTTCCTCGTCATTGAGACGATCCGACGGCGTGAAGCGCTCGAGATGAGCGCGCGCGTGACGCAGGTCGCTCAGGGCGTGCAAGTACGCAGGATGCTTGCCCGGATCGTCAGCAAAACTGAGTGCAGTGCAGACAGCAAAGAAAAACACAAGTACGGCGCAGTGTCGTACGGTTTTCATGGTCTCCTCGTTTGATTTTTAGGCTATGGCCTTTCGGCAGAAAACGTGATCGAGAGAATAAACCCCGGATTGCAGTATTCGACTCGGAGAAGTCTAGGTCCCCACTGATGCTGGCGGAAGGTTACCTTGGTGCTGGCACGGAATCCGCGGGCGTTCGGGATCGACGACGTTCCATCGTAATCACGCATTGCGTGCTCAAGGGTTGACGCGAACGGGACGGAAGAGAGGAAGCGTGTTCAAAAGGAAGTGAGGGTACTTGTAGCGCTACCGCCTGCGAGGACGGGGCGCCGCCGCGAAAGCCGGCAGGATGCCGCCGCTATGTTTTTGTTACTTTGAAGCCTTTGCGGCGTTGTTCGCTGTAGCGGTGCAGCGCGTCGAGGATGATTGGGTAGGCTTCCCCGGCGGGCCGTATCTCATCGACCTCGACGGCCTTGCCTTCGAGTTGTTTGTAATCCTGAAAAAAGCGGCGAAGCATGAGCAGGCGGTGCGGCGGCATTTCGGAGGCCTCGCGGTAGGAGTTGAACTCGGGGTCCTCGGTCGCGATGGCGATGATTTTGTGATCCTGCTTTCCGGCATCGATCATCGTCATCAGGCCGATGGCGCGAGCGTGAATGATGGTCAGCGGGACGACCGTCTCCTGACACAACACAAGGACGTCGAGCGGGTCGTCGTCTTCGGCGAGCGTCTGCGGAATGAAACCGTAGTTCGCGGGATAGTAGACGGCCGAGTAGAGGATGCGGTCCAGGCGGATCAGGCCGCTGGATTTGTCGAGTTCGTACTTCACGCTGGAGCCGAAGGGGATCTCGATGACGCAGTCGAATTCGTGGGGGAGCTTATCGCCGGGAGTTACGTCGTGCCAGGGATGGATCATAAGGATGAAGATGAGACTCACTTATTCTAGCGGACGCGGAGCGGAATCATCGAACTGCGGGGACCGAACCCGGGAGGGATCAAAGTTGCAGCGAGGGTCGGCGGCGAGAGGACTTCAGTAGACGGGGCAACTGCTCTCTTACTGCGCGGTGCAGATGCCGATTTTGTTTTCGCATGGCTAATTGCTCGTGCTGGGGAAGGTTGTAAAGACACATGGAAACTTCGACCAGCATTCGGTCCAAAGCCAGAAGCATGTCCATCATCTGATTGGGATCGCCCCCTCGATGATCCGACCGCTGTGCTCGATTTTGTTCCCGCTCGCGCATTGCATACACCGTTGGGCTCTCCTCGCGCATTTCAAGAACGACTCTAGTAGAGATAAAGGATCGCAGCGGGCAATGGAAATCGAAACAATCGATGGGGTAAATCGGTTCGAGCGAGGGACGGTAAATGACTGACAAGAAAGCGCATCGAGGATGCATGGGGCCGTTTGGCCGATGCGGCAGATCGATTCTTTGCGTGAGCCGAGACTGGCCTCAGGTAGCTTGCTTCTCGAGTCGACGACGCGTAAAGTCAGTAGAGTGGGGTGCATCACCTGGGGCGCTTAATGTCGAGCCAAGGCAATACCTATCTCAAGTTCGGTGGAGCGACGGCGGTAATTCTGCTTCTGCTCGGCTACCTGGCCTATACCGGCGTGCAGGACAGCAAGAGTTACTACGTCACGATTAAAGAGTTGCACAAGATGGGCGATGGCGCGTATTCGAAACGCTTGCGGGTCGCGGGAAATGTGCAGCCGGGCTCGATCAAGCGCGTGGGAACGCATGTGCAGTTTGTGCTGATGGAAGAAGATCAGACGCTGCACGTAGATTACACGGGGACGGAAGCGCCGCCCGATACTTTTAAAGATGATTCGCAGGCCCTCGCTGACGGGAGATTCGACCGCGACGGCGTATTTCATGCGAAGCAACTGCAGGCCAAATGTGCGTCGAAGTACGCTCCACAGCAGCCAGGAGCCCCGACGAACGGGGCGCCATCTACCGAGCCGGCAAAGAGTATGACGCAGGTGCAGACCAGTCCTGCGGGCACGACGAACTGACCGGACGCGAACCTTTCAGAGATCCCAAAGTATTTTTCATTTGCAGGGCGTTATCTCGTCTCAATCTTCGCAAAAGCGGATAGATGCGCTATCGTACCTGTGACATTCTGGCTGCCATTTTCCGGTGCCTGTGACTGACGCCATCCCGCCGACTCCGCCCATCATCACGGTGCACAACGTCATCAAGCAGTTTGGACGGTTTGCCGCGCTGCGCGGAGTGACGGCTGAGTTTGATGCGGGCCGATTTCACGCGATCTTAGGAGAGAACGGCGCAGGGAAGACCACGTTGTTACGAGCTCTGGCAGGACTGGCGCAGCCCACGCGGGGAGAGATTTCGATTTTCGGGAAGACCCCGCACGAGGCGTGCTGCGATCTTGGCTATATGGCGCATCCGTCACTGCTGTACGACGAGATGAGCGGGATGGAAAATCTGCGGTATTTCGGGCGGCTTTATGGCATCGAGGGCGATCGGCGGAGCGAAGAGGTCATTCGGAGCGTGGGGCTCGATCCGGAGTTGACGCGTCCGGTAGGGCAGTATTCGCAGGGGATGCGGCAAAGGATGTCTCTGGCGCGGGCGATTCTGCATGATCCGAGAGTGTTGCTGCTGGATGAGCCGTTTTCGAACGTGGACGTGCATTCGGCGCGGGCTATGGTCGGGTTGCTGAAGGGGATGCGGGATGCGGGCAAGACAGTCTTCGTGATCACGCATCAGGCGCGGCTGTTGGAAGGCGTGGCCGACGAGTTTGTGTGGATGCAGGCAGGGGAGATCGTGGACCGCACTGCAACCCTGACACGAGCGGGCGCCGAGGACGTCCAATGAATTCTTTCTGGTCGTTGGTCGCGGCGACCCTGGTGAAAGATATCCGGCTGGAGTGGCGGTCGAAAGATGCGCTGAATTCCATGCTGTTCTTTTCGTTGCTGGTGGTAGTGATTTTCAGCTTCTCGTTCGATCCTCTGGCGGAAGAGTCGCGGCACATTGCAGGCGGATTGATCTGGGTCGCATTTTTGTTTGCCTCGGTAGTGGCGCTGAATCAGACGTGGGCGCGCGAGCTGCGCAATCAGGTACTGGACGCATATCGAGTTTCTCCGGCTCCAGCGAATGCGTTGTTTCTGGCCAAGGCGGTGGGAAATTTTCTGTTCGTGAGCGTGCTGGAAGCGCTGATGACGCCGTTGTTCGTGATTTTTTACAACTTGCGGGTGCTGGGTCCGGCGTGGCAGTTGATTCCAATCGCAGTTCTTGGAACGTGGGCGCTGGTGGTGAATGGAACATTTTTCGCGGCGATGTCTTTGCGGACCCGCAGCCGCGAGATTATGCTGCCGCTGCTGCTTTTCCCCATTTCGATTCCGGCTGTGCTGGGGATGGTGGCGGGAACCACTTCGATTCTGACGGGCGAAGAGTCCGCGCACTTTTGGATCGTGTTGCTTCTCACCTACGATGTGGTGTTTACTACAGCTTGTCTGGCATTGTTTGGAATGATTTTGCACGCAGAATGAAACGGCTCTTCCCCATTCTCTCGGTGGTCACGGCGGTTTTGCTGGCGTACGCCCTGTATCAGGCGCTGGTGGTGGCCCCGACGGACGCGCAGCAGGGCGATGTTTACCGCATCATTTATTACCACGTGCCTTCGGCGTGGACGGCGTTTCTGCTGTTCTTCATCAACTTCATCGCCTCGATTCAATACCTGGCCAGCCGCAAACCTTCGACGCAGAGTGCCGCAAAGTGGATCGTAATTGCTATCGGGGTCGTCGGAGTCATTGCGTGTTTTCTGCCACAGGTGCAGCAGTTGATACCGAAGGGCATGCGTCCGAGTGCAGTGGCGACGACCGTTTTGTTGATTCCGATCTTCTATTTATTGATCGGGAAGTGGTTCCCCGGACAGCTTCTGGACGTGCTGGCGGTGACTACGGCCGAGGTCGGCGTGGTGTTTTGCACGATTGTGCTGGTGACGGGACCGATCTGGGCACGGCCGGTGTGGGGCATCTGGTGGGCGCCGGGAGATATCCGCCTGACGTCAACGCTTGTGTTGTGGCTGATTTATGTGAGTTATCTGGTGCTGCGACGCTTTTCCAATAGCGCGCAGACCCAGATGATGGCGGCGGCACTGGCGGTGTTCGGCGCGCTGGATGTCCCGCTGGTTTATTTTTCGATCTGGTTCTTTAGAACGCAGCATCCGCAGCCAGTGATCGGCGGAGGCGGATCGATGGATCCGCGCATGCTCCACGTTCTCGTGATCAGCTGGGTGGCATTTCTTTTCTTTGCTTTTCTGGTGTGCTGGTCGCGGTTCCGGTTGGAGTTGTTGCATCGCGAGATTGAGGAAGCGCACGCGATGGAGTCACTAGCGGGAGCCGGAGTGGCGGCCAAGGCCAGCCTTCCGATCGGGCGGAGTCTGCGATGAACGCGATCAAGTTTTTGTTTGCTGCTTACCTTGCGACCTGGGTGATCCATGGGGTTTATTTGGGGAGTTTGGTTCGGAGATTTAGCAGGCTGCGGCAGCAGTTGAAGGAATTAGGGAAAGGGAAGTAGAAGGGGCTTTGAGTGCCTCAGAACATCGCGCAGAGGTACCTCTGGGGCTGAAGCCCGAAGACAGAGAACAAGTCCTATCGCAGCGCTGAAAGCGCTGCGCCACCCAAAATCTCTCCACTCGAAATTGCTCTACGCAAAATCTCTCTTGGCGCGCCGGAAGGAAGGCGAAGCTTGGAAGGCGAGACTGCCAGCCGAAAGCGGAAACCCGTAAGCCGGGAGCCGACAGCCGGGAGCCGACAGTTCAGTTGGTAGCTTTCCATTCCTTCTGCAGGGCGGAGAGGAAGTCTGGGCTGCCGTTGGAGCGAAGGAATTCGTAGTCTTCGATCATGGCGGCGATGCCGATGCGGGCCGAGGGCAGGGTTTGCTCAACGCGAATGACACGGGCGCTGAAACGCACGCGGACGGCGTCGGTGAGGGTGACGTGGGGCGGGAAGGTCAGGGTAACGTCGAGCTTGGTTCCGGCTTCGACAGCGCGATCGAGGTAGAAGAAAACGCCGCGGGCGCTGACGTTCTGGGTTTCGGTGTGGACTTCGTTGGCGCCTTCGAGGCGGACAATGGCGGGCAGGCGCATGTCAAAGCGCCGCATCATCCGCCGTTCCTGTGAATTCGGTTGCATGGCCAGAGCGCTCTGTCCGGAGCGCGCACTACCAGAAAAGCACAGCAGACGGCTGATGTCCCGGATGCTCAAGGCTTAAATTTTGAAAACAGAGGCGGCCCTGTCGCACTTCAATGTATAGAAACATGAGCAGTTTGCAACAGCAAAATGCGAATCGGAACTGATTCGGTCAATCTGTCCGGAATTCGGAGCAGACTTTTGTTTCGGGAACCGCGGGAGGACGCACGAATGCGCATGGCTCAGTCAGTGACGAGCAATCGGTCTGCCATCGCGATTTGGAGAGAACGTTAAGCTTTCCGCAGAGAATGAGTGGTATGGGGAGTCCCGTGACTCGGGCGATCGCGGCATCATGCAACCGGTTGCGGGAATAGGAGCTTTGTTTTTCCACAGCACAAATTGGGAAAAGACGAGTCTGCAAGTCTCTTGACGCCACTTTTGTGCGAGAGCGCGGCATCTTTCCACGGCCCCGACCGCATCTGACCGAACTTGGAGTCCCGGCCAGGCCGGAGGTTCGCTTGACTTGTCTATCCGGTAGATGTTTAAGTAGTTATTTAATTTTTTCCGCCAGTTCCAGTGACAAGCAAGCCGCGGTCAGGTTCGCCGGCGCGAGGCTCGATGGATTTGTGCGCCGTCCCAAATCTCTCCACTGATCTGAGCGAAGAATAAAGATCTTGCAAGAACGATCGGGCTAAGCACGATCGAAAGAATACTGGTTTGACTGCATCGGAGGAACGAGTGAACGTAGATCGCCGTTGGTTGGGAGCATCCATGGTACGAGTTCGTGTTCTGGCCGCTGGACTGGTGCTGCTAGGGGCAGGATACGCAGTCCTCGGGTGGGGTTTCCGCTCACGCCAAACCGCCGCGAATGCCGCGGCTCACCTTCCAGCGATCGAAGCGCGGGCAACGGCTGTACCGAGCCTTTTGGCGACGTTAGATGCTGAATCTCTGGGGGCTAGCGCAGACGCGCAGAAGCGGGCGCGAGCATTGTTCGCCGGGCTGCCGCTGATCTTTGAGCCGAACCAAGGGCAGGGAAACCTCGACCCAGCCGACCAGCGTGCGAAGTTCGTGACCCGCGGCTCCGGATACAGTCTATTTCTGGGCTCCGAGGGCGCGATTTTGAGCCTGATGTCTCGCGAGCCGTCCAAGTCGAAGCAGGATGCGTTGGCGACTCGAGTCGACTCGCTACAGATGAAGTTGGCGGGCGCGAATCCGAACGCCAACGTTATCGGCGCGAACCTACTGCCGGGCAAGAGCAATTATTTCTTGGGGAATGATCCGGCGAAGTGGCACCGTGGCGTTCCGCAGTTTGCCCGGGTGCGTTACGAAGACGTTTATCCCGGAATCAATTTGGTTTTCTATGGCAATCAGGGACATCTGGAATATGACTTCCAGGTCGCACCCGGGTCTGATCCAAAGCAGGCACAGCTGGAATTTAGCGGTGCGAAACAACTGGAGCTGAAAGACGGAGCCCTGGTGATCCGCAGTGAAGGCGGGAGCGTGCAGCTGGATGCTCCGCGGGTGTACCAGGAGATTGCGGGGCGTCAGCAGCCGGTCGAAGGCCGCTTCGAGCTGCGTGGACGGAACCGGGCCGGATTCGCGATTGGCGCTTACGATCAGTCACGCGAGTTGATCATCGATCCGATCTTAACGTTCTCGACGTATTTCGGCGGTAGCGGCGACGAGAAGGCGACTTCGGTTGCGGTGGACGGAAGTTTCAATATTTACATTACCGGTTCCACGACATCGCCCAATCTTCCGACGGTTGCGGGAGTTTTTCAGCCAGCGCTGGCGACCGGAGCGACGAAGAACGTCTATGTCGCCAAGATTACTCCGCCCTTGGGATCGATTGTGGCTGCCCTTGATTATGTGACGTATCTTGGGCGGCTCCGGGAGCGACTATCCAGTGGGTATCAGCGTCAACGGCGCCGGCGAAGCGTACCTGGCAGGCACCACGACCTCGGGAAATTTCCCTACTACGCTGAATGGCTATCAGAATGCGCCGGAGCCCGGCAGCGTCGGAACTTCGCACGCATTCGTGACCTGGCTGGATAGCACCGCTACTACGCTGAAGTATTCCTCATATCTTTCGGGCAACAACACAGACATCGCCAGCGGAATGACGCTCGACGCGTCGGGCTTCATTTATGTGACGGGCACTACCCTGTCGACCGATACCTCCAGTGGTCTGATCCAGTTTCCGGCCAGCAATCTGCCGCAGGGAGTGCCGTTCCAGAGCATTTCACGTTCCCCGGGGCAGTTTCAGTTTTTCGTGACCAAGGTCAATGCGAACGCGCCGAAGCAGCAGAGTATCGCGTATTCGACCTATTTCGGCGGGGCCAGCTTCTTCACCTCCCCGAACGCGATCGCCGTGGGCGGCGGCATTGCGGTCGACACGAGCGGCAACGTCTACTTCACCGGCACTACGAACTACGTGTTTACAGGATGTGCTGGTTGTGGCGGCAGCGACTTTCCCATCTTGAATGCGTACCAGCCCTGTCTGGATGTGCCTCCGACGACCACGATCACCAATCCTCAGTCGTGTACTTACACGGCGAATCCGACGGAGCCGGATGCTTTCGTTGCAAAGCTCAATCTGAATCCCACCGCGGCTCAGGGGCTACAACTGGTCTGGTCGACGTATCTGGGAGGCGCCGGGACGGATTCTGGAATGGGGATTGCCCTCGATAGTGGAGCGGCCAACGTGTACGTTGTTGGGACTACAAACTCCAGCCCGTTTGCTACTGTAACGACTCTGAATACCACTGCGGCGTATCAGCAGTGCCTGGACATGCCAGTCAACCCGCCGGTAGGAACGGGTTGTCCCACATCGACGACCACCCAGCCTAACGACGCCTTCGTGGCGCGGTTGACTAACCCCACCACGACCACGGGCACCGCGGTGAACGTGTCGCTCAACTACTTCTCTTATCTTGGTGGAACCCAGAA
Organism: uncultured Acidobacteriaceae bacterium; assembly: GCA_963795875.1. Classification (GTDB taxonomy): domain Bacteria; phylum Acidobacteriota; class Terriglobia; order Terriglobales; family Acidobacteriaceae; genus Sulfotelmatobacter. The sequence goes on from CAWCJM010000003.1 coordinate 1,621,758, forward strand.
CGAAGCCGGCCTCGCCATCGCCGTGGACTCTGGCGCGGGTGCGGTGGTGACGGGCTGGACCCAGTCTCCCGATTTTCCTGTTTTTCCACTGGGCACGAGTTCTCTGACAGGCGCTCAGGACGCGTTCACAGCCCGGCTCAATACGACGGCCGTGTTGGGACAAGCGACGTCGGGATCCTGGGTCAACTACTTCGGAGGCAGCAGCGCGGACGCGAATACGGTGTTCACGGAAGGCACTGGGGTCGCGCTCGATGTGAACCAGAACGCATATTTTGCAGGAGACACGAATTCGGTTGATCTGCAAGTCAATAAGCCATTGCAGGCCACCAATAATGGCGGATACGACGCGTTTGTGACCCAGTTGGGATCGGCGTTGAGTTTGTCGATCAATGGAGTCCTGACGTCGGGGACGAACCAGTTCTACGTGGACGCGGGAACCCAGGCAACGTTCACTTATACGGTGACGAACAACGGTCCCGATCTAGCTAGCAACATTACGGTAGTGGACAATCTGAGCCAGGCGGTCACGCAGGTGCCGCTCACGCTCGTTTCTGCGAGCGTTAGTTCGGGGACTTGCGGAACAGCCTCGACCACTGGCGGCGTCAGCTGCTTCCTCCCACCGTTGCAGTCGGGTTCCACCGCTACGGTAACGATTGTGGTTGTCCCCACCGCCAGCAGCAGCGGGAGCCCGCAATCTTTCAACGGCGGCTCAGTGCAGGCGATAGGGCCGGGCAACATTGTTCTAGCGCAGACTTCGGTACCGGCGGCGGCGATGGATTTCAGTATCTCCGTCAGTCCTCCCAATGGCAGCGTGTTAGCGGCGGGAGACACGGCTGTGTACCAGGTGCAGCTGAATCCGCATACTGCGTATTCCAGCGGCATCTCGCTGGGGTGTAGCGGCTTGCCTGCTGCGACCACGTGCAACTTCACGACGCAATCGGTCAAGCTGGTCGGGGGGCCTGGGTCGTCCACGCTGAACGTGGTGACGACTGCGAGGCCAGTGGTCACGCCAGCGATCAGTATCCGATCGCTCTATGGACTCTGGCTGGCGGTGCCAGGATTGACCTTGCTCGGTGCAGGAGTCGGAGGCGACAAGCGCCGGCGGCGTATCCTGGGAATCCTAATGCTGTGCGCTCTGTTCACGCTGCTTCTACTGCAGCCGGCGTGCGGCGGAACTTCGACGCAAGCCCCAGTCAGCGGGACGCCTCCGGGCATCTACACGATCACGGTCACGGGAACGTCGGGTACCGACAGTAAGAGCGGTTCCGTCACGTTATCGGTGCCGTAGAGTAAAGCGGAAAAAGACTGAAGAAGAGAAGCCCACGGACGCAACATCCGTGGGCTTCGATATTTCGGTCAGCTGAATTGCGCTCTGCCGAAGAGAACTATGCTCCGGCCGACAGCTTGTGGTGTCCTTTAGCTTCGGCAATTCCGTACTGACGGATCTTGTAGAGCAGGGCTTTGTAACTGATTTGGAGAATCGCGGCGGCCTGCTTGCGGTTCCAGTTGGTCTGTTCCAAAGCATGGGTGATGGCCTGCGCTTCGGCTTCATCTTTGGCGGTGCGTGCCAGAGATTTCAAGCCACCTGACTCCGCTCCGCGGGCAGAAGAATCGCCGGTGCCTGCGCCGTTGCCATCGTTGCGGGGCAGCAGTTCGCTGACTGCCAAGTTCTCATCCCCGAGAATCAAGTACCGTTTCAGGAAGTTATTCAACTCGCGAAGATTGCCCGGCCAGGAATGATTCTGGCAGGCCTGCAGCAGCGCCGGCGAGAGCGGAAGCGGCGGCCGCGCATAACGCTCGGCCATGCGCGACATGGAGTGCTTGAGAAGAATGGGAATTTCTTCTTTGCGCTCGCGCAACGGCGGAATCTGCATAGTGAACGCGTTGAGGCGGTAGTAGAGATCCTCGCGCAGGCGCTTGTTGGCGAGAGCTTCGGGAATGTTGATGTTGGTCGCAGCCAGGATGCGTACATCGACTTTGATGATAGAGCGGCTGCCCAGACGGGAGAACTGCTGGTCCTGCAACACGTGCAGAAGTTTGGCCTGCAGCAGGGGCGGCATCTCGCCGATTTCGTCGAGCAGAATCGTTCCGCGATTGCACAACTCGAACTTGCCGGGCTTGGCATGGGTTGCGCCGGTGAAGGCACCCTGTTCGTACCCGAACAACTCGCTCTCCAGCAGGTCGGCCGGAACCGCGGCGCAATTCACCTTGAGGAATGTGCGATGGGCGCGCGGCGAAAGCTTATGGATCAGGCGCCCGAGGACTTCTTTGCCGGTACCGCTTTCGCCCAGCAGCAACACGGGGATGTCTACATTGGCCACCAGCGCGGCCTGCGAGCGGATCTTACGCATCTGCGGGCTGGCGGCGATGAAGAATACATCTTCGGAGAGTTCCTCAACTTCGCCGCTGAAAGTCTGTTTTCCCTGGCCGAGACTGAGATCGATGACGGCGTCCAGTTCTGCTTTTTGAAAAGGCTTGGTCAGGTAGTCGAGAGCGCCCAGTTTCATCGCATGCACGACCTTGCGCGTGTCGTTGACGCAGGACAGCATTACTACTTTGACGCCGGGCTGGATCTGGCGCAGTTGCTCGAGAGTCTGGAGACCATCGATGCCGGGCATGAGCACGTCGAGCAGCACCAGGTCGGGCTGCAGACCCTTTTCTACTTGTTGCAGGGCTTCTTCGCCGGTGGTTGCGGTTTCGACTTTGTAGTCGTCCACTTCCAGCAGCGTTTTGATGTAGCGGAGCATGCCGGGTTCGTCGTCGACCAGCAGAATCTTGGCGGTTGGCTTCATCGGTTTTTCCCTTTGCTGGAGGCGGCAGCTGGTTTGTACGGGATCAGGAAAGAAAATTTGCAACCGGCGCCGGGATCACTCTCGACCCAGATTTTACCTCCCATGCCTTGCACGAGGCGACGAGCGATAGCCAGACCCAGTCCCATGCCCTCCTTAGCTTCGGTGCCGGGAAGGCGGAAAAAGTCGTCGAAAACTTCCAGGTGGAACTCCGCGGGAATTCCGGGCCCGGTGTCGGAGACGCTGACCTTGACCGAGTTGGGATGACTCACGCTCTGGCGGCGACGCTCCGAAGGCGAAGGCTCGGCCGCAGCGCGACGTTCCCACATGTAGGGCTCGGCGTGCAGCCACACTGTCCCGGTCTGTGGTGTGAACTTGAAAGAATTTTCCAAGAGATTCGAGATCACGCGCTCGAGCTTGGGAGAATCGAAAGGAAAAACGGGGAGCTTGTCGTTGGCGAGAAAGTAGAGAGCCAGCCCTCGTTCTTGAAAGCGATTCGACCACAGACGGCACATGTCCGAGAGACAATCATTGACGTTGCCTGGCGCGAAATGCATGCGCAGGCCTCCGGTTTCGAGGGCACTGTAAGTCAGGAAATCCTGAATAAACTGTTGCAAGCGCATTCCGCTGGCCTGCATGTCATGCAAAACCTCGCGCTGACGATCGCTGATCGGGCCCAGCTTCTCGCTCTGCAGCAACTCCACGTAGCCATTCAGAATCGACAGCGGCGTTTTGAGATCGTGCGCGGCAGAGCCGAGAGCATTGGTGGTGCGCTGAAAACGCTCGCGCAACTCTTTGTACTCCTGCAGCAAGTTTTCCGGACTGGGCACGTCTCCGTCAGGCCGGACGGCAGCGGTTGACATAGGTTCTGAAGTTCCTCCCGCGTCAGAAACACACGTGTTCTTTTGGACAGTCGCCATTACGGAAATACCACAGGTTTACACGGGGAGAGGGGAATCCGCACCCGAGCCTGAAAGCAAGAGTGCCAGTACAAAAATCGTATGTCAGGAGGAATTTGTTGTCAACGGAAAATGCACGAGAATTACCCAAGTGTAGCAAAACCTTGCACTTTCGGGAGCCAGAAGGGCTAAAGCCTGGCTTGATTAGAGCCGAACAAAAAACGAATAAAACTTCCGAAAACTGCCGCTCCTTGACCCCTTTTGCCGTCAGAGGGGGGCGAAGTTCGGCGTTCCTTTACGGCTGTCTAGAGAATTTGGGCGGTATTTGGCCCCTCAGATGCTCTTGTCATACTTGGATAGCGCGATGGAGAGGTCTGCATGAACGGTGCGAAGGCAGCAAACGAGCGGCGAAAGTGGGCGAGATTGCCGCTGGCCATCCCCGTTTTTGTGCGCAGCCGCGACGGCAAGGGCAAAGAGTTTCTGGAGTTCGCAACCGCACTGAACGTGAGCGCGGGGGGGATGTTAGTCGCGATTCGCCGGGCTCTGCCCGCAATCGCTCAGATTCGACTGGAAATCCCCAGCGCGCCGGTCGCGGCGCTAGCGCTGTTGCCGAGAGCATCACGGACCCTGCGTGCGAAAGCTTTGCGCACCACCCCGGCCCAAGGCTATTACCTGCTCGGCTTGAAGTTCGCGCGTCCGTTGCTCATGCCTGCCAGTCCAAATGGCCGGCGGCGGAAGATCGCTTCTGCCGTGTGAAAATGTTTGCGCATGGCATCTCCCTAAGTGTTACTCTTGGCACCAATCCCTGATTACCAGAGCGTGCCCTTCCGGTTCTTTGGTAAGTTGATACTCCTCAACTACATAAGTTAGATTTGGGTGGTCGGTAGTGCAATGGAGCGCCTTTGGCTCTCTGGGTGCAGGGTCAGGTCTGTCTCCCCCAATTGGTATAAACCAGCCATGACAACCAGCAGTGTGAATTCACTCGTCCAGCCTTTGGGGGAAATGCCACCCGACGCGATCGTTTTCGGGCGCACCGACGCCATGCAGGCGGTTCGCGACCGACTGACCAAGTTGGCGAGTGCCAACGTTCCGGTTCTGATCCAAGGTGAGAGTGGAACGGGTAAAGACATCATCGCGCGCATGATTCATGCAGCGTCGCCATGGCGCAGCGGGCCGTGGGTGAAAGTGAATTGTCCGGCGATTCCGGGCACGTTGCTCGAGAGCGAATTGTTCGGCTATGAAAAGGGCGCGTTCACCGGCGCATACGGAATGAAGCCCGGGCGCGTGGAGATGGCGCACCGGGGCACTCTGTTTCTGGACGAAATCTCCGAGTTGGATATGTCGCTGCAGTCGAAGTTGCTGCAACTCCTGCAGGACGGGCAGTTCTGCCGTATTGGCGCGCAGGAAGACAAGAAAGTTGAAGTGCGCGTGGTGTGCGCGACCAACCGCAAACTTGAGCAGGAAATTGAAAACGGAACGTTCCGGTCGGATCTGTTTTACCGGATCAACGTGGTGAATTTGCATTTGCCTCCGTTGCGGGAACGGGCGAGCGATATTCCTGAATTGGTGGCGTATTTTCTCGAGCATCACAACCGGAAATACAACTGCCGAGCGCGTGCGCTCTCCAGCGAATTGATGTCAGAGTTGCGCAAGTATCACTGGCCGGGAAACATCCGGGAACTGGAAAACCTGGTGAAGCGCTACGTGATTCTGGGCAACGAAGAAGTGGTTTCGGCGGACCTGGCACCCCGGCCCACCGACTTCTTCAACGCGGAAATCCCGGTCGACGGCCAGATTTCGCTGAAGAAGTTGACTCGCCAGGCGGTGCGCGAGTTAGAGCGGAAAGTCATTCTGAAAGTTCTGCAGAATTGTCACTGGAACCGCAAGCAGGCGGCGCGCGCGTTGAGCATCAGCTATCGTGCGCTGCTCTATAAAATTCGTGATGCGGGACTCCCCTCGAACCGGATGGTGAAGCGGCGGGACGCGGATAGTTCTAAGCAGGACGTTGCGGCGGACTGAAGCCGCGTTTAATTTCATCCTGCAACCCCTCATTCGCTCAATTGCGCGTCTGACATGGCTCCGCGGTGAAGTTTGAAGGGCTAAGCATTTCCTGTGCACTTCGAGAAACCAAAAACCCGCCGCACGGCGGGTTTTTTGTTTTGGTCATTGTGCCGGAGTTTCGAGCGCGGACTAGCCGCGAAGATCCGACAAGGCTTTCTTAGCGTCGGTATGGTTGGGGCTCAGCTTTACGGCCTTCTCCAATTGTTGGCGAGCCTGCGCGTTCTGGTTGGCTTTCTCATAGGCGAGGCCGAGGTGGTAGTGGACGTCTGCGTCGTCGGGATCGCCGTGCTTCGCGCCTAACCTCAAGGCTTCCTGAAACTGACCGATGGCGGACTGGTAGATCCCTTTCTGATAGAAGGCCCAGCCGAGAGTGTCGGCAGCGGCGGGCGAGTCGGGCATGCCGCGGCGCGCCGTCTGAGCCAAGCCCATGGCCACATCAACGTTTCCACCCTGCTCGAGCATGACAAAGGCGAGATTGTTGGAAGCCAGAGGTTGATCGGGAGAAATGTTGAGAGCCTGCTGGTACATCGCTTTGGCGTGATCGTAGTCTTTTCTCGCTTCGTACAGTTCGCCGGAAAGAATGTAGAAGCGGACCTCTCGCGGATTGTCTTTGATAGCCTGTTCGTAGAGAGCGAGAGCCTTATCGGGAGCTTCTTCCTGCACTTGCACTTTGCCGAGTTTTTCGATTGCGTCGGTGTTGTTCTTGTCGAGTTCGATGGCTTTGCGGAGGGCGGCTTCGGCGCCGGGCAGATCTTTTTTGGCATTGAAGAGCGCGGTTCCAAGCAGGTCGTAGAAGTTGGCAACCTTCGGGGACTTGGCGATCTGAGCATTCGCGGCGGCGATCGCCTTGTCATACTCCTTCTGGGCAAAATAATTGTTCATCAGACCGCTCAAGCCCTCGGAGGAAGACGGATCTTTATCGAGAGCCTGCTGATAATACTTCTCTGCGTCGGCGAAATGCTTCTGCGCCAGGTGGATGTTTCCCAACTGGATATAAGGAGCGGGACTCTGGGGAGCCCGCTGCATAGCTTGCTCCGCATCCTGTTGAGCGTCGTTGAACTTCTGACGAGCGAGGTCCGCAATGCCTTTGAAGATAAAGCCGTCCGGTGAATACGGTTGGGCGTTAATGATCTGCTGCGCGGTTTGGAGCAGGGCGTCGACGTTGCCTCGGCGCAATTCCAGGGCAGCAAGGGAGCGCTGTGCATCGGTCATGTCTGGACGAATCTTGACCGCTTCGCGCCATTCGGATTCGGCGCGGCCGTCATTGTGCTGCTGGGCGAAAGCATTTCCTAACTGGTAGTGGGCGACGGCATTGTTAGGATCTACGCTGAGTGCGCTCTGCAACGAGTCCACGGCTCCACTGGGATTGTTCTGACGAAGCTGAATCTGAGCTTTGTAAACTAAGCCTTCGACGTCATGGGCGTTGGACTTGAGGATCTCGTTGTCGAGTTTGGCGGCTTCGTCGAGGCGGTTCCGCAGGATCAGGAGCTGGATGTAGTTCTTTTTGACCTGGATGTCTTTTGGGTGCTCGCTATAGAGGGAACCATATTCGACGATGGCTTTGTCGATATCGAAGGCAGCGTAGAAGTCGCCGAGCATGCGATATCCCTCAGGATTGCCGGAGAGATCCTTCTTGGTTTGCCGCAGAAAGGATTCGGTCTCATCTTTCTTGCCTTCCTGCATCAGGAGTCGAACTAGGGCAGCGCGCGGCGCCGGGTCTTTTGGGTCAACTCCGATTGCGTGCTTAAATTGCACTTCTGCTTCGGGGAAAAGTTTGCGCGACTGATAGAAGCCGCCCAGAGCCAGTTGTGCATTCATCGCTTTAGGATCAACTTGCGCTGCCTTCTTGAAATTGGCTTCGGCCTGGTCGGGGAGGTTGGAGCGCAGTTGAAACAGGGCGAGCAGCAGGTAGGACTCGGAGCGGTTGGGGTCGGCGGCAACGGCCTGCTGCATCTCTTGCATGGCAGCAGGGATATTGTTTTGCGCCCCGTAATAGTTGGCCCAGGCCTCGTGAGTTTCAGCGCTGTTGGGCTGCTGATTTCGAAGTAGATCGAGGTGAGCCTTTGCCTGGTTAAGCGCGTCCTGACTGGGGCTGCCATCAGAATTCCTGACGGTTACCAGCAGGTTGGCTAGATCGGTGTGGGCGCGATAGTTATCTGGGGCCAGTTCAACGGTACGGGTCAATTCCTGGAAGGCGCGGTTGGTATCACCCAGCTTGAGATAGGTCTGGCCGAGCTGGTAGTGCGCCTGCGCGAAGCGGTCGTCGAGCTGGGTGGCATTGCGGTATTGGATTTCCGCCTCGCGATATTTGCCCTCGGCAAAATATTTTTCGCCGCTCTCGAAGTACTTCTGCTTGCGCACGTTGGGATCGCGGGAGCAACTGGTAAGTGCGACGAGGAGAAGAGAGCAAGCCAGCAGCAGACGGACGAAGACAGAGCGACTCATAATTTGGATTCTCCAACTGCGGAATGCAGGAGGCACACGAGGGTGCCACTCCGCACAAGCCTTCATGATAATCCACGGTAATGGCGGAAAATAGTTACTCGAGTCATACATGGTTTGAGGCAATCGGAGGAATCGTTCATCGTGGAATATAGGTATTCAGTTGGGGTACGACTTCTCCGATAAAAGGCAGCATGCGCTGCTGCGCGGCGTCGGCGGTCTCGCCGGGGTTCATGGAAGTGGTAACGCGCACCAGGGCGCCGTCGCTGCGGTTCATTTTTATCGCATCTCTGACCAGGTAGTACTTGGCCCAGTACTCGCTAGCCACGCCGCGATCATGGGCCCAGAACCAGTAGAGAACGAGCCGCCTAGCGTCCCCCTTCTCGATGAGATAGCGATTTGCGGGAAAGGGTTGGTGCCCCGGCACAGTCAGCATGATGTGTTGGTTCTCGATCGGGGTCCAGCCGGAGCCGGGGAGGCAGTGCTGAGGCGAATGAGGTGCTTCACCGGCGCGCTGGCTGCGGTAGAAAGGGATTAGCAAATCGATGTCTTCGGTTCTCTCCGGATTGCGGTAGATACGCTCGATAACATCGCTGGGCCGAAGAACATCCATGATGTCTTTCGCGATAGGAACATCCTCCCCGGTCCAACCTCCTATTTGTCGGGGAAATTGTTTTAACTCGAGACGAGGTGGGAACACCTCGCTGCCTGAGCGGGCTTGCAGCAGCACCGCGGTGCCGGCAATGAAGAGGATTGCCAAGATGAAATTTGTGGCAGAGCTTCTCACGCCCAGATTCATCGCTCTGGCGCGAGGTGGGCGCGAGGTGGGCGACGTAGCGTCCTTATCGGGGAACAAGAAGCGGATCAGTCCATGCAGAGCGTAGAACAAAAAGAGCGCAATGATAAAGGTGATCAGTCCCCAGGAAGAATGGAAGTAACCCTCAGCCGCTTCGGGGTTCCAGTACTGAACGAGCAATCCGGTGCCGACGATGCGGACGTCATTGGCGAGCACCGTGATGGGGACGGCTGCGATCGCGAGCACCCATCGCACCCATAGGCGCTTTTCAAGTAAGTACCCGTAGATGATCGCGAGCGTGACCAGAGACATCAGGGAGCGAATGCCACTGCAGGCCTCGGCTACCTGCAGAGGCATGGCCGGAAGATTAATGACGTTGCCTTCACGCAATACAGGAACACCGAACACCGGGAGCACCGCGGCCGCGACGCGTGAAGCCAGCAACTGCAGGGGAAAGGTAATCTGGTCAAAAAGGATCGTTGGGATCGGAATCATCATCAGCAGGAATGCCCACGGGAAGAGCATTGCGCGGAAGAGATTCCATCCCCAAAATAGGATCACCGCTCCGGCCAGGACGAGCAGCATCGAGGAGCGTTCCAGGAAGAGTTCAGCACCTAGACGCCCAACGATCAAAACTCCCAATCCAAGGAACAGCACGACCAAGCCGAAGCGGGAGGGCCGAGGAAGCACTCGGGATAGGCGCTCGCGCTCCTGCCAGATCACGAATGCAGAAAAGAGCGGGACAAAGAATCCGTGGGAAAAATTCGGATCATGCCACCATTGGCCGATCAGGTGACGAAGCGTAGGCCAATAAAGCCAGAGACAAACGACCGTCAGGACGCCCGCCTGCCAGAGCGGGACGGTTTTGAAAATGGCGGGCACCGACGCGTTCGGCGAGTGGCTCTGCACGGGCTCGATTTGCACCTGTGGCATCACGGAAGAAGTGTGATCCGGTCCCGAAACTTCGAGAATAAGCGAAATGACCCAGGTGTGCAACGCAAGCTCCAGTCACCCGGGGCCCTTACGGGTCAACTCTTCGGTTTCAGTCGACCAAAGTTGTTGATGCTGTTTAGGTGTGTGCGGTCCACCGCCCCAGAATGTTTTGTGGCGTGTGCTCGATCTTTGAAGAAGTGGCGGCAAGGGCTGGCAGAGTGAGCCACCCATAGTGAGAAAAGTTTTTCCCATAAGTCCCAAGTGAGCGACTGGTGCAAACCTGAGAGTTTCCCCGTTAGGTTGTTATTGTTGACTGTAAACTATTTAAAACAAACGGTATAATTTGAATCGCGACCGAAGCACGACCAAGGACTGGCAGTGGCAATGCTCGTGCTTCAGAACGATAGGTCTGTCGGCGGATCTGGGGGATTCTAGCGTCTTACCGGGAAAAGGTAAAAATGGGCAATTTTTTACCAAATAGTGCAAAAGGCGGCGAAGGCTCTGCAGCCGAGCCGGCAGGGCTCGCGTTCGTAGAAGGTGTGAGCGCGAGCATGCGGCCGGTGGAGGCAGTGATCCGGGAACTGGCGCAGAGCGATGTTCCGGTCCTAGTGCTCGCCGAGCCGGGAGCCGGCAAACACGCCACGGCGCTTCGTATTCACGAGATGTCCAGACGGAGCGCGCAGCCGTTCCGCTGGTTCCAGTGCCTAGGCCTTGAGCCCGAAGATTTGGAAATTCTGCGAGAGCAGGCAGGCGACGCGGAACAGCCCGGTGCCGGAACGATTTATCTGCAGGAGTTGGCCGACTTGAGTCAAGAGTGCCAGGCGCGCCTGCTGGAGGCATTACCACAATCGCACGGGAACGGCGTGGCTGGAAGCCATCGGACCCGGCTCATATGTGGAAGCGCTCGAGATCTGGAAGTGGAAGTGAAGCGGGGACGGTTGCGCGAGGATCTTTATTACCGCATCAGTGGCGTGTGTCTGCGCGCTGCCTCCGTTGCGGCAGAGAAAGGAAGACATTGCGTTCTTGATGGGACACTTTCTGCGCAAGTATGCGCGAGATTTCCGCCGTACGGTTCCTGATCTGAGCGCGGAGACGCTGCGTCTGTTTCTTGATTATTCGTGGCCAGGGAACCTGCGGGAACTGGAAGATGCGGCCCGGGTGCTGGTGGCGCTGGGAGATGAGCACGTGGCGCTGGGGGGTCTGCGGGCTTTGTTGCGCAGGCCCGAGGCGGGCGTCAACGGAGGAGGAATCTCTCTGAAGGCAGCTTCGCGGGCGGCCTCGCGTGAGGCGGAGAAAGAGCTGATCCTGAATACACTCACGCGCACCCGCTGGAATCGGCGCCGGGCCGCGGAGGAACTGCAGATCAGCTACAAGGCTCTGCTTTACAAGTTGAAGCAAATTGGATTTGAAGGAACCGAGCGTCCTGACTCTGCGGAGAGTGTATGAAGAAAGCGATGAAACTGGCAGTGTGGATGGGGATGGGTCTGCTGGCGGCGGGAATGGCGGCACAGACCGCCGACGGAACGAAAGTTGACAAGCCGGCAGCAACGGCGACGGCGCCCGAGGCATCTTCTGATTCCGATTATGTGATCGGGGCCGACGACATGCTGCGCATCTCGGTTTGGAAAGAGCCGGATCTGTCAGAAACCCTGCCGGTGCGCCCGGATGGCAAGATCTCAATGCCTCTGCTGAACGATGTTCCGGCGGCAGGCCTGACTCCGCTGCAATTGAAGGATTCGATCACGGAAAAGCTGAAGAAGTTCATTGCCGATCCGCGGGTGACAGTGGTGGTGCAGACCATGGCGAGCCGGCGCATTTTTGTGAGCGGAGAGGTGGTGCACACCGGGCCCATGATGTTACTGCCGCACATGACGATGTTGCAGGCGCTGTCGCAGGCCGGCTTCACGCAATTCGCCAATGTGAAGGGGATTTACCTGTTGCGGACGGAGAACGGCAAACAGGTGAAATTGCCGTTCAATTACAAGGACGTGATCAAAGGAAATCATCCGGAGCAGAACATGCTCCTCAAGCCGGGTGACACGGTCGTGGTCCCGTAAGGAAAGCGATGAGAAAACTTCAAGCCATCTGGACCCTGGGCATGCTGGCCTTTGCGCTGAATGGAGCGTGGGCCCAAGACAATTCCACGCCGCCGCCATCGACTGAGCCGGCGCCGAGCGGCCAGCAGGAGCCTGCCCCGCAGAACGCTCCGCAGGAACCGATACCGGCCTATGGGCAGGAGAATTCGCCGCCTCCGGTGAGCGAGAATCCGCCGCTTTCGGGATTGGATTTGCCGTCACTGGAGCCGCATGCGGCTCCGATGAGTTACCTGCAGCCGGGTGTGACGGTCAGCCAGTCGGTGGAAACGAATGCGGGCAATCTGCTGGGTGGCGGCGGGATCACATCGGTCACGCGCGGATTAGGCAGCTTGACCTTGAAACGGCTGTGGAGCCACTACGACCTGGGGCTCGACTATATCGGCGGCGCGGGCTACTACACGCTGCAGGGAGAAGGCTTCAAGTCGCTGCAACAGATGGATATTGACCAGAAGATCAGCTGGAAGCGGGGACAACTCTCAATCCGCGACAGCTTCAGCTACCTTCCCGAGGGCAACTTCGGAGGAGCCTACGGTTCCATCGGGTCGCAGGGGATTGCGTCGCTGGGTGATACCTCGTTCGGCTTATTCGCGAGCGGCAGCGTTTTGGGGACGTTGGGGCTGGACGCCTCGCATCGTGAACGTTAGCATCGCAGACATCTCCGAAAATCTCACACCGAAGTCGGCGATCACAGCAGCGGGTGGGTATGCCTTCACGCATTTTTACGGGAATGACCCGGCGACGGGCACTAATTTTATTGGCAGTTCGCAGACCTCGGCTCAAGTGGGCTACAACCGCCTTCTCACTTCGCATACGCAGATCGCGCTGGTGTACGGGTATCAAGGATTCGATTTCTCGGTCGCTGGCACCGCATTTCACTACCAACATTATCCAGGGGATGTACGGACACCGGATTTCCGGGCGGATGGATTTGCTGCTCGGCGCTGGACCGCAGTTTACGAGGATCGATTCGCAAAGCTCGGTTTGCAGCGATCCCAGCATCCCAGTCATTATCTGCGGTTCAGTTTCGGGCGACACGCGTGATCCCCGATACCGTCAAGACCACCAAGATCGGGGTCGCCGCCCAGGCACGGTTGCGTTACAAATTTACGAAATCAACATTGAGTCTGTCGTATCAGCGTTTCGAAACCGGCGGGTCGGGATTTTTCCTAGGGTCGCAGAGTGATATTGCGCGCTTGAGCCGGACCGTCCGCTGTCACGCGTGTGGAGTGCATTTGTCGACCTCGGATTTTCGCGGAACGAACGTTTGCAGACGCTGTCAGCGGCGCAACAAGCGACTTGCGCCTACAACGGGTCAGGCTAACCCGAACAACTTGCCTCTGTGTCCTGGTGTGAACGCAGAACACCTATAACTATGGTTTTGCGGGAGGCGGGCTGCATCGCGCCTTCGGACGAGATTTCCACGGTTTTGTCAGCTACCAGTTCAATGAGTTGGCGTTCGACCAGTCGTACTGTATTCCGAACGAGCCATGCAACCGCATTTCAAACCGGAATGTGTTGACGTTTGGATTGGATTGGACTCCCCGGCCGATACGAATTGATTGATTTCGAGGGGGCCGGACAGAAGTCTTCCGCCGGCCAGAAGGATACCGAAGATGATTGAGAATCGCGAATTAACGATGGACGACTATCTGGCGATGTTGCGCCGGCGGGCGAAGGTGATCCTGGTTCCGGTGCTGGTGGCGCCATTGCTGGGATATCTGGCCTTTGTGGTGGTGAACCATTATTTCGCCAAGTACACATCGCAGTCGACGATCCTGGTGGAAGCGCAGAAAGTGCCGGAGAACATGGTGCAGCCTGTGGTCTCGGAGGATCTGGGAGCGCGGATGGCCACGCTGCAGCAGCAGGTGCTGAGCCAGACCAATCTCCAACCGGTCGTGGAGCGGGTGTTCCCGGGGAAGAACAGCCAGCAAGTGGGCGAAATCATCGACAACATCCGGCTCAATATGACGGTGCAACAGGTTCCGACGGATCTATTGCAGCTGGGCGCCAAAAAGAAGCCGGGCGCGCAGGGCGGGAATTCAGGCGGGTTCTATGTGAGCTACACGGCCCCCAACGCGCGGGAAGCGAAGCAGATTTGCACTGAGCTGACATCGCTCCTGATGAGAGAGAACGATAAGTCCGTTGCAGCGGCGGCGAAGGGTACTAGCGACGTGTTGAGCAAAGGAATCGAGGACGCCCAGCGCAATCTGGATGATCTCGATTCCAAGCTGGCCGCTTTCAAGAAGACGCATCAGGGACAGCTGCCGGGAGACGAAGACAGCAACCTGAAAATTCTGATGGGGATGAATCAGCAACTGGAAGCGCAGACGCAAGCGCTCAACCGGGACCAACAGGACCGCGAGTATACCCAGTCCATACTGGCGCAGCAGGTGGCGGCGTGGCGGTCGATGCAGTCTTCCACCAATCCGCAGACGCTGGAAAAACAGCTGTCCGACTTGCAGTCACAATTGTTGAGTCTGCAGGCGCGCTATACCGAAGACCATCCGGACGTGATCAAAACCAAGGCGGACATCGCCGAAGTGAAGAAGAAGCTGGCGGAGGTCAACAAAGCATCGGAAGATGCCACCGACACGAGCAGCGGGAAAGGGTCGGCGATGGAAACGCCCGAGATTCGCCAACTGCGGTCTCAGGTTCATCAATTGGACGACTCGATCAAGGTTCGATCGCTCGATCAGAAGAGATTGCAGGAGGGCATCGCAAAGCTACAGCGCAGCCTATCCCTCAGCCCCGAAGTCGAGGAGCAATACAAAGAGTTGACGCGCGACTACGGTACCGCGTCGAAGTCGTACGACGAACTTCTGGCCAAAAAGAGCGCTGCCGATTTGACCGTGAATATGACTAACCAGGCGCAAGGGGAGCAGATGGCTCTACTTGCTCCGGCGAACCTTCCGGAGTCGCCGAGCTTCCCCATTATCTGGATCTTCCTGGGGGTCGGCTTGGGTGCCGGGCTGGCGCTCGGAATCGGCCTTGCCATGTGGCTGGAGTTGCGTGATCAATCTATCCGTACCGAGGCCGATGCCGAGGCAGCTCTAGACCTGCCGTTGCTGGCGGCGGTTCCGTGGGTGGGCATCATGGTCCCGGAAAACGGAAACGGCAGGCTAAAGTTCTGGAACCGGGACAAGAGCCCGGACGAACATAAAGACACGGTTGGAGTTTAGGCGAAACGCTTAGGGACCACTATGTACAAAGACTTCTACGGACTACGGGCGAACCCGTTCAACGTCAACCCGGATCCACGTTATCTGTTTCTGACGCGGCATACGGAAGAAGCGCTGGCTTGCCTGACCTACGGCATCCAGAGCCGCAAGGGTTTTGTGCTGCTCACTGGGGAAGTGGGAACGGGCAAGACCACGCTCATCAACAAGCTGCTGGAATGGCTGCGCCTGCAGCAGGTGGCGACGGCCTTCATTTTTAACTCGCGCCTGAATACGCCGCAGTTTCTGGATTACATGATGGCGGACTTCGGTATCCCATCCGATTCCAAGGCCAAGAGCCAAATCTTGCTTCGCTTGTACAACTGGCTGCTGGACCGCTACCGGGCAGGGGAGACGGCGGTGCTGATCGTCGACGAGGCGCAGAACCTTTCCGACGAAGTGCTGGAAGAAATCCGCATGCTGACCAATCTGGAGACGTTTACAGAAAAGCTGCTGCAGATTGTGCTGGTGGGACAGCCGGAACTGGAGCAGAAGCTGAAGCAGCCGCAGTTGCGGCAGTTGCGGCAACGACTGACACTGCGGGCGAAGACTCATGCTCTGACGCTCGAGGAGACCAAGGCCTACGTGCAGCAGCGTCTGCGCATCGCGGGATCGAACGGGCAGCAGATTTTTGAGCCTGAGGCGGTGGTATCAATTCACCGTTATGCGGCTGGAATTCCACGCGTGATCAACTTGCTGTGCGAGCACTGCCTGGTAAGTGCCTTCGTCGATCAGCAGAAGATTATTGGTCCCACGGTGGTCGACGGAGTGGCCCGTGATTTCGATTTGGGCGACAACACTACATCCGGCGTTCTGACAGTACCCGCGGTTGCGTCGAACGCTGGCCCAGAACCGGGAAAATTCGATCTGGTGGAAGCGTTGCGGTCGTTGGCGACACTGGCGGATCGCTTGAAGCAAGAAGAGAAAGACCTCCCCGACGAAAGGAAACTATGAGCCGAATTCATGAAGCGCTGAAAAAAGCCGAACAGGAGCGGGCCGCGACCCAGGGAGGCGCGATGCAGTCCAATTCCGCGACGACCCCTGTGGCCGAGCCGCCGGTTTTCGCAGAGACTCCCACTGAAGTGGCGGCAGCATCGGCGGCGATTTCCCGCCTGGGGATGCCGGCCTTCGCCAGCCCACTCAATACCGACACATTGCTGGCGCGCTGCGCGCAGATGGAATGGAAGCCCGATCCGACGACCATGCTGTTCTTGAACGGCGACGACAGTGCGCGCGGAACGGAAGAATTCCGCACGCTGCGGTCGCGCCTGTATCACCTGCGCGAGAAAATGCCGCTGAAGAAGCTGCTGATTACCAGCGCGCTGCCCAAGGAAGGTAAGTCGTTCACCTCTTCGAATTTGGCTCAGGTCATGGTGCGGCAGCACGGACGCCGGGCGCTGCTGATCGACGCCGATCTGCGGGCGCCGCGGCTGCACGACATGCTGGGCACCACTTCTGATCCGGGGCTCTCTGACTACTTACTGGGAAAAAATGACGAGTTTTCCATTATGCAGCGCGGGCCGCTGGAGAATCTTTTCTTCATTCCGAGTGGCACGGGCGCGACCGATCCGGCGGAACTGGTGGGCAACGGACGTCTGAAATTGCTGCTGCAACGGGTCGAGCCTCTGTTCGACTGGATCATTATTGATTCGCCGCCCGCTATTCCGGTATCAGATGCAAGCGTTCTGGCCAAGACTTGTGACGGTGTCTTGATGGTGGTGCGCTCGAATACAACCCCGTCCGACTTGGCGCGCAAGGCTCGCCAGGAATTTCCGGATCAGACGCTTGTAGGAGTGGTGCTGAACGGCACGCGCGAGGAAGCGTTGCCCTATGCGCGCTATTACTACGAGTCGTACCAGAAGAAAACGACCACGATCAAGGCCTAGGGAGACGTCAGAACGTGATCCGGCTCTTCAATGTTTATTATCCCGTGCGAACACTGGTGCTCCTGGCAGTGGAGACCTTGGTTGTGGGATTCTCGTTTCTACTGGCGACCTGGTGGCTGAATCCCGAAACCAGCTGGATTCTGCTCAACGTGGAAGGCGGATATCTCAAGATCGCGTGCGTGACGGCGATCGTTTTGCTGCTCTCGCATGGGTTGGATCTCTACGATTCTTCCGGCTTGGGTGCGAAGTGGGATCAGGTCTTCCGGCTGTTTATGGTATTGGGGATGGTGGCCTTTTCTTTGGCCGCGGTGGACTTCGTTTACGGCCTCTTTCTGCCGAACCGCGTTTTTCTTCCCGGGGCTAAATGGGGGTTGGTGTTTCTCGCGGTGATGCTGCTGTGCTGGCGAGGGACTTACTCCTGGATCGTACAGCAGCCATATTTTCGCGAGCGAGTCTATGTGCTCGGAACGGGAGAGCGGGCGCAGCGTTTACTGAACGGTCTGCGGCAGCGTTCGGAACTTGGAATTGAAGTTGTGGGATGGACGGGGAACATCGAAGGGGCGCTGACGCGCGAGACGGTTGCGTCGCATCTGGTCGGCTTGGCGAAGGACAAGGGCGTACACCGCGTGATCGTGGCGATGCCGGACCGGCGGGGCACACTTCCTGTGGAAGAGTTGCTGCATATGAGGCTGGCAGGTGTGAAGATTGAAGAAGCAACTTCTTGGCTGGAAAAGATTACTGGACGAATTGAAGTCGATCAGTTGTATCCCAGCTGGCTGATTTTTGCCGATGGCTTCCGCTTCAGCAGTTTCTTCCGCATGGTACGCCGGGCGCTGAGTTTTTTGGTGGCGATGGTCGGGTTAGTAATCGCGGTTCCCCTGCTGCCTTTTATCTGGCTGGCGGTGCGATTGAGTTCTCCGGGGCCGGCACTTTACAAACAGATCCGAGTGGGGCGGGGCGGTTCGACATTCTACTGCTTCAAATTTCGCACGATGCGCCAGGACGCCGAGGCGGACACGGGCGCGACCTGGGCCACAGATGACGATCCGCGCATCACGCGAGTGGGCAAGTTTCTGCGTACTTCGCGGCTGGATGAGATTCCTCAGTTGTGGTGCGTGCTGAAAGGCGACATGCATTTTGTCGGGCCGCGCCCGGAGCGCCCGGAATTTGTGGAGTGGCTGAGCCGGGAGATTCCGTATTACGGCGTGCGGCACATGGTGCGACCGGGAATTACGGGTTGGGCGCAGGTGCAGTACAAGTACGGTAACACGCTCGACGACGCGCGGGAAAAACTGCAATACGACTTGTTCTACATCAAGAACGCTTCGGTAGGCCTGGATTTTCTGATCCTGTTCCAGACGATCAAGATCGTCTTGCTTGGCCGGGGTGCGCAATGAAGTGGATGTTTTGGACGGGGGTTGCCCTCGTTAGCTATACCTACCTTGGCTATGCGGCCTGGCTGTGGGTGCGCGCACGACTGTTTCCGCGGCCGGTGCGGCGTGGGGCCTGTCAGCCGTCAGTCTCGATTGTGATGGTGGTGCGCAACGAAGAGAAAATTTTGCGGGAAAAGCTGAGGAACCTGCTGGAGTTGGACTATCCGGCGCACTTGTACGATGTGGTTGTGGTTTCGGACGGATCCACGGATGGAACGGACCTGGTTCTTCGGGAGTGTGGCGATCCCCGCTTGAGGATCGTGCTCAATCAACTGTCACGAGGCAAAGCGTGCGGACTGAACGATGGCATTCAGATGTCGCAGGGAGACCTCGTTCTGTTCACCGATGCGCGGCAGAAGATCGAGGCTAGTGCCCTCCGCATTCTGGCCGAGGATTTCGCAGATCCGGAAGTGGGATGCGTGAGCGGGGAGTTGATGTTGGGAGATCCTGCGACGGGCGAAGCCTCAGAGGGCATCGGTCTCTACTGGCGGGTCGAGAAGAAAGTGCGGGAACTGGAAGCTGAGTCGGGCTCAGTGGTGGGTGCGACTGGCGCTCTCTACGCGGTGCGGCGCGAGCTATTGCCATCCGTGCCCGAAGAGATGATTCTGGATGATGTGTACATCCCCATGCAGGTCTCGAGACAGGGGAAGCGTGTGGTATTTGAACCGCGAGCCCGTGCGTGGGATAGTGCGAATCTGGGGGCCGGGCGAGAGTTCGCCCGCAAGGTGCGAACCCTGACCGGCAACTATCAGCTCTTGCAATTGGCGCCCTGGATTTTAAGCCGTGGCAATCCGATACGCTTCGAGTTCATTAGCCATAAGCTATTGCGGCTGGTAATGCCCTTCGCGCTGGTGGTCGTGTTTGCGACTTCGGCATTCCTCCCGGGTCCGGTGTACCGCACATTGTGGCTCTTGCAAGTGGCATTTTATGGACTGAGTTTGCTCTCGCTGTTTGGGCTCAAGCAAGGACTGCTGGCTCGAAGCGCCAACGCCGCTTTTGCCTTTGTAGTGCTGAATACTGCAGCGGTCGTCGCCTTCGCGCATTTTGTGGCCGGTCGCAAAGCGGTTTGGATTCGATAGAGCCGGGGCACGCGGACGAGTGAAAGATTATGGCAGGGGATGCGTTATCAGAACGTGGTCGCGCGGAGATCGAACGGAGCGCTGGGGAGGCGCGGAAGACGATTCTGGCGGCGACCGACCGGTGTCAGATCGATCGTTACCTGAGACCGCGGCCCGACACGGCGGACGTCCTCGAATACGCGTTTTATTTGTTGGGAGACATTCGAAGAGTTGCGATATTTCCGGCTTGCGTGGATCCCCCTGGTGGCGCAGCTGGTTCCCTCCCTGGCACCAGCAGTGTGGAAGGCCGACTGGTGGATGTTCCGGCACTGCAGCCCTCTAAAACATTTTGCAACAGCCGTGGCGATGAGACTGGTGAAGAGTGACGTGTAGATTGTCGCAGGAAATGGCGTTGGCTTTTCGATGCCACGTGAGCAGAGAGCAGCCATAGATGGGAGCAAGGAGTGTGCAGGTGGCAACACTGGCAACCGCGATTGAGAAACCGACCGCCCAGGAACCAGGCAGTTCGCTAGCCTATAGCGCGCTGCTATTGTTCACGTTCTTGTATTACACGCGTCCGGAAGACCTTATTCCCGGACTGAGTGTAATTCCCCTGGAGAAGATCATCGGGGGAGTCGCCCTGATCGCCTTGGTCTCAACCCTGGCGTCTCGCAAGGCTAAGAAAAAACTGCCACTGGAATTGATATTGTTGTTGGTGCTGTTTCTTCATCTGATCATAGCAATCCCCTTCGCGTACTGGAGAGGAGGGGCATTCGCTACCGTGTTTGGGGGCGTCTTAAAAGCGGTTACAGTTGCGCTCCTGGTGACGCTCATCGTGGAAAACCTGGTACAACTTCGCAGGTTGCTATGGGTGCAGGCTGCGTCCTTGGTATTAACCACGATCGCTTCGATCGCAATTCACCACACAGAGCAGTCCGGCCGTTTGATCGGTGCGCTGGGCGGGATTTTCGAAAACCCAAATGACCTTGCGATCAACATCGCGATCAATCTTCCACTTTGTGCGGCATTCGCCCTATTGACGCGATCCAAGGCCAAGGCCGCGGTCTGGGGAGTGGGAATGCTGGCCATGTTAGGTGGGGTGGTCCTCACCTACTCGCGCAGCGGTTTGCTTGCGCTGGCCGTGGCCATGGTGATTTGCTTGTGGGAGTTTGGTATCCGCGGCCGACGTTTTTACTTAATTGCGGGTGCGCTCCTTCTCGGGGTGGCAGGCGTTGGCGTGGTGGTTGCGACGCCTCACTACTTGGCGCGAATAGAAAGCATTTTTCGAGGGAATATCGAAGGTTCTGAGGATCACGGATCCTGGGAGGCGCGGCGCGAATTACTGGTGGACAGCGTTGAGGAGGCGATCCATCATCCCATCTTTGGAATCGGGGCGGGGAATTTTGGCGCTGCGACTCGTACCTGGCGGGTGACCCACAACACATACTCGGAGTTCGCGGCCGAAGGAGGCTTCCCGGCGCTATTTCTGTATCTCGCTATCTTGTACCTGGCTTTCCGGAATTTGAGAAGGATCCGATCGCTGGCTGCCTACCGGGACAATCTCGAGATCCGTGTGTTCACTGGCGCGCTTTGGGCCAGCCTCCTGGCATTTGCAGTGGGATCCTTCTTTGCTAGTTTTGAGTACGAGCTTTTCCCTTACTTTATGGTGGCCTATACATCGGTGCTTTATCGCTGGTGCGTGCAGACGTCGGAGGGAAGCGTCACGGCGGCACTTCCTGGGGCGCCAACTCCGCGGGGATCGTACAAGCTCAACGAATCATGGAAACGATAAAGCGGCGAATTTCGTCAAGGGAGCAATGCTCTACTCCGGTGGAATGTCGCGGCGAAAGTCCTGAGGTGCGGCGATGTGCGGAATAGCCGGGATGATCGGTCGCCGGGGCGAGACGATTGCTCCTGCGCAGGTCCGGGACATGACCGACACAATCGTGCATCGCGGCCCGGATGACGAGGGAATCCATGTGCGAGGCAATGTCGGTCTCGGCATGCGTCGGTTGAGTATCATCGACCTCTCCGGCGGGCGCCAGCCCATCTACAACGAAGACCGCACCGTCGCCATCGTTTTCAACGGGGAGATCTATAACTTTCAGGAATTGCGCCGAGGTTTGGAGAGCCGCGGGCATGAATTTCGAACCCACTCGGATACGGAAGTAATCGTTCATTTGTATGAAGAGATGGGCGCCGATTGTGTCACCAAGCTGCGCGGGATGTTCGCCATTGCTCTTTATGACGAGAAGCGCGACACACTCCTGCTGGCTCGGGATCGCCTGGGAAAGAAGCCGTTGTTTTACGCGCAGCGAGCAGGCCGATTGTTTTTCGGATCTGAGATCAAGGCCTTGCTGGCTGCGGCTCCGGAGTTGGCCGAGGTTGATCCGGAGGGAGTGCTGCAGTTCTTTTACTACGGATATATTCCCGATCCCCAATCTGCGTTTCGCGACATCAGAAAGCTGCCGCCAGGTTCCGTGGCGGAATACCGCGATGGAGAAATTCAGGTGCGCCAGTACTGGGATGTTCCGGCGTATGGCGAGAACGACCCTGGATCGGACGAAGCCTGCCTGGAGGAGATGGAGCGTCGCCTCGCGGATGCGGTTCGGGTACGGCTGATTAGCGACGTGCCGCTGGGCGCGTTGCTGAGCGGCGGCGTGGATTCCTCGATTGTCGTCGCCCTGATGGCGCGCGAGAGTTCCGGACCTGTCAAGACATTTTCCATCGGCTTCCAGAAAGCCGACTTCAACGAGGCGGAGTACGCGCGCCTAGTAGCGCAGCGTTTTGGCACAGACCACCACGAATTGGTTGTCGATCCAGACATCACCGAAACCTTGAACTATTTGACGGGGATGATGGAGGAGCCGTTCGGCGACTCCTCGATGATTCCGACCTACTGCGTTTCCCAGTTAGCGCGCCAGTACGTGACGGTGGCGCTCTCGGGAGACGGTGGCGACGAGTTGTTCGCGGGCTACGACCGCTACATGGTCAATCTGAAGCGCCGGCGGTTTGAGGTGATCCCCAACTGGGTGGGCGACCTCTTCAGGAATCACCTGTATCCGCACCTGCCATCGGATGTGATAGGCCGAAAACTTGCCTGGAACATCACTCTGCCCTCCCGCGACCGGTACCTGGACGACGTATCATTTCTGCCGGTACTGCATCGCGAGCGCGGTCTCTTCTCCGAGGAGTTCGTCGATCATGCACGGAAATGCGCCGATCCGCTCGGGCAGTTCCAGCGCTACTACGACGATGCGCCGGCGAATGATCAGTTGAGCCGGCTGATGTATTTGGATACGAAAACCTATCTTGCCGGTGACATTCTAACCAAGGTGGATCGGATGAGCATGGCGACCTCTCTGGAGATGCGCTGCCCCATCCTGGATCACGTTTTTGTGGAGTGGGTGGCGGGGCTGCCAGCGAAGTACAAAGTTCGTGACGGAACCCGCAAATTTCTGTTCAAGAAGCTGGCGGAACGACTGGGGGTTCCGGCGGAAATCTTGAACCGGCGCAAGCAAGGGTTTGCGCTGCCCCTGGTGCATTGGATGCGGCACGAACTGAAGGACGGAATGCTGCAAATGCTGCAGGAGCCGCGCACGATGCAGAGGGGATACTTCAGGGCGGATTCGGTGCGCGTTGTGCTGGACGAGCATTTCCGGGGCCGACGCGATCATTCCGGCGTGCTCTGGATGATGCTCGTGTTCGAACTCTGGCATCGGAATTTTCTGGAAAAAGGGGGAAGGGAATCGGTGGCTTCCTCTCCATGTCTGCCAGGAACTATTTATGGCAAGAGCGCCGCGCCGGCTGGCTTGGGGGACAATCCGCAGTGACGGTCTCACTCTCTAGTGCTCAGAATGAAAGTGGCGCAGCGGCGGCAGAGATTTCGCGTCCCGGCGTTTTCCTCATGACCAACACCCTCGAGACGGGAGGAAGCGAACGTCAGTTCGTCACCATGGCGAAGGCGCTTGATCGCGACAAATTTTCGGTGGACCTCGGATGCCTAAAGCCGTTTGGACCGTTCCTGAGTGAAGTCGAAGGGATCATGCGGTTTGCCGCCGGGGGCAGTCTGTTTGGATGGCAGTCGTTGCAGTCCCGTCTGGCGCTGTCGAAATTTCTGCGCGGACAGAGGACGGCCGTCGCGCAATCCTTTGATTTCTATTCAAATCTCATGCTCATCCCGGCAGCGCGATTGGCGGGAGTCCCGGTTGTGCTGGGCAGCCACCGCCAGTTGGGCGATCTGCTTACTCCGATGCAGTTCCGCGCGCAGAATGCCGTGTTCCGTGTGTGTGATCGGGTGGTGTGTAATTCGCGCGCGGCTGCCGAGCGTTTGCAGGAAGCAGGAGTCCGCAGTGGGAAGCTCATTGTGATTCCTAACGGATTGCCCGACGAATTGTTTGCGCCAGTGGCGCCTTCGTTGTCGTACGAGGCGAATATCGTACGAATCGGGATGATTTCCAGGATGAATCATCCGGTCAAACAGCATGATTTCTTCTTGCGAGTGGCGGCGCAGCTGGTGCCACGCTGTCCGCAGGCACGGTTTGTGTTGGTGGGGGATGGTCCCCTGCGATCGGGCTTGGAGGTTTTGGTCGAGCAATTGGGGCTGCGCGATCGGGTAGTGTTTCTCGGGGATCGTCGCGATATTCCAGCGGTGCTGGCATCGCTCGATATCACTGTCTTGCCATCATCGTCGGAGAGCCTCTCCAACGTGGTTATGGAGTCGATGGCGGCGGGAGTCGCAGTCGTAGCTTCAAATGTCGGCGGCAATCCTGAACTCGTGGAGAACGGGGTGACTGGATTTCTGTTTGCCCCAGGAGATGAAGAGCAGTTTGCGGCCGCGCTGGAGACTCTGATAACGCAACCGGAATTGCGCAAGCGGTTCGGCTCCTCTGCCCGTAAGCGGGCCCTCGCGGAGTACACGATCCCGCGGGTGCGGGATCGCTATCAGGATCTGTATCGCAGTCTGCTTGCAGAGAAAGGCTGGGCTGCTCCGCTCGCCACGGAACGTTTGCAAGCGGCGGGGACGGGCCAGCAGGGAAGGTCACATTGAAGAAGATTCTGCAAATTGGAAACTGGCCTCCGCCACTTTGCGGATGGGCGATGGGCCTCGTCGCGTTGCGCCGGGAGCTGGAGAGCCGGGGCTGGGATTGTCCGGTGATGAACGTGAACGAAAACCGGCGAGTGCTAAGTCCCGAGTATATCGACGTGCAGAGCGGGTGGGACTATTTCCGCAAGGTCTGGAGTCACGTTTGGCGCGGCTATGCGGTGCAGATCCGGGTGAATGCGGAATCGAAGAAGGGGTACGTACTGGCCCTTTGGGCAATGCTGATGGCGCGACTCGCGGGCCGTCCAGCTCTGCTGACCTACTGCGGTGGGCACCGGCAGACCTACTTCCCAGCTCCGAAGGGTTCGTTCCGCTATTGGGCGTTTGCTCTGCTGTTTCGGGTTCCAACCCGCGTCTACTGCGACAGTGAACCCGTAAAACAGGTCTTACTGACCACCGGGATTGATGCCACGCGGGTGATGCCCGTCCCTCTATTTTCCTCGGAGAATATTCATTTCACTCCCGCCGAACTACCAGAGGACGTGCGCGATTTCTTATTGCAGAAGAAGGGAGTGTTCTTTCTTTATGTGTGCTATCGGAAGGAATACATGCTGGAATTTCTGGCAGGAGTGATGCGCCAGTTTGTGAAGGAAAACCCAACCATCGGTTTTCTGCTGGTCGGAACCAGTGACAAGGAACTCGAACTTCTGCGGGAGTTTGTTCGCGGTCAGGGACTGGGCGATGCTGTATGCATCACGGGTGCAGTCACGCACGATGCATTTTTGACGATGCTGACGAGGTCGCTCGCCTGCATTCGCAGTCCCATGACCGACGGCGTGTCTTCGTCGGTGCTGGAATCTCTCGCCCTGGGAGTTCCGGTACTAGGGGTAGACAACGGTACGCGTCCGGCCGGGGTTGAGCTGTGGCAAAAGGATGATCCGGAATCGTTACTCAAACTTATGACCGAGGCAGTAACGAACCGAGCCGTGATGGTTGCGCGCATGCCGCGGTTCGCCGCCGACGACAACACGCGCAAACTTGCCGATGACGTCGAGATGGCCTGCGGACGGACGTCGCAGTCGAAAACCGCGGGCAGCCGTTCTGGCGTTGTGGCTGGATCCTGAGAGCGACTGTGAGTCGAGAAGTGATATCGCCAGGTTAGTCCTGCAAAGATCTCTCTCCCAGCCAGCGCGCCCGCAGTCGGTCGTAGCGCTCATTCCCCAGTAGTTTTTTGGCGGCGCCACGCGTGGATTCCTTCAATCGCATCTTCCACAATGCGTCTCCGGAGCAGACTTGCTGAAAATGGCCGACCGTGCAATCACGCATGACGGCTACCCGCCCCAGCTCGAATGGGTCGGTGGAAGGCGAGTTGGCATGGGCGTGGCTGGTGGCCAACGACCTGTACCCGGCTTCTTTCGCCAGGGCAAGTGCTTTCGCGCTATAACGCCCGCCGGGACAGGAAAAGTGTTCCACCCTTTTGCCAATCAAGTCTTCCAGCCGCTTTCCGGCATCTGCGATTTCGAGCTGGAGACCGGACTGTTCGAGATCATCCAAGTAAGCGTGCGTCATCGAGTGGCAGCCGATTTCGAATTCCATAGAACTTAATTCGCGCAACTGTGCCGGCGACAAGTATCCGCGCTTGCCGAGGAATCCGGCAGTGACGTAAAAGGTGGCGTTGAATCCCCGTTCCTTCAACAGAGGTGCGGCAGTGATGAGGTCGGTTTCGCTGCCGTCGTCGAACGTGATGGCGACCGAATTTCCGGCAGGATAGTTGAGCGCTTCTCCTACGCACAAACCGCGCCACCCTGCCTGCCTAAGCCAATCGATTTGGGCCTGAAACGCTTTGCTCGAAAGAATATAGCGGACATATCCCGGCTCGGACTGGCACAAGGGCCGCCCCGGCAGTTCCAACTCGTGGTACATCAGGAACACGATACGGGAGGACGCCATCAGAAAATCCTGCGCAGCTGCGCTTTCAGCGACTCGGGAACCCGAATTCCGAGGCGGTCGAGGGTCTGCTTGCCGTTCTTGAAAAAGCGCCACATACTTTGAGAGCGTTCCTGCGCGAGGCCGAACTCCGCCAGAAGCGGTTCGGGTAATACGCCGGAGGAAGGCAATGTCAAATCGTCTTTGAGCCCTGTATAGGACCCCGCAGAAAGTGCATTCAGAATCGCGGCGGGGTTTAGAGAATCGCAGTCGAGTATGACGCGCAAGCCACGGTACTGCTTCTTCCAATGCAGGTCCTGGCCATAGAAAGCGTGCATCTGGGGGACTCGCTGCTTCAACCGCTGCAGAAGCGCGAATGTACCGGGGCGGGGAGCATAGCGCCCATCGTACTTGGTGTTCCAGGTCTCGATGCCGGCGGGCAGCGTACTGAATCCTTCGATCCATGGAAAGAAATCGTTCTTGGGATGGGCAATCACTGAAAGCGCCTGCTGCGAGGCAATGTGACGGATTACTTCCTCGGGATCTGTGGACGTCGTCAACTTGGTCGCGCAGTATCCGAGGATGTGCATCTCGCGCACGCACCGGTATTCCAGGCCAGCGACGAGGCAAAACTTTTCGTCGGATAACGACTCGCACTCCGCGATGTACCGTGCAATCGACTGCTGGTCGAAGTACTCGGAGTGGTCGGTCATGCACAGGAATGAGCAGCCATCGGCGAGGAAAATTTCGCGCAGTTCCTGGAGGGTAAACTCGCCGTCAGAGTACGTGCTATGAGCGTGTAATGCGCCTTTCAACATGATTGTTCTCAGGTGCCAAAGTCACTTTATCAGACGCAGGAACAGGTTGATCCAGTCGCCAAACTCGGGAAGCGGGTCGCGCCACTGAAAGAGATCGTGATACGTGCCTGGAACCGGAGTAACAACCTGCAGCAACGTACTCAGTCTGCCCGGGTAGGCGCCCGGATAGCCGGCCGGTGGACCCTTCCAGACCTCGGCCAAGTGCCGCAGATCGCCCAGCAACCAGCGACAGCGGACGCCGGACTTATAGGCTGTGGTCTGCGGGATATCGCCATTTTCCGCCATCTGGACCAGGAGCTTGGGGAAATCTACGCCCGCATAACAAGCCAGAGGCAGAGAGTGCCAGAAGCGTCCATTCACCTCCATAAAGACCGCGGACGAGTCCGATCTCTTTCGATACTCGACCATTGCAACGCCGTGCCAGCGCAAGGCTGACAGAATCGCGAGAGAAGAGCGGCGAATCTCAGGATCAACCGAGACACTGATCCGCACCGCGCTCCCCGAGCCGGTCGGATAGACATCACGAATCCTTCGGTGCGCGAACTCCGCGCGAAGTTCGCCATGATGCATGAGCGCGAAATATCCTGTACCTTCTCCGGCGACGAACTCTTGAATCAGCACGGCCGACGCCCGGCTGCTGATGTCACGAAATGCCGCCATGCACTGCTCCGGGTTGCTGGCGTAGCGTGGGCGGCCTGAGGTGCGCAGTTTGCCATCCTGCGAGAGTTCCTCGGATGCAGATGGCTTCAAAACGAGAGGATATCGCAGGGATTGTGCGGCCTCGCGAGCCTGCTCCGGACTTGTGACGCTCAGGGTCTTGGGGACAGCCACGCCGAGCGATGCCGCCAGCCGCGTCGTTTCGTCCTTATCAAAGGCGCGGAGTAGGTCGGAATGCTCGGGCAAAATCAGCCGGGCACCCGCGGCGGTAAGGAAATCACGATTCGCAGATAAAGGGAGAGTGGTGGCTTCGGTCATAGGAAGGACAAGCGTTCCCGGCCGTTGGTGAACGAAAGCAGTGATCGCTTCGATAAATCCCGAGACCTCTCCCTTGGGAGATGGGTAACGAAATGTGCCCGAAGATGCGCGCGACCACCCTGCCTTGGACCACGAGGCGGCTTCTCCTACGAAGACGGCATGACCTGCGCGGGCGAGCGATCGGACGCTAGCGACGGCCTGGTTCTGATCTCCGTCCAGCACCAGAATATTCATGGCTGTTTTGCAACGAGGGGATCCCGGGTTGATCGAACTTGCGCTGTCTGCTGAGTCGCCTCTTGCAACACCTGTGCGAAGCGTTGTTCAATGTTGGACCAATCGTACTGTGCGGCGAGTTTGGCGGCGGCTTCTTCGTATCGCCGGCGCACGGCTGAGTCCTGCAGCAGGAGATTGATGGCCTGAGCAATTGAAGCTGCATCGTCGGCCAGCACGAGGTCACGGCCGCTTTCCACGTCGAGTCCTTCGGCGCCAATCGAGGTAGAAATGACGGCTTTGCCCATCGCCATGGCTTCAAAAATCTTGAGGCGTGTGCCTCCCCCGATGCGAAGCGGCACCACCACAACAGTTGCGTCGCGCAAGTATTCGGCGACGGAAGGCACGGTTCCGGTGACCTGCACAGAAGAGGATGCGAGTTGTTTTACCCGGGGGTGGGGATTTCGGCCCACAATTTGAAACACTGCAGATGGAAACTCCGCCCGAACACTCGGGAAAATATCCCGGCAAAAATAGTCGATCGCGTCGATGTTGGGCTCCCAATCCATCGAACCTGTGAAGACAATTCGAGGTGGGTTCGCGGATGCTGGGGGCGCCAGCGAGTATTTCTGAGTATCTACTCCGGTCGGAACCACAGTGATGGAGCAGGACGGGTCCATCGCTAGCATTTGCTGACGATCATGCTCCGACACGGCAATCACATGATGGAACTTGCTGAGTGCTCTGCGCTCGTAGTGCGTCATCTTTTTGGCTTCGATCTGATAGGCGAAGCGCTTGACTGGATTTGATTCCGTCGTCGCCATGCGGACCCACAACGCAGATTCCACGTTATGCTGGAAAAGCACCGTTGGCGTGATGAGATTTTCTGGGAAATTCAGCGAGGCAGAAAGAAAGTCGCACACGGCCACATCAAGGCGTTTCGACGCGTCATGCGAAGCTACGGCCTTCCGCACCTTGGAGTGGGTGAATTTGCTCACGGCAAAAGGTGCCGCCTGAAACATACCACCCAGATACGCCACGGACTGGACTACCGTGCTGCCGTCGAGAGCCGCGGTATAGATCGTTTGTGCTCCCGGTAACTCGCGCTGGATTTCCGCTTCGTACGTGGTGTCGCGCTGTCCGCCATAGTAGGAAAGCAGCGTCACCTCGTGATTGCGAGCCAGGTGCCTGAGAATGTTATAGGAACGAATCTTTCCTCCGGTATCGACCGGGAGCAGTTTGCCCGCTTTGACCCAGAGAATCCGCAAGTTCTTACCAGCAAATCCCTTCGTAGTTGGCAGCCGTGGGCCGCCGGGCTCGTTCCAGATTCACCAAGTCGAGCACAATATGATCGGGCCGGAGATACGCCTGCAGTTGCTCGCGCTTGATGCCGCGTGTCCCAATCACGACCACCTGGGCACTTTTCAGAATCTGCCCAAGATCAGTCTCGAGAAGAGAGCCGATGTGGGGAATAGCGTGCTCGATGTATTCCCGGTTGGAGCCGATGAGCCGGCCGAGGGACACGTTGTCGTCCCAAATCTTAATCGTGCATCCTTCGCCGAGGAGTTGCTTAACCAGTTGCACCTGCGGACTCTCCCGGAGATCGTCCGTGGCGGCCTTAAAACTCAGCCCCAAGATCGCGACATTACGCTTGCCGGTGTCGAGCACCATCTGAATCGCGCGCTTCAGGTGTTGGTCGTTGCTCGCCATGATGGAGTCAAACAGAGGCAGCGCGAGATCCAATTCCTTGGCCCGATAGTTGAGGGCGCGAACGTCCTTAGGTAAACACGAGCCTCCAAAAGCAAAGCCGGGCTTGAGATACGTGGCAGAAATGTTCAGCCGATCGTCGGCCGTGAAAATCTCGGTGACCGACTCCGCGTCGACCTTGAGTTCCTTGGCGAGGGTGCCAACCTCGTTGGCGAAGGCTACCTTCAAGGCGTGCCAGGTGTTGCACACGTACTTGACCATTTCTGCCGAGCGAAAGGATGTTTCGAAAATCCTTCCTGGGGTCCAGGAGTAGAGTTCCCGCAGCAGGGCGGCATGACTCGCATCCGCTGAGCCGATGATGGTCATGGAGGGCTCCATGAAATCGGCAATCGCCGTGCCTTCGCGCATGAACTCCGGATTCACACAGACGCCAAAGCCGTCTCCCAGGCGCTTTCCGCTGGCCTGCTCGAGCGCTGGGATAACGATGCTCTCGGCTGTTCCTGGAAGGACGGTGCTGCGCAACACGACGAGGTGGAAGGCGGATTTGTCCTTCAGCACTTTGCCGATCTCCCGGCAAACCGGCTCCACGTGGCCGAGATCGAGTTTGCCGCTGCGGAGACTTGGGGTTCCGACGCACAGGAAAGAGATATCCGTCTGCATGACCGCGGCCCGGGAATCCGTGGTGGCACGTAGGAGTGCTGAAGTATGGGCCCGGTCCACCAGTTCTTTCATGCCGGGTTCGACGATCGGGCTGCGACCCGCGTCCAGTTGTTCCACTTTCAAGGGGCTCATATCGACGCCGGTGACCGAGTGTCCCTTGGAAGCCAAACATGTCGCCGTTACCGATCCAACATAACCCAGGCCAAATATGCTGACTCGCTTGCTCATAGACCCCGATTCAGTCTGTAATCTCGCGCAAAATGTGCGGGATGTTTGGGCTTCTTCGCTCGAAAAACCCCAAAAACAGTAATAATATCTAACACAGGGACCCACCTGCCTTAGTCCTGTGCCTCAATATGGTAACAGTAGTATTTTCTTGTGCCACGAGAGGTCGCCGGAACAATCGTCCATACTAGTTGCGAGTGCCAAGGCGCGATGGGTTCCTCGAGCAACACCGGAAGGGCATGACACCTAGAAACTGGCGACAGATGAGGGACCGGCTAGTGGCCATGGATCGCGCCGAACTGGGTGACCGCATTCGACAAGAACTTGGTAAACGCCAGGACGCCTTCCTCTCGCAACTAGGCTACAGTTTTCCAGATAGATCGGTTGATTCAATTCCGGCCGACGCCGGCAAGTTTTTTTTCAGCGCAGATTCAATCCCCGCAACCCTTGAGCTGTTGCGACAACGCATGCCGGGTCAGGTAAAAGATATCGTCGCGCAGGCAGAAAAGATTTGCCAGCATCGCTTCGATCTTCTTGGCTATGAGGACATTGATTACGGCAGGCCGATCGACTGGCACTTTGACGCGGTTCACGGAAAGCGGGCTCCACGAAAGGCATTCTATAAAGTCCGATATCTGGAGTTTGCGGAAGTTGGCGACAGCAAAGTCACGTGGGAACTGAATCGCCATCAACACCTGGTCACGCTGGCCAAGGCATACCGGCTGACGGGCGATCGTCGCTATGCGGATGAGGCTTTGCGTCAATGGCGACATTGGCAGGTCGAGAATCCATATCCGGTGGGCATCAATTGGGCTAGCAGTCTGGAAATAGCATTCCGCAGTCTGTCATGGATCTGGACGTATCATCTGCTGCAAGGCTCTCCCGGCGTTCCCGACTTGACGGACGAGTGGCTGCTCGGGCTGGCGCTGCATGGGCGACATATCGAGCGGTATCTCTCGACCTATTTTTCTCCCAATACCCATTTGCTTGGAGAGGGCGTTGCCTTGTTTTTTCTCGGGGCATTGTGTCCGAGGCTGGCCGGCGCCGAGCGTTGGAAATGGCTCGGTTGGAAGATCATTCTGCAGGAAGCTGAGCGGCAGGTTCGAGCCGACGGGTTTCACTTTGAACAATCCACGTACTACCACGTTTATGCCCTCGACTTCTTTCTGCATTCCGCCATACTGGCCGGGGTGAACGGCATTCCAACTCCGAAGGAGTTTGAAGATACATTGGAAAAGATGCTGACGGCATTGTGCTTGCTGGGGCGCGGTGGAGCGCCTCCGCGCTTCGGAGACGATGACGGCGGGCGCCTGTTCGATCCGCGTCGCAATCGCAGCGAACATCTTCTGGACCCGGTGGCGACCGGCGCGATTCTGTTTCACCGAGGAGACTTCAAGACTGCCGCAGGGGGGCTTCGCGAAGAGACTCTGTGGCTGCTGGGCGCGGAAGGGGCCCGTCTGTGGGACGGGCTGGAGGCGGCTCCCGTTTCTCGGGAATCAGCCGCGCTAGTCAACGCCGGATTCTATCTGCTGCCCTCTGGAAAAGGGACGCAGCTCGTTGCGGACGCAGGTCCCCTGGGTACCCAAAGCGGCGGCCATGGGCACGCGGATGCGCTCAGTGTGAGCCTGCAGAGTGACGGACATGGGCTATTGATTGATCCCGGAACTTACGAATACGTCAGCCCAGAACATGATCGAGATCTTTTTCGTGGCACCGCGATGCACAACACTCTGCGGGTGGATAGCGCCGACCAAGCGGAAACGGCAACCGCGTTTTCCTGGCGGAGCCTGACAAAATCGAAGGTGGAGCGCTGGATCCAGGGCCGGAGCTTTGATCTGTTGGTGGCGAGCCACGATGGGTACCAGCGGTTGGAACCACCAGCAACCCATCGACGCTACGTGGTTTCGCTCAGGAATGGAGTCTATCTCGTGCGGGATGTGGTCACCGGTCAAGGGAAGCGCCGGCTCGATATTGCGTGGCATCTGGGTCAGGAACTGCAACTGGTGGAAGACGGGCTATTTCGGGTGAAGGGTGCGTCGTTAGCGCTGGGTCTCATGCCGGCGCAAGGACACGGGTGGGCGGAGGAAGTCAGCAGGGAGTCGTGGTCCCCCGCCTACGGCTTGAAGGCGCCTATGACGACCCTCAATTTCGGAGCTGAGGTGCAGTTGCCAGCGGAATTTTCCGTGCTGCTTGTAACATTGGAGGAAGCCCATCCCGGCGCGATCTTTTTTGCCAGGATGGAGAATGCTACGGCAGACTCGAACGTTTGCGGCTACCGATATGCTGGTGAGGGCCTTGAGTGTTCGTTTCTCTTCGGGGAGCGCGGCAAATCCTGGCGAATGGGCTTGCTCTCGAGCGATGCGGAATTTGTTTGCTGGAAGCGTCGGTCTGACGGCGGAGGTGAGGAGTTGATTTTTTGTGACGGCAGCTATGCCCAGATCGAGGGCGGCGTAGAGTTGAGTTGCGCCCGGCCTGTCGAGTGGGCGGAAGTGATCTTGAAAGCGGGGGACCGCGAGGTATTCTCATCCGACATGGCTGCGGTCGAAGCAACCCCTACCTTCTTGCAGCCATCGAACCCGGCTCCTGAGAGCACTGAGTGAAACGACTCTGACATGTGTGGAATCTGCGGCATCTTTTTTTCCGATCGCGACTGGCACGTCAAGGGTGACGTGCTGGCCGGCATGAATCGACGAATCACGCATCGAGGGCCCGACGACGAAGGCTTCTTCGTCGAAGAGAATGTCGGCCTGGCCATGCGGCGTCTGAGCATTATTGACGTCAAGAGCGGCCATCAACCGCTGGCCAACGAAAACCAGGATGTCTGGATCGTTTTCAACGGCGAGATTTATAACCATGAAGAACTGAGAGCTGGGCTGGAGGCGAAGGGGCACCGTTATCGCTCGCGCAGCGACACCGAGACCATCGTCCACCTCTACGAGGAATATGGCCAGGATTGCGTGAGGCATTTGCGGGGCATGTTCGCCTTCGTGATCTGGGACCGCCGAAAACGCGTTCTCTTTGCAGCGCGAGATCGGCTCGGGATCAAGCCCTTCTATTACCGCTGGGACGGCAAGGCATTTCTCTTCGGCTCGGAGATCAAGACGATTCTTGCCTATCCTGGCATTGCGGCGGAGTTCAACCGTGGCACGCTCGCGGAGTATCTTGCGTTTGGTTACATCACGGGATCCGAAACGATGTTCGCGGGAGTCCGCAAGTTGATGCCGGGGCACACGCTGGAACTTCCCGAACGCGGCGAGCCGAAGATTGAGCGGTACTGGGACCTGACGACCGATGTTGATCGCGAGACGCATCCGCGCGAGTACTACGTGAAGACGTACCGGGAGTTGCTCGAAGGCGCCGTCGAATCACATCTGATGAGCGATGTGCCTTTGGGGATGTTTCTCAGCGGAGGACTGGACTCGAGCGCAGTGGCCGCGCTGGCCACGAAGATTCGGGGCGATCAGATCAAGACATTTGCCGTCGGATATGGCGAGGAAGCCTTCAGCGAACTTGGTTTTGCTCGGGAGGTGGCGGCGCACATTCGCTCCGATCATCATGAGGTCCGGCTGAGCCGCGAAGAATTTTTCGAAAGCCTGCCCCGGCTGATCTGGCATGAGGACGAGCCGATCGTGTGGCCATCGAGCGTATCGCTGTATGCCGTAGCGCGACTGGCCCGAGATCACGTCACCGTTGTGCTGACGGGGGAGGGAAGCGACGAAACCCTTGCGGGGTATACCCGCTACGCCTGGACTCTGCTGAATGCCCGCATGGACAGGGCGTATCGCTCGGTCACCACGGATGGACTGCGGCGGCTTGTGAGAAAGACCATCCACTCGGGCCCGTTGGGTGCCACTCTTCACCGCAAACTCGAACACACTTTTCTGGTGCGTGATGGGAACTCGTGGCCGTCGTTTTATTACGACAATTTCTTTTCTGCTTTCGCCGCGGCCGAACAGGCAACGCTATTGATGCCGGCCGCATTGCCGGAGGCTGGAGATGCCTATGCGGGCTCGATGGAGGCGTGGGAAAGGTCGCGAGGCGATCTGCTGCACCGCCTGCTCTATGCTGACATTAATAGCTACTTGATTGAACTCCTGATGAAGCAGGATCAGATGAGTATGGCCGCTTCCATTGAAAGCCGTGTGCCTTTCCTCGACCATAAGCTGGTGGAGTTTACGGCGACAATTCCAGCGCGATATTCGATCCAGGGAATGGCCGGGAAATTCATCTTGAAGCATGCAGTGGAAGACTTGTTGCCCAGATCGATCGTGTACCGGACGAAAATGGGATTCCCCACGCCCTGGGAATACTGGCTGGCAGGACCGCAGTTAGACGACATTGAGCGGATGCTCTTGGAGCCGCGGAGTCTGGAGCGAGGGCTGTTTCGTCCGGAAGCGCTAAAGCAGATCTTCGCCGAACATCGGGCCAAATTGCGTGATCACGGCAATAGGATCTGGCGTTTACTGAACCTCGAGACCTGGTTCAGAGTCATGATCGACGGTGAGGCGTCGGAGACCGCAACCGTTGGCACTGCAATTCAGGTTGCCGAACTCAAATAGGAAGGTCCACAGCCAAGTGATGCGAAAGTTCCTGCGGCGGGCTGCATTAACCAGTTTAAAAGGTGCCGGCATTTTTGGCGTCGTAGAAAATAGCCGCTGGCGGCGCGAGAGGCTGCTGATCCTTTGCTATCACGGTGTTTCTCTTGAAGATGAACATGAGTGGTGGCCCGCTCTCTACGTAAGTCCACAACATCTCGAAAGACGGCTAGAGATCCTGAAAAGAGGGCAGTACAACGTTTTGCCTCTCGGCGAGGCGCTGCAGCGCCTTTACTGCAAAGACCTGCCTTCGCGCAGTGTTGCCATCACGTTCGACGATGGCAACTATGACTTCTACCGGCAAGCCTATCCCAGACTAAAGCAGCATAACCTTCCGGCAACGGTTTATCTCACCACGTACTACAGCAATTATCAGCGTCCAATTTTTAACCTAGTCTGTCCTTACATGATGTGGAGAGCGAGGGATCACGGAACCATGGATCTTGAGGAGTTTGGTGTTTCGCAACCGGTGGCTCTGGCGTCACCGGATGCGAGGCAGAAAGCCACCAGCCAATTACTGACGTGGGCCGAGCGGCAGGCCCTCACCGGAGAGCAGAAAAATGAAGCGGCGGCTGCTCTCTCGCGACGGCTGAAAGTTGATTACGAGCAGATATGTTCTAAGCGGATTTTTCAACTGATGAATCGCGACGAAGTGAAGCAACTCGCCGACGTCGGAATCGATTTTCAGTTGCACACGCATCGCCACCGCGTTCCGTTCGATGAAGAGTTGTTCCGCCGCGAAATCCGTGACAATCGAGACTGGATCTCAAGTGCGGCCGGGAGTGTTGGTACCCATTTCTGCTATCCCAGCGGGTTGTATCGGCCCGAGTTCCTGCCATGGCTTTCTGCCGAACGAGTGGTTTCGGCGACGACCTGTGACTGTGACTTGGCGAATCCTGAAGTGAATCCTCTGCTTCTGCCTCGTTTCATCGACACATCCGGGCGCAGCGATCTGGAGTTTGAGAGTTGGGTGAACGGTGTCGGGCACTTCCTCTCCCTGCGGAAACCCGCCCACTCCTCCTACGCGGCTGATTGATCTACTAGCGTTGCGCTGAGCGTCCCGCCAGCGCAGGCGGATGGTCCTCGGCGAGCACAGTTTCGTCGATCTCATGGCTAGTCAGGACGGGTCGCAGGGCTCGCACGCCCGAGTTGTTCTTGTACCAGAACTTGCTCGCGAAAAACGTGCGATGCAACAGGCGCGTGGCTTTCAGAGAAATCGTCTCCGA
Source organism: uncultured Acidobacteriaceae bacterium (assembly GCA_963795875.1). GTDB lineage: Bacteria > Acidobacteriota > Terriglobia > Terriglobales > Acidobacteriaceae > Sulfotelmatobacter. The sequence continues at coordinate 1,658,752 of CAWCJM010000003.1, forward strand.
ACGTTTTGTTCCGTCCGTCGCAAGAGCATAGCCGAGTTCCTGAAGCGTGCCGCCTACGAAGCGTTCGAACCGATCTAACTCCTGCGGGGAAAAGCTGGTCTTCCAACGTCCTACGGGATTGAAATGCGTCTTGGAATACTCGGCGCGGAACGAGGTGTTGGGCTTGCTGACGGAGCCGTAAGCAACTCGCTGGATCGTTTCGTAATCGAGCGGCTGCTCAATGAAACGGCCAATCTTGTCGAGCGCTTCCTGCGGATGCGCCAGTAGATCCTCGAAATGGACCTCCATGTAGTCCCCGCCCAACGTCTGGCCGAACCTGCGGCCCAGCTGGACAATCCACTCCCAGTAAAGCCCACAGCCGATGACACTGTAACGCTGTTCCCAGGGAAAAGGCCGAACATATTGGAGTTGGCCCAGAGAGTTGGCGACATCGCGGCCGTCCCGAATGATGTGAACGACCAAGGCGTCGGGGATCTGTTGTTTGATGAGCGGAAGATAGAGCATCCCCTCGGGAGAGTTCTCGGCCCATCGCCGAGCGCCCTGGGACTCGCAAATTTCTCCCATGATCGTGCGTAGGAAATCTCCAGGGTTACGGCAGTCTCGTAGAATCCGCTGGCGAACGGCATCGGCCTCAAGTCCAGAGGCGCGATATAGCTTGCTGCCGAGCCACGCGTCCAGAAGACGCTCACGGTTGGCGCGGGAACTGAGATCGCCGAACCGAGGGGCGAGCAAGTTGAAGACGTTGGATTCAGCCAGGTAGACTGCGAATCCTCCGGCGGAAAGCAGCATGTCATACAAGAGAGTGGTGCCGGACCGCGGGCTGCCAAGCACGAACACTGGAGCGCGGCTTCGTCCGTTCCAGGAGTGCAATTCTAGGGAGCCCGCCGAGGTCACTCGGCCACTCCCCGGGTGGCGGATATTATGGCATCAATGTCGGCGCCCAGATCTTTGTGGTCTGTGCCGGCGCTGGCGTATTTGGACGGACCTTTGCACGAGGGACTCTTTTCCCGGCACAGGCGAAAGGCGTCCAATCCACTTGCGTTTTTTACGAAGCCAACTGCGTCAAGATCTTTGGGATTGAAGTTTCCCGGGGGCCATCCGCCGCTTCCGTTAATGATGGCGTTGTTCGAGAAGGTGATCCCATCGAAACAGTTCTTCAAGATCGTCGCCGGCCCCACCTTAGTGGGCTGAAAGACACAGTTCTCGGGGCCGCCGCTGGTACTGGTTAGTTCCTGTTCATTAGCTCCAACCAGATTATTGGTAAAGACAAAATTCTGGATGTGCGCCTGCTTGACTCCAACGTTCATGAACACGCGCGGGTTAATGACTGCGGTAATGTGGTCGAGGCGAACGTCCTTGAGCGTCGGTTGATTGGTAATCAACACCATGAAGGCACCGAAGCCGCCGTACTTCTTGCCGTCGATGTCATCGATGACCACGTCATGGATGCTGTAGCGTTCGCCGGCTGCGGACGGCTCGCCGCCCTTTTCAAATACGGTCGCGATCTGAAGGCCACTGGCCACATGGGCGATCCAGCAATCGCGGATGGTGACGTCGGTGACGCGGCAGAGGGGACAGAGACTACTGTTAACGGGGCTGTTCTGATTCTTGGGGGTAAGAAGAATGGAAAAGCCGGTTTGACTGAAACCGCCCCAGCTGTTCTCCATGACATTGCCTTCGAACAGAACACGCTGCGCGTTTTTCAACTCGAAATGATTTTTTACGATAAAAGGATTTCCATCTGCTCCCCCGACAAAACCGGGCTGCCCCAACATCCACGAAAGTGGCTTGAAAATGTAGTTACGCCGGATCTCGATGTCAGCTGGCGTGACCGTAGCTTTGGCGCCGCCGAAGATGATGTTCTCCCCGGCGGCCTCAAGGAAGTTGTTGATGATTTTATATGGCCCCATCGGTAGATCGCCCGACGCGCCCGAGATGGTTTGGGAATCGGTGCAGGAACCACTCTTGGCCACGCAATGAAAATCGCTGAAAAACGAATCCACAACTGCCATGTAGGTGGTGCCACTCAGAAACAGGCCGCGCCGGGTTTCGTCCTGAGCCGTGCCATGCATCCAGACGCGGTCGAAAATGATATGGTCAGCCGCCCCGTTGGCATCTGGGCTTGCTAAAGCTGTTACGCTGGCCGGGGATGGCTCGCGGGTGATTTCCACACCGATAAATCGATAATGATTGGCGCCATCAGCAAACAAAACGGGGCCGGAATTGCCCCGACTCGGTGGGATAATTCGGGCCATCACATTCTTAACCGAGGAGCAGCGGAAAGCCGGGCGCGCCGGAAGGGACGCGATGCCAGCATAGCACGGCGTGATGCGAGTTCCCTCCGCAGGTAAAACGTCGTCGGGTGCGCTGGAACGAATGACGATCCAATGGGCATCATCGCACGGTTTCTTTGGCAATCGGAATCGTCCGACGAAGCTGGCGCCGGATTCAAGCTTGAGCGTATCGCCGCAGGAGGCGTGGTCGAGGGCGTCCTGGAGGTTGTCGCCGCTCTTAACTGTCACCGTCTTGCCAGGGGCCGGGGTATCGGCGAGGCTACTCTTCACGAACACACGAGGCAGTTCGGCGGGACCGTCAAAGTTGCCGGTGCTGGTGGTTCCTGGCGCAGCCTGAGTTGCCCACACCGACCCGGGAGCACACCCGATACATAGCCAGCACAGCAGCCACCTCCATTGCGGGAACGTCATCCGACTCCTCCTCTGACACGCCAAAACGGAGACCCATCACAAGATGTTACCACGCGAAAAAGGGGGTGGACCTGTCCGAAAAGGAGAGGAATTCCGTGCCTACGCCATAGCTCGCCCTCGAAAAGGGGGGCCGATATACAATTGCCACAATCGAGGGGTTCGTTGCATTATTCGCGGAGAGAAACCAATACAAATATGTGCGCTAACCAGCGCTGAATCGCGTCGAATTGAGATCAAATGCGATCGCAAAGGGTAAGAAGATAGGAGAACCTCGCAATGTTTTTTGATTCCCCGGTCTATTTTCTGTTCTTGACGTTGGTTGTCCTGCTCTATTGGCGCTTGAGTTGGCGTCGCCAAAATGCTTTTCTGCTCTGTGCAAGCTATCTGTTCTACGGGTGGTGGGATTGGCGATTCCTATTGTTGATGATCGGTTCTACCGTGGTTGACTATCTGATTGCCCGCCGCATTTCGGAGGAGCCCGCCGGGGCACGGCGTCGAACTCTATTGATCATTTCTTTGTGCATCAACTTCGGTTTGTTGGGGTTCTTCAAGTACTGCAACTTCTTCGTGGGCTCTTTGGCCACCATGCTGCAAACCGTAGGAGTGCAACATGTGCCTCTGGTACTGCTGAAAATCATTCTGCCACCTGGCATCTCGTTCTATACGTTCCAGGAGGTTGCATACGTGGTAGACGTGTATAAAGGGAAGCTTTCGCCGTCCAGGTCATTCCTGGATTATGGACTTTTCATCAGTCTGTTTCCGCATCTGATTGCGGGGCCTATCCAGCGTCCATCTCACCTCCTTCCCCAGGTGCAACATCCGCGGACCTTTGATGACCGCGCTTTTTTTGGTGGCTGCATGCTCATCGTCTCAGGGCTGTTTCGCAAGACAGTGATCGCGGATAGCTGTGCTAACCTGGCGAACCTGGCATTTGATGGGCATCTGGGTGCGAATTTCTTCGCGGGACTCATCGGCGTTTACGCTTTTGCCTGGCAGATCTATGGCGATTTCAGTGGGTATAGTGACATCGCCCGGGGCAGCGCACAGCTGCTGGGCTTCCACTTCATGTTGAACTTCCGGCAGCCCTATTTCGCGGGAAGTCTGCAGGACTTCTGGCGGCGGTGGCACATCAGCTTAAGCACCTGGTTGCGTGACTACCTATACATTCCGTTGGGCGGAAATCGCCACGGTCCTCGACGCACGTACGTCAACTTGATGGTGACCATGCTTCTGGGTGGCTTGTGGCACGGCGCCAACTGGACCTTCGTGATTTGGGGAGGGATTCACGGGACATGGTTAGCCGTTGAGCGCCTGTTTTTGCCAAAGGGACAGAACCCTGCCTGGTATAACCGGATTCTGACTCTCGGCGTGGTTGGCTTGACCTGGGTGTTCTTTCGATCAAAGTCAGTCGGCGCGGCACTCGCCATGTTAAGAAGCATGGTTCATTTTCATTGGGAACACCAATATGCTGCAGAGTTAATGTTTCTGGCGGTCGTTTCGGGGGCAATGATGCTGGTAGATTATCGACTGGAATCTCGTCAGGAGGAGTATGTGTTCGAAACATCCCGCCTTGCCATGCCGATTGGGGCAGCCGTGGCCATGGTGGTGTTGATAATTGCCTTCGCAGCGAGCGAAACGAATGCGTTCATCTATTTCCAATTCTGAGCCTGTTTATACCTCGATCCCAGGTCGCCGAGACCTCAAGACGATTCGGTTCGCTACGATCGTACTGATTGCGTCCGTCCTCGCGGTGACGTTGTTGGCCGAGATCGCCTCGCGGTATGCCTTCCCTCGAATAAGCCATATTGAGAGCAGAATCCGCGGCGATGAACGACAAGTGGCAGCCATTGGTTCCTCGGGTGCCGCCTCTCCCTCGGTTATGCTGCTGGTCGGAAACTCGCTGCTGCTGGATGGTCTGGACTATCCCAAGATTCAGTCCGAGATGGCGTCCGATGCGAAGGTGGTGCGATTTGTCATCGAAAACACTGAGTTCCTCGACTGGTACTACGGATTGCAACACCTGTTTGCCTCGGGAGTGAGGCCTTCTACCGTGGTTGTCTGCCTGAACCTGGGTCAAACGGTAAGCTCCAGAACTCTGGGGGACTACAGTTCTCGGCATCTTTTCGGGATTTCGCAACTTCTGCCCCTCGCCCACGATGCGGGGATGGATGCAACCAGGACTAGCAGCCTCGTGTTGGCGCACTGGAGTTCGTTTTATGCGAATCGGGCAACGATAAGGAATTTCATTTTGAATCGAACCGCGCCTGGCTACGCCGCCGCTATGCACGGCATTGTCGATAACCTAAAAGAGACGCTGCCTCCCGAACAGGAACTTGTCGATAAAGCCCGGAAACGTATCCGGGCCATGCAGCAACTGTGTCACCAGTACGGTGTCCAATTGATCATTTTAGTGCCACCATCTCTGGGCCAAAACGACGATCTGCTGGTCTCCGCTGCCAAGTTGGAACAGACAAATGTCGACGATCCGCTTCCGTTCGGATCCCTTGGTCCCGAATCCTTTCGTGCGGACCGCTTTCATTTGAATGAAAGAGGCGCAGCTGTCTTTACCGAAGCCCTCGCCCGATCGCTGCGCGCCCGCCTGGCGAGTAACGGTCGGACGGAAGGGCTTCCCCAACGTATTCGCGGGTCAGAGATTAACGGACTCCGTTGATGGCGGAAAGGACGGCATCCACGTCGGCACCGAGATCCTTGCCATCGCTCGCCGCGCCTTTCGCAGGACTGCTCGGTAGCAGATGGTAGTCCCCACCATTGCCGTTTTGGTAGTTCACGAAGCCAATGGATTCGGGAGAACTGTAAAACCAGTTGCCCGACGGCCACTTGGACGACGAGAACAGGGTCGGTGCACTCAGGATCGCGTTGTACGAGAAAACATATCCGGAGAAGCATTGCTTCAGGGTGGTCAGAGGCACGTCAAAGTTTGCGCAATCGGCGTCTTGAAATGCCCCGGTAGACCAGACGGGGTACTCGCCGGCAGTGACAATGCTGTTGGTGAAGCTAAACCCGGAAATTTTCACAGTGTTCGGCGCGCCCACGTTGAACAACGTGTGGGATGGGAAGGCTGTGACGTGGTTGATGGAAACATTCCGTAGCAGCGGCGCAGCGATTGTCGACACCTGGGCAAAAGTTCCGTTGCCGGCATACTTTGTTCTGTCGATGTCATCCACGATGACGTCGTGAATGCTGAAGCGCTGACCCTGCAAGGGAACGCCGTTCTGCGGAGGAGCAGCGCAGTTGGCGATCTGGAACGCTCCCGCCACATGACTGATCGTGATGTAGCGCACGGTCACGTCGGTCACCTGGCAAAGAGGACAAACGTTTTCCGTCGCATTGCCCTGATTCTTGGCGGTAAGGAGGACCGAATAGCCGGCTTGCGAGAATCCACCCCAGGTGTCTTCCAGCACGTTCGCCTCGAATAGGACGCGCTGAGCATTCTTCAGTTCGAAGTGGTTCTTCACGATAAAGGACGGAGCCACGAATCCTGGCTGCCCCTGCAACCACAACATTGGCTTGAAGAGATGATTGAAGCGGATTTCAATATCCGCCGGAGTCTGGGTGGCAGCGCTGCCGCCGAAAATGATGTTTTCTCCGGCAGCCTCAAGAAAGTTGTCTACGATGCGGATGGGGCCGGTTGGCTGTGAGCCGCCGCCTCCCGACACGGCTTGCGAGTCGGTGCAAGCACCGTTCGTGGCGCAGTGAAAATCGGAGATATAGGAATCCTGGACCGCAATGTTCGTCCCGCCACTCAGGGCAACGCCGCGACGTGTCTCTTCAGTTGGCGTGCCGTGGATGTAAAGGCGATCCAGCACGATATGGTCCATGGAGCCGCCGATTTCCCCTCCAACGAGTGCGACCACAGGCTTGCCGTTGGTGCCTGCGCGTGTAATCTCCAGTCCGATTAAACGATAGTGATTGGCGCCAGTGGCAAATGCGATAGGACCGCTGGAGGCGCCTGTATAGGTGATGGTCGCCAGGAGTCGTTGCGGCTTAGTGCAGGGATATGCAGGACGGCCGGGCAGGGAGGCAACGCCGGCGTAGCAAGGCGTCATGCGGGTTCCCTCGGCAGGCAGGCTGGCATCGGGAGTGCTGGTCCGGACAATAATCCAGTGCTGGTCGTCGCAAGCCTTTGCGGGGAATGTGAATACGAGGCCATTGAAGTTAGCGCCAGCTTGCAACAGGATGGTATCGCCGCAGTTCGCGCTGTCGAGAGCGCTTTGCAGATCGCCGCCTGATTTCACTGTAATTGTCGACCCAGGGGCCGGAGTGTCAGCCAGTGTGGCTTTCAGATACACACGAGGCAACTCTGCCGGTCCATCGAAATTGCTGTTGGCTGGGGCCGACACTTCGAATGTGTAATTCTGCGTGACGGAGTTGGACGCGGAGTCCGTTACCTTTGCCGTGAACGTATACTTGCCCAATTCGGTGGGCGTTCCTGTAAACGCGCCCGTGGAAGACGCCAACCGCATGCCGGGCGCGAGCGCCCCTGCTGAGGTGGTCCACGAGTACGGCGGAACACCGCCAGCGGCGGAAAGACTGAGGCTATAAGAAGTATTTACTACCGCTTCGCTTAGTGATGAGGTCAAGATCGAGAGGGCAGACACGGCCTGAACGGTTACGAGGCTGGTAGCACGTTGTGTGGGGTCAGCGACGCTGACCGCAGTCACACTGATCGGGGTTGAGCCGCTCGTAGAAGGTGACGTGAAAGTGCCGTCGGGCAGGATAGAACCGCCTGATGCGGTCCAAGTGACAGCCGAGTTGCTGGTCCCGCGCACGGTAGCCGTGAACCGTTGCAGCGCTTTCGGCGTAAGGGCGGCGGACAGGGGAGAAATAGCAATCTGAATCTGCGAGGCAGGCTGGGTCGTCTGGGCGGGCTGGGATGGACTGCTTAGATGCGTTGCACCACAGCCGACTCCGATAACTATCGCCTCGCAGGCGAGTATGAGCATCGTTAAACGTTGTAGGTTCGAAGAAAACTTCCGCGGCGCGCTCGGGAAGTTGGGGGACTCTTCTCGCAGGATCACTGGGCCCGACCTCGATTTTGGATTCTGGAACCTTGGACCAGGCGTGCCTAGTCGTTGGCCATAGGCTCAAATCGACTCTACCGATCCTCAACACGTTGAAGTAGATAACCGAGGGTCCTGCCCAACCGGCAAACGGAAGTACATGCGGATTCGTCTGGGGCCATACACTTTCGGGCGGAAAGAAGGGAGTGCAGGCGTCGATGAAGGAATGGGGCTTACGGCTACCGCGTAACGGGGTTCGGACTCGACACAATTGCCTCGTTGGCCGTTGCCGTGGACAATTCGTAACCAAGTTCCTCAATGGTGGGGCCCCAGGCCTGCTCGATCTTTCGCACGGAAGCTTCTGGCAGGCTGGTTCTCCAGTTGCCCGATTTCGCTTGTCGCACGAAGGGGATGTCTTGTCGGCTGTCCTTGGTCGTAATCCAGACTTTGGATTGCGTTTTCTCGAGCGAGCGCATACGGTCGGCGGAGCTGAGACGAATAGCACGTTCGATGCGTTCTGGCGTCGGGTCAATGCCCAGCAACGGTGCAATCTTGGTCAACTCCCGCTCGGGATGAGCGAGCAAATCCTCGTAACGGACGAGGCGATACGTTTCCCGGCCCTGGCGTAATCGGTACCAGCTCAGAGTGTGGTCTTCCCACGAACCGACTTGATCCGCAGCGGAACCTGTACGGCTCGTAAGGAACATGTCCACGAAGTCGTCTTTCGGAAAACCATCAGGGATGGCGCGGACTTTGAGGCAGTAGTAGTACAACGAAACGGCAACATCGCGCGGATCCCGCACAAAGTGCACAACGCGCGGGTATCGCGGATCGAAACTCTCATGGCTCTTGATCAGGCGCGGTCGCGCGCGCAGCTTACGGTCCGCATGTTCATAGATCGAGGGCACGAGATCGCCGATGTTCTCGAAATTTACCGCTTGGTCCGCATGAACAAAATTACCCATCAGAAAACGCGACCAGGTGGTGCCCGAGCGGAAGTAGCCCACCAGAAAAATGTCATTCGGAAAAACGGAAACTCCGTGTCCCGCCGGTCTGGTTCCGAGAGCAGTTTGGGTAACTTGGCGAAGATAGTTTTTCAGGCGGATGTACATGGGAGTATTGGGTGCGTCAATCGGGCCCTTGGTTTTCTCCAAAATTATCTTCAGCAATTAACTTCAGCAGCGCGACCCCGATATGAAGATATCACCAGGAATCGCTTGAGCCAAGAGTCGTAACGAACAGGAGAATCGACTTCCGTAATCTCGAGTCGCCGACCCAAACCCGACAGAACTTACGTCTTACTGTCGAGTCACATGAATTCGACAGCGTTACCTCCATAACAGGCCATGGCATTTTCGATCAACAGAAGCGTGGTGCCGATCTAGCGAGACTGTTCGGCCACGGGGATATGCGGTTCCACCAGAGCCAGTAACTTGTCTTGCAAGAAAGGGCCGCTCGCCAGCAGCCCCGACAGGAGCGGATCACGCCGGTTCGCAGTCAGCTCGATTCTTTCCAATGTACTGACAAAACCACCAGCGCTCTTCACCAGGGCCGCCCCGGCCACCACGTCCCACTCGTTTTTCGGGGTCAGCGTGAAGGTGATGTCAGCGAGTCCAGCCGAAACCAGTGCGAGCTTATAGGCGACCGAGCCCATGGCCTGAACTTTGAACGGACCAGTTTCGAACTGCTTCCACTCGCCGCGCTTCACTTCACTGCGGCTGGCGAGAATCAAGGCACCGTCGAGTGTCGTACGTTGACTTGGACGCGAGGGCTGGCCATTATAAAACACGCCGGTATCAATGGCGCCCAGGAAGGTTTCTTTTGTAGCGGGGTTGTAGATTCCTCCTGCGACCGGCCTGCCGTTTTCGGCGAGCCCGATCGAGACGCAGAATTCAGGCAGGCCCTTCACGAACTCACGCGTGCCGTCGAGAGGATCGACGATCCAAACCCGCTGTTTGTCGAGGCGAGAAGGATTGTCCGCAGTCTCTTCCGAGAGCCAGCCTTCGCCGTCGCGAAGTAGGTTTTGGCGTAGCACGGCATCCAATGCGCGATCCGCTTCAGTTACGGGATCGTGTCCGATCTTGTATTCGGTTTCAATCGCTCCCGGCGTAAAGCGCGCGAAGACGTCGCGGCCAGCTTCCAAAGCGGCTGCAATGCGCTGCAGGATGTCGGCGTAACGAGAAGGACTCATGTTTGCCTGAATCATGTTAGTAGAACGAAATTCGGCGAAATCAAGCCCACAACATGCGGGCTCCCGTGATCAAAAGCAGGGCGCACAGAATACGGCGTAACCAGAGCATGGGCACGCGCGTTGCCAGGTGCGAACCGAGCAGCCCACCAGGAATCGAGCCGATCAGCAGCGACACCACCAGCCCGGGATCGACGTTACCTAGACGAAAGTGGAGCAATCCCGTGACTCCCGTCAGAATGACGGCGTGCACGATATCGGTGCCGACGTTTACTTTCGGCGGGTAGCTATAGAACAGCAGCAGCAACATCATGATGATGCTGCCCGAACCGACCGAGGTCATGCCGACCAGAAAGCCCGCAACCAGGCCAATCACCGCCATCCCCATGAAACTCTTAGTCGTGGGTGGACGATTGGCGACTCGCTCTTCGATTTTTCTCTGGAACAGCAGAAGCGTCGGAATGATGATGAGCAACACGCCGACGGCTGTCTTGATGAAGCTGTTGACCCCGTCCCCATAGACGTGGCGGATGTACATCAGAAGCTTCACTCCGCAGATCGATCCGGGAATGCTTCCAACGGCTAGGGCGATCACGACCTTGCGACGCACCGTGCCCCTCTTAAGGTGCAGGAGACTGGCGGGAATCTTAGTGAAGAAATTGAACAGCGCATCGGAACCAACCGCCATGATAGGCGGTACCTTCAAGCCGAAGATCAGGATGGGAAGCAGCAAAACGCCGCCCCCCACGCCGCTCATGCCGATGAGGACGCCCACAACAAAGCCAACCAGAATTTTGGCTGCCAGTAGTGGCATAGTCAGTTCCTGTTTGCCTTACTCCCCTGCCTTGTTTACTCCGATGAAGCCTTCGCGCTCCAGGTGCAGAATAATTTCCTGGGCGGCTTCCTCGGCTGACAGTTCGCCGGTGTTAATCGTGACGTCGGCATCCGCCGGAACTTCATAGGGATCAGAAATTCCGGTGAATTCCTTGAGGATGCCGGCGCGCGCCTTAGCGTAAAGGCCCTTGCGGTCGCGTTGCTCGCAGACTTCGACCGTCGTGGCGATGTGCACCAGGATGAACCCTCCGTAGGGATCGATCATCTGGCGCACATGTTTACGGGTGGCATCGTACGGTGCAATCGGCGCACAAATTGCGATGCCGCCATTCTTCGTGATTTCGGAAGCGACGTAGCCGATGCGGCGGATGTTGATGTCGCGATGCTCTTTCGAGAATCCGAGTTCGGATGAAAGGTGCTTGCGCACCAGATCGCCGTCGAGCAAGGTCACCGGACGGCCGCCGACTTCCAGAAACTTTGTCATCAGGACGTTGGCGATGGTCGACTTTCCCGAACCCGAAAGTCCGGTGAAGAAGATGGTCACACCCTGCTTGGCGCGTGGCGGAAAGCTGCGCCGCAGTTCCTGGACCACCTCGGGATAAGTAAACCACGCTGGAATATCGCGGCCTTCGTTCAGTCGGTCGCGCAGTTCGGTCCCGGAGATGTTCAGGACCTTGTCGCCCTTCTTGACTTCATCGTCGGGGACGTAACGATCTTCGTCCTCGAGGTACACCATCATGTTGAAGGGCACCATGGTGACGCCGATGTCGGCCTCGTGCTTCTTGAAAGTCTCTTGAGCCTCGTAGGGGCCATAGAAGGGCTTGCCATCTCCGGCTGTGTCCTTGCCCGGTCCGGCGTGATCGCGGCCCACGATGAAGTGAGTGCAGCCGTGGTTCTTGCGAATCAGCGCGTGCCAGATCGCTTCCCGCGGTCCTCCCATGCGCATGGCAAGGGGTAGCAGCGAGAGCTTCTGTGTTCCCTGCGGATACTTTGAACTCAACAATTGATAGCAGCGCACGCGGGTGTAGTAGTCCACGTCTCCGGGCTTCGTCATTCCGACGACGGGATGGATCAAAAGGTTGGCTTCGACTTGCTTGGCTGCGCGGAAAGTGAGTTCCACGTGGGCGCGGTGCATAGGATTCCGCGTCTGGAAGGCAACTACGCGGCGCCATCCCAGGCGAGCGAACTCAGCGCGCAATTCTGCCGGGGTGAAGCGCAGCGTGCGGAAATCATAATGCGAAGGGGGCTTGCAGACCTTCGATGCGCCCGCCCACATACCACGGGTTCGCCTTGTTCATCGTGTAGTCAGCGCCGGGATGAGCTTTGCTGGTGCTGTTGAAAACAGCTTTGGCTTCGGCTGCGCGATCGGGTTGCCAGACTTCTTCGACGTGCAAAACCGCCAGCATTACGCCTTCGGCGTCGCGCAACGCGACTTTGCTGCTGCCCGGCGTGAGCTTCTTGGCAAAGTCTTCGGTTACATCGAGGGTTATCGGCATGGGCCAGAGGACTCCGCTGGCCAGGCGCATGTTGTGGCAGACGCCTTCGTAATCGGCCTTCGTCATAAAGCCGCGGAGCGGAGAAAAACCGCCACTCATGAGCAGTTCGAGATCGCAAACTTGGCGGGCCGTAAGGTCCCAGGACGGCCACTCGCGGGAGTGGGCTTTCAGTTCTGCGGCTTTTTCCGATGAGGCAAGAAGATCGACAAGTTCGCCGCCGTGTGGAGCTATCAAATGACTAGAGGAAGCAGACAAGCGCGTGAACCTCCAAGGTTCGTTGATTTTGGATTTAGTGCATGCAAAATTTAGCGTCTCGCAGCAGGAATCAAAGCTGACTTCCAGACATGCTCAGCGGGGAGACTGGAGAACGAGAGTACAAATTGCTGCGGGCCAATGACCCTGGGTAGCTCTTGTGAACACGAGAGAGAGATTTCACCTCAATACTGCACGCAAGTGCCATGCCGAAACGATTTCAGATATTGTACTGTAAATTGATAAGGATAAAGGGTAAACAGTCGCCCTACCTGACCAGACCGGGGATTGCCTTATCTCAAGTGTGCAAATTCTTGCGTACCAGGGTGAACGGAATTCACCGGCGAATTATGGAGGAGTGCGCCAAAACAGAGCCAGAGTTCGCTCCGGCTCTTATGCTTCTTTCTCGTAGGCTTCGACCACTGCGAGCGTCACTCCATCTTCTCGGACCGTTCCGACCTGCCCTGTATCCCATGCGCGCTTAGTCCAGAATGCCCAGGCCATCGAGATTCCATATACCAAGCCGGCGATCGCCAACTGAACCGCCAGCTCGCTCAAGTGATGGGGAACGAACCAACGTTGCATCAACAGCAGGACCGCGGCGAGAGGAAGACACAGAGCGAGAGGAAAGATGAACGTTCGATAAAGGTAGGTCCAGAGGTTGAGTCCGAGCAGGCGGCAGAGATGAGGGGGCAGGAAAAAAATCATCGAACAGGTAAGAGGTATGGCGGTACCCACGGCGTCGCCCATGATGCCGTAGGGCCGCACCAGGAGGATGCTAAGGATCAGATTGGCCGCACCTTCTGCCAGAACCACCATCGCCCATGTCCGATGTTTTGCCATGCCGTAAAGGATTCGTCCGGAAGCGGACTGTGCCAGCATCAGTGTGGTCGGATACAGCAGAACAAGCAAGACGGGATAACTGGTAGCAATGTATTTTGGACCGACCCAAGCCTCGATGAGAGATTTTCCCAAAATTGTGTAGACGACAGTGATGGGAAAAATGATGAAGGCGCAAGCGCGGTTGCCCACGATGAGAATTCTTCGCAATCCATCCAAATCCCCTTTGGCATGAGATTGGCTCGACATGGGTACGAAAATCTGAGCCAGGCTGCTCACAACTTCAGAGGCATAATCGACCAGACGGGAGCCGATCGTGAAGTAGGTAATGGCCGCAGCTGACACGAAAGAACCGATTACAACCGCATCGGTCTTAAAGCGCAAACGGCCCGCCACGATGATCAGGAACGTGGTTCCGCTGTAGCTGGCAATACTGCGCAGGCTGGACCGGCTTACATATTGGACTCCGAACGCGAGCCGAAAATGGCGCAACACGGCCGCGGCATTTACCAGGTTGCCGAGCAGCGGCAGGCTGACTGTGATGAACGCCACGGTCAACAATCCGCGCCCGCGCTGTAGAGCAAGGACGATGAACAGCGCACGTAGCAGAGTGGAACTGACACTGGTGATATTCAGCAAATAGAAGCGCTGTAGCCCTTCCAAAATGCCACTGAAAACGCCGAGAGGAAACGCTAGCGAAACTGAGGTTCCCACCATGAACAGCAGCCAGCGCGCGGTCCCCATGAATTCGGCGGGAATACGAAATATTGAGTTCAGGTAGTAAGTCGCCGCAATAGTTAGGACCATCGCGATGAGCCCAATGCCCGCGTAGCTAAACATGGCGGTGTTCACCAGTCGGTTGAGCTCGTCTCGCTCGTCGGTGGCGGAATACTTGGCGACGTAGCGAACGATGGAGGAGCGAATGCCTAGATCGAACAGGCCATAGTATCCGGTGAAAGAAAAAATCAGGATCCACAGACCAAAGGCTTCGTCACCCAGGCGATGCAGAATGTAGGGTGAAAGAAAAATTCCCACCATGACATTCACGCCCAGGGCGAACCAACTGGACCCGACGTTTTTAAGAATTTGTCCCTTGTTGAACTTCATGGACGATGACGGTCCTGGCGTCGCGAAGACCTGACCAGCGTAGCCTCGCGATTGTCAGCCGTGGATATTGCTTCAGTCATATGTCGGCTGACTCGCGCCATACGTGCTGACAGCTTCTCGCCGAAGATGCGAACATGAGGCTCGCGTAGAATCTCCAGGTGATTTAGATCAACCTCGTGGATCTCGACTCCGCTTAGCGTCCTCGCACCCCAACCCATCTCCGAGTCGTTGATATAAAAGAAGGGCTGTTTGGGGCGTTTGAACAAGACCACCGGGGCCCGGAACTGCGTAGGAGTGAAATCGTCTGGCCAGTAGGCTTGCCTCCAATCCGTGCGCGGCGGCTTACTGCCTACGAGATGTTGCACCTTGGTTTCCGCAGCGCGCGTGTAAGACGCGAGCTTTTCGCCGAGATTCAGATCCTTCATTTCCCGCAAGCGTTCGCCGTAATAGTGAACCTTCCACAGCCAGCGCCGCTGGCTGTGCTGCAAGACCCAGGTATCGAATATGGCGAACAGTCCTACCTCTTCCCCTTGCTCCTCGAGACTCAGCACGATCTGCTCCGCGATGTGAGTTCCATCGCAGAAACCGCCCAGGCAATAGGGGCCGCGCGCTTGCACCGTCCGCATGCCTGCAATGTACTCCTCCGCGAGAGCCTGCATTTCCTTCTCGGAATAGGGCCGCTTCCCGCCTGTCACGGGAGCGTGGCCCTGGATCTTGTAAACGGTTTGTTGAGGGCCCATGTGCCGCGCCAACATGGCGTAACCCAGAGACTCTTCTCCTGGTGGAACGATGGCAAAAAAGGGCAGCCTGCTTTTCTCGCCGCGTTGGATTTCCATGACCAATGGGTCGAGTCCGACTTCCGGCTGTTGTTCGATCAAGCGGGCCAAAGACTCCACCGTCGCACTGCGGAACAAGGCAGAGAGCGGAATCTGTTTGCCGGTCATTTCGTTAACCCGAGCAAGCAGGCGTCCAGCCAGCAGGGAATGTCCTCCCAAATCGAAAAAGTTATCAGTGACGCCAACGGAGGGCAGGCCCAGAACTTTCGCAAACAAGGCAGCGAGCGAGGACTCGACTTCGTTGCGGGGCGCAACGATGGTTGTCGCAGTTCCGCGGTCCAGAGGCGGCGCCGGCAAAGCCTTGCGATCGACCTTCCCGCTGGTTGTCATGGGGAACGATTCGACCACAACGAATCTCGAGGGCACCATGTACTCAGGGAGCTTATCCTTCAGTTCCGTGCGGAGACTCTCAATGTCCAATCTCTGGCCGGGAGCAGGGATCAGGTATGCCACCAGGCGCTTGTCTCCCGGATTGTCTTCGCGTACGATCACGGCCGCCTGCAGCACTCCGCGGCACTCTCCCAGGACCGCTTCGATTTCACCGAGTTCGATGCGAAAGCCACGCAGCTTGATTTGATGATCGATCCGGCCCAGATACTCGATGTTGCCGTCGGCAAGAAATCGTGCCAGGTCTCCCGTTTTATACAGGCGGCCACCGGGCGCCGGGCTGAACGGATTTGGAATGAATTTTTCAGCAGTCAGATCTGGCCGATTCAGGTAGCCGCGGGCGAGTCCAATTCCTCCGATATGCAACTCTCCAGAAACTCCGATCGGGACTGGTTGGAGATTGGCGTCCAAGATATAAATCTGCGTATTGGCGATCGGCCGGCCAATCGGAACGATCGACTGCTCACTCTCCGGGTGGCACGTCCAATATGTCACGTCGACCGCGGCTTCCGTCGGACCGTAAAGGTTGTGCAATTCGGCTCCTAGCCGTTCGAAGAAGCGCTGTTGCAGTTCGAAGGGCAGAGCCTCACCGCTGGCGAAAACCTGTCTTAGGGAAGTGCAGCGTTCCAGACCCGCGGATTCCAGAAAAATGCTGAGCATCGAGGGCACGAAGTGAAGAGTGGTAATGCCTTGCTCGGCGATGAGCTTCACCAAATAAGCCGGGTCGCGATGGCCGCCCGGCCGCGCCATCACCAGCGTGGCGCCGGTCATCAAGGGCCAGAAGAACTCCCAGACCGAAACGTCAAAACTGAATGGAGTCTTCTGCAGGACGCGATCTTTGCCAGTCAGCTTGTACATGTCCTGCATCCACAGCAGACGGTTCACGATAGCTTCGTGAACGTTGGGCACGCCTTTCGGTTTGCCCGTCGATCCTGATGTGTAGATCGCATACGCGAGATTCTTTGGATTTACGGCAGCCGGCAGGTTGTCGGTACTCTCCGATTGCAGTGACGGCCAATCGCGGTCGAGGCAAAAGATATTGCGCGCGCCGTTGGGCAACTGGTCGAGCAAATGCGCCTGGGTCAACACGACTGGCGGGTCCGAATTCTGCAACATGTTCTCCAGTCGATCCTTTGGATACTCGGGATCGAAGGGGACATACGCGCCGTCCGCCTTGAGAATGGCCAAGAGCGCGATTACCAGTTCGAGCGATCGTTCGACGCACACGGCGACCAGAACGTCTGGTCCTACTCCGCTTTTCTTCAAGCGGTGAGCCAGTTGGTTGGCGCGACCGTTCAATTGGTCATATGTGAGTTGTTTCGACTCGCAAACGACGGCGACGGCGTCAGGCGTCTTCTTTACCTGCTCTTCGATGAACTTGTGGAGCGGCACATCGGTCGGATACGGGACGTTGGTATCATTCCATTCCACCAGCAACTGGCGACGCTCGACTGTGCTGAGCAACGGCATGCGGGATATCGGGATGCTCGGGTCAGATGCGGCCGATTCGAGAAGAGTCCGAAAGTGCCCGGTCATTCGGTCGATCGTCGAGGCGTCGAAAAGATCAGGGGAATAGTTGAAATCGGCAGCTAGTTCGTTTTCGTCGACCGTCAATTCGACGGAAAGGTCGAACCGTTGCGCCGGGTTTTCTACGTCAAACCGACTCACCCCCGCAGGAAGAGACGAGGACGCTTCGTCGTTCAAGGTGAACAGTATTTGGAATATTGGATGGCGGCTCAGGTCGCGCTCGAGACGAAGATGCTTAACGAGAGTTTCAAAGGGCACGTCCGCATGCGAGATCGCTTCTTGCGTCACTGTCTGGACGCGGACTAGAAGATCACTGAAACTCGGCTCCCCGGACATGTCGGTTCGCAGAGCGAGTACGTTTTCCAACGGGCCAATCAGATCCTTAAGTTCCGACCCCTCGCGCCCAGGAATACGCGTTCCGACAACCACATCGTCTTGCCGACTGTAGCGGGATAGGAGAACGGTGAAAGCAGCCAGCAGAGTCGAAAAAAGCGTTGCGCCTCGGTCTTCACCAACGGCCCGGATACGACGCCGCAATGGCGCCTCAATCCGAAGCGTTCGCCGGGCGCAGCGAAAGGTCTGCACCGCAGGTCTCGGGCGGTCCGTAGGAAGGTCGATGCTCGATGGTGTGCCCGCCAGCTTTTGCGTCCAGTAAGAAAGTTGGGTCTGGGAAGGCGCGACTTCGCGGGCGGAAAACTCGTGATACTGAAACGGAATTTTGACGCGTTCTTGCGACTCTCCGCTCACACGTGCTCGATAGCTCGAAATCAGTTCACTCAGCGCGATTCGCAGGGAAGCGTCGTCGCAGACCATTCGGTGGGCGACTATCACTAGGACCTGCTCGTCGTCCGACAGTCGGAACAGGCAGGCTCGCAAAAGAGGACCATGGCTCAGGTCAAACGGAGATCGCGCTTCGTCTTGGGCCAGACGAAAAAGATGGGTTTCCCGCTCTTGCTTGGGCAGGGCCCGAAGATCAACCATCTTCAAAGTGAGTGAAGCGTTTGCGACCAGCACCGGACTTGGCGCACCATCGACTGCCTGGAATTCCGTCCTAAGGATTTCATGCCGCTGCAGCACTTCTCCGAGCGCGGCCTGGAGAACTCCGGGGTCGAGCCGCTCCACCCAACGCGCACCGCGGGCAATATTCTGAGCAGAGCTGCCGGGATGAAGTCGGTCCAGCACCCAGAGACGCTCCTGGGTTGTAGAAAGAGGGCTTCCTTTTGTCAAAAGCACTTCGCCTTGCACCGCTACGTTAGGATTTATTCCAAGATCCGCCGCACGTACGCCGATTCGTTGCAATTCTGGGCGAGCCCGTTGTGTGGCTCATCGCCGGACTCGCAAATTCTAACCCTCGCGCCGGGAGACAGACACCGCAGTCCCGCAATTGAGACCGTAGATTACCAACGCACCGAGGCTTGGGCTCAGCAACTGTCCCACAGCAGTAGACTCTACATTGCCAGCATTCCAAGAAAACTACAAGCCCGTACTGGGGCGTCTGCGGTCTTGGATGATGGACTGTAACCCATTGAAATGGCTACTGTTGTTGGATTGTCTTGGCCCGGATGGAAGGGCCTTAGATGCGGAGCGATGCAGTGCCTCCGGATGGCTCGCAAAGTTTGGATCTTCTTGGGTTCATGCTTTGAGAACCCACCCGGCATCTCGAACGCAGAGAGCTGCGACGTAGCCCTCGCCAGCGGAGACCTCCTGGAGGGCCCAGTGGCTGGCTTCGCTGCTCTCAGGACGGGTGGCCAGCAAGGCATTCAAATCCCCCGGTTTCAGGGAGACATCGAACTGGCGTAGCGGAAGCGACAAGCCGGTTCCTCGGGCCTTGATGTACGCTTCTTTTCGAGTCCAGCAGCGGAAGAAGCCGTGATAACGATCCGCCGGCGCGAGGGCAGCCAGTTGACGCTGCTCCTGTTCCGAAAAGAATCGGCGTGCAATCGCTTCGTGATCGAAGTTCTCGCGAAGTCGTTCCACATCGACGCCGATGTCCCGTCCCCGTGCGAATGCCAATAAGGCCACGTCACCGGAATGAGAAACGTTGAACTCCACATGCTTTCCAGACTGAGGAGCGGTCAGTGACGGCTTTTCTTTTTCAGAGTATTGGAACCGCAGGGCCTTTGGATCGAAGTCAAGATATCCGCCCAATATCGTCCGCAACAGAGCACGCGTCGCCGTGAAATATTGGCGGTCCCGGGAAAAATGAAACCGCGTCGCGCGTGCTCGTTCATCCGCCGAGAGGATGTCGTCCCATTTTTTTTCTGCTCGGGCCACGCTAGCCAAGTCCACGCGCCAGAGATGGACCTCCTCGGCTGGGAGGGTGATCTGCGTTTCAAGTTGAAACGCAGGGTCGGAGATGTTCATTGAGTGGGCCACTAGGCAAAAGACATGTCAGTTTAAAGGAAAAAAGGGGACCCAGATGAATCCTTGCCAGGTGAATCAACCCTATCAACGATTCTTGTGCGCGCGCTGGCGAGGGGATGCACTCGGGTAGATCGTGTAATTTGTGCCGAGGGTCTTGCTCGTGGCGAGAAGTTTCGTCTAAGGCGTTTACCTGAGCGGGGGTGCATGGTATCTGTGCGTCGCCACAAGAATCCGGAGGTCGCAGAATTGCTATAGCCAGTCCTAAGCGTTCAGGAAACGAGAGAGCTGGGAATCCCGAGCGCACTGAAAGTATGCGGTCCTGCGTGCTTTTGCGCGCCAGGACAGGCGAGGAGAGTGAAGAATTACTTTAGAAAGGTGCCCCGGACTGTTTTCTGGAGCAGGTTCCGCGATTCCAGAACTGCGACGAATCGTCCGCAAGTGCCTGTGGAAATTGCTGTTCATCCGTCACAGACATTCACCGTCTCAAAGTGGCAATGTGGGTGCTATGGGAATCTGTAAGGTTCCAGCCACGTACCGACTCGGTGCGCAGGCGATGCAGTAAAACTAGGAAAGAAGGGGGATCGGATGAAGGAGCAGACTGTTCGGCTCGGTCCGCGCGAACAGCAGATTGTGGAATTGCTTCTACAGGGGTGTGACAACGCCGAGATTGCCAGTCAGTTGAAGATGGCGCGGCGGACTGTGAAGGCTCACTTCAATCGGCTGTTTCTTCGTTTCGGAATCACCGGCGGTATCAAGCGAGTAAAACTCGCGACCCTGCTATACCGGAGGCAAGCATGTCTGCAAGTGCAATTGGACGGTATGGGACTCGTGTCCCAAGTGAACGTGAACACCGCGTCATCCAACTCGTTGCCGAAGGCCTGAAAAACCGCGAAGTAGCGGAGGCCATCGGGACGACCGAGCATGTCGTGAAGAACTATCTGCGTGTTATCTACGACAAGCTTGGGCTTTGGAACCGCGTGGAACTCGCGCTGTGGTATGAATCACGGCGGAGTCCGTCAGTTCTGGTAACTCAATAAACTCCAATGGAGAATTTGCCTTGGGCGCTGTTGCCTGAAAGCAATAGCGCCCGGGTGTGTTAACACGTTCCGCACGCTTCCTGTATCATTCGCAACCAAAGGCCTGCAGATGTCGCAGGCGCTCTCCGGCTTGTTTCATTCCGCCACGAGCGGCGGAGTCCAGCAATACCCTCGCCTGATCGCAGTTCTTCGAAACTCCGTCGCCCTTGAGGTACAGATCCGCCAGGAGAAGGGTCGCGCTGGAATTGTGCTTGGCCATGGACTTCCACAGCCACTTAGCGGCTTCGGCGCTGTTGCGTTGCTGACCGTTTGAGCCGGTCAGATAGCGTTGTGCGATGGCGAGTTCTTCGGCGCCGTATTCGGCCGGAGATGAATCCGATGGCTTCGTCTCGGCGACCGGAGGAGTGGCCGCTGTGGAGGGCGCTAATTTATTATTTTTGGCCTTCACTCCATCAACCGCGGTGCGATCTGAGGCTGGCGGAGGAGCCGCCTGTGTCTCGGCCGGTGCTGATTGTTCTGCTGTGTCAGACTTCGGCGTGCTCGGCTGAACCGGGGCCGGGGCGGCAGGCTGCGTAACTGCTGGGGGAGCCTGCGATTCCACATGCGAATTCTGCGCAGCGCCCTGCGCGCTGCGCCACGCCATATAGGCCAGTCCGAACATTACAGTCGCCAGCGCAATTCCGATGTACACGCGATACGATCGCGAGGCCGACGGATAGCTGAACAACTCGTCTTCAACGTCGTTCTGATCTGAGCGGGAGCCGGCTTCGCCGCCTCCCTGAAACAAAGACAACTCGTTGTTGCCGATCACAGGCTCATAGGCGATTTCCTCGGACCGAACGAAGCGCGCCTCGTTGTTCTGCTCCGAGACGGGGGCGGAATGACGTCGATCCCCGTTCGAGAGTTCGGTCTCGGCCGCCTGTGCTATTACCGGGCTTCCGCACATGCCACAGAACCGGTGGGTCGCAGGATTCTCCTGCCCGCAAGCATGACAGCGCACCAGGGTGGGCGGTGCTTCGGGAATCTCAGAAACGCGCCCGAATATCGGCTCCCGGAGCTCCTCTGCCATGGGTGTGTCAGGCCTCAGCGAGGCACCTACCGGTGAAGGATTCCCAGCTTGCAGCTCGTGGAGAAGTTCGGTTACTGCTTGTTCCCGTTTCTCGGGCGGGCTCGTGAAGTAAACCTCTGCCCATCGGCCCATGTGTTGACCAAGGAGCGGATTCAGCAGCGGATTTAGCTCGGGCTCAGGTAGGATGCTGGGCCCCTCGGGATGGTCGGTTTTAGTCGACAAATAGTGTTCTCCGGTCCAAACGAAAAATGGATTGATCTAGCGGGCGAACCCTATATGTATGATTGCACTCCGACGGTAGGGGGTTGTCAACTGAAACCCCTTAGAGGGCCTAAAGATAGCCACTCGGTAGGACCTTCAGTCGCAGGTCTTGCGGTATGCGGGCTCGAATTGGTCCAATTGCGCATCCCGTTGAGAAGTGATCTTTCCCTTCGCGGTCTTGCCGTACAAATCGTCTCCCGGGCAATAGTAAAGTGCGGTGTGGAGATCGACCCACACCTGGGTATCGGGATTGCCTTTGTTTACCGGCGAAGGAGGTGCCTCTGCCAGCCCCAGGCTGATGAGCATTCGATCGAACATTGAGAGGTCCGGATCTGGTGCGACGGGCTTGCGATGGGCTGGGGTCGCCGCCTGCGTCGTATGCCCGGTGGCGCTCACGGAATGTTTGGACCAGATGCCCCAGCGAATGACCGCGCCCATCAGGAGCACGGCGATCACCAGATAGATATCGCCTCGTCGGTTCGTCCAGAACTGGGCCAATGTTCCAGAACGCTGAGCCGGCGCCAGTTTCTCCAGGAATTCACGGGCACTTGCGGCAGAACTCCAAGCGGCAGTACGTTCCGGTTTTGCGAGCGCGGTTGATTCCAGCGCCGGAATCTTGTCCTCCTCTTCCGCTTCCTCGCGTTCAGAGCTCGGGGTCAGGGGAATTTCAAGATCTGAAAGGACAGAGTCCTCGAACTCCGCGGTGATCGGAGCTCTTGATTCGGCGGGGTTGGTCTCGTTCTCGGTCGGTTGTCCGGGCGCTTCAAGAAGCTCAGGAATCTGCTCTCCAAGCGTATTAGCAAGAGACGACTTTTCCTCGTGCGCCGGCCCCAGATTCGCGCTTGGTTTTTGCGGGATGTCGCCACTATTCCCGGGATCCGCTGGCGCAATCTTTCTCGTTGTTTCCTGCATCTGCCAGAGTGTCGCCACCTTGCTCTGCATGCTGGGTGGTTCGTAGTCGCTGCTGCGGGGTGTGCCGCAGTTTCCGCAGAATTGCTCCTCTCCGACTAGTGTGTGCCCACACTTGCGACAATCGAAAGTAGAAGTTGAAGCTGCCGTTGCCGGATGCCCGGCTTTCGGTTCTGAAGGTTTGAGTGCTGGCGCGTCGATCAACGCAGCCAGATTCGGCTTCAACCTTTCCAAGGCCTCCAGCATTGCGGCACGCTCGGTCGCGAGCGACTTTTTCCAGGTGACCTCTTCATCCCGAGCGAGCGCTTCGGTGACCAATCCGGCCATCAGTTGGCAAGTGTGAACATCCTGCTCGGTAAAGGCCTGAGGAGTGGGATAGTAGATTTCGATGCCGCCCGCGACTTCGCCGTCACGAAAAATCGGAACCGCGATCATCGACTGGATGCCGCGACGATGGCACTCCTCATCAAGAAAGAAGTCGCGATTGACGTCGGCGGACCGATAAACCTGGCCAGTCCTCAGACAGCTGACGCAGAGCGCCTTGTCCGTGGGAACGTCAGTCCCAGCGAACGGAGTCAGGCTGCCAAACGCTACGCGGTAGTGGAGTTTCGTGCCGTCGAGAATGCCAATCGCAGCGCCGCCGGCATTGGTACTCTGAACCAGGCGCTCTGCGACCAGCGACATCGCGCTCTCCAAGTCCAGATGACGAACCTGAATCTGGTGCTGGGTCTCGACGATTTTCGCCAAGGTCAAGGTGTAATCGCCGTGGGTAACCGGCTTGGTCTTGTCCGGTTGCGGGGCGTCCGGCGCGAGAACGGAGCGCTCTGCCGCCTGAATCCGATCCTTCTTCAGTTCGAGGCCCAGGTCCATCCCCTGCAATTCGCGGTTATGCTCTTGGAGCACATAGGCGGCTTCCAGCAACTTGGCGAGCGTCTGCTCGTCGAAAACTGGTTTGCTTTTTTCCTCGGACACGATTTCTTTGTCCACCGGTGGAAACCGTCCCATCGCGCAGCCCGACGATCAGGTCGAATGCGGCTATTCTAGTGCAACTCCCACGCCAACCCGGGGGGCGGCCGAGGTTCTTTGCGCGGGGGGATCAGCTTTAGGGGGATCGAACGCCGGGCTCCATCGCAGGCGGACGCCCAAATCTGACAATAGTTTACTGCCAGGCGCTCCGTCTTGCGAGTGTTCTTATGGAGGCTAGCTGGCGGAATGGGCGACTGGTAACCAGCCTCCAGTAACCACACTACGTCGCAAGAATTTGCACTCCTGCCTGACGGCCTTCCCCACGGATTGATCGCAGATGCGCCTTACTCCGGAGCCCTCTCCCGAGACTCACTCTTGCCGCTGAGATAGAAGTGCACCGCGGGAGTGATGATGAGCGAGAGCACCATCGAGATCAGAACACCACCGATCACAGCGATGGCAAGAGGTTGTAGCATCTGCGATCCGGCGCCGATCGCGAAGGCTAGCGGAAGCATGCCCGCTACTGTGGCAAGGGCCGTCATGACGATGGGGCGCAGCCTCCGGCGCCCGGCTTGCAACATGGCGTCTTCGGTGGGCAGGCCGAGGGCGCGCATTTTCTGGTCCGCATCGAGCAGCAGGATGCCATTCTTGGCCACGATGCCAATTACCATGATCATCCCCATGAACGAGGAGATATTGAATGTTGTGCGCGTGATCAGAAGGGCAATGAAAACGCCCGACGTCGAAAGCAACGCCGATGAGAGAATCGCTACGGGCGCCGCGAATGTTCCAAATTCAAACAGCAGCACGATGAACAGTAGCAGGACGGCAAGGATCAGCACGATGACGAGGTCATGGAACGAGCGCTGCTGCTCCTCATAGGTTCCGCCGTATTCCACGCGGATACTGGACGGGATGTGCAGGCCAGCCACGACTTTTTGCACATCAGCCATGCCGCTGCCCAGGCTGCGGCCCTCCAGGCGCGCGGTCACGGCGACATCTCGCTGCAGGTTTTCGCGGCGGACTTCGGTTTGTCCTGGATTCTCAGCGACCGACGCGAGCGCGCCCAGCGTGGCGGTGTGGCCGGTGCTGCTGACCAGCAAAGTGTCGCGCATGGCGTCAAGCGATGACCGGTTCGCCGCAGGAAACCGCACACGCAAGGTGTAAGCGCGGTCGTTCGTCACGACAGGGGTGGACGCCGGTTCGCCTTCAAGAATCGCCGACGCATCGAGCGCAATCTCTTCGGCTGTGAATCCAGCCCTCGCTGCGACGCTGGGATCAACCTGAAAGGTGATCGCGGGTCCGCTGATCGTGTTTTCAATTCCGTTCAGCATGTCAACGACGCCCTCGATCTTACTGATGGCTTCGGCCACCTTGGGCGCCCATTCTTCCAATTGTTTGGGATCTTGCGAAAATAGTTTGATCTGGATCGGTTCCGGAGCGGAAGTGAGATCGCCGATCATGTCCTGCAGCACTTGCGTGAACTCGACATCGAGGGCCGGTTCCTGCTGTGCTTGATCTCGGCGCGCACGTCGGCCATGATCGTCATCGATGCCGCGATCGCGCTTGGCTTTCAGTTTGACCAGAATGTCGCCAGTAGTTTGCTTCCGTGACCGCCGCCAGCCCAAGCTGCAGTCCAGTGCGCCGCGAAGTGCTCTCTACCTCAGGGATCTCGCGCAGCATCTGTTCGACATGGCTTACAACTCGGTTGGTTTCCGCCAGGGAACTGCCCGCGGGCATGAGGTAGTCGAGAACGAATCCGCCTTCGTCCATTTCCGGCAGCAGGTCGGAGCCCGAAAAGTTGTAGCAGACATAGGAAACCACGATCAGCGCAGCGCTGAAGAGGACGAGAAGGCGCGGCCGTTCGAGAGCCCGCCGCAGCCAGCGTTCATGGAAGTTAACCACGCGCAGGAAGAAGCCACTCAGGTGCCTTTCTTCCGCGGCGAGCAACTTCATGGCGTCATCATCTTTCGGAGTTTTCGCTTCTGGAGCATGCGGAACGGATAGGTACTCGGATTCCCGCGGCTGGAGTTGCGTTTTCTTCGTGCCGTCCCTTGATGAAGTATTGGCTCAGGGTGGGTGTCCAGGTCAGCGCCAGAGCCAGAGAAGTCAGCAGCGACACCGTCATCGTGACTGCCAGCGCGCGGAAGAAGACTCCGGTGACGCCGGTGATCACGATCAGAGGAATGAAGACAACAACCGGCGTGATGGTCGAGCCGATCAGCGGAACGGTGATTTCTTTCAGTGCACTGCGGATGGCCTCCATTCGTCCCTGACCTGCGTCGCGATGCAGCACAATGTTCTCCACGACCACGATCGCGTCATCGATAACCAGTCCTACGGCCGCAGCGAGGCCGCCGAGAGTCATCAGGTTGAACGTCTGCCCCATCATCTTCAACGCGATGAACGTGACCATGACGGTCACGGGAATCACCAGGCCTGCGACCAGCGAAGTTCCCCAGTCGCGCAGGAACACCACCAGAATGATCGAGGCCAGAATCAGCCCCAGCAGGATGGCATCGCGCACGCTCTTGATCGATTCGTCGACGATGATCGACTGATCGTAGAAGGGCTCGATGTGGACTCCCGGCGGCAGGGTCTTTCGGATGCTGTTCGATTTCGTCGTGAACTTCCTGCGCAACCTGCACGGTGTTGCCATCGGGCTGGCGGTTGATGTTGAGCAGCACTGCAGGCTTGCCGTTTGCCGTAACCACGGTGTAAACCGGCTTCACGCCTGGTGCCACAGTGGCGATATCGCCGATGCGCACCGGAATTCCCGCGGGAGTGTTCTTGATCACCGCATTCGCGATTTCTTCGGGAGTCTTTACCTGGCCGTTGACCAAAGCGAGATAGAGCTCGATGATTGCGCTCCAGCAGTCCGGGAGAGTCGATCAGGTTGGTGCGCCGCACGGCCTCAAGAATGTCGGACACGGTGACGCTTGCGGTCAGCAGCTTCGCCGGATCGGGCGTGATGTGAAATTCCGGCTCTTGCCCGCCCTGCACGATCACTGTGGAGACGCCTTCCAGACGGTTGAGCCGCGGCTTCATTTCATAGGTCGCCATCTCCCACAGCTTGGTCTGAGGCATGCTGTCGGAGGTCAGGCTGTAGCCAATGATGGGAAAGGCGGCGAATGTCAGGCGGTGCGCTTCGATCTTGGCGGTCGCGGGAAGCTCCGGCTGTACGCGTGAAATGGCGGCATTCACATATTGCAGCGTCTGGAACATGTCGACGTCCCAGCGGAAAAAAAGATCGATCTCAGCCGATCCGCGGCTGGTGATGGAGCGCACGGTCAGCAGTCCGGGCACGCTATTGACGGCCTCTTCAATGGGCCGGGTCACGGTGACCGTCATCTGATCG
The DNA here is from genome assembly GCA_963795875.1 of uncultured Acidobacteriaceae bacterium. Classification (GTDB taxonomy): domain Bacteria; phylum Acidobacteriota; class Terriglobia; order Terriglobales; family Acidobacteriaceae; genus Sulfotelmatobacter. The sequence continues at coordinate 1,685,909 of CAWCJM010000003.1, forward strand.
ATGGGCATCACGCCGTTATCGACTCCGATCAGCACGCGCGGAAAATCCGTGGAAGGGAACACCGAGACCGGGATGGTGAAAGCGAGATACGCGCCCAGGAGCCCCAGCGTCAGAATCAGGAAGATGACTGGCCTGGAGTGCTGGGCAATCCAGTGCTGGCCCGATTGTCCGTCGATGGAGATTCCGGCTTTCGAGGAGTTCACGCAGAGGCTCCGCAGCGGTTATTTTTCACTGGATCCCTCACTGGGAGCTTTCGATCCTTCTTTGGATCTGCGTCCTTCAGCTGGAGCTTCGGCGGCTTCGATCTTGATCTTGGTTTTGTCAGGCAGGCCGTAGGCGCCGCTGGCCACCACCTTGTCGCTGGCCGTGACGCCTTCGACGATCTGCACGTCGTCGCCGTTGCGGATGCCGAGCTTTGACGGCCTTCTGATGGGCGCGGCCATCGGAGCCGGCGAGCATGACCGCGGTGGTCCCATCCGGCGCGGTGATGACGGAACTTGCCGGGACGACGAGCGCATCTTTCACCGTTTGCGCCGTCAGCGAGAGTTGCACGCTCGTTCCCGGCTTCAACTGCATGTTTCGGGATTCTTGGCCTCAAGCCAGACTTCGACGGTCGTGCTGTTGGGATCGAGCGCGGGGCTGACCACGGTGACTTTGCCTTCGATCGGTTCGTCGATGCCGGGCACGGTCATCGTTCCCTTGTCGCCGACTTTCAAGGCAGCCGCATCATCCTGCGGGATGTGCGCCTTGGCGATCACCGAAGAAATATCCATCACCGTCAGCAGCGGAGTGCCCGCCGCTGCCATTTCGCCGGGATAGAGCGGGCGGTCGGTGACGACGCCGTCGATCGGACTGCGAATTTCTGAGTAGCTGAGCTGCGCCTGCGCTCCCAGATACTTGCCCTTGGCCGATTCCAGTTGTCCCGCGGCAGACTTGAGTGCCTGTTGCTTGCCGATCGCCATGAGCGAGTCGAGATGCTTCTTGGCGATTGCGTACTGGTTGCGTGCGGCGGTGATATCCACTCGCGACTGGTCAAGTTCCTTGCGAGGCAGCGCGCCTTGATCAAAGAGTTGCTGGCGGCTCTCGAACACTTTTTCTTGTGCGTCGAGTGCCTGTTTGGCTTGCTGCTCGTCGGCTTCGGCTTTTTGGATTTCTTCCGGCAGACTGGCGGCGGTGGTGGTCTCGTAAGCGGCCTGCAGCTTGATCGTAAGAGCCGCCTTGTGTCCTGAGCCGCGGCACTCAGATCGCGATTCTCGAGCACGGCCAGCAGTTCTCCCTCTTGAACCGGGCTGCCGCGCTTCACCAGAAACTTCTGCACCGGGGCACTGATCTTGGGCACGATCGCAGCCTGTTGCCGCGGAAACAGAATCGCCTGCGTGTTGATCGTATGCTGAATCGTGGTTTTTTCCACGGCCGCTACTTGCACCGTAACCGTCGGCTCCTTGTCGCCCTTGTCGGACGAGCAGCCGCACATGTGCATCAGCAGGCCAACTGCCGCCATGCAGCGGCAAGTCCGAACGCGCCAGAGCCGGGCATGCGGCTTGCCGCGAAGGCTCGGCGAAGTTGAGGTTTCGGTGTGCTTGCATTCTCATTGCGGCTAGAAGGTTCCTGTCAGAGTCTGTAAGTTTGCTACGGCGACGCGATAAGCGCGCCTGGCCATCATCGTACGCATTGCGGGCCTGGGTCAGAGTGTTCTGCGCGTCGACCACTTCCAGCACCGTGGATTCCCCCGCCTGATAGCGCATCGTGGTGAGCCGCATGCTGTCTGCGGCCAATTCTGCAGAACTCGCCAGCGAGTCCATTTCCGAGCGCGAGGTTTTGGCTTCGAGGTAAAACTGCCGCAGGTGGCTGAGCAGTTGTCTCTGCGCGAAGTTCAGTTCCACGTGCGCCTGATCGCGCCGTAATTCCGCCTGCTTGAGCTTGCTGCGATCCGCGCCCCAACTGAAGATCGGAATCTGCAGAGTGGCCACGGCCGAGTATCCCAGATTACGCACGCCGTCCGGTTCGAATGGCGAACTGGTTCGAATCGATGCCGTAAAAATAGTCGACGCTAAGCGCGGGCAGCAATCCTCCCCAAGCCGCCGTGACCTCGTGGTTGGCGACTTCGTATGCCGCGAGCGCCGCCCGCAGATCCGGGATTGTTCTTCTTTCCCGCCGCCTCGACTTCGTCAAAAGTTGGGAGCGGCTCGGGGGTTTGCAAATCGTCGACGACGGCGAAATCCTGGTTGAAATCCGGGAACAAGCAGCACGGCGAGATCAAGCCGGCTGCGCTCCATGCCAGCTGCGCTTCCTGCAGATCGCGCTGCTGCTGCTGCGCCTGAATGCGTGCCTTGATCACGTCGGCATGTGCGACTTCGCCGCCGTTTTCCAGTTTCTGGCTGATGTCGAGAAATCGTGCGGCTTCTGCGTCCGCCCGTTGCGCGGTCGCGTATTTGCGCTGGGCCACGACCAACCCGTAATAGGCCTGGGTGACCGTGACCACCAGTCCGCGGGTCGCGATTTCGGCCTTGGCCCGTGCCTGTGCCAGAGCGGCAGAGGACCGGCGATAATCCGCAACATTGGTGAGCGAGAGTGCCTCATGCACATCCGCCTGGCTGATGTATTCGTGCACGCCATTGTTGGCGATGAACCTGGCGGTCGGGCAGTCCCGGGGTTGCGTCGCGCACAGTCGCCGGAAGCGGGCCGGTGCCCTGGGTGTAGATGAACGAATTGTTGTAGTTGACGTCCGGAAGCAGGCCGGCGCGAGCCTGCACTCGATCTTCTCGCGCCAGTCCGAGATCGGTGACAGCGGAGCGGTATTGGGGATCGTTGAGGCGAGCCCGCTGCAGCGCATCCTGCAGGGTGATCGTGATGGGAGCGCCGGACGCAGGCGTGGCGTTCGCGCCCGGAGTCTGGGCTTCTAGCGTCACCTGTGCAAAACTCGGGACTCCGAATGCCACAAGGACCAAAATGAAAATCCAACAAATTCGAGCAGTGGACCGATATGGGCGGGCGTTTCCTCCGCCGCAGGAAGGTTGATCGGACGTGTCTTCACGGAGTCACCTCGGCAATGAATGCGGTGGGTTGCGAAGGGATGAAAGTCCCTGAGCACCAATGGGATTGCCCAAGAGTCGGGTCCATGTGGAAGACCGGCCTTTGGATGCAAACAGGAAATGGTCGCCAACTTTGTCCGCGAACAAAAATGTGAGGCGCAGAGGCTCATCATGACTCAGTATCGGACCAATTTGGAACTCGTAAGCCTACCACGGCCTTCCTGAAAGCCACCTGAAACCAGCGGTCTCCTGCCCCAAGTGCTACTGCCCTAAAGTACTTAGGCCACGCGGCCAGCCGGGTGCGAAGAATTGGCGAAGACCGTGCAAGGTGTTAAGCCGAGTGTGATCGCTCAATCAGGAGGAATCAACAGTGATCGATCTGGATCAAGTCAAAGTCACCCCCCGCGACCAGCAGGTCTTGAATCTGCTAGTGCAGGGCTGCAGCAACAAAGAGATTGCGGGCCAGCTCAATATCAGCCCGCGCACCGTCAAACAACATCTGCGTACACTGTTCTTGCGTGCCGGAATCCGCGAGGGCCGCAAGCGTGTGAAGCTGGCGATTGCCATGTTCACAAAAGAGGAGGCTCAGTCATGACTCCCTGCGAGCGCCTCACTCCGAAGGAAATCCAGATTGCGATTCTGGTCTGGGAAGGTCTGACAAATCGCGAAATCGGCAAGATCGTCGGCACCAGCGAGCAGGTCATCAAGAACCATTTGCGCAGCGCTTTCGACAAAATTGGCGTCTGGAGCCGCCTGGAATTGGCCATGTACGTGGCCAGCCATGGCGGAAAGAACTGGCCTGCCGAGTCCGAGCATCCCGCCATGCCGTATAGCCAGGCGGTCGGAGCCGACTAGGCCAGGTCTCGCAGATCGTCGCTGAGAGGTTTCGACCATTCTTCATCTTCAAGCCTGGCAGGCTCCTATCGGGCAGAGGCGCCGGTAGCCTCTGCCTTCGCAGACTGCACCGTTCGAGTCCAAAGTCTGCAAAACGTTTCACGACCATGCCCGAGACTGGGAACCCCTGATCTACTAACCCTATATCCCGCAATCAATTGCCCGCAGCTAGCCAACGGCATCCGAATTGCGCTCGTACAGAGGTTCTGCACGAGCGGGCTCAACAGCAGCCACGAGCCGGCTTTCGCAACCCCAGGGGCGAAACCGCGATGGCGTACAAAGAGATTTTCTGGATGGCGTGCGACTCCACCGAACAGCTGCGGGCGGAGTATGGTCCGTTTCACACACGCATGGAAGCCGAGTCAGAGGCCAAGAAACTCGGTTTCGGGTACCTGCTGCGCTACGAGCACATCCTGGGCGAAGACGAAGAGATTGAGGAAGTACGCTGCATCTTCGTGGAACTGCCCGGTGCGCCTCCGGTTGGAGTCGAAGCCATCCCGGTCACGCTCCACACCCGCTGCGCCACCTGCGGTGAATCTGCCGCCCACGAGAAGGGATGGCAGGCTGAGGTCTGGGCCGACATCCACGAGTTTGAGCACTCCCGCCATCGCGTGCGGCTCTTCGAACACGCACGCGGCAAAGGTTTGAAGGAAATCGGCGACTGGCGCGGATAGACTTTCGAAAGGTCAGGCTTTCGTTCGAAAGTTCGCTGGCGGCGGCCCGATCCACCAGCCAGATCAACTTCCCACGATTTGGCCGAATCAGTTTTGAGGGATACTGTTCGACTGGACAATCCTCTTCGAAAACGGTTTTCAACACCGCGGCTTTATCGGTCCCGCTCACCAGGAAGGCCACGCAGCGCGCCGCATTCAAGACAGGCAGAGTAAGGGTGAGGCGGCTGGTCTTCAGCTTGTCGACCCAGTTGGCGATCACGAGCCGGGTTTTTTCCTGGAGTCCGGCCGAACCAGGGAAGAGCGAAGCTGTGTGACCATCGGGGCCCATCCCGAGCAGGATCAGATCGAAAATCGGAACCTCTCCCGGTTCCAGTTGGAAGAACTTCCGCAGAGTCTGCTCGTAGGCATCCGCGGCTGCTGCGGCGTCGGGATTTTCCGCCGGAATGCGGAACACATTTCCCGCCGCAACCGGAATTTTTGACAGCATGGCTTCTTCCGCCATTCGGTAGTTGCTGTCAGGATCGGTGGGCGGTACGTGCCGCTCGTCGCCCCAGAAGAAAAACATGCGGTCCCAGGGCAGGACCGTGCGTGCATTCGTAGCTAGTAGATTGAAGAGGCTTTTGGGGGTCGATCCGCCCGACAGTGCGATCGTGAAGCGGCCTCGTTGTTCCACGGCTTCCTTGGCGGTGTGCACAACCACTTCCGCCGCCGCTTCGAACAATTCTTGCGGAGTGGTCGAGGACTCGAATTTCGACGGAGGAACTCAAGGACGTCTTCTCTCAGTTCCTGCCTCGGACGGACGCACAGCGCGCCGCTCCGAGCAGTCCAGCTTTTTCGTTGGTCACGACCTGTACCGGGATTGCCTCAAGCAGCGGCCGCAATCGGCCCTTCTCCACGAAAGATTTCATGAACACTGGGCCCTTCAACTTGGCAAGAATCTTGGGCGAAATGCCGCCTGCAAGGAACAGGCCTCCAGTGGCCATCACTTTTAGAGCCAGGTTGGCAGCTTCGGCGCCGTAGACTGCGATCCAAAGATCCAGCGCTTTCTCCGCCAAAGGATCGGATCCATCGAGCGCCGCTCGCGAAATCACTGCGGCGGGGTCGCTTTTTTTGAGATCGGCCGCGAACTCCGGCGATTCCTTGCCGCACCCGCTGTCGCGCAGGAATTCGTAAACATTCACCAGGCCAGGGCCCGATAGGATCCGCTCATAGCTCACGTGTCCATAGCGGGCCTGCAGGGAGCGGACCAGTTCGATCTGCAAATCTCCCTGCGGTCCAAAATCGGTGTGCCCGCCTTCGCACGCGAAAACGTGATGGCGGCTTTCCATCCCAGAAAAGCCCAGCCTCGCCCAATCCGGTTCCCGGCGCGATCACTCCTTGGTTGCCCACGGCAGGCCCGCTCACGCGATTCAACGGAACCAGGTCCGAGTTCTCGAGCGCACCGATTCCCCAGGCACTGGCTTCGAGGTCGTTGATCAGCATTGTGGCGGGAAGGTGAATCTGTTTTGCCAGGCGAGATTGCTCAATTACCCAGGGCAAATTCGAGGTCTCGACGCGGCCATTGCGCACTGGACCGGCAATGCCGAAGCAGGCCGCTTCCGGACGTGTCCCAGAGGCGTCCACAAACTGGCTCACGATTTCGCCGAATTCGCTGTGCTCGCGGCTGGGAAAAGTTCGCTCGGACACCAGACGCAGGTGTCCGTTCTGGGGTTGAAAATAAGCCAGCCGAGCATTGGTGCCGCCAATATCGCCGGCCAGGATCATTTCTCGAAATTCCTCCAGCGGCGACCGTCGCGTTCCAGCAGATCGTCGGCCTCCTTCGGTCCCCAAGTCCCAGATGCATAGTTGGGGAAATTACGGGGCGGGAGCGCTTTCCACAGATCGAGCACCGGGTTAACGACGGACCAGCCGGCTTCCACCATGTCTGCGCGCTGAAATAGCGTCTGATCGCCGATCATGCAATCGTGCAGCAGGCGCTCGTAGCCGGTGCTGGGCTGCTTGCCGAAATATTCCTGATATTCGAAATTCATGTCGACTGTGCCCAGACGCATGACTGGGCCGGGAACCTTGGCCGCGAATTGCAGAGAGATTCCTTCTTCGGGTTGAATGTGCAGAACCAGTTGGTTCGGCATCAGGTGCTCGACGGGCGTGTCGCGAAATAGCACGAAGGGAGCCCGTCGAAACTGTATCACGATATGGGTGTTGCGCACCGGCATCCGCTTGCCCGTGCGCAGGTAGAACGGAACATCCGCCCACCGCCAGTTATCGATCAGCAACTTCATGGCGACGAAAGTCTCGGTCCGCGAATCGGGCGGAACATCGGGTTCCGCGCGATAGGCCGCAACTCGCTTGCCGTCTTCGGTTCCGTCGCCGTACTGGCCGCGTACGCTGCGGCTCAGGACCTCTTCGTCAGTCATGGGCTGGATCGCGTGGAGAATCTTAGCCTGCTCATCGCGCACCGCATTTGCGTCGAACGAGATCGGCGGCTCCATGGCGGTGAGACTGATCAATTGCATGATGTGGTTTGGCACCATGTCGCGCAGCGAACCGGCTTGATCGAAATAACTCCCGCGTCCTTCGACGCCCACGGTTTCGGCCACCGAGATCTGCACGTGATCGATGTAGCGGCGGTTCCAGACAGGCTCAAAAATTCCGTTGGCGAAACGGAACGCCATGATGTTCTGCACGGTTTCTTTGCCCAGATAGTGATCGATGCGGTAGATCTGCTTCTCATCGACTTCCTTGAGCAGTTGCTGGTTCAGCGCTTTGGCTGACTCCAGATCGTGCCCGAACGGCTTTTCGATGACCACCCGCCGCCAGTGACCGTTCGCCTGCTCCATCAGTCCCGCAGCAGAGAGCTTCTGCACGATCGGACCGAAAAAACTTGGCGCCGTGGCGAGGTAGTAGAAGAAGTTCTGGTGCGCCGAGTGTTCCTGATCCACTTTGTTCAGGAAGTCTTTGAGCTGCGGGATACAGTTTGTCGTCGCTGAAATCTCCGGCGAAGTAGTAAAACCGGCGTGAGAACCACTCCCAGAGATCATCATCCACGCATTCCCCGCAGTACGCTTTGACGTCGTCGTGGACGCGCTTGCGGAATTCATCGTTGGAGTACTGGGTGCGCGCGACGCCCACCACGGCAAACTCGCGCGAAAGCAGTCCCGCCCGTGCCAGGTTGTAGAGCGCAGGAATCAGCATGCGCCCTGTCAGATCGCCAGCCGCGCCGAAGATCACCATGACGCAGGGATCACCCTGCTTGCCGATGCGCGGCGGCGCCGCCGCAGCCGGTTGTTCCGCTAGTTCAGCCATGAGTAGAGTCCTTTGGATCGATATCGGAAATCAACCGCGTCTACGCGGTCTTCTTTGCCTTGTCTGCGCTCTGTTCCACGTGTCCGCCGAACTTCTGCCGCATGGCGGAAAGCATCTTCTCGGCAAAGGTATGCTGTTGCCGCGAGCGGAAACGCACGTACAGCGCGGCGGTCAGCACATCAGCAGGCACCGCTTCTTCAAGCGCGGCCTGAATCGTCCAGCGCCCTTCGCCCGAATCTTGCACGTAGCCTTCGTATTCGGACAGCGTTGGATTTTCCGTGAGCGCCATCGCCGACAAATCGAGCAGCCAGGAACTGACCACACTGCCGCGCCGCCACACTTCCGCAATGTCCGGCAGGTTCAGATCGTAACGAATGTCCTCCGGCAGATCTTTGCTGGTGGCGTTCTTGAAGATGTCGAAGCCTTCCGCGTAGGCCTGCATCATGCCGTATTCAATGCCGTTATGCACCATTTTCACGAAGTGTCCGGAGCCGGACGGACCGCAGTGAATGTAGCCGTCTTCCGCGGTGCCTCCGAGCTTTTCTCGTCCTGGGGTTCTTGGGATGTCGCCCTTACCCGGTGCGAGCGTTTTGAAAATAGGATCGAGCCGCTGCACTGCTTCCTTGGGCCCGCCAATCATCATGCAATAGCCGCGGTCCAAGCCCCACACGCCGCCGCTGGTACCTACGTCGATATAGTGAATGCCCTTGCCCTTCAGTTCATTCGCGCGGCGCACATCATCTTTGAAATACGAGTTGCCGCCGTCGATGATGGCGTCACCCGCCTGCATATGCTGCGCCAGTTTCTGCACCGTCGCTTCGGTCGGACCACCCGCTGGAACCATGATCCATACCGCGCGGGGAGGAGTCAGCTTCGCAATCAGATCTTCGAGCGAGGCAGACCCGCCTGCGCCCTCGCCAGCGAGTTGTTTCACGGCGTCGGCGCTGAGATCAGAAACCACGAGCTGATGTCCGCCGCGCATCAGTCGCCGCGTCATGTTGGCGCCCATGCGCCCCAGCCCCACCATTCCTAATTGCATTGCTTTCGCTCCTGAAGTAGCTGCCGACCCTTCGACTTTGCTTAGGGCAGGCTCGCTGGCTGTCGCGAGGGCATCCTGCCCTCGCATGTGGAATCCATTACGCTTTTAGAGAGCTTTCTGAACCGCCGCTTGCAGCGCCGCCAGCCCGGCCTTCAGGTTGCTCCCCAGATGCACCCGCAGCGCCCGTCTCCCTCGATCGGCCAATACCTGAAAGTCTCCGCGCGCCTGCGCCGCCTTCACAACGCCGAACGTGTATTTCTGTCCGGGTACGGGCAGTTCGACGGAATCGTCGCAGGTGATTTGCAGAAAGACTCCGGAGTTCGGCCCGCCTTTGTAGGCCTGTCCCGTGGAGTGCAGGAATCGCGGTCCGAATCCCAGGCAGGTCGCCACATGTTTCTTGTCGCGCACCAGATGCCGCAGAGCCTGCAGACTTTGTTCGTGCTCACCGTTCATCTGGATGTAGCCGAGCACCGCAAAGTAATCGCCAGCCTTGATGCGAGCCAGATGCGCCTTGAGATATCCCACGAGCGACTTGTCGCTGCCGGCGCCTTTCGCCAGTTCCGCGGCGTTCTTGTCGTCGGTGAACAATTTAATGCCGGAGTCCTCGACGAAGGGTTTTTCCGCCGGCAGGGAGCCAGTCTTTTCATATGCCGATGTAAGCTCACGGGTCGCGATCTTGCTGGCTTCGACGTCGGGTTGGTTGAATGCGTTGATTCCGATGATCGAACCTGCGACGGCGGTGGCAATCTCCCAGCGGAAGAATTCCGCGCCCAGGTCATAGATATCGGCCATGGTGATGCGCACGACCGGATGCCCGGCCTTCTCGATCGCCGCCACTTTCGCATCCTGTTCCGCGTCAGTGCCTGTTTCCAGCCGAACATAAACGAAGACGCGATCGCTGCTGTAGACCTCTGGAGTCGTCAGAGTTTCGCGGTCGACTGGGATGATGCCCTTGCCGATTTTGCCTGTCGACTCCGCCAGCAGTTGTTCCAGCCACGCCCCCAAGTCGGAAATGCCGGGCGAAGTGATGATCGTGACTTTGTCGCGTCCTGCGTTCGCGGCGCTTCCGAGAATGATGCCCAGCACTGCGCCGGGATTTTCTTCGACGGTTGCACTCGGGCCACAGGCGCGCACCATCTCCGCGGCCCGCGCGAGAAACTTCTTCGTGTCCATGCCCATTACCGCGGCCGGGACCATGCCGAAATTCGACAACGCGGAGTAGCGTCCGCCGATCGAGGGCCGTCCGAAGAAGACATGCAGGAAGCGATCCGCCTCCGCGACCTGCTGCATCTTCGATCCCGGATCGGTGATCGCGATAAACTGGCTGCCGGCTTTTGCCGCGCCCACCGCCTGCTTCGTGCGCTCAAAGAAATATTGTTTGAAGATGTTGGGTTCAAGCGTGCTGCCCGATTTGCTGGAGACGATAAACAGTGTCTTCGGAATATCGATCAGATGCTCGAAGCCTTCACCTGGGCGGGATCCGTCGAATCGAGCACGTGCAAAGTAGGGAAGTGAGTGATCCTGCCGAACGTCATGCGCAGGACTTCCGGACACAGACTGGATCCGCCCATGCCCAGCAGGAGAATGTGCTGAAAGCCACGGGTCTGCACTTCTTTCGCGACCTTTGCAGTTGGTCGTGCTGCGCAATCTGCTCCTCGACAATGTCGAGCCATCCCAGCCAGTTGGCTTCGTCGCTGCCGGTCCAGAGTGTTGCATCGCGCTGCCACAGGCGCTGCATCTTGCCGCCCGATTGCCAGTCGGCGATCGTCGATTTCACCGTTGTGGCCAGCGATTCCGGCAGGGAAGTCTTCAGTCGGCTCACGAGATCTATCCTTTTTGCTGCGTGCTCTTCGCGACTGCAGCCAGCAGCTTGTCGAAGGCATCGGCGAACAGTTTGACGCCGTCGTCGGTCAGCTTGTCGGTGACTTCTTTCATCGAGATGCCCGCGCGTGCCAGATCGTCCATGACTTTCTGGGCGCCCGGCACATCTTCCAGTGAGCGCGTTACGCAGCCGTCCGTGATCGCGGAAAGCATCGATCGTCGCCGGCGGCATGGTGTTGACCGTGTCCGGCCCGATCAGTTCTTCAACGTAAATCACGTCGCGATAGTTCGGATTTTTGGTGCTGGTGCTGGCCCACAGCACGCGCTGGGTCTGCGCACCCTTGGCCGCGAGCGCCTGCCAGCGCGGTCCGCTGAAGATGTGCTGGTAGCTCTGATAGGTGAGCTTGCCGTTGGCGATTGCAACTTTGCCCAAGCAGGCTCTTCAGCAAAGCCTGCTGGCTGGCGTCGGTGGTTGCTTTGAGTTTGTCGTTGAGCATGGAATCGATCAGCGTGTCGATGCGGCTGATGAAGAAGCTGGCGACGCTCGCCATCTTTTTCAGATTGCCGCCGCGCGCTGCCAGGTCTTCGAGCCCGGCGATATAGGCCTCGGCAACTTTCTCATACACGTCCTGCGCGAACAACAGCGTAACGTTGATGTTGATGCCTTCGCCGATCAACTGGCGGATCGCCGGCAGGCCCTCGGCCGTGCCCGGAACTTTGATCATGACGTTCTCGCGCTGTACGGCCTTCCACAGGCGGCGCGCTTCGTCGATCGTCTCCTGCGTTTTGCGCGCCAGATACGGCGAGACTTCCAGGCTGACGTAGCCATCGCGGAATTTGGATTCGTCATACACCGGCCGCAGCGCGTCGGCCGCATCCTGAATGTCGCGAATGGCGATCTGCTCGTAGCGCGCCGTGGTGTCGAGATCACTGCGCGAGGCCAGCGACTTCAAGAAATCGTCATACAGCGAACTGTCGGCGATCGCCTTCTCGAAGATGGAGGGATTCGAAGTCATCCCCCGCAGTCCGTCGTCGGTGATCATTTGCTTCAGCTTTCCGGTGGTGAACAGATCGCGCCGGATGTAATCGAGCCACATCGACTGACCGTAGTTGAGCAATTCTTTCAGCGGATTCTTAGTGGCTTTCGAATTTTCCAGAATTCCAGTTGGCTGCATAATGACCTCCCGATGTTCCGTAAGATGATTTTGTCGAACCCCGTTCGACCGCTACTTCCCGACATCGCCGCGCGCGCTTCCGCCACGACCGTGTCCACGGTGAACCCAAAAAACTTCAGCAGATCTTTCAGCGGCGCCGAGGCTCCAAAACGGTGCATCCCGACATTGCGTCCCTTGAGGCCGGTGTAGCGGCCCCAGCCGAAAGTTGACGCCATCTCCACCGAAACTCGCGCGGTAACGCTGGACGGCAGAACGCTCTCTTTGTAGGCCGCATCCTGCTGTTCGAAAATCTCCCATGACGGCATGCTGACCACGCGCGCCTTGACGCCCTCGGCTTTCAGTTTCTCGTAAGCATCCACGCACAGCGACACTTCGCTGCCCGTGCCGATCAGGATCACGTCGGGCTTTCCGCCCGGCGCATCGGCCAGAACATAGGCGCCCTTGGCCACGCCGGAAGCCGGAGCATACTTCGTGCGATCCAAGAGTCGGAAGATTTTGCCGGGTCAACACAAGCGCCACCGGCGAGTGCTGCAGCTGCGCAATGATCTTCCACGCCTCCGTCCACTTCATTCGCGTCGCCGGGACGCAGCACAATCAGATTCGGCATGGCCCGCAACGACGCCAGTTGCTCGATCGGCTGATGCGTCGGCCCATCTTCGCCAACGCCGATGGAATCGTGCGTGAAGATGAAAATCGAAGGAATCTCCATCAGCGCCGCCAGCCGGATGCTGGCCCGCATGTAATCGCTGAAGTTGAAGAACGTCGCGCCGAACGCCCGAATGCCCGGACACGATCATCCCGTTCACGCTCGCGCCCATCACGTGCTCGCGCACGCCGAAATGCAGGTTGCGTCCCGCAGGAGTGCCGGCCTGAAAGTCTCCCGCGCCTTCGAACTTCAGCGTGGTCTTGTTCGAGGTCGCCAGGTCGGCCGATCCGCCAATCAGCCACGGAATATTCTGCGCCAGCGACATTCAGCACTTTGCCCGAACTCTCGCGCGTCGCGATGCCCTTGGCATCGGCGGGAAATGTCGGAAGATTCTTGTCCCAGCCTGCAGGCAGTTCGCGATGCTGCATGCAGCGCAGACGCTCCGCCAGATCGGGAAATTTCTGCGAATATTCCGCGAAAAGCTGCGACCAATGCCGCATGCAGATCGCGTCCGCGCTTGCCGATGCCTTCGCGGAAATGTTCGCGCACGCCGTCCGGCACCAGGAATTTCGCATCTTCCGGCCAGCCGTAGAATTTCTTGGTCAGCTTCACTTCTTCTTCGCCCAGAGGCTCGCCGTGAGCGGCATTGGTGTCCTGCTTGTGGGGCGAGCCGTAGCCGATGTGGCTGTCGACGATGATCAGCGTCGGGCGGTCGGTGGTTTTGTGAAAAGTCTCAAACGCCCGCGCCAGCATCTCCAGATCGTTGGCATCGGCCACGCGGGTCACGTTCCAGCCGTAGCCGACAAAGCGCGTCGCCACATCTTCGCTGAACGACCAACTCGCCGGGCCATCGAGCGTGATGTGATTGTGGTCGTACATCCAGCAGAGATTGGAAAGCTTCAAATGTCCGGCCAGAGACGCGGCTTCGCCGCCAATGCCTTCCATCAGATCGCCGTCGGAACACATCGCGTAGACGTTGTAGTCGAAGATCTCGAAGCCCGGGCGGTTGAAGTTCGCCGCCAGCCATTTGCTGGCGATCGCCATGCCGACGCTGTTGCCCACGCCCTGGCCCGAGCGGTCCGGTCGTGGTTTCAACTCCGGAAGTGATGTGCGATTCAGGATGCCCCGGCGTCCGGCTTCCCAACTGCCGGAAGCGCTTGATCTCTTCCATCGGAACCGAGAGTTCTTTCAAAACCTGACCATGCTCGTCCACCCGCCGCACCTCGGCGAGGTGCAGCATGGCGTAAAGCAACATGGAGGCGTGGCCATTGGAGAGCACGAAGCGGTCGCGATTCAGCCAGGTCGGATCGGCGGGATCGTAGCGCAGGAATTCCTGCCACAGACAATACGTGACCGGCGCCAGTCCCATGGGCGCGCCCGGATGGCCCGAGTTCGCCTGCTGCACCGCGTCAATCGCCAGGGTTCGAATCGTGTTGATGCGACAGCGTGTCCAGTTGCTGTCCCGTCACCAAAACCTGTTCACTGGCTACCATGCGATTCCGCTCCTCCAGCCGGGGATTTTCACCGGCGCGCGATCGGCCCACAACGAATTAGAGTTTCCGATTACAGAAAGGGTTCAATACGCAGAAAGTGTATCAATTTCCGTGCAGGCGTGGATTGAGCTGCGGTGAAAAACTGGCTGAGGAATCGGGGAATTACTGATGTCTATTTCAGAAGTTGCAGGTAGCCGTTTTCGGTTTGGGATCCCCGGGTCGTGTCCTGCACGAACTTGAGGAACTGGCGCAGATTGTCGCGCTCGGTCGGTGCCATGCCTTCGAAGTGAACGCGAACTCCGTTGGCCGGGCCCGCTGCGGGTGACCACTCCGCTCAGCGCGAAACCCTTTGACCCAGATTTTCCCGTTGGGCACCCAGAGACCGATTTCCACTTTCGACCCCGGCTTGACCGGGTTGCGCGGTTTCGACCAGGCATCCACCGGCGCTGGTGTTGGAAAGATTGCCCCAGATCGGAGTCGGGGTTTCGTCGACGCGAAGTTCGACGGCGACGAAGCACTTGATTCGCGGATGACGCCGCCGGTCGCTTCCCCAATTGGGACTGAACAAATCGGGTTCAAAAGGAGGTGTGGCCGAAGCTGGAGTCGGAACTGGCTGTGGCTGCAGGCAGCCGCCGTGGCGGCAGGCTTGCCAGCCGTCGAAGCGCCAGCCTTGATCTCGCGCATCGCCGTCAGCAGCGCCTGCTTCGCGCTTGTCAGCCGGGGCTTCGCGGTAGGCCTGCAGCAGCTTTCCGACATGCCGGACAAGGTCCGGATCGGACAAGTATTCGGGTCCAGTCAGTTCCTGTTGCCGCACTCATCGAATACTACTTCTTCCGTTCTTAAAGATTTCGGCTCGTTCGACTAGATTGCAACTGAAAGTCACTCTCACTTCAAGATTGAACCTAAGGTCACCGCCATTCAAGATGACCTTGGTCACCTAGAGGGACAGCGTGTCCTGGAATTGCGGGATTGCTTGCAGACGGTCTGGTCCAGACTACTTCCTACTGGCCTTCAAAGGTAAGCTGGACGACTTCGGTGGTCTCGCTTTGCCCCGGCTCAAACTTCCATTTGCCGACGGCATCGAGCGCGGCATCGACCAGTACCGGATTTCCGCCCAACACCCGGGTGGACTTACGGTGCCATTGGCCGTCACTACGGCTTCCACTCGGACCATGCCATGAATGTGCATCTTTTTGCCAGGTCGGGATAACTGGGCGCGACGCGCGACGCGACTTTTCGATCCGAATTGGCCGGTGCGGATGCGTTCTGAGCCGTCACCATGCTCGTCGTAAGCGCAATGCATGCGACCGTCATAAATAGGACACCTGCTCCGCATGGCTTCCGTTCCCTCTTACATTCTGAGCTTACCGGGGCCATCGCTTTCGGGCAAAGTACCGAAGGTATTGGACTTGGGTGTCGTTCGCCGAATCGTCGGACGTCTCTAATCCTTCTTACCCCACGATTGCTTCGCCGCTCCGACGCCGGAATGGCGATTCCGATCCCGTACAGAATCGTTTGCATCTCAAAGACCTCGCAAACGAATCAAACCGGACGAGTTATGCTAGAGGTGAGGAAGGACGTCCCGGTTCCCCTTCGGATCTGCCGGACGCTTCCCACAATCACGAATGCGTTGCTCATTCGAACTTGAATCTTCCCGAACGGCATTTTTCGTTCTTATTCTTGCGCTGCTCACCGCCCCGAGCCTGCTGGCTCAGACCGCCGGCGGAACTTCCGGCCCCGAATGTCACCCTGCCCGGCCCGCAGAATCCGTTCCTGGGCAGCGCTCCCGAAGGCAAGGCCACCGCCGATGTCCTGCAAATCGACTTCAAAGACGCGATCGATCGCGGCCTGCGCAACAATCTCGGCCTGTTGCTGGCCGGCGACCAGACCGAGACGGCTCGCGGCGAACGATGGAAGGAACTCAGCGAACTGCTGCCCGAACCTCAGCGCCCGCGTGCAGGAGAATGTGCAGACTCAAAGCCTGGCGGCGCTGGGGTTCAACAAACTTTTCCCTCTGCTGGCCGCCCCGGGCACAACTCAGCCAGCCTTTCCGCGCGTCGTCCCGGCCTTCAACTATTTTGACGCGCGCGCCTACTCTCAGCCAGTCGATCTTCAATTTCAAGAACCTCGAGAAGGAACGGGCTGCTTCGGAGAGCCTGAAGGCCGCGCAGTTCAGCTTACAAAGATGCGCGCGAAATGGTCGTGCTCGCGGTCGGCAACTCCTATCTGCAGGCCATTGCCGCCGGCGCTCGCGTGGAAACCACCGAAGCCCAGGTCAAGAGCGCGCAGGCTCTTTACGACAAGGCCGCCGACCAGCTGAAAGCCGGACTGAGTCCGGCCATCGATGCGCTGCGCTCGCAGGTCGAACTGCAAACCCGCCAGCAGCAACTCATCGTCGCCCGCAACGATCTCGCCAAGCTGAAATTGAATGTGGCGCGGATCATCGGGCTGCCCCCGGGGCAGGAATTCGTGCTCACCGAGAAAGCGCCCTACCAGGCATTGGCGCCGCTCCCGCTCGAAACTTATCTGCAACGCGCCTACGCCGTCGCGCCGACTATCAGGCGGCCTTGGCCCAGGTGCGGGCCGCAGAACTGTCGCGCAAGGCCGCGGCCGCGCGGGCATTATCCCACGGTCGACGTTGCACGCCAATCTCGGCGACATCGGCGTCACCCCCAGCCAGTCGAACGGCACCTGGCAGGTCAATGGAGGCATCAACATCCCGATCTTCGCCGGCAATCGCGTTCACAGCGACGTGCTCGAGGCCGACGCCCAATTGAAGCAGGCGCGTTCTCAACTGGGAGATCTCCGCGGCCGCATCGACTATGAGGTCCGCACCGCGCTGCTCGATCTGAACGCCGCCGCCGAGCAGGTCGAAGTGGCCCGCAGTTCCGTCGACCTGGCGGAACAGGCGCTCGCGCAATCGCAGGATCGCTTCACCGCCGGAGTGGCCGACAACCTGGAAGTCGTGCAGGCGCAGGAAGCCGTGGCCAGCGCTCACGAGAGTTATATTCAGAGTCTTTATGCCCACAATCTTTCGAAGGTCGAACTGGCGCACGCCATCGGCGACGCGGAAGAGGGCGTCAAACGATATTTGAAAGGCAATCAATAAACGTATGGAGCAAACCACACAAAGTCCTCCCGCCAACGCCGAGAAAACGGAAGTCGAGAAGCCGGCGAGCAGCACCAAGCCGTTGCCCTCCACCGAGGAGGATTTCCACACTCGGCCTTCCCGCACCCAGAGTTCCGGCTTCCGAATCGGAGTGGTGATTGCGGTCATCGTTCTTCTGGTCGTGGGATTCTTCGCCTACCGCTATTTCACCAGCTATGAATCGACTGACGATGCTCAGGTCGACGGCCACGTCAATTCCGTCAGCGCCCGCATCTCCGGCCACGTCATCAAACTCAACGTCGCAGGACAATCAATACGTGCAGGCGGGAACGGTGCTGGTCGAGATCGATCCGGCCGACTATCAGGTCGCCTACGATCGCGCCAAAGCCGATTTTGAAGATGCGCAGGCGGCGGCAGTCGCCGCCGGAGTGAATGTTCCGATCACCTCGGTCAATACCACCAGCCAGGTTTCGGCGACCGAAGCCGACGTGAACAGCGCCCGCGCCGGAATTCAGGTCGCGAAGCAACAGTTCGAAGCCGCCAAGGCCCAACTGCAGGAAGCCGAAGCCAACAACGTGAAGGCGCAGAACGATCTCGTCCGCTACAAGCAATTGGTCGACAAGCAGGAGATTTCCCAGCAGCAGTACGACCAGGCCACCGCCGCCGCCAAGGCCAGTGCCGCCGGCGTTGAAGCTGCGCGCGCCAGCGCCGACGCAGCCCAGCAGCAGGTCACGCAGGCCCAGGGCAAACTCGTTCAGGCCGCAGGCCAGCCTAGAGCTACGCCAACACGGCGCCCAAGCAGATGCAGATCACTCGCGCCCGGGCCACGTCGGCGCTGGCGGAAGCGCAGCGCAAGAAGGCGGATCTCGATCAGGCCGCGCTGAACCTGCAATACACAAAAATCGTTGCTCCGGTGAACGGCATCGTCAGCAATCGCACCGTGGAAGTCGGGCAGAACGTCGCTCCCGGCCAGGAACTGATGAAGATCATCAATCTCGACGACGTTTGGATCACCGCGAACTTCAAAGAAACGCAGCTGCGGGAAATGAAGGTCGGCCAGCGCGTCACCATCGAAGTCGACGCCAACGGCAGATCCTACAACGGCAAGGTGGACAGCGTCGCCGGAGCCAGTGGCGCCCGCTTCAGCCTGCTGCCTCCGGAAAACGCCACCGGAAACTACGTGAAAGTCGTGCAGCGCATCCCGGTCAAGATCGTGCTCGATCCCGGCGCGAACAACGATCACCAGTTGCGTCCCGGCATGTCGGTCACTCCCAAGGTCTGGATTCGCAGGTAAATGAGTGCGGCCACCGCCACCTTGGATCACGGCCGACGCCTGGCGTCCCGCGGTCAATCCGTGGATCATCGCGATCGCGGTTACGCTGGCGACGTTCATGGAAGTGCTCGACACTTCCATCGCCAACGTCGCTCTGCCGCACATCGCCGGAAGTCTCTCCGCGGGGCAGGACGAAAGCACCTGGGTCCTGACTTCCTATCTGGTTTCGAACGCGATCGTTCTGCCGCTGAGCGGCTGGCTTTCGTCCATCATCGGCCGCAAGAATTTCTACATGGGCTGCGTCGCCCTGTTCACCGTGAGTTCGTTCCTGTGCGGGCTCGCGCCGAATCTGGCGACGCTGATCATCTGCCGCATTCTGCAGGGCGCCGGCGGCGGCGGACTGCAGCCCAGCGAGCAGGCCATCCTGGCCGATACCTTTCCTCCCGCCAAGCGCGGCATGGCGTTCGCGGTTTATGGAATGGCCGTCGTCACTGCTCCGGCGATCGGCCCGACTCTCGGCGGATGGATCACCGACAATTTCACCTGGCGCTGGATTTTCTTCATCAATATTCCCGTCGGGATTCTTTCGATCCTGCTGACCTCGCGGCTGATTCAGGATCCGCCTTACTTCAAGCGCCGCAAGCTGAGCGAAACTCACATCGACTACGTTGGGCTGGGATTTGTCGCGCTGGGGCTGGGAGCATTGCAGATTGTTCTCGACAAGGGACAGCGCGACGACTGGTTCGAATCGAACTTCATTGTCACGCTTTCGCTGATTGCTGCGGCGGCGTTGATCTTCGTGATCATTTGGGAGTGGAGGCACAAAGATCCCATCATCGATCTGCATCTGTTCCGCGATCGAACTTTTGGCGTCTCGAATCTGCTGATGTTCATGCTGGGCTTTGCCCTGCTGGGCAGCACGTTGTTGATTCCGCTGTTCTCGCAAACGCTGCTCGGCTATACCGCGCAAGAGGCAGGCCTGGCGCTGATGCCCGGCGGGTTCACGATCATTCTCCTGCTGCCGCTGGTGGGATTTCTGCTTTCGCGCTACACCCCGCGATGGCTTCTCTTGTTCGGTCTGCTCGTGCTGTCGTTCTCGCTGTTTCACATGACCGGATTCGATCTTGAGATTGATTTCCGAACGCTGGCCACGGCGCGTGTGATTCAGGCTGCCGGGATGGCGTTCCTGTTCGTTCCCATCAATACCGCCGCGTACGCCTTTCTTCCGCGCGACAAAAACAATGCCGCGTCCGGTCTGATGAACCTGGCGCGCAACATCGGCGGCAGTGTCGGAATTTCCGTGGTCACCACGATGCTCGACCGCCGCACCCAGGAGCACCTGAACGACTTGCCAGCCATCTGAGCGCAGTCGAACCCCGCGCTGCAAACCATGATTCAGGGCGCATCGGCGCGCGATGCTGGCTCACGGCGCCAGTGCGGCTGGGGCTACTCGGCAGGCCTACGCGCTGATCCAGGGCACGGTGGAGCGCCAGGCGTCCATGCTGTCCTATATCGACTGCTTCTGGTTTCTGGGAGTGGCCATTCTGGCCATGGTTCCGATGGTTTTCCTGATGAAAAAATCCAAGCCGGGCGGCGGAATCGCAGTACACTAAATACAAGTCTTGCCATGTTCCGTCTGATCACCATCGAGCGCGAGTACGGCTGCGGCGCCGCTGCCATCGCCGCTCAACTGGCCGACCACCTGGGCTGGAAGCTCTGGGACCAATTGCTCACCGAAGAAATTGCCCGCCTCGCCAACGTCGATCAATCGGCCGTGCAGGCGCTGCGACGAGCGCATGGACAGCCGCCTGCACCGCCTCGCGAAATCCTTCTGGCGCGGCAGTTACGAACGCAATTCCGCCGCGCTGGGCAGCCAGATGTTCGACACCGACTGCATGATGGCGATGATGCAGGAGACCATGAACAAGATCGCGCAGGAAGGGAATGCGGTCGTCGTGGGCCGCGGCGCGCCGTATTTCCTGCGCGAGAATCCCGACGCATTCCATGTTTTTCTTTACGCTCCGCGCTCCGAGAAAATCCGGCGCTCGATGGCGGAGGGCACAGCGAAGAAGATGCCGTGGAACATGGTCGACTCCGTCGATCGCGAGCGCATCGCTTACGTGAAACATTATTTCAATGCCGACTGGCCCACGCGTTCGCTCTACCACGTCATGATCAACACTGCGGTGGGGAACGAGCCGGTCGTGCAGACGATTCTGGACACGATGCGTCTGGTCGAAGGCCGCCCCAAAGCCACGGACTACGAGCATCCCAACGTCAGCCCGTTTCTGTCTCACATAGCGGATCGGCAGAGTGCGCGCTAGGACGCCGCTCGCCCGGCCTTGCCTTGGGCTCTGCAGCCGACTGGCCGCTGCGGCGCAGGACAGCAATTCTCTTCGCAAACATCCTGACGCGGCTCCGAGCGATCCCACCGCACGCCGCTCCGCTTCCCGGATTCGTCCGTTCAAGAATCAGCTCGCGAATCATCGCGATGAACTTGGGATGCACGCCCACCGTCTTCGCCCGCGCCATCGGCAACGCCAGCGAATCGCAAAGCTGCCGCGCCTCAATGTCCAGGTCATACAGCACTTCCATGTGATCGGAAATAAAGCTGATCGGCGCGAGCACGACCGCGCTGGCCAGATTGCGCGCCTTCACCTCGCGCAGGTAGTCCAGAATGTCCGGCTCCAGCCACGGCTGTCCTGGCGCGCCACTGCGGCTCTGATACACCAGCGCGTCGTTGGTGACAGCCCAACCTTGTGGAGACCAGCTTCCTTACTTCTTCCAGTTGCCGGACATAGTCGCACGTGTTCGCCATCGAGATCGGAATGCTGTGCGCGATGTAGACGATCTGAACATTGCTGCCGTGCGTCGGCCGGAACTTGCGCCAGCGCGTCGCGCAACCGATCTTCGGTCGCCTCAACAAATCCCGGATGGTTGAAGAACGCGCGCAGTTTGTCGATCTGCGGCGCGCCCGCGCCCACTTCATTTTGTGCGCGGACGATGTTTTCGCGGTACTGCCGGCATCCGGAATACGAACTGTACGCCGAAGTCACGAAGGCAAGCGCGCTGCCGAATGCCGTCCTGCTTCATCTGCTGCAAGGTTTCCGCCAGCATCGGATGCCAGTTGCGATTTCCCCAATAGACAGGCAACTTCGGTCCATGCCGCGCCAGTTCGTTCTCCAGCGCGGCGATCAATTCGCGAATCTGCTGGTTGATCGGGCTCTTGCCGCCGAAGTGGTAGTAGTGCTCGGCGACGGCCAGCATGCGTTCGCGCGGAACATTCCTTCCGCGCAGCACATTTTCGAGGAACGGGATCACATCTTCCGGCGACTCAGGCCCGCCGAAGGAGACAACAAGAATGGCGTCGTAATTCATTTTCGTTTATTCAGAACCGCCAGCGAGTGCCCGGCGATGTCATGGGTGGGATCTGGTGCGCCCGGAGAGATTCGAACTCCCGACCTGTTGCTCCGGAGGCAACCGCTCTATCCAGCTGAGCTACGGGCGCGCACGGATGTCTACAGTCTACATGGGCAGGGAAGAGGCATCAACGTGAACATTGCGACAACGTGACGAGTGACAAGAACGCAGTGAACGCGATCGCGACAATCAGCGCGCAAGTTGCACCGTCGCCTGCTCGGGACGGCTGCCTCACAGGCGGACCGCGGTCGCAGATTTTCCTAGGGATTGTTCGTCTTTAGTAGCGGTCGCGCCGCCCGCCACCACCGCCGCCGCGGCCACCGCGATCTCCGCGGTCGCGTCCGCCACCGCCTCCACCGCCGCCGCTGCGCTCGGTCTTGGGGCGCGCTTCATTGACGTTGATGGTGCGTCCGCCGACGGACGAGCCATTCAAAGCGGTGATCGCTTTCTCGCCGTCTTCGTTGCTGGCCATCTCCACGAAACCGAAACCACGGGATCGTCCCGTGTCACGGTCGGTCATGATGCTCACGCGGTCGACTTGTCCGAACGGTTCAAACAGCTGCCGCAGTTCGTCTTCGGCTGTGTTGAAGCTCAAGTTCCCCACGAAAATATTCTTCACGCGTCTGCCTCTGCATTGAGCTGTCGGAAGTGCAAGCGATTCGGCGGACTTGGCAGGTCGGGAGGGCCGTTCCTGAAAATCGATACCGGAGCTGGCGAACAGTCGAATGCGCCGAGCAGTATAGCAGGTTTCCCTAAATCAGCTTGTTAAATCAATCTCAAAATGAGAGCGCAAAGATGAGGACCGCGGACGAGCTAGCACTCGTCCACCTTCCAATATCCCTCGGCGTGAAATCCCATCTGCAGCAGCCGGTTCTTGGGATCGTGCCTCTTGCCGCAGCCCGGACAGACAGATAGCGGCCCCAAGCCGTGCCTTGATGATCGTAATTCTCCGCCACCGCGAACGTTATTCCGCAGCTGCAGGGGACGAGGAACATGCGCAGTGGCTGAGCTTGCTCTTTTGCGCTTTTCTCGGACTTGCGTCGCGGTTTCACGACTCTTCGACAGTGGCGTACGATTTTTTCTTGCGTTGATTCGACTGCAGCGTCTTCTTGCGCAGCCGCAGCGACTTGGGCGTGATTTCCACGAACTCATCGTCGGCAATGAATTCGATGGCCTGCTCCAGATTCAACGGCCGGAAGGGCACCAGGCGAATTGCTTCATCCGCCGTCGAAGCGCGCATGTTCGTGAGCTTCTTTTCGCGCACCGCATTCACGTCGAGATCGGTGTCTTTGGCGTTCTCGCCAATGATCATGCCTTCGTACAAGTCAACGCCGGGGCCGACAAAAAGTTCGCCGCGCTCCTGCAGTCCCCACAGTGCATACGCCGTCGAGACCCCGCCGCGATCGGCGATCAGCGCGCCGGTGAGCCGATGCGGAATATCGCCCTGCCACTCGGTGTATCCATCGAACAGCGCGTTCATCACAATGGTTCCGCGCGTGTCCGTGAGCAACTGGCTGCGCAGCCCGATCAATCCGCGGCTGGGCACGCGGAACTCGATGCGCACGCGCCCGTAGCCGTGATTGTGCATGTTGGTGACTTCGCCCTTGCGCGATCCGAGTTGCTCCATCACCACGCCGACAAAATCCTCCGGCACATCCACCGTCAGATGTTCGACCGGTTCCATCAGCTTGCCGTCGATGCGCTTGGTGACGATCTCCGGCTTGCCGACCATGAGTTCGTAGCCTTCGCGTCGCATCATTTCAATCAGGATGGAAAGCTGCAGCTCGCCGCGGCCCAGCACCTTGAAGGAATCCGTTGTGCCGGTGTCTTCGACGCGCAAAGAAACGTTGGTCAGCAGTTCTTTCTCCAGGCGCTCGCGCAGATTGCGCGACGTGACGTACTGGCCATCTTTTCCGGCGAAGGGCGAGGTGTTCACCGTAAACAGCATGGCGATCGTCGGTTCGTCGATCGCGATGTGCGGCAGCGGAGCAGGGTTCTCGGCGTCGGTAATGGTCTCGCCGATGGTGATGCCTTCCACGCCCGCGACCGCGATGATGTCTCCCAATTCGGTTTCGGTGATGTCGGTCCGCTTCAGGCCCGAGAACGAAAACAGTTTCGTGATCTTTGTTTTGTGCAGCGTCCCGTCGAGCTTGGCGATGGCGACTTCCTCGCCTGTGTGCATCTTTCCGTTGAACACGCGCGCAATCGCCAGCCGTCCCAGGTAGTCGCTGTAATCGAGGTTCGCCACCAGAATTTGCAGCGGGCCCGATGCGTCCCCCTTGGGATGAGGAATCGTCTTGATGATCGCGTCGAACAGCGGCCGCAAGTCGTTGCCGCCGCCCTTGATGTCGGTAGTCGCGGTGCCAGTCTTGGCGTTGGTGTAGAGCACCGGAAAATCGATCTGCTCTTCTTTCGCGTCGAGATCGATGAACAGGTCGTAGATCTCGTTCAGCACTTCCTGCGGCCGTGCGTCGGAGCGATCAATCTTATTAATGACCACGATTGGCGGCAGATGCGCTTCCAGAGCTTTGCTCAGCACATAGCGCGTCTGGGGCAGCGGACCTTCGCTGGCATCGACCAGCAGCATGACACCGTCGACCATCTTGAGTGCGCGCTCGACCTCGCCGCCAAAGTCGCTGTGGCCGGGCGTATCGACGATGTTGATCTTCACGTCGTGATAGAAAATCGCGGTGTTCTTGGCGAGAATGGTGATGCCGCGCTCCCGCTCCAGTTCGTTCGAGTCCATGACCCGTTCGACGTGGTGCTCGTTGGAGCGAAAAGTGCCGCTCTGCTGCAGCATGGCGTCGACCAGCGTGGTCTTGCCGTGGTCGACGTGGGCGATGATAGCGATGTTGCGAATGCCTGAACTCAAAAAGGATTCCTCCCAGAAGGTCACTTCCACTTTACTAGACCGCAGATGCAATTGTCATGCCGGAGGTGCGGCAATTGCTAGTTTTGTGGGCCCATCGAACCCGGCCGGGAACGAACGAATGCGGTAGAGTCTGAAGTTCGCATTCTCGTAGACCAAGTCGAAACGTCCTGCATTGCTCTCGACGAAGTTGGCCAGAAATCCATGATCGTCATTGAATGCGTTCGTGATCAGAAAGTATTTGGCATGAATGTTCGCGGCCCACTGCCAGAGTTCCGCCGGGCTGCCACGATAGTTCGGCGCAGACGCAGGACGCCCCGTATAGAGCGAGAGGGCCCGCGCACGAATGTAGAGAATCGAATCTTCTGGTCCGGTGTTTTCGCGCACCGCCTGACACAATTGGTTGAACTCAGGCCGACCCGCACTTTCGCGAATTGGGCCGAAGTCCTGTTTCCGATAAAACTGTCCATAGGGAATCGCGATCAATATGATCAATGTCCAAACCGCACTCGCAGAGTAGCGAGGAGCTGATTTCTCCACCAGGCCTTTGAGTCCCGAGAGCACGAGATATCCGAACCACGGCACAGCCGGAAACATCATCCGAATACCCCCCGGGTCGACCGGGATAACAATGATCGTGAAGTAGGGGATGAGGGCGGCCTCCACGAACGTGAAGCGGCGTTTCTCCTGAGCGAAGATTCCCTTCACAACCAGTGCGACCAATAGCGCTAGCACCGCGTAGGCGAAAAGGTTGCGCGTCGATCCCACCCAGAACGACCCCGTTGCCCGCGTGTAGATGGCGATGTTGCTGGCAATGGAGTGGAAGGTAGGGTGTTCGTGGCGATACCCACTCAAACCGATACCTGTCACATAGCGTTGTAGTGATACAGACGCACCGCATACCGCGATTGATACCACGGTAGACCGCGAGATGGTGCGGAGTCGCACGACATCGTACAGAGCCAGACCCGCTGCTAGCGATATCCCTACGACCCGGGTACCAATCGCAAGATAAATGACAAACCCGATCAGCACGGCCCGCCACCAAGCCCTTGTGTCGCGCCGACTACTTCGTACCAAAAGCGCCGTAAGATAAAAGAAAAACAAGAACAGTACGTCCGACAGTACGTTGTCCTTTGCAATCCAAAAAGCGGGCGCGAAACCCAGAATTGCAACCAGCGCCAATGTGTAGCCTGACCCCAGATCACGCTTCCAGTAGGCGTAAATCGCAATGAGTGAAAGCAGAAGAAATACGACCTGCTCCAGTTTCATGGGGATCAGATTCAGCCCGGACACTTTGTAAATTGGCGTCAACAATACTGGGAAAATCGGCGGATAGTATTTCGGCCCGACCACCATGGACGCGTTGTAGATGTATTGCGTATCAGTGTAGGGGTGACCTTCGACAATATTCTTCGCGTGATGTACGTACATGGCGAAGTCATCAGCCCAGAGGTGTCCCTGCCGCACAGTGGCGGCGTGGAACGTGCCTATCGCAACCAGAAGAGCGCCGATATATATTTTTTCCCGCATGAATCAGCCGACGACCTCCCTTCAAGTGTATGAGGACGAGCCGAGACCGAAGACACGGAAATTGTGGAACACTACCGTTTCGGGAATTCCAGGTGGCTGCGATGAGAAGGGAAGGAAGGCTAGCGCGCGGCAGCAGTATTGACGAGTGCCGCTGCAACCTCGGGAGCCTCGTCGGTTCGGACGCGGAGACGGTACCAGATCACAATCGTCACGAGCGAGAACACAAAGATGATGGTCGACACCGCATTGATCTCCGGCGTGATGCCGCGTCGCAGCCGTCCCCAGATTTCCAGAGGCAGTGTGTTGTCGCGGCCGATGAGGAAGAAGCTGACCGCGATCTCATCCATCGAGAGCGTGAAAATCAGCAGCGCCGCGCCAATGATCGGCAGCTTCAGGTTTGGCACCGTGACACGCCAGAAGGTCTGCCAATAGTTCGCTCCCAGGTCGAGCGACGCCTCTTCCTGCGCGCGATCGAGCTTCTGCAGCCCTGCAAAAACTTCGGTGGTCGCCACCGAGATCAAAGCCGTGCCGTGCCCCAAGATGATCGTCATCAGGCTCAGCTTCGCGCCCATCAGGTTGAACAGCATGAGCAGCGAGAGCCCCGTAATAATTCCGGGCAGGATCAGCGGCAGCAGCACTAATCTCCTGAACAGCGCCTTGCCCGGAAACTGCGCGCGATCGAGAGCCAGCGCCGCCGGAATTCCGAACGCCAGCGAAATCGCCATCGCCGCAAACGCTACTTGCAGGCTGTTCATCACTGAATCCCAGATTGCCCCGTCCGCGAACAGGATGCGATACCAGTCGAGTGTGAGGTGATGCGGCGGAAATCCGCCCACTCCTTGCCCGTTGAACGAATAAAGAATGAGAACTGCGATCGGCAGATAGAGGAACGCGAATACCGCCGCCGCATGCAGCAGCAGCCACCGCGAGCGTGGGACATTGTTGGTGCCGCTCACGAGAAACTCCATTTCTTTTCCAGTCGCTCGGAAAGGAATAGCAGGCTGACCACGATCACCAGCATGCCCAGCGAAATCGCCGCGCCTAGCGGCCAGTTGTAAGCCGCGCCGAACAAACTCACCACGATATTCGAAATCATGATGCCGCTCGGTCCGCCTAGCAATAGCGGCGCCAGAAAATCACCCAGGCTCAACACGAAGGCAAACGTCGCTCCGGCAACAACGCCGGGAATCGACAGCGGAAAGATGACTTTCCAGAACGTTTGCGCCGGCGTCGCGCCCAGATCATGCGATGCCTCGACCAGATTGCGCGGAATATGCTCCAGCGCCGCATAAATCGGAAGAAACGTGAAAGGCGTATAGATGTGCGTAAGCGTGAGCACAACGGCAAACGGACTGTAGAGCAGAAAGTCGAGAGGATGCTGTGTCAGATGCACGTACTGCAACAGCGTGTTGAGCACCCCATCCGACCCGAGAATCGTCTTCCACGCATACGCCCGCACCAGATAGCTGACCCATAGCGGAATAATCACCATCTGATACAGCAGATCTTTCCGTTTGCCGGCATAGAACGACAGAAAATATGCCAGCGGATATCCCAGCAGCAGCGAAAACAACATCACTCGCGCGGCAATCCACATGGAGCGCAGCAGCGTCTGCCAGTACACCGCCTTCTGCAACAGCTCTTTATAGTTGTCGAGATTCCACGAATGCACAGATGGTCTGCGACGGCGAGACCGACCAGAAGCTGTAGCAGAACATCAGCAGATACGGCACCAGAAGAAATACCGTTACCCAAGCAACGGCGGCACCGTCACGACCGTCTTGTAAGCGCGGGAGAACATTAGATTCTTTCCGGAGACTCGCGTACCAGCACCGCATCGGCGGTCGAGAACTCGAGCTCGACTTCGTTCTGTGCCACGCCACCGCTAGCCGTCCGTGCGACTAGAACAAGTCCGTCGGCACACTCTACGCGAATCAGTTCTGTTGCGCCATGAAATGCCCGGTGGATCACTCGACCGCGAACCCGCACGACGCTATTCTCGGACGTTCCTGCCAGCCGAATATGCTCCGGCCGCAAAGAAAAAAGCGCCGGCCCGTCGGGAAGGGAAGCCGGCCACGCCAGCGACCCGCACCGCACAACGCCGCCTCGTACTTCGCCCTTCAGCAGATTCGTGTGTCCGATGAACTGCGCGACATAGGCCGTTGCCGGACGGCTGTAAATTTCGCGCGGCGTCGCCACCTGCTCCAGTTCGCCAGACCGCAGCAGTGCGATGCGGTCCGACATCACCATCGCTTCTTCCTGATCGTGCGTCACAAACACAAACGCAATGCCCACCTCGCGCTGCAGCGATTTCAACTCCACCTGCATCTGCCGCCGCAGGTTGGCATCCAGCGCTGAAAGTGGCTCGTCGAGCAACAGCAGTCGCGGCCGGTTCACCAGCGCCCGCGCCAGGGCCACCCGCTGTTGCTGCCCTCCGCTGATCTTCGACGGCTTGGCCTTCGCATGCGCCGACATCTTTACTTTGTCCAGCGCTTCCGCCACTCGCTGCGTAATTTCCGCAGCCGGCCGCTTCGCCACACGCAACCCGTACCCGACGTTTTCCTCGACGGTCAGATGAGGAAACAAAGCGTAGCTTTGAAACACCGTGTTGACGCGCCGGCGGTACGGAGGCTGGTGATCCAGTCTCTCCGTTCCCATCCAGAGTTCGCCAGAACTCGCGGTCTCGAAGCCCGCGACAATCCGCAGCAGCGTGGTTTTTCCCGAACCGCTCTCCCCGAGAATGGTCAGAAATTCTCCCTCAGAAATCTCCAGCGAAATGTTCCGCAGTACCGGGTTACGGCCGAAATTCTTGGCCACGTTCCGGATACTGAGCAGTGTTGGTTTCGTGTCAGATTGTGAATTCGCGGTTGCTGTGTTGGCGGGAGTGGTTGGAGATGTCATGCGTTGTTTGTGCCGTGAGCCGCGCCATCCGCTACTGCGCAGCCTTCACGTCGTTCCAAATCTCGTTGTACTTCGCGCGCCGCGGTACGTTCTGCCAGAAATAAATCCGTCGCTGATAGTTGTCGACGTCATCCAGGTGCCGCATCTTCACTTCCTCGGGCGTCATGAACTGTCCCGACTGCGGGTTTGCCGGAACATAGTGCGTCTTGTCCGTTACCAGCTTCTGCGTCTTAGCTTCGATCATGTATTCCAGAAACTTGTGCGCGAGTTCGTTGTTTTCGCTTCCGGCCGTGATCATCAGATGGTCGATCCAGCCCGTGGTGTTCTCCTTCGGAATAGTCTCGCCCACCGGGAAGTTCAGCTTTTTCAGATCCGCCGTGTTCAAAGGCCAGCCCATGGCGATCACAACTTCGTGACTCACAAACAGATTCGTCAGCTCGCCGCCCGTCGCCCACATCTTTCGGATGTTTGGTTTCAACTCCAGCAGCTTCTTCTTGACCGCTTCCAGTTGTTCATCGCTCAAGTTGTAAAGCTGCGACGGATCGGGTTTGTCGTAGCCAAGAACCTGCGCCGCCATGTAGACCGTCGAAAGATCGTCCCACACCGAAACTTTCCCTTTGTATTTCGGATCCCACATCACGTTCCACGAATCTGGTGGTTGCGGAAACGCCGTGGTGTCGTAAATGATCGGATCCGGTCCCCACATGAACGGCACGCCGTACACCTGGCCATTCGTGCGCACCAAAGGCAGGGAAGTGAGCTGTGAAGAAAGCTGGTTGTAGCTCGGAATCTTCGACAGGTCCAGTGGCGCGGCCAGTCCCGCCGCCACGATGGATGTCGCTACGTCGCTCGACGGCGAAATCACATCGAAATTTCCCGCGCCCGCCATGCGCAACTTCGCCATCAATTCATCGCTCGATCCCATGTACGACGCTGAGACCTTGCAATGATTCTGTTCTTCGAAGGCCTGAATGAACGAGGGATCGGCGTAACCTTCCCAGACCAGAAGGTTGAGCGTCGGTGTCTTCTTCGAGCAAGAGCCCACGCACGCCACCGCTGCCAATAGGGGCAACAAACGCAGGATGCGTTGCCAGTTCATTCGTCCTCCTAGAACGTCGGTGGAGTGTTAATCCACAAGACCAGAGTCTCTTTTCGCCCCGGATTCTTCCAGCGATGGGGCGTGGCGCTTTCGAAATAGAAACTGTCGCCCGCCTTCAGCCGGTATTCTTCGCCTTCCACTGTGATCTCGAGATCTCCCCGCAACACATAAATGAACTCTTCGCCTTCGTGGGTGTAGGGATCCCCGCTACCAGCTTCGGGCGCGATACGAAACAGATGCGGCTCCATCACGGTGTTACCCCATGCCAGCAGCTCCATGCGCACGCCCGCGCCGGCTTCGAGAACCTTGCGCTCGGCAGGTCGCACCTGGCGCTTGCTGGCTTCCGAGGCGTCGAAGAAATCAAGGATGTTGGTTTTGTAGAAGCGCGCGAGCTTGCGCAGCGTGCCGACCGACCCACTCATCTGTGACCGTTCCAGCGCACTGAGAAATCCCACGGAGATTCCCACCGCCTGCGCCACCTGCGCCAGCGAAAGCCGCCTCCGCGCCCGCAATTGCCGCAGATGCGCTCCAATTGCGCCAGCATTGCCGTCCGCCGCCGGGCGCACCTTACCTTCGCGCTTCAGTAGTTGCACAATCGCGGCTGCGTTCAGTCCGCGCACTTTGCGCAAAAACCGGGCCCGCTTGAGCAGCTTCACATCTTCAGGGGTGTAGAGACGGTATTTGCTCTCGGTGCGCCGTGGCCGCGCCAGCCCAAGGCTTTCCCACGAACGGATCACCGAAGGTGATACGCCCACCTTCCGCGCCACGTCTCCGATCTTCAAGAACGGTTCAGCCATCTGGTCGTCGTTATCAATAGCAGGTGGAATCACAAATCTCGATAAGAAATTTCTATCGGAAGGAGTCGTTTTTTTATCCTTGACAGTCCCCGCTCCCGTTCTCTAACCTTGCGGGATTATAGCAAGGTTGCGGTTGGATACAAGCTGTCGCTTTTCAAACAAAAACCATCTCTCCCGAAGATGTCTGGAGGCCCCATGCCGTCACTGCGACTTCGCTCGTCGAGCCTATCCCTGTCTGTGTTGCTTTTGAAGCAGACGCTGTGCCTCGCTCTCCTCTGTCTCTTCCTGTCCACGCTACTCTCAGCTCAAGGCACGGGCGGGCGCATCCTCGGACGCATCTCCGATCCGACCGGCGCAGTTTTATCGGGAGTAAAGGTCACGGCTACCAATGACGCCACCAGCGTTGCTCAGGACACCGTCAGCAACGACAGCGGCGACTTTGTATTCCCCAACGTTCCGGTAGGCACCTACACTCTCGGTTTCGATCTGAAGGGATTCAAGAAGGCAGTCCGCCACAGTATCGCGCTCGATGTCAACCAGGTCATCACTCTGAACATGACCATGCAGTTGGGTGGAAACGAGGAAGTCGTTGATGTCACTGCTGAGGCTCCGCTGGTCGACACGAGCAGCACGCAGCTCGGTGCCGTCGTGAACAACCGCTCGGTGAATGAACTTCCCCTGAACGCCCGCGATACTTACCAATTCCTGCAGCTGCAACCGGGAGTGCAATCGCAGCTGGGATCGAGCGGCGGCACGTTCTATGGCAGCAGTGACGCCGGAGCAGTCTCGGTCAACGGAGGCCGCGGCCGCGCCAATAATTTCAGTGTTAACGGAGGAGACGCCAACGATCAGTTCGTCAACCTCCCGACGATCCAGCCAACGCCGGACGCGATTGAGGAATTTCGCGTCATTAGCAACACCTTTGATGCCGAATATGGCCGCAACTCCGGAGCTGTAGTGAACGTTGTCACGAAGTCAGGAACGAATCAGCTTCACGGCAATATCTATGAGTATTTCCGTAATACCGTTCTCAATGCGCAGGGTTTCTTTAACACGGTGAAGCCGCAGGAGAATCAGAATCAATTCGGCGGAACCCTCGGCGGGCCGATCGTGAAAGACCGCACCTTCTTCTTCTTCTCGTATGAAGGCCGCCGCGTGCGTCAGGGCGTTTCAGGCGAGACCGTGGCGGTTCCGAACCCGCAAGAAAGAACCGGTGTTTTCGCTGGAGGCTTTCCCCAGTTCGCGTCCGACGGCGTAACGCCCAACCAACTCACGGATCAGTTTGCCGCAGATGCCCTCAACGGAAGGCCCGGATGCACTGCTGCGATTACTGCGGCGGGGGGACAAATGCCATCTGCCAATGTGATGTGGAACTCGATATTCCCAACTGATGCCAACGGCAACGCGACCATCCCGACCGCCTGCCAGGACCCGGTCGCGATCGATATGCTTCGATTTGTTCCTGCTGCCAACCGGCCCGATGGCATTAATTATCAGGCCGTACCGGTTAGCGCGGATACTCAGAATCAGTTCACATTCCGGTTCGACCAGCACATTAACTCCCGGCAGAACTTCAGCTTTTACTACTACTTCACCAATGATGCGAATTTTCAGCCGTTCTATGACTTCCAGGCCTCCGGAGCCAACATTCCTGGCTTCGGCGCCAATGTCGGTTCCCGTTATCAGCAATTTAACCCCAGCCACACCTGGACCATCACCAACAATTTGATTAACGAATTCCGCTTCACTTACATGCGCGAAGGTCAGTTGACCTTCCAGCATCCCCAGAGCACCAACGCCGTGACGGCGTCCTGTTCGTCTGCGGCCGCGCAGGCCGTCTGTTTCAACGGCACTTCCGACTCTAATGTGGGGCCAGCGTCGATTCAAGGCGTCTTTGGTACGAATCCGCAATATGGCATCACGACCGGCCTGCCCCCCAATCGCACGGGCGTCCCCTTCATCAATATTGGCGGAGGCTTTGCCATCGGCAACGGATGGGAAGGCGAATTGCCTCAGGTCGGAAACTCGTTCATGTGGAGCGACAGCATGACCTGGGTGAAATCCAATCACACCATCAAATTTGGCGCGGATGTGCGTCGCGCCCGCTTTGACCAGACCCTCTACTACAACGTCAGCGGCCAGTTCACCTTCAACAGCACGACCGAAAATTCCGTCCTGTATGGCGACAATTATCCGGGTTATCTGCTGGGTCTGGATGACAGCTACTCGCAGGGTTCTGCACAGCGCGAGAACGTGCGCAACACTGGCGTTTATCTCTTCGCCCAGGACAGCTGGAAAATCAGGCCTTCGCTTACTCTGAACTATGGACTGCGCTGGGAGTTGGACACTCCTCTAGCCGATGCGCTTCACCATGTTCAGACTTTCCGTCCCGGCCAGAACTCAACGGTTTATCCTTGCGTTCTGACGCCCGCCGATCAAGTCAACCTCGGTGGTACTGACTGTGTTTCTGCCGGTGTCCAGCCTACGGGCCTGGTCGTCCCCGGAGACGCGGGTGTTCCCGCTGGCCTCACGCAGACTTATTACAAGGCCTTTGCTCCTCGCGTCGGAATCTCGTACAGCCTCAATCCAAAAGACCACCATCCGCGGGGGTTGGGGCATGTTCTACAACCCCATGGAGCAACTGGTGCTCGAACAGTTCGGCGCTGAGCCCCCTTTCGGCGGCAGCACCTACTTGCCCTCGACCTTCCTGAATACGCCGTTCATCTCACAGACCGGCACGCTGAGTCCCAATCCCTTCACCGGCATTCTCAGCCCCAAGCCCGGCACTCCGCAGGATTGGGCTTCCTTCCGCCCGATGCTGCTGTACGGGGATTTCCAGCCGCACATGCGCACCCAGTATTCGGCTCAGTACAACCTCAATATCCAGCGGGAACTGGCCCGAAACGTGGTGCTGCAAGTTGGTTACGTAGGATCGCAGGGACATCGGCTGCTGGCTTCGCATGACATCAACGCGGCGAATCCGCAGACCTGTCTGGACATTGCTGCCATCGCGAACAACGACCCCAGCAGCGTCTCCGTCCTATGGTTCGCCTGGCAGTTGCGGACCATTTCTGGAAGACAACCAATTTACCGTGACTCTGCCCGCTTCCAACGGGAGCCTCCTGCCGAACGGATTCCATTTACCTCAAGGCGGCACGATTGCAGCTGCGGGACAGACACTGAACTTCGTTGGATCCGTCCCTATTCCTCGCCCAACTGCAATCCCTTGACGGGCGGTCCCGGCAACGGCTGTCCCGCTGATGGGGTTCCGGTCTTCACCAATATCTTCGCCGAAGACACCATCGCCGCCTCCGCCTACAACTCGTTCCAGACCAGCCTGGAAAAGCGCTTCTCTCACGGATTGCAACTGCAGGCTGCCTACACCTTCAGCAAATCTCTGGACTGGGCATCCAGCTTTGAAGAAACTGTCAACCCCTTCGACTACAAAGCCAGCCGCGCGCTGTCGCTCTTTAATTCCGCGCAGCGCTTTGTCATCAATTATTACTGGGATCTTCCTGTCCCGAAGTACAGCGGATTCATGGGCAAGGTTCTGGATGACTGGTCCATGTCGGGAATTATTCAGTTCCAGAGCGGCTTCCCGATTCGCATTCAAACCCAGGACGACAACGAGTTGATCAGCAGCTTGTTCTTCCTGGGAGCCGGAGCGCCACAGATGGCGGTGGACCAAACCTCAGATCCTGAATCCCAAAACAAACGGCGGGCTTTTACCTGAATCCGGCACAGTTCTCCGATCCCACCCTTGGCACATTCGCGACGACTCCACGATCCATTTGCTGCGGTCCGGGAGAGAATCAATGGGACATTACTTTCTCCAAGAGAGATCGCGCTGATCGAGTCCAAATACTTCCAGTTCCGTGCGGACATTTTCAACTTGTTCAACAAAACCGAGTTCGTGAATCCGGATGGAAACTTCAGCAACACAACCTTCGGCCAGGTGCTGCAAGCGCGTGATCCGCGCGCGGTGCAGTTTGCTTTGAAGTTCTACTTCTAGTGCGAAATAAAGACAAACCCGGGCGGCTCCAACCGCCCGGGCAATCTAATGGCCCGCTGATCTACCGGAACGCAGCGGCCTGAGTTTTCCCGGAGCAATTCGATGTATCCCGATCTGCAGAAAGAACTCGCCACTTTCGAGCGGCGCACGCCCAAATCCGCCGAAGCCCACAAGAAGAATCTCAAACGCATTCCTCTCGGTGTAGCCAGCAACTATCGCGCCTACGATCCCTGGCCGATCTTTGTGAAAGAAGCCAGCGGCAGCAAGTTCCGCGACCTCGATGGCAACGAATACATCGACCACAACCTGACTTTCGGCGCGCTCATGGCTGGACACTGCCATCCCGCCGTCATGAAGGCCGTCGAGAAGCGCCTCTCCACCGGCACCATGTTCGGCATGCCGCACGATATGGAGTGGGAACTCGCGGAAGAAATCTGCACTCGCTTTCCGGTCGAGATGTGCCGCTTCGGCAACAGCGGCACCGAAGTCACCATGCACGCGATTCGCCTGGCCCGCGCCGCCACCGGACGCGACAAGATCGTCAAATTCGAAGGCGCCTACCACGGCCTGCACGACAGCGCTCTGGTCAGCGTGAAGCCGCACGCTCCCGACTATGGCGACATCCACGCGCCGACCGCAGTCACCGGCGGTCTCGGCGTGCCGAAGTCGGCCATCGCCAACGTGCTGATCGCCACCTTCAACGATCTCGCCACCGTCGAGCGTCGCTTCAAAGAAAATCCCGGCGAGATTGCCGCGATCATTCTCGAACCGATTCTGATGAACGTCGGCCTCTGCATGCCGCAGCCCGGCTTCCTGAAAGGCCTGCGCGAGATCTGCGACAAGAACGGCGCGCTGCTGATCTTCGACGAAGTCAAAACCGGCGCGAAACTCGGATGGGGCGGCGCCAGCGAATACTTCGGCGTTCATCCCGACATGATCTGCCTGGCCAAGTCGATCGGCGGAGGCCTGCCGCTCGCCGCATTCGGCACCAGCAAGTCCGTGATGGACCTGATCTCGCAGCACAAGGTCTTCCACGGCGGCACCTACAACACGAATCCGGTTTCGATGGCCGCGGGCCTGGCGACGTTCCGCGAAGTCCTCACTCGCGAGAACTATGCCAAAGTCGACAAACTCAGCAAGAAGCTGGCGGACGGCTATCGCGCCACCATCGCGAAAGTCGGCCTGCAGGCCTACATCGCGCAAGCCGGAGCCAACGGCGCGCTGATGCTCTATCCGAAAGAAATTCGCAACTACCGCGACTGGGAGGCGATCGACATCGACCTGTGGCGCCACTACTGGTTCGGCATGGTCAACCGCGGCGTGATGGCGCAGCCCTACTGGTGGGACGAGCAGTGGACGATTTCGGTCCAGCACACCGAGGCCGACATCGACAAGCACCTGGCGGCGTTCAACGACATCGCTGCCTCGCTGGCGAAAGCGCAGCAGGAGCGCGCCGCCCCGGTCGCAGTAGCGCACTAGAATGTTCGTGTAGGGGCGGACGCATTCGTCCGCCCCTGCATGCACGCAGCAAGCACTCAGTGTCGAGAGGACAATCGCTTGTCATTCCGAACCGGGCGAAGCCCGGGTGAGGAACCTGCTGTACGCGCGGCCGATCACGAGAAATCATTGTCCACCACGACCCAACCCGCCGCCCAGCCTCACCTGATCCGCGCCCTCGGACGCCGCGATCTGGTGCTGCTCTTCGTCGTCGCCGTCTTCAATCTCAACGTCGTCCCCTCCATCGCCGCCAACGGCGGCGTCACCATCTGGCTCTGGATCATCTCTCTTCTCCTTTTCTTCTGGCCGCAAGGCATCGCGGTCATCGAACTCGCCCACCGCTATCCCGGCGAAGGCGGCGTCTACCTCTGGGCTAAGGAAGTCTTCGGCGACTTCCACGGATTCCTCTCCGGCTGGTGCTACTGGACCAACAACATGCTCTACGTGCCGACGGTCATGCTCTATTTCGTCGGCGTGTCGGTCTACGTGCTCGGCCCCGGCCATCAGGGCCTTCCCGACAACAAGCTCTTCGCTGCTTGCGTCTCCCTCGCTCTGCTTGCGTTGCTCACCCTTCTCAACATTCTCGGCCTCGGCGTAGGGAAGTGGATCAATAACGTCGGCGCGATCGGAACTTTCATCGCCGCCGCCGTGCTCGTCGGTCTCGGCATTGTCATCTGGTCGCGCTTCGGCAGCTGGCATCACCGCAGCCGATTTCAAGATTCCCGCCAACCCGCGCTTCGTTCTCAATTCGTTCGGCGTGATCTGCTTCGGCCTGGTCGGCCTCGAACTCGCTTCCGTCATGGGCGACGAAATCCAGGATCCTCGCCGCACTCTTCCCGGAGCCGTCGCCTGGGGAGGACTTGCTTTCCGGCACTCTCTACATCGCCGCGACGCTGACCTTGCTCATCGCGGTCGGCAAGAACGTCAACGTGCTGCAAGGCGTGGTGCAGGCGGTGACCGGAATGGCGGCCCGCGTGGGTGTGAGCTGGATCAGCATTCCGTTTGCGCTGATGCTCAGCCTGGCCATCGCCGGCATCGGTTCGGCGTGGATCGGCGGCTGCTCCCGCATCCCCTTCGTCGCCGGCCTCGATTCCTACATGCCGTCCTGGCTGGGCAAGGTCCATCCCCGGTACGCCACGCCGTACGCCGCGCTGATCGTGCAGGCAATTGTCTCCGGGGTTTTGGTGATTCTGAATTTCGCCGGCGCGGGCGTGCAGGAAACATTTCAGAAGCTGCTGTCGCTGGCGGTCGTGCTGCAACTCGTTCCGTTCGTCTACATGTTCGGTGCGCTGGTGAAGTTCGCGGTGACGGAGCCAGTTCCGAAAGGCCAATACGGCCGCACCACGCTGTTTCTCGCCGGGACCAGCGGATTCCTGACCACAATCCTCGGCATCGCGCTGGTGTTTTTCCCGGCCCAGCAGATCACGTCGCTGTGGTCAGTACGAATTGTGGATGTTCGGCGGCACGCTGTTTTTCATCGGCCTGGCCGCATTTTTCTTTTTCGTCTACGGCCGCCGCAAGGCGGCACAAAGATTCAGCTGGCCGATGCGACGCCAGTTCCGGCGAGCGAAGTGCGCTGATGTGATCTTTGATTATGTGGGGACAGCCGCCATCGGCTGTCGCGACGTAGCTCGAATGAGCGGCCCTTCAGGGCCGCTACGAGTAGTAACGATCAGGGCTTTAGCCCTGCAGGAGGCCACGATGCCCGGCGGAGTTCAAGACCGACGTGAAGACTTACCAGATGTTCATCAACGGCGAATGGGTCGCCAGCAAGTCCGCGAAGACCTTCCCCGTCTACGATCCCTCGACCGAAGAAGTAATCGCCCAGGTCCCCGACGCCGTCCGCCGACGACGTGAACCGCGCCGTCGCCGCCGCCAAAGCCGCGTTCGAAGAAGGCCCCTGGGCGACCACCACCGCGCAGGAGCGCGGCCGCGTCCTCTTCCGCCTCGCCGAAAAAGTTCGCCAGAACCTGCCCGCGCTCGCCGAACTCGAATGCCGCAACACCGGCAAGCCCATCGTCGAAGCCGAGTACGACATCAACGACGTCGCCACCTGCTTCGAATATTACGGCGGACTCGCCACCAAAGTCGTCGGCTACGTGAATCCCGTTCCCGACAATGCGATGTCGCCTCACGCTCAAAGAGCCGGTCGGCGTCGCCGGACAAATCATTCCGTGGAACTATCCGCTGCTGATGGCCGCATGGAAACTCGCGCCCGCGCTGGCCGCGGGCTGCACCTGCGTGCTCAAGCCCGCCGAGCAGACTCCGCTCACCGCTCTCGAACTCGCCAAGCATTTCGCCGACTGCGGCCTGCCTCCGGGCGTGGTCAACATCATCACCGGCTTCGGCGAATCCTGCGGCGCTCCGCTCGTGCAGCATCCCGACGTCAACAAGATCGCTTTCACCGGCAGCGCCGCTGTCGGCAAGATCATCGTCAAACAGGCCGCCGACACCGTGAAGCGCGTCACCCTCGAACTCGGCGGCAAGTCTCCCAACATTTTCTTCGCCGACGCCGATTTCGAAGCCGCCATCGACGGCGCGCTGTTCGGCGTCTTCATCAATCAAGGCGAAGTCTGCTCCGCCGGCAGCCGCATCCTGGTGCAGAAATCGATCTACAAGAACTTCGTCGAAGCGATGACCGAGAAAGCGAAGAAAATCAAACTCGGTCCTCCGCTCGAACGCGAAACCAAGATGGGCCCGCTGGTCAGCAAAGAGCAATACGACCGCGTGAACTCCTATCTCGAAATCGGCAAGAAGGAAGCCAAGCTCGCTTCCGGCGGCGGACGCCCCGAAAAATTTGCCAAGGGCTACTACGTGCAGCCCACGATTTTCTACGACGTGAACAATAGCGCCCGCATCGCCCGCGAAGAAATTTTCGGCCCGGTCGCGGCGGTGATTCCGTTCGAAGACGAAAAGGA
Organism: uncultured Acidobacteriaceae bacterium; assembly: GCA_963795875.1. Classification (GTDB taxonomy): domain Bacteria; phylum Acidobacteriota; class Terriglobia; order Terriglobales; family Acidobacteriaceae; genus Sulfotelmatobacter. The sequence goes on from CAWCJM010000003.1 coordinate 1,725,417, forward strand.
CGCGCTCAAGATCGCCAACGATTCTCCCTACGGCCTGGCCGCCGCCGTCTGGACGCGCGACATTTTCAAGGCCATGCGCTCCGTGAAAGCTCTGCGCGCCGGAATCGTCTGGGTCAACCACATGCAGCCCACTTACGTCGAAGCGCCGTGGGGAGGCTACAAGCAATCCGGCTTCGGCCGCGAACTTGGCCCCTGGGGCATCGAAGAATATCTCGAGACCAAGCAGGTCTACATCAATTTGAACGAGGCGCCGATCGGCTGGTACTGAAGGAAGTGCGAAGTCACGAGTTGTCAGTCGCGCCAGTTAGAGTCACGAAGCGAGCGCGACTTCAGCCAGCTGAGACACCGGAGCCGTGCCAACGAAACTGAGAACCGAGAACTGAGAATTACGATGTCTACTATTCAACTTCGCACTCCAATCCCCGGCCCGAAATCCAAGGCCCTGTCCGAGCGCCGCGCCAAAGCCGTGCCCCGCGGCCTTTCTCACGGCACGCCCATTTACGTCGCCAAGGCCGAAGACGCCTGGCTCGAAGACGTCGACGGCAACCGCTACCTCGATTTCGCCGGAGGCATCGGCTGCCTCAACGTCGGGCATCGCCAGGAAGCTGTGGTCGACGCCGTGAAGGACCAGCTCGACCGCTTCCTGCACACCTGCGTGCAGGTCACGCCCTACGAGAGCTACGTCCGTCTCGCCGAGCGCATGAACGAAGTCACGCCGGGAAAGTTCGCGAAGAAGACGATCTTCGTGAACAGCGGCGCCGAGGCCGTCGAGAACGCGGTCAAGATTGCGCGCGCCTACACCAAGCGTCCCGGCATCATCGCCTTCGAAGACGCGTTCCACGGCCGCACCATGATGACGCTGGCGCTCACCAGCAAGACGCATCCTTATAAGGCCGGATTCGCGCCGTTTCCGGGCGAGGTGTATCGCGTTCCGTTTGCCTACTGCTATCGCTGCTCCTACAACCTGAAGTATCCGTCGTGCGATCTTTACTGCGCGCGGCATCTCGAAGACACATTCAAGCGCGTGGTGGCGAACGAAGAAGTTGCCGCCGTGATTGCCGAGCCGGTTCTCGGAGAAGGCGGATTCGTCGCGCCGCCGCCGGATTATTTCAAGGTGCTGATCGAGCTCTGCCACAAGCACGGCATCCTCTTCATTGCCGACGAAGTTCAGTCCGGCTTCGGACGCACCGGCGCGCTTTTCGCCAGCGAGCGTTACGGCATCGAGCCCGATCTCATCGTCACGGCGAAATCTCTCGGCGGCGGATTGCCGCTCGCCGCCGTCACCGGCCGCGCCGAAATCATGGACGCTCCCGGGCCCGGCGGCCTCGGCGGAACGTTCGCCGGCAATCCGCTCTCTTGCGCCGCGGCGCTGGCGGTGCTCGATTTGTTCGAGCGCGAGAATCTGCTCGACGCGCGCCAACGAACTTGGCGAGCGCTTCCAGCGCCGTGCCCGCGAGTGGCAGCGCCGCTGGCCGATCATCGGCGACGTGCGCGGCCTCGGTGGCATGCAGGCCATCGAACTGGTGCAGTCGCAGGAAACCAAAACTCCAGCCACCGACGAAACGAAGAAGATTACGCAATATTGCTACGAGCACGGCCTGATCACGATCACCGCCGGCACGTACTCGAACGTGATCCGCGTCCTGGTCCCGCTGGTGATCACCAACGAGCAAATGGACGAAGGCTCTGGCCGTGCTGGAGTCCGCAATCGCCGCGGTATGTGACCAGAAAGGCGCGGTAGCGCAGTTGGTGTGAGGACTCTGATGAAGGAACTCATCCTTGATGGTTCAACGTGGCAGAATCGAGATGATGTTTACGATGCCTTCTTTCAGGCTGTCGGTGCGCCCGAGTGGCATGGGCGCAACTTCAATGCGTTGATCGACAGTATCGAGACAGGCAGTATCAACACTGTTGAGGTTCCATATCGAGTGATCATAAAACACTATGAATCGGTTGGCTCTGACGCCAAGCAAATGGCCAGCGATTTCGTCGATTTGATTCAGGAGATCAAGGCTCGTGGCTGTCCGGTTGACATCGTCATAGAGAACTGAGAGAAGCTGAATTTGTCATCCTGAGCGAGGATTGACTTCGCGCCAAGCGCGAAGGATCAACCGCAGTCGAGGGATCCCTATAGCGGTATCATTAGCTCAGCAGGGAATTCGCACGTCGGCGCACGCGACTCCCCGCGCACAATATTCTTCGCGATAGCAGAGGCATTCATCATGAGCGTAGCCGCACCTCCCATCACCAAGCTGACGAACTACATCAACGGCCAGTGGACCGACTCGCGCGCCTCCGAATGGCGCGACGTCGTCAATCCCGCGACCGGCGAAGTTCTGGCCAGCGTCCCGCTCGCCGACGCCGCCGAAGTCAACACGGCCGTCGAAGCCGCCGCCGCAGCCTTTCCCGAATGGCGCCGCACTCCGCCGGAAGACCGCATCCAGCCGCTGTTCAAGCTGAAGATGCTGCTCGAAGAGCACATCGACGACATCGCCCGCATCATCACCACGGAAAACGGCAAGACCTTCACCGAAGCCAAAGCCGAGATGCGCCGCGCCATCGAGAACGTCGAAGTCGCCTGCGGCATTCCGATGATGATGCAGGGCTACAACCTCGAAGACGTCGCGCGCGGCATCGACGAGATGATGATCCGCCAGCCGCTCGGCGTCACCGCGGCGATCGTGCCCTTCAATTTTCCGGGCATGATCGCGTTCTGGTATCTGCCTTACGCCATCGCCACGGGAAACACGTTCATTCTCAAGCCGAGCGAGCGCGTGCCGCTCACCATGCGCTACGTGTACGAACTGCTGGAGAAGACTGGCCTGCCCAAGGGCGTCGTCAGTCTGGTGAACGGCGGCAAGGCCGTCGTCGACGCGCTCATCGACCATCCGAAAGTGCGCGCGATCAGCTTCGTCGGATCGACTCCGGTCGCGCGCTACATCTACGCGCGCTCGGGCGAGCAAGGGAAGCGCTGCCAGTGCCAGGGCGGAGCCAAGAATCACGTCGTCGTTCTTCCCGACGCCGACATGCCGATGGCGACGCAGATCATCAGCGACAGCGCCTTCGGCTGCGCTGGGCAGCGTTGTCTCGCGGTCTCGACCGCGATCACGATCGGCGAAGCGCAGAAGACTTTTCGCGACTCGATCGCCGAAGCCGCTTCGAAACTCAAAGTCGGCAACGGCCTCGAAGACGGCGTGCAGATGGGTCCCGTGATCACGCCGCAGAGCAAGGAGCGCGTCGAATCGCTGATCGGGCTCGGCGAAAAGCAGGGCGCGAAAGTTCTGCTCGACGGGCGCAACTCGAAGATTCCGAAATACGAATCGGGCAACTTCGTGAAGCCTACGATTCTCGACGACGTTCCCCCGACCAGCGATCTTGCCGACACCGAGATCTTCGGTCCGGTGCTCAGCCTCGTTCACGCCGACAGCATGGACGAAGCGCTCGCCTTCCTCGAACGCAGCGCCTACGGCAACCAGGCGTCGCTGTTCACGTCGAGCGGATCGGCGGCGCGCCGCTTCCGCTACGAAGCGCCGGCGGGCAATATCGGCATCAACATCGGAGTCGCCGCGCCCATGGCCTACTTCCCGTTCAGCGGATGGAAGAACAGCTTCTTCGGCGATCTTCACGGCCAGGGCCGCGACGCCATCGAGTTCTATACCGACAAGAAAGTCGTCGTCGAACGCTGGGCGAAAGAGCACAGCCGAAAGTTCTGATCCAAGAGGGGCGATGAAACTTCTCACCACAGAGTCACAGAGACACAGAGAAACCGAAAACGAGAAAGACCCGCGGACCAGCCCGATCATCGGAGCGGCGATCGAAGTCCACCGTCATCTCGGTCCGGGGTTGCTGGAATCCGCTTACGAGCAGTGTCTGTGCCATGAACTTCACCTTCGCGGACTTCCTTTCAAGTGTCAGGTTGATCTATCCGTTTCGTACAAAGGTTTGAAGCTTGACTGTGGATACAAGATAGATTTGATCGTGTGCGAAGAAGTTGTCGTCGAATTGAAGGCTGTGGAGCGAATTCTTCCGGTCCATGAAGCACAACTTCTGACATACATGAAACTTGCGGCCAAACCGGTCGGACTGCTCATCAATTTCAATGTCCCATTACTGACCCAGGGAATCATCCGAAGAATCCTTTAAAGATTTTCTCTGTGTCTCTGTGACTCTGTGGTGAATGATTTTCTAAGAGGAATCTATGACTACTACTATTGCAACTCCCTCAATGACCGGGCAGGAAATCGTTGATCTCACCAAGAAGCACACGCTGTTTGAGTGGTCGGCGCAGTCGAAGGTCGATCCCATTCCTGTGGCGAAGGCCAAGGGCATTTACTTTTGGACGCCCGAGGGCAAGCGCTTCATCGACTTCAACAGCCAGTTGATGTCGGTCAACATTGGCCACGGCGACGAGCGCGTCATTCGGGCGATTCACGAGCAGGCGCAGACGCTCTGCTACGCGAATCCGTTCATGGCGACCGAGCCGCGCGCGCGGCTGGGCGCGAAGCTCGCCGAGATTACTCCCGGCGACATCGACACGTTCTTCTTCACCAATGGCGGCGCCGAGGCGAATGAGAACGCGATCAAGATTTCGCGCTTCTTCACCGGACGTCACAAGATCATGGCGCGCTACCGGTCGTATCACGGCGCGACCGCGGGCGCGATCACGCTGACCGGCGATCCGCGGCGCTGGGCCGCTGAGCCGGGCATTCCGGGCGTGGTGCGCGTGCTCGATCCTTATCACGGCATCGAGCGCGGATGGGAGTCGGCGGAGACTTCGCTGGCCATGATCGAAGAGACCATGCAACTCGAAGGCCCGCAGACGATCGCCGCTTTCATTCTCGAAACTGTGGTCGGCACCAACGGCATTCTCATTCCGCCCGATGGATACATGCAGGGCGTGCGCAAGCTGTGCGACAAGTACGGGATTCTGATGATTGCCGACGAAGTCATGGCTGGCTTTGGGCGCACGGGCGAGTGGTTTGCCATCGATCACTGGAAAGTTGTGCCGGACTTGATCTGCATGGCCAAGGGACTGACGGCGAGCTATCTGCCGCTGGGAGCGGTCGGCATGCGGCATCACATTGCGCAGCACTTCCAGGACAAGGTGTTCTACGGCGGGCTGACTTACAACTCGCATCCCATGGGATGCGCGGCGGCGCTGGCCACGATTCGCGTCTACGAAGAAGACCATCTCATCGAGAACACGAGGAAGATGGGCGCGATCATGAAGGAGCTTGGCGCCGAGTTGCAGGCGAAACATCCGTCGGTCGGGGCGGTGCGGTCGATCGGGCTGTTCGGCATTATGGAACTGGTGCGCAGCCGGAAGACGCGTCAGCCGATGGCTCCGTTCAACGGGACTTCCGAAGAGATGGGCGCGCTTGGCCGCTTCTTCCGCGAGCAGGGGCTTTACACGATCGTGCGCTGGAACTCGTTCTACACGAATCCTCCGCTGTGCATCAACGAGCAGCAATTGCGCGAGGCGTTTGCCATCATCGACAAGGGGCTCGAGATTACCGACAAGGCGGTGAAGGACTAGGTTCTCGTTCCGTTAGAGTTTCCGGAAGGTCCACGTCGAAGGTTCGTGCCGTGCGACAAGCGAACCTGGAAGACTGGCTGCGAGTCTATTGTAGAATTACAGCAAGACGGTCGTTCGCGGAGACGATCATGAAGAAACTTGCAGCCTTGATTCTGCTGGGACTGGTATGCGTTTACGGGTCGGTTCCGGCGACGGCGCAGATGCGCGCCAACGGTGTTCCTCCGAGCCGCGAGGAACAGAAGGCTGCGAAGAAGCAGCAGAAGGCGCAGAAGAAGTACGCGAAGTCACAGCAGAAAGCGCAGAAGAAAATACTGAAGACGGAACGGAAGGGCACGAAGTATCCGACGAGGCAGATCTGATCCCACCGACGGCGTAGCGTTCATCCCTCTTTACTGCGAGCCTGTGGAAAATGGCTGGTCGAGCCTTGGTCAGAGCTCTACCTAGTAGTGGACTTCGCTGCCGCGCTGGATGGGAAATAGCGCACCGTAACATCATCTCCGATGAATTGGACCCGACTCTTCCCGGCCGGCCTAGGTTGCGGCGGAGGTCCGTAGGTGAAATGGCGCACCGTCACATCGTCGCCAATGTAGTCGACCTCATTCTTTCCTACCCGCACTCGGCGGAATCCACGTCCGGGGGACGTGGCCTGCTTTACGCTAGCGACCGCGGGATGGACAGCAGCCGCAGGTTTTTCGGGCAGCGCCGCCTCAGTTTTCGAGGCCGTCTGCTGCCTCGGGGCGGTTGATGTCGGCCGAGTTGAAGATGCCAACGGCGAAGCCAAGCGGCGACTGCTGTAGGCGAGCCAGCATGCTAGCCCCAGCGCGGTCGCAACCCAAACCATGGCTAAGTTCCGGCGGCGCTGGGACCAAGGGACGACCTTGGCACGGTCGGAGCTCTTCGTCGCGAGCACAGCCTTCCGTTTGAGGATGGGCGCCGCCAAGGCAGCTGCCCAGGCTTCGTATGGGCGGCTGACGAAATGTCTGGCGGGGAGGCGGGAGAAGGATACCGCGTGGTTGGAAGGCGCTTGCGTCTGAGTTGCAATTTGCTCATCAGACAGTGTTTTGGCCGGCAGTTCATCGCTGAGGGTTTTCGGCGCTTTATCCTGGGCGGTCTGACCCATAGCCGCCTCGATCTGTCGGGTCATCAAGCGATAGGTGCGTACCTCGCAATCCTGGAAGGAGTGCGGGTCGTCGAAAAGCACCTGCAGGACTCCCGCCAGCGCGCGGGCGTGATAAATCGGCAGGATTAGAAGCGACTCGGCCCCGAACTGCCGACAGATCGCGGCCTCAATGCGCGGGTCGGTCTGGGCATCCTCGACTCGGAGAATCTCGTGGCTGTTTCGGATGTCCGCTGAAACGGTGAGTGAGGCGGTGACGTGGCGCCCGATGTAAGACTCGGTACTTCCGCTTGCGGCCTTGTAGCTGAGTTTGCCGCCTTTCAGCAGGCCGATGGCGACTCCCGTGGCGCCGGCGACATCGCGGGCAGATTCAACGATCCGGTGCATTGCACCATCAGCGTCGAGTTCCCCCCTCGTGACCAACCGTTGCACTTCCATGACGGCAGAGAGCGACCGACTGTTGATCTGACTCTCCTGAACGGCAAAGGCATTCGCCAAAAGCTGCTGGAAGGCGTCGCGATCGGGGCTGGAATGCGTACTCATACTCGACTCTGCGGCGGCATGAAATAGAGGGCCAGCCTAGAGCATGGTCCATGGATTTGGAAACTGTTAAAACTTATAGGGAATCAGCGGCAACCCGCAATACTGTCCTTCATTTAGATGCCGAAGCGAACCCCCGGGAACATCAATTTTGATCCCTATTGTACGCCGCGTCCTTCTACGCAGGAAAGGGAGCCCTCTCGGAGGGAGTATTCGCAGCGGTAGCGGAAGCCATTGGGGTCGCGCTGGCCGTATCCCCAGACGGTGAGGTACAGAGTGTCCTGTTCGACTCGCGAGCCCTCGACGAAAACATGATCGTTTTCACGAAGCGGCGGACGGAGTTCTGCGGGTAGCAGGCGGATCAGAGCAGCGCGGTCGAGCATGATGGCGTCTTGCGCGGCGATTGCGGGAAAGACCAATGCCCGGGATGTCCTCTTACCTACATATTGGGTTACGACGAGGACATCGTTGCCGGACCAGGCGGCCGAGGCTACGCCGAGGTAGTCGCAGAGTTTGCGGGAACGTCCGGTGGGCAGTTCGTAGAGCCAGAGGGAGTGGAAAGTTCCGACGAAATCGGAGGCGGAGTTCGTGGTTTCGACACTGCGAACGGCATAGCGGCCGTCCGGGGATACGAGTTCGCTGGCTTTGGGAAAGACGACAAATGGGGAGGCATGGGTTGCGATGGCGCCCAGGCTGAGGGCGGCGAAGAGTGCAATTCCGGTGAGCGGGATTCGGCAGGGACGCATTCCATGGGACTCCAAGGCTATTTCATCCGACGCGTTGGTTGACGCGTTGTGATTTCGCTCACATGGGCATTACTTTGGTTCGTAGCGAAGACGGCATGCGCTTAAAAGCCCTCGGAAATCTACGTGCATAACGCGGCCTGAAGGGCCGCTCTCCACGGTTTTTCGCAGCGGTCATCCTCTAGGCGTGGTAGTGGCGCGGGTAACGGCCGGTCATTTTGCGGACGAAGCCGTGGAGGCGATGGATGCCCCCGATGGCGGGCAGGAACATGAAAGGGCATTCTCCGGGAACTACTCTGATTCCGTGGTCTTGGCAAAATGCAACGGCTTTCGGGCTGACGGCCCCGATTCCGGCGGCGCGGTACATCCAAACGAGGCGGATTCCTGCTTTAGCGCAATCGGAAACGACGGTGTCGGTGACTGCGGGGGAAGTCATCAGGAGAGCGGCCTCGACCGGAGGTTGGATGTCTTGAAGGCTGGCGTAACAGCGCCGGCCCAGAACGTTGGGTATGCTCGGGTTTACCGGAATGACATCGTAGCCGCGGCGGCAGAGTTCTTCGAACAGCATCACGCTGAAGCTCCGGCGTTCCCGCGAGATCCCGACCATTGCAATTCGCTTCTGGGCCAGGAAGTCTTCAATGGTTTCCAAAGACGGATTCTGAGTTGACATGGTGGCCTCCGCTTCGGGCGTAACGATGCCCGCGCCTGATCGTAGCGCATCCAAGACAGCCCGGCAGTGATGATGGTCACGGTGCGGGCGAACGAATACACCCCTCCTTCCGGTGGGCCGTTTCGGAAGATGAAGGGGTCAGGCCGCTTTTCGCTGCGAGTCTGCCATGCTCACGATGGGCAGGGGAACACGGATTTGTCTCTTCTGGCGAGACCGCTTCTCAACAGCGTCGAGAAAGACCGTACCGTCTGGCATGACGATCGGGTCGCTAAGGAATTGAAATTCCTGACCGTAAAGTCGCATCTGATTCTGCTGGGTGAAGCCTAACTGCTTTAACTTGGCACAGAGAATGGCATTTCGGGCCGACATAATAGGACACCTGTATTCTGGTTGGTAGCATGTGGGTTGTTGAAAGATGAAATAGGATCACAATCCGCCATTATACCTCGCATGAGGCAGCCGCTAAAGCATTGATGAGCGCGGGATTTAGGGCTCTTCCGGGCATGGGTTGGTTCGTAGATTCGCCTTGCGCGTTTGGCCTGCGAGAGGCACAATCTATACGTCGAGGAAGACCTCCCATCTGGCTGGAGTGGAGCCCCCTGTGCCACTCGGAAGAAGAAAGTCGAAAATGAAAAATCGCATCATTCTACCCATGTTCCTGTGCGCCTCATTTGCGCTACCGGGGTTCGCTCAACAAACGTCCAACTCGAGCGCGCCGGCGACTGCTTCTACAGCGCAGAGCGCCAGCGATCTGCAACCGATTCCGCCGGACAAGCCCGCGAACTTCTGGGACGGCGACGATCCAAATTTCGTGAATCTGATCACGCATCCGTTTGCCAACAAGAAGTGGGTGCAGAGGCAGGTGACGCCGATCCGGGACCGCATTAATGAGCTGGATCAGTTGACATCGGAAAACAGCAAAGAGATCAAGGACGTGGATGCGCGCGCGACCCAGGGCATTCAGATGGCGTCGGAAAAGAGCAGCCTGGCAGATCAGCATGCCAGCGATGCGGCGAACAAGGCGCAACTGGCACAGACGGCTGCCACGCAAGCGTCCACGCGCGTTTCCACCGCGGAACAGATGGTGAGCAACGTCGATCAATACAAGGGAACCGGCCAGACTGAGATTCGCTTCCGCACGGGCGAGACGGTACTCAGCAAGGCCGCGAAGGACGCGCTCGACACGATGGCGGCTCCGCTGAAGGATCAGCGCAGCTACATCATCGAAGTGCGCGGGTTCTCGGCTGGCCGCGGTCAGGCGGCGATTGCCAGCTCGCAGAAGATGGCGGACTCGGTCGTGCGGTATCTGGTGCTCAACCATCAGATCCCGGTCTACCGCATTTACACGATGAGCCTGGGCAACGAACCGGTGGAAGGCGCAAATGGAACCATGGCGAAGTCGACGAGCGGGGGACGTGTGGAAGTCAATCTCATGAAGAATGATCTGCAACACTAGGGCCTTCGTTTTCGAGAGGGCGAGCCGGCTACGGCTCGCCCTTTTTGTTTGCCGGGAGTCGGTTGCGCGGGGCTCACTGCGCGATTTATGCCCCTCCCACGTCTTCGTAATAGGGGTAACTGCTACTGAAGTGCACATTCGTAATTTGAAAGGACGCGGCGGCGCACGCAGAATCAAGGTGCCCACCACTTCGCAGTTCAGCAAGCGCAGCTTCCTGTCGGGGAGTTACGCCGCTGAACAAGAATTCATTCTGGCCAGATGGAACGTGAGTAGCTATGCCTCGCACAAAGGCAAGGATTCTCTGCATTGACGACCACTGGAACGGGCTCATTGGTCGGAAGCTGCTGCTGGAACAGAGCGGCTATGAAGTTCTCGAAGCAATAGGTGGGGACGAGGGCTTGAAGCTGTTCCGCTCCCATGCGGTGGATGCCGTGGTCGTCGACTACCAGATGCCGGGGATGAATGGCGACGTGGTGGCGGCGAAGATGAAACGGATCAACGCCCGCGTCCCGATCATGCTCTTATCCGCCTACGGACCTCTGCCGAAGAACAAGCTGAGTTCGGTGGACTCGTTCGTATCGAAATCGCAGCCGCCTAATATTCTCCTTGCAACGCTGCGCGATCTGTTGAACGACGGGCACAAGCCGTTCTTCTCGCGTTGGCTCGATCATTGGAAGCACCGCAACCAGGGGGCGACCCATTGAAATTCTTAAAGCAGCTTTTTGGACGAGGGTGCACACACCGCTTCTCGTGGCCTCGCATTGATGAAGACGGCCGTCATTACCAGAGATGCCTGGGTTGTGGAGCGGCTTATGAGTATGACTGGGACCTGATGCGGCGGACGAACCATCTGCTGGCGGCACCGGCCTCGTTGAAATAGTCGAACCGCCATGGCTTACTCTCCTCGAATGCGTCGTGGAACGCGCGCCGCGCGCGTCAGTCTGCAAGGCAGAATCTCAATCGTTCTTGTCCTCGAAAACGGACGCCAACTCTCCGGCAAGCTGCATCAGCTCTCGGTCACGGGAGGGTTGTTGGAAATCGCGACGTATCTTGACGAACGAACGAAGGTGGAAACGGCGATACCGTTAGGCGGCGTCTTAGTACGGCCTGGCGCTGAAATGCTGTTTCCAATGTGGAGCACGCGCGGCTTTTTGCAGCCGTTCCGAATTACCCGCCTCTGGGCGCAGGAGCGTCAGATGCTGGAGGCAGAAATCGCGGAAATGCTGAGGCAATCGGTGGCGCGATCCACGGCGAGACGGGGTTTGGGCCCCGGTCCGCTACCCTTCCACTTCGACTCGTTCTAGAGCCGGTCCCATCCCTCCAATGCGTTTTTGCACAAAGTGTTCTTTCTCGCACATCCTTTCTAGGCCGACCCGAGGACACTAATTCGGTTATAGGTCGCAGGCACAAGAGCGACTTCGTCACTGACGGTTGCCATTTTGGGACCAGAGGCGAAGATTGTGATCTCAGTCACAGACTGGAACCCTGCCTCCGGTCATGATGCGAAACGCTGGCTAACCGCCTTCCCCCAGATCGCAGAGCCAGTGGACATGTGTCAGTAGCGGAACGTCTGTTCTGCGGAAGAGACGTTGCCGAAAGCTGTGGCGCTACGCAGAACGAATCTCGTCCTGCGAATGCGCACGGTTTTGATCCCGGGAATCTCGTGAAATGAAAGGTTGGCTATGAGTTCTGCCGATCGAAGGGAAGGCATTGGAGCGCCGACATACTGGCTGCATACCTGGCCGCGGCAATACGGACTTGCGCTGGTCGGGGTGAGTGCAGCAGGTCTAATGCGGTATGGCCTGGATGTCTCGCTTGGGTTTACACAGCCCTTTGCTTTGTTTTATCCCATCATCATGCTGATCGCTCTACTGTGTGGGTTTGGGCCTGCACTATTTGCGACTTTTCTCTCGGGTGCGATTGCGGGCTACTTTTTTCTGGAGCCGCTGAACTCTTTTGCCATTCGGAATCCGCGGGATGTAGTCGGTTTGACATTGTTTGGGATCATGGGAATCACGATGAGTTGGGTCGGGGACCTGTTCCGCGGGCGAGCGAAGAGGTTACAGGAATTCGAAAAGGCGGTGGAGGGACTGGAAGACATGATTGCGGTGGTGGACCGCGATTATCGCTATGTGATCGCAAATGGCGCCTTCCTGAATTACCGGGGGATGAAGAAAGAGGAGTTGATTGGCCGCCGGATCTCGGAAGTATTGAACCCCGGTGTCTTTGAGGAGGCCGTGAAGGACAAACTGGATGAGTGCTTCCGGGGCAAAATCGTTCAGTACGAGATGCGATACAAGTACTCGGAGCGTGGCGAGAGGGATCTCTCCATCTCCTACTTTCCGGTCGAAGGGCCGGGTGGGGTGGACCGAGTCGCATGTGTGCTGCAGGACGTCACCGATCAAAAAGGGGCAGAGCGATCGTTGAAGTTGTTCCGAGCGCTGATGGACCAGTCCAATGACGCCGTGGAAATCGTGGATCCAGACACACTGCGCTTTCTCGATGTCAACGAGAAGACTTGCAAAGATCTGGGACACAGCCGAGAAGAGCTGCTGGGAATGACGGTTTTCGATATCAATCCCAAACTTACTGAGTCTAGCCGCATCGCGTGGCAGACGACCCTGCGTGAGGCGGGATTCTTGGTTCGAGAGGCTACTCACCAGCGCAAGGATGGATCGACGTTTCCAGTGGAGATCAGCCTGAAGCGCGTCGAACTGGATCGGAGCTATATCGTCGGAGTATCACGCGACATCAGCGAACGGAAGCGGGCGGAGGAAGCACTGCTTGAAAGCGAGGACCGGTACCGGGATCTGGTCGAAAACAGCTCGGACCTGGTCTGCACGCACGACTTGGAAGGCAACCTACTTTCCGTTAATCCGGCGCCCGCGCGGCTACTGGGGTACGGAGTATCCGAATTGATCAAGAAACCGATGCGAGAACTCATTGCGCCAGAATCTCGGGAGCAGTTCAATGCCTATCTGGAGAGGATCAAGACGACCGGAGCCGATCAAGGGTTGCTGTGCGTGATCGCGCGAAACGGAGAGCGCAGGATCTGGGAATACAACAACAGTCTCCGCACGGAAGGTGTGACAACTCCGATCGTGCGAGGGATGGCGCGCGACATTACGGAGCGTACGCGGGCCGAGGCGGGGCTCGTCTGCTCGGAACGGCGTTATCGGTTGTTGTTTGAAGAAAATGTTGCCGGGGTTGCCATTTCCAATCTTGAAGGGAAAATATTGGACTGCAACGGCGCGTGGGCCCGCATTCTAGGTTATGACAGCGTGGAGGAGATCCGCGGACGGCAGACGGCGGAGTTCTATTTCCATCCTCAAGATCGTGAACCACTTGTCGCGGAGTTGGGCCGGGAGGGTCTGTTCCTAAGCCGGGAGATGTCTCTTCTTCGAAAGGATGGAACGCCGGTCTGGGTGTTGTTCAACTGCGTTGTACACTCGGCCGACGGTGGCACACCGCTGGTGCAGGCGACGGCAATCGACATCACCGAGCGGAAGAAAGCGGAAGAAGCGCTGCGGCGCCGTGAAGAGGACTACCGAAGATTTGTGGCACAGAGTTCGGAAGGAATCTTTCGCGAGGATCTTCTGGTTCCGATCTCCATCGATTTGCCGCTAGATGAAGTGGTGGTGCGGATCCGACGCGACTCTTACGTGGCGGAATGCAACGACGCACTGGCTAGAATGTACGGTTTTGAAACTGGGCAGGAGCTGATTGGACGGCGGTTGGCAGAAATGCTGGTCCCTGACGATCCCGCGAATCTCGAGAGCATGCGGGAATATGTCCGTTCCGGCTTTCGAGTTCTGGAGCGGCCGTCCCGTGAAGTGGATCAGCACGGGAACGTCAAGACGTTCCTGAACAGCATGATAGGGATTGTAGAGAGCGGAAACCTGGTGCGCACTTGGGGCATCCAGCGCGACGTGACGGAGCAGGTGAGGCTCGAGGAGGCGCGGAGCAGCGTGGAGAAGGCTCTGCAGAAGAGCGAGTCGCACTTCCGGTTTCTGGTGGAACAAGCGTCGGATGGCATCTTCATTTCCGACACACATGGAAAATACATCGACGTGAACTCGTCTGGAGCGGAAATGCTGGGGTACACGCGCGATGAGATGCTGCAACTTTCCATTCCTGACATTGTTGAGGCTTCGGAGACTTCGCGCATAGGACCGGAAGTGGCTCGCTTTGCGGGAGGGACGACCGTGCTGAGCGAATGGAAGTTCCGTCGCAAGGATGGGTCAGTGTTTCCCGGCGAGGTATGCGGGAAACAACTGCCCGACGGCCGACTGCAGGGGATTCTGCGCGACATCAGCGAGCGGAGGGACGCAGAGGAAGCGATGCGGCGGAGTGAAGAGCGGTTCCGGGTGGCGCTGAAGGATTCTCCGATCACGGTTTTCAACCAGGATACGCGATCTGCGCTACACCTGGATTTACAACCCGCAGCTCTATTGGCAGCATGAGTCGATCGGCAAGACCGATGCGGAAATCATCGGGCCGAAGAAGGCCGCGAGCCTGGTGGAGCTCAAACGCCGGGTGCTGAAAACGGGAATGGCGCTGCGGGAGGAAGTGGTGATTCCGAACGAAGGCAAGAACTACGCCTTCGATATCACGATTGAACCCCTGTTCGATGCAGACGGGAGCGTCATTGGAATTACAGGTGCGGCCATGGACATTGCGCGACTGCGCGAACTGGCGGATCGGCTGCAGGACGCGCGGGACAAACTGGCGCAGGAAAAATCGTATCTGGAAAGCGAGATTCAGGCGGAACTGGGGTTTGAAGAAATCATTGGGCAGAGTCCGGCGCTGCGAGAAGTACTGAAGAATGTGCGGGTGGTGGCGCCGACCGATTCGACCGTCTTGCTACTGGGGGAAACCGGAACGGGAAAGGAACTGGTGGCGCGTTCGGTGCATACGCTGAGCGCGCGGCGCGACCAGACTTTCATCAAGCTAAATTGTGCGGCGGTGCCTTCGGGATTGCTGGAGAGCGAACTGTTCGGGCATGAGAAAGGAGCGTTCACCGGAGCCATCAGCCAGAAAGTCGGGCGCATCGAACTGGCGGACAAGGGCACATTGTTTCTGGACGAGATTGGCGAGTTGCCGCTCGAACTGCAGCCGAAGCTGTTGCGAGTGCTGCAGGACCGCGAGTTTGAACGGCTGGGCGGAGTGCACACGCTGCACGTGGATGTGCGGATCATCTCCGCCACCAACTGCGATTTGCAGCAGGACATTGCCGACAAGAAGTTTCGCGAAGATCTCTTCTACCGGCTTAATGTGTTTCCGATCGGCTTGCCGGCGCTGCGCGAGCGGCGGACGGACATTCCGATCCTGGTGCATCACTTTGTACGCAAGCACGCCGCCCGCATGGGCAAGCACATTGAAGTGGTCCCTGGCGAGACTATGAAGCTGCTTCAGAACTGGAACTGGCCGGGCAATATCCGCGAACTGGAGAACATGATCGAACGCATGGTGATCTTAAGCAAGGGCTCGGTTCTGGCTGCGCCTCCGGTGGAATTGGAAGCATTGCAGGATGTCGGCGAAGACAATCTCACGGAAATGGAGCGCGAGCACATCATTCGAGTTTTGCGGGAAACGAACGGGGTCTTGTCGGGAATGGATGGGGCGGCAAGCCGACTGGGGATCAAGCGCACCACGCTGCAGTCGATGCTCAAGCGGCATGGGATTGAGCTGCACGATTATCGGCGTGGGACCGGGATGTTCGGGACGAGCTAGTCCAAACATGGTTCAGGCTGCAAGATTACGAATCTACAGATTCAAGGAGATCTACAAATCAAGAATCTATCGATTCAAAATCCCCACCTCGCGCGAAAAGCGCGAGAAGGGTGGGGCCCCCATTTCCGGATCACTTTGCAAGGCGGTTGTATTTCTTCAGGGCTTCGCGAAGGCGATCATGGGGCAGAGCGATCACGGTGTGATTGTTGATGCCGGTCATGGTTTCAGCGGCGACCATGGCGTTGACCACGGCTTCTTCGGTGGCCTGAACGGTCGCCAGAAAAATGGGATCGAGAGAATCGTTAGGAAGCATGGTGAGCTGGTGCAGTCCCTTGGTGCCGACGGCGCCGGGATTCGCGGTGGAGAAGGCGATAAAGATGTCGCCCGAGCCGTCGCCCGAATAGCTGCCGTCACGGCCTAGGCCGAGCGAGATCTTTTTGGCGATGCGCTTGAGTTGCGTCGGGATGAGCGGAGCGTCGGTAGCGACCACGACGATGATGGAGCCCACGTCTTCCTGCCAGACGGTGTGCTCGGGAATTTCGCGGCCGACGTTAATGCCGGCGATGCGAAGTTGTTCGCGCGATCCGTAGTTGCATTGCACCAGCACCCCGACGGTGTAGCCTCCCGGCTTTTGTATCGAGCACTCGCGAACTGGTTCCGATGCCACCTTTGAATTCGTTGCAGATCATGCCCGTGCCGCCGCCTACGTTGCCTTCTTCGACCGGGCCACGTGTGGGCGACGTCAAGGGCGTGCCAAGCGTCTTCTGGCTTAACGTGGAATCCGTTGATGTCGTTAAGATAGCCATCCCAGGTTTCGGCGACGACCGGGAGCGACCACCAGTAGCCTTCCATGTCGGGGGAGCCGTGTTTGACCTTCCAGGCGATGACAGCGTCGCGAACGACGCCCACGCTGTGCGTGTTGGTGATCATGACAGGGCCGTTGAGGAATCCGGAGTCGTCGACCCAGGTCGTGCCGGTCATTTCGCCGTTGCCGTTGAGAGTGAACCAGGCGGCGAAGACAGCGTCGTTGCTGGCTTTGCCGCGAGGATGAATCGCGGTGACGCCGGTGCGAACTGGGCCCTTGCCGATCTCGAGTTTGCCTTCGCCGGAGATGAGCGTGGTGTGGCCGACTTCGACTCCTTTCACGTCGGTGATGGCATTGTTGGGGCCGGGGGTGCCGTCGAAAGGAACGCCGAGATCGCGGGCGCGTGGCTTGGTTTGAGCGGACATTGAGGCGAGACAGAGCCGAGGGTTAGAAAGATCTGCAGGTGCGGCGGTAGATGCGACCGGGACATGGGGCCTCCAACGAACTTGGAAGTATAAAGGATGTGAAGCAGGCCATGGGTGGCGGCGTTTGGTGCGATCTGGGCGGCGACGCTGGGGTACAATCGCAAACAAGAGCGATCATTTAGGGGGAGAACTATGGATGGCTGGAGGAAAGCGGTGGTTCTCGGTTCGATCGGTGCGGCGGGGATTTTGTTTATGAAGAAGAGGTATCCGGCGGGGGTGCTGGCGACGGGGGTTGGTTTGGCGGTGCTGGCGGCGGAATATCCGGAGAAGTTCGAGAAGAGTGCGGCGGTCGCTGCCGGAATATTTTGATCGCGGCATGCGGGTGATGGAGATGGCGGGGCAGGCGGGCAAGCGAATCACTGAGGCGGCGGGGCGGAGCGCGGTGGAGGCTTGGGAAGAGATCGGAGGATAGGAACGGCTTCCGACGCTCCGGCTTCGGGCTTCCGATTCGATCAACGCGGAGAGCCGGAAGCGCGGCAAGTGGCCCGGTTCTTACTCGATGCCGAGTTGCTTCTTGGCGTCGGGACTGAGGCGCTCCGGGGTCCAGGGCGGGGTCCACACTACATTCACAGTGCAGTTACTGACGCCGGGCAACTGCTCGACGCGTGATTTTACCTGGGCGCTGATGTTGACGTGCTCGGGGCAGCCTTGCGCGGTCAGGGTCATTTCGACGGTGACATCCTGTTTCGGTTCCTCGGGATTCTCGGCGGGCACGGGGGCAAAATCCACCTTGTAGATCAGACCGAGATCGACGATGTTGACCGGGATCTCGGGATCGTAGCAACTCTTCAGCGCGCTCATAACATCTTGTTCGGTGATCGTCGGCATGACAGAACCCCTGTCTCAGTTTACAACGACTGGGATGCGAACGGGCCCCGGAGTGTCGCGGGTTCGGCGTGTTTATGCGGGGGGATGCACTTAGGGTGCAGGCTGGATGTGTGCTGAGAGCCATATCTGGTAGAGTTTTGCGGATGATGAGCCCTGAGTCTAAGCAATGGGTACAGCTGGCGCTGTTGCTGGGAGTGGTGCTTTCGACTGCATACGCGCGGGCATTATTTGTACCAGCGGCATGAAGACCAAGTTTCTGCCGATAAGCAGAAGCAGGCGCAGACCGTTGGATATTCCAATCCGGATTACTACGTCAGCCCAAAGAAGCTTCATCCCTACGATGTGAAGAGCGCGAAGCAACTCACCGAGCAGCCGGTGTGGGTCAAGGAAGGCTATCGCTATACGTATTACTCCTACGACGTGGCGCGCAAGCAGGTGGACTTTGCAGCACGATGCGGGACTGCTGCTGCCGATCGAAAAACTGCAGATCCGAGGATGTGATTACAGCGACACCCCCTGGGAAGAGCCAGCGGCGGCAGGTGATGGCGGTGTTTGAAAAAGAAGGGAAGACCTACGCGGTGCCGATTGGGTTTGAGGCGGAAGAGCAGTACACGATTTATTCTGACGAAATGTTTTTCGTGGAAGATCCGCACGACTTGTACAAGCACTGGCCTCCCGATGTCTGGCAGGCGGTAGAAAAGCACGAAGTGAAGCCGGGGATGAACGAAATGCAGGCGGATTTCGCCATCGGAATGGGCGTGCCGGATGCGGGAGGTGGGTCGGAAAAAACCGTGCACTATCCGAATGGGGGCAAGCCCCTAGTCGTGGTGTACGAAGACGGCAAAGCCGCTGAGATCAAACCGGGGTCGCCGGGATCTTGAGCCTGCGGTGCATTGGAGGCAGGCATGCAAAATCTGAATCGACTGCATTTGAAAAATCACTAGGACGAATGGTCTAAATGGATTGACCGGGACGAATCACACTCGTACTCTGTGGGGGATGCACTCTCATCTCCATCATCGCCACCACCATCACGCGCATGGCGCGACGGCGGCGATGTGCACCTGAGATTGCAGACTTGAGATAACAGCACTTTTCAGGAGTTCCGGCCCGCTGACGCGAAAACGCTCAGTGGGCTTTTTGTTTTTCCGAGAGAGGAAGACGGATATGAATGCTGAATTTGATTTCGACAAGATGGGCGGACTGCTTCCGGCAGTCGTGCAGGATTCAATCGACGGACAGGTCCTGATGGTGGGTTTTATGAACCCTCAGGCGCTGGAACGCACACTGGAGGGTGGGTACGTGACGTTCTTCAGCCGGACGCGGCAGAAGCTCTGGATGAAGGGCGAGAGCTCAGGGAACCGGCTGCGGGTTGTCTCGGCCTGCACGGACTGTGATCGCGACACTCTGCTGCTGCGCGTTGAGGTGGAGGGAGCGGGAGTTGTCTGTCATCGCGGGACTCGTTCGTGTTTCACGGAGTCGATTCCGACGCGCCCTTTGGACGCTGCTGCGAGTCTGCCGAGGGAGGCGCAATGAAGCTGCGCATCGGAATTCCCAAGGGCAGCTTACAGGAGGCAACGTTGCAGCTATTTGCGCGAGCCGGGCTTCCTGCGTATACGAATGGGCGCTCGTATTTCGCCAGTACAGCGGATCCCGGAAATCGATTGCATGTTGATCCGGGCGCAGGAGATGGCTCGCTATGTCGAGCACGGAGCCATTGACGCGGGACTGACCGGGCACGATTGGGTCGTCGAGAGTGGGCTGGAAGTCGTTACCGTCAGCGATTTGATTTATGCCAAGCGCAGCCGCGGCAAAGTGCGGTGGGTGCTGGCGGTGCCGGAGGATTCCCCGGTTCAGCGGGCCGAGGAACTCTCGGGAAAGATCATTGCCACGGAACTGGTGAAGGTCACGCGCGACTACTTTTGCAAAAAAGGGGTCGATGTGCGGGTGGAGTTTTCCTGGGGCGCCACCGAAGTCAAGCCGCCCATGCTGGCCGACGCCATCGTCGAAGTGACCGAAACCGGCAGTTCACTCAAGGCCAACCGGCTGCGCATTCTGGAAACGGTGCTGGAGTCGAACACACAGCTCATCGCCAATCAATCTTCTTACGCCGATCGCGAGAAGACGCCGAAAGATCGACAACCTGGCGTTGATGCTGCAAGGCGCGATGGAAGCACAGGATCGCGTGGGGCTGATGTTGAATGTGCAGAAGGAAAATCTGGCGGCGGTGCTCGCAGTGCTGCCCGCGCTGCAGAAGCCGACAATTTCCCATCTGAGCGATGACGAGTGGCTCGCGGTCAACACGGTGATCGATGAGGGAGCGGCGTGGGACGTGATTCCGCGGCTGAAAGAGGCGCGGGCGCAGGGCATTGTGGAGTATCCGCTGAACAAGGTGGTGCTGTGATGCGGATCGTCTCTGGGCCTGCGAAGCTGGCGCGCTGGTGCAGCGCCTTGCCGCGCGGGGCACGCAGTTTGGCCGCTTGGAGCCGCGAGTGCGGCGCATCGTTGAGGGCGTGCGACGGGGCGGGGATCGAGTCGCTTCGGCGGTATGCGGAGAGATGGGACGGGCTTGGAGGCGAAACAGCCTGTGCGAGTGTCCGAGGAAGAGATGGCGGCAGCGCTACGGGAGATTGTTCCGGAGTCACGCAAATCTTTGCTTCAGGCTGCGCAGAACATTCGACAGTTTTGTGAATGGCAAAAGCCTGGTGACTGGATGCGGACGTCGCGGCGGAATTTCTCTCGGGCAAATGGTGCGGCCCCTGGAGTCGGTGGGGTGCTACGTGCCGGGAGGGCGCTATCCGCTGGTTTCCACGTTGCTGATGACTGTGATTCCTGCGCAGGTCGCGGGAGTGAGGAACATCCGCGTGGCGTCGCCGAAGCCGTCGGTAGAAGTTTTGGCGGCGGCAGCGATGTTGGGCGTCCGCGAGTTTTACCGCGTAGGTGGGGCACAGGCCGTCGCGGCGTTAGCGTACGGGACGAGCAGCATTCCGCGAGTGGACAAGATCGTGGGGCCAGGAAACGCGTACGTCACAGTTGCGAAGAAGTTGGTCTCGTTTGATTGCGCGATTGATTTTCTGGCGGGGCCTACAGAGGCGGTGGTGTTGAGCGACTCGGGCGTGCCGGAGTTCATTGCGGCGGATCTGGTGGCGCAGGCGGAGCATGATCCCGAGACTCTGTCGTTACTGATCACGACTTCTCGCGAATTGGCGCGGTCAGTGAGGTCGAGTGCGGCGCAACTCGCGAAGGGAAATCCGATCGCGCAGAAATCCCTGCAAGTTCGCGGAGCGATACTTGATTGCGGAGTCTCGCGAACAGGCGCGAGAGTGGGCGAATCGAGCTTGCGCCGGAACACATCACGGTTGCTGAGGAGGATTGCCCTTCATTCACAATGCGGGGTCGGTGTTCGTGGGCGACTACTCGGCG
Source organism: uncultured Acidobacteriaceae bacterium (assembly GCA_963795875.1). Taxonomy (GTDB): domain Bacteria; phylum Acidobacteriota; class Terriglobia; order Terriglobales; family Acidobacteriaceae; genus Sulfotelmatobacter. The sequence continues at coordinate 1,746,753 of CAWCJM010000003.1, forward strand.
CAGGCAGCAGGCGATTATGCATCCGGGCCGAACCACGTGTTGCCGACTTCGGGGCAGGCGCGATTTCGTGGAGGCCTAAGCGTGGCGGATTTTGTGAAGGTGATTACCGTGCAGCAACTTTCTGCCAAAGGGTTGACGCGGGATCGCGCCGGCAATCGAATGTCTCGCCGGGGCGGAGGGATTGCCGGCGCATGCGCAATCGATCCGAGTGAGGTGCGAGCATGCTTAGTCCTCGCGAAGCAGTGCGGACGCTGCCGTCGTATCATCCGCCGCTGGCGGGGCGAGATGGGCTGCGTCTGGATTTCAACGAGAACACGGTGGGGTGCTCGCCGCGAGTGCTCGAGCGTCTGCGGCGAGATGGGCCCCGAAGAACTGGCACGCTATCCCGAGCGCGAACCGGTGGAGGCGAAAGTGGCGGGCGTACTGGGGATCGCGCGCGGCGGAACTGTTGCTGACCAATGGCGTGGATGAAGCGATTCATCTGCTCTGCGAGACCTATCTTGAGCCGGGCGACGAAGCGCTGATCGTTGTGCCGACTTATTCGATGTACCGGATTTATATGATGGCGGCGGGGGCGCAGGTCGTTAGCGTTCCGGCGGGCAAGGATTTCGTTTTCCCGCGGATGAACTGTGCCAGCGGATTACGCCGCGCACGCGGCTGATCGCCATCGCGAATCCGAACAATCCGACGGGAACGGTTGCGTCGCCGGAAGATCTGCGGCGAATTGCTCGCTCGGCGCCGGACGCCGCGGTGTTGGTCGACGAAGCGTACTTCGAGTTCTACGGGCAAAGCATGCTTGCGGCGCGCAAGCGAGTTTCCCAATCTGTTTGTGGCGCGCACATTTTCCAAGGCGTACGGGCTGGCAGGGCTGCGCATTGGCGTGCTGGTTGGCGATGCGGAACAGATGCGCGCGGTGCGGCGGGTCAGTTCGCCTTACAACGTGAACGCGGTGGCGCTGGCTTGCCTGCCGGAGGCACTCAGCGATCAGGATTACATCGCAGCAGTATGTAAGCGAGGTTCGCGAGTCGCGGGCACGGTCTGGAGCGGGCTCTTCGACAAATGGAATTCAATTCTGGCCGAGCCATGCGAATTTTGTGCTGGCGCGCGTGGGGGCGGCGGCTGCGTTTGTCGAGCAGCATGAGACGGCGAGGCATTTTGGTGCGCGACCGGTCGAGCGATCACGGGTGTGAGGGATGTGTGCGCATCACGCTGGGTCCGCGCGAGCATGCGGATCGATTGCTCGCCGCGCTGCAGGAGACGTGTCGAAGAACTTCGGGATTGCGCAAGGAGCGTCGCGACGATGAGAAAAGGAAGCATCAAGCGCGTCAGCAAAGAGACGCAGATTCAGATCTCGCTCACGATTGAGGGGCGCGGGCGCTACGAGGTATCGACCGGCATTCGATTCTTCGATCACATGCTGGAACTGTTCGCGCATCACGGAGGCTTCGACCTGAAGCTGAAGGCGCGCGGGCGATCTCGACGTCGACCAGCACCACACCGTGGAGGATGTTGGGATCGTTCTCGGGCAGGCGTTTGATAAGGCGCTGGGCAGCAAGCGCGGGATTCTTCGCGCTGGATATTTTCTGATGCCGATGGACGAAACCATGGGCATGGCCGCCGTGGATTTCTGCGGACGCACTGCAGCCGTCGTGGACACCAAGGTGCGCACGCGGCTGGTCGGCGATCTGCAGGCGGAGCTGGTATACGACTTCTTTGAGGGATTTGCGCGAGGGGCGCGGGCCAATGTTCACGTGCGAGTGCTTTACGGGCGATCGAGCCACCACAAGATTGAGGCACTGTTCAAAGCATTTGCGCGGGCTCTGCGGGCGGCTTGCTGGCGCGACCGGCGCATGGCGCGCCTGCTGCCCAGCACCAAGGGAGTGCTGTGATGATCGCGATTGTCGATTACGGCGCAGGGAATCTGGTTTCGGTGAAGAAGGCGTTGGACTGGTTGGGGCAAGAATGCGCTATTACTTCTGATCCTGCGCAGGTGGCGGCGGCCACGAAGGTGGTACTGCCGGGCGTCGGGCACTTTGCTTCGACGGAGTCTCTGGCACGAACCGGTTTGAAGCAGGCTATCGCCGATGCGATCGGTCGGGGGATTCCGTTTCTCGGTATCTGCGTCGGAATGCAGTGGATGTTTGCCGGCAGCGAAGAATCGCCGAGCACTCGCGGCTTGGGATTGTTCGACGGGGAATGCGAGCGCTTTCCAGCGAGCGTGAAGTCGCCGCATGTGGGATGGAATCAGCTCGAGGTTAGTTCGTCCTCACGGCTGTTGCGCGGTGTGCCTTCGGGCTCGTTCGTGTATTTCACGCACTCTTTTCGCGCGCCGGTCATTGATGCAACGGTGGCGTGTTGCGAGTACGGCGGGCGGTTTTCTGCCGCGGTGGAACGGGACCATTTGTTTGGGGTGCAGTTTCATCCTGAAAAATCCGGGGAGATTGGTTTGAAGATGCTGAGCAATTTCTGCGAGCTCTAACATGCTGACGAAACGCATTATCGCTTGCCTGGACGTGGACGGCGGCCGCGTGGTGAAAGGCGTGCAGTTTGAGAATCTGCGCGACGCGGGGGATCCGGCCGAGCTGGCCAAGGCGCATAGCGCGTCGGGAGCGGACGAAATCGTCCTTCTGGACATTTCGGCGGCGCACGAGCGGCGCGCGACTTTGCTCGACACTGTGCGACGGGCGGCACGGCAGTTGTTCATTCCGTTTACCGTAGGAGGAGGCATTCGCACGCTGGAGGATGCCGCGGCGGTATTTTCGGCGGGTGCGGACAAGATCAGCATCAATTCCGCGGCTCTCGCCGATCCAGATCTGATTACTCGAATCGCTCTGCGATTCGGGTCGCAGGCGGTCGTGGTGGCGATCGATGCCAAGCGATGCGTAAGCAGACATCACGCTGGGAAGCGTACACGCATGGCGGGCGCACGACCAGCGGACGCGATGCGGTGGAGTGGGCGCGGGAGGCGGAAGACCGCGGCGCGGGAGAGATTCTGCTGACTTCGATGGATCGCGACGGAACAGGCATCGGCTTTGATTGCGACTTGACGCGGGCCGTGGCCGACTCGGTCCGAATTCCGGTGATTGCCTCTGGCGGCGCGGGCGGCGCGCAGCATTTTGTCGAAGTGTTCCGCGAGGGGCACGCCGATGCTGCGCTGGCGGCTTCGATATTTCATTATGGTTTCAGCCGGCTTGCCGACCTCAAGCAGGAAATCGGCTCGCAAGGAATTCCAGTGAGGTGGCCATGCTGATTCCGTCGATCGATTTGATGGGCGGCAAGATCGTCCAGTTGGTGCAGGGCAGGAAGAAGGCGTTGGAGTTCGACGACTTCGCCGCCTGGGTGGATCGCTTCTCGAAGTATCCGCTGGTGCAACTCATTGATCTCGATGCCGCGATCGGGACGGGCAACAACGTCGAGCTGGTGAGGGAATTGGCTCGGCAATTGCCCTGCCAGGTGGGTGGAGGGATTCGGTCGTGTAGAGGCCGCACAAGCGGCACTGGAGGCGGGAGCGCAGAGGGTCATTCTCGGATCGGCGCTATTCGCCGAGGACAAACTCGACGTGGCATTCGCGAAGCGGTTGGCCGAAGCGGTCGCTCCCAGCCGATTGGTCTTCGCTCTCGACGCGATTGGGGGCCGAGTGGCGATTCATGGATGGCGGAAGGTGACAGCCGTGACGCCGCTCGAAATGGTGCAGGCACTGGAGCCGTGGTGCGGAGCCTTTCTCTATACGCATGTGGAGACGGAAGGCCTTCTCGGAGGGATTTCCGCAGGATGTGATTCGCCCGCTGCGGGCGGCGACAACGCGGCAACTCATCGCGGCGGGAGGAATCCGGACGCAGGAAGAGATCGATGAACTGGATGCCATGGGCGTGGATGCCGTGGTAGGAATGGCGATCTACCAAGGGCTCCTGCCTGGATTCGTCACTTCGAGGGAATAAGGGCTTCCGCTTTGCGAATTGCTTGTTCGTGCAGGTGCCAGCTGTGAATTGCTTTGCGACATCCTTCGCGAGCGAGACTGGTGCTGAGTTTCCGCTCTGCGTCGTCGAAGATGTTTTCAGCCTCGATGTGGGCATGGTAGGCCTCATCATCGGCGTCGCGGCTCTTCCGGGCGGTGAGAGTTGCCGCCGGGTCCGTCTTCACCGGCACGGCCTGCTGGCGACGCGCGGAGCCGGCAGCCTGCATGACGATTGCTTCGTAGGCGGTTCTGATTGGTTCCGGCCAACGCTCACGGACAGCCTGGCTCGCCTGGTCAAGGGCGGCGTTGGCTAGGTCGGCAGTCTTGCGCACTCGTTTCTTTTCGCGCAGCCACTTCATGACCGACCACGTCATCGCTTCGTTCATTAACGTTTTGGCGGCTTCAACCTCAGGAAGTGTTTTCATTGGCGTAAAGAGGTCCGAAGAGCCTCGATCCCCCAAAGAGTAGATTCCTTTTTCGCTCAAGTAATTCCGGTGACGGCAGTCACAGTTCGCAGTGACAGGACGCAAATCACGTGCAACTCTATTGACTGCGGCGCTGCGCGCACACTACATTTTGATTAATGCTGCAATGCAGCAATGGAGGCATTATGCCAACCCACACCAAGAACCACGACAATGAGTCTCCTCTGGCGATTCTGACGGAACTGGCCGTCGAGGGGACCTCGAGCCTCGTGGAAGCACAGCGAGCCTTTCTTAATCTGGCACAACAAGAAAACGAAATCATCTGCAATGGAGTCAAGGAACGGATGGGCGGCTTCATGCCGGCAGTTGCGGTCACAGGCCTCGTGCAGCGCAGCCTGGATACGCTGATCGGGATGCAGGAGGAATTGCTGACCACCACCAGCAAGCAGACGCTGCAGTGGCTGGAGTCAGAAAAAGCAGGCAAGGACGAGCGCGCGGCTCGGCTAGTCGAGTTTGCCCGAGAGGGAATGGACGCCTTTACGCGTGCCCAGAAAAAATTCCTCGAGGCGGTAGCGCAAGAAACGGCGACGGCAACCAGTGGCAAAAAGCCTCACGATGGCAAGGTCGTCAAGAAGACCGAAGTGGCCAAACTGGCGCGCGATGCTGGCAATGCGTTCATTGAGGCGCAGAAGAGGCTGCTCGACGTCATGGGGCAGCAGATGAATGTGAACCTGGGCGCTGCGACTCGGACGATCGGACTGGTGAAGCCGTCGCAGTTGTTACCAATCGCAACCCGGACCGGCCAAGGCGTGAAGAGCTTCTTCGACACCGAGACCTCGATGATCGGTTCGTTGATCAAGCCGCGCAAGGCCGCGGGGCACTCACCCAAACGTGGACGAGGCCGGACGGCGCATCGGCCGAAGGCCGTCGCGGTTTAACGATTGTGTCTGCCACGGGCGAGCTTCAGTTTGTAACGACGATTTGTACAACGATTTACGAGGACGATTTACGACGACCGCCCTGCCGTTCCTGTAGCCGCTCCTGCAATTTCGGATTGCGGCAAACGGTTCAGTAGCGCCCGCTCCCACTGCAGCCACAAACGGCTGGTATAGAGCAGAGCGCTGCACTGAAGCGCGAGCCAGTCGCGCGCCATCAGCGGGGAACGGAACGCAGAGCGGTTGGCAATCCAATGCTGGGCGACGTGGCGCGCGAGGGTGAATCCCATTTCCGTGTCTGCGCCGACAATGTCGCCCAGTATCCCTTCCAGCGTAAACATCACTTTCGACAGCATGATCAGTGAACTGGGGAACTTGACGCCGTTAATCGCAACCCGTTCCAGAAGTCGCATCGCATCGGCGCCGCTGGCCATGCTGGACGGCGCGAGTTCGTCCAGGAACTTTCCGACGGTTTCACGAACCTTCCGGCCCCGGGGCGAAGTTATTCGAATCCGCGTTTGGCTCAGAGCTATGATCTCGGCCGACGTTCCGATTGGATCGCGCAGGCTCGCCATCAGAAATAAGAGCGCGAGGTGACGGCGCTGTTCGCGGCTGAGGCGCTCCCGCAGGGCCCAATCGAGGATGACGAGTTCGCCGGTCTTGCTGTTGTAAAGCAAGTTGCCGGCGTGGGGATCACCGTGAAAGATAGCATCCGGTGTTGAGGAGAAAAGGGGCACGGCGACCAGGGCTTCGACCAGTTGTTCGGCGACCGCTCGACGACGTAGGACTGGCAAATGTGCCGCCGCACTGGTGACTTTAATTCCTGGTTCCTCGGTGAGGGCGGTGATCGTCGGCGTGCACAGAGGCTGAATCAGTCTTGGGATGCGCACTAACGGAAAACCGCGATAGAGAGCCCCGGCTTCGACCAACGTCTTTTGTTCACGCGAGAAGTTCACTTCGTGGCGAAGAAGGCGACGTACCTTGCGAAATGTGTCGGGGATAATGTGGGGCGCAAATCCGTAGGTATGATGGCGATCGCCGAAGTATTGTGCCAAGCGTTGCAGGTAATCCATATCTTCGGAGAAGTATTCAGGGATATGCGGCTTCAGGACTTTGAAGACGCCCCGCTCTCGCTTCCTGGTTTCTGGGTTATGCCAGGTAAAGCGGATGACCGCGCTGACGCTGGCTTCCTTCAGTATTTTGGGAGAGATTTCTACGGCGTAGTTTTTGATCTTTGGTCCTAGCGTCTTTTGGATGAGGGCACGGATATCTTCGGGTTGCACATCGCGAATCCCGTTTTCGAGTTGGGCGAGGGCGCGGCGGAGCGCAGGGTGAAGATGCTGGTTCCGGGCGATGACCTGGCCGAGTTTCTGCAGGCCTGGAACCTTCGCGATGAGACGGAGTAACCGCACCTCGGGAGAAGTGCTGGCGGGTAGTTCGATTTGCTCCAGAAGTTTCGGGGCAAGGCGGGCTGGGGACAGACATGTGACCACGAACATCATGGCGTCACGCACCGGAGGACGCCAATTCTTGTAGGCTTCGGGGACCAGGGCATCGACGGGCACGATCTCGTCGACGATCCAGCGCGCCATCGGCGTCGCGAACCGATTGAGCGGCGGGGCTTTTCAGGGCGTTTTCGATGAGGCGGATCTTCTCAGCTGGGGTTGCGCCTTGAGGCAGGAAATTCCCGAGAGCCGTGCGCAACTGATCAGGCGTGAGCAGGCGAAGGCCCGCTGCGATGGCGGACGCATCCAGCATAGAGGTGATCTACCAGTCACACTATGGGCGCGGGCCTAAGGATGCGCAGTGACTGGCATCACCGGAGAGGCAGCAGTCCTGTGAGATAGTCTTGGCTTATCTGAAAAATGTTGTTGAACAAGGAATGCCGTGGCCACTCTGAACGAAATATTTTCGGAATTGTCGGTGAAGCGCCGCTACGAAGTCTGGTTTCTTCGCGTGGGATTGGCGGACGGGAGCGGAGCGTGGTGGTTCCGCTATTTACTGATGAATCCCGGGCGAAGTGGTTGTGCCGGGGACCCACGGGGGATGCCTGTGCAGGTGTGGGCTACGTGGTTCCCAACGGGTGGGAAGGCTCAGAGCTTCATTCAGGGATTTCCGCTGGAAGGATTGGAACTCAGCGGAAGAGGGCAAAGTCCGCTTCGATTCCGAATGGGGGAGAATTCCATCGAAGAAGATTCCTGCAGGGGATCGTTGAACGTCGATGGGCATGCAGTCTCTTGGAATCTGCGGTATCGTTCCACATTTGCAGTGACGCTCAGCAATAAGGGCTGGATTGGCTTCTCACGAACGCCCCACTCGGATGCGCTCTTCTCCGGGCAGATCACGATGGATGGGCGGAGCTTTGCGGGCGAGCCGTTGGGTTTCGGAGTGCAGGGACACAACTGCGGATACCGGCATCGCAACTTCTGGAGATGGACGCACGTTTATTTTCCTCGCCCCGGCCAGGTGGCAAGCACGTTGGAAGCCTTGGTCTACGAGATGCCATTTGGGCTGGTGTTTCGCAAAGCGGTGTTATGGCACGATGGGCAGAAGTACTTGTTCCGGAAGTTGCAGGAGTCCGGCGGCACCAAAGAATCCTTCCAATGGAATCTTCATTGCGCCGCAAGCAATGGTCTGCGGTTCGAAGCGGCGATCGACGGGCGCGGTTCCAGCGTCCATCGTCTTCCTTATATAAAGACAGATTGTACGGGCAGCTTTGAAGTTTGGAACAATAGCCTGGCATCGGCGTCGCTTCTGATACAGATTGCGAGCGGACAATCGCAGCGGCTAGAGACGGCTACCGGCGCAGTGCTGGAGATGGTGGGCTGATCTCGCGTCGCTAAATGATGATGGAGGGAACTATTCGGACGATTGTGCCTTGGCCAGTCGCTCGGCCACGACCAGGTAGGCCGCTGGGTTGAATGCCATTCCAATGTGAGTCCCAGGAACCTCCACATCCTTCTCCGGATCCATGGTCATGCAATAGCGCCAGTCGACGATGCCATCCTGCCGTGTGTAAATTGCAGTCTCGAGCATCGCGTCGGAAACCTTACGGCGAAGAGAACCCAGAAAATTGCAGGTGCAGCGCCCGGTGTAGCAATCGGGCAGAACTCCGCTTCCGTGTTCTTCGAGGATGCGGAGACGAACTGCTTCCGCCGCGCGGAGAACCGCTTGATTCGCAACCGTGCCGCGGATGGGAGCAGCGAGAGTGATCACAGAAGCCACGTCGTCTGGCCGGTCGCCCGCGACCGAGCGCGCGATGACGCCGCCCAGGCTGTGACCGATCAGGTGAATCTTGCGTCCCGTTTCCTTCAGAGCTTTTTCGATCGTCTGGTTCAGGCGACGCTGGATGAGCAGGTTCGGGCATTCCGCATTGATTCCGATTCCAGAAAAGTAGGGGCGGTATCCAATCCGTCGCAACCATGCGTGTAACTCAGTCAGGTAAAGATCGGTGCCGAGAAAACCAGGAATGATGACGACCGCGGAGCCATCGCCGCGCGGTACACCCAAGCCGTAGTACACGGGGGTGGCGTGTAGCAGAAGAATCTCAGCCCCGAAGAGAGCTTCGGTCCAAACACTGGAAGTGTTCACCTTCGGATAGGCCTGGGCGGAAGGCTTACGGCGCTTGGCCGGGGCAGGACGCGCTGCTGCTTTTTTCGGTTTACGCCGCAAGTTCGTCCCTGGGTCTGCCCATTCGGCGCGTCAGGGCGCAGAACGGGCAATTGCTGCACTGCACAATTATAGCGCGAGAGGCCTACCTGTCCAAGAGGGATTTTCTTAGCAGCAGTGAAGGACATAGTTGGTGCAGGGGAGATCCCTCGCTGCGCCTGAAGAATGGCTCCTCAGGAAGATGCCTCAAAGGGAAGTGTCCAAAAGTGTTCAGCGCTTCTTGCGAGACGCGGCGTTTTGCGGGTGTAGGCTTTTTCAAGCGGGCCTCGAGTTCCGCCACGCGCTTGCGCAGGGCTTCAACCTCAGGTTCGGCGTCTGCGAGCGTGGGCGGAGGCGCACCCGTCCCCAGAAATCGTTTCATCATGTCCACGGGCGAGAGAATCGCGGACTGCACCTCGCTCAAGCGGCTCTGCACGGCATCCTGCACCTTTTCGTACGTATCAAAAGCGGACTTCAGATACCACATGAGAAATTCCTGCCGCACTTCATCTGAGGCGATGATGAGTTGCCGCAGCAACTCAAGGGGCAAGCCGGTGGGCTTGTCCTTGGCGTCTTCAGTGATGATCTGGGTTAGCAGGACGCGAGTCAAATCCTGCCCAGTCTTGGCATCGACAACTTTGACCTCCCGGCCCGCTCGTATGTGAGCGGCCAGATCGTCAAGGTTCACATAACGGCTGCTGGTCGTGTCGTACAACCGGCGATTGCCGTATTTCTTGATGAGGATGGTCGACGGTTTCATTATTAGCTGCCCATGCTGCCCTGCACAAGGACGCAGGAATATCTTGACACAAGACCCTTCCCTTCGTATAGTTTAACTGATGCTGCAATGCAGCAATCGGAGGCATTTTATGGCAGCGGCAACAAAGCATGAATCCACTCATCCGAAAGAGTCGTCGACCTTCACTCTGCTTTCAGGCTGGGCGCAGCAAGGAGCACAAACACTGTTCGCGACGCAACGGATCCTGATCGACCTGGCCATGCGGCAAAATGCGAGTGTGATGCACGCCGTACGGCAGCAGCTTTCGGACCCGCATCATTCTCCGACGGCGATTCTGGGCGAGATTGCCGAGGATGGCCTGAACAACTTTTTCGAAGGACAGAAGGTTCTACTCGAACTGGGCAAACAACAAAATGAACTCCTCATCACAGGCGTGAAAGAGCGGATGGGAGACTGGCCTGCGGCGCATGCCATGACCGATCTGCTGCGGCGCAGCGTGGAGACCTTCATCGACATGCAGGAAGAATATCTCAAGATCGCCGGCAAACAAACGCATTCCTGGGTTGAGTCTGCCAAGGCCGGTAAGCCGTACCAGCCAGAGCATGTGGTGGATCTGGCACGCGAGGGTATGGAGAACTTCGTTAAAGCACAGAAGAAGTTCATGGACGTCCTTGCAGATGAGACAGCGAAGGCGACTGGCGGCAAGCACACTTACACCGGAAAGAAAACGAAGAAGACGGAGTTGCCGGAGTTGGCACGCAAGGCCACAGACGCGTTTCTGGAAGCGCAGAAGCGGCTCGTAGATGTGGCTGGCCGACAGATGAACACCGGAGTGAAAACGGCAGGCAAGACTCTTGAATTGCTGAAGCCATTTCCATTCCTTCCGGTTAGTGAACTCACGCGCGAGGCCGTGAAGAGCTACGTCGACGCCCAGAAGCAACTGATGGACGTGATGGTGAAGGCACCGAATGGAGCGAAGACCGCGGCGAGGGCTTCCCGCAAACCGGTGAAGAAGGCAGCAGCGGCCGTCGCCTGAAGGGCGGATCTGTCTGGAATTAACGTTGTACCGGCTCAAGGTTGATGCGTCTTCGGGCGAGAGACAGGCTTTCGCCCGAGGCGCGATTTCGCTTGATCTCGGGGGAGCGAGGTCCGGCAACCAGGCGTGGGCCCGTTGCTGCTGATTCACGTTTGTCTCCTCAGCTGAACCGAGACCCACGATTACTGTTTCTGAGGGAGAGGGCATATGGCCACAGTCACGGCACTACCGGGCAGCAATATCCGCGGCGGCAGCTTCTTGATCGAGGAGCGGACGCTGGAGGAAGTTTTTACTCCAGAAGATTTCAGCGAGCAGCATCTGCTTATCGCACAGACCGCAGAAGAATTCGCGACCAAGGAAATCGTCCCCAATATCGAAAATATGGAACGCAAGAACTTCGCCATTGTCCGGGAACTGGTGAAGAAGGCCGGAGAGTTGGGGTTGAGCGGCGTGGATGTCCCCGAGCAATACGGCGGCATGGAGTTGGACAAGGTCACTTCCGCGATCATCGCGGACCGGATTGCAAAGTATGGCGGCTTCAGCACGACATGGGGCGCTCACACCTGCATTGGCACTCTTCCCATCGTTTACTTCGGTACGGAAGAACAGAAGAAGAAGTATCTGCCGGGGCTCGCCAGCGGAGAAACGGTTGGCGCCTACGCGCTGTCGGAGTCATCGTCCGGGTCGGACGCGCTGAATTGCCGCACCCAGGCCAAACTTTCGCCCGATGGCAAGCACTACCTGCTGAACGGCGAAAAAATGTGGATCACCAATGCAGGATTCGCGGATCTGTTCATCGTGTTTGCCAAGGTCGGCGGAGACAAGTTCACGGCGTTCATCATCGAGCGCGGCTTCCCCGGTTTTTCGGTGGGTGCGGAAGAACACAAGATGGGAATCCGCGGATCTTCAACGTGTCCTTTGATCCTCAATGACTGTCAGGTACCGGTTGGGAACCTGCTTGGAGAGATCGGCAAGGGACATCAGATTGCATTCAACGTTCTGAATGTTGGGCGATTCAAACTGGGGGCAGGATGTGTCGGCTCGGCGCGCAACTGCATCGAGAGCGCCATCACGTATGCCAAGCAGCGCAAGGCGTTTGGAAAAGTGATCGCTGACTTCGGTTTGATTCGCGAAAAGATCGCGAACATGGCGGCGGGCATCTTCACCGGCGAGGCTATGGCGTATCGCACCGTCGGCATGATGGATGCGGCCATTGCGCAACTCGGCGAAGGACACGCCGACATGGCTCCGGTGCGCAAGGTAATCGACGAATACGCCGTCGAGTGTTCGATTCTCAAGGTCTGGGGATCGGAATTCATCGACTATGTGGTCGACGAATCGGTGCAGATCTACGGTGGGTATGGGTTCGTCGAGGAATATCCTGCCGAACGCAACTACCGGGATGTCCGCGTGAACCGCATCTTCGAAGGCACGAACGAAATCAACCGGCTGCTCATCACCGGGTTCTTGCTGAAGCGGGCCATGTCCGGACAGCTCCCATTGATGGCAGCGATCAAGAAGTTGATGGATGAGGTGCTGTCGGGAAGTACTGAAGATGTCGGGGATGGCCCACTTGCTGCGGAACGAAAGCTGGTTGCGACGGCTAAGAAAATCAGCCTGTTCGCCTCCGGAATCGCCACTCAGAAATACATGCAGGCGATCCAGGATCAGCAGGAGATCATGGGTGCGATCGCGAACATGACGATCGAAACCTATGCCATGGAGTCCGCCGTGCTGCGCGCGCAGAAACTGGCCACGCAGCACGGCGAAGCGGGCTGCGAGCATGCCATTGCGATGGCCCGTGTCTACATGTCGGGTGCGATGGAGAAAATCGAAAGCGCGGCACGGATGGTCATTGCCGCGTGTGCCGAAGGCGACATGTTGCGGTCGCAGCTGGCAATCCTGCGGCGGCTGTGCAAGTACGAACCGTTTGATACGGTGGCGCTGCGGCAGAGCATCGCGCAGAAGGTCATCGAAACGGGGAAGTATGTGGTCGCTTAAGCTTCGCGTGGTCTAACCGGACCGCGAGGATGGTGCTGTATGGCAACCCGCAGTAGCAAATTCGATTTCGATTTTATCGTGATCGGGTCGGGTTTCGGAGGCAGTGTCTCGGCGCTTCGACTCGTCGAGAAGGGCTATCGGGTTGCCGTGATTGAGATGGGGCGACGCTGGGCGCCCCTTTCTTTTCCGCGCACGAGTTGGTCGATTCATCGCTGGTTCTGGCGGCCGAGGTTCGGCCTGCGCGGTTTCTTCAACATGAGGTTCTTCCAGCATGCCACGATCTTCCACGGGTGTGCCGTTGGTGGAGGATCGATTACCTATGCCGCGACCCTGCTGGCTCCGCCGGATAAGGTTTGGGAGTCCGGATCTTGGGCCGGCCTGACGGACTGGAAGACGGAGATGCCGCATCATTATCAAACGGCGTCGCGGATGTTGGGCGTAACGCACAACAATATCCTCGGGTCCGCTGATCGGCTTCTAAAGAAGACCGGAGAAGTAGCTGGCGTCGGCCATACTTTCTATTCGACGCACGTGGGAATCTTCCAGGCCGCCGAGGGCGGAACGCAGAATCAGACGGTGCCGGATCCCTTTTTTGGGGGGGAAGGTCCGCCGCGAACCACGTGTACCGGCTGCGGTGGTTGCATGATGGGATGCCGGTACGGCGCGAAGAACACGCTCGACCTGAACTACCTGTACCTGGCTGAAAAACACGGGGCCGTAGTTTTTCCAGAAACGAAAGCAGTGGACGTGAAACCGCTTGCCGGCGAGAGCGATGGTGCTGCCGGGTACGCGGTTCAAACTGAGAATTCCATGGCATGGATTTCGCGGCATCCACAGACGCTGACCAGTCGCGCGCGTGGTGTTTTCCGCGTCGTCACTCGGGACGATGGAGTTGCTCTTCCGCCTCAAGGATAACGGCTCCCTGCCCCACATCAGCGGTCGTCTCGGCAAGCACGTTCGTACGAATTCGGAATCGATCATTGGCGCCCGAGTGCCCCGGTGTGCTGAGGACTTGTCGCAAGGCATTGCGATCGGCTCCGGCATCTACATTGACGAACAGACGCACATTGAGGCCGTACGCTATCCCAAAGGTTCGGACACCATGGGTTTGCTTACCACCATGCTGACCGACGGCCGTCCCGGCTTCCTGCGGATTGCGCTATGGGCAAGAAATATGTTGAGGCATCTGTTGTTGCATCCGATCAAGGCGATCCGTTTGTTTCGGCCGTGGGGCTGGGCGCAGGAGGCCACGATTCTTCTGTGCATGCAGGCGGTGGAGGGGCATATCGAGATGCGCTGGCAACGGCCTTGGTTCTGGCCCTTCTCCAAGATGCTGGTCAGCCGCGGGAACAAAGTCCCCACTTACATTCCCAAGGCCAACGAATTCGCCAAAGAATTCTCAAAGGTAGCGGGAGGCACGGCTATGAGCATGCTTCCCGAGATCTTATTTGATATTCCAGGAACGGCGCACTGCATTGGGGGTTGCGTTATCGCCGATTCACCGGAGCACGGCGTCGTTGATCATCATCATCGAGTTTTTGGCTATCGCAACATGTACATCTGCGATGGTTCGGTTTTGGCGAGCAATCTGGGCGTCAATCCCAGCTTGACGATCACCGCGCTGGCCGAGCGCGCGATGAGTCTGATTCCTTCCGCGAAAGAGGCGCGCTGGAACGACGGGGCTGCAAACTCCACAGAAGCGCGCTCTTTCGCAGGTTGACGCCGCGGGAGCACGCAAGAAAGCCTGCGCCCACAGTGTTTCTGCCTGAAAAAAACCGTGTGACGTTCGTCACAGCGCCACGTGACAGTGGTTGCTGACCCAGCCCATTTTGGGAGTTCTACTTTGGGACGAGGCTGAACCACAGTGCCCGCCGGATCCCACACAGCCGACACCTCCGAAATGGTTCTCACCCCCGCCGCGAATCCCGTAGTTATTCGGTTGCGTGTGCACCCGGGAGCTTCGTGCGGGCAGCAGAAGCGGTAGGTTCCGACTCAGAACGATTATCCGGATGATCTCTGTCCAGCCATACGCATTCGTGCGACGGGCGGTTCCTAGACGGGCCCAACGGAGGAAGCGATGACCGTAGCTGACGTGGTAAAAGAACGGGTTCAAATTCCGCTGGCCGTGGAAGTTCTGAGCGCAGAACGGGTCGCTTACCTCGAAGGCCTGGTCAGTCAGGCCAGAACCGCCGCTGCCGTGTTCAGCCAGTTCACGCAAGAGGACGTCGACCGCATCGTTAAGCCGATGGTTCTGGCAGGTCTGGAACAAGCGCAACACCTCGCGCTGTTGGCGGTCGAGGAAACCCGCCTCGGCGTGTTGGAAGACAAGGTCATCAAGAACATGGTGGCCAGCGAGTTCGTCTACAACTACGTGAAAGACAAACGCACGGTGGGTGTCATTCGTGAGATTCCGGAGCGCAACCTGGTCGAGATGGCGGAGCCGATCGGCGTGCTCTTCTCCCTGACGCCGATTACGAATCCCACCTCCACGGTTTTGTTCAAGTGCATCATGGCGATCAAGACACGGAATGCGGTGATTTTCAGTCCGCATCCGAAGGCCTGGCATTGCTGTTCAGAAGCGGCACGGATCATGTATGAGGCGGCCGTGAAACATGGTGCGCCTGAGGGCGTCTTCACCTGCCTCGAGTCGCCCACTCTTCCCGACAACGCGTACCTGATGAAGCACAAGGAGATCGGGCTCATTGACGCCACCGGTGGACCGGGGATGGTGAAAGCCGCCTACAGTTCCGGCAAGCCGGCCTTGGGAGTCGGGGCGGGGAACACGCCAGTCTATCTGGAGAAGACGGCCGATGTGAATACAGCCGTGGTGGACATCATCGTTTCCAAGACGTTTGACAACGGAACGATTTGTGCATCCGAGCAGACGGTGGTCATCGATGACGAGGTTTATGACACCGTGCTGAAGAAATTCGCCGAACTGGGCGCGCACATCTGCAACGAAAAGGAAACGGAGCTGCTCGAGCGCACCGTGATTGATTCCGAGACCGGGTTCATGCAGCCCATGGCGGTTGGTCAAAAAGCCACAGACATCGCACGCTTTGTCGGCCTGAAGGTAAAGCCAGACACCAAGCTGCTGATTGCGCCGATTCAAGGTGTGGGGCGTGAGCATCCGCTGTCGGTTGAGAAGCTATTTCCGGTGCTCGCGGTGTATCGGGCGAAGTCGGTTACAGAGGCACTAAGAGTTTGCATCGACGTGAACCACGCTGGAGGGATCGGGCACACCGCCGTCGTTTTCTCGCGCAACGAAGAGATCATCCGCAAGTTCGGCGAAGTAATCAATGCCGGGCGGATCATCGTGAATTCGCCGGGATCGATCGGAGCGCTGGGCGCCGTTTACAACGATCTAGTGCCGACGTTTTCTTTCGGATGCGGAACTGGCGGCGGCAACAGCACCACCGACAACGTCAACGTATTTCATTACCTCAACATCAAGCGAGTCGCTCGGAGGACACAGAACCATATGTGGTTCCGGGTTCCCAATCAAATTTACTTCAATATGAACGCGGTGGAGAACCTGCGGCAGTTTCCATCGCTTTCCACCATGATCGTGACCAGCCCCCTCCTGGAGCAGATCGGTCATGTGGATATTGTTCGGCGCCACATCTGCCCCAAGACTCATGTGCATGTACAAGTGATTCCGGATGCAGAGCCCGAGGTGAAAGTGATCGCCCTGGGCGTGGAGGCACTCAATTTCTATAAGGCCGACCAGATCATCGCTCTTGGTGGAGGGTCGGTGATCGACGCGGCAAAGATCATGAAACTCAAGTACGAATCGCCGGAGGCTGATCTGGAATATCTGGCAGCGCCTTTCCTCGATCTGCGCAAGAGGGTGGTGCAGTATCCCACGGAGAAGGTGAACCGGGCGCGGCTGATTGCGATTTCCACCACCAGTGGAACTGGGAGTGAGGTCACCCCGTTCGCGGTGCTTACCGATAAGGAGAGCGGGCGCAAGGTGACGCTGGCCGATTACTCGCTGACTCCCGATGTGGCGATCGTGGATCCGCAGTTTGTCATGTCGATGCCGAAGGGCTTGACCGCGGATACCGGGATCGACTGCCTGACCCATGCGTTGGAAGCTGGCGTTTCGAACTACGCTTCCCCTTACACCGACTCCAGCGCCATGCAGGCCATTCGCCTGGTGTTCAAGTACCTGCCGATTGCCTATGAGCATCCGCGCGATGAAGAGGCGCGGTGCATGATGCACAACGCCGCATGTATTGCGGGGATGGCGTTCTCGAATGCCTCGGTGGGCGTGAACCACGCGCTGGCCCATGCCTTCGGAGCGCGCTTCGGCGTCGCGCATGGACGCGCCAACGCGCTCATGCTGCCGCACGTGATGGCTTATAACGCCGCCGTTCCCACGAAGTTCATGCCGTCGCCGTATACGAAAGGGTACACGGCGCACAAAAAATACGCGACCGTCGCGGATCTGCTGGGTCTGGGCGGTCACACGGTGGAGGAAAAAGTAAAGAACCTGATCGCGGCGACGGAGCAGTTGCTCGACCAATTGGGATTCCCGAAGTCGATCGCGGAACTTGGGATTTCCAAGGAGGAATTCGAACGTGCCGTCCCCGAACTGGCCCGAATTGCGTTTGAAGATCCGTCGTGGCGATCGAACCCGCGCATGCCTCTGATGACGGAATTGATCGAGTTGTTCTGGAAGGCCTATGAAGGACGGGGTACAGCGAAGGTAGCCGGCACCGTTGAGCACACAACTGTCTGAAGAATGGCGGAACCTATGGCAATAAATGCAGTGTTTCTGAACATTGACGCAGCGCGCGTGGTTGCTGCCCTGCGAGAGGCTGGCGAGAAACTGGATGGCGCGGAAGGCGAAGCCGTCGTGGATTTCTCTTCTGTGCGCCGCATCGACTCGGATGCGGTACGGGCGATGGAGGATCTTAGCCGCGTGGCAAGGGAGAAGAACGTCAAGGTCGTCTTCCGTGGCCTAAGTGTCGACGTCTACAAAGTTCTCAAACTCATGAAGCTGACGAGCCGGTTTTCGTTCGTGAACTGAGCGCTTCGCCGGATGAGTGATGGAGGAGAGTAGCGATGCAGAATCATCAACAGAGTGACCGTCTTTCCTGGGGTGATACGGTCTTCCTGCATCTTGAACGGGAAGGCATGCCGCTCAACGTGGCAAGCGTATGCATCTTCGAGGGTGAAGTTGGATTTGAAGAGTTCGTCCAGTTCATCGAGACGAAGCTGCCGCTTCTTCCGCGCTATCTCAAGCGTGTCGTACCCGCTCCGTTCGGACTGGGCCTTCCCAGTTGGGAGTACGATCCGGAATTCGATATGCGCCGCCACGTGCGCGAAGTAACGCTCAAGCACGGAACCGAAGTTGAATTAAAAGCAATTGCAGCAAAGCTCTTCGGTACGGTCATGGACCGGCAGCATCCCTTGTGGGACCTGACCCTGATTCGGGGACTCAAGGGCGCTCGCAGCGGGCTCATCATCCGTTTGCATCATTGCCTGGCGGACGGCATCGCCGGTGTGGGCATCATGAGTGCGCTTCTGGATGCCAGCCCGGACGCACCACGTTTACCCGCGAAGAAGATCAAGCTCCAGATTCCGCGGCCGCGCGACCCGCTGACCACGCTTACGGCGGGCTTCGTCGAATCCTATTCCGATTTCGTGAAGCGGATTCTATCCGCGCTTACCGATCTTCTGAACATGACGGAACGCGCCGCCGCGAACGGCAACAGCGTGGCCAGCGACGAGTTTATGGGACTGCTTCCAGAGATCACAGCGTTCACCGAACGGTTGCGGTTCAACGTGATCTATACCGGGCCGCAGAAGTTTGTCACTGCCCAGATTCCGCTCACGGACATCAAAGCCATTCGTCACAAGACCGAGACCAGCATCAACGACGTGATTCTCGCGCTCGTGACTGCGACCATCCGCCGCTATTGTGAACTGCATGGCGACCGCGTGAAGGGGAAACTGCTGCGGATCATGGTTCCCGTGAACCTGCGCGGCGATGTCAGCACGACAGAGTTAGGGAACCGCATTTCGCTGGTTCCCGTCACGATTCCGCTGGACATACGGAAGCCGCGAAAACTGCTGGCGGCCGTCCACCAGAGAACCGAGTTTCTGAAGCGCGTGCACGCTGCCGAACTGGTTAGCCTGGCGGGAGGGCTGATCGGGATGTTCCCGACTTCCGTGCAGGGCATGGCCGGGCCGATTGCGAGCCAGTTGCCCATCACGCCCTTCAACCTGGTCTGCACGAATGTGCCGGGGCCGCAATTTCCGCTCTACCTGCTCGGACACAAGATGTTGCACTGCTATCCGTACGTTCCCGTGGGGGGCGAAATGGCTGTCAACTGCGCCATCCTGAGCTACAACGGCATGGCGTACTTCGGCTTCAGTGGAGACGTGCATGCTGCGCCTGATCTGCGACGTCTCGAGACCTTGCTGATAACGAGCTTCACGGAATTGCGAGACGCGCTTGGAATCAAGCCTCCGCAGAAGAAGAAAGTGCGCCGAGCGCGGAAAACCTCAGTCGCTGCGCCGGCACTCGCCGCGCCAGGAATAACAAAGACCGTACCCGTGCTGGCCGTCGCAACGAACGGTGTTGCTCTGCTGGAACCAAAAATGATGCTCGAACCCAGTCCATCGACTATTCAGGAGAATCCTCTGTCACAACTGATCGTCGCATAAGCATGTGCGCGCAGCATGTAGGCTCATATGGGAAGACCTCGGAAGTTCGCCAGGGTATTGGAAGGTCCTGCCACGAGAGTCATCTTTACCCCAGTCGGATCCCCCGCTTTTGTCTGCAATGCGAATTGCTTTCTACAACTGAACTCCAAGAAAGGTCGAGCATGCGATCGATGCGACGTCTGATTTTCTGCGGCTTTCTATTTCTTGTTTATCTGCCAGCCGTAGCGCAGCAGACCGACATTAACCGCTATACGCTGTTTACAGGGTTTGACTACATGGTCAGCCCAGCACGTAACCTGACCGAACGCGGATTTGAAAGCGATTTCGGCGTCACCGTCAGACCATGGCTTGGTCTGGGCGGTGATTTCGGCGTCATGGGCGACGGCGTCATTAGCGGCGCCGGAACCATTAACGGCAGCGAGACGGTGTATGCTGGCGCCATCAACCAGTCGGGGCTCGTGCCAGGCGGCGCAAGCTCAATCTCCGTGGCGTTTAAGTCGACGACTTACACGTTTGCCGCAGGGCCGCAATTTTATCTGCGCAAGTGGGAGAAGGTTACATTCTTTGCCCGTCCTGGCCTCGGCGGAATCCACGAAAACGCGAATATCGCTTTTCCCAGCGCTTTGGTCCCCTTGTTTGGTTACTTACAGATTCCGATCCCCAACTCGCATCAAAGCGATACCGAACTATTCTTTGGCTTAGGCGGAGGTTTCGACCTCAATGTGTCGCGGAAGGTTGGCGCGCGGTTCGCCGCTGACTGGGTGAACACTCACCTGTTTTCCAATTTACTCGCGCCCCGGCAGAACTATATTCGCTTCTCCGTTGGCCCCACGTTTCGTTGGGGCCACTTGAGGTAGAAGAGCAAAAGTAGTGAGTTAGTTTCCGATTGAGTTGTTCGAGAATGGCGAAAGATGTTCCCCCTTTCGCCCTGAGGAGGAATCATGTCGAGGAAGCCTCAGACCCTTAACGACATCTTCTTCGCCATCGTAGATCGACGGCAGGATCGCGTGATGCTGGTTCGCGAGGGCTTGCAGTGGGTTCCTGTCAGTTCGCAGGAATTTTATCGCGATGTCGCGGGTGTGGCTCGAGCACTCAACCAGTGGGGGCTCGTCAAGGGAGATCGACTGGCAATCTTGAGCGAGAATCGGCCGGAGTGGGCCGTCGCGGATTTTGCGTCGCTGCTGCTGGGCCTAGCAGTTGTGCCGATCTACTCGACACTCACGGCTCACCAAACGGCATATATTCTCCAAGACTCCGGAGCGAGAGTGGCGGTGGTCTCCACCGAGAAGCAACTGCAGAAGGTCCTTTCCGTCCGCGACCAGACAGCGATCGAGAAGATCGTGTTAATGGATTCGGTCCAGACGCCTGATGCGGCGCACATGCGGCACCTGATGCACAAGGGTCCGGCGGGACGCGATCTGGAACTCGACGCTGGTGCGCACGCGATCTCTCCCGACGATTTGGCCTCAATTATCTATACGTCCGGTACGACGGGCACATCGAAGGGCGTACAACTGACGCATGGCAATTTGACCTCGAATGTGCTGAACTCCCTGCAAGGCTTCGATATTCATCCGGGGCACCTGAGTGTCTCCTTTCTCCCACTGTCGCACGTAACTGCGCGTCATGCGGATATCGCGTTGCTTCATAACGGTGTGACATTGGTATATTGCCCATCCATCGAAGAGTTGCCTCAAGTGTTAATGGAGGTCCGGCCCACGATTTTCGTAGCCGTGCCGCGCGTGTACGAGAAAATTTACCTCCAGGTGGAACAGAAAGCCAAAGGATTGGCCAAGCAAGCGATCTACCGCTGGGCTCTCTCTATAGGACGGGCTCACCGACCTAAGATTCTGGCAGGCAAGGAACCATCGTCGGTGGCATGGAAGTTGGCGCGAAAACTTGTGTATTCCCAGGTAAGGGCACGAATGGGCGGACGAGTGGAAATATTCGTCTCAGGAGGAGCGCCCCTGGGGAAGGAATTGGCAGCGTGGTATGCGAGCATCGGCATTCGGATCCACGAGGGCTACGGTCTGACGGAGACTTCGCCGGTCATCGCGATTAACACACCCCGTGCTCACAAGATGGGCACTGTGGGCCGTCCGCTGCCGAATGTCGAGGTTCAGATCGCACACGACCTGGAGATTCTGGTGCGCGGCCCTTCGATTTTTAGCGCTTACTGGAATCGGCCCGAAGAGACTCGTAACGCCTTTGTGGATGGCTGGTTCAAAACCGGTGACATCGGCAACCTGGACGAAGACGGATTTCTGTCCGTGACGGATCGGAAGAAAGATCTGCTGAAGACTTCTGGCGGAAAATTTATCGCACCGCAGCCAGTTGAGAATTTGCTGAAACTCAACGCGCTGATCGGAACCTCGGTGGTGCTGGGAGACCGTAGAAAGTTTGCGTCTGTGATTATCTCCCCTGCATTTCCGCTGCTGGAAGAATGGGCCCGAGACAACCATATCTCGTTTTCATCTCGCGAAGAACTGGTCACCCATCCCAAGGTCAAGACGCTCTATGAGGGAATCGTAGGCGATGTGAATCTGGGCTTGGCGCGCTACGAGACGTTGAAAAAGATCCTGCTGGTGCCGGATGAATTCACAACCAGCGATGGTTCTCTCACTCCGACCTTGAAACTTCGCCGCAAGGCAGTCGAGGCTCGCTATCGCGAACGGATCGACGAATTATATCGGGAAGCGGATACTTCCGTGGTGGCATAACTGGCCTCTATTTCTTAATGCCTGCCGTTGCATAGCCTAAAACTTGAGTCCAACTGCGCCGCTGAGGAACGCCGCGACCGGTGACATTGTGCGGCAGGCTTGAACGAAGATTGACATAAATCTAGTGCTACACACCTGATTGTCCGTGAAGTTCACGGCGCTGCCTAGATCCCGCAGTTTGAGGTCCTCCACAAATTCGTGATCCGCAGGGAAGCCGCGCGGTGGACGCCGGAGTTTGCCCGCGTCATCCCAGTTGAGAAGTTTGTGAACTGCTCGCCATTCCTTCGGCTTTGAGACGATCGTGTTGCGAACCTTCATCAGGGTCGGAGGTTCGGGATGCCATAAGCCTGATGCGGCGAAACATCCACTAGGCTCAAGATGAAGATAGAAGCCGGGCGAATGTACATCCTTGCCACGATGGGAGAATCGCATGGCGACGTGCGTTTTGTAGGGACGCTTATCGTTCGAGAAACGCGTGTCACGGTAGATGCGAAACATGGATCCACGCGAGGGGCGGGGATCAGCGACCAGATACGGGGAAAGCTCGTATAGAGGTGCGGCAAAGTCGGTGATGAATCGCAACACTGGCTGGCGCACATGACCTTCCCATTCCTCTTGATGCGATTGGAACCATTCGCGCTTGTTGTTGCGTTTGAGACGAGTGAGAAACTGAAAAAGCTCGGCGGTGAAGTAAGAAGGCATTGAACATAAGGTAAAAAGCGCAGCGGAAAAAGTAAAGTGCGGGGCGGAGCCAGCAGCGATTTGACGTCAGTCGAAGCGTCATGTTTCGATGGGAAGTGCCGATGCGCAAGCCTGCTCTCCCGGTGGACGCTATTCTGCCGGAGATTCTTGATTCCCTAAGACTACGGCCCAACCTGGTGATCATAGCTGCTCCGGGTGCCGGTAAGACCACTCGAGTGCCGCCCTGCTTTGCTTGGTATGGTGAGCGGAGATGTGGTCGTGCTGGAGCCTCGCCGGATTGCAGCGCGCCTGGCGGCGCGTCGAGTCGCGTCGGAACTCGGCGAACCGGTGGGCGAAACCGTCGGATATCAGATTCGCTTCGAAGAGTCGGTCGGCCCGCGCACGCGGCTGCGATTTGTCACTGAGGGAGTGCTGACTCGCCGTCTGCTTTCAGATCCTCAACTGAAGGGCGTCGACGCAGTGGTGCTCGATGAGTTCCACGAGCGCCATCTGGAAGGCGATCTCGCGCTCGCGCTGTTGAAACGATTGCAACAGACGCGGCGTGATCTGCGGATCATCGTCATGTCGGCAACCCTTGATGCCGGGCCTGTGGCGCAATATCTCGACGGATGTCCCATCGTGCAATCGGAGGGGAAACTGTTTGACCTTTCGATCAAACATCTGCCTTATTCACCGGAACCGCTCGAAACGCAAGTGAGGGATGCGGTCGAGCTGCTGGTGGATTCGGAACACTCCGGCGACGCTTTGGTGTTTCTTCCGGGC
Source organism: uncultured Acidobacteriaceae bacterium (assembly GCA_963795875.1). Classification (GTDB taxonomy): domain Bacteria; phylum Acidobacteriota; class Terriglobia; order Terriglobales; family Acidobacteriaceae; genus Sulfotelmatobacter. The sequence continues at coordinate 1,770,354 of CAWCJM010000003.1, forward strand.
GCGGTGGAGATTCGCCGCGCGATGCGAGCATGCGATGCAATTGCACGGCGGGTCGGTCTACTGGTGCTTCCCCTGCATGGAAGCCTGCCTCCGAACGAGCAGGACCGGGTGCTCTCGCCCGCGGCTCAATCGAAACTAATTCTTTCGACCAACGTTGCGGAAAGCTCTATCACGGTCGAGGGCGTGACTGCCGTGATCGACAGTGGATTGGCGCGTTTTGCTGCATATTCGCCTTGGAGCGGGTTGCCGACGCTTCACGTCGGCAGAGTGAGCAGGGCTTCGGCGAAGCAACGAGCGGGACGGGCTGGGCGGACTGCGCCGGGCCGCGTGCTGCGGCTTTACACAGAAGAGGATTACTCTCGCCGTCCGGAACAAGATGCGCCCGAGATTCTGCGCAGCGATCTATCTCAGCTTTGTCTTTCGCTCCGAGCGATGGGGATCGCTCACGTTCACGATATCGAATGGTTGGATGCTCCGGCCGAAGCGGCGGTCGAACTGGCTGAATCCCTGCTGGATCGTCTGGGTGCCAGCGGAGAGATGGCGCAGCGTCTGGCGCGGTATCCGCTCCCTCCGCGGTTGTCGCGAATTCTTGTGGAAGCCGTGGAGCGAGGGGTGGGTGAGGACGGATGCGTAGCCGTCGCTCTGCTCGGATCGGGGGTTCGCATGGAGAAGAATGATCTCCTCGCGGCTATGGATGTGGAACTGGATCACCGAGTACTGCAGCATCGTGGCGCAACTTCGCAGAATCGCGCGGTTTTCGAGAACGAAGAAACATAACGACGACGCGCTGCTGATGTCGGTACTTGCGGGATTTCCGGATCGGGTGGCGAGGTTGCGAGCAGGGAAGCAGGTGCTGTTGTCGACCGGGGCGTCGGCGGAGCTGGCGGGTGAAGCTCCGCAGTACGACTTCATGGTAGCGGTCGATGCGGAGGACCGCAAAGAGAAGCCGCTGCCTCTGATCCGCATGACGGCTCGCATCGAGCCTGAATGGTTGATTGATCTGTTTCCAGACCGCGTAAAGGATCAATCCAGCGTCGTTTGGAATCGCGTGGCAGAGCGTGCAGATGCGGTGAGTGCGCTGCTCTATGACGACCTGGTGATACAGGAATCACGAGGCGCCGTGCCTGACCCGCAGGCGGCGGCCGAACTGCTTGCTGAGAAGGCGATTGAAGCAGGCATCGAGCGCTTCGTCGATCTCGTAGCATTGAATGACTTCATAGGGCGGGCCGAATTTGCCGGTCTTGCTGCGCCCGATATACCGCAGGCGGTGCGTGAGTTGTGTGTGGGCCTGCGAAGCTTTGCCGAGCTGAAGAAGGCAGCGGCGGATTTGGTTTCAGTACTCGAACAGCAAGATTGGAGCGCGCAAGCTTTCGTGAACTCGCTCCGGAGAGCATCCGCCTGCAGAAGGGCCGCCAGACGAAGGTTCATTATGAGCGAGGGAAGCCGCCCTGGATCGCGTCGCGGTTGCAGGATTTCTTCGGCATGCGCGACACACCGCGGATCGGCCCTGAACGCACGCCGGTTGTCGTGCATTTGCTGGCGCCGAATCAGCGGGCCGTACAGACCACGACTGATCTCGCTGGATTCTGGGAGAGGCTGTATCCAGAAGTTGCGCGGGGATTGATGCGGCGCTATCCGCGGCACGCATGGCCGGAACGGCCGTGAGCCCTTTAGTCTTCCAATTTGAATACTCGTTCCATCAGCAGCCATTTCTCGCCGGGCTTGGCCTGCAGGTAATGATTTCTGAAATGTTCCCATGAGCGTCTCCCACTCTTGCACCTTTGGGTTGAGTCGGTCTGCTTTGCTCTTGGCTTCGAACGAGAAAGACTCGTTCACTTCCATGATCATGAACATGCGCGTGCCGAGCAGATAGATCTCCATGTCGTCGATGCCGGAGTCTTTGATGCTGCGGGTAATCTCGGGCCATATCTTTTCGTGATAGCGCTTGTATTCGGCGATGAGCGTGGGATCGTCTTTCAAATCGAGGGTCAGGCAGAAGCGTCGTTTCATTCGACCTCTGTGGCGGGAATAGCCAAGGGCGTGTCTGCGTTCGCGAGCGGCCGGGCCGATATCCCCACATGGCAAAATAGAAAACGAAAGCATGACAGATGAGCGGAACCACAAACGCGCGTTGGATGTTCCAGGCATCGGAAACTCTGCCCATGATCCAGGGGCAGACCGCGCCTCCGATGATCGCCATGACCAGCAGGGAAGATCCCAGTTTCGTGTAAGGGCCCAGGCTCTTCAGGCTCAAGGCGAAAATCGTGGGGAACATGATGGAATGAAAAAAACCGATCAACACGATCGCCCACACGGGCGCCACGCCCGAAGCGAACAGGACGACGAGAAGGCAGAGCAGCGATCCCCCAGCAAACAGGCTGAGCAAGCGCGGAGCCGCGACTTTTTGCATGATGGCGGAGCCCGCAAAACGTCCGATCATGAAGCCGGCCAGGTGCGCTTGCAGGTAGTGAGCCGCCGTCTTTTTCATGAGTGCCGGGCAGAGTGAACTCGGCGAAGCGGATGATGAAGCTTCCTACGCCAACCTGCGCGCCCACGTAGAAGAACTGGGCGAGCACTCCCTTGATCAGGTGTGGAAAGGCAAGAGTGCCGCTGAGCTTCGCGTCTGCAGTGTCGAGCCCGTCCGTGCTGGTCTCGCGGATCTCCGGCAGCTTCGTCAGGAAGATGAGCAGCGCGACGAACAAGAAGACTCCGGTGATTACGAGATAAGGAGTCTTCACCATATTGGCCTCGGACGCCCGATAGGCCAACAACTGTGCGGGACTCATGGCCGCGAGTTCCGCGGGCGTGTGCTCGATGCCGGAGAGAATGAATCTGGAGCCGACAAGAGCGATCATCACGGCGCCGGCGGCGTTGAAGGACTGCGCGAGATTCAGTCGTCGCTCCGAGCTGTCGGGCGGGCCCGAGGGTCGTCACATAGGGATTGGCGGCGACTTCCAGAACGGACTGTCCACACGCCATCACGAAAGAGCGCAAAGAGGAAGAATCCGTAGATTCTGACGGAGGCCGCAGGAATAAACAGGATCGTGCCAGTGGCGCAAACGAGCAGGCCGATCAGGATTCCGCGCTTGTAGCCGACCCGCTGCATCAGCCATCCCGCGGGCAGAGCGGCGAGGCAATAGCCGCCGAAGAAGGCAACCTGGATGAGCGACGATCCGGAGTCGGTGAGACCGAACGCTTTCTTGAAATGCTGGATCAGGATGTCATTCAGGTTGACGCCGATCGCCCACAGGAAAAACAGGCTGGTCACCAGTACCAGCGGCACGACGTAGCGTCGCTCGGTGATGGGGCGGAGATGGTTCATTCGGAGATCTCATGTCAGTGCGCGATCCAGATGAACGTAGCCGCCGTCGACGAATAAATGCTGGCCGGTGGTGTGGCTGGATTTGGGCGAGATCAGAAAAACGACCATCGCAGCGATCTCGTCGGCCGTCGTCATGCGCTGCTCGAGAGGAATCTTGGTGAGAATCGTCTTCAGTTTTTCTTCGGGATTCGGAAACGTGTCGAGCCAACTGCGGTAGAGCGGCGTCATCACTTCGGCAGGAATTACGGTGTTGACGCGAATGCCGTAGGGCAGCAGTTCCGCCGCCCATTCGCGCGTCAGCGCCATGATCGCGCCTTTTGAAGACGCGTAGCCTGATGTGCTCCCCTGGCCGGTGACCGCGGTTTTGGAGCCGATGTTGACGATCGATCCGCGCGAGCGCTTCAAGTGCGGCAGGGCATAGTGAGCCATGCTGTAGTAGTGCACCAGATTGCGGTTGAGCGAGGCCACGTATTCGTCGACGCTCCCGTGTTCCAGGCCGACCTTGTCGTTGCGTCCGGCGTTGTTCACGAGCGCGTCGATGCGGCCAAAGTCCTTCAGCGTCTGCTCGACGGATTGCGCGCAGTTTTCCGCGGTGGCGAGATCGACGGTGATGAGTCCGCAAGTCGCGCCGTTGTTTTGCAGATCGCTTTGCAGTTGCTTGCCGGCTTCGGCGTCGCGATCGACAATCACCGGAATTGCACCTTCGGCTGCGCAGGCGTGGACAATGGCCGCGCCGATTCCCTTGGCGCCGCCGGTGACGATGACGACTTTGTCTTTCAGTTGCAGGTCCATGCGTTAGCCTCGCAGATTGAAGAAGCCGCCATCGAGCGGATAGTCCACGCCGGTAATAAACGCAGCTTCGTCGGAGCATAAGAACAATGCAAGGGAAGCGACTTCCGCCGGTTCCGCCATTCTGCCGATCGGTTGCGACTTTGCCAGCTTCTCGAACATTTCTTTCTCGCGTCCGGGATAAGTTCTTCTGCAAATAGTCGTCGACAAACGGCGTGTGAACCCGGGCCGGAGAAATGCAATTGCAGCGGACGTTATGCGCGAGATAGTCTCTCGCCACGGAATAGGTCATCGCGATGACCGCGCCTTTGCTCATCGAGTAGGCGAAGCGGTCGGCCAGACCCGAGGATCCGGCAATCGACGCCATGTTCACAATGACTCCGCCGCCGGAGCTTCTTCATGTGCCCGACGACGGCGTGCATGCAGTTGTAGAAGCCTTTGACGTTCACTCGAACTATGCGGTCGAAGTCTTCCTCGGTCGGTGCTCTCAACTGTGCCGATGTGCGAGATTCCGGCGTTATTAATAAGGATGTGAATGCGCTCGCGGCGGAAAAGTTGGTCGAACAAAGCCTTCACGTCGGGCTGGTTGGTCACGTCGCAGAGATGGGCGGAGGCACTGCCGCCCGCCGCACGAATTTGCTGGCAGGTTGCGGCCGCTGCAGATTCGTTCACATCCAGAACGCGAATCACCGCGCCGTGCGCCGCGAATTTCAAAGCGATGGCCTGCCCAATGCCGCTGCCGCCGCCGGTGACGACGGCGACTTTGCCGTCGAGGCGGAAAGTCTGCGCGTTGCGCTTGATTGGTCAGAGCGAAACGCCTCGCTTCCAGGGAATGAAATCTTCCTGCGCCTTCTGCTCGGCTTTGGTTCGGACTTCGCCGCTCGCTACCTTGATCACGAGATCCAGAATGTCCTCGCCCATCTGCTCGATGGTCTTCTTGCCCGGCGACGACTGCTCCAGTATCGATGTCGATGATGTCGTGCATGCGTTGCGCCAGATCCGAGTTGGTGGAAAGCTTTACGACTGGAGCGATCGGATTGCCGGTCGGCGTGCCCAGGCCGGTGGTGAACAACACCACGCTTGCTCCGGCGCCGACTTGCGCTGTGACGCACTCCACGTCATTGCCCGGCGTGCATTGCAGATTCAGGCCCGGCTCGGTCGAGTATTCGGGATAGTCGAGCACTGCGGTTACGGGAGACGTGCCGCCCTTCTTCGCCGCTCCGGCGGATTTCATGGCGTCGGTCAAAAGTCCGTCGCGCATATTTCCGGGCGAAGGATTCATGTCGAAGCCGGAGCCCACGGCCGCGGCGCGGGCGGCATAGTCGCGCATCAGTTGAATGAAGCGATTGCCGACTTCTTTGTTCTTGCCGCGATTGATCAGTTCTTGCTCCACGCCGCACAGCTCCGGGAATTCCGAGAGAATCGTTCGGCCGCCCAGAGCGGCAAGCAGATCGGCGGTGTGTCCGATGGCGGGATTCGCGGAGATGCCGGAGAAGCCGTCGGAGCCCCCGCACTTCAGACCGACGCACAAATCGGCGAGAGGAGCGGGAGTGCGCTGCGCCTTGTTGGCTTCGACCAGCCCGAGAAACGTTTGCCGGATCGCGTCCGACATCATTGCCGCCTCGGAACCGCTGCGCTGCTGCTCGAGAATGAACAAGCGGCTTGTCGAACTTGGGATTGCGCTTGCGAATTTCGTCGCGGAGGATTGCGATCTGCGCGTGCTGGCAGCCCAGGCTCAGAACGGTGGCGCCTGCAACGTTCGGGTGGTGAATGTAGCCCGCGATCAGTGCCGCAGAGATTGTTGGAGTCTTCCCGCGTGCCGCCGCAGCCGCCCTTCGTGCAGCAGAAAGCGGATGCCGTCGACATTCTCGAACAGGCGGCTGCGCTGCGTGGGAACCGCTCTGCAGGGTGGGACGTGAACCTCGATCTTGTCCGCTTGTCCTTCTCGATACAGCCTTGCCAGTTCGGCAACCTGGCGGCGGTAGAGTTGGGGCGCGGCGAAATCCGAGTTCTTCTTCGAAGCGCCTGCTTCAGAACCTGAATGTTCTTGTTCTCACAAAAAACCAGAGGAACGACAAGCCAGTAATTTCGCGTGCCGACTTGACCGTCGGAGCGGCGATATCCCTGAAACGTTTGTTGCTTCCGCCGCGAGACGTCGGGTGGCGTCCAGTGAAATTCGCCGGACTGTTCCTGAAAGGGCGCGGCCTGATGTTGGATGTTGCCGGTCGTCAGCAGTTCTCCGGCCGCGATGGGCTTGACGGCTCTGCCAACGAGAACTCCGTACATAATGACGTCGTCGCCGATGCTGAGATCTCGCGTGGCGAACTTGTGTTTGGCCGGAACATTCTTAGGAAGAGTGTAGGTCTGGCCCCCGAATTCGATTCGCTCGCCGGCTTTCAAGTCGGTGAGGGCGATCAAAACGTTGTCGCGGGAATCGAGTTGGAGAACGGACGATGCATAGGGTCAATGCAGTGTCGCAGTTTCGAGCCCGACCGGTCATTGTAAAGCATTCGGTTCGGAGAACGCTACCCAGAGGATTCTCAACGACCTGCCAGACGCCAGAACCGTTGCGCATTGCCGCCGAGCACTGCCTCTCGACACTCCGGCTTCTTCGCTTGCAAGTAAGCCTTCACGACTTCGATCGCGCGTGCATACGAAGCCGCCACCAGGCACACCGGCCAATCGGAGCCGATCATCAGGCGATCCGGCCCGAAGGATTCAAAGGCGACGTCGAGAAATGGGACGATCTGCTCGGGCTGCCAATGCTGCCAGTCGGCTTCAGTGACCAGTCCCGACAATTTGCAGAACACATTGGGAAATTCGGCCAGCCGTCTGATGCCCTCCGCCCAAGAATCGACTTGACCGCTCTTGATCGGCGGCTTGGCCAGATGATCGAGCACGAAGCGCTGCCGCGGGAAACGCTCGACAAACTCGGCGGCGACCGGAAGGTGTTTCGTGTAAATCAAGATGTCGTAAGCAAGATCGAACTCTTCAAGCGCGGAAATTCCCCGCAGAAATTCTGGCTGCAGCAGGAACCGATCGTCAGGTTCACTTTGCACGATGTGGCGAATGCCGACCAGCTTAGGATTCCGAGCAAGGACTTTCAGTTGAGAACGAATATCCGGCGACCGCAGATCGACCCAGCCAACCACGCCAAGAATCGACGGAGAGCGCTCCGCTAACTCAAGAAGCCAGCGAGTTTCTTCTAGCGTCTGGCGCGCCTGCACGGCGACCGATCCTTGAAAGTCGCTGCGATCCAACTCGGGCTTCAGATCCGCTGGCAGGAAATCGCGGCGCAGAGCGGCCATGGAATCGTCGATCCAGTCATATTCGGCGGGGTGGTAAATCCAAAAATGCTGATGAGCGTCAATGTGCATGGAAGGAATTGAGCAGCGACAAAGGCCAGGGCTACGAGTGCGCATGATTATAGACCAGGCGCGCCGTTTGGACGATCCTGCCGCTGACAACCGCCTAGCGCTGGCGCACCTCCAGTTGCACGGGCCGTGCGATCGAGCTGACTTCCGGGTCATAGTACTCGTAGACTCGCGACTGGAATGTTCGAGCGCGGATCGGATACTTGGCGCGCAGGCGAAAATGTAGAGCGACCGTGTCGCCGGGAGCGATGGAATCGAAATAGAGAATCGCCTGCGTCGCGGTGAGGCTGAACTTCTCCAGACGACCACTCTTAAGGCCAGCGCTCTTCTCAATGTAGGTTTGCAGGTCTTCGCTGAGCAAATCGAATCCCGGCGGAATTCCCAGATCAACCATCACCATGTTCGCGGCTTTAGGAAGATTGTTTTTGACGGTAGCGGTTGCAGTCGCGATGTCGTCCTGAGCGAGGTGAGTGCGATCGTAGGTCACGTTGATCGACATAGGTTCGTTCGCCGGTTTCTCGTCCCAGGGAAGGAAGTAGCTGCCGACCACCTGATAGGCCAAGCCACCTTTGCCTTCGAATCGGATTTCGACGGTGTTGGAGTCTTCCGAGCCGATCGCTTTTGGCCCGACGCCCTTGAACACGAACTGATGGAGCAGGTCATTATTCTCGGGAGTCAGCGTGAGTTTTTCGACGGGCTTACCGTTGAGTAGGACTTCAAGAGTGCCTTGAACGTCGGCTGCACCTTTCTCGGTTGCGAGCAGCAGGGCTCGCAGCGCCATGATTGTCGCTTGCGTCGTGCCCCACGTGCCGGAAGCATCTTTCTTGGAGGTGATATAGTTCAAGGCTTTTCGAGCCGTGCCGGATGCCTCTCCCCACTTGAGCAGCGCCTGCACCGCGAGCCCCGTGGTCTTCAGCACTCGCGCTGGCGCCGGTCGCGTAGACGCCGGTTTCCGCTGAACTCCACCAGGCTTGCTCGTCCTTCTCAGTGCGTGCGTCGAGAAGCAGTTGCATGGCCTGTCGGGTGAAGGCTCGGTCTTTTTCTCCGTTGCCCGATCCAAAATCAGTGGCGAAGTTGGCGACGACGGCCAGCGTGTAGCTGTCGACCTTGGCGCTCATGTGGCCGTCGATAAACTGTTTCGCCTTTTCGACCGCAGGACCCTGGTAGCCAGTGTTCTCTAGCGACCACGCGATGTAAGCGGTAATGCGAAGTACGTCAGAGTTGTATCGGTTCGTGGCGCCTTCATTGATAAACTGCGTGTCAGGCTTCCAGCTTCCATCGGCTTGCTGCTGCGATGCCAGCCACTGCTGGGTTCGTGCGATCAGTCTTGGATCTACGTCGTAGACTTTCGACATGTCGCTGAATTCCATCAGGCCGTAAGCCGTCAGAATCTTGTTGGCGGGCGCGCTTCCGAACCATGAAAATCCGCCGCCCGGAACTTCAAAAGTCAGCAAGCGCTGGTAGCCGTTGGCGATGTATCCTTCGGCCTTGGCGTGCACCTCGGGAGTCAGCTTCTTTGTGCGCTTCATGTAATCGAGCGCCAGAACGTTCGGATAAGTGCTGGAGGAGGTCTGCTCAAAGCAGCCGCCCGGCATGCTCAGAATGCTGTCCATGCCTTCAATTACCTGGCTCAGCGGGCCTGGGTAAAGCCTGACAAAGATCTTGCTGGCGTCGGGAACGGAATTCGCGGGGAAGATAAGTTCGTGTTGCACGGTGTTTTCCAGGCGGCCGTTGAAGACCATGTTCTGTTCGCGCCCGTTGGGAATGACTTCGATCTCGCGGACGACGATATCGGCGCGTTCTGCGCCGCCCTTCATGCGAGCCGAGAGCGTCAGCTTGAATTTGCCGATGCGCCGCGCTTCGAGGGTGAACTGCGATCCGCCGACGCGCGCAGAGTCGACGGAGACGGACTTTTCGGCCACATCATCGATCAGCGAGAACCAGTCGTCCGGTTGCAGGTTTCAGGCTGACGTCTCCGCGCGCGCCCGAGTAGTTGTAGACGGCTACTGGGATCGAGACTCGATCGCCTTGAGTGAGCGTGACGGGCAGATCAAGGTCGACGAAGAAATCCTGAAAGACTTTCAGGCTGGACGTGCCGCTGCCCAGTGCGCCGTGAGTCGTGGATGCGAGCATCGCCATGCGCCAGGTGGTGATGGAGTCTGCCAGGGGAATCGTGATGGTCGCCGATCCGTTTTGGTCGGTGATGATTTCGGGATTGATGTAGAGAGCCTCGGGGAAGTAGGAACGGACGTGCGCAGACGGACCGGAGCCTCTTGCTTGTCTTTGGCGCGAATCGCAATGTTGGTGGATGCTCCAATGTCGATCGGGCCTGCAACTGGCGCCGCAGGTACAGCAAGATCCGTAAAATTGCGGCCATTGATGGCGAGGGCTGCCACATTGCCGCCGGTGGCCTTCATGACTCTATTGCGGGATTCAACGATTACGCTGGCGGCGCTGACTTCGACAGCTTCGCTCACTGACCCGATCGACAAGATCGTAGAGACGACGACGCGGTCGCGGGCGCGGAGAGTGATTCTCCGGGACGCAGTCTTGAATCCGGCCTGAGATACCTGCAGGTCGTAGCGCCCAGCAGGTACGCCTGCCAGAGTGAATTGGCCCGCGGCATCTGTGGCGACCGCTCGTTTCTTCCCGGTGGAGACTTCGCGAATCGCGACGCTGGCTCCCGAAATCACTGCGCCCGAAGGGTCTGTGATGGTTCCGACAATCTCCGCAAGACCGTTGAATGGGCCGCGATCGTGTTCGATATTGAGAGTAAGCGTGTCCGAGTCCGGGTGGCCTAGAACTGTGCCTCTGTGCACCTCAACATAGGCAGCCATGTCATCGGGGGTGTCGAATCGGTGATCGGCGCCCGCACTGCGCACGATGTAGCGAGCCTTGTCGCGATACCACTGCGCGGGTTCGAGGCGAAACGGGGTCCCCCAAGAGTCGAGACACTCGCCTCCGCCAGACTTCGAAATTCTGGCGAAGACCCTGGCTAGATCACCATTCTCCGGGTTGTCGCGGTACGCGAGGCTCAGGCGTTCTGCTAATTCATGTATTTGGTCCAGGAAATGAGCCTGATAGCGACCGGCATATTCCTGGTATTTCTCCATGGGCACCGTCCGGCCGAACTCAGTTTCGAATTTGTTTGCGCCCACCAATTCGGTGGCAGAAAACAAGGCGCGCGCGGCGCGATTGCGCTGCTCGATCTTCGACTTCTCCGCCGGTTCGACGATCTCCGACATGCCGATGGAGTGAATTTCATAGCGCGGCTTCATCACCTCCTGTTCGAGATAAAAGAAAACTTTGGCAAAGCCGGGTTGCTTCTCGGCCAGCGCGAAGACGGCTTCGTCAACGACCTGCAGTCCCAGGGCGGCGCTCACACCTTCGCCTCGAGAGTTGGTTACGTGGAAGCGGATGCGGGCTTCACCACCCGGTTTGTAAACGGGTGCATCGGCCACCGCATCGATCTTGAGTTCATCTGCTGGTTGCACGAATATCAGCCTGTGATCGGCGACTGGCTGGGCATTGCGCCCGAAAAGATAAGCGCTGAAGTCCACCGTTCCCGCCAGTTCAGGTGTCGCGGTGAGCGAGAATTCAGCCTGCCCGTTCTCGAGCTCAAGATCACGCGTCAGGACCGTCTGGCCGTCTTTGACGATGTCCAGGTAAGCGGCGCCGTCGTTTCTTGGTGCAGAAGACTCTCAGGTCAATGCGGTCGCCTGCCTTGTAGACCGCGCGTTCCGTACGTAGAAGAATCTGATCCTCGCCTCCGCGGCTTTGCAGCTGAACCGTGCTCGACGCGTGATTTCCTTCGTCGTCCTGACCTTCGATCTTGAGCGTTTCTGTTCCGTCACTCGGACGAATGCTGACAACGGCAACGCCGCCTGAGTCGGTGGTTACACGCTGGTCGGCATTTCCCTCCGCGCGAACCTCAAGGCTGGCATGCGCCGGTGTCCCGTCCGGGTAAGAAGTCAGGACGAAGACCTGATTCTCCAGATTGGGAACCAGCGTACCTCCCTCTGGCACAGCCGTCATAATAAGAGGCGATTCGCTGACGGTAATCGGCTCGCCGCGAGTCTCGGCGTGCTCGGCGGAGTCTTTCACCGTGGCCTCAATCAGCACGCGAGCCGCACCCTGACTCAGAGGACGGCCAGCGAAATATTTCGGCAGAGTCAGATCGAAGTGGTACGCGCCATCATGATCCGTCTTGCCCTGCACGGAAGCTACTTCAAACACAGAGACATCCATGCTGGAAGCTTTGACCGTTATCCCCGCGTTGTCGACCGGTTTGCCAAAGAAATAGTTGGCTCGCACGGTTCCGGTAACGTGGTCGCCTGGGCGGTAGCCACGCTTCGTCTTGCTGCCGTTGCCCGCAAAATCGACTGCGACCTTAAATTTCGGCAAAACATAGCGTTCCACGTTGAGCGCCATCTCGGCTGTGTTCGTTGGGGCTTCGCTCTCCCCCATCAAAGCGCGGAGATGGTACGTGCCCAGGTTGACTTCGTCGGCAAGCCCAAATTCCGCTGAGGCAATTCCGAACTTGTCGGTTTGCGTCGCCTTCTTGAATACTTTGTTTCCGCGGGAGTCTTCGACTTCAAAGGTCAGCTTTCGGTTCGCGGCGGCCTCGTGATTGGAACGATCGAGCCCCAGCGCGCGCACGTGAATCGTCTGCCCGGGCTGGTAAATCGGCTTCTCGGTCGTGAGAAGAATCGAAACCTTATCTTCAAGCCGTACATCCTGCGTGAACTCGGTTGACCCGATCGGTGTGTCGACCGCATAGCGCAATTGATAATTGCCCACCAGGCCGGCCGGGAAGCGGAATTGCGCCTCGGTTGTTCCGCGCCGATTGAGCCGTCCGGAGAAGAGCAATCGCGATTTCTGCTCGGGAACGATCAGTTCGATCTGTAGAGAACTGCGGCCCACAATGACCGCGTCATGGGAATCTGTGACGATGACTCGCACAGCCGCGTCGCTGCCGGTCAAGTAGGATTGCTGGCCGAGAATGTGAAGTACTGGCGTGCGCAGGATCTGCGAGATCGATTCCGTGCCTTCGATCTCGGCGCTCTTGCCGTCCCTGTATGCGAAGCGGTAGCGCACGCGGTGCCATACTAGCTCGTCAAGAGCCAGCGGCTTCGCCAGCTTGATCTGTTCGTGCCAGGACCCTGTGCCCTCAGCCACCTCGACTGGATGGTCCAGGCGCCCGAGGACTTGGTCCTCCGGATCCAGAATTTCCATGGTGAGTTGTCCTGCACCGGAACGATCCGCTTCGTAGGGAATTGCCACGTTCACCAGGCCGTGCCCGTAGGTCGCACTGGCGGCAGGTTCGCCATTACTGGCCTCGAACCGATGAACTGTAACGATTGCGGCAGAGATTAATAGGACGGGAAGGAAAAACAACCAGAGCTTGCGTGAAGTGGCGTGTCCGTCGGAATCTTCCATGGCGTCTCCGTGAGGGCCGTCAGCAGTGCTTCTACTGACTGGCTTGCACTCACGATAAGAACGCGCTCCTTCCAGACTCTTGCGAAGAAGTTAGCTGAGGAGTCGCTGATCTGGGTCGTCGGAACTGGACTCCAGGCGGTTGCTGGCACACTTCGTAATTACATTTTGGTCATTACGGCGGGAACAATTCTTAGAGGTCTGGTGTCGTTCCAGTATTGCGGCGCGGGGGAGGGCGAACTTATCTAACGCTAGGAAAAATATGGCTGACGGATTCCTATTGTCCCCGTCAGCCCAAAGATTGCGAACCCAAAGTTCGGCTTCAATCACGACCGCTGGTTTCGTCAAGCGCGTCGCTTTGAGCTATGAGCCTTCTAGCTCGGCGGCAGAGTCGTCGAGCAGTTCGGCTGCCTGGGTGGGCAGAGAATGAGCGGGCCCCCGTCTGCGGCGGAAATGGGCTGAACGCTTGCACCGATGAACGTACCTACCATCCCTACGGCCAGAATCGCGATCCTGATTGCCAGCTTTGCATTCATCCTTACCATTGTCTTGCTCCTTAGTACCTGGGATTTTGTTTCCTTGCTCGGGCCGTCCGTCGCAAGTGACCTTAGTAATGCAAGCTGCGTACCAATCCCGACGCTTGGGCCCGCCGCGTGCAAACCCCGGGATTTTCGGCAAAAACTGGGGATAAATCAGGTTCCCAGCCCGGGCTTCCCCCGATCTACAGCCTGGCCGGAGCGCAGAAACCCAAACAAAAGCGCTAGTACGTAACATTTATGTTAGGTAGAGGGCGGACCCGGGAGGCTCCGGGTATACTCATTGCGTCATGGGCGATTCGGGCGAACAAGCTGTCTCTGCCACCGGCGGGGCTCGGCTGGAAGCCGTAAGCGGGCCCCTCAAAGGGAAGCTCTTTCCCCTTGCCGGGGATGAAGTCTCGATCGGCCGCGATCCGTCCAACGAGATCTCGCTGCTCGACTCCCTGGTATCGCGGCGCCACTGCATCATCCGCAAGGAAGCAGGCGGATTCCGTCTTCAGGATCTGGAGAGCCGGAACAATACTTTTATCAGCGGCGTGCCTGTCAGGGAGAGGGTGCTGGTCCATGGGGACCAGATCCGGGTGGGCAACTCGATTCTTGTCTTCCAGGGGGCGGACAGTGGGTCAACTCCAGGGAACGCCTCCCTGAGCCTTGACGCCACTCCTATGCCAGGTGCCGCTACCGTGATCCTTCGCAAAGAGGATGCCCGGTACCTGCAGCCTTCCCGGCCCGACGGGCTGCCCACCACCGCCAAAACAGTTCGCGACCTCAACGTGCTGCTCGAATTCAGCCGGACCCTGAACTCGGTGCGCGGCCTGGCGGCGCTGCAAGAAAAGGCGCTGGAGGCGGTCTTGGCGATCGTCCCTGCGGATCAAGCAGCTGTACTACTGACCGAGAATGGTGTCGCCGGATTCTCTTCGGTGGTAGGCCGGGACCGCCGGCTGGGGCCCAATCAGCCGATTCATGCGAGCCAGACCATTCTCAACCGGGTTCTGGAGGAGAATCTCGCGATACTTTCCAACGATGTTCAAAGCGACGATGCCTACCGCGAGGCCGAGAGCCTGCTGGAACGCCGCGTCCACTCGGTCCTGGCTGTTCCGCTCGAAGTGCAGGGGAATATGTTGGGCGTCATGTATCTGGACGCGAGTTCCCCGGGCGCGCGCTTCGACTCGGACCTTCTCCAACTGGTTACGACGCTGGGAAACATCGTTGCCCTCGCCATCGAAAACGCGCGGCACGTCGAGAGGCTCGGAGGCGAAAACCGCCGCCTGAACGAAGAACTGAGCATCCACCACAGCATGATTGGGGAAAGCAAGGCCATGCACGAGGTGTATGGATTCGTTTCCCGGGTGGCGGGGCGGGATTCGACGGTCCTGATCTCAGGCGAGAGCGGCACGGGAAAAGAACTGGTGGCGCGGGCGGTCCACATGAATAGTGGCCGGGCCGACAAACCATTTGTGGCCATTAACTGCGCGGCCATTACTGAGACCTTGCTCGAGAGCGAGTTGTTCGGACACGAACGAGGGGCTTTTACTGGTGCGGTCTCGCAGAAGAAAGGAAAGCTCGAGGTCGCCGAAGGCGGCACGGTTTTTCTGGATGAGATCGGGGAGTTGGCCGTGCCTATGCAGGCGAAGCTGCTGCGGGTGCTGCAGGAGAGAGAGTTCGAACGAGTCGGCGGGACGCGTCCCATCAAGCTCGATGTCCGATTGATTGCCGCGACGAATCGCGATCTGAAGGAGGCCTCGCGCACGGGAGCCTTTCGGCCGGATCTTTATTATCGCCTCAACGTCGTATCGCTCCACATGCCGGCGTTGCGGGAACGCCGCGAGGATATTCCCATGCTGGCGGCCTTCTTCGCGACCCAATACGGCGAGAAGGTGAAGCGGCGCGTGGCCGGTATCTCCTCGGAGGCTCGCGCCTGCCTCACACGCTATGACTGGCCGGGCAACGTGCGCGAACTGGAGAATGCCATCGAGCGGGCGGCGGTACTGGGCACGACGGAGCTAATCCTCGCCGAAGACTTGCCGGATTCCATCTTGGAAGAAACCGCTGCTTCCGGGGAACCCGTGAGCGCGCTCCACGATGGCATCCGCGAGGCGAAGAAGGTCCTGATCGAACGCGCTATCGAGCAGGCGAACGGCAATTACACCGACGCTGCCAAAATCCTGGGAGTGCATCCGAACCATTTATTTCGGCTGATTCGCACCCTGAACCTCAAGCCGAAGCGGCAGCGGCAAGGGTAGGCAAGTAGTCTCGAACAGGGCCCGAAGAACACAATCAAAATATTGCTCGATGCCTACATGGAGGTGAAACAATGCTTAAATCCATCGCAGTCGTCGTCGGCTCTTACGTGCTTTCGGTTGTTCTTGTACTGGCAACCGACCCGTTGCTCTCGCAACTATTCCCGAGCGATTACGTTCGAGGCCGTGTGCCCTCAGACACCGCTCTCATGGCGAGCACGGCGTTCTTTATCGTCATCTCGATCCTTTGCGCCTGGCTCTGTGCCCGGTTTGCGCCCAGTCGTGCCGCACGCCATGTACTGTGGTTCTTTGTCATCGGAGAGGTGATGGGCATCGTCTCGGTAATCCCGAACTGGAGCAAGGGCTGGCCGCACTGGTACTGGCTGTCTTGGCTGTTTACGTGGCCGGTGAGTTGCTGGATCGGGCTGATGCTGGGGAGAGGCAGGGCTGAAACGCGGACGGCGTGATTCTCATGCACCGGGGGGCACTTCTATTTCAACCCTCGCACCAGAAACAGATTCGCAAGATCGCGCTGGAAAGTAGTCGCGCACGCTTTTCCGTCCGCCGATAAAGCCAGTGGTCCAAAGAACTGCGCCCCCGGCTCGGGAACCTTCACGATCAGCCAAGGCTCCTTGTGCCGCGTGGCCACTTCGAGACGGCTGATCTTGATGCTGGCGGGTTCGCGCTGTTGCAGGAAGATGTATCGTCCATCACCGCTCCAGCGCACAACACTCTCACCCTGCAAATCCGTAATGGTCCTGGAATCCCCGCCGCCAACGGGAGACAGCAGCAGCTTGTGCGTGTCTACAGTGATGAACCACTTGCCATCGGGCGAAACGCGCGTGCCACGCGTCCCTTCGGGTGTGAGGGGCGTTGACTTGTTGGTTTCAAGATCGTACATCCACGTGCGGGTTGCGTGGCCAGTCTCATTGCCAGTGAACAGAATGTGTTTGTTATCAGGGAACCACTCCACACCGTCGAAGTGCATGTCATCGATCTTCGGGAATCGCGATTCTCCAGGGCCAGTCGGAAGCAGCATCAGGCTCGAACTCCCGCCCTCGTGGTGGATGCAGGCTACCCACTTCCCATCCGGCGAAAGCGAAGGCCGGTTGCCGGAGCCCAGCTGTACGGCGGGAGAGCCATCCGTCTTCCGCATGTAAATCGCGGAGTTGCGTCCTTGGCCGCTGGACAGCTCGACGAAGACCAGGGACTGCGCGTCGTTGGAGAGGTCATACATTAGAGAAGAATCCAACCAGGCCAGATCGCGCTGCGGCGCTCCGTTCGGTGGCAGATAGTGGATCCCGAGACGGGAGTTGACCGTAGTCAGCAAGACGCGGCCATCGCGGGCTACGTCTTGCATCACAATCATTCCGCCCGTTTGAGAAACCAGCCGCTGCGCGCCAGAGAGAGTAACTGCGTAGAGTGCCGGATCACCGCCGGGCTGTCCACCTGAGAACCAGACTTCGTGATTGTCGGGAGACCAGTTCAATGCGCCGATGGCGCGCCATCCTCGGGAAAGAACCTGCCGGGGATGATTTGCGCCGATCACGCACAGGGCATAATCGCCGACTTCGACATCAAAATCGAAGAACGCAACCAGCTTGCCGTCTGCCGAAACGCGCGGCATCATGGGTGGCCGCCTCTCCGTCTCGTACAACACCGTCCCGATGGGATATTCAAGCCTGAATTTTCCGCCGACAGCGCGCACTACCGCGAGCGATTCTCCGTCCGGTCCCCAGTCCGCGCCACTCACGCCTTCCAACACCTCGCGTGGCGCACCGCCGCCAAAGGGCACACGGGCTAGTGTGCCGACATCCTCCCCGCCTAACAGAATCGCCATCTCGCCGCTGGGTGCGATCGCGAGCACGCGCGCACTGGGCAGCGCCAACGCCTGGGCTTCGCGATTGCCAGGCTGCGCGGAAAATAATGTGGAGGGCGCGCCGTCCCACTCGGCACTGTAGACAACGGTGTCCCCCGGAGCGAACTTCGCAGACGTCACATCGCCACGCCGAAACGTCAAGCGACGGTACGACGGAGGCTCGGGAGGCGGACTGTATCTCCGTTCATACGAGATGCGCAACCCGAGCCCAAGCAAGATTCCCGCCAGCAACCCTGCACCGATCCAGAGCCGGACGTGAGATGTGGTACGCCGACGTGGACTTGGCACCGGGCTCGCGAGTGCGAAGTTGCTGAAATCCATTTCTTCCCGCAACTCTTCCAGCGCCACTTTCACGTCGGCCATGGTCTGCCAGCGGCGTTCGGGATCTTTCTTCAGACAGCGGCTGATGATGCGATCCAGTTCCGGAGGAACGTCTGCCACAGCTTGCGAGGCCGGTTGTGGATCTTTGTAGAGCACCGCCGATAGCGACGACAGCTTGGAGCCACCCGCAAACGCACGTTGGCCCGTCGCCATTTCATAGAGCACTGAGCCAAACGAGAAAACATCGGAGCGAGTGTCGACCTTCTTGCCGTCGGCCTGCTCGGGAGACATATAGGCGACGGTCCCGAGAATAGTACCTTCCTCAGTCAGTGGGGACCCTTCGCCGTGCAGAGTCTCGGCATACGCGTCGGCGCCTGCCGGTTCGCCGAGCTTGGCCAATCCGAAATCCAGAATCTTCACTACGCCCTGTGGAGTGACAATCACATTCGAGGGCTTCAGATCGCGATGCACAATTCCGGCCGCATGCGCCGCGGCCAGCGCGTCCGCGATCTGGACGGCATACTTCAACACCTCACGGATCCGTAGCCCCTTGCGCCCGATCAGGTGATCGAGCGTGTCTCCTGCCACGTACTCCATGGCGATGTACTGGATCGGCTTTCCGTCGACGTCCTGTGTATCAATGTCGTAGATCGTCACGATGTTGGGGTGGTTTAGGGATGACGCAGCCTTAGCTTCCTGAACGAAGCGCCGCTCGCGGTCCGCGTTGAGAGCCGCGGTGGAGAGGATCTTGATGGCAGCGGTTCGGCCAAGACGAGAATCGACCGCCTTATAGACCACGCCCATGCCACCGGCCCCCAGCTTGGCCTCAATGCGGTACGAGCGAAGTGATTTGCCGATCATGCGTATAGTCCCGGAACCATTGGTCGCAACTTGTGCGCACGAAATCTACTGATTCGCGGCCGCAACAAATCAAAAATTCACATGAAGGTCGTCATAAGACGACAAAGAAATAACTCAAGAGAAGCAGGTGCGGACGTCGATATGCTCATGCTTGCTGAGCCTGTGTGACAGCAATTCTACCGCAGAAGGCGGTGTCTTGCTCTTTTACTCTGCGGGTTACATCATTCAATTTGCCGGACGACCCGGATGCGAGATCGGTCGTGCCTTTCATGGGGGCTGCCATTCGTTCGATGCCCTACACGCGGTATGCCTGTGGGTCATGTGCTTTGCAACATTACACAACTGCTGGATGTCATCCTCATGCTCTTCGTCCTCATCGTTTGAGTCTTGACATCGGCGCTGTGACAAATAGAATGGCTGCCACTTCCAAGTCATCGAGGGAAATGTCATGAGGGCCTGCTCCGCATTGTGGGTGGTCGTGCTGACTCTATTTGTCTCTTCTTCACTCGCTCAAACCGGAACCAGTTCGCTGCGCGGCACGGTACTGGACAGATCAGGCGCTACTGTAGCCGGAGCGAAAGTGACCGTCTCCAACAACGGCCAGGCGCTGCAACGGGAAACGCAAACCGATGACTCGGGCGAATATCACTTTCTGGCGCTGCCTCCCGGGAACTACACCCTGACTGTAGAGAAGGCCGGGTTCCGCAAGTTTCAGCAGACAAGTCTTGAGCTTCTGGTGAACGTCGCGGTGACCAGCAACGTGAAGATGGATGTAGGAAGCACCTCGGAAAAGGTGGAGGTTTCGGCCGAGGCCCAGACCGTCAACACCACCGACGCGTCCCTGGGAAATGCGTTCAGCGAAGTGCAGGTAAAAGAACTGCCTCTGGAAAGCCGCAACGTTCCTGATCTGCTTAGCTTGCAAGCTGGAGTAATGTACACCGGACCCAATCCGGACATTGATGTGAGCGTGGATACGCGAAGCGGTGCCGTCAACGGCGCGAGGAGCGACCAGAGCAACGTGACTCTGGACGGCATCTCCGTCAACGACAAAGGGTCCCACGCATTCACATCCGTGTTGCCGGTCACGCTCGACTCAGTGCAGGAATTTAGGGTCACGACCACGAATTACGGCGCTGATCAAGGAGTTTCGTCCGCGGCTCAGGTCGCTCTCGTTACCAAGAGCGGCACGAATTCCTTTCACGGATCACTATACGAATACAATCGCAACTCTTATTTCAGTGCCAACGATTACTTCATCAAAGCGTCTCAGATTAATAGCGGGTTGCCCAACAAGCCTCCGCAACTCAACCGTAATATTTTCGGCGTCTCGGTCGGCGGTCCAATCCTCAAAGACCGGTTCTATTTCTTCGCGAATTTTGAAGGCTATCGCAATTCCCAAGCGATCAGCGAGGACCGAACCATACCGACGGCCTCTTTCCGCAATGGTGTCGTCCAATATACATGCCTGGAAAAGACCCCTGGCCAGGCCAACATTGCTTTGTGTCCCGGCAACTCGGTTACGGTGAACTCGGTTACCTACAGCGCGCTCCCGGGAAACTACGTCCTTTCGCCTTCCCAGATAACCGCGATGGACAGTCACAGCCTTGCTCCGCAACCGGGTCCAAATTCCGTTGTGCTGCAATACATGGCGACCTATCCACTACCTAACGACTTTACCGTGGGTGACGGGCTTAACACAGCGGGATACCGTTTCCGCGCAGCCACTCATACCAAGAAGAACTGGTATGTCGCCAAACTGGATTACAACCTGACTGCAAACGGGCAGCACCGGTTGTCGCTCAGCGGAGCTCTGGCCAACGAAAACGCGGCGGGTGCGCCTTTCCTGCCCGGCACGCCACCGGAGATGACCACGGTTAACTTCAACAAAGGATTGATTGCTAGCTACTCAGCGGTCTTTTCCCCGACATTGCTGAACAACTTCCGTTACGGCTTTGTTCGGGAGAGTCTAGGCAACCTCGGAGACTCGACTTTGCCTTGGAATTATCTGAACTTCGACCAAGGGGTCACGCGCTCAGCCTCATTCCAGCGCCCGATCAACAACTTCACGGACGACCTATCATGGGTCCACGGGAAACATACCTGGCAGTTCGGTGTTCAGTTGGCGTTCCTGCGAAATCCGGAAAGCAATCTGAACAACTCCTTCAGCGCCGGCTTCGCAAATCAAGACTGGATGCTGAACTCCGGCATATCGCAGCCTACCAACACGGATCCGCTCAATCCGCTGAACAACGGACTTCCGGCGGTAGATTCTTCGTTTGTCAGCAACTACGACAGTTCCATCACGGGTCTGCTGGGAATGATCACGTTGGGAAATGCGGTTTACAACTTCGACCGCGCCGGCGGCACGCTGGCACCAGGGGCGCCAGTCGCGCGTCGTTTCGCGGAAAATTCTTATGAGATGTATGCCCAGGATACATGGAAGGTGAAGCCGAATCTCACGTTGACTCTCGGCCTGCGATACTCACTGTTCTCTCCGCCCTGGGAAACGAATGGTTTGCAAGTCGGCACCAACATCAATCTGGGGAACTGGTTTAACGCACGCGGCGCGGGCATGCAGCAGGGCATCCCCTCTAATACCCAGCCGCTCATCTCATACGATTGGGCCGGCCCCGCCAACGGCAAGCCCGGCTACTACGGCTGGGACCACAAAGACTTTGGTCCTAAAGTCGCCTTCGCCTGGTCTCCGAATTTTTCCGGTGGATGGCTGGAGAAGATCTTTGGCGCCACCGGTACCAGCAGTATTCGCGGCGGATTCGGGATGGTGTACGACCGCGCTGGAGAAAGCTTGGTCGATACGTTCGACCAGAATGGGTCGTTCGGCCTGTCGACCCAACTGAACAATCCCTCTGACCACGAAACCTCTGTGATCGCCCCGCGGCTCACCAGCATGAACACGATTCCGCAAAATGACTATCAGGGCACGCCCATCATCGAACCTGCGCCCCCGGGTGGCTTCCCGCAACAGTATCCCGTGGGATTGGGCGCGATTACATGGGGGATCGACCCAAATCTGAAAACTCCATATTCCTACACCTTGGATTTTGCGGTGAGCCGTCAACTGAAGTCGAATTTCACTTTGGATCTCGCCTACGTGGGCCGGATGTCGCATCGCCTGCTGGCACAGGACGATCTGGCCATGCCGCTCGACATTGTGGATAAGCAGTCAGGGCTCGATTACTTCACGGCCGAGAGAGGATTGGCACAGGTTTTCCGTCCGCAACTGTTGGCGGGAGTTTCGAACCCGACCCAGTCGTTCAATCCAAGCCAGGTTTCAGCTAAAGTGCAACAGTTCTGGACCAACCAGATCCAACCGTTGGCCGCGGGAGGTGCTTATCCGCTGACGGGCTGCACAGGTGGCGCAAACTTAAGCACGCAGAATCCAGTGATTTTCGCCTTCGACACCTTCTGCGGGACGGCCTTCAACGACTCTCTGGCCCTCTACAACCTGGATTACAACGGTTTCACCGATGCGAACATTCCGAGCCAGACGTACTTCACGTCGGGCGGACAGTATTCCTACTACGCGCAGCAATTCAGTTCGCTCTATGCATGGCGTTCGATGGCTTGGTCAAACTACAACGCTCTGCAGGCGACTTTGCGCCATGCCATGTCGCACGGTGTCCAATTCGACCTGAACTACACCTATTCCAAGGCGATTGACATCTCCTCGGATGCCGAACGCGTGGGGCCAGCCAGCAGCGGAAGCCTGTTGGGCTTGAATAACAACATCATCAACGCCTGGGATCCAGCGGCGCAAAAGGGCGTGGCATCGTTTGACGCGACCCATCAGATCAACTCCAACTGGGTGGTGGAACTCCCCTTCGGCCGCGGTCGGTCCTTCGGAAAGAATTCCAACCGCGCGCTCGACGCGATCATCGGCGGATGGCAGGTTTCCGGCGTCTTCCGCTGGACCAGCGGTTTCCCCGTCACCGTCGATAACGGCTTCAGCGCCTTCCCCACGAACTTCGAGATGGAAGGAAACGCCGATAAGGTTGGGCCCGTGAAGACCGGTGTATATCTCAACACTCCGACACAGACTGCCGGTCAGACGAACGGGAATCCGAATATCTTTTCCAACGGCGTATTGGCTATCAATTCCTTTTCGTACGCATGGGCGGGCGAGTCCGGTGCGCGCAATCCCATCCGCGGCGACGGATTTTTCGGAATTGACCTCGGGCTTGCCAAGCGCTGGATCATGCCCTGGAGTGACAAACAGAGCCTGCAGTTTCGCTGGGAGTCGTTCAACCTGACGAACACCGCCCGCTTCGATGTGCAGTCAGCTCTTCTCTCGGACTCCCTGGGACTGGGCAGTGCCAGCACATTCGGCAACTACTCGGGCCTGCTGACGAATCCCCGCATCATGGAATTCGCGCTCCGGTTCGAATTCTGAGGAGGGATTTCGGAGGTTTGCTCTAACAGGCTCGTTTCACTTGGCCGTCTCGACCGCCGGAACGTCGACCCAGCCGCGCGTGCGATGGCTCTGCATTTCAGCGTCGAGGATCCTCAACTGCCGCAAGCCATCGGTGAACTGCGGATACTCGGGCACACGGTCGGCCGCTCCGATCGAGGCATAGAACCGACGGAAGACTTGCTTGAACGTGTCGTCGTAGCCCTCACTGTGGCCGCCAGGCAGGTCGGCGAATCCGCGCGCCGCGGGTTTCAGCAGAGACGGATCCTTGATGAAGATCTGGTTGCCGTCATCGCGGTGGCCTGACCAGAGTTCGTCGGGCCGTTCCTGGTCCCACGCCACGGAAGATCGCGTGCCGTAGATTTCAATGCTGAGGCGGTTCTTGCGCCCGGCCGAAACCTGGCTGGCTGTGACGCAGCCCCGCGTGCGTGTTCCCATGCGAAAGATCACAGCCCCGAAATCTTCCGTATCGACCGGCGTTTCAATGTAGTCTTCCGGCCCCAGCAGTTTATTCGCAAAGGTCTCGACCGAATGCTTCGGCTGCTTGCGAGTTGGGTGGAACGTCTGAAGATCAGCGCAGAGCGACTTCACGCGCAGACCCGTGACGTGCTCGGCCATGTCAAACCAGTGCGAGCCGATGTCGGCCATGCAACGCGAAGGGCCGCCAGCCTTGGTCTCGACGCGCCAGTTCCAGTCTGTGTCGTACAGCAGCCAGTCCTGGGAATAAGTGCCCTGGACGACGAGAATGTCGCCCAGATCTCCAGCTTCGCGCATGGCGCGCATCTGCTGCACCATAGGGTAGTAGCGCAGGTTGTGACAGACGCAATTTCGCAGACCCTGCTTCGCGGCCAGAGCTACAAGCTCTTCGCCTTCTTCCACGCTGGTAGCCAGCGGCTTCTCGCAGAGCACGTGCTTGCCCGCGTTGAGCGCATCCTTGGCCATGGAAAAATGCTGCGCGTTGGGCGTGCAAATGTGGACTGCATCGATCGGCTGGATCGCGCAGGACCTCGCGGTAGTCGGTCGTAATCGTGGGGACGGAAAAGCCCGTGCCCAGTCGTGCGCGCTGCGTCGGCGCTTCTGCCCGCGATCGCTACCGCTTCGACGGACTCCACTCGCCGCACCGCCTCAAGATGTACGCGGCCCATAAAGCCGGTGCCGAAAATCGCTGTTTTGATCTGCTTCATCGTAGTTGTCTTTCCTTCGGAGTCATTCCTTCGCAGTCATTCAACGGCACGTTGGTCGATTCAAGCCCGATTCAAAGATCGAGTCAAACTAAGTCCACCAGGCCGCACCCGGCTTTTCGCGGATCACAATTCCGTTCAGGAAGTTGGCCGCCTTGGTCAGTCCCTCTTCCGGCGAGAGCAGACTGTCTTCGTGCTCAATGGAAACAACGTAATCATAGCCAAACATGCGTAACGTAGAAATGAGTTCGCTCCAGAACTCGGTGCCGTGGCCGTAGCCGCACGTGCGGAAGATCCAGGCGCGATCACGCTCCTGCGTGTACGGTTTCGTGTCGAGCACGCCGGTGCGCGGAAGATTGCTGGGGTACATCTGAGTGTCCTTGGCATGAACATGGAAGATGGAGTCCTGCAGCACGCGCACGGCGGCGATCGGATCGATGTTCTGCCAGAAGAGGTGGCTCGGATCGTAGTTGCACCCCACGTTCGGTCCGGCGATGGAGCGTAGCCGCAGCATGGTCTCCGGGTTATACACGACGAATCCCGGGTGCATCTCGACCGCAATCTTCACGCCGTGGTCCGCAGCAAACTTCGCATGCTCGATCCAATACGGCGCGACCACTTCGTTCCACTGCCAATCCAACACCTTGAGGTAGTCGGGCGGCCAGGGGCACGTGACCCAGTTGGGAGCCGTGGCGTTCGGCGAGTCGCCGGGACACCCTGAAAAATCCACCATCATCGGAACGCCGAGCTTCTCCGCCAGCAGAATCGTCTTGCGGCTCACCTCGCGATCCTGCTTCGCGCGATCTTTATCCGGATGCAGCGGGTT
Source organism: uncultured Acidobacteriaceae bacterium (assembly GCA_963795875.1). GTDB lineage: Bacteria > Acidobacteriota > Terriglobia > Terriglobales > Acidobacteriaceae > Sulfotelmatobacter. The sequence continues at coordinate 1,795,548 of CAWCJM010000003.1, forward strand.
GCCGTGACAACTCAACGCGCTGATCTTCGCGCCGTGATCGGCCAGGACTTTCTGAAACTCAGCCAGTGCGGCTGGATTTTCGAGCATCGAGAGCTTGCAGTGAGCATCGCCTACATAGTTTCCCGTGGCCAGTTCGACGGTATCAATATGGAGCGCCGCGAGTTTCTTGAGGACCACCGTCAGCGGCAGTTGCGACAACAGAGGAGTAAAGACCCCAACGCGCATAATCCTGTTCTCTCCTGAAATTGACCGGCAACATTCTATCGCAGACGCCTTATGTTACCTTTTAGTTCGACTGGACTCGGCTCTCCATGCCCAGACAGTCTCACGAAACGAACCTCGTTGGAGGGAGATCGCTTGCGTCCAGTTCGAATCGCTTCAATCCTCTTTCTGTTTTTGCCTGTTCTAATGGCCGCACAGAATCAGGCGGCTGTGGATCCCTCGCTCCCGCCTCCACCGCACGAGAAGCAAGTGCGCCTCAAGCACGTTCTGGTGATCGGCCAGACCAAGGGATTCGAGCACGACTCGGTCTCCAGTGGGATGGTTGCCATCTACAACATGGGCCGTGAAAGCGGCCTCTGGGATGCCACCCTGCGCACCGATGTCGAGCTCATCACCAAGAAAGACCTCGGAAGAAACGCCAAGACTCTCAACTACTTCGATGCCCTGGTTTTTGTGAGCACGACCGGCGAGCTCGACCTCGACGACAGCCAGAAGGCAGATATGATGTCGTTCATCAAGGACGATGGAAAGGGCTTTGTCGGCGTTCACGCGGCCCTCGACACGAATTACAAATGGCCGGAATACGGCGAAATGATCGGGGGATGGTTCGACCAGCATCCGTGGTCCACGTTCAACGCGCCGATCATCAACGAGGACCCGAACTTCCCTGCGGTTCGCCACTTTCCCAAGGCCTTCCTGAAGTACGACGAAATCTATCAGCCGAAGGAATGGTCGCGCGAAAAGGTCAATGTGCTGCTCAGCCTCGATCCATCAAAGCTGAACTATGCTAACAATCCGCGCGTCCACAGAACCGATCATGATTTCGCGGTGGCCTGGGACAAAATGTATGGCAAAGGACGTGTCTTCTATTCCACTCTTGGCCACACGGAGGAAGCCTGGAGCGACCCGGACATCCGCAAGATGTATTTTGAAGCGATCAAGTGGGTGCTGGGCATGACCGAAGGCAGCACGACAACTCATCCGCGGCCGCAAGCGTCCGCCGATCAGCACTGAGGCGCTCCGATGAACTTTCTACGCGCAGTTCGGCATAGCAGCCCTTCAGCGCTGTTGTTCGTGAGCCTTGCGGTTTCCGCGGCGCAAACGCCTGCCAACAAGCAGCCGCCAGCGGGGTCGAGACAAATCGCGGCCGCGGCGAAATCGTACTCGCCAGATCTGGTGCAGCAAGGGCGGGCGCTGTTCCGCAAAGATTGCTCCTTCTGCCATGGCCGCGATGCCGGCGGCGGAGAGACCGGGCCGGACCTGACGCGCTCCAAGTTGGTAGCCGCCGATGTGGACGGAGACAAGATCGGCCCCGTCGTGCGCAACGGGCGTCCCGATAAAGGCATGCCGCCCTTTGATCGTTCGGATCAGGAAATCGCCAGCCTGGTGGCCTTCATTCACACACAACAAGCCAATGCGCTCGCGAGCCAGCGGCCGCGGCGGCAGTGGCGGTCGAAAGGGCGTGGATGCATCGGATCTCCAGACTGGAAACGTCGAGGCCGGCAAGCGCTACTTCGAAGGTGCGGGCGGATGTGCAGGCTGTCATTCCCCGACTGGGGATCTCGCCGGAGTCGCAACTCGTTACACCGGCCTCGAACTCGAGGAGCAGATGCTCTATCCGAAGCACGCGAAACCGAAAGTCTCGGTCACGCTCGCCTCGGGTCAAACGATTACGGGCACATTGGGATATCTGGACGAGTTCACCGTTGGCGTCATCGATTCCACGGGTACATATCGATCGTGGCGGACCCGCGATGTGCAATACAAAGTGGATCCGGCCTTGAACGCTCATGTGGAGCTGTTTCCGAAATACACAGACGCCGACGTCCACAATCTGATGGCGTATCTGCAAACATTGCGCTAGCGCGAAACTCTGATTCTGGTGGGAGAAGTCCTTGGGGGATACGAATGCGATATGAACTTTGCGAGACATGCATTTTTTGATTGCAGTGAGCTCACTGATTGCACTCACATCTTCCAGTACCATGCTGGCGCAGGTGCCCGATGACCAAATGCTTCTGCATCCGCCGGCCGATAGTTGGCCGGCGTACCACGGTGATTATTCCGGGAGGCGCCACAGTTCGCTGAATCAGATCACGCCGCAGAACGTAGGCAGTCTCACTCTCGCTTGGGCTTTCCAAACGAACCAGGGCGCGCCCATCAAGTCATCTCCGCTGCTGGTCGATGGCATTCTCTACTTCACGGTTCCAGACAACATTTGGGCGGTGGATGCGCGCTCCGGCCACATGATCTGGCGTTACAACAAACCGACAAGCCAAGGGGAGCACATCGGCAATCGCGGCGTCTCCATGTACAAAGGCTCTCTTTTCTTCTCCGAACCCGATGCATATCTGGTATCGCTCAACGCGAAAGACGGAACCGTCCGCTGGAAAGTGCAGGTTGGAGACGTCGCGAAGGGATATTGGACCAGCATGGCTCCTCTTATCGTGGGAAACCATGTGCTCATCGGGGTCTCCGGCGATTTTGATAACTTGAGCGGCTATATCCGGTCGGTTGATCCGGAGACAGGCGCAACGCAGTGGCAGTGGGATTCCACGCCTCCCGCGGGAACTCCGAACCAAACGACTGGCGGTATGACGTGGATGACGGGCACTTATGATCCCGAGCTCAATCTTGTGTACTGGGGAACCGGAAATCCGACTCCGGTGCTAAACGGCTCAACGCGCCCCGGCGACGATCTCTATACATGTTCCATCGTTGCGATCAATCCCGACACAGGCAAACTTGTCTGGTCTTTCCAGCCGTCGCCGCACGATACGCACGACTGGGATGCCGTCGAGACTCCAGTGCTGGTCGATGGAGACTTTCACGGCGAGCCGAAGAAGATGCTGATGCAGAGTTCGCGCAACGGCTACTTCTTTGTTCTCGACCGCACCAATGGCAAGAGTCTGTTGACCGTTCCTTTCGGCCCAGTCAATTGGACTCTAGGAATCGATAAGCAGGGACGTCCGATTCCCAATCCCGCCAAGGAACCCGCTCCCGATGGTCGCCTCATTGCGCCCGACGAGGGCGGGATGACCAACTATCGTTCCCCCAGCTTTGACCCGAAGAGCGGCTTGTTCATTGTCAGCGCCCATCCTAGCTGGAGTATTTATTTCGCCAAGCCGGCCGATGGGGTCTATGGATGGGCGGGCGCGGACTACGATGTCTGGGGCAAGGGCGTGATCGACGCCATCGACTACCAGACTGGCAAGATACGTTGGAGCCATGAACTCGGGCCCCGAAGGGTCGGGCGCTGGGGTCTTGACCACGGACTCCGGCCTTACTTTTACGGGTGATGCGATGGGCAACTTCCTGGCGCTGGATTCCAGCGACGGCAAAACGCTTTGGCATGCCGGCTCGGGGTCGCACATCGTGAGTTCGCCGATCACGTACGAACTCGACGGGCGTCAGTACGTGCTGACTAGCAGTGGCAGTGTATTGTTTGCGTGGGCGCTGCCGCAGGCGCGCTAATCCTCTTCTTAGCAAGTCTTTGGTAGACGAGCGGCGTGCCTCCTCGCTGTTGGCAGGAAATCGCTAGGATGGCACACTCCCGCCGGATTCACGTCCTGTCCCATCTCAACCACCCACACTAACTCTGAATCCTTTTCCAGTTGGAGAAATCTATTTGGGATAACTGCGCGTCCTCTGTCCGAACGCCGCCAAGACAATAACCGATTGTTTTTGTTCCGATTTGGGGAGAACTGTATGGCGAAACGAATGATCCTGATGTTAGTCGTGATGGCCGCTCTTTTGGGAGGCCTCGGATTTGCAAAATTCCGGCAGGTTGAGACGGCGATTGCCCAGGGTGCAAGCTTCCAGCCCCCGCCAACCGCGGTCACAACGGTGGTCGCTCAGAAAGAGACGTGGCCCTCTACATTGTCGGTGATCGGTACGGCGGCCGCAATTGAGGGAGTCACCGTGAGCGCCGACCTGCCCGGCACGATCGACAAGATCCATTTTGAGTCGGGCCAATGGGTGCACGAGGGAGATATTCTGGTCGAACTCGATACCCGCCAGGAACGGGCGCAGTTGGCCAACCTTGAAGCTCAGCGCGACTTGGCGAAGATCAACTTTGGCCGCGCGCAGGAACTGGTAAAGGCTGGGGTCATCTCCAAGTCCGAGTATGACAACGCCACCGCCCAGCAGAAAGCGACCGAGGCTCAGGTTGGGGACATTCGGGCCGCGATCGCTCGTAAGACGATCCACGCCCCATTCTCTGGATTGTTGGGAATCCGTCAGGTCAGCCTGGGGCAGTATCTCGCCGCCGGGCAGTCGATTGTTCCTCTGCAATCTCTGAGCCCCATCTATGTGAACTTTGGAGTGCCGCAGCAAGAGACGCCCAAAGTGGTGCCCGGTCACGTTCTCCGGGTCACAAACGGCGATCTGCCGGGCATGGCGTTCACCGGACGAATTACCGCGCTCGATTCGGTCATCAATGAGCAGACGCGAAACATCCAGGTGCAGGCTACGATCACGAATAAAGACAACAAGCTGCGTCCCGGAATGTATGTGCAAGTCGAACTTCCGTTGGGGCAACCACGGCAGGTGGTTCCGCTTCCGGCCTCAGCTATCAATTACGCGCCTTACGGAGACTCGGTATTCATCGTCTCCGAAATGAAGGATGCGAAAGGGAATACCTATCGCGGCGTGCGCCAGCAAGTGGTCAAAGTGGAGGGCTCTCGCGGCGATCAGGTCGCCATCATTTCCGGTATCAATCCGGGAGATGAGGTTGTGAGCTCCGGAGTGTTCCGGTTGCGCAATGGCGCTCCGATTCAGGTGAACAACACTGTGAAACCCGGAAATAACACCAGTCCCAAGCCCGAGGATAGCTAGAGTACAGCGAAAGGTCATAGCGAAAGATTACAGCTGACCCCGGCTTGTCCCTGGAGGAACGTTCATGAAGTTCACGGATTTATTTGTCAAGCGTCCGGTTCTGGCGATCGTCGTAAACTTAGTCATCCTGATCGCCGGCTTGCAAGCGATTCGCTCGCTGAGTGTACGGCAGTATCCTCGCAGCGATATTGCGGTCATCCAGGTTACGACTGTCTATGTCGGCGCCAACGCCGACTTGGTTCGCGGTTTCATCACGACGCCGATCGAGCGTGTCATCGCCAGCGCGGACGGCATCGACTACATGGAGTCGACGAGTGCGCAGGGCTTGAGCACCATTCAGGTGCACCTGAAGATTAACTACGACACCACCGCCGCCCTGACTCAGATCCAGGCGAAAGTGGCGCAAGTCCGCAACGATCTTCCTCCGGACGCTCAAATTCCGGTGATCGATCTGGAAACCGCTGATACTCAATTCGCGGCGGTGTACCTTGGATTCTCCTCCGCGGACCTCGACCAGAACCAAATCACCGACTACTTGACGCGTGTCGTGCAGCCCAAGCTGAGCGCGATCAGCGGCGTGCAGCGCGCCGATATTCTGGGAAATCGCACCTTCGCGATGCGCATCTGGCTGAAGCCCGACCAGATGGCGGCGCGCGGTGTCTCTCCTTCGGACGTGCACGACGCTCTGTCACGCAACAACTATCTTTCGGCTCTCGGCAGCACGAAGGGTTCCATGGTGTCGGTGAACCTGGTGGCGAACACCGACCTGCGAACCCCGGACGAGTTCCGCCAGATGGTGGTGAAACAGCAGAATGGCGTGGTGGTTCGACTCGGAGAGATTTCTGACGTCGTGCTGGGCGCCGAGAACTACGACCAGGATGTCCGCTTCAACGGTGAAACTGCTACCTTCATGGGCATCTGGGTTCTTCCCACGGCGAATTCGCTGGAAGTGATTCGTAACGTGCGCCAGGCGCTGCCGGCAATTCAAGCGCAATTACCCACCGGCATGAAGCTCGGTGTTCCGTACGACTCGACCGAATACATCCAGGACGCGATCAATGAAGTGTTGCACACGTTGGTGGAGACGCTGCTGATCGTGGTGGTTGTGATCTTCCTGTTCCTCGGATCGTTTCGTTCCGTGCTGATCCCGGTAATTGCGATTCCGATCTCGCTGATCGGAGCAGTATTCCTGATGCTCCTGGCCGGCTTCACGATCAATCTTCTGACTTTGCTGGCGATCGTGCTCTCGGTTGGCCTTGTCGTTGACGACGCCATCGTTATGGTCGAGAACGTTGAGCGCCACTTGCATCTGGGAAAAACACCATTCCAGGCGGCGAAAGACGCCGCTCGTGAGCTCGTCGGACCGATCATCGCCATGACAATCACCTTGGCGGCGGTCTATGCACCGATCGGAATTCAAGGCGGGTTGACGGGCGCTCTGTTCCGCGAATTCGCATTCACGCTGGCTGGCGCGGTCGTCGTGTCGGGTGTTGTTGCTCTTACGTTGTCGCCGATGATGGGTTCGAAGTTGCTACGCTCTGGCGATACGGAGCGGGGTTTCGCCGGTATTGTCAACCGGCGCTTCGAGAGCGTGCGCAACCTTTACAGTCGGCTGCTGGACGGAACGTTAAAGTACCGCCCGGTCGTTCTCACCCTGTGGGCGATCGTGGCTGTGCTGATGATTCCGTTTTATATGTTTTCCCAGCGGGAACTGGCCCCGGCCGAGGATCAGGGAGTCGTGTTCGGCGTAATTCAATCGGCTCCCAACGCCACCCTTGACCAGACCAACCTGTTCACGCAGCAGGTCTACGACGTGTACCATTCGTTCCCGGAAAGCGCGAGTGTCTTTCAGATCACGAATCCGAATGGCGGCTTCGGTGGCATGGTCACCAAGCCGTGGAGCCAGCGCACGAAGACCACGCAGCAATTGCTGGTGGAATCAAGCGGCGCACTGTCCAAGATTTCTGGAGTGCGGGTCATTCCTCTGACGCCGCCACCACTTCCCGGTGGAGGCAACTTCCCGGTCGATTTCGTGATCGCATCTGCGGCTGAGCCGGAGCAGGTCAGTCAACTGGCCGAGCAAATTGTGAAGAAGGCAATGGCCAGCGGCATCTTCATCTTTGCCGACACGGATGTGAAGTTCGATCAGCCACAAACGGAGGTTGTATTTGACCGCGATAAGCTTCGTTCTCAAGGCGTCGATCTGAGCCAGGCTGGTCAGGACCTTTCGACTATGCTCGGCGGAAACTACGTCAACCGCTTCAGCATTCAAGGCCGAAGCTACAAGGTGATCCCGCAGGTCAAACGCGCTGAGCGGCTCACTCCAGATCAGCTATCACAGATTTACGTGAAGGGTTCGTCGGACAAGCTCGTGCCTCTTTCGACGTTCGCCACGCTGCGAACGACGACTGAGCCCCGATCGCTCAACAAATTCCAACAGCTGAATGCGGTCCGCATTCAGGGGGTGATTCCCCCACAGGTGCCCCTAGATCAGGCATTGACGTTTCTGGAAAATGAAGCCAAGCAGGTTCTGCCGCAAGGGTTCACCGTGGATTACGCGGGTGAGTCTCGCCAGTTGCGGGTGGAAGGCAGCAAATTTCTAGGCACGTTCTTGCTCTCGGCAGTCCTGATCTATCTGGTGCTTGCGGCGCAGTTCGAAAGCTTCCGCGATCCCTTCATCATTCTGGCTGGTTCGGTCCCGTTGGCCATCTCGGGCGCGCTTGCGTTCTCGTTCCTGGGATTCACGACTCTGAACATCTACAGTCAAGTGGGATTGATCACTCTCGTCGGCCTGATCGCGAAGAACGGAATTCTGATCGTGGAATTCGCAAACCACTTGCAGGAGACTGGCCTCAGTAAGCTCGAGGCGATTTCCGGAGCGGCGAGCACGCGATTGCGCCCGATCCTTATGACCACTGCTGCCACCGTGTTCGGGCATTTCCCGCTCGTACTTGCCAAGGGGCCCGGTGCGGGTGCGAGAAACAGCATCGGCATCATGCTGGTGAGCGGAATGATCATCGGCACGGTATTCACGTTGTTTGTGGTGCCGTCCATCTACATGCTGGTTGCGAAAACGCACGCTCGTGTTCAGAGCGAGGAAGCGGTCGCCCTCGGCGAGCCGGTGGGAAGCGCGGCCTGATTAAGTAGCTAAGTGGTTGGGATTAGCAAAATCATTCGTGAGTGACTTCTTCGGATAAACTGTTTGGACCTGATGGTCACAGTGGCCGAGGGAGTCACTCATCTCCATGAAACTCGATCGAGAATTATTGAAGAGCCTTCCTAAAGTTCTTTTGCACGAGCATTTGGATGGCGTGCTGCGGCCACAGACCGTAATTGAGTTGGCCCGGGATGCGCACTATAAGGACCTTCCAACCGATTCGCCTCAGGCCCTATCCGAGTGGTTTTTTCGCGGCGCCAATCAGGGGAGCCTCGCGAAATATCTGGAGGGCTTTGCTCACACCATCGCTGTGATGCAGACCGAAGAGGCGCTGCAGCGCGTCGCCTATGAACAGGCCGAAGATCTGAGCCGGGATGGAATCGTGTATTTCGAGACGCGCTTTGCGCCCGTTTTCCATACCCAGAAGGGATTGACGCACCAGCAGATTGTCTCGGCGGTTCTGAAAGGACTGGAGCGAGGACGAAAAGACTTCGGAATCTCTTCCGGATTGATCATCTGCGCGATGCGCAACATGAATACTTCGCTGGAAATGGCGGAACTCGCCGTCGATTTTCGCGCCCGTGGAGTGGTCGGCTTCGATCTGGCGGGCGAGGAAGGCGGATATCCACCCAAAAAGCACGTAGATGCTTTTCATTACATTCAGCGCGAGAACTTTAACATCACGATTCACGCTGGCGAAGGCTACGGGAAAGAGTCGATCTGGCAGGCAATTCAGTATTGTGGGGCACATCGCATCGGGCACGGGACGCGCCTTATTGACGATATCGCCGTCGTGGATGGCAAGGCTGTGAAGTTGGGAGATCTCGCCCAATACGTTCTCGACAAGCGCATCCCGCTCGAAATCTGCCTGCTTAGCAACGTTCACACGGGGGCAACGCCGAGCCTGCCGGAACATCCCTTCAAGATTCTTTATCAAGAGAAATTCCGCGTGACTCTAAATACCGACAACCGGTTGATGAGCCGCACGTCGATGACTCAGGAATTTGAAGCGGCTGCGGAGACTTTTGGACTCTCAATGGCAGACTTTGAAAAGATTACGATCAATGCGATGAAGAGTGCGTTCTTGCCCTACAAAGAACGCTGCGATTTCATCTATAAGATCATCAAGCCCGGTTACGCCCGCATCCGGGAATCTATAGCGCCCCAGACATCCCATTGACACCGCGCAGCACTCGGAGACTCCATGTCTAGTCGTACTCGGCATCTGTGCCTGGCGCTCACGCTATCCGCGATCTGTTGTGGCTATCTCCCGGGCCAGGCCGCTACGCAGGCCGGACCGATTCGCATCAAAGTCGTCGTGGTAACCATGTTCGAGCGCGGCGAAGACACGGGCGACACTCCCGGTGAATTTCAGCTTTGGGTGGAGCGTGAGCATCTCGACCAGATCCTTCCGCTGCCTGCCGGCTATCACCACGTGCGACTGAATAAGGATGGAGTTCTCGGGATGGTCACCGGAGTGGGGACCGCCAAGGCCGCCGCTTCGGTAATGGCGCTCGGACTCGACCCGCGCTTCGATCTTTCGAAGGCGTACTGGATCGTCGCCGGCATTGGCGGGGGAGATCCAGCGGACGTATCGGTTGGATCGGCGGTGTGGGCGGATCACGTGGTCGACGGCGACCTGGCATTTGAGATCGACGCGCGTCAGATTCCTACGAGTTGGCCGACCGGCTATGTTCCACTGCGAAAGGGCACGCCCTATGAGCAGCCTGCCAGCGATGTCTACGGCGAAATGTACACACTCAACCCAGCTCTAGTGGGCTGGGCATTCCGTCTCACGCAAGACGTTCCCCTGGCGGATTCTGATGCCTTGCGCAAGTCGCGAGCACGTTTTGCAGGATTCCCGAATGCCCTGAAGCCGCCGTTTGTGGCGCGAGGCGACACGTTGTCGGCGAGCACGTTCTGGCATGGTTCGAAGATGGACGAATGGGCCAACGAGTGGACTCGCTACTACACCGGCGGCAAAGGAAATTATATGGTCGCAGCGATGGAAGATTCGGGCACGCTGCAGGCGCTTACGTTCCTCAATCAGGCCGGACGTGTCGATCTGCAGCGCGTGCTCGTGCTGCGCACGGTTAGCAACTATGACCGTGAAGCTCCGGGCGTGTTGACGGCCGATAGCCTGCAGGAGATGGTTTCCGGCAACTATTCTGCATATATGCCAGCACTGGAGGCGGCGCAAGTCGTAGGGGATAAAGTAGTGCGCGATCTCGTGGAGCATTGGGCGCAGCGGGAATCCACGATTCCTCACCTGCCGTAGTGAAGTAGTTCTGCGATGTTACTGCGATAATGCCGCGAGGGTCTCGGCCAATATTAGGGTCCCGCGAGCAATATCCTCCGGGGACGCGTACTCGTCAGGACGGTGGCTGTATCCGTTGCGGCAAGGGATGAACAACATCGCAACCGGAGCGATACGCGCCATGAACAGCGAGTCATGATAAGCCCGACTAACCATCGGAATGAAGTTCAGGTCATACTTGCGACAGGATTGCGCAAGCGCTTCGATGATCGTGGGAGCGCAGTCCGCGGGCGCGTCGGCGTTGACCAACTCTCTGTGAACTGTCACTTGCCGCTTTGCCGAGATCGAATGACAAGTGTCTCCAATTATGCACATCACACGATCGCGGCGTTGCAAATCCGTGTCACGGATATCCACGGTAAGGCGGACTCGGCTCGGAATGCTGTTCACCGCACCTGGAAACACGTCGCAAATTCCCACTGTCGCGACCGTGTCGATTGTTCCGCTGCTGCGCGCGGTGTTTTCGATCGCCAGGATCAGTTCGGCTGCAGCGCAGAGTGCGTCGCGCCGGTCGGGCATTAAGACTCCCCCGGCATGTCCGCCCGAGCCTTCGATTGAAACTCGAAGACTCGCCGGGGCAGCGATTTTCGTCACAACACCGAGAGGAACCTGCTTTCGCTCCAGCAAGGGGCCCTGTTCGATGTGCAGTTCGACGAATGCTTTGTAGTATCCCTGCGGCAGCTTCACCTGCTCGAGTTCCCCGGCAAAGCCAGCCTTACGCCGAACCTCATCGAGTGTGGCGCCGTCATTGTCTGATAATTTGCGCGCGGAATCCGCGGGCAACGTATTCGAAAGTAATCTGCTTCCCAGACATCCGATGCCAAACCGTGTCGGCTCTTCGGAGGTGAAAATCAGCAACTCGATCGAATGCCTGGGGCGAAATCCGCTCTGCTGCAACGCTCGAATCGCTTCAAGACCTCCCAGCACTCCGACCACGCCATCGTATTTTCCGGCGTTCGGAATCGCGTCAACGTGCGAGCCAGTGCCGACAACCGGCGCAGACGGATCAGAACCATGCCAGCGCGCGAAAGTATTTCCGACGGCATCCTCCCGTACGGAAAGGCCAGCCTCCTCACAGTGAGACTTCATCCACGCCCGAGCCTTTAGATCTGAGGGCGTGAAGACAACTCGAGTGACGACCGGCGGCTCAGCTTCAGAAATCAAAGCCAGCGCTTCAATTTCGCTCGTCAGTCGATCTCGGTCGATCGTCAGACTCATCGTTGCGAGGCCGCCAGGGGATGGCGGTTCCAGTCTTTGTAGATGAGATACTTTGCGGAGACCTTGCCGATCGCGCCGAACCACTGCGGGCACCATGGTCCCATCCAGATGAAGTCTCCCGCGGTGACTGGATACCACGAGTCGCCAAGCCGGTAAATGCCGCCACCCTCGAGCATGATCAGCCCGTGTTCCATCACGTGCATTTCAACCATGCTGAGCGCAGCTCCAGGCTGATAGACCATGGTGTTTACGGCGAAATCGAAACTCGTCTCGTCGGGCAGCAGGCACTTGACCTGCAGGCTGGGATCGTCCCCGAGCGGGTGTGAGGAGACGGCATCTTCACTGGAAACGATCAGGTGCGGAGCTTTGGCCGAGTCGAGAGCCTGATAGTGTTTCTCAATGACGGCCAGTCGGCTCGCTTTCGCAGCGACGACCCGATGCTGCGTTCCTTCCGGAAAGTATGCATATCCGTTCGGGCTCAACTTCTTCGATTTCCCCTCGACCTCCACCTTCACGCCGCCTTCGATCACAAAAATAAAGCGCTGCGCCAACGCAGGTCCTAGCTCACCGCCCCCTTCAAACTCAGCCGTGTACTGCGTGAAGCAGGCGCCGACACCCGGGCTGACGTGCACAATGGCCGAGCATGCCATCATTCCCGGCAGCGTCGTGCGCACAAAAGTGTCGGGGGTCAACAGCAGATGATTCGGTTGTTGTGAACTGCGGGTTCGGCCGAGATTATGCACGGTTTGTCCTTTTGTAAAAGTCAGGAGATGAAGCGAGCTGATCGAGAAGATACAAGCCACATGCAATTGCCTTCTCAACGTCATCCTGCAAGACCGATTCCGCCGGATCGTGACTGATCCCGCCGGGCGTGCGTAGAAAGATCATCGCGCTCGGAACCTTCTCCGCCAGGATCATCGCATCGTGACCTGCGCCGCTCACCATGCGATGCGCCGTGCATCCCGTCTTCATGATCGCTTGCTCGATTTGCCCAATGAAGAAGGGGTCCATGGCAACTGCAGGTTGGTTCAACAGGTGACTCTCCCGGACTGTTAGTCCACGTCGGGTGCCCAGTCCATGGGCCTGGCGAATGAGATCTTCGACGGCGTGAACCCGAATGTCGTCGGAACTGTAACGAACATCGAGTGACAGGCGTGCTTCACCCGCGATCACATTGGTCGCTCCGGGCTTCGCTTCGATCTTGCCAACCGTTGCCACCAAGCCGGAAATTTCCATCGCTACGCGTTCTACAACGCCAATCCACTCAGCCGCGCCTGCGATCGCATCATGCCGAAGATCCATCGGCGTTGTACCCGCATGGTTGGCATGACCCTGGAATGTGAACTCCAATCGGCTCTGTCCCGCAATGCCTTCCACCGCTGCCAGGGGAAGATTCAAACGATCCAGCACCGGTCCCTGCTCGATATGAAACTCGATGTAGCCCAGTGCATCGCCTTGTAACTGGGCCTCAGGAATCTTCGTGGGATCCAGTCCGTACGCTTCGATCGCTTTTCGCACGGAAGTGCCTTGCGCGTCGAGGGTGCCGAGAAGTTCTTCATCCAGCCTGCCAACCAGTGCGCGGCTGCCAATGAACGGAGTTCCAAAACGTACGCCTTCTTCCTCCGAGAACCCAACTATCTCGATCGCGAATGGAAGCCGCCGTCCATGCAGTTCTTCCAGCAGAGCGACCGCGAGCACTACGCCCAGGATGCCATCGTAGGCACCGGCGTTAGGAACTGTATCGAGGTGCGAACCGATCAGGAGGCGCGGAGCGTTCGGCTGTGCGGCCGGATAGACTCCACGCAAATTGCCAGCAGCATCGATGCGCACTTGAGCGCCAAGCGGCTCCATCCATCGAGCAATTTCCTGGTGGCAGTCGCGCATCGGCGGTGACAGGAATGTTCGTCGGGTGCTGCCAGTGTCTTCCGAAAAAGATGCGAGCTTCAGGCACCGTTGAATGACTTCTGACGCCCGCGTTGTGATCGCAGTAGTTTGCACTGGATTCAGTTCGGATACCAAGACTCTGCCGAGCGAAGCTCAGGACTCCCGTATCACCTTTGCCGCCGCCCAGCCCAGAAGAACGAGCGCAACCAGAACCTCCCAGTTATACGTGTTCCCATAAGTCGCGACCGGAAAGTGATTGCTGATCATGATAAAGACAACCGGAACCGCCATAAAAGTATTGTGTTTGGATCGCAGCTTGGCTTGCGTACTCAGGGACGCATCAAACGTCTGCCCGTCCGCTGCCGCCGCGATCATCCTGCGCTGGGACGGAAGGATCCGGAACCAGACGTTGGCGGTCATGATTGTGCCAAGAACCGCGCCGACATGAATGTAAGCAGCGCGTCCGCTGAATACGTGCGTGAGGCCCCAGGCGAGCGCGGCAATCACGATCAGGGAGAACAGTGCAAACCCGCTTTCCGACCGCCCCAGAGGCGACCGCAGCGCCAGATCATAGACGATCCAGCCGCCCGCCAGCACGGCAAGACCAATGGCAATTCCACGAGCCTGCGAAATGTCAGCAATGTCTGGATCGATGAGTCCGTTGCTTGCGTAGTAGACAAGACCCAGCAGAACCATGCCGCTCGACCCAAGTCATGAGCGCTTCCCAGCGGAACCAATGCACCTGCTCAGGACCGACGCGGAGTGATTTCTGCCGGTCGACCGTGTAGAAGCCGCCGCTGTGTACCATCCATATCGACGGGGTCGTGCCCTCGCTCGCAGCCTTCTTGGCGAGCCGGTTAAATTGCCCGTCCAGCCACGTGAAATAGTACGTTTGGCCGACCCACATGATCGCCGCAAACACATGCGTCCAGCGCACCAGCAGGTTCAGCCATTCGCGGATTGACGAACTCACTTGATCGACTCCATCGGGGGGAATAGTCGCCGCTCAGCTGCCGCGGTAGGTTGAATATCCATTCGGGCTCAGCAGCAACGGTATGTGAAAATGCAATTCGCCCTCTCGCGCGTGGAACGTAATTTCCACCACGGGATAGAGGCCATCTACCTTCTGTTGCGCGAAGTAGCTGCCAGTGTCAAAGATTAAACGATAAACTCCCGCCGAAAAATCCTCGGCTTCCGGCAGCAACTGCGGGCACCGGCCGTTGTCGTCGGTGCGAGCGGAGTTCAACAGCCGCCAATCTCCGCCGCTTTTCTGCTTCTCCAGTCGCACGGGCACGGCCGTGGCCGGTTTGCCATGCATCAGGTCCAGAATGTGTGTCGAAATACGCGTCATGATTGGAGCCATTTTCTTAGCCGGATTTCTGTAATCTGCCGCTGTTGCTCGGCGGCTTCCTGCAGTTCCGTTTCCGTGTTGTTGTTGAGGCGCCGCAGAAGAATTCCCAGAATCTCCTGGGCCGACTTGCCGGTGGCACAAACAATAAAAGTGCGATTGAAACGCTGGTCGTATTGACGGTTGGCATCCGCCAGAGCGGCTTTCACCGCTGCGTCGGCGTCGGATACTTGCTGCTGCTCCTGTGCGGACCAGGTTACGGATTGGGCCGGCGGAGACTGTGGAGCGCGCGACTCGCCAATTCGCGGATGACTCTGGAACGCTTCCATCCAGTCCGATGGCTCGAGGCTGCGCCATGTTTCGTTCGACGCGGCTAAGAGCGCATCTTCGTCCGCGAGCGGTCTTCGACCGACGACGTCTCGTGCCCAGGCCCTCGAACCACAGCAGGGCAGAATCATGCTGATTGCATCGTCGGTCGAGAGGAGATTCCATCGACCCAGAATATCCGATACTTCTTTGCCATTAGCCGCTGCTTGCTCAGAACTCAGGCGATTCAAGAACTCGACCACGAGATTGCCCGCTACCGCAGCACGATACCTGGCGGTCGAGCGGATATCGTCAATCGGCCTTATTTCAGAAGTCGCAGCCCTTCGAGCCGAGAGCAACAAATCAGAATCGATCGACCGTCCCCGCAACACTTGTTCGGTCGCCCGCAGGCGAAGCGGAACGGGCGCGACACTCCCCAGAGCAATGCGCACATCTTCGACCAGACCGTTCTGTACGCGCCCGAGAGCGGCAATGCACACCTTGGAAATAGCCTGGGCGTTGCGCGCTCCAACTTTGCGGGCATAGGCAACATGGCTCGCGAATCGTCGGAGCAGGCACACGGCTCGTATCAGCTCGTCCGGGGCCAGAAGAGTCTTCTTGTATCCCGTGTGGAAGGCGAAATAAGGCACGCGGCGCTCACCTCGCACCGACACCAGAATCAGTTCAGCTTCATAAACCAGCAGTGCGGGCAGGGAATCGGCGGCCGGTGATGCGTTGACGATGTTGCCGCCGATCGTCCCTCGATTCTGGTTGGCAATTCCTCCGGTCCATCGCGCCGCGGTCACTAAGAGCGGGAACTCACGTCCCACAATGTCATGCTTGCGCAGATCGGTGTACGTACATCCCGCTCCAATGCGAATCTCATCCGCCGCAATTTCGATGCGACGCAATTCTGGGAGACTCCAAATGCTGACCAGCCTCCGCGCCGGCAACTTTCCGGCGGCATACTGCACCATCACGTCGGTGCCGCCAGCAATCGGAAGCCAAGCGCCCGGTTCCCGCGCCAGCAGCGAGACAATCGCCTGCAAGCTGCCGGGCGCGACCATTTCGTAGTCCGAGGGATTCGATCTCATGCCGTCGACCTGCGCCGCGCCGCTTCCGCCACAGCCTCGAGAATCTGGCTGTAACCAGTACACCGGCAGAGATTTCCCGAAAGCCCTTCTCGAATCTCATCCAGCGTGGGATCGGGCTTTCCGTTTAGCAAGTGGACGGATGCGAGAATCATTCCAGGCGTGCAGATTCCGCATTGTGCTCCCCCACATTCCAGAAAGGCTTGCTGCAAAATATGCAGCTTGTCCCCGTCCGCCAAGCCTTCAATCGTGACGATGCTCGTGCCGGCCGCCTGAAGCACTGGCAGCAGACAGCTGTTGACGAGCGCCCCATCGATCAACACCGAGCAGGAACCGCACTCACCTTCTGCGCAGCCTTCTTTCGCGCCGGTCAGTCCAAGTTCCAGCCGCAGCACATCGAGCAGGCGCTCCATCGGATACGCGCGTACCTTCTTCGGCTCACCGTTGACCGTGAACGAAATTTCCAGTTTGTTGTCGCCTCTGCGGGAATCGGTCATCGGCCTCCGCCAATAAGAGTTGCATCGTTGTGCCGAGACGGGTCGAGAAGCGCGTCCATGATGTCCTCGGGAAGCAGAGGAATGCAATCGAAGCGAACAGTCTTCGGCCCACCGAGCGCATCCTCCACCGCATTCACGATTGCCGGGGCCGGACCGTCCATCGGCAGTTCCCCGATGCCCTTGGCTCCGTACGCTCCATAAACGTTCCCCAATTCTTCAAAGACGACACGAATCGGCGGCAGATCGCTCGACGTGGGCATGATGTAGTTGGTCATCTGGCCGTTTTGCATGCGCCCATTCTGCCAAACCACTTTTTCGTAAAGGCTGAATCCAATTCCCTGGGCGATCCCGCCGATGATTTGTCCCCGCGCCAGCAGCGGATGCAGAACTTTGCCCACCTCTTGAAGCGCGACAAAGTCATCCACCGATACGCTGTACGTCGTAAGGTCGACTGTGACTTCCGCAATGTAAACGGCCCAGGCAAAGGCCGCGTAAGCTTCTCCACGGTACTTATCGTCGTCCCAGAAAATGCCGCTCGGCGCTTCATACCGCGACCAGCAGCGGAATCGGCCGTGCTTCGCGACATGTTGCTGGCAGGCCGCGCGAAACTCATCCGCGGAATATCCTTCGCGCAGCAGATTGGATGAAATCAAGGTTTGCGCAATTCCAAGGGCGGCGGATTTCACCAGGCTTCCCACCACCATCACCGTACGGGACGCAACCGTAGGCCCGCTATTGGGAACCTCAAGTGTATCTGGCTGCGCCATGCTCACGCTATCGTACGGCAGGCCCAGAGCCTCAGCCGCAATCTGGCTCAGGACTGTTTTTGTTCCCTGGCCAAATTCCGTGCTCGACACCAGCACGCGAACACTGCCATCCGCGCAGCCCTCCACCCCGACAACTGAACTCAAGTAACGCTCGCCCGAGCCAGTAAACCCGGCACCGTGCAGAAATGCTGCAATGCCCATGCCCTTTCGCGATGTGCCGCCCTGATTGTGCGATGCGAAACTCTGCTTCTTCGCGCGGTAGTCGGAAATATGCAGCGCCCGGTCCAGCAACTTCCCCAGATCGATCGGTTCACGTATGGCCTGCTCCGTTGTCGTGTCTTGTCCCGGCTGCAGAAAGTTTCGCCGTCGTATTTCAACCGGAGAAAGACCTGCGGCCTCCGCGATCCGGTCCATGTGCCTTTCCATGGCAAACAAACTCTGTGGTGCCCCAAATCCGCGGAATGCTCCATGGGGTGGCGCGTTGGTAGCGACTGCCTTGGCGCGAATACGAACGCTCGGCCAGTAATAAGGTCCCCCCGCATGAATCGCTCCGCGCGAGAGCACAACCGACGACAGCGTCGCATACGCCCCACCATCAATCGTGAAGTCGATCTCGCCTCCGAGAATCTTTCCCTCACGGCTCACCGCAGTTCGATGGCGAGTGCGCGAAGGATGCCGCTTGGTAGTCGCCACCATATCTTCCAGCCGGTCATAAATAATCTTCACGGGCCGCCCAGACTTGATCGCCAACAGCGCAGCGTGCGCCGCGATCATCGAGGGATACTCCTCCTTCCCTCCGAATGCTCCTCCGGTCTCCATCTGCACCACGCGAACTTTCTCCGCCGGCAAGTTGCAGAGCGCCATGAGCGCCTTGTGAATGTAATAAGGACATTGCAGCGAGCCCCACACCGTGATCCCTTGCGCCGGGTCGAACGCCGCGATCATCCCGTTATTTTCTATGTAGAGTTGCTCCTGAGCACCCGTGGAATACTCGCCTTCCACAATGTAGTCGGCCTTCTCCCAAACGCTGTCGAGTTCGCCCTTCTCGATCAGGTACGTTTTGAAAACGTTGTCCTTGCCCCAAATGATTTGCGAGCGGCTCTCACTCTCGTCAATCGTGAAGATGGCCGGTAGAGGATCGTATTCGATCGACACTGCCTGAACCGCCGTCGGAAGAACATGCCGGTCGGGATGAGCCAACAATAAGATTGGTTCCTCGGGATGATTCACGAACTCCGTGGCCAGGCACGGCTGATCGTCGCCGATCAACGCGATGCAATTCTTGCCGGGAATATCTTTCGCGGAGACGATTACGAATTCATCCCACGCAACACCGGGACCGAACGTGATCTTCTTGATCCGTCCGCGTGGAATCTGGCTGCGAACGGTTGCTCCAAAGAGCATGTTGGGTAGGACCATGTCATCGACGTATTGCGACCTTCCGGTCACCTTGTCGCGCCCTTCCTTGCGCGGAACCGATTTGCCGACGATGCGATCTGCGTTCATCGATGTGAGGACTTAAATGAGAGTTTCAACCCACATCTCACGGGCCACCGGCCGCCGAGATTCGGGGATGGGATAGTGTATGACAGACCGGCGGAGATTGGCAGGGAAGTGTGACGCAGCCAGATAGAAAAAGGTTATGGCGCCGATCGACAGCTTTGATTCGCGGTGTACTCGCGCCCAGCGGGCTCACCGGGAAACGCCCCTTCCGAGAAGATCAGGGTTGCCTCGGAGGTAGGTGGCTTTCACGACGCCGTGTAGCGTCTCTCCGAGATATGGAGAAACCGTATGCCGGTAATGCAATCGATCTTCCGTGACCACGAATTCGCGCTCGGGTTCAAAGATAACGAAATCCGCGTCATAGCCGGGAGCAATACGACCCTTGCGCGTGTCGCAGCCGGCAAGGCGAGACGGCCCGGATGACATCCAGTGCGCCACATCGGCCAAAGTGAATCCACGCTTGCTGGCCTCGGTCCACATCAGCGGCAGCGCCACGGAAAGGCTCGCAATCCCGCCCCACGCTGTGCGGAAATTGCCTTCCTGAAGGCGCTTCATCACCGGAGGACAGGGCGAGTGGTCGGTGACCACAAAGTCGATCGTTCCGTCCTTGAGGCCTTCCCATAACTTCTCGCGATTCTCGCGGCTGCGAATGGGCGGCGCGCATTTGTTCAGCGTTGCTCCATTCGCGATCGTTTCCGCGGACAGGTGCAGATAGTGCGGACAAGTCTCCACGCTTACCGGTAGCCCTTCGGCGCGAGCGGCACGCAATTCCGGAAGCGCGTGACTGGAAGACAGATGCACGATGTGCACGCGAAAGCCATATTCCCGGCATAATGACAACATCAGCCGGATGGCCTCCAGTTCTGCCTCGTCCGGGCGCGACTGGAGGTAGGTCGAATAGCGGCTCCAATCCGCGCTGGCTAGGGCAGCGGCGGCTCGATCAATCGGTCCCGCGAGTTCTGCATGTGCCAAGAGCGGCAGCCCGGTCCGGGCAACATGAGGTAGAGCTAATCGCAACTCTCGCTCCGTAACCATGGTGAAACCATCGATTCCGGGGTCGATCAGAAAACACTTAAACCCGGGCACGCCTTCGGCCGCGAGTGCTTCGATATCACTCTGATTGTCGCGAACAACGCCGCCCCAGGCTGCCCAATCGACTCGGCATTTACCGTGTGCCGCCGCACGTTTGGCCTGCAGCGCAGCGACCGTGGTTGTCGCGGGAAGACAATTCAGCGGCATATCAACGAGCAGCGTGTAACCACCCGCTGCCGCAGCGCGAGTTGCGGTTTCGAACCCTTCCCACTCCGAGCGGCCAGGATCATTGATGTGTACGTGGGAATCAACAAGTCCAGGCAGGATTGCCGCATCCCCGAAATCGTGGATTTTGTACTGACCTGATACCTGGCCGGGCGAGACGAGGGCTTGGATCCGCTCTCCATCCACCAACACGGCCGCCGGACGAATCCCTTCGGGAGTGACCACGCGCCGAGCAACAAAGGCTTGCAGATCCAAAACTTCAGCTCCTTGTATTCCGTGCAACCGCACGATCAAATCAGCATTTTACGAAATTCCAGCTCCAGCTTATACTCGCTTCTCAGCGAAGCGGCTGCGAAAGAGTCCATGTCGACTGAGTTGCGGTTCGCGGGTTGCTGACGCCAGCTGCCCTTCACGATTACGCATAGATAGAGTCACCACATGGACAATCCTTTCATGGCTCGCGCCATTCAGCTTTCGATCGATAACGTCCAGTCAGGACGCGGCGGACCCTTCGGCGCAGTCGTGGTGAAAGACGGCGCCATCGTCGCCGAGGCCGCCAACCAGGTCACCTCCACGAATGATCCCACCGCGCATGCGGAGGTCTTGGCCATCCGTGCAGCCTGCAAGAAACTTGGCGTATTCGATCTGGAGGGCTGCGAAATCTACACTTCCTGCGAACCGTGCCCCATGTGCCTGGGGGCTATCTATTGGGCCCGCCTATCGAAGGTCTACTTCGCCAATGCCGACGCAGACGCCTCAAGCATCGGGTTCGACGATTCGCTGATTTATCGCGAGATCGCTCAACCGCATTCCCGCCGCAAGATTCCAATGATTCAGATGATGCGCGAAGAGGCGTTAGCGGCGTTTCGTGCCTGGGAAAACAAGCCGAACAAAGTAAAGTATTGAGCTGTTTCCGAAGAGCAGCCAATTCTAAAGTTCGCGGAGGATTTTTGATCGATCGCTATTTCAAGCTCACCGAAAACCAGACTTCCGTGAAGCAGGAGATGCTGGGCGGCCTCACGACCTTCGTGACCATGGCCTACATCGTGGTCGTGAATCCACAGATTCTGGCCAAAGCCGGGATGCCCGCGGATGGCGTGGTCTTTGCAACCTGCGTCTCCGCCGCCGTGGCGACGCTGGTGATGGGACTCTACGCCAACTATCCCATCGCTTTGGCTCCTGGAATGTCGCTGAACGCCTATTTCACCTACTCAGTATGCATCGCGATGCACATTCCCTGGCGTACGGCGCTGGCGGTGGTCTTCTGTTCTGGAGTGCTTTTCCTGGTGCTCACGGTGACGCGGGTTCGCGAGCAGATCGTCAACGGCATCCCCGATTGCCTGAAGCATTCGACGGCTGCGGGCATCGGAATGTTCATTGCCTTTGTGGGCTTGCGGAACGCAAAGCTGGTCGTTGCCAATCCCGACACGTTTGTGGGCCTAGGCAGCTTCGCCGACAAAGATGTGCAGACCGCCTGCTTCGGCCTCGCCCTCACGTTGATCCTGATGTCTCGCAAACTCCACGGCGCCATTCTTATCGGAATCTTCGGCACCACGCTGCTCGGAATTCTTCGTGGAATCACGCACTGGCCCACCGCAATCTTCGCGATGCCGCACCCTTCGTCGACTTTTCTACAGCTCGACTTTCGCGGCGCTGTGCATCTCGGCTTACTCGAAATCCTATTCGCGTTCCTGTTCGTGGATCTCTTTGACAACGTCGGCACTCTCGTTGGAGTTTGCGAACAAGGCGGCTTCGTCAAGGACGGCAAGATCCCGCGTGCGGGGCGCATCCTGGTTGCGGACGGAGTGGGCACCGTCGTCGGCGCTCTGACGGGCACCTCCACCGTGACGAGCTACATTGAAAGCGCCGCAGGCGTAGCCGCCGGAGCTCGCACCGGACTGAGTAACGTTGCGGTCGCCGCGCTATTTTTATTGGCGACGTTCTGCTCGCCGCTGGCCACCGCGATTCCAGCTTATGCGACGGCTCCCGCGCTGATTCTCGTCGGCGTCCTCATGACGCAGTCGATCGCGCAGATCGCCTGGCAGGATTTCAGCGAAGCGGTCCCGGCATTTATTACGATGCTCGCCACACCTCTCACCTTCAGCATCGCCACCGGCCTGAGCCTCGGCCTGATCTCTTATACGGTCGTGAAAGTCGCGGCGGGAAAGATTCGCGAGATCAACACGCTGATTTGGATCCTTACGATTTTGTTTGTCTTGCGATACATCTACCTGGCTGCAGCGTAGCCACAAGCCAGCGATAATGAAGGAGGCGCAAATCGCCCCCCTCCCTCTCCCGCTCGCGAGTGAATCACCTTTGCAGCGCTGCCACTTCCTGCTGTAAGGCTTCTTCGATCTCCTCAAATTCCTTCGAGGACAGCCGGAATGAGCCGGCTCCGATCACGCCCGCAACCTGCTTCGGATTGCGCATTCCCACGATTGCGCCAGTGACCGCCGGGTTGTGCAGCGTCCATGCGATAGCAACTTCTCCCGCCGTTCTGCCATGGCGCCCGCCAACTTCCTTCAGCAGCTCGACGAGGCGGAGATTGTGCGAAAGCAACGGCTCGCGGAAGTTTGGATTCTGTAATCGCCAGTCTTCCACAGGCAGGGACGAGATGCGCTGCCGAGTCATGCCGCCGCTCAGCAGCCCGGAATACATCGGCGAGTACACGATGACCCCAATATTATTCCGCAAGGCGAACGGCAGAATGGAATTCTCCACATCACGCGCCAGCATAGAGTAAGGCGGCTGCAGGGAAGTGATGGGTGCGATCGCCGCTGCCCGCTTCATCTGCGCGACATTGAAATTCGACACCCCGATGTGCCGGACTTTACCTGCTTCTTTCAGACGCGCCATCTCGGTCCAGCCCTCTTCGATGTCCGCATCTGGTTCCGGCCAGTGAATCTGGTAAAGATCGATGACATCCACGCCCAGCCGCCGCAGGCTGTCTTCACATTCCCGCCGAATCGACACGGCTTTCAACGACCCGCCGAGCTTTCCATTCTCGTCCCATGTTCGCTCACACTTCGTAAACACGTAGGGCCGATGATTCCGTCCACACAGCGCCTGCTTCACCACCTCTTCGGAATGTCCCAAC
This sequence comes from uncultured Acidobacteriaceae bacterium, assembly GCA_963795875.1. Lineage (GTDB taxonomy): Bacteria > Acidobacteriota > Terriglobia > Terriglobales > Acidobacteriaceae > Sulfotelmatobacter. Next base: position 1,819,048 of record CAWCJM010000003.1, read on the forward strand.
CCGTAGACTGCCGCCGTGTCGATCCAATTGATGCCGCGATCGAGAGCCTCGTGGATCGCTGTGATTGAGTCGTTATCGTTCTGCGGCCCCCAGCTCCACGTCCATCCGCTGCCGCCCATGGCCCACGCGCCAATGCCGATCGGCGTGATCATTAAGTCGCTATTTCCTAATCGTCGTGTCTCCATTTCAACCTCCATTGATGCCAGTTATACGCTCGGTATGCCTTTCGAACCACGCCTATCTCATTGCAATTCGCGAGCCATTCTGGGCAAGGGTCGGCCCCCTGCCACATGCTTGACAGCAAAGCGCTTATTGAATCCATCCAGCCCGCTGCCTCATCTGAATTCTATAGACGAAGTTCTGCTGGGTCCGCATGTCGACAGCTTCCGACACGTTCCCTTGGGGTGGGGAAGGATTTTCGGAGTCATGCAAAGTATTTCCGAAGAAAAAGGGCAGGTTCTGTCTGAACGCTATCTTGCATTGCTGGAGGTCGCGTCGGCCATCGCGTCGCACCGGACCTTGGAAGAGTTATTCATCGACCTCGCCCACCGGCTTCATCCCATCATTGATTTTAGCTATCTCAGCGTGCTGCTCTACGATTCGACGCGGAATGTCATGCGGGTCCACATCTTGAATTCCGATGGCCCCGACACGGTTCGCCCGGGAATGGAGTTTTCCATGGGCGAGTCGCCGTCGGCCTGGGTCTGGACGAACCAGCGGCCCTTGGTCCTGGACGACCTCGATCGTGAGGACCGATTCGCGCGCCCCGTCAAGCTGATGAGGGAATATGGGGTTCGATCGTTTTGCAGCATACCGTTGAGCACTCCGCGGAGGCGGCTAGGAGCTTTCAGTTTGGGGCACACGGCGCCCAATGCCTACGCGCTCGACCAATTGGAAATTCAGACGCTCGCTGCGAGCCAGGTTGCAGTCGCCGTAGAGAACGCACTGAACTTTCAGGAAGCGTCCACATTGCAGGCAGAGGTGGCTCGCGAACGGGACCGCCTGAGACTTCTTCTCGACGTAAACAACGCCGTGGTATCGAACCTCTCGTTGACGGAACTTTTTAAAGTCATTCCCCATCGCGTACGCTTGGCGATGCAGTGTGATGGCGCCTGCCTTTCGCTGCCGGACGCGTCAAAGCAACAACTCGAAATCCACGGTTTGGATTTTCCCGAGGGTCGCGGATTCCTGCAGGAAGAAACGCAACTCCCCATTGATGGATCGAGCCCCGGCAAGGCATTTCAGACCGGCGAGCCCGTCCTCTTCGAAACCGCACCTCGCGCCCTGCACGTGAGTTCTCTGCAGTTGAACTTTCAAGAGGGCGTGCAATCCGGTTGTTTTCTGCCGCTGGTGCGGGGCGATCGCAAGATTGGAGTGCTTCATTTACTGGACCGGCATCCACATCGTTTCTCGGAAGCCGATGCGGATTTTCTGCAGCAGGTTTCCAATCAGGTCGCGATTGCGCTCGACAATGCGATGCAGTACCGCGAGGTTGACGAGTCGAGGCAGAGATTGGCGGGCGAAACTTCCTACCTGCGTACCGAGATTCGCGCCGAGCGCGGCTTCGACGAAATTCTGGGAGACACGCCTGCCATTCGGGAAGTATTGCGGCACATCTCGACCGTCGCTCCGACCAACTCAACCGTTCTCATCCAGGGGGAAACCGGAACTGGCAAGGAACTGGTGGCGCGGGCGATTCATAACCTCAGCTCCCGCCGCGAGAATCTATTCGCCAAACTCAACTGCGCCGCGATTCCATCCGGATTGCTGGAGAGCGAGTTGTTCGGCCACGAAAAAGGTGCGTTCACCGGGGCGATTGCCAAGAAGGTCGGCCGCTTCGAGGTAGCCGACAAGGGAACGCTGTTTCTCGATGAAGTCGGCGACATCCCTTCAGAACTGCAGCCCAAGCTATTACGAGTTCTGCAGGAGCAGGAGTTCGAGCGCCTGGGCAGCAGCCGCTCGATTCACGTGGACGTTCGTCTCGTGGCCGCGACCAATCAAGATCTGGGAAAAATGGTGGAGGACCGTTCTTTTCGCGCCGATCTCTACTACCGCCTGAATGTTTTCCCCATTCGGTTGCCCGCCCTCCGCGAACGCAGCGAAGATATTCCCCTGCTTGTCTTCCACTTCGTAGAGCACTATGGCAAGCAGATGAATAAACGGATCGACGTCATTCCTCCGGAGACGATGGAAGCGCTGATGCGCTACGACTGGCCGGGAAATATCCGCGAGCTGCAAAATTTCATTGAGCGCGCCGTGATTTTGTCGCAAACCAAGACTCTATGCGCGCCGGTCTCGGAATTGGCACGGGTTCGTGAGAACTCTGGGCTCGCCCCCATCACCCTTGAGGAGGCCGAGCGGGAGCACATCCTGCAAGCGTTGCGCGAAACGCAATGGGTGCTGGGCGGTTCCGGTGGGGCAGCGAATCGCCTAGGAATGCCGAGAACGACGCTCATCTACAAGATGCGCCGCCTCGGAATTGCGCGGCAGCCCGAGTAAACGCGAGGCTGCCGTTTTCTTAGCGGGATCCTGACTTCTCCGGTGCACCGGCGGAGGTCGCTTGCGGATTGGTTGCAGGCGCTCCGCTGCTTTGACTAATCAACCTGCCACAGCATTCCGGTCTTTGCGGCAGAGTGGAGCTGTCCCATCCGCCTCCCAGCGCGCGAACCAGCAACACGCTTGCCGTGATCCGGCGACCCAGAATCTGTACCGCCGTTCTCTCATCAGAGAGAGCCAGACCCTGCGCCGTGATCACTTCCAGGTAAGTGGTCACGCCGCCCTTGTAGCGATTCAGTGAGAGGTTCAGGGAATTCTGCGCAGCTTGCACAGCAGCTTGCTGCGTTTTCGCCTCGTCCTGCAAAATCCTGAGCGCTGCCAGATTATCTTCCACATCCTGAAAGGCGCCGAGCACCGTCTCACGATAGTTGGCCACGGATTGGTCATAAGTCGCGTATGCCTGATCCGAGACGGCGTGGCGACGACCCGCGTCAAAGGCGGTCACCATCGCAGATGCACCAGCCAACAAGAATCCGCTTGGCCCCGACAGAAGGTTCGTGATGGTGTTGCTTTCAAATCCTCCAGAGGCTGACAAAGACACGTTCGGGAAGTATGCAGCCTTCGCGACGCCGATGTTGGCGTTGGCCGCGGCGATACGGCGCTCGGCAGCAGCCACGTCGGGACGCCGCTCCAGCAGTTCCGAAGGCATCCCAGCCGGAATAACCGGCGGATCCAAAGTAAGGGGGGACGATGCCAAACTAAACGTAGATGCCGGCTTGCCGACCAGCACTGCAATCGCATGTTCAAACTGCGCTCTCTGCACGCCGACGTCGATGGCCTGTGCGCGTGTGGTCTCGAGTTGGGTTTGTGCTTGCGCTACGTCCACGGCTGACGCAACTCCGCCTTTAAAACGATTCTGCGTCAAATCGAGGGCCTCTTCATAAGCCGTGACAGTGGACGAAAGAAGTTGTTCCTCCGCATCGAGTTCCTGCAGCTGAAAATAATCCGACGCGAGTTCCGCGTGTAGGCTCAGACGGACGCCTTCGAGGTCGGCAGCGGTCGCCTGTGCATCGGCGCGGCTGGCCTCGACCGTCCGGCGCACTCGCCCCCACACATCGGCTTCGTACGACGCAGTGACCGGCAACACTATATCGGTATACGTAGTCGTTGACTGGCTAAAGAGCGGCCGATTCTGCGATTGATGATCCCGGATCCCCGAAAGCCCAGTCGTGATCGTTGGGAAATAGTCGGCGCGATTCTGCCGGACCAACGCTCGGGCCTGGATATACTGTGCCTCGGCCGCCTTCAGATTCTGATTCGATACGTTGATTTGACCTTCGAGTTCGTTCAGCTTTGCATCCTGGAAAATCTCCCACCATTTTCCGCGCGCAATCGCATCGTTGGGTTGCGCGGTCGTCCAATCGGGCGGCAATTCCTTGTACGCCGGAGGCTCGGGCACAGTAGGACGCGCATAACGCGGGCCCACTTCGCATCCGGCCAACAGCAGGATAGGAATGAAAAATCCCAGCCGCGCGATTCTGTACTTCGCGTTCGTGAATGCTCTGAAGCTCATTGCCCATCCCCCGTTGTAGACTGCGCAATTCGTACGGGCTGTCCTGAGACGATCGAATCCGGAGGATTGACGATGATCGACTCCTCTCCCTGCAAGCCACCGACGATCTCCATGTGATCGCCGAAGTCATGGCCCGGCGTTATCGGGCGTCAGCACGGCCTTGCCATCTTTCACCACCGCCAACCGAAGCCCTTCTTTGCGGAACAACAGCGTGTTCACGGGGACCACATACGACGAACTTCCCGCCGGAAGTTTCAGATGAACTTCCGCGTACGAGCCGGTCAGAAGTACGCCGGTCGGATTCATCACATCGATCTCGACTAGCAGCGTGCGCGAGGCAGGATCGATGGCATCGGCGGTGCGCACCAAACTTCCTTGAAAGCGGCGGCCGGGAAATTCCGACAGAGTCAGATCGGCAGTCAGACCGGGCTTGGCGGCTTGCGAGTAGGCTTCCGGCACATTGACATAGACGCGCAGCTTGTCCGGCTGCGCGATATGGAAGAGGTCGGTCTTTGATCCGCCGCTGGCGCCGGCATCGATGAGATCGCCGATATCGGTATTGCGGGCGGTGATCACGCCGTCTAAAGGGAGCATAGATTTTCTCGAAGGACTGCAGCTGCTGCAGCCGGCTTACATTCGCCTGGTTCGCCTGCACGATGGCTTTATTCGCGGCCAACGCGCTCGTCGCGTTGTCGGTATCCTGCTGCGAGACCGAATTCGGTCTTCAGCAGGTCCTGATAGCGGTTGGCCGTGATCTGGGCGAGGTGCAGATTGGCTTCGGCGGTGTCCAGATCAGCCCGCGCCTGCTGAAATTGCTGGTCGACTTCCGGGGTTTCGATCTCGGCCAGAAGTTGCCCGGCCTTCACGTGCGCGCCAATGTCCGCGTACCACTTTTTCAGATAGCCGTTGGTCCGGGCATAGATGGGGGCATCGATAAAGGCCTGCACGTTTGCCGGCAACACAACTTCTTCGGCCTGGGCGGTATGCTGGGGATGGATGACGCGACGGTCGGGAGCGCCATCTGCGCGGTTTCATTCTTCAGCGTGGCCCGGGCCGTGACCCGCGGCAGGATGCCGAAGATGAAAGCGCCGACGACGACGGCGGCCACAACGATCGCAACCACCATGTCTGGCCGTGCCGGGGTGGCGATTCCGCAGGCGCCGCTTCTTGCTGGCTCACTTTGCTGCGTCTGTTTCAACTGGCATGCTCCCCCACTTCTTACGGACCTTGAAGCTTCGATTCGTTTTCCCGTCTATGCCACGCTGCGCCAGTCCGTGCAACACGCTGAAAAGGGCTGGCACGAACAGCAGAGTTGCGACGGTCGCAAACAGCAGACCGCCGATCACGGCGCGGCCCAGCGGCGCATTCTGCTCGCCGCCTTCGCCCAATCCCAGCGCCATCGGCACCATGCCGATGATCATGGCCAGGGCGGTCATCAGCACCGGGCGAAACCGCGTGAACCCGGCCTCGCAGCGCGGCGCCGCGATCGCGATCCTTGCCTTCCTCCATCTGTTCCTTGGCGAAGCTGACCACCAGGATGCTATTGGCCGTGGCCACGCCCATGCACATGATGGAGCCGGTCAGGGCGGGCACGCTGATCGTGGTTGGCGTCACGAACAGGAACCACACAATTCCCGCCAGCGCTGCCGGCAGCGCCGAGATAATGATGAACGGATCGAGCCAGGACTGGAAGTTCACCACGATCAGCAGGTAGACCAGAATAATCGAAAACGCCAGTCCGCCCAGCAGGCCAAAATACGACGAGCGCATGGTCAGGATCTGCCCGCGAACGATCACTTGCGAGCCCCGCGGCAGTTCGATCTCTGCTGTCTCCGCGATGATCTGATTAATCGGTTGCGCACCCCGCCCAGGTCGCGGCCCTGCACCGAGCCGTAGATATCGATCACGGGCTGAATGTCGTAATGCGAAACCGACCGGCATATCCCGAGCCGCGGTGACCGAAGCCAGGCTGGCCAGAATCTCGGGCGGCGCCGCCGGATTCGGCCCCGTGACCGGAATATTTTCGAGGTCCTGCAAGGAATGGATCCGGTACTGCGGAGTCTGCGTGGCGATCGAGTAGCTCACGCCGATTCTTCGGATCGAGCCAGAATGTTGGCGAGGTCTGAAAGCTGCCGCTGAGCGAGACCAGCAGGTTGGTGCGCGACGTCGCGTTGCGTGAACCCGATCTGTCGCTGGCCTTGGTGCGGTCCACATCGATATGCAGATAGGGCTGATCGAAGGGCTGCTGGATGCGCAGATCGGCGGTGCCCGGAGATCCGCCGGACTCGTTCGCAGCAGCTTGTCGGCGAATTCGCCGGTTGCCGTCAAGGTCGTGCCCGACGACCTGAATATCGATCGGAGCCGGCAGCCCGAAGTTCAGGATCTGGCTGACGATGTCGGCGGGAAGAAAGGAAAAGGTCACGCCCGGGAAATCGCTCGGGCCAAGCTGCAGGCGCAGGTCGTGCACGTATTGGTCGGTCGGCGCGGTGGTCGGTCGTTCAGGCTGACCAGAATGTCGGCGTCGGCCGGCCCGATGGGCGCCGAATTGCTATAGGAGAGGTTGATGCCGCTATAGGGAAGCCCGATGTTATCGATGATGCGTGCGAAACTTCCGCTCGCCGGGATATGCTGCCGGATGGACTGCTCGACCAGGTCGCAAAGGCGCGCGGTTTCTTCAATGCGCGTGCCGGTCGGGCGCGCAAGTGCAACTTGAATTGGCCGCTATCGACCGATGGAAAAAAATCCTGGCCCAGCCAGGGGACCAGAGCGACCGCCAGAGAGCACGCATCCGAAAACGCAAGATCCCAGGAGAAACGCTTGCCGGTGGTGAAGGCAACTTTCCAACCAGCGCTGGTAGCGCTCGCGCAGGTGCTCGAAGCCTTCTTCGAATCGGATCTGCAGGCGGACCAGAGGATTGCGGCTCGACCCCGGCTTGCTCGCCGCCTCGTGCTCATGGCCGCGCAGCAAATACTTGGCCATGGTCGGCACGAGCGTGCGCGAGAGCAGATAGGAGGCCAGCATCGCGAACACCACCGCCTCGGCCAGCGGCACGAACAGATAGCGCGCCACGCCCCGTCAGAAAGAACATGGGCACGAACACGATGCAGATGGAGAGCGTCGAAACAAATGCCGGAACCGCGATCTGCTGGGCGCCGTCCAGAATGGCCTGCTCGATCTCTTTGCCCTTGCGCGAGATTGCGGTTGATGTTCTCGATTTCAACCGTGGCGTCGTCGACCAGAATGCCGACCGCCAGCGCCAGCCCGCCCAGGGTCATGATGTTGATGGTTTCGCCCAGCGCGCTGAGCACGATGAGCGAAGTGAGAATCGAAAGCGGGATCGAAACCGCGATGATCAGCGTGCTGCGCCAACTTCCCAGGAAAGATCAGGATCATCAGCCCGGTCAGGCAGGCGGCAATCGTCGCTTCGCGAATCACGCCATTGATCGACGCGCGCACAAAAATCGACTGGTCGGCCAGCGGCTTGATGTCGAGTTCCGGCGGCAGGCTGGCCATGATCTGCGGCAGCAATGGCCTTGATGCCGGAAATGACATCCAGAGTGGAGGCGTTGCCGGCCTTCAGAATCGTCAGCAGGGCGGACCGCTGCCCATCCACGCGCACGATGTTGGTCTGGGGCGGAAATCCATCGCGCACGTGGGCCACGTCGTGATGTAGATGGTGGTGTTGCCCACCGTCTTGATGGGCAACTGGTTCAGTTCCGCGATGTCGGTTGGGCTGCCGTTGATATCGACGTCGTATTCAAAAGGCCCGATCTTCGCCGTGCCGGAGGGCAGAATCAGGTTCTGCGTGCTGATGGCGTTCACCACATCCATCGGCGAGAAGCCCTTCGACTGCAGCGCCGCCGTGTCCAGATCGACTTGGACCTGCCGCTGCTTGCCGCCATAGGGAAAGGAAATGGCGGCCCCCTGTACGGTGACCAGGCGAGTGCGGATGAAGTTGACGCCGAAGTCGTTCAGCTGCTGCTCGGAAAGCTCTTCCTCCCGAAAGCGCCAGTTGCAGAATGGGCACGCTCGACGCCGTGTAAGTGATGACCAGGGGGGGCGTCGTGCCCGGCGGCAGCTGCCGCAGTTGGGTCTGCGAAATCGCGGTCACCTGCGCGATGGCCTGCTCGATCTGCGCGTTCGGCTGAAAGAAAACCTTCACCACCGCAATCCCGTTCAGCGACTGCGACTCGATATGCTGGATGTCGTCGACGGTGGTCGTGAGCGTGCGTTCGGTCACGAAAACGATGCGGTCGGACATGTCCTGGGCGTCGAGTCCGTGATAATTCCAGATGATGCTCACGACCGGAATGTTGATGTTGGGAAAGATATCGGTTGGCGTACGGACAATGGCGAGCGGACCCAGAATCAAAAGCAGAGATCGCGACCACCACAAATGTGTAAGGCCGTCGTAGAGCGAGTCGGACAATCCACATATCTGCCTCTCGCGAGACTCGTCAAAAGTCGTCCCGCCTGTAGTTCTTATGAAATCGGTGAGAGCGAAATCCCCACTTGCAGTCGATAAGTGCACGCTTCATACCAAGAGCCAGAAGCCGTCGCGAGCTCTTACGCTGAAGTAACGCAAGGAGTTAGCGGCCCAAAGGCGCAGAATCAGAATGTTAGCGACGAATGCCTGTCGATGCATAGACAGCGGCCCGACGGAGAGGTGGACCAGCGATGCTCCAACGCTCGGAACGCGATTCGAAAATGTGCGATTGCGATTCGGAATCAGGAGACGAGAGGGAAGGCCAGCCTGGACTCGCGGGCTAGCGAGAAGAAGTTAAGAGCGGGCAACTGCCCGCTCTCGAATCGTCAGTTTATTACTCACCAGAGGGGGTGTCGCTGAACGAGAAGGCTTCCTTATGCCCGCCGAACTCAACCTCCTCGAGAGCTTTCATATTGTCCGTCCCGGTCGTGATAGTCACTGAATCCGCTGAGGGTGGATGTGCCAGGGTCACGATCTTCGCCGGTGCCTGCGCGACACTCTTTCCATGCTGCAGGAAGTTGACTTCTGCGGTCGCTCCGCTCTCGCTCCACTCCATCGTATAGTCCCCGGCCGGAAGTCGGGCGTTTCCTACTTGCAAGGTTTCCGAAATTTCAACGCTATGATGATTCTTGTCTCGTGCAAACGCAGACATCGTCGCCATCAGCGCAAATGTGACAAGCGTCAGCATAAGGCCTGTAAACTTCTTCATGGATTACTCTCCTCAAGTTCTAGAAATCCGCGAGCCGAGGATTTGCTTGCGTCTTTCGGCATCCGCGTGCCATTAAGGTGTGCACGCTGGATTCCACAAATCAGACACGAGAACATGCGCGGATCGATTCCGCCCCTTCGAGTTATCCATCAATCACTTAGATGGCATTTTCCACTGCTGGCCCAATCCTCACCACGCGAGTGGAGTGTCATTCTCAAGCGTCGCAGATGTCGGAGACAGTCGAGGTGTCGACGTTTCGCAGCAACTTTCACACACGCTGGCCTCCGATTCGTTTACAGTATCCGGGTTGAAGCGGCGGCTCTGTAAAGTTACTTCAAGAACATCGGCGTCGAGAGGCGATTTGGTAGCTGTGTGAACGGAGGAAATAGTGAAGAATCAAGGTCGATCGCGCAGCAGTGGTACTGGCTCAGTTTCGCGGCGCAAGTTCCTAGGGCAGACTGCCGCCGCGGCGATTGGTTTTTCGATCGTTCCGCGCCGCGTGTTAGGCGGCGTGGGGTATGTTCCGCCCAGCGACAAAGTCAATATCGCTTTCATCGGCGTCGGCGCCCAGGGCTTGCGCGTGATGCTGCATTTCTTGCGGGAGCCCGACGTGCAGGGCGTCGCGGTCTGCGACGTCAACAAATCCGGGCGCGGATTATCCGCAGTGGTCGACACCACGAGTTCTGCAATTCCGTCCGCAAACTGCTCGGCGTCGACAGCGGATGGGACTGGCTCAGCCCCGATCAGCCGATTCGGTTGAGCCATTCGCTCGCCGTCACCAGCGGCGTCGCCGGCCGCGAACCTTGCCAGAAAATTGTCGACGGCTATTACGGCACGCAGCAGCGCTCCGGCCAGTATCACGGCTGCGCGGCCTACAACGACTTCCGCGAGTTGCTGGAAAAGCAAAAAGATCTCGACGCGGTCGTCGTCTGTACCACCGACAATCTGCATGCGGCCGTCTCCGCCGCGGCGATGAAGAAAGCGCAAACATGTTTTCTGCCAGAAGCCGCTGACGCACACCATCTACGAGGCGCGCCGCATTGCCGAGATCGCGCGCGAAACTGGCGTCGCCACTCAGATCGCGGTGGCCAACCAGGCATCTGAAGCGACGCGCCTGCTCTGCGAATGGATTTGGGACGGCGCCATCGGCCCCGTGCGCGAGGTCAGAATTGGTCGAGCCGTCCTTTCTGGCCGCAAGGCATCGAACGCCCCAAGGAAACTGAGCCCGTGCCCGAAGGTTTGGATTGGAATCTCTGGCTCGGCCCCGCGCCGGAGCGGCCTTTCAACCACGCTTATCTGCCGTTTGTGTGGCGCGGGTGGACCGACTTCGGTTGCGGTGCGCTGGGCGACATGGGTTCCTACAGCTTCGACACAATTTTTCGCGTCTTGAAACTCGAAGCGCCCGTGAGCGTGGAGTCAAGTTCCAGCGACCGCTACGACGAGACTTATCCGCTGGCCTCGATCGTTCGCTACAATTTTCCCGCCCGCGGCGACATGCCGCCGGTGAAATTCACCTGGTATGACGGCGGCCTGAAGCCGGCGCGTCCCGAGGAACTGGAAGAAAACCGTCCCCTGAAGAGGAGACGGCGAAGAAGGATGAAGGCCTGCTCTTCATCGGAGACCGCGGCAAAATTCTCTGCACGCTTCAACGGCGGCAATCCCAAGCTGATTCCCCAATCAAAGATGGACGCCTACAAACAGCCGCCGAAAACTCTGCCGCGCTCGCCCGGCAACGAGCGCGAATGGCTCGACGCCTGCAAAGGCGGCAAAGTAAAGCCCGGCGGCAACTTCGAATTCGAAGGCCTGGTCACCGAAACCTTGCTGCTGGGAAACGTCGCGACTCGCATGGGGCAGAAGCTCACCTGGGATCGCTCGAACCTGAGAGTAAATTCCGATGTCGCCCAGAAATATGTCAAGCCGGAACGCCGCAGTGGATGGGAACTGTAGCGGATGCGTAGCGCATGTCTGCGAACGTGCCGCTTCCGCTGAGGAAGATCAGCCTTTGACCCAGGACGCGTGACGAAAGCTGCGAGTACAGAATTCGTTCGGTGACGACGAGATTTGACTAGCTCGTAAGGAGACATCAATGTCTGCGATTTCAAGAAGAGACTTTCTGAAGAGTGCCGCGGCGTACACGGCTGCGGCCGGCTTTCTTTCTGCGGCTGCGCTCGATCTTCGCGCCAATCCGCTGGGCATGCCCATCGGATGCCAGACCTGGCCGGTCGGGAAATGATCGCCAAGGATTTTCCCGGCACGATCAAGGTGCTTGCCGACGCTGGATTTCAGACGATCGAACTGTGCTCGCCGGTCGGCTACGCCGACTCAGGCTTCGCCGGCCTCGCCAAATATAAGGGCGCCGAACTGCGGAAAATTCTGAGCGACGCCGGTGTCGGCTTGCGTCAGTTCTCACTTCGGCATCGACGAACTGAGAAAGGATCAGGCAGCGCGCCATTGCCTGGGCGAAAGATGTTGGCCTCACCCAAATGCTGGTGCCCAGCCTCGACGGGCCCAAGAACCCGACCATGGATGACGTGAAGCGAGCCGCCGACGAATACAACAAGATGGGCGAGCAAGCCGCCAAGGCCGGCATCCAGCAGGGACTTCACAATGAAAACTTCGAGCTCTCGACGGTGGACGGCAAGCGCACCTACGACATGCTGTTCGGCCTGCTCGATCCGAAGCTGGTGAAGTTCCAGTTCCAGGTTTCCACCATCAGCCGCGGCTACGACGCCGCCGAATATTTCACGAAATATCCCGGCCGCTTCATTTCCATGCACGTGCAGGGCTGGTCGGCGGCAGACGAAGAAAATCGTGCCGGTGGGGCAGGACTCTCTGGATTGGAAGAAAATCTTCACCGCGGCGAAAACCGGCGGCATCAAGAATTACTTCGTCGAAATGAACCTGGACATGATGAAAGCCAGCGTTCCCTACCTGCGCAATCTGCAGGTCTGACGGTATTAGGTTCTGCGAACCTGCTGGGCTATTTTTGTGGGGCGTGCAGGCTTGCTAGGGTTTCCAATCCAAAAGATACGCCGAGAAACCCGTGGGACGGACGACGTCGAACTGCACGTGCATTGCCGGTTCGGATTGGCTGAATGCCAGTTCCAACTTCGTCTCACTGCCCGGCGCGGCGTCTGGTATTTCCACTTCCTGTCGCTCGACCGGAATGTTGCCTTGGCCGAAGAACAGACCTCGCAGCTTGTACCCGCGGAGTGTATACATCGGAAGATCGCCGCGGGCTCTGATCAGAATGTGAAACTTGTTCCGGTCGTGTTCGGTTCGATCACGTTCGACTGCGAGCGATTCGATCGGACTGGACTCGCTCCGGAGCATCTCATACGACGCCTTCCGCGCGCCATATACGTCAACCACGCCGTGCACCCGCTGCTGCAGCGCGCCTAAACCGCGATCGCCCATATGCGTGCGGTAGTCGTTGTAGCAGAAGAAAATAGCTCCAGCGACAAAATCCTTCGAGCGAAACGCCGCGTCATGTGTGCGCAGAATCTCCATTCTTTGCTCATCGCCTTCCGGACGGTCGGGCGTGCAGGCACAATATCCGTATTCGGAAATCACAACCGGTTTGCCGGGAAACGCCGCGTGAATCTCATCGAGATAACGCGCTGCATCCACCGCCGTTCCCGGGGCCCAAGTCCCGAAGTATTCGTTGGCCTCGATAAAATCCATCGGTCCAGCGGCATCGCGCTCTGGCGTGCTGCCGAGCGAGTTCGAAGCGTAAGAGCAAAGACGGCTCGGGATCCAGCCGCTTGGCCTCTTCCAGCAAGCGCTTGGCAAACTCGTACGCGGGTGGATTCTGCCCTCCGATCTCATTGCACAGTCCCCAAACGACCACCGATGGATGATTAAAGTCTCGAGCAATCATCTCGCGCAGTTGCTCGATTGCATTTTGCATGATGTCCGGGGTGGGCTCGCCGGTCATGCCTGCGAAGGTGTCCGGTCCCCAGGCCGGAACTTCGGGTTGCATCAGAATGCCGTGCCGGTCACAGTAGTCCAGAACCCGCTTGTCCTGAGGCCAATGAACGCGGGTGAAGACACAATTTAAATGTTTCAAATCTGCATGGTCGTGAGTAATCCACTCTGTTGGCTCAGCCATGCCGAACTGCGGATTGCTTCCCGCCATGCGTTCCACGCCCATCAGCCGGACGCGTTCGCCATTTAGGAAGAACGCGCCATCCCGGATCTCGAGCTTGCGAACGCCGAAGACCGTTGTGAAGGTGTGTTCGTGGCGTCCGTCTACAATGGAGAACTCGAGGCGGTAAAGATGGGGATGATCAAAGTGCCATAGCTTAGCCTCAAGCAAGGTCGCCTGCAGCGTGACGGTTTCAGCCCCGCTCGCTTTGATGGAAAGAGTTTTGCTCGCTGAACCCGTCAAAACGGGCTGAGACTCCCCGTCTCCATCGTGCAGGACCTGGAAGGAAGCCTTGCCGCTCCAGGTTGTCGCGCCTGTGTTTCGGATGTACGCACTGATCGTCAGTTTTGCGTCTCGGCTGGAGAGATCGGGAACCGCTTCGACATCCACACGCTCCACAAATGTCTTTGGAGTGATGAGAAGCTGCACTGGCCGGTAAATGCCTCCATCATTTGCCCAGTCGCTCGACTGGCCGCGAGGCACCATGTGCTGGTTGAAGGCGTTGTCGACGCGGACAGCAATGGTGTTGCCCTGGTCGAAATGTAAAAGATTCGTGATGTCGAGCGTGAAGGCCGTGTAGCCCTTGCGCAGGTGCTCTCCCGCGAGCTTGCCATTGACCCAAACTGTGGCGGAGTGGAAGACCGCCTCGAACTCCACACGCACGGTATGCTCCTGCACGCCGCTAACAGCAGTCATTCGCGGCAGCTCGAAAGTCCGCCAATACCAAGCGATGCCGCGATAATCGGTGAGCGGAGTTTCTATCTGCCACGTATGAGGGACGGTGACGGTTCTCCAGCCTTCAGCGGACGCGCTGCCACTCTGCCAATTGTTCTTCACGCCGCGATCATCGGGATCGGTGCGAAAGAGCCAGTCCCCACACAGGCTGGCAACTTTTGAAATGCAAGGCTGAGCGCCCGTTTCGCTCGCCTGTGACCTGGGCGCGGCAAGCGCTCCTGCAATTGCTCCGGCGGAGCTGGTAATAAATTTGCGACGCGAAGACATGCGAGCGTTAGTGTGGATTCGGCCCACGAGTTAGTCAAACGAAAAAGCGTGATGGGTGAGTTGAGTTATGCTGGATTCGAAAATCGAGAGGACACGGGAATGAAGCGAACGGTCTTGAGGGCACGAATCTTTGCAGTGGCAATCATCCTCCTGATGGTTGCGCCGTTTGGTCTGACTCAGTCCGCGCCATCGAAAGCAGATGTCGAGAAACGCGTCGATGCGCTGCTGGGCCAGATGACACTCGACGAAAAAATCGGGATGATCGGCGGCATCAACGATTTCTTCACGCTTCCGATTCCTCGACTCGGCATTCCTTCACTGAAAATGTCGGATGGCCCCATGGGCGTTCACGACTATGGGTTGACCACTGCCTATCCTGCGGGCGTCGCCCTCGCTGCATCCTGGGATGTCGATCTGGCCAAGCGTTTCGGCATCGCCATGGGTCGGGATGCGCGCGCGCGTGGAGTCCACTTCATTCTCGGTCCCGGCATGAATATTTATCGCGCGCCGATGAACGGCCGCAACTTCGAGTACTTCGGCGAAGATCCATTCCTGGCCTCAAGAATGGCGGTCGCCGTGATCCAAGGAATGCAATCACAACGGGTTATCGCGACCGCCAAGCACTTTGCGGGGAATAATTCGGAATTCGCACGCATGACGCTCAATTCCGACATCGATGAAAGAACGCTGCGCGAAATCTATTTACCTGCCTTCGAAGCCTCGGTCAAAGAAGGACACGTGGGCGCAGTGATGGATGCCTACAATCTGGTCAATGGCAGCTACATGACCCAGAACATCCATCTGAACAACGAGATCCTCAAGAAAGAATGGGGGTTCGACGGCATTGACATGTCGGATTGGGGCGGCACGCACGACGGTGTGGCCGCAGCCAACGGCGGGCTCGATGTGGAGATGCCTTCGCCCACGTTCATGAATCGAGATGCGCTGCTGCCCGCGCTTAAGGACGGCAAGATCTCGGTGGCGACCATCGACGACAAGGTCCGAAGAATCCTGCGCACGGCGATTGCGTTTGGTTTCTTCGATCAACCTCAGACCGATCTCGGCATTCCCACCTACAGCCAAGAAGGGCGGCAGGCTGCGCTCGACGTGGCCCGGGGCAGTATGGTCCTGCTGAAGAACTCAGGCAATCTGCTTCCGCTCGACGAAAACAAGGTGAAGACCATTGCCGTCATCGGCCCGGATGCTTATCCCGCGGTGATTAGCGGCGGTGGCAGCGCGGAAAGCAAGCCGTTCAACAGCGTGAGTTATCTGGAAGGCATCAGCAACCGGTTGGGGACGAAAGCCAAAGTTTTGTATGCGGTCGATGTTCCTCCTCTCGATGAAGTGTTTGAAAACTCGGAGTTTGTTACAGCGCCGAACGGCGAGGCCGGTCTCAAGGGCGAATATTTCAGCAATGAAGAATTGAAAGGGACGCCCGCGCTCGTGCGTACCGACAAACACGTGCACTTCGACTGGGGAGAAGGCAGTTTTGCTCCGGGCGAGCCAGTCGATCACTTCGCGATTCGCTGGACGGGCTATTACGTTCCGAAGGAAACCGGGGATTATAAGTTCTACACCTCCGCCGATGACGGAGTGCGACTGTATGTCGGAGATGACATTGCAATCGATGACTGGCTGCCTCATTCCCAGACACTCGACATCGCTACTCGGCATCTGGAGGCCGGCCAGCCGTACAAGATTCGTCTCGAATACTTCGACTCGGTGAGCACCGCGATCGCTGGTTTCGGTGTGGCTCGAGCCGAGGCTTACGTTGGCCGTGACACCAAGCCTCTCGCCGCGAAGGCCGACGCTGTGATCATTTGCGTGGGCTTCGATCCCAAGACCGAGGGCGAAGGTTTCGACCGACCGTTCCAACTTCCCGGCGGACAGGACGAACTCATCCGGCAGATTAGCGCGGTCAACAAGAACGTGATCGTTGTGGTGACGGCTGGTGGCAATGTGGATATGACGCGCTGGATCGATAACGTTCCAGCAATTCTGCACACATGGTATCCCGGACAGGAAGGTGGCATAGCGCTGGCACAAATTCTTTTTGGCGATGCCAGCCCGTCAGGCAAGTTGCCGGCATCGTTTGAGCGCCGTTGGGAAGATAATCCAACGTTTCACAGCTACTACCCCGACAAAGGCAGCAACCGGGTGAGCTACTCGGAAGGCGTGTTCGTGGGATATCGCGGTTTTGATCGCTCCGCCACAAAGCCACTGTTCGCCTTCGGTTATGGTCTTTCTTACTCGACGTTCGCATATAGCGGATTGTCCGTGACGCCGCAATCCGGCAACTTGAACGAGCCTGTCTCCGTTTCGTTCGACGTGAAGAACACTGGGAACCGCGTGGCGGCGGAAGTGGCGGAGTTGTACGTCGGCGATTCCCATGCAAGCGTCCCGCGACCCGTCAAAGAACTAAAGGGATTTGCCAAGGTAGATCTCAAGCCGGGTGAGATCCGGCGCGTCACTCTCACGCTTGATCGCAGGACGTTTTCCTTTTACGACGTCACGAAGAAGGATTGGAGTGCAGAGCCGGGAGATTTCACGATTCTCGTTGGCGGCTCCTCCGACAACATCCAACTGCGAGGCAAGTTCACGTTGGCGCACTGATTTTCTGTAAGTCGTTGAGCCTTCGTGGAAGTCGTTGAAAAGTCGTAGGAGAGCTCTGGAAGCTCCAGGGCGGGCTTTCTTGGGACGGACGAAGTATTTGTCATGCCGGGAGTCGATCGTCGCAGTACGGGACGTTTCCGGCCCCGCAAAGGGCATCGTGAGCGAGCAGCGAGAGTTGGTTTTGCTCTGCAAACAATCGTCGGCAACCAGAGTGGTTCTGTCATCATACCAATATGTACGTACAATGTCGTACTGATAGCAGGCTATCGGTGACCTCTCTGGACGCTAAAGCATGGGTAGGGAATGACTTAGCTCGAAGCTGAAGCCCGCCCGTCAAAAAACAGAGATTACTTCCATTCAAACGTAGCGACCGCACCCGCCGGCAGCGTGTAGTTGAAGGACTGTCCCTTGGAACTGACGGTGAAGGTGGTGGTGCTGCCGCCCGAGTTCAGGGCGAGGAGAACAATCGAGCCATCGGGATTCTGGAAGGCGACGTCCTCGATGCTACCCGCTCCGAAAGTGTTCGAACTGATCCGGTGCGCGCCCGGCACCACGAATTTTCCCAGATGCCCCAGGATGTAGTACTCCACGTTGAAGGTGATATTCGCCGGCGAGACGCTGTCGTCGATGGTCACAACTCCGCGGCAGTTGGAGCAGGTGCCGTTCTTCGGGCCTGAGTTCTGATCCAGAGCCAGGTTCCACAGCGAGACGCTGCGGGCCCAGTTGCGCGTAGCGCCGATCAGCAAGTGTTCGGCGTTCCACACCAAGTCGCCGGAAAAGTGCCTGAAGTGATGCCTGAGCATTCCGTGAACCAAATGTCCTTGGCGGGAAATGCTGTTTCCACGGTCGACTGCGCGCTGGGATCACCCGCGTAACAGTGAAACGAACTTCCGGCAACGATACTGCGCGGCAGGACTCCCGAGCACCAATTCCGGATAGGCGGTGTTGTCCCAATTGTGTTCGTAGCCGAAAATCTTCACATTTCCCAATCCCGCAGAGCTCAGAGCACGGCCCGAGGTTGTTTGCGATAAATGTGGATTCGTCATTCGCGGCGAGATATTCGGACGGGTATCCCGTGGTCGAGTACAGCGGCTCATTCTGCACCGATAGCGCATAGATCGGGATGCCTTGCTGCTGGTACGCCTGCGCGAAGTCGACGAAATACTGCGCCAGGCTTGAGAAGTAAGCCGTGTTCATGTTCCCGCCATTCATCGTTCCGGTGGTTTTCATCCAGGCGGGAGGACTCCATGGCAGTGCGACCACCTTGAGATTCGGATTGATGGAGATCGCTTGCTTCACCAGCGGAATAATGTAAGCCGTATCGTGGGCGATGGAAAAGTTGGTGAGATTGGGATCCGTCTGGCCCGCGGGCATATCGTCGTAACTATAGTTGCCGCTGGCCGAGAAGTCGGTTGCGCCCATGGGCTGTCGCAGAAAACTAATGCCGATGCCGCCACTGGGGCTGAAAAGTTGGTGCATCAGTGTGGTCTGCTGCGTGGCGGTGAGTTTGTTCCAGATCAACCAGGCGGAAGAATCGGTCAGCGAACCGCCGAACCCATCCATCTGTTGATACTGGGTCGTCGCGTCCACGGTAATGATGAGACTGCTCGAACTTCCGCCGGATGCGAAAGTGACGCTGGGCTGCGCTTGCAGCAGCATGGCTTGGTCGCCGGTGGTTTCGACGACCTGCACACTGGGCTCCGGGATTGACGTTTGCGTCGTAGTGGTCGAGCTTGGGCAACCATTCAGCAAAAGGCAGGCGGCGAATATCAATGAAACGGGGAAGAGTCTGGACATCGTTGGTCACACAGTCTGGCAGGGGAATTCGAACCTACGGAACAAAATCTGGACGTGCTTCACATCGATCCCTTTGTTCGCCCGGTTCCGGCAATCGGTCTAGCTGACAAGAATCTCATGCCTGTCAAATCGCTTAATCGTCTCTTCCCGGCAAAAGTCAAAAGCTGCGTCTGTCTGTTGCCTCAATGCGACTGCCGCAAGAGTCTGACCTTTCCCCCGCCGCCGGTTTGGGCTACCCTAAGCGAACGTGGGATCGGCGGACCGTCGGCGAACGCAGCCTGCAGCTTATGCCACATTTGAAAGACATGGCGAAATCGAAGGCCGAAGGAAAACTATGCGGGCACATAGCGTCGGGCGATTCGCGCAGCTGTTGAGGCCGCTCGCAGTGTCGGCGTTAGTTGCGAGCGCGCTCGGTGTGATAGTTCGCGGCGCAAGTTGCACCTACAGCGAGGCCCTTGCCTATTCTTACGCACGCCGATCAGATTCGCAGTTTGAGTCCTGAACAGGCGTCTCTGGGCTATCCAGTGCTGATTCGGGGCGTGATCACGATGGATGCTCCGTCGCCGGACTTCATCGTTCAGGATGCAACGGCAGGAATCTATGTGGAGGGCAGCGTCTCGCCGAAGTATCCCCACTCCTCAGCCAGTTTGTCGAGATTGAAGGAGTGACTGGGCCGGGCAAGTTCGCTCCCGTAATCCGCGAGACCAAGTTGCGCGTGCTGGGCGAAGGAGTGCTTCCCAAGCCGCAGCTCTTTTCGCTTTCTCCGAACTCGCGAACGGTCAGCAGGACAGCCAGTGGGCACAAGTGCGAGGAATTGTCCGGTCCGCGGCCGTCGACCGAAGCTCCTGGCGGGAGCCCGCGCTGGCCATGCGGATCGCATCCGAAGGGGGCGAGTTCCATGTCCGCGTGCCGATTGCGCACGAGCAGGATTTCTCTTCATGGGTCGACAGCGAAGTCTTGATCGAAGGTGTCTGTGGCAGCTTGTACAACACGAACCGGCAACTGACGGGCATTCTGTTCTACGTTCCTCGCTTGAGCTTATTGACCGTGGAAGCGCCGGCCACCGAAGTTCCGCTGTCAGCGTTGTTGCGGTTTTCGCCGGCGGAGGGCACCCGCCACCGGGTGCGAGTGCGCGGCATCGTCGGCTACCAACAGCAGGGCAAGGCACTGTTTCTTGCAGAGTCAAGGCAAGGGACTGCGCGTGCTTACGGAGCAGAGCACGGCTGTCGAGATCGGAGACCTCGTCGAAGTGCTCGGGTTTCCCGCGATGGGGGACTCTGCGCCGATGATTGAGGATGCCGCATTTCATCGTTTAGGCCACGAGAATATGCCGGAGCCCGTGAAGCTTGATCTCGGTGCGCCGTGGGAACAATTCGACGGCGCGGTCGTGACCACCGACGCGAAGTTGCTGAACCGCCAAGAGCGAGCCTGATGGACTGAGGCTCATGCTCCAGCACGGCGACATGTTCTTTGATGCAGACGTTGCCGGCTGGTGCGGCCGCGGAGCGCATGCGGTCCATCCCCCTGAATAGTGAAGTGCAAGTCACCGGCATTTGTTTGGTTCGAAGCGGAGGGTTGTGGCAGACTCCGCAATCGATTCGCATGCTGCTGCGCTTGCCGCAGGATGTCGTCGTACTCAAGACTCCATCGTGGTGGAATTCGCGTCACATGCTTTGGCTGCTGGGCATTACCGGGAGGTGTTCTGCTGGCTGTGATGGTGTGGGTGGTCGTGCTGGGGCGGCGATTGCGGGAGCAGATGGCCGTGATTCGCCAGAAGCTGCGAAGCAGCGCGGTACTCGAAGAGCGCAACCGCATTGCCCGCGAGCTGCATGACACGCTGGAACAGGAACTCGCCGGAATCACCATGCAACTGGATCTGGCGGTCGATTGTTTTCAGCAGGCGCCGGCCGTGGCCCAGCATGCTCTGGAAACGGCGCGTGACATGAGCCGCCACAGCATGGTCGAGGCACGCCGTTCAGTGTGGGACTTGCGCTGCCAACTGCTGGAAAATGGAGATCTCGTATCGGCGTTATCGCAGATCGTCGAGCCACTCGTCCCGCGTGAGCAGGCGAAAGCCGACTTCAAGATCCAAGGCAGCCCAGTTCGACTCCCCGCGCCCGTAGAGATGAACCTGCTCCGCATCGGGCAGGAAGCCGTGGCTAATGCGGTGAAGCATGGTCGTGCCCGGCATGTTTTTATCGAGTTGCGGTTCGAGCCGGCTTCGGTTTGTCTCACCGTGAGCGATGATGGTGATGGCTTTGCTGCAGGTCAGCCGTCGCCCACGGGACATTTCGGGTTACTCGATATGCGCGAGCGCGCGCAATCAATGGGCAGCCACTTGAGGATCGAGAGCGAGCCGGGTCACGGCACGCGCATCGCCGTGGAGGTTCCGCTCCATCCCCGAGAAGGGCATCCCGCAGAAGGGATTGATGAAGAACTCAAAGCCAATTCGTATTCTGGTCGTTGACGATCACTTCATGGTGCGCATGGGGCTCTCCGCGTCGTTGAACGTGGAGGCCGATATGGAAGTCGTCGCCGAAGCGGGCAACGGCAACGCTGCCCTCGAGGCCTACCGCAAACACCGTCCCAGCCTGGTGATGATGGACCTGCGCTTGCCGGGAATGAGCGGTACGGAGTGCACGGCCGCGATCCTTCTGGAATTCCCCGACGCGCGCATACTCATGCTTTCGACCCATTCCGGCGAAGAAGAAATTTTCCGCGCGTTGCAAGCTGGCGCCAAGGGATACATCGTCAAAAGCATTATTCGAGAGGAACTGCTGCGTGCCGTGCGAGAGGTGCACCAAGGGCGGCAATATGTGGATCCTGTCGTGGCTTCGCACCTGGCCGAGCGCCGGTCGCATCGCGCCCTGAGCGCCCGCGAAGTGGAGGTGCTGCGGATGGTGGCTAAGGGATTGGGGAACAAGGAGATTGCGACTGCGCTGAGTATCGCCGAGGTGACGGTGAAACTGCATGTGAGTCATGTCCTGGAAAAGCTGAGTGTGAAAGATCGTACGCAGGCCGCGACGGTAGCTCTGCAACGCGGCATTATCTCGCTAGAGTGAAGAAACGTAATCGTTTACGGTGTCTTAGCTGTACGAAAGTATAATTGACACCCCCTCCGGATTATTTTCTATTAGTACGTTTGCATTAGCTTTTCGCCCTGATAATGCTGATGTGCGGCGGCTAAATCGATTTTCGATTCAGCCCTCTGTCGTGGTCTCTACTAGCAGTTGAACCGGCAAGCACTTCTCGGAGGCAGTTCCATGACGAACTTGCGGCAATGGGTTCTACCCTTCTTCCTGGTTTTGGCGAGCGCGGCCTGCTTCGCGCAAAGCACGAACTCCGGCGATATTCGCGGGAGCGTAACCGACTCATCCGGAGCGCTGATTCCCGGAGTTAAGATCACGGTCCTGGATATCGAAACAGGCGTATCGAAAGAATTCACCACCAATCAGGACGGCCTCTACGACACGTCTTCAATCGTGACCGGAAGCTACCAGGTCACTTTCACCAAGGACGGTTTCGAACGACTGGTGCGCGGCCCCGTCACGCTGCAGGTCGGCTTCACGACAGTCAATGCCGCAATTGATGGTCGGCGCTGCCACACAGCAGGTGACGGTCACTGCGGACGTGCCTCTGCTGCAGACCGAGACCATGGAGCAGAGCACCACGCTTGAGTCCAAGTCGATGTCGCAGTTGCCCCAGGTCACTCAGGATTGGGAAAACTTCATGATCCTGATGCCCGGGCGCCACTGGCACAGTCGGCGGCATCCAGGGTTCGTCCAATCCTGGCCAGGAAGTGGCGATCAACGGCAACCTGCCTTACAGCAACATCCTTGCGGATGGAGCGTCCACTACGCTGTCCCATAGCCAGAACGCCAATCCGGCAGTTTTTGAGACGGTCTCCGAACTCCAGATCAACACCTCGGCTTTTTCGGCGCAGTACGGCATCGGCGGCGTCATTTTCAACCAGATCTCCAAGGGCGGCACGAATCAGTTCCACGGATCGGCCTACGACTACTTCCAGAACGATGCGTTGACGGCGCACTCTCGCACTTCACAACGCTGGGACCGATTCCGTTCCTTCGCTACAACAACTTCGGTTTCTCCATCGGCGGCCCGATCTTGAAGAAGAAGATGTTCTTCTACTTCGACTACGACCAGATCGTCGACCACGGCAACAGTACTGCTACAATAGCGTTCCGACCACCGCCGTCATGGCGGGAGACTTTACACGGCAGTGCAGACCATCTTCGATCCGACCACGCAGACCATGGCGATGGACTGCCACGGCAATCCCTACCCGATCCGGAAGAGCTTTGCCAGCGAATATCCGGCGCTCGGAAACGCGATTCCCTCGAGCCCTGTTCGATCCGGTCGCTGCCAAGTTTCAGCAGTTTTACCCGACTCCGTCAAACCATATCGCCGGAGGTCAGTTTGTTGCTCCGGAACGGTCGGTTAACGGCGAGGGAGAACCCCAAAATAACTTCTACTCCAGCCAGCAGCAATCCGCGCCGTACAGAAAGTTTTTCGGCCGGCTGGATTACGACATCACGCCGAACAACCGCCTGACGCATGTCCGACACGCAGAGCGACACTCCGCAGATGTACCCAAGCACGTGTTTGCCTGCCCCGTCGGTTGCCAGACCGGCGACGTGGACAACAACAACGCGCAGGTCACGGAAGTGTGGAACATCAGCCCGCGCACCATCAACGAAGCCCGGATCGGCTTCACCAGTCAGCTGAACTTTTTTGCGGACCTGGCGCTGAACCAAGGGTATGCCAGCCAATTGGGCTGGCAGTTTGCCAAGGCGGATGATTTCCCGGCGATCAACTTCACCGGAGGCTCGTATCCCTATGCATGGATCGATCCCAGCTCCAACTCGGTGTACAAAGAGTTCACCTGGGATCCTTCCGACGTTGTGACCATGATTCGCGGCAAACACATCCTGCACTTCGGCGGAGAATTCCTGGCTTATCAGAACAACTCCACCGCCTGGGGCAACACGAATGCTGGCACCTTCAGTTCTCGGGCCAGTACACCCAGCAATGGGCACTCGATGCCGAACGGGGTTGCCGGCCCGGTCGCAGGAACGGGCATGGAGTATGCCGACTTCCTGCTGGGCTATGCGCAAAGTTGGAACGCGGGTGTCTCGCCCGAGTATGGAGCGCGCCTGAAGACGCCGCAGGTTTTCGTTCAGGACGACTGGAAGATGCGCCCGAATCTCACCCTGAATCTTGGTCTCCGCTACCAGATCAACCATGGCTGGAACGAAGTTCACCAGAACGATGTCCAGCTTCGACCCGACCGTGATCAATCCGGCGACCAACACACTTGGGCGCTTATTGGTTCGGCACCACCCACGCCAACGGTCGAACATCGCTGCAGGCCAATACGTCTCAACACGTGGCAGCCACGATTAGGCATTCGCGTGGGCGATCGATCCCAAGACCACCCTCCGTGGCGGATTTGGAGTCTATTCCTATACTTGGAGCCTGGATACTTACGGCGGAAACAATACGAACTACGGAATGGGCGCTGCCGTCAGTTCGTCCGGCAGCATCACCGACCAGACCAATGGCATCACTCCGATCACAAAGCTCGATGGAACGGGCACCATCTTCGGAACGGCTGCTGCGCTGCCGTTTATACTCGGCATCGACAGCTCCCGACGCCTACAACGGCCAAGGCGTGGGCTACGTCCAGTACCACACTCCCGTACCCAGGATTCTGCAATGGAACATCGTCGGTGCAGCGCGCGTTCGCCACGAATTATGTCGTGGAAGTTGCCTACGTGGCGAGCCACGGGTCGAATCTGAATTTCCCGACCGACCTCAACCAGGTCCCGCAAGCATTGTCTGTCGCCGCAACTGATTCGGCCGCAATTCCGCCCCTACCCGATCTTCGGGAGCATTACCGGCAGCACCAATAATGCCGTTTCCAACTACAACTCACTGCAGGCGTCGATCACCAAGCGCATGACGAACGGCCTGAGCCTGAGCTTCAACTATGTCTGGTCGCACATGCTCGACGACATGGATTCCTCAGGCTGGGGAAGCCGCGCGGGTCCGCAGGATTATCAGATTGCGAACAATCCCGCGGCAAACTACAGCAACTCCAACTTCGATGTCCGCAATGCCTTCAAGGGCTATGCGGTTTATGAACTTCCCTTCGGGAGGGGCAAGAAGTTCCTGAACAACAACTGCCCTGCTGGATGGAGTGGTTGGCGGCTGGCAGATTTCCGGCACACTGGTTCTTTCAACCGGAAATCCGTTTACCGTGATGCAATTCCAACAACAATACCTATGCGCAGGCGGGCACGTCCTATCCCAATCGGGTTCCGGGAGTGAGCACCAAGCCGGCGAACCGGAGCATCAAGAACTGGTTTAACCCGGCGGCATTCTCTCAGCCGGCGAATGGAACGTTTGGCGACGTGCCGCAGAAACAGCCTCTACGGGCCGGGACTCAACATCGTGAACCTATCCGGCAGCAAGACCTTCTCGCTGCCGTGGGAGGGAATCAAGATGCAGATTCGCGCCGATGCTCAAAACGCGTTCAACCATCCCAGCTTCGGTGTGCCCGGCGATGCCAACCTTGGCGGCTCATGCCGGCCCCGGCACGCCCTATACGAGCGGCTCGACGGTCATCAACAATACAACGGCTAACGGTCGCAACGTGCAGTTGGGGGCTCGCCTCACGTTCTGATTGTGAGTTGTGCTTCTCCCGGAAGAGACGGCGATTTTCGCCGTCTCTTCTTTTTTGCCTCATACTGTAGGAAGTGACCGCACTATATAATCTGGGTGGTTCCGAATGATTGCGAAGCTGCGAATTGCCTTTCCGGGGCTTGTCCTGTTGCTGGGCGTTGCGTTTTGTCTTTCTCAGGACACCCAAGCTCAGGCCACCCAAGACAAGCAGCAGGAGTTTGCGGCGCACATCCAGAAGGCGCACGGCGTACCTCGACCAAAAGCAGCCCGCTCTGGCGATTCCGGAATTCGAGGCAGCGGTGGCCATCGATCCTGACGAGTGTGGATGCGCAGGCCAATCTTGGCGTTCTGCTGTTCTTTCAGGGGAAGCCGGCCGAGTCCATTCCCCACTTTCGCGCCGCGCTGCGAGCAGCAGCCCAGTCTGTCCAAGATTCAAGGGTTGCTGGGAATGGCCGAGAGCCGCACGCAGGACTTTGCCAATGCGCGCAAGGATATGGAAGCGGCCTTTCCCGCGGTCCAGGACCAGCGCTTTCAGCTGCAACTTGGCCTGGAACTGGTTGGCCTCGATACGGAAAGCGGCGATTTGGAGAAGGCTGCCGCTGTCATCGCGCAGTTGCGCAAGGCCGATCCCGAGAACGCGGAGGTGCTCTATGCCGCTTACCGCACTTATTCCGATCTTGCGGGCGAGTCGATGCTGGCCCTGTCGCTGGCTGCGCCGGACTCCGCGCAGATGCACCAACTGTTGGCTCACGAAGACTCTCGGCAGGGAAATACCAACGGCGCCATCGCGCAGTATCGGAAGGCCATCGCGATCGATCCGCATCTTCCCGGCGTTCATTTCGAATTGGCTGAACTGCTGCATACCTCGACGCGACGATGCCGTGAAGAAGGAGGCCGAACAGGAATATCGCGCGGCGCTGCGGGAAAATCCGCAGGATGAGAAAGCGATCCTGCGGCTCGCGGAGATTGACGCGCAGAAGGGAAATCGAGAGCAGTCTTACCAGGAATACACCAAAGCCGTCGCGCTGCAGCCCGCCGATGCCGATGCCAAGCTTGGGTTGGCGAAGACGCTTGATCGAGATGGATCAATCGGACAAGGCGCTGGCTCTGCTCGAAGAGGCGGTGCAACTCGAGCCCACCAACGCCACCGCCCACTACCGCCTGGCGACGCTGTACCGGAAGATGGGGCGCGCGGACGATGCCAAGCGCGAAATGGAGCTCTACAAGAAATTCAAGGAGATGAAAGAGAAACTGAGCGCGCTCTATAAAGAATTGCAGGTTCAACCCAAGGAGATTCGTGCGGACGAGCCGGAAGAACCGTAGGATGGGAGCACGAGTCGCTGCAGCAACGTGGGTGCGGTCGCCGGCGTTTCTCCGATGGCTTGCCGCTATCTTTATTACTATTCTTTGCCTGAGTGCGGGGGCGATGGCACAAATGGGAACGCCGACGCCTCTGCCGCCCGCGGAGCGTCAAAAGGCAGAGGCCGAGAGCAAGGCAACCGGCGCGCTCACCAACTATCCGCATCTGGTCGACATCACTGATTCTACCGGAATCCATTTCGAGCACATGTCGAGTCCTGAGGCGAAGTTCATTGCCGAGTCGATGAGCGGGGGAGTCGCGCTGATCGATTACGACGGCGATGGCTGGCCGGACATTTATTTCACGAATGCGCAGAGCGTGGACATGGCCCTGCACGGCGTCAAAGCGCGGAGCGCATTGTTTCACAACAACCACGACGGGACGTTCACGGATGTCACCGACAAGGCGGGCGTGGGCTATCCCTGCTGGGCGATGGGCGCGGCCGTCGGCGACTACAACAACGACGGCTGGCCTGATCTGCTGGTGACCTGCCTGAGTGGCGTCGTCCTCTATCGCAACAATGGCGATGGAACATTTACCGATGTGACCAAGGCCAGCTGGACTGGCCGGCGATTCCGGATGGGCTACGGGCGCGGCCTTTGGGGACTACGACGGCGATGGCTGGGCCGATCTTTTTATCTCGCACTACGTGGATTTTCATCTGGACGATCTGCCTGTGTTCGGTTCCGGCAAATCGTGCAAGTATCTGGGACTCGATGTGCAGTGCGGCCCGCGCGGGCTGAAGGGACTCCCCGACAATCTTTATCACAACAACGGGGACGGAACGTTTACCGATGTATCGAAGAAGGCTGGCGTCGACGATCCGGAGCGCCGCTATGGCCTGACCGCCATCTGGTCGGATTTCGACAATGATGGGAAGCTCGATCTGTTTGTGACCAACGATGGCCAGGCGAACTATCTGTACCGCGGGCGACGGCACGGGAAAATTCGAGGACGTTGCGCTTACCTCCGGCGTGGCCGCCAACGAAGACGGATTCGAGCAGGCCAACATGGGAGTTGCCTTCGGCGACTATACTGCATACCGGGCGCATGTCTCTGCTGCTTTCGCATTTCGATATTGAGTACGCCGCCCTCTATCGCAACGATGGACGGCAATGAACTTCACTGACACCTCGATCGCTTCGGGCATTGCCCGGGGCACGCAGGGCTACGTGGGCTGGGGCGACGCTTTTGTCGACTTCGACAATGATGGCTGGCAGGATTTCTTTCTGGTCAACGGACACGTGTATCCGCAGGTGGACAGCGCGCACCGGGCCACCCGCTACCTGGAGCCGAAGCTTCTGTTCATCAATCAACGAGACGGAACTTTCAGGAACGTCAGCAAGCTGGTTGGCGACGCGCTTCAGATTCCGCAGGTGAGCCGCGGACTGGCGGTGGGCGATCTTTTCAACGACGGAAAAATGGAGGCGGTGGTTGAAAACCTGGTGGGCAAGCCGATGATTCTGCGTCCCGAAGGCGGCCCGCAGAACCATTGGGTCAGTTTTCAACTGGAAGGGTGTGAAGAGCAATCGCCTGGCTTTGAATGCGCGCGTGCGAGCCACGGCCGGAGATCTGGTGCAACTGGGCGAAGTGGTCAGCGGCGGGAGTTACCTGTCGCAGCACGATCTGCGCATCCACTTCGGGCTGGGCACCCATGAGCGTCTCGATCAGGCGGAAGTCTTGTGGCCGGACGGGAAAAAGGAAACGCTCACCGATCTGGCCGCCGACCGGTTTTATGTCGTGCGCGAAGGGCAGGGAGTGGTCTCCAGCAAGCCGTCCGAGCACCGCGTCGAAGCTTCCTTAAGTATGGCGATCGGGGCAACCGCAAATCGTCTGCGTGCAGTCTTGCTGTTGGCGGCGCTGTTTGTCGCCGGAGTAGCTGCGGTTCGGGCGCAGAACACGGGCCATCCCGCCGAGTCTCCCCTGATGCGGCAATTCCACCAGGCGCTCAGCCTCGCCGAGCACGGCGACAAGCAGGGTGCGATGAATCTTGTCCTGCGCTTGCTTCAAGCAGCATCCCGATTTTGCGCCGGCACTCAAGCTGAAGGGCATGTT
Organism: uncultured Acidobacteriaceae bacterium; assembly: GCA_963795875.1. Lineage (GTDB taxonomy): Bacteria > Acidobacteriota > Terriglobia > Terriglobales > Acidobacteriaceae > Sulfotelmatobacter. The sequence continues at coordinate 1,847,991 of CAWCJM010000003.1, forward strand.
GCTGGAGGAGGCGGGGCACACTTCCGAGGCGGCGGCCGCTTATGAAGAGGCTCTGAAGTTTGCGCCGAACGATGGAGATCTGCTGCTGAAGGTAGGCATCGCCAAGCTGGCCACCGGACAAAAAGAAGAAGCCCTCAAGCTGCTGGAGCACTGCGTCCGGATTCTTCCCGGCGACGGAGACGCGCAGTATTATCTTGCCCAGGCCTATCACCTGAATGGGCAGGACGAGCTGGCGCTGCGCGCCATCCGGCAGAGTTTGAAGGCCGAGCCCGACAATGTATCGGTGTGGCAGAAATACGGAGAACTGCTGTGCGGCACCGGAGATTGCGCGGCGGGGCTGAAGTGGCTGCTCAAGGCGCAGCACTCCGACGCGACGCTGCCGCGGATTGATTACGACATCGCGGCGACAGATTACAAATTGATGGACCTTGCCGGCGCGGCGCAATATGCCGCGCGCGCAGTTGCGATCCCAGCCCAACGATGTGACCGCCTTGCAGTTGCTGGCGACCACGGATGTGAAGCTCGCCCAATGGCAGGAGGCCAAGAACGCATTTGAACGCGTCCTTGCGTTCAAGCCCGACGATGTGGAGGCGTTGTTGGGGCTGGGCCAATGCGAACTGGAACTGAAGAACTATCCCGCCGCCGTCGATCGATTGCAATCGGTGTTACGACTCGACCCGACGCGGTTGTTGGCGCATTTCTATCTGTCACGCGCGTATGCCGCGATGGGCAGAACCGAGGACGCGCAGCACGAGGCGGCGCTGCATCAGTTGATGATGGAACAGATGACATTCGTCCGCTCGGTGGAGAGCGAGGAACGCGAGAAGCCCGATCAAGGCTCAGGCCCGTCAATTGCTGGCAGAGCATCGCGAAGAGGATGCGTTGCAGTTGTATCGGGAACACTTCAAGGGAACTGCCGCCACTCCCGCGGATGCCTACGTGTTCGTGGGCAAACTGTATCTCTTCATGGGAGATACAGACAGATGGCCTGCGCAGTCTTCATCATGCGCTGGAGATTCAGCCGACGGTTCGAGGGGCGCATACCTATCGAGGGAATACTGGCGCTGAAACAGGGCGACCTGAAAGCGGCCGAGAATGAGTTTAAGGCGGAACTCGCAGAACGACCCGAACTATCAGATGGCGATTGCCGAGATGGGCGAGGTCCGCTACCACCAGGGAACTATGGTCCGATGCGGCGGAACAACTGGCGAAATCCAGAACCATGACTCCCGAATTGCTTTACATGCTTTGCGATTCTTACTTCCGCATCGGGCAAAGTATCGGATGCCGACTTGACTGCCGAAACGGTGGCGGCGTACGGGAGAAACAATCCAGAAATCATGAAAGACCTGATCGAGCTTCTGCGCCGCAATGGGCAAACGGAACTGGCGCAGCGCTTGTCGGCGCAATCTCGCGCAAAAATAAGATGCGCTCACGGGCGCACTCTCCGTCACGGTGAGGATCTGATCTGCTTTGACGTTCTTCAAGACCTGCTTGATGCCGCTCGGCCACGTGAGTTCGATAGTGTCTACGACGCCGGCCGAGCCCAGCCCGAAGTGGACGCGCTTATCGCTCGAAGAGTTGTAGCTGACTGCGGTCGTCGCCTGGTTGTACTGCGATGCCCAGAGAAGTTGTTACTTTGACTTTCGTTCCCAGACCGTCGCGGTTGGATTTGACGCCGACCAGTTTCAGAATGATCCAGTGGTTTCGCGCTAGCTGGAGCGGTTCATCCAAATCTCCGGCGGGCCGTTCAGGACCGTCACGACGACGTCGATTTTGCCGTCGTTGTTGAGGTCGCCGAAGGCCGCGCCGCGATGCGCAGCCGGAACTGAGAAGGACGTTCCGGCCTTTGCACTCAGATCCTCGAAAGTCAGACTGCCTTTGTTGCGAAATACTCGATTGGGAAGCGGATAAGGCCGGTGCGCCAGTTCCATGGCGTTGTCCAGAATGTCGGAGTTGGCGGTGAACAGATCCTTGTTCCCGTCGTTGTCGAAATCGAAAATCCCCACTCCCCAGGCGGTTGAGCGGCTGGTCAGCGCGCTCAGTCCCGCGGTCGCCGCTGACATCCTGAAATTGACCGTCCCCTAGATTCTTGTAGAGAGGGAAGCCTTCCCCGAACATGGCGGTTTCAAAAATATCCGGCCTGCCATCGTTGTCGATGTCGCGGAAATCCGCGCCCATGCCGGCGATGGCGTTGCCGAATGCGTTGTAGGCAACCCCGGCCAGCAAGCGCGACATTGGTAAAAGTTCCGTCTCCGTTGTTGTGAAGAAGATAATTCTCGAAAGTATCGTTGGAGACGAAGATATCGGTGAATCCATCGTTGTCGTAATCGGCAAACGCCACACCCATCCCTTTGCCAACGTATTTGGAAATGTGGGACTGTTCGGAGACGTCGGTAAAAGTGCCGTCGCCATTGTTGCGATAAAGAATGTTCGGCGTTCCCAGAAAATCGACCGGCGAGCAGTAGGCCGGAAGTCCTTGCTGGACGCAGGGAGTTGCGGTTTTGATGCTGTAATTGAGGTAGTTCACGACAAAAAGGTCGAGCAGCCCATCGTTGTTGTAATCGAACCATCCGGCAGCGACGGACCATGCCTTGCCGAGTTTGGGAACGATGCCGCCGACTCCCGCCTTCTCGGTCACGTCGGTGAAGGTGCCGTCGCCGTTGTTATGGAAAAGCTGGTTGCGGTTGACGCCGGTCACGTAGAGATCGACAAATCCATCATTGTCGTAGTCGCCGGCGGCCACTCCCATCGAATAGCCGATGCCCTGCAGGCCGGCTTTCTCGGTTACATCGGTGAAGGTGCCGTCCCCGTTGTTGCGGAAGAGGCGGTTCCAGTAACTGGGATCGGTCTTTTCCAGCGACGGGATGGCCGCGCCATTGGTAAAGAAGATGTCCAGCAAACCGTCGTTGTTGTAGTCGAAGAGGGCGACTCCGCCCAGCCATGGTTTCAAACGTGTAGCGCTGGGGGCTGACGCTGTTCTTGAGTTTGAACTTGATCTTCGATTGTTCGATGACGTTCTCGAATTGGATCGCCGATGCGGCCGGCACTACTGTCCTAGCGGTGTTCGTGCCGGATGAGGCTTGGCGGGGTGCAGCTTGAGCCAGCAGCGTGGGGGCGCAACACAGCAGGCAAAGCACAAGCCGAGTGAGCAGATTCCTGTGGCCGCTTTTCTCGAAGGTGGTCACCCGAGTCGATTCTTCATTGTTCCGTAACATCAATCATGTTGTCGTCGGCGTTGCGGTCAATGAGCTTATTGTACGGATCAATGCCCGCCAACGTTGGTTTTTCGTCGACCATGATCACGAAGTTTTGTGGGGCTCGCTGATCTTTTCTTTCTTGAGATAGAGCGGCTTTTCCTGATCTTTCTTGCCGCTGAAGACACCGATCTCGATGTAGTCGGCGAGGGGCATGGGCGTTTCCGCGCCGTTGCCGTCCGCTTGCATCTTGCGCGCCTCGACCTCGAGCGTGACCTTATACTTTCCGTCCGGAGTCTTCTGCGAGGTTGCGGTGACGGCTTTGTTGTCGTAGAGGACGATGCGGTTGAAGCCGTCGTCGACCAGATACTGGAGTTCCGGAGGAGTTTGGGCGCGGATGGCGTCCACCAGCATGCGAGTGTCGGGGTAGGGATCGTCGATGCGGCACGGAGGCTTGCGCATTGTTGGCATCGACCTGATTGTTGGCGTTGGCGTAGCGGTACTGCATGAGGAAGTTGTGGAGCGCGAGATTGAGTTTGTCTTCGCCGATGTAGTCGGCCAGCGTGTAGAGGATCTGACCGCCCTTCTGGTACCAGACGTATTGCTCGCGCTGCACGAGCGCGAGCGGCGGCTCGTGGCGGACCTCGCCGGCGCGTCCCGCGCAGATAGCCATCGAGCTCGTGGCGCAGAAAGCGGTGCATCAGGTCGCGGCCGTACTTGTGCGCCATCACCTGCAGAGCGGAATACTCGGCAAGGCTCTCCGACATCATGTTGGAACCTTCGACGTCGGCGCCGACCAGCTGGTGGGCCCACCATTGATGGCCGAGTTCGTGGGCGGTGACAAAATAGGTGAAGTCGATGTCGGTCGGTTTGATAACGCGGCTGATGAAGCCGATGCCTTCCGAGTAGGGAATCGTGTTGGGGAACGACTGGGCAAAGGTGCGGTAGCGGGGAAACTCGAAGATGCGGTACTGCGTGAACTGGTAGGGGCTGAAGGTGCTTTTGATAGTAGTCGAGGCCGGCGCGGGAACTGGCCAGCATGTCGTCGACGTCGTAGGTGTGCGCGGGATCGTAGTAAACCTCGAGAGCGACGTCGCCGTTGGGGCCGTGGTAAATCTCTTTGCGCGACTGGTAGCGGGCAGAGATGTAGGCGAAGAAATCGAGAATGTGCGTGGAGCCCATGCTGTATTCGAAGAAGTGGCGGCCCTTGTCCTGCCATTCGCGCTGCAGGTATCCGGGAGCGATGGCGATCTGATCCGCCGACGTGCTGACCACAGTGTGATAGGTGACCCAGTCGGATTCTCCTCGGAAGAAGACATTGTTCACGGAGTGCGCGGGATCGCCGCGGTGCGCCATCTCTTCGAGAGCCGGGAGATGCTCTTCGCGGCGGCGGCGCGGATCGTCGAGTTCGATGCCGGTGTTGTAGCCGACGTAGGGGACATAATCGGAGTCGAAAAAAGTGCCGTTATAGGCGAACTCGGGGAGTTCGTTGCCGTCGCGGAAGCCACGGGTCTGGTGGCCCACATTGCAGGTGAGGGTGATCGTCTCGCCCGGTGCTAATGGCTGGTCGAGAGCATAGATCGAGTACATGTTGCGCGGCGCAGCACTGACGAGGTGGAACGGGCGGTCGAACTGGACGTTCGTGACCGACTGCTTCTGATCGGTGAGATGAATTTGTGCGATCGGCTGGTTGGTCTTGTTCTGCAGAGTCATGCGGACGCTTCCGTCGAAGGAGCGGCGCTCGGGATAGATATTGATGGTGGCATCGACGGCCGTGACTTTGGGCTGGAGCAGATTTTCGTACTTCTTGAACTGGCGTTCGTAGTCGGCCTGAATGTCGCGGCGTGCCTTCGAATCGAGATATTCATTCAGGACGTGAGCGTTGTAGAAGTACCAGGAGCCGGAGCCGACGGCGATGATGAGCAAACAGCAGCGCGGCGGGAATGAGCCGCGGGGCACGCTGCAGGGCGAGGCGGGTGCGGGCGCGAAACGAGTCCTCGGCTCCGCGGCGCGCCAGAGCGATGGAGACCACGCCCAGCGCGGCGCAGATCGCGAGCCAGTAGATAGTCGACCAGAACATGGCAGGGACGAAATGGCCGTAGCCGTTCATGTCGGAGTAGGTGTAGGCGGGGACTTGGCCGATGAGGTACAGCGTGTTCTCCCAGCCGAAAGGAGGAAGGATCTGAAGCAGGACGAAGATGCCGATCAGGATGCCGTAGCCGACAAACTTGTTCGACACGACGGTCTGGACGAAGAGGGCAAGGAGAATGAAGATGAGGACCTGCGGGAAGGTCACAACATAGAGCTCCTTGAAGTACTGCAGGAGTTCGTAGTGGTGATAGCCGGCGATGGTCTGCATCACGATGCCGATGAGCATGGCGAAAGTGAGGAGAATGAGTTCGACGACGACGATGGCGGTGAAGCGGGAGAGCCAGTCAGTGGACTCGCGCATGGGGAGAGCGTCGTGAATGCCGTCGAAATGCGTGTCGCGCTCGCGCCAGAGCAGCTCTGCGGCATAGAGGCCCGCGACAATGAAGAGAAAGAGGAGGGCACTTCCCTCGACCGCTTGGACCATGAGGTAGGTGACCGGCCACACGTTCCGTTCGGCGACGCGCCCGGCGAAATAACCGTTATTGATGCCGAAGGCGACGATGAGGGCGACGAGGGCCCAGAAGGGTATGTCGCGGAGAATGTTCCGCATCCGAAGGCGGGAGAGCGAGAGGTATTGAGCAAACGTGGTGGCGCCGTCAAAGGACTGATGGGCGTGCGGAAGTTGAGCGGGCACGAGGGAGCGGACGGGCTGGGCTTCCGCGAGTTCCTGTTCTTTCGCTTTGGCGGCGCGGCGGCCCTGAGAGCGCGCGGTGAGAGCCTCCACCGACATGGGAAACAGTGCCCAGACCGCGCCCAGAGACGCGAGGCCGACACCGATCCAGAGCAGCCGGTTGTAGAGGAATACGCCATTGACGAAGAGAGGGCGACCAAGGTCAGAACAGAGTGTTCCTCTCGATGACGGTCCAGTAGCGGGTGACGTTGTTGAGCAGGATAAAGCCGATGGGATCGAAGATGCTGGACCAGAAGCGTTCGAGCGAGCGGGTGGCGACGAAGACGGTAAGCCCGATGACGTAGATCATGAACAGGGCGACGCCCTGCAGATAGACGATGAAGATTTTGCGGGTGAGCGCGGCGACGGCGAAGAAGGCAGAGCCGATGAAAAAGATCTGCACGACCAGGATGGAGAAGAACGGCTGAAGGTAAGTCCAGAGATGGTTCGGCGCGATGCGGGTGTGGTCTGCCCAGGGCGCGAACGTGCCGAGGAAGGTGCCGAGCATCATGCCGGAGAAGGCGAAGACGGTTGTCACAAAGGAGCCGGCCCAGCGTCCGCCGAGGTAGGCGAACTTGGAGATGGGCTGGGTAAAGAGGATCTGGTAGGTGTCGCGCTGGAAGTCGCGCAGGATCGACGTGCCGAAGATGGCGGCGATGACGATGATGCCGAACAAGCCCGGCAAAGATGTCGTTGAGGATGTTGGCGTAAGGGTCCGTTAAGCAGGACTTTGCCATTGCCGCTGCCGACCGGACCGAAGCTTTCCGACGCAACACAGAGAAAAGAAAAGGCGAGCCAGAGCAAGAAATACATGTACGTGGAGAGGCTCTTGAAGCGGAACTTCAGCTCGAAGGTGAAGAACTCCCAAAAAAGTGCCATGTTGGATTCCTCCAGTTTCGAGTCTTAATTCACCAGCTGGCGCTTGGTCTGCTGCGACAGGTTGAGGAAATACACGTCTTCCAGGTCGGACTCGACAGGAACGAAACCGTCGCCGGGAGAGCTGTCGGCGTACACGCGAATCTCGTGCCGTCCGCCGACCAGGTGAGTGGAGATCACGTGCAGCTGAGGTTTCGATTGCGCGCACTTCCTCGTCGGTCGTGACTACCTTCGACCAGATCTTGCCGTTGAGGGCTGCAAGGGTCTCGCTGGGCGCGCCCTCGAGCAACAGTTCTCCGGAGGCGATGATCGCCATGCGAGGACAGAGCTGGCGAACGTCATCGACGATGTGAGTGGAAAGGATCACCGTGCGGTCACTGCCGAGGGAGGAGAGCAGGTTCAGGAAGCGATTGCGCTCTGCGGGATCGAGTCCGGCCGTGGGCTCGTCGACAATGATGAGCCGCGGATTGCCCAGCAGGGCCTGCGCGATGCCGAAGCGCTGCTTCATGCCGCCGGAAAAAGTGGAGAGAGCTTTCTTGCGAGACATCCCACAGATTGGTCTGCTGCAGCAGTGCGTCGACGGTTTCCTTGCGCTCCGACGAGGAGGTCATGCCCTTCATGACCGCGAGGTGATGAAGCATGTCGAGCGCGGAGATCTTGGGATAGACGCCGAACTCCTGCGGCAGGTAGCCGAGGATGCGGCGCACTTGGTCTTTCTGGCGCAGCACGTCGATGCCGTCGAGGTTGATCGGTGCCGGAGTCGGGATCCTGCAGCGTGGCAATCGGTACGCATCAGAGAACTCTTTCCGGCGCCGTTCGGTCCCACCAGGCCGAACATGCTGTTGCCGATGGAGAGTGAAAGGTTCTTGAGCGCCTTCACTCCATTCGGATAAGTCTTGGAAAGACCGTTGATCGTGAGTGCCACGCTACCTCCGAAATTTGAGAATCGGTCTGGGAACTGCACAGTCCGCTTGGTAAGCGAACATGGGGAGCTATTCTACTATCACTCGTGGGAGATCAAGACCTCCTCCATGACAGCGGGCGTCGTCTGCTACCTCTCTGGTCTCCGCTGCCGCTTACGATAAACACACCTTTTTATATGTACTGTGCTGTCCGGTAGTGGACAATTGGTTCCGGCAGTGGACACCGGTCGCCAACTGATCTCTCCGGGGAGCCTACCTATCTCACTGTCGATCCTAGTACTTAGGCCATTCTGAGGTGTGGAAGGCGAGTTGCCATCGAGTAGCTCGATGGATATCGCTCGCCCAGAATTTAAGCGTCAGAAACTACGCCGCCAGATCGTGTTCGCGGCCATCGGCATCGTGGTCATCGCTGCTTTGACAGTTGGCGTTTCGCGGTTGAGGCCGGCAGCACCCTCAGTCGAACGCGGTACGGTGTGGACCGACACCGTGAAACACGGCTCGATGCTGCGCCAGGTGCGAGGACCGGGCTCGCTGGTCCCCAGCCAGGAAGCCGTTCGGCAGATTCCCGCTGAAACTGAGGCGACGGTGGTGCGCATCCGCATGCTGCCGGGTTCGCAGGTAAAGGCGGATGACATTCTTCTCGAGATGAGCAATCCCCAGGTGGAGCAGGCGGCTGTAGACGCCGACCTGCAACTCCGGGCCGCGGAGGCCGAATATCAGAGTTTCAAGGTAAAGCTCGACAGCGACATGATGACTCAGAAGGCCGGCGCCGCAACCGTGACTGCGGACTACAGTCAGGCGCAACGACAGGCGGATACCGACAAGGCTCTTTACGATTTGGGAGTGATTTCCGGGTTGGCCTACAAAGCCTCCAAGGGCAAAGCAGACGAACTCACCACCAGAAATGATTTGGAAGAGCAGCGATTGGTGATCAACAAGAGGGCGATCGACACGCAACTCGCGCAGGAACAGGCGAAGGTTGACCAGGCGCGTACGCTGGCTGGTCTCAAGAAGAAGCAATTGGAGGCCCTGAAAGTGCGTGCCGGCATTACCGGAGTGCTAGTAGATCTTCCCTTGCAGGTTGGGCAGCACGTTCAGCCCGGAGCGATGCTCGCGAAGGTGGTCGAACCGAACCACCTGATGGCGACATTGAAGATCGCGGAAACTCAAGCGCGGGACGTACGCGATGGCGAGCCGGCGGCAGTCGACACGCATAACGGGATCATCAACGGAACGGTGATGCGCGTCGATCCTGCTGTGCAAAACGGAACGGTGACCGTCGACGTCAAACTAACGGGACAGCTGCCCGAGGGGGCGCGTCCGGATTTGAGCGTGGATGGCACTATCGATCTGGAACGGCTGGACAACATTCTCTATGTGGGGCGTCCTGCGTTTGGGCAGGAAAACAGCACGATCAGCTTGTTCAAGCTGGATGCAGACGGCAAAGAGGCGTCTCGTGTGCCGGTAAAGGTGGGACGCGAATCCGTGAATTCGATTCAGGTTTTCGAAGGGCTTCATGAAGGTGACACCGTTATTCTTTCCGACATGTCCCGTTGGGATAAAACGGACCGTATCCGTTTAGAGTAGCGACCGCAGCTTAGGAACGAAATCCAAAATATCGAGGCAAGAATCCATGACTGAAACAGGACAGCCGTTGATTCAAATTCAGGATCTTACAAAAGTCTTTTACACCGATGAAATTGAAACTCACGCGCTCTCCGGCGTGCACCTCTCGATTGCTAAGGGCGAATACGTGGCCATGTCGGGACCTTCGGGTTGCGGCAAGTCCACGTTGCTCTCCATCATCGGATTGCTCGATACGCCGACGCAGGGACGCTACTCACTTAACAACAAGACAGTTGAAAACCTCGATTTTGCCGAGCGTTCGCGCATTCGTAATCAGGAGATCGGGTTCATCTTTCAGAGTTTCAACCTGATTGGCGATCTCACCGTCTACGAGAACGTCGAGCTGCCTCTTACCTATCGCCAGCGGATGCCGGCGGCCGACCGGAAGGCGCGGGTTATGGAAGCGTTGGAGCGAGTCGGCATGGCGCACCGCGTCCGGCACTATCCTTCACAGCTTTCCGGCGGTCAACAGCAGCGTGTCGCCGTGGCGCGCGCACTCGGAGGAAAGCCTTCCATCCTGCTCGCGGACGAGCCTACCGGAAACCTCGACTCGCGCAATGGCGAAGCGGTGATGGAGTTGCTGCAGAACCTGCACCGCGAGGGCGCGACGATCTGCATGGTGACGCACGATCCGCGGTTCGCCAAACATGCGCAGCGAGAAGTGCACCTGTTCGACGGCAAGGTTGTGGCGGAAGAAGAGCTGCAGAAGCTGATGGCTGACGCGCACGCTTGAGTAGCTAGCGAGTAGCTTATGAACAGCCTGGTTCAGAATCTTCGTTATGCGCTGCGGCAGCTGCGCAAGAGCCCTGGGTTCACAGCCGTTGCGGTGTTGACCCTTGCCCTCGGAATCGGCGCGAATACGGCGGTCTTCAGCGTAATGAACGCGGTTCTGTCGCGCATGCTTCCCGTGCGGGATCCGGGGCGCCTTTACTATTTGCAGATCGCCGGCGGGAACCAGCCACCAGGCGCAAGCAATACAGGCAACGGTGACACCTCGTTCTCAGAGCCGGTGTTCGAGGCGTTGCGCCAACGCAATGACGTTTTGGATGACGTGATCGCGTACGTTCCTCTGGGCATTGGCAAGGTCCCGGTTCGATACGGAGCCATGCCGGAGGAGGCTAACGGCGATGAAGTCAGCGGAAACTTCTTTTCGGGCTTGACCGCGGCAATTGCCCTTGGACGTGGTTTCTCCTTCGAAGACGAGAAAGATCACTCACCGGTAACCGTCATCAGTTACGACTATTGGACGCGGCGTTTTGCACGGGATCCCGCGGCACTCGGAGCGGCGTTATTCGTCAAGAATGTACCTTTCACCGTTGTCGGCATCGCTGCGCACGGGTTTCGTGGCGTCGAAGCGGGCAGTTCGACGGACTTTTGGATTCCTCTGCAAAGCCGGCCGGAACTGAATGCGTGGGGCAATCCTGCAAGCATCAACAGCCTCTACGGAACTCCGCGATGGTGGTGCCTCCCGCTCATGGCGCGGCTCAAACCGCACGTTACGCCTGAGCAGGCGGGGATCGCCTTGCAGTCCACGTTCGGCGAAGCCGCCAAGATCGGAGTCGGAACCATTGATCCGAAGCAGTGGAAACCGTTACTGAACTTTGATCCAGCCAAGGGGATTCAAGGTTACAACCAGCAGTTCCGCGAGCCAGTGCGGATCTTGATGGGCCTGGTGCTTCTGGTGCTGCTGATCGCCTGTACCAACGTTGCTCTGCTGATCATGGCTCGCAATGAAGGCCGGCGACGGGAGTTCAGCCTTCGAATGGCAATTGGAGCAGAAAAAGCACACCTCTTTTGGCAACTGCTGACAGAGAGTTCGATCCTGGTGATCGCTGGTGCGGGCCTTGGTTGGGCATTCGCCGTCTTCGCTACGCGCGCATTGGCCGATTGGTCGGGAATCGAGACCGGCCTCGACCCTGACCGTAACGTGTTGTTCTTTACTCTTGCCATTTCGGTGATCAGCGCGCTGGCGTTCAGTGTCGCTCCACTGTGGGCTGCATTGCGAATTCCGGTTTCGGGTGTGCTGCGGGCCACTGCAACCAATATCACTCAGGACCGGCGCCGTGCTCTGGGCGGCAGAGTGCTCATGGCGTCGCAGGTGGCGATTTGCCTGTTGCTCCTGGTGGCTGCCGGTCTTCTGATTCGGACTCTTCGCAAATACGAAACTCAGGACCTGGGAATGCGCGCGGATGGGCTGTTGGTTTTTGGAATCACGCCGCAGCGCGCGCCGAGTGCCCAGGAAACTCTAGCGTTTTATCGCACTCTGCTCGACCGCATTCATGCTTTACCGGGCGTGGAATCCGCGACGGTCATGGAGAATCGCATCGGCTCGGGCTGGAGCAACAACAATGACGACATGGTCGACGGAGTCAGCCTCGCAGCGAAATTTGGCCCTCAGTCAATTGTGCGGAGCAACAATGTTGGTCCGGGTTACTTCCATGTCCTTGGAGTCCCGATTCTCGAGGGCCGGGACCTCGCCGACACCGACACCCCGACCTCTCTTCCAGTCGTTGTAGTGAATGAGACGTTTGTGAAGCGGTTTCTGCCGAATACGAACCCGCTGGGCCACAAGGTTCGCGATAACCGAACGATTGTGGGCGTCGTGAAGGACAGTCGATACACACGCGTTGATGAAGAGCCAATGCCGATGGCCTACTACGCTGCGTTCCAGGGTCTACACGTGGGAGACACTTTGCATGTTGAGGTGAGGGTGAATGGGGAACCACTGAGCGTTCTTCCCACAATCCGGCAGTTGGTTCACGACATGGATCCCAACGTGCCGCTGGAGAAGCCGATAAGACAGCGCGCGCAATTTGAGGAAACGTACGCGGGGCCGACTATGTTTGCGCGGCTTGGCGGATTTTTCGGCGGGCTGGCCGCTCTGCTGGTAGCCACGGGGCTCTACGGCACGCTGTCGTATCGAACGAACCGGCGCACAACTGAGATCGGAACGCGCATGGCACTTGGAGCCCAACGGGGCCGCGTGCTCTGGATGGTGATGCGCGAGAGCCTTTTGATTAGCTGTGCTGGCGCGGTGGCCGGATTTGTCCTTGCGTTCTTCTGCGCTCGTTTCCTGAGTTCGATGCTCTACCAGTTATCCCCGCTTGATCCGATCAGCTTTGGGCTTGCGACATGTTGCGTGGTGAGCGTTGGGTGCATTGCCGCATTTCTACCTTCATGGCGCGCAGCGAGAGTCGAACCCATGGTGGCTCTGAGGTACGAGTAGTGCGAGGCGAACGATGAATGGGTTGCTGCAAGACTTTCGCTATGCGGTGCGGCAGTTGCGCAAGAACCCCGGCTTCACGGCGGTTGCAATTTTTATGCTTGCGCTGGGAATCGGAGGGAACGCGTCGATTTTCCAGTTGCTCAACGCGATTCGATTACGGACTTTGCCCGTTCAGAATCCGCGAGAACTTGCTGAAGTGAAGATCGTCGGTGGTAACCGGGGCATGGGCCTGAATCAGCAATATGGAGAACTAACGCAACCGCTGTGGCGCGAGATTCGCGAGAAACAGCAAGCATTTTCCGGGATGTTTGCCTGGAGCCTGAATCAGAGATATGTGGGGCGCGGAAGTGAGATGCGGCACTTCAATGGTCTTTGGGTGAGTGGAAGTTTTTTCCCTGTGTTGGGCCTACGCCCCTGGCGGGGCCGTTTGTTGATGTCCGAGGATGAGGGAATGTGCCCGGTGACGCGCGCCGTCGCCAGTTACTCCTACTGGCAGCGTGAACTGGGCGGCCGGGATCTGGCCACCGGGGTCAAGCTGATCGCGAACAACGATCTGGTGGAAATTGTCGGCGTGACCCCGCCGGATTTCTTTGGAATGGTGGTGGGTCAGGAGTTCGATCTCGCATTGCCCTTTTGCCAGCCGAAAGAAGGATTCCGCAGCGATGTGTTCGAAGTGTCAGTCATGGGACGCCTGAAGCCGGGTTGGACGATTCAGCGCGCTTCCGCGGCATTGAGCGCTCTAAGCGCAGGCATTTTCGAAGCCACAGTTCCGCCGGGTCGCGACTCAGGCACGACTGAGACTTATAAGCGCTTCCAACTGGCAGCATACCCAGCATCGACCGGCGTCAGTGGCCTTCGCGATGATCACGGATCGCTGGACCTACTGCTTGCGATCACGGGACTCGTTCTATTGATTGCTTGCGCCAATCTGGCCAGCTTGATGCTCGCGCGTGCGAACCGGCGTGAGCGTGAAATCGCGGTTCGAATGGCGCTGGGAGCCGGGCGGGCACGCGTGTTGCAGAACCTGTTGGTCGAAAGCATTCTGCTAGCCGGAACAGGCGCCATTGCAGGCATGGGTTTGGCAACGTTTTTGAGCCGAGCACTGGTATGGGCCATCTCGACACAAGGCGACCCGGTGAATCTGCAGATCGTCACGGACTGGCGTGTACTGCTTTTCACAACCGCAGCGACTCTTGTTACGTGCGTGATTTTCGGACTTGTTCCCGCCCTGCGCGCCATTCGCACTGAGCCACTTTCCTCGATGCGAGCAGGTGGACGGGGAACGACCATGGGGCGCGAGCAGTTCTCATTGCAACGAGGCATGGTCGCTGCCCAAATTTCAATTTCGCTCGTGCTGCTTGTCGGCGCGCTTTTGTTTGTTAGGAGTTTTCGCAATCTGCTGACCCTCAACCCCGGAATGCGTGAGAGCGGGATTACCGTAGCGTTTCTCGGATTCTGGCAATCTCATTTGCAACCGGAGCGCTGGGGATCGTACGAGACCGAATTGCTGGATGAGATTCGGTCGGTTCCGGGGGTGCGTAGCGCTGCGATCTCAACCCGCGTCCCTTTGGTGGGTGGAAGTTGGGAGCACGGCGTTCGCGTTGGAGCCATCGAGGGGACCTCGAAATTCACCTGGGTGAGTCCGGATTACTTTCAAACCATGGAGATTCCAATCGCCCGCGGTCGCGGTTTCGGCCGGGACGATACAGCGTCGTCGCCGCACGTTGCGATCGTGAACGAGACCTTTGTGCGCGAGTTTCTGAGTGGCAACCCGATCGGACAAACGTTGCGGACCAATGCGGAGCCGGAGTATCCGTCAACGCTGTATGAGATCGTGGGCGTCATTCCGGACACTCGGTACAACGATATCCGCAGCGCGACGCCACCCATGACCTTCGCGCCAGCTTCACAATTCCCGGCGCAAGGGCCTTGGGGATTGGTGATGATTCGCTCGGACATGCCTTCGTCGGCAATCGCTGCGGGAGTTAAAAGTACACTCGCGCAAAAGCATCCCGACGTACTGGCAGAGTTCAGTGATTTCCAGGAGCAGATTCGAGATGGACTGGTCGCGGAGCGCCTGATGGCGATGCTCTCTGGATTCTTTGGATTTCTCGCCGTGCTGCTGACCACGGTGGGCCTCTATGGCGTGATCTCCTATCTGGCACAGATGCGGAGGAACGAAATCGGCATTCGCATCGCCTTGGGAGCGACGCGGGGGAGTGTCGTCGGAATCATCCTTCGGCAAACACTGCTGCTGCTGACGGCTGGAATTGTGGCTGGGTTGATTCTTGCCCTGGCCGGCGCGCGAGGCGCCGGTTCGCTCCTCTATGGCCTGCAACCAAATGATCCGCTTACTTTCGCGGTGGCAACCGCGCTGTTGAGTGTGGTGTCACTATTCGCCGGTTTCTTGCCGGCATACAAAGCCTCCCGAACGAATCCGGTTGCGGCACTGCGTTATGAGTGAAGACAAATGATCACAGGAATAATCCAGGACCTCCGGTACGCAGTGCGGCAGTTGCGCAAGAGCCCCGCTTTCACAGGTGTGGCCGTGCTGACCATCGCGTTGGGGATTGGCGTAAATGTTGCCACTTTCAGTTTCGTGGACGAACTGTGGTTGCATCCGATGCCGGTACGAGACGCAAACCGTCTGGTGCGCATCTTTACCAGCAATCCCAGCAGCCAGGGGGAAATCGAGCGCGGCTACAGTTCATACCCCGATTTTCTGGATCTGCGCGCCAATTCCAGGACACTTGCCGGAGTGGCGGCTCTCGACAATCGTGGGACGCAGTTGGATGACGGCGTGCAGAACAGATTGGTGTCAGCGGCGGTGGTCTCGGAGAATTTCTTTGAGGTGCTCGAAGCCTCGCCCGCTCTCGGGCGGACATTCACCGAAAAGGAGTTTCAGAATTCGCAAGTACCGTCGGTTGTGCTCAGTTACCCATTCTGGCGGCGACAGTTCAATAGCGATACAGCACTTCCGGGACGAACGATCATCGTCGACAACCAGCCCGTGACCGTACTGGGTGTTCTGCCGCGAGGGTTCCGAGGTTCAGAGGCGCTCGTGGTGCCGGACCTCTGGATTCCCATGCCGACATGGCAGCAACTCACAGGTGAGCGCGAAAAGCAGACCATCCGGGGATCGCGCCAATACGAACTGTTCGGGCGATTGCGGGAGGGCGTCATTCTGCAACAAGCCAAGGCAGAATTGGGAACTGTTGCTGCCGCATTGGCCCGTTCTTATCCGGAGTCGGATGCCGGACGCAGAATGACGATCGTGGCAGAAGATGAAACGCGAGGTGGAGTCGCGAACATCGGCTTGGCACTGCTGGGCATAGCGGTATTGGTGCTGTTGGTCGCGTGCGCCAACGTGGCCGGTCTATTGATTGCGCGCGGGGAGTATCGGCGGAAGGAGATTGCAACGCGGTTAGCCCTGGGCGCTTCGCGAGGAAAGGTTGTCCGCCAGTTACTCGCCGAGACCGCCTTGCTGGCAACAGCGGCGACCGTAACAGCATTGTTACTCGGAAGAGTTGTGCTCAATGAACTCCCTACCTTGTTGCCGCAGTCTAGCTTTCCCATCTTCGTAGACGCCCATCTGAACTCGCGCGCTCTGCTATTTGCTCTAGCGGCGGCGACCGCCTCCTTGCTCCTTTTCGGACTGGTGCCGGCACTACAGGCCACAAACGTCGGCCCGGCCGCCATGCTCAAACAATCCGGCGCCGGAGCCGGAACCGGACGCCGGAGATTGAGAAGCGCTCTTATCGTCACGCAGGTTGCGTTGTCGCTGGTGATGGTTGTGTGCAGCGGTCTGCTGGCACGGTCGGTAATAAAGGCTCTGGCTCTCGATCCCGGCTTCAACGCCCATCAGAACATGCTCATCATGGAGTTGGTGCCGGACTTCGGTACGAAGAGCGAAGAAGGCAGCAAGGCATTTGTGCGCGAGGCGTGCCGAAGGCTGCAGGCGCTGCCCGGAGTGAGCGCAACTACTACCGCGATGCGGTTTCCCTTCGGGATGAGTGGGGGCGGTGCGACACGCAAAGTATTTCTTGGGAACCTGGGAAGCGCATCCGCTGAAGGCGCCACCATCAATTTTGACCCTGTGGGGGAAGGATACTTTTCAGTGTTGGGCACCCGACTCGTGCGTGGCCGCGCCATCGAACAGCACGACTTGGATGTGAATGCCCATGTCATGGTGGTGAATCAAGCCATGGCAAACCGTTTCTGGCCCACTGGGAACCCCGTGGGGCAACGACTTCGCCTGGGCCGGTCAGACGGAGATGAGTACGAAGTAATCGGAGTCGCGGAAGACGGGAAATACAACGATGTGCGAGAAGACCCGAGGCCCTACTTGTTTCTGCCCATGAAGAGCGACGAATACGGCGAACTGGCAATGGCTGTGAAAACCAGCGTCGATCCGCAGACCCTGGCCCCTGCGGTGCGAAGAGTACTGCGCGAACTCAACCGCGGAGTGCCTATTGTTTCTCTCGTGACACTGCGAGAGCACATGCGGGAGTCGCTCTACGAAGAGCGAGTCATGGCGGGACTAATTGGCGTTATGGCCGGATTGGGCCTTCTGCTGGCGGCGGTCGGGATCTATGGACTGATGGCCTTTCTGGTGGGGCGGCGCATCCCGGAGATCGGAATCCGAATGGCCTTGGGAGCACAGCGCGGCGGAATTTTCCGGCTGGTGATCGGACAGGCTCTGCGACTGACAGCAATCGGCACGGTCATTGGCATAGCGGGCGCCATTGCGGCGGCGCAAGCGGTGCGCAGCTTGCTGTTTGGAGTCTCGCCAGCCGACATATTCACGATTGCCATTGCAGTTGCCGTGCTGGCGGTGGTCGCATTCACAGCAGCGGCGGTGCCTGCACTGGGTGCGGCGAAAGTCGATCCCATGGTGGCGCTGAGGTACGAGTAGTGGGAGGCGAACGATGAACGGCTTGCTGCAAGACCTTCGCTATGCGCTGCGGCAGTTGCGCAAGAGCCCCGGCTTCTTCGCGGTCGTCGTGCTAACGCTTGGGCTGGGCATTGGCGCCAACACAGCGATTTTCAGCATGGTGGATTGGCTGGTGCTGCGATCGTTGCCGATCAAGGATCCGCAGCAGATGCATTTTCTGGTTTTTACACGGCCGGGCGCTAATTCCGAACTTCAGTTCTCGTATCCCGAGTTTGCAGATATTCAAAAGCAAACCGCGGATGTGTTTTCGGGCATAACGCCATTCATCTTTGGCGGTTTGGCGGGCGAGCAGAATTCGCAGAGTGGCTTGACCGCAGACGGTGTGACCAAGCCAGTTCAGACGGCTTATGTGGGCGGCGACTTCTTCTCGCTGCTGGGCATTGCGCCCGCCTCGGGCCGCTTCATCTTGAGCACCGAGGGAAAGGCCGCGGGCGCGGACCCGGTCGTCGTTCTGAGTAACAGCTACTGGCGGACTCGCTTTGCCGGTGACCCCGCGATTGTCGGGAAAGCCGTTTCAATCAATGGTCACCCCGTCACCATCATTGGAGTGGCGCCGAACGGTTTTCTTGGGCCGACTCCGCTGCTCAATATCCAGGCTTATCTTCCGCTGAGCATGTTCCTGATTGAGCGAGGAGTTGCGGGCGACTTCCTGACTAATCCCAGCACCCGCAGCATGCTCGCACTGGCGCGAGTAAAGCCCGGAGCGAATTCGAAACAAATCCAGTCCGAGATCGCCGTCGTGGGCCAGCGCCTGCTAAAGCAATATCCCAGAGATCGCGGAATTGGCGAATTGCAGGCCCATCCCTTGCGGCCGCCAGGAATCATGGGCGGGGCGACGAATCCCTTTCCCAAGCTGGCAGCTCTGTTCCTGACGCTTGCTGCCCTGGTACTGGCTCTAGCGTGTGTGAACGTTGCAAACCTCTTTCTGGTTCGAGCAGGAGCGCGTCAGCGCGAGATGGCGGTGCGCGCTGCGCTGGGCGCCGGCACTGGCCGGTTAGTTCGCCAACTGTTCACTGAGAGTCTGGTTGTGGCAGCTCTCAGTTGTGGTTTGGGAGTAGTGCTGGGATTGTCCGCATCGCGCCTGCTGGGTTCTGTGAATCTGCAGAGTGAGTTGCCGATCGTGTTTGACTTCGAGTTCAACTGGCGGGTGTTCGCGTATGCCTTCGCAGTCGCGGCGGCGACCGCGGCGTTCGTGGTTGTCGTGCCTGCAGCCCGAATCCGGCATGGCAACTTGCGCGACGTCCTGCACGAAGGCGGACGCACTTCGACGGGAGGACGCCAGCGTTTGCGCGACATCCTGGTCGCCGTCCAGGTTGGCGGGTCTCTGACTCTGCTGATCGTTGCAGGATTGTTTGTCCGCAGTCTTCGCAGTGTCCAGACCGGCGATTTGGGATTCGCTCCCCAGCATGTCCTTAATTTGACGCTCGACCCAAACGAAATTGGCTATACGGAGCAGCAGGGAAGAGCTTTCTATCGCGCGATGCTAGAACGTGTGCGCACTCTGCCCGGAGTACAGTCTGCCAGTCTCGCATCGGTGGTTCCGCTGAGCGACTCCGTCCAGGGTAGCGACTTGGTGATACCCGGATACGCAACCTCTGCAAACCAGGAAGCCCCTCACGCCGAAGACGACGCCGTGTCTTCGGACTACTTCAGCACCATGCGCATCGCGCTGAAACGCGGTCGTGAGTTCACCGATGCGGACAACGAAAACGCGCCCCACGTTGCGGTGATCAACCAGGCGATGGCGGAACGCTTTTGGCCGCATCAAGATCCGCTGGGAAAGTCTTTTACGCTGACGTCTGATCTAAAGCATCCCGCCACGATCGTGGGAGTCGTGCAAAACAGCCGCATGAGCCAGCTTTATGGGGACTTCGAACCGATCTTCTATCTGCCGGCGGCGCAGAGTTACGCGTCGACACAGACGTTGCAGATTCGCTCGGAGCGAAGCGCACAGGACACGGTCACCGAAGTAAGAGCAATCGCACAGTCGTTGGCACCGGCGATTCCGGTCTATGGCGTGCGCACGATGACGGAAGCCCTGCACGGCGGCAACGGATTGCTGTTCTTCGAAGTGGGAGCGAGCCTGGCCGCGGCGTTGGGATTGCTAGGGCTGATTCTCGCAGTGGTGGGCGTGTACGGAGTGATGTCGTACGCCGTCAGCCAGCGCACTCAAGAGATTGGTGTTCGCATGGCGCTGGGGGCGCAGCGGCGCGACATCCTCAGAATGATCGGACGCCGGGGTGCAGTGATTGTCGCATCAGGCCTGGCCGTTGGCTTGCTCATTGCGCTCGCCGCGGGGCGTCTGGTCAGCGATTTTCTCGTGGGCATTACCTCTAGCGACCCAACTACCTATGTTGGAGTTTCACTGTTGCTGGCCGTCATCGCTTGTGTGGCCACCTTTATTCCTACCCATCGGGCGACCAAGATCGATCCCATGGTGGCGCTGAGGTACGAGTAATGGGAGGCAACCGATGAACGGATGGCTGCAAGACTTTCGCTACGCAGTGCGACAGTTACGCAAGAGCCCGGGGTTCGCCGCGGTGGCCATCCTTACTCTAGCGTTGGGGATTGGCGCAAATACGGCGGTTTTCAGCGTGATCGACGGCGTACTCCTTCGACCTTTGCCCTTCCACGAGCCCGATCATCTTTTTGCCGTGTGGGCTGTGTCGCCGGAAGAAAAGTCCATCAAGACAGGCGCGTCGGGGCCCGATTTCCAAGACTACAAGGAACAAAGCCGATCTTTCGAGGGCTTGGCCGAACTACTTCCGCACTTCACCTACAGCTTCACCGGGCAAGGCGAGCCGCGAAATGTCATATGCACAGGCATCTCATACGACTTCTTCCCAATGCTCGGAGTAAAACCACTCCTCGGCCGTCTGTACACGCCGGAGGAGTACCACATCGACGGAGTTCAAGTCGTCATTTCAGAGCGCTTCTGGAAACAACAGCTCGGCGGCGACCCGCATGTTCTGGGACGCGTCCTGAACCTTAGCGGTGGAGGCCAAAGCGTCATTGGAGTAATGCCGTCCATTCCGGACCTATTTCCCGATACCGATGTCTGGGCAAAGGTCATTCCTGACTTCGCATGGATGCGATTACGAGGGAACAAGTTCCTGACTGTGATCGGTCGCACGAAGCCTGACCTAAGCCGAGTACAGGCGGAGCAGGATTTGACGGCAATCCTGCGGCGGGCGCCGGGGGCATCTTCAAGTTCTGCGGTGAAACTGGTGCCGCTCAAAGACGAGTTTGTGGGTCAGGTACGAGCGGAGTTGGACATTATTGCCGCCGCCGTCGGTCTGGTTCTGGTGATCGCCTGCGTGAACGTCATGGGCTTACTGCTGGCCCGGAGCGAAACGCGACAGTCGGAAATCGCCGTGAGGTTCGGGCTCGGCGCTAGTCACAAGCGGATTGTGCAGCAACTGGTCGCCGAGAATCTGCTGCTGAGCGTGCTCGGGGGATCTCTGGGAGTTGCGTTGGCGGTGTGGGGAGTGAGGCTGACCAGGAGCTTCAACTTTGGCAACCTGCCGCGGAGCCACTCCATTCAAGTCAATGCCACGGTATTGGGAATTGCGTTGCTGGTGACGTTTTCGGCAAGTTTGCTGCTGGCCTGGGGGCCGTCGGTAACCTTCTCGCGGCTTGATGTAACTTCTGCTCTCAAATCAGGACGAGGGCAAATCGGCAAATCGAACCGGGGAGGGTTGCAACTATTAATTGCGTCCGAGGTGGCCCTCGCACTCGTACTGCTGGTCGGTGCTGGGCTCCTGTTTCGCAGCTTTCGGTTGGCAGCGCGTTCTAATCCTGGATTCCAGCCGGAGCAACTGCTGGAAACTTATCTGCGCACGAATTATTACGACGCTTCAGGCGCGACCTTTTATAAGCGGATTCTCGAGTCCGTTTCATCTCTGCCCGGAGTACAGACAACGGGAGTTAGCGATTGTGTGCCGGCGAATTGGGCGCCGACCGCGACTTTGACTTTCAACGATCGCCCCATCGATCCCAAAAACGCTCCGACTACGGATGCGTGTTGGATCAGTTCCGACTACTTTCGCGCGACCGGAACCCGGTTGTTCCAAGGTCGCCTGTTCACTCCCCACGATGACGAGGCTGCGCCAGCGGTCGTGATTGTGAACCGAGCGATGGCTCAGACATACTGGGCCGGCCAAGATCCCATCGGCAAGCGTTTCGCAGTCAACTACGTGGGTCCTGGCCGCGACAGCAATGCTGTTGCACGGTTTTGTGAAGTGGTTGGCGTCGTGGAAGACGTGAGGCAGCGGGGGTTAGATGTTTTGCCTGAACCGGCGTTGTACATGCCCTTCTTGCAAGACCCGACCCATCACGTGTTTGCCGGCATGCACCTTTTCGTGCGCACTACCGGCGATCCGATCAACCTGGCCGGATCTCTGCGGGCGCGTGTGCACTCGATCAAGCCTGACCAGCCAATCAACGAAATACGAACGATGGATAGCATTGCACTGCAGACTCTCGCCACAAGACGATTGGGCCTTCAACTGATGGGGGCCTTCGCCACGTTGGCCTTAGTGCTGTCTTCACTCGGACTCTATGGTGCGATCGCGTATTCCGTTAGCCAACGAACCCGCGAATTCGGCTTACGAATCGCGCTCGGTGGAAGGCGCCAGGATGTCCTGGCTCTGGTCATGAAAGAAGGACTGTGGCAGGCACTCACGGGAATCACGGTGGGCACGATCGCAGCCCTCGCCGCGGCGAGAGCAATGGCGGGTTTGCTATTTGGGGTGACCTCAACCGATCTGGTGACCTTTGTCGGCGTCGCACTTGTGCTGCTTGCGACGACTGTTGTTGCAAGCTACATCCCAGCCCGGCGTGCGACAAAAGTCGATCCCATGGAAGCCCTGAGGTGCGAGTAGTGAGAGGCAAACGATGAGGGGATGGCTGCAAGACCTTCGCTACGCAGCGCGCCAGTTGCGCAAGAGCCCGGGGTTCGCCTGCACAGCCATCGTGATACTCGCGCTCGACATCGGAGGGACGACGGCCATCTTCAGCACGATCAATCCGATACTGTTCGAGCCGCTGCCGTATCCCAATGCCAGCCGGATCATGATGATCTGGTATGCCGGGGAAGACGGCACTCGCATTCCCCAATCGTTCCACACCTATCGCGAAGTGGCGGAGCGCAGCCGGTCTTTTGATGCGCTTGCCGTGATGAAGCCGTGGCAGCCGACCCTCTCGGGAGAGGGGCAGCCGGAACGTTTTGATGGGCAGCGGGTAAGCGCTGGCTTTTTCCGTTCCCTCGGTGTTTCACCGGCGCTAGGACGAGATTTTCAGGCGTCTGACGATGTGCCGCATGGTCCAAACGTGGTGATCGTCAGCGATGGGCTGTGGCGTAGCCGCCTCGGAGGCAATCGTGCGATCGTCGGAAACCAAATTCGGCTTGACGGCGACAATTACACCGTCATTGGCGTGATGCCGCCCCGGTTTGACAATGTTCTGGCTCCCGGGGCCGAGGTCTGGTCAGCCCTGCAGTACGACGCGGGGAATGTGGCATCGGTTCAGAGCAGGGAATGGGGCCATCATCTACGGATGGTGGGGCGAGTGCGGGCGAATGTCAGCATCGAGCAGGCCCGGAGCGATCTCAATTGGATCGCGCAGACTCCCGTAGCGGAATTTCCGCGGCCTCGCTTTGTGTCTCTGGCGCACGGATTCATTGCGAGCGCGCTGCAGGATGACGTTACGCGCGGGGTAAGACCGGCACTGCTTGCCGTTTTCGGGGCGGTGATACTGGTGCTTCTCATCGCCTGCGTGAACGTGACCAACCTTTTGCTGGCGCAGAGCGCGCAGCGCCGCGGTGAATTCTCGATGCGCGTTGCACTGGGCGCTGGACGTCCGCGACTGATCCGGCAATTGATCACCGAAAGCTTGTTGCTGGCTTTGCTAGGCGGAGTTGTCGGCATGGTAGTCGCGCAAGTGGGTTTGCGCGCGCTAGTTGCGCTCAGTCCTCCGGGGCTGCCGCGGGTGGACGCGATCCATTTGGACGGCACGGTATTCGGTTTCGCACTCGGTGTCACGGCACTGATCGGCTTGGCGGTCGGGTTGATTCCGGCGCGACAAGCGTCCCGCGCCGACCTACATATCGGAATACAGGAAGGCTCACGCCGGACGGCCGGGACCCATCAGTTCACTCGCCGGGCATTCGCAGTCGCCGAGATCGCGATCGCGCTGGTACTGCTGGTCGGTGCGGGACTGCTGCTCCACAGTTTGCAAAGGTTGTTCTCGGTGCCGGTGGGCTTCGACGGTTCCCACCTCCTTACCATGCAGGTCCAAACCTACGGGCACCGTTATGACGACGATCGCGTGTGTCATCAATTCTTCGCGCAGGCCCTCGATGCGGTGCGCGCAGTTCCTGGCGTCACCGCTGCGGCCTTCACTAGCCAGTTGCCCCTCAGCGGAGATTCGGATGTGTATGGCGCGCACTTCGAGAACGACGATCCCGAGCAGGGTTATCCGGTCTTTCGTTACGCCGTGACGCCGGGTTATCTCGAAACGCTTGGCATACCGCTGCGCCGCGGCCGTCTGCTCGGCACTCAGGATACGGCGGACGCTCCCCGAGTGATGCTCATCAGCGAGTCGTTGGCAAAGCGCAGATTTCCGGGTCAGGACCCAATTGGAAGGCGTGTTCAGGTGGGCGGCGGGGCCAGTGCGACGCTGTTCACCATCGTTGGGGTGGTTGGCGACGTGAGGCAAATGTCGCTCGCGATGAGTGACTCTGATGCGGTCTACGCCACCACAACCCAGTGGCATTGGGCAGACGGAACGCTTTCGCTTGCCGTCCGCGCACGCGGTGATGTGGCCTCCCTTACACCCGCCATCAAGAACGCGATCTGGTCGGTCGATAAAGATCAACCAATCGTCCGCGTCGCCACCATGGATAGTTTGATCGCTGCGTCAGCTGCTGAGCGACGATTCGTGTTGATCTTGTTTGAGGCCTTCGGGCTGGTGTCATTGATATTGGCGGCGACTGGCATCTACGGCGTCCTGTCTGGTGGCGTCAACGAGCGTACCCGCGAGATCGGAGTGCGGTCGGCTCTGGGTGCATCCCGCAGTGACATTCTGACGCTTGTTATTCGCCAGGGAATGACTCTCACGGGACTTGGGATCGCGTTGGGGCTGCTCGGAGCGGCGGTCGCGAGTCAAGTTCTTTCCACCCTCCTGTTCGACGTGTCGAATCTCGATCCATTTACGTATTTCAGCGTGATTGTGTTGCTGGGCGCGGTGTCGATGATGGCATGTGGGGTGCCGGCGTGGCGTGCAGCCAAAATCGATCCCATGGTGGCGCTGAGATATGAATAGGAGGTTCCGATGAACTGGGTGTTTCAGGATGTCCGTTTCGCTTTGCGTCAGCTTTTCAAAAGCCCGGGATTCACGGCCGTAGCCGTAATCACGCTCGCGCTCGGGATCGGAGCGAACACCGCCATCTTTAGCGTGGTCAACGGAGTCCTCCTGCGGCCGCTTGCGTTTAAGGACCCCAGCCGGCTTGTCCGCATCTGGCATGTTCCGCCTCCGAAGAGCTTCCCCGGAATGACATTGTTCTCGGTATCGGCGGCGAATTATCGAGACTGGGAGAGCCAGAACCACGTGTTCGACAGCATGGCGATTATGACGGGACACCTCTTCACGATGACGGGTGGCGAGAAGCCCGAACAAGTGGATGCCTGTGCGGTGTCCGCGGGTTTCTTCTCAACTTTGGGCGTTCCTCCGGCGCTGGGTCGCGTGTTATCTGCCGACGAGGATCAGGTAGGACACTCGCACGTGGTGGTTCTGAGTCACCGTATGTGGCGAGAGCACTTCGGATCGAACCCTCAGATCGTAGGCCACAACATCAATCTGGATGGCGAAGCCTACCTCGTGGCTGGGGTCATGCCAGCAAGCTTCCGGTTTCCTGATTTTGCCCAGATGTGGACACCGATGGCGTGGACCGATAAAGAACGTGCGGTGCGCGGAGAGCACCACTATATGGTCATCGCGCGCCTCAAGCCCGGGGTTGAATTGCAGCAGGCGAAGGCTGAGATGAACACGATCTCCGATCGCTTGCAGCAACTCTATCCCGATGATGATAAGGGATGGGGCGCGACCGTTTTGCCTCTGCACGACGACATGGTGAGTGACGTTCGCACTCCTTTGCTCGTGCTGCTCGGAGCGGTTGCCTTCGTCCTTCTGATTGCTTGTGTGAACGTGGCCAACCTGGCGCTGGCAAAGACTTTCAGCCGCCAGAAAGAGATTGCGATTCGCACGGCTCTGGGCGCGAGTTGGCCGCGAGTACTCCGGCAACTCCTCACCGAGACGGTGCTTCTCGCACTCGCGGGCGGAGCGCTTGGCCTGTCCTGCGCTCATTATGGAATCCGGCTGATCGTGGCTTTTCTGGGAGACAAATTGCCCGCATTCGACGGAGATCACGCTGGATTCGCAGGTCCTTGTTTTCACCGCCGTAGTTTCCATACTCAGCGGCGTTGTTGCCGGAGTGCTGCCGGCCGTGCGTCTGGCGCGGGGCAACGTGAGTCAGGTGCTCAAGCAGGGACTGGGTCGAACCGATGCGGATTCGGGCGGACATCGCACGCGCAGCATTCTGGTTGTGTCGGAGGTCGCCCTCTCACTCATGCTGTTAGTCGGCGCGGGGTTGATGATCCGCAGCTTTCAAAAACTTCAGGGCGTGAATCCCGGTTTTGATTCCCGCAATGTTCTGACCATGAACGCGATGGTCTCCGCGGGCAAAATTTTCCTCCGCCCAGCAGCAGATCAACTTCTTCGAGCGAGTGCTGCAGCGGATACGAACCCTGCCCGGGGTTGAATCTGCCGGCGTGATTGATGACATTCCGTTGGACAACGGTGGTTCCCATCAACCGATCGCGATTGAGGGCCGTCCGGTGGTGCCGATGTCGGAACAACCGGAGGTCGACGTGCGCCTCATCAGCCCGGGTTACATGAATGCGCTGCATGTCCCGATTTTGCGAGGACGGGATATCAGCGATGCGGACATTGCGGGCAGGCCGGACGTCATCCTGATCAGCGAGTCGATGGCCAGGCAGTTCTGGCCGGGGGAAGACCCTCTAGGCAAGCGGCTTACGCTGACGTTCTATCCAGATGCGGTTCGCGAAGTGGTGGGCGTTGTGGGCGACGTGAAACTCGACAGCCTCGATCAGACCCGCGCCAACGCCGCTCTGTACTTTCCTCTTGATCAGATTTCCGCTTCATCGAACGGGGGATGGACGTCGTTTCCGATGACGCTGGTCGTTCGGTCGGTCTCCGGTTCTGGAGGAATGGTCTCAGCGGTGGCGAACGCGGTGCATGACGTCGATCCGGCGATGCCATTGCGCGACATTCTGACCATGGACGATCTGGTCGCGAACTCGGTCTCCCAGCAGCGCTTCAACATGCTGCTGCTCGGCGCATTCGCCGGGCTCGCCCTGTTGCTGGCGGCCGTAGGAATTTACAGCGTGCTTTCGTACAGCGTGAAGCGGAGCGTACGGGAAATCGGAATCCGCCTGGCTCTGGGCGCGCGCCTCAGCGACGAACTGCGCCGGGTCGTCTTTGAGGGCATGAAGCCGACTTTGGTAGGAGTCGCCATCGGCGCGGCCGGCGCGCTGTTGCTGGGACGTGTTTTGTCGAGCCTCACGTTTGGGATTAAGCCGACTGATCCCGTTACGTTTCTCGCAGTGACCGCCCTGCTGGCGGTGATTGCCTTGTTGGCCAGCCTGATTCCGGCTTATCGCGCAACCCGGGTCGATCCCATGGTGGCGTTGCGGTATGAGTGAGGAGATCCGATGGAGAGTCTGATGCAGGACATTCGATACGGCTGGCGGATGCTAGGGAAGAACCCCGGTTTTACCGTCATTGCCGTGTTGACGTTGGCCATCGGGATTGGGGCGAGTACAGCGACCTTCAGCGTGGTCGACACCGTGCTTCTGCAGCCACTGCCATACCAGCAACCGGAACAGTTGGTAACCGTCACTGAGACCCTGCCGGGAATGTCGGCTGATGAGGTCGGAGTTGCGGCTGGGGAGTACGAGGACTATCGCGACCGCAATCGCTCTTTCTCTCGGGTCGCAGCCTACCAAAGCACGGGCTTCAATCTGACGGGCGAGGGCAAGCCGCTCCGGATCAACGCAGCGGGCGTCTCAGCATCGCTGTTCCCACTGCTCGGGGTATCGCCAGAGCTGGGACGTACTTTCACGGCGGACGAAGACCGCTTCGGGGCGGGTAATGTGGTTGTGCTCTCTCACGCTCTCTGGGAGCACGAATATGGCCGAGATCCGAACATTCTAGGCAAGAGCGTCAAGCTCGATGAGCGCTCCTACCTCGTGGTCGGCGTGATGCCGCCCTCGTTCCACTTTCCATTCGATGGAGCGCCGCTCTCTGAAATGGCCGATTTGTGGGTGCCGATCGCGTTCAGGCCCGAGCTGCTCAGCCCCGACAATCGCACCATGGAATTTGGCGTGGGTATGGTCGGCCGGCTAAAAGCAGGCGTCACGCGCGAGCAGGCGCGGGCGGACATGGAAAACATTGCCGCCGACTTCATGAAGCAATACGGCTATTCGGGGACGATCCGCGTCGCGCCGAGGGCGTATTTGTTCGCGGCGCACGCTGTGGAGAAAGCGCGGCCGCTGGTTACGCTGTTGATCTTGGCGGTTGCATGTGTGCTGCTGATCGCTTGCGCCAATGTTGCGAACCTGCTGCTAGCCCGCGGCAATCAGCGGAGCCATGAGATGGCGATCCGCAGCGCGGTCGGTGCAGACCGTGGACGCATCTTGCGGCAATGCCTGGTGGAGAGTGCGCTGCTCTCGTTGTGCGGCGCTACCTGCGGAATCCTTGTGGCAGACGGCGTGGTAGCGGGGCTCAGGCAATTTGGTCCCAGCGACGTGCCACGGCTGCACGATGTAGTGCTGCACCCGCTGGTCCTCCTATTTACACTGGCACTTTCCCTAGTGACAGCGATTCTCTCCGGTGTGATTCCGGCGTGGAGGATGTCCCAAGTTTCGCCGGGGGCGTCGCTGCAGGAGAAGTCGCAAATTGGACCAGCCCGGGCCGGTCAGCGGCTGCAGAATTCCCTGGCCACAACGGAAATTGCTGCTGCCCTGGTATTGCTGATGGCCGGAGGTTTGCTGGTTCGCAGCTTCGTGCGGTTACTGGAGTCTCCATTCGGCTTTGATCCCAGCGGCAAGTTCGTGGTCAGAACTCTATTCGACCGAAGTCGCTATGCGGATGCATCGAAGCGACGGGCTGCGCAAAGGGAGATTCTTGATCGACTTTCTCATCTGCCGGGCGTAACGACCGTTGCCGCCGCCAGTCATCTTCCACTGAGCGACGAGCGGCAGATCGGGTTCAGGCTCGAGCACGCCGCGGCCGACGACTATCACTTCGCGGAGAATTCTCTGGTCGGTCCGGGCTACTTCCGCGCCATGGGGATTCCTCTACTTCGGGGAAGAGACTTCACCGAGCAGGATCGCAATGACACAGCGGATGTGGCGATCATCAGCGAGACGATGGCGAAGCAATACTTTCCGAGCCAGAACCCGATTGGCCAGCGTTTTCATTGGGGTGACCGTGGGTTGTTCACGATTGTTGGCGTCGTCGGCGATGTACACATTTCCGCACTGGATGCGGACCCGCCCTCGATGATTTACGACTCCATGTTTCAGGTGGAAAGCGGAGCCGTTGAACGGACCGCATTCGTCTTGCGCAGCGACGTCGCGGCTCAGGGCCTGTTCCAGGAAGTGCAGCGGCAAGTCTGGGCTGTCGATAAAGACCTGCCCGTCTACAACGCCACGACTTTGATGACCCTGGTCGCGGACTCGCTGGCGCAGCGCCGTTTCACCGTGCTGTTGCTGGGCGCCTTCGCGGTGATTGCACTCGTGCTGGCGGCGATCGGGCTCTTTGGAGTGATTTCTTGTCTCGTCGCGGAACGCACGCGGGAGTTCGGAGTCCGCCTGGCACTAGGAGCGGAACGAAGCAGTATCTATTGGCAGGTGCTGAGACGCGCGGCACTGGTTGGGGTGGCCGGTTGTGGGCTGGGTCTGGCGCTGTCTTTGCTGGCCACCCGGTTGCTACAGGCGAGCCTCTATCATGTCAGCCGCTTCGATCTTCCTACAACGGTGATGGTGCCGGTGTTGTTGCTGGGGGGTGCGTTATTTGCGGCATATTGGCCGGCCCGCCGAGCGGCGAAGGTGGATCCCATGGTGGCGTTGCGCTACGAGTAACGAGGGGAACTCATGAACGGTTTTCTGCAGGATTTCCGCTACGCACTGCGCCAGCTCCGCAAGAGCCCCGGCTTCGCGCTCACGGCAGTTCTGGTGCTGACTCTGGGGATGTGCGCCAGCGTATCCATTTTTGCTTTTGTCGATGCAGCGCTGATCAAGCCGTTGCCTTACCCGAACCCCAACCGCCTGGTCTTCGTGACGGAAAGTGTTCCGATGATTCCGCTCGCCAACCTTTCCTATCCGGACTATCTGGACTGGAAGAGACTGAACCAGGTCTTCAGTTCGATGGAGGTCTATAACGGGACCGGATATCTGCTTCGTACGCCTGCCGGTACCGAGCCGGTGGCCGGAATTCGCGTGAGTGACGGATTCTTTCGCACTTTGGGCGTCTCTCCTGCGCTGGGGCGTGATTTTTATGCCGGCGAGGATCTGCCCTCTGCGCCCAAGACCGTGATTCTGAGCTATGCCACCTGGCAGAAGCGGTTTGGCGGAAGGAAAGAAGTAGTCGGAGAGGCCGTTTCGCTCAGCGGCACTCCTTACACCATCGTCGGAGTGTTGCCGCAGGGTTTCCAATTTGCTCTGGGCGGGAAAGAGGAGTTCTGGACGACGCTGCACGCCTCCGACTCCGTGCGCCATCCGGCGAAGCTGCCACGGCCTCTCGGGGATTGCACGGCTCAAGGATGGCGTTTCGGTTGAGATGGCCCTGGCCGACATGAAGGCGATCGCGCGCCAACTGGAACTGCAGTATCCCAAGGACAATCGCGGCCAGGGGGCAACCGTGCTGCCTCTGTCGGAACTCATCGTTAAAGATATCCGCCCCATACTGCTCGCGTTGCTTGGCGGAGCGGGATTGCTGCTGGTCATCGCATGCGTGAATGTGTCGAGCTTGCTGTTGGTTCGCTCCGAAAGCCGCAGGCGCGAGATTGCGGTGCGCGGCGCGCTCGGTGCCTCGCGCGGAAGGTTGATCCGCCAATTCATAACCGAGGGACTGGTGCTGATGGCGGTAGGCAGCTTGCTGGGTTTAGCGGCCGCGGATGGCGCGATGCAGGTCCTTATGCGGCTCATCTCCAAAGACATGATGACGAGCATGCCGTATCTGAGCGGGCTGAGCCTGAACTCCCACGTGCTGGTATTTGCTTGCGCGATCTTCTTCCTGGCAGCCGCTCTCTTGTCTTTGCCGCCCATCGTTCG
Organism: uncultured Acidobacteriaceae bacterium; assembly: GCA_963795875.1. Taxonomy (GTDB): domain Bacteria; phylum Acidobacteriota; class Terriglobia; order Terriglobales; family Acidobacteriaceae; genus Sulfotelmatobacter. Next base: position 1,879,029 of record CAWCJM010000003.1, read on the forward strand.
CTTGCCTCTCAACAAAATGCGCGAGGGGCTGAGCGAAGGCGGCCGCGGATACGCCGGGACGTTGTGGCGCCGTTTCGGCACGAACCTGGTCGTGGTCGAATTGGCGATTGCCGTTGTTCTGCTGGTTAGCGCCGGGCTGCTGGGCAAGAGTCTCTATCGCTTGCTCCATGTGGAGATCGGATTCCAGGCTGACCATCTGGCCACGGTGCAGGTTGCTTTGTCGGATGTGACCTACGCCAAGGACGAGCAAGTTTATGCGGTTCAAAAGCAGATCATCAGCCGCGTTTCCAGTTTGCCGGGCGTTCAATCGGCGGGCATCTCCAGCGTGTTGCCAGTCAGCTTTAATGGCAACACCGACTGGATCCGTTTTGTGGGCCGTCCGTACAACGGAGAACACAATGAAGTGAACCAGCGGGATGTGAGCTCTGCATTCTTCTCCACGATTGCGGGCGAAGCTCTTGCGTGGTCGTTACTTTACCGAGGCCGACGATGCGTCGAAGCCTCTGGTCGTCATCATCAACCAGACTCTGGCCAGAAAGTATTTTCCTGGGGAAGATCCGATCGGGAAGAGAATTGGCGACACCGAACTGACGCCGAAGTCGATCAAGGAGATTGTCGGCGTCGTCGAAGACGTGAAGGATGGCTCGCTGGATTCCGAGATCTGGCCGGCCGTCTATTATCCGTTCAACCAGGATGCCGACACGTACTTCTCCCTCGTCGCCCGCACGTCGCAGACCGAGCAATCTGTGCTGCCAGCGCTGGTCGCGGCCATCCATGAGATCGATCCCGGCATCGGCACGATGAACGAAACGACCATGGTTGCCAGAGATCAACGATTCACCCACCGCGTATCTTCACCGTTCGTCAGCGTGGCTGGTGGGCGGCTTTGCCACCTTGGCGTTGCTGCTGGGCGTCGTCGGCCTGTACGGCGTGATCGCGTACTCGGTGAGCCAGCGAACGCGCGAAATCGGTGTTCGCATGGCTCTCGGCGCGCAACGCAGTTCCGTGTATCAACTCATCATGAGAGAAGCCGGATGGCTGGTCGGTAAGTGGAATTGGCGCTGGGCTTATCTGTTCGGTCGCCGCCGCAACCCTGATTCGCGGTCTGCTGTTTGGAGTGCGATCGTGGGACGCGGCGACGCTTGCCGCCGTTTCTGCAGTGCTGGCAGTGTCGGCGCATGCTTGCCAGTTACATCCCGGCACGAAGGGCGGCGCGCGTCGATCCCATGGTGGCGTTGCGCTACGAGTAAGGAGACGAATGATGAACTGGGCTTACTCCAGGATCTTCGCTACGCTCTGCGCCAATTGCGCAAGAGGCCCGGCTTTACCATCGTTGCTGTGATTACGCTCGCGCTTGGGATCGGCGCGAACACCGCCGTGTTCAGCGTGGTCGACGCGGTGATGCTGCGTCCGCTGCCTTACTATCAGCCGGACCGGCTGATTGAGGCGCAATCCGATAAACTCGCATCAATCCGACAGCCCGGCGCCATCTGCTATCCCGATTTCTTTGACTGGCGCGCGCAGAACCACACTCTCGAACATCTGGTTTCCTATCACGACAGTTTGTTTACCCTGACGGGTCTGGAGCGGCCGGTGCAGGTGGATGCCGAGGTCGTTTCCTGGGATCTGCTGCCCGCCCTCGGCGTCCGTCCGGAACTGGGGCGAGGTTTCACTCGCGGACGAGGAGAAGGTGGGCACGCGGGTGGTTTTGATCAGCCACGCGTTGTGGACGTCTCAATTCGGCTCCGATCCGGCGATCGTCGGTCGTGGCGTTCGCCTCAGCGGAGATCTCTACACCGTGGTCGGCGTCATGCCGCCAACTTTCCGCTTCCCGGTGAACAAGCCTCGAAACAGCGTCTGGACCACGCTCGCGGTGGACGACGACCCGTCCGATCCCACAGCCGAGCACGAGCAATCGCGGCTCTCACTTTCTGAATGTGTTCGGACGGTTGAAGCCGGGCGTCACGGTCGCGCAGGCAGATCAGGATCTGCGGACGCATCGCGGCGAATCTGGCGAAGCAATACCCGAACACCAACACGCGCCATGACTCGGCGCGCGTGCAAACGGAAGTTGCGGCGTTGATCGGCGACGCGCGAACCGCACTGCTGGTTGTGCTCGGCGCGGTCGCTCTGGTGCTGCTGATCGCGTGTGGCAACATCGCCAACCTGTTGCTGGCGCGCATGCGCGAACGGCAGCGCGAGATCGCGCGTGCGGTCGGCGCTGGGTGCGGGCCGGAAGCGGATTGTGCGCCAGTTGCTGGCGGAAAGCCTGGTGCTGAGCGCCGTCGGTGGGCTTGCGGGTTGCGGGCTGGCCTTGGTTTGCACGCCCGCGATGCTCTCGCTGATCGGCGACAGCGTGCCGCGCGCTGCGGACGCGGGCGTCGACCTGCGCGTGCTTTCGTTTGCGGTCTTCGTATCCTTCGCCGCGGGATTGATCTTCGGAATCGTCCCCGCCATCGCCGCTTCAAGAACCGACCTCATCTCCACTTTGAAAGAGGGTGGCAGAAGCGAAATCATCGGCCGCGACTGGCTGCGCGCGTCGCTGATCGTGGGACAGGTGGCGTTGGGCCTCGTGCTCACCGCCGGCGCTGGCTTGCTCATCACCAGCTTTGCGAATCTCGTTCACACCAGATGAAGGATTCAATCCGGATCACCTGACGACGCTGTTCTTTGAAACGCCGGACGCGCACTACAAGGACACGCGCCGCAGTTCTATCGCGAATATTTCGACAAACTCCGCAGCTCTGCCGGGAGTGCAGTCGGCGGGCGGCGTCATGATTCTGCCCATGACGAACGAAGGCATCGGATCAGCATTCGAAGATCCGGAGCATCCCACTGCCCGAAGGGCAGCTGCCCAGCGCGGATCTCAGTCCGATCTCGCCAGATTATTTCCGCACGATGCAGATTCCGCTGCTTGAAGGGCGCGATTTTTCGCGAGCGGGACGACGTCGAAGTCTCTGCAAGTGATGATCGTGAATCAGGCGTTCGCGCAAAAGTTCTTTCCCGGCGAGGACGTACTGGGCAAGAAGCTCAAACCCGGGCGCCGGGAACGGGACGCCAGGCGGGCCGCCGTGGCGCGAAATCGTGGGCGTGGTCGGCGACATCAGGCTGGGAGCGACGCAGCGCGAAATGCGTCCCGCGATGTATCTGCCGCCGACCAATTGAATACTGGTGCTGTCTGTACTCGGTGGTGCGCACTTCGCTCGATCCGCACAGCCTGGAGGCCAGTGTTCAGCGGATCGTCGCGGCGATGGACAAGGACATTCCCGTCACCCAGGTTCGCACCATGAATGAATTGATGTTCAGCGAGCTTGCGCAGCCGCGATTCGCGACTGTCCTGCTGAGCACGTTTGCCGGGCTTGCCCTGGTTCTGACGTTGTCGGCCTTTACGGCGTGATGACCTATTCGGTTTCGCGGCGCACGCGCGAGATCGGAGTGCGCATGGCGCTGGGAGCGCAGCGCGGCGCGGTGCTCACCATGGTGTTGCGCGATGCGGCCATTTTGCTGGGGGCGGGAATTGTGATTGGTATTGTCGCGTCGCTGGCATCGGCGTCGGTTTTGCAGGGCATGTTGTATGGCACCGGAGCGCGCAATCCAGTGGTGCTGACGCTGGTGTGCGCGGTGGTCGCGGTGGCGGAATGGTAGCTGCATATATTCCGGCGTTTCGCGCGGCGAAGGTCGATCCCATGGTGGCGTTGCGATACGAGTAGGAGACTATGAGAACACTCCGGCAGAACGCTCGTTACAGTATTCGATTGCTGCGGAAAAATCCCGGCTTCACCCTCATTGCTGCAATTACGCTGGCTCTGGGCATTGGCGCGAACACTGCGATCTTCAGCGTGATTTATGCCGTGCTGCTGGCTCCCATGCCGTATCCCAATCCCGATCAGCTGGTGATGGTGTGGTCGAAGGTTCAGGGCGGCAACAACGTAGTTGCGGCGGGCGATTATCTGGATTGGAAGGCCGCAGAATAAGACTTTCCAGGACATCAACGCCTGGAGCGGCGCCAACTTCAATTTCGCCACTCCCGCGCAACCGGAACAGATTAACGGAAGTGCGGAGACTCCAGGATTTCTTCACATGACCGGAAACACCTTTCTGCATGGGGCGCGATCTTCTCGCCCGAAGAAGGGAGTACCCGGCAAGGACCACGTGGTCATTCTCACTGCATCGCCTCTGGGAGCATCTCGGCAGCCGACCGCAACATCATCGGCAAACCGATTCAGATGAATAGCGAACCGTACACGGTGGTAGGAGTGCTGGCGGCGGGACAGACCGACCGACTCCAGGCCCAGTTCGTCGTGCCGCTGGCGTTCAAGCCGGAGCAGATCAATCACGATTTTCACTGGCTGCTGGTTATGGGCCGCATGAAGCCGGGCGTCACTTTGTCCCAGGCGCAGGCCGACATGGAAGTCGTGACCAACCGCATTGCGCAAGATCACCCGCAAAGCAACAAAGGCTGGGGCGCCAGCGTGGAACTCCTGCACAACGATTTTTTCCCGAAGGAAGCGAAGCAGACTCTCTGGCTGCTGATGGGCGGAGTCGGTTTTATCCTTCTCATCGCTTGCGGCAATGTTGCCAACCTGGTGCTCGCCAGGGGGACGACGCGGTTGAAAGAAGTAGCGGTGCGCACTTCGCTGGGTGCGACCCGATGGCACGTCTTCAGCCAGTTTCTGACGGAGAGCCTGGTGTTGGCGGTCCTCGGCGGTGCGCTGGGCATTGGGCTTGGGCGCGGCGATGATCCGGATCATGATGGCGAAGATGCCGCCGTTCACGCTTCCCTCCGAAGCAGAGGTGACCCTGAATATCCCAGTTCTGCTATTCACGCTGTTGGCTACTACGATCGCCGGAATGTTGTTCGGTTGCGTTCCGGCGTGGCAAGCCTCGCGCGTCGATCCCAATGAGACGCTGAAAGAGGGCGGACGCTCAGGCACCAGCGCCGGAAGGCATCGGCTCCGGAAATCTCTGGTCGTCGGAGAGTTTGCCCTGGCGTTAACCTTGCTGGCCGGCGCGGGTCTTGCCATCCACAGCTTCTGGAATCTGGCGCGGGTCGATCCCGGCTTCCGCACCGATCACATTCTCACTTTCAATCTTCCCGTGCCGGAGAAGCGACTCAGCTCAACCCGAGCAGATCGTCACGTATTATCAGCCAACTCATCGAGAAGATTGAGTCGCTGCCGGGCGTGATTCGCGCCGAAGCCGGCACTGGCATGCCTCTTGCAAGGCACGAACTTCGGAATGCCATTCACGATCGTGGGTAAGCCGGTCGCCGATCCTTCGGCGCGCCCCGGCGCGGGCTTCCAGATGGTCACTCCCGGATTCTTTCAGACCTTCGCGATCCAGATGGCGAAGGGCCGAGCGTTCACCGATCAGGACACGGCCAGCAGCGTGCGAGTCGCGATCGTGAATGAGACTTTCGTCAACCGCTATCTTTCCGGAGTGGATCCGCTGACCCAGCGCATCATGGTCGAGCAATTGATTCCGGGCGTGACCAAGCTGGGACCGCCGCTCGAGTGGCAGATCATCGGGGTGTATCGCAATACGCATAATGGCGGCATTCGCAGCACTGGCTTTCCGGAGATCGATGTTCCTTTCGCGCAGAGTCCATGGCCGCAAGCTTCCATGGCGGTGCGAACCACCGGCGATCCGGCGCAGATGACCAAGAGCATCGCCGCCGCCGTGCACTCCGTCGATCCTGACCTGGCCTTGGCGAATGTAAGGACGATGGACCAGATCGTCAGCGAGTCTTTGGTGGGAGATCGGTTCACGACCGCGCTCTATGTCAGCTTCGCATCCGTGGCGCTGGTGCTGGCCGCGATCGGCATTTACGGCGTCATGGCCTTCGCCGTGGCGCAGCGCACGCACGAAATCGGACTGCGAATGGCGCTGGGCGCGAGCCAGGATCACGTGCTCGGCCTGATTCTGAAAGAGGGCATTATTCTGGCGGCCATCGGCTTGGGTCTGGGTCTGGTGGGGGCCTGCTTTGTCGGTCGTGCCATGCGCGGACTTGCTATACGGGGTGGGCACGATTGATATAGCGGCGTTCAGTGCGGTCGCGGTCACGCTGTTCATGGCCGCGCTGCTGGCGTGCTACTTGCCCGCGAACAAGGCAGCGAAAGTCGATCCCATGGTGGCGTTGCGTTACGAGTAGGAGATGAGCAATGATGACGGGATTCACTCAGGATTTTCGTTACGCGCTGCGGCAGTTGGCGCAAAGCGCCGGGCTTTGCCGCGGTTGCGATCGTCACGCTTGCGCTTGGCATCGGCGCGAACACCGCGATCTTCAGCCTGCTCGACCAGGCGCTGCTTGCGAACTCTTCCCGGTGAAGGACGCCGATCGGCTCGTGATTCTGCAATCGCTGGGCAGTTTCAATGGCCATACCAGTTCCCGTACGGATGAGAACTTTTCTTTCTCGTATCCCATGTATCGCGATCTTCGCGACCGCAATTCCGTGTTCAGCGGGCTCATCGCGACTGACAAGGTATCGGTGGGAGTGCAGTGGCACAACCAACCTGAGCTGGTTGACGGCGAATTGGTTTCGGGAAATTATTTTGACGTGCTGGGTGTGCAGCCCGCTCTGGGCCGTCTCTTGGTCGCATCCGATGACGTGGTGCCGACGCGAATCCGGTAGCAGTTTTGAGCTTCAGTTACTGGCAGCGCCGCTTTGGCGCGGATCCGGCGGTCGTGAACCAGAGCGTTCTGATCAACGGCCGTCCCTTCACCGTCCTCGGAGTTGCGCCGCCTGGCTTTCACAGCGTAGTCATGGGCGACACTCCCGATCTGTTTGTGCCCATGACGATGAAAGCCGAGATTCGGCCGGAAATGAATGATCTCCTGGATCGCAAGTCCCGCTGGCTCAACATCGTCGGAAAACTCAAGCCCGGGCTCAGCCGCGAGCAGGCTGAAGCCGGAGTCGATCCTCTCTGGTACTCGATTCGTGCCGAGGAATTGAAACAGCGGGGGCACAGCTCAGAGCAATTCAAGGAAAGTTTTCTGACCAAGTCGCGCCTGTTCGTTCGCGATGGAGCCAAAGGATTCTCTCCTCTTCGTGCCGATGTGCAGGAGCCGCTGCTGATCATCATGGCCATGGTCGGACTGGTGGCCCTGATGGCCTGCGCCAACGTAGGCAGCCTGTTGCTGGTCCGGGCCGCGGGGCGTATTCGCGAAATGTCTGTCCGATACGCGTTGGGAGCCAAGCGTGCGCGCGTGGTGCAGCAGTTGTTGGTCGAAGGGCTGTTGCTGGGCTTGGCTGGCGGTGCGCTGGGGATCGCGATTGCTCCCCGTATTTCCGCGTGGCTCATCAATATGATTTGGAGCCGCACCGCCGGAGATCTTCCATTTTCCTCGTATCCCGATCTGCGGATATTAATGTTTAATTTCTCTCTGGCGCTGCTTGTGAGTCTGATTTTCAGTCTCGCTCCAGCGGCACAGTTCTGGCGTCCGAATCTGGCGCCCGCGCTCAAGCAGCAGGCGATGACGGCAGCCGGCGGGCCGCTGCGTTTCCGGCGCATTGCGGTCGGGGTCCAGATCGGATTGAGCCTTCTCGTGCTGGTGGCCGCAGGCCTGTTCGTGCGCACCTTGCACAATCTCAAATCGCTAAATGTTGGTTTTGAAACCGATCATCTTGTGACGTTTGGTGTACAGGCGACGCTTGCGGGATATCGACCCGACCAAACCCGTGACCTGGATACACGAGTGCTGCAGACATTGGCGGCGCTTCCCGGAGTGCGATCCGTTGCAGGCACAACAGATCGAGAACTGGCGGACACGAACACCTCGAACAACATCACGCTTGCCGGCTACACGGCAAAAGAGAACGAGGACATGAATGTGGAATCGCCCCGTGTCAGTCCTGGTTACTTCTCGACGATGGGGATGCCACTGGTTGCGGGTCGCGAATTCACCGACCAGGATCGTGACGCCACCCACAAGGTCGCTGTAGTGAATGAGAGCTTCGCTCGCCACTATTTTGGTGAACCGCAGCTGGCGTCGGCCACTATTACGGCAAGGGCGGGGGGCAGGTCCCAATCGACACCGAAATCATCGGCGTCGTGAAGGATGCCAAGCACACCGGCGTTCGACAGGAGATCACGCGCACTACGTTTACTCCATATCTTCAGGAGTCGAATCCGGGCGCGATGACGTTTTACGTCCGAACCTGGCAGTCCCCGGAAAGCGCCGAAGGAACGATCCGGAGTGCCATGCAGACGCTCGACTCCAAGCTCGTTCTGGACAATTTCCGAACGATGGAGGAACAGGTCGATGACATTCTGACGACCGAGCGGGTGATCGCGATATTGGCGTCCAGCTTTGGCGTGCTCGCGGTCCTCATGGCGGCCGTCGGACTCTACGGCGTCCTGGCTTATTCAACGGCGCAGCGGACGCGCGAGATCGGCATTCGCATTGCTCTCGGCGCAGGCCGCACTTCTGTGATGCGCATGGTGCTGGTCGAAGTGCTGTGGCTCGCCGGGATCAGCATTGCCGTCGCACTGCCGGCGTCGCTTGCTGCTCACCCACGCAGCTCGCAGCCAGTTGTTCGGCATTTCGAGCAGCGATCCCTTGACTCTCGTCGTAGTAACTCTGGTGGTCGCAGCGGTGGCGCTCGCGTCCGCGCTGCTGCCGGCCCTGCGCGCGGCCAAGACGGATCCCATGGTGGCGCTGCGCTACGAATAAGGAGATTTGAACGATGACCAGGTTGATCCAAGATTTCCGCTACGCTCTGCGCCAGTTTCGGAAGAGTCCCGGTTTTATTTCGGTCGCGGTCGTCACTCTAGCCCTGGGGATCGGGGCGAACACCGCAATCTTTAGCGTGATCAACGCTGTTCTGCTGCGGCCTTTGCCGTACCGTGACCCCGGCGCGCTCGTCAAGGTTTGGGGAACGAACCCGAAGAAGGGTGTCGACGTGGATCCGATGTCTCCCGCCGAATTTCAGGATCTTCGCAGCCAGAATCACTCGTTTCAAGAGATTGGCTCCTCGAGCGATCAGGTTTACAACTTGACGAATGCGGGTGACCCGGAATCGCTACTCGGATACCGCTTGTCGGCGAATTTCCTAGGCTTGCTTGGGGCAGACCCAATCCTTGGGCGCACTTTTTCCGCAGGTGAGGATACTTCCGGTCACGACCACGTCGTGGTGCTTAGCTACCACCTGTGGCAACGGCGCTTTGGGGGCAATCCTGAGGTCTTGGGAAAGGACGTCACCCTAAACGGCGAACCCTACACCGTGATTGGAGTTATGCCCAGGGAGTTTTATTATCCAGTCCGCGACAACGAACTGTGGACGCCGTTTGTGGTTCCGCCCGCGGCGGCGGCCGACCGAAGCGCACGTTTTCTCCGCGTGCTTGCCCGGCTGAAGCCTTCCGTAACCTTGCAGCAGGCGCAAGCCGACGCCGACACGATTGCCGCAATCATCGCAGCACAGCACCCGGACACGAACTCCGGACAGAGCACCAGAATCGTTTCTATAGAGGAGGAAGCCACGCGGGATATCAGGCCTGCACTCCTTGCCCTGATGGGGACTGTCGGGTTCGTGTTGCTGATCGCTTGTGCCAACGTGGCCAATCTTCTGCTGGCTCGCTCGGTTCGCAGGCGAGGCGAGATTGCGGTGCGGTTTGCGTTGGGCGCGAGCCGCTGGCAACTTGTGCACCAGTTCCTTGCCGAGAGTCTGTTGCTCGGTTTGATCGGCGGCACACTCGGAGTACTGCTAGCCTCCTTGAGTGTCAGTTCGCTGGTCCGCATGTTCCCTTCCACGATTTCCAACCTGAACATCCCTCGCGTGGAGAGCATCCCGATCGACGGCAAAGTCCTTGGATTTGCGCTCGCGGTTTCGTTGCTTACTGGCGTCTTGTTTGGAGTCGCACCGGCACTTCGCTCCCGGACCAATTTGCGCGATTCCCTGCAAGAAGCTGGCAGGGGGCTTCGCGGTTCACGCAGCGGAGCCTTCCGGGGCGCGCTTGCCGTTTCCGAGATTGCTTTATCACTTGTCCTTCTGGTCGGGGCGGGACTCTTGGTCAAGAGCTTCGTGGATCTGATGGGAAGAAAGTTGGGCTTCACCACCGATGGAATTTTGACCTTCAGGGTGATACTGCCGGAGGCAAAATACAGTTCGGAAACAAAAGTGAGAAACTTTGCCGATCAGGCGTTGCGCGGCCTTCAAGGTCTGCCGAGCGTACGCTCGGTGGGAAGCGTTACCTTTCTTCCGTTGAGTGGTTGGTACAGCGTCCGCACTTTCAGCATCATCGGGAGGGAGTCTGAAAACCGCGCGGCCGGGCCTCCTGTTGTCTTCAGCGCGGCCAGTCCCGACTTTTTTCAGACCATGGAGGTTCCAACGCTCCGCGGACGCAGCTTGACCGATCAGGATTCTGCGAGCGGCGAGCCGGTCGCCGTAGTCAGTCAATCCCTGGCACAGCGGTATTGGCCTGATGGAAACCCCGTGGGTGAAATGGTGACTCTGGAATACGAGAAAGCGCCCCGCAAAATCGTGGGAGTCGTCGGGGATGTGCGCCATTTCGGCGCGATTGAAGATGCGACGCCTCAGGTTTATGTCCCCTACCAGCAATCTTCCGCTCCTCTGTTCTGTTTTGCGGTTCGCACCGACTTACCGAATCCTCTGAATTTGGCCACCGCAGTCCAGCATGCGGTCTGGGTGATCGACAAAGACCAACCTGTGTCTCACGTCATGACCATGAATCAACTGGTCTCGGAGTCGATTGCTCCAGAACGGGTGCTGATGGTGTTGCTCGCGGGATTCGCTGGTTTGGCGCTGGTTCTGGCAGCGGTCGGAGTTTATAGCGTAATGGCGTACCACGTAGTGGAACGCACACGCGAGATCGGCATTCGGATGGCGCTCGGCGCTGGAAGAAGTGAGGTGCTTCGCCTGACCCTGGTGCGAAGTATGGCGCTAACCCTTACAGGTATAGGGCTCGGCATAGCTGGAGCATGGACCGTAACTCGTTTCCTGTCGACCATGCTGTACGGCGTCAAGCCGACCGATCCTGTCACTTTTGTTGCAGTCTCCCTCATTCTGGCCTGTGCCGCGTCCGTGGCCAGCTACATTCCCGCGCGGCGCGCTGCAAAAGTTGATCCTATGGTGGCGTTGCGTTACGAATAGAAATTCTGATTCATGAAATGAGAATGAAATGATCCAACTGAAAAATATCGACCGCAGTTACAAGACTGGCGCCGGACGAACCTGGGTGCTGCGCCGCGTAAACCTCGACATCCGCGAAGGCGAGTTCATCACTGTGATGGGACCATCCGGAGCAGGGAAGTCCTCGCTCTTGAATGTCCTTGCGCTTCTCGACGACCAATGGGAAGGCGAGTACTGGTTTCGTGAGCAAGGCGTTCACGAGCTGAAGCGCAAGCAGCGGGCGGAACTGGCCAAGAAGAATGTCGGGATGGTTTTCCAAAGCTACCATCTGCTCGACGACCTCACGGTGCAGGAGAACATCGATCTGCCGCTCTCCTACAAAGACATTCCGCGGAATCAGCGGCAGAGCCTAGTCGCCGACACGCTCGACCGATTCCAGATCGTGGCTAAGAAAGATTTGTATCCCAGCCAGCTCTCGGGGGGACAACAGCAACTCGTGGGCATAGCGCGGGCCGTGATTCACAAACCGCCGCTGCTGCTCGCGGACGAGCCTACTGGCAACCTGCACTCGACCCAAGCAAAGGAGATCATGGAACTCTTCCACGCCTTGAATGAGCAGGGAACCACGATCGTGCAGGTCACCCACTCTGAAGCGAACGCGGCCTACGGGAGTCGCACCATTCAAATGCGGGACGGGTGGCTTGTCGGGGACACTGCCAACCCATCGCTCGCCCAGCCAGCGGAGGTTAGCGCATCGTGAATGTTTCCGGGACCACTTTCTTGAAGCGGGGAACCACTCTCATTTGTATTTATGCGATGTTGGTGTCGATGTTGCCGGCGCAGACCTCGGGCCCTGCAGCCACGAGCCCGCCCCAGGCCGCCAGCGCGCCGTCCGCCGCATCGCCCGCGCTTCCAGTCCAGTTCGACATGCCGAAATCGCGCAACCCGTTCAATGCCTATTCGCCGGATTATGTTCCCGAGCCGGTGCTGGCGAACTCACCTCGTATCGACCGGCTGGTTCGGGAAGGGAAGCTCTATCTCTCACTGAAAGAAGCCATTAACCTCGCCCTCGAAAACAATCTTGATCTTGCGATTGCCCGTTACAATTTGCCGATCGCGAACACCGATATTGTGCGCACGGAAGCTGGCGGATTTTTTCGTGGAGTAAACACCGGTGTCGTGCAGGGAACTCCCGGCGGCGGGGTCGGTGGCTTTGGCACCGGTGCTCCGGGCGCGGGTGCGGGCGGCACTACTGGTGGCGCTGGCGGAGCTGGAGCGGGCGCATCAGGTTTGGTTCAGTCCACTCTTGGGACCGGGACTAATGTATCCTCCTACGATCCGTTGATCAGCGCGAATGGGGGAGACGAACACCAGACGTCGCCGGTGGCCAACCAGGCAATATACGGAGTTCCGTCCCTGCAATTGAATACCGGGCAATTCAACCTAGCTTACTCTCAAGCCTTTGCGACCGGAACGAGTATCAATTTTACTTTCAACAACGCGCGGCAGACGACGAACAGCCCGTTTTTCACATTGTCTCCCAACCTGACTGCTGCCTTCCGCTTCACGATTCAGCAGGAACTACTCGCCGGATTTGGTTTCGGCCCGAACCTGCGGTATTTGCGAATTGCCAGAAACAATAAAAAGATTTCGGACATCGCTTTCAAGGATCAGGTAATTGCCACAGTGACGCAGATCGAGAATATGTATTGGGATCTGGTGAACGCCTACGAGCAGACGCAAGTGAACGAACAATCATCGGCATTCGCCAATCAGACTCTAGACAACGCCCGAAAGCAATTGAAATTGCAAAGCATTCCGGAGATGGACGTGCTGCGGGCCGAGGCCGAGGTTTCCAAGCGCGACCAGGACTTAACGGTAGCCCGAACCAGTCTCCAATTTCAGGAGACACTTATGAAGAACGCGATTACGAAGAGTTTGGAGGATCCCGTTCTCGAAGCGATGCCCGTCGTACCTACCGATCGGACGGAAAGTCTGCCGCCTCAGGCGAGTCAGTCGATCCAGGACTTGATCGCGATTGCGTTGAAGGGCCGCCCGGAACTCGCAGAGTCGGACGTGGACCTGGTGAACCGCCAGATCAGCCGTAGCGCAGCACGAAATGCTTTGTTGCCCTCACTTTCAGCGGTGGGATTCTACTCCGGAGCGGGGTTAGCAGGACCTTTGAATCCTATTTGCACCCAGGGATGCACCGTCAACGTGCCCATGGATTTCGCAGGGGCGCTAGCCAACACCTTCAACAATTCCAACCCTGACTATTACGTGGGACTGAACCTGAACATTCCATTGCGGAATCGGGTTGCCAAGGCCGACCAGTACCGCTCCGAGCTTGAATACCGGCAGGCCGAATTGCGATTGGAACAACTGAAGAAGCAGGTCCGCATCGAGGTCCGCAACGCTCAGTATTCCGTTGAGCAAACCGGAGCACGCGTTCAGGCGGCCCGCAAAGCTCGTGATCTCGCCCAGCGCACCTTCGATATCACCAAGAAGGAGCAGGACCTGGGTGCAGGATCCAGCTACCAGACGCTCTCCGCCCAGAAAGATCTCGCCCTCGCCGAACTTGATCTGGTCACCGCGATGACAGTGTTCGAAAAAGCTAAAGTTGAACTGGATCGAGCAACCGGAGCGACTTTGGAACATAATGGCATTCAGCTGCAAAATGCGGTGAACGGCACGGTTGGTGATACCATCAGCGCCGCGACCCCGTAATTCGCCATGCCGACTTCCGTCAAACCCGGAGCCCATCCCGCCCCTACCCCAGCGAAGGGCAGCTATGATCGGCCTCGAATCTTGGCTGCCGATGACCAGCAGCACGTTCTGGAGGCGCTGGAACTTCTGCTGCGCCCGCAGGGATATGAAGTCGAGACCGCAAGGTCCCCGGCGCTGGTTCGCGATGCTCTGGCCACGGAGTCCTATGACGCCCTGCTCATCGACTTGAACTACACGCGGGACACGACGTCTGGGCAGGAGGGCCTCGACCTTCTTTCTGAAATTGTCGCTATCGACAACTCAATTCCTGTCATCGTGATGACGGCCTGGGCTAACATCGAACTGGCAGTCGAGGCCATGCGCCGTGGGGCGCGGGATTTCATCCAGAAACCATGGGAGAACGAGCGGCTGCTCACTATCCTGCGGGCGCAAGTTGATCTCCGCAAGGCGTTGCAGCGCGCGGAGCGCCTCGCCGCCCAGAATCGCCTGCTGCAGGCCGAAGGTCGTCCCGAGTTCATCGCTACGGCACAGCTCATGCAACCCGTCCTCGACGCCATCACCCGGGTGGGCCCCTCGGATGCGAATGTTTTGATCACGGGGGAGCATGGCACGGGAAAGGAAGTTGTCGCGCGGACGCTGCACGCGGTCTCTCGGCGCGCTCAGCGTCTCATGGTTTCGGTAAACACTGGCGCAGTACCGGAAGGCCTGTTTGAGAGCGAGCTGTTCGGACACGTCAAGGGCGCATTCACCGACGCCCGTTCCGACCGCATCGGGCGCTTTGAACTCGCCGATGGCGGCACGATCTTCCTCGACGAAATTGGAAACATACCCATTCGCCAGCAGGCGAAGCTGCTGCGAGTGCTGGAGGCCGGCGAGATCGAGCGAGTCGGCGCTTCGCGCGCGGTGCGGGTCGACGTACGCGTGGTGTCCGCAACGAATGCCGACCTGCGGGCGGCCTGTGCTTCCGGACAGTTTCGAGAGGACCTGTTGTTCCGGCTGAACACGGTAGAGATCCACGTGCCGGCATTGCGAGAGCGCCGCGAAGATATTCCAGCACTCGCTGTGCATTTCCTCACGCGTTATGCATCCCGCTACCGGCGTCCGATCGGGGGTTTCGAGGCTTCTGCCTTGCAACTGCTTATGCAGTACTCGTGGCCGGGCAATGTCCGGGAATTGGAGCACACTCTTGAGCGCGCGGTGCTGATGTGCCGTGGCAACGAAATCCAGCGCGCAGACTTGGGGCTGGACATGCTGCGGCCGCAAAGCCAGAATCTCGAAGAGCTCAGCCTCGAATCCGTGGAAGCCATTCTCATCCGCAAGGCCTTGCAGCGTTCTCAGGGGAATGTGAGCCAAGCCGCGGAAACCCTGGGGCTGAGCCGCGGCGCCCTGTACCGGCGGATGGAGAAATATGGGCTCTAGCCCGCGAGGGATGCCCAATCGCGGTGCAAGCAAGCCTCCAAAAAAACGGGTTCGCCTCCTGTATGAGCGCCGCGTAAATCTCTACGCATTCCTAGTGGCTCTACCGGGCTTGCTGGTCGGCGGTATCTTCATCTGGGTGCAACCTTGGACGCTGGAATCGAAGCTGGCGTTCATGTTCGCTGTATTGTTTGTGTGGTGGTTGCTGGCGATGGCGCTGCAAGAGCAGGCCACACGGCCTCTGCAGACCCTGGCCAATGTGATCGCGGCCCTGCGGGAAGAAGACTACTCCTTCCGCGCGCGGGGAGCCGCCACGGATGATGCGCTCGGCGAACTCTCCATCGAGGTCAATGCCTTGGCCGATCTGCTGGCCGACCAGCGGATTCGCGCGATTGAGGCAGCGGCCCTATTGCGCCGCGTGGTGGAAGAGATCGAGGTGCCATTGTTCACCTTCGATCCTGATCAGGTCCTGCGCCTGGTGAATTCTGCCGGCGAACGTCTTCTGCAGCAGTCCTCGGTACGGCTGCTGGGTCGTACTGCAAAAGAGATCGGATTGGCCGGCTGTATGGAGGCGGAGAGCGAGACCGTCGTGCCCCTGCCGTTCCAGGGCCCGAACGCGCGCTGGCTGGTGAGGCGCAGTTCATTTCGCCAGAAGGGAGTACCGCACACTCTCATCGTTTTGTCGGACGTGAGCCGTGCTCTGCGCGAAGAAGAGCGGGGCGCGTGGCAGCGCCTGATTCGTGTGTTGGGCCACGAATTGAACAACTCGCTTACGCCGATCAAATCGATTGCGGGCACGCTGCGAGTCCTGATCGCGAACGGGTCTTTGCATTCTGATCAGCCCGAGGACTTTGAGCGTGGGCTGTCCATCATCGAGGCCCGCGCTGATTCGCTCAACCGTTTCCTGCAGGCTTACCGGCGGCTTGCTCAAATGCCGCCACCCAACGTGCGAAAGATCGAGCTTGCGCCGATTGTCCAACGCGTAGCTGCATTGGAGGCCAGTTTGCCGGTGCAGGTGCTGCCCAGTCCGGCGGTGGAGCTGACAGTTGATCCAGATCTACTCGAGCAAATGCTGATCAACCTGACTCGTAATGCAGTGGAGGCATCACTGGAACCACGGCATCGGACCTCCGGTCAAAACGGTGCAGCAGTTGACTCATTGCCCTACCGGGAGCCCCACGTAGTGGTTCGATGGGAACTGTCGGACAAGGATCTGGTGCTTACCATCGAAGACAACGGCCCCGGACTTGGCAATCCCGCCAATGTGTTCGTCCCGTTCTATACGACTAAGCCCTCAGGCAGCGGAATCGGCCTGGTGCTTTCGCGGCAGATCGCTGAAGCCCACGGAGGCTCGATTGAACTCCTGAACCGCACCGATCAGAAGGGCTGTCAGGCAAGGGTGGTCCTCCCACGCACGCAGTCATCGGAGTAACCAGCCCGGAGGATCAGGCCACTTTGGCCGTGTCGCGCAGCCCGACCGAGCCGGCAATCTTGCGCAGCGCCCGCGACAGCGGGAAATGGAGCAGCCAGATTGCAGCCGGACCAATCAGCAGCCAGGCCGACATGGCAGGTAATCCCGCGAGCCAGAAGGTCGCAATGGCATGTCTGAGATCTGCATGGGCCATAGCCAGCATCTCCGCCACCGACAACTGCAAAGGTGCGGCGTGAAACAATGTTTCACCCAGTCGGAGGAAGGGTATAAGCAGAAGAAACTGCAAAGGGTAAACGAGGTAGTTCACTAGTTGAATGGCCGGAAGGTTCAACCGGAAAATCAAAGCGGCAACCGCACACAGAACGGTAGTGGAACCAAGCATTGGAAAGACACCCAGCACAATCCCGAACGCGAGGTTTAGAGCGATCTTCTCAGGCGTGATTCCCTGGATCATCAGCCCCAAAATCGGGTCGACCACCCGGCGATAAAGAGGTCCAGGGTTCATGCCCCCGCCGTCTTGAGTAAGAGGTCGGAAAGGGGCCGAGAGGTCTCGGTTTGAAAAGAAGCAGAGCGCAGCCCGACATCGTGATGTTTCCGAATTGCATTATGAGGACCCAATCACGTTAACGGCTAAACGACGCTTGGGCGCAACGTTCCGAGGTGTGACGGAATCCTTTGCACGACTATTGCTTTGAGCACCACCCTGATTTATAAGTTCTCTGCCGCGCAGGCATCACACCATGGACATGGGCCGCGATCAGTCCTCTCACAGCTTCAACCAAGCGGGTTCTCCGTTCCATACGGCCCTTCTGGCTGGCCTCGTCGGTGTCCTTTCCTACTTCACCGCCAGGGTTGGAGACATTCTGGTACTGCGACCGCAAATGGTCTGGCCGCTGTGGCCAGGCTGCGCATTTCTGGTCGCGGTCTTGGTTTTGGTCCCGAGGAAGACGTGGCCATCGGTGCTGGCGGCAGGACTCGCTGGATTTGTAGTCTATGATTTGCAGTTGGGGCTGACGCTGCGTGCCACGGCCGTCCTGATCCTGGCCGACGCAGTCGAAATTCTGATTGGTGCTCTCGGTGCTGGCTACGCCTTCAAGAGTGTGCCTCGTCTGGATAGCATGAGATCTCTGGCGAGGTTCTCGTTCTTTACGGGTCTACTGGCCCCGCTCGCAGCGGCGTTGATCGCGACCGTCGGTCTCGGCGGCAGCCCCTGGATTCGTTTCAGGATTGGCTTCTTGACCGAGGCATTGGCTCTGTTCACCGTTACGCCGGCGATCCTCAATTGGGCTAGCCAGAGACACGAATGGCCAAAAAAATTACGCGCGTATGCCCTGGAAGCCGCCGCGTTAGCCGTCGGGGTGCTGGTTTCGGGGTATGTTGCTTTTGTGGCGGGGTTCAGCAGTCCCCCAGTTCTTTATTCGCTTCTGCCCTTTCTGCTATGGTCCGCCTTGCGTTTTGGATCGACGGGGATCAGTACCGCGATGCTGGCAACGGCTTTCTTGTCGACTTGGGGCGCGGTCCACGGGCGTGGTCCGTTTACAGGACCGGATCCTCTGAACAACGTTTCGTCGCTCCAGCTATTTCTGCTCTTCGCAGGTGTGCCATTTATGATTCTCGCGGCCCTCGTCGAAGACCGGAAACAGGCCGCGCAGGCCGTAAGCGAAAGCGAGAAGCGCTTCCGGTTGGTGGCGGATACCGCGCCGGCACTGATTTGGATGTCTGGCGTCGATAAACTCTGCACCTACGTCAATCAGTCGTGGTTGAACTTTACCGGGCGATCCGTGGACTCGGAAATCGGAAGTGGCTGGTCCGAAGGAATCCACCCTGAAGACCGGCAGAATTGTCTCGACATCTATAACGAGTCGTTTGACCGGCGCCAAAACTTAAAAATGGAGTATCGCCTTCGCAGGTATGACGGAGAATATCGGTGGATTCTGGACATCGGAGTGCCGCGATTCAGCGCGGAGAGTTCGTTTGCAGGATACATCGGAATCGCTATTGATGTGACCGACCGTAAGGCCGCCGAGGCAGCCCTCCAGAGCGTGAGCCGCAGACTAATCGAGGCGCAGGAACAGGAACGGACTCGAATCGCCAGAGAACTCCACGACGACACCGGTCAACGGCTCGCGCTGTTGGCCAACGAACTGGGGCAACTCGAACAGCACTTGCCCACGGAAGTCGGCCGCCAAATAACCGAACTGCGCCGGCAAACCTTCGAGATCGCCACCGGTATTCAAACTCTGGCACATGAGCTGTATTCTTCGAAGCTGGAATATCTGGGATTAATGGCAGCCATGAGAAGCTTTTGCAAAGAATTCGGCGAGCAGCGGAGGGTTGAGATTGACTTCAAGAGCGACGATTTGCCACGCCACTTGCCACGGGATATTTCACTCTGCCTCTTCCGAGTGCTGCAGGAATCGCTGCACAACTCGGCCAAACACAGTGGAGTCCAGCAGTTCGAGGTTCGCGCGTGGGCTTTGTCAGGCGATATCCATCTGACGGTCAAGGATTCGGGCTCGGGATTCGACAAGAATGCAGCCAAGGAAGGTCGCGGACTCGGGCTCATCAGCATGGAGGAGCGACTGAAACTCGTGAATGGGAAGTTTTCGATCGACTCGCAACTCAGTCGCGGTACGACGATCCACGCCTGCGTCCCGTCCGGGGCTGGCAATGATTCGGCGCGTGCAGCAGGATAGGAGTTGGTCGGACCGCGAATGCCCTCTAGACCCTCGCCAGCGGCACGAGGTTGTTTCTGACAGCGTACTTGACCAGATCGGCATTACTGTTGGCCCGCAACAACTTCATCATGCGATATTTGTGATAGCAGACGGTTCGGGTCGACATGTTGAGGATACCGCCGACTTCTTTCGCAGCCTTTCCTTCCGCAAGCAATTGCAATACCTCGCGTTGCCTTCTGGTCAGGCAATCATCTTCCCGCACCAGTCGCGTATTTTGCCAGCGCAAGCAATCGATCTCGTGTCGCGACAGAGGGCGGGAAACATAGGTATGGCCCCGCAGCGCCTCACGGACAGCACGCACTAATTCGTCAGAGGCGCAGGTTTTGACCAGATAGGCGGAGGCTCCGCGCTCGAAGGCTTCCGCAGCCACTTCCGCGTCGGGATTCACGGTGAGGTAGACCAACTTCACAGCAGGCAGTATTTCCTTTGCTTGCTGGCCTGCGTCCAAGCCATTGAGGACGGGCATGGCGATATCGAGCACGATGACATCCGGCTTTAGTTCGCCGGCGGCCTGTACCAGGGCCCGACCGTTGCTCACGACTCCCACGACATCAAATTCGGTTTCGAGAAGCTGCTTGCACAGTTCCGCGACCAGATTGTGGTCGTCCGCGATTAGAGCTCGGGGGCGGGTCATTCGTCTTACCCTCCTGTCAGACTTGACACACGCTGGACCACGACTGGGTCCGCGCGGATCATGCGCATTCCTGCGACCGAGGGTGGCACGTGGCAACACCGTGCCTGAAGGCGAGTCCACTGTTCCGGGTGTCGTCGGCAAGCAGCGTCAACTCGGGTTCCGGGGTCATAAACCGTGAAAAGCCGCAAACCAGGCAGACTACAACCTTGCGGCACACAGTAATACCTGGATTGTTAACATTTCTGAGGCCGCTGAAATGGACAATCATCTCAGCTGAGTATTCAGACAGACTGCTAGACTGACACAACATACAGTGCATAACTCCCCCAGCCCCCATATGCCGGACGCGATCGCGCCTCGGGAAGAATCTCTGTGGGTGTATGCAAGCCGGGTAGGCATTTTGTGCCAGCCCTCTCAAAAATACATTTCAGGATCGGTTTTAGAGTAAACTTCAATGCGCTTGCATTAACTCATGAGCTAACAGCGAGGGGGCGGTTCTGGATTCTATTACGCCTAGTTCTCGGTCTGCCGGGTCCTTGTCACCGGCGCAGTTGCAGCGTTTGTCTGACGAGGAACTCATGTCCTGCCTCCAGCAGGGACAAAGCGACGCTCTCGCTGTCCTCTTCGACCGCTATCAGAAGTTAGTCCTGAGCATCGCCCTTAGAATTGTTCGCGACCCCGGGGAGGCGGAAGACGTCACACAAATTGTTTTTCTAGATGTTTATCGCGCCGTGGCACAATTTGACCCCGGCAAAGGCAATACTAAAGTGTGGCTGATGCAGTACGCGTATCACCGATCGATCAACCGCAGGCAGCATCTTCAAGGACAGGAGTTTTATAAGAACGCGGAACTGGAAGAGTTGGAGACACAGCCGGTTCATGCTCACCCGACGTTGGGGCTGAGTTCCACAGAAACAAGAGAGTTGGTTCGGCAGAGCCTGGACGCGTTATCCGAGACGCAGAGGGCGGTGATCGAGATGGCGTGCTACGAAGGACTGTCTATGCGGGAGATTGCGGAACGGACTGGGGATTCATTCGCTAATGTCCGTCACCATTATTATCGCGGCCTCCAGAAACTGCGTTTTTTTATATCCGGCGGAAGTAACGCCAAATCGGCCGAACCAGGCGGAAAGTGTGCCTGAGTTGCACAGAATGACACCAGAACATGAGCAGTATGAAGAGCTTTGTGCCCTCGCCGCCGGCGGCCTCCTGGAGGGCGGAGAGTTTGTCGAGTTCCAGGCCCATATGAAGGAATGCAGCAGATGCCGGGCGGACTACGAGGAGTTGTCGGGCCTCGTCACTCTGGAGATGCCGCTAGCCCAGGGAACTTTCAAGCAGAGACTCGCGGCGATGAGGGCAAGGCCCATGCCTTATTCGCGGCAGCGATTTCTTCGCCGAGCGCGGACCGAAGGCGTGGTGTTCTCGCGCGAGGTTGAGACGCTCACTGGATCGGGTGAGCTGTACCTCCGTCCCGCCGCTGTGCTGGCTCCCGTTGCGGTATTGGTCCTGGCTGCCGCCAGTCTTGCGGTTTACCATTTCCGGGCGACGCCCGATACCGCCCGGGCGAAGGACTCCCCCAGTTCGCAGCAAATCGCTGAGCTTCAACGCGAGAATGCCGCACTCACCGCGAGCCTGAAGCAGTCGAACCAGTCACTGGCAGCGGGACAGCGCGAAAATCAAGATCTGCGCATACAACTGGGAAGAGCGTCCACAACCGCTGAGACGCTGCAACAGGCACGAGGTCAGGCCGAACGCTCCTCCAGTCAGAACGTGCAATTGCAGGATGAACTCCACAACCAGGAGAAACTGCTGGAGGGCGCAAGAAATGAGGCGGCTCGCAGCAGTCAATTGCGGCTCGACGATGAGGCTTCCATGGTGGAGCAGCAGAGTCGCATCACGGAACTCACGAATAAGCTACGGATCGCGAGTGCCACCCTGGATCAGGAACGGCAAATGGCGGCGTCGGGTAAGGATGTGCGGGAGCTTATGGCGTCGCGCGAATTGCATGTGATTGATGTTCGCGACACCGACCCGAATGGCAACCCCAGCGCAGCGTTTGGACGAGTGTTCCTGACCGAAGGCAAGTCTCTCACTTTTTACGCCTTCGATTTGAACGAAGACAGAGTCGGCAATGCGAAGCGCAGTTTCGAAGTCTGGGCAGTGCCGGAAGCAGGAAAGAACTCGCCGAGGAGTCTGGGCTTCTTGCGCATGGATGCCAAAGCACACGGGCGTTGGGTGTTGAGAGTGGACACCCCGGAGCTTATCAAGGCGATCGGTTCTGTATTCGTTACGGTCGATCCCGCGGCCGGCGGCAAGGAGCCGAGTGGGCAGAAGATGCTTTACGCCTACCTGGGCGAGGCCAACCACCCATAACGCGACGATGCGTGACGGTCTAGAAAATTACCTTCATCGTGAAGGAACCATCCGAACCTTGCTCATCCGGCCGGGATGTTTATCGCGCGCCTGCTGATCGAACTAAGACACTGCGCGCTGCGCGGAGCCCTTCCAGGGTGTAGATGTGCCGCATCCCACCGGCGCGAATTCCCGCGCTGAGACTCGCGAGATTGAGTCTGTGAGACTCCTGAGCTTTCTCAACTATCAAAATTGACAGTTACTGTTCAATGCCAGAACGTGTTGCACTCGCCCTGTCGCTTCTCCGCGGAACCATATCAAGCAACCAAGCTGGGAGACCTACCGTGAAACGAAACACGACGCTACAAATCCTCTGGTGGCTGCGGAATGCCGCTTGGAGCCTCGGAGCCTGCATCGCAGGCAAAGAAGAAGGACAGTCATCGCGAATCAAACCCATATTATGGACATTCGCAATCCTCGCCATCGGATTTGTTTCGCCCTTGCTCGGTCAACAGAAGGGGCAGTGGGTTCCGGGACAGTTTGGTCTGAACGCCGGTGTCATTCCCGATCCTGGCATCACCTATGCCAACCTGGCTTTGAATTATTCCTCCAGTCAGTTGAATGACTCCAACGGGAACCGTGTTTCAGGCATTTCGGGGACCTACGGTTTCTGGGTGGACGAGAACATTTTCTACTACGTCCCGAAGCACAAGATTCTGGGCGGGTACTTCATGCCTTATATTGCACTCAACTATGCCAGCGGGGAGTTGGTAGCAGACATCACTGGGACCAACCTGACCGGTGGCGGAGGTGGGTCCGGTTTTGCCGACATGTTCGTCGAGCCGTTGAACATCGGCTGGCACATTGCAAAGCGAGTCGACTTCAACGTCGGATACGCCTTCACTGCACCCACTGGCCGCTACACTGCCGGAGCGAGCAACAACGTGGGTTCTGGATATTGGGGTAACGACATCACGTCTGGCACGACTTTGTACATCACCAAGAATCACGGAACCACCGCAAACTTGGCCACCGCTTGGGAAATCCACGGACAAAGAACGGTAGCCAGTGTCCCGGCAGGCCAAGTCAGCAAAATAACACCCGGCCAGGCTTTCACCGATGAGTGGGGAATTGGGCAGGTTCTTCCCTTGAAAAAAAATATGAGCCAACTGGCCCAGCTCGGATTGGTGGGATACGACCAATGGCAGGTGTCAAGCGACGGGGGCACTTACTTGGTGGCGGGATTCCCTGTCGCCGCGAGCAACGTTCCGTACTACTCAGTTCATGGGATCGGTGTTCAGGCCAATTACATCCTGCCGGCGAAGGATTTCTCAGCCCTCTTCAAATACTACGATGAGTATTCGGCCAAGGCTCGTCCGAAGGGACGCACGTTCGTCTTCGGATTTTCATGGACGTTCAAGTTTCCAAAACCGCCGGCCCCGAAGAGTTGAGTGCTTTGGTGCGCGATGAGGTGAAGAAGGAATTGTGACCCGGAAGCATCGCAACCCTCGCCCCCAAAACTAGCCTGCCGAGCGGAACCAGTACGCCTTTGCGAAGCATTAAGGTTTGTCGAGGAACTCCCGCCGTTGCTCGACAGGCAGGAATTTGAAGAGCCCGGTATCGACGACAGCAGCGGATCTCCGTTGTCCTAGTTGGCAGCCGCCAGAAAGACCGGTAATCAGGTACGCCTTCCCTGCGCGATTCCGGAAAACGCCTCTTGAGAGACGCTTGCGGGCCAAAATATTTGACTTCGCAGAGCTTTCCTTGTATTACGAATGCTTGCGTTCCATTTCATTGAATCTTCTCTGTGTGCAGACGGCGATCCGGCAGGATTTTATGTTTCCACAAGAAAAGGTTTTGCCATTTGACGGCGACCTCCCTCGAAAGCTGCGAGCCATGGTCGCGATCAGGTCCTGGATTGTTCTCACTATTGTCCTCGCGTCTTGTTCACTCGCAGTCGCAGCGGACACTCCTCTCGGCAGTCCTCGGATTCAGGGGGGCAATGTCCGCATTGAGTTTGATGACCACCTGCGCAGCCGGGTGGTGGCCTGTTTCGACAAGAAGGAGACGGTGATGGGGCCGTTCACCGCGTCTGAGACCGTGGCCACCGCTGACAAGACTTGGACGGGATTCCTGCTGACCTCGCAAAAACATGAGCACACAAAGGACACTTTCGGTGAAGGCGAGCGGCTCATCGTTGAAGGTAAGGCAGGGGAACTGAAAAAGACGGTCTCCGTCACCGTATACGATGAATTTCCGGCGATGGCTTTTTTCGAGGTCCAGTACACCAACACCGGAAGCTCCAAGATCGCGATCAAGGGTTGGACCAACAACGCGTACACGCTGAAGGCGCAAAGCGACGCGGGTGCGCCGGCTTTCTGGTCCTATCAGAGCGGCTCGTATGAGAAACGGCCCAACTGGGTCTTACCGCTGCACACTAATTTTCAGCAGGAGAACTATCAAGGCATGAATGCCAGCGACTACGGCGGCGGTACGCCGATTGTCGACGTCTGGAGGCGGGACGTTGGAATGGCGGTGGGACATGTCGAGCCGCGGCCGAAGCTGGTTTCGCTTCCGGTATCCATGCCCGATCCCGCACACGCCACCTTAGCGGTACGCTTCACCAAGGCGATGTCATTAAGCCCCGGCGAAAGTGTTAAAACGTTTCGCACGTTTGTGGCCGTCCACCAGGGAGACTACTTCCGCACGCTCGCCAACTACAGACGCTTCATGGTGAAACAGGGGTTCCAAACGGCGACTGCTCCCGACGAGGCTTTCGGCGCAATTTGGTGCGCATGGGGATATGGCCGATCGGTGCAGCCTCAGCAGGTATATGACACATTGCCGACGGTGAAGCGCCTGGGATTTGCGTGGGTCACGCTCGACGATGGTTGGCAGAACAATGTGGGCGATTGGCAACTTGATCCCAAGAAATTTCCCCACGGCGACGCTGACATGAAGGCCATGGTTGACCGCATTCACCAGGAAGGATTCAAGGCTCAGCTCTGGTGGTCACCGCTGAGCGCTGTGCCAGACTCGGAACTGCTCCGGGATCATCCCGACTACGAGTTACTGAACCGTGATGGCTCCACGAGAAAAGTTTCCTGGTGGAACTCGTACTATTTATGCCCGGCGGATCGCCGTGTGGTGGAGTACCACAAGGCGTTGGTGCGAAAGATTTTGGTGGATTGGGGATTTGACGGGCTGAAGCTTGATGGCCAGGACATGAACGGAGTTCCAGCATGCTACAACCCAGCTCACCACCACGCACAGCCGGAGGAATCCGTTGAGGCTCTGCCGGATTTCTTCCGCGCAATTTACGAAACTGCACAGGCTGTAAAGCCTGGGGCATTGGTGGAATTCTGTCCTTGCGGTACTGCATTCTCCTTTTTCACAATGCCGCACTTCAACATGTCGGTGGCTTCCGACCCGACAAGTTCCTTTCAAGTGCGTTCCAAGGCGAAAACGTTGAAGGCGTTGATGGGAGACACAATTCCATTCTTCGGCGATCACGTCGAACTAAGCGATGGTGGCAATGACTTTGCGTCGACTGTCGGCGTGGGAGGCGTAGTGGGAACGCAGTTTGTTCTTCCGTCTCTAGTCACAAAGCACGGCAAATCAGATCTGACGGCGGCGCGCGAGCAGGAATTCGAAAAGTGGCTTCGCATCTATCGCGACAAGATGTTGTCAAGGGGGCAATATCTCGGCCAGCTCTATGACATCGGCTTCGACGTGCCGGAGACCCATGCAATCCGCAAGGACCAGACCATGTACTACGCCTTTTTTGCCAAGCAGTGGAAGGGGCAAGTCGAACTGCGCGGACTCGAAGACCGCAACTATAGTGTCGTGGACTACGTCACAGGAAAAAGCCTCGGGACGGTGTCAGGACACAGCGCACATCTGCCGGTTGAGTTCGACGGAAATCTGCTTGTGGAAGTGCGGCCACAATGAGCCGTGAATACGAGCTAGTGGTGTGCTTTTTGGAGGGATTGGCGTGAAATTTCTGTCGTTCGTGATGCTGTTTGTGTGTGCCTCGGCGGCCTTTGGCCAGACCAACTCCTCCTTCTACGTGTCGACGACTGGGAATGATTCGAATCCCGGCACCCAAACGGCACCTTGGCGCACCGTTCAACATGCCGCAGACACCGTGCGTGCGGGCAGTACCGTCAATGTGCGGGGTGGAGTCTACGAAGAACTCGTAAGCATCAACGCCTCCGGCAACGCGACTGATGGATACATTACTTTTCGAAGCTATCCCGGCGAGACGGCGATCCTGGACGCGACGCATTTCACTCCCTCCGGCAGACAGCGGCGTACTTACGATTCACAACCAGAGCTACGTGAGGATCGAAGGTTTTGAAATTCGCAACTTCCGCACCGCCGAACATCGGCTCGCTCCCTTGGGTATCAGCGTGATGGGGGCCGGCTCCCATATAGAACTGCTGAAGAACAACGTCCATCATATTGAGCAGAATTTTCAGGGCCGCGATGCTCCGGGAAGCGGCGGCAACGGGTTTGGCATTGCGGTATACGGTACCGACGCCAAGACTCCTATCAGTGAACTGGTGATTGACGGCAATGAGGTGCATCATCTCAAAACCGGTTCGAGCGAGTCGCTGGTAGTGAACGGGAACGTCACGAACTTCCGCATCACGCACAATGTTGTCCACGACAACAACAACATCGGAATCGACGTCATCGGTTTCGAGCGCACGGCGCCCGACCCTGCCGTCGACCAGGCTCGCGACGGGGTGGTAAGCGGCAATCTGGTTTACAACATTACCTCGCGCGGCAATCCGGCATATCGCAACGATGAAAACTTCCGATGGCATTTACGTGGACGGCGGCACCAGGATCCTGATCGAGCAGAACGTCATGCATGATGTGGATTTTGGAATCGAACTGGCCAGCGAGCACAAGGACCGCGCCACCAGTTACATCACCGCGCGAAATAACCTTATCTATCACTGCCACACTGCCGGTGTTTCCATCGGAGGTTATGCGCCTGAGCGGGGACACACCGATCACAGCACGGTGGTCAACAACACGCTCTACGAAAACGATACGTCGGGAACCGGCTCCGGTGAGTTCCAGATGCAGTGGAACATGGCGGACAATATTTTTGCGAACAACATCGTCTACGCGGGATCTCGCTGCCTTATCACGGTGAACAAATCGCAGGTCGACAAAAAACAGCCGCCTGTCGTGATCGATCACAACCTTTATTACTGTGCCTCCGGAGCGAAGGCGAGCACATGGGCAGGGGCTTCCGCCACGGTGACCGGATTCGACAAATATGTTGAGTCAACGGGGAATGACCGTCATTCCCGTTTTCTCGATCCGCATTTTGTTGACGCTGCCGCGAACGACTTTCATCTGCAATCAGATTCTCCCGCGATCGCTGCGGGCACGACTGACGGAGTGCCGGTGGGAGAACTGGATCTTGAAGGCTCACCGCGAGTCAAATCCGGCAAGATAGACATCGGCTGCTACCAAAGAAAATAGGAGTAGCCAAGTTGAAATTGGACGTGAATCGCCGCGAATTCCTGAAGATCTCCGCCGGAGCCGGCGCCGCCTTGGCCATGCCAACTTCAGGACATACCGCTGTCCCCTCCAAAATGATCGGCATCCAAGTCGGAGCAGTTTCGTTTGTGGATGAAGGCACCGAGAAAGTCCTCGATGTGCTTCAGGAACGTGCCTGCGTGAATACGCTGTTTCTTGCGGTATTCACCTACGGTCGAGGTATTGCCGGAAGACAGATTCCGGGCCAACCGCTGCCCGATCACGGCAAGCAGGAGTACGATCTCAATTTTCACGGCGGAAATTTCGCCACCCCTCATCCCCAGTACTACAAGAACACGGTTCTCAAAGACACTCGCGCGCCCGACCACGGCGACCTGGATATCCTGGCCGAAGTGCTCCCTGCCGCCAAGAAGCGCGGCATGAAGGTCATCTGCTGGCTCGAGGACGTGTTTCGCACCGACTTGCCGAACATCGAGAAACTTCAGGAGCGAGATCTGTACGGGCGGAATGCCGAGACGCTGTGCGTCAACAATCCGGACTACCGGAATTTCCTGACCGGTCTGGTCGAGGACTATGCCCGTTCCTATGACATCGACGGAATCATGTGGGGATCGGAGCGGCAGGGCGCGCTTTGCGACAGCCTGGGGGCCACGCACGACACGCCGCCGATCGATCCCGGCAACGTAACTTGCTTCTGCGGGTTTTGTCAGAGCAAAGCGAAAGAGCGCGGCATCAATCTGGAGCGCGCCCGGCAGGGATTTCTGGAGTTGGAAAAATTCGTTCGCTCGACGCGCAGTGGCAAACGCCCCGTGGACGGCTACTACGTTCAATTCTGGCGGCTGCTATTGCGGTATCCTGAACTCGCCGCTTGGGAAATGCTCTGGACGGACAGCCTTCGCGAAACCTACGCCGCAATCTACAAAACGGTAAAGACAGCGAAGCCGACGGTGCCGGTGGGTTGGCACATCTGGCACAACAATTCCTTCAATCCGATCTACCGCGCGGAACAGGATCTGCATGAGCTCTCGAATTATTCGGATTTCATAAAGGTCGTCATGTACAACAACTGCGGCGGCGAGCGGATGGCGCTGTATGTGGACAATATCGGCTCGACACTTTATGGAGATCTCTCAAAACAGGGCCTGCTCGATTTCAACTACGCAGTGATGGGATTGAAGGAGGGCAGCTACGATCAGATTCCTCACACAGGGCTTTCCGCTGACTATGTCTATCGCGAGACGAAACGCGCGCTGGAGGGTGTTGCTGGCACGAGCACTCTGATTTGGCCGGGCATTGATATCGATATCCCGACCGAGCCCAACAACAGCAAGTGCACGCCGCAAAGCGTGAAGGAAGCAGTTCTGGCGGCTTTCCGCGCCGGCGCGCCAGGCGTGATTCTATCTCGCAAGTATTCCGAGATGCGGCTCGCCGACCTCAGCGGCGCTGGAGAAGCGATTCGCGAATGGAACCGATCGAGTTGAGGACCGCGCTAGAGCCGCCTCGCCATACGTCGGGCGCAAACGACGATACTCATCCATCTGGATCGTTCGGGCATGACCCCAAGAAATAGCGATCACTTCTCTCGACTATGGAGCAGGAATTTGGATATTGGAAACGATGTTCGAGTAGGCACTCTCTTGATTACTCGAATCCACCGCAGTTGAAGCGTAGCAATAAGAGGTACCGTCGACTACTGAAGAGTCTGCATAGACTGTGCTCGCAATGAGTGCCGGGTTGATCTTTGCATAGGAACCGCACGAGGTTGTAAAGACCGCTCGATAGATGTTGTAGCCAGAGACGTCCGACGAGGTGCTCGCGTTCCACGACAAGTTAACGGTGTGCGGTGGTGGCGGCGTGCCAGTCCCGGTCAGCGTTTCGGTCGTCGTAGAGGGCTGAGCATTGCTGGTGAATGTGAGTGTGGCACTCGCCCCTCCGGATGTCTGTGGAGTGAAAGTCACCGTGAACGAAGCGCTCTGGCCCGCCGGAATCGTAGCGGGCAGAGACAGGCCGCTCAGGCTGAATGCTGAGTTGTTCGAACTCACAGCGGTGACCGTGACATTCGCGCCGCTAGCTGTCAGGCTGCCGGATGCGGTTCCGCTCGTCCCCACGACCACGCTGCCAAGA
This sequence comes from uncultured Acidobacteriaceae bacterium, assembly GCA_963795875.1. Taxonomy (GTDB): domain Bacteria; phylum Acidobacteriota; class Terriglobia; order Terriglobales; family Acidobacteriaceae; genus Sulfotelmatobacter. The sequence continues at coordinate 1,909,065 of CAWCJM010000003.1, forward strand.
GCCAGGGTGGTCGGACTCACGCTGAGCTGTCCAGTTGCTGCGGTACCTGTCCCCGAAACCGGGATCGTCAGGGAGGGGTTCGATGCGGTCGACGTGATGGTGATGTTGCCGCTCGCACTCGCAGCGGACTGTGGAGCAAACGTGACACTGAATGTAGCGCTCTGACCTGCGGTCAGTGTGACTGGAGTCGTGATTCCACTCAAGCTGAATCCGGTCCCGGAGATGGCGGCCTGAGAAATCGTGACGCTGGAGCCACCTGTATTGGTCACGGTTTCTGACAGAGACTGATTGCTTCCCACGGTTACGTTACCGAAGCTGAGACTGGTCGGATTCGATCCCAGTGTCCCTTGGGCAACTCCCGTGCCTGACAAGGGGATCGTCAGAGTCGGATTGGACGCGGTCGAGGTGATGGTGACGTTGCCGCTCGCAATCGCAGCGGACGTCGGTGCGAATTTGACGCTGAAGGTCGTGCTCTGGCCGGCCGTGAGGGTCAGCGGAGTCGTGATCCCGCTCAGGCTGAATCCGGTCCCAGTGATGGCGGCCTGAGAAATCGTTACGCTGGAGCCACCAGTGTTGGTTACGGTCTCTGACAGAGACTGATTGCTGCCCACGGTCACGTTCCCGAAACTCAGAGTGGTTGGATTCGATCCCAAAGTCCCTTGGGCAACTCCCGTGCCTGACAAGGGAATGGTTAGGGTGGGATTGGATGCGTTGGAGGTGATGGTCACGTTGCCGCTGGCACTTGCAGCGGATTGGGGAGCGAACGCGACACTAAAGGTGGCGCTTTGTCCAGATGTCAGGGTCAGAGGAGTCGAGATTCCACTCAAACTGAAGCCGGTCCCGCTGGCGGTGGCCTGAGAGATCGTGACGCTCGAGCCACCGGTATTGGTGACGGTTTCTGACAGAGACTGATTGCTGCCCACCGTGACGTTCCCGAAACTTAGGCTGGCCGGATTTGACCCAAGTGTGCCTTGCGTAACTCCCGTGCCCGTTAGCGGAATAGTTAGGGTGGGATTGGATGCGGTCGAGGTGATGGTGACATTGCCGCTCGCACTCGCAGCAGTCAGCGGTGCGAACTGGACAGTGAGGTTCGCACTCTGGCCCGGTGCGAGGGTCAACGGGGTCGTGATCCCACTCAGGCTGAAGCCGGTCCCGCTGATGGTGGCCTGAGAAATTGTGGCGCTCGTGCCCCCAGTATTCGTGATCGTTTCTGACAGAGACTGGTTGCTGCCGACGGTCACGTTCCCGAAACTCAGACTGGCCGGATTCGGCCCAAGTGTGGCTTGCGTCACTCCGGTACCGGTCAAGGGTATTGTCAGAGTCGGATTAGATGCAGTCGAAGTGATGGTCACGTTGCCACTCACGCTCGCAGCGGATGTCGGCGCGAATTTAACGCTGAAGGTCGTACTCTGACCGGCCGTGAGGGTCAGAGGAGCTGTGATTCCACTCAGGGTAAATCCAGTTCCAGTGATGGTGGCCTGAGAGATCGTGACGCTGGAGCCGCCCGTATTGGTGACGGTCTCCGATAGAGTCTGGTTGCTGCCGAGGATTATGTTGCCGAAGCTGAGACTGCTCGGGTTCGATCCCAGGGCGCCCACCGCAAGCCCTGTTCCCGCCAACGGGATGGTCAGCGTTGGATTAGAGGCAGTTGAAGTGAGGGTGACGTTGCCGCTCGAACTCGCAGCGGACGTCGGTGCGAATTTAACATTGAAGGTCGTGCTCTGACCGGCCGTGAGAGTCAACGGAGTGGTGATTCCACTCAGGCTGAAACCGGTTCCAGTGACGCTGGCCTGTGAGATCGTGACGCTGGTGCCGCCCGTGTTGGTGACGGTCTCTGACAGAGACTGACTATTGCCCACCGTCACGCTGCCAAAGTTGAGACTGGCCGGATTCGATCCCAGTGTCCCTTGGGTGACACCCGTGCCCGTTACTGGAATGGTCAGGGATGGATTAGATGCGGTTGAAGTGAGGGTGACGTTGCCGCTCGCACTCGCTGCGGACGTCGGTGCGAATTTCACGCTGAAACTTGCACTCTGACCGGCTGTGAGGGTCAACGGAGTTGTGACTCCGCTCAGGCTGAATCCGGTCCCGGTGATGGTGGCCTGAGAAATCGTGACGCTGGAGCCACCGGTATTGGTCACGGTCTCCGACAGAGACTGATTGCTGCCCACAATCACGTTACCGAAGCTCAGGCTGGTGGGATTCGATCCCAGTGTGCCTTGGGCAATCGCCGTACCGGACAAGGGGATCGTTAGAGTCGGGTTGGATGCGGTCGAGGTCAGGGTAACGTTGCCGCTCGCGCTCGCAGCGGACGTCGGTGCGAATTTGACACTGAAAGTTGCACTCTGTCCGGCTGTGAGGGTCAGTGGAGTCGTGATCCCACTCAGGCTGAATCCGGTCCCGCTGATGCTGGCCTGAGAAATCGTGACGCTGGATCCGCCGGTATTGGTGACGGTCTCTGACAGAGACTGATTGCTGCCCACCGTCACGCTGCCGAAGTTCAGGCTCGTTGGACTCGTCCCCATTGAACCTGCCGCCACACCAGTGCCCGACAAAGGCAGCGACAGTGAAGGATTCGGAGCATCCGAAGTGACCGTGACAGTGCCGCTGGCGCTCCCCGCCGTCAGAGGTGAGAACGTGGCGGTGAACGTTGTGCTTTGCGAAGCAGTGAGGGCAAGTGGCGTGGTGATGCCGCTCAACTTGAATCCGGTGCCGCTCACCGAAACCTGCGAAATATTGACGGTCGCGCCAGTGCCGTTGGTCAACGTGATGGTCTGGTTGCTCTGGCTGCCGACCGTTATGCTGCCGAAGTTTTCGGTGGTCGGAGTTTCCGCGAGCTGACCGCTCGCTACTCCGGTTCCCGTAAGCGAAAGTGCTGTGGAGCTGTCGGAGGCGGTGCTGGCGATCGTAGCCGTCGCGCTGAACACCCCGGCCGCATTGGGAGTGAACACAACCGTGACCGGAGCGCTTTGACCAGGACCAAGCGTGATCGGAAGACTGGGCGCAGTCAGCGAGAAATATTTGCTGGAAATTGAAGCACTACTTACGGTAAGGGAGACTGTGCCTGTATTCGAGGCAGCCGCGGTCATGGTCTTGCTCTGGCCCGCCGTGACACTGCCAAAGTCCAGAGCTCGCTCCACTCAAAGCCAGAGTGCCAAGTGGCTGTTGCGCCGCAGATTTGCCCGAGCTGAACCCCTGGCAGCCAACCAGAAAAGTGAGGCCCACGACAAGAAGCAACGCACCTATCACTTTTCTAATTTGCTTCGAGCAAATCGCCGTTGCGGGAGTCTTTCGCATTGTCATCCATAGACCCGTGCCCCGACTCTACGAATGCCTGTGCCCCGGGGGAGGGCGCACATTGAGTCTGGAGTTTCGGGAGGAATTGCGGTAGATATCAGAGGTACACCACGACTATTGTCAGAAGGCCAGTCGGAGGGAGTAGATAGGACATCCGCGGAGGGGACTGCAGGATACCCCCCCGTTGGACTATTGGTACGTGAGAAATGGCGGTGAGATCGCTCGGGCGGCCGGCCCTTGGATATGGATCCAAATTCGAATTAACAGTTCATATTCGCTTCTAACCTACCGTGATCCTTCCGGGGTCGATATGCTCGTGTCCCACACAACTCTTCCTCCGACAATCGTCTTGAGGACCTTTGCATCGCGGATTTTTGCGGGAGCAATGGTGAAGATGTCGTCGCTGATCAGGACCATATCCGCCAGTTTGCCGGGCGTGATGGAACCCTTTTCCTTTTCTTGAAATTCGGCGTAGGCCGAGCCCATCGTATAGGCTTCGACAGCCTCAGCAACCGTGAGCTTCTGCTCCGGGAACCAGCCATTGGGATTCTTGTCATCCAACGTCGCACGAGTGACTGCGGCGTAAACGCCCAGCAACGGATTCAGGGGAGCTACCTCCCAGTCCGTGCCGAATGCCAGTCGCACACCATGATCAAGGAAAGTCCGGAACGCGTAGGTCCGGCTGGCCCGATCGTGTCCGATGTGGCTCTCGGCGAAACGGCCGTCGTCAATGGCGTGGTAAGGCTGCACCGATGCGATGACATGCAACTGGGCAAAGCGCTCGAAGTCTTTGGCCGCCATGTGTTGGGCATGCTCGATGCGGAAACGGCGATCGGCATCGCCATGGGCTTGGATCACGTCGGTATACAAGTCAAGGATGGTCGAGATGCCTTCGTCTCCAATGGCGTGAGTGCAGATCTGCAATCCGGCGGCATCGGCTTTCATCATGCGATCGCGCATGAGGGAGAGGGGTTGCATTTCGTCGGAGAGCAAGCCCCGATTGTTGCCCTGATTCAGGAAAGGTTCGTAGAAGTAGGCTGTACCGGAGCCGAGAGAGCCGTCGGCGTAAGCCTTGAGTGCGCCAATGCGCAAGTAGGGACCGCCGAAAGCGCGGCCGATCCCGATCTTGGCCTGGTCGTCGACATGAGTGATAAGGGGAGCGGCGTAGATGCGAGTCGTCAACTCGCCGCGCCGCAAGAGTTCGGAATACACTGCGATATCTGCGTAGCTGGCCTCCATGTGCTGAACACTGGTAACTCCGAGCGAGGCCGCGTGCGCCAGCGCGCGCTTGACGACTTTCATGCGCTGATCATGGCTCAGTTCGGGGACAACTTTATCAATGTAGTCGGTAGCTGCGTCTTTCAAAGCTCCGGTCGGATTGCCCTTTGCATCGCGAACGATCGTACCGCCGGGCGGATCGGGAGTGTTCGCCGTGATCCCCGCCAGTTTCAGCGCGAGAGAATTGGCGAGGCCCATGTGCCCGTCGTACCGGCTTACGAACACCGGGGTGTCGCGTGTGGCCGCGTCGATAAGATCCTTGGTCGGTATGTTGGGAGGATCCCACTTGGTTTCATCCCAGTTGCCGCCGAGGATCCATTCTCCCTTTGGAGTGATCTTCGCGCGCTCCGCGATGCGACGGGCAAATTCCTGCGGGCTCGTGGCGTCGTTCAGTTGCACGTTGTCGAGTTGCTGTCCGCCGGAAACAAAGTGCACATGCGCGTCATTGAAGCCGGGTAGCAACAGCTTCCCGCCGGCATCGATTACCTTGGTGTGGGGACCGCGCCACGCATCCGTATCGGCGTTCGAACCGACCGCGACAATGCGATCGCCGAGAACTGCAACGGCTTGTGCGATCGGGAGGGACTTGTCACCCGTCCAGACTTTTGCGTTCGTGATCACGAGATCCGCTGCAGGTTTCAGTTGAGCTTGACCCCTTCCCTGCACGACGGCATAGGCTAGGATCGGCAGCAGGAAGTACCAATTCGCTTTTTTCATGGGCACCCGAAAACTCCGTAACAGCACGGACTCCACACCCGAGGCCCGGAATGAAAACCGGGCACAGCGGTACCGGATCGATCACGATGTTTTTTCAGAATAGGGAAGACTTGGAGCGCCGATAAGTTTAGCACCAATGGAAGGAGCGCCTTCCAAATGGCGGAGATCTTGGGACTGGGCCCGCATCCGGGATTTCGACTCGCCCGAGCAGTGCGCTTGAGGGAAGCCCGCGCGATGGGATGCCTATCGATTCAGATTTTCATGGTCGCAGCGGCGCCCGACTGAATTGTGGCTTTCCATTCCAAAGTCCGGTTTTGCTCGCCGTGTGTGAGCACCAACTTCTCTAGCTGAAGCATTCCTCCAAGTAACTGAACGCTGAGCGACTGATCGCCGAGTTCGATGGTGCCGAAGCCGGCCGCGGTGGAGAAAAAAGTCTTGAACGGGCGAATGGAGAGCTGCGGACCAAACCAGAGTGTTTTCTGGACGGCGGAATAACGGAACCCGGACAGGGCTCCAAGGAGCGCATAGCTGGCCATGGCGCGGGCGTAATAATTGCCGCACTCATACTCGTTCCAGGGATTACGAATTCGCCCGTCGTAGCGGCTGCGCAGGGCCTTCACGATGGTCAGCCCTTCTTTGACGAATCCCTCTGCAATGAGATGAGAAGCGACTTGGTATTCGATGCCGGTCCAGACTTCGTCGGAGTAGACGAAAGGCAATGTGGGCTTGCCCCCCAGCGGCCAAGTGCACAGCAACAGCCCTGGCTCGTGGCCCATGGCATAGCCAGGACGTTGTGCATTGGCGTGCTGGCTAAGGTCCATCTTGAAGTTGTGTTTGAAAATGGCGTGCAGTGTCTTTTGAACGCTCTCCCTTGCAAGCGGTGTATCAATTCCGTACATTCGCGCCATCCCCGCGCCGATGACGCCGTCCGACAGACATCCGCTTCCGTATTGATATTTGGGGCCCTCGCGCTTTAGCAGCCTCTGCATCTCGCCACTGTGTTCGTCGACCTGCGCCACCATGGTGGCAAACGAAGTGTTGCGCAGTCCCAGATATTGCACTTTCTGTTGAAAGTACTCGCCATTGAAGAGGTTCTCTTCCATAAACCGCGCACAACGATGGGCGAGATCTTCGTAGAACGTGGCATCCTGAGTTTGCTCAACGGCTTTAGCCATTGCGGCCATTGTCGAGAGGGCGCCCAGGTAGATGCTTGTGCACATGCCGTCCGGTCCCCAGAATTCAATGTCGTAGGTATTGTGGTGAGGCTCAAACAAGCCGCCTTGGTGATCCGGATCCCAGGTTCGAATGCAGTAATCTATGCTGCGCTTCGCAAGCGGATACATTTTCCGAAGCCAATCCATGTCTCCAGAAATTTGCCAATCGCGAAACACTTTCATGATTCCGCCCAACTGTCCATCCGAAGCTGCGTGGAAGTCGTGCCTGACCGGACCCTCGGGAAGTGCAGAGCGGAAGCTGACGTGACCGTTTTCGTCCATCGAGCGGCCTAGTTCCATTTCGCGGAGAGTCCGCTCGACGTGCGGGTAAAGGTGGGGAAAGGCTTGGGCATAGTTCCATACGTGCGTGCACGAGCCGTGGCAGCAACCAGCATCGGGGAAGCATCCCTCCCAGCCCCAAAGGTCGCCATTCTCCAACCGAAGCACGGTGGGGGACTTAAGGATGGCCAGGTTCGCGGAAACAGCGTCCAAAACATACGTTGGCAGAGTGGAGGAAAACAGAGCCTCCTTAAACGCCAGGGTGCGCGATCTTAATGAAGCGTAATGCTCCTCAACGTAGAGAGCTATTTCGCGGGCATCGTTCCAAATCGAGGCATAGTACGGCCGCCAACGCGGCGGCACACCCTCGGGAAAGGAGCGACATCCGGCAACCTCTCGGACCTCAGCAAGCGCTTCGCCGCCAACCTGCAAATAACAATTCGGAAAATGCCACGCAATGAGGATCGGGTAGGTTCGCGATGCGCCGGGAGCCAGCGTGCCCGCGAGCAGAATCGAACCACCATTCCGCCCCTTAATATCGATTTCGTTGGATCCTTCGTTGGCAGTGAATGTCCCGGTTGAAACTTCGCGCCAGAGTGCAGACAGGGAATCGAATTCCCAACCCGGGCTGCGCAGCCACATACCTTTGACGAGAGGTTTATAGCCGACGGCGGTCAGGCTAGCGCTGCCGTAACCTTCTGCATTTGGCTTCTCCACGTTGTACAGGAACACGCCCTGCTCGGGCAGCACCGAATTGCGGCTTGCCGATTGGTCCTGGCCGCATCCGGGCGCCAGGTGAGAAAGATGGTACGAGAATTCGTACTCCACGGTTCGGGCAGAAACGTTGTGCAGCGTGTATTCCAGGATGGCGCAGGGGATCCCCGAGTCTTTGTCATCGAGCGGGATAAAAGGATTCCAGGCACTCAGTGACGACCTGTAGCGGAACCGATGAGTCGCCGATCGTGGCCTCTCCGAAGGGATATTCTCCTCGGAAGACACACTTTTGAAATCGCGGGAAGCCTTCGAACCCACCGCGGCGGTAGCCCTCGCCCTGCAAGCCCTGATCGTAGATCTTCAGAACGGGGAAGGGGCCCTCGACAAGTTTGGTGACCGGAGACTCTCCCTTAATGTGAAGGATGGCGAACCCGCCTTGGGAAGGTGCGAAGCCCTCGGGTAGCGCTGTCGTCGAGGGACGATTCCAAATCGAAAAGTCCTGCAAACCGCCATAACCATTCAGGCAGATGCAACCGGCCCCGATCCCTCCTAAGGGCATGGCGATTTGGGTAGCGCTGTCGCCGCTGAAACTGCGCTGCGGCCCGTGGCCGAACAACTCTTCGGATGAATAAGGAATCTCTTCAGAAATTGGATCCGAAGGAGGAGCCGAGATTGGCGCAGGCGTTTGCGCGCCAGCCAAAGGCACCGCCGCACTCAATGCCACAGAAGAAGTGATCGCCATAAACTCTCTGCGAGTGGATTTATCTAAGGGCGACATCGAACCTCCCGGAGCCTTGTTAGCGGTCGACAGATGATAGCGCACTGAGTGCGGGTCCCGACGGTCCACGTTGCCCAGCGCTGCTGCGAGTCAAAGGTCTGATCAGATCGGGGATCGAGGATAGATATGTCGTCGAAGAGTCGGGCATAATAGCTCAACAAATCGGAGTATCCAAAACGGGGTCTGGCCTTTGCACAAATTAAAATCGTGTTTAGCACGCCGTGTTTCTACGTGTGCCTTTCTGTTGCTGTTTTTAACGCTGTTCGCCGTCGGAGGCTTTGCCCAATCGGTTTCCCCACAGCTATTTAGCGGGCTCAAATGGCGACTGATCGGACCTTTCCGCGGGGGGCGCGCCGTTGCGGTTGCCGGTGTGCCGGGCGATTTGACAACTTTCTATTTTGGCTCCGTCAATGGCGGGATCTGGAAGACGACGGATGCCGGAGTTGTCTGGTCTCCGATCTTTGACGGTCAGCCAGTGGCCTCGATTGGCGCACTGGCTGTGGCTCCCTCCGATCCCAAGACTATTTACGCTGGAACCGGCGAGTCCGATATTCGCGAGGATCTTTCTTCCGGGAACGGAGTTTACAAATCGACCGACGGTGGCGCGACGTGGACTCACGTCGGTCTGGACGACACGCGCCAGATCAGCCGGATCGTCATTGATCCGCAGAATCCGAACGTCGTTTACGTGGGTGCCCTAGGACACGCTTTTGGTCCCAACGAACAGCGCGGCGTTTATAAATCCGTCGACGGAGGTGGGCATTGGGTGCGGGTTCTCGACCTAGGGCCCGAGATTGGTGTTTCGGATCTGGCGATGTGCTCTGCTTCTCCGCAGCTCTTATTTGCTGGCGCTTGGCATGTGCGACGCCCGCCTTGGAGCACGTATGCTCCGATCGAGGGGCCAGGTAGCGGCCTTTACCGTTCGCAGGACGGAGGCAAGACGTGGGCGCGTCTCGAGGGAAAGGGCCTGCCAGAAGGTGATTGGGGGCGCGTGGGAGTCGATGTTGCCCCGGATGGCAAGCGCGTCTACGCCCTCATCGTTGTGCAAGCTGAAATGCAGGGCCCGAGCCAGGCTAGGAAATCCGGATTGTATCGCTCCGACGATGGGGGAGACACTTGGGTGCTCGCCAACTCCGCTCCTCCTCTCACCAGCCGAGCTTGGTACTTCAATCGCATCACGATCGATCCACACAATCCCGATGTGATCTATATGCCGAATGTCGCTCTCTATCGATCCGAGGATGGTGGAAAAACAGTTTCGGTCTTGCGCGGCGCGCCCGGCGGCGACGATTATCACGAGCTTTGGATCGATCCGAAAAACTCTGCCAGCATGGTTCTGGGCACAGACCAGGGAACCACGATCAGCCTGAACCGCGGTCAGACTTGGAGCAGTTGGTACTCCCAGCCCACGGCGCAGTTGTACCACGTGACGACCGACGATCAGTTTCCCTACGTCGTGTATGGCGCACAGCAGGATAGCGGCAGCGCCGCTGTTCTGAGCCGCACCGACCACGGTCAAATTACAGCGCGGGATTGGTTTCTTCCCGGCGGCAGCGAGAGCGGATATCTGGTAGTCGATCCGAATGATCCCAATATCATTTACTTGAGTGGAACTTACGGTTCGGTTGGCTCGCTTCAACAAACGCACTGGCCTTAGCCAGGACATCACTCCATGGCCGGCCTTTGCATTTGATGTCGAGATCAGTCAGCGCAAGTATCGTGACCCATGGACTCCCGCGCTGGTTCGTTCCCCAATTGATCCATCACTGCTGTATTTCGGAACCCAGTATGTGATGACGACCGTTGATGGCGGTTTGCACTGGCAGAGCATCAGTCCCGATCTCACTGGCTCGACCCACGAGAAGTCGCCGAGCAAACCTACCCAAGCTCCGATGAGCCCTGAAAATGCCAGGCTGGCTGGTTACGGTGTCATCTTCACGATCGCGCCATCGCCGCTGAATCGCGATCTTGTGTGGGTGGGAAGCGACACCGGATTGATTCACATTACTCGCGATGGTGGAAAGAACTGGAAAGATGTTACTCCGCCAGGATTGGCCGCTTGGAGCCAGATATCGTTGATCGAGGCGTCGCATTTCGATCCCGCCGTTGCCTATGCGGCCGTAAATCGGAGCCGCGTCGACGATCAGACGCCTAACCTATATCGAACGCGCGACTACGGAGCGACCTGGCAACTCGTCACGAACGGGATTGCCGCACCGGCATTCTTGCGCGCCGTGCGCGAAGATCCGCAAACCAAGGGGCTCCTGTTCGCAGGAACCGAATTCGGAATCTACGTCTCCTTTGACGATGGGGATCACTGGCAGTCGTTGCAATTGAATCTGCCAGTCACCGGAGTGCGTGATCTCACTGTCCATGGCGATGACCTGGTGATTGCTACATTTGGGCGTTCCTTCTGGATTCTCGATAACATGACGGCGCTACGCCAGGCGCGGGAGGTGGACGCGAGAGGAACAACAGCCCCCTGGCTTTTCCGCCCGGCCACGGCGGTTCGCGTGGATAACGACTCGTTTTCCGGAACGCCGCTTCCGCCCGAGGAGCCCGCAGCCGACAACCCTCCGAATGGCGCGATGATTGACTATTTCCTTCCGTCCCCGGCGGCCGGGGTACAGTTGGAAGTTTTCGATGCGCAACAGAATCTCGTGCGACGGTTTTCTTCAGAGAGCCATTCGTCAGAAGAGCACATCCCGAGTAAGTACTTGCCGCTTCCGGTCGCCGAGCGGTGGCTGCCTAAGCCTGAGGTCTTGGAGAAGACTGCCGGGATGCATCGCTTCATTTGGAACCTTACGTGGGGCAGTTCCGGAGGGCCCACCGCGGACGAAGACGCCGAGTATCACAGTCCCAGCGGGCCGAAGGTGGTGCCGGGGATCTACCAAGTGCGCCTGACGGTCGATGGAAAGATCCAAAACCAGTCGCTGACCGTCATCATGGATCCACGCTCACCTGCGACGCCCCAAATACTCGCGCAGCAGTTGCACCTCGGCCAACAGATATTTACTGAAGCGACGGAAGTACGCCGCAGCCATCGCTGAGATTGGGTCGGTTCAGAAACAGATTGCGGATATACAGGAGAAGATGGGACGGGAGAAATCACAAACACGAGTTACACAGCTCAAGTCGATGCTCGCCGAGGCCCAAACCGCCTGCGGCAGTATTTTGACGGCCAAGGACTCCGGCAGGAGAGAGTCCCGGACTGCAGGAATCCTACAACGGTCTGGCGTCTGCTCTCCGAGTTGTCGAAAACGGGGATCGTGCGGTTCCTGCGCAGGCAATCGCCGTTTACCAGGAGTCGAGCCAGCATGCAAAGGCACGCATCACGGAGTGGACGCAATTCAAGCGCACTCGATTGACGCAACTCAACCAGCAATTGCGCGAGGCTGATCTTGCTCCCGTCACGACTGCTGACAATTGAGCGAAGATTGAATTTCTGATGTCAGGCTGGGAAACCGTTGCGGGAGGCGCAATATTCGGTTTCGACTTGCCACCTCCCGCATAGAGCGAGCGCCGATCTTCAGTGTGCTGCGGAGGTCGCGGCTTCGAGGTTGTCGGCCGCTCTGCCGATCGCCGCGGCGACATCTTCCAGCACCTTCGCTACGCCTGGCACCTGAGCATCGGCCTCCGCCCATTTTTTGGCGTCCATGTATTCGCGGACGGCGGCAATGGGTTTGGCGCCGTATCCGGTGTAGGCGCCGGGCGCGTACACCTGATGCTTGAACCACGGGCGCTCCGGGAGTCCTCGTTCGGTCAGGAAGGTGCGCTGAATTTTCAGAAGATCCGTGTTGAGCGAGTCCAGCGTCTCGGCTGAAAGTGCGGGTGCACCAGGGGCCAGGGCTTTTGCGACGGCAGCCTGGTAGCGCTCGGCGCTGTGCTTGATGGATTCCACTCCATTCTTCAGAGGGGCGAAGTTCATATAGGGCGGCGTCGTTTCTTGCGGCGGAGGGACCGAGGTCTTGCGTGGATCCGCTACAGCGGAGAAGACTCCTTCTTTCAGTTCGAGGTTGCGCTCAGTGATTTCGTCCTGTTTCTCTTTGAGCAGCTTTTCGAGTTCAGTCACATATTTGCCGATGGTTTCGGCCATACCCGCGTATTCGTACGGGATGACGTCCGCATCCGCCAGTGCGCATCACGGCGGTGCCTCCGGTTTGTGCCAAAGTCGCGTCCGTAGGAGAAATCGGTGTCGACGAAGTGGGTGTACCAATAGAAATCGTCGTAGATGGAATGATAGGAATCGGCGTCGTTTTCTCCGCCGTAGCCGATGTTCAGAGCTGATATGCCGGCGTGGTCGAGGAACGAGGCGTAGTCGGAACCGTCTCCGAGTGCTCCGATGGTTAACTCCGCGCGCTTGCGAATCTCCGCGCGATCTTCCTGGTTCTTGGCGTTAGCAATCCGCGACAGGCGAGCCCGTTGCCAGACAGGAATGTTTTTCTCGGGGTCCTGAATCTCGCGAATGACGTCATTGGTTAATTTTTCGAGATCGTGAGAGCCGGAAGCGTGAAAAAATCCCCGGCCGTTGCTGTCGGAATTAATGTAGGCGGCGGCATGTTTTTGTAGTTCGTCGCCGTGAGTTTCCACCCATTCTGTGGAACCGAGGAGTCCGGGTTCTTCGCCGTCCCAGGCGCAGTAGATGATCGTGCGTTTCGGCGTCCACCCTTGCTTGTGAAGTTCGCCGAGCATGCGGGCTTCTTCGAGGACGGCGGACATGCCGGAGAGGGGATCGTCGGCGCCGTTGACCCAGGCGTCGAAGTGATTGCCGCGAATCACCCATTGATCGGGAGCGCCGGATCCACGCAGGGTTGCGATGACGTCGTTGACAGGCTTCATGTCCCAGTTCGATGTGACTTTGAGATGGACTTTGGCCGGGCCAGGACCGATGTGATACGTGATGGGCAAAGCGCCGCGCCATTTTTCCGGAGCGACCGGCCCGGCGAGCGCGGACAGAAGAGGCAGGGCGTCGGCGTAAGAAATTGGGAGCACGGGAATCTTGGTGATGGTCTTGGCTTCGCTGATGGGAAGACGCTTGGCATCCGCGGTCGCGCCCACGCCGGGGGTGAGAGGATCGCCGGGATAATCGGTGTCCATGACGCTGCCGCGCTGGACGCCATCTTTGGGACGCCAGCCGCCCTTGGGATAATCGTCACCTTGAAAGTAGCCGTCGTCTCGCGGATCGGAATAAATGATGCATCCGATGGCGCCATGCTCGCCGGCGACTTTCGGTTTCGTGCCGCGCCAGGCTTCTCCGTAGCGGGCAATAACGATGGCGCCTTTGACGGAGATTCCAAGGCGATCGAGTTGTTCGTAGTCTTCTCGGCTGCCGTAATTCACATAGACCAGCGGCGCGGTTACGTCACCATCAATGGAATAGGCGTTGTAGGTGGGCAACTGCTCGGAGCTTTGGCTCGACGTGGGATCGCCGGGAACGGCGGGTTCCTGCAACTTGGCGCGGAACTGCGTGGGTTGCACGAGTTCGACGACGCGCTCCTTGGGCGTGGGGAACAGAACCCGGAAGGTTTCGATGTGCGCATCGAATCCCCACTCTTTAAATTTGGAAAGAATCCATTCCGCGTTGTCTTTGTCATAAGGCGAGCCCACGTGATGCGGGCGAGCGCTCATCCGGCGATTGTTCTCGCGCACATTGTCGCTCACGATGCCATCCTGAAATTTCTTCTCCCATTCACGCTCGGGATCGGAGGACTGTGCCGTATATCCCGAGAGTTGAGGATGTGCGCCAGTTTTCGCGGGGCTGGTTTGCGCGCAGGTCAGTGGTGCGATGAAGAGAATGCTGCCACAAGAAATGAGGGGAACGAATACGCTTCAAGCGGGCCTCCTGGGGAGTTGTGTGAGTTCCAAACATCTTGTTTCTGAGAGGTGGAATTATAGAGCCTGAAACGAAACATCTAGACATGAAGTTTTTGTTGAGTATTCGAGCCTGACGGGCTTATTGTGTACGTCTCCGGAGGAACCGAACGTTGCGAACGACCACACTCGTCCTTTTGATTGCATGTTGTGCCACTCCACTGTCCGCCCAGAAGCACCAACCGAAAACGAACTCGGAGCCCGCGCCAAAGCAGGCGGAGTCGCCGAAGCCTGCCGCTAAACCGGCGAGCGATGCCGAGCAGGATGACAATGAATCCCAGGGCCCGTGGAAAGGGCTACAGTACCGACTGGTCGGGCCATTTCGCGGCGGGCGCGTTGTCGCCGTTTCGGGCGTGGTGGGGCAGGATGACGTCTACTATTTTGGCGCGGTGGCTGGAGGAGTGTGGAAGACGACCGACGGCGGTCTCAACTGGAAACCTCTTTTCGATAAGACGAAAGATGCGTCCCCGGCGATCGGGGCCATGGCTGTTTCTGAGTCAGATCCGAATGTGATCTACGTCGGAACAGGCGAGGCCTGCGTCCGCGGCAACATTGTTGGCGGGAACGGCGTGTACAAGTCGATCGATGCCGGCAAGACTTGGACGTTCGCGGGTTTGGGCGATTCTCACGCGATCGGACGGCTGATTGTGAATCCGAAGAATCCTGATATCGCGTTCGTGGCGGCGCTCGGGCATCCGTTCGCCGACAACCAGGAGCGCGGGATTTTTCGCACGCGGGATGGTGGAAAGACGTGGGAAAAGGTCCTATATAAGGACGCCAAGAGCGGAGGCATCGATCTGGCTTTCGATCCGAGCAATCCCAATATTGTGTTCGCGGCGTTGTGGCAGGTGCGGCGCACGCCCTGGAGTTTGGACAGTGGCGGGCCGGGCAGCGGTCTATACCGGTCGAACGATGGCGGGACTACGTGGAAGGAACTGAAGGGACACGGCCTGCCGGAAGGGATTCTCGGGCGGATCGGCGTTACGGTTTCCGGGGCGAATCCAGATCGTGTCTGGGCGGTGATCGAAGCCGAGAAAGGCGGAATCTATCGTTCCGACGACGGGGGGGATTCGTGGCATTTGCTGACAGATGACCACCGGTTTCGGCAGCGCGCCTGGTACTATTCGCACATTTTTGCCGACCCGAAGTCGGCCGATACGGTTTACATCCTGAATACGGGTGTGTATCGCTCCAATGATGGGGGCAAAACCTTCAACCAGATCCGTGCGCCGCATGGGGACAACCATGCCTTGTGGATCGATCCTACGAACCCAAAGCGCCTGATCAATGGAAATGATGGAGGCGCGACCATCTCAACGAATGGCGGCGAAAGCTGGAGCAGCCAGTACAACCAGCCCACGGCGCAGTTCTACCACGTCACCACCGACAACCGGTTTCCGTATTACATCTATGGCGCGCAGCAGGACAACACAACCGTAGGAATCGCGAGCGCGAGTGCAGAAGGTGGGATCGATCGTCCGGACTGGTACGACGTCGGTGGCGGCGAGAGCGGGTACATTGCGCCGGATCCGACGGACCCGCTGATCGTGTATGCCGGGTCGTACGGCGGAGAGATCACGCGTTACGACCGGCATACGCAGCAATATCAATCGGTTAATCCGTGGCCGGTAAATCCCATCGGATGGCCGGCAGCGGACGTCAAGCATCGATTCCAGTGGACCGAGCCGATTGTCTTTTCGCCCCACGATCCAAAGACGCTCTACTTCGCTGGAGAAGTGTTGTTCAAGACGACCGATGGAGGAATGAGTTGGACAATCATTAGCCCCGACCTGACGCGCAACGACAAAGCGAAGCAGGCCGCTTCCGGTGGGCCGATCACAAAAGACAACACGGGTGTTGAAGTGTACGACACGATTTTTTCGGTGGTGGAGTCGCCAGTACAAAAGGATTTGATCTGGATTGGGACTGATGACGGGTTGGTCCAACTGACCCGCGACGGCGGCCAGAAATGGGAGAACGTCACTCCCAAAGAGATGCCGGAATGGGGCACAGTGAGCATGATTGAGGCTTCTCCGCGCGATGCGGGTACGGCATATATCGCTGTCGAACGTCACAAGGCGGACGACTTCGCGCCGTATGTGTTCAAGACAACCGATTTCGGAAGAGTCTGGACGAAACTGGTGACGGGAATTCCGGCGAATGATTATGTGCACTCCGTCCGCGTCGATCCAAAGCGTCCGGGACTTCTTTTCGCCGGAACGGAGCAAGGGAGTCTACGTTTCGTTCGATGATGGTGGGAAATGGCAGGCGCTGCAAATCAATCTCCCGACTACGCCGGTGAACGACCTGGTCATCAAGAGCAACAACGGGAACAACGATCTTGTGGTGGCGACGCACGGCAGGAGTTTCTGGGTGCTGGATGACATTACAGCGTTGGAGCAATACGACGAATCGGTCCCGAAGCAGGACGCGCACCTTTTTACGCCGGCAGCGGCCAATCATACGGTATTTAGAGGGTCGGGATTTGGCTGCGGAAATGTGGGAAAAAATCCGCCTGCGGGGGCGGTCGATTGATTACTGGTTGAAGACTTCGCTCAAGAAGCCGGAAAAGAAAGACGTCTGCGGTTTCGACCTCATCCTCATCGGAGTCACCCGCGAAGGCGGAGGCTGGCAAAAGCGAAGGAGAGGAGAAGAAGGAGAGAAGAAAGAGGAAGCACCGAAGATTACGCTGGAAGTGCTCGACTCTTCCGGGAAAGTGATTCGCAAGTTCCCCAAGAAAGAGGAGCCTGCAGGAGACGAGGAAAGACCCCTTCGATCGCAATCGGGGCGCCGACAATTTGCCTGCGGACGCGGGTCTGAACCGCTTTGTATGGGATTTACGCTATGAGGGAGCTACCAAGGTGCCACGTGCGCCGCTTTGGGGTGGTGGCACGGAGGGTCCGGTGGCTCTGCCCGGTACATACCAGGTGCGACTGACGGTGCTGGGCAAGAGTTACACGGCGCCGCTGGAGATCAAAGCCGACCCGCGGGTGAAGGTCAGCCAGGAGGATCTCGCGAAGCAATTCGATCTGCTGCTCAAGATTCGGGACAAGGTCACTGAGACCGACGATGCGATCATCCAGATTCGGGACGTGCGGGACCAAATCAGTGTCGTCAACAAGCGACTGAAGAACGATCCGCGCGAGAAAACGATTGCCGATGCGGGGAAGGCGCTGGATAAAAAGATGACCGTGGTGGAGGAAGCGCTCATCCAGACCAAGGCCAAGAGCGGTCAGGACGTGCTCAATTTTCCAGTTCGGTTGAACAACGATCTGGTCGCGCTGAGTGGCGTGGTGGGAAGCGCAGATTCGGCGCCGACGAAACAGTCCTATGAAGTGTTCGAACTGCTCACCCACGCCGTCGATGAACAACTAGCGAAGTGGGAGGCAATCGTCGCGACCGACGTCGCGGCCTACAACAACCTGGTCAAGCAGCAGGAGGTTCCCGCAATTATGGTGACCCAGCCTGAGCGATCACCCAAAACTGGCCACTGAGTGTCACTTGGCAACCGGTTAACCAAAGCGTCTTCTTGCGATTGACAGACGCGCAGGCTCGCATCGCAAGAGCGAGTCTCGTGCGTCGGCTGACCCTTTGCCGAAATTAGGAAATACTCGTTTTCGCCGATCGAGAGCGAAGAGATACGGCAGTCACGCACGCTAGACCAGCCGCGAGCAGATACATGGCAGTGGAGCCGCCCTCCGGAACCTGTTGTGAGCAATCGTCATGGGGTTTGCATTTTCCTTTATGTTTGTCAGGAACCCGGTCGAGAGCAAAAGACACAGGTACCAGGCACAGTAAGAGAGAAGTTCGGATAAACCATTTCCGGGCGACACTATTCATGGTTGTACTCCCCGCGAAGCAAACATTAAGTTCAGCATGTCAGCAATTGCTAGGAGGAGGAGATGCAAGGGGGAGACGCAAAGGGGGGAGCCGACAAATCTAGTCAGTTGATAATTAAAGACTCCCGCGAAAGTCGTGTCAAGATGCTTCTTTTTGCAATGGTTGCATGCATTTGCAACCCACAGCGGAGCTGGTTACACGGTTCCCCGGCGAGTCTGATCGGCGAGTAGCTCAGGAAAACAGTGAACCGATGATCCAGCGCATCGAAAAATAGCGCTTGACAACGTTGGGCGGTGCTCCCTAACCTCCCACGTTTATAGTAGTTCCACCACAATCATTCTGTTCCTGTTGGAGTCTGCTATGAGGCGTAGGGCCCAGGGGGGTCGCCTCCGTGAGCTTCAATGTTTCCGCGGCTGTGTGTCGGTCCCCTATTGTCTTCGCGCCTTTCGATTTGAGCCAGACTGGCAGTTTCTTGTGTAGTCATTGAAACGCTCAGTACCAGGAGGCGCGGAGAGCCATGTTGCCAACTACCATCTCAGAATTTATCGTTGCCGGTTTGCGTCGGTCTTTCCGTTCCGCGATTTTCGTCGTGCTCGTCTTCTTCCTCGCGGTTTCTGCTTTGGCTCAAAACACGAACGGCCGCATCATTGGGACGGTCACAGATACGCAGGGTGCGGCGGTCGTCGGCGCAAGAGTGGCCGTCCACAACATCGGCACCAATGCGCATTGGAATACTGTGACCGATAGCGCCGGATCCTACCAGGTTCTTGATCTTCCGATTGGCATGTATTCGGTCACGGTGGAGGTCGCTGGCTTCAACAAGGCGGTGGCCGCAGCGCAAGAACTCACGATCGGGCAATCGTTGCGCATCGATTTGCACCTGAAGGTTGGCGCGATTACCGAGACCGTCCAGGTGCAGTCGGAGGCGGCGCAAGTAGAAACCGTAAACCCAACTGTGGGCGGTACCGTTACGGGCGCACCCATCCAAGACCTCCCGCTGAATGGGCGCAATGTTTTGGACCTGGCGTTGACCCAACCCGGCGTCGTGCCGGCGCCGGAAGCTGGCTATGGCGGCGGTCAGTTCACGGTTGCCGGAGGTCGTGCGGATGCGGTCAGTTATCTGCTTGATGGCGGCACGAACGACTCCGTGACCGGCAACAGTGTTGTGTTTAATCCGAATCCCGACACCATCGCCGAGTTTCGCATTCTGAGCAACAACTACACGGCGGAATACGGCCGCAACGGTGGGGGCACCGTCAGCGTAGTGACCAAGTCCGGCACCAATCAGGTTCACGGAAGCTTGTTTGAATATTTGCGCAACGACGCCTTCAATGCCAATGATTTCTTCGACAATCTCAATGGCCAGCCTCGTCCGGTCCTGAAGCGCAACCAGTTTGGTGGAACGGTGGGTGGCCCGATCCTCAAAGATCGGATCTTCTTCTTTTTCGGATACCAGGGGCAGCGTCAATCCGCTCTCTTGAATGGAAACGTTGTGGGCACATACACGCCGGCTGAGTTGACTGGCGACTTTTCCCAAGCGGCGGCCGGTGGCCCGGATCCCAATGTCGCGGCGTTCCTTGCAAGCCATCCTTACTTCGTCCCAGCGGGCGGGAATCCCGCAAATGCCATCATCGATCCAACAAAGATCGATCCGGTTGCTCAGGCGTTCATCAGTGCCGGCCTGATTCCGACTTCCCCCAGCGGACTGCTCTTTCCCCGGGGCAGTTCGACTAACAACTTCAATGAATATACGGGCCGAGCTGATTTTTACGTGACGCAGAACGACCGCGTGTCGGTGACCGTGGGATCGAGCAGTGGACCGGCGCTCAGTCCGTTTTCGCTAAACTACGGAGACCCCAGCGTCCCGGGCTTTCCCGACACTACTACCACGACCAACATGTTCTTGAACATCGGCTACACGAAGACCATCTCGGCCGCGTTGCTGAATGAGTTTCACGCGACGGCGGCTCGCTTTTTCGAACAATCAACGCCGGGAAGTCATCCTCCGACGCCGTCGGCTCTGGGCATCCAAATCAACTCCGACCTGCCCTACGCTCCGCCCATCATTAACCTCTTCGACAGCGGTCTGAACCTGGGATTCAATGAAAATGTCCCCCGCAAGAAGGCAGACAACACCTACGCTGTGACGGACTCCATCTCGTGGACCAAGGGACGGCACACTGTGAAGGCTGGTGGCAAGTTTGCTTTTTTGCAGGAGAACTCCGTCTATAGCTACGCCACCAATGGCTGGTTCCTTTTCTACGGGGCCGCGACCGGAGTTGGTTCTGGTACTGATCTGGCCGATTTCCTGTTTGGCGCCCCCGATGAGTATCTGCAGTTTCCTACCGGGAACAATAACGAGCACCAGAGACAGTTTGCAGCGTTTGTCCAGGATGAATGGAAGGTAACTCCACGCCTCACTCTTACCGTGGGTCTTCGCTATGAATACACCAGTCCTGAAACCGACATTCACGGGCACAGTTACAGCATCATTCCGGGAGTACAGTCCACGAGATTTGTGAATGCGCCCCTGGGTTTGGTTGTTCCCGGCGATCCGGGAGCGCCGCGTGGCTGGTATTTTCCCGACTACAAGAATTTCGCTCCGCGGTTCGGTTTCGCCTGGGATGCATTCGGCAACGGAAAAACCAGCGTTCGGGGTGGCGTCGGAATGTTCTTCGATACTTTGAATGGATGGATGTCCGACTGGAACAATGGCGTCATTCCCTGGTGGTCCTCGGCCGACATATTCTTTCCAGCTGCACCAACCAATGCGCAGAATACGAGCATGTCGATGCCGTACCAGACGGCGCGCGCGCCCGATCCATTCCCCTCTTCGCCACCTCCGCAGAATCTCGACTTCGGCGCCGCGGGCTACTTACCGTTCGGTTACGGTGATCTCTTTGTCGATCCACACTTGAAGACACCTTACATCTACCAGTACAACCTGACGGTGGAGCGGCAGCTGTCGAACGGCTTCATGGCAGAGGCCGGATACCTGGGGAGTTCGTCGCACAAACTGCTAACCTGGTCCGATATCAATCCGATTATTCCTGGAACCACGAACCGACTCATCAACGTGCAGGAGGGCCTGACGGCCGGAACCGGCTTCGCTCCGCTGCCCAACAGTTTTGCCGGGCTGAACAATGCTAACTACAACGCCTTCGAGGCCAGCCTGACCAAGAGAATGGGTGCCGTGCATTCTCTGGGCTCGATGTTCTTCACCTTGGCGTATACGTGGTCGCATAACCTCGACAACGGTTCGGGATTTAACCAACGCACCTCGAATATCCCTTACTACAACCGTCACGAACTCTATTCGAACTCGGATTTTGACATGAGAAACCGACTGGTGTTCAGCGGAGGATGGGATTTGCCATTCGCGAATCTGTGGGCGACTGGCCCCAAGCGCCTAACCCAGGGCTGGAGCCTTTATCCAATCTTTTTCATACAGTCGGGCATTCCCCTCGACTTAAATGCGGGACTAGGCAGTCCCCAACCGCAAGACCCGGGGCCGTCTGGTGCGGGTGATCCGCAGTTGGTTCGCCCCGATCAGCTAACCAATCACGTGCAGACATTCGATCCGCGGCACCAACAAACGATCAATGGGATTACGGGAAATTACTACTACAATCCGAACGACTTCGCGCTAGACCCTTGCATTGGCTTGGGCACTTGCCCACTTGGCTTTTACGGGACGTTCCGACGAAACTCTTTCGTGGGGCCGGGTCGAACCAATCTGGACTTGGCGCTGGAGAAAAATACGAACCTCGTTGGCGACCGCGTGATGCTGGGCTTCCGGGTTGAAGCCTTTAATATTCTGAACCATGCGCAGTTCAAAAACCCTGGGAGCATCAACGTAGGCTCTCAGTCTCTGGGCCAAGTGTCCACAACCTACGATCCAAGAATTCTCCAGCTCGCTCTACGGCTCACGTTTTGAGGGCGTATAGCGCAAGGCCTGGTGCCGCATCGTCCGTCAGAGAATCCGTTTATCCCCGGCGGAATGAGGGCGAGGTGCAGTTTCCTGACATGGGTCACAATTGACGATTCACGAAAGGCGATCATTGACGACGATATTCGCCAACCAGATTCGAAAGCAGAAAATGGTTTTACGCGGCGCCGCTTCCTGAACGGTGCAGCGCTCGCAGTGGGAGCAGCGGCATTACCAGTCCCAGCTTCTGCGGCGGACCCTACTCAACAGGATTCGTTTCAGCGCACTGAGCCCGACGTGATCCTTTACAACGGGCATTTCTGGACGGTCAACCCCAGACTGCCCCGCGCGCAAGCGGTGGCCATCAGCGGAGGGCGTTTCAGCGCTGTCGGCTCCAACGAAGATGTGCTGGGTCTGGCCTCAGCACGAACCCGGAAAGTCGACTTGGGCCAGAAAACCGTGCTGCCGGGTTTCATTGATGCGCACACTCATCCGGCTGAGTCAGGGCGATTGCATCTTCGCCAGGTGGATTGTGATTTGCGTTCGATTGCGGCGATTCAAGCAGCGCTGCGCGATCGCGCAGCGAAGACTCCTCGCGAGCAATGGGTGTTGGGTTTCAAGTATGACGACACCAAGACGTCCGATGGACGCCGGCTTGCGCTGCAAGATCTGGATGCGGCTGTGCCTGATCATCCAGTACTTGTAACTCACCGAGGTGGCCATGAGGCATTTGCGAATTCGGCCGCATTGAAGCTGGCGAAGGTCGACGCGTCGACGCCCAACCCAACAGGAGGAGAATTCGAACACGATTCGTCCGGCCACCTCACTGGCCGCATCAATGAACGGGCCATCGAGCCTTTCAACAAGGTGATTCCCGCCACAAATACCCGGGACGACTACCGGGAAGGCGTGAAGCTCATCGCCAAGATGATGACTAAGACTGGCATCACGTCGGTCGGCGACGCCCTGGGCAGTCCAGAAGATTTGCAAGCCTACCAAGATGCACGAGACAGCGGCGACTTGCGTTTCCGCGTGTATTGCTTCATTCATTCTTCTTCGATTGATCGCATGATCGCCGCCGGCGTGAGAACTGGTTTCGGGGACGAGTGGGTTCGCGTGGGAGGCATGAAGCAGGTGGCCGATGGAGCAATCTCGGGACGCACGGCGCGGCTGTCGCAACCATATGTCGGTCATCCCAATGATTACGGAACATTCTCGGCGACGGAAGAGGAGCTGTACGAGTACGGACACAAAGCTTATGCGTGCGGGCTGGCAACTGGGTACACACGCGAACGGCGATGTGGCGATCGAGAGAATATTGAACGTGTACGAACGCCTCAATCGTGAGATACCGCGAAAGGATCCGCGCTTCCGGATTGAACATTGCACCGTCATTAATGACTCAATTATTCAACGTATGCGCGCGTTGAACGTGATCCCGACTCCGTTCTCCACATACGTCTATTATCATGGCGAGAAGATGCAGTACTACGGAGAGGAACGTCTTAAGCACATGTTCGCCTTGCGGACATTTCTTGACGCGGGCCTGCGCCCCACGCAGGCTTCCGACTACCCGCCTGGTGAATTTCCTGCGATGATGGCGTTGCAATCGGAAGTCACGCGCACGGATATGAATGGCCACGTCTGGGGAGCCAACCAGCGCATCAGCGTGGAAGAAGCAATCTATGTCGGCACGATGAACGGCGCGTACGCATCTTACGAGGAAAACTTGAAAGGCTCGATCGAGGCTGGCAAACTGGCCGATCTTGTGGTGCTCGGGCGCGATCCCTTCAAGGAAGATCCTTCCACGCTGGTAACGATTCCGGTGGAGCGCACCATGGTCGGCGGCAAGTGGGTTTACGAATCCTGATTCCGATATCCGCCTGAGGACACGATGAGCCAGAAGAAACGAGATCGCGAACTTGGCATGCAGCAGGAAATTACGCGGCGCGATTTCCTGAACGGCGTGAGCATTGCCGTGGGAGCTTCGCTGCTGGCTGCGAAGCCGTTGTGGGTCGAGGCCTTCGGTATTCCGCAATCTCCATTTGCCCCGGAGAAAGATCCCAGCTACTATCCTCCGGCCAAGACCGGAATGCGCGGCAGTCACGACGGCTCGTGGGAGGTTGCGCACGCCCTGCGCGATGGCAAAGAATGGCCTGAGTCCATTGCCGACAACGAATCCTACGACCTGATCGTGGTCGGCGCTGGCATCAGCGGCCTGGCCGCAGCGTATTTTTACCGCAAGTCCGCCGGAGCCAACTCTCGGATTCTGATTCTCGACAACCACGACGACTTCGGCGGGCACGCCAAGCGCAACGAATTTCATGCGGGCAACCGGTTGCTGCTCGGCTACGGCGGGACGCAATCGATCGAAGCGCCGGCCCACTACAGCAAGGAGGCCAACGGTCTTCTTAAGGAACTGGGGATCGACGTTCAGCGCTTCTACAAGTACTACGACCAGAAGTTGTACGACTCGATGAAGCTGGGAGAGGCCACGTTCTTCGACAAAGAAACGTTCGGCGTGGATCGGCTCGTGCCGGAAGCCGGCCTGCACTACTTCGGTCCGACATTCACTGCGAAGACTGCGGCTCAGATCCCCATTGCCGAGGCCGCGCAGCACGACATCCTGCGTCTTCAGGAAACCAAAGTCGATTACCTTCCCGGCCTTACTCCGGAACAGAAACGGGTCAAGCTGATCAAGACCAGCTACAAAGATTTCCTGCTGCAATACGTCAAAGTGCATCCCGACGTGGTCAAGGTTTTCCAGACCGCGCCTCACGATCTGTATGCTGTTGGCATCGATGCGGTCTCGGCCTATGACTGTGCCCGATACGGCTATCCCGGCTTTCAAGGGCATGACACTTCCCAAGCGCCATCGCGACGACGATCAGGAAGAGGAAGAGCCTTATATCTTCCATTTTCCCGACGGCAACGCTTCTATCGCAAGAATGCTGGTGCGCTCGCTGGTGCCCGGCGTTCTTGCCCGGCAGCACGATGGAAGATATCGTCACTGCCCGCGCGAACTATGCCCGGCTCGAGATCCGGCCTCCCGGATTCGCATCCGCCTGAACAGCACGGCCGTGCGCGCAAAGCATGTCGGTGATCCTGCGACCGCCAAGGAGGTGGAAGTCACCTATGTTCGCGGCGGACAAGCCCACCGCGTCCGCGCACGCCACTGCGTGCTCGCCTGTTACAACATGATGATCCCCTATTTGTGCGCGGAGATGTCCGACAAACAAAAAGAGGCGCTGGCCTATTGCGTGAAGATTCCTCTCGTCTACACCAACGTGCAAATCAGCAACTGGAAGTCGTTCCAGAAACTGGGGATCAACGGCGTCTACGCGCCCGGCGCATACTTCAGCAATGTGACACTGGATTTTCCGGTATCGATGGGCGACTACCAGTTTCCCAGTTCGCCCGATGAATCGTGCTTGTTGCATCTTGCTGCGCACACCGTGCAAGCCCGGCCTGGCTTGCAAAGATCAATATCGAGCCGGGCGCTACGAACTCCTCAGCACGACATTCGAAACCTTCGAGCGAAATGTTCGCGATCAGCTTGGGCGGATGCTCTCTGCCGGTGGATTCGATCCCGCTCGCGACATTCAAGGCCATCACCGTCAATCGCTGGCCTCACGGATATGCCTACGAATACAACTCGCTGTTCGAGCCGCTCGACCGGCCCGCTTCCGAGCGCCCATGCGTGATCGGCCGCCAGCCATTCGGCCGGATCCACATCGCCAATTCCGACGCCGATGGCCACGCCTATACCAACATCGCCATCGATCAAGGGTATCGCGCCATCTCAGAGATCGTAGGAAGCCCGAAAAAAGCGGCTCAAAAGGCCTAGACCTTCCATGGACAAGCCCGAACCCAACCGCACCCGCGATCGCGAACTCGGCATGGGCCGTGCCATCACCCGCAGGGATTTTCTGAATGGAATCGCGGTCGGAGCGGGCAGCGCGCTCGCCAGCGCTTGGCTGCCCGGTCTTACACTAGCCGCCGAGACGCCTGCCTTTCCACAAGACGCTCCCGGATACAATCCTCCCGCTCTTACGGGGATGCGCGGCAGCCATCCGGGATCGTTTGAGGTTGCGCACGAGTTGCGTGACGGCAAGTTCTGGGAAACCGCGGGCAAGCCGGTCGATACACACGAGACGTACGATCTCATTGTCGTCGGCGCAGGCATGAGCGGGCTCGCCGCCGCCTATTTTTACCGCAAGCAAGCCGGGCCGTCAGCGCGAATTCTGATTCTCGATAATCATGACGACTTCGGCGGCCACGCCAAGCGCAACGAATTTCGCCCGGGTGGTCGCTTACTCCTCGCAAACGGCGGAACGGTAGCGATCGAATCTCCTTTTCCGTACAGCCCCGAGGCGCGGGGCCTGCTCACCGAACTTGGCATCGATCCTACCCGCGTTGGAAAAAAAGGGCGTGGATCGCGAGGTTTATCACGGTCTGGGTGCCAGCTACTTCTTCGATAAGGAAACCTTCGGCGTCGACCGCCTCGTCACCGGAGTTCCCGGCGGGCCGGGTTCGTCGCCGGCTTCCGGAACCAAGGCATGGCCCGAATTCCTGGCCAAGACGCCGCTTTCGGCCGATGCTCAGCGCGACATCGCTCGCATCCAGGAAGAAAAAGTCGACTACATGCCGGGCGTAGCGCAAGCTGAGAAAAAAGCACGCCTGTCACGCATGAGCTACAAGGATTTTCTCCTGAACGTCGTTAAAGTCCATCCCGATGTGATTCCGTTCTACCAGACACGCACCCACGGGCTCTACGGAATTGGGATCGATGCCGTGCCGGCGCTCGATTGCTGGGCCATAAACTTTCCCGGATTCCAAGGGCTCGAACTCGATCGTGTTCCATCGAAGGGCTTGACGTTCACCGCGCTCGGCGAAGTGACGCCGCAGGAGCGCTATCACTTCCACTTTCCGGATGGCAATGCCTCGATTGCGCGAATGTTGGTGAGGTCACTGATCTCAGGCTCGATTCCTGGCAACACGGCCGAGGACATCGTTACCGCCAGAGTGGATTATTCTCGCCTCGACCGTAGCGATTCAGCCATTCGCATGCGTCTCAGCAGCACGGCGGTAGGCGTGCGCCACGTCGGTGACTCGGCCTCCGCCAAGGAAGTAGAAGTCACCTATGGTCGCGAGAAAAACGCTTACACCGTGCGGGGTAAAGGCGTCGTGATGGCCTGCTGGAACATGGCCATTCCGTATCTGTGCGATGAGCTACCAGCAAAGCAGAAAGAAGCGCTGCACTATGGTGTGAAGGTTCCTCTGGTCTACACCGTCGTCGCCATCAAGGACTGGACGTCGTTCCACAAGCTAGGTATTCGTGGCGCATCCTGTCCCGGCATGTATCACTCCTCGTTGAATCTCGATCAACCCGTGAACATCGGTAGCTATCAATGTTCGCACTCACCGGAAGAACCGATACTGGTGCGAATGTTGCGTACTCCTTGCTTGCCGGGACTGCCTGCTCGCGACCAACAACGCGCCGGACACTACGAACTCCTGGCGACTCCCTTTGAAGACTTCGAGCGAAGTATTCGTGATCAGCTCGAACGCGTGCTCGGGGCAGGGGGATTCGATCCAGCGCGCGATATCAACGCGATCACCGTCAACCGCTGGCCTCATGGCTACGCCTACGAGTACAACCCGCTTTGGGATCCCGATTGGCCCCCGGGCCAGCGCCCTTGCGACATCGCGCGCCAGCGACACGGAAGAATTGCGATTGCCAATTCTGACGCAGCCGCCGCTGCCTACACCGACCAGGCCATCGATCAAGGCTACCGGGCCGTCCAGGAACTGCTGTCTTGAACCTGCTAACTCCTGGAGCCAAGAGTCTCCTCTCAGACCCTCAAACAGCGCCGCGAAGAGAATTTTTACAAGTTGTTGACGAGGAATTGACAAGACTTCCGAGTGCTTTGCCGACTATGGTGTGGTCGTGCGGGGTGGCTTTCGTTTCCACTCTCCAGCCCTGTAAACAGGAAAATGAGTGTTGACATAAGACCTCGAGATTTTCTGCATAAGGATGCGGAGACTCCGCTGTGTGCGACGTACATTGCGGCAGGTGCCAGCATCAGTTTGTCGACGAATTGCGATCGACTCCTGGAGGCGGCGCGTGACACCTTTCTACCCATGAGCCCGTCGCCGGCGTCTGTCGACCTCTCCGTGCGAGTCTGGATCGACAGTGGTGACCCGATGCAAGCGCCATGGCCAAAGCCCTACGTGCGCGGATTGGATCATATGGTCTTTCTCGGTTTTGATTCGGGAAGCTCGATGCTTGCTGACCTCCGTATGCGCCGTGTGATCGGACGATTTTCGGCGGGCATGGCCGCCGATACTGCATATTGGAGAACGGTGATCTTCCCCATGTTGTTGTCCGTTTTGGCTGGTTCAGTTGGGCTCGTCGAACTTCACGCTTCCTGTGTCGCCAAAGATCAGCGAGGGTTGGTTCTGATCGGCCCATCTGGTTCTGGCAAATCGACGTTAGCCATGGCGATGACCGAGGCGGGGTTCAGTTTCCTTTCGGATGACCGAATATTCTGTTCACGGAAACAGGGCAGACTTCTAGCGTGGGGGATGCCCAGGCCGCTCAAACTAAGGCGCGAGGCGGCGGTATGGTTCGAACAGTTTCGGGATCGACAACCACTCGACATTCAGGACGGAGAACTGGTTTTTCACAGCGAACCCAACGAGCAATTCGGAAGGCCGCGTATCTCGGAGTGTGAACCACGCCTACTCGTCTTTTTGGAAAGGCGCCTAAGCTCCGGTTTCCGAATGACTCGGATGGCGTGCAGCGACGCCCGGTCTCTCATTGAACTGGACCTGATGGCGGAAACTCCTGAAGTTGTCCAAGAACAGGTGGAAACCATCGACCAGTTGCTGGCCGGCCCCTGCTGGCGCCTGCAGTATGGCGGCCGGCCCCAGATGATCGCCGAGCAATTGGCGCGTCGGGTCAACAGCGCTAATTGCCAGCCCCAGGATGCGACAACGTGGAGAGGATGACAAAGGGTGCGCGGCCCGCCGGAACGAGACGCAATTCTCAGCTTTCTGGGACAGCCTGTGCCGAGACAGCGCGTCTGGATTTGCTGCATCGCTTCACGCCAACTCCACACGTTACAGACTTGCTCCTTATGCAAAGAACCGTGCGCCTCGAGACGAATAATGAGGCTGTATTGGCGCTTGTTCTGAAGTTCTTTGAGCGCCATCAACATGAAAGAACCGGACAGCCCGAGTTTGTTTGGCGCATCGTATGCGAACCCGACCCGAAGGTGGAATCCACAGGCGTGCCGCTCGCTGCATTTTCGGATCCCGGGCTTCGGTACGTGAACGTAGGGCAAAGAGGCTTCCTGTCGGTGGACCTCGATAGACGAGAGGCCACGGGTTTTCTGTCCGAGCTATTCTTTCGAGACGAACCCCGATTTAAACATCGTCCGCCCCTCGATATCTTGTTCTGTATGAGCGCCGCCAGCCTGGGATTCGTCGCCCTATCGGCGGGGTGCGCGGGTTCGGAGGATCGCGGAGTTTTGGTTTTTGGTCCACCAAATTCTGGAAAAACTACCGCTTCCTATCTGTCTGCGAAACTTGGCATGGAATTCCATGCCGATCAGGTTGTGTTTCTGGAGATGTGGGGCGGCGTTCTTCGTGCTTGGGGTGATCCATTCCCTGCGGTTTTCCGTCTTGAGACACTGGAGTTTCTTCCAGAGTTGCGAGAGTCATGCCGCCTTTCGACCTATGCCGGTGTTTCATTCTATTACTATGACAAGTCTGCCTTGCAATCACGGTGGGCCAAGCCATTTGCTCCTCTCTGCTCGCTATTTCTCGATCGCAGCAGCGTGGGTGAGCCTCAGTTAGAGCAAATTTCGCCAGAAGATGCCGCTTCGCGACTGCATAGTTACATGCTCTTTGGGGAAGATTGCCGATTCAGTGCGCAGATCGTTGATGCTATCAGTGCCCTCGCGGCACTCCCGGCTTACACCCTCAAATATGACAGTGACCCGAGGATTGCTGCCGCGTTGATCCGGAGGATGCTGCCATGAGACAAGTCCTTTGGCGAACACTAATTTGTTCGTTGGGCTACCTCGCTATCGCCGTGGGATGTTTGGTGCAGTTGAACGGATCCCACCCGTGGATGCGAGTGGACTGGTTCGCTGGAGGATATTTCACTCTCCGTATCGTGGGTTCGTTATATTCGATTGCCTCAAGTCTCGGCGCTTTTCGTTCGAGGCCGGTGCGTCAGGAGTGGTGGGCGCTGAATTCCGATCCGCAGGGACCTCAATGGGTCATGGTGTTGATGGTTCTCGACCTGCTTGTCTTCGTCGACTATGGCCACTGGCGATTCACGGCCGGGCTGCTACGACCTTCGCTTCAGATCATTGGACTCGCGCTCTATTTGGCCGTGACACTTTGGCAGATCTGGACTGACTCTTACCTCTCCAGATACTTCGATAAAACTCAGACGCCGATGCTACCAATGAATCAGGGACCTTATCATTACGTGCGCCATCCGCGGTATGGCGCTGCGATTGCCGGAAAGATAGCCATGGCGTTGACCTTCGGAAGCGTTCTTGGGTGGCTTCTAGTTTTCGCTTGGGGGCTGCTTCTTCTGAATAAGATCGAGATCGAAGAAAAACATTTGCGGAGGCTCTTCGGAATGCCCTATGAATCGTATGCGCGAACGACTGCGAAGGTCATTCCAGGGATTTACTAGCCAGATTGTCGTACTCGGTGAATGCGTTTTTCCCTATTCTGGTAGAACAACGCGCGCGATAGCACTCAGTCCCACGCCCCGTCCGCAATCGGTCGCGTACAGCAGAGTGCGATTATCTTCCCATGAGGGAGAAGCCGCATTGCAAGGCGTATGAGTTAGCTTTTGTTCATATCCGGTCGCAAAGGTCCGTGCGAACAAGTGCCAGGACCCACCTTCGCGACGGCTAAATGCGATTCGTGTGCCATTGGGAGAGATCGCCGGATATCTCACCGGGGAAAGAAGCTCCGCCAACTGAGTCACCTCGTTCCTTTCATGACGGACTAGCAATACATGCGGCTCACTTACCCTTCCGGCCGACGCAACAACATCTCCGTCGTTGGTGACCGTTACATCGAGAGGTTGGTAAGTACTCGGTAAGACTAGCTGGGGTGCCACCGGAGAATCTGTCGCCCACAACCATGCACTCCTGCGTCCTTGCTCCTCGCGAACGAAGGCTAGCCACTTTCCATTGGGTGAAAGTGCGGGATCTTGACCTACGCTGATGGTCTCGGAAACGCCTACGGCCGCAATCCTTACGAGGAGTGAACGCCGGCCCGCTAGCTCAGAATAAAGCAAATCGCTGCTCCTTGAGCCTGCAACAGAGAGAGCATCACCAGGCAACGACAAGTCGTGCGCTGTGCCATCGGCGATAAGTATTGGCCGGTACTTGGCGTTCAGCATTTCGGTAAAAGCCACTCCAGTGCTCATAGGGACAGGATTGGCAAATCGATATCCATCACTATCGATCCGCACGCGCCGACTGAAGTCTTCTGCACGATTCGCAAGACTGTAATTATGGATGGCCAGAACCATTACCGATATCAGGGCGACAGCCCACCAGCGTTTCACCTGTTGTTTAACCCGGCCATCCGACAGACTAGACAACAGCAGTACGTAAAGCGCCGCGATAGCCATGAGCCTGTGCGGAAACCAACTCGTCATCCTGAGCGGTATTGGTGCAGAGGCGATTGCATATAGGCCGAGAAGCATGAAAGCTCTTTTGGAGTTGCCTCTGGCGAGCAAAGCGTCAAACCCGACTGTCGCGGTAAAAATCAAGATGCACGAGTGATCCGCACTCGAGTAGGTAGAGAGCAACAACATCAACGGCAACAGCGATGCCCAACGCAACGCCTCGGCGTGGGGAGACTTGTCGCTTTTCATCGATAGCAGAAATCCAAACACTAGTGTCGATACCGTCATAGCCATCGCGAGTGCATATAGGATGGGAGAATTGATCAAGGGCGCCGGATTGAGATCCGGCTCCATCAGGAATAAGCGGCTCCAGAGCGTGATAAAGGAATTCTGATACAAGGAGTAGGGCCCAAGCCAGTCCCCTCGTGAAGCTTGGGTCAGGACTTCCCGGACGAAGAGTTGGTGGACTTCGATCCCAAAGAGCGTGAGTGAAATACTCACCAGCATAATCGCTCCAATCAAAAAGCCAATGAGAGCTCGCCAGTTTCCTTTACGGATGAACAGGATTATCGAAATTGCCGGAAACAGCTTCATTGCTGCGGCTGCGGACCACGCCGCTCCCGCAGTCCAATGCATGCTCCGGGTGGACGCATAGTAAGCGGAGCAGATAAGAAATAGAATCAAAACATAGTAGCGGGCGTACATGAAATCGATCCTGAGAGGAAGCGTGCAGAGCAATGTAATCAGGATAAGACGGCGCCAACCTAGCTGTGTCGTACCGTGAAGAGCAAGTAACGAAAGAGCGAGAAGTACGAGAGTGAATACGATCCAGGCGCGCTTTGCAGCAAGCGGCTTCAAGCCCGTGAAGGGCAGTAGTGGAAGTATCGAAGACGGGGGGTTGGGAGCAAAGCTCACCAATCCATCGCGCACTTCCAGGTGATCATTTTGACGCTGAAACCAAGTCCATTCGTAAACGCGATCGAGCGGAATACCTTGGTGATAGAGCTCAGCTGCCAAGTAGTAATTCGGGAATTCGCTTCTCAGCGATCGCCAACCGGGCACGAGAGCGAATCCGATGAAGCCCACTACCAGAATCGCTAGTATGCACCGTTCGACGGTCGGCCACCAATGAAGGCTATTTGGTGTTGCCGCCGACGTAGCGGGCAACGCTTCGCTGCCAGAAGATTCGACGCAGAGGCGGCTTTCGGTTGGTGGATTCATGCTGGAATAGCGGAGCACCTGCTCGCCCTGAGAGCCCGCAGCCCAATTAATCGGACATGTGGTCGATGCCGCAACCACCCGGCGGGTGGCCGATTGGGCACGGGGACCACTCTCGGAGCAATCACGTACAACTCGGAGCTGTCTCCGGCTGCAGCCTTTTCGCGTCAATACTCGGCTTGGGCAACTTCACGATGTTCTTTAACTGGCGGTTAATCCACAGCTCGACGGGAAAGCTGTAGAAATCATAATTTAGCCGCACTCGGGCGGGGTAGGCGGTGAGATGCTGAACCGCCTTGGCGAATCGTCCATGGCCCGTGGTGGCGATAGGTTCTCGATCGAATGCGATGCGCAGATAATCCCGCATGGTTTGAACTCGCTGGTGATCGCTACCCTTGAGCCATGGGAGAACCGTGTAACGTGGAAAATAATCCGCCCAACCTTCGAGGGATTTCGGCACTTCGATGCCCAGTTCCGCTGTTCGAGAAAAGATCGGAGAACCCGGATACGGGGTAAAAATATTCGTCCAGAACTCAGCGCCCGGAAACTTCTGGCAAATGTCCATCATGAAATTGACCGTCTCCCGTCGCTCCTTGGGTCCTTCTCCCGGAAAACCGAAAATGATGTTGAAGGAAGGAATTACTCCCGCTCCGATGCAGCGCTCAGTCGACTGATAGATATCGCCGAGAACCTGGAAGTCCTTGTTCATCAACTTCATGACAGTGGGAGAGGCGGTTTCAATCCCCTGACAGATCTGATGCAGGCCCGAACGCCGCAGCAGAGTCAACTCTTCAACGCTAAGCCGCGCCGTGAGGTTGGTCGTGGCCTGAATACTCCATTTGAAGGTCGCACCTGCCCTCACCAGGCCTTCGGCGATCTTGAGCGAGCGGTCAAGATCGACCAGGAAGTTGTCGTCCGCCATCCACAGCAGTTCCAGGCGGTAACGTCGAGTCAGTTCGATCGTTTCCTCGACCACCTGCTCGACCGGCAGAGCGTTCCACTTGCGTCCGTAGACTCCAGCGTTGGTGCAATAAGCGCAGTTGAACGGGCACGCAAGGCTTGAAACATACATTGCCCAGCGCCGGCCGCAGATTTTTTCGTAGGCGTCGAAGTCTGCTAGATGATAGGCCTTCGCAGGCATCTCTTCCAGGCGCCGGAGAGCACGTTCGGGGGTGAAAACGAGTTTACCGTCGCGCTTGAATCCGATACCGAAAACGTCATCAAGGGGAGCATCGTCCCGCAGTCGATCGGCCACCGAAAGCATGCTCTCCTCACCTTGGGCGCGCACGACAATGTCGACGTATGGAGCTTCAAGAGTCTGCGTAGGTAGCAGTGACGGATGCCATCCACCTAAGACTATGGGAAAATCCGGATCCCATTTCTTGATCGCCTTGGCAACCTCGACCGTCTCGCGGATCATGGGGCCGGTCACAAGAGAGATCCCCAGACAGAGCGCGTCCTTGATTTCTTCCATAATCCGCTTTTTGTAGTCGGGTGCAATGGACGCATCGATGATGCGGATGTCGTACCCGGCATTCAACAGCGGAGTGGAGATGGCAAGAATGCCAAGAGGAGCGGTAGCCTCAATACTGGAGAACGAGGCAACGAAAAATACGATCTTTTTCGATGATTTCAAGAGAGTGCCTTTCGTTCTTTCAAATCCCCGCCGCAAATGGCCACAACTTTGTCAGCCCCGCGTTTTGGGTCTGGACATGCACCGACCGGAGATCCTGAGATTCACCACATATACCAACGACGAGTCCACCCGTTGTCTCCAAATTGTTAAAACTCTGCAAAATCCGCCCTGCCCAAGGCTTAATGCGAAGCCGCGCGGGTCTCGTATGCTGATGGCAAAAAAATACTTCAAGCGCCCCCCATTTCGAGCAGCCCGCATTAGCCACAACCAACGCGGGATCTCGCGGACATATCGCATACCAACGAGAGCATTAAAAATACTTCGCCGCACTACAAGTCGATGTTTCCAGTAACCCGCATCCAGAACGAGCGCCGGGTTACATTTCACGGAAGGAGCAATACGTGAAAGGAGTGAGAGCGGCAGTGCCCCTCTCAGTCGACCGCCTTCGTTGGCCTTGTATCGGCCGCATATTGATTTCTGAGGACTAGAACAAGTTTCGACCTTGGGAACAAGTCGAACTGGTATGGGAAAAAATCCACACCGAAGCAATTCACTAAACCCCCTTGATTCCACCTCGCGAACCGAGCTGTCTGAAATGGAAAAGCAGGATGGCCGGTGATTGGCAAGCTTCCGCGAATCGATCAGATTTGCCGGCGCGCGCGAAGATGGGCTGCTCCGGCTCCTCGAGCCATAGAGGCGTTTGGCTCAGACACTCGAAGCCATTTGAGCAAAATGGCCGAATGATCTCTTCGGCAGCGCGCGCAAAGACTTCGATGTGAACCGCGCTGCTTTCGTCTCGAAATCCCACTCGCCAACCCCGGCTATAGGCGTCAGGGTGAAGATCGCTGACAAAAAGATCAGCTTTCGGTCTGGTGACACGCGCCAACTCGCGCACCATCAATCCCAAGTCTCGAATGTGCCCCACGGCAAACGAGCAGATTGCCAAATCGAACACCCCGCCGCGAAAGGGAAGAGTCTCACATTCCGCTCTGGCCAGCCGTCCATTGATTGCGCCTTTGCTACACGCGACTCGAAGCATGGCGTCTGATCGATCAAGCCCTACCCCCGACGTGGGTCCTCGTGTCATTAGTCGGTCGAGCCACCGTCCAGTGCCGCACGCTAAGTCCAGAACCCGTTTGTTCTCCAGGTCCGCTAGCAAAGGCGAGAGATGCCGTTCCTCGCGGGCCAGGAGGGGATTCGGATCCCGATCGTAGATTGGAGCCCAACGTTCGTATCCCGTCGCAACCGGAACTCGCCGGGGCCCACCCGGTTCAGAAAGCTCGCCTCTAATAGCGTCGGGCGGATCAAGCGCAACATGTGCAGTGCGGTTCACAAGCTTTCAGCCTTGGGCTTTCGCAATTCGATGACTTGCTGCATCCATTTCAGTTCCAAGGGTGAACCGTAGACGCCGAAGCGGTAGCGCCAACTGCTCATCGCCTTCAGCGCCAGTCGTCCCCAGCCTGGCAACCGAATGTCCTGAACTGTCGGCCAGCGGGACGATACGACCAGTTCAAAATTGTCGATCAACTGTTTGGTAGTGGGCCGGAGCCAGGGCGTTTGGGGATCTTTCTGGGTTGCAAAACGCTGCCAGTGATCCGTAGCCCACTCGTCGGGCGTCGTGGGAAAGTGGACTTTATCTTCGACCTCGCCGTACATGCGGGCGCGCTGAGGCACCGGAGTGTAGTGCTCGACAATGATTTCTGAGTCCGGATTCAGACGCTTCAGTTGTTTGATAAACCCAATGCACTCACGGGTATCACCTTCAGGATCTTTTGGATTTCCGAAAATGATCGAAAACTCGGGAACGATGCCAAACCGGCGTATGCGCGCGGCGAGAGCGAGCGTATCTTCGGCGCGAAGGTCCTTATTCATTTCCTTGAGAACCTCGTTCGAGCCGGATTCGGCGCCAAAGAAGATCATGGTACAACCTGCCCGCCGCAGTGCCTCCAACGTGGCGTCCGAATATTTCATCATTACGTCGGCTCGTCCTTCGCACCACCAGCGCAAATTGAGGGGCGCAAGGCGGTCGGCAAGCTCCCGAGTGTGATCTTCACGCAAAAAGAAATTGTTGTCGTAAAACTGTACGGCGTCGACTCCGTAAGTCTGCACGAGGTGTCGCAGCATGGCCTCTGTGCGGGCTGGCGACTCCATTTTCTCGCGGCTTCCGGAAAATGTGACCACGCCGCAGAAATTGCAGCGATAGGGGCATCCGATGCTGGCTTGGTGAACCGCAGTGCGGCGACCCAGAAAGGTGGGAAGCAGATACTTCTCCACGGGAAGGCGATGATACGGATACCACGGGAAATCATCGAGGCCCTTCATCGGGCGCTCAGGATTATGGCGGGGTGTTCCGTCCGCAGTTTTATAAGATAGGCCGGGGACGTCTTTGAAATCGCGGTGACCTCGAATCGCGTCGAGCAGATCCATGAATGTCTGCTCCCCTTGTCCGCGAACGGCATAATCCACATAGCCTGCGTTGAGCGCAGCGGCCGTGTAGTTCGACGCGAAGTAACCACCCCAAACGATTGGCAGGTTTGGAAACCGGGCACGAATTTCGCGACAACTGGCGACGGCGCCGACCGTCTGCGGGCCTGGCATCACCGTGACCGCCAGGAGTTCTACGGGCCGCTCCTTGATGATCGCAGCCAGGCTTTCGGTAGGATGTGGATCCAAATTGCCATCCACAATTTCGTAGTCTTCCTTGCCTTCGACAACGGCAGCGATTGCAAGAATCGACAACGGAAGACGCCGGTTGCGCGGCTTTGTCGCCTTCGGATTGTAGAAAAGGATCATCGCTTGGCAACCAGATCGATTCGTCTTGCAAACCAGCCTTCGGCACGACTTCACGACCTAAAAAAGGTATCGCAGGTACGCTAACAACCGCGGTGTCTCGATTTGTCTGTAGTTTGTCAAAATTCTGCAAATTAAAACTCTCCAGAAGCAGCCTGAGTCTCAAGTTCTAGATCGCTCTTCTTCGCAACAAATCCAGAAGTGACACAACTTTGACAATCCACTGACAAAACTTCATTCACGCAAACCTAAAGTGCTGTAGCAGAATTCTCAAAACGGATTGGATTTGCCCAGAACAAACAAAGTCGTGCTGTTCTATCCTCCGTATGATGGCCCTCCTTTGGGTGCGCCGCTTTCACTGCTTTGTCTTGCGTCGCCGTTGCTGCGAGCAGGATTTCAAGTGAAGCTCGTGGATAACCTGATTCACCCTGATTATGAGAAGACTATTCTTCGTGAAACCGAAGACGCCCTTTGCTTGGGCATTTCGGTGCTGACCGGGCCCCATATTGGGGCAGCTGTCCGTGTCTCCCGAGCGGTCAAGAAGCTGCGTCCAAAGATGCCGATCGTGTATGGGGGCTGGCACGCCAGCTTGGCTACCGAACAAACGCTGTCTGAATCTTTCGTCGACGCGATCGTTAGGGGCCAAGGGGAATTGACGCTACTAGAACTCGCGCAGAGAATGGCAGACGGCCGAGATTGGCATGGCGTCCTCGGCCTGTCGTTCAAGGACGCAGACGGGACGATCGTTCACGAGCCGGAAAGGCCGGTGACGAACGTCAACGAATTGCCGGCTCCGGCATATCATCTGGCGGACCCTGGAATCTACGCCGCGGTGTCAGGCGTGCGTCAGCTCGCTTACACGTCCAGCGTCGGGTGCCCGTACCAGTGCAATTACTGTACCGACCAGGTTTTCTACAAACGGCGGTTCAACGCCTATCGCGTCGAACGTGTGGTAGCCGAGCTGACCGAACTGGTTCCACGCTACAACATCGATCACGTACCCCTCTTTGATTCCAATTTTCTGGTGGACAGGAAGCGCGCCCTGGCGATCGCCAGAGGAATCGTCGACAGCGGCATCAAGTTTCAGTGGGACTTCCAGACCTCTACCGACTTCCTGGCGCTCATGAGCGAAGAGGAGGTTCGTCTGCTTGCAGAGAGTGGCGTGCAACACATTGGCTTTGGTACCGAGTCTGCATCTCAGGAAGTTCTGGCTCTGATGAACAAGCGCTTCCAGCATGTGGAGCAGATGGTGGAGACGGCTCGCAAGACTTACCTCGCTGGAATTCACGTCGTGTTCAACATCATCCTGGGATATCCCGGCGAGACCGAGGTCCATCGCCAGCAAACGTTTCGCATCATGAGCGATATTGCCAGGCAATATTCGAACGTAAGCTTTTCACCAAATATTTTTACGCCGTATCCCGGAATTCCCATCTGGCCGCAGCTAAAAGAAATGGGAGTCCGCGAGCCGCAGTCTCTGCAAGAGTGGGAGACTCTGGCTCTGGGCACTAATGTTCTGCCGTGGCTGCGCGGAGAAGAGCTGCAAAAGCTCCGTCGCGGCTTGGAGTACTTTCTGCTGAACAATCAGATCCGAACCATCACAAAAAAGATTCCGTGGGCCCGGCGTGGTGTCCGAAGGCTCCTGGGAGCGCCTGTCCGTTGGCGGATCGGAAACAGCCGGTATTCGTTTCCATGGGAACTGTGGTTGTCGCGCACCGTTGAGAAGGTCGTTACTCGACGATCTCTGCTGACCGGGCAAACGTTGCAGGAGCATACGCAGGAAGTGTGTTGAGCATTACCAGAACTGAAGAGAGGCGACTGACGTGACCGATGTTCTACTGACTCATTCATATCACCTCTACTACGACCGCAAACAAACGCGGAAGATGCAGCCCTACCCACCGCTGGGTACGCTCTATGCCGCGGGATTGCTACGTAATTCCGGCCTGGCAGTCTCTGTATTCGACACAATGCTGAACGATCCCGAGAAGGGCTTTAAGGAGACTCTAAAGCAACATCAGCCGAAGATCGTTGTGGTGTTTGAGGACAACTTTAACTTCCTTTCCAAGATGTGCCTCACCCGCATGCGGGAAGTGGCCTATCACATACTTGAGTGCTCTCAGGAGGCAGGAGCTACAGTTCTCGCGAACGGCTCGGATGCCTCCGATCACAGCCTGGACTATTTGAAGAAAGGGT
The DNA here is from genome assembly GCA_963795875.1 of uncultured Acidobacteriaceae bacterium. Classification (GTDB taxonomy): domain Bacteria; phylum Acidobacteriota; class Terriglobia; order Terriglobales; family Acidobacteriaceae; genus Sulfotelmatobacter. The sequence goes on from CAWCJM010000003.1 coordinate 1,948,491, forward strand.
TCCGTTGCGTGTTGCTCGGGGAAGCGGAGTGGACGCTCCTCGAAGCGGTGTCAAATCTGTTGAGGAACGACGATGACGGATTGGAGCGCGTCCCGGGCCTCGCATATCTTCATAAGGACACCGGAGAACTGGTTCGAACTGAGCGCCGTGGGCTCATGCGCGATCTGGACCAGCTGCCGTTCCCATGTCGCGACCTGATCGACACGAAGCAGTATCAGCAGGCGTGGCGGGCCGCGCACGGGTACTTTTCCCTGAACATCGTGGCGAGCCGTGGCTGTCCCTACCGTTGCAACTGGTGTGCGAAGCCAATCTACGGAGACTCGTTTTCCATGCGCTCCGCGACCTTGGTCGCCGAAGAGATGCGACAGCTGAAGTACGACTTCGGAGCTGAGCATCTGTGGTTTGCAGATGACATTTTCGGCCTGCGGCCGAAGTGGGTCCGCGAGCTGGCGGCGGAAGTGGAGAGGCTGGATGCCGCAATTCCTTTCAAGATGCAATCGCGGGTCGATTTGATGACCGCGGATAATGTCCGCTCTTTGCGCCGCGCCGGATGCGCGGAAGTGTGGATGGGTGTTGAATCCGGATCGCAGAAGATCCTGGATGCCATGGACAAGGGCACGCGGGTGGAACAAATTGCCAAAGCCCGCGAGAATCTCCGACAGCAAGCCATTCGTGCCTGCTACTTTCTGCAATTCGGTTATCCAGGTGAGACTTGGCAAGATATTCAAAACACGATCAAACTCGTTCGCGACACGCGCCCTGACGACATCGGGGTCTCCGTTTCCTACCCCCTGCCCGGAACCAAATTCTTTGATCGCGTTCAGGCACAACTTGGAGACAAGACGAACTGGTCCGACAGCGAGGACATGGCAATGATGTTTCAAGGCGCGTACACCAACGAGTTCTATCGAGCCTTGCACGATGCCTTACACGCCCAGGTTGACTGCTGGAATTCATCTCCCACGAAGCGCGTGACGAAGGGGCAGCACCCCGCGGAACCTGACGAACTGTGGAGGCGCGTGATGCGATTGGAGACGTCCTGCCGGAATCCAAGGCCCACCATGCTTAATAATTGTTCCGAACACAGATTGGTACAGCTGCAAGCACCCGTATATGCGACCAGTTTCGATGAACTTCTCGACGTGCTGGCGAGCTGATCTTCCTCATGGATATACTCCTCACTCACGGCTATTTCCTTTACGAAGATCCCAAGGAACTTCAGATCATGAAGCCCTACCCGCCCCTGGGGATCCTGTACATCTGCTCCCATCTGCGCAACAAAGGGTTCAAAGCTGAGGTTTTCGACTCCACATTCTCGTCGCGTCAACAACTGTGGGATTTGTTGCGGCAGGGACCGCCATCCGTTTTGGGAGTCTATGCAAACCTGATGACTCGGCCGAATGTGGTGGAGATTCTGCGAACCGCGAAAGAAGCGGGCTGGCGGACAGTTGTGGGCGGACCAGAGCCGGGTGCTTACGTCGACGAATACCTTGCAGCGGGAGCGGACGTAGTCGTCGTCGGCGAGGGAGAGCTTACGTTAGAAGAAGTAGTGCCGGTGCTTCGAGTAGGTGCGTTCGATAAGTTAGGTCAGATCGATGGGATCGCATTTCTGAGTCCAGACGGTTCCGTAGTTCGGACCAAGCCGCGCGAGCAAATTAAGGATATCGACGCTCAACCTTGGCCCGCTCGTGAAGCGATCGACATGACGCGATATGTTGAGGTCTGGCGCCAACACCATGGCATGGGCTCGGTTTCTCTCATCACGGCAAGGGGCTGCCCCTATCATTGCCGCTGGTGCAGTCATGAAGTCTTTGGGAAAACGCATCGGCGGAGGAAACCGGCGTCCGTGGCCGACGAACTCGCGTGGTTGATTAATCGCTACCATCCCCAAATGGCGTGGATGGCCGATGACGTTTTCACAATTCACCACGGGTGGCTGTTTCAATATGCGACCGAGCTAAGACATCGCGGAGTGAAGTTGCCGTTCGAATGCATCTCTCGTGCCGACCGGCTCAATCTTCAGGTCGTGCAGACGTTGGCTGACATGGGCTGCTTTCGGGTGTGGATCGGTTCTGAAAGCGGTTCGCAGAGAATCCTCGACGCCATGGAACGTGGCGTAACCGTGGAGCAAGTTCAAACCGCTGTAGCCTTGTGCCGATCGGCAGGAATTCAGACTGGAATGTTCTTGATGTGGGGCTATGAGGGCGAGGATATTTCGGACATCGAAGCCACAGTGGAACATGTGAAGAAAACCGACCCCGACATCTTCTTCACCACCGTGGCGTATCCGATCAAGGGCACACCTTACTTTTCCGATGTAGCCGAACGCGTGGAGAACCCTAAACCCTGGAGTGAAAGCTCAGACAGAGAATTCCGAGTTCGCAATCGCCATTCACGCCAGTTCTACCGATTCGCCGATAAGTTGCTTCGGAGTGAAGTTGAACTCAGGCGGCTAGGACAGAAGCCTGATGCCAACAATACCTCAATGGCAGAACTGCGCAGCGGAATTGCCGAGGCGCGTGCAGGTCTGCGGGCCACGATCTCTGAAGTCGAGGTTTGAGACAATGTTGGCCACCCAACAGCGAATCTCCCTTGCCCCTTTCGACGCTGTCGCTGCACGCTACGACGAAACGTTCACCTTGTCGAAAATCGGTCGGGCTCAGCGTGCGTCGGTATGGAGAGAACTGGCGAAGGCATTTCGGCCCGGAGATCGAACGCTTGAAATTGGATGCGGGACCGCGATAGACGCTTGTTTCCTGGCAAAACGCGGTGTGCGAGTCCTTGCCTGCGACAGTTCGCCCCTGATGATTGCGGTCGCGACGCGCCGCATACAGGAGAGCGGACTTCATCAGTTGGTGCAACCACTTCTGCTTCGTGCCGGAGACATTGCCACGCTGCACGAGCATGAATTATTTGATGGAGCCTTCTCGAACTTTGGCGTACTCAATTGCGTGGAGGACCTGCGCCGTATGGCGCGCGATCTCTCCGCTCTTCTTAGGCCGGGCGCTAGTGTGTTGTTATGTTGGATGGGCCCATACTGCGCTTGGGAGACTCTCTGGTATGTGGCGCACGGCAAACTACAGAAGGCCTTCCGGCGCCTGAGCCGGGATGGAGTGACTGCAAGAATTGCAGATGGAGCATTCGTCCAAGTGCACTATCCAACCGTGCGCGCGCTTGCGCACGCGTTCGCTCCTGAATTCCGGCTCGAATCTGTCAAAGGTATCGGTGTTGCTGTGCCGCCCAGTTACGTTGAACCGTGGGCACAGCGCCACCCTTCTTTGCTCCAGTTCTGTGAACGTGCCGATTCTCTAATGGGGCGATGTCCCGGAATTCGTGTGCTCGGGGATCACGTGCTGGTGCGATTACGGCGCGAGGGCACAGTTGCAGGCGAGAGCAAGCGATGACTTCCCTAATATCGATCGCGACTCCTGGCGGTTCCGCTGCGACTGCGGCGGTGCACAGGATTGATACGTTGCCTGTGCTCGTCATTTTCCCGCACAACCAGTGCAACTGCCGTTGTGTGATGTGCGACATCTGGCGAATTCGTGAAGCCCGGGAAATCACGCCTGCGGACCTCGAACAACACCTAGGTTCCTTCCGAAAGCTGGGCGTCAAGTGGGTTGTTTTTTCGGGGGGCGAGCCACAACTGAACGAGCAGTGGAGTAGCTTGGCGCAAATGCTTCGTTCGGCAGGGACTCGGGTCACCTTGTTGACTGCAGGACTATTGCTGAAACCTCAGGCCCAGGTGATTGGTGAGTGTATCGATGACGTGATCGTCTCTGTGGATGGCCCGCCAGCGGTCCACAACAGCATTCGCCGCATTCCCGGTGCGTTTGAGCAAATGGCTGACGGCGTCAAAGCATTGCACGATCTTCGTCCTGAAATGTCGGTTCGCGCGCGCTGTACGGTTCAAAAAGCGAATCATCATTCGTTGCGTGCGGTCGTTGCCTATGCAAAACAGATCGGATTGACTTCAGTTTCATTTCTGGCGGCCGACCTGACATCTTCAGCCTTCAATCGTCCTCAGGGCTGGCTCCCAGAGCGTCAAGAACGGGTCGCTCTGACTTCCGGCGAGGTCGACGCACTTGGGTCCGAGATCGAGCAACTCATTCGCGAACAGTCCCGCCTGGAGCCTCGATTCGTAGTTGAAAGCGCTGACAAACTGCGCCGCATTGTTCAACATTTCCGTGCCCACCTCGGGCAAGGCAAGAACATCGCGCCGCGCTGTAACGCTCCGTGGGTTTCGGCCGTGATTGAAGCATCGGGTGACGTCCGGCCCTGTTTCTTCCATCCGGCGTTGGGAAACATCCATCGCCAGACGTTGCCCGACATCATCAATGGTCCGGAATCATTGCAGTTTCGATCCGGTCTGGATGTCGCAAGAAATGGTATCTGCCAGAGGTGCGTCTGTTCCCTGTACATTCCTCGATATGACGAGCACACGGCATAATAATCGTGTGGCGAGAGCCTGCCATTTGAACAATGCCGCCGTGTTACTGCTTGAAGGAGAAATCCAACGTCTTGGCTTCACCAGATCCAATTGTTACCTTCTGCGTTTGCGTACCAAGTTTTTCCTGCCACGCGGTGATTGTGTAGGTGCCCGGAGGGAGGTCTTTCACTTCGAAGACCCCATCTTTGTCAGTCACCGCAAAGTATGGATGCTTGAATACAGCGATGTAGCCTCGCATCCATGGATGGACATTGCACTTCACCGGGATCGCAATTTCCTGGCGCGCGAACGTCTGCTCGAGGGGCGCTCCGTGAGGCTGAGTCATGTTCCACTCTCGGTTGTTGGTGGGAGTCGGATGGATATTATGCGTGGTCTCATCGCTGTTCACGATCTCGAGCTTCTGGTTGGCCTGCATTGCCAACACATGCGGCTTGTACTGGCAGCCCTTCTGTTCAAAGACAGCGGCCTGTTGCGGAGGTTGGGAAGGGCCGGCAGTGATGCCGTCGGAAACGTAGACGACCACGTTGGCTAGCCCTCCGTTGGCGCCGACGACAACGTCTTCCGTGGTTACAGGCGTCGTATGGGCCTTTGCACAGAGGGGATCTGCCGACATGTCGATGCGCGAAGGTTTAGGCGCCGCGCCTTCGAACTTGATTGCTCCTTTTAGCGAAGACGGTGCATCCGGAGGCTGCCCCGGGCCGGCAGACATTCGACCTGGCCGGGAGAACGCAAGAGCGGCAATCAGCATGGTTAGCAAATAGAAGTTCTTCTTCATCGAATACTCTTTACTGTCCATCGGTTTCATCCTTGGGCTCGGAGTGTTTCTTTGAGGAGCTCAACGTGCGGATGTAGTGAACCACATCCCACATCTGGTCCGGCTTCATAGCGGCAGCGAACGACGGCATTGGAGTGCCATCTAAGCCCGTGACCAGGTCGCGAAACATATCCTGATCCGACTGTCCGCATTTGAAATGGGTTCCACTCGTGAAGTCGAAAGGTGTAATCGGATTGCCCTGGCTGTCGGTAAGTGAAGCTGCCGACGGGCCATGACCGCGCCCGTCTTTGCCGTGACAAGACCAGCAATTCAAGCTTTGGAAGAGTGCCGCCCCACGCGCGATGCTGTGTGGCGAGTCAGGCGGTTCTGTGGGTATGGTTACAGGTTGGCCGGGTTTCTCCTCCTTGAACGCCGGAGAGAATGTCTTTATATATGCCACCAGGTCGACGCGCTCCTGTCGTAGCAGGGGTCTCCATGATGGCATCCCACTCGCGTGAACCCCTCGCGTGATGGTGTTGTAGAGATCGCTGTCGAGCGGCAAGCTTCCGCTGGCTGTGGAGCGGCATTTGAACACGGCTTTGGTGAAGTCGCGGGGTTTCGGATCTAGATACGGTGCACTTTCTCCCCTGCCGTCGCCCGTTGGCCCATGGCAGAAGATACAGTAGCGCTCGTACAATGCTTTCCCGCGTTTGGCGTTCCCGACCAGGTTGCCGACGTGGCTTTCTTGTGCGGCACCGATCATGCCCCACAACATGAAAATCGGAATCGCGAGCGTAAGAACGGGCTTGGCTGTCATGTGCACCGCGGTCCTCCTCAGAAATCGAAATCGAAGCCCATCAAAACGCTCGAGTGAATGTCGTCTTTTCCCGACAGAGGTGCCGCGCTCGCATTGCTCGCATGGGAATATTCTTGGGTCCATGCGAAGCCGGCGCGAGGGCTCATGATCGGATACCAGCGATAACCGACCGTCCAAATGTCGACATTCCCGAGATCACCTCGAATATTCGGATTCGCTTGTCGCGACATGCGATTCAGTTCGTATCTACCGATCACGATCCATCGGGGGGTGGGATTGTAATGACCTTCGACAAAGCCGCCGTTCCAAACGGGAGCGACAGCCCCGGACGGTAGGCTCGAGGGTTGGTTGGATGGCACGGAATTTCCGAGAAATACGTTGTCGTATCCATGCAGATAGAACGTGTAGAAGTCGAATTTGTCAACGAACCAATGTCCGTACACGCCGGCGCGATAAAAGCCGCGGTTTCCCATACCTGTTCCCGGTAGGGGCGTTCCCCCGCTAGTCTGGAAGAAGGTTGGGGACTCGCCAAAGTACCCGTAAGCACCGACCTCTTGCTTCCCGAACCACGGCACTTCGAAAGCCTGATTGAAGTTGGCATACACGTCGTACCCCTGATTGGAAGGCAAATTCGGCGAGCCATTGCTGTCGCTGAGGACGGCGACAGAGTAACGCGTGTGATCGTTTTCGGAGTGCCCGGACAATTCGGCGCCAAGTTGAGGAAAGCCAATACCTTGGAAAAAGTTGTTGTCCCCTGGCGGAGTAAAGAAATAGTTGTAGTAGATGCCCCCGGTGTTATTCAGGATGAGCGAGCGCTCCTGGGAGATGGGCTGATCCAATTCGAATTTGCCGACTTTGAGGTTGAGCCAATGCGATCCTGCAAGATTGTCGAGCCGCGTCCAGGCCTGTTGCAACGAGATGTTGGTGTTTCCTATGAAGGGCTGAACAAAGAAGGAAATGTTTTGGTAGAGAGTGCCGGCGGTGATCATGTCGACCCCCTCCAGATCGAAACCAGATGTCGTTACTGTGGACTCAATCTGACCACCGCCACCATTGCCTGACACCATGTCGACCGCCTGACGGTTGTTGCTTTCGCGGTGCCAGATCGGAGTAGTGCGAAACATAACAGGCCAATACGCAGGTTCCTGGTAGATCGGTGCATCACGACCATTCCCCAGTTGATACCCGTTGTCCTTAAAGGTCTGGCCAAAATTATTGAGCATCGGCCATGCTTCGTGGCAGGCCGAACAGGGAAGGCCATATTTGCGGGCGAAGGCGGGGATTCCGTACGCCGTCTGCGCCCAGGCAAAGAGCGTTCCGAGAATCAACAGATGCAAGCCCATTCTCTTCCGAATTACGCTTCCCATGTTCCCTCCGACTTTCTCTTAACGGGACTGTGCGACAACTGGAGCAACGTCTCCTGCGGAACAAATTTGTACCCAGCCCCGTGAACGGTTCGAATAAAAATGGGACGGTCAGGATCGTCCTCGATTTTCTGGCGCAGTCTCGCGATGCAGTTGTCCACCGTGCGGTCACTGGATCGCTTTCTTTTTGGCCATAAGGAGCCGATGAGCTTTCGGCGAGAAACCACAACTCCTGGCCGGACAACTAGAAACTTCAGCACCTTGAACTCCTGAAGCGTTAGTCCGACACATTGATCTGCCCGACTGAGTTCCATCTTGGCGAAATCCAGAGAGAATTCCCCGAACTGAGCCCCGTGATGAAGTTTCCGCAACTGAAGATCAGGCATTTTCGGGTTTGCGGCCTATGTGAAATCAGCTTCGTCGCATAACGTAACTTTGACGGCGAACCAACTTGTCACAAAAAAGTCACACGATTGTAAAAATGGTGCACTTCGGAGGGACGGGTCTCGGTACGTGACCTAAAGGAAGTTGAATGATGTCCGTTCAGGGTTGGAAGAATTTGCCTGCGAATATTTGCTAGGTCTACCGAGGGCGGCGAGAGGTCACCGAACAAATCGACGAAGTTGCGTCGCGGGTAGGAGCAGAGGACTCGCGCGATCGGGTCTGTTGGCTGCGGACGGCTCAGTGCACCAGGAATCCAGTCGCGGCGAGCACGATTCCCACAACTCCAAGCACAATTCCCATCGCCCAGAAGATCCTTCGCCCGGAGAGCAAGGTGATCGAGGTGATGACTAATCCGATTTCCAAAAAGACTTCCGCCAGATCAAAGCGGTCGGCGCGGTTCCTCTCGTGTGCCACCTCTGCTTCCATCTCGCGGGCTTTATCTTCGATTTCTTTCTGTTCATCCTTGTAACGCGAGGCCTCGCCCGAATATTTCTCTCGCAACTTGGCGAGCGCCGCCGCGTCTGTCGTGGCCTGCACCGATGTCAAGTCCGTGAAGAGCTCATCCGTATGGCGCCGGATGTTCTTCGCCTGATAATAGGCCCACTGGTCGGAGGATTTGGCCTGCAGCACGACTTCCTCAGTGTGGGCTCGATGCCCGAGTAAAGTCACAATGGCCACCAGCACGGCCAGGATTGCCATGGTCACCGAAATAGGCACGAGCGTGGGATCGTGTTTGGCGTGCTCCGCATGTTCCTGCAATTCCGTCAGCTCTTCCGACATAGCGTCACTCTCCCATGACTTTCACGATCACCCGCTTGTCCCGCTGCCCGTCAAACTCCGCGTAGAAAATCCGCTGCCACGTGCCCAGATCGAGCTTGCCTGCAGTGATCGGCACGATCACTTCATGATGGATCAGCAGCGCTTTCAGGTGGGAGTCGCCATTGTCCTCGCCCGTGTCATGATGTTTGTAATTCTTTCGAAACGGAGCCAGATGCTCCAGCCATTGGTCGATGTCCTCGATAAGACCGCTCTCGTTATCGTTGACGTACACGCCTGCGGTTATGTGCATGGCAGAAACCAGCACCATGCCTTCTCGCACGCCGCTTTTGCCGACGATCAGTTCGACTTGCGGCGTAATGTGCACGTACGCTCGATGCGTCTTGGTGTGAAACTTCAGATATTCCGTGAGAGTCTTCATATCGCCAAGTCTCGTCCCAGTTGCAGGCTTACCGCAGCGCTTCCGCAATTCTTCCGCTCGCAATCAGCGTAGCCAGTCGGGCGAAGTCACCGAACATCACCCTGTCCTTCTCCATCGTGGGGCATACCGACCGAATCGCGGCATGGGCCGCCTGCCCTCGCTTTGATGTCTTCAGAGGGGCCAGGAAATCAAGCGCCTGCGCCACCGCCATCGCTTCGATTGCGAGCACGTTCCGCGTGTTGTCGACCACGCGCTTCAGTTTAGTTGCGGCCGTCATTCCCATCGAGACGTAGTCTTCCTTATTACCCGAAGTGGTGATCGAATCGACGGATGCCGGATGAGCCAGGACTTTGTTCTCGCTGACCAGAGCTGCCGCCGTGACTTGAGGCATCATGAAACCGGAATTGAGACCGGCACCCGCGGCCAGAAATGGAGGCAAGCCTTCGCTGAGCGCGGGATTGACCAGCCTCTCGATCCGCCGCTCGCTGATTCCAGCAAGCGCGCTCAGCGAGATCGCCAGAAAATCCAATGCAAAGGCCAGGGGCTCGCCGTGAAAATTTCCACCGGAGATGACGTCGCCCTCTGCGTTCTTCGCGTCGGTAATGAATACCAGAGGATTGTCGACCGCGGAATTCGCCTCGGTCTCGAACACTGAGCGACAGTGTGCCAGTGTGTCGCGCACCGCGCCGTGGACTTGCGGGATACACCGTAGCGAATACGCGTCCTGCACCCGTCCGCATTCGCGATGGGATTCGCGGATCTGGCTGCCTTCCAACATCCGACGGAGGTTGGCAGCCGTCCTGATTTGCCCCGCATGCGGACGCGCCTTGTGAATACGCTCGTCAAACGCCGCGTCGGTCCCCTTAAGAGCGTCGCAGCACAATCCGCCCAGCACGTCAGCCGTGTCTACCAATGTCTCGGTTGCTAGCAGAGCCAAGGTGCCTACCGCAAGCATGGCCTGCGTACCGTTGATGAGAGAGATGCTCTCCTTGGACTCCAGCACGAGGGGTTTAATCTGCGCCCGCTTGAGAGCGTCTGCGCTGGGAATCCGCGTACCCTTCTCGTCGAAGCATTCGCCCTCGCCGATGAGAGCTAGAGCCAGATGTGCCAGCGGAGCGAGATCGCCGCTCGCGCCCACGCTGCCCTGCGATGGCACCATGGGGGTGACGCCGCGGTTGAGCATCTCGCAGAGTGTGTCGATGACGACGGCTCGCACTCCCGAGTGACCCTTGGAGAGAGAATTCGCCCGCAACAGCATCATGGCGCGCGTTTCTGCGATGGCGAGCGGTTCGCCTACTCCGACCGCATGCGAGCGCACCAGGTTGATTTGCAGTTCGCGAATCTGATCACCGGCGATGCGCACGTCGCTCAGTTTGCCCACGCCAGTCGTGATCGCGTAAGCGAGTTTGTTGCTGGCAACAATTTCGTCGACGACGGCGCGCGCCTGATTGACGGCTTGTCGCGCGTCTGGAGAAAGAAGCGCAGCGCGGCGTTCGGCTGCGACCTCGCGTACCTCTTCAAGTGTCAGATCGTTTCCGTTGATGTGTAGTGCGTTCAAAAAGGGTTCCCCGTGAAGTGTCCAACATTCGCTGACCACCAGCAAGTCTTGTAAGTCCTACTTTGCCATCGCTGCGCGGAAAGCCGTCAGATATTTGTCCGGCAGCGCTGCGACGTTCATCGTTGCGTCCGTGACGACGTGCGTGGTCTCACCTTCTGCCAGCAAGATTCGGTTCTCCGCCCGCACTAGTTCGTAGCTGAAGACGACGACTGACTTGCGGACGGCTTTTAGACGCGTCCGTACTACGACCTCATCGTCATAATAGACGGGAGCCTTATAGCGGCATTGCACTTCCGCTACAGCGATGAAGCGTCCCTCGTCACGTTCCATGTCGCGATAGGAGAATCCCATCTCCCGCAGCAGTTCCACCCGTCCCACCTCAAACCAGATCAGGTGGTTCGAATGGTAGACGACGCCCATCTGGTCAGTTTCAGCGTAGCGCACCCGCAGCCGGGTCTCATTGAAGGTATGGTGGCGATTGGAAGTCATTTCCCCGTCCATACTGGCTTGCGCTTCTCCAGGAACGACGAAATTCCCTCGCGAAAATCGGCGGTTGTGCGGATCGCAGCGTTCTCGCGCACCGCAGACTCGATCTGGAGGTCGAGTTCCGCGCGGGTGTGATCGGTTAGCAGTTGCTTGGTCGCTCGCAACGACGCAGAGCTGTTCTCCATTAATAACGCGGCTAGTTCGCGCGCTCGCGCCATCAGGTTCTCTGGGAGCACGATTTCGCTCACCAGTCCCATGCGGGCGGCTTCCTCTGCTCCGAAGATCCTGCCCGTCAGCAAAAGATCGCGAGCCTGTTTCTCGCCCACCTGTCGCAGCAAGAATGTCGAAACGATCGCTGGCACAAATCCAATACGCACTTCGGTATAACCAAATTTCGCATCCGGGACCGCGAGCGTGAAGTCGCACAGTAGCGCCAACCCCGTTCCACCGGCGATTGCCGGGCCATTCACGGCAGCGATCGTGACCTTGGGAAATTCGTACAGCGACCGAAAAAGCTGGACCATGGTCTGGGAATCCTGCAGGTTCTGTTCGGGGGAACGCCCGAGCAGCGACTTCAGATTGTCCAGATCCATCCCGGAGGAAAAAGCTTTACCCGCTCCGGTCACAATCAGGACGATTGCATCTGACTTCGCCACGTCATTCAGTGCGCGCAGCAGGTCGTCAATCAGTTCGAAGCTGATGGCATTGCGTTTCTCAGGACGGTTCAGCGTCAAAGTGGCGACGCCGCCGTCGTACGCGAGTTGTATTGTCTTGTAATCCATAGCGTGCTAATCAGCCGCTTCCGAACTGGAAAATCTTGCCTCGATTCCCGCCGTTGCTTTCAGCAGAGAATCCAGCGGTTTCAGCGGCGGCAATGTAGCGCCCCGCTGGGTCAGGGCCGCGATTACTATCTCAGTCGGGATGTTACCAACCAAAGCGTCCTGCGCAAAGGGACATCCTCCAAGACCTCCCAACGCAGAATCAAATCGACGGCACCCCGCGTCGTACGCGGCCAGAACCTTCTCTGTAGCCTGATCAGGACGGCTATGCAGATGCACGCCGATTTCAAGATAATCGTATTTCGCCATGGCTTCCCCGACTACGTCACTGATCTGTTGCGGACTCGCCATGCCGACTGTGTCCGCCAGCGAGATCATCCGCAAATTGTCCACCTCCATCAGCGAGATGGCCTCAACCACTTCTTCCGGATTCCACAGGTCGCCGTACGGGTTTCCGAACGCCATCGAGATGTACACCACAACGTCGAGTCTAGCGTCGTCAGCTTTGTTCTGAATCTTCTCTAGTTCTTCGAGAGCTTCCTCGGGCGATTGATTCTGGTTCTTGCGCAGGAAGGTCTCCGAGATTGAATACGGAAACCCGAGTGTCGATACTGCCTTGGTCTCAATGGCCCGCGCTGCGCCCTTCTCGTTGACCACGATGCCGATGATCTCCACATCATCCGGCGGATCGAGTTCCTTCAGCACTTCTTCCGAGTCCGCCATCTGCGGCACGGCCTTCGGCGAAACGAACGAGACGGCATCAATATGCTTGAAGCCGACACTGATCAAGGCCTTGAGATAATCCACTTTCAACTCAGCAGGGATCAATCCCTTCAGCCCTTGCCAGGCATCGCGTGGACATTCAATCAGTTTGACGGTATCAGCCATAGAATCTTAGCGCACGGATCACCACGGATTTTCACGGATAAACAATGGTTCTTTATCTCGGGTCCGTCTTCATCCGCGTAAATCCGTGGCAAAAGGAAATTGGATCACGTTTGCAAGCACTCCCACTTTAAAATCCGCCACATCCGGATTCAGCGCAGCTGCCTCCAGCGCCTGAGTGATCGCTTCTCGCGTCTCGATTGGATCGATAATCTTGTCGATCCACAGCCGCGCCGCGCCGTAGCGCGGATCGGTCTGCTCGTCGTAGGTGCGCTTTACCGACTCGTACAATTCTTTTCGTTCTTCCTCGCTCAGCTTCTTGCCGCCGCGCTCCAGTTGCTTGACTTTGATTTCAACCAGCGTGCCTGCAGCCGAATCACCGCTCATCACCGCATAGCGCGCCGTGGGCCACGCAAAAACAAAACGCGGATCGTACGCCTTCCCGCACATTGCGTAGTGCCCGGCGCCGAACGACCCGCCGACGATCACCGTAATCTTCGGCACCACAGAATTCGAAACTGCATTGACCAATTTCGCGCCCGCCTTGATGATGCCGCTCCACTCCGCATCGCGGCCCACCATGAATCCATTTACGTCGTGGAAGAAGATCAGCGGGATCAGATTCTGGTTGCAGTCCATGATGAAACGAGCTGCCTTCTCCGCGGATTCCGTATAGATCACGCCTCCGAACTCGACTCGCTTGTGACCTTCATGATCAGTCTGCTGTGCGTGCAGTTTCTGATTGGCGACAATGCCCACCGCAAAGCCGCCGATGCGCCCGTATCCGCAGATCAGCGTCTTGCCATACTCTGGCTTGTACTCGTCGAAGCGGCTGCCATCGAGCACGCGCGCCAGCACTTCTTTCATGTCGTAAGGACGCGCCGGCGACGAATCATAGATTCCGTAAATCTCTTCCGCGGTCAGTTCCGGTTCGACCGGCTTCTTCCGGTCCCACGGCGAGAGCCGCCGGTATCCCCACTTCTCGACAATCGAGCGAATGCGCGCGATGCAGGCCTGATCGTTCGGTTCGCGGAAGTCGACCGTCCCGCTGATGGCCGAGTGCATCGCCGCGCCGCCCAGTTCGTCCGCCGAAACTTTCTGTCCGATTGCAGCCTGCACCAGAGCCGGACCCGCGAGAAACAGCCCGCTGCCGTCGGTCATCAGCACGTGATCGCACATCACCGGCAGGTATCCGCCTCCGGCCACGCACATCCCCATGATGGCCGCGATCTGCGGAATGCCCATCGCCGACATCACGGCATTGTTGCGGAACACGCGGCCGAAATCGTCAGTGTCTGGGAATACATCTTCCTGCAGCGGCAAAAATACACCCGCCGAATCGACCAGATAGATCGTCGGAATGCGATTCTCGATGGCGATGTTTTGCGCCCGAATGACCTTCTTCGCCGTCATCGGGAAAAACGCACCCGCCTTCACAGTCGCGTCATTGGCGATGATCATGACCATGCGCGTTTCAATCCGCGCCAACCCCGTGATGACGCCCGCGGCCGGCTGCGCCGCCCCATTCTTCGTACATGCCATGTGCCGCGTAGAGCCCAGTTCGAAGAACGTCCCCGGATCGGCCAGCAGCGCAATGCGTTCGCGCGCCGTCAACCGTCCCTTGGCATGCTGGCTTTCGATGGCCTTGGCGCCGCCGCCCTCGCAAATCTTTTCGCCCTCGTTGCGCACTTGCGACATCAGGTCCGCCAGAAAGCGCATGTTGGCTTCAAAGCGCGCGGAGGTAGGATCGATCTTGGTCGTCAGCACGTTGTCCGGTGCCGTCGAGTTCGGTGTGGGAGATTCGTTACGCTCAGCCATGGGTCGAGAAATCACGAAGCGGACTGATTACGGTATACCACCCGGGCAGACCCGCGCAATGCGGCCTAGTCCGGATACTCTTTCGGAACGAGTCAGGTCCTCAAGCGAGCGTATGCGACTCGGCCACCGGGTCGTCGGCAATCGCATCCACGAGTCCGATCCGCAACGCCTGCTGGAGCCATGATTTTCTCGGCCGCCACGAACATTTCCAGGGCCCGTCCCTTGCCCACCAGTCGCGGCAGCCGCTGGGTGCCTCCCCAGCCCGTGATCAGCCCCAGCGCAGCTCCCCGGTGTCCGAACACGGCATGCGGAGATGCGATTCGGTGATGGCAAGCCAGCGCCAGGTCAAGCCCGCCTCCCATGCAGTATCCCGATACGGCGGCATAGACCGGGGCAGGGAAGCAGTCGATCGCGCCCATCAACGCCTGCCCCATCTTGGAGAATTCATACGCGGTCGGACCGTCGAGAGCAGCAATCTCTTCTAACTCCGCGCCCGCAGAAAAGAATCGGTCATTCCCCGTGAAAACGATTGGGCGCTTTTCTCGAGCTAAGTGCTCGACCGCACCGGCCAACGAAAGCACACACTCGCGGGTAAGGCGGTTGGTCCCATCGTCCGACCGCAACCGCAGGATGCGCACGTCGCCGCGCTCCTCAAGCTGGAAAACAGTTGCAGACATGTGAGGGCTAAAGCCAATCTCAAAACGCCAGATCTACGCGCTTGCGTTCCACCCACTCCGCCAGCCGGCAGCCATCTTCCTCCAGCAGAAATGTTCCCACTCCAAAGCATTCGCCGACGATGCGGTGCGACTCCGGATCGCGAGCGGCTCGCGTGATCCATTGCTGCCCCACGCGGTATTGCGCAGCGGTGAACCACTTCTGCGGCAGGACCTCCACTAATCCCGCCTGCGGGTAGAAAACAAAAAGCGCAAATGCCGGATCATCGTTCGACATCGCCTTGTAGCTGGTCGGAACGATCAACTCATCCACCGTTGCCAGTTCCGACGGAACGTCGATTTTGTGCATGCCGGGATCCAATGTAAGCGGCACTTCGAAATCCGCAATGGGCGCTGTCGCCGAGTAAATGCGGTCGGCGGACGGTTTGAACCAGCCCGCGACTTCCGCCAGATCAAACGCCTTCAATTGGTCAGGATCGAAGCAGGCAAGCCGAATGTTGCGGCCCTCCGGGCACCAGATGCCAACGAAATGCGGCGGCACAAGAAATGGTCGGCAATAAGTGTTGAGTGCTAGGCGGGCCTTGTCCGGTTCTTGCTCCAGGCCGAGAGTCACGAGGTGGGCAATCGGGCCCTGCTCGCCGTGATGGGTCCAGACGAAGTGCTGCCCCGCCAGCGAGTGGAAAGCGGGAAATGTCTTCCAGTACCACGGTACTGGCCCGACGGTCTTGGAGAGGATCTCCCGGGCGCGGGAGGCGTTGATCCCAGCCATCAGCCTGCCCGCCGGCACGCCGGGTCCCTTCACGTGCGTGCGGATGAACTGCACGATGTCGTCCATCGCCGTGCCGGGCTGGAAAATCGCCGCCACGCCGATCTTTTTCAGTCCATCAATGTCCTGGTTTGGGATGATTCCGCCGACGACCACGATCACGTCGTCCATCTTATTCTGCTTGAGCAGGTCCATCACGCGCGGGACGATCGCGTTGTGCGCTCCGGAAAGAATCGACAGCCCGATGACCTGCACATCTTCCTGCAGCGCTGCGGTGACGATCATCTCCGGCGTCTGCCGCAGCCCGGTATAGATCACTTCCATGCCAGCATCGCGCAGCGCGCGGGCAATCACTTTGGCCCCACGGTCATGCCCGTCAAGGCCAGGCTTCGCCACCAACACGCGAATTTTCGTATCAGCCATCGCCACCATTTAACCACAAAGGAGCTGAGGTTTTCCCTCTGTGGTCCCCACGTCCTCTGTGGTCAAACGGTTTTGATGTCCAGACTCCGCCACATATACCAGCAAGCCACGCTGCGATACGGTTCCCACGCCCGCGCAATCTTCTCCATATCTTTCGGCTTCGGCAGTTTGCGCTTCCTGTAGTGTTTCTTAATCGCCACCTGTACCCCATAGTCGCCCGTGGGCAGAACATTCGGACGCCGCAAAGAAAACATCAGGAACATATGCGCGGTCCACATCGCCGACGCCCTTTACCTGCGTCAGATGCTCGATCACCTCTTCATCAGTCATTTCAGGCAGTCGCGTAAAGTTCGAGGAGTCCATCCGCAGTTTTCTTCGCCAGATCTTTCAGATAAGACGATTTCTGCTTCGACAGTCCGACGCTGCGCAGTTGTTCGTCGCTCAGCTTGAGAATTCCTTCTGGAGTCAGAGGGTCTCCAGCCAGCGCGGCAAAGCGCTTGAAGATCGTCGCCGCCGCCTTGCCGTTGAGTTGCTGGTAGACGATCGCCTCGGCCACGCTGCAGAATTCCGGCTCTCCAAACTCCATGCGGCACGGCCCGACGCGCTCAATGATGGCCCGCAGGACAGGGTCGGATTTCTTGAGATGGTTAACAGCCTTTCGCATGGCCTATACATTTATCACAAAATTGCCGCAAGGCGAACAAAAAACGAATCTAGCGCCTGGATATTACTGCGTGCGCTTGATCGCGATTCCCAGCACCTCGTACCTTCCGCCGCGGACCAGTTGGTTGATCCCAATGAAAGCCCGCGCCGGGTAGTCGCCATGAAAATAGGTTTTGTAGACCGAGTTGAACGTTTCGTAGAGCTTCAGGTCAGTGCAGAAAATCTGCAGCGACACCACATCGTCCATGGTTAATCCAGCGGATTCGACAGTTGCTTTGACACCGTCCATCACCAATCGAGCCTCGTCCTCAGGACTAGCAGGGGGCGCGCCGGTCTTCGGATCCAGCCCGATGTGCCCTGCGATATACAGCGTGTTGCCCACGAGCACGGCGTCGCTGAACGGCAGAGCCTTCATGTCACTCGCTCGCGGTTTCACTATGTACTTGCGGTCTGCCGCCCCTGCCGCAACACAAAATACGAGAACCAAAATTCCTACAACGATACGCAGTTTCATGATTTCTCCTTGTAAACCCTTCGGAAAGATTCGGACACGCAGAGTAACACCTTCAACGGAAGACAGCCAACAACAGTCCCACGATCCCTCCGCCGAGCACGACCCACGCCGGACTCACCTTCCATCGCAATAGCACCGCCAGCGATACCAGTGCGATTCCCCAGGATGGCCATCCCCGCAAAGCATCGGCCGCCAGTCGGAATGTGACTCCACCCATCAGGGCCACGGCGCAAACATTCATGGAATCGAGAAAAGCCGCCATCCATGCCGACTGTCTCAGCCGGAAAAGCACGGGCGCGAGCAGCGCAACATAAAAGAACGAGGGCAGAAAAATTCCCAGGGTCGCGACCGCGGCTCCGGGCGCGCCGCCCAGAATGTATCCGATAAATGTCGCCGTCGAAAACACAGGCCCTGGCGTGAACTGTCCGATCGCCACGGCGTCCAGCAATTGCTGATGGGTTAGCCACGCGTGCTGCTGCACTAATCCCTGTTCCAGGAAGGCCAGCAAGACATATCCACCGCCATAAAGGACGGCGCCCAATTTGAGGAAGAACAAGCCGATTCTGTAAGCGGACGGTCGGACGACGACTGCGCCCGCTGACGCCGACGTCACTGCAGCAGCTCCGAAGCCACTGATATAAGCGGCCCAGTTCTTGCCGGCCCCGACTACTTCGAAACGCGGCTTCGGGAACAACGGAGAAACCAGTACAGTTCCAGCCGACCGCAAGCTGGCAGATCGTCGCGACAGCATCCCCAACAGTCCGCCGCCAAACAGAATCACAAGCGGACTCACCCCCAGAAAAAATGCCGCCAGGGCAGTCGCGCCCAGCGCGGCCAGTCCCAGGTCCTTCACGGCTGTTTTTCCCAGCCGCCAGATTGCGATCGCGATGACCGCAATCACCGCCGCCTTGATTCCGCCGAGCACCGACACAGCTTGCGTCAAGCTTCCGAACCGCACATAGGCCCACGCAAACCCTCCGGTGATGATCGCTGCGGGCAGAATGAAGCTTGCGCCCGCGACGCACAGTCCCGCCCAACCCGCGCGCACGAATCCCACGTTGATGGCCATCTCCGTGGAAGTCGGGCCGGGGATCAGGTTGGCCGCGCCCAGCAGGTCGAGAAACTGTTGTTTCGTCAGCCACTCTCGCTTGCGGACGACCTCGGTTTCCATCATGGCGATGTGCGCCGCGGGGCCGCCGAAACTGATGGTGCCGAGTTTAAGGAAGAGTGACGCTAGTTCGCGCAGCCGACCCGCTCTCGCTGCCGGCGTGCGCCGGCAGTTTTCCGCGGGCGCATGTGCTCGTCGCTCACGCGGCCTTATGCTCACCTTGACGGAAGTTCTCGATCAGATGTTCAGAGGTGCGCAGCGAAAACGCCAGAATGCTGATGGTGGTGGTCTTGTCGGTGCAATTCAGAAACACGCTGGCGTCGCAAACGTACAAGTTCGGCACATCGTGCGTCTGCCCAAAGCGGTTGGTCACAAAACTGCTTTGGATCATTCCCCATGCGGCAAGTGCCCGTCTCATGCAGGCTCCAACCGGGAATCTCCGGGGCATCGCCCGAATCCCTCAACTTCGCCTCCGGCGGCACGCAACACTTCGGCGCAAACCTGCTTCGAGTGCTCCCACATCTTCAGCACGTTCTCGTCCCACTCGAAATGCATGCGGGCCACGGGAATCCCGTACGGATCTTTCACCTCGGGATCGAGATCCATGATAGTTCGTATCGGAGCGCAGCGACGGTGCCTGAATTCCGAAACTCACCGGCGAAGGATACCGCCGCTTGATTTCGCGCTTGAACGACGATCCGAAACCGTCGAGTTCGTTGGCAAACCAGGGAAATTCCGAACATCCGCCGTCGGGATAAACTGAATATCCCCGAATGAACTTCTCCTCGTGCGGATCTTTCAGATTCTGCCAGCGTGGCATCCACGCAATCGTGCTGTCGGCCACGTGATCGGGAAAGCTTGGCTGGCCCACCAGTTGCGGGAGATATCCATGAACCGAATCGCCATACAGATGATCGCAAAGATTGCGCCCCAACTGCCCGCTGGAGTTCGCAATGCCGTTGGGCCACAGCCGCGACTTCGAATTCAGCATGATGCGCGCCGACTCGATGCACGACGCCGCCACCACCACGGCGCGCCCGTACACTTCGACTTCCTGCTTCGTCTTGCGGTCGATGTAGGCGACTCCCGAGGCGTGCCCGTTCTCGTCCACCAGAACATTTTTCGCCAGAGCGTTCGTGCGCAATTCCAGGTTCTTCGTCGCCTCCGCCTTGGGCAGCAGGAAGTATGGAGTCGAGAAAAATGCGCCCACATCGCAGCCGGTCGTGCACTCGCCGCAGAAATGACATGCTGGATGACCTTCGTACGGCTGCGTAAGCTGCGCGCATCGGTCCGGCAGATACGGTACGCCTACCTTCTTGCATCCCGCCTCCAGAATGTAATCGAGGCAGCGAAAATTGAACGGTGGCAAATACGAGCCGTCCGGATTGCTCGGCCGGTTCTGCACTGTGCTCGCCACGCCAATCATTTTTTCTACCCGCGTGTAAAACGGGCTGATTTCCTCATACGCGATTGGCCAGTCCACATCGTACCCGTCGAGCGAGGCTGCCTTGAAATCGATGTCGCCAAAGCGCGCCGAACTGCGTCCCCAGAAATTCGTCTTGCCGCCCACCGCATTGCACCGCGGCCACATCCACTTCGTCCCCGGAGCCACAGTAAACGGGATCTCATGGTCCCACGCCGCCTTGGTGTACTCGTTGTCCATATAGCCAAACGATTCGGAGCGCCGCTTAGGATCGTCGAGCCCCCGGAACTTCATGTCCCAAGGCATGCGGTGGAAGCGGAAGTCTTTTTCCGGATCGAGCCTGCGCCCCGCGTTGAGGGCGCACACTTTCAATCCGGCTTCGCACAGCGTTTTGATCGCCATGCCGCCGCCTGCGCCCGTTCCGATCACGATCACATCGTAGATTTGTTTGGCCATGGTGTTTCCGACGTGTTACTAGGCTCGAACGTGTGCTGCGTGTGCGTGTTCAGGATCGCCCTTATGCGGACACTCTGGCGATTCGGAATAGAATTTCAATGCCGGATTGTCGAGCTCTTTGTACCCAATTTCGCTGGTATAGAAGCCGGTCACGGTGTACTCGCGCATCATGCGGAAGAAACGAACTCCGTCCTCTTCACCCGGTCGCGCCTTGTCTTTAAAGCCCAACGGTTCAAGCAGAGAGGTCTGCTGTTCCGGCGTTAGCTCTACGAATCGCTTCCCGTTGGTCCGTTCTGCTTGCGCGTTCAGCCACGTAAGTCCGGTGCGAAAGCCATACTGCACCTCGGGATCGCTGGCCACCATGAAGTCAATAAACTCCGCGACTCCTGCGTCCTTCGCGCCCGGAGTGCCGTCGTTAGGAATAATAATGTCCGCCAGGCGTTCGACCATCGCGTATTCCGCTTCGGTGAAAAACTGAGGATGGTACGCAGCCGGCTTGATCTGTAACTTCGCGTTACCGATATGTCCGCAAGCGAATCCCCACTTGCTAAACCCCGGAAACTGCGCCACCGCCGCGGCCGTGCCCAGAATGCGCAAGATTTCTCGTCGCTGAACGCCTTGTCCCGCCATCATGTTCTCCTGCACACGTTGTCATTCCAAGCGAAGCAAGGAATCTGTCTCTCACCTACGAAAGGAACTTTATGGTTTCTTCCACTAACTGCGCTGTCGGCTTATAAGGATCGCCCGGCGCATCGTACTCGATCGAACAGTATCCCTTGTAGCCATGCTTCTTGAGAATCTCAAACGCTTTGGCCAGATCTACGTGAGAGGCCTTTCCGTTTTCATCCATCTCGCCGTCCTTCACATGGCAGATCCCATACGCGTGCGCGAACATGGCCTCCATCGCCCGGTTCTGAAATTCTTCGTCGTGGGCCGCTAACGAGTTGCCGAAATCCGGCAGGGCCCTCAGCCACGGGCTGTTCACCTTCTCAATCACCTTCACGATAAAAAATGGATCCTCGCTGACCGGATTGTCATTCTCCAGATGCACTACGACGTTCTTCTTCGCCGCGTACTCTGCCACCCGTCCCAGCGTATCGGCTGCACGCCCTACATCGGGCTTGGAATCCTTGGCGCCGTCAATGTGCGTGCGAATGCTGGGAGAGCCCAGAGCCACGCCCACGTCAATCCATTGCTTGCTGCCTGTCACGGCCTTGTCGCGCTCCTCTTTGTCGACTGCGTACTGGCTGTGTCCCTGATCGACGGCAATGTCCACAATGGACGAATGGGCTCGTTCCACCGCTGCCCGAAATTGCTCCAAATATTTTGGATCGGTCGACGGAAAAATCGGACTCCACGGCTCAATGTGGTGAACATTGAACTTCTCCGCCACGTGCGCCGCAAAGTCCTTCAGTTCCATCTGCTGCGATAACGGCACGGTGCTGGGAGTCTTGCCGTCCCACCCCTTCCAGCCCACGATGAATTCGCGAAAAGGATACGCCGCCACCGCAACGCGTTGGCGCGGCTCAGATGGAAAATGAACAGAGGGTTCAGAATCAGCGCTCGCACTGCAGAAACCCGGGGAAAAGATAGGCTCCCGCCGCGGCGGCGGCGCTCCGTCCAATGAATTGCCTTCGGTTGCTTGCGCTCATGCGCGAAAGTGTAACAGAGAACTTCACCAGTCGGCCTAGGCGCGGCACCACCGATAGCGATGCCTTAGCGCGAAGATTGTTTACGCCCGCCACGTTCGCGCCGCGGTTTGAGTCGACTGATTTGTTCTGCAAAAATGGAGAAACGTAGCAATCTGCTGATGGCTGGAGCGGGTGGAGCAGATGCTCAGGAGGATCTCGAGTGTGGCTTAACGTGATCGGCTGGACGGCAACGGCCGTCTTCTCAAGTTCCTATTTCTTCAAAGAGGCAGCAACGCTGCGCAGGATTCAAGCCGTGGCGGCCACGCTCTGGGTGTTGTACGGTGTGTTGATCCACTCGGCGCCGGTAGTGGTCGCCAACCTGATCGTCGGCGTCGCTGCCGTCTACACGTCTTTGCGCTTAGCGTTAAACAAGAAAAGCGCCGGTGCCGGACAATAAGCCCACGTCCGAAGAAGACATGGCTTTGATCTTTGATTTGAGTGGATGAAGATCACCATGTTGACAGCACAAGTTATTGATTCTAGGAAGTGCTACAAGTCCGAGAAAGGACCCATACCGAACCCATCGTACGTTTACCGGTCGCATCTTCGACCTGGCCATTCCCACTGTCCCGCGGGACACTCAATACCCACCTCTTTGTGTGTCACTGAAATCGACATTTCACTCATATCTGCTCTCCCGACTTACAGGGCTGCAGATGAGGGACTCGTGCATGCGAATCATGCATAATAAGCATGATGTCTATGCGTTTAGAGAAATTACGTCAGGCTGATTTAAATCTGCTGGTTACGTTTGCTGCGATTGCCGAAGAGAAAAGCATCACCGCGGCCGCATCCCGCCTGTTCCTCAGCCAGCCCGCCGTGAGCCGGGCGCTGCAGCGGGCACGCGCGATGTTTCAGGATGATCTTCTGGTTCGGTCGCCGAATGGCTTCGAACTCACTTTGCGAGGGCGAAAGATCCTCGACGAGCTTGAGGGACTGCTACCCAGAATGGAGAATCTGGTTGCGCCAAGTCTGTTCGATCCGGCGCGGGAGCAAAGCCATTTCCGCATCTCAGGCCCGGATAATGTTTGCACAGTCGTGCTTCCGGCCTTGTGTAGGCAGTACACGAACGGACGCTATCAAGTCCACTTTGAATTCTGGCCCTGGCGGGGCGGCATCGCAGAACTCGTGGAACACGGGCAGCTTGATCTTGTTCTCCACATTGATGACGGGCTCCTGCCGGTGGCACTTTCAGTCCGAAAGGCTCTACAAGGAGGATTGGATCTGCGCCGTCGCGCGCAACAGCCACTTTGGCGACCGGCTGTCACTAAAGCAATACTTAGCCGCGAGACACATCGTGGTTGCCACCTATGAGGGGGTGCAAACAATTCCAGACAAGCAACTAGCGGCTGTCGGAGCAAAACGCAGTTCGTGTATTCGCGTGCCTTACTTCGGCGCGGCGCTGCAATCCCTTCCCGGCACGGAACTGGTCCTTACGCTGACTGCCGGCATGACATCTGCGATCAAGAACGATCGCAGGTTGCGGCTCGTGAAGGCGCCGCGAGAATTGCAGGCGTTTCATTTCCTCATGGCCTGGCATCCAAGACTTAACACCGACCCGCGACATGTATGGCTTCGTGGTGCTATGCGGTCAACGGTAGGCATTGCGCCTATGAAGACGGGCTAAGAAGGAGTTATGCCTGCGGACATACTCTCAACGGCACGGGGCCAGATGTCGGCTTCGAGAACACCACCATTGATCTCCCCGAAGCCCGTTTTTGGGCAACTCCGGAGTGGTCGGTCGCATGGATATTTCTTCGGATTCGGTACCGGAAGTACCGACTATTTCCAATTGCACGCCATCCTCCGTCTCCCGCGTTTTATTACCTCAGACGTAATTGCGGCCGTGCCCAACCGAGCCCATAGTGGCTGTTAAAGGCGCCAGACGCCTGATATGAGGAGAAGCAAAATGACGACCCTAATACACGAACAGAGGGAAGCGACAACCCGAACCATGACGAGAACGGAGGCACCCGAATGGCTGCTCTCTTTCTGGAAGGAAATTGACGACAAAACCTTCGGCGAAGGTTTCGACTGTCTTGCCGAGGACGCGACTTGCAACCTCGGCGTCGCGGATTGGCATGGACGCGAGCAAATTCGCGAGAACCTACGTGCCTTCATCGATACGGGCTTTACCGCCCTGCACGAAGTTGTCGAATACTGGGACGGTGGTTCGCTGAAGGTATTTCGCGGTACGGTTACGATGACGCCGGATGACAAAAGCAAACCGGTCGTGAAGCCGGTAATGACGCACTTCTTCTATTATGGACGAGGACGACCCGACCAAGGTCAGACGCTGGTTCGGCGCTGTTGGCCCCATCCAGTTCTGAGGCAACCGATGCCAACGCAGCAACACGTCAGAGAACATGAACTCGGTGATCTGCTCCGCTATTGGAGACACCAGCGGGGCAAGAGTCAACTCGATTTGTCTCTTGATACCGGGATCTCGCAACGGCACCTCAGCTTTGTGGAGAGCGGCCGGAGCGCGCCTAGCAGAGACTTGCTGTCGATCGTTTCAGAGAAGTTGGACATTCCGCTGCGAGAGCGGAATGTCCTGCTGCTTGCTTCCGGCTACGCGCCCACCTACGAAGAATCCTCCTGGGAGGTTCCTGAGATGGCTGCGGTTACAAAGGCGATCGATCGATTGCTGCTCCAACAGGAGCCGCATCCTGCACTCGTGTTGGACCGCTACTGGAATGTGATCAGAACGAATGAAGCAGCGCCACGCTTCTTCGGCTCCTTTGTTGATCTGGAGGCACGCCCACGCCCGCGCAACTTGCTCGACCTGATGTTTGATCCCGCAGGGATGCGCCATTCGTCGAAAATTGGGAGGTAGTTGCGGCTGGGCTTCTACAGCGAATTCATCGCGAATCCGTTGGCCATATTGTGGATCAAAAGACAGTGGAACTACTGAAGAAGCTCGAAAAGTATCCAGGCGTGAACACTCTAAGCGCGGTTCCACGTACTCATAGTCCAGTGCTCCCTATCACATTCGTGAAAGGCCGCGAGCGTTTTTCTTATTTTTCGCTCATTACGACAGTTGGTACGCCGCAATCCATTACCGCACAAGAATTACGGATCGAGTGCATGTTTCCGCTCGAACCCGAAAGTAAATAGGAGCGGATGCGACGATATCGACACGCCCATTACGATTTCAGACCGGCCCGCACCCAACCAAGACTTAACGATCGGTTGTCTAGTTTTTCCCAGATTTGGATCATGGGCTAACGGGAAATTATTCCAGGCAAGAAATCGGCTTGTAGGTAATCGTCGCAACCGGTGACGCGCGACCCGAAGCTGCTGTTAATTCCAGATCGAACGCCGGTCTCCAGGGACTGGTCGTTTTGAGCCCGTTACGAAATCCCTTCGTAGAAATCCTCCAGTCTCTCAGTGGGCGCTGAGCATTGTTGAGGCCTTAGCAATTCGCGATCAATCGGTACGAATCTCCGCGATTACTGCGACGCAATTCATGGCTGCGTCGCAGGCTTCGCGCTGAAGATGCCCTTGAAACTTTCGCGGTACTGCAGGAAGACCAGAAGCCACAATACGCAAGCGACCAGAGCCGGCGCGATGGTGTCCGGCGCACATCGTCAGGTGAAACGCCAGGATGTTGTAGAGCTCCGCAGCCAGCAGTGTCAGCGCGAGTGGCACGAATCGACCGAAGAGCAGCAGCAGTCCACCAAGGACCTGCCCCGCGAAGAAGAACGCGGCAAAGTGCGATGCGACGACGGCAACAAAAAACTGTATCGCCAGGGATTCGCCGGCGGCGGCTGGTGGATAAAGTTGAGAAATCCGTTCAACCCAAAGACCGTAAACATCAGGCCCAGTAAGTAGCGAGCAACAATTGACGTAGTTTTCATGAGTGTCCTCTCGTAGAAGGTCTGCGCGTGCGTCTGCACGGCTTGAAGGTGTGGTGCAAGAAATGTGTTCCGGTCCTTCCCCTGGTTCAGCGCGCTGGTCCCTCCTGCGGTAAGGAAGGTCGCGTCCGTCACGCCAAGAAAACCAAATACGGACCGCAGATACGGCTCCACGAAATTGAACGAGGCCATCCGCGTCTGGGCGTCGTAGATCCCACCCGTTGCGATAATGAAGGTTGCCTTCTTGCCGGTGATCAGGCCCTTCGGCCCTTTCTCACTGTAGGAAAAGGTCCTGCCCACGCGCGCAATCTGGTCAATCCAGAGCTTGAGAACTGAAGGCACGCCAAAGTTATGCATTGGCACTCCGATGACGTACTCATCGGCCTGCTCCAATTCGGCGAGCAGGGAGTCGGAGAGCGAAAGCAATTCCTTCTGCTGCGGAGTGCGGGCCTGCTTCCGGCGTGTAGACGGCACCGACCCATTCCGCATTGATCGGTGGCATTGCGGTTGCGTTGAGGTCGCGGTAAATGACCTTTCCATCCGGGTGCGCCGCCTTCCATTGGGTGACGAACGCAGCAGTTAGTTCGCGGGAGACTGACCGGCCGTAAAGTGGGCTGGAATCAATATGAAGCAGTGTCGACATTGAGAATTCCTCCTGCACGACATATGATGACTAGACGACATATGTCGATTCAGGAAAATAAACAACTGTCGCTTTGGTTCGTAAAGGGGTATGCTTTCATCAATATAGAAATGGCCCAGCTTCTCCAACCCGAGACCGAAACGACCGATCCGCGCATTCTGCGCAGCCGCCGCATGCTGATGGAGGCCCTAGCTAGGCTATTAAGTAGGAAAGAATTCGCCGACGTCTCTGTTCAGGAGATCGCTGACGAGGCCACGTTGAACCGGGCCACCTTTTACCTGCACTATGCGGACAAAAACGCGTTGTTGCACGCCATGACGGAATTCCGCTTCCGCGATCTGATCGAGCGCCGAGGCATAACGTTTACCGATTGCAAAGGAGCGTTGCGCGCGATCGCACTCGGCGTTTGCGACTATCTTGCGGAGAGCACAGGCTGTCCCACTCAGTTGTCGCGGATGGCGCTCGAAGGTTCGATCATTCCTATCGTTGAGGATATGTTCAAGGAAGGGCTTGCCCATCACGGGATGGCTCCCGGTGCGGACGCGTCACTGCCCGCGACCACCGCGGCCTGGGCCGTTTTTGGAGCCGCGCGCCGCTGGTTTCAGACCCCCAATCGTATTCCCGCCGAGGAGATGGCAGCCCGGATTGAAACCATGGTGAGTCCGGTTCTTTTCGGCACCGCTCAATAGCTCGTCTCTCACCAGCTGAAACTATCGCGACGAAATTCCGTTCGACACACTTTTCGCGTGCCGGCTTAAAAGGCCCATGAGGATTCAAGTCCCTCCGCCCGCACCACGTTTTGCTCGGGCCGCGATCTGCCGGTGCGAGACAATCTTGCAGACGGTGTCTGCAGATGTCTTCCGCAACCTATCGTTCCGAACAGCCTCTTCAAGCATGGGACGTCGTCTCGTGGTCCTCTCGCCCGAACAGCGCGTGATTGGGGCTGGAGGTTGCGGCTATTCAGTAGTACCGGCGTCACAAATTAGACATGGCACGTGGAAAAACTCAGCCCCGAATGGTTATCCTTTCAAAAAGCTTGTAGGCTTCACAACAGGAGACGTCTATGCAAATAGCGATGATCGGTCTTGGCAGGATGGGGGCGAACATGGCACGGCGACTCATACGCAAGGGGCACAGCTGCGTGGTGTTCAACCGGTCACCACAACCGGTAAATGAACTCGTCAATGAAGGTGGGATTGGCGCCGTGTCGTTACCAGACGTTGTCAAGAAATTGGAAAGGCCGCGAGCGATCTGGATGATGGTGCCCGCGGCGGTTGTTGACGATAACATCGGCGCGCTTTCACCTCATCTTGAGGAGGGAGACATCCTTATTGACGGAGGCAACTCTTATTACGTAGATGATCTTCGGCGGGCAAAGCAACTCGCTTTCCAAAAGATCCACTACGTCGATGTGGGAACCAGCGGAGGAGTCTGGGGACTGGAGCGAGGTTACTGCATGATGATTGGAGGCGAGACCGAGATCGTCCAACGGCTTGATCCAGTGTTCGCTTCTCTTGCCCCCGGATTCGGCTCTGCTCCGCGCACGGTTGGCCGCGAGAAGATCGACGGTACAGCCGAACAAGGCTACCTCCACTGCGGCCCAAATGGTGCCGGACACTTCGTCAAAATGGTACACAACGGAATCGAATACGGCATTATGGCGGCTTATGCCGAGGGCCTCGCTGTTCTGCGTGGTGCGAATGTCGGCAAACGAGCCAACCGTGTCGCTGATGCGGAAACTACGCCGTTGCGGGATCCTGACCAGTATCAGTACGACATGAATCTCCGAGACATTGCGGAGGTCTGGCGCCGGGGGAGTGTGATCGCCTCGTGGCTGCTGGACCTGACAGCCGCTGCCCTTCTTCAGGACCCGAATCTTTCGAAGTTTGCCGGCCGGGTCTCGGACTCCGGTGAAGGACGCTGGACGATCAAAGCGGCGATCGACGAGGCCGTCCCCGCCCCGGTTCTGACCACGGCACTTTACGAGCGATTCAGTTCGAGGGGCGAGGCAGACTTTGCCAACAAGCTGTTATCGGCGATGCGTTATCAGTTTGGCGGACACCTGGAGAAATCCGACGACAAGTCTAAAGTAGCTTAACGAGCATCGTGCTGGGCGCAGTAATGGTTTTGGCATTGGCTGGTTCGGCTCGAGCTCCGGTACGGCTACTACGTGTCGGACTCGCTATTTGAGCGTCAACATCACCTGTCCCAGATGGTAAGACAGGTGATTCGTTCGACTCAGCAAGACAGCCAATCGGTTCCGGGCCGGGTTTTGGCATGGTCTTCTTCGGACATGGCGCGGTGCTGAAGTAACCACTCATCCGCAGAGAGAGACTGAAACTGCAACAGTAATTTCTCGTTCACTTCATGCCAATATTGTTTCAACTGTCCTGCCGAGGGTTTTTCCGAAACTGCTCTGTCGGGATTGTCTATGAATACGGAATCAAGCCCCAGGTGCAGCCTGGGTCCCACGCCCAGAATCGAAAACATTCTGTCGTTCAGGGCAATAAGATGTCCCCACAGATAGATGACACGGTTCTTTCCCCGGTGCTACTTCCCGCAGGAGTTGGTCTTCCGTCAGTCGTGAAAATATCTCGTCGGCTCTCTCCACGACGAGCCGCCAGGAATTGATCGCAACTTTCACCGGTAGTTCGTGAGAGGTCATTTGAACTCAGCTCTTTCTTCCGTGCTCTATCCCGCTGCCGAATGTGAAAACCGCATCTGCACAGCTCAACGCTGAACAAGGTTGGGTGCATAAAGGTGAAAAACCTCCCGGTAGGGCTCCACCGGATAGCCCTTCGCTTTCCAGGCTTCGAATCCGCCTTTGAGGAATTTGATCTTGAAAAACTCCAAGTCCAAGGCTCGACGCAACACGGCCCGGCTAGTCTTATCTCCCGGACAAGTACAGTAAACGATCGCCTCTTTGTCCTTAGGGATCAGGCTCGGCGCCGTCAACACGTCCGCGGGTGGGATTCTTCGAGCGCCTGGAATAATCTCAGAGTGAGCTAACAGATCGAGCGGCTGGCGGACATCAAAGACGGCCACATCCTGATGTGAGCCCAACAAGGAATAGAGTTGTTCGGGAGAGATGGCGTGTTGCTCCATCGTCCGCAGTCGATCCCTGCTGCGTTTCTTCCAAAGGATTGTCGTTAGTGATATTAGGAGTACGACACCACAAATTAGGACTACGGCCATTCTGCTGCCCCTCCGGCTCTTCCTGCACCAGATTCAATCGGCAGCCAAGAAGATTCATTTCCGTGCACATTCGTGTTTAAAAAATGGTGCGACCGAATTGAGAGCAAAGGAATCTGCAAAGCAGACATTTTGACTCCCGTTGTAGGCACGCCCCCGTGCGAGACCTTCGGGAGTGGAACACACCATGGTTGTGAAATTGGCTGGAGGAGCCTGAACTATATCCAGAGTTATACGCAAAGGCTAAGAAAGAAGGCTTGAATTTGCTGTGCGACGTGCTCCTCATCAGCAGGGGCCGCACGCTGGGCGTGCTTGACGTAGCGAAACGGGAACAGAATGCGTTCGACCGAGAGGAAACGGAATTCTTGTCCCAGGTCGCCCGGCAGGTCGCAATTGGGGTAGAGAACGAGCTGGCATACGGTGGGATTGCTGACCTCAGAGACAAGCTCGCCAAGAGAAGCTGTACTTGCAAGAGAAGCTACTTGAAAGACGAAATCCGGGGTGAGATGGATTTCGAAGGAATTGTGGAACAGTCGAGGGGCAAGTGAAAATCTCGCAAGCTTTCAAGCACAAACCGAGGAATTTGTATTACGGTGCCCAATCGAAAGTTGCGTTCCTCGTGCGGCGGCGGATCTCGTGACGTTAAGTTGTCCGGTACGATTCGCATCGCTTTCCTGATCAATTCATCTAAGTTGAAATGGCTAACACCTTAGCTCTTTCAGTATTGGATCTTGTGGGCATGCGAGCCGGGGAGTCCGCAGGCAGCGCAATTGCTCGCTCCGTGAACCTGGCGCAGCACGTTGAGCAATTGGGATTCACGCGCTATTGGCTCGCAGAACACCACTCCATCTCCGGATTGGCTTGCTCGGCTACGCCGGTGCTGATTGGACACGTGGCCGCTGCTACGAAGAAAATTCGAGTGGGCAGCGGCGGTGTGATGCTGCCAAACCACGCACCGCTGGTGGTAGCGGAACAGTTTGGGACTCTGGAGGCGCTGTTTCCTGGGCGAATTGACCTGGGGCTGGGCCGCGCTCCGGGTGGCGATTTTCACACGATGCGTGCTCTGCGCAGAGACCTGAGTCAAAGTGGGGATGACTTTCCAGCCCTGCTGGAAGAACTCCGGACATATCTGGCGCCCGAGAGGCCGGGACAGGCAGTGAAGGCGATTCCAGGGCAGGGAAGCAATGTGCCGATTACGTTACTGGGGTCGAGCGGCTTCAGTGCGCAGCTGGCAGCAACGCTGGGCTTGCCGTTTGCGTTCGCCGCGCATTTTGCTCCCGACTATCTGTATGCGGCGGCGCGGATGTATCGTGAGCAGTTCCGGCCCAGCGATGACTTGCGGAGACCGTACCTGATGATCGCGGTGCAGGTGATCGCGGCCGAGACCGATACGGCAGCCAGGCGGTTGTTCACGACACCGCAGCAACGTTTTCTGCGACTCATCCGAGACCAGCCGGTAGAGTTGTTGCCCCCAGTAGATTCGATGGAGCCACTGTGGCAAAACCACGAGCGCGCGGCCGTGGAAAATAAACTACGGGCGGCGATCGTCGGATCGGACGCAGCGGTGAAGGCGGGGCTCCAGAAGTTGGTAGCTGATACGGGAGCAGATGAAGTGATCGTTGTGACCGACACCTATGAACAAGCTGACAGGATCGAGTCGTATCGACGAGTTGCCAGCGTTGCCAGGACGATCGAACTAAGCCCCCGCGCAAGTGTGGGAGTCGGCTTGTGATATTTAGGAACGAGCCGGCGCCCACGCCAATGAGCTGAGGCCAAGAGTGCCAATTGTCGAAGATTTGCGGCAACTAGTGCCAGTAGAAGCGTTGTTATCGACGCTCCTTCTTGCGGAAGTAAACCACTAGCAGCGCACCGAACAATATGACTAAAGCCCACATCATTACCAAAACCCACATCAACATTTCCATCTTCTCCGGCGTCTTCGCTCCGACGAGAGCTTGATCAAAGCGACTTTAAGGTCTCATGGAATCTCAATGGGTCTTGGCCACACTGCGACGCAATCGAAAAGCTATTCGGCAGATCGGCCAGGAACCCTGTCAGGCAGGAAAACAATTCGGCCCATTGTTGTGTTCCGCCATCCAATCACGATGTAGTGGATTTCGTATGTTCAGCACTGTGCAGAATTAGTGCGGGCGTGCACTTCTCTTAAAAGCCGCAACTCCGTTTTTGGAACGGTAAACTCCGAAAATCCGCAATCCAGGCAAAGTAGAACCTTCGGGAATACAAGAACAGGCGGCTTGACCAGATTCTTCCCGCTCGGGAAATGCATGGCCATCTCAGTTGGAAATTCCACCAGATTGGCCGACATGCACACTGCACAACGCATAACGCGCTCCTGACAGAGACAGATCGGTCTCTTCCACGACGAAATTCGTAAAATACCATAGGCTAATTTCACGCAAGATTCCGCCTCCGCCATACCTACGCCACACAATTCGGCATCTGGATTGCATCGCTCTGTGTCATGCGGCATCTACCGGTCTTGGAGAAGACCACGATCCGGCTGACTGAAGCCGACCGCAAGATCTTGCGACGACTTACCGACCTTATGGGGCTTAAACAGTCGCAGGTCATCCGGGCCGCGCTGCGCGTCTTGCTTCGACGTGTCGAGCGGCCCATTGAGAAGTGACGAGATGCTGACACTCTTTTTCCGCAATGCTCGTCGGTTCGTCGTCAGCGGTGCAGTTGTAGCTTATGTCCCGGTCGACCCACTGATTCTGAATCACAGAACAGGCTGTGAATGATTGCACAAAGGATTCATTATCGCGGCATAGACGTGCAGGCCTAAAGTTCTCGAGTCTCGACGGAAACCCGCAGACTCGATTAACCATCCGAAGCAAATGTGCCGGCACTAAAACTCTCTTAGCCGGACCACCGGGTCTCGCGGAGGTCCTTCCAGCGTCCGCCATCCGCGTAGCGCTCCGGATACAGGGTCTTCGAACGAGGGTCCTCCGCGGTGTCGAGTTGGAGGACCATCCATTTCGGATACGGAACGCCCGGATCCGACGCCGCATCCAGGAGCCGAACGTCGTCCCCCGAGAGCCGAAGGTCTACGGCACGGATGTTGTCCTCCAGTTGCTCGGCCTTGCGGGCAGCGATGATCACGCTGCTAACCGCCGGCCGTCCGAGCACCCACGAGAGCGCCACACGGGCCGGGCTAACGCCATGCCGATCCGCCACCTCAGTCAAGGCCTCCACGACGCGGTAGCCCTTCTCCTTATCGAAGGGTACGAATGAACCTGCTTCCGCGAATCGTGTGCCGGCAGGAGCGGGGTTGGCGCGGTTGTACTTGCCTGTGAGGAACCCACCGGCCAGCGGGCTCCAGACCAGGATACCGATTTTGTAGTATTCCGCGAATGACTGGAATTCGTGTTCGAGCCCCCGACCGACGAGGCTGTAGTACATTTGCGCCGTCACGTATTTCTCCAACCCCAGGCGGTCCTGCAGCATAACCGAGGTGGCCGCTTGCCATGACATGAAGTTGGAGAGCCCAACATAGCGGACCTTTCCCTGGCGCACAAGATCGTCGAGCGTCCGCAGCGTCTCTTCGAGCGGCGTGTTGCTGTCCCATCCATGCACTTGATAAAGATCGATGTAATCGGTCTGCAGCCGTCGCAGGCTGCCCTCCACTTCGCGCATAATGTTCACGCGGGTCGCGCCGCTCCGGTTGAAATTCTCGCTCATGGGGAGACGGACTTTCGTGGCTAGGACGATCTCGTCCCTCAAACCTTTCAAGGCATTGCCCACCAGAATCTCGCTCTCCCCCAGGCTGTACACGTCCGCAGTGTCGATGAAGTTGATTCCGCTGTCCAGCGCTACCTTCACCATCCGGATCGTATCCTCCTGGCCGAGGTTGCCCATGTTCATCTTGCCGCCAAACTGCATCGTGCCGAGAGCTACCCCGCTCACGATCAGCCCGGTATTCCCCAGCTTCCTATACCTCATCTTCTATTCTCCTCCCGCTCCAGATGGAAATTGCGATAGCGGTTGCGAAGTCGCGCCAATTCAGCGCCATAATGCTAATTCCATAAAAGCACCTGCGATGCCAAACCTTGGTTGTCGCCGGCCAAGAAGTATCCTGCCTGTTTTCCGGCGCTCTTCCAGGCTACAGAGTTCAGCTTCTCATCTTGGCCAGAAACAGCCTCAACCTATGTGACGTGTCACTTATCGACTGGAGGGACTCTTACTCCTTAACCTTTCTGTTCGCGGCAGTGGGCTGAAAGCGGGAGCCTCGACCTATACCTCTCCTAGCAGGGCCAAGACACATCTCTTTGATGGGTGGTCTCTGTGACTGCGGGCTGACGGGTGTCGAAAGAGGGACTCAAGCTTTAGAGCTGACGCAAGCTTGTCAGGATCCGATTGTCATCGCGGCCATCCTGCTCTCTCCCACATTCAATCACTTGCAGCGGTGCTTTGGTCCGCTCAGGTTTGGCATTCTTAATGCAAATGAGCGGCTGAGGGTGCGGCATTCTTCTCAGAATGGCCTGCCAATTCCCGACACGAGCGACAACTAAGGAGGAAGCATGAAGGTGCAGAACACAATATTCCTTTCGATCGCGATGTTCTTTGTATTGACAGCCGCATCATTCGCCCAGCAGGTGAAAACTGATTACGACCACAATGCAAACTTCGGACAATACAAGACTTACTCTTGGGAGAAGGTCCAAACTCAAGATCCGTTGTTGGTCGATCGCATTAAGGACGCGGTCAATGCGGCATTAACAGCGAAAGGCTGGACCCAGGTGCAGTCGGGCGGCGATGTCTGCGTCGTAGCAATCGAGATTACGCGCAATCAGCAAACTCTGAACACTTTCTACGACGGCTTTGGAGGGGGTTGGCGTTGGCGAGGAGGCGGAGGGTTCGGGGACGCAACGACGACAACCGAAACTTACCAGGTCGGCAGCTTGGTCGTCGATCTGTTCGACGCCAAGGCCTAAGAATTTAGTTTGGCGAGGCTCGTCGAGCGACACACTTTCCAACAATGCAGATAAGAACACCAAGAATCTCGACAAGGGCGTGCTAAAGATGTTCTCGCGTTTTCCTCCGGAGGCGAAAAATTAGCACCGACTGTCGATAGCGACGGCTCGGGCATTCATAATGCCCAGCCCTGCTGCTGCGGAGGGAATCCGATTCCAGGAGACGTACATAGCAATCGACCCAAAAATGATGCAGCTCTGCGAAGGAAATTGGCTGATGAGGAGAATGACGAATGATCGAGAGTCTAACAAGTACTCAGGCTGACTGGGTCGTGGGAATCGCTCGCATCGTATTGGGAATCATATTCTTTGGCCACGGAGCCCAGAAAATGCTCGGATGGTATGGCGGATCTGGTCTTACCATGAGCATGCGCATGTTCACCGAACACCTACACCTTCCGTCAACTCTGGCCTTTCTTGTGATCGCCGGGGAATTGTTCAGTGGAATCGGACTCATCGTCGGGCTGTTCAGCAGAATTGCGGCACTCGTCATCGTGCTCACGATGATAGGCGCTATCGTAACAGTTCATTTCCGATTCGGCCTGTTCTTAAATTGGTTCGGAACCCAGGAAGGACACGGGATTGAGTACCATCTGCTGGCAATCGCACTGGCGTTGGTGGTGGCGGTCGAGGGCGCGGGAGCGTTCTCGTTGGATCGTCTTGTCCACGAACATGTTTCGGGATTGGAACAGTCCGTAGTCGACAAGAAGACAATGACGATAGTGAGCCAGTAACGTGAACACCAGAAAGTATGTCTACACGGGCCTGAAACTGCGAATGCCTTCTCCGACTCCTTTTACCCAGCTCAGGAAGCTTCTTGGATCTCCCAACTAATCTTTCGACCGACCTTCAGCCTTGCGTTGCTTTGTAATACTTGCCATTCACTTCGCCACCCATCTCTGCGACGATCTGTGCGGACGCTTTGAAGCCCTCGATCCGATACTGGCGCTTCGGTTCCTCGTACATCACCGGCTCACCGGTGGACTTGACGGCCAGTTTTAAATCCGTAAATGCCGGAGTTGTTTCAGCATCCATCGCCGGCCAAGCGAGACTGCTCAATGACGGGGATGTTGGAGATTCGGAGCGTAGCCATCGTTTCGTCTGAACTGAATGTGATGCTGATTGATGGGACGGGCGTGACCCAATACAGACCTTCCGGCGAGATGGGCGGATGAGAATCATGGATCTGGTTCTGCGGGACGAGCCGGGAATTGGGTACGGGCAAGGACCACCGTTTGACGGCGCATGGTTCTGTGGGATGAGAGGAGAGCAAGATTGCGGTGCGGATTGTGCGTGAAGCCGCCGCCCCGGCGGCTGTGCCGCGAGGAAGGAGGAGGCGGCAAGCTCCAGCAGACGGCGTTGTTCTAGATTCGGACTGCGATGTTAGTGTCTTGTCGGTCGGGGGTCGTAGTCACCATCGGTTTTAGATCGAGAGGCAATTCCACAGTTCCTCCTATATTACGAAGAGACTGTGAAAGGGTCTTGGACATCGCCAAGACCCGTAGATAGCGTCAGGGGTCCACCCCTCCGCTCGACCGTGCCTGCAACGCCATTCCGACCAACGTCGCAACTAGGATTCGAGGGACAAAAGTGTCCAATCAGCGCTTCCACCATTGCAAGCGATGGTGCAATTCGGAGCCGGGGCAGCCTCGTGTTTATCTTCATGTCGTTGGGTGCCAACTCGAACCGGTGCGGGCCTTCATCTGTGGGGCGACCGTCGTTGTTTCAGGCCCGAGATCTTTTTCGAACACGAGCCCTTTCTGCGTGACCACGAAGGTCTTGACCCCTGATGACTGGTACTCCGCGGGATACGCGATCAGCGTCAAGCCTCGACTGCTGCGAGCACTTGCGTCCGACGGGGCATTCCGCGCCACGATTCGGAAGTAGTAACCATGGAAGGGGTTAGATTCTGTGTTGTCGGCACTCGCTGTGCCCGAAGTGGCTAGGCTCTCGGCGAATTTCGTGATTGGATCTTCGCTCACTGCCTTGGCGTCGGCTGCGTTCTTCGCCATCGCAAATTCCTCGCAGACTTGAATCGCGGTGGCTTCGTTCTCGCCAACTCTGCGGAACAGGATTTCGTCCTTGCCGCGATCAGAATCGAAATACCATTCCCCGTTCTTGGAGACCAACGGGACCGGGAAGGGCCAGTTCTCTGCACCGATGTACAGGACCGTGCTTCCGTCGGGTTCTCGGACCAGGCGATGCATCTCCTGATATTTCTGGGCGAACTGTTCGCGCTCCAGTTTGTCCTGGATTTCGTCCTTGGATGAAGTCACTTCCTTGCTTGCTCCAAGGATCGCTTCCAGAGCCTGCTCATCCTCCTTTTGCGTCGCTTCAAGCAGAGCGTTAGTGGCTTCGCCAGGAGAGGTGAACATCTTTGGCTGTACGTCCTGAGCACGGCTCGATTTGGCGAAACCCGCCACCAGCACCAAATCTAATAAAAACAGAACAAGGACGGTTGATGCGAACCCGTAGGCGAGTCTCAAAGTCGATGTTTCCAATGCTTCAAGTTTCATATTATTCGTACGCATGAGTTGTTTCTCCATATCATCAATTGCGTTTTCTATACTTCAATCGAATTACCGATGACCTCCGCCTCCGTGGAAGCCGCCGCCTCCGTGGAAACCCCCACCGAAGCTCGACTGCCCACGTGAGGAAAAGCCTCGGGTGGTTCCTCCGTGATTAAATCCACTGAAAGCGCCAGAGTGGGTGCCGGACTGGCTATGCCCCGCGAATCCATGCTGCGGTGCCGCGGAGCCGTGGAAACCAGGGTTGCCGCCGTGAAATCCATCGGCTCCATGAAATCCGCCGGCGTGACTGAAGTTGTTACGGTTGATGAAGACTCTACTGTGAGATACGTAGCCGTGGTGGTCGAACATGATCCCGTGGTGATGCCAATCGTATCCCCAATGTCCCCAACCCCAGCCAAACCCGCCGAAGAAGCCAATCCCAAAGCCGAGCCCCCATGCAAATCCTGGCCCCGTGAGGTATAGCCCCGGATACCAGTACCAGCCCGGCCAAATTCCGACGGGCTCTCCATAGACGAGCCAAGGATCATACTCGGGCACGTAGACAACCTGAGGGTCCGCGGGCTCGATCACAATGGTTTGCCCCTGCTTGCTTACTATCTCTTGTGATGTGCTGTTCAGGTTTCCGGCCTTCTCCGCGCGGTCGCGCATTACCTGAACAGCATCCATCACTTGCTGTTCTTGGTTGACGTAAGCATCGCCGAGCGATGACGTCCAGGAAAGATTCTTGTCCATGTTGGCGAGCACTGAAGGGAACTCTACGAGAGCCTTCACACTGGGATCCCAGGGCTGCTTGTCTACTTCTTTCCCGAGTTGCTCGTTCTTAAGATCGGGATGTTGCTGGAGCCACCGGTCTGCTTCTACAACTTGGTCGGGATAGGTAGCCCCTGCAAGGATCTGTGCGACCAAGGCATCCGGGTAGAGTGCGATCGGCGCTACCAGTTGCTGCAGCTGTTCTGGCGTTTGTGGCGCGGGTCGAACGGATGGTTGCGCTGCAGGTTGGTCCGATTGGGCGAATGCTCCAGGCCCACTGGCTGAAACGAGGCAACATGACAGAAGAAGTGACAAACTCTGCTTTATGAACTTCACGATCGATTCTCCTTTGTCGGGTCGCATGAGCGACACCGGCATATACCTCCGAGTGACGCAAGGGGCGTGGCGTCGCCGCGAACTATTGTTTTCAGCTAACCAGGTTCGCGGCGCTTCGAGGCGTGAACTGCCGAAACGGGAGCGGGCATGCCAGATGGTCGCATTGACACGCGATTTCCACGTCCTCGCTTCCTGCGTCACGACAGGCTTCTCCGCAATATTCTTCTCCATCCGGCACCACACATAGGCACGGTATGTGTGCGCACTTCTTGGTCGTTCGAGTCACCATTATGATTCCGTCCTTTTCAGATTTGTTTTCACATCCCCAGAGGATTCCGATTCTTGACCTAGCCCTGTTTGCTCAACCGACCTGAGTAAGCTTGCTTTGGACTCACTCGGAGTCGTCGGCTTTGAGGGCCAAAGTCATCTCCACCGATTGCATGCAGCTCTCCAAACCCACGTCGCCGTTGGTTCGGGTTTTCAAGGGCTTCCGGCAGGCAGCAAAAACTGAACGAAGTCTCAGGTGTCGACGGGCCGATAGTGCGTCGGTATTTGGACGGTTTCGAGTCGTGTCTCTTCCGATAGAAACGACTTTCCTCAAGACCCCACGTGTTCAAGTGAATGGATCTATATGACTTTCGCTCCCTCTCGGTCCTTCCCTTGACTGGAATACAACATGCAGTGTTCACATGAGAGAGCGAGGTCCAAATGCAAGACCAAGTATTCACATTTGCAAGTTCACCTTTTGTGCCGGTCGCAATCGGCTTTTTCGGTTTGGCCACGGGCTACTTCATCTGGGGTGGTCAGGCCTTGTTCGGTTTTCCGAAAAGCAGTCCCGAAGTCAACCGGACGCTGGGCTTATGGGGTTTCTGGATGCCGGGATTCATGCAGTTCCTCACTGGCGTCTATCTGCTTACCGGACTGACGTGGTTTAACGTCTTCGGCAAAGCGGCGCCGCTCTATATGGCCGGCCTCGCCTTCACCGCTTACGGCATTCACTGGTTCGCGATGTCATACCGGCGATATATCGATTCCAGTGCTCAGCCGGACGGCTGGATGGCCATAGCATTCCTGTTTCTCAGCATTCTGGGCGCTGACGTTTTTCGGCGCGCCGGAGATATTCCCGTAATGCTGGTCTTTGTGGGCCTGACATTGATCTATGCGACTGAGATTCCCACGCGCTTACTGTCCTGGAATCTCGGAGGCCGGCTCGTAGGGCTGTTTCAACTCGTTACAGGCATTTGGTTGATGTATTGCACGTACGCCATGACAGTGGATTTGGCGTTGGGCGCCAAAGCCTGGGTCTAGAAGGTCCCCACAATGACAAGATTGCAGCAAACAACATATGGCGTGATCGCTTGTTTCTTTGTCGCTACCTCCGCACTAGCACAGTCGGCAGCCATCCACACGAATTCCGATGCGACCGCTCTTGTTTCGAAGGTGCAGTCATCATCGGGCTTACTCAGAGCTTTGGACAACTCTCTCGAAACCGTCGTCTCGAAAGTCTCACCGGCGGTGGTCCAAATCGTAGTGAGCGGGTACGGACCATCGGAAGAGCACGGGCACACCGACACAGCGCGAATCGTGCGCCAGCATGCCACGGGCACAGGCGTCATTGTCGACCCTGACGGCTACATCATCACTAACGCCCATGTGGTGGAGGGCGCACAGCGTATCAAAGTCTTTCTGCCGCCACCGGCGGTGGATTCTCCGATCGAACTCCAGCCGATCCACGCTGGCCAGATTCTCGAAGCCAAAGTCGTGGGTACTCACAAGCAGTCCGACTTAGCGCTTCTAAAAGTCGAAGCCACGCATTTGCCTACTGTGACTCTGCGCAGCGACGTCCGAGTTCACCAAGGTGAATTGGTATTCGCAATCGGCACTCCCGAAGGACTCCGGAATACAGTCACCATGGGCGTGGTCAGTTCACTGGCCCGACAACTCGAGGCAGACAATCCCATGGTGTACATCCAGACTGACGCGGCGCTCAATCCGGGAAACAGTGGCGGCCCCCTGGTCGATATCGAAGGCAACGTCATAGGCATTAACACTTTGATGTTGAGCGAAGGCGGAGGCAACGAAGGTCTGGGCTTTGCCATTCCATCAGCAATTGTCGAGTTCGACTACAGAAGCCTTCGCAAGTCTGGCCATGTGCAGCGCGTCGCACTTGGTCTGAGGACTCAAAACATCACTCCTACGCTCGCTGCTGGACTGGGGCTAACAAGAAGCTGGGGAGCAATCGTTTCGGACATCGCCGCTGGCGGAGCGGCGGAAGCGTCAGGTCTGCAGTTAAACGACATCGTCCTCGCAGTCGACAACAGACCAATCTTGGGTCTCCCCGATGTCATCATGGCACTCTACGTCCATCCCCTTGACCAACTCTTGAAAATTGATGTGCTTCGAGGCGCGACCCCGATGTCGTTCTACGTGTCAGTGAAGGTTTACCACGAGAACATCGACGACTTGGCCGACATTCCCGGCCTGCAAAAGAGTTTGGTCCGGAGATTGAATATTTTCGTCACCGACTTGGACGGTGACGTAACGCCACTACTCCAAGGAACACGCAGCGACTCTGGTGTCCTGGTTGTGGCACAGATCGGAGGGTCAAACGCCTTAGATACCGGACTTGAGACGGGCGACATAATCCGTACCGTCGATCGCACAGCATTGCAGACAACGTCACAGTTCGAGACCCTAGTCCACAATCTCAAATCTGGTGATCCGGTCGTCCTTCAAGTCGAACGCAAGGGGAGATGGCAGTACCTCGCCTTCGAGATGGATTGAATTTCGAATCAGCTGCCCCGTCTCCATCCGAACGCTTAGTGACTTAACATATGGCCTCTTTGCGCATTTCGAGATTCTCGGTGCGACCCGATTTGGGGGTCGTGCTGCGCTATGGAACGGCTGTTATTTTGGTTGCGGCGGCACTCGGGACGGCCCTCGTCCTCCGCCATGAGAATTTACCGCATCCGTTCATCTCTTTCTCTTTCGCGGCAATTGCCATTTCTTTTTGGTGTGCCGGAACCGGGCCCGGTCTGCTCGCGCTCTTGCTTTCCTATTTAGCGCTGAGCGACCTATTTGCTCCGGTCAAAATACTAGCGTTCCTTCCTCGGAGTCTTACCTTGTCATTTACGGAATATTCGGCGCAGCTGTGAGCTGGTTTAGTGCTTCGCGCCGCCGAACGGAACGATTGCTCGCCGAGGCCCACGCGAGTCTCGAAATTCGGGTCGCCGAGCGAACAGCTGAACTCACGGCTGCCAACGAGCAACTGCAGGGCATGCAAGCAGAGTTGCGATGTGAGAAGGATCGCCTGAAGCTGCTCCTGGATCTGAACAACAGTATGGTCTCGAAGTTGGAGCTGCGAGAACTCCTTCGTGTCATTTCCGCGAGTGTCCGGCGCGATGATGCAGTGCGACTCGGTGGGCGTCAATTTACCCGATCCGGAAACCGGGGGACTGAGATTGTATGCCCTCGATTTTCCTGCGGCGAAGGGATTCCTGCGCGAGGGAATGCTGTGGCCGGCTGGCTCGCAGCCGGCGAGCGTGTTCAGCACAGGGCAGCCTTCGGCGTTCATGCTCCGAAACGAGGCGATAGCTAGTGCGAACGCCGTCCCACACCTGTATGAAGACGAAGGTCTCCAATCCTCGTGTTGGCTACCCCTGATCAGCCGTGATCGGGTGTTGGGTGTTTTGGGACTTTCTCGGCTTGCGGCGGCTGCCTTCTCCCAGATGATGTCGACTTTCTCATGCAAGTTTCGAGTCAGGTGGCTATTGCAGTAGAAAATGCATTGGCCTACGGCCGGATATCTGAACTCACGGACAAACTCGCCCAGGAAAGGCTCTACCTTGAGGACGAGATTCGTACCGAGGCTAACTTTGAGGAAATCGTGGGCACCAGCCAGGTGCTGCAGCGTGTCCTGAAGCTGGTGGAGACTGTAGCTCCGACGGATTCAACGGTGCTTATTTGCGGCGAGACCGGTACCGGTAAAGAGCTAATCGCTCGCGCGATCCACAACCTGAGCCCGCGCAGCCCGAAGACATTTGTGAGACTGAACTGTGCTGCTCTTCCTGCCGGATTGCTCGAGAGCGAACTATTTGGCCACGAAAAGGGCGCGTTCACAGGCGCGGTCACTCAGCGGATTGGGCGTCTCGAACTTGCAGACCATGGCACGCTGTTCTTGGATGAGGTTGGGGAGATTCCTCTTGAGCTCCAGCCGAAGCTCCTTCGTGTTCTTCAGGAGCGGGAGTTTGAGAGGCTGGGGGGCACACGAACCATTCGGACCGATGTGCGTCTGATTGCGGCAACAAATCGGGACTTGGGTGCGATGGTTCAAGAGCAGAAGTTTCGTTCTGACTTGTTCTTTCGCTTAAACGTATTTCCGGTTAAACTTCCTCCATTACGCGAGCGCCCGGAAGATATCCCGCTTCTGGTACGGCATTTCGCTGAGGAGTTTTCTCGGCGCATGGGGAGGCCGATTGAGACTATACCTTCAGAGACGATGAACGCCCTGAGCCAATATCGCTGGCCGGGCAACATTCGGGAACTGCAGAATGTAATCGAGCGATCAGTCATCCTATCGTCGGGCCCAAGCCTGAATGTGCCCGTTGCGGAACTGCAGTCTCGCCCGGAGCCGGCGCCAGCGAATGACGCGGCACAAGCGAAATCGGAAAGACGCATCCCGGTGCGGAGTATTCTCGCCGAAGTTGATCGCAATCAAATCATCCGTGCCCTCAAAGAAGCCGACGGCCGGATTGGCGGATCAGGTGGCGCCGCCGCTCGCCTTGGACTCAAGCGAACCACGTTCATCACACGGATGAAGAAATTTGGTATCCAGCGCGAACCAGATGTCGGAACACAAAATGGACAGCACCGACGCTTCCGACACCTCCGACGCCTCGATGATGCAGGACGCCTCGCACGGTTTAACTTCTTCAGAATAAAGTAGTTTCACCGAACCCACATTCGCTCCAAGTTTGGCACCCGCCTTGCCTTTATCCAAAGTGTGAAAAGAAAGGAGCGATGCTGATGCAGACGTGAAGTTCTTTTCTTAGCACGAGGTGGAAACATCAACATTGTTTCAAGGAGATAAACAATATGAAAATCAACAAGGGTTATATTGCCGTAGGTTTGATAATCGCTTTTGCCCTCTTCTTCGAACTGGGGGCTCATGCGGACGAGTCGGACCAAGCCACCACAATCACTTTCAGCCAGCCGATCCAGATCCCGGGACAAGTGTTACCGGCAGGGACATACTTATTCAAGCGGGCGGACGGAAATATCGACCAGAATGTTGTGCAGGTCTTCAATGCGCGACAGAACTGTCCTGTATGCCAACCTTGCAGACGATTGCAACCGACCGTCCGGAGCCAACAGGAGATACCGTGGTCGCATTGGCCGAACAAGGAGCCGGGCAACCGGATGTCCTGCTGAAGTGGTTTTATCCGGGTCGGGAAACCGGGCATGAGTTCCTTTATCCCCAAGCAGAAAGAGAAGGAACTAGCACAGGACAAGCACGAGACTATCGTGGCCAATCGAACCGACAGTATCGAACTCTGATGCTACCGGAGCTGGCAACTGACATGAGTCTGGAATTCTCGCGATCAGGGCCCGGGTACAGGACCCGGGCCCTGCTCGCGTGAAGATTCCTTCTGCTATTGACCAGTGCGCTTCGCTGCCGCTGAGCAGTTCGCTCAAAGAGCACAAAATTGATGGAGCCACATTCTCAATCCGACTGGCCGAGGGCAGCCCTAGGCTCTGGGTTGAGAGCGCTAATAATGATGAGGATAGGATTGGCCCTCCAGTTCAGATCAGCTCCGCCCTGGCACGGTTCCGCGGCCGGCCCGCATTCTCGTGCTGTTCTCGGACCGGCCTCTGCGGTTGTGTATTCGAGGGCGAGAGTATCTGCACGGTGATAGCGACCGCAGGAATCAGATATGCGAATGTCACCCAAACCCACATCAGGGCGCCTGCACATTCCTGGTCCTCGAAGGGAGGCAGACTGAACAGCTCAGGGGTGGACTAGTAGAAGGGATAGACGAGCCGATTACAGAACACGAGGAATGCGGAAAGAATGTCACAAGGCAGCGTGGCGAGGAAGAGGTACAAGGCCAGCGACCACCGAGGTGACTTCGTCGCACTCGGCGAAGACTGCACGATGGACACCAGAACAAAATGC
Source organism: uncultured Acidobacteriaceae bacterium (assembly GCA_963795875.1). Lineage (GTDB taxonomy): Bacteria > Acidobacteriota > Terriglobia > Terriglobales > Acidobacteriaceae > Sulfotelmatobacter. Next base: position 1,993,240 of record CAWCJM010000003.1, read on the forward strand.
CAGCGACCAGAAAAGACAAGTCCTCCAAGACATGAATCCCCGCGAGAGTGCATGCCCAACTGAAACACAACGGGAAGATGCCATCCGATTACGGCCGCCGTGCCCGCCAGCCAGCACAACACAGGATGCATGAGACAGCCTTCGAGCCATCGTGCCGGCAGCCTGCGAGGGGAGACGCTCTTAATGAAGAGCTTCGGTAATCCGCACACCAGCGGAAACGCGGGTGCTCCCGCTAGAGACCAGCGGAGCAGCAACCGTCATCAACAGAAGGTGCTTCATCATGTGAATCGTGAGTGACTGATGATCGAGTGCGGCGAGCGGAGACGCGACGGCAGTCCACACGAAGACCAGACCACTCATAAACGCTGCGAGCCGCCAACCGGCAATGAGCGTTGGGAAAGGCATTTCGGAGACAAAGCCAACCGCGCAAATAGACCAATGCTGTGGCCACCAGCGCGAATGTGATGGCGAGCGGGAGCAACCACGACTGCATCGTGGGCATGGGGCTCGGACATAGCTAGGCTTACCGTGGCGAGACCTCGCTTTCGCCGAGCGCTAGCGCTTGAGAAGCATTGCGTGCTGGCCTTTGATTTGCCGGATGCAGTGTTTCCAGAAATGCCACCAGTGCGGTTGTTTCCGCCGGACTGAGATTTTTTCCATAGGCCGGCATATTTCCCCCACCCTGAATCACCTGGCGAATGAGTTGATCTTCGGTGAGGCGCAGAGCAACACTGTCGAGCGCCGGTCCGCGCTGTCCTCCCTTTGTCATCCAGCGAATGACAGTTGTGACATTGCTTGGCTTGAAAAACGAGCGCACCGTGGCGCTCCAGCGCCGTTCGGCCATGCAGGAATTCAGCCGGAATCGGCTGGCTGCTCCAGGCATCCATCACCGGACTCCAGGGCGTGTGCTCGGCCAGATGAGTCAGAGTGCCGAGGCCACGGCGACCAGCAGAATCGTGAGGACCGCAATGGGCCTGCGCTTCCAGCTCTTCTCACCTTCGCCCGCCACAAACGGAAGCGCCAGCAGGACAATGATTCCGATGGCGGGACCAATCAGAAGGATGGGTGTCTCGGCGGAAGGGGGCAAGAACGAGAGCAGCGCATACAGCCACAAGAAGAAAAAGTCGGGACGCGGGGCGGTCTGAATAATCGTCGGATCCGGTTGGCCGCCGGGACCGAAGGGACCAAAATGAACAGCGCAAACAGCGATCGCAAGAAGAATGAAACCGGAGAACAAGATGTCCTTCCACACCGCGTCGGGCACGAACGGCACACCCTCCTTGCTGCGTGAGTTCGTGATACTCCTGCAGGTACGTGGCGCGGCGGACGATGCGTCCTGGCATGGGCCATTCGTTGATTCCCAGTTTCAGCACCATGAGCAGATGCAAGCCGACAAAAGCAATCAGTAGTCCTGGAATAACAAAAACGTGCAGCGCGAAGAATCGCGAAAGCGTCGCGCCGGCAATGATTGGACCGCCCAGCATCAGGTTCACAGCCCAAGGTCCGATCACCGGGACGCGGCTTGCGATCGATGCGCCGATGCCTAATCCCCAGTAAGCGTCCTGGTCGAATCGCAACACCTGCCCCGTAAAAGCCATGCCAAGCGTCACCAGCAAAAGAAGGACGCCAACGATCCATGTCAGTTCTCTCGGAAACTTGTAGGCTCCAAAAAGAAAAACCTGCACCATGTGGATCAGGACAATCGCGACCATGAAGTTCGAGCCCCATCCGTGCAGGGCTCGAATGAACCAACCCAGGGAAACTCCGTGATTGAGGGTCTGCAGGCTGTTCCAGGCCTCTCCCGCGGAAGGCACGTAGATCAGCGCAAGCAGAATGCCGGTAACAAGCTGGAGCATGAAACATGTGAGCGCGGCGCTGCCGAAAACATAGAACCAACTTGCGGTCTCGCGCGGGACGCGGTGTTCGGCAGTTTCGCGAATTGGCGTTCCGAGCTGCAGCCGCAGATCGAACCAGTCGCCGAGTTTTCGGATCAGGCGCATGTCGTCTTGCCTCCGCTCTTATTTGCCACAGGCTGACCGGGAGTTGGCATTTCGCCAGCTTTGATGAGAAGTTTTCCATCTTCGATTTTGTAGCGGTACTGGAACAAGCCGCGCTCGGGAGGTCCCGAGGCGCGCGAGCCGTCCTGGTAATAAGCGCCGCCGTGGCAGGGACACATGAAGAGACTCGACTGTGGAAACCAGCGAACCGGGCATCCGAGGTGCGCGCAGTTGATGGCAAAGACCTGGAAAGTTTGATCGTCAACATTTCGAACCCAGCACGCGATGTCGCCGGTTTCTCCGTCCCAGGCGTTGACCACGGGATTGCGATAGGTGGCGAGCCGGGTCTGCCCGGCGGGAAACTGTTCCAGCCCGCCGAGCGAAAGCCACGACTCATAACCAAATTTCCTTTCGCGGGTCACAGGCGACAGGAGATAGCGCACGATCGGCACGGCCAACAAAACGCCGACAACGCCGTTGAGAAACACTCCCAGTTTCACAAGCGCCGCGCGTCTCGACATTCCATTTTCTGCGCTCATCGAGATCCTCTTTGGGCCGGGTTCATCGAAGAGATCGGGTACGGCTGGCCCGGGAACTTTGGTCGCTGGCTGGAAAGCCACGCCACGACATCAGAAATGTCTTGCGCCGACATGGGTCGGCCCTCGACGTCACCGCGCCAGTCCGGCGCACCCAACTCGGGCCGGCCGGCAATCACGATCGTTCGAAGTTGTTGATCGCTCACCAGTGCGAGGTACGAGCCATCACAATCGAACTGGCCTTGCTTCCGCCGCGGCCGTCGGCTCCATGACAGGAGGAACAGTAAGTCCGATAGGCATCGGCGCCGCGCTGCGGATCGCCGGGAGCCGGCGCTGTATAGGGTGGCGGATTCTGATCGCCGCGAGCGTCGGGTTTCGCCCACGATCGGATCCCCCGCACTAGAGCGTCGATCTGTTTGTCGGTGAGCATTCCGCCCGCACTCTGAGCAAAAGCCGGCATCGGCGTGCCGGGCACTCCGTTTGCGGCGATGCGGCGAATCACGGTGTCGTCTGCAATCGCGAGAAACACCGGATTCGCCAGGGCAATGGCGGCTCCGCCCGTTACCGTCGACGCCGTGGCATCCTGCGCAGTTCTGTCCGTAGAGCGTATTGAAGTCGACGACGTCGCTCGGAGTCACGACCGCCGATTCCGGCCGATGGACGCCGGGAAAATTGCTGCAGGCGGCGCAAACCATGAGCGAAAGGATCGCGACTGTAACGAGAACGGAGCGATGCTTCATTGCCGAGGACCGCCTCCACTTTTTTCGTCCAGCGCTGCAGGCGCTTCAATCCCGGCGCGAACCGCGAAAGGGAGGTATTGCCAGGTACGGACGCGCTCTTGCCGGGAAACGACGATGCCGGCGACGATGCCAAATCCGATCTGGGAAATGACAAACCAGAGCCAGTCAATCCGCTGGTTGAGCGTGGGATCGAGCACTTCGAGCATGCTGTGAATCAGACCAGACCACAGAATCGGAGCGATGACACCTCCCAGCAGAATGGGGCGGCGAGGAAACATCGGAAGCGTCGCGCCGTAGAGAAGCCCAACGAGTAAAGAGCAAAGCAGGTGGAGGAGCGTCGCGATGATCAACCCGTCCCAATGAAAGGCCGCGATTTGCTCCGTGGTGACTCTGGCAGGGAAGAATCCAGCCGACAGAAGATTGATCGGGTACCACATGCCGTGGCCGCTGATGACTCCATACAGCACCGCCAGAACAGCCATGGCTACACTTCCTGCCAAGCCTCCTTTAACACCAGCCGAAATCGGATAGATCTCCAGCGGCAATCGCGCCCGTTGCAGTTCCTGGGTCATCCATTCGACCCGATCCACCTGCGGACGGCTGGTTTCCGCAGTTGGTACCTTCTCCACCACTGCCATGGTCTCATGCTTTTCCTGCGGCAACACATCGCGGAACCATCCGACGCAACCGGCAAACGCCAGGATCGCCCCCAGAAAGCTGACGGAGCAGCTGGTAACCAATCCCGCGAAAATCAAAGTAAGGCCGAAGGCCAAGATGATCGGCCAAGCCGTCGGTGCGGGCAGTTCGATCGTGTCGCGGCGGCCCTGCCGTCTCCGGCGACAGTTCAAGTGTTTCCGATGCCATCTTCCAGTACCTGTCTCAGCGTCCAATCACGTAAACGACCGTGAAAACCACAACCCAAACCGCGTCCACGAAGTGCCAATAGAGAGATAGAACGTCGACACGCTCAGCGTGTTCTGGCTCTGACGCTTCCCACGAACGTGAAAGCCATCACAGTGGACAGGCTCAAAAGACCGACGACGACGTGAAAGCCGTGCAGCCCGACCAGTGAGTAATAAGTCGTTCCGAACAGGTTGGTGTTGATCGTCAATCCGTCTTGGTAAATCAGCCGATGCCACTCGATGGCGGTTCCGTAAAGAAAGCGGCGCCGAGCGCGATGGTCGACGAACCACCAGGTTCCGAAAGCTTCGGACGCTACCGCGTCGAAGAGCTTTGCGGCCAGGTGAATCGTCAGACTGCTGGAAAGCAAACAGATCGTGTAAAAGACGGGGCGTGAGAACGTCTTTCGGCATGGGGCCCGTCAGGCTCTTGCCGATATAAAAAAGGTATGCCACGACAAAGATCGTGAAGATCGCGGCCTCGGCGGCGATCAGAGCGCAGCATTCCCACGCGTCCGCGCGAGGGAAGATCCCACTCGCGTTCTCCCTGCGGCCAATAGCGTTATGGCCGTCGCATTCATCAAGCGTTTCTCGCTATTCGTACTTCCAGTCCGGATCAGCCGGATGCTTAAGGTCCCAGAGCGGACGGCGGCTCCTAATCACCGGGATCGAGGCGAAGTTATAGGCAGGGGGCGGTGAACTCGTGGACCACTCCAGTGTCCAGGCGTCCCACGGATCGCTTCCGGCGGCTTTGCCGCGGAAATAGGACCAGAGCAGGTTTATCAGGAAAACCAGAATCCCGGCCGCCTGGAAGAAAACTCCGATGGTCACAATGAAGTTCCACGTGTCCCAACCGCGCCCAGGCTCGTAGGTGTAGATCCTTCGCGGCATACCCAGCAATCCCGGGATATGCATGAAGTCGAAGGTCAGGTGAAATCCGATGATGAAGAGCCAGAAAGTGCAGCTTGCCGAGCGTCTCGCTGTACATCTTCCCCGACATCTTCGGGAACCAGTAGTAAAAGGCTCCGAACAGAGCGAAGAGAATGCCGCCGACGATCACGTAGTGAAAATGCGCGACTACGAAATATGAATTCCCCAAGTGCCAATCGAAAGGCGCGGCACTCAACATGACGCCGGTGAGGCCCGCAGCCAGGAATTGGAAGAGAAAAGCAATGCAGAACAGCATCGGAGTCTTGAACTCAATCTTTCCTCCCCACATCGTGGCCAGCCAGTTGAAGATTTTGATTCCGGTGGGGACTGCGATTGCCATGGTCGACAGAACAAAGAAAGTATTCACGTTTGCGCCCATGCCAACCGTAAACATGTGGTGAGCCCACACGCTCATGCTGATGAATCCGATCGCGACGGTTGCCCCCACCATCACCGAATAACCGAAGATCGGCTTGCGAGAGAAGACCGGTACGATCTCGGAGACGAAGGCGAAGGCTGGGAGGACCAGGACGTAGACTTCCGGATGTCCGAAAATCCAGAAGAAATGCATCCAGATCACGGCGGAGCCTCCTGCCTGAGTGTCGAAGAAATGTCCCCCAAGATAGCGATCGACCAGCAGCATGATCTGCGCAGCAGTCAGCGGACTGACGGCGAGGATCACCAATCCGGCCATGACCAGGTTGAGCCATGCGAACAATGGCATTTTGGCGAGCGTCATTCCTGGGCAGCGCATGCAGAGAATTGTGGCGACGATGTTGATCGCGGTACCGATGCTGCCGAAGCCGGAGACCAGCAGCGCCAGCGTCCAGAAATCGGTGCTGTGGCCAACGGAAAACGTCCGCGAAGTCAACGGTGCATAGGCGAACCACCCGACGTCGGGAGCGTTGCCCGCTCCGTAGAGTCCATTGGCTCCCACCAGGCTGAAGTACAGAAGCAGTCCTCCAAAAGCGGTCATCCAGAAACTGAAAGCATTCAGGCGCGGAAAGGCCATGTCCCGCGCACCGATCATGAGTGGAATCAGATAGTTTGCGAATCCAAACAGAACAGGCATGACCACGAAGAAAATCATGGTGGTTCCATGCATGGTGAACATTCGGTTGAAGACTTGGGGCGAAACAAAATCGTTGTGCGGGCGGATGAGCTGGATGCGGATAATCATCGCCTCGATCCCCGCAATCACGAGAAACACCAAGGCATAAAGGATGTACAGAATGCCCAACCGCTTGTGATCAACCGTCGTAACCCAATCGTGGAGCCTGGAGACAACAGGACGCGATGCAAATTCCGTTCTGGGCAGCGTGACGGCATCAGTCGACATCGGGTGATCTCCTCAAAGTCTTGAATGAGGTGCTCAACGAAGCGTTTCCAAATAGGCTGTTAATGCGTCTAGTTGCTGTTCGCTCAACTGCATCGCGGGCATCAGGGAGCCAGGCTTGATGGCGTCCGGTTTTCGGATCCACAGCCGGAGATTTTCTGGTGTATTCGGAGCTGCGCCGGCCGCGATCGTGTCCCGGCTCATCAGGTGCGTGAGGTCCGGACCGAATCGCCCGCTGGCCACTGTACCGGACACAGTGTGGCAATTGATGCAAGCGGTGGTCTCGAATATCTCTCGTCCCTGAGATACAGTGTCATTCATAGACGCCGGCCGGCGTTGCTGCTCGATCCATCGATCAAAATCATCCTTCGATTGGACATAGACACGCAGCAGCATCTTGGCATGCTGGGTTCCGCAGTACTGCGCACATTGCCCGAGGTAAACTCCTGCTTCCTGCGGGTCGATCCACATAGTGTTAGGGTGATTGGGAATCAGATCAGTCTTCCCCCCAGCCGCGGGACCCAAAAACTGTGGTCTGTGTCGGCGGATAGCAGTTGAATGAATGTCGGTGTCGGATGGACCGGGTCACTGACGGGTAGATGCAGTTCGTTTGCCGTTACTACGCCCAAATCTGGATAGCGATATTCCCACCAGAACTGGTGTCCGATCGCTGTAACTGCGATCGCGTTGCTGGGCGGCGATGTCTTCTGAACGAGGGCAATCACTCGTGCGGTCGCCATGAACAATGCAACGACGATGAGAATCGGAATGATCGTCCACGCCAATTCCACCTGATTGCTGCCGTAGACCTGGGGAGGTTCTCGTCCATCATCATTCTTTCTCCTCCTGAACCTCACGACGGAATAAACCAGTAAGGTGAAGACGATTAAGAAAATGGCTCCTGTAACTGCCAGCACAAACAGAGACAGTCCGAAGATCGACCTCGCCGGGGTCGATGCGGGAGCAAAGATATTAGTCGGGCTCAAGGGCTGGGTGGCATCCGCAAATGCTGACGCGGCAGCGCAGATCAACACGACAAGGTGCGACATCCGAACTCGCCAATTCCATGGCCCGCGTGATCGCAACTTGATCTCCTCAGTTCGGTTGGAGTGATAGCGACCCCTCGTCGCCCTCAGGACTTATGCTTCGGAGTCTTGGAGTCCAATGTCGAAATCATCGTTTGAGCTCCTGGCGGGACAGCGAATTGCCCGGACAGAACGATCTGCCTTGCTGGCGCTTCCTTAGCGTAGATTTTCCGATTGGCGCCATTATCGGGACGAATGGTTGATCCTCCGAGTGACACACCTACGAACGCGCCGCGGGCGCGAGAATAGCTCAAGATGTCTGCTCGTAAGGTGGCGTCGGTTTCCGCGGAAGCAGTGCGACCAACTGGGCCTGCCGCAACCGACGCATCCGCACCGAGCTTGACTTTGCTCGTGAGAATTCCGCTTGCACCACGCTCATTCATCACCAGCAGCACAAAGTCTGTCGCCTCGCCACCGATTTGGAAGCCAAAGCTGCCGCCCTCTAGAGCCATCATCGTAGGTGCTCCCCACGATCCTGTGAAATCTTCCCCTTGGCGACAGGACATTGCACCTCGCCCGTAGCTTCCCCCAACAATGAACGCGGCCTTCACGACAGACGGGAAAACGACCACACAATCGGCTTTGTCGAGTAGGTCTTGGGGTATGTCGTCGGGAACATCCAGAATCTCTTTCAACACGGTGCCGCTGTTCAGTAAGCGGTTCTCGTCTTTTTCTTCCTGATCAGCTGCGGAAGCTCGAGAGAAGAAAATGGTCAGGACCAACAGTATGCCCGTCAGATACGTAATTGGTTTCTTCATGATGCCTCTGCTTGCGCGGTTTTCAGCGCTCTTCCTCCATACCTGATTTTCGTAAGGCCGACGGCCGCACCGATGCACTGGCGATCCATGCGGTAAGCGGTGCCGCTTAGTGTTCTCGTTTGACATATGCAAGGCGCTAGCCAAACTGCGGCTCAGCGGGGGACAACGGGGGAAGGGATCACTTGCAGAGAAACCGAGGCCCGCGAGATCGCTACCTCAATACCGGTGCCGGAGTGGATGTCCACAGTCCGACACGTGTCATTCCGTGGTCACGGCATCCTAGGGTCACCTCTTCGACCTCCGCGGGGTGCATCTGCTCTCGAGGGTGAAGGCAGAGACCTTACTTGCGCTTTGTACGGCTAGGGTCGGATCACACCTCCAGAGCGATCTCAGGAGGTGGCATCTTGTGTTACACTTTGCCCCCATCGGATGAGAAGAGATTCTTCTTATGGCTGCGACCATCGGCAGCCCATCAGGGGGTCCTGTGATCGCTCGTCTTCTTCCTCTCGTACTACTCGTCGGTTCAGCGCCGGCGCAGACCGTCGTTCACTATGCCACTACCACCCACAACGTGAAGTACCTTTTTGCGACGGCGGAGCCGGTCGTGCGGCTGCACTCGGGCGACATTCTTGACACCAATACCCTCGACTGCTTTGGCAACGTGCTTAAGAAACCCGGGGACAAGCTCAGCATGGTGAAGGGCGACAATCCGCTGACGGGGCCGTTTTATGTGGAGGGCGCGGAGCCGGGCGACACGCTGGCGGTAAAGATTCTTGACCTGCAGGTGGACGGCGACACGGGCGTGGGCGCGTTTTCGTATGGATTTGGGGCGCTTAACGAAACCAACTACACACCGATGCTGCATCCGCCGCTGCCTGAGAAGATCTGGTTCTATCACATTGATCATGCGGCCAATGCAGCGACGTTCAAAGCTTTGGACACAGATTTTTCGGTGAAGATTCCCTTGCATCCTTTTTTCGGCTGCATTGGCGTCGCGCCGGCTGGGGGCGAGGCCCGGAGCTCGGTGGTGCCTGCGGAGTTCGGCGGCAATATGGATTCTCCCGAGGCCAGCCTGGGCAATACGGTGTATCTTCCGGTGAACGTGAAAGGCGGCCTGTTGTATATCGGGGACGGCCACGCCGCCATGGGCGACGGCGAGATTGCAGGCTCGGCGATCGAAGTGCCACTAAAGGCGCGAGTGCAGCTTACTGTGATCAAAGGGAGGGCCATCAATTGGCCGCAATTTGAAAATGACGATGCCATTATGACGGTTGGGGCGTATCGTCCTCTGGACGATGCACTCCGCATTGCGTTCACAGAACTGGTGCACTGGATCCACAAAGACTATGGCTTGTCGGAATTCGATGCCTACGAACTGCTGTCGCAAGTAGGGAAGATCCATCTGAACGAGATGGTGGATCCAAATTACGTTGTCGTGGCTTCGATCGAGAAGAAGTACCTTCCAGCGACGAAGAAGCCGTAGCGTCTACGGTAAATACCCTATTGTGCTTCTTGCGGAGGTGGTGAAATTTTGTTCTTTCAACGGTAGACCGAACAGCAATGGCGCCGAGCGGATGGCTCTTGCGGCGTAAACTTCGGCTGACGCTCGGAATCCAGCGTCAAAACTTCTAGAATCGCCTCCGCAATTCCGCGAGGTTGCCTTCAATGTTTTCTTAGCGCAGCCTTCATTCACCAATCATCCCTGTGAGGCTTTTATTCTCGAGAAACTGATTCTCCAAAATGTTCATCGAGGAGGGGGCTATGTTGCGCAACCGCATGTTGGCGATTCTAGTCATCATTTCGTCAGCGGCCTGTGCCTCGTGGGCCCAGGGAGGCGCAACCGGAGCGATCAGTGGCACGGTTCAGGATGCGTCTGGAGCCTTGATCCAGAACGCGAAGGTTAGTATCGAGAGCGAGGCCACGAGTGAGGTCGTGCGCCAGGTTGTGTCGGACTCCTCCGGGCTGTTCATGGCCACTCTTCTGCCGGTTGGCACCTACACGGTGGTGGTGGCCGCCGGAGGTTTCCCCGTCACCCGGTTTCCGGGCATTGCTGCGCGCATAACGGAAACGACGCGCATGACCGCGACGATGAAAGTGACTACGGTGACAAAGATCGAAGTCCAGACACAAGTCGAGAACGTGAATACTACCGATGCCACCACGGGAGAGTCGCTCGGTTCCGCCACGATTACGACATTACCTCTGGCCACACGCAATTTCCAACAGTTGCTCCCGCTGTCGGCGGGCGCGTCTTCAGACTTGAACAACGCGTCTCAGTTGGGCCGCGGTGCTGTCTACATCCACGTCAACGGCGGGCGCGAGGACAACAACAACTATCTGATCGACGGAATTTCAGTGGCCGACTATGCGTTCGGCGAGTTGACTTACACTCCGCTCCCCAATCCAGACTCAATCCAGGAATTCAAGGTAAGCACGAGTTTGTATGACTCTTCACAGGGACGCAATGGCGGCGGGAACATCAACGCAACCCTGAAAAGCGGAACCTCAAGTCCCCACGGGGATCTCTGGGAATATTTCCGTAACACCTCGCTGGATGCCACCGACTATTTTCTGAAGAGAGTGGTGATTCAGCAGAATATTTTTGGCGGCGACTTGGGTGGGCCGGTGGGCCCTAAGGCCAAACTGGGCTACTTCTATCTGAACTACCAGGGCACGCGTCAGCGTAGCGGCGCCTCCCCGGGAACGTTCATCAACTCACCCAGCATTCCATACGTTCCTATCCAGGACCGGCAATCGCCGAGCCTGATGGCGACAGACTGCAACGAGGGTGCGGCGGTCGATCCGGTGGCCCTCAACATATTGAACGTCAAAAACAACCAATTCGGCGCAGGAGCCGGCGGATACCTATTTCCTCTGCCCACGGATGTCCCCTCCACCACCTCGTGCGGCACTGCGGTTCCGTTTGTGGTCACCAAGCCCGGGCGATTCACTGACGATCAATTCACTGCTAACTGGGACAAAGAGTTCCGCAATGGTAGGGACCACCTGTCCGAGCGCTTCTTCTGGTCCGATTCCGACACCTTCCAGCCTTTCGGTGCGGATAATTTTGGGATCCAAACCGGCGGCCAGCCCGGCGTGAACAACCTGAATTTCCCTTTGGATATTCCCTTGCACAGCCGTTTTGGCAGCATGACCGAGACGCATATCTTCAACTACAGGCTGCTGAACGAATTCCGGTTCGGGGTCAACATCATCAGCGATCGACTGGACAATAGGGCGCCGGTCACGGGATCGGAAGTCGGCATCAACCTGCCTACCGCGACCGGCGTCAATGGGCAAGCGGGTGATCCAAACATGTATCGTTTGCACTTCGGTACCTTCGAATTTGGGCCCTATACGACGCAACTGCAGTCGGCGCTTTCGGATAATTTTGTGTGGCTTGATACCGTAAGCTGGAGCCGGGGGCCGCACCAACTACGAATTGGCGGCGAGATCGACCGCGTGGCTATGCGCCGGAGCCTGCCTACCGGGGACAATGGCTATGTATTCTTCATACCGGCTCCTCCGGCAACTCCCTCGACAGATTTCCAGGGCTTTCTTTCAGGTTCCCCCCTGCTCTCAATGGCTGGCGGTGGTTCGGGCAACCACGACTATCGCGTGCCCAGCCGTGCCTGGTTCGTTCAGGACGACTGGCGGGCCAGCAGGAGCCTAACCTTGAACCTGGGCTTCCGAAATGAATTTATCGGCGCCCCGTACGACCTGCTTTGCCATACTGGCAACACCAACCCTCTTCTGGCCCCGGTGACAGGGCAGCCGTTCGTTTATCCCAAGTGCGTGAACAAGTTCAATCTGAGTGGCATTACGGGGACGCTAAATCAGGCTGGTCTCAAGAACGAGTATGCGACTGTCTGGGAGCCACGCGTCGGCTTTGCCTACGATGTAGGGGGCCATCACACCACTGCGGTTCGTGCCGGGTATGGTATTTACGCTGTGCGCGAAGACCTGGGTGCGGTAGATAACCTCGCTATTACCCCTCCCACTTTTCCGTTTAAGGTAGGCTTCCTCCCTGGGGCAGGCAGTCTGGCCAACCTCTTTGCAGCCAACGGCGCGTTTCCCATTCCGCCTCTTGGAGCAGCCCCAACGCAACCCTTTGTTCCAGTACCTTCGTTTTTTACAGGCTTCAGGCCTTGCTCCTTCCCCATGATCCAGCAATGCTCTCCCAGTTTTTCCGGGACGGTTCAAAGCACGATCGAACTCGTCGTTCCGTTGCACTGGGTTGTCGGCACAACCCAACAGTGGAACTTCAGCGTTGAGCGCCAGATTGGCCGGGACTGGTTTGCCGAGCTCGCGTACGTTGGGACCAAAGGCTCGCGCCTGCGTTCCACCACCGATGACGACCAGGCAGGGCTGGCGACCACCCAGCATCCGGTGATCATCCCGTACGCTTGCGGGGGTGGGCCCGGCTCCTGCACCATTATGGATTCGACTGCAGAGAACTCGCCAGCGCGGGCGCCTTATCTGGGCATTAATTCTGCTAATTTTGAAGATTTCGCTCCGAACTCCGACTCTCATTACAGTGCTTTGCAAGCCACTCTGGGCCACCACTTTTCCCGCGGGCTCTATTTCCAGGCCGCCTACACGTACTCAAAATCGATTGACGACGTCTCGACCGCCTCAGTGGCATTCATCACTCGCGTCAACGATCAGGTCAACGCCCGTGCCTCGCGAGGTCTTTCGGATTTCGATCGCCGCCAACGCTTTGTTACCAGCGCAGTCTATGAATTACCGGCGCTCGCCGGGAGCTCGAAGATGGTGAAAGGCGTGCTCGGCGGCTGGGAGACGAGCGGAGTCATCACTCTGCAATCGGGCGCGCCCTTCACCGTTTTTGATCCTGCGGGAGGGACCTCCTACAACCTGGCGAGTCCATCGTCCACCAGCACCTTCAATTCAGGGTTCGGTTGCGGAAATGCGCCCAGTTCGGGCAGCGTTCACGCGAGGCTGGCTAACTGGGTGAACCCAGCAGCTTATACTTCGGATCCATTCGCTCTGCTTTCCACGGGCGGAAATAGCGACGCCACTGTCTACGGGAACACGCCGCGCAACTGCATTATCGGGCCGCCACAATCGAATGTGGACTGGACCCTGGAGAAGCTGATCAAGATTAGGGAAGCACAGACTCTGCGATTCCGCACGGACTTTTTCAACTTGTTCAATCACCCTTCGTTCGCCAATCCGCCTTCAGCTGTGGTTGCTGCGCCGGGGGCGGGTTTACCTGCGGTTGGTTCGGCGCCGATCACTTCGGTGGTGGGTACACCACGCCTGATCCAGTTTTCGTTGAAGTATTCGTTCTGAATGCTTCAAAGAGCGTGACACAGAACACACCGTGCCAACCGACGTGAGAGATGCTGAGCTGTTAGCCTGAGAAAGTCGCACTTGGTCACTGCGGTATCATGTTCTCAGGGTAGGCTTGACAAACGCGGTACATAGGGCGGTTTTAGGCAGAAGAGTAAAGGTGCATTCGCAGTCCATACCTGCCGGTGAATTCTTGATTTGAGGCACACACCGCAGATGTCGACTATGCAGAGCTGTTGCCCAGCTTCTCTGAGTTGAAGGCGGACAATTTCTACAGCGCGCTGAGGGAGACGCTTTAATTTTCAATTGAAGGGCGGCGCGACTATTCGGCGTGGCAACCGGATGGCATCACATGGCTGCCGAACACTTGATTGGCTCGTACAATTACGCGCTCGTGGCGCTCTCGGTGTTGATCGCTATCTTTGCGTCGTACGCTGCTCTGGATCTTGCAGGTCGTGTAACTGCCGCTGGCGGTTGGACTCGAGCGGTTTGGCTGCTGGGCGGAGCCAGTGCGATGGGGACGGGCATTTGGTCCATGCACTACATTGGGATGCTGGCGTTCATCCTGCCGATTCCCGTGGCCTACCATTGGCCTACCGTTCTGCTGTCACTGCTGGCTGCCATTCTCGCTTCGATCGTTGCCCTGGCCGTGGCGAGCCGACAGAAAATGGGGGCGTCCCGAGCGGTCGCCGGCAGCGCCCTCATGGGTGCAGGTATTGCCAGTATGCATTACATCGGCATGGCGGCCATGCGTTTACCGGCTCTATGCCACTTTGATTCCTTTCTTGTCGTACTTTCCGTCGTCTTCGCGGTTCTGATTTCTCTCGCCGCACTATGGATTACCTTTCACTTCCGGGATGATAAAACGGGGGTCGGCCGGGGAAAACTGGTTGGAGCGGTCGTGATGGGGGCTGCCATCCCCGTCATGCACTATACCGGCATGGCCGCCGCGAGTTTTGCCCCCACTGGCATGCCTGCGAACCTGTCTCACGCCGTAAGCATCTCCACACTCGGTACCGCCGGAATTGCTGCTGTCACCTTTCTCGTCCTCGGGATGGCGTTGCTGACATCTTGGGTGGAGAGGCGATCCGCTGCCCAGAGCTTGGAACGGCAGGAAGAGAAGCTGCGGCGAAGTGAGGCCTACCTGGCGGAAGCTCAAAGGCTTAGTCACACCGGGAGCTTCGGCTGGACGATGGCCACTGGCGAGATCATCTGGTCAGAAGAAACGTTCCGAATCTTTGACTACGACCCAGCCAACAAACCGACAGTGGAAGCGATATTGCGACGAACCCATCCAGAGGACAAAGCTTTCGTCCAAGAAACCATCGATCAAATAGCAAAGGACAGCAAGGCGTTCGATTTTAAACATCGGCTGCTCATGCCGGATGGCACCGTCAAGTACCTTCGAGTCGTGGGGCATTCCCTGACCAACGATGGGCCGGGAAACGTAGAATTCGTGGGAGCGGTAATGGATATCACTGCGGCAAAGCAGGTGGAACAGACGCTTCGAGAGAGAGAGGCATACTTAGCAGAAGCGCAGAGACTCGCGCATACCGGGAGTGGGGCCTGGCGGGTGCTAGGAGAAGAGGCCTTGTATCTCTCCGAGGAATGGTATCGCATATACGGCTTTGATCCAAAACAGGGGCTGTCTGCTTGGCAAGACCGGCTACAACGCATGCATCCGGAAGATCGAGCCAGAGTGGGAGAAATAAAAGATAGAGCAACCCGTGAAAAGTCAGACTACGAAGTCGATCATCGAATCCTCCTTCCGGACGGCACTGTCAAATACACTCACACCGTTGGCCATCCTGTTTTGAACGCATCCGGGGAAGTGGAACAGTTCGTATGCACCATGATGGACGTCACCGAGCGCAAGAAAGCGGAAGAGGCGCGTGAGGCTCTGCGCCAAGCCCAGACGGATCTCGCACGCGTCAGCCGGGTGACCACGATGGGAGAGTTGACCGCTTCCCTGGCACACGAAGTGAATCAGCCGATCGCCGCAGCCAGCACCAACGCCAATACCTGCTTGCGCTGGCTCGCGGGCGACACCCCAAACATCGAAGAAGCACGCGCGGCTGCTATGAGAATCGTGAAAGACGTAAAGCGAGCGGGCGAAATCATCAGCCATGTCCGCCAGCTCTTCCAGAAAGGTACTTCGCAACGGGAGCTCGTGGACGTAAACGAGATTATTCGAGAGATGATCGTTCTTTTGCGCGGCGAGACCACGCGATACAACATATTGGTGGCGACGGACCTTGCGGCTGGTCTTTCCCGCTTTATGGCCGACCGCGTGCAATTGCAGCAAGTGCTCATGAACCTCATGATCAATAGCATCGAAGCAATGAAAGATGCGACTGGACCGCGCGAGCTCTACGTCAAGTCTCAGAGCGCCGAAGGCTCGCAACTGGTGGTCTCGGTCAGCGATACCGGTGTGGGTCTGCCGCCGCAGCATGCGGACCAGATCTTTGATCCGTTTTTTACCACCAAGGGTGACGGCACGGGCATGGGACTTCGTATCAGCCGCTCCATCATCGAATCCCATGGGGGTCGCCTGTGGGCTTCCGACAACTCCTCACACGGGGCGAGCTTTCATTTCACTCTGCCGACGAAGAGTTGATTTCGCACAAAAGCAAGACTACTTCCCCGCAGACGATGACACCGATTCGGGTTGTAAGTCTGAAGCAAAGGCTGATCCAACGTAGCCCGCAACCGCGAGCAGAAGGCTCACCGCTAACAGCACAAGCACAGCGGATGCGAATGTCCATGCCACCCTCACCGTGATGGCTTCAAGCTTCTCGCTGTTCGGGCGCATAAATTTCCTCGTAACCATGCCTCGTCTCAGAACCCAAAATTTAATAAGAAAGCCCCGCCTTTTCGACTTCTAGGCCGGGCTCGCCGAACACGAGAGACTTGTAGTATCCGGGACTACTTGAAGGAACCTACATGCCACTCTGCTCAAAGACCAATGACTCTTTGTTGTGAGCGAAGTCGATCTCTCTGAGCTTTGTGGCGTCGGCGCTGGTTGCGTCAGTCACGACGTCGTCTTGAATCACATGAGCGTCATTCGTCTTCACTGTTCCGGGCGCCGTGGCAATCGTTTTTCCGTCACGCACGAACCTCACTTGTACCTCCGGGCCGGTTCCTTGCCACTCAACCTCGTAGCTGCCAGGCTTCAGTTGCGTGCCGCCGACTTGTACGGATTCCGAGATCTCTACCGAGTGCTGATTCTTATCCCGTGCCAAAGCGCTCACCGTGGACAGTAGGGCGATCATCGATAAAAGTGCTGTGTACTTTATTTGCTTCATTGTGTGAATTCTCCTTTGAAAAGCTGAGCAGCGCTCCCCCCTGATGAGAGGAGACGGGTAACTCAGAGACTGAATGTCTTCTCTAATAGATGCTGATCAATTGATCTAAGGTGCACCCATGATCGTTTCCCGATGTAACTCTCCGTAAATCTTCGTAATCATTATTGAATTGCTAGAAACAAAATTCTGGCTACGTGGTAGTAGGTTGATGCGCTCCGACAGTGTCGGCAGCTTAGGCTTCTTGGGTTTGGAGCTTCAATGCGCGAGCCAGCGTTTGGTCGAGAGCAGCCTTCGCTATTTTGTATTCGGATTGTGAAATCCGGCCCTGCTGGTGCTCCAATTCAATCTGGAAGAGTTCTTCTTTGATTCCTTCCATCAGGTTGGAAGTGGGGTGTGTGGCAACAAATGCGCGCGACCCTTCCAAAGTGCCCGCATCCGGACGCTTTAGGTCTTTGTGCCTCAAAGAACGTATTACGGACTGTTGTCGCGATGCTACGTAGATGCCGCCGATGACCATGGCTGCGGCAAAGCCACCCAGGATCCACCACCGATATTCTTGCAGGGGATCGGCAGCGTCGATCGGCGGGCCCAATCCTCCGCCCGGACGGTTAATGGATGATCCAGAAGTGCCACCGGCGGAACTTTGCTCACGCTTGCCAGAGCCTTTAATGTCGATCTGCTGGCCGGTTGCGAGCGTTTCGTCGCCGGAAATGTTAAATCCAAGATTCTGTCCGCCCTTGGTGTTTGCCGCTACTAGGACACTGGCATCAGGCTGGTTCGGGTAGTTCATCAATTTGAAGCCTGTCGAGCCAGGGGTCGCGTGGAACTGCATCGCCTTCGGCAATATCACAACGAAGCTCTGCAAGGGATAGATCGATCTGGGATCAAGATTGGCGCTGCCACTATAAGGAAGTTGGTAGGACACCTCGAAGTGCGTGAACCCTGGCCGCAGCGGAAAAATGAACGAGTAACGATTCTTCTCGCGTTCTGGTAGGGGAGCGGTTTTCAAAGGATTGCCATTTTCACTCGTAGCTGTAGCGGAATCGCCAATGAGTTGCGCACCATCGGGAACGTAGAACTCGAGATTGCGCTCGTTCATCTGGGTGCGCGGAGGATCAGAGGCGTTTCGCACTCCAAAATCCCGAGTAACCACAATGTGGCCTTGTGCCGTCTGGATGCGCATAATATCGGCGACCACTCCGATTCCGTCTACCTTTCCCGCGACGTCGTAAACTTCGATGGCTACCGACGTCGTTCCAGGAGGTGCCATACGGTGATACGTCACGCCGCCGTGGATGGCGCGGAGCAGATGCGGGCTTTGCGTATTGTCGAGTGTGAAAGAGAAGTTACCTTTTGCATCTGTCTTGACCCGGCCCGATTCTTCCATCCCTCGGCCCAGCTTAAACAAGATAACTTCATCTCCGCCGGATGGTTTGCCGGTAGTGGAATTTCTCACCGTGCCGCTGAGAGTCTGAGCGGCAGCCAAAGAGGCCAGCAGGAGGACGATGAGTGCGATATGGAGGCTCGTGCCTCGCGCATTTGCAGCGATGGGAGCAAGCGGCGCAGTTGCCCGAGCGGCACCCTCCTTCTCGGTAGAAGGGCACTCTCTCGGGATGACCTGTAATAGAGTTTTCAGCATGTTGTTCCTTTCAATCTTCCGCGCGCCGGCGAACTGCCGTTGCGGAACGCTTTTCCAAGCGGGCGATCTCTGCCAGTAAGGTGGCGGCTTCGTCCTGCAAAGAAGACTTCAGCGCTGCGTAGTCGGCGTCAGGAACTTTGCCGGCCGCGTACTCGAAAGTCAGATCGCTCAGATTTTCATAGACCACCTCCTTGCGCTCGCACAAATATCCCGAGCGAGTTGTCGTTGGGGCAACAAAAAGTCTTCCGGGGAGACAGAAAACGTAAGATACACACGCGACAACCAGCATCAGGCACGAGAAGAACCAGATCATAGATTGGTCTCCTTGCGAACTTGGGCACGGAATTGTTCGAGCACGGCGCCGTAGAGAGGACGTTGGCCATTCGCGACGGCGGGAGCTGGGTGATTCTTCCAGGCGCGAATCACCAACACAATCAAACTAAAGCCCAGAATCAACGCCACAGAGGGGACGATATATGCGGCGCGGTCAAAGCCGTCCCTAGTCGGATCTGCCAGCACCGTAGGTCCGTACTTCTGCACAAAGCTTTGTTCGACCAGACTGTCACTATCTCCTCGGGTGAGCGACGCCATGAGTTCGGTGCGCATGCCGTCGGAAGCTGGGCAGCCGACATGATTGCATTCCAAAAGAATCTGATTGCACCCGCAGATGCACATCATCTGGTGGCCGATTTCGGAGAACCGGGTAGCTGGATTGCCGGCGCCGAGCAATAAGAAGGCTGCGGCGGACAAGGCTGCTACCTGTACGGTGTTGCAACCTCGTACGCCCAGCTTAGAGAGTAGGTGTCGACGTCTCAACATCAGTCTCCTGCGACCGCGGGCTCAGCATGCGCCGGTCCTAAGCGGGCCGGAACAGGCACGCGTACGAGCGCACGTGCATTCGGAATCAGAGCCAGGACAGTCCCAATTAGCATGATCCAGACACCAATCCAGATCCACATCACCAGTGGGTTTAGATGGGCTTTCAAAATTGGATGACCGTTAGCCGGATTCAATCCTTCAAACACAAGATAAAGATCCTCATCCAGGTTGGAGCGAATGTCCGGCATGGTTGAGGTCTGTCGGCTGGCCTTATAAAAACGCCGCTCCGGAGTCATGGTATCGACCTGCTTTCCGCTCTTGTAAACATCGAGCACAGCCCACTGGCTGGCATAGTTGGCCGCATCATCTTCAGTGTAGGAGCGGCAGACCAGCGTGTAGGGGCCGATGCTCATTTTGTCGCCGTATCCCATCTCCTGCTCTGTGTCCTGATTGAAGGCCGCGCCGGCGAATCCGATAATGACGACCACCACGCCGAAGTGGACAACGTATCCGCCATACCGTCGCGTGTTGCGATGCATGAGTTGCACCATCGACGGGAACAGAGGTTGGAGGGCGTGCTTGGCTATAACACGGCCGCCGCGATAGAACTCACTGGCAACGGTGAGGGTTACCAGCACGGAGAGCGCAATGGCCATCAGCGAATAGAAATAGGAAATATCCTGCCAGGGCTTGAGGCCGAAGGGCGATCCCCAACTCTGCGGAGTGATCATGAGGAACACCCCGACCACGATGGCGCCGATGGCCGGCCACAGGAAGTTGCGCTGCAGGCTCTCGAGTGAAGTCTTGCGCCACGCCAGGAGTGGCCCTACAGCGGTGAGAATCAGGAGCAGCAAAGCCACAGGAATCGCGACGCGATTGTAGAAGGGGGCACCGACGGTGACTTTGTTCCCTTGAACCAGTTCCGAAATCTTCGGGAACCAAGTGCCCCAGAGAACGGTGAAGCATAGAAGAACAAAGAGCAGATTATTAAACAGGAAACTCGACTCCCGCGAAACCAGCGATTCGAGTGTGTGATCGCTGCGCAGCTGCGATTTGTTCCTGAGAAAGAAAACAACAAACGCGATCAGGGTGATCGCGAGGAACCACGCGAACCAGTCTCCAATGGAAGATTGTGCGAAGGCATGCACGGAACTGATGATGCCGCTGCGCGTCAGAAACGTTCCCAGGATGGCCAGCCAGAATGTGGCGAAGACCAGCCAGATGTTCCACATCTTCAACATCCCGCGCTTTTCCTGCATCATTACCGAATGCAGGAAGGCGGTGCCGGTGAGCCATGGCATCAGCGAAGCGTTCTCGACCGGATCCCAGCCCCAGTAACCGCCCCATCCCAAAACAGAATAAGCCCAGTGGGCGCCGAGGAAAATGCCGCAGGTCAGAAATCCCCACGTCACCATCGTCCAGCGGCGCGTGATATGGATCCACCTCTCGCCTGGATAGCGCATGGCGAGAGCTCCCAGACCAAATGCGAAAGGGACGGTGAACCCCACGTATCCGAGATAAAGCATGGGAGGGTGAATCACCATCTCGGGATATTGCAGCAATGGATTCAAACCATTGCCGTCCGCCGGGAGCGAACCCTGGATCAGCGCAAATGGCCGGGCCGCGAAGGTCAACAAGAGAAGGAAGAATAGCTGGACTACCGCGATGACTACCGATGCGCCGGCAAACAGGCGCACATCGGTCTTATATCGAAGTCGCAGAACCAGTCCGTAAGCGGAGAGCAATAGCGACCAAAACAACAGCGATCCTTCCTGGCCGGACCACAGCGTCGCGAACTTGTATGGTGCAGGCAAGTCACGATTGCTGTGATGAAAAATGTAGGCAATCGAAAAATCGTTCTCGAAAGCAGCAAGCACCAATATCAGTGCGGCCAGAAATACGAGCGCAAAAGTAGCGATGCCGGCGCGTCGTGCTGTTTCAGCCAGCGGTACCGCAAACTCTCTCTTCCTGACGATGGCCACGATGCCCGCAACGACGCAGTATGCGCTGCACGCCAATGCCAGTAAGAGAGCGAAGCTCCCGATTTGCGCCATCACGATCCTCCCAATTCCAAGAGCAATAACACTTCTCGTTTGAGTGTTGGAGAGTTCGTGTTCAGGATGTCCAAACCTGTTTGCTCACGGTCGTATGTCCTATTTTGTCGCACTCATCCAGTTGGCAGGCCTTGTACTGAACTGATTCACACCGCTCATTGCCGGATCGGAGATACCGGTGGCCTGCTCCGACGACACCTTGTAGTAATAGGTTGTCCCGGGCTCCAGATCATGGATGCGAACCCGAAACACCATTTCACTGTGACTTGGGTTGATTCTGGTCGGAGACTTAGCGGTGAACTCAAGACGATTAGGGTCTTTGCCGTAGCGAACGATAGCGTAGTGCAAGATGGCGCCGCCCGGATTGGGCGTAGTCCAACTTATAAAAGCTAGCGTGTCACTGACGGACTCGATCGTCGGGCTTGCGCTGTTCTGTGCAGCGCCCGAATTGTAGCGTGCGTACGCTGAGCGAGGTCCTATAACCAGTGAGCCCATGACAGTAACGATGAGCGCGATGGTGAGTAGTCGCGGCTTTGCTGTTGTCATATCTATGCTCCTGTAGAGATTCTGGCAAAACGCGGATCATCCCGTGAACAGACCAAAGTGGCGGAGTGAACCACAAAACACATGGTCCACTCCACTAGGAAGAAACGAGACGTTGTTACGGCTTATAGCCGTCGACGAGAGTATTCAGGAAAGCGACAATGTCGTTTTCTTCCTCATCAGACAGGCCTAGCTTGCCGATCGTCAAGTTTTCGTTGTTGGGATCTTCCGGCATCGGCCAACAGGTTACCTTCTCGATGGTTCCTGCCGGACAATTGCCGGACAACACGTTATAGGGGTATACGTCCCGCGTGTTGTAGAAGTGGACTACCTCTTTCAAGCTCGTGAGATAGCCGTTGTGCATGTAAGCCTTCACAAACCCAGGGTAGGGTGCCATCGCGGCGTTTCGCGCCGTCGAAGTTTGAAATTTGCCTTCAAACTGCGGCAGCTGTACTCCCCAGTTCAAGTCCGGCGGAGCTCCATAGTAGCCGTCGAGGAACAGTCCCATTCCTTCATCGGTGAAGCCAAAGCCGAGCGGGTTAGCGGTAAAACCCCACTGGTCGGGAGTGTCCTCCGAATACCAGGGGAGCTTCACATTTTTGGGAAGGCCGAGGTTGTTGTAGGTCGTGTCAGTGAACAGAGGCTGAACGCTAGCCGCCTGCCCGGTATCGCTTCCGCCCTGCAGCGTGCTCGACCTTCCGTCCAGATGGCAGGTGTTGCAACTTCCTTTGCCGCGGAACAGCTCATACCCGTTCTGCTCTTGTGCAGTGAGGGTTACCTTCGTTGGGTTCGCTAGGTAATAGTCGAATTTCGACGTGAAGGGGCTGACGGTGTCAGAACCCTCGTAACTCGCAATCGCCTGCGCGAATTCGTCGAAGTCTTTGTTAGAGAGGGTGCGATCGGAGGGGCTGAGTTGAACCGGAGTAGTATTTCCGCCAAGCGAAGCAGCGCCTGCCGGTGTGCTGCATATAGTCGCGACGTTGGAAGGCCAGGCAATTTCCAGCGACCCAACACCCCACACCGTCTCGAAGAACGACTTGTAAGCGCTCTGCGAGAGCTTCCACACCACGCAAGCAGAATCTGGATTGGCCATTTCTTGGGTATCCAACGGTGGGCCCTGGGCCTGGTTAGCTGCGGCATTCTGCAGCTTGTATCCTGTTGCGCGGCCATCCCAGAAGTTGCCGCCGTAGAAATCGGCTTGGCTTTGATTGAAATGCAACGGAGGAAAATACGTTGCGTAGGTGTAGCTCTGCGGGTTGCGCTTGGCTATCCGGTTGTTCGGATAGGCTCCGTGTACCGTGATGGGAACCGAGCCCGGATTCGAGCCGCCCGTGAATACGCTCAAGATCGAGATGCCGTTTGCATAACCGGCAGCCGGGTCGTGACAATAGCTGCATGCGACGTTTTTATTTACCGACAAGTTTGGGTCGAAGATCTCAAGCTTCCCCAGAGTCTGGACTTGGTGGTAGGGATCCAGCTTTCCGGATTTTGCAGCTGCCAGAGCCTGAGCCTCGAGCATTGCTTCTTCGGCCCGAATTCTCTTTGCGTCTGGATCATTTGCAATGATGCATTGAAGGTTCAGCCTTTCGCCGCTCAATATACATTGCTGATCAGACGCTGGGATTTGATAACCAGTTGGAAGCTCAAAGTTGAGTGGGGGTGGTGGAGTGCCCTGTGCAAATGCACCTGGAACTGCCATTAACATAGCGAGCGCAGTGAGACCCGCTATCGAGAGCAATGAGAGTCTTTCCGAACAGTTCATGCGACTCACGGTTCCTCCTTACTACTTCGGGTTCGCGGTGTTTCGCGGTGTTCAGCTATGAGCAAGTCAAGTACCACGGCGTCCTATGTGTTCCGCACCGTTTTCTCGCAGTTACGTTGTTAAGCGCGGGGATGGCCATGAAGTCGAGATAGGACGCTTAATATCTAGAGTGAGGACAGGGTCAGAGTTCTTGGAAGGGTTTCACCGATCAGGGTGAAAGGGCATACCTCGATGCCCAGCGCTGGCTGGTTCTGGCGTCTGCAACTCAAGATTCACTACGACCGGCTCCTGGCCATTCCTTACGACTACGGCTTCGCACGTCTCGTTTGGATCAGCATTAATCTCCTGATGCGGCACATACGGGGGAACGTAAATAAAATCTCCGGCTTCGGCTTCGTCACTGAACTCCAAACGATCGCCCCAACGCATCCGCACTCGCCCTTTCAGCACGTACAAGACGGTTTCCAGTTCTCCATGATGGTGCGGCCCTGTTTTCGCATCAGGTTGGACGACCATGGTCCCGGCCCACAACGTGGTTGCTCCGGCTTTCGCATGAGTAATCGCTGCGGCTCGCGTCATGCCAGACGTCTGCGGCGTATTCATTTCCATTTCGTCGGCATGTACGATTCTGATTCCGTTTGTTCTCCAGTCCATAAGTAAGACTTTCTTCTGAGATTCTCGCTTCAGGGTTGATAACCGTTCAGTGTGTGGTGCCGAGCATTCCGTAAATACTTGCTCCGATGACAGTTAAGATCATCCCCATCGCGATCACGAGTGCGACTCGAGTCATCACTTGAATCGTGACGAAGGCACCCTTTGAGATCCTTGCATCCATATGTCCTCTCTTGTCTACGGAGAAAGCATTTTTGAGACCATCAGGACTGATTAGTTATTCACCGTTGGTTACGGCTCGTCGAACGGGATGCACTGTCCTTAAATGGACGGTGATTGACAGAAGTGTCCAAATAGGAACTGTCGCTGACGCAACCCATGCTCATCCGTGATTTACGGATCCAGTTCCGAGTTGAGACGACGATCCCGCGGTTCACAAGCGTCGCTGCCAGCACAGATGCATGTCATTCCCTCCCAAGAATCTAAGTGATTTGTACCTCGCGCGGCCTAGAAATTGCGGGAACCTCTGCGATTCGAGATCGCGGATAAGGTCCAATGACGAGGACGCTTAAATCATTGTTTGCGTTGGCGGCTGTGGCCGTAATTGTTGGACAGGTGGAGCTCGGACAACGCGCTGATATCAAACCACGAAATGAAGGAGTGCCGCTTTTGTTCAATTCAGAGCCTGCCAGAGTCTTGGTGCGGGCATGCGGGAACTGCCACTCCAATCGCACTGATTGGCCTTGGTACAGCCACGTTGCACCAGTCTCGTGGTGGATCGAGCGGCACGTGCGTGAGGGCAGGGAACAGCTGGATTTGTCTCAGTGGGAGACGTATTCACCGGGGCAAAGGCGCGACAAATTGGAATCGATGTGTGGCCTCATCTCGACGGGCAGGATGCCGCCGCGGCTGTATACCTCCATGCATCCTGAGGCGAAACTCACCGAGGCGGACAAAAAGGCAATCTGTGCCTGGGTGAAGCAAGTGACGATGGGTGCAATGTGAGGTGTCTACAAGGCTACCATTGCGAGACTTAGCAATGCTCTGACCTGGGAGTGATGCCGTTATCCGGTCGCAGCAGGCTTGAAGCGAGCCCCGGTGTCAGGCCTTGCGAAATCCCCCTGTTCACCCTTAGAAAATTGTCTCGAAACCTGCGGCTTCTTCCATCCGCCGCAATACGGCTGAGAAATCCTTGTCATCGTTGCCAGCTAATTCCTCGGAGTTTACGAAAAATGCAGCCTCTGTCGCAGGCATAGAGACGTGTTCCTTCGCCGCCGCCTTCAGAATCAATTCGAAATCCTTATTCATCAACCGGAGCGGAAATTGCGGGCTGTAATCGTTGACCGCTGCTCGTGCCAACTTTCCCACGTGAGCTGGCGCGATTACTGCTGTCTTTGATAAGACTTCGAGCAACCTGTCACGGTCAAGGCCAGCTTTCTCCCCGAGGACAACAGCCTCAGCGATTGCCTGCATGCCAACACCCAACAGCGTGTTGACGACCAGCTTCATCGCCGTTCCTGATCCAGCATCGCCCAGGAGGAAGTACTGCTTTGCGATGGTCTGGAATATCGGCTCAGCGGCACGGAACAGTTCGCGATTGCCTCCCGCCAGCAGCGTCAGAATGCCTTGCTCGGCCGCAGGAGTACTGCCAGAGATTGCTACGTCTAACACGTCGATGCCATGTTGCGCCCCAACGTTGTGTAGTTCGCGTGAGGTCTCCGGAGAGATTGTGCTCATCTCAAGTACCGCGGTTCCTGGTTGTGCGCCGGCAAAGACTCCTTCAGGCCCGGCATAGACACTGAGAACGGCCGCATCGTTGGTCAGGCAGGAAAGAATCACACCGGAGTCGCATGCGAGTTCAAGAACGTTTTTGGCAATGACACCGCCCGATGAACCGAGCGCTGAAGTCTGGGTAACATCTTTGTCGTATACCGCGAGTTGGTATCCATGATTGATCAGGCGTTGTGCGATCCGGCTTCCCATGTTACCCAGGCCAACGAATCCGAGTTTTGCCCTATCCTTCGTGAAAGATTCCATATGATCTCCGTTATTCTTATCACGGTCGTTTCTTAGGCGTGTTGTTCCTGTGTGAGCAAATACCCTTCCAAACCGCCTGTTGATAGGTGAGTTTCAAATCTTTCAATCTCAGTTGATTAACTGTCATGGGTATTTGTGCGCCCACCATTCGAGTGCAAATGCGGACAGCAGTGTCGCTGTCTTGACTCCGCTCGCCTTGAATATCTTGTAGCGCGAAAAAGGCGACCCGGGGAGGGCCGCCTAGCAGGAGCAGTGCAACATCAGAAAGTGAGAGTCCCTTTAAACTGAATCAGTCGAGGGGAGGCATCGCCCCCAAGGAACGAACCCAGGATGCTGGTTGGAGTGTTCACCGTACTGATAATCGAGCCAAAGTTTGGGTTGGAGACATCGCCTACGGGCTGGTCGAAGTTGGGGTGGTTGAATAAGTTGAAGAATTGAGCCCCAACGCCGAATCTTGCCGCCTCCCAGTGCGGGACCGTGAAATCCTTCATTACGGTGAAATCGGTGTCGAAGTATTTCGGTCCATAGAACTGATTGCGTCGCTGGGTGCCAAAGCCGCTGCTGGCCGGCGAGAACATCGCGGTCGTGAGGCATGGTTTGTTGACGGCACTGGAACTGCACGACGTTGGCGCTCCACCAAGGTAGTTCGCGAAGACGAACGCCCCCGCGCCACTCAGGTTTCCGCCGTAATTAAAAGCACTCAGGTTGCCCGTTTGGTTTCCATCTACGACCGTGAAGGGCAAGCCGCTGCGCGCGAAGATGGTGCCGGAAAAGACCCAGCCCGACAGAGCGAACTTCGGACCCTTCCAGTATGGTGTATTCCAGACATAATTCATGCTGAAGTAGTGTCGGGTGTCGTAGTCTGCGTTGCCGTAGTTATAGCGCCGCAAGTTGAAGGGATCCTGTGGTGAAAGCACGCTGGTGTTGGTCAGCAGTGTGTAGGTCAGGAACCCCGCATTGGAAACTTCATCCAGTGCGTGACTCCAGGTGTAATTCGCCTGCACCTGCAAGGAATTAAACTGGCGCTTCGCAGTGACACTCAAACCGTTATAGTTCGAGACTGCTGGTGTGGATACTTCGGTGATGGTTCCGAAGCGAGGGTCGGTTGCCGCGAGAGGCAGGTCGCCAAAACCCGTGGGATAGTAAGCATTAAGGCCCGCGTTCTGGCTCGCCTCATGCACCCCGTGATTGCCAACATAGTTGAGGGCAACACTGCTCTTTGCTCCCAATGGTTCTTCAACCTGAACATTCCACTCCTCGTATTGAGGAGCGATAATGCGGTGGGCAGCATTATAGAACGACGGTGGTACGAACAGCGGATCTTGCTGCTGGATCTGGGCCAGAGTCTCGCCCGCATTGAAGCCTGTCAAGAAAGAGGCGTTCGCCTTTGCTGCCAGAGATGCCTGGTTGCCGGCCTCGCCCGGCGCCAACGGGCCTGCTCCTGTTATAAACAGATTGTTCAGAGGCGCGTTGTTCAAGAGATAATCCGCGATGGTTGCGGGGAACATGTCGGTAAACAAGCCGAAGCCACCGCGAATAACGGGGCCCCTGACCGAATTGAGTGGCGACCAAGTGAATCCGAAGCGAGGCTGCCAACTGACACTAGTGTAATCCCCCAGTGCCTGATGCAGACCGGTATGAATGACCTGGTTGTAAGGCGTGCTCACGCTGTGGGCGATGTTTAGGAAATCGGTGGCGAAGCGTGCGAAGCAGTTAGTTTGGCACACGGGATTGGAGTTGTGATCACCCCGCAATGCAAGCGTGACCTTTAAGTTGGGACGAATACTCCACTCGTCTTGACCATAAAAGCCCAAGCCATAAACTGCGACCGGCTGCGTCGGGCGAGTCGAGAAGTTCTGCGCATAGCTGACTCCGACTCCGTCGTAAAAGCTCGAGAGGTCCTCTCCCTGGCTGTAACCGATGGTGCCAATGCCTGGCGAGTAATCCGTGACATCATTGCGGTGGAAGTTGATTCCAACCTTGAGCGTGTGGTTACCTCTGACCTTCGAAAAATCGTCAAGAATTCCATACTGGGTTACATTGCGCCCCTGTGGCCATAAATTGAGATCACGACCAAGAGAAGAAAACGCGTTCCCGCTGAAGGCAAGACGAAAGGGAATCAGCGCCGTTGCCGCGGAAAGGCTGTTGGTGGTGAACACCGCGCTGTACCATGAACCCGAAACGATGACCTGGTTCACCGCAGTACTCCCGAACGAGTGCGTCTCTTGAAGTTGCCCTTCGTATTGTGGCTGTTTACTCACTCCGTTGAATGCGGGACTGATCGGATCCGTGTAGGTGGCCTGCAATCCGTGATCCGTGCGGAAGTGGATAAAAGCCCGATCGTTATTGCCGAAGTTCTGGTCGACACGTGCCGTCAGTAGCCATTCATTGGTCTGATTTCCAGCTGTGGACTGGAACTGCAGGGCACACGGAATAGCTGCTGAACCTAATCCTGTGAAAGTGCCGCAACCATCGCCCGCATTGGCAACGGTCCCCAGGGGCAAGACATCTTTGGCGCCCTTCGCTCCAGACGCATTGTTCCATAACGAGAACAACCCGTTGTAGAAGGCGATCGAGGCCGGTGATGCCAGCAGGTGAGTTAGCGTCGCGGCTTCAAACTGTGGGCTCGGAATATTGACCTTCGTGCTGGTGGGAAGCAGCACCCGCACGCCTTCTGTGTTGACGAAAAAGAAGGTTTTATCTTTGCGAATAGGTCCGCCCAACGATGCTGCCCACTGGTTGGCGTTATCAAACGGGCGCGCCGTGCCAGTTTGATTGTTGAAGTAGTTGTTGGCATTCATCGTCCGTCCGTTCCACCAATAGATCGTATTCCCGTGCCACTTGTCAGAGCCGGACTTTGTGACGTAATTCACATTGGCGCCCGCCAGGCCTCCGTACTGGCCCGAGTAACCATTGTTTACGACGGTGGCTTGATCGATATCATTTTGGCCCAGCAGCAGGTTCGTGGCCCCGCTGTTGTTAAGGTTGAGGAACGGATCGTTTTCGTCCATGCCGTCAACTGTGAAAAGGTTTGAGGTCGCCGGTAGTCCGAACGTAGCTGAGTTGCCGTAGCCCCCCTGGGTGTTCATGACCGCCCCAGGGGAGGTCTGCACGATGTAGCTCAAATCGTTGCCGGGGTTCGGCACTTGGGCAATCTGATCCGCCGAGAACGAAGTGGTTAAGTCAGCGTTTTCGGTTTGGACAACGTCCCCACCCGCAGTCACTTCCACAGTTTGAGTCGCAGACGAAAGTTGCACTTGGACATTCAACGTGGTGGTTTGTCCGACGGTGACAGATGCGGTCTGTTGAGTAACCTGGAAATTCGAAGCAGAAACCGAAATGGTGTACGCTCCAGGGCTCAGCAGAGAGAACCGGTAACTGCCTTGATCGTTAGTTGTGTGAGTCTGCGTGGCGCCGGTAGCACTATTTTTCAGTGTGACTCCGGCATTTGAAATTGCCGCCCCGGAAGGATCGGTGACGATTCCGGTAATGTCACCGGAGGTGAGGGACTGAGGCATGGCTGCATTCGTTGAGAACGCAAACAGCAAACAAGTGAAAGCGCAAAGCAAAAGGCATCGGTTGGACATAAGCGACAAACCTCCCCGAGAGAATGTTGTTGCGGTTCTCGAACATCACGTTTCCATCAACTACAGGTGACTTGCACACGCCCTAGGCAGGTCTTTAGAAGATGTGTTCGATTTGCGGCGTGATGTTGCAATTGCGTTTCCACACTAGTGCTGCGAGGGGCGCTATCCTGGGAACTGTATTCAGATCAAGTTCCGGTCGATAGCTTTCCTCCTTCAGGACTGCTGAAGGAGTGCCACGTCCATCGACGGACGCCTCGACGGTGGGTTGACTCGCCGTTGCAATTGTCACGACTGCCTAACGGTTGCAAGAATGGCCGGTGACCGCGGTATATAGATTAGAGTTTTGCATTAGGATGTGGATTAGCCGAAGTCTGATGACCCGTGCAATCATGGGGGACCGTAAGTTGCACGCTGGGGAAGTCGGAGGACGGGAAGAAAATGAATTGGTTCATCTGGGCTTTGCTATCGGCGTTTTTTGCAGGACTTACCGCGATACTCGCGAAGGTTGGAGTGGAGCACGTTAATTCGAATTTGGCGACTGCCATCCGAACCGTGGTTATTCTCGTCTTCGCATGGTCGGTCGCTCTGTTTACGAAGAGTCAGTCCATCTCGACCATCGGAAGACGAACCTGGATCTTTCTGATCCTATCGGGCTTTGCGACCGGCTTGTCCTGGCTTTGCTACTTTCGAGCCCTGCAACTCGGGGAAGCTTCGCAGGTCGCTCCTGTTGACAAACTGAGCGTAGTGATTGCGATTGCGTTAGCCGCAATCTTTCTCCACGAGCGCCTCACCTGGCATCACTGGGTCGGAGGTCTGCTCATCTTCTCAGGTGCAACGGTTCTGGCTTACGCGTAATGCTGCCCGACTGCAATCCGGTTGAAGCAAGACTTACGCGGCAACCAGCACCGACGAGAGGTGCTCTGTCAGACTCTTTTCACCGGGATCCCACCAACTCTGAGACCTCGGACAGTTCTTCAAATTCTTCCCCCGTTAAGCGCAGAGAAGCTGCCGCAACGTTCTGCTCGAGATGCTCGATCGAGGAAGTCCCTGGGATCGGCAGCATGATGGGCGATCGCCGCAAAAGCCAAGCCAGGGCTATCTGTGTGGGGTTCACTTCGTGCGCTCGGGCGATGCGGTTCAGCACTTCCCCAGCAACTTTGCCGGCCCCTAGTGGGAACCACGGGATGAAAGCGATCCTATTCTCCTGACAATATCGAACGACGTAATCCCATTCCCGATCGGCAAAGCTGTAGCGGTTTTGCACAGAAGCAATCGGAACAATTTTGCGAGCTCGTTCGATGTGCTCCTTTGTGACATTGGACAATGCCACCAAGCGAACCTTCCCTTCGTTTCGCAGTTCGGCCAAAGTTTCCACCGAAGCGTCGAAGGAAACGACAGGGTCGGGAATGTGCAGTTGGTATACGTCGATACAGTCCAGTCGCAGTCTCCAGAGGCTGCCCTCAACCGCCTTCTGAAGATGAGAGGGAGTTGCATCGTGGGTCCACTGATCGGGGCCGGGACGGTTCCAGCCGCCCTTGGTTGCAATCACTAGACCAGGAGGGTAGGGGAACAAAGCCTCGGCAATCAGTTCCTCGCTAACATAAGGTCCATAGGAATCCGCAGTGTCGATGAAATTCACGTCGAGTTCGACAGCGCGGCGCAGAACCGCTACTGCTGCCGCCCGATCCTTTGGTGGGCCCCAGATGCCTTCGCCAGTAAGGCGCATTGCTCCGAAGCCGAGACGGTTGACGGAGAGCTCCCCACCCAGCGAAACCTCTCCAGCCATGCCTGCTGAAATATCTTTTATTCACGGTTACCCTCCGAAATCCTTGCTTTCTAAGATATTCACG
The DNA here is from genome assembly GCA_963795875.1 of uncultured Acidobacteriaceae bacterium. GTDB lineage: Bacteria > Acidobacteriota > Terriglobia > Terriglobales > Acidobacteriaceae > Sulfotelmatobacter. Next base: position 2,025,042 of record CAWCJM010000003.1, read on the forward strand.
CCGGAGCCTAGGCCTGACAGTTTGTGTAAATTTACGCCGTGTTGTTAGCACTATCGCCCCCGGTTACATCGTAGGTCGCCCCCGAAACCATGCGCGCAGCGTCGGAGGCAAGAAAGACCACCACCGGCGCAACATCGTCAGGCTCGATCCATGGCACGCCAAGCGGTGTCCTGGTGATCAAAATCTTCCGGGCATCTTCTTCTTCCTCGGCAGTCGACAATCCTGTCGGCGACTTGCCGGCGGTCTCCAGCACCTGTGCGTAACGCTCTTTATGGCGAGTCAGCGGCGTGTTGATGAGTCCGGGAATGAGAGCATTGACGGTGATGTCGAACTGCCCCAGTTCGAGCGCTGCTGATTTCATTAAGCCGATAATTCCCCACTTTGACACCGAGTAAGAAGCTCCGAACTTCGTGCCGTGCTGCCCTTGGGTCGAGGAGGTCAAGATGATGCGTCCGCCGCCGCGCTTCACGAGGTAGGGCGCAAAGGCCCGGACAGCGTTTGCTGTACCCGTCAGGTTAACGTCGATCGTGATTTGCCAGTCTGGATCCTGCATTTCGAGGAGTGGATGAAAACTCTGGATGCCCGCGTTGGCGAACAGAATGTCGATGCCACCGAATTCACGCTCCGCTCTGACTCCGGCGGCCCGCAGTGCGGGTAGGTCGCGCTGATCGAGTTTGATGCCCAGCCAGCGGCGGCCGGAGGTTCGAACCAGTCGCCCAGTTTCCTCCAAATCCTCTTGCGTCGAAGGTTCAACACCCGAACGCGGATCGACCGGAGCGCAGATGTCGAGGCCGATGATGTCAGCCCCCTCGCGGGCAAATGCAACGGTTACGGCGCGGCCAATCCCGCGGGCAGCGCCGGTGACCACGGCAACCTTGTTCTGCAGTCGCCCATTTGGTTGTGATGTCGTTGCGGTTGCCGTCTGAGGCAGATTCTGGCCACTTGCCACCTGCGTGATCCCGGCTAGACTCGAGGTTGTGGCTGCAACCGCGGCAGCCCCGCCAATCCCAGAGAGAAAATCTCTGCGATCCAGATTGTGTCTTGTAGAAACCGCTTTATTGTCCATACCAAGTCCCAACTGTTCGTTCAACTTTCATGTAGCAGTCGCGGCGCGTAATTCATCTCGACTGGCCCTGCCTGGGAGATTCGGAAATTGTCCTTTGTGTGCTCTGGGAGTTCTTGAGTGACTTCAGGTAGGCGACAAGCTGCCATCGTTGCCTCTCGGATAACGTGCTCCAAGACGGCATCCCCTTGTCGACTGCTCCGGTCGTAATAAACCAGAAGACATCTCCGTCCGACGCCGATTGCGTGGGTCCTTGGGCTAGGGCAGGCATCGCTCCGTTTCCCTGCCCATGAGTTCCATGACAGGAGCTGCAGTTCGTTGCGTACAGCCTCGATCCCGCGGCGACCGCGGCCTGCTGTCCTGCATATGGATTCTTCAAATGAGCGCTGGACGCCGGTGCGTCATGGAATTGCGCGTCCTGCGCGTGAAGCCATACAGCTAGAAACATCCAAACAATGGCACATATTACTGCCGCGATAAATGGTGGATTCCCTTTGATTTTCAAAATTATCCTCCGGAGGCTGTTACTCGTTCTTTTGCAACTCGTGTACTGCAAGCATCGGACGCGCGCCAGCCACTCCTGAGAAGAAGCAACTTCCTTGCCAGTGTAGGGCACCAATACCTGCAACGAAATGTTGGGCGGTACACGAGCCCGGTGACCGTCTTTCAACACTTGCGTCGAAATAGGGACACCGTCAGAGAATGAGGTGTCTCGTTTCCATCATCTTGAAACCAAATGCACTCGGGTTAATGCGCCAATCGCTGTCGCGCAACGTGGCACGCAGAATGCTGTCCGGTCTGGAGATAAAGGGAGCAAATGATAAACCTCAAAGTGAACGGAGTGGATTGCACGTTCGATGGCGACCCGGCCATGCCCTTGCTGTGGTACCTGCGTGACATTCTTGGGCTGACTGGCACAAAGTTTGGCTGCGGCATCTCTCTGTGCGGTGCCTGTACCGTTCACAAGAACGGCGAAGCAATCCGGTCGTGTGTTACCCCGATGAGCGCGGCGGCAGGTAGCGAGGTTCGTACGATTGAGGACCTGGGAGCAAACGGCCTCCATCCTGTGCAAGAGGCCTGGATGCGGATGAACGTTCCGCAGTGTGGATATTGTCAGTCTGGACAGATCATGCAGGCGGTCTCGCTTCTTATGACTAGTCCGCATCCTACCGATCAGGAAATTGATGACGCCATGGCGGGTAACATCTGCCGCTGTGGAACCTACCAACGCCTTCGTCAGGCGATCAAGTTGGCCGCGGAGAAAACCGCATGAGTCAAATCGAAAATGTTAGCCGTCGGAGGTTCCTCAGAGGAAGTTTTGGGACGGGCGCGCTTATCCTCGCCGTTCGGTATCTCCCGCCGATGCTGATGCATGTACACACCAAAGACGGTCAGACTGATGCAGACCGAGCAACCTTTCACCCCAATCTCTTTGTCGGAATTCAGCAGGATGGAACCGTCTACATCGTGGCCCATCGGTCAGAGATGGGAACGACCATTCGCACATCTTTGCCACTGGTGCTTGCCGATGAGCTTGATGCTGACTGGAAGCGGGTGAAGATCGACCAGGCGATTGGCGATAAGCGCTACGGAGACCAAAATACCGACGGCTCACAATCCGTAAGGAGATTTTTTGACACGATGCGAGAGAGCGGCGCTGCAGCGCGGTGGATGCTGATCCAGGCCGCAGCGAAGCACTGGAACATTCCGGCGTCGGAGTGTTCGACAGAGCTGCATATGGTGGTTCACAAATCGACGGGCCGGAGCTTGGGCTACGGAGAACTGGCTGCGGACGCCGGGCGGCTAACCGTGCCAAAGAGAGAACAGATCCAGACCAAAAAGACCTCACAGTGGCGGTACATCGGCAAGGGAATGACCAGCGTTGATCTGGAAAAGCTGTGCACTGGGAAGGCGATGTATGGAATGGACGCGCGCGTCGATGGAATGGTCTATGCGTCGATTGAACATCCTCCGGTGTTGGGTGGGAAAATAAATACCCTTGACGATCGCGAAGCGCTGAAGGTTGCGGGAGTACACCAGACCCTTCGAATCGATCCGTTCAAGCCGCCTGCTGCTTTTCAGCCCCTGGGCGGCGTTGCGGTGATTGCGGACAACACCTGGGCTGCTTTCCAGGGACGCAAGAAGCTAAAGATCACCTGGGACAACGGGCCGAACGTATCCTACGACTCCGCGGAATACAAGAAGGAGCTAAGGGAAACTGCGCACAAGCCGGGGAAGCTTATCCGCAGTGTGGGCGACTCAGACAAAGAGATCTCTGCGGCCAAGAATGTGGTGGAGGCAGATTATTATGTTCCGCTGTTGTCCCACGTGCCGATGGAGCCGATGGTAGCACTGGCGGAATTCAAAGACGGAAAGGTCACCGCTTGGGCGCCCACGCAGAATCCGCAAGCTGTGCAGGCGATCGTGTCTTCGGAACTGGGCATTCCAGTCTCGGATGTAGTTTGCCACGTCACATTGTTAGGTGGCGGGTTCGGAAGGAAATCCAAGCCTGACTATGTTGCCGAGGCTGCCGTCCTATCCAAGAAGCTGGGTCGCCCCGTAAAGGTCGTGTGGACCCGGGAAGACGACGTCAAGTTTGACTATTACAATGCCGTGGCAGCGATGTATATGAAGGCAGCGGTCGATGACAAGGGAAAACCCACGGCGTGGCTGCAGAGATCCGTGTTTCCGCCCATCACTTCGATCTTCGACGTGAACGCCGTCTACGGCGATCCACCGCATCTGGCACAGGGTTGGACGGACCTCCCCTACGATTTACCCAATATACGCATCGAGAACGGTCCTGCGCAGGCTCATGTCAGGATAGGATGGCTGCGATCCGTGGCCAACATCTATCATGCCTTCGCCGTTCAATGTTTTACGGATGAGCTGGCCCATCTCGCCAATCGCGATCCAGTGGAGTATCTGCTCGACCTGATCGGGCCGCCTCGCACTCTGGACTTCACCAACGTGGAGTATCCGAACTATGGTGCGGATTACAAAACGTATCCCTGGGAAACGGGCCGTTTGCGGAAGGTCATCGAAACAGTTGCTGACAAATCCGGTTGGGCCAGAAAGAAGAGCGCAAAGGGTCATGGGTTCGGATTCGCGGCGCATCGCAGTTTCTTGACCTATGTGGCCACGGTGGTTGAGGTGGAGGTGACGACTGACGGCGAGATCAACATCCCCCGGGTAGATACAGCTTTGGATGCGGGAATCGTCGTAAATCCCGAAGCAACGCTTGCGCAATTCGAAGGCGCAGTGGTCTTCGGCACAAGCATTGTTCGCAGCGGAGAGATCACTGCAAAAAATGGTGTAATCCAGCAATCCAATTTCAATGACTATCCCGTCGCCAGAATCAACGAGGTCCCAGCTCAGACCAATGTCTACATTGCTGAGAGCTCCGCTCCGCCGGCTGGAGTCGGAGAGCCAGGGGTACCTCCCTTTGTCGCCGCGTTTTGTAATGCGATTTTCGCAGCAACAGGGAAACGAGTCCGCGATTTGCCGCTCTCGAGCAACAGCCTGTTCGGATAAGATTGACGCGCGTTCGCAGGAGGCTCTTCTTATGACTCTCAATCAGAATGACTCCAATCAATCAAGCTCGGATTGTTCCAAGGCGTCTGCGCGAGGAGAAGTCCTTGCGAATCAGGATATGGCTTTCAGCAGGAGGGAGTTTCTCGGCATGACCGCCGCGTCCCTTTTAGTGGCCGGAACGCTAAGCAGGACCGCAGCAGTGGATCGTAAGAATGGGATTCCATATCGACCGCTGGGCGGCACGGGTGAAAAGGTTTCACTGATCGGGCTCGGCGGGTATCACCTGGCTCGACAGAGCACTACGGAAGAGAGCATCCGGATTATTCGCACAGGAATCGATGAAGGACTCAATTTTCTGGATAACTGTTGGGACTACAACGGAGGAGAGAGCGAAGTTCGAATGGGCAAAGCCCTGCGCGACGGTTATCGCGGGAAAGCTTTCCTGATGACCAAAATCGATGGCCGGACCAAGGCCGCTGCAGCCGCTCAGCTCAATGAATCTCTTCGCCGGTTGCAGACGGATCGAGTTGACCTACTCCAGTTCCACGAGGTGATTCGAGATTCCGATCCGGACCGTGTCTTTGCGCAAGGCGGCGGGATGGAAGCGGTGCTGGAAGCACAGAAGGCGGGCAAAGTCCGCTTTACAGGGTTCACCGGCCACAAGAGTCCGGACATTCATCTGAAGATGTTGGCCACAGCCTCAAAGCACGGATTCAAGTTCGATGCCGTTCAAATGCCCCTTAATGTGATGGACGCTCACTTCAACAGTTTCGAAAAGAGAGTACTCCCGGTTTTGACCGAGAAGGGAATTGGAGTGCTTGGCATGAAACCTATGGGCGACCACTTCATCCTTGAGAGCAAGACTGTTTCAGCGACAGAGTGTCTGTATTACCCGATGAACCTTCCCACCAGCGTCGTCATCACGGGCTGCGATTCAATGCCGATCCTTCAGCAAGCTCTCGATGCGGCCCGCAGTTTTCAGCCGATGGATTCTTCCCAAGTTGCAGCTCTTCTTGCAAGAACCTCAAAGGCGGCGGAGGCCGGCCAGTTTGAGCTTTACAAGACGAGTCACCAGTTTGACGGCACGTTCGCTAATCCCCAGTGGCTTGGCTAAAGACGGGCCGAGAGCTATTGGAGGAATGCAGAGCCGGTCCGTTTGTTGATCTCTTTCCTCTCCTGCTGGAGCGGCCTCGCCTCAGTAATAAAGTGCGGGCGGGCCTTTGTACTCCTGAAGAGCATTGCCGCCGTCGATGATGATCAGTTGACCTGTGATGTAGGAAGCGGATTCGGAAGCAAGAAATGCAATCGCGGCGGCGACCTCGTCAGGGCGGCCAGGGCGGCCGATCGGAGTATTTCTGCCGGCGACGATTTCGTGCTCAGTGGAGGACGCGGTTTCGATCCAGCCAGGGGCAACGGCGTTCACTGTGATTCCTTTGCGGGCTAGTTCGAGGGCGAGGCTGCGGGTCATCCCGACCATGCCGGCTTTTGCCGCGCTGTAAGCGGTTTCGCGTGGGTTGCTGACGATCGGACCGGTAACCGACGAAACGTTCACGATGCGACCATAATTCGCTGTCAGCATAAAAGGCAGAGCCGCCTTCGTGATGTTGAAGGCGGTCTTGAGGTTGATGGCAATGCTGTAATCCCACTCTTTCTCTGAGAGCTCCGTCAGAGATAACGAGGTGGTCTCCTTTGGACTGCCGATCTGGGTCATCCCGGCATTGTTAACAAGAATGTCGAGGCGCCCATATCGGTCCAGGACCTCACGGACTAGTTCGTTAGTACGCGCATGATCCCGCAAGTCTGCCGGGAAGGCTAATACATCGGCGCCATCTGCCGCGAGTTCGCGCGCGCGGGCTTCAATTCTTTCAGTCGTGGAGGTGATTGCGATTTTCGATCCATGTTGCGCCAGCAGGCGAGCGGTGGCAAACCCAATCCCTTGAGGACTGCCCGCTCCAGTTATGAGTGCCACTTTTCCGGCAAAGTTCATCGATTCGCTTTCAGTCGTTGATAGGACTGCACAGAAGGATACAGTCAAATACCCATTGTTGTGGCATTCCACTTGCCGGTTTCACGAGAGGCTGTACGAGCAGGTCGCGGAGCTGGTCGTGGTCGTCAACGTTAAGGTTTTCGCGATACCTATAGCCTTCCTGACGCTTGTCAGGCACGCCTTTACTAATAACCGACCCCGCATTTCCTATTGCGACCTTGCGTAATAGCCAGTCCTAGCATGCACGCGGAGCTGTGGCAGGCTCTTGGGAAGGAACGTCAATTTGACCTTAATCTTCCGCCACCTGCCATCATCGTTTGAGGTGTTCGGGCTATAGGCGAGCAAATACTGGTTGCGCAGTTGAACCCCGATGTGTTCAGTAATGATTGGCAGAGCATTGGGATTCTCGACGGTGTAACACTGGGCGCCGGTTACCTCGGAGATCGCCACGAGAAGCTCAGGCCCTAGGCGCTCTTCCATGGTGGAAAATTCCCGATCAAAAATACCAACGGAATAGACAAGAACATCGGACTCCTTGATCCTCGATTTCACTTCCTTTTCAGTGTAGAGGCTGTGATTGTCGCCTCCGTCCGAGATCAGCAGCAAAGCTTTTCTCGAGTATTTTGCATCCTTCATTTTGTCCAAGCCCAGGTAAACAGCATCGAGCAGCGCGGTTTCTCCTTTGGGCCGGGCGAAGAGCAGGCGTTCTTGCATGTCTCCGATCGTCTGCGTGAAGTCCTGAACTACATGCGGTCTGTCCGCAAAAGTAATCAGAAAGAACTCGTCCTGCGGGTTTGACGCTTCCAACAGTTTTAGGACAGCTTCTCGAGCACGGTCAATCTTCGAGGCCATGCTCCGACTCACATCGAGAATTACGCCCAATGAGACCGGTGCATCCTCACGAGAGAAGTGTTTGATCTCCTGTGACTGTTTGCCCTCGTACAGCTGGAAATTCCCTTGCTTGAGGCCCACTACTACGCGATTCATAGTGTCGGTGACAGTCACCGGCACAAGCACCAGCTCGGCATGTGTGCGAATTGTATTGAGACCGCTATCGCCCTGGTTGCTTCCCATGCTCGGCTCAACTCTGGGCTCAATGTGAACATTAGAGAGCTCGCTTTGTGCGTGGGCGGCTGGAAGTCCAAAGCTGAGGACAACAACGAAGACGCGACGGACCCAAAGTAGTATGTGGTTATGCGGAAACATGACTACCACCTCTGCGTAATCCGAAGATGGCGCCGATCGGAAAACCGTAATGCATTTTCTATTCCAATGAGAGGAATGCATTCACACTGCTAATCGGCGAGGTTTGAGGTTGGTGGAGTTGGTAAATGTGCGATTTGGACATCGCAACACGCCCGGATATCTCCGGATACGGTCGTGCTGTGCAGCGACTGTCCAGATGCGGACGTTGCTATCCACGGGTCGACGCTCGGCCACTCACCGTTCTGTGCTCAGTGATAACTTCGGAAAACAGCCGTTAGCGGGATGAGGTGTCTGGAGATCTGCATGCGCTGGGATGACTGGAGGGGAAAGTCAAATGGGCGACTTCTTGTCTGAAGGTGCGCTCCAGACTTGCGGCTCTCAAGAGTTGTTCCGGTTGCAAAATGAGCTCATGGCGCGGGCTCATCGCGCTCTGTCCTTGCCGAAAGGCCACCGAAAGCTACGGCTACCCATCGAGCGTTAGCTGTCCATCGCGGCTCTGACACTTTCGAGCAGTACTTCGTCGTGAAAAGGCTTAGTCAAGAACTCCACAGCTCCTGCCCTCAAAGCTTGCATCCGCATTTTCTCGTCACCCTGTGCTGTAATGAAGATGATTGGAATCCTGTGGTGGCCTTCGTTTAGCTTTGATTGGAGCTCCAACCCTGACATTCCCGGCATACGGATGTCGGCGATCAGACATGCGGTATGCTGCTGTTCGCCGGAGTTCAGGAACTCCTCTGCGGACGCGAAGGCCAGAGCAGAGAAACCAGCCGCTTTCATCAAACCATCCAGCGCGTCCCGGATCAGGTCGTCGTCGTCAACAATTGCAACCAACTTCCGTTTCTCCTCAGTGGCCATTCTTGTGGAATCCTCAGCCAGACAATCCAGTGATGATCAAGAGTTTCCGAATACTGCGATAGCCCAAGAATTCGGCATCGGTATTATTCCAATTGTCTTCCCAAGTAAGGCTCCGGATGTGCCTGGGATATCCCATCCTGGACTTGAAGAGAAGGTCTGGAAATTCCTAGCTTCTGCATCTTGTGGATCAGGGTGGTGCGCTTCAGTCCAAGCTTGGTGGCTGCGCCCTTCGGGCCGCCGATCACCCAACGGACTTCCTCTAGCGTCTGCAGAATCAAAGAGCGCTCGGACTCCTTCAGCGTGGTTGCAGCTGTCACAACGATAGCAGGCTGGGTTCCCGTCGTTGGCAAAGGATTTGGAAGCACACCATCGTTTGAAAGGATTACGGCGCGCTCAAGAAGATTCTGCAGTTCGCGGATGTTTCCCGGCCACTGGTAGGAATTGAGCGCAGACATCGTTTCTGCGGGAATGCGATCGATCTTCCGACCCATTCGCCGACCAAAGACGTCGACAAAATGCATCACCAAGGCGGGAATATCTTCGGGGCGCGCCCGCAACGGTGGCAAGAGTACGGGAAAGACATTCAGCCGGTAGTAAAGGTCGCTCCGAAATTGGCCTCGATTCACCATTTCCGCGAGATCGCGATTTGTGGCAGCCACCAGCCGAACATCCACTTGGTGCGTCCGGGTGCTGCCCAGGCGTTCGAACTCCTGTTCTTGCAATACGCGCAGCAGTTTGGGCTGCAGTGCGGGCGGAATATCACCCACCTCATCCAAAAAGAGCGTTCCTTTGTCAGCCAACTCGAAGCGGCCAATTTTCTGCGCTATGGCACCGGTGAATGCGCCCTTCTCGTGGCCAAAAAGTTCGCTTTCCAAGAGATCCAGCGGAATGGCGGCGCAATTCAATCTCACGAACGGGCGTCCGCAGCGCGAGCTGATGTTGTGAATTGCGTGGGCGATCAACTCCTTACCTGTGCCGGTTTCGCCTTGAATGAGCACGGTGGAACCCGTGGGCGCGACCCGTTCGACCTGTTCGAGCACGGCTTCCAGAGCAGGACTCTCCCCTATAACCTGCTCGAATCTGCGCCCATAAGAAGCTTGATCAACAGTGCGTGATATTTGGATACCCGCCACAGAAACCCCCCTGTGTTGTGTACACGCGGTTTATCGGATTCAACCTTCCAGTGCCACCCGAACACTCTCGAGCAAGGCTTCGTCATCGAACGGTTTAGCCAGGAACTCCACTGCTCCCGCTCTCAAAGCCTGAACCCGCATTTTCTCGTCACCGTGTGCCGTGATGAAGATGGTCGGAATTCGGCAACGCTCAGCGTTCAGCTTGGCCTGTAATTCCAGCCCAGACATTCCGGGCATGCGGATATCGGCAATCAGGCATGCGGTCTGGCGCTGCTGACCGGATGTCAGAAATTCTTCTGCGGAAGCAAAAGCTTCGGACGGTAGTCCCACTGATTTCAACATGCCTTGTAATGCGCCGCGCATCAAGTCATCGTCATCGACGATCGCCACTAAGTTCGTCTTGCTTTCGAAGGGCATGCTTAGAAAACTAGCAGCGTTGATACACCCGCGCAATCATACTTTGGTATGCGAGGTTTCATACTGCCATGGGCCCTTGTCAATGACGGCGGAATTGCGTTACTTCTTGCCGGATGAAAGCTCAAGCTTCGCGGCCATTCTTACCAACTCTGCCAGTGATTCCGCCTGCATCTTTCGCATTACGTGGCCGCGCTGGATCTTTACGGTGATTTCACTAGTTCCAAGATCAAAAGCTATTTGCTTATTAAGCATGCCCGAAATCACCAGGCCCATGACCTCGCGTTCGCGGGGGGTGAGCAACTCGTAGCGCTTACGCAACTCGCCAAGTTCGCTCTGGTGCAGGCGCATCTCCCGGTCGCGATCCAAAGCCTGATGGATCGCATCCAACAAGTCCTGGTCTCGGAACGGTTTGGTGAGGAACTCGACTGCACCGGACTTCATGGCCTTCACCGTCATCGGAATATCTCCATGACCGGTGATAAAGATAACGGGAATCCGGATGCCTGCATCGACCAACTGGCGCTGAAAGTCCAGACCGCTAACTCCAGGAAGCCTCACGTCCAGAACCAGGCAGCTTGGCCCGTCCGGCCTCTTGCTGCCTAGGAACTCTTGCGCTGATCCAAAGGTCTCGGAATTCAAGCCAACCGATTGCAGCATGCCGTGAATGGAAGCACGCACTAGGTCATCGTCGTCGACCACGAAGACCGTGGCGTCGGCTGCGGGTCTCATTCACTCGCCTCGGCATTGGTGGCAGGGTAGGGTAAGAGGTAGAGATATAGCAGAACCACGACAATATCGAGACAGCCACCCATAGGGAGATTCAGCCGGAATTGGAAGCCAGCTATGGCTAGAATCGCGAACGCAACGCAGTCGGCAAGAAATTGAAAGACTGCACGCCATTTATGCAGGATCATATACCTGCTCTCACCTCGCTTTGTCGAGTGCGTCTGATCAAACCGCTCCCGATGAGAAAAATCATAGCGCAGTAACCTCAATCCGGGAACGGTTCCTTAGAAGTTGGAATCGCCTCGGGAAGTGCAAATGCTTTTCTGCAGCAACCTGAGAGATCGGAGTCCACTAGATTCTGACCCCGTTGAGGGGGATTCAAACGTGAAACCGTCCAAATGTCGACATCACTATCAACCTGTCGACACCTGGGACAGATAATCCTCCTTCCTGTCTACTCGAAGAAGTCCGGAAATCCTAGGCTTAGAGGCAAAGGTCCGCCTTTGGAGAGCTGCATGCAATCAACCGAAAATGGCGCTGACGCCGATGCCTTGCCGCTTGAGGGGATGCCTCTCAAAACTGAATCGGTTCCGGTGCCTGATGGAGAAGAGTACTGCGGAGCAGATTGCCGAGACGCGGGAGAAGATGTGAAGAACGCATGTCAGTGTGATCACGCGGCATGTCCGATCACGATCCGACCGTTTGCTGCCCCGAGCGTTGACCTCCGTCGCTGACGACTCGCGTTATTTGGGTCGGTCGCCCTCTTTAGGTTGGTCAAGGATGGCCCAGGCAAGTTAAGCGAGACAGAAAAAGAATTGAATTGCTATGACGGACCGAAGTAAATACACCTGGATCCTGTTCTTCAGTGCACCTATCCTCTTGGTGGCACAACGCTCATCCCAGACCGTTACAGTGCCGGAGCCACCCCAGGTGCGAGCAAGGAATCACGTTGTGTCGCTCACGCTCGATGCCGTGAATGAAAATGGCCGGGATGCCTTCGCTTATGAGGGAGAGACGGTAGCTCCGGTGATCCGCGCATTCCCCGGTGACACTCTCAGAATCACTTACGTTAACAACCTGCCTGCGACGTCTGCGGAAACCTGTGCGGTGAATCCCTGCATGAACATGACGAATTTGCATTTTCATGGGCTTATCGTATCGCCGCAGGCTCCGCAGGATGATGTGCTCGGAATGATTGCTATGCCCGGCCAGAGTTTGCACTACTCGGTGGAGATTCCGCGCGATCATCCGCCCGGGTTGTTCTGGTACCACACCCACCCCCATGGAGAGAGCCATCGCCAAGTCTCAGATGGAATGTCAGGGGCGATTATCATCGAGGGAATTGAACGTTACGTGCCCGAAATCCTGCGGCTTCGTGAGCGGGTGATCGTGGTGCGCGGCCGTTCCATTGAGCACGATCCAAAAGCAAATGAACTCCGGAAATATGTGGAAATCCCATCGCGAACATGTGGGGGAGAAAACGAAGCACCGGAAGAGGTCTTTACCGTGAACGGAGTGCTCCGACCCAAAATTGAGATCGCGCCGGCAGAGCGGCAGTTCTGGCGTGTCGTAAATGCCTCGGCGGACCGCTATTTGGACCTCCAGTTGGACGGAGCGTTATTTGAAATCGTGGCGCTGGACGGAATGCCACTTGCGTATCACGATCCTCAACACCCAACGAGAACTACCAACCACGTACTGCTGTCTCCCGCAGGAAGAGTCGAAGCGATCGTAACTGGTCCGGCGGTGCGCACACATGCTGCGCTTCGCACGCTCTGTGTAGATACCGGTCCGCAGGGCGACCCCAATCCAGGAATGGTGCTGGCGGATTTGATTCAAACCAATCCTGAGGGAGCTAGTCCAGATCAGCACAATACAGATCCACGTCCTGAGCCAAAGCATGCAGCCGAAGCCCCGCCCCCACTCTATAAGCCGATTAACGTGGGCCCACTGAAGAAGCGCTCACCGAGCTTCACTGCCATCTTCACGGAGGACAAGGACGGCTTTTACATCAATGGCAAGAAGTTTGCGATGGATGCAGGGCCGTTAACCAGCATTCGCGTGGGCACCTATCAGCATTGGCGTATTCTGAACCGAACTGCCGAACTCCATCCCTTCCACATGCACCAAGTCCACTTCCTGGCCTACGCAGAAAACGGTACTCCGCTTAAGAATCCATCGTGGCTGGATACTGTGAACGTTCCTGTTGGCGGCTCCGTAGACGTCATCCTGGACTTCACCGACCCCGTCATCAAAGGGATGGCGGTATTTCATTGTCACCTGCTGAATCACGAAGACAAGGGAATGATGGCCAAAGTCCTGTTCAAGTAGGCGGGCAACTGGTTTCGTCGATGGCAGAAAGATGCTTCACTGCGATAGGGCGGACATGAACAACATAACCCGAAGATCGTTACTATCTCGTGCCGCAGCAGGCTTGACGTCACTCGGCTTGTTCGCTCGTTCGCCTGACGAAGCAGAGGGCCAACTCGTATGGAAAACTTCAGAGTGGAAACTCGCTGAGTTCCGGAACCTCGTTCACGATCCTGCCCGGGTAAAACAGGCGTACGATATCACGCAGATTGACGACGGGAAATTCCTGAACAACATCAAGAATTCTTTCAATGGCCTACAGTTCGGGTTCGGTATTCCGAGAGCGCAAGTTAAGATCGTAGCCGCACTGCACGGCCCCGCTAACATGCTCAATTACGACGACTACGTCTGGGCGAAGTATGAGATCGGCGAATGGCTGCACCTGACCGACCCGGTGTCCGGGAAGCCTGCAGTGAAAAACCTCTTCTACAACAGCAAAATTGGATTGAAGCAAGAGTCTTCCGTGAAAAATCCCGACGATCTGAATTCCATCTATCAGGATACGAGCATGCAAGCTTTGCAATCGAGGGGTGCACAGTTCTTGAGTTGCCATACCGCGCTCGAGGAACAGGTTCGGATCCTCATCTCTCGCAATAAGCTGTCGCAATCGCTGGAAGAAATCGTGAAGGACATGCTGGCGCACACCTTGCCGGGAGTGATGGTGGTAGCTTCCATGGTTGCCGCTATCGCTCTTCTTCAGGTCGAGGGGCATTACACCTACATCACCGTTTAAGCGGTGACGCCGCGAGGTCACGATGGTCGCGGGGGCGGCAGGTACCGCTCTCGGAAGCGCGGGAGCGAACGTCAGCAATTCGAAGACTGGCGCTGTTACGAATTTGTCGGTGATCGTCCGCCGAAAGAGCAGAACCAAAAGAAAGATTTTCAAATCGAGGAGATCATCATCTAGAAGTCCAGGCCAGGCTTCGTCAATGCCGTGGACGTCAATGCCTTGGCACCGTGATGGTTTGTTCGGTCCATGGGTCGTAGTAAAGCCGCTCATGCCCAGTCCCACGTGCTCGTGTCGTGCAACTACCGGCTGGCGCTGGCGCCAGCCAGACTGCTGAATACCATTTTTGTGAAGACCTCCGCGGTCACGTAACCAGTAGCCCATCTGGCATCGAAATCTTTGGTTGGTGCAGCCGTGACTACCTCATCCATTGTTTTTCCTGCGGCGATGAGATCCTTGACGCGCTGCCGTACTTGCATCAGCATGTCACGATAATCCTGCAGATCTGCCCGCGTGGCTACCGGGCCATGCCCCGGCACGATTTTCGTGCGTCCGTCCGTCTTCGCCAGAATTTGATCGAGGGAATGGATCATGGCATCGATCGATCCGCCAGACGTCAGATCGACGATGGGATAGAAATGATTCGAGAAGATGTCTCCTACGACAGCAACATTTGCGGGAGCGATGTAGGTAACAGTATCTCCATCTGTGTGCGCGGATCCGTAGTTTTCCAATGTCAGCCGTTGAGACCCTTGATGCAAAGCCATGCTGCCCGAGTACGTCATTCCTGGTAGCGCCTGTGACGGATAGTGACCATCACGCAAGCCCACGAAGGGGACGCTTTGTGCAGACGAGAGCTCACGCTTGACGTTCTCCTGCGCGATGATGGTAACGCCTGAAGAGCCGAGGTACGTGTTTCCTCCCGTGTGGTCGAAGTGCCAATGAGTATTGATCAGCCGTGTGACTGGACGCATCGTGGTATTGAAGATCGCGTCGCTCAGCTCGGTAATCCGCGGTGCCACTCCGCTATCAATCAACAAGGTGCTGTCACCATCGACGATCGCTGTAACGTCTCCTCCATCCCCGAAAAAGACATACAGACCCTGGCCTAAAGAAGCAATGGTCAGAGGACTATTCTCGAACTGTTCTGTAGCCCTCTGGATCACAGTCTCACCCTTTCCCGCCTGACCAATTGCTGGCGAAACCGCTCCAGTTATCCCGATGACAATCATCTGTACAAAAGAGAATGAAAGCCGAATCTTCTGAAGAACGTTCATCGTCTTGGCTCCTTGACCAAACAGCCGGGCTCACAGCTCAGAGATTTGTCGAGCAGAAATTCAGGCTCGGAAAGACCTCAGACTGAACCGCCCAGCGCCATCCTGATGATCGCTGAGACGGCATTCCTGGAAAAGAAGATGGCGATGGCTGCAGCAGCAACGTCGCCGTAGGATGCGACGAGAAGCCGTATCAGTCCCCGCAAGGCTGAACGTGTGTCTGCTGGATGCTGTTTCCAATTGAGTTCCTGCTGATATCTTTCAGTTTGCCCATCTGCCACTGCTTTCGGCATTCGTTGGTGGGAGGGAGCCAGCACGGAAACTCTGCGACCTGCGACCGCCTCCTCGCGAGAGGAGAAGCCGGTCGCAAGAATGGAGGGTGCGGCTATTAGATCACGCAGTGATGCCTCGTTCGAGTACGCAATCACCAGGCGTTCTGGACCAGTTTCGGTACGAAGCCCAGCTATTACCGCGTACTGCACGCTCGAAGAATCAACCACCGTCTTCACGACCGCATCCTCCGTCACTCTTGCCTGTGTTCGATCATGCCTTGAGTATCAGCAACCGGCATACCAAACTCGATTCCCTGGGCTAATTGCCAAAGAATGAGGTTGAGACGGGCCCGGGGAATTGTTTCAGCCAGAAGGGCTTCCAAAGTCAAGAGACATGAGGGAAGTGACGCCCGCCGCAGGACAGCGTGTCCACAGAAGGACATCCTCCGATTGCAAACGGCTGCGCGAGATAAAGTGGCACCACAAAGGCGGCGTCAGGACGAGCACTGGAAGGCCAAATATCTCTTTCGAACTCAAACTGGAAGACCATAACTTGCGAAAGTTACTTTCAGGTGGAACCGGACTGGATGGCTTCAGGCCGGCCGTGTGAGATCTAATGGTTTAGCGATGTTAAACCGTAGCCAGCATGCCTTGCTCTGGAACACACAGACTGGTAACGTGGTCCGAGAGAGTCTTGGTGAGAAGCAAACCACCAAAGGAGCACTCGCATGCCTCGACAAATACCGAAGCCTATTGAAGACCTCTGGAAGCGTTATCCGACCGTGTGGAAAGCATTTAATGAGTTAGGCAGCCGCTGTCACGAGGCCGGACCGCTCGACGAAAAATCTCGACGTCTGGTGAAGCTGGCGCTATCGATTGGCGCCGGACTGGAAGGCGCTACACACTCCGCTGTTCGGAACGCTTACAACGTCGGCGTCACGCAGGCAGAGATTGATCACGTAGCACTGCTGGCGGTAAGTACCTTGGGGATGCCAGCCGCTACGCGCGCCTTTACTTGGATCCGCGACAACCGCGAAGTTTAGTTGGAACGGCACCTAAACGTTGTTTGCTACCATCAGAGCGAGTACCAGGGGTAGATAGGCAATCGAAGCAAGAAGCAGCCGGCGTGCGGCCACAGTCGAGCGGCGCAGGCTCAGCTGCGCTCCGTAGTAGGCTAATCCCAAGCTGAGGAGACAGATTCCGGTCCGAGAAACGAGTCCCGCTAGCGCTGTGGATTCGGATACCGTCGTTGACCAGCCAGAATTCCAAGGTTAGTGCCCATCGTCGCTGCCCTGCGCACCATCAATCAAGGGTGGTTTCGGTTGTCGCCATGGGTATCCCATCTCCACTGAAGCACGTGATGACGGGTCCACTGATACCGGAAGTGCGAACAACCCGACACGGCACGATCTCCTTGTAACGTCACATCGACTCAAAGTTAAATTTCACTACCAGAATGGTGGCGTCGTCGTCGAACCCAACATCCCGAGAGAAGTCTCTAACGCTTTCAAGGACATGGTTCATCAGCGCGTCTGCTGACAGCGTATGACCGCGTCGAATAAGGGTCGACAGACGTTCCAACCCGAATTCTTCTCCCCGCGAATCTCTTGCCTCGGTTACGCCGTCGGTGTACAGAATCAGAACATCGCCGGAAGAGAGGTTAGCCGAGTTGATGGCACACGCCTCGCTGTCGAACATTCCGATCGGAAAACAGGACGAACTCATCGGAATCACTTCATGAGTCTCGGCTTGGAACAGGAGCGCGGGATTGTGGCCACAGTTGACGTATCGAAGGGATCGGCTGCGCGCATCAATGTCCGCTAACAGCAGGGTTACATATCGGCTGCTGTCAGACAGAGAATGGAGGCTGCTGTTCAAACGATTCACCATCTCTAGCATGTCTCGTTCCTCCCTTGCTTCCAGCTGTACGGCTGCCGCCGTCGCGGACATCAGAAGGGCTGCCGGCACTCCCTTGCCGGCGACATCGGCGATCACTATCTGGAGGGTGTGCTCATCGATGGCTGTGTAGTTATAGTAATCGCCGCTCACACCTCTCGCAGGCTGCATCATGCCGGCGATTTCCAGTCCGCGGACGGAGGGCCGGTGGATTGGCAGAAACATCCTCTGAACCTGTGCGGCAAGTTCAACGTCCTGCAGAAGTTGATCACGCTGCTGGCGCACCGTGCTATCAAGTTGTTCTCTCTGTTTCACGTATTTCTGGATGACATAGACGATGAAGGTGAACCCAACGACTGCGGTGAAATTGTGTGTAACTCGTGCCAGGGCGCTTGGATAGGGAGGGCCAAAGAGGTCGTGAAAAAAGACGCAAACCGCGATTAGTGCGTAGCTAATCTGGGTGCGCAGGAATATGGCACTGATCCCAAGCGGCAAGATATAGAGATAGCCCAAGGAAACCGATGAGACGATGAAGTCAGCATAGGCAACAGCAGCAATCGATCCGAATACAAAAACCGCGGGTAGCCATTGTGGGTCACCGGCGGCAACTTCACGTCGCAACAGCGATCGTGAGGAGAGCGACGCTAGAGTTCCAAGCTCGATCCCGGGCCTCAGATCAATCGGTATGTCTTTTGTTGTAGCAGCCATTGCGAAGGCGTGTTGCCATTACTCCATTACTGAGCTTTTCAAGTGCTATGCCTGAATCAGAGAGCGCGCCTAGGTCTACGCTGCTCGTCGCCGATGAGGGTGAGTCGCCCTCAAGGCCATCTGCAGCCAGAACCCGGATTGTTTTCATAGCCTCTTCCTTCAAAATCTGTTAAGCGCGCGGCAGCGGATTTTCTGCCGATTGAAGATGACGCCCAAAGGCCTGCAAGAAATCGGTGGCTGCAGCCAGGCCGCGAAGGCTGTCTTTGCTGGCGAGCCGTCGTAGCAATCCGAAGAAGCCGATCGGTTTCTGCGGCTCCGCGGTCGCTTTGGCAATGCCTTCAGGAATTGCCTGGAAGATGCCCTTGAACCATTCCGGCTCAATGCTGCCGAGAATCTGACGCCAGAACAGGAGATTCCTGATGGCCCGAATGGCTTCCGGCGTTTTGACGTTGTCCACGACAGTCTCCAGAATCTCGTCGCTCGCTGCCAATGCGCCCCGCATGATTTCCAGCACGCCACGATTGTGCAACTCCTGCAGCACTTCATACGCGGCCAACACCGCTTCGGCATGCTCTTCGGGTGCTTGCTCCAATCGAGAGCGCAACTCCGCACGTGGGTTGCGCGGCGGAATTTCTAGAGGAATCGGTTGAGCCATTGAATTCTCCTCACTTCACTTGTTCGTCTGCAACTGCACCAGACCATTGCCATTTCCTGGTGGGGCATAGTCCGCTCGCTTCCACTTACGTTCGACCTCAACCCCGTTCTGCGGCGTCGGATGACCGAATCGAGAATTGATGCGGGGTAATGGACTTTCTCCGACTTCGGCCAACACCTTCATGTGAACGCTCGTCTCCTTGTAAGCGGGCGTGTTGGTCACGGGATCGGTGTGGCTGCTGGTCAACCGGTTCACCGGACTCTCGACCGAGTTCATCGGCATGTACAGTTCCTTCCCCTGTACACGGTCCGTGACCAAAGCGCGCACTCGCACCTTCCCATAGCGCGAGATCAGTTGCACCCATGTTCCGCTTTGAATGCCGCGCTCTTCGGCGAGTTCGGGAGAAACCTCTACAAACGTGTCGGGCGTCTTCTCTCGAATGCCTTCGGTGCGATAGGTGAGATTGCCTTCGTGAAAGTGTTCGAGAAGCCGCCCATTGTTTAAGTGCAAATCAAATTCAGTATTCGGCTGATCGGTGGGCCCAATCCAAGAGACTGGAAACAATCTCGCTTTTCCGTCGGGGAAAGCGAAGCGCTTTGGTATAGAGCAGCGGCTCATCGGTCCCATCGGCCGCGACCGGCCATTGCAGGGATTTGTAGCCCGCCAGCCTCTCATAGCTAACGCCGGCAAACATGGGCGTCAGAGAAGCGATTTCATCCATGATCTCGGAAGGATGCTGGTAGTGCCAGTCAGCGCCCAAGTGGTTGGCTACATCCTCGGATGATCTTCCAATCCGGCTGACAACCCGCGAGCGGTTCGAGCACTTCATATAGTCGCTGGACGCGACGCTCGGTGCTGGTGAAGGTACCTTCCTTTTCCAGACTCGGGGCGCCAGGCAGCACAATATCGGCATAGCGGCACGTATTGCTGAAGAAGATGTCCTGCACGACAAAGAAATCAAGCTTCTCGAACGCCGCAGCGACATAGTTGGAATTTGAATCGACTATGCTCATCTCCTCGCCGATCAGATACATTGCCTTAAGCTTGCCCTCGTGGATCGCTTCCACCATCTCGATGATTGTCTAGTCCCTTGGTGGACGGGAGTTTTACGTTCCAACCCGTCTCAAATCGCCGACGCACTTCGGGATCATCCACAGACTGGTAGCCGGGCAGCATATTGGGCATTGACCCGTGATCGCTAGCGCCCTGCACGTTGTTGTGTCCGCGCAGCGGATAGGCGCCAGTTCCCGGTCGCATGTAGTTACCGGTGATCAGTAGCAGGTTCGAAATAGCGGTGGAGGTATCGGAACCCTGCGACTGCTGGGTGACTCCCATCGCCCAGAGGATGCACGTATTCTTTGCCTCCGCAATCATGTGTGCGACGGTTCTGATCGACCGCACCGACAGACCAGTGAGACGCTCTGCCGCTTCCAGGGTGAAGGGTTCTAAGCTTCTTCGGTATTCGTCCAGCCCATTGACCCATTGATCGAGGAACCTCGTGTGCGCAAGCCGATTGTCGAGCAAGTAGCGGCTAACTGCGGAGAGCCAGATCAGGTCTGTTCCGGGCCTTGGGTGCAGGAATAGGTCTGCGCGTCGTGCCATCTCATTTTCACGCAAGTCGGAGACAATAAGTTTCTGCCCGTCCAGTTTATGAGAGCTCTTCACCCGCGTAGCGATTACCGGGTGACTCTCTGCCGTGTTGCTGCCGACGATGATGACCAGATCAGCTTTCTCCATGTCAGAGATAGAACCCGAGTCGCCGCCGTAACCTACAGTGCGGAACAAGCCCACCGTCGCCGGCGACTGGCAATAGCGGGAACAATTGTCGACGTTGTTCGTGCCAATGATGGCTCGGGCCAATTTCTGGAGCAGATAGCTCTCTTCGTTTGTGCACTTCGACGAAGAGATAAAGGCCAGGGAGTCCGCTCCATCCTTATTCTTGATTTCTGACAGCCTGCGAGCGACGAGACCGAGCGCTTCGGCCCAGCTGGCGGCTCGAAATTTGTCTCCTTCGCGAATCAGCGGCGTGGTGAGCCGATCCTCACTATTAATGTGACCCCAGCCGAATTTTCCCTTCACGCACGTAGAAATGCCATTCGCCGGACCATGCTCCGGAGCCACTTTAAGGATGTGGCGGTCTTTCGTCCAGACGTCGAAGCTGCACCCCACCCCGCAGTAGGTGCAGACTGTCTTCGTCTTACGGATGCGGTGCTCCCGCATCGCATGTTCGGCCTCGGAGACCTGAAGGATGCTTCCATAACCGGTTTCGGGTTCGACTCCCTTAACCACCTCGATCATGCCGCTTAGAGCAGACTTCTTCAGAGATGTCAGGAATCCGGCATGGCCCAGCATGGTCTTTTCCATCAGAGCGTTGCAGGGGCAGACGGTGACGCAGTGGCCGCACGAAACACAACTTGATTCTCCGATGGTGGATCCGCCGTCCCAAAGAACTCTTGGATTCGGATCTTCCCAATTGATCGAGAGAGTTTCATTGACTTCGACGTTCTGACAGGCCTCGACACAGCGGCCACAAAGAATGCATTGATCCGGATCGTAGCGATAGAACGGATTTGTGTTATCGACCTCGTAAGGCTTCGTGCGGAAAGGGATTCGCTGATGCTCAATCGCCAGCAGCTTCGTCGTGTTGTGCACGGTGCAATTGCCGTTGTTGTTGTCGCAGACCGTGCAATAGAGCATGTGGTTGCTGAGAATCCGGTCGAATGCTTCCACTTGGGCTGCCGCTGCCTTAGATGACTTGGCGGAGACCTTCATCCCATCGGCGGCTGCTGTCGCGCAGGCTCGAGCCAGATGGCCATTCACCTCAACCATGCACGTGTCACACGTCTGAACCGGCCCGAGCTGAGGGTGGTAACAGACGTGCGGAACCGATCCGCCGGTACGGTTAATGAGATCGATCAGCAGCTCGTCAGGCTGGGCTTCCAGTGTGATGCCGTCAATATCAACTTTCAACACGGTGCTTTTCTCCACATGGTTTGTTACAGCAAATTAGGGCCCAGTCGTGCCTGGAGCGGGGTGCAGACCAATGTTCGCAACATGCTGGTCTTGCGCAAGTAGTTCGGGCTGCCCTGCAGATGGCCAGTAGGGACGGCATACTGACAACTCCGTCGAGATTGGACTGGAACTAGCCACGATGCCAGTCGCACTAGGTCCGTCTCATCGCCCGCTTTGATCGCATTCCAAACTCAGCCGAGGCCCGCTCCCAGGCCTGACGCCAATCCGTCAGACACTCACCCTGACACCTGAACTCCTCGCCGCGTTCTCCCATTCTTCCGCCACACTCCGGGCATACACAATTCAAAATGCCCGAGATCACATCGGCGACCGACTTGATGCTCCCGCCTCTCATAAACCGCATATGCACCTCACAAGCAACAAGTACTTCCGCTGTCTGAGATTCGCTCCCGTTTCGCCTTGAGCAATACCGGGGGCGAGCACACTGGAGCCGAATCGCAAACCGCTCCAGCATTTATTCCTCCAAAGAACCAGCCAATGTGGTGTCTGATTCGGCGCGATTGCAAAGACGCAACCTCGCTCGAGAAGTGGGAACGAAGCGAAATCGGTGGCTGGGAATTCGTAAGCCTAGTCGGAGTCCGACACTGTCCACATGCTGACGTCGTGTCAAATGCTGGACTGTTGCAGAGGCCTGTCCCGGTTCCTTACCGACCGAGGCCCACATTCAGTTGATTCAACTCCTTGAAAACAGGCAGGTAAGCCAGCGCGTGACCGATTGGAGACCGGCGTGCTTTTCTGCTGTCGGACCTTTGAGGAGAAAGAAACATGCAAGTGACGGAGGCTGTCGGATGTGAGCCAGAAACGAATTTCAGTGTTCGCGAAAATGGGATCCGCGAACTGCAGGATGTTCTGTCGCGCTATCGACCGCAGTTCTACAGAAGCGCCTACCGGCAACTCGGCAATGCGGCCGACGCAGAGGATGCGGTTCAGGATGCAATGTTGGCAGCCTATCTGCACTTAAATCAGTTCAAAGGTCAGGCGCAAATGTCGACGTGGATAACCTCTATTGTTACAAACTGCGCGCGGATGCAATTGCGGAAACGGTCCAGGCAGTCCCACTTGTCGTTAGCCGATCCATGCGGGGAGGATCGGGAATACTCCTGGTCAGATCGTTTGGCGGACCCCGGCCCAAGTCCGGAAGACGAGTGTCGGACCTCGGAGCTTCGGAGGCGTGTTTTGCAATCGATAGATCAACTCTCACCCTCCTTGCGAAGGGCGTTCGAGTTACGTGACCTGGATGGACATTCCGTGAAGGAAGCAGCGCGCACTCTAGGCTTGGCAGAAGGCACCGTAAAGGCACAGCTTTCGCGGGGGCGAGCGAAGTTAACTCGAGTGATCCGCCGAGCACTCCGTCCAAAGGCTCACTCAGTTTTGGTCGGTACTCCACCGCCATCCTTGGCTAGACGCCGACGATCGGAACAAAGCGCGTGACCACCATCTGAACGTTGCACCTCGCGATGATTAGCATGGCCAGATGAGCAGGGAAGTGCAGTTAGAAGTGGCAAAGCAATTCGGAACGTGTGGGCTAAGGTGCCAGGTCACAAACGGCGGACTGACGACAGTCGATTCACAACAAACGGAAAGAAAAGTCTATGTGGATAGTTCGACTCGCATTACGGCGGCCTTACACATTCGTAGTGATGTCAATCCTTATCCTAATCATGGGTGGACTCGCGATCGTTCGTACACCAACCGACATTTTTCCGAATATTAATATTCCCGTCGTCAGCATCATCTGGAACTATAACGGTCTCATTCCCGAGGACATGAGTGACCGCATCGTTAGTGTCACAGAGCGAGTCGCTTACCACCACCGTCGATAACATAGAGCATATCGAATCGCAGTCGCTCTATGGGATTGCGGTGGTTAAAGTGTTTCTACAGCCCACCGCGAACATTCAGCAAGGTATTGCACAGATTACGGCGATTTCTCAGACCCAACTATGGCAGTTGCCTGCGGGAACAACTCCGCCTCTCATACTGGCCTACAGCGCATCGAGCGTACCCGTCCTCCAATTGGCGCTTTCCGGGCAAAATCTGTCAGAGCAACAACTCAACGATTATGGTTTGAATTTCATTCGGACCCAACTCATCACAGTACCCGGGGCGTCAGTGCCCTATCCCTATGGGGGCAAACAACGTCAGGTGCAGGTTGATCTCAACACAACCGCACTGCAGTCGAAGGGTCTGTCGGCACTGGATGTGGTGAATGCGATCAGCCTGCAGAACCTGATCCTGCCTACGGGAACCTCTAAGATCGGCTCCAAAGAATACGACGTTTCCATTCCCAATGCAGCCCCGCAGACGATCGCGGAACTGAACCGCATTCCAATCAAGACGATCGGCAGCACGACCATTTATATGAAGGATGTTGCATGGGTACGCGATGGCTTTCCACCGCAGACCAACATCGTACGCGTCAACGGGCAGCGTTCAGTCCTGCTGACGATCCAAAAAGCAGGGGATGCGTCCACACTGAGCGTGATCGCAGGCATCAAGGCGCTTTTACCTCAAATTGCGGCGACAGTCCCCCCCCAACTGCAGATGACCCCCTTGGCGGATCAGTCGATTTTTGTTCGTGGAGCCATCAGCGGAGTGGTCCGGGAAACGCTGATTGCCGCGTGCCTCACCGCCTTTATGATTCTCACGTTTCTGGGCAGTTGGCGAAGCACCGTCATCATTGCGACCTCGATTCCTTTGGCAATCCTGACCTCGATCATCGTGCTGAGTGCGATCGGACAAACCATCAACATCATGACGCTCGGAGGGCTCGCTCTGGCAGTCGGTATCCTGGTGGACGATGCCACAGTCGAGGTTGAGAACATCAATCGCAATCGCGCAGCAGAGCCCGAGAAGGAGATGGATGAAGTCGTTCTCGACAGTGCATCGCAAATTGCGACCCCTGCTTTCGTATCTACGCTATCAATCTGCATCGTCTTCGCCCCGATGTTCTTGCTTTCTGGCGTAGCTCGATACCTGTTTGTGCCGCTGGCGGAAGCAGTTGTCTTTGCCATGTTGGCCTCGTATTTCCTATCGCGGACCATCGTTCCAACCATGGCCAAGTACCTATTGCGAGGAGATAAAACGGAGGCCGAACGTGCCACCAGCCGCAATCCCCTCGTGCGATTTCAAAGGCGTTTTGAGGAGGCCTTCGAAAACTTTCGTCACCGCTATCGCAGCCTGCTCGAAGTCTGTCTTCACCACCGGCGAGTGTTCCTGCTTGTGTTCTTCGCGTGCTCTCTTGGTTCTTTAGCTATTTTGCTCCCATGGCTAGGACGGGACTTCTTTCCCAGTGTTGACAGCGGCACTTTCAAGCTTCATATGCGCGCTCCAACCGGAATGCGGATTGAAGAGACTGCGAACCTCTGCGATCTGGTCGAGAGGTCAATTCGGAATCAAATCCCGACAGGCGAGATCGAGAGCGTCATCGACAACATAGGCCTGCCCTATAGCGGGATCAACCTTTCTTACAGCAATTCGGCTCCGGTGGGCACATCGGATGCGGACATTCTTGTGACTCTGTCCGCCACCCACCATCCTACGGACAACTACATTCACCAGCTTCGTCTGACACTGCCGAAACAGTTTCCCGGCGTTTCATTCGCTTTCTTGCCCGCTGATATGGTCGGGCAGATTCTCAACTTCGGCTTGCCCGCTCCCCTCGATGTGCAGGTCGTTGGGAATGATTTCGAGGGGAATCGGCAATACGCGAGTGCACTGCTGGCCAAATTGAGATACGTCTCAGGAACGGCAGATCTGCGGATTCAGCAGCCCTTCGATGAGCCCTATTTGAACATGAGGATCGAACGTACCAAAGCAGAAGAGCTTGGATTTACCGCCCACGACATTGCCCAGAATCTCCTCGTGTCACTGAGCGGGAGTTTCCAAACTTCACCCACGTTTTGGGTGGACCCGAAGAATCATGTCAGCTATCAAATCGCGACTCAGACACCGCAGTACCGCGCGGACACCCTGCAGGGCCTTGTGAATATCCCGGTCACCGGGACTGACACGTCCGCTCTCCCCTCCCTCACAGCCAGCCTGGTTTCGGTGCAGCGTGGAGCGGGAATGGCAGTTGTTTCTCACTACAACGTGGCGCCTGTCATCGACATCTTTGGCGCTGCCGCGGGCCGCGATCTTGGTGGAGTGGCGAGTGATATCAACAAGATCATTGACGCTACACGCCCGCAATTACCTCGTGGTTCTCGAGTCGTGGTGCGGGGGCAGGTTCAGACGATGCGAGCATCCTACATTGGTCTTTTGAGTGGATTGGTATTCTCGATTGTACTTGTATACCTGCTGATCGTAGTCAATTTCCAGTCCTGGCTAGATCCCTTCATCATGATTTCCGCACTGCCCGCGGCACTCGCCGGGATTGCGTGGTTCTTGTTCATAACCCACACCACGCTGAGCGTGCCAGCCCTCATGGGAGCCATCATGTGCATGGGTGTCGCCACGTCGAACAGCATCCTGGTGGTGAGCTTTGCCACGGAGAAAATGACGGAAGGATTGGACTCCGTCGGAGCCGCACTAGAGGCGGGCTTCACGCGTTTTCGCCCCGTGCTGATGACTGCCTTGGCAATGATCATCGGTATGGTGCCGATGGCTCTTGGACTCGGGGATGGTGGTGAGCAGAACGCTCCCCTTGGCCGGGCGGTTATAGGAGGATTGATTTTTGCAACGGTTTCAACGCTGTTCTTTGTTCCCGCATTTTTCAGCGTTCTGCAAGGTTCACGCCTGCATTCATCCCCGAAACAAGGACAATAGGTGAGAAATATGGGGAGTTATTTTATGTTGCCTCAAGCTGAAGATAGACACCAAATGGGAGAGCCCACACCCCCATTGAATGATGTGGCAGCAGGAAAGCCCTCGCGCAAGAAATGGGTTGTGCTCGCGGTTGCCGTCGCGGCGGTCGCCGCCTTGCTGGGTTCGGGAATCTGGTCTCGCGTCAAAGCCGGCGCAACTCTACGTACGGAGACAACGCAGGCGGCCCTCCCCGCTGTGTCTGTCGTGTCGCCGAAGCAAACGGCGCCAGCCGACGAAATCATCCTGCCTGGAAACGTGCAGCCATTCATCACTTCACCCATTTACGCTCGCACGAATGGTTATCTGTCGAAGTGGTATTTCGATATCGGTGCGCACGTCAAGAAGGGGCAACTCCTGGCTGTCATTGAGACGCCGGAAGTCGATCAGCAACTCCAGCAAGCCCGCAGCAACCTGCTTACCGCACAGGCAAATCTCGAACTCGCATCCATTACCAAGACTCGATATCAGGGACTCCTCAAGAGCAACGCTGTATCCCAACAGGACGTCGACAACGCGGTCGGCACCTACAATGCGAATGCGGCAATCGTCGAAGCCGACAAGGCAGCCGTACAGCAGTACTCGGCACTGGTATCTTTCGAAAAGGTTTACGCACCTTTCGACGGCGTGATCACCGCGCGCAATACCGATATCGGCGACCTCATCAATTCCGGCAGCAGCAGCAACGTGAAAACTGATCTCTTTCACATCGCTCAACCGGGAACGCTGCGTGTCTACGTGGACGTCCCTGAGGAATACTCGCGGGGTGTCAAAGTCGGTATGACGGCGGATCTCAGTCTTGCCGAATTTCCAGACCGCAAGTTTCCTGGGAAAGTGGTTCGCACCTCCGATGCTATCAATATGACTACCCGGACTCTGCTGATCGAAATCGATGTGGAAAATCCCACCGGCACGCTGCTTACGGGTTCCTATGCAGAGGTCCACTTGGCGGTCCCGACGCTGGCCTCCACCTTCTTGATTCCGGTCAATACTCTGTTATTCCGCACCGAAGGATTACGCGTTGGCGTTGTGAAGGGTGGCCAGGTTGTGCTCACTACCGTCACTCCCGGACACGATTTCGGCAACGAGATTGAGATCGTCGCCGGCCTCAAGGCGGACGATCAAGTTATCATCAACCCACCCGACTCAATCGTTGCAGGACAGCAAGTCCAAATTGTTCAGGCAACCTTGCCTGGAGATATCAAGTGAAGCTGCCTCGAAAACTGGTTTTCGGGACCTCGCGGAAAATGGCGGGGCGGATGTTGATGGCGATGGCAGCACTCCAGTTGACTGGATGCGTGGTTGGCCCAAAGTATCACGTGCCCGTTGTGCAGGCTCCGCCTGCCTATAAAGAGGCAGGGGACTGGAAGCCCGCCCAACCGAATGATCAGAATCTTGGCGGCTCGTGGTGGACGATATTCCAGGACCCTCAGCTCAATGAACTGGAAGACCAGGTCAACGTATCGAATCAGAATCTGAAGGCCGCGGAGGCACAGTTCCGTCAGGCTCGAGCCACTCTACGGTACTATCGTGCCGACTATTACCCGACCGTGACGTATGGGCCGTCGGCAACTCGCGAGCGAATCTCGAACCGTCGGCCGCCTGCGACTTCGATCTTCGATGGCATCACTTACAACGATTTCGTCCTGCCCTTCAGCGTGTCCTACCAGGCTGACGTCTGGGGACGTGTTCGAAAGAACGTAGAGTCCTATCGGGAGCAAGCACAAGCCAGCGCGGCAGACCTGGCGACAGTCAATCTGAGTATGCATGCGGATCTGGCCGTTGATTACTTTCAGGCACGCAGTCTGGATGCTGAGGAACAGCTCCTCAACTCGACGGTCCAGCAGTACGAGCAGGCCCTGGAGTTGAACGAGAACCGCTTCGCGGGCGGGATTGCTTCGGAAGTGGAAGTGGAGCAGGCCAGGACTCAGCTGGAGACGACGCGCGCTCAAGCCGTCGATGTGGGTGTCCTGCGGGCTCAGTACGAACATGCGGTTGCGATCCTTATTGGAAAACCTCCCGCGGAATTCAGCCTTCCTCCTCTGCCTCTCACCGCACCGCCTCCACACGTCCCTCTCACTGTGCCGTCGGAACTGCTCGAAAGACGCCCCGATGTCGCAGCCTCCGAGAGGCTGGTGGCATCTGCCAACGCCCAGATCGGAGTGGCGAAGTCGGCCTACTATCCGGTGATCAGCTTAGGCGCTACGGGAGGATTTGAAAGCTCCGCCATCACCACCCTGCTGAATGGGCCCAGCGGCTTGTGGTCGGTGGGGCTGTCGGCGGTTGGAACTGTCTTCGATGTAGGCAGACGCCGCGCCTTGAACGACCAGGCACGTGCCGCCTATGACTATCAAGTCGCCACCTATCGAGAGAATGTGTTGACTGGATTCCAGCAGGTCGAAGACAATCTGGCGGCTGTGAGAATTCTGGAGAACGAGGCCAAAATTCAGAACGAAGCAGTCACGGCTGCTCAGCGCTCGCTCGATCTTTCGGTTACCCGCTACAAGGGCGGTGTCACGAGTTACCTCGAAGTGATCACCGCGCAAAGTGCCGCCCTCGCGGATGAGGTCACAGCGGTCAATATCTTAGGACGGCGGATGGCGAATACGGTGTTGCTGATTCAGGCTCTCGGGGGGGGATGGGACCGCTCAAGCCTGCCAGAGCGGCCCGAATGCTGCGGCAAGTTGGTGAGCAGCAATTCCCATCCTTAGCTGGGTCATCCGCATTTCTTAGCTGTCACATTCTGTCTGCCTTGGTGCTGAAGTGCCCCCAAACCGTGACGATTCCCGCACTTCTGGAAAGGTCCCCTTTCGGGAGCGAAGTGTTCATCATTCAACTTAAGGCAATGGAGCTGATCGGATCCCACCGCGGCGATCCCGAAAATGCGCCTGCTCTTGTACCGGTTCAAGGGATCAGAAGTGACTCACGGTATCTAACAGGAATGGTGAAATTCGAGCCGCCAAACTCACGCAGCATCGCAAGGTTAATTCCCAGGACTTTGCCTTCGGCAATTGAAGAGCGGACTGCCAGATCCACCCAAAGTAGTTTGAGCACCATAGACGACCTTGTCGGGCAGCACATCGCCGATATGCTCCTGAGTAACAGGCCTGATCAGATTGCGGCGGGCGAGTTCTTCCATTACCTGTGTATACCTGCATCACTGCACTACTGCACCGAAATCCGCTCCAGCAAAGCGATTAATTCCGGTTAGTCGAGATGCCATGGCTCAGGCCCCATACATATGCTGCGAGCGCCGAAACCTGGTCGGAAGTGAGTTGCGCCCCGCCCATCGGAGGCATGGGGCTGCGATATTGCTTTGGTTGAGACACACCTTCCGTTATCGTTCTCGAGATTCCAGCATAGCTACCGTCGCTCCACTGCCATTTCTTATTGGTTAGACTGGGCCCCAAAGGGGTGCCTTGACCGCTCTCACCATGGCAGCCCGTGCACGCCGCTCCGCCCACCTGGCCGCGGTAGATGCGTTCACCAAGCAAAACCATGTCTCTTGTTGCGCCTGCAGGAACCGGAAGACTGACCTTTGCGGCGGCACCCGCGTCTGGATGCGTGCCCTCTGGCGGTGCTGCGGCCACCTCAACGGGATTGCCGGCCGGAGCTGTTGCGCTCGGACATGGGGTGACATTCGCAGGACCTCCTTCGGAGCCGCCTTGATAGACAATGCGGTAGATCCGTCCGCGCACATCGTCGGAAACGTAGAGCGCACCGTCCGGTCCCACCGCCAAGCCAGTGGGACGATGTTCCGCTCCGGCTGGCGATTTAACAGCTCCCGCGAAACCGTCAGCAAATATTTCGCACTGGCCGGATGCGTGGTCTCCGGCGAGCGCTTGAAAAACAACGTTGTAACCACCTTGCGCATATGGCGCCCGATCCCATGACCCGTGGAAGGCGATGAACACGCCGCCGCGATAGCGCGCAGGAAACTGCTTCTGGTCGTACAGAACCATTGCGTTGGGCGCCCAATGGGCGGGGAATGCCGCAATCGGAGCGATTTTGTTCGCGCAGACCCCGATCGTTTTGCCGTTGCCACCGTATTCCGGTGCCAGCACCAGCTTATGCAGGAACGCGTCGTAGTAGCACTCGGGCCAGCCATAGTCCCCCTTTGGCGTCAAAAGCAACAGCTCTTCAGCCGGCAGCGTCGCCTCCTGGTCAGGTGTATAAAAGTCGGGCCAATTTGCGCGCAACTGATCCCGACCGTGTTGGGTCACAAATGCTCGACCACTTGAGTCGATGGCAAAACCTTCAGCGTTGCGGATTCCCGTAGCGAAGCGCTCGGCAGTCGAAAACGTTTGGTTCGTCTTATTTGCGTCATAGCTCCAAACTCCACCACGGGTCTCAAGTTCTGTGCAGGGAGCCTCGCCTGGCGACTTAGGTGTCCGATTTTTCATCTGACAGGAATTGGTCGCGCTGGCGACATCGACGTACATCTTTCCTTCGGCATTGATGACGAACGGATGCATCGGATGGTCTCCTCCCAGAGGCAATCCGGAGACGATGGTTTCGGCAGCGCCACTCGGCACGATTGAACCCTCGGGGAGTGGATATCGCACGATCCGATCATTGATCTCGGAGTAGATCGATCCTCTATACACGCCGATGCCCGTACCGCCTGCTCCGCCACTTTGAACGGTTTCGCCAAAGCGCTCAATCACATCGGCCCTTCCCGTACCGATCTTGTCTTGCAGGGCTACGAGGAAACCACCTGCGTGCGGAGTATCGTCGCCGTAGTACTTGCCCGACCAGGTGTTGACGTAAAGAACTCCGTTCGGCGCAACTACCATGTGGCGGGCATGACCAATGTCGTCGGCAAAGACGGTTGCGCAAAAACCAGCGGGTAACTTCAACCCGCTGTCGTCGTTTGGGCATGTCTGGCTCTTGGATTTTGCAGTAGGACTGGATTGTCTTGGAGCGGACGGCGCCAATGAACCGCCTGTGCCCATTGCAGCTAGCGCGACGAGGAGAGACAACAGAGTTTTGAACGCGTCGAATAATTGCATTGACGACCCCCGAAGATTTAGAAAGATTGTCCCTTCTCAGCGATCGTCAATCCAAGAACCACCGGCAGATAAGGGCCGAAGCGTGGGCAACGCGGCTAACGAACGCTCTGGGCGACGATCTCACAAGCATACCGCGTGGTAGAGCAGGAAGACTCTCGCCGGTCTGCATTCGTTCTGAATCTGCCAGCAGCGTTTGATTCTCCCGCACAAAGTCAACGCCGCACCTCAGCCCACAGCGATAGCCGAATCGTCCAGCAAACGAAATGTTGATGATCCCTCATAGGCTAGCCCTCTCTCTCAAAAGAAGCATCGAGACCGGAACTGTATCGTGGCCGCGGCTGTCCTTGCTGTTTCCCCAACGCATGGCAGCAAAGATATCTGCAAGGGACTTGCCAAAGCCATAAGCCATCGGCCAGATGTCGGCCCGCCCATCGCCAGCCCTGAGCATTCCCTAAGTCTCGCAACGTGCACTTAGATATTGCAGTGTGTGGGATCGCCTCCTGTTCTGATGCGCTAGTTCAGGCTGGATATTGCGGCCGGGCATTGGTCCACGGGCTGCTATCAAATCGTGGGTGGTAGACGCAGGCAAGGTGCTGATCGATTAGATAGGGATGGTACTGCGCAAGGCATTGGGCGCGGGAGCGATATTGAATCCGCGCAAGGCGATGCGGTTCCCGTGCTTCTGTGGTTCATCGTCAGATCCGTGCTGAGTCTGCGCGGCGGTATTTGGGCAGCGGCTGCCAGCCCGTGGTCGCGAAACGCAGTCCATCTTCGCCGCACTTCGACGACTGGTGTAAGAAAGCCGTTGCAAACACAACGGATTCGATGTGCGGCCGCGGTGGCAATGGAAGTGCACAAGATCAAAAACATCGAACGTAATTGGAGATTGCGATTTGTCAAGGCCGACACATAAGACACGAACTTAGACACGCATCAAGGAGGCAGTCAGTGAGCGATCAGAACGAGAGCAAGTCCACGGCAGATCTGTCGCGAAGGAGTTTTTTGGGCGTCAGTTCCACCGCGCTGGCGACAGCAGCGTTGGCTGGAATCGCTGCGCATGCACAGGAGGTGCAAGATACGCGCAAAGCAGAAAAAGATATTTCTGCGAGCAATCCGGGACAGGAAAACAAGCCGTTACTGGTCGAGAACCCAAGTTCAAACATGCCTCCTCCGACCGATCATGGCGATATTGGCCCGGTCTGGTACTCCTTCGATTTGGTGCACAAACGGGTGGAGGAGGGTGGCTGGACGCACGAAGTGAACGCGAAGGTGCTGCCGACCTCAAAGGACCTGGCCGGCGTGAACATGCGGCTTACTGCCGGTAGCTTTCGTGAACTGCACTGGCACACCGCAGATGAGTGGGCGATCATGCTCGACGGCAACGCACGCGTCACGGTCATGAATCCGGACGGCACGATGTTCATCGATGACGTGAGCAAGGGCGATCTGTGGCTGTTTCCAGCCGGTTTTCCCCACTCCATTCAAGGACTTCGTCCGAATGGTTGCGAGTTCCTGCTGGTGTTCGATGAAGGGGACTTCTCGGAGGACGGCACCTTCCTTCTCTCAGAGACTGTCGCCCACACGCCGCGGAACATCCTGGCAAAAAACTTTCGCCTCGACAAGGAAGTTATCGCGAGACTGGTAAGAAAAGAGGAGCTTTACATTTTTCCAGCGGACCTGCCGCTATCTCTGGCGCAAGACAAGGCGGCGATTGGAGGACAGCGCGTGGAATCCCCTATCAAGTACACGTTCAAGATGGAGGCCATGAACCCCACGCGGAAAACACCGGGAGGCGAAGTTCGCGTTGTGGACTCGCGTAATTTCCCTGTTTCCAAGAATGTCGCCGCGGCGCTCGTTACCCTCAAGCCCGGCGCCTTGCGCGAATTACACTGGCATCCCAATGCCAGTGAGTGGCAGTTCTGGCTGGCAGGCAAAGGACGCATGACCATAATCATGAATGAAGGTAGGGCTCGCACCATGGACTTCAATGCCAACGATGTGGGCTTTGTCCCCAGGGTTGCAACCCACGCCATCGAAAACACCGGCGACACCGATTGCATATTTCTGGAAATGTTCAAGGCCGATCAGTTTGTCGACGTCTCGTTGAATAACTGGCTCAGGCGTCTGCCGCCGGAAGCCGTGACTGCTCATGTGAATCTTGACCAACAACAGATTGCGAAAATCCCTTCGGAAAAGGAACTCGTGATTGCAGGGTAACAGGTACTTGAGCATCGCTGGGCCCGAAGCATCGATAGAGCGGATTAAGAGAATCGAAGGCTGTTTCATGGAGCAGGACGTGGCACAAGGGTGGATGGAAGGCGTGCATCCTGACGATGGGCAAGGCTGCTTCGATGGTTTCCTGCCTGTCTTCCACGCGTGATGCTCGTGTGAGTGAATCCATGATGGGTCGAGCGCCAAGGCCCCTCTGTGTTGAAGAGGTTGCAATGCGAAGATGTATCGTCCTAGTTCTCTTGGTTGTTTCGTGTGTAGTTGGGCAGCGCATGGATGCTCAAACCGTTCCTGACTTGAACGCGGATTCTGGATCGAGCACTAATTCGAACTCTGCCCGCGCGCCTCAGCCGACCGGAAACGGTGATTCCCTGGATTGGCTGTTTCCCGTCACTAAGCTCAACCAGTCTTTGCCGAGCTGGTTCCGCATCGGTGGGGAATATCGGGGTCGTCTCGAGGGTCCGACAGGGATCGGGTTCACCAGCACAAACGATTTCTATTACCTGGACCGCTTGCGCGTGAAGCTAGGCATTCAGCCCAAGGAGTGGCTGCTGCTCTACGGCGAAGTGCAGGATGCTCGTATTTTCTTCAACCACCACATCCCCAATGCCAATCCGTACGAGGACAAGTGGACGCTTTGGCAGGCCTATCCCCAGCTAGGCAGTTCCGAGACAGGTTGGGTAGATGCCCTGGCGGGCCGCCAAGTTCTCCGTTTCGGTAATGAACGCGTGATCGGCCCATCGGACTGGCTTAACGTCGGTCGCACGTTCAACGTTGCACGAGTTGACCTTCATCACCCAGGCTACGAGGTCAGCGTGTTCGCTTCCTCAGTAGTGCCCGGTGACAACAGTGACTTACACAACGCACTTCCGGGCGACAACATGTACGGAGTTTACGGAAGCTTCCAGAACATCGTCCCCAAGGCTAACTTCGAGCCCTACGTACTATGGCGTGTCGCACCGTCGAACGCGGAACTTCCGGAGACGCTTAACCGTGGCCACCTCAACGAAGTCACCGTCGGTCTCCATTGGGAGGGAGAGCTACCCGCCGCTTTTAATTACGATACTGAATTTGATGGACAGACTGGCTCGCTCGGCCCATCTTCTATTGCCGCGTGGGCAGGCTATGCCAGCGTCGGCAAAACGTTTCGCAAGGTCGCCGCTGCGCCTCACACTTTTCTCGAGGGCAATTACGCCTCAGGAACGAAAAATCTGAATGGCCACGAATGGAATACCTTCGACCAGATCTATCCTTCGAATCACGACAAGTTAGGCTTTGCTGATCAGGTCGGCCGCCGGAACCTTGTGCATATCCGAACCGGAGTGGAAGAAGAGCCCACCAAAAAATGGAAACTCAAGCAGCAATTTGAAAGCTACTGGTTGGCCACTTCGAATGACAACTTTTATGCCAGCAGTGGGGCAATCTCTGTTCCCGCCCATCCCGGGGCGAGCCGCCACATCGGCAATGAACTCGATCTGGTTGCCGAATACGAAGTGAATAAAGGGCTGAACTTTGGCTTTGGTTACGCTCGTATGTTCGCCGGACAATTTCTCCAACAAACTACGCCGGGTCACGATTACAGCTATCCCTACGCGTACTTCGAATACAACTTTTCAAAATCGGGTTTTCACTTTCCCATTACCCCGAACAAGCGGAACTAGTCTCTCAGAAAGACGATGTACCAACAATGAAATCGCGATCTTCAGAAACCGAACTGTTTCCGCAATCTTCTTCTAGACAAGCCTGATCCTGATCTTTCCCCACAGTCGAGCTGCGGACGTTGTGTCATCGCTTTGACGTCCGTCAGGGTTTCACTAAAGCCCTCTCGGAGTATCCCGTCATCCACCCAATTGAAGGCACGGAACGAACTTGACCACATCTTGACAGACGCTGTCCGCGGACGGACATTGCTCGGCTCGCGAAGCTCTCAACAACAATCGCGGCCTTTTTATACACCGCAACTAGCGAAGTTGCGTGCAATTAACTTCCTCGGCTCCGTCGCGCGACTGGAATCAAACTTGCTCTGCCTACGGAGAGAAAGTCCTGATGAGTTGAGTGATACAGCCAAGGTCAGAGGTGTTGATGGACCGGGCGATTCATTCAACTCGTTAGGTTTCGAAGTGGCCTTCGAAAGAAACAAGCCCTCAAGAAAATAGCTCACTACTCGGACTCGTAAAAGGAGATGCAGCAATGATAAAGACAAAGGCGTTTAGGTTTGGAAACATAGCAATAACAGCGGTCGCGGGTCTCCTGCTGACCCTACCGGTTCAAGCTGAGATCAAGTCCCACTCGGGCAATCAGATCGTGGAGGAGCCGGCGGATCTTCCGGAGATGGCGAGGATGCCGGGGCAGTCGCTGTTTCTGTATAAGGCTGCGAATGGCGAGACTTATCTCTACGTCGAGCAACAAAACGGTGCGCGGCTTGCCGTCTTCGATGTCACGGACCCGGCAAAAATCAAGGCCGCGGCTTCTGTTCCAATCAATGCGCCGGGAGCATTCGAGTTTGTGCGCTATTTAAGCGACCGAACTGAATTGGTCCGCTTCCGGGATAGTGGGCGCCGAGCGGAGCTTGACCTTCGCGAGCCCAAGAGTCCAACACTAAAGATCGCGAGGTCTCTCAGCGAGCCCGGCCTTACAGAATCGTTGGGTCAGACAGGCTTGGTCATGATCAATGGACATTACAGGTATGTTGGCGGCGTGGCGCATGACTACAATTTGATAGACATCTCAAATCCAGCCCATCCGACTCCTGTTGCCACCATCAAGCAAGTAAAGCACAAGGTTGTTAATGAAGAAACCGGAACCACCTATCTGCTGGGCAGCGAAGGTCTCACCGTAATCCGTAGACCGCGAGTTGAAGAAGATCACAAGATCGAGCAGATTCAGGAGGAGTGGAACTGAACGCTCGCGGTGATGGATGCCGCTACTGGGTCACGATCATCGCGTATGGCTGTACGCGACCGGTTGACGAAGACTTAGAGGGGATATGGCTTTGATGGCCAGATGAGTGAAGCCCATGATGGGTCGAATGCCCAAGGATGTTGAACGGATAGGGAGTTCGTTCATGAACCGGCGCGGATTTGTGCAACTCCTGGGTGCTACCAGTCTGGTGGCATTGACCGCTGCCTGCGATCGAAACATTTCGGTGAGCAGGACTCTGTTGCGTCCGAGCGACCTCGCTCGATTCCCGGAAAAAACGGCGATGATCCTGCTCACCGACCGGCCGCCGCAGCTGGAAACTCCTATCCACTATTTTCGCCAGGATCTTACGCCAAACGAAGCTTTCTTCGTGCGGTGGCACCTCGAGGGAATCCCTACCTCGGTGGATCTACGCACATTTCGGCTGAACGTCAGCGGCCACGTCCGGCAAACCTTGCAGCTCAGCGTGGATGAACTTCGATCGCGCTTCGAGCCAATCTCCCTCATCGCCGTCAACCAATGCTCCGGGAATTCCCGGAGCTTTTTCGAGCCTCGCGTTCCAGGCGGTCAGTGGAAGCATGGCGCAGTCGGCAACGCGAAGTGGACTGGGGTACCACTGAAGTCGATTTTGGATCGCGCTCAAGTGAAGAGCAGGCGCGGTGGATGTCTCATTCAACGGGCTTGACGCGCCGCCACTGCCTTCCGTGGCTGACTTCGTGAAGGCTCTTTCCATCGACCACGCACGGGATGGCGAGGTGATGATCGCCTACGCCATGAATGACCAACCTTTGCCAGTGGTGAACGGCTTCCCCCTGCGCCTAGTTGTCCCGGGATGGTATGGAACTTATTGGGTGAAAGCTGTTAGCGACATCACCGTGCTGCCTCAACCCTTCAGCAACTTCTGGACGGACAAAGCGTATCGCATACCCGCCAGTCCCAATGGCACCGAATCCCCAAAGGATTTGGCCAAGGACACGATTCCTATTAATCGATTCAACGTGCGCTCCATCTTCGTTCGTCCCGATGCTGACGACGTGTTGCATTCGGGAGCGCCGACTGAAATTGAGGGCGTCGCTTTCGACTCCGGTTACGGGATTCGCCGAGTGGAGGTCTCGACGGACGGAGGAGCTACCTGGGTAGATGCTCGGCTGGATCCAGAAATCGGAAAGTATTCGTGGCGGCGCTGGCGCGCATTGTGGACACCGAGCAAGCGGGGGCAGTACCGATTAATGGCTCGCGCAACAAATGCGGTAGGGGACACACAGAGCAAGGAACAGTGGAATCGCAGTGGCTTTATGTGGAACGTAATCCAGCAAGTAGACGTAAAGGTCGGATAACAACGCATGACCCGAAGAACAAAGATGGTGGTTCTGTCGCTCGGGCTTGCGGCGTTGGCCGTCGGCTGCGGACACCCATCGACCACCTCTAACGAAGCAAGTCATGGCATCGCCCACTCAAGAATCGAATCGGTGCGTCATTCAAAGCCAGACGGCCCAATTCATAGCATCGTAATGCCGCACGACGAGCCGGTTTTTCCGCCCGGTCCCGGCCGTGATGAATTTGTGACCGCCTGCGTGGTCTGCCATTCGCCGCGATACATCACGATGCAGCCGCGATTTTCCCGGACTACGTGGCTGAGCGAAGTCAGGAAAATGAAAGACGTTTACGGTGCACATATTTCTGATGAGCAGGTGCCGAGAATCACGGATTACCTGGTTCTCATCAATGGAAAGGCCACGACTGGTCAGGCTCCGAAAGGCACATATGGCGAATGACTTCGAAAATGCGCATCAGCCGCGGCCGCCGATCCTCCTGCTGGGTTTCCTGCTGCTGCTGGGTACGCTATTTGCCTGGTGGGGAACTCGCGACTATCGCCGTATGTTTGGAGAATCCCTGCGCGAACCGGTTGCCGCCGCGCGTATGGTTCTTCCGCAGCTCACCCAAGAAGAGAGTGCATTGCTGGATCGCGGTTCTCAGATTTCACAGCGGCAGTGTGCTGGTTGCCACGAGAGGGCGACACGCTCCAGCGCACCCAGTTATCGGAAGATTGTGACCTTCTATCGCCGGAGATTTCCTGACTCGCTTCGCGATCCCGATTTGCGCTCTCGACTCGCCTCTGCAGTAACCCATCCGCGCCCAGGGTGGGGCAATTTTGCACCCGGCCCTTCGGAGTCCGAGCTGACGCTTGATGACCGGTTTGCACTTGCGAGTTGGATGCTGAACAGCTTCGACCAAGACAGAAATCCTGGCGAAAGTAGCGGTCAATGACAACTCTTGCGCAAAACTTATCCGGCCGAGAAGAACGAGAAAATCCCCAGTGTTCAGGTGCGCTCCCGTCGATTGAATATGGCCTGATCCGTGCGCATGTCTTTGCGTCACTCGTTACGTTAGTGATCTCTGCGCTGTTCGGTATTCTGGTGGCCACAAAGTTCACCTTTCCGGAATTTTTGGGAGGCCACGCGTGGCTTACCTGGGGCAGGCTTCGCTACAACCACACGCAAGGCATATTCTTCGGATGGCTGGGCAACTCGTTCCTGGCATTTTTTTATTATGTTGTGCCACGCTTGGCAAATCGACCGGTTTTGAGCCGTAGTCTCGGATGGGCTCTCTTCGCTGTCTGGAATTTTGCGGTTGTCCTCCCGGGATGGGTACTGGTAGCTGCCGGTTTCAGCCAGCCGCTCGAATGGGCGGAATTTCCTCTCGTGGTAGATGCTTTTGTCGTCCTCGCGTTCGTGTTGATGGTCTTCGAGTTTGTCCTGCCGTTTCTTAAAGCTCGGCTCTCCGATCTGTATGTCAGCGGGTGGTACATCATCGGAGGCATCATCTTCACGATGTTGGCCTATCCGGTCGGGAATTTCGTACCTGAATTGGTTCCAGGCGCGCGGGGCGCAGCGTTCAGCGGCCTGTGGATTCACGATGCAGTGGGTCTTTTCGTGACGCCTTTTGCCGTCGCCATTGCCTACTACGTAATCCCCGCAACCACGCGCCGCCCGATCTTCAGTCATTTTCTATCGATGGTGGGCTTCTGGCTGCTTTTCTTTATTTATCCATTGAATGGGACCCACCACTACGTCTATTCAGCAATTCCTATGTCCGCGCAGAAGGGTGCCATCGTTGCGTCCGCCTATCTCGGAATGGACGTGATTCTGGTTGTCACCAACTTGCTACTCTCCTTGCGCGGAAACAGTGGCACTGCCTCGAAGGACGTGCCGCTGCGTTTCGTCTGGTTTGGTGTCATCGCTTACCTGATAGTGAGTCTGCAGGGCTCAGTGCAGGCATTGATGCCCGTTAATCGCTTTATCCATTTTACGGACTGGGTCATCGGCCACTCGCATCTGGCGATGATCGGTTTTGCGAGTTTCGTCGCGCTCGGCGGCATCGCCCATATGTGGCAACGCATTCCCGGAACTCGCTACAACGAGCGCATGATGAATTGGTCGTTCTGGTTCCTTGCCGTCGGCCTGACACTGATGGTCGCCGATCTCACGATTGCGGGCCTGGTCGAGGCGCAAGTCTGGCAGTCGAGTGCGCCATGGATCGATTCGATCCGTGCGGTCGAAAGTTACTGGCTGGTCCGTACACTCTCGGGACTTCCGATTCTCGCGGGCTTTCTCCTATTCTGGACCTCTCTTGTTACTGGGCCAAAGTTGTTACTGGCTACCCAGCCTGCGGCTAGCCGTGTCCCTTCAGAAAAGATGTCCGCATTCGAGAATGTCTCGCCGGTTTCGGTCATACCGAGGTCGACAAGTTGGCTCAGCTATGCACATGTTGTGGCCTTCGGAGCGGGCGTTGGTTTCTTCGCGCTTTCATTTCTTGTTCTGGCGATTATTCCGGGGAAACAGCTGGAACGCGAAATCAAGCAAGCAGCTCCGGTGACCATGGCAAGTCTCACTGCCTCCGAGCAAAGAGGCCGGATCATCTATGGACGCGAAGGGTGCGCCTACTGCCACACGCAGCAAATCCGGTTTCTAGCGGCGGATGTGCGCCGCTTCGGGCCGCCGACCGAGGCATGGGAGACCAAGTATGACTATCCGCAGCTCTGGGGGACGCGGCGCATCGGGCCCGACTTGTCGCGTGAATTCAATCTTCGTTCCCACGACTGGCAACTCACTCATCTCTACAATCCTCGCCTTGTAGTGAGGGATTCCGTCATGCCTCCGTATCCGTG
Source organism: uncultured Acidobacteriaceae bacterium (assembly GCA_963795875.1). Taxonomy (GTDB): domain Bacteria; phylum Acidobacteriota; class Terriglobia; order Terriglobales; family Acidobacteriaceae; genus Sulfotelmatobacter. The sequence goes on from CAWCJM010000003.1 coordinate 2,066,029, forward strand.
GCTATTTGACGGCGGTCCCAATCAGCCTACGCAGGAAGGCTTGGATCTGCTGAGGTATCTCCAATCTCGTGGACGCGCTCGACAGCTTTCCGGTTTTGACCGGCCGAGGTTATTGAACGAGACATTGGACATGGGGATGTCGAACGAACCCTCAGCCAGAGCTACGCCTCCTGGGGGTCCGATCGCTATGGTGGGAGGATCCAGTCTCAGCTCCCCCGTTCTGCATCCTGCAGCCGCTCAAGACGACTTGCAGGAAGAAGTGAGCCGTGGAGGGGCCCTCTTCGCTGCGAATTGTGTCTCGTGTCATGGATCCGCCGGACGAGGCGATGGTAAAGCATCGGCGAGTCTATTGCCGAAACCGGCAAACCTCACTGCTGCCCGTTTTTCCGATGAGCGACTGAGCAGCGTACTGTGGAATGGAATCGCGGGCTCCGCGATGCCACCCTGGCGCCAGCTGCCCACCGAAGATCTGCGCGCTCTTATTGCCTACATTCAAAGCTTGCACCCTCCGCGTGCAGCATCGCGAATACCAGAAGCGGCGAGTCTGGATCTGGGGAAAGCGCTTTTTGTCGCCACTTGCGGAAGTTGTCACGGAGATACCGGAGCAGGCAATGGACCGGCAGCCGGCGCCCTCGCTCCGGCACCAACAAATTTCCATCTTAAGAAGCCAACCGAAGAACGGGCATGGGATGTCTTAGAGAACGGCGTGCCGGGTACGCCGATGCCTCCGTGGAGGAACCAGCTCAGCGCAGATCAAAGGCACGCCCTGGTCGAATTCGTAGGTTCTCTCTACGACGTATCGCAGGAGAACGACGGACAATGATCAATCTTATTGTGATCTTAACTTCAGCCATCATGTTCGCGTTGCTTCTGGTGTGGTGGCGATGGCCGGTGTTTCGCGTTTGGATCGAGGCACCGAAATACTCCATGCTTCGGCAGGAGCGCCGATTTGACGATGAAGACACCGAGCGAGAACCGTTCGGATTCCGCTGAACATTGTGAGGATGGCCACAAAACAAGCGTCCCTGACGTTCGCTTTTTGAAATCTCGCTGGCACGATTCGAAGCTGGGGAACAGTTGGCACCACTTTCTTAAGGAACCAAAACGAGCTTACCCGTAGTGTTGCGCCCTTCGAACATTGAATGGGCGAGACTCGCGTCGGCTAAGGGATACTTTGTGATTTCAACTTTGACGCTCCCTTCGATCGCGAATTTGAAGAGGTCTTTGAGCGCGCCCGGCACTCGATCGAGATTGCCCCCGAGGTTGAAGCCCATCGGAGAAATGTTCTTCTCGATCATTGGCCAGAGCGCGTCGGCCGGAAGCGCATTTTGCTTGCCGCTGCGAGCGCCGTAGACGATCCATCGACCGAATTGGCCTAGTAACGAGAAGGCCTCAGTTGCTAAGTCTCCCATTGAATCGAGGAACACTTGAACGCCTTGAGGTTGTGTCACATCCACCGCCTTCGCGGACCAGCCAGGTTTGCCATAGTCAAAGACTTGGTCTGCGCCTAGACGTTTCAGGAGTTCGAACCTGGATTCTGAAGCAAGAGCAATAATCTTCGCTCCCCTGAGTTTCGCGAGTTGCACAGCGAGGCCTCCAACGCCCCCGGCGGCAGCCGCGACCAGGACTGCATCACCATTCTTTACCTGAGCGCGGTCAAGGAGAATGTATGCCGTAAGGCCCTGCAATAGCACCGCCGCTGCAAGAGCAGGATCAAGCTGCTTCGGGAAGGGAATGGCCGTCGCAGCGGGAATCAGAATGTGCGAAGCGTATCCTCCGCCCGTGAGGGTGAGAGCAGCAACAGAGTCTCCCACTTTGAAACCCTCTACATGCTTTCCGACCTCTTTGACGACGCCTGCAATTTCAAATCCCAAAGCAAACGGCGCTTTTGTGATTGCTGGATAGTGTCCCGAACGGGCAAGCACATCTGCATAGTTGATCCCGGCGGCTTGCACCTCGACCAACAGCATGCCTTCTCCTGGTTTTGGGGTTTCTTTCTCAATTACTGCAAGAACCTCTGGTCCACCGAACCTTGATGCCTCGATGTACTTCACTTTGCCGTTCTCCTATGCGAACTCACGAAACTCCCTGCTCCCGAACCCGGCCTTCGTGATCGATCGAATTGGCGCGGGAAAAGGTGTGAAGCGTTGCCGCCGAGGATGGCGCGCCGTTCCGAATCATTTAACTCAAGACTCTGCAAGATGTGTTGCTTGGAGCGTACGGCCAGGTCTCGGCGCATATACGGAAAATCCGTTCCATACAGAACCTGATCAATTCCCGCAACGTCGCGCAGCATCGGGAACACAGGATCGCTTGCGGCAGCAGCCGTGTCCCAATAAATCCGACGGAACATATCGGCAGCAGTGCCTCGCTGCTCGCCACCCGGAATGAATCCAATCTCATCGATGATCGCGAAACGCGCGGCAAGATAGGGAATCGACCCTCCAGCGTGAGAGAAGATGTATTTCACGTTTGGCGTGCGCGCGAACCTGCTCGTGTAGTGCATCTGAGCGACAGCTCGATTGGTATCTGTTGTGAAGTCAATAAGATTGTCGGGAAGTCCCAAAGTGTGGGCAACAGCGTCCGGTGAAGGATTCGGATGCACATAGACGACAGTTTTGCGGCGCTCAAGTTCTTCGAAGAACGGCTCCAGGACAGGATCTCCCAGGTACACGCCGTTGGAATTCGTGAAGAGTACAAGGCCGTCGAGCCCGAGGTCGTCGAGTGCGTACGAGGGTTCCTCCAGGGAAGCAGCGACATCCGGCAAGGGGAGGCAGGCGAAACCCCCAAATCGGTCGGGCCGTGAACGAACGAGTTCGGCCGAGAATTCATTGCACCGTCGCGCCAAAGACCGCGCTTTGACACTATCTCCAGTATGCACGCCGGGTGTACTGATGGAAACCACGGCAACATCGATACCAGCGTCATCCATGAAAGAAATGCTTGCTTCCTTGGACCATCGAATCGGCGCAAGCCCTCCCACAGGCGTATGCGCGTTCTCCGTCTCTTGCCAGAAAAAGTCAGGCAACATGTGGTGATGGTGTCGACGCTCAACGATGTAGGGTCACCGTTCATGAGATCGCCTGTTTTTGTCTAGAATCAGGTTGGCAGCGCGCCCCGCAATCATATGGGCTGACGCGTTTGTCCCCGGCCCCGTGATGATTCGTGGCATCACGGAGGCGTCCGCCACGCGTAAACCCAAAATGCCGTGCACGCGAAGCTCAGGGTCGACAACCGCGAGCTTGTCCACGCCGATTTTGCACGTACCAACTGCGTGTCCAAAACTCGCTGAAGCCAGTCTGGCAAGTTCCTGGATTCCCTCGGCGCTCGCCTTGGGCCCCGGAATGAGTTCGCTCTCGCGCAGACCGTCGAAGGCATGCTGATTTCCGATTTCACGCGCGGCCTCGATCGCGCGCACGACAGCCGCAAAATCGCGATCCGTGCCGAGATAGTTGCCATCGATTACAGCAGCGTCCTGAAAACTGTTGCTGGCTAAACGGACGGAGCCCACGCTGGTGGGCTGCACAAGAGCTGGCGCGATGGTGAACGTGTCCGCGGGAGGCGCACCAAAGCGCTCAGCCACTTCGGGCGTAACCACTGGCAGTTGATGAAGCACAAGACTGATGTCCGTGTCACCTGAGGGACCGCTGGATAGATAAGCCTCCGCCTCGACTGCGTTGCTGTCGGCCGGTCGATCGGGCATCTTGCCTTTGTACTTGAATACGACGCCGGAGACGAGCACGTGGTCCTGAAGATTCTCACCAACGCCAGGCAGGTTCTCGACGACGTCAATTCCAAGACTGCGAAGCGCCTTCGCTTCGCCGACTCCTGAGAGCATCAGAAGCTTCGGGCTATGGATGCTGCCCGCGGCGAGGATCACTTCCTTGTCGGCCGCGATATCTTTCAAGGCGCCCTCGGTCATTACTTTGACGCCCACGCAACGAGTACCTTGAAAGTTCAGCTTCACGACGTTGGTGTCAAGTAGCAGCGTGAGGTTCGGCCTTGACACCGCTGGCCGCAGGAAAGCGCGAGCGGCGCTCACGCGAGTCCCATCCGCGGCGATATTCATGTTGATGTAGCCGGCGCCGGGGCGCATCGGTCCGTTCACGTCATCCAGAATGGGCATGCCCATTTCGCGGGCTGCGTCGATGAAGGCGGGCGCTGTGGGATGAGGATCTTTTGGTCGGCGGATGTGGATCGGGCCGCCGGCTCCGCGCCATTCATTGGCGCCGCCTTCCCAATCTTCTTGACTCTTGAAAACCGGAAGCACATCGGTGAAGGCCCAACCCTTCGCTCCGTTCTTCGCCCAACCGTCGTAATCCCGCTGCATCCCGCGCATCCACACCATGGCGTTGATGGTGCTGCCCCCGCCCACTACGTGGCCGAGTGCCATATTGAATTTGCGATTGTTCAATCGCGACGAGGGGACAATGGGCAGGTGGTAATCGAGCGGGCCGGCGACGTTGTAAAACCAGATGCTTGGATTCATGATGGTCGGCGCGTCGTCGGACCCTCCTGACTCGATGACGAGGACTTGAGCGCCGGAGGCAGACAATTCCGCGGCAAGGACCGAACCGGCCGCGCCAGCTCCCACCACGATGAAGTCATATCGCTTTTCTTCATTTGATTTGTTGACCATGGTTAGACCTCAACCTCTTTCCCCGAGGGATCGCTGTGGAACCGTATCGTGCCCCCAGTTTTGAATGATCCTGCAGTACCGTAGCTGTCTTCGAGAAACTGGACATAAGCAACCTTATCTCCCTCAAAACGCGCCAAGAGGCTAAACGGAGACGTAATTTCCTTCCCGGTCACATTCGATTTGTAGGTAAAAGAGCCGAAGAACGCGACACGGTTGCCCTGCTCAATCGTGTCGGTGACCTTGAAGTCGAGCGTTTTCCAGTAGCGCTGGATCGCAGCGAAGACATCGAACAGTTCCTGAGGTCCCTTGTGAGTGCCGGCCCAGGGCATAACTTTCTTCAGTTCAGGGTTGTCGAAATTCAATGAAACGTACGTCGCATCCGGCGTCATGCGTTCCCGGAGCACCTTGAGATTCGATGTGTTCTGCAAAAGCTCTTGAAGCGCAACGGTCAAGTTGATCGGCATGTGAGCTCCTTTCTTCGTTAGTCAGCCCCGGTTGAACGAAATTACCGCGAAAGTTTCGATTTTTTCGATCGCCTCTTATCGGTCAGAACGGATACTGACGCTGGCCACTGTGGGAGTTGATCCAAATGACGTCACTAAAGTCCTCCAAGCTGCGAGGTCCTGTACGTCTCCACCCGCTGTCGCGAACACCGCCCATTGGGGCGTGAATCTCGTCATTGAGGGATTTCAGCAATCTCGGTGCGACGACGTCTGACGATCTCGGATGCCTTCAAGAACAGACGAGCTCTTTCGGACGGCGTGGAATCAGCCCAGGCTGGGAACGCTTTGGCTTCGGCATCCACGGCTGCGCGATCATCCGCGCGAGACCCTGCTGCAACACGAGCAAAAAGCTTCCCGCCGCAGGGTTCGTGGACCTCGAAGAACTTTTTCTCTGCCGCTTCCCGCCACTGATTACCGGCAAAATAGCTATACTCCTTCACGTCAATTTCTGTGGATGGCATTATTCTTAACCTCCTTATGTTTGTCCTCAAAGTCTTGAATGTGCGTGACACCTTTGCGCTGCCAACAGGGCTCTACGCGCCCTTTGCTTCGTTTGCTAACTCCCAAGCGAACACAGTGCCGGAAGAGCCGGCATGTTCGAATAGGATTTGAGCGACTTCTCCGAGCCTCTCCGTGCGCGCCCAATCACGCTGCAGCTCTCCCGCCATGCCAAGCCAGGTGATTGGCTGCGCCCCCGCCGCTACGAGACGGCGGATCGCCATGTCATGTGCTTCCCCGCGGAGACGCTGCCCGAAGCGTCGGTGACGGCGTACACGTCATAGCCTTCGCTCATAGCGTGAATAGCAGGCTGAGCAAGACACATCTCCGACCAGAGTGCGGCGATCACGAGCTTTTTCCGGCCAGTCTCCTTCACCGCTTCCACGATGCGGCGGTCTTCCCATGAGTTGATGAAACTGCGATCGATGGGCTTCTGATCGGGAAATACCGCCTGAACCTGCTTGAAGATTTCGCCACCGCGCTTCGAGTTGATTGTGGTGAGAATGGTCGGGACGCCGTACGCTTTCGCGGGTCTTCGCGAGAGCCGTCACGTTGTTGATCACTATGGTGGGGTCGTGACTGTTTACGTTTGCTAATTGGGAAGGCTGGTGATCGATCAGGAGAAGAGTGCAGTTCTCCGGGGTCAGAAGAGCATCAAGGCCGACTTTGGTGAACGTTTGCATGAATTGTCTTCCTTATAGGTTGGCTACTGAACTACTACCCGCACGAAATACCGCAGTCTGTTGTGAGCGTTCGAACCGATCCCCAGACCCTCATTCCACCGTCAACTACGATGTCGACGCCTGTCACGTAGGAACTCTCGTCCGAGGCCAGGAATAGCGCAACGTTCGCCACTTCCTCGGGCCGGCCGAGGCGTCCGAGCAGGGTCTTGCCGAGCATTGCGTTCGCCCATTCGGGGTCCTTCAGCTGTTCTCGGGTCTGGTTCGTTTCGATCAGGCCAGGGGAGAGGGAATTTGCACGAATCCCATGCTCTCGCCCCTCCATCGCGAGCTATCGCGTCATGGCGATCACCCCCGCCTTCGCCGTCGTGTGGGCCAGAGAGCCCAGGTTCTTGAAGCTCAATAAGCCGTTTAACGATCCCGTATTCACGACCACGCCGCGCGAGTCAGAAAGAACACCAGGTCAACCTCTTCCCGGCGATCGCGATCCCACTCCTCGTTGGTGATGTCTTCGAGCCAGTTGAAGTACGCCATCGCGGCATTGTTGAACAGCACATCGATCCGCCCGTTCTCGTGCACGGCGAAATCGACCAGCGCCTGACACTCGGACGGTTCGGTCAGATGGCATGGCAGAAGGGAGACCATCGTTCCGCCCTGGACGCGGACCATTTCAGCCGTAGCTTCGGCCGCTGCGACATTTCCGTCGCAACCAACGACCGACGCACCCTCCCGAGCGAATGCCAAGGCGGCCGCCCGGCCCATACTCCCGCCCGTCCCCGTGATGACGCACACCTTGTTCGCTAGCCTGCCTGACATCACGCACGCTCCCTGGCCCTAGCGACTTGCTTCTCGACATCCCTGACACCAATGTCGTCCTTCGGCTTCGTTACCTCGTCTCTCAGAGGTCGTAACGCTCCGCTCCATGCGATCACGTGGTCCAGCATGACGTTGACGTTCTTCTCTTGCATCGCAGCCGGTTTGAATACGGTGGAGTTCTCGAAGTCGGTGAACGGCGAGAGACCGACTTGCGGGCGGACAGTTGCGACTTGAACGGAGGCAATTACCATTCGCAATTGTTCGATCGCGCGGGCGCCCATCGTATAGCCGTAGCCGATGAAGGCGGCGGCCTTGTCGGTCCACTCCTTAGAGAGGAAATCTATCGCGTTCTTGAGCGCACCTGAATTGCCGTGGTTGTACTCGGGGCGTGACGGACACATAACAGAAGCTCTCCGGTATCCATTTGTATCAAACGACCTCCGCCGACACCGTTTGATATCGATCAGTTACATCTCGTTGTTGCCCGGTCACGGCACCGTAGTCACGCAGGAGGCCGCGGGTTCGAATCCCGTCGCTCCCGCCGAGTTTTCCACTAGAGCACGGTTTGGACGCGAGAACAGCCGCACAATCATTCGGTGCCCGACTTCAGGTTGCGTGATCTAGGAGTTTTCTGACTGCCATCTTCACCTGGTGAATCCTCTGCGTGGGGATGAAGCGACTTCACCAGGGCGCGGATGTCACGGTTCTCGAAAACCAGTCCCCCACGCTCGCCGGTTCTCCAGACGGCAACATCAACCATCGCTCGGGCCAAGTCGTCGGCCCGAATCACCTGATTCGGGAAGAGAATCCGAAATACGGGATAAATTGCGCGAAGCAATCGGTAATTGAAATTCGGTTCTTTCCGAGGTTCCACCGGATAGATGTATGCGGGACGGAAAATATAAACGTGGAGGAACTCGGCGGCGAGAAGTGCGTTCTCGGCCTCTCCTTTATAACGTGCGAAAGGAATCCGACTTCGTCCGGTCGGGTCCGCGCCATTCCCGCTTAAGAATGAGAACGACGCCTCGGGGCTCCTACTGAGAAGAACTCGCGCGAACTCGATCGTGTAATCCACGGTTATCCTGCGGAGCTCCGCGTCCGACACCGCGCCTGTATAAACGCCCAGGCAAAAGACGGCGGCGTCCTTATCGGAGAGCGCCTCCGCGAGTGTGGAGCAGTCGGCGAAGTCTTGGTGCAGAACCTCTTGCAGCTTGGGGTGCGAGATGCCCAGCTTCTTGCGCCCGATGGCAGTCACAGTTCCGACGGCGGGATGATCAAGTGCGTAGCGAAGGGCATATCCGCCGACCATTCCAGTCGCACCGATGATCACAACACGTTGCTGTCCTACGTCAGGAGCGTGCGACGCCCCGGAGGCGGTCTTTGAAGACACCTGGTTACTCCCTGTCATAACGGTGGGTGCTCCTCCAGCCAGTCGACGTAAAGCAGGCGCTCCGCAAACAACCACGAGCCGCCGATCTTTACGAAGGTATCGTAATAGCGTAGCGCTGCGATCATCAGCCGACGCTTTTCACCGTCGATACTAAGATGGTGCGCCAGGCAGTAGGCCTCTCCCGTGCCTCGGTCAGCGGTTAGGCTAAGGATAGTACTCTGCCCGACGAAGTGCATCGTAGCAGCATACTCGTTCAAATCCGCGAATACTGGAGCGAGCGCCTCGCGCGAGTTCAGTTCCTGAGTAGGCTTGGGGTCCTTGGCGTTCATATACACGACGAAGTGCGTATCTGCGGTAAAGAGAGCCATCTGAGCATTCGCATCGCGACGATCGGCGCAATGCGCATACGCCTCAATGAGTTCTCGGATCGCGAGGCGATCCGCGGCTTCGCCGGGAGAGATCGTCAGGTGCTGGCTCACTAGAATGCCTCCTTTTAGACCCGAGACCTGCTGGTCTCTTATACGCTGCTGATGCCGAGACTTCTGTGGCAGTGTGCGCGCTGAGCGGTCCGACGAAGTTGTTCGCCGAGGAAGCCTTGCCTGCACGGGTGATGCTCCGCACTTTGCGCCCGATCAACGTCGCACTTTCGACTGCCGGGTCCTTGAGCGCATAACCACTGACCATTCCAGTTGCGCCTAGGATGACACGCTGCGTATGGCATAACATCTGGTTCACTGATCGCCAACTCGATGGTTAAGAGTGCAGTCGCGAGAAGGTCAATCTACGCTCGGCTCGTCAACAATTCGAGACGAACCTTCGAACAAACGTGCGGTCACCGCCCCGAAAACAAACCCGCCGACATGCGCCAAATAAGCCACACCGCCCGTTTGTACCTGCGCAACAGCACCTGCATGCACGAGTTGGGTCAGGAACCAAAACCCAATTAAGAGCGCGGCCGGAATGAACGTGATTCGCACGAATACAAGAATGAACAGTACGGCCTTGATCCGGTCACGAGGATAGGTCACGATGAACCCGCCCATCACTGCAGCGATGGCTCCACTCGCCCCCAGGTTTGGAACCGTAGAATGAGGATCAGCCAGAATCTGGGCAAGCATGGCCACTAGTCCGCCGGCCAGATAAAAGAGGAGGTATCGGCCGTGGCCCATCGCGTCTTCGATCTCAGGGCCGAAGGCCCATAGGAAAATCATGTTCCCGATGATGTGCGACCAGCTGCCATGCATGAACATCGCAGTAAAAATGGTGATCCAGTGATGGCCGGAAACGATCTGCGCAGGAATCGCGGACCACTGCATGACGAATGCGTCACCACGCATCAGCTCAAGCAGGAAAACGAAGACGTTCACCACGATAATGAACGCAGTGACCACCGGCAATCGCACAGGACGTCGCGAGGCATCGCTTAGCGGAATCAAGCCTCCCAATTGAGTCTCCCTTCACCAGAAGCCATGTTTGCACTAAAGCACTGAGTCTAGTCTCATTACAACGCAAGCTGTCCTGACAGGACGTTCCAGAGCAAAAGCGCCGGAACCCACTCAGCTCGCGCGTTGCCCTTTGAACCTATATTTGTTGATCTTGAAACGCTTGATCTTGGAATCAAGCGTTCGCGCGGGCAGCCCTAATTTTGTGGCTGCGCCCGACGGGCCCGAGATCCGCCCGTAAGACTCCGCGAGTGCGGCTTCAATCATTTCCTTCTCCTGCCGTGCGAGGACACCACTAAGCGTACTCCGTCGGCTACGGGCAACCGGGAGTTCGAGGCGAAGCCAGGTCTCGTCCACCGAAAAGGGGTCGCCCTCGCACAGAATGACGGCGCGCTCAATTACGTTTTGTAGTTCACGAATGTTCCCAGGCCAGTCGTATGCCTGTAATAATCTAAGACTCTTCCTGTCGATCGTTCTAAATTTCTTTCCAGCTTTCTTGCCGAAGCGATCGATGAAATACTCAACCAGCAAGGGAATGTCGGCTACGCGTTCGCGCAACGGCGGTATGTCGATAGGGACTACATTCAGTCGATATAGCCACGGTAGCCACATGACTCCCCAGGAACTTTTCGCCGGGGCGCCATCTACCTCAGTAACTGTTCAGATGGGCTGTGGACGCGCTCGCGCGCCGGATTCCCTCTTTCGATCGACGTGCCATCGAAGCTGCGAAGAATCTGGTCAACCAGGTCGCGTTGCCGTCCGCCGACCGGCTCGCTGCCATCACCCTCGGGCCGCCGATTCTCAAAGTCGCTGTCTCGTTGGAGTCCGCGGTCATGATGGCTGAAGGCGACTGCGTGATGATTCATAGCCGCAGGAGTAAACCGAGGGAATGGAATCAGCCCCTCGCCGAATCGATCGTACGTTTATTGTACGATGTTTCCTATGTTATTTGTTTTCAGCGGGTTATAGTGGTGGAGGCGGCGGGAGTCGAACCCGCGTCCGAAAATGTTACTGGTCAAGAGAACTACATGCTTAGTCGTGTTCATGCCCCAGGCATTACCCTGGGACGTTCGCGGCCCGCGCTCAGAACCGACAAGAAACGCGTCCCGCTAGCCTGTGATCTTAGCCTCCCGCCCCAGACGTAGACGAGAAGAGCAGCCCGCTGTGTGACGTCCTTCGGAGGCCCACGGGCGAAGCCTCCTCGGACGGCTGCCTAAACTAGTTAGGCTGCGTATGCCATCTGTTGATTGGCAATTATCATTTTGCCCACGATTACGGGTGTGTGCACCCCGGCATGCCTCTTGGCCGCAAGCATCTCCGTCGAAGCCGTGACGCCCCCACTGGTGGGATGGCCTTGCAAAAGAACCACTTCCAGACTAGGTCGCCCGAGTAGGGAAGTCAATTCATTAGATGACGGGTCCGCGTCCCAAGGTTCCGGCGAGTGCCGCGGGTACCCCCTCCCCCCTCCCCCCTCGAATCTTTAGAGTCATGGGGTTAGCGGGAAATTCGCCGCAAATTCTTAATGTCAAAGGACTTAGATACTAAAATCCTTGAAATAAAGGACTTAGACCGCCGCGATTTGCTTTGGAGCGAACCGTCACGGTCTCCGAGATAATTACAGAGTTGAATTGTGGAAGGCAAGGGCAGATGTCACAGTGTCAGGTTGTGGAAAAAGTGAGGATGGGGAGCCAGAGGATCGACGAACTCGATGTAGAGACAGATTCGCCACTCGTCGCAAAAGTCTACCTCAGAGACTGGATGGAATCAGCGCGATAGCGGCGCGTAAACCTGCACTTCGGGTATCGAGAGCAACCCCAAAAACTCCTGTATCGGCCATTAACCAAGCGCATCTCGCTCCCACAACGCTCGCACATGGATTCGGGCGCGAATGAAGAGCCAAGAATTACCACTGTGGTGATGTCGTTGTTCACCGGGTGGCCGTTTGCACAAACCCCAGAAGAAGGCTCAATTTCCACCGGAAGGTGCGCCACAGCGCCGCATTCTAGAGACATTGTAGCGACCCTAGGAACGTTCCCTTCGACCGGATAGGCAAGATTAACGAGTGCAGGTAGCCGCGCGCGGTCGTAGAGTTCGATCTGGTTCTGCTTCGCGTATTCAGAAGCGGTGCTGGCAAATCTTCCTGTGTTGATGTAGAAGCCGCCGTCGGCGTTCTCTTCCTTCATCGCGGCCACAAAAATTTGCAATTCCCGCCTGCCGGTGGCATTGGCCGCATCATACCGTTTGCATTCAATGAGAAACTTTCGGCCATTTTTCAAGGCAATGGCGTCTTTGCCACGGTCGTTAGTGTATGGTGTTTGCTTAACTTGATAACCAAGCTCGCGGAACAGCGCAGCGACAGCATTTTCGAATTGGCGTGGGTCCATCTGTAAGTACGTCTCCGATTTGCCAAGCCAATGTTTACGGAGTGAGTGAAGCTCAGACGCACGCAACGCAGTTGCTTTTTCTTTAATTTCACGGAGGCGTTGCTGTAATGCCTGATATGCTTTCGATTCTTCCTGCCGCAGTTCCTCGACCCCGAAGCAGATTTCACAACCTCCATCCTTGCCCCTTCTAATGCCGTGTGGGCAACGTTTTCTGCGCATTAAGAACTGGGCAAAACGAGAATACGCAAGAGCAAGCCCCACGAGAAGCAGGGAAATACCTGCCAGAATGAGCACGGTGAACCAAAAGCCGGTCTTGAAAATGGCATCAGTCAATGCTGCGAAGATTAGCCAACTCACGACACTCTTAAAGAAGTTCTCGGTTGGCGATTCTCGGCCCATTGTGACGTGCGTCTACCTCGCTTTTTCGTACGAAGCCGGGTCTGGATGGATGAAATTGTCCTTGCCCTTCTTGGCTGGCGGGAACTTGCGCTTTTGCTTCGGCTTCATTTTGTTGTTCTTAGGGGGTTGTTTCTTCTTCGGCATTAATGCCACCTCCCAATCGGGAATGACTAGCTCAACGCGGGCGGCCCACTCAAGCCAAAAGACAGCTTGAATGGGCCACCCGCGGCGGCGATCACGGCCCGGGATTCGCCACTTTCTGCCCGATCATCACTGCGTCCTGCATCTGGCGGTAAAGATCGCTGACCGCGCCCGGGGAATGCGACATCAGAATCGTGTTGCTCCTGTCGTTGCGCCGATTTCCTTCATGGTGTCCAGATACTGCGTGACCAGCACCAGCATCATCACGTCTTTCGGCGTCGATCCCTCCACTGCCTTGGAGAACGCTTCCACCGAATCCTTCAGTCCTTCGATGATCGCCTTGCGCTGGTTGGCGATGCCCTGGCCCTGTAGCGCTTTGCTCTCCGCTTCTGCCTCGGCCTGCTTCACTTTCAGAATCTTTTCGGCTTCGCCGCGCGCCGTTGCCGCGACTTGCTCGCGCTGCGCGGCATTGATCTCGTTCATCGCAGCTTTCACTTTGTCGTCGGGCTGAATGTCGGTGACCAGCGCCTGGTCGATCGCGTAGCCGTAGGTCCTCATTACGTCGTCGAGTCCCTGCTTGATCGCGACCGCGATGTCGGATTGCTGCAGAAACGCGTCGTCCAGATTCATCTTGGGCACGTGTCCGAGAATCACGTTGAACACGTAGGACGAAATCTGCTGTCGCGGATTGGCCAGCTTGTAGAACGCCTCGTACACATGGTCGGGAATCACGTGATACTGCACCGACACGGGAATCTTCACGAACACGTTGTCTTTCGTTTTCGTTTCCACATCGAGCGCCAGTTGCTGCACTCGCAGATCGATGCGTCCGGCAATCTGGTCCAGCCACGGCAGTTTGAAGTTGATGCCCGCGCTCGCCACGCGCTCGAACTTGCCCATGCGCTGCACCACCACGGCCTCGGCGGTGTGTACCTGGAAAAATCCGCTCAGAATCGTCCCGAGCACGAAAATGCCAACGATCACGCGCGATACTACGACATAGCCTGAGCGCCCTCCATCAGTATCCTCCGCCAAGCTCAGAGTGCTTTGCGGTGATCGATTCGCGCACGGGCAAGGGCTCGCACAGGAATCGCAGGCATCATAACGGTTCGAACGGCTTCTCACAACGAGAGATATGCGAGAGATATGCAAACAGTCGCGACAATCTTGCTTCACTGTGGCGTGCGAATCGCTTCCAGCCTTGCCTTCACTTCCGGCCATTCGTTGTCCAGAATGCTGAAGTAAACGGTGTCGCGGACGCGGCCCGTCCAGGTGATCAGATGCCGGCGGAGCGTGCCTTCTTCTTTGGCGCCGATGCGCAGGATCGCGTTGCGCGACTTCTGGTTCAGGGCATCGGTTTTCAGTTCCACCCGCATGCATTCCCACACTTCAAAGGCGTGCCGCAGCATCAGATATTTCGCTTCGGTGTTGACGCCGGTGCGCTGCCATGCCGGAGCGATCCAGGTCGAGCCGATCTCGACTCTGCGGTTGACGCGGTCAATGTTCATGAAGCGCGTGCTGCCGATGGCGCGGCCGGAGCTCCGCTCCACCGTGGCAAACACGACCGACTCCCCGCGCTCTTGTTCGCTCAAAGCCTTGTCGATCAGGCGCTCGAAAGTCTTCGGGCGTCTTCATGGAGTAAGGAATCCAGCGGAAGATGTCTTCCAGATCGTTCTTCGCAACTTCCCAGAACAGGTCCGCATGCTCGCGGCGAACCGGTTCCAGCCGAACGACGGAACCTTCCAGCGTGAGCGGGCAAAACAATATTCAGTGGAGCAGTGCCGTATTCATCGGATTGGCCTTCATGCTTTCCTTTCGTAGTGCGGATTCTCATCATTATCTTGCATCTTGCGGCCTTTTCAGGCATCTCTAGTACGGCGCGGGTCCAGAGGATTTCTTTGTTCTCAGGGTTGTGTTTGATAATGGAAAGCGTCGACTAGCAGTGTTGACTTGAAATGATCTCATACGTCCAACCATGCAGCCATGCGAACGGCAACTCAGTCAACGTTGTCAGGAGAACTCCAGTGAAGGCGCACTGTCTCCCGTTCTCCCAAGTCCCGCACACGACGCGCCTGTTCACCGACTTTCCTGGCATATTCTCCCAAAGTACAGCCGTTCTATCCCCGGTCTCCGCATTTCTCGGAATGGCTGAAAGAAGAAGCTGCGAGAGATTTCCTACGATCCGTCCCGCCGCGAGCGCGTCACCGCGATTCTTGAGCGGCAGAACAAATCCTGGGACGCTTCCCCGAAAACTCTCGCCAATCTCGAGCGTTTGCGCAAAGGCGCGGCTGCTGTCGTCACCGGGCAGCAGGTCGGACTTTTCGGCGGACCCATGTTCGCCATCTACAAAGCGCTGACCGCAGTCAAACTCGCGGAAGAAGCGACTGCTGCCGGAGTCGATGCTGTTCCGGTTTTCTGGCTGGCCACCTACGACCACGATCTGGCCGAAGTGAACCACGTTTCGCTCCCCGGGCCGGACGGCGCTCTGCAGGTGCTGACCACGACGAGCCACAATGTTCCCGGGGCGCCTGTCAGTGCCGTGCGCTTCGGCGACGAGATCGTGCCGGTGGTCGAGGAGGCCGTGAAAGTTACTTGGCGATTCCGAGGCTGCGCAATTCTGCGCGAGACGTACCGTCCTGGCGAGACTCTGGGCACGGCCTTCGCTCGCTTCTACGCCCGCGTGTTTGCCGAGTGGGGCGTGATTCTGCTCGATGCCTCCGACGCGAACTCGACCGCGTCGCGGAACCAATCTATCGTGCTGCCGTTGAGCGCGCCAGTGAGCTGGCTGCTGCGCTTCTGGCGCGCGGCGAAGCGCTCGAAGCCGCTGGCTATCACCAGCAAGTGAAGGTCACTGCTTCGTCGGTGCTGCTCTTTACGCTGCAGCACGGCGCGCGCACGCCGATTCATCGCCGCGATGCACGGCGGTACGCCAGAATTTGTGATCGGCACCGATGCCGGGGCAGAGAAGCTTTCGCAAGCCGAACTTCTCGGCCGCATCAGTTCGAACCCGGAGCTTTTCAGCCCCAACGTCCTGTTGCGCCCAATCGTCGAGGATTATCTACTGCCAACGCTGGCCTACACCGGAGGCGCTGCCGAGACCGCTTATTTCGCGCAGGCGGGAGCGGTCTATGAAGCGCTGCTCGGCCGCGTGACTCCGATCGTTCCACGCTTCTCAGCCACCATCGTGGAACCGAAGATGCAGCGCCTGCTCGAGCGACATGGAATTAGCGTTGACCGATGTGTTCGCTGGACCAGAAGCGCTGCGCCGTCAACTTGCGGAGCGCGGATTGCCCGAAGACCTGCAGGCTGCTTTCGAAGCTGCCAGGAAATCGCTGGACTCGCACCTGTCCACCGTCAAAGAGAAGCTGGAGAAGCTCGACCGCACCCTGGTCGATGCCGCGGAAACTGCCCGCTCGAAAATTGAATACCAACTGGAACGCCTTCATACCCAGGCCGCTCGCGCGGAGGCCCTCAAGAGCGAACTCGTGACCCGCCATGCGGAGACGCTGAGTCAGGCGCTCTATCCCGACAAAGGCCTGCAGGAGCGCGGCATCGGCGGCGTCTACTTCCTGGCGCGCTACGGCCGCGAATTCCTGCAGCAACTGCACGACGCCATCCACCCCGACTGCCACGACCACCAGATACTGGAGTTGTAGCGGCAAGACTGTGCTCTGATTCTCACCTCTGATTCAGCATCGATTCGATCGCTGATTTCACCTGACCGTAATTCTCGGCAGTGGGAGCGCCGTGCATTTGCTGGACGATATTCCCGCCACGGCCGAGGATAATCAGGTAGGCATCGTCCGGTTCCTTGTAGCGAACGAGTTTCTTGAGTTCTGCTTCGCCCTGCACAATCGGCACGAAATGATCCCGCTTATTCTCCGCCACGCCTTTCTTGATCCCGGAGATCACCATGCCCCGAAATAGCCTCGGAACGTCTTCCAGCACCGGCAGTTGATAGAGCTCCAAGTCCGGCTGCGATCCAACATCTGACTGAAGCTTGTCCGCCCATGCGCTGGTCGGAACTTTCGAAGCCTTCGTAAACCCGAAGATGAGGATAGCGATCTTACCTGCGGCCGCGTCGGGCAAGACCACGGTATGGCCTGCAAGGCTCTCTCCTTCGGTCTTCGGCATCGGCGTGGTACCCTGCGCCATCGACGAACACAGGCCAGCGAGACAGCAGAAGACGCCTAAAAGAACGGAGCCGCATCTTCGGACAGTAGACGTGGCGATTAGAGACGGCATGCTACTTACTCTCGCTGGTAGCCAGATAAGTTCCCAGCCCAATCATGATCGCGCCGGTGACAGTTCTCTGCCGGCGACGGAACGTCGCTGAGGAACGAATTCGTTCTCCGAGTGGCCCAGCCAGCGCGATCACGATCAAATCTGCGCTCGTGTTCATGACCACCGACATCGTTCCCAGCGCCACGAACTGCAGAAAGACATGCCCTCCGCCACGATTCACGAACTGCGGAATGAACGAGAGAAAGAACAGGGCAGTCTTGGGATTGAGTACTTCAGTAGCCACGCCCTGCCACAGCGGATTGCGGGCTGGTTTGACGTCTTGCGCGAGTCTCCTGCTCGGGCGCGTTGTCTCTACGCGCGTCGAGAATCATACGCACGCCCAGGAAGCATAAATACGCTGCGCCTACATACTTCACCGTGGCAAACGCCGCGGCCGACTTTGCCAGCACAATCGACACCCCCAGCGCCGCCGCGAACACGTGCACCATTCCGCCCAGGAATGTGCCGAACGCCGACAGCACTCCCTCGCGCTTTCCGCCCGCCAGACTGCGCGCAAGAACGTAGAGCATTCCGGGCCCGGGCGCGATCGCCAGCAACACTGCCGCCGTCAAGAAGAGAAGAAATCGAGTGAAATCGAACATGGTTGCACCTAAACTCCTTTAGGTTTCTGTCATGCTGAGCGACGATTGAGCTTCGCGAAGGCGAAGCTTAATCGTAGTCGAAGCATCCCTACCCCAGGCAACGAGACTCGGTACATTGAGGGGATCCGCACACGCTTCAAGACTGCTTAAGCCAGCTTTCCAGCCCTGCGAGCGATTCAACCCGCGGAAACTCTCGCTCGCGATACGCTCCGGCCACATCGAACAGAACAGCTTGCATTCCCGCTTGCCGCGCGCCCACGTAGTCAACCGAATATACATCGCCCACATAGAGGCTCTCCGCCGGCTAGGCCTTCATCTCGCGTAACGCTGCTTCGAAGATCGCCGGATGCGGCTTCTCGTGTCCCACATTCCCGAGTCGGTGATGCTGGCGAAGCAGTCCACAATTCCGCAGCGGCGCAACACGGCGTCAATCTTGCCATCGGCATTCGAGATCACGGCAATCGCGTATTGCCTGCCGGATGCGCTCCAGAGCATCGCGCGTTCCGGGCAGGATCTGGTCCCAGTTGGCCGAATTCTGTGTATTCGCGACCAGCGTGTTCGCGCACGCCGTCGTCGAGCGCATTGAGTTCCCTGCAGCAGATAAGTGTGAAAGGTCCACCAGAAGCCGTGATCGACTTTGCCGTCCATCAGGCCCTGATCAAACTCCTGCTTGGTGCGCCGCTCCAGAGCCTGCCAAGCCTCGAGCGTCGGATGGCGGTCTTCCGGCAACGGCGCCAGCATGCGGGCGCGATTAGGAAACAGCAGAGTATTGCCCACGTCGAAGAAAATGAAGCGGCATTTTGCCATGAATCCATATTACCCAACGCGCACATATCCAGCGGGACCCTTGACTAGAAGGTTGCCAAAGTCGCTCCGCGCCGTGAACCGAGACGGGAAAAGATGTAATATTCCAATTTCTCGGTCTGACAGCAAAAACGTCCTCAGGCCGTAGTTTTCACGCAATGGCGCTGACTGCCAGTGTCGTTGATCGCCGGTTTCACCCGCACCACGCGGGCGGCAGTGGCCGTCTACGCGATGGCGCGCGCTCTACACCGCTGTTTCTATTCGGCATGGCTGTTGCCGTGTTCTACCGCGCTACGCGGCAGGATGTTTACAACATCCTGTGGGCAGTGGTGTTCGGTTTTGCCACGCTCAACATTCTCAGCCTGGCTGCGCGGCGTCTTGAGCCTACCAAGCGCGGTCTGACCTTCGGGGAATTGATGGCCGTGATGGTTGTGCTGCTTTCGATCTTCCTGCTGGGATGGGAAATGCTCAACCTGTTCCACGTCTTCCCAATCAAGCTGAGACGCTAAGAAAGAGTCGAGCGACGGCTGCGGTACTCCACGGGCGCTTTTGCGGTATGATTCGCTTAGATGGCGAAGAAGCCTGCCAATTTCGAAGTGACCTGTCCTTGCTGCAGCGCGGTGCTCAAGATCGATACCGAAGAGCGCGCGGTCATAGCTCATACCGCGGCCGTGAAGCCAAAGACTTTCAGCGACATGGAGGCCGCAGCCAAAGCCATGCGCGAGCAGGACAGCCGCCGCGAGTCGATCTTCCAGCAGTCGGTGGAAGCTCAGAAGAACGCCTCGTCGCTTCTGGAAAAGAAATTTCAGGAGGCTTTGAAGAAGGCGAAAGAGTCTCCCGACACCGGCAAGCCGATCCGAGATTTCGATCTTGATTGATTCGCCGCGTTTGATTCGCCCCGATTGATGTCCAGACTATGAGCCGTCCTCTTCTTCTCGGTCACCGCGGCGCCCGCGCGGTCCAGTCGATTCCTGAAAATACAATCGCCTCTTTTGATCGAGCCTTGGCTGACGGCTGCGATGGCTTTGAATTTGACGTGCGCCTTACCGAGGACGAAGAGGCGGTGGTCTGCCACGATGCGAAGTTCTCCGGCTATGATATTTCCCGCACACTCGCGAAGCAGGCTGCCCAATTGCCCCGGTTGCGCGACGTGCTCCAGCGCTACCGCGATTCGTTTCTTGACATTGAACTGAAGGTCAAGGGGCTGGAGAGAATCGTCCTTGATCTCTTCCTCCGCCACAAACCGCGGCATGGATTCGTGGTGTCATCCTTTCAGCCCGGAGCGCTGAAGTCCGTGCGGGCGTTGGACGCCACCATTCCGCTCGGCCTGATCTGCGAGTCCAAGACCCAACTCCGCCTCTGGAGCGAACTTCCGGTCCAGTATGTAATTCCCACACTACGACCTGGCCGAGCCAGATTTAATCCGCAAAATCAAGGGAGCAGGGAAGAAAGTCTTCGTCTGGACGGTCAACGATGCCGCGGACATGCAGCGCTTCGCAGAGTACGGCGTCGACGGCATCATTTCCGATGACACCAGCCTGCTCTGCGGGACGCTGGCCCTGTCGAATCCCCAACACGATTCTGGGGGCTAAACCCAGCCTCATTGCAAGAAATTCAATTATTTTGTAGACGCCGTATACATAACTCTGTATAAATACCTAGCCTACGCCTCGTTTGTAGCTTCTCCCAGAGTTGCAACGACGAACGGCGCAGCAACGGTAACGACCCTATCCCGGCCCTCTTGAACCATTTCATCGTACACGTCCCCTGCAGAAGCATCGCTGGCCGAATGCCTTTCCTCGAGTTCCGGCAAGGGTTTCTCATCGCCATTACGGTCCGTGCCATGTCTCGTTTCGCGGCTGTGCATGTCCCCATGCACTAATTCGCCGGGCAGTTTCGGACCGTTCATCCCAGTTTCTTTGTAATCGAGCTTCACCAATTTCGAAGGAGATCTCTCTTGGGCCAAAGAAAGTCGTTCGGGTGTATCGCTGGAATCGTGTGGGCGCTGCTCAGCCTAGTGTCTGTCCAGACAGCCCTGTCGCAAACCCGTATTGCGAGCGTGGTGAACAACAATGAGCGCGTGGCAGTGCGTGGTACGACTCCAGCGCTGATTAAGACGAGTACCGACACAGGTCGCATGACTGGTGGTCAGAATCTGGGCAGAATGATTCTGCAATTAGCGCCATCCCCGGAACAGGATCAAGCGGCGGCGATGTTCGTTAAGGCATTGCACGATCCGTCCTCGCCCTCGTACCACAAATGGCTCACCCCGGCGCAGTTCGGCCAGTTGTATGGTGTGTCTGACTTTGATGCTGCGCAAGTCCAGCACTGGCTGCAGGGCCGCGGGCTAACGGTCCACGAAGTCGCGCAGAGCCACCGCTTCATCGTGTTCAGCGGAACCGTGTCACAGGTGGAAGATGCATTCGCGACGCAGATGCATACATACAGCTACAAGAACACGACATTCATCTCCAACTCCACCGACATCCAGATCCCCGCTGCGCTGCAACCCGTCGTGAAGGGGGTGGTGCGGTTACACAGCGATCCTCACACGCCGAACGCGTTCATGGGCGGCAAGGTCTATTTCAAAAAGAGTCCCGGATTGTTCAGTTTCAGTGACGGCTCTCATTACTTGACTCCGGCCGATTTCGCGAAAATCTACAACCTGCAGCCCCTATACGACGCCGGCATCGACGGCACAGGCCAGACCATCGCTATCGTGGGCCGCAGCAATATCGACCCGCAGGACATTAGCGACTTTCGTTCGATCCTGGGACTTCCCGCCAACCCTCCCCAAGTCATCGTCAACGGCGATGATCCGGGCATGACTTTCAACGACCTGCCAGAAGCTACACTCGACGTCACTTGGTCGGGCGCAGTTGCCCCCATGGCGACCATCATGTTCGTGGTTTCGCAAAGCAACTTTGCCGATGGGGTTGACGTTTCTGCCGCGTATATTGTCGATCACAACGTAGCCCCGGTGATGAGCACCAGTTACGGTTCCTGCGAGCAGAACATGGGTACGGTAGCGACTGGCTTTTACAATTCCCTCTGGCAGCAGGCCGCCGCTGAGGGCATCACGTCATTTGTTTCCGCCGGCGACAATGGCGGCGCCGGATGTGACTCTCCCGGTGCTGGCCTCTATGCGACCGGCTTGGCGGTGAATGGAATCGCTTCGACGCCCTACAACGTGGCTGTGGGCGGCACGCAGTTCGACGATACGGACAATCCGTCAGCATACTGGTCCGACACCAACGACCCGACCACCGGATTATCCGCACTCGGCTACATCCCCGAGAAAGTTTGGAACGAGAGCAGTGCAGATCCAAATTATCCGCTGCTGTGGGCAGCCGGGGGAGGTGTTAGCACGTTGTACGCGAAGCCCGATTGGCAATCCGCACCTGGCGTTCCCAACGACGGCATGCGCGATCTCCCTGATCTTTCGCTAACCGCTGCCGGGCACGATGGATATCTGCTTTGCATTTATCGGACGTGCGACTCTGGCCCTTACTTCTACAGTTTTGGAGGTACATCGGCATCGAGTCCCGCCGCCGCCGGCATTATGGCCCTGGTCAACCAGAAGCTTGGAGGACAGCCTCAAGGCATGGCCAACTACGTGTTTTACCGGTTAGCCTCGACCCCTGGTGTTTTTCACGACACGACCAAGGGCGACAACAAAGTGCCCGATCAGTTTGGGCAATACACTGTCGGCTACGCTGCTGGAACTGGCTATGATCAGGCCTCCGGTCTGGGTTCATTCGACGCCAACGCTCTGGTGAATAACTGGCAGTCAGCTTCTGCCGCCCTCTCTTCCACCATCACTCTGAAACTCGCGGCCGGGCAGACCTTCCCCGTGGTTCACGGTACGCCGATCACCTTCACCGCTACCGTCAAGTGTTCGGGAACCGGCTGCGCGGTTCCGACCGGGACAGTTTCGATTACGGCGACTTCTGCGACTGGCACCGACTCGATCGTCGCTGGCGCGAACCACCTGAACCTGGGCGCGACCTCCAGTTCCACCACCATCAAAACCGAAAAGGTTCCTGGCGGTACATATAACGTGACCGCTCGCTATAGCGGAGATGGAACCTACAACTCAAGCTCGTCCTCGACCCTGCAAGTCAGCGTGACCCCTGAAACCAGCCAGATGTACTTGGGTGCGCTCGGAGGCGGATCGTTCAACATCACGCCGGCTACCATTACCTACGACGAACCCTTGTTCCTGGGTTTTGTCGTGGCCGGAAATTCTGGCTTCGGCTATCCGACAGGCACTGTCAGCTTGCAGGAAGATGGGCAAGCTGTTTCCACCGTCCTAGCCGACGGCGTAACCGTAAGCCCCATGATCTTGAACTATGGCGAGAACTCGACGTCTCCTGACTGGTAGCCCCGCTACGGCGAGCCAATCGAGCTCTCTCTCCTATCTCGGCACCGGAAGCAAGGCGGGTTTGCACCAACTCGTAGCCAGCTATCCTGGTGACAACAGCTTCAGCAGCAGCACATCCAACACCTACAGCTTTACCGTGACCAAGGCAAACTCCGTGATAGCCGACTTTTTCCCTTACGGCACTCCGGTGGCGAACGTTCCGGTGATGGTAGGCGGGCAAGTGGCCCTCAGCAACTACTGCGCGCCGTATGGAGGCATAATCACCATTACGGACGTTACCGCGAGTCCCCCGGTTGTTGTGGGCTCGGGTCCTCTGAGCTCCCTGTATTGCGACTCCTATAACTTCAACGTGACCTTCCCGGCGGTGGGCACTCGGACTATTCGGGTCGACTACAGTGGTGACAGCAACGTGAACCCGTCGTTCGCGATCTACAATCAGTTTCCAGTCGTCAGCAACGTGCCGGCGGGAGTCTCACTGAGCGCCGACTCAACCGCCGCCATAGCTGGTAGTCCCGTCACGTTGACCGCCGTTGTAACCTCGGATGCCCAACTTCACGTGCCGACTGGATCAGTCACCTTCCTGGACGGCTCCACAATCCTGGGCACGACCGCGCTCGACGCTACTGGTACCGCAGTCTTCGTCACCACGACGCTGGCCGGCGGTTCCCATACCCTCACGGCAAGTTATCCCGGCGATGGCGTTACCACCGCTGGGGTCTCAAGCCCGATCACAGAGGCCATCTCCGACTACGTCTTCCAGGCACTGCCCGCGACCTTAAACATCCAGTCGGGGCAGTCGGGGACGGCGACCTTGAACCTCATTCCGCTCGGTGGCTTTTCGCAGACTGTGCAATTCTCCTGCGGAACTCTGCCTACGAATGTAACCTGCGCTTTCAGTCCATCGAGTGTGACGCCGGATGGAGTGAATCCCTCGGTGACCACATTGACCGTGAAAACCGGTGGCGCACTATTGAGCCGTGCGGGAAACAATGCCATCTGGTCGGTTAGCGCGACGATCCTCTTGGGTGGCGTACTGTTGCTGCCATTCGGCAGGCGGAGGCGTATCAATGGAACGTTGGCTGTGTTTGGTCTGCTGATTCTGCTGTTTGGAGTCGGCTGCGGAGGCGGCTACCACCATGCAAACGAATACGACGCCCCAAACCTTCACGCTAAACGTCATATCGAGCGGGCCGGCAGGAAGCAAGACCGTGCCGCTCGTGGTGAACGTCACGAAGTAAGCCTGACGTTCAACTTCGCTGGCGCAGGAGACATCGCTCCTGCTTCACAAAGACCGGGTAAGAGAGCATGTCCCTATGTTCTCTTACCCTTTTTTGCGAAACTCTTCGACACCCCAATCCAATTCCAACCTGCCTCCGTACTTCCCCCAGAGCGCTCTAAAACTATTCTGTGGAGGAAGTATGAAGATCTCAATGTACCGGTCAGCGCTGTGGTTGGCCTTAGTAGCTGCAATCGCCACTGCCGCATCCGCACAATCCAAGCCCAATCAGACTTTGGGGTACGGAGTTGGAGAAGTCCTCACCTTTACTTACACCCAAAACTTCGATTGCATCGACCAGCCGAATGCGGATCTGAACTTTAACGGCATCCCGGCCGCGCTGGATCCGCGCGAAATGCAGATCCCGATCTGCCAGGTCGGTACGCAGCCCACCATCAACCCTCCGGGACAAACTGGAAATCCTGCGAACACCACCGAGCCGCTTTTCGTCCTGGTCCCCATGTTCTCGACCGACAACGACCAGAACCCGGCCGACGCGATCTCTTGCTCCAAGGTGGTTCCCGGCACCATCTGCGGTCCCGCGCTGGGCAGTACGTTGATCAAGTTATTCGGCGCCTTACCGGAAGCCTTCAAAGCAAAACCAGCTGTCTATACCCAATGCCCGGAACCGGGAGCCGCTCCTGGCACCTGTACGATGCATGCCTCGCGGCTTGATCTTGCCCCCGTGCTTTCGGAGCTAAATATCGTCCCTGGTCCACCCACCGCGAACATCTTTGTCCCGACGCCGAATCACAGTCACGTGGTGATCCGGCCGGATATCAACATTGGCGCAATCTGGTGGCAGGTAATTCCAGTACTGGTGTTGAAGCAGAGCGACTGGCCGAACAAGGACGCCAGTAGTGGCCTTACTTCTTACCAGGACATCCTGGTGGCCATTAAGGATGGCCGAGCGGTGCAAGCGCCTTCGAATTTCTTCCTGTTCTTCAGTTCGCACGCAAACTCAGGAATGTCGGAGCAGATGAACATGCAGTAATGCGATTTCATCTCGGGGGACAGCCGCAACAGAACAGGCCCGACATATTTCAGTCGGGCCTGTTTCGTACTCTTGAACGGTGACTTGGTTATTGCGCTCCAGCGGCCATCGCATTTCCTGAGGACATCGCAGCCTTCGCTTCCTTGATGCCGGACTGGATATGCTGCTCCCAGTCGAGATGCGGAATCGGAGACGCTGCCGCAGTCTGGTAGAGGGCCAGCGCATCCTGCGGACGATTCAGCTTCTTTAGGCAGAGTCGGGCCGCACTCAGTTGAGCGGTCAGCGCCTGCCGGTCGCCGGGATACGACTGGGCAAGCGCCTGATACTCGTCCAAGGCGCGATCAAACTCCTGCATTTCTTCCGCGCCTTTGCAGAGTTCGAGCCAGGTGGCCGCCGGCATCTTGCCGCCGCCGGAATCGATGAACTCGGCGTAATCCTGAAACGCGGCTTCGACTTCGTGCGCCCGTCAGATGCAGGGCACAGGTCTGGACGGTCGCTTCCAGATATTCCTTGGTATTGTTTTGCCGCGTGTGAATCTGCCGCAGCAGATTCCAGGCATCGAGCGAGTTCGGTTTCACCGCGACATAGTCTGTCAGGAGTGCCAGAGCGTCGGGGAGTTGGCCGTGCTCCATCATGCCGCTGGCTTGTTCGAGTTCCGGATCATTGGTCCAGCCGAGTTTTTCTTCGATCGCCTTGTTGGTCTTGTGTTCGAGCCCCGAATGTTGGATCGCCAGTGCCGCCAGAGCTCCAAACACAAATCCGCCGACGTGCGCCCAGTGCGCTACGCCGCTCGAGGATGCCGAACAGCGATCCGTAGAAGATTTCAGCGAACAGCCAGAGAGGCAGCAACCAGTAGGCCGCGGCCTGGAAGCCGGTACGAAGGCGTTAAACCACGAGCAGCCACGCCATCTCGATCTTCATCTTCGGGAAGCGCACCAGGAACGCTCCCATCAGCGCCGCCACCGCACCCGATGCGCCCAGCGTAGGGGTGATGCTTCCGGGATTCGACCAGGCATAAAACTGCAGCGCGGCCGCGCCCGCAATCAGATAGAACGCCGAATACAGCCAGCGTCCCCAAACGTCTTCCAGCACAAATCCCGCCAGCCACAGGAACCACATGTTGCCGATCAGGTGCATCCAGCCGCCGTGCAGGAAATTCGCCGTCAGATAGCTGATCGCCGTGGGCTGCGCCGGCACGAAGGCATACTGCTCGGTCAATCGACGTCTTCGCGAGGCTCATGAACTGGGCATTGAGCGAGTCCATCTCGTCCTGCAGCTTCGACGGGTATCCTCCATCATTTTGATCTTGGCGTCGTAGGCGTCGATGACGTCGCGATAGGGGCTCTGCACATGCTTCCACTGGTCGGGATGGCTCTGCTTGAATCCGTCGACCAGACGCTGCGACTCGCGGTTGCATCTTCAACTCAGGATGCAGGCGCGGCGAGAATCAGGATGTGCGATTTAACCTCGCCCAGTTGCGGCGATTCATCGTCGATCGCCGACATGGTGAAGAGAAACACCACCACATTGATGGCGATCAATGCGAGCGTGACCACGGGCCAGCGCCGGGCCTCCATGTTTTCGTGCTTGATGGGAATCAACATCGACTGACGGCTCCTGTCGCCGGAAAATCCCGACACACTCGCGCCAGTGTAGAGTCGGCCGGATGCGATTCCCAGATGACTGCATGGTCGTGGCCAATCTTTAGTAACCCCGATGTCTTCATGGGATGCAGCCTGACCGGAGCCGTTTTTCAGGCGAAGGGAAGAGCCTGCCCTGAGCGAAGTCGAAGGGGTCTCGTGCGCTCCGGCGGTAGACTCCGGAGGAAGCCGCGCGAGATCCCTCGCCCCGCTGGCAAAAACGCGCGGGCTTCGGGATGACGCCTTCGACAACAGGGCCAGGAATTCGAAACGGCGCCTTGCGATATACTTCCGAAACTTAGCTCTCTCCGTTGAGGATTTCTCTGCATGGCCGTTGGCGTTCGCACTCAGGACCTGCGCAAGGTCTATAACTCCGCTCCGCCGCTTGGCGCGGCCGGAGGATTCATTGCACGCGCCGATGCCAAGGGGTCGAAGCAGCCAAAGCGCAAATCCCGGCGCTCGACGGGCTTTCGCTGGAGAGTTCTTCCGGGAGAGATCTTCGGCCTGCTCGGTCCCAACGGCGCGGGCAAGTCGACCACGGTCGGAGTGCTGACCACGCGCGTGCGGCCGACCTCAGGCCAGGCCTGGATCGGCGATCACGACGTGTGGAAGGAACAGGCGCAAGTCAAGCGTCTGATCGGGGTCGTGCCGCAGCGTCCCAACCTGGATTTTTCCTTGACCGCCCGCGAGATTCTGGTTTTTCACGGCGCCTACTTCGGAATTGCCTCCAAGCAAAGAAACGAACGCGCCGACGCGTTGCTCGAGAAGTTCAAGCTGACCGAGCGCGGCAACCAGATGGTGCGCGGCTTTTCCGGCGGCATGATGCAGCGGCTCTCCATCGCCCGCGCCATGATGCACGATCCGCAAGTCCTGTTTCTCGACGAACCCAGCGCCGGGCTCGATCCGCAAACCCGGATTCTGTTGTGGGAGATCATTCGCGAATACCACCAGGCAGGGAAGACCATTCTGCTCACCACCCACTACATGGAAGAAGCCGACGCGCTGTGCCAGCGCCTGGCCATCGTGGACCACGGGCACATGATTGCCCTGGGCACGCCGGCGGAATTGAAAGCGTCGATCCCCGGAGGATTCCTGCTGCGCCTTCGTTTCGGAAAGCAGACGCCGAACTGCTGCAGCGCCTGCAGGCGCTGGCTGGAGTGCGCGAGGTGCGCGCTCTGGATGCTGCCTCAAAAGGCGCTTGATCAAGCGCCGGAGAGAAGTGCTGAAGAGCGCGCTGAGCACGCCGGTGTCGACGTCTATGCCGACCGCGGCGGCTCGCTCATCCCTGAAATCGCGAACGTCGCGATCGAGTGCGGGCGCGGAATTGTCGGACGTTCACATTTCCGAGCCGAGCCTGGAGAATCTTTTCCTGCACCATACCGGAAGGAGCCTGCGCGATTGAACTGGAAAACTTTTTTCGCCATGCTGGCGCGCGACGCTCACGTGGCGCGGCGCAATGCCATCCAACTCCTGCTGCAGACCTTTCTGCAGCCTTTGCTGTTCGTTTTCATCTTCGGCAAGGTAATGGTGGGCAGCGGTTATATGCCGGCCGCGTACAAGAGCCTTCTGCTGCCCGGCATCATTGCGATCAGCATGACTTTCACCGGAGTCTGGGCGGTGGCCATGCCGCTCATCGCCGAATTTCAGTGGACCCGCGAAATCGAAGACCGCCTGCTCGCCCCCATCAGCGTCGGCTGGATCGCGATTGAGAAAGTGATCGCCGGAATGCTGCAGGCGCTGGTCGCAGGGTTGGTCGTGATGCCCCTGGCGTGGCTCGTGCTTCGTCCCGGAGTGCAGATCAGCATTGGCGATCCGTTTACCTTTGCCGTGATCATTCTGCTGGTGGCTGGTTTCTCCTCCTGCGGAGGGCTGGCCTTGGGATGCAGCATCAATCAGCAGCACATCGGGCTGATGTTCAGCCTGGTGATGACGCCGATGATCTTCTTCGGGTGCACCTACTATCCGTGGAGCGCGCTGGACAAGTTCCCGATCATGCAGAAAGCTTGTGCTGATCAACCCGCTGGTGTATGCGAGCGAAGGTATGCGCGCCACGTTGGTTCCGCAGTTCCCGCATCTCTCGATCACGGCTGTAATTCTGGCTCTGCTTTTCTTTGATGTTCTGCTGCTGGTGGTTGGGCTGCGGCAGTTCGAGAGCAAGTCGGTCACTTAAGACCTGCGGAGAATCCTATCTAGTCCGCCGCCAGTTCCAGAGCGGCGCCGCCACGCGACGGCTTTTTCAGGAACGCTGTACGCTCCGTTTCAAACGATTCCAGATTCTCTCCCAGGGCCTGCTCGTTCCAGCCCATCACTGCGCCGATGCGCAGCGCGGCCTCGCGGCTGCAGGATTCCGACCAGCACGCTCCCAGCGCCACGGGCACCCGGCGCAGCAGCACGTCGCCCAGCGTGATGGCAAACTCTCTTCGATAGGCCTCCACCACTTCGGCCACAATGTGCGACGAATGCGGACAGATCGGCGCCCGCAGTTCGGCACTCACCAGCGCCATGCGCGCAATGTCCATGGCACGCGGCCCATGCCACTCCATCATGCCGCGGGCGGTTTCTTCGCTCACCGACCCGGCGCGCGCGATCTCGATAATTTCCTGATCGAGCATGGGATCGAGCGAACTTCCCGGCCCCATCGCCATCATGGTCGGCTCCGGAACCGGAATCCCGATCTTGCGCGCACATTCCCGCGCCAGCGAAGCGGCGGTAGTGAGTTTGCCGCCAATCACCGAAATCAGCCGTGCCGCGCCGTCCGGCGTGTGGTCGTGCAGGAAATGCCGTCGCGTCACCGCCGACGCTTTATTGCCGGGCGAGTTCGGCAGAGGACGAACTCCCGCAAAGGCGTACTTGATGTCATGCGCGGAAATCTTCGCTTTGGGAAACAGCTTGGTCACCGTCCGCAACAGATATTCGATTTCTTCATTGGAAGGCGCAGTCTTCGCTGGATCGCCCGTGTCCGCCACCTCGGTAGTGCCGACCAGCATTTGCTCGTTCCACGGCAAAACGAAAACCGGACGACCATCCGCCGCCTCGGTATAGAGTCCCACGCTTGGAGCACCAGAGAATCTTGGCAGAACGATGTGCGATCCCCGCACCCCGCCCAGCATGGGCTTGCCGGTCCGGATCGACGACCGCTGGCAAATGCGGTCGGCCCACGGTCCGGTACAGTTCACGATCCATCCTGCCTCGACGCGTTCGTCTTTTCCGGTGATACGGTCGCGCAACAGCACTCCCCGCGCACGGCCCTGCGTGACGTTTACAGCCAGCACTTCGCAGTGGTTGCGGACGACGGCCCCCGCCTCGGCCGCTTCGATCATCCACTCGGCGACTAGGCGTTCGGGAAACTCGCACTGCGCATCTTCGTAGTTGAAAATCGTCCACTGATGGCCCGCGTCGAGCGCGCGCTCCACCCGCTTCAACTCCATTTCGCTCAGGTCGGCAGACTTTCTGAGCGGCGAACCGCTGGTAGAGCCACAGGCCGGCGCGCACTTTCATGGCGCTGCGTTGGCTTTGCTCATTCAGCAGAAACAGAAAGTGAACCGGATGCACCAGGTGCGAGCGTTCCCGCAGCAGACGTTCGCGCTCGCGCACCGATTCCCGCACCAGGTCGATCTCCCCGTGCTCGAGGTAGCGCAGGCCGCCATGAATGATGCGGGTCGAGCGGCTGGTCACGCCCGAAGCAAAATCGTTTTGCTCGACCAGCAGCGTCCGCTTGCCCGCGCGGGCACATTCACGCGCCAACGCGACGCCGTTGATGCCGCCGCCGATGATCACGACCTGGAAATGCTGCGATTCCAGCGGCGGTCGAGGTTTAGTCGCTAAACTCATGTATTTAAGATAGATACATGAGTGCCGGAAGAGAATCCTTAGAGGGCCCCGTCCCGAGCGCGGACACCTCTACCTAAGTTCTATTGTGCTCTCATTCGGGGCGAAGATGAAGATGACCTTAGTCCACACGGCGCGTGCCCAGTTCACAACCTTTCATCGCACTGTCGTGCCGAAAGTAACCTGCGTATTGCAAAATCACGCCCGAGCCGTATTCGCCCGGCCGGGGTGAATGCTATTGAGGACTACGACAATCGGAATTACGCTGTCTTTCGTAGCGCCTCCGATTCAGTGGCCTCGGAGAACAGGCGAATCATCTCGCGGTTGAAAGCGGGAAGATCGTCGGGTTTGCGGCTCGTGACCAGGCCCTTGTCGCTCACGACTTCTTTGTCAACCCAAGTTGCCCCGGCGTTCTTCAAATCGGTCTTGAGCGAAGGCCACGATGTCATCGTGCGTCCGCGGACCGCGCCCGCCTCAATCAGCGTCCAAGGGCCGTGACAAATCGCCGCCACTGGCTTGCCCGCCTCCGTGAAGTGCTTCACGAACTCAACCGCCTTCGCATTCATGCGCAGCTGGTCGGGATTCATGACCCCACCCGGCAACAACAGCGCATCGAATTCTTCTGCATTCGCAGAGTCGAGGGAAACATCCACTGGGACTTCGTTGCCCCATTCTTTGTGGTTCCATCCCCTTGACTTTTCCCTCCGCTGGAGACACGACTTGCGTGGTCGCGCCCGCTTCATCGAGCGCCTTTCTCGGTTCCAGCAATTCAGATTGCTCGAAACCGTCGGTCGCAAGAATTGCCACTTTCTTTCCCTGAAGAGTACGAGTCGTCATTTCATTTTCTCCTTAAAATAGGTTTAGCTTGGATAAAATGCGCCTTTTCAAAATGAGCGGAGAATTGATTTGGTGAAGCTAGGATGCTGTCTGCTGATCCGCGGTTGGCAAGTAGCGCCGCCGTCCCGGGGCTTGTCGCGGGGGCCTCGCCCTGAGTTTGCCGAAGGGGCGTCCGCCCGCAGCGCTCGAAGGCCAAGACGTCACTCTACTTTTATCCCACGTGCTCCCGCGCATTGCCTCCTGCCTCGACGGTCATTTACATTGGTTGCCGCATGTCCACACAGGAGAACGTTTCGAGCGCGCGGTCGCCATCATGGAGCGCCTGCGCGCCCCCGGCGGCTGTCCCTGGGACCGCGAACAGACTTTCGATTCCATCAAGCCCTACACGCTCGAAGAAACCTACGAAGTTCTCGAAGCCATCGACAATCGCGACTGGCCCGAGCTCGCTGGCGAACTCGGCGACTTGCTGCTGCAGGTGCTCTTCTACGCCGAAATGGCGAAGGAGCAGTCTTCGTTTTCCATCGACGACGTGCTGGACCGGCTCTCCGACCAAGCTCATCAATCGCCATCCGCACGTGTTCGGCGACGTGAAGGCCGACACTTCCGCCGAGGTCAAACGCAACTGGGAAGCGATCAAGGTCGAAGAGAGGAAGAAGCGGCAAGCGGCTGGCGCCGAAGGAGATAGCTGACGCCGAGAAGACGAGAAGCAGTCCGATCCTTGCCGGAGTCTCCTCGGCCATGCCTTCGCTGCTCGAGGCCTACAAGCTCAGTTCGCGCGCCGCGCAGGCTGGCTTCGACTGGCCGAACGTCGAAGGTTTGTTCGACAAGCTGAACGAAGAGACCAACGAACTGCGCGAGGAACTCAAAGAATTTCCCGCGCCCGGGCCGCGGCCGCAGGGTCGCGGCATGGCCGGATCGGGACGAACCGCTGTCCCGGAAGATCTGCAGGCGCGACTTGAAGATGAAGTCGGCGACCTGTTTTTCGTGCTGGTCAACATCGCGCGCTATCTGTCGGTCGATCCCGAATCCGCTCTGCGCAAAACCAACCGAAAGTTCAAGCGACGCTTTC
Organism: uncultured Acidobacteriaceae bacterium; assembly: GCA_963795875.1. Lineage (GTDB taxonomy): Bacteria > Acidobacteriota > Terriglobia > Terriglobales > Acidobacteriaceae > Sulfotelmatobacter. The sequence continues at coordinate 2,098,639 of CAWCJM010000003.1, forward strand.
AGTGGATGGAGGCCCGGCTCCAGGAGTCGGGACGCTCCGCCGATCAGGCTCCCATGGAAGAGCTGGAATCGCTCTGGCAGCAGGCCAAGGCTCACGAAAGGGACAGATCAGCCGAGGAGCGCTCCGCTTGAGCTCCGACTCCGTGACCCTGCGCCGCTGCCACGGCATCGAGGACTTCCGCGCCTGCGTCGCGCTGCAGAAAGAAGTCTGGAATTTCACCGATGCCGAGCTGGTGCCGCTGCGCATGTTCGTGGTCGCCGACAAGGTCGGCGGCCAGGTCATGGGCGCGTTCGACGGCGACGTCATGGTTGGCTTCGCGCTCTCGGTTCCCGGCACTCGCACCGGCCATGTCTATCTGCACTCGCACATGCTGGCGGTGCGAAAAGACCATCGCAACGGCGGCCTCGGCCGTCGCCTGAAACTGCTGCAGCGCGAAGACGCGCTCGCGCGCGGCATCGAACTGATCGAGTGGACTTTCGATCCGCTGGAAATCAAGAACGCCTATCTCAACATCGAAAAGCTGGGCGCCATCGCGCGCCGCTACAACATCAATCAGTACGGCATCACGTCGTCGCCGCTGCAGGGAGGCCTGCCCAGCGACCGCCTGATCGCCGAGTGGTGGCTGAAGTCGAAGCGGGTGGAAACGCTGCTGGCCACGGGGAAAAACCCGCCGATTGTCAGCGAATCCAGCATCGAAGTACCGGCGCAGATTTACGAGTGGAAAGCCGCGCCAGAGACTCGCGGCAAAGCGCAGCAAGTACAGGAGCGCAATCGCGAACAGTTTCTGAGGGCCTTCTCGCACGGACTTGCCGTGCTGGGCTACGAGCGCGACGCCGAAGGCAACGGCAAATTCCTGCTGGGACACTGGGATGAAAAATGGTCGTACGCATCGGAATAACGTTTCGAAGTTTCAAGGCTCCCGAGCTCCCTGGAAGATTGCAACCAGCGTGGAACTTTGAAACCTGGAGACTTTGAAACCTGAAACTTTGAAACCTTGAAACTTGAACCATGAAAATTGAAGCCATCACACTCCGCGAAATTCACATGCCGCTCGTCCACTTTTTCGAGACGAGCTTCGGCCGCACCTACAGCCGCCGTATTCTGCTGGTCACCGTGCACAGCGAGGGCGCCGACGGATGGGGCGAGAGCGTCGTCGGCGAAGATCCCTTCTACAGCAGCGAGTGGATCGAAAGCGCCTGGCCGACGCTGAAGCAATACTTGATCCCCGCGCTGCTGGGGAAGCGCATCGATTCCGCCCGCGAGTGCCCGGCGCTGTTCGCCAAAGTGCGCGCCCACCGCATGGCCAAGGCCGCGCTCGAAAACGCCCTCTGGGATGCCGAGGCCGCGCAGAAGCAAGCTGCCTTTGTGGAAACTGCTGGGTGGCACGCGCCGCGAGATTCCCTGCGGCGTTTCCATTGGCATTCAGGATTCGATCGAGCAACTGCTGGAAAAAATTCAGATCGAACTGGCCGCCGGCTACCGCCGCATCAAGGTCAAAGTCAAACCCGGCTGGGACGTGAATGTGCTCGAACGCATCCGCTCCCGCTGGGCCGACATTACTCTCAGTTGCGACGCCAATTCCGCCTACACGCTCGACCAGGTCGAGCACCTGCGCAAGTTCGACCAGTTCAATCTGCTGATGATCGAGCAGCCGCTGTGGAATGACGACATCTACTATCACGCGCGCCTGCAGAAAGAACTGCGCACCTCGATTTGCCTGGACGAATCGATTGTCAGTGTTCGCAGCGCCGCCTTCGCCGCGGAAACGAACGCCTGCCGCATCATCAACGTTAAAGTCGGCCGCGTTGGCGGATTCTCCGAGGCTCTGAAGATTCACGATCTCTGCCAGGCCCACAATATTCCTGTCTGGTGCGGCGGGATGCTCGAAACCGGCATTGGACGCGCCCAGAACATTGCCCTTTCGACGCTGGAAAATTTCAGCCTGCCGGGCGATGTTTCCGCTTCCAAGCGATATTGGAAGGAAGACATTATCGATCCTGAAGTGGAGGTCTCCCCGCAGGGAATGATCGCCATCAGCGACAAGGCGGGAACCGGCTACCGCGTGAAAGAAGATTTGATCGAGAAGCTGACCGTGCGGAAAGAAACCTTACGAGCCTGAACTCCCGCCGTAAGCAAGCGGGGTGGCGCCTTGATTAGCTGCCCTAATCTTTCCTCACCAGGGAAGTCTCGATCGGGTGATGATTGCGCGCAACGCTCACGCCCTCGCTCTTCAACATCTCTACCCCTTCAGCGAAAGGCACGTTATCGGGCAGTCGTTGGAAATCGCTGAATACTTCCTCGGACACGATGCTGAGGCTCTTGATCAACAGTATCTTCCCGGTGAAATTCAAGCTCATTTCGGTGATCTCCCAGAATCCTTCCCCGACGTCGGCTTTCTGAACCAGGAAATGCCCTCCCTTGTCGAGGCGCCCGAAGATCCCCCACCCAAAAGTGACGTCTTTGAATAGCGTCCCATCAACTCTCGCCAGTCGCTCCGTCCTCGGATCAATCAGTAAATATCCCTCCATGCCCTGGAGGATTTGCTCGACGCGAGTTGGAGGGACGTACGATGGATTCGGCGCGAACTTCAATCGGACGAGCTTGTCCCCCGCCTTGCCCAGACCACTCGCGCTATCCTCCGTGCCTGCATATTCGAAGTGGAAGGCGTCGGGAAGAGCCTTCAAGATGCATAGCGTGTGCTCCACCTCTTGCCGGTCACGAGCCTGTTTCTTGAGGAGCTGGTCAGGATTGTTTACCAACGCTGCCAACTGGTCGTCTTCGACGCGTTCTTCATGTGGCCCCAATCGCTGGTCGTTCTGACCAACGACCCTGGTTACCAGGGCCTCATTCGATTCGACGTAGATCTTGTTTTCCAGGCCTTTTGGAGTTTGCTTGCGGGACCGGAACATGAACTTGATGGCAGTATCATGGGCGGCTGCGACTTCCTTTGTTACCGCAGCGCGCACGAGCTCGACTGGATTCAGATTGGGCACGTTCGAGGTCTGCGCTGAAACGCTCGCGCACGTTGCGATCCAAATCACAATCGCACATACTCCGGAAAAACTCACTGCTCCGCAGCTTGGCTCCATGCGATTCATCGTATGGTTAGTTCGAAAACGAAGCGGGAAGGTTGCAACAAAGCGAAGAAGCTGCGGATTTAGGCGTATGCTCTACGGTCTTTGCTGCAGAAGAGCGGTGGTTCTGGTTTAGTCGAAAGGAAAACTACTGTGGAGTCTTCGAGTCCGGATTTTCGGGCGTGTGGACGCCGTGGGCTAGCTTTTCCTGCTCAGTCTTCAGCAAGTCCACTGCTTGGGAAAATGTCAAATCGCTGGGAACGCTGCGGAAGTCGCTTAGCTTTTCATCCGACACCATGCTCAGGCCCTTGAACAGCAGAATCTTCCCCGTAATATTCAAACTGATCTCGGTGATGCCCCATGCGCCATCGCCCAAGCCCAAGTCAGCTTGCCGCACCATGAAATGCCCACCCTTGTTGAGGTGTCCAATGATCCCCCAACCGAACGTCACTTCCCGAAAGAGTGTGCCATCGATGCGCGCCAGGCGGTGCGCGTCCGTGTCGATGAGCAATTCACCTTGCATGCCCTCCAATACTTCCTCCACACGCGACGGTGGGACGTAACCCGGATTCGGCTTAAAGGTGAGCCGCACCAGCTCATCTCCGGGTTTCCCCATACTTTGTTCGCTGTTTCCTTTACCGCCGTACTCGTATAGAAATGCGTCGGGCAAGGCTTTTACGATCCGCAGGCTTCGCTCTTCGTCTTCTTTTTCGCGGGCAGATTTCTTTCGAAGTTGGTCGGGATTATTCGTCAACCACGTCAGGTGGCCGATCTCTTTCTGTTCCTCTTCTGGAGTTAGCGGCTGATCGTTGCTGGCAATCGTCATTGCGGCGAGAGCTTGGTTGGTTTCCACATAGAGTCGGGTTTGCGATCCCCGGGGAGTCTCTCGGCGAGAGCGAAACATGTGTTTCGTCTTGGTGCTGTTAGCAGCCGCAACTTCGTTCGCAACTGTGGACCTCACCAGGTCTGCGGCCGGCACCTCGGGAGGCTGCGCAGACTGGGCCCACAGCATCGGAGCCAACGCGATCGCAGCCATCACCCATAATGTGCGCGACAAAACTGCCGCCATGCGCATTTGACCCGTGCGATCCATCCCGAATTCAGTGTAGCAACAGCGCCGGAGGATTGCCGCAGCCAGGCTGAGTCCACCTTTTCCGTGCCGCGCTTGCCGCATGCTCTTGTAGTTGGGTATAGTCGAGACAAGCGACGCGGCCGTTTCGGTACCTGCCTTCCCAGTAAATTTGGTATTGCAGCATCCCGCTTCCTTAAGGAGAACATCCATGAGTGCTCCGTTGTCGGCAGATTTGGCGCAGATTGGCAAGTCCGTGGTCATCAAGGGCGAATTGTCGGGCAGCGAAGATCTTTATGTAGATGGTCAGGTCGAGGGCAGCATCGCCCTGAAAAACAATAGCTTGACGGTCGGTCCCAACGGCTCGGTGAAGGCCACAGTCGAGGCTAAAGGAGTGGTGGTGCAAGGCAAACTCGAGGGCAACGTGCAGGCCAGCGACCGCGTCGAACTGCGTAAGTCCGCAGTTGTCACCGGAGACATTTCGACGCAGCGGATTTCGATCGAGGAAGGCGCCTACTTAAAAGGCAAGGTCGATATTCAGGGTAAGGCAGAGAAGGCGGCAGGAAAGTAACTCCCTCCAGCCTTGTACTTGAGTTAAAGTGTTTCTTTTAGATGTCGATTCAAAGTCCGAGGGGGACAGTCCCCTTGGACAGCGACGTGCAGGGCTGATGGCTACGACCCAGAATTTCATGAAGCTCTTTCGCGGCTCATCGGGTGGGACAGAGGCGGCGCCTCCGCAAGCCGCCCAAAAACTCACGCGCCGTTCCAGCGGCCTCGGGGAACTCGCGCGCGTGTGGGAATCGGACAATCCGCTGTGCGTGCTCGACCTTGGCTCCACGTCCGCGACAAACATTCGGTTCTTCACCGAACGCAGCCACAAGATCTACAGCGAAGATCTTCTCGTCGCCTCGACGGATCCCGGTCTGGTTACAAAAGACGAACAGGGAAATGTGATCCTCGACAGCCGGCGCTTCCTGGCTGACAATCTGGTCTATCCCGCAGCGCATTTCGATGTTGTGCTCTGCTGGAACCTGCCCGACTATTTGGACGAAAGCCTGGTGCGTCCTGTGATGGGAAGGCTGTGGTCGGTGCTCAAACCTGGTGGAATGCTTCTCGCCTTCTTCCATACCAAAGATGCCGGGCCCGATTCGCCCTGCTACCGCTTCCACATCGTCGGAAAAGATGTGCTTGAAATGCAGCGCATCGTGCTGAAGCGGGAAGCGCGACGCGGACCTACCGGTGCAGTCCACACCGCGATCACGGATGGCTTCCGCCTGCAGCGTGTCTTCAACAACCGCCACATCGAGACTCTGTTCCGCGACTTCGCCTCCATCAAGTTCTTCTTAGCCCGCGACAACGTCAGAGAAGTGCTCGTCGTTCGCTGATCTTTCCGAAGGATTCAAAGGTTCTATGTGGGGACAGCCGCACTCGGCTGTTGGTCGAGCGAAAGCTCGACGAGGGGGACAGCTACGCAGCGTGTGCCTTCGTACCGTATGGGTTCTTCCACGCAATTACTCCCATGCGAAACAGAAAGTGGCGCGAGATCTCTAGGCGCGCGTCATGCTGTGCACCAGAGTTGAGGATTTGCCGCATCTCGTTAGGAACGTAGGCGCGGCGCACCGACGCCAGCCCATCGACTCGAGATACATAGCTGCGCATTAGCGGGAAGCCAGCATACACCAGCGCCACATGAAGCGGATGGCGGACCAGATCGTTGATCAGGACCGCGCAGCGGGTCACTCGCAACGCCTCATTGGTAAAACGCGCCAGTTCGTCGGGTTCGAGGTGATGGGCGAACAGGCTACAACTGACGAGGTCGAAGCTATCGTCCTGAAAGGGAAGTGCGAGCGCATCGGCAACCACGGCGCGGTTCCCACGGAGTAGATGCGTTCGGGCGCGGTCGAGGTCCGTCACGTCCAGCGTGATCCCCTTGTTTACGAGTTGATGGCCCGCAAGCTTCGACACCTCGCCGAATCCTGCGGCCACTTCCAGAACCGAGAAGCGCTTGCGGCCAGTGGCGACCGAGACGCTCTCGATCAGGCTGCGTGTCGTGGCGATGCCGCCGAACCAGCGGTTAATGCGGCATATATCGCGCAGAGATGCTTCCACTTCGACCGGCGGACAAGCGTCCGTATCCAGGATTTCCTGCGCGCTGACCCGATGCATTGTAGGTAAGAGGGGCCCCAACACCCCAAGTCTAGATTTCCGAAGTCTATCCGTTGTCAAGAGAATGTCAACGGCTGTTTAGAAGCGTCTCCCCAGAGATTGTGCGGAATCCCGCTCACACTTCGGCCAGTTCCTCTTCCAGCAATTGCTTGTTATACAGGTCGCTGTAGTAGCCGTTCAAGGCCAGAAGTTCGTCGTGAGTGCCGAGTTCGACGATGCGTCCGCTGTGGAGCACGGCGATGCGGTCGGCATTGCGGACGGTCGACACGCGGTGCGAGATGAAGATCGTGGTGCGGCCGCGCATCACATCGCGCAGGTGGTTGAGGATCTTGTCCTCGGTGTGGGTGTCGACGCTGGAAAGCGCGTCGTCGAGGATCAGGATCTTAGGATTCCGGATCAGGGCGCGGGCGATCGCGGTGCGCTGCTTCTGGCCGCCGGAGAGCGTAATGCCGCGTTCACCAACCATCGTGTCGTAGCCTTCCGGGAAGCCTTCAATGTCGGTCGCGATGTTGGCCGCGTCGGCGGCGTTGTGAATCTCCTGATCGGTGGCGGATTCGACGCCGAGCGCAATGTTCTCGCGGATGCGCTCGCTGAACAGGAACGTCTCCTGGGGCACGAAGCCGATGCTCTTGCGCAGCGACGCCAACGAGTATTCGCGGATCGGGCGGCCGTCGATGAGTACGGCTCCCGGCTCGGCGTCGTAGATGCGTGCGATCAGACTCACCAGCGTTGTCTTTCCTGAGCCTGTTGGACCAACAATGGCGAGGCTGCTGCCTGCGGGCACGCGCAGGGTCAGATCATGCAAAACCGGTTTGCCTTCGTAGCCGAAGTTGAGTCGGCGGAACTCGATCTCGCCTTCGATCTCGCGGTCTTGCGCGCCGGGAGCATCTTTGATTTCAGGTTCCTCGTGCATGATCTCGTTGATGCGAACCAACGACGCTGTGCCGCGCTGGAAAATATTGATGACCCATCCCAGAGCGATGATCGGCCAGGTGAGTTGCATCATGTAAGTGCTGAACGAAACGAATTGTCCAACGCTCATCGATCCGGAGAGAGACAGCGTAGTCGTGATCGCTGGATGTGAGCCTCCCAGGTTCGTGACCAGGGTGACATGCGACAGTCCGTGTATGACTTCGCGTCCGCCAAGCCACAGCACAAGCACCACCGCGCAACCCAGCATAAGTTCGAGCGTGGGCCAGAGCATGCCCATGAGCCGAACCAGTTTCAAGCTGCGGCGGATGTATTCCTGGTTCTCGGTCTCGAAGGCGCGAACTTCCGCTTCTTCCTGCACGTAGGCGCGGATCAGGCGCGCTCCCGAGAAGTTCTCCTGTGCGCGCGCAGAGATGTCGGAGAACATGGCCTGAATTCTTTCGAAGCGATCGTGAATGCGGCGGCCGAAGGTCTGGATCACAACGCTCACGGCAGGCAGCGGCAGGAACGTGTAGAGCGTGAGCCATGGACTGATGGAGATCATGAAGGCGAGGGCGCCAGCGGTGTAGACAATGGTGTTGGCGGAGTACATGATCGCGGGGCCGAGCAGCAAGCGGACCGCGTTCAGGTCGTTGGTGGCACGCGCCATAATGTCGCCGGTGCGGTGGCGCTGGTAGTAGGAGTAGCTCAGGCCTTCGAGCCGCGCGAACAGATCGTTGCGGAGGTCGAACTCGATGTCGCGGGAGACTCCGATCACGATCCAGCGCGTGAGGAACTGGAAGATTCCCTTGGTGGTGGCGATGGCCAGCAAGAGCCCGGCGTAGAGCAGAAGTTTGTGACGAGTGACGCCCGAATTCAGATCGTCGGCCGCTTTGCCCAGCACGAGTGGGAACAGGATCCAGATGCCATTGGTCAGCAAGACGCAGAGCGTGCCCGCGATATAACCCCAGCGGTGGCGTTTCAGATACGGCAGCAGCGGGCGCAAACTCTTGGGCAGCATGCAGGTTGAATAGATGAAAGTTTAACAGTCCCGGTTCATGTTCTCAGGTTCAGCGCCGCGTTTCGCGCGCTGGACAGGCAAAGGCCTCTGTCCTGGCACGCGGAGGAAAATGCTGGCGAGGGAGTAACCCCACTTTTTTTTTGCTGCGTGGGACAAAATCATGATTCTGTTGTAGTTACGGACGTGGTATCGGGCGTTGTCTCCGCAAAATCTTGGATCGAAAGGACTTGTGGGTAAAATCTTGCCGAATAACGAGTTAGCGGTATTCCATGGCTCGCTCGTCCCGCCAAGTTCGGATTGGCTCTGATCTGGGCGCATGTGTCCATTGTCGGCTTTCTATTTCCTCGGTCAAGGTTGTTCGTCACACTTGGGAGACTTTTTCGTGTGGAAGGCTGTGGAAAACCCGGAGGCGCCAAGACTTTGATCGGTACGTTTTTTGTACGCTATCGTACCGACAAACACTGTCGCCCATATTTAGATTACGCCGCACCCGACCCATGCCAAGTTCAGAAGATTTTCGATGCTCCTACAGCAACCAGCCGCTGCAGTTCGAACTTGCGAAGGCAGACGAAGATGGGCAAGCCGTCCACGAGGAGTGCTACGTGTCGAAACACGCGAAGGGTCAGACCACGTCGCCGGAGAAGGATGGCCACGATCACAGCGATAGACGTGGCGAGTGCGGTGGGGATTAGACCCAACCCTCCCAGACGCGACCCAAGCCTGGTTAACTCTGGAAATCGCGATTACTCGCAAAACTCCTACTTTGCCGAAACCTCACACCGGTCCTTGTCGTCCAGCATTCTGCGAAGCTGCGCCGTTCTCTCCTTGGTAATGGCGGCATTCACTTGCGCGTAGCACATGGGAAATATGCTTCCGTACTCTCGCTGTTTGTCTTCTGCCGGATAAAGTTCTTGTAGGTGGGCGTCCCGAAAAACAATCCAAGCACGTTGCGCGGCTCGCAATTTTTTCGTCGCGACAGAGTCATTTTTCAGTTTGGAAAGTAGCTCCCCATAGACACGGTTCAGATCGGCATCCGCCGATTGGGCGTCCAAGTTAGCGCAGTGATTCATCGCTGACTGTGTCATCGCCGTTTCCCAACAGGGCTTCTCCGTGGACTGGCATAACACAACGGTTGTGATGAGTAGGAAAGAAACAGTGAGGGAGGAGTGGCTCATGCGGTCGATTCTGATCCACCTGCGCAGCTCTTGTAAACGGCGATTGCGCGTCTTGAGGGGGCGTTGATTGTAACGGGGATGTTGCGACCGTTGCCGACAAAAGCACCCTGTCCGCGTTTGTCACGGTAGGTTTCACGCTACATCTTGCTGCGTGTTGGTTCCGTACGTTGAATGCAGTGCCTTCATGGGGAGCGTCGCATAAACCTTCGTACCGGAACCGTCGGATTCGATAACCAAATCGCCACCAAAATGGCGCACGCGCTCGCGCATTCCTCTGATTCCTACTCCAGTGCCTTGGGACTGAATCGCGGCCAGTCGTTCCGGCGTCATTCCCCTTCCCTGGTCTGCAACCGTTACGCGGACACGTATTCTCTTCGCGCTCTAGTCGAATCAGCGCAGTCTTGCTTCCCGAGTGGCGATGAATGTTCGTCAAGCTTTCCTGCACCAGGCGAAATATGACAAGTTCCATCTCGGGTGGGACTCTTCCGAAATTATCAGGAACCTGCAAATCAATCTCCAGGCCACTGCGTTCCGCAAGACCTTGCACGTACCAACTCAGGGCCGACGAAATGCCGGTTTCATCCAACAGCGGTGGATGTAGGAGATACGAGGTTGTGCGCAGTTCTCGCGCCAAGTGCTGGACCAGTCCCTCAGCGTTCTGCACCTCTTTGGCAAGAGCAGGATCTTTCTTAGCCTCGTCGCCGATTCGCGTAAGCTGCAAGTCGAGCGCGGTCAATGTCTGTCCGGCGCTATCGTGCAGTTCCCGAGCTATGTGCCGCCGCTCGGCATCTTGCGATTCCAGGAGCAGCCCGGAAAGCTCACGCAGTTCCGAGTTTCTCCTCTCGAGTTCCTGAGTGCGGAACTGCACTTGGGTGTCGAGCGCATCCGCCAAAGTTCGATAACGTCCTTCGCTCTCCCGCAAGGCTCGTTCAATTCGTTTGCGTTCGGTGATGTCCCGAGCAATTTTCGACGCTCCGATAATCTTCCCGTTGGAGTCGCGAACGGGCGAAACCGTCAGCGAAATATCGAGTTGTGCCTTGTCCTTGCGCACACGAACCGTGTCAAAGTGTTCGATTCGTTCGCCTCGCCTGATTCGCTCGATGATGACCGTTTCTTCGTCCTTGCGTTCGATCGGGATGATCAACGAAATATGCTGGCCGACTGCTTCGCTTGGGGTATAACCAAACAGTCGCTCCGCCCCGGCGTTCCAACTGGTGATAATGCCTTCCAGTGTCTTGCTGACGATGGCATCCTCCGATGAGTCCACGATTGCGGCGAGTAGGCCAATCGCCTTGTCCGCTTTGAGGCGCAAGGCGGGCAACTCATTCAAGAGGGCATCGCTGACGTTGTCTCTGGACTCCGGGTCATTGAGGATGCAATCCGCCAGCGCTTCATGCGCAGCTAAGAGTTTGTCGATGTCATCCTCGAAGGCGATCTCAGGATGTGTTTCAGTCCAATAGTGCGCGGCCCTTACGAACGCGAGGAGCAATAGCAAGTATTGCAGGCGAGCCGGGCCAAGTAACCGCGACAGTGCATCAAGACACCGCAAATAATCAGAAGTCTTCAAGAACACATGCGCTGCCAACACAAAGATGGCATCTTCCATCTGCGTGTTGGCGATCGGCATTTCAGGAATCGGTGCGGGAAAGGCTGCGCACAGTGTCAGACAAGACTCGAGTTCTTGTCCGCGGGGAAAAGGCCGTTGAAGAAGTTTCACCACTTCCGTAACGCTTTGTGTACCCACAGTCGGATCGCCAGCAGGACGGCCAAGCCCCACCAGGAAACCAACATGACGAGCAATGCAGTAGCGGACCGCACAAAAACGCGACAGGTGGACGAAAAGACGTTCCTTAAAAATGGATGGTAGAGGATTGTCGAGGTACGCAGCTTCTGCGAATCCCCACAGTTTCTCTATGATCTCGGGAGTCTCAGGTGCAAGACGGAAGAAATTTGGAAGAACCCCGAATCGTCCCTCGATGCGATTCTCAAGGTCTGACGTTGGATTTCCCACTGATTTCGCAGCCTTTTGACGACAGCGGGATTATACCTCCATGCTGGCTGACTGGTGAAGCCAAGCGATATCGCCCGGTGGGAATTCTTCAGATCGGGCAGGAAATAGTGTTAGCCGATGCTTGCTGCCGACCGCCCTTTAGGGGAGGCGGTCTCACATTGAACTGCATCCACATTCGGAGAGCCACCGCGCCCCGTTCCTCGCGCTTTCAGGTAGTCTTCATGTTCATCGCCTAGGGTTATGCGGACAATCGCCGCACTACTTATTGGAGGATCTCAATGTACTCTCGGAATATGCTGGCCGGCTTCCTGATCGCTATGGTGTCGTTCGCACTTTGTGGCAGCGCGGCTGCGCAGGGCACTTGGGCCGTAGAGAACACCTTTCACATCGGCGGTGAGGGCGGCATGGATTACATAACCCTCGACGCCAAGAATCACCGACTCTACGTTCCCCGAAGTACCCACACGATGGTCATCGATGCCGATACGGGCAAGACGCTCGGCGACATTCCCGGCCAGAAGCACAACCATGGAGTTGCACTGGTTCCCGAGGCGGGACGAGGGTTCATCAGCGACGGCGAGGGCGCAGTAGTGATTTTCGATCTCAAGACGAACGCTGTGCTGGGAACTCTCAAAGCGCGGCCCGATGCGGACGGCATCATTTTCGACAAGGCCAGCGGGCTTGTGCTGGTGGTTTCGGGCGACGACGGAGTGCTGATGACGATCAAGCCCGACGTCGATCCGAAGACGGGATCGATCGATGCGCCCATCGATTTGGGCGGTAAGCCCGAGTTTCTTGCCGCCGATGGTGCTGGCAAGGTCTATATCAATTTGGAAGACAAGGACCAGGTCGCAGTCGTTGACCTCAAGGCGAGGAAAGTATTGGCTCACTGGCCGGTGGCTCCGGGTGGCTCGCCGGTGGGGTTGTCGATCGATACCGAGAAGCACCGATTGTTTATCGGATGCCGAAAGCCGCAGAAGCTGATTGTGATGAGTACGGATGATGGCAAGGTGCTCGCGGATCTGCCGATCACCGCAGGCGTCGATGCAACGAAGTTCGACGGGCATCAGGCGTTCGCGAGTTGCCGGGACGGCAAGTTGCAGGTTGCAGGGGAGACTGCTCCGGGACAAATTCGAGATCCAGCAAACGGTGACGACTCCGGTCGGGGCTAAGACAATGGACGTCGATCCCGAGACGCATAAGGCCTATTTGCCAACATTTGAGTTTGAGGAACAGAAACCGGGGGCGACCGGTCGTCCGACAGCGAAGCCTGGGAGCTTCATGATCGTGGTGGTCGCGCGCCACTGAAGAGGTGCAACGCCAAGATCAGCGGGCACTTTCGATCAGTTGCTGGATTCTGCGAAAGGTTTCGTCGGAGTCCTCGATGACGCCGGTCGTTTCATCTCCCGTGTAGCAGACGTCATCTCTCTGCACGCAGAACGTTATGATTGGCTTACCCACTTCCACGGGGATGGGTGCTTCGGCTGCGTAATGCCGCTGAAAGAGCAGGTTCACCGGCTGTGAAAAATTCCCGGTGGTATCGGCGAAGTGGACGAGCGGAAGGCGATTGTCAGCCTTGCCAACCCACGTCGCGCGACCGCGATACACCGATGGGATTGCGCGAGAATCGGCATTCCGCGTTGCTAAATACTTGCGAATCTGCTCGACAATGAGAGCGCGCTGATGCTGTCGAGCTTGCGCGGCCCACTGTTCTGCTCGCTGAATGTTCTGGGCACTTGCGTCCAGCGTGGCGAGTGCGCAGTTCGCGGGAGGTCCACGGTACACGTCCATCGCCTGGCAATATGCGATCACGTTTGCGCCGACAGCAACGTTTGAGCAATCGCGGTGGGGGCAGACCGCATCCACATCCACTCCTTTGTAATATCCCCAGAGCAGACGCGAAACCGAGACGCGCATCGTGGGTAACATCGGGATCGAATGAACCGCGAACGCTCTTTTGGGAGTAACCCATGTGACCTGACCGAGCAGCAACAATGGACGGTTGGGCGCGAGTTCCAGAGAATCGCGAAGCAGGTGGTGCATCTTCAATAGTTCAGGATTGCCCTCCTGAGTGGCCAGTTCGGCAAGCCACTGCTTCACGCGAAAGAGACGGTCATCGGTGAACATGACGGGGGCAAGGCAGTTGTAACCATGGCCACGCAAGGCCTCACAGTACGCGATCACTCGGGTTCCGGGCACCCAAGTGGGCAGAGGAGTCCGGCGACAGTCAATGAAATCTTTGCTGACGGTGTAACCCGGACGAAGCAGCGAATCGGGATCGTCCCACAAAACCTGGCTTACATGGTAGGAGATTTTCTGTTCCCGGCCGGAAGCACATCGGCTCTGATGGATCGATTCGTTCCGGCTGATCTCGCCTTCAAAGAAGAATCCTTGGTTCTTGGCCAGACGATCGGGGTCCTGGAGCGGCGCATGTAATGCCCATAGGATCGTATCGCCACGGTCTTCCTGCTTCGCGAGGTCACGGGGAATCGCTGCGATCCAAGTCTCAACCGTTCTTTGCCGCTCTTCGGTGAATTGGGCCGGCGTAAGACAAGTCAGGGCACGCCGCTGCTCGCAGTAGACAATCAGGAGGGCATGAAGCGCAAAGGGCGGGGAGGGAAGCGGTCGGGTTGTGCAATTGGTGTAGCCGGCATGAACCACTGTCCCGGAGAACTTGCCAAATAGGAGGCGGGAGATGGCGAAGTCGACACTCTGACTTACTGCGGATTTGCAAACACCTTGAAAGACAGGTCCGAGGGCGGTGATTTCGCCGACGAATACGATGGGCTTGTGGTAACTGAGTTTCTCGACGTTGGTCAGCCGCTGATGAATTCTTTCAAGAGCGGTGTTATTCTCCTCCACCTGCGCGTGCAAGGCTGCAGCGCACAACAGGCAGCAAAGGCTTAGAACGGCACGTCGAGTCCACCGTTGGCGGTTCGCGGCGGCGCGCCTGCGAGCGTTTATCGAGTCAAACGTTGAGGTAAAGAAGCCCACAATCGATTGGACACCGCCAGTCCCGGTGCCGGGAGCTTACGTCCGTAACTATTGTTAGCCGGCCAGCGAACTCCCTTGAATGTCAACAAGCTGGCGACTTCGGAGAATATGGCAAGAAGTTCATCGAAATAGGCAAGCCGTCCGAGGTTCTGGGAACTATGCTTGGAGCTTACGTTGGCCTTGGGGAATACGGAACTTTCTTAGGAGAAATAATGCAAAAACGCAAACTTGGAAAAAGCAACTTGGAGGTTTCGGCCATCGGGCTCGGCTGCATGGGAATGAGCTTTGGCTACGGTCCAGCGGGAGACAAGCAGGAGATGATTGCCGTGATCCGTGCGGCGGTCGAGCGCGGCGTCACATTCTTCGACACCGCGGAAGTCTACGGCCCATTCACCAACGAAATACTCGTGGGTGAGGCGCTGGCTCCTCTCCGTGACCAGGTGGTGATCGCCACCAAGTTCGGGTTCAAGCTGGATCCGAACACCGGCAAACAGGCCGGGCTCGACAGCCGGCCGGAGCACATCAAGGAAGTCGCCGAGGCGTCACTCAAGCGCCTGAACACAGAGGTAATCGACTTGTTCTATCAGCACCGCGTCGACCCTGACGTGCCGATCGAAGACACTGCGGGAGCGGTGAAGGAGTTGATTCAACAAGGCAAAGTAAAGCACTTCGGACTTTCTGAAGCAGGGGTACAGACGATCCGCCGCGCCCACAAAGTTCAACCTGTCGCCGCACTGCAGAGCGAATACTCGCTGTTTTGGAGAGAGCCGGAAGCGGAGGTGATCCCGACGTTGGAGGAACTCGGAATCGGATTCGTTCCATTCAGTCCTCTGGGCAAAGGTTTCCTCACAGGCAAGATCAGCGACGATACGAAGTTTGACAAAGGCGATTTCCGCAACATCGTCCCTCGCTTCACGCCGGAGAACCGGAAAGCGAATCAGGCTTTGGTGGATCTGCTGGGCAGATTTGCGCAGCAGAAGAAAGCGACACCTGCGCAGATCGCGCTTGCCTGGCTGCTGGCGCAGAAACCGTGGATTGTGCCCATCCCGGGCACGACCAAGCTGCACCGGCTCGAGGAAAATATTGCTGCCGCGAACGTCCAATTGTCGCCCGAAGAGCTGCGGGAATTGGGGGTCGCAGCATCGAAGATCCCGCTGCAAGGTGCACGGTATCCCGAAGAGCTGCAAAAACTGGTAGGCCGCTGAACAGAAAACGGGCGCCGAAGAACGAAGCCCGGGGATGTACAGGAGCCGAAGATGAAGAGACTGTTTTTGCTCGGCGTCAGTGTTTGGTTTGTCGGCACCGCAATGACACTGTCGGTTGGCCTGGGTCACACTGGACAGGATCGCGGTGGAGGCGACGAGCCCTCGGGACCGCTTTGTCGGCGCATGGCGGCTGGTTCAGCTTGAACAGCCAGGTGCGGACGGGAAAATTCACAGCGCCGACTCTACCGGGCTGCTTGTCTTCACCCGCGACGGACATGTGTCGGTTCAAGTCATGGAACGCAATCCGCAGACACAAATCCCTGCTGGGCCTGAGCAGTATTCGCAAGGCGGTTACGAGGCATCCTTTGGTGCGTACGAAATCGACGAACGAGCTCATACTTTCACCTTTCGCGTTGAGGGTGCACTCGTGCGGACTCTTATCGGCAAAGACCTGCCACGCGCGTTCGAGTTGTCGGGTAAACAGCTCATCGTGAAGTCGACGAACCCGGACGAACACTGGAGAGTTATTTGGGAGCATTACTAGGCTGGCCCGAGCAGATCACGCTTAACTTTACATAAAGGATGAGAAGCGATGCAGAAACGCAAACTCGGAAAAAGCAATCTTGAAGTCTCAGCTCTGGGGCTCGGCTGCATGGGGATGAGCTTTTCCTACGGTCCGCCCAAAGACAAAAAAGAGATGACCACTGTTCTGCGGGCGGCCGTGGAACGCGGCGTCACTTTCTTTGATACCGCCGAGGTTTACGGCCCGTACTTGAATGAGGACCTCGTGGGCGAAGCGCTTGCGCCATTCCGAGGGAAAGTGGTAATCGCAACTAAGTTTGCGTATGAACTCAAACCCGATGGAAGTCCAGGCTGGGTGCGGCTGAATAGCCAGCCCGAGCACATCCGGCAGTCGATCGAAGGCTCGCTCAAGCGGCTCAGGGTGGATGCCATCGATCTTTACTATCAGCATCGGGTAGATCCTGAGGTTCCGATCGAAGACGTGGCGGGAGCGGTCAAGGACCTGATTCAGCAAGGCAAGGTCAAGCACTTCGGCATGTCGGAAGCGGCGGCGAAGACGATCCGCCGCGCACACGCCGTGCAGCCAGTCACGGCTGTGCAGAGCGAATACTCGCTCTGGTATCGCGACCGTGAGAAGGATCTGCTGCCCACGCTTGAGGAGCTCGGAATCGGCTTTGTTCCATTCAGCCCGCTGGGCAAAGGCTTCCTCACGGGCAAGATGGACGAAAACACTCCGCTCGATAGCACCGATTTCCGCAGCACGCTCCCGCGTTTTACGCCGGAAAACCGGAAAGCGAATCTGGCGCTGGTGGACCTGCTGGGCAAGATCGCACAGGGGAAGAAGGCGACACCGGCTCAAATCGCGCTGGCCTGGTTGCTGGCGCAGAAGCCATGGATCGTTCCCATTCCCGGCACGACCAAGCTGAATCGGCTCGACGAAAACATAGGCGCGGCAGCAGTCGAACTAACCCCGAACGATCTCCGGGAAATTGAAAGCGCCGCCTCAAAGATCACGGTGCAAGGGGCTCGCTATCCCGAACACATCGAGCGGATGAGCAACATCTAACGGCCATGACGCCCATTGCGACCGTCGAAGAGCTCGATGGCAAGAGTTCTGACTGGATGGAGAAGGTCAGCGACGAACAGTACACAGGAGGAGTCAGGCATGAGTAAAGAGCCTTCAGCAGCGCAGAAGATGATTGGGGACTTCGCGCCCAAACTCGTGGAGCTAACGGATCGTGTCCTTTTCGGCGACGTTTGGGAACGTCCGGAGCTTTCCAAGCGCGACCGCAGTCTGGCAACCGTGGCGGCGCTGGTTGCGATGAACCGTCCGGATCAGTTGCGGTTTCACTTGAATTATGCCGTGCAGAACGGCGTCAAGAAGGAAGAGTTGATTGAGGTCATCACGCATCTCGCGTTTTATTCGGGCTGGCCGAATGCAATGAGCGCCATCATGGTCGCAAAGGAAGTGCTCTCGAAGGCTTGAAAGTCGAGAGCGATCAAGCCAGGCTTTCGTGCAGGAGTGGATATGGCAAAGCGCGAACGATGATTTAAAAGACCGACTTTCGCGATCTAGCGAAATTAACATCAGTGTGACCGGCAGAAAGTCGGGACGCACCATCTCAAACCCGGTCTGGTTCGTGGCGGAGGACGACAAGCTTTATCTCCTGCCCGTGAAGGGGTCGGACACGCAGTGGTACAAGAATGTGCTCAAGAAGACGTCGATCGGGGTCCGCGCGGGGAGCGCGGAAGCTGAATTCAAGGTTGTTCCGGTCACTGACGCTCAGCAGGTTTCATCTGTGGTGGAGAAATTTCGCGCACAAGTACGGTTCTGGCGATGTGAAGAAGTACTATTCGAAATTTGATGTTGCGGTCGTGGCGCAGATAGGCTGATCGGCCGTCCTCATGAAACGGATTGCAGGACGAACGTCGCGGCGAGTTAAGATGTTGGCCTAAGCAGACTGGGGTCCGCGAGCCGCAGGCGCCTTTAAGCAAAAAGAGTCATCCGAATTCTGAATGTCCCTCGGGAGGGAATTCTCTATGGTCACGCTGAATGTGAATGGGGTCCGGCGCGAGGTCGCTGCACCAGACGATACTCCGCTTCTTTACGTGTTGCGAAACGATCTCCAGTTGATCGGCCCGCAGTTCGGTTGTGGACTGGCACAGTGCGGAGCTTGTTCCGTTCTCATCGAAGGCAAGGAAGTGCGTTCTTGCATTACGCCGGTCGCGAGCGTCGCCAACCAGGAAATCACCACGCTCGAAGGTTTGCCGGCAAGGTGGGCCAAGCAAAAAGGTCTCTCGGCGGACGAAGCGAAAAGCACGCTGCATCCGGTCCAGCAAGCTTGGATCGAAGAGCAGACTCCGCAGTGCGGGTTTTGCCAGAACGGAATGATGATCAAGGCGACCGAGTTGCTCGAAAGCAATCCACATCCGTCGCTGACGCAAATCAAAGAGGCTTTCACCACATCCGGACCGTCGCCGAATCTGTGCCGCTGCGGAACCTACGTCGCGATCATTGAAGCCGTACAACATGCCGCGACGATCATGGCGAAGAGGAGCTAAGCGATGGCAACCATCAGCGAAAAACCAGGCAACGCTTTTGCGCCGACGCTATCGCGCCGTCAATTTATCAAAGCCGGTGGCATCCTCGTCGTGGGGTTCAGTTTCGCTGGCCCGGAACTTCTGAAGGGCGACACCACGAAAGCCGCCACCTTTAAGAACTCGCTTGATCCCACGCTGCCGAGTTCATGGATTGAGATTCATCCGGACAACACGATCCTGATTCGCACCGGGAAGAGCGACTTCGGACAAGGCTCAACGTTTACTGCTTACCGGCAGATTGTTGCCGAGGAGTTGAGCGTCCCCTTCGAAGCGATCACCACGGTTGTGGCGGGAGACACGGATCGCACGCCCGACGGCAGCGGCGCCTTCGATTTTCTCGGCCGTGGAACGCCAAACATCCGCAAGGCCGCGGCCTACACCCATCAGGCTTTGCTTGATCTCGCATCTGAAAAACTCGGAGTACCGAAGGACAAGCTATCTGTGAAAGATGGTGTCGTCTCCGGAGGCGGCAAGAGCGTTTCGTATGGCGATCTCGTCAAGAACCAGCAGTTGAAGCTCACGATCCCAGTGAAGGGAGACCTCACCAGCATTTTTGGGCTGACGATCGACGGTAATCCGCCGATGAAGCCGGTCAGTGAGTACACGATCATTGGCAAGTCGTTCAAGAATTCCATCATCAGTTCGAAAGTGGCCGCGAAGGAGACCTGGGCAACCGATGTGCGCCTGCCGGGCATGCTGCATGCGCGGGTCGTGCATCCGAAGACGCTGGGCTCGACTCTCGTGTCTGCCGGGCAAGTGGATAAGACCAAGTTTCCGAATTCGCAAGTCATCGTGAAGGGCAATCTCGTCGGAGTGGTCGCGCCTACCGAGTGGGAAGCGATCCAGGCTGCTGAGCAGGTAGGGGGTGCGACGAAGTGGACGGAGTGGAAAGGGTTACCCGGTAACGCGAAGCTCTACGAACACCTTAGAGAACAGTCTGACTGGACTACGGCTCCCGTCGAGAAGAGCAAGGACGCGAAAGGTGAAGTAGCGCCGGCGCTCGGCGTCGGCGCACAAGAAACTTTCCGCCACATACCAGTTGTCTTACATGAAGCACGCGCCGATTGGCCCGACCATGGCCGTTGCCGACGTCAAGCCCGATGGCACGGTGCACATTTATACGCATAACCAGAATCCTCAGGCGCTGCGTGGAGAAATCGCAACCATGCTCCGCACCACACCTGATCATGTGGTGGTACATTCCTATCCCGGCCCCGGCCATTACGGGAGATCGAACGGCGGAAACGCAGGCGCGGAAGACGAAGCAGTGCTCTTATCGCAAGCTGTCGGCAAGCCGGTGCGCGTACAGTGGATGCGCGCCGACGATATGCAGTGGTCCACACAATCGGCGGTTTCTTTCTCCGACGTTCAGCTTGCGATCGATGATAAAGGCAAAATGAACGCGTATCAGATCGACCACTACATGCCTGCCATGCAGGACGATCGGCCGATCGGTGCGATCCTCGCGGGTCTCCCCACAATGTCTGCCCCCGAAGTCCATTCTGACGGCGTAACTTCCACAGTCAACGGACTTGAAGATCCATGGATATACGCTGGGGTTCCGAACCTGGCTGAGAATGGCCACGGGACATTCCAGGTCGGGCAGAAAGCCTCGCCTCTCGCGGTCGGTCTCCGCGATCACAGCATGCGCACGCCGGGACAGTTCCAGCAGAACTATCCGCGCGAACTCGCGATGAGCGAGGCAGCAGCGCTCGCCGGCGCCGATGCCCTGCAGTTCCGCATCGACCACGCCACGGAAGAACGGGCTATCAGTGTGCTGAAGGCGGTTCGCGACGCGTCGGGTTGGGATACGCGCCCATCTCCGCATCCCAATGCTGCATCCACCGGAGCCACACCCGTGCGGGGCCGCGGAGTTTCGCTGATGCTGCGCAGTGGAACCTACTGGGCCTGCGTTTGCCAGATCGCCGTCACTCCCAGCACAGGCGCGATTGTCGTGGAGAAGTACGCGATCGCGGTCGATCCGGGAATTGTCGTCAACCCGATGCAGTTGAAGCGGAATGTCGAGGGCGGTGCGGTCATGGGAATCGCCCACGCGCTTTTCGAGGAAGTCACGTTTGATGAGAGCGGCATCACCACGGAGGACTGGATTTCCTATCCCATCCCGACCATGGCGGACATTCCTGACATCAAGGTCGTGCTGCTCAACAATCCGAAGGTCGGCGCTTATGGTGGAGGTTCGGAGGCGGCGAATGCACTCGCCGCTCCGGCGATCGCCGCGGCCCTGCACGATGCAACCGGAAAGATCATGCGGCGGCTTCCGATGAAGCCGGCATACGTGCAGGCGCTTTTGAAGGCGTAGCGCAGCGGCATATTGGGTGGGACATGACTCTAGACCACAGCGTGCTTGAGGTTCTGCTCGACTCATGGGACCGGAACAATCGCATCCTCGTCAACCTGCTCCGCACTGTGCCCGAAGGCGGGTTGGAGGTTAGGGCGATGCAAGGCAGTCCGTCGGTCGCGGAGATGTTCACACACATTCACTACGTGCGCCTGGTGTTTGTGGCCGAGGACGCACCCGAGTTCGCCCGAGAGTTGCCGAAGGGCGAGTGGGTCGCCGAGCGTGACCCGGCTCGCATTGCTCAGTTGTTAGATGAGAGTGCGAAGACGGTGCGGGACACGGTGAAAGGCAGGCTGGAGGCTGGCCGGGGCATGGATGTTCACTACGACCATCCGATCCTGTTGCTCCAGCACATGATCTGGCACGAAGGGTACCATCAAGGTCAGATGAAACTCGCCCTCAAAATGTCGGGCCGCCCGATCAGCGATGAAACGGCCGGCCCGCTTACCTGGGGCGTCTGGATGCGGAAGAAGTCGAAGTCGTCCGATGCTTGAACGACTTGTTGTCAAACGCCACTACCGGTTGCTGCCCTTTACGTCGCCGTGCAGTTCGGGATGTGGCTCCTGCTCGACTTGATCGAGTTTCCTTTTCTGGTCGTCGTTCAGGATTGCACGGATTTTTCGGTCGGCGGTGAGGCGTGAGTCTCCGACTTTACTCTGGCGTTCTTCGCGGGAGATGTTCTCGTCCTGAACGAGCTTTACCGTGGCATCGTGCAACTCCTGCAAGATGGGTTTGATCTTCTGCTGCTGATCAGTGGTGAGATCGAGCCTCGCGGCCAGAAATGTCAGCTGACCTTCGGCTGTGGGTATGCTGGGATGCTCGCCCGCCGACACGACTTTGGTAGAGGTGCTGGTGGGGGGCTGTTGCGCGGTCGTGGCTAGCGCGAATAGCAACATGGTCCCGATTGCAAGTAAGCGAAAGCGGTTCATCGTGTTTTCTCCTTTGCCCTATGATTGGGCAATGTAGCGGTCGCACGTCGTACAGTCGAGAACGATTTTGAGTTGCTGAACAAAGAGGCGGTCGATGTCCAGGAACGAGCGCTCCAAGTTGCGGGAACCTGCCGGGGCGAGGAAACATGGAGTCATGCAGCCTCGCAAACCCGATGTGCGCGTCCGGCGCACGCACGAACGGCTCGGCAGTGCACTGGTGGCTTTGATCCAGGAGAAGTCCGATCGATGACGTGACCGTGCAGGAAGTGCTGGATCGCGCCTCGGTCGGTCGTTCCACTTTCTATCTTCACTTTCGCGACAAGAATGACCTGCTCCTCAGCCAATTGGAGAAGTTCCTGGAAACGATGAGCACGGCCCTCAGCGTGCGAAAGGAAAAATCGCATCGCGTGGTTCCCGTGGAGGAGATGTTCGCCCACATCGGCGGCCAGAACAAGATCTATCGCGCGCTGGCCGACTCTGGCCGTCTCAACGATTTCTTCGATCTCGCGCAAGGCTACTTTGCCCGCGGGATCGAGCAGCGGCTGGTGGAATCCGGGCGCCTTGCGAAACTTCCGCAGCGGGAATTGGCTGCTCGCGCGTCTGCATTGGCGGGAAGCCTGCTGTCGCTGCTGCGCTGGTGGCTGGATCGTGGCGCCAAAGAATCACCGCAGCGCCATGGACGAACTGTTCCACCGGATGGTGTGGAGCGGGTTGCAATGATCGCAAAGGAGGTATTCTGAAATCGTGAGAACCAACGGTAACGTAATGTCTCTGCGGCGAAGGGACGAGATTGCCCGATCAAACCAACCAGATACATCTGAGTTAGGACGATTGATTGCCGCCTATGCGCCTCACGATGGCAGTTTTGAACTGCGCATCCCCGGATTGCACGCCATCCGCCTCTCACGCGTCAACAAAGAATGTGTGCACGCCGTTCGCTTGCCCTCGTTGTGCATCGCCGCACAAGGAGCGAAGACCACCATCGTGGGGCAGGATGTGTACGAGTACGACCCTACGCGCATGATTGTGTTTTCGGTGGCGTTGCCCGTGGCGGGCCAGGTCACGCAGGCCAGCCAATCTGAGCCGTACCTGGCACTCAAGCTGGATCTCGATCCGCACAAGATTGCGGAGCTTGTCCTGAGGGTGTTTCCGCACGGCCTGCCTCCCGCTCAGGAGAGAAGCGCGGTTTACATCACTCCGGTCGATGAGAGCATTGTGAACGCCACCACGAGATTGATGGAGTGCCTGGCGAATCCCGGCGATGCTGATCTGCTCGCCCCGCTGGTGAAGGATGAAATTCTGATCCGGCTGCTCCGCAGCCCTATCGGTGTTCGCGTGGCTCAAATGGGTTTTGCCGAATCCAGCGTGCAGCGAGTTGCGAAGGCAATTTCCTGGCTGCGCGCCAACTTTTCTCAACCCATGAAAGTCGAAGACTTGGCGGAATTGGTAAACATGAGTGTTTCCTCTTTCCACGAGCACTTCAAGTCAGTCACTTCGATGAGTCCGCTGCACTATCAGAAAGTGCTGCGATTGCAGGAGGCGAGGCGTCTGATGTTGTCGACCATGGTGGACGCGGGGAGCGCGAGCCAGCGCGTGGGCTATCTAAGCGCTTCTCAGTTCAGCAGAGAATACAGCCGCTTCTTCGGGAGCGCGCCCACTAAAGACATCGCGAGATTGCGTCAAGAGACTCGGCTGTGAGTGCCGCAATAGCCTGAGCCCCCCGGCGGCTGGAGATCGAACGGCGTTAGTGGTTTCTGGACTCAGTGCAAGCTTCGGCGTTTTTCGAGCGATGTCCAGTCTCTGAGGTATCTCGATACGTCTACCGACCAGGGCTCCTGCGGCTCCGGTTTAACGAGCGTAATCTCATCGGGCGTTCCGTAGCCGCGATCGTAGGCCTTTTTCGAGACTTCGCAAGGCTTCGCCTCGCTCCATCTCCACCGACTGACCCCTGTCCCTCGGCTGCAGGAGCAATAGAGGGCGTATTCCTCCAGCGAGCCTTGGATCGTGGGTACGAGGTAGGAGCCATTGCGGTACGGGGTGCAGGGGATGAGGTAGCGCGTGAGACAGTTCGGACATTCCACGCAATGACGAATCCTCTGCATAACGGTTTTCAAGGGCGATCGTTGCTCAAGCGCCAGAGTCAGCTTCGCACTCAAAGTGGTCAGCAGCAATACCCACTTGACGAGTTTCAGGCATGACCATTATGATGCGCGGAAATGAAGCGAGTGGCCTCCGGTGTCCTCCCCGTGATCGCGGTGGATCGGAAAGTTTCGAAGCCGCTGCACCGGCAGATCTACGACTCGTATCGCGTGGCGATTGCTAACGGCGGCCTGCGCCCCGGGCAGCGGATTCTGTCGACGCGTGTGCTGGCTTCCGAAATTGGGGTATCGCGCTTCCCCGTGCTGAATGCCTACTCCCAACTTCTGGCGGAAGGCTATCTCGAGAGCCGCGTCGGTGCAGGAACGGTCGTCACCTCATCACTTCCAGAACAACTGACCGCGAGTGCGCCGGCGGGCGAGAAGATCGCGCCGCAGAGAGGTGGCGCAAGGCCGGTCGCGGCCCGCTGTTCAGACCTGCCTCCCAGAGAAGCATTCCCGTGGATGATGAACTATGGTGCCTTTCGTGTGGGTCAAGTGGCATTCGATCAGTTCCCCATGCAGATATGGTCCAAGCTAGTGGCACGCCATTGCCGGAGCATGGGAATTGAGTCGGCCCACTACGGCAAGCTGATGGGTTCCGAGCCACTGCGGCAGGCGATCGCCAATTATTTGAAAACCGCGCGCTCGGTGCGCTGTGAGCCGGAGCAGGTGTTGATCGTCAACGGTTCGCAACAGGCGATCGACATTTCGACCAGGGTATTACTCAATCCCGGGGATCGGGTGTGGATCGAGGAGCCCAGTTACCGGTTGGCGCAAGATGTCTTTACGCTGAGCGGTTGTCAGCCGATTCCGATTCCAGTGGATCGAGAAGGCATGGATGTGACCGCGGGAATCAAGAAAAGTCGAAGTGCGCGGGCTGCATTCGTGACGCCCTCGCACCAGTTTCCACTGGGCGTGACCATGAGCGCGTCGCGCCGGATGCAATTGGTGGATTGGGCGCAGAACTCTGGAGCCTGGATCATTGAAGATGACTATGACAGCGAGTATCGCTACGAGAGTCTGCCGATTGCATCGCTCCAGGGGCTCGACTCGAATTCTCGCGTCATTTATGTGGGGACGTTCAGCAAGGTCCTGTTTCCGTCCTTACGGCTGGGTTACATGGTCATTCCGCCGGACTTGGTGGACCGGTTTCTGAGGATGCGGCGGGTAATGGATCTCGGCCAACCCACTTTTTATCAGGAAGTGGTCGCAGACTTCATTAGCGAAGGACATTTTGCACGCCACATTCGGAGGATGAGGGTTCTCTATCGCGAGCTAAGGCGCGTGCTGGTCGAGGCTCTCGGCAGGAATTTCGAAGACAAGTTGGAAGTGGTTGGGGACGAGGCGGGCATGCACCTGACGGTGTTGCTGAAAGATGGATATCGCGATGAGGAGATCGCCGAACGAGCGTCGCGGCAGAATCTTTCCGTGTGGCCTTTGTCCCGCTGTTATCTCGATACGCCGCTACAGGGCTTGATTCTGGGCTTTGGGGGAACCACCGTCAGGGGCATTCCGAGCGCGGTGCGGAAACTCCGCGGGCTGATGGAGGGGTGCTAAGGCTAAGTAAGAAGGACTACTGCAGCCGGGCTTGGGAGGAACGGACTGGTTCTGGGGGACAGGATCCCGGAGGCGACTCGAGATGAGGCTTCGAAGGGAGCAGGTCTCGGCCGAAGGCCTTCACGGTGACGAAGGCGACGATCACAGTCCAGGCGGTGAAAAAAAGCCATCCAGCGTTCGAGAGAAATAAATCACCGAAGGTCATTTGGCGTGCTCCAGGGTTCGTCTTTCTGCCGGCGCGAGGTCAGACACCTCGCGCCGGCATCATGAACTCTGCGTCCCAGTCACAGAGTTCTGCGTTCGCACGATTCCAACTATTCCGAGGGAGGAGCGGGCGGGGCTTCCTGCATGTGTCTCTGCATGCGGGCCTGCGTGGTTCGCTTCCATCTCCTTTAGCTGGGTCGCTGGTCGGTCGGTCAGCAACTGGTAGAGCTCGTTGTGAAGCGCGGTCTGCAGCGACCGTCATCTGGACTTCGACTTGCGCCTTCTGCGTGGCCAGGGCCTGAACCTTGGCTCGATCGTAGGTGCCTTCCACGTACTGGCGAAGCTGCTGATCGATCTGGCGCTGCTGCTGCAACAGCGGCTTCATGGCGGGATGCTCTTTTTGCATGATGGTCTTCATCTGCGCCTTCTGCTCATCGGTCAGGTTCAGAGCTCTTGGCGAAAAATCCCATCATGGTGGCCGTCCATGCCGTATCCGTGGCTGTGCATGGGTGGCGGCGGAGGTGCGTCAGTCAGCGGTCTGCGAGTTGGCGATGGCGCTGCCCAGCAGAACCGCCATGGCGGCGATCAATAAACGGAAGCGAAACGATTTCATGTGCTGACTCCTGGAATTCTCCGGGATGTCCCGGGACTGTGCGTACATCTGATAGGAACACGGTTGCGGGAGAAAAGGCGGTAAAAAGACGGTCAACCGGAGTAAAGTTTTGTCAAAGCGGGACGGGGCTGTTCGATCCAGGTCGCATCGCAAATGGCCACTCTCGATCGGCACAGGGCACGCCCTCTCGCAAAGGCGGCGAGAACTCGAGCACCTCGTCTTGCGGATCCGTAGGTTTGACAATTCTTTACTGCGGGCCGCGCTGTTGCGGGTGCACAATGACATACGTATGGAACGAATACTTGGTGATTGACGACGATGTGGAACTCTGCCACCTGGTGGGGGAATATTTGCGGGCGGAGGGGTTCGCGATTGAGTGCGTGCATGACGGCGAGAGCGGGCTGAAGAAGGCGACGGCGGGCGAATATCTGCTGGCGGTGCTGGATGTGATGCTGCCCGGGATTAACGGATTTGAAGTGCTGCGCAGGATTCGCGCGACTTCGCGGTTGCCGGTGTTGTTGCTGACGGCGCGAGGCGAGGATGTGGACCGGATCGTTGGACTGGAGATTGGGGCGGACGATTATCTGCCGAAGCCGTTTAATCCGCGGGAGCTGGTGGCGCGGATTCGGGCGGTGCTGCGGCGGACGCGGGCGGATGGCAGCGGGTGCGGCGGCGCCCGGAAATGGTGAGCGTGGGGGATGTGGAACTGGATCCGGCGACGCGGACGGTGCGGCTGGAGGGCAAGCCGGTGGAGTCTGACTTCGGTGGAGTTCAATTTGCTGGAAGTGCTGCTGCGCGAAGCGGGGCGCGTGGTGCCGCGGGAGCGGCTGGTGAACGCGGTGCTGAGCCGCAAGTTTTCGCCGTTTGACCGCAGCATCGATATGCATGTCAGCAAGGTGCGGAAGAAGTTGGGCGATACGGACAGCGACGAGCACATCAAGACGGTGCGCGGGTGTGGGGTATATTTTTGCGCGGCCGCGGGAGAAGGTGAAGGCCTAGACTGCAGAGTCCACAGGGGCTAAAGCCCCTCGTGATTCGGCAGAGCTTTACGCAGCCCTGAAGGGCCGCTCCTCCACGGTGAGTCGCAGGGGCGCTTGGCAAGCTGCGGGCGCCTTGACGCAGCCGTAGCGTGCGACCGTAAGGTGCAGGACTGCGATTTCGAAGAGCTGAGATTGAACGGGTTGAAGAGTCCAGCATGAAAAGTCTGTTTCTTGCGAATCTTTCTTGTCGTTCTGGATGGCGCAGGCGCTGTTTGTGGTGCTGGCCATTCTGGTGACGCTGGCGTTTCGGCCGCGCGCGTCGACCTGGGAAGCGTTGCGCACGACGGTGCTCAACGAAGCGGTCAGCGCCTATGAAGAGGGCGGCGAGCGCAACTGCGGCAGTATATGGAGAACTGTCGAAGCGACGCAGCATGTGCGGGCGTATCTGTTCGACGAGCGAGGGAACGAGGTTTCGCGGCGGGGCGCGCCGGACTGGGCGATGCGCGTGGCATCAGGCGGACCGCCGAATCCGCGGGATGGATTCATTATTCCGGCGCCGCCGGTGCAGCGGGACTCGCGCGCGTCTTCCGATGGCAAGCATCGCTACACGCTGGTGATGGGATTGCCGCCGGGGCCGCGAGTATTTTTGGGCCCGCGGGGATGCCGATTCCGGGGTTGATCATTGCGATGATCTCGTCCGGGCTGGTGTGTTATTTCCTGGCGTGGTATTTGACCAAGCCGATCGTGCGGCTGCGGGCGGCGACGCGACAGCTGGCGGCGGGCGATCTGACGGCGCGGAGCGGCGCTCCGTGCCAGCAAGGCGAGGGACGAAGTGGCGGGGCTGATGCGCGATTTTGACGCCATGGCGGAGCGGCTGGAGATGCTGGTGAAGGCGCAGTCGCGCCTGCTGAACGATATTTCGCATGAGCTGCGGTCGCCGCTGGCGCGGTTGAACGTGGCGCTGGGGCTGGCGCGGCAGCGCGCGGGCGTGGAGAGCGCCGACATGCTGGATCGCATTGAACTCGAGGCCAGCCGGCTGAACGAATTGATTGGCAGGATTCTGACTCTGGCGCGGCTGGAAGACGGAGAACAGGGCGTGCCGCAGACTCCGGTGCCGCTGGGCGAGTTGGTGGCGAGCGTTGCCGAGGATGCGGAGTTTGAGGCGCAGGAGCGGCACTGCCACGTCCATACCTTGATTCCTGAGGGGGACTGGGGGGTGCGGGGGAACGATTCGCTGCTGCATAGCGCGGTGGAGAATGTGGTGCGCAATGCGATTCGCTATACGGCGGAAGGTTCGTCGGTGGAGATTGTCGCTGACGAGCGAGGAGCGGAGCGGCGGCGCGGAAGCGGTGCTTCGGGTGAGCGATTCGGGGCCGGGAGTTCCGGAGGATGCGCTGGAGAAAATTGTTTGAGCCGTTTTACCGGCTGGATGATGCGCGGGGACGGCTGACCGGGGGAGTCGGGTTGGGCTTGGCGATTACGGAGCGAGCGGTGCGCTTCCATGGCGGGAAGGTTTCGGCGTTCAATCGAGCGGAGGGCGGGCTGATGGTGGAGATTCGGCTGCCGTTGATCGCGCGGGTCGGCGGTGGACGAGTAAGCAACGGGCGGAGTCGGTTCCGCTTCGGGGCAGCGAAGCGTAAACGATCGAGTCTTCGATCCGCTTAGCGACAGATCCTCTGTCGGCCGACGGGCGGTGTCGCAATCGGTCAAGGTTGCGTCCGATCCGGCAGGTTCTGCGAACCTCTCGTATACTGAGAACTGCTGGGAAGCGGGCAACTCCGTGGCGTTCCCAGGGTTCCAATAGCGGTTGTGGGGAGTTTGCTCTTCCCGCGCATTCCTGATACACAAATGGGTTGAGATTTTCCCGCATTTTCCAGAGTGCAGAACCCGGCCGGCGGGCGCCGGGCGGTGTGTGCACTCTTAAACCTCACATAAACATGGAGATCAAGCAGAGAATGTCGAAACGATTGGCGTGGGTGCTCGGGGTGGTGGTGCTGGTTTCGATCGGAGTGCTGGTGGCGTGCGGGAGCAACTACAACGCTTCGTCCGATGGGCTGTTGCTGGTGGGGAGTCAGGGGTCGGGGCTGATTGAGACATTCAGCTTCAATCTGAGTAACGGCGGCACGTGTCGGCGATCAGCAATACGCCGGCTGACACATCGAACGAGGTGTGCGTTCTGAACGGGGTGCCGTCGTCGCTTGTGGTGGACCCGGCGGGGGCTTATGCGTACACGATCATCAACGCGAATTCGTCGTGTGACACGACCACGGCAAGCACCACAGGCATTCTCGCATTCAAGATGAATTCTGACGGGACAACGACGCAGGTTGGGAGTCCAGTGCCGTTCAACCGGAAACCGTTACAATCCTGCGCGAACGCCGAACATGTCAGTCGCCCCGGCTGACTGTGTTCCCGGGCTCGATGGTGATGGACCCGGCCGGAAAGTTTCTGTTCGTGGCGGACCGGGCGACGACGACGATCCAAACAGTATGGGGCTCTACGTGCCGGGTGCGGTTTCGGTGTTTGCCATCGGGAGTGGTGGGAGTGTGACGGAAGTGCCGGGCTCGCCTTTCTTTACGTCGACTTTTCCGATCACTCTGGCGCAATCAGGGCTCGACATTGTCAGCGTGGCGCCGACGCCGACGGTGTTTCCTGCGATCGGCGTCAATGGAGTGCAGAACGCGGTGTGCTCGACGTTGGGCTGAACCCGCCGACGGCGGAATATCTTTATGCGGTGGATGGTCTGGGGAACCAGGTGTTTGAATTTGCAGTGAACACCACGACGGGTGTTTTGACGAATCCGGCGAACGCGGCAGTCTGATACCGGCGTTTGCAACTGACCAGACGCCAGCGGGCGTGGCGGTCGATCCTTGCAACCGATTCGTTTACGTGAGCGACAGCCTGACCGACAAAGTGAGCGCCTACACCATGTGTAACGGCTCGGTCGACCAGCCAGACGACAATCTGTGCGCGGCGCTTGCTCCCGGGCGGCCTTGGTGCCGGTTGCGGGTTCGCCGTTCGCTTTGTCGGGGAGTCCGAACGGGCCGGGGCCGCTGGTGGTGGATCCGTACGGGAAGTATCGTATACGTGTTAGGCACGTTCTCGAATACGATCAGTCCGCTTGAAGATCAGTCCGGTGTCGGGGAGCTCTGACGGCGGTGAACTCCGGCGACGGTGGCCACGGGGTGTGGGGCCGGTGTCGATCGTGATTCGCGCGGATGACAGCTGGCTGTTTGTGGCGAACTATGGCTCGACCGCAGTGGGAGGGAACACGGTCGTCGCAGTATGCGATTACTCCAGCGACCGGGGCGCTCTCGGTGCTGCCGGCGATTCAGACGGACAATTATCCGTGGGGCGTGGCGGTGAAGTAGGGCTAGTGGATCAGTGGCGCGAGGGTCTGAACTCGATCGTGCTCCCGAGGGCTGAATCCGACCCGCTCGGCAGCATGCCCTGAAGGTCGCCGATGCAGTGCGGACATCGCTGTAGCAAACGGCTCAATAGCTGCTATGCCCTGCATCAGGTGCCTCGACACTGCTTTCTACGTTGGCACCTTCAAAATCAGATAGCCGCCGACCAGGACGAAGATCAGGTCTGGGGACCAGGCGGCCAGGGCCGGGGGGAGCAGGCTGTGGTCGCCCATGGCTTCGAAGAGCGCGGGAGACGACGATGTAGAAGACGGCAATTCCGACGGCGACGGCGACTCCGGTGATCGCGCCTTTTTTCCCGGTCGAGAGTGAGAACGGAATGGCGAGGACCGCCATGATCAGGGTGATCAGGGGATAGGAAAGCTTTTTGTTCAGTTGCACGCGCAGGCGAACCACGTCGAATCCGCTTTGCTGCAGGTCGCGGATGTAGCGGCGCAGCTCTTCGTAGTTCATCTCGGTGTACTGCTTCACTTCCTTCTTGAAATATGACGGCGTTTCGCTGATCTCGGGAAAGGTGGAGACGTCGAAGATGCGGTACCGTCGGCGCGATGGCCGAGCCGTTGAGGGTGCGCTCCCAGCCTTGTTCGTAGACCCAGCGATTCAGATTGTCGGCCCAGTGGGCGCGGTCGGCATGAATGCGGCGGGTGATGGTGAAGCTGGCGCGGTCGAGCTGAAAGACGGTGACGTTGCCGAACTGGTCGCGATCGGGATCGAAGAACTGGTAGTAGTAGATGTCGTTGTTCTGGCCGAAAATCCATTTGCGGTCGGGGCGCAGGTAGGTTTGCGGCGGCTTGCCTTTGATCTGGTTGTGCAGAGCTTCCTGGCGCTTGTTGGTGTGGGGCAGGTAGAACTGGTCGGCGAAAAACAATCCGACAGCCGAGCACTCCCGCGGCCACGATCACGGGCGTGACGATGCGGTAGATGCTGGTTCCGGTGGCTTTGATCGCGGTGATTTCATTGGACCGCTGCATCAGGCCAAAGGTGACCAGCACGGCGAGCAGCATGACCAGCGGGGCGACGTTGTAGAG
Organism: uncultured Acidobacteriaceae bacterium; assembly: GCA_963795875.1. GTDB lineage: Bacteria > Acidobacteriota > Terriglobia > Terriglobales > Acidobacteriaceae > Sulfotelmatobacter. Next base: position 2,130,619 of record CAWCJM010000003.1, read on the forward strand.
CAGATAGGGCGCGACGTTGAGCAGGTATTCCGCGACTACCGTGGCGGGAACCTGGTTGCGAAGAATGTCTCCCAGCAACTCGAACAGGGTGAAGACGATGACCAGCACGAGGAATGTGGAGAGGATCATCCCCAGGTAGACGAAGAAGTCGCGCAGCACGTAGTCGTCGAGCAGGGTGGGAAAGCTGGCGCTGAACATGCGGCGCCGGGTGGAGGCGCGCTCGAAGGCGTTTTCGCGGCGGTCGCGGGCGATGGCTGGCTGCGGGCCGGAGGGATCGCGCTTCCAGAAGGCGCGGAACGAGGCCAGTTCAAACGGACGTTTCTCGGCGCGGGACAACAGAAAAATTGCCAAGGCGAGAAACACGAAGTCGGCGAGCCAGGCGCCGAACCAGGGCGAGACGCGGCCTTGCCGGGCCAGAGAAACTCCGACCAGCGAAATCACGTAGTAGACGAAGACCAGCAGGATGGTCAGCACGAATCCGCCGGACTTGCCGCTTTTCTTCGACGACAGGCCGAGCGGGATGCCGACCAGCGCGAGCACCAGGCAGGCGGTGGGCAGGGCGAAGCGCTTGTGGAAGGCGATGAGATACCAGCGGGCGGAGATGGGATCGACGCGGGCGGCCTTCTGCCAGAGGGCTGCCAGGTGTCCATTACTTCGGCGGGGAGCGACTCGTCGGGCTTGTTCTCGGTCGAGGGGAGATCGAGCGGGATGTCGGTCTGCTGGAACGTGGAGATCTGGTAGTGGCTGGGGTCCTTGGGATCGGTCTCGTGCTCGGAGCCGTCGATCAGGTGCAGGTGCAGGCGGTCCTGACCTTCGCTGACCACGATGGCTTCCTTGGCCAGGGTGATTTTCGGATTGGTGGCGTCGCTCAGGTCGGCCATGAAGACGCCCTTCCACACGGCCGCGCCTTGGGCGCTCTTTACGTCCTGTACATAGAGAACTTTTTTGGGAAATCCTTCGTAGAAAACCCGGGGCTGGACTTCGAAGGAGACTTGCGAGCCTTTGAGGCGGTCTTCGAGATGGCCCGAGCGCGGCCTGGGCGCGGGGTGCAATGTACAGGCCATTGACCAGCGCCATGAGCCACGCGGCGAGGACGAAGATGGAGAGCGCGCGCAGGAAGCTCCAGATGCCCATGCCGCTGGCGCGCATGGCGGTGATTTCGCTGTCGGCGGCGAGACGGCTCAGGCCGATGAGGATTCCGACCAGCACGCTCATGGGCAGCGTGTAGGTGAGCGCGAGCGGGACGGTGAAGAAGAAAATTTCGGCGACGCTGGGCAGGGGGGCGCTGGCGCGGACGACCAGTTCGAGAATGCGTCCCAGGTCGCGAGTGAACAGGACAAAGGTGAAGATGGCCACGCCGATCAGCGCGTGCGCCGTCACTTCGCGTAGGATGTAGCGGGTCAGAATCCGCATGAGAGACGCGCTTAAGGCGAGGATAGCACGGGTGGGTCGCAGATGGCCGGCTCGAACGCAAGAAAAGCTCGGGGACAGAGGCGACTGAGGCACTCGGACTGCCTCGCTGGACGGGCGAAGGCGCTCGCCCCACATGAGCCGTGCGCGTACCGGCTTTCGGAAGCGGAATTGACGATGAGTGCGTATCGGATTGAAGAGTCGGAGATCGAACGTGGCGAATGATCGGCTGGGGCGACACGTTGGCGCTGGTGGGGATTGCGGTGATCGTCGCGATTGCCCATGTGCTGACGAACGGGCGGTATGGATTTCATCGCGATGAACTGCAGGTGTTGAGCGATGCGCGGCATTTGGACTGGGGGTTTGTGCCGTATCCGCCGTTGACGCCGTTTGTGGAGCGGATCGGGCTTTCGATTTTGGGCTGTCGCTGGTGGGACTGCGGTTGTTTTCGGTGATCGCGCAGGCGATTCTGGTGGTGGTTGCGGGGCTGATGGCGCGGGAACTGGGCGGAGGGCGGCTGGCGCAGGTTACGGCGGCGCTGGCGGTTGCGCTCTCGCACGTTGCCGCTGTTCGAGGGGACGGAGTTTCAATACACGACGTTCGATAATTTGTGGTGGGTGCTGATTGCTTACTTCGTGATTCGGCTGCTGAAGACAGAGAATCCGCGGTGGTGGCTGGCGATTGGGGCGACCATCGGAATGGGATTCCAGACCAAGTACACGATGGGGTTTTTTCTGTGCGGAGTGATGGGCGGAGTTTTGCTGACGGGCGCGCGCCGCTATCTGGCAAGCGGATGGTTCTGGGGCGGGATGGCGCTGGGGTTTGTGATTTGTGCGCCGAATCTGATATGGCAGGTGCGGCATGGATTTATTTCGCTGCATTTCCTGCAGCACATTCATGCGCGCGATGTGCGGCAGGGGCGAGCCGGACGGATTCTGGCGGGATCAATTCTGGATCTGCGCGAATCTGGTGGCGGCGCCGCTGTGGATTGCCGGGGTGATGGGCTATTTGCGCGACCGGCGGTACCGGATGCTGGCGTGGATGTATTTGATCCCGCTGGCGCTGTTATGCCGTGGGCAAGGGGCGCGGGTATTACCTCGGTGGGGCGTATCCCATGCTGATGGCGATGGGCGCGGTGATGGGCGAGCGCTGGGTTGGGTCGCTGTCGACGATGCCGCGGCGCGCTGTGCGAGGCCGTGTTCTTTACCGGGGCTCGTGGCGTGGGGATTATTCATGAGCGCGATGATTCTTCCGGGGCGTCGGGAGGCAGGCTGATGAAATTTGCGCTGGAGAACAACGGCGATCTGCGCGAGGAGATTGGCTGGGACGAAATGGTCAAGACGGTGGCGGGGATTCGGGATTCGCTGCCGGCGGAGCAGCAGCAGAATGTCGGCGATGATGGTGAGAAATTACGGGGAGCAGGGAGCGATCGAGATTCTGGGGCCGGCCTATCATTTGCCGCCGCCGATCAGCGGAATCAACTCGGCGTGGCTCCGAGGATATCCGGCGACGCCGCCTTCGACTCTGATCGTGCTGGGACAGTCGCGCAAGGAGGCGGAGCGGCATGTATCACGTCGTGCCGGCTGGCGGGGCACAACGGGAATTCTTTCGGCGTGAAGAATGAGGAGAGCGAGGATCATCCGGACATCTTCGTGTGCGGGCCGCCGCGGCTGCCTTGGCCGGAGTTTTGGAAGGAATATCAGGGGTTCGGATAAACATGCGATGAAAAGGCTTTTCTTGGCGGAAGGCACCTACAGGGGCTAAAGCCCAGTTTCTGAGTCATGTGCCTCACGCGGCCCTGAAGGGCCGCTCATCCACGGTCAAGCGCCCAAAGCGATAATACTGACGTCATAAATGCTCTCGTCGCAAGACTCGTGAAATAGGACTCACTGCCCTAAGAGCTTCTAATACAATCGATCCTCATGGCAATTGATTCAGATAGCAGGCGCCACCGTGCTTTGCGCGGGCGGCGTCGGCGGGGTCATCCAGGGGGGGAAGTTGAAGTTGAAGAATTCGGTCATGCTTTTTTGCGCGGCGTCGCGCTTGGTTAGGGCGGCCAGGCCGAAGCGGGCTTCGATCAGTTTAAGGATCGCGGTCGTGTCCATGACAGTGTGCGAGACGTAGTGCTTTTTCGCGTAGGGCGAGACGACGATCAGGGGCAGGCGGTAACCGGTATAGGTGAAATCGCAATCGGACCCGGTGGCCGTGGTGCAGATGTCGCCGGGCATCAGATCTTTGGGCTTGATGCCGTCGGGGCTCACGGCGGGCTGCGGCGCGACGTGGTCGTAGAGGCCACCGAACTCGTCGTAGGTCAAAATGAAAGCGGAGTCTTTCCAGGAGACGCTAGTCATCAGCGCATTAATGAGCGACGAAACATACTGCGCTCCCAGTTGGATGTTGATGGGATATTCGATCGGAATCGGAGCCATGCTCGTCGAGACCTGCAGCCGAGGCGGGTTCGATTTGAGCAACTTGAGGCAGAGTGCCGTTCTGCACATCGGTGAAGAACTGCGTCATGGTGGCCAGGTTGTTCGGGTAGTCGGTTGGGATGGTCTGTCCCCAGGAAAAATTCTGCACGTAGCTCAAAGTCAGCAGGCATTGCGGCGTAGAGTCGGTCGCGCAGGGAGTGTTGTCGGTGTTGACGTAAATCTTCCAGGTGATTCCCGCGTTCTGCAACTCCTGAAAAATTGTCGTGGCGGTGAGTATGACTGGTCGGCGCGGTCGGTGCCAATGGGATAGACGTCGCCCTGCGACGTGGCGGCAATCAGATATTCACGATTCGGGGCGGTGCGCGTCATGACGGGAGAAAACCAGCGGTCTGATGTGCTGAACTGGGAAGCCATGTAGTAGTAGTAATTCAGGTCAGTGTCGTCGTAGTAGCCCATGGAGCGGATGCCGTTGGTGTCATAGTACGGCGGAACGTTGTTGCGAGCGTCGTGGGCGTTGGTCCAGACGAAGCCATCGAGAGTCGGCGTGCGGAGTAAGGATTGGTGAGATCCCAATCGACATGGCTTTCGTTCCAGGAGGGGCTGGGATTTTCGATGCATTGGGTTATCAGGTGGTACGACGCGATCTGCGGGCTGGAGCTGTCTTCGGTGCAATCGCTGGGCGGAGGATAAGCGGGATCGCAGCCGGGATTAGTGGGCGGCGGTCCGTAGAGCGGGGCGAGGCCTGACGTGGGATTGAATTGCGGCAGGCCGTCGAATGAGCGGTCGGCGAAGCCGTCGTTCTTCCAGTAAGAACGTAGGGCGCCGAAGTAGTGATCGAGGCTGCGGTTCTCCTGAGCCAGGAAGATGATGTGGTTCAGAACGTTGACGGTCTGGTTCACGTTGAAAGCTGCGGTGGCGGATTTATTCGCATTCATCGTGAGCGTGCAAGGGCCGATCCCTTTACAGGCACCGGACCATCCGGCGAAGTAATCACCCGTGGCTGCGACTGCGGTAAGTTTCACGCTGGTGCCGGAGGCGAAGGACGCGCTGCACGTGGGAGAGCAACGGATGCCTGCGGGAGTGCTGGTTACGGTGCCGGTGGCATTGCCGGAGAGTTGGACGGTCAAGGTGTACGAGGTCGCCTGCGGTGGAGGCAGGGGGCTGCACCTGCGCGGGTTGGGCCGGGAGTCACCGAGGACCGGAAGACACAATGGCGAGTCAAGAATTACTGACACGCCGAAGAGCACGATGACGATCAACGGAGAACCTCCGATGGTTTCGAGAGACGGGCGCTGTTTTGGATGGCTGGGGAGTGAGCGGTTGGCAGGGAAATCAGGGTGTCGGTGTCGGCGATTGTGCCGCAACCGCGGGGCTTCGCCCTCGCGAGACGGCCGAGGCGGCCGTCGCCACATGAGTTGTGGCCACGTGCATCGTGATGAGTCAGCTTGCTTTGAAGAACAGGGCTGCCAGCGGGGGAAGCGTCAGTTTCAGCGAAAATGGACGGCCGTGGGTGGGGATTTCTTCCGCGTTGCACTCCGCCGAGATTGCCCATGCCGCTGCCGGCATATTCGCGGGCGTCGCTGTTGAGCATTTCTCGCCAGTATCCGCCGTGGGGGACGCCGACGCGATAACCCATGCGCGGCACCGGCGTGAAGTTGCAGACCACGAGCACTGTGTCTTGTGGCGACTCGCTCTTGCGCAACAGCGAGACTGTGCTGGTGGCGTTGTCGTTGGCGTCGACCCACTCGAATCCGGCGGGATCGTTATCGAGCACATGCATCGCGGGTTCGTTGCGGTAGAAGCGGTTCAACTGCTCCATCCAGGCTTGCACTCCACGATGAACCTGATATTGCAGCACATGCCATTCGAGGCTCGAATCGTGCGCCCATTCGCGCACTTGGCCGAATTCGCAGCCCATGAACAGAAGCTTCTTGCCGGACTGGGCGTACATGTAGGCGAACAGCAGCCGCAGGTTGGCGAATTTCTGCCATTCGTCGCCGGGCATCTTGCCGATCAGCGATCCCTTGCCGTGAACGACTTCATCATGCGAGAGCGGCAGCACGAAATTTTCGAGGAACGAATACAGCATGCGGAAGGTGAGATCGTTGTGATGATATTTGCGGTGGATGGGATCGTTCTGGAAATAGCGAAGCGTGTCGTGCATCCAGCCCATGTCCCACTTCAGGCCGAAGCCGAGGCCGCCGACGTAGACGGGCTTTGAGACCATGGGCCACGAAGTGGATTCCTCGGCCGTCGTCTGAATCTCGGGATGCTCCTTGTAGGCTTCCTGATTGAAGCGGCGGAGGAAGTCGATGGCTTCAAGGTTTTCGCGTCCGCCGAATTTGTTGGGGATCCATTCGCCCTGCTTGCGCGAATAGTCGAGATAGAGCATGGACGCGACCGCATCCACGCGCAGGCCGTCGATGTGATATTTGTCGAGCCAGAACATCGGCGCTCGACATGAGGAAACTGCGCACTTCGGGGCGGCCGTAGTTGAAGATGTGCGTCTTCCAGTCGGGATGGAATCCCTGGCGCGAGTCGGCGTGCTCGTAGAGGTGCGTGCCGTCGAAGTAGGCGAGTCCGTGGGCGTCGGAAGGGAAGTGCGACGGAACCCAGTCGAGGATCACGCCGATGCCGTGCTGGTGCAGGTAGTCGACCAGGTACATGAAATCCTGCGGCGTGCCGTAGCGCGAAGTGGGCGCGAAATAGCCGGTGGTCTGGTATCCCCAGGAGCCGTAGAACGGATGCTCCATCACGGGCAGGAACTCGACGTGGGTGAAGCCCAACTGGCCGACGTAGTCGGCCAGGCGGGGCGCGGTTTCGCGGTAGGTCAGCGGGCGGTTGTGCTCTTCGGGGACGCGCATCCACGAGCCGAGATGGACTTCGTAGATTGCCTGCGGTGCGCGCAGGGAGTTGCGGGCGGCGCGCTTCTGCATCCAGTCGTTGTCGTTCCACTGGTAGTCGAGATCCCAGACGACCGAGGCGGTGCGCGGAGGTTTCTCGTGCAGCAGGCCGAGCGGGTCGGCTTTGTCGACGCGGTATCCGTGGCGGTGCGATTCGATGTGGAATTTGTAGAGCGCGCCCTTGGCTCACGCCGGGGATGAAGCCTTCCCAGATGCCCGATGAACCGCGAGTGCTGAGGCGATGCGCTTTAGGATTCCATCCGTTGAAGCCGCCGACCACCGAGACGGATCGCGCGTTGGGTGCCCACACGCTGAAGACGGCCCCGGCCTGCCATTGTGGGTGACGAGGTGGGCTCCCATTTTTTCGTAAAGGCGGTAGTTGCTGCCCTCGTTGAAGAGGTAGAGGTCCTGGTCGGTCAGGAGTTGCGGGGCGGCGACAGTCGTGGAACTGGAGTCTGGGGGCATCGTAGAGCCGTTAGTAGTGTAATGGAAGACGCGGGTTGCCCGCCTAAATTCGAGGTGGTGTCGGAACGAGTTAGGGGAGCCTGGGCCAGCAGGGCTTCCGGCAAGCATAGCGGTTCCCGGATTGATGGGCGCTGCTGCGTAATGGGCACTGAATAACAGGCTATCTTCACTTTTTGTCGATTGAAAAGAAGTCCATAACGTTCTTTAATACCTGTGCGATCATCCGCGAAACCCAAGAAGAACAAGAGAGGGCGCATGTACTCACTCGGACAGGATCTCCGCTTCGCGTTTCGCCAACTGCGAAAAGCGCCGGGCTTTACTCTGACGGTCGTCCTCACTCTGGCTCTCGGCATAGGCGCCACCACCGCGATCTTCTCGCTGGTTGAAGGCATCCTGCTACGTCCGCTTCCATTCAGCAACCCTGAGCGCCTGGTTTTGCTGGGAGATCACCTGGAAGGCGGTGTTTCGGCAACGCCGGTCACGGCCCGGGAGATTGCCACGTACTCGACCTCGACCAATGCTTTCTCCTCTACGGGCGGATACATCACCGGCAGCTACGAGGTTTCCGGCGGCGCAATTCCTGAGGAAGTGAATGCTGCTCGTTTTACCGCGGGCGTGTTCCCGACTTTGGGCGTCCGTCCGATCCTTGGCCGCGTTTTTACACGCGAGGAAGAGGAAACGCATCAGCCGCTCGCAGTCATCAGCTACGCCCTGTGGGTGAACCGTTACCAGAATGATCCGCATGTCGTCGGAACGTCCATCGCTCTTGATCGCAAGATCTATTCGATTATCGGCGTGATGCCGCGCAGTTTCGCGTTTCCCCTGGAGGACGGGCTTCTCGACCAATCGCAACTTTGGATACCGATGAGCCTGACGCCCGACGAACTTTCCGACCAACACGCCGGCTTTTGGGGATACCAGATGGTGGCCCGTCTTAAGGACGGGGTCACCCTGGCGCAGGCCGCACAGGATGCCGACCGCGTGTCCAAGCAGGTCATGCGCGATCTTCCCACAGCTCAGTCCGCAGTCCCCATCCGGGGTGATGTCACTCCGCTGCTTGAGTACGACGTTGCAGAGGCCCGTCCTATGCTGCGCACCTTGTTCTTGGCCGTTTCCGTCATTTTGCTGATTGGGTGCTTCAACGTCGCCGGTCTGATGCTGGTCCGGGCCATCCGGCGGCGCAGTGAATATGCGGTTCGATTGGCGCTGGGCGCGCGTTCGGGCGTCATCATCCGCGAATCCGTTCTCGAAGGACTGTTTCTCGGTGCGGGCGGCGGCTTGCTAGGCCTGGCATTTGCCGCGATCGCGATTCGAACCACGTTGCACCTGCTTCCCGAGTCGATGCCGCGTGTCGACTCCATCTCGATCGATGCGACGGTCGCCGCCTTTTCGCTGTTGCTCGCACTGGCAACAGGCGTCCTCTGTGGCCTGGCGCCTGCTTTCACGGCCTTGCGGACCAATCTGACAGAGAGTCTGAAGGAGGGCGCAGGGACTGGCACAGGAACCTCGATCCACTCCTGGCTGCGGTCGGCGTTGGTTGTCTCGGAGATTGCGATTGCTCTGGTATTGCTGACGGTATCGGGCGCGTTTCTGCGCAGCTTCCAGAAGATGCGAGCGGTCGATCCCGGCTTCCGGCCTGATCACGTGCTGGTTGCCGGCTATCGATTGCCTCTCCAGCAATATTCCACACAGGCTTCGTCCGGGGCCTTCGAACGCGCCGTCGTCGATCGCCTCTCGGGAGCGCCCGGAACTGTCGCGGTCGGAATTACGACGGCCGTACCCGCGTCCGGCGGTTTTGGAGAGACTGGGTTCACAATCGAGGGCGAGCCCACAGCGAGCTGGAAATTGAAATTTGCGATGTTCGCGACCACTTATGGAGACTATTTCCGTGCGATGAGCATCCCGCTGGTCGATGGCCGCTATTTCACCGAAGACGATCGGTCCGACTCCCCCCTGGTTATCATCGTCAACCAGTCCATGGCGAAGCATGCATGGCCCGGCCAGCGGGCGATCGGCAAGCGCATGCATGTGGGCACTCCGAAAAACAATCTTCCCTGGGTAACGGTGGTCGGTGTCGTCGCCGATACGAAGATGGGCTCTCGCGACCAGCCGAGCGACGACCAGTGGTATACGCCCACCGAGCAGCCGGCTACGCTCAACGGCATTGAGTACGCCGGAAAACTCACCGACGCTGCCAGTGGATACATCACGCTCCGTTCAGCCCTTCCATCCGAACAAGTGGCTCAGACCTTGCGTTCGGCGGTGGGGAAGGTCGATCCAATGTTGGCTCTCCAGCAGGTACAAGCCATGGAAGAGGCGATCTCGAACGTGGAAGCGCCGCGTCGTTTCAATACTGACCTCATTACATCGTTTGCAGCGGGCGCACTGCTGCTCGCCGTCACTGGAATCTATGCAGTGGTCGCTTTCTCTGTCTCGATGCGCACTCGCGAGATTGCGATTCGCATGGCACTGGGTTCCCAACGGACTGGCATCGCACGACTCGTCCTGTTTTCGGCAACGAAACTGGCGCTCTTGGGATGCGTCCTCGGTGTGCTCGGTTCGCTGGCTGCGTCGAGACTCGTCAGTTCCTTCCTGTTCGAGGTCACTGCGACGGACCCGCTCATCTATATCGCAGCTGTTCTGATCATGATGTTGATGACGCTCGTCGCATCGGCCATTCCGGCAAGGCGCGCCGCGTCCGCGGACCCCATCGACGCTTTGCGCTCGGCTTAGACAAATTTCGATCCTCAGCTGATGTGAGCCGCGAAACATCCGACAGAAGCAAACGGATCGCTCCCGTTTTGGCATACGAACCTGGTTACGGACCGCCGGTCGGTTCATCGGTAAGATAACGGGGCGAAACCCCATGCTAGACTGACTGCTCCAGCCATGCCTGCTTTGCGCGTCATTCTTCTTTGGCATCAGCACCAGCCGTTTTATAAGGATCTGGTTACGGGAGAATATCGTCTGCCGTGGACGCGGCTGCACGCGCTCAAGGACTACTACGGCATGGTGAAGCTGCTGGACGAGTTTCCTAATGTCCATCAGAACTTTAATCTGGTGCCGTCACTGATGGTGCAGATTCAGGATTATGTGGACGGGGACGGCGCAAGATCCCTTTCTGCGTGTGGCGGCCAAGCCAGCGAAGGATCTGACGCTGGTGGAGCGGCGCTTTGCGCTGCAATATCTGTTTCAGGCGAATCCGCAGAATGTGATTGGGCGCTATCCGCGGTACCGCGAGTTGTGGGAGCGGTTTCGCGAGCATGGGGATCATCCGGAGCGCGCGGAGCGCTATTTTCAGGCGCAGGATTTTACCGATCTGCAGGTCTTGTCGCAGCTTGCGTGGTTCGACGAATTCTTTCTGGAAGAGAAGGACGTCGCGGCGCTGGTGGCCAAGGGGCACAGCTACTCGCTCGATGATCAGAAGTTTGTGATTGCGCGCGAGAGGGAAGTGACTGGGCCGGGTGCTTCCGGCGCATGCCGAGGCGGCGAAGAAGGGATCGATCGAGCTTTCGGCCACGCCGTTTTATCATCCGATTATGCCGCTGGTGTGCGACACCAGCGCGGGAGCGGTGTCGTCGCCCGGGATTGCCGCTGCCGCAGAACCGATTTCGGCATCCGGAGGACGCGCGCGAACAGCTAACGCGCGGTCTGGATCTGCACGAGAAAGTTTTCGGGCTTCGTCCCAAGGGTGTGTGGCCTTCGGAGGGCAGCGTTTCGGAAGAAGTGCTGGCGATCGCGCACAGCGTGGGCGTGCAGTGGATGGCGACCGATGAAGGCGTGCTGGGGCGGAGCACGGGATTGTTCTTCGCGCGCGACGGCAACGGGCGGCTTCCCGGGCATCTGGCGGAGAAGCTTTACAACATTCATCGGTATGAGAACGGCTCGGCGGCGATGCATATGGTGTTTCGCGACCACACGATTTCCGATTTGATCGGGTTCGTGTATTCGGGCATGCCTCCGGCAGACGCGGCGCGGCATTTGATCGGCAACATTAAGGAAGCGGCCGGCCGGTGCTGGCCAAGGGGCGCGACGCGGTGGTGTCGATCATTCTCGACGGGGAGAATGCGTGGGAATATTACCCGAAGTCGGGGCGCGAATTTCTGCGGCGCTTTTACGACGGGTTGCAGCGCGAGCCGGGTGTGGAGGCGGTCACGATTTCTGAGGCGATTGCGCGGCACAAAGATTTCGGCAAGCTGACATCGCTGGTGCCGGGGTCGTGGATCGGCGCGAACTTTAACGTATGGATCGGCGCGCCGGAGGACAACCGCGCCTGGGATTATCTGCACCACGCGCGCGAGTTTTATGCGCAGAATGCGGCGCGCGCGACCGAGGCGCAGCGCAAGCTGGCGTTCGAGGAAATTCTGATCGCCGAGGGCAGCGACTGGAACTGGTGGTACGGGCCGGAGCATCATTCGGCCAATGATCGCGATTTCGACGAACTTTACCGCAAACATCTGTCGAACGTGTATCAGGCGCTGGGAGCGGTTCCGCCGGATTATCTGGCGCAGCCGATCACCGGGGCGGAGGTGCGTCCGTCGTTTGTGCCGCAGACGGCGTACATTCATCCGCGAGTGGCGGGCGACAAGGTGCGCTATTTCGAGTGGATGGGCGCGGCGATTTATACCGCGGATCATCGCGCGGGCGCGATGCACGGCAAACAGTTTCTGCTGGATGCGGTATATGCCGGGATCGATTCCACGCATGTGTACGGGCGGCTGGACTTCACGGGCAACGTTCCTGAAGAAGATTTTGATCTGGTGGTGAACCTGGAATCGTGGGCCAGCGGCGAGCCGCGGGCGCGGCGTACGCTGCGGGTCGAGGCCTCGGTGCACGAGCGGAAGCTGAAGGCGTGGAAGATCGAGAACGGATCAGAGGAGAAAGTGAAGGCGTCGTCGTCGCAGCCCGATGAGCATGTGAAGCTGGCGCTGGTGCGGAATTTTGAATTCAAGCTGCCGCTGGCGTGGCTGCTGGCGACTCCGAGCGCAGCCCCGGTGGATCGTGCCGCGGAGCGCAAAGCCGGAGCCGGTCGCCAGTCGGTGCCACCAACAAGCTGCGGCTGCGGTTTAGCCTGTGGCAGAACCGGCTGCCGGTGGATTCATTGCCGCTGGAGGGATGGATCGAGCTCCAGGTGCTGAGCGAGGGAGAGTTGATTTTCGGGGCTTAGGTCGGCTGCTTTGCCCCGGCTGTGGAAAATCGATGAGCTCGTAGATTTCCGCATTATCGAGGTGCAACGATCCCGGTCTTTTCGATTCGAATAATCGGCAAGTCTGCGTTTCGATAGCTTTCGCTCCGTCAGTAAGCTTTGCCTTCGATCGAGCGGATACTCAGGTCTTTGACGGGAATGCCTTCCTGATCGCCTTTTTTCTTCAGTCTTGCGTTACAGTCTTGTCCGCAATGTCGATCTTGATTTTCACACAGATTATTCTCCCATAAGGCAACCAAGAGAAAACGCCGGAAGCATCTCGCTATCCGGCGTCTTAAAGAAGTTCGAGAGGAGTTCCCCTACTTGCTGCCGCCGCTGGAGGCTGCAGGCGCTGCAGCGGGAGCCGGAGCCGGTATAACCGCCGGGCCCATGGTCATCGGACGATTCAATTCCAGTGTGAGTTCGGTGCCGGCAGGCAGGGTTGCGGAACGGTGTTTGCTCAGCCAGTGCACGGTAGTTGCGCTGGCACCCACGGCGCCGCCAATCAGAATGCCCGGACCGCCGCCGATCAATCCGCCCACCAGCATGCCACCTGCGGTGCCGCCGCCGAGTTCGAGAGTGTCGCGCCGGTCGTGGCCTGTCCCTTTGAACTGGCCCTCAGCGTTCACGTCGGTGCCCTTGATGTTGGTGTCGACCAGCGTTGCGTCGAGGAAGTAGCGCTCGCCGGTGGGAAGAATCACGGCTTCGGGAAGAATCCCGATGGTCGGTTTACCGGAGATGCGGCGCGGTTCATTCACCTTCGTGACGCGGCCTTCGACGGTCGCTCCCACTGGGATCAAGGTGCTGCCGTTGACGACGACGGCCTGCGTGATCTTGGCTTGAAAGGGATCGCCGACGCGGTTACTGAAGGTAGCGAGGGTCGTGTCGAGCCGGACCATCAGGGTCGTGCCTGCAGGTACGGGGGAACCGGTCTGCGCCGCCATTAAGACGGACAGCAGCAGCATGCAAGGTAGAGCGATCCATTTCTTCATCGTGCCTCCTCAATTTCCCGAGCAATATTCTATCTCCTGACTCTAGTCTCTGCGGATGCCGGCGACAACACGCTGACGGGACAGGGAACCATCGGAGATAAGGGAGCAGCGGGAGTGGCCGAACGGACGTCCCGAAGGCGGAAATTGAGCAGGAAACCGCGTGTCCGTCGTCACACTGCGGACTTGTCCATCCGATATAATCGTGGGTTCCGCAACACAGCTCTGGTGAGACCTATACAGGCGCGGCCACGTCTTCGAACGCCTGATCGCCGGGAACAGCGACTCTCCGAACCGGGGTGTGTGATCCGGGAAGCGGTACTGAAATCATATCCTTTAAGGAAAGAGAAACTTACTTATGTCAAATATTGCAGCCATTCATGCGCGAGAAGTTCTGGATTCACGTGGCAATCCTACAGTGGAAGCGGAAGTGTTTCTGGCCGACGGTTCGATGGGACGGGCGATTGTCCCCAGCGGCGCGTCGACGGGCGAACACGAGGCGGTCGAATTGCGCGACGGTGACACGAACCGGTTTCTGGGTAAAGGCGTGCTCAAGGCGGTCGAGAACGTGAACGGCGAGATCGCCGAAGCTCTGGCGAACTGGGATGCGTTCGACCAGCGCGGTCTCGATGCCCGGATGATCGAACTGGACGGCACCGAGAACAAAGGACGGCTCGGCGCGAATGCGCTGCTCGTCGGTTTCTATGGCGGCGGCGCGGGCGTCGGCGGTGTCGCTGGATGTGCCGCTTTATCGTTATCTCGGCGGAGCCGGGGCGAACACGTTGCCTACGCCGATGATGAACATCCTGAATGGCGGAGCGCATGCCGACAACAACGTCGACTTCCAGGAATTCATGGTCATGCCCGTGGGCGCGCCCACGTTTCATGAAGCGCTGCGCTGGGGCGTCGAGGTTTTCCATACGCTGAAGGGCGTGCTGAAGAAGCGCGGATACAACACCGCCGTCGGCGACGAAGGCGGATTTGCTCCGTCGGTGAAGTCGAACGTGGAAGCGATCGAAGTCGTGCTGGAAGCGATTTCGAAGGCCGGGTTACAAGCCGGGAGAAGAGATCGCGATCGCGCTCGATCCGGCGGCCAGCGAGTTCTACCAGGATGGAAAGTATGTGTTCAAAAAGTCGGACAAGTCGGCCAAGACTTCCGACGAGATGGTCGCGTTCTGGGCGAAGTGGGTGAAGGATTATCCCATCGTGTCGCTGGAAGACGGGCTCGCCGAGAATGACTGGGACGGATGGGCGAAACTGACGAAGGAACTCGGCGGGAAGATTCAGCTCGTGGGCGACGATATTTTCGTGACGAATATTCAGTTCCTGCAAGAGGGGATCGATAAAGGCGTGGCCAACTCGATTCTGGTCAAGGTGAATCAGATCGGCACGGTCAGCGAGACGCTGGATGCGATCGATCTGGCGCGGCGGAATGGGTATACGTCAGTGATCTCGCATCGCTCTGGCGAGACCGAAGACACGTTCATCGCGGACTTGGCCGTGGCGACGGGAGCCGGACAGATCAAGACCGGGTCGGCGTCGCGTACGGACCGCATTGCGAAGTACAACCAACTGCTGCGGATTGAGGAAGAGTTGGCTGGGACGTCGCGGTTTCTGGGGCTGGCGGCGTTGAACTACAAGGGCTGATCCAAATAACCGCTCATGCATTGTCATCCTGAGGCCCGCGTGTTTTGCAGGCCGAAGGATCTCTGCAACTTGCCGCAGATTGCATAGATCCCTCGCGTTGCTCAGGATGACAACGCTTAAGAGCACATCGGAGCAAACAGCTAGGAGCTAAGAGCTAATTCATGTCTCGTCCTAAACCACTCATTCTTACCATTCTCGACGGCTGGGGTTATCGGGCCGAAACCAAAGCTAACGCCATCGCACTTGCGCGCAAACCTACCTATGACCGGTTACTGCGCGAGTATCCCAACACGCTGATTCATACCAGCGGGCCGTTCGTAGGATTGCCTGAGGGGCAGATGGGGAACAGCGAAGTCGGGCATCTCAACATTGGCGCCGGGCGCATCGTGCACATGGACATCACGCGCATCGATTTGATGATCCAGAACGGGGAATTGTTCTCGCATCCCGTGCTGCTCGATGCGATGAAGCACGCGCGCACGGGCGAGCGGCGGCTGCATCTGTTCGGGCTGATCTCTGACGGCGGCGTGCACTCGCAGCAGGCGCATCTGTACGCGCTGTTGAAGATGGCGAAGCAGAACGGGCTGGACCGCGTCTTCGTGCATGCCTTCATGGACGGGCGCGACACGCTGCCCACCAACGGCGCGGGATATCTCGAGCAACTGCAGCAGAAGATGCGCGAGTACAACTGCGGCAAGATCGCGACGGTCAATGGCCGCTACTACGCCATGGACCGCGACCGGCGCTGGGAGCGCATTGCCAAGGCCTACAACGCGATGGTCTTCGCCGACGCCGAAGGCGGCAAGTGCGCCGATCCGGTGCAGGGGATGAAGGATTCCTACAACAAGGGAGTGACGGACGAATTCGTGATTCCCTTCGTTTGCACCGACAGCCGGGGGCAGGCGCTAGCTACGATTCGCGACGACGATCCTGCATCTGCTTCAACTTTCGCGCCGACCGGGTTCGCCAGATCACGCGCGCTCTCACTCGCAACAGCGGATTGAACGACAAGGGCGGCAGCGACCTGCCGGGCGCGGCCGACCTGGACGCCACGATTCCGCGCGACCGCGTGCCGAAGAATCTGCGCTACGTCTGCATGACGCAGTACGACAAGAATTTCAGCCTGCCGGTGGTGATTCCGGCGGAGTCGATGGCGAACATTCTGGCCAATGTGATGGGCGGAATGAACATGCGCAACCTGCGCGTCGCCGAGACCGAAAAGTACGCGCACGTTACTTACTTTTTCAATGGGGGCGTGGAGACTCCGTTCCCCGGCGAAGAGCGGGTGATGGTGCAATCGCCCAAGGTTGCGACCTACGATTTGAAGCCGGAGATGAGCGCGGCGGGGATTGCCGACGCGGTCGTAAAGGCCACTGAGGATGGAACGTTCGACGTGATGATCGTAAATTTCGCCAACGCCGACATGGTCGGGCATTCTGGCAAGATTGAGCCCACGATCAAAGCGGTCGAAACCGTGGACGCCTGCCTGGCGCGCATTGAATCCGCGATTCGGGCCAAAGGCGGCGCGATGCTGATCACCGCCGACCACGGCAACGCTGAGATGATGATCGATCCCGCGACGGGCGGGCCGCATACCGCGCACACGACGAATCCGGTGCCGTTCATTGTGGTTTCGGAAAATGCGAAGCAGTTCACGCTGAAGCCGAATGGGTCGCTGCGCGATATTTCGCCGACGATTCTGGGAATGCTGGGAGTCGACGAGCCGAAGGAGATGACGGGAGTGGATCTGCGCGTTCCGTTGAAGAACTGAAGTTGAATAAATCGAAGACGAAAACTGCGGGTCGCAGAGCGTCACGCGCCCAGCGATTTCTCGTCGAAGCCTAGTTTGCGAGCAGCGCCGGCGCCGTGGCCAGCAGTCCCGCCGCCAACTCCAGGTCGTGCAGGTCTTCGCGGCTGAAATCTTTGGCGAACTTCGGGTCGAGCGCTTTGCGCGAAATCTGAATCACGCCTACCACTGCGGAATCCTGGTCCATGATCGGCACCGACATCAGCTTCTGAATGGGCGACGGCGCGACTGGTTCGTCGGAATCGGTCGCGCATCGGCTTTGATGGTTTCGAAGATGCTGGCGTGCTTGACGCGGGCGAAGTTGTTGAAAATCTCGGCCTTCTTGCTGAGCGCCGTGTGCGCCGCCACTGCTTTGCTGGACAGCGGAATCGCGCCCGGTCGTGCGCAGGTATTCGGGAAACACGAAGTGCAGCAGTCCGCCTTCCAGCCGCAATGAGTGCGACTTCGTTATACTGCACGTGAAAAATCTTGGCCAGGACCATGCACAGGTCCAGCGCCGTCACTCCCTGGCCCAGCACAGATCCCAAGGGGAGCGAGATGTTCGGGAAGGACGATTTCTTCCATCATCCCGTGATCGATATTTTGGGTCATAGGTAGCCCGCAATCTCCGCTTTTCGCGGAGGAACATAAACTCTATCGCACTTTAGCGCGCCACAGGTACTTCCCAAAGTAACGAGAGCCGTGGCTGTAAGTCCTTTGTTTTCAGTGAAAAGGCAAACGAAAGTCGGTGTCTTGCACAGGGCTAGTCACCGTGCATCGAGCCGCAAACTATCAACCGGCTGACAGTTTTTGTCAGTTGCACCGGATCTGGGCTGCTCATCGGACCGCAGATCGGAGCGTCCAGCCGGTTTCTTCCCGGCCACAAACTCATTTACACTTCCGGCTATGAGCAATCCGACGCAACCCAATGTGAAGTTAATCAACGGCCCCGACTACCGCGAAAACTATGCCAACAGCGTGCAGATGCGGGTCAATATCTGGGACTTTTTTCTGGTTTTCGGCACGCTGCAGCAACAGACCGAGACCCACGTGGAGATCAAGAACTTCCAGGGAATCTATCTGAGCCCGCAGCAGGCCAAGGCGCTGCTGGGACTGCTGCAGCAGAACGTGGCCGGGTACGAGAGCGCCTTCGGCGAGATCAAGCTTGATCCGCGGATGGGCGCCGCAGGGGCCGGTGCACTAAGCGACCGTGGACTCATCGTAGAGACGTAGCTTGCTACGTCTCTGCCGACGGCATTACCGACGATGTCGAGAAGACGTTCAAGAAACGTCTCTACAGAAAGATCCGATGGCACGACTCACCGATAGAATGACCTCTCCCACGCGATCTCCGCGCCCGCATCCCGCCTTGGTGTTCGCGGGCATCTTTGTGGGAATTTTTCTGCTGCACGTGCCGCTGCTGCAGCTTCCTTACTTCTGGGACGAAGCGGGATACTACGTTCCCGCCGCGCGCGACCTGCTGCTGAGCGGAAGCCTGATTCCGCACACGACGGTATCGAATGCGCATCCGCCGCTGGTGATGGCCTGGATCGCGCTGTGGTGGAAATGCGTGGGCTACGCGCCGCTGGTGACGCGATCGGCGATGCTGGTGGTCGCGGCATTCTCGCTGCTGGGAGTGTTTCGGCTGGCCGAGCGCGTGGCGAATACCCAGGTGGCGATTGCTTCGACGCTGTGCACGGCGCTGTATCCAGTTTTCTTTGCGCAGAGTTCGCTGGCGCAGGTGGATCTGGCCGCGGCGGGGCTGATGTTCTGGGGACTGTGCGCTTATCTGGAGGATCGTCCGGTCGCGACGGCGATCTGGTTCTCGCTGGCGGTTCTGGCGAAAGAGACTGCGATTCTCGCGCCGGTTGGCGTTGGCAGGCTGGGAAGCTTCTGCGCTTCGTTGCGCCGCAAGGTTCGCGCGATTGCTGGCGAGCGCCTGCTGAAAGTTGTGGATCCGGATCGCCGAATTGCGCCGCGGCTCGTCGAAGCGGATCCTGCCGCTCTTGTTTCCGCTGCTGCCGCTGGTGCTCTGGTACGCCTATCACTATTCCCGCACCGGATATGTCTTCGGCAATCCGGAATTCTTCCGCTACAACGTCGCCTCCACTCTGAATCCGCTGCGATTCCTGCTGGCTCTGGTGCTGCGGCTGTGGCAGGTCTTCGGCTACATGCATTTGTGGCTGCTGACGCTGGGCATGCTGCTGGCAATGATGCTGGCCTCCAGTAAAAGACGGCGGGGTCGAGCGGTCGCGCATCGCGATTCCGGTGCAGATGATTTTTCTCGTCGTCGTGAAAGTCTACGTGGTGGCGATGGCGTTGATCGGGGGCGCGGTGCTGGCGCGCTACATGCTGCCGGCCGTGCCGCTGGTGATTATCGTGGGAGTCTCCACCCTGCGGCGGCGGCTGCGTTATTGGCCTGCGGCCGTCGCCGTGGTGGCGATCGCGTTCGTGGCTGCGTGGTTCTGGAATCCGCCTTACGGGTTCTCGCCGGAAGACAATCTCGCTTATCGCGATTACATCGTTCTGCATCAGGATGGAGAGCGCTTTCTCGAGGCCCGCTATCCCATGGCGCACGCGCTTACCGCGTGGCCAGCGTCGGACGAACTGACTCGTCCGTGGCTGGGTTACGTGACGCGTCCGGTGCAGGTCGTGCGCATCGAAGACTTCTCTCTGGATGAAGTGCTCTCCGCCGCTGACTTCCGCTCACACTTTGAAGTTGCGCTGGTCTTCTCGACGAAATATGAGCCCGCGCATCCGCTGCTGGAACGTTGGCCGAAATGGACTGAGCTGAAGCGCAGATTCTTTGGCTTCCATCGCGACTTGCCGCCGGAGGCCGCAGCGCAGGATTCTCGGCGGGCGCGTTGTGTTCTCGGAGGAGCGCAAGGGGCAGTGGGTGGCGGTGATTGAGATGGAGCGAGAAGAAATTCAGAATGCAGAGTTTGGTCCCTCCTCTTTCTAGCCAAGAAGGTCTCGAACACTAGCTCTGCATCAAGTGGCACGAGTGCGTTTTGATCACCAGCCACACTTCGTGGCCCGGCGCGAGTTGCAGCGAATCGCGTGCGGCCAGCGTGAGGTGAACTTCCATCTCGACTCTGCACTTCACACGTGCGGAGACGATTACATCGCGCTGTATCGAGAGCCCTGATGCGCCCCGGAATCACATTGCGCGCGCTCAAACCGACTGGCGGCGCCGTGGCTAGCAGAATGTCGCCCGCGCGGATGCCGACGCGCAGTGCCGAGCCCACTCCTCCACGCACCAGCGGAGTTTCGAGCACGTACTGGGCCTGCCGGCACTCTGCGATGCGGCAGGACATGGTGCCGCGCTCGGGATGTACCGACTCCACCACGGCGTCGAACATGTTTTCGAAACCTACCAACTGAGCGACCGTTTCCTGCAGCGGTGCCGCGATGACTTCGTGCGGCGTGCCTTGGGCGACGATGCGTCCGGCGTCGAGGACAATCACGCGCTCGCCCAGGGCAAAAACTTCTTCGCGGCTGTGCGTGACATAAAGGATGGGGATGCGGTGAGCCTGGTTCCACTGGCGCAGATCGTCGATGATCGTTGTCTTCGTCGCAGCGTCGAGCGCGGCCAGCGGTTCATCGAGAAGCAGCACGGCGGGATCGGTCACCAAGGTTCGCGCCAGTGCCGTGCGCTGGCTCTCTCCGCCGGAAATTTCTCGCGGGTAGCGCGGTGCAAGATGAGGGATTCGAAATGCCTGGAGAATCGCGGACGCTTGCGCTGCGCGCTGCGCTTGCGGCAGATGCGTCAGGCCATACTGGACGTTCTGCTCCACTGTTAGGTGAGGGAACAGGGCGAGGGCTCTGAAACACGTATCCCACGCGCCGCTTGGCCACGGGAAGATCGATGCTGCTGCGCGGCATCGAACAAGATGCGGTCGCCGATTGCGATGCGCCCGGAGTCGGGCCTGGTCAATCCTGCGACGCAATCCAGCAGAGTCGTCTTGCCTGCTCCGGAGGGGCCGAAGAGGATGGTGAATCCGGGCGCTGCCTGGAACGTAACATCCAGACGCAAATTCGGGGGACTCGCGTCCCCAGACGCTTGCGAACACGGGCATCAAGGTTCGGGCCGACGGGTGTTTGATCTCCGGGCAGGCGACGACGAAACTGCAACCGATGCGGATTCGTCGATACGCGGGTTGTTCATATCGCAGTCAATCTGAGGGTCCGATGACCCACGCCTTCCGGTTCACGCCATACACCACGGCCAGCACGGCGAAGCTGAAGACGAGCAACAGCAGCGCAGTCTCGTTGGCGGTGGCGTAGTCGGAGGCCTGCACGCGGTCGAAGATATCGATGGAGACGGTGCGTGTGACTCCGGGAATATTTCCGCCGACCATGAGCACGACGCCGAATTCTCCCATGGTGTGGGCGAAGCTGAGGGCTGTGCCGGTAATCAGTCCGGGAACGGAGAGCGGCGCGATCACGCGAAAAAAGGTCCGCAGCGGGGAAGCGCCCAGCGTCGCCGAGGCCGCGATCAGTTTGCGATCGACGCCAGCGAACGACGCGGCGAACGGCTGCACCGCGAACGGCAGACTATAAAGGATGGAACCGATCACCAAGCCGCTGAAGGTGAAAGCCAGCGTGTGGCCGGTGAGCGAGATCCACCAGCGACCGAGCGGGCTGCGTGGGCCGAGCGCGACCAGCACGTAGAACCCCAGCACCGTCGGGGGAAGCACGATGGGCAGCGCGACCACCGCCTCGACCAGAAATTTCCAGCGCCTGCGGGAGAACGCGATCCAGTAGGCGATGGGCAGACCGAGCACCAGCAGGATGGCCGATACGGTGATTGCCAGTTGCAGCGTGAGCCAGAATGCTTGCCAGTCAATTGCCATAGGTCGTATTTGGAAACCGTTTGCCGACTTCGGGATGCGAGGGCGAGACCCTTCGACAAGCTCAGGGCAACCTCTCGCGACAGCCGGCAAGATGCCGGCGCTATCTAGCCTCCTCGCTCTGCGGCAGGGTGAAGCCGTACTTCCGCAATAACTCCGCCGCTTCTTTAGTCTTCACGTATTCCAGAAACTGCTCCGCTTCCTTCTTATGCTGAGAGTGCGACAGCACGACCACTCCCTGCGCCAGCGGAGGATAAAAATCCGCCGGGAACTTCCCAATACTTTCCTTTGCCGTTCATTCCGGGCGCCACGGCGTGCGCCAGCGCGACGAATCCTGCCTGCGCATTGCCGGACTCCACGAACTGCGCCGCCTGCGAGATGTTCTCGCCCAGCACCAGACGATCTGCAACTTGATCGTACAATCCGGCATGCTTCAACGCGGCCACCGCGGCCCGGCCATACGGAGCATGCTGCGGATTGGCGATGGCAATTTTCTTCACCGAAGGATCGAGCAGAACATTCATGCCCTGGTGTTCGCAGGTCGAGCGGAGAATCGGCTGGAACCCACAGCACAAGCCTGCCCACCGCGTACTGGTACAGGCTGGCTCCGTCGGCGTCGCCTGCGGCGATCAGTTGACGGGGATAGTCCATATCGGCGGAGAAGAAGAGGTCGAACGGCGCGCCGTTCTGAATCTGTTGGGTGAGGGCTCCGGAGGCTCCGAACGAAAGCTTCACCTTCACGCCGGTCTTCTTTTCGTAGCTGTCTCCGATTTCTTTCAGCGCTGCACTTAAATCGGCGGCGGCAGCCACGACCAGTTCGGTGGACGCTCTCCTTCTCCTGTGCCGATCCAGAAACCGTACCTAAGAGAATACGCGGCCGCAAGCAGTGCGCAATAGTAAGGTCGCATATTTCCGAATCGTCCTTTCTCATCCTGTGTTCTTTCTTCCAGAGACCAACTGGGGAAAGACAGATTGTACAGGCCCGTTGTCCACGCGTGTTGCGGATTGACCGCGATGGTTTTTCCCAAAGTGGGCCAAGCCATCACGCTTACGCCGCTCTTTTGCGATTGCTTCGTCGGCGCACCCTTCCCATACTGGCAGGTGAGTTTCATTCATGCCATCGCCGCCGTTCTCTTCTTCTTTCCTGTGTGCCAGCCCTCATTCTGATTTGCCTCGCGCACGTTTCGATCGTGCAGGCGCAAGGCGCGAAGCAGAGAGTTCCGGAAGATCCCGTCGCTGATCCCGATGCCGACCATGTCAAAGAGCGCAACGAATGGTTTTTTCGCGGGCGCGCTGGTCCGCGGGAAGCCTTCTGCCGAGTTTCGTCGTCGTGCCTATCAGGCAAAGCTGCAGATGCGCGCGCAGCATGCCGCGGCGCTGCGGCAGCTCGTTCGCAGGTCGACGGGCAACGGCCTCGCTCTCTTCAGGCTCATGGATGCCGTTGGGCCCCATGCCGCTGGCTTCCGATGCGACCGGCAACGGCACGCAGGATTATCACCAGGTTGCCGGACGCGCGACCGCCGTCGCCATCGATCCCGCCGACCCGAGCGGCAACACGGTCTACATTGGCGGCGCGCAGAGCGGAATGTGGAAGTCGAGCGAACGCCGCCAACGACACGGCCAACAGCGTGACTGTGGGCTCCCGTCACCGACGATCAGGCTACGCTGTCGATCGGCGCGATCGCAATCCAGCCGGGCAATACCGACCCGGCGCAGACGGTGATTCTCGCCGCCACGGGGGAGGCGAACAACTCCGGCGACTCATATTTCGGCCTCGGCATTTTGCGCTCGGCCAACGCCGGCAATACTTGGACTCTGATTCCGACCGCCAACAGCGGCGCGCTGTCGTTCAGCGGGCTGGGCGGAACGCGCATGGCGTTCAGCACCGCCAGCGGGCAGACGAACACAGTGGTCGCGGCGATGGCCACCACTTCGGAAGGCTTGGTTGACGGCGCGGTCACCGCCGGCACCACGCGCGGTCTTTATACTTCGCTCGATGCGGGGCAGACCTGGAATTACAACGCGCTGGTCGATCCTGGCGGCGCTACCGATGCGACGTCGGCAACATCGGTCGTTTATAACGCTGCCGCGGGACTGTTTTTCGCGGCGGTTCGCTATCACGGGTTTTATTCTTCGCCCGACGGAGTGAACTGGACGCGGCTCGCGGTCCAGCCCGGCGGAGCGCTGCTGAGCACAGCGGCATGTCCAGCCGCAATCGACCTCGAACAGTTACGCCTGCCCAATCTACCGCGCCGAGATCACGGTGGTCCCGGGGCGCAACGAGATGTATGCTTGGTTTATTTCTCTCTCTTCGGCCGGCAGTCCCGTCGATGGCGGCATTTGGCAGAGCGTGAACGGAGGCGCGTCGTGGACTTCGATCTCCGACAGCGGCATCACGAATTGCGGCGACTTCGATGGCTGCGGCGTGCAACAGGGCGCCTACAACCTGGAACTGCTGGCGGTTCCGAACGGAGCCGCCACGGACCTATACGCGGGCTCGATCAATCTCTACAAGTGCGGCATCACCACGCAGAATCCCACGTGCGCGGCGTCCCGCATTCATGAATCTCACGCACGTCTACGGATGCGATCCGATTGGCGCGCCCGCGCATGTGCATCCGGATCAGCACGCGCTGGCCTACATGATTCCCGCGTCGGGCAGCGACTCGGGCAACGCGCTTGATGTATTTCGCCAACGACGGCGGCATCTACCGCGCGCTCAACGGATTTGCGGGGCTCAACGCGGGCGCGTGCTCGGGAACGAATCAGTTCGACGACCTCAACCAGAATCTGGGATCGATGACGCAGTTCGTCAGCTTCTCGCAGCATCCCACTGACCCGAACACGCTGCTCGGCGGAACGCAGGATAACGGTTCCCCCGCCACCAGCCAGGCAACGACGAATCCGAGCTGGGTCAATGTGCTCGGCGGCGACGGCGGCTATAACGCGATCGATCCGGATGCGCCGTCGAACTGGTATGCGTCCAATCCGGATGTTCCTCCCGGCGGCCTGGGCGTGCAACTGTGTCCGAGTGGCGTGAACTGCACCGACAGCGGTTTCAGCTTTGTGGTCACGAGCAGCTCGGTTGGGGGCGACGATGGCGCATTTTATTTTCCTTACATTCTCGATCCGCAGATCGTCGACGGCAATGCTGGTCGGCACTTGCCGCGTGTGGCGCGGGCCGCGCGCGGGCGG
Organism: uncultured Acidobacteriaceae bacterium; assembly: GCA_963795875.1. Taxonomy (GTDB): domain Bacteria; phylum Acidobacteriota; class Terriglobia; order Terriglobales; family Acidobacteriaceae; genus Sulfotelmatobacter. The sequence continues at coordinate 2,155,481 of CAWCJM010000003.1, forward strand.
ACGCTTTCACCGTGCTCAGCCCGAACTTCGACACGCTGGGCTCGGGCACTTGTTCGGGGAGTGAAGTGAACCAGGTGCGCGTCACTGGCTGCGGGAGGGCACGACCGACAGCAACGGTTGCAGTCGTTATTTATGCGACCACCAGCGGATTAGGGCCGCTGGACGGCCCACTGTCGACACCCGCGGGCGGTCACGTTTGGGTCACGACCAACGCTACGGCTGGAGTTCCGAGCTTTTGCCGATGTGACCAACAACGGTCCGCAGGGCAATATCAATCCGAACCAGTTTCCGATCTCGGGCGTTGCGATCGACCCGTCCGATGCGACTGGCAAGACTGCGTATGTGACGGTGATGGGCTTTACCGGAGGCACGGGACACGTCTGGAAGACCACTGAACGCCGGCGCGGCCTGGACGGACTTCACGGGCAATCTGCCGGACTCGCCGGTGAACGCGGTCGTCGTCTATCCGGCGATTGTCGCAGGTGTATGTGGCGACCGATGTCGGCGTGTTCGGCAGTTCGACCTCCTGCGGCAAGTTGGACGGAACTTGGGCCGAGCGCCAGCACAGGGCCAGACCGGATTTCTGCCGAATGTTGCCGTCACTGCGCTGGGAGTATTCACTTCCGGCGGCCAGCAGTTGCTGCGCGCTTCAACTTATGGGCGCGGCATCTGGCAATTCAATCTGGTCATCACGCCGGACTTTCAGATGTCCGTTTCCAATTCGCCGCAGACTATTTTCTTGGGGCAGACCACTGCATTCAACGGCAAGGCCAGCGCCCTGAACGGGTATGCCAGCTCCGTGGCCTTGAGCTGCGTGCCGGGGTCGAGCGCTCCGCCGAGCACGTGCTCCATTTCACCCTCCGCCATGACTCCAGGAAACAAGACCCCGTTTGCCGTGACGGTGGGTGGCGCGGCTGGTGACTATGCTTTCAATGTGCAAGGAGTCGGATCCGACTCCTTGCACGTCACGCACCTGGCTCCAGTCGTAGTGCATGTGATCAGCTTCGCGATGACGTCACCATTCCCGGCAATTGTTCCTGTGGGGCGAGGAACCACATCGTCTCCGGTAAGTTTCCAGATCACGGCCGCGGGATCGTTCAATCAGAACGTCACTGTCTCCTGCAATCCCGGCATCCCCAACGCGATCTGCACGCTAACGCCCGGCAACACCGTGAGCCCAACGTCGACAACTCCAGTAAACATGACGGCCAGCGTCTCGGTGCCTGCGGGAACCGCGGCAGGAAGCTATCCCGTGTCACTTCAGGCCACGGCGGCTGGTGCGCCCGCAACTCTGACCACATCGTTCACGCTGAACGTCACCGCCAATCCAGATTTCGTTTTCGGTCCCATCGCATTTCCTGAAGTGAACGCCGGAAGCACGGGCACGACCGGACCGATCTCGATCACTGCGCAGGATGGATTCACCGGCACCGTCACTCTGGGTTGTCCGACGACGTACGGCGCCGGAAGTTGCGGCATCAGTCCCACGTCGGTGAGTTCGTTTCCCGCGACGGCAACTCTCACCATCAATGGGACCAGCTTCGTGGCCGGCAGCTACTCCCTATCCGTGACCGGGACGAGCGGCTCGGTAGTGCACACACTGGCGGTTCCATTCAATGTCGGCGACTATTCGATCTCTGGGACACAGACCATCTCCCTGGCGCCAGGGGGCTCGGGCACAGCCAGTCTCAGCTTGGTTTCGTCCAATTCCTACACTGGAAAGATCAGCGCTAGCTGCGATTCCAGTGCCCTCGCGGGAGCGATGTGTTCTCTCTCTCCGGCGAACCCGGTCAGCGTCGCTAGCGGAGGCAAGCGAGCCTCACGGTGACACTCACCGTTCCAAGTACTGCGACCCGGGCACTTACAACATCAATATCACGACCCATGACACCTCAGGAGCGCCTAGCCACTCCTTCAGCTTGCGCTGACCGTGTCGCCAGATTTCCGTCTCAACTCTTCGACCCCGAGTCAGACGGTGACGGCGGGCCAGACCAGCGGCGCTTATAACCTGACTGTTCAGCCTGTGGGCGCATCGTTCACCGGGGCAGTGACGCTGGCCTGCTCGGCCGGGATGCCTGCTGGAGCGCAGTGCATGTTCAACCCGCCAACAGCGGTTACTCCCGGAAACTCTGCCGTCGATCTTGTGATGAATATTTCGACCGCAGCAAGCAACGCTGGTCTGCCGCCGCTTTCTACTCACGCCTCGATGTTCTACGCCCTGTGGTTGGTCTTGCCGGGGGCGGTAATCGCTCTAAGCTCGGGGGGACGCAGGGCTGGCCGACGCAGGCTTCGTATCCTCGGCTCGATCGCCACGCTGCTGTTTTCGGGGATTCTTCTTTCGTGCGGCGGGGTCAGTACCGGTGGCTCGGGCATCGCGAAAGGGAATCAACCGGTCACTTACCAGATCACCGTCACCGGCACGTCGGCGGGTACCGCCGTTGATGCCGGGCAGAGCGTACGTGTGACTCTCGTCGTAGACTAGAGGGTCGCGCATCATGCTGGTCCGCCGCTGGATGCGGCCTGGTGCGACCGTGCAGTCTCCTGGGCAATGACCGATTCTCGTTACAACGTAATCATCATCGGCGGTGGTGTGGTCGGGCTCGGCGTCGCGCTCGAAATCACACGCCGCTTTCCGCATCTTCGCCTGCTGCTGCTTGAGAAGGAAGACCGCGTCGCCCGCCACCAGAGCGGACACAACAGCGGCGTGATTCACTCCGGCGTCTACTACAAGCCCGGCTCTTTGAAGGCGCGACTGTGCGTCACCGGAGCCGCGGCCATGGTCGAGTTTTGCCGCGAGCACGGTATCGCCCACGACGTGTGCGGCAAAGTCATCGTTGCGACGCATGCGGACGAACTTCCGCGCCTGGAGGAATTGCGCCAGCGCGGAGAAGCCAACGGGCTGACCGGCCTGCGCCTGATCGGTCCTGAGGAGTTGCGCGAGATCGAGCCGCACGCCGACAGGACTGCGAGCGCTGGTCGTGCCTTCGACAGGAATCACCGACTACGCCGCGGGTCTGCGAGAAATATGCGGAGTTGATTTCGGCAGCCGGCGGCACGGTTCTTACTTCCGCGGCGGCCACAGGCATCCGCCGCATGGCAGACGAAATCGTCGTCGAAACTTCACGAGGAGCGTTCTCCACTGACTGCGCTCATCAACTGTGCCGGACTGTTCAGCGACCGCATCAGCCGGATGGCGGGCGACGAACCCGGCGTGATGATCGTTCCATTTCGCGGCGAATATTACGACCTCGTACCCGAGCGTGCCTCGCTGGTGCGGGCGCTGATCTATCCCGTGCCCGATCCGCGCTTTCCGTTTCTCGGCGTGCACTTCACCCGCCGCATCACCGGCAGAGTGGATGCCGGCCCGAACGCCGTCTCGCGCTGGCGCGCGAGGGCTATCGTCACACCGACATCAACGTGCGCGACTTGGCGTCGGCGCTGACGTTTCCTGGCTTCTGGCGAATGGCGCGGAAGCACTGGCGCAACGGCTCTGGACGAATGGCAGCGGTCGCTGTCGAAGCCGGCCTTCGTTCGAGCACTGCAGCGCTTGCTGCCGGAAGTGGGCGAGAAAGATCTGGTGCCCGGCGGCTCCGGCGTGCGCGCGCAGGCGCTCAAGCCCGACGGCTCGTTGGTCGACGATTTCCAGTTCGTGCCTTCCGGCAAAGTGTTGCACGTGCTCAACGTTCCCTCGCCGGCGGCCACGGCCTCGTTGACCATCGGCAAGGCGATTGTCGATACTGCAGCCGCGAGTTTCGGTCTCGTGAGCTCTCCTAGCAGATCGCGTTCCGTCCGCCGCTCCGCAAATAGCGTTAGAAGATCAAGCTGCAGCGACATCTGAATCTGCCGCGGGCTGCCGATGGTTTTGTTCGTGATGCCCAAGCCGCTGAGCGTCGGGCAGACGTACAAGGCCGTGAAGTCCGTGATTGCAGGGCGTAGTCGCGCCGGCCTGACCGACGACAGGGAAGCCGTTGAAGTTGATGTTCTGGCTGACGTCGTCGATCGGGATATCGAAGCTCGCCGTGTTGGTCAGGTTGAAGATATCCATGCTGATACTTCAACGAGAAGCGCTCGGTGATCTGGGTTGACCTTCGAGATCGAGATGTCCGCGCGCCTCTGCCAGGTTTGGCGGAAGATATTGCGCTGGCCATGGTCGATGAAGTTGGTCTCGTAAGGATCGTTGGCAGGAATCGCGCCGTTCAAGTCGCCCGGATTCAGCAAGGGCAAGCCGAAGCAAGCTGCCTTGAGCGCAACGAGTTGGGGTCGCCTGGATTGGCATGCGCGCCCGAGGCTCCGGTGAGCGCCTGCTTCGGAGTGCAGCCGGCGAGCGGAACGACTGGATTCGTGATGCCGTCATTCACGCCGTAGAAAATGCTGCCGACCGCGCCCGAGTAATCGACGATGCTGTAGGGCTGGCCGCTCTGAATGACGGTCAGACCGGAGATCGCCCAGCCATCGGCGATCCTGCCTTTCAACGAAGTTGCCGAGAAAAACTTCGGCAGTTCGTAGGTGTAGGTGAAATTGATCACGTGCTTGCGGTCGAAGTCGGAGAGGCCGTAGCCGGAGCGCAGATTCAGCGGGTTGTTGCCGTTGTAGAACAGGCCCATGGCGCTTTGCTCGTCGGTGGCGTGCGAGTAGGTGTAGGAGGCGCCGACCTGCAGGCCATGACTCATGCGCTTTTCGAGGTGGGCCTGCAGCGCGTTGTAAGCGGAGATGCCGGCCGCGGTGTAGGACTCCGACTCGGAGGAATATCCGATGTAGGGAACGCGCAGGTCGACGTTGCCGCCTTCGAAAGTCTTGCTGGTACGGCTGACCGTTGGGCAGGCGTGGATCGGGTTGAAAGTTGCCGGCTTGCGTGACGATCGAATAGCCGTAGGTGTAGTCCTGCTCGACCCAGCGGACTGCCCGTCAGCATGGGATTGCTCGGCGAGGCAATCTGCGCCTGGTTGAAAGGCAAGGGAACGACTTCATGGCGGCCGAGATTGCCGACATAGCCGATTTCGAACACGAGGTCGTTGCGCGGCTGCCATTGAATGTCGAGCGTCTGGTTCATGCGTGTAGGGCAGTTTGTTGGCGCGGTTGTAATCGGCGAACGAGAACAGCGGGATGCCGCGTCGATGATCGCCGCTGCATTCGGGAAGTTCAGATCGGCGGGATTGCCGCTGGGCGGCGGACCGAGCGTACGTGCCCCACGGAGCTTCGAAAGTGCTGCAATACGAATATCCGTAGGTGCTGCAAGACTGCTGATTCACCCACGGCGGAGTCTGGTTCACGCCGAACGGACCGCCGGCGATCACGCCCGAGGCGAAGCCCGGGGAAAGATAGGTGAAGAGTTCGCCGCGATCGTAGTACAGGCCCCAGCCTGCGCGGACCACGACTTTGTCGTTGAACATCTGCGGGCTCCAGGCGAAGCCCGAGGCGCGGCGCAAGTCCCCATGGCGGCCCGGTCAGAGTCGAATCGCTGACGCCCTTGGTGGGGAAGTCGGGATTGTTTCCCGCGACGATGAAGCCGTTCGAAGTGATGGTGTCGGTGGCGACGTCGTAGCTGTAGCGCGACGGATCGAAATTGAAAATGCGGCCGTTCTTTTCCTTCAGGCCGCCGTGATAGTCGAAGCGAAGACCGGCGCTGATGCTGAGGTTGGGACGAATCTGAAACTTGTCCTGAAGAGTACCAGCCCGATTCGTTCGAGCGGTAGTAGCGGTTGGCGTCGCCTTGCAGGAAGGTGGTGGTGATGAATCCGTCCGCCGTGTAGGTGATGGGCGAGCCGGTGAGGAAATTGTCGAAGTTGGTGAAGCCGATCATGCCCGAGTTCGGTCGTTCATCGCGCGCGTTGAGCTGGGTGTAGGAGAAGCTTCCGCCGAAGGTGATCGTGTGTTTGCCGTGGTTCCAGATCGGCGTTGGCGGAAGGCATCCAGCGGTTCTGGAAAATGCCGGTGAATGCGCCCTGCGAAGCCGCTGTCGAGCCGATCGTGGTTCCGGCGTTGAAAACGAAGTTGGTATTCAACGGGGAAGCGTTTCCCAGATCGTCCACGATCGTGATTCCCGGGAAAACATTGGAGCCAAAGTTATTGATGCCCGATCGATCCAGGAGTGAAGGGCTGGCCAATCGTGCTGTAGACCTTTTCGCGAATGAAGCCGAACACTTCGGTGACGCTGAAGTTCGGCGAGATGGATTGCGTGTTCGTGATGGAGGCGACCTGGCTGCCCGCGTCCAGATGTTGGGGGAAGCCTTCGACCGCGGAATACCCGAAAGGCGCGATGCGTGGGATCGTGCTGGTAGTAATACTTCAACGACAGAGTGTCTTTGGAGGTTGGCTGGTAGTCGAGATCGGCGACGGCCTGATCGGAGATGAAATATGCCGGCTGGGTGAGGAAAACATTCTCCGGAAAGTTCAGGCGTGGGCGTGAAATTGGGATTCGCCGACGGGAACAGATACTGGCCGTTGGGCAAGTTTGTGTTCAACAACTGAAGCGCAGTCGGATCGACGCCGGCAGCCGTGAGACAGGGTGTGGTGTTCTGGGCGGTTCCGCACGGGATCCATTGCGATATCGAAAATTCTGCGTTGTCAACGTTCGCCAGAGCGGCCGCGCTGCGATCGTCGGTCAGCCCGGAAGGCACGGCCGTGCGCGAGGTTCCAATCTCCAGGTCGGAAGCGTGAATGTGCTGGTAGCTGACAAAGCCGAAAAGCTTGTCCTTGATGAGCGGGCCGCCGAGCGTTCCGCCCGCCGTGTAGCGATGCAACTCGAGGGACATTTTCGTTGCGCGGGAATGTTGGCGTCCTGCTTGTAGAAATACGGCGCGGCATTGAGCCAGTCGGTTCCGCGGTGAACGTAAGCCGTGCCGTGAATGGTGTTGGTGCCGGAGGCGGTGCTCATGTCGATGTGCGCGCCGCTGGTCGATCCCTGTTGCGCGTCGTACATGGAAGTGTTGACGCGAAATTCCTGAACGGTCTCCGGCGCAGGCGTCGGCAAAGCCTGGCCGATGGCCAGATACGGCGATGCCGTGCTCTGAATGACTTCGCGCCGTGGTGCTGCCGGCGCCGGAGACGCCGGTGTTGTTCACGATGCGCGCCGAAGCCACCTGGCTGGTGCTCTTGCCGTTGAACAGATTGCTGGCGTCGACGCCATTCAGAAGAAAAGTGTTGCTGGTGTCGCGCTGGCCGTTGGCCCAGATCGGCTGATTGCCCAGGCCTGCGTTGGCGCCGGTGCCGCCGGGCAATTCCGCATTCACGCCGGGAGAAAGAATCGCCAGTCCGGTGAAACTTCCCGTCGGCAGCGGGACTTGCCTCGATCTGTTCTTTTTCCAGAATGTAGCCGTTCGTGGTGTCGACCGCGTTCATGGCCGGCGCGGCCTCGCACTTCGATGGTGGTGCCCACCTGGCCGACCTTCTGGATGACGTTCAGCGTGGCGGTGCGATCCGCCTGCACCAGGATCGAAGGCAGTCTTTCGCGTTTGGAATCCGTCGTGCGTAACAGTGAGGGTGTAGGTGCCGATGGGCAGGTTGACGAAGTCGTAGGCGCCATTGCCGTTGGTTTTCAGCGTGCGCGTGAGTTTGGTCTGGTCGCCGACGATGGTCACCGTGGTGTCGGGCAGCACGCTGCCGCTTTTGTCGCTGACCGTTCCGGTAATGCCGCCCAGAGTCTGCTGCGCCACGGCGCACAGGGAAAGCTGCAGAACCACAGCCAATCAAGAAAATGCCAAGCTTCGTCATGCTTCGCTCATTGTCATCATGTAAACCTCGTCAGGGTGTAGAAACACAAATCCAAAGCAGCCGTCCAAGACGCGTCGCACTGCAACTGCTATCACTTGTACGACTTGGTCGCGGAGCTGGTTCGCTCCGCACTTGCTCCGTGCCTTACTTTGCACCGACAGGCTGGAAAACTATGCCGCCAAATGTACGCGAACTCCGGCGAAAGCGGAAGGACACAGACTCAGTGAAAATTCTTTTGCCGGGAATCAGTAATTTTTATGGCTGGCTGATAGGCTGCGGCAGGCTCGGGCAAGTCCAACTCGTTTGCTGCGCGCGCGGATCACGAAACCACCCCAGTCCGGCAATCAAATAAGCGAGATAGATGTAAGGGAGCTTGCCGTAAGGCCCTTCGGGCACGGGATAGAGATTGCCGACCAGCGCCAGCAGCATGGCCGCTGCGGCGAGCCAGGGAACGATCTGGGCGCCGGCACGTGAATGCGTCATGCTGCCGCAAGTAGCGCGGCAGGGCGACGCACACCAGGGCGTAGGCCACGATGAAACCGTAGGTCGCGAGCGAGCCCAGCCAGCCGTACACATCCAGCCCGCTGGCGCCGCGGTAGGCCAGCACCGCCACCGGCAGCACCGCAGCGATGCCGGTGATGACTACGGCGCGGCTCGGGGTGTGGTTGCGGGCGTGAGTCGCGCCCAACGATTCATGGGCGAGCCCGTCGTGCGCCATCCGCAGCAGCACGCGCGCCGCGGCCGTAATGCAGGCCAGAGTTCCGGCAAACATGCTCACCAGCGCGCCGATGTCGATCAGAATTCCCAGCACCGGTACGCCGCCCACTTGCGCCAGCACGTACATGGGAGCCTGCGCTCGTGCCCAGATCCTGGCCCACGGTGTGGAATCCCAGCACTTCCGCATAGGCGCAGATCGTGAAGAACGCTCCGGCGAGAACGGCGCTTTGAATCACAGCGCGGGGAATCGTTTTCAGCGGATTGCGCGCTTCGGCGCCCAGCGTGGTCGCGCTTTCAAAGCCCACAAAGCTGAACAGCGCCAGCACCAGGCCGAGGCGGAGCCCGCTGCCGGTCATGCCGCGCAGATGGAGTTGATCCGCATCCAGGTGCCAGCCGTGACGAAACAGCACGAGCGCCACGACGATCACGATCACTGACACCGACGCGGCTTCGATCCACAGCATGAGCCGCGCGGAAATCTTCACATCGCGATAGGCGATCCAGATCGAAACTCCCGTGACCAGCAGCGACAGCAACACGGCAGAGAAAACATGCCCGGTGGCATCGCGCAGCAGCAGGTTCGCATAGTGATAGAAGCCGCCAATGACGCTCGATCCGGTCGCGACGTAGGCCAGCAAGCAGGCTCCAGGCGACCGTCGCGGACAGCCACGGCGGCAAGCGTCATCGATGCGTAGGTGTAAAGCGAACCGGGAGAAGCGGAATGGCGCGCGTAGCGTGCGATGCACAATCCGACCAGAAAAATTGCGACGGTTGCCAGAACATACGCGAGCCATGTGCCGTTGCCCGCGAGCGCGCAGACCAGCGGAATCGTCGCTGCCGGCGTGGTGGTCGGCGCCATGGTCGAAACCGACTGCGCCAGAGTCTCCATGGGAGAAAGAATGCCGCGCCGCAAACCGTAGTCTGCGCTTTGGGACGAGCTCCGGCGGTGTTGGCTCCGTCAATTGAGCTGCTCCTTTGTCGACGCAAGTGCGATTGGGGTGGGATTGTACAACACGCGCCGCTGGTTCGAATTGCAACCGTCGCGCTCGATGCAACAGCTCAGAAGAAAAATGAATTTGTAGCAACTGAAAAGACGTTCGTTCGATTGCGGGCGTCGTGCTAGTGTGAGTTCTCAACAGTTCTGCGGTTGCTGTGGAGGTTGATGATGCGAGCGTGTCCTAACACGGAATGCATAGCGTTCGGCCACATCGTGTACTCGGTCGCGACCCGCTGCCCGTTGTGCCGGTGGGATTTGAAGAACGCTTTTCCCGCGAGTGAAACAGCGCCTCAGCCGAAGGCCGGATCGGCAATCAGCTTCGGCGCGCTAACGGCCGAGCTACGTCACTTCCCAATATCCTCATTCCACAAATCTCGCATGTGCGCTGATGAATTCACGCATCACGCGAATGCATTCCTCGTCGTCGAGAACCATGACGACTGGCGCCGTGCTGCCGGAACAGATCCTCAGCGCCCAGGAAGTTTCGATTTTCTCCGATAATCGACGCGGGGAATCCGAAACAACAGTGCCGTGCCAGTGCACATGATGCAGGGGCTGAGCGTGCTGACCAGCGTCAGCTCCGCCCAGTCGCGCCGGCGGCCAGCGTTGCGCAAGCATACCGTTTCGGCGTGCGCGGTCGGGTCGCCGCTCTGAACCCGCAGATTGTGTCCGCGCGCCACAATTTGTCCGCGGTGGTCAGCCAGAACCGAACCAATCGGCAACCCACCTTCCGATAAGCCCTGCTTTGCCTCTGCCAGAGCCTCTTGCAATAACGCTTGATCGTCCATGATCCTCCTAGCGTCGCTAACGAAGCTTGTAGCGTTGCAGTTTGCCGGTCGCGGTCTTGGGGAGTTCTGAGAAAAATTCGATTTGGTGCGGCCGCTTGAAAACCGGCAGGCGCTCCAGCACGAACCGCTGCAGTTGCGCCGCGAATTCCGGAGTGCCAGGCCTGCCATCCCGCAACACGACACAAGCCACCGTTTTCACCAGCCCGTCTTCATCTTTCCGCCCCACGACCGCCGCCTCTTGAACATCCGGATGTTCGAGCAGTTGGTTCTCGATTTCCACCGGACTCACCCAGGTACCGCTGACTTTCAACATGTCATCGGAGCGCCCCGCATACCAGAAATATCCGTCAGCATCCTGATAATAGCGGTCGCCGGTGCGCATCCAATGGCCGCTAATCGTGTCTTTCGTTTTCTCGTGTTGGTTCCAGTAGCCGGCGCAGGCAGCGTCGGTCCGGATGATCAGATCGCCAATTTCGCCAGAAGGCACAAGCTGATGATTCTCGTCGACGATGCGCGCATCGAATCCGGGAATGATCGTGCCGCTCGAACCCGGTTTGACGGCGCCCGGCCGGTTCGCGATGAACATATGCAGCGCCTCGGTCGATCCGATGGCATCCAGAATTTCCACGCCAAAGCGCTCCTTGAAGCGGTGAAAAATGGCGGCAGGCAGGCACTCCCCTGCCGAAATCGCGTGGCGCACCGAAGAAAAATCCGGGCTATGCGCTGCGTCCGTGGGATGAGCCAGCAGCTTCGCGTAGTTGGAAGGCACTGAGAAAAATAGTGTGGGACGAAACCGCTGCACCACATCGAAAACACTCTGCGCTCGCGGAGGATCAGGAAGTAGAATGCTGGTCGCTCCCACGGCAAGCGGGAAATAGAGCCCATTTCCCAGTCCGTAGGCAAAGAAAAGCTTGGCTACGCTGAAGAAGCGGTCGTGTTCCGTGGCATTCAAAATCCCTTTTGCATACCGTTCGGCGCACACAACCATGTCATGTTGCAGGTGTACGCAAGCCTTCGGTCTCCCGGTGCTTCCCGAAGAATACAGCCAGAAGGCAGCATCATCCTTGCTGGTGCGGGCCGCGTCGAGACTCGCGCAGCTGTCGCGAGTCCACACCGCAAAAGATAATACGTCCGTTGTTTCTTTGGCTCCGACCACGATGATCTTTTCCAGGTACAGAAGCTTCTCCGCGGATATTGCCTGTAAGTGAGGGAGCAAGGAATCGCTCACAATCGCCACTCGCGCCCGCGAGTTGTTGAGCAGGAACTCGTAGTCGGGAGGTTTCAACAGCGTATTGACGGGGACAGGCACGGCGCCAATCTTGATGGCCCCGAAAAAACTCGCCGCAAATTCGGGCGTGTCGAGCAAGAGCAGGAAGACGCGCTCCTCCGGCCGAACTCCTGAATTCTTGAGCGCGTTTCCGACCCGGTTCACCGACTCGAAAAGCTGGAGGTAGGTGACGCGCTGCTCCTCGCATTCGATAGCGATCTTGTCCCCACGGCCCTCGGCGATATGCCGGTCGACGAAATAAGACGCGGCGTTGAATTCGTCGGGAAGCGCAAAGGTCGGCGTGGTCATGATTCCAAGTTGATGAGACTGCTTGAATGGCACGAAACTGGCCACGACAAGAAGCGCCTATTCTCAGAACCGGGTTTGGATCATTGGTGCGAAAGGGGGGACTCGAACCCCCACGGTTTTACCCGCCAGATCCTAAGTCTGGTGCGTCTGCCAATTCCGCCACTTTCGCACTGCGGAATAATAGTTTACTGCCTTTGCTGGCAGCGGGGAAGATGCGCAGCCTCGCTACAGAAACAGGGGACGCCGATCCCTAGTGCGTCAGCTCGGCGATCTGCACGTGATAAGGATCGAGCAATTCCCCCGTGGCGTGATCGAGGCCGGCCACGGCGAGTTGATAGTTGACTTCCGCCTGCAGCAGGCTCAACTCAGCATTTGCCAGCTCCGTTTGCGCTTCCAGCACAAAGAAGATAGTCTCGGAACCCAGTTCATATTTGCGCTGTTCCGCGGCCAAGGTCTTTTTCGCAAGATCCAGGGATTCCTTGCCAGCCGCGATGCTCAGTTTTGCTTGCTCGAGTTGGTGGACCGCGTTGCTGACGTCGAGAGCGACCTGCTCACGGGTTTGGCGCTCGGTGTACAGATCGCTGCGACGCGACACTAGCGCATTCCCCATCTCCGCTTTGGCGGCGCGGTTCTTCAGCGGCAGAGTTAACGATAATTGCGCGTAGTACGTGGGATAGGTGAAACCAAAAAGCTGGTTTACCGACGAAGTGGTATGTTTCACGCCCGCATCGGTAAACTGCGTGCCGCCTAATCCGTTGCTGGCATAAGCGCCGGTCAGGTCGAGTTCGGGCAGAAGATGATTGTGCGCTAGACGAATGCCGGTTTGATCGCGCGATAAAGCGGCGCGGGCTGCGTCTAACTCCGGCCGCTTCGTCAGCGCCTGCTGCAATGCCGTGGCGGAGTCGGTCGTACGCAGTTCGCCCTCCGGTTCTGGCTTCTCGGTCAGTTCAAGATCGAGAGCCTGCACATTGGGATCCTGGTCTGCACCAATGGTCATGCGCAGTGCATCTTCCGCCTGTTTCAGCGCGTATTCACTTTGGATGACCTGAACTCGTCGCGATGCCACTTGCGACTCGGAGCGGTAAATATCTAGCGGCGGCAGAGCGCCCAGTTCCAGCGCGCGCTTATCGTGCTTGTAGGTGGCTTCGGCTGCCTCCATCGAAGCCTGCGCTACTTCCAGGTTTCCGTGCGCCTCCACAACCGCCCAATACTGACCCACAGCCTGCAAAATATTGTTGCTTACTTCGGCGGCGAAAGTGGCGCGCGATACGTCCAGGTTGCGCCGTGCGATTACAAGGGGCCTTGATTGGCAGACCGCCATCCATTCCTGAGCAGCGGTTGCGTGAACTGAAAATTTAGAGGCGAGGTGATGTACGGGTTTACAAGTAGAACGAGTTATTGGTGTAGTTATTATTGCTGCCGAGCCCAGCCTGGATGTTGGTGCCCGTGTCAAACGTTTGCTGAGTAGGTGAACTGGGCAACCTGGGTAGTGGAGTTGAAGGTAGACGCACGCCGGTGCCTTGGAGTTGGCTGAAGGGCGCGGAACTCGAGCTATTCACGTTGTAGAAGCTCGTAATTATCGGATCAAATGGCGAGTGCGCTCCCAGCAGCGCGAATTTCGACGAGTCGATCTGCGTTTCCTGAACTCTCACCAAGCTGTTGTTTTCCAGCGTGAGCGACGACGGCATCCCGCAGGCTGAGGCTCAGCTTTCCTTCCACGACATAGTTCCGTAAATGCTCCGGCGCCGCCAACTTATCGGAGCGAACCTGCGGCGTGGCAAAGTCGCGGTATCCCTCGCGCTGTTGCGCCCAAGCCGTGGCAAAGACAGAACAAAATGAATGCGCAGAAAACAAAGCGAGAAGACCCAGGCGAGAATATTTCATTCCTCAATTCCTCCAAGGTGTATGGATCGTGCTGTAGCGAATAGCGTGAACGACGCAGACGGCGCGCGCCTACTCCCAGCGAATTGCTTCCACCGGATCCAGGCGTGCAGCTTTGACTGCAGGATAAATTCCGAAAACCAGTCCCACGGTAATCGAGACGATGAACGCCAGCAGGATGGAACTCAGCGTCACAATCGTCGACCATCCCGCCAGCAACGCGATCAGCCGCGACATCACGAAGCCGAACAGAATGCCGAAGCTTCCGCCCACAAAAGAAATCAGCATGGCCTCGACTACGAACTGGCGGATGATGTCCGACTGGCGCGCACCTACCGCGCGGCGAACGCCAATCTCGCGCGTGCGCTCCAGAATGCTGGCCAGCATGATATTCATGATGCCGATGCCGCCCACCAGCAGAGGAAATGGAAGCGATCGCCACCATGACCGCGTTGAACAATCGTTCCGTCCGTTTCTGTTCGGCGAGCAGTTCGGCCGGGACGATCACGCTGAAATCTCCGGCGGAATGATGCGACGAATCAAGAATCGCCCGCACCACCTGCGCCACCGACGCCATATCGGCGTTGTCGCGAATGTTCAGGTAGATGCCGTCAATCTCGTCGCGCACGTCGCTGTAGTTATCTTCGAGCCGCAGAATCGCCGAGTTCAGCGGGACGTACATGATGTTGTTGAGGTCCTGTGATGGGCACGCCCGCGACTTCGGTTTGCGAACTGAGTTGCGGCGAGGCGACTCCGATCACGCGGAACCAGGTTTCGTTGGCTTTGACATACTGTCCGACTGGATCGGCGGATCCGAACAGGCTTGACCGCGCCGCTGCGCCCAGCACGACAACTGGCGCGCCGCGCGTCTCTTCGTCCTCGTTGAAGAACCGGCCTTGCAGCACGTGCAGTCCCGCGATCTGCAGGTAGTTCGGATTGACTCCGTAGATCGTCGGCGGATCCTGCTGCGATTTCGGAATCGTCTTCGAGGGAGTCATGCGCTTTCGCGGCGTAGCCGGCGACGACATCGTTCACGTCATCGCGAATCACGCGATAATCCTGGAACGTCAGTCCCTGAGAAAGTCTTGCGAACCTTCTGATGAGCCTGCCACTCGGTCGTCTCTTTCGCTTCCACAATCAGGTTGTGGACGCCCATCTGCTCGATCAGGGCCATGACCTTCTGCCGCGCGCCCGCGCCGATCGAGAGCATCGAGACTACGGCCGCGACGCCAAAAATCATACCGAGCATGGTCAGCAATGACCGCAGGCGGTGCAGCAGCAGGTTCTGCAGCCCGAGTTGCATGTCGGGGAGCCACTGCTGGTAGCCGTGCAGCAAGCGAGCGTGGAGGAGTGGACGCGACGGTTGCCATTACGGAGCGCCTCCTCCGCCGGCAGGTGAGGGGGCGCTGGAATTCGCGGTCTTTCGCGGAGCAGTCGGATCGATCAGCGCGATTTCAGTGCCGGCGCTGATGCCTTCGATGGCGGCGCGGCTTTCGTTCTCGGCCTGAATCTTCACTTCGTGCGGATCGAAGTTGCTGCCGTTGCGAACGTAGACCACGCGCTTGCTCTCTTTCAGGAACAGCGCCTGTCGCGGCACGTAGAGCACATTCTTTCGCGGATCGCCGTTGATCGCAATGTGCGCCGTCAGCCCCGGCCGCATGCGCGGGTCGGTGGTGGCGAGTTTGATGGTCACTTCGAACTTTGCGCTGGTGTCGTCGTCCCAGAACCTGCGCGTGTTCGTTGCCGCCGACGGTCTTCACGGTGCCATGAAACGTGTTGCCGGGAAAGGCATCGAGCTGGATGTCGACGGACTGGCCCTCCTTAATGTTGTTGCGCTCGAGTTCTCCCACTTTCGCGCTCAGCTCCATTCTCTTGGGATCGATCACCTGCCCTACGGTTCTGCCGGGCTCAACCTGGTCGCCTTCGCGATACTCCGGCATCGTCATGGCCCGGGAAGCAGCAAAATCCACCCATCGCCCCCTCGTTTTTTTCCAGCGCAACCAGGCCGTCCATGGGAGAGGTAACGCGCATCTTGTCGATGTTGCCCTGCGCCTGATCCATCGCCAGCTTTGCCTTGTTCCGTTTTTCCTCGGCGAGCGAGATGGTGGCTTGATTCGATGCGCTGCGCGACTTCACGTCCTGCTCCAGTTCGGCCAGCACGCGCTTGGCCTGCTCCAGGGCGAGATCATTTTTCTTGCGCGTCGATGGTGCTGACCAGTTCGTTTTTCTGGACGTCCAGTTCGGCGCGGCGCACGTCGAAGCGCGCCTTGAGCAGCGCGACTTTGTCTTGCGCCGCTACCACCGCTGCATCGGCCTTGGCTTTGGTGATCTCCTGTTCGGCCTGCAACAACTCCGAGCGATTCTGGTCCAGTTTGAAATGCTGCTCGCTGGGATCGAACTCCATCACCAGTTCGCCCTTCTTGACGGGCGCGCCGGTGTGCAGCAAATGCGTGATCTGCAGCGAGCCTCCGCCAATCGGAGGCGCAGTCAGCATCTCCGAGTGGCTGGCGCGCAGTTCGCCGGTGACGTAGCACCTTCATGTCGAGATCGCCGCGCTTCACGTGAGCGGTGGGAACGCTCGTCGCCCGGCGGCTGGCCGGCGACGTGCGGCGCACCGCGGCGACAACGCCGACCACGGCGCACAGCACGACCGCCACTACTGCCCACGTGATGGCTCGCCTGCTTCTTCATGCTCTGACCGTAGCGTTACTCCTTCGCCGTCGGATCTTTCAGCGCCACTTGCTCTCCGGCGCTCACGCCCTTGGCGATCATGATCTTGTCGCCGCTTCTTCTGCCCACTTCAATCGCGCGTTCCTCGAACTGTGTTCCGCGCCAGACGTAGGCTACATTCTGTCCCGATTTCTGAAACATGGCCTGCGCGGGGATCGTGAGCGCGTCCGGCACGCGGTCCACAATCACCGTGACCTGCCCGGAAATGCCGGGCTTGAAGCGCGCATCCGTCTGGTCGAGAACGATCTCAAGAATAAAATTGCGGGTAATCGGCCAGCCGCTGGAAAAATCCATGCTGGCGATGGCGCCGATCTGCTCGATGTGCCCGGTGAATTGCCGGTCTGGGATGGCGTTCAACTGCACGGTGACGGGTTGCTTGAGCGCGAGCCGGCCGCGTTCGGTTTCATCGACGCGCGCGGAAATTCGCAGCGTCGTGGCGTCGGGCAATTTCGCGATCGCCGCGCCCGGCCACGCTCGATCTCCCGGCCGGTACGGAGCTCGACCGGAGCCGGTCCAATGCTGCAGAAGGCTGATGGTCCCTGCCGAGGGCGCGCGCAACGCTCATCTGCGCCAGCGCCCGTTCCGCGCGTTGCACGTCAAACTTCGCCTTCTTGCTGGCCTGCTCGGTGCTTTCGATGGTTGCCTTGTTGAGCGCCTGATCTGATTTCTGTTTCGTTTCGGCTTCGCGCAGCGCCTGCTCGGCGTCGGCCAGCTTCAGCTTGGCTTCTTCGCCTTCAATCTTGGAGACGATTTCCTGCTTGCTGGCCTCGAGCTTGGCCGACTCCACGGCGTAGCGCGCTTTCAGACCGTGGTCTTGTCTTCTTCTTCGGCCAGGCGCGCCTGCGCGCGGGCCTGGTCGATTCCTGCCTCCGCCGATTTCAGAGCTGGACCGGTACTGCGCCAGATCCTGCTCGGTTTTCGTCTTGTCGAACTCGACCACGACGTCGCCGGGTTTCACCGCGGTGCCTTCCGCCGAAACCTTGATGATCTGCAGATCGCCCGCTTCCGCCGGCGCGCTGATGGTGACCGACTTCAGCGCCTTCACTTCGCCGCGAAACTGCAGCGAGTCGAGAAACTCTCCGCGCTTCACTTCGTATCGTCGGGAACGGTGGGCGTGCGCTTTCCCAGGCGAACCGCGCCCAGCACGCACTCCACTTCCCGCCAGCACCAGAATCACGATGGCGATCGCCTTGCCTCGCATCGAAAGTTGGCGGAAGCGTCTGGATCATTACGAACCACTCCCGGGTGCCGTTGTGCGGTACGTTCGATCCGGCGTTCTGCTTTGCTCACGTCCACGTCGACCGCGGCGGAAAGATCGGGCATCAGCTTGGGATCATTTCCCTCGATGGCAACAATCACCACGAACGAGCGCAGCTTGTTGGAAAAATCTCCGCCTTCGCCGATGGGCGCCAGTTGATCGAGCTTGGCGGGGAATACCAGGTCCGGATACGCATCCAGCCGGACCTTCGCGGTCTGCCCGACCTGCAGGCTGGGGAAATCCTGCTGGTTGGCCATGACGCGCACCTGCATCGTCGCGGGATTCACCACCTGCATGAAGGGCACACCCGGACGCACCTGGTCGCCTTCCTGCACTTCGCCCATGGTGCCTTGCTTCCAGATCGTGTTCAGCACCACGACTCCGTCGAGGGGCGAGCGAATCTGCATCAGGTCGGCGTTGGCCTGGGCGTGCAGCATGGTCTGCTGGGTGCGATCGCGCTGAATTTCCAGAATGCGAATCGCGGCCTGCGCCGCTTTGCGTTTCAGGTCGAAGGTTTCGTGCAGTTGTTCGTAGGTCGCTTTGGCTTCGTCGAGATTCTCCTGATTTTTTTCCGCATCGATGCGCGAGACGATCTCCGTTTTCTGCATTTCCAGTTCTGCCTTGCGGAGATTGTCTTCGGCCGTCTTCAGCTCGGTCTCATCCTTGGCGCGTGCCGCATTTTCTTTGGCTTGCTCCTCGGCAACTTGATCCACCAGCTTGGCGTAATCGGCCTGCTTGTCGACGAAATCGCGCATCTGCGCCTGCCGGTCAAACTCCACCAGCAGATCGCCTTTCTTCACGCGCGTACCCGCGGGCGTGAGGTGGATGATGGTGAGCGTGGGAACCGATTGGCCCGCCAGCAGCGGCGCGAGGATGGCGCGCGATTGCACCGCTTCGGTGGTTCCTTTGAGCCGGAGGACTTGACCCGGAATGCACGTCACCGCGGATGACTGCCTGGTTGCTCGGCGCTGTTTGGCTGCGGTTCGCGTCGCTAGAGTAATAACGATGAGCAGCAGAACCGACGCCGCGCAGCGGCGATCACGATCAACCAGCCGCGCAATCGCTCGCGGGCGTCGTTTTGCCGTCGTTCCGGTGCGATTCCGGTTGTATTCCCGGCTGATCGAGTTGGAGACTCAGAGTCGGGAGTCACTTCCGCAGGGGCAGAGTGCATGAGTGGAATTCTCCCGCCGTAGGAATCTGCTTACACCGCAAAAGTTGCCCGCCGCTACTGGCTTACTAAGTTATCTGACTGAGCGTCTGTTTCCAAGCCCTAATTAGATCGCGAGATCGATGCAGTCTTGCAATCTTGCAAGGTTTTCTTCTGGAAGCGAGATAGCAATCGATCAATGTGCGCTGACTTTGATCAGGACGACCAGTGCTCGTCAGCAGGCAAACCGAGTCCACACGAAGATCGGCATCTCCTGCGGACGCGCTTCCAACGCTGCCGAAAGCAAAACGCGCGACGACCCGGCGACGGCATCGCGGTCCGCGCCTAGCATCGCACTCCGCGAGGCACCGCCGGATCGGCGCAGTCTCCGCGCGATGACGCTACTGCACTTCGTTCAGTTTTTGGTAGATCAGCATCGCGACCAGCACCAGCAGAAACACTCCCGACCCGATGCTGAATACCCGCACCGGGATCGTCAGCCGGTTGACCTTGACCAACAGTTCCGTCTGCTCTTCCTGCATGTGGGAATTGTTGTCATCCAGAAACAGCTGGTCATCCTCGTGCATGGTGAGCGTGCTCTTGTAAATCAGAAGGATGATCAGACCGATCGCGAAAACTCCGAATACAACGCGCCACGACAGTCAGCGTCATAAGCCACCTCGGCAGATTCCAAACCAAGTGCAGCGGCTTTCCACTTCGTGAGTGGGGCACGCAGAACCCCGCATCCAGTCCCGGGGAAGGCCTTAACGCGAATGATTATAGCCCGTTGGCAAGCCCCGGCATCGAATTAATCCCTTTGTTCGGAGTCTGTTACAGGAGTGCGAAGAATGCGACTTCCGGACTGCCGGCCGCATCCAACTGAGTGTAGAGTCAGTTTCCGCAGGCGGTACCGAATCCACACTTGTGGCGGAAACAACATTTGCTATAATCAAACAGCTTTAAAGCCAAGGAGATACGAATGGCCACCACAACCGTCCCATACCCCTGAAGTGACCAAGAAGGCTGCGCCCGTCACCCTTACCGCCAACGCTGTCGCCAAGGTGAAAGAGATCATGGGCCAGCAGAACCCCGTTCCCGCCGGCTTGCGCATCGGAGTCGTGGGTGGCGGATGCTCCGGTTTCTCCTATTCCATGCAGTTTGAAAACGGCGCCGGAATGATGGACAAGACCTTCGAAATGGACGGCCTGAAGGTGTTCGTCGACGCGACCTCGGTGATGTATCTGAACGGCTGCATCGTCGACTACGTCGAGACGCTCGAAGGCGCAGGCTTCAAGTTCGAAAATCCGAACGTGAAGAGCACCTGCGGCTGCGGCAGCTCGTTCAGCGTGTAACACGTAGCGAGGACGCTTCGTCGCGAGCAACTCCGTGAGATCGAAACGGCCTCATCGCTGCGATGAGGCCGTTTTCATTTTAGAGACTTTGAGTGACTTTGTGGCAGTGAGGTTCTCTGTGGGGACAGCCGCCCTCGGCTGTCTGCCGTGCGCAGCACGGCTGGATTCTTCGACTACTGCTGCTGCTGCTGGCGGAGGATTGCTCGGCGGAGTCGGCGTCCCGAATCCCGCACTCGATGCGGCGATGTTCGGACTGTTCTGCGATTCCCGAACCGGCTGACTGTTGCCGAAGCCGCTGTTGCTACTGCCAGTTGCCCGATTGCTGCCGCTGCCATTCTGCCCGTTGACGTTCGGCGCGCCTTGCCCGAATCCCTGCAGCTGCGGCTGGTACGGCGTCGTGATCAAGCGTCCCTCGATCCTGCGCCGGATCGTAGACAAACACCCAGTCTTTATATTTCTTCTTATGATTGAACTCGCGGATCGTCTTGTCTTTGCTGGAGTGTGCTGGCGACTCCCACGATCGGGCCCGCCGATGATCTGGCCCGGATCCCAGTCTGATTGCTCCCGGGAGTGCCGCTCCCAGGTCCCTGACGGATTCCGGGCCTGCGTCATCCGCTCCGTGAGATCGAGTCGGCGATCCGGCCTGCGACGGATCCGATCCTGCCGGCTGGCTGGCTGCCGGTCGTGCTGATTCTGGCCGAACGACGAATTGGAGTTCGCCCCAAAGCTGCTGTTCGCCGCCGAAACGTGGAAGGCTGCGACATCGCCGCCGGGCTGACCGTTCAATCCGTGCGCCATCGTTGCCCCGACCGGATTCGCGCCGGGAATCGTCCCGCCGCCGATTCCGCTGAGCGACATCTGCACTTCGCCGAAGTGCAGCAGTTTGAAGTCCGCGCACTTCCCGCTTTTGCAGTTCAGCGGATCTTTGTAGCGTTGCGCAGGAACCGCAGATTGTTGGTGCTCTCCAGATCCTCGATCTTGGTCGGATAGCGCCCGAACTTCTTGTAGTAGGCGCGAATGGCCCGCGAATACTGCACTCCGCGATGAATCATTTCCTCTTCGCGGTCGCGCTTGATGTCGAAGGTGATCGGAAGGCACGATCGCCGCCGCGAAGATGACCATCAGCGCCATCGACCAGCAGCAGCGTGAGCATGATGTAGCCCTGCTCGCTCGTCGGGATCGCGAGTTGCGCCGCAAGTTATCGATCAGAAGTCATGGTTAAGTCTCGATCGAATCACGAACTCTGAATCTCGAAGCCTTGAACCTCACCTGTGGTCAGCGGAATGTTCTGCGGCGGACCGCTATACACCATGTCCTGAATCGAGACCGAGGTTGGCGTGATGCGAATCACTTTGTACCGCCGGTCCACGATCTCGCCTTCGCCCGCCACAAACACATCTTCGCCCGATGCTTCAGAAAAATTTTCTTCGGCTCGCCGGCGCGAACTGGCGAAGCCATAAAACTTCAGCGGAATCGGCGGCGGCGGCGGAGTGAGGGCGGAACATAGGTGTCGCTCGGCCTTCTGTCGCGTCCGGTGATCCCCGGAGCCATCGGGCTTCGGAATACTACATCTTCCGCCTGCGACACAAAAATATTTCTTCCGTTGCCTTCGTACATCGTCTGTTCGCTCGCGGCCAGCAAATCCAGCCGCAGCGTCGGATCGAGATTTTCCACGCGCGGCTTTCTTCCCGGCTTTCGTTCCCGCTGACGCGGCGCAACGCACGTGAGCCACCGGAGCGGCGGCCTGCAGCGCTCGAAGCCGGCGTCGACGATCCCGTAAACAACGGGAATGACCTCGTACGCCAACGCCAGAACCGCCACGACGCCGAGCACGGCCGCCCACATCGTCTGCTTCTTGTTTTCGAGTCCGAGTTGCACTTACGATCCCGCCTTCAAATACGTTTCCAGCTTCACGCTCAACTTCACCGGCCCCTGCTGCTGGCCGCCCAGGGTCACGCTGTTGATGATGAAAAACATGTCGTCGCGTTCCAGCGCGTTGATGAACTTCGCCAGCGACGTGTAGTTGCCCGCGAAGTCCGCTTCCATCTCCACCGGCTGCAGTCCGCCGGTTTCTGCGTCGCTGCACCTTGTATTTTTCCTGCTCGATCGTCACGCCGTTGGCGCTCGCCAGTTTGCCGAGTTCGGTAAGAATCTGCGAATCCTGGGTAGGGAAGCGCTTCTTATAGAAATCGCTGATCTGATGACCGGCCAGCACGACTTTCTGCGGCAGATCTTTCAGCGGCGCGACCTGCGCGCGTCTTGGTGATCAATTCCGTCTGCAGCTTGTTCAATTCCTGCCGGCGCGTTTCCGCCGAGCCGACCAGCGGCGAAAAATACACGATCAGCCGCCAGCAGATCCACGCCCGCCATGATCGCCAGCGCGGTCTTCAGATTCTTCCGGGTTCGCCGCAGGTCGGGCATCAGTGCTTGCCTCCTTTCGGCGGCCAGCTGGCTTCGGCTTCGCATTCGCTTCGGTCTTCGGCTTCGTCTTCTGTTTCGCATCGCGGCCCGGTTTCATGGTCTTGCTTGCGCAGTTTCGGCGCGGCTCCGGTCTGGCGACGCCAGCGGCTCGGGAATGTAAATCGCTACAATCTCAAACTGCTCGGTGTCGCCGGTCTGTGACTCGGCCGAGAGCTGCTCGGAGTGATCTGGGTCTGCGCGAAGCGGCGCGATTCTTCCATGCGGCGCGCCAGTTCCAGGGCCCGATCGCGCGAATCGCCCGCCACCGTCATCTTCAGCCCGAGCTGGTTGTCCTCATCCAGTTGCGGGCTGATCGAACCAGGTGCACCCGCGGCGGCATCACTTTCTCCAGATTTTCCAGCACGCGCGTCCAGGAGAACGCTTTGCGCTCGATCAGTTCGTTCAGAAACTGCGACTCGTCGCGGGTGGTGCGGTTCTGCGGCAGGTTGAGGATTCTCTCCGCTTCGGCGCGCAGCCGGTCGCGGTCGGCAATCATCGCTGCGTTTCTCGGCGATGGCCGCGCGATCCCGCCGGGCGTTGACCCAGCCCGTAATGTCGAGCGTCAGCAGCACCAGCGTGAGCAACGCGACCGCGCCCACGGCCGTGCCCCAGCGCATCCAGAACTGCCGCGCATCTTCGTACGGCTGGCTCGCGAGATTGATATCAAAACGCATAAATTAATCAGTGGTCAGCCGCCAGCGATCAGCCGCGAGTCGGTTGCTTGCTGGCCCCTGACCGCTGACCACTGCTCCTCTACGAAATCAATGCTCCCACTACTCCCGCCATTCTCCAGCGCGGCACCGACGCCGCCGGTGCTCGCTCCCAGTTGCGCCGAAGATACCAGTTCCTGCACGTCGGCTCCGGTCTGCGCCCGCAGCGCTGGCGCCGCGCCGCCCGGACTCCGGCAGCCCGGCAACATAAATCTGCTCAATGTTCAGATGGTACGTGTCCTGAAAAAACACCACCGACGGATAAACTTCCTCCGCCAGTTGCTCGCCCGTGATCGTCACCCCGCGCGTATTTTCGAGCGTGCGGAACAACTGCAACTGATCTTCATTCAGGATCGCGATGCTGGTCGTGTGCGCGTCGACTTTGATCACCAGCGTCGGCTTCTTGCGCGTCGGCGGCGCCGATCGCCGCCAGCGTCGACGGCAGCACCACGCCCGGATTGAATCCCGCATCGCGGAACGCGGCCTCGTAGTCTTCGATCACGCTGGCCATGGCCACCGCCGCCACTACGCGCACTTCGTTGTTCACTTTCTGCGCGTGGTAGGAAACTTTCGCTTTGTCCACGTCAAAGGGCAGCGACTTCTTCAGCCGGAAGCGCACCACGCCCGAGAGCCTCTTCGTGATCGGAGGGCAGAGTATCGAATTCCACCAGCATCACGCGCACGGCCGCGTCGGGCACGATGGCAATCACATCTTTCGAGCGTCTGCGCCACGCTGCCCAGCGCGGCTTCAATCCCTGCGCGCACCGCGTCCCGCTGCCGCAGATTATTTTCCACCAGGTCGGGAACCACGCTGCCCGGCGCCAGTTCGCGCGCCGCCGAAGCTTCCAGGCCGCCGCCGTTGTCGGTGAGGCGCCCGGCCAGCACGCGGTCCGCCGCGATTTCGCAGGCCAGCTTCGGCTTGGCTGTGTTTGAAGTTGAACTCATTCCCGAGAACGCCCCTTGAGAGAAACCTCTTCTATAAATCAGAAACCGAATCACCCACAAATGCAATAGCTGAAAGGGCACTGGCGAAGTTGCTAGGCTGCAACGTTTCAGTTCGCAAAGTGCGGCCTGCCAGCTGTCAGCGAGCACTTGCGCTCGAAGTACGACTGAGACCCTGCAACCTGCTCGTGAAACCTGCGCTCTTACCGCATGGCCTCGATGAACGTAACTTTGTTGATCTCTTTCAGCGTGGTCATGCCCAGCCGCACTTTATCCAGCGCCGATTCGCGCAGGAAACGCATGCCTTCATCGCGCGCGGCGCGCCGGATCTCCGACGTCGGCTTCTTGGCCAGAATCATCTCGCGGATGCGGTCGCTCAAATCCAGCAGTTCGTGAATCGCGGTTCGTCCGCGGAATCCCGTGCCCGCGCACTCGATGCAGCCCGGCCCTTCGTACAGCGGAACGTTGCCCCACTGCGCCGGATCGAGGCCGCTGGCTTCCAGCACGTCCGGCGCATAATGCACTTCGGTGCGGCACGACTCGCAAATCAAACGCACCAGCCGCTGCGCCAGAATGCAGTTCAACGCCGAAACAAAGTTGTAAGGCTCGACGCCCATGTTCAGGAAGCGTCCAATCACGTCGACCACGTTGTTGGCGTGGACGGTGGTGAACACCAGGTGGCCGGTCAGCGCCGATTGAATGGCGATCTGCGCCGTCTCCGCGTCGCGGATTTCGCCGACCATGATCTTGTCCGGATCGTGACGCAAAATCGACCGCAGCCCGCGCGCGAACGTCAGTCCCTTTTTCTCGTTCACCGGAATCTGCGTAATGCCGCGCAGCTGATATTCGACCGGATCTTCAATGGTGATGATCTTGTCTTCGTCGGTCTTGATCTCGTTGACCGCGGCGTAAAGCGTGGTCGTCTTGCCGCTACCGGTCGGCCCCGTCACCAGCACCATGCCGTACGGTTCTTTGATGTAGCGGCGGAAGCGGCGCAGGTCGTCCTCATCAAAGCCAACCACATCCAGAGTCAGAGTGCGGAACTTCTCGCTCATCGACTCTTTGTCGAGCACGCGGAGCACGGCGTCTTCGCCGTGAATCGAGGGCATGATCGAGACGCGGAAGTCGATGGCGCGCCCGTTGTATTTCACGCGGAAGCGGCCGTCCTGGGGCACGCGCCGCTCGGAAATATCGAGCTCGCTCATGACCTTGATACGCGAAATCACGGTCGAGTGGTGCTCTTTGCCGATGGGCGGCATGGCCTGCGTGAGCACGCCGTCAATGCGGAACTTGATGACGACCGAGTCGTCGCGAGTCTCAATGTGAATGTCGGAAGCGCGCCGCTGCAGCGCGGTGAAAATCGTGGTATCGACCAGGCGGATAATCGGGCTGGTGTCGCCCGTCGCCGTCAGCTTGTCGATGGTCAGCGTCTCTTCGGCGCCCGTGTTCTCGTCCTCGCGAATAATCTGGAAGCCTTCGCTGGCTTCTTCGAGCACGCGCTGCGACTGCTCGGTCTTCTTGAGGATGTCGGAGATCTGCTTCAGCGTGGAAACTTTGGTGATGATGCGCTGCTTCAGCAGCAGGCTGATTTCGTCGATCATCATCAGCTGGCTGGGATCGGCGATGGCGATGGCCAGCTTGCCGTCCGCGGTTTCTTCCAGCGGGACGAAGTTGTAGCGGAACATCAACTCGACCGGAATTTTCTTGAACAGCTCGTGATGCAGTTCGAAGCCCGACGAGGTCGACGAATTCGCAGCGGTAGCGCCGCGCCACGTCCTGCGCGCGCTCCAGGTCGGTGATGGGATTGCCGGTCGGGCTGATCGGCCCGCCGTTCCCGCCGTTCACGAACAACGATTTTTTATCGGCTGTTGCCATTCTTTTAAACCTGTCATTGCGCTCGTCGGTCCTTGGTCCTTGGCCAATTCCGACCAACGACGAGCGACCTACGATCCGCTGCCTCTAATGCACTCCCATGCTGAAGATCGGCAAATACAGCGAAATCAATACTCCGCCCACAAAAACCGCCATGATCATCAGAATGATCGGCTCAATCAGCGCCATCGACGCGCCCAGCGCCGTCTGCACATCTTCCTCGTAAAATTCCGCCACCGAGTTCAGCATGGCCGGCAGCGCTCCGGTGGATTCGCCGACTTCGATCATTTCCACCGCCAGCTCCGGGAAAATCTTCTGCTCTTCCAGGCTGCCCGCCAGTCCCTGTCCCTCGCGCACCCGGATGCCCGCCCGCATCACACCCTTTAAGATGCGCCGGCTGCTCATCGAAGCGCCCGCCGTTTCCATCGCCGGCACCAGCGGCAAGCCGCCCTGCAGCAGCGTCGCAAGCATCCGCGAAAAACTGGCCACCTGATGCTTCAGCCGGATATCGCCCAGCAGCGGCAGTGCTCAAAATCACGCGGTCAATGCGGTCCGCGCCGCGATCGGTATCTTTCCAGCGCCACAACACGAATCCGAAGACCACCAGCCCGACGAACACATACGGAGCATATTTCTGCGCGTTCTGCCCCACTGCCAGCATGAACACCGTGATCGCCGGCAGCTTCTGATCCAGACTGTTGAACAGGTCGGCAAACTTGGGCACAACGTAGGTAAACAGAAACGTCACCATGATCAGCACCACAGTGATCAGCAGCGTGGGATAAATCAGCGACACGAACAGCTTCTTGCGGAACGTCATCGCCAGCCGCTGGAAGCCGATGTAGCGCGTCAGCACTTCGTCGATGTTGCCGCTCTTCTCGCCCGCCATCAGCGTCGTCGTGTAAATCTTGGGAACGATCCCCTGCGCCGCGAACGCGTCGGAGAGCAACTCTCCGCCTTTGACGCGATCCCGCACGTTCTCCAGAATCTGCTTCAGTTGCGCGATCTTTCTGCCGCTTGATCAGCAGTTCGAGCGAATTCAGGATCGGCAACCCGGCCCGGATCAGCGTCAGAAACTGCTGGTTGAACACCAGAAACGTGCTCTGCTTCAGCTTCCGCCGCCGGCGCAGCGACACTCCCGACGTCAGCATTCCCTGGGGCTTGACCCAGTAGACCAGATAGCCCTGCTGCGAGAAGCGGTCGCGCACTTCGGCTTCGGAGTAGCCCTGCTCGACGTGCTGCTGGACCCGCCCGCGATCGTCCGCGATTTTTACTACAAATTCCGCCATTTGCCGACTTTTCTACCGGTTTTGCCGGAGACTACGCCTTACCGCTCAGTCTAACATTCCCACTTACCATTCTAAGCCGCCGACCACCCTCCAGAACCGCTCCCGCCAGTACCGCAAGTAACCCCGCCGGCAAGCCTATACTCTGTAATCCCGAGCGAAGTCGAGGTACCTGCTGCTTTGTCATTGCCGAGCAAGCGCGAAGCCTGCTCGACTCCCAACCCTAAGGTTCCAGTCCTCCCTCCACCGTCTCCGTCCCTGCCGGAGGCTTGAACTCGAACCGCCCATCCCCAATCGCCACGTCTTCCTTCATCTCGCCAAAGCGGTACTCCGTGGCCGCCCCATCCACTTCCTGGATGACAATCCGCGCAATCTGGTGGTCTGGCGTAATCTCCAGCAGAATCTCGCTGACCCGATCGGCCAGCGCCTGCGGCACCCCCCGCAGAACCACATTCCCGGTCGCCAGCGGCGCTACATCCGGAGCTAGAGATAATCCCTGTAACTCTTTCTCCAGCTTGGTCTTACCCAGCAAGAATGCCAGCGGAGAGCGAATGTCTTCCAGCTTCTTGGCCGCCGTCTTCCGCGCCTGCCGGTCCGCCGGGACATAAAACCACGCATCTTTCCCATCGCTGACAAACAGCTTCTCCCTGGGAGAACGGTACTCCCACCGCATCTTGCCAGGTTTTTTCAGCCAGAGGGTCCCGGTCTCGGTCCGCTCCATCCCCGACCCGCGATACACCTCGGTAAACTCCGCCTGCAGCGACCGCAGATGGTTATAATGGGCATCGACCGCAGCGGCTTCGCTTTTGACATCGACACCGGAGGCCGGCAGCCCGGCTATGGGACGTGCCAGCAACGAGAACGCGAAAATAAGCTTCAAAACTTGCACGGGTGTTAATCTCTTTCGCCGGCCGGGAAACTTAGTTTCCAAGAACCACTTGGCGAAGGCGTACGTCATCCTGCGGAAAGCCGGCTGGGAGGAAAAGAGTCTCATTTGATTGTAGTGATTTTCCTGGCGCTTCGCTTACCCGCTGGGCCCACGCATCAGGTTTCCGTTGCCTGGCGCCGCCCCTTATGTGAGAATCGCGTCTCCGTGCCGGTCTTCCCCAATCCCCGGCCGGAACATAGGATTGTGCATGTTCCGACTGCTGCGTTTCGTCTGGCCGTTCGCAGTGATCTCAGTGTTTAGCCTTGCGCAATCGACCACTCCCCAAGGAGAGGCTAAAGTCTCGGCCTCGGCACCTCCAGCGGTGCCGCCGGTAAAGGCGGTGGCTGCGTCCTCGGAACCACCAGCGCCCAATGCAGTCGCGCCCGTTGCACTGCCTGAGAATCTGCTGGGCGAGGGCCGGGTTTTCTATCGCCAGGGCAATTTCGAGGCAGCCATTGCCTCCTACGAACGATACGTGCAGCAGAACCCGCGGTTGCCGGACGGCTACGCGGGACTGGTGCGAGTCTATCTCAAGCAGAAAAATGTCGAACAGGCAGCGCAAACGGCGGAAAAGGGAATTGCTCAAACCGACTCTCCCCGCATGCGCTCGGCCCGCGCTGAGGTGTGGTTTCGACAGGGCAAGATTCTGGACGCCGAAAAAGAATGGGTCGCGATTGTCAACTCTGGATATCCCGAAGCCCGCGCCTATCTTGGGTTGGCTCGCATACGCGACGCGATCGCCATGTATAAGACCGCGAAGGCCATGATCGACGAAGCCCATGCCCTCGATCCCAACGACAGTGACATCCAGGAAGAATGGATCGGCACACTCTCCCGCGCCAAACGTATCCAGTACCTCGAAGAGTTGTTCGCCGGCGAAAACAACTGGGACGTGGATGAGCGCGAAGGCGTTAAGAACAATCTGGAGTATCTGAAACAGCGTGCCAAACAGGACAAGGCTCCGTGCCGCCTGGTTAGCAAGGTGACCGCTACCCAGGCTCCTTTGCAACCGCTGCTGACCGATCCCTCCCACATAAGTGGCTACGGCCTTTCTGTGGCTCTCAACGGTCACAAGAGCAAGTTGGTGCTCGACACCGGAGCCAGCGGGATTCTGGTGGCTCGCTCCATCGCTGAACACGCTGGCATCTCCAGGATCAGCCAGACCAAGGTCGGCGGCGTCGGCGACAAGGGACGCCGCAACGGGTACGTGGGCATCGCCGACTCCATCAAGATTGGCGACCTCGAATTCCAGAACTGCTCGGTGGAAGTGATCGAGCAGAGGTCAGTTGTGGGAGACGATGGTTTGATTGGCGCCGATGTGTTCGAAAAATTTCTGGTGGAGATCGACTTCCCCAACCAGAAACTCAAATTAAGCCAACTCCCGCAGCGCCCTGGCGATACCGAACAAAAGCTTGCGCTCAACAGCGATGACGATGACTCTCCGGATTCCGATGCTGGGGAATCAAAAGACGAAGCGAGGTCCAAGGAGAGCAAGGCGACGGACGCCAAGGTGCCCGCGAAAGGCGCAGGCCCGCAGGACCGGTACATTGCTCCTGAGATGCAGTCCTACACGCGGTTGTTTCGTTTCGGCCACGCTCTCTTGATTCCCACTAGCATCGGGAGCGTGCCAACCAAACTGTTCCTCATGGACACAGGAGCCACCATGAATGTCATCTCGCCTGCGGCGGCGCGTGAAGTGACCAAAGTCCACGGCGACTCCGACATGATTGTCAAAGGCATCAGCGGCAAGGTGAACGACGTTTTTACCGCCAACAAAGCGGTCCTGGTGTTCGGTCACTTGCGGCAGGAAAATCAGGACATGACTTCGTTTGACACCAAGAAACTCAGCGACGACATCGGGACGGAGGTTTCCGGTTTTCTTGGCTTCGCCACGCTCCGCGTCCTCGACATCAAAATCGACTATCGCGATGCCCTGGTCGACTTTCAGTACGACGCCAAACGCTTCGGCAGGTGACACTAACCACTAAACAGCGAATACTGTTGCTCGCCTGCGATCTTCCTCAACCGCTTGCTTTCGGCTAGCGTGTGCTCCAGCAGTGGGTTGTGATAGAGCACGAACACCGGCCTGGGATGTGCGCGCAGGGACTGTTCCAGATTCGCAACCACTTGCCGCATGCCCGATTCCGGGAATGGATTGAAGAGGAAAATCACCAGCGGATCTTCGGGAAGCGGGAAGTCCGTGGCGTCGGCGCAGATCGATTCCAGCGCGAAGCATTTCTGCGACGCGCTCTTGTACTGCCGCAAATTTTCCTGCGCGATCTGGTGCAGTGATGGCAGAAGTTCCACGCCGATGATCCGGCGGAAGGGATAGTCCGACGCCATCAGCAGCGTGCGTCCCTTGCCCGAGCCGAGATCGACAAAGGTGAAGTCGCGGAAGTTCCAGAGCAGTGCCGGGCGTGGTGTGCTCGGGCCCGAGCATCTCCTGAGGCGACCGTTGCAGCCTTTGCTGCAGACGCGTCGAGCATCTCGTGGAACGCTGCCGGCTCGGTGGGCTGGTACGCGGAATGGAACATGCCCAGCAGCCGGTCGCGCCATCCCACGGCGCCGCTGGTCGTGTTGACGCGATGGTCCCAGTCGTAGTCGGCGTCGCCGAAGCGCGGCCGCAGACGCTCCGGAGTGGAGTCGCGCGCGAACTCCCAGAGCACGCCCAGCAGCCGTCGCGTCGCGGCAATCGAGCCCTCATAGCGGCGGCGTACGTCCACCATTGCCACGCGGTTTGCAGCACGCTGATCTGTGGAGGTGCAATCCATGCGGATGACGAACATATCAGGAGCGCACAGACATGATACGAGGACACTCGTCAGGACTACGCTGTCTGACATGTTCCTACGCTTGGTGTGGAACTTCGGCAGGCCCAGGCTTGTATCCCGGGAGGCAGGCCCTTGGTGATGAAAGGGAAGTCGTCCGGGTTCTCCACTTCCACGCGGCCTTGCGCAGTGAGCTTGTAGGCATTGCCGTCGGGATCGACGGGAATGCCGCGCAAATGTTGTGTCCGCAGACCAGTTCTGCCATGCTGCTGGGAAGCACGCCCGGTGCGCTGGCCGAACTGCGCGACCGACGGCTTCCAGGTTGGTGACGTCTTCATCCACCTGGATCGCGCGCAGGTGTTCGACCGCGTTCTGGCGGATGTTGGCTTCCTGGGCGGTTTCGTAGGTGGCGCTCCACAGCATGCGGGCGGTGGCGAAATCGCCGGCGTGCGCCGCCATCTGCGCCGCCATGATCTTCATGAACGGATGCGCATTCGGAACCTTCGATCCCCGCTCAAAAACCTCGGCGGCGTTCCGGTAGTCCTTGAGTTCGGTGTAGTAGACGAAGCCGAGATTGTAGTAGAGCTGCCAGTTGTCGGGATTGTGCTCGATGCCGTACTCCATCAGCTGAATCGCGCGATCCGGTTCGCCCGCGCCGTCCGGCGGCTGGGGCGCCAGAAAGCTGGCGCCAAACTGGTAGGCCGGAAACAGATGCGGATCGAGAGCGGTCGTGATCTCCAGCAGCGGCGCCAGTTCGTTGTAGGTGTGCGCGCGGTCGTAGTGGCGATGGCCGAAATACTGCACGGTGCGCGTCCAGTAGATGCAGGCCATCAGGCCGTCGAAGCCCAGGCTGGCGCGCTTCACCATCTTCGGGCGAATTGATGTAGAGCACGTCCTCGATGCGTGGCTTGCGGACGGATGCGGTCGATGTGCCGCAGCAGGAGAACGCAGGCGGCCATCGAGATCGCCAGGCATGAGCGCGGCGATGACGGTGGTGCGCTGCCGGCGCGAGTTTCTCATTTCAGGTTCCTGCGCTCGAAGATCAGCACCGCGCCGCTCAGCGCCATCGCCGTATAGAACAAGGCATAGAGCGTGTTGTGCAGGATGAGCTGCGACTCATCGGCTGCTGATGCGCCACCGCGCTGATCACGTTGAGCGCCGAGAAATTCGGTACCAGATAGGCCGCTGCCCGTGGCGAACCAGCGCGTGACGCCGTGAGCCAGGCCGGCGAATCCGCGCAGGTCGTCGGCGAAACTTCCAATCACGAACAGCGAAAACGCGAACACCGCCGAGAGCAGCGGCGAAGAAAACGAGGAGAACAGCAGCGCCAGCGAACAGATGATCAGAAATTCGAGGATGATGAAATACAGCGCCACCAGGATCAGCGCGTCCGGCCGCGAGAATTTGTGCGCCACATACAGCAGCGCGCCAAATACTCCAATGGCCATGAAGAACGTGTTCACCACCAGCGTTCCGGCCAGGCCAAAGAACTTGCCGACAATAAACTCCCAGCGGCGCACCGGCCGCGACAGCACGGTGTAGAGCGTGCGCTTCTCGATTTCTTTCGAGACCAGCCCGATGCCGATGAAGATCGCGATGACGACGCCGAACAGCGAAACCGCGGTGAGGCCCAGGTTGATCGACCACCAGGCGCTCGATGTCGATGGAAATCTGGCCCACGAAAATGGCCGCGCCCGAAAGCAGCAGGGCGAACGCGATCAGGTTGTAGAGCACGCGGTCGCGGACCGCTTCGCGAAATGTGTTGCGCGCGATGTGAACGATGCGCGGGCTCATACGGCGGTCCCCAGAGTCTTCCCCGCGGTCTGCGGTTGCGAGTGTCTGCAGCTTCTCCACAAAATAAGCTTCCAGCGAAGTGCGCAGCGGAGTAATCGCGATCAGCCGGATGCGCTCGCGGCGCAGCGCGTCAATGGCGGCGTCCTGCTGATTCTCCGGAAGCACCGCGCGAACCGTGTCTCCGGTGACGTGGCATTCCGCGCCCAGGGCCTTCATCGACGCCGGAATCTGCGTGCCTTGCCAGATCACTTCCACTTTGCCCTGAACTGTCGACGGTCAAATCTTCCACCGCGCCCACGCCGCGCAATTCGCCTTTGTTGATGATGGCGACGCGGTCGCACAGCGCCTCGGCGTCGGAAAGAATGTGGGTCGAGAAAAATACCGTCTTGCCTTCCTGCTTGAGTTGCTCCATCAGGTCGCGAACTTCGCGGCGGCCCAGCGGATCGAGCCCTGACATGGGCTCGTCGAAGAACACCAGCTTCGGATTGTGCAGAATCGCCTGCGCGATTCCGGCGCGCTGCAGCATGCCCTTGGAAAACTTGCGCAACTGCACGCCCTTCATGTCGGTCAGGCCCACGCGCTGCAGCACTTCTTCGATGCGGCGCTTGCGGTCCTTGCCGGGAACTCCGGAAAGTTGTCCGTAGTAGTCGAGCAATTCGTGCGCGGTCAGGTAGTCGTAGAAATAGGGCTGCTCGGGCAGAAAGCCGATCTGCGCTTTGACTTCAGGATCGGTCCAATCGCGGCCCAGGATGCGAGCCGTGCCCGGCGGTCGGGAACACCAGCCCCATCAGCATTTTCAAGCGTGGTGGTTTTACCCGCGCCGTTGGGCCCGAGGAAGCCGAAGATCTCTCCCTCTTCCACGGTGAGATGCAGCGGCTGCAAGGCCCGCTTGGGCCGCTTGCGCCAGAACCCCACCATGTAGGTCTTTTCCAGCCCGAGGATTTCAATCGCGGCCATTGTATGCGCAGGGACTTCCGGAGAAGTGTTTCCGAAAAAGATTATAAGCAAGAGCTGGGCGGAGAAGATCGCCGCGACCGTTACGACGGTCACGCGCTTGAGCGGAGGTCCAAGCCTGCACATCGGGGCGATTGCGGAACTAAGCGAACACTCATCCTGAAGGCGAAGCTGCTTGATTCTCAACTTGACACGAGATTCCGATGCGTTTACTGCGTCACCGGAAACGCCAGACACGCTGCGAGGTTGTTGACCGGAACGTCGCCGGGATTGGCCATCTGCGAACGCAGAACGCCATCGTTGGTGGAGCAGTAATCGTGGTTCCCGGTGGAATGCAGCAGCACGGGCGCGGCTGCAGCAACAAAGGCCGCATTGTTGACGGCGCCAGCCGTCATGATGCCGGTCGCCAGAAAGACGAAGCCGCTCTTGCCGCCGCTGCCGGGCGTGGACGCCGACAGGAAGCTGTCGATCAGGCACGCCGTGGTCGAAGACGGAGTGCACGGGGATGGCGCCGCCCAGCGAGTCCGATGTCGGGCGAATAGCCGACCGTCGGATAGGCGTGTGTAGGTGATTTCCGAGCTCTTGATGGCGCTAACGAGCCGACTGCGGACGCTTCGTTGGCCGACATCCGCGCTTGCAGCAGGTTGGGGATCGCGATGGCGGCGATGATCAGGATGATCGCCACCACGATCAGCAACTCGATGAGTGAGAATCCCTTTGTTGAACGCATCCGATTTCCCCTTCAACCTACAGTGAGCAACTCAACTTGGGGCGAGACACAAGAATAATTTGCAATTCGTACCAATTCCGCAGTTCGCTGAAACCTTAGTAATCTCGGAATCTTTGGAATCAATGGGTTAGCTCGAGCACTGCAGTGGAAATGAGCGCGCATCTCGAGTAGCAATCCTGTCAGGAAGTGGAACAACCTGCGTCGAAAGGCTATGCCAGCGAGACTGATGCAAACTAACAAGGGCAGCGAACTGCGAGTTCGCTGCCCCTGGTTTGTAACTGCCTCGCTGAAGCTAGCGTGCGTTACCGGTTCATGCGCTACTGGTTCAGCGGATTGAAGGCCTGGATGCCCGCTTCGGTGTTGGAGCAGACGCCCGCCGGGTCGACGCGAATCACTGCGTCTTCCTCAGCGCAGAAGCCGCGGATGCCGGTCTGGTTGATCGAGAGCGGAACCGCTTTGGCTGCATAGCCCACGTTCACGCCGCCAGCGACCGTGCCGGTACCGGTGGTGAACGAGTAGCCGCTCTTGCCGCTGCCCGCCGGGTTGCCGTTGTTGGAAAGCACGGAGTCAATCAAGCAAGCTGTGGTGGAGCTCGGAACGCAAGCCGCGCCCAACGCGCCGCCCAGGTTCGTCAGAGCCGGAGCATAGCCGACCGTCGGATAGCACGTCTGGTAGGTGATTTCGCCAGTGGTGATGGTACGAATGGAAGCGACAGCAGACGACTCATTGGCCGCCATGCGGGCGCGAAGCAAGTTCGGAATCGCGATGGCTGCGATGATCAGGATGATCGCTACTACGATCAGCAGTTCGATCAGTGAAAAACCCTTTTGTTTCCGCATTGCTGTTGTTCCCCCAAGCTCTTTGTTTTGAATTTTTTATCTAGTCTCGAATGACTCGGTCGAGCTTTATGTTGCACTTGCGTGGCCGTCGTCTGCTGTGACTTTGGTTCCCACTGCGCCGAGGCAAGAGCTTTGTTTGCACCAGCGGTCATACGTCCAACTGATTCTAATCCTTTCACGACCAGATTCGTGGCAAAAGCCGCGCCAGACTGACAATTCGTGTCAATCTGGGAACACGGCGTAAGGTCCGAGTCATGTTTGCGTTTTGACCTGAATCCAAGAAGAACGTGTTCCCATTTTCAGAAGCCAGTGCTCAATGTCTGCGCTCAAAAAACAAAAGGCAGCGAGCGTAAGCTCGCTGCCTTCTTGGCGTACTCCTCCCCCGAGTGTACGCCAGACTGAAACTTACTGGTTGAGCGGGTTGAAGATCAGGATGCCCGCTTCGGTGTTGGAGCAAGCGCCCGCCGGGTCGACGCGAACCACTGCATCTTCCTCAGCGCAGAAGCCACGAATGCCGGTCTGGTTGATCGAGAGCG
This sequence comes from uncultured Acidobacteriaceae bacterium, assembly GCA_963795875.1. Taxonomy (GTDB): domain Bacteria; phylum Acidobacteriota; class Terriglobia; order Terriglobales; family Acidobacteriaceae; genus Sulfotelmatobacter. The sequence continues at coordinate 2,191,456 of CAWCJM010000003.1, forward strand.
GAACCGCCTTAACCGTGTAGCCGAGTTGACGCCACCCACAACCGTGCCGGTACCCGTGGTGAACGAGTAGCCGCTCTTGCCGCTGCCCGCCGGGTTACCGTTGTTGGAGAGCACGGAGTCGATCAGGCAAGCTGTGGTGGAGCTCGGAACGCAAGCCGCACCCAACGCGCCGCCCAGGTTGGTCAGGGCCGGAGCATAACCGACCGTCGGATACGCCGTCTGGTAGGTTACTTCGCCCGTGGTGATGGTACGGATGGAAGCGACAGCAGACGACTCATTGGCCGCCATGCGGGCGCGCAGCAAGTTAGGAATCGCGATAGCTGCGATGATCAGGATGATCGCCACCACGATCAGCAGCTCGATCAGTGAGAAACCTTTTTGTTTCCGCATCTCTATTTTTCTCCCCAAGCTATTTTTGATTTTTAAATTCTTAACTGGTCACGAATGACTCTAGTCGAGATTGATGGTTGCACTTGCGTCGCCAATGGCTCCGAATAGTGGTGCCTTGGTTTGAAGTCCTTTGTTTGCAACTGCGGTCCGAATCTCCTGGTTCCTCGGGTTAATGCTGCAAAATGGGTTGTGCTAAAGAAGGGCGTTGAGGCTGACAATTTTTGTCATCTGTTTTGAGAGTCGCCACTTCAAGAAGATGGACTCCATCCTGAAGATTTACCGGTTGTTGTCGGCCTGGATCGACTCGGTTTGGGATGGCGTAAAGGCGGGAAGCGCGAGCGGGTTGCCGCTGCTAACACCTGACATCGTCCGGCGTGAGGACAAAAAACAAAAGGCAGCGAGCCTGAGCTCGCTGCCCTTGTTAGCTTATACCCTCCCCAGGTATTCGCCAGTACTGAAATTACTGGTTGAGCGGGTTGAAGGTCAGGATGCCCGCTTCGGTGTTGGAGCAAACGCCAGCCGGGTCGACGCGAACCACTGCATCTTCCTCAGCGCAGAAGCCACGAATACCGGTCTGGTTGATCGAGAGCGGAACCGCTACGACCGTGTAGCCAGAGTTGACGCCGCCCACAACCGTGCCGGTGCCCGTGGTGAACGAGTAGCCGCTCTTGCCGCTGCCAGCCGGGTTACCGTTGTTGGCAAGCACGGAGTCAATCAAGCAAGCTGTGGTGGAGCTGGGAGCGCAAGCCGCGCCCAACGCGCCGCCCAGGTTGGTCAGAGCCGGAGCATAGCCGACCGTCGGATACGCCGTCTGGTAAGTGACTTCGCCAGTGGTGATGGTACGAATGGACGCGACAGCAGACGACTCATTAGCCGCCATGCGAGCGCGCAGCAAGTTCGGAATCGCGATAGCTGCGATGATCAGGATGATTGCCACCACGATCAGCAGCTCGATCAGTGAGAAACCTTTTTGTTTCCGCATCTCTTTTTTGTCCTCTCGTTTTTGAACTGTTTTGTTGTTGCTTAACTGCTGGTCACGGATGACGCAGTCGTTATCGATATTTGCACTTGCCTCGCCAAATCTGTTAGTTACCTTAGTTCCAGGGCGGCTTGCGGGAAGGGCTTTATTTTCAGCGGAGGGTCACACTTCAGCGGTACCGTTATCGGTCTGCCAGATCTCGGACAATGCTGGCAAAATTCGGCAAATGGCCTGACAATTCGTGTCAGTCTGGATCTGCACTCGTTCCATCTTGGGAACGCATGCTCCGTCGCTGTTTACGCGCCCGCGGGCGTCCACGTTACAGAATCTGACATCGTGGTGCGTCTGGCGCTTTCTATATGCCCACGGCAGCTGGCTGCGTACAATAGTCCGGCGAACGTTTGTGATTCATCCATGGCCAATCCCAAATCAATGCCTTCAAGTCGATGCTGAGATCGCGCGCGCCTGGACTCTGCCCGCGCATCTCTACACCGACGCGAGCATTTCCTTGCCGAAAAGGAAAAAATCTTCGCCCGAACGTGGCAGGTCGTTGGTCACGCCAGCCAGGTTGCCAATCCGGGCGACTATTTCACGACCGAGTCTCATCGATGAACCGCTGTTGTTCGTGCGCGGCATCGACGGAACGCTTGCGCGGTTTTTACAACGTCTGCCGGCACCGCGCCGGTCCTCCCGCGGAAGGCTGCGGTTCGCGCAAGCTGTTTCGCTGCGGATATCACGGGTGGACATATGGTCTCGACGGCGCACTGATCAGCGCCACCGAGATCGAAGGCGTGGAAGGATTTTGTCCCGAAGAGTTCGCGCTGAAGCCCGTGCGCACCGAGGAGTGGTTCAACCTGGTGTTCGTGAACCTTGATCCTGCGGCGCGGCCGTTGCGGGAAAGTCTGGGCGAGTTGCCGCAGCAGGCGGAGAAATTTCCGTTCGCGCAGATGAAGTTGTTCGAGCGCCGCACCTACGACATGAAGTGCAACTGGAAGACGTATGTGGACAACTATCTCGAGGGATACCACTTGCCCAGCGTGCATCCCGGGCTGAATCGCGAATTGGATTACAACGCATACGTGGTCGAGCCCTATGCGGTCGGCGTCACGGATATGTGCGGCAGTTCAGCCCGATCCGCGGCGCGCAGCCCGGCGATGCCACGCCGCGCCGCTACCCGGAAGCGAGCGAAGATTTGACCACGGACTACTTCTGGATCTTTCCCAACTGGATGCTGAACTGCTATCCCGACAACGTTTCGCTGAACATCGTGCTGCCGGTCGACGCCGAGCGCTCGCTGGCGATCTTCGAATGGTACTTGCCGGAGAAGGATCACGGCGCTCCGGCGGCAAAGGCGTCGGTGGAGTTCAGCGATCAGATTCAGATGGAAGATGTTGGCATCTGCGAGATCGGTGCAGAAGAATCTGCGCTCGCGAAGTTATTCGCGCGGGACGGTTCAGCGTGAAGCAGGAAAAAGGCGTGCATGCCTTCCACCGGATGTATGCTGAGCTAATGCGGGAGTGATTCCGAGACAAGTTGTACAACTATGTACGTACAAACGAAGTATGGGTCGTCCGACGCGCATTTTTTCGTGCGAGTCGCCGCCAGGAATGCTGTTTCCCGCGCCGGAAACGGCACTCTCGTGCGCAATCTCCCTCGCAGGTGATCCAAAGGCCGTCGCTCGGAAAATCGTGCGTCCAGCGGTTCCGCAGGACCGTTTTACGAATAATCAATCACTTACACGAAGCGTCAACGACTTACACCAACTCTCAACGACTTGCGAGGATGCGAGTGTGCTTGCGCAATTTTGTTCCCGGAAATCTTTAGAAGCTCTCGGATTTCAGCAGCAGGCAGGTGACGTCGTCGTGCTGGGGAGTGTTGCCGACGAAGAGGTCGACTTCGGCCATGAGGCGCTTGAGCATCTCGGCGGGCTCGACCGATTTGCCGGCTTCGATCGCGGTCAGCAGGCGGGCTTCGCCGTATTCGTCCTGGCGGGCGTTTTCGGCTTCCACTAATCCGTCGGTAAAGATGATCAGCCAGTCGCCGGGCGCGAGCGTGATCGTCGCGGAATCGTATTTCGCCTCGGGCTGAATGCCGAAGGGCAAGCCGCCGACATCGAGGCGCTCGATTTGTCCACTGGCGCGGCGCAGGATGGGATTGTTGTGGCCGGCGTTGATGTAGTCCACCGTGCGACGGACCGGATCGTATTCCGCGAGGAACGCGGTGGTGAAACGCAATCCGCCCTGGCTGTTGCTGCAGGCATAGCGGTTCATGTTCGACGGCGAGTTCGGGCAGCGCGACCTGCGCGGTCGAAAGCGTCTTGAGGCTCGCCTGAAACGTCGCCATCAGCATGGCCGCCGGGAATGCTTTTGCCAGCGACATCGGCGACGGCGAGCACCACGCGGTTTTCTTCATTGCGTGCGGCCGGGGCGCGGGAAAACGTCGTAGTAATCGCCGGCGACGGTGTTGGCGGGGCGCGTGGCGTAGGCGATGGCGAGCCCGGGAATCTGCGGCGGGACGCCGGGCAGCAGCCAGGTCTGGATTTCGCGCGCAATCTGCAGGTCGCGCTTCATGACCACGCGATCGGCGATTTCGAGCATGAGCAGCAGACAGAAGAAGCAGCGCCGCCCAGAAGTGGAGATCGAATTCAACGGACTCGATCGTTGCCGACCTCGGCCGGTGTATTCGATTGCGGCATGAGGAATGACCAGCAGAATCAGCGCCAACAGCATCAGCACGCGGCGCGCGGGCGAGAGCTTTTCAAACACCGCCCAGAAAAATTCCTTGACGACGTGCAGGTTGCGGCCGCCGCGGGTCAGGCCGTCGGGAGTTTTCGCTTCGACGTCTCTGGAGTACAGCCGATAGCTGGTGCGGGCTTCGGACTCGAACTGCGACCAGAGCTGGCTGACCTCAAGACCTTCGGTGACGCGCCGCCAGAAGCGGTGCATCCGCACGCCGAAAGTGTTGGGCTGGCCGGGCTGTGGTGCGGGTGGGGAGGCGGTGACCATGGGAATCTCAGATTATAGAGGATCGAGAAAATTGAGTGATTTTGTGATTGAGTAATTGGGTGATTGAATAACTGAGAACGACGATTCAATTCGAGGAGTCTTCAATCCCCAATCCTCTATCACTCAATGACTCAATCACCCAATGACCCAATTCCTCAATGACTCAATCTTTAGAACAGGTTCAACTGCTCGTCGAAAGCCTGCACCGGCCACTTGGTGGCGAAGGCGGAGCCGCTCGCGGCGGTGGGCGCGCGTCATTTTGTATTTCTCCCGCAGGTGCGCGACCAGATGTGACAGGCGCTTGCCGTAGGCGGGAGGAAGAAAGGCGCGGTCCTGATAGCGCTGGCGGTAGTTCTCGGCGAGATGCGGGAAGTTCTGCTCGAGAAAAGGCAGGAACACAGCCGCCGAGCAAGGCTTCAGAAAAAGCGGGTTGGCGAAAACGTAGTCGGCGCCGGCTTCGGCGGCGGCGCGGATCACAGCTTTCCAGATCTTTCGGAGAATCGGTGATTCCCGGGACGACAGGCGAGCAACTCACGCCGACGCGCAATCCTGCCTGGCTGAGCGCGCGCACGGCGTCGATGCGAAGATCGGGACGCGGGGCGCGAGGTTCGAGAATGCGCGCCAGTTCCACATCGAGGGTCGTGACCGTAATGTGCACGGAGAGACGATTCGTCTTCGCGACTTCTTTCAGCAGATCGAGGTCGCGGACGATCGAGGTTCGACTTGGTGACAATGCCGAGTTCGAAGCCGCGATGGCGGGCGAACTCTTCCAGAATTCCGCGCGTGACTTCGTAGCGGCGCTCGGCGGGCTGGTAAGGATCGGTGGCAGTGCCGAGTGCGATGGCTTCGTCGGGCTTAACGCGATGCAGGTCGTGGCGGAGCAGTCCGGCCGCGTGCTGCTTGACGTAGATCTTCTGCTCGAACTCCATGCCATCGCGCATTTCCATGAACTCGTGGGTGTAGCGGGCGTAGCAGTAGCGGCATCCGAACTCGCAGCCGCGGTAGGGATTGATGGTCCAGGTAAAAGGCATCTGCCGGTTGCTGACGCAGCGGTTCAGCAGCGACTTGGCAGGCAGCGTGAAGTATTCGACATTGTGTCCCTCGCGCAGGGATTCGCCCTCGGAGGCCAGGCGGGCGATGCCAATCAGGCGGGGCTTGTCGGGTGGAGAAAGCAAGGGGAAGGGAAGACATGGTTATTCGCCTTTTGTTCGCCAACGATAAACTGCGCGAGTCGATTCTGTCAAGAGGTCCACGGAAGTGGTACACGCAGACGGCAAAATGCATCCTGAAGCGGTATTTCATCGTCTTTCCGGTAGACAGAGCTCTCTACAGTAAATCCTGTATATAGGGGCCGAATCGCCTTGTCTTAAGATGAGTTCTCCCGCCCTGGATTCACGACTGCAGGAAAAAGTAAGTGTCTAAAATGGGAATTCGCAAGACAAAGCCAGCCCAGTTGATGGGCGATGGAAATCGTAGTCTGCCCAAAGCGCCCACGGGCATTCAGGGCCTTGATGAGATCACACAAGGTGGGTTCCCCCGCGGGCGTCCCACGCTCGTCTGCGGTAGTGCCGGTGCGGGCAAGACTCTTCTGTCCATGGAGTTCCTGGTTCGCGGAGCCATGGAATACAACGAGCCTGGTGTTTTCATGGCGTTTGAGGAGACCGCCCCTGAGCTCACGCAAAATGTTCGCTCGCTCGGTTTTGACCTGGATGAGTTGGCGAACGAAAAGAAGTTGGTCATCGATTTCGTCCGCATCGAGCGTAGTGAGATTGACGAAACTGGCGACTACGATTTGGAGGGCCTGTTCATACGGCTGGGCGCAGCGATTGATGCCATTGACGCGAAGCGCGTGGTTCTGGACACGATCGAAAATCTATTTGCCGGACTGCAGAATGAGGGCATTCTGCGAGCGGAATTGCGCCGTCTGTTCCGCTGGCTCAAAGACAAGGGTGTAACCGCCGTCATCACTGCGGAGCGCGGCGAAGGCGCTCTGACCCGGCACGGGCTGGAAGAATATGTCTCGGATTGCGTGATCCTGCTCGATCACCGGGTGACCGAGCAGGTTTCCACACGCCGGCTGCGTGTCGTCAAATATCGAGGAACGGCGCACGGCACGAACGAATATCCCTTTCTGATCGACGAAGACGGTTTCAGCGTGCTGCCGGTTACGTCGTTGGGGCTGCAGCACGAAGTGAGTGAGGAACGAATTTCGAGCGGCGTTCCGCGTTTGGATACGATGCTGAGCGGCGAGGGATTCTACCGAGGAACCACGATTTTAGTTTCAGGGACAGCGGGGACAGGCAAGACCAGTCTGGCAGCGAGCTTCGTCGATGCCGCCTGCCGGCGTGGCGAGCGCTGCCTTTACTTTTCATTCGAGGAATCCCAGGACCAACTTGTTCGCAATATGCGATCAATCGGCTTGAACCTTGAGCAGTGGACCAAGAAGAAACTGCTCCAGTTTCATTCCAGCCGCGCTACGTTCTATGGACTGGAAATGCACCTGGCAATCATTCACAAAATCGTCCAGGAGTTCCAACCGAGAGTGGTGGTCCTCGATCCAGTGGGAAGCCTCATTCAGGCGGGGAACCGGCGCGACGCGCACATTATGATGATTCGCCTCATCGACTTCCTGAAGCAGCGGCAAGTTACCGCCTTTCTCACCAATCTCACGTCCGGTGGGGAAGCATTGGAGAAAACCGATGTTGAGATCTCATCCATCGTCGACACGTGGCTTTTCATGCGGGATATCGAGCTGGATGGGGAGCGCAACCGCGCGCTGTACGTATTGAAGTCGCGGGGGATGGGGCACTCCAACCAACTACGTGAGTTCCTCCTAACTCCCCAGGGGATCGATTTGCTGGACGTGTACGTGGGGCCGGAGGGAGTGCTCACAGGATCGTCCCGCCTTTCGCAGGAAGCGCGGGAGAAGGCCGATGCCCGGGCGCGCCGGTACGAAGCCGAGCGCAAGGGTCGCGATCGGATGCGCAAGCGAGAAGCGCTGGAAGCGCGTATCGCGGCGCTGCGCAAAGAGTTTGAAGTAGAGGAGGCGGAAGCCGAAACCTCCACCCTGGAATATGCTTCGCGAGAAGAGGTGATGGCGGAGGGTCGCGAAGCCATGTCCCGCAGCCGTCAGGCAGATCTGGTTCGAGATGGGGTCAATGGGAAGCAACGAAAGGGAGCGCGATGAAGAAGTCAGAAAGAAATAAAGAGGCTAAACCTCTCAGCCTGCAAGAGATCGGAGAAAGGAACGAGCCGGCTGCGAACGAGGTATGGCAGCTTCGCCTGTACGTCGCGGGCCAGACGCCGCGTTCAGTCGCCGCTTTCGCCAATCTCAAGAGGATATGTGAGGATCATTTAGCGGGCCGGTACAACATTGAAGTCGTCGATCTGGTGAAGCACCCGCAACTGGCAGCGGGCGACCAGATCCTGGCCATCCCCACCTTGGTGCGAAAATTACCGCAACCGTTACGAAAAATCGTCGGCGATCTTCGCGATACGGAGCGTGCCTTGGTTGGCTTACAAATACGTCCCGCCGCTATGGGGGAATGAAGTTCAAAGTAGAAGAGTCTTGTTCTCGATGAGGATGCTATGAACAGCGAAATGCCCGAAGTTGAGCGCAGTCAGCAATTGATGGAAGAGGCCGAGCAGACGCTGCGCGCTATCCAGTACGGAACGGTGGACGCGTTCGTCGTCGAGGAACCGGAAGGTCACCGGGTTTATACGCTGGAGGGTTCCGATCTTCCGTACAGCGCCCTGGTTGAAAAAATGCAGCAGGGCGCAGCTATGCTCGATGCTCGCGGATGTATCGTTTACTGCAATCTCAGTCTGGCGCAGCTGTTAGGTGTGGAGCGAGAGACGGTGATTGGGCGCTACTTGCTGGACTTCGTTGCTTCAGAGGACCGGCCCGCCTATGAGAGGTTACTGCACGAGAATCCGAGCGTATCGAACGAAGGAGAAATACGGCTTCAACTTTCTGACGGCAGTTTCATCCCCACAAATTTCTCTTTCAGTCTTTTGTCGCGAGACAAATCGGCAACCGGAGTTCTGGTCACCGACCTGACATCACAGAAGCAACAAATGGATTTTGCTTCGCGTCTCCAGAATCTGCAGGATGAGGAGCGCAGGCGGTTGGCTCGCGAACTGCACGACAGCGTCGGCCAGACGCTCGCAGCTCTCAGCATGAACATTGGCGTAATTCAGGCTCAGTCCCATCAGCTCGATTCCATCGGAGCGAGAGCGGTTTCAGAGAATGCTCAGTTAGTCGATCAGGTCTCTCGCGAGATCCGCACCATTTCGCATCTGCTTCATCCCCCACTCCTGGATGTCGCGGGCCTGACCTCTGCGCTTCGCTGGTATGCGGATGGCTTCGCAGAACGTAGCAATATTAAAGTGGAGGTGGAGATCGCGAATGATTTTGGCCGGCTACCGGACGAATTCGAAATAGCCATCTTTCGGATCGTTCAAGAGTGTTTGACCAACATCCACCGTCATTCCGGCAGTGCCACAGCTGCCATTCGCGTCCAGCAGGAAGGTGACACCGTGTTTGTTAAAGTGCAGGATAGCGGGAAAGGCATTCCGCTGGAGAAACAACACGAACTGATCGAGGCGGGCCGCGGCGGTGTGGGATTTGCTGGAATGCGAGAGCGCCTGAGACGTCTTGGCGGCACCTTGGAGATACAATCCAACGCATCTGGAACCACGGTCGGCGCAATTCTTAAAGTGGCATAAAGGGCTGCAGGGTTAAACTGATTCTGCCGCAGTTGCCGACAAATCGTTCCCGCCAGAGGGTCAACACGCGAAAAACCAGATATTTGGACGAAATCTAACCCCGGGCAGGAAATCAAGGAATCATCTCTCACCGAATTATCCCGAAACTGCATCAGAGAGTTGTGACATCGATCTCCCATCGACCGCTTGGGGCTCGCATCCTCGTCGTGGATGACAGCGCTGTGATGCGTCGCACATTGAGAAACCTTCTGGAGACCCATGATGAGTGGAAAGTGTGCGATGAGGCGTCCGACGGACGGGAAGCCGTTGCGAAATTTGACGAAGAGAAGTTTGACGTTATCGTGCTCGACTTTCAAATGCCCATCATGAATGGACTGGACGCGGCGAAGGAGATCACGTCGCGTTCCCCGAGTACGCCCATCCTGATGGTCACCCTGCACGACTCGCCCCAGCTTGCCGAGGCAGCCCGGAAGATCGGCATTCGCGGGATGTGTCCAAAGGCCGATATCAAATGTTTGGTCGAAGGCGTTACGACCATTCTCGATAACCGGTCCTATTTCAGGAACTGAACCTGCGGGCGGCCACTTTGGTTGGTGCGTGCAAACAAGTGTGGCCTCAGTCAATAAAACGGCAGGGCGCGTATGCCATTAGCGAATCCCTTGCTGCATCGCCGCTCCCAGGACTTTGCCGGGGCCCGGGACTTGGGCAAAGACGATGAGACGAATATTCTTGGGGTCGGTGCCGGGCTTAAGCTTGATCTCAATCTCGCGGCTGAAATTCTTTCCCTTTTCCACTTTGCCGATCTTCGTGAGGCTTTGCAGAACAGCAGTGTGCTCAAGATGTTTGCCACTATTCTCGCCGTGCAATACCTGTGACTCGGCATGATTGAGGGCGAGTGCCTCGTAGATGTCGGCATTGTGGGGTGCCTGACAGCCATCCACTTCGATGCGTGCTCGAAGGGTGCCCTGATTTCCAGGGTCGGCGTCGACTGAAGAAATGCGTACGGGGATCACGGTTGTGTGGGCCGCCTGTTGAAGGGTTTGTTTGACCTGTTGGGCATCAGCGAGGTGGAGGACGACGGCTCCGTCGACGATGACCTCCGGAGTGGCTGGAGTCTCCAATCCAAGTGCCTTCACATAGTCGCTCTGCCGTTCCGTGATGGAAGAAGACGAGTAGGGATCTTTCCAGCCGTCGTGGTTCCAGTAATCCACATGTTCGCTGAGCACAATCAGTCGCGCTCCGGGAACGGGCTGGGCGGAGTCGAGTCGTTGCAGCCACGCATCTGCGGGAGGGCAGCTGGAACAGCCCTCAGAGGTGAACAACTCGACCAGCACGGGGACCGGGGTGGGAGTGTCCGGAGTCTGTGAGGAATTGGCTACAGCCAAACATGAAACGACGAACAGTATCGAGATCGCTCTCTTCATGATCCTAGCTCTATGAATCGTAAGCGTTTCGAGCCTCGCGGGCAATAACCACTTGAGCCAATTGGATGCTTACCAGACTGCTTAGAACTACCTTTCTTCGTAACAAGTTGTTGAGGAGAGCCAGCACGGGTAATCGATATAGAAAGCGCGGTTAGGGTCCAGAGGATCCCTGGGATCGAGTTGTCGGGAAGGACACGGTTCGAAAGCATCGCCGGTTGAACATGTACCTTCGATTGGCGATCGACCTCAAGTCAAAACGCGCGTGACTGCATTTTTCCAAGTATGCTCTTGATGTGCAGATGCTTCGAATCCTGGTGGCGGTAGCGCTGGTCAGCCTGGTTGGCTCCTCGACCGTTCCACGGGAGAAGCACCGGGACCCGGCCGCGCTTCATCTGCCGAGCGAAGATCAGGCTTGGGCGGAGAAAAGCTTGGCAAGCCTTTCGCTGGAGGAGAAGGTCGGCCAGTTGTTCATGGTTCGCCTGCGCGTGGGATTGTCGGGCGTGCGCAATCCCGAATACGAGCGGCTCTCGAACGACATTCGCAAATACCATATCGGTTCGGTGGCCATGTCGGCGCCGCCGGGAGCGAGACTACTTCCCAGCGACCACCGCTACGAAACCGTGGTCATGCTGAACCGGCTGCAGACGGAATCGAAACTGCCACTGCTGATCGCCGGAGATTTTGAGCAGGGCGTGCTTCCGGCGCGTCTTTTCGGGACCACCGTATTTCCTCATGCCATGGCTTTTGGGGCTGCGGGCAAAGCGGCCTACGCCGAGGAGTTCGGCCGTATTACGGCGCAAGAAAGCCGGGCGATTGGCGTGCACTGGAATCTTTTTCCTGTCGCCGATGTGAATTCCAATCCGGCAAATCCGATCATTGGGACACGCGCATTCGGCGCCAATCCTGAGCAGGTCGGGACGCTAGTGGCTGCCTACATCCGCGGGGCGCGAGCGAACGGAATGCTGACCACCGCGAAGCACTTTCCGGGGCACGGTAATACCGGGACCGATTCGCATCTTGCGCTAGCACGAGTGGACGAGAATCGCGAAGGTGTTGCGTGCGGTCGATCTGCCTCCATTTCGCAAGGCGATTGATGCTGGCGTCGATGCAGTGATGACGGCGCACATCCGCGTGCCGGCGCTCGATCCGGATCCGAACCTGGTGGCCACGACGTCACCTGCCATCGTTACGGGACTGCTGAAGAACGAGCTTGGTTTCAAGGGAATTGTGGTTACGGACGGCCTGGACATGGCGGGGCTGACCCGCCTTTATGCGGGACACGTTGGTCGTGCCGCGGTAGATGCGTTCAAGGCCGGAAACGATGTGCTGACCATGCCGGCTGATCTGGACGCCAGCTATCATGCGATTCTCGATGCGGTTCAGAGCGGCGAGATTTCGCGGCAGCGGCTCGACGCGTCCGTCTTGAAAATATTGCAGGCCAAAGCCTCGCTGGGGCTGCAGAAGGCTCGCCTGGTGGACGTGGCGGCGATTCCGAAGCTGGTGGGGAGTCCGGCAAACGTGGCCACCGGGCAGCGAATTTCTGACGCATCGATCACACTGGTGCGCGATAACCGAAAACTGCTGCCGCTCAGAGGAGTAGCGTCCTTGAAGAACGTGGTTCTGAATCAGGGAGGAGCGCCCGATACTCGCCCCGTGCTCGTGGTTGTTCTGTGCGACAACGTTCGGGCCGAGGATGGTCATGTTCTGGAGCGTGAGATCCACGCCCGTATGGCAGATGCGAAGGTAGTGTATGTCGATCCGCGCGTTGCGCCGGGCAGAACAGCCGGCGTGCTGAAAGCGGTGGACCAGGCACGGGCGGTTGTGGTCGCGGTGTACATCGTTCCCTCGGCCGCACGATCGAGGAAGCTGGGGCGCAGTGGGAAGCATCCTGCGTCTCTGCCAGATTCAACGAGCGCGCTCTTGGAGAAGATTCTCGGCCGCGCGGGCGAGAAGACTGCCGTGTTGGCGATGGGGAATCCTTATCTTACGGACGATTTTCCAGCGATTCAGAATTACATCTGCACATTCTCGAATGTGACGGTTTCGGAGGTTAGCGCCGTCCGGGCGCTGTTTGGAGAAATCCCGATGTCGGGCCGAATGCCAGTAACGCTTTCGAACGCGCGGGCGCAGGCTGAGGAGCCATCGCTTCCAGCGCCACTCGCGGACGTAACGCTTCCGTAGCGGCTCCGCAGGACGGCCCAAACGTTTTTCCTTCTGTCTTCGCTCTCTGTCCTCCTTGACCGTCGTTCCATAGCCGTCGGTATCGTGTCTGAAACGCGTAAGCCCTGATCCTCACTATGCTTTCGAGTCCCAGAGTTCACGATGGTTCGCCATCGCGAATGGCGGTGGCTCTTCGAAAACGGAGGTGAGGAAGATGTTTCGCATGGTGAAGCTTGCAGGAATCGTCGCAACTCTGCTGATGCTGCTGATTCCAGCGTATAGCCAGCAGGAGGTAGACCCGACCTGGTACGACCCATGGACGGTGGCGAGCAAGGCGACTGTGCACCACCTGCAAGAGGAGCGGAAAGCGGATCTTGCGCACCGCAAGAAAATCAAGTCGGCTGCGGGCACGCAGCAAGGCCAGAAAAAGCCGCAGACGCAGGCATCGATAGATCGTAAGCCGCCACAGAAGGTTACGGCGAGGAATTGACCGCGCGGGGTGGCTACTCAGGATGTGGGCACCGTCGCGGCCGTTAGCGTTCCAAGGCTTTGCGATCCCAATTTCCCGTATCGGCGGCTGCGTCGTAAGTGCTCTGCAGAAATTCCATCAGCGCTGTTTTTGGGGACGCGGCGGTGCGGACGTCGTCGTACATCAGCAGGAACTCTTTCAGTTGCGGATGATAGAAAGCCGCCGCGGGGCGAATCTTACGTTCCGCGAAACCGGGTGGTTCGGGCGCGGCGTAAGAGTAGAAAGCTGGGCCTTTGATGTCGCCACCGCCGGGCCAGAATCCGGCGCTGCTTGCTTCGTGAGAGTACGCCTCCCGCGTGATGGGGTCGGCACCAGGGCGCTCGGGGGCCGTTCGGCCGGAGAAGCGGGTTACGGCAAGATCGAAACTTCCCCAGAAAAAGTGTACGGGGCTTACTTTGCCGAGGAATCCCGCACGGAATTCCTTGAAGATCTGATCGACCCAGACTGTGATTCGCCAGAATTTATTCACGGCATCAGCATCGTAGGCGGCGTGAATGTGGTCCTTCTCGAATGGAATTGGGTCGGGAATCTCGCAGGGCACGGTCCATATCTTCAGCCTGACGCCGAGATCGGCGAGCGCCGCCATGAACTCCTTGTAGAACTCGGCGACCGTTTGCGGCTTGAGCTGGAAGGCAACTATTCGTCCTTCGCTGGTTTCGATCGAGAGCTTGTGATCGATGAAGTCGAATCGGACCTCGACTGTGCCGCCCTCATACGGCATGGCGGAAGTCGTCATTCCGCGCGCGGTCAGGTAGAAGGTGACGTTCCAGAAATGATTTACCAGCGGGCAGAGTTTAAGGCGCACTTTTCCGACGACCTGCGTCCACATGTGCAGGGTGGCGAGAGTGTCCTTCCAACTGTCAAAGGGCAAGCTAGGCAGCGGAGCGCGATCACTGGAGGTCGTCGGCATCATGGTTTACCGTCCTGGCGAATTAATGTACACCGAAACGCCGGTGCTCCGCCGCGGGGAACTATTTCTGGTCGCGTATTTTCTTGAGCGCGTCGATGCCGTTCTGGTTCTGCGGGTTGAGTTCGACTGATTTCTGGTAATTCTTGATGGCCGAATCTTTTTGTCCCGCTTTCAGATAAAGCCTCTCCCAGGCTGTCGTAGGCGTTCCAGTATTTCGGGATAGTCTTCCACTTCCAATTGGAATATCTGGATGGCCGCATCAGTCTGTCCGGAGAAAAGAAAGTGGTAGCCGAGGGGAATCAGCGTATTTTCGTCGACGGGATAGGCTGAAGCAGACCCGGCCTTTTTCAGTTCTGAATATCGTGTGATGACCGCCTGCGGGACCCTTGGTGTTCGCCACGAGCATGAGCAGTTCCGCCGCGGAGGTTTGGTCGGAGGTGTAATTCCATCCGTATTCTTTGGCCACGCTTTGGGTCAGAGCATTGGCGACGCTGATGCCATTGTCGGAGTTGGCCATGATGGCCACGCCTTTCCCGGATATCGGCAAACATGATCAGGAGCGCCTGAAAGCCTTCGTCGGCGCCGTTGTGACCGAACTCTTCCGGATTCTTGTGACTGGCCAGAAAAAATCCCAGACCAATCTGCTCGATCTGCGGCTTCAACATTTCTTGAGTCGTGGCCTCCGACAGCACGTGGTTGGCTTTACCTTGTTTCGAAAGAGCGATCTCGATGCCGAACTTCGCCAAGTCGGTGGCGGTGGTCCACAAGCCGGCCGCGGCCATCTCGGGATAGATATGCCATTTGCCGGGGATGAGCGTACCGTCTGCCCGTGTGCCGGTGGCGGTCATCGCGGCGCGAGCGGGCGGAAGCGGCTGTTCGTAGGTGCTGTCGGTCATGCCAATTTTGTCGAGGACGGTTTCGCGCATGAACAGCGGGAAAGGCTTGCCGGTTACGTCGATCACGAGTTGCTGTTCGATGGTGACGCCGCCGCCAGAGTAGCGAAACTTGGTTCCGGGGACGAAATCCACGCGGATCGGAGCGGTATTTGCGGGAGGCTCGCCGTTGAAGATCTGCACGAGAGTGGGAATCGGTGTGCCCACTTCATAGCCGGGAAAGCCATGGACGGTGAGGCCGGCGCTATGACTCAGGATGCGGCGCAGGGTAACTTTTTGTTCCTTGGTGAATTCGTTGTCGGGCACTTGCCACGACTTGAGTTTCACGTTCACGTTCTCGTCAAGGGAAAGCTTTCCATGCTCGACCAATGAGAGCGTGCCGGTTGCGGCTACGGGCTTGCTGATCGAACCGGCTTGGAAGAGCGTGTGAACTGTTACAGGCGTGTGGGTGCCAGCCTCGGCGACGCCGTAGCCCTTGGCCCAGGCGATTTTGAAATTGTCGATGACGGCGACGCTGAGGCCGGGGCACTTGTAGAGTTCCATCAGTTTCTCGATATTGAGTGGCGTCGCCGGATCTGTGGCGCTTAGAGGAATCGGCGCGATGCCGTTCTCCACGCGCTGGATGCGGGCGGAGAGATCGGAATGCTTGTCGTCGCTCGGTGGTTTCGATTGCGCGAGAGCAGAGACGATCAGCGACAGCACGGCCAGAGAAGCGACGACGAAACGTGCGGATGGGCGGGATGACATGGATCCTCCGGTGCACACGGCTGCGAGTATAGACGGCGGCTCGTGATCGACGTTAGCCTCCCGTATCAGCGTTGAGAAATAGGGATCGCTACTTCAAGAGTCCGTAGACCTCGACTTCGCCTCTGGCGCCGAAGTAGACGCGTCCGTTGACGACTACGGGGATGACGAAGCGGGTGGCCATGGCGGCGCGATCGCGCTGGCTGTTCTGCTTCCGAGGTATAGATGGGCTGGCCGAGTTTGGTGGCGTCGAAGGCGTAGAGGACCGCGGGCTGTCGTGTCAGGGCCGTTCCAGGTCTTGGTTGCGATGGCCCAGACGATGGCGTTCTTGTTGCCGTCGGCCGAAACGGTCGGCGTCGCGCCGGGATTCGCGAACTTCATGGCGGACGACGCGTTCAGTGTGAGCTGGCCATTCTTGATGGCATAGTCGCGCAGGTAGTCGTCGCTGGCGGCGAAGTAGGCGTGGCCGTTCCAGTAGGCCATGGCGCCGAAGCCTCCGCCGGCCATGCGAATCCGCTGGGGGATGGCGTCGCTCTCGGCGTGAAATTTTCCCATTTGGTCGCGATCGATCACATAGAGCACGGAGTGCTTGGTGGGTTGGAGCAGAAGATGACGATGCGGTCCGGGTTGATCGGGGAGCAGCGTGGGACCGCTGGAGCCGACGTCGGAATCACCGGCGAGGATGTCGGCTTGATCGAACGGGGTGAAGTAGTCGCGGACGGCGAGGGATGAGCCGTCGAGCTTGAGAACGGAATCGCCGTAGTCGCGGCCTCCGCTGGTGGCGTCGAAGGTGCCATTGCCGGTGGGCACGTAAAGATTGCCTTCGGAATCGACGGCGGGGCCGGTGTCGCTGAGCCAGATTCCGGCTTCGCTGCCGTCGGGATTGACGTTGAGCACGGCTTTTTGCGCGAGCGTTTGCGGATCGTAGGCCATGACCCAGCCGTGATAGGGATCGACATCGCAGGAGGAAGCCCAGGTCAGATAGACGTTGTTGTTGGCGAGCGTGAGCGCGGCGCGCGGATTTTCGTGGAGAGGATCGAAGTCGACCTGGCGGTTGGATCTGCCTGCGCCCCGGCCTGGCACCGATGCCGTGATGAGTTTCGGGCCGCCGAATTTTTCTACGCCGGTGGTGATGGCGAGCGCGTGCAGGTGCTGGAAATATTCGTTCGTCGCCGACGGCGTGGCGGATCGCGGTGCGGGCCAGCACGTAGAGCGTGCCGGACTTCAAATCGATGACAGGCGTGGAGGTGATGCCGACTTCCGGGCGGATGAAGGGGCACTGCACCGTCGTCTTCGGATAGCGGGCACCGTGCCGCGCGCTTTGTCGAGAAAGCTGACCTGCCATAGCGGAGGATCGCCGGGGCGAGTGGCGTCGAAGGCGTAGACGCTGTCGTGCTCGGTGGCGACGAAGAGAACGTCGTGCGTGCCTTTGCCGGGAATTTCGACGGAGGGAATGAACAAGGGTTGCGCGTAGACCGCGCCGTCGACTTTGAACGCGCCCAGCTTGCCGAACTGTTTGGCGTTGACGTTCTGGGGAGTTAGGATTTTTTCGTTGAGTGTTGCGCCGGTGCGGGCGTTGTCGTATTGCGAGGTGGTGACTTGCGCGAGAGCGGCGATGCGGCAACGAGCGAGGAACGCAACCAGCCGCGCCACAGGTTGTAAGCGGCTTCATGGCAACCTCCGCTATTGCTTGTCCGCCGGAGCCTCCGCGGGCTTGGCGAAAAGCTTGGGATCGACTGTGCGGATTGAGTTCGATCTTCTTGAATTCGGCGTTGCTGGTTTCCTGGCCGTTCTGCTTGTTCTGGTGCTTGTAGGGCATGGTCAGGCCGTCGACGGTGCGCCAGTCGGAGAGATTGGTTTCGCCATCGAAGGGGCCGGATTGTCCCATGGCCTTGTATTTTTCGCGAAGAATGTAGCCGGTCTTGGGATCGATGTACCAGCGGACCCACGGGATGGCGCCGCCGATGTCGAGGATGGCGGCGTCGACGTCGCCGATTTTTTCGGTGCCTGCGGCGGTGAAGGTGAAGGCGGGATCGTCGGCGTGCTGCGCGACGTAGACCAGATCGTGGTGCAGCTGCGAGAGCATTTCGTTTTTCTGCGCGGGAGGCATGCTGCGCGTGCCCATGCCCGCCATGCTCATGAAGGCGGCGTCGGGAGTGGCGACGATGGTCAGCGCGCCTTGCGGCGTCTGCACATCGACGTGCATGCGGTCGGGAAAGGCGAGGGTCACATCGACCGGAGTGGGCGGGCTGCCGCCGTCACTTTCGGCGATGCTCACGTGCATGGTCTTGATGGACTGCAGCTTGGGCAGGCCTCCCATGGCGGCGGCGACTTTCGCGGCCAGGGCTTTGCCTTCGGGATTGGAGGCGGCGGGCTTGGCGGCGTCGTCCTCTTGTCGGCCTTTTCGGCGGGCGGAGGCGGAATGGTGATGTCGATTTCCTTCACCGCTGCCGAGCGAGGACAGCGGCTTGTCGAATTCTTTCGTGTTGCCGACGACCAGCACGGCGAGTTGATCCTTGTGCAGGTACTTGGCGGCGACGCGGTTCACGTCGGCTGCAGTGACCTTCTTGATTTCCGCCTGATATTTGTCGAGCCAGTCGGGAGGATATCCGTAATATTCGTAGGTCATGCGCTCGCCGAGAATTTTGTCGGGCGAGTCGAGGCGGAAGATGAAGGCGTTGAGGATGGCGTCTTTGGCGCGCTGGATTTCGTCGTCGGTGATGGGATGTTTGGCGAGATCGTCGATGTCTTCGCCGGCGGCCTGAATCGCTTCGATCGTGCTTCCGCTCTTGGTGCCGATCGAAACCTGCAGAATGCCGGGATGGCCGAAGTTGGTGCCAATGCCTCCGCCGACGCCGTAGGCCAGGCCGCGCTTGGTGCGAATGTCGTTGAACAGGCGCGACGAGAAGCCGCCGCCGAAGGCTTCGTTGAACACGCTGATGGCGTAGTAGTCGGGATTGTCGCGCGTGGTGCCGAGCGCCGACCATGTGGATGGTGCTCTGGTTCACGTCGTCTTTCGGGACGAGATAGTAGCCGGGCTTGGCGGGAGCGTATTTGAATGTCGTTTTTCGGAAGCGCCGGACCTTTGGGCCACGACGTCGAAAGCCGCGCGCAGCCTGGCTTCCATGGCGGCGGAATCGAAGTCTCCGCTGATGCCGAGAATGATGTTGTTGGGATGGACGTACTTGCCGTGCCAGTCGATCAGATCCTGGCGCGTGATGGCGGCGACGGTGGCGTATTCGGGCACGCGGGCGTAGGGATTGTCGGCGCCATAGGCCAGCTTGACGGATTCGCGCTGCGCAATTTCGCCGACCTGATCGTTGCGGCGGGAGATGCCGTCGTCTTCTTCTTTCTGCGCGATGTCGATTTTGTCGGCGCGGAATTCAGGATTCTGCAGCACGTCGACGAAGACTTTGAAGACGTCGTCGAGGTCGGCCTTCAGGCACGAGAAGCTGATGGTGGTGGAGTCGGAACTGCTGCCGGTTTCGACTTTGGCGGCGCGGACTTCGAGGAAGTCGTCGAGTTGATCGCCGGTTTGCGTCTTGGTGCCGCCGGTGCGCCAGACTTCGCCGTAAATATCGATGAGGCCGGCTTTGTTGGCGGGTTCGTTGACCGAGCCGCCGCGGATGCGCGCGGTGCCGTCGATCAGCGGCAGTTCGTGATCCTCCTGCAGAAAGATCACCATGCCGTTCGAGAGTTGGATGCGCTTGGGCTGCTGCGGCTTGAACGCGGGCAGGGGAGGGATGGGAATTTGCTGCCAGCTTGTGGCCTGAGCCGCGGCCTGGGGAACAGGGTTGCGAACGCCGCGTGCAGCGCGCTAAAGTCGAGAAGGAGAAGACCGTTCGTGTGCATTTTCATTGCGCACCTCCCTGAGCCTCGTCGAGGGCGCAGCTCTGGTCGACCGCCGCCGGAGGATGACTCGTCTCACCGGAGCGCCGCCTGCGTTTTCAATCACGCCGACGGTGCGGTTGGTGTCGACGAAGACTTCGTTGGCGACGCGGCGAATGTCGGCCTTGGTGACCTGGTCGATGCGGTCGACCGATTTGAATAGCTCGCGCCAATCGCCATAGCGCGTCTGGTAGGTGGCGAGCTGCGTGGCCAGGCCTTCGTTGTCGGCGAGGCCGCGAATCAGGTTGGCTTTGCTGCGGGTCTTGATCATCTTCAGTTCGTCGTCGGTGATGTCTTCTTTTTTCAGCTTGTCGATTTCGGCGTGGATGGCGTCGGCCATTTCCTGCGTGGTGTGTCCGGGCAGCGGGACGGCATAGAAACGCGAACAGGTGGGGATACTTGATGCCGGGCATGCCGGTGAATCCCTCGGAGAAGGAGGCGATTTTCTTGTCGCGGACCAGCGAGCGGTAGAGGCGCGAGGTGCGGCCTTCCGACATGAGATCGGTGATGGCGTCGAAGACGGCATCGTCTTTGCTGCGGTAGTCGGGACGGTGATAGCCCTCGATGTAAATCGGCTGCGAGCGATCTTTGAGCATGACTTTGCGTTCGGAGTTTTGCGGAGGCTCGGTCGTGGTGGTTTCGTCGGGCTGCGGGCGCGTCGGCAGGCGGCTGAAATATTTTTCGAGGATGGGCATGGCCTCAGCGGCTTTGATGTCGCCGGCGACAGCGACCACCATGTTCGACGGCACGTAGTATTTGTCGAAGAATTTCTGCGCGTCGGTGGCGGAGAAATGAATTCAGATCGGCCATCCATCCTACGGTCGGGCGGTGATAGGGATGGGCTGCGAAGGCCGCTTCGGTGAACTGCTCGAGCAGGCGGCCGAACGGGATTGCTGTCGGTGCGCATGCGGCGTTCTTCGATGACGACGTTGCGTTCTTTGTAGAACTCGCGCATCACGGGATGCAGGAAGCGCTCGGACTCAAGGTAGGCCCAGAGTTCGAGACGATTTTCGGGCAGAGAGTAGTGGTATTCGGTTTGGTCGTAGCTGGTGGAGGCGTTCATGTCTTCGCCGCCATTTTGCTCGACGAGCTTGCCGAAGGCGTTGGGGACGACGAATTTGTCGGCTTCGGCGATGGCGTCTTTCCAGGCTTTTTCGAGTTGCTTCAACTTCGCTTCGTCGCGGCCGACGGTCTTGTCGCGCTCGGCGATGTAGGCGGCGTAGGCGGCCTCAACCTTCTCGAGGGCGGGCTTTTCGGCGGCGTAGTCGGTGGTGCCGATCTTGTCGGTGCCTTTAAACGCCATGTGCTCGAACATGTGCGCGAGGCCGGTGGCGCCCATGGGATCTTGCGCCGAACCGGCGTCGACCAGCGTGAAGAAGGAGAAGACCGGGGCCTCCGGGCGCTCGCAGATGATGAGGGTGAGGCCGTTGGGCAAGTTTCTTGACCGTGATGCGCTTTTCGAAGGAGGCGACGTTCTGGGCCAGAGCAACGGCCGAGAGAAGAAACAGGAGAAAGGCGGTTTTCAGCGTGTGGTGTTTCATCGGACCTCCGACGGTGGGGCTAATATGGCGAGCATCTTCGGCGACGGCCCTTCTGCGATGCACATGTATTGGACGGGCCAGCAGGGCAGAAGTTTGAAAGTACGTGGCGGGAAGGGAGGTTGTCAAACAGGGAGTGGCTGTGGGGCCAAATTCCAAGGCTTTACTACGAAGGACACTAAGGTGCACGAAGGAAACCAAAAGCATGAACCACTAAGCACACACAGTCCACCTGGGTTTTCCTTCGTGGACCTGCGTGCCCTTTGTGGCTCACGTGCTCCTCTCGGGAACGACACCGTATTTTGCGTGCGGAGGTCTTTCAGGCACAATGGCAGGCGGAGCGCGCACGTGACAGACTCGGCCGTCGACATTCAGGGCAGGCACCTCAAGCTTTCGAACCTGGAGAAGGTGCTGTATCCCGCCGCCGGATTCACCAAGAAGGATGTGATCGATTACTACGCGCGCATCGCGCCGGCGATCATTCCGCATCTGGCGGGGCGCGCGCTGACGCGCAAGCGCTATCCCGACGGCGTGGACGGCGAACCATTTTTCGAGAAGAACGCGCCCATGCACAAGCCGGACTGGGTGAAGACGGCGCCGATCTGGAGCGGGCGCAACCGGCGCACGGTTAATTATGTGCTGGCGGACGATCTGCCACGCTGGTGTGGCTGGCCAATCTCGCGGCGCTGGAACTGCATCCGTCGCTGGCGCTGGCCAAGGATATTACTTGTCCGACGGAGATGGTGTTCGATCTTGATCCCGGGCCGCCGGCGAATATTGTGCAATGCTGCCAGGTGGGGCTGTGGCTGCGCGAGATTTTCGAGCACTTCGGACTGCAGAGTTTTCCGAAGACTTCCGGGTCGAAGGGACTGCAGATTTATGTTCCGCTGAACACGCCGCACGACTTACGACGCGACGAAGATGTTCTCGCACGCGCTGGCGCAATTGCTGGAGCACGATCATCGCGATCTGGTGTTGTCGGAGATGAGCAAGCAGGCCCGCACCGGCAAAGTGTTCGTCGACTGGAGCCAGAACGACGAGCACAAGACGACGGTGGCGGTGTATTCGCTGCGGGCGCGCGAGCATCCCACGGTTTCGACTCCGGTGACGTGGGAGGAAGTCGAGCGGGCATTCAAGAAGAAGGATGCGGGACTGCTGGTGTTTGAGGCGCCGCAGGTCGTGGCGCGGTTTGAGAAGATGGGCGATTTGTTCGAGCCGGTGCTGGAGTTGAAACAGCAGTTGCCGGATTTGAAAGGCGGTGCGGCGGAAGAGCCGAAGAAGATCGAGATCGCGGCGCAGGCCGACGAGGATGATCCGCCGCGGAAGGCAGACGCCGAAAAAGACGCGCGGAGGGTGCGGTTCGGAAGAAGCCGGGCAAAGTATAATCCCGGTCTCGCTGAGTACTGACACTTTCGAAAATCCCACCCTAGCCACAAAGGACGCGGCTAGGATCACCCAGTTCTTAAGAACTCGACTTATGCCGCAATTTTTTGCAGGAACGTCGGGATGGGCTTATCCAACGTGGAAGCCTGATTTCTATCCGGCCAAGCTGGCGCAGAAGAAATTCCTCGGCCACTACTCGACGCAGCTCAATACCGTTGAAGTGAATTTTACTTTTCGGCAGCTGGTCAAAGAAACGACCATCCAGAACTGGCTGCACGACACGCCCGCGCATTTTCGTTTCGGCATCAAGGCGCATCAGGTGATCACGCACATCAAGCGGCTCAAAGGCGCGGAAGATTTTGTGCCGCGATTTCTGGCGACCATTGAGCCGCTGGCTGCGGCGGGCAAGTTGGGGCCGGTGCTGTTTCAGCTTCCGCCGAACCTGAAGGCGGATGCGGCGCTGCTCAAGGATTTTCTGGCGATCCTGCCGCGCACGGTGCCGGCGGCGTTTGAGTTTCGGCATGCGTCGTGGTTTGCCGACTCGACTTGGGATCTGCTGAAGGCGAGCAATGTGGCGCTGTGCGTGGCCGAGACGGAGACCCTGACCACGCCCGAAGTTGCGACGGCCGGCTTTGTGTATTACCGCTTTCGCAAGCCGAGTTATACCGGGGAGGAGCGGCGGTCGATGATCGACCGCATTCGGCAACATCTCGCTGACGGGCGCGATGTGTTTGCTTATTTCAAGCATGAGGAGACGCCGGAAGGGCGCGCTGTACGCGGTGGAATTGCTGCGGGAAGTGAGCGGCGCGGAGGCAGCGTGATCAGGCTGGGGGCGCGCGCTCTCGTGGGGCTGCGTTCTGCCTGGCGGTGAGCGCCGCGGCCGCGCAAGAGTCCGGGCTGCGCTCGGTTCACGTTTTTGTTGCGCTGGCCGACAATCAGAGCCAGGGCATCATTCCGGTTCCGGCGAAGCTCGGCAACGGGGAAGATCCGGAGCACAATCTGTATTGGGGCTCGGCGTATGGTGTGAAGACATTTTTCGCGCGCAGCGCTGAGTGGGAGCGGATCGCCTGCGGGGAGAAGCCGAAGGCTGAGATTCTTGAGCGCTGCGTGTTCAAGCATCGAGTGGCGAATGTATATCTTGTGGCCGATGCATATCGCGGGCGGGAGATCCGGCAGGCGATTCTTGATTTTCTGGATTCGGCGGCGGGAGATGGTGCGGAAACGGTGAGTGTGCCGGCTGCGTCTGGTCCGTTCAAGGTTGCCGATTCGTGGTGGCGCGAATCTTGTCGCCTATATCGGCCATGACGGCTTCATGGATTTTCAGCTGCAGCAGTTTCCCCGCAAGAAAAATGAGGCTCATCGCGACGCCATCGTGCTGGCCTGCGCGAGTAAGCAGTTTTTCGCCGAGCCGGTGCGAGCCTCGGGCGCGTATCCGCTGCTGTGGACACCGGGTTGATGGCTCCCGAGGCCTACACGCTGAAGAGCGCGCTGGACGGCTGGATTGCGGGGGAGAGTAACGAGCAGATTCGCGATCGAGCGGCGGGGGCGTACGACAAATATCAGAAATGCGGGTTTCGCGCGGCGCACCGGTTGCTGGCCAGCGGATGGTGAGTCGTGGCGAGAGAGACGTAGCAAGCTACGTCTCTACGACGTGCGGCGATTTTCTCTCCGCATCCTCTTCATCACTTTTGCTGCGTCCGATAACGGGCATACTGAATCTCTTCTGCTATGGCTTCCGAAGCGAATTCGCGCGTGCTTTCCGGCTTTCTCGACTACCTGCGCATCGAGAAAGGGCTGGCGGCGAATTCGATCAGCGCGTATACGACCGACATTCTGCAGTTCGCCGAGTTTCTGGAGAAGCAGAAGCGGCTGCTGCTGACCGCGCGGCGCAACGATGTGCGCGAATTTCTGCAGCAGCTTTTTTCCCATCAAGTGGACGGGCGCAGCGTGGGGCGGAAGCTTTCGGCGCTGCGGCATCTTTATCGTTATCTGCTGCTCGACAAGAGGATCGAGCACGATCCGACGCTGGATATTGAGTCGCCGCGGCAGTGGAAGGTGCTGCCGAAGTCGCTGGCGCGCGATGAGGTGGAATCGACGCTGGCGTCTCCGGCGGCGCTGGCGAGCGGGCATCGCAACACGAAAGATGCGGCGGCATTGGCGGCTCGCGATCGAGCGATGCTCGAATTGCTTTACGCGGGCGCGCTGCGGGTTTCGGAGATGGTCAACGCCACGCTGGAAGATCTGAAGCTGGAGTCGGGATACATGCTGGTGCGCGGCAAGGGGGACAAGGAACGGATCGTGCCGTTGGGCAAGCCGGCGCAGGATGCGTTGTCGGAATATCTGGCGCAGGGGCGCCCGGTGCTGGCGGGGATGCGAGCCGCCAAAGCCGGCGAAGAATGCGGCGCGGCCGTCCGCGGATTTCGACGAAGAATTCGCCGCTGTTGTTTATCGCGCGGGGTGGGCGCAGGTTGACGCGGCAGCGGGTGTGGCAGATGGTGGGCGAAGCGTCGGTGGCTTCAGGACGGCACGCGTCGCCGCACATGTTGCGGCATTCGTGCGCTACGCACATGGTGGAGAACGGTGCGGACCTGCGCACGGTGCAGACAATTCTCGGGCACGCGGATATTTCGACTACGCAGGTGTACACGCATCTGGCGCTGGATCGGCTGCGGACGGTTTATCAGAAACATCATCCGAGGGCGAAGGCGCGGTAAAACGATTGCAGATTGTAGATTTTAGATTGCTGATTGGAATCAGGGCACCGGCATCTGCAATATGACTCTAAAATCAAGAATCAAGAATGACGAAAACCAACACAGTCGTCAGCAAAGCCGTGGCCGATTTCCTCCGCCACCTGCGGGAGCGCAATGCCTCGCCGCACACGATCAAGGCCTACAGCGGCGATCTGGCGAATTTCGCCGCCTACGCGGGGTCGCGGGGATGGAAGTCGATCGACCACATCGCGATTCGCGGATTTCTCTCGCAGCTCTACGAAAAGGGATTGGGCAAGACTTCGGTGGCGCGGTCGCTGGCGGCGGTGCGGTCGCTGTATCGCTGGCTGGCGCGGGAGGGAGTGGTCGAGCAGAATCCGGCGAAGCTGGTGGCGACGCCGCAAGCTGCCGAAGAAACTGCCGCGCGTTCCGACCATCGAAGAAATGAATTCCGTGCTCGACGGGCAAATGCCGGAGGTGGCGGCGTTTCCCGAGCGCGATCTGCTGATGCTCGAACTGCTCTACGGATGCGGCATCCGCAACTCGGAGCTAACCGGAATCAATCTCGACGACATTCGTCTGAGCGCGGAGGCCATTCTGATTCGCGGCAAAGGGAAGAAGGAGCGCTACGTTCCGTTCGGCGGATCCGCGAAGAGCGCGCTGGCGGCCTATCTTCCGGCGCGGCAGGCGATGCTGGCGGAAACGCGCAAGAATACTTCGGCGCTGCTGATCAACCAGCGCGGCGGGCGCCTGACCACGCGCAGCGTGGGCCGCATCATCAAGAAAATTGCCGTGGCCAAGGGGCTTTCGCCGGACGTGCATCCGCACACTTTGCGCCATGCCTTCGGCACGCACATGCTGGAAGAAGGGGCGGACTTGCGCGCGATTCAGGAATTGCTGGGCCACGAGCGCCTGGCCACGACCCAGCGCTACACGCAGCTTTCGATGAAGCATGTGTTGCAGGTCTACGATCAGACGCATCCCCGCGCAAAGTAGTGTTATCCCGCGCGATTACCTCAGTAATTTGGGATTCTCCACTCGCACCTTGAGAATATACGGACGGGAAAGCTTGGGACCCGACGCTCCTGTTTGTAACGCTTCGGGTTCGGTACCTCTGACCCCCGGGGGGCACTGTGCGCAAGATCAATCCGGAACTCTGGCTATTGCTGTTTCTAGTGCTGATCGCTGCGATGCTGAATTTTCTGGTGGCATCGCAGAAGATGGCGCTGGTTTTCTATTTTCTTCCGACTCTCTATTCCGCATATCACTTGGGAAGGCGGCATGCCACGCTCACCGCGGTGGCCAGTGTGGTGCTCGTGGTCTTGCTGGCGAGCATGAATCCGGCAATGTTCAGCCGGCGCGTCGACATGCCCTTCGCCAAGTGGTTCGACATCGCGGTGTGGGGCGGAGTCCTGATGGTGTGCGGGCTACGCCACCGGAACGCTCTACGAGCGGAATCAGAAAACGCTACGTGAGATGGAAGACGGCTACGACGGAATGCTGGTGATCCTGCAGAATTTTCTGGCGAACCAGAAGTACAGCGAAACGCACGCCTATCGCATTGCGATGTGCGCCACCAGGATTGCGGAAGGCGTCGGATTGGATGCGGGCAGCGTGGAAGATATTCGCATGGCGGCGCTGCTGTTCAATATGAAGGACATGGGCATCTCGAACGAAGTGCTGTGCAAAGCGGCGCAAGTGTCGCATGAGGACTTGCACCAGGCAATACAGAATCGCGAGAAGACGCCGTCGAAGGTGGTTGCAACGAGTGGTTCCTTACGGCGGGCGATCCCGATTTTCCTGTCGGAGCGAAAGTTGCGGCAAAATGGCGGCAAGCCTGAGGATTCGTCTCTGGAAGTGCAGATTCTGGTGCTGGCAGAGGAGTATGAAGCATTGACCAGCGGGCAGAGAGGCGCGAAGATGTCGCCCTCGCAGGCTGGGCAGGAAGTGATCAAGCGCGCTGGGGAGCGCTACGATTCGCTCGTGGTGAACGGGTTCACCAAGGCCTTCGGGGCACAGGCTGCGGCCGCTGGCGCTTAAGGCGTCATCCTAGCTCGGACTTTCGCAGGCCTTCCCACATCGCGACGATCCGTGCTTTCAAGTCGGCGGTGAGTTTTTCGTAGGCTGCTTCTGAAGCCTCGGACTCCGGCGGCGGAAGATGGGATCTCCGAAAACCATCTTCAGCGGCTTGAATCCCTGAAAAGCCGGTTGCGCGGCCACGCCTCGTAGAAGCCCTCGATCGCCACCGGAACGATCGGCACCTGCAGGTGAATCGAAAGAATGGCAGCGCCTTTCTTGAAGACCTTGGGCGTGCCATCAATGGAGCGTTCGCCCTCAGGATAAAGAACGAGCGCCATTCCATGCCTCAGACCGAAGGCGCCGGCGCGCATGGCGGGAACCAGATTCGCATCGGGATCGAGCACAACGACTTTGATGGAGCGCGCCAGTCGGCGCATGAATCCCTTGCCGAAGATGTCGCTGGTGCCCACGGCAAACGCCCGCAAGAAGACTTCCTGTGGCAGCAAACACGCCAGGATCAGCGGATCGAGATAGCTCTGGTGGTTCGACGAGATGATGAAGGCGCCGCTCTTCGGAAGTTTCTCGAGTCCACGCACTTTCAGATCAAAGCGATCGAGCGCGAACATCTGCATCATTCTGGTGACCAGGTACCAGAACGTGTCGTTGACTCGACTGGGATGCGCCAGCGCGAAGCACATCAGGGTCGTCGGGATCTTCGGCCAGGATGGATTTCCATCCGGCGAAGGTGACGCGCGTTCCCGGGCCGCCCGCGCCGCTCGCCGCGCTGTCCAGAACTGCGTCGATCAGATCGCGCACGGTGTAGATCTCAGTCAGTTGGGACTCTTCGACGTCTCCGCCCAGTTCTTCTTCGAGGTGGCTGAGCAGTTCAACGCGCTGCATCGAGTCGAGGCCGAGATCGAGATCCAGGTTGAGAGTGGGCCGCAGGCTGGGCGGAGCGGAGCGCGCGGCTTCGCGGATGATCTTCAGCGCGCGCTGCACGTCGGGCTGATCGAGCCATGCGACCTCGTCGGCGGTGAGCCGGTTTTTCCGCGGGAAGGTCGGAATCGTCCGCAATCTTCTTCGCCTGATTTGCTCTTACCCGCTTCTCGACTTCGAAGCGTTTGATCTTGCGGGTCGTGGTGCGCGGCAGATCCTCCTGCCAGATTTCGTAGCTGCCGATGCGCTTGGTCGTGGGAATCTTTGGCGAAAGGCCTTCAATTTCGAAACGGATGGCCTCTTTCGCGTTCACGATTTTGCGTTGCCGCAGCACATCGAAGTTGGGGACGATCACGGCGTGCAGCCGGTCGCCGCCCTCGCCGGGCTTGCCTTCGAGACCCATCACGGCGATTTCCTTGATGATCGGCGACTTCAGGTAGTGCGCCTCGATTTCTTCGGGATAGACGTTTTTGCCGTTGCTGAGAACGATGACTTCTTTCTTGCGCCCGGTGAGGAAGAGGTTGCCCTTCGAGTCGAAATAGCCCAGGTCGCCGGTGAGGAACCATCCGTCGCGGAAGACTGCTGCCGTGGCGTCAGGGCGGTTCCAGTAGCCCTTCATCACCACTGCGCCGCGCACCGCGAGTTCACCGACGGGCGGACCGCCGTCTTCTTGAGGCTGCGGATCGAGGATCTTTCCTTCGACGCCTTTCATCGCCTTGCCGCAGGAGCCAATCACGTTGTCGTGGGGCGAATTCACGAAGATGGCTGCGGTCGTTTCCGTCAGGCCCAGCGCCTGCAACACATCGATGCCAAGATCGTGAAAGTCCCGCATGATCGCGGGATCAAAGCGCGAGCCACCGGTTGCCAGGTAGCGCATTTTCGGCCCGAGGGTGTCGTGGACTTTGCGGAAGAAGATGCGGTCCGGCGTTGACTGCCCACCTTGCGCAGGGTGCGGTTGAGCGCGACCAGAAGCGGAAAAAACCTTCTGCGTTACCGCGCCGCGCTTCTTGATTTCCTGGAAGATGCGTTCGTGAATCAGATAGTAAAACTGCGGCACGACCGCGAATGCGGTGATGTTGCGCTCGCTCAGAGCGCGCATGAGTTCGGTGGTGTTGAGCGTTTCCAGATAGACGACGCGGGAGCCCTTGACCAGGGGGAGCAGCAGATTGGCCATCTGCGCCAGCACGTGGAAGAGCGGCAGCACGCCGAGCAGTGCGTCGGTGGGACCGAGATCGACCCAGTTGAATACGGCTTCGACTTCGCCGAGAAAATTGGCGTGCGTCAGCATCACGCCCTTGGGGTCGGCGGTGGTGCCGGAGGTGTAGAGCAGGGAAGCGAGATCGTCGTCCTTGGCAGGGGCAGGTTTGAATTTGCCCGGCCCGGCGTCGAAGATTGCGGGCAGATTGCCCAGCCAGTGGTCCTCGACGGAATGGTTGGCCATGCGGTCAGGATCCATGAGGATGAGGCCGAGGTTCAGTTCGGTGACCGCGGGCCGCGCTTCCGGAACATGTTTGGCGTCGCAGAAGACTGCGGACGTGCCACTGTCTTTCAGAAGCTTCGTGACCTGATCGGCGTGCAGAGCGGTGTCGAGGGGAACGGCGGCGCAGCCCGACGCGATAATTCCCAGATAGGCCGCGACCCAGCGCGGGTGATTGTCGGCCAGAATGGCTAAGCCGTGATCCGTGGGCGTATCCGTTCTCCGTGATCCACCGGCCCACCGATTCGGCCATGCGGTGGAGTTCGGCGTAGGTGCAGCTTTCGATGTGATCGTGGCGTTGCAGTTCGAGCGCGACGTTGTCCGGCCAGCGCTCGGCGCATTCGACAAAGCGGTCGTAGAAGGTGGGCATTCGTCGTGGCGAATATACACGAAAAGTAGCTCGAACCGCAGTGATGGAGCATGGCGGTTGCCAACTCTTGCCAGCTGCATACAAACCGCAAGGCGCTGGTCGAACGCGTTCGGCTAAGGTTTCTTGGGTGGCTGCGGCTTTTCTGCGTCCGCGATGGCTTTGCGGAACTCTTCGACGGCGGACACCTTGGGCGCCCGCAAACAATCCTTGGCGATGTAGCGCCAGACTGCCGGTGCGTCCAGCGGAGTTTGCACACCGCCGCGATACACCTCGAAAGTATCTTCGGAGGGGCCCACCTCATTGCTGACGCGTGGCCCGCTCTGCGGCCCGTCCATGCCGGGATCGGTGAGCGGAGGGGGGTGACCCTGTTGTCCGCCGATGCGAATGGTGCTGTCGGTGGATTGCCCGACGCCGGCGCGATTATCGATGGGGCCACCTTTGATCGTGGGTTGCACCATTTTGCCGGTGCCTGTGCGGACTGCGATCACCAGATCGGATTCCGCTCCGTCCATGACCACACGGAAGCGGCCCCATTCCATCAGAGCTTTCTCCACATTGTCGCGGGCGGTGGCGTTGGCCATGGGCTGGTCGAGAGGCTCTCCTGCCTCCGGGCTCACGACGACCAGCACGGTCGTGGCCTTCAGAACGTATTCGGGAAGGGTCTGCTTC
This sequence comes from uncultured Acidobacteriaceae bacterium, assembly GCA_963795875.1. GTDB lineage: Bacteria > Acidobacteriota > Terriglobia > Terriglobales > Acidobacteriaceae > Sulfotelmatobacter. The sequence goes on from CAWCJM010000003.1 coordinate 2,222,209, forward strand.
TTCTTGTCTTTCGCGTTTGCAGGAAGGGCCAGCAGCGTAGCTAAGAGGATCAGCGCGGAAAGGCGTGCAGTCATGGGAGGCTCCGTGACCGGTCAACTGACAGCGCCATTATACTGGAGGTGACGCCAGGATGTGTCGCTGCGGTCTCGCCCAGCATCGAATGTGCTAGGCTTTAAAGGTACTTTTGGGCGTGCTGCCCTCTGAAGGAATTCGAGTTTGATTAATCAGCTGTTAGGCAAGGTTTTTGGGACCAAGAACGAGCGTGTCGATTAAGGCGCTGATGCCGAAGGTCCAGGCGATCAACGCGCTCGAGCCACAGATCCAGAAGCTCACCGACGCCGAACTGCGCGCCAAGACGGACGAATTCCGGCAGCGCATTCAGGAGCGGCTGAGCCAGGTCACGCGGAGCTCCGTCAGGCCGCGGCTCGCCGAAGCCGGGCGCGAGGATGAGCCTGACCTTGACGAGCAGAAGGAATTCGAAAAGCGAGAGTACGAAGCGCTGCAGGAAGTGCTCGACGAGATTCTGGTGGAGGCCTTTGCAGTGGTCCGCGAGGCCGGACGCCGCGTGCTCAAGATGCGCCACTTCGACGTGCAGTTGATCGGCGGCATGGTGCTGCACCAGGGCACGATTTCGGAAATGAAGACCGGCGAAGGCAAGACGCTGGTCGCGACTCTTCCGGTATATCTCAATGCGCTCAGCGGGCGCGGCGTGCATGTGGTCACGGTCAACGACTACCTGGCCAAACGCGACTCGGAATGGATGGGAAGGCTGTACCGGTTTCTCGGACTCACCGTCGGCGTGATCGTGCACGATCTGGATGATGAAGAGCGGCGCGCTGCTTATGCGGCCGACGTCACCTACGGCACCAACAACGAGTTCGGTTTCGACTACCTGCGCGACAACATGAAGTTCGACATCAAGGATTGTGTGCAGCGCGGGCACAACTTCGCGATCGTCGACGAAGTCGATTCCATCCTGATCGACGAAGCCCGCACGCCGCTGATTATTTCCGGCGCCAGCGAGGAATCGACCGACAAGTATTACAAGGTCAACCGCATCATCCCCAAGCTGGAAAAGGGCGAGGAGCTCGAAGTCGCCCCCGGCGAACCGGCGCAACTGACGGGCGACTTTGTGGTCGACGAAAAGCATCGCAATATCACGGTCACGGATGAAGGCTGGGTGAAGGTCGAGGGACTTCTCGGCATCGGGAACATCGCCGACCCGGAGAACTGGCCGCTGAAGCATCACGTCGAGACGGCGATCAAAGCGCACGCGCTCTATCGCAAGGACGTGGAATACGTCATTAAAGACGGGGAAGTCATCATCGTCGACGAATTTACCGGACGCATGATGCCAGGGCGGCGCTGGTCCGACGGCCTGCACCAGGCGATTGAGGCCAAGGAAGGCGTGAAGATCGAGCGCGAGAACCAGACGCTCGCGACGATTACATTCCAGAATTATTTCCGCATGTTCAAGAAGCTGGCGGGCATGACCGGTACGGCGGAAACGGAAGCGACCGAGTTCGACAAGATTTATAAGCTGGAAGTCGTGGTGATTCCGACGAACATGCAGATGCTGCGCATCGAGAATCCAGACATCGTCTACCGCACCGAGAAAGAGAAATATTTCGCCGCTGCGGACGAGATTCAGCAACTGGCGGCGAAAGGCCAGCCCGTGCTGGTGGGCACGACGTCGGTGGAAAAATCCGAGCGGCTGTCGGACCTGCTGAAGAAAAAGGGCATCAAGCACGTCGTGCTGAACGCCAAGTTTCACGAGCGCGAAGCCGAGATCGTCGCGCAGGCCGGACGCAAGGGCATGATCACGATCGCGACCAACATGGCCGGCCGCGGTACCGACATTTTGCTCGGCGGCAATCCCGAGTTCATGGCCAAGCAGGAGATGGTGAAGAAGGGAATCGCGCAGCAGTTGCGCGTGGCGCAGGGCAAGATCGAGGGGCCGCAGGAAGATGGGGAAACTTCCATCTTCTATTACAACGGGAACGAATATACGGTTCCGACCGACAAGTGGGCCGAAGCCCTCGACCGCTACAAAGCGCAGACTGACGTCGAGCACGATGAAGTGACCGCGGTCGGCGGGCTGCACATTCTGGGCACGGAGCGGCATGAGTCGCGGCGCATTGATAACCAGCTGCGCGGGCGCGCCGGACGCCAGGGCGATCCCGGGTCTTCGCGCTTTTATCTTGCGCTCGAAGATGACCTGATGCGCATCTTCGCCAAGGAGTGGATCTCGAACCTGCTGCAGAAGCTGGGGATGGAAGAGGGCGTGCCGATCGAGTCGAAGATGATTACCCGCCGCATCGAGACGGCGCAGAAGGCGGTGGAAGGCCAGCACTTCGAATCCCGTAAACATCTGCTCGAGTATGACGACGTGATGAACAAGCAGCGCGAGGCCGTCTATGGCCTGCGTCGCCGCTTGCTCGAAGGCACCGACCAGAAGGATCTGATCCTTGAGGATTACGTCTCGGCGATTCTCGGCGAGCTGCTGGAGCAGTACTGCCCGGCCAAGGCGCACGCCGCCGACTGGGACATCAAGGGCCTGAAAGATGCAGTGTTCACGCGCTTCGGCGTCGATTTCCTTGCCGAAGGCGTGAAGGCCGATACGTTGAACCGCCAGGAACTCGGCGACGCGATTTTCGAGAAGCTCAAAGAACGTTACGACGCGAAAGAAAAACTCATTGGCCCCGAGGCCATGCGCCATCACGAGCGCATGATCATGCTGAGCGTGATCGACCAGCAGTGGAAAGATCACCTGCTCAGCATGGACCACCTGAAGGAAGGCATCGGGCTGCGCGGCTACGGGCAGCACGATCCGCTGGTCGAGTACAAGAAAGAATCGTTCGACATGTTCGAAGCGATGATGCAGCGCTTCCAGGAAGATACGGTGCGCTATCTGTACCTGATGCAGATTCTGGAGCGGCCGCCGGACGCTGGCGCTGGGTGGTCCGCCGCCGAGCGCGCCCAGCGGGCAAGGCCCGGAGCCGGGAGTTCCGGCGCAGCATGGTGGAGATGGGAACGGAAGGCGTCCTCCGCGGATGGTTTCGACTTCCGCCGACGAACTGGAAGAAGCCTTCATGCGCCGCAAGCGCCGCGAACTGGAACAGGCGCGCATGGCGGGGGCGGGAGACACGCCGCAGGTGCAGCAGGTCGTCCGCGGCCAGGAAAAAGTGGGGCGGAACGATCCTTGCCCCTGCGGGTCAGGGAAGAAATATAAGAAGTGCCACGGCGCGTAATCTGAGATCGGGATGCCCCATCCTTGTCGTGCGACAGGGTGGGGCAGCCATTACGTCTTGACTGCTTTGAATGTCATTTCTTGCGCGGGGCTTCCCGTTTGCTGCTTCCAGTCTGTGAACAGCGTTGCGTAATTCTTGGTGATGTAGTCCGCGGGCGTGACTCCCAGCTTCTTCGCGGTCGCGTCGATCCAGCGCGGCGGGCCCTCGATCTCGCAGAAGTTTCCGATCGGCGTTTCGTCCACGACCACCTTCCCTTTGCCGTCGGTCCACTCTGCGCGGAATTTTTCGTAGCGAAATGTTGGTGTGTATCCCAAGCCCCGCAGGATCGCGTCCATCTTCTTGCCGTCGACGACGCCCGTCTCCAACTCCACCCGACTGCTGTGGCGAGCTTTGATGCCTCCGCTTTTATGAGTCAGCGTCCACGATGAACCGTACTTGCGCAATCGAAGCAGTTGCCTTCGCGTCCGCAGGATTTCACCGGGCAGGTCGTAGAGCGTGTTCATCTCGTTGGTCCGCGGCGTGACCAGCCGGAATCCGGCTTCGCGCAGCTTGCGCGTCAGCGCTCGCAGATCGGCCACGCGAAATTTGATTTCGATTTCCCGCTGCATGAAGAGAGTGTATTACGGATGCGCCGCACCTGCTGCGGGAGCGGCATTGATTCGGAAGCGCGGGCCCGGCTCTTTGTCCCAGTTGATTTCTTCCAGAGGGCCGACCACGAACCACCAACTGAGCCCGCCAATCCATGCCACGACCGCGGTGATAAAGAATGGCCAATAGAACGAACCGGTTTTGCCCAGAAGAAATCCCGTTAGTACAGGGGCGACGGCGCCGCCGAGATTGCCCACGAAATTCTGCACGCCGATCCAGCGCCCGACCATTCGAGGTCCGGCCAGCATCTGCGAGATGGCCCAGCTGTTGCAGACGCTGATTCCCAGAAACGCCCCGGTTGACACGAGCATCGCTGTGAAGAGGTGGCCGGACGCCATCACTGTGATGGCGAGACAAATGCCGATTCCCACGTGACCGAACAGCATCAAGCCTTTGCGCACGAGAGTGGGGGAGGCTCCCGCGTGGATCCAGCGGTCCGATAGTTTTCCAGTTACTGCCGAAGAAATCGCGGAAGCGAGGAAGAGCAGGCCGCCCGCGTTGGCCACGTCATGCAGGCGAGAGGTGGCGTCCCCGCTGCAGATAAGAGGGCAGCCAGGTCACCAGAAAATACAGGAAGTAATTGATGGAAGCCTGCCCGATGCAGGTGCCCCACGAAGACCGTCGCCGTAGAATATCGAGAACGCCCGCTGTTCGCCCTTGTGACCCGGAGGGCGCGTCTGTGCGACGCGGCATCCACGCTGCCCATAGCGGGAGCCAGAGCAAACCGGCCAAGCCGAGCATCAGAAAAAACGGCCGCCAGCCAAAACGTCCAACGGCTCGTCCTCCCACCCACATTCCAAGTGCAGGGCCAAGCGCCAGGCCCACCATGATCATGGCGTTGGCAAATCCGCGATGCCGTTCTTTGAAATGGCTGCCCAGGACTTTTCCGTACGACGGGAACGCGACCGATTCTCCGAGGCCCAGAATCACACGGATGATCAGCAGCGCGGCGAATCCGTGCAAAAGGCCGGTAACCGCCGTCGAAGCCGACCAAAGAAGGAATCCGGCGGCAAAGACCCACTTCACATCAAAGCGGTCCACCAGCCAGCCGGCTGGAATCTGCATCAGTGCGTACGTCCAGAAGAATGCGGAGAGCAGAGTGCCCAGTTGAAAATCTGAGATATGAATTTCGTGCTTGATCAACTCTGCGGCGATCGAGAGGTTGCTGCGGTCGATGTAGTTGATGAGGACCGACAGGCTGAGCAGGAACAGGACGCCGTTCATCCGGGCGTTGCTGGGCGCTTCGTGAGTTGTTGTGGCCGTCATCGCGGAAAGCCCGACAATCGTACACCATCTCCGCAGCTTCATCGGGAATTTCTATGATCACATCAATCGAACCCGGGCCGTTGGCGGTGCTATCATTTTCGGCGATCACCGGGCCACATTGGGGGCAGCATGAAGAATCTATTTCAACCAGAAGCAGTCGACGAAGTCATCTCGCGCGTCGACAGGCTGCAGCCTGCGGCGCAACGGCAGTGGGGCAAAATGGACGTGGCGCAGATGATGGCGCATTGTTCCGCCGCGCTCGACATGGCCTCGGGGCGCCTCAATCTGCCGCGCCTGTTCATCGGGAGGCTGATCGGGCCGTTCGTCAAGCCGATCTACTCCAACGATAAGCCATTCTCGCAGAACAATCCTACCGACCCAAAACTCGTGGTGTCCGATCAGAGGGATTTTCTCCGCGAGCGGGAGCAGCTCAAGCTCAAAGTTCGGCAGTTTCACGAGGGCGGAGAAGCGAAGTGCACGCGGCATCCGCATCCATTCTTCGGCTCGCTGACGCCGCAGGAGTGGGGCATCGGCATGTACAAGCACCTGGATCATCATCTGCGGCAGTTTGGCGCGTGATGCCCGCAAGGTTGTAGTCGTGCTATGAAAATGTTGGCAGCTTGACCAGATCATCTTTGGGAATCGATTCCAGATGGCCCCCGGCTTTGCGCCAGGCAGCCAATCCGCCGACGATCACGAACGTGTTGAATCCTTTTTCCTGCAGTAGATGCGCCACCCGGGCGCTGGTCGCTTCGCGCGCTCAAGTACAGTAGAGGTAAATGTCCTTGTCTTTGGGGAGATTCTTGATCTCCTCGTCGAGATTGTTGGGCTCGATGCGGATGGAGCCGGCGATGCGTTCGGCTCCGATGTCGTAGTAGCCGTGGCTGCGCACGTCGACGATCAGCACGCGGTCCTTCTCGCTCGAAGCCAGACGCGCAGCGAGTTCCTCAGCCTGTACCCGCGGCATGATGCGGTATTTCTTGTACCGGAGGAATTGTGTAGTCCGGTAACCGGCATAGACGATGAGAGCGCCCGTGACGATCACTTCCATGGCGCGCCCCGCAGCGTGGAAGCCGTTCAAAATGGCAGCAAGGAAATCGCGAGATAGATATCCCACCAACAGGTAGGTGCAGGAATAGAGCATCGCTCCGGCCATGTCGAGGCGGAGGAACTGGCCGAAGCGCATCTTCATGCTGCCCGCCAGCGGCGCCGCCATGGTGTTGATCCCGGGGATGAACTTGGCGATCACCAGAGTCAGCTTGCCGCGCTTGTAGAACGATTCGGCCGGACGCAGGATGCAGGTCTCTGGATTCATCGAAAGGCGGCAGAGGAACGGCAAGGAGAGCCCAGCCGGTGTAGCGTCCAAGCCAGAACTGCGCGGTGTCGCCGATGATGAGGGCGACCATCGCGGCGAGAAGAACGCCAGCACCCGAGAGGGTGTGGGAAGCGACCGCGGCGCCCGCCGCCACCAGCGCGATCGCGGCCGGGAAGGGAAGGCCAATCGCCTCGGCAAACAGCAGGACGAACGTCAGGGCATAGCCGTGGCGCGCCATCATGGAGAGCAGGTCAGTCATAGACAGTTTTGGATCAACGGGCCTTGCAGAACTGTGGATTGCAGCGTTTTGATTCGCCAGCCCCCGGAAAGGGTTCAGTATAAACAAAGCCGGGCGGGTCCGATGGACCGACGCCCGGCTTTGCTGCACGAGGAGCGAGTCTCTCAGGAGGACTTTCCTCGTTCAGGGTGAGCAAGACAGCGGCTTACACTCGAAGGCTTTTCCGGCCCTGTCCGGGCCGGCGCGTCGAAAAACCTAGGCGCCTTTCGTCTAAAGCTTCGACTGAAGCCGCCGTCTCTCGTTGATGGTTCGTCCGCACGCGGACAAGACCCTCAGCGACCTGCCTTTCTCAGGTGCCGGGGGGAGAGGATCGAGGTCGCGAAACCCGCGCCTCATCGCATGCCAGTGCGTCTCATTAGCTTTCCGCTCTGGCGGACATTCCCAGCAACTGGCGGCATTTTGCAGCCTCGTCGAAGAAAAATCTGTAACAGCGGTCACGGATGTTCGTGACTGTGGTCAATCGGAGTGCGACGAGTTTTCTGTGTTTCCGCGCACAGGTCGGATGATGTCGGATGACGATGGATTTGAAGGGCTGCCAGTGCTCGGGAGGGAGGTCTACTTCTCTCTTGCGACAACAAATTCCGGCGCCCACAGCAGGGCGCGCTTGATCTCGGTATCGGGGAAGGTGCAGATCGCTTTCTGCGCCGATTCCGCATACTGCGCGGCACGAGCCGTGGCGGCCTCCAGCGATCCGTAGCGCTGCAGGATTTCCAGAATCTCGGCGTGAGTCACGCCGTTGAAAGCTCCATGGAGCAAAACCGTCTCGATCTTGGAGCGCTCTTCCGGAGTGCAGCGCTCGAGAGCATGGATCACCGCCATGGTGGCCTTGCCTTCGCGCAGATCGCTGGCCACGGGCTTGCCCAGCACATCTTCCGATGCGGTAAGGTCGAGGACATCATCGACAATCTGAAACGCCATCCCGAGGTCATGTCCGTACTGGCCCAGAGCGGCTTCCTGTTCGGGCGTGGCGCCGGCGAGAATCGCGCCCAGCCGCATGCAGACCGAAAACAGGCACGCGGTCTTGCGGAAAATGAGGTCGAAGTGCTCGTCGAGCGTGATCAGCTTGCCCAGCTTTTCCATCTGCAGCAGTTCGCCTTCGACCATCTGCTGGGTGAGTTCGATCAGGGTGTCGAGAATGCGGAAGTTGCGCTCCTGCACCGCGATCTTGAAGGCCTGCATGTAGAGCCAGTCGCCGGCCAGCACGCACTTCGAATTGCCCCACTGCGTATTGGCCGCGGGACGGCCGCGCCGCGTCTTGGCCTCGTCGATAATGTCGTCGTGCACCAGCGTCGCGGTATGAATGATCTCGACCACCGCGCCCAGCCGGACCGCGCCTTGCCCCTGATAGTCGAGCAATTTCGCGGAAAGCAGCAACAGCGCCGGGCGGATTCGCTTGCCGCCGCCGGCGCGCAAATATTCGCCAATCTCGGTGATGGCCTGCACGCCGCGAGACCGTGTCGCGGCCGAACTCGTCCTCCAGCGCGACGAGGTCGTCCCGCAGCAGATCGAATACTTCTTTCCCGTTAATGGCGGCCGGTGCGCTCAATTCCTTCTGTGCTCTCTGTGTCGTCTGTGGTTAGTTCGTTCTGTAATTCGTAAACTGCAAATCAATTCCGAAGTCGTGCCCCTTCAGCAGGGCGATGGTTTCCTGCAAGCGTGTCGCGGTCTTTGCTGCTGATGCGCACCAGGTCGCCTTGAATCGAGGCCTGCGCTTTCTTTTTGGAGTCTTTTACCAGCTTCACGATCTCGCGCGCCTTCTCGATGGCGATGCCTTGCTGCATGGTGACTTTGCGCTTGGCCGTTCCTCCGGCCGCCGGATTCGACCGCGCCGTAGGTCAGTCCTTTGAGCGAAACCCCGCGCTTCACCAGCTTCTGCTGCAGGATGTCGTTCACGGCCTTCAGTTTGTATTCATCGGCGGAGTGCAGCACGATCGCGTCTTTTTCCAGTTCGATATTCGACTTCGAATCCTTCAGGTCGAAACGCGTGTGAATCTCCTTGAGCGCCTGCTGGATGGCGTTCGAGACCTCGTTCAGGTCGATCTTGCTCACGACGTCGAAACTGTTATCGGGCATACATTTCTAATCTTTCTGAAATAAGGGAATCTTAACCTTGAGGTTAACAGAACCGCGGGTTTAGCGGGCCGGAACTTTGCTTTCAACCATTTCAGTCAATTTGAAAAAATTGTAGAAATTGCGGGAAGTCTGCTCGCCGACTTCTTCCATCGAGAGTCCGCGCAATTCGCCCAGCTTGCGCGCGGTTTCTTTCACGAAGGCGGGTTCGTTGCGCTTGCCGCGATGCGGAACGGGCGCCAGATAAGGCGAGTCCGTCTCGATCAGCATGCGGTCGAGCGGAACTTCAAGCGCCGCGTCGCGAATCTGCTGCGCCTTGGGGAAGGTCAGATTTCCGGCGAAGGAAATCATGAATCCCATGTCGAGCGCGCGCTTCGCTTGCGCCCAGTTTCCGGTAAAGCAGTGCAGAATGCCGCCCAGCCCGTGCGGAGCCCACTGATCTCTGATCATGCCGAGGCAGTCTTCCCAGGCGTTGTCGCTGCCGTCCGAGGGCCGGCAGTGAATCACGATCGGGAAGCTTTGCCGCCGCTGCCAGTTCCATCTGCCGGGCAAAGACCTGCTTCTGCGTGTCGCGCGGAGAATGATCGTAGTGGTAGTCCAGGCCGATCTCGCCCCACGCGATCACCTTGGGATGCCGCGCCAGTTGCTCCATGGTTTGGTAAGCGGCATCGTCCGCGAGCCGCGCTTCGTGCGGATGGATCCCGATGGTCGCGTACATGAACGGATGCTTTTCCGCGAGTTGAATGCCGGCATCGAGCGTGGGAGGGCCGTCGCCATTGCCGATGGCGACCATGGTCCGCACTCCGGCCTCGCGCGCGCGAGCGATCACCTGCTCGCGATCAGAGTCGAACTGCTTGCCATCGAGATGTGCGTGAGAATCTACGAACATGGTCGTTAGTCGCTGGTCGTTGGTCTTGCAGCGACGGTCGCCGGCTTATGTGGGGACGGGCGCCTTCGCCCCTCCGGCCGAGTGCAAGCGAGGCGAGGTTTTGATTGTGTCTACTTCAGCCGCGCCCCTACCGGCACATCCTCCAGAAAGCTCGCCAGCACCGGCTTTCCGCCTTCCAGCGACGCGGCGACGATCATGCCATTCGATTCCAGCCCGCGCAGTTTTCGCGGAGCCAGATTGGCGACGATCACCACCTTGCGGCCGACCAGAGTCTCGGGCGCGTAGGCCTCGGCGATCCCGGCCAGAACCTGCCGCACTTCCGTGCCGATATCGATTTCCAGCCGCAGGAGCTTGTCCGCCTTGGGCACGCGCTCGGCAACTTTCACCACGCCCACGCGCAATTCGATCTTGGCGAAGTCGTCGATGGTGATTTTTCCGTCGCGTCGCCGCAGGGGCTGCAGGTGTCGGCGACGGCTGGGACTGACTTCGCGGGTGTGCGGCGCTGCCGTTGGCTGTGCCGAGGTTCCTTCGATTCTTCGACCGCCGGACCTCGTTGCTGATCTTCCATCTGCTGCATCCTTTCGATGGCGCTCTTGTCGGCGCGCGGAAAAACCGGGTGGACGTCGCCGAGTTTCGTGCCCAGCGGCAACTGTCCCCAGGCCAGATCGGCGAGAGCAAGTTTCTTGATGTCGCCGAGGCCCATCTGCTGTCCAGATTTTGGCCGTTGCATCGGGCATGACGGGATGCGCCAGCGCAGTCGCAATGCGCAGCGCCTCCGCCGAGGTGTAGAGCACCGTGGCCAGCCGCGCCCGGCTTTCGTCGTCCTGTTTTTCGCCGAGCGACCAAGGCTCGTTCTCGACGATGTATTTGTCGACCGCGGCGACTAGTCCCCATGCGGTTTCGAGCGCGCGCGAAAAATGGAATTGATCGAACAGCACGCCGAATTCGCGAATTGTCTTGCGCGCCGTCTCAGCAATCGCGTCATCGGCCGGAAGTTTTCGACGCCGCGGGCGACGGATACGGCACCTCGCCCTTGAAGTACCGGTTAATCATGGTTAACGTGCGGCTGGCCAGATTGCCCAGGCCGTTGGCGAGGTCGGAGTTGTAGCGCTGCACCAGCGCGTCGAACGAGAACGAGCCATCCTGCCCGAAGACGACCTCGCGCAGCAGGAAGTAACGCAGCGCATCCGCGCCCAGCACGTCGAGAATCGTCTCGGTGCGCACAATGTTGCCGCGCGACTTCGACATCTTGCTCTCTTCAAATAGCAGCCAGCCGTGCGCCACAATCGCTTTGGGCAAGGGCAAGCCCGCCGCCAGCAGGAATGCCGGCCAGTACACGCAATGGAAGCGGACGATTTCTTTGCCGATCATGTGGACGTCGGCCGGCCAGTACTTCTTGAACGCTTCTTGCGCGCCCGCGTGCGATCGAACCATAGCCGATCGCGGTGAGGTAGTTGGCCAGCGCGTCGAGCCAAACATAGATCACGTGCTTGGGATCGTCGGGCACGGGAATGCCCCAGGAAAATGTCGAGCGGCTGATCGACAGGTCGCGCAGCCCGGAGCGCACGAACGAAATCACTTCATTGCGCCGCGTCTCGGGCCGGATGAATTCCGGATTCGCATAAAGCTCCAGCAGTTTGTCTTGAAACGCCGAGAGCTTGAAGAAGTAGTTTTCTTCGTGGACGGTTTCGGTGATGCGTCCGCAGGTCGGGCAGGGATCGCCGGGCTGCGCGCCGTCGACATAGAGTTCGTCGGAGACGCAGTATTGACCGGTGTAGGTGCCCTTGTAGATGTAGCCATTGTCGCGAATGCGGCGGAACAGTTCCTGCACGCGCTTTATGTGGCGCTCTTCGGTGGTGCGGATGAAGTCGTCGTTCGAAATGCCCATCCGCTTCCAGAGGTTGCGGAATTCCGCGGAAATTTCATCGGCGTACTGCTGCGGAGTTTTGCCGGCGGCCTGCGCCGCGCGCTCGATTTTCTGGCCGTGCTCGTCGGTGCCGGTGAGGAAGAACGTGTCGGCGCCCAGCAGCCGCTGCCGCCGCGCAATCGTGTCGCAGGCGATGGTAGTGTAGGCGTGGCCGATGTGCGGGCCGCGCGTTCACGTAGTAAATCGGGGTCGTGATGTAGAACTTTCGAGTCATAAGTTCTTTTTCAACCACGAAGGACACGAAGTTACACGAAGGAAACCACGATGTCTCTGTGTCCTCCGTGTCCTCTGTGGTTAGTGCTTTTCGCCTTTCCCGAGATACTCCCGCGAGGCTTCCTGCATCACCGTCTTTAGCGGCACATGATGTTCGGCCGCGATGCGCCGGCAGTCTTCATACTCCGGCGCGTAATTGGTGACGGTTCCATTCATGCTGGCAATCTTGATGCGCACATCGCCCCATTGGGTGCGGACATTTTCCCAGCGGCGCGCCAGAGTCTGACGAACTTCGTCGCGCCGCCGCACGCCCAGCGTTGTGGTCTCGGTGAAGATCAGCTGCGTCAGCTTGCTCGCGTCTTCGGGCTTGCAGAGCACGGTGAGCAGCGTTCCGGGACGGTTCTTCTTCATCTGCACCGGCATGCCGAACACGTCCAGCGCGCCTTCTTCGAGCAGACGGTCCATCACATATCCGAAGACCTGCGGATTCAGATCATCGAGATTCGCTTCCAGCACGGTCACGATTTCGGAGGCGGTCTTCGCGGCCAGCAGTGAAGCGGCTTCGCCGATCGTCAATCGCACGACATTCGGATGGCCGGGAAACTCGCGCGTTCCAGCGCCGTAGCCCGACTTCTCGATTTTCATCTCGGGGAACGCTGCGAAGCGCCTGGCCAGAATCTTCACGATCGCGGCTCCCGTGGGAGTAACCAATTCCGCTTGCACTCCCGACGAGTATACCGGCGCATCTTTCAGCAATTCGACGGTGGCGGGGCCGGCACGGGAAACGTGCCGTGCGCGCACTTCACCGATTCCGCCGCCGACGTTGAGACGGCGAGCAGATGATCTCATCCACGCCGAGCGCTTCGGCTCCGACCGCGGCGCACACGATATCGACCATGGCATCCACCGCGCCGACTTCGTGAAAGTGCACTTTCTCGATGGAAGTGGCGTGAATCTTCGCTTCCGCCGCTCCCAGAGCTTCAAAGATCGCGATGGCGGTTTTCTTGGCGGTTTCGCTGATCGCGGCTTTGCTGATGATCTCGCGAATCTCGGTCAAGCCGCGGCCGTGCGAAGTGAGAGTGCTCATGTGGCGCGGGCGCCACCGTCCGCGAACTGTCGATGCTATGAGAAGAGCTCGTGGGGATGGTCGTGATCGATGACCATGATCGTGAATATCACCGTGCTCATGGTCAGCCTTCGCGGGCGCCCGCGCCACATCTCTGCTTTTGCCCAGTACTCTTCCCGCGGCATGTCTTTCTCGCCATCGACCCAAACGTCGACCTTGGTCGCCGAGATGCCGCTGCGGACGACCCGCGAAATCTCCAGCCGCGCGCCCACGCCCAGCGCCGCGACGGTTTCTTCCAGCACCCGGGGCGGAACTCCGGCGTCGATGAGCGCGCCCAGAAACATGTCGCCGCTCATGCCGGAAAAACACTCAAGATAGGCAATGCGCATAGAATCGAATGTCTTCACCACAGAGGACACAGAGATCACAGAGGAAAAAACCTGAAATCTATCTCTGCGGTCGCTGGGTCTCTGCGTGAAAGGAGTTTGTGCCGTCACCGAACGCGAAACTTTCATCATAGGGAAGCGTTCCACCTCCGTCAAACGCGCGCTGGCCGCGCCCTCTGGTAAAATCACTGTTTCTTCAATCAGCTTAGAGGGACTTCTTGTATCGTCATCTGGAACATCGTCTTGCCCAGCGCGTGCTGGAGTGTCTGCAGCGCACGTATCCCGGCGCGGCCTTGCCCGGCGTGGTCGTGGAACAGCCTCCGAAGGTCGAACTCGGGGACTTCGCGATTCCGATTTTTCCGTTCGCCAAGCCACTGCGCTCGGCGCCGCTGAAGATTGCCGAAGCCATCCGGGCCGAGATCGGTCCCATCGAAGGCATCGCCGAAATGCAGGTTGCGCCTCCCGGCTATTTGAACGTCAGGATCGACCGGGGATGGATGGCTGCTGCCCTCGCCGCCGACCAGAAGCCGCCGGCCGAGATTCCTGCCGGCAAGATTCTGGTCGAGCACTCGAGCATCAATCCCAACAAAGCTGCGCACATCGGACACCTGCGCAACGCCATTCTCGGCGACACATTTGTCCGGTTGCTGCGTTTTGCGGGCAGGGAAGTCGACATTCAGAACTACATCGACAACACGGGCGTGCAGGTGGCCGACGTGGTGGTCGGCTTCACGCACATCGAGAAGAAATCTCGCGCGGAGATCGAGGCGCTGACCCGGCAGCCGCGCTTCGACTATTACTGCTGGGATCTGTATGCCCGCGTTTCGCAGTGGTACGCGGAGGACAAGCAGAATCTGCAAGTGCGCCTGCAGACCCTGCACGCCATTGAGGATGCGTCGACGGAGACTGCCGCCGTCGCCGATCTGATTTCGGTGGCGGTGCTGCGCCGCCATCTCGAGACCATGGACCGGCTCGACATCGAATACGATTTTCTTCCGCGCGAGAGCGAAATTCTGCACCTGCATTTCTGGGATGCGGCTTTCGTCAAGCTGAAGGAAGCTGGCGTGCTCACCTTCGAGAGCGAGGGCAAGAACAAAGGATGCTGGGTCATGCGGCGCGCGGGAACTGCGAAATCAAGTTCCACCACAGAGGACACCGGAGGACACAGAGGAAGACAAGATCACCGAGGAAGACCAGAAGGTGATCGTCCGCTCCAACGGGACTGTCGGTTACGTCGGCAAAGACATCGCCTACCACATGTGGAAGTTCGGGCTGCTGGGGCGCGACTTCGGATATCGCAAGTTCTATCGCTATCCGAACGGCCACGACTGCTGGATTTCAACCGCGAACGGCGAAAAGGATCATCCTCACTTCGGCGACGTGGCCGAAATCTACAACGTCATCGACGCCCGACAGTCGGAGGCGCAGAACACAGTGATGGAAGCCCTGCGCGGTCTGGGCCACGGAGAAGCTGCCGACCACTACACGCATTTTTCCTACGAGATGGTCGCGCTGACTCCGCGCTGCGCCGCCGAACTCGGCTACAACCTGAGCGAAGAAGACAAGACGCGATCCTACATCGAGGTCAGCGGGCGCAAGGGCTTTGGCGTGAAGGCCGACGATCTGCTCGACCAGCTGATCGCTTCCGCCAAGAAGGAAGTCGACTCGCGCCATCCGCAACTGAGCGACGCAGAGCGTCAGCAGATTGCCACGCAGATCGCGATCGGCGCTTTGCGCTACTTCATGCTGAAGTACACCAAGCAGTCGGTAATCGCTTTCGATTTCAAAGAGGCGCTCAGCTTCGAAGGCGAGACCGGACCTTACGCGCAATATGCGGTCGTGCGCGCGACCAGCATCTTCCGGAAGGCGGGATTCGATCCCGAGACTTTCTTGGCAGACGCAGCCGGCAAGATCTCGGCCGCCGATCTGGCGAATTTTCTAGCCGGCGAAGCCGCCAACGAAATCTGGGAGCTGTGGCTGGCTTCGTCGAAGACTTCCTACGGTGATCGACAAGTGCATCGCCACCACCGAGCCCGCGTATCTGGCGAAACATGTGTTCCAGCTGGGGCAGCTTTTCAACACTTTCTACCACTCGCCATCCCATCCTCAGCGAAGCCGGACGAGAAGCGGAAGCAATTTCTGCTGGCCACGGTCGCTGTCGTCCGCCGCGAATTGATTCGATGCCTGGCGGTCATGGGCATTACCGTGCCGCCGGTCATGTAGAATACGGCGCACTGCGGCGCGCGCGGTCGCGCCGCGCATCCCGTTCCTTCATGCACAAACATTGCTCCTCCATCCGCGCCGTCGCACTCGTGGCCTCGCCGCATCGTCCTCGGCTCTGCTCGTGTTCGTGCTTGTCGCTCGCGGTTGCCGGAATGATCTACGAGAACATTTCTGAAGCGCGCGACCGGCGATTCAATCCCATGACCGGCCGGCGTTTCGACGTCGGCGGATACAGGATGCACATGGACTGCACGGGCGAGGGAAGTCCCACGGTCATTCTCGAGTCCGGTCTGGGCGATACCTATGTTTCCTGGCGCAAGGTGCAGCCGCAGATCGCGAAGTTCACGCGCGTCTGTTCCTACGACCGCGCTGGACTCGGCTACAGCGATTCCAGTCCGCAACCTCGCACCAGCAAAGTGATCGCCGGGGAACTGCACGCATTGCTGCAAGGCTGCG
The DNA here is from genome assembly GCA_963795875.1 of uncultured Acidobacteriaceae bacterium. Classification (GTDB taxonomy): domain Bacteria; phylum Acidobacteriota; class Terriglobia; order Terriglobales; family Acidobacteriaceae; genus Sulfotelmatobacter. The sequence continues at coordinate 2,238,217 of CAWCJM010000003.1, forward strand.
GGAGTTGCGCCGCCCTACGTTCTCGTCGGCCATTCGATGGGTGGATACAACGTGCGGCTTTACGCCAGCCTATATCCGCAGCGAGGTCGCAGGCATGGTGCTGGTCGATGCGTCCCATCCTGACCAGGAGAATCGTTTTCCGCCCGAGCTCAAGAATATGGAAGGCAGCTGGCGTGCGCGAGGCCGAGTTCCTGGAATACACCATGCCGTTCGGTATCCCGCGGCTGCATCGGTCTGTGCGACGAGGATCCCGTGCAACGCGCTGCCGAGTGCAATTTTCATACCGCGCGCGAAGGCGTGGCGGAGCTGAAGAGCTTTCCGGAAAGCGCTGCCCAGACGGCTGCCACCGGTTCGCTCGGCGACCTGCCGCTGGCCGTGCTCTCGCACGATCCCGATAAGCCGTCCGCCGATCTTCCGGCCGACCTCGCCAAGCCCACCAACGAAGCATGGGAGAAAATGCAGGAAGAACTGGCGCATCTTTCGACGCGCGGGACGCAACGAAATTGCGAAAAACAGCTCGCACTACATTCAGATGGACCGGCCCGACGTGGTCATCGATGCGGTCCGCAGTGTCGTGGAGCAGGCTCGCGCGGCGCAGCAAAGCTGCGCCATCTAAATCCAACTGAACTCACTCGGAACGTCGCCTTGGCTGACTCTGCGTGCTCAAACCTGCTAACCTTTTTCCCTCACCCTGGAAACTGCCGCTTGAGCTGACTGCTCGGCTTCCGCACCTCAGGAGCACATGATGAAATCAACGAATCGGACTGCGTTCGTCCCGATTGCGCTTATTTTTGTGCTGCATATCCTTTCTGCCGCTTTCCGCTGATTGCCCAGGACACGCCGGCCATCGCGCAGCCTCCGGTTCCCGCTTCATCGTCCGCGAATTGGCCTCGCGCTCAGCGGCGGTGGCGCGCTCGGACTTTGGCAGAGATCGGGGTGATCCAGTTGGATGGAAGAGAACCACATCCCGGTGGACCGGATTGCCGGAACCAGCATGGGCAGCATCATTGCCGCGATGTATGCCACCGGCATGTCGCCGGCCGAGATCCAGAAGTTCGCCGAAAAAATTGATTGGGACGAAGCTTTCTTACCTGAGCCGGTTTATACGCAGCTTTCCTATCGTCGGAAACAGGACCGGCGCGATTTCCTGATTGCGGCTCCCTTCGGCCTGAAGCATGGTCTGAGCGGGCCGAACGGCTTCAATTCCGGCCAGGGTGTGGGACTGCTGCTGGATCGCATCGCGTTCCGCGAATCTGGAGTCGCGAGCTTTGACGACCTGCCCATTCCATTCCGCTGCGTCGCTACCGACATGCTGAGCGGCGAAGGCGTTGTGCTGCGCGATGGACCGTTGGCCCAGGCGGTGCGCGCTTCCATGGCGATCCCTGGAGTTTTCACTCCGGTGGAGATCAATGGCCGCGTGCTGGCAGATGGCGGCATGGTGCAGAACATTCCAGTCGAAACCGTTCTCGCCATGGATGCGGACGCCGTGATCGCGGTCGAGCTGCGCCTTCCTCCGGGCAACGTCAAAGAACTGGAAACGCTGACGGGCGTGCTGACTCGCGCGGTCGACGTGATGATCACGCAGAATGAGCAGCGTTCTCTGGCGCTCGCCAAGGCGAAGGTCAGCATCGACATGGCCGGGTTTCACGGCGACCGATTACTCGCGCGTCAAAGAACTCATGGACCTCGGGTACAAGACCGCGGCCAGCCAGTCTGCCGCTCTTCTGCCGTATGCGATCCAGGATCCAGCAGAGTGGCAGGAATATCTGGCCGCTCGTGCCGCGCGCAAACACCGGCCGCCCGACAAAATCGAAACCGTCGAAGTCATCGGCGCCGACTCCGACACCGATCGCCGAATCCAGCACCGGCTCAGCAAGGCACTGCGGGGCCCGCTCGATCTGTCCAAGGTCGACACTCAACTCACGCGTATTGCCGGCGAGGGCCAGTTCGACCGGCTGGGCTACGAGGGCTTTATGCAGAATGGCGTTCCCGCCCTGCGCGTGACCACGCACGAAAAATCTTACGGGCCGCCGTTCGTCGACCTGGCCGTCAACGTCGACGGTTCCGGCGTGGCGGCATTCGATTTTTCAGCGGGCGCGCGCGTCACTTTCATGGACGTGGCTCACCACGGTGGCGAATGGCGCAACGATCTGCTTTTCGGATCCAGTAATCTGGCCGCCAGCGAGTTCTACCAGCCTTTGGGCCAGTCGCGCTTTCTTTGTTGCGCCCTACGCTTTCGCTTCCAAGTTTGCGCGAAACTCCTTCAGCGGATTGACTCGTGTTGCGGTCTTCGGCGACGAGCGCGCCGGAGGCGGCTTCGATATCGGCTATAACTCCGGCCGCCGCAGCGAATTCCGCGTCGGTTACGAGATCTTCGACGGAAAGCTGAGTCCGCTGATCGGCGCAGCAGGGCTGCCCATCGTCGACGGCAGTACCGGAGAGTTCCGCGCACGTTATGTGTGGGATGGCCAGGACAGTCCTTCGGTGCCCAGTCGAGGTACGCGCATTGGTCAGTCACGGCTTTCGCGAGTTCTGCAAAGTCCCGGGCTAGCGCATCCCGATTGGGCAACTCGACGTGCAGACTTCCAGCTTTGTCCCGATCGGCCCGAAGACTTCGCTCTTCTTTGATATTTCCGGCGGCACAACATTTCGCGGTTCCGCCGGGCCGTTTCAGGTTTTCGCGCTGGGCGGACCGTTTCGACTGGGCGCCTACCTTCCGTATGAATTCGTGGGGAACAACTACGCATACTCGTCGCTCGGATTTCGCCGCGAACTTTACCGCCTGCCAGCTCTGGTCGGGAAGAAAATCTATTGGGGAGGATGGTATGAGGCAGGCACGGCTTTCGGCACGGCAACGGAGGATCCCGGGCCGGTGGTGGTGCGCGGCACATTCAATCTTGGAGTGATCGCGGACACGATCGTCGGCCCAATCGCGGTGGCGGGCAGCGTCAGTCCCACCGGGCAAAGCCGGGTGAACTTCTCCATCGGGCGTATCTTTTAATGCCAGTGCGGCGCAGCGTTAGTCCTCAGCGAGGGATGCCATGTCGATCACGAAGCGGTAGCGCACATCGCTTTTGAGGACGCGCTCGTAAGCTTCGTTCACCTTCTGGATCGGCACAACCTCAATGTCGCAGGTCACACCATGCTTGCTGCAGAAATCCAGCATTTCCTGCGTCTCGCGAATGCCGCCAATCTGTGATCCCGCGAGACTGCGCCGGCGCGCGCCGAGAGAAAAGGCCGAGATCGGGATATCTTTGTCTGGAAGGCCAACAACGACCAGAGTTCCGTCGACCTTCAATAGGGACAGGTATTGATTCCAGTCCATTTTTGCCGAAACCGTGTTGATGATGAGGTCGAAAGAATTCGCCAGCTTGGTGAACGTTACTGGGTCTGAGGTCGCGAAGAAGTGATCGGCGCCCAGACGTTTGCCATCAGCTTGCTTTTTCAGAGACTGGCTCAGCGCGGTGACTTCGGCGCCCAATGCATGCGCGAGTTTGACCCCCATGTGTCCGAGGCCACCGAGGCCAACGATTGCGACTTTCTTGCCCGGACCGGCCTTCCAATGGCGCAGCGGAGAATAAAGCGTGATTCCCGCGCACAACAATGGCGCACAGGCATCGAGTGGAAGATTATTGGGCATGCGCAGCACATAGTTTTCATCGACCACGATTCTGTCAGAGTAGCCGCCATAGGTCGGCGCACCCTCCTTATCGCGGCCGTTATAGGTCCAAACCGTCAGGACGCTGCAGTACTGCTCCAGGCCTCGCTTACACTCGGCGCAGGTGCGGCAGGAATCGACGAAGCAGCCGACCCCAACTTTGTCGCCAATCTTGTATTTTGTGACTTTGTTGCCAACCGCGCTTACGACTCCGGCGATTTCGTGCCCGGGCACCATCGGGAAGATCGATTCTTCCTGGTAGTCGCTCCACTCGTCGCGGGTCTGATGAATATCGGAGTGACAGATTCCGCAATACTGAATCTCGATGACGACGTCATGTTCGCGTGGATCGCGGCGTTCGAACGAATACGGCGCCAATGGTGCTTTTGCGGTCAGTGCGGCGTAGCCCTTGCTCTTGCTCATGAGTGCACTCTCTTTCCAGAAGTAAGGAGACGGATGTTTTTTATAGATGATGACTGCAACATTCGGTTTCGCAAACTTTGACGAATATCCTGCGACTCCGGAGGCAGTTTCCGGATGCTAGCGCAGATTGATATACTTCGCCCCTCGGTTCATCTCAACGATCACGGAGGAAAAGGGTGCGCTCGTACATGCTGCGTTTGGTCCTTGTCTTATCCATCGGATTCCGGTTTCGGCGCATCCGGCTGCGCAACAGACTGCGCAGCAACCAGCGGCAAAGCCGCTGTTCACGCTCCAGGAAGTGATGATTCCGGTGCGCGACGGAGTTCACCTGCAGACCGCGATCCTCACTCCCGTCGACCAGAAAGGTCCGCTGCCCGATTCTGTTTCGCCGCACGCCCTACGGTGTTCCCGAGAAGCCGCCCGAGCAGATCCCTTCCTCCCTCAAGGAACTCGCGCAGGACGGCTACATCTTCGTCATCCAGAATCTGCGCGGGCGCTTCAAGTCCGAGGGCGTGTTCAACCTCTCTTCCTGGGTCGATCTGAAAGATCCCAAGGCCACCAACGAGACCACCGACGCCTACGACTCGATCGAGTGGCTGGTGAAAAACGTTCCCAACAACAACGGGAAGGTCGGAATGTTCGGCGTCTCCTACGATGGCCTGACGACCGCGCTCACCCTGCTGCATCCGCATCCCGCGCTCAAGGCCATCAGCGAGCAGGCCTCGCCCGTCGACCAGTGGATGAACGACGACGACCACCGCTTCGGCGCGCTGCGCGAGAGCTACGACTTCGAATACGCGGTCATGGAGCAGGCCGACAAGAACAAGAACACGCACTTCGATTTCGAAACCTACGACACCTACGAGTGGTATCTCGATCTCGGCCCGCTCTCGAACATCAACGCGAAATATCTGCACGGCTCGATTCCTTACTGGAATTCGAGCGTCGATCATCCTGACTACGACGAATTCTGGAAGAAAGAAGCGTGGGTCAACCAGCTTCACGCCTCGACCGTGCCGAATCTGAACGTCGCGGGATTCTGGGATCAGGAAGATCCTTGGGGCCCGTGGCAGATTTTCCGTCACGCGGAAGAGAACGATCCGCAGCACACGAATTTCATGGTGGCGGGTCCGTGGTTCCACGGCGAGTGGCAGAGTCCCAAAGGTGACAGCATCGGCATCATTCCGTTCGGCGGACACGAGACCGCGCGCGAATTCCGCGAGAACATCGAAGCGCCATTCTTCCGCTATTACCTGCACGGGCAGGGCGAAAAGCCGGCGTGGCAGGCCAGCACTTTTCAGAGCGGATCGAACACCTGGCACACTTATGCGGCATGGCCTCCGAAGGAAGCGAAGCCGACGAAACTGTATCTGCACGCCGACGGGACGCTCTCATTCACCGCGCCGGCCGCGGACGGAGAACGCTTACCGCGAGTATGTCTCCGATCCCGCGAATCCCGTGCCGTACCGCCAGCGTCCGATTTCGCCGACTTATCCTGCGGGCGACTGGCGCACCTGGGAAGTCGCCGACCAGCGCTTCGTCGATCACCGCCCCGATGTTCTCTCGTTCGCCAGCGAGCCGCTCGATCACGATCTCACCGTCACCGGTCCGCTCGCGGCGAATCTCTTCGCTTCAACTTCCGGAACCGACAGCGATTTCGTGGTCAAGCTGATCGACGTGTATCCGCAGGACGCGCAGAAGAATGCATGGAACCCGGACGAAGGACCGAAGCCCGGCCAGTACGCCCAGTCGCTGAACGGATACGAACTTCCGATCGCAATGGAAGTGCGCCGCGGCCGCTATCTCACGAGCTATGAAAAGCCGCAGCCGCTGACGCCGAACAAGCCGACGGAGTGGAACATCCCTCTGCGCGATCACGATCATGTTTTTCTAAAAGGCCACCGCATCATGGTGCAGATTCAATCGACGTGGTTTCCCGTGATCGACCGCAATCCGCAGAAGTTCGTGCCCAGCATCTACAAAGCGGCGGCGTCTGATTTTGTGCCGGCGACGCAGCGAATCTACTGCTCGCCCGATCTGCCGTCGCATCTGGTGCTGCCGGTCGTGCCGTAAGTCGCTCGCAGATCAAAAAAACGGCCCGGGAATTATCCCGGGCCGCATCATCGCACAATCGAGTTGCCTACTTTCCGCCAGCGTTGCCGTGGTGTCCCAGCCACGACGCCAACTGCGGTTCCTGCTGCGACTTCAAATCGACGCAGTTGTTGATCCGCTCAATCGACTGTTTGTAGGTGCGCTCCGCCGCCGCGACCTTGTGAGCGGAAAAGAATTCCGTCACTTGATCGCGCATCCCCGCATCGCAGAAAACGCTGGTCGCTCCTACCACTTGGGCGCTGGCAAAGGGACCGCCGGCTTTCTCAATCTCCGCCCAGTGCTGGCGGATGAAATCCCAGGCCAGTTGCTGGCCCGTCAGGATTTCCCATCACGCTGGTGACCAACCCGCAGCGCATCCTGCGATCGCACATCGGGAGAAATCGCAAATCCAGCGTGCGCTCCAGCAACTTCGGATCGCTGAACTGCGGCAGGGTGAAGAGGTACATGTAGTACTCTTCCGGCGATTTCGGATTCTTCGTCGCCGCCATCACCCGGTCGTAAAACGCGGCGTCGCCATTCAAAGCCGCAAGTCCCGAACGCGCCACCGGCCAGTTCGTGATCCACCGACGACGGATCAGCCAGCGCCTTGTCCGCAATTTTACGCGCCTCCGCCAGAGCCTCAGGATCGCGGGCGTCGTAGCCCAGCGCGCCGATCAAGCGCGACCGCAGGGTTCGCTGTTCGTCGCTTTCGCCCGGCTTGGGCTCATAGCCCACTTCTTTCATGGCCGGAGCCAGATATTGGCGCAGCCACATGCGATACGAATCCCGATCGCTGTCGCTCACCAGATACTGGCCGATGTAGTTGAGCCGTCCCAGAACGTCTTCCATCACAGCGCGGTTGCGGTCGGACTGCAGACCTTGCGCGAAGGCGAGATAGTCGCCCACCGGTTCGCGCCCGACGCGCACCGACGCCCAGATGTCGCCCTGCACCGCGATGCGCTCGGCGGGAGTCAGCTTGGTTTCCGCGTCGCTCGCCAGCGCCCGAACCGCTTCGGCTGAGTAGCCGGTGCGGTAGTAGCCGGTCGCGCCCGCGTTGGCCAGAACCCAGGTCGAGCAACCCGGCAGCGTGAAGGTTTCTTCCTTCTTGGTCATCAGCTCGCACTTCGCGCTCGTCGCCACTGGCCGAACCCTGCAGGCACAACGGAATCTGCCAGAGTTGATCGTTGGGTTGCTTCGAACTTCGCCCGGTCGACGTAATATCGCTGCTGGGTCACGGTGACGTTCGTGGAATTGCCCGAGCATTGCGCTTTGACATTGACGATGGGCGCGCCCGGCTGCTTCACCCACGTGGGCATGATCTTGTCGACGGGCTTCTTCGAAGTTTTCGCCTGCGCGTCCCAGAAATCGTCTGCGGTCGCGTTGGCGTACTGATGCTCTTTCAGATATGCGTTCACGCCAGCGCGGAAAGTTTCTTCGCCGAGATAGGACTCCAGCATGCGCAGCACCGACGCCGCTTTGCCGTAGGCGATGCCGTCGAACAATTCCTGAATCTGCGCCGGAGTTTCAGCCGCCTGATGAATCGGACGCGTATTGGCCAGCGAATCGACGTTGAGAGTTCCGCTGGTGCCGCTGACATCGTCCAGGTCGTAATTCCATTCCGGCTTCCACTTCGCGACTGGCTTGCTTTCCATCCAGGTGGCAAAGCCTTCGTTGAGCCAGATGTCGTCCCACCACTTCATGGTGACCAGATCGCCAAACCACTGGTGCGCCATTTCATGCGCGATGACGCTGGCGATCGTCTTTCTTCAGGCCGACCGAGCCTTGTTTCTCGTCGATCAGGAGAATCACTTCGCGGAACGTGATGCAGCCGGTATTTTCCATCGCGCCCGCGGAGAAATCCGGCAGGCCGATCAGGTCCAGCTTTCCGTAGGGATACTTGATCCCGAAATATTTGTCGTAGTAGCTGAGAATGTATTCCGCGGACTCCAGAGCAAACTTGCCCATTTCTTTCTTGCCGGGAGTGCTGTAGACGCGGATCGGAATGCCGTCGGCCTCGCCTTCGATGTACTCGAAGTTGCCGACGACCAGCGCGGCCAGATACGACGACATCTTGGCCGTCGTGGCGAAACGCACGGTGTGTTTGTCGCCGGGGCCCGGCGTATCGGAAACGACTTTCTGGTTCGAGATCGCGACCAGGCCTTTGTCGGCGACGGCGGTAATGTCGAAGGTGGCTTTGTAGTCGGGCTCATCGAACGAAGGAAATGCGCGCCGCGCGTCGGTGGCTTCAAACTGCGAGGCGGCGTATTTGCGTCCCTGGTCGTCCTTGCCCAGATACAGGCCGCGCATCTCGTCGTTGAGAATGCCCGTGTAGGTGATGTGGATGGTGGCCGGACCCGCGGCCAGCGGCTTCTCGACGGTGAGCACGACCATCTCTTTTTCTTTTTCGGGCGTGACTTTGGCCTTCTGCGTGGCGCCGCCGCTGGTGATGGTGACCTCGTGGAAGTCGATGTCGACCGCATTCAGCGTGATCTCTGAGGTCGGCTTCAGCACCCGGATCGAGATGGTTTCATCGCCTTCGAACTTGGCCTTCTCGAGATCGGGCGTGAAGGTGAGTTTGTAATTTTCCGGCCTGGCGCGACCTCGGGCAGTCGCTGCGCAGCGGCCAGCGAGAGTGTCAGCACGAGAAAAGTCATAACTGCAAAGATGCGCTTCATTGATTTTCCCTCAGGAGATTGAATCGGATTGCTTCCTTAGTCAGAAATTGCGTGTTTCTGGAGCGCCGCGCACAGACGCAGCGATCTGCCACTCCAGATTGAATACGGATAATGCTTCGCGAAAGTTCAATTGCGCGATGTCGACCACTCCATTCAGAACGGTCATCGACGCAATGATTGGCGCCGAACCAGTAGGGAATTTCGCGGTAGTCCTTCACGTCAAACACCGCCAAATCGGCGTCTTTTCCCGGCTCGATGCTGCCCTTTCGGTCGGCCACGCGCAGCGCCCACGCTCCGTTGATCGTTGCCGCCGCGACCGCTTCCGCCGGCGACATCTTCATATGCGTGCAGGCCAGCGACATTGCCATCGGCATGCTGACCGTCGGCGATGTGCCGGGATTATAGTCCGTTGCCAGCGCGACCGGCACACCGGCATCGATCAACCGGCGCGCGTTCGGATAGTCTTTCAAGCCCAGAAAATAATTTGCTCCCGGCACCAGCGTAGCCACCGTATTCGCGCTTGGCCAAGCTGCGGGATGTCGTCGTCGTTCACGTGATCCATGTGGTCGAACGACGCTGGATTGAAGCGCAGAAACGGCTCCAAAGCCGTCTCCGAAAGCTGGCCCATGTGCGCGCGCACGCTCAATCCGTGCTTTTCCGCGGCGGCAAAAATCTGCTCCGTTTCTTCCGGAGTAAACGCTCCCTTGTCGCAGAAGACATCCACAAATTGGGCGAGCTTCCGCCTCGCCGCCCGCGGAATCATCTCTTTACAGACGATCTCAACATACTTTTGTGAGCAACCCTGAAATTCTTTTGGCACGACGTGGGCTCCGAGCAGGGTGGCGACCACGGTTCCGGGCCAGCGGGAGGCCGCCTCGCGGATCGCCTCCAGCGACTTCAATTCCGACTCGACGGTCAGCCCGTAGCCGGATTTGGCTTCGACCGTGGTCGTGCCGTGGGCGGCCATTTCTTCGCAGCGCGGTCACGACTTTCGCGGCCAGCGCGCTCTTTCGCGCCTTGCGAACGCCTTCCAGGCTGGACCGGATGCCGCCGCCCGCCGCCGCGATTTCCTCGTAGGAAGCGCCTTCGATGCGCTTCTCGAAATCCACCAGCCGCGGGCTGACAAAGACCGGATGCGTATGCGAATCGACAAACCCGGGCAGAACAACTTTGCCGGCGCAGTCGATCTCTGTGACTTTGCTGGCGATTCTTCTTCAGCCAGGGATCGCGCAGCGCATCCTTGGTGGTTCCGACGGAGACGATCTTGCCGCCCAGGCAGAAGCACTGCGCCGTCTTTGATGATCGCCAAGATCCTTCAGCGCAGAGCCGCGTCGCGGGCCGGGCTGAGCCGCCGCGGCCTGCAAAGTGAGAAGCTGGCCGACGTTGACCAGCAGCAGTCGCGGCTGGTTGGGGAGGTCTTCGTTTGGCAGAGTCACGCGTTAATTTAGTCTAGCAGCCCTCTTCGAGCGGTCGGACACGCGCATGCCGTCGACTAACTGGGTTCGTCCGGTTGTGCGGAATCTGCGGACTCAGCCTACCATCGGATCGGAAGGACCTCATCATGAATCAACGCTTGGCTTCGGCATGCAGTTCCATTCGATCGTCTGTGTCACGTCTGGCGTCGCAACGGTTGGCGCGGCTCTTGCTATGCGGAATGATACTTCTACCCAGCTTCTGCGTCGCCGGCAGCCGCGGGCTGCTCCGCCGGTCTCCGGGACGCTGCGTCAGGCAGCGAGGCTCGCCACATCATCATCGGCGCTGCTGCCGCTTCGAGGTATCTCGCCGAAGCGGATACTCCGCCATCCTCGGATCGGAGTTCAGCCAATTGCAGGCCGAGAACGAAATGAAGTTCGGCCCGATTCATCCGCGGCCCGACACCGATCCGAATCCGTACGACTTCAAGGGCGGCGACGCGCTGGTCGCGTTTGCCCAGAGCCACAACATGGTCGTCCGCGGACACACGCTGGTCTGGCACAACCAGGTTCCGCAGTGGGTCGACGAAGGGAGGCTACTCTGCGCCGCAGCTTGCCGACATTCTGCACGGCCACATCAAGACTGTGATGGCGCACTACGCTTCGAAAGTCTATGCGTGGGATGTGGTCAACGAAGCGTTCAACGACGACGGCACCATGCGGCACACGATCTGGTACGACCAGCCAGGAATCGGCGCCGGGGCGGGCACGAAGTATATCGAGCAGGCGCTGCGCTGGGCGCGGGAAGCCGATCCGAGCGCGAAGCTCTTCTACAACGATTACGACGCGGAAGAGATCAACAAGAAGTCCGACGCGATCTATGCCATGGCGAAAGACTTCAAGAAGCGCGGCGTGCCGCTCGACGGCATCGGCTTTCAGACGCACGTCAGCCTGAAGTTCGACGATCCGGCGAAGCTGGCGTCGTTCGCGAAAAATCTGGAGCGGTTCGCCAAGCTCGGACTCGAATTGCACATCACCGAACTCGATGTTCGGCTCAGACGATTCCAGTCCGGCCTCGCTCGCTGCGCAGGCCAAACTCTACGGCGAAATCACGACTCTTTGCGTGCAGCAACCCGCCTGCAAGCTGCTCCAGACCTGGGGATTCACCGACAAGCACTCGTGGATCCCGCAGTTCTTACAAAGGGCAGGGATGGGCATTGCTGTGGGATGACAAGTATCAGAAGAAGCCGGCCTATGCGGCCGTGCACGACGCGCTGGCAAAATAGCAAGATTCATGTGGGACGGCCGCTTTCGACTGTCCACGGGAGCGGAACTTCCCGGTGTGAATCGCGATTGAGTCTGGGTAAACTGTGACCTCGGCGAGCTTTCGCTCGCCGGACAGCCGGGGCGGCTGTCCCACGCGGTTCTTAGCGCTGCATCGGCACCTTCACTCCGCTCTTCTTCGCGAACTCCTTCGCTTCGTCGTAGCCCGCGTCCACGTGGCGGATCACGCCCATGCCTGGGTCCGTGGTCAGCACGCGCTCGATGCGCTTGGCCATTTCGTCGGTGCCGTCGGCGACGGTGACTTGTCCGGCGTGCAGGGAGTAGCCGATGCCGACGCCGCCGCCGTTGTGGATCGAAACCCACGACGCGCCCGCCGCTGTGTTCAGCAGCGCGTTGAGCAGCGGCCAGTCGGCGACGGCGTCGGAGCCGTCTTTCATGCTTTCGGTTTCGCGGAAAGGAGACGCCACCGAGCCGCAGTCGAGATGATCGCGGCCAATCACGATCGGCGCTTTGATCTTGCCTTTCTTCACCAGATCGTTCATGGCCAGGCCGAACTGCGCGCGCTCGCCGTATCCCAGCCAGCAGATGCGCGCGGGCAGGCCCTGGAACTTGATGCGCTTCTCGCGCCAGGTCGATCCAGCGGCGCAGGATGCGATTCTCGGGAAACAATTCCAGAACCAAATCGTCGGTTACGTGAATGTCGGACGGTTCGCCGGACAGCGCTACCCAGCGGAATGGTCCGCGGCCTTCGCAAAACAGCGGACGAATATATGCGGGCACGAATCCGGGGAAGTCGTAGGCGTTCTTGACGCCGCGCTGAAAGGCGAAGGTGCGGATGTTGTTTCCGTAGTCGAAGGTGACCGAGCCCATCTTCTGCAGGCGCAACATGCCTTCGACGTGCCGCGCCATGGCATCGAGCGATTTTTCCTGATACGCCTTCGGATCGCGTTGGCGCAACTCGAGCGCCGCTTCGAAGGTCATGCCGTTCGGTACATATCCGTTCAGCGGATCGTGCGCCGAAGTCTGGTCGGTCAAAATGTCAGGGACGACGCCGCGCTCGGCCAACTCCGGAATCACGTCCGCGCAATTTCCGACTAGTCCGACGGAAACATTCTCTTTTTTGCGAATGGCGTTCTTCAGAATGCGCAGCGCTTCATCGAGCGTGGTGACCATGAAATCGCAGTAGCCGGTCTTCAGCCGCTTCTTGATGCGCTCGGGATCGACGTCAATGCCCAGAAAAGCCGCGCCAGTCATGGTCGCTGCGAGCGGCTGGGCTCCGCCCATTCCGCCCATGCCACCGCTGACAATCAGCTTGCCGGCGAGGTCGCCGCCGAAATGTTTTTCGCCCGCTGCGGAAAATGTTTCGAACGTTCCCTGCACGATTCCTTGCGAGCCGATGTAGATCCACGAACCGGCGGTCATCTGACCGTACATCATGAGTCCGGCGCGTTCGAGTTCGTTGAACTTCTCCCAGTTGGACCAGTGGCCGACGAGATTCGAATTTGCGATCAGCACTCGCGGCGCGTGATCGTGCGTTTTGAAAACGCCCACGGGCTTGCCCGACTGCACCAGCAACGTTTCGTCGTTCGCAAGATTCTTTAGCGTCGCGACGATGGCGCGGTAGGCTTCCCAACTGCGCGCGGCGCGGCCCGTTCCGCCGTAGACGACAAGATCTTTCGGGCGCTCGGCGACTTCTTCGTCGAGATTGTTCATCAGCATGCGCATGGCGGCTTCCTGCTGCCAGCCTTTGCAGGTGATGGAGTTGCCGCGCGGTGCGCGAATGGAAGCGGGGGCCTGAATTTCGGTTTCAACGGGCATGGACAGATGGTACTTCTCTGCGCGGGCCAGTACAAATTGTGTCCAGCGCGGAAGAGGCGAGGTTGGCACTGATAGCTTCGACTAAGGGGTCGCGCCCCAAGCGGAGGTCGTAAAGTACGCCTCGAATTTTTTTCTTCGTGTTGGGTAAAATCTTGATTCGCAATAACTTACACTGCGTGGATCGCCTCAGATCCGAGTAAAATCTTGATTCGTAATGACTTAGAGGTAAAATCTTCCGGAATAAGGACTTAGCGGCGCAGCGCAGTTCGTTCTCGGCATTGGTGGTCGACAGACTGTGATGAGAGCACTGGCGCATGTGGCCAGACTGCTCTTTTCTGGGTTCCTCAGTAAAGGTTGTTCGTCACAAGGATCGGCAATATTTGTGTGGAAGGCTGTGGAAAAAGAAATGTTGGGCCATTGTCGAGTTGTTGGGACTCGTTCGTCTCGGTTCTTGTGGTTTGACTTAAAAACCCGACAAAGGGCGATATTGGAATATGACGCGGCGGATTATTGGGCATCCGCCCCCGGTCCCACGGCCACGACAAAATAGGTGGCTGGCGTCGTGCCGACATTCTTAATGCCGTGCTCGTCGTTGGAATGAACAAATCCTACCGATCCAGGCCCTATAACGTGACTTGTGCCATTGATCGTGAGCTGTACCGTACCCTCCCGAATGAGCCACATTTCGCTGTGCATGTGGTGATGTGGGGCATGCGGCATTGTGCCCGGCGGTAACGTGGTTTCGTGCACCTCTAACGACTCGGCTGTGGCCAGTTTGCCTTTCAGAACCGGGCGGATCTCCGCGTCGCTTACCGTTCTCATTGGGAGTTCGCTGAACGAGTACGTAGTCGATGGAAGAGAATTGTCTTGGGTTGGCAAACCCTCTAATTCAACCGCGCTGGAAACAAGTCCAGAGAGCAGGTAAAGCACTTCTCGTCGAGTGGGCAACATCCGGGTCCTCCTGAGAGACAAAGATTATATTTGGGCCAACATGGTCGCAGACGATTTCTCCCCGCAAAGACTTTCGCTGGGGTAATGAGCGCTATGGCGATTTTTCGCCAAACGACCTGCGACTGGAGATAGTGCGCCCGTGCCTTATACTGGGCGCTCGTGAACCTGCATCCCCAGGCTGTCAGGCTGGTCCTCGATCATGGGCTCCCGGTCGCGGTCGATGTCGTCACCGGGAGCATGACCCCCACGATCGAACCGGGGACCAGGGTGACGATCGAGCCGATCGCCGAAGACCTGCACGCAGGCGACATCGTTCTGATCTTGAGCTCCAACGAAGCCGAGTTGGTGCTCCATCGAGTGATCCGCCTCTTCGCGGAGGGAGGTCAGCATTTCGTCATTCACCAAGGCGACGAGCAGAGCTCTGCCCTCGGCACCTGCCTGCGCGAGGCGGTCCTAGGGCGGGCGGTTGGATTTCCGCTGACCCCGGCGCGTGCGCTACCGACGCTGGAGGTGCTCGACTCGGCGGCGCTCAGACGGTTCCAGCGACGAAGGCGCGTCTCACTGCTCTACTCCCTCGGGCGCAGAACGATGTTCTCGTTGCGGGTCATCGATCCCGCGCTGGCCCGCCGCCTAGTGCGCATGTACCGGGAACTGGCCAGCAAGGTGATCGGATGACCTTTCGTCGTCTCTCTATCCCCGCGCGGAGATAGCGGATCAACGAAAAGCGGAGTCAACTGTTGTAACGAGGCCATTCCACTCAGAATCCCGCTGCAGGCATTTTGAGCGTAATCGAGATTTTTCACCAGCTGATGCAGTAGGGGGCATGAGGGCCGAGACCTTCCTTTGCGTTCCTGCGATAGGTCGTTTCAACGCCCACGACCCAGTAGGCAGATGCACCCACTACTGCCAGAAGCAGTCCGACGACGACACCAAGGAAGAAGTTACGCATCGGTACGAGGAGACCACTTCTAAGCTCCCCAGAAAGATTACCGCCGGACGGGCGTCGCACTCATCTCCTGACTGATAGCGGGACCCTCAATGAGCGCTATCGCGATATTTCACGACTTGAGGGCGAAAGCACGGATGGCTTCTTGGATAGTTATTTGTCTTCTAGCTCTTGCCCGCACTGCGAACTCAGGACTTCCCGGCGCGATCACCATATTCCCAGTCGCAAGGCACGCCGGTGTCGCCAAGAATGAACCTGACCAGATCGGCGAAGCCCCCAGAGCGGACATCGTTCGACAGGACGGCAACACAAGGCTGAATAAGTAATCCGTTCGTCGCATCCGTGGAACTTTTGTCCGGCGTCCTGCGTACCTTTTTTGCACGCAATGGACCAGTCTTCGTCAGACCATAGGAGCGCAATCAATGCCCGCAGTGCAACCAACAGAGTTCCGCTATACGCGAGCAATCATCACCTTCTTCGCGGCCTACGTAATTGTCACCCTCCTCGCCGTCGCTCTGTCCATGGCTGCCGAAGCCGCCATGCACAATCCTCCCACACTCGACATGGTCCACAGTCCTTCCTATGTCTTTGCGGAAAAGTTCTTCCCGATTATCAATCTATTGGTTTGGACTGCCTTCAGCTGGGTTTACTTCAAGCTTCGCCGCAACGCTCCGGTTCTTACCAGGGAAGCTCTCACCTTGGGCGCCTTCTGGCTCCTTTTCGCAATTCTTGTGGACTACGTCGGCTTCGTCCTCATCAAAAATCCGTTTTCTTTAAGCGCCCACGACTTTTACATCGGCCAGTTCCCGTGGATTTACCTCATCTATCTCGCCATCCTCGTCAGTCCGATTCTCTACGCCACCTTGCGCTCAAAACGCGCGATCGCAACCTAGCCATCTACGCTACTCAGGGAGGAACTGGAGGAGTTTGGTGTTCGCATGAGACGCACAGCGTGAACCTTGGCAAATCCCAAAAGAGCCTTGTTACCCAGTCACCTCAGTCACAGGTCGGTTCGTTCATGGCCCTTCGGTGTTGTCGAAAACACGCTCTCTATGGCGATTTATCGACAGTTGCGCTAAGCACTAGCGACGCCAGTGGCAACACCGGGCGCGTTGTCGGGATCGTCCACACCCTGCGGTCTTGGGAGCAGAATCGGCGGGCGCTACGGCGTGCCTCATAGGAAATCACCCACAGAAGACGCTTTCGGCACGCGTGCCGCTTTCTGGGGTGCGCTTGTTCGCTTCGGCGCGCCTAGTTAGTGTGTGCGGACGCCGTTCGCAATCTCCTGGGAGATACTTCCCAACTCCGCAAGATCCTTGGGGTAGTAAGCCCGGCCGCCGGATGCTTCCGCAAGTTGCTCCAGCGCAAGCCTAGCCGCGGAGTGCCCTGGGTCGGCTTCATTCAGCAATCCGATGGAGTAGACCCGAACACCGCTGTTCTTGACCTTGGCCACCACCTGTTCCTGAGTTACCGTGCTTGAAGTATCGTTGCCGTCGGTGACCAACACGAGGATCTTTCTGTCATTGTGAGCAGTCTGTTCAACTTGGTCGATTGACGTGCGGACAGCGTCCCGCATGGCACTGCCACCGCGCGAGTCGAGATGCGTGAGCGCCTTTTCCATTTCCTTGATATCGCGGGTGAAATCTTCGCCGCCCGGGAGGCCGTTGAGAGCCTCGTCGTTGAAATCTACGATGCCGACCTCGTCGTGGGCTTTGGACGCTCTCACCAAAGCGAGCGAAGCCGCCATCACTCCTGCTCGTTTGTCGCTCATACTGCCACTATTGTCGATGAGGATGCACATCGTTGTGGGGGTCCTGCCTTTGGTCTCACCTGACACCGGCTGAGACGCCTGAGCATGGGCAAACAAGTTCCCGGCAACCACAATTGGGATTAGAAAATGCTTCATTTTGCCTCCTAGCGGGTCTTGCTTTTTGGGTAAGATGCTGCTCGCAATCGGTTGGGTTTTAATGGTAGGAATTATAATCTTCGCCTCAACTGTAGCAGCCAGGCCATAACACAAGCGTGCGCTTTTCCTTCGCCTTTTTCGGTGTCAATGAGCGATAAGGCGATTATCGACAGTTAGACTGATAGTCCATCGCCCGGTTCACCAAGTCAGCGATCATTCGTCGCTAGCTCGGGTATATCGGTGAGCTGGTGCCACTCGTGAGGAAGGCCGCGCATGAGCAGGCCACAGTCGAAGTCGAGCGATCCTGCGGGGAAGCGCTGCGGGTCAGAATAAAATGCGCAATGCTGTGACTCAACTTCCATCGGTACCATCTCCCACTTAAGCATTTTCAACTGCAGTCCTTCCAACTCATCGCCACGCAGCGAACAGGAGAAGCCGCAGTCACCTTTTCGGAAAAATTCTGATACGTCATCAAACGAGCCGAAGCTAGGTGTATGCCGCCACTCAGCAGAGACGCGGGCCGAGAAATGCACATCGGCTTTACCATCGTCGCTCGTCACGTCCATGGCAAGACGGTTGTCGTCTTCGCTCACCTGAAACCGGGCATGATGATGAACTCCCGGGAAAAGTCGTCCGCCTAGCAACTCAACCAATCGCTGGTCCGTTTCACGACGCCAGACAAACACTCCCGGGCGAATGCCGTCGCTAGCGGGGTATTGGATCGCCACTCGATGAGCCATGTTTTCGGACGAGAGACCAAGGGGGCCGGGGACGCCGTGCGGTCGCAGGTTCTCTAGGCGGATTAGACAAACGCCCACGATGGCGTATCCATTACGTTGGTCAACTTGCAGAGGCGCCGGCAAAAGGCGTTGGACTACGTCAGCGTCGGCCCGGAAATTTAGGAGCATCCGGCGGGCGATCACGCCTTGGATTAGCGGCAGCAATTTCTGGACGATTCTAGCAGACCATTGCTCCTAACTGTCTCTATCAGATGGGATGAGAAGACCGGTCTCCGACGGGATGCGATACGCTCCCAAGTTATCGACGTGCTCGAAGCACAGATACAAAGGAGACCGGCAATGAAGAAGATTAGCACCGTAGCGGCGAAATAGGGCAGGAATATTTCACAACAGAAACTGACCATCGGATTGGATCTGGGAGATCGCAACAGTTGGTACTGCGTGGTGGAGGAGTAAACTTCCCGAATCGCGATACCCATGAGACCATCACCGCATCTCTCTTACTGCCAGGAGTGAGTCATGCACACTTTGCTTCAGGATCTCCGCTACTCTGCGCGTCAGCTCATCAAGAGTCCAGGATTCACGCTGACCGCAGTGCTCTCCCTGGCGCTCGGCATTGGAGCAGCGACCGCTGTGTTCAGCGTGATTTATGCGGCGCTCGTGAATCCTTATCCCTACCCTGCGGCGGATCGAATTGTACGGCTCACGGTGGACAGCAAAGCAGGTTCCGGGGATCCCGTCGTCCTAAACGGTGCCGAGATTCAGACTTTGCGTCAATCCCCCGTGGTCGAGAGCGTTCTGACCATGGACTACAACGCGCTGATGCTGACCGGGCAAGATCTTCCGGAGAACGTCAACGCCGTAAGCCTGATCTCGAATGCTTTTCAGGATCTCGGCGTTCCCCCGTTGCTGGGGCGCGGAATCTGGCCATCTGACGCAGTCGATGGCCAGGAGCCGCAACCTGTCGTACTGCTCTCTTACAAATTCTGGCGCAAACACTACTTATCCAACCCTGACGTATTGGGTCACACGCTGCAACTGGATCACAAGAATTTTAAGATCGTGGGCGTCGCAGCGCCCGCGATTCGCCTGGGGTGACGGAGACGTATATCTCCCGCTGAAGCTGATGCGCGATCCGGGGCGCACCTCGGTCATCAATTTGCTCCTGCGGCCCGGCGTCAGCCCGGCCGCGGCCGACGCCGCGCTCCAGCCACTCGTGGAACAGTTCGCCAGCTACATGCCGCAACGATTTTCCCGACGTCTTCAAGGTTCATGTGCAAGGACTGAACGACTGGGTCGTCAGCTCCTTGGGCGGAACGCTGTACTTGCTCTTTGGCGCGGTGATGTTGCTGCTCGCGATCGGATGCGGGAACGTCTCAATTCTGTTGCTGGCGCGGGGCACGGCCCGGCAGCACGAATTGGCGGTAAGGACCGCAATCGGCGCGGGACGCCTTCGCATCATTCGTCAGTTGCTCACCGACTCGCTGCTTCTCGCAGCCATTGGAGCGGCACTCGGCGTTCTGACTTCTTACGGCGCTCTGGCGGTGATTCAAAGTCTGCTGCCACGATCTTCGTTTGCTTCCGAGGTCTCGATTGGCATCAACCTGCCTGTGCTCGTTTTCAGCGTCACGGTAGCACTGGGAACCGGCGTGCTGTTCGGGCTTTGGCCGGCGCTGCAACTCTCGCGGACGCAGATCGGCCAAATCATGCAGTCCGGCACACGTCGCGTAGCCGGCAGCGTCCGCGGACGCAGAACCCACAGCATCCTGATCGCAGCGCAAGTAGCGCTGACATTGTTGTTGCTGGCAGCTGCGGGCTCTTCCATGAAGGGGTTCGCCCAGTTGATCCATCAGCCCCTCGGTTTCGATCCGCACAATGTGATGGCGATCGGCATTCCTTTACGCGAGGACTCCTATCGCACCTGGCCCGCGCGTGTCGCCTATTTTGAGCAGTTGCGCGGGAAAGTCGCCGAAACGTCCGGTGTGACCACGGCGGCGATTTCCACGGATGCGACGCCGCCACGCAATGGATGGATCATGGGGTTTGAGATTCTGGGCAAACCGGTGGCGAACCCTCCAATGGGATCGATCAACCTGACTAGTCCGGACTACTTTTCCGTCCTGCGCATTCCTCTGCTGCAAGGGCGTATCTGGAGCGACGCCGAGAATTCCAGGGGCGCCCACGTAGCCGTCATCAACCGCACCCTCGCGCAGCGCTACTTTCCCAATGGCGACGCCATCGGGCACTCGCTGAAAATGCCGGGTCTCGAAGGCAATCCGGCTACGGTGTTGTCGCCGCCGAATATTGGCAGTTCCTGGTTGCAGATTGTCGGCATCGTCGACGACGCGCGCAATGATGGTCTGCGAACCGTCGCCAGACCGGCCGTCTTCGTGCCCTATACGTTCAGCATGGGGGAGGGCACGGAGATTCTGGTTCGCTCCGAGGTCCCACCGATGACGCTTCTGCATACCGTGCGCGAGCAGTTGCGGGAAATTAACCCGGATCAGCCCACCTTCGCCGGTGATCTCGAAACTCGCCTCACCTATGAACCCGAGTGGCAGCAGGAGCATATCGCAGCGTGGATCTTCGGCGCCTTTGCGTGGCTCGCCCTCGCCCTCGCCGCCATCGGACTGCACAGCGTGGCGTCCTACACGGTGGCACAACGGACCAATGAGTTTGGGATTCGTCTCGCACTGGGAGCGCAACGCGGAGACTTGCTGCGAATCGTGTTCAGGTCGGCCTTGGGAAGCATGGGTGCTGGAATCTTCGCAGGCGTCGCCCTTTCGCTGGCCCTGAGCCAAATCATCGCGAAGTGGGCGCAAGGGAATGCACGCGATCCAGTCATTCTCCTGGCCGGAACGATCATCCTGGGGTTGGTGTCTGCGTTGGCCTGCGCGATACCGGCGCGTCGCGCCTCTAAAGTCGATCCGCTAGTTGCCCTACGTTGCGAGTAGTCGCGCCTCCCGGACCGAACTCTCAGTTGACGTTAACCATTTATCATCAACTGCCACCGCGACACCGTCAACCGGGACAGCCACCAGAGCATTGAAGGCCAATTCCGCCGAACTGTGACTAGAATCTGAGTGTCAGAGGGAACGGTAATGACTTCGGTTCTGCAAGTGATGCGGCTCAGGCAGGGATCATTGGGACTGTCCGATCCAAGTCGCTTCTTGCCCGTATTGTTCTTCTGCCTGGCGGTGTTTCTCGGGGCAAAGACCGCCTCTGGGGCGGGCCCTTCGGCGCAGCCTGGAGAAGCGCTTGCGCTTCGGGGCCAAGGACCGACACAACCTACCTCGCCCGCGTCGGACGCGGCGCAGGGCCTCATCAGCCTCGATGTCGTGGTGACCGACAACTCAGGGAAGGCAATACCCGGCCTCGGACCCACGGACTTTACTTTGCTGGACAATCACCAGCCGCAGAAGATTCTTTCCTTTCACTCGTTCGATGGAGTCTCTGCCAAGCCCGATCCTCCGGTTGAAGTGATTCTGGTCGTCGATACCATAAATATGCCGTTTGATCTGGCTGCTTTTGAGCAGAAGGGAGTCGAGAGGTTCCTGCGGCGGAACGGCGGTCATCTGGGTCAGCCCGTTTCGATCTTCGGGCTTTCCGATGCCGGTTTCTGGACGCTGGCCCAGCCTTCCGGCGACGGGAACACCTTAGCCGCGGAAATCGCCAGCGACAGGTTAGTGTTTATCCGCCGCTGGCGCCAGCTTTTGGGCAACGGGTCGGGAGAGTTGATCGACGATTATCCTGCAGGCTTGCTAGGCTTGAAGGCGCTCGGCGACATTGCCACGGCTGAACGGCGGAAGCCTGGCAAAAAGCTGCTGGTTTGGATTGGACCCGGCTGGAGTATCGGGAGTGAAAGAGACTTTGAAACTCAAGATCCTAAATCGCACACCTTCGACACAATTTATTGGTTTTCCATCCTGCTGCGGGAGGCACGCGTGTCTCTCTTCAGCTTTAGGGTGGGGCAAACCAATCCTGACACGCGCTCCTCAAACCTTTATATGCACTTCCTAAACGGAGTGGAATCAGCTCAGCAAGCAAGCCTCAGGAATCTTGATAGGAAGGTTCTCGCGGTGCAAAGCGGGGGTCGTGTGCTGGGGTCTTCTCCGGGTAACGACCTAGTCAGTCAGATCGATGACTGTATTCAGGAGGGGCGCGCCTTCTATACGCTGTCGTTCAACCCCTCCCATGCGGATCGTCCTGCCGAGTATCACAGCCTGCAGGTGCAGATCCGCCAGCCGGGTTTGACTGCCCGCACCAATACAGGGTATTACGATCAACCGTTTTATTCCGACCAACCAAATCTCGCGGCCAGGCGCGTCACGGTTGAACAGTTGGATCATGTTTTAGCAGCGGCTAGCAACGAGTCGGATGCAGACCTGGCGCGGCAACTTTCTAGTCTTGAACTGACCGAGCGGCTGAGCACCCAAAAGCTTTCGTCCTTGACCTCAAGCTTACGAGGCAAAAAGGCCCGTCAGGCGCTGGCTGCTCTTGCAAATGTGTCGGCCTTTCTTGATCCTCCCGCCGCAGAGATCCCTCGCGATGCGGCCGCGGATCTTTCTGCCCAACGGGTCATTGTGTCGCTGGCCGTCGACTACCTAAATAACACGATTCCGAAGCTGCCGAACTTCTATGCAACACGGACTACGGTTCGCTATGAGGAAACCGCGCAATATTCTGACGCCCGTACCCCGGTCGACTACCAGGCATTGCATGCGGCGTCCAGTTCCAAAGCGACGGTCCTCTATAGCAATGGCAAGGAAGTCGTGGATTCAAGCGAAGCGAAAGGCAAGAAGCGCAAAGCAGCAGATGGGCATTTACTCACCTATGGTGTGTTCGGACCCCTTCTCGGCGCTGTAACCGACGCCATTGCCAGTGGTTTGAGCTGGAGCCGCTGGGAAGTTGGCGCGGGCGGGCCTCACGCGGTATTTCGCTACGAGATCCCGGCGGAGAAATCTCGTTATCAAGTGGGCGTCTGCTGTCTTCCAGACGGCGACGGAACCAGTTCTTTCGAAGAAACCGTTGGTTATCACGGGGAGATCGAGATCGATCCGACGAGCGGAGCCATCCTTCGCCTGGAACTGGTGGCAGACCTGAAATCAACCACGCCGCTTGTCCGGTCCGACATCATGATCGAATATGGCCCGGTGGAGATCGGCGGGAAGACCTATATTTGCCCTGTGAGGAGCGTCTCCATCTCGAGAGGGAGATCCGTGACACTTCTAACGGAATGGGATGAAAGCTTCAGAACGTATGGACCCTATGCGACGATGCTGAACGATGTTGCTTTTGAGGGTTATCACATGTTTCGCGCCAAGTCGCACATGCTGACCGGCTTCAATCCAACACAATAGAGGAATCTCTGGCCCCGAAATCGCGGGGACAACCGCGTTGGTATTCCTGAGACCGACTGCTCCGTCTTCATCCTCATCACGCCCCGGCCCAACAATACTGGCACCAAAAAAGGGAGATGCGTGTCGGGGCATAGGTCATCGCGCGAGTTTGCGCCGTTCTTCGCCCAATGTTGGGATTCTGAGTGAAATGTCGATATTTTGCCAGTTAGCTCGCGGTTTGGATTTAGCTTAGGGGCGATAGCTGATCGCAAAGAAGATACCGAGGGTAAGGAGCACGAGACCCGTCAATAGAAGGAATTCCGCAACACTCTGGGTCGAGCGCGTTCCTTACTGATGTGAGGATCAAAATGGAGTGATGGCGAGAATCTGGGTAAACGGACTAGCGTGGTTGATGGCCGGCTGCTTGTGGATTTCGCTTGCCGCCCAGGACACGTCCACTCGAACGGCTCGGGATGCATCCGATTTGCTCACAGAACTGCTATCGCCGGAAACACCCGATAGTCGGTGGTCTGCGACCGAGAAAAGCTTTGAAGCTTTACCGCCGAGCATCGCATTACCCGTCCTCTTCCGAGAAATTGCCAAGGGAATTCCCGGTGGCTACTCCTATGCCGCTTACAACTGTTTCGATCCTTTCCAGGATCGAAAGCTAGGAGGGTGGGGGCGGTTCTGCGTGGCGAATTCACTTTGGTGCAAGCAGCTTGCGTGTCCGATGAAACGGAAGGAAGTAGGGAAAGTGCTGCTAGAGTTGTGGGCGAACCCGATCTCTGACTATGGGCAGATGGTGTTGATAGACGGCCTGTGCTCGAATCCTGACGCGGAATCAAAAATCGCCGTACTGTTTCGCGATAGCCGCTCGAACGCGAGACTGCGAACCCAGGCTGCGATCTGTCTGCTTCATCAGGATGAACCAAAGTACCACGCTGAAGTGGTCGCCTTCGCGGAGAAAGCGCCGATCAGATTTGCCCCACCTGGCCTTCATTCCTACCCTCTACAACTAAAACGGGTATTGTTCGATGAGCTGACATCTCCCACGCACCACAAGTCGGGTGTGGATGCCGCCGTGGTGCGGCTGGGATTCAGTCTGATGTTAGGCGAAGGTGCACCGGCCGAGCAGTACGGTGACAAGTTCTCCAATTACGGTCAATTTCTCTATGCAGACCGCATGAACGCCTATTTGGGTGCCGCCTTTGAGCCAGATCGAAGACCGCAAATCTACACCGGGAGCGAAGGCAATGAACGGTTTTGGCACGACACCAACATCAATGCACTCGCCTGGTGGTCGAGACACAAAGAAGAATACAGGTAGCGGCTGTGCGACCTGGGTCCAATGAGCGTAAAGGAGACTTATCGCGAACTAAGAAACTCCGCTCATTCTCCGTCGCAAGTCACTTGCGGCGTGCAGGAAGCCGACAGCGGGAAGTTGGCAAGCGGCTTTATGCTCGGGGCAGCGTAAGGATGTGGTAAACCGGACCGCAGAGTATGAGCATGGCGATCACCAGCAGTCCAACCCGCACACCACGAGTCTTGAACCGCTGGCTGATCGCCATCAGTAGCAGCACGGTTGCCAGCGTCACGGTTACTCGCACATAGTCGTCGGAGTGTTGCCGGTCTCGAGTGCCTTGTTCGAAGACTTCTGTGGCTTGGTCATTCAACTTGGCAGCCTCTTCTGTCTTGGAGCTTCGGTATCCCTCCATCAACTGAGGACCCGCCGGAGCATTGGGGTTGTTGAGCGGATCAGTTTTCTTCCAAGCTTCAAAGGCGGGACGAAACTCGGGAAGGAAACGTCGTTCAAAGAGCTCGGCGAGCTTCTTGTCGCCGTGGGCTTCGGCCTTCAACCACTCAACCACGGTCGAAGCGTTGTACAAACGCTCCTGATTGGCATAAGTGGCGGCTCCCTCGCCTTGAATGCGCAATTTGCTCGCTTGGCCGTACAGTTCCGCCTGATGTCCAGTCCAAAGCGCTGCCTGATAGCCGCTCCAGGCGGTGGCGATAGCGACTACAGCGAGCACCACGGCCTCCGCGATCTCCAATATTTCGTGCCCCAAAGACTGCGACGATTCGTTATGCTCGCTGAGGTGCTGAGCGATTTCGATGTTGGAACCTCCAGCTTCGGACATTGAGAAGACCTCCTAGGCGATCAGAAGAGAAGTTGTAGACCAAGCAATTGCTCTTTACTAACCGGCGATTGAGTGATTGTCACTTCGCCCGACGCCGGGCCGCATCTGTTCCATCATAGCCATACGGTGCCAGTCTGGAGTGTGTTTGGTATACGGGAAACTGTCAAAAGCTACAGCCGCGTCATCGCGGCCTTGGCCTCAGGCGGGCCGCATGCCATCGCCAACCTCTGGTAGATAGACTTCAAAGCATGTGCCCATGCCAAGTTCTGATTCCACCGACAGCCAACCGCCGCTCTGGTTGATGATTGAGTACATAGTGGAGAGGCCAAGACCTTTACCCTTCCCCGCGTCCTTGGTGGTAAAGAATGGGTCAAAGATATATTTCTTGGCGGTTGCGTCCATGCCGATTCCGGTGTCGCGCACCAATAGCCGCGCATAATTCCGTTCCGACGGGGCCGAATTCATGTCTAGTTGTAGCGATTTGAAATCCGTCGATTCGCTGACCTTCCGCCTAATGAAATCTGGGCCGACGTTGACCCGCGAGGTTTCGACGGTGATAGTGCCACCTTCCGGCATAGCGTCCCGTGCATTGCTGATCAGAATGACCACGACTTGTTCGATTTGCCCCGCGTCCGCCTTCACCCAAAGCCTCTCGCGTTCGAGGTTCAACTGGAGCGCGATGTTCGACCCGATCATCTCGCGGAGTCTTGGCTGCATCGCGGCGGCAACGGCGCTCAAGTCCATCGTAATTTCATTGTCGATCATATGAAGGGAGCACCTCGAAAGTTACAGCGAAACTGTCGAGAACAGGCCGTATCACAAGCTTGCGCCATTTGTTCGCCTTTCTACATGACAATGAGTGAGATTAAAGGGATGTTACGTCAATCTGGCTTTCGTGTGACTCGCAGGCATTGGGCGAAGTCGCGTCCAAACAGGAGAATCAGCACCGCAGACCACAAAAGGCAGGGACATTGAACAGCCACTGTCGGTGAAAAGGGTGGAGGAATCAGATACCTACCAACAAAAACAAAAGGCCATATCACACCGACGACAACGGCTATCGTGTCTCCCGCAAGTCTCAATGGTTTCCATGAAAACATGAAAACACGGTGGCTTTGGTGCCAAGACTCAATATTTAGTGACACCCAATACCCAGAACATCCCAATTGCGGTCACGAGAGCTATGTCACCCCACCGGCCCCACAGATAGGGGAGCAGCAACGGTCGGTGCAGAGAGAAGTAGCGAATCACCAAGGTTCGGAGCATCGCCAACGGAAAATTAATGGCGCTCAAAAGAATGAAGGGAGGCGGAACCCCCGGCATATCCTGACCCATGTGAGCTCTTTCCCAACGTTCAGCCCAGACAAGGAGAGCAACCGCCAACAGTACTTGCAGAAGTGGGAGTGCGTATCTTAGTTTCGAGCGCATTCAATTATGACAAAAAAGCCGTGTTCATCTCCCTCTGATGATTAGACACCTGCGACGAGACGTTCCGGTGATGACTTCTGTAATCAGGGATTGCACTCAAAACCTCTGGCGGGGGATTCTGAGTGAAATCGCGATTTATCGCCAACTGCGAGCGGTAGGGCATGAAAGATTCGCGAAAGATTCCTTGACAATGCATTCGTCCGGCACAAGAATTACCCCGTTCAGCCGAATCCCTTCCCTCGACCGACCTCATCGACTGAACCGGCCCCACGGTTCGGACCCTTGCAAACTTTATCGACAGCGACCTGACGTAACGTCAGGAAAGTCTTTTCCGGAGGTCATATGAGCAAGAGAAATGGCAGCTCTGCACAAGCCCAGGACCATCTCAACGGACAGACCAGTGTTGAAAGTCCTGAACCTAAGTCCACCAACTCTCTCACCCGACGCTCCTTTCTCGGTCGTGCGGGCGTCTCCTCAATCGTCGTAGCCGCCGCGGGTGCGGCGGTGCCTTCGTTACTAACGTCCACTGCGAAAGGTGAAATCGCGGAGGGCGAAGTCGGAGGAGCAGTGCGCAGCGACCGGTCCTTTCAACTTCGATTTAACGCAGCGGCCAGAGAACGCAATGTGCCAATTCCGTCTCACATCAACAATGGCGACGAGACTCGATATTCCAACTTCATCGGCAACTATTCGCAAGGTCTGCCTCACAACAGCATCGGCGAAGTCGAGCCATCGGCTTACGAGGCGCTGCTAACAGCTGTCAATAGCGGCAAGCCGAGCGATTTCGCGAACATTCCACTGGGAGGCACCGTCAAGTTGTCTGGCCCCCAAGGAGGACTTGCCTTCGATCTGGAAGGCACTGATTGCGGCCAACTCTCCATCCCTCCGTCACCGGCTCTCGCCAGCGCAGAAAGGGCAGCAGAGATGGTCGAAGACTACTGGATGGCGCTCGCTCGCGATGTCCCGTTCGACCAGTACGGGAACGAACCAGTCACCCAGGCAGCGCTCGCCGATCTCAATAAGCTCTACGGCTTCAAGGGCCCCAAAGTGGGCGGCATGGTGACGGCCGCAACTTTGTTCCGGGGCTTCACGCCAGGGGAACTGATCGGGCCCTTTATCTCTCAATTTTTCCTTCAGCCTTTAAGCCTGGGAACACTCGCCGTGACGCAGAAGTTCAACACGTACGAAGCGAGCACGGACTATCTGACGGATTTCACCTCCTGGCTCGCCGTGCAGAACGGACAGGGGCCGTTCCCTGCGAACGTGGTCTCTGGTACCAGCTATCTCAAGAGCGGTCGCGACCTAGCAGCCTGGGTTCATGGGGACTTCTCGTTCCAGGCCTATCTGTTCGCCGCACAGTGGCTATTTGGCCATGGGGCTCCCTTGAATCCGGGGAATCCGTACCTCACGATAGCCAACCAATCCGGAGTACAGACCTTCGGACCGCAGTACATCGTCGACTTACTGGGAGAAGTTGCGAATCGGGCGCTTAAAGCGATGTGGTATCAGAAATGGTTCGTACATCGCGCCCTGCGACCCATTGCCTATGGAGGACTAGTACACAACACGATCACGGGAGTGGCAGACTACCCAGTGCATAAACAGGTGCTGAAATCGCAGGCGGTCAGCGAGGTCTTCGCCAAGTATGGCTCCTACCTTCTGCCGACTGCGTATCCGGAAGGCGGTCCACAACACCCGTCGTACGCGGAGGGTCACGGCGTGATCGCAGGTGCTTGCGTTACCGCCTTAAAAGCGTTTTTCAACGAGACCTTTGTGCTCCCAAGTCCGGTCGTAAGTTCCGACGATGGTCAGTCGCTCGTTCCTTACACCGGTTCAGATGCAGGACAGATCACGGTCGGCGGTGAACTGAATAAACTCGCGAACAATGTGGCGCTAGGCCGAGACATGGCCGGAGTGCATTGGCGTTCGGATGCCGAGCAAGCTCTTCTTCTCGGCGAGAAGGTGACCATCAGCATCCTGCGCGACCAGCGTCCGACGTATAACGAACCATTTAACGGTTTCACATTCACAAGGTTCAACGGGACTTCGATCACGGTGTAGCATCTCAGTCAGCGAAGGAATCGTGCCGAGACCGCTCGGCGTTATGCGGGGGTGCAAAACCAGCATCCCCGCAGATATTTTACAAATTACTCAACTCCGAATAGATTCTCAACTGCGCATTTCTGTGAATCATTACTGTCGATCTGTCGATAACAGGCAGTTACACGTTTTGACAAGCATGGGCCTTGAGGCGCAGAATGACGCGCCCGATACGCGACTCCTCAGCTTCCAATAGGCTCTGAGCCTGCGCGAAGGCAGGGGCAGAACGGTTTAGCGCGTTCGCCCAGCGAAGTAGCATTGCCATTTTTTCCTCGAAATCGCCCTCGGCCCATAGGCTGGGTTTGACGACTTCGCGGCGAGAAGTGTAACGATCGGAACCAAAGAGGCGGTTCTTGTCAGAATCGTGGAGTGAGGAGTCCGTCTCTTTGTAGGCAGCGTAGTTGATGCCACCGATAATCATCAACCGGGCTTCTTCCGAGGTCATAAGGCAATGATAGTTGACGTAAGCAGGCCGTGACGCTCAGAATCCCTGCTCTGGGCATATTGAGTCTCCGGTCGAGATTTTTCGCCAATTGCCGCTAGTGAGCTTTCCCGTTTTCTCACCCGGCCCGGCCTTGTGAGACAATTTTTTGCTGATGGTACCCCCCAAAGAACCCTCCCGGCCTGGTTCGCGCCATTTCCGCGGGATACAGTTGCACTCTTCTCGAATCTCGTTCGTATTCGCGTTGTGTTGCATGGTTTTCGTCTTCGCGGTGTACAGCCCTTCCTTGGGCTTCCAATTTGTCCTGGACGACCACCGCTTTACCGCTGATCCGAGGATTCAGGAATCGGGTCACGTCTGGGACTATTTTGCGAATTACGTGTGGGCGCAATTTACCGGAGGCCCACCGAGCTTTTACCGGCCCGCTTTTGTTCTGTGGATCAGGATCAGTTTCTTGCTGAGCGCGTTATCACCGTGGGGATGGCATTTGCTGAGCATAGCGAAGCACGCAGGGGTTGCGGCATTGCTGGGGATATTGATATGGAAACTGCTCCGCGATTCGAGCGTTGCGCTGGTGACAGCAACGCTGTTTGCTTTGCACCCAGCGCAAACCGAATCCGTTAGTTGGGTTACGGTTCCCGACCCTTTGATGTCGGCTGGGGTGCTGGGCGCCCTGCTGTGCTACCTGAGATACCTTGAGGGAGAGGGTCGCGCCGGGGCGGAGAAGTTGCGGAGAAAATCGCGCA
The DNA here is from genome assembly GCA_963795875.1 of uncultured Acidobacteriaceae bacterium. Lineage (GTDB taxonomy): Bacteria > Acidobacteriota > Terriglobia > Terriglobales > Acidobacteriaceae > Sulfotelmatobacter. Next base: position 2,268,314 of record CAWCJM010000003.1, read on the forward strand.
AGGCAGACGAGCGAAAGACGCCCCGGCGTTCGATCGCGTGGTTGGCTGCTTCTATGGCTGCATATTTTGCGGCGCTCCTGGCTAAGGAGACAGCGATCATATTCCCGGCAGTAATCGTCGGGTTGGACCTGTTGTTGAACCCAAGCCTAGACTCACCGAAGGACGGTGGGCGGCGGGGCGCCGTTGCCAGCACCAGTGCTTCAAGGGCGTTTCGCCATGTTGTTCCTTTCCTGTGCGTCACTGGGTTGTATCTGGCCATGCGGTTCAATGCTCTCGGCAGTTCATTGGGCACCGCCACGCAGCATTTGCCCTGGCGTACGGTAATACTCTCATGGCCGGCAACGCTGTGGTTTTACGTGAAGGTGCTGTTCTGGCCGGTGCGATCGTATTCATTTTCTGATCCCGCGCTGGTGGAGTCGTTCTCCTTTCGAGGTGTGGCATTGCCAATGCTGGGGTTGGTTATCACGGCGATGATCATGGCGGGAGCTGTGTTCTGGGGATGGAGAAAGGCTCGACTGGAACTGGGTGAGGAAGAGACGCGTGGGGTGGGGATCGCGCTCGTTGCAGGAACTCTCCTGATGGTGCTACCACTTCTTCTCACGTTGAACTTGAATGCTTTGAATCCCGGCGATTTCCTGCACGGCCGCTATACATATTTGCCGTTGGCAGGATTGATGCTGCTGGTCGCAACTTTGTGCCACATGGCAGGGAAAACAAGACACTTTTTATTGTGCGCAGGGGGAGTGCTCGTGATCGCGTTTGCAGCGTTGACATTCGTGCAGGAGAAGCAATGGAAAGACGATGCGACGGTATTCACAATCGCGCATGAACTTGCACCGCACAATGGGCCCGTGGCGAGACATCTCGCGGACACGAATGTCCAGGCAGCTTTGGAACTGGATCAGGAAGGGCGGTGCAGCGAGGCGATACCGCTGTTGGAGAAGGTCACGAATGATTATCCGCAAGATTGGTATGCGTGGGGAGGTCTCGGGGACTGCTATGTTCAACTCAACGATCTGGTGAAGGCCGAGGAATCGCTACACCGGGCTGCCGATATTTCGCGCGATTCCCGGGTGATTGAGCAATGGCAAGAATTGCGCGCCCACATGGGGCTTTCTGTTCCCGTTCCGGCGAATTGAAAGAGGCATCTGTTCACAAGAAGAGTTGATATCCGAGTGACCTCTGGGTTGACAGCGTTGAAAAGTCCAAGGTTCGACGATTGCCGAGTCGTATTTGGGCTGATGCGACGATCTTGAGGTTAAGAGGTGAGGGATTGAGGTCTGTGGTTCCCACCCTAGCCGCAAAAGGCGCGGCTAGGATGGGGCACCCTTTTGAGTTGGGGCACCCTGTGTGTCGTTTTGTCACCAGGTGCTGTAGGCAGTTCCGTCAGTGGCGACGCCGCTCGAGGCGGAGTGCACGTCGGTGATGCCGGGTTCTTGCTGGTCCACGGCCATCATTACGTCTTCCTGCACGACTTCCCAGTTGGTTTCTTTAGTCATGGGGTCCACGGGAATCTGGCGCAGGTATTGCGCCTGGACGAGATCGTCGAGTGACTGCGGAGCTTTCTGCTTGTCGAGGGTGTACTGCGAGATGACGCTGCGCAACGTGCTCAAGTTGGATCGCAAAACGGACTCGCGCGACTGGATGACGGTGCGGTTGTAATTGGGAATCGCGACGGCCATCAGAATGATGATGATGCTGATGACAATCATCATCTCAAGCAGCGTGAAACCATTGGCGTTGCTGTGCCTTCGGCGGCGAGCTAAGGCGCGGAGGGACGAGCGATCGCTTAATCTGCTCGCGTTGCGCCCCGAATTATTCACGCCCCGTAGCATTTACCAGTCCTTGTATTTCGTTCCGTCGAGTGCGGTGCCTTCCGATTTGGTGTAGACGTCGAACACGCTCTGTCCGCCCCAGGAATCAGAGTCGGGATCGTCCTGCATCGAGCGCATCCCCCACTCTTTGCTCTTGGTCATGGGGTCCGTAGGAATAGAACGCAGAAAGCGGAGTCTTCTTGCCACCCTGTGCTTCGACTCCCTTGATCAGTTCCTCAAGCGTCGGGGGATAGCTGCTGGGCGTCGACTTTGGTCTGAAACATGTTCAGGTCGGCGGCGTCTTTGTAGCGGTCGATGGCGTCGCGCATTTCCCACAGCGCCTGGCGAAGTTCTTTTTCCTTCTCGCGCTGAATGGTGACGCGCGCCAAGCGGAAGAGCCATCAGCGTAAGAATCGACATGATGGTCGCCGCGATGATCAATTCCATGAGCGTAAAGCCCCGCTCAGGCTTCGCATGGGGCCCGGTGATGGAGTCGGTGAAGCGTCATTTCTAAGCTCGGTCTCTCAACTCTTACGTCTCCGCAGTGGATGAGGGCTTTCCTCAGGGGCTAAAGCCCTAACAAAAAAAGCGCTCAACCGCAGCGCTCAAAGCGCTGCGCCACCCAAAAGCAGCTACTCAAAGGCGGCTACCCGAAAGCGGTTACCCATAAAGCCGTCAGCCAAGGGCCACCCCAAAAGCGGCCGCCCTCGGGCTTCTACTGGATCGTGACCGGACGCCTGCGCCCCGTTGACCGTGATGGCTTGCAAGCCGGGATCGCGGGCTCCGCCGCGAGTAATGGTCAGCGGAGTCTGGCCGTCTGCTTTCGCCTGGAAAGTGATGAGTGACCACGGCGCCCTGGCCGGAGACTCCTCCTACGCCGGGTGGCCGCGAGGCTGTGATCTGCGATTGTCCGACCATTTCATCCTCGCGATGCGCCAGGGTTACGATCTGGCCATCCTGCGAGAGGAAGCCGCCGTTCGACACGTTGACCAGTTGCAGCATCTTCGGATCATAGTTCAACTGCACCGGCACGGAATGCACGTTCTGGGCGCCGGAAAGCAGCAGATTGACCATGAATGTGCCGCCCTTTGCCGCCTGAATCGTTGGCGGATCAAACAGGAAGCTGGCCGTACCGGACGGAGCCGGATTCGCTGCCGGCTGGCGGTGTGCGCTGGCGCTGGGTTTCCCAGAGGCTGATCGACGGCGTCGCCGGTTGCGATGGCGCTTGACGCCGGTGCGGTCTGCGGTTTGCTCGCATGGCGCAGCTCGATCGTATTCGCGGTACCGATATCGATGGCGCGTTGATTGATCTCGCTCACGTCGGTGCCGCGGATGATATGAGGCACGATGGCAAAGACGATTTCGTTTTCGGAGTGATCCTGGGTGGTCTGGCCGAACAGATACTTCAGAATCGGAATCTGCGCCAGTCCCGGAATGCCAGCCAAGGATTTCGTCTGCTGGTCTTCCATGATGCCGCCCAGCAGATTGGCTTCGCCGTCGCTCAGGCGAATTTCGTGTTCGATCTTGCGCTGCCCAATGATGGGCTGGCTGATGCCGCCGATGTTGGACTGGCCGGTTACGGCCGAAACGTCCATGCTGATCTTCAGCGTGACTTCGCCATTGGAGTGCACGTGCGGCGTGATTTCGATATTTACACCGACGTCAAGATACTGGAACTGCGTATTCACCAGCGGGTTGATGCCGACGCCGCCGATGCCCGGCTGGAACGATCCGGTTGCGACTGGCACGCGGTCGCCGATCTTCAGCGAAGCCTTCTGGCCATCCAGAGCGCGAATCTGCGGATTCTGAATGAGTTTGGTGTCGCTGTTGCTCATGACCGCCGACAGGTTGGCGGAGGGAATCGCGACCTGGAAGTTGGTGGCGTTCAGGTTTCCCAGAGTGTTGAGGTTGATGCCAGTCGTTCCAGTGCTGGAGGTGACGGTTCCACCGGTTCCCGAATTGGTGGTACCTGTGGTGGTCGTGGTCGAGTTGATGTTGTCCTGCAGTGTAATCGTGGCGCTGGTGGGTGGACTCAATCCCAGCGTGCGCGACTTGTCTTTGCTGACCTGCATGACTGCGATGTCGACGATGACTTCCGGACGCGCCTTGTCGAGATCCTCTACCAGTTTTTCTGCCAGCGCGATCTGATCGGGTGTCCCGCGCACCACCAGCGCATTTTGTGAGAGCAACTGCTGCACGCGCTGCACATCCAGCACGGCGCGAATCGCGTTCACCACATCCTGCAGTTCGGTGGGGGCCGAGAGATTCGTAAGATAAAAAGTCTTGAGGACGCTCTGTTCCAGTTCCTTGCGCTTGGCCGGATTGTCTGTCGCGACGAAAATCGTATTCAGCGTGACCGGGCGCCAGAAGGTTTTCGACTCCAGCGCTGTGATTTCCAGCGCCTCTTCCAGCGTTACGCCGTTCAATTCCACTTTGATTGGCTTGGGTTGGTAATCAGGATCAAACAGCACATTGATTCCGGCCAATTGGCCGATGGTGCGGTAAACGGTGTCGGATTTGTCGGTCAGTTTCACCGTGATGGGGATATTCGAGATGGGAGCGAGTTCGACCGGCCCGGGCGCGTCGTGAACCCTGCGCTCCATGCCAGCTGGCGGTCCGGCGGCCTGCGGCTGAGGATTGCGCTGGTCGCTGATCATCTTCAGGGTGCGGTTCAGTTCCTGCTTGGCGATGAACAGCGCGGGATCGATGGTCAGCGCCTTCTGGAACTCGGCCACGGCTTCGTCGAGTCTTGCCTCGTCGCGGAGCTTCTGCCCGTTGTGAACGATGGAGGCGGCAGCTTCGAAACGAATGCGTTCGAAAGCGGCCCGATAGCGCAGATCTTTGGGCTTGAGGTCGTAGCACTGCTTGAAGAAATCGTAGGCCGCTTCGTACTGCTGGCGGGCCTCGGCGTCCTGGCCTTTGGCGTAGAGATCTTTGGCCTTGTCGGCGATGGCGGGGAGCGTGGCAACCGCGACCAGCAACAGCAGTAGTGCCGGGCGCATCAGGCGTCTCATTCGATAATCCTCACGAGATGATCCTCTTTATTACAGTCGTTCGCCGGGCAAGCAGTTTTCCCACGCTTCGGCGCGTTCCGTTTGGATTTTTGCGCGGAAAATCCACTCCAGTACACGAAAAAACTGCTTCGGTGAGGCGATTATAGCATCGCTGTTTCCGGCTCCCGAAGTGCTTGTGCACACGGGAGTTACACTCTTTGGTCGTAGGCCTAATGGGTCCTCCGGATTCCGGGCGCGGGCGTCCGGCTTTCGAAAAAAATCAAAGCCCCGAGACTCGGAGCCAAGAACCGAGAGCCTGAAGCCGAAAGCCGACATCATGCGCTAAGATAACTACTCGTTCACCCCATGGCGCGCCAATCCACCCATCAGACCAAGCCCAACCCGGAGAAATCCCCGCGCCGCGATCCGACCGCCTCCGGTGACCGGGACGCCGCCGTTAATAGGATCGCTTCACATAACTACTTCTTGCTGGAAAAATTTGAGGCCGGGCGTGGTTCTGACCGGGACCGAGGTCAAATCGGTCCGGGGCGGCCTGGCCAACCTCAAGGATTCCTACGGCTTGGTGAAGGACAACGCAGTTTGGCTTCTGAACGCCCACATCGGGCCCTACGAGCACGGCAACATCTTCAATCATGCGCCTCTGCGCACCCGCAAATTGCTGATGCATCGCGAGGAGATCCGCAAACTGATCGGGAAAACCCAGCAAAAGGGATTAACCCTGATCCCGACCCGGATGTACTTCAAGAATGGCAGGGTGAAGGTGGAGTTGGCTCTGGCGAAGGGCAAGCAGCTGTGGGACAAGCGCGAGACGGAGCGGCGTCGGACTGCCGACAAGGAAGCCAGGGAAGCGGTGGCGCGGGGAAGAAACCGGAAATAACCGCTCTGGGCTAGGGGCAACCCATCAAGACCGTCAACCTCAAGTCCGATATGCCTTCGGTTGCGGAGGCGTTGCAACGGATGGAGCGGGCGATTGCGCTGGCACGCCAGGAGCGGCACTCGCTTCTCAAATTAGTCCACGGATATGGATCGACGGGAGCGGGTGGCGATATTCGAATCGCCGTGCAGAAACGCCTCCACGAGTTGATTGAGGGCGGACAGATTCGCGGCTGCATTTTCGGAGAGAACTGGTCGAAATCCGATGAGGCGACGTGGCGTCTGTTGCAGACGGAGTCGGCGTTGAAGAGCGATCCCGATCTGGGGCGGCGCAATCAGGGCATCACGATCCTTCTGCTGTGAGACTGTTTTGATCTCATTTCATGTGATGACATCGTGATCGACTGCTTGGGACCCGCGTTTCGGGCGGGATCTTACAGGGATAACCCGATTGACCCGACTACACCGCATCGTGCCCTATAGAAGACATGGGTGCGTCTGCTTCGAGTCAACCGAGTCGTTCCTCGACTCACCAAGGTTTCGTGGTCATTCCCGGCAAGAAACGGCGTCGGCGCTGGCCATGGATCGCCGGATTCCTTGTGGTATTAATCGTCGCCGTCGTCCTGGAAGCTCGACATCTACTTGCCCATGCCCAACCCATCCTGCGCGCCCGAGTCATTGAAACTCTCTCCGCGCGCTTCAAGACGAAAGTCGAACTGGCGGACCTGGACGTGTCGATTGCGGACGGCTTGAACGTGTCCGGCAAGGGGTTAACATTTACGGCCCCACCGATCCGAACCCGACCGAATCAGGCGTGCAAGCTTTGATCAGTATTCAGGAATTTCGCTTCCGCACCGGACTGGTGGGCCTGTTCCATTCCCCGATGCGCGTGGCGACCGTCTACGTGAAGGGCATGGAACTGAACATTCCCCCCAGAGAAGACCAACGGCGGTTGAGCGAAATGCGTGATAGCTCCGGCCAGAAGATCAACAAGATGAAGATGTCGATCTTCGTGGATAAATTTGTATGCGAGGACACGCGACTGGTCATTAATACTTACAAGCCGGGGAAGGAGCCTCTCGTTTTTCAGATCAGCCAGTTGGATATGAAAGAGATCGGCCCCGGCCAGCCGTTGCGATTTGATGCCACGCTGGTGAATCCCAAGCCGGTGGGAAACATCAAGTCGGCCGGATCGTTCGGACCGTTCCGTGAAGACTCTCCGCGCGAAACGGCGGTTGCGGGCGCCTACTCTTTCACACAAGCCGATCTCGGGACGCTTCCGGGCATCGGCGGCATGCTCTCGTCGACAGGGAAATATAGTGGGAGCCTGGGGAAGATTGAGGTTTCTGGCGTCACCGATACGCCCGATTTTCAGCTCGACACGAGTGGCCATCCGGTGGCGTTGCACACCGACTTTCAGGCGATCGTCGACGGGACAGATGGCGACACGTATCTCCAGCCGGTGCGGGCTCGGTTTCTTCATTCGTCGTTCACGGCGCGGGGCAAAGTGATTCGCACGCGGAATCCGAAGGGCCATGACATCGAACTCAGCGTCGTGATGGATCACGCGCGAGTCGAGGACCTGCTGCAATTGGGGGTCAAGACCGATCCTCCGATTCTGAGTGGACCGGTCACGATGCAAGCGAAGCTGAGTATCCCTCCCGGAGCAGAAAATGTCGCCAACCGTTTGAAACTCGACGGCACCTTCAAGATTGCCGGGGGACTTTTTTCGAACGAAAAGATTCAGGAGAAGATCGACGCGCTGAGTCTGCGTAGCCGGGGCGAGCCCAAAGAGGCAGAGGAGCACGCCGAAGTGGGAGTACCGTCAGAAATCGGTGGTGTATTCCGGCTCGACGAGGGGCTGTTCACATTCTCGCTGCTGCACTTTGCGGTCCCAGGCACGCATGCCGACGTCGCCGGGCAATACAGCTTGAACGGCGACATCTTCGATTTTCACGGCACCGCAAAACTCGATGCGAAACTTTCGCAGATGATGACGGGATGGAAATCGGTGCTGCTCAAGCCGGTGGATCCGTTCTTCAGCAAGCACGGAGCGGGAACGGAACTGCCGTTCAAAGTAACGGGGACGCGGTCCGAGCCGAAATTCGGACTGGACCTCGGCCAGAAGTCGGATGCTGCTCGTGGCCCGAGTCCGATGTCCGAAAAATCTCACTGACGCTCTCGCTGCTACGCTCCCTCAGGTGCGGCTGGCGGTGCAATCGGCGGAACGATAGGCGCGGCGACGGCAACCGGAATAGTCTGCGGAACTAGAGGTTCGACCACTGCGACGGGCACAAGCAAATGCTGCTGCCAGTACGATACGGCGACTCCCCGCTGCCAGAAGCGCGGGATCAACAACAAAATCAGAGTGAATTGGGCGACCAGGAATGCCCCAACCACACTTTCGGGAGCAACGAGCTTCATCCACATCCAGAGGCCGCAGACAAGGATGATCGCCGCGAAAAGCGCCGCTATCACGTAGCTCGTGAGCAGACGTCCGAGGCCGCGGAATGTGTGACGGAAGCCAGCGGCGATCGATTTGCGCACGGCGCGCTGATCGCTCAGCACAACGTCGGCTTCGGCGAGATCGAACCAGATGCGGAAGACGGTCATGATCAGAAAAATCACGAACAGTCCAGTGAACTGCACTTCGGGCAACAGCAGTTCGTTCGTGCTCTCCCCGGCTTTGCGCTCCAGCACGCCGTGCAGCGCAAACAGCGCGATGGTGGCGACCGTCATCACAATGCCGGCAACCAGCAGGAGCCGGATATAGCGCCATAGATTCCGGCCGCAGGCGCGGAAGAAATCCTCACGGGGCAGGCGGTAGGTCGAGGCGTATCCCTGAAAAACTCCGGGCAGAAACAAAGCGGTCGCGAGCAGGAAGAGCACCGCAAAAAACATTGCTGGCCCTCGGGAAGCCATGGTCGGCCCAAACTCCGGCCGCGCAAACATGTCGATCAGCACGGTCAACGAAAAGCCGTGCACCAGGCGGTCAGAATGCAGGCTGTGGTCGAGAATCGCTCCAGCCTGGTTGACGAACGCGGCGGTGCCGAACAAGCCGAGAAATAGATTCAGCACATAGAACCAGACGATATAACGCTTGTTGTGCAATACCATTCCCAAGCCGCTGCTCAAGAGACCTTTATGCTCACTCATGCGTGATTAACCTCAGTGCAATCCGCGAATCGATATTCTTCGAAGAAGACGCATTACAATCGGCGGGGGCGGCCCTTTCTCAAACCGCCCACCATGCCAAGGCCTGGCTTAGCGACTTGGGTCACAAACAGCCAGTAGTTCGCCAGTTTGTGCGCTGGTTTGCCGTTGCCTTCGACTACGAAGCTGTTGTTGAAATCATTGCGGTCGATCTGCACGGTATGGTCGGGATCAAGTTCCGCCGACACGACTTTCGCCTTCTTTTGATAAGCGAATCGCGTCCAGCGGCTCTTCCCGTCCCAATGCTCGCGAACCTTCTCGCCGTTATCGAAGGTGATCTCCACTTCGACCGGCATCACGAAGTCTTCCTTGCGATGCAGCGACACGTAGGACTGGTAGACCGTGTCGTCCTTTTCGCCTTTCTTCGTGTCCTTCTTGTCTTTCTTCTCTTCGTACCAGTTCACGGGGAAGGAGTTGACGCTGAGCACTTCATAATCCATGACCTGCGACCCGTAGACGGCCTGATCGAAGTACCAGCGCAAGATCTTTGCCGGAAACTTCTTCGATCGTCTTCAGGAAGTCTTCCTTCGTCGGATGGGTGAAGCGGTACTTCATGAAATACGTATGCATGGCCTTGGCCATCGTGTCTTCGCCGATGATGCCTTCGAGCGTGAGCAGCACGCTGGCTGTCTTGCCGTAAGTGATGCCGCCATAAGAGCTGGAGCTGTAGTAGTCGTAGGCTTTCTGCGCCATGGGGTCGCGATCGGCCACGCCGATATAGCTGAGCCGCTGAATGCTCGCGCTCGCCGGCCGTCACGCCCGCCATGTTCAGGATGGAAGTGTTCTTGCCCAGAATCGAATCCAGGACCTTCACTTCGGTGTAGCTGTTGATGCCTTCGTCCATCCAGGCATCTTCAAATTCGTTGGTGGCTACCATGCCGTACCAGTACTGGTGGCCGAACTCGTGCTCCACCACGATCTCCGCCAGGTAGAAGCCGTCGGGCATAAACCAGTTCGAATCGCCGGTGATGAAAGTTGGGATACTCCATGCCTCCCGCCGCGGAATCGGGCTCGGGATCGACCACGGTCAGCGTCTTATAAGGATATGGCCCGTAGCATTTCTCAAAGCGATCGAGCGAGTCGCGCGTGATTTTCTCGTGGCGCTCGGCTTGGCTCCAGTGCGCGGGCTGCATCAGGAAGCGCAGCTTGATCGGACCCATCTGCGACTGGTACGTGCTCTCCCGCACTTTGTAGCGCGGGCTGGCGGTCCAGGCGAAGTCGTGAATGTCGTCGCCGTGGTAGGTCACGGTCTTGGTGTTGTCGGGATTGTTCTTTTCGTCGACCTGCACTCCGCTGGCGCCTACGATTTCATACTGCGGCACCGTCAGCTTCACGTCATAGACGCCGAAGTCGGCGAAGAATTCGGTCGTGTTGTGATACTGGTGGCAGTTCCAGGCTCCGTGCCACCACACTCCAACCTTCGGAAACCACTGGCCGCCGAGCACGAAATCGCGCTTCCATCCGGAACGGGCCTGGGTTTCGGGAAACTTGGTTTGAAATGCGATCTTGAATTGGACGTACGCGCCCGGTGCGACGGCTTCGCCATTTTCAGGTCGACACGGTCTTGTCGTCTTTGTTGCCATCGTCGGGCGCGATGAACTGCAGTTGCGAAGTCAGATCGCCCTGGCCCACAACTTCGAGGCTCTTGATGTCTTCCGAGCCATAAAACTTGTCTTCCCACTTCGCGTAGGAAGTGTCGCGGCTGCCCATCAGTTTGGAGTCTTTGACGAACGTTGCCTTGGGCTGGAAGGCATTTTGATAAAGATGGAAAGGGAAGTGGTCGAGCGCTTGTCCGGTCAGATTGTGGTAGGTGAGCACCTCGGTTGCGTCGACGGTGTGCTTGTCAGCGTCGTATTTGGCGTCGATCTCGTAGTGCACCACGCGCTCCGACATGGGCTTGTCGGAGTTGATGGCCAGAGTGGTGTCGGGGATCGAAACTCCCGAGGATGGCGCATCCTTCGTCGTCCTTGGCTGGCGGCGGAGCCTGTTGACGGCCGCCGCGCCTGCGGAGCGGCTGCCGTGGCCGTCTTCCGGTTCATGAGAGCAGGTGATCCCAGAGCTGAACGCGGCAACAAGAACGACAATCTTCCAGCGAATCTGCATGAAAACCTCACCTGTATGGGCTGCGGCTTTGAATCATATCGCAGGCGCTGCGGCTGCCGCCACCGCGCGCATGATGCGTCAGACCCGAAAGCGAACCGCTTGTCTCGAGCGCTTGCCTTTTCCCTCCTCGCCGACGATACTGGAATCATTCAATCGCTACCTCAAAACAATTATGAAGACGACAATTTCTCTCTCTACGCCCGCTGAACTCGAAACCGAATCACTGGTCGCCGTGGTGCTCGACCACGCTGAGCCTGCTGCCGAACGCCAAAGAAAAAGACAAGAAGCCGCAACTCAAAGTTGCCACCAGCGATCCCGCGGTGCAGTCGGTCGCTGCCGATCTGCTGGCCAGCGGCGAAGTCGCCGGCAAGCCGTTTGAGACGAACCTGATGCACCGGCCTGTCACGCTGATGGCGAAGCGCCTGCTGCTGGTTTCCGGCGGCAGCGCGAAGAAGTTCTCGAGCTACGATTTGCGCCGCATCGCCGGAGCGGCGGTCCGCGCGCTCAAGTCGCGCGGAATCCGCAGCTTTGCCTTCATCGCTCCGCCGGGCATTCCCGCGGAAGAAGCGGTGCGCGCGATTGTGGAAGGCGCGCACGTGGGGAACTTCGATCCCGACTACTATCGCAGCGACCGCAAGGATCAGAAGATCGACGCGCTCACCAGTCGTCGCCAGCGGCGACAAGGCTGCGCTCGAAAAGGCGGCCAACGAAGCGCAAGTCATCGGCGAATCGCAAAACTTTACGCGCGATCTGGTGAATGAACCTTCCAATCGCATGACGCCGACGATTCTGGCCGATCGCGCCAAGAAGATGTCGGCGGAAGTCGGCTTGAAATGCGAAGTCTACGGCGCCGACAAGATCAAAGAATTGAAGATGGGCGCGTTCTGGAGCGTGGCCCAGGGTTCCGACGAACCGCCCGCGCTGATCGTCATGCGCTACGAACCGGCCGGCGCGCCCGAGAAGCCGGTGCTGGGACTGGTGGGGAAGGGAATTACTTTCGATACCGGCGGCATCTCGATCAAGCCCGCCGACGGCATGGAGAAGATGAAATACGACATGGCCGGGGGCGCAACCATGATCGGCGTGATGCGCGCCATCGCGCTGCTGAAGCCGAAAGTCAAAGTCATCGGCATCGTGTGCGCGACCGAGAATATGCCCTCGGGAAAAGCGCAGAAGCCGGGCGACGTGCAGATCGCCATGTCGGGCAAGTCGATTGAGATCATCAATACCGACGCCGAAGGCCGGCTGGTGCTGGCCGACGGCCTCTTTTACGCGCGCCAACTGGGCTGCACGCATCTGGTCGACGCCGCTACGCTGACGGGCGCGGTCGTGGTCGCGCTCGGTTACAACAACGCGGGAATTTTCGCCAACGACGACGACATGTACAACCGCTTCCACAGCGCGAACGCGAAAGCCGGCGAAAAAATGTGGCGCCTGCCGCTCGACGACGAATACAAAGAGCAGATTCGCTCCGGCATCGCCGACATCGTCAACTCCGGCGGACGCTGGGGCGGCGCCATCACAGCCGCCATGTTCCTGAAAGAATTCGCCGAAGAGACGCCGTGGATCCACCTCGACATCGCCGGCACCGCGTGGACGGAAGATCAAAAGCCCTGGATCGCGAAAGGCCCGTCCGGGCATTGCCCTGCGCAGCCTGGTGGAGTTCGTGAAGAGTTTCGCGGGATAAGAACTCAGCCGCGGTGACTCATTAACCCCCGAACTGGGTCATCTCGAGCGGAGCCGGTTTTCAGGTGAATCGCGGGATCTCCCTGAAGATCGTGTCGCGGGAGATCCCTCCCACGGCTGAAGTGCGCGCGGTTTGGATGACGCAACGACAAAGATTCAAATCGTTGTTTTCTCGGCAAAGAAAAGCGGGGCGATTGAGGGAAACCGGGGCGGTTGTTATAATCAAGCTCGTTCCGCGCGCTTCCGGCAATGGCAGTAGTTTCGTTCGGTTGCGCGTCCCACCCCAATCAGCGTGAAGCGAACAGTCCTCGCAGCCCGCGGACAGCGGGTTTCGAAACGTGGCTCGGTAGCTCATCGGTAGAGCGCAGCCCTGAAAAGGCTGG
>CAWCJM010000004.1:0-740558 GCA_963795875.1 uncultured Acidobacteriaceae bacterium
TGCACCTGGTCTTCACCTGCGCAGAGCGATGGTGCCTGATTGAAATGGGCAAGAACCCCATCGCACTGGTTCGTGTGAAAGATTGCACCAAACGATTGAAGCGCCCGCGAGTGCTCACGGTTGAGCAGTTCTGCGCGATGCTACCGCACCTGAAACAACCTTACAGGACGATGGTGATCGTAGCGCAGTGCCTGGGGCTCAGAGTCAGCGAGATTGTGGCTTTGAAGTGGGGCGACTTCGATTTCAATGACCGGGTATTGCTCGTTCAGAGAAGCGCGGTCCATTGCCGTGTGGATTTCGTCAAGACCGAATACTCACACGATTTTGTTCCGCTCGATGATGATCTGGCAAAAGTGTTGCTCAACTGGAAACAGCAGAGCTGCTTCCAACGGGATGAGGATTGGGTTTTCCCAAGTCCCGCCACGGAGAAGCCTTACTGGCAGGAAGAGATCCAGAAGAAGCACATCAAACCCGCTGCAGAAGCGGCTGGCCTGGGCACCGGAATCGGTTGGCATACATTCCGACACACATATCGGACGCTCCTCGACGAAACTGGAGCGCCGATGAAGGTGCAGCAGGAGCTGATGCGGCACGCCAGTATTCAGACGACCATGAACGTTTATGGGCAGGCTCTATCGAGCACGAAGCGCCAAGCAAACAGCAAAGTCGTTCAGATGGTGCTCAAGCCGACAGTCTCGGTGCAGACAAATGAAAAAGGAGCCGACGCTGCGGCTCCCTGATCAACTGCGTTTTTCTTATTGGGGGTTTTTGGGGGTTTCTCGGTTTAACCCAATTGCCCGTAACCTTATGATTGCGTTGGTTGCGGGGGGTGGATTTGAACCACCGACCTTTGGGTTATGAGCCCAACGAGCTACCAGACTGCTCCACCCCGCACTTCGATCATAGCAACCGGGTGGAGTGCCGTCAAACTTCTGGGAGCGCCCAAGCCGGGTGCGGCTGCCGGCGAATCCGTTCCCGGGACTCATCGCTCGTACGATCCGGATTGCGGTTGTCCGCGGTGTTTCCTCGGTTGGCGCGTTCCATAAATTGCGAAACCACGCATCCTCTTGCCCAACTCCGCATCCAAGCGGTATTGCCAGCATGGGCTCGATCCATTCGCTGAGTTCGAGCATCCCTGCTAACCTGATACCGAACTAGGAGGCGTCCTATGGCGAAGAAAGTCCTTCCCGCCACTCGTCAAACTACCATCAACGCACAACCCCGCATTCACCAACGTGCCAGCGAAATTCAAGCGTACGGCACGGTCTCTCACGGTCTGCCGCTCGAACTGGAAGAACCGGTGCGTCTGGAAATGACCGAACAACTGAATCTGTTGCTTGCCGATACCATGACGTTGCGTGATCTCTACAAGAAGTCACACTGGCAAGTTGCCGGGCCAACGTTCTATCAGCTTCATCTTTTGTTTGACAAACATTACGACGAACAAGTGGAAATCGTCGACGAAATCGCCGAGCGGATCCAGTTGCTTGGCGGAGTTTCGGTATCCATGGCCGCCGACGTCGCTGAGACGACTCGCATCGAGCGTCCACCGCGCGGCAGGGAAGAAGTGCCCGTGCAAATCTCGCGATTGCTGGACGCGCATCAGATCATTATCGGCCACTGCCGCCAACTTGCGCGGCGCGCCTCCGAGATTGGTGATGATGGCACCAACGATCTTGTGGTCAGCGATGTTCTCCGCGCCAATGAACTGCAAGTATGGTTCCTGAGCGAGCATCTCGTCGACGTTCCCCTGGTGCACGCGGTGGACCCCGGTGCACGCAAGGCGGGATAGTCAGCGCAGAACTGAATGACACGGGCCCTCGATGACTGAGGGCCCGTGCTGATTTCGACGCAGAATTACGCCTTCATGTTGTCGTGGTCGTAGTATTCGTAGCCCGACATCGGCTTTTCGCCGCCCTTCTTCCATATCCGAGAATCTTCCGGCAGTTTGTTCAGCACCCGCGCCATCTCGCGAATATGCATGGCGACCGTCCCGCAACACGCGCCAATGTAGTTGATCCCTAAATCGCGAGCCTGCACGGCATAGTCCGCCATATCCTTGCGCGTGAGTTGCAGTGGATCGAGTGCATAAGGAAATTCCGGTAAGCTGGTGAAGTCCGGTTTATCTGTCGGTGTTCGATAGGCGACCGGCTGACATGCGAGATATCCTGAGACCGCCTTGCGCATCTGCTCCATTGGTCCCAGAATGTGCTGCGGCGGACGAAGACAATTCATTCCAACGATGTCAGCTCCCGCGTCGAGCAGTGTTTTCGCTGCAGTCGCGGCGGTCATGCCTTCGGCGGTCTCATCCTTATTCTCAAAGCAGATGGTCACCATCGCGGGCAGGCCCGTCCGTTTGGCGCGTTCAACTGCAATGAGGGCTTCGCCGACCCAGGAGAACGTTTCACCGATAATGAAATCGATGCCCTCGTCGATTTGCACAGCGAGCTGCTCGTCGAAGGTCTTGCGGACGCGATCTGCGGCCGACGGACTCCCGGGCTCGTACATCCACGTCAAGCTCAGGTTGCCGGCGACCAAACATTGATCTCCAGCGACCTCGCGGGCGACGCGGACCGCGGAGCGATTCAGTTCCTCCAGTCGGTTCTCAAGTCCCACGGTGGCGAGTTTGTCGCGGCTGGCATAGAACGTCAGCGCCTGCAGTACTTCGGCGCCGGCTTCGCGAAACTCAATGTGCAGTTCCCGCAGAGCGTTGGGATACGTCAAGGCCACTTCCGGCGTGAACGGACCCGCGCGCACCCACCCGCGTTTTTCGAGTTCGAGCAAATAGCCTCCGTCGCCAAGGACGGGACCGTCTTTCAAGCGTTCGAGAATGCCTTTCTTTTTCATGCCTGCTCCTGAGAATCGTTAGTCGTCCACGTATTCGTACTCGGCCCTGATCGGCTGGTTCTCAACGAAACGGTTCGGGCGGAATGCGCTGATGTTCACACTTTTGCCTTTGCCGTCGAGCACTAATTCGCTCATCACCAGGCCGACTGCGGGGGAGATCTTAAAGCCCATGCCGGAGAATCCAGCGCACACGTACAGTCCGCCGATCCCCGGGATCTCGCCCAGAAGCGGGCGTGAATCTGGCGTCATGTCATAAACGCCAGTCACTCCGCGCATGACCTCTGCGCCCGCAAGCTTTGGAACACGGCGGCACGCCCTCTCAATGATCTCTTCCAGAGACTCGTCAGAGGCACGTTGCGGGAAATTGTCGGGATCGACGGGCCGCTTGCCGTAGAAGTCACCCACCAGAAACTTATCGTGAGCGTCAGAACGGAAATAAGTGGCTGTGACCGAATCGATGCAGGCGCAGCCTCCGCCTTTCATGTCCGGCGCGTTTCGAAGAATTGCGACTTGGTGATATTCGCATTCGATGGGGAGATCGCAGCCCACTTGCTGAAACAATGGGCGCGTCCATGGGCCGGTGGCAGAAATGGCAATTGGGGCCGAGATCATTCCATGTTCCGTGAGAACACCACGAACGTGACTGCGCTCGACGACGAACTCAGTCGCTTGAGTGCGCGATAAATAAGTCACGCCCATATCGCGAGCGGCGCTTAGGAAGCCTCCCGCAACGCCAGCGCCGTCGCCGTACCCAGAATCCGGTTCATAGGCGGCGAGCTCCACTTCGTCCACATTCCAGTCGGGTTCTAGTTCGCGGAGATCCTGTTTTCCAATCAGGTCGACGTTTGCTCCCAGTTTGCGTTGCATTTCGACATTGAGCTTCAGCCGGGCGGTTTCGTTGGGATGAACAATTCGCACGAAACCAGTTTTGCGAAAATCTCCGGGTGCTCCCACAACTTCCTGCCAGTTCTGAAATAGGCGCAGGCTGATCAGTGCGAGTTGCACTTCGGGAGGATAGCTGTAATGCATGCGAACCAGTGCCGACGAGCGCCCGCTGCCTCCGCGGCCCACATGATCCTTCTCAATGACAACGATGTTTCCCGCCTTCCGTTTAGCAAGATGGAACGCAATCGACGCTCCCATTACGCCCGCGCCGAGGATGACGATATCAGCGGTCTTTGGCAGCGACGTGAAATGCCCGTTTGCGCCACTCACGCGGCTGCCTCCTGCAGTCGTCCCTTCTTCCAGTCGCGCAGCGCTTGATGGGCGGCGTTGCGCCCGGGCGCGCCCGTCACCCCCCCTCCCGGATGCGCACCCGCCCCGCAAAGGTAGAGTCCCTCGATGGGCGTCCGGTACTGCGACCATCCGGGCACGGGACGCATAAAGAAGAGTTGCTCGAGTCGCAAGTCGCCATGAAAAATGTTGCCCTCGGTCAACCCGTATGTGCGCTCTAGGTCGAGCGGTGTGAGCACTTGCCGCACCACGATCGCACCCGGAACATTCGGCGCGTATTCGGCAATTTTCTTCACGACACGGTCGCCCAGCAAATCGCGCTTCTGGTCCCAATGGCCTTCTCGCAGATGGTAAGGGACGTACTGGACAAAGCAAGTGAGAATGTGTTTGCCCGGAGGAGCGAGAGAATCGTCCGCATTTGAGGATACGACGCAGTCGATCCACAATTCTTCGGGAATGTCTCCGAACTTGGCAATGTCGTAGCAGCGTTCCGCGAATGCCAGCGATGGAACAAGCGTATAGAACGTGCGCTCCAGCGCAGTCGCCTGCGGAGAGGTACCTGTGAACCGCGGCTCTTCGGACAGGACCATGTTCACTTTTGCGCATGGTCCCTGCATCTTGATGCCGCGCACCGCGAACAGGAAATCTTCGGGAAGTGTTTTCGGGTCCAGAAATCCGAGGAATGTGCGCTTCGGATCGGCGTTGGAAAGAACCATGCGGGCGCGAAGCTCGCTGCCGTCTTCCAATACAACGCTGCGCGCCCGGCCGTTGCGCACCTCGATGCGGGCGACTGAGGCCGACGTGCGAATCTCTGCTCCGAGTTTTTTCCCGGCGGCCGCCAGCGCTTGCGTAATCGATCCCATGCCGCCCATGACATGTCCGTAGAAGCCTTGCAGTTCGTGCTCTCCGCCGCTGAGCAGATGAAAAAGCAGTCCGATGGCCGTCCCCGGCTGGTATGGGCCGCCGTGCTTGCCGTAGACGTTGTTGGCCAGAAACATCGTCTTCATTTTCTCGGACTCATAGTTATGATCGAGAAACTCTCCTAGACTGCCGGTGAGGAATGATACGAGCTGCGAGATTTCAGTGCTGGAAATGCCACGAAATCGTTTCCCCACCCGGAACAGGTCGGTCCAGCCCTTCATGGTGGAGGTGTCGACTTCCGGCGGCGGCTCCATGAAGAACGGCTGCAAATAACGTGCCAACTTTTTCAGCTGATCATCGACTTGCACAAACCGTGCTGCATCTTTTGCGGAAATCTCTGAAAATTCTTGTCGCGCTCGCTCGCGATCCACCCACCACGGCACAACATGCCCGTCAGGGAAGGGAACTTGGATCGCCGGATCGCAGGGAATCATGCGCAGGCCGTGACTCGCCAGCTTCAATTCAGAAATCACCTCCGGCCGCAGCATGCTGGCTATATAAGAGGTGGTCGACACTCGACACCCGGGCGCGATTTCTTCGGTCACACAACACCCGCCAACAATCTCGCGGCGCTCGAGCACCAGGGTGGACAACCCGGCCCGCGCCAGATAGGCTGCCGCCGTGAGTCCGTTGTGCCCGGCGCCGATGACGATGGCGTCGTAGACGGATTTGTCGCTGATTTTGTTGGTTTGACTAGAAGTCACGAAACGTGTCCCTGAATCGAACTACACTATCGTACAGGGCAGCGAAAATGAAGTTGAAATGGAAATAATTCTCCGGTATGCTTTCGTGACTTGCAGTCACTCTTATGCCCGGAATCGCCAGCAACCGCGCCACTCCGCCGCTTTACCAGCGCCAGGTCCCGGTGCGTCCTCGGTCAGAGGCGAAACGAACGCGGATCATTGAGGCGGCCACCCAGCATTTCGCTCAGCATGGTTATCACGCAGCCCGGGTCGGGGACATCGCCATCGAGCTCGGCATTGCCAAAGGATCCATCTTCCAGCACTTTGGCAGCAAGGATGGCCTCTTCTTCGAGGTCTACAAGCGCTCCGTCCGCTCGTTCGCGAAATACCTCGATGCGCCCTCGGAGATCCGCTCTGCCGGCTTCTTCGAGGTGCTGCGTTACTGGCTGGTGCGCACCGAACATCTTGTCCATGAAGATTGGATTCCGTATCGAATATCCTTGCTGGGGAACTACGGCACTGATCTCGTGTTGAAGCGGGAGATTAACCGCTTTCTCATCAGCGAAGATCCATACGGCACGGTGAGTTTTGTGCGCCTTGGGCTGGAGCGCCACGAGCTGCGCAAAGACATGGAAATCGAGATGATCGTTTCCATCATCGACTGGATGATGGAGCGCTTCCAGGACGCACTGCTTACGGCTGAGCTTGATCCCGGATTATTTCGGCGTCAGGGTGAACTCGCAGAGAAGAAGGAAGCTAGAATTCAGCAGTTTCTGGATGTGTTGCAGCGCGCGATTGGCGCCGAAAAAGTTCCCCAGGTCACAGCACGTCCAAAGGTCCGCGGGAATCATAGCCGTTAGACGGCAGAGCAATTATTCGAGAACCTAACTATGCAAGAATCCGTCGAGCAGATTCTCTCCACCTACAATGACAGGGCCCCGCTGTCTGAGGCGTCAACCATTCCTGCGCCCTGGTATGTCGATCCGCGTATCGCCGAACTAGAGAGGCTCAACGTCTTCGGCAAAACCTGGCAGCTCGTCGCGCGTACCGATCAAGTGCAGAAGCCGGGGGAATTCGTGGCCACACGACTCGCCGGAGAGCCGATCGTCGTGGTTCGTGGAGCCGACGGCGCGCTGCGCGCCTTCTATAACGTCTGCCGGCATCATGCCGCCGCCGTGGTGACTCAGCCCTGCGGACACGCAGAAATTTTGCAGTGCCCCTACCACGGCTGGAAATACGGACTCGACGGTTCGCTCAAAGGCATGCCGGAGTTCGATGGCGTGCAGAACTTTGATCGCGCCGAGAACGGACTGGTTCCCATTCGCGTCGAAACCTGGGAGTGTTTCGTATTTGTGAACCTCGATCCCAAGGCCGCGACGTTGCAGCACTTTCTCGGAGGCCTGGTGAAGCAAGTCGCTCCCCTTGGCATCAGCAATCTGCACCACTTCGACCGCAGGAGCTACGACATCAATTGCAACTGGAAGGTCTACGTCGACAACTACCTCGACGGCGGATATCACGTTCCCCATCTGCACAAGGGATTGAGTTCGGTGCTCGATTACAAGCAGTACACCATCGAGAACGAGGATCGCTATTGCCTGCAGTCGAGCCCCATGGTTGCCTCTAGCGAAGATGCGGCCACTGGCGCGACGCGCAAAGGAGACCGTGCGCGGTACTTCTGGCAATATCCGAACCTGATGATCAATTGCTACGAAGGATACATGGACACGAACTATGTGATCCCAGTCGATGCCGATCATTGCACGCGTGATCTTCGATTTCTATTTCAGCGACATAAGCGAGGCGCGGCGCGCGTACAACACGGAATCAGTCAACGTGGGCAACCGCGTGCAGGATGAGGATCTCGGCATTTGTGAAGATGTACAGCGCGGCCTGAAGTCGCGGGCTTATGGCGCTGGCCGGTTATCAGTGCGGCGTGAAGCGGGAGAGCAGTTGTTTCACCAGTTGCTCGCTGCTGACCTGAAGAGACAACCCGCGCCGTCTATGGCAGCGGCCGACTGAGGCATCTCTCAGCGCTCGGTACTCATTGATGATCGCGCGGAATCGTCTCCTGCCAAGTCTTGCTCTTGATCATCTCTCCGTCTTTCAGCAACTCGCGCGTGTACTTGTAGTAGAAATTCTTTTGATCGGTGGTCACCAGCAGGTGTCCGCGCCACACTAGCGTGCGGCCCTTCAGCGCGAATACACTCTCCGCTTCACCTCGCACTGAGCAGGTTTCCGGATGAGCGTCGTCGCCTTCGTAAGTAAGATTCTCGAAATCATTTTGCGTGCCCCACGGATATGTGTATCCATCCTTGCCCTTCCAGTGCACCGTCGTCTTCTGGTGAGCTTCGTCGCGTTCCACCGTCCAATCTCCGGGCCACGGGAATCCTTCATTCTTGATGTCGGATCGTTCCTCGGATGCCTGAGGCGGCGAGAATTCCGGCGCCGCAACTCCGTGTACAGGAACGACAGGCAGAACGATCCGCGATCCACCGCTGCCGCCCAACTCCAGTGACGTGGTCATCGCGTACGGCGTCGGCAGAACCATCGGCCATAGCGCATTCGAAATCGCCACACGAATGCGATGGCCCTTCGGAAATACCCACGACGTCAGATGCATCTCGATGTCGAGCGGATAAACTTTCCCGGGCTCCAGATCGCGCGGTTCGCTCATCGATTCGCGTTGTGCCCCGTTCAATCCCGCTCCCGTAATCTGCGTCACGGTGCCGTCGGGAGCCACGTCGGAAAGCCGCGCGAACCAATCGGCCAACGGCGCGGTCGCCGAGGCGCGAAGCCGTGCGCGCGGACGGCCGAGAATCGCCAATTCTTGTTCCAGCGGCGCAGAATCATAAACCAGGCTGAACGCGTCGACCGGCCGCGGATCGCTCAGCAACTCTCCCCACCAGAATCCGGCCTCCACTCCGACTGTAGGAACGTATTTCAATCGGTGCGTCGCCTGAGTCCCCGGCAGTTCTTTCCAGCGTGTGATTGTCACGCAAGTAGAGCGTAGTATCGGTCGCCTCCTTCGGAGGCCATGCATCTTCCCGCCGCCATTCCCCCGGCACTTCCTGCAGAGTCGGATCCGGCGGATGCCAATGCTGCATGAAAATCACGAGCCGCGGATCTTTCCGAACGCCCGTGTCCCGCCCCTTGAGCCAGTAATCGAACCAGCGCACCGCCTGATCGCGCCACTCGACCTTGGGCCCGAAGTCTGGATCATTGGGATAGGAATGATTCCAGGGCCCCACAATCGCCTTAATGGGAGCCTTCGACTTCATCAGCATGTCGGCAACGTTGTCGCGATACCCGTCCTGCAAGCCGCCAATCAAAAAAGTCGGAGTCGTGATCTCACTCAAGGCCGCACGCGGTCGCGCCAGAACGGACCATCGTGCTGATGCTTTAAGTAGAGCAGCGACCACGGCGGCGAATCGAAGCGCGGCCCAAGAACTTTTTCGTCGAGCGAATAATCCGGTGCGCCCACCCAACCCTCGGCCATGTCCATGTTCAATTCAAATTCGTCAACGTGCGCCATCCCGTCGATGTAGTGAACATCGTCGTGAAATAACTCCGCGGTCGCATGCGCCGCAACAATCGCCTTCAAGGCCGGCGGATGCCGCATCGCCATCTGCATCGCAGTGAATCCGCCCCACGAAATCCCGAACATGCCAACATTGCCGTTGCACCATGGCTGCCGCGCGAGCCACGCAATGACCTGCTCGCCATCCACTTGCTCCTGCTCGGAATATTCACGCTCGGGCGGAACGCCTTCACTGGCGCCAAATCCACGAATGTCGACGCGCACGCCCACGTATCCGCGCCGCGCGAAATAAGCGTGCTTGGGATAATCGCCCGCGGCCGTGCCATCGTCTTTGCGATAAGGCAGATATTCGAGCAGGGCTGGGAACTTCTCGTCTGGCTTCGCGCCGTCCGGCATGTAGAGAGTCGCGGCCAGGCGGACGCCGTCCGTCATGGGAATCCACGCCTGCTCCATGCGCACTCCGTAAGCCGGAGGCGACGGTGGTTCCGTCGCAAAAATAGAAACAGAAAAGATGAAAATAAAGCAGAGAATCCAGACAGTTCTACGCAAATCCATCTCCGTGGTCTGGGTGCCCCATTTCTCGCGTCCTTTTGCGACAAGTGGGGATAGTCCTAAGCGCTGACCTGAGGTCAATCCGTGCGGCCCCTGCTCGCGGCGCATGGCGCGCAGATCGATCCCCAGTTGTTCCGCTTTCTTATACAGGTGACTGCGCTCCAGGCCAAGCGTTTTCGCGGCCAGGCTCATGTTCTGATGGCTGCGCTTCAGTTCCGCGAGAATCACTTCGCGCTCGAACGACTGCACGCGATCGGCGAGCGCGCCGGAGCCGATAGCGTCACGGGCGCAGCGGTGCCTCCCGAAGAAGCTTTCGGCAGCGCCATCTGCACCGTTGCCAGATCCACCTGACCCTCGGTGGCCAGCAGCATGAGTCGCTCGACCATGTTGCGCAATTCGCGAACGTTCCCCGGCCATGCGTGAGACTGCAGCGCCTCGATCGCGTCCGCTGTGAACGGAACTCGGCTTCCACCCATTCTGTGCGCACACTTGTGCAGCAAAATGCTCCACCAGCGCAGGAATGTCGTCGCGCCGCTCGCGCAACGGAGGCAGCAGCAGCGGGAAAACGTGGATGCGGTGAAACAGATCCTGCCGGAATTTCTCCTCGCGCACCCGCGCTTCCAGATCGCGGTGCGTCGCCACCACCACGCGAACGTTTACACTGACCGGCTTGTCGCCGCCGATGCGCTCGACTTCGCCTTCTTCCAGCACGCGCAGCAGCTTAGCCTGCATGTTCAGGGGCATGTCGCCGATCTCGTCGAGAAAAATCGTTCCCTGATCGGCCTGCTCAAACTTGCCGATATGGCGTCCGGACGCGCCGGTGAACGAGCCTTTCTCGTGTCCGAAGAGTTCGGACTCGATCAATTCCGCCGGCACGGCCGCGCAATTCAGAGTTACGAATGGACCAGCCGGATCGCGGGCTGCGTTCGTGAATCGTTCGCGCCACCAGTTCCTTGCCGGTGCCCGTCTCGCCGAAGATGCACACTCGTGACTCGCTCGCGGCGACGCGTTCCAGTTGCGCCATCACCCGCCGCATCGCCTCACCCTTCCACACAATCTCGTGCTTGCCCAGTCGCTGGCGGAGTTGCCGGTTCTCGCTCTCCAGGCGTTGCAGCTTGAGCGCATTCTCCACGGTAAGCATCAGCTTGTCGCTGGAGATCGGCTTCTCCAGAAAGTCGAGCGCGCCCAGCCGCGTCGCCTTCACCGCCATTTCAATGTGCGCCTGCCCCGACATCATGACCACCGGCGCCGCTACTCCCTGCGCTTTCAGTTCCTCCAGCAGCGTCAGTCCGTCTTTGCCCGGCATGACCACGTCAGAAAGAATCAGATCGAAATGCTGCGCCTTGGCCAGTTCCAGAGCCTTCGCCGCGTTGTCGCACACCGTCGCTTCGTGTCCCGCCAGCCGGAAGGCACGCGACAGCGAGGCCAGCGTGTTGGCTTCATCATCGACGATCAAAAGATGCGCTTTGAGTGGCAACCGTCCTCCTCGCTAGTCTCGTCCGGCAAACTGTCCAGTGCTTTTCGCCGCGTCCTGCGCGGCAGGCGTTTTCTGTAGCGCTTCCAGATTATCTGGTAACTCGATGACGAAAGTGGTTCCTCGTCCCGGCTCGCTTTGAACGCTGATTCTTCCGCCGTGATCGCTGACCACCGACTGCACGATCGCCAGTCCCAGCCCGGTTCCATGTTGCTTGCTGGTGTAATAAGGAGTAAAGATGCGCTCGCACTCCTCGGGCGTGAGCCCAGAGCCCGGTGTCGGCGACTTCGATGATCACCTTTCCGTCATCGCGCCTGGTTCGCAGCGTGAGCGTGCCGCCATTCGGCATGGCATCCATCGCATTGAGCACCAGATTCGACAGCGCGCGGTGCAGCAAGTCGGGATCGGCAGCGATGGTCCCAGATTCTCGTCCAACTCCAACTTGCATTCGATCGGCGCGCGCCCCGGCGCCTGCAGTTGCGCCTGGTAAAGCTTCACGATCTGCGCCGCAGGATCTCATTCACCTGCACCGCTTGCAACTGCGGATGCGGCATCTTCGAAAACTCGCTGAAGCGGCCGATAATCGTTCTTGAGGTTCGAAATCTCCGCCAGCAGGGTGCTCGCACTTTCGCGAAAGACTTCGTCGAACTGCTCGGGACTCTGCGTCCGCGCCCGCATCAGATTCTCGACCGTGAGTTGAAGCGGGAACAGTGGATTCTTCAACTCATGCGCCAGCCGCCGCGCCAGTTCGCGCCATGCCGCGACTCGCTCCGTCTGCACGAGCCGTTCTTTCTGCGCCAGCAATTCCGCCGTCATGCGATTGAACGATTCGGCAAGTTGCGCCACCTCATCGCCGCCGTGGATTTCCACTCGCGTGTCCCAGTTGCCCGCAGCGACATCCTGCGCCGCGTGCGCCAGTTGCTCCACCGGACGCGTCACCCGCGCCGCCGCCCAACTGCTCAGCAGGATCGCCAGGATAATTCCGCCACCGCCCACCAGCAGCGCCGACGCACGAATGCGCCGTTTCAGTTCGACGTAGGACCGCCGCGAATGTCCCACCAGCAAAATCCCCAGCAACGGACGATCCTTGCCGGCGCCTCGCAGCGGAATCGCGTGAAACACTTCTTCATCCGCCTGATCCGAAGACCAAGACACAATTCCGGTCATCTCCTGGTTGTACTGCCGCACCGCCTCGATCAGGGGTGCGAACTTGTCCGCCGGCCGCGCGGCCGTCGACACCATTCCCCGGTGCAGACGGATCCAGAAGCGAGTCGGCCGAGAAATGATCGCTGCGATTCTGATAAAGCAGGACGCGCATGTCTGCTGGCAGATCGAGGCCAGAGAGAAAATTCTTGTCCAGCCGCCGCCCTCCGATGACATAGACCGGATGCTCGCTGATGCGCGTCGCCCGCACGGCAAAGAGTCCCAAAGCGGTCGAGTCCTGCAATTCCTCGCGTTTCAGAAATGCGCTCTCGCCGCTCGACGCGGACAGAGTCTCAAACGCGGTGTCGGGATAGCCAAACTTCGCCGGCCACTGCGCCGAAGAAATGATGGTTCCGTGCCCGTCCAGAAATTCCAGAAAGTCGAGCTGATGACCCTCTGCCATCTGCCGGGCCAGATCAAAATATTCGGCGGAATCTGCCGACGTACCGTTCAACGCTGTCGCCATGCGGCTGACAGGATCGGAAGTGGCGATCGCTTCCACTCGCCGCGCCACTTCGTCTCCCTTGCGGTCGAACTCGCGCTGAAACTGCGTGACCAGCGCCGTCCGTGCGCTGATCTTCGGTCTTCTCGAACGCATTGCGAGTTACGCGCCAGCACCAGCAACGCCACAGCCGCCACCGACAGGAAGACCGTCAGCGCGAAAACGGCCAGAAGTTTGCGGCGAAAGTCATGTGCCGATCATGATTTCCACATGCGGTCTTGCCATTTCCGATCCAGCCATGCATCTGCAAGAGTCCATCCTCCGTCGGCCGCAGCGCCCAGTTTTTCAAATTCGCCGACGCAGCGTACGACACCGGCAGATGAAAAAGCGGGATCAGGCGCTGCGTCGCCAACAGCGCCAGCTCCGAGCGCGTATAGATCTTCGACAGCAACGCCTTCTTTTCCCAGGGACGTGCCCGCGAGCGAGGCCACATTCGCCAACGCAATCCACGGATCGGGCGAACCAGCGGAATTCGCAGCAACCGCAAGATCGGCGGTCGGCCGCCGATGTAGGTTGCAGCAGACAATCCCGCATCTTTGGCATTGAGCGCGATGCGCTCGGCCAACAGTCGGGCCAGCGGATCACTGCCATCGTATCCGAGAGTCCACGTCGGAACTGTGCGGACTTGTTCGCGCGTGTGCCGCGCTCGCGGCAAATCCGCGTCGGTCGGAGAACACGAATCCGTAGCCGCTCATCCAGTTCGGAAGAATGCTGGCCGCCGGTTGTCCCGCTCCCTGCAGCAAGCACACTGCGGATCGACCCGCGCTCCACGCTCAAGCGCCAACGCCTCGCGCAGAAGTTTTTCTTCCGGCGACGCCGCGTCGCGCGTGAAGACCAGTGCCAGCAATTCCAGCGGAGCTCGAACTCAGCCAGCTGGCGTCCTTGCCTGCGAAATTCGGTGCGACTGTTCCGGCGCCACTTCCACCAGATCCGCTTTGCCCAGTTCGAGCGCCGTCATCTGATCGCGAAAACTTTTTCCCATCTCGATCTCGATGGCATCGAGGAACGGACGCCCGCGCCAGCAATTCTCCTCCGCCGCCAGCGACAACTTTTTTCCCGGCTGCCAATCGACAACGTGAAACGGTCCCGTGCCGCTCGGCGTGCTGCCGGGAGTTCGTCTTCACAATCGCGTTCCGCGGCAACGCCAGTTCCGCCAGCAGATTCGGATCGGAGCCTGGCACGCTCGATCACGACCGAGTCCCCATCGGCACTCACATTCCACGACGGATTCGCGGCGCGCAGAGAAGCGGCCGCAGTCTCGGCCGTGAGCGGCGTCCCGTCGTGAAACTTCACTCCGCGACGAATGCGAAACTGCCACCGCTGGCTTCCCGGCGATGGCCTGCCAGACGTGGCCAGCGAAGGCTGAATGCGTCCGCTCTCGTCCGTGGTCACCAGCGTGTCGAACATCAGCATGGTCAGGCTGCGCCGCGCGAACGAATCCGGCTCAGCGTTCTTCGCCGGATCGAACTTGCCGCGTCCAGTTCCACCGGATCCAGCGACGTCGGCGCCGCCCGCATGGCAACATGCAGCACGCCTCCATACTGCGGACGCGTCTCGGCGCATCGCCGCCAAAGCCGCGACCATCACGCTACTGACTGCAAACCACCGCCAGCCGAAACGCTTCATAGCTTCCTGTCTCTCGATTTTTCGTAACACGCGATCGCCGTGTCGCCCTTCGCTTCCGTCCACAATGCGGTGATCACGCCGCGCCTGGAAAATCGACGGCCGCGCTGACCGCGACCGGATCGCGATCGGGAAACTCATACGCTCGCACCGAATCCCCGGCTGTCGCTTCCGCAGAACTTGTGGCCAGCACCTGCCAACCGGCGCCGCACGAAGTCTTCACGCTCGTCAGATCGCTGCCCCATCCGACCTTGAGGCCTGGTCGCTCATGCCGTCGACCATGTGCACGCGGCCGTCCGTGGCGGCGAAGAGCCACAGCAGATATTTCTCGCGCGGCAGCAATGCAGCCGAATAAAACTTGGACACAGTCGTGAACTTGCCTACGCCTGGAGTTAAGCGCCCGTGAAAAAGTTGCGCGTCGGCGCGAAGAAAGCTCCCATCGGCGGAATTGCCACGGCAGTACGATCCGGCACTGGGGAAAACCGGGAACGTTCCTCCGCTCAGTCCTGCCGGCACGAGCGGCCACGGATCATCTGTCTCGCGGCAATTCAACGTAAGCGGCGCTCCCGCGGAGCTGCGGCAGATCACGCCGGGCAGATAAACATCCAGCAAATGATCTTTCGCCGGGATCAGCCTCCCGCGCAAATCGCGCGGCCACGGCCGCGCATGGACGATGCCCAGCGTCTGTTCCTGCTGCCACTTCCCGCCCTGCAACCGGTAGAGCGAAACTTTCTCGGCGTCGAGCACCGCGATGCGCGTGGGCGCCGCATTTTCCTCGAGCACGGCAACATCGAGAATCGGATCGTCCTGCGTCCACAACGAGATCTTGCGCAGGCTGAGAGGCACGGACTCATGGGCTGCGGCTCGCGCCCGCGGGACGCGGCAGCAGAAACCATGACCACAGACGACTCGCCTGCACCCTGGTGAATCTCCGCCACCCACACATAGGACGCAGGATTCTCGGAAAGAGAAATCGCAACCGTGGCCGGCGGACTGCTCGGCCTTTACAAAGTGAATGTCCGAGCCCTTCCAGCGCAGCGCGCAGACCGTTCTGCACGATCTCGCTGTCGCGCTTGCCGAGGGAAGAACGGTTCTCGACCGTAAGAGCGACGGCGCCGGGCCCGGTCACCGCAACAATCTTGCGCGCCAGTTGCTGCTCCGGCCCGCTCCAATCTGTCGCGACTGCAACGATTGCCAAACCGAGGACCACGAAAGAGAGCTCGCACCGCGAAGCGCGAGGCTGAGCGCGGTTCGCGAGATTCGATTCACTGAGTTCAGGATGGCGTTTGGGATGCCCAAATTATAAACCGCTCCGCGCATGAGCCAGTTCCTCACCCCTGTACTGTTTGGACACCGCCGAACCAGCCTCGCTCCGGGTGCCCCACCCTTCTCGCGCCTGCTTGCGAGAGGGTGGGGATTTTGACCTGGTAGATCGACTCCGAAGAGCTCTATCTCGGCTGTTCCTCAGCCTGGCTGGCCTGGTTCGCCGCGCTCATGCTGTGCAACACGTCGTTGGCAAAGAAGAACTTGCCGTCGGCCGGAACCATCATGATCTGCAGTTTGTCGGAGAGCCGCTCCGCCACGATTTTGTTGATCAGCAGCGGATTCTGTTTCAAAATCGCTGCTTCGCTCGACATCCGTTCCGCATCGGCCGCCGCCGTCACGCGAATACGATCCGCCTCCGCCTCCGCCAGCAACTTCCGGCGTTCGGTCTCGGCCTTGCTGTCGATGACCTTGGCCTGCGCCGCGGCTTCCGCATTTTGAATCGTCGCTTCCTTGCGCGCTTCGGCTTCCAGTTTGCTCTGCTGAATTTGTTTTTCTTTCAGCGGCAGCGTGTACTGCATCGCATCGGATTCGCCCTTCGCCTGCAGCACGTGGACTTGCGCCTCGCCCTCCGCCTGCCTTGATCTGCTGCACCTTCGTCGCCTCGGCTTCGAGTTCCGCGATGCGTACCTGCTTCTGCTTCAATTCCGTTTCCACGCCCATGCGGTCGTTCTCCTGCTCTTTCAGCAGCAGCGTCTCCAGTCCCTTCGCATACTCCTCCGGCAACTGGATATCCCGCAGCATCACTTCTTTCACCACGATTCCGTCGGCCGACAGCTTCTGCGTGATCATGCCGGCCGCCCGTTGCCGCACTTCTTCGCGCTTTGCCGAAAACACATCCCGCACCGTGTAGTTCGGAACCAGCTCGCGCCACACGCTGGCCACGATCGGAGGCACAATTTCTTTCTCCACCGGACGCGGCAGATTGCTCTGAATGTAGTCCAGTCGCTTAGGATCGAGCCGGTACCGCACCGTGATCGCCAAGCCCAAGCGTCAGTCCTTCCTTAGCTTGCACGTCGAGCAGTTGCGACTTGGCCGAGACATTCGCCGCAGCGCTCTTTCCATCTTCCGTCACCCCGGTGGTGAAGACCTGATCGCGCGTATCGAACAGCGCGACGTCCTCGACCAGCGGCGTCACAAAATGCACGCCCGGATACAGCGTGCCCGGCACCGTTCCGCTCATTTCGCTGACGCGGATTCCCGCCATGCCGCTCGGCACCACGACAATGCTGAACGCCAGCAGAATCGGTCCCCAGGCCAGCAGCGCCAGCGCCAACGATGTCCGCCAGCGCCACTCGGGCAGCGGCGGCAGCGCGCTCCGCCCCGGGTGTTGCCAGCGCTCGCCGGTACAGCAATTCGCGATACAGGTCATAACCCAAAATGCCTACAGCCACGAGAATCATCCCGAGGCCACCGGCAATCAGCAAATACCTCAACGCCAGCATCGTCGTTCTCCTTTGCGCCTCTAGCGCTTCTGTCCCGATTTCACTGCGACCGTCTGCCGCGAAAAGAACAGACGGAATACTTGCCCGAAGATCAGTTCTTCCGCCAGCAACGCCACCGCCAGCGAAAAAATCATTCCTGCCACCACCGCCATGAATGTGATTGCCATTTGCATAATGTCCTCCTGAGACTTCAACTTTGAGTTCTAAATTCCTTCTGCATCAGAACGTCGACGACTGCTGTCGCCCGCCATCAGGTTCCGCAGAGTCTGCCGCAGCCACCGTCGTGTCGTCCGCGCCACCGCCGAATATCTGTGCAACTTGTTCGTCGCGCTCTCCGCGAATCTGGACCACGTCGCCGACCTGCACCATCGTGAACAGCTTCTCGATATCTCGATTGCGCAGCCGGATGCAGCCGTGCGAAGCCGCGTGCCCAACGGACCGCGGCGCGTTCGTGCCGTGAATCCCATAGCCCTTCCGGCTCAGTCCTACCCAGCGAGTGCCAACGGGATTTCCTTTGCCGCTGGGGATCACTGTTCCGGGGCGATAGTAGGTAGGGTTCGCAACGCGATTGACGATCTGGAATTCACCCGTGGGACTAGGACTCGCAGCCGCCCCGACTGCGACCGGGAAGGTCGCGATGATGTTCCCGTTTTCGAGGACCGCAAGCTTGCGGTCTGGAATGCTCACCAGGACGACCCGGTGGATCGGATCAGCCTCGGCTGGTTTCAGAGCCTGCTCAACGACTTGCCCAAATGCCGGGCTCGCGACCGCCAGAGTGAGCCCCGCAATGATGATTCGTGCTCTCCACCTCGTCGCCGCCATCCTCCCAGTCGTGCGCTCCATGTCTGCCTCCGGTTGAATTGCTCTACGCCACTACAAGAGGCAGGACGGACGCCAAACGGTATCCAAATGAAAACAGGATGGTTAGTGACTGAAAACAGAGGGCGGAGAGTGTGCCGGCTGACACGGTGTGTCTATCGAGACACAGCTATAAGAGGCTGTTGAGCTCGAAAAAAGGGACAGTTAGGGGGGCGGGGGCTCGATTTCTTGGAGCCTTCAAGCGCCCGGCCGCTGCCGTCTGGGGTAACGGCTTGTGGGGTTCTGTGGGTGCGGCCGGGCGATCCTATGACTAGAAGGCCTAGTTCAATTGTGCTTATTTAAGACCTGTCGCCTATGTATTTCTGTGACCACGGTCACAGTTCCGCGTGATTGTCATCATCCATCGATCGCAGAGCCGTCAATAGCACCGGCCAACCTGCAATTTCCTCGCTCACGCACATCCGCGCGTGATCAGAATCACCGCCCGATCCCGCCGCGCTTCTTACACTCACTCTTGAGCGAGCCGGAAGTGCTCATTTCATTCTGGAGATCGATTCACCATGGCCTATGTAATCACCGATAACTGCATCAAAGACTCTCTCTGCGTCGAAGTCTGCCCCACCGACTGCATCCACCCCAAGACGGACGAGCCCGGTTACGAAGCCGCCACTCAGATGTACGTCGACCCCGAGGGATGCATCGACTGCGGCGCCTGTATCCCGGCCTGCACCTCCGATTCAATTCATGCCCTCGAAGATGTGCCGGAAGACAAGAAGGAATTCGTCGAGAAGAACGCGGCCTATTACAACCACTAATTCTCAAGAGATGCGCATGTTCCTCTCCGCCACTGCCGGGCGTTGACTCCAAGTGAACTCCAACGCCCGGTAATTGTCGCTGCCCGGTGCCTCCTATCTGTTCTGCCCGTTGACTTCCGGTCCTTTCGCCCGCTATCGTTGCGGCGCTATGAACATCGTCAAAGCGACCCGCCAGTTTGAAGACTGGCTAGGCCATCGCACCGACCTCGTCAAGAAGGACCTGCATCTCAAGCACGCCAATATGAAGTCAGCGGTCTTTCCCTTTCTGCGCGCCACCTATTACCGCTGGGCGCAAGTCTGGCCGAAAGTGTGTCCCGATCTTTCCCAGGGACCGCACGTGCTCGCGGTGGGCGACCTGCACGTAGAGAATTTCGGCACCTGGCGCGACATCGAAGGACGCCTGATCTGGGGTGTCAACGATTTCGATGAAACTCATCCCTTGTCCTACGCCAACGATCTCGTGCGCCTCGCGGTCAGTGCTCACTTGGCAGCCGAAGGGGGACACTTGGCGCTCAAGCAGAAGGACATCTGCGATGCCATTCTCGAAGGCTATCGCGAGGCATTGAGCGTAGGCGGGCTCCCCTTCGTCTTAGGGGAAAAGAACGAGTGGCTGCGCCAGATTGCGGAAAGCGAACTGCGCGATCCCGTTCGGTTCTGGGCTAAGATCGATGCCCTCCCAACTGTAAGAGGAGACGTACCGATCAGTGCGATCGACGCCATCGAGCATCTCATGCCCGCCCGCGACCTCCCGTATCGTCTGGCGAGCCGGGTCGCAGGTCTGGGAAGTCTGGGTCACGCGCGCTATGTTGCCATTACCGACTGGAACGGTGGGAGAATCGCCCGTGAGGCCAAGGCCTTGGTTTCGTCCGCCTGCTATTGGGCGAAAGACTGCGAGGGGCCGGCAGAGATCTTGTACCAGGCAATCATCAGCCGGGCCGTGCGCTGTCTCGACCCGTTCGTGCAATTACGTGGTCGTTGGATCGTGCGCAGGCTGAGTCCGCACTGCTCGCGCATCGAACTTGCCACGCTCCGCGCGCCGGGGAAGGAATTGCGCCTGCTTCGCGCCATGGGATGGGAAACGGCGAATATTCATCTCGGCACGAAGACCGCGCGCAAGCCGATCCTCAAGCATATGCAGCAGCAGAAAGGGAAGTGGCTGCACCAGTCCACAGAACTGATGTTGAACGCCGTCCGCGACGACTGGAAGATCTGGGCAAAAGAGGGTTACGAATAAAAAGTGTCTCTTGGGGTTTCTGGTTCGAGTTCCAGTTTATGCGGCACCGCTGTGCGAGGTTGCAACTGCCGGGGGATGCTCACCGCGGGGCGATGCAGGGCGGCAAGTGCAACTCCGCGCTCCCGGTCATAGACCAGAGTCCAGTGCTTCGCGCAGTCATCACAGAGCCAGTAGTGCTCGACACAACGTTGTTGTTGCCGGGCGCGCACAAATGGAGGGACGGCTGATTCTCCTGGTTTGGTCAAGCGCTCGGTCTCGACTAGAAACAACTTGCCTTCCCGGAGTTTCAGGAAAGGCTTGCTACATTGAGCATTGGCACATCGGCTGAGCATTCTCTCACTGCCTTCTGCTCCTCTAGGAACAATCTCGCGGAGCAATTGGAATCCGAATTAGTTGCACGTTGGTTGCCATGGAGCTCGTATTGCGCCGATGAGAGATTTCCTGCATGCGGCACTCCTTCTGATGGGCACTCCTTCTTATCGTGACGAATAGTCGGCAACGACTGCCGAAGTTCCGTCGCAGTCTCCTTGCCTCTGCTCTGTTCGCCCAGCTACCATCAATCGTATGCCCTCGGTACTTCTGTGTCCGCCGCAATATTTCGATGTCGTCGATCAGAAAAATCCGTACATGTCGAGAGACGCCGCAGTGGACCGAGTGAAAGCGCGCAGCCAGTGGGAAACGCTGTGTGGTGTTTTGCAGCAGAATGGATGCGAGGTTGAAACGATCGATCCAATCGAGGGCCTCGAAGATATGGTATTCGCCGCCAACCAGGTTTTTGTCGGCGAGAAAATTGGGTATGGGAAATTCGCCGTGCCCAGCCGGATGGTCTATCCCTCGCGCCATCGCGAAGTCGCCTTTTACGCCCAGTGGTTTCGAGCTCACGACTACCGATTGATTGAGCTCGACTACGGCGATGACTACCTCGAGGGCCACGGCGATTTGCTCTGGCATCCCGACGGCTCCCGCATCTACGCAGGATATGGCTTTCGCAGCACGCTCGGCGGTGTGGAGAAGTTCGCGGCCGCGATGTCCGAAATGGAAATCCCCGTCGTGCCCTTGGAACTCGTCGATCCTTATTGCTACCACCTCGACACCTGCCTGTGCCCGCTCAACAATGAGGCGGCTCTGATTTTTCCCGGCGCGTATTCCGCCGAGGCTCTCGCGGCGCTGCACAAAATCTGGAAGCGGGTTCACCTGCTCACCGCCGAGGAAGCTCACCGCTTCATGGGCAACGGCATCGTGGTCAACGGCAGCTATATCACGCCGTACGTGACGCCCCCGTTGGAAGCGATTCTTCACGAGGAGGGACTGACGCCGGTCGCCGTCGATACTTCTGAGTTTGAAAAGGCCGGTGGAAGTTGTTTCTGCATGAAGACGTTCTTGCCATAGACCGATGCGCCATTCGGAAATGAAAGAAGCCACGATCGATCTGCGGGGCTGCTTAGTCAGTGTCGCGCGTTTCCCGCGATTGCGCGTGCTGGCATGGTCCCGCGATCAGCTCTACGCGTCGCGCGGCTACCAGTTGCTGCGCGCGAGTGTTCAGGATCCTTCCTCCGCTTTCATTTGGCAGCCCGTGGCCGACTTTCAGCCCGACTGGCGTCGCCGGTTCTCGGTGATGAACGGCCTGTCGGCGCGTCTATTTCGCGATGGTTTCCACGCGCTCGCCGTATTGCCGTCGGGCGGACTCGTGGCCGCCGTTCCCGGAGCGATCGTCACGCTCCGTCCCAGGCGAGAGCGAATTTCACCGCTCTCACTTAATCGGTCGCGGTACACGCCCGTTGCACATCACCGCTGTTCCGGACGGCACAATTTATTGGGGAGAATACTTCGACAACAGTGCTCGCGAGGAAGTCCACATCTACGCGTCGACCGATGCCGGCGCCACGTGGAGCGTCGCCTATACATTCCCCAAGCGCGCGATCCGCCATGTCCACAATATCGTTCATGATCCATGGGGAGATTGCCTCTGGATCTTGACAGGTGACTACGGCGACGAATGCCGCATTCTGCGCGCCACCTGCGATTTCAGTCAGGTCGAAGCCGTTCTGCAAGGCCAGCAACAGACCCGTGCCGTTGCAGGCATTCCCACCGAAGATGGCCTTTACTTTTCTTCCGATACGCCACTCGAGCCTAATTACGTCTATCGCCTCGACCGTCGTGGGTCGTTGCTGCAAGTTGCTTCCATCAGCAGTTCGTCCATCTATGGATGCCGTGTTGGAAATAGAGTCTTCTTTTCGACGATGGTCGAACCCAGCGAAGTGAACCGGGACCGCCATGTCCGTCTCTACGGTGGCATCGGCGGGAGGGTCCAAGACTGGCAACTCCTGCGCGCGTGGCGAAAAGACCGCTGGCCCATGGGCCTGTTTCAGTACGGCAACGCCTTCATGCCCGATGGCCAAAACACCACGCCATTCCTGGCCTTGACCACAATCGCCGTCGAATCCGACGACATGGTCACATCGCTCTACTCCGTGGTTCCCTGAGAGAGAATGTGGGACAGCCGCCCTCGGCTGCCCGTCGAACACGGCTCGACAGTGCCTAGCGGGTGCAGGCGCTTCGCCTTGCCGTAATATGAATTGAGCCCAACTCGGAACCCCTTGCCCCGTCTCAGCTACTACCGACGCATTTTCAGCGCCTACCTTTTCGGCGGCAAAAGCCAGCTCACCTTCTGGCACGAGACTCCTGCCGAGAATCCAAACGCAACGCCCGGCGCTCTCGGCGAATACTACATGCTGTTCGCCGAGAAGGCGGACTATCGGGGTTTCTACGATTCCTCCGGCGTCCCGCAACTCGACTATCACGGCCACATCGGCCTGCAGTACAACCCCATCGCAATCGCACAATACGGACTCGGAAACTACAACCTGTACCACCGCACTGCCGACGCTGAACGCCGCCGTAAATTCTTCGTAGTCGCCGACTGGCTCTGCTCACATCTGGAACAGAACGCCCAAGGACTTGCCGTCTGGAACCATCACTTCGATTGGGAATACCGCGACACTCTTCACGCCCCTTGGTACTCTGCACTCGCCCAGGGCCAGGGAATTTCTGTGCTGGTGCGCGCCCACAAAGAATCGCGCGACGCCCGCTATCTCGACGCTGCCCAGCGCGCTCTCGCCTGCTTCCATGTCTCAATCCGAGATGGAGGCGTCGCCTTCACCGACGAATCCGGCGACCTGTGGTTCGAGGAATACATCGTCTCCCCCCCCACGCACATTCTCAACGGGTTCATCTGGGCATCTGGGGAGATCTACGATTATTTCCTGGCTACCGAAGACCCTCCGCGCGGGAGCTATTTTCGCGCGCGGCCCGTACGATGCTGCACAATCTCGACCGCTACGATTTAGGATTCTGGTCTCTTTACGAGCAGTCCGGCACACGCCTGCCCATGGTGGCCAGCCCTTTCTATCATCAGTTGCACATCGTGCAGTTGCGGATCATGCATCGCCTTACCGGGGAGGACACTTTTGCCCGCATCGCCGACCGTTGGGAAAGTTACACCCGCAGCCGTAGCAAACGTACCCGCGCCCTCTGCTACAAGAGCGTGTTCAAACTCTGTTATTACTAGATTGTAGGAAACGGGTACGAATCACTTTCTCGGAGACAAGTCTGATGATCACGCGCTACCCAACCCGTCTGATCATCTCGGTGGCGTTTGTGATGGTTGCGGTCGCATACTTGCTTCAAATCGCGAGCCCACTCAGGCTTATCAATGACGGCGTTGACTATCTGTTGCAAGCTAGTTCCGCCCTGGACGGTAATGGTTTCCTGGTTCACGGTGTGCGTTCCATGCGCCCGCCCGGATATCCTGCGTTGATTTGGGTATTGGCAAAAGCGGGCATCGGGAAGTCCTGGGCCATCGTTGCGCTAAATTGTTTTCTGCTCGGTGTCGGGTCCGTGGCAAGCTACTTGGTGTTGCGCGATTCATTTGAATTTTCGTGTGAGGTCGCACAGTTCATATCCCTGCTAACCCTGCTCTCGTTCCTCATGGTTAGAAATGTCACCTACCCGTTGAGCGACATCTGCTTTTTTGGCGCATCGGTGCCATGTCTCCTCGTGTTGATCAGGGCCGAAGCTGTGTCGGGATCTCGTCGGCTCTGGTTGCTTCTGTTCATCATTCCATTTTTATTTTTCTGCTTCGAGTTGCGAACCATTGGAGTCGTTTTCATTCCCGCTTTCATTTGGGCAGCAATCGGCGGTCTTGCTGGGGCCAGAAAGATATATCCCATATTGCGACGGTACCGAGTCTTAACCTCCGTGTTACTGGTGGTTGCACTGTTGGTCGCCGGCAAGGTTCTCCTCGATTCCCGGTACATGAGGTTCAACGCGCACATTTTCCTCAATCGGGGCGTAATCCGCAGCGTTGCCGCGAACATCGGATACCACACCGCGGAGTGGGGAGAGATGACCGCGAACGCCCCGGCATCAAGACTTCCGGCCGCGCTCGGCTTGCCGTTACAGATCCTGGGTGCGTTCGCAATCTTCGCGTGCGTCGTTGGGATTTGGGTAAAACGCGACAGACCTGATTCGCTGTTGGTCTACGTGTTAGGGTTTGGATGCATCGTCTTTGCCTATCCTTGGAATGACGCACGGCTCTGGTTGCCGGTTCTGCCGTTCCTGATGGGATACGTGCTGCTCGGGCTGAGGCGCGTGGTTTCACCCGGCACGTTGCGTCCATTGTTGGTTGTTTACTGCTCACTCTTTTGCATGCTCGGGCTACTGGCCCTGGGTTTTAGTACTCGCCTCACCTTCGCTGGTGCGCGGTTCCCAGATATCTATGGAGACGGCAATTTCCGCGACGCTTATAGAATTGTGCTTCGTGGCGAGAAGCCTAACAATGGCGATGATGTCAATCAAGACGCGCTTTACTTGCTCCGGCGTTATGAGTGGCGTGCCTCGAGCAAGTGAGTTCCAGATCGAGTGAAAATTCTCTACGTCTCACAATATTTTCCGCCGGAGATGGGTGCGCCTGCAGCCCGTGCGTTCGAACTCGCCCGGCACTGGGCTGATGCGGGGCACGAAGTATCTGTGCTGACCGGATTCCCCAATCACCCGACCGGCGTTGTTCCAGCGGAATGGCGGGCCGATTCGCCGGATGACTTATCGAGAGAGAGTGGGCGGCGTTGATGTCTTTCGTACTTGGCTCTGGCCTTTGCCCAACCGCAAGGCGCACGAACGCATGCGCAACTACGCGTCATTTTGCATCTCCGCCGCTCTGCGCGGCATGATGCTACCGCGCCCCGACGTGATCATCGCCTCTTCGCCGCAACTCCTGGTTGGCCTGTCCGGCTGGTGGATTGCTTTTGTCCGGCAGATCCCACTCGTCTTCGAAGTGCGCGATCTGTGGCCGGAATCGCTGGCCGCCGTAGGAGTTGGCGATGAGAATTCACTGCTTCACCACGCGCTGGCGGCGGTTGCGAGATTTCTATACGGCGATCCGACCGCATCGTCGTCGTGACGTCCGGCTTTCAAAGAGCATCTGATGCGACGCTGGCAGGTTGCCCGAGGAGAAAATTTCGATTGTCGAGAATGGCGTCGAGACCGACCTCTTTGCGCCGGCCTCCGCAGCCGCGAACGCAGCATTGCGGCACGAACTCGGGGCCGAAGGGAAATTCCTGGTCTGCTACATCGGCACAATGGGCAATGGCCCACGGACTGGAAACCCTGCTGGATGCCGCCGCCGCAACTGCCGCACCGAAATTCCAACGTGCAATTTTCCTGCTCGTGGGTGAAGGTGCCGAAAAAGAACGAATCAAAGCTATGGCGCAATCCCGCGGATTGGCCAACGTGCGCTTTCTCGATCAGCGACCCCGGGAGAAGATTCCTGCTTTCATCTCCGCTTCCGACGCTTGCCTGGTCCTGCTGAAAAAGACCGATGTATTCAAGACTGTGATTCCCACCAAGATGCTGGAATTCATGTCCTGTGCCCGTCCCGTAATTCTTGGCGTCGACGGTCAGGCGCGCCAGATTCTCGAAGACGCGGGCGCCGGAATCGCGATCGAGCCAGAAAATTCCGAAGCACTCGTGAATGCAATCAGCCGGCTATCTGCAGATCGCGAACTCGGCACGGAGTTGGGTCAAAAGGGAAGGGAACACATCGTGCGATACTTCTCCCGCGGAAGGACAGCGGGAAAATATATCGACGTGCTGCAGGGTCTGATGCACCATTCGTGAGCCGCCCGTGCGGGCCGTAACCTCAGGCCTACGGATGAACCGCGTAAATCGAGACTGCTGTGGCCATCGCCAATGCAGCTTCAGCTGTGCGAGCTGCGGCGATCTTGCCCGCACTGACTGGAATGAAAAGAATGTCGTCCGACTGCAGATTCACGTCCGGGGCCTTGGCCTCTAGCATCTTCTTAACTTGGACTTTCGTTTCAGTCATCCCCGTGGGCCCTTTATGAAGGATGCGGGCGCCACTTAATTTTGCCGTGTGGTTCGTGCCCCCGGCCAGTGCCAGTGCCTGCAACACGCTGAGCGTACCGTTGTCGACCAGCAAGCCGCTGGGACGGCCGACGTCTCCGACCACGTAGATAATGGGCGCCCGAGGAACGCTGATCGTGTCGCCCGGAAGGATATCGATATTGCCACTCAGATCGTCGGCCAGATTTCGCGGCAGGTCAATGCGAATCGGCTCCGGCTGGTTCCGTCGAATGATCGCGATCTTGCGCGACGC
The DNA here is from genome assembly GCA_963795875.1 of uncultured Acidobacteriaceae bacterium. Classification (GTDB taxonomy): domain Bacteria; phylum Acidobacteriota; class Terriglobia; order Terriglobales; family Acidobacteriaceae; genus Sulfotelmatobacter. The sequence goes on from CAWCJM010000004.1 coordinate 26,889, forward strand.
AGAGGCGTTGAATCCGCCAGCCTGAGAAATGACTTCATAGAGCTTGTGATCCGAGACATCAGGATAGATCCCGGGTTTACCCACCTCGCCAATAATGGTCACGCCTTGCGACGCAGCCTCGTCCACGAAGATCGTCACATGGGGACTCCGGACAAATCCGCCGTCCGACAGCCGTTTCTCGATCAGGGTCTGCGCTTCTTCCTGCGTCAAGCCATCGACGTGGACATAGTCGATCAGCGGAAGGTAAACGTCGCCAGAATTGCTGACCCGTTCCTTCGTGGTCAGTTCGGGCACGTTGTAGACGCTCACTTCAATCAGGTCTCCTGCACCCAGCTTTACCAATGCCGACTGGTCAGGGGAGTCTTTCGCGGTCTCGGGCGTAATCGAAGGAGTCGAGGCCTGTCCGGACGCGCTTGTCGCCGCCTGCGAAATCGGTTGGGCTGCGGGCAACTGCGCAGGCGGATTGCTCTGTGCGGGTGGGAGCCGTTTGCCGGTTGCTGGGCGGCGGCGCCGCTCAAGGCGACTAAGAATCCCGCCACCAGCATCAAGAAACCGCGGCCGCAGCGACTGAAACCCGAAGTGCCCGACTCCATCAGAGAACCCCTGAAGTGTTAAATGAGAATTTGAACAGCAGTCTAGCACAGCTGCAGGAGTTGCGATCTCGTTATCCGCGAGGCTCCAGATAAGTTTTCCACAGGTTTTTTGCTGAGGGGTGATTGAAAGTCTCTTTCGCGTACTGCTAAAGTCTTTGGCACTCGCAACTTCGTCAGGAATCTATTCACTAACTATTAACCGCAGGGCATCGCTGCAATACTTTTGAAGAAGTCGAGTTGGCATTCCTGTCGCATGTCTGCTCGCCGAAGGTGGCATAGTTGACGGGCGTTTTCCTCGCGACATTTGTTTTAGCGCTGCTAACCGCTTTTGTGTTCACGCGGTATGTTCGCGATTTCGCCACGGTCCGCGGCTGGGTAGCGGTTCCCACACAGGAACGACATCTGCATTCCAGCCCTCTCCCACGTCTGGGCGGAGTGGCTATTTTCTTTTCCTTCTCGCTCTGCATGGGCATGGCGGCTCTTTGGGCTCTCAACAGTCCACGCTTGCACGCCGCCTTTTCGCTCAAGACGCTGCTGACCATCCTGCTGCCGGCTTCGCTGGTTTTTCTGTTGGGCGTCTATGACGACATCCACGGCGTCGGGCCTTATTTCAAGTTCTCGGTGCAAGGCGTCGCCGCAACCATGCTGTATCTGGGCGGATTGAAGATCGTCAACATACCCGTGCTGTTCGGCGACATCAGGTTGCCTTGGATCGTGGGATGGGCCTTCACGGTTCTTTGGGTTCTGGCCATCACCAACGCGTTCAATCTGATTGACGGCCTCGATGGTTTAGCCGCCGGATCGGCTCTGTTCTCGACTCTGGTGGCGTTTGTCGTAGCTCTTCTCAACGGATATTCCCTCGTCACGGTGATGACGATCGCCCTCGCGGGCGCTATTCTCGGTTTCCTGCGCTTCAATTTCAATCCGGCAACGATTTTCCTCGGTGACTCCGGCAGTCTTTTCATCGGATTTGTGTTAAGCGCGCTGGCTTTGCAGGGCGCGCAGAAGGCTCCCACGATCGTCGCAGTCGCCATCCCGGTTGTTTCTTTGGCTTGCCGATTCTAGAGACTGCTCTTTCCATCGTGCGGCGCCTGATCAGCGGCCGACCCGTCTTTACTGCCGATCGCGAACACATTCACCACAAGCTGTTGCAGCACGGCATGACGCATCGCCAAGTCGTGATTCTGCTGTACGGCGTCTCGGCCATTTTCGCCCTGCTGAGCTTATTCCTGCTGTGGCCGACCGGAAGTTCTTTGGGACTGGTACTCGCGGTGCTTGGCATCGGTATATGGATTGGTGTCCAGCATCTCGGTTACCTTGAATTTGGCGAGTTGGCCCGCGTCGCCCACCGCACCTTTGACCAGCCACAGATCTTCGTCAACAACCTGGCTATCCGGCGCGCGACCGAGGAACTGAAAGTCGCCCGCGATTATGATCAGGTGCGCCGCATTCTTACCGCAGCCTTCGACAGCAACGACTTTGACAGTTTTGAACTCAAGTGGAGCTTGGTTCCGGGTGAGGTGGTTCCATTCGAAACATTGGACTCCGCGGGTGTGCGACGAAACACGTTCCGCTGGACCAAAGCCGGCCCGCCGAAAACGTTCGACGGCTCAACGGCGTGGAACCTCGTATTGAACCTGGTGAGTTCTGCCAACCGGCGGCGGGGTACGCTGACCGTGCAACGTTTGTACTCCTCGCGAGACTTGCAGATAGACATCAACCTACTCACTTCCGCCTTTCCCACCGCGCTGGCCGATGCCCTGGACCGCACTCTAGTGCACTCACCGCACGTCATCGCTCTGCCCGAGCAGGACGCCTCGCTCATCTCGGCTCAAGCTGGGTAAACCTCCACAATCTCGCGGGTTTCCCGCCATACGCAGGACAAGCTTCAGTTCGTGAGCTGTGGCTGTGAAGCTGTCAGGCGGGTGAGGCGGATGTCACGGGAAGATGCAGGCAGAAAGTCAAAGCGCAGCCGTCGACGCACGGCTACAGCCGAGGAACAGGCTTCAGGGCAGCGCGTTTCGCTTACAGTTTCGCGCTGGCGTAGGAGTTAATTTCGCAATTCAAGCAAACTTCTTCAAAAGCAGGAGTTGTCCATTCCATGATTTCCCCCAGTCGACTATTCCGCGGGCAGACCGCGAACTTGTATTCAGAATATCCGACCCTCAGCATGAAATCAATACTTCCCGCAAAAATATGGTGCGGCAACCTGCGTTCGGCAAATGCCTTTCGGATGAGATCGATAGAAAGCTTGCAGGTTTTGCTGTGGAGTCTAGCTTCGCTTCAGCAGTTCGGACCCCGTTTTCCACACCCGGAACCACTGCCGTTACTTTCTGAGCCTTCGCTATCTGTTTACCTTCGACTGCACTCAATAGAAGCGAGGAATCAGCAATCTATGTTTGGCAAGACCCTGTACGGCAGCACTTTTCAGGACGTCAATTTCGTTCCTTTACAGTCCGCCACATTCTGCGTTCAGTGTGAGTCGATCAGTGCCAACAGCAAGCCCTATTGCCTCGCATGCGGAAGCCACTCCCTGCTTGGTCTCTCGCGCGTGCTGGGAGGATCGCTGCGCAACCAGCAGACCGCCCATCTCATCACCGACATGGAGCTGAATAACCTCGTGCGCGATCTGCTGCGCACCGTGCCCGACCCCGACGTGGTCAACATCGCTGATCATTTTCATATGCCGTCATTGGCGCAGCGCAGCCAGCTTCGCGTTGCCAACGCCGCCCACCCAGTCTCCGGATTTCGCGCCGTGTCGTCGGAAGAAATCGAGATTCATCCCGCAGAACTGGATCTGGAACCTGCCATCAGCGCGATCACCGAACGCGCTCAGCACCTCACCGGGGCCACGGGAGCCGCCATCGCACTGCGCGCCGGCGACGAAATCGTCTGCCGTGCCCGTGCCGGAAGAACCGCCCCCGACCTCGGAGTTCGTCTGCAAACGGATGCCGGCATCTCCGCGGAAGCCGTTCGCTCCGGCGAGATCATGCTCTGTCACGATGCCGAGCGGAACCCGCGCGTGGACCTGGCCAGTTGCCGTCGCCTCGGAGTTCGCTCCATCCTCGTCTCGCCCTTACGCCACTATCGTCGCACGCTCGGCGTGTTCGAAGTACTGTCCTCGTCCCCCGGCGCCTTTGACGAACGCGATGTGGCTACGATGCAACTGCTTTCGAGCATGATGGTGGCAGCCATCTCCCGCATCTCCAGCCTGCACCAGGCCCAAGTCATACGCCGCGCCGGATAGGTCCTTCTTGAAGACATGCGATTTTGGATGGTGTAACGGTTCGAGCGCTGCGAAAGATGTCTTTCCCTCGAGGGTTTTAGCCGATCAGAATTGGCTCAACGTCGCAGCCGCGCTCATCCGGTTGGAATCCACCTCCCGTCCGAAAACCAATGCTAGGTCAATGAGCGCTAACGTCCGTTACTTCCAGTTTTCCAATCTTGCCTGTTCTCTGTACAAATGAAGCCAATCTATTTGATTTCGCGCAGCCGACTCTTTCCCCTGTCAGAAGTGACAGTTCCCGCGCAGCCCAAAGTCTATTGGACTAAACGCGTGCCCATCCCGGCACCTTGCACACGACTGCAAGCCCATGGAATGCCAGGATCTGCGCCCTCCTTTCGCCGCTACAATGTATCCCGTCGCGGAGTGGACATGAATGGCATTCGCGCGAAGTGGCAATGGACGGCCTCCATTGCGGCCGTAATGTGTTTCTGCTGCTAAGTGCGCAAGGCGCAGACGGCCAGAGCGCTGCTTTCGCGATGTTTACGGGCCGCGCGCAAGATCCGCAGGGAGCGTCTGTAGCAGGCGCGACGGTCACGGCAACTAACCAGGAAACAGGTATCGTCCGCACCACCCAAACAACGTCGGACGGGCTCTATCGATTCGACAACCTGCCGCCTGGCATTTACGACGTTGCCATCGAAGCCCGATCGTTCGCCAAAGTTGAAGTGAAGAACGTGAAATGCTGGTCGGCGAGCAGCGCGACATCAACTTCAACCTTAGCCTGCCGGGGAGAAGCAGTCCGTGATTGTAACCTCGGAAGTGCCGCTCATCGAAACTACCAAAACAGACGTTTCTACGGTGATCGATGAGAAGGACGTGGCGAATCTTCCGACCACGACGTCCTATGAAGGCGTCGGCGGCGTGTCCAACGATTTCGAAGGCTTGGCCGTCTCGGCTCCCGGGGGTGAGGTACGACTACACTAGCGATTCCTCTGACCTCGTCGGCCCAGGCAACGTTAACGACCGCGGCATCACCGTCAATGTGGACGGCGGGAATATCTGGGACGAGGCGCAGATCCTTGTCGCGCGCGACGCGCTCGGCGCATCGGTGGAAGAGGTAAAGGAATTTCAGGTTCTGACGAACAACTACAACGCGGAGTATGGCCAGGCCGGAAGCATCATCCTGAACATCATCACGAAGTCCGGCACCAACGACTTTCACGGCGACTTCCACGCGTACTTCCGCGGACGCAACTTTGGAGCGTCGAATTACTTCTACAACCTGAGCGATCCGACAAGCCGCGCGCCCTTCTTCAAGCACGAGTATGGATTCACGGCGGGTGGGCCGTTTGTGAAGAACCGTTTGTTCTGGTTTACAAGCCTTGAGGATACCGCGCAGGGTGCTCCAGTAACTTCTTTGCCCTTCGGAAATAGCCATCACTATCAATCAGCCCGTGAACGAACTGCTGTGGTCCGCGAAAGTTGACGCCAACCTCACCGACAAACACCTGCTGACGGTGCGTTACAACGTGCAGCGCGATACGTCGTCCAACGTTCTGCTGAATACGCCGCCGGGGACCACCGACCCGAGCGGCTTGGTCAACTCAACCATTCACGACTCTGGCTTAAACATCGGCCTGATTTCTACATTGACAACTCACACCGTCAACGAGGCACGGTTTTTCTGGCACCGCTTCCTGTTGTCGACGCTGACAGTGAGCACCTTACCGGCAGAGGCGTTGCCTAACGCATATGTCGGGGCGGACTACTGCTGTCCGCAGGGCGATTACCAGAACCGTTTCCAGTACATCGACAATCTGTCCTGGACGCGGGGTCGCCATGCCTTCAAGTTCGGAGTGAACATCAGCCACTTCCCGATCCATGCCTTGTATCAACAGTTTCACTACGGCGAATACTCCAACTTCGCCCCGGGCCCCTGCACCAACTCCTTCTTTCCTCAAGCGGACGGCCAGTGCCCGTCGCAATTCACAATCGGACTAGGACCGGGCGCCGTAAACGTTGCCGACAATATCTATGGATTCTATGCTCAAGATACCTGGCAGTTCCGGCGCAACATTACCGTGAACTATGGATTGCGCTACGACAAGGAGGATGGAGCATTCACAGGTGGAACCATCCCCGACCCGCAGGTGCCGGGAGGCTGCTTGCAGTCCAATGGTCTGATTCCCGCCTGCGGATCGGACAACGACAACTGGCAGCCGCGTCTGGGCATCGCCTGGAGCCCAAGTTTTGAGAATGGGATTGGGCACCGGCTCTTCGGGGATCCCGGCAAGTCCGTGATTCGCGCCGCGGGCGGGAGAATCACGGAAATGGTGGATCTCAACGTGGTGGTTAATTCGCGGATTTTCGACGGCAACACCCTTTTCACGCAAAGCATCACTGCAGGATCGATAGGTAGCGACGGGGTGACCACGGGCGAGCAGGTGCTCAACGACTTATCCAAACCTGCCGAGTGCTTCTCTATTGGACCTTTTCAAGCCGGTGGGATACTACGGACGGGTCCGCCCCATATCGCCAACACTTAAGAACCCGCAAGTGGACATGTCTTCGTTGGTGTACCAGCGGCAGCTGGGATCCTCCTTCACCTATAGCATCGGGTACCAAGGCGTATTTGCACACGGCCTGTTCGGCGAAAAGGATACCAACTTCCCGACGCCGATCGCAGACCCCGCCCATCCCGGCTATTTCTATATGCCGGGCGTTCCCAATCCAGCCTTTGGCCCTATCCGGACGGTCTTCAGCGATCGCGAGTCGGGGTACAACGCACTGGTGGTCACGGCAGTAAAGCGGATGGCGCACCATGTCCAGTTCCAAGGCAGCTATGTATGGTCCCATACTCTGTCTGACGGAGAGGACTTCTTCGGCCTTTCGGAACCGGGGAATCCACTTGCGCCTCTTAGTCTGGACAATGCTTCCGCTCAAAATGATGTCCGCAACTTGGTCAACTTCAACTTCGTGGCGGACACGAACAACCTCTTCGCATACTCCAGTTGTTCGCACCATCCTGAACAACTGGACATTCGGCATGCTGAGTACTCTGCAATCCGGGCGGCCGTTTCCGGTTTCGACAGGCGACGCTTCCTTCACAGGACTAAATTTTACGGACCTGGGCAGCGAAACCATGCAGAGACCGAACGTCTGCACGGCGGGATCGTCGGTGCCAGGTTGCGCAGGTGCGCCGATAGGCGCACTGGTAGCCACGAACATTGGCTCGATTTCGGGCACGAACCTGGAAGTGGGTCCAGCTGGCGTGGCCACTTGTGTTGCGGCAGGGCTGACCAACTGCGCCGCTTTGCAGACCACGTTTGCAGCGCCCGCGGGAGCCAGCACGTCTGGTCCGGTGGATAGCTTCACCGGCACGCCTGTCGACTTTCAATACATCAATGGCAATCTCGTCCGGAATGCGGGCCAAAGTCTGGCAATCTACCGGTTCGACATCTCGCTGACCAAGGCTATCAGGATTCCAAAGTGGAACTCTGCCAGCCTGGAGTTGAAGATGGACGTTTTCAACCTGTTCAACCACCCCGGTTTCATTTTCAACAACTCTTTCGACGCTCTGAACCTCCTGCTGCTGCCGGCCCTCACTGTGAACGGCGCACCCAATCCCAACTTCAACTGCACTGCAAGCTGCCTCAACCCTTTCACCGGGCCTGTACCTTGGTGCCAACGGACAACCCCTGACGCTGGCGAACTTCCAGAGAGCCACCTTTAACGCGGCGAAGAACTTCAATGGACTCGGAGGACCGGCGGGAGAAGTGACGCCGCGCATCATCCAGCTCGCGATTCGCTTCCGCTGGTAGTTCAGGCGCTAAGCGAAGGTCAGCGCAATAGTCCGCCTTTCGCGCCTCAACCCCATACCGCGCGGCGATACCCACGATTCTGGACGTACTGGTAAATGTTGAAATCCCCAGAGGGCTCATTGGTGCCAGAACACCGGGGGCCCTGGATCTTCTAATACAGCCGGGCAGCCGAATTTATCGGCGATTCCCGACCGCTTTTAGCCCCGAGGTTCCTCACGTAGCTCCCCTATCGGTTCGTCCGCCCGAGGAAGCTTGCCCCGTCGCCCTTCTAATTTTTCTTTGTCCGCTTGCTTTTCGACCATCCCGCGCTAATATGGAGCCACGAGAAGTAGGGCCCACTTTCCCATGGCTGTGTTGACCTCGGCGTTACAGACGGTTTCACCCAACCGTCGCCGGCGTGTGCGGCATAAGATTCAGACGCCGGCGTATGCCACGTTCACCGGAGAATCCCAAGGCGCGATGCTCGATCTCCACGAGATCGTCGACATCAGCGAAGATGGCGTGGCCATTCAGGTCCACTCGCCTTTGGAAGTAGAAAAGCGTGTGAACCTTTGTCTGGATTTGGCCGACTGCGCCGAGCACATCTACACCACCGGACAGGTGGTCTGGTCGAACGATTCAGGACGAGCCGGACTTCGCTTCGCTGATCTATCACCCGAGTCGGTGGCGCGATTGCGCGAGTGGCTTTTCGTGAACGTGATGGCGGGCGTGGCGAACGGCGACGCTGAGGTTGCCGCTTTTATAGGCTCGCGCGACTCGGTTCCTCCACGGCTCAACTATACCGACACGCTCGCGGCCGTCAGCGCAGTGCAGCGCCAGGTGGAGGCTCTCGGCCCCGATCTCACGGCGGCCCTGCAGTTGATCGCTGGGCGCGCACAAACTCTGGTTCGCGCTTCCGGTGCTGCGATCGCACTTGCGGGCGCGGATCCCGATTTCATGGTTTGTCGCGCCAGTTCCGGCGCAGACGCCCCGCCGGTCGGCGTCCCCTTGCAAGTCGGTTCGGGTTTTTCCGGCGAGTGTGTGAAGAGCGGCGTGCTTCTCCGCTGCGACGATTCTGAACTGGATGTTCGTGTGGACCGCGAGAGTTGTCGCGCCTTGGGTATTCGTTCCATTCTGGCGGTGCCCGTGCGTGCGGACGATCGGTCAATCGGGATTCTCGAAGTTTTCTCCGACCAGCCCGATCGATTTGGCGCGACAGACGGCGGTGTGCTGCAGCGTCTTGCGGAGACCATCGTCGCTGCGGTCAACCGTGCCGCCCGCGCGGAAAATCTTCCCGCCATCGGAGCCAAGCCGGCCCCCACTCCGTTTGCTCCAACCCCCGGAAGCGTTCTCTTCGCGTCTGAGCCTGGCCAGGAAAAAAAGATGGACGGCGGGGAAGAAAAGATTTCCAGCGGCATCAGCCTGCCACGCACTCACCTGATCATCCTGATCTGCGCCGCCGTCGCCATTTTTTTTGTTCTCGGGTATGGTTTCGCTCCCTTGATCCAAAGTAAGGTTCAGGAACGCGGCCGCGGCGCGCTGCCAACCGTTCTAGCGTCGTCTCATCCTCCCAAGCTGGAGAGTGCTGCTCCACTTGCTCCGTCCGTCGAGACTGCGACCTTCGACCAACTTCTGCAGATCGCGGAGAACGGTGATCCTGCGGCCCAGAACATGTTGGGTCTTCGTTATGCCACGGGCGAGGGCGTAAAAGCCGACGAGCAAGAGGCTGTTCGCTGGTACATTAAGGCCGCGGAACAGGGAAACGTCACCGCTCAGTCGAAGTTGGGGTCCATCTACTTTAGCGGTCGAGGCGTCCCCCAGGATTCTACTCGAGCTTATTTTTGGATGGTGGTGGCCCGTTTGAGTGGCGACCATGTCAGCGAAAGTCTCGGACCATTTGTTCGAGCCCGCCTCACGCGAGCGCAAGTTGCTGCCATCGAACTAGATGCCGATCACTGGTTGCACCAGCACCCGCCGTCCGCCAAGCCCGCTGCCGGCCACTAGCCCGTCGCCTGGATTGAGATCTTCATTGGCGTCATCCCGACCGGAGCCGTTCGTCAGGCGAAGGGAGGGATCTGGAGTTCTCCCGGAGAGGCTTGCTTTTGGGTGACGCAGCGCTTTGAGCGCTGCGATCTAGCGCTAAAATACGCTCAGAGGTTTCCCGTGCCTACCCTCCGCGACATCCTTGACCGCAGAGTTCGCGAGGCCGATCCAACTCTCTACGAGAAACTCGACAACCGCCGTGTGCGCTGTTTCTCTTGCGGTCACTGTTGCCCCATTCCCGAGGGCCAGCCCGGCGTCTGCAAAGTACGCTACAACCGCGGCGGCACGCTCTACGTTCCCTGGGGATACACCGCCGGGATGCAATGCGATCCCATCGAAAAGAAACCGTTCTTCCACGCCCATCCGGGCGCGCTCGCCTACAGCTTCGGAATGCTGGGCTGCGATCTGCACTGTGGCTATTGTCAGAATTGGGTCACGTCGCAGGCGTTGCGCGACCCCAATGCCGTATCACCTCCGCTGGAAGCTTCTCCTGAAGTCCTGGTGCGCGACGCTCTCGATCAAGGCGCGAAGGTTCTGGTCAGCACTTACAACGAGCCACTGATCACCAGCGAGTGGGCCGTCGCCGTTTTCAGGGAAGCGAAAGCCGCGGGACTGCTCACTGGATTCGTCTCCAACGGCAACGCCACGCCGCAGGTTCTCGAATTTATCCGTCCCCATCTCGATCTCTACAAAGTAGACCTCAAGAGTTTTGACGATCGTCACTACCACGAACTCGGCGGACGGATCGCCCCGATCCTCGACAGCATCCGCCGCATTTACCAGATGGGATTGTGGCTGGAGATCGTCACCCTGCTCATCCCCGGCTTCAACGATTCCGCCGACGAACTGCGGCGCCTCACCGAATTTCTCGCGGGCATCTCCCCCGACATCCCTTGGCACGTGACCGCCTTCCACGGCGACTACAAAATGCAAGGAGGAGACCAGCGCGACACCACCGTCGAAGATCTTTTGCAGGCCGCCGAAATTGGCCGGGCGGCGGGATTGCGCTACATCTACGCCGGTAATCTTCCCGGCATGGTCGGTCATTGGGAAGATACACGCTGCCCGCAATGCAGGGAGACGTTGATCCGCAGATACGGATACCACATCGAAGAATACCGCCTCACTCCCGAAGGCCGCTGCCCCAGTTGTTCGTGCGCGATTCCCGGCCGCTGGGCCGCCAGCTTCGACGGCCAGATCACCTCTCGTCCTTTCCTTCCGCACAAACGCTCGCGTTTATTTACAATCACAAGTCGTTGAATCTTGAACATGTAGGGACGGACGCATTCGTCCGTCCGCCGGGCGAAGCCTGGCATTGTTTGCGACGCCTCAATCCGATCGATGCGCAAAACACCAATCCTCGCTCTCTGTCTACTCATGGGCCTCGCGCTCTCCTCGTGCTCTCCGCGCAACTTCCTGACGCGTCGCCTCGCAACCGATCTGATCGCTGCCTCCGACGCGTTCAAGACTCCCCAACAGTTTGCCATCCAGACGGGAATCCTCTCGAACAAAGACTATGTCTCGCCCGAATATCTCGTCCTGCAACAACACGGCTGGGTCTCCGCGACCACTGCTCGTTGCGCGCCCGGCATGGCGCCTGCGCCGTGCTGGGATGTCCTGCTGACCCCGTCGGGCGTCGATACCGTTCGCGCGCTCGTCCCGGCTGGGGAGGCCGACAAAGCGTCGTTCTTCATTCCGATAGCAAGAAGGGAACTCCTCGGCGTCACCGGTATCAGCAAGCGCGGCAGCGAGGCCGATGTCGATTTCACGTGGAGATGGGTTCCCTTGAATGAAGTCGGTGCTGCCCTCTACTCCGGCGACCTTCACTACAACTCGACCGTCGGATTTCGCGAGTACGATGATGGCTGGCGTCTCATGCAGAACACACCGCACTCCGCGCAAACGCTCGACGACGCCTTCAAGAACGCCGAGCCTGCCCGGTGACCACGCCAGAGGGTGAACACGATTCATGGGTTGAGTTGGCGTCCGCCTATCTGACTCAACGCCGCATTCGGGCCCATGCCATTATTCTCGCTGTTTGCCTGTGGGGAGTTTGCGCGGTCGACTATGCGACGCCCGGCATCTTCGATCGTGCAGGCACCATAAAATTTCAGGACTTCATTCAGTTTCCAATCGCGGCAAGTCTGATTGCGCAGGGCCGCGCCAGTGAACTCTACAATGACCGAGTTCTGGCTGATGGGATACGCGCGATCGTTGGCCGCGACACCACAGTTCAGCTGCAATATTTCTACGGACCGCAAGTTGCCCTGCCGTTTATCCCGCTCGGCCGGTTCTCGTTTCTCGTTCAGGCTGGAATCTGGACCACGCTTTCGCTGCTGATGTATTTCGCCTGTGTCGATCTGCTTTGGAAAGCATGTCCCTCACTCCGCCCGTATCGCGCGCTTGTAGCGCTGTGCGCGATCGCCTATCCCCCGCTGTTTCACTTCTTCGTGCGCGGCCAGGTCTCCGCGGTGGTTCTGGTGTGCTTCACAGCGGCGTGTCTTGCATTCCTTGCTGGCCGTGAATGGCTTGCAGGCATTGCACTCGGATTGCTCGTCTTCAAGCCGCAGTTTCTCGTCGCTGTGCCTCTCGTGCTGCTTTTGGCGCAGGCCTGGAAGGTTTTCGCCGGCCTGGTGCTTTCCGCCAGCGCTCAGTTGGCCTTCGCAGTCCTCTATTTTGGTCCGCCCGTGATGCGGCCTTACGTCAGCATGCTGTTGCACAGTGCGGGCCAGCCGAGCACGACGGAACTGCGTTTTCTCTCCGATCCAGATGCACTCCCTGCGCACGTTTTGGGAACTCTTGATCCCCTGGCCGCTCGGCGTTGGAATCCTCTACGCCCTGAGTTCGATTGTCGTGGTCGGAATGGCAGCGGCCATCTGGAAGTCGTCTGCTCCGCGCCCCCTTCGTTTTTCCGCTCTCATCCTAGCCAGCGTGCTCGTCAACCCTCACATCTACGTCTACGATCTTCTGGCGTTGGTTCCCGCATTCCTGCTGCTAGCGGATTGGGCTCTCGACCACGCGAAGCACTCTTCCCCGGCTGCACTCAGCGTCTTGCTATACCTCGCATTCGTGCTGCCTCTGCTTGGGCCCTTGTCGCGCTGGACTCACCTTCAACTGTCTGTCCCAGCGTTCACCGCATTGTTATGTCTGGTGTGGCAGACATCCAGAACTCCGAGTCACAAATTTGCGTCGAACGAATCCGGCGTTGTATAACCCTTCTTCCCACCGGGAACCCTATGCGAACCCATAAAACTATCCTCATCGTACTGATGGTCCTGAGCTGTGCGCTTGCCACGATGGCCCAAAGCAAGCCCAAGCTCACACTCGACGAGTTCTTTAACTCGGTCAGCTTTCCTTCGGTGGAGATCTCGCCCGATGGCAACTCGGTGGTCATCGTGACCGATCGTGCCGACTGGGACCAGCAGATCTTCCGCACCGATCTCTGGCTCTATCACGACGACGGCAAAGGCGGCAATCTGATTCAGTTGACGCAATCGGGACACGATTCCGATCCGAAGTGGTCGCCTGACGGCCGCTGGATCGCCTTCCTCTCTGAGCGCAAGTCGGCCAGCGAGAAGGGCGGCGACTCCGATTCCGACGCGGACTCTAAGGGCGAAGCCGCCAGCCAGATCTACCTCATCTCGCCCAACGGCGGCGAAGCCTTCCCCGTGACCCAGGGGGAAGAGGATGTCCACTCCTTCTCGTGGTCGGCCGATTCGCAGACCATCTACTTCTCTACGCGCCAACCCTGGACCAAGGCGCAGAAGGACGCCTACAAGAACGACTGGAAAGACGTCGTGCAATACCGTACCGCCGAGCGCGGTGATGCCATCTTCGCTCTCGATTTGTCGGTCGCCCTGGCGCACCATGCCGCCGCCCCGACGAAGGCTGTAAAGAAAGAAGGGCGAACCCGAGGAGCAGCCCGATCTCACGCCAGGAGCCCACGCCATCGCATCTCTGCCGTTGCGAGTCGATGACCTCGTCACATCGCCCGACGGCCACAAGCTGGCGTTCTTGAGCAACGCCATCAACCAGCGCCAGGAAAAATACGAGGACGTCGAGATCTACGTTGTGGACTTGCAGGCTGCGACGATGCAACCGCGCCGCATTACCCACAATCAAGCCGAAGAAGTCCGCCTCCGCTGGGCCAACGACAGCCGCCACCTGCTCTTCACCGTTGAAGTCGGAGACGTTTCCGGTCCCTACCGCGACCTGCAGCCGCATCTGTACTGGGTCGATAGCGAATCTGGCGCCGTCGAACAATGGGTCAAGGACTTTCCAGGCCAGATCGTAAGTTATGCGCCTCGGCCTGACGGCAATGGAGTCGTACTGGCCGGGCGCCTCGGCACCGAGGTCCACCTGTACAACGCTGCCGATCCAGCGGACTCGATTCACTCGATCATAGGGCAAAAAGGTACATACGAAAATCTCTCCACGGGATCGCACACGCATCGCATCGCATTCCAATACTCTTCGTTGACGCATCCCACCGAAGTGTTCGTGGCAGACGAGCCCAATGCGCCAGCTGAAGCCCGAGCCATCACATCGTTCAACAAGCTCTTCACCGAGCGCGATCTGCCGCAGGGCAAGCCTTACCAGTGGAAGGCCGACGACGGAACCACCGTCGAAGGCATGCTGATCTATCCTCCGGGCAAATTTGAAGCGAAACATCTGCCCATGCTCACGCTGATTCACGGCGGTCCCGCCGACGCCGACGGCAATAGCTTCGCCGCCGACTGGTACGAATGGGCCGGGCTCGCCGCCACCAACGGATGGCTTGTCTTCCGTCCGAACTACCGCGGGTCGACCGGATACGGCGACAAGTTCCTGATGCAGATCGTTCCGCAGATCGTCTCGCGGCCGGGCAAGGACATTCTCGCGGGCGTCGACGCGCTGGTGAAAGACGGCATCGCCGATCCCGACCACCTCACCATCGGCGGCTACAGCTACGGCGGATACATGACCAACTGGCTCATCACCCAGACCACGCGCTTTAAGGCCGCAGTCACCGGCGCGGGCGCGGTCGAGCACATCGGCAACTGGGGCAACGACGACACCACCTACGACGACGCCTACTTCCTCGGCGGACGTCCGTGGGAGGCCGCGCAGCGCTATCACGACGAAGCCGCCATCTTCCAGATCGACAAAGTCCGCACTCCGACCCACATGGTGGGGGGCGCTGACGACATCCGCGTCGCGGTGCTCGAAGACTACTTGCTGGAGCACGCGCTCTACTCGCTCGGCATTCCGAACAAGTTGCTGATCTTCCCCGGCGAAGGCCACGGCCTGGGCAAGAATCCCTGGCACGGAAAGATCAAAGTCCGCGAAGAGTTGAAGTGGCTGCAGAAATACGGCGGCGTGCCGGCCCAGTAACTGGCTCTCAAAAGTCCTGTCATGCTGAGCGAAGCCGGGAGGACCTCAAGTCCTCCCGGCGCAGTCGAAGCATCCCTACCCTAATCCCAGATCCCGAAGTTATCCATGGCCGGCGCGAGGGTGCCCCATCCTAGTCGCGTTCTGTGCGACTAGGGTGGGGATTTTGACGTTGAACTCATGTAGAGACGGCCGCCCTCGGCTGTCCGCCGGGCGAAGCCCGCGCGTGGCCCATCCAACCCCAGCCCCGAAGGGGCGCCATACGATAGCCCGGAGGTAAGTCCGGGGTAAGCTCGATGACAATGGAACCGAGTCCGCAGGGACTGCAACAATTCCGATTCGCAACTCAACAACTCTTGTCATCCTGAGGCCCGCGCATTTAGCGGGCCGAGGGACCTCCCCACCCGCAGGCGCCGCCCGTGCAGTCAGTGAAGTGCGAGGTTCTTCGCCAATCGCTCAATGTTTTGGGAGGGGTGCCCCGTCCTACTCCCGTGTTTGGCGGGACTAGGGTGGGGATTTTGACGTTGAACTCATGTAGAGACAGCCGCCCTCGGCTGTCGGCCGGGCTAAGTCCGGCAGCCCCGCACCACCCAACCCTAGCCCCGAAGGGGCGGCTGACGCAACGTCCAATCAACTCCCGGACCCAAGTAAAGCCAGGGTGCGTTCTCGCCAGATCTTGTGCTCCCAAGAAAGCACTTGACGACTTCTTCTTCGCGAGACAATCAGTAACAAGGAGCATGGCCATGATTGACACCTGCAAAGCGACAATCACCTATGGAGATGTAAAAATTGTCCTTGAGGGACCAAAAGACTTCATCGACGAGCAGATCGCAAAGTATACTCCAAGATCGAACGCACCGATAAAAGCAAGAACAGTAGCAAGTTCTTGCTGACAGCGGGAGATGTGCCGCGCCGCAGCCTGGCTTTACTTCTGAGCGAGAGTTGATTTCCTCGAAACAGCCCAGGGGACATCACGAAATCGTGGCGGTATTGGCGTACAGCCTGACCGAAGGCGGCCAAGAAGAGTTCGGTGAAGACGACATTCGGCGCGCTTATATTCGCGCCGGAGTCCGACCGCCTAAGGTGGTCGCTCAGGCTCTGCGAGACGCCAAAAACGCGCACGACTTTCTCGAATCTGCGGGACGAGGACGGTACCGCCTGTCGGCGCACGGCGACCGGACGGTGCGCTTTGATTTGCCGCGTCGCGAAGGTGACTAATGAAAAATCAGCTTGAAGACTTTCTCTTGAGGGTTCCGGACCTCGACCGAATGTCACAGAAAGAGCTCGTGGCATTTTTTGCCTTCTTCCTCACGGAAGTCGTCAAGGATTCGTCGGTCCAAACGAAGAGGATTCGAGAGTGCTTTGACATCGCGCTAATCCCCGCACCGGGAAACATCTCGGACGTGGTCGCCAAGTCCGGCTCATTCGTGAGAAAAAAGTCCGGCCTACAATGCGGCGAGAAATTCGTGAACAGATCATAGGTGCCACAGGTCTGATCCGACGACCCGCCGCTACAAGCCCCCTACCGAACGGAATTCCCTACGTCCTCGCAACGCCTGCGGCTGAGGCGACCAGCCCCGTGGCTGTAACCGTGCCAGGCTCAGCAAGAACGTTATGGTCGTCTACGGACGCGACCAAGCTCTCCGAGACAGCATGTTCAGCTTCCTGAGAGCCCTGAAACTGAATCCTATCGAATGGAGCGAGGGAGCGAAGGCTACGGGCAAAGGGTCGCCCTACGTCGGCAAGAGTCTCAACCAGATATTCCGCGATGGCCCAAGCCGTGGTAGTCCTGCTGACCCCTGGCGAGGAGTGCAGCTCCGGCGGGACCTCTGTCCGATATGAAGAGTTCAAGCGCGGACAGGGTTTCAGCCCCGCGCAAACGTACAGATCGGGCGGGAATGGCGTTCAAATCGGAAAATCGGACGATCATCGTACAGGTGGGGGACTTTCGACTGCCCAGCGATCTTCACGGAAGGCACATCGTCAAGCTTGAGGACTCCGCCGAAAAGCGCAACGAGCTTGCTCAACGGCTGAAAACAGCGGGGTGTGAGCCGGATACAGGCAATCCAGACTGGTATCGATTTGGAACCTTCAAGGTGACCGCAAAGAAGAAGAGAGGTGGCAGATGAGTATTGAGGAACTGAAGAAGAAGTTCATTCTCGACGACGACGCCCTCAAGAACAGGCTGGAGTCGATCGCGACAAAGGCGCTGCAACACTGCGCATTGGACACGAAGGGCAACGTCCACTTTAACAATCCGAAACTGAGCCCCAGAGAGAAACTGCGGCTCACGCTGGCGGCGCGCGCAATCGGTGCGCAGATGGACAGCAAGATGAGCGGCGAGGTTTCGGTGAAAGAATTGATCGCCGATACTGGCCTTCCGAAGGCGCAGGTGTACGCCAGAACGGCTGAGTTGGTCAATGGCAAGCTCGCGACCTCCCCAAAGAAGGGCTTTTACGCTGCGGTTCAGCACAAGGTAGAGGCATTAATCGACTCTGTGGCGAAGACCTCCAAGAAGGCTTAGGGGGCTCGGCTCACTCCGAGGCCGTACCACCACCAAACCGGCTATCCCACGCTTAGCACTTTTCGAAGCGTGGGCAGCACATACTCCAACACGCAGAATTCCGCGTTGAAAAGTGGCCTGCCCTGGACCCGCGAATGCTCCGCCTCCCCATTTTTTTCCACAGCCCGCAATGTGACGGACAACCTTGACTGAGAATTTCAATCGGTAAATGATGGACCCTGCCGCAACAGTCTTGCCAACACCAAACCGTTCGGCGCTAAGTCCTTTGTTTTACGGATTTTGATAACTAAATTCTTTGTCATGCGGATCTTACCGGGAATTTCCCGCTAACCCCATGATTCCAAAGATTACGGGGGGGAGGGGGATACCCCCCGGTGAGCGAAGTCGAGGATCGGAGAAAAAATATGGGTCTGGATAATGTTCCACGATGTCAGCACATCAAGGTAAACGGCACGCAGTGCGGGTCTCCCGCCCTCCGCCGCCGGAGACACTGCTTTTTTCATGACAAGGTCCGGGGCGAGCAGGCAAGGATTGTGGCCCGGAACTCGCTGGTCCGGTTCGATCTGCCCCTGCTCGAAGATGCAAATGCGGTGCAGTTGTCCCTCATGAACGTGATCCAGCGGCTCGGCAGCGGACAAATCGATCACAAAACCGCCGGACTGATGCTCTACGCCCTGCAAACCGCCAGCGTCAACCTGCGCAACACCGACTTCGAAGTCGACGAAGTGAGCGACATCGTGATCGACCGCGACACCGTGAACGCCACCCGCATCAACGGCCCCCAATGGTTCGAAGAAGATTTCGACGACGACGAAGGCACCGAATCAGACGAAGCAGAAGCGGAAGACGCACAATGCGAAGCCCCATAGCCGCAACCAAGCTCGCCGCGAACCGGAGAGGCCAAGCAACGAAGCCCGCCGCGAGTCGGGAGAAGACCAAGCAACGAGGCCGACGCGAATCGGAGAAGACCAAACAATGAAGCCGGACGCGAATCGGAAAGGCCAAGCAACGAAGCCCGCCGCGAATCAGAGAAGACCAAGCAACGAGGCCGGACGCGAATCGCGAGAAGGCCAAGCAACCAAGCCCGCCGCGAATCGGGAAGGGCACGAGTTCCACTCGTGCCGAAATCGTTCGAACATTCGGAACAGGCTTTAGCCGCTGAGGTATGCCGGGTGATGCTAGTCCGCATCCTGTACTACACCTTTGCGGACTCCCAGTCGCGCCTGCAGGTGCTTGCGGTAACGGCGGCTCAAGCGGACGGTCGCGCCGTTGTCGAGCAAGACCTCGTATTCGCCGTCCTGCCGAAGTTTCATTCCTCGGACGCGCTCCAGGTTGACGATGCTCGATCGATGCACGCGGCAAAAGATATTTGGGTCCAGGTCCTCTTCCAGGTCCGACAGAGTACGGCGCAACAGGTGGCTTTTCGGTCCGACGTGCAGGCAGGCGTAGTAGTCGGCGGCCTCGATCCAATCGATCTCGGAGATCTTCACGAAGCAGACCTGCCCGGCGTTCTTGATGGCGACGCGTTCCAGCTTTTGCGTGCGGTCTCTGCCCAGCCTGATCCTTTGTTTGGCGCGGCTGAGGGCCAGTTCAAAGCGGGCGTTGTCGAAGGGCTTCAGCAGATAGTCGAGCGCACCCGCTTCGAAGGCGCGCAGCGCGTATTGGTCGTACGCGGTGACAAAAACGATCGCAGGAGGCAGATCGCTTCCCAGCAACTCGAGCACATCGAAGCCGTCGCACTCCGGCATCTGCACATCGAGAAAGAGCAGATCGGGATTCGCGACTCGGATCTCGGCCATTGCCTCCGCTCCCGAGCCGCATTCTCCAACGATTCCGATTTCCGGATCGCGCGCGCAACAACACGACAAGGTTGCTGCGCGCCAAGAGGTTCGTCGTCGACGATCAGCGCGCGTATTTTTTCGGGATGTGCATCTGCGTGCACGAACTCACCCTTTGATTTTTCCGGAAGCTGGCAGTGAAACGAAGGGTACGGAAACTGTGGCTTCCACACCTCCGGGTTGCTGATTCCGCATGCTCAGCTCGAACTGAGTCGCCATACAGGTTTTGCAGGCGCGTGCGCACATTGAGGATCCCAATTCCCGACTGGCTCGTCTCCCAGCCTGCCGGCAAACTAGGTCCATCGTTATAGACGCGGACCGTCAGCGTTCCGTTCGAGCGAGACGCCGTGATGCGGATCGCTCCTCCCTGCACGCGCCGCGCAATGCCGTGTTTGACGGCGTTCTCGACCATGGGTTGCAGAATCAAGCTGGGAACCTGCGCTGTAAGAAGATCCTTGGGCGCGTCCACGCTGAACTGCAGACGCTCGGCAAAACGTACCTTCTGAATGTCCAGATACTTCTGGGTGAACTCCAGTTCCTCGCCAAGTGGCACCTGCTGTCGGTCGGAATCCTCCACCACTCGCCGCAGGAAATCACTCAGCCCGACGATCATGCTGACGGCTGCGTCGTTTCTTTTTTCGCGCACCAGTCCGGCGATAGCGTTGAGCGTATTGAACAGGAAATGCGGTTCGATCTGCCGGCGCAGCGCACTGAGTTGCGACTTCGACAGTTGCTCGTTGAGACGCGCTGTTTCGGTTTGCTGAAAGGCCAGCTGTTCTCTCGCATCAAGCACGTGGTTGACCAGCAGAATCAGGCCGTAGAGCACGAGATAGGAGAGAAGTCCCCCGTAGAACTTGTGCATCCAGAGTTGCAGATACGGGTCGGGACCTGGCGTCAACGCCCACGGATTCAGCAACTCTTCCCACAACGCGACCCAAGCGGCATAGACGAACCCAATGCAGCCGCAGGCAGCGAGATGCGCAGCCCACGTCGACAAACGTCTCCATTGCGCTGGCGGATAGCGACGAGCGAGCCGCAAAACCAGCGGTGTCGCCACGACCCAAGGCAACCACGAACACAGCAGGGTGAAGAACAGGCGGGTCCAGTAATGGTGCATGCCCTCCGCGCGCATAACAAACACATTCTGCGTCGCGTCGAACAGACCCAAGCCGAACCAGATGGCGGCGAGCCACAGCCAGCGCGATGATTCAGATTGGCTGCGAGTCTTGTCCATAAGCTGGATCGTATTCTACGACCAGCTGGAAAGGGGAACAATGCAGCCAATCGCCCGAGGCGTGCAGCGGGCGGTCTGGCGGTCCGCGGAGATTGGGATCATACTGCTGCGCATGATGACCAATCGCAAACCCGCTCTGATACTCGCTGCCTTGGTGGTATTGTGCTCCGCTGCCCTGCTCAACTCCGCAACGCCGCCGGGTTCGGGGCCGGAATATACGAGCGATGCGCAGATGAAGCTGCCCGAGAATTATCGCCAGTGGGTTTACCTGACGACCGGATTCGACATGAGTTACAACAAGGCCGCAATGCAGATGGACCACCACATGTTCGATAACGTCTTCGTCAATCCGGAGTCGTACGCGGCGTTTCAGCAGACTGGGACCTGGCCCGACAAGACCGTGCTAATGCTCGAAGGCCGCATGGCGCAAGGGAAAGGGTCGATCAATCAGAAGGGCAACTTTCAGAGCACCGAACTCATGGGGATTGAGGCGCATGTGAAGGATGAGGCGCGCTTTCCGGGGAAGTGGGCGTTCTTTATTTTCGGCGACGCGAAGACGGCAAAGATGGTACCAACGACGATGGAATGCTACAGTTGCCACGCCGATCACGCGGCGGTGGATACGACGTTCGTCCAGTTTTATCCGACGCTGCTGCCGATCGCACAGAGCAAAGGGACTCTGAGTGCGTCGTACCAGAAGGAGAGCACGGCCGAACAGAAGTAGCCGTCAGCGGGTAAAGCCGGGTCCAATTTGTGGGCTGAATCGGCACGACCGGAAGAGGCTGCGGAAAAACGCGCTCTCCCGAAGTAACAACAACCACAGGGGCTGAAGCCCACGTTAATTCCACATACCTTACGCGGCCCTGAAGGGCCGCTCTTCCACGTTGTGCGGCGCATGTGAGTTTATCCGCGACCTCTGGAAGTCGTGCCCTTGCCGGTTCTTCTCGGGCCTCGTTGAGTAGGCCCTCGCAACTCGAAGCTCGCAGCTCACAACTGGGAGCCAAGAGCTGACAGCCAAGAGTGAAGAGTAGCGATTGCTACTTCGCGGCGCTGGCGACTTTCACGCTGTGCGAGGAAGCCGCATAGCGCGCGATGCCACGGTAGAGGGCTTCGGCGATTTGCTCGCGGTAGCCGTCACTGCGGAGTTTTTGTTCGTCGGTTGGGCTGCTGACGAAGGAGACTTCCGCCAGAATTCCTGGCATTGCGCTTTCGGTGAGCACAACGAATCCGGCTTCTTTGATGCCGCGGTCGCGCAGGCCGGGATTCTGCGCTGACAGCGTGCCGTAAAGCGAACGCTGCACGCTGGCCGCCAAGTGCCGGGATTGCTCGATGCGCTCGTGCAAGTCGGCGGGCGAGAGCGTTGCCGTTACTGCTGGCTTGGCGGTGCTGGCGTGCGTATCCACATCTTTCGATCCGGGCGCTGAGAAGAGATTCGTGTAGTAAGTTTCGACGCCGCGGGCCGAGGGCAGGTCGCTGTAGTTGGCGTGGACCGAGATGAACAAGTCCGCCTGCGACTGTGTTGGCGATGCTGGCGCGGTCGTCAAGCGTGATGTAGTTGTCGTCGGGACGCGTATAGATCACGTCCATTCCGAGGCGGCTCTCGAGTAGTTTTCCCAGGCGCTGGGAGATCTCAAGGACCAGATCTTTTTCGAGCAAGCCGCGACGGCCGACGGTGCCAAGGTCCCAGCCGCCGTGTCCGGCATCAACGACAATGCGCATTTTGGGGACGCGTGCGCGCAGTTGCAAATCCTCTTTGGTCGGAGGTGGAACGACGATTGCGAGCTTGTTCTTTTCTGCCTCGCTGGCGTTGGGGAACAGGTTCACCGCGCCCTTGGAAGTCGCGCCGATCTTGCGCACCTCGACGACCAGGCGATACGGATTTGGCTCCAGACTCACGGAGAAAGTTGAGTTGGCTTTGGTCTCCAGGACAACGCGAGTCATGCCCGCAACGGGCTGCGCCATGCGGATGCGGCCGACGAACGAGTCGCCGATCTCGATCGATTTTCCGAGAAGTTCGGGAGCCAGTCGCGTGTCGCGCAGATCGAAATAGATGCGGTCCGGGCGAGAGAGGCGGTGCGCTTCGTACTGAATCTGGTCTTCGAGATCGAGCACGATCGTGCTGGAGTCGGCCGACGACCAGTGGCGGATTCCCGTAACCTTCGGGAATTTGGATAATTCCTGCGGGGTCGCGGGCGTGGAGTCGGAATCATCCGCGTCGGAGGCTGCATCCGGAATCGTAGTTTCGGTGGTCGCCGGAGTTGCGGCCGCAGCCGCTTCTTTCGACGGCGCCGAATCGGACGGCTTGACCGGCATTTTCTCGGTGTGGATTATGGCACTGTTCAGTTGCGCCTTCTCCATTTTTACCCAGACTCCAACGGCAAAGGCAGTAACGATGAAGATGAACCCGGCCAGAATCAGGATGAAGGGACGACGCTGCGAGGGCGCGGTCTCGCCGGCGTTGATCGCGGGTGCAGCCGCGGGCTCGGAGGCGACGACGATTGTCTCTTGGGGAGTCTTGTCGGCAGGCTTGTCGACCGTCAGCGGCTTGGCCGGGACCGCGAGCGCGGGTGCAGGACTTGCCTTTACTACGGACGTCTTCGAATCTTTCGCGGACGTAACCGCAGCCGGCTTCACCGCAGCGGGCGCAACCGGAGGCGGTGCAGTGGGAATCGACACAGCTGGAATTGCGACAACGGGAGCGGGAGCCACAGGAATTGTCGCCACTTTGATGGCGATCGACGGCGTAGCGCTTACGGGTTTCGGTGGCTCTACAACGGGAGGCTTGGTTGCAACTCGTGGAGCCGGTTCGAGCTTGGTAGCCGCGGCCTGAGCGGATTCGGCGAAGCGGTCTTCATCTTCTGGCTTCAGAGCGCCCAGCACCAGTTCGGCCAGCAGGCTCAGGTTGCGGATGTCGCTCTCGTTGAAGGCGAAAGGCCATTCGGAAAACGCTTCCAGCAGTCCGATGACGCGGCGACGGCCGCAGAGCGGCACGGCGACCATGGAACGAGCGCCCAGCTTGCGGCATGCTGCCAGGTTCACCCGAGGATCGGTCTCGGTGTCGTCGCACATCACGATTTGTGCGGTACGGAAGCTGGCGCCAGAGAAAGCAGAATCGCGGTCGATACGCGCACCGATGTCGGGGCGGATCGCACCCGCCGCCGCGCGCAAGACAATCTCGTTATTTTCTGCGAGAGCGATCGCGAGGCCATCGGCGCCCGTGATTGCCAAGGCGCGTTCGGCGACAAGTTGCAGGACTTCATCGAGAACAAAGAGCTCATGCGGGTCAAACTCTACGGCGGCTGGTACGGCAGCATCGAAACCATAGTTGCGCGCGGCCAGAGTTTTCCTCCGGCGCACCTGATCGTGCAGGGACGAGAAGGCCAGCAGGGCCTGCAGAGCGTCGCGCGGCGAAGCTTTCGAGGGACCGTCCTTGGGAGGATGGGCGGCGGAGTCACCGTTTTCTCGGTGCGATCCAGGCAGACCAGCACCGGCGAACGAAGTGGTCACATCAAGGTCCGGTTTGGTGGTGGTCGTCGCCATTTAGAGACAGTTCACTTGTAAGTTATCGGTCTTTGGCTTTAGTTGCAATTACTTGGGCATGACCCTTTGGCCCTGTACTTTAGTAAGCTATTTTGCACCCTTTTCGCTTTTCCCGATACCTGTCAAAAGTTTAGTCGACGGGCCGCGCTGGAACCATCGTAGTTACTAAGGCGGTACGAGAGATCGGAGATAACATTCAGCGGATAGGGCCCTGGCCGACCTGATCTCCGGTGGTGCATCGATATGGACGCAGGAACATCTACCGCTCGGCAAGCCAGGGCGAAGCATCGGCACGAGCTGCGCACACTTACCTACGTCACAATCGATCAGGCGAACGGCGGCATCGTCCGCAATCTGACCCATGACGGCATTGGAGTGCAAGCGGTGGCGGCTCCTCCTCCACGGCAGCAGGTGCGAGTGCGCTTCGAATTGCGCGACCCGCGGTTGCGGGTGGAAACGCGCGGAGAAGTGACCTGGTCTACGCTGTCCGGGCAGTGCGGCATCCGGTTTCTGGACTTGCCACCGCGAATGACACGCCAGATCAACGAATGGATTCTTGGCGATCTACTGGAAGGAGCGGCTGTACATGGAAGTCGCGCAGGAACCATGTTTGCCGCCCCCGCTGTGGTTCAGGAAGACGATGGGCTCATGGTTTCCGCGGGGCCGCTGAAAGTCATCGAATTACCGCCGCGCCCCGATTCCTTTCAGCCGCCGTATGCCCGCGATGAGGCGACTCTAGCAGCGCCTGCTCAGCTCGACTGGCTTTCGCAGCCGCTCTCGGGACGGGGCCTGGTGTGGACGATCAATATGCTCGTGGTGGTGGCAGCTCTGCTGCAGTTTACGCTGGTGTTTCTCGCGGTAACCGGGGAACCTCCACCCAGGCCGTTCGCCATGATGGGAGTAGGCGCGGCCGTGGTGGCAGCGTTGTATTGGGGATTCTTTCGGATATTCGGAGGATTGAGCCCCGGCGCTCGATTGGCGCGCCTGGTGGGGTGCGATCTCGAAGAGGAAGAGGCGGACGCCCGCTTTCGCTGAGGTTCGCCTACCTATCGGAGGCCTCTAGTGCCGTGTCCCAGAAATAAGCGCCATCTTGAAACGGCTGATCAAGAATGAAAATCGCTGAAAACACAAGGTCCCTCCACTCCGCTTCGCTCCGGTCGGGATGACAGAGATATTTCGCGAAGTTGTGGGACGGCACACTAGGTGGCGAGATTAGTTCGCGAAATACTGCTGTGCCAACCAGAGTTGCAAGGTGCGCTGTTGTTGGCGCGCGAGCTTTACGAAGCGGATGCCGGTGTTGCCGCGCTTGTCCTGCCATGCGATTTCTGCTTTGGCCTTCAGGCATGAGCGGGCGCCTGGCAAGTCGAAGGAGACTTGCAGAGACTTAACGGGCTCGACCGGGTCCTTGGTGTGAATCTGCATTCCCCCCTGGCTCACGTTAATCAGGAAAGCATCCACGGGTTTTTGTCCCCTGGAACTTAGCGACACCGGAACTTCGAGGCCTGCGCGGTGATAACGGAGGCGTCCGTCGAGAATCATGCTGCGGGCTGCGGAGAGCGTGCGCACGGCCTGCTCGACTGAAATGGGTTTCTCGAAGGCGAAGAGCGCGCCGCTGTCCTCCAGGTTCTGACTGCAGCGCGGTCCGCCCATGATGACCAAGGGCACGGTCTTCGGATTTTCTGCGCTTTGCAGTTCGCGCAGGAATTGCGAGCTTCCGTTGAGATCGCAGTCCACGATAAGCGCATCGATCTTGGATTTGTTGAGCCGGGCTAGGGCTCGCTGTGGTTCGTTCTCGACGGAAACGTCCATGTGAAGACCGCCGAGGATGCATTCCAGAACACTGACTTCCTGCCAGTCGCGCGAAACCACCATTGAGGAAAGTGTCATGCATTCACTCTAGCGGCGGCGGTAACGTTGCCGTAGATAACCAACGTAATGAGGCGGGCTTTCGGCTCTCGGCTTCCGGCTTTCGGAATTCTTGTCGATGGCTTGCGCCACAATCCATCGCATATCGGGTGCTGGATGTGGTTTTCACCAACCGCAAACCAAGGCTTAATGCTCTGGGGTTAATGCACGGGCGGCTGACCGGCGCCGTTCACGCGGTAATCCTTGTACTCGATGGTGAGAGTGGCGCGTCCTCCCAGCCGAATATAGCTGACCGATTCATTCCGAGCGGGCAGCCAGAAGGCTCCGACCTTCTTGTATTCGTGATGGATTTCACTCTTCTTCGTCCAAAAGGAGGGATTCTGGCTCGGTTCGACCTCGATGCGGGTGATGGCGAAATCGACTCCATCGACCCACACCTTACCCAGATAGACGTATTTGCTGCTGGATTTCGGCGTGACGTGCAGCACATATTGTCCACCGGCGCCTGAAGGCTCGTAATCCACGAGTTCAAAGTTGTAATTGTCGCGATTCAGTTGGGAATGTGCGGCGATTGCGGGTTGGGCCGCCTCTTTTTCGCTTTCCAGAAGTTTCTTGAAGACGCGATTAAGAATCAGCTTCGATCCGCTCTCGGAAACGATTTTGAATTCCTTTGAGGATGGGCTGTCGTAGGTGGCCTTCACGGTCATTTCGGCGTCGCGGTCGCTGGGGAACCCGCGGTAGGCGAGGTGGTAGACGCGAGTTCCTTCCGCGTGCATCAGGGCCTGCGCACGCTCCTGATTCTTGCGCACGAGGTTGTCCACTACCTGGTCGGCGCAGAGCGAGATGGGTGGTAACGACGGTGGCGCCGATCCAGAATCGGCGCTCATGAGATTGGGTGCAGGGATCAGCGCTGCCCAGCCAATCAGAGCGATCACAATAGGAATGGACGAAGGGGGCCGTTTGCGGTCCCGTGGAGAAGCACACTCCCAGTGAGGTTGCATCGACCCTTTCACGCCAGTTTATTCACACTACAACAGGAGATTACTCAATGATGTTCAAAATTGCACATCCTAGACGTGCGGGGGGCGGAATTCATTTCCGCCGGTACCAGTCCACCGTGCGGCGGAGGCCCTCTTCGAAATCGACTTTGGGTTTGTAGCCGAGGGCGGCTTCGGCTTTTGAGATGTCGGCTAGCGAGTGTTTGATGTCGCCGCCGCGCTCGGGGCCGTAGTTGGGTTGGCCGGTGTAGGAGGTCAGGGGCTGCAGGAGCTTGAAGGTTTCGTTGAGCGTGACGCGGCGGCCGGTGGCAACGTTGAACATCTGCCCAGCAGCTTTGGCGGCGGGCGCTTGGCAGGCGAGGAGATTGGCTTCGACGGCATTGTCGATGTAGGTGAAGTCGCGGCTCTGTTCGCCGTCGCCATAAATGGCGGGCTGCTCGCCCTGCAGCATCACGGTAATGAACTTCGCGAGCACACCGGAGTAGGGAGAAGAGGGATCCTGCCGCGGTCCGAAAATGTTGAAGTAACGCAAAGCCACGGTTTCGAGCTGGTAACAGCGGTAAAAGGAGATGAGGTAGTGTTCGCTTGCAAGTTTCGCCACAGCGTAGGGCGAGATGGGGTCGGGCTTCATGTCCTCGTGCTTGGGCAGGGTGGGGGTGTCTCCGTAGGCGGAGGACGACGCGGCAAAGACCACGCGCTTAACCTTGGCGTCGCGCGCCGCTACCAGCACGTTGACGGTGCCGTCGACATTGGCGCGATTGCTGCCGAGGGGGTCGAGAACGGATTTGGGGACAGAGGGAATTGCCGCCTGGTGCAGGACGAAGTCGACTCCGATGCAGGCTTTGTGCATCGCGTCGAGGTCGGCGATGTCGGCTTCGCGGAAATCGATGCGGTCCAGAATGTCGGTGAGATTTTCGCGCTTGCCGGTGGAGAAGTTGTCGACGCCGCGCACCTGCTCGCCGCGGGAAAGAAGTGCGCGCGCGAGAGACGAGCCAATGAAGCCGCCAATGCCGGTGATGAGGTAAAGAGCCATGCTGCTTCATCATAAATGGAGCGGCATTTGATGAAAACTGAAGCGGTCCTCAGAGGTAACTATCGGGCTGAGGTCCGAAGTCAGAACTCAGAAGTTTGAATCTTCATCCTCGGCTCGGTGGTTTGGCTCTGGCGAAGGATTCTGAGGAAGTCTTCGCGCATTAACATCTGGCGGCTTTCGAAGAATTCAGCGAGCGCATCGAGGGCGGCCTGGGGATTTGTGATTGTGGGCAGGGCACTCAGGGGCGCGCCGGCGGGAAGGGAGGACGCGATGCCCGGACCCATGATCACGGTCGGTCGAGTGATGGTGGCGAGCAGTTCGCGCAACCGGGACTGGTTTTCGTCCGACATCTCCACGAAGGCAATCCCCATTCCGAGGTAGGGATAGCTGACGCGCACGTTGCCTTGGGTTTCGAGGCGCACGCCGTTGGCTTCGAGCTTCATGTGCAGTACGGTTCCTGCTGGATAAGTGGCCTGGGCTTCCACGTAGCAGCCGTGCAGGCTGACATCGCTGAAAGTGGCCCAGGTCCTGACGTCGTGTCCGGCCTCACACATTTCGGCGCTGCCTTCACACTTGAAGCGGGGGCTGCGACGTTTTTCAGAGCCCTTGAAGCTGTCGCCGGAGTCGGCGACGGTAACGGGTGAGATGGGGGTCGCGTCCGGGTTGGGGTCGCGTGCTGGCGCAGCGGCGGTCGCGGCGACTGGACTGGCCGATTGTTTTAAGGCCCTTAAGTAGGCAACGCCTTCGTCGATTTCCTGTGCCATAGGTCTTCCCGCAGCGGGAGGGCAAATCGTCGCTCCCGTCGAATGTCAGTTTCGGCGCGGTTCGTTCGAAAAGCGAGCGTTGCCAGAAACTCTGGTTTGTCTATCGGGAGGAACAGGCCTGAGCATTAGGCGTGGGGGGCGTGAAACGCGGCAGCTAAGAAAACATTAAGGCAGGGAAGTGCCCGAGGAGGCTTCGGTCTCGGTCATTTGCTGCGCGACTTGCCGGATCTGCTTCCAGAGTTCATCGCGTCCCGCACCGGTTTTGGCGGAGAAGGGAAGGAGGCGGGCGGTGGGATATTGCTGGGTCAAAGTACGAAGGGCGCCGTTCAGTTGATTGTTGGAGAGGCGATCGCTTTTGGTGGCGACGAGCAGGAATTCGCGATCGGAGGCGGCGAGGAAGTCCAGCAATTGGCGGTCGCTCTGTTGGGGCGGGACGTTGGAATCGACGAGTACGATGCTCAGGCAGAGCGTAGGGCGCTCGTTGAGGTAAGGCTCGATGAATTTCGGCCATTCCTGGGAAATCTCGCGCGAAATCTTGGCGTAGCCGTAGCCGGGGAGATCGGCGAAGATCAGCTCGGGACGCGGCTTGCCGGGCCAGCGAATCTCGAAGAAGTTGATGGCGCGGGTGCGTCCGGGAGTGGAACTGGTGCGGGCCACCTTATCCCCAACGAGGGAGTTGATGACGCTCGATTTGCCGACGTTGGAGCGGCCGAGGAAGGCGATCTCCGGCAGGGTGGGAAGCGGGGAATTGGGCGGCGTCGGTCGCGGACGCCATGAAGCGGGAGAGAACCCTCATGCTCAAGTGTGCAACGGGGGGCGGGAAATTGGCAAGCGAGGCACAAACCATAAACCACGAAGGACACGAAGTATCGCGAAGGATACCCTGGCCAATAGGGTTTTTTCCGCTGAGAACCTTCCATCGCGAAAAAACTTGAGAGTCCAGAGAGAACCGAGGTAACTCGCTGCGCCACGGTGGTACCGGCTGCGCAGTCAACCCCGGCCCACAGCTGCCGATTGAGTCAGTAGTAGCACGGGGACTCAAATGGAAAGCATCCGGAAGACGACACTTGAAATGCACACTTTGCTGCTTTGCGCCGACGTACAGTTCACGGGGATCACGCGGAATGTGCTGAACCAGCTGCAGGTGACGCCGAAGATTGTGGGCAGCTGCGAAGCGGCAATGGCGCTGATTCAGGAACACGAGTTTGACGTGATTATTGTGGACTGGCGCGAGATCGACAATCTGGGGGAGTTTCTTTGCGCGGTGCGGAAATCGAAGTTGAACCAGGAGTGCGTGCTGGTGGCAATCATGCGCGACCTGCTGGATCTGCGGCAGGCGTTTGCCGCGGGAGTGCACTTTCTAATTCATAAACCGGCGTCAGCGGTACAGATCGAACGCTGTCTGCGCGCGGCCTACTGTGCCACCGTGGTGCGGCGGCGAAAGCAGCATCGGGAGCCGGTTCGGATTCTGGCTACGGTCAGCACGCGCACCCAGCCCTTTACCGAAGCGATCATTGTGAATCTGAGTGAAGGCGGGATGGGGCTCGAGACCGGTCCGCTGGGCGATATGGCGCGTGTGGCGCTGAGCGCTGGGGAAGAAGTGGACATTCGTTTTGCCCTGCCCGGCGGCGGAGAGACTCTCCACACCACGGCAAGAGTGGTTTGGACGGCGCTGCACTCTTGGGGTGTCAAGTTCAGTTATGTTCCTGAGGACGAGAGGCTGGTGCTGGAGCAGTGGATGACGGCATGCGTCGAGCGCTCGTTGGCGGAGCTGTGCGGGAGGATGCGGGCGGTGTGCGCATAACAAAAGGCGTCCGGCTCCCGGCTTCCGGTGGACCGAGATAAAGTCGAACTGCAAGTCCAACGAGGATATTTGGATATCAAATCATAAAAAAGGCCCGCAAGCGCGGGCCTTTTCCAATGACGCATCAGAGTTGCGCTACTGATGTGCTGTGGGCGCATCCGTGGTTCCGGTGGTGAGGGGCGCGATCGGTTGCGCGACTTCTTCATCCACCAGCTTGGGCAGCGGAGATTCCAGAGCGATCTGCAGGACCTGGTCCATGGTATCGACAAAATGGAGCTTCATTGCGGTGCGCAGATTTTCGGGGACTTCAGCGACGTCTTTCTCGTTGTCCTTGGGCAGAATGACTTCGAAGAGTCCGGCGCGATGCGCGGCCAGCAGCTTTTCTTTCAGGCCGCCAATGGGTAGAACCTTGCCGCGTAGGGTGATCTCGCCGGTCATGGCCAGATCGCGGCGCACGGGAATCTTGCTCAGTGCGCTGGAGATGGCTGTGGCGATGGTGATGCCAGCCGAGGGGCCGTCTTTGGGGATGGCGCCTTCAGGAACGTGCACGTGGAGATCGAGGTTGCGGTAGAAGTCGCGGCTCAGGCCGAGGCGTTGCGCACGGGAGCGCACGTAGGACATGGCGGCTTGAGCGGATTCTTGCATGACGTCACCGAGTTTGCCGGTAAGCGTCAGCTTGCCTTTGCCGTCGACCACGCTGGCCTCCGTGCTGAGAATGGAGCCGCCGACCTCGGTCCAAGCCAGGCCGGTGACCAGGCCGACTTCGGACTTTTCGTGAGCCAGGGTGTCGCGGAACTTGATGACTCCGAGGAAGTCGTTGACGTTCTCGCCAGTGATGGTGACGTTGTAGTTCTCGCCTTCCTTGACGACCTTGCGCGCGACTTTGCGGCAAACGTTGCCGATTTCGCGTTCGAGGTTGCGGACGCCGGCTTCGCGCGTGTAGGAGCGAATGAGGCCGGTAATGGCTTCGTCGGTGAACTTGATGTTCTTTTCCGACAGGCCGGCGGCGAGCATCTGCTTCTTGACCAGGAACTGCTTGGCGATTTCGACCTTTTCCTGCTCGGTGTAGCCGTGCAGGCGGAGCACTTCCATGCGGTCTTGCAGGGCCGCGGGGATGGTGTGCATCACATTCGCGGTGGCTACGAAGAAGACCTGCGAGAGATCATATTCGACGTCAAGGTAGTGGTCGACGAACATGAAGTTCTGCTCGGGATCGAGCACTTCGAGCAGGGCGGCGGATGGATCGCCACGGAAGTCCATCGACATCTTGTCGACTTCATCGAGCATGAAGACCGGGTTCTTGGTGCCGGCCTTTTTCATCATCTGAATGATCTGGCCGGGAAGCGCGCCGATGTAGGTGCGGCGGTGACCGCGGATTTCGGCTTCGTCGCGCACGCCGCCGAGTGACATGCGGACGAATTTGCGTCCGGTGGCCTTGGCGATCGACATGCCCAGTGAGGTCTTGCCTACGCCGGGAGGCCCGACGAAGCAGAGGATCGAGCCTTTGGGGTTCTTGACCAGTTGGCGGACGGCGAGGAATTCAAGGATACGCTCCTTAATCTTCTCGAGGCCATAGTGATCTTCGTTCAGAACTTTCTCGGCGCGGGAGATGTTACGGATTTCCTTGGAGCGCTTCTTCCACGGCACGGCCAGCAGCCAGTCGAGATAGTTACGGGAAACCGTGGACTCGGCCGACATGGGCGGCATGGCTTCCAGTTTCTTGAGTTCCTGCAGGGCCTTGTCTTTGACTTCTTTCGGCATGCCGGCGGATTCGATCTTCTTTTTGAGTTCGTCGAACTCGCTCTTTTCGCCGCGGCCCAATTCCTTCTGGATGGCCTTGATCTTCTCGTTGAGGTAGTACTCTTTTTGCGCCTTTTCCATCTGGCGCTTGACGCGCGACTGGATGGTGCGGTCGACGTTCAACTTTTCGATTTCGATGTCGAGCACGTCGGCGATGCGGGTGAGACGCTCGGCGGGATCGAAAATCTCCAGCAGTTCCTGCTTCTCTTCAATGGAGAGCTGCAGGTTGGCGGAGATGACGTCGGTCAGCTTGGCCGGATCTTCCATACGCACGGCCGAAATCATGGTTTCGTAGTTCAGGGCCTGGCACAGCTTTACGTACTGTTCGAAGAGGGAAGTAACGCGCTGCATGCTGGCTTCGAGCGCCGGGTTGGGCTCGTTGCCGTAGCGGGCGACGCGAACGGTGGCCTGCATGAAGCCTTCGGTGTCGACGACCTGCAGAATCTTGCCGCGCTCGACGCCTTCGACCAAAACTTTAATGTTGCCGTCGGGGAGCTTCAAGCTCTGCACGATGTTTACGATCGTGCCCACCTGGTAGATCTCGTTGGCCTTCGGTTCATCGATGGAGGCATCGTGCTGGGTGGCGAGGAAGATCTTCTTGTCCGCGGCCAACGCCTCTTCCAAGGCTCGTACGCTCGATTCGCGGCCTACCACGAACGGCGTCATCATGAAAGGGAAGATGACCACGTCCCGGATGGGCATCATGGGCAGCTTCCTGGATTCGAACTTTTCCTTGGATGTGGTCACTGAGTCTCCCTGGGGTAAAGGTCCAAGCTAACAGTCAACGGACAGCCCTGCCAGATTCTACCGCGCCCTGCGCTTCCGGCGACATAGCACTTCCCAACCATTTTCTACCGGTGGTACCTCGTACTTAGGGTTACCGGTAGTGCCGGCAGAGAGACAGCCAACCATGTCTCCAGGAACGCCTACCCGGCCTTTTCCATCACGGTGGCGAAGGAAGCGCTGCGCTTCTCCACCATTTCCCGCGTGACTTCGAACTCTTTTAGTTTCTTTTGGCTGGGTAGATTGAACATAAGGTCGAGCATGAGCTCTTCGAGAATCATGCGCAGCCCGCGCGCTCCCACCTTGCGCGCCATGGCTTGGCGTGCGATGGCCCGCAGAGCCTCGTCGTTGAACTTCAGGCGAACGTTCTCGAATTCGAACAGGCGCTGGTATTGCTTGATGATGGCGTTCTTCGGACGAGTCAGGATTTCGATGAGCGCGTATTCGTCTAGGTCTTCCAGCATGCCGACGACCGGCAGGCGCCCCACGAATTCTGGAATCAGGCCGAACTTGATGAGGTCTTCGGGCTGGATCTCGGTGAGCAGTTCCTGGGTGCGCTTCTTGGAATTGATCGCATCTTCCTTGTCGGCATCATCGCCGCTGCGGAAGCCGAGCGACTTCTTGCCGATTCTGCGGGAGATGATCTTGTCGAGGCCGACGAAGGCTCCGCCACAGATGAAGAGGATGTTGGTAGTGTCAACCGGAGTGAATTCCTGGTGAGGATGCTTGCGTCCGCCCTGTGGCGGAACGTTGGCGATAGTGCCTTCCAGAATCTTCAGCAGAGCTTGCTGGACGCCTTCGCCGGAGACATCGCGGGTGATGGATGGGTTCTCGTCCTTGCGGCCGATCTTGTCGACTTCGTCGATGTAGATAATGCCGGTCTGGGTGCGGCTCACGTCGCCGTCGGCAGCCTGTAGCAGTTTGAGGATGATGTTTTCGACATCTTCGCCGACATAGCCGGCTTCGGTTAGGGTAGTGGCGTCGACGATCGCGAAAGGCACATCGAGCATGCGCGCGAGAGTTTGCGCCAGAAGTGTCTTGCCAGTTCCGGTCGGGCCGATGAGCATGATGTTCGACTTGCTCAACTCAATGCCGTCGCCCGTCTTCTGGCGGTTCATGAAGATGCGCTTGTAATGGTTGTAGACCGCGACCGCCAGCTTCTTCTTGGTCTGCTCCTGCCCGATGACGTACTCATCGAGGAAGGTTTTCACTTCCTGGGGCTTGGGCAGTTGGTTGGGGGTCGTGGTCTGCGGAGTGGCCGTGCGGTCATCTTCGAGAATCGAATTACAGACCGCTACGCACTCGTCGCAAATATAAGCACGGGGATAATCGCTGGGCGACGAGATCAGTTTGGCTACAGCGTCCTGCGATTTGTGGCAGAACGAGCAACGTAGAATCTCGTCGGAGCCCGACTTGGTTTTCACTCGGCTCTACTCCTTAATGTTTCTCAGGCATGATCGGGATCCCAGCGTCTTTCTGCCCGTTCCGCCGTTCCACTTTTTTCGCCACCGACCGGTTGTCGGGAGCGAAGGCAGATCATACCGCTTTTGCCGTCTTATAGATGATATCGTCTATGATTCCATATTCCTTAGCCTGCTGCGCGTTCATGATGAAGTCGCGCTCGACATCCTTTTCAACCTTATCCAGCTTCTGACCACTGTGCTTGGAGAGTAACTGGTTCGTAATCTCTCGCATGCGCAGGATCTCGCGGGCATGGATGTCAATGTCGGTGGCCTGTCCCGACAAACCTCCCATGGAGGGTTGATGTATTAGAATCCTCGAATTCGGAAGTGCCAATCTCTTTTTAGGTTCGCCTGATGCCAATAGTAACGCGGCCATGGAGGCTGCCTGTCCCACGCACAACGTCATCACGTCGTTTTTGACGTACTGCATGGTGTCGTAAATCGCCATGCCCGCGGTGATGGAGCCACCGGGAGAGTTGATGTAAAGCTGGATGTCTTTCTCGGGATCTTCCTGAGCCAGAAACAACATTTGGGCGATCACCAGGTTGGCGATGTTGTCGTCAATGGGTGTGCCGATGAAGATAATGTTGTCGCGCAGCAGCCGAGAATAGATATCGTAGGCGCGTTCGCCCCGCCCGGTCTGCTCGATGACCATCGGAACGAGCATCATTTGTGCGTCGTTCTTGTTTCCATCATTGTGCTTCATGTTCACCTGTCACACTCCGCCCCGACGCAACGACTGGCTTGCTGGGGAGGATCGAAAGTGGCCCACGTTCATTTTCCGGACTTATTCCGGAGTTACGCGGACTGGTGATACAGAAAATCGAGGGTCTTTTCGCTGCGGATTCTGTTCCGGATTCTATCGAGGCCCCCATCTTGTGTCAAACGAGCGCGGACCGCTTCGGAAGTCTGTTTCGACTGCTGGGCAAGGGCTTCAATCTCATGATTGAGTTCGTCCTCGCCAACTTCGATTTTTTCCAGATCCGCGACGCGTTCCAGTAACAACGACGACTTCACATCCTGCACCGCCTGATCGCGCTGGCCTACCCGCAAGCGGGGAAGGTCCATTTTCTTGAGGTCTTCCATCTTCATGCCTTGCGCCGCGAGAGCGCGCAGGCCGCGTTCGAGACGGACATCGATTTGCCGGTCGACGAGCGACTCCGGCACTTCGAAATCATTGCGCTTTACTAACTCGGCGACAAGTTTGTCTTTAGCTTCGCGCTCGGCGTCATGTTTGCGCTCATGTTCCATGTTCTCGCGAATCTGCTTGCGCACCTGGTCGAGGCTGGTGAAATCGCCCAGTTCCTTGGCGAAATCGTCATTCAGTTCGGGCAGGTTCTTCTGCTTGATGCCCTGAATCTTGACGGTGTAGACGAAGGTCTTGCCGGCCAGACGCTTGTCGGCAACGTCTTCGGGATAACTTACTTCGAACTCGCGCTCGTCTCCGGCATTGGCGCCACGGAGGTGCTCGGTGAATTCGGGAACGGTGTTCTTGCCGCCGATTTCGATGAGGACTTCGTCCATGTGCACGGGTTGGGAGGTGCCGTCGTCCTGTTTGGGCTTGCCGTCCATCGAGGACTGGGCGAAGTCGCCGTCGGCGAGAGGGCGACCTTCAACCGAGGTGTAGGTTGCGTGCTGCTCGCGGACGCTGTCGACTGCGGCTTCGATTTCTTCGTCCTTTACGACGATTTCGGGATGGTCGGCGCGAAGTTCTTTGTAGCCTTCGACCACGATTTCAGGCAGGACCTCGAAGCTGGCCTTGAAGCGCAGCGGTTCGCCATCGTGAATGTGCAGGTCGGTGACGCGCGGTTGGGAGACCGGAATCATTCCCAGCTTTTCGGCTTCTTTGCGGAAGTAGCGCGGGACGAGAGCTTCAACCACATCACTCTTCAGATCTTCTTTGAAGCGCTGCTTGATGATGGAGGGGGGGACGTGGCCGGAGCGGAAGCCCGGCAGGCGCGCCACCTTTTGATACTTCTGGACGATCACTTCCATTTCGCGAGCGACGTCCTCGGCGGGAATTTCGACCGAGATCTCGCGTTTGACGCCGTCTTGTTTCGCGTCGACTGTTTCTGTGGGACTCACGTTTGCCCTTTCGGCTTACACTGCAAAATCCGGCCGGATCTGAGGGGCCTCGAGCTTAAGGACCAATCCTATTCACACGCCGTTCATCTTGAGTGTAAAGACTAAAGGAGAGCAGCGTCAAACGATGGAGAGGGACATCTGTCCTCGGGAGGTGGCGCTGCTCCCAGAAGCGGAATTCGCGGAACATTGTTGGCTGTCAGGACCTCGCGATTTTTCAAACGCGACCCAAGGAGCCAGTCCAAAGCGTTGGCGTTGATCACAGCAGCCAGGTTTCGCGAAAGGGTTGCGCGGGCGTGGGCGCCCGCGCCACATAAACATAAAGGAACCCAAATCATTCGGACGGAGGTGGAAGCGTCAACGGCGCGGACAATTGGAAGGTCAGCGCCGATTCGGCGGGATATTCAATCTGCTTGTTTCCGGTCACCGTTCCTCCGATGAGTCCCGCACCGGCGCCGACGAGAGCACCAATGCCAGCGCCTTTGCCGCCACCGGCAATGCCGCCAATCAAGGCGCCGCCGGCGGCTCCGCCACCAGTTGCGACAGCAGTCCTCTTACCTTTCCCTTTTACCGTGCTATCGAGGACGCCGGTCTGAATAGAATAAGTCTTGCCTCTTACGGTGATGCTGGTGAGCGAGAGGACGAGTTCGCCTTCACCCTTAATCTTGCCCTTCGCCTTGGCGCTTACAACCGTGCCGCTAGCGGTTGATCCGGCGGGAATCGCGGATGCTCCGCGCACGGTGATCGGTTGGGCTAGAGTGCCGAGAAAAGTCTGGCCTGCCTGGCTGGATTTCGATCCCAACGCCTGGCCGAGCCTAATTGTCAGAGCGGTTCCTGATGGAACGACAATGGGTTGAGGTTTGGGTACCTCGACGGGTGCGGGAGGTGGAGGCGCGGGCTGCGCCATTGCTTCGGGCTCGACGGTGGTCTGATCGTCAACGGCAACCGCGCCCGGTTCTGCCTTGGCGATCTCTTCCACCTTCTTTTGTGCAGTTGGAGTTTTTACTTTGCCGGTCAGCGTAACTTTGCCTTCCTTGGCGGCGACTACGACCTGGGAGTCTGTCGTTTCAGGCTCGGCGGCGACCTTGGTCTGAATGTCTTTTTGGATTTCCTGGTCTTTCTCGCTGGGGCGGCTGGAACAACCGACTGCCAGTCCGAGCACGACAATCAGCGATACGAGCAGAGCAACGCGTTTTTGCATTTTGATTCTCCTTGTAACAAAGGTTCAGGGATGAGTGCCTTCCTGAGGTAGAGAAGCCGTGCGAGACATCGTAGCTCTGAAGCCACGGAATTGCGACTGGCAGAGTTAACAGTGGCGGGCGCTCACAAGCCACACGGGCCTGTGTTTCCCGCCGACAGGGAGCGGGGGAGGCAGGGCGAATTGACGTGGCGCGATGTGGTGTAATGACGGGGTGAATTGGCTGACTGTTCTTAACCGGGAAGTGGTCGCGTGCACGCGATGCCCACGACTCGTGGCGTACCGGCAGGAAGTGGCGCGGGTGAAGCGCCGGGCTTATCTGAGTTGGGAATACTGGGGGAAGCCTGTGCCAGGATTTGGAGATCCGCATGCGCGGGTGCTGATCATGGGGCTGGCGCCGGGCGCGCACGGGTCGAACCGCACCGGACGTCCGTTCACGGGAGATGCTTCCGGCAACTTCATGTATCCGGTGCTGTACGAGACTGGATTTGCCAGCCAGCCGACGGCGGTCGACCGGAATGACGGGATGGAGTTGAAGGATCTCTATATTACGGCTGCGGTGCGGTGCGCGCCGCCGGACAACAAGCCGCTTCCGGAGGAGCTGACCAAGTGCTCGCATTTTCTCGATCTGGAGCTGGCAGGACTGAAAGAGGTGAAGGTGGTAGTGGCGCTGGGGAAGATCGGATTCGACGCTTACCTCAATTACTCGAAGCGCGCGGGCCTGCTTGTGAGTAAAAAGGCTTTTATCTTCAAACACGGCACCAATTACGGGATGCCAGATGGCAAGGTGCTATTGGCGTCGTATCATCCGTCGAATCAGAACACGCAGACCGGGAAGCTGACGCGGAAGATGTTTGTGGAGATCTTTCAAGAAGCGGCAAGAATTGCCGATAGAGAAAGCTGAGGCGCCGCTGGTGCCGGTTCGTTCACCCGTCCCTCACTCGAGGGTATAGCCGACAAGGCTGGGTTGCGAACCGGAGCGGCGCCGTTAGGAATTAGGGGTTAGGGGTCAGTGCTCAGTACCCAGTACCCGGTGTCGAGTCACCCGCCCACCGCCCATGATTTACCGACCACTGACCAGCGATCCCCGCTACTTCAGCTTCGTCACTGTTACTTCCAGTTGAAATTGCCGCTTGGAGTTGGGATCGTCAGCACTGCCGATGAGGATGGGCTTTCCCAGGACAAGCGCCGTACTGCCTTCAATTTTGATCTGGCGAATTACGGGACCCAGCCTTGCACTTGTCTCGGGCCCGGCTGACGTGTCGAGGCTGCTGATGTCACCGGAAACATGCAGTTCGTTCCCGTGGCTAATCAGTTGTGCGCTCAGGTGAGTCCCGAGATCCAGGTATTGATACTGCTCGGACGCGCCGCCCGACGGAGAAGATGCAGAAGATGGGTTGCAATTGGCTGTGACAACGGGGACCCTGGTGCCGATTTTGATATCATTTGGCCTTCCGCCCGTCAAATCAATGGAGTAATGCCGAGTGTTCAGTTTCTTGCCATCCTCGAGTTCGTTGAAGGAAACATCGAGGCGATAAGCATCCACTGAATCTTCAGCCTTGGCAGTCCTGGATGCGCCGGACTCCTTGGGTTCCTCTTGTGCGATTGCTTTTCGTGTACATCCGAAAGCCGCGATCATAAATAACAACGCGGGGACCAGGAGCGTTCGTTTTCGCATGTCGTTCAACCTTTCTTAGTTAGATTCAGTGGATTCCTTGGCCAGAGCTTGCATCTTGGCCAGAACTTCTCTTTCGGATGCCTCTTGCGCCTGTGCAACCAGCTTCGCGTCGCCGGGAAAATTTCGAACATATCGCGCGAGCGCCAATTCTTCTTCACTCAGCGGCCGCGGTGAAGGAAAGACATCCAGTTTGGGATCTGCCTCGGCAACTGCTCGAGCCCGCGGCGCAGACCTCCTCACCGCAATCGCGCCCCCGCGGTCCGTGGCTCTCGTCGGAGTCTTTCCGAGGAGGCGTTCGCTCGCAGTTGCTTCCGGCGGATCTGCGGGCCGGCGAATCTGTTCAGTGCTCGTCGGATGACTGGCCAATTGTGAATGGGTGGCTCTGCCCGATCTCCACGCAACTGCCATCGCTACAATCACCATTACCGCCAGAGCCCCAGCCACTCCCCATCTCCACCACGCATGACTTGACGCCGTCGGCTGCGCGCGAAGATCTGCCAGGATTCTTTCTTCCAATCCTGCGCGAGGATCGACCGACGAGTACTTTGTCAGAGCAGCATCCAGTGCGCGGTCGAGTTCGTCATTCTGCGAATCCTGCAGGTGCTCTTGCACGTGATTCTGATCCGTCATGGTTCCACCTGTCTCCTACCTGTCTGTTGCGCCAGCTTCTCCTTCAAGATCTGCCGCGCCCGGAAAACTCGGGAGCGCACCGCAGCTTCGTTGATGCCGAGGGTTGCGGCGACTTCGCGTGGAGATATTTCTTCTACTGTCGACAGGATCAGCGGCTCGCGGAGTTTTGCGGGGAGGGCCGCGATCAGCTTTTCAACGGCTACTCGCAGTTGAGTGGCCTGCACGGCCTCGTCGGCTCGAATTTCGGAAGACGCTACTTCGGCGACCGGCTTGCCGGGATCGTCCAAAGGTATTTCCCGCGCCCATCGCCGTTTTTTGCTGCGGTCGACGGCGACGCGCCAGGCGATTCGCGCCAGCCACGTCTTCGGATCTTCCACCTGCGGAAGTTTCGAGCTGTAGCGCAGTACTCGCATGAACGTTTCCTGGGTGGAGTCTTCGGCGTCGTGATGGCTGCGCAGGACCGCATACGCGATGCGGTAGACCAGACGGGAGTGCTCCCGGACCAGGCGCTCGAGCGTGTCGTGACTGCTCGCGGCCCGACTGCGCTCGATGGTCGCCACTCCGCTCAGGATCGCCTCTCCTGCCACCACTCGTTTGCCCTCACTCATGAAGACCTGCATGGAGTCCGTTTTGTTCAGGAAATTCTTAGGGAGAACGGCGACGGCGGCAGCGCTTGCAGACCTAAAGAAGGGATTGTCATTCCGAGCGGCTTGGTGTTGGCGCGAGGAATCTGCTGTTTTGCTGGGCGAGAGGAAGCAGATTCCTCGCTTCGCTCGGAATGACAAATCGTAGAAGAGCGGGCCGGGGAACTTCAGTCCTAGAAGCCGACCATCACCGGTTCTGGTTCGAGCTTCACGGCCCAGAGTTCCTCGACGCGCTGCTGGATCTGATCTTTCAGGGCAAGCACTTCAGCGGCTGTGGCCTCGCCGCGATTCACAATTGCCAGGGCATGTTTGGTGGAAATGCCGACGTGGCCGAAACCGAATCCGCGGGCGAAGCCGGATTTCTCGACCAGCCAAGCCGCTGAAACTTTGCGGCTTTTCTCCAGTGCGGGATAGCTGGGCAGGGTGAGTCCCTTCGCCTGCGGCTCGTTCCTGCAGGTCTGCATGCTGCTGTTCGGACAGGACCGGATTCTTGAAGAACGATCCGGCGCTCTGGCAATCGGGATCGCCCGGAATGATCAGCATGCCTTTGCGGGCGCGAATGTGGCGCACGGCCTCGCGTGTTTCGGCAAGATTGGGACGAGTCTCGCGGCCTTCGAAGTGGCGCTTCAGGTCGGCGTATTCGAGAAGGGGTTTGCCGTCTGGGGTGAGCGCGTAGGTTACGCGCAGGATGATGAATCGGCCGCGCTCGGTCGTATTGAAAATGCTGGAGCGGTAGGTGAAGCCACAGGCCTCCCGGCAGAGTTCGCGTACCTGGCCGTCTTTGCGATCGAAGACTTCGACTGACTCGATGGTGTCAGAGACTTCTTGTCCGTAGGCGCCTACGTTTTGGACGGGCGTGCCACCGACGCTTCCAGGGATTCCACTGAGGCACTCGACGCCCGCGCACTTCGCCACGACGGCGTGCGAGGCGAATCGGTCCCAGGATTCGCCGGCACCGACGTCGAAAAGAACCTTGCCCTCGTCGTCATGTCCCGGGTGCTGCTCGATGCCGGGGATCGCGACTTTGAGGACCAAGCCGGGCCAGCCGCTGTCGGCAACGACGAGATTGCTGCCGCCGCCGAGAACAAACAGAGGCAGGGACTTTGACTGAGCGAATGTGACTGCTTCCTGTACCTCTGGGGCTGATCTTGCTTCCACGAAGAAACGGGCTGGGCCTCCTAGGCGGAAGGTGGTGAGGGGCGCAAGCGGAACATTTTCCTGAAGCAGCATTGGTGCTTTCAATATACACACGACACCGTGACGAACTGGGTAGGGATCCTTCGACTGCGGGACTGCTCCGCGTTCGCGAAGCAGTCCCTTCGCTCAGGATGACATGCTGCAACGCAGTCCCGTCGATCAGGATGACACTGCTGAAGCAGTCCTTCGATCAGGATGACATGCTTATAAGGGCAGTGGGAACGGCAACTTCGCTCGGGATCACAGACCCGTTACAATGAGATCACCGAATCCAAACAGGGGAATAAAACTGACATGCCTATGTATCCCGAAATTATGGTGATCCCGATGCGCGAGGAGTTGACGCGGTTGGGGATTGAAGAGCTACGCACGCCCGAGGAAGTCGATCAGGCGCTGAGGAACCGCCCGGGCACCACGATGGTAGTGGTGAACTCGATTTGCGGATGCGCGGCGGGACGCATGCGGCCTGCGGTCCGCATCGCTATGCAGAATTCTAGCCGGCCGGACCACGCCTACACGGTGTTCGCTGGACAGGAGAAGGACGCGACCGAGCGAGCACGCAGTTATTTCACGGGACAGCCGCCGTCTTCGCCGTCGATCGGGATTCTGCGTGACGGTCAGCTTGTGTACCTGATGCCGCGCAGCGATATTGAGAGACGGGAAGCGCCGGCCATTGCGGCGGATCTGCAAGCGGCGTTCGACAAGTTCTGCGGCAAGCCAGCGGCGGTCTAGGCGGGTATGGCGGGGCGCCCGCCCGCGCTGCCTACTTTGAATCTATTTCTTAGTTCCGGTGGTAGCCAGGAAGGCTTTCACCACGATCGCGTTGGGCTGGACGCCTACCGGAATCAGGGTGAGCAGGGAATATTCCGATGTCTCCAACGTGCGCTTTGGCTTGCGCTTCTGGATTACGGTCACGTCCCCCGATTGCGTGTCGAGTACCAGCAGATAGTTCTGATCTGGGGTGAGCGCGAGGCCGTCCGGCCTGCTTCCCACGGTCAACGTCGGCAAGCGCTGCCCCATATCAATGTCATAGACCGCAACACTGTTCGACCCGAAGTTCGTCACGTAGAGACGCGAGTTATCGAGCGTAACCACGCCGCGGGATGGATGCTTGCCGATCTCCTGGCTGCTGCCGACTTCGTCGTTGCCCGTCTCGATGATTGAAATGCTGTCGGAGTCGAAGTTGCAGACGATCAGTTCTCCGCCGTCGGGCT
Source organism: uncultured Acidobacteriaceae bacterium (assembly GCA_963795875.1). Lineage (GTDB taxonomy): Bacteria > Acidobacteriota > Terriglobia > Terriglobales > Acidobacteriaceae > Sulfotelmatobacter. The sequence goes on from CAWCJM010000004.1 coordinate 70,211, forward strand.
TGAGTGTGAGGTTCACTGGCGTGCGGCCGACGTCGAGCAACGCGAGGATGCGGTCGTCTTTTTGGTTCCCGTTCTTGGCGGCGTCGCTTTTTAGCGCAATCGAGGCGACTTGCGATGATCCGGCGCAAGCGACGAAGGCCTTGCTCGAATCCGGCAGGATGGCGATCTCTTCTGGCTGCTGGCAGACCGGCAACGTCGCGCGCACGCGCAGGGCCTTTGCGTCGATCAGGGACACGGTGTTGTCGCCGCGATTACTGACAACGATCGTCGAGCCGTCCGGGGAAATACGCGCTAACCCCGGCGCGGCACCCACACGCACGTTGCCGATTACCAACCGCTTTTCGAGATCGATCACGCTGACGTTTGACGAGCCTGAGTTTGCTACGTAGGCGCGTTTACCGTCTTCGGAGACGTCGATGAAATAGGGACGCCCGTGCACGCCGATGGTTGCGACCAAGGTGTTCGTCTCGGCGTTGATCACGCTGACGTTGTTGGATCCGCTGTTGACGACGTAGATCTCATTCTTCTTGCTGTTGGCGGCGAGGCCCGTGGGTTCGCTGCCGACGGGGATGGTCTTAGCCAGAGCGAACGTACGCAGGTCGATCACGCTGACCGTGTTGCTCTTGCCGTTGGAGACGTAGGCGTACTCGCGATAGGCGGGACCGTAGTCCGGCAGGGACTGTTCGCGGAAGTACCACCAGCCCATCCCGCCGAGGATGGGAATCAGGACTGCGATGAGGAGGAGCTTTCTCAAGGTGAATGCCGCGGTGGCGGAAGAGAAAGCTTATCAGAGCGATCGCGTGTTCACACTTCTAGTACAAGTGGAAACCGATCTCAACGACCGTTCGTAAGGCCACAGGTTTCCCGTCCTTGGTGGCGGGTTGGAATCTCCACTTGCTTACGGCTTCGAGAGCTTTCTGGTCGAGAGCCTTGTCCACGCCCGTCATGACTTTGGCGTCACGGACTGTGCCTTCTGGGGTGATGACGATCGAAACCATTACAGTGCCCTGGATCTTTTTCTTACGCGCTTTATCGGGATACTCGGGTTCGGGCTGGTAGGTAGCCTTAGGGGGCGTGAGGTCATTTCCCAGTCTGTCGTACACCACGTCGGAGGTTTTGTCCGGTTGATCTTGTGCGAGTAAAACTCCCCCGGAGAGGAGAATCGCTATCGTGCTCGCGAGCGCTACCCACTGGACTCGGCGTAAGCGGGTATTCGTCATAGGAAATCCAGGAGCGAGTGATTTCACTTGCGTGCTACTTGCTGACTGCCACGGGTTCCCGCACCCCGATCGCTGGTACCGTGCGTCCTACGACGGCGGCGATCTGGCGCACTTGCTCCATCAACGTGTCGAACTGATCGGGGAAGAGCGACTGCGGGCCGTCGGACATGGCCTGATCAGGCTGATGGTGCACTTCCACCATCAATCCGTCGGCGCCGACCGCGACCGCCGCGCGCGACAGCGGAGTGACTTTGTTGCGCTTGCCGGTGCCGTGGCTGGGATCGACGAGGATCGGGAGATGGCTGAGACGCTGTACCGCGGGCACCACGCTCAGGTCGAGCGTGTTGCGCGTGTGATCGGCGAAGGTGCGCACGCCGCGTTCGCAGAGGGCGACATTGTAGTTGCCTTCGCTCAAGATGTATTCAGCGGCCATCAGGAATTCTTCCAGCGTGGCCGACATGCCGCGTTTCAGCAGTACCGGCTTGCGGGAGCGACCTGCGCGCTTGAGCAAAGAGAAATTTTGCATGTTGCGGGCGCCGATCTGGATCATGTCGGCATACTCCTCGACCAGGTCTAGCGATTCGTGATCGATGGCCTCGGTGATGATCTTCATGCCAAACTGCTGGCGGATTTCGGCCATGATGCGCAGGCCTTCCTCGCCGAGTCCTTGAAATGAATAGGGAGAAGTGCGCGGCTTGTAGGCGCCGCCGCGAAAGAACTGTGCTCCGGCGCGGTGAACGCGCTCGGCGACGGTGAAGGCCTGGTCGCGGTTCTCGATGGCGCACGGTCCCGCGACGATGGCGAGCCCGGGTCCGCCGATGGTGGCAGCGGTTCCGGGAAAAGTGATGACGGTGTTGTCTTCCTTGACGTCGCGGCTGACCAGTTTGTAGGGCTTCGAGACCTGGATGACTTCCTGCACGCCCGGCATCTCTTCGAGCGTGCCCTGCTCGACTTCGCCCTTGTTGCCGGTGATGCCGATGGCGGTGCGGGTTGCGCCGGGCATGGAGTGGGCGCGGTATCCGAGTTTTTCGATTTTCTGGCAAACGGCGCGCACCTGTTCTTCGGTGGCCTGCGCCTTCATGACGACGAGCATAAGTTCACCTTTTGGGCGGCTTCGATGCAGCTGCGCGCAAGAAGGTCGAGCTTCGCTCGACGGACAGCCGAGGAGGCTGTCCCCACAATGGTTCGTTCCTAAGTCTACCGTTGGCCGCATCGCACCGCAAATAGGGCAGGTGGAATGAATCCGCTGGGTTGGGAGAGCATCCAACGAAAAGATTATTGACAATTCAGTTTCGCGGGAGAGTTTTTCATGAAAGCAGCAGTCGTTCCCTCCGTGAATGGCAAGTGGGAAGTGAAAGAGTGGGAGACTCCCAAGGCCGGTCCCAATCAAGTCGTCATCAAGATTCATGCCAGCGGACTCTGCTATACCGACGTGCATTTGACCCACGGTTTGTTCCCGCTGCAGTTTCCGCGCGTGCTGGGGCATGAGCCGGTAGGAGAGATTGTCGAAGTCGGTCCTGGCGTGACCACGCGCAAAGTTGGAGATCGAGTTGGCGTAGGCTGGGTGCAAAAAGGCTGCGGGAGATGCGAGTGGTGCCTGCGCGGCAAGAAGGAGTTGTGCCAGAACAATATCTCCACCGGCATTTCTACGCAGGGCAGCCACGCCGAGTACATGCTCGCGTATGCGGACGCGACTATGCTGATCCCTGACAGCTCGCGTACGAGCAGGCCGCGCCGATTTTCTGTGCGGGATACACCGTATGGAGCGGGCTGCGGCTGGCGGATCCCAAGCCGCACGAGCGCGTCGCGGTGGTAGGCATTGGAGGCCTCGGCCATCTGGCGCTGCAGTATTCCAAGGCGTCGGGCTTCGAGACGATCGCGGTGACCAAGTCGAAAGACAAAGAGAAGATGATTCGCGAGCTGGGAGCCGACGAGGTGGTGGAAGATGGCCAGAAACTGCTCGCCGCCGGAGGAGCGGACGTTCTGCTGGCGACTTCGAATTCGTGGGCTGCGACCGCCGATGCGGCCAAGGGAATGCGCCCAGATGGCCGAATCATTCTCATGGGAGTGGGTCACGAGCCGCTGAACTACAATCCGGAACTCATGTTCAAGCGTGTGCGACTAATGGGGTCGGCCCAAAACGGCCCCGAGTACTTGTATGAAGCGCTGGACTATGCGGCCAAGGGCAAGGTGAAGGTGGTCGCTGAGACCTACAAGCTCGACGATATCGCCAAGGCGTATGACCGAGTGTCAGACGGCAAGGTGCGATTCCGGGCTGTCATCACGATGAATTAGGCTCTGAGGATATCCCAGCGGGACGGAGCAGCCTTCGACTAGCGGGCTCGATATACTTTTGCCATGCCCCGCTCGATGGCGCGCGAACAGGACATTCTGAAGCGGTCCGTGGCGAAGCGCCCGCCCCGCTTGACGTCGCGCCGCATTGGCATTCACACCTCGTCTGCTGGAGGTGTGCAGAACGCCGCCGAGCGTGCCTATCGGCTCGGCTGCAACACGTTCCAGATTTTTTCGTCGAGCCCGCGCCAGTGGGCTCCGTATGAGTTGAGGGAGTTGCAGTGCGCCGAGATGAACCGGTTGCGGGCCGGATACGATCTGAAGCCGCTAGTGATTCACACGAACTACTTGGTGAACCTCGCCAGTGCGAATGAACTTTTTTTGCAGAAGTCGATGGAGGCATTTCGCGGGGAGGTAGAGCGGGCGCTTGCTTTGTGTGCGGAATACCTGGTGCTGCATCCTGGATCCTTTCGCGGTAGCGATCGCGAGCAGGGGCTCGTGCGTACCGCTGCTGCGATCGCTGCCTCAACTCAGGGGCTTGATCTTGCCAAGGGAGGCCTAACCATCCTGATCGAGAACACGGCAGGTTCGGAGTTCTCGCTCGGTGGCAGCTTCGAGCAGGTGGCAGAGATTTTGGAGCGTCTGCGGGGCGTGGTACCGGTGGGAGCGTGCATTGACACTTGCCACACCCATGTAGCCGGATACGACATCGTCAGCGAAGAAGGACTCTATCTGACTCTGCAGCACCTCGATGCTACCGTCGGACTGAATCATGTCAAGGTTTGGCATTGCAACGATGCCAAAGCTGCGCGAGGATCGAAACTCGACCGGCATCAACAGATCGGGAAGGGAACGATCGGCAAGGAAACTTTCCGTGTGCTGCTCAACGATCTTCGCCTGGCCCATGCTGCGTTCATCGCGGAAACGCCGATCGAGAAGCCGGGAGACGATCGCAGGAATGTCGATGCTTTGAAAAAGCTGGTGGCGGAACCGTAGGTTGCGCCAAGAGTAGAAGGCGTTGCCAGCAACGACGCCGTGGCCCGATACTCTTCTGCATGAAGCTCTACCGTTCCCGCCATGGCTTTGTGGCCGAGAAGGCTGGTCGCTATTACACTTTGAACGCATCTTCCTGGGACGATCTGGTTGCGCGCGAAGATCTGCGGGATTATCTCGAACATCTGATTGCTGAGGGCAAGCCCGCAGATGCGGGAGCGCCGCAGGATCTGCTTCCGCCCATCGGCAGCCAGGAGGTGTGGGCCGCAGGCGTGACATACTACCGCAGCCGCGACGCGAGGATGGAGGAAGCAAAAACCGCTGGTGGCGGAGACTTCTACGACCGCGTTTATCATGCGACGCGGCCTGAGTTGTTCTTCAAGTCGGCACCGCATCGGGTGGTAGGTCCGGGGGCGAGAGTGGCGATCCGCAACGATGCGACCTGGTCGGTGCCGGAGCCGGAGTTGACGCTGTTTGTGTCCCCCGGCGGCAAGATCGCGGGCTACACCATTGGGAACGATATGAGTTCGCGGGACATTGAAGGCGAGAATCCTTTGTATCTTCCGCAGGCCAAAGTGTATGACCGCAGTTGCGCGCTTGGGCCCTGCCTGTTGATTGCGGATGAGCCACTGCCGGCAGCCACGGAAATTGCGCTAGAGATTCGACGCGGTGGTGCCGTGGCGTTTTCCGGGGCAACTACTCTCAAGGAAATGAAGCGGAGGCCGGAGGAATTGGTCGAGTATCTGTATCGCAATAACAGTTTTCCGCACGGGTGCTTTCTTTTGACTGGGACTGGTGTCGTGCCTCCGGATTCGTTTACGTTGAAGGCGGGGGACGAGATCCGGATTACGATTCCTCCGATTGGGACTCTGGTGAATTGTGTTGGGTGAAGTGCACGAACCCAGCGAACCCTTCTACCACCACGGACACGAAGGTTCACTAAGGGAAGCCTACGGATGAAACGGCTGGGAGACTCCGCCGAGTCGCGTTCTCGTTGCAGTCCCAAGCTCTGCTGCGCGACGTGTAAAATAGAGGACTATTTACTGGTGCCTTCCTGTCTATGGCTATCGGAGAAAAAACTGTCAACGGTGTGACCAGCGGCTCTGAATCTGGAGTGCCCGCAGACCGTCCCAACGACGAGCGCTACGACGCGCAGCGCGTCGAGACGAAATGGTTCGAGCGCTGGCAGCAGGATGCTTCGCTCTACGCCGCCGAGCCTGACTCGACCAAGAAGAAATACTACGTGCTCGAGATGCTGCCCTATCCCTCGGGCGCGCTGCACATGGGGCACGTGCGCAACTACGCCATCGGCGACGCGCTGGCCCGCTACATGTGGATGAACGGCTACAACGTGCTGCATCCCATGGGATGGGATTCGTTCGGCTTGCCGGCGGAAAATGCGGCCATCCAGAACAACACGCCGCCGCGCGAGTGGACGCTGCGCAACATCGCCAACATGAAGGCGCAGATGAAGCGCCTGGGCTTCGCCTACGACTGGTCGCGCGAGGTTACCACTTGCTTTCCGGAATATTACCGCTGGAACCAGTGGTTCTTTCTCAAGCTCTTTGAGAGGGGACTGGCGTATCGCAAGAAGAGCAAGGTGAACTGGTGTCCGAAGTGCGCGACCGTGCTGGCCAACGAGCAGGTTGTCGAACGGCTGCTGCTGGCGGCACGAAGACACGCTGGTCGAGCAGCGCGAATTGGAGCAGTGGTTCGTGCGCACGACGAAGTATGCCGACGAATTGCTGGACGGACTGGACAAGCTGGAAGGCTGGCCGGAAAAAGTGCGCACCATGCAGCGCAACTGGATCGGGCGCAGCGAGGGCACGCTGGTCGATTTCAAGCTCGATTACGCGGAGAACCATACCGGGTTCGGTCCGGCGGGATCGACGATCACTGTCTTTACCACGCGCGTGGATACGATTTTCGGCGCGACCTCGGTGCAGCTTGCGCCGGAGCATCCGATCGTCAAAGATCTCGCGGCGGCGAATCCTGAGTCTGCGGGCGAAAGTCGATCAACTCATCGCCGAGCAGCGCAAGGCGCGGGAAGCAGGCGATATCGGCGAGATCGAAAAGCACGGCGTCTTCACCGGGCGCTATGCCATCAATCCGTTCAACAGCGAGCGGGTGCCGGTCTGGGTCGCGAACTACATTTTGATGGATTACGGCACGGGCGCCATCATGAGCGTGCCGGCGCACGACGAGCGCGACTACGAATTCGCCAAGAAGTACGACCTCGAAATTCGCATCGTGATTTTGCCGATGTCGAACGATCCGGAAGAGACCGTCGCCGAACCGCAGCTTCCGTTCGTCGGGCACGAGGGCATGCTGATCAACTCCGGGCGATACAGCAGTCTTGGCTTGCGACGACGCGATCCGAAAGATGTCCGCGTACGCCGAGGAGAATAAGTTCGGCAAAGCCACCGTCACCTATCGCTTGAAAGACTGGGGCATTTCGCGGCAGCGCTATTGGGGCACGCCGATTCCGATGCTGTATTGCGAGAAGGACGGGATCGTTGCCGGTGCCGGAAAAAGATTTGCCGGTGATCTTGCCGGAGAATGTCGACATCACGCTGACCGGCGGATCGCCGCTGAGCCGAGTGCCGGAGTTCGTGAACGCGACTTGCCCGAAGTGCGGCGGCCCGGCGCGGCGCGAGACCGACACCATGGACACGTTCGTCGATTCGTCCTGGTATTTCTACCGCTACACCGACGCGCACAACGACCACGCGCCCTTCGACGGGAAGATTGCCCAATATTGGTTGGTCGCGGCATCGATCAGTACATTGGCGGCGTCGAGCACGCGATCTTGCATTTGATCTATTCGCGCTTCTGGACGCAAGTTCATGCGCGACCTGGGCATGATCACGAACGACGAGCCGGTCGAGCGCTTGTTCACGCAGGGCATGGTGATCAAAGACGGCGCGAAGATGTCGAAGAGCCTGGGCAACGTGGTCTCGCCCGACGAGATGGTCGCGCGCTACGGCGCCGATGCGGCGCGTCTGTACAGTTTGTTCGCCGCGCCGCCGGATCGCGATCTCGACTGGCAGGATTCGGGGATTGAAGGAATTCAGCGATTCCTGGGGCGCGTGTACCGGTTCGTCGTGCGCAATGCGCGGCCGGATCATCCGGATTGGCGTAAGCCGGTGCCGGCGGAGTTGCCGCCGGCAGCGCGGGCGATCCAGCGCAAGCTGCACCAGACCATCAAGCGCGTCAGCGACGACTTCCAGGGACGCTGGCACTTCAACACCTGCATCTCGGCCATCATGGAGTTGGTGAACGTTCTGTACGCGCGGAAGAGGCGATTGGCCGGAATGAGGTTCCGGTGCCGTTTCTGGCGGAGGTGCAGCGCAATCTTGTCTTGTTGCTGGCGCCGTTCGCGCCGTATCTCGCGCACGAACTGTGGGAGATGCTGGGCGAAAAAGGAAATCTGCTCAAGGCGCCGTGGCCGAAGTTTGATGCTGAGTTGGCGAAGGAAGAGGAACTCGAGATCCCGGTGCAGATCAACGGCAAGCTGCGCAGCCGCGATTGTTGTGCCTGCGGATGCCACGGAAGAGATGGTGCTTGAGCGTGCGCTCGCTGACGAGAAGGTGCAGGCGGCGATCGCCGGCAAGCAGATCGTGAAGAAGATCTACGTGCCGGGCAAGCTGGTGAATATCGTGGTGAAGTGATTCCGGTGTCTTAGTGTTACTCCCGCACTTGTCATCCTGAGCGGCGTTATTTGCCGCGAAGGATCGTGTGTACCTGCGCTGGCAGAGTGCATAGATCCTTCGCGTTGCTCAGGACTGACAGTGTGTACTGTAATGATCTCAGGACTGACAATGGCTGATCCTGCAGATTGAGTTATCCTGACTAGGCATGGCCATCTCGCCCACCGCTGAAGGGTTTCGCGCCGCGTTCCGGCGGCCGTCGCTCACGCTGGCGGAAATTACGTGGCGCTGGACTGCGGGCGCGACCGCCGCTGCGCTGTTCGTCTTCGGCCTGTTCGAATATCTCGACACCCTGCCGGTAACCAACGGCGAACTGCTTTTTCTGCGGACGCGGCATCCTTATCTGGTCGGAGAGGCGATTGCTCATATTCTGCGCGGAAGCCTGAACCGCGTTGTGATCGCCGGGTTGTTCGCGGCGTTGATGCTGGCAGTGCTGTGGATCGTCGCGGCGTCGGTGGGGCGGATCGCCACGGTGCGCGGGTTGCTGGATTATTTTCGTAGAGACGTTGCTTGGCAGCGTTTCTGCGGGCGGCATTCAGGCTGATGATGAGAGAGACGTTGCGAGCAACGTCTCTACGAATGGTGCGCCATTGCCGGCGTTGCTTCGGCTCAACTTCTTGCGCGCCGCGGTGGCTGCTGGCCGCCGTATTCGGATTTGCAGGGGCCTCGATTCTGGCTGGGTTCGCTTCGCCGGATGCCAATCCCCAGCCGGCGCTCGCTTTCTTTCTCTTTCTGCCTCTGGCGGCGCTGGTCTGCTGCGTGTGGTGGGCACTGAACTGGATGTTGTCGCTGGCGGGAATGTTTGCCGTGCGCGATGGCGAGGACGCAGTGGGTGCGATTTCGGCGGCGGTGGCTTTTTGCCGCGAGCGGACTGGGCCGTTTTCGCGGTCAGCACCTGGACGGGACTGGCTCACCTGGTTGCGTTTGTGGGAGCTAGCGTGGCTGTCTCCATGCCGCTGGGCTTTGCGGGCGTCGTGCCGTGGCGACTGTTGGTGTTGGGAATGGGTTCGTGACCGTGGCGTATTTCGCGGTCGCCGACTGGCTATACATGGCGCGGCTGGCGGGATATGTCTGCATTGCGGAAACGCCGGAGGCATTGCTGAAGCCGTTGCCGCCCGCGCCGCCCGTGCTGCCGCCCGCCGCAGGGCCGCCGATCCAGACCACGATTGACCGCGACGAACCGATCCTGAGCGACGTGCCGAATCTTGCGGTGGAGACGTAGCCAGCGAGGTTTCGGCCGGCGGGCGTTCCCCAATCGATGTGGGTTGGTGGCGATGTACCTTCCGAGGAACGCTGACTTGAGTTAAAGCAAGCGTTACGAAGTGCAGTGAACGTCAGTTACCCACCTGGGAGAGTCGTCTGCTTTACACTGTCTCCCCGAATTTGAGAAACTCATTCGTGGAAACCAAATCCCCGCACAATCCAATTTCACTCGGCCAAAGCATCGTAATCCTCGACTTTGGCGCGCAGTATACCCAACTTATCGCACGCCGCATCCGCGAGCAGAATGTGTTTTCGGTCGTGCTGCCCTGCACGGCCAAGCTCGATGAGGTCAAGAGCTATGCGCCCGTGGGGATCATTCTGTCGGGCGCGCCGTGGTCTGTGTATGACAAAGACGCTCCGCCTGCTGACGCGCGCGTGTTCGAACTGGGCATGCCCGTGCTCGGCATCTGCTATGGATTGCAGTTCATGGTGCACACGCTGGGCGGCAAGGTGCGCCCGGCCGACAAGCGCGAGTACGGCCACGCGGAAATCGACGTCGTTTCGGATCGGTTCTGTTTCAGGGGATGGCCAAGAAGCTGGCGGTGTGGATGTCGCATGGCGACGAAGCGCTCGAACTGCCTCCCGGCTTCGAGTTGATGGCCAAGACTCACTACGCGGTGGCCGGAATTCAGAATACGGCGAAGAAATGGTACGCGGTGCAGTTCCATCCTGAGGTGCACCACACGCCGCAAGGCACGCAGATGCTGAGGAATTTCATCTTCCAGATCTGCGGCGCGAAGCCGACATGGACTCCGCAGCGTTTCATTGAGTCGACGGTCGAGCAGGTCAAACAGCAAGTCGGCAGCGGACGCGCCATCTGCGCGCTTTCGGGCGGCGTGGATTCGTCCGTCGCAGCGGTGTTGGTCGATCGTGCGCTTGCGCGACGCGAAGGGCAAGTCGCGGCTGACCTGCGTCTTCGTCAACAACGGCGTGCTGCGCAAGAACGAATTCGAGAAAGTGCAGAAGGTTTTGCGCGACAAGCTGAAGCTGAATCTGGATGCCGTTGACGCGACCGACCGTTTCATGAAGAAGCTGGCGGGCGTCAGCGATCCTGAGAAGAAGCGCAAGATCATCGGAAATGAGTTCATCAAGGTGTTCGAGAAAGAAGCCCGCCGCATCGAGAAGACCGAGGGCAAGGTCAAATGGCTGGTGCAGGGCACGCTTTATCCTGACGTGATTGAGTCGCGCTCGGTGCGCGGGCCCTCGCAGGTGATCAAGTCGCATCACAATGTCGGCGGCCTGCCGGAGAAGATGAAGCTCAAGCTGATCGAGCCGCTGAAAGATTTATTCAAGGACGAAGTCCGCAAGATCGGCCGCGATCTCGGCATGCCGGAGGAAATCCTGCAGCGGCAGCCGTTCCCCGGTCCGGGTCTCGCGGTGCGCGTGCTGGGAGAAGTCACGCCCGAGCGGCTGGCGCTGCTGCGCGAGTGCGACGACATCGTGGTCAGCGAAATCAAAGAGGCCGGGCTTTACACCAAAATCTGGCAGTCGTTTGCCGTGCTGCTGCCGGTCATGTCGGTGGGCGTGATGGGCGACATGCGGACTTATGCTTACACCTGCGCGATCCGCGCCGTGAGTTCGGAAGACGGCATGACCGCCGACTGGGTGCCGCTGCCGCATGAAGTGCTGAAGACGATCTCTACGCGGATTGTGAATGAAGTGAAGGGCGTGAACCGCGTGGTGTATGACATCACTTCGAAGCCGCCGGGGACGATTGAGTGGGAGTAGGCAGCTTCTAGCTGCTAGCTCCTAGCTTCTCAACCAGCTCAAGATCGTCCGGCTATTTCCGCGTCGCGCCGTTTTGCTCTCGGTCCAGTTATTTCCCGGTTCCCCTACTAGATTCGTCCTACAACGACAATTGCAACCAGCACGCCTAATGCACGTTGTCTGGTTGTCGAATCGTTGCTTGGGCGGTGCCGGCTATGTTTCCCTCGGTGCTAGCTGTTTCCTTCCGCGCCACTCTATTTTGCCTCCTAACCCTGGAATCCACTGGAACCTTCGCCCAGACCTCGATTGACGATGTACACATCACTCCGCGGGAGAAGACGGTGGACGTTGCGACGGCCGGGTATCCTTCTGCAAGAGCGGGCGGCTTTGCGGGCGGTGCCCTGATCCGGACCAGTGCCAATCTGGTGCTGGTTCCTGTAAGCATTACGGACGGCTTGAACCGGCCGGTGCTGGGCCTCGATGCGGATAATTTTCAGCTGTTTGAGAACAAGAAGGCGCAGCAGATCAAGCACTTCTCCAGCGAGGACACCCCGGTGTCGGTCGGGATTATCGTCGATACCAGCGGCAGCATGTCTTACAAACTTGACCGGGCGCGGGAGGCGGTCGCCCAGTTCTGCGAGGCGGCCAATCCGCAGGACGAGTTTTTCATGATCACCTTCGCCGACGCGCCCCATCTCACGACGGACTTCACCACTGATCCTGAGAACATTGAAAACGATTTGTTGACGGCCCGCTCGAAGGGCAAAACGTCTCTTCTCGATGCGATCTACATGGGAATCGACAAGCTGCGAAGCGCCAGGTATGCGCGCAAGGCGTTGCTAGTCCTCTCCGATGGCGGAGACAACCACAGCCGCTACTCCGAACGCGACGTGAAGTCGGCGATCAAAGAGGCGGACATCACCATCTACGCGGTTGGCGTCTACGAACGTTACGTGAGCACAGAGGAAGAATTGAGGGGGCCGGAACTGCTGCGCACGATTACCGAACTGTCGGGCGGGGATGCTTTTACCTTGACGAATCCGAATGAACTGCCGACCGTGGCCCGGAACATCGGCACCCGCCTGCGACACCAGTATGTGCTGGCGTATGAGCCGCAGTCGACGGCTCGCGACGGCAAGTGGCACAAAATCAGCGTAAAGCTGCGGCTGCCGAAGAGACTCTTGATGTTGCACGTTAGGGCCCGGGCCGGATTCTACGCGAGCGAGGAATAGGAGAAATAGCACCTCCGGTGAGACAGGGGCTCGGGCTGAATCCCAGAGGTCGCCTATGCGTCCCGGTGGACCGTTTCCATGGAGAACGCGGGCAGGCAGACGGCGATGTATTCGGCGCCGCCTTCTTGCGGGGTGGAGTAGCGGACCCACTCTCCGGCGTGTGCGATGACGGCTTGTCCGGCGGCGACATCGAGGGAGCCGATTGTTCCAACGGGAGTTCTATGTTCCACGCGCAGCAGGCCTTTCAGCACGATCGTGAATTCATCAAACTCGGGAGTCTGGCCGGGCTCGAGCCAGCCTTGTGGGCTGCGCATGTGCGCGACGCTGGTGGCCGAGGTTTTCGAGTTGACGCGGCCGACGTATTCGTCAATGAGTTTGGGCTTGTTGCCGGCGGCTTGGATTCTTGTGGGCTGAGCGATCAGTGTGGGCATGAATGGGTTTCCGGCTCCCGGCTTCCGGATTAGGGTACTACAAGAGCTTTCAAGCATGAGGGTTCGCGAGGACGCGTTAAGGTCGTTCGTTGCACTTCCAAAAAACCTAGGGAGGACCGGGGAGCGGACTCCGGTCCTCCACTTCGGTTCCAGCCGGGATTAAGGAGTGCCGGGGGGCGTGCCGGGAATGATGATGGGCGCTCCTGGGACACCGCCGGGTCCTGGCGCTCCGGGAATGATTGTGCGGAGGCGTGCCGGGCGATCCGGGCATGCCCGGCGGAGGGCCGGTATCCGGGAGTTGAGGCGGCGGCAGCGGGCGCGGTGCGACGGGTTGTATCGCTACCGGCTGCTGTTCCGACTGTCGGACGGCAGCACTGACCGGGTCGTGCTCGAGCGTGAGCGGTTGACGCAGCACCATATCAACTGGGCGATCCTACATCGAGGAAGAAATGATGCGAACTGAACAGCAACGTCATGGACATCACCGCTCCGACCGCGCCACCGATGCCCGCGCCAATGATCGCGTCTTTGCCTTTTGTGCCGAAGACGGGCGTACTCGTCGTGGTGCAGAAGGGAGGTCCTCCGATGCATCCGGGCGGAAACGCGGAGGTGACTTCGGATTGCGGCTGTCCGACGGAGTGACCAATCAACGCGCCGATGCCAGCTCCCGCCGCAGGCAGTGCGAACATTCCGACGGTCCGTCCCGTGCCGGGATCGACCAGAGCATACCCCTGCACTGTTTCGAGAACCGCGGGTCCGGAGATCGGTACAACGTAGCCGTCGGGGAAGGTGATCGACATCGATTGCAGATACAAGTTCCCCACGTCCGCTTTTGCGTTGGAGTTTGTCGACGATACCGTCGATCAAGGTGCCGGGTGGGATCACGACATCATTGCCGAGCGTGATGGGAGCGGTGATTTGGGCATAGATATCGTCTCCGCGATGGATGTACCGGCTTTGAATGGGATGGGTGAGCACGAGGGCAAACCTGGTTCCGGCGGGAATCGTCTCGGTGACTGGATTTGGTTTTGCCGAGGCTTGCAAATTGGTTTGGGGATCGGGGGGCGAGGAGAGGTTGAGGTTGATCTTGATTTTGGGCCAAACAGGTGAGGGCAAGAAAGAGGGTTGAAAGAGCCGCGAGGGATCGCCTCGCATTGGTCCCGGCCAGATTCAGAAAGGCAAACATGGTCGAAACGGATCGAGAGATACCACGAGTGTTCGCCATTTGCTACCTCCTGTCGAAGGCTTCCGTTCGTGCGGAGCTTCGATTTCGTGCGGAAGCGGGGGAGACGAAACTTGGGCTCCCAGTCGATTAGACCCTCGTTGTTTACAAAAGTATCGTTTACGCTTGGTAAAGGTTTGCAAAGAGTCGGTAGGGATTTGTAAAAGGCTTGCGGGCCGCGGGTTTTGATGCAATTTGCAACAATGGTCCCGAAGGGCGCCGATGCGAAGGCTCACCAGGGGCATGCTCTATAGCGGGCATGGATCGAAGTGCCAATTTCGACTGCCCGGGTCATCTCCGATTTGGTCGCTCCGTTGGCGGCCTGCACGCCGAGGCCGTTCATCACGATCAAGACGTAGCGAGCGAGATCTTTCGGATCTACATCCGGCAGCAAGGTCTCCTTCTTGATGTGCGCGCTGGAAGCGATTCTGGAGCTGAGATAGGCCGCTCTTGCGCCAATCGATCATCGCCTGCCTCACATTTTCGGCGCCGGAACCGCATGCCATGCCTCCTTGGAGGGTGAGGCAGCCCCGGGGGTGGGAGGGATCGGCCAGGAAGTTCGCCAGCGTGCTGAAGAAGAGTTTCGACGACGGCGCGAGCGGTCGGCTGCTGGAGTGCCTCCCAGAGAGAGGCCATTGGGCCTGTTGCATAGCGGGCGATCGCTCTTGCGGAAAAGCTGTTTCCTTGTCTCCAAAGGTGGCGTAGAGGCTGGAGCGGTTGATGCCCATGGCTCGGGTGAGATCGTCGAGCGAAGTGCCCTCATAGCCTTTCTCCCAAAAGACGCGCATGGCGGCGTCGAGCGCCGCCGCCTCGTTGAACGCGCGGGGACGACCCATCTTGCCGTTCCGCACCGGATGCCGGTTTCTCGGGATTGGCCGTTTGCCCGCCCATATCATCTTTAGATGTACTTTTATACCATTCAGTTCAAAAAAGGTGAATCCAGGCGCGTTTCCCGAACATCTGAAACGAGCGGTCCAAAAATAGCCGGAAAGGGAGAAATCATATGGCAGGGAAACTGGAAGGGAAAATCGCACTCGTGACAGGCGGCAGCAGTGGCATTAGGTCTGGCGACGGCGCAGCGTTTCGTGAAGGAAGGCGCGTTTGTGTACATCACCGGCCGCCGCCAGGCGGAATTGGATAAAGCGGTGAAAAGATTGGGGGAAAGCAGGTGAAGGCAGTGCGGGCGGATGCTTCTAAACCTGAGCCGATCTCGACAAACTTTTCGCTCTGATTAAGCGGAGAAAGGGCGGATCGACGTGGTATTTGCCAACGCCGGCGGGGGGAGCTTTGCTCCGCTGGGCTCGATCACCGAAGAACACTATGACCAGATCTTCAACACCAACGTGAAGGGCGTGCTGTTCACGGTGCAGAAGGCGTTGCCTTTGATTCCCGATGGCGGATCGGTCATCCTGAATGCGTCGATTGTGGCATCAAGGGCTTCGGCGGCGTCCAGCGTGTATTCGGCGACGAAGGCGGCGGTGCGTTCGTTTGCCCGTAGCTGGACCACCGACCTGAAGGATCGCAAGATCCGCGTCAACGTGATTAGTCCGGGGCCGATCGAGACGCCGATCTTGGAGGATTCGCGGCAAAACTGAAGGAGAGCGGCAGGGCGGTTCGAGCACCTTACCGCGGGGTGCCCCTCGGGCGCATCGGCCAGCCGGATGAAATCGGCAAGGCTGCGGTGTTTCTCGCGTCGGAAGACGCAAGTTCGTTGCCGGAGCGAGTTGTTCGTGGACGGCGGCGCGGCGCAGGTGTAAGAGGCGACGCGGATTGAAATCATCACCACAGAGGGACACGAAGGACACAGGGGAAGGAAGCCTGTGATTCCTCTTGGGTGCCTTTGTGCATTTTTTGGTGCTATTCGGCTTTTTCGCGACCCAGCGGGAGATGGCGGTGACCATTTTGCGGGGAGCGAAGCGGGTGGACTGAGCGACCAGCCAGTTGTGCACGCCGGAAATGGCGAGGGTGCGGCCTTCCATGACCGCGCGGTAGCCGTCGAGCGCGACTTTCTCCGCGCTGGCATGGCGCCGAACTGCTTGAACAGCGCGGGAATTATCAATTGCCGGCGCGTTTCGCGAAACCGGTGTTGCGTGGCGCCCGGGGCAGAAGCAAGTAACGGTGACGCCGGAGTGGCGCAGTTCGTTGGCGATCGCCTCGGAGAAAGAAATCACGTAGGCCTTGGTCGCGTAGTAGACGGCCATGAGCGGGCCCGGGCTGGAATCCGGCGGTGGAAGCGACGTTCATGATGCGGCCGCTGCGGCGGGCACCATGGCCGGCAGGAACAGGCGCGTGAGTGCGGTGAGGGCGGTGATGTTGAGATCGATCTGGCCGAGGATTTCTTCTTCCGGCATCTGCGCGAACTCGCCGAAGACGCCGAAGCCAGCGTTGTTGATGAGGATGTCGATGGCGATGCCTTCGCGCTGGAGTTGGTCGAAGAGGAACTTCGGCGCGGGCGGTGTCGGCGAGATCGAGAGCGACGGTCTTTACCGTGACGCCTTGCGCCTGCAGTTCGTTGGCGACCTGCGCCAGTTTGTCGGCGCTGCGGGCAACCAGCACCAGATTGTGATGATCGCGGGCGAAGAGCTTGGCGAGTTCGTATCCGATGCCGCCGGAGGCGCCGGTGATGAGAGACGGTAGTTGCCGACATAGCGGGTATTCTTAGCGGGATCAGTGCAATCCGTGCCGCTAAGGATCGCGTTAGGCAGCGATCTCGGAATCAGGCAGGACATCCGCGTAGAGGAATCCGTCACGCGTCACAATTTCGCCGTCCTGGATCGGAATCGGTTGATAGAACATGGGTCCGGCGTAGGCGAAAGTGTGAAACTCGCCATTCTCGGCGCAAGGATCGACCCCGGCGGGCATGCGGCGGACCAGGTCATGGTCGAGATCGCGGCCGACGAAATCGCCGGGCAGCTTCGAAGGATCGACAGCAGACGATGCGGGCGCGCAGGCCGCCGTCCAGCATTTCTGAAATCAGTTCGCGCGTGTTGCGTCCCCAGAGGGGAAACATGGGGTCGAGTCCGGTGCCGCGCAGGCGGTCTTCGCGGTAGCGGCGAACGTCTTCGAGAAAGAGATCGCCGAAAGCGATGGCCGAAATTCCTTTCTCAACGGCCGAGGCGCAGGCGGCCGACATCGCTTGTTCATAGACATCGTTGCTGCAGGGCCAGGGCAAGGGAACTTCCCAGAGCGGCAGGCGGGCGGCGCTCGGCTTGCGCCTTCAGCAGCGCGTAGCGCGTACCGTGCATGGCGACGCGCTGGAAATGCGTGTTGATCGTGGTGAGCAGGCCGACGACTTCTACTTCGCCGCGCTGGCGAAGCACGTGGAGGGTCCAGGCACTGTCTTTGCCGCTGCTCCAGGAGAGAAGGATCTTTCGCTTCAAAGTGAGGCGCTCGCTGGGCTTATTAGAACAGTAAAAAAAGGCGCGGGCGAGGAGCGCCCGCGCCCACACAACTTTTGACCTCTAAGTCTTACGCGTGCACTAACTCCACGCCGTAGATCGAGTGCCACTGACGTTGCGGCTTTCAGCTTGTCGTTGACGTTGTTGATGTTCTTTACGCCTTCGGTTTCGAGCCACTTGCGGAAGGCGGCTGCGCCTTGCTTGGCGTAGATGGGAATGCCGTCTTTCCAGGTGGCGCGGCCGCAGAGCACGCCGTTGAACTTCACTCCGGATTCTCCGGCGAGTTCGAGCGTCTCGCTGAACTCGGCGTTGCTGACGCCGGCCGACAGATAAATGAACGGCTTGGTCGCGACGTTGGCGGCTTTGTGGAACAGGTCGATGGCTTCCTTCTTGGTGTAGGCCTTCTGTCCGCCGAAGCACTTGGTGCCTTCGACGAACTTCATGTTCACCGGCACTTCGACTTTCAGCACGTCGACGCCGTAGCGGTCTTTGCTGAACTCGCGCATGCTTTCGGTGACGATGTGCGGTTTCTTCTTGGCGTAGTCGAGGCCCTTCTCGTCGGCGCCTTCTTCGTAGCCGACGAACTCCAGGAAGTAGGGGATGTCGTTGGCGCGGCATTCGTCGCCGATGCGCTCGACCCAGGCGTGCTTGATTGTCGTTGACGTGCTTGGGATCGTCGGGCGTGTAGTAGAGCAGAATCTTGACGCAGTCCGCGCCCGCTTCTTTCAGGCGGCGGGCGGACCAGTAATCGAGCAGATCGGCGAGGCGGCCGGGGCCGGTCTTGTCGTATCCGGTCTTTTCATAGGCGAGCAGCAGGCCGGCGTTCTTGGCGCGGCGCTTGGAGGCGGGCAGTCCCCACTCGGGGTCGAGCAGGATGGCGGTGGCATGCGGGGTGAGAACTTCGGTGACCAGCGTCTTGAATTCTTCCATCATGGCGTCGGTGACTTCGCCGCCTTTTTCCTTGGCCAGCGATTTTTGCAGGGAGCCGCGCTGGTCCATGGCAGCGGCGGCAATGATGCCGCGTTCGTTGGAGACTTTCTTGAGACCGGCAAGTTTGCCCGGGGTGAGCTTCATGAGAATCCTCCTGTAGATGCGGATGGGATGAGTGCGGTGGAACTGATAATTGTAAACCACGGCGGAGAAAAAACCGCGGCGGACCTCGGACTTCGGGCGGCTGGATTCCGGGTTCAGGAAGAATCGTAGGGAATGAATCGTCACTCGGGAGCGTTCGTTACCTTGACAATCACCGGGGTTGAATAAACCTCGACATCGGGCGGAGTGCAGCCGAAGGACTCGACTACGGCCCTGTCGTCGCCGTTGAGTGCGGGGGGAACGTACGTAGATTTCAAAACCCAGTCGCCCGCTGTGGTCAAAACCGCAATTCTGGCCTTTGCTTTCGGCGTGAAAGGTTCTGACATTCCCAGTCTGATCCAGCGATTGGCAACGTCCCGGCGAAGTTCTTCAGCGTTAGGGTGCGCCGGCCAAAAGTGCTCGATGAATAGATCCCAATCCGCTGCTTGGGGCGGCGGGATGACATCGGTTTTCAGGGATCCACCAAACCCTCCAGTGGAATCCACCGCTGGCGGGGCAAAGCAGAGCGTGCCGTCGACTAAACTCGTGAGCTTGTATTTCACGAACACGGTCTCGCCGACCCTATAACTGCTCTTGAGAAGAATAACTTCCAGTTTGAGTTGCGGGGGCTTAGTTCGTGTTTCTGGTGGTTTGACCTGGGCTTCGAGGAGCGGATTCAACGTAGCGGTTACAAACGGTATCAAGATTAATTGTTTGAACACCATATGTATCATTGACGCAATCAGCCTTGAGGTAAGTGATGCGATAACACGCCGCTCGCGTTGCTTCACATGAGTGCCTGCGCTTGAGGTCCTATGCTACACAGTCCAATTCTGCACCTTCAATCCGCGCACCCGCCGGAATTCCTTTTCATTGTTGGTGACGAGAGTCAATTTTGCGGCTAAGGCGTGGGCGGCGATCCAGAGATCGTTGGCGCTGATCGGCTCGCCTCTGGCCTCAAGATCTGCGCGAATGAACCCGTACACGTCACCTGCCTTTTCTGGCATAGGCAGAGGAGGAACTAGACGAACGAACTCGCGCAGAGTCTCCAGCGAGGCCTCACGCCGCGAACTCTTGGTTGCGCCGAAGATCAACTCGCCATAGGTGATCACCGAGATTGCCGCCTCTCCCAAACTGACTTTATCGAAGTGGCGCAGCACCCGTTCCGGTTTCTTCCGCGCAATGTAGATACAAATATTCGTGTCGAGCAGAAAGCGGGGATCCACGGTCTACAGCCCCTTGCGTTTTTCGGGTCGTTCGTTCTCGCGGCCAGGCAGGTCGAAGTCATCGGGCAGCGAGGCGAGCAGTTCGAACGCTCTCACCAGGTTCTTGTCCTTTTCGCGGAGGACAACCTCGTCGCCCCGACGAAAGATTTCGACTTCTGCGCCTTTGAAGCGAAATTGTTTCGGCAGTCGCACAGCCTGGCTGTTGCCGGAGCGGAATACGCGGGCAGTCCCCATAAGCTCGCCTCCTCAATTGTATATACGCTAAGTATATACAAAAAGAAGAGCGGCTGCAAGGGTTACGCCAGCGAACCTCCCCGGGTGATGGCCGTCACGGAATCCCATTCGGCACGCGGGTATGCTGTGGTTGTACAGTCACCTGCCAATGGACGACAGGTCGGAGGTGACGCGATGTTAATGGTGCTCATGCTTTTCTGCGCGGCGGGAGCTGTCTTTCTCGTCGCACTTGGTGCCTATGCCGAGTTTCAGGACTTGCGGCCGCATTCCAGAAAGCACAGCGTGGTTCCGCATTCTTCAGGTCGGAGGCCCGTCCGCTGAGTTCCGGAGTGTGCGTCAGTTTTTGGAGCTGCCCACGGCGCTCTTCGTTTGAATGCTGTCCATCATGCCCGGCGGCAGGTTGTCGATTCGCTTGAGGAAGGTGGCCAGAGCCCACATTTCCTTGTCGGAGTAGAACGGGCCGTAGGCCGACATGGCCGTGTTGCGGATGCCGTGCTGGACGATCCAGTGAATTTCCGGTTCGGAGTATCGGGTGCCGACCTGCGGCAACTGAGGCACACGGGGGTAGCTGCTAAGATCCTCGCTGGGCTTGCCGGGAGTACCATGACACCCGGCACATCCATTCAGATAGAGTCTTCCTCCCTCAACCATCGCGTCGTCATCATTCCCGTGAGTCCGAGCTTGAATCCCTTTGGCGCTTCGGCGGACGGAAGCGCGCACCGCCGATTGCATCACCAGGGTCTCCCATGCCGAGGGGTTCGCATCGCTACCTGTCCCGGCCAGGCCGAGCCGAGAGTATCCGAGAACGCCGGCTGGAATGAGAACGAAAGCAGCGACGAAGCCGAGCAGGAAAGTTTTCATGGTTAGTGTCCGGTTTTTTCCTCGATGCCGGCACGGACTTCAGGCGGCAGAGTCGTGATTCGGCTGATGAACCCAGCCAGCAACCAAAGCTTCTGGTCGGAGTAGTAAGGCCCCTGCGCGGACATTCCGGTTCTCCGGATGCCGTGCTTGGCAACCCAATAAATCTCTGCTTCCGAATAGGTTGTTCCGTCGCGCGCCAGCTGAGGCGCGGGAGGATTAAAGGTCGCGCCAAAGGTGCTCGGTGGTTTGCCCGGTGCGCCGTGACAGCCGACACAATCGTTGAGGTAAAGCTTTCCGCCAGCAATCAGATTTTCGTCACTCGTAGGCAGGGGACTTTTCAGGTCGCGAGGAGTTGTGCGGCGAATTGCGGCGTGAACGGACGCGAACATCCAGCGGGTTGCCCATGCGGGCGTGGGGGCGTCGGCGGCGACATCAGCCAAACCCAGTCTCAAGTATCCGAGGACACCGAGCGCCAGAACCAATCCGCCAGTGAGGAATCCGATAACGAATCGTTTCATGGGAAGCCTATTTTCAGTGACCACCTAGGGCTCGTGATCGGGACGCGTGGAGCGGGGAAATCAAACCAATGGTATAGTGGTATGACCGCTTATTGGCTATTTTAGAACTGACAATGGGCGGTCAGGTTTGAACGCCACCTCTTGGACGAAGGCGACCACGGAAGGACAACGTAATTTATGGCCATTGCAACGATTAATCCCGCCACGGGCGAAGTCATCAAGACATTTCAGCCACTTTCGGAAGCCGAGATCGAGAAGAAGCTGCAACTCGCGGTGAGCGCGTTCAAGGCCGAGCGGAAGACTCCGTTCGCCGTGCGGGCCAAGCGCATGCTGAAGGCGGCCGAGATTCTGGAGCGCGACAAGGAGAAGTTCGCGCACCTGATGACGCTCGAAATGGGCAAGCCTTACAAGGCTGCCGTGGCCGAGGCGGTGAAGTGCACCACCGCTTGCCGCTACTACGCCGAGAACACCGAGCGCTTCATGGCCGACGAAGCTGGTCGAGACGGGAGCGAAGAAGAGCTTTATCCGCTATTTGCCGATCGGGCCGATTCTGGCGGTGATGCCGTGGAATTTTCCGTTCTGGCAGGTGATCCGGTTTGCGGCGCCGGCGCTGATGGCGGGCAACGTTGGATCTGCTGAAGCATGCTTCGAATGTGCCGCAGTGCGCGCTGGCGATCGAGGAGATTTTTCTGGAGGCTGGATTTCCCGCGGGCGTGTTCCAGACGCTGCTGATCGGCTCGGGGCAGGTGGATGCGCTGTTGAACGATCCGCGGGTGGTGGCGGCGACGCTGACCGGAAGCGAGCAGGCCGGGATTCAGGTGGGCATCGGGGCGGCGAAGCGGATCAAGAAAGTTGTGCTCGAGTTGGGCGGGAGCGATCCGTTCATCGTGATGCCGTCGGCCGATCTGGATGCGGCGGTGAAGACGGCGGTCGAGGCGCGCATGCTCAACAATGGGCAGTCCTGCATTGCGGCCAAGCGCTTCATCGTGGCCGAGTCCGATTGCGGCGGAGTTTGAGAAGAAGTTTGTGGCGCGCATGGAGAGCCTGCGGATCGGCGATCCGTTTGACGAGAAGACTGAGCTTGGTCCGCTGGCCACGGCCGATGCGGTGACCACGCTCGATGCCGACGTGCAGAAAACGGTGAAGGCGGGGGCGAAACTGCTGACGGGCGGGCATCCGCTGAAGCAGAAGGGAAATTACTATGCGCCGACGGTGCTGACCAACATTCCGAAAGATTCGCCGGCTTATGGCGAGGAATTCTTCGGCCCGGTGGCGTCGATCTTTCGGGTGAAGGATCAGGATGAGGCGATCCGCATTGCCAACGACGTTCGCTTCGGCCTGGGCGCGAGCGCCTGGACCAACGACGACAAGGAGCGCGAGCGCTTCATCAACGAACTGGAAGCGGGGATGGTGTTCATCAACAAGATGGTCGCGTCCGATCCGCGCATTCCGTTTGGCGGAGTGAAGCAGTCCGGGCACGGGCGGGAGCTGGGGGCGGTGGGGATTCGCGAGTTCTTGAACGCCAAGACGGTGTGGGTGGCTTAGCAAGAATCTTCAACCACAGAGGACACAGAGGACACGGAGCATTAGTGCCGAGACTCCGGGAGTGTTGGCTCGCCTTCGTTTCATGGTCGGCTGGTTCTTCCTGCAGCAATTCTTTCCAGGGGCATTCATCGGGGGCGAAGCGATGAACAGCGGCTTGTATCTTGTCGCTGGTTCCACTGAAGTGAACCCAAACCACGCGGTAGCGCGCCTTCTTTCCGCGGTAGAGAATTCCAATCACGTCGCCGGAGCGTAGCTCGCAATCGAGGCCGAGAATTAGTGCTCCGCTCAGACTGACTTCGCGGGCGTGGGCTTCCTGCAAAAAGCGGTCGCCCCGCATGTCTACGCCCCAAACAGTGAGTCCGAGGTCAATATCGGTGCGCGGCTCGCGCCGGCGGTCTTTGTCGTGGGCCGTCAATGCTGCGGAGATTTCCCATGCCGCAGCGTAGCGTTGGAATGGAAGCGTGTAAATGCCCGTCGGGCTGCCCGGGAAACGAAGGCAGTAGGGGTCCGTTTCATTTCGGGAGACGAACCAAAACGGAATCGACGGATCGCCTACTGCCTGAGCGTCAGTGCCTTCAGCACAGCTTGCTGCTTGGCGATCAGCGACTGCACGCCTTGCTTGGCGAAGGCGATCATCTTGGCGAGTTGCTGGTCGTCGAAAACCTGGTGCTCGGCCGTGGCCTGAACTTCGACCAACTTATGCCCGGCCGTCATGACGAAGTTCATGTCGACGTCGGCGCGCGAGTCTTCTTCGTAGCAGAGGTCGAGCAGGATTTCTCCGTCCACAATTCCCACGCTCACGGCGGCCACAAAATCCTTGAGCGGGACCGAAGTCAGCGTTCCTGCGTCCACCAATTTTTCCAGAGCCAGGCCCAGAGCCACGAATGCGCCGGTGATCGAGGCGGTGCGCGTGCCGCCGTCGGCCTGGATGACGTCGCAGTCGATCCAGATGGTGCGCTCGCCGAGGCGCGTCAGATCGGTCACCGCCCGTAACGACCGGCCGATCAGGCGCTGGATTTCGTGGGTGCGTCCGCTCTGGCGGCCCTTGGAAACTTCGCGCGGCGTGCGGGTCAGGGTGGAGCGGGGAAGCATGCTGTATTCGCTGGAGATCCATCCCTTGCCGCTGTTGCGCATGAACTGCGGGACGGTTTCCTCGATCGAAGCGGTGCAGATGACGCGGGTATTGCCGACTTCAATCAGGACGGAACCTTCCGCCGTGGTGATGAATTCTGGAGTGAGGACGACGGGGCGCAGTTGGTCGGGAGAGCGATTATCAGAGCGATAGAACATGCTTGGCGATTGTAAATGCCGCTGGCATTAGCTGCGCTATCTGACGCAGCTTAAGGTTCAGCGGGCGCTTGGTATGCAGAGTCTGAGTTTGCGGACGCCCTCGTGAATCTGATGTACGCTCGCGCCTCCATAGCCAAGAATCAATCCACCTCTTGCCGGAGGTTTCGAGTAGCAACTGGAGAGGGGCGCTGCAGAAATAGCCTTCTCAACCGCTTTGCGCGCGACAACTACATCGTTGCTGCCGGGCGGCAAGAGCGCCACAAGATGCATTCCTGCTTCAGAGCCAATCACCTCGAGCAAATCTGGCATCTGGATTGAGATCGCCTTCACGAGCGCAGAGCGACGCTCCTTATACAGCATGCGCATGCGGCGGATGTGGCGGGCGAAGTGTCCTTCGCGGATGAAGTCGGTCATGACTGCCTGATAGAGCGTCGACGAAAAGATGTCGGCGGCATCGCGAGCGGCGGAGAAAGCGGGCGCCAGATCATTGGGAATGACCATGTAGCCCAAGCGCAACGCAGGAAACATGACTTTGCTGAAGGTTCCGACATAGATGACCCTTGCATCCGAGTCGAGGCCTTGCAGCGCCGCGATGGGGCGGCTGCCGAACCGGTATTCGCTGTCGTAATCGTCTTCGATGATCCACGCCCCAGCGCGCACAGCCCAATTGAGGAGCAGCATGCGGCGCGTGGCGCTCAACGTCGTGCCCAGAGGATATTGGTGCGACGGCGTCACATACACGGCGCGGGCGCCACGATCTCGGCGGATGATGTCTGTGACACTGATGCCCTCATCGTCGACCGGAGCCGGAAGCAATCGGGCTCCGGCCGTCAGGAAAGCCTGGCGCGCGCCGGGATAGCCTGGTTCTTCCATCCAGACGGGATCTTTGGGATTCAGCAAAACCTGTGCGGAGAGTTGCAAAGCCAGCTGCGATCCCGTCGTCACCAGGATCTGCGAGGGCTCGCATCGCACTCCGCGGGATGCGCCCAGATACTCGGCAATGGCCTCGCGGAATGGCAGGTATCCCATGGCATCGCCGTAAGCCATGATGCCGCGTGGCGGCCTGCGAGAGTGACGGGCCACGAGCTTCGACCAGATGCTGATCGGGAAGTGGTCGAGGGCAGGCAGGCTGACTCGGAATGCGCCCGAGACGTTCAACCACGGTTGCACCGGAGCGTGCGTCAATGCAGTTCCTCGACGCGAGATTCGGCGCAGTCCTGGCTTCTGAGCTATTTCCTGGAGAGCTCTTCGCGAGGTCGCGGGACTCAAGCTTTCGTCCGGGATCGATCCAGCCACACACGTGCCGGCACCGACAAAGGTCTCGAAGTATCCTTCGGCCAGCAGTTGTTCGTAGGCCTGCAACACCGGGATGCGCGAGATGTTCAGCTCAGAGGCCAGGCTTCTGGTGGAGGGGACTCGATGTCCGGGGCGCAGTTGGCCGTCGGTGACGGCTTTGCGAAACCAGTCATAAAGCTGGCGGTACATCGGGATTCGACTGCGATGGTCGAGCGCGATCGGCGGAAGGAAACTGGCTGAAATGCGTGGCATTCTGCGACACCCACTCCGTGTTATGTATTGAGCGAGGCTAGAGTGGTTATATCGTATCAGCTAGAAGTGGCTATTGCGATAGACCACTAGGCATGGCTAGATGTCCTGCAGGGGCGAAGAAATCCGCCCGATTCAAGGAGGCGTATCCCATGCTGAGAGCAGCGTTGCGAGGATTTCTGTTCTGCTTGTTCCTGGCCGCGATGCCGGGAATGAGCCAGGCGCAATCGTTCGTGCTTGATCTGCCCGCAGCGAGCCAGCGCGCAGACATCTCACAGAGGATCGGGTTAACCGAGATCACGATCCACTACCACCGGCCGCTGGCGAAGGATCGCAAAGTCTGGAACGGTCTGGTTCCGTACGGCAAAGTCTGGCGGGCGGGCGCAAACGAGAACACCACGATCACGTTCAGCGATCCGGTGCTGATCGATGGCAAGCCGCTCGACAGGGCACCTACGGCCTGCACATGATTCCGAATGCGGAGGAATGGACGATCATTTTCTCGAAGAATTCCACGTCCTGGGGATCGTTCACCTATGACCAGGCAGAAGATGCACTGCGCGTAACGGCGAAGCCCCGAGCCGCGGACTTGCACAATGCGCTGACCTACGAATTTGACGACCTTCAGCCCGATTCAGCGGTGGTGACACTGGAGTGGGAGAAGATCGCGGTGCCGTTCACAGTGTCGGTCGACGTGCATGACCTGGTGCAGGCCAGCCTGAAGAAGCAACTGCGCGACCTTTCGCAGTACACGTGG
This sequence comes from uncultured Acidobacteriaceae bacterium, assembly GCA_963795875.1. Taxonomy (GTDB): domain Bacteria; phylum Acidobacteriota; class Terriglobia; order Terriglobales; family Acidobacteriaceae; genus Sulfotelmatobacter. The sequence goes on from CAWCJM010000004.1 coordinate 96,726, forward strand.
ATGAGCTGGGACGACGCGGCGAACTATCTGCTCACGGAAAAGATCGCGCTGGACGACGCGCTCAAATATGCGAATACGTCGATTGAAAATGAGGATCGCTACGAAAACGAAATCACGAAGTCGAAGGTGCTGACGGCGCTCAACCGGAAGGACGACGCGGCAACCGCGCAGAAGAAGGCGCTGGACCTTGCCAGCCCGCTCCAGATGCATATGTTCGCTCGCCAACTGCAGGGTGAAAAGCGCAGCGACGAGGCTTTCGTGATCTACCGGGAAAATGCGAAGAAACATCCCGACCAGTGGTTCGTGCACACGGGAATGGCTCGGATGTACTGCGCGCAGGGCAAGTTTGATGACGCGGTCAAGGAAATGAAGGTAGCGTTGGCCACCGGCCCTGACGGTCAGAAGAGTTATCTCGATGGGTTGGTACGGCAATTGGAAGCCAAGCAGGACATCAACTAAGGAGGCAGTGATGAAAATCAAACTGTTTCGTGCTCTTCTCTTGCTAGGCGGCGTTCTTATCCTCATGCTGCCGGTTCATATATTTGCTCAGCAAAGTGCTGACTCTTCAAAGGCGAGTGCTCAGCAGACTTCCACGGAACGGGACGGACAGCACGATTTCGATTTCGAAGTAGGACGCTGGAAGATTCACCTGAAGAAACTGGTTCATCCGTTGACCGGTTCTACGACATGGGTGGAGTTTGATGGAACTTCCGTGACTCGAAAAGTGTGGAACGGCCGCTCTCAGTTGGAGGAGTTCGAAACCGAAAGCCCGGATGGCAGCCAAATTGAAGGCATGACCCTGCGTCTGTACGATCCGCAAACTCACCAGTGGAGCCTCTATTGGGCCACCAGTAAGAGCGCTGTGATGGGAGTTCCCACGATCGGCAAGTTCAAGAACGGACAGGGAGAGTTTTTCGACACGGAACCGGCGGGTCCGAATGGAAAAGCAGTGCTGGTTCGATTCATCTGGTCCAACACCACGACGAACATGCCGCACTTTGAGCAGTCTTTTTCGGAGGATGGGGGCAAGACGTGGGAAGTGAACTGGATTACGGATCAGACACGGGTCGGCGACGATAACGACAAAGAACACTGAGCTACCTCTTCCGCATCTTCCCAAGAGAGCGAAGGCAATCGCGCCATCTGTTGACAGAAGATATATCTAACGATATAGTTATCGACAGATCGAATGATGTGATGATCGGTCTTGAGGAGTTTGAGTATGTACGGAAGATGTGGAAGTTGGTGGCGTGGTGGTATGGCAACGCCGTTTATGGGCGGAGGATTCCCGTGGGGCCGCGGAGGCCGCTGGGGCCGTTTCTTTGGTCCAGGCGAGATCCGGTTGGCGTTGCTGTCAATGCTGGAAAGTGGCTCGAAGCACGGCTACGAACTGATGAAAGAACTGGAGACGAAGTCTGGCGGCATTTACAAAGCGAGCGCTGGGGCCATTTATCCGGCGCTACAGCAATTGGAAGATGAGGGCCTGGTCACCTCCGACACGGCGGCGGGGAAAGCGGACGTATTCACTGACGGAGGCCGGCAAGTCCGAGTTACAGCGTGAAGCCGAGACGGTGAAAAAAATATGGCAACGCGCCGAGCAGGCTGGAGACTGGGCGCCGTGGATGGGCATGGAAGGTGCGGAGGTGATGCGCCCGGCGGCCGAGGTGATGAAGGCAGCACTGAAGACAGCGACTCGCGGCTCGCACGATTCCGCCAAGATCGCGAAGATCCGCGAGATTCTGGAGCGGGCGAAGCGCGACATTGAAGGGCTGGAGAAGGCCGCATAAGGCTTTTGTCATTTCGAGGGGCGAAGCGACGAGGAATCTGCTGTTCTGCCGGACGCCGGCACGAAGCAGATTCCTCGCTTTGCTTCGGAATGACAAATGTTTCTTACTGTGTCGGCTGCAGTTGCGTGGCGAGTTGATTGACTGCGGTTACGTCGTAGAACGACGAAAGATCGGCGTGGCCGGCGAGGGTGTCGCGTTCTTTGCCGTCGACGAGGATCTTTACTTTCAGAATGCCGGGAGTGTTGGCCGAGATGGTGTGGATCAGCGACGTCACGGTCAAGTTCTTCGACGAGGACGCCGGAGCGGTGAGTGTCGGCAAAGGCGGAGTTCAGGTCGATGACGGCGACTCCGGGATCGACCAGAAAGACGCTGCGGATGTCGGCGCCGGAGCCGAGAACGTGGGGCGAGGACTTGTCGAGATAGAGCGAGAGCAGGGCGCGCAGAAGTTCTTCGGCGCGCTGCTGGCGTCCGGAAGGCAGCGGAATCAGAGCCGACTCGGCGCGCAGGCTGCCATCGTCATCGTGCGCGACGTAAAGGGTGACGCGCTCGGTGGGTCCGGCGATCGGCGGGGCGAGCGGGCGGGTGTCGGTGAAGCGACGGGCGTGGCCGCGGCCGTTTTTCGCATGTGCCAGGCGTAGATGCTCAGGCCCAGCACTGCGACCAGCGAGTATCGACATCGCGATGACAAGATGGCGGGGGATCATGGTTTGCGCCTCATGGGTCTGCGCCACAGGTAACGTGTCTCATCGCTCCGGCTCCGAGTTGATCGCGGGTGGCGGCGATGGCGGTGGCGACGGCGCTGGTGACCAGTTGCTGGTAGTCGGGCGCGGTGAGTTGGGAGGAATCGGATCCCTGGGGCGCGACCTCGATGGCGATGGCGGGTCCGGTGACGTTATTGAGCGGGCGGAGCGGGGCGGTCAAGGTGCGAACCGGGATCTGCCGTCTCTGGAATTCGGCGGCGACTGCGGTGGCGGCGCTCTGGCTTATGGGGCAGAGAGGCATGCTGGGCGGTGGTCCAGGCACGGAAGGGTCCGCGATCATCGCCGCCGAAGGGAAGCAGCGCGGTATAGACGCGCACGCCGTGACCGTTGGAGGCCGCGTGCACGGCGATGTAGATGGCGGCGTGATCGGCGTTGGCGAAGATGGCGCGCTGGTCGAGCAGAGAGGTTGGCGTCGGAGTCGCGCAGCACCAGCGTTGGGATGCCGCGGCTCTCCAGTTCCTGGCGCAGGCTGCGGGCGAGGGCGACGGTGACGTCTTTTTCGAGCAAGGTAGTTGCTGAGAGTTTCGCCGTGATCGTCGCCGCCGTGGCTGGCGTCGACTACTGCGAAATAGCGGCGCGCGATGTGGGAGCCGGCGCAGGGGTTGGTCGCGGCTGCGGGGATGGCTGGCCGGCGCTCCGGCGCGACTGCCGGCTGGCGGCGCGGAGTGGATTGCGTGATTCTGCGCGGCCGCGGAAGCTGCGGAGGTGGCAGAGATGGTGACCGTGCGTCCGTCGTTGCTGAAACTGGCGATCACCGGGATCGTGGCATTCACCGTGACGACGGCCGCGCCGTTGCTCTCGCTGTAGATGGCCGACGGGATGGTCTTGTTGCCGAAGGTGAGAGTGGGCGAGGCCGGCGCGACCACGGGTTCGCGGGAGAACGTCATGCGCAGCGCGCCCGGTTCGGTGGCGACCATGGGATTCACCGGCGCGGTGAAATGGAAGACCAGCCGCGGCGGATTGTCGCCGGACAGCGAGGCGGTGAAGTGAGTGGCGACGCTGCCGATGAAGAGGCGTCCGGAGTCTTCGTGCAAGGGTGACGGGGCCGCCCGAGAAAGCGCGGCAGCAGGGAGCTGAGCGAGCCACGGGGACGAGTCCGCGGTTATTCTCCACTAGGAATTTGCCAGCCGAGATCGGCGTCGCGGCCCTGGACGCGGGCGCGGGTCTTGCCAACCTGGAAGTCGCCTTCGCACGTTGTTGTAGCGCAGACGCCAGCGCGGGCCTTCGGATTTGGCGCTGACTTTGCCCAGGGGTTCGAGCACTTCGAGCAGGCCGACATAGTCGCGGCCTTCGCGCTGCACCAGAGGGAGGGAATAGTTCGCGGCGACGGAGTAGACGGCGAGGTGCTTTTCCGGGGCGGCGGCTGCGAGCAGAGAGATTGCGCACGACAGAGTACCAGGAGCAGATGCGGTTGAGCACGAGATTGCGCGAGCGAGGCGCCCGCGACAGGTGGCGCGCGCGCCGGCGCGACGGGACGCGGCGCTACCTGGAGTGGTTAGTCCAGCGCATAGGCGGTTAATCCACTCAGGAGCTTGGGGTAGAAATCGGTGGACTTCTGGGGCATAACTTCGCCGGCGAAGGCTACGTCGCGCACCTGCGGTACCGGGCAAGGATTCATCAGGAATGCGATGTTGGCGGCTTCGCCCTTCGCGAACCTGGTCCAGACGCTTCGGAGGCGTCGCGCAGGTAAGAGAGGTTCTGCTGGTTGCGGATGGATTCTTCCGAAAGCTTCAGCACGCCTTCCAGCAGGCATTTGTGCAGTTGCACGACATCGAGCGCTTGCTGGCGGGCTGAGAGGCCGGCAAAAAATTGCGCTCCTGCGGGTCTTCGGAGAGTGCAGGACGAAGGCGCGGTTGGCGGTGACGGCCAGCAGAGCGGTTCCGGCGCGGCCGCGTTCTTGCAGAAGGGCGGTGGCGCGGGCGGCGTCGAGGCGAGGATCGATCTTCTTCGACTTCGAAGAAGGCGCGGCTGGAGTTCTGAAACTCGTCTGACCGAGAATGATTCGAGCGAATGCACCACGCGATGCGTGGGCAGCACCAGCAGGCCGGGGTCGTTCATGTTGACGAAGGTCATCATCACGAATTCGTAGGGAGCGTGCGGGGTTTGAACGCTGCGCGCCGGCCGCGTGCTGCGGCATTCATTGCGGAAGTTGAGCGCGGTTTCGTAGCGGTGATGGCCGTCGGCGATGACCAGCTTTTTATCGCGCATCTTCTCCTGAACGGACGCGATCACGTCGGCGTCGGAGATCTGCCAGACGCGGTGGGCGACTCCGTATTCGTCCGTCACGTCGATGGTTGGGGCGGCTGCGGGCGTGGGCGAGCAGGGAATCGATCTCTCCGGAATCTTCATAGAGCAGGAAAAGCTGTTCGTAGTGCGCGCGGGTGGCGCGGAGCAGGTCGAGGCGGTCGGCCTTCGGCTTGGAGAGAGTTTGCTCGTGCCGGAAGACGACTTTGGCGGAATAGTCCTCGACGCGGCCGAGGGCGATGAATCCGCGGCGCTCGAACTTCGTTCCCGACGGGGCGGTGAAGGTCTGGGAATAGGTGTAAATCGAAGGCGCGGAATCCTGGCGGAGGATTCCCTCGGCCCGCCACTGCCGGCCGTAGGCGGCGGCGCGGGTATAGACATTGTTGCCGGCGTTGTCTCGGGCTCGCGGCGGCCGAGGATGATGCGCACCAGGTTATAGGGGCTGGCGGCGTAGTAGCGCTCCTGCATGGCGGGAGTGATCTTGTCGTAGGGTTGGGTGACGACCTGCGCAGCGGAAACTCGCTGCAGGTCGTAGCGGAGAGCGCGAAAAGGAAGTATGTCGGCCATGGGAAACTTTTGATTGTAACAAGATGGCGGCACTGCCGGGAATGCGCGAAATGGAGCTGCTTTCGACCCCGGCCAGTTCCGGGAAAGACGGGACGATTCCGTGTGAGCAGACGTCACCGCGAATCGGGAGGAGACCGCCAAGACACGGTAGTTCAAACAGTCTCGTGAGACAACCTCTCTGCACAAATAACAACCAAAATGCAGTTCGGGAGATTTGTCTCTGAATTTTGACAAAAATCGTTGCGCCGCGGCGGCGAAAGCTGTGCTAACATCCGCGCCACATTGAGGTATCTATGGCCCGCCTGCGTAGAGATGGGCGCTGGTCATCTCACCCGATGGCCGTAGTTCGAAGTGGCTGTCCGGTTCTCCCCTGGGACCCGACTCCAGCCCGGCTGCGCAAAAAATCTCTCGCTGCGGAATCCATGCGGCTGTGCTTTCGCTCTCATCTTTTGGCGCTCTCTGCGCTGGTTCTGCTTCCCGCGTTCGGGCAGACCGACGTGAATGACGTGCACGTTACGCCGCGCGAGGTGGAGAAGCCGCCGGAGCCTCCCAAGCCGGATCTGCTGGCCTCGACCACCGGGCTGACGCGCGCACGTGCGTCCGCTGAAAGTGGACGTGGATCTGGTGCTGGTTCCGGTGACGATTACCGACCCGATGAACCGGCTGGTGACCGGGCTGGACAAGGAAAACTTCCAGCTCTTTGAAGGCAATGCCACGCAGGAGATTCGAACATTTTCCAGCGAGGATGCTCCGGTTTCGCTGGGCGTGATCTTCGATTCCAGCGGCAGCATGAGCAGCAAGATGGACCGCGCCAAAGACGCGGTGATGGAATTCTTCAAGACGGCGAATCCGCAGGATGAGTTTTTCATGATCACCTTCTCCGACGAACCGGAGGCGGTGAGCGACTTCACCAGTTCGGTGGACGAGATTCAGAACAAGCTGGTTTTCGCCGTGCCCCGGCATCGCACCGCACTGCTCGACGCGATTTACATGGGCGTCAGCAAGATGCGGCAGGCCAAGTATCCGAAGAAGGCGCTGCTGATCATTTCCGATGGCGGCGACAATCACAGCCGCTACACCGAAGGCGAGATCAAGTCGCTGGTGAAGGAAGCCGACGTGATGATCTACGCCATCGGCATCTACGACCGCTATGCTTCCGCCATGGAAGAACGGCTGGGCCCGCAACTGCTGAGCGACATCACGGAACTGACCGGGGGGCGGGCGTTCACCATCGACAATCCCAACGACCTGGGGGATGTGGCGACCAAGATCGGAGTCGAGCTGCGCAATCAGTATGTCCTGGGATACCGTCCGACCAAAGTCGTGCGCGACGGCAAATGGCGTAAGATAAAAGTGAAGCTGCTGCCACCGAAAGGATTGCCGCCTCTACGGGTGTATGCCAGGACGGGATATTACGCGCCTCAGCAATAGGGCCGCGAGGGTTCTGTTCTCTTCACGTTCGTGATTTGGGCCGGTGTGCAGTTGGCTGGCCTGCCCGGCCACAGGCCGCCCCGCCTCAGAATCGACTACTAAGCCTGCTACTGGCGCGCCCTCCGCGGCAAACCCGCCTCGCCTCCGCAGACCGCTCCGAACGCAACTCCGCAGAAGACAGCAAGTCAAGACAAGAAACTCAACGATCAGGGAGTCTTCGTCTTCCGCAAAGACGTGGACGAAGTCCTGCTGCACGCCTCGGTGATCGACGACAAGCAGCACATCGTCACCACCCTCGACCGCAGCGCCTTTACCGTATTTGAAGACGGGAAGCCGCAGAACATCATTTCGTTTCATCACGTGGATATTCCGGTGGCGATGGGCATCGTCATCGACAACTCGGGGTCGATGCGGGAGAAGCGGAGCAAGGTGAACCAGGCCGCGCTGAATCTGGTGCGGTCGAGCAATCCGAAGGATGAAGTTTTCATGGTGAATTTCAACGACGAATATTATCTCGACCAGGATTTCACCAACGACCTGCTGAAGCTGAAAGAAGCGCTGGAAAAGATTGACGCGCGCGGAGGCACTGCGCTCTACGATGCCGTCGTCGCATCGGCCGAGCATTTGAAGCGGTATGCGCGCCTGGAGAAGAAAGTGTTGTTTGTGGTGACCGACGGCGAGGATAACGCCAGCAACGAGACTCTGGAGCAGGCGGTGAAGCAGTTGCAGGAAGAGAACGGCCCGTCGGTGTATGCCATCGGGATTCTTGGGGACGAGGAGCATCCCAAGCGGGCCCGGAAGGCGCTGGAGATCATGGCGCAGCACACGGGCGGGATCGCATTCTTTCCCAAGACGCTGGATGAAGTGGACGCGATCAGCCGGACGGTCGCGCGCGACATCCGGAATCAGTACGCCATTGGCTACAAGCCGACGAATCCCCGGGGAAACGGCGGCTTCCGGCAGATTCGCGTCGAGGCCAAAGCCAAGGGACACGGCAAGATGACGGTGCGCACCAAGAGCGGGTATTACGCCGGCGCACCAGCCTGCGGCCAGCGGCGCCAAGTAAGGCCGATGCTGTATCGCGACCGGCACGCCGCTCCCGCGAGCTGCTCCAGCATCTTCGCCGGCTGATTCGATCAGAGCCGATTCTTCCTCCAGCGCTTTCGCCACCCGCACGATTTCCTGTTCGGCCTCGGCATATTTTTTCTGTTCAATGCCTTCGCGCACACCGGGGACGGTCTTCACGCCGTATCCGCTATAAACTCCTGGAGCATAGAGCAGATGCTTGTACCAGGGGCGCCGCGGGAGTCCGTCATCGTTGGTCAGTTTGCGTTCGCTCTCGATCAGTTGCTGGTTCAAAGCGCTCAGCGATTGGGTCTGGCTGTCGCTCAAAGTTGCTTGCTTGTGCGAAAGCGCCTGCCGATAGTGCTCTGCGCTGCGAGCCAGCGATTCTGCCGCATTCTGCATCGGCGCGAAGTTCAGATGCGGAGGAACTTCTTCTCGCGGTGGTGCGACCGTGGGGCGCCGAGGATCGAGCGTTGCCTTGAAGACGCCTTCGTCCAGTTCCTGGTTGCGCTCGCGAATTTCTTCCTGCTTGTCCGCCAGCAACTTCTCCAGATCCTTGGTGTATTTCTGGATCGTGTCCGCGAAATCCACGAAATCAAAGGGCAGGATTTCGGCGTCGGCCAGGCGCATCACCGAGGTTCCGACCGTCTGGGACAGGGCGCGGCCGTAGACGAAATCATAGTCGGAAAAATGCATGTACCAGTAGAAGTCGTCGTAGATCGAGTGATAGATGCCCTGTTCGTCCTCGCCTCCATAACCCAAGTCGAGAGTAGCGACGCCGATGTGATCGAGAAAGCCGGTGAAGTCGGTGCCGGAGCCGAGCGCGCTGATGCGCAGATCGGTGCGCTGCCGCAGTTCTTTGCGGTCGTCGGCGGATTTCGCCTCGGCAATCTTCGATAATTGCAGGCGCTGCCAGACTGTCAGCTTGGTTTCGGGATCTTCAATATCGCGTGCGACTCCGTTGATGAACTGTTCCAGCGTGTGCGAGCCTCCCATCTGGAGAAGGCCGCGGTCGTTGCCGTCGCGTATTGATGTAGACGGCGGCATGCTGACGAAGTTCGTCGGCGTGCGCCTCGACCCACTCGGTGGAGCCCAGCAACATGGGTTCTTCGCCGTCCCATGCGGCGTAGATGATGGTGCGGCGCGGCTTCCAGCCTTGCTTCAGCAGAAGGCCCAGCGCGCGGGCTTCTTCCAGCAGCGGAGCCTGGCCGGAGATGGGATCCTCGGCGCCGTTCACCCACGCATCGTGGTGATTGCCGCGGATGATCCATTCGTCGGGCGCGACACTGCCGGGAATTTTCGCGATGACATCGTTCACCGGCTTTGTGTCCCAGTTGAATTCGACTTTCAGATGGACTTTTGCTGGGCCCGGCCCACGTGATAGGAGATCGGCAGAGTTCCACGCCACTCTTCGGGCGCCATGGGACCTTTGAGCGCGGCGAGCAGAGGTTGCGCGTCGCCGTAGGAAATTGGCAGCACCGGAATCTTCGTGATGCTCTTCGCGTCCTTCAGTGCCAGCCGCTTGGCGCCGGGAGTGGCGCCGATGCCGGGAGTGAGCGGATCCCCGGGACTGGCGGAGGCGAAGTCCATCACGCTGCCGCGCTGCACGCCGTCCGGATTGCGCATCGGGCCTTGCGGGAAAACGTTATCCCGGGTGTAGCCGTCATCCTTCGGCTCGGAATAGATCAGACAGCCGATGGCTCCGTGCTCGGCGGCGACTTTGGGCTTCACTCCGCGCCAGGATTGGTCGTACTTCGCGATCACAATCGCGCCCTTCACTGAGATGCCGAGGCGGTCGAGCTTCTCGTAGTCTTCCGGCAGTCCGTAGTTCACGAAGATGAGTGGGGCGGTCACGTCGCCGTCGATGGAATAGGCGTTGTAGGTGGGAAGTTGTTCGGATTTCTGATTCGAGGTCGGATCGACGGCCAGGGCGGGTTCTTCGAGCTTGGCGGTAAATTTTGTGGGCTCGACCATTTCCAGCACGCGAACTCTTGGGTGTCGGGAAAAGAACATCGAAGGTTTCGATGTGCGCGTCGAGTCCCCATTCTTTGAAGCGGGCGAGAATCCATTCGGCATTGTCTTTATCGTAGGGCGACCGACATGATGCGGGCGCGCGCTGAGGCGACGCATGTATTCCTTGAGATTCGCCGGGATCGGGGATGGCACGAAACTTCGCTTCCCACTCGCGCTCGGCCTGGCTGGAGCTGGACGAATAGCCCGACAGCGGAGCCTCGTCGGCGCCTAGAGCGAGGGATGGAACGATCAGGTTGAGATCAACAGCACTGCGGCGAAGCGTCGCATGCGATTCCTTTCTGTATCGGAGGCGGAATTATAGCCTGAGGTGTCGAGACTTTCGCTTGGCCGCCGCAATTGACGACCCTGCTCACCTCCCCGTACCCTGTAAGGTGACTTCGAAAACTTCTGAAATGTCCCGCCTGCGCGTTGCCGACGACATCACCCAACTGGTCGGCGAAACTCCCATGCTGCAGTTGAAGCGGCTGGTTCCGGCCGGGTCGGCGGACGTGTTTGCCAAGCTGGAGTACCTGAATCCGGGCGGCAGCGTGAAAGACCGGGCGGCGATTGGGATCATCCGGCGCGCCGAGCAGGAAGGAAAACTGCGCCCGGCGGAACCATTGTCGAGGCGACTGCGGGAAACACCGGCATCGGGCTGGCGCTGATCGGCGTGAACCGCGGCTACAAGGTGAGATTGTTCGTGCCGGAGCGATTTTCTGAGGAAAAAGTCACGATCATGCGGGCCCTCGGCGCCGAGGTGGTCCGCACGCCTGACGCCGAGGGCATGCAGGGCGCCATCCGGCAGGCGAAGGCGCTGGTGGCTGGCGATCCATCGGCATTCATGGCGGGACAGTTTGAGAACCTCGCCAATCCCGACTATCACTACGAGACCACGGCGCACGAAATCTTCGAACAGATGGACGGGAAAGTCGATGCCGTCGTGCTGGGTTGCGGCACCTGCGGAACGTTCTCTGGCATCGCCCGCTATTTGAAGGAGAAGTCGCCCGCTGTGCTGGCCTATGCGGTCGAAACGCAAGGCTCGACGTTGGGCGGCGGGCAGCCCGGGCCGCACAAAGTGGAAGGGATCGGCACCAGCTTCACTCCGAAAGACGTTTGACCGCTCGGTGTGCGATGAAGTGATGATGGTGACGGATGATGAGGCGTTCGGCACGGTGAAGGCGCTGGCGGCGCAGGAAGGCGTGCTGGCGGGATCGAGCGGCGGGGCGGCGGTGTTCGCGTCGCTGAAAGTTGCGAAAAAGTTGGGGCCGGGGAAGCGCGTTGTGACCATCATTCCAGATTCGGCGGAGCGGTACTTATCGAAGAAGATTTTTGAGGGCGGCGATTTAGGAGCGGTGTTTGACGTTGATCGTTCAGAACGCGTCGCCACAGATTTTCACGGATTCACACGAATGAAAAAACAGAAAGAACCAGGTTTTGCGACGCGCGCCATTCACTGCGGGCAGGAGCCCGATCCTTTGACCGGGGGCGGTGACGGTGCCCATCTATCCCACATCGACCTATGTGCAGCAGGGAATTGGCGAGAACAAGGGATATGAGTATTCGCGCGTGTCGAATCCGACGCGCACGCGGTTGGAAGAAAATCTCGCCGCGCTTGAAGGCGCGGTGGCGGCGCGCGTGTTTGCCAGCGGCATGGCGGCGATCAATGCGATCGTCAGCATGCTGAAATCCGGCGACCACGTGGTCTGCGGCAACGATCTGTACGGGGGTACGCCGCGGCTGTTCAACAGCGTCATGACCGGTTTCGGGCTGGAGTTTTCTTACGTCGATACTTCCGACGCAGGGAATGTGGAGCGTGCCATCCGCAAAAATACGCGGATGGTGTACGTGGAGACGCCGACCAATCCGTCTGATGCGGTTGAGCGATCTATGCGGCGATCAGCAAGATCTGCCGCCAGAAGAAAGTTTCGCTCGTGGTCGACAACACATTCATGTCGCCGTATTTCCAGCAGCCACTTGCGCTGGGGGCGGACATGGTGGTGCACTCGACCACGAAATTTCTGAACGGCCACAGCGACGGCCTGGGCGGCGTTGTGATGTGCGCGAAGCAGGAGCACGCCGACCAGTTGGCGTTTCTGCAGAAGGCGGCGGGCGCGATTCTTTCTCCGTTTGAATGCTGGCTGGTGCTGCGCGGAGTGAAGACACTGGCGGCGCGCATGGAGATTCACGACCGCAGCGGCCGCATCGTGGCCGATTTTCTATCGAAGCATAAAAAAGTGAAGGCGGTGTTCTATCCCGGATTGCCGGATCATCCGCAACATGCCCTGGCGCGGCGGCAGATGAGCGGCTTCGGGGCGATGATCACGTTTGAGACCGGCTCGCTGAAGAACGCGAACAAGATGCTGAAGAAAGTGCGCGTGTGTTCGCTGGGCGAGTCGTTGGGCGGCGTCGAGACGCTGATCTCGCATCCCGCAACCATGACGCACGCGGCACTCGGCGCGAAAGGCCGCAAGGCCATCGGCATTACCGACGGCATGGTGCGAATTTCCGTGGGCATCGAAGATGTGGACGACATCCTCGACGATCTGGATCAGGCGTTGAAGGCGATCTGAAATCCAGATTTTCACTGACTTGCACGGATACACGGGCTCTTCAATTCGAGGTTCTTTTCCGAGTGAGTGACGACTCACAATCTTCTTCCCGTGAGTGGAATTCTGCGGCGTATCACCGTCTTTCCGGGCCTCAGGTGAGTTGGGGCAAGAGAGTTCTCTCGCGCCTGCATCTGCGCGGCGACGAAGTTGTGCTCGACGCGGGATGCGGCACGGGACGTCTGACCGCTGAACTGCTGGAAGCGTTGCCACGTGGACGCGTGGTTGGCGTGGACCTTTCTCAAAACATGCTGGGCTCGGCGCGGGAGCATCTCGCAGCGCAATTTGGTGAGCGCGTCAGCCTAGTTGCGTGTGATCTCCTGTACCTGCCGTTCGATCATGCGTTCGATGCCATCGTGAGCACCGCCGCGTTTCATTGGGTGCTCGATCAAGACAAGTTGTTTGCGAATTTGCGGCGTGCGCTAGTCCGCGAAGGCTGGCTGGAGGCCCAGTGTGGAGGTGGCCCGAACCTGGTCAACCTGCGCAAGCGGGTGAACGAGCTGGCGGCTTCCGCCAAATTTGCGTCGTTCTTTGTGGACTTCTGCGATCCGTGGCTTTTTCAGGACGCCGAAGGTGCGGCAGAGAGTTTGCGGCGCGCCGGCTTTGTCGACATCGAGACCTCGCATGGAAGCGGCGCCGACGAGTCCTCGATAGCGCATCGCAATATAGCGAATTTGTCCGCAACATCATTCTGCGGCGGCATCTGGAGAACATTCCCTTCAGAAGATCTGCGGGCCGCATTCATGTCCGACTTGACCCGGCAGGCCGCAGGCGACCATCCAGCTTTCTCGTTAGACTACTGGCGGCTGAACCTTCGAGGTAGGGCCTCAGCATAAGCGCCGCCGCGGTTTCCACGCGCGGCTCATGGAGCGGGCTCCTCGTCTTCGATCAGCGAAGATCCCAGCCACTGCAGATATTCGGCGCTGCCATCTTCAATATTGATCGCGATGCACTCCGGGAGTTCGTAGGAGTGCAACTCGCGCATGGCGTCGCGCACTGCCGGAAATTTCTCAGCCGTCGTCTTGATCAGCAGCAGCCATTCCTGGCTCGATTCCACTTTTCCCTGCCAGCGGTAGATCGATTCAATCTCGCGGGACGATGTTCACGCAGGCGGCGAGCTGGTGCTCGACCAGATGGCGTGCGATTTTGCGGGCTTCGTCTTCGGACCCGGCGGTGGACAGGACGATTCGTTTGTCGGTCATATAAAATCAGCCGTCAGCTCTCGGCCATCAGCTTTCAGCTAGTCGAGGGAGAGATTAGCATCTCGTTGCCATGGGATGAGGGTCGAATATGCTGACGCAAATCAAGTTTGGCACATCGGGATGGCGGGCGGTCATGGCCGAGGAGTTTACGTTCGCCAATGTGCGGCGCGCCGTGGCCGGCATTGCCCGCTACGTGGCTTCGCAGAAGCCGCAAGGGGCGCGGGTGATCGTGGGGCGCGATCCGCGGTTTCTGGGCGAAACGTTTTGCTCGATGGCGGCGGAAATTCTGGCCGCACACGGAATCGCGCCGCTGGTGGTGGCCGAACCCGCGCCCACTCCGGCATTTGCCCACGCCGTGATTCAGAACAAGGCGGACGGCGTCATCAATTTCACTGCCTCGCATAATCCGCCGGAGTACAACGGAATCAAGTTCTCCACTCCCGACGGCTGCCCGGCGCTGCCGGAGGTCACGAAGAAGATCGAAGCGGAAATTGTTGCCGGCGACATGCCGCGTCCGTCGACATGGCCGCTCCGGCAGTGCGCACCGCCGAGCGGAATGAACCTCGATCCCAAGCCGGCGCTATTTGAAGCGCCTGGGCGAGATCGTCGATCTGGACGTGATTCGCAAGGCGAATCTGCGCGTCGCCTTTGATCCCATGTGGGGCGCGGCTCGCGGATATTCCGACGAATTGCTCCGCAGCGCCGGCCTGCAAGTGGCCACCGTGCACGACTATCGCGACGTGCTGTTCGGCGGACACGCGCCGGAACCGGACGATCATCTGCTGGAAGATCTGCGAAAGAAGATGCGCGAGACCGGCGCCCAGATCGGCATCGCGACCGACGGCGACGCCGACCGCTTCGGCATCGTCGACGCCGACGGAACTTTCCTGCAGCCGAACTACGTGATCGCCTGCTGTTCGACTATCTGGTCGAGAGCCGGGGCTGGAAGAACGGCGTGGCCAAGTCGGTTGCGACCACGAATCTGATCAATGCGCTGGCCGAGAATCACGGCGTGGAGTTGCACGAGACTCCGGTGGGTTTCAAGTACATCGGCGAACTCATCATGCAGGACAAGATCGCGATTGGCGGGGAAGAGAGCGCGGGCTTGTCGATCCGCCATCACGTTCCCGAGAAAGATGGCGTGCTGGCCGGCCTTCTGTGCTGCGAGGCGGTGGCGCGCCGAGGCAAGTCTCTGGGCGAACAATTGAAGGCGATCATGTAACCAAGTTGGTTCCTATTATCCGGAACGGCAGAACTTCCGCTTGACGCCCGAGGTCAAGGCGAAGTTCACTGAGAAGTTGCGGTCCGATCCGCGGGAGTTCTGCGGGCGCCCGGTCGGCCAGGTCGTCCGCACCGACGGATTGAAGCTGGTGTTCAGCGACGGATCGTGGGTCTGCTACCGGTTGTCGGGAACCGAGCCCGTGGTGCGCGTCTACACCGAGGCGCGCAGCGAGAAAGGTCTGGAGAAGCTGAGCACGGCGGCGAAGCATTGGATTTTCGAGTGAAGGTGTTCGTGAATCATTGAAGCCGTTTTCAAGAATTCACGAGGTTTCCGCGTCCGGAAGACGGCTTGCGCGCCATGGTCGATCGCGCGCCGCAGGCGGAAGCCTTTGCCGCGTCGTGGATTGAGCGGGTGCGTCCGCTGGCGATCCGTGATCTATGCGCTTGCGGCGGCGCATCGCGACCATCGCCGTGGCCGTGCTGGCGGCGTCGTTGTTTGTCCACGTGATGTTCGGCGCGAACGGAATGGTCGTCTACAAGCAGAAGCGCGCCGAGTACGAAGCGCTGCAGAAAGCAGATTGTCCAGGTGCAGCAGGAGAACGACCGCTACACGCAGCAGATTCAGGGCCTGAAGAGCGACCAGAAGGCCATCGAAAAAGAAGCGCGCGAACAACTGGGATACGCCAAGCCGGGAGAGTATGTCTATGTTCCGCCGGCTGCCGGCGAAACCTGCGCACGCCCGCGAATCACTCCGCGAAAAAATAGTGCGCGCTTTGTTTTCCTGAGCGTGCAACTTCTGAGTACTGATTCTTGCCGTCGCGCTGACAATCTCCGCTGCGCTCTGTGGTATATTTCCGTTGCCTCATTTCACAATCGAGCGGGGATTGGCTGTTCCTGAAGGGACGGCACGATATTCAGTCGCAATGTGGGTTGATTGCGGTTTGGGGCCGCAATCTGAATTTCAAAAAGGAGAAAAACCGGCCATGAGAAAAGTTCTGTTGATTTGTCTTGCGTTAAGTTTCGTGTTTGCCTTGTCGGCAATGGCGTTCGATGACATGGGCAAGAGCACAACCGTCAATGGATGGATCGTCGATGCCAAATGCGGCGCCAAGGGCGCCAATGCGGGCGGCGAAGCCTGCACCAAGAAATGCGTGGCCGCCGGCGAGAAGATGGTCATCGTCACCGATGGCGATTCGAAGGTGCTCGCCGTCGACAACCAGGACGCATTGAAGGGGCATGAGGGCCATCACGTCACCGTGACTGGGACCGTGTCGAAAGACACCATGCACGTGGCCAGCGTCAAGATGATGAGTGTAGTTTGGATCTGCGGATTGAAACTGATAGAGGGCGGCGCGAGCCGCCCTCTTTTGTTTTGGTCGAAGTATTTGGAGAGAATGCGCTTAGCAATTGGGAAATTACAAACGCCGGGCGCTGCTGTCAACCAAATTTCCCAATGACTCAATCTATCTCACGACGCCTTCCAGCGGCGAACTCGCCGTGGCGTACAACTTTCTCGGCATGCGGCCGGAGAGATAGGCCTGGCGTCCGGCGATCACGGCATGGTGCATGGCTTCGGCCATGAGCACGGGATCCTGCGCGGCGGCGATGCCGGTGTTCATCAGGACAGCGTCGGCGCCGAGTTCCATCGCGATCGCGGCATCGGAGGCCGTGCCCACTCCGGCGTCGACAATCAACGGCACGCCGGTGATCATTTCGCGCAGAATGCGGATGTGGGCCTGATTCTGAATGCCCATGCCGCTGCCGATGGGCGCGCCCAGCGGCATGATGGTCGCCGCTCCCGCGTCAATCAGGCGCTTGGCGAAGACGATGTCGTCTGAGGTGTAGGGCAGCACGGTGAAGCCTTCTTTCACCAGCACGCGCGTGGCTTCGAGCGTGGCCTGCACGTCGGGATAGAGCGTGGCCTGATCGCCGATCACTTCGAGCTTGACCCAATCGGAGAGGCCGACTTCGCGTCCCAGGCGCGCGGCGCGGATGGCTTCGTCAGCGGTGTAGCAGCCGGCGGTGTTGGGCAGCAGAAAATATTTCTTGGCGTCGATGTAGTCGAGCAGCGATTCCTTGCTGCGGTCGAGATTCACGCGGCGCACCGCGACCGTGACCATCTCCGCGCCGCTGGCTTCGAGCGCGCGGGCCGTTTCCTGGAAGGATTTGTATTTTCCCGTGCCTACGATCAGGCGCGAGCGGAAGGAGCGTCCGGCAATGATCAATGAGTCCGACATGGAATCATTGTAATGAATGCGAGGCGCGAGCACACGCCGATGCAAGAGTAGTATTTTTGTCGGCACCCTGCTATCGATTCGATGAGCAGGTCGTCTACATGAACGAGTCCTAAGGCAAATCGCAGGCAGGGCGGAGAGTTGCAGCTTTATGATTACGCGACGAGGAGCGGTTCAGCTGTTGGGCGCGGCTTCCGTGGGGGCCTTGGCGGCGGCGCAGATCGGTCTCAATGCATTAATCACGACAAATGCCTTCGCAAAAGATGATTCCACTCCTCAGGTCTTGCCCGGGCTGCCGAACTCGCAGGAGAGACTCGCGGTTATCGAGGCATTCAAGAAACAGTCGGACGGGCTCGAGAAGAAGTTCGAGGCACGGTCGTATAAAAGCGACTGGACGATGCCTTACCGTTTGTTTCGGCCTGCGACTAACAAGAGAGTCCCACTTGTTCTGTATCTTCACGGAAGCGGCGGGCTGGGCGACGACAATCTGAAGCAGTTGGGTTTGGGAAATATCTTTGGAACTCGCATCTGGTTGCTTCCCGAAAACCAGGAGCGCAATCCGTGCTACGTCGTAGTGCCGCAGACGGATCGCGGATGGGCGCGGTACGACCTGTCGCAGCAATCCGATGGTTCGGCGAAAATGCTGCCTGGCTTGGGAGATGGGACGCGAGTTGCGCTAGAAATCGTCGCTGCCTTGTGCCGGGAATTTCAGATCGATGAAGACCGTATTTACGTAACGGGGCAATCGATGGGTGGCGCAGGGACGTGGCACATGACCGCGCAAAGGCCGAAGTTGTTCGCCGCGGCGGTGGCGTGTTGTGGCAGTCCCACCCTTGAGGATGCGACACAGTCGATCGCAACTCCACTGTGGAACTTCCACGGAGATGCTGATCCAAGCGTTCCGGTTACCGTTTCGCGCGAGCGCATCGCGGCCCTGCGGAAAGCGGGTGGGCATCCGCTCTACACCGAGTACGCTAGCGTCGGCCACAACGTCTGGGAGTGGGCCTACACAGAACCGGAGTTGATCAAGTGGGTGTTCTCCCAGAGTCGCGGCTAGACCTACATGTCCGGTATGCACGCTAATCGCAAGACCTGGAGCGGAAGTCATTAGTTTTACCGGGAGACCCATGCCATTTCAATCCACGTTGCGCCGTTTGCTCTTTGTCGCCGTTGCTGGGGGTCTCTTTGCGTCGGTGCCAATGTCAGGGCAGATTGCGCGCAAGGTGACGCAATTGGCCGATAGTGTGTATGAGATTGAGCATGAAGACGCGCTCGACGGCTTCGCGAGCGGGAATACTACTGTGATCATTGGCACAAGGCAGGTCTTTGTGGTCGATACCTGCTTTCTGCCGTCCGCCGCCCGGGAAGACATCGCTCAAATTCGCAAGTGGACCGATAAACCCGTCAGCTTCGTGCTGAACACACACTTTCATAACGATCACAATTTTGGGAACCGGGCCTACATGGAAGCCTTTCCCGCCTTGACGATCATCGCTCATGCGGAAACCAAAAAAGATATGGACATGTTCGGTCCAGGTTCAGAGAGCAGGGAAGAGAAGGGTACGGCCTCACTCCAACAGATGCTGGATGCAGGGAAAACCGGCGACGGCAGGCCCCTGACGGCCGAGGAAAAAAATGAGGTGAAGAATGCGCTGGCCCGACGTATGCGCGTGATGCAAGAACTCAAGCAGGTAAAGTTTCAAAGCGCGACCCTGACCTTCGAGCACGATTTCTCCGTGGATATCGGGGACCGCGAAGTCCAGGTCAAGTTCTTAGGACGAGGCAACACGGCGGGCGATGCGGTGGTTTATCTACCCAAGGAAAAAATCGCAATTGTGGGCGATCTGGTTGTATCCCCGATTCCCTACATCTACGACGGCTATCCCACGGAGTGGGTTCAAACGATGCAGAACCTGAGCCGGTTGGATGCGGACACGATTGTTCCCGGACATGGGGCAATCATGCACGACAAGACCTATATCCTTTTAGTCCGAGATTTATTGAAGAGCGCTGTGGATCAAATGAATGCTGAACTCAAGCGAACTGGGCCAGCCATGTTTCAAACTCTCGATGGAGTTAAGGGTGCGGTGGACCTGACGTCTTTTAAGCAACGCTTCGCGGGCAATGACAAAGATCTGTCGCCGGCGTTCGATGAGATGGCGTCAAATTTGGTCAAGGTGGTATTCGAAGAGGCTAGTTTGCGTTGAAGGAGTTCCTGCAGGTGCATCGGTTGCAGTGCTACGGCGCAGCCGTTGCTTCTGCCTGTGCGTACAGCTCGTCGATCTGCTTCTTGTAGCGCTCTTCGATCACGCGCCTGTTTCAGTTTCATCGTCGGCGTGAGCACGCCGTTATCGGCGGTGAATTCGTCGGCTACCAGCAACACCCGCTTCAGCTTCTCGAAGCGCGCCAGATTGCCGTTGATGCCTTCGACGATGCCTTCGTAGAGCGCTTGCACTTTCGGATTGGCGATCAGTTCCGCTCGTGAGGCAAATCGCAGATCGTTCTCCCGCGCCCATTCTTCCAGCGGAACAAAGTTGGGCGAAATCATCACCGCCGGAAATTTACGCCGGTCGCCGAGGATGGCGGCGATTCCGACCAGAGGATTCAGCTTGAGCGAGTTTTCGATCGGCTGCGGGAGCGATAAATTTTCCGCCGGAAGTCTTGATGAGATCTTTCTTGCGGTCGGTGACGGAGAGATATCCATCGGCGTCGATGTTGCCGATGTCGCCGGTCTTGAACCAGCCGTCGACCAGCGCGGCCTTCGTTTCCTCTGGCCGGTTCCAGTAGCCTTTGAACACCGACGGCCCTTTCACCAGGATTTCGCCGTCTTCCGCGATGCGAACTTCCAGATTCGGCAGAATCTTGCCCACCGTCCCGATGCGGTGATTGATCGGCGTATTCACCGCGATCACCGGCGAGGTTTCGGTGAGCCCGTAGCCTTCGTGAATGCGAATGCCGGCCTTGGCGTACCACTCGGCAAGTTCGCGCCCCAGCGGCGCGCCGCCGGAGATGAAAGTCTCGACCTTTCCGCCCATGCCTTCGCGAATTTTCGAGAAGACCAGCTTGTTGGCCAGCTTCCAACTGCGCGACGTGGGAGTCTTTCCCGCAAGAATTTCTGGCTTGTGACTTTCGCCCGACAGCAAGCGCCCAATCGAAGATGGCGCTCTTGGGCAGGCCTTTGGCTTTCTGCTTGGCCTGCGCATAGATTTTCTCGTAAACGCGCGGCACCGCCACAAAGACGGACGGCTGCACTTCGAGCAAACTCGCCGGCAGCCGGTCCAGAAATGGGCAATAGGCCAGCGTTACGCCGTGATACAGCATGGCGAAATCCACGTGACGCGCCGTGATGTGGCAGAGCGGCAGAAACGAAATGCTGATCAGGCCGGGCCGCATGTTGAAGCCAAGCAGCGAGCATTGAATATTCGAGGCGATGTTGCCGTGGGTCAGCATCGCGCCTTTGGAAGTGCCAGTCGTTCCCGAGGTGTAGACGATCGTGGCCAGATCATCGGGACCGATGGAGCGGGCCGGCGTTTCGATCTCGGCGCCCGAGGTGCTCCGGCCCCTGCGGCGTGATTTGTTCATGGTTACGCACTTGCCCGCGAACGGCGCCAGATCGCCGTTGAACTCCACGG
The DNA here is from genome assembly GCA_963795875.1 of uncultured Acidobacteriaceae bacterium. Lineage (GTDB taxonomy): Bacteria > Acidobacteriota > Terriglobia > Terriglobales > Acidobacteriaceae > Sulfotelmatobacter. The sequence goes on from CAWCJM010000004.1 coordinate 117,489, forward strand.
GATCCATGACCACGATTCGTTCAATTTGCGTCTGGTGCAGGATCGATAGGATCTTGTGCAGTTGCTGGTCGGACGACAGAAAGATCGTGCGGCAGCCCGAGTCATTCAGGACGAACGCGGTCTGTTCCGGCGGTGAGCGTGGTATAGAGCGGGACGGTGACTGCGCCGAGCAGCAGGCTGGCCATATCGGCGATGGGCCATTCGGGCCGATTCTCGCTGAGGATGGCGATGCGATCTCCGGCTCGAATGCCCCAGGCATGCAGCGTGCGCGCGGTTCTGGCGACGCTTGTGCCGAATTCGCGAGAGGAGATTGGCAGCCACTTCCCGGCATCGCGGTACAGCATCATGCGGTCAAGATTGCGTTCGACCGCGGCGAAGAAAATGTCGTTCAGAGTGGCGATGCTCATTGCGTATTTCGGGTCCCGGCCGCGGAGCCGCGCCTTGCGTGGTCGCAATCGGCTCCGAACAGAACTTTACTGTTTTGCCGGTGGTTTGGGCAATGCGTACCGTCACACTCGTTAGGTACTCTCCGGTTTACCGTGCGGGACCCGGCGGGGTATGCTAGGCCATCACTTCATCAGTGGTCACTCCCGTGGGAGGAGTTCAATGCATAGAAAACGCTTCGGGGTTCTGGCGCTGGGGTTGCTGCTGGCGATAACCACCGTATCTCCATCGTTCGCACAAACTAATAAGGAGGATTCAAGCATGCCGAAAGTCGGCGACATGGCGCCGGATTTCACGCTGAAACACTTTGACGGCAACGACCTCAAAGACGTGAAGTTGAGCGACTACCGCGGCAAGAAGAACGTCGTCCTGGCGTTCTACATCTTCGCCTTCACCGGTGGTTGAACGCAGCAAATGAAAAACTTCCAGCAGAACCTGAAAACGCTGGAAGCATCCGACACCCAGGTCCTGGGTGTGAGCATGGATAGTGCCTTCGCCAACAAAGCCTTCGCCGACCAAATTGGAGTGACCTTCCCCCTGCTCAGCGACTGGGGCGGAAAAGTAACCCGCGAGTACGGCATCTACAAAGACGAATATCAGGCCGCGCGCCGCGTGAACTTCCTGATCGGCAAAGATGGAAAGATCATGGAAGAGCAGGTGGACAAAGACGCCATCGATCCCAAGAAGATCGTGGATACCTGCCAGCGTCCGAAGCTGAAAAACTGACTATTCGATCTGTCATCCTGAGGCCCGCGCTGTTCTACGGGCCGAAGGATCTGTGCATTTGACGTCGGCACTCATGCGCAGCGAGTGCAGAGGTCCCTCGCGTTGCTCAGGATGACAAGTCTTCGAATTTCAATCCACGCAAGTCCGGCCGCCGTCAAGCACTTCCGTACTCCAGGAAACTAAACCGTCTCTATTGTGTTTACAGGGATGTCGGTAAGATCAACGACGTACGGATTCGTTAATCCGTCGGGGCGGAACTATGAAAACACGCAAGTTGTGGGCTTGGATGCTTTATTGGCGAGCTTTGCATTTATGCTGCAAGTTTCGACCATGCCGAGGCGCAGGATGACGCACGTCAGGATTCAAGTCAGAACCGTCAGGATCAGGATCAGATAGCTCAGGATCCTCCCGGCCGCGTAGCGCGGCTGAACTTCTCGCAAGGGTCAATCTCGTTTCGCCCCGCCGGCGAAGACGATTGGGTCACCGGCGTTCCCAACCGTCCCATGGTGACCGGCGACGATCTTTGGGCCGACGAGGATTCCCGCGCCGAAGTTCACGTCGGCTCGGCAGCGATCCGCCTGGGCGCGAAGACCGGAATCACTTTTCTCACGCTCGACGACCGCACCACGCAGATCCGCCTGGCGCAGGGATCGCTCATTCTGCGCGTGCGTCACGTCGATGACGATGACACCTATGAGATCGACACGCCGAACATCGCGTTCAGCCTGTTGCAGCCCGGCGAATATCGCGTGGACGTGAGCGAGGACGGAAGTCAGACCATCACTAACGTCTGGCACGGCCGCGGCCGCGTGACCGGCGGCGGCTTTACCTACACCGTGGTCGCCGAATCAGTCCGCGACTTTACCGGGAACGAGCGATCATCTGGACTACGATCTCGGGCAGATTCCCGACCGCGATGATTTCGATAGCTGGGCCTTTCGAGCGCGACGATCGCGAAGACCACGCCGACTCCGCGAATTATGTTTCGCGCGAAATGACCGGCTATGAAGATCTCGACGAAAACGGCGACTGGAGCTACGTGGCCGGCTATGGTCCGTGCTGGCGGCCGCGCGCCGTCGTCGGTGGGATGGGCTCCGTATCGCTTCGGTCACTGGGTTTATGTCGGCCCGTGGGGCTGGACCTGGGTGGAAGACGAGCCCTGGGGATTCGCGCCCTTCCACTACGGACGCTGGGCGTTTGTGAACGACGGATGGTTCTGGGTGCCGGGGCCGGTGGTGGTGCGGCCGATCTGGGCGCCGGCGCTGGTGGCGTTCGTGGGCGGCGGCCCGGGTTTCCGCTTCTCGGCGGGCGTTGGCGTGGGATGGTTCCCGCTGGCTCCGGGAGAAGTTTATCTTGCCCGGATATCGCGTGAGCCGCGCGTACGTGAACAATGTGAACATCACCAATACGACGGTGAGCGTCACGCGGGTGACGAATGTCTACAACACGGTGATCGTCAATCAAGAGCACGACCGTCAACAACATCACCTATGTGAATCAGCACGTGAACAACGGCGTGACAGTCGTGTCGCATGACGCGTTTGTGAATGCGCGGCCGGTGGCGCAGAACATGATGAGAGTGGATCCGCGAGAAATGGCGGCGGCGCCCGTGAGTCACGTCGTGCGCGCCGAGCCAGTCCGTGCCAGCGTGATTGGCGCGGGACGGCCCGTATCGGTTCGGCCGCCGGCAGCGGTCATCAGCCGTCCGGTGGTGGCGGTGAGAACGCCGCCTCCGCCTCCGCGACTCGATCGAGCAGCGGCAGGCGCAGGCCGGTGGACATTTGAATCAGCAGGCGCTGGTTCGTCCCAGTCGGCGCGGCGCAGCCCGCGCCGACGAATCAAGGCGGCCGACCGACAGACCGCAGGACGGCTTCAAACCGTTCACTCCGCCGAACAGCGGCAACAATCCAAGTAGGACAAATGCAGCAGACGCAGCCGCGGGTCTACGAGCAGCAGGGAATTCGGCTGCCGGAGAACCGCAACTGCGCAGCCGGCAGAGAATCGCAACGCGCAGCCGTCCGCGAATCGCGACATCCAGCAGACCGCAATCGGCGCAGTCGCAGACCTCCGGTCGCAGGAGACGCATCCGCTGGTGCGGCCGACGCCGCCGGTGCAGGAGCGCAGCCCGCAACAGGAGCAGCAGCAGGAGCAGAAGTTCAATCAGTGGCACAAGCAGCGGCCGGCTGCTCCGCCGCCAGCGCCGAAGCCAGCGCCCCGGCCTCCAGAGCAGGCTCCGGCGCCGCCGAAGAAGGAGACATTGACGCTGACAGCTTTCTTGCGAGTGTGATAGGTTCGCATGCGATGCGCTCGCGGACCACGAAACCAGTAGAGGCAACGCCGGGAGACGAGCAGCTCTCCCGGCGTACTTTTTGCTGGGGCAGCGCCTTCGCAGCCGATGCGTCATCCAAAGATGGGCATCGAGCAAAATGACCGAAGCCAAGCGTCCCACGATTAACTGGATGGATGTCCTGTGGCTGGTGCTGCTCGCCGGACTGGCGCTGCTGCCGCCGGTCGAGGAAATCCACAAGCAGCTCATCCTGCTGGCCTTCGGCGTTCTCAATTGAGGAAGGGATGGTTGATTGCGCACGTGCCACGCCGCGGCCCGGCTTATCTTGTCTTGCTGAAAATGGCGCTGGCCACACTGCTGATCGATCACACCGGCGAAATCAGCATCAACAGCTAGCTACTATCCGATTTACTATCTGCCCGCGGTCACGGCGGCGGAATATTTCGGGCCCTGGGCGCACGCTCGTTGTGGACGGCGCTGGCATCGGCGGCCTACTGTTCCTATCTTTATCCCGCGCTGCAGGAGTACGAGATTACGAGCTGAGGGCTACGGCCGGCTGGCGATCCGCATCGTTCTTCTTCTTTCTTCGCGGCCATGGTGGTGAACCGCTTCGTAGTCGAGAGCCGGCGCCAGACGCAGCGCTATCAGGAACTGGCCGAGACTCTGGCCGAGACCAATCGCCGGCTGGAGCAGGCGCAGGCCGAGGCGCGGCGGTCGGAGCGGCTGGCCGCGCTCGGCCAGCTTTCCGCCGGACTCGCGCACGAGATTCGCAATCCGCTGGGAGTGATCAAAGGCTCGGCGGAAATGTTGACGCAGAAGCTCGGAGAATCGAATCCGCTGGCCACCGAACTGGCGGGATATATTTCGACCGAAACCAACCGTCTCGAGCGCGCTGGTCACGCGCTTTCTGGATTTCGCGCGTCCGTTGCACGCCGATCTTACGCCGCAGAGACATTACCGCGGTGCTCGACCGCGCCTTGAATGATGTCGCGCAAGTTGTGGAAGGGCGCAGCGGTGCGCGTGGAGAAAGAGTACGACGCCGAGTCTGCCGCTGGTGCCGCTGGATGAGAGCCTGTGCGAGCAGGCCTTCGTGAATATTGTGCAGAATGCTTACGATGCCATGGGCGCCAGACCGGCGGCGTGCTGCGAGTGCAGGTTCGGAATCGCGCGGGCAGCGGCTGATGCGGAACGAGCGTGCGGAAGCAATGTGGACGGAGTCGAAGTGCGCATCGAAGACACCGGGCCGGGCATTCCGCTGAGTTGCGCGAACAGATTTTCAATCCGTTCGTGACCACGAAGAAAACCGGCGTCGGCCTGGGACTGTCCATCGTGTCGAAGATTATCGACGGGCATCACGGGCACGATCCGGATTGAAAGCGCCGGACATCGGCTGCGAACGGTACGGGTCGCATGCTCGCGGCCACGGGCGCCCGTTTCGTGATATTTTTCCCTGCCGCCAGCGACAATGCTGCGTGGGATCAGCGACTGCTCATCTGGTGATCTCATGAGACTCGCGAATCGATATGCGAAGCGAGGAGGCGCGCATGCCGGCAATTCTGATTGTCGAGGACGAAGCCAAGATGCGCCGCCTGCTCGAGTTGAATCTCGGCGACGACGGATTCACCACGTTCTCCGCCGGAGACGCCGAGACTGGACTGAAGCTGCTGCGCGAAAATCCCATCGATCTGGTCCTGACCGACCTGAAGCTTCCCGGCATGAACGGCCTGGAATTTCTGCAAACCGTCAAGCGCCAGAACGCCGCTCTTGCCGGTCGTGGTGATGACCGCTTTCGGCAGCGTCGAAACCGCCGTCGAGGCCATGAAGGCCGGCGCCAGCGACTACGTGCTGAAACCGTTTTCGCTGACCGAGATGCGGATGGTCATCCACAAAGAACTGGACGTCCGCAATCTGCGCGAAGAGAACCGGTCGCTGCGCGAAGCGCTGGGCAAGCGCTATGCGCATCCGAACATCGTTGCCCGCAGCCCGAAGATGCAGGAAGTGCTGGCCACGGTGGAGCGCGTTGCTCCGACGAACGCGACCGTGCTGCTGGGCGGCGAGAGCGGCGTGGGCAAGGATTTGATCGCGCGCGCCATTCACGAAAAATCGCGCCGCGCGTCGGGGCCGTTCCTGAAGATCAACAGCACCGCGATCCCCGAGAATCTTCTGGAGAGCGAATTGTTCGGCTTCGAAAAAGGAGCGTTCACCGGAGCCGTCGCCAGCAAGCCCGGCAAGTTCGAACTGGCCGACAAGGGAACGCTGTTTCTCGACGAGATCGGCGACGTGCCGCCCGTCACGCAGGTGAAATTGTTGCGCGTGCTGCAGGAGCGCGAGTTCGAGCGCCTCGGCGGCACGCGCACCGTGAAGGTTGACGTGCGCCTGATCGCGGCCACCAACAAGCGATCTGCGCGCCGCGCTCGAGCAAGGCACATTTCGCGAAGATCTTTACTATCGCCTGAACGTCGTTCCGATCGACATTGCGCCGCTGCGCGAGCGCAAGGAAGACATTCCTGATCTCGTGAATCTGTTCGTCTCGCGCTTCACCGGAGAATCCGGCAAGCCCGTCGAAGGCATTACGCCCGAGGCGATGCAGATTCTGGTGAATTATCACTGGCCGGGAAATGTCCGCGAGCTGCAGAACATTGTCGAACGCGGCCTGCGCGCTGGCGAAAGGCAGCGTGCTCGCACCCGGCGACATTCACCTGGACGTGCGCCCCGCGAAAGCCGTACGGCGCCGGGGATTTCTTCCCGATGGCATGACGCTGGAGCAGTGGGAAGATGAAATGGTGCAGGAAGCTCTGCGCCGCGCCAACGGCAACAAGAGCCAGGCGGCGCGCCTGCTGGGCCTGTCGCGCAATGCTCTGCGTTACCGCCTGTCGAAGATCGGCATCGCCGACGAAGGGGAAGCTCCATGATCCCTGCGATTTGAGTCTCATAAATACTTAAGTAGTGGCTTGACAAACGATCTATCCGTGATGATACTTAAGTATGCGCTAAACAAATGTCCCATCGAGAGGAGAATGACCATGCGTAAGTTAATCGTTTTCAATCACGTGACCCTGGATGGCTACTTCGTTGGCCTCAACGGAGACTTTCGCTGGGCGCATGCGGGGAACGACGATCGTGAGTACTCCAAGTTCGTGGCCGATAATGCCAGCGGCGGAGGTGAGCTGCTCTTCGGTCGCGTCACCTACGAACTTATGGCGAGCTATTGGCCGACGCCGGTCGCCGAGCAACATGATCCTGCGGTGGCCAAAGGGATGAACAGCATGTCGAAGGTCGTTTTCTCGCGAACCTTGACGAAGGCCTCGTGGAACAATACAAAACTCATAAAGGGCGACATCGTCTCGGAAATCCGAAAGATGAAGAGCGAATCCGGCCCGGGAATGGCGATTCTGGGCAGCGGCAGCATCATCACGCAGTTGGCTCTGGAGCATGTGATCGACGAGTACCAGATGATGGTGGACCCCGTCGCGCTGGGGAAGGGCCGGAGCATGTTCGACGGCATCCGGGAGCCGCTGAGCCTGAAGCTCACCAAGACACGCACCTTCGGCAATGGTAAGGTCTACCTGTGCTATGAGCCGGTGGCATGAGCTTGAAACAAGGAGCAATGGATGAAAACGAGACTGACTGTGGTCCTGATGTGCATCTTGGTAACGCCGAGCGCTTTTGCACAGACGGCCAAGAGCGATTTCTTCAATACCTCCGACGGCGTCAGGATCCACTACGTGGAAGCAGGCAGCGGGCGTGCCATCGTCTTCATTCCGGGATGGACCATGCCGGAATGGATCTGGCAGAAGCAGATCGATGAGTTCTCGAAGACGTATCGCGTCATCGCTGTCGATCCGCGTTCGCAGGGCGAGAGCGACAAGCCCCCGTCGGGCCATCTGCCCGAGACCCGCTCGCGCGATTACAAAGAACTCGTCGATCATCTTGGACTGAAGAAGCCGGTTCTCGTTGGCTGGTCGATGGCGTGCGGCGAACTGGTGAAGTATGCGGAGCAGTTCGGCACCGACAACGTCGGTGGCCTCGTGTTGGTGGACGGGTATCTCTCGGAGAAACAGAACACCGAGATGTTCGCCGCCCTTTCGGGATGGATGAACCAGCTCCAGCAGGATCGCCAGAAGCAGGCCGAGGGTTTTGTCCGCAGCATGTACAAGAAGCCGCAGACCGAGGAATACCTGCGGAGCGTGATTAAAGCCTCTACAGATGTTCCGGCCGACACTGCTGTCGTGCTGATCTACAACATGATTGCGGTGACGGACTTCTCCGCGGGGTTGGCCAAGATGAATCGGCCGGTGCTGTTTGCCTACCAGCCCGAGTCGCAGGCAACCGCCGATTTTCTGAAATCGAAGCTCGGCGACAGGCTCCGTCTGGAGCGCTTTGACGGAGATGGTCATGCGTTGTTCGTGGACGATCCGGAGAAATTCAACATCGTCCTCGAGGAGTTCATCAAGGGTTTGCCCAAGTAATCAGCAGCGGGGCGTAGTAAGGGGAAAGCATCGTGAAGCAGCGGTCCGTTACTCATGCTACATTCGTGATTGAGCGCAACTATCCGGCCAGCCCGGAGCGCGTGTTTGGCGCGTTCTCCGACCCGGCCAAGAAGCGCCGCTGGTTTACCGGCGATAAGGAATTCAAGCCGGACGAATTCGAGATGGACTTTCGCGTCGGCGGCAGCGAGCGCTCCAGCTTTCAGGCCCAAGGCGTCACTTGCACCAACGATACGGTGTACCGCGACATCGTTCCCAACCGCCGCATCGTGATTGCCTATACGATGACGCTCGGCGACCAGCGCATCTCGTCGTCGCACGCTACGGTGGAACTCATTCCCAACGCGCACGGAACCGATCTCATCTTCACCGAGCAAGGTGCCTTCTTCGAAGGTGCCGATGGACCCCAAATGCGCGAAGAGGGTTGGCGGAAGCTGCTCGACCATCTCGCGAAACATCTGGCCCACTGATCCCGAGTAGCACCGGAAAGGCACGATGCTTACCCAAAGAGTCCAAGTTGACCGCGTCTTCCATGCCCTGGGCGATCCCACGCGCCGGGCGATGATTGAGAAACTGAGCGAAGGCCCGGTCTCGGTCTCGAAGCTGGCCAAGCCTCTCGACATCACACTGGCCGCGGTCGTGCAGCATCTGCAGGTGCTGGAGAAAAGCGGCCTGGTGCGGACAGAAAAAGTGGGGCGAGTCCGAACCTGTAGCGTCGAGCCCAAAGGCCTGACCGTAGTCGAGCGCTGGATCGCCGATCGGCGTTCGTTCTGGGAAGCCCGCTTCGATCGTCTGGGAAAGTTGCTGGCCGAGCCGGAGTAGGGGTGCCCCCCTCCATATTTTTTTCGTCCCATTGCCTAAAATACTCATTCTTAAGGACTTGCGGAGGGGGGACAGGGGCGAGTCCGCGCAAAATCTTGATTCGCAAGGGCTTACAGCTAAAATCTTCTGGAATAAGGACTTAGCTGCGGACCGAGAGCTGCTCCTGGGAGCCGTGGTGGAGAACTGGTAGGGAGAGCCCTCGCGCATGTAGTGAGCTTGCGCTGTCTGGAATTCTCGGTCAAGGTTGTTCGTCACACGAAATGGGATTTTTGTTGTGGAAGGCTGTGGAAAAAGACATGAGCTGATATGCCGTGGGGAGGCGTCCTGTCCGTCCGCGGTTTTCCCAAACGTGTTTCCGGTTTAATCCCGATTCTTTCGGCAGTCGGGATTGGAATTCCATGCGATGCGTCCGTTGCTCTGTAACGTGACGGCGTTCACATGTCCTCCCACATTGCCGTTCGTTTTTCGGTAGGCATCAATCGTGATTTCCACCAGTTTTGTGGCGAGGATGACATCGCGGCTGGATTCCTTCAGGGTTGTCCTCACGGAAATCGTGGAATTGCTTTTCCTTGTGGAGCAAAACTTCTGGCCAATTTCCTTTTCTCCTCCCATACAGACATGCTTTCCTTGATCTTGTCCACAAGCCTGACAATCGTCCGGGTTTTTGATCAGTACAAACCGAATCGGCTCGATGGCAGCAACATCCAACACGATAACTGCCACCCTGAAATAAACTCGCCCATTCTTAACTTCGGCGAAAGCCCCGGCGGTCAGTTGGCCCTTATTTTGCTCCGCCCAGAGAGTGATATCCTCACGATGCGCTTGGTAAGCCACCCTCCACTTTGCAGTAATATCCTGTGCCCAGGCGGTTGCAATATTCTCGACTTGAGCGTCCCCAACGGCAGACTGTGGGAGAGAGCGGATTATGGAGTAGGCTTCCTCGATGTTGTCCCAACTCTCTACTGGATCAAGCAGACTGATTTTGGTGTAGGCGGAATAGCCGACGTTAGTGAATATGACTTGATGATTGAACGCCGCAATCTTGCACGTTGAATCGTTAATTGGCCCATTAATCCCATACCTACTTCTGCTGTCAGCCGCGACTACAAGGTGATCTTTGGCAAAGTCGATGACTACCACACTCCCAAATTGGACTTGGGCAGATGCCGAATAGGCCATGAGGAGAGCACACGCCAGCGCGTATTTTGTCATGCGCTCCTTTCTGCGCTGGCAACGCGCCTGTTCTTGGGAAACCTGGGAGGGAAACCTGGGTGCGTGCTCCGACCTACATCGTCCTCAAGGGCATGTAATTGAAACTCCTTTCTAGGCATCGGGGCGTTTCTGTTTTTCTTCTTGCTTGATTTTCGTTTTGTCGGCTTCCATCCGCGCTCTTAAGTCCTTCAAAATATCTTTGTTGAACGATTTTATGTGGATGCCGAATGCGTCCATGTTCATCAATGCTTCAAAAGACCTTCTTTGTTTGCGTGCTTCCATTTCGGCCTCAGCTTTCTTGAACGATTCAAACGCAACCAAATCGGCGGGCTGCAGAGCAATGCAATCTTGCCAAGCCAATGGCGCGATGGTTGTGAAGTAGTCCTTATAGCGGAATCCAGATCCATTCATTTGCGTATTGAATGCCTGAAGAATTGTCGGATCGTATTTCCCTTCTCCACCAGTGCGATCATGGAACAGGGTTACCTTGGCAGGATGGCCTTGCCCGAAGTTATACAAATCCTCGCCAACGGTGTACATAACGAATCGCGGAAGCAATCCATAAGCAGCCTTGAGTCGATCATCAGCCCACTCGGGAAACACTTCACAGAGGTCGTCAAGCTCTATTGTGTAGGCAACAGAATGCATGCCCTTGCTACGTTTGAGTACACCGAATAGACCACGCACGAAACTGTCGCGCTCGTCCCGCGACCAACCCTTAAACTCATCACGGCACCCACTGCATGCCGAGGCGTGGTATCGAGAAATGAGTGGTCTTCCTTCTTTCGCCAATCGTTTGTTAACTGCACCCAGTTGCAACTTCCACGCCCTGCCCATTTCGGCCCAAATTTTTCCTCTCGCCACGAGACAGGAAAACACAAATAAGTTCTGTTTGGCACCGTCGTAACTCTCATCCATGTAGCCAGTGAAAAGCACAAAAGTTCCCTATCTAATCCCAAGGGATTAAGTGATTCCCGGGTTAAATTCAGTAAAGCCCCTACTCGTCCGAGCATTTCCTGCCGTCGAAGACCTTCGTATATAGCTTGGCTGTCTTCGCCGGATCGGACCACTGATCTTCTGGAGTGCCATCTTTGAACTCCGGGAAGTGCTCATTTGCCCAGTCCAGAAGCTCCTGCTTCTGCTTCCTAGTGATAACCAGTCGCTTCGTGTGGCCAACATTGGGATCTGTAGTCTGGATGAAGTTCCCATCATCGTCGGTCGGCCTCATATCGACCAGCATCATCAATGCCAGAGTGGTCGGAGTGACGAGGTCGGACCATCGCTGGCTGCGATCGACCTGAAGCGTGGAGATCTGGTCACTCAGTTCCGCTGGGTTTGAGTTCGTCGGCATTTTCTTCAGAAGGTCGAGCATCCGATGGTTAATATCTATGTGCTGGTCGTAAACCATGATGGCGAACTTCGCCGCGGTCTGGATGTTCTCTACCTGTAATGCCGTCGCGGACGTCAAGTGGGTCTTCGGTGAGATGTACGGTTCTAGTAGCCCCTTCGCACAGATGAAGTCATTAGTGGAGATCTTCGTACCTCGCATCATCGCCGTCAGAGTGGAGAATGCGCTTGCTTCACCTTGACCTTGCTTCATCTCAGCTAGCGCGTCTCGGACTGAGTTACGGGCGTACCACAACGAGGCTAAGTTTGCCCTCGCGAACCCGTAGGGTGTGAGTGGTTCCTCTTGAACGAACGGAGAACAAGCGACATTCGCTTCCGCCTTGCTTCGGGAGGACTGAGCGCGCGCAATTTCTACTAATGCGGTTAAGGCCAGAAGGATAATGAACCATCTCGATATCATGCGCGTAGAGTAGCATTGCCCTGTCACGTTTTGGATTGTTTTTGACGCGATCCACGGTGACAAGAACCCGGGGACGGGACGTCTTCCAGTTTCCAACTGTGCTACTAAGGTGAGGCTGGGCTGACTGGAACCGGAGGAGGACTGGATGGGGCGGCCTCCCTTGCGGGGAGCGGGGTGGCGGAGGGTTGAGTTTTCTAAAGCGGCAACGAAGTCGCGTGTCCTCAGCGGGCGGCCGGTGTGAGTGCATTGGCGCAGGGCCGCCAGATCGGGTTGCGGCTCACCGATCGGGGGCTTTTTCTGTCGTCCCTCCGGGACTTGATTCCCTTTTTGCTGACTTACCCAGGACTTACGTCCCTTCGGCTGCGCTCAGGGCAGGCTCTAGCCGCAAAAGGCGCGGCTCGGACGGGGCACGGGTGCGGCGAAGGTTCGGGTGATAGAAGTTGCTCCGGGGATAGAGCCGGGGCGCGCGGCCCACGTTACTGTGTGCGGTTCGCTTCAAAGGGAATGCGGGGACAGACGGGACATTCCCCGATTCTCAGGCCACAAATGTGAGTCCGGCCTGCAACGTATCCCCGCCAGGCCGCGCGCGTCGACCGGCTTTTCTCGCAGCCAAGGGGCGTAGGGACGATTTCTCCAAAGCCTCCACGAACTCGGGCGTTCCCAGAGGGCGTCCGGTGTGAGTGGACCGACGCAGTTCGCGAAGATCGGTCGGCGATTCCTCTGCGGCAAGGAAGTCCACCCACTGCGCTGGCGTCCAGCGCTGACTCCATCGTTTCATTTCCAGAATGGCATCAGGAAACTGAGACATGAGACAGACGGGACGTTTTCTGAAGTTTCACAGAACCTTTCGTCTCCGGACCTTTCGGCGTTCATTAAACAGCAGGTCCCTCCACTCCGCCGTCGCTGGCGCTCCGGCTCCGGTCGGGATGACAGGCTGTTTGTTGTTGCGCGTACTCGATGGCGCTGCACGCCCACCGCTCCTTCGTCGTCGCCAGTAACTGGAGGCTGGCCCACCTTTGCGCCGTCAGGACCTGGGCTGCCCCATGCTTCGCGATGTTCGAAGCATGGGCACCACGGACGATAGTATCAGGGGGCTTTTTCTGTCGTCCCCCTTCGACTTCGCTAAGGGCAGGCTGTAGCCGCAAAAGGCGCGGCTCGGACGGGGCACCCGGTGTCGGTCAGGGGCTGAAGCCCGATTCTGGATTCGTTGCTTTACGCGGCGCTGAAGCGCCGCTCTTCCACTCAAGCGCTGAGGCGCCGCTCTTTCATTCAAACGAAGCCGAGGTTGCGGGGAGAACTCCTTGATGCGGTTGGCGTGACTTACGGCAGGTGTAAAACGCGTGCCCTTCCCGAGACATGGGGACAGACGGGACGTTTTCTGAAGCTTCACAGAACCTTTCGTCTCGGGACCTTTCGGCGTTCATTAAACAGCAGGTCCCTCCACTCCGCCGTCGCTGGCGCTCCGGCTCCGGTCGGGATGACAGGCTGTTTGTTGTTGCGCGTACTCGATGGCGCTGCACGCCCACCGCTCCTTCGTCGTCGCCAGTAACTGGAGGCTGGCCCACCTTTGAGCCGTCACGACCTGGCTGCCCCATGCTTCGCGATGTTCGAAGCATGGGCACCACGGACGATGGTATCAGGCGGCTTTTTCTGTCGTCCCCCTTCGACTTCGCTAAGGGCAGGCTGTAGCCGCAAAAGGCGCGGCTCGGACGGGGCACCCGGTGTCGGTCAGGGGCTGAAGCCCGATTCTGGATTCGTTGCTTTACGCGGCGCTGAAGCGCCGCTCTTCCACTCAAACGAAGCCGGGGTTGCGGGGAGAACTCCTTGATGCGGTTGGCGTGACTTACGGGTGTAAAATGCGTGCCCTTCCCGAGACATGGGGACAGACGGGACGTTTTCTGAAGTTTCACAGAACCTTTCGTCTCCGGACCTTTCGGCGTTCAAAAAACAGCAGGTCCCTCCACTTCGCCGTCGCTGGCGACTCCGGCTCCGGTCGGGATGACAGGCTGTTTGTTGTTGCGCGTTGGGGCAGCCTCTGTGCTTGTAATGCCAGCGAGATCAAGAGCCTGGGCTAGCCTGAAGTGGCCGAAAACCACCACCCTTGGCTGAGGTCGGCCGATTTCGCTGAAATCGGCGATTCCGCCGGTTGGGTGCTGGTTGTTACGTACTGAAAACACACGAGTTACAGTAGGCTTCCCTGGCCTCGTTTGGCACGGCAGTTGCCCATCCTTCTAGCAGAGAGATTCCTAGAAATGCGGGTTTATACAGTTAGGGCCAGTTGGAAGAGGTGGGTTATGAAAAGCAGACTCATAGCAAGTTTGGCAGTCTTAACTTTAGCGCTATCGGGCGCGTTGTCGATTAGCGCGCTGGCGCAGACGACCGAGGAAGGTACCGGTCCGACTGAGCAGCCCAGCGCTCCGATGGAGATGGGTCAGGATCAAAATGGACCGCAAGCAGCCTGGAGATGCCCAACCCACGGAAGCGCAGCCCGGTGGACCCTCGGGCGAGGCGCCGGCGAAGACCGACCAGGGTGTGGCGCGCATCAGCCTGATCCACGGCGACGTGTCGACGCAGCGCGGTGATTCTGGTGACTGGTCCGCCGCGGTGTTGAATCAGCCGGTCATGACCGGCGACAAAGTTTCGACCGGCGACAACGCGCGCACCGAATTGCAACTCGACTTTGCCAACATTCTTCGTCTGGGGCCGAACTCCAAGGCTAACATCGCAAACCTCACGCAGAAAAATATTCAAATTCAGTTGGGCGAGGGCATCGCGAACTACACGGTTTCGAAAGACAGCGAAGCCGAGCCCGAGATCGATACTCCGAACGTGTCGGTGCATCCCGCGCATCATGATGGCGTGTTCCGCATCGAAGTGCGGCCGGATGGCGACACGATCGTGATCGTGCGCCAGGGCGAGGCGCAGATTGCCACGCCGCAGGGCAGCACGGAAGTCCGCAGCGGAGAGATGGCCACGATTCGCGGCGACGCCGATTCCGCGCAGTACAAGATTTCCTCGGCTCCGGATCGCGATGAATGGGATCGGTGGAACAGCGATCGCGACCACTTGATCCGAAATGCCAGTTCGTGGCGTCACACCAACCGCCACTACACCGGATCGCAGGATCTGGACGCCTACGGTCGCTGGCAGAACGTGCCCGACTACGGCGACGTGTGGGTTCCGAACGAACCAGATGGTTGGGTCCCGTATCGCGACGGCAACTGGACTTATCAGCCCTACTATGGCTGGACTTGGGTTGGCTACGAGCCTTGGGGCTGGGCGCCGTATCACTACGGTCGTTGGTTCCCTTACGGCAGCTCTTGGGCGTGGTGGCCCGGCCCGGTTTATGCGGGCTATAACCCGTTCTGGGCGCCCGCGTATGTCTCGTTCTGGGGATGGGGCGGCGGCTTTGGCTTCGGAGTTGGTTTTGGCGGATGGGGCGGCTTCGGCTGGCTTCCGATCGGGCCGTGTGACTGTTTCCATCCGTGGTGGGGTGGATACCGCGGGCGGTTCGGTGTGGTCAACGTATATAACGTCCACAACTTCCATCAATTCGGCGGATTCGCGCCCCTGCATGGCGGAACGCGCTTCTCGAATATCGCGAACATTCATAACGACCACGTTTTCCGGGCGATGTCGACGGTCAATGCGGGACACTTCGGCGCGGGCCGGGTGACGGCCGGTGGCGGCAAGCCGCGCGCAGTTGAGCGGTGCGCGCATGATGGCGGGCAATCTGCCGGTGGTGCCTTCGCACGCCAGTTTGTCGGCGAGCGGACGCGCGGCGGCGCCGTCCACGGTGCGCAACACTGGTTCGCAGCGTTTCTTGGATCGGCGCATAACAACGTTGCGCGGCCGGCGTCGTTCCAGCAGGAGACTGCGAGTCTGCGGCAGACGATGCAGCAGAACCATGTGGGCGCGGTTCCGGCTGGCGGCCGAGTTAGTTCCAGCGAGTCGGCCGGAGTGCGAGGCCCGACTCCGACGAACAACATGCAGCGGCCGAGTGCGGGCACGCTCTCGAACCGGGAGACGAATAATCCTGGGAACAGAACCGCAGCCAACCAGCCGTCTTCAGCGCAAACTGGAAATCGTGGCGCGTTCCGGACGTTTACGCCACCGAGCAGCAACAGTCGGCCGTCGACGTTGGGAAGCTCTGAACGAACGAGCCCTGGCTCCGGAGCGATGGAACCGCAGCGCGGTGGGACGACCTCGGCTCCATCCAGCAACCGTGATGGATTCCGGCCGTTCACGCCACCATCGGGCAGCGCAGCGTCGCGAGGCGGATCGAGCGCTCCGGCGATGCGCGGCAGCAGCGGCAGCTACTGGAACCGGACTGCGCCGAGTTCCATGGAGTCCCGCGGTAGCAGTTCAGATCCCGGGAGCTATGGGCGTGGATCATCGTCGCGTCCGCAGTTAGATATGCGGCAGCCGATCGCGCGGTCACCCTATGGTGGATATCCGCGCGGCGGGTACCCCAGCTATCATGGCGCTCCTAGCTACGGCGGATCGCGTGGAGTGCCGAGCTATGGCGGTTCACACTCGGCCCCGAGTTACGGCGGTGGCCACTAAGCGCTCCGAGCGGCGGTGGACATCCTTCTGGCGGTGGAGGCGGCGGGCATCCCTCGGGTGGAGGTGGCGGACATCCCTCCGGTGGCGGCGGCCATTCCGGTGGAGGCCATCACTAAACAGTACAAACGAGTTGCTGTAAACGAAGTGAAGACAGAGGCGAGAAAGGGGCGTGCTAAACGGCACGCCCTTTTTCTATGGATGAAGGTTTCAAGGTCTCAATGTTTCAACGTTTCAATGTGCCTTTAGCTTACACGGAATCCGGAGAGTTTGAAACCTTGAAACTATGAACGTTGAAACACTACTCTTACGGCCTTGCGTAGGCGGGACTGTCTGGGTCGGGGCGGTCGTAGTCGCGGCCGTATTTGTTCTTGTGAGCGACGGTGACGTCGGTCTCCGTCAGCGTGAAGGTTCCGAGCGACGTGTCTCCGGGAGCGACTGTAATCTCGCGGCTCATGGCGCGAAGCGCGTCGGGAGCGACCGAGGAGTGAAAGACCTGCAGTTGGTAGCGGCCCGGCGGAACATTGGGAATGCTGACGTCTCCCCGCGCGTCGGAAATGGCGTAGTAGGGCGTCGCCAGGGCGATGACTACGGCGCTCATCTGCGCGTGAATGTTGCAAAAGATGAAAGAGATGCCAGGTTTGTCGAACTGCACGAAGCGCGTGGTTCCACTCTCATAGAGTCCAAGATCGAAGCGCTTGCCCTCGAACAGCGAAAACACGTTGTGGAAGAACGGATCGTGGTTGGGAAACTCCACTTTGCCGCCGACTGGGATCACCAGCAGCGAAGGATGAAAGCTCTTGTTCTTCTGCACCAGTTGCGGAATCTGCGACGGGTTTCTGTCGCGGTGGCTCGACGCGTTGCGCCAATCGGAGTCAGCCAGACGACCGCTTTCGAAGCGTTTGCTCAGAGGATGGCCGTTCTGAGTCAGTTGCACGTGTCCTTTGAGCGGCCTGCTGCGCTGGCGCGCAGACAGCCGCCGCCATCAGCGATTAAGAGACAATCGGTCCGGCAATTGGATCGCGAGCGAGTTTTCAAAACAAAATCCCCACGGATAGATTGACCTGATTGGTGATGCTGCTGTTGCTGTAGACGGGGAAGGTGCGCAATCGCCGGAATTCCGCGGAGAGCACGAGGTCGGAGCGAGGACGAAAAACAACGTTTCCCAGTGCGCCGCGATTGCGTCCCAGAATCGGGCCAAAATTGTTCTGGTCGGTGGCGAAGCCGCGCACGTCGCCGGCGAAGGCGTCGTCTTCGGCGACGACGCCGTTGAATTCGATCTTCGGAGTCAACTGGAATTTCAGTTGGGTCCATCCGCCGGCGGTGTCGAGCGCCGCGGATCGGAGTGAACGGCGCAGTCGGATCGCCGCCGTACACAATGGAGGTTCCAATCGCGCCGCCGAGTCCGCCAATGCCGCGACCGCGATAGAACTCGCCCGAGAGAGTCAAGCGCGGAAGCAATGGGAATCTGCCAGTCCGCCATCCCGGCCCAGGCGTCGACATAGCGGCCCCAAGTCCAGTTCTGGCGGCCATAGTAGCCGGCGACGCCGAAGCTGAGCGGATGCTCCCACACCGGACGCGACCACGCCGTGCGCAACGCATAAGCGGGCTGTCCGGACATGTTCTCCGGCCTGCGCCGAACGGTAGAACGAATTGGTGGGATATTCCCAGTCGAGATTGTCGAGAATTCCCGCCTGCACGGTTATGCGTCTGCTGGTCGGAGAGCGAGAAGCGGTGCTCGACCCGCAGTTGCGGCGTCCAGCCCCAAAGGTTTCCGGCAAAGGCAAATGCGGGCGTGGCCAGCGATGCGAACGAAGTGGGCGAGAGGGGCGAGATGAACAGGGAATCCTGGCCGGCGACGACCGAAGTGTGTTCCCAGTCGAATCGCAGGTTGGCGGTCTGCAGGCGGACGATTCCGAAGTTCACGCCGTTGCCGGTTGCCGGGAAATCCTCCGGCGAAATCGAGTTGAACATCGGCCGATGTCCTGCGCTCCGGCAACGGTTGGGCCCGAAGATTTCGAGTCCGATTTCCGACTGGCGCAGGGTGGCGCCGAGAGTGGCCGAGGACGCGCCCGGCGGAACCGGCTCGGCATAGCTGGGGAAGTCGAGATTGTCGGAGCCGCCAACATTGCGGAAGGCGTTCATCAGCACGATGCCGTGAAGCCGGGCGCGATACTTGGAGGCGCTCTCGACTTTGGTCTGATATTGCTCATCGATTTTCGAGCCGATCAGCGAAGTGGATTCTTCCAGCTTCTGAACGCGTTCTTCGAGCGGGGCTGAGCTCTGGGCAGCTGGATGCGCTCGCTGCGGTCAGGTGCGTCGGATCCGACGTGGCGGATTGCGCCACCGCTGCTCCGAGTCGCTGCCCGGGACGTTGCCGGGCGCTCCAGCAGAGCGCGCGTGGCTTGCAGATCCTGGCGCAACTGGTGCATCTCGGCGCGGGACTCGGCATTTTCGGCGCGCATCTCTTCCACCAGACTTCGAAGTTGACGGACCTGATCCTGCAGGTCACGAACGGCGCTCGCGCTGTCAGTCGGAGCTGGCGAGGCAGTGGCGGGCGGTTCCTGTGCCCGGCCGAGCGTGTTGAACAAGACGAAAGCGGCAACCGCCAGAGCGGTTCCGCGAACCGCAGAGGTCCTAGACTTTTCACACCGTCCTCCTACACCATCCGCGGGGTCAGGCACTGGCGAAGAGATGGACTCGTGCCTACGGGCCCGGATGCGAAATCGAATTCTGTCTGGCATCGTCCCGCTGTGCGGGCACAAGAGAAGGCTCATCTCCGCTGCCGGCTCGCTAGCGCCGCGTGAGGACGTCCTGCAGCACGCCCGGGCAGCACGATCCGGAAAACCGTTCTGCCTTGCGGCGTACGCTCCACGATAATCTCGCCGCCGTGATCTTGCACGATTTTCTGCACGACCGCCAGCCCCAGTCCAGTGCCGTTTTCCTTGCCGTAGCTGACAAAGGGATGGAACAGCCGGTCGCGGATGGATTCGGCGATGCCGGGGCCGTTATCGGCGACTGAAATCGTGATCGAACCCCGCAATCTCCGCGGCCGTGACTTCCACCTTGCCTCCCAACGGCAGGCGCGGCTTCGCAGGCATTCAAGAGCAGGTTGTACAAAGCGCGCTCCAGCTTGCGCTGGTCGAACCATCCTGAAAGCTGGGCGCCGCACAGCACGTCGATGGAGCGGGCGTGATGCCGGGGATGCAGGCGCACTGCCTGAACGGCAGCGCTGAATGGTTTCCGCAACATTGGCATAAGCGGGGGTCAGCGATTCGCGGGTGCGGGCGAATTCGAGCAGGGAATCGATGAGGTCGGTCATCAGATTCACGCCGGTGCGAACTTCCTGATACAAGCTCCTCGCGCTGCGCGGGGGTCAGGTGACTGTCGCAAAGGAATTCGGAGTTGGCGACGATGGCGGCGAGGGAATGGCGCAGATCGTGGGAAATCGAGCTGGCCATGCGTCCGATGGTGGCCAGTTGTTCGGACTCCAGCAGATCGCGCTGGCTCTTGAGCAGGCTGGTGCGCATGCGATCGAAGGCGCGGGTCAGTTCGGCGACTTCGTCTCCGCCGCGGGGATCGAGCGGATGATGGAAGTCTCCGCCTTCCAGGGCGCGCACGCCGGCGACCAGATTGCCCAGCGGCCGCGTGAACGTGTGCGAGATGAAGAACACCAGCCCGCTGCCCACCAGAATCGCGGCCAGGCCCAGCAGCAGCAGATAACGATTCAGTTGATCGACGAAACTTCGTCGCCTGATCGTAAGAGCCCAGCACGCTCAAGCGAACCGGGGTCGTTTGCGAACCGGAGAGTTCGAGGGAAGTGGCCAGGAAGCGTTCGTTGCCGATCTCGATGTCGCGGGGATCGTCGTGGACCGAGCCGGCGATCAGATCCTGAATGTTGCCGCCCTCCATCTGCGCCGGCATCAGCGTCGTGCCCACGATTTCGTTTCCGCAGGAAAATGCCACCTGGCTGCCGGCCACTTTGCTGACTTGCTGCGGCCAGCCGGTCGTTGATTTCATACCCGATGACAAGGAAGCCGAGCAGCGTTCCATCGGTCCGCGAGCCGCGATAGATGGGCTGGATGAAGGTCTGGTAGAGGTGATGCTCGCCCAGCCACCAGTGGCTGGACTCTCCGCGGTCTTCATCGAGGGACTGCTGGAAATATTTCTCTGCTGCTTCGCGCGTGAATCCGGGAGTCTTGGTATGCAGGGCGACGACCTGGCCGCTGCGATCGACCAGCACGAACAGATCGCTGCTGCTGCGATTTGCCAAACGTCCTGCGACGCGTCCTGAATGGTGACCGGGTCGGGACTGGTCATGATGGCGCGGGTGATGGGAAGGTCGGCCAGCAGGGCCACGTCGCTGGTCAGCATGGTTTCGCGTTCATGGCGGAAATCCTGAAAGGCGGCGACGGAATTGCGCAGGTTTACCGCGATGCTCTGCCGGACGTTGCTGCGAATGCTGCGCTGCACCAGCAGCAGGCTGGTGGTGGTGAGGCCGGCCGTAATCAGCAGCATGGAGAGCAGGAAGCGCGTGCGCAGGCGCAGGCGCGGCAGAAGTCGGGCAGCGATCTCGGACGTTGCAGTCTGGCTGAGAAGAATCGGGCACGGATTCGGGAGACGGGTTCACGGAGTCAGCGAACGAACTTGTATCCCATGCCGTGTACCGTGCGGAAGTGTACCGGGCTGGACGGGTCTTTCTCCAGTTTCTGGCGAAGCTTGAGAATGTGATTGTCCACGGTGCGCGTCGAAGGATAGTTCTGATAGCCCCACACTTCGTTCAGCAATTCGTCGCGGCTGATGACCCGGTCGGCATTCTGCACCAGAAACTGGAACGTCTTGAATTCCTGGGCGGTCAAAACCACGACGGTTTGCCGTCGCGCTTGACTTCCATTTTCTTGAAGTCGGCGGAGATGCCGTCGAAACTGACGAGCTGCACATCGGGCGTGCGCGCGGTGTGGCGCAGCGCAGCCCGCACTCGCGCCAGCAGTTCCCGCGGGCTGAACGGCTTGGTCACATAGTCGTCGGCGCCCAACTCGAGCAGCAAGACTTTGTCGGAGACGTCGCTCGCTGCGCTCAGCACCACGATCGGCAAGGTGGGGGCAATGGCCTTGATCTCTTTGCACACGTCCCGCCCCGAAACCTTGGGCAGGCGCAGATCGAGCACGACCGCGGCCGGCGCCGAGGACTGGAAACTGTCGAGCGCGGACCTGCCGTCGGACTGCGTTTCCACGGCATAGCCCTCGGTCTCGAACAGGCGCCGAAGGGCTTTCTGCACCGCGGGATCGTCTTCGACGACCAGGATGCGGCCGGCGGGCTTCGCCGAAGCGGTCGGATTGACTGCTCTCGCGGTGCTGAGTGGCGTAGCAAGATTCCCCATAATAGAGATTGTCCTGTGAGCGGGGGAGAGAGCTTCCGGTTCCCTCAAATCGACCGCCCCACCGGAAGTGGCTTGAACTATGAAGCTTACAACGGTTTGACGGCTAAATTTGCCCAATACGGGAGTTTTTGACATTTTTTTTACAATTTCAAATTCGTGTCAAAACGGCGAAGGAAGCGCAATTGCAAGGGCGAAATTGCCGAGCTGGGCACGCCGACCAAATCTTAAACTGCGATTGATTCTCCTTCACGTGCCGCAGTGACCAACCTGAAACGTCCCATCTCGACTACGGGAATTGCTGTATGGACTGGATTCTGTCGCCCGCCCTACGCTGTACGGGTTTGCGGCACTGCACCGTTTCGTCTGCTTTTTGGATACTCATCCCTCACTTAGGAGTGTGCAATGCGCTTGTCCAGCAAGTTTCTGGTACCTGCATTGTTGTTGCTGTCATCCCTATCGTTGCCTAGCCTGTCTTTCGCCACCAGCGGCACCGACTTTAGCAATGGTGGCGGAACATTATCTGGAACGAGTGCGGGCCTTTCCCTTTCCGGATCAACTCTAGACGCTGTTAATGGATACGGCGGAGGTGCATTAACTACCGGCGACTTGGGAACCGTAACCTTCACCACTGGCGCTTTATCCAGCGGGTCGTTGCAAAAGGGCGGAAGCTTCGCGTCGGGTGGTACTTTCACCGTCGACGGCAACGGTACGGGTGGACTTCCGAACGGTGTTCTATTCTCAGGGACATTTTCTGGATCCGTTACGTGGACTCTCACCACTCTAGCGAACGGAACGCACAACTACACCCTGACTGGAGTGGTTACAGGGATGATGGGTGGAACGAGCGTGAATGGTGTGAGCGTTCAGTTGACGATCAACACCGGCAAGGGATACTTCAATGGGTCGACGACAATTTCAGGCGGCGACACCACAGTAGCAGCCGCGGTTCCTGAGCCCTCGTCGCTCGCCCTGTTGGGGACGGGCGCGTTGGCTTTTGCCGGAACTCTCCGGCGTAAGATCCTCGCAGCGTTGTAGCCACGAAGAATCCCGAAACGAAGAACGCCCGCCGATTGAGCGGGCGTTTTTTCATGTACGTCCTTGGCGACGGAACGGGGCGAGATCCGCTACCTTCCAAGATCGAAAGCTCTCGGCAACTCATTAGAAATATGCGTTTGCGCTGATTCTGCGGACCTCAGCCCCCTCCGTTTAGGAGATCGTATTTCGACAATTAAGAGTGAACTCCTCTGAACGTGGCCGACCGATCGGGACATCATTGGCCGAAACTCTTGCTCCGCAGTGTACTCCTGGTAACTAGTCCGTCTCGTTACCGACTACTAGACTGCATAACAATTACTCGTGGTTACGAACGTGAGGTTTGGTGGCGCGAGGGCTTGGTGGGGCGCAAGACAGAACGGCCAGCAAAACTTCGGACGATGCTCGGGATCGTAGCCGCAGCGTGCCGCGTGAAGAACTCGGCGCGCACCTCGGCAACTGGCGTCTCGGTGTTTTTCGTCTTGGCGTGTTTCATTTGGTTGCTACCTGCGGCGTCGGCACAAATTTCTCCCGGACCGCTCTCCCAGCCGCACCAATCGCTCAACGGGTCGACCAATTGCGCCAGTTGCCACAAGTTTGGCGGGCAGGCGGCGCTGAAATGTCTGGATTGTCACACCGAGATTGCCACACGGCTCTCCGCGCGGAAGGGGCTGCACGCTACCTATAACATCCCAGCCGGTTCCAGCCAGGAATGCGCTCGATGCCACTCGGAGCACAACGGGGAAGCCTTTCCTCTGATCAAGTGGGACATCAAGACCTTCAATCACAAAGAAACGGGATATGTGCTGGAAGGCAAGCACGAAGGCTTAGGGTGTAATAAGTGCCACAATCCATCGCGCATCTCGCAACAGGAACGTGCGTCGATCAAAATCAAAGATCCCAGCCGCACTTACCTGGGGCAGTCGACTGGCTGCGTCAGTTGCCACGAAGACCAGCACAAGGGCCGCCTCGGTCAGAACTGTTTGCAGTGCCACAATTTCGTGGATTGGAAGAGCATCAATGTCAGCCAGTCGGGCCAATCCCAGTTCGATCACTCCAAGACGCGTTATCCGCTGACCGGCATGCATACCCAGGTGCAGTGCGCCAAGTGCCACACCAACGGAGCGGACGGCAAGCCACAATACGTGGGCATTCCGTTCAACCAGTGCTCCGATTGCCACAAGGACCCGCACCACGGAAGCTTCCCGCAAGGCTGCCAGTCGTGCCACAGCACCAGCGGGTGGAAGAAGATTTCTCTGCAGGCCGTCAACGAACGCTTCGACCACTCCAAAACCAAATTTCCGCTGGAAGGCAAGCACGCCAGTGTCGACTGCGCCCAGTGCCACGCCGGCGGAGATTTTAAGAAAGCCCTGGTGTTCCAGAAGTGCATGGACTGCCACAAGCCCGATCCTCACAATGGGCAGTTTGCCGGGCGTCCGGACGGCGGGGAGTGCGCTTCCTGCCACAACGTGAAGGGATGGAAGCCGTCAACCTTTACGATGAAGGAGCATGCGTCGAGTGCGTATCCGTTGCAGGGCGGCCATGCGCGACTGGAGTGCGCGCAGTGCCATGTCCCGAAAGGGAAGGACACTCTGTTCAAAGTTAAGTTCGAGCGCTGCACCGACTGTCACACCGACAAGCATGCGGCGCAGTTTGCGGCGGCTCCTTACTTCAACGCTTGCGACCGCTGCCACAATCTTGAGGGGTACAAGCCTTCGACTTTCAGCCTTGCGAAACACAAGGAGACGCACTTTGTTCTGACGGGCGGGCACATCGCGGTTCCTTGTGCCGACTGTCACAAGGAATCAGCGGAGTTCCAGCCGAAGCCAGCTGTCATCTATCACTGGAAGAGTCTGAACTGCACCAGTTGTCATAACGATCCCCACAAGGGACAGTTCAAGGAGCGCATGCAGCAGGCTCGGGCCGACGGATCAGCGGCGGGATGCGAAGCTTGCCACACCACGAAATCGTGGAAGGAACTGTCGGGCTTCGACCACTCGAAGACGAAGTTTGCTTTGCTCGGGGCGCATCGCGCGACTGCGTGCATCGATTGCCACAAGCCGACCAATCTCGAAACCAAACTGGTGAACGTGGACTTCAAGGCAGCGCCAACCCAGTGTGAAGACTGCCACCAGGACATTCACGGAAAGCAGTTTGCCAAAGACGACATCACTCGATGCGCCGAATGCCACACCAGCATGAAGTGGAAGCCGTCGCTCTTTGATCACGAGAAGAGAACAACATTTCCCTTACGCGGTGCGCACCAGAACGTGCGCTGCGCCGAATGCCACAAGCTGAGCAAGGTAATCGCCACCAAGACCGTACTCTTCTACAAGCCCACGCCGAAGGACTGTGCCGCCTGCCACGGGCCTACAAATCCCGTACCTACAGGTAAGAAAACCGCGGATTCTGACCCGTGAAACAGCGCACTTCTGGGCACTTAGAGTTGTACAACTTCCGGTTCTTTATGCCACGGTCTGAGTATATCTCCAAGGAGTGAGCGACGCTTCCGCCTACGACGCTTTAATTTGTTGTACGTGGTTCAGTTTTCTGAACGCCCTTATTCAGAGCAAAAAATGCAGGGCAGAGCGCAGAAGTTACATTTGACTCAGAGTAATACTGACCTCGAATGGAATCCGAACAATGAACGGGTTGCCGTTCAGAACAGGGCCTTGCGTAACTTTCGGAGGGAGCATTCGGGTCGCTACTCTATGTGGACAGAAAATTGCATCACTCGTAATAAATCCTCATACCGTTAAGTTTTGCCGTGCCGGACTAAAGCAAGGGGCGAGTCATGTCGGCGTCGGGGGGCGTACTCAATCTGATTGCAGTACTGCTGTTGTCGTTTTCCGGACTCTCGGGAAGCGCGCAGGCGCAGGCCTCCGCGGGCACGCACAGTCCACACGGAAATTTAAACGTACCTTGTCAAAACTGCCATACGGCGGCCGGATGGAAACCGATCCGGGCGATTCCTGAATTCGATCACAATCACACGCGATACTCGCTGCGCGGCATGCACCAATCTGTGGCGTGCATTCAATGCCACGTGAAGCCTGTGTTTTCCAATGTTGGACAACGATGCCAGGACTGCCACGCGGACATTCACAAGCGGCAACTGGGAGCGAATTGCGAGCAGTGCCATACGGTGCGCGGCTGGCAGGTTTCAATCCAGCAGATCCAGGAGCATAACAACCGCTTCCCGCTGACCGGAGCGCACGCGGCAGTCGACTGCGACTCCTGTCATAAGGGTATGGCCAATAGCAAATACGAGACGATGTCCACGCAGTGCTATTCCTGTCACGCGGCCGATTTTACAGGGGCGGCCAATCCCAATCACGTCAACGCGAAGTTCTCCACCACATGCGAGAACTGTCACTCCACCGACAATTGGCTGAACGCGAAGTTCGATCACTCTACGACAGGATTCCCTCTGGCTGGCGGGCATGCAGTGCCGCCCCGGCAATGTGCCGATTGCCACGTCAACAACAACTACAACCTGACCAGCACAACCTGCGTTAGCTGCCACTTGAAGGATTTTCAGGGCACGACGAACCCCAATCACGTCTCGGCAAACTTCCCCTCGACTTGCCAGCAGTGCCATACCACGGTGGCCTGGTCCCCGGCGACTTTCGATCACTCGATGGTGAACTTCGCTTTGACCGGCGCGCACACGGTGCCGCCGCGGCAGTGCACGGACTGCCATGTCAACAATAACTACAACCTGACCAGCACCGCTTGCGTCTCGTGCCACTTGAAGGATTTCAACAACGCGACGAACCCGAATCACGTGGCCGGAGGCTTCGCGCAAACTTGCGACACTTGCCACAATACTTCGGCTTGGCAACCGGCAACTTTTGATCACTCGAAGTCGGGATTCCCGCTGGCCGGCGCGCACACGGTTCCGCCGCGCCAGTGTTCGGATTGCCACGTTAACAACAACTACAACATCACCACGACGGCGTGCGTGTCGTGCCATCAGACCGACTACAACAATGCGACCTCGCCGGTGCCGCACTCCGGCTTCCCGACGACGTGCGAGCAATGCCATGACACGGTGTTGTGGACCGATGGCAAGTTCGATCATTCCACCACCGGCTTTACGCTGACTGGCCTCCACACCGTTCCGCCGCGCCAGTGTACCGATTGCCATGTTAACAACAACTACACGCTGAATAGCACGGCTTGCGTCACCTGCCACTTGAAGGACTACCAGGGCACAACGAATCCGAATCACGTCACGGCGAAACTTCCCGCCAAACTTGCGATCAGTGCCACAGCACGTCGACCTGGCTGAACGCCACCTTCAACCACAACAGTACGGGGTTTGTATTGACGGGTGCGCACACGGTGCCGCCGCGGCAGTGCACGGATTGCCACATCAACAATAACTACAACCTGACGAGCACGGCGTGCGTGTCTTGCCATCAGACCGACTACAACAACGCGACGACACCAGTGAACCACATTGCAGCAGGCTTCCCGACGACATGTGAGACCTGCCATGACACCATGCTCTGGACCGATGGAACGTTTAACCACACCAGTACCGGTTTTCAGCTGACGGGCGCGCACACGGTGCCTCCGCGGCTGTGCACCGACTGCCACGTCAACAACAACTACGCACTGAACAGCACGTTGTGCTACTCGTGCCATCAAAAGGATTATTCTGGCACGACGAATCCGGCGCATGCGTCGGCCGGCTTCCCGACCACGTGCGAGCTGTGCCACGACACAACTGTTTGGACGGACTCCACCTTTAACCACAACACACGACGTTCCCGCTGACAGGCTCGCACACAGTACCGCCGCGGGCATGCACCGATTGCCACGTCAACGGCAATTACACAACTTTGCCAATCACCTGCATTGGCTGCCACCAGACCGATTACAACAATACGACGAACCCGGGACACGCCGCGCAGCAGCAGTTCTTCCCCACGACATGCCAGAACTGCCACAACACGACGGCCTGGACCGGCGCCAACTTCAACCACACCCAGTACTCGCCGTTTCCGACCAGCCATGGGAATGCGAACAACGTGTGCTCGACCTGCCATACCAACTCGAACGACTATTCCGTATTCCAATGCACCGGTTGTCATGGCGGAAACAACGCCAACAATTTCCACCATGACCACGTCACTGGGTATGTCTACAACAGCATTAATTGTTACCAGTGTCATCGGAACGGACAAGGCGGCGGCTAAGCGGGTTTGCGGATGAAGTGCTGAATCAAGTGCGGATGGCGGGAGCGCTAAATTTCAGGCGGCAGGTGAAGCGCCAGCGAGTGTCAGCAGGGAATGATGGCAGTGCAGAAACATCTCGGGACTGGATGCTCTTGTTGTCTTGTGCCACAGGCACAGAGCGCTGCGGGTCCGGCGACCGTGCAAAGCGTGACCACGGCTCGTCAGGGAACGGATCTGCGTGTGGAAGTTACGCTCAGCAGTCCCGTAAAGCCTTCGTTTGACACGGCGTCGAATCCCGATCGCATTCTGCTCGACCTCCCCGATACCCGGTCCAACGACGCGGTAAAAACTATTTCGGTTCACGTGAATGGAGTGCTGCCGCGTACGCACAGGGCAGCACAGCACGAGCCCTCTCGTCACGCGCGTAGTGCTCGACCTCGATCAAGCCCATCCCTACACCGTGACGACGGAAGGGAACAAGATCATAATTACGATCGGCGCCATTGAGCGGGCACGCAAAACGACACAAGGCGCTCCGGTAGCGGCCACGTCGGGCAATCTGATTGGCGTTTTCCGCCGACGGCACGATACGGCGGTACCACTCCCGGAACAAAATACAG
The DNA here is from genome assembly GCA_963795875.1 of uncultured Acidobacteriaceae bacterium. Classification (GTDB taxonomy): domain Bacteria; phylum Acidobacteriota; class Terriglobia; order Terriglobales; family Acidobacteriaceae; genus Sulfotelmatobacter. The sequence continues at coordinate 146,055 of CAWCJM010000004.1, forward strand.
CGGACTTCCCGACGCCTGTTCCGCCAGTCACGAGTGCGGGCCCGGCGTTCGAGCCACCTTCTAATAATTCCTCAGTTGCAGCAGTCTCCTCCCACAGCCTTTGACGGCACCGCAACCGCAGAGCCAACGCTCCGTCTGCCTTTTCCGAGCAGAAGCGGATCGAGATGGCAGCGCCTGCCCCCCGCTCAGTCTCAAGCTCTTCCTCCCCTTCCGCCGCAATCCCCGCCGTCGATGCTGCTGTCGCAGATCGAGCCAGTTGCTGTCCCGGTGATCGCGAAGAAAGAAGAACCTGCTGCGCCGGTGGCCATCGCTCCCGCAATTACGCCCAACCCTTCCCCAGAAAGTTCCACGATGATTGCCCGGTCCGATGATCCCAGTCTGCGCACCGTCTTCAGGGTGAAATACGTGGCCGAAGGCGTTGCCTATCTCGAAGGCGGACGCACCCAAGGACTGAAAGAAGGCATGAAGCTGGAGGTCGAGGACACAAACCTGCCCGCGACCCAGGGTGACAGCGCGAACGTCGCCGATCCCCGAGTGGTCGCCGAACTCGAAGTCAGCGGCGTTGCTGAAATGTCGGCTGTCACCGACATTCACTCTCCCAAGCGCCCCGTGAAGGCAGGCGACCTGGCTTACCTCTCCAGCGGCGATGCCGAAGCGCTGGTGCAACAGCGCGCGCTAAGCGCCACGCGGCAGTATCCCGCAGTGATCTCGTTTACCGAAGGCGACACGCTCGATGAAGAAGCGCGCGAAGAAGTTCCTCGACCTCCGCTGCCCTCGGTGAACCGGGCGCGCGGACGCATCGGGTTCGACGCCATCGAAACCATCAGCCATGGCACCAGCAGCGTGACCAGTTCCGACGTCGGGATGGTCTTCCGCGGCGACATCACGCGAATCGGTGGCACGTACTGGAACCTCAGCGGCTACTGGCGTGGACGCCTGACCAAGGAGTCGGTTGCCGCTCAGCAGACGCTGCAGGACCTGATCAACCGTACCTACCACCTGAACATGACCTACGACAATCCCAACTCGACGCTGGTCGCGGGATTCGGCCGCCTCTATCTGCCGTGGGCGCCCAGCCTCGACACGATCGATGGCGGCTATTTCGGCAAGCGGCTCTCCAAGGGAACTACGCTGGGGATCTTCGGCGGTTCCACTCCTGATCCGTCGTCTTGGGACTATAGCCCCAACCGCGTCATTAGCGGCGCCTTCATCAATTTCGAAGGTGGTGAATACAACGGATTTCACTACAGCAGCACCAGCGGCGCCGGGGTCAGCATGGTGAACTGGGCCATCGACCGGCCATTTGTCTTCTTCGAAGACTCACTCTCGTACAAGCGGGACATCGCGATCTACGAGTCGGCTCAAGTGGATGATCCCCAGGGAAATTCCGTTGCTTCTTCTCCCGGGGTTGGGCTGGGCCGGAACTTTTTCACGCTGCGGGTGAATCCGCTTTCTCGGGTCGAGTTGGATCTCAACTACAACTATTTTCGCGATATCCCCACCTTCGACCCGACTCTAGTCGGTACCGGATTACTGGACAAGTATCTTTTCCAGGGATTCAGCGCGGGCGGACGGGTCGAGGTTTGGAAGCAAATTTGGCTTTCGACCAATCTCGGCCGAAGCAGCGGTACTGGCGACGCCACGAGTTCATTAAATGAAATGTACGGTATAACGTTTGCGCGCCTGCCATGGGTGAGAGTGCGAGCCGATGCTCACTACGCCCGCTTCAACAGTTCCTTCGGCAATGGTTCGTACGAATCGGTGTCACTCTCACGACAGATGAGCGACCGCCTGCGCCTCGAACTCTTGCTGGGGCAACAAAACTTTGTTTCCACGCTGACCACCAGCAATCGCGGCCGTTTTGTCACCGGCACGGTTGAAACCACGCTCGGGCCGCACTACTACGTGCAGAGCAGTTTCACCACCAACCGTGGGGACCTCAGCTACGACCAGTTCATGTTCTCCGTCGGCTACCGCTTCGATTCGAAGAGGAAGGGGGAATGATGGACGAGATGACAAATATTATTCGCTGTGGACGTGCAGCCCTGCTCCGGACTCTAGCAGTTTTCATTCTCACGGCCCTTGGATGTGGGGTTACGACGTCTGCATCCCCTGAAGCGGAAAGGCTGAACGATCTGCTGACCCGCACCGCCAATCAGACTTCATTGTTTCTCGATCAATTTTCCGATGTGAAGTGTACGGAGCAGGTGCGGCAGGAAAAGCTGGGCAAAGATGACAAGGTCGAACTGAAAGAAGACTCGACGTATGACTACCTGGTTATTCTGACCAACGCCGGAGGCGAGTTAAATCTCTCTGAATCGCGAATTGCCATGCGTGAGGCGAAGCGCGACCGCAAGAACACTTCGATGCTGCTCAGCAACGGCTTCGCCACGTTGTTCCTGGTGTTTCACCCGTACTATGCCGCAGCGTTCAGGTTTACGCTGGCCGGGGAAGAAGTCATTGGTGGACACACATTGCAGAAGGTCAGCTTCGCGCATATTCCCGGTATGAAGTCCCCGGCGGCTCTGGCTCTGCGTGGCAGGGAATATCCGCTGGAACTCACCGGAACGGCGTGGATCGATCCGCAGAGCGGTTCGATCGCCAAGATTCAGGCGGGGATTGCGGACTCCCTGCAAGACGTCGGTCTGAAGGCACTGAACTCGGAAATCGATTTCGCTCCGGTGCCATTCTCCGATTCGAAGGTTGTGTACTGGTTTCCCACCTCGGCACGCGTCGAGGTCGAGACCCCTCGACAGCACTGGCGTAACTTGCACCAGTTCACGGCATACAAGAAATTCACGGTTAACACCGAGGAACAGGTCACCAACAAATGAGCGCGAACGCTACAGCAACTGCCCGCATCGCCACCGGGGCGAAGGCCATGCCTGACGCCGAGAGAGGCCACCGTGTGCGCCTTTATGCCCTCTACGCTTTGGCTATTGCCTCGAACCTTGCCATCTTCTTTTATGGGTTCGACTACTACAAACTGTCCTCCGTCGATCGTCCGTTTTCGCCCAAGCATCACTTGCTGCGGCCCAGCGGCCCGGTTGGTCTTTACCTCGGCTTTGTGGGCGTGGCCTTGTTCGCAGGAATCTTCCTGTACCCCATCCGCAAGCATTGGGCGTGGCTTGCCTCGAAGGGGAGCACGCGGCACTGGCTCGACATTCATGTGCTGATGGGGCTAACCGCGCCGTTCATCGTTGCGTTTCATTCGACGCTAAAATTCAAGGGCATTGCCGGGATGGCGTTCTGGATCATGTTCGCAGTCTCGACCAGCGGAGTTGTTGGCCGTTACCTGTATGCGCAGATTCCACGCAAGGTAACGACGGCCGAGTTATCAATAAAGGAAGTGCAGGAATTGCAGGAGGGCTTGGCGCGGCAACTGGCTGCGCAACACGTGCTGCCGGAAGCGGACCTGCGGGCTCTGTTGCGCATGCCGGACGCGAACCGCGTTTCCCGGCTTCCCATCGTTGTGGCGCTCGTCTACATGATGACCCTCGACGTAATTCGCGTCTTCCGCGTGGCCGGCCTGCGGCGCCATGCGTTGAGTTTTAGAGAATCGTTCAAGACCCTGGCTGGATTCTTTCCCACGCAGAATCCTGAACTCGAAACGGCAATTCGTGCCGCGGCGGAAGAGGCGGCTCTGTCGAAGCGAGTCCTCTTTCTCTCCCGCTCGCAGAAAGTCTTCCATCTGTGGCACGTGGTCCATAAGCCCTTCAGCTATGCCTTTGCCGTGCTCGCGATGATACACATCGGATTGCAATTCTTTCTGGGGTACTTCTAGCCGATCATGGAAACGCTTATCACATACGGGATCGGTAGCGTCATTTGCTTCGTCTTTCTCATGTTCTATCTCAAGGGCCTCAAAAAGACGGAAGCCCGCGCCCGCGAAGCGGCTGAAAAAGGGAAGCTGTTCTCGGAGGGCCCGAAAGCGCAGCATCCCCACATCGATACGAATTACTGCATCGGCTGCGGAACCTGCACCAGCGTTTGTCCCGAAGGCGATGTGCTGGCGATGATCGGCGGCAAGGCTGTGATCGTCAACGGACACAAGTGCATCGGGCACGGCTTGTGTGCGGACGCCTGCCCGGTGGGTGCGATCACCATGGTGATGGCCAGTCCCAGCATGGCTGCGGACATGCCTTACTTGACGCCGGAATACGAGACGACAGTGCCGAATTTGTTTATCGTCGGAGAACTGGGCGGCCTGGCGCTGATCAAGAATGCCGTGAACCAGGGCCGCGACTGCGTGGATACGATCGCTGCCCGTCTCAAGTCGAATGGAGTGGCGCAGCCAGTTGCCGGAGTCCACGATCTTCTGGTGATCGGAGCGGGGCCGGCCGGAATCAGCGCCTCGTTGCGTGCGATTGAAAACAAGCTCAACTACCTGACGATCGAGCGCGACGAGATTGGGGGCACCGTGGCGAAATATCCTCGTCAGAAACTGGTGATGACAAGTCCCGTGGAATTTCCCATGTACGGCAAGTTCAAGAAGCTGCAACTTTCCAAAGAGAACCTGCTTGCATTTTGGGACATGATTCTCAACCGGGCTGACTTCAACGTTTCCACCGGCGAAAAGGTGGAAGACGTCAAGCGCGGGGAGGATGGCATCTTCACGGTCGCGACAGGCACGAATCAATATCGCTCGCGTGCTGTAATCCTGGCCCTCGGCAAAGCGGGCGAACCCCGCAAACTTGGTGTAAGAGGAGAAGAGTTGCCCAAGGTGATGTACCGGCTGATCGAGGCCGACCACTACATCAATAAAAAGATCCTGGTCGTCGGAGGCGGCGACAGCGCGGTCGAAGCTGCCATGGGGCTAGCTTGCCAGAGCGGCAACCATGTGACGCTGTCATACCGCAGCGAACGTTTCAGCCGCATCAAAGAGCGCAACGCGCAGCGCATCGAAGACTTCATGCGCTCCGGAAAGCTGAAAGTCTTGTTCAATTCGAATCCGGTCGAGGTCAAACCGGAATCGGTCATTATTGACGTCAATGGCAACAGGCAGGAGATCCCCAACGATTTCATATGGATTTTCGCCGGGGGCACTCCGCCGAACGGCTTCCTGAAGAAGATTGGTGTCGGTTTTGGCGCGCGCGATCTGACGCTCGAAGCCAGCAAAGAAGCCAAGACTGCTGCCGCTGAACGCAAACAACTTGCTGAGGCTGCAGCGGTGCCGTCTCGCTGAACGGCCTAACCATCCGCCTCATCGCAGAGACCCACCTGTCGTAAAATTGAGCGCTTGCCTGTCCTCTCAGAACTCGACGGTCTCGTGGTCGTGCTGGTGCGCCCGCGCAATCCTCTGAATATTGGCGCCGCGGCGCGTGCCATGAGCAATTTTGGCGCGCACCGCCTGCGCCTGGTCAATGCATTCGCGGAAGGATTTCGCGAGGCCCGTTCAGCTGTCGGCGCCTCCGACTTGCTCAAGACGGCGGAAGAATTCAAGACTGTTGCCGAAGCTGTGGCCGATTGCGCTCTGGTTGTGGGGACGACCGCGGTCCGCAATCGCGCATTGCAGCAGCCCGTGCGCCACCTCGACGAACCGGCCGGCGCCTCGATTCGCCAGCAACTCCAGACCGGGCGGGTTGCTCTTCTGTTCGGCTCCGAAAAAATCGGGCTTGACGAACAAAGATTTCAGCCACTGCCACTGGCTGCTGAACATTCCGACGAAGCAACAGAACATCTCAATGAATCTGGGGCAGGCCGTCGCGGTCTGTCTCTACGAACTGGCTCGAAGTACGCCGCTTCCACCCGCGAAAGAAGAGATCGAGCTCGCATCGGCGGGTCAGACCGAGCAAATCACCGAGGGATTGCTGGAAGCGCTTCGCATCAGTGGTTATGTGAAGCCGGGGACGGACGCCATGTTCGAGAAGAAGGCCCGCTGGTTGGTCCTGCGCTTCGGGTTGGAAGCCTACGACGCGAAGTTGCTGCTGGGGATGGTGAGGCAGATTGTGTGGAAGTTGCGCCAGTCGAGCAAAGCCTAGTGTGTTACTCGTTGCGGGCACGGCCTGGGTTGAGGTTCGCTTGAAGCGGAACTGAATCAGCCACGTGCTGGCCGTTGGCGCTCCGTCAGCCACGGGGGGAGAAAACTCCCAGCGTTGCGCGGCTTTCAAAGCCAGACCCGCGAAATACCGGCTGGGTCCGGGCGAAGTCAGCTTCGCAGTGGTGACCTTGCCCGATGGATCCACTTCAACCCTTACTCCAACTTTCACTGTTCCCGAGATCGTGTTCTGCGCGCTCTTAGAAACATCGGGTAGCACCTGGTGCAAGACCTCGCCGCCGGACGCGACGACTTCTTCGGTGCGGCGACTGGCTGAGTTGCCTGCCGGCTTAGGTGCTGCCGTCGGCGCGCTTTGAGGCGCTGCCCGTGGTGCAACAGTTTGAGGCGCGGTCTGAGACGAAGGTTGCGGGGCAGTTTGGGCTGCATGCTGCTCGGTCGTTGCGGAGTCCTGCGAAGGTTCGCTTTTCCCGCGAGAGAAATAGATGATCAATCCCACCAGGAGCACACCGGCCAGCAAGGCTGCCGCAATGGGCCCACGTTTGCTCGGGCGTCTCTGAGGCAACGGCGCTTCAGGCTCCGCCGGCACCGAGCGCGCCGCGGGCTGCAAGCGCGCTTGAATCTCTGTGATGGAGCAGCGCCGCTTGGGATCCAGATGCAGGCACTCACGAGCAATTCCGCGGAACGGCTGGGGAACGGTTTCGGGCGGGTCGGGATCGCCGCGCAACGTCTCGCCCTCAAACGCTACGTTCTGCGTCAGAGCTGCGACCAGCGTCACGCCGATGGACCACACGTCGCCCGCAGGCGATACAATTCCGGCAGCAGTTTCGGGCGCGTCGTACACGTCGCGGCGACTTCGGCGTCGGATTCAGCTCCGCAGCAGAAACGATCTGATCCGCCGAGAGCTTCAACTGATCGCCCATCGCGTGCACATTCGACGGCTTGATGCGTCCGTGCACAAATCCTTTGCCATGCAGGTAAGAAAGCGCGTCCAGAAGCGGAGGGAGCAATCGGTCACTTCAGCGGGCGCCAGCGCGCCGCTGCGGAAGAATCTGCGAGAGATCCTCCTCCGCATATTCCATGACGAAATAAAGCAGCGGCGTGCCGTCCAGCCGGCAGCGTCCGGCTTCATAGATCCGCATCAGGTGAGGATGCGAGAAGCTGGGCCGCGGCGCGCCAGCGCGTAAGCTGGCGGTCGGCGTCCGGCGTCGGCCGCGATCAGTTTGATCGCGACCTTCTGATCGGCGTGGCCCGGCCGCTCGGTGAGAAAGACCGCGCTGTGCTCGGAGCCGCCGAGCCAGTGCCGAAGCGGAAATTTCCCGTCGACGCGGCCTTCCCACTTCTTCCATTCCTCAGGACTACTCATGAGCGGCTCCCCGCGAACCGACATTCTATGCCATTGGCAAGAAAGCGGTAAACACAGCGTGGTTCTCGCGAAGGCCGCTGCGCTGGCACGCAGAAAACTCAGTCTCACCTGCTCTTATAGCTGAAGGTCACCTTCGTCTCTTCATCCAGAACCAGCGGCCGGACGAAGCTGAACGAAGTTCCCGTTCGCGGAACATCGATCGCCACCGGCAATACGCCCGCCACCTTGCGCTGCAGGTTCATAACATTCGCGGAGGCAGTGTTTTGGTTTGCGAGCGCCGGGAGTCAGCATCGCCAACTGCAGGTGCGCATTATGGGCCGTCTGATGCGTGCCGCCGAAGGCTTCGTCCGTGGAACGTCATTCGTTCCGCTCTTGTCGTTGTCTGAGGCACCGCGCTCGAGACTTCCACGGTCTCGGCCACGCTCGCGACGCTCAACGGAAAGTTGTACTCGATGGCTGGCTGGCATCGTAGTTGAGATTGAACGTGCTGGTTCGGAAGCCCAGCATCTCCGTCTTGGCTTTGAAGGTTCCTGATCCCAGCCCCCCGATCAGCCCAACGGCCCTGGCCGTCGGTCATCGCGGTTCGGCTCCCTCCATTGTCGCGAGTGATCGTGACACGCGCGTTGGGAACCACGGCGCCGCTGGGATCCGTGACATAGCCGCCCATCTGTCCGGGAAGGGCTTCCATTCTTGCGTTGCTGTAGACGTCCGAGTCGCGATTCTTCCGCGTTGATCGCGTCCTCTTCGCGAAATGGTTCCGGCACGCGATTGGCGGCAATCACGTCGCCGCCGAAATCTTTCACTTTGTATTGCTCCGGCAGAAAGACTTCCCAACTCAGCAGGCTGATGGGAATGTCCATGCTCGGAAGGCTGAGATCGGCCCCGCCTTTTTTCGCGAACGGCGCGCCGGAGTGCATGAACACGAACGATACCGTGTACGAACCAGTCGGACGAAATCCCGCGCCGCAGCAGCGGCACGCGGCTTCCATCCGGGCCTTGCACCGGTTTCACGCGTTCGCCGCCGACCTCTGCCGAGAGAATGCTGGCGCCCGCGGGCAGAGCAACTTTCAGGAACGGCTGCGCCTGGTTCTTGACGATCAGCTTCACTTCGGTGAGCGACTTGCCTTCCGACGTGACCATGCGTCGTGACCTCTGCGCTTTCGGCAACGGCGGCAAGCACGCTGCCGTCGGGGAAGCGCACCCACTGCAGCGCCAGCGTCGGAGTCTCGCTGGCTTGCTTGTGATAGCGGAACGCCGCCTGCGCCGGGAAATGCGCCAGAGACCGCAAATAAGGATTCGCTTCTTTCACGTCCATGCGCTTCAGGCCGCCGCCTTCGGTCGCGGTGAGTTCCATGGTGCCCGACGCCTTCGACCAGCACTTCGCCGGTCTCGCGCTGCGGCTCGCTTGAAACTGAGGAACGGCGCGTCGGCCTTCTCGCCGCTGATCGAGCGCTCCATCGAAATCAGGAACTGGTGGCTGCGCTGGCTGGGAGCATTCACCTTCAGACGTCAAAACTCCCGATGTTCGTTTCCGTGGAATCGAGCGTGGCGCCGGTCACGCCGGTGACTTCATATCCCTGCGGGAGCTCGACGTGGAATTGCGACGGCTCACCCTGCACGACGGTGATGTCGGCGAGCACGGCGACGCGCATCTCTGCTTCGCTGACCGAGATCAGCGTTTTTGCGTCGGCGAGGAACCGCACTTCGCGCGGCACCGTCGGAGTCACGGCTTCTCGCGTGGCCCACCAGATGTTCGCGGGCTGTCCGGGCACCAGCGTGGCTTCGATCGCGGTATGTCCGTTCTCCGATTTTCGGCTGGTGATGATGCCGGGACTGATGTTGGCGAAGGTGTGGTCGCCGGGAATCACGAGCGCGAGTTGCACGCTGCCCGCGGCGGGCGCGGGCAGGCTGAAGGAGGCGCGTCCGGCCTCGATTCGCAGCGGCAGCCCGGTGTCGAGCGCGACGGAAAATTCTCCCGGCCCCGGCAGCAGCGCCATGTGCGTGCCATTCTCCTGCAGCAGGGGAACGCCTTTGCCGTTCTGGTGCGCGTCGAGCACGGTCATCCCGCTGGTCAGCGGAACTTTGCTCACGCCCTTGCGGAAGACTTCTCCCTCGAGGTGCACGGTGCCGCAGCACGCCGTCGTTTTCAACGTGCAGACTTCAGGTCGGCATGCTTGATCGGAGTAGGGAAGCGGCGCAACATCGGATTTCTTCGGCGGCTTCGCCGCGAGTTCCACCAGCTTGTTGTATTCGTCGAGGGTCAGCGTGACGTTGCCGGAATCGGGCAAGGGCAGCGCGGATTTTCTCTTCGCGCACGGAGGCACCTGCGCCATGCACATCGAGCACAGCAGACAATCATCACGACAATATCGTTTTTCATCGCACACCTGCCTTTTTGTCGCGCTGGAAGTTGAATTCTGCCGCGGGAAACTGGTTCTCGCTGGTGAGTTCGGAAACCAGGAATATCGACGGCCCGAATGCGGGGAACGCAACGTCGATCGGCAGAATGCCGGTCACCTTCCCGCTCGATGATTTCGCTTTGAACGAATCGAGGAGAGCCTGGGTCGCGTCCTTCTTCTCCTTGTCGTCGGCGCCTTGCAGCTTGGCGAACTGTTCCAGCCGATCGAATTCTTTGGGCGCTGCGACAGGCGCGGCCACCGAGCAGCTCCGCCGATCGCCGCGGCTGCCGCTCGGCGGTTCCAGCACCGCCGAAATCGGATTCACATACTCCTGCGTGCGAAACGTTCCCGGCTCCGCCGAAACCTTGAACAGCGGCGGGTAGTAGAGCAGCAGCCCGGTGCGGGAGATGGGAAGATCGAGCGCAGGCAGCGTTACTTTCTCCTGGCCTTTGTCGTTCCACGCCGCTGCCTTTGCGAGATACAGAATTTCCACCGCGAACGCCGGCGCATCGTCTCCGCCTCGCGATTTCTCCAGCGGCAGCAGCAGGCTTCCATCCGGCGATTGGCCGGGACGAACCGGCCTTCCCGCCAGCGTCACGCTCCAGACGGTCGCGCCCGCGGGCAGCGTGACTTTCACGAAGTTGCGCTGGTTGTTGCGAACCGCGTAGCGCGCCTGCACCAGTTCTTTTCCGTCGGTGCTCATCAGCACCTGGTAGCGAGCCTCTTCAATGTTCGCCATCAGAACGGCCTGCTGGTCGTAGCGCGCCACATTTACGCTCAACGACCGCGTCGTCGCCCGCTTCGCCCGACCGCGCGCGAAACGCGACCAGCGCCGGCGACTGCCGGTTCGCCACCATCTCGCCGAGATCGGTGGCGTCGGCGTCTTCAAGGCCCTGCGCTTTCTGGTCTTTGATTTCGCCCGCGCCCAGAATTTCGACGGCCACGCCGCCGGTGTCGCGTTCGGTGTTCGAGAAGCCGCAGCAGGGGAATGTCGATGATTCCGTCTTTCGGCAGCCGCGCCTCGCCGCTGATCACGAAGCGCGCGCTGTGCTCGACCGGCTCCAGGAAAGTCACGGCCAGTTCGCCGTTCTTCATCTCCCAATCGGCCACCATCGCGCCGGAAACCTGATTGATGGTTATTTTTTCCGGCAGCTGGATGCGCACTTCGCGGGCCGCGCCCTGCACGACTTCGAAACTCGCTTCCGCATAGATCGAAGTCGAGTCCTCCGCCAGGCTGGTGAGTTGGGTCAGCGATCCGCGCAGCCGCAGCGGCAGTTCGACGTGATGATCTTCCGTCTTCTTCCGCCAGGTGAAAGTCAGCGCCTCATTTCCGCGCGCGTAAGCCAGCCACTTGGTTTCGCCGGCGGTTTCGGATTTCTCGGAGAGCAATCCGCCGCCGATTCTCAGATCGACTCCCTGCCGCGGCAGCAGAACCGCGGCCCGCGTGACTCCGGATTCCGTGGAGGGCAAGCGAAATGCTCTCGTCGCCCGCCGAGGACGTGACTGGCACATCCACATCGAGCAGCAGTTCGAAGCGTCCCGCATGCGAGAGCAGCGCCGAGAGATGCGTTCCGCCTTTGCCTTCTGTGCTCCCGGCACCAGCGATACCGGCTTGCCGTCAAGCCGCGCTTCGCGCACCAGCAGGCCCGCGGGTACGGGCACGCGCACCCATCCGTCTTTCAAAACGTCGACGGTGAGGCTGGCGCGCCCGGCCGCCAGGTCGCCGGTAACGTGCAGGTCGTAGTCCACGCGCGTCAGCGTGGCGTCCGTGCGGAGGCGGTTCCGGATCGTGCTCGACCGGATAAGCCTTCGCCCGCAGCACGCGATATTCCTCGACGGGAATCACGACCCATCCCGCGATGTGCGAAGGTGTCGGCGGGCTTCTCGTCGGCTCGAGGCACGGCTTGCGCAGCGGCTCCCCAACAGACGCGAAGCAGCCACGATGCAGGGAAAAAACGGTCTCAGAGCAAATCGTCTGAGTTGCGGAAACACGGCGAGAATCGAATTTTCATTCATCGGTGGTTCAAGCCTCACTCCAACTGAATCTGGGGATGCGCATCTGTCTCTGGGGGATGTTTCGAGCGGTAGCGGCCATGCAGAGTAAGAATGGTCGGGCAGGGAGAAAATTGCAGGCCAAATTTAGGTAATGGTTACCGCGCAGGTCGGTGCGGAAGGCGCGTCAGACGGCGACTCTGCTGTACCATAGCAAGTCGTAGCGCCGCTGCGCCGACAGGCGCGTACGACGTGTCGGCGGCTCCCAGGACCCGGAGGTCCGATTGCCTTTCAGCACGGAGAAGTCGAAGCAGATTTACGAGCGCACTCTCGGCGTGCTGATCGAGGCCAGCAGTTCGTCCTCGCGCGGCCCAGCGAATTTCGGCAAGTATCCCATCTTCATGGAGCGCGGCCGCGGCTCGCGCATTTACGACGTCGACGGCAACGAGTACATCGACTGGATGATGGCCTTCGGCGCCCTGCCGCTGGGCCACGCGCATCCCGAGGTCGTGGAAGCCATCACCGAAGCCGCCGCCACCGGAGCGCACTTCGCCACCGCGACGCCCGTTGAATTGGAAGTCGCGGAGATGCTGCAGCGATCGTCCCGAACGCCGAGCGCGTGCGCTTCGCCAACACCGGCACCGAAGCGATGATGGCCGCGATTCGCCTGGCGCGCGGCGTGACCGGCCGCCCGAAGATTCTGAAATTCGAAGGCCACTACCACGGCTGGCACGACGATCTGCTGGTGAGTTCGAACGTGCTGCCGCCGAGCGCGCTGGGATTGCGCACCGATCCGGTCAAAATTCCCGACAGCTCCGGCTTGAATCGCACCGCGCTCGACGACACGATTGTCGTGCCCTGGAATGATCTGCCCGCGCTGCAACGCGCCGTCGAAAATCATCCCGGCCAGATTGCGGCGATCATCACCGAAGGCATCATGGCCAACATGGGCGTGATTCCTCCGGCGGACGGATATCTGCACGGCCTGCAGGAACTCGCGCAGCGCCAACGGAATTCTTTTCATTCTCGATGAAACGGTGACCGGATTCCGCATCGCTCCCGGCGGCTGCCAGGAATATTACAAACTCTCTCCCGACCTCGTGACCTTCGGCAAAGCGCTGGGCTGCGGCTTGCCGGTCGCGGCGTTGGTGGGTCGCGCCGAAGTGATGGACGCGCTTGCAATGGGGAGGCGTTCTGCACTACGGCACGCACAACGGATCGCGCATCGGAATGTACGCCGCGCGCGCCAACCTGCGCGTGCTCACGCGCGACAACAACGCCTGCTTTCGCCACACCTGGCGCATTGCCGAGCGGCTGTGCGCGGGATACAGGGAGTTGTTCAAGAAGAAAGGCCGCGCGGTCGTTGTGCAGAATGTCGGCCCGATGTTTCAGATGATGTTCACCGATCAGCCCGCGATCCGCGACTACCGCGACTTCTGCCAGTTCGTGGATCGCGCCGCGTTTCAGAAGTTTGTGCTGTCGCTGTTTCCGTTCGGCGTGTACGCGTCGCCGTCGGCGGCGCTGCATTCGATTGTACGCTGGCGCACACCGACGAGGACGTGGAACTTACGCTGGAAGCGGCGGAGAAGGCGCTGGAAAGGGACGTAGATAAGCTGACTGAAGCCTTCGCGAGCGATAGTCGATGTCTTCTTATTCTTCAAGATGCGGAGCGCTGGCCATAAGCCATTTCAGTGGTTTGAGCGCAGAGTTGCCTAAGCGGCTGGACAATCGATAGACTCGTTACTGACGCGAGCGGCTCGTTCTCCCTCCGCGACCTCATCGGGAATCCGCTCTGGGAAATAACAGGCTGACTGGAGACTGTAGATTCGAGGAAACCATTCTGCGAAAAGCCGAGCCGTTCGACTGCCGATTCCGAACAGTGGCTATGTCGAAGACGACATTGAGTCAGCCAACGCCGGCAACATTGCTGCTGCGGGATCAATCCTCATGGGCATCGTACATATTTATGGATGGCGCATTTCTAATTGTGAAGGTCCGATCACAGGATACATATGAGTTAGCGTGTACGCTTTCACGACGAAATTATGTGGTCAAAAACTCTTTTCCTTCATCTTGACGAGTGCGTATATCAGACGCTCGAGCCGAGTTTGACTAGCGGTACGGACTCGATAGCGTCAGACTCGCGATGAAGATGCAATCGAAAATCGAAGAACGCGCGGCGCAGCTCCTCTCGCTGGAGGGCAAGGTCGCGATGGTCACCGGCGCTGCTTCCGGCATTGGGCGCGGCATCTCGCTTCGTCTGGCCGAGATGGGCGCATTCGTCGCTGTGCTCGACATCGACGAGACAAAGGGACGCGAAACCGCCGCCGAAATCGAAGCTCACGGCGGCGCGGCGGCTTTCTTGAAGTGCGACGTCCGCAGCGCCGCCGATTGCCGGCGCGCCGTCGAAACCGTCATCGAACAGCGCAGGCAAGATCGACATACTCTGCAACTGCGCCGGCATCGCCGTCCGCAAAGACATCGTCGAACTCACCGAGGACGAATGGGACCTCGCCCTCGACGTGACGCTCAAGGGAATTTATCTGCTCTCGCGCGAAGTCGTGCCGCACATGATCCGCAGCGGCGGAGGCAGCATCATCAACATCGGTTCGGGATGGTCGCTCAAGGGAGGCCCGCGCGCCGCGTCCTACTGCGCCGCGAAAGGCGGGGTCGTGAACCTGACGCGCGCCATGGCCATTGACCACGGCAAGCACAACATCCGCGTGAACTGCGTGTGCCCGGGAGATGTCGAAACTCCCATGCTGCAGAGCGAATGCGCCCAGCTTGGCGAGGACAGGGAAGCGTTCATGCGGGAGGCCGCGAATCGTCCGCTGGCGCGAGTCGGCACTCCTGAGGACATCGCGAATGCGGTTTTGTTTCTGGCGAGTCCGATGTCGAGTTGGATCACGGGAGCGGCGTTAGTAGTCGACGGCGGCGGATTGGCGTGAGTCGATCTGAGAGATTGTCCTGAGAAAGCACCTCGCTTCCACGGCGGCTAAAGCCCAGTTGAATTTCCCGTACTTGACGCGGCCCTGAAGGGCCGCTCTTCCACCCTGACGTAAAAGAACCCTATTCCAGCCGGCTGAGACGCCTGTGCTACGAAAGCCGTCTCTGCCGCGCCGCTTCGTACAGCACGATGCTCCGGCGACTCCCGCATTCAGCGACTCCACCTGCGGCAGTATGCGGGATCGCGATCAGTTCATCCGCTTGCGCCAGCACTGCGCGCGGCAAGCCCGATCCCTCGCTCCCGACGAAAATTGCCGCAGGCCCCGTGAGATTGGCCTGATCGAGCGGCGTGCCCTTATGCGAAGAGGTCGCGATCAGCCGCACACTCTGCGCCCGAAGCTTCGCGGAAATCTCTTCCAGTCCGCCGGCGGTTTTCCCGACAACCACCGGCAGCCGGAACACCGATCCCGCCGACGCGCGAATCACTTTCGAATTGAACGGACTCACCGTGCCCTCGCCCAGCACGCACTCCCGCGCTGCCAAAAGCCTCGGCCGAGCGCAGAATCGTCCCAAGATTGCCGGGATCCTGCAGTCCTGCCAGAACGATGATTGGGCCGACGCTGCAACCGTTCCAGCACATCCGCCAGAGAGAATTCTTTCAGCCGAACCAGCGCCGCTACGCCCTGCGGCGTTTCGCTGGGAACGGTGGCGTCGAAAAGTTTGTCGGGAAGCAGCAAAGTGTCGACGTTGGCGCCGATCTGCGGCAGCAGGCGTTCCGCCAGATTCTGCGCCGATTCCTTGAAGAACACGGCTCGAAAGCGTAAGCCCGCTGCGGATCGCCTCTTCGACAATGCGCAAGCCTTCGATGGCGCAGCTGCCGTCTTCGGTGCGCTCGGCATGCGCGAAAGCCTGACGCAGTTCTTTCACCAGCGCATTGTGGCGGCCTTCAATGCGGCGGAGCCGGTGTTGGCGCTGGGCGCGGATTCTGAGCTTCGGGTCATAGAAAGAAAAAGCTTGAACCACAAAGGACGCGAAGGATCACGAATGATTTCTTAGGGATGAGTCTCCTTTGTGTGACTTCGTGTCCTTCGTGGTAGAGGTTGTCAGATGAAACCATTATCGAATCATACGCTGCCCCTTCCTCTTGCCGCGTTTTGCCGTATTATGGTAGGTTTCGCGGTCTAATTAAATCCATCTGTAGCAATAGAAGGGAGCGCCGTGCGCGCCGAGATCCTAAAAATTAATAGCGAAACTCCTGAATCGTCCCTGGTGAAATACGCCGCCGACCAGATCCGTTCCGGGGAAGTGCTGGGCATGCCGACCGACACTTTTTATGGGCTGGCTGCCGATCCCTTCAACCTGCGCGCGGTCGATAAGGTGTATGACATCAAGACCCGCTCGCGCCACAAGCCGCTGTCGCTGCTCATCGCGAGCACCGACCAGGCGGAGGAACTGGCCAAGCCGCTGCCCGAAGAATTCTATGCTCTGGCGCGGAAGTTCTGGCCTGGCCCGCTGACCATCATCGTGAAGGCGGGATCGCGCTTGCCGCTTAAAGTGACGGCCAATACCGGCAACGTAGCCTTGCGCGTGCCGAATGCGCAAGATTCCGCTGGCGGTGGTGACGGCTGCTGCCATTCCGATCACGGCGACTTCGGCGAACCTCAGCGGCGCCTCGGAGTGCACCAGCGCCGAACAGGTGCGCGAACAACTCGAAGGACGCATCAACATCATCGTCGACGGCGGCTCGTCTCCCCGCGATGTGGCCTCGACCATCATCGATCTCAGCGACGAAGCGACGCGCTGGCGCATCATCCGCGAAGGAGCGATCCCCGCCGACGAAATCTCCAAGTTCTTCGCGCAAGGATGAACGTTAAATCGAAGGATGATTCCAAGTCTGAATTCAAGGAATGACCGATGAAGCCGCCAACCAGCATCCGCAACCGCGATGGTGGCTTCGTCTGTTGCTTCTGTTGGTCGCCGCCGTTGTATTGTTCCTGATCATCACCGCATTTCAGGTGGTGCATACCGCCTCTCTTCAGGAAATCCAGCCAGCCGACGCGATTGTCGTCTTCGGCGCGGCCGAGTATTCCGGGCGCCCTTCTCCTGTGCTGCGCGCGCGTCTCGATCATGCTCTCGAGGTCTTTCATCATGACGTGGCGCCGGTGGTGATCACAACCGGCGGCGCCGCCGCCGATCCCACGTTCAGCGAAGGAGGCGTCGGCCGCGACTATCTGATGCGCCACGGCGTCCCCGAGCGCAGCCTGATCGCTGAAACGCAGGGCCACGACACTTCTGAATCAGCCGTGCGCGTGGGCGTGATCATGCGCGCGAATGGCCTGCGCAGTTGCGTCGCGGTCAGCGATGCCTATCATGTCTTTCGTATCCGCAAGCTTCTGGAGCACGAGGGGATTGCGCCGGTCTACGTCGCGCCGCGCCCGGACTCGCGCCCCCACAGCGCGTGGCAACGCTCTATCGCCGTACTCCGTGAAACGGCCAGCTATTTTTTGTGGAAACTAGGGATTACCTAAGAGAGCGTTGCTAGAGAGATTTGGTCTCAGCCCGAAAGCTGCCGGTCCTGCCCGATCTTAAGCGTCTAGGCAGAAATGCAGCTGTCATAATTCATCGCCGTTATAACTGTTGCTCTGAATTCTGAACCACGAGTAATGCAGGTTGTTCATCATCAGAGCACCTCTGACTTTCTGGAACACGCGCTGAATCCTCATCATCAGCGCAGTGTTCTTCATCATCTGAGTCTGGTCAGTTCGGTTCCCCCGCTGGTCCGCCATTTGGCGACTCTGGCAGTGCTCCCAGTCCTGACTCTGCTGGCAGAGTTCGTTCCCATTGCTCATGTTCACACTGCCAATTGTCTGCATGTCGCGGTTTTCCTGAATGGTGGCAACCAGCATCTCGTCATATCGGTCATACCATGTGCGGATGGCTTGTTCCGTTTGCTCCGGTGTATGAGCTTCCTTGTATTTGGTGATTGCCGCCACAATCTCGTCACCATTCTCTGGCCCGTCCATCTTCATCCGCGGTAGTGGTCCCGCGTTCGCTTCCATGTCGTCGTCCGTGAAGACCTTCTTAGCGTGCCCGGTTTTCTGCGCCTTGGCATTGCTCGCAGCTGCGGCTAGAGGACTGGCCGGCGCGGAACTCTGTGCCGGAGGAGGCGGGGGTGCCGGTTGGCTCTGCGCGAGAGCTAGCGCGGAACAGCCGAGGAGCAAACTGATCCCAAGTAGGCAGCGCCGATGAAGAGAGTCTTGCATTCCTGCCTAGCCTATCGGGGCAACCGGACCCCGGAAAGATGACCTAAGTTTACCGCCGCTCGTACGAAAGTGATCTCCAGAAGCTACCAACCCTCGCGATCACGGAGGCTTGTGATGTGGCTCACATGATGCCGGCCATGCCAGGCATAAAGCGCCAGCGTCTTCTCCAGGGTCATCGCGCCCAGTTCCGGATGGCGGAACGTGCGCTTCCACTCCTCAGGAGATAGCGACTGCAGCAGGCGTACCCAGCGATCGTGCAGAGCGTCTAGCATGGTCAGAGAAACTTCAACGGGAGTTGACTTCGTGTCGGCCAGCTCCGCCCATCGGTCTTCCGCATAGGTCTTGATGGTCGGTTCGTCTTCGGTGAGCGCAAGTTTGAAGCGCACGTAAGAATTCAAATGGCTGTCCGGCACGTGATGGACGACCTGTCGGACGGTCCATCCGTCAGGCCGATACGGCGTATCGAGTTGAGCCTCGGAGAGGCCTTTGACGGCGGCGCGCAGGCTCGCCGGTGCCGTTGAAATGTCGTCCAAGGCTGCTTGCTTCTGCTGTTCAGTCAGGGTTCCATCGAAATGAAATTTGCCAATGGGGTAGCGAAGGTCGGTCATTGTATCTCCAATCAGGAATTTGCCCACTACAGATGAAGTGGAGCGGCAAGCGCTTCAAAATCACCCCTAGAGGCTCTCATCAGAACTCGCCCGGACGTCGAGGTCCAGAAGCCGAAACGTTAACCACCACCCCTAGTACCCGTCCGGGCCTGACCCCATCCCCTCCGGCTTCGAATTTCGGTTCCTGCTGCCCCCAACATGCCACTCGATTGGTGCATCCAATGCCCTTTCTAGGCTAAACTCTCTGAGCGATTGAGTTTAGCTACTCGGTTCCCGAATCCAGCTCAAGACGCTGCGGGAATTGCCTGCGAGGGGAACTATGCCATCGTCGGTCTGGTCTGGTCACTTAACCTTCGGACTCATCTCCATGCCCGTGCGTCTGTTTTCGGGCGCGCGCAGTAGCGGCATTTCCTTCAACATGCTGCACCGCACTGACAAGTCGCGGCTCAAGCAGCAATACGTCTGTCAGGCGGATGGCCAGGTCGTCGACCGCGCCGACATCGTGAAGGGCTACGAGTTCCGCAAGGACGAATACATCATCATCGAGCCCGACGAGATCAAGAAGATCGAGCCGCAGACCGCCAAGACCATGGAGATCCTCGAATTCGTGAAGACCAGCGACGTCGATCCCGTCTATTTCGAGTCGTCGTATTACATGATGCCCGAGGAAGCGGGGCGTCGTCCGTACGCCCTGCTCACCAAGGCGCTCGAAGAGAGCGAATATGTCGCCATCGCCAAGATCACCATGCACAACCGCGAATACACGGTGTTCCTGCGCCCGCACGAAGGCGGAATGATGCTGCACACCATGTACTACGCCGAAGAAGTGAAGAAGGTGGAAGGGTTCGGCGCTCCCGACGTGGAATTGAAGGACGCCGAAGTGAAAGTCGCCCACCAGTTGATCGAAGCGCTGGCCGACGAGTGGGATCCCGAGAAGTACAAAGACAACTTCCAGGAAAACTTG
Organism: uncultured Acidobacteriaceae bacterium; assembly: GCA_963795875.1. Lineage (GTDB taxonomy): Bacteria > Acidobacteriota > Terriglobia > Terriglobales > Acidobacteriaceae > Sulfotelmatobacter. The sequence continues at coordinate 165,588 of CAWCJM010000004.1, forward strand.
AAGCAACTGATCGAGACCAAACTTGAGGGCGGGGAAGTGGCCGCCGTCGAGAAGCCCAAGAAACTGGCCCCGGTGGTCGACCTCATGGCGGCGCTAAAACAGAGTTTGGCTCAAATGGAAGGCAAAAAGAAGCCCGCTGCCACCATCAAGTCGGAGGAACCGGCCGCGGCGACGGCAAAGTCTCGCCGACGATAGAGAGGTCAGCTCTCGGCGTTTGCATTCCTCCGTCGAAACGTGTTTGCAGGTCCAACGCGCAGCGCATCCGGGCATCCCGCGCTGTTTACTCCGCATCCCTCTGCTGAGTGCGGAAGCCGAATGCCGGAAGGCGATACCCGGCCTAGCGCGGACGCCTCACAATCGTTACAATAATCGCTTCTGTCTTAAAATCATTCGAACGTAATCCTTCGAATCAGAACTCTTTCTTCGGGGTGCCGATGAGTTTCCGACGTGTGGGCTGGGTGGCAGCGATCGCGCTGGCGACGTTGCTGGAGATTTCCTGTGGTCAGGTCTATCGCCCCGTAGTCATTCCTACCGGCACGACTCCTCCCAACCCGGCGAATTTCCACGAGGTTTTTGGCATCAGCGCCAATGTTCCCTTGAACCCTGGCTCTGCCCTGCAGATCGACGTCTCCGGAGACACCGACATCGGTCAGGCCGCCATGGGTGTGAATCCGACGCATGGCGCCATTCTTTCCAATAATTCACGCGCGTTCGTGGCAAATGCCGGTGCCAGCCTCTGTGCCGGAGGAGCGGACTCGGTCACCGCGTTCTTTCCAGCCGGTGATAGTGCGACCTCGACCGGACTGGGTACCACGACTACCTTCCCCGTGCTCAACGTAGGCAGTTCTCAGTCTTCCTCAATCACTGCTATAAGCGAAGCCGGCAATCTGGTCACGATCGCGCTCAGTGCCCCGATCACGACTGCCATCGTAGGTGCGCAGATCGTGATCTCCGGGGTTTCGATCCAAGGCGCGAACCCCGCAGCCTATGACGGCTGTTTTCCAATTGTCTCCGCCACCGGCACAACCATCCAGTATGTGAATCCCAACTATGCGGGCCTGGGACCGGCTACCGGTGGGGTTGCTACCGTTCCCACGTTTTGTCCCTATCTTCCTGACTTTGTGGCCACCACGCAAAACAATGCCGCTTACGTCGCCAATTACGGAGCCGAAAGCGATCCAAATTGCAATCTCGCCAGCACCGATTCCGTCATGGTGCTTAGTTCGGCATCGAACACAGTCACCAACCTTGCCTACCTTCCGGCCGGAGCGCATCCCGTCGCGATGGTAGAGACCCCCGTCGGGTCCGATCTCTATGTCCTCAATCAGGGCAACAATACGGTCGCCGATCTTTCCCCAATTGACCTGACGACAATAGCGACGATACCGGTAGCGTCCTCCCCGGTGTGGGCAGTTTCACGCCCGGATAGCCAGCGGGTGTACGTCGTGACTCAGGGGAGTACGTCACAGCCGTCGCAGCTCTATACGATTAATACGGCCTCGGATGCGGTGATTCCGCAATCTCCGCAGTCCGTAGGCGCCGCCGGCGCGAACTTTGTCTTTTATGACAAGAGCCGGAACCGTTTGTATGTGACCAACCCGAGCGCGGGGTCGGTCTATGTGTTTAACGCGACAACGGATCCACCGACTCCCGTGGGAAATCCCGCAGGGATCAGCATTCCTTTGCCATCAGTGTGTTCCAGCACGACTTGCTCGACGGCAGCGCCAGTGTCCGTGACGGCTTTGCCCGATGGCAGTCGGTTCTACGTCGCGAGCTATTCGACCGCGACGCTCCGCATGTCCTGACCCTCTCCTGAACGCTACGGGTTGTGTGATTCCGCAAGTGACTGTGTTCGATGCCGCATCGTTAACGGTGAAGACAACGATATTCCCGCTGCTACCCCCAGTAGCCACTTCCAGCGGTGCGACGGTTAACCCATTTGCGTTTGCTCCGGCCACGTACTGCGCACCGGTTACGTCCTACACTCCCGCTTCAGCACGGTTCCGCATGTCCACGGTTGCCGCCGCCGACAGCAGCCGCGTTTACGCCAGCGTCTGTGACGGAGGTACGGTAGCTATCGTCAACACAACCACAAGTTCCCTCGCTACCGGCGGAACCAACACGCCCGACACGCTAGTGACCGATCTTCTCGCTCCGTTCAGCGCGGCGCCGGCGTTGTCGGGTCTGGAACCCCCGCCGCAGAATCCTGTTTTCCTGTTTATCGGACAATAGCTGGGTGGGATGGGCCCGGGTTGGCTCAATAATCGATTCCGAGATGCCAGCGCACGTTCCGCGACCGGGCGACCTCAAGGACATGCTGAAACTCTGCTAGCTCTGCGGCTAGCGCCGGCCCCTCGATCGACGGAGCGCCTGCCAGAGCCTTCAACAGCGCCGCGATGGTCTTCAGCCCTTCTTCGGCAGAGAACCACTTCTCCTCGGGAGGATTCACATCGGATCCGCCTTCTTCGAGAAATCCAGCCATTTCTTCTTCGCTGGCGCTGAAGAGATTCATCAGAGAAATGACGCCGGCCTGCTTGGCCAGCACCTCAAGCTTTTCGCTATGTTTGGATAAAGCGCGCCCTTCCAGCCCTGTCGCGTCCACACCGGGAATCTTCTCCTGCAAGCAGATGTAGAAGGCCGGCATTTTGTCGGGACCAGTTTTAGACCTTGGCGGGAACTTCTTCCTTCACGGTCTCTCTGGCCGCGTAGTGCGAATCGACGTAGTCGTCGAGGATCCCAATAAACTCCGCAACAATGCGGTCGCCCTTAAGCGTGGTGAACAGTCGTCCGTCAACGTAGACGGGAGCCTTGGGTTCTTCGAACGTGCCCGGCAGCGAAATGCCGATGTTGGCATGCTTCGACTCGCCTGGACCATTGACCACGCAACCCATGACGGCAAGTTTCATCTCTTCGACGCCGACGTAACGTCCTTTCCATCCTGGCATTTGCTCGCGCAGGTAGGTCTGAATCTGCTCAGCCATCTCCTGGAAGAACGTGCTGGTGGTGCGTCCGCAGCCCGGGCACGCCGTCACCTGAGGCGTGAAACTGCGAATGCCCATCGATTGCAGAATCTGCTGCGCTACCCGGACTTCTTCTGTGCGATCGCCGCCCGGTGCCGGGGTTAGCGAAACGCGAATGGTGTCACCGATGCCTTCTTGCAACACCACGCCCATCGCGGCGCTCGATGCGACCACGCCCTTCGCTCCCATGCCTGCTTCCGTGAGTCCAAGATGCAGAGGATAGTTGCAGCGTGCCGCCAGCGCGCTGTACACGTCGATCAAATCCTGTACGCCGCTCACCTTTGCGCTCAAAATGATCTGGTCAGGGCGCAAGCCAAATTGTTCGGCCAGTTGTGCCGAATTCAGCGCACTTACCACCATCGCTTCCATCGTCACTTCGCGCGCATCCTTCGGTTCATCGAGCTTGGAATTCTCGTCCATCATGCGAGTCAGCAGCACCTGATCGAGCGATCCCCAGTTCACTCCGATGCGCACTGGCTTCTGATATTTCACGGCGACTTCGATCATGGTGCGGAAATTCGAGTCACCGGTTTTGCCAATGCTGGCATTGCCGGGATTGATGCGGTACTTGGCCAGATCGCGCGCACATTCGGGATACTTGGTCAGCAGAACATGTCCGTTGTAGTGGAAGTCGCCGATGATGGGCACACGGATACCCTGCTTGTCGAGTTGCTCGACGATGTAGGGAACAGCTGCCGCCGCCTCGTCGTTGTTCACTGTCACGCGCACCAGTTCCGAACCGGCGCGGGCGAGAGCCGCCACCTGCTGCACTGTCGAAGGGATATCGGCAGTATCGGTATTGGTCATGGACTGCACTACAATTGGTGCATCCGACCCTACGCGCACACCGCCAACAAGGGCGGTAACGGTCTTTCTGCGTTGAATATTAGCCATAAGGGAATCTCCATTTTATCACGTAGAATCAGGCTTCTGGAGGCTTTTGGGTGGCGCAGCTTCTAGCGCTGCGATTCAACTCACCCCCAAAGACAGTTTGGCTTTAGCCAAGGAGGTGTCTCAGGGGCTTAAAGCCGGCATTCTCTTGCCGCCGCGCTCTCTCAGCACCAGAAGCGCTGCGCACCAAAGTGTGGCTACCGAGGTTGCCAGCACCCGATGCCCGAATCAAGATTGCGTGCATTCAGAGAACCAAGAAGGATCCTGACACAGCGGCTATCCAAGTCCCGCAGGTTACGGATTTCGTAACGAAACGCGATTCGGCATCGAAGGGCTGCCTCACTTTGGGCATCCCGCGGCCTCGCGCCCAGAACTTATTGTTTCAACACTGCTTACCTCAACGGTGATCTCCGGTCTCGTGAAAGAACCCCGGATTTTGTAACAGATTGCCCTACCGGCAGCTCTGCTCTATTGGAAGCTCTAGCATCAAACCTCTTAGTGGGGAGACGACCGAACTGACCTCGGGTCGAAAGCCGGTGTAACGCGGAGCCCCGATTCCTCACTATATCTTGTCCGCAATGGAGGTTCTTCGTATGAATCACCGCATCAAGGCAACTCCCACCAGGAAGAAACCTGTCGAAATCCAGCACGACGATCCTGTCGCCCCTGCCTGGCCCAGTTACACAGGAACCTCTCAATTTGTAGGGACCAGCCCCAGTGGCCGAGTGACTGTGTATGTCGACCCCTCGCTCGGCCAGCCCGCGCTGCAAAACGCACAAGATCTGGTCAACGATGCCGATCGCGTCGTCACCGCCAATGACGGCATCTTCGGCACAACTGGAGGCCCCGTTAGCGCGATTGTCTTTGCGCTCGGCGGTGCCACGGACGGGACTGGCGGCGCCGACCATATGGGCTGTGATTACACCACAGGAGCCGCCATCGAGGTCGACGCTTCATTCGGCAACTCGGCCCGCGTCTCCGCCCTGTTTGAAGCTGAATTGAGCGAGTGCTCGATGAATGGGAACCTCTGCGGTCTCAGCACCGGAGAAGCTCTTTCGCGCTGGTGTGCCGCAGTCATCGGTAACAATGCCCTCGCCGATTTCGCGACCGCCCCGCAGTGGGCGCAGGATGGCGAGCCGGATTTTGTAGACAAAACGGATCCCACCGACCAGGACGCGGACAGTATCGGTTGCGGCATGGCGTTCCTTTCGTGGCTGATCGGTCAGGGCTTCGGCCTGGAGAAGATCGCCCCCGTGATGGTGAGCCTGGGCGACGCCGGAACTCTGGCGCAACTCTACGCCACCTTGACGTCGGATTCGGCCTCCAACGCATTTCCGAACTTCCAGGCGGCAATCCAAAACTTGCCGAACGGCGTTACCAGCGATGATCCCTTCGGCGGATTAGCCAATCCATTGCAGATGGCGCATCTGGCTCCGCAGACGGCAGAACTGGTGGGCAGGATTTTCGCGGCCATGGTGTCCGACCTCGCCGCCGGGCGGCAGCCGGAACAAATGATGGCCACCGTGCGCGCTGCCATGCTCCCCGTTGCCAACGCAAAAGCGCCCGCGGCGTGTGCGCCCAAGTCGAAACGGTTGCTCCCGCCGGCCAAGGGTGCATCCGGAATACGTGAACATCGTCGTACCACCAAGATGGCATAAACCCGTCGGCAAGAAAAAGCCGGCGGCTGAGTGAACAGCCGCCGGCTTTCGCTCTTTCTTACTGTGCCGTGATGCTCCTCAACTCCGAATACGAGTTCCCGCTCGCATCCCACGCCTTGACCACAACTGAGTGGGATCCCGGCTTCACAATCAACGCCGTGTCTACGTATGTGGCGCCGCTGGTGTCGTTATAGATTAGGCTACCGTCGATGTAGACCTGTACCGATGTCATCTGCGCTCCAGAAGAAGCAGCGTTCGCCAGGACATGCAGCGAGGTCGTCGTCGTTTCATTCTGCGTCGGCAAACAGACATTCATGGTCCCGGTCGACGCCGGACAGGTCTCTCCCGGCGTGCCGCTATAGATTGTGATGTCGCGGTCAGAAACAAAATCTGCGCCCGATTCGTCCCACGCCTTGGTCACCACGAAGTGTGGTCCTTTCGACAAAGTCAGCGGTTCGTTGAGCGAACTGCTCGGCGAATTCACCACCAACTTGTTATCCACGTAAATCTGCATCGCGGTCACCGAATGACTGGTGTCCCGGGAATCAGCGATCCACTGCACGGGAGAGTGGGAATAGATAAGATTTTGCGGCTCACAGACCGTGACGGACGGCGACACCGTACTTGGAGTACAAGTCGCTCGCGGCGTTGCATTCAGGAATACGCCAACCTCCAGGCCGGCCGAATTTCCTGCGCCGGGACCGGCGAAATCAATCTTGCCATCGCGATTGAAGTCGGCGGCCACCAGGTCGTCCAGCCCGGAATTCGGGACCAACAACGGTGTGCTTTGATAGCTTCCATCGGGATTTCCGAAGTAGATCACCAGATCGTAACTGCCTAAACCGACAATGTCGTTGATTCCGTCACCGTTGATGTCCGCCGCTGTGACGCCCGAGAAGCCAGTCTCCGAACTCACACTCATGCTGGCGGATTTCGTGAAAGTTTCGGAGCGGCTGCCCAGAAGAATCTCCCAATTCGGGCAACTCACGCTCTTGATCGTCGAGCACGTGTAATAGCTCACCAGCAGATCGGTGATCCCGTCCTGATTTACATCGGCCGGGGCGGCGAAGATTCCGTCTGTAGCGTCGGCGACTTTGACCGTCTTAAACGTGAAGTTGCCCGTATTGAACAGCACGTAGATGTCGTAATAGTCGCTGATGGCAAGGTCGGCTTTTCCATCGCCGTTGAAATCGCCCGTCCGAACCTGGGCCAGAGCATTTTGCGTACCGACCTGGATCGATGCCGCCTGCGTGAACGTACCATTGCCTGCTCCCTTGAAGAGAAGCAGTTTCTGTGAGGCCATAGCCAGGTCGAGCTTGCCGTCACCATTGAAGTCAGCCGCTGTCAGAGAACTCGCACTAATGTTCTTCGTCAGAGTAATGGTTTGTCCGGTGGTGAAGGTTCCGTCGCCCTTGCCCAGCAAGATCTGGATTACGTTTTGTTCGGTACCGACATAGCCGGCCACAGCCACATCGAGCTTGCCATCGCCGTTGAAGTCGCCCACGGCCATGGCGAAGGTTCCGATGCCTTTCGCGGCGTTCAACGCATTTTGAAACCGGCCATCGCCCTTACCGAGCAGCACAGAGATTCCATAGCCACCGGTTCCCTGGTTATTTCCGACAACTAGGTCGGGAATTCCATCGTTATTGAAGTCTCCCTGGTTGACTATCTCTCCATCCAGGCCGGACGAGGTGTAGTGAAACATGAAACTGTCTTGCGCGAGTACGAGGCTGGAGGTGAATACGAGCGCAAGCGCTAAAATGGCGGATTTTGAGCGCAGGAATGCGAGGGCACAGCGAGAGGCAGGCATACGGGATGATTCTCCTCGGTGGGCTTAGAGCGGATAGGCCAAGTTGTTCGCCAGCATCAGATTCTGCAGACGCACAAAAGGTTGATCAGGTCTCTTCCGTAGAGTTGTTCGGGGAAGGCCTCCGAATACACCAAAAGCAGCAAGGGAGCCGAATCGGCTCCCTTCACTGACGTGGCGAGCACTTTGCAGATGCGGGCTAGGGTAGTCGATCTGCCAGCCCCGGAATCGTCTTCGTCAAGTCGTTGAAGATCACCATCACCGCGAACAGTACCAGAAAGACGAACGCAGCCTGGTAGACGCGCTCCTTGATGTTCATGCTGATGTCGCGGCGCATGAGGCCCTCGATCAGCAGGAACAGGATCACGCCGCCATCGAGAATCGGAATCGGCAGCAGGTTGAAGATGCCAAGATTCAGGCTGATGGCCGCGGTCAGGCCCATCAGCGGAGTCCAGCCTTTGCTGCGCGCCGCTTCGCCCGCCGCCTGGCCGATCCGGATCGGCCCTTCAATCGACTTCAGCGGCATCTTGTGCTGCACCATCTTCTTGACCAGCTTCAGGATGAGCAGCGCATTCTTCCGGTTCTCTTCCAGCGACTTGTTCAGGGCCGCCCCAAAGGGCAGCGTCTTGACCTTCATCTGCATGGTCGCCGATGCCGATGCGATAGCGCTTCTCCGAAAGCACCGGCTGAAGCGTAAATGTCTTCTGCTGGCCATTCCGCAGCACGGTCAGCGTGATCGGCTTGTCTTTCGTGATTTCCAGGCTCTCGATCATCGCGCCCAGAGCCGGCACCGGTTTGCCGTCGAGCGTGAGGATCTTGTCGCCTTCTTTCAGCCCAGCCTTTTCGGCCGGCATTTTCTCCTGCAGGTCGGTGATCGTGACCGACTCTTCTTTCGGCGTCCAGCCCGCGTATCCGATCTGATCGACTCCCATCGCTTCCGGACCACGGTCTTTTCCAGCGTTTGCCCGTTGCGTTCAACGTCGACCACGAGCGGCTGCCCGGGCTCATCGCCTGCTCTTGATCGATCTGCTCCCAGGTCGGATTCTGCACATCGCCGATGCGCGTGATGCGGTCGCCGATCTGGAATCCGGCCTTGGCGGCGGGCGTGTCTTTCGTCACCCATCCGATCACCGGCGCTTCGTCGTAAACCGCCGGATACTCGTAATGCACCATGTAGATCGGTGGTGAGCAGAACGATCGCCAGCAGGATATTCATGGTCGGCCCGGCAATCGCGATCAGGAAGCGATGCCAGCGCGAATGATTCATGAACTCGCGCGGATCGTCCGAGCGCTCGTCCATGGGGTTCTCGCCGCTCATCTTGACGTAGCCGCCGAGCGGAATCGCGTTGATGCGGTAGTCGGTCTCGCCCTTGCGGAAGCCCACCAGCCGCTTGCCGAATCCGATGGCGAACTGCTCCACCCGCACGCCCAGCCACTTGGCCACGGCATAATGGCCAAACTCGTGGATCAGGATCATGAAGCCCAGCACCGGGATGATGTACAGATAGTAGAGATTCGAGAAGTCAAACATAATAGAGGTACGTATTCTCCAGCTGGTTAGATTCCAAAATCACGCGAAAGATGTTGCCCGGGGCCGTTCTATTTTCTTTCCGTTCCGCCACCCGCTCTGACGCGGCCATACCGGCGGGCCTCGGCGTCCGCTTCCAGCACTTTCGCAATCGACTCCAGCTTTCCGGAATTGGTTGCCGCCAGAACGTCTTCGATGATCCTGGGAATGTCGTTGAAGCCGATGCTGCCTTCCAGAAACGCCGCCACGGCGACTTCGTCCGCCGCGTTCAGCGCCACCGTTTTCGCGCCGCCGGCCTCTGCCGCCTCGTACGCCAGACGCAGACAAGGGAATTTTTTCAGGTCCGGAGGGCAGAAGTCCAGATGACGCAAGTCACTCACCGCAAAGCGCATATCCGACTGAATCCGCTCGGGATATGTTAGAGCGTACAGAATCGGCAGCCGCATGTCGGTCACCGAAATCTGAGCAAGTATGCTGCCATCCACAAACTCGACCATGGAATGAATTGTCGACTGCGGGTGGACAATCACTTCCACTTTCGCCGGCGGCATGTGAAACAACCTGCACGCCTCGATCACTTCAAACCCTTTGTTCATCAGCGTGGCGGAGTCGATGGTGATCCGCCGTCCCATCTTCCAGGTGGGATGGTTCAGCGCCTGCTCCACGGTGATCGACGCAAACTCCGACTGCGGCGTGTTCAGAAACGGCCCGCCCGAAGCCGTCAGCCAGATGCGCTCGACTTCGTCCATGCGCCCGCCGCGCAGGCATTGATGCACCGCGTTGTGCTCGCTGTCGATCGGCAGCAGCGGCTTGCCTTGCCGGCGGGCCTCGGCCGTGATCAATTCTCCGGCGGCGACCAGGCATTCTTTATTGGCCAGACCCAACAATCTTGCCCGCGCGCACCGCCTCGTAAGTCGCCTCGAGGCCAGCCACGCCGACGATGGCGCTGACCACGAAATCGACTTCCGCATGCGTCGCGACTCGCACCGTGCCGGCCGCGCCATGCACGACTTCAATCTCGCCCAGCCCTTCTTTCTTCAGCCGGGACCGCAGAGCGTCGGCGTCGGCCTCCGCCGCCATCGAGATCACCCGCGGCCGCCAGCGCATCGCCTGCTCAAACGCCGCCTCGAGATTCGACCCGGCAGCCAGCGTCACAATCTGAAAGCGGTCAGGATACGACTCGGCCACACTGAGCGTGCTGCGCCCAATCGAGCCCGTCGATCCGAGGATGGCAATGCGTTTCATGATTTAGTGCGGAGTTGGCACAGACCTCTTATTTTACGCGCTTCTGGCCATGTTGGGGGAGATGCGGGGAGTACTGCCGGGTGCCCCATCTTTGCCGCGTTCTTGCGGCAAATGTGGGATTCCAACTGATGTCTGCTAGCTGCGAGACTTACTGCATCACGCGCCAAGCCGTATAAAACCACAATACCGGAGCCGCAAACAGCAGCGCGTCGATGCGGTCGAACATGCCGCCGTGGCCGGGAAGAATCGCTCCCGAATCTTTCACTCCAGCGCCGCGCTTGATCAGCGACTCCACCAGATCGCCCAGTTGCGCCGCGATATTCAGCACGATGGTCAGCAGGATCACCGGCCCCATCGTCGGGGACTTCCAGCCCGTACATGCCGCCGGGACGCGTGATCAGCCCGAGTGCAGCAGCGCCGAACTGATCTGCTCGCGCATGACGAAACAGCAACCATCCCACGCCGACGCTTGCCGACGAGCGAAGCCGCCGCGCCTTCCCACGTCTTCTTCGGACTGATGCGCGGCGCCATCAAATGCCGCCCCATCGACTTGCCCACGAAGTAGGCGAAAATGTCTCCCGCCCAAACCACCAGCAGCAGATACAGCAGATAGAACGCCCCCGCCGCACTGCTCGCGAAGCTGCACCAGCATCCCCATCGGCAGCGCGATGTAGGTGAACGCGAACACCGAAGCCGCCGCCGCCGGATATCCGCTGCGCAGTTCACCCCGTCGCATGACGATGCGTCAGAAACAGAAACGGCGCAATCGCCGCGGCAAACGCCAGGCAGCAACCAGGAATTTTCCGGTCGAAAGCAGTGGCGTCTCGCCGCTCGCGCTGATCGCCAGCACCAGAAAGAAAAGTCCCGTGAAGATGATAGGTCGGCAGCCGCAACGGCTGCACGCCGTAGGATTCCGTCAGCTTCAGGAATTCAAGAATGGTCAGCAGCGCCACAACGGCCGCCACGACGGCCAGCACCGGCACCGGCGCCCGCAGAATCAGCGCCAGCACAATCGGAATCAGGACGACCGCAGTCGCGATGCGTTTGAGCAAGGGAAGTAGTTGTGAGCTGAGATCAGCGTGCCGCTTACGATCTTTGCACGAATTCAAGAATTTAACCACAGAGGACTCACGCGAGGACAGCACAGGAATAAATGTCTCTGTGTCTGTCCGTGTTCCTTCAGTGTCCTCGTCGTGGTTAAGATTTCACTTCGCGAAGTCGAAGCAGTCTCCAGCGCCGCGTGTCCGTCGCCGTGATTCAGCCCGCCGTAGCGCCGCTCGCGCTTCTGATATTCCGCGATGCCTTCGAGCAGGTGCAGTCCCGCGAAAATCCGGCCACAAAGTCGGCGTCACATAAATCTCGGCATAAGCCAACTGCCACAGCAGGAAATTACTCAGCCGCATCTCGCCCGAAGTCCGCACCACCAGATCCGGGTCCGGCAGATGTCGCGTATACAGATGCCGCGCCACCATATCTTCATCGATGTGCAGATGCTCGATCCCGCCATTCTGCGTCGCCGCCTTCACCATCGAGCGGAACGCATCCACCAGTTCGCTGCGCGCGCTGTAGTTGAGCGCCAGCGTCAGCACCATCCCTGAGTTGCGCGACGTCGCCTCGCGGGCCCATGCCATGCGCTCCTGCACGTCCTCCGGCAATTCGTGCTGCCGCCCAATATATTCCAGGCGGATATTGTTCTTGTTCAGCGTGGGAACTTCCGCTTTCAGATAGCGGCTCAACAGTCCCATCAGAAATCCCACTTCGCTCTTCGGCCGCTTCTTCCAGTTCTCTTCGGAAAACGCATAGAGCGTGAGCGCGGGGATATGAATGCGCGCCGCCGTCTCTACCGTCGAACGCACGGCCGCGACTCCGGCGCGATGTCCGGCCACGCGCGGCATGTGGCGCCGTTTGGCCCAGCGCCCATTGCCGTCCATGATGATGGCGATATGTTTCGGGAGCCGTGCCGGATCGAGCCGCCGGTAAACTTCGGTTTCCTTGCGGTCGAGCCCCGCGGGTACTTTGTCGTACAAAGTGGCCTCTCAACAAGAGGCTACCACAGCAGCAAGCGCTGCGCAATGACCGGAAAGGTAGCCCGGTAAGTGACGTGGCGATTGTGTGGGGAGAGCCGCCTTCGGCTGTCCCGGGAGCGAATCTCCGCGAGGGTTTGCAGTCTTGCGCGGGCGAGTCGCCCGCGCCCACACAAGCCTACCGCGCTTCCTCCGGCACCACTTTCAGACTCCAGCTTCTCCGTCCACCGCAGCACGGTCAGCGAGCAACTCACGCCCACGCGCACTTCAGTCAGCACACGATGCAGATCATCCACGCCAGCGACCGGCTGCCCTTCCAGCGCGACGATGATGTCCCCCTCGCGCAGTCCCGCCCGCTTCGCCGGACTGTTCTCCTCCACTCCGAGCACGACCACGCCCATTTCCTTCGGCAGATCGTAGAAGCGCACCACGCGCCGGTGCACCGGCACCGTCTGCGCCGAGACGCCAATGTAACTCCGCCGGATGCGTCCATCGCGCAGCAGTCGGCTGGCCACAAACTTCGCCGTGTTGATGCCGATGGCAAAACAGATCCCCTGCGCCGGCAGAATGGTCGCCGTGTTCACGCCCACCACGCGCCCCGCAGAATCAACCAGCGGCCCGCCCGAGTTGCCGGGGTTCAGCGACGCATCGGTCTGGATCACGTCGTCAATCAGCCGTCCGGAATACGACCGCAGCGACCGCCCCAGCGCGCTCACCACGCCCGCCGTCACGGTCGACTGAAATCCATAAGGCGCGCCAATCGCAATCACGATCTGCCCCACGCGCAGCCGCTGCGAATCGCCCAGCGCAGCCGCGGTCACGCCCAGGCTCGCCAGAGTGCGGCTGATCCAGGCGAATCACCGCCAGGTCGCTCGCCGGATCGTCGCCAATCACCGTAGCCGGCATGCGCCGCCCGTCGGCCAGCGTCACCGCGATGCGCACCGCGTCATGCACCACGTGGCTGTTGGTGAGGATCAGCCCATCCGGCGTGAACACGAATCCCGAGCCGCCGCCTTGCCGTTCGCGTGGCTCACCCGAGCCGCGTGCGCCCGGCCGCCTGGTGCACTTCAATATTCACCACCGACGGACTCATGCGCTCGACCGCGCCGGTCACCGCCGTCGAATAGGCGTCGAGCAGGGAATCGTCGCCCCCGCGCCGTGGCGCAGCCGCTGACTCCTGCGGAGATTCGCGTTCCCAGTCGGCATGTCGGAGGTAAGTGCGATAGCACGGAGGAATCTGACACAGCAGAAACGAAACTTCTATCTTCCTGGTTCATGCTGGATAGATGCCGGTCAATCTACTAGGATTCAACCGCGCCTAGCGTTCCGAAGGCCGACCGGGAACGAAGCCGCGAAGCGGCGCAAGAATGCCGTCCACGGCCAAGCCGTGGGAAGACTCGATTCAACAGGGGCGAAAGACGAGACAGCTTATCCCGTCGCCAATAAAAAAGCCGGGACCCAAACTCGGTCCCGGCCCTAGTGTTGGCTGGTTGCCCGGATAAACTTGTTGGCATCAACCGGGGCTGAAGCCCCTACGATTCTGTTCGCTCTGACGCGGCCCTGAAGGGCCGCTCTTCCACTTGAAAGCTCTTCCACCTTACGCGCTTCGCCGCGGCCGTACCGTCAAATCCCGCACCTGGGTCAGGATGCTCGACATCTGCATCCCGTTCAGCTGCGAGACGAACGGCAGCAACTCCGCGATAAACTGATCTTTCATCAGCTCCTTGACTTCTTCCTGACGGGTGCGTTCCCCGCCGCTGAGCAGATCGGGCACAGTAACCTCCAGTGCACGCGCCAGCCGTTCCAGGGAAGACAGCGTAGGCGTTGCCTTTTCGTTTTCGATTTTGGATACGTAGGTGCGCGGCACCGACATGCGTCCCGCGAGTTGCCGTTGGCTGAGCCCGTTGCGCAGGCGCAGGGAGCGGATGGAGGTCGCCAGGTTCAAATGTCCGCGTCCGTTCGTGCCGGGCACGGGCATCATCATGGGTGGCGCTACCATGATGGGTTCGGGTTCAGGTTCCTCGTCCAGGGACGCGTGGCAGCGTCGGCAATTATTATTGGATGTACGGAATTGAACCAGCAGGCAGTGATCGCATCGTACGACTTCCCGTGAATCTACCGGGGCAAGAGTCGTGGCCATCGGGTTGTGGGAGTGCCAGAGCGGGCTACTCCTTACAGCCTTGGTGCTATGGAACCAGTTGGGGGAGAGGTTCCGACTGCTTCGGTCAATCTGCGGCATCTGCCCTGTGGAAGTCAAGGTTAAAATACGGGAACCCCGCGAATTTTGCGGGTAAAAACAGAAGCAACACGTGAAATACCCGGAGAAAACAGGCGAAACCCATGATTGATCGCGAATCCGCGTGGTGTTTACTAAGTGGGTTCGCCGTCTGAGACTGAGAAGGCGGTTTTGAGTGTTGTAATCGCTGTTCACAACAGGAATGCGTTTTCGCATAGAATCTGCTGAACGGAAATTGCATGGGCGACAATCCTGATTGGGTTTTCTACCACGACGATAAAGCGACGGAGGAAGAAATAATGCCTCGACTGGTCGAAGAGTTCCCCGGATTCCGGCCCCGCTGGGAGAAGCACCTCTCGTTCTGGAAGGGCGAGCCTGCGGGTGGTTACAACGATGTCTCGGAGTTTGCGCAATTCGTGGTTAAGGAACTCTATCCCGGTGGCAAAACCGAAGAAGTACAACATGCGTTTGACCTCATGGAACAGTGGCTCCTCAATGGGAACCAGAAAGTGCGCGACCTAGTTGTGATTGGATTTCTTGAGGATGTTCAAAATATTGCATCATGGCAGCCTTTCGGCAGAGCGGTGTTTATTCCTTTCCTCAGGCCACAGTCTCGAGGCGCTTGGATCGAGCTTGAAAGGGTGTGGGCGGGGAAAAGCAGCTTGATGGACGTACTTCGCGAGGAACGCAAAATGCAGCGGTAGCTGGCGATAAATCCCCGTCACACTGATTCTAACGATGAACGAAACCATCACGCGAGAAGCAGCCTGGCAACTCCTAACTGAGTTCACCCAGTCAGAAAGTTTGCGCAAGCACGCGCTGGCCGTCGAGGCCTGTATGCGCGCCTGCGCCCGCAAAATGACGAATGGCTCTCCCGAAGACGAAAACCTGTGGGGCGTCGTCGGACTTGATTCACGATTTCGACTATGAACGATGGCCCAGCCCGGAAGATCATCCTTACAAGGGCAACGAGATCCTCAAAGAGCGCGGATACTCTGACGAGGTCCGCCGCGCCATCATGTCGCACGCCGAATACACCAGCGTCACCCGCGACACGCCCATGGAGAAGGCGCTCTTCGCCTGCGATGAGCTCGCGGGATTCATCACGGCGGTCGCGCTGATCAAGCCTGGTAAGTCGCTGGCCGAAGTCGATGCCAAGTCCGTGCGAAAGAGAATGAAAGACAAGGCCTTTGCCCGCAAGGTGAATCGTGACGACATCATCCAGGGCGCCGCTGCACTGGGCGTTGACCTCGACGAGCACATCGCCTTCTGTATCGAAGCCCTGAAGCCCATCGCCGACAAACTTGGCTTGGATGGCAGCGCAGCGAAACCCGCCTAGTCGCGTGGCGTTACCGGCGGTACTCCCACGCCGACTGGGCTTTTGCTACGCTGTGCGCAGCATGCGTCTCACTCACATCATTCTGCTGATGCTCGGCTTCTCAACCTTGTTTGCTCAGGATAAGCCTGCACAGGATCAGGCCGCGCAAGACAAGCCAATCCTCGTGCCGCAGATGCAACCCAGCCTGCAAGGCTCGATTGCCGCTTTCAAGAGCATGCCTCCCGACATCACGTTGATTCCGCACGGCGAGGGTGCGCGCAACGGTCATCTTTGGATCCGCAATATCGGCGACGCCTTGGTGATCGCCGGCGAAGTGGACGGCGACGCTCCCGACTTCCCGAAGAACCAGAACTGGATCCTCTCCAAAGATCACATCGAAGTCTGGCTTGCAGCTGGCACCGACGTTGCCATGCCCGTCATCGGATGGGGCAACCAGTTCGACCAGAATGAGTTTCCCAAGGGACAGGATTCCTGCGCCGATTTTGGCAAAGACGACCCGGGACCACCCGATACGCTCGTAGCGAGACAGAAGAAGTGCCGCGATTGGGTGGCCACGCAGCAGCGCTACCGGCCTGTATTCAAGCGTCTTTTCACCCGCCAGTGGCTGCTCACCGAGTACTATTCGGTCGAGTCCTACGCGACGCCCGCCTACGAGGCCATTACCCACGACTTCGCGAGCGACCAGCCTCAGTACGCCGAAGAAGTGCCAGACATGCTGAAACCTCAAGGCAAGGTTCAGATGTGGGTAAGTCGCGCTTGGGTCAGCCATGATCGGCCGGCTTATACGTTTCAGATCGAGATTCCTTATACGTCGTTCCCTCCACTGCCCACGCTGCAGTTGCGGGACCTGCGCCTGATGGTCGACGTCTTCAGTCCCGCGCCTCCGGGCAAAAAGATGGGACCGTTTTCCACCTCGTCACCTGTGCGTGTCTTTGGCAAGCCGGAAACCTTCAACTCGATTCGTCTCGATCCCACGCGCGTCTTTCAAATGACACCTTGCGACATCGGACTTACCGGAGCTGACAAGTATCGCGACGAGCATCCCGGCTGGTTCATTCCACATGCCAGTGAATCAACGGGCTGGCAGTCGGACGCTTTCATCCTGGTCAACGAATCCCATGGATACGCCTACGATCCCGATGGCTTGTCACCAGTCGTCCGTCGCATCCACAACTTCTGGCACGCCATTAGCACAGGAGAATGGGTCTGCGGCCCCGACTTGGCATACCGCAAAGGCGAGACATTTAAGCAATTGGGAGAAGTAGTCGGCGAAGAAGGCTTCGATGCCAAGCGCCTGCCCGATGACACCCTGCTGATCAAATCAGGCCCACGGGTCTACGGTTCGGAATTTGGCTCAGGCCAGTGCGGAGCGTGCCCGCGCGTGGAAATGCGCATCTTCGCGGTGAACGAAAATTTTAAGCTCTACAAAGCTCTCGACCTAGGAGGCATCATCGACACCGACGGCCGATCCGAAGATTTCTCTTTTACGGACGATTGGTCGAAAGTTGTTCAATTCGAGCAGCCGCCGGACAACGAGCAAGGCGAGCCCGGACCATGGTCCTCCACCACCTGGTGCCTGAAACACTTGGAATACGAGAAATGCGAAGAGAAACAGAACGTGCAACCTCCATCGCCACCTCTGCTCAAGGAACTGCGGAATCCCGATTAGAACGACCCACGCGGGCGAATTCATCCCATCGCCACAGTCCTGTGCTAATATCTGCTGGCAATTCTTCCCCAGGTTTCGCACCTCACATCTGAAACGTGCGGAGAGCCGCGAGATATGTCGACAAACAGCACCACGCCGCCTACAACCAAGGTCATTTTGGGTTGCAGCAAGTGCGGCGCGAGTCTGCCCGACGAAGCGCAGTTCTGCCTAAAATGCGGCAAGCCCGTAAGCTCTCCGCCGAAGACCCCGGCCCTGGTCGAGGCTCCGCCTCCGGAACAGATCGTGCGGCCGAAGCGCAAGCGGCGCTGGCTTCTGTGGGTCCTCCTCGCGAGTTTGATTGGAGTGGCCTTGTGGGCCGCGACCGGCGACAGCACGGGCGCACAACAACTGCAGGAGTTGGTGGGGCTAAAGCAGGACCGAATTATCCTCGACTCTACGTTCTCGGTCGGTCCCCATACGTTTCGCTTTTACAAGTTCGCCTTGCCCGAAGGATCCGTGAACGTGGCCGTGGTCGGACAGTTCACGTCTGCCGCCGACAGCCAGACTTCCAACAACCGCCAGGACAACACGAAAATCGCGGACAAAGAGAACGACAATAGCATCGAGGTCTACGTTCTCAGCGAGCCCGCCTTTACAATCTGGCAGAACGGATACGAGACCAGTTCCCTCTACGAAAGCGGCAAGGTTGCTGCGGGCAACGTGCGTGCGGACGTGCCCGCGGGCGCAGGAATCTACTACCTCATCTTCAGCAACAAGGCTGCACCGAAAACTCCCAAGACGATCCACGGCACGGTTCTGCTGCGCTACAAAAGCTGGTTGCCCGATTGGTTCCGCCGCATGAAAGGCCGCGTCTTGGACTCGGTTGGGGCCTAGTACAATCGTTGTATCCTGTTGTTAAATCAGACTGTTACCAGGTACCAACGCTTCGGTTACTTGTCGACTCTCGCCCCGCTGTTTCCAATGAGAACCAAGTCTTTTTTCGCTCGGGGGAAGGACCTTGCACGATTTCGTCCGCAAGGACGGTATCCCTATCTTGGCCGGAAATAGACATACCGTTTCATCTCAGGAGACGACTATGCGCAAATTCATTGTTGCCGCTTGTTTCTTGGCCCTATTTTCCATGGCCGCGATGGCGGCGGATTATCCGAAAGCGGAAGTCTTCGGCGGCTATCAATACACCCATCTGGAAGGGGGCTACAACGGTAACGGCTTCAACTTCGCACTGAATGGAAACTTCAACGACTATTTCGGAATTACGGCCGACATCGGCGCGTCCTACAAGAGCCAGGACGGGGTCAACCTGAATAACTATACCTACACCTTCGGTCCGGTGTTGTCGCTACGCGCGAACAAGGCTTACACGCCGTTTGTCCACGCGCTGATTGGTGGAGATCACGCGTCCGCAAGTGCGAGCGGGTTGGGCACCGCAACTGGCAACGGTTTTGCCCTGATGGCTGGGGGCGGCGTTGATTTCAACATCAACCGAGTTCTGGCATTTCGTGCGGCCCAGGCAGACTGGATGTTGGTCCACAGCGGCGGTTCAACCAGTGGCAAGAACTTCCGCATCTCAACCGGTATCGTGGTCAAGTTCTAAGTTCACGGCTTGCACAGAAAATTGGGCGGCCTCTCGGCCGCCCTTTTCAGCTCTCGACCATTTCTTCGCGCTTAGCGCGTGGTCTCTTCGATTTCCGAAATCCAGTCGGGACGCTTCAGCACTTCGCGCGGTTTGGGACCGTCGGCCGCGCCGACGATGCCATCCTGCTCCATCAGATCGATCAGATGCGCGGCGCGGCCGTAGCCGATGCGCAAACGCCGCTGCAGCAGGGAAGTGGACGCCTTGCCGAACTCGACCACCAGCTTCACCGCGTCGCCATACATGGGATCGTCTTCGGCTTCGCCGTCCGCGCCGGCTTCTCCGCCACCGCCTTCCGATCCGGCTTCGCGCTCGCCCTTGGGCGCTTCCAGGAACTGCTGCTGATATTCCGCCAGGCCTTGCGCCTTCCAGAACTCGACCACCGCGGCGATTTCTTTCTCCGTGACAAACGGGGCGTGCAGGCGATGCACGCGCGCCGAGCCAGACGGCAGATACAGCATGTCGCCTTTGCCGAGCAGGGCTTCTGCGCCGTTGGCGTCGAGAATGGTGCGTGAGTCGACTTTCGTCGCCACGCGGAACGAAACGCGGGCAGGGAAGTTCGCCTTGATCAATCCCGTGATCACGTCGACCGACGGCCGTTGCGTTGCCAGAACAAGATGAATGCCGACGGCGCGCGCCATCTGCGCCAGGCGCGTGATCGACTCTTCCACGTTGCTGGAATCGAGCATCATCAGATCGGCCAACTCGTCGATGATGATGACGATGTAGGGAATCGGTTTCTCGTCCGACTCTTCGTCGAACAGGCTCGGCGTTCCGTTCTGATCGAACAGCTTGTTGTACTGGTCGATGTTGCGGACGCCTTTGGCCGCGAGCAGCTTCAACCGGCGCTCCATCTCGCGCACGGCATTGCGCAGCGCATTGGCCGCGAGTTTCGGCTCGGTGATGATCGGCGTGTAAAGATGCGGAACGCCTTCGTAGTTGCCCAGTTCCAGCCGCTTCGGGTCGACCAGAATCAGGCGCACCTGATCGGGCGTCGCCTTGTACAGAATCGACATGATCATCGCGTTGATGGCGACGCTCTTGCCCGCGCCCGTCGATCCGGCGATCAGCAGGTGCGGCATTCCCGCCAGATCGGCCGTGACGATGCGGCCGTTGATGTCTTTGCCCATGGCGATCGTCATCTTCGACTTCGATCCCATGAACTCCTGCGACTCGATGTTTTCGCGCAGCCAGATGATTTCGCGCTGGCGGTTCGGCACCTGAATGCCGACCGTGCTCTTTCCGGCCATGCGCTCGATCAGAATGCTCTCGGCTTTCAGCGCGAGGCAAAGATCGTCGCAAAGATTGGTGATGCGGCTGTACTTGATGCCGGCTTCGGGCTTGAACTCGAACGTCGTGACGACCGGGCCGGGATTGATCTGCGTGATCTGCCCGTGAATCTCGAACTCGGCGTATTTTTCGGTCAGCACCTGCGCCAGCAGTTTGAGTTCGTCGGCATCGACCTGCTGCTGCTCGTCGGGACGCTGCAGCAGGCTGCTCGACGGCAGTTTGTATCCGCCGGCGATGCGCGGCATCGTGGTCTTGGCTTTGTTGCCGCTGTCGGCGCGCTCGGTGACTTCAGGATCGGCAGTCGGCTCGCTGGCCGCATTCGCTGCCAGAGGCTCGGCAAGAATTCCGCCCGTCGCGGGCGCGGATTTCGTTCCGACTTCGGCGCTTCCTCTTCCATCATGCGCTCAATGCCGGTGCGGCGCGGCTCGGCTGCGGCGGACTGCGTGGAGCGAAGTCTGGCCGCGACTGGATCAGCTGCGTCTTCACCACGGGCTTCGAAATGCGCCGCTGCTCCAGTTCCTTCTGCTGGCGCTTCTTGGCGCGCTCCTGCTGCCAATCTTTGTAGCGATTCCACAGCGCGGTCACGAACGCAAACCGCGTCGGAGCCCAGAGCTGAATCGCCGAGAACGAAAACGCCGTCGACAAGATACAGCGCAACTGCCAGCACGGTGGCGCAAACGATGTAAGCGCCCACCAGATTCAGATAGTGAATCAGCACGTCGCCGACGACGCGTCCGAGCAGGCCTTCGATGGGGATCACGTGCATCCAGCGCAAGTGTCCGGGCAGCAGCGCCAGCATGGCGGGAACGAACATCACCAGCCAGATTCCGCCCAGGCTCTTCGCCAGCGGCGACTGCACTTTCATGGAGCGGAACCAGCGCACGCCCAGCATCGTCGGGAAAATCACCAGCAGGAATGCGCCGATGCCGAAGAATTGCAGCATCATGTCGGCGGTGAATGCGCCGACCACGCCAATCCAGTTGCGCGCGGCATGCGAACCGGTCAGCACCGAAGCGCTGTTCCACGATGGGTCGAGCGGAGAGTACGAAACCAGCGCGAGGAAGAGGAGGAGCGCGGAGACGCACATCAGGAATCCGATCAGCTCATTGAGCCGCCGGTTCCCGGTGGGAACAAAAATGCTTGCCAGATAATCCATGTAGGCAGATTCACACCGAAGACACGACATTCCTCGGTGCCGCAATCGGCCAGAGCCCTTACATTATGCCAAGAAGCCGGGGATCCGACAATGCAGGAAAACGGCGTAGTATCCAGTTAGCTTCCCGCCGAAAACCGTGTGTCAGAACGTCGCGCTTTGGACGGTTGCGTCTGACTTATTGCAGATGCCAGACGAAGGCCAGCGCGATCACCACGACGCCGAGAACGATGCGGTAGACGATGAAAACCCGCAGACTGTTCGACTGAAGATAGCGGACCAGCCATGAGATCGCCGCGTAGCCGACGATCGCAGAAACCAGAATGCCGACCAGAAACGGCATATGCATTCCGGCGGGCAGACCTTCTTTGTGGAGTTCGTGCGCCTTCACCAGCGCGGCGCCGGCAATGATCGGCGTCGAGAGCAGAAAACTGAAACGCACCGCAGCTTCGCGCGTCATGTTGCGGAACAGGCCAGCGGTGATGGTCGATCCAGACCGTGAAACTCCGGGAATCAGGGCAGAGGCTTGCGCGATGCCGACGATCAGCGCGTCGGCGAGAGAAATGCGGGTCAGAGGCTTCTCCAGACGGCTCACTTTCTCTCCCAGCCACATCAGAAGCGCGACCACGATCAGCGCCGCCGCGATCAGAAAAATGTGTTCGCGGAAATAGTCTTCGGCGGAATGTTCCAGCAATTTGCCGGCAATGGCTCCAGGAATCGTGGCCGCCGCCAGAAACCAGAGGAGCAAGCGCTCTTCTTTCTGCTCGTCGGCGGTGAGGTTCGCATCGGAACCGCCGGCCTCGGAGAAGCGGACGACTTTTCCGCCCAGCGCCGCGCGGACGATCTGAAACCATGTGCGCCGGAAGTAGAAGAGCACCGAGAGCAGAGTTCCGAAGTGAAGGGCAACGTCGAAAGCTCAGTTCGTGCGCGGCGCGAAAGTTCGTTCCAGCCCAGCAAGCGCCGCACGATGATGAGATGGGCGGAACTGGAGACGGGAATGAACTCCGCGAAGCCCTGGACGATGGCAAGAACAATTGCTTGATAGATTGGCAATTTAGTCCGCGCGTTTCCGAAGGTTGGTATGGCCTGTTGAATGTAAAACATCAGCCGCTGCGAGCGCAATGGCAGGCAGGTCGGTATCGCAATAGATCCGCTCTAGTCGCTGGCGTTGCCAAACGTCGGAACGCCTTGCTGCACGTAGAAAATTAGCGTTAGAGCTCGTGAGGACCAGTCGCTTTGGGCGTACTGGCTGACGATTCTTTGCGCCAGCTCGAGAGAGCGGTTTTTCGACTCGTCGGATTTTTTCTGATTGGCTTCGGTCTTGTAGATCTCGATCAGCGCGGAGCGGCGCCAGGCGGCCTGGTACAGCGCTTCGGGCGCGGCGGGAGACTGCTCGTGCTCTTTCGCGTACTTCTCGTACATGTCGGCTTCTTTTTCCGGACATTTTGAGGCGCCCTGCCAGTCGCCGCAGAGTTTGTTTTCGATGCAGGTGGAACGCGGCGAGGTCGGCCCATTTGGTGCCGGGATATTTCTTCATCACCAGCTTCATCCACTGCTCGTCGATCTGGCCGCGCATGTAGGAGTCGCGCTCGCGGGCGGAGGGACGCGTGAGCACGTCGGAGCGTTCGACCTGCCAGCGGATGTCGGCGGCGCGGTAGAGTCCTTCGGCGGCGAGCGGCGAAGTCGGAAACAAATCGTAGACGCGGTAGTAGAGGCGCATGGCGTCCTGGGCGGCGTCGCGGCGGCCGCGGCGGCGGCTGGCCTGGTCTTCGGAGTCGGCGGCTTCGCCGAAAATAATCTTGTCGCCGTTGGGAGTGGTCAGGCTGACCAGCGCCTTGCTCGTTGACCCATCCGGTGATGGTCTTGCCTTCGGATTCGGGATCGTCTTCGTCGGCGTCTTTTTTCGGCTCGCGGAGGATCGCTTCGACGTGGGTCCAGTCGCGGCTGGTTTCGATGATGACGAGTTCGTGTCCGCGGCCGGCTTCGCCGAGTTTCGCGGCGTCGCCGCTGGGCGAGACACGGATGGTTTCTTCGTGGACAAGCGTGCCGCGTTGCGCCTGGGCGGAGGCGAGTGGCGTGACCAAGAGAAGTGCTGTGGCGAAAAGAAGGAGTCGGAGTCTCATATATCGATTATTGGCTGTTGCGGCGTTGCTTGCAATGTCTTATCACTGGCGTGAGTTCTTCCAGCATCTGCGGCTCAATGTTGCCGCCGGAGATGATGGCTACATTCAGCTTTGTTTTCGGCAATTGATCGGCGCGGAACAGGAATCCGGCGGTGGCGACTGCGCCGCTGGGTTCGGCTACCGTGTCGGGATTCGCCGCGAGAAGTTTCATGGCTTCGCGGATTTCGTCCTCGGTGACGGTGACGATGCCATCGACAAAACATTGCATGTGGTCGAAGTTGATGGGGCCGACACTTTGCGTGCGCAGTCCGTCGGCGATGGTGCGCGTGACTTGCTCGGCGGGGAAGCTCACGATTTTTCCGGCGCGCAGGCTGGCTTGCGCGTCGGCCGCCAGTTCCGGCTCGACGCCGAAGACGTTCACCGAAGGCTTGCTCAGCTTGATGGCTGCGGCGACGCCGCTGATGAGGCCTCCGCCGCCGACGGGGACAGGACGGTTTCGACGTCGGGCATGTCTTCGAGAATCTCGAGTCCCATGGTGCCTTGGCCGGCGATGATTTTTTCGTCGTTGTACGGAGGCACGATGATGTAGCCGTGCTCGGCGGCCAGTTCCTCGGCTTTCAGCTGGCGTTCGGTGCTGCCGGGGCCTACCAGTACGATGTCGGCGCCGAGGGCGGCAGTTGCCTCGCGCTTGATGGCGGGAGCGTTGTTGGGCATGACGATGACGGCTTTCACGCCGAGCGCGCGGGCGGCGTAGGCGACGCCTTGGGCGTGATTGCCGCTGGAGTAGGAGATGACGCCGCGCTTGCGTTCCTCGTCGGAAAGGACGCGATCTTGTTGTAGGCTCCGCGGAGTTTGAAGGCGCCGATGGGCTGCTGGTTTTCGGGCTTGAGGAAGAGGCGGCGGGGGGAGTCGGCGTGATCGAATTCGATCAAGGGCGTGCGGACGGTGATGCCGTCGAGGCGGGTGCGGGCTGCGTGGAATCGTCAAGAGTGATCATTCGTGAGTTCGTTCAGTTGTGCCTATGGCACAGGGTATCGTTAATTGCGCATTTTCCGCCACTCGAAGTGGCGGCTGTTTTCAGAGGTCCTTTGGGGATCACATCGGAGGCTCGAGAAATTCCTTGTGGCGTCGGCACGACTGGATAGGGATCCTTCGACGGCGCATTTGCCTTCGCTTCGCTCAGGCAAACGCTTCGCTCAGGGATGAGCAACCATCTCGAATTTGCGGACAGATGAGCAGTCTAGATCTCCAATATCACCGGCATGATCAGCGGGCGTTTTTGGGTTTGCTTGGAGATGTAGCGTTTCAGGTCGGCGCGGATTTTTTCTTTGATCACGCCGTAGTCGCCTTTTTCTTCGTCGCTGGAGTGGGCCAGCGTGTCTTCGACGATGCGCTTGGCGCCTTCCATCAGGCCGTCGTCGCCGGGATTGAAGCCGCGGGTGACGATTTCGGGAGCGGATTCCACCTCGCCCGACAATTTGTTGATGGCGATGATGGGCAGGACGATGCCGTCTTCGCTGAGGTGCAGGCGGTCTTTGATAATCAGATCTTCGACCACGTCGGTGCGGTTGCCGGAGTCGATGCAGACGCGGCCTACCTTGATGCGTCCGGTTTTGCGCGCGCCGAGTTCGTCGAATTCGAGAACGTCTCCACTCTCGATCAGCATGACTTTGCCGACGGAACCGTGCATGGCTCCGGCCATTTCGGCGTGCAGTTTCAGTTGCCGGTACTCGCCGTGGATGGGAATGAAGTAGCGCGGCTTGACCAGGTTGATGATGAGCTTGAGTTCTTCCTGGCTGGCGTGTCCGCTGACGTGGATGGGCGGCGAGGTTCCGTCTTCGTAGATGACGTGGGCTTCGCGGCGGAAGAGGTGGTCGATCATCCGGTAAATGGTTTTTTCGTTGCCGGGGATGATGCGGCTGGAGAGGACGACGGTGTCTCCCTTTTCGATTTTCGCGTGCTTGTGATTGTCGACGGCGGCGCGCGACAGCGCCGACATGGGCTCGCCCTGGGTGCCGCTGATGAGCACGCAAACTTTTTCCGGCGGGAAATTCTTCATCTCGCCGGGATTGATGACCAGGCCGTCGGGGACTTCGATGTAGCCGAGGTCTTCGGCAATCTCGGCGGAATTGTTCATGGAGCGGCCGAGGAAGGCGACTTTGCGTCCGTGCTCGTGGGCGAGTTGCACCGCGAGATTGATGCGGTGAATCGACGACGAGAAGCAGGAGATGAAAAGGCGCCGCTTGGTGTGGGCGAAAACTTCGTCGAACTTGCGGCGGACGGCGCGCTCGCTGGGCGTGTATCCCTTGCGCTCGACGTTGGTGGAATCCTGAAACAGCGCCAGCACGCCGTTCTTGCCGTACTCGGCGAAGGTGTGCAGGTCGAAAAGTTTGTTGTCGGTGGGCGTGGGATCGACTTTGAAATCGCCGGTGTGAATGATGACGCCGAGCGGCGTGTGGATGGCGAGCGCCACGCAATCGACCAGGCTGTGCGTCACGCTGGATGGGATGAATGGTGAAGGCTCCGGCCTTGAAGCGCTCGTTGGGGCGCATTTCGCGCAGGTCGGCGTCGTCGAGCAGGCCGTGCTCGTCGAGTTTGTCTTCGACGTAGGCGAGCGTGAACTCGGTGCCCCAGACCGGAACTTTGAGTTCGGAGAGCATCCAGGGCAGCGCGCCGATGTGGTCTTCGTGGCCGTGGGTGAGGACGATTCCGCGGATGCGCTGGCGGTTTTCGACGAGATAGGAAATGTCGGGGACTACGATGTCGACGCCGAGCAGTTCGGCTTCGGGGAACATGAGTCCGGCGTCGATGACGATAATGTCGTCGCCCCAGCGGACGGCCATGCAGTTCATACCGAACTCGCCGAGGCCCCCGAGGGGGATGATTTGCAGTTTTCCAGTGGGCATTGAGTAAAGATGATGCTAGCACATAGCTGTGAGCTTCGAGCTGCGAGCGGCGAGGTGAAGGTGGAGAGCGATAAGGTGAAGCGGTGACGTGGAAAGCGGCGCTTTAGCGCCGCGTGAGAGGGTGGCGGGAGGATGGGCTGTAGCCCTAGTGGATGGTTCTCGACGTGACAATTGAATACGACCACAGCGGCTAAAGCCGTTCCTAGTTTGGTCGCTGAACGCAGCCCTGAAGGGCCGCTCTTCTACAGTTGCTCCTGCGGCGGAGTAGAAACGATGTGCGCGGGGACGGCTGAGAGCTGTGAGCCCGAGCTAGGAGCGGCGAGCGGGACGAGTGCGCCCGAGTTTGATCGCTCAGGACTCGTAGCTCGCAGCTCAGACTCGATGGCTTTCTCGCTCTGCGTGCGGTAAGGTGGAAGCAATGGCGGACCAGGCAAATCGTGGCTGCGGCGGCGGGTTGAGGCAGGGATGGTGCGCGGGCTGACGCGCGCTTACTCGACGGTGCGCGTGGATCCGGAAAAATTTCTTCTGGCAACTGCGGGCGGCGTATCGCATGCCGATCAGCGGATATCACGGTGTGTATTCGCTGGAGATTGGCGAGGTCGATGCCGTGGCCGACTCGATGATTCGCAGCGGAATGAAAGTCGCGGCGGTCGAGGGCGCGGGATTCGGGCTGGGTGGGTTGATCACGATCGTGCCGGATCTCGGCATTCTTTCGGCGATCACGATGCGGACGATCGAGAAGCTGAGCCTGGTCTATGGATTCGAGTTCAAGACCGACGACGAGATTGCCGAACTGTGGGTTGCCGCGGCCAGCGCGGCGGGAGTCGACATCAGCCGCGAGCTGCTGGAAAAAGAAGTCGTCAACAAATTTGTGCCGCGGGTCATCCAAAGGATTGCGGCGAAGGCCAGTGCGGAAGTCGTGGAGAAGTGGGCGGGGCGGGTGATTCCGCTGGCCAGCGCGGCCATCGGCGCGGGATTGAATTATTGGTTCGTGCGCGCCTGGGGAGAGCGCGCGAAGCCTCATTTTCGGCAGCGGCATCTGGCGATGCGGCAGCGGGCGCGGCAGCGGCACTGACGAGTCAGGACCAGTTGAGCTTCCCCGCGCGCGGGTAACGCACGTCGCAGTCTACCATGCTTTGTCATCATGACCTTTGTCATCCTGAGCAAAGCGAAGGATCTCGGGAACTTGCCGACTGCATCGCCAGTGTCAGAATTACAAAGGTCCTTCACTTCGCTCAGGATGACAGCGTAGTTGTCGCTCCTCGCTGATACTTCGATGCGACTGTGATTAAATATTGAGAGATGCCTACCTTTTCTTGCTCAGCCATTCTTTTTGATCTGGACGGAGTTCTGGTCGACTCGACCCGCGCGGTGGACCGCGAATGGCGGGAGTGGGCGCGCGCAAGGGCGTCGATGGCGATGCGATCATGGCGATTGCCCACGGAGTGCGGACGATGGAAGTGATCCGGCGCGTAGCTCCACATTTGGATGCCGAAGCTGAAGCAGCGCGATCGAGAATCATGAAGCGGGCGATCAGCGAGGCGTCACGGTGATGCCCGGGGCAATCGATCTGGTGCGATCGATTCCGGAGGGGCGGTGGGGCGTGGTGACGTCCGGATCGAGGCTGCTGGCCACGAATCGCTTGCGTATTGCGGGCTGCCGGTTCCGGAAGTTCTGGTCACGTCGGACGATGTGACGCATGGGAAGCCGCATCCCGAGCCGTATTTGAAGGGGGCGGAGTTGCTGGGGTTCGGTCCGGCGGATTGCCTGGTGATCGAGGATGCGCCCGCAGGGATTCAGTCGGCGCGTGCGGCGGGGACAAAGGTGATCGGAATTACGAGCACGTACGGCGTGGACGCGTTAGAGCAGGCGGATGCGGTGATTCGGAAGCTGGGGCAGATTCAGGTTTCACTGAACGGGACGGGGAAGTTGGGGGTTGAGGTTTCGTAGCGACGCAACAGTACACGCGTACGAATGAAGACAATGAAACTGAGCGCACCGAGGTAGGTGAGAACTCGCACGGCGGTAGTTGAGAGATGTCCGCTTGGCGCGATGTGGAAAAACATGTGTGGAGTCTCCGCGGCCAATGTCATCGCCGCATACCAGCTCATTGCGAATATCAAGCAATGGCGAAATCGTCGAGGCCCAAATGGTGCCTGCCTGCAAAACGAAATAGTGTAGACGGTCAACCAAGGGGGCAGCAGAGCGGCAAAGACAACCCACAACGGAATTCGCGGGGCCAAAGAACTATACAGAGCGTCCTGTCCTAGTACGCCCAACAGTAAAAGCCAGCTTGCGATGTGCAGTCGACCCATCATTAGTTAGGCCACCTTCTATTGGAACAGTCAATACGACAAGGCTTGCAGGAAGTAGTTACCGTAGCCAGTCTTCCAACTCGATTCCGCGGTCGGTTTTTTCGTCGCGGTACTTCACGATGACCGGCGTGTAGAGCGAGAGATTCCAGCCGCAGCGGCGCCTTTCTTCTTCACCGCGCGCGAGCCGGGGACGACTACTGCATTCTCTGGGACTTCCAGCGGGGCGTCGGCCGTGGCGCGGTAGACTTCGCCTCTCACCAGATCGTAGAGCGGCGTGGAGCGCGTGAGGATTGTTCCTGCGCCCAGCACTGCGCGGGCGCGCACCAGCGTGCCTTCGTAAATTCCGCAGTTGCCGCCGACCAGCACGTCGTCTTCGATGATGACGGGGGCGGCGTTGATGGGTTCGAGGACTCCTCCGATTTGCGCGGCGGCGCTCAGGTGGACGCGCTTGCCGATCTGCGCGCAGGAGCCGACCAGCGCGTGCGAGTCGACCATGGTGCCTTCGTCGACGTAGGCGCCGACGTTGATGAACATGGGCGGCATGCAGATGACGGACGGCGCGACGTAGGCTCCGGTGCGGACCGACGATCCGCCGGGAACGACGCGCACGCGATCGGCGACGGTGAACTGGCGGGCAGGGAAGGTGTCTTTGTCGACGAAGGAGAGGCCGGCGGTCATTTCCGCGAGTTCGCCGAGACGGAAGCCGAGCAGGATGCCTTGCTTGACCCAGGCGTTGACGGTCCAGCGGGCGTCTTTGCCCTCACCGATTTTTTCGGCGGCGCGGATTTTGCCTTGCGTGAGTTGGTCGCGGAATTCGAGGAACGTCTTGCGCGCTTCGGGATCGTGCTCGACTTCGCCTTGCGCGGCGAGGCGCTCGATGGAGGATTTCAGGGAGGACATGAGTGGATGATTGTTGATGGATGATTGCTGATTTGTCAAAAGGCACAACAGCAGGTCACTCCACTACGCTCGCTTTCGCTCGCTCCGGTCGGGATGACAGGTGGCGTTCGGTGCACGCGGTTTTCAATTAACAATCAGAAATCGGCAATCAACAATTCATCAACTTTCTTACACGCACTTGCACTCGCTGCGGATCAGCACGCCGGTCATGGCGTGGGCGGTTTCGCGGGCCTCGGGCAGCGTGGCGTAGGGGCCGTGCCAGCGGGCGTGATTGGCGTCGTGGCCGGCGGGGCGTCCTTTGCCGTGGCTGCATTGGCCGCAGGATCCGCGGTGCAGGACGATCTTGCGCGGGCCGGCGGCCCAGTTTTCGTAGATGAAGAATTCCGGCGCTTCGGCGGCGGGACCGGCGGGCTTGGCGATCAGTCCGACTTCGGTGGCGATTTTCTGCAGGCGCGAGCGCGTGTCGCGGCGCATGGGCAGCAGCGGCAGGCGGTAGACTTCTTCGATTTTGCCCATCATGGCGAGCACCGCTTTCACCGGCAGCGGGCTCGACTCGATGAAGTTGGCTTGCATCAGCGGAAGATATTTGCGATGCAGGGTGCGGGCGGTGGTCCAGTCGTTGGCGAGCGCGGCGCGGGTCAGCGACGGCCATTTCGTGCGGAATTTCGTTGGAGGCGACCGAGACGACTCCGACGCCGCCGAGGGCGATGACCGGCAGCGTGACTGCGTCGTCGCCGGAGAAGACCAGAAATGTTTCGGGCACGGCATTGATCGCTTCGGCGATCTGGGTCATGTTGCCGCTGGCTTCCTTGACGCCCACGATGTTGGGAACCTCGGCGAGGCGCGCCAGGGTTGCGGGTTCGAGGTTGGCGGCGGTGCGTCCGGGCACGTTGTAGAGAATGACGGGCTTGTCGCCGACGGCTTCGGCAATGGCTTTGAAATGGCGGTACTGGCCTTCCTGCGTGGGCTTGTTGTAGTAGGGCGAGGCGGTGAGGATGGCGTTGACTCCGGGGCGCGCGGCGATTTCTTTGGCTTTCTCGACTGCGTCGTGCGTGGCGTTCGACGTGGCTCCGGCGACGATGGGGACGCGTCCGGCGGCGACTTCGATGGTGGTGTCGATCACGTAGAGCCATTCGTCGTGGGTGAGCGTGGGCGTCTCGCCGGTGGTGCCGCAGGGAACGAGAAAATCAATGCCGGACTCGATCTGCCACGCGACCAGATTGCGCAGGGCTGCGTCGTCGATGGAGCCATCCTGATGAAACGGAGTTACGAGTGCGGTGCCACAGCCACGGAGTTGCATAGGAATAGGATAGCGCGAGTGCGGGTGGAGGGAAACTCGGTGGGAAGTTCGCAAACAATCGAGCTGCGCTCGATGGACAGCCGAGGACGGCTGTCCCCACATATCGGATCCTACAGCTCGCGCCAGACATCCTTGAAATCGTAGAAGCCTTTTTTCCCGGCGAGCCATTCGGCGGCGCGGACGGCGCCTTCGGCGAAGCCGCGGCGGGATTTGGCGTCGTGGCAGAGATAAATGCGGTCGGCGGAGGACTCGAGGACGACTTCGTGCAGGCCGACGACGTCGCCTTCGCGGAAGGACGTGATCTCGAGATTTTCTGTTGCTGGCCGCTGGCTTCGCGGATGACTTGCTGGAGCGCGATCGCGGTGCCGGAGGGGGCGTCTTTTTTGTGGGCGTGGTGGCGTTCGAAGATCTGGCCGGAGTAATCGTGGCGCAGGGCTGCGGCGGCGGCGCGGGCGACTTCGAAGAAATAGATTCACGCCGATGGAGAAGTTTGCGGCGTAGAGGAATCCCGTTTTGTGCTGCTCGACCAGGGCGCGGACGTGGTCGATGTCTTTGTACCAGCCGGTGGTGCCGACGACCATGTTCTTGCCGGCTTTGACGCAGGCTTCGATGTGGGCGAGGACGACAGTGGGGAGTGGTGAAGTCGATGACGGCGTCGATGTCGCGGAGGTTTTCTGGAGTGAGCGCGGCGCAGGCGGCGTTTTCTTTGGCGCCGGCGATGCGGAGCGTGATGCTTGCGCTCGGCGGCGACTTCCGCCACCAGCGATCCGGTTTTGCCGCGGCCTAGAATCAGAAGGTTCATGGTGAGATACCAAAAAGATTTAACCACAGAGGAGCCGCAGAGAGCGCACAGGCTGAAGATCTCGGCAACCTCTGCGTCTACTTGCGTCGCGTAACGCTCTAGGCGAAGACTTCCGGGTCCAGTTCCGAGAAGAATGTTTTGTGCAGGCGCTGGATCACGTCGGGGACTTCGTCTTCTTCGATCACGAAGGTCAGGTTAATTTCCGAGGCGCCTTGCGAGATCATGCGAATCTTTTTGTCGGCGAGTTCGCGAAAGACCAGCGCCGCGATGCCCGGCGTGTCGCGCAGGTTCTCTCCGACCAGGCAGACGATGGCTTTGCGGCCTTCGTATTTTACGTCGGCCAGCTTGGCGAGATCGGCGGCCAGCGCGGGAATCGCCTGATTGGAATCGACCGTCAGCGAAACGCTGACTTCCGAAGTCGAGACCACGTCGATGGCAACTTTGTGGCGGTCGAAGGCTTCGAAGATCGAGCGCAGAAATCCGTGGGCCAGCAGCATGCGGGGAGCGGCCACGTCGACGATCGTGATGCGCTTCTTGGCGGCGATGGCTTTGAAAATGTTTTTGCCCTGCGGGGCGCGGGTGGTGATGCGCGTGCCTTCGCAAGATGGATTGCGCGAGTTCAGCACGTAGACGGGAATATTTTTCTGGATGGCCGGCAGCACCGTCGCCGGGTGCAGGACCTTCGCGCCGAAGTAGGCGAGTTCGGCGGCTTCGTCGAAGCTGATGACTTTGATGCGGCGGGCTTCGGGACAGATGCGCGGGATCGGTGGTGAGGATGCCGTCGACGTCGGTCCAGATTTCGATGCGGTCGGCGCCGAGGCCGGCGCCGAAGATGGCGGCGGAAAAATCGGAGCCGCCGCGCCCGATGGTGGTGGTGATGCCGGCGCGATTCGCGCCGATGAATCCGCCCATCACCGGGACTTGTGCCGTCCTGCAGCAAGGGCTGAACTTTTTCCTGCAGCTTGGCGTTGGTTTCTTCGAATTGCGGAACCGCCTGCATGTAGGCGTTGTCGGTGACCAGCACGTCGCGCGAGTCGACGTGCACTCCGTTGAGTCCGCGGGCGGCGAAGGCGGCGGCGACGATTTTGCTGGAGAGCATTTCGCCGAAGGCGGCGACATGGTCGGTGGTGCGGGGAGTGATTTCGCCGACGGCGGAAATGCCGCGCAGGAGTTCGTCGAGCGATTCGAAGTCGGTGCCCAGTTCGGAGTGGAATTCGGTGAAGCGCGCGGTGCCGAGCAGTTCGCTGGCGGTGTTGTAGTGGCGCTCCTGCAGCGAGCGGCAGAGTTTGAGCGCGGTCTTGCGCTCGCCTTCGCCGGCGGCGCGCGCCATGGTCAGCAGCGTGTCGGTGACTTTGGCCATGGCGCTGACCACGACGACGGGCTTCTGCGCCAGGCGCCCTTGACGATGGAGGCGACGCGGTCGATGGCTTTGGCGTCTTCGACGGAAGTGCCGCCGAACTTCATGACGATCATGGGCGGGCTTCCTTGCGGAAACTTGACGCAATGGACTCTGTCGCCGCGCGCGCGAGACTCGCTCCGCGAAACGCCGCTCAGGATGACGCCTACGTTTAGGCGCCGCAGTCTCATGACCGTCTTCATCCCAGGTAGCCTTTGGCTTTGAGCAGTTCGGCGTTCAGGACGGCCGCGCCCGCGGCGCCGCGGATGGTGTTGTGCGAGAGCACGGTGAATTTCCAGTCGAGCACGCCGCAGGGACGCAGGCGTCCGACAGCGGTGGTCATGCCCGCGCCCATGTCGACGTCGAAGCGCGGTTGCGGACGGTCGGCGGCTTCGAGATAGACAACGGGTCGTTCGGGAGCGCTGGGCAGCTTCAGTTCCTGAGGTTCGGCGCGATAGCCATTCCACGCGGCGATGATTTCCTGCGGCTTGGCTTTCTTCTTCAGGCGGATGGAAACCGATTCGGTGTGTCCGTCTTCGACGGCGACGCGGTTGCATTGCGCGCTCATGGCGAAGGCGCCAGGAATCACTTTCGAGCCGTTGAGTTGGCCGAGCAGTTTCTTGGTCTCCTCCTCCATCTTTTCTTCTTCGTTCTTGATGTAGGGGATCACATTGCCCAGGATGTCGAGCGAGGCCACGCCGGGATATCCCGCGCCGCTGACGGCTTGCATGGTCACGGCCATGACGGTCTCGAGGCCGAACTGCTGGTGCAGCGGCGCCAGCGCCAGCACCAGGCCGATGGCCGAGCAGTTGGGATTGGTGACGACGTAGCCGCCGGATTTCTTGCGCCACGCTTGGATGTCGATCAGCTTGATGTGTCCGCCGTTGACTTCGGGAATGACCAGCGGCACGTCTTCCTGCATGCGCAGCGCGCTCGAGTTTGAGACCACGGCGCAGCCGGCGTCGGCGAAACGCGGCTCGAGTTCGGCGGCGATGGAGGCGTCGAGGGCGGCGAAGATAATCTTGGGCGCGCCTTCGGGAGTGGCCGGCGAAACTGTCATCGCCGCGACTGCCGGCGGGATCGGCGTCTTCAGGCGCCAGCGCGCGGCCTCGGCATAGACCTTGCCTTCCGAACGGTCGGAAGCGGCCAGCCAGGCCACTTCGAACCAGGGATGGTGCTCCAGCATCTGGATGAATCTTTGTCCGACGACGCCGGTGGCGCCGAGAATACCAATAGGAATTTTACGGTTCATATTGTCAGTGAGGTACTTGGAATTCTATAACAGTCGGGGGAAGCGGATTCCTCCGCCCCTCGCTTGCGCTCGGGGTTCGGAATGACAAGACTAGTTTTGCAATGGCGAGCGACCGAGTCTGCAAGTAGCGAAAGGAGGACTACTTCCGCACCGTCCGCAGGCACGGGCGCTCTGTAGAAATCCTTCCATCTGCCGATAGGAGAAGCTGGAGGGATTCACATGCCCGAGCTTCGTCAGAACTTCTTCACCAAAGAATGGGTCATTATCGCCACCGAGCGGGCCAAGCGGCCTGAGGAACTTGGCCACGCATCGCGTGGTGCAGCCGATACCCGAGTTTGTGGAGAGCTGTCCATTCTGTCCCGGAAACGAAAGCAAGACGCCGCCGGAGGTGCTGCGGTATCCGGCGAACGGCGATCCGTGGGCGGTGCGCGTGATCCCAAACAAGTTTGCCGCGTTGTCGAGCGAAGTGCAGCCCACGCGCAGCCTGCAGCACCTGCGGCGGCGCATTGAAGGTTTCGGGTTTCACGAGGTCATCATCGATAGTCCAGATCACTCGCGCTATATGGGGCTGCTGTCGGATGCGCATGTGGCCAGTATTCTTCGCGTCTATAAAGAGCGCTACAACTCGTTGAGCCTGGACCATCGGGTGAACCACATCACGATTTTCAAGAATCACGGGGCCGATGCTGGGGCAAGTTT
Organism: uncultured Acidobacteriaceae bacterium; assembly: GCA_963795875.1. GTDB lineage: Bacteria > Acidobacteriota > Terriglobia > Terriglobales > Acidobacteriaceae > Sulfotelmatobacter. The sequence continues at coordinate 200,774 of CAWCJM010000004.1, forward strand.
GGCGCATCCGCATTCGCAGTTGATTGCGACCCCGGTGATCCCGAGCCAGGTGCGGCATCGCTTGTTCGAGGCTCTGCGGCACTACGACGATGCCGGGGAATGCATGTTCTGCCACATGGTCGAGCGCGAAGTGGAAGACCAGACGCGCGTGGTGTTGAAGAGCGAGCGATTCGTGGCGATGGAAGTATTCGCCTCGGCTACGCCGTTTGCCACGCACATTTTCCCGCTGCGCCACATGGCCAGCTTCGGCGACATCTCGGAGATGGAGGTGGTCGATCTGGCCCGCGTTCTGCGGACGTTGCTGGCGAAGATTTATGTAGGGTTGGAGAATCCGGATCTCAACTTCACGGTGCGCAGCGGGCCGGCGGAATACGCGGGGGCGCGGCACTTTCATTGGTATGTCAGCGTGATTCCGCGGTTGACGCGGGTGGCCGGGTTTGAGCTGGGGTCGGGGATGTTCATCAATTCCGTTCTGCCGGAGGCCGCGGCGGAGTTTTTGCGCAAGGTCTCGGTGGATAAGGTGGCGGGAGCAGCGGTAGGGCAGTAGGAGTTCGGGGAGAGCGCCGCAAGACCCTTCTGGGCTTGCGGCGTTTTTGTTTGCGTCCTTGGCAGGCTGGGCGCGAGAACTTGCTAGTGATATTCAGTCAAAGTTAGCTGGCGGCTCCGTGGGCGAGGCGCCGACGGGATAGCCTGCGGGATGCCGTCAGTGCGTCGTATCCCTACGTGATGAAGCTACTCGCTACAACTACGGCCTGTGGGTTTCCTGGTTGCGGAAGGGATAGTCGGTGAGGGGGCCGAATTTTTTCTTTTCGGTGTACAAGCGCCAGCGGCGGAAGACGATGCGCAGGCTGGCCATCACCGGGATGGAAAGATAGATGCCGAGGATGCCGGCGACTTCGCCTCCGGCCATGACGCCGAAGATTGCGGCCAGAGGATGCAGTTCCATGCTCTCGCCCATGATGCGGGGAGAAGACACATAGTCCTGCAACAGGCGCCAGATCCCGAGAAAGATGACCAGGATCAGCCAGTGCTGGTAGCTCATGAGCAGGGCGACGCGTCACAATGATCAGGGCGGCGGCCAGCGGGCCGACTACGGGAACGAATTCCAGCACTCCGCCCATGGTGCCCAGAACCAGCGCGTAGGGAACCCGCATGACGCCAAGAACCGCGGAGTACATGATTAGCGTCAGAGCGGCCAGGGTCAGTTGGGCGCGGATGAAGTGGGCCAGCATCTGGTTCAGATCGTTGAGCACGTTCTCCAGAAACTCGCGCTGCGGGCGGGACTGGATGGTCGAGAGCAGGAAGTCACTGAAGGCGCGGCCATCTTTCAGGAAGAAGATCGACAACAGCGGCACGACGAAGAATAGCCACGCCTGCTTGGCGACGTCGGCCACGCGCAACCCGATGCGCTGCGCCAGTTCGGTGATGTCGTCGCTGTGGCTGACCAGGAACGACTGCACCAGGTCGGTCGATCTCTGCGTTCCAGCCGTGTTCTGCGCCGAGTTGTCTGGCGATCTTGCCGGAACTGAGTTGCGTCAGCAGGGCGGGCAGGGACTGTCCCAGCTTCGCGCCTTCGCGCGTCACCTTCGGACCCACCGCCACAAAGAACACGACGACCAGCACGAGCAGCAGGATGTAGATCACGGCGATGGCCCGTCCGCGCCCGCGCAGGACTTTTTCCAGCCGGTTCACCAGCGGGCTCATCAGGTAGGCGAAGAAGATGGCGAACAGAAAGGCGATCAGGGTGGCCCGGGCCACGTAGAGAAACCCCAGCCCCAGCGCGAACAGCAGCACCGTGACCAGAGCCCGCGCCGTTCGTGAGTCAGTCAGCAGCAATAAGTTTTCCAGGGCAATCTCGATTCTGCCGCCGGGCCAGTCACAGACTAATCCCGGACTACCTCGGTGTTATCGGCAGGAATCGCTACCTTCATCAGTTTGAAATGGTCGCTGATCGTCCAGCCAAAGGGCCCAATCGAACTGTCTCCGTGAAGATTCAAGCGCAGCAGATCGCGCTCGGTGCCGCGAATGGTGACTTTCTCTTTCCCCGAGCGATTCCATGCGTACGCTCATCGAAGTCCGGTCTTGCGGGACGAGCGCGCCAAAGTCCGCCGGCTCCTGCCGGCATTTCGTGTCGCCGCCCGCCGGCTGGCAGACCGCATTCAGATATTTCCAGGCCAGCACTTCGCGATGAATGAAGAAATTGTTGTCGAGAATAGGAGTGACGCTGGGCAACAGGAAAGCCTGCTCGGCCGGCTTTGGCCGTGGCGGACGTGCTGATCCGCTCCTTGAGGAAATCGTTGTCGGGAAACACACTCAGCGAACCGCCCGAGGACTGGCTCCATTCATAGCGCAGCAATTCGCCGCTGGGACTCAGTTCCAAATCCGACTTCTGGCTGGCTGGAATCTGCCCCGGCTGCTTCCTTGAGCTGCGACTTGATGATGCTGGCGCCGTTTTGCTGCTCGATGTGGAAGGTCTCGGTGGCGACGCGCTGGCCCTTGATGAAAATTCCGAACGAGCCGGAGTCGATGGTCTGGTTGGCCGCGGTTTTCTGCTTATCTTTCTTGTCCGCCTGCACGAGCGCCGGCGAAGGCCGCAAGGGAAGATGCCAGAACGAATGGCCAGCGCACGGCGTGTCGTGATTTCAAACTTCACTCGACTTCTCCTTGTTCGGTGCGTAGCGCGATTTGTCTTCAGGCCCAGCATCTTTCGCGATTTCCGCCGCGATCGTTTCTACCGTGCGGCTTCCGGTCTGAACTTTCAACGATGCCTTCGAGTAGCTCTTGCGCCGAGTCGCATAGAGCTTGCGAAACTGTTCCACGACTCCGCAGCAACGGGCGTTCTGCTCCCGTTTGCGCTCGCCTGCGTGCGACAGCGTTGCCACAATTCCTCGACCGGCGCGTCCAGAAAAACCGTGGGCACGCCGGACGCCTCCAGCAGAGCCGCATTTTCCTTCTGCACGAAGGCGCCCCCGCCTAAGGCAACGATTCTCGCGCTCTCCGCCGCGCAGTTCCTCGAGCACATGCTGCAAGGCCGCGCTGCTCGGCTCGGCGGAACTCGGATTCTCCCGGAATCCCGGAAAATCTCCGCCACGGTGCGCCCTTCGCGCGCCTCGATGCGGTCGTCGAGATCTTCAAAGACCCAATTCAGCCGCTGCCCCAGGGCGCGGCCCACGCTGCTTTTCCCGGCTCCCATAAAGCCGACCAGAAAAACAGCGTTGCTCGGCGAAGCCCGGCAAGCGGTTCGCTTGCGCCGCACACGTATGCGTCTTCGTACGCGTCGCGTTTTGCCAGAACCCTTCTTCAAAAGTCAGCTTCTAGCTGCCAGCCAAGCCACGTTGGTTTGGCTAGAAGCCAGGAGCTAGAAGCTAGAAGCTTGTTTATTTTGAGGTGCGTTTTCTGAGGTGGATTTTACCACTGAAGCTGCGCAGCACCACGGTCGATGACACCGCAGCCCGACCCATGGTACCCCAGAAGGCACTTCCCTCTTTGATCGACGAACCAGGTGTGCGCTTTGGGTTGGAGAGGAATGTCGTCGTGGACTTCGCCGCGCACGGAGCGTGCGCTGACGTCGGCCGAAGTGGAGTCGGGAACGGTCGCTTCGATGTTGCCGCTGTGGCTGGTCAGGCGGTATTCGCCGCGGTCGCCGAAGTCGCCGATGTAGTTGATGCTGCCGCTGGTCGAGATGACCTGCACCAGCGGGCCGGTGACCCCGTTGAGCGTAACGTCACCGCTCAGGGAGTCGACTTCCACGTGGCCGTCCTGCACATTGGTGAGAGTGACGGGGCCGTTCAGGGTTTTCACGTGCACGTGACCGCCGGTGATGTCGCGGACGTCCACGATGGCCGCGGCGCCTTCCAGAGTCACATCACCGTGAAGTCTTTCGGCGCGCAGAGAGCCCAGTGCTGGAGTGCAGAGTGATGCTGGCGTCGGCGGGCACCAGGATTTCGTAGTCCACGCGCCCGGACTGCGCATCGGCGCCAGGCAGCAGATGCGACTGGATCTCGACACGATTGCCGACCAGAGCTGTTATCGACTTCAACTTTGTCGGAAGCGAGCACGGCGTTGATCACGACGATGTTGCCCGTCGGATGGTTTCACTGAGATCGAGCCGTACGGATTGTTCACCGAGACTCCAGACTTGGGCCCGACGTTGAAGTGAAAATCCTTGTGGGTCTCGGCGACAGGTCAAGCGTCCCGGCCAGCATCGCTCCGACGACTACAAGTTGGATTGTGCGCCCGCTCATAAGATTAGATTCCTCGAATGCCCCGTATCTCGGTCCGCACAGCACTCCGGCTCGGCGGGTCGAGAATTGCCCTACATTACGGCAAAGAACGATCCATGGCCAAGTCGAAAAGCATGGCCTTCTCCTGATAGGCCTCCATGCAGCGAGCGGCGAGCTTCGTCGTCGTTCGGATTGGCGGCGACCACGCTCTTCGCGTCCTGAATGTACTCGTTGACGTGGTGCAGATTGTCCGCGTACTGCGCCTGCACGTCGGGTGACAGTGGGCTACTTCCTGCAACAGGTCGTCGTCGTTCAGGCCGGCGACCGCCACGTCGGAAACAGGCGTGACGGCCGTTGGCATTGACGCGCCAGCGGCTGCGACGGAGAATGCTGACGAACATAAAGGCCGACTGCGATCAGCAGGGCAGCGGCCACCGGAACCACCCAGCGCGCCCATCCCAGCGGCTACTGAGAGAAGGTAGAAGGGAACGGCTCGGCCGCTGCGGACGAATCAGTCCCTCCTGCCGCAAGCAATTTCGATGGAATTCCAAACGCGGGGGCTGGGTTCCTCCGCCGCGCTCAGTTCCGGAGCCGTGGCGATGATGAGATCCAGTTCCGCGACCAGAGCCGAGCACTCCGGGCAGGTCTTCAGATGTGCCCGCTGGTCGGCACTGCTGCCGTCTTCGATCTCCGCCAGGCTGGCTTGCAACTCAACGCAATTCATACTGCTCTCCCCAAGCTCTCTGCTGAATCGGCTTCTGCTGAACCAGTGTAGCTGCCAATTCAAGTTAGCTTGCAGTGCTTGCGCCTCTGCCAGGGTTACTGCCGTGTCCGGTCTGCGCCGGATCACTTCGATCGTGCCTGATCGCTGCTCAGGACTTCTCGGCCTTTTCGGCTCGTTGCATCTTGAGCAGGTCGCGCAGCTTCATGCGTGCTTTGTGGAGCTGCGACTTGCTGTTGCCGATCGAGCAACCCACGATCGTTGCGATCTCATTATGTTCGTAACCTTCGACGTCGTGAAGTACAAAAATCGTGCGGTAACCGGGAGGGAGATCGTCGACTGCCTTCTGCAACTGCAGCCGGTCGATGGATCCGGCCAACGCCAAATCTTCTGCCCCGAAATCTTTCTTCGGAGTATCTTCTTCGCCGCCCTGCGTGGTCTCTTCCAGCGAAACCACCGGGAGGCTCTTCTTGCGCAACTGCATCAGCACCACGTTCACCGAGAGCCGATGCAGCCAGGTCGAAAACGCCGATTCGCCGCGAAACGTTCCTATCTTGCGATAAAGCTGCAGGAACGCTTCCTGGGTCAGATCTTCAGCCTCGGCCGTGTTCGCCGTCATGCGCAGACAGAGCGAGTACACCCGCCGCTTATGCTTGTCGTAGAGAGCCTGAAACGCCTGGGCGTCCCCTTGCTTGGCTCGCTCGATCAGCTCGGCTTCGTTCAGGCTCGCTTGCCCTGTCGCTGAGCTTCTTTTGAATCTCGGTCGGTCAAGTTGCCTTTTCCGGCCGCACCTCGTGAGATGCGGCTAACTATCTTTGCGTTGTATGGCTTGCGGGCCGTTGCGATGGCACGAAAGTAATGCTCATATTCAGAATATCAGAGGCATTCTACCGAACTTGGGATTCTCGGATGAGATGCTCTCGCTGCGGAAATCCTTTGCCTGAGCAGGGTTGAACAGCATGGCTCCACCAGCATATAAACCCGATCCCGAATTTAGAGTCGCGATCTTCGGAAATTGGTAAATTTGCGATCCGCTCAGGCCGTACTTTTGGCTGTCGTAATTGTCTCCAGTCCATGCCCATGCACACCCGTTTCGCGGATGCGAAGCAGGATCGCCAACGTCATCCCGATGAAACCGAGAATCGAGAAAATCCACAATCCCAAGGCGTACCCGCCAGGATTCTGCAAGCCCGCTCCGGCATAGTCGTTGGCCTTTCCGATCAGCAGGTTCATGATGAAAAAACCGATCTGTTGGATGAGCGTCATCAGCGCATAGGCTGTCCCTAGGCGGGATTCATCGACGATATAGGCCACCGAGGGCCACATCACCGCCGGAATCAGAGAGAACGCGATCCCCATCAACATTACCGGTACATATAACGAAATGTTGGTGTATGCCATCATCAGATACACAGGCATCAGCAGGAGCGAGCCAAACATCATGAACCACGCCCGCTTACCCACACGATCGACCAGCAGGCCAAACAGGGGAGTGGCGATCATCGCCGCTAGAGGAAGAAGGCTGTTGAGCCGGCCAGCCTGCTCCAACGATTGCACCCTGACCAACTCCAGTGCCGCGGTCCCGCCATGGGCTGCCAGGATCTTGTTGGTGAAAAAGTCGATGGCAAAGGTACGAAACGGAAAAATGGCGGAATAGAACGTGAAGCAGAGGCCAACCACCAGCCAGTACGACGGGTTGAAGCGGAAGATACCTTTGAACTCGAGTTTGTCGATCGATCCGGCCTTGCCGAGTGCATAGGTGGATTCAGCCCGGGTTTCCAAAGCCCAGTAAATGAGGGACGTCGCTACGGCCATGACGCCAGCCCCCACGGCCAGCAGCAGCGGTCCCTGCCAACTGGCTGGCCCCGCGGGGCCCTTGCGGGTAGAAAACGCGGTTTGCCCAGGTCGGCGAATTATCGGCCGCCACCGACGCCAAGCGCGCGATCGTCAGATTGATACCGAATGCGAAGCTCAGTTCTTTGCCTTTGAACCACTTCGCCAAAGCGGTTGTGACCGCTACGATCATCGACTCGGCCCCTAGGCCCAGGACCGTTCTCCCCACAATCATCATCGGGGCGCTTCCCCGGGCCGCCGTCAATGCAGCCCCCATGAGGCAGAGCAGGGCGAACATCGTAATCGCCTTCTTGGTCCCGATCCGGTCAATGATGATGCCGCCAATCAGCAGAGTCGCGACGGCAGCTACGCTATAGCTGGCATTCAGCCAGCCAAACTGGGTGGCGGAGAATCCCAGGGTGTCGATGAAGATTCGTTCCAGCGGGTTGATGCTGTCGTAAATGTAATAGTTTCCCCCCATTGCCAGACTTATAAAGATGAGAACCGACCATCGATACAGGGCCGGGGGCTGAGGGCGTGCGTTGTCTGGCATCAGTGCTCTTTTCCGAGCAGATTGAACTCCGGGACGACGAGCAGAGAAGATTAGCAGAACCGAGCTTCCCGCTCCTAGCTCCTAGCTAGACGTTTATTGCTACATTGTGGACTGTCACTTTTCTCAGTTATGCGTGCGTCACGATTCGTGTCACACTACTCCTGCCAGTCCGAACCATCCACCACGCCGTTCAGTGAGCCGCTCTGAGGGCACACCCGCGGTTGATGCTAAGAAGCGCAGTCGTTAAGAAACCATGCACACAGGAAGCTCCGTTCAATGACATTCACGACACGTGTGACCGGTCGCGGGCGTGCGACTGGCACGCAACACCTGTTCTTAACCTTAGCCTGTTGTTTTTTCATCGCCGCAGTCGGCAGCGCACAGCAAACTCAACCCAGCGCCCTATCCGACGCACCTTCTTCGACTGCACAGTCTCTTGGTACCCAATCGCAAACTGCGTCCCAAGGAACTAATCCGCTGAAAAGCGGAGTGGACTTCGTCCAACTGCTCACGCGGAAGTCGGTGGTGTTTCCCGATCTCGCGACCAACAACGGGCCGCTCAGCGGTTGGGAAAAATTCAAGCTCGCGGCGAACAGCAGCGTGTCGGTGGCCACCGTGGGCGGCGTACTGCTTGGCGCAGCCTACAATCAGGCTACCGATTATCCCTCGGGGTACGGCCAAGGCGGCTCAGGATTCGGCAAACGTTTTGGATCCGGTATGGCCCGCGCATCTTCCGATTTCATGTTCGGGACTTTTCTATTCTCTTCGGTCTTCCACGAAGATCCGCGCTTCTATGTGAAGAAGGACCTGTCCTTGAAGCAAGCAATCAAGTACAGCCTTGTCAGGGTAGTGGTCACGCGCAGCGATTCGGGGGATCCGGTGGTCAATATTGCCGGACTGCTGGGACCCCTGGCTGGTGAGACGCTGTCCAATACGTATTGGCCTAAACAGAACCGGTCGGTCAGCGACACCTTAGTTCGCTACGTTTGCGACGAAGGTTGGAAATTCGGTGGGAACCTGATGCGCCAGTACTGGCCGCAGGTCAATCGGAAGCTGAAATTAGCGCCGCCGGTGCCCGAGTCGGCTGCCACCGCGTCCGCTACCGTCCAAAAATAACCGTCTCCCGCTTCAGAAGGCGCGAGGTAAGCGCTACCAGCAACACCGCGCACGCCACGATCGACACGCCCGCAAGAAAGTAAGAAATCACGAGGGGCTTGCCGCCCAGCGAAGCATTCCCTAGCAATCAAACTTCCAGTTTCGTCCGGGTAGGCCGCGCCGTCCTGTTAACACTCCTCTCCCTCTCGGCGTCTTCTGAAGCGTGGGTTAAATCAGCCAGACTGGGGGAATCCAGAATATGAATGCACTTGCCTTTTCACGCCTTGCGATTAGCAGCGTGGCCGTTTTGCTTGCGTTTACAACCTTTGCGCAAGCCGGACCGCCTCTTATCTGCCATCCCATTGAAATCGGCCAAGCGAAGTCGCTGCCCTGGGTCGAGTTCAACCACAAAGGAAGCTCGGACTATGACCTGAAGAACCTCAGCCGGGACACGATGGCCATTCTCGATTCGCGCACTCCGGTCTTAGTCCGCATGGAAACCTTACGCCGGGCCACAATTTACGCTCGCCAGGACCCGCAAGCAGCGAAGGAGTTGATCATACGGCTTCAAGAGCGTGCCGCGAACTCAGATGCCGCTGGTCGCCCTGACGCCCTCGCGTGGTTCGACGTCGGCTATCTGGCCGAGGCTTACAAGCAATGGCTGGCCAAGGGCGACCCCAACCCAGCTGCTGGATTGGACGGATATCGCCTGGTGCGAAAAGCAATCAGCTTGCGCGGCTCCGATCCGGAAATGGAGTTCGCGGCTGCCCTCATCACCCTGCCGGGCCCCGATAGCGCTCACCGCGATCACGTTCAGAAGGCGATGGCAGGAGCAAAGAGCGATTCTCTTCTCGCTCAGAACCTGGCCTCCAACTTCAACCACGAGACAATATCCGAACTTCTGGTCGCTCCGGTAGGAAGGCTTTCGCGATGAACCCGGCAATGAGGGAGTCTCTTATCGCAGGGGAAGTCAAATCCTGGCTTCCCCGCTTGTTGGCATGTGGACTGTTGGTTGTCTCGCTCGCAGGCTGGACAGCAGACGAGCACACGCTTCCTGACCTCACCGTCCACGAGTGGGGAACGTTTACCGCAATTGCCGGGAAGGATGGTCGAGCGGTCGAGTGGTTGCCGTTGGGTTTACCACGATATCCTCCGTCCCCCGATCTACCTCAATTCGTGGAACATATCAACGGCGTCAACTTCAAGCTGGGGCTACGCGGCACCATTCGCATGGAGACGCCAGTGCTCTATTTTTATTCTCCACGCGAGGTGACCGTGTCAGCGAGAGTGTCCTTTTGCAAGGGACTCATCACCGAATGGTATCCCCATGCCGATCGCGTCCAGCCAACTGGAGTCCTGACCGATACCAGCTTGAGTCGACTACCGTCGGATGGAAGCATCGTGTGGAACCACATAGCGGTTTCTCCGAATCTGGCTGGTGAGTTCCCGCGCGAGGTGCAGCCGAATCGCTATTACGCCGCTCGCGAGACCGCTTCCGCGCCGCTCCGCGTTCAGACCAATGCGGGCGAGCAGCAAGAGAAGTATCTTTTTTATCGAGGAGTTTCTGCTAGTCCGCTGCCGCTTTCCGCCAAGTTGGCCTCCGACGGAAGACTCCTGGTCAAAAGTCTTAGTGGAGACCAGATTCCAAATGCCATTTTTTTTGAGCGCCGCGGCGAACGAGTCGGCTATCGCTTAATGGGAGCGCTAACCGATGAAACTGCCGTGGACCCTCCCGTGCTGATAGGAAGCTTAGATTCTCTCTACGGAGATCTTGAAGAGATGCTCGTCGAGCAGGGTTTATATCGAGACGAAGCCCACGCTATGATTGAGACCTGGAAAGACTCCTGGTTCGAAGAAGGCAGTCGCCTGATATACATTGTGCCGCGCGGCTTCATCGACAACGTCTTGCCGCTCGCTATCGACCCATCGCCGGGTCAGCTCGTGCGTGTCTTTGTCGGCCGAACTGAAATCGTCACGCCCACGACCGCCATGGCCGTAAGAATAGCTGTAGCCCACAACGACGAAGCCACACTCGATAAATATAGCCGCTTCCTCGAGCCGATTCTCCAACAGGACTGGGAAGAACAACATCGCGTGCAACGACCAACGGTTTGGGGGGTGGACCAGTCGCCGCACCGCACAGGAGGCCGTTCAATCGAATAAGTCTTGACTGAATGACTGTGTGCATGAGGCCACTCCGATGTTCTGGGGATGAGGTTTCTCCTGCGCGCGAGTCGTACGATGGAATCCACCTGGCCGATTTCCGTTTCGAGCAGGACTTTGCCTGTGCTGGTCAGGCGGTAGTAACGGCGCCGGCCGCTCTCGTGATCAGCGACCGCGTGAGTTCCTCAACTTCTTTGATGAGCGCGAGATCGAGCAGGTGCTGTGATGTTGTGTCGAGCTTGCTGGGCCAATGCGAAACTTGCCGCCCGAGAGCGTCGCCATCTGCTGCATTCCCACATGTCACATCACACGAATGCGAAGCGACCGTTGGATATAATGCGGGAAAGATAGAACATCTTCCATTCATCGTGTTTTCACACCCTTCCAGGCTCGCTTGTTTCCTCCTCGCGGTGATTATCGTTCTGAACTTTGCCGCGATTGCGCAGACAGCGACTGCTCCGTCGAAATCTCAATCGCGGCTGGCCCTGCAGCATGGGCAGGAGGCTCTAAAGTCCGGTGATATCGTGCGGGCGCGCACGGAATTTGGGAAGGCAGTGCGGTTGACTCCGAATGATGCGGAAGCGCAGTCGGCGCTGGGCTGGGTCCTGGCGCAGCAGGGGGAGACGGATGCGGCGGTGGCGCACCTTCGAGCAGCGATTAGGGCCAAGCCTGGATTTGTGGAGGCACGCCTGACCCTGGTCAGCGTGCTGTCTCAGCAAGGGAAGGCTGCTGATGCCGAAGAGGAAGCCCGCGCCGCAGTGAAGCTTGCGCCTGATAACGCCGAGGCTCACCGCATGTTAGCCCGAATTTTGAGCCAGCATCCAGGTGATGAAGCTCTGTCAGAAATGCGCCGCGCGGTGCAACTCGCTCCCGGGCGCGCCGACTTGCAGGATGACCTGGGCAATCTTCTGGCGCAACGGAATCAGTTTGCCGAAGCGGAAGGGGCGTTTAAAGAAGCACTGCGCTTACAACCGGATCTGGAGCAGGCGCACTTTCATTTGGGTGTCGTGCGATTGCAGGCGCAGCAACCGGATGAAGCAGCGAGAGAACTCGGAAAGGCGATCGAGTTGGCTCCGCAGGATGCGGTGGCGCATTACTACATGGCGAAGACTCTGATAGCGCAGTCGAAGAGTGCGGATGCGTTGCAGGAATTGCGAAAGACTGCTGCTTTACAGCCGAACTGGTTTGAACTGCAGATTGAATTGGGCATTGCCTGCCAGCACTCCGCGGATGTCGACTGTGCGGTTGCGGCGTTCGGCGAGGCAGTTAAAATCCGGCCGCAGGATGCAGAGGCCTACAACGATCTCGGCCTGGCACTGGTGCAAAAGGGTGACGCCGCGGCGGCGATCCCGAAATTTAAGACTGCAACCCAGTTACGCCCGGATGACGGCACTCTGCGCGGGAATCTGGCCATCGGGTACATGCAGCGGGCGGATTTTGATGCGGCGATTACGGAACTAGAAGCCGCGATCAAATTGGCACCCGACAACGCGTCGCTGCACTACAACCTTGGTCTGGCTTACAAATTGAAGGATCAACTCGACAAAGCCGTTCCCGAATTTCAGAATGCGATCCGGTTACAACCTGACTTGGCGGATGCCCACTACACGCTCGGAGTCCTGTTCTGGCAACGAGGTGACTTCGATAAGGCGGCCGGGGAACTGCAGGAGGCGATTCAGAATCAGCCTAACTACGCAGAGGCGCATTACACGCTGGGCACGGTTTTCAAGCAGCAGGGGAAACTGCCCGAGGCCGCGGCGTCGTTGCGAGAAGCGATCCGTTTGCAACCGGATTTTGCGGGAGCGCATACGACCCTGGCCGCAGTGCTGCGGCAGATGGGCGATGCCGAAGGGGCCGCTGAGGAAGCTAAGGCGGGAGCGAGCATTACCGCTTCGAGCAACAATCTGCAATCGGCCACGTTCGCGACGAATTCGGGGAAGCGGATGCTAGGAGCAGGCGACATGGACGGGGCGATCGCACAGTTCCGGTCCGCCATTCGTTCCGAACCGAATTATGCAGCCGCGCATTATCAGCTCGGGTTGGCATTGCGGCAGCAAGGCCAGAAGGACCAGGCGGAGAAAGAGTTTCAAAAAGCCGTGGAGCTGGATCCGCATTTGACGGTGCCGCAGTAGGAAGCTTTCTCAGTTGCTGCGATCGCGGACCGATACCAGGTCGGTCATCACCGGCACTCCGTGTGCGATCTTCACGTGAAGCAGCGCTTCGAAGGGCTTCAGCTCGGACGGTTTCGTAACCTTCAGGCGCTGCAGCAATTCCTTGACCGAATCTTCCCGGCAGACATACTCGACGGCTGCTTGCGTTCCGAAGGTCGAGTTGCCTGCGAGGATCAGGATCGAACGCGAGGGATCGAGGCCGGGAAGCAAGCTGACGACCGCATAGTCTTCAGTCGTTGGCTGATTGGCGGGTGTCGCGAGGAACAAGGTTGGCTCACCGGCGAGCGGATGCACGTTGAGCACTGCCAGGTCTCCCTTGCGGGGGCCGGAATCGAGTCGGCGGAAGACGAATTCCTGGGTGCCGGGAATGTCGAGCAGGCTGAGATTTTCCGAGGGTGAGCCGACGAAAATCAGGTCGTTATTCGAAGCATCGTCGAGCGAGAAGAGGGCGCCGCGCTTGACGCGAATCGGACGATTAAGAAGGTTGAAAACACGGTCCAGCTGGTGTATCGCCAGAACCTCTCCCACCCCGGTGTAGTGGTCAAGAATGAAGGCGCGCTGATCGGACAAAGGATTGAAGTAGCGCATCCCCGTTTCCGGTCGTCCCACGAAGCTGCCATTGCTGAAGATCACCCACGGCTGCTGTGGGCCGACGAGGAAGCGATTCCAGAAAATCTGATACGCGGCAGGAACCGACTGGATGGCAGCGCCTTGGCTGCGTGCGCGCTGCGACAGTAGGACGGCAGTGGTCGACAACGAAACCGCGAGCAGAACCGAAAAAGCTGCCACTGCAATTACCCACCCGCGCGTGAAACGAGGAGCCTGTTCTGGTTTTTCAGTTTCAAGAATGAGAGTAGTTAAGGGTTGGACTCCGGCCTTCGGAGTCCGCAGGTGGAACGTCAGCGCATACGATCCTTTAGGAACCTCGACGACGATGAGATCGTCGGGACCTTCATGCGCGTAATACTCCGCCAGCTTGACCCGCAACCGTCCCGCTTGCACGCGGACAGTGGAATCGCTTTGGGGATCGAATCCGACAGGTCGGCCCAAGACCTCGGTGGCAATCTGGTACTCCTTGAGCGCGATTCCAGGGTGATCGAGGGAGTGCTCAGCCAGATACCGTAGCAATTTGCACAGAGATTCCGAGGTGTGCAGGCTATGACTTTTAATAAGTTTATCTATTTGCTGGAAGCATTGCTCCCGACCAATAGCGAAAGTGTGCGTGACAGCCATATCACAGGGAGGTAACGGGCCTGCGTATCTTACTGCAGTTTTAACACTTTACTCCTGTAACGGTATCAAACCTAGTGAAACCTACTGTAGATAGTAGTTTTGTACTACGACTGCACCGTGCGTAGTCAAGTCTCCCTCTGCATTTCCGGGGCACATCTTGTTGGGGCAACGTCTCGAGGAGGAAGTTCATGAAAAGGTCAGCATGGGTTGCGGTAGCGAGCTGAGTCTACTGTGCAGTGCTGTGGGTGCCTAGCGCATTCGGTCAAGCCGTGTACGGCAGTATCTTGGGTACCGTAACAGATCCTTCTGGAGCAGCCGTGACCGGAGCTAAGATTACGGTCACCAGCCAGACGAAGAATGTGGCTCCCGATGCGACGAGCAATGAGAGCGGCAACTACTCGGTTACGCACTTGATTCCAGACATTTATGTGGTGCGGATCGAAGGCACAGGGTTCAAGAGCCTGGAGTACAAAGGTGTGCAGGTATCAGCTGATACGGGCGCGAAGATCGATGGGCAGTTCCAGGTGGGTTCGGACCAGTCGGAACAGGTGGAAGTCACCAGCCGAAGCCCCCAGCTCAAGACTGACCGCGAGGATGTGGCGGTGGAATTCACCTCCAAGCAGCTGGAGGAACTCCCCATCTTCAATCGAAACTTCCAAAGTCTGGAGCTGCTCACGCCGGGGACCCAAGTCATTGAAGGCTGGAGCCACGCGGCCACGGAAAATCCGCAAGGCAGCAAGCAGATTTTCGTGAACGGCCAGCACTTCAGCGGCACCGGATACGAACTGGACGGTACCGACAATCAAGATGCGATCTTAGGAATCATCATCGTCAACCCGAGTCTGGACTCGGTGACTGAGACGAAGATGACGACGCAAAACTACGACGCCGAGTTCGGCAAGGCGATGCGCGGAATCATGACGGCTCAGACGCAAGTCAGGAAGCAACGAATTCCACGGCAGCGGCTATTTCTACGATTTGGATCCGGTCAGTCCGGCGGTGAATCCGTTTACCGGAAAGCCCTCAGCCAAACAACTGGAAGCAATATGGCGGCGCGGTGGGCGGACCCATCCTCAAGAACAAGTTGTTCTTCTTCGCCAACTATGAGGGAACGCGGCGCACGCAAGGCAAGCAGTTTCCTGTCACGGTTCCGACCAGACTTGGTTCGCCAAACTTGTCTGACGGCCCCGGTGCACGACTGCGACCTGCAGCGAATACCTTACTGCCGGTCTGAGCGGTGGCGCCGGCCAGGTGTACAACCCATACGACCCGCAGGGATCCCGCACGTTATACCCAAGCAACATGATCCCTCAGGCCGCGATGATGGCCGTGGATCCTACCTGCGCCGGGATGCACCCTCACGAGTCGCAGAGAAAATTCTTGCGCTGTTGCCGGCTCCCAACTCCTCCGGTGCAGCGGGTAGCAACGGTACGGTCGACAACTACTCTGCCAACGGTAGCGGCAGTTTTAACGACTACCAGTACACGGGTCGGGTTGACTATGCCATAAACCAAAAGATGAATATTTTCGGCCGGTATTCGCATGCGCATTTCACCCTCACCGGTGCCCCAGTCTTTGGTGACGCGATCGGCGGGCCGGGTTTGGGTCCAATCGGGCTGGCCGGCAACTCGACGATCAATAACTACAGTCTGGCGACGGGCTTCGATTACACCCTGAGCACTAGCCTGCTGACGGACTTTCGGTTCGGATGGTTCCGCTACAATCCGCACTCCACAAAGTTTGACGCGACCGCGCAAGCTGCGACTGCGCTCGGACTTCCCGGGTTGAACACGTCCGACCCGACTACCGGCGGTCTGCCCGCCATGATCTTTGATCAGACGATCGGTGCAAAACACGCTGGGCAACAACGGCATCGGCGAGGGTCTCGGCATCGGCCGCTGTAACTGCCCCCTTGTCGAGAAGGAACAGGGCATCCAGTTCGTGAACAACTGGACGAAGATGTTGGGCAACCACCAGTTTAAGTTTGGCACCGATTTGCGGCACGCGACCAATCTGCGTGTTCCCTCGGATCAGAACCGGACGGGTGTCATGAACTTTAACCATGCTGGCACGTCCGACAACAACACGGGTGGTCTGGATTTGGCGACGTTCCTCTTCGCCGAAGTCACCTCGTTCAATCGGTATGTAGGTGCGCCCAGTGAGACGTCATCAATGGAAGCGCAAAACCGGTACTTCTTCTATGGACAGGACACCTGGCGCCTGACCCCTAAACTGACCGTAAATTACGGTCTGCGCTGGGAGTTCTACACTCCAGAGAGCGTCAACGGCAAGGGCAACGGTGGTTTCGCCGTGCAGCCTGAAGGAGTGATCCGGGTTGCCGGTTACAGCGGCATCAGCATGAACGGAAACACTGCCGATAACTGGAAGCAATTTGCTCCGCGGCTCGGAATCGCATATCAGATCAATCCTAAGACGGTTGTCCGCATGGGATATGGACGTAGCTTCGATATCGGTGTGTTCGGTTCGCTGTTCGGTCACACCGTCACCCAAAACTTGCCGGTGCTGGCAAACGAAACATTGAATTCGCCCACCAACGACAGCAAGACCGCCGCGTTCAACTTCACGGGAGAGTGTCTGCCGGCTTCGGGAGGGTATGACCCAGCGATTTGCGGTCCGATTCCGAACCGGTTTCCCACGGTGCCCTCGAACGGGATTCTTCCGTTGTTTGGGCCCTGCCCCCCAGGATCAGTGTCTCCTTGCCAGGGCATCGTAGTGCCTCGCAGCCGGCCGGACCATCTGGTGCCGCCGACACTCGATGCGTGGAACGCAACCGTCCAGCGGCAGTTGACCAACAAACTTAGTTTGGAAATCGGCTACGTCGCCAACCACGGTACGCATGTCTTTAAAGGGGACAGTAATACTTACAACAGCAACCAGGCGACAGTGGTTGGCTTTCAGCCACCCAACTCGACGACACCAGGTCTGAGCTTCAACGCTCGGGCACCTTACAACAACGCCTTCACAACGGTGTATACCGATTCCGTCGTTGGCACGCAAACTGTGGTTTGCTGCTCCGGCACGGGATTCAACTACAACGGCAACGATGGCGTTAACTCTTATAAAGCGCTGCAGATCAAGGTGAACCAGCGGGCTGCCAATGGCCTGACGCTGACAGCGTTCTGGACGTACTCGAGGGCCTACGACAATGATGGCACCTATCAGCCGAATTTGAGTGAAGGCAACGGTCGTGGTGACTTTAACCGCGACAGCGTGTTCGTTGCGACCGCACTCTACGAACTACCGATTGGTCGCGGCAAACACTTCATGGGCAACGTCAGCCGTGGAATGGACATGCTCGTGGGCGGGTGGCAGTGGAACGCCACTTTCACCTTGGGAAGCGGTCTTCCGTTCTCACCCAGCTATGCAAATTGCGGTCTGGACCGGGACACGGGACCGTGCCGCCCCAGCCAGCAAGGTTCATTCCATACGGGTTCCGGCGGCTTTAACAACCAAACCCGATCGGTGGTCTACTTTACTCCAGAGAGCACGCCGCTTTGCGACAGCCCCTACTCAAATCCGAGCACCGGGGTTCCGGATTGTCCGAACTTCGTTACGCAAACTGGGCCGTTCACCGATCCAGGCATAGCCCAGTTCGGCAACATTCGGCGCAACCAATTCACTGGACCCGGAGAGTTGATGTCCGACATGTCGCTCTTCAAGAATTTCACCATCACTGAGCGGGTCAGAGCTCAGTTCCAGGCGGAGTTCTTTAACATTTTCAATCACGCTGTCTATGCGAATCCGGGGAACACCTGCATTGACTGCTCTGGGGCCGGAGTTATTACCGGCTTGTATGGTGATAGCCAAATGCGGCAGATGCAATTGGGTTTCCGCGTTACCTTCTAAGCGCAGCCGTCAACTACGAACGCTATCTGGGGGGGCCAAAGGCTCCCCCAGATTTTCTGATGCGAAGTGCTTCCGCTCTCCTCCGTTATATCCCGGGCCGCCGGGAAAGTTCTTCAGAACGAACACTGCCGGTAATGGAACGATGAAGAAGAAAGTCGTGGGCCTCGGGGAAGTGCTGTGGGACCTTTTGCCGGAGCGGACGTGTCTGGGCGGGGCGCCGGCGAACTTTGCCTACATCACGACGCTGATGGGCGATCAGGGGATCGTGGCCAGCCGCGTGGGCGAGGATTCGCCGGGGGTTGGAAGCACTGCGGCGCATGGAGGAATTGGGCCTCGACATCGATCACGTGCAGACTGACCGCGAACGTCCGACCGGCACGGTGAAAGTGGAACTCGATGGCAAGGGTATCGCGCGATTTGACATTGCGCATCCGGTGGCGTGGGATTTCCTTAGAGTGGACGTTGGATTGGCAGCATCTGGCCGAAAAGGCCGACGCGGTTTGTTTTGGATCGCTGGCGCAGCGCTCGCAGACCAGCCGGGCAACCATCCGACATTTTCTTCGCGCCACGTCCCCGGGAACGGTGAGAGTCTTCGACGTAAACCTGCGGCAGTCCTACTACTCGCAGGAAGTTCTCGCGGAATCGATGAGGCTGGCGGACATCGTCAAACTGAATGATGAGGAACTGCCGAAGATCATGAGCCTCGGCGAGTTTCCACACAAGGATGAGTTGTCGTCGGCGCGGCGTGTTGCTCAACGCGTATGACTTGAAGTTGGTGTGCGTTACGCGCGGCGGCGACGGCAGCCTGTTGGTGCAGGGCGGAGATACGAGCGAGCATCCTGGATTTCGAGTCAGGGTAGCCGATACGGTGGGATCGGGTGACGCGTTTACCGCCGGACTGGTGCATGAGTATCTGCACGGCGCGTCGTTGGGCCTGATGAACGAAGTAGCGAATCTGGTGGGAGCTTGGGTGGCGAGCGAAGTGGGTGCAATGCCGGCTCCGAAGCGCGGCGCGCTGGAGCATTCGCTCGCCGAGATTCGCTAACGGGCAAGCGCAGAAACTCGCGAGGCTGTTGTATAGTTACGAAAGATTGTGTTTACTTTCGTATGCATCGGACTCGTGAGAGGAAATCATGAAGCGCATCGCGGCAGGGCAGCTTTCCTCAGTTGAATTCCTTCATTCTTGCATTAATCTTGGCCGCACTGGGCGGCATGATGCTCAGTTGTGCAAAGCCCGCGCGCCGCCGAAAGCGCCGCCCTCGCGGCCATCCGATATCAAGGTCGAGGTGCGCGATGGGGGCCCGGTTGTGACTGACCAGTCGGACGGCGGAGTTTCAGATTCTTCCTTCCGGTTTTCTGCAGGCGACACTCTTGAAAGATGGCAAGCGGTTGACGCTCGACGAACCGGGCGTTGGGTCGACGGGGGGCAGCGATTCCATTGTTCACGAGGGAAAGGAACTGGAGTTCATGCCGGATTTTGCTCAGGCGAAGGTTCTGGAAAGCATTGGCAAGCTCGGCCGCGGCAAGCGAGTGGAGATTCCGGCGCGTCCGCTGGCGCCAGCGGGAGTGGACATCGAGCGCACGGATGGTGGTGGAGGCCTATGACGATTTTCCGAACATCGCGTTGGTCAGCACGACGTACAAGAATGTCGGGACCGACGGATTTTCAGATCGATCAGGTGTGGATGCAGCAGCACCGCTTCAACGCGAAGCAGGTGGACGCGAAGGCACAGCCCTACGACATGTGGTCGTTTCAGGGATCGAGTTATGACTGGGGCAAGGATGATGTGCAGAAGCTGACGCGGACTTCCTCGCAGCCGAACGTGATGGGCGAGGCGGTGAAAGGCGGCTACGGTGGCGGGATTCCGGTGGTCGCGTTCTGGACCGCGTCGGTGGGTGAAGCGATCGGGCATGTGGAGACGCTGCCGTGGACGCTGTCGATGCCGGTGAAGGTGGAAGCGGACGGCCGCGTGACGGCCGAGCATCACGATTCCTGTCAATGCGGCGCTGAAGCCGGGAGAGAGTTATTCCTCGCCGCGGAGTTTTGTCGCGGTGTACAGCGGAGATTTCTACGAGCCGCTGCGGATGTGGTCGAGCGTGCTGCAGAAAGAAGGATGGGAAATTCCGAAGCCTTCGAACGAAGCCTACAACGTGAGTTGGTGCGGGTGGGGCTACGAGTTCAACGTGACGCCGGCGCAGATGCTGGGGACGGTGCCGAAGCTGAAGGAACTCGGCATCAAGTGGGCGACGCTGGATGATCGCTGGTTCGATACGTATGGCGACTGGAATCCGCGGAACGGATACGTTTCCCGGCGATTCGATCAAGCAGATGGTGGACGACTTTCACAAGCAGGGAATTCTGGCGCAATTGTGGTGGCTGCCGCTGGGCGTGGAAGATGGGCAAGGGAAATGGGAGTCGCACAAATATATCGTGTCGAAGGTGGCGCAGGAGCATCCCGATTGGTTGATTCTCGACAAGAACGGAAAACATGCGCGCATGACGCGCGATCTGGCGGCGCTCTGATCCGGCGTGCCCGAGGTGCAGGCGTACTACAAGCAGCTCACGGAGAAATTTATTCGCGACTGGGGATTCGACGGATCGAAGCTGGACAATATTTACAGCGTGCCGGCGTGCTACAACCCGGCGCATCATCACAAGTCGCCGCAGGATTCGGTCAACGCGATGGGCGAAGTGTACAAGACAATTTTTCAGACGACGCGCGCGATCAAGCCGGAGAGCGTGACGCAGGCGTGTCCGTGCGGGACGCCGCCGTCGCTGGCGTGGCTGCCATTTATCGATCAGGCGGTGACGGCCGATCCGGTGGGAGCGGTGCAGGTGCGGCGGCGCATCAAAATGTACAAGGCGCTGCTGGGGCCGCAGGCGGCGGTGTACGGCGATCACGTGGAACTTTCGGCGATGACGCCCATCGGCAAGGGCAACTGGAGCGAGCATGGCAGACGATTTCGCTTCGACGCTCGGAGCCGGCGGAGTGCCGGGAACGAAGTTTGTGTGGCCGGATCCAGGTCCGAAGTTCAAGCCGGTGGCTCTGACAAGCGAGAAGGAAGAACACTGGAAGAAATGGATCGGGCTGTACAACGAGAAGATGCTGTCGAAGGGCGACTTCCGCGATCTGTATGTATACGGATACGACTGTGCCTGAGGCCTACGCGATTGAGAAGGATGGGAAGATGTATTACGCGTTCTTCGCCGCCAAGGAAAACGGTTCGTTCAGCGGCGAGGTTGAGTTGCGCGGGTTGAAGCCGGGATCGTATCACGTGCTGGACTATGTGGATGGGAAAGATTTGGGCACGGTGCAGGCGGAGGCCGGGAAGGCTCCGAAGTTGAAGACTGAGTTCAAGGAGCATTTACTGCTGGAGGTGAGTGCGAAGTAGGAGCTATTGAGGACCTCGAGGCAAGCCCGTCGTCTACTCTTGGCGTGCTACGTCGCGGAAGAATTTGCGGTCGTCGCGGAAGGCTTCGGTGCCGCCGGGGCGAGTGGTCGAGAGTGCCCCAGCCATGTTTCCGGCGCCAGGCACGTTTTCAGGTCGTTTCCGTGTACATATTCATGAAGGAATCCGGCGTCAAAGCTGTCGCCGGCGCCCACGGTGTCTACCAGGTCTTTTACTTCGTTGTGATTCGCTGACTAATCGTTCTTTTCCTCGCTGCGCCAATGCTCCCTGCCGGCCGAGTTTCACTACGACCAGCGGAACTAGTTTCGCATAGTTTGGATCGCGGCTTCAAGGTCGTCGGTTCCCGCTGCCTTGCAGGCTTCGCGCTCGTTGGGCAGAAACACATCAACGTGGCGCAGCACTTCGTGCAGGCCGCCTTCCCAGCGGTCGTCGGGATCATCGTTGGTGTCGAGAGAAATGGTGAGGCCCTTCGATTTCAGGTGTTGAAATAGTTCGCCGACTCGCGGGCGCAGCGCTCGCTGCAGGTAATACGACGAAAAATGAAAGTGGCGCGAGTCGGCGAGATAGTCGAGGTCGAGATCGTCCCAGCAGGTTTCCGCGATCGTTCCTGAGTAGGTGAGGATGTTGCGCCACTGCTCGTGGTGCAGGATGACGGTGAGTCCGGTGGTGGTTGAGCCCGGGACGCGGCGCACGTGCGAAACATCGACCCCGCTTTGCTGAAGACGATCGAGCGCGATTTGTCCGAGTGGATCGTCGCCGATGCGCGATTGAAATCCGACGCGGCTGCCGAGCGCGGCCAGGTTGTGCGCAACAATCGCGGACGAAGAACCGAGCGTGAGCATCATGCGGTCGGCAAGCAGTTCGCGCTCTGGCGGAAGTTGTTCGGGCAGACCGTAGAGGATGAGGTCGAGATTCAGTTCGCCGGCGATGGTGACGTCAAAGCGGGGCATGGGAGTGCGGGGTGAAGCGTCATCTCAGACTCAGTGTGACTTCGATTCCGCTTGTTTCAGGGACGCGCAGATCGGACTTTGGGAACGCCGCGGTCGGTGATGACTTCCTGCAATGCCGAGGGCGGCGCAATCAGCGACAGGCTGCGGCGGCCGAATTTGCTGGAGTCGCAGACTGCCACGGTTTTCTTGGCGATTTCGACCATCACGCGGTTGACTTTCGCTTCCAGCAGATTGGGCGTGCTCAATCCGAAGTGAGCGTCGAATCCGTCGACGCCGAGAAATAAAAGATCGGCGCTGAGGCGGCGGAGCGTTTCCTCCGCGATGGGGCCGACCAGCGAAAAAGAATTCTTGCGCAGCGTGCCGCCGGTGAGGATCACTTCCACCGCAGTGCCGGCCAGTTCCGCGGCGATGTTGACCGCGTTGGTGATGATGGTGAGGTTCTGGAAGTTGCGCAGCGCGCGCGCGATCGCCGTGGTGGTGGTGCCGGAGTCGAGAATCAGCACCTGGCCTTCCTTGACTCTCTCGACGGCGTTTTCTGCGATGCGCAGTTTTTCCTGGTGATGGAGCTTTTCTTTTTCGCGCAGCGTCGGGATCTTCGAGCGCTCCCTCGCGTGAGGGGAGCGCGCCTCCGTGCGTGCGGTGGACGAGGCCGTGCGCGTGCAGGATTTCGAGATCCTTGCGAATCGTAACCTGTGAGGTTTCGAATTGGCGGGCGAGTTCGGTGACGAGAACCCGGCCCTGATGGGTTAACAGATCGAGGATGGCGCGGCGACGTTCTTCGTTGAGCACGGGAATAGCTCGCGGCGAATTCGTAGTGCGTAACGACGGGTTCGTGCCGCTGTATTTCTTTTTATAGCGTTTTGTTTCGTTTGTCCACTGCAAAGGTTGACAGTTGCGTTGGCGGAATTCGGCCTCTCAGAACTCTCGCGTCGAGCCCCTGATCTATTGCAGAATCCGATCACAACTCAACGCCGTAACTCATGTTTTTGTAGGTAGTTGGGAACCATGCGGGTGATAACCAACCCAATACCTGCCCCAAAGTCCGATTGCTTCTGAGGGGGTGGCTTTGCCGTAATCTCAGATTGGGACGAAACTGCGTCGGGTTTCGAAGGGAGCGTTTGTTACGAAATCCGGAACGAGTCGAAGCGGAGATGCACCTTGGCAGCTACGTTGAGAGACGAGATTTTGGTGCGCTCGCAGGCGGTGGTTGCGCGCGTGGTCGCGGGAGAAACGCTGATCGTTCCGGTGCGCGCCAAGGTGGGCGACCTGGCGTCGATCTACAGCTTCAACGGCACCGGTTCGCTGATCTGGAAATTGCTGGAGTCGCCGCGAACGGTAGCGGAATTGGCGACGGCGGTCGCGCAGGAATATGAAGTCGAGCCGGCGCAGGCCGAGCAGGATGTGACGAGTTTTGTGAGTGAGATGAAAGCAGTTGGTCTGGTCGAGGTTCCGGCGACATCATCCGTCGCGATGGCCGGGGACTGAAGAAGCGACCAGTGGGGCGGGAAGGACTGGCAGCAGCGGGCGCGGATGAGAAGCCGCGTCCGCTGCTTTCAGACTTGTAGTCGAAGGGTGGAGGGTAATTGGAGCAGTTAAGTTACGGCGCGTTTAGTGCGGATCTGCACCGGCGCCAGGCTGGTGAACGTGTGCCGCTGCAGGTTTCGATTGAAGTGACGCGGCGCTGTCCGCTGGAGTGTCTGCACTGCTACAACAACCTGCCCATGGGCGACATGGAAGCCAAGCAGCGGGAGTTGAGCAAAGAAGAGCACTTCCGGATGCTCGACGAACTGGTCGAGATGGGCTGCTTCTGGCTGCTCTACACCGGCGGCGAAATCTTCGCGCGCAAAGATTTCCTCGAGATTTACACCTACGCCAAGAAAAAAGGATTTCTGATCACGCTGTTCACCAACGGCACGATCATCAACGAACAGATCGCGGATTATCTGGTGGAGTGGCCGCCGTTTGCCATCGAGATCACGCTGTACGGGCGCACGCGCGAAACGTATGAGGCGCTGACGGCGATTCCGGGATCGTATGACCGGTGCTTGCGCGGAATCAAGCTGCTGAAGGAGCGAGGGCTGCCGCTGAAGTTGAAGACGGTGGCGACCAGCATCAACAAGCATGAAGTGGTGGCCATGCGGCGGTTCGCGGAGGAAGAACTGGGCGTGGAATTCAAGATGGATGGGCAGATCAATCCGCGCATTGATTGCTCGCAGAGTCCGCTGGCGGTGCGGCTTACGCCGGAAGAGGTCGTGGCGCTGGATATGAGCGCTCCGAAGGGAGCGAGCGAATATCGCCGGCTGGCGAAGCATGATCTGGAGAATCCGCCGAATCTTGTCGCAGATCGACACCGTGTATCACTGCGGCGGAGGGATGAGTGCGTTTGCCATCAATGCCTATGGGGAAATGGGCATTTGCGTGATCTCGCAGCAGGAGACGTTCAGTGTTCGCGAGAGGTGGGAGTGGCGAAGTCTGGGAAGGCTCTCTCTTGCAATTGCGATCGCGCAAGCGGACACGCGTGACGAAGTGCATCCAGTGCCGGATCCAGTCGCTTTGTGGGATGTGTCCGGCGAACGGCGAGATGGAAAACGGGGACCGCGAGAGTCCGGTGGAATTTCTTTGCCATGTGGCGCATCTGCGAGCGGCGGCGGTAGGGGTGGAGATTCCGGCACATGGAGAGTGCGAGTTCTGCGCTGGCGGCGATCAGCACGACGACATGCTGGAATCGGCGCGGCGGATTGCAAATCAAGGAAATCGATGTGGAGAGCTGGGTGGGGCCGCAGCAGATTCTCCCAATTCTCAGCAATCCTCACGCGGCGTCTGGTTGCGGCAGCTGCGGGTCATTGACCGTATGGCACAGGAGCGACGACTGAATGAGTCACGAGCCGAATTCGGTCGAAACCAAGAAGCAAAAATACGAGCCGCCGCAAATGGTCACGATCAGTCTGCGCCCGGAAGAGGCCGTTCTTGGGCATTGCAAGATTTCCGGTTCGGCGGGCCCAGGGCCAGGGCAGTTGCTTTGTGCTCTTCTGTAACAGCATCGGATCGTAGGCGGGTGTTTAACGAGTCAGAGCCAAATTTTGAGCGAATGGGCATGCGCTACCGGAGTGGTGTGAATATCGCCGGCGCTACGCATCGTAGCGAATTCCGGGTCGGCGGAGTGTCGGTTCGAGTTGCAGGGCAGAACTTCGACGATGTTACTTTGGTTCCTTCGCTAGAGCCGTTTCAGATCAAAGCCCAAGCCTCCGACATTACGATTCAAGTTGAGTGGGCTGAGAGTCTTGCTCCGCCTGCGGGGCGTCCACTCTTCGATTCCGGGTCGGTCTGGCGATTGTACGAAGACGGAGCCGGATTCCAGTTCGACTTCAGTGCCCCAACCACTGGGACGGCGCTCTATAAGCGATTGTTCGTGGATCGCGAATTCCGCCGGGCAAGACTCCAGATGAATGCAGAATCTTTTGCGGATGCAAGGCATGCGATTGCTCCGCTGGAGTATCCCCTGGATGAGTTGCTGATCATGCACCGCCTCACGCAGGAGAAGGCGATTGAGTTGCATAGTTGCGGGATTGTTCGGCCGGATGGGACCGGGAATTTGTTTGTCGGGCATTCGGGGGCGGGGAAGAGCACGACGACGCGGCTGTGGACGGCGGCGCGGAGGATGTCGAGGTTTTGAGTGACGATCGGATTATCGTGCGGCGGGATGAACGCGCCTCGGTCATGGAGAGTCCTCGCGACGCCGCTAGTGGTGATGGCAAACCCGAGGTCCTTCGACTGCGTGACCGCTCGGCTTCGCCGAGCGGTCACTCCGCTCAGGACAAATCAAGAAAGCAGATCCCTCGCTCTGCTCGGAATGACAAGCGTGGCATGCGGATGTATGGGACGCCGTGGCATGGGGAGGCGGCGTATGCGTCGCCGGGGAGCGCGCCGCTGGCGCGGATTTTTATTCTTGAGCATGGGCATGGGAACGTGCTGACGCGGCTTTCTCCGAGCCAGGCGGTGGCGGAATTGTTTGCGCGCAGTTTTGTGCCGTTTCACCGGCATGAGTATGTCGATTCGGCGCTGGAGTTTTTGCAGGAACTGGTGGACGGTTCCCTGTTATCGCTATGCCTTCGAGCCCAATGAAGCCGCGGTGGAGAGGATCCTGGAATTCCGTGACTGACGGCTCGCTCAACGAACTTATCGGCGAGTCGGAGGCAGCGATGCGGTGGCGATCCCTCTTGAGGCTGGCGCGACCGAGTCATGAGATCGTTCGCTTCGCTCAGGATGACAATGACGCTCAGAAGCAATGCAGTTCGCCGGGATGGCAAGTTCCGAAGATTTTCGGGGGCTCGTCCGCAGTCGCGGCTTTTCGATGAGATTACCCAGGAGTTGCTGAGAAGCGGGAACGGCATTCGCTTTCAGGCGCGCGGGGCCAGCATGTCTCCGGCGATTCGCGATGGCGAGATTGTGCATGTGAAGTCCGCCGTGCTGGCTGACTTGCGCGACGGGAGACATTGTTCTTGGTGAAGGGCGAGATGGGATTCCGGCTGCACCGCCTGGTGGTCGCCGACGCGGAACAGGATGTCTTCATCACGCGCGGCGATTGCGGCCAGCAGGATGATCCGGCGGTCAGCGGAGAAGAAATCGTGGGCATTGCGGTTGCCAAAGAGGTGCGGGTGGGACGAAGAATTGTGCGCGCGAAGATTGAAAGGAGCTGGCGGGGCGTCTGCTATGCGGCGCGGCGCGCGGACAGAACGCTGCTCGTGAAAGGGCTGGGCGCCGTGCTGGCATCGTCGCAGCCGACTGCGCGAAAGATGTCGCGCGCTGTCTCCGATCATCCTCGGGCTGCTGGTGGTATTCGCTAGCGCACCTTGGGCGAGTGCCCAGGTTGCGGTCGATGCAACACCAGTTCGGCCGCACGCGAGCGCACCGGTGCGGGCACAGTTACTACTACTTTCACCCACACCACGACTGCCGGCGGCGAAACCGCCTCCTGCTTGTCGGCGTGTCGATGAACATCACCAACTCGCCCACGACGGGTGTTGTGAGTGTCACCTACAACGGCACAACGCTGAATTTTCTCGGAGCGCACAACGATGCCGGAGACACTCGCCGCGTGGAAATGTGGTATCTGCTGAGCCCGTCCACCGGCAACAATCTTGCGGTCAACGTTTCGATTAAAATTCCAGCGGCCGGAGCAGTCGTGGGCGTGGTTGCTGTGCGACCACGTTTACCGGCGTGGATCAGACCGTGCCGCTGGGACATTTGTCTCCGCGGATGGCGCCGCTGGTGCGTCCTCGCAGCTGGATGTCCCCAGCGTGGTCAACGGGATGATCCTGGACACCTGGCCACGGGAGGCGACCAGACGGTAAATGTGGGTCTCGGTCCCCAGGTACAGCAGTGGAACCTGAACAGCGGGAACACGGCGTCCCCGGACGTGACGGGCAGGGGCAGCACGCGACCGGTGCGCCGAGCGTGCCGATCTCGGAGACGTTCAGCGGCACATCGAACTGGTCGCTGGGTGCGGTGTCGGAATCAATCCGAGCACCGCGGATATTGGAGTTACAACCAGCGTCAGCGCGGTGCCGCTGGGTACAGAACTCTGTTTACAACATCACGTGTTCAACAACGGTCCCTCGGCGGCGAACAGTGTTACGCTGACCGACACCTATGCCGCGACGGATTGGCGCTGGTATCGGTGACGCCCAGCGCCGGAACAACCTGCCCGACCACCGCGCCCACGATCACCTGCAACTTCACGGGCAGCCTGTGCTAGCGGAGCGACCGCGACGGTGGCGGTGAAAGTGTCGACGACGACGGCCGGCTTTTATCCGAACACGGCGACGATCACCGACTCCGGGACGCCTCCCGATCCGAATACCGGCAACAACACGTTACGTGGCGCTGGCGCCGGTGGTGAGTGTGGTTTGTTCCACGAGCCACGCTGACGCGCGGGCGGAACCCTGAACGGCGTGATGAACACGTACTATCCGGGAACCGCGAACGTGGCGAAAGGAGCCACATCGATTCCGCTGGGCACAGCGAACGGGCGCGGGCGGCACGATCGCGAACGGCAGCCTGCTGCTGGTGATCCAGATGCAGGATGCCAGCATCAACACCTGCGAACACCGTCGGCTATGGAAACGGGTAGCACAGGTTCGGGCTTCACGGCGATCAATAACGCGGGCAACTATGAGTTCGTAACGGCGACAGGGCCGATCGCTCGGCGGGAGTCGGTGCCGATCAAGGGAGCCGGGCCGACGAACGGATTGGTGTTCGCATACACGGCGGCCGCGGCTTCGGCGACGAAGGGACGCAGCACGTATCAGGTCGTGCTGGTGCCGCAATATCTGTCGGCCACGTTGGGAGCGGTCACCGCGACTTCGTGGAACGGATCCACGGGCGGAATTCGTCGCGCTGGATATCGCGGGACAGCTGAATCTGGGTGGAGGCGACGGTAGTCGTCGACGGGCAGGGGTTCCGAGGCGGCGCGGGAATGCAGTTGACCGGCGGAGTTGCCGGCGCGACAACGCGGACTATCGGCAGACCTCGCCCACAGCTTACACCGGCGCTGCCGAAGGCGGGCGGATCGACGCCGCCAAGGGCGAAGGCGTTGCCGGCACGCCGGAGTGGGTGGAGTCTGGGCACGACTTACCTGCAAACCACCACCGGATGGCTATCCCAGCGGCACAGCCGGGACGGACGGCAGCATGGCGCGCGGTGCGCCGGGAAATGCGGGCGGCGGCGGAACAGACGGCGATGCCCGCTGCGAACGACCGAGAACGCGGGCGGCGGTGGCGGTGGCAACGGAGGATCGGGCGGATTTGGCGGCGATTCGTGGAATACGAATCTGAGCGACGGTGGCGAAGGTGGATCGCCGTTTCCGGCGACGATCGACCGCATTGCGATGGGCGGCGGAGGCGGCGCGGGCACGCGGAACAATTCCGACGGTGACAATCAGGCCAGCAGCGGATCCGCGGGCGGCGGCATGATTTTCATTCGCACCGACAGCCTGACTGGCACAGGCACTCTGACGGCGAATGGCGCGAACGCCTACATCGGAACCGCCAATGACGCAGGCGGTGGCGGCGGCGCGGGTGGAACCATCGTCGTTCTGGCGGCGAATGGCGGCGAGAGCGGACTGACCTTGCAGGCGAATGGCGGCCGCGGTGGCGATGCGTGGGACTATCGACCCGTACAGTCTGGCGGACCGTCACGGTCCGGGCGGCGGTGGCGCGGGCGGGGTGATTTTCGTTTCCGGCGCCCCGGCCAGCATCAGCGTGACTCGGCGGAGGCAACGGGACCACGCTGACTCCCGGGTGTTCCATACGGAGCCACGCCGGGTGCGGCCGGAACAGCGCGACCACCGCGACGCTGTCGCAGGTCACCGGGATGCAGTCGTCGGCGCTGTGCACTCCTGATTTGACGCTGGGCAAGAGTCACGTGGGGAACTTCACTCGTGGATCGAGCGGCCAGCTACACGATTCCGGTTTCGAACGTCAGCCGTTCTGGGCGCGACGAGCGGCGTCGTGACAATGAACGACACGCTGCCGCTCGGCATGACTCCGATCGAGTGCAGTCGGGAACGGGATGGACGTGCTCGGTCTCAGGCGCAGACTGTCAGTTGCGTGCGTTCGGACTCGCTGCCGGCGGCCAGCAGTTATCCCTCGATCACGCTGAACGTCAACGTGTCGCAGTCGGCTCCGGCGACGGTGACGAATACTGCGGTGGTCGGCGGCGGAGGCGAAGCGAACCTGCTCAACGACACTGCTACCGACATGGCCAGCGTGGTTTCGAGCGCCGACATGAGCGTGACCGACGCGGGCATCGCCGAACCCGGTCGCGGCCGGAGCCAACATTACTTATACGCAGGTCGTCACCAACAACGGCCCGAGCGCGGCCGACAACGCGACCGTGGTGGCTACGATTCCGGCGAACACGACGCTGGTGTCGATTCGCCGCGCCGGCGGGATGGAGTTGCGTGAACACCGCGGTCGGGCGCGACCGGCAACGTGGTTTGCACCAACGCCGAACATGGCGGCGTTGACTTCGGGCACATTCACGTCTGGTGGTGAAAGTGACTGCCGGAACCGCGAACGGAACCGTCATCACCGAGAACGTCGTCGGTGGGTTCCGTCGGCGATCGATCCGAATTCCGCGAACAATACCGCGACTGTCAGCGACAGTGGTGGGCGCGACCGGGCCGGACTGACGGTGACGAACGTGGCCTCGCCGAATCCGGTGCAGGCCGGGAGCACCATCACTTATACGCAGGTGGTGACGAATACCGGCACAACCGCGGTGACCGGCGCTACGTTCACCGAGACCGATCGCCGACTGCGAATATGACATTCGTGTCGGTTACGGCTCCGGCAGGGTGGACTTGCACGGGATTTCCGGCCAGCAATTGCACAAATCCAAGCGTAGGCGCCGGTGTTTCGGGAACATTCACGGTCGTCTATAAGGTCAATGCCGGGACGGCCAGCGGGACCACGATCACCGACACGGCGACGGTGAACGGCACGAACCAGTCGTATGGGGCGAATTCCGCAATGGCGACGGATATCGTCGCGACGGCAACCCAGGCGGATCTGGTGCTGAGCACGGCCGGCATCGCCGGCCACCGTGCTCGCGGGAAACAACATCACTTATACGCAGACCGTAACGAACAACGGTCCGGCGGCGGCAACGGCTGCGAGTTTCACTGAAGCGACGCCGCCGAACACGACGTTCGAATCCGTGCTGGCGCCGGCGGGATGGACCTGCACAACGCCGGCGGTGGGCGCGACGGGAAACGTGAACTGCACCGATCCGAGTCTGGCGTGCGGGCGACGGCGCCAACATCGTCGTCGTGGTGAACGTTGCGCCCAGCGTGGCGGCGGGCACGATTACGGCGACGTCCACTCTGTCGGCGACCGAACTCGGTCAACACGAGCACGACGACGGTCATCGACGAACGTAGCTACGTACTGCGACCTGACGGTGACCAACAGCGGAACTCCGAGTCCGGTGACGGCGGGTGCGAACATCACTTATACGCAGACCGTGTACAATCACGGTCCCAGCAATTGCAGCACGGCGACGTTAACGGAGGCGACGCCGGCGAACACAACATTTGTGTCCGTGGCGGTTGTGACCACGGGCGGCGGGACGTGGACTTGTCCGAACACCGCGCCCGTGAGTTGCACCAACCCGAGCGTGCCGCCGGGTTCGACGGGAACGATCACGGCCATTTACAACGTTGCCGGCGGGAACGGCGGCAGGAACCATCATTACCGATACGGACACCGGCGGCGACCACGACGCGCGACACGAATACTGACCGATAATTCCGCGACGGTGAACATCGCCGTGGCGTCGGGCACGCAGGCGGATTTGAGCGTGACCAATTCCGGCAGTCCGAATCCGGTGACCGCGGGCAACAACATTACTTATACGCAGAGCGTGACCAACAATGGTCCGGCGACGGCCAATGCTCCCGTGTTTACCGAGACTCTTCCCGCGAATACTACGGCGGTTTCGTTGACTGGCCCGGCGGGATGGACGTGCGTACTCGGGACGCTGACTTGTACGGATACGACGACGATGGCGTCCGCCACCACGGCGAACTTCACCTTCGTGGTGAAGGTGAACACGACCGTGGCGCAGGGAACGACCATCACCGCAAACGGACTCAGTCTCGTCAACGACCAGCGATCCGAACGGCGACCAACAACAGCGTCACGGTCAACATTCAGGTCGCGGATTCAGCCGATCTTTCGATCACGAATACGGCCAGTCCCGGTTCCGGTGCAGGCCGGCAACAACATTACTTACACGCAGGTCGTGACCAACAACGGGCCCAGCGCGGCGACGACGGTGACGTCTGACCGACGCGCTCCCGGCGAACACGACCGCAGTATCACTCACCGGTCCGGCGGGATGGACTTGCACGCTCGCTACGTTTACCTGTACAGATCCGAGTCTCGCCCCCGGCGCGCCGGCGACCATCACATATATGGTGAAGGTGATCGCCGGGACAGCGGCGGGCACGGTGATCAACGAAACGGCGACGGTCAATTCCGCGGTCACAGATCCGAACTTTACCAACAACAGCGCCACCGCTGCAGATGTGGTCGCCACTGCGACAGCAAGCGGATCTGGTTACGACGAATTCCCCGTCCGCCAATTCGGTGGCGGCGGGAAGCAACGTCACTTACACGCAGAGCGTCACGAATAACGGTCCCGCAGTGACGCATGCGCGGGATGACCTTTACGCAGACCACGCCGCCGAACACAAACTTCCAGTCGATGACTCCGCCTGGCGGGATGGACTTGCGGAACCGTACCCGCCAGTGGGCGGCACCGGCACGATTACCTGCACCGACAGCGGCACGCTCGCGGTGAACGGCACCGCGAGCTTCACGCCTGGTCCTGCAGGTGAATGCGGCAACGCCCTCGGGAACCAACATCACCAGACACGGCCACGGCCACCGCGGCCAACATCGTGCCCAGCATCACGACCAATACTGCGAGCGCAACGGTGGTCGTCGCCAACGCCAACAGCGCGGATATGGCGATCGTGAAGACGGGGACTCCGAATCCGGTGACCGAGGGAACTCCGCTCACCTATACGCTGGCCGTGACGAACAATGGTCCGGCGTCCGCGACGAATGTGACGGTGACCGACACGCTGCCTTCGGTGGTGACATATCTTTCAGATGACCACGACGCAGGGTTCATGTTCGGAAGCGGGCGGAACCGTGACCTGCCTGCTGGGCACGATGGCGAACGCGGCCACGGCGACGATCACGATCCTGACGATTCCCGGACGCGCCGGGCATCGTCACGAACACAGCGACTGTTTCGGCGGACCAGACTGATCCGAACCCGGCGAACAATACCTCGACGCAGACCGAAACCATTACCGCGCCGACCAGGATCACGCTGCAGTCGTTCTCGGCGCACTCCGGCACTGACAAGAATGGCGCGAAGCCGCGTGCTGCTCACGTGGAAGACCGGCGGCGAGGCGCACAACCTTGGATTCAACGTGTACCGCGAACAGAACGGAAACCGGGTGCGCATGAATCCTTCGGTGATTGCGGGATCGGCCTGCTGATGAGTGGCGCGCTGCCCAAGCACGCGGGCAGGAGCTATGCCTGGATCGATCCTTCGGCCGGCAGTTGCGGGCGCGTCCTACTGGCTGGAAGATATCGACGTGAACGGCACGCGCACCATGCACGGTCCAGTTTCCGCGTCAGGCGCGGGCATGCCGGGCGGGAGCGAGCATCTGCGGCTGAGACGCGCATGTTGAGCCAAATGAATCAGGCGCAACCCGCCAACGCCGGGCAGCCAGGAAAGTCACATCGGTTGAGACTCTGCCGCTGGCATCCGCGCCGACTCGCAGCCAGATCCAGAAGCAGTTTGAGCTGGCGGCGCATCCGGCAGTGAAGATCTATGTGCGGCACGAAGGCTGGTATCGCGTGACGCAGCCGGATCTGGTGAAGGCCGGGCTCGATCCCAATGTCGATCCCGCGCTGCTGCATCTGTACGCCGAGGCCACCGAGCAGCCTCTGCAGATCACGGGCGCAACGGCGGGCCCCGGCGGCTTCGGACCGCAGGCGGCCATCAATTTCTACGGCACCGGCATCAATACCGTATTCTCGGGCACCCGAGTCTACTGGCTGGTAGCCGGCGAAGGATCGGGGTGCGAGGATTCCGCAGCTTGCCGGTATCGTCGGGATCGAACCAGCCGCCGGCCAGCTTACTCTGCGACGGTGGAACTGCAGCAGCACACCATTTATTTTGCGGCGCTGCTCACCACCGAACGGACGAAAACTTCTTCGGCGCGCTGGTTTCGCCCACGCCGGTGGAGCAGGTGCTCGAAGTGCCGCACCTCGACGCTTCCTCCACTCAACCGGCGCATCTGGAAGTGGCGCTGCAGGGCGTGATTACGGCCTTCCCCCACGATGTAACCGTTGTGCTGAACGGAACCAGCACTGGGCGACGTGACTTTCACCGGCCAGGCAAAGGCAACTCTGAACGTGAGCATTCCGCCCGGTGTGCTGCAACCGTGGAGCAACACGGTCACGCTGACCGCGCAGAACGGCGACTACGATACCAGCCTGGTCGAATACATTCGCATCACTTATCCGCACGCGTACGTCGCGGACGGCGACCAGCTGAAGTTCACGGGACGCGCCGGCGACGAAGTCAAGTCGAGCAACTTCGACAGCGCGCCCGCGGTGCTCGACATCACGGATCCGAATCGTCCGGTGCAGTTGACGCCGCAGGTCATTTCATATGCAACGGCAAGTATGAGATCGCGGTGCAGGTGCCGTTCACGACGACGAATCCGTGAGCGCCGGTGCGGCACACGCTGCTGGCGGTCGCGGATGACCGAGATCGCGTCTGCGGCGGGCGTGTGGCCGAATCATCCTTCGCACTGGCACAGCGCGCAGGCGGGCGCTGACATCGCGATGGTCACCTACGGGCCATTCGCGGCGGCGCTGGACGCCGCTGGTGCAGCGCTCACCAGGCGGAAGGGAAGTCGTCCGCCGTGGTGCCGATCAACGACCTGTATGACGAGTTCAATTTCGGCGAGCGCACTCCGTATGCGATTCGCACAGTTCCTGCAGACGGCGAATCAGAACTGGAAGAAGCCGCCGACATATCTGCTGTTGAACGGGCGCGCGTCGCTCGACCCGAGGAATTATCTGGGCTTCGGCAGCCTGGATCTGGTGCCGACGCGCATGGTGCAGTCCAGCCAGCCTGATGACGGCGTCGGACGACTGGTTCTCGGACTTCAACGGCAACGGCATGCCGACGATTGCTACTGGCCGTTTGCCGGTCGGCACCGTGGACGAAGCCACGACCGTCGTCGGAAAGATCGCGGCGTATGAAGGCCAGTCGACGAACGGACTCATGGACTGCGAACGCGCTCATGGTCGCCGACAAAGACGACACCGAAAGCTTTACGCAGGACAGCCAGACCGTGCAGGCGAAACTGCCCGCGACGCATGCAGGTGACGGACGTGTTCACTGATACGGTGGGCATGACCGGCGCGCGAACCGGACATTCTCAACGCGATCAACTCCGGCCAGTTGCTGGTGAACTATCTGGGACACGGCTCGGAAGAGCAGTGGTCGGGATCCGACATTTTCGACACCAATTCGGTGAGCTCGCTGACCAATGGATCGCAGCTTCCGGTCTTCCTGATCATGGACTGCCTGAACGGATTTTTCCAGGACGTGTATGCGCAGCCGCTCGGCGTGACGCTGATGCTGGCGCCGAACGGCGGCGCGGTCGCGGTGCTGGCTTCGAGCGGACTGAACCAGCCTCCGCCGCAGACCAAGCTGGACGCGCTGGTCGTGCAGAATGCGCATTGACCAGCAAAGGGAACGACGCTGGGTGATGCGATCGTCAAGGCGAAGGCGCAGATCAGCGATCCGGACGTCGCGCCGGACGTTCATTCTGTTCGGCGATCCGGCGATGCAAGTGAAGCAGTCTTCGACGCGAATGCCGACGGACTCGCGAGCCTCGCGCCGCAGGCCCACGCATTCGTCTCGAGCATTCTAACGAACGCTGCCGTTACGAACTGCCGCACTGCGCGGCAGGCTGGCAGTCTGCCGCAGCGGCTCGGCCAGTGCCCGCATGACCTTGCCGAATCCCGCGAAGTCGAGAGACTGCGGGCCATCCGATAGCGCGCGCTCCGGGCACGGATGCACTTCGATGATCAGTCCATCGGCTCCCACGGCGACGGCGGCGCGCGAAACCGCCGCAATCAGGCTCTGCTTGCCGGTTCCGTGCGAAGGATCGGCGATCACCGGGCAGGTGCGAAAGATCGCGCGCCAGCGCGACGGCGGCCAGGTCGATGGTGTTGCGCATTTCAGTTTCGAAAGTCTTGATGCCGCGCTCGCACAGCACAACTTGCTGGTTGCCTCCGGAAAGCAGATACTCGGCGGCGAGCAGCCACTCCTTCACCGTGGCCGAGGGTCCACGCTTCAGCAGGATGGGCTTGTTGACGGTCGCGAGACGGCGCAGCAGCGCGAAGTTCTGCATGTTGCGCGCTCCCACCTGCAGCATGTCGACGTGTTCGCAGATGACGTCGACGTCTTCGGTGCTCATCACTTCGGTGACCACCGGCAAGCCGGTTTCTTCGCGGGCTTCGCGCAGAATCTTCAGCGCTTCCAGGCCGAGTCCCTGAAAGTCATACGGAGAAGTGCGCGGCTTGTAGGCTCCGCCGCGCAGCATGGCCGCGCCGGCGCGCTTCACGGCGTGCGCGGTGTCGAGCAACTGCGTGCGCGACTCGACTGAACAGGGGCCGGCGATGACCACGACTTCAGGGCCGCCGATCGCGACGCCGTTGATCTTCACGACGGTGCGCTCCGGCTTCACCTGGCGGCTGACCAGCTTGAAGGGCTGGGCAATGGCGACGACATTGTCGACTCCGGGAGCGACCTGAAGCGCTTCGATCTCGTGGCGGCGTCCGCTGCCCACGGCGGCGACGATGGTGCGCTCGGTGCCGCGCGTGACGTGAGGCTGGTAGCCGGCTTCGCGGATGCGTTCAATGACGTGGTTGATTTCCTGCTCGGTGGCTTTCTCGACATGTTGACAATCATGGGCTGGTTCTCCTTGTTCGTGTAGTTCTCGTAGATTCGTGACTAAAACAAAAGCCGCGATCTCGGGATCGCGGCTTGCGGGAAGCTTGTTTGGTTTAGGTGGCCTTTAGTGGCTCATCCTCACTCCAAGCTGCTCCGCAGCCGCTGCTCTCTGGTAAACCAGAAGTAAGCGGTAAATGCGGCGCCTGGAGTAAATCGTGTCATAGAAGTCTTCATTTCAATACGAATCAGACGAAGTGGACTCTCAAAACGGTGGAAGTCACTGACTACTGGAGCGAACTGGCTACGTTTGAAAATGCATTGTTGGCATTCGACCCGATCAAGCGAACCGTTCCCACCACCAGAACCAGAATAACCGCCAACATCACCGCGTATTCGGCGATGTCTTGTCCCTGCATCTTCCGACCAAAGCCGATGAATCAGTTTGGACATTTGTCTCTCCTCCAGGCCGCTGTCAGTTCCTTGAGAGGGAAGGACTGAACTTAAACTTGGTGCACACATGATGCACGCGGCGCGAAGGCTCTTGTCAATGCGCGTTTCGAGATTTTCGCAGGAGAAATCAATGCTGCGGAATGGCCGCTGGAGGCTGGGTTTGCGCGGTATTCGCGGCGACCGGAGCGGGCGGTTGCGGGAGCAATTCCTGAGCGGACTGCTGGGCGTATTGCAGAACCCGGTCGGGCAGGATGCCGAGATAAAGCGTGGCCACGATGCTGACGGCGAGCGCGAGTCCCAGCCCAAACGGGACCGGAGTGACCGGCACCGGCTTGCGCGATTCGCGCATATACATCACGACGATGATGCGAAGGTAGTAGTAGGCGCCGATGGCGCTGTTCATCACGCCGATGAGCGTCAGCCAGATCAGGTTTGCTTTCACCGCGGCGCTGAACACGTAGAACTTGGCGAAGAAGCCGCCGGTCATGGGAATGCCGATCAGCGACAGCAGGAAAATGGTGAGCGTGGCCGCCAGCAGCGGGGAAGTGCGGCCCAGGCCTTCGTAGTCTTCGAGGGTGACATAACGCTCGCCTGCGTTGGCGAAGTGGCTGACCACGGCGAACGCGCCCACGTTCATGGCGGCATAGGCGGCGGTGTAGAACATCGCCGCGGAAATTCCGGTCGGCGGAATTCTCCGAGGTGGTCATGGCGAAGGCCACCAGCAAATATCCGGCATGGGCGATCGAAGAATAGGCAAGCAGGCGCTTGACGTTGGTCTGCACCAGAGCGCCCACGTTGCCCAGAGTCATGGAAAGCGCCGCGGCCACCCAGATCAGCCAGAAGCGGCCGGGCGCGTTGATGGTGAATACGACTCGCAGCAGCACCGCGAACGCCGCGGCTTTCGGCGCGGTCGACATGAAGCCGACGATCGGGCGCGGGCGCGCCTTCGTAAACGTCGGGCGTCCAGATGTGGAAGGGAGCGGCGGCGACTTTGAATCCGAGTCCCACGAACATCAGCGCCATGGCCACGTAGACCAGCAACTGCACCGGCCCGGCCTGCAGCTTCTGGCTGATGACGTCGATGTTGGTGGATCCGGTTGCGCCGAACATCAGCGCCACGCCGTAGAGGAAAAATGCGGTGGCGAAGGAGCCGAGAAGGAAATACTTCAGCGACGATTCGCTGCTCGAGGCCTCGTTGCGGCGGAATCCGGTCAGGATGTAGGTGGAGATCGAGGAGATTTCCAGCGCAATGAAAATCAGCACCAGTTCCACGGCCGACGACATCAGCGCCATGCCGACCGCGCCGAAAAGAATGAGCGCGTAGTATTCGCCGGCGCGAATCCGCTGCACCGCCATGTATTCGAACGAACTGAGAATGACGACCGCCGGCGATGGCGATGACCAGAAAATGGAAGAACACGCTGAAGCCGTCGACCTTCACCATGTTCGAGAAAGCGAGGCCGGGCGACTGCGCCATATACCAGGTGGCGAGAAGTCCGGCGACGGTGCCGCCGAGCGCGATCAAGCCCAGCAGTTTCTGGCTCTTTTCCTCATCGACCAGCGGATCGAGCAGCATGACCAGGATGCCGAAGGCAGACAGGACCAGCTCGGGCAGGATGCGGACGTAGTCGGCGCCTTGCGGAATCGCCTGCGAAATCGCCTGCAGCAACGGCAGGTAGAACAGGGCGCCGATCATTGTCCCACCACCTTGCTGACGACTTGTGTGAACGGAGTGAGCGCGGCCTGCACCGCGGGATCAATCGCGCCCAGCCACAGAATCGGAGCCACGCCCATCACCAGCGCGGCGGCGGCGCAGGGCCAGACCGCGGCTTTTTCGAAACCGAAAAGATCGGGCAGCGAATTGTTCACCGGGTGCGTGACTTTGCCGTAGAAGACTCGCTGGTACATCCACAACAGATAGCCGGCGCTCCAGATCACGCCGGTTGCGCCAGAATTCCGTAGATTGGCTTTCGCCTGAAATGCGCCGCTCAGCACCAGGAACTCGCCAATGAATCCGTTGAGCAAGGGAAGTCCAACCGAGGCCAGCACGATGAATAGATAGGAGGCCGCGTAGACCGGCATGGGCGAGGCGAGTCCGCCGAATTCCGAAATTTCGTAGGTGTGGCGGCGTTCGTGGAGAATTCCGGCGAGCATGAACAGGCCGCCAGTGGAAATTCCGTGCGCCAGCATGACGAACATTGCGCCGTTCAATCCCGCCTGCGTGAAGCTGAAGATTCCGAGCACCACAAAACCCAAGATGGCTGACCGAAGAATAGGCGATCAGCTTCTTCATGTTGGGCTGCACCATGGCCACGAGCGCGCCGTAGATAATGCCGATCAGCGCCAGCGTCATGATCCAGGGAGCATTGTGGCGGGCCTGCTCGGGGAACAGGCCGAGATTGAAGCGCAGCATGCCGTAGGTGCCCATCTTCAGCAGCACGCCGGCCAGCAGGACGGATCCGGCGGTAGGAGCTTCGACGTGGGCGTCGGGCAGCCAGGTGTGGAACGGGAACAGCGGAACCTTCACCGCAAACGCCAGGAAGAATCCGAGGAAGAGCCACTGCGCCGCGGCGGGGAAGTTGGGCACCTGCGCCGCGCGCGATCTGGTCGCGAATCGTCGACAAAATCGAAGCTGCCAGTGTGCGCGTAGAGCCACAGAATCGCCGCCAGCATAAACACCGAGGCGATCATCGTGTACATGAAAAACTTCACTGCGGCATAGACCTTGCGCTCGTGGCCGAACACGCCGATCAGCAGCGCCATCGGAATCAGCGTGGCTTCCCAGAAGAAATAGAAGAGGAACAGATCGAGCGAAGTGAAGACGCCGATCAGCGCCGTCTCCATGATCAGCAGCAGGATGAAGAATTCCTTCACCCGGTCGTGGATCGACTTCCAGGAAATCAGCACGCACAGCGGCGTGAGGAACGTGGTCAGCACCACCAGCCACAGCGAGATGCCGTCCATGCCCATGTGGTAGTGAATGTTGGGGGTGGAGATCCACGGCTGGTCGATTTCGTACTGGAATCCCGCCTGGCTGCGGTGGAAGTGCACCGGCAGATGCAGCGAGAGAAGAAATGTGAGCAGCGAGAAAACCAGCGCGAAAATGCGGATGTCGCGATCGCGGCGGGGAAACAATCACCAGCAGCAACGCTCCCGCGAGCGGGGCGAAGGTCACGAGCGTCAGGATGTAGGGGCTCCAGCTATCGGTGCTCATCGCACTCCCATCCAGATCATGTAGGCAATCACGACGGCCGAGCCGGCGGCGATCCAGCCCGCATACGAGCGCAGGTTGCCGGACTGCATGTGGCGGACTTCGTCGGAAACGTGGCGCGCGCCATCGGCGGCGTTGTTCACCGTGTCGTCGATAACCTTGCGGTCGACTCCCTGCCACAGGATGCTGGTCGAGCCGTCGATCAGCGGCTTGACGAACAGCTTCGCGTAGAGTTCGTCGACGTAGTACTTGTTCAAAACCGCGGTGTAGAAGCCGTTCAGTCCGTCGGCGATCTTCTGCGGGAGGTAGGGCTTGCTGACGTAAAGCACATACGCGAGGATCGAAGCCCGAGAAACGCGACCGTTACCGAAATGCCCATCAGCAGCAGTTCCGTGCCGCTGGCTGGCGGCTTCTCCGGCGGCTTCGGCGACTGCCCTGAGCCGAACACCGGCTCAAGGAAATGCTCGAAGCGGTTGCCGATGCCCACCAGTCCGCCGACCACCGAAAGCAATGCCAGGATCATCAGCGGAACCAGCATGACCATCGGGCTCTCGTGCGGCTCGCCGTGACCGTGATCATCGTGCACCGTGCGACGTGACGTGCCATGCCCGTGCTCGTCAACCTGGGCGCCGCGATAGTCGCCGAAGAACGTCATGAACAGCAGGCGGAACATGTAGAACGAAGTGATGAAGGCGGTGATGACGCCGATCAGCCAGAACACCCAGCTCCCGTGGTCCGCTGGAGAACGCCTTCCAGAGAATTTCGTCCTTGCTCCAGAAGCCCGCGAACGGCGGGATTCCGGCGATGGCCAGCGTCGCAATGCCCATGGTCCAGAATGTCCACGGGATGTAGGAGCGCAGGCCGCCCATCTTGCGCATGTCCTGCTCGCCGCCGACAGCGTGGATCACCGAGCCTGCAGCCAGGAACAGCAGGCCCTTGAAGAACGCATGCGTCATCAGGTGGAAGATGCCGGCGGAGAACGCCCCCACGCCGCACGCCATGAACATGTAGCCGAGCTGCGAAACGGTGGAGTAGGCGAGAACCTTCTTGATATCGGTCTGCGTGATGCCGATGGTCGCGGCGAACAGCGCCGTCAGGGTTCCGATGACGGCGACGACCATCAGCGCCATCGGCGCGCGCTCAAAAATCACGTGCGAGCGCGAGACCATGTAGACGCCGGCCGTCACCATGGTCGCGGCGTGGATCAGCGCGGAAACCGGCGTGGGGCCTTCCATCGCGTCCGGCAGCCAGACGTAGAGCGGAATCTGCGCCGACTTGCCGCAGGCGCCGACCATCAGCAGAATGCCGATCGCGGTCAGAAGCCCGGCGCCGGCATTTTCCGCGCGCGATGCGGCTGGACTTGCGCGAATACCTTGGTGAAGTTCAGCGAGCCGAAG
This sequence comes from uncultured Acidobacteriaceae bacterium, assembly GCA_963795875.1. Lineage (GTDB taxonomy): Bacteria > Acidobacteriota > Terriglobia > Terriglobales > Acidobacteriaceae > Sulfotelmatobacter. The sequence goes on from CAWCJM010000004.1 coordinate 242,614, forward strand.
TGCTGGATGATCAGGAACAGTCGCGATCAGAAATCCGAAGTCGCCAATGCGGTTGACGATGAAAGCTTTCTTCCCGGCCGATGCCGCCGAATCTTTCGTGAACCAGAACCCGATCAGCAGATACGACGCCAGGCCCACGCCCTCCCAGCCGATGAACATCAGCAGGTAGTTGCTGGCCAGGACCAGCGTCAGCATGAAGAACATGAACAGGTTCAGGTAGGCGAAGAAGCGGTAGTAGCTGGGGTCGTCCCACATGTAGCCGACGGAGTAGATGTGGATCAGGAATCCGACTCCGGTGACGACCAGCAGCATGATCAGCGAGAGTTGATCGAGATACAAAGCGAAGTCGGCGCTGAAGTTGCCGGAGCGGATCCAGTGCGCCAGATGTATTCCTGGTAGGGAAGCGCGTCGAGCGAGAAACGCGCAAGGCAACCCACAGCGCCCAGCGCGAAGGCCGCGCCGGAGAAAGACGAGCCCGATCGTCGTGACCGCGGTCGCGCGAAGACTTCTTCCCGAGAAGACCATTGATCGCCGCGCCCGCCAGCGGCAGCGACGGGATCAGCCAGAGATTGAGAGTTCTGGACGTCATAGTTTGAGCAGGTTCACCTGGTCGACGTTCAGAGTTTCGCGCGTGCGGTAAACGGCGATGATGATCGCCAGTCCCACGGCCGCTTCCGCCGCCGCCACCACCATGACGAAGAAAACGAACACCTGTCCCGCCAGCGCGTGCCAGTGCGCCGCGAAGGCGACGAACGAAAGATTCACGCCGTTGAGCATCAGCTCAATCGACATGAAGATGGTGATGATGTTGCGCTTGATCAGGAATCCGGCCACGCCGCAGGCGAACAGAAATCCGCTGAGCACCAGGTAATACGAAAGAGGAACCATCAGTCCACCTTCCCTGGCGCGGTCGAGCGTGTCGGCGGCTTGCTGGCCAGCACCACCGCGCCCATGATGGCGATCAGGATCAGGACGGAAGTAATTTCAAAGGGCAGCAGAAAATCGTGGAAGAGCAATTGTCCGATGGTCTTGGGATCGCCGGGCAGAGCGCCGGCGGCGACCGCCTCGGTTCCCGAATGCCGCAGCACGACCCAGCCGACGCAGAATGCTTCCCAGCAACAATCCCGGGATGCCGAACAAAACCGCGACGCGGCTGCCCTGGGTGCGCTCTTCCACTCCGGCGTTCAGCAGCATGATGACGAAGACGAACAGCACCATGATGGCGCCGGCGTAAACGATGACCTGCACGGCGGCGACGAACTCCGCGCCCAGCAGCAGGTATTCGCCCGCGAGCGCGGCCATCACCGCGATCAGCGAGAGCGCGCTGTTAATGGGATGCGTCTGCGCCAGCAGGTTGACCGCACCCGCCACGCAGACGGCCCCGAAGGCCAGAAACAGAATCAGATGAATGCTAAGCATGAAATTCAGTACTCGGTACTCAGTACTCGGTACTCAGAAAAAACTTCGGTCTGTTCGGTCGCTTCTCAGACAATAAGTTCCGGCCTGAGAACTGAGTACTGAGTACTGCTTCTCACCACGCCACCGCGATCGCGGTGGCAATCAGATTCACCAGCGCCAGCGGCAGCAGGAACTTCCAGCCAAACGCCATCAACTGGTCATAACGGAAGCGCGGCAGCGTGCCGCGCACCCAGATATACAAAAAGAGAAATCCAAAAATCTTTGCGCGCGAACCAGAACACGGGCAAGATGCGCCTGCAGAATCGGCAGGCCCGAACAGCGGCCCGTGCCATCCGCCGAAAAACAACAGCGTGGCCAGGCAGGCCACCGTGATCATGTTCGCGTATTCGGCCATGAAGAACATGGCAAACTTCATGGCGCTGTATTCGGTGTGATAGCCGGCCACGAGTTCGGTTTCGGCTTCCGGCAGGTCAAACGGGATGCGGTTCGTCTCCGCGTAGGCCGCCATCAGATAGCAGAAGAAGCCGATGAACTGGCCGATGAAAATATTCCAGCGCGGAATGAATCCCCAGAAATGTCCGCCTTGCGCATTCACAATGTCGCGCAGGCTGAAGCTGCCCGACATGATCAGCACGCCCACCAGCGACAGGCCGAGCGAAATCTCGTAGCTCACCATCTGCGCGCTGGCGCGCAGTCCGCCGAGCAGGGAATATTTGTTGTTCGACGACCATCCGGCCAGCGCCACGCCGTACACGCCGATCGAGGTGACGCCGAGAATCAGCAGCAGTCCCGTGTTCACGTCGGTGATCTGAAGCGGAATGCTGTATCCGCCGATCGTGATCGAGTTGCCGAACGGAATCACCGCAGATCGAAGTCAGCGCGAAGATGACGGCGATCAGCGGCGCCGCAAGGAAGAGCGGCTTGTAAACATGCGGCGGCGTCAGATCTTCCTTGAATAGAAACTTGATGCCGTCGGCCGCCGGCTGCAGCAGGCCAAACGGGCCGACCCGCGTGGGTCCCCAGCGATTCTGCATGTGGCCCACGACTTTGCGCTCCAGCCAGACGGTGTATGCGACTGCGGTGAGCAGCACGCCCAGAACGATCGCCGACTTGATCACCGACGCCAGTATGTAGAGCCAGATTGGCAACGCCACGCCTTGCTTCCTCTCTTAGCTCGGACAACTGTTCAGGAAACCGTTCTATCCGGATATCAGTCGGCCGCGACTTCCGCCGGTTTGACTTCGTGACTCTCCATCACCGATTTCAACGTGCGCGAGTAGCGTCCCAGCGTGCCGGAAGTGAACAGGCCGTCGTTGGCCGGAGAAATCGATTCCGGCTTGTGCGCCGCGCCCGGACCGCTCTTCGTGAGCGACGTGTGCTCGACGTTGCCCGCCAGCAGATTCGCGCGCGAAACATCGTAGCCGGGAACCAGTCGCTGGATTTCGTCGAGAATCGCCATGGGATCGAGCGGGCTCAACTTCGGTTCCAGGCCCTGCATCTCAAGCCACACCGCGTGACGGTCGGCCTCGCCGGACTGCGCGCCGCGCGACTGGCCCATGTCGGCCCGCGTGCCGCCGCCGAAGGGAACCAGTTTGCGGACGTCGAAGCCCATCGCGTCGGCGATGCGGACAATCATTTCAAAATCAGCTTTCGTGCCCGAAATTTCGCCCGCCTTCTTCACCAGTTGCACATCGCCGCAGGTGTTGGTCATCGTGCCGGATTTCTCGTAGGCGTTGGCCGCGGGCAGAACCACGTCGGCCATGACCGCGGTCTCGGTCAGGAACATGTCCTGCACGACGACGAAAGCTGTTCGAGAACGCGAAGGGATCGATGTTCAGGCGCCCGATCGGATTCGATCCGACCACATAGAGCGCTTTCAGCTTGCCGCTCTTGCCCGCTTCCACCATGCCGGTGAGATCGAGCCCGGCAGTCTGCGGAATCGCCCACTCCTGATGGAAGTCGCTGGTTCCCGCTGTCGGGTGATAGCCGGGCAGCAGGTCGGGATAGAGGCCCATGTCCGCCGCGCCGCGCGAGTTGGCGTAATCGGCGAGGCAGATAAATTTCGCGCCGGCGATGCCGGAGCCGAAAGTGACCAGGCTGGCGATGTCGTCGCCGCGAATTTCCGAGCCGAAAATGATGACGAGATTCTGTTCGCCGCGCAGTTGATCGCGGAGCGCGATCCACGCGTCTTTATTCGTGCGTCGCGCTGGCCAGGGCATCCGCGGCTGCGATCGTCGCCTGCCAGGAAGCTCGCAACCTTGCCTTCTGCTCCCGCCGGAATCTGCGTGAAAGCTCGTCGCCTGCCGCCGCAGCTTGATCGACTCCGAATTGATCACATAGAGCTTCGCGCGGTGCAGGCGCACGTTGTTGCGAATCTGCCAGGCCAGCAGCGGATGCTGCTCGGTCGGATCGTTGCCGATCAGCAGAATCGCCGGCGCCGTGAAGACGTCGGCCATGCTGGCAGTCGCATCGGGCTTGCCGCGCAGCGCCGCCGAAAGGGCAGGGAAGTCGGCGGTGCGGTGATGATCGACGTTGTTCGTCTTCAACACCACGCGCGCGAATTTCGACAGCAGGTACGCTTCTTCATTCGTGGTGCGCGTCGAGCCGATCACGCCGATCGCCGCGCCGCCATCCTTGTCGCGAACTTCGGCGAACTTCTTCCCGACCAACGTCAAACGCTTCTTCCCACGTGACGGGCGTCAGCTTGCCGTTCTTGCGGATCAGCGGCTGCGTCAGCCGCTCTTCGTGATTGGCGAAATCGAAAGCGTAGCGGCCCTTGATGCACAGGAAGTCGCCATTGGTGCCGCTCTTGTCGCGGTTGTCGCCGCGGACAATCTCCATGCCGGTATCAGACCGCCGCACGCCCAGCGTGGTCTTGCAGCCGTCGCCGCAGTGCGTGCAGACCGTGCCCACGTGCTTCATTTCCCACGGCCGCGTCTTGTAGCGGTACGCGCCGGAGGTGAGCGCGCCCACCGGGCAAATGTCGATGCACATGCCGCACTCTTCGCATTCCAGATGATCTTCTTTATTGGGCGCGATCAGCGAACTCACGCCGCGGTTCTGCACGCCGAGAGCCCACACGTCCATGCCCTCGCCGCACACCCGCACGCAGCGGTAGCAGAGAATGCAGCGCGGCCGGTCGAAGAACACCACGGGAGACCACTGCTGCTCCTCCTTGTGGTTCTTCGCCTCCATGAATTTCGATTCGGCGGCGCCGTAGGAGAACGTCATGTCCTGCAGTTCGCACTCGCCGCCGGCGTCGCACACCGGGCAATCCAGAGGATGGTTGCCGAGCAGCATCTCCAGCATCGACTTGCGCGCCTGCTTGATCTCGTCGCTGTCGGTGACGACGATCATGCCCTCGCTGACCACCGTGGTGCAGGCGGTCTGCAGCTTGGGCATCTTCTCGACCTTCACCAGGCACATGCGGCAAGCGCCCTGCAGCGAAAGGTTCGGGTAGTAGCAGAACGAAGGCACTTCGATGCCCACGGTCTTGCAGGCCTCAATGAGCAGCGTGCCCGCGGGAGCCGTGAGCTTCTTGCCGTCGACAGTGAGAGTTACGTCAGCCATTTGAGAATTTCGTATCCGGAACTTCAGTGTGCGAACGCCGGGCACGTTGCGTCCGCCGCGCCTTCCTTCTCGTACGGGCACGGCTTGCCGTCCAAGTGATCTTCAAATTCTTTGCGGAACTTCTTCACGAACGCGATCGTCGGCATCGCGGCCGCATCGCCCAGCGGACAGAACGTCCGCCCCAGCATGTTCTCCGCCAGGTACTGGATGTTGTCGATGTCTTTCTTCATCCCGCCGCCGGCGTGAAAGCGCATCAGCGTCTTCTTCAGCCAGTCCGTACCTTCGCGGCAGGGAATGCACCATCCGCAACTTTCGTGCTGATAGAACTTCATGGTGCGCAGAGCGAATTTCACGATGCACTGCTGGTCGTCGACCACCACCACGCCGCCCGAACCCAGCATCGATCCGGCCTTCGCGACCGAATCGAAATCCATGGCGACGTCAATTTCATCGGCGGTAAGGCACGGACACGAAGCGCCGCCCGGCACGACCGCCTTCAACTTGCGGCCGTTGGGAATGCCGCCGCCGACTTCGTAAATCATCTTCTTCAGGTTGTAGCCCATGGGCAGTTCGTAAACGCCGGGCTTGGCGATGTTGCCGCTCAGGCAGAACAGGCGCGTGCCGCCGTTTTTCGGCGTGCCCAGCTTGGCGTACCAGTCCGCGCCGCCCAGAATAATGTGCGGGCACGTTGGCCAGCGTCTCCGCATTATTGATGACCGTCGGCCCGCCCCACAGTCCGACCACGGCAGGGAAGGGAGGTCGAATGCGCGGAATGCCGCGCTTGCCTTCGAGCGATTCCATCAGCGCCGACTCTTCGCCGACTTCGTAGGCTCCCGCGCCGCCGTGCCAGTAAATGTCGAGATCGCGTCCGCTGCCGAAAATGTTCTTGCCGATAAATCCCCTGGCGTAGGCGTCGCGAATCGCCTTCTGCATGATCTCCAGCAGATACCGGTACTCGCCGCGAATGTAGATGTAGCCGCTCTTCGCGCCCACGGCCAGCGCGCCGATCATCACGCCCTCGATCACCGAGTGCGGATCGTGCTCGAAAATCAGGCGGTCTTTGCAGGTGCCGGGCTCGCTCTCGTCGCCGTTGCACAGAACGTATTTCGGCTTGGCCGACTGCTTGGGCACGAACGACCACTTCATCCCGGTCGAGAATCCCGCGCCGCCGCGCCCGCGCAGGCCGGAATTCTTGACCTCATTAATAATGGCGTCCGGCTCCATGGCGAGCGCCTTCTGCACGGCCTTGTAGCCGTCGAGTTCGAGATAGCGGTCGATATTGGTCGCACCCTGGCCAAAGCGCCGGGAGACGACCTTTACCTCGTCGGGATGGGAGACCAAGTCAGCCATGGAGATATTGAGTGATTTTGCGATTTAGTCATTGCAGTGATTGAAAAACCGAACTGTTTTCAATCGCCCAATCACTCAATCACACAATCGCTAAATGCCTTACTGCGTTGCCTTCTTCTTGTACTCGTCGAGAATCCTGTCCATCTTTTCGGTGGTCAGGTTCTCGTGAAAATCGTAATTCACTTGCGCCGCCGGAGCCCAGCTGCAGGCGCCGATGCACTCCACTTCTTCCAGCGTGAACAGGCCGTCGGGCGTGGTCTGCTTGTGGCCGATGCCCAGCTTCTTCGCGCAGTGATGCAGAATCTCTTCTCCGCCGCGCACCATGCAGCTGATGTTGGTGCAGACCTGCACGTTGAACTTGCCGCGCGGCTTGGTGGTCAGCATGGAGTAGTAGCTGATCACGTTGCTCACTTCGAGTTCGGTCAGATCGAGGCGGACGGCGATCTCCGCGATGACTTCGTCCGACAGGAATCCAACTTCGTCCTGCGCGTAGAGCAGCGTCGGGACGAGCGCCGAGCGCTTCGTCGGATAATGCGTGACCATCTCCGCAAACCGCGCTTCGAATTCTTCGGAGAATTTCACTGTTTCTGTCGCCCCTACGGGGCTGGATACTGCCTTTTCGCTATACCCAGGGCTTACGCCCTGGGCTAACATATTCCGCCCCTTCGGGACTGCTTTTCTGAATTACGAAAACCCTTTACACAATCCCCAATTCCTACCGGTCGATTTCTCCCAGCACGATGTCGATGACTCCGATCGCCGCCACCACGTCCGCCAGCAACCGTCCTTCGCACATTTTCGGCAGGGTCTGCAGATTCGCGAAGCACGCCGACCGCATGTGCACGCGGTACGGCTTGGCCGTGCCGTCGCTGACGATGTAATAGCCCATCTCGCCGCGCGGCGATTCGACCGCCTGATAGACCTCGCCCGCCGGCACCGCAAATCCTTCCGTGATGATCTTGAAGTGGTAGATGAGCGATTCCATCTGCGTCTTCATCTTTTCGCGGTCGGGCAGCACCATTCCCGGAGCGTCGGCCTTGATCGGACCTTCCGGCATGCCGTCGAGCGCCTGCCGCACGATCGCGATCGATTCGCGCAGTTCCTGCACGCGGCACATGTAACGCGCGAAGACGTCGCCTTCCTGCGAGACCGGCACTTTGAACTGAAATTTCTCGTAGCTCGAATACGGCATGTCGCGCCGCAGGTCGATATCGACGCCGCTGCCGCGCAAGCGTCGGTCCGGTCGCGCCCAGCGCGATCGCATCTTCCGCGGTCATCCGGGCCACGCCTTTGGTGCGCATCGTCCAGATCGGATTGCCGGTCAGCAGATTTTCGTACTGATCGATCCTCTCGGGGAAATATCCGGCGAAATCGCGCACGCGGTCGAAGAATCCCAGCGGCGGCTCCAGCGCGATTCCGCCCACGCGGAAGTACGAGGTCATCATGCGCTGCCCGCTGACCATCTCGAACATCTGCAGAACTTCTTCGCGCTCGCGGAAGCAATATAAGAAGACCGTCAGCGCGCCAATGTCCATGGCGTGCGTGCCCAGCCACACCAGATGCGAGTTAATCCTGGTTAACTCGTTCAGCAAAACCCGCAGCCACTGCGCCTTCGGCGGAATCTCCAGCCCCAGCAGCTTCTCCACCGCCAGCACGTAGCAGAGATTGTTGGTCATGGGGCAGAGATAGTCGATGCGGTCGGTGAGCGGCACGACCTGCTGGTAAAACTTGGCTTCGCAGGTCTTTTCGATGCCGGTGTGCAGAAAGCCGATGTCGGGCATCATGCGCACGACGGTCTCGCCGTCAATCTCCAGCAGCACGCGCAGCACGCCGTGCGTCGACGGATGTTGCGGGCCCATGTTCAGGATCATGGTGCGATCCTGGCCGGGTTCGAGCACGGGAGTGGGGTTCAGGTGGGCCATCTCTTATGCCTCAGCGGTAGCCCTCCACCGGATAATCCTTGCGCAGAGGATGGCCTTCCCAATCCTCGGGCATCAGAATGCGCCGCAGATAAGGATGCCCGGTGAAACGCACGCCGAACAGATCGAAAACTTCGCGCTCAAAATAATTCGCGCCGGGCCAGACCGAAGTCAGCGACTCGACCGCCGGGCTGGCGCTGTTCAGCCGAACTTTCAGCCGGACGCGCTCTTTCTTCGGGATCGAAAGCAGGTGATAGACGACTTCAAACCGCGGCTCGGCCGGATACCAGTCCACACAGGTGACGTCGGAAAGGAAATTGAAGGGGCAGGCCGGATCGTCTTTCAGGACGACGCAGGCCTCGCGAATGAAGGCCCGATCGACATAAATCGTCATCTCGTCGCGATCGAACTTCACGCCGGTCACGGCCTCGGCGTTCCAGCCCAGCAAGCCGCGCGACGGCGGGATGGTTCTTCAGTTGCTCAAGATCGGTGATGGCAGGGGCGAGCGGCATTAGAAATTCCCCCGTTTCGGCAGAGGTCTCGCCCCAGTCCAGCACGCCCTTTTTCCAGACATAGAAGAAGCCGACCAGGAAAATGCCGATGTACACCAGCATCTCCCACAGGCCGAAATGGCCTTGCCATGGCCTTGAACTGGCGCAGAATAACCGCCCAGGGATAGATGAAAACCGCCTCAACATCGAACAGAATGAACAGCATGGCGACCAGGTAGAACTTCACCGAGAAGCGCTGCCGGGAGTCGCCCACCGGGGTCATGCCGCATTCGTAAGGAGACAGTTTGGCGCGGGTGGGTTTACGCTGCCCAATCAGCCAGGAAAGCGTGACAATCGCAGCCGCAATGCCGCCCGCCATAAGAATATGGATCAAAAACGGGAGGTAGCGAGCGAAGTAATTGTCGGGCATAGGATGAGCTATATATAATTCGCGCCAAGTGTTGCGTAAACATTCTAGATTATGGGCTTACACTCGAGAGTGTCAAGCGAACGAGACGATTGTGCATATTGTGGAAATTGCGTCGTTGAGTAATTGAAATTCTGCGTCGAACTGTGTGATCGGGCGCTTCAGTCATTCAATTACTCAATTACTCGATTCCGAAATTGCAACAATCCCTATGATTTTCGGCTTCAATACCGACGTGAAGCACGGCGACACGATCTACCACGTGCAGAGCGAAGCGCGTGAAGGCGAACTCCTGCTGCAGACCCAGGTCTTCGTCCGCGGACGCTGCATCGGCAAGAAGGCCACTTCCTACGCCGGCAAGACGGCGAAGCCCAGGTCAGGCGACTCGCAGAAAGAGCAGCTGCTGCGCGAGCAGCACCGCCTGGTGCTCGACGCGATCCGCGAAGGCAAGCTGGACAACGTTCTCGACCATCCCGAAGCCGGAAGTTCTGGCCACGGTGAAAGAGCTGGACGTGCAGTGGCTGAACGCCGAGTCGGTTCATGCCGACCGCAACCTGACCATGCAGTTGCGCGTCACCGAAGGAGGCGCGGCGGCGTCCGGTGCGCGTCTGACGTTCCGCTTCGCCCGTCCCGGCGGCAGCGCCGTTCTACACTCAGGCGGTTGCCGATTCCGGCGGCGCGCCGAGATCAAGATTGAAGTCGAAGAAGCCGCGCTGCCCGATTCGTCGCTGCTGGTGCAGATCAACTACGAAGGCCGCACCGCGACGCGAAAGTTCGTGCTGCGCAAAGCGGAGTAGAAACAGAAATCGGTGGCGGAAGTCATAACCGCCGGCGTCATCCTGAGCGTAGCCGCTTTTCAGGCGGAGCGAAGGATCTCGCGCAGTCGTCCATCGATGATCTCAGGGCCCAATGAAACTTCAAATCAACGGGGAAGAGCGCGACTTCAGCGGTTCCCCTAGTCCATCCACTCTCGCGGCACTGGTGGAAATCCTCGGCATGAAATCCGACCGCGTGGCCGTCGAACTGAACCGCGACATCGTGCCGCGAGACCGCTGGGCTGAGACCCAGCTGAACGAGGGCGACCGGCTGGAGATCGTCCACTTCGTCGGCGGCGGCTTCGATCCTCGTCCTGCCCCAGGAACTCTCTTAGTCACCCCTTTTCCACCGATTCTCTGCTTGACCTTCCCCCATCCATGCCTAAAATGTTTGAAACATTCTACTTGAGGATTGTTTCAAACATATCTGGGGAATCATGCAAGAGCAAAGGCAAGTCGGTTCACATCGCAACAAGTGATTGCACTGACCGGCATCACGCCCCGCCAGCTGCAGTGGTGGGACGAGCGTGGCGTGGTCAAGCCGGAGCGGGAAGGGCATCGCCGCCTCTACTCGATGAATCATCTGACAGAAGTGGCCGTGATCTGCGAATTGCGCCGCAAAGGATTCTCGCTGCAGGGTGTGACGCAAGGTCATGCGCTTTCTGGAGCGCGAGATTGGCAAGGGCCTGGCGGAAATCGTCAGCCGCAGCTCCGACTATCACCTGCTGACCGACGGAACCCATCTTTATCTGGAGACTTCGGCGCGGCAGATCGTCGACATCCTGAAGAATTCGGACCAGCCGATTCTGGGCGTGTGCCTGAGCGACGCGGTGCGGCAGGTGCGGGCCGGGGTCATCTCCGGGAAGGCGAATACTTCGGTAACTTCGCCGGATTACCGGCGGCGTGCTAAAAAAGTTTCGTAGGGAAGCGTTTGCACGGCAGCACCAGCAGGGCACTTCGAACACAGGAGGAAGACATGGTCGGTGAACTGGATCTTCTCAATGAGTGGATTCCGGAACAGATGCAGCCGGGTACCGTCTTCGTGCTGGAAAACGCCGGCGAGATCGGCGAAAAGGAAGATCCTTACTGGGCCGTGCTTGTCTTGCCCATCCTGCGGCATGCTGGGCCTGATCACGCGCAAACAGATTAACGGCTTCCTGCCCGTGATTTGCGGTTCGGAGCACTGCTCGGCGCAGTTCTTCATTCGCGACAGCGAAGTCGTGGTGCGCAAACCGTTCTAGTCATTCCCAGTCACCCAACAGCTTTGTCATCCTGAGGCGGCGCACTTTGCCGCCGAAGGATCTATGCAAGTTCTCCCATCAGAAGGCCAAGCGTTTGCACAGGTCATGCACGTCGCTCAGGACGACTCAACGAACTTCGAGTCTTCACTTCCTGCAATTCCACCGGAACCTGCTCCACAATCTCAATTCCAAATCCTTCCAGCGCCGCGACCTTCTTGGGGCGGTTGGTCAGCAGCTTGATCCGGTGCAGGTTCAGGTCGGAAAGAATCTGGGCTCCGATACCGACCTCGCGCTGAATCTGCTTTTCGTTGTCGTACAACGCAGGAAGCCTTTGTCCGCGGTGGAAGCCGAGCGCGGTGCGGTCGCCGACTTTCTCGACCGAGAATCCCTGCGAAGTCTGATGCAGGTAGATCAGCGCCCCACAGCCTTCCTGCGAAATCCGGCTCAGGGAGCCTTCCAGCGTGGCGTGGCATTCGCAGCCAGTTGCGCCAAACACGTCGCCCATCAGGCAGTGGGCGTGCATGCGGACCAGCACCGGACTCTTACTATGCTCCATATCTCCGCGGATCAGCGCGACGTGCGACTCGCCGCCGTCGACTTCGCTTTCGTAGGCGATCAGCCGAAACTCGCCAAACCGCGTATCGATCAAGGCCTCGCCCACGCGGTGCACGTACCGTTCGTGCGCCATGCGGTAGCGGATGAGCTCGGCGACTGTGAGCATCTTCATCTGGTGCTCGCGGCAGAACTCGATCAGATCGGGCACGCGCGCCATGCTGCCGTCGTCCTTCATGATTTCGCAGATGATTCCTGCCGGGATCATGTCCGCGAGCCGCGCCAGATCCACCGAGGCTTCGGTCTGCCCGGCGCGCACCAGCACTCCGCCTTTGCGGGCGCGAAGAGGGAACATGTGTCCGGGGCGAGCCAGATCAGAAGGCTTCGTCGCGGGATCGATCGCTACCTGAATCGTGCGCGCGCGGTCGTGAGCCGAGATACCCGTCGTTACTCCCTGACGCGCGTCAATGGCCTCGCAAAAAGCCGTGCCGAACTGCGAAGTATTCTCTGAAGTCATCGGCCCGATGTTCAGGTGCTCAAGGCGTTCCTCGGTCATCGCCAGGCAAATCAGGCCGCGTCCATACTTGGCCATGAAGTTGATGGCTTCGGGCGTGACTTTCTCGGCGGCAAGTGTCAGGTCGCCTTCGTTCTCGCGGTCTTCGTCGTCAACGACAATGATCATGCGGCCCGCGCGGATTTCCTCAATCGCTTCTGGGACATCAGTAAACGGCGTTTGGGGGCTCATATTGAGGCGATTTTAGCAGAGGCAACAGGCTCCTGGTGGCTGACCAGCCCCGCATTTGCGCAGGCTTTCGACGCATTATGTTCGAACTCTTTGGCGTCAAACACTTCGGGTTCTCGCTGGGCTCGCTCTACCCAGCCAGTTCCCGTTCGGCGCCACGGAACAGTGCTCGCATGGCGAGGATGACCCACCGCATGAGCATGACGATGATAACGACGAAAATTGCGGCGAGAGTTCCGGCAAGGTAAGGATGCCGCGTGGCCAGCCAAGTCAGACCGATGGCGACAACATCTTCTCCCAGGCTCAAGGTGATGTTCGAGAGTGGCTCGGGAGAAGGCGTAACGGCGGCGCGGGCAGCGGTTTTGCCGCTGTGAGCGATGAGAGCCACGGCGGCTCCCAGAAGTGTGGCCAGCAGTTGGTGCTCGGGAGAAAGTTGGCGCGTTGCCTGGTAGGCAAGCAGTCCGGCGACGGGGACGCGGATGAAAGTATGCAGAGCGTTCCAGATCAAGTCGAAGGCAGGAACTTTGTCAGCGAAGAATTCAATGACGAACAGCGCGGTACTGGCGGCGATGACGGGCCATCCCGCAAGGAGAATCAATCCCGGAGGTAGGGGAAGATGGCCGAAGCGGGCGAGCAGTCCGAGGACCGCGACGGTTGCATACAGATTGAGGCCGGCGGCGAAGCCGATCGCGGCCAGGAGAGAGAAGAGCTCCGCGGGCGGGATTTCGAGGACGTTCAGCATGGCTGGGCACGACATCATCAAAAAGGACGGCGAACAGTCGTCGGGTTCTGCCCAGCGGACGACCGAAGGCGTCCCGCACGCTTCAAACCTGCTCTACATTATGACCAAATACAAAAGGCCGCTTCTTTATTTAAGAAGCGACCTTCAAAAATGCTGCCACCCCTGTGGTTAAAGAGTGGACTCGATCTCGAAGCCCCAGGCTTCCAGAAGAGGCTCGGGGATGTATTTGGAGTTCTTGTTGCGGCGCGCCCACTCGCGCAAGCGAGTCGACCGCAGATACTGGTCGGGGGATAGCTTGTATTCGCGCACAACCTGCTCGAATTCGGTGATGGTGGGGGTGATGGGCCCGATCGGCTCAGGTTTGCCCCAGTTCGGATTTCCGCGTCGCTTGGCCATGAAAAATGCCTTTCCACTTAAGGGGATGAAACTGCTAAACCACCTTACAAACTCATCTATCTATATGATTCTCCGAGTGGTCCATGGGATTCAGCTTCAGGAATGCAACTGGCGACAGCGTCACCAGACAGAACTATGTCCTAGACTGATCCGCACCCAAAGCTGATCGGAGACTCAACATCTTACAGCCAATTTCGCTCGAAAGTCAACGGGAATTCCTCTCGGAAGAGTGGTCAAATACGACTCAAGCTAATGAAAAATAAGGAAGTTATCGCTGATCATGCGTTCTTTGGCCGCTCCGAAATCATGGCTTCCGGCCCACATTACTATCCCTGGAATTTAGCGAATGCCCGCTTCCTCCACAAATTGCGGGATTCTGCGTCTCGGCCCAGGCGGTCGGGGTCGCAAGCACTTGCAGATTACGGCCGTAACCTCTTTCCTTAGCAGAACATTGATCGCATCGGTAGATGGACATAGAGTGCAGAAAGGGAGTTCCGTTGGTGAGTCGCGTCTTGGCCAGCGGGATGATGCATTTGCCCCCGGTTCTGGGAGTCCAGAGTTCTCTTAGGAATAAGGCCCGGCCATGAGTCTGAAATCATTGGTGCTGTGTTCGGACGAGAAAATCGTGCGAGTCTTGCGCCGTGTGCTGGGCGACCTGGAGATAGATGTGGAGTTGTGCGCCGATTCCGACAGCGCCTTGCGCAAGCTGACGCGACAACGGTTCGAAGCGATCATTGTTGACGTGATGGACGACGGCGCAACGGAGGTGCTGCGCAGCGCCCGCACCGCCCCCTGCAATAAGCAAGCGGTGGCGGTTGCAATTGTGGAGCCGATTATCGGCCTGAAGGCAGTGTTTGAGATCGGAGCCCACTTCGTGCTGTACAAGCCGGTCTCGATTGAGCGCGCGAAGACCAGTTTTCGAGCGGCACGGGCGTTGATGAAGAGCGAACGGCGCCGCAATGCGCGGGTCGCGGTGCAGATTCCGGTTGTGTTGAGAAGCACCGGCGTGGGCAGCAACATGAAGGTGACCACGGTTGACTTGAGTGAGGGAGGTATGGCCGTTAGCCTGCCAAACCGTCGGCGTCCCAACGGACGCTGGCAGATCGCTTTCACTTTGCCCGGAACCGAGACAGCTCTCGAACTCCCTGCGGAATTTGCCTGGGAAGGGTTGCGTGATCAGGCCGGACTGCGCTTCCGGGACATTTCTCCGGAGGCTACTCGCCAGTTGCAGGAGTGGCTGAAACAGAATTCGCCAGAAGTTGAGCAAGATGATCCACCAATCCGCTGCCAACTCACGGATCTGAGCCTGGGTGGGTGCTATCTGGAGATTTCATCGCCATTCCCGGCGTCGAGCCGCGTGACGCTGTCGATGCGGGCCGGTACTGTAGAAGTGCGCGCCCAGGGCGTAGTGCGCGTCATGCATCCGGAGAAGGGCATGGGCGTCGAGTTCACGCAAGCCACGCCTGAGCATCGTGCCGCCGTGGAGAAATTCCTGGAAGTACTCAACGAAAATCGCTCGCTGATGCCAGAGTTGCTGGTCGAGCCGCAAGGACTGGAATCGGAATCGACCGCGCAGAAGCCGTCCGAAGACGTCGACGATCCCTTACTGCACTTGTTCTACGGCGAATCGCTGACCTCCGAGCAATTCCACGAAGCGATGCGCAAGCAGCGAGCAAATCCGCCCGAGGCCACGGGTCGCACATCAGCGGCCGCTCACGCCTAGACGCGCGAGCCTGCAGCTACTTCCGTTCTAGATAGTCTCCCTGAATCGTCCCCGCGCAACGCAAGAATTAGAGCGCGAGCCGGGATGGCGAAATTGGCAAATCAGTGGACTTAGAAAAAAGGAGAAGATCGCGCATGCAAAGTGGGACGCATCTCATACGCCTCGTAGGTAGGGATATTGTCGCGAGGATCAACGGTTGCGCGAAGGTTAGGTGCGGCGGTATTCCTCGAGCAGACAGGTTCTGTGAAGTCGGCTTCTCGCCGTTGACCCATTGCTGGCGAGAAGCCCGTTTATCGTTTCCTATGTGGTGAAACTTCCTACAAGCTGACTTCTGGCTCGCAATGATTTTTTGCTTAGCCCTTTTCTCATGATCTATTCGGCTTAGCTAGCGGCGAGGCGTCACTTTTGAGTAACATGCCGTCCCGCAAACCTGAGTCACTGCAGGACGCGTCTCAATAGATGAGCTTTAGCGAAAACTGAATTTGCCGTGAAGTTCCCGCGGTCTTGCTGATCATGCCAAACCCTGTACCCTCGATGATGTTCGCGGGTAGCCCCATGTTGACGATGTTAAACAGATTAAATAACTCTGCGCGGAATTGCAGGTCCGTTCGCTCCAAACCGCTTTCCCGGTGGCCAATCGGAGTCGTCTTGATGAGCGCAAAATCGAAATCATAATATGCCGGGCCGCGAAATGTATTACGGCCGAGCGTTCCAAAGCGCCCGGAGTTCGGTCCAGTCCCGCCCGCGATCCCGATGGGAATCGAAAAGAAGCTTCCGTTGTTCGCGCCCCGCCCAAAATAGTCGTCGCGCGGTCGCGTGGAACTGCCGGCGCTCGAAAGGTCCGGTGTTCCGGCCTGGTCCGGCCGGTCCGCGCCAATCGTTCCCGCACCCGTTTGCTGGATTCCCGAATACACCGTAAACGGCGAACCGCTCGTGATCGTCGAGATGCTCAGCAACTCCCAGCCCTTCGTCAACAGCTTGGTTCGATCCGACTGAAGTCCCAAACGCTCGAAATGCAAGCCCTGGGCTGCGCTCAACGTGAAGGCGTTCGTCACGTCAAAGCTTGACGGCCCTCTTTCCGCTTGTGTATCGAACGGGTCTTGCGGACTAAACAGCGTCACAGCGCCGGTGGATCCTGTTCCTCCCAGGATGCCGCTGACATCATCCAGAGATTTACCCCAGGTATACCCTGCCTGCAATGACGGGCCGCCGTGTCCGACATTTCCCGACAAGGAGGTCTGCAAGGCGTTGTACGACGAGTGCGACGTCCCTGTCAGCACAGACTCGTATCCGAAACCGCCCGTCACCGCTCCGCTCCCGTCGAAGTTTGTAAACCGCGCAAATTCCGGATCCGCTCCGGGATACGCGTTTGGATATGACATTCTGGGAAGTCGAAACGCCGATGTTCCAACATACGCGACATCGGCCGTGAGGCCGCCGAAAGCCCGTTCCAGCCCCAGCGTCCAAGTTTGCAGGTAGCCATTGCCGAAGCGCCGGTCGATCCCGGCCAGACTCAACAGCGAGAGCTGACCACTCGGGGCCAGCGCTGCCAAATCCTGCTGGTATCGATTTACGTCCATCACCGTGTTCGCCGGGACTTTTTTCGAATTGCCGCTAGCCAACACATTCACGCCGGCGGTGTTATAGACGGGCGGCAATTCGTCCGGCGTAATTTGGAATCCGTAGGCAATCTCCCCGTTCTGCGCCGCATTGACACGAGGATAGACAACGTAGGGCGTTGACCCCGTAAGAAGGTTGTCCTGCCAGATATTCGGCGGAATCACCGTGATCGCTCCGCCCACGTGCACAAGCACCGCCTGCGGCGCGTTCCAGGCAACCTGAACACGCGGCCCCCAGCCGTTCCAATCGGTTTGATAAGTAGGCTGTGGATTGATCAAGTATTCCTGCCCAACGCCCGCAGGTGGGAACGAATTCAGAAAACTCGACGTTCGGTCCGCCCGCTCCGAAATCGGCGTGTAGAGCTCATAGCGCAGCCCATAATCGAGCGTCCATTGCGGATTGATTTTCCATGTGTCCTCGACGTAGGCGTTCACGTCATTCCGGTTGATTGCCGCCGGCCCAATGTGCGCGCCATCCGATGCGTAGGGCGGCGCCACCGCGATCGTGTACCCGTACGGATAGCCGATCAGCAGACTGCTTAGCGTGTCTGGTAGAGGATCGCCGACTTGCACATTATGCTGTCCGCTAGCAGAAGGAATGAACACTGGCGAGTAAACCGTTCCGCCGCCAAAATCGTATTCCCCGTTGGGGCTGATTCCGAAGTATGTCGTGTCGCGATTAAGGCGTGCTTCCGCACCCCATTTCACCGCGTGTCGCGCAATCGTCCAGGTAAAATTCAATTGCCCCTGGAACAAATTCCCGAACGCTGACATCACCGAGCCCGCCGCGCTGTTGTACGCCTCATACAGACCATCGTTGAACTTGAGTGCCGGATCGGTGTGGTTCGGGGTCACAAACGAAGGCGTCGTCCGCGTAAAACTCAACGATGTCGACCAGAGAAGCCGAGGCGACACAGCGCGCGTGTAAGTGATGACCCCGTTCCGCTGCCGATCCACGTACTGCACGCCAAAGCTCGGATCGAGCAGCGTTTGATCCGGATTGGTTGTCGGTCCCGTCAGATTGTCGTAATTGAATCGACCAAACAATTGTCCTTTTGCGCCAACTTTCTGATCGATGCGGATAGAAAACTGATCCGTATCCGTGTTCACGTTTGAAGGCGCAGCATAGGTTCGCGCACCATACGCGCCGGTTGGGTTGTTAGGGAGTGGATAGCGCGCCAATATGGAAGCAATCGCCGGATTTACTCCTGGGCTATTCGAACTCCCCGCTATCTGCAGCGTGTCCGTGCTGCCGTCCGGATACGTCACCACATCCTGGCCCGCTCGCTCTGCCACTGTAGGCACGGCCAAGACCTGTGTTGTTCCCAGCACCTGCCTGAACCCCTGATACTGTACAAAGTAAAAGGTCCGGTCTCGACCGTCATATACATTCGGCAAAACAATCGGTCCGCCATTTGTAAAACCGAACTCATTCCTGCGGAAAGGAGGGATTCGGCCAGGCTCTGCAATCGACGGGTGATCGAAATAATTTCGCGCATCGAGGGCAGAGTTCCTTAGAAACTCGAAGAAGGAGCCGTGAAATCCGCTCCTCCCGGATCGTGTCACGATATTGGTAAAGCCTGCCGCGCCCCGCCCGATGTCTGCTGGCATCCAGCCTGAGCTTGACTGCAATTCCTGAATCGCGTCCACGTCGAAATTCGTGAACGTGCTCCCGCCCATCTCTGGATCACTCACATCCGCACCGTCCATCGCGAACACAGCCTCAACGCCGCGCTGTCCGTTGATGGCAAACTGCTGGGTGAAATTCGTCTGCCCGTTCACGTCCGTCATCGTCCCGGCTGCTAACAGCAGCAGCGTGCTGAAGTCACGTCCGTTCAACGGCAACTCATTTACCTTTTGGCTGGAGAGTTTCTCACCGCTTGTTCCGCTGGCTGCGTTCGAAGTTGTGCTCGGGTTTCCATTCGAGACTCCCGCAGAAGTTTGCGGATTGGCTGCAATCGACAGCACGTTTTGATCGGATACCGTCAGCACAACTGCTATGCCGGTAATGTCCACTCCAGTTGACGCTGTCGGATCTCGCCCGGGCAGTTGCACGCTCACGTTATGTGGCCCGAGTCGAATGTCCGCAATCGCGAACCTTCCGTCGGTTCCTGTCATTGCTGTAATTTTCTTTTTAGCGGCCGCCGTGTATACCGTTACCTTCGCTCCGGCCACAGGTTCACCGGCAGCCGTGCGTACGACACCGGTCCACGCTGGCGCAGACGGAGAACTCTGTTGTGCTTCAAGCGAGACCGCGACCATCAGTCCCAGCAGCAAACACCTCTCTACCAGTCGGAAGGCCTTATGAAAGGTTCGAGCTATTGCGTGTTCCTTTGCGTAGCGGAATTCATGCATGAAAAAGTTCCTCTTGGCGTAACTATGAAGTGTCGAACCTCTTCGTTTACGTACTTGTGACTTCTATGCCTTGGGAGCGGTAGGGATTCAGGACATCTTCGTCTGATGCATCGGTGATCAAACGTGTCAGTCGGGAAGCAGGACCGACCAGGTAAGGCAGAGATGTCCCCATTTTCCCAAGTGAAATCAGGCCAACCACTTCCCTTGAAGCCCCTATCATCGCTTGCTTCACGTACGCTTCTTCTCGGTCGCCGACGGTTATTCCGACCTCCGGGTGCAAACTGCACATTCCGAGAAAACATAGATCAGCGCGAATGGATTCGACCCCACGAATGGTCTCGATGCCAGTCGTGACCCGCGCCTCTTTAAGAAAATTTCCTCCGAGCATCAGCACGCTCAACTTCGGATGATCCGCCAACGCCAGCGCAAGCGGTGGGCTGTTGGTAACAATCGTTGCCGAACGCTCTCTTGAAAGGTAGGAAGCAATTCTTAGATTCGTGGTACCTCCATCAATCAGCACCACCTGACCGTCGCGGATCATGTCAGCCGCCGCTCGAGCAATTCCGATCTTGCTCTCCATGTCGATTTGTTGGCGAGACACGAAAGGAACGGCCTCGGCACGGCGAGGCAGGGCGCCGCCGTGTACCCGTTGGATCTTTCCCGAACTCGCCAATTCGCGCAGATCTCGACGAATCGTGTCTTCAGAGACCTTGTATCGACTGCTAAGGTCCGCGGCGAGGACTCGGCCCTCACTGCCAAGCAGCTCCAGGATGTACTGGTGGCGCTCTTCCTTTAGGGCGATTTGGCCTGCTTCCGCTTCTGGTTTCATTCTGGCCATTTTGCACGAATGCACTTGGTTATGCACGTATATACGTGTATCATCCGATTTATGCATGATACTGCCAAACGTAGCGCCATACAAGGTCTTTCGCAAAAGCGTTCGGTTCAGGCAGTCGTCTTCGATTACGGAAACGTTCTTTGCCTCGAGCAAACGCTGGAGGATATGAAAGGTATGGCGCTCGTGTGCGGCATTCCCCATGAGCGATTCTCGGAACTTTACTGGAAGCTACGGCCGCCCTACGACCGGGGTGATATCGATGGACCTGCATACTGGACAGCGGTTGTTGGCCAGCAAGAACTGGGTTTGAGCAGAGATCAGATAGCAACGCTAATCAAGCTCGATAGCGAAAGTATCACTCGACCAAATCAAGGCGCTGTGCAATGGGCAAAGCTGTTGCACCATGAAGGCTTCCCCTTAACCCTTCTCTCAAACATGCCGCTCGAACTCAGTCGCCATGTGACGAAGTCCTTTCCGGGCCTCTCTACATTCGAATACCTGATTTATTCCTGCGACTACGGGTCCATAAAGCCGGAGCTGGCGATCTATCGAACTTGTCTCGAACTACTCAAAGCGGCCCCGCAAGACATCTTGTACCTGGATGATCGCGCCGAAAATGTCGAGGCGGCAGCTCGCTTAGGAATTAACTCTGTACTGTTTGACACGGCCGAAAAGACTGCAGCAAGAGTCGAAAGCCGATTCGACATCCCTGTCCCGAGTTATGGCCGCCGTCGCCAATCCAGCTCACTGGAATCCTCGAAGTCCGGGTTGCGATGATCAGTCCGTGAATCAGAAGGATTAAGGACAGGCTCACGCGTACCTGTTGGAGGCTGCGTTGCTGCGTCAATCGGATTCCACCCGATCCGGGCGCCGATTTGTTGAGCTGTATTGAAATGGTGGTTAGACTCAGAGACTGAAAAGGCTGGCGTCGGCGGTTCGATTCCGTCCCTGATGGAGTCATTCGACCCCGGGCGATGCACTGCTTGCGTCGGACCAAGCCTATAGATTTTATTTTCCACCCCGTTTGCCATCAGATTATCGAGTAGTGCGAAAGAACAACACCACGGCAGTTCCGGTTGGCCGACACTCTTGGGAAGGGAGCCGGTTGCCGAGGAGAGCGTGGTCTAGAGCACCGCTCTGACTGCTGCCCCTCGAACCAATTCTCCTCGCAGGCACAGCATCTTGCTGCCTGTTAGCCGCAAAGGCGCTCTGAGCCTACCCACAGTTGAGCCAGATCTCTGAGGTTGTGTTTGTATGTACGCGTTACCAAGTATTCCTTCCCACCTTTTACACGCAGCCTGTACTCCCCCGTCGGTAAAGGTTGGATCTCCTCCACGGCCGAAATATTCACGACGACCGAGCGGTGGATGCGAATAAAACCGTAGGGTTTGAGCTTCTCCGCCATGGACGAGAGGGACTCGTGCACCAAATAGGGATTAGTTCGGTGTTGCAACGAAACGTAATTACCTTCGGCTTGCACTGCCAGGATGTCGGCTAAATCCAAGAGCAGGATGCTACCCTTTGCCTTGAACGCGATTCGTGGCGCCTGTCGTTTTGCTATAACCTCCAACTGCCGCAAGACTCGCATGAGGTTTGCAGCATCAACTCGGATTACCGGAAGCAACGATGTATCTGCAGCTTCGCAGAACTCGTCCGCTGTCGATTCAAGAGTGTAATCCCGTCTACTCTTGGTGGAGCAAATCGTAGCTCCCCGCAGTGGGCTAGCCGAAACGTCCGCATTAGCGTGAGCAGCTTGTTGAACAAACATCTCACGTGCAATGGCCTTCTGATCCTGAATTTCGCGGGCGCTCATGATGGAACCCCTTGCTCTCTCGTTTCGACTTCCTGCTACCCGAAGTGAGATTGAAATCGGCACCCCACGCCTTACCTTCCAGGCCTCAGGTTACTTCTGCCCAGTGCTCACTGCTGACGGAAAGCTGGATTGCGCGCCGAAATAACACTCAATGGATTGCAACTTTCCGTTCTTGATTCGGAGATACTCCACGTTCCGGAACGATTTACCGTCCTTGGTGTGGCAAAGATACTTCACAAAAGCATCCTCCGCGCCAGTGGTGATTCGCTCCAGGTCAAAATGTTCAATGAAATCGATCTGTGTTTCCCAGCATCGCGTTTTGAAAGTGCTCTTGCTGATGTGGTCGTCGCCGGCCGCGCTTGTAAAGGTGAAGTTATCGGCGAGCAGGCTATCCACTGGGCCCCAGTCTTTCTTCTCCCAGGCCGCGTACCACTTCCGGACTACCTCCTCGTTCGTTAAGTTCTGCCCTCCCAATGCGCTGGCACTTGCCGGTCCCGGCAGGCTCACGGCACCAACCAGCGCGCAGGCTCCCGTTGCGAGCAGATTCCTGCGCGACACTGCGATCCTTGTCATTGTTCGTTCTCCTTTTCATGATGTAGTTTGAAGCGCTTCGCCCGAATCGCGATGCTGACCGTTCTAGCATACGAACCGGTTGGTATGTAACAGTGCCAAACTGCTCCTTGAGACACCGATGCGATCAACCTCGCTTGCGGTTGCCCGGCGCGCGCAGGGACCGCAGCCAGCCCACGATGTTTCTGATCCCCGCTTTCATCACTTTCGGATCCTGAGCATTCTTTGCCAGCGAGCCATAGCCTTCGACCATCGCGATCAGTAAGCCGGCGGCGTCAGCGGGTTCCACGTCGCGGCGAACGCTTCCGTGGGCCTGGCCCTCTCGCAAAGCGGAGGCAACGGCCTCCCGCCAGGCATCGAAGATTATCGCCAGCCGCTTCCGGAATCCCGCGTCAAGAGGAGACATTTCCTGCGCCAGATTGTTCAGTTGGCAGCCGCCCCGTACATCCGCGGGCCGAACGGGTATACGTTGAACAGCGCCGATCAAAGCGTCGATAGGGTCCTTGCCGCTCTGTAGAGGGCGCACCCATTTGCCGTGGACGTCGGGGGCGATGACCTCTTCGACGACGGCGTATCCCAAGGCTTCCTTGCTGTCGAAGTGGTAGTACAGCGCTCCCTTGGTGACCCCAGCTGACGGCCAGAATTGTGTCCAGGCTGGCACTCTGGAAACCCGATCTGTAGATCTCGCGGGATGCCGCCTGCAGCAAGCGCTCCCGCGTGCGCTCAGAATCGCGCAGCCTGGTCGCTCTACGTTTCGGACTCTTGCGTGCTGCCAACATACCAACCAGTATGTATGTTAAATCATCGGAAAGTCAATCGCAATTGAGCGGCCTGACTTTTGGCTGCTGACGTTCTCGAATTTCGTAACCTCTCGCCAGTATGTATGAAAAGTTGGAGAAACAGTCGCTCTAGCCGTTTTGGGATCGTCCCAGGAGGTTGTTAGTCCGCCACTCGTTTTCGAACTCTGAAGTGTTGGGCCTGTTGTCTCACGTAATCGTTGTGAACGTGGAACACCACATGCTCCCTCAGTTCTCACTCAGCAGGAGTTTGTGAAGTTGTGAGCCAATTCTGCTCTCAATTGCACGCTAACTGTCCGAGCGCCGAGTGGTACCTGACGTAAATCGCCAGTCATCTCGGCACCACGACTTTACCGGAGGAAAAGAGGACATATGAGCACGCTTAGACAGTTGCGGAATTTCTGGATACTGTGGGTTACGACGATGGTTCTGGCTTGCTTCAGCAATGCGGTCGCGCAAGCGAGCTACAAAGTTCAGGATTTGGGCGTTCAGCACCCTGACAACCTGGGCATGGCCATGGGCCTCAATAATTACGGCTGGACGCTGAATATGGAGCAACTCCTGGATCATTCCAGCATTTCCACCCTCTTCCCACCTCGTGCAAGGCACCGTGAGGATCAGCATCGGCGAACTCAACCTCCCACTCGGCACGCTTGGAGGAAAGAACAGTTCGATCAATTGGAACGGAATCAACGACCGCGGGGAAGCTGTCGGTATGTCCGAAACATCTGTTCCAGATCCGAATGGCGAAGACCTTTGCGGTTTCGGCACACACGCTACATGTCTTCCGTTTCTTTGGCAAAACGGCGTCATGCACGCTCTGCCAACGGTGGGCGGGAATAACGGGCAGGCCAGCGCCATCAATAACAGCGGACAAGTCGCAGGATATGCGGAAAATGGTATCGTGGACTCCACCTGCCCGGCTGGCATCACTAATAATCGGGTTGACCTGCCGGTGTTGTGGGACAAAAGGCAAAGCCCAAGCTCTTCCTACGATCGGTAGCGATCCAGACGGGGTCGCATTCGGCATCAACAATCAAGGCCAAGCCGTAGGCTACTCGGGAACCTGCACCGCAGCGAATTACGCCGTAGTGTGGGAAAACGGCACTGCCACCCCGCTTCCGGACCTCGGAGACTCCGGGCGCCATAGCCTACGCCATTAACGGCCACAACCAAATTGTTGGGCAAGCCGTCAACTCTGACGGCACAGCCTTGGCCGCTATTTGGGAGAACAATACAGTCACAAGCCTCGGCGTCCTTCTGCCGGGAGATGTTGCCGCTTTTGCCACCAGCATCAACAACCGGGGCCAGGTGGTGGGAAGCTCCTTCGACTCCAGCGCCAGCTGGTCCCACGGCCTCATCTGGCAGAACGGGAGGATGATCGACCTTAACACTCTATTTCCCGCAAGTTCCAACCTCTACGTAATCTCGGCTAGCAACATCAATGAGAGCGGACAAATCGCGGGTATGGCGGTGGAGATGGCCGGGCCGCACGCGGGAAATATCGTCCACGCCTTTCTGGCAACCCCGGTAAACGAAGACCATGGGCAAGTCGGTTGCAGACGTCGTACGTACGCATCCGAAAATCACTTTGCCCGCGGCGAATGTTGGCAAGCAGCTTTCGCCGAGGTCCGCACACTGCTCAATCCACGATAAAGGCATTTTCTGAGCTTCCGCACCATGCATTCCAGCCATGCTGCGCGAAGGCGGAAGATCTTGAGATTGTTGCAGAACACCTGGGTCACGCGAAATATTGCCGTGACCCAGAGTGTCTACCGTGAGAGCTACTAGGAAGAGCGAGTGCACGCGGCCACCTGAACTGTCACGGTGGTTATCGATCCAGACGGGATCGCATTCGGCATCAACAATGAAGGCCAGGCGATGGGAAGTACTCAGGACTCGCAGGGCAGCTGGTCCCATGCCTTCATCTGGGAGGACAACGTGATGACCGACCTTAATACGCTGTTTCCTGCCAGCTCCAACCGCTTCGCAACCATGGCAAACAAGATCAACGAGCGCGGACAAATCTCGGGCATGGCAATCGTGCTCAGCGGGCCGGATGCGGGAAACATCCATGCTTTTCTGGCAACCCCTGTAAGGCAAAGCATAGGCAGGTCGGTAGCAGAGGTCGCACCTACACACCCGAAATCCAATTTGCCCGCGAATGTGAGCAAACAGCATTTGCAGAGATTCGGACTCGTCCGATTCGAGCGATAAAGGCATTCGTTCCGCAGGGTATGTGCCTGGTCTCCGATCGGTTGTATTCCCTACACGCGACCGCACACATGCTGAGGAGCACGAACCGGTGAGGCGGGATAACAGCGCGCCACACGTTTTTTTCGATACGAAGTTTTTGCAAGCCGTGGGCCAATCCTGCTCTGGATCGGACAATGGGGATGGTTGGGGTCGAGCAACGCTGAGATCGGCCTGCACTTTGCGCAAGGAAAGAGCGAGTCGCAGCTGTACTGGAGTGCTACTGGGGAGGACGTATGCGATCACTTCAGACTGTCACTGACTCGGGGGCTGTGGTGCTGGCGTCGCTAATCCGTCATTCAGAGTGACCTTTATCGTGCGCGGTTTTCGCGGCAAAGCTCCACCCGATCAACGAAATCGTGAATCTGAGTGAGCATTAGCAATAGCCGCTATCTCCGACGCGCTGCGATCAAACCGTTGTTTCGATCTTCATGTCTCGTGTTCGCCATTGCGTCGAGTGTCCGAAATGCCGCACTCGATATTTGCCAAGCTTCAGCCCGTATCGCAATGGATCGTACCTGATCCCGCTCACCGCGCACGGCGGCTCAGGGTGGATCCTGTACTGTTCTTGCCGTATGCCGCCCGCGTCCAGTCATTGGGGTTCGACGGACTTGAAGCCGTACGAAATCTGCGGCCGAGCCTATCGTCGTGGTTACGGTTCACCGGACGAAGTATGGGATGTGACCCGGAGATGGGTGGGTCGACCCTAACTGACACGATGTCGATAGGTGCCTGTAAATGCGGTGGCTGTCCAGAACCGAGACTATTGGAAGCATTAACTTAGTGGCTATCGCAGCGGCCTTAAGAGCGATCGGCGCTGGTCACATGAAACTGTGGCCACCTCGACGAATAGGCCCGTGGCCGAACTGGCATACGCCCTTGCCTTAAGAGCAGCCCTTTTCTGGGCTCAACTCCCACCGGGCCTACCAGAATTCTTTTGTTCTTTGACAATTTACGGAGAGTGGGCCGGACGGTAGCACTGTCTGCTAAACAAGCGCTCTGGTAAGAGGCTAACGGGTTCGACTCCCGCGCATGTAAGTCGAGGGATTCAAGTCGGCCTGACGCAGTTTCTCTAAACGCATAGGCGCCATGTTCATTATGCATGATTCGCATGCTGACGTCTGCTCATCTTTAGCTGTGTACGTCGACAGAACTCTGAAAACGGAGAATTCAATGCCACGAGAAAACGGTTTAGAGAATAAGCGGGTGGTCATCATAGGTGGGTCGTCGGGGATCGGCTTGGCAGTCGCGGAAGAGGCGGCATCGCAGGGAGCGGACGTCGTGATCGTCTCCAGCAGAGCAGAACGAGTTCAGGAAGCCGTCCGATCCATCGGAGGAGATGCACGTGGACACGCGGTTGACATGTCGGACGAAGGGGCTGTGGAAGGTTTTTTTGCGACGCTTGGCTCCTTTGATCACCTGGTTTTTACTGCAGGAGACAGCCTGCAATTGCACGAGCTTGCTGATACGGATCTCAAGCAGGCCAGACGCGCGTTTGAACTGCGTTATTGGTCTGCACTCGCCACGGTGAAATACGGGAGTCCACGAATTCGAAAGGGCGGCTCTATCGTTCTCACGACGGGAGTCGCCGGCCAGCGCCCGCTTAGTGGATGGGTAATTGCCGCGAGCGTCTGCGGAACTATCGAAGCGTTAACACGTGCCCTGGCGATTGAGCTGGCACCGATCCGGGTTAACGCTGTGTCCCCTGGAGTCGTCCGGACGAACCTGTGGCAGAACATGAGCTCATCAGAAAGGGAGCTGCTCTTTGAAAGCGTCGGCAAGCGACTACCTGTGGGGCGAGTCGGCGAAGCTCATGACATTGCACAAGCCTATCTGTTCTTGATGAAGGAAGAATTCTGCACCGGCCAGGCCGTTGTGGTTGATGGCGGAACGGTCCTGGTTTAGCGGAGCGAACCGAATGTAATGAGAGCGGAGATGAGTGAAATGTCGATTTCAGTGGCACAGGAAGAGCTGGTATTGAGGCATCCTGCGAGACTTTGGAAACGGCCAGGTCGAGGATGGAACTGGCTACTTTGCCGATCAGTTTCGCTTCAAAGATCACGGAATTGGACCGGAGTTTGATGAAAAGCAGCGCTTGGCGGAATTCTTCTAGAAAACACGAGATCTCTACGCAGAACACACTTTCGCGCAGATGCACAAAATATTCTTTGACAGACGCAGCGGACTTAAAGTTGGCGTTGGTCACGGTGTGTTGATAAAACTGTTGCCACCTCGACATTAAATTGTTGATTGAAAGGGCCGGGTAGACTCACAGAATCCGGCCCTGCACAAGGTTAGCGTGGGGCGTGGATTCATCCTCTGGCAACCAAAATGCTTAAAATCAGTTCTCTTACATTTAATTGTTAACTTCTTACATTGAGTTGGGATGATGAAGGTCCATGTGTTCGACCTTCGTTATCCCTTGCGAGGTTCGAAATTCCCCGAACCGATTCGGGGGCGTCCAATATGGCAGATCCTACTCGCGGAATCAGCCGCGCACGTATTTGTTGAACCAGTCGATCGTGCGTTGCCAGGCGAGGTCCGCGGCGGCTTTGTTATACCGTTCCGGTGTCGCGTCGCAATTGAAGCCATGTACGGCGCCTGGGTAAATATAACCTTCGTGCGGAACCTGCGCCGCGCTCAGCGCCTTGTCGTAGGCCGGCCACGTGGCTGCCAGCCGGGTGTCGAGTTCTCCGTGATGCACCAGGATCGCCGCCTTGATGTTCGGGATGTCCTCTGGGGCGGGAGGACCGCCATAAAACGGCGCCGCTGCCGCCAGGTCGGGTCCCAGTCGCACCGCCAGCATATTGGCAGTCGAGCCCCCATAGCAGAAGCCGGTAGCGCCGATCTTTCCCGTGCAGTCAGAACGCGCCTTCAACCACAGCGCCGCGGCTACCATATCCTCAGACATTTTGTTCTTGTCGATCTTGTTGAACATCTGGCCGCCCTTATAATCGTCGCCAGGATATCCACCCAGTGACGTGAGCCCGTCCGGCGCGAATGCCATGAAGTTGGCCAGGGCAAACCGCCGGGCGATGTCCTCGATATGCGGGTTCAGCCCCCGATTCTCATGGATCACAATTACGCCGGGCAACTTCGTTACCGTCTCGGAGCGGGTGTCGGCACTGATCGGTCGCACGAGATATCCTTTGATGCTTCCGTTGCCCTTGGGGGAGGGAACGGTCTCGTATGTGGCCTTGATCCGGTCATCGGTGCGGGAAACCTGCTGGCCCAGCGCATAATTCGGCATCAATGCATTGATAACCGTGGCTGCCGCCAGACCGCCCGCTAGTCGGTGTACGCCCTCCATAAAGGCGCGGCGACTAATCTCACCATGAATGAAATTGTTGTAGAGCTCGATTGCTTCACGCGGAATTCTTGGTTTTGGCGGTTCCATGAGTGACTCCGCCGCGATAATACCATCTGTTCCCTGTCATTTAGGAATGGCATCTTTTCTACACGTCTTAAACGCCGACCTTCGCGGGACTGGGTTCGTCCCAGCCCACGCAAAGATGAGATCGGGCCGTCCAATGAATTCGAACGCTTGCCAAGGCATCCAAAGCTCCATGGGAAAATCACGGCTGCTCTACGAGCTGGGTACCTAGGCAGCCTCCGTCTGCGACTTGCCGGCCCTCCCGCCCAGGAAGCTCAGCAATTCGGCGTTGACTTCTTCCGCATGTGTCCACGGGACGCAGTGTGGGCCGTCTTTCACGACGAGCAGGCGAGCCCCTTTGATGAGCTTGGCGGTGCGCAGCCCCCCAGCAGTAATTGGAAGAATGCGGTCGGCATCTCCGTGAATCACCAGAGTGGGCACATCGATGCGGGCGAGATCCCCGCGGAAGTCCTCGTGCCAGGTCGGGACACATGCCAGGCTGGCGGTGGCGGAGGCGCTGGCCGCCACGTTCCAGCTGGCTTGGACGGCTTGTTCGCTGACACGCTTACCAAGTAGCAGGTCGGTGTTGTAGAAATTCTGGAAGAAGCCAGTGAAGAATGCGTAGCGGTCGGCGGCCACGGCTTTCTCGATCCCGGCAAATACGCTGGCATCGACGCCTTCGGGATTGTCGCCGGTTTTGAGCAAGTACGGTGGCACACCGGAGATAATCACTGCTTTGCTCATGCCCTTGGAGCCGTATTTTCCGATGTATCGTGCCACCTCGCCTCCTCCCATGGAGAAGCCGACTAATGTGAAATCGTGCAGCTTGAGCTGGGTGACCAGGTTGTGAAGGTCCTCTGCGAATGTGTTGTAGTTGTAGCCTGCGGTCGGCTGGCTGGACTTGCCGAAGCCTCTGCGGTCATAGGTAATAACCCTGTAACCCTCTTCCAGGAGAACGGGCACCTGCTTCTCCCAGGAAGCGCCGCTCAATGGGTATCCGTGGATCAGAACAACCGGTTGGCCCGAACCATGATCTTCGTAGTAAAGCTCGATGTTACCTGAATTTTCTTTTCCGACTGTAACGTATGGCATTGCTTTTCTCCTTATTGTCTTGCGATGGATAAGCTTGTGATTGGTCGAGTCGTAACCGCGATCGAACCCCCGGCGATCCAGTTTTCGTTCAGGCTCGCTGTCGCCAACCAGAAAGTTGTGCGAGTTTTACAAAATGGCTATTTATATTCCCTTTTTCTCCTTATTTGAGAATTCGCTTTTCACGGCGCGCTTCGCTCCACTGAATGACGGGCCCAGCGATTTCAGAGAGCTCCTCGACCAATGAAGTCAAGAACGCCGATACATCGGTGCAAGTAGAAAGACTGGCGCTTTGTCCGGCCCACATAGGCACAAGATCTGCCCGGCCCGCAGCCTCTGCTGCGATTGCGAGATTTCTGACGATTTCTCGTTGCAGCGGATATGGCAATATCTCGGTTCCGCTACCGGTTCAAGTTCTCCATCACGCGGTTGCGGATTGCCCGTGCGAGTCTTCCTGTGAACCCTTTTGTCAAGGCGGTATGTCCGGCATTGCGTCGTCGCAAAGTTTCGCGATGAAGGCGGCTCGCGCCGGATTCCTCGCACATCAGGAATACCGTTCCCATCTGGACTGCCTCGGCGCCGAGAGCCAGGGCCGCGATTACACCTCGTGCATCTCCTATTCCCCCCGCGGCAATCACTGGCACATCGACGATGTCGACGACCTGTGGGACTAGCGACAGCGTGCCGGTTAGCGAATCCTCGGCTGGCCGGAGAAATGATCCGCGATGCCCCCCTGCTTCGAAGCCAGAAGCGGCAATGGTGTTCACGCCAGCTTCCTGAAGTGCCGCAGCCTCGTCGGGCGTTGTCGCCGTGCCAATGGTGACGATGCCTCTTGCCCGGCACTCCTCCAAGATTTCTCTTACCGGGATTCCGAAGATGAAGCTGAACGCCGGCACGTTCGCGTCCAGTAGCACGCGGGCCTGATCTTCAAATCGCTTTGGCGAATACGGCTTGTAGATTGGACGGGGCGCCCCCAAGGCAGTGAGGTCCGCGACTAATGGAGCCAGGCTCCTGTTGAACCCGTTTTCATCTGCTGTTCGCGCACCTTCATCCTCCATTGAAACCCACAAGTTCATCGAGAACGGTTTCGACGTAAGAGAGCGAATCTCCGCGATTACGTCTTTGATGACGTCGGGCGGCAAGCTGTGTGCGCCAAACGATCCGAGTCCGCCAAAGTTGGAAACTGCGGCCGTCAATCTTTGCGAAGACAATCCGCCAAGCGGACCTTGAATGATGGGATACTCGATCCCGAGCTTCGCTGTGAGTCGGTTCTGATTCCAGCCAGGCATCATGAGACCTCAAAGATCAATTCCAACTCGACTGGCGTGCCGAGGGGAAGACTCGCTACTCCGTACACCAGTCGGCTAGGGTTGTTGTCTTTTCCGAAAACGTCTTGCAGTAACTCTGAGGCGCCGTCAGCCACCTTTGGCTGTTCGCGGACATCTCCCGAAGTGGCCACTGCTACTCCGAGCCGGACAATTCGCGTAACTTGATCGAGTGATCCCAGATGTTGCCTCGCGACTGCGAGGGCGTTCAGTGCGGCCAGGCGAGCCGCCTTGTGACATTCCTCGACGTCCAGCTCCGCGCCGAGGCGCCCGATGAATTTCGCTTCGCGGCCTACAGTGGGAAGCATTCCGGTGAGAAAGAGCAGGTTTCCCGTCTGCACCGCCTCCGCGTAGATGCCGAACGGCTCAGGCGGTGTAGGGAGCTCAATGCCAAATTTCTTCAACCGCTGCTCAGCGCTGGCAGGCCGAGAGCTTTCTCGATTTACCATTTGCCTGCGTGCGCGCCGCCATCCACGTGCAAGATTTCACCCGAGGTGAACGTGGCGTCGGTCAGAAACAAAACCGCGTCGACGATTTCTTTGATTTCACCCATCCTCGCGATCGGGTGCAGCCCTTTCAGAAATTCATATGTTTCAGGTTTATGCATGGGCGTGTTGATTGCACCTGGTGCAATGGTGTTCACGCGAATGCCGTCCTTCGCGTATTCAATCGCGAGGGCACGGGTCACCGCATTCAACGCGCCCTTCAACATGATTTGGACGGCCGCCCCCACACCTGCGATCGGTTGGTCAACCAGGGTAGTTGAGATGTTGACGATGCTGCCAGATTTCTGTTTCAACATTTGCTTCACGGTTAGCTGTGACACGTAGAGAAAGCCTGCAAGCGTCGTGGAGACTAATGTGTCGAAGTCTTCCGTGGTGTATTCGGTGAAGGGCTTGGGAATGAAAACACCTGCATTGTTGATCAGCACGTCGATCCTGCCAAACTTCGAAACGGCAGTGTCCACGATCTTCGCGGCAGTGCTTCGATCGCCGATGTCTCCATCGACCAGCGCAAGATTTGCAGACGCAGCGAATGGATTAGCTTTCGTGATGTTTCGCGAGTTTGCGACTACGCCGTAACCGCGCTTCAGGAATGCTTCGACGAGTCCCGCTCCGATCCCCCGCGAGGCACCAGTAACAATTGCAGTTTTATCCGTATTTGCCATTTGTAAACTCCCTTTACTTTTCGGTTTACACCGATTGAATCTGCCCCGCGGCAACCCCAAGCTGCTCGAACATCTCGAGCGCGAGCTCCCGGTTTCAATAAGCTGCCAGAAACCATCGCGAGCCGGTTTGTTGACGCTGTTGTCCGGCTGATAATTCTGAGTAAACTGCACATCGGAAACGGACTTGTGCGGATTTCTGCCGGGATGGTCGGAATCTTGCTGAATTCATGCTCCCAGCAGAACTCCAACGACTAATACCTGAGTCTTACCTACGGTCCGATGTGACTGCGCTTTGCGTTCGTTCGAGATTGCTGAGCTTTTTTTGCTGGTCGGGACTGAGAAGTTTGTAAATCTTGGATTGCATGCGGGCGTTCGCGACGATCAGCCTTGCCAGCAGACTTGCTTCTGTATCGGCCAGAGCTTTGACCTGTTTCTCATTTACGTGTTCACTGTCGATTGCACGCAGCTTCTCTCGTGCAGTCCGAAGCGCCGTCATCAAAGGCTCGAGACGATGTTGTTCCCGCATCATGACTTGCTGGATAGCATCGACTTGAGAGGGCGTCAAATTGAGATACGTAGTCAAAGACGGATTGAGTTGAAGGGATGAGAACGGCAACGCCACCATTACGACTTCGCTTTCTTGCGTCGAATCCGGTTTTGCTTCAACATCAGGAATTCTCGCCGAGTCCTGTTCTTCGATTCCACGCCACAGACTGAGCAGTTCAAACTGCATGTGGGTAAGCTGATATTGCTCGGCACTCATTTCTCTTGCCTGCTCGCTGCTGACTTCGCCGCGCTTGACAGCTTCAGCGATCATCGCGAGTGTGGAAGAGAACTTCTGTGTGAGCGCGATCATTAATGAGTCATAATCCTGCAGCACTTGCCTCGGATCGTTCAGCACCACGGCGGGACTTGTTGGCACATCCTTGCCTGCTGGGCCGTCAACCGGCGTGACGAGCACTTGACCGCTTCTGGTGTGAAGATTCCTGTCGCCCCCGTCGGCAGCCGCTAACGCACCAGGCGCCACAGCAGTAGTCAACAGGAGGAGCAAAAAAAACAACTTCGTCTTCATTTCCAAACTACCTTTCCCCGAACACTCCATCGAAACCCGCTCCCAAGAGCGGTACGTGACGATCTGGTGCGTACACATTCATCAACATTGCAACTATCCCCTGGAAACGGTCTCACTGTCGTCGTGCTTCTGCGAGTCCATATGAGGGCGTAGCGTTCGTCCCACGACATTCCACAGTAGGGTCACGATCGCAACTCCCGCCACAATCCCAAGGTCGAACCTTGCACGCTCGATCGCGAACTCAATGAGCGCGGCAAAGAAGATTGAAAGAGACGCTATCCGTTTCATAATGCACGTCCAGATCCTGGAGATGCGTCGTAAACAACCGGAATTCTGCTAAACATCTTTATCCTTCCCTTATTGCTGCCACCCGCCTCCCAGCGCCTGATAAAGCTGCACGAGCGCTAATCGTTCGTTGAACTCGGCTTGTACCAGATTTAGTTCCGCTGAGAAGTAATTTGTTTCGCTGTTCAGCACCTGGAGGTAACTTGCGCCGCCGTTCTTATAAAGTACCTCGGACAGTTGGTCGGTCTGCTGGGCGGCTTGCGTGAGCAATTCCTGTTGCTCCCGGAACTCGCGGTCTTTTTGAGAAGCAACCACCGAGTTGGAAACTTGTTCGAGGGCGTTCTGGACGGTTTGCTGGTAAGAGAGCACTGTTTCTTGCCAGTTGGCGCGTGAGAGCCTGAGTTGAGAGCGGAGCGCCCCGCCCTGGAAGACAGGCTGACTTACATTGAAGGCTGCGTACCAAGTCTCCGAGGGCGCTGTGATGAACTGGTGCAAGGCGTTGCTCTCCAGCCCTCCTAGTCCGGTCAGCGACAAATTTGGAAAGAACGCGGCCTTTGCGACGCCGATTTGTGCGTTGGCCTCGACCACGTTCTCTTCTGCCTGGCGGACGTCCGGCCGGCGCTCCAGTAATTCCGAGGGAAGGCCGGCCGGAACGTTCTGCGGGACGGGCTGCTCAGTAAGCGCGCGTCCGCGGGGAATGGATTGTGGATTTTCACCGAGAAGAACGCTGAGCACGTTCTCCTGTTGCTGAATTTGCCGCTCGAGATCAGGGATTGTCTCCGAAGCGGTGTAGACGAGTTGCTCCGCTTGACTTACGTCAAGTCCAGAAGCTGAGCCATGGTTCTCAAGGAACTGAGTTAGCTTTAGGGATTCTTGCCGCGAGGCCAGCGTTCGCTTCGAGATTTCGAGTTCGCTGTCGAGCGCGCGGAGCTGGAAATAAGCCGTCGCTACATTAGCCACCAGCGAAGACAGCACCGCTCGCTGTCCCCACTCGGTTGCGAGTAATTGGGCACGAGCCGCCTCGGTTTGACGGCGGTATTTCCCCCAGAAATCCAGATTCCAGATGACCGAGAGATTCAGTTCGCCGCCATTGACCTGGTAAGCAGGAAAGAGGTTCGTAACTTTGGCGTTTTGCTGGCTGAAAATATCGGCCCCCACACTTGCGGAGGGGAGTTGATTGGCGCGAGTAATACCAACTTGTGCTTGGGCTTCAAGAACGCGGGCGGCGGCGATGCGCACATCATAGTTTGTCGCAATGGCGGTGTGAATCAACTGCGTGAGCACTGGATCCTGATAGACCTGCCACCATTGCTCGTTGCCCAGCGACGAGGCTTGCGAGGCCTCTTGCGGAGCGGGTGCACGGTATTCCGGTGGTACATCTACAGCAGGCCGCTTGTATTTCGGCCCCATCATGCAGCCGGCTTCTAGAACAAGCGCGGCTAGAATTGCTAAGAGTGCAGTGTTTTTCATAATTCAGTCCCCCTGACTGGGCGCCTCGGCGGGCGTGAGTGGCAATGCTCCATGTCGCTCGGCGCCTGACAATTTCTCAACTACGTAGAAGATCGCGGGAACGAAGAATCTGCCGATGAAGGTTTCCGCCACCATGCCGCCAATTACGGCCGTGCCCATAATCTGGCGCGCGACAGAGCCTGCTCCGGACGCTGTCCAGAGCGGCACGCAGCCGAGGATAAAGGCGAGCGCGGTCATCATGAGAGGCCGGAAGCGAAGCCTCGCGGCGGAAAGCGCGGCATCCACCAGGGACATGCCCCGTTTTTCATAGTCTTCCTTTGCAAATGCGACGATCAGAATCGAGTTTTTCGCAGCCAGGCCGATGAGCATCACCAGGCCGATCTGGGCATAGACATCATTCTCGATTTGAACCATGTACTGTGGCAGGTAAAGACCGACTACGACACGACGCAGCCAGAGAGCAGCGAGAGCGCCGAAGACTGCGACTGGCGTGCTGAGCAGCACGCTAAAAGGCACTGTCCAGCTTTCATAGAGAGCCGCCAGAATCAGGAAAACGAAGAGCAGTGAGAATCCGAAGATGACGGACGGTGGTACTCCCTGCCGTGCTTTTTGTTCCTGGTAAGACATGCCCAGGTAATCGAAACCCATCTCCCGGGGCATGGTCTGTTTGAAAACATCTTCCAGGGCCGCTGATGCCTGGTCGGAGCTATAGCCCGGCGCGGCGCTAGCATTGATCTGAGCGGATCGATACTCGTTGTAGCGCATCGTGAACTCGGGACCGGAACGGGTTTCGAACTTTGCCAGCGCGGTGAGCGGCACCGTCTGCCCTTGTCCATTGCGGACGTAAAATTGACCAAGATCGTTGGTCGTCGCGCGATAGGGCGCTTCCGCTTCCACATATACCTGCCAGGTGCGCCCGAAATCGTTGTAGTAGTTGACGAACAAACCGCCCATGTACGCCTGAATGGTGTTATAGACATCCGTCAAATTCACGCCTTGCTTCAAAACCTTGTCCTTATCCACATTGATGAATTCTTCCGGCACACTGGGGATAAAGGTGGTGCTGACCAGCGCAAGCTCAGGGCGTTTGCGTGCTGCCGCCATAAACTTGTTCAGGTTATCGGTAAGAAACCTGACATCTTTGCCGGCGCGGTCTTCGAGGACAAACGTTACGCCGCCGGAAGTTCCGACGCCGGGGATCGCGGGTGGCGAGAAACTGAAGACCGTCCCATCTGGAAGCGTCTTGAGTTCCTGGTTCAAACGCGCCTTGATGGCTTGATATTGTTCGCTCCGGCTTTGGCGCCCTTCCCACGGTTTCAGCGATACCCAGAAGAAGGCGTTGTAGGAAGTCCGGACGTAGCTGAGCAGACTGAAGCCGATGACGCTTGTGGTGTATTGAACCCCCGGCGTGTTTGCGAGAACATCCTCGACCTGTTTTGCCGCCGCGCTTGTGCGCTCCATGGAAGCGGCTTTAGGAAGCTGCATGTTGATATAGAGGTAGCCTTGGTCTTCATCCGGCAGGAAGCTGGTGGGAAGATGTTTGCTGAAGAGCCAAGCTGCACCGCCGGCGACCACTAGCAGTACCATCACCACGCTAGCCTTGCGAATCAGGTCACCGGACCAGCGGACAAAGCTGTCGGTGGAGCGCTCCCAATATGTGTTGAACCAGCCAAAGAATTTTCCCAAGGGTCCGCGAGTCTGCTTCTTGGGTTTGAGGAGAAGCGCCGAAAGTGCTGGGCTCAACGTAAGAGCATTAAACGCTGACAGCATCACGGAGATGGCGATCGTGATGGCAAATTGCTGATACAGCCTGCCGGTGATGCCAGGTATGAAAGCCGTCGGCACAAACACTGAGGCTAAAACCAGAGCGATACCCATCACCGGGCCGGATAGTTCTTGCATCGCCTTGATGGAAGCATCTTTCGGACTCAGTCCTTCCTCGATGTGGTGCTGCACTCCTTCAACGACCACAATGGCGTCGTCGACCACCAGTCCAATTGCGAGCACCAACCCGAACAACGAAAGCGTATTGATCGAGAAGCCGAACAACGGGAAGATCACGAACGTTCCCACCAAGGAGACCGGCACGGCCAGCATCGGAATCAGGGTGGCACGCCAGTCCTGCAAAAACAGGTAGACCACAAAGATGACCAGCACAATCGCAATCACGAGGGTTTCAATGATCTCTTTCATGCCCTCCGTGACGGGGAGAGTCTGGTCGAGCGAAACTGTGTAATCGATGTCCTGCGGGAAGCGTTGTTTCATCTGCGCCATGAGCTTCCGGATGCCCGCGACCGTTTGAACAGCATTGCTTCCGGGCAACTGGTAGACGGCAATGGCGGCGCTGGGCTTGCCATTGAGTCGAGACATGAGGCTGTAATCCTGCGTTCCCAGTTCAACTCGAGCGACATCTCTGACGCGAACAGTCCCACCATTCGGCGCTTCGCGCACGACAACATCGCCGAACTGTTCCGGAGAAGTCAGGCGGCCTTGAGCCAATACGGCATAGGTGAACTGCTGATTGCTCTGCGCCGGCTCACCGCCAACCTGACCCGCCGGATTTACGGTGTTCTGAGCCTTGAGGGCGTTGGCTATGTCGGTGACCGTGATGCCTAGCTTCGCCATCTGATCAGGCTTCACCCATAGCCGCATTGCATACTGCCCTGAGCCGAAAACCTGGGTTTGGCCGACGCCGTATGAGCGCGCGATCGGATCATTGAGGTTGATGTAGGCGTAATTCGCCAGATAGTTCGAATCATGGGTGCCGTGCGGCGAATACAGGGCAACCAGCATGAGCG
Organism: uncultured Acidobacteriaceae bacterium; assembly: GCA_963795875.1. Taxonomy (GTDB): domain Bacteria; phylum Acidobacteriota; class Terriglobia; order Terriglobales; family Acidobacteriaceae; genus Sulfotelmatobacter. The sequence goes on from CAWCJM010000004.1 coordinate 280,826, forward strand.
GTGCAGTGGTCGACTTCTTCAACGTGATTCCGTAGTTGTTTACCTCGGGCGGCAACTGACCGTTGGCCAACTGTTGACGCGACTGCGTGAGCAGCAGATCCGTGTTGGGGTCAGTCTTGAGATCAAAATCGACGATCAGAGACGTTTGTTGGTTCGCCGTGGCGTTGAGCGAGTACATATAGCTCATGTTGTCCACGCCACTGACTTGCTGCTCGATCGGTGTAGCAACCGCTTGCTCGAGAGTCTGTGCATCTGCACCTGGATAGTTGGCTTGCAGCCTGATCTCAGGCGGAGCGATCTGCGGGAACTGCGCTACCGGCAAGGTGACGATCGTGACTACGCCGACTATGACCGTGAGGATCGCAATCACGATCGCGACAATGGGCCGTCGAATGAAAAAATTCGCCATGATTAGCGTTCCTCCGCTTCTTTGTACGGCGTGGGATTCACCATTTCGCCTTCTTTTGCCTTGTCTGCACCAACCGCCACGACGCGTTCCCCCGGCTTCAGCCCAGATGTGATTACCCAGAGCGTGCCCACTCTCGGCCCGACCTCTACCGTGCGAAGCTGCGCCCGGTTATCAGCGCTGACGACAGTGACCTGATACGTTCCTTGCTGCTGATTCACTGCTGCCTGCGGCACCAGAAGCGCTCCCGTGATGTTTCCGGTGGGCGTCTGAATGCGTGCATATTGGCCCGGTCGCAACAGATTCCTGGAGTTGGGAAACTCGCCCACGATCTGGATAGTTCCGGTCTGCGTGTTTACCTGGCGGTCCGCGAAGATGATTCTGCCCGGATGCGGGTAGGCACTACCGTCGGCCAAAGTTAGCTGCAACGGGATTCGGGAGGCGTGCGTCAGAAAGTCCACGCTCCCCGGACCACCGCCGTCCGCCATGCGCAGGTATTCCTGCTCGCTGATGGGGAAATAGACCTTGATCGGACTTACCTGCGAAACCGCGGTGAGGACCGTGGACGGCCCCACCAGGTTGCCCACCTGCACAGTGTTGATGCCGGCGATTCCGTCGATTAGCGACACGACTCTCGTGTAGCCCAAATTCAGTTCGGCCTGTTCGACCGACGCCTGGCCGGCCTCAACTGCTGCCTTCGCCCCACGAAGCGACTGCGTGTCGGTATCCAACTGGCTTTGGGGAATGGCGTGAGCTTCCGCTTCTGGAATGTCGCGCTTGACGTTCAGCTCGGCGTTCGCCATCTGCGCCTCAGCCTGCGCCAGCTGCCCTTTTGCTTGATCGAGCACAGCTTGAAAGGGACGGGGATCAATCTCAAAGAGGAGCTGTCCCTTTTTGACGAGTGCTCCTTCGTGATAATCCTGGCGAATCAGGTAACCGCTCACCTGAGGTTGAATCTGCGCATTGACGTAGCCTTCGAGCGTTCCCACCCACTCGCCCTGAACCGGCACATCCTTTTGAATGACCGGCGCGACTTCGACCACCGGTGGTGGGGGCGGGCCCGCAGCCCGCACCTTGCCGTTGCTGCACCCAAGCGCATTCAGGAGGAGCACCGCACTAACTAAAGCTGTAGATATTTGCTTCATCATCTCTTTCCCCTCAATCGTGGTTACTTAACTTCCGCTTCAATCGCGTCACTGGCGCGCCTGAATCGGGACGCTGCTCGGTTGGGGGGAAATGTGGCCCGAGGGTCGTCTTGTCGATTTAGGCGCGTCAGTCGCGCGACTGCACTCTTCTCTAAGGGCAAATCGCATACCAAAACCGAAACGAAGCTAAGTCTTTCCAAATCAAGGAACTCTCCAGGCTTTTCAGCCCCGGAAATGTCGAAGGGGTCGAAAGTGTCGAGAACGCCGGTACGCGACAGCCGAACTCGTCAACGGGAAATGGCGGCGGAAACCTAATCGCTTGAGAACAGTGCAGAAGGGACGAGTCGCGCCTAATGGCAAATGTATTGCGGCAGATTGTTGTGAACGAACGAACTGTCGGAGAGACGGCTCAGGCTCGCCTCCGCTGCGCCACTAAATCATCTAGTCGAAGGAATGCTGAATGGAATCTAAAGAGTACGATTTTACGCGGAATCCCGTGGTGCAGAATGAGGTCTTCTTCCTGGAATCGAAGTGTGCCTCATGTGATTTCTCGATTCTCGCACGCTCAATTGACGAATTGGTCGAGCAAGAAGCAGCGCACCGAACTCAGCGTGGGCGGCGGTCAAACTCTGCTGCATAACGGCACAAGGATGAGAGTTTTTCCGACCGCAGGGCCGGTTAGTGATTTCGATTTTTCAAGGAACTGATCCCGCATCCCAAACGACGTCGCGGTGGTCTGGGAAAAGGCAAATATGGATTGCATGGCGACTGACTGATCATCCGACGCTAGCCGGACGCTTGCCTTGAGCCTTCTTTCTGCGCCGATGATCCACGCTTCTTTGCGCCGTCGCTGGTGTTCTCTCGCGTTCACTTCATAATCCTTGCTTTCCCAGCGATCTCCGTCGAGCCACAGGAAAGTGAATTGAATGGGATTCTTCTGATTCTTAGGCAGCGGAACATCTACGAACTCAAATCCCAGCAAGCCAGTAACGGAGTTCACCAGGTCGGCTCAATACCCGGGCCACCTGGGGCGCGACGTACCACTTTGCTTGTCATTCTGATCTCTTCGGTGCGATTGCATCAAAATTGGAGTTCTTTCGCATCCGCACAACAGCCCCGCCCTCTTCGAAAGCGACTTCGTCCATTAGCGTTTTCATGAGGTAAATCCCGCGACCATTCGTGAACAACAGGTTTTCTAGAAAGGTGGGATCGGGGACTGCGTTGCTGTCAAAGCCTCGTCCTTCGTCCCGAACCGTGATCGACACTTCTCCGTCCATGTAGCAACGGCATGTGACGTAAACGCTCTTGCAAGAGGCATCGCCATTGCCGTGGATCACGGCATTCGCCAAGGCTTCACGCAGGGCCATCTCGATGTCGATCTCACTTCCATCCGCGCGCCGAAAATAGAGAACGAACCGCATTAGCTGGTCTACGAATGCAGAGATAGCCGCGACTCTACTTGAAAGCGACTGTCGCAGCTCTACGAAGGGAACAGAGTGCCCATTTCGTGGCAGAAGCGAGAGAGATTGGGTGTGAGCCATAGCTGCAATCTCCATTTGTAATTTCCGTGCCATTACACATGCAGAAGGCAAGGCTCATGCCAAATGTCGCTCAGGATTAAGTGATTGAGTTCCAGAGAGTCGTCACCTGCTCAGGCGTCGTATGGGGGGACGAATCTGTTGAAAGTGTTGAGAAAGGCGATAGGCCCGACGTGGAGCACGCTCGTTTTCAGGCTCACGAGAAAAGGGGATCATTTCCAATACAGCCAGACGACCGCGAGGCACCCTAGCAGTGCGATATATAAACAGACGCAGATGCCGACACCGTGATCTTTTTCTTCCCGATCATCCTTATCCATCTCTTTCGCGCTTTTTGGGTCCGGTTCAAGATAGCGAATTGCGCCATAAATCTCGATGTCGGTCAGGTCTTCGATATTGCGGTCGGGCTCTTGATTTGCCAGCATAAAGCACTCTCATCAGTACATCTGGTCTTCGGCAAAGTGTTCGTTCTACAGCTACGAACTGGTCAAGACTGATGTCACAAAATACTCATTTCACTTTTGTTCCTGCACGACAAGTTGATTGTCGGAAGGTTCCATGTGATGTGAGTCCGCCAGTTCTTTGAGAGCGCGGGTACGCCCCTCCCAAATTTCTCTAACCGAGCACCGGAGGAGAAGAGCACAGTCGTGTTCCGAGTAATGCTCCAGGACGGACATGACGAACACAAACCGATCGAAATCTGCAAGCCGCAAAACGGCGTCGATTTCGAAATGCGTGCCTGGATCCTTCGAAGATTGGTCCATGTTGGAGTACTTAGCTCTAGACGGGGCAGAATTGGACTGGCTGGGTCGCGGCTTCAATTCACGAATTGCATTCTGAACTATTGTTCGCTTCGCCCAAGAACGCGCCCATTCACGAAAGACGCGGTTTCCCGAGACACAATCGTCAAGACCGCTTACAAGGCATCGCTCGGCCTTTGCGGGATCGCGCGTTAGCAGAAACGAAAGCTGATAGAGCTCCTTCAGACCCTCATTAAAGATGGTGTGAAAGTCCTCGAGACTCGCGTACACGTTTCCTTCGCGAACTTGACTGTGGGCCCGTTCAATCACTTCTCCACCTCCAAAATGGCGATCGTGACGTTCATTGGCGCAATTAGCTTGCCGGATTTGCGAAACGGAATGAGCGATCTTGCAGCCTGCGAGATCGTGGCCTGAGGGTGAGCCGCATAAGCTCGTTTAGCTTCTTGCGTGCACGTGCTGACTGAGCTTTCACCGTTCCGCTAGGTATTCCTAAAAGCTGCGCAGTTTCGCGGATAGATCGACCGTCGATGTCGCGCAGTTGAAAGGTCTTGCGCAGAGTGGGCGAGAGTTGACTATGAAAACGACTCAAGCGTCTGCTTAGTTCAGCATGGCTACACTGATCTTCTGGACTAGCACGATGATCCACTAATCGCTCCCCTATTGAACGTGTCTCGGCTTCTCCGATCGACTCGTCGAGAGGCACGTTGATGTGCCGCTGCCGCCGGCGTAGCTGCAGTCGAGCGCAGTTCAGCACGATGGAAGTCAGCCAAGTGCCAAGCTGTGAATGCCCTTTGAACTGATCCAGGTGGGTGTAAGCGGCCAGAAGAGCGTCCTGTACTGCGTCCTCGGCATCGGCTGCATTCCCCAGGAGGCGGTACGCTCTTCTGTAAAGAGTTGGCAGACCGCTCGACAGAAGTTTCTCCAGCCCCCGAATTCTTCCCACCTCGCAAACTTGGATACCTACCTGTTCACTCATCTTTTTGTCTCCCGAAGATCTCTGTTTGCACGACGGGTTAGTTCTTTCAACACATGTTTCGTAAACACGCCGCGGCAACGAAATTTGTTTCCCTCGTTTATCAACTCAACAATTACGTTCTCGCCCTCCTGGCTGATGGTTGTGATGTGTTTCATCTCGATAACGAGTTCGCGGTCATGAAGGTCTGCTCTTGCCTCTGCGCAAGCGCTCCGGAGTTCGGCTGCCCAGGGGGCAATGAGCTTTCCCTCCACAATCAGCCGGCGCTGCCTGGCACTATCGATCAGCGAAATCTTCAACATTCCTTCTTCCTGCTGAGTGTGATAACGCAAGGCGCACACCAAACTTGCAGAACCGTAAGTGGCTGCATTTTCAGGAGACCGGCCTCCAGAGGTCGAAACGAGGAGGGTCGAAGAAGTTGAAAGGGTCGAAACTGTCGAACGTATAGGGTGAGAGCTAGAATGCGGAGGTGGGCTGCGGATCATGCATACTGCTTCGCATAGATACCGAATTTCTTCATTCGAGAAAGGAAAGTCGTGCGGTTCATTCCCAGGCGTGCCGCAGCGCCGTCGGCACCGCCGACGCGCCCATTGCAAGCAGTTAGCGCCCGTACGATCTCATCACGCTGCCTTCTTTCATATTCGTCAGCAACGCTGGTTTGGTCGTTTTGCGAATCTGTTCTTTCCCCAGCGACTTGCTCGCCGTTATGCTGCTCGGGACGTGGGAACGTTACCGTATTTGTTTTCCGGAGTTCTCCAACCGGAGCCTCAAGCGATTTGCCGCGCGTGACGATCACCGCCCGTTCGATGAAATTCTCTAACTCGCGAATGTTGCCTGGCCAGTCCCAAGCCGTAAGCCCCTTCATGACGGCCGGAGAAATAGCTTCAATTTTCTTCTGCATTTGCTTGGCAAACTTCTGCACAAAGTAACTCACCAGTTGTGGAATGTCTTCCTTACGTTCCCGCAGAGGCGGTATCCGGATTGGAAATACATGTAAACGGTAGTACAAATCACTTCGGAATTCGCGGTCCGCAATCATCTGTTCGAGATCGCGATTGGTCGCCGCGACGAGCCGAATATTGGCTTTTCTTGTGTGAGTGCTCCCCAGTCGTTCAAATTCGCGCTCTTGTAACGCACGCAACAGTTTCGGTTGAATTTCGGTGGGAATGTCTCCCACTTCGTCGAGGAACAAAGTACCTTGATCTGCCAGTTCCATGCGGCCGACTTTTTGAGTAATCGCTCCTGTGAACGCTCCCTTTTCATGTCCAAACAGTTCACTCTCCAGCAGACCGGTAGGAATGGCGGCACAATTCAGCTTCACAAACGTGCGCTCCTTGCGCCGACTGCGGTCGTGAATGGCGCGCGCGATCAACTCCTTGCCTGTACCTGTCTCCCCAAGCAGCAGGACCGTAGAGTCGCTGGTAGCGACCGTTTCAACGAGTTCCAGAACATGTTTCAACGGGGGGCTGTTTCCGATGATGTTTTCAAAGTTCATCTCGCTGCGGATTTCTTCTTCGAGATACAGCTTCTCCTGGGCGAGCTTGTCTTTGAGTTGCGAAATCTCGCGGTATGCCAATGCGTTTTCAATGGCGATTGCGATCTGTCCCGCGGCTTGTGTCAGAAACTCGACGTCGTGTGGGGTGAAAGGGGCTTCGGTGGTCCGTGCAATAGTCAGGATTCCGAGCGCTCGACCCCGATTAGTCAGAGGAATCAGACATGTACTCTTCAGGTCTTCGGCGACCACTTCATCGTAAATCTCAGGAGGTACTTCGGAAGGATCTGATTTGTTAACCACCGCTGGTTTCAAAGACTCCAGAACACGTTTGGCGGCGCCGGCTATGGTGAGGACCCGCTCTTCCTTAATGAAGCCTTTGCCCTGCGGAAAATCAAGGACATACAGCCTGGACGTGCCTGCTGCGGAATCTACGAGCGAAACAGCAACGGCATCACAGTGCATGACCTGGCGGATGTTGGCTGCGGTCTGGCGCAACAATTCCCGAAAGTCCAGGTTCGACGTGATTTGGTTGGTCAGATTCAAAAGCAACTGCAGGCGGTCGTTTTGAGTTTGTAAGCACGCTTGAGCACTCTGGGCATGCCTGAGATTCAAACCGTCATCGAGCGCAAACGCGACAACACGCCCGATTAACCGCAGGAAGCTTATTTCATCCGTGCTGAATGGGTTCACTGTGTCGCGGTTGATTCCGAAAACGCCCAATCGACGATGCGGTGTCGTCAATGGTATGCGGACCCCGGAGCCGAGGCCCATTTTCTTTGCCCATTCTTTGAATCGAGGAAACCGCTCTTCTGTGTCCCAATCGGGGGTATGCAGCGGATCCCCGCTGCGTACAGCCTCCCACAAAGGCAACTCTTCGATTGGCATATCCGGCCAATCAGGGACGGGTCCCTTGCCCCAAACCTGATATTCGATTTCCTTGGAATTCTCCTTAAAGACGATGAAGTAAAGGTGATCAAACTGAAGGAACTTGCCGATTTCATCCGCGAGACTGGTAGCCAGTTCCTCAGGTTCGCCGCATGCTGCGATCGCTTCACTGATGCGCACAACGGCCTCATAACGGTAGCTGCCTGTTTGAGACTCAACGATCGGCTCTGTAACCATAGCCTTACAATCCAGAAACTTGCCGCTGGCCGGCTCAATTCACCCCAAAATAGATGATGACTCATTTCCAGTACAGGTCGCAATAAAGTGCGTCAAGGAGCTCTTAAAAGGCTCCCACAGCTTCAGAAAACGGTGTGGACTACGAGGCAGCAAAAGCCAGCCATCCCTGCACCGACCGACATTACACGCAAAATCGCCGTCACAGCTTACCTCGCAGGTAGTGATGACTCAAGCCGAGTAAATGTTTCACGTATTGTGCGGCTACCTCTTCAGCATCGCTCCTGACACAATCGACAGTATCGACCCTTTCAACATTTTCGAGGTAATCGACCTTCTGCCAACCCCCGCGCTTTTCTATCACTTATCTGCGACCCGACGTTTGGCATGGCTCTTGCCTTGGAGAGGGATGCGATGCTTCGAATCAATTGTGAGGCGGTCATGTGGAAAATCACAACTCGTGGCTTCACGCTGGAGGAAGTCTTAATCCTGGCTGCAATGAACCTTCTGGCCGGTGCCGATGCCGCTGCCAAACGCGAGAGATAGGCGTCGCAGAAATCAAAAGGAGACCAAGCATGAAACCGAAGTACTCGATAAAACGAGCAGCAGTGGTTGTGGGCATTCTGGCACTTGTATCTATTGCTGCTGTTGCACAGGAGGACCGATCAGAAATTAGTATTCAGGGCACGGGGTTCTTCACGAAGGACACCGACGGAAACGGGATTCAGCAACACGCTACCGACACGGGCGGATTTTTGCTCGGCTATCGCTACAACATCAACCGCTGGCTCGCTGCCGACGCGAACTACGGTTACGACCGCAACACGCAAATGTATTTCGGCGGTACGGGAGCTCGCGTGGAGTCTAACATCCACCAGATCACTGGCTCGGCTGTGGTGAAACTGCCGAGCTTCTTTCGGCTCCAACCCTATGGGTTGGCTGGCGGCGGTGCGCTGATATTCGATCCGACCGGGAATTCCGGTGGCACCTTCGCAGGAGTTACAACCGAAACGAGAGGTGCATTCGTTTACGGCGCCGGTGCAGACTACGCTTTCACTAGACACATCTCGCTACGAGCCGAATATCGCGGCTATGTGTACAAAGCACCAGACTTCAATCTTGCGGGCCTGAATACCGACAGCTGGACGCATATTGCGCAACCGTCAGCCGGCATCATCTTTCGCTTTTGATAAGCCGCGACCGAGTGCGTGGTACGGGTGTTCAGCCAAACACCCGTGCCACACAATTCGTCTCGATGGTGAACGCCCATTGCTTATGAGGTAGACCGCGACAACGCCTCCTGGCCGGTCCCTGAAGAAGTGGAGGACGCATCGCGGTCCACCTCGCCACATCGCACGCCATCGAGAGCGCTATGACTTGATCCGGGCGATGGTGGACAGAGCAAGTTCGGCCTTTGCGCGAATCGCATCCGCATTGGCACTTAGAAAGTCGAGAAATGTGCGCAACACGACTGAGGGCTCGCCGATTGGCCACACCGCGATCAGGTCGAGATATAGATCCGGCACAAGCCGAACGAACTGCACACCATTCGACCGGAGGTTGCTCGTGGAGGCAGGTACGATGCCTACGCCTTCTTCCGCCTCAACCAACGAGAGGATAGTCTGCATCGAATTCGGCTCGTTCTCAACCTGCGGAGAAAAGCCGTGAGATCGGCAAGCTCCAACGATGGTGTCGAAAACAGCAGGTGCTCCTTGTCGGTGAAAGAGTATGAATCGTTCATTAGCAAGGTCGGCAAGCCGAATCTTTTTGTCTTTATTTAACTTTCGTGATCGAGGGAGGACCGCAACCAAGGGGTCACGCAGCAATACTCTCGATTGTCGGTTCTTGCTGCGCTCAAGCGAGAGGGACCGCGTGATGGCGATATCGATCTCGCCTCGGTCACATGCCTGGTCCAGTTCAACAGGATAGAGATCATGGAGTGCAAGCTTTACGTTCGGATATTCCAGTTTGTATCTGCGAATGAGGTCAGGCAGGAAAGAGAGGGTTGCCGAACCGATAAACCCGATCGAAAGCCTGCCAACTTTGCCTTGGGCAGCCCGCTTGGCAGTGAGGATGGCGGTCTCCGCCTGTTGAAGGATACGGACGGCGTCCGCATAGAATATCTCGGCTTCCGGCCTCAAACGCGCGTTGCGACGGGTTCGCGAAAAGAGTTTCAGCCCAAGTTCGTCTTCCAGATCGGACACAGCCTGACTGATCGAGGGCTGAGCAATATGCAGCCGCCGTGATGCCTCCCGATACCCTTTGCACTCTACGACGGCGGTGAAATAGCGCAGATGCCTTAATTCCATCTGATAGGCGCTCCCTATCAGTGTGATTGGAACATACGACGCAACGGAATGTCACTTCCCAAATCTATTAGTCTGACGCGATTTGGTCTCGCTGAATGGCCGAGGAAAAATCAGCGCCTTGTGGCTCATTCGGTGGTCTGCGACAGATGAGTTACGACACCAAAATATGGAGTCGCGAACATGAAAGTTGAACTCTTCCCCCCGACCCTGACACAGAGCCGCGTCATTGGGTCAGGCACGACCAGGCTTTCGCAATGATGTTGCGGCCCGGCTCAATTGAGTGGGGCTCGAAGCGTTGCGCGCTGGAAAAGTTCGACTATAGGGCGGGCGACTTGGCACTGTGCCATCGTCACGTTGGTGAGTGGGTTGGACTCATGAACGTATCGCATCTGCAACTCGGTATTTCCGACGCGGCACTGATGGCCTGCTCTGACGGAGCTTACGGCGAGGTAGAACTGCGCCCTTCGCGCAAGTTTGCTGACCCGCGCCTAAGTGCGATGGTCGCGGCTGTTCATGCGGAGATGGTTGCTGGCTTTCCGAGCGGGCGGCTGTTTCTGGATTCTGTCGAACAGGCGATGGCTGTAACGCTGGTCAATGGTCATGCAGTAAGGCACCGTCCTGTGCAGACATACCGAGGCGGACTCGGCTCAGCACGCTTGCGAAGGATTAAAGAGTTGGTTCATGCGAGGATGGAAGACGACTTGAGTCTCGACGAGATGGCGCAATCAGTAGGCTTGAGCACGGCTCATTTCGCGCGAATGTTTCGCAAGTCAACGGGCGAGACGCCGCATCAATTTGTTCTGCGCCAAAGGCTTGAGCGTGCTAAGGCGATGTTGCGTGCTCCCGATGCGCGAGTGTTGGACGTCGCCGTGGCCTGCGGCTTCAAGACCCAGCAGCACTTTGCACAGGCCTTTCGTGACCTCTGGGGAGCTAGCCCGACAGAGTATCGCCAGGATCTACTCGCCTCTGAAGCTTGGGCGTCTGACACGTCCTCCGAAGATGCGCCGGTCCTGGTGATTAGTGGTTAGCGGCCAGAACTTGACTCTCACGGGTTGGCGGTCACTTCCTCGTTAACGTCCAGCCCTGTCCAGAATTTGTAACTCATCGGTCCTTGCGCCCGCCATAGAGTGTGTCTTCCGTCAACAGTTCCGACGCGACAACACCGCACCTCATTCGAGCTCTTGTCGTCCTCCCCTCAAGACGAACACTAGATTCGTCGGAGTTCTCTCGGGAACGTGAATTTAGCAAGATTCCGACCATCCCAGCAGAAATCCGCACAAGCCCGTTTCGAAAGTGCAGTTTACTCACAATTGTGAGCAAAGCCACGGCGTCAACCAGCCGGACACTAGAGCAACTGCTTATTGTTTGCCGGCTGGAATTCAACACAGGGGTGAAAGTAAATGGAAGCAATTGGATTGTTAGTCACGCTCGAAGCACGCGCAGGTAAGGAGGCTGATGCCGAGGCATTTCTAAGGTCTGCTCAGCCACTGGCGCTGGATGAAAACGGGACCTTGAAATGGTATGCGATCAAGCTCGGGCCCCGGAAGTTCGGCATCTTTGACACATTTGCAAATGAAGCTGGCCGCAATGCGCACTTGACTGGCGAGATCGCGAAGGCATTGGGAGCTCGGGCCAGCGAATTATTTGCGCTTTCTCCGCAGGTAGAAAAAGTGGAAATCCTTGCGAACACACCCTTAAAAGGCTGAGCGCGAGGAAAAAGAAACAACAATTAACAAAAACAAAATGATCACTAAGGAAAAGGAAATGAAAATCTCACAAACGTACCGAGCTGATTCCGCACCCTATCGGACCGAGTCAGCGCTACGAGGCGTGATGCAGCGTCTCGGCTTAACTCTTCTCGCGTTTACGCTCGTTATCGGTGCGGCCGAGGCACAGCAGGCGGCTCCCCCGATTGACGGTGTCATTGGAAAGCTCCAGTCATTTGACGGCAAGTCGCTTGATGTTATGACACCTTCAGGCGCGGTCCACGTTGCTGTCAAGGATCCCCTCACAACTTATAAGCAGATACCCTCCGATTTGAGTCATGTCGCAACGGCGCCTTACATCGGTGTTGCGTCGACTGAGCAGGCAGACGGAAAGCAAGTGGCGAAGCAGATCTTCATATTTCCCGCGGAGCTGCGTGGGGCTGCGGAAGGCAGCGTCCTGACAGACCCCCCGGGTGCAACCTCCCACAGCAGGATGACCAACGGCACAGTTTCTCGTCCTTCGCACTCACGCATGACGAACGGAACAGTCCAGAACAGCGGCGGTACCACGCTCGTTGTTAACTACCAGGACGGCTCCCAAACGATCTCCGTACCGCCCAATGTCCCGGTCACAGAAGTCGGCCCTCAACAGGTCACTTTTAGCTCAGGCGATGTTGTCTACGCAACGACTGAGAAACTCCCGGACGGAACACTTGTGACGGACAAGATCTTTCAGTTCATTCCAGGGCCGTCGAGCGACACCAAGTAAGGGTTCTCATCAATGAGCCATTCAACATTTCCTGATTGTAAAGCGATCTCCACGAGCACGTTGCCGGAACAGCTGGCCGTGCTCGTCGTCAGGAAACACCGTTTTTTGGTGCGCTTGAGCCACTGGCTGAATGTGCCGATCCTTCTTGGTCTCATTTTGAGTGGCATCTCTATTTACTGGGCTTCGCCGATCTATCAACACAAGCCAGATCCGAATACGGGAAACTTCGATGTGGCGGCGGATGTTGGAATCTGGATATGCGCTCATTTGCCCGGACAGCACCATTACAGCAGTCCACCCGATTGGATTTACAACCACATCAGCCTTGGGCCGGGCATGTTGGCGTTAGCCCTGCGCCTGCATTGGCTGTGCGCGTACTTATTCATGCTGAATGGCATGGTGTACGCTGCGGGGCTGGCAATGGGAGGAGGCTGGCGCTCCTTGCTGCCTCGCCGGACCGATCTGCTGGACGCGCTCTGGATGGTTCGATACTACCTCGGTTTTCCCCTCGCTAAACTGGCACGCCGCAAATGGCCGCATCCCGTTTTCAACACAAAGTACAACGCGCTTCAGCGCGCCGCATACTTCTCCGTTCCAGTTGCCGGGTTGCTTTCGGTCGCTACAGGATGGGCGATTCACAAGCCCATGCAACTCCATTGGCTGGCAGCGGTCTTTGGAGGATACAACGCAGCGCGCGTCTGGCATTTCTGGCTGATGTGGGTCTACATCCTCTTCGTAGTACCGCATATGATTCTGGTTTTCGCCGACGGGTGGGATACGCTGCGCAGCATGATCGTAGGTTGGTCAACAAGAGTAAAGCGGTCGGAGGTCGCCGCAAATGAACAATGAGGAACAGGGCGACTCATTGCAAGCGAAAAACATATCTTCGAGTGTGGAACCGGAAGTGAATTCTGTCTCCGTGAAAAAGCCGCAAAGCTTCTTTGGAGAGCGACCTCTCCCGGCAATTGAGATCGCTCCGCGGATCCTGCGTTATCAGAGCCGGCGCGACTTTCTGATGTTTGGAGCTGGCGCGCTGGCAGCCCTGACAGGCGCTGGATTTCTCCTACCGCAAGACACGCTCAGTCGCATGGGTATGCCACGGAAGATGGACTCTCCAGGGAAGGAGTGGCTTTCAAACAAAGCACTGCGTATCGACGATGACATTGCGGAGGCACTTTACTCCGGAACTCGCAGGGTGCCCACCTATAGCAAGTCGCAGATTACCTCGCTCAAGAACAACTACAACGGAGCTACTCCTGATCCCGGCTATATTCCCGGATGGAAACTGACCCTGGATGGGCTGGCTTCTGGCCTTAGCATCTCTCTCGATATTCGGAATCTTTTGAACCGCTTCTCGGCGCATGAGCAGATTACGAGGCTGGTTTGCGTCGAAGGCTGGAGTGCGATCGCGTGGTGGGCTGGTCTGAGATTCGATGATCTGCTTCGCGCCTACCCACCGATGTCGCAAGCGAAATGGGCACGTGTGGAGTCATCGGTCAATCTCGATGCCTCGGGGAATCCTGACCCTTACTTTATGTCGCTCGACCTGGCGACGGCCCGCCATCCACAGACGCTGCTCGCCACACACGTCAACGGTCATCCCCTCACCGTGGATCACGGAGCACCTCTCCGTCTGTTGGTGCCCGTGAAACTTGGTTTGAAGAATGTGAAGGCCATTACCAGGATTACGTATGTCGCAGAAGAGCCAAGTGACTATTGGTCCGAACGTGGATATTCATGCTACGACGGAATTTGAGGAGTTTGCATTCCTGGGAATACTGACTACACGGCTGAAGAGTCCAAGGCGCTATTTTTCTACCAACCGCTACGCCCGGGCGCCCAGTTTTGCAAAAGCTCCATATTCATATTAAGGATGCCCAGGAGACTCCAAAGAATCCTTGGAAGCACTAGGTTATGACCCAAAATGATTAGTAATTCCAACAACGTACAAGACGCGGTAGCCCTCAATGTTTTGGCCACAATCTTGATTGATTTCGCCTCAACGACGGGTCACTCGTAGTTCCGCGCGAGGGTGAACTGAAAAACACGAAGGTGGCAGATGCGGTTGGGGCCGCTCTGCCACCCTTTTTATCGTCGATTTGCTTTCTGACCAGTTACGCTCCAGCGCTGGCTGCTCTAACCCGCCCTTCCGGGCGCAGCGCCTGCGCGCGAAGAGTGTCTGTGATCGCTCCAAAATACGTACGGTAGGAGCGGTGGATGCCGTACATCACCGGGAAGGCCGCGAGTGCCAGTCCCCAGCCCACGTGAGAGCTGACAGCCTGGACCATCGTCGTCACTCCCGCGCTGACAATGTAGTAGGGGAATGAGAGATGCGCCAGGCTCCACCAAATCTGTCCTGCCGCCTTGCCCTCGCTTACCGCTACGATCGCTGCTACCGGAGCAGTCTGTCCGAGGAACAAGGTTGCTGTCGCCAGCATGAGTCCCAGCGTGCTCGAACTCCACTGCATACCAGGGTGGGCATGAAACATTAGGCTCGCCAGGCAGCTGGCAAACGCCATCATGCTGAGATTGAATGCCATCTGCTGCGGGTTGAACCTCGCATTCTTCCGCGGCCAGCACTGTACCGCGGTGGAAACGCAGGTGATGATCACTGCTTCGGCAGCGCTCAGGCTGACTACGGCTGTGAGCAGGAATGGCAGATTCACCGACATGTTGCCGTTGATTCCCGGCAGCTTCACTTTCATCCTCGACGTAACCGCCGCCAGTATCAGCACTGCCAGGGCAAAATATGTGTGTAGCGCGTGGCTCACGAAGGTTGCGTATCCCGCAGTGATGGCTGCGGCCAGCATCATTGCGCCGATGAAGGTCCTAATTCGCCGTGTGTTATTCATCATCTCTCCTTTCTTTGGACATTCACACGGCTAACTATTGCTCATCGTCTCCAGCGTCGGTAAATGCGCTATTGGCATTAGACACTGACGCTCCCCATACGACGCTGGTGGCCGAAGTGCTCTGGCCCGTGCTCGATCCCCAAACTACGCTGAACGCGCTCAGAGTGTTGTCGTTCCACGGCAGCGAGCTGCCCCAAACAACGGAAGTGCCGTTGACCATCGAAGCACCCCACACCACTGAAGTTCCCCAGACCACAGAGGTACCCCAAACCACGGAGGATGAGGCTACGCTCGAGTTTCCATTCACCAGAGAAACGGTATGGTTCTGAGGGTTATAGACCGCTGTCGGCGAAAGTGCCGATCCGACTGTGGCCGGAGCCATATCAGTATTGGTGGTAGCGGCTTGAACGTTCATCAATCCTGATCCTACCGAGAATAGATCGTAGAAGTTGAGGAACGACATCATGAGGTGCGGCACCCAAGCCGACGTCGACGTGAAGCCCATCTTGTACGCCGTCTTCATGAGCCGCGCTTTCACTTGATCTGGTGTGAGCGTGCTTTGCTCTTGCAGCATCAGAGCCACCGCGCCTGCGACCGCAGGGGTAGCCATGCTGGTGCCACTCAGTCTGAAGTAATCGTTGTTCCCATCAGAGCCGGTAATCACATCGCCCGGATAGGAGCCTTCGAGCGTGGCTCCCGGCGCTGCCAGCGAAATGATGGCATTACCCGGCGCCATGATGTCAGGCTTTGCGACGTGATCGTAAGTCGTGGGCCCCTTCGAGCTATAGCTCGCTACCGTTTCAGCCGACACCGATGCTGACCCGTTGCTCTTGGTTGCGCCCACCGTCAGCACGTAAGGATCGTTGCCGGGGGCGGTGACGGTTCCATAGCCGTTGTTTCCATTCACGTTCAAGCGGCCATAGTTGCCGGCCGCCACGACCACCACGATTCCGCTGTTCCATGCCGCTTCCACCGCCTGGCACAGAGGATCCTGCGTGTAGCTCGCCGGAATACCCCGGCCGAGTGACACGTTGATGACTCGAATGTTGTAAGTGTTCTTCAGCGCAATGGCCTGCTGAATAGCAGCGATCACGGTGCTGTCAGTGCCCGCCCCGTTCGCATCCAGAGCCCGCAGATCGATCAGGGTGGCGCCTGGCGCGACGCCGGCGTATTCCCCGCCCGATAGTGAGCCGTTGCCAGCCACGATTCCGGCCACATGCGTACCGTGCCCGTAGAGGTCGTACTGTGCTCCGGCGGAGTTCGTCGTCGCGGTGCCCGTAAAATCCTGGTGATAGACAACGCGCGAAGAACCGTCGGGATTCTGCAGATCGGGATGGCTGTCGTTGATGCCGCTATCGATGACAGCAACGCCGACGCCCGCTCCGTTATATCCGGCGGCCCATGCCGATTCGACGCCCGTGGCATCGTTGGTGAGATCGTCCATAACGTTCATCGGGTGATCGATCGTCACGGAGGCGATTTCAGGATCAGACTCTAATGCAGCCAACGCGCTCACCGGAATCGTGAACGCCGCACCCTTGACCATGTGCAGCCGGGCGTGCAGGCGGCCACCGCGGCCCTGCATCGTGGCGTAGTGCGCCGCCGTCGGGACTTGTTTGTACTGCACAATGACCTTCACGGTCTGGCCCTTGGCAGTTCCCTGATGGGCCTTTGCCAGAAGGCTCGAGAGTTCGGGAGCAATCCGGGACGAGAATCGACCGTTTGAATCGTCGGCGATGGGGTTCTTCCAGCGCTGACCGAACGCCATCCCCGTTGCCAGGAGAAGGACCAGGCTCACGCGCTTACCCCAGGCAGCGCTATGTCGTTCTTCGCGCCACTTGGGTTTCGGTGTCTTCGTCGTGTGCTCCATAAAATCTCACCCTACTTTCTTGATGGGGGAAAGATCGAGCTTCGTACTCAGCCCTGCTGTTGCACGGGGGCGGCCAATCGAAGTCTTGTAAGTCATTGGTTTTAATGGAGATCACGAAGTTCGAAGGGCATTGGATGGGCCACTCTGTCCCATGGGGGTGGGCGTGGGACAGTCTGTCTCACTTACGACAGGCGCAAATATGACCTCAGTCCTCGGTGGCGGGTTACGACCTCAGTTGTGGACGAGGCTGCGGTGGGTATGACTGGGAGCGAAGCTTGCTAGAGTCCCGCTGCCTTGCCGGTTGCGAGTCGATGGGGCTGTGGCATCCTGGGCATGGCTGCCATCAGGCGTTGTGTGTATTCGTGGCGAGGACTGGTCAATACCTGTTCTGTAAATCCCGTCTCGACGATCTGGCCTTCGTGCAGGATCGCAATGCGGTCGCAAATGCCCGCCACTGACGCGAGATCGTGCGAGATGTATAGAATCGCCATTCCATAACTGCGGTTCAGTTCGCGAAACAGAGCGAGAATCTCAGACTGCGTGATCACATCGAGTGCGCTGGTGGCTTCGTCGGCAATCAGGAGCGCCGGGCGGTGCATCACGGCCATCGCAATCAGCACACGCTGTGCCTGCCCAACGCTCATTTGGGAGGGATACTTTCGCAGGAACTCATCGGTCGCGGGCAGGCTCACGCTTTCCAGCGCCGCCCGTATCGCGGCCTCGCAATCTGCCTTCGGGCCTGACGCGTGGGCGCGCCAGGCTTCTTTCAACTGGGTCCGAATTTTCAACGCGGGATTCAGCGACGACAGTGGACTCTGCAGTACGAGCGCGATTTTCCGTCCGCGCAGGGCACGCAGATCCCACTCGCTGAGTCGCAGAAGGTCGGCCCCATCGAACCTGATTGTGCCTTCCACTTGCGCGTGTTTGCGGTCCAGCAGTCCCAGAATCGCCATGGCCAGCGTGCTCTTGCCCGATCCACTCTGGCCAATGAGACCAAGCACCTCGCCGCGGGAAATGTCCACGTCCACATCGCGCAACACCGGAGGCTTTTTTCCGTAACGCAGCCACAGGTGGGCCGACAAGAGGTGTCCGCTTTGTGATTCGTCGACCATTTCCTTCGTGTACCTTAGTGTCCTTCGTGGTTAACGGCTTTGATTTGATGGACTCAAGCGAAAGAACTTGACGGTCACTTGACCGTCAGCCGCTCCGCATTCCAGTAAGTCTGCGGCACCAGGATCACTGGGCTCGCTCCCCGCACGGAGGCAGCGACCGCCGACAATGCATTCCGGTTCACCAGATAAATAAACGGAGCCTGCTCAACGGCAATCTCCTGCACGCGATCGAAGCTTTCTTTACGCTTCTTCGGGTCAGCCGACGACGCCTGCGCCCGCATCAGCTTGTCGATTTCCGCTTCCCACGCGGTTTCCGGGACCTTTTCCGACGGATTCCACTGGTGGTTTTCCGACGAACTGAGCCACACGTTCATCTGCTCGCTAGGGTCGAGTCCCACATTTGTAAGGCCGAGCAAGATCGCTTCGTAGTCGAAGGTCTGCGTCATGCGCTCGATCAGAGAAGGAAAGTCGAGGGTCACGACGTTCACCTGAACTCCGATCTTTTGTAGATCCTCCTGAATCATCGTGGCCATGCGCTCGCGATATTTATTTCCAGAGTTGGTGATGATCGAAAACACAACAGCATTGCCATCTCTGTCTTTGAGAGTTCCATTTTCCAAGCGGAAACCCTCGCTCTGCAGCGCCTTCAGCGCCGCGTCTTGAGAATGGACCTCAACCTTCAGATGCGCGTTGAACCACAGCTTGTTTGCGGGAGACACGGGACCAACCGCCGGCTGCGCATGCCCACGGAATACAACCCGGGCGAGGTCCTCGCGATTGATCGCTTGTGAAATCGCCCGCCGGAAATTCGCCGAACGGAACCAATTCTTCTTGTATGCCGGCAATGGAGACTTAGCGACTTCGTTGAACCACATCTGTTCGCTGTCGAGCGATGGGCCCGCATCATGCACGAGTTGCGGAGAAGTCGAAGCCAGCTTGTCGAAGTACTCGCTGTCGATTGAGTTGATCAAATCGATCTCTCCGCGCTTGAAGCGCAGCATTTCGACGTCACGATTTGGCTGAATATCGAGCTTGATCGAATCGAGATAAGGCAGCTTCTGTCCCTTCGCGTCCGTCTTCCAATAATTGGGATTGCGCTTCAGGAGGACCGTAGAACCAGGCTTGTAGTCGGCCACCACGAACGGACCGAGCACCGCCATTTCCTTTTTGCCGGAGTGCGCCGAAAGGATCGCAACCTGATCGAATTGCCGGTCGAGTCCGGCGACGGGCGCGGGAAACGTAATGGAAATCTGGGTGGCGGAAATGATCTTCGTCTCTACGTCGCCCGGTCCGGAACGGAACGCGTCGCCCGTCGCCGAGTGCAGTGCGGGATCCATCAACTGCTTTACCGTGTAGGCCACGTCCTCCGCGGAAAAAGGAGTGCCATCGGAAAATGAGACTCCATTGCGCAACTTGAACGTGATCTCCCTCCCGTCTTTCGAGACCTTCCACGACTGCGCCAATTCCGGTTCCAAAGCTTGGGTCTGACGGTTGAGTCGCACCAGCACTCCGCCGGTTAAATAACGGATCGCCGCGGATGAATCGTCTTCCACTTTCAAAGGATCGAATGTTTTCGGTTCGGATCGCAGGCAAAATCGAAGCTCGCCTTGTGCCATTGCCGAGCCCGCCAGCAATCCCAGGCTGACCAGCGCGATCAAGATTGCTTTGTTCCTCTTTGCTGCCATCACTGCCAACCTTCCCCAGAGGCCCGTCATGCGGGCATTTCTTCGTGTTTTGAAAGTGCGAACTGAAACGAGGTCACCACGACCACCAGCAACACCAGCGGCACGAACTTCCACGGCTCTTCGCCGACCGAGACCAGACCTTCCAACTCTTTCAATAAACTTCCCCACGAAGGCATCGGCTCGGCTACACCCAATCCCAGGATTCCGAGGTTCGCTTCGCTCAGAATGAATGCTGGAATCGAAATCCAGAACTGCGCATAGAGTACCGGCTTCAGATTCGGCAGCACATGAATCCAGAACAGCCTTGCTCCGCCAATGCCCGAGGCTCGTGCTTGCCGCACAAAATCCGAGCTCCGCAAAGAACCTGCGGTCGAGCACAACACGCGCGCCGCGCTCGTCCACCCCAGCAGCCCCAACATCAGAAACGTCACCAGTACTGAGACCAGTGGCGACACGTTCAGAGGCATCATCGCGCGAACCGTGATCAGCAGAAACAGCCAGGGCAGCGACAGGAACAGATCGGTCACGGCCATCGCGGCCCGTGCCCATGCGCCGCCCAAATATCCCGCCAAGCCGCCTACCAGAGCTGCCATCAGGGTCGACAACAGCGCGGCGGCCGGAGCCAGCAGCAGTGAAATGCGGGTCCCATACAACACGCGGGCAAATCGGTCCCGTCCAATTTCGTCGGTCCCCAGCCAGTGTTCGTGCGACGGAGGCGCGCCTGCGGCCTCGCGATACTGCTTCGCATATCCCGCCGGAGCCAGCCAGTTCGCCGCCAGCGACACGCTCACCACAAGCAGCAGCAATGTACAAGCGAGGATTGCGCCAGAGCCTCATGCTTCCTGACCTCGAAGCATAGTTCCGATTACATCCGCGCCTGAATTGGCCAGCAAGGTTACGAGCGTCACTAGGATTGTTAAATTCGTCAGCAGCGGTAGATCGCGCGCCAGCGCCGCCTGCCACGCCAACTGCCCGACTCCCGCCAAACCGCACAGCGCTTCCACCGGGATCGCCGCGCCGACGGCGATGCTCACCGACACTCCAGCCACCGCCAGCAACTGCGGTCCAGCGAGCGGAACCACGTGCCAGAACAAGATCCGCCATTCGCTGAGACCCTTGGCCCGCGCCGTGATGATGTGGGGCAGGGAATAGGCCTTCGCCAGAAGATTGCGCGCGTAGCGATAGACGCGCGGAAACACGATCAGCCCAATTGCCAGGGCTCCCGGCACGTTCCACAACACCGACAGCAAAGCCAACACGGCCGCCGGAATGCAGAGAAACGTTCCGCTGATCGCTGTGGTCAGCGCGTCGAAAGCCGAGGTACGCAGCCATGCCGCGCTCAACGCCATGGCCATCGCCACAGCCCAACTCAGCAACAGTCCGATGCCCACCAGTCGCAGCGTGAGCGGAGCGCGCTCCCGCAGCAGCACGCTCACCGGTTGGTCCAGCGAAATGCGAAGTTCCCAAGTCCCCATGAGCCGCGCGTTGCAAAGAATGAAAATAGAAACGGAAGATGTTGTGCTGGTCCAGTCGTGCCTGGCGCAGAGCCTGAACGCTCGCTGAATTCAAATGCGGATCCAGCTGCGCCTCATCCACATCAAAGCCCGGCGCCAGCCGCACCAGCGTGGCCGAAAGAAGCCCTCCCAGCAGAACCGTTGCCACGATCGCGACTCCATGCCGCGCAATTTTCCGCCCTAGCATGGTTCGAGTCTCCTATTCCGCGGATGCTCCGCGGGACTTTGGTGTCCTGCTCGCGGGAGATTGCTTCTGCGTGATGGATTTGCTTCATGGAATACATCCGGCGGTCGGCCTCGGCCAGCAGGCGTTCCACATCGGTGCCGTCGTCCGGGACAAAACGCCATCCCCACGCTCAGCGTGATCACATCCCGCCCGCACACATGCCGTCCCGACTCGATGGCCGCCTGATTCAGCCGGTCGGCCTTTTCCTTCGCCGCTTCCGCGGTCAGCCCGGGAGCGGTAATCACAAATTCGTCTCCACCCATGCGCGCCACATAGTCGTAGCCGCGGCACACGTCTTTCAGGCGCGTCGTAAACTCGCGCAGCAGCTTGTCGCCCTCCAGATGCCCGAACGAATCGTTGATCGCCTTGAAGCCGTCGATATCGCACACCATCACCGCCAGCGACGTTTTCATGCGGCGGCAGCGCGCCACTTCCTGCGCCAGATGCACGAACAGCGAACGCGCGTTCGGCAGGCCGGTCAGATAATCGGTCGTCGCCGAACTCTCCGCCTGCTGGTACTTCAACGCGTTCTCCACCGAGAGAGCGACCTTCGAGGCCACAGCCAGCAGAATTCTCAAATGATCGGGCGTGAATGCGTCGCGATTTGCCTGATACATGGCCAGCACGCCAACCACGCCATTCAGACCTTCGAGAGGCACCACCAGCGCCGATTGCAGCGTCGTATGCTTTCCCGGATCGACAACGTAGCCCGCTTCTACCTGCGGATTTCCGTTCACGATGGGCTTGCAGTTTGCCGCCACCCATCCGCACAAACCTTCGCCCACGCGAATCTTCAGCGACGACAGCATGCGGAAGTTTTCGCCGCTCACCAATTCCGGCAGCAGCCAGCCGTTGCGGTTCACAAACACCGCGATTGAATCGTATGGAATCATGCGCCGCAGCCGCATCGACAGCACCGACAGCGTCTCGCTCAAACTCAGCGACACGCCCAGATCCTGGCTCAGCTCAAACATCGTCTGCGCTTCTTGCCGCGCCGATGCAATCGATGTCAGGAAGTCTCCGCTGTCCGAGGGGCCGTGCGTGGGTTCGGTCCGTTCGAATCCTGCTGCTGGCGCCTGGCCGCGCTCCACCCGCACCGATCTTGGAGAGCCCGCGCAGCCCCGCCGTGTCTTCCGACATCTGCGCCATCCGCTCCAATTCCACGTAGCGACTCTGCAGAATCTCGACGACCTGCGGATCGAACCACGTGCCGGACTTCTCTTTGACTTTTGCCATCGCCTCGCCCAGCGGCAGCGCTGGCCGGTATTGCCGGTGGGATGCCAGCGCGTCCAGACAATCCACCGCCGCCAGAATGCGCGCGCCAATCGGAATTTGCTCTCCGCTCAGTCCCTCGGGATATCCTGTGCCATCCCAGCGCTCGTGGTGCGACCGGACAATCGGCGCCACGGGATAAGGAAATGCCACCCGCTCCAGGATTTCCGCGCCCACCAGCGGATGGACCTTCATCTTTTCGAACTCTTCCGGCGTCAGTTTGCCCGGCTTGTTGATGATCTGTTCCGGCACCGCCAGCTTTCCGATGTCATGCAGCAGCGCCGCCGCTCGCAGCGCTTCGATCTCGCCTTCCGGCAGATTCAGTTGAGTGGCGACTGCCACCGCGTAGGTTCGCACGCGCTGCAGATGAGTGTGCGTGGTGTGGTCTTTGGCCTCGATGGCCAGCGCCAGCGCTTCGATGGTCCGCATGTTCAGCGAAGCGATCTGCTCCACGTGCCGCTTTTCTACCTCAACGCGCTCTTTCTCCGCCTCAAGCCTGCCCAGATACAGCCGGTACGATCGGTACACCCAATAAATCAAGGGCAGAACCAGAAGCGAGGTTTCCCATCCCGCCGACCGGTTCACGATTCCGACCAGTCCCACTGCGGCCGCGCCCACCAGGTAATATGGGAACGACCAGAAATAACATTCGGACCACACTTTGCGGCTCGACTTGCCCTCGGTCATCGCAATGACAACGGAGATCGGCAAGGTGTTGGCGAAGAAGAACACCAGCGCCGCGACCATCAGAAGCATCGGCTTGTTCGATCCGAACCGCGCGGCGAGCCAGTGATAGCTGAGGTAGGTCAGCGCGCTGGCATTGGCCATCATGCCGGCCACGTTGAACAGGACTTTGACCGGATCCAGCCGCTTGCGCGCTTGCCACACGCTCTGCACCAGGGTTGCCGTGCAGCCGATCAGCAGTGTTTCGGGAAGGCTCAGCTCCAGCACGCCCAGCAGGATGAATAAGAAGTTCACCGACATGGTGCCGTCGATGCCGGGCAGTTGCACCTTGAGTCCCGATGCCAGCACCGCGACTGCCAGGTAGCATGCGAAGCGCAGCAGATCGTGCGATTGCCAGTGCAACAAGGCAAACCCCAGCACCACCACGCCGAACGACGCGGTGATGCCGACGAATGCCTTCGTCTGGATCGACAATCCGTCCGTCTCTGCTTTCATGTACAACCCTGGCTGCGGGCTCCCGGCCTCGAAGCGCGCTGTCCCGAATGACGCCCTCGTCATCCTCCCGCGAACACACAGAAATTTACTGCGCGGACTTCTCAGCCCGCGCTCGGCCCTTGTGGAAGACATCTCTCCCGGTTCGAGCCTGCCCGCATCGTATTGCAAGGATTAGCGGTTCTAAAGCTTACTTAGGTAACCACACGAAAGTGGGGGGCATTACCGGGCGTCGAATCTGTTCGAATTGGAAAGCGAAAATAGTTAAGAGGATTCCTTATCGCGCTCCATCTTCCTCGGCTGCGAATATTTCTGCAAGCTAACTCCTCAGCCCACGTTACCTTGGTTACGCCCTTCGTAACACGCTTCTCGGTCCAAACGCTCTGCCTGTGTCACCATCATCCAAACGCTGACCTATGCCGACTCCGCACCACAGTTCGGACCAGCAAGAACCCTTTACCGGGCGCTCCAAATAGCGCAGGCGAACGCAGCGTCTGCGCCGATGGCGGTTTTCTCCGCCGATCTACAGGGAGAATTCAGAGCGTGCAACGCCGCATTTTCCCGACTCTTCGGATATTCATCTCAAGAACTTGCTCGGGCGAGACTTTTGTGCGCTCTTCACCCAAGCCGAAAAAGTAAACGGCGAAGACCGTTCCTTCTTGCGGAAGGCGATTCTCTCGGCTATTTCCGCGCCGGTTGACTATCAGTGCCGCCTTTTCGCCCAACCGAAGACAGGGCCGAGTTTTCCCGTGCAGTTCTCGGCGACGATTCTGGGGACCGCGCCCGCGGCGTTGATCGCGGTCGTCGTGCCGCTGGCAGACCCATCGAATCCCAGTGCCGCCAATGGCGACACCGGGCCTGTGCGGCCTCTCCCCGCCGGGCGTGATTTCGCGCAAGATTGATGACACCACTATTCATTCTGGCCAGCCCCGTGATGCACAAGTTCATGGCCCTGGTCGACCGCGTCGCGGGGCACACGGAAACCGTGCTGATCACGGGCGAGACCGGTACCGGTAAGGAACTGATCGCGCGTACCATTCATGAGTCTTCGAACCGCCGCAGCCGTCCCTGGGTCGACATCAACTGCGCCGCGCTTCCCGAGAACCTCGTCGAAAGCGAACTCTTCGGATACGAAAAAGGCGCCTTCAGCGGCGCCGACGCCTCCAAGCCCGGCCTGTTCGAAATGGCCGACAGGGGCACGCTGTTTCCTCGACGAAATCGGCGAACTGCAGCTGCAGACGCAGGTGAAACTGCTGCGCGTGCTCGATGGCCAGCCTTTCTACCGGCTCGGCGGCCACCGTAAGATCAAAGTCGACGTCCGCATTGTCGCCGCCACCAATCAGGATCTCGAAGCTGCGGTCAGAGAGGGCCGATTCCGCCAGGATCTTTTTCACCGTCTCGGTCAGATTCAACTCCGCGTTCCTCCGCTGCGGGAGCGTCCCGAGGACATCGTTGCCCTTGCTGAACATTTTCTGCGCCTGAAGGCTCCGAGCAAGAATTTTTCCACGCAGGCGATTTCCGCGCTGCTCTCGCATCCCTGGCCGGGAAACATTCGAGAATTGCGCAACCTGGTCGCCAAGATGGCGATGGAATCCTCCGGCTCCGAAATCGACTTCTCGCGGCTCAACGCCGCGCTCACGGGAGAGCCCACCGCGCTGCGTCAAACCGCCTCCATGCCGGTCAGCAATCTCGACAGCATGGAAGAGCAAATGATCATTAAAGCTCTGGAGCGCACGGGCGGCCAGCGCACGCTCGCCGCCGAACAACTCGGCATTTCCCGCCGCACCTTGAGCCGCAAGCTGAAGGAATACAACATCAACTTCGCTCCGGGCGAAACCACTGCTTCGATGGGCTTCATCAGCAACGAGCAGCAGAAATTCTTCCGCACCCGCGTCCAGATTCCGGTCACCGTAAAGAGTTCTCAGGGTGAAGAAATCTCGGTGCAGGGGGTCAACTTGAGCACCGGGGGAATGGGCCTCGACGGCTTCAAAGAGCCGCTGCGTTTCGCAGGATTGCTCGACATCAGCTTCGTGCTGCCCGAAACCGACATCCTTTTCCAGGCGAAAGCGCGCCTCATGTGGGTCGGCGAGGAAGGCCGCGTCGGCATCCGCTTCGCCGTGATCGAACCTGCCCTCTTCGAACAACTCCAGCACTGGACAAACCGCAAGATGAAAGAAGAAGGCTGGGACTTCCCCGCCTAAGTCCGGTTTTGCGGTCTCCACGCCGCATTTAGGGGATCTGCCAAACTGTATCGAGCACCGTACCATCAACCCACTTGACGATAGCCACCGGACGATCGCGGTGAGCCGGTCGCTGGGGTTTTCCTCCGCAGATGCGTTCGACTTCTTCCTTGATCTCGCGCAGCGGACGGATCGGCAGTTCCGAGCCTTCCACTGCATCCAGAAGATCCTGACGCCGGGGGTTGATCGCAATGCCACGTTCGGTCACGACGACATCGATCAATTCTCCTGGCCCACACAGCGTCGTCACGTCATCCACAATGACCGGAATGCGGTCGCGGAACGATGGCACCGCCAGGATTGTGCATTTCGCCGCCAGGCAATTCTGCCAGCCACCGATGCCGTGGAGCAGCCGTCCGTCGGAATGTGTGACGACGTTGGCGTTGAAGTCTGTATCGACTTCGGTGGCGCCGAGCACGACTGCATCGATCATCGATGCGAAATTCCCCTTGCCGTGATAGTTGTAAGATGTGAACGGAGAAGTCGCGACATGCCCCGCGTTCGTTGCCATGGAGCGCACGCCGTCGAGGTCGAATGTCTGCCCGTCGAGAATGTAATCCGTGAGGCTTTCCTCCAGTAATTCGACCAGATACTTCGTCGATCCGCCGCGCACGAAGCGGGCCTTCACTCCGGCTTGCTTCATCATCTGCTTGAGATAGCTGACGAACGCCAGCGCAATTCCACCCGAACCAGCCTGGAAAGAGAAGCCATTGCGCATGATGCCGGCGTCGCGGAGAAAACGCACCACGAATTCGGCGATGCGCAGCCGATCGGGTGACCGCGTGATCTGCGTGGTACCGGAGACAATTCTCGAAGGATCGCCGATGGAGTCAACCTCAACGACGTAATCCACATTGTTGCCCTGAATTTGCCACGGAACGCACGGGAAGGGAACCAGGTTGTCGGTGACGACGATGACGTGGTCCGCGTAGATCGAATCCGCGAGCGCGAAACCGAGAGAGCCGCACGCGGACTTGCCCTGAGAGCCATCGCAGTTGCCGAATGGATCAGCCGTGGGCGCGGCAATCACAGCGATGTCGATGTGCACCTCGCCATCCTGAATCGCCTGCCAACGTCCGCCATGCGAGCGCAGAACGCCCATGCCGTGCATCCTGCCTTGCGTGCAGTAGTCGCCCAGCGGTCCGTTCATGCTGCCTTCGATGTGGTCGATGACGTGCGACTCCATCAACTCAATCGCACCCTTCTGGGAAGGGAACGATGCGCTGGGGAACCACGTCAAGTTCTGTCACGCCAATTTTCGCAGCGGCTTCCAAAGCCATCAGCGCCACGCGGTCCCCATCGCGCAGATGGTGGTGCGAGGATATGACCATGCCGTCGCGCAAGCCGCACTTGCGCAGCGCGCTGTCGAGATCGGGCACGCGCTTGTCGCCGTTTGAGGGATAATCAGCCGCAGTGCGAATCGCCGGCGAGGCTTTGCCATCGAGCGGCCGGTACTTTCCCACACCCATGTATGGAACCTGCGGACGTCCATTGACGGATTCCGGGACAACGCGTCCCGCGGCGTTTGCGACCATTGCAGCTTTTTCGAGGATTGCCATCAAACCCCCATTGCGACGAACTTTTCACACATCGCTATGAATCAGCGCTATGAGTCAGCGGTGCGGATCAACCTTTACGCAACCAGTCCCATCGCCTGCGCCCGCGCCATCAGCTTGAGAGCGCGCTGCACGACAGGAGGGTCGATCATCTTCGAGCCCAGGCTTACGACTCCGAGACCCTTGTGTTGCGCCTCGTTGTAGGCCAACACGATCTTGCGCGCCCGCTCGATCTCTGCTGTCGAGGGCGCGAATGCCTCGTGGATCACCGCGATCTGCAGCGGATGAACGCATCCCATGCCTTCAAAGCCAAGAGCGCGGGAGTTCACGCCCCAGGTGAGCAGCCCTTCCATATCGCCGACGTCGCCAAAGACCGAATCGATAGCCTGCACGCCAGCAGCATGCGCCGCGTTCACAACGCGCTGTCGCGCGTAAAGCGACTCCGCTCCCGTTGCGGTTTTCACCACGCTCAGGTCGGCCGTGTAGTCTTCCAGTCCGATCGTCAATGCGACGATTGTGTCACTTGATTTGGCGACGACAAATGCGTTCTCGATTCCAAGCGCGGATTCCAGAATCGGCATCAGCCAGATCGGGCGTGTGACGCCGTAGTCGGCTTTGATCTGCGCCATGCGTGACGTGGCTTCCACGATCTGACTAGCGCTCTCGACTTTGGGAATCAGAATCAGGTCGGGTGACTCTGGGACAATCTCGTCGAGATCCTCGAGGCCGAGAGGCAGTTGGTTAATCCGCACCATGCGCTCGCATCGCAGAAAGTCGACGGCGCGAAGCGCATTGCGTACCAACAGACGCGCCGCGTCCTTCTCGCTGGCATGCACCGAATCCTCGAGGTCGAGAATGATGGCATCAGCCCCGTGAAGCGCTGCGTTGACGAAATACTTGGGCTCGCTGCCGGGAACATAAAGCCGAGAGCGTCGCAGGCGATCGCGAGCAGATGACTCGGGGAGTGCCATGCGGTCGGGTAGCACACGCGTGCCCTCGCCTAGTCCGGCGCGCCGTACCGCGGCTTCGATGCGCGCGGCAATTACGAAGGGCAATGCGCCCTCATCGTTGAGGTGCACCTCCGCGTGCCGCACGCCCAGCGCTTCCAGAACCTCTTCGGTTTGCCTGCGGATCGACTCGCCGTAGTAGGATTTCACCCGAGACGCGAGTTCAACCGCGATGCCGCCGCGTTCGCGCGGTTCAATGCGCACGTGCAGGTCCGAGCGGATATCCGCGCCCGAGTGGCCGGCTTCGCCGGTACGAGTTTCGGTTGCGACTGTCATCACATCACCGTTTCTATTTGTGGCTCACACCCGCTAGTTCCGCGTCCGGCTCGGCTGTGGATGATTGCCGGGCGAGTTTTTCCAGAACGGCGTCGGTCATTTGTATTGTGCTGGCCGCGCCTTGACCGATAGCCTTGGCGCCTCCGGGGATGCGCATCATGTCGTAGGTGCGCACCTTGCCCTCTCTAATGACCGATGCAACCGCCTCTCGGATGCGGCGCGCCTTTTCTCCCTCACCGACGTGTTCGAGCATCATAACCGCGGAGAGGAACATAGCGATCGGATTCACGATGGGGGGATCGAGTTCCGCATATTTGGGCGCGGAGCCATGCGTGGGCTCAAATACGGCCACTTCGTCCCCGATGTTGCCCGACGCGGCGAATCCCAGGCCACCGATCAGTCCCGCGAAGGCGTCGGAAATCACGTCGCCAAACAGGTTCGACGCCACCACCACTCCGTATTCTTCCGGATTCTTCGTCAACCACATGGTCTGCGCGTCGATGTTCGTCGACCACAGCGCGATGCCCGGATACTCTTTGGCTACGGTCTTGGCTTCGTCTTCCATCATTCCCGAAGTCTCGCGCAGCACGTTGGGCTTTTCACAGATTGTCACGGACTTGTAGCCATATTTCCTTGCCCACTCGAAAGCGGCGCGGCAGATGTTGCGCGCTGCGGGACGAGTAATAATGCGGACTGAAATCGCGAGGTCAGCACCGGGAACCGCGGCAAAAGGCTTGAACTTGGAATGAGTCGCGAGTGCGCCGCGTACCCATTCCGGTGGATTCGTCCACTCAACGCCCGCGTAGAGACCCTCGGTGTTTTGGCGGAAGACGACTACGTTGACTAGTGGTTCCTCGCAACCGCCTGCAGACTTCTTGCGGATGAAGTTCAGCGGATTGCCGGGGAACGAGATGCAGGGGCGAATGCAGGTGTCGAGATGAAAGCGTTGTCGCATCGTCACAATGGGACTGAAATACGAGTAACCTTTGCCGCGGAGTCCGGGTACGAGTTCCGCTTCCGCCAACTGTTTGGGCTTCGAAGTGATGGCGCCGAATAGTCCCAGCTTGTGTTCAGCCAGCAAGTCGATAGTGCGCTGCGGTAGGGCATTGCCCTGTCGGCGCCAGCACTCCCAGCCGATATCGGCATGGATATATTCGGCGTCGAAGTCAACAGCCTTCAGAATTCGCAGGGCCTCGGGCAGAACCTGATTGCCGATTCCGTCCCCGGGCATAGTAACTACGGTATGTCTTGCCATGATTGCTTAGTCTCCTGAAACGACGACAGCTTCTCGGTTTTGTTCTTTGGAATTCAGCGCCAGCCTCTTTGCGATGACGTTCTCCGCTCCACCTGCAACGATTAGGGACTGCGGTACGCGTCCGAGAATCGGAAATGAGAAACGCTCTCCGCGCCAAGCGAGCGCGCCCGTTGTGAACTCGATTTCCACGTTCTCGCCGGGGATCACGGTTTTGTTCTTGTCGGCGATCTCGCCGGCGAACTGCTCACGCAGCCGCTTGACGAACTCCGGAACCTCGATGCACAGGAAGCCGTTGTTGTAGGCATTGCGCAGGTAGGTTTGCGAAAAACTCGCCGCGATGACTAGCGGGATACCCTTTGCCTTGAGGCAGGTGACAGCCTGTTCGCGGCTAGAACCTGTGCCGAAGTTGAATCCCCCGACAATGACGTCTCCGGCGCGGGTACGTGAGCCAAACATCGGGTCGTAGTTCTCCATGACAACCCGGGCCATCATCTCGGGGGTCATGTCGTCGCGGTAGGTATAGTCCTTGCCGTAGATGGCGTCGGTATTGATGTTGTCCTGCGGCATGAACACAAGGCGCCCGTGTACACGCTCGGGAAAGCCGGGAAGAATTTCCACGCGTTCCGGAGTTTGTCGTTTGGTGGCGAACTCTTCGTAGTTGCGGACGACCGAGTGATCTTGAAACCGACGAGACCCGGTGATGTAACCGGCGATGGCCGATGCTGCGACAACTTCAGGGCTGGCAAGATAGCATTGAGCATCGCGTGACCCCATCCGACCCTTGAAGTTCCGGTTCGTAGCCGAAATTCCTACCTCGCCTTTCTCCAAAAGACCCGCGCCCAGACCGATGCAAGGCCCGCAACTCGGTGGAAGAGGAATCGCTCCGGCGTCGAGCAGAGATTGCCACACGCCGCGCTTCTCTGCCTCCTGTTGAGTCCACGCGCTGGCCGCGCCAACGAAGAGCTTGACGCCGGGGGCGACCCTCTTGCCACGCAGAACCCACGCGGCGGCTTCGAGGTCAT
Source organism: uncultured Acidobacteriaceae bacterium (assembly GCA_963795875.1). Lineage (GTDB taxonomy): Bacteria > Acidobacteriota > Terriglobia > Terriglobales > Acidobacteriaceae > Sulfotelmatobacter. The sequence goes on from CAWCJM010000004.1 coordinate 312,110, forward strand.
CGATGCGTGAGTTCGCGCAGGAGACGAGATACGCTTTCTGAATTGCGACCTTCTTTTGCTCGATCTCGGCAAGAGATTGCATTAACTGTACGGTGTCGGGCCCGGAGACATGAGGCGTCACTTGACTGAGATCAAGGACGATACGCGCTGCATAGGAAGCGTCGGGATCGGAATGCGGCGGATTCTGGATCCAGCGCTCGATTTCGCTTGAAGTGAAGCGTTCAATGTTCTGTTCCTGCAGGTGTTGGCGTACCGTTCGTAGATAACGGACGGTGACATCGTCCACCGGGAACCATGCGACGATTGCTCCCCACTCCGTGCTCATATTGGAGATGGAGAAGCGGGCGTCCATCGTGAGACTGGCCACGCCCGGTCCAGAAAATTCGATGGCCGCGTTCAGCGCTTCGTCGTGGTTGTAGAGGCCGCAGAGCGTGATGATGACGTCTTTCCCACTAACGCCTTCGGGCAACTTGCCTTCGAGCACGACCCGAATCGTGCGTGGAATCTGCCACCAGAACTCCCCAGTGGCCCAGACGGATACAGCGTCGGTACGGACGATAGGTGTGCCGACTGCCCCAAGTGCCCCGTACATGTTGGAATGCGAGTCTGAGCCAACCACGAACGATCCGGGAAGGACGTATCCGCGCTCCACCATGATCTGATGTCCGATGCCCGATCCCGCAGGATAGAAATCGACGCCATGTTCGCGGGCAAAGGCCTCGATCGAGCCATACTTCTTCAGGTTGGCTTCGTCGCGATTCTGAATATCGTGATCGAGGGCGAAGACGAGCTGCTTCGGGTCGTGGATCTTTTTCGAGCCGATCGTCTCGAATTTGCTCATCACCGCCGACGTATTGTCGTGCGTCATGGTGCGAAACGGGTGGATGGAAACGAAGTCACCAGTGCGCAGCGGCCGCTGCTGAACCTCTGCGAGGTGGGCTTGCGCGATCTTTTCGACAATTGTCTGAGGCATAAGAAGACTCCTGCCGCGCGGCCGAACACAGCTGGACGCCGAGCGACGTTGCTACGCGACTGCGATGCTGACTACATGAGCACCGGCTTGCGCCTCTTCTGACTCCTTGTGCGCGTGTGCGTGTTGCCTTCGTCCGTTACGGTATTGGTCTTGCGAACGTCGGATTCCATCAAAGCCATCAATTGGCTGACAGAACTAACCCGCTCCAAATTCCAGATCGCTTCTTTGACTCGCTTCTGCGCGCCACTCGACAGAACGCCTTCGGCGAGCGCAGAAAATTTCTCTTCTACCTCCTGATCGGTTAGCCGATTACGCGGATCCCCTTTCGGATAATCCAGTTGTTTGCGGAAAGAACGTCCGTCGATTGTGTTGATGTTCACAATCACCCTTTGTAGTGCTGGAAATAACTTTTCGATCTCTGGATCTGCAACCACTTCAACTTTCCGCAGTTGCGCACGGATCGTCGGATCCATGATCTTCTCCACCGTGAACTGCACCGGCGTCACCTGACGGTCGACCAGTGCTGCCGCGATCACATATGGCAACGAGTGGTCGGCGGTCTCCCGGGTGTGCGGATCGTACTTGCTGGGATCGGAAAGAATGTCGGCGGCGCGGGCCAGAGAGCGGATCTGGATCTTCGCTACCTGATCAGCAGGCAGATCGTTGCTCTTCACCAGATCGAGCACCGCTGAGATGGGAGTGTGGGTCAAGGCTTCGGTCGGGAAAGCCTTCATCGCGCATTGCGTGATGCGCCAGGACTCGCCCAGACCATCGGTCAGCAGATTGAGTTTCCAGTCCGGCTTGAAGACATGGGTCAGACCTTCTTTCCCATCGATCACGTGCTCAGGGCCGGTATAGCCTTTTTCCGCCAGGAGCGCTGCCAGCACGCCGCTCTGGGTCGCCATGGGGTCGACCGTATTTTTCATCATGGTCAGTTTGCCCGCGGTGACCGCACCCAATGTGCAGTGACGGCTGGCGGATATGCCAATGGCGTGCTGGATTTGTTCCCACTTCAGGTGCAGCGCGCGCCCGGCGACGATCGGCGACACGAAAGCGGTGAGGGTGGCGTGATGCCAGCCGCGCTCGCGAATCCCCGGAAACGCAGCCTCGCAAAAACGCATCTCGAATTCATGGCCCAGTACGAGGCCGACTATGAGTTCCTTGCCACCGCTATAAGCACGTTCACAACACGCGATTGCGGCCGGAAAAATGTCGGATGGGTGCGACGGATCCTGCTTCCAGTAAATGTCGTTGTAATCCATGCAGCGGATCATGAGCGCATTCGCCAACGACGCGGAGACGGGATCGAAGCGCCGGCCGGTGCCGATTACGGTGGAGAGTCCGCGGCCGGCAACTTCGTCGAGAACTTCGAGAGCGATCTTTACGTCGCGTTGTCGGTAGCCGCCGAGGCCGCAGCCGAAGGAATCGAGCAGGAATCGTTTCGCCTGGTAGACAGCTTCCGGAGACAGGTCTTTGTATTGCAGAGATGAGGCCCACCGCGCCATCTTTGCGGTCACGCTCTCTTGCGGAGGAGAAATCGATTTCGGGGCTGACACGGGCATCCTCCTTTATGGGTTTATCTTGATGTTTTTCGGGTTCTTGAAGGGCAGGAATGCCATGAAGTCAGCGTGATGCACGATGAAAGCTTCCGTGGATCGCTTGATCAGATCGCCTTCCGCGGCGTGCGCGGCGATGATGTGACAGACCGCGTCTGGAAGGCCGCATTGCATTGCGAGTGCGACTCCAGTGAAGGGATGGCGCAAAGCTTCGCCGCGATCGCTCTGACGGCTCTTGCCGTCGGGTCCAATTTCGTATTCCAGCAGTTTGCCGACGTCGGCCAAAATTGCGCCCGCGATCACGATGTCGATGTCGACGGGCAACGCGCGTCCCATGAAAGCCTGCATGGCGAGAGCGCTCTCGCGTGCAATATGTACGACGCAGCGCTTGTGCTCAATAAAGCTGATGGGGCAGTCCGGAACCAGCAGAGTGAACGGGATCTGGTTCAGGTCGTCGGCCTGGAGCGGACTGTGCTGAAGAGCCTTGATCCAGGTCTGCGTAACTTGTTCACGTAATTGGAGATCGGCAATCCAGTCGATCTCGGGCCAAAGGCGCTTAATGATGTCCCGCATACGCGTGCCAAGCAAACTAATCAGGCTAACTTGGGAAGCAGGCGGGGACGACGATTCGGATCACAGGAGCGTGTGATTTCAGAACGCCGCGATCCTCTGGTGGCAGAGCCTAGCGCTTATGGGTTCTGCAAGAGGCTTCTAATGTCTTTCTCGAAGACCTCTGCGGACGTGGCGCCAATGTGCTTCGCGTAGATGTGCCCATCGCGGTCGATCAGAAACGTGATGGGCAGTCCCAAAATCCCTCCATACAACGCTCCGGTCTGAGCTGTTCCCATCACGACGGGATAGTTCATGTGGAATTGCTGGTAGAAAGGGCGCACTGGGTCGGAACTGTCATCCATGGAGACGCCGATAATCTGCAGGCCGCTGCTGGCGTATCTCTGTTGCAGTTCTACAAAGTGAGGAATTTCCTCTCGACAGGGATCGCACCAGGTTGCCCAGAAATCGAGAAGAACCACCTTGCCCCGATAGGCGGAGAGGCGAAGATCGCCGCCGTCAAGTTGCGGAAGGTTGAAGTCTGGTGCGGGACGCCGCTGGGCCGGCTGCGAGGTTGTGACGATGGTCGCGCCATGATGCCGCGCAGCATCGTGCGCGAGATAATACGCTACGACGGCGCCCAGCGCGAAGGCGCCTGCGGCAAGCACGAATCTCGTTGCCGGGCGCAGAGGTTAGTCTCCCTTAGCGACCGGGTAGGCCTTGTCCACCCAGTTCGTGCCGAAATTGTCGGAGATGTACAGTACCTTCACGTTGGTAAACCCCATCGCATGCAAAGCGTCGTCGGCGGGCTTCACGTTGGGACAATGGCCCCAGGGGCAACAACCACAATACAGAACGATGAGCTTGGTTCGCGGCAAAGATTCCACGCGCTTGCGGAGTTGCTGCACTCCGCTCTCGCTCGATGCGGGACCAAGATATTCCGACCCCGGGATGTGCGCCTGTGAGAACAGGACGTGCGAGCCCACCTGGATCATGAGCGGCTTGTCTTTGCCAGGCGCCTGAATCATTTTTACCAAGTCTTCAGGCTGGATCAGGCGGCTCGCGGGTATGGCAGAAGCTTGGCCGGCTGCCTGAGAAATTGAGAAGACAGCGATTACGAGGATGAATGCCAACTCGAGGGATCTGATTGCGATTCTCATAAGAGTATTTCAGTAAGAACGATGCGATCAGCCAGTAAGAATACACCCCTGCTCGCTCACACAGAACTCTTTGTCATTCTTCGCGATCGAAGAACCTCTGCAGTTTTGTGGGTGGCGCAAATCGCTCGGTTCCTTCACTTGGTTCAGGGTGACAAGGGTTCTTAGGACAATGGTTTCGCCAGGGCACGGAGTCGCTCGGCTGCACTTTCCGGGGTGATGTCGCGTTGCGGGGTCCCAGCATTTCGAAGCCGACCATGTGCTTGCGGACCGTCGCCGAGCGCAGCAGTGGCGGAAAAAAGTGCGCGTGGAAATGGCACTCCGGATGGTCGATGCCATCGGTCGGCGACTGGTGGAATCCCATCGAATAGGGAAAGGGAATCCCGAAAACCTTGTCGTAGGTGGAAGTGATCTCGGTGAAGAATCTGGCTTAGGGAGCGAGCTTCGTCGCCTGCGAATTCGTTCATATTTCCGAAATGGCGCCGGCTGCACACCAGAATCTCGAAGGGCCACACCGCCCAGAAGGGCACGAGCGCCAAGAAGGCGTCATTCTCGCAAACCACGCGCACCTTCTGACGCGCTTCCAAGGCAACGTAATCACACAAGAAGACAACTCTCGTGTGACTTAAGGTAGGCGCGCTGAGCAACGAGTTCCTTGGCAGGCGCCTCCGGAATCGAAGATGTCGCCCAGATCTGGCAGTGGGGATGCGGATTGCTGGCGCCCATCATGGCGCCGCGATTTTCGAAGATCTGTACGTGATTGATGTTCTCGAAGCCGCCCAATTCCCGGAACTGTTCCGCCCACGTCTGGACGACCAAGTCGATCTGGTCCACCGGCATGGTGGCGAGCGTGAGATCGTGACGCGGAGAGAAGCAGATCACGCGGCAAATCCCAGGCTCTGACTCGGCAACAAGCAGGCCCTTGCCCTCAACGTCGAGGCGACCAGGGGAGACCTGCGGCTTCAGCGCGGCGAAATCATTTTCAAAGACGAAGGTGGAAGAGTACGCCGGATTCTGAATTCCGCCGGCGCGGGTGTTCCCTGGACAGAGGTAGCAACTCGGATCATAAGAGGGCTCTTTCGTGGTTTGAAGGTGCGCGACTTCTCCTTGCCACGGTCGAGTGGCGCGATGGGGGGAGACCAGCACCCACTCGTTGGTCAGAGCATTCAGCCGGCGATGAGGATCTTCGGTGAGCTTCAAAATTGGCCTCGCAGCATTCTACGACGAGTGGAGGCCGTTGCATGAAGAGGACAGATCGAACCCACGCCGGAATATTAGCTTCAGGGCTTTAGCGAGTTGCCCATCATCAGGGCAAATAACAGAGGAAGGTAAATCACCGTTGCCTGCAGCACGTGGCGGGCGCGCAGCTTTGAGGGTGCGCTGGAAAGCGGCAGGTTCAGGAACGCCAGGCGGACTCCGAAATAGAGCAGCGCGAAGCCGAGCACCACCGCGCCAACCAGATAAATTCGTCCAGCCATGCCCATAAAGCTGGGCAGAAGGCTGATGGGAATCAGAGCTACCGAGTAAATCAGAATGCGGCGGGCGGTCGAGCGTCCGTCTTCTTCCACCACCGGCAGCATCTTGACTCCGCCTTTGGCGTAATCGTCGCGATACAACCAGGCGATGGAGAAGAAGTGCGGGAAACTGCCAGATGAAGAGGATCGCGAACAAGACTAGTGTTCCCCATTCGAGTCTGCCGCGGGCGGCGGTCCAGCCGAGAACTCCGGGCATCGCTCCTGGAAAAGCTCCCACGAACGTGCAGATCGGTGAGATCCGCTTCAGCGGGGTGTAGGCGGCAAGGTAGACAACGGAGGTCAGGAAGGTCAGTAGTCCGGTCAAGGGATTGGTGACGACGGCCAGATAGATCGATCCGCCAACGGCAGCCAGAACGCCAACTGCCGTCGCGTGAAACAGGCTCATGCGACCGGCAGGAAGCGGGCGAAGAGCCGTGCGCCGCATGTAGGCGTCGACATCGTGCTCCATGACTTCATTCAGCGCCGCGGTACCGCTGGAGACGAGACCAATACCGAATAGAGAATGGAATAGCCCCCAGCTAATCCAGGAAACGCCAGCCTGATGCGCGCCGAAAAAATAGCCGCACCATGCGGTCATGACGATCAAGGTCGTGACCCGAAGCTTGGTCAGTTCGGCGTAGTCGCGAAGAAGGGAAGTCGCCCTGGTTCGGAAAGCGGAGAGAGGCAGTGTCATCGAGCTCATTGTTTGGCCGTGTACAGCATTGTGGAAAACCGTTTCTGGATGATACAGAAAAACCACGTAAGGAGCCCGCGTCCGTTACGTGCTCAAGGATTGCATAGGTACTCTGATCAGTTTCGAAAGTCAAGCGAAAACACAACCGCCCGCTTCCAATACAGGCTAACACACCGCTCTTCGCAGTCGTCGCGTGAACAGCTCACTGACTGGCCGCCGGATGGCGCAGCGGAATCAAACGTTTCCGGAGGATCAAAAAAGCATTTATGCCAGAGGGCTGAATCCGACAACGTGCCCGCCCTCCATTGCTGAAGCGTGGGCATCGTGGCGGCGATCATGCCGCCATCGGCGGAATCAAAAATCACGACCACCCCGGCGAGGCCCTGTGGTTTCAGTGCGATTTCCTTATAGCTCTTTTCGAGCAGAAATTTTGCGTACTCGAGCCGTTCCTTGGCGTCTGCGTTCTTCGCATTCTCGTCGATCTTCTGCACGGAGATAATTTTTACGTTTTTGTTCCTCAGCGGCTCCCAATCTCCCGGGAAGGTCGAGGCCTCTTCGCGGATGACGTGGAACAGGTCCGCGGCAGATGCCAGCGAAGCGGCCGCAGGAGCCGCCGCCGTATCGGGGATGCCATCGGGCATCTCGACGCTGTTGCGCCAGATCCATCCACGCGACAAGCCCGAAATGCGAACGTGCACCCAGTCGGCGTTGAAGTCGAGCATTTCGAATTCGTCGTGCATGCTGGCCAGAAACTGCGGCTTCGCCGTCAGGCTGGGAGTCGAAACCACCGGCGTGCCGGATTTCTTGACCGCCACCAGATTCTTGGGATGGGCTGGTTCTTGAGAATCTCCTCCAGGTTGTCGGCTTCCGCTTGCAAGGCGCTGTCTGATTTTTCGTTCGGCGCGTCGGCAGGGTGCGCGCTCGCGCGCTCCGCTCGACGCCCTGGCTCACGGACGACGAGAAGGTTCGATCCGTCTCCGGGAACTTGGGAGCGGGCGCGGAAATTGACGCTTCCGCAGCCGTCGGCGGTTCTGGAGACGGCTTCGGCGTTGTCACCGCAGCGGTTCGTTTGCTGTTCTCGGCCGGGCTCTTGGCGAGTTGCTCCGCAAGTTGATCCAGCAGGTCCGCTTCGAGCCGCCCGTTGGAAGTCAGCAACTGGTATCCGGAGCGAGAGGCCACCGGATCGGCGTACCATGCCGTAACTTTGGTGCGTGATCCGCACCAGCGATCCGCCAGACGGCAGTCGAACTGATCTGGACCGTCGATTGGTAGTAACCGCGCTGGTAGCGGTCTAGAGGATGGTCGCCGGGCTTGGCGAATCCGTCCAGCACGGGAAGATGGCCAGCCAAGCTCGATTGCAATCCGATCAGAGCCTTCTCGATGGTGGCCTTGGATTGAGGAAACGTGCGCTCGTATGGGCTGGTTTGGGCAGGGAGCGGATACGGCGATGAACAGCACGAACTCCACGCAGCCACACTCACGACGACTCGCCCCGTCGTTCCCGCCGTGCTCGTCATGGCACCAACTCCAATTGATCGCGCAAGATCCAGCCGTGTTGGCCGTCGTGAGTTTCCACTCCAAGCCAGTACGTCGTCGAAATCACGATCAGAACCTCGGTTCCAGTCGGCAGGGATTGCAAGGTGCTGGCGGTGTGGAAGGGGGCGGACTTGAGCGGCGCTCCCGGCGCTTTCACCAGCCGTTGGACCTGCCGCCGAAGATCCTGAACACGTTGTTCCAGAGTTTGGAGGTCTGATCGGGCGGAGGGCCTCCGTTCGGAGGTATGCTGAGTGGCCGCCGCGATTGCAGAATGCCGAGGCGGGGCGCTGCTGCTACTCTCGTTCCGCCACCGCTGGCGTCTGCTTCTTCGCCAGCTGCTCCTGCTTTTCCTTCTCCGCCTCGACGGTCTGGGCCTTCATCGATTCGATGGCGTCCAGGTGGTCGTGGATGTCTTTGTACTCGGCGCTCTCGACAGACCCGTTCGAAGCGTGCGTGATGCGGCGGAAATCCTCAACAAATCGCGCATCGATGCGAAGCACACTGTTCTTGTCGCCTTGGGGCTGAACTACATAGCGGACGACCAGTGTTCCGACGTCACTGCTGTCTTTGAAATTTCGGGGGTCGATCGCCTTCAGGCGCACTTTGTAAAAGACCTTGCCGCCCTCAGTCCACTCGGGAAAAACCTCGTCGAGGTGGCCGGTGTCGCGCCGGTGATGTATTCGTCTTTGTTGTACTCCTTGGTTCCCCGGATAAGCCCGTTCTGGATTACGTCCTGTACGACCTGAGTGACTTCGTTCTCGGGAAATGGAACGTTTACGATGAGACCCATGCCGTATTGGGTGGCGTCCTTGTCCCGGGACGGCCCAGCGAACGCGGCGAGCGAAAAGATCAGGATCGCGGCGGTTTTCCACAAGAACATCGAAGTCAGACCCGAGGTTCTTCCGGAAAGCCACAATTTCTTGGAAACGAATTTCGAGTTCCCCACAATATCCCCTGTTGGTCCCAAGAGTCTCAACTCCGGTGCCGGCCTGTCAACCCCACTGACGGGCCTAAACCCTGAGGAAAAAGCGGGCGTCGAGGTTTACCTTGTTAAAAATTTGTAAAAAAAATGTCGCTTGACCCCTTGCAAGTCGTTGCGCAGCCGTAGTAGGATTCGGCCCCGGTACGGTGGTAGGACCTTTTCCGGAAAAATCGGTTTAGGCCTTGGGTTCTGAACGCCACGTGTGAGAAGGGGTTCCCGCATGATGGCTCTGTCGTTCAGAGCCCGCTTTTCCGTTGCATTTGGTGGGAATGCAGTTCAAAAGATCGCTTGAGGAGTTCGGCATGCGAATGGGAAAACAGTTACGCCTTTGTGGGAAGACGCCGTGGGGGAAGCATTTCCTGACTGCGGCTTTGGTTCTGGTCTTCCTGATCTTGAGTGGCAGCCAAGACGCGAATGCTCTTCCGGCATTCGCCCGTAAGTACGGCCTACGCTGCTCGGCTTGCCACGAATCCTGGCCGATGTTGAATTATTTTGGCCAGAAATTCAAAGACAACGGCTACCAACTGATGAACGACCGGGATGCCCCGATCTGGCAGAACCCAGGGTACTGGCCGGTTACGTTCCGCATCACGCCGATCTGGCATCGGGTCAGCACCGGTAAGGTTTTGGTGGACACTTACCCGGGCGGGGTTTACACCCCGAATTCCGCTGTTCAGCGAGTGACGACCTCGGGTTTCGACCTAAGCGGGTTGGACTTCCACACGGGCGGCACGCTGGAAAAGAACTTCTCGTTCTACGTATTGCCCTCTTCTGATGCCACCGCTTCCTTCCACTTTGAGACGGTCATGGCGCGGCTGGACAATCTGTTCGGAAGTCCGTGGCTCAACGTCAAGCTGGGTAAGTTCGAACTCGATAACCTGCTCTCGGAAAAGCGAATCCTGACGCTGACCGGAAACGGTGGAATTTACCAGTTGTACCACTTCATCCCGGTGGGTGACGGCAACATCTTCGGCCAAATTGGAGACAACCAGCTCGGTCTCGAAGTGATGGGCCACTCCTGGAATGACCGCACTCGATACTCGGCATCTCTGCTGAGTTCTGTTGATGGCAATGTGGGCCTGCCTTACGGCAGCGCCTATACCGGGTTCTTCACGTTCAGCCAGGCGTTCGACACGGGCAAGCTCGGAGTGGATCGCATCGGAGCTTACGCCATGGTCGGAGAAGCACCGACCTACTACCTGACGCAGGCTGGCACGCCACTCGCGGGTTCTGGAATCGTGAACAAGGGATTCAACCGCGAAGGCTTCGTTGGACAATTCTATTTTGGCCAGCACGTAGACCTGCAGGTAGTTACTCAGCACGGTTCGGATAACGTATGGTTCGGGCAGGGGTATGGAGATTTGATTGGTGGTACCGTCACGGGCAACAACGTGCCGGGGACGGCCCTTCCGGCCGGTGCGCAGGCACCCAGTTGGAACGGCGTTCTTATTGGAACCCCACTACGTCTTTAGCCCTCAGCTCATCCTCATCGGGCGATATGAAACGATTCGCATGTCGAAGCAAGCGAACGGAGCGGCATGCACTGCTTGCGGCGGCTCCGGAGGCCCTTCGGCTTCCAACTTCGGCAACATCTCCACCTACACAATCGGCATGCGTTACAACCCATTCATGACGAGTCGGGCCGGTTTTGCATGGCACAACGAGTACAACTGGCTGCATCAGGATGGCACCGGGCCCACGCTCGGCCTAGGCACCGTCAACGTAAATACCAGCGAAGTGCTGACCGGATTTGACTTCGACTTCTAGGAGAGGGAGACATGCGGAGAATACTAGGAAAGTTGTCTCTTTTACTGAGCGCAACCGTGGTATTGGCGGTGCCGCAGGTTTCTTGGGCGCAGCTCACAAGCTCTCAGCTTGAAACGTGGCTGAATTCGCCGGCGGCGTCTAGTCACGTCGGCAATATCACCGGGGACGCCAAAGCGGCAGCGATGCCTTATCGAAGATATTGCGTCGGCTGCCATGGCGTGCTGGGCGATGGGAATGGCGAAAACGCGGTTTGGCTCGACCCCAAGCCTCGCGATTTCCAATTGGCGGTGTTCAAGTGCCGTTCCACTCCGACCGGAACCCTGCCTACGGACGAGGACTTGTACAACACCATCGCGCGTGGGATGGACCGCTCGAACATGCCTCAGTGGAGCACTTTCACCAAGGACGAGCGCGCCAACCTGGTGGCGTGGATTAAGCATTTCTCGCCGCGTTGGCAGAACGAAAAAGCGGGAGCGCCCATCACTATCCCTCCCGAACCGGAAGTTACCCCGGAGCGCATCAAAGCCGGACGGGAGGTGTTTGCCCGCGTCCAATGCTGGAAGTGCCACGGAGTGCAGGGGATGGCCAATGGTCCGTCGGCCGCTACCCTCACGGACGATCTGGGCCGCCCGATTCAGGCATTCAACTTTACTGATGGATCTCGCCCCAAATGTGGTGACACCGATCAGGACATCTACAGAATCTTTATGACCGGCTTGGATGGCACTCCGATGCCTTCGTTTGCCGACAACATTAAGCCTGATGAGGCCTGGGATCTGGTGTTCTATCTGCGCACGTTTATGGCTCAGAAGAGCAAGGAAAAAGAAATGGCAAAACAACTTGGCTTGAAGCCAGTGGATCCAAACGCACCAGCGGGACAGCAGTAGCGCCACTGCGTACGACCAATTCGTACAAAGGAGAGATTTCAATGAGGAAGCATTTCAATTTCGCAGCTGTCGTGTCGGTAGTTGCTCTCATCTGCTGTGGCGCGCTGATCCTGGGCCAGAAAGTCAACGCTGCTGGCGAAGGTAAGATTACCGGGACCGTCAAACTCGACGGCGCCGCGCCGCACATGAAGGGCATCGACATGTCGAAGGACCCTTACTGCTCCAAGGCACACGAGAACTCTCCGGCCCACCTCGAGAGTGTCGTGGCAGGGGCCAACGGAGGATTGGAGAACGTAGTTCTCTACATCGCTGACTGGAGCGGCCCCGCCCAAGCATCCACCGCGGTTCCCGTATTCGATCAAAAGAATTGCATGTACACGCCTCACGTGCTGGCCATGGACGTAGGGCAGACATTCAAGGTCGTCACCAGCGATCAGACCACCCACAACATTCACCCGTTGCCCAACCCGATGACCGGCAATATTCCATGGAACCAGTCGCAACCGCCGGGTGCGGCGCCGGTCGAGAAAAGCTGGAAGGCGCCGGAAGTGATCCCAGTAAAGTGCAACATCCATCCCTGGATGAACGGCTGGTATGTGGTGGTGAAAGGGCCCTATGCCACCACTGACGGGAACGGAAACTACACCATCAAGAACGTACCGCCGGGCAACTACACGGTAACGGCTTGGCAGGAAACCTATGGCACCCAAACGGCAAAAGTGACGGTGGCCGCGGGAGCGCCAGGTAAGGCCGATTTTACATTTAAAGCAAAGTAGGACGCCGGATCGATCCGGGTTGCGCGCTGGATAGTTCTGCAGTCGGTGTGAACAAGAGCGGACGAGGCCGCGGCGGCAATGCGCGGCCGGGGGGCGAAGTATCATGGCGAAATTCTTTGCGGTCACCATCATCGCAATCGCGATCATTTCCGCGATTCCGATCCTGCGGCACACATGGTGGATGGCAGAAGATATCTCGACGCACGGCGCGCCGATTGACGAGCAAATGTCGGAGACGATGGCGGAGGCTGGAATCTCGTTCCTGGCTTCGCAATTCATCCTGGCATTTTTTATCTGGAAGTTTTCCAATCCCAAGCCCGGCGATAAGGTCAAGAATTTCCCCGGCGGTGCCAAGGCCATGGTATGGGCTGCCGTTCTGCTGGTGGGAACGGAGGTTCTGGCGCTGGGCGTCTTCGGCGTGAAGGCCTGGGCTAACGTTTATTTCACTGCCCCTGCCGCGGACGCCATGCCTATTCAAGTGCAAGCTGGGCAGTTCGCCTTTTATTTCCGTTATCCGGGCCCGGATGGAAAGTTTGCGACCGATTCACCCCGATCTCATCAGCGAAGCGAACCAGAACTTCTATGGCTTGGACATGGACCACGATCCGGACGCGAAAGACGACATCGTCACTGCGCAAATGGCCGTCCCAGTGAATAAGCGAAATTCATTTGCTCATGCACACGAAAGATGTCGGGCATTCGTTTTTCGTTCCCGAGTTGCGGGTGCAGCAGGATTTCGTTCCCGGGCTTGATCTTTCACTGCATTTCACGGCGACCAAGATTGGTAGGTACGAGATCGTCTGCACCCAGCTGTGCGGTCTCGGACACTACAACATGAAGGCATACATTTCTGTGATGTCCCAACCGGACTTTGACGACTGGCTGAAGAAGCAAGCAGCGATGCAGTGAGTGAAGACTGTCCGCACTCTGTGCGGCACAGAGATCTCCTGAGGTGAGTCATGCACGATATGGCGAAACACGACGCCGCCGCACATCACGCGCCGACGAGTTTTATCTCAAAGCACGTCTTCAGCCTGGACCATAAGGTCATCGGTAAGCAGTACTACGGGCTTGCGCTGCTCGCTGCTCTGGTGGGTATGGGGCTTTCCTGGTTGATGCGCATCCACCTGGGATGGACCAACTATGCCATTCCCGGACTGCATTTGCTGACCAAGAACGGCGCTCCCGGGCAACGTGATGACGCCAGAGTTCTACCTGCAATTGATGACCATGCACGCCACGATCATGGTCTTTTTCGTCCTGACGACGGCGCCGTTCGCGGCCTTCGGCAACTACTTCTTGCCGATTCAGGTCGGCGCCGAGGACATGCCGTTCCCCCACTTCAACATGATGTCGTTCTGGGTCACATTCGTGGCCTTCCTGGTCTTAGTCTCTTCGTTCTTTGTTGGCCAGGGACCCACGCTCGGCGGTTGGACGCAGTACGCCCCGCTCAGCGCACTGGGAGAGGTTGGCGGCCCGGGCGAAGGAACAGGCGTAGTTCTCTGGGCGCTTCGATTGGGATCTTCTGCGTTGGCCAACTTCTCGGCTCTTTGAACTTCATCACGACCACACTCGATATGCGGACCCAGGGGCATGAGTTTGTGGCGTTTGCCACTCAGCGCCTGGGCCTGGTTCATTACTTCCGTGCATGGGCCTTACGGCTTTCGCGGTGTTGATGCCTGCCTGCATCCTCCTGATTCTGGATCACGTGGCGGGAACCAGCTTTTTCGTGTCGAGCAATATTGTCATCAATGACCAGATGCAGCCGCACTCCGGCGGATCGACCCTTCTCTGGCAGCACCTTTTCTGGTTCTTCGGACATCCCGAGGTCTATATCGCGATCGTGCCCGGCATGGGAATCGTCTCGCATGTTCTGATCACCAACATGCGCAAACCGATGCTCAGCCACAGAGTGATGGTTTACTCGATGGGTGCGCTGGCCGTCCTCAGCTACATGGTCTACGGCCATCACATGTTCGTCAGTGGGATGAATCCGGTTTCGTCGTTGGCATTCTCCTTTCCCACCTTGGTGATCACCATTCCCTCCACGATAATTGTGCTGATGTGGCTCGGCAGCCTTTACGGAGCGAAGTTGCGCATTAACGCGGCATCGCTTTTTGGCTTGGGATTTATTTCGATGTTCATCAGCGGAGGCGTGAGCGGATTCTTCCTGGCCCAGCCCTCGATCGACATCATGCTGCATGCGACCTACTTCGTCGTTGGTCATTTCCATCTGGTGATGGGCGTCGCGGCGATGTTCGGGATTTTCTGCCGGAACGTATTTCTGGTTCCCCAAGATGTTTGGCCGCATGATGAATGAGACCTTGGGCAAGGTTCACTTCTGGCTCAGCTTCGTGGGTGCCTATGCGATTTTCATGCCCTTCCATTACTTGGGCATGGCGGGCAATGTCCGCCGCTACCAGGCATTTACGCCTGACTACATGCAGAAGCTGATTCCCTTGCACCAGTTTATTACGGTGGCTGCACTGCTAACTGGTGCCGCGCAGCTGATCTTCCTGTACAACCTGATCCACAGCCGCTTCAGGGGCGAGCCCGCTTCGGACAATCCGTGGCAGGCGACTTCTCTGGAGTGGAGCACGCCGACGACGCCGCCGCCGCACAACAATTTTGGCGACAAGCTGCCGGAGGTTTTCCACGATCCATACCAGTATGGAGTCGAGGGGTCGGCGGGCGACTACGTAATGCAAACCTCGCCGGAAAAAGTGACAGGTGCCACGACGAGGCGTAATGCGATTCTGGGATTGGAGTCTGTAAGTCTTATGGCGACCACTGTACCCGAACCGCCAAAAATCGAAGAACGACGTGATCCTTCGCGGCCGACAGGCAACTGCCGGCAACGGCGGCTGGCGGAACATGGTTCCGGCAGACGGCAAATTGCCGTCCGTGAAGGACTACTCTCCGCCGCCGGCTTCGACCGGAATCTGGGTCGTGCTCGCGTCGATTGCGATGAGCTTCGCGGCCTTCACCAGCGCCCTGATCGTTCGCCAAGGATCCGCGCTGGATTGGCGGCATCTCACTCTGCCTCGAATTCTTTACCTGAATACGCTGGTGCTGTTCGCCAGCAGCTTCGCCCTGGAAGTGGCGCGCCGGCAGGTAAGCTGCCTTCATGGTCGGGCGCAAGAGCCAGGTTGCCAGGCCGACCCGATGGCTCTACATCTCCCTATTTCTGGGCTTGCTTTTTGTTGCCGGCCAGTACGTGGCTTGGGCGCAATTGCGTTCTCAGGGAGTTTTTCTGGCCACGAATCCCAACAGTTCTTTCTTCTACGTCCTGACTGCTATCCACGCTCTGCACGTGCTGGGAGGACTGGGAGGGTTGGTCCGGGTGATTTACCGGCTGGATAAATCGATTCTCCGAAAAAGCACGCTGGACGCGACGTCATATTACTGGCATTTTATGGACGTGCTTTGGGTGTATCTGCTGTTGTTGCTGTGGTTGAAGCTATAGGACGCTCGTTCGAGAGGAGACACCGTGAGCCAAGCGGAAGTGACGATGGGAGCACACTCAGGCCTGATGGAAGAACCGGCATTTTCGGTTCCGGCCAAAAAAATGGCGATGTGGCTGTTCATTATCGCTGACACGCGCGACGTTTGCCGGCTGTCTGGTGGCCTACGGATTCATACGCAACGCCACTCCGAACTGGCCCAGACCCTTTCACAGCATCACGAATGTAGCGTTGATGACATTCATCCTGCTGACCAGCAGTTTGACCATGCTCTTTGGCGTACGTTCCGCTCAGAGGGGTGACAAAGCCGGAGCGTTCCGCTGGACGATGATTACGGCGGTGGCCGGAATTCTGTTCGCGATCCTTCACATCCGGGAATGGATGGGGATGATTGGCGAAGGGGCGACGCTTTTCCATAATCCGTGGGGAACGCCTCTGTTCAGCTCACTGTTCTTCAGCATCACCGGCCTGCATCTGACTGCACGTTACCGGCGGTGTAGTCGCTCTGATCGCTGTGGGATTGCGCTACCAGGGCGGCCGTTACAAGGCCGATGACCTCGAGATTACAGGGCCTGTACTGGCACTTCGTGGATCTGGTTTGGATGTTCGTCGTGCCGCTTGTGTACCTTTTGAATCTGGCCCACTGAAAAACTGAAAGAGGCGGAGCAACTTCTATGACTACCGCCGAAACGCAGAGTAATGGAGCGAAAAAAGACATGATCGTCTACGTTTGCATACTCGCCCTGGCAGGGATACAGTTCTTCATCGCCTATCAGGACATCAGCGCGTCACAGATGTTCGTGCGCATGCTGATCGTGGCCATCGTTGAAGCAGCGCTGGCGCTCCTGTTTTTCATGCATTTGTGGGAGAATCGCGGACTGAAGTGGTTTGTGTTGATTTTCACGGTTTCTGTGCATCCTGGGGATGCAGTATGGATGGACTGACAGCTTCCGCATACTCGACGGCGCTCCTTGGGCAAAGTAGCCCTCACTCCGGAAGAAAGCAGCATTGAAGGCCCTGAGGCAAATCGCGATGTTTGGGATTCTACTCGCGGGAGTAGTGATCCTGCTGATGCCCTCGTCGGCGTTCGCGCAGAGTTGTGCGCTCTGCTACACGCAAGCGGCATCGTCGGGCTCTCGCATGATTCAGGCGTTGAAGAGCGGGATTCTGGTGCTCATCGTTCCTCCCACGCTCGGATCGGTGGGCATGATCTTTGTTATGCATCGCAAGCGCAATCAGGTGCGGCGAACCGAGCAGAGTGACGATCAATCCGATCAAGAGTGGTAGAGTGGTGAACGCGCCTATATGTTAGGTCAGATCCGTTAGATACAGCGCTTGCCCCTCGGCTTTTCTCATTGTGGGTCACAGGAATTCATCAAACGCCGTTTCGCGACATTTCTGGAACAGGTTCCTTCCGCTGGCGATGGTTCTTGCCATCGCCTCGCTAGGCCTACTCGGCCCATTAGTCGCTTCCGCCCAAGTCCCAGCCCGTCCAGAAGTTCGATCGGAAATGCATCGCGTCCGAACCCTGCCTCTTACAAAGTTCTACGACACTCCTATCCGTTGCCAGCCGGCAAGCCAGGAGACTTGATCCGGTCGCAACCATTTGACGAATACTGAACTCCCGCCCTCCGTCTCCGCCGTTCGCATTCTTTATCACTCTCGATCCGCTGCCGGCGAAGATGTGGCAGCGTCTGGAGTCGTTCTCTTTCCGTACGGCAAAAAGCCACCTGCCGCAGGATGGCCAGTCATCGCGTGGGGCCATGCCGCGACTGGCGTTGCGCGTCAGTGTGCTCCTTCGCTTATGAGAAATGTAGGGCACGGTCCGTTCCTCGCCATGTATGTGAACCTTGGGTACGCCGTCGTGGCCACAGATTACACAGGATTGGGAACTCACTTCCGCAACGCATTTCTGGATGGCCCATCCAACGCGACCGATGTCATCAATTCCGTTCCGGCAGCCCGCGCCGCTGTGCCACAGTTGGGAGCGAAGTGGATCGTCATGGGTGAGGCCGAGGGCGGCTTAGCAGCGATCGCCGTCGCAGATATGGAAAACGAGGTTCGCGACCCCAGCTACCTCGGAGCGATCGCGATTTCGGTTCTTGTTAGCGTACGCGAAGCCTACGAGCACCCTGTGAACGACTCTGCCAGCGAACTGCTTCTTGCTTATGGCATCAAGACGGTGTACCCGCAGTTCGAGGTAACAGACATGCTCGCGGACAAGGCTCTAGCACGCTACAACCAATTGGAGCAAACGTGCTCTCCCGTAACGACGAGCCCGGATTTGTCCGCAGCCGGCATCGTGAAGCACGCGTGGGAGAGCAATCAATTCGTGCGCAGGTATTTTGACCGCAATGAGCTTGGCCAGACTCGAGCGTATGGTCCAATTTTCGTCATAACTGGGGACTCGGATCCGGCAATTTCTCCGACCATTCGGTCTCAGGTGTTTGCTCGCATGTGCAAACAGGGCGATTGGGTTCAATGGGAACGGTATCCCAACCTCGATGCGGGGAGCGTGATTGGCAACTCCGTCAGGGACCAGATTGCGTGGATCGAGTCCCGGTTTGCCGGTCGTCAGGCTCCGACCAACTGCCCGTAAATCTGGTCTCAAAGCTGCGCGACGAAAAGCATTGTCGTCGTTGCTGGTTCACTTCTGGCTTTACCGTTCCCATGCAAAACAACCCTGACGCATTTCCCTCGCCCCGTGGCATAATCTTCGGCAACATCTCCCAAATCAGGTGCCAACCGATGCATCGAGTCCTGACCGCTGTTCTTTGCTTTTGGCTGTGCGTACTCGCTGCGAGTACACTTCGCGCCAACGCTGCCACCAGCCCGAAGCCCCTGCAGATCTACTTCATCGACGTGGAGGGCGGTCAGGCCACATTGGTCGTGAGTCCATCCGGCGAGTCTCTGCTGATCGACACCGGTTGGCCCGGATATGAAGGCCGCGACGCCGACCGGATTCTGGCCGCGGCTCATCAGGCGGGCCTCAAGCAGATCGATTACGTGCTGATTACCCACTATCATCGCGACCACGTGGGCGGCGTTCCGCAACTGGTCGATGGAATCAAGGTGGGCACATTTGTCGACCATGGGCCGAATCTAGAAGACTCCGGAGTGACGCGCACCGACTATGCCGCCTACGAGAAGGCGATCGCAGGCCATGCCCATGTCGTGGTCAAGCCGGGATGGGGCCTTCCGATCAAAGGCCTGCAGGTCCAGGTGCTGGCCGCGGCTGGAGACCACCTGACGAAACCGCTCCCGGGCGCTGGGGAGGCGAATCCATACTGCGGTTCCGAACCTGCCGCAGCTGAGGACAACACCGAGAATGCCCGTTCCGTAGGCGTCCTCATCACTTATGGGCACTTTCGCTTCCTCGATCTCGGTGACCTCACCAAGAAGAAAGAGCTTGAGATCGCCTGCCCCAATAACCTGATCGGTACGGTCGATCTCTTTCTGGTGACGCATCACGGAGCAGACCTATCGAATCCCAAGGCGCTGGATTGGGCCCTGCATCCACGAGTAGCTGTGATCGACAACGGCCCCCGCAAGGGATCGAGCCCTGCTGCATGGCAGATCGTCCACGATTCTCCAGGCCTCGAAGATTTGTGGCAGGTCCACTACGCCGCCGAATCGGACAAAGCCCACAACATCGACGCTGAACGAATTGCGAATGTGAAAGAACCGTGCGAAGGCAAATACATAAAGGTAGAAGCGCAGACGGATGGCACCTTTACGGTAACCAACGCTCGCACGGGAGTGCAGAAGACGTATCGGAAGAAGTAAGCTCGAACGTAGCGCCGCCGTCCCGGCGGCTGTTGTGCGAGCGCCTCGCCCGCACACCCGAAGGCAAAGACGCTTGGTGCGGGATTCAGAGAGGTCCCGGCGAGCCGCCGCTCCTATTACAATCCTGATTCATGATCGTGATCGTGATGGGAGTCGTGGGCGCGGGCAAGACCACCGTCGGCCGTCTCCTCGCCGAACAGCTCGGTTGGCAATTCGCCGACGCCGACGATTTCCATCCAGCATCGAATGTAGAAAAGATCCGCCATGGAATCTCACTCAACGACGACGACCGCCAGCCTTGGCTCGCCAGCCTGCGCAACGCGATCACCGCCTGGATTGCGCAGCATCGCAACGTTGTGCTGGCGTGCTCGGCCCTGAAGCGCAGCTATCGCCAGGAACTCGTTGTAGGGCCTGAGGTGCGCTTCATGTACCTGAAGGGAAGTGCAGACTTGATCGCAGACCGCCTGCGCGCCCGGCACGGCCATTTCGCGGGTGAGCAGATATTGGCCAGCCAGTTCGCAGACTTGGAAGAACCAAACGAAGCAGTGACCGTCGAAATCGATTCCACACCGAACCAGATCGTAGCCGAGATTCGAAAAAAGCTCGGCTTAGCGTAGAATCCTCGCACCACGGAACATTCGCACCACTGGCACGCACCTTGGAAACCACCCCGGACCGTCTTGAATCCGCCGTAGTCTCCCGACTCATGTGGCGGCTGATGCCTTTTCTCTTCCTTCTTTATATCGTCGCCTACCTCGACCGCATCAACGTGAGCTTTGCCGTGTTGCAGATGCGAGGCCAACTTGGCTTGAGCGACCGGGTCATCGGCCGCGCGCAAGGAATGTTCTTTGCCGGGTACTTCTTCTTTCAGCTTCCGAGCAATCTGGTGCTGGAGAAGTTTGGCGTCCGGCGCTGGATTGCAGGCCTGATGGCGACCTGGGGAGTGATTTCCTGCTTGATGATCTTCATCCGGGGGCCCATCAGCTTCTATGGCCTCCGCTTTCTGCTGGGTGCCGCCGAGGCAGGATTTTTCCCCGGCATGATCCTTTATCTGAAGCGCTGGTTCCCGGCGCGTGCCCGCGCTCGAGCCGTGGCCTGGTTCATGACCGCGAACCCACTCGCGGGCATCGTCGGTAGCCCAATCTCGGGGGCGCTGCTTGGCCTGACCGGCAAAGGGCTTTCGGGATGGCAATGGATGTTTCTGATGGAGGGCATTCCGGCCATTCTGCTGGGAGCGGTCGTTCTTTGGGTGCTTTCGGACCGGCCCGAGGAGGCCATCTGGCTGAAGGGCGAGGAGCGCGCCTGGCTGCTCGAGTAAATTAGCCGGCGAACAGCAGGCGGAGTCGCGTCTCAAACAGGGCAGCGTCTGGCAGGTCCTGATCGCCCCTAGAATTTGGATGCTTTCGCTCGTTTACTTTGGCGTCTCTACGACCATGTACGGGGTTACGTTCTGGCTGCCAAGCCTGATCCAATCGTTGTCAGGCTTGGGCAATTTTGAGACGAGCCTGGTTGCCGTTCTTCCATTCGTAGTGGCAACAATTGCAATGGTGTTGGTAGGAATGCGCTCGGATCGTACTGGGGATCGGCGCTGGCATACGGCGCTTCCGGCGTTTTGCGCCGCTGTGGCTCTGGTCACTGCAGCTTACGGCAAAGCTCCGGCGCTCGTGATTGCTGGCGTCGGACTCGGGATGGCCTGGGCCGAGGCCATGGTGGGGCCTTTCTGGGCGATGGCGACCACGCGCATGGCTGGCCTTCCGGCAGCCGCCGGAATCGCGATGATCAACTCGCTGGCGAATCTGGGAGGATACTTCGGATCGGATATCATCGGGTTCTTTCGCACGTCGAACGGCGGATTTCGCGGTGGGCTGCTGGCGATCGGCGCGACCCTGGCCATCAGCGGTACAGTCGCCCTAATCGTCGGCCGTAGGCCAAGAGAAAGCGCTTAACCGGAGCGCCGGCATCCTCTCGACTTCGCTTAGGGCATGCTCTGCCGGATGTCGCGAGCCTGCCCAGCTTGCCGAAGGGGCGTCTCGCCGGCGCACCGTTGGGTGTCAGAAACCTCAACCTTTCGACTTCGCGTCATCCCCTCAATTGTTTACAATAGAAACTTCGTCTGACCCTAGCGAACAGAAGCCTCATAGAGGAACGATCACCAATTTTGGAATCGACAAACCACAATTCCAGTACGGCCCCCACCGTCTACTGGCGGGTTGAGGGCAGCCTGCTCGACCTAACCGTGGTCGAGCCTGTGGCATTCTTCACCTGGAATGCACAGACCTTCGCCGAACGCTTCCGGCGGCGTGGACAGATATTCCTGATGGCACTGCTGCGCCCGTTTCTTTATTCCACCAACCGGAAATTCGCCACCCGGGCTGTGCATACCGTCCTGCGTGGAGTGACTCGCGACCGCCTCGACCTGCTAGGCGAGGAGTTCTTCCTATACAAACTGAAGCCCCGTCTGAAGGAGCGTGGCGTGCGCAAGGTGCAGGAACTGGTGGAGGCCGGTGCAGAGGTTGTGCTGGTCAGCCAGGGACTGGATCACGTTATGCGCCCGCTGGCGCAGCATCTTGGCGTCAAGCGCATCGTCGCCAACCGCCTCGAGTTTCGCGACGGCATGGCGACGGGCAGGTTGATCGAGCCGGTGATCCGTCCGCGCGGGGCGTTCGCTCGCATCCGTGAAGAGAATCCGGATGGCCGCAGGGCTCCGAAGACTCTGGCGCGGCAACTGGATATTTCAGTGGAGGAGCTGCGCGCTGCGGTCATTCCCGCTGAGCGCCGACCGTTTGCGCCCACGCGGCCCATCGTGAATTTCGAGGGTCAGCGGCAGGCACCGGGATTTTCCGTGCGCCGGGCATTCTCCGGAAAGCAAGTAATGTTGATCGGTGTGACCGGCTTCATCGGCAAAGTCTGGCTGGCGAACACGCTTCTAGATCTGCCCGAGGTGAAGAAGATTTATCTTCTGATCCGCCGCCAGAAGTCGAATCCGGCCGAGCGCCGCTTCGAAAAGATGGTGGAGGACTCGCCGGTATTCGATCCGCTCTTTGACCGTCACGGGGACCGGCTGCTAGATTTTCTGCACGGAAAGATCGAAGTCGTCGAAGGCGACGTTACTCAGCCGGGCCTCGGACTCAGCGCCGAGACGGCGCGCCGCTTGCAGAAGAACCTCGATCTCATTATTAACAGCTCCGGTCTGACGGACTTCAATCCCGACCTGCGCGACGCCCTGACGACGAACACAGACGCTGCCGTCAATATTCTCGAGTTCGTGCGATCGGCCGATCATGCCGGGCTTCTGCATCTCTCCACCTGCTACGTGGCGGGCGAGCAGGATGGCCGGGTCAGCGAAAAGCTGACGCCCAACTACAATCCGCGCGCGATGGCCGGAGTTCGATGCCGAACAGGAATGGCGCTCGCTCCAGGAATTCGTGAAGCAGGCCGAGGTGCAGGCCGAGAGCGAGGAAGTCACCTCGGGCTTGCGGATGCAGGCGCAATCCAAGGAGCATGCGGCAAAGAATCTGCAAGGCGCGGCGCTCGAGAACCAGATCCGCAAGAACCGCGTCCGCTGGCTGAAGACTTATCTGACCGAGGCGGGAACGCGCCGCGCCAAGGAACTGGGCTGGCCGAATACTTATACGCTTACCAAGAGCCTGGCCGAGTCGCTGATCGCGAAACACGGCGCCGGACTGCCGATCGCGATAGTGCGTCCCGCGATCGTGGAGACTTCGGTTGCCAAGCCGTTCCTCGGATGGAATGAGGGCATCAATACTTCCGCCTCGCTGTCGTATCTGCTGGGCACATATTTCCGGCAGTTGCCCACGAACGAAAGCAAGCGGCTCGATATTATTCCTGTCGACGCCGTTTGCAGCGGAATGACTCTGATTGCCGCCGCCGTGATGGAACGCCGGCATGACCCGATGTACCAGCTTGCGACTTCTGTGACCAATCCGTGCGACATGGGCCGGTCGATCGAATTGACCTCTCTGGCCCACCGCAAGCACTATCGGGCGCAGGAAGGGCTGGAATCGTGGCTGCGCTTGCGGTTTGATGCGATTCCAGTTTCGAAGACGCGTTACAACCGCATGTCTGCCCCGGCGCAGAAAGCGATTGTGAAGTCCATTCAACGCATCATGTCGCCGTTGCCGCTGAAGAAGGCGCCGCTGGTGAAAACTGAGCGAAGCCTTGAGC
The DNA here is from genome assembly GCA_963795875.1 of uncultured Acidobacteriaceae bacterium. Lineage (GTDB taxonomy): Bacteria > Acidobacteriota > Terriglobia > Terriglobales > Acidobacteriaceae > Sulfotelmatobacter. Next base: position 335,936 of record CAWCJM010000004.1, read on the forward strand.
GTTTGGAAAAACTCATCGAGCTGTTCGAGCCCTTCATCCTGCTGAATGAGCATGATTTCGCGGCGGAAAATATCGAGAAACTTTCGTACGCACTCGTGCCGGAAGAGCAGGAGATTTTCGGCTACGACACTCGCTCCCTCGACTGGTGGGAGTACTGGATCAATATTCACATCCCGGCCCTGCGCCGCTGGACGTATCCTTTGATTGAAGGGCGGCCTCTTGAAGCTAGGCCTCCTCGCACTTTTCAACTTGCGCCCGCGAACGGAGATGCCGTGAAGACCGGGACCGACGGAGCCACGTGGCGATATTCCTGACCGGGTCGACCGGATACATCGGCGCGCACGTTGCCGCCAATCTGCTGGAAGGGCACGGCGCTTCCTTGAATGTGCTTGGTGCGGGCGCGTGATCCGCAGGAGGCGCAGTTGCGTCTGTGGCGCGCCCTGCAAATGCATCTGGATTTTCCCCGCTTCTTCGAATACCTGCAGACGAAAGTCCGGATCTTTTGCGGAGATCTGACCTCTCCCGGTTTTGGTCTCGGTCGCGACGAGTACGACCGACTGGTGCATACAACGGATTCCGTGATTCACTGCGCGGCATCGCTGAATCGCAAGTCGGAGAAGAGTTGCCTGAACGTCAACCTGCGGGGCACGCTCGAGGTGCTGACCCTGGCGCGCCAGGCCGAGCACTATCACGGTCTGCGACGCTTCAGCGAAGTCAGCACGGTTGCTGTAGCTGGTAAGCGCAGCAATGAAGTGGTCACCGAAGACCGGTCGATCGAATGGGACCGCTCGGACTACGATCCGTACGCGCGCACGAAGAAGTTCTGTGAGCACATGACGCGGGTGTTGCTGCCGGATACTCCCAAGACGGTCTTCCGCCCGAGCATCGTGCTCGGAGACAGCCGACACGCCGAAACAACTCAGTTCGATATGGTGAAGGCCTTCGTATTTTTGGCGGGTCTGCCGGCATTGCCGTTTCGTCCGATGGACAAGATCGACATCGTGAACGTGGATTTTGTCGCCGACGCGATTGCGACCCTGCACCAGAAAGATCAGCCGCAATACGACACCTACCATCTTTCGTCGGGCACGGGATCGCAGACTTTCCGCGAGTTGACGACCGCACTGGCCGCCGCCCAGCAGAAGCGCAGTCCGGTGTTTCTTCCTTTTGCAGAGAAGCCGTTTTCCGGCTCCGTCAACTTCCTCTCGAATCGGAAGGGAGCAATGGCTAAGGGCGCTTCGCTGATGAAGGTATTCATGCCCTATCTGGTGTGGAACACGGTGTTCGACAATACTCGCGTGACCTCCGAGTTGAAGCGCAAGCCGGTTCCGTTTTCGCAGTACAGTTTTCCGCTGCTCAAGTTCAGCCGCGAGAATAATTTCGAATACAACTACAAGCCTTGGCCCGCTGCCGCAGGAGGGACTGCCGCATGATGGATTTCGTTTTGGAAGCGTGGGTCAGCGGCAACATCGAGCGCGCCAAGGCACGATGGATGCTGGGGGCAGGCAAGCCCTGGCAGCCGGGCGAAAAACTGAAGCTGCTTTTCGCCGGCTACAACGGCACGCGCAACATGGGTTCCGACGTGCGCGTCGACGAAATGCTGCGCCAGATCCGTCACATCCTGGGCGCGGAGCGGGTCGAGTTCAGCGTCATGAGTCAGAATTTCGAGTTCTCGAAAGGATACTTCGAGGGCACGGCGCAGGTTCACCTGCCGGATATTTTCCCGCCGTTTCTGTCTGACGAAGTTCCCAAGCACCACGGCGTAGTGGCGTGCGAAGGCTCCATGTTCAAGAGCAAGTTCGCCAACGCCCTGACCACGATGATGATCGGCTCTCTCGGCATCGCCGCGGTGCAGAACAAACTTTCCGTCGGCTATGGCGGAGAAGCGGGCCACATGGATCCGCTGCTCGCCAAGATGTGCGGCCGCTACTGCAAGAATTCGCTCGTCATCACGCGCAACGAAGAGTCCCGCACGCGTGTTGCGCGAGCTGGGTGTGCCGACCGAACTTGGCACGGATACTGCATGGACCTTCGAGCCGCGCCCGGCCGAGTATGGCCAGAGCGTTTTGCGGCAGGTGGGATGGGACGGACGAACGCCGGTGCTCGTGGTATGCCCGATCAATCCATTCGAGTGGCCGGTGAAGGCCTCGGTGGCAAAAGCCGCTATTGCACAGCCTGACCGGCGCCTACAAGAAAAGCCACTATCGCGGGCCCTACTTCCACAACTCAGGTCCGGCGGCCGATCGCGCCTACGAGCACTATTTGACTTCCATTGCCAATGCGGTGGACGCGTTCCGCAAGCAGCGCAACGTATTCGTGATTCTGGCGGCGACCGAGCGCCTGGATGCGCGTCCGGCGAACCGCATCTCCGAGAAACTCGGCGGAGTGCCGGTGCTGACTTCGGACCAATACAACATGTATGAACTGGTCAGCATTCTGCGCTGCGTGCCACATGATGGCATCGTCGCGCTATCACGGCATCGTGACCTCCATGCCGGCGCTGGTTCCTTCGGCGGGCATCACGATGGATGAGCGCATTCGCAATCTGATGCGCGAGCGCGGCCATCCGGAGTTGCTGATGACGGTCGACGATCCGGATCTCGAACCGAAATTGCTGGTGGCGCTCGAAACACTGGCCACGCAGGGCGAGCGCATCGCCGACGGCATTGCGCGCACGGTGGTGAAGAATCTGAAAGTGATGGCGCGAATGGGAGTGTTACTTCGAGGAAGAAGTTCAGCGGCGATATCCCGAATTCCCGACGCGCACCGGCGAATGGAGTTGGGAAGATTATCTTCCACCCATGAACGCCTCGCTTCGCCAGTTGGTGGCGGCCTACAGCTGAATTCGCCGATTCTCCGGTACGAACAACCATGCCATTTGTCGGGGAAATATTTTCGCAACTCAAGGCGGCCGCGGACACCACGGTGCTCCAGGAAATCCGCGACGGCCAGGTCACGGGAGTGACCGGGCGCGGGCTCCTCGAATTGATCCGCAAGGCGCGAACTTTCTTCGCTGCCGAAAGGGCTGAAGAAAGGCGACCGCTGCGGCTTGCTGGCTGCGAACAGCATTCGCTGGATGGCGGTCGATTTGGCTGCGATGGCCGAGGGGTTGATTGTCGTTCCGCTCTACTTCCGCCAGGCTCCGGCGGAGTTAGTCGCGATGATGAAGGACAGCACGCCGTCTCTGGTCTGCTGCGGCGACGCGGCGCTGCGCGACGGAATCGTGCAGAACTGGGCCGGGCGACCCTGGAGCGCCGCCGCATTTTCTTTTTGATGAGATCTTTGCAGGTATCGAAGGCAGTCTCGCTCGATCGTCCGCAGGTGCGCGATGACGATCCTGTCACAATCATCTACACGTCGGGCACATCCGGCGAGGCCAAGGGAGTAGTGCTGACGGCGGCGAACGTCGGGTTCATGCTGGGTTGCACTTCGGCGCGACTGGACTCGCTGATGGGCGGACGATCGGGGCAGGACCGGATTTTTCATTACCTGCCGTTTAGTTTTTGCGCATCGTGGATCGCCGTGCTGACTTTCCTGCTGCGCGGGAGCCTGGTGACGCTGAACACCGACTTGACGAAGATTCCGAGCGACATGCCGGCAGTGCTCCGCACTATTTCCTGAATGTGCCGCAGTTGCTCGAGCGCATGCGGCGCGGCGTAGACGAACAGATCGCGCAAAAGGGCGGCATCGCGCAGGCGATTTACTCTCGCGCCAAGGCCGCGCGGGTCCGGAAGAAAGAGAAGCAGTTCGCAAGCAGCGACGCGATTTGGCTGTGGCTGGCCAATACCGTTGTGTTCCCGGCGATCCGCAAGAAAATGGTGGGCGAGAATCTGAAGGCCCTGATCTGTGGCTCGGCGCCGCTCACTCCCGAGACTCAGGATTACTTCAGCATGCTCGGCATTCCCGTTTTGCAGGTCTACGGACTGACAGAGACGACCGGGATCTGTACCATGGACGATCCGAATCATGTCGTCCCCGGGCGCGTCGGGCCCGCGATTTCTGGCATCGAGATGAGGCTCGGCGACAACGATGAGATCGTCGTGCGCGGGCCGAATGTTTTTCCTGGCTACTGGAACCGTCCGCAGCAAACGGCGGAAGTGCTGCGCGACGGATGGTTTCACACCGGCGATCAGGGCGAGATGGATGCTTCAGGGAACTGGCGGATCGTGGGGCGAATCAAGAATCTGATCGTTCTCGGCTCCGGCCACAAGATTGCGCCGGAAACCATCGAAGAGGAAATTGCCCGCCATCTGCCGGGTGCGCAGCAAGTGGTCGTCGTGGGCAATGGCCGCGGATATCTTTCGGTAATTGTCACGGGGAACGTGACCGGCGAACAGGTGCAGACCGCGCTCGATGCCGTCAATCCGCAGCTTCCGCACTATAAGCAGGTGCGGGCGTTTTCGCCTGCGGCAGGAGCCATTCTCCATCGAGAACGGAATGCTCACGGCGAACGGCAAGCTGAAGCGCGATCTGATTTCCGCGCGCATGAAGAGCGAGATCGAAGACATGTATCAGGTGAAGCAGGCGGTATAGGGTTGGCGCAGAAAGGGAAGGCGTTGGGCGATGAAGCAATTTCAAGGGCAAGCGCTGTCGTGGCAGGTGCAGAGTGGAGTCATCGAACTGGCGCTCCACCGCGAGCCCTGCAACGAATGGGCTCCCTGTCGCTCGATGAACTGGAAAATTTGTCGTCTGCGCTCGACGACCTGGAGAAGGACGCGCATGCCCTCATCCTCCACAGCACGTTGAAGTGCGGATTTTGCGCCGGCGCCGATCTGCGCGAACTTTACGAGCGATCCCGAAGCCATGGGAAGGCCGAAGTCGCCCAGGGCGTGCGCGATTTTCTGGAGCGAATCCACCGCGGTGATGAATCGGATCGATGCGGCGCCACTGACCACGATTGCCGCGGTCCACGGGGTGACATTTGGCGGAGGATTTGAGCTGGCGTTGGTCTGCGATTTGATCATCGCCGACAAGATGGCGCGCTTTTGTTTTCCGGAACTGAGGCTTGGGACTCATCCCCGGATTCGGCGGAATCCCGCGCCTGAAGCGCGATTTGGGCAACGCAGTGGTGCGCGACCTGCTCTTGACCGGCCGCAGTTTCAACGCCACCAAGGCGCAGCAGATCGGGCTGGTGAGCCAGGTCGTTTCGCGAAGGCGAGGCGCTGCGCGCGGCCCGAGCAACGGCCGCCCAGATGGGAAAGTTCGACCGGCAGACGGCGGTCGCGGCCAAACGATTCATCAAGCCGATTCCGCACGACGAATTGCGCAAGGAAATCGATATTTTCTGCGAGTCTGTTTTCGCGGCCAGCCGTGCAAGCCGGATTGAAGAGGTTCGTAGAGAGCACGGATGCGCAGCCGTATTTGCCGTGAGAACCGAGAACTGTCAGGAATCGCAAAACGGGTTAGAGTAACTCATATGGAAACAGCCGAAAAGACCCTCGACGAGATCCTTACGCTGGCCGCGGCGCATTTCAAGGTGCCACGCGAGAAGCTTTCCCCCGACGAAGATTTTTTCAAAGCGCTCGGCATCGACAGCCTGCAGACACTCGACCTGCTGACGCAGACTGGAGAACCACTTTCGCGTCGAGCTGCCGGACTACGAACTGCAGGGCGTGACCGATTTTCGCACCCTCGCCGGCAAGATTCAGGCGCGGCTGTAGAGAGACTCTGAAGTCAGAATCGAGATTCGGATGGTAATGAATTGCCAAGCTAAGCGTTTCCGCGCGTTCGTATCCGTCCTACTCGCAATCTACAATCGAATCAGCGTTTCTTATGCTCGATCTCCGCCAATACACCTGTCTGGGCGCCGCGCTGCGCGATGCGCTCGACCGCTTTTCCTCCGAAGTCTGCCTGATCGAAGCGGAGCGCGATCGCGAAAAAGTTCGCCTGACGTATTCCGATTTCAAAGAGATCGCTCTGCCCCTGGCCCGCGCTCTCGAGGATGCCGATTACGATGCCGGCGATCGCGCCGCCATCATCATGACGAATCAGTCGAAGTGGCTGATCTCGGCCTACGCGATCTTTTATTGCGGCGGCGTGCTGGTGCCGCTGGACTACAAGCTGACCGCGGCGGAGCACCTGCAGTTGCTGGCCCACTCCAAGGCCAAGGTGCTCATCGTCGAGTACCACTTGTGGCGCGCGATCATGGAGTCCCCGGACTTCCAGAAAATTGCCACCAAGATCGTTCTCGTGACCGAGGCCCCGCTGGGCGTGGAGTTGGCCGGCGCGTTTCGCTGGGAGGACTTCAAGCGCAAAGGCGCTCCCGACTTCGTCATGCGCCAGAAGGACGACGTCGCCTGCATCGTCTATTCGTCGGGAACGGGCGGCCGCCCTAAAGGCTGCGTCCTCACCCACGAGAATTATCTGGAACAGTGCCGCGCGCTGACTGCCTGGTATCCCTTCTGGCCGGGCGTGCGCTATTTGAGCATTCTGCCTACGAATCACGCGATCGATTTCATGGTGGGCTTTATCGGTCCGTTCGTGTGCGGAGCCTGCGTTGTCCATCTGCGCACGCTGCGACCCGAGTTCGTGCGCGACGCTTTCGTGCGCTACCGCATCACCTACGTATCTCTGGTCCCGATGATCGTGAAGAACCTGGAGCGCGGACTGCGGGCGAAGTTCGACGAACTGCCGTCGTGGAAGCGCGCGTTTCTCAATGCCATGATTGCGACGAACCGCCTGCTGACGCGCCGTCGGCCGAACGTGAAACTCAGCCGCATGCTGCTGCCGAATGTTCATCGCGGATTTGGCGGCGAGGTTCTGGCGCTGATCACGGGCGGAGCATTCATGGAGCCCTCGACCATGCAGTTCTTCTACGATCTCGGCATTCCGGTGGTGAACGGCTACGGTCTTACTGAAGCTGGCACTGCGCTCACGCTCAACGATCTCAAACCGTTCCGTGCGGATACGGTCGGCAAGCCGCTTGCCCGGAGTCGAACTGCGCATTCTGAATCCGGATGCCGATGGCGTGGGGGAAGTGGCGGTTCGCAGCAAGACCGTCATGTCGCACTATCTCGATGATCCCGAACTGACTTTGGAGACGATCGTCGACGGCTGGCTCCTGACGGGCGATCTGGGCCGGTTTGAGAGCGGCGGCCATCTGCAACTGTTCGGCCGCAAGAAAAATATGATCGTGACCGAGGGCGGAAAGAACATCTACCCTGAGGACATTGAAACCGTTTTCGACGGGCTGCCGGTGAAAGAGTACACCGTCTTTGCGGCGAACTACGTCTGGCCGAAAAAAGAACTCGGGCGTGAAAGTCTGGTCCTCGTGCTGCGGCTCGAGCAGAATCAGAACATTCGACACCAAGTTGCTGGAAGATATCTCCGCGCGAAATCGCCGCCTGCCTGACTTCAAGCGCGTTGGCGGATATCTGATATGGGAGAAGGATTTTCCCCGCACGGCCTCGATGAAGATCAAGCGGCAAGTGCTGGCCGAGGAGATTGGCAAGTCGGTGCAGCCGGGAAGCAATCGTGGGATTGTGACCCGCTGCTGAGGTGGCATTTGTCGTGCGAAAATTCTTGCGGAGCAGATGATTCCGTTGCTGTGAATATGGAACTGGAACCTTGGGGCATAACTATCTTGCGATTGTGAATCCGGCGGCCGGAGGCGGGCGTAGTCGCAAACTGCTCGGCCCTGCCCTCGACCGCTTGAAGGCGGGCGGTATCGAAGTTAAGGTAGCGGCTACCCGTGCTCCGGGCGAGGCGACGGAGATTGCCCGGGAGGCCTATGGCACGTGGCGTCAGGAACTTCATCGCCGTCGGGGGCGACGGCACTTCCTATGAAATCGTGAATGGCCTCTACCCGCAGGCCCTTGCAGGGGAGCGACCGACCCTGGGGTTCTTGCCGCTGGGCACAGGCAATTCTTTCTTGCGCGACTTCAGTCATCAGGGCGTCGAGTACGCGATCGAATCGTTACTTGCTCACCGGAGCCGGCCTTGTGACGTGATGCGCTTGCGTCACCGTGCCGGAGTGATTCATTACATCAATTTGTTGAGCATGGGATTTTCTGCAGATGTGGCCACCTTGCGTTCCCGACGATTCAGCCACTGGGGAGAGTTGGGCTACCAGGCCTCGATTCTTCTGACCCTTGCGCGATTCAACCGCCGCCCCTTCCCGGTTCGCGTCGACAGGGGCGGAAGCCTTTGACAACCGGCGCTGTCTTTTCCTGACTTTCAACAACAGCAAGTTCACGGGCGGTACGATGATGATCGCGCCGCAGGCCGAAATCAACGACGGTTTAGTGGAGTATGTCCGGTGGGGGCCGATTGGTCGCCTGGGGCTGATCCGCAATCTGCCCGGCCTTTACGACGGCACTCATATCGAGCATCCACTGGCCGAGCGCAAGGGCACGCGGCGTATCGAGTTCAACCTGGATGCGCCGGTGGATGTCATGGTCGATGGGGAAGTGCTGACGCTTGCATTGCGAGGAGCTAGACGTGCTTCCCGGGGCCCTCAACGTCGTGGCCTGATCGATCATCGATTCCCGTGATATAAGGATGAGTCATGTCTGAAGAACGACGGAAACGGCAGCTAGAGCGCGATGGCGGCGCCATTGATGGCAAGACGAAGAAAATGGTCACCTATGGCGTAGTCGTGATTCTGCTGGCCGCCGCTTTCATCGCAGGCCGTTACTACAAGAATCACAAGTACGATACATTTCGCGAAGTGCCTGGCGACCAAGCAGGCCAAGATGTACGGCCTCTACTGGTGCCCGCACTGCATCGAGCAGAAGGAAATGTTCGGCGAGGCTTTTCACTTCGTGCCTTACCAGGAGTGCGCGATCAAAGGTTCGCAGGAAGAGGCGCCGGTCTGCAAGATCGCGGGAGTGAAGTTGTTTCCCGCCTGGCAGTTCGGCGACGAATCCCCGAAGGAAGGCGTCCTGTCGATGGAAGCCTTGAGCGACAAGACCGGGTGCAGCCTGCCGTGACGGACCCTGCGTCTCGCCACCGAATCTCTTTTCGGCTTGATCGCGCTCCTGTCGCTGGCGGGTGTCATTGTTTCGGCCGTATCGCTCCAGCGCCACTACGCGAAATCGGCGACTGCGTTCTGCGATTTCAGCCAGAAGTTCAGTTGCGATATCGTGAACCGCAGCGAGTATTCGACCATCGAGGGAATTCCCGTGGCCGGGATTGGCGTTGCCGGGTATGCCGCGCTCTTCGTCCTGGCCACATTCTGGAAGTCGCGCGCGGAGACGCCAAACCGCTTGCTGGGAGCGGCGATTGCTGGCCTCGCCTTTGCCCTCTACCTCACTTACATCGAAGCCTACGAACTCATGACCTGGTGCATTTTGTGCCTGATTTCGCTGATCCTGATTTCCCTGATCAGTCTTCTCGCAATCGTCGTCAAAAGTCAGAACTGCGAGAGCGTAAATCGCGGCCTTCCGTTGTATTCTGGTAGGGCGCTGCTCCTGATGGAAGAAATCCAGCAAACTGAAAGCTATGCCCCCGGACCGCGCTGCCGGCGTAATCCGCGCGCAGTCTGCGACGGGAGATTTGCGCCTGCACGAATTCCGTAGCCGAATTTTCCGCAACACGCGATTTCTGCGCGTGTGGCTCCCTCCGGGATACGACGATGCAGTCAACGCCGAACGGCACTATCCGGTCCTATACCTGAACGATGGACAGAACCTGTTCGAAGGGGCGACCTCTTTCAACGGAATCGAATGGCAGGTGGACGAAACCGGAGACCGCCTGATCCGCGAGGGCGTTGTTCCGCCCATGATTATCGTGGGCATGGATAACGCGGCCCGGGCGCGCATCCGCGAGTACATGCCGCACCGCTCGTTGCACCCGATGATGATGCGGGCGCACGGCACACGCTATCCCGCATTTCTGTTCAAAGAAGTGTATGCCATTCATGGCCCGCAACTACCGCGTGGCCACTGGGCCGGAGAATACGGGACTGGGCGGTTCATCGCTGGGTGCGCTGATTGCGCTATATACGGTGGCGGTGCGTCCCGGAGTGATTGGCCGGTTGCTGCTGGAGAGTCCCTCGCTGTGGGCCTCGAACCGTCAATTGATCCGGCAGAGTCGTGGAGTCAAACGCTGGCCGGAGCGAGTCTTCCTCGCAACCGGAACCGCCGAAGCGGGGCGCAAAGATAAAGATCAGAGCATGGTGGACGATGTTCGCGAACTGGCTGCGATCCTGCGTCGCGCGGGATTGGACGACGCACGTCTGAAATTGGTCGTCGACGAAGGCGCTTCGCACCACGAATCGGCATGGGCCCGGCGGTTTCCCGGATGCGCTGACATTCTTGTTCGGGAAGCAGTGATAGGTTTCGTGCTGTCTTCAGGACTGCTAATGATGCTGTCGCAACTCTCCGGCCGATGTCGCGCGGCGATGCCTCCGCGCGAGATGCTCCAGATCAAGACAGACGTGGCCGCCATCGCAATCACCGAAAGTTGAACGTGTGTCCATCGAGTGAACGGTCCCAGCAGCGGAAGCATGTACACGAGGTAAAGAAGAGTTCCCAACCAGCGGGTCGAGGGCGTGAGCTGGCTGATCCACCAGCCAGTCGGCCAGCAGGAGAAATGCAGGTGCCAGAATCACCAGATCGTAAACTGTGAGATGCGGCGCAACCAGCACGCTTGCCAGGAGCAGGGCAGAATACCGCAGAGGCAGCAGGCACGCGTCTGGGCGCCTCCAGCATGCGACCGTCAGCCCGAGCACAGCCGCCGCGCTCACAATATAAAGGCCGAAGGAGAGTCCCGGCCAAGGCACGAGCATCGTACCAGAAGGTTCGCAAAGAGTGGGTCTGATAGAGCTTGGGTTCGAGCAGAGGCAACAAGTCGCGCTACATTCCGAAGCATGCGTATCCACTGACTGGAGAGGCTCGATTCCGTAATAGAGTAGCTCCCACCGAGAGTTGTCGCCGCCGCCGAAAGAGCTGCCCCGAACACCGTCTTCCAGGCCCCGATCGATACGAACACGACGGCTGCGGCCAGCCCCAACTGCGGCTTGAAAATCAGGCAGCCCAGAGCCACGCCGGCAAGAAATTGCCGCCGGTCGCGCAGCAAGAAGAAACATCAGCGTGAAGCAGGCGAGCGCCGCCGCAGAGGTCTGACCCCACGCGATCAGATGAAAGAAAGCAGGGAATGCGACGGCGAGAAGATGCGACGGTTCCGCCGTAGCTACGCAGGTTCGGACAGGCGCGCCAGATGCAATAACAACAAATGCCGTAGACCGCTCGCGCTGCCGCACCACCACAAAAGAGCGCCCAGCCGTAAGAGAGATGGGCCAGGGGCGCGAGGAAGACGGAAACCTGCGGAGGATACAACGGCAAATACCGAATACCCGCGGCCTCTGGCACGCGTTGCGCCGCCAGCGCCGCCTGAGCATTCATGTCATACAAATCGGCGCCGCGATGAGCCGCTGCGACTGAGCCCAGCGTGTATAGATGCAGAAAGTCTGTCCCCTTAAGGTTCCCGTTCCGGTCGCGCAGGCTAGGGGTCGCTACGTTCCAAACGTAGAATGACCACAGGCACACGGCAAGAATCGTGCCGTGCGCGCGTAGTCGCCTGGCCGTCAGCCATTTGCCAGTCTGTGCAAGCTCCGTTGCTGAACTTGTGCGATCCTTCTTCAACATCCCAAGTTCTCAATCAGCAACTGTTTCCCAGGATGCCACACCCTGAACCGAGTTCCGTCTGCTCCAGAGCAGCACCGGCAAAAGCAGTGGCACGGCAGACGCCGCAAGCATCGGAAGCAGCGCAAGTTGACTAGCTGGACTTAGCGGGGGACGCAATACCAGCAATGCCGTCGAAGTGATCCAGGGCCAGAACACTACCACGATGAAGATAATCCGGCCGAGACGGCCGATTCCTGCCCATTCGCGCATCACCAGCATTGCAGGCAGTATCAGCAGTACTTGATTGAAAGGCGTAAACAGTGGGAAGGCCAGCACCGTTCCCATAAGAAATGCTGCGAATACAGCAACCAGAACTCGTAGAATCTCCGCCAGTTTTTCGGTGCTTCCACCCAAAGATCAGAAGCCATGCGACAATCACAAACGACACGGCGATTCCGAGCGTATCACCGAGAAGCAACCGGGGCAGGGAAGTTGTAGGAAAATATCTGCGGTAAGCGGCCATCGCGCCGACGAAATCCCCCAGCCATCCTGGAACAAGAAGTTCACCGGCCCCGACTAACAGCGAGAGCGTCCCGCCAAAGCCCAGCCCCAGACGCCATCTGGCGCGCCATTCCCCCGCCCACCAGAAAACAAACCAGACCAGCGGCAACAGCGCCATCTGTGGCTTAATCGTCGAGAAAGCGAGCACCACGCCAGCGCTCCCAAGGTGTCCCTTGTGCACTAGCCACGCTCCTGCCATGAGCAGGCACCCAACTAACAGCGCCAATTGCTGGTGGCGCATTCCCTGTACGATCTGCGGACTGCTGACGACCAACACTATGAGCGCGACCGCAGTCGTCCACGGTATTTGCCAGTCCAGAAGGCCCGCGCTGAACACAACGCTCAAGCCTGCGAATGTACCCAGCACGAACGGAGCCCAGAACTGAACCTTGGCGAAGTCCGTGTAAATCGTGGGCGCCATCAAAAACACAACATAGACCGGATAAACGAATCGTTGTTCATCGACCACGCGTCGCGACGCTTCGTCTGCTGTGACGATGTGCCCGTAGTAGGCCATCTGAATCTCATGACTTACTTCGGCGCTGTACGGGTTGCGTCCGTTGAGAAGAAGCTCGCGCGCGCCCACCCATCGCGGATACAGATCGCCCATCTGCTCTTTCAGTCCGCCCTTTTGCAGGTCTTTCGCATCCGCCCATGGCCCCAGAATCTGGTGCACGTAGAGCCACGCCGTCGCACCGACGAACAAACTCAGCACGAACAAGACGGGAATATGTTTTATCTTTTGTGATGTCACGGGAATCGAAACGACCGCGCTGTGGAAGTGTATCAAGCCCGGCGTGGTGTGCAGGCCACGCAATCCCGCGCTGTCCTTATTTCAATTCGTATGATTTCAGTTCTGGCCTGGGATCGTCACCGTTCAGCTGCCACACTCGGCGATTCTTGAAATAGTCCAGCAATTCCTTGTTTGCTGCCGTACCCATATCGCGAGCCCACACCACCTTGGAGCCATCGATGTCGGCGCCATTCCACACCCACTCCCAATCGACGTCATGATGCGGCCCGTAATCCACGATGACGAGTTGCCGGGCCCGCCATCTGGTCGAGTTCATGCTGGACCCTTACCCGCTGCAGATTGCCGCGCGGCCATGCTGGCTCGATGGGGGCGTGCACGACGACGGCCGCGACGCGCAACAGGATCAGCGCGCAAGCCACTATGGGAATCATCGTCACCAGAGATGCTCCCAGCCGGTCCTCCCGCCAGCGCCAGAGACGAAGATGCCGCATGCATTGTGTAATCACCAGGAACAAGAGAGCAGTCGTAGGCGCAAAATAGTGAGGTAACGTCCAGGTTTGCACTGCAAATCCCAGAGCCAGACATGCGAGTAGCAGCACCGGCAACCGCAGCTTGCGGTCGCGGATCGCCCAAGGCAGCGCAAGCAGCGGTAGAGTCAATGTGGGAGCAACATAGAGTTGCCACCACTGTTCCACCTTCACCGCGCTGCTCTTGAGAAACCCCTTGAGCGTGCGACTGTCTTCGAAGCGGCCAAGTTCCCAGCGATAGAACGAGCGGAAGATCTCGTGATGATAAGTAGGCTCTGGCCGCGGCGTCTGCCACAAGAAGTAGGGTGCAGTTGCGTAGGTCGCGCGATTTACCTGATATGCCATCCGGACCGGATTTTCCGTGACCCGGTAGTAGTAATAACCCGTTCCCACGGCAGCAACCAGCAGCGCCACCAGGATCGGCACAACCACCCGCAGCAGACTTACTTGAAACTTCGGATGATTCGGTCCTACCAGCCAGGCAAGCATTATCGCCGCAATCGGAACCGCAAGAACAAGTCCTTCATACGGCCGGCTATTTGCCAGGATTGCCAAACCCACAGCCATAAGCAAGCCGGAGCCCAGCGACATCCTCCTCCGCACTCGCGGCCACGCGCCCAGCACGAGCGCTCCGGCTAGGGCTGCCACCGAAGCGCACCAGTAGCTGTTCATCCAATAGCTGAGAATGCCTAGCCGCAAAGCGGCCAGAATCGCGCCGAACAAAGCCCACTGCGGAGGCAACCATCCCTGCAGCATCCAGCACAGCGACGAGCACATGACCGCAGTCACAAGCAGTTGTCCGATCCACGGATGCCCGAGCAGTTGGCCCGCTGCCAGCACCAGGCCCTCTGCCGGGGGGTACATCGACATGTACGTGGGATGTTCGATGATGTGGAAACTCTCGAAGTGAACCCACATGGGATGAGTGGGGTTCGTGATTCTCCCGTGGGCGAATGTATCCGCCGCAAGCAGATAGCTGAACTCATCGTTCCAGCGCGGATGCGGAATGCCAAGCACCGGGATAAGCGCAGCCCGAATCACAACTACCCCGGCCCCCACCACAAATACGGCAAGCCCTCGCCGCTGAGCCAGGCGACCGAAGGCGCACCTGAAGGATTGAAGTGTTGAGGGACCTGACTGTTTCTCGCTCGTCGCGCTGACCAGAAGGTAAGCGCACTCGAAGCAATCACCAGAATTAATTCGATGATGACAAGCAGTGAGGGAGCTAGCCGGGCATAGAGATTTTCCATCGTGGTGTGCGTTGGCCCGATGGTAGTGTACGCCAGCCGTGAGTCGACGAAGGAAGGCCTCCGCTCGGAAACTGCAGCAGAGGCCCGAAATCCTGCGATCTACTGGCCCGCCGCTTCCTTCACGCCGGTTTCCTCGAACAGGCCGTCGACGATCTGAATCATTTCATTGTCGACCACCCGGTTTTTTGCGATGGCTTCCTTCAGCGGAATCGACACGATCTTATTCGACCGCAGCGCCGCCATGCAGCCAAACTCGCCGCGATGGACCATATCGATCGCACCCAGGCCGTACCGTGTCGCCAGCACACGGTCGAACGCGCTCGGCGAGCCGCCGCGCTGAATGTGACCCAGCACTACCGCCCGCGTCTCGAATCCTGTACGCTTCTCGATCTCGCGCGCCAGAATATTGGCGATGCCACCCAATTTGGCGTGACCAAATTCGTCCTTGCCCATGTCCTGCAGGATGGGAGCCCCTGACCCTGCATCCGACGAAAACTTTGCGCCCTCGGCCACAACAACAATGGAGAAGTAACGTCCACGCTCGTGGCGCTGACGAATCGATTCTGCAACCTTGTCGACGTCGAAGGGCCGCTCGGGAATCAGAATCACGTCCGCGCCGCCTGCGACGCCGCTGTACAGGGCAATCCAGCCCGCATCCCGCCCCATAACCTCCACGACCATCACGCGGTTGTGTGCTTCGGCCGTCGTATGGATACGATCAATCGCTTCGCACACGATGTTGCACGCCGTATCGAATCCAAAAGTGTAGTCTGTCCCCCCCAGATCATTGTCGATCGTCTTGGGCACTCCGATCACCTTGACCCCATGTTCGTGGAGCTTCTGGGCGACCGACAACGTGTCGTCGCCGCCGATGGCAACCAGTGCGTCGATCTTGTGCTTCTCAATCGTGGCCGCAGCATCGCTCAATGCCATCGGGACGCTTCGACGGATTGGTGCGCGACGTCCGCAGAATGGTTCCGCCGCGAGGCAGAATGCCCCCCACCGTGTCCAGGTCCAGCACCATGCTCTTGTCTTCGACCAGGCCGCGCCAGCCCTCCAGGAAACCCTCGAATTCATCGTGATAGTGAAACACGCCCTTGCGCACCACGGCGCGGATAACCGCGTTCAATCCCGGGCAATCGCCCCCGCCGGTTAACATGCCAATCTTCATCGTTTGCTCCTCGTTGAGTATGAGTTCGGGATAAAGTCCTCCAGATGCACCCCGGGTGCAGGGGCGACGAAATGGCCCAAAACGCAAGGGTGAACATCGGTCGGAAGAGATAGATTAACATTAAATCGACCGCCGCCAAAGCCCAACAGCCCAGAGAAAATCGTTCATGCAAAGCCATTCGGGCCGCGCGTACATGGGCATTGCGCTTCTGCGCAGGATTCGACACAATGCTCGACGGACATGAACAGAACTGTGTCGATCTTTGTGTGGCTCATGGTGGGATTGCTCGGTGTCGCAGCGGTCGCCGTGATCGCCGTTCACCGCGGCGAACCGATTAACGCGCTGTGGCTGGTCGTGGCTGCCACCTGTTGCTACGCCCTCGGATACCGTTTCTACAGCAAGTTCATTGCGGCGAAAATTCTTGCGCTCGACGCCCTCCGCGCCACTCCGGCCGAGCGACTGGAAAACGGTCGCGATTTTCTCGTCACGAACAAGTGGGTCGTCTTCGGCCACCACTTCGCCGCCATCGCAGGGCCGGGTCCCCTGGTTGGGCCGGTTCTGGCCGCGCAGTTTGGCTATCTTCCTGGGACGCTGTGGGTGCTAGCCGGCGCCGTCTTCGCCGGATGCGTTCAGGACTTCGTGATCCTTCTTTTCTCTGTGCGCCGCGACGGCAAGTCGCTGACCGAAATGGCCAAAGAAGAGATCGGACGCGTTGGTGGTTTTGTCGCATACACGGCAGTGATCGCGATTCTCATTATTCTGCTCGGCGTGGCCGCGCTCATCGTGGTCAATGCGCTGAAAGACAGTCCATGGGGCACGTTCACGATTGCGATGACGATTCCCATTGCGCTGCTGATGGGCCTGTACCTGCGGCGGATTCGTCCCGGCAAAGTGCTCGAGGTATCTGTCCTTGGATTCATCCTGGTGCTCCTCGCGATTTGGGGCGGACGCTGGGCCTCGCTGAATCCCAGCATGGCGCAGGCGTTTCACTCTGCAAGGGACCACCCTCGCAAAACTGATCATCGTGTATGGGTTTGCGGCCTCGGCGCTTCCAGTGTGGCTGCTGTTGGCCCCGCGCGATTATCTCAGCACGTTCGTGAAGCTGGGGACGATCGCGCTTCTGGGCATCGGCATCGTGGCGTTGCATCCCACGCTGCAGATGCCCGCGCTGACTCGTTTTGTGGACGGGACCGGCCTAGTCTTCGCGGGAAAAATATTTCCCTTTGCCTTCATTACCATCGCCTGCGGCGCGATCAGCGGATTTCACGCACTGATCTCCAGCGGCACCACGCCCAAATTGATTGCCCGTGAGACCGAGGCCCGGATGGTCGGCTACGGTGCCATGATGGCCGAGTCTGCGGTAGCCGTGATGGCCATCATTGCAGCGTGCGTACTTCAGCCTGGAGTTTACTTTGCGATTAACAGCCCCGCTGGCGTCGTCGGACAAACAGCCACCGCCGCCACGGCAACAATCTCCTCTTGGGGATTTCCCGTCACCGCCGCAGACATGCAGGCGTTGGCCCACGCCGTCGGTGAACAAACTCTATTCAACCGTACCGGCGGCGCGCCCGCATTTGCGGTAGGCATGGCGCACATCTTCTCGCAGAGCCTCGGTGGCGGCGACTGTCATGGCGCTCTGGTATCACTTCGCCGTCATGTTCGAGGCGCTATTCATCCTGACCATCCTCGACGCCGGCACGCGCGTGGCCCGCTTCATGATTCAGGACGCTCTCGGGCACATCTACAAACCGCTAGGGCGGACCAGTTGGTATCCCTCGATTCTGGCCACCAGCGCCCTGATCGTCGCTGCCTGGGGATTCTTCTTGTGGCAGGGAGTCAAGGATCCGCTGGGCGGCATCAATTCTCTTTGGCCGCTTTTCGGCATCGCCAACCAGTTGCTCGCCACCGTGGCTCTGTGCGTCGCCACAACGATCATCATCAAAATGCACCGTGCACGCTATGCCGCAGTCACACTCGTGCCGTTGGCATGGCTGGTTGCAGTTACCTTCACCGCGTCATGGCACAAGATCTTCGATCCTAATCCGCGAGTCGGCTTTCTGGCGCAGGCGCATATTCTGGCGGCAGGTCCAGCGACCACGGCGACCGCGCGCCTGATCTTCAACAACCGTCTGGATGCCGCCGTAACCGCTGTCCTGGTGGTGATGGTCACGTTAGTGCTGATCGAGTCCGTGCGGCAATGGCTTGGGGTGCTCAGCGGCAGGAAGAAGTCGCGCGTGAAAGAAACGCCGTTCGTGATGACGCGCCTGGCGGAGGAGAGAGGATGAACCGATTCCGGCAGACAACGCGCATCTTGCTGGCGACTCTGCGCGAGATTTTCGACGAGGCGGCCTACGATCGTTTTCTTTGCCGAAAGCAGATGGCCGTCGTCGCCCGCATCGTACGCCGCCTTCCTCCAAGAATTCGAAGAGGCGAAAACCCGCCGCCCAAAATGCTGTTAAACAGAGTTCGTGTGGGGCGGACACTCTGTCCGCCCAGGTTTCGATTTGAAGCTTGAGCTTAAGAAATGTCGGGTGCCCCATCTTTCGCGTGCTTTGTGAAAGGTGGGATTCCACGGAATTCAACACTAAACGGAATTCAACACTAAGAGGTGGCAGAAACGATGTCGAAGAGATCATCGCTAGCAGTAAAGGCACTAACGGTATTCCTTCTCTTAGGCGCGCTCGCCGTCGCGCAGACCGACGATTCCGCCCAGACCATGCGCCCGGTGATTCGCGGACGCCACGCTGCCGTCGCATCCATGAAAGCCGAGGCCACCGAAGCCGCCCGCCAGATTCTCGCCATGGGCGGCAACGCCTTCGACGCCGCCGTCGGCGGCCAGGCCGCGCTGGCAGTCACCGACTTCTCGCTCAACGGCATGGGCAGCGACGCCGTCATTCTCGTCTACAACGCTCGCGACAAGAAGGTCTACTCCATCAACGCCGAGCCTCGCGCCCCAAAGCTCGCAACCATCGAATGGTACGAGAAGAACAACGGAGGCAAAATTCCCGAGAGCGACGGCCTGCTTTCCGGCGGACTCCCCGGCGTAGTGGACGCCTGGTACACGCTGCTCGATCGCTGGGGCACGATGAGTTTCGAGCAGGTTCTGCAACCCGCCATCGACCTTGCCGAAAACGGCTTCCCGCTGAGCGAATACGGCGCCTCCTACATCGCCGAGTCGAAGAAAATTCTCAAGTATCCAACGACTGTCAAAATCTATCTGCCGAACGGCCGTCCGCCTAAGGCCGGCGAGATTCTCAAGAACCCAGACCTGGCGCGCACTCTCAAGAAATTGGTCGAAGCCGAAAAGGCGAATCAGTCCAAGGGCAGACACGAAGCGCTCAAAGCGGCGCGCGACCGCTTCTACAAAGGCGACATCGCCAAGGAGTTGGCTGCTTTCTCCGAGGCCAACGGCGGCCTCTTCCGCTACGAAGACTTCGCTGAATACACCGCGGAGGTCGAGACCCCGGTTTCGATCAACTACCGTGGCTACCAGATCTACAAGAATCCGTCGGCAAGCCAGGGGCCGACCGAACTGATCACCCTCAATCTTCTCGAGGGCTACGACCTGAAATCCATGGGCCACAACAGCCCGGACTTCCTTCACACCAACGTGGAAGCCGTAAAGCTCGCCATGGCCGACCGCGAAAAATATCTCGGCGACATGGACTTCATCAAGATCCCCTACGATGGCCTGCTCTCGAAAGACTATGCCCGCGAACGCCGAAAGCTCATCGATCCCGCGAAAGCCTCGCTGGAACTGCGCCCCGGCTCGCCCGAGAAGTTCGCCGCGAACTCATCACCGCTAGATCGCCCGGTCCACGAGGTCCTCGACGGCGATGCCAGCCATGACGGCGACACCAGCTACATCGCCGTCGTCGACAAGGACCGCAACATGGTCAGCTTCGAGCCCAGCCTCCACAGCTCGTTTGGGACCGGCGTCGTCATGGGCAACACCGGCATCATCTTCAATTGCCGCGGCGACTATTATTCTCTCAGTTCGCGGTGAGGCCAACGCCCTCGAACCCGGCAAGCGCCCGCGCAGCACACTGCAAAGCACACTGGTCATGAAAGACGGGCCAGCCCTATGCCATCATGGGCAGTCCCGGCGGCGACGATCAGGTGATGCGCACCATGCAGACGCTGATCAACATGATCGACTTCGGAATGAACATTCAGCAGGCGATCGAGGCGGCACGCTGGTCCTCGCGCGCTTTCCCTGCCTCGCCCTTCCCGCATACGATGTATCCCGGAGACATGGCGGTTGAATCGCGCATTCCAGAAGCGACGCGGCAGGCGCTTATTGCCCGCGGACACAAGCTCCGCGTCGATCCTCCGTGGTCGCTTGGCTCGAACGCCGGAATTGTTGTTGACGCCAGCACAGGTGTACTGAGTGCTGGAGCCGATCCTCGCGTCGATGCCTACGCCTGGGCTTGGTGAGTATGTGGGAAACGTAACGTCACAACAGGAACTCCCACGTACAACGTTGCCACTAGGACGGATGATCATTCCGCGATAAACTGCTCTCACATGCGAGTCCTTGGATCGATTGTGGAGGAGAGTACACCGGCTACGGTGTGGTCGAGATGGATTCGCGCGGCAAGCTTTGCTGCCTGACTTGTGGCGCCATCAAGCTCTCCCCACGCGAAGTGCTGCCACAGCGCCTGTCGCGCATCTTCACCCAACTCGGCGAAATCATTGTCCAGCACCAGCCCGACGAAGTCGCGATTGAAGATGTCTTCTACGCACTCAACGTGAAGTCTGCGCTCAAACTGGGCCAAGTCCGTGGAGTTGCCATGCTGGCAGCCTCCACCGCCGGACTGGAAGTCGCCGAATACTCGCCGCTCACCATCAAATCGTCGGTGGTCGGCTATGGCCGCGCCGAGAAGCAACAGGTGCAGCACATGGTGACACGGCTTCTGGAACTTGCCGCTCCCCCAGAACCCATGGACGCGTCCGACGCGCTGGCCATTGCCATCTGCCATCTGCACACCGCTGGCACCCTCAGCCGGCAGCGCGCCGTGGCGCGATAGCGTTCAATCGCGATCCACTTTTGGCATAATCTGTTCGGCGTTTGGTTGAGTTCACTTGCGGGGTGCGAACCTGAGGCTGATGAACGGAACGAGCGAGACGAGATCGCATCGCGCACGACGGAGCACAACGGTTCGCCCGCTCATTTCTCGATCCTTGTAGTCGCGTGCGTCGTTTTTCTCTTCGGTCTCTCCCGTTCGCGCCGCCGATCCCGCCACCATTACTTTCTCGCTCGACTTTCCCAAGTCGGACCCCGAGCAGTACTCCATCTCCGTACAATCCGACGGCCACGCCCGCTACGAATGCTCGGCAAGAATCTCGGAGGACTCCGAGGACCGCGAGACCTACCAGACCGAATTCACTCTCCGGACGCAACCCGCGCCCGGATTTTTGACCTCGCTGCGCAGGCCCATTACTTTTCCGGCAAGATCGACTCCGGCAATCGCAAGCTGGCATTCACCGGCGCCAAGAAGCTGATCTACAAAGACGGGCAGCGCGAATCGAGCGCCGCTTACAATTTTTCCTCGCTGCCCGCCGTCCAGCAGTTGACGACTTTGTTTCAAAGCATTTCCGCCACGCTCGAATTCGGCCGCCGTCTGGCCCACGATCGCCGCTACCAGAAACTCGCCCTCGACGACGAGTTGAAGCGGATGGAGGATCAGGCTCGGCTTGGCGAACTCATCGAACTGCAAGCCGTAAGGCCCGTCCTGCAGGAGATTCATGATGACGGTTCCGTCATGAACGTTGTACGGGCCCGAGCGCAGCGGATCATGGACATGGGGAACGCCCCGCCCGCCGCACATTAATCCGCTAGCCCGGCTCCGGCATCGGTAATCAACTGTCGATTACCCTCGCCTGAACCGGCCTTATGGTCCTGAAATCCAGTGCGGAAAGGGCCCATCCAGCCCAATTTGAGGAGGCCAAGTCCACCGCTTTGGGTGTGCGATTCGGCCAAATAGATTAAGGTGACGCAAGTTTTACAACTTCCCCCGCCAAACCGTGTTCTAATAGTCGAAGAATGCCTTCCGGGGGTTGCTATGTCTAAGCTCTCCGTTTCCAGATTCAGCATTGTGGTTCTGACGGCCGCTGCCTGCGCGCTTTTCGCGTTGCCCGCTCTGGCCGGCTCGCAGGCGCGCATCGTGCGCCTGAGCGATGTTCAAGGTTCGGTTCAAATCGACAAGAACACTGGCATGGGGTTCGAAAGTGCGTTCCTGAACCTTCCGATCACGCAAGGGGCTCAGGTTAAAACGCACGATCGCGGACGCGCCGAAATCGAGTTCGAAGACGGCAGCTCTCTGCGCCTGACTCCCAACACGACCGTGGAATTCAGCACGCTCGGCCTGAGCGATTCCGGCCAGCGCATCTCGGTCATCAATCTCGTCGAGGGCATGGCCTACGTCAACTGGCTGGGCAAAGACGAACTCACGCTGAATTTCTCGCGCGAGAAAATCTCGCTCGACCACGCCGCCCACTTCCGGGTCGATACCTCGACCGAAGTCGCTAGTCTGGCCGTCTTTAAAGGCGATCTTGACGTCGAGGGCCCAGCGGGCAAGGTCACGGTCGCCAAGAAGAAGACAGCCACCTTTGACGCAGCGGCCGATGACAAGTACACCCTGGCGAACAATGTCGAAGAAGCTCCGCTCGATTCCTGGGACAAAGAAGCTTCCGCCTATCACGATCAGTACGCGAAAAACAATTCTTCGCCGTATGGATATGGTGTCAGCGACCTGAATTACTACGGCGCGTATAGCAACGTTCCCGGCTACGGCATGATGTGGCAGCCCTACTTCACCGGAGTCGGCTGGAATCCCTTCATGGACGGCGCCTGGTCTTGGTATCCCGGCTTCGGCTACATGTTCGCCTCTGCCTATCCTTGGGGATGGATGCCTTACCGCTACGGAAGCTGGATGATGGTTCCTGGAATGGGCTGGATGTGGCAGCCCGGGGGCTGGAATTCATGGGTCACCGTTCCGCGCTATGCCGGAACGCTGCCGGTCAATTTCCACCCGCTCGTTGCGCCTACAACTGGCACTGTGAAGACCGTCGCCGTAGGGAAGGGCGGATCGGTTTCGGCCATGCCTCCATCGCGCGTTCTGGTGAGTGCGGGCTCGGCGGGGATGGGGATTCCGCGCGGTTCGCTCGAGAATCTCAATCACCTGAATCACCAGGTTGCCAAGTCGGGATTCGTCGAAGTGCGGCCTGCGCCGCAGTTCTCGACGAGTTCGCCCAGGCCGGCTTCGAGCTTACAGCACGCAGCAACAGAGCGGCATGTCGGCTCCGTCGGTCGGGTCACAGCACTCGTCGTCCGGACACTCTTCCACCGGCTCGCATCACTAGATTGGAATCTTTGACCTAGCAAAAGGGCGGCTCCTGGCCGCCTTTCTTGCTAGGTGGGACAGCTGCCTTCGGCTGTCCAGCCCCGGCGAAGCCGGGTGGCAGGCGCACAAACTAAATCAAACGACCGCCACCCCCGCATATCCCACGACCATCTCGCGGTCGCCCGAAATATCCCCGAAGTCGCATACTTCACCAGTTCCGCCGACTTCGCTCCCAGCTGGCGCGCCGCCGTCAGCATCGCCACCGCCGGCCCAAAGCCGCACATGCTGATGTCCTGTTGCGTGACCACGTCGAACAGCCCGCGCGGATCCAGCGTAAGAATCCGCTCGATCGCCCGATGATCTTTCGCGCGCGTCACCGCGTCCGACTCGTAATGATTCATATCGCTCGAAGCGACGATCAGCACGGGATCGTTCTGCGCCGCAATGACGTCGGCCAAAGCCTTGCCGAGTTGTTCGAGAATCTCGAACTGTCCTGTCCCCAGAGCGATGGGCACGAAGCTGAGTTCGGCTGCCGCAGCAGCAGAAAGGGAAGCTCCACTTCCACGGCATGCTCGGCGCGATGCGCCGCCGAATCCTCCTGCAGGGCAGGGAACGCTGCTTCAGAGCCGCCGCGAGTTCGGCATCAATCGGAACATCCCCCAGCGGCGTCTGCCACGCGCCTTCACTCATGATGGCGAGCGCGCGACCCACCCGGTATGGTTCGGACACAGCACAATGCAGCGCTCGCGGCACTTCCACCCGCGCAAATACCGCGCCCGCCACATGCCCGGAATACATGTATCCCGCATGCGGCGCGATGCACCCCAAGGCTCGCACTGGACGTTTGATTCGTGGAATTGTCTTGCGAGAGATATCCGCGCGCTTCGGCGCGCAGGTCGTCAGGATCGCCTGGATAGAATCGCCCCGCCACCGCGGGATGACGCAGGATAGTGGCAGCCATGGCCTCCTGACCTCGCACGCTCGAGCTGAAGGACCGAAACCAAGACCGAAGGTCCGCTATGACTCAGTCCGCCGACGCGTCCCGCAAGGCGCGAAAGATCGCCGCGCTCTCTTCCAGGCTCAACGTCTCAGCCCGCGCCGTAGCCTTCACTTTCGCCTCAGCCAGCGCCCGCTTCAACTCTGCTCCCTCGTACTTCGCCTTCAAATTATTCCACAGAGTCTTGCGCTTTTGCCCAAACGAGAGCCGCAGAAAATCGATGAACCCATCGCCCGCCACTCCCAACTTTTCCTGCTGCGGATCGATGGTCAACCGCAGCACCGTCGAATGCACTTTCGGCGGAGGCACAAACGCCCCCGGCGGCAGCGTAAACAATTTTTCCACGCGAGCATACAACTGCGCCGTCGCCGAGAGCATTCCGTAATCGCGTCCGCCCGGCTCCGCCGCGATCCGGTCGGCAACCTCGCGCTGCACCATGATCACAATGCTGTCGAAGTATTTCGAAAACTCAAACAGCCGCAGCAGAATGTCAGACGTAATGTAATAAGGAAGATTGCCCACCACTTTCACCGGCTCCGGCTTCAGGTCGATGCCCGGCTGGCTCAGCCCGGGTTTCGGCCCGAACAGCGAATCGAAGTCGATGGCCA
Organism: uncultured Acidobacteriaceae bacterium; assembly: GCA_963795875.1. Lineage (GTDB taxonomy): Bacteria > Acidobacteriota > Terriglobia > Terriglobales > Acidobacteriaceae > Sulfotelmatobacter. Next base: position 360,717 of record CAWCJM010000004.1, read on the forward strand.
GAACGTCGGCCTCAATGATCTCCACATTCCGCGCCATGCCAAACTTCAGCCGCAAGCTGCGCCGCCAGCACGCGATCGAGTTCCACCGCAATCAGCCGCCGCGCCCGCTTGGCCAGCAGGGAAGTCAGAATGCCGCGCCCGGGCCCGATTTCGAGCACCGTGCTCTGCGACACGTCGCCCAAAGCGTCGACCACGCGCGCGGCGAGGTCTTCGCTGGCCAGAAAATGCTGTCCCATTTTAGGCTTCGTTTGCGGACGGCGCGCGGAAGCGACCTTTGGCACGTTGACCCTCATTCCCTCGGGAAGTAGACTTTGAAGTCGGTCCTGCGCATCCTAAGCGCTGGACCCTCTGGGCCCCGAGACACATTCATAATAGCGTGCGCCGCGAAAATCGTGCGCGCTTCTGGAGGTTCCGCCCTCATGAATATCGTATTCGCCGCTTCCGAAGGCGTTCCATTTTCCAAGACCGGCGGACTGGCTGACGTCGTCGGCGCCCTGCCCCGCGCGCTGGCTGCCTTGGGCCATCAGGTCAGCGTCTACCTGCCGCGCTATCGCCAGACCAAGCTCACCGACCCGGCGACGGTGGTTCGCAGCGTCACCGTTCCCTTCGACGACCAGTACCGCTTCGCCTCCGTCGTGAGCGGAGGCAGTCAGGGCGGCGTGCGATTTTATTTCGTCGAGTATCCCGCCATACTTCGATCGCGACGCTCTCTACGGCACGCCAGCCGGGGACTATCCCGACAACGCCGAGCGCTTCGCCCTGTTCTCCCGCACCGTGCTGGAGGCGTCGAAAATTCTCGGCGTGCCCGACATTTTTCACTGCCACGACTGGCAGTCGGCTCTGGTTCCGGTTCTGCTGCGCACCATCTACGCGGAAGATCCCGCCTTTCCGCGATGTCGGCACGGTCTTCACCATCCACAACATGGGCTACCAGGGCCTGTTTCCGCCCGACACTCTTCCTCTGCTCATGCTGCCCTGGGATCTCTTCACCATGTCGAAGATGGAATTCTTCGGCCAGGTCAATTTCCTCAAAGGCGCGCTGACCTATTCCGACTTCATCACCACCGTCAGCAAGAAATACAGCCAGGAGATTCAAACCGCCGAATACGGATTCGGCCTGGAAGGCGTTCTGCGCGACCGCGCCGCCACGGTCACCGGAATTCTCAACGGCGTCGACTACGACGAGTGGAGCCCGCAGACCGACAAGTTCATCGCCGCCAAATATCTCGCCGCAGGATCTCTCCGGCAAAGCCAAATGCAAAGCAGGATCTGCTGGCCGCCTTCGGCGTCAAGAATGCCGATCCGAAACTGCCCGTGATCGGAATCGTCTCCCGCTTCGCCGCCCAGAAAGGTTTCGACCTGATCGCGCAGATCGCCGACCGCCTCGCCCGCGAAGAGATGATCGTCGTCGCCCTCGGCGCCGGCGACAAGACCTACGAAGAAATGTTCCTTCGCCTCAACAAGCAGTTCCCCAACAAGATCGCCGTCAAGGTCGCCTACGACAACGCCATCGCCCACAAGATCGAAGCCGGCGCCGACATGTTCCTCATGCCGTCGCGCTACGAGCCTTGCGGCCTGAACCAGATTTACAGCCTGAAATACGGCACCGTCCCCATCGTCCGCGCCACCGGCGGCCTCGACGACACCATCGAGCCCTGGGACGCCCGCACCGGCAAGGGCACCGGCTTCAAGTTCACCGAATACAACGGCGAAGCGCTCCTGCTCACCATCAAGCAAGCGCTGACGGCCTATCGCGACCAGACTTCGTGGCAGGCCCTCATGCGCAACGGCATGAACAAAGATTTTTCCTGGAACGCCTCGGCCCGCGAATACGGCAAAATCTACGACCGCGTAAAGCAGATGCGCTCTACGACTCCAGTGCCCGAGAAAGTCATGGCAAGTTTGTCATCCTGAGCGTCGTCGAAGGGTTTCTACCCAAGTGGAACTTCCGCAGCCCTAAAAAAGGCACCTTCTAAACCTCCGTGCATACTGCAAAGCTGACCACCCTCTCGCCCCGCTGCTACAATTCGCTGAAGGATGTCCGCTGCCATCCCCATGCCCGCCTTCACTCGCACCATCTTCCACGTCGACATGGACGCCTTCTTCGTCTCCGTGGAAGAACTCTTCGATCCCTCGCTGAAAGGCAAGCCAGTCGTGGTCGGCGGACAACGCGACGAGCGCGGCGTCGTCTCCGCCGCCTCCTATGCAGCCCGCAAGTTCGGAGTCCATTCCGCCATGCCGCTGCGCACCGCGGCGAAGATGTGCCCGCACGCCATCTTCGTCAACGGACATCCCGAGCGCTACCGTGAATGCTCCGAGAAAGTCCACAAAGTCCTCGGCACATTTTCTCCCCAAGTCGAAATGGCCTCCATCGACGAAGCCTATCTCGACATGACCGGCACCGAACGCCTGCACGGCCCTCCGCTCAAAGCCGCGCACACGTCTGCACCAACGCATGAAAGCCGACACCGGTCTCGAACTGCTCAGTCGGGATCGGAACCTCGCGCCTGATCGCCAAAGTTTCCTCCGCGCAGGCCAAGCCCAACGGCGTGCTCTACATCGTCCCGGCGAAGAAGCCAAATTTCTCGCCCCGCTCGAAGTCCGCGAAATTCCCGGCGTCGGCAAGGTCATGGAGACCCACCTCCACGCGCTCGGCATCAAGAAAGTTGGAGACCTGGCCCGCCTCGAAGAATCCGATCTCACCGACCGCTTCGGCAAATGGGGCCTCGCTCTGGCCGGCAAGGCCCGCGGCGAAGATGCCGGCGGATGGTTCGATACCGAAGTCGGAGCCGACGTCGGCGCGAAATCCATCAGCCACGAGCACACCTACAACGAAGACACCGCCGACGTCGCCCAGCTCGAAGCCACGCTGATGCGCCTTTCCGAAATGGTGGCCCGCCGCCTCCGCGAATCCCAGTTCCACGCCCGCACCATTCAGCTCAAACTGCGCTACAAGGATTTCACCACCATCACCCGCGCCCACACTCTGCCGTCCCCCACTCAACTCGACACTGAGATCTTCGAGCAAGTCCGCGCGCCTGTTCCGCAAGAATTGGAAGAAAGGCGCACAGATTCGCCTTCTTGGCGTGCAGGCCTCGTCCTTCACCTCGCAACCCGATCAGATCAACCTGCTCGACGGAAACCGTCAGCAGCGTTGGAAAGACGCCATGGCCGCCGCCGACCGCCTGCGTGACAAATTCGGCGAGTCCAGCGTGAAACTCGCCGCCGGCATGAAAGGCAACTTCCGCGAGCGCGTCCACGAGAATCCAGCCAGCCTGCCTGGCAAGAAAAAGGAAAAAACAGACAAGTCGTAGCCGGAAATTGTAGTGCAGGTGTTCGCATCGGTTGTCGCGCGGTCGTCTCCGCTCCGCGCGACAACCCTCATCTCAAAAGTTGCAGGGATACCACAGACGGTCTTCCACTCTTCAAGGTATCTCGCCTTCTTCCCCCGACCGAATCTGCACCAACTGCGTCTTCTCCCCCACAAGCCGAACACTCTCTTCCCACCGGTTAGGCGCGTCGGAACCGCCGCGCAGCGTGCGCAGCGCAGATCCCACAGCCAGAGAACTCCGCACCAGGTGTCCAACCTTGACCGGCCCAACAACCTTCACGCCCCGAATCCAGTGGAGCGCGCTGCTGATGCTGCATCCGCACTGGCTGCAGTCTGGAGTTCCTCCAAAAACACACGGCTCTACGCGACTCCGCAGGTCGGCGGAATAGTTCATCGACATCTTCGAAAACAGACACTCGCCTGGATTTTTCGGTGGATTCACAAAAGCCCTTCCCATTCCCTCCGGCACCAGCAACTTCCGATACGCGCGCCCCAGCCTCGGCAGTTCCCGCGCCACCCACGCTCGGTCTTCCACTCTCAGGCGCTCCTCACTTTCCTCCCCGATCTGCGGACTGTATAAGCTCACCCAAATATGATCGACCTCCGGGCGCGCCTGCCAGAACGCAACATACTCCTCCAGATAGGAGGACCGATGCAGCATGGGCCGCGTGATCACCCAATGAACGTTGATCGATCGCCCGGCCACATTCCTGAGGATGCGCTCGTAGGTAGCCGGCTTGCGCCGCTCGTCATGATGCTCGGGAAGCCCGTCGACAGAAACGGCAACGCGCAGCCGCGGAAGTTTCATCCATTCCTGCGGAATCGCGATGACCCCACTGGTCACCACCATCGTGAAGACATCCATCTCACCGAGAGCCGGAAGAATGCGCGATAACTCGCGATGCCGCACCATCGGCTCGCCTCCCACCAGCGAGACGTGCATCGGCTTATGGCGGCGCACTAGGTCGACCACACCTTCGACGAGCGCGTCCCCGCGAAAATCGCTGAGTTCCCGCAGCGTGGTCTCTCCACCCAGATGACCGTCGCCGTATGCATAACAACCGGGACAGCTCAGCGGGCACTCGCGCGTGATCTCAATCGAAAGCATAGGAACATGACCGTTGAGAACACGCCAACTCGCCCGCGCCAGGTCGCGCGCGGTTAGACTGGAGCCGGATTGTGCTGCTGACATATACGTGCGTTAGATGCGGCGTCCGCATCTTGGGGTTCGCCTTATATGGGACACGATTGCGCTCTCGTTTGTTTCCCCAAATCCCCGGGAGCACAGACCCCTCATCTTGACCCTGCTCTGACTCGCGCTCTAAGATTCCCCTTCACTCAGCAAGCCTTGTTTGGAGCCCCTCATGCGCAAACTCGTCTGTTGTTGATCGTCCTTACGTCCCACCGTCAGCAAAACGCAGATCGTCTTCACCTACACGGACGATCGCTGGATCGTCGGCCGTGACGGCGGGGACGCCCGCCGCCTCACGTCTGCCGCCGGCATCGAGGGCCTTCCTATTTCTCTCCCGACGGCTCCCTGGTCGCCTTCACCGGCGATTTCGACGGTCACCGTGATGTTTTCGTCGTCCCTGCCACCGGCGGTATTCCTCGCCGCCTGACCTATCATCCCGCCGAAGAGTATGTCGCCGGCTGGACTCCCGACGGCAAGAAGACCCTGTTCAACTCTAGGGGCAACAGCTTCATACACTTCGAGGATCACCTCTACACCGTCCCCGTCGAAGGCGGACTGCCCACCGAAGTTCCTCTCCCCATTGCCGAGGACCCGGCCTTCTCGCCCGACGGCACTCATATCACCCACGTCCCGCATCCCAATTGGCAGCAAGCCTGGAAGCATTACCACGGCGCAGACCATGCCTATCTGGATCGCCGATCTCAAGGACTCGAGAAAGCCATCGAGATGGTAATGCAGCAATTGAAGGAGCCTCCGCTTCCCGAAATCACACGTCCCCCATACCACAACTACCACGAACACGACGATCTAGGCGCAAAGTAAATAGATTTGCTGCGACGATGCCCTTTTGGGGGCAGCCGCCTTCGGCTGTGCCCGCGGACGAAGCTCCACACGTTTTAACTTTCGCCCGAAAGCCTTTTGCTCTCAGGTCCGGCACTAACTCTTTTTCGACAAGCGCGGGGATCTGGAACCTGGAAGGGCTACTGAGGATTGGCGGAGCGCGTCGATGAAGCCAGCAGCGACGCCACTCCGGGCTTGTACCCGTAGAAGTCACCGATCACGTGGAGATGCTCAATGATCTCCTCGTCGTAGCTCTGCTTGAGAGATGGGGTCAGAATGTTGTGCTCGGCATTAGGGTCTGCCGCGAGGTCGAATAGGTAGCTCTGTGCCGGCGAATCGTATGTCGTATACAAATACCTCCCGTCAGCCGTAAGGATTCCATAGACTGCGCGCACATCCGACGCCAGCAAGAGATCCCGCTGCGGGTAGCGATCTAGTTCCTGCTTCGTTTCGGCAAACAAAGGCCGGCCGTAGAGCGCGTTCTGCGCGATGGGCCGATGTCCCAGCAAGTAATAAAGCGTCGGCGTAATGTCGGTCAGGGTCGAAAGGCGACGTGTCGTCATACACCAGATGCTCCCGCATCGCCAGCGGCAGATGGATGATCAGCGGCACGTGCATCATCTCTGGCCAGATCGAAGTCGAGTGGCTCATACGTCCGAACTCGCCCGTAGCGTCGCCATGGTCGCTGGTGACGATGATGATGCTGTTGTCATACATTCCACGCTGCTTGAGATAACTGAAGAACTCGCCTAGGCATTTGTCGACCCAGTGCACTTCATAGCTGATGCGGATGCTCATTCCATCCGGCGCTTGCCAATGCTGCGAAGTCGGCGAGGGCACATCGTTGCGCGCAAACTGGTGCACGTTCTTCGGCTGGTCGTAAAAAAAATAGGTTCCTGCGAGCCGTTGCGACGGTCGAGTGCCGATTCAGCCTGCCGCACCGTCGATCCGATTTCCAGCTGGTTCCAGAGTTCCTTGTCGGTGTCCAGCTTGGTCAGTGTATCGGTAGGCAACAAGACCTCTTTCAGAACTTCGTCCATGCTCACGACCATATGGTAATTGTCGGCGCGCAGCATCTGTTCCAGCCCATTCACCTTCGAGAAGGGCTTCAGGTAGTGCGCATGAAGCATCATCGCGCCGGCCCAGAGCGCAGGTTCGGATAGGGAAGTCCCGGCATATTGCGAGTACGCGTTGTGCAGCACGATGCTGTCGCGGGCGAAGGCGTCGAGATTGGGCGTGTAGTTAACGCGAGGATTGTAAGCCCCCAGATAATCTGGCCGCATCGCGTCCATAACGAACACAAAGATGTTCGGACGCGCGCTTTGCGTCAAGCGATAGGTTGTCGACCAGCCGAACTTCCGTGTTCGTGCGTGTGTCGCGGACGTTCGTGTATTCCCGCATGATCCGGCACAGGTCGCCGCACGCTTCTCCACGGCTATTGCCCAACATGTGATGGGCTAGCAGGAACGATGCGTCGCCTGCACCGTATTCCTCGAGCTTGAGGGAAATTTCGTCGTCGGTTGCGCCGACGGACTTGCCCCAGAAAATCTCGGTGGCCTGCAGGCCTTTATAGACAAAAACGCCGACTAGTAAAACGGCCATAATGGCTACCACAGAATAGTTGGTACGCACTGGGCGAAGGCGGTACACGCATAGGCTCATGGCGATCCAAAAGAGCAGAGCCGACGTGCTCTCGACAAAGCCATTCCAGTCTTCACCGCCGATCAGCCAGCGCGATCCCAGCGCGAGCAAAGTGACTATCACCATCACGATCCAGATTGCGATGGTGCGCGCGGAAGAGAGCTCCGGGCCGTTTCCTGACGCGGATGTGATCGTTGTGATCTTGACCTTGCGGGCCAGGAAGGGCTCTGACCATCGAGAATCCCCAGAACGTGAGCGTGAGCGCGAAGGCGCCTGCATACACGTATGCGCTCCAACCGTCGAAACTCATGGCATTGCCCAGAAACCTCGCCAGCACAAAGCCGAGGACTACCGTGATCAGCGTGCCCACCAACCCGCGGCGCACAACTTGGGGCCTGGAAGTCTTGGCGGCAAGCAGAAAGATCAGGTTCAGCACCGAGAGGACGATGATCGCGAGGGCGAGATGCGAGACCAGGCTCCAGAACGCAACTGCCGCGTCCTGCCCGTGAAATGCCAGAGTATGGCTGTCGGCGTAAAGTCGAACTCTCGCGCCCACGCTGTAGATCACGCTAACCACGACTGCGACCAGTAGTCCGGCGGAAAATCCAAAGGGCTCCGCACTGCCGTCAACGCGGTTCACTCCGCGTCGTCTCGCCGCGATGGCGGAGTCCCATACAGCTATCCCAATCAGGGGGACCAGAGCAGTCAGGCTCCAGGCATAGGCCGCGCTATTATTTTCCAATCCAGGCAGGAAGGGACGAAGAGTCAGGTAAACTCCTGCCGCCAACAGCAGACCGATCCCAATCCAAGTTCGATTGTCTTTCTGCCACGGGTAAGCGGAAACCAGCGTGGCCGCAAGCATGCACCAGTAAAGCGCTGCCTGATGATGCGCAAGCCATGGCATCCACGCGTAGGGCGGCGTCTTAATGAACGCGCAGAATGTGTATGGCAGAAAGGCCAGCAGACAATACAGAGAGGTCAGGACAAAGTACGTCCCCGATACGGCCTTTAGTAAAATATTGAGCCAAAGCCTCAAAAAGGGTGCTTCCTCAATGCAGCTGCGATGCCTGAGACGCTAGTAACCTGATTCTCAACGAGCCTCCGTCTGCGCCGCAAGTTACCGTGGGCAAGTTGACTTCGACAACCGCGGGCCGCAACGACGGCATCCCACATGATGTGACCAAAGTACCTATCTCGTTACTACTTCAGTGTGGGCGCAGAAGGCTCCAGACTGCGCTCGGTTGGGCTAGGATAAGAACCGCACGCTGTTTCTATTTTCGCGGGAACAACCGAATGGCTGGTCAGGCTGCTAAGAGGTCCGCTGCACGTTTGTCGTCGCTGGCGCTGTTCACCCGAAATTTTTTGAAGAGTCCGACCATGCTCGGCTCGGTGGTCCCGAGTTCGCCCTTCCTCGTGAATGACATGATGAGCCAGGTGGACTGGGAGCGGGCACGGGTTCTCGTGGAATACGGCCCGGGCGTGGGCACGTTCACGCGCGAGATTCTTAAGCGCATGCGTCCCGACGCGGTTCTGGTTGCGATCGAACTGAACACCGACTTCGTGGAGTATCTTCGCGACCACGTCCGCGATCCGCGTTTCCGTGTGGTGCAGGGCTCGGCGGCTCGGGTCCGTGGCGTGCTGGCGGAGCAGAGCCTGGCGCCCGCCGATTACATCATCTCCAGTCTTCCGTATCTCAACATGACAGATTCGCTGCGCCGTGAGATTCTCGAAGAATCCCGTCTGGCGCTGAAGGCGGAAGGATCGCTGCTACTGTTCCAATACACGCGTACGATTCTGCCTTATCTGGAATCGAGCTTCAGTTCCGTCAAACTCAATTTCCAATTGTTCAACATCCTGCCGGCGCTAATCTTCCACTGTACGCCCTAGGAGAGGTTCGCGATTTCGGCGGCGGTCTTAATTCGGGCTCTTGGAATTTTCATCGTGGAAACTGGGGAAGGGGTGGCCGGAGGAGCCGGTTGGGATACGAGGATCGTGCCGCACAGGCGGGGCCACCCTTCGCCGACTAAGCGAAGAGCGGAGCGGCTGCCCGCATTCTCGGCCACCCGCAGACTTGATATCGTCTACCTGAAACTGCCCATCTGTACCCGGCGTTCCCGACCCAAGACTCATACACCAATATCCAAGAGCTGTCGAAACCGGGAGTTGTGCCTACGATCCGGGCGTGCGACGCTAGGCGACGGATCTATCCGCTACTGTGAGCGCGCAACCGGGTGAGTGGCCGCACTCACACGCAATCTCGACATCGTTCGATCCCGCATCCTCGCACGACTGGCCGCAATATTTCTGACCTTCCGGTACAACGCAAAGGCAAGGCAGGTGGGCGCAGGTTTTCGGTTCTTTGTTCGACATGCTTGACCTCCAGAAATGATTGCCAACTCTATCGCTAAGTGTAGCTCTGGAAACCTGTCAAAACGAACAGTCTCTGCACAGGACAGCGTCGGCGCTTAGGAACTATTTTTTGGAAGGCGAAGAATCCCCGGTTGCGCGACGGCTACCTTGTAGGCATGATCATGCTCTTCCAGCGCCAGCGATGATGCGCGTCCTGCTGAAAGAATACGAAACAGCTGTATATGCGCTCGGTGGGCGTGCATTGCAATACGCGCGCGGGAGCGTTCGAGCCTTGCGGTTGGTAAGGGCTTGGTTGTCCTTGGACCGCCTGCTGCAAGTTAGTCCATTGCAGACCGCCGTCAGCATCCAGTCCTTTGAAAACATCCGCCGGTGACACATTCTGAGCCCGAATGAAATTAAAGCCAGGCATCATCAAGGTTGTCAGAGTGGGAGTGTCTTTCTGGGCTACGGCAGCCTTGAATTTGGCAAAGAACGCGTTGAAGTCTGGTTGAGAATTTTGGCCGGTCAGCATTACTGCGCTCAGCAACCAGAGTCCGAGCAAGCGAAAAGCGTAGGGTCGCATCATTCGTCGTAGCCCTCCCGGCTGCACGAGAAAGCTTCTGGGTCCTCAGACTTACAGAAGCGCGAGCGTCTATTAGGTGTTCTTGCTCCCGATGCCCTCGTGCGACACCGCTCAGCTTATCTGCATCATGGAAACGAGGCCATTGGCAAAATTGCCAGTGGACTTCGCATGTGCTGAACAATATTCTTCGCGAACGGAACGCCGTAATCGAAGGGAGGTCCCATGAAAAACGTTCTCGGAAAGTTCGCGTTAGTCGGGCTGAGTGTATTGACCATCGGACTGTGCACCTGCCAAGCCCAAATCATGAACCAGCTTGATTTTAAGGTGTCGCAGCCGTTTACAGTTGCGAACACCACCCTTGCGGCTGGAAGCTACATAATCCGACCGGTGCCGGGGGCTGGGCAGACTGTGCTCGAGATATCAAGTGCGAGCGGGAAGCCAACGGTTATGGTGGATGCGGAGTCCGCCCAACCCGACTCGGCTCAGGGTGGCAGTCACTTGGTTTTCAATAAGTACAAGAACGTGCTTGCGTTGTCGCAGGTATTTCTGGGTGGCGGCGGCTCCGGATACCAGCTGGTTCAAGGGCATCCCGAACAACTGGCTGCGAAGAATGAACAGCCAACGAAACAGACGGTCGCGTCCACGGCCAAGTAAAACGCGACGGCTATCGCATGTGCTGTCAGTTTTGCCAGTAGGCCCCTCAGTTCTGCAGCAGTAGAAATCTCGTAAGTGGAGTGCCTGTGACTGCCTGCGTACATGTGGGTCAGTAAACGCCAACCGCAAATTCCAAGGTAACCCCTTCTGCCTTCGCGGTCCGCAATGACACCGGTGAGGTTGAAAGGACACAAGGCGGGATTCTCGATACGTGAACAGGAGTGTGAGGTCATGAACAAGAAACGGGGAATCGTATCCATCGCAACTCTGTCCCTGTTGGTGTTTGTACTGTTCTGCGGCATGGCCACTGGACAAAACCTGCAGGGAGTGATCAACGGAAGAAGCGGCGCTACCATGACGGTGCGCACCCAGTTCTCCGGCAACGTGGTGGTGCTTCTCACACCTTCCACCGAAGTGGATGAGGTGGAGGGATTGTTGAAAGCTCGCAAGAAGGAGATGGGTGTTACGGCGCTGATTCCGGGGCTCCCGGTGCAGGTGCAAGGGACGTACAACGCTCAAAACCAACTCGTCGCAAACACGGTCAAGTTCAAGGGCGACGACCTCAAGAACGCTGAAGACATTCAGGCTGGCGTGACTCCCACCGAGCAACTTGCTCAGGCGAACCAACAGCAGATCCAGCAGAGCGAGCAGCAAATTCAGGCTCAGAAAGCGGCGCTGCAGCAGCAACAGGCGCAGCTGCAGGCCGAGCAGCAGCAGACCGCCGCCAACCAGGCCGCGATCGCCGCCAACAAGGCGGCCATCGCCGCCGATAACAAGCGCTTCGGTGAACTGGCGGATTACAACATCCTGGGTGAGACGACGGTTTATTTCGCCAACGGCAGCACCGAGATCGACGCGCAGTATAAACCGCAACTTCTGAAACTGGCACAGCAGGCCGTGGGTATTACAGCCTACATCATTCAAGTGCAAGGATACGCATCGAAGGTGGGCAGCGCCGCGCTGAACCAAAAACTAAGCGCGGAACGTGCCGACCATGTTCTCGAATTTCTCGAACAACAGGGGAACATCCCGTTGACGAACGTCTTAGCTCCCGGCGCTATGGGAACTAGCAGGCAGGTCGCGCCCGATGCCACGGTGGAGGGGCAAGCAGAGAATCGCCGGGTCGTCGTCAGAATCCTGCAGAACAAGGGCATCGCTGGTACGTAGAAAGGGGAGGACAAGGGTACGAATCCGTCAGGGAACTTGCTGCTCGGAATGACGACGGATCCTGCACCGCCCAGGCTGTCCATCCAAGAGAAGTTGCGCATCTGTCAAAAGCGACGGTTGTGTGCACCCTCAATAGTGCCGTACAACCTATCCTTGTAGAACAGGGTCAGACGACGACCGTAGACTGTGGGGCCATATTCCGACACTCCTGGCTAAGATTCCGGATGAATACAAACCACTCGCGGCGCTGGGCATCGGCGCGTTCATTTTGGTTTTCATCGCGATGTTCCATGGTTCCGGTTTGCACTGGATTCAGATCCTACAACACCGCGGCGAGCGACGTCTGCGGCTCGAGCGGCCCCATCTGGTTGCGGCCTCGTCCCTGTTCGGATGGTCCGTCCTCCTCATGCTTATTTTGCATCTTGTGGAAGTCGTAATCTGGTCTTTCGCCCTCACTCAAATGGGTCTGATTGTGAAAGCCTATGATGCGATCTACTACTGTGCCAATTGCTACACCACGCTCGGCATGGGCAGGGTTGACGTGGAAGAGCATTGGCGAATCATGAGCGCCGTCATTGGCATCTCCGGATTGTTCACATTTGCCTGGACGACCAGCGCCCTGGTCGACGTCGTCGCTTCCAACCGACGGCTGATTAATCAATTGGAGGACGAGCGCGAGCAGGAGATGTACATGCGCTTCGCCCTGCGAAAACAACAATGGGAAACGCTGAAGACGGAGAGAGGCGCAGAGCAGGCGGCAAGAGATAAAGCGAAGCTCGCCTCCGCAGGATCCTCATTGGCGCAGAGATTCCGAATCTGGTTGGAAGAGAAGCGCCACCTGCAGGAACTCCGCAGAGAAAAGCTGCGCGAGTTGGAGGCTCTCCGCCGGCAAGAGCGGCTAAAGGAATTGGAAGCCATCACCGAACCCGGCACGACGAATTCACCAGACAACAAGCCACAGTAAAGCGAGCGTGCTCAACCCTCGTTGCGAGAACCACTTAAAAAACGAAGGCCGGGTATCCCGGAAGGAAGTTCCGGATCCCGGCCCACGTCTTCGTTCAACTTGGAGTAAAGCCTTAGCCTGTTAGTTGCCCGATGCCCGTAGTTGGCGGCAGCGGTGGTCGGAGCCGCAGCCGGAGCGCGGCGCCTGTACCGTAGCGGGCTAAGCGCGGAAAGAAGGGCGTGACTTCAAACGGCATCTTGTCACGCGCCGAAGTGATGGCGACCGGAGCCGTCTTCACCATTTCCGCCTTGTCGTCCCAGGGATTGATCTTCACGCGGCCGCCCAAGGGCAGCGCCGCGATCTGATCGAGTTTGTTGTTGTCGAGCGCCGGGCCCTGCGTGGCCAGAGCCGACAAACGGGTTACCGTTCCGTTTTCCGCCAGCGGATTGCCCAGGTGCGTGGTCAGCAGCGCGCTCAGCTGCGGAGCCCGCAGCTGCAACGCCTTCAGGAACAAGCCCACGTTGTCCAGCTTCTGCGCGTAGGGCGAGTTCTTCAGAAGTTCCAGCGCCTTTTTGTCGGCCGCGGCTTCTTCTTCCGGAATGTGCTTGAAGCCCAGGTTCTGGTAGGTGGAGTCGTCGCCGAACAGCATGCGGTCGTTGAAGGCATACTTGCTGCCCAGGTTGTGGCCGAGCACGATGTGCGCGAGTTCATGCGAGAGCACGGCAGCCAGGCTGGCTTCGTCGGGAAGCACGTCAACCAAGCCGCGGCTGATCACGATGGTGTTGCCCACGCTGAAAGTTTCGAGCGGAGAAGTGAGCAGCACGCGCGTGCGTACCGGGCGCGGCAGGTCGATGTTGTTGGTGACTTCCAGGTTGTTGACCACGGTCTGGAGAATCCGGTCGACGTCGCCCTCGGGCGCGAGCAAGCCTGCGCTGGTCAGGCGCTCGACAACGTTGTCTTCCGCCTGCTGCTGCCATACGCGCTCAGCCTGCAGCGGAGACGCATCCTGCGCGGTCGCGCTTCGTCCTGTCACGCTGTCGACGCGGATGTTGGTCAACTCGTCGTCCTTGCCGCCCTTTTTCAGGTCATAGCCCCAGATGCGGGTCTGCGCCTTGAAGGCCAGCTTGTTCTTCACGCCAGCGCTGAAGTCGCCTTCTTCGCTGTAGATGAACGACGGAACCCAGTAGCCGGGGATCAGGTTCAAGCGCCAGCTGTCCATGTGGAAGAAATAGGCGTTGCGCGGCGCCGGAGCATAGGTTCCGTTCAGGCGCACGATGTTGAAGCCCTGATCTTCCACCCAGATGCGGCCCAGGAAGCGGCCGCGGCCGGATTTCGGTTTCGGCGTGACGTCAAACACCAGGCAGCGCACGTCGCCCAGAAATTCGCGGCGGGCGTAGTGGAAGTCATAGTGCTCGCGGTCGAAGTCGGTGCGGTCGGCATAGACCATCCAGGAGAAGCCCAAGGGCTGGTACTGAACCTTGTAGAGCTTGTGGAAGCCGCCGAGCAGGCGCGTCCTGCATGCCGCTCTTCTCTCTTCCTTCAGATAGTCCTTGCGGTCGACGGTCTCGCCCATATCCATGCGGCCGAGGAAGTAATGATCCTCGCTCGGCACCGGGCCCAGCTGCGGGTCGGCGGTCAGATTCTGCAGATAGGTCTCGACCACCGGCGTGCGGGTGGCGAGCACCTTGATCAGACCGTGCTCGCGCTGCAATGAACAGGTTCACCACCTGGTCCATGGTGGTGGGAGCGGCGACGGCCGCCGGCAAAGGAATCGCTACCGGTGCGGAGCTGCGCCTGCGCGCGGCTGGCCTGCGGGCTGGCCAGCATCGTTGCCGGTGCAGCCTGCTGAGACGGTTGCGCCGTCTGCGTCGCATCGGGTGCAGGCGGCTGTGCGGACGGCTGTGAATCCGCCGCTTGCTGTGCGGCTGCGCTCATCGATGCCAGCAGAGCCGCAGTGAGTATCGCATTTCCAAGTACGCATGACTCTTTTCTCCAAGTTTCTTGAACCCAATTCTTTATTTCTTGAATCCGTTTCTGTTGACTGCTCAATTGCCAGAGTTACTTCGCCAAAACTTTTTAGTACGCCATCTGGAACGTCACGTGCACGATCGCCGTCGAATCCACCGGCTGTCCGCCGCGCAACGCCGGCTTGAACCGGATCTTGTTGGCGGCCGCGATCGCGGCTTCATCCAGCCCGTGTCCCAGACCGCGCACCACGCGATTCACATGCAGCGTTCCGTTCGCCGAGAAACTCACTTCGAGCAAGCACTTCGCCTTCCAGCTTCAGGCTGCGTGCTTCGTCGGTGTAAACCGGATTCGGCTTGAACGTGATTTCCACCGGAGTGTGGCCGCGCCCGGTATCCGCCTGCACGATCTTCGGTCCGCCGTGCACCACCTGCTCCGATCCGAATCCGCCGGTTGCAACTCCCTGGCCGTTGCTGCGCCCGTCGCCCTTGCCGCCGGTCGCGATGCCGTTACCGAAGTCTGCGCTGGCGACCGTGCCCTTGATTCCTTTGGCCCCGCCCGATCCGTTGCCTTGTCCCGGGCCGACCGGCATGTCGAAACCGCCTGCCGCGGCCGCATACAATTTCGCGCCCTGCTTGCCCGTGCCCTTCAATCCATTGGGATCGCCAAACCCGCCGGTCTGCACTTTCTCCACCGCGGCGTTGACCGTCGGCTTCTGCGAACTGCCGCCGAAATCTCCGGTGTGCACCAGTTGCGGACGCGCCCCACCCGCCGCGATCTTTGATCTCCGGAGCCGCGAACTGGTTGACCACCACTTTTGGCGCTTCCACCGGCTGCGGAGCTTCGCGGCGAACTTCGCGCGGCACCACCAGCTTGGGCTCTCAAATACCGGAAGCTTCACCGCAGGCAGCAGCTTGGCTTGATCTTCGGTCTTCCACCTTGATCGGCTCCGGCGCCGGCCGCAACGACGGCATGGGAATCAGTTCCGTCACGTGATAATGCGCCAGCTGCAGCTTTTCCGGCAGCAGCAGCGCGAGGTTGATCACGATGAGCAGGACCAGCGCCACTATTCCATAGCTGGTCGCCAGCGCCCGTTTGTTGATCTTGCGTTCGGGCAGTAGTCCGAGTTGAAAGCCGCGGTAAGCCGTCGCCATGCAATTTCACTCCATTAGGGTCCCGGTATGGGGAGATTCGCCGGGACTTGGAGTTTTAAAAATACGGGAGATAGGACAGGGGGTAAACGTGTCCACGGCTCTTGACCTTAGGTAACCATCGGCAGTGTCCTTTTGAGAGAACCGGCCCAGAACGGGCGCGGGACGGGCCGTTTCCGCACGACGGTTCAAGACGCGCCTGGATGATCCGCGATGCGAAACGCGGGGATACCAGAAGATCAGAGCACCGGCAGAATTAACCCTGAGATGCAGAATCGCGGATCGCGAGACTGCTCTGATCAGTCTTAAGGCTTTGTCTGTTGAGCTTTTCTCGCGACTCTCGGCGGCTTTTCCGCGTCCTCAGCGGTTAAAAGCTTTTGCTTTGCCCTGCCGTCCGCAAGATAAGAGAAGTAAGCAAACACCGGAATCCCCGCCAGAATGACGAGCACTCCGTAACCCGAATTCGGCCAGTCATTCCTGAACGTGTAGCCGAGCAAAGCGCGCCGCCACCGACCACGAAGACCGCCGGCACCACGGGATATCCCCACATGCGATAAGGCCGCGCCGCCTGCGGTTCGCGCCAGCGGAACACAAACACCGTACTGCCCGCGATCATATAAAACAGCCACTCCGCAAAAATCGCCAGAGAAAACAGCTGCCGGAAATTCGCCCCCAGCAGCAACAACAGAATCGACAGCACCGCTTGCACCACAATCGCCACCGAGGGCGTATGAAACCGCGGATGCACCTCCGCCAGCGCTCGAAAAAAATATCCATCCCGCGCCACGGCGAACGGCACCCGCGCCCCGCTCATGATCGTGCCATTCAGCGTGACCAGCATCGACATCGCCATGCCCGCCGAAACAATGCTGGCGCCCATGCGCCCCATCACCAGCGCCACCGCATCCGACGCCGGACGCGGCGAAGCCGCAATCGCATTGGCCGGCAGCACATACTGCACGCCCGCATTGACCAGCACGTAGAGCACGCCCACGGTCGCCACGCCCGCAATCAGCGCAATCGGAATATTCCGCTCCGGATGTTTCACCTCGCCCGCCACCATATTCAGATCGTTCCATCCGTCATACGCCCAGAGCGCCGCCACCAGCGCCGCCATGAATCCCGCGACTCCCGCCCTTGGCGCCCGCGAACGTTCCCGCAAAATTGCTCCATCCCCGACCCGACGCGTTCCCAATTCCGCTGAAGCACACCACCACGATTCCCAGGATGATCGCCACTTTCAGCAGCGTAAACACCAGCTGAAATTCTCCCGCCTTCTTCACGCCCAGATAATTCAGCAACGAAATCAGAATCGGCCGCGGCAATGGCGAACATCTGTCCCCAGGTCACGGCAAACGGCGCAGTGATCACGTTGTCGGAGAAAAAAGAAAAGATGGAGAAACGTCCCCAGAATTCGCACCAGCCCGGTGACAACGTCGCGATCGAAGCCGGCTTGGCGATCACAAACCAGGTCCACGCGTAGAGAAATCCGCCCAGCGGCCCATACCCATCGCGGACGTAAACATACTCGCCGCCGGCCTGCGGCTTCATCGCCCCCAGTTCGGCGTAAGTGAGCGCCCCGGCAAACGACAGCAGCCCGCCCACCACCCACGCCAGATAGACAAGCTTGGCCGAGCCCACGGCCTGCATCATTTCCGCAGGCACGAGAAAAATCCCGCTGCCAATGATGGTTCCCACCACCACCGCGGAGGCGTGGCTCACCCCCAGATCGCGCGAGAGTTCAGGACGGGTCGGAGCGAGACGAGTTGACCTCAGCCATGTTGGAGTTGGAGTATACGCGAGGATGGAGAGGGTTTGAGCGCCAATCTTCAGGTGGAATTCGCGGCGCCGTTCTAGTGCGCTGACGACGCCTGCCGCACCGGTTCCGGCGCCAAAGGGAGCGGCACTTCCAGCGTTCCCATGCGATCGTTCATGCGGTCGCGCACGCCAATCCGGATCGACTTCGCATTTACCGGGACGATCAATGACTGGTGCAGCCGGTACAATCCCGCCTTGTTTTCCGCCGGCTGTGTGGATTCCTCCGGTACTCCGTCGTTCACGATGCCGTTCAGCACTTTGCCGTCTTCATCGAACGCCGCTACGGCAAACTCGAGTGTCGGCTTTCGGTCCGCCATGCTCTGCCGCCACTTTGAACTGCGGATCGAGTACGCGATAGTCGACCGTGTAAGTCTGAACCTTCACCGGAGGCAGCGGCTTGAGTGGCCGGTTCCTGCTCTGGGAGCGGAAGAATGCCGATTGTTCCTCAAGGAGCACCATCTGCGTGGGCGTCGCCGTCACGACTCCGCCCTCGGTCCGCAAGTGCGCTGAGAACACCAGATCGTGCAGCATCGGCGCCCCTGGTTTTATATTGCCTTGCAGCACATCCCCCGCCTGAAGCGGAACTGCAACCGCCGCAGATTCGCATTGCGTTCGGTCTTCCTCCGCCGTAGTGGAAACCAGAGGAACGCGGCAATAGTCGTGCCGGTACGACAGCTGATATTTTTCCTGGTTCAGCTTGACTCCGATGTTGTGACACTTTCCGTCACCGGTATACGCCGGAGGGGAATAGGTCAGGGTGTAGTAGTTCCCGCCATCTTCCGTAGCCGTGTTCAGCATATCCATCAAGCCGTTGTCGCTGTAAAACGCACGGCCTCCGGTGAGGGAGGCGATTTCCTCCTGCCGCCGCTTTACTGGCGACGTACTGCCTACCGCTGGATTCGGGTCAACCCCGCGCACCTCCACCGGAAAGACTGCGACTGCGCCTGCGCCAGCGCATTGATCTCCGCTTTAATCTGGTCCGCCAATAGGGAATTCCCCTCCTCTGGCGAATTGACAGGGGAAAGGTTCCCGCCACCCAGATCAAGTTTTTGCGGCCCGGAATGCCGTCCAGATATTCGCCGATGTGGGTCAGCATATCGACCGCAGTGTAGGGGTCGCCGTAGCCGTAATTGCGAGCCAGCATGAAGACTCTCGGCACATGGCTCTTCGGACTTCTTGGAATTCACCGCCGCATAAAGCAGGTCTTTGTCGTCGGTGAATCCTTGCTCCAGATAGAGCTTGTCGGAAGTGACAAAGACCGCAAACCGTGTGCCCGCGGGCTTGCTGCGGATGAACTTGAGAACTTGCTGCCGGGCCGTCATCTGGTCCGTCGTCTCGGTATTCACCAGGTCGAGCAGCATCACGTAAAGCGGCCCGCGCTCTGGAACTTTGGGAATGTTCTCGAAGACGCCCGGTGGCAACGGCGGCGCATTCGGCGCCCGGGAAATCGAAGCCTTATCGAAGTCATAGACGTCGAACGAAAGAATGCGCTGCGGCTGCTTATCTTCCGTGATCGAAAAATCATTGGCTGTGAGCCCGTGCACCGGCTTGCCATTGGCGTCCCGCACCATCACGTCGACGATCACTCGCCGTACTGTCTGGCGAATGGTCAGAGTCGACTCCTGTGCCTCGGTAGGCAGTTCTGGCGCGGGCTGTCCGACCAGTTTAGTCGTAGAAGCGCCGTTTTTCTGAGCCGGAGACGGATGTTGCGCTTGGGATTGTGGCGCGTCCGACTGCGCGGATAGCGGCGAGCGGCCGAGAAACAGGGAAGAGCCAGCACTGCAAGGGCATAGAGCCAGAGTGCAGGGAACATAGTCATTTTCGCACCGTCGCTTGTTCTCACAGCCTCTTATACCAACCCGTTGGAAAACATCTTGTCTCGCGCCGAACTGCAATTATTTTCGGTGCCTTCGGCCCGGATCAACCTGTAAGCCTTTCGTTTCGTTCGGCCTGACCGCCGGCGATTGCGCTCACCATCCATCCCACCACGAAGGTTACCGTCGTGCCAATCATCACCCACCAAGTCCACGGGACGTGCGTCCCCGCCACAAATACAATTCCATGCCGAAGCCAAACGCCATCCCCACCATCGCCCCGAGCTGATTCGCCCGCCGGGTTAACACGCCCAGCAGAAACACGCCCAGCAGCGCCCCGTAGGCCACGGACGCGATCTGCAGCCCTACTTCCACCACGCGCCCTACTTTGTGCAGAGCGATCATCGCCAGCCCGAACAGCACCAGCGCCCAAGCAAGCGTCGCCAGGCGCGACAGCCGCATCTTGGTCTTCTCATCGGCCAGCGGACGCAGCCGCACATAGAAATCCATGATCGCGCTCGACGACAAGCGAATTCAGCGCTGCGCTCAAGTTCGACATCGCCGCCGCCAGGATCGCCGCAATCAGCAGCCCCGAGATTCCATGCGGCATGCGCGTCACAATAAATGTCGGATAAATCCGGTCCGGCCTTCCAAACGTCGACCGACGGCACCCGGTAATAAGCCCACAGCATGATGCCCACCGTCAGAAACAACGCAAACTGAAAGAGCACGGCGACTCCACTCGACAACAAGCGCCGTCACCGATTGTTTCTGCTCCGCGCGCCGCCAGCAGCCGCTGCACGATCAGTTGATCGGTCCCATGACTCGCTGTGGTAAAAAACGTCCCGCCAATCACTCCCGCCCAGAACGTATAAGGAATCCAACGGCTGGCGCGTGAAATCAAACACCTGCAGCTTGCCCGCGCCCGCCGCCGCCGCATGAATCGCGGTCCATCCTCCGGGGACGAGATGCAGAATCGTCACCAGCCCGACCAGCGTTCCACCGACATAAATCGCGGTCTGCACAACGTCGGTCCAGATTACGGCCGCCAGTCCGCCCTCAAATGTATAGATGACCGTCAATGCAGTAATGATCGCAATCGACGCCACCTCGCCCGTCCCCAGCGCAATCGACACCACGATCGACACCGCATAGACGCGCACGCCTTCCGCCGCCGCCCGCGTCAGCAGAAACAATCCGGCGGTCAGCGAACGCAGCCCCTGCCCAAACCGCCGCTCGATCAGTTCGTAAGCCGTATAAAGATCGCCGCGAAAATAATGCGGCAGCAGCACGAAACTGATGACCACCCGCCCCACCACGTATCCCATGACGACCTGAAGAAAAGTGAGGTTGGTGTCGTAGGCCAGCCCCGGAATGCTGATGATGGTGAGCGTGCTGGTCTCAGCCGCCACAATCGACAGCGCGATCGCCCACCACGGAATATCGCGCCCGGCCAGAAAATAGTCGCGCAGCGAGCGCTGCTTCTTGCGGAAGCGCAGCCCAAACAGCGTGATCCCTGCCAGGTACAGCGCGATGATCGCGAAATCGAGATGGTTCAGACCCATAGCTTAGTAGAGTCGGCAATTTGCTAAGCGGCTCAGCTTCCACCGCTGGATAGCAGCTTCCGCAGCTGCTCAGAATATCTATCGCTGTTGTCGCGGCCAACGTACTCGCACCGTGAGTCTCTTCCAGGCTCAGACGCAGTCTTCTAATTATCGAGAGCGATCCGCAGTTTCCGCGAGTGAGACTCTGTAGTCACTCGTGCTGCCGTAAGACTAACGACCGAGCAACACCGCCGTGCCCAACGGGCCGATCGCTCTGTGTTAGAAATAATCGTGCCCTACTATCTCGGCATCGACGGCGGCGGTACCAAAACCACCTGCGCGGTGGGCGATGAATCGCAACTGCTCGCCACCGCGACCGCCGGGCCCAGCAACATTGTCCGCGTCGGAGAAGCGCAGGCCCGCGAGTCGCTGCAGCAATCCGTGCGCCAGGCATGCGCCGCTGCCGGCATCACGCCCGCGCAAGTTGCGCACACCTGCGTCGGAGGTTCCGGCGCCGCTCGCCCGGAACTGGCCGAGATCGTCCGCCGCTCGCTGGCGGAGATTCTCCCCACGCCCATCGATGTGGTCGGCGACATGCAGATCGCACTCGAAGCCGCCTTCGATACCGGCCCGGGCGTCATCGTCATCGCCGGCACAGGTTCGATCGCCTATGGCCGCGACCGGCAGGGAACCACTGCTCCGCGCCGGAGGCTGGGGATTTGCCATCGGCGACGAAGGTTCCGCGCACTGGATCGGACGCACCGCCGTCAGCGCCGTCCTGCGCGCCGCCGTCGATGCTCCGGCGATCTCTCCGATCTTCAACCGGTGCCCACGCCTAGCCGCGATGGAAGTCCAACTCCGTCGCCGCAAGACTCGTCACTCGCCGCGGCCCTCTGCAAAGCCTGGGGAGTCGGTTCGCTCGCCGATCTCGCCCGCGCCGCCAACTCGATTCCCCCTCCCGATTTCGCCGCTCTTTTTCCCGCCGTCGCTGCAAGCTCAGATCGATCTGGCCGTGCAGGTCCTACCAAGGCGGGCAGGGAACTTGCGCAGGTCGCTGCCGTGGTGATTCGCCGCCTCTTTCGCGGAAGAACACACCGCGCCCGTCCCGGTGGCCATGATCGGAGGCGTCTTTCGTCATCGCCGCTGGTGCGGCAGGATTTTTACAATGAACTCCGTAAGCTCGACCCGCGCGCGGAAATAAATCCGCAGGTCGTCGAACCCGTCGAAGGCGCGCTGCGAATGGCGCGGCGAGCCGCGCACGTCGATTACGGCTGAAAAAGAGAACTGCCGCGAGTCGACTCTTCCGAGGCGACGGTCGCAACGCGAATGAATTCGGAACACGACGAACCGATCGCAATGTGCCAATCCCGCCGGAATCCGCGATTCCCGCGTCGGCACCTCGCTCGAACTCTCGAGCGCCGCCGAATCCGCTCTCACCGCGGACCTCGCTCTCGCGCTACTGAAAGATCGCAACCTGCCCTCCGAAGCGATCGAACAAATCAGCCGCAATACCGGCGGTGATGAAATCCCGAAAAGTGCGTGATCGCCCTCGCCGCCCATCCCCGCGCCCCGCGCCGCATCGCGCTGCGCCTGATCCGCGAACTCTACACCTTCGATCTCATGCAGTTCTCGTTGCTGCCCGCTGTCGCGGCCGATCTGAAGCGCGTCGCCGACGAACTGCTGGTCGCGCGCCTCGCATCGATCACTCTGGGCGAGCGCATTGCGCTGGCCCGCCGGTCTTCCGCCATGGTGGCCGCCGCCCTGCTGCTCGACAAAGAATCGCGCGTCTGGCAGACCGCCCTGGAAAATCCGCGCCTCACCGAAACCGCAATCGTCAAGGCGCTGCTGCGTCCAGCCGCGACGCCGGCATTCGTCAAAGCCATCTGCCATCACGCCAAGTGGTCGGTGCGTCCGGAAATTCGCATGCGCGCTGCTTGCGCAACGAGCTCACGCCCCCTGGCCCGCGCCCTCGAATTCGCCCGCCGCCTCCCGCCCGCGCAACTGCGCGACATCCTGCACGCCTCGCGATCTGCCGGAAAAGATCAAGAGTTATCTGCGGAAAGACTGGAGCAAGGCTAACGAAGCTGAGCGATCGAGGGTTGCTGTTATAAAATCTGGCAAGAGTGCGATGTCGATCGAGTCACGCGCCCTCAGCAAACCAGATGAATCGATGTTGCTCGCTGGCAAGCTCGTCGGCGATGCCGAAGTAGACTATTACATAGGATTTCGGCAGAGGAGTGCTGACTCGAGAATCGAAAGTGTACGAGTTGAGTATTGGTGGAGGTTAGCGGACTTCGAGACATCCTCTTGATCGAGCAACGGAGCCGACTAAAGCCCACGACTGACGCTCTCCTTCACCGCCCGCCGCCAATCTCCAGAATCGCCCCCGTCGTAAACGACGCCGCCGGCGACAACAGCCACAACACGCCCTCGGCGACTTCGCTGCGGCATGCCCGGCCTTCCCATCGGGATCGTCCCCATCAGCCGCTGCAATCGGCCCGGCTCGCCGTTCGCGGCGTGCAGCCCGGTTTCGACCAGTCCCGGCGCAACCGCGTTCACGCGAATTCCTTCCGTCGCCACTTCCCGCGCCAGCCCGATCGTGAAGCTGTCGATCGCGCCCTTCGACGCCGCGTAGTGCACCCACTCTCCCGCCGGCCCCGTGCGCGCCGCGATCGAAGAAATGTTCACGATCGCGCCGCCCGTTCCGCCGCGCCGCGTCGACATGCGCCGCACCGCTTCGCGCGCGCACAGAATCGTCCCGCTGACATTCACGGCCAAGACATGTGCGCGATGCGCCGCGCTCGACACTTCTTCCACCCGCGCAAATCCGCCCGTGATCGCCGCGTTGTTCACCAGCGCCTTGATTGGGCCCGAATTCCCGCTCCGCCGTCTCGAACATCCGCATGAATCTGCGCTTCGTCGCGAAACATCGCACTGAATCGCCGACGCGCGCCCGCCGCCGGCCACAATCTCACCGGCGACTCCGTGGGCTTCGTCCTCGCCAGTCGCGAAAATTCACCGCAACCGCATATCCGCGCTCCCCCGCGAGCGCGGCGATAGCCGCGCCAATCCCGCGACTGGCGCCAGTCACGATGAGAGTGCCCAATGTTTTCTTTGTTGTCCATAGTCCACCGGAAAGGAAATAGACCAAGCCGAATCAGGAAGCCAAGAGCCAAGAGCTAAGAGCTAGAAGCTAAAAGCTAGCAGCTCTACTGCTTCACCGCCTCCCGCTTCCCGTGCATCATCTCCACCACCGCCTCATACAGCCGCTTGCGCGCCTCGTGCCGTTCATACGCGCGCGTGATGTAGCGCACGTGCACTTCAATGCCCGCCGCCGTCGGACGCACATTGATGCCCGGCACCGCCGAAATCGCCTGCACCCGATAGCGCGTCGTCGCCTCGCTGCCACTCAGCTTCGGCCTTGCCGGCGTTCGCTTCCGTTTCCTTCTCCACCAGTTTCTGAATGCCGTCGATGATCGGATACGGATCCTGCGCCGGCGGGAATCAGCACTTGCAGTTCGTCCCACATCCACTGCCCCGAAGTCGTGAAGTTAAAGAAATGACCTTCGATGGCGAAGCTGTTCACAAACGAAACCCGCCGGCCCGTGGGATGCCCCGCGTCCGCTCCAACTGCCGGTCTCGAGCAAGATCGTCTTCAGCAGCCCGACTTCGACGACTTCACCGGCCACGCCATTGATCTCGACCCAGTCGCCCACGCGAATGCCGTTGCGCCCCATCAGCACGAACCAGCCAAAGAACGCGACGATGAAATCCTTCATCGCCACTGTCAGCCCCGCGCCCGCCAGGCCCAGAACGGTCGTCGTCTGCGTCGGCATGCCGAAAATGATGAACGAGAATAGCGATCGCGCCCACCGCCTGCGCCGCAAATTTCACCACCGCCCGCAGCGTGTCGATCCGCTTGTTCTCCGCGGTCATGCCCGTGAACAGGTGGTCGATGAAACGGTCCGCCACGTACACCGCCAGCAGCACCAGCAGAATCCACAGCAGCGCACTCGATCAGATGATGCAGCGCCGCTCGCTCGCGCGTCTCGACCAGCGCGATCCAGCTCGTGTAGGTGTCGGTGAGTTCCTGCTCGTCCTGCAGTCGCCTTGCCCAGGTCGGCCAGATTTTTCTGATCGCGCGTGTACTGCTTCAGTGAATCGAGCGCCGATCTTTGCCGCCGCCTTCGATTCCTCGCGGCTCGCGGCCTGGCTGCTCTTGGCGAATCCCTTGGCCTGCTGCTTGGCCGCCTCGCGATTCTCTTTGTCCTTCTCCACCTGCGCGGTCAGGTCTCGTGCCGTTGGCTCAGGCGCTGTTGCTTGGCCTTGCTCTCGTCCCGCGCTTCTTGTAGTTGAGCCTTTTTCTCGCGCAGCGCCTGCCACGCCCGGAACACGTTCAGCAGAGTGTGCGTCTGATAGTCCTGCTCATGCGGATTCACCGCCGAGCCCACCGCGGCTTCCACGCCGTGGTCGCCCGCCTCATGCTCCGCCTGCAGGCGCTTGATCTTCGACTGCGGATCGCCGCCCGCCTGCTCCAGATCTTCCGCGGCATCGTCCAACTCGTCCTGATCCAGATCCATCTGCGCCTTGGCGACGTCGATCTGATCCTGCAGGTTATCTTTCTGGGCGTCGGGAGCGGCTGCCAGTTTTTGCGTCAGCAGCGCGATGCTTTCCTGATCTTCCTTGAGCGCCAGCTCTGCTTTCTTCTTGCGATCGGAAATCTGCTTTGGCTTCCGGCGAGAGCGGTGGAGGATTTTCTTCCGCCGTCCGCAGCGCATCGAAAAACGCGAGATCGACTTCGTGGTCTCCAACTTTTTCCGCCTCATGCGCCAGCACCTGTTCTTCCGGCGTGCCCGCGACGCCGCCATGCCGCCGCGCGGTCTGCAGGGGACGCTGGTCTACCAGCGGACGGGCGCGCTACCGCCGGCTTCTTTCCCGAGACGCTGCGTGGCCGGCGTTGCGGCCGCTTCCTCGCTCGGGGCCGGCAACTCCCGCGTCCACACCATTCCCACAATGGCCGCAGCCACCAGCAGAAGCAGCACAATCGCGGTAATCCACTGCCGAAGTTTCATAAAAGATTCCGGAATTATCTGTTCGCGCCAGATCACTTTAGCAAGAAACGTCCGCTGCCACGCGATCGGCGCGGAAGTGCCACAAGATCCTTGAGCCTGGACTACGAATTGCCGAAGCCTCCTCGCGCCAGTCAAGTTGCACGGCGCACGTTCGTAATCTGCCCCGCGCAAATCCGCGCCCTTAGAATCGTCCAAACGTGCATGCTCGAATATCTCCAATCGATTCTCGACGAACTCGTTTCTTGACCGAGCCGTGGAAGCCCGTCTCCCGCCCCGCGCTGGTGGCGTGGCTCATCTTCTATGTCGTGTTCCTCGCCTACGCCTTCTCCGCCCACGGCGGATATCTCTTCATCGACAGCGCCAACCTCGTCGTCCACGAAGGCGGACACAACTTGTTCGGCTGGTTCGGCCCCACGCTCGGCCTCTGGGGAGGCACGCTTCTGCAGTGGCTGGTGCCGTTTCTTCTGGCCGCATATTTTTTCACCGAGCGCCAGACCACGGGCTTCGTCTTCTGCCTGTTTTTCTTTTTCGAGAACTGGCTCTACACCGCAACCTACATGGCCGACGCGCGCGCCCAGGTGCTTCCGCTGGTCACGACCGGCGATCCCGATTTCGTCGAGCACGATTTCCTCGCCATCTTCTCCAGCCTCGGCGTCCTCGATCACGACACGCAGATCGCGGCGTAGTGCGCGTGCTGGGCTGGTGCGGGATGATATTGATTACCGCGTGGCTGGCAAGTAGAGCCAGAGAGGTGAGAGCGTAGCGCGGCCGCCCCGCCAGCTGTCGCGTGGCCATCTTGGTCCTCGCACTCGGTAGCGATACAAATGTCGCATCTCCTACGGCACCCAATCTCCAATAAAAATGTTCGTCTCGTGCGGCGCCTTGGCGTTGCGGTTCGAGGCCCACACCAGCTTCTTCCCGTCCGGCGAGAACATGGGGAAGCCGTCGAAGCCGTCGCTGTAGGTGACGCGCTCCAGACCCGTGCCGTCGGGATTGATCAGCCACAATTCAAAATTTCCCATGCCGCCGGTGGCATGCGTCTCGCGGATCGTAATTCGACGAGAAGATAATCCGCTTTCCGTCCGCCGTGTATGCCGGACCGAAACTCGCCGCGCCCATGTTCGTGATCTGCTTTTTGTCGCTGCCGTCAGCCTTCATGGTCCAGATTTCCAGCGACGTCGGTCGGATCAGATTCTGCGCCAGCAATTCTTTGTAGTCGGAAATCTCTTTTTCGGTCTTCGGATGGTAGGCCCGGAACACAATCGACTTGCGGTCGGGTGAGAACGTTGGCCCGCCGTCGTATCCCAGTTCGTGCGTGAGTTGCTTTACGTGCGTGCCGTCGGCGTCCATCGAATAAATGTCGAGATCGCCGTTGCGCATCGAAGTGAATACAATCTTCTTGCCGTCGAGCGAGATCGTCGCCTCGGCGTCATAGCCCGGCGTGTTAGTGAGTTGCTTCAGGTTCGATCCATCTGGATTCGCGGTGAAGATGTCATACCCGGAATACACGGCCCACACATATCCCTTCGAAAAATCAGGACGCGGCGGGCACTCCGGGCTCGCCAGATGCGTCGAAGCATAAAGAATCTTCTTGCCATCGGGATAGAAAAAGCTGCAGGTCGTGCGCCCTTTGCCGGTCGAGACCATGTGCTGGTCGCTTCCGTCAATGTTCATCTCGAAAATCTGGTCGCACTTCACGTCGCCATGCGACGACTGGAAAATCAGCTTCTTGCCGTCGGCGGAAAAATACGCCTCGGCATTCTGCCCGCCAAACGTCAACTGGTGCACGTTGCGCAGATGCTTTTCCTGCGCCGTCGCCATGTCGGGAGGGGTCGAGGTTTGCGCACAAATGGCAGACGGTCTGCTAATTCCGATTGCGACAATGGCTAGAAATAATGCAAAGATTCGTGTCATTCGGGATGTTCGGTAGTGTAGCAAGGCGTTCGAATCTTAACCACAGAGGACTCAGAGGAACAAAGAGATACCCGAGATTTGCGCTCATGCACAGTTCCTCTGTGTCCTCTGTGGTTATCGGGGTTCCGCAAGGTAAAATGGCCGCGTCATTCTTGAAGGAGATTCGGATGAAGTCATTCCTGCCAGTCCTATTCGTCCTTGTTCTGGTCGTGATCATCGCGCTGCCCATGCCACGTCCGACCGTTTTGGCCTCACCGAAAGCCACGCCAGAGACGCTGAAGCAACTCGAAGGCGAATTCATGAAAGCCGCCATCGACAAAGGTTCTCAAGGATACATGTCCTACTACGCCGATGACTCCGTCGAGGTCCCTAACGGCGCGCCGTTGATCCAGGGCAAAGCCGAGATCGCCAAGGGCATGGGGTTCCTCGACGACAAAAACAATCGGCTCCTCTGGACCCCAGTCGGCGCTGACATCTCTGCCTCCGGCGATCTCGGGTACACCTACGGCAAGTACGAGTTCCACGCCAAAGACAAAGATGGCAAGCCGATCGTCCAATACGGCAAGTACACCAGCATCTGGAAGCTGCAGAAAGACGGAAGCTGGAAGGTTGTCCTCGACATGGGGAACTCGAGTCCGGAGCCGAAGTAGCAGGCATACGGGATTCGACTATTTCTGGAAATGATTCTTGATCGCTTCCGCCTGCGTTCGGGTCACTACCGCCGACAGCGCTGCGGGGTCGGCCTGTTTGACTGCCTGCACGCTGCCAAAATGTTCCAGTAGTCTCCGCGTAGTGCTGGCGCCCACCCCCGGAATTTCCAGCAGTTCGGTCGACCGGTCGCGCATCTGCCTCCGCTTGCGGTGGAATGTCACCGCAAACCTGTGCGCCTCATCGCGAATCAGTTGAATTAAGTGCAGCACCGGCGAGTGGTGGTCAAGCACCACCGGATCTTTCTCCTGGCCATAGACGTACAAAATCTCCTCGCGCTTGGCGATCGCGGCCAGCGGTTGGTTAATGATCTCCAGCGCATCCAAGGCTTCCGCCGCAGCGTGCAGTTGCCCTAGGCCGCCATCGATCAGCACCAGGCTGGGCATAGGCTTATTTTCTTCCTGCAGACGCTTGTATCTGCGCGTAACCACTTCGCGCATCGACGCGAAATCGTCCACGCCCTCGACGGTTCGAATGATGAACTTCCGGTAGTCCGACTTCTTCATCTTCCCGTCTTCCCACACCACCATCGACGCGACGGTTTCCGCGCCCTGTATGTGCGAGATGTCAAAGCACTCGATCCGCTTCGGCAGTTCCGCCAGGCTGAGCACTTCCTGCAATTCTTCGCGAATCTTCTGCGCATTCGGCTTAAGCACGCGAAACCGCTGATCGTAGGACTGCTTCGCATTGTTCCCCGCGAGGTCAATCAGGGACCGCTTATCCCCACGCTGCGGTACAAGGATATGCATACGAGTGAGACGGGCAGATTCGCCAGCGTTCTGCTCGGAGAGCAGGTCCTCGAGCGTTTCACGATCTTCAAAATCGACCGGCACATACAAGTTCCGCGGAACATAAGGCTGCCCGATATAAAGCTGCTTCAGCAGCGCCGAAAAGAACTCCCCCGGATGAAACGGATCATGTCGGGACGGCCGCCCTCGGCCGTCCGTGCCGAGCACAGCTCGGCTGCTGTCATCGCGATCAATCTCCTCCCCTCCGGCCAAATGGACGGGCGAGCCTTGCTCACCGGGGCGGTCGGGGACGACCGTCCCCACATCGTCAGTGGCAATACCAAATTCCGGCAGTTCCTCCCAAAAAAACTCGCGTCGATCCACCATCTTCCCGCTGCGCATGTGAAACAGATTCACCGCTAGCATCCCGTTCTCGTAGTGATAGCCGAACACATCCGCATCATCGCCTTCCGCCGCAGCCATGCGTTGCCGCTCCTGCAACTGCTCCACCGTCGAAATCAAATCGCGATACCGGGCCGCGCGCTCGTATTCCTGGTCGGCCGCAGCTTGCTCCATGCGCGCGTGCAGCGAACGGCTCAGATCCGTCGGTCGCCCTTCCAGAAACAGCTTCACGTCGCGCACTGCCTCATGGTAAAGCTCAGGCGTGGTCAGTTCCTGCACGCATGGCCCGAGACATCGCTTGATGTAGTACTGCAAACACGGCCGCGGATGAAACCGCGTCAAGTCGACCTTGCACGAAGGAATCAGAAAATTGCGGTGGATCAAATCAACAATCCGGTATGCCAGGTTGGCAGGGAAGTAGGGACCGTAATAAGCGCTGCCGTCCTTGCGCAACCGCCGCGTCACATACACTCGCGGCCAGCGTTCTCCCAACGTGAGCTTTACGTAAGGGTACGTCTTGTCATCGCGCAGCAGGATGTTGAACCGCGGCTTCCGCTGCTTGATCAGATTATTCTCGAGCGCCAGCGCCTCTTTGTTGTTCGCGACGACGATGTAGTCGACGTCAACTGCCTCGCGCACCAGCGTTCCGGTCTTGGCGTCCTCCCAGCGTCCTTCATGAAAATAGCTGGCCACGCGGCTGCGCAGGTTCTTCGCCTTCCCCACATAGATGACGTCGCCCTCGGCGTTCTTGTAGAGATACACACCAGGCTCGGTGGGAATGGTGCGGATTTTCTGAAGAAGATCCATCTGCGGAATTACTCAATCTTAGTCGATCGTGAACAAGGCGGTGATGTGTTACAATTGCGACGTATGAGTCATACACTCACAATCCGTCTTACGGAGGAGCTTCTGGCTTGGCTCAGAGAGCAGTCGCGCCAAACCGGGGTACCCGTGGGCAGGCTTATCCGCCAGCAACTGGAAGCGGCCAGGTCCGCCGGAGGCAAGCAGCGATTTCTGCGCCATGCCGGCGCAATCACCGGCGGGCCCTCGAATGTTTCGTCTCGCAAGGGTTTCTCCCGCACATGAAGGCTATCGCGGATACGGGCTTTATCGTTGCCTTCGCGAGGCGAAACGACGAGTACCACTCGTGGGCGCTCGACGTCGCGAAGCAGAGCACCGAACCCTTGCTGACCTGCGAAGCGGTTCTCGCTGAGGCTGCGTTTCACCTGGAATCGAGCTCTTACGTGCTCTCTCTGGTGGACGACGAGTTGTTACGAGTGGCCTTTGATTGCTCCCGGCACATCCCCCAGTTACAAGAATTGGCTCGCCGCTATGCCGATCGCAAGCCAGACCTTGCCGATCTGTGCCTGATTCGTATGAGCGAACTCTATCCTCGCCACACCGTCATCACGGTCAACGCTAGCGACTTTCGAGTCTACCGCCGGAACAAGAGGGAGACGATTCCGTTTCTCTGCCCGCCTAAGGCCAACTAGGCCCGACCCGCCAGAACCTGAGTCCCACCATATAAAATTTTCCACTCCCTGTGTGCGCTTTGCGTTCCGGCTCACCCGGTAAGGCGGTCCAACCGTCGCAATATATTTCCGCAAACCATTGAAAATGTATATACTTACGGCGCACGTTGCGAGGCTAGAAAACTGGCATCTGCCGTGCACAAGCAGAGGGGGAAGCTGTAAGATATCGAGTCATTCCCAGGGCCTTAAAGATTGGATGTTCCGGCGCACGGGGCAACCCGCCAAGCGCCGCAAGCGACATACAAGATCGAAACCAAGGAGCCTTAACCCTATGAACCGCACTTCGTTAGTAATTTGCCTGGCAGCCAGCATGGTGGCCACCGTCGGATGCGCCAGCAAGAACTACGTCAAGCAGCAGACGACGCCACTGATCAACAAGACCAACGAACTCGACGACCTGACCGCGAAGAACACCAAGGACATCAAGGACGTCGACGCGCGCGCTCAGGCCGGCATTCAGGCCGTGAATGCCAAGACCGATCAGGTCGAGCAGAAGGCGCAGTCCGCCGGACAGACCGCAGCGTCCGCCCAACAGATGGCGGATGCCGCCAATGGCCGCGTGGGCGTGCTGACCAACACGGTCGCCAACCTCGACAACTATCACGCCGTTGCCGAAACCTCCGTGAAGTTCGGCTTCAACAAAGACAACCTGACGCCAGCGGCAACGCAGGCTCTCGATCAGCTCGCGGCCAGCATCGCCTCGACCAAGGGCTACATTATCGCGCTCGAAGGCGGCACGGACTCCGTTGGGCCGGCCGACTACAACTATGACCTCAGCCAGCGCCGCGCCAGTTCCGTGATCCAGTATCTGGCCACCAAGTACAGCGTGCCCGCGCACAAGATTTACGTGATTGGACTCGGCAAGGATAAGCCCGTGGAGTCGAACAAGACCTCCACCGGCCGCGCCGATAACCGTCGCGTGGATGTACGCCTGATGACGAACACCGTGGGCGATAGCACCAAGCCTGCAGCCACGACCGGCCAGAACAATCCGTCATCGATGTAACGAAGAGTTTACCCTCCTCCCCGGAGGACTTCGCCAACCAGGCCGCTCAATGCCTCCCCCTGAGCGGCCTGCTTTTTTCTAGTCCGCAGGTCTCTTGGCGTTTTGCTCTCGGCTGAGTAGGATGGCAGCCATGACTAGTCTCTCCCGCCGTTCGTTTCTGGCTTTATCAGCCACGCTCCCTTGGGCTTTTCGCGGCTTTGCAGCGACTTCCCGCTTGATTCCCGTCGGCCTTGAACTCTACTCCGTTCGCGACGCCCTCAAGCAGGATCCCGAAGGCACCCTGCGTGCCGTTGCTCAAATGGGATATCAGGCCGTCGAGTTCTATGCCCCGTACTTCGAGTGGACGGAAACTCAGGCCAAGCAGACGCGCAAGTTGCTCGACGACCTGGGCATGCGCTGCTACTCCACCCACAACAACGCGGACTATCTCGATCCGAAGAACATCAATCATGCGCGCGACCTGAACCTGATTCTCGGCAGCAAATATGTGGTCCTGGCCTGGTCCGACCCGAAAACCGGCGCCGATGGCTGGAAAGAGATCGCAGACAAGTTGAACGCCGCCGCCGAAACCCTGGAGCCTTCCGGTCTTAAGCCTGGATACCACAACCATCAAGCGGAATGGGCGCTGGTGAACGGGCAGCGTCCGATCGAAATTATCGCCAAGAACACGAAGCCTTCCGTGATGCTTCAGTTGGACGTGGGCACTTGCCTCGAAGCGGGGGCCGACCCGATGGCTTGGATCCGAGCCAACCCCGGACGCATTCGCTCCATCCATTGTAAAGACTGGTCGCCCGACCCCGGCATTGGCTACAAAACCCTGTTTGGGGAAGGGAAGGCCGATTGGAAGGGCATCTTCCAGGCCGCTGAAAGCGTCGGGGGCGTCGAGTATTATCTGGTCGAGCAAGAAGGAAGCCGTTACCCAGAACTTGAAACCGCACGCAAGTGCCTCCAGGCTTTCCGAGCGACGCATACATAGCAAATCGTGAGTTGAGCGAACGTGTTTGAGCGACCCTCTGTTGAGCGACCATGAAGCGCGGTAAAATGGTTTTTATGCGCAGTTGGCTCTTTATCTTATTGCTCGCAAGCAGCGTCGGCGTATGGGCGCAGAACTCGCCGCCCTCCAATTCTGCGCCGGCCGATTCTCAGACGCCAGATTCCAACTCGTCGCCCGCTTCCAAGCCGTCCGTGCCCCACAACCCGACACTCGCGCCCCCGCGCTCCGATCGCATGAGTGCGAATGACGTGGAAGACGGCGAAAGTTCAAGCAAAGATGCCCCAATCGACTTGAGCCCCCCGGCCGGCGACGACAAGGCTCACCCTGAGAGTTCCGACATTTTGATGGACGTGGAAGGCGCCCCCGGCAACGATGACGTCAGCGAGTTTCATCCCTGGAACCCGCATAAAGCGGCCAAAGATATTGAGGTGGGAGACTACTATTTCAAGGAGCGCAAGAACTATCGCGCCGCAGCGGATCGCTACCGCGAGGCGTTAGCTTACAAACAGAATGACGCGGTAGCCACGTTCCGATTGGCTGTGTGCCTGGAGAAACTGGACCAGCCCGACGAGGCCCGCAAGGAATACGAAAATTATTTGAAGATCCTACCCCACGGACCACAATCGGAAGAAGCACAGAAAGCGATTCAACGGCTGAAGGGTGTCGCCATTAACGTCAAATCCGCGCGGTGAAATCATGGCGTGGGTTGGGACGGATGTTTCCGCCGTGCCCGACGCAACTGCAGGCTTGGCATCCGTCACCTAGGTGGTTTCCTGACTTTCGATTTTCCTTTAAGGGCTTCGGCATTGCCATTTCCGACTCGGCTTTTCTTTCCCTCGCCCAGAATCAGATTCGAAGGCCACTTCGGTCCCGACTGACCAACACCCTTGGATCGCGCTGCCGAGTCGAGGATCCCGTCGAATGCGTCCATGCAGGCATGGATCGTCTGGGTGCGCAGCGCGCCTTCGAATTCGCCGCGGATGATCAGCATGGCCGTGCCATGCATCAGCGACCACACCGCCAGCATGACCCGCGTGTGCTGCCGGGGATTTCCGCCCAGACGCTTCGCCACCCGCTCGCGCATGAGATTGAACGACGGCCACGGCTCATGCAGGGAAGGAGGTCGAGCCACCCCATCAAACAAGACTTCGTACGCGTGAGGGTGTTCCAGCGCGAAATCCAGATGGGCCTGGAATGCCTCCCGCAGCGTACGAGTGCGGCTGAGCGCGGCGAATAGTTCACTGCGGGTTTGCAGGCGCAGGGCGCGGAGAATGTCGTTGCGGTCGCGGTAGCGCTCGTAGACGGTTGGCGTGGTCGTGCCCGCTGCCTTCGCTACCGCTCGCATAGTGAGCGCCTTTTCGCCGCCGCGGGCCCACATCCGCGATGCCGCGCCGAGAATGCGCTGTTCCAAGATCTGGGTCAGGATGCCGGGGCACTTCGCCTCCAGGGCTCACAAATAATTACTTGAACCACGTATAACTAACGCCGTATACTATATTTACTGCTAGAACCGATGACTTCGCAAGGTGGGTCCCGCCGGAACCGCGAAAGGCAGTCCTCCCGTGCGGTTTCCGGGACCCGCCTGCGCTTCCCCCAAATGAATTGAGGAGTTGCAGATGGCTTCCGGAACCAGGAGACAAATTGATGTTGGCCGCCTTCGCGCTGATCTGGCAGCGGCCAGCGTCGAGTTGTTAAGCGCCCATTGCGCCACCGACCGGGTTCGTCTCCAATATTCCGTAGCAGGAGATTGTGGCATTCGGGGAGCGCCGCTCCTTGGAACGCGCTATCTCCTCCGCCGAGGCCCTGCATCGCTTCTTCTCCCAAATCGAGGCCCAGATCAACCACGCAGAAGACGCGAACCGGTAAGGAACGTCCCGCTGTACGCTTCAACCTCTCTCCACTGCGAATCTGAAGCCATGCCTGGAACTGCGCTTACTTCTCCACTCGAATGAACTCGCCCGTGGAAGCGTTGACCGCTACGGTCAGCTTCGCACCCTCGCGCGTGGCGCCATAGATGACATGCCAGGTCAACTCATTGGTATTGTGATTCCAGTCGCAAATGTAGATGACCGGCGTGTCGGGCGCCTTCTCCAGAACCTTGTCGCCGCCGTGTTTCTGCGCTGTGTCGAAAGCCTGGTCCGAGTCGATCTTGAGGAACGCCATGTCAAACACTTGCGTGGAAGAGTTCGACGAATTGTAACTGTCTTCGATCCCGGGATTGACACCGCGCGAGGGAGCGCCGTCAGCCGCGCTGCCCGACCACGTGTAGGATTTTGCGGACCGCTGGGTTGCCGAGGCGAAGCCGCACCGCCATACCGCCCACTTGCCGTCATGGCCGTTGCCGTCGCTGGTTGCCGTAGACTCTATACGGTAAGGCTTCGCGTCCTGGTTCCAGCCACGCGCTGCCACATACAGCTTCTGGAACGCGGACCGCGCCGTGATCAGTTCGGGGCCTTTGACTTCGGGCTTCGCGTCCTCGGCGGGCTTCGAATCCGAGGAACAGGCGCTGAGCAGCGCCAGCAGCGCGATGACAAGCACCGCCAGCAACCTCGCGCGCGAACCACCTCGCATGGGGCTCCGGCGATCTCGATTTGCACTTCCAGACATTTCCGCTGCCGTCGCGGTGCACTCCATCGGGGCAAGGCTGGCCGTCTTCATGACTTCCTTCCTGTGATAACTTTGGAGAAGTTTTGTGATCGCAACATTTTAACCGAAAGATCGAAAAAGGTAAGTAACCCACGTGGACCCTCGGCTGGAGAGATTGCAGAGAGAGATCGTGTCGGCGATCGCTGGACTCAGACCCGAACAGTCGAGTTCACATCCGCCGGGCAAGTGGTCCACCAACGAGGTCCTCGAGCATCTCTATCTAACCTACACCGGAACCATCAAGGGATTTCAGCGTGTAGCCGAAGCCGGAAAGCCGTTGGCCACGACCCAATCCTGGGCGCAGCGCGGCCGCGCACTCGTTGTCGTAGGTTTCGGTTACTTCCCGTCCGGTCGCGAAGCCCCGCCCGTCGTCCGTCCCCGCGGTGTGCCAGCCGAGAAGGTGCAGTCTGAGATTGGCCACAAGATCTCTGAGATGGAGGACATCATGGCGCAATGCGAAAAAAATCTGGGCACGCACCGCAAACTGCTGGATCATCCCATTCTCGGCCCCCTTACCGCAGCAGAATGGAGAAAGTTTCACCTGATCCACGGCCTTCACCACATGAAGCAGATCCGTAAGTTGAAGGCGAGATCTAAGAAAGTAGACGGCGTCCCACCCGGCTGTCTCGGGAGCGTCTCGCCTGCGGAGCCAAAACAAAATCGAGCGCCGGGCCAGTTTGCCCCGACGCTCGAATCTCTCTGGCTGATTCTTGCTTAGCTCGCGAGCCGAAGCCGACGCTCCAGCCTTCCGCGCCTCTTCCTGCAGGTCTTCGAGCTTCTGCTTAGCGTCGTCGAGCGATTTTTGCTTGTCGGCGATCTGCTGCTTATACTGCGTGTCTTGTTTGTCCCAGTCCGCCGAGTTGCGCATGCGGTTGCCTGCATCGGCGTACATTGCCGCCGCACGAATCTGGTATTCGCGCTGCAGCACGTCCAACTCGCGACCTAGCAAATCAATCTGATCCTTTTGAGCGGCGATCTTGTCGGCCCATTGCTTATCGGCAGCTGCCTTAGTCGCTTCGTCCTCGGCAGCCGTTGTGGGTGCTGCCGACGGAGCCTTTGGTTGAGTCGTTGCCCTGTCCTGGTTTCCTGCCTTGTTGTCAGCGCCCGACTTAGCGTCTGTTTCGGCGGGAGCCGTGCTATCCGTCTGTGCCGCCGTATTGCCAGTTGTGGTGGTCGCCGGCGTCGGTCCTACGACTGAGAGCTTGTCCTCCCGCGGCAGATTGTCGTTGTCATACACCTTCGGCTTCGACGTGCTACCCGGATCCTTGCGGACCTGCCGGGCATAGTCACCCAGTGATGAGCCCGAAGAAGACGAACCGGAAGAAGACGTCTGTGACGTCGATGGCGCCTGATTCTGGGCGCCGGCAGGAACGCCAGCGACGCCAAGAATCAGCAAGAGTCCCATTCCACTGCACGCGATATGTTTCATGATTTCCACCTTTTCTCCTACTTAAGTCTGTATTGCTGGGATGGCCGCGCCTTCAGGCCAACACGCCCAGTGGATTTCGAAATTCAATCCGCCGAGCGGCCCGCGGCCACTGCCTGCGCCGCCCGCTTGGTGGTCAAGAATCCTCCAATGCTCCGATCCAGTTGCGCGGCTTCGTGCGCAATGTCGTTGGCCAACTGCAAAGACTGTTCCGCATCGCGGCTGTTGGCAAGCTGTTGTGCAAAGCCGGAAATCGTCGCCAGCGAAGTGCGCAACTGAAGCGCCATCTCGGCCGAGATCTCGCCATGCAGTTCCTGCTGACGGCGGATTTGTTCCAGTTCGCTCAGATCGTTGATCAGGCAGGCGACGCCGAGCAGGCTGCCCTCGGACTGCCGGTACCGGAGACACCGTTACCGCGATAAATCGCTTCTCGCCCGCCGGGCGTCTCGTATTCGGCTTCGACTTCCCGCCGCTTGCTCTCTTCGCGCAGCACGGTGCTGACTTCGTCCGCCAGGCAAACCGGCTCGTCGTTGGCTTCATCCGCCCGCGCGCACGCTCGCCACTTCGCCGGAGCTGACCACGGCGCCCCGGAAAATGTCTTCCGCGCCCATTCCCGTGGTCGAGGCAAATCCCAGAATCGCCTTCGCCGCCGGATTCGCCGTCTTCACCAGTCCGTTCGTTCCGAAAACCAGCACGCCACATGAAAGATTCGAAAGCACCGCCTGGCTGAAGTTCTCGCTGATCCGCGCCCGATGCTGCTCCGCCTTCGATTGCACCTGCAATTCATGTTTCTGCTGCTTGAGTTGCTGGATCACCGTGTTGTACAGATGCAGCGGCAGTGTCTCCAGCGACGGCGTCGGTTCGGCAGAAAAATCACTCTCCTCGGCGATGCTTTTCCGCAGCCCGCGTATGCAGAACAATCCCATCAAGAAGGCGAACGTCGCGCAGAACAACACCACGATCGCGCGCAGCACCACCGGGTTGGCCAGGATTCTCACCAGAGCCCTCCGTACCAGTGCAGAAACTGGTTGCCGAAAAAGAATGCAAACAGCGCCATGCTTCCCAGAAAAACGCCAAACGGCATCTGATAGTTGCGGTAGACGACTTGCGCCGACTGCCATCCGCGCCGCCGCGCCGCTTGCGCGTTGGCCAGCCGCTTCATAAAGCGGTGCGTGCGCTTCAGCCACACCACAAAAACCGTGCTCAATCCAAAGATCGATCCCGCCAGCGACGCGGTAAAAATCGGTAAAGACCGTCAGCTTCATTCCCAGGAACGCGCCCACCATGGCCATGAGTTTCACGTCGCCGAACCCCATGCCCTCGGTGCCGCGCCAGCGCAAATAAATGGCTCCCGCTCCGTAGATGAACGACGCGCCCAGCGCCGCGCCCAGCAGGGAATCAAGCGAGCGACAGAAACCGCGCCGAAATATCTCCGCTGAATGGCAGGTTCATCATTCCCGGCAGAAACTGCGAAGCCAGATCGTTCACCGGCACCAGCAGGCTGAAGATCAATCCCAGCGCCAGTCCGGGCAACGTCATCGCGTCTGGCAGCAGCTTGGTTTCCGCATCAGTGAAAATCAGTCCCAGCAACAGAAACGCGAACGCGCAGTATTTCAGCGTCGAAAGCGTCAACCCGAAGTGCCAGTAGCAGGCCAGAAACAGCAGGCCTGTCAGCAACTCAATCATCCAGATACCGAGGCGAAATGCTTGTCTTGCAGTGTCGGCAGCGGCCGCCCAGAATCATCCAGCTCAATACCGGGATGTTGTCGTAGAAAGCGATCGGCTGCTTGCACTTCGGACAGGCTGAACGCGGCGACACCACCGACAGTCCCAGCGGCAGCCGGTAGATACACACGTTCAGAAAGCTGCCGAAGGCTAGCCCAAAGAGAAAAATCGACGATGCCAGGAACGGATCCACTTGGTTTCTGAATATCTCCCAGGCGCGCCCGCGGCTTCACACGCGAGCGTCTCCTGAAGAACGTTGTAATTCTCAGTTCTTGGTTGGATTATAAGTCGATCGCGCAGCGGGGACTAAGGTACTGAAGTCACTGGCCAAACGGCCAAGGGTCAGTAAGACATTGACCAATTGGCGTTTACGGCCCAAGGCCGAGAGCGGCAGGTTCCTTCCGGTGGCAGCCCGCCAGGGGCGGCTGGCTTAGTCACAGTGACGCGAGTCAAGAAGGCTTGTCATCCCGAGGAACGCGAAGGACCCATGAACTCCCCGTCAGCGTCTATGCCGCAGGAGAGTGCACAGGTCCCTCGCTTGCCAAGGATGACAACTATCGAGACCTACCTACAGCGGATCTTCCTGATCTCGCTTTCAATGCCGGAAAGTGGCTCCTTGGAGCGCGCTATTCGCACCCCGAGCCTGAAGATTCGGCTCGGAAGGCATTGCAGCCTACTTGGCTTGCAAGCTCTCGATATACGTGACTAGATTCGTGATTCTCTGCTGGACTTGGCCTTCATGGCCCTGGCTGATGCTCGAGAAAAGCGGTCCCCACACCGGCATATCTTGGCTGCCGTGGGACGGCGTCACCGCCTGTCCCCTGATCACGGCCGCAACGTGCGATGCCGGGTACTTTCCGCCGTTGTTCTTGGCTAGAGCCGTCAAATCGATCGGTGGAGTCTTCATGGCCGAGGCTGCTGGCCCGTTGCCCTTGCCATCTTTTCCATGGCAAACGGCGCAGTAGCTGTCGAACATGTCTTTCCCCGAGTTCGGGGCCGCGTTAGTGATCGGAACATGCTTTACGGTGGGAGCAGTCTGCGCCGGGGCCGCCTGAGCCGCAGCAAATGTTGAGATCACCACCAGAATGATGGCAAGACTGATGAATTTCATTACACGCATATCTTCTTCTCCTAGGGCTTAGGTGGCCCAAACTGCCACAACAGAAAAGTCTAGGCGTGGCTCGGAGAGCGGAATGTGACCAGAATCACGTGCAGCTGTGACTTTCAGGGTCCAAGCGGTACCCTGCGTTGCAGTTCGTCGATGAAGTTCTCGAGGAAGATCACGTGGCCTGCGTCCTGTTGAGATGCGCCTCCGGCGTAGCTGGCGACGGCAATGCGCTTGCCATCGGGGGCAAGGTCGTACTGGGCACCGACCGCTCCATTCATCGTCAGGGAAACACTATGGCTCGTCCAGACATGTGGCTTTTCTACTACAAACGAATCGCCTTTTACTGAGTAGCCAGCAACCATCATGCGATCGTCAGGGACGTCATAGAAAAACAGACTCTTGCCATCTCGAGAAAAGATGGGCGATGTTCCACCGTTGCTCGAGACTTGCCACTGACCGCCTTTGTCGGGAAAGGCGCGGACGTAAACCTGAGAATTTCCCGACTCGTTGGAGCTGTATGCCAGCCAGCGTCCGTCGGCGGAGAAGGTAGCACCCCGGTTCCCAAAACTCGTGCGCTGGAATAACTCCGGTTTCCCGGCCCTTAGTTTTTCTCCGTCGCGTTCCACGGGCACGGTCCAGAGTTCGAACCCTTGTGGACCGGACTGATAGAAGGCCAGGGTTTTGCCATCGGGCGAGAAGGCTGAGGGGTACTCAAATTCTCTGCTCTCGGTCAGAAGCTGGGGCTTGCCGGCGCCATCGGCGCGCGAGAAGGAGATCCCAGCCGCCGCCTGATAAACAAGGTATCGGCCGTCGGGCGTCCACACCGGGTGAGCTCCATTGCGCTCGCCCGTCAGGGGCGACAAGGTGTCGCGCCGCAGGTCGAAGATCCAAACCCCGGATTTTTCGTCCTCGTTGGCTACCGCCAGATGTTGACCGTCTGGAGAGAAGTGTGGGCTTACAAAGAGTCCAGGCTTGTCGAGGAGCGGTTGTATCTTCCCGCTGTCATCTAGCCATTGGATGACCACTCGGGAGGCGTCGATTTCGCGGCTCCGGTAGACCAGCGTTCCGCTGCGCGAGAAGCTGAGCTTGGCGGAGCCAAACATCGGGGAATAAGAGACGTGCTGCAATACGGGCACGGGCGAGCCGGAGGTCTCCAGCTTCTGCAGATCGAAAGGAACCGCAAACAGAGTTCCCCGGCTCACATAAGTCAGGTAGCCTTTGACGCCGGAAGCCGCCAGATAATGCCCGTAGGTTCCCCCGCGCTGGACCGTCTTGCGCCGGTGGCCCGCCATGGTCACGACTTCAATTTTGGCATCATCAAAACCGACAGTGGCATTTTCGGCGGTGAACAGAATGGCTTTGCCGCCGGGAAGGATCTGCGGCCAGCGATGGGTGCGTTCTTCTCCTTCAAGGTCGGTGACCGGAGTGGGAGTGCCGCCGGTGGAGGGAACTCGCGAGAGTCCGCCAGAGACGCGCAGACTCGCGATGATGTTGCCGTCCTCGCCCCAATCGGCCCCGGTGTAGGAGGCTGCAGTGTCGCACAACCCGACCTCGGCGCCGCCTTCCACGGAGATTTTTCGCAGCTTTCCGCCCGCTACGAAACCGATCCATTGACCATCGGGGGAAAAGAATGGGTTGGTCGCGCCTGCTGTGATGGGTAGATCGGTTGCGACGGGTTGGTCGAGCTTGCGCGTGAAGAGGCGGTTCGCGGAAAGGTAGGCGATCCGCGTGCCGTCGGGCGAGATAACGATGTCGGACCCACCTATCGCATTCAAATAGACGTCGCGGCCCAGGTCCACGTCCAGGCGAACGAGCGGCTTCAATTCCGCTGGGCGGGTGGAACGATAGGCGATCCAGGATGTAAACGCTGCGACGAGGGCCAGTGCGGCTACGGCAATCCAAGGCAGCGGCTGGCGGTGGCCGGTGGAGATTCCTGCGGTGCTAACGTCGGTGGGCGCTTGTGCGATCCACTCCAGTTCGGTTTTCAGATCGCGTGCGTTCTGCCAGCGGTTGTCGGGGTCCTTTTCTAAACAGCGCTTCAGCAGTCGATCCAACGCGGGCGGCGCGATCGCGCCAATCGACGGGGCCGGGCGCTCCATGATTGCTGCAATCACCGTGGCCGGAGAAGAACCTTCAAATGCGCGCTTGCCGGTCAGCATTTCGTAAAGCACCAGGCCGAAGGAGAAGATGTCGCTGCGCGCGTCTATTTCCTGCCCGGTGGCTTGCGACTGCAATTGCTCGGGCGACATGTAGTAGAGCGTGCCGACGATTTCGTTTTTGCCGGTGAGCGCCATCGTGAGAGTGGCGTCGGTTGGCGGGTTCGTGCCCGGTCCGACTTTGGCGAGACCGAAGTCGAGCAGTTTTATTCCCGTTTTCGTGACCAGGATATTGGCCGGCTTGAGGTCGCGGTGAGTGATGCCCTTCTTGTGCGCGGCGTCGAGCGCATCGCAAATCTGCGCGGCATACTTCAATGCCTGCTGGAGGGGCAACGGCCCTTTCAGCGGAGTGCCTTCGATGTACTCCATCACCAGGTAGTTTGGCCCGACATCATGCAGGGTGCAGACGTTGGAGTGGTTCAGGGCCGCGACTGCGTGCGCTTCGCGTTCGAAGCGCTCGGAGAATTGCTCGTTGGAAACCTTGATGGCGACGGTGCGATTCAGGCGGGTGTCTCGCGCCTTGTAGACTTCTCCCATACCGCCGGCGCCTAGAGGCCCGGTGATCTCGTAGGGACCCAAGCGAGTTCCGGCAGGCAGCGACATGGAAACCCCAACAAATTGTACCCTGCGGAATATGGGGAGGGAATGGCTTGTGAACAAACCAGAAACGATCCGTCAGGGAAACACGAACCGCAGCAATTCTCCCTCCAGCACGATCGCGCCAGCCTCCTGTGCCGGAAGGTTGCCTTTCCACAGGTTCCAGTTCGACGGTACAAGGCGCGTCTGAGGAGCGGGAACTTCCACCCACCCCTCCGCCGTTTCCTCGCGAAGATAAACCGAGTAGGCCGAAGCCGCGGGAGCGTTCGCGTGCAGCGCTTCTGACTTCCATTCAAACAAGCTCGCCGCCAGTTTCTCCGTTAGCGACTCGTGTGGGTCGAGACACAGAATCCATTGTGGATTCGAGCCTGTCGATGAAAACGCCCGGAGGTAGTCCGCCGGCGATACTCGCGGCCTCACCTCCAGAACTCTCGCCCCATACTGCCGCGCGACGCGCACACTCGCATCGCGCGAGCCCTGATCCACAATGAGAATTTCGTCACAGGCATACAAAGTCTCCAGCGTCCGCCCCAGCCGAAGAGCATCGTTGTGTGTGAACAGCAGCGCCGTAATCGAAGCCATGCCCAATGTCGCGCGAGAGCCCCACCCGCGCCGCTCTACTCGATGCTCCTTGACGCCGAGCCCCTAGTGCGAATCTCCCAACTTCGGCCGGTTCGCGTCCGCTGGCGGAGCTTGCATTACCGTGATCGGAGCCTGCAGAGTGAAATTCAGCACGGTTTCCGACGGTAGCTTAATCTGTTGGCCCTTCGTCGCCGCCTGTACCCCGCCTCCCACGCCTGCACCCGCCGCTGCACCGATTGCTGCGCCCTTGCCTCCGCCCGCGAGCGCCCCGATGATGCTTCCAATCGCGGCGCCTCCGCCTACCTTCTCGGCAGTATT
Organism: uncultured Acidobacteriaceae bacterium; assembly: GCA_963795875.1. Lineage (GTDB taxonomy): Bacteria > Acidobacteriota > Terriglobia > Terriglobales > Acidobacteriaceae > Sulfotelmatobacter. The sequence continues at coordinate 404,623 of CAWCJM010000004.1, forward strand.
TTTCCCGCGTGAACTCCCTGTTTTCTTGTACTGATCGGTTTGCAGGCTGTAAGTCTTGCCGCCCGCCGACAGACTGTCAAGCTGAAGCACGACTTCCGATTGACCTGCAAACTTGCCCGCGCTCTTCACGCTCACTAGATGCCCTGTGAGTTCGACCCCCGCCGGTACCGCTTCCTCTCCGTCGGAACTTAGCGGTGCATTCAGCGTGGCATGAAACGTGTCACCCGTTTGATTTTTCTCGCTATCGATCGGATCGATCAGTCGCACCGTCACTGGCGTACCTTGATCGATGATCAGCTTCTTTGGCGATGGCGGCGGAGGCGGCGCCGCCTGCGCTGCGGTGTTATCCGTGGGCGGAGGAGCTTGCGCCGCGGCTTCCGGCTGTCGGCCACCGCTCATCTGACTCGCCATCGACGTATCCGCCGACGGAACGTTCGCGTTGGGATTGTCGAAGCTTCGAGTCTTGCTACTCTTCTTGGTCGGAACTGGCTTCGCCTTTTCAGCAGGGGTACCTGCCGAAGCTCTCGTCACTGTTGTTGGTTCCGGAGCCGATTCGGCCGGGGCCGTCGCCGCCGCGTTGTCCACCTGCAGATTGTTGATGACCGTCTTGACCCCGGCCACCGACGCAGCCTGACGCCCAGCTGCCTCGCGCTGTGCGTCATTGTCGACCGCGCCCGATAGTGTCACGACGCCGTCCTCGGCCTGCACTTTAAGTTGCTTGCTTGAGAGCCCCGAATCCTGGTTGAACTTACTTTGAATATCGGTGGAAATCTTGGCGTCGTCAGGCTTCCGCGTGCACCCCAAGCCCATCCCTAAAGCGATCGCCAGAAGAAGGGAGGTACTGTACGCAGATATGAACAAGGAATTGATTTTCATACTCGACTCCCGACACACCGCATGGGAACTGAGTTCCAATACATCCAGAACAGTTTAGATGCGGATTCTTGCAGATGTAAATGCACGAGTAAAGCAAGGAGGGACCCAGAGAGTAGCGGTAGGTCACGCCGAAGTCCGACCTAGCGCCAGCGTCCGGGGTTGCCGTAGCGCCGGCGGGCCTCCCGGTCGCGCGTCCCGCCTAGTGAATAAACTTATAGTCCACGATCGAAGCCGCCAGCGCCCCATTCTCCTGGGCAGCGGTGTCTTCGGCCGTCGGCGCATCCTTGAAACGCATCACGCGCCCCTGACAAACCACATTGCTGTTCTTCTGCCCGGAAATCTCTTCCGGCATCTCAAACACCATCTCGATCAGCGCGTTCACCGGAAGGTTCTGCGGACCGTTGAACAGCACCCCGCTCTGGCTGATGTTCTCGATAATCCCCTCATACCACGTGCTGGTCTTGTTGACGCGATAGCGGAGAGGAATGTCGAGTTTCAGCCGGCGCGCCCGAGGCACCCACGACGGCCGTTTCTCTCGCGAATGGCTGCGACGGGTCGTCGTCTCGGGCTTTGCGTGCTCCACGCGCTGAGTGCGGCGCATGGTCGTCCAGTCATATTTGTATTCCGCGGCACAGAGCAGGCAGACCTGATAGTAGTCGCCATCCCCACCGCGACGCGGCCATGAGAACTCGTGAGAGCAGCGCCCAAGCATAAGCACATCCATGAATTTTTGCGGCATGTTTTTACTTCCGGATCAGGGAACCCTCGGATGCACGCTCATCATCTCGCGAAGGCTTTACTTTGGGTAGGTTACTTTCGTGCACTGCGCCTCTTCGGCGATGACGCAAGTGACAACGCGACAAGCGCTTAGCCTGGTGAAACCGATAGGGCTCGCGCGCCACGGATGCCCTCACGATGCAGGATGAGCCGCGTACGGCAGCGTGGAACCGCACTCCTTAGCACAATAACTAGCGTTGCAGCCACGTGGAACAGCAGCGCTTCAGCGCCGCGTTAGAGTCTATACCTTGAAGAATCGAGTCCCGTAGGGACATGACTAAAGCCGTTACCACGGTCTTTCAATAGCTTAGAGGTGCTCTACGACTTGCGCCTTTGGCCGTTGCAAAGCAATCTCATTTGTGAGCACTCATGAAGGCCAGAACCGGTAGGGTTCCTTGTGCACTTCACAATCGACGTTTCATCTCGCTGGCGAGGGCAGGTTGAAATCGGGTTTGGGCGGCGAGCATACCGAATCGAACCATCGGCTGATGTACACCTCGGCGTGGGCTTCACCGCAAAAGTGCCGGGCGCCGACTGCGTTCGCCGCCTCGGAATTCCAGCGATGAACTGAGATTTGCGAGTCGCCACACTGAATGACGAACCAGTGGATGGGGCGGGTGTCTACAATTCCGCAGATTTCACATCGGTATTCGCGTATCGTCGCCATATTCACTATCCTCGCTGCCCCTTCGCAACAGTAAAAACTCTAGGCTCCTCCTGCCATTGGACGACGATTTTACTGTTGCCAGCCTCCACCGAGCGCTTTGTACAGTTGGACGAGGCTGCGGTATTCGTCTCCCCGCGCGGCTGCAAGCGTCAGTTCGGCGCCGTACAGCGACCGCTGTCCGTCGAGTACTTCGAGGTATGTCGTCGTGCCGCCCTTGTAGCGAAGCGTGGAAATGCGGACAGTTTCTTGCAGGTCGGCTACGGAATCCTGCTGGCGCGTCCGGACCTGATGAAGTTTCTCGTAACCGATGAGCGCATCGGAGACTTCTCCAAAAGCATGCTGGATCGCTTCCCGGTAGCCGATCAGAGCTTGTTGGTGTTGAGACTCAGCCAGATGCAAATTCCCTTTCAGCGCTCCTCCGGTGAAGATTGGCTGGCTCACCTGCGCGCCATAGGACCAGATGCCGAGCTGCGTCGTCATGAGGCTCGAGAAGGCGGAGCTTCGACCAAATGAACCGCCACCTCCTCCGGTCAGAGAGATTTGCGGGAAGAATTGAGCCTTGGCGACTCCGATGTTGGCGTTCGCGGCGATCAAGATCTGTTCCGCCTCGCGAATATCGGGCCGACGCTCGATGATCGAAGATGGAACGCCGGCTGGAACCTCCGGCGGCAGTGTTTGCTCGACGAGAGGAGTCCCGCGTGCGATATCTTGTGGGTAATTGCCGAGCAGGATGCTGATGGCGTCTTCTTCCTGGGCAATTTGTCGCTCCAGGTCAGGGATCTGCCGCATTGGCGGTATCGAGCACCTGTTGGGCCTGAAGCACATCCAACTTCGTGGCCACTCCGTGCTCAAGCCGCAGCTGGGTAAGTTTGACCGAATCGGTCTGGGTCTTGACGGTCTCACGCGTGATCGCGAGCTGCAGATCCAGTTGCAGGAGCGTGAAATAATCGCTCGCTACATCGCTGACGAGCGTCAGCACGACGACCTGGCGCGCATCTTCGGTAGCCAGCAGTCGGGCACGAGCTGCTTCGTTGGCGCGGCGCAAACGGCCGAAGAAATCCAATTGGAACGCCGCGTCGGCGGTCAGCGTCAGGAAGTTGTATCGGGACTGTTCAAGGTTTTCCTTGCCCCCGCTGAAATTGCCATTGCCCGATACCTGGGGAAACAGGCTGGACCGAGTAACCGCAAGCTGTGCCCGGGCAGCGTTGATGCGTTCTGTGGCAAGTTGCAAATCGTAGTTCTGTTTGAGTGCCGTGCGTATGAGTTCCTGCAGCTTCGGATCCTGAAATACCTGCCACCAGGGAAGATCGGCGTACGAGGCAGTCTGTGCCTGAAGCTGAGGATTGTCTGCCAGATCTCGAAACGAATTCGGAGTCTGAACGGCAGGGCGATGATACTTAGGGCCAACAGCATGCAACCCGAAAGCAGGCCAGAGAGCAACGCGCGGTCAGCATTTTCGCGATTCTCGTCATTACGCAAACCCCAATGCGCAGACTCCACTTGAGTCCCAAGCTGTTGAACGCACTGCGAGGTGCTTCAGTCTCCGGGCGCGGGCGAGGGCGCAGCTGGCAATATGCCGGATGCGGGTTCCTTTCCCGCGCCCGACCATTTCTCCACCATATAGAAGATGCCGGGAACGAAGAAGATTCCAATCGCGCTGGCAGCGAGCATTCCGCCGATCACGGCCGTTCCCATGATCTGCCGGGCGACCGAACCTGCCCCGCTCGCTGTCCACAGTGGAACGCAGCCGAGGATAAACGCGAATGATGTCATCAGGATCGGTCGCAGCCGCAGCCTCGCGCCTTCGAGCGCGGCGTCGGCCAGCGGTTTTCCGTGTTCGTACTGTTCCTTGGCAAACTCGACGATCAAAATCGCGTTCTTCGCCGCCAGGCCAATCAGCATGATCAAGCCGATCTGCGAGTAGATGTCGCTTTCAATCTGCACCATATACGGCGGCAGGAAAACGCTGAGCAGAGTGCGGCGCAGCCACAGCACAAAAAACGCTCCAAAGACCGCCACCGGCGTGCTGAGCAGTACGCTGAAAGGCAGCGACCAGCTTTCGTAAAGTGCCGCCAGAATCAGGAACACGAACAATAGCGACAGGCCAAAGATGGCCGCGGGTGGCACTCCCTGGCGCGCTTTCTGTTCCAGATACGAGATTCCGGAGTAGTCGAATCCCATCTCTCGCGGCATGGTTTGTTTGAAAACTTCTTCGAGGGCGGCGCTCGCTTGGTCCGCGCTGTAACCCGGCGCGGCGCTGCCGTTGATTTGTGCGCAACGGTACTCGTTAAAGCGCTGGGTGAATTCGGGGCCGAGCTGCGATTTGACCGTGGTAAGCGTAGACAGCGGAACGTTCTCGCCCTTGTTGTTGCGGACATAGAAGCGTCCAACATTCTCCGCGCTGGCGCGATCCTCGCTCTCGGCCTCGATATAGACCTGCCACTGGCGGCCAAAGCGGTTGAAGTAATTGATGAAATATCCGCCCATGAACGCCTGGATGGTGCGGTAGACGTCGGAAAGATTGACGCCCTGCTTCAACACCTTGTCACGATTGACGTCGACGAACTTCTGCGGAACGCTCGGCAGAAAAGTCGTACTCAGGCTGGCAATCTCCGGCCGCTTTCGTGCCGCTTCAAGAAACGTGTTCAAGTTTTGCGACAGGAATTGGATGCTGCCGCCAGAGCGGTCTTCGAGGATGAAGGTGAATCCGCCCGCGGTGCCAACGCCCGGGATGGCCGGCGGCGAAAAACTGAATGCGATTCCCGCTGGCAATTTGGAAAGCTGCTGATTCAAATGCGCCTTGATCGCTTGAAACTGCTCGGCTCTGGACGTGCGCTCGTCCCACGGCTTCAGAGTGACGACAAAGAAAGCGTTGTAGCTGGTGCGAACAAAACTGAGCAAGCTGAAGCCGATGACGCTGGTCGTGTACTTCACACCCGGTGTGTTCGCCAGAATGTTCTCGATCTGTGCCGCTGCCTGCGATGTTCGCTCCAACGACGCGCCATTGGGCAATTGCAGATTCACATAGGCATAGCCCTGATCTTCATCGGGAAGAAAGCTCGACGGCACCCGACTTGGCGAAGAATCCCGCCGCGACGCAAAAGGCCAGCAGAAGCACAACCACCACTGCTGTCTTCTTGAGCAGCACGCCGCTCCAACTCGACATAACCCTCGGTGGCTCGCTCAAAAACCCGGTTAAACCAATCGAAGAATCTCCGCAGCAGGCCATGGCTCTCTTCGCGCGGTCGAAGAAGCAATGCGGCCAGGGCAGGGCTGAGCGTAAGCGCGTTGAACGCGGAGAGAATTACCGAGATGGCGATAGTGACCGCGAATTGCTGATACAGCCTGCCAGTGATCCCGGGAATGAAAGCGGTGGGCACGAATACAGCGGAGAGAACCAGCGCGATTCCTACCACGGGGCCCGACAGTTCCTCCATCGCCTTTAGCGCTGCATTCTTCGGAGTCATGCCCTCTTCGATATGCCGCTCCACGCCCTCGACGACGACGATCGCGTCATCGACCACCAGGCCGATCGCCAGCACCAGCCCGAAGAGAGAGAGTGTATTGATGGAAAAACCGAACAGCGGGAAGAGCACGAACGTTCCGACAAGCGAAACCGGCACAGCCAGCAGCGGGATCAGCGTTGAGCGCCAGCCCTGAAGGAAAAGAAAAACAACAATGATGACAAGGACCAGCGCGATCAGAAGGGTCTCAGACGATTTCCTTGATGCCCTGCGTCACGGAAAGAGTCGTGTCCAGAGAAACGGCGAAATCCATGTCCTCGGGAAAGCGCTCTTTCATCTGCGCCATCAGTTGCTTGACGCCGGCAGCCGCGTCGACTGCGTTGGATCCGGGCAATTGGTAGGCCGCAATAATCGCGCCCGGCTTGCCGTTGAAACGTCCGGCAACGCTGTAGTCTTGAGCGCCCAGTTCGATGCGAGCGACGTCGCGCACTCGCACCGTCGCACCATCAGGCGTCTCGCGAACCACGATGTTGCCGAATTCTTCCGGCGACACCAGGCGCCCTTGCGCGAGAACCGTATAGGTAAATTCCTGGCCCTTCGGAGCGGGCTCGCCTCCCGCTTTGCCGGCGGGGTTCACGGTGTTCTGTGACTGAATCGCGCTGACGATCTCCGGAACCGTAATGCCAAGTTTCGCCAACGTGTCCGGCTTTACCCAAAGGCGCATCGCATATTGACCAGCGCCGAATACCTGCACGTTGCCGATGCCGGGCGAGCGAAGAATCGGGATCGGTGAGATTGATGTAGGCGTAGTTCGCCAGAAACTTGGCATCATAGGTTCCATGCGGAGAGTAAAGGGCAACCCACATCAGCGGAGCAGTGACCGATTTTCGAACCGTGACGCCGTAGTTGTTGACGTCCGATGGAAGCTGAGAAGCAGCCTGGGTTTCCCGCGACTGCGTGAGAATGAAATCGGTATTCGGGTCGGTCTTTACGTCAAAGTCGACAATCAGGCTGGTGCTTGAGTTGCCTGTGGCATTCAGCGAGTACATGTAGTTCTCGTTGTCTACTCCGTTCATCTGCTGCTCGATAGGAGTAGCCACCGCTTGCTCCAGCGTCTGCGCGTCAGCTCCGACGTAGGTGGCGAGCACTTGAATTTCGGGTGGAGTGATGTTGGGAAACTGTGCGACGGGCAAGCTCAGCACAGTGAGCGCACCTACCAACACCATGACGATGGAAATCACCATGGCGACGATGGGACGGTTGATGAAGAATTTCGACATGGGTCGTCCGTCCTTATCGATTCGCCGATCCCTGGTTTTGGGCCATGAATGGCTTGGGATTCACGCGCACGCCAGTGCGCATTCTCTGAACTCCTTCAACCACGACTTTGTCTCCGGGATTCAGCCCGTTCGCGATGATCCATCGGTTATCAACCCGGTCGCCGACTGTGACCGTTCGAACGTCAACTATGTTGTCGGCGCCCACGACGGCAATCTGGTATCCGCCTTGCAGTTCCGACACTGCCCGTTGCGGAACCAGCAACGCCCCCGGCTGGGTCCGGATCACCGCGCGGACTTTGGCATAGCCGCCGGGCCTCAAGATATTGTTCGGGTTGGGAAAGAGTCCGGCGATTCGAATCGCTCCAGTGGTCTCGTTCACCTGGCGGTCGGCAAAATAAAACTTTCCTTCGTGCGGGTAGGTTGAGCCGTCGGCTAAGATCAGTTGCAGCCGCAGTTCCTTGTCGGCCTGCAAGCGGCTCTCTTCGGTCGGGAAACGTCTCCGCCACGAAAGATATTGAGGCTCGCTCACGGTGAAATAGACCTTGATCGGATCCACTGTAGATACGGATGTGACGACCCCGCTGCTGGGACTGACAAGAGCGCCGACTTGGAGCTGCGCCTGCCCGGCAATGCCATCGATAGGCGCGATGAGACGAGTAAAGTCGAGATTGATTTTCGCGGTTTCAACTGCAGCCTCGTAAGTCTTGATCTGAGCTTTGGCGGTTTCTACGGTTGCGATCGCGGCGAGATTGTTTTGAACCGCGTTGTCGAGATCTTGCTGGCTGGCCGCCTGTTGCTCTGCCAGTGGCTTGTAGCGCTGGACGTCAAGTTCGGTGCGACGCTGAACCGCTTCGGCGTTGGCGAGTGCGGCCTTCGCTTGAGCCAGCTGGCCTTGCGCCTGATCGAGCGCCGCCTGAAAAGGCCGCGGATCGATCTGGAACAGGAGTTGGCCCTGATTAACGAAAGCCCCCTCCTGATAGCCTTGCTTTAGCAGATAGCCAGTGACCTGGGCTCGAACGTCAGCATTGACGAGTCCGTCGAGAGTACCAATCCAATCCCCATAGATGGGAATATCTTCTTTTTGAACCTGCACCACCTCGACATCCGGTGTGCTTGGCGGCGCACCCATGGCTTGCTTGTACGGTCGAACGGCTCCAAAAATGAGAGCAACCACAATCAAGCCAAGAACTCCGCCGGCCAAGAGATAGCGTTTCTGGACCTTGGTCATGTTGTCCCCCAATTTTGCTCGCGCTCAGTACTACGAACCGCATTTACTGGCTCTGCAGTTCAAGGACACACGGGACGGAGCAGGCTATCAGTCGCGAAAACAGCGTGTAAGGCAACCGCTGGCGCAATCGAATGACAGTATGGATGCGTTTACTTCCCAAAGGTCGTACAAAATTTTACAACGGTATATCACACTTGAGCCGCTTCCGGGGAGACCCGCCAGGATCAATCACATGCTCGCCATTCCGATTCCCCCTTGATATTGACGCATCAACGGCTCGTCTTTGACTGGTGCGATGTGCTGCGCTTGGGTGTCAGCATCGACTGAGTCTATCGAGTCGACTTGACCCGGCTCGATGCAGCCTGGCCTTGCCGCTTCCGGACGGGCTAGCCGGAAGTTATGACCCGGCACAAACCTTCAACGATGCGAGCCAGAAGTCGGCTTCGAGCGAGATGTGCCATCGATCTTCCCAAAGCCCGTTTCTGGACCGCAAGACGAAGCCCGGAAGGGCTCCCGGATTATTTCCGCATTGCCGACGATCCAGGATTAGTCCAGAGAACCCATCTCAAATGGAGTCCGACACGTCCTTGGCAACACCACGCATTCGCGCCTATACTCTCGGTCTGCTGCAGAACTCGGCGCTTAAGCTCGTGTGGCGCTCAGGTGGACTACCAATGGTCGTCTTATGTCACCGCCAACCGAATCCTGTCTTCCGCCTCCGCACCCCGCAAGGCTTTACTTGAATACCTGCCTAATGGCGCCGGGCGGCCGCCTGAGATCCACCGCCACAATCTAGGAACCGAAATCCGGATAGGCCCGCGGCAATCCGGACAAACTTCTCTATCGACCTGCGGCGTGAGCAGTGGAGGACACATGGCGGACGTTCAGTCTCTCTTAGCGGCAAACGAAAAACTGTCTCAGGAAGTTCTTCGCCCTGGCGCTGACCAGATCGACCAGTCGCGGCGTTTCCCGCGCGAAAACATTGCAGCTCTGGGCAAGGCCGGCGTGCTCGGCCTGCTTGTTCCTGCTCAATTTGGCGGAGCCGGCGCGAAGCTTGGAGAAATGTCGCGCGTGCTAGATACGCAATCCCAGGCCTGCGCCTCTACCGCGATGGTCACGCTCATGCACTATTGCGCCACAGCCGTGATAGCCGCGAAAGGCGGTGACAGGCTAAAGCAAGAGCTGTTGCCCTCTTTCGCGCGGCGGGCATCTCAGTACGCTCGCCTTTAGTGAGTCTGGCTCCGGAGGACACTTCTACGCCCCCGTGAGTGAGGTGCGCCAAAAACGACTGAGTGCAAGCAAGAGCTTCGTGACGAGCGCGGGCGAGGCTGACAGCTACGTCGTCTCGGCTCGCAAAACGGGCGCGGCGGGTCCTACGGAATCCAATCTCTACCTGATTTCCAAGGGTGCCAGCGGTCTGGCTGCCCAGGGGCGTTTCGAAGGTCTCGGCCTGGCAGGGAACGCCAGTGCTCCGATGACGCTCACCGATGTCTCCATCGATGACGAAACGCGCCTAGGCCCCGAGGGCAGCGGATTTCAATCCATGCTCGAAGTTGTTCTTCCGCACTTTCAGATCGGTGTTGCATCCGTTTCGGTGGGCATCGCTACGGCGGCGTTTCAGACGATTGTAGCGCGTGTCGGGGCCAGAAAATATGAACACGCCGGCGGCGCTGCGCTGGCATCGATTCCGCGCGTCCAGTTCCTTGTGGCCGAGATGGCGCTCGAACTGAACTCGGCTCGAGCTTATCTGGCCGAAACGATCCGCAAAACCCTCGCCGGCGATCCGACTGCGATGCTGGACGTGCTTGCCGTCAAAGTGAAAGCAGCGGACGCTTGCCTGAATGTCGTTTCGCGTGCCATGACCCTTGGGGGTGGTTGGGCATTCGGACGCCGAGGCGGTCTCGAGCGAAACTTCCGGGACGCGCAGGCGGCTGCTGTGATGGCGCCGTCGAGCGATGTCCTGAAGGATTTCATGGGCAAGGCTTGCCTCGGCTTGCCCTTGTTCTAGCAATCTCTAGAGAATTGGAGGAGCCATGCCAGGTACATCTCGCAGCAAGGCGTTGCGTATTGGTGCTGTTGCCTACGATCCCAAAGTCGTGACGATCTGGGAGGGATTTAAGGATTACTTCGCCGCGTGCGGTGTCGAGATCGACTTCATCCTCTACTCCACATACGACGCTCAGGTCGAAGCAAACCTGTGCGACGCAATCGACGTCGCATGGAATTCGCCGCTCGCCTGGGTGAAAAGCCAGATCGTCAGCCGCGGCGCTTGTCGCGCTATTGCTATGCGCGATTCGGACCGCGACTTGACCACGAAGATCCTTGTACGCGCAAATTCCAGACTGGCCTCGCTCGCCGATCTCAAGGGCAAGACCGTCGCGGTTGGCGCTTCGGATTCGCCGCAGGCGACTCTGATTCCACTCGGAATGATCGCTGACTCAGGCATTGATCCGCGCCGCGACTGTCGCGTCTCCTACAACGAAGTAATGGTTGGCAAGCACGGCGATCACGTCGGGGGCGAACGCGATGCCGCGAAGGCTCTCGCAACGGGCCTTGCTGACGCCGCCTGCATCCTGGATGCCAACTATCTCGTTTTCATCAATGAGGGCACGCTCGATCCCGGGACCACTCGCGTCCTGGCCACGACGCCCCCTTTTGATCACTGCAACTTTACGGTGCGCGCCGACCGGCCAGACGCACGGATCCAGCCGTTCATCGATACTCTGCTCGCAATGTCTTTTCAGGATCCGAAGGTCCGCGTTCTTATGGAACTCGAAGGGCTCAAGCAGTGGCTGCCCGCGCGCACAACGCGGCTACGCGCAACTCGAAAAAGCGGTGCACCGATTCAATTTTTATGGCTCAGCCGCTTCAACAGCCGGTAACTGAGGACTTCGCATAAGCTCCTGCGATATTCGCCCGCGTTTTGGGAGGAATGTCCGGAGCAAACGCAGTAGAAGAATCTCGCGTCAGCGACGCGAGTGAGATATCAGAATCCAGGTGAGTTGTAGCCGAATCCGCTATGGCCAATTCCACACCCAAACAGCAGCTTGATCTCGAAGACCTGGCGCTGCGCGAAGGAGCCACGGTCCTCTTGCGCCGTACGCTAGCGCAATTGCGCGCGGGCGATTGGTTCGAAGTTCGCGGAGATTCACCCCAACTTGTCGAGCAGCTCGCGGCATGGTGCCGCAAAGAAGGTCATCACTGTGAGCCAAAGCTGGGTGTTGCCGGAGTGTACCGCATACAATCGGCCGGACTCGCGCCGTCAATCGCCACGTCTCGTATTCAGGTTTCCGAAACGGCCGATCCGAGCTTGGGGCGTCGCCCCTCGTGGCGCGCGCGTCGAAAGCGGCGGACCCGACTTCGGCTTCACCCTGCGCAAGAAACGCGACGTCTGGGCAAGGGAATTGAATACCATTTACGGTCAGGCAACTGCGAATCAGTGGTCGGTAGGGCGAGACGTCCCGTGGGAAGAGCTTCCCAAGTTGCCAATGGAGGTCGAACACGCGGTTGCCCAAATTATGACATTTCTCACGGAGAATGAGTTTGCGGCTTTATACGTGCCTGCGCGCTTCATTCCCCGCATTCACCCTCATTACCGCGAGGTGGTCGAAGTGCTTGCCATGCAAGTTGTCGACGAGGCGCGGCACGCGGAAGCGTTCACTCGCCGGGCCGAAGCTGGCGACGCAGGACTCGGCACAACCGCCATCAGCGGGCAGCTTTCGCTGAAGACTCTCCTCGAGGAGCCTGACTTCACCACCGCCACGTTCCTTCTGTGCGTCATGGGCGAAGGAACCTTCCTCACTCTGCTGAAGTTCCTCGCCGAACACGCGCCCGACCCCGTTACCGCCGCGCTCGCGCTGTTGGCGCACCGAGACGAGGCGCGGCACGTGGCTTTTGGCACTGAGCACATGCGCTATGTCTTCGAGCGTGAGCCGGAAAAGCGCCTTTCGCTGACCGCCGCCGTCGAGCGCCGAAGCCAGATGCTCGCGTCAATCTCAGGCCTCAGCCCCTACGTCCACGACGCGCTAGTGGTTTACGCGGGGGGAGGCGTTTCGATCGAACAAATTCGCAAGGGCGCGCGTTACGTGGCCGAGCTTCAGCGCGAGATGGACCGCACGCGCCGGGAACGCTTGCAATTGCTTGGCTTTGAGCCAGCCGCCGCGTCCCAAATGTCTGCTTATCACACGAAAAACTTCATGTGAAACTCTCGAACACACGCCGGGGCACCCTAAGTCCGCTTGGGTGGAGTGTTATCTCCGTTCGGAGCCAGCCAATTGGGGGTGGATGACGGCAACCTAGAAGTTATGCCCCGGAATGACTTTCGACGATGCGGGCCGGCTTTGGGGATCCCCCTGATCTCCTCGAAGCCGGTTTCTGGACAACTTCCTGTTTACGAAATACCCGACACTTGGCGAGTCGTACGTCATCTCGACGGTCGTTTTACATCAACTGAGACGTACCTCCGGCTAGACCGGGCTCCTCCCACAATTGCCACAAATTAGAAGGATTGAGGAGTGATGGCCATCTAGGAGTCTTGCAGAAGCAGTGTGCGGTACGCCTGCGGACGAAACGTTTTTCGACAATTCGCCACTATAGAGACAAGACGGGCACGCTCCGACAGGTCCGCTGTGTGCGCCGTGTAGACCAGCAGTCTGTCAGGGTCTTTAAGAGAACATTCCACTGACTGCGCGGACCTACTCGACAGCAAGCCAGCTGGACGGCGGCCCACAACAAAAGTTCGGGAGAGGTGAAAATGAGAGACACAGGGATTGCGCAAGCGCACGAACCAGAACACGCTATTGAAGTCATTCCGAGTGATCCGAGGGCAGTCGACGGAATTCGGAACACAAGAGTCTCTGAAAACAATGGAACGAACCTTGAAATCACTGAGCTGACGCAAGAAGTCTACCGACTCGCCGAACGGGCAAAGAACCTGCTTGGCCGGCCAGACTTCGACTTTGACGAGGAGGAGCTTCCGCCGGACGCGTTGGCGGCACTGGCCAGCACTGAGGCCCAGTCTGAATGGAAGATGACAGATCGATTTGACATGCCACGTTGCCAAGCCACTCCGGTCTGCCGTGAGACGCAGAGCGTGAAGAACATTCACGAAGTCCTGCGGCAGAAGGAACAGGAAGTGGCGGCCCTTCAGGACGAAATAGAAGCTCTGCGCAAGGTATTGCCTCTACTCTCCGGCTGCCAGGATGAGAGTGGGAATCCGGCCTCTGGGCTCAGTCGATCTCGCCAACCCATGCGCATTCCGTAGCGAGTTGGGACGATCTCTTCGCCAGCAAACTGTGTTCTAGCCCAATTGCGGCCTTTCATCTTCATGGATGAAGCCCTCAGCATCACGTTTACTGTAAAGGACAAGCTGTTTGCTATGACTCAAGTCGTGACTACTCGACCACAAGCTGCATCTGGGTCCTTGCCCTCCGGTACGGCAGGTTCAATCTCTCCATGCAACGCTTCTGTCAGTGCGAAGAGCATGGCATACACTGTCGGGACACTTCGAGCACAGTCGGACGTCGATTTGCGAAACGAGGCTTTCGTACACAATGTGGCGGAGCAGGCCAGAGCTCTCACTGGCGCGATCGGAGCTGTCATCGCGTTTCGCCAAGGCGGATCTGTCGTCTGCGTGGCCGGTTCTGGCTCCCTCAGCCCCGCTCCTGGCACGCCGCTGGACACTCAGGGTGGAATTTCAGGAGAGTGTTTGCGCTCGGGAAAACCTTTGTGTTGTAGCGATACCGAAAACGATCCACGCATCGACCCCCTCCTCTGCCGGACCTTGGGGCTGCGCTCGATTGCGGCCGTACCGATTCTTGAAGCTGGTAAGGTTGCCGGTCTGGTCGAGGTATTCGCAGAGAAACCCTACGCGTTCGATGATCAGGGCATGGAAGTTTTAAAAAGTTTGGCTGCGCTGTTGGGAGAGTCTAAGGCGCCCCCTGTCGAGGACAAAACAGAAGCAGCTCCCGCACCCCAGGATCAGCCTGTTCAGGTCGGATGGTTGCGATGGCCAGCGATTCATCCCTATCAAGCCGCAGTGGTTGCGGGATTGCTTGTGTTAGACATCCTTACAACTTATGCCTGCTTTCACCGTTGATCTTCTGGGCATCTCAAAACAGGCACAATGCCAATCCGGAGTGCCAGTGAGGAGTTTTTTCCATAGGAGCAGATCATGTCCCACACGCACGGAAACGGCGGGAATCGGAAGGAATGCACAACGGCAAATTCTGGCAGGATGATGGAGGTGCCAGCGGTCACGGCCTTAATTCGCCCCGAGCACGGCAAAAAAACGAGGACGTCGGTACCGAGTAGGACAACTCCGCTGCCCATGCGTTTCCTGGTCTTTCTGGCCCTGCAGGCAGCGTTTTTCGGCTGCATCGCGTGGACACGGATTTGTGCTCCTGGCCTCCAGAAGGCACTCGCCAGCAGTGCCGACGCCGGCGTCCCTGCACTTCGGCCGGCCGACTCGAAGACGATTGGGTCAGGATTGGGGCCCGCACTGGTCCAAGAAGTTTTGAAGCAGCTCGGATCTGCTGATGGTCCGCTTAGGAAAAGGTCAACGCCAAAGAACATAGAGTGTCGAGTCCGTTGCCGGAGAGTACATCACAGACTGTCATTGCAATTCGCCCGCCTGGCTCTGCCACTGCCTCCAGCGCTCTTACTTCCACCAATCCCTATGTCGAGACGGCGCATGATCCCGGCGAGCAGACGACCGCCGAGGAACTCCGCCCCCCGGCAGTTTCTGAGGTGCTTGGTGCAACTGCTGGCTACGGAGGGGTTCCAGCGTGGGTCGTCGATGTCCCCGTTCGAATGCCGGGGGAGCCGCCGCGAGTGTCATCGGGCGTAACCGGTGGGCAGATCGCTCGCCGGGTGACGCCGGTCTACCCGGAGCAGGCACGAACTCAGGGAATCCAAGGTGCCGTGGTCTTGGAGGCGTTGGTCGGGGAAGATGGCACAGTGGAGCGCGTCACCGTGCTGAGCAGCGGCCCATCGTCTCTCGCGAACGCGGCGCGGCGGGCGGTCGAGCAGTGGCGCTATACTCCGCTTGAGTTGAACGGAAAACCCATGCCCATGCGTAACCAGATTACGATCAAGTTCACGCTTCCCTAGAACTCACAGGCAGAGGGCGCATATGGAATTCACTCACGCGCCGCAACACTAATCCGTTCCCTTAGCGATAGGCCCTTGCAATCCATCGGCTGAATCGTGATCTGGTCGGACGAGACCCCTCTCGTAAAAACACGGCTTGAGTTTGACCTGATATTAAGCCCCCAGTTGGCATGGTCGCAACTTCTTCAGACTCGGCATCGTTGCTCTCCAAGTACACCGCTCTTACGAGAGTCGCCTCCCCAACTCCCGTATTATCGATCTCAACCAAAGGTGCGCTGCATCGGTTTGCATCCTTGGGTGCCAGATCATTGCGTATTTGAATGACCCGAGCGCGGCTGGAGCTTCGAGAATCTTGGTCGCTTTGTTGCGACGCTTCGAGCAAAGCCATTCGGCGTGGCACAGTCGCAATCATCTCTGTGACCGCGGCGACGCGCATGGCTACAGTGTGTTGAGCCACCACGAGCGGACAGCGCCGTTTCTCACCAATGGCAGCCAAGTGCCTGTCTGGATGGGTCTGGCCGCCGCCAACAATGTCGACGGCAACATGTTCCGCAGCTAGATATTGCTTGAGGGTAATTGCCCTTGCGAATTTACTCTTCCGGGATACGACGCAAACAAAATCGACTTCGAAAATAACCTCTTTGCTCAGGTGAACGGTTGCGGTGTCGTGGTCTGCGTTCAGCATTAGGTCGAGCCTGCCTTTCTCCAGTGCCTCATATTGACCGGCGTGCAGCGGGACAAAGCTGAACGCTACTCTTGTGCTTTTCGGCAAAACACAGGCGTAGAGGGTCGGCACGAGGAGGTATGCAGCGTGGTCGGTAGCCGCGATTCGAAAAGTAGCATCTTCGGTCGCGGGATCGAAATCGCCGCCAGCCATCAAGCGGTCGAGACGCGGCAGCATTGTCGCCAGATCTTGCAGAAGGCGCTGTCCCGTAGGCGTCGGCTCGTAACCGGTTGAAGTGCGAATTAGAAGATCATCGTGAAACGTATCGCGGAGTCTCTGCAGACCGCGGGTTACGGCCGGCTGACTCAGCAGCAGCCGGGATGCGGCACGTGTGATATTCCGCTCTTCGGCAACAGCCGTAAAAACCACGAGTAGGTTTAGGTCAGCCTGGCGTAGATGCTCGATACGCATAATAGATATAAACATTATGCATTGGAATTATTCTTTGGCAAGAACGATATTGCTTTCTGTCGGGCTGCCTGACTGAGAGGGCGGGCGGAGCGGGCGAAATAAGGAGAAACATTATGAAAAAGATAGCGATCGTAACAGGGGCGTCGCGTGGAATCGGACGCGCCGTCGCCAAGCGACTCGCGCAGGACGGCTTAGCCGTGGTAGTGAACTACCTCAGCAACGCTAGCGAGGCTGAAGAAGTCGTGGCCGAAATCAAAGTGATTGGCGGAGAAGCAATTGCGGTCAAAGCAGATGTCGCCAACCAGACTGACGTTGAGCGGCTATTCGAAGAAACCATGAAGAAGTTCAGCAGCGTCGACGTGGTCGTCCACAACTCGGGAATCATGCCGCTTTCGCCGATCGGCAAGGGCGACGTAGAACTGTTCGACAAGGTCATTTCTACAAACCTCCGGGGGGCGTTCCTGGTCCTGGCGCAAGCAGCCCAACATATCGCCGCCGGTGGCAGGATCATCGCCTTTTCCAGCAGTGTGCTGGCTAAATCTTTTCCTTCTTACGGTCCATATATTGCGTCGAAAGCGGGCGTCGAAGGACTGGTGCATGTGCTGGCGAATGAACTCCGCGGACGCAATATCACCGTCAACGCGGTGGCTCCTGGGCCGGTAGCCACCGATCTTTTCTTGAAAGGCAAGAGCGAAGATCAGATCGCCGAGTTGAGCAAGTTGGCGCCACTGGAGCGCCTCGGACAGCCGGCCGACATAGCCAGCGTTGTTTCCTTCCTGGCTGGTCCGGATGGCGGATGGGTGAACTCTCAGGTTCTGCGTGCTAATGGCGGCTTCGCCTAAATCGTCGACGCCCTCCGAAGACCGAAAATAATCAAACAGGAAACAAATCGAGAAAGGAGAACAGTCATGAAACAGGTAATCGTAATCACAGGGGCATCGAGCGGATTTGGCGAGCTGACCGCTCACGAATTGGCAAAGCCGGCCATGTCGTGTACGCCAGCATGCGCGAGACCAAAGGACGGAACGCGCCGCAAGTGGAAGCAGCAAAGAAGTTCGCGGTAGAGAACAAGGTCGATCTCCGCACGATCGAATTGGATGTGGCTTCGCAGGAATCGGTGGATGCGGCGATTCAACATATCGTGAGCGAGAACGGGCATCTCGATGTCGTGATTCACAACGCTGGACACATGGTCTTTGGCCCCGCCGAAGCTTTTACGCCGGAGCAGCTTGCAGAGCTTTACGACATCAACGTGCTGAGCACACAACGTGTGAACCGCGCGGCTTTGCCGGTGCTGCGCCAACAGGGCAAGGGCTTGGTGGTTTGGGTAGGCAGCACCAGCACTCGCGGAGGAACTCCGCCCTACCTGGCTCCATATTTTGCCGCCAAAGCTGGCATGGATGCCCTGGCAGTCAGCTATGCAGGGGAACTAGCACGATGGAACATCGAAACCACGATTATTGTTCCCGGCGCGTTCACGTCGGGTACGAATCATTTCGCCCACGCGGGATCACCGGAAGACAAGGCGCGATTGAAAGAGTATGAGTCGGGACCGACCGCTAGTCTGGCAAAGGAGATCATGAAAGGATTTGAGTTGACAGCGGCGCTGGGCGCAGATGTGTTGGACGTTGCGAAGTCTATCGTGAAGATCGTTGATATGCCCTTCGGTACACGCCCGTTCCGAGTACATATCGACCCCGCCCAGGACGGGGCCGAGATCGTCAATGGTGTTGCCGACCGTGTCCGTGCGGAACTGCTACGGAATATGCGGCTCGCGGATCTGCTCAGGCCATCGTCAACTAAAGTCCCAGCTCAAAAAGCTTCGTAAAGCCCGAACTGAATGTGTCCGGGAGATCGGCTGGTTCGGTCAGGGAACAGGTATGGATGCTTACCATATTTTTCTTGGGCCCTCTCACTAGCCTCGAAGCAAAATGGCTACTTAGTTTCCCTAGTTTTCCCCCTCGCTTTCACCCGATTAGCGGCACTGTTACGACACCGCTCAACTCGAACGGTATTCCGCTTTATAGCGGCGCAATACTATACTGGTGAGATGAGCAAGCACCTCGAATCGCTGTACCAGAATCTTCTCAACGGCAAGCTACCCCATAACCTAAGTTGGAGCGAGGCCGTCGAACTGGTCGAGCATCTGGGTGAGGTCCAACCGCATGGAGACGATGAGTTTGTGTTCCGCGTCGGCAGCCAACGCGTTTTTTTCAAGCGGCCGCACACCCATGATCTTGGCGTGGAGGAAGTTTCTCGGCTGCGTAAATTCTTGAAGGAAGCCGGACCGGGTGCGCATGTGGAAGAATCTTCCCAGCCCAGCCGTATGATTGTCGTCATCGACCACCACGCCGCCCATGTTTACCAGGATTTCGGTGGAAGTCGTCCGGCAGACGAACATAAGGTGCAACCTTACGATCCTTTCAATTTCCATCATCATCTGATTCATCGAAAGGAAGCTCATTACCGTGGCGAGCGCGTACCCGAAGAGGATTCGTTTTATGAGGAGATCGCGAAAGATATCACTCCGGCGAATGAGGTCGTCCTCATCGGTCACGCCACTGGAAAAAGCAACGCCGCCGACTTCTTGAAAGAATACTTGAAGACCCATCATCCCGACATTTCTCGACGGGTCATCGCTACCGAAAGCGCAGACCTCTCGGCGGTGACCGAGCCTGAAATTGAGGCTCTAGCAAAGCGGCACATGATCGCAGTCGTCTAGGGGTGGAACTTACACTAACGGAGAAGTGCCACAACGTCACCGCGCAGGATAACCCCCACTAGATGAAAAACTGTCTTACCAAGATCAATGCCGATCGTGTGTAGCTCCATGGGACGCCTCCTCCACTCATCCTTAATATCCAGTTGCTGGCTGGGCAAAGACGGCAGACCATCCCATTAAGTTCTTCCGAGCCAGAAGTCGGCTTCTGGGAGATTACAATTGATCGCCTCGAAGCCCGTTTCTGGATAGGGGCTGGCCGACAATCCTCCGAGAATCGTCAGCATCCTCTGCAATGGGCTACGTCGGCTATAATTTTGCGCGCGCGCAAGGTCCTTGCGGTTCTGGTTTGTCATGCAATCGCACGGCAATTATCAGGAGCAATCATGGATCCAGATAGTTTCATTCCGGTTGCAACTAATACCACGTCGCGCAGCGACCTCGTCGAGCGCGGGTTCAGTCGTCAGCCCCTCAGGGTTGATGTAGACATAGCGCGCTCGCTGGAAGCGCTATCCCATGCCGCTTGGTCCCTTCCAAAGGACAAATACTACGATGGGGGCGACAGGTATCGTTCGTTAAATCGTGTCAGAGCCGAGATTGTTGAGGGCGGTGTAGAGGTTTGGTTGACCGAAGAGAGCGCGCCCTATGTGCAGCTGAAAAAATACAACACAGCAATCGGCGGCAGGCCGCGAGAGTATGCTCCGCTGCCCCCGGCAATCGCCGGCTCTACAGGCGTTCGCAAGATGATTGCTCATCACCTTCATTACCTACCCCTGTCGACAGTGGGTACGAAGTATTTGGTCAACGTTCATCTAATAAGGTTCACGGCTGCGCCTGGCCGGCCGTGCGACACGAGCCCACCGGGCTTACATAAGGACGGGGAAAAATACATCGCGACCCATCTAGTGGGCCGCTGCGGCGCTCAGGGCGGCGAAGTCGTCATAACCGACAATGACAAGCAGGAAATGGATCGCTTCACCATGCGCGAATCAGGTGAATGTTACGTCTTCGACGATGATCGCATCTGGCATATGTTGACGCCAGTGGCCGTACAGGATGGCAATCAGTACGCCTACCGCGACACGCTGGCATTCGATATGCTGCCAGAGGTCTGGGAACCCATGAAGTGATCGAGACGGGCGATTCGTACCCCGCCACAAGTGTTAGCCCATCCGGTCTGGCAAGTTCAGATTGTCCTCTACCGGAATCAGATTGCTTTCCGGTTAGCCGAATCCGTTGGAGCGCCATTTGTTTGAGGCTATAATCGCGCGCACATAAGTGGCAGTGCCGCCAACGGCGATTAAACAAGCTCGAGAAACGAAATCCAGACAGCCAGGACAAACTAACCAGAACCGGTTGCTCCTGAGGGGAGGTTTCATGAAGGGCGCTATGCGACTGACGGGCGGTTTAGTGGCTTGCTTGGTGGTGGGAGTCTTCGTGGCTGGTTGGCGCACGGGAGCGGCGGCTTCTCCTAACAGTTCAGAAGGCCTGGCGGCTCACTCCGATAAGCCGGAAGCAAAAACCGCGAACTCTTGGGATCTGAACGCTGCAGCCGCTTACTTAGACCGGCGGCAATCGTGGTGGATGGAATGGCCCAGAGCCCAGCGGGACCATGAAACTGTCTGCGTGTCGTGCCACACCGCTGTTCCTTATGCTCTTTCGCGTTCGGCTCTTCGAACGGCCCTCGCCGAACAAGCCCCATCTCCGACCGAGCGACGGCTGCTGGACAGCGTCACGAAGCGCGTGCGCCTCTGGAAGGAGGTTGAACCGTTCTACAAGGATGCGGACCGCGGGCCATACAAGTCGGTCGAGTCGCGCGGAACGGAATCCGTTCTCAACGCACTGATTCTTTCGAGCCGTGATGCGCAAAACAGCCAACTCAGCAACGACGCGCGAAAGGCGTTTGAGAACATGTGGGCTGAACAGCAAATTGCCGGCAAGCAGAAAGGCGCGTGGCTCTGGCTACGCTTTAAGAACGAGCCGTGGGAAGCGGACGATTCGGACTACTTCGGAGCCACGCTAGCCGCCGTCGCCATCGGTATCGCGCCAGGAAACTATCGGGCGACTCCCGAAGTCCAAACCAGCCTCAGACCATTGCGGGAGTACCTCAACCGCGAATTTGCCGTGCAAACCCCTATTAATCGAGTCCTTCTCCTGTGGGCCGCCGCGAAGCTGCCGGGACTGCTCGAACCAGATCGGCAGAAGGCCATCATTGGCGAGCTTTTGGAAAAGCAGCGGGCCGACGGTGGCTGGAGCCTGTCTTCTCTATCTGGCGGCTGGAAGCGCGCGGATGGAACGTCTCAGGAAACGACGAGCGACGGATACGCAACTGGGCTGATCACCTTTGTTCTTCAGCGGGCCGGGATTTCGCCGGAAAATGCCGAACTGAAGCAGGGGCTCGCGTGGCTCACTGCGAATCAGGACAAGACGGATGGTTCCTGGGCGGCCTACTCTCTGAACAAGAACAAAGAGAACCACATCAGTCCGGAGACCGCGCTCTTTATGAATGACGCAGCCACTTCGTTCGCTGTGCTCTCTCTGACTGCCGCCAATCGTCGCTAAAGAACAGTTGCCTTGTAATCATTGATTTATTGACTATTGCCGGATAACGGGCAAACTTGAGGTAATCCCAAGGTGAGAGTAGCTGACCATCCACCGTGTAAAGGCTTGCAACAGTAAACAGTGGGCTGTTCCACTCGGAATCTCTTTTAGAGGAGAACATGACAACCGCGAATAATCCCAACCTACCAGATCGTCCAATTCTTGCTTTGTCTTTTTCAGTGTGGAAGCGGTCGAATAGCATCGGCCGACTAAGATCAATGCGCGGAACGTAACGATCGAGTTGCACCGACGTTCGCCGGCCAAACGTTGACTACTTCTTTGAATAAACCTAACATGGCGCGAGGGCGGAGCCCCTCTCCTGGTGGTTGGCCAGACCATCTCTCACTATCGCGTCCTGGAGCAAATCGGGGCTGGCGGAATGGGAGTCGTTTATCGCGCCCGCGATGTGCGTCTCGATCGGGATGTTGCGCTAAAACTGCTGCCGCCAGACTCACTGACGGACCCGGCTACACGGAAACGTTTTCGCCAAGAAGCCCTGACACTGTCCAAGCTTAATCACCCCAACATTGCCATTGTCTTTGACTTTGATACCCAGGACGCGACGGATTTCCTCGTCACAGAATACGTCCCCGGAGTCACTCTTGACGCCAAATTAGCGCGCTCCAGCCTGCCGGAGATCGAGGTTCTGCGGCTCGGCCTGCAGCTCGCTTCGGGACTGGAAGCGGCCCACCGTCAAGGCATTGTCCACCGCGACCTCAAACCGGGCAACTTGCGCTTAACACCCGACGGACAACTGAAGATCCTCGACTTCGGACTAGCGCGATTATTGCCCCATGCCAGCCAAGCGGGCGCGACAGAAACCCTTAGCAAGTTCCAGGAAATTAGCGGCACTTTCCCGTACATGGCGCCCGAGCAATTGCGGGGTGAGGCGACAGACGTCCGTAGTGATATTTGGGCCACCGGAGCCGTGCTGTATGAGATGGCAACGGGGAATCGTCCATTCCCGGATTCTCAGCCGGCCATCCTCCTCAATGCCATTTTGAATGAGAGGCCGCGGTCTCCGCGTGCGCTGAACCGGCAACTGTCGTCAGGCTTTGAAGTCATCGTGCTCAAGGCACTCGAAAAAGACACTCTGCGACGCTACCAAACCGCCCAGGAATTACGCATTGATTTGGAACGTCTGCTGGCGGGGATGAGCCCAGCGGGCCGTCAGCAGCGCCGAAAGACCAGGGCAATTCTGTTGGCTGGAATCCTAGTGCTTCTGCTTGCCCTGCTGATCGGCGGGGTCCTGTGGAAACGGGCGCTGACCGCCGGTGGTCCCAGGCCTCGGCGGACTGTGGCGGTATTGGGGTTCAAGAATCTGAACGGTAAGCCCACCGACGATTGGATCTCTACAGCGCTGTCAGAAATGCTGACCACTGAGCTGGGTGCAACTGGGAAGCTCCGTACGATCTCGAGAGAAAACGTCACCCGCATGAAAGCCGACCTTTCGCTTCCTGATAGCGAGAGCTTGGCACATGAAACTCTGGCGAAAGTGGACCGCACGCTCGGCACGGACCTGGTTGTTCTGGGTTCGTACTTGAATATGGGCGGACAGATTCGTGTGGACCTCCGCGTTCAGGATACTTCTACGGGGGAGATTGTACCGATTGCGTCCGAACAGGCATCAGAGGCCCAATTCTTCGAATTGGTGAAGCGGGCAGGGCAGTCCCTTCGGCAAAACTGCGGTGCGGGAGAACTTACCCCCGAACAACGAGCCGCCACCAACGCCTCAGAGCCAGGTAGCGCCGAGGCCGTACGTTATTATTCCGAGGGCTTAGTGAAGCTGCGCGACTTCGATTTTCTGGCGGCACGCGACTTGCTGAAGAGAGCCATTTCGGCGGATCCAAATAACTCCTTGTCGCACTCGGCCCTGGCCGCAGCATGGTCGCAACTTGGCTATGACGAGAATGCGAAGGATGAGGCCAAAAAGGCGTTCGAGACGTCCGCGAATTTACCTCGAAAGGACAAACTGTCGATTGAAGCAGGTTACAGGGAACAGAACCAGGAGTGGGATAAAGCCGTGGACCTTTACCATTCACTATGGACGTTCTTTCCCGACGACTTGGACTACGGGCTGCAGTTAGCGAATGCACAGGTCTCTGCCTCGAAGGGACAGCAGGCTTTCGCCACCATTCAGACACTTCGTGGTCTTCCCTCGCGTCTCCGCGACGACCCGCGCATTGATATGGCAGAAGCCGCAGCCGCAGAGGCCGTGTCTGATTACAAGCGGGAGCAAACTGCGACGATGCGAGTAATTGACAAGGCTGGGCGACTGGGTGCGCGTCTACTGGTCGCTCAGGCCGTTCTTAAACAGTGCTGGGCCCTCCGCAATATAGGCGACCTTGAGGGAGCCAAGGCTGCAGGACAGCGAGCCAAGGATGTGCTGGCTTCCGTGGGTGATTTGCGAGGGGAGGCGAGGAGTCTAACCTGCGTCGCTGATGTGCTGGCAGATCAAGGGGATCTCACGGAAGCCAAGAAGATGCACGAGAAGGCATTGGCACTAGCTCAAATGATTGGGGGCCAAAAGGATATTGCGGGGGCGTTGATTAATATTGGAAACGTATTGGCTCTTCAGCAGAACCTTGGAGAGTCAACCAGTCGGTACAGAGCAGCCTTGGCCGTCACTCTCGAAATCGGCGACAAGCCGGGCTCGCTGCTGGCGCGGAACAACATTGGTGCAAACCTGATCGTGGAATGTGATTTCGAACAGGCCCGCAAGGTCTTGGAAGAAGCTCTGCAGACCGCGCGTGAAATTGGCGACGAGCTAGATGCGGTCAACATCCTGACTAATCTCGGAGTCATCTTTCTGAATCAGGGCGATTTTGCTCAGGCTTTCAGGAGTCTGCAAGAGTCGATAACGAAGGCACGGCAACTCGATCTGAAAAGCAGCATCGCTTACAACCTCGTGTCGATGGGCGATGCGAACCTGGCGCAGGACAATCTGGTGGATGCAGAAAAGAACTATCAGGAGGCGCTGGCGATACGAACTGCACTCGGCCAGCGTGGCGATATTGCAAGCAGTGAGTTGGCGATGGCCAGCCTCCGACTCGAGATGGATCAACCGGAACACGCGGAGAGCTTGGCGCGGAAAGCAGCCGAGGAATTTCGCGCCGAAAAAATCGGCGAT
Source organism: uncultured Acidobacteriaceae bacterium (assembly GCA_963795875.1). Lineage (GTDB taxonomy): Bacteria > Acidobacteriota > Terriglobia > Terriglobales > Acidobacteriaceae > Sulfotelmatobacter. Next base: position 429,610 of record CAWCJM010000004.1, read on the forward strand.
CAAGAAGCGCTGGCAGACATCGTCGCGACAAAAGCTCTCCTCGCGCAAAACAAACTTTCCGACGCAAAGGCACAACTTGAACAAGCGTGGCAGATCTCGCCGCACGATAAGTCTATCGTTCTGAGCCTTGAAACCACTTCGGCACGACTGCTTGCCGCTACAGGAAGACATCAAGAAGCGCTGCAGCAGTTAAATGACATCGTTTTGCGTGCGAAGCGGATGACCCTGCCTGGTTACGAGTTCCAGGCGCGCTTGGCTCAGGCCGAAGCGCAGACGTCATCCCGCGCCTTCGGGCAAGCCAGCAACACCTTGCGGAGATTGGAAAAGGATGCGACTCAGGCGGGCTTCAAATTGCTCGCGCGAAAAGCAGCAGAAGCTCAAGAAAGACTGCAGAAGCTCAGCCTGAATCTAAAAATTAAAGACTGACCCATAGGGTCAGTCTGGTTGTACAACATGGATTGTAACGTGGCAACGTCCGCGGCTTGGCAGTCTTACTTGAAAGAGATCTTGGGTACCGAGATCGGGTGACTTGCGCTTTGTTGTGTCACGACCACCAGTGTCAATCCCTGGCCTTGATTCCCGACTCCCGCAGAAAAATTGGGAATGCTGGGTACGGTGAAAGTAATCTTCGTGTTGTTCTTATTCGGAGTCGCGGTGATATTGGAGAGTTGCGTCCCCGAAACGTGCGTACACAATTCGAGCGTATTGGAGGCTTGGGGGTTACTTGGATCGTTGTCGCACACCGCCACTCCGTACGTACTTCCCGGATCCGCGATCGTGGGTGTAAATCCAACCAGGCCACTCAGGGTGACCGTTAGGCTGGTGGCAGTCGTCTGAATCTGAAACAAGAAGGTGTACCCGCCGCTCACGCAACCCCCAGCATTGGCGGTAGCGCTGTCGCTGTTGGTGTTGTCCACGGCGGCCGATACATCCTGATTTGTGCATACAATCTGAGTCTCCAGCATCACGGTTCCCCCGTGGCGCGCCGATGGACCGGTTGGACCGGCTAGATTCCAAAAAGGAGCAATACTGTCGACTCCATTTTGCGAGGAACCTCGCACCGGCACGCCGGCAAAGCTAGGCACCGCGCACAGCGCACAGCAAAAAAGCACAAAGGCAAATTGTGGAAAGCGTTTCATTCGATTCTCCTTAAAGATTTTGGACCAGCAGTCAATTCTCGACATTATTTTTTCGTGACCTCATGCCATCTGCGGCAAACGACCGCTTATGGTATGGATCTGTTTTGGGAGCCCTGAGCCAGAGAAAGATACGGGTTAGCAGACTAGAGAACAGAAGAGTTCACGAAACGTGCGAGGGTCAGTCAGTTGGCCTGCATAAACCGGAAAGACTCTGCGGGGTCTGACCCTCCGCGGCTGCGCAAACATTTTCGGCACAAACGCTGTGAACGGCTGACGATAATCCAATGAGGAAGCAGCCTTCAAAACTACCATCTCATTCGTTGGAGTGTTAGCTTCGTCGAACAACGTTTCTGGAATGTCTCTCTTCGGCACCATCAGCAGTGCGACGGTGAAGAGGAAAGACGCGGCCACAAGCCGATTTGCCCTCACATGGCGGAGGAACATAGGTTTATGCCTGCATTCGCTGAAGGGGCCCTACGGGGGGAAACCAGACTCGTTGGGAAGGAAAGCCTCCCAACATCGTGCCTGCGATGCTGCGCCTAAAACGAGTCATTGTCAAGGGAAATAAGCCTGCTCGCAGCGGGCCCGTTCGAGCGGCGCTTTCGCTACGAGATCTCTGGAGCATCATGACGACTCGGAAGCAAATCAGAACCGCACGCTCCCTGAGTAGTCAGGCGTTGAGCGCCGAGGCTTAATCTCACTAGCCTTGGCTTGCGCCGCTGACCGGCCCCATGACAAAGATGGCGTTGCCGGATGGGTCGAGGAGGTCCAACGTTCGCGCGCCCCACTCCTCATCTCTCGGCGCTCGCACGTCTTCGGACGCCTCGAACGTCACGCGAAAGCCTAGCCCATTGACGTAGAACGCCTTCGCAGCGCCAGGTCTTCGACTGGGAAGAATGGCTATCGCTCGCTCCAGAACTTAGAGTACAACTCCCTGTCGGGCCAACTCCTTACGTGTCCGGCCGGGCACAGCCGTGGCAGCGTGGCGATCTTCCAACCCTGCGTGAGCTGCTCGCACAGGATTGTCAACCGACTTTATCATGCGATGACCACGACCAATCACCATGGCGTACGCTATGCAATATGAAGCGTGTGGTTATCCTAGGTCGTGGAGCGTCAGGTAAATCGACTCTGGCGAAGCGATTGAGCGAGCTTACAGGCCTCCCCGTGATCGAGCTTGACAAGGTCTTCTGGCGAGCAGGTCTCCTCGCGACTCCTCGCGATGAGTGGGTGACGGTACAGGAGAAGCTTGCCGCGACAGATGGTTGGATCATGGACGGTGACTTGGGTCCCTACGATGCGGTGGAGGTTCGACTTCGAGCTGCAGACACGATTATTCTGTTGGACTTCTCCCTCATTCGCTGTGCTTGGCGAGCGATTTTGCGATCTCGCGAGCGTGCTGACTTCTGGCGTTGGCTCGTGGCGTATCGCTTTCACAGCCGCCCGATTCTCCTGCAGGCCATCGCAAACCAAGCTGCGACAGGGAGTCTCTGGGTATTGCGTGACCCGCGAGCACTCAGACAGTTCGTCGCGGACATCGATCGCAAGACTTGATTCCGTATCCGTGCCAAGGTCTTTGACCGCTTTCACTCAAGTCGTAACTATTGCAACCAGGCCGCAGCGCTGAGAATGCAGGTCAAGCGGCGTCTTCCGCTAAGAATCTAGCGAAAGAACGGATCGTCTTTAGCTTATCTTCACTGAAACCGCGTAGCTCTTCTTCGCTGACTCGTGTCTCGTACAAGAGTCGCCCAAACACTTGCGTGAGGTGCGATTGCCGATAGGTGTACTTGTGGTTGATCTCTTTACGTCGTTGGGTTAGGTATTCCTGCAGGTCCCAGAGGTCCGACGGCTGCTTGATCTGGCCGGCGATCTCCTTTGCTTCCTGCATCAACTCGTGAAGCTCCCGTTTCAGAGCAGCGTCGAAGGTTTGGCGCGCGATTGCCTTCTCTGACCTCGACCATGTCATATCGCTCGCGCTGGCATACCCGTAATGGATGGGAGATTGGGATGGGATGCTCATGGGCTGATCCTCCGTCCCGATATTCTATCTCCGAGCCAGGCAGGGTTTCTACAGGGGCGAATCCTTTCAGCGTCGGCTTCGCAGTCACCTTGATGAGGTTGGACGTGGTTTCTAAGGTTAAAAGGGTCGTTTACCGCTGCGAATACAGGGGCTAACTTCAAGTAAAAAGAGTCTCGTAAGGACGGCATAATTAGCCGACAGCTTCAGCCCTGGGTTGGTTTGACAGGTGCTGAAATAAGTCTCCTAGGGATGGCACGCAACTCTCCAGAGCCCCTGTATCATCGCCCCATGACCGCCCCCTCGCCCGACCTGAGCGCCTTCATCCTTGCCGGCGGCAAAAGCACGCGCATGGGGGTGGACAAAGCCTTCGTCACGCTGGATGGCAAAACCCTCATGGCCCGCGCCCTGGACTTAGCCCATTCCATCACGCCTAACGTCCGCATAGTCGGCGACCCCGCAAAATTCTCACCGTTCGCTCCAACCGTCGAAGACATATTCCCCAACCGCGGGCCGCTAGCAGGAATCCACGCCGCCCTTCGTTCGTCCCAAACCGATCTGAACCTGATTCTCGCCGTGGACGTGCCTTTCATCTCGCCGGCGTTTCTGCAATACCTACTGAACCGCGCGAGCAATTCCGCCGCACTCGTCACCGTCGTCCAAAGCGGGGGAGGCTACCAGCCCCTTTGCGCCCTCTACCGCCGAGAGTTTGCAGAGGCCGCAGAGCAAGCCCTGCAAGCAGGTCGCTACAAAATCGACACGCTGTTCACACCCACCACCACTCAGACAATCACTGAAGAAGAACTGAAGAATGTAGACTTCTCCCCAAGCCTCTTCCGCAATTTGAATACTCCGAGAGAACTGTCCGAGGCGAGCGAACAAGCCAACCACCATTGATCGGGAATCTGCTACGCAATGCAATGAGCACTAGTGTCTCTCTTCCGCTAGCACTGGAACTTGCGGATTATTCGGAGTCGAGTGCCATCGTGAAGCGAACAGGAGCAATTGGTTTCTGCCTGCTATTCGCGATCATTCAGGTGTTAGGCGTCGTAATCCCACGGTTTACTAACATCCACGAGAATATCTGGCCTGCTTTTGGCCTACTGCTGTTGGCGCCTGGAATAGCCTTGGTTCCGCTGCTAGGACTTGACCCTTCGAAGCACCGTACTAGCAATTCTCGTGAATGCTGCTATCTGGTACTACGCCGCAAGGTTGCTGAATGATGAGTGTGAAGGACCATAAGCAATCGCAGCCGACGCCACGTTCCTCTTGACAGGAATCTCCTACGGATACCCCTCACGAGACCGAAAGCGGGTTAATCTAGTACCCTGCAGCCGAAACCTGACCCCATGCCCGACGACGCTCCCCAACCCGCCCCCTACATCGAATTCCGCGACGTCTCCAAGGCCTTTAGCGACAACGTCGTCCTCGACCACGTCAACTTCAACGTCCTACCCGCGGAAACTGTCTGCATCCTCGGACGTAGCGGCGTCGGCAAATCCGTCTCGCTCCACCACATCATGGGATTCCTCAAGCCCGACTCCGGACGTGTCATCGTTGCCGGCGAGGACATTACCGACTACACCGAGGAGCAGCTCGAGCACATCCGCAAGAAAGTCACGATGGTCTTCCAGAACGGAGCTCTGTTCGACTCCCTCACCGTCGGCGAGAACGTGGCCTTCCCTCTGCGCGAATCCCGTGAACTGAACGAAGAGCAGACCTATCAGATCGTCGATGGCCTCCTCCAAATGGTCGGTGTGCAGGAGATGCGCGATCTGCTGCCCTCCGATCTCTCCACCGGCATGAAGCGTTCGGTCGCAATCGCGCGCGCTCTGGCCGCTCGCCCCGAATGCGTCCTGTACGACGAGCCCACCACCATGGTCGATCCCCTCATGGCGCAATTGCTCGGAGACCTCATCAAGCGGCTGAAGATTCAACTCAACCTGACGAGCATCGTAGTCACCCATGACATGCGCCTCGCGAAAAAACTGGCTGACCGAGTTGTCTTCCTCCACGAAGCCCGCGCCATATTTTTTGGTTCCTACTCCGACATGGAAAAATCGAAGGAGCCCATCATCCAGGAATTTCTAGAACTCGACGAAGTGAAATTGGACGTGTAAACCCACTTCTCCGCATCCTCAGTGTCCTCCGTGATTAAAGTTTTTCCCTCTACGCAACTGAAACCGCACAGTTTCCATCTGCCCAATCCGCTTGTAGCCTCCTCCGGACTGTGGTAATCAAGAGACCCATGAAAGCTCGACTCCCCGCAGCTGTTGCCCTGGTCGCGTTTCACTTGGCCGCCCTCGCGCAATCCAATCCCGCGCCACCGCCGCCCGCGTCCATCGTTGTGAAAGCCGCGAAACTCCTCGACGTGCGTAAAGGTGCCTACCTCGAAAACGCCGCCCTCTGGATAGAAGGCGACCGCATCAAGGAAGCCGGCAAGGCCTCCGACATCCAGTCGCACGCGCCCAACACTGCCAAAGTCATCGACCTCGGCCGCGCGACGCTCCTACCCGGACTCATCGACTGCCATACCCACATCATGGCGCGCATTCCCGAAGGTGACGACGGCTACACCCTCAACCTTGCCACGAAGTCGCAAGCCTTTCGCGCTCTCGAAGGCGCCTACAACGCCCGCATCACCCTTCAGGCCGGATACACCACCATCCGCGACGTCGAGAACGAAGGCTCGGGCTACGCAGACGTGGCTCTGCGCGATGCCATCATGCAAGGCCTCGCCGAAGGCCCGCGCATGCAGGTCTCAACCCGCGCCATCGCCGCCGTCGGCCAGTACAACCCGTTCGGCGTCTCTCCCGACCTCACGAACTTTCCCACCGGAGCGCAAATGGTCAGCGGCGTCGAAGAGGCCCGCCGCGCCGTGCGCGAGCAGATCGGCCACGGTGCCGACCTCATCAAGGTCTACGCCGATTGGAACCATCCCACGCTTACCGTCGACGAAATCCACGTCATCGTCGAAGAAGCGCATAAACAGGGACTCAAAGTCGCCGCCCACGCCACCACGCCCGAAGGCATCAAGAACGCCGTCACCGCCGGCGTCGACTCCATCGAGCATGGACACCGCATCGACCGCGCCGATCTCGAGCTGATGAAATCCAAAGGCACATTCCTGGTGCCCACGGTCGGCGTGATCGACGGCATCGTCGAGCGCCGCAAAAACGAACCCCTCACGCCAGAGCAGCAGAAACATTTCGACGCTTTTCTGCAAGGAATCCAGCAGGAAATTCAACTGGCGATGGGCCTCGGCGTGAAAATCGCGGCAGGCTTTGACGCGGCTGAAGCCGAAGGCCAAGCTAAAAACGCCAACGAGCTAGTCGCGCTCACCAAGCGCGGCATGTCGCCATTGGAAGCGATCCGCTCCGCCACCACAAACGCCGCAGAATTAATGGGATGGGCAGACAAAGTTGGCGCGCTAGAACCGGCCCACTACGCCGACGTAATCGCCGTAGAAGCCGACCCCGTCACAGACATCACCCAACTCCAGCATGTCCAATGGGTAATGAAAGGCGGCATAGTAGTAAGAGATGCACTATCGTCCGCGCACTAAGATCACGGATCTCATCGCTGACAATCTCCTGCCCCTGAACGATTCGTTTCAAGGCATCAGACGTTACTGGGAAATAAACGTGACGTTACAGCTGATACCAGGTGACGTGACGATCGAATACAAAGGTGATGTTAGGGTAAAAAAAGGTGCTCTTACGGGTGAATACAAACGGGCTGTTACGGCTGAATACAAACGTGCTGTTGCGGGTGAATACAACCGTTTGCACAACCGTGGAAGAGCGGCCCTTCAAGGGCCGCGTCAAGGCACGTGCAGTGAATTTGGGCTTCAGCCCCTGTAGTCGATTCTCCTTGCGGGACGGCCTTCAGTAGCCAAATCAAAAATCCCAAAAACTGCAACGGATCGTCAAAGCTCAAAGCTCTAAAACCCCTGCTGCACCAAATCCTCCACCGTCAGCGAATTGTCCGAGGCCTCGCCCCTCATCATCTTCTCCACGTATTTCGCGATGAGGTCTGCCTCAAGGTTCACCGGATCCCCCGCCTTCAACGAATGCAGATTCGTTGCTTCCACCGTATGCGGAATAATCGCGATGGTGCACCGGTTCCTCTCCAGTTTCGCCACCGTCAAACTGATTCCCTCAATCGAGATCGATCCCTTGTAGACGGTGTACTTCTCCACGTCATCCGGCAATTCGATATGCAGCCACCAGTTCTCCGAGTCGGCAATGCGTTCAAATGCGATTAGCTTGCCGACTCCGTCCACATGTCCCTGCACGATGTGTCCGCCGAACCGGCCGTCAGATTTCATTGGCAGCTCAAGATTCACGAGCGCGCCTTCATGGATGCGCGAGAACGAAGTCCGCACCCATGTTTCCGGTGCGAGATCGGCGCAGAACGATCCCGGCTTGATATCGAGCGCAGTTAAACAAACCCCACTCACGGCCACACTATTGCCCGTCTGCAACTCCTGCGGCGCATGCTCAGCCGATACCGTAATCCGCCGGTTCTCCCCGCGCTGCTCAATCCGCGTAATGCGCCCCACCTCTTCGACGATTCCCGTAAACATAATTGCCTCCAGGATGAACGGAACATCTTAATTCATCACGGAGTCCCAGAGACACAGAGAAACCCGAGTCTTGCCTTTTGTGGTGAAGATTCTCACTCCCCGTACGGATCCCGCAAATACCCCTCTACCGCAAAATCCTCACCGAAGCGATGTAGATGCATATGCTTCACCTGCGCCGCCTGGCTCATGTGATGAAATCCCGCTCCGGCCGCAAATGGAATCGACCCTGTCCCGGCAAGAATCTTGGGAGCGTAATAAAGGAAAACCTTGTCCACCACGTTCGCGGCCAGCGCGGTCCAGTTCACCGTCGCTCCGCCCTCGATCATCAACGAGGTGATTTCCAGTTGCCCGAGCCGCCGCAGAATCGCATGCAAGTCAGGCCGTCCATCAGCCATCTCTGCGGGAAGTTTCTCAACTCGGATTCCCAGTTGTTCCAGTTGGGCTTTCTTCTGCTCGTCTGCCGAGGAATAGAAGATCAATACATCATTGCATCGTTCCGCTGCCACGCTTTGTACCAACCGCGACTCGATCGGCACCCGCAATCGTGAATCGAGAATCACCCGCAGCAGCGGACGCCGCCTCGCCCGTCCACTCCGATCTGTCAGGAGAGGATTGTCCGACAAAATCGTCCCCGCGCCCACGAGCAGGGCGTCGTTCGCATGCCGCAACTCCTGCACGTGCGCACGCGCCACTTCGCTCGTCACCCATCCTCCCGCCGGAGTCCCGTCCTGCCGTTCCCGCGCACCCGCCGGGGGCGGCGCGATCTTTCCATCCAGCGTCATCGCGGCCTTCAGCGTCACCAGCGGCGTTCCATGTCGGATGTAGCGTGCAAATCCCTCATTCAGCCGGCGAGCGTGCTCTTCAAGTCCTCCAACTTCAACGTGTACCCCCGCCGCCCGCAGCTTTTCAAATCCGAGTCCGCTGACCTTCGGATTCGGATCCACCATCGACGCTACGACGCGCTGAACTCCCGCCGCAATCAACGCGTCAGTACACGGAGGCGTGCGCCCCTGATGCGCGTGTGGCTCCAGATTGATGTAAAGAGTTCCGCCGCGAGCTTTCTCTCCCGCGGCCTCCAGCGCGAGCACCTCAGCGTGCTTCACGCCCGCATAGGAGTAGTCACCGGTGCCCACCACGTTTCCGTGAACGTCAGCAATTACCGCGCCGACATAAGGATTCGGCGAGGCGAGCCCCACGCCCTGGCGTGCCAGTTTAAGTGCGCGATGCAAAAGCTGTTCGTCAGAGGAGTGAGCAGACATGAAAGATAGAACAACCGTGGAAGAGCGGCCCTTCAAGGGCCGCGTAAAGTGGCTCAAAATAACCGGGCTTTAGCCCCGCTGTGTCTTATCTGCGCTGTGAAAAACTTCGGTAAGAATCGTCCTCAATCTCCGCCACTGCAGCCCCGCTGCTCCCCTTCGGCCCACGCCGCAAAGGAGCCATCGCGTAAGCGTAAGGATCAGGCGGCGGCGAGGGTTCCCGCCCAAGAAGACGCCGGATCGCATCTTCTATCCTTCTTACCAAGGAACGCTTCTGCTGACCGTCGCGCATACGTCCTCCCTACTCAAACAGCGAGTCCACAAATTCCTTCGGATCAAACGGCAACAAATCCCCCGCCTTCTCACCCACTCCGACATACCGCACCGGCAATCCCAGCTCCCGCGAAATCGCCACCACTACGCCACCCTTCGCCGTCCCATCCAGCTTGGTCAGCACAATCCCCGTCACCCCCGCCGACTCCGTAAACATCCGCGCCTGCTGCAACCCATTCTGTCCCGTAGTCGCGTCCATCACCAGCAAAGTTTCATGTGGAGCCCCCGGAATAATCCTCTGCGCCGTCCGCCGCATCTTGTCGAGTTCCAACATCAAGCTGGTCTTGGTGTGCAGCCTCCCCGCAGTATCGACGACCACATAATCCATCTTCCGCGCCACCGCAGCCTGCAACGCGTCGAACAAGACCGCCGACGGATCGCCTCCCGGCTTGGTCTTGATCACTTCCGTGCCAGTGCGCGATCCCCAGATTTCCAACTGATCGATTGCCGCCGCACGAAACGTATCTGCCGCGCACAGCAGCACATTCTTTCCCTGCGAACGAAAAACCTGTGACAGCTTGCCGATCGTCGTAGTCTTGCCCGTCCCGTTAACGCCGACCACCAGAATTACTTCCGGCGCGCCCTCAACTTTGCTGACCGGACGCGTATTTGCGGCGTTCAGAATTGCCAGCAACTCTTCCTTCAGCAGTCGCTTGAGTTCCTGCACGTCCTTGATCTGCTTGCGGTCGGCCTTCTCGCGCAGCTTGCCGAGAACTTCCTGCGTGGTCGTGCTCCCCAAGTCGGCGCCAATGAGCGTGGCCTCAAGATCATCCAGTGTGCCGCGATCGATCTCCTTGCCGAAGGAAACCACTTCCTCGATGCGCTCTGCAAGATTCTCCCGAGTGCGCGTGACCGCCTGCTTCATGCGGTCCATGAAGCTAGGTTTCTGTTCTTCCGTAAGGCTGCCAAATAAGGTCTGGATCATAAGAAGCCCGAATGAAGATTATACGGGGAAGAAGGGAAGAGACGGCAGAGAGCCCTTAGGCGACGGGGGAGTTCGAAGCTGGAAAGGAGAGGGGTCAACCACGAGGGTTACGAAGAACCTCCACTTGAGAACTGCTGCTCCGACATCATTGACTGGCTCGTCCCCGAGCCAGCGTGCATCCAGCACAGGTTGCATTCTTCACGTATCGATAAAACCGCGGCTCTCCCCGCCCGTTCCAGTACTGGCTCCGGTAGTCATCGGTCCCCGGTCCCGCATGCAGAAAACTAAAGAACACATGCCGCGACGGACGAATCACAATTCCCGCATGCCCCCGCCACACTACCAGGTCTCCAGTCAGCGGCTGCGACACGCGCTGAAACCCCTGCACTCCGTCGTACAGATCATCCGAACTCGCGTAGGCATATGGAAAGCCAGCCCGCTCGTAAATCGCATGCACCAGGTGCGAGCAGTCCCGCTCCGCAAATCGCGGTGTCTTCGAATCGAGTGCCGAAGCAATCACTGCCAGCCGGTCATCGGAACTCAACGTCTTAACGCTCTTCTGCCCGTGCCCCTTTGGCGAAACCGGATCCGTCACTGTCTTGATCGGGTCCGGCGCCAAGCTCGCCGAAGGCTGCGTCCCTCGATCGTACCCGACTGCGCGAGCCCCTTCCTGCGCCCGCGCCTCAAAAAACGCCAGCCCACACAGGCCAACTACCATCGCGGTCTTTGCCCAATTCCACATCGCCCTATTGTGATGCCGATTCCACCCTCCGCGATGGTTACGATTGTGCAGCGACTAGATCGCAATCCGCCAATCGATTCATGTGTGGAAACGGCTCCGAGCCAGGCGCTGAACTCAGGACGGCAAGTGGTACACCCGAGTGAAGAAAGGAAGAAGTGGCGCAGTCTTGTCAACTTTTGTGGGGATGAGAGGAACTGCGCCACCCAAAAAAGGAAATTCTAGTGTCAGCAATTTCCTCGTGCCGAAGCACTTATTCGATAAGTCAACACTAGGTGCGTTCTGGGGAAAACTGTAATAACTGACAGTCGTTCTCACGGAGGTACCCCCTCAATCACGTCCCTGCTTTGCCTCAGCTTCCGCGCTTTCGAAACCCGCGCGGGAAATCAGGACTTCGTACTCCTGCGTTGGTGGTTCAAGCTTCTGCTGTTTCGCTCTCCCGGAAGATCGCCAAAGCAAGAACCTGCGTGCTCGTGCGAAGATAGACACTGGAACCACAATCCGCACGGAGCCCATGCTGACGCCAACGCTGCGCAGAATATTCAAAGCATTTCAATATCGCGATTTCCGCCTGATGTGGATCGGCGCCTGTACCTCGAGTATTGGCACATGGATGCAGATCGTGGCGCAGGGCTGGCTGATCTACCGCCTGAGCCATTCGGCGTTCCTGCTGGGGCTGGATCAGTTCCTCGCGGGGATTCCCATCTTCCTGTTCACGCTCATCGGCGGCGTGGTGGCGGACCGGACCGAGCGGCGGAAGATTTTGCTGATCTCGCAATACATGCAGATGGCGAGCGCCGGAGCCCTTACCGTGCTGGTGACCATCGGCGTGGTGCACGTGTGGCAGATTCTGTGTCTGTCGTTTGTGTCGGGGTTTGCGCAGGCGTTCGGCGGGCCGGCTTATCAGGCGCTGATTCCGACGCTGGTCGATCGCGAGGACATGCCGAATGCGATTGCGCTGAATTCGATTCAGTTCAATCTGGCGGTGACGGTCGGTCCGGCGCTGGCGGGAATCACGCTTGGCGAAATTGGGCGAGAAGTGGTGCTTCGGGCTGAATGCGCTTTCGTTTCTGGCGCCCGTCATTTCGCTTTCGATTATCTCCGCGCGCTTCATGCCCGAGAGCACCAAGGAGACGATGTTCAGCAGCCTGAAGCAGGGCATCAAGTTCATCTGGCATCACGGTTCGATGGTTGGCCTGATCGTGCTGGCGTTCCTGATGACGTTCCTGAGCATGCCGATGCGGACCTATATTCCGGTGTTCGTGAAAGACATTTTTCATCGCGGCCCGGAGACGTATGGCAACCTGCTTTCGCTGATGGGCGTGGGATCGATCTGCGGGTCGCTGGGCGTGGCGAGCCTGGGGAACATCTCCCGGAAAGGGCCGGTTCGCGCTGTTGATGCTGATCTTCCTGGGCGCGGGGATTGCGGGATTTTCGCTCTCGAAGCATTTGCCGCTGTCGCTATACGATGCTGGTGCTGGTGGGCGCTTCGATGATGGCGGTGTTCGCCACCGTGACGTCGCTGGTGCAGTTGATTATGACAAACGAAATGCGCGGCCGCGTGATGAGCGTCTACAACTTCGCCTTCCGCGGCGGGATGCCGATGGGGAATCTGGTGTCCGGATGGCTGGTCCCATGCCTACACGCGCTCCCTTGGTGTTGGCGGTGAATGGACTGGTGCTGGTGCTGGTGGCGCTGTATTTCCTGATGGTGCAGAGGCGCGTCGCGGCGCTGTGAGGCGCTGCCGAGTCGCCCTGATGTCCGTGATGGCGAAGTGGTTTGGCGCGGTGTCGCAGGTGCAGAATATCGGGGATAATTGCCCTTTGTAACCATCTGTTTTCGGAGGTTTCAATGTGTGAGAGAGAAAAAGACGACCCGACCTGCATTTCCAAGAGGCAGAGTCGCCCTCAGCGGAATGGCTCTCGGCGCCACAGCGCTTGGTGGCTTTGCGATCGGCGCCGTCGCGATTGGCGCACTCGTCATTCGGAAGGTCGCAATCCGCAGTGGACACATCGAAAGGTTAAGGATCGGCGAGCTGGTGGTCGACCGGCTCGTGATCAAAGATTCGGTGTCCCGCGGCTGAACGCACAAAAGACAGCCGTCGCGATGGGACCGGCATTGCGCTGCCGCTAGGACGTGCCTAGACTCGGGTTCTTTCCAGAGGCGCGTTGACTGCGGGAGTTGCTGGCGCTGCGGAAACTGCTGCCGCGACCGCCGGAGTTTCCGCTGCCGGCTGCGCGATCGGGCGCTTGATGGTGAAGCGCTGGATCTTGATGTCGCCGCGCGCGTAGACCGCGAGCAGCGCCTCGACCGCCTCGGGATCGAGGCGTTTGCCGGCGAGGTTCTTGATGATCTGCAGCGCCTGATCGGGCGTGTGCGCCTGCTGGTAGGGACGATTCGTGGTCAGCGCGTCGAAAGTGTCGGCGACGGCGATCACGCGCGCCAGCAGCGGAATCTGATCGCCCTGCAGGCCGTAAGGATATCCGCGGCCGTCGAGCGCTTCGTGGTGCAACTCGATGCCGGGAAGCATTTCCGCCAGCTGCGTCACCGGACGCAGAATGTTGGCGCCCTTAGTCGTGTGCGTCTTCATGACTTCGAATTCTTCTTCGGTGAGCGCGCCGGGCTTTTTCAGAATGTGATCTTCAATGCCGATCTTGCCCACGTCATGCAGTTGGGCGGAAATGCGCAGCGTCTCCAGAAACGATGCGGGCTGTTTCATCTCCTTGGCGATCAGCAGGGAATAGCGCGTGACGCGGTCGGAGTGGCCGCGCGTGTAGGGATCCTTTTCGTCGACCGCTCCGGCAAGCATCTGGATGGAGCCCATGAACAGCTCGCGATTTTCTTCGGCGGCGCGCTTCAGGTCTTCGACGAAATGCTCGAGTTCATCGGACATGGTGTTGAAAGTGTGGGCCAGTTCGCCAATTTCGGTGCGGCTCCATAGGTTGACCCGCTGCGAGAAGTCGCCACGCGCCAGGGCGCGGCTGGACTGCGTGAGAACCTGCAAAGGATTGGTGATGCGGCGTGCGGCGAAGATGCTGACGAAGATGCTGATCAGAACCGCCACCAGAGCCAGCAGGCGCGCGGTTCGCTGCATCTCGATGACATCGCGATAGGCCTCATTGCAGCGGCTTTTGCACGACGACGGCCCAGTTCAGCGACATGACCGGACTGTAGGTGCCGAGCATGGCCACGCGCTCGGAGCCGTTGCCGACAGTGAACTCGCGGGTCTCGGCAAATTGCGCTTTGTTGCCGCCGTCGACAAAGGTGCGCACGATGTCGAGGTTCTTCATGTCCTGGCCGGTGGCAAATCCGGGAGTGGCTGCGGCGACGAGGCGCCCTTGAGAATCGACCACGTAGGGCGTGAGGCCTCCGCGCGCGACTTCCTGCAGGCGGCGGATCAGGAATTGCAGGTCGACGACCGTCGCGATCATTCCCAGAAAACGATCGCCGTATTTCACGGGATAACTGACCAGAAAGACGGTGCGGGCTGTGTTTCCTTCGCCGACGACCAGGGCCTGACCGTTGTATTCGCGGCCATCGCGGGCGGCGGAATAGGCGCGCTCCAGTTCGCGGTTCAGGAAAGCATCAGGAGCGATGGTTCCGCCGTAGATGCCTTTGGCGTCTGAGTTCAGCAGGGTCGCGTAGGCGATTTCGTCGGACGAAGATACAAAATTTTCCAGCAGGGCGCGGAGTTCGGGGGAATGGATGTTGGTTTCGCCGATGTCGCCGCCGCTGGCAATCTGAATCGCCGACGACAGGTTGGCGAGCATCATGCGCAGGGAGCGTTCGTGCTGGGCGAGATCATCGGCGAGTGAGCGCGTCACCGTGTTCTGCAGCAGCATCTCGTTGGTCTTCAGACGCTCCCGGTTGATGGCCTCGACCTTGCGCCGAGTAGAAATACATGGGGACGATGCTGATGACCAGAAGCACACCGAGGATTACATACAGAATCGGGATGCGTGCGTGATTCGGAGCGCTGGCGGACAAGTCTCTCCCTTCACTTCTCGCAGACGCCGAAGGCGAAGTGGCGGCGGCTTTCAAAGGTATCTTTAAAATTCTAATGGGGAATGTGGACGGGTGGAACGAAAAGGTGGAGAGGTTGGCATTACCAAAGTACCCTTCGGACGCGGTACTAGCGCGTCTGGGCGCGGAGCCTGCACTGCTGAGGCGCGGGGAAGGGCGGTGAAACGAGAGGGCTCTTGTACGTCGCCGTCGCGGCTGTCGTGCGGGCGCTCGCCCGCACACCTGAGCGCACGCCGTCGTACCTCGAGAGCGGTCTATTGCAGGAGCTTCTTCAGGTCCTTCCAGTGGATCAGGATTACGTGGTTTTCTTCGAGCGCTTTCTTGAATTCGGGACTGGTGACGACGTCGTAGTCGCGCTGGCGCCAGGCTGCGCCGTAGTCGGCGTGGTCGACCATGACGGCTTGCAGTTCCGCGTCGTCGTGGCCGAGGTGGACGATGATTTCGGTGACGCCGGGTTTCAGGTTCTTGATGGCGTTGGCATAGAAGGCCTTCCAGTCAGCGGGATGGACCGACGGATCGGCGATGACCACGGAGTTCAGAAGGACATCTTTGTCTGGAAAGAACCGACGAGAGTTCTTTGGGAGTGTCGGGGGCGATGAACGCGAGGAAGGGCAATTTGTATTCGTGAGCGACTTTGACGTAGACGGCGAAGAGATCGGGCCGCGAGAAGAGCGTGCCCATGTGGCTGTCGAGGTGAGTGGGATGGATTCCCATGGCGATGGCGCGTTCGATCTGGGCGCGGATTTCGCGCTCGGCTTCATCGGCTTTCAGAGCGCCCACGGACTTGAGGCGTGTCGGGCCAGAGATATCCGGAGGGATCGAGCAGGCTCGGGACTTTGTCTTTGGATGCGACCGGGCCCCAGCGGTAGGTTTTCCATTCGCTGGTGAGAGTCAGGTGCAGGCCGAGGTCGGCGTCGGGATGGGCTTTGGCGTAGTCGGCAACTTCGGTCAGCCAAGGGCAGGGAATCATGATGCTGGCGGAGGTGACGGCATGCTTGTCGAGCGCGTCGAAGCTGGCGGCGTCTTCGGAGTGGGCGACGGCGAGATCGTCGGCGTGGATGATGAGGAGTTTCGAGTCGGCGGGATAGCCGAGGCGCTCGGCGATGGTTTTGGTTTGTGCGAGCGTAGTGCTAAGGAGTGATCGTGATCAGGAGGATCGCGCAACGGCTGAGATTGTAATCTGTGCATCGGGAGACTCCGGAGATCGACAGACGCTAAGATCTTCAATCACTAAGCTGACACCAAGTTACACGAGAAAAGCTCAAGACTACATGTGGCGACTCAGTGTCGGCGAGGCCGCCACGGCCGCGGAGCTACGACTGCTCGGTTTCGCTTTTGCCGGTGCGCGACATCAATACTTGGATGGCTTCGCGCGGGGATTTGCCCTGGTGCAGGATGGCGTGCATCTGTTCGGTGATGGGCATTTCCACGTCGCGGGCGTGAGCCAGGCCGACGGCGGCGGAGGTGGTGAAGACGCCTTCGGCGACCATGCCGTGCATGCCGGCGATGATTTCGGGGAGCTTCTTGCCGCGGCCGAGTTCGACGCCGACGCTGCGATTGCGCGACAGGCCGCCGGTGCAGGTGAGGACGAGGTCGCCGAGTCCGGCGAGTCCGGCCATGGTTTCGGCGCGGCCTCCGCAGGCGACGACGAGGCGCGTCATTTCGGCCAGGCCGCGCGTGATGAGGGCGGCGACGGAGTTGTGGCCGAAGCCGAGGCCGTCGCAGATTCCGGCGGCGATGGCGATGGTGTTCTTCAGCGCGCCGCCGAGTTCCACGCCGACCACGTCGTTGTTGGTGTAGACGCGGAAGCTCGAGTCGCTGAATTCCTGCTGCACGGTGCGCAGCAGTTCGGCGTCCTGCGAGGCGATGGTGATTGCCGTGGGATCGCCGCGCGCGACTTCCTGCGCGAAGGATGGGCCGCTGAGCGCGCCGACCGCGGGAGTGGTTCCGTCATCGCGCTTGAGAACATCGGCAATCACTTCGGTCATGCGCTGCAGCGAGCCTTCTTCCAGGCCTTTGGTAGCGCTGACGATCAAGGCTTGCGGTGCGATGCAGCGGGCGCATGCGTTCGAACAGCGCGCGGCAATGTTGCGAAGGCATGACGCTGACGACGATCTGCGCGCCGTCGAGGGCTTGCGGCGAGATCGTTGGTGGCGGTGACGGAGTCTGGGATGCGGCGGCCGGGGAGAAATTTTTCGTTGATGCGCTTCTGCGCGATCGATTCGCAGACGTCGGTTTCGTGCGCCCACAGGCGGACGCGGTGCGTGCCCTTGCGTCCGAGCACGATGGCGATGCCGGTGCCCCACGCGCCTCCGCCGATGACTGCGATCTCGCTCATGCGTGCTTCGATCCAAAACGGTTTTCGGTGCCGGCCAGCAGGCGGCGGATGTTGGCGTGGTGCTTGACGACGATGAGCACGCGACGCGAACGACATGAGCACGAGCGCGAGGGCGACGTTGCCGTATTCGTGCAGAGCCAGCGCGATGTTGGGGAAGGCGGCGACGGCGGTGATCGATCCCAGAGAAACATAGCGGAACACGAGCACGAGAATGACGAAGATCGCTGCGGACAGCAGCACGGCTTTGGGAGCGATCATGACGAAATGCGCCGAGTCCGGTGGCGACGCCTTTGCCGCCGCGAAATTTCAGCCAGATGGGGAACATGTGGCCGACGACGGCGAAGAGCGCGGCCAGGGCGGCGTAGAGGACAAGTCGGGCGAGGAGGCTGGCAGGACTGTGCGCCACGGGATCTGCGAGATCGGGATGCGCCGAAGAGCGGTGGACTGAGGATGATGCCGATCGCTACGGCGGCCGATCCTTTGAGCGCGTCGAGCAGGAGAGTGAGCTACGCCGAGGGCGGGGGATTTGCGGGCTACGTTGGTGGCGCCGATGTTGCCGCTGCCGGTGCGGCGGACGTCTTCGCCGCGGAAGATGCGCACGAGGAGATAGCCGAAGGGGATGGAGCCCAGCAGGTAGCTGGCGGCGGCGATGAGGAGGAGTCGCGGCATGTGGTAAAAGGTCGAGCTTCGGTTGTCTTCTCGCTGCGGGGCGGGACGCCCACGCTACAGCCGGCGAGACGCCGGCGCTACTTTAGAATCGAACTCCGCCAGCTTTGTGTATTTCGATCCTTTCGGGGACAGTTGGCTTTGGTACAGAAAGAACTCGCGGGGCGTCATGGTACCAAACTCTGGCGTGGGCAGGGCGGCGAGTTTTTCCTGCAGGTGCTGGAAGATGCGGTTGGGGCGCGTCTGCTCTTGTTGCGGCGCGGCGAGCCGGAACGCGCCAGCGCCGCGCGCCAGCGTGAGGTGCGGGCTGAAGGCGCGGTCTTCTTTCGGAATTCCGAGCGCGGGCATTTTGTCGTCGATCGCCGCGGCCAGCGCCGCGAGTTGCGGAGTCGGCTTCCATGCCAATCCAGAATACGCGCGCGGATTTCGCGGTGGGGAAGAATCCGTAGCCGCGGAAGTGAATTTCGGGTGCGCTCGGCTTCGATCGTGGATAGCGCTTGTTTGATTTGTTCGACGGCGGGTTCTGGTTGCTCGCCGATGAATTTCAGAGTGACGTGGAGGGATTCGGGTTTGGCCCAGCGCGCGTCGGGAGCGAATCCGCTGACGCCTTCGACGAAGCGGGCGATGCGGTCGCGGATGGCGTCGGCGATGTCGAGAGCGATGAAGAGGCGCATGGGAGTAGCTCTTGGCTTGCTAGCTATTGGCTTCTCTGGGCTTGCAAAGTCGTTCATAGCGTGCTGGGCTAAAGCCTGATTCAACTCGGTTATCGCAGCTGAAGCGCTTCGACAGAGCGAAAAGCGAAAGCAAAGCGCTAAGAGCCAAGCTGAGAAGCTTTGATCTTCACATCAACTTCTTCCGCACCATATCCAGCGCCATGGTGGAGGCGAAGCGGCGGATGCGTTTGCGGTCGCCGGGGAAATTGCGTTGTACGACTTCGGTTCCCGTGCTGCTGGCTACGGCGTGGAACACCAGGCCCACGGGCTTGTCCGGCGTGCCTCCGTTAGGGCCGGCTACGCCAGTGATGCCTACGCCTAGCGTCGATTCGCAGCGGTAGCGGATGCCTTCGGCCAGGGCGGCGGCGACTTCGCGGCTGACGGCGCCGTGGCGGTCGATCATTTCCGCGGGCACGCCGGCGAGTTCGGTTTTCAGGGCGTTCGAGTACACGACCGCGCCGCCTAGAAAATAGCGCGAGCTTCCGCTGATCGAGGTGATGCGTTCGGCGAGCAGGCCTCCGGTGCAGGATTCGGCGACGGCCACGGTGGCGTTGCGCATCTGCAGCCAGTAGCCGACGATCTGCTCGAGCGATTCTCCGTTGCGCGAGTAGACCGCATCGTCGAGTTCGTCTTCGACCACGCCTGCGACTTCATCGACGCGGCGCTGGGCGGCGTCTTGGGTGGCGGCGCGACGGTCTTGAAGTGCAGTTCGATTTCTCCGGCGCCTGCGAGGATGGTGGTCTCGACGTCGGTGTAGCGCTTGTAGATGGGCGCGACGCGCGCGTCGACCGCGGATTCGCCGAGCATGGCGATCTTCAAGGTGCGGACGGCCAGAAATGCGGGAGGAACTTTGGCGCGCAGGCGCTCGCGCACTTCGGCTTCGAACAGAGCTTTGAGTTCGTGCGGAGGGCCGGGGAGCAGCACGATGATGTGTTCGCGGCCGTCGAATTCTCCGCTGAGCCACTGTCCGGGCGCGGTGCCGTTGGGATTGGGGAGCACGGTCGCGCCGTCGAGAACGTCGGCTTGCTTGGCGTTGTTGGGGGACATTTTCCAGCCGCGCTCGGCGAAGCGCTGTTCGAGGCGAGCGAGAATTTCCGGATCGCGCTGCACGGTCAGGCCGAGCGCTTCGGCGACGGCTTCGCGAGTAAGGTCGTCTTCGGTGGGGCCGAGGCCGCCGCTGAAGATCACGAATGTCGGAGCGGAACAGGCCGTGCTGCGCCGCGGCTACGAGGCTGCGGCAAATCGTCGCCGACGATGCTTTTGAAAATTACGTCGACGCCCAGCAGGTTGAGTTGCTCGGTGAGGTAGAGCGAGTTGGTGTCCATGCGGAAGGGCGTGAGCATCTCGGAACCCACCGCGATGATTTCGGCGTTCACGCGTTAGAAGTTTAAATGAAAACCACAGAGGACGCGGAGGACACAGAGGAGTGGGCGCGGGAAGCGGATTCCTCACTTCGTTCGGAATGAGAAGACTGAAATTATTCCGGAAGCAGCGGCAGGCCTTGAATGTTCCAGGAAAGATGGTGGACGGCGCCCGCCTTGCTGGGCTGTACGTGGTGGCGAGGATGACGGAGCGTCCCGGGGCGAACGCGAGTCCGACCAGTCCCTGGCCGGCGACTTCGAGATTGGCCAGGCCGTCGGGTGCGATCTTTACGATGCCGCGCGTGCCGGAGAGCGAAGCGGCGACATAGAGATTGCCGTCGACGTCGAAGGCCAGTCCCTGCGGCCGTCCCAGGCCTTTGTAGAAAGTGGTCACGCGTTCCGTTGGGATCGATTTTGAAGACGCGGTCGTTGGGTCCGGTCACGAACAGGTCGCCGTGCGGGCCGAACGCGAGGTGGTAGGCGGAGACGCTGAGTTCGAGCGTGGCGAAGACGAAGACCTGCTGATCGCGGGCGATCTTGAAGATGGTGCCGTTGCGGTCGCCGACGTAGAGGCTCTGCTCGCGGATCGAAGGCAATGCCGGTGGCGACGCCCATGCCTTCCGCGTAGGTCGTCATGGTGCCGTTGGGAGCCACGCGATAGACCGCGCCGTCGAAGCGCGAGGAAACATACATCTGTCCCTGGCGGTCGAAGGCGATGGCGGTGGCGTTCATCATCTCGGTCACGAACGGCTTGACGTTGTAGTTGGTGTCAATCTTGAAGATGGCGACGGGAACTTTCTGGCCGCGCGAGCCGGAAAACGTGACGTAGATGTTGCCTTCGGCGTCGACGCGCGGGGCTGGTGACGGGATGAAGATTTTCGGCGATGGGCACGGCGACCTTCACGGTGTGGGGATTGCTGACGTGGCCGTCGGTGGCGACGACGACGGGGCCCGAGGTTGCGCCTTCGGGGACGCGGGCGACCAGGAATCCGTCGGAACTGACGACGATGGAGCCTTCGAACTCGCCGAACTTTACTTTCGGGCGCTGCAGTTCCTGCGGGCGCAGGCCGGAGCCGGTGATGCGAAGTTCGCCTCCGGCAAGCGCGAGCGAGGGCGCGACCATTTCAATGCGCGGTCCGCCGTTGACGCTCTTCTTGCCGAGGATGCGGTCGGAAAATCCCATGAAGAAGTCGATGAACTGAGAGTCGGCTCAACTGGTCTAGTAGCCCAAAGTGCAGCAAAAGATGCATCACGACGAAGGCAAAAATTCCAGCCGCGACGTCATCGAGCACGATTCCGGTGCCTTCGGGAAGTCTCTCCAGTTGGCGCACCGGAGGCGGCTTGACGATATCGAACGCTCTAAAAAGTATAAGACCGGCGAGAAAAGTTTTCCACGCAAGGGGGACGGCGATGAGGGCGATCAGTTGTCCGGCGACCTCGTCGATGACGACGAACTGGGGATCTTTTGCCGCCGGAGGCGCGGGCAACGCGGGTGGCGGCGGGGATGCCGATCAGCGTGACGAACAGCGGCCAGGGCGATGGCGACCGGGGTGCGCAGCGACGGCTGTAGAGCGTAGGCGGCGGCGGCCCAGAGAAGGACTGTGGCGGCCGATCCCCAGGTGCCCGGGCCGGGGTGCAGGCGGCCGATGCCGAAGAAAGTGGCGATCAGCGTTGCCCATAGCGGAGCGTGCGGGTGTTGCCGACGCCTTGCTGCCATCGGAAAGCGCCGTGTCCGCGGGATCGAGCTTCACGATTCGTCCTCTGGGTCTTCGGGATTGCGGTCGCGGATCGCTTCTTCGGCGTCGGTGACCGGAGACGAGATCACGTAGCGCCGCTGGCCCATTTGCCCAGGTCGATGAGGCGGCAGCGGTCGCTGCAGAAAGGGAAGTCAGGGTCGGTGCTTTTACGGACTTCTTGCAGATGGGGCAGCGGAGTTTGACGGTACGCTTGCGCGGCATACGATTCGTATTGTAGTCGGGCGCTTCGGATCGACGGCGACGCGCAGCAAGACGATCGCTACAGAATTTTCGCCACCAAGATCGTAATCGTGCGCTTCGGTGATCTGGCAGCGGTAGAACTGGCCGGGCTGCGGGTCGATCTCTTCGGGAAAGTCGTTGACGAAGACTTTGCCGTCGATCTCGGGCGCGTGCATGGCAGTGCGGCCTTCGAGCAGCAATTCGGTTTCTTCCGACTCACCTTCGAGCAGCAGATCGAACTTCCGGCCCACCAGCGCCTTCTTTTTCTTCTTGCTGATCTGGCGCTGGATTCCCATCAGATGCTTGCGGCGGCGCTCGATTTCGCGCGGCGAAAGCTTCTTCTCGAGGGCGTAGGCGTCCGGCGCCGTCCTGATCGGAGTAGGCGAAGGCGCCCATCCAGTCGAACTGGGCCTCGCGCACGAAGTCGCAGAGTTCTTCGAATTCTTTTTCGGTCTCGCCGGGAAAGCCGACGATGAACGAAGTGCGCAGCGTGAGGTCAGGAATCGTGCGGCGCATTTTGGCGATCGAACGCAGGAAAACGTCGGCTCCGCCGCCGCGCTTCATGCGCTTCAGCACCGAAGCTGAAGCGTGCTGCAGGGGCACGTCCATGTAGGAGCAGATTTTTTCGTGCTGCGCGATGGTCTCCAGCAGCTTGCCGGTGATCTTGTTGGGATAGGCGTAGAGAAAACGAACCCAGCGCAGATCTTCGATTGCCGGCGAGTTTTTCCAGCAGCAGCGCCAGGCCATCTTTCAGGCCGAAGTCTTCGCCGTAGCAGGTTGTGTCCTGGCCGATCAGAGTGATCTCGCGGACGCCGCTCTGCGCCAGGCGCTCGGCTTCGGCGACCACGGATTCGAAGCGGCGCGAGCGGAACTGTCCGCGCAACTGCGGAATAATGCAGAAGGTGCAGGGATGGTCGCAGCCTTCGGCAATCTTGATGTACGCCATGTGCCGCGGCGTGGCCAGAATGCGCGGCGTGGCGTCGTCGTAGAGATAGTTGGGCAGGTCGGCGATCGCTCCGTCCCAGGATTCGCGCGAGAATCGGCCTTGCGCGGCGCGGGCGTCGCCTTCGGGGCGGGATGGCACCGAGTTCATAACGAGTTCAGAACGACGAATGGCGAGTCGGGTCGCGGCGCGGGCAGGACGCCACGCCGGTGGCGGCGAGAATATTTTCCAGTTCGCCGGTGCCTACGACTGCGTCGACTTCCGGAATGTCTTTGCGAATCTGGTCGCGGAAGCGCTCCACCAGGCATCCGGCCACGACCAGTTTCTTGGCCTTGCCGCCGGTCTTGTGGGCGGCCATTTCGAGAATCGTGTTGACCGATTCCTGCTGGGCGCTTTCGATGAACGAGCAGGTATTGACCACGATTACGTCGGCATCTTCGGCGCGGCGGGTGAGTTCGGCTCCGGCGCGCGCCAGCAGGCCCATCATGACTTCGCTGTCGACCAGATTCTTGGGGCAGCCCAGGCTGACGAAGCCGACCTTCTGCGGGCCGAACGGGCTCGCAGAACAGGCGGGCGGACGGAGGACTGCGGATCTCGGCTCTTCGTGAGGTTCTACTTTGCGATCAGGCTCGAGAGCAGGGGAACCGCTGACAGTGAGATCTTTACTGGCATGCAATCTTCCCATTTTAGCATCCCGCGCAGCCTGGCATTCGGCATCGCAGCCCCTTTAGGTTGCGTGATACGTCGGGCACCAGAAAAGATAGTACTTGAGGATCCAAAACGCCGGGCTCGTGCTAGGCTATGTCTTACCGCCGTAACAATTTATGAACCACCTCGCAGGAGGGGAAATGTTGGCAAACGATTTTGGATTGCGGTCTGTCGGTTGTAGTGATCATGCTGGCGGCGTCGGCGGTCGCGCAGGATGAAAAGAACGAAATCGGCGGCACAATCGGCCGCACCTTCATCAGCGACCAGGGAATAACGGGCGCGACCTACTCCGAACCCATCATCGCACTTCGGCAAAGGTTTGAGTTTCGAAGGGGAATATGCCCGGCGGTTCTTGGTCACTCCGATCTATTCCGATCTCGGCCGAAGTTGTCCTGATGTACAACAACGACGAAGAAATCAATGCCGGCGCCTATGGTTTCGCGGTGGTGCCCGCGCAGTCTAGAGCCAATTATTTGTGACCCCGGCGGCTCGGTGAATTTGTTTCCGACCACTGCGGTTTCCCCGTGGGTGAGCTGTGGGAGGGGGCTTTGGCCACATCAGCAAGAGCCGCAACTGCTCTATGGCGGGCCCAATCCCGGCAAGTCGACCACAGGTGTGTTCGAGGGCGGACTCGGGCTCGATGTGAAGGTCTGGCGTAAGCTCAGCATGCGCGGAGAAGTTCGCGACTTCTGGTCGGGGCGGACCGACTTTCCCGCTGGCTCCGACGGGCAAGTCGCGCCAGCATAATTACTTTGTGGGCGGCGGCGCCTTCTGGCGGTTCTAGCTCGCAGGCCGTTGCCACGAAAAAGAGTTGAGGATCTGCTGGATTGACGATGTGTTGTCGTGCGGGTCTAATCCCGCGTACATGAAGACCAAAACGATCTTATCCTTTCCTTCGGAAGTGACGTAAAAGTCTACGTTAGCTTTTCCCCCGTAATCGATATACCGGGCATCATAGGAGAATGAGAACTCTGTGCCAGCGGCCTGCTTCGTATTTGTTCGCCGAAGCATTTCGGGCCGTGTGGCTCGGGAGCGCTTTCGCAGCGACCAGGCTCTTGGCTGCAATCCCACGCTCAATCTCCTCAGCGCTCGAAGCAAGCACGTAAGCGCGCATTTGCACGCCAGCGAAGCCTCCGCTGTCCCAAGAATATCGTCCGGCTTGAGCTGAGCAACCGGCGAATGGTAAGGCAGCATTCACTACCCTTGCGTACTCTGTATTCCATTCCCCCTTTCCTTTTCGCACTTTTTGAAGTTGTGGACGCGTCAGATTCACGGTCTGATAGTCTTTCATCCAATCGTTTGGAATCTGGAACGAGGCTCCGACCGGCTCGAGGCGAATCGTCGTTCCCTCTAACGTCGCGACTGGTTCTTGCCTTGTTCGAGCCGCATGAGCCGGTCCCGACAAGACTAGAGCAATGCCAATGCCACATAACGCCCCGGCGAACGGTCGGGTGATGTCTTGTCTTCTGTTGGCTTTGAACATCGCTCTGCGCTCTCCTAGCAGCACTTCAGCTGTGAGCCATCGGGGTCCGTTAGCGGCCGCGCGTGGCGGTTTCTACTTCTTCATACAACTCCGGCAGACGCTGGGCATCGTCAGCGGAATTTCCAAAGCGGGCGGATTCGTAGACCTGGGTAAAGCGCGCCACCGGCTCCCGAAGCCGGTTGTCTTCAATCTTCTTCACAAATTCCTGGGCAGTTTGCGCCGCGGGTTTTTCCAATCCGCGGCGGGCCACGCGCGCAGCCATACGCTGATACCACATCGCGGCCGCCTGTTCCGGGGAGCGCTCAGGATGCGCCTGCAGCCATTTTTCGTGAAGCCAGCGCGCGATGCGGCCCAGGTTTCCCAGCAGCAAAGAGCGAGGGCGACTCCGGCTCCGAGGATGGCCCAGCGGCCGGGCGAATGTTCCACGCGGTCCTGACTGCGCCGCGCCCACTTCAGCATGGAGGCGTAGTGAGCCGAGCCCATTTGCGCGCGCTCTCCCACGCACCGCGAGTGCCGCTGAACGCAGCCTGACCGAGCGAGTACTGGTGCGAAGTGTCGTAGCTGACTACCCAATCGCGCCAGAAGGAAGCCATGGCGTCGACGTAGAGCGCGAGACGGTTCCAGCCTTGTGGCGTCCCACCGCTGCCTCCAGGAGTGGGGTCGAAGGTCTGCCAGCCATAGCCCGGAAAGTAGGCTTCCACCCAGGCATGCGCGTCTTTGGCGCGCACGACGTAGTTTCCGGTGAGGTCGTTGAACTCGTCGGAGCGGAATCCAGTGACCACGCGCGAAGGAATGCCGAGGGTGCGCAGCATAACGGCCATGGAGGATGCGAAGTATTCGCAGTGTCCCTGTTTGCGCTCGAAAAGAAAATTGGCGATGGGGTCTTTCACCGGAGTCTGCGGCAACTGCAAGGTATAGCCGAACCGCGTCCGGAGATGGTTCTCGATGGCGGCGGCTTTGTCGAAATCGTTGCTGGCTGATTTTGTGATCTGCGCGGCCAGCTGAGGAACTCGCGGGTCGAGCGGCGGCAGATGCAGATATGCCCGCGATGGGCGGAGGGTAATCGCGTCCTGCCGTCCGCAACTCCGCGGGCGAGGCGGTGGCAGATGTCGGAGTCGGCCTCGTAGCGGCTGATGGAATGCTGCGAATCGAAGTTGTAGACTGCTCCGCCGGCATCGGCGGCCAGCATCCGGTAGTTGCCGCTGACGCTGCGGGCCCAGGGTGCCAGGAAAAAGACGTTGGTGCCGATCGGTTCCATCAGCACGCGGTAGTGGATCACGTGCTCTGCGGGCCAGAATCGGTTGCGCGAACGAACGCATGAACGCGTTGGCTCGTCGGCACTTTGAAGCTGTTGTCGGCTTGGTGCTGCAAGATGAACTGCTCGCGAGGATTGGACCAGGTGTCGGCCGTCGAAATTCGCGAGCGTAACGCCGCGCCAGTGCAGGTCGGAGCGGCCAACCGTGTCGCCGTCGATCTGGATGTGCATGACGACCGCGCTCGACTGCTGGATCTGCCCGATCTGGCCCAACTGGACGTGATCGCTGAAGCCGGACGAGAGATCGGTGCCGAACGAGTAGCCGCCCATGTATCCGGCAGACATGCGGGGCATCAGGAAAAAGACGACCGCGCCCGCCGATAAGGATCATCAGCATCAGGGCCGGCGCGACGCGGGCTAATGCGAAGGCAAGGTGGCGATGTTCCTGGGGATCGTTGGAATGCCGGGCCTGAATGTTGGCGGCGTGCCCGGACCGGCGCATTTCCATCAGCACAAACGTTCCCACCGCCATCATCATGAAAACAGCGAAAGAGAACAGGAAGACGCTGTCGACGGTGAGCACGGCCGAGGCCAGCACCATCAGGAAGGCGAGGATGGCCAGCGTGACGTGGTCGCGCTCGCGGCGCAGGGAGAACATCCGCACCACGACGCCGAACAGGGCGAGGTGAACCGTGGCTGGCAGAAAGCTGCGCGAAAGAATGAAGTAGTCGGCTGCGAAAAAGATGAAGTAGGCGATCGAGAGCGGAGTGGTCCAGGCTTCGGAGATCACGAACCGTTGGCGCTTCGCCAACAGATATCCGCGGACTGCCAGCGCCACCCCGACGAGAATCGATCGAAGGTAGATCGAGTCCACCGGTGCTGGCGAGCGTGGCAAAGCCCGTCAGCACAAGCAGATACAGAGCAAGCTCGAAGTAATGGTCGATGGCCCGGTTCAGTGGGATCACGCCGGATTGTGCGGACTGGGGCGCCATATCGCGTGAGTCTGTAGAGTGAGCAGGGGGATGCCGGAGCAGTCCTCTGCTTGTGCTGGGCTGAAGCTTCCGGCCTCGACCTCCATTGTTCGACAACCGTCAGCAGAAGGGAAGGGTTTGGGGAGAAAATCTTGCACCGAAAGTCACATGCACTTTGGCGAAGGGAGGGTGCGGGCGCAAGACGTGTCCTGAGCGAAGTCCAAGGATGCGCTCGCGACGACCGGTGGAACGCCGGGCTACACAGGGACCATTTGCGGAATGCTAGAATGGTTCAGGTCAGGCATCGGTCTTACGCGACGTACTCCCGCCAACCCCGCCAGGTCCGGAAGGAAGCAACGGTAACGGGCTCTTGCGTGTGCAGTGAGTCCCCGGTGCCTGGCTATTTTTTTTTGCACAGAGTAGTTCCTACCCTCCTGGTTACCAAGATTTACAACTCCTTTACGACTCTTTGCGCAAGAAACGTCTTCTCGGGCATCAAGTAGAGGTAGGCCGGGCTAAACCATCGGCCGTCGAAAGGAGAACAATGAATCGTCGCAGTATCGGTCCCAAAGTCGCTCCCCATATCACTATCCGCGTATCGGGTAAGTTATTTCAGGGACACCTGCCGTACCTGGAGCACTTGGTCCAGTCGGCTGCGGAGTGCCAATTGTGGCCTCAGCTGAATCTCGGCACCTCGAGGAGTTGGACCGGGCGGCGCTTTCTTATCTGATCGACGGGGAAAATCGCGATTTCGGGATCGCGGCTTGCCCGGGTTTCATCCGGGAGTGGATGGAGCATGAGGATGGCCGGGCTGCGGCTTGAGTGCGGACGATTCAAGATCCAGATAGCCCAGGCGGCTGTCGCCACATTGGCTCGATAGGGTTAGACATTCTGCTCCCAATTGTTGAGAATACTGAGTTTCATATTGGGAGCCCCATTGACCAAAGCGATCCGCGCCAAAATCAGCGCACTCGGCACCTATTTGCCGCCGCGAGTTCTTACCAACGCCGATCTGGAAAAGATGGTCGACACCACCAATGAATGGATCATGGAGCGCGTGGGGATCCGCGAGCGCCATATTGTCGAGAAGGGTGTGGCCGCCAGCGATCTGGCGGTCGCGGCCGTGAAGAATCTGCTCGAGTCGCACCCCTTCGATCTGCAGGAAGTGGATCTGATTGTGGTGGGAACGGTGACGCCTGACATGATGTATCCGTCGACGGCGTGCCTGGTGCAGCATAAGTTGGGGATTGAGAATACCTGGGGCTTCGATGTGTCCGCGGGATGCTCGGGATTCTTGTATGCGTTGAACACCGGGGTGAAGTTCGTGGAGTCGGGGCAGTACAAGAAAGTTCTCGTGATCGGGTCGGATGTGAATTCGTCCATGACTGACTACACCGACCGCGCGGTGTGCATTATTTTTGGCGACGGAGCGGGTGCGGTTTTACTGGAGCCATCAGAGAATGGGGAAGAGGGCATCATCGATCACGTCGCCCAGATCGAGGGCGTGGGCGGACAGTATTTGTTCATGCCCGGAGGGGGAAGTCTGAACCCTGCGACGCATGAAACTGTTGACCAGAAGATGCATTGTATCCATCAGGATGGAAAGAATGTCTTCAAGTATGCGGTGAAGAAAATGGCAGAGATGACGGACCGCATCCTGGAGAAGAACCAGCTGACCGGAAAGGACGTGGACTGCTTCATAGCGCATCAGGCGAACCGGCGCATTATCACGGCGACTGCTGACCGGCTGGGGATGCCGCTGGAGAAAGTCATCATCAACATTGATCGTTACGGGAACACTACGGCGGGGACGATTCCGATTGCTATGAAGACGGCGCTCGAAGAAGGACGGTTGAAAAAAGGTGACCGCGTGTTGGTCGCGACCGTGGGTGCCGGGTTCACTTCTGGGGCGACGTTGCTGCGGTGGGCGTTCTAGCAGCTGACGGTTGTCATCCTGTCTCTAACGACGCCGGTGGGTGTCAAGGCTTTTTAGTCAACACTTCTCCGGAGGCGTGCCAGGCAGCGCCATTTCGCTCTCGCGGAAAAGGTTTTGATGTCCAGACCAAGGCCGTGTTCCTTTAATCGCGCGGGGGACGCAGGGTCCCACCAGCCATCTCTTCGGTACGTGCTCCCATGATTCGTGCTTCGAACTCCCCGCTCTTCGGGGAGGCAGGCTGCCTACTCAAGCGCTCGGTTCTGTCGTCCCACCACAGGATGACTCGGGCTCGCCTGCACGACCGCCCTGCATAGTTGCGCGTACGTCCAGTCCTCGCGCAACATCAGGTACAACCTCACCGCCAGCTTGCGCGCCACCGCCACTTTGGCCAGAGCGCGATGTTTGCGCACCGCCAGACGACGATAGAAGCGGCCCAACTCGGCATCGTAGCGCGCCGCCGTCTGTCCCGCTTCCACCAGCAAAAAGCGCAGAAACGAACTGCCCTGTTTGCTGATATGCCCCAACTTCTGCTGGCCGCCGCTGGAGTACTCACTCGGAATCAATCCGAAGTAGCTCCCCACCTGCTTGCCCGAAGCGAAGCGCTCCACCGGACCCAGCGTCAACACCATGGCCAACGCCGTTACCGGCCCCACTCCCGGATGGGTCTGCAACTTCCCCGCCGCCGGCCGTTTTCCAGCTTCTTCTTCCACCCGCCGGTTCAGTTGCTCGATCTCCACTTCCAATCCATCCAGGGTTTGCAGCAGTTGCTTGCGCCGCTCGGCCGCATAGGGCAACAACTCCAACTTCTCCAACTCCGGCCGTCCCGCTGCGGTCCACAGTTTCCGTTTCTTCTGCACTCCCTGGCTCAACGCCATGGCCTGCAGCTGATTCTTCACTCGGGTCCGCGCCTGCACTTGCTTGTGGCGATGCACCAGCAGCTGCCGTACGTCCCGCTCCTCCAGACTCGGCACCCAGATCCGCGGAAACCGATCCTCCCGCATTAAGGTGAGTACCTGTTCCGCGTCTCGCCGGTCCGTCTTTTGCTTACGCACCACCGTGGCCCGGATCGCGGCCGCATCTCCCAGCCACAGTTCAAACCCCAACTCTGCCAGCAGCCGCTCCAACCACGGATAGTGCCCGCAGGCTTCCATCCCTACCCGCACCTCCTGCCCCGCCAGCGAGCGATAAAACTGTTCCGCCTCTTCGCGGTGCTGCAGCCGTCGTTCTTGCTCCTCCCCAGTTTGATTGTCAAAGATCGCGACCTGCTGAAACCCAGGATGAAAATCACAGCCTATAATCAGCATGACGTTGGCTCCTCTCTCGAGCCTTGGTCTTGTTCATCGCAACCCAATCTACTCGCTGCGACGGGCCAACGTCGTTATGCAATCAAGCGAAGCAAGGACCTCTCTAATTGCGGCGTCGGCAAATTGCAAAGATCCCTTCGACAGGCTCAGGGCAGGCTCTTCGCTGCGCTCAGGATGACAAGTCGTGGGGTCGTTAGACATTCTTCCGCTAATGCTTCAAAATACTTGAGCCTTCATCCACAGGAGTTCTTGTTGACGAAACCGATTCGCGCCAAAATCAGCGCCCTCGGCACGTACGTGCCGCCACGCCTGCTTACCAACGCCGACCTGGAGAAAATGGTTGACACCAACAACGAGTGGATCATGGCGCGCGTGGGCATCCGCGAGCGTCATATCGTCGAGAAGGGCGTGGCGACGAGCGATCTCGCCGTCGAAGCCGCTAAGAAGGCGCTGGCGCAGCGCGGACTGGCTCCCACCGACATTGACGTGATTATTGTGGGCACCGTGACGCCCGACATGTTTTTTCCTTCGACCGCTTGTCTAGTGCAGGACAAGCTGGGCGCGAAGGGAGCGTGGGGGTTCGACCTTTCCGCGGCCTGCTCGGCCTTTTTGTACTCGGTGCAGGTGGGAGCGCAGTTCATAGGTAGCGGATCGCACAAGCGAGTGCTGGTGATAGGCGCGGACGTGATGTCGTCAATCATAGACTACGCGGATCGTGCCACTTGTGTGATCTTCGGCGATGGCGCGGGCGCGGCGATTCTGGAGCCCGCGGAAGACGAGTCCGTCGGACTGATCGACTACATTCACGAAGTGGACGGTTCGGGTTCGCAGTTTCTCTACATGCCCGGCGGCGGCAGCCTGAACCCGACGAGCAAAGAGACGATCGCGAAGAGGATGCACTACGTCCATCAGGACGGCCAGCAGGTCTTCAAGTTCGCCGTGCGCAAGCAGACTGAATTGTGCCAGAAATTGCTAGAGCGCAACGGGCTGAAGGGCTCCGACATTGATGCGTTTATTCCGCACCAGGCGAACTTGCGGATCATCAATGCCACCGCCGATCGGCTGGGCCTGCGACCGGAGGCGGTGATGGTCAACATCGAGCGCTACGGCAACACCACCGCGGGGACAATTCCGCTGGCAATGAATACGGCGATGGAGCAGGGCAAACTGAAGAAGGGAAGTCTGGTGATGCTGGCGTCGGTGGGCGCCGGATTTACCGTGGGCGCGACGCTGCTGCGCTGGGCGTTCTGAAGAGGACTTCGGACCTCGGTCGTCTGACTTCGGGACTCCGCTTCGGACCTGGAATTCGAGGAACTACATGCCAAGTCCTTATCATGAAGGGCCGAGGTCCAACGCCTGAAGGTCTGCTTCGAGGTCTATGACGTTCGTAACCTCTCCTCTGTGCATTTCCGTGGCTTGACTGCGGCCGCCGCTGCTATCGTTTTGGAACGTTCGCCCCACGTAGGGATGCCGGCGAGCGTGTAAGGGCTATGAATCGCACGACAATCCTCTGCTGTCTTCTCCTGACTCTGGGCGCGATCGGAATGGCCGCCCAGCAGGCCGATCCACGCGAGAGCAAGCTGCTGGTTCTGGAGCGACTGTGGAATGAAGCGCAGGTGAACCGGGATTCGTCTGCCCTCGAGGCGCTGGTATCAAGCCGGTTTGTGAACACCGAGTGGGACGGCGAACTCAGCGACAAGCAGAGATTTCTTGCCGATATCAAAGATCCGCGATTCAAACCGACTGCGCTCAATATCCAAGATGTCAAAATGAACTTCTTTGGCGACACCGCGGTGGTCACCGGCGTCTATCACACGCAGGGTACCTACCAGGGAAGCCATATGACCACGTCGGACGCTTCACCGATACCTGGGTCATGGACGGAGGCAAGTGGCAGTGCGTGGCCAGCCACACCAGCCTCCTGAAGAAATAGTCCCGGTACGCCTTCAACACAATATGTGTGGCGAGCCCTGCCTGCCTTGAACTGTGTCCAGGATTATAAGCCCATAAAATCTTTTTATGCGGGAAATCCGCGTCCCGCGCGGGTTGCGGTGATCTAATCAGGCCCGGGAGTGTTCTTGCCAGATCTCGCGAAAGGATCCTCCGCATGGATGCTGCTTCTCCAACCTCGCGCCTGGAAGGTGCTGCTCGCCTTCGCCATTATCTATTTCGTCTGGGGCTCGACGTTTCTGGCGATCCGGGTGGGAGTGCGCGAGGTTCCGCCGTTTCTGCTGGCTGGAATGCGGTTTCTGGTGGCCGGAATTGTTCTTTATTGCTGGATGCGCGCCCGGGGCACGCCCTCTCCGACTGCGCGCGAGTGGGGTGCGGCGTCGATTCTCGCGGTGCTGATTTTTGTTTTTGACTACGGGTTGCTGTTCTGGGCGGAGCGGCGCGTGCCGTCGGGCATCGCGGCGGTCATGATGGCGACGATCCCAGTGTTCATGGCGCTGGCGGAGATTGTTTTCCTACGCACACAGCGCCTGACGTTGCGGCTGGGGCTTGCGCTGCTGGTGGGGATCGGCGGCGTCGCAGTTCTCGTGGGACACTCCATGAGCCTGGGCGAGGCCCCGATCGATACCGCAGGAGCCTGCGCGTTGATCGTCGCGGCGATCAGTTGGTCGGTGGCGGCGTCCTTAAGTCGCAAACTGCCGCTGCCCGCGGCCAAAGCCATGAGTTCTGGGGCGCAGATGCTCGCTGGTGGCGTGTTCCTCACGCTGACTGCGGCGCTGCTGGGAGAGTTTCGCGGCTTTCATGTGCAGGCAGTATCGCGCGGGGCGTGGCTCGCGTTGGCGTATCTGATCGTGGCCGGATCAATCGTGGGATTCACAGCGTATGTCTGGCTGATTCACCACGAATCGCCGACGAAGGTTGGTACGTATGCGTACGTAAATCCGGTGGTCGCGGTGCTCGTGGGATATTTCCTGGGCGGGGAAGCGATCGGCCCGCGCACGATTGTGGGGACGCTGCTGGTGCTGGTGAGCGTGGTGGTGATCACGACGACGCCGAAGAAGACGGCATCTCGACTCCCGGTGAGCGAACAGGATGTGTCTGAGGCGTCTGAGGTCTGACTCCGCCCGTCGAACCTTTTCGGCGTCATCCAGAACAACGCGAACCTTCGGGATAACGGTATAGGAGCGAGAGATGGTTGCGATTACGGGTGCGTCATCTTCTCCGGCTTCACCAGCTGATCGAATTCCTCGCCCGTCAGATATCCCAGCTTCAGCGCGGCTTCGCGCAGGCTGCTGTGGTCGACGTGCGCGGTGTGCGCGATCTGCGCGGCCTTGTCGTATCCGACTTTCGGGGCCAGCGCGGTGACCAGCATCAGCGAGTTCTTCACGTACCAGTCCACTTTGGCGCGATCGACTTCAATGCCTTTGAGCATGTACTCGACGTAGCCGTGGCAGGCGTCGGTGATGAGCGTGACCGAGTGCAGGAAGTTGTAGATGATGACCGGCTTGTAGACGTTGAGTTCGAAGTTGCCTTGCGATCCGGCGAATCCGACGGCGGCGGTTGCGCCGTGCACCTGCACGCAGACCATGGTCATGGCCTCGCACTGCGTGGGATTCACTTTGCCGGGCATGATGGACGATCCTGGCTCGTTTTCGGGGATCGAAATTTCGCCCAGGCCGCAGCGCGGGCCGGAAGCCAGCCAGCGAATGTCGTTGGAAATTTTCATCAGCGAGGCGGCCAGCGTTTCCATCGCGCCCTGAGCGAAGACGATTTCATCGTGCGCCGAGAGCGCGGCGAATTTGTTGCCGTGGGAGCGGAAGGGAAGTCCGGTGAGTTCGGCGATCTTCTTCGCGGCGCGCTCGGCGAATTCCGGATGCGTGTTCAGTCCCGTGCCGACGGCCGTGCCGCCGATGGCCAGATCGTAGAGTCCATCCAGCACTTGCTCCAGCCGATGGATGTCGCGTTCGAGCAGGCTGGCCCAGCCGCCGAATTCCTGTCCGACGGTTAAGGGCACGGCGTCCTGCAGGTGAGTGCGGCCGATCTTTACGATGTGTCGAATTCCTTCGCCTTGGCTGCGATCGCGTCGTGCACGGTCTTGATCGCGGGAATCAGCGCATTCTTGACGCGATCGGCGGCCGCGATGTGCATGGCCGCGGGAAACGTGTCGTTGGAGGACTGCGACATGTTGACGTCATCGTTGGGATGGATCGGCTTCTTCGATCCCATTTCGCCGCCCGCGATTTCGATGGCGCGGTTGGAGATGACCTCGTTCACGTTCATGTTGGTCTGGGTGCCGCTGCCGGTCTGCCAGATGCGCAGCGGGAACTGGTCGTTGAGTTTGCCGGCGATGACTTCGTCGGCGGCTTGCACGATCAGCTTGGCTTTGTCGGCGGGAAGTTTGCCGAGATCCTGATTCACCAGCGCGCAGGCTTTCTTGAGCGATGCCGAAGGCGCGGATCAGCTCCGGCGGCATGGTGTCGCGTCCAATGTTGAAATGCAGCAGCGAGCGCTGCGTCTGCGCGCCCCAGTAGACATTCGCCGGGACTTCGATCTTTCCCATGCTGTCGGATTCGATGCGGGTCTTGCCTTGGTTTGCGGCCGCTGCTTCGGTAACAGTAGACATGAGGGCTCCTGCATCGCGGGCCGGAGCATCGTCTGCTTGGTCCGCGACGGCTATGAGAACCGATTATTATACGGCGGCAGGCGAGCCAAAATACCACAGTCTCAACAGTCTGCTTCCCACCCTTCGCGAAAAGGCCGCGAACGACTGAGGCACACACCTTAGTCTTGTGCCGCAACACTGCGTTGCTGGCGTAGAATCCTCAGACCCGACATTCGAGGGGGATGCATGAAGTTGATCACATTGCACGACCACCTGAATCCGTCGCAGGAGGTTTTGGTGGACGCCGATTCGATCACCTCGGTGGTGCCGTTTGGTTCCGGCTCCGCTATCCAATGTGGCGCAGGGCTCGTCGGTGTTCATGAGACTCCGCAGGAGGTCGAGGAAGCAATCCAGAACGCCTAGGATTGTCCGTCGTGATTCTCGACCCTCTCTCGTAATTTCCGCATGCTAGAATCATCGGTTTCCGAGTTGCGTTCGAACCCTCGTTGCCTCGACCGACTCTGCACTCAGCCCATGCCTGAATTTCTTGCCGCCGTACGAACTCGAAACCCTCCCCAAGACCAAGGCCAAGGCTCAGCCCGAGATGCACACCGACGTTCTGGTCATCGGCGCCGGGCCGACCGGGCTGGCCTGTGCGATCGAGGCGCAGAAGATCGGGCTCAAGGTCATCGTCCTCGACAAGGGATGCCTGGTGAACTCGCTGTTTCACTATCCCGCGAACATGACGTTTTTCACCACGCCGGAACTGCTTGAGATCGGCGACATTCCGTTCACCACGGCGCTGCAGAAGCCCACGCGCGAAGAGGCGCTGGAGTATTACCGCAAAGTTGCCGAGCACTATCATCTCGACCTGCGCCAGTACGAGTGGGTCAAGACGGTGATGGGCGAAGACGGGAACTTCAGCATCACCGCGACCGACCGCGCGGGGCGGCCGCATGATTACCGGACGAAGAAAGTCATCGTTTCGACGGGCTATTACGATCTGGCGAATCAGCTCGGCATTCCGGGCGAGGACTTGCCCAAGGTCTCGCACTATTATGGCGAGCCGCATCCTTATTACGACACCGACGTGCTGGTGATCGGCGGCAAGAATTCCGCGGCGATTGCGGCGCTCGATTTGTGGCGTCACGGAGCCCGCGTCACGCTGGTGCATCGCGAGGCGCAGCTGCACCACCACGTGAAGTACTGGATCAAGCCCGACATCGAAAACCGCATCAAGAACGGAGAGATCGAGGCTTACTTCAACAGTTCGGTGCAGGAGATTGGCATCGACCATGTCGTGATCTGAACACGCCGCGCGGGCCGATGCGGCTGAAGAATGATTTCGTGCTGGCACTGATCGGCTACCATCCTGACTACGATTTTCTGCGCAGCATGGGCATCGAATTGTCGGAGCAGCAATGCCGTCCGGTGTGCGATCCGGTCTCGCTTGAAAGCAACGTCCAGGGAATTTATGTCGCGGGCGTGATCGTCGCGGGATCGCGCACCAACGAAATTTTCATCGAAAACGGCCGCTTCCACGGCAAGCAGATCGCCGACGATCTGAAACGCAAGCTGACGACCGTAGCACGGTTCCCGCCCAGTCGCTGGAGCCTGCACGTAGCCCAACCTGTAGATTAAGCACTCACCATGGATCCTCAACCGGAGCGCGTCGCATCTACGATTACGCTCGCGTCCTACGTGCGGCTGCTGCGCGGCAACCGAAATTTCCGGCGGCTCTGGATGGCGCAGATCGTCAGCGAGATCGGCGACTGGTTCTACACGCTCTCGATTTATACCCTGCTGCTGCAGTTGACCGGGCACGCGGGTTCGGTGGCGTTGGCGCTGGTTCTGCAGGTTCTGCCGCAGACCTTTGTCGGGCCGACGGCGGGCGTGGTGAACGACCGGCTGAAGCGCAAGCATGTGATGATCGCCGCCGACCTGATTCGTTTCGTGGTCGTGCTGGCGATGTTGTTCGTGCGTTCGCGATCGACGGTGTGGCTGGTCTATCCCTTGCTGCTGGCGGAAACGACGATGGCGGCGTTCTTCGAGCCGGCGCGCAGTTCGGTGATTCCGAACATTGCACTGAGGAGAGCGAGGTTCTGGTCGCGAATACTCTGTCGTCGGCGACCTGGTCGGTGAATCTGCTGATTGGGGCGTCGGTCGGCGGAGTGGTCGCCGCGTTCTTCGGACGCGACACGGTCTTCATTCTCAATGGCTCTTTCGTTTCTAACGTCGGCGTTGCTGATCGGCGGAATGCGCTTCGCCGAGCCGCACGCCGAAGCTGCCGCGCCACTTGCGGCCGCGCGATCTCGTCGACTTCTCTCCAGTGCTGGAAGGGATTCGCTACATTCGCAGTCATCCGACGTTGTTGCCGGCGGTCTTCGCCAAGGCCGGAGAACTCATGGTCGGACCCAGCTGGGTGATCTTTACGGTGATGGGAGCGCGCGAGTTTGCGGTGCACGGGCACGGCATCGATGCCGCGGGCGGAGCTATGCTCGGCATGAGCATTCTGCTCGGGGGGCGCGGCCTGGGAGCGCTGGTGGGCCCGCTGGTCTCGGCACGCTGGGCGGGCGAGAGCGACCATCGTCTGCGCCTGGGAATTCTGTTTGGCTATCTCACCATCGCCGGCGGCTACGGAGTTCTGGGCGCGAGCCGCAGCGTGTGGATGGCGGCCGCCTGCGCCATGCTGGCGCCATGCGGGAGGCTCGACGGTATGGGTCTTCTCGACGACGCTGCTGCAACTTCATACCGAAGACCGCTTTCGCGGGCGCGTGTTTGCCGCCGACCTTGGCCTGGGCAGCCTGACGTTTGCCGTGACCGCGTATCTGGCTGGCCGATTTCTGGATGCAGGAATCTCCGCGCGAACGGTCGCCACCGGTACGGGCGTGCTGATGCTGATTCCGGCTGCGATCCTGGCCTGGGCGCTGTCAGGCCGGTCGCTTACCGCGAAGGTCCCCGCGGTTTCCGTGATTGCCCTACCCGCCGTTTTCCCCTACACTTTGCCGAGTGCGCGAGCGAGCCATGCCCTGCTGGATCGTCTCAATCGCTCACGTGCGCCATGCAGTCGTTTGACTTTCAAGTCGTCGCTGAACTCGTCCGCTCGACACGGTTTTGCCATTTATGTGGATGTGGACCGCTGGCGCAATCGCAACTTGTTCGGCGAAATTCGCTGGGTGCAAGGCAAGCCCTGGGAAGAGGGAAGCCGGTTGCGTATCGAAACCCGCTCGCCGATCCGTAGCACAATCGACCAGGTCGTGCAGCATTTTGCACCCGAAGGAGAGCGTGGTCTACCTCAGCCACGTCTTTGGAATTACCTGCGAGACGCGAGTTACCTTCACGCCCGTTTCTGATGCTCAGACCGCGATCAACGTCGTGATGCAGCTGGTGGGCACGCCTTCCCGCGCGCTGGGCTTTGCACTGGCGCCGGCCATCACGAAGGCGACAAAAGGATTCTTCGAGGAAATGCGGAAAGAGTGCGAAACTACGCCCAGGATTGCGGCTGAATCGTAATTTGCGATCTTGCGGCGGCGAATTCTTCGTTTGCGCGCCTCCCAGTCCTGCCCTAACTGCGTGTATCATGTTTCGACCAGCGCCTGATTCGTCTGGTCCACGCCGCTTCCATGCAGTCGTCTGAGATCCGCGTCGTAGTAACTCGTCCTTTAAGCGCCGTATTCGCGGTTTATACCCAGCCTGACACGTGGCAGTGGTGCTCCTACATTCGCGAGATTCGCTGGGTGGGGCGGCCTTGGGAAGAATCGAGCCGTTTGCAAATCGAAATAGACGGTCCCGTTCGAACGGTGGATCAGGTGCTGATGCACTTCGAGCCGAGCCGCCGTGTGGACTTCCTCAGCCACTTCGGAGGCATCACGCTTGAGACCAGGG
Source organism: uncultured Acidobacteriaceae bacterium (assembly GCA_963795875.1). Taxonomy (GTDB): domain Bacteria; phylum Acidobacteriota; class Terriglobia; order Terriglobales; family Acidobacteriaceae; genus Sulfotelmatobacter. The sequence goes on from CAWCJM010000004.1 coordinate 468,721, forward strand.
TGACCTTCCAGGCTTTATCCGATTTCGAAACCGAGATACGCGTGCAGTTGGAGTTCGTGGGAGTCTTTTCGCGCGTCGCCGGTTTTGCCATTGAGAGTGCCATCGCGCAAAGCACCAGGCAGTTCTTTGAAGACCTCAAGCAGGCTTGTGAACGGATCGCCCTTGGCTTAACCAGCCGCTCAGCCGGTCGATCTTGGCTGCCATGATGAAATCGCTTTCAGTCAGGCCGTCAATCTTGTGCGTCCACAGCGTAATCTCGGCCTTCCCCCATGCCAGCAGGATGTCGGGATGATGCCCCTGTTCTTCGGCCAGCGCGCCCACGCGATTGACGAAGTCCAGCGCCTGCCTTGAAGTCAGGGAACTTGAACTCGCGGTGAATATGATGATCCTTCGTCGACGGTCCAGCGGGGGACGAGCCTGCTGCAACTTCTCCAGTTCGCTACCGTTGAGTGGCGGAACGCCGCCGCGGCATGGCACGCATTGTTTGTCGGCAAGTTGTTCGGTCATAGAGTCCCTCAACAATCAACTAACCGGCGCAGTCAGCGCTGCTGATGGCGCGGAGGATGGTCCTTTGAAATATCTCTTCATCCACAGCAGGTAGCCGAAGAAGAACACCATCGAGAGCAGGCTCCACCACAGCAGGACGTGCCCGCGAAGCATTGGACTTGAGTTCATCATCTGTAACTGTGCGTCCGACATCCCCATTTCGAGTAGGCCGTCATCATGTCGGCCCGGGCATACGTGAGTGCCATCGAGAACAGACGGACGGCCAGTGTACAGATCGCAATCCACCACGCTGCAGCCTGCAGACGGAACAGTGCGATGGCGAGATAGAAGTCGAGCGCAGCCATTGCAAGAAAGCACGCTGCGCCCGCAACCCCAGTCAGATATCGTCCGAAGAAAGGAAACAGGGGTGTCGTAACACCCGTCACGAGCAGGTATGCGGCGCCGGTGAAGAGCACGACGCTAGCGAAGAGCACGGGCAAGGGCGTTTGATCGGTCCAGCGCTCGACGGGGTCGCGATGGCGGCAAGTTTCCGCGACATCTTTGCGGCTGTAGAAAATGACGAATGCGAGCGGCACCACCACCAGAAAGAACGCCATAAAAATAATCATCAGCGTAAGGATGACGGCCATGACCGCAGTGGACGCTGCCGGCGACGGCGCCTCTGGACCGCTCTGTTTCATCTGTGCCAGCACAGTCCGCATGGTGACCGGTAGTACTGCGGTCAGCAAGACGGTGACGAGCGCGCCCATGATCAGCCAGTACCACGACGTGACCAGTGTGAGTGCCCTCGCCCAGCGCTTCATTTGCACTGATCCGATGCCCAGCGCGATCAGCGCTGCGGCAATGAAGGCATACGTAGCAACTCCGGAAAGAACCTGGCCGGCTCTCATGGTGCCGCCGGGCGAGAGTCGGGACATAAATGCGCTGAGACCGACCAGTGGAACCATGAGCGCGGCCAGCAATCCCAGAATGATCTGAAACACGCCGAAGACCATCAAGAATGTTCCGCGGTCGGTGTACGTTGGAACCTCAGGAGGAAGTGGTGCGGCAGGCACGGAGGCCGCTGCCGAGGGGATTGGGTCCGATTTAGGCAGGGACGCGCGCGGCGGCTCGGACAGAGATTCGGGTACGGCTTCGGGCGCTGGTTTGGGATCTGGCGGCAGTTCGCTTTCCACGAAACCTCCCAGGGTGAAGGCACAATCTTAGCAGCACGGGGGAGCGGATGACGGACCAAGCCGAGCGGTTGGATTAATCTACTTTGCGTGCGCCAATCGTTGCCGCAGGTTTTCCACGATCAGGCCCACGAGTGCGTATGTCGCTGCGTTCGCCAGGAAGGTCCACTCCATACGAATTGGGAAGGAACTGATCAATGCAATCGGGCAAGTGATTCGGACCAGCATCATGATGGGATTGTTGAAGGTCAAGGCCGGAGGCCTTGAAGCGAAGGCATAAACTGCCCAACCGACGGCTACGAGAAAACCTGCTGTCGCCCACATTGCGATGCGATATTTCATACGGTGCCTTCTGCCGTTCACTACCGAATGGTCTCACCAATGCTGTCTATATTCCAATTAAAACCAGGCGACCAGCTCAATTCCCTCCAGCTCGTATCGATGCGTAGGCCCTTGCCATCCGTTGTGTACAATGTCTGTCTGCTCCCTCCAGGTGTGGAAACTCCGGCAACCATGATGCCATTGGAGATCGCCGTAGTCCCGGCGCTTGCAGTGCACGGGCACTGATCTTCGGGTGCCCGGCGGAAACTTGCGGACGGAAAGGAAACTTCGTGGTCGTTCTGGTCATCGGCGGAGCGGGATACATCGGCAGTCATGCGGCCCGGGCGCTGAAACGCGCCGGGCATGAAGTCATCATTTTCGACAATCTCAGCACCGGGCTACGAAATCCTGGCGGCGGGCTTTGAACTGGTCAAGGGCGACATGCTGGATTCTGCCGCTCTGGCGCGAGTGCTGCCGCGCGCGGACGCCATCATGCATTTTGCGGCGCACGCCTATGTCGGCGAGTCGGTGACGAATCCCAGAAAATATTTCCACAACAATGTCGAGGGCGGACTTTCGCTGCTCAATGCGGCGCTCGATGCGGGAGTGAAGAAGATCATTTTTTCTTCGACCTGCGCGGTCTACGGCGAACCGGCGAAAGTTCCGATCGAGGAGAACATGCCGCGCCAGCCGGTGAATCCCTACGGCGTGACGAAACTTTTCTTCGAGCAGGCGCTGGAGGCGTACGACCGAGCGTACGGTTTCGCATTTGCGAGCCTGCGCTATTTCAACGCCGCGGGCGCGGATGAAAGTGGCGAGATCGGCGAGTTGCACGACCCGGAGACGCACTTGATTCCGCTGGCGCTGCGCGCGGCCGCGGGACTTGGTCCGGAGCTTGCAGGTATTTGGTTCGGACTATCCGACGCCGGATGGAACTTGCGTGCGCGACTACATCCACGTAAACGATCTGGCAAGCGCGCACTTGAAGGCGCTGGACCATCTGGCCGCGGGGAAGGAAAGCTTTGCCGTCAACGTCGGAACGGGCACGGGAGCGTCGGTGCAGGAAGTGATCTCCGCCGTCGAGGAAGTGACGGGAAAGCGGGTTCCGCGCAAGATGGTGCCGCGGCGCCCCGGAGATCCTCCGAGCCTGGTGGCGAATCCGGCAAAGGCGCAGGCGCTGCTGCAATGGAAGGCGACGCGCGGGCTGCGCGACGTCGTGGCGACCGCATGGAATTGGATGGAGCGGCAGACCAAGGCCACGGCAAAGTAGTCTTTCACCACAGGGGACACGGAGGACACAGGGGAATTTCTTTTGGATTCAGTATCTCCTCTGTGTACTCTGTGTCCTCTGTGGTTAAGATTTTGTTGATTGAGGAAAATCATGGGAAATGATCTGGCGGGAAAGAAAGTGGCGTTTCTGGGCGCAGGCAAGATGGGCGGCATTATTCTGCAGGCGCTGTTGAAGAACGGCCTGCTCTCGGCGAAGTCCACCTGCGCGACGGTCGCGCACGAGGAGCGCGCCAAGGCGCTGGCCGCAAAGCTGAAAGTGAAAGTCGGAACCAACAACGTCGAGGCCGCCAAAGGCGCCGACATCATTGTGATCGGAGTGAAGCCGCAGGTGGTCGAGGACGTGGTGCGCGAGATCAGCGGTCACATCACCGCGAAGCAGGTGATCGTGTCGGTCGCGGCGTCGGTGCCGACTTCGATGATCGAGAAAAATCTGCCGCCGAATGTTCCGGTGATCCGCGCCATGCCCAACACGCCCTGCCAGCAGGGCGCCGGCATGACCGCGATCTGCAAAGGCAAGCACGCCAGCGCGGAAGACGTGGCCATGACTTGCCACATGTTTGATGTGGTGGGGCGCACGGTTGTCGTCGACGAGAAACACATGGACGCCGTGACCGCGCTTTCGGCCAGCGGCCCGGCTTACATCTACATCATTCTGGAATCGCTGGCGGAAGCCGGCGTGAAAGTGGGATTGCCGCGGGATATCGCGACGCTGCTGGCTGCGCAGACCACGCTGGGTGCGGCGCGAGTGGTGCTCGAGACCGGAGATCATCCGGCGTTGCTCAAAGACGCGGTGACCACTCCGGCCGGCTGCACGATCGACGCCATCATGGAACTCGAAGAAGGGAAGCTGCGCGTCACGCTGATCAAAGCCGTCGTGAAGGCGGCGCAGCGCGCGAAAGAACTGGCCTACGGATAGAAGAGATGTACAGCTTCAGTCTTGCGGGTTGGAGACAGCATCGCGTATTCACGGATTGTCCCCGACTGAAGCAAGTGGAGCTTTTTCCGGTGGTAACGAATTTGAACGCACCGGACTCGTCGGCACAAAATGTCTTCATTCCCGCGTCAGGCTCGAGCGGCACGGCAGTGATGCGAAACTTCGAGCCGCTGGAGATCCGTCGCATCCCATGAGCGCGAAGCGATATCCGCTCCACTCTTCGTTGCCCTGACCGGGATCGTAGACAAAGCCATTCTCTCCCGGCATCGCGCCCGGTTCGGGAGCAAATATTATTGCCAACGTGCAGGCGTAGCCGCGGTCGGGATGCCGGGTTGCGTAGTTGGTCTCGGCTGTAGCTATGGCTGACCATCCGGTTTCGCGCGGCGGTCTCGTTCGCCTCATTCTGGTCTCTGCCGCAATCCCTTGAGATAGTCGGGGTCGGTGAGCGGAGCGTGCGTCGCAGCCGTGACTTCGGTGAGGCGCCAGATTTCTTTTTCTTGCCGCAGCGTGAAGATCAGCCGAGGCACGACGGGGAGCGATTGCAGCTGTCCGTCTTTGTAATAGTGAACGGAGAGTTCGATTTCGTCGTCCTCGCCGAGCAGCGTGTCATGCTCGACAGCGATTTCGTATTTTTCGTGGCCGTTATTTTGTTCGCTGATCAGAAGATTGGGCCCTGTCTCGAAGGTCTCGAAGTGTTCGCCTTGCGCAGCCAACTGGCGTCCGATGGTGGAGATTTTGAGAATCACGTTTGTTTCCTGGCTGTCGCCCTTGTGAATCAATGCCTGGTGCGCGACCTCGGGTAGATGCTTTGTAAAGTCGTCCTCACCCTTACCCAGAAACATTTCCAGCAGTGCCTGTCGGGCGGACTGGGGAGGCGGGGGCGCGGCTGCGGGAGTCTGAGCCAGCAGCGAAATACTGCCAGCTATTGCTACAAAAAATGGAGCCAGACGAAACAGGCGCATGCTGTCCTCCCTGAAGGTCCGGACTTCTGAAGCGTCCAAGCTTAATTCTACAGTCCTATGACTCCGAAAGCCGTGTTGAAGTTCCACTTCCGCTAGATGGCATGAGTATTCAATTCTTGCGCTGTGCCGCGGCAGGCATTGCGGTTCGTAGTCGACAAGCACGAGGGATATTGAGCAAGCGGCTTCGTGCTACAGTTTTCACAGGCTGTTCGTATCGGCGTACGGCTACTCTGACAATTCACTAGAAATAAATCTCATGGAACAGCGGCTCATCCTATCAATTTGCTGGTCAAGCTGGGCGTAGCCGCGGCTGTGTCGAGCAGCCTGGTGCGTTCCAAGGAATTCAAGAGTCTGCTTGTTTCGCGAAGAGCGCACCTTCCGGCAGAAGGTGTACCTGGTGCTCTGGTTCGGCCTGCCGATCATGGTTGGCGTCTGGATCCGAATCTTCTCAGAAGAGTTTCCAGGCCGGCGACATGAGTTTTGAAACTGCGCTTCTGCTGGGAGTGATCGGCGGACGCTGGGCCGGATCGCTGGGCGGCGTGCTGATGGGTATACCCGCGCTGCTGCACGGCGAGTGGGCCGCGATGCCGTTCGATGTGCTTTCTGGTTTTCTCGCCGGCCAATTGCGCACCATGGCGGTCGATAAGGATGATATCTGGTCGTTCTCGCCGTTCATCGATCGAAGGCATCTTTCGCATGATTCGGCGCAATCTGCCGCGCCCCCGCCTGTTCGACTGGCAGATCATGTTTTTCTGGACCGTGATTGGCTTGCGTTTCGTGCAAACGCGAATTGGTGCAGATATTTCCCGACCGAACTCATCATTTTCAGCATCGAGAGTCCCGACAACTACTGGGTGTACAGCGCGATCTACGCGGCGAGCGTGATGGCAGCGATCGGAATCGAGCTGAAGATTTTCAACAGCGTGCGCATTCAGATCAAGCTGGAAGAACAGGAACGCCTTCTGCTGCACGCCCGCATGGAGGCGCTGCAGAACCAGATCAATCCGCACTTCCTGTTCAACACTCTGAATTCGATCTCGTCGCTGGTGCGGTTCGATCCCGGACATGGCGCGGGACGTGATCTTCAAGCTGGCGACCATCTTGCGGCGCCTGCTCAACAGCAGCGAGGCCTTTGCGCCGTTGCGGGAAGAATTCGAATTCATCGACAACTATCTCGACATCGAAGTGGTGCGGTTCGGGCGGGACAAGCTGCGCGTGGTCAAGGAACTCGATCCCGCCTCGCTCGACGTGGTCGTTCCCAGCATGCTGCTGCAGCCGCTGGTCGAGAACTCCATCAAGCACGGACTTGGTGCCGAAAGTGGAGGGCGGCAGCATCTACCTGCGCAGCCGCGTTGTCGATTCGCGGCTCATCATCGAAGTCGAGGACGACGGCGTCGGCATGGGCGGCGCGCAGCTCGAAGAAAGCAGCAGTTGGTCGGGGATGGGCATCGGCATGGCGAATATCTCCGAGCGCTTGCAGGTGCTCTACGGCGACACGGCGCGCATGACCATCGACAGCCACGAAGGGAAGGGAACGCTGATTCGGATCCGCCTGCCGCTGGTGGAGGCGGCGAGTTCGGTTCCGGAGGGCTTCTACGCCGAGCGCTCCAGCACGCGCCGGTAGAAATCTTCGTACTGCTTCACAATCTTGGTGGAACAGAAGCGCTCCATGGCGGCCGCCCGCGCCTGCTTGCCCATTTCCCGCAGCTGATCGTCGTTGCTGAGCAATTCGATGGCGTAACGCGCCATCGTCTCGACGTCGCCCACGTCGGCGAGATAGCCGGTCTTGCCGTGGTCGATGACTTCCGGCACGCCGCCCGCCCGCGTGGAGATGGGAACCACCTCGCACGCCATGGCTTCCAGCGCAGCCAGCCCGAACGATTCCAGTTCGCTCGGAATCAGCATGATGTCGGCGATCGATAGCTTCTCCTGGATCTGATCCTGCTTGCCGAGAAACAGGACATCATTATGAATGCCCTTCTGCACGGCCAGCCACTCGGCGACGGAACGGTCGGGGCCATCGCCGATCAGCAGCAGCTTCGACGGAATCTTCTTGTGCACGCGGTCGAAAATCTCAATCACATCGGTGAGACGCTTGACCGGGCCGAAAATTCGAGAGATGCACCAGCACGCGCTCACCGTTGGGCGCATACTCCGCCCGCACTTTCGCGAACGTCTCGGGGTTGCGGCGGTAGACATCGCAGTTCACCGAGTTGTAAATCACTTCAATGCTGTTCTTCACGTCGAACACGCGCTGCGTGCGGTCTTTCAGGTAGTTCGAAATCGCGGTCACGCCGTCGCTTTGCTCAATCGAGTAGCGCGTGATCGGCAGGTACGAACGGTCGAGGCCTACCAGAGTGATGTCGGTGCCGTGCAGCGTCGTGACGAAGGGCAGGCGGCGTCCGCGCGGCCCGTCGGCGAGCATTTGCCGCGCCAGCATGCGCGCTCACCGAATGCGGGATGGCGTAGTGCACGTGCAGCAGGTCGAGATCGTAAAGCTGCGCGACCTCCGCCATGCGGGTGGCCAGCGCCAGATCGTACGGAGGATAGTCGAACAGCGGATAACGCGAGAACTTCCACTTCGTGATAGTGGATGTTCGGTTCCTCGCCCCGCAGGCGGATGGGCTGCGCGTAGGAAATGAAATGGATTTCGTGTCCGCGCTGCGCCAGCTCCAGGCCCAGTTCCGTGGCGACAACTCCGCTACCGCCGTACGTCGGATAACAGGTGATTCCGATCTTCATGTGCGAGGGGCTGCTTTCTCGTGGTCTGCTCTGTCATTCGATGGCTGGAATGGGCAGTGGTTGCAGATTTTACACGAGAGGCGAGGCGACACGACGGACGGCGCTATTGGCCCTCTTTGTTGGCTGAAGGCCATTCCAGGATCGAGCTTGTCGAGATGAGCCTGAAACCGCTTCTTGGATTCTTCGGGCAAGCCCGTGAACTCGATGCCCATGCCGACGCCGGGGTCGCGAGTGCGAACCACAGCGCTGGGAGTGAGGCGCTCCTGCTCGATCCACAAATCCACTCGAAGCGCGGTGCCGATGGGCAGCGGCATGACGGTCTCAACATAACAGCCGTTGCCGCTGATGTCGGTGGCATTCACGCGCAGCGGAGTGTTCACGCGCTCGTCGCGCAGTTCCAGAGGAAAGGAAATCTTGTGGCGCAGGAATTTTCTGCGATTGTCCTGGCGCTGCTGCGTGCGCTCGTCCACTTGCATGTCTGCGGGAAGAACTGCAGCCCACGGACAATCCTGGTCGGCCACAAGTGCACGCCGACCTGGGTTTTCTTCAGCGCTCCCGCGTCGACGACCCAGACCACTTTGCAGCGCGCTTTCCGGGTTTCGTACTGCACGCCGATGACGTCGCCCACCTTCAGCTCGGGCTCGATGCCGTACAGGCAGGCGCCCGTGGCGCTGACGTTTTGTGCCATGGCATTCTGGAAGAAAGGCTGGTTATTCGAGCCCATGCCCCACACCCGGACCTTTAGGTCCAGAGTGGCGCGCGGAGCTGACCCTTGGGCCGACATGAGCGAAAAACCTCCAGATTAGAAAACTCTAGACAACAGGGTGATCTGCGAATAATCATACTACTTGCAGTGAAGTCAGCAGGTTACCAGAGTACCTGAATCCCCTACGTCCGTCGGTACCAAGGATGGCGGGGCATTCCGAAATGCGGAACCGAGCGACCCTAGAGCGGCACAGGTTTCGGCGCCAGGTCGCGATAGGAGATCAGCTCAATCCCCTGCTGCGCAAGCAGCTCGCGGGCCGCGGGCAGCGTCAGGACGCGAAGTTCGGTCTCCCGCGACTCCCGCAGACGGGTCTTGCCTGCCTGCAGATCCGCGTCGTTGTAGCCGGGATGGCAAACGAATTCCCAGGTGCCTTCGGGAATGCTGCGGGCAATCGCGTAGAAACAGGGTTTCGTCGAGCGCTCCGGTGACCACGATCCCCAACGTGCCGTCGGGCGTGGTGAATCCTTCCCGGTCCACGGCCTCGCGGAACTTGCCGGCGAAAGCGCCCAGGATCCGCACCTCGACGTAGCGCGTCCAAAGGCCGGGGCGGGTCAGAAGTTGGCTGGATCGCAGGGGCAGGCGAGGTCCAAACGGATTGCGCACCGCGCGAACTCCGCAAGCCGCCGCCGCCCGCAGCAGAGGCCGCAGAATCTCGGGAAACAGATGCGTGTGCTTGTGAGTGTCGAAGTGAGAAACGGCGATGCCCGAGGATTGAATCTTCCGAATCTGCGCAGTGGCTTCGGCAGTAATTTCGTCGGCGTCCATGCGGCCGGCGATCGCGCGTGCCGCGAATGTCATCATGCCGTCGCGGAAATGCGCGCCCGGTCGTGAGAGAGGGAAGTTGTCCCGCGGCAAGAACCGGCTCGCCATCGGTCAGCACGACATGGCAACCAACACTCAACTTCGGGACGGTTCTCGCCAGTTGCGCGGCCTCCGCGAAAGCCGGGCCGTTGGCCATGAGCGTCGAAGAAGTGACGACGCCGTGCGAGTGAGCCTCCACGATGGCCCGGTTCACGCCCGAAGTGAAGCCAAAATCATCTGCGTTGACGATCAAACGCCGCACGCAGCCAGTCTAGCAGGGCAGTCGGTTCGCGAGGTGTGGCGCGAGCGCTTCGGCTGCATGTCGACAGGGTAACCGCCTTCAAGGGCGACAGAGTACGAGGACGTCATGTTCAGAAGAGACTCCAAGCCCGCCGGTGGCCGTTCTCTCCCGACTAAAAGTGCACGAACCCGTGCGTGGGGCTGTTCACGTACCGAGAACGAGCAGTCAAGACATGCGGTTGTTGAGGCACACAATCTCTCCAGAAGCAGGGCCTGCGCGATTTGGTGGCGCATCAGGAGTGCTCTGAACGAAAATAAAGCGGCGAAGTTTGACCGTTTTTTCACGGCTCTCGTATACTCATTGAGGCGCGGTTCGCGCGGATGCCCCTCAATCGATTTCCGACCGGCGCGGCTGTCTGGTCGCGCGAGGGTACGAGGGGCGGTTAGCTCAGCTGGTTAGAGCGCCTGCCTTACAAGCAGGAGGTCGCAGGTTCGAGTCCTGCACTGCCCACCACTGGCATTCCGTACAGAAACCGGGGACGTAGTTCAGTTGGTTAGAACGCTGCCCTGTCACGGCAGAGGCCGCGGGTTCGAGTCCCGTCGTCCCCGCCATTCTTTTCAAGCACTTGCAACCCTAGCGTCCGGCAAATCAGGGGATGTTAGGGGACGATAAGCGCCGAACGAGAATGGTCCCATTCCCGAACGATTCCAAACAGCGCTCATTGGATTAGGTTCGTCTTCGGCAAAATACCCGTCGGCAAAATCGCGTCGACCAATTTGTCCTGTGCTAAACGTTTGGTCTTCGATGTCGCCTGCAGGTACTTGTTCGTGACATGAAGGTTGCTGTGCCGCAAGTAGTCGCGGATGGTGAGCTGATGTTCGCCCATCTCCGCGAGCATTGTTCCGACGGAATGTCGAAACGTGTGCCAGCCCACTCCAGTGATTCCGATTCTTCTGAATGCGGGCTGTATTTTCTTCTTCAACACTGAAGCGAGATCTAGCGGCTTGCTGCCCTGCAGTCTTTCGGAAGGGAACACGAAATCTTCCGGTTTGTTGTAGAGGCTTTGCGATCTCCACTCCTGCAAGGAATGCTTCAGGCTTGGATGCATCGGCAGCAGCTTTGCAGACGCTTCCGTTTTTGTGCTCTTCAGGTTGCCACCTCGACGCCAGTAATACGAGTGGTGGACGCTGATGCTCATGTTGTCGAAATCGCACGACAGCCAGCGTAGCGCCCCGAGTTCCCCTTGACGTATACCCAAGGCCCCTTCTAAAAACACGAGCAGCTGATCCCGAAACTCCAATTCTGCCAAGCCGAGCTTGACCTGTCCCGGTGACAGAACCAAAGGGGATCTCTGACGTTTGGCACTGATCCGTACGCCGGTGCTCGGACCTCGCTTGCCTCCACTCCCGACCGGGATTCCTGAAGAGATGGGATTGTGACCGCAAAACTCCCACCGAACGGCGTGCGAAAACAAAGCCGACATCACGCTCTTGATTTTGGCTTTGGTCCCATCCGCCACTCCCGTCGCTCGTAGCCAGCGCTCTACCTCGACAGTTTTGACTTGTTCTAGTGGCAGATTGCCCCAACGTGGGACAATCCAGTTCTTTGCATAAATGATGTACGCGTCCTGTGTGGATAGTGCTTTGAGAGGCAGTTCCTCTTGAGAGTAGTGCTCCCAAAGCGTGTTGATTGTTGTTCGCCGCAGGTTCCTGTGTTCGCAGCGATTGTTTATGGTTAGCCGAAGAGCGTCTGCCGCAGAGTGTGCCGCAGATTCGGTCGGGTACTTCTTGACATCCCCAACCTGTGCTTTGCGATGCACCAGTTTCCCGTTGATGTCGTCTTCCCACCATCGGTAGACCCAGACTGCCGGTCCCTTCTTCCGCTCTTCTCGTTCGACGCTTCCGTGTTGGTAACGTGTCCGTCTAAACAAAGTTTCTCCTTTGTCTAAACGGTGTCGGCGGACACCGTCAGAATAGATCGGCAATTGGTTTCGGTCGAGATCTTTTTTGTCCCTCATCGTGCCGAGGATCAGCTGGCAAGTTTGCCGAGCCACCGGTCCAACGTGGAGGCACGAAAGCGCCAACGTTTTCCAACTTGGACGGCGGGAATTGATCCACGCCGTGCTTTTGTGCGAAGAGTTCGAGGGTGCATTCTGAGAAGCCTCGCGGCTTCTTCGGTGTCTAGGAGAGGCTCAAAGTCACTGTGACTCTGAACCTCTTTTCGCTCCATGACGTTCTCACGTGCCGGCTGATAGTTATCCTTGGCGTTTTCTAGCATTGGAGTGCTACCTCGATGCTTTGGCTTACAAATCCAGGCGATCAATCGTGCGAACCGTAAATACTTAGAGTCCGGTTTTCCAGCCGATCATCGAGTTCTATTTAAGCTGGAAAGAGATATTGGTCAAACGGGGTCAAGCCAGCGTTGTTGTCGTATTTATCAAAGCGCGGGATTCGCATTGAATAACCGACTGCCATGTAATCGTTTAGCTCTTTTTATCAACAGCCACCGGTGGTGCAGTGATTTGGCCACGTATCGGTCGACCGAATAGAGCTGTGGAAGGTCCATGCATCTGCCCGGCTCTACTCGTAACCGCTTTGAACCACGCTGGTTGCTGGAGACGAAGCCCACCTAAAGCGGGAAGGTGTTATCACGGACGTGATTGAGTCACCACCCGTAGCGATCTCAGTTGAAAATTCTCATAGCTCCAACGTGATGACTCCTCCATGATGCGGTCTGCCAAGTCGTCTTAGAAGTCCATTTAAGACTAGGCTGTCGAACGGCAAGAGAATATGTTCCCGACTGAATGCTACTGAGGTCGGGGATTCCACTCCATGAGCGGTCTCAAAGTACTCTTCAACAACCTGCTTTCTCCGCGACAACCGGCAGCGCCTGCACATGACGAAATCATTGCAGATCGGAAGGGCGCTCCGGATTTCACTCCGCGCATGTTGGCTTGGCGGAATCGTACGTGCAATATCCGTCAGGAACATCGATGAGTTGCCCAGCTTTGTCACCACCCGTATTGTTCTCAGATCAGAAAAAACTGTTGAGCTTTCCCTAGCGCCGACGGAATCTAGGCGCCGAAAGATCTTGAATGGCTTTGTCCTTTGTCTCGAAGGGATTACTGAGCTTCCTCATGCCGGCCTCGACACCAACTTTGGCAATCGAATCGCTCTAATGTTGTCTCGCGATTCTTCGCAGGACTACTCACTGCTAAAAGGGCGTTGGACTTGCTGATTGAGCGAGGTTAATTTTGCGCCAAAAGCAGACCGTTTTGATCTGCTGCCGGAGGTGCATATGCCACGCTGGTCCTCCAGTCCGTTTCATCCGCCAAATCCAGCTTGTTGCTCGGTCGAAATGCGTGCTTCCAACGAAGCCTATATCCGGGGGGGAGGCCACGACTTCTGTGCGGGTGATGAAGCCGTGATCTGCACTCAATTTCGTGGTGGGGCAAGAACGGTGCTTCGCACCGGAAGAATTTTGACACTCCACCCCTGGGAGGGAACTGTAGGGAAACCTGCGAATGCTCTCCGGGAAAGATCCTTGCATCCGATAGATAGCGTGAGTCGTGGTTCCGCAAGGAAACCTGCGTATACGTGCGTAAACGCGGGTGCCGGGAGGGTGGAGCGATGGCGCTGCTCGATGACAAGAACCTAGCAGCCGAGGTGGCCAAGCGGGCGCGATTCCGAGTGCATCACGCGGGAACGAAGCTGAACCAGGCGGAGCTGCACGAACTGGAAGCGCTGGCGGCAAAACGGAATCAGACGCAGGGGGAACTGATCCGTCGCTTGATCTTGCGCGAGCTCGAACATGACAAGACGGGGCTCCGGCCCAGTGCCGAGATGGTGGAAATCACGGCGTGCCGGCTGCTGTTGGTGAACCTGCTTGGTCCCCTGGCAAAAGGCCAAACGATGATGCCAGACGTTTTCGACGGGATAGTCGACATGGTCAAGAGGCAGATCGCCCAGCGCGCCTTCTGTGCCATGCTGATTCTGCGCCTACCTTCTGCGGACATCTTCCGCGTTCTGTTCGAGCTGCTTCCCAGCGCCGTGAGCGCCTCATCGATACGCTGGAGTTGTGTCCGCACGTGAACGCATTCCTTCTTGAACTGCCCTTTTATATTGGTGTGAGGGGATCTATCGGCAGTTACCAACCTGAGCGCTACAATTTCCGTCCGACTCTCTCCTTGACAACCCCTCCGGGAGCGCGCACTGTGCTGAGGTACGTCGCAACCCACTCACCAGAGTCATTCGCAGAAAGCCGATTCTGTCTGAGCAGGCCCTTCCTGTTCTTCGGCGTAGTCCACGAACAACGCCCGTGCCCAATCTTCGTGGACTAGAAGGAGACCACCATGCGGACTCACACACAATTGAAGATATTCTTCGCCGGGGTGCTGATCTCACTCACCTCCGTGAACGCCCCCGCACAAGGGATGCTCAGAGGCCAGTCCCAGATTCCCGCTGTTGTTGCGCTCCCGCAGGATGCCCGCGAACATGTCGTTTTGGCTGCTCCTATGTCCCAAGGAAGCTCCGTTTCCTTTCTGCCAGTCGTGACTTACGACCCCGGCGGCCAATCACTTTTCGTCGCGATTGCGGATGTGAACGGAGACGGCAATCCCGATCTGTTGGTGGGGAACACGGGCCTTGCAGAGGGTTTAATCGGCGTGCTATTAGGCAAAGGCGACGGCACGTTCCAGCCCGTAGTGACCTACAACTCCGGCGGGTCACTTGCCTATTCGGTAGCAATCGCAGATGTGAACGGAGATGGCAAGCCCGACCTGCTGGTCGCCAATTGCGGTCCTATCGGGATCAACGCCTGCGTACAGGGGAATGGGGTCCTGGGTGTCTTGCTGGGCAACGGCGATGGCACATTCCAGCCGGTGGTAACTTACAGCTCGGGCGGGTTCTTTTCCGTGGCACTGGCGGTCGCGGACGTGAACCGTGATGGCAAACCTGACGTTCTGGTGGCGAACGAGTGCGGCACAGACAGTAGTTGTACGAGCGGTTCAGTGAGCGTGCTGTTGGGCAATGGCGACGGCACCTTTCAGGTGGCGACGCACTCTGACCCGATCAATGGCGGCCTCGACTCGCTTGCGGTCTCGGACATCAATGGCGATGGCAGGCTTGACCTGCTCGTCGCAAACGGCGGGAACAACAACAATACAGGGGTACTATTGGGCAACGGGGATGGGACGTTCAAGCCGGTCGTATTTTACAGCTCGGGTGGAAACTCTGCCCTGTCGGTTGTGGTTGCGGATGTGAACCGCGACGGCAACCCCGACCTGTTGGTGGGGAACACGTGTGACAAAAACAATTGCGCACTCGGCTCAGTAGGTGTCCTGTTGGGCAATGGTGACGGCACCTTCCAGTCGGCGGTCAGCTACGATCCAGGCGGCAGCGGCGCCCGGTCGGTAGCAGCCGCAGACGTGAACGGAGACGGCAAGCCCGATCTTATCGTCGCAAATTCCTTCTATAACACGGTGGGGGTAATGTTGGGCAACGGCGACGGCACCTTTCAGACGGCGACAACTTACGACTCGGGCGGAATGGGCCCTTTTTCAGTAGCGGTCGCAGACCTGAACGGTGACAAGAAACCCGACGTCGCAGTAGCGAACTTCTGTGGTGGCACGAATTGTCTGCCAGGCCACGTGGGTGTTCTTTTGAACAACACAACTCTGGGCAAATCCACCACGTCGACATCGCTTATCTCCAGTCTGAATCCTTCCACCTACGGACAGAAAGTAACTTGGACGGCGACGGTTACCTCGTCCGGTTTAATCACGCCGACAGGAAAAGTGAAGTTCACGTGGAGTATCTACACGATTGGTTCGGCGCTACTCGATAGTAGCGGCGTAGCCACTTTTAGCAGATCGAATTTCAATGCCGACTCTTATCCGCTGACGGCGGTGTATGTGGGCGACGCGGCCAATCTCGGCAGCACATCCGCTGTGCTGAACCAGGTGGTGTTGCAGACCACGACCTCGGCCACACTCATTTCGTCGCCAAACCCGTCCACACAAGGTCAGGCGGTGACTTTCACTGCGACGATTTCGTCGCCGACCGTGGTCCCGACGGGACCGGTCACCTTCACCGCAGGGAAGACCGTGCTGGGGAAGGGGCAGCTCAGCGGCCGGAAAGCAAAGCTCACAATTTCCGCGCTGGCTGTAGGCTCAACCAAAGTCACGGCAACGTATTACGGGAACTCCAACATCGCCAAGAGTTCAGCGTCAGTAACGCAGGTCGTGCGTTAGAACATGGGTGGTAAGTGATTGATCGACGCTTATTGGAGAAATGCTATGCGGTCCGACCCCTTGGTTTAACCGACCCACAGTGTTCGCGCGAGGAACCAACTCAGTCGGAGTATTAAGGTTAACGATTCAAGCTGCTAGCGCATATCGCCCGCTGGCATAGGCCAGCAGGGCCTTCATTTCCTCGAGCGAAGCAATGTAGAACTCTGCGATCGATCTGGCATGTTTTAGTCGGCTCTCGACCGCCCTGGAAGGATGGAATAGCAGGAACCGGATGTTGTGTTCCTGCGCCCATCGTTGCAGAAACGCGAGCATGCCAAGACCGCCGCCTCCGATGGCACGCACTTCCGAGAGTTCAAGGACGATAATGTGGGCGTCTGTTTGCGAAGTCACGGCTTCGCGCAACTTATAAGCAGATTCTCTCTGTACAATTCTGCCCTCGCATCCAACGACGGCTAATTCACCCATGTTTACAACGGTTACATTCAGCATGATTTCCCCCAGCGTTGGTTCGATAAGGCGCTGTTCTGCCTACAACTGGAGCACGGGCCGTACCATTCCTTTATTTTGTGCAAGATGAGTCATTGCTTTCTGGGCGATGGTGGAAATCCTAGAAGAAAGCGAGCAGATTTGGCCTACTGGAGCGGAAAAATCTCTCCACCACTCCAGCGATCCCACGTTCCAAAGCGACTATCGCTGCGGGCGCTCGTTAACACGGATGTATGTCAGTTGTCGAATAAGGCAACGATAGTCGAGGAAGCTGTATGACAATGGAAGTTTAAGCCGCTCAAAGAAAACAATAAGGCCGTCGCATCCGTGGGAAGCCTCTATTTTGCGCTGTGCAACATTGGTTGCAGCGAAGCGGGGCGCTCGATGACACTTCTTGCTCAGTGACCCCTTGGCGAGTCTTTGCCTCCAAGCCTCCTCAACTGGCGATAAATCTGTAGTGCAAATCTGTAGTGATTAGGGACAAAATTAATCGGCATGCCTCATGGTGAATCCAAACCACCGGCGCCCCCGGTTTCTGTTTATCGCTTCGCTGGGAAGATTATTTGTTCAGAGATCCCCTAATTTGCAGTGGTCAAAGACGGGGGTGCTGGACCTTGCCCCCCCGCACAAAAGAGCCTTAGTTTCTTCCCGACGGCAAATACTAGACCGTGATCGGAACACCGTTGAACCTTGTAAAGGTGAAACCATTGAAAGGTTCGTTATAGGTGGGACGCTGGTCACGCAGGACACTGATCGTTACCTTCTCGCCGAGGAGAAGAGCTTGCTCGGCATCCGAGCGCCAATGCACCCCGGCCATACCTCGGCCTAGCGCCACATTGTTCGCGAGTTTATTCAATTCGCCTCCCACTGTGATTTGTCCTGCGTCCGAACCGTTGTAAGGAACGAGCGACAGACCATCGTCGGAACTTACAACCGGACTTGGGATTACGAAGGTTTCGCTGAAGAACGCTTTCAACGCAGTAACGCAAGCACCGGCAATCACGCCGTGACCCTCCGCGTACGACGGGTGTTGTGGACCGCCCTCCGGATACGCAGCCGGCAGTAGCTGCTATGGCGTCAAGACCAACGCCGGAGTCCCTGACCGCGAGATGAACCTCATTCTGTGTTTCCCACAATTGCACTTCGAACTGCTGCGCCCCGCTGTGTTTCACTCCGTTGTACAACGCTTCTTGCAGCACCTGGAAGAGGCAGATAGCGACGTCGGGCGGCACGAGGCCGAGCTGACCGTGCTTGTATCCCCGATATGTGGATGGTCGTTTCTGTTGCTTTGCGAACGGAAGATAGACTCGATCTACGAAGTCACTCAGTTTCGTAATGCTGAGCGGCTCTGTTAGGTTTCGGGTTAACGGTTCCAGTTCTCGCTTGGCGAGATCGCGAACGCTTGCCTTGGTCTTGTGCTCTGAGTCGACGGGCACAAGGCGATCCACGGCGACACTTCCGGGAGGTCTGACGCGGAATTGGAGAAAGTCTTCGCAAAACTACGATTTTGATGACGATTCGGAAGCTGAAGGCTGAAATCGCAGGCGGTCAGCGAGGTCTTCGCCAAGTATGGCTCCTACCTTCGTGGCTCCGATAACGCTCATGGCTGCGTGCTTGTGAGCGCGAGTTGCTTGAGTTCTTCGGTCCAATTCAGGACCACACGCACTTCGTCTGGAGATCCAGACTGTACGTTGGCTTTCACGAAGAGGAATCGCTGGCCGTCAGGAGTCACGTCGTAGCTGTAACTGCTTAAGCCCACGCGGTTCAGGAGTCCCGGAGCCAGCTCCGCGAGCCTTTGAGGAGCGGACGCGCTGAAACCGGGGCGGGTCGTCACCGCCACTCTCATAAGTCTTGTCGAGGTTATATAAAATAGTTCGCCGCCATTGGGGGCCCACACTGGCGACATTCCCCCATCGTTTGAGATTTGCCATTTGCCGCCTGGCCCCGGGAAGGGCTGCACGTAAACCTCAAAGCGGCCCGATTCGTTTGACATGTAAGCGATCCACCGTCCGTCTGGGGAAAACCTGGCCTGTTGCTCATCGAATTTCGATTGAAGAAACGGTTGTGGTTTCCTGTCCCCGGTGAGCGGAACAATCCAGATGTCGCGACCGGTTTCGGAACCCACCGACCAATACGCCAAGAACTTGCCGTCGGGCGACCAGGATGTGGGGGTCAAAATAAGACTCGGTCCTGAAACAACAGTTTCTTCGCCGCCACTTCCGTCAGCGGATTTCACGGCAATCGCCCGCCCTGCATCGCTGGCGGTGGTGAAGGCGACCCGTTTCCCATCGGGTGACCAGATCGGAGAGTTGCTGCGTTGCTCGAACGTCAAGCGCGTAAGCGTGCCGTGAGGGATCTCATAAATCCAGACATCACCGCGACCCCCGGTGTAAGAAGAAACGGCCACCCGCTGTCCGTCGGGAGAGATCCGTGGATTGACGTAGTTGCGTGCTGGAGCCGGGAGTTCATGGATCTGGTTCCTGCGGTCGAGCCAGGCCAGGAGCGCATCATCGGGCGTAGATGAATTCTCAGGTACATACACCAGAGAGCCAGTGTCGGAAACCATGAAGTTGGCGCCGCCGCTGTTGTGTGAGGTTTTCACTCCGTCGAGTACTGGTATTTCTGGACCAGTGACTTCCAAGCGACTTACGTCGAAGGGAACGGCAAACACGCGACCATCCCGAACAAACAAGAGATGTCCACTCGGAGAGTAGCGCGGGTTCGTGCCCTGAATGGGAAGGAATTTCTTTTCGTGTTTGTCCAGTTCCTCGACCGCAATTCTTGATTCCGAGAAGAAGCCGATGTCTTTTGTTCCAGCGACTACAAACACAACCGCCTTCCCTCCAGGGAGAATCTCAGGCCAGCGGAATGAAAGTTCGCCTTGCTTGACGTCGGGAGTGTTGAAGATCTGGGGCGCACCACCGGCAGCGGAAACTCGCATGAGGCCGGCGAACAGAGTGGGAGCGAAAATGATTGTGTTATCAGGGCTCCATGCGCCGCTGCGATTGATGGGCGCGTCACAAAGGGCGACAGGCTCTCCGCCGTGTACGGACACTTTCTTCAGCTTGCCGTCAGCGAAGAAACCGATCCACTGGCCATCCGGCGAGAAAAATGGGCTGGTTGCATTGACCGTACCTGGAAGGGGCTGTGATTCCAAACGGTCGAGCGGCCGCAGGAAAAGCTGCGTGGTTTCATCACGGCGCCCGACGTACGTGAGTTCTGAGCCGTCCCGGGAGATAGCCACAACCGGAAAATCTCTGAGTGCGAACCCCGCGGAGGCTGCGGGTTGTTGTCCCGGGGCGGGGAAAGAGAACGCGAAGCGGGTGATCCCCCGTCGTCTGGGAGTAGGGTGCAAATACCAGCCGACAAATCCCGCCCCGACTACTGCCAGAACCAGGCTCCCAAAGAGAAAGGCCGTCACCGTGTCCCGGCGTCGCGTGCGTGTGAGTGCGATTGCGGGCACACCCTCTGAGGCAACGGAACCGGACAGGGCTTCTTGGATTGTGATCCGTGCGTCGCCGATGTCGCGGAGACGCTGCTTTGCTTCCTTCTGTAAACAGCTACGCAGGAGTTCGCGGATACGCGGGGGAACTGACCCGGGCAGTGAAGACCAATCCGGTTCAGCCCGAATCACGGAGGCAAGAATGTCCGACGTGGTTTCGCCCGTGAAGGCGGCGTGGCCAGTGAGCATTTCGTAGAGCATGCAGCCAAAGGCCCAGATGTCGGCGCGGCGATCGACGCGCTTGCCCCGCGCCTGCTCTGGCGACATATACGCCGCAGTGCCCAGCAACACGCCTGTGCGAGTCGCGGCGGCGCTCAGCGTGGGTGAATTCTGCAGTTCCTCTTCGGCGGTTTCGCTTTCCAACGCCTTCGCCAATCCAAAATCAAGGAGCTTGACTTGGCTTTCCGGTGTCAGCTTTACGTTCGAGGGCTTCAAATCGCGATGAATGATGCCGCGCTCATGGGCGTACTCAAGCGCGTCGGCAATTTGCTTTGCAAAAGTCAAAACCTCCTCAAGGGGGAGCCGCCCCTGCCGGATGCGCTCGGCGAACGTTGGGCCATCGACCAGTTCCATCACCAGTGCACGAGTTCCGTTCGATTCTTCGAGACCGTAAATCGAAGCAATGTTGGGATGATTGAGGGATGCCAGGACTTTCGCTTCACGCTCGAAGCGGACCATGCGTTCCGCGTCGCGGGCGAACAATTCGGGCAGCACTTTTAGAGCAACGTCGCGGCACAGGCGTGTGTCCTGCGCGCGATAAACCTCGCCCATACCGCCTGCACCAATTTTCTCTTGGATGCGATAGTGCGCGATCCTCTGCCCAATCACGGGGTTGCCCTTGGGTGTCATGCTATGAGGGTCAGTGTCGCACGTCAAACGAAAGCCTGATCGCCCCTTGCGCGCTGCAGCATTCCTCCCCAAGCAACGGGCTACTCGGGAGTAACTCTTGTTGACAGATTTCGCTCATTGAGGGGTTTTGAAGGTAATGGGAATGTTTCAACACTTATGAATCCAGAAGCGGTCCAAAAAGGCGCGACGGAACTCCCGCTTTTCCTAACTGTCAGTTGTGACAGTTCTCCACAGATTGCGCTCTCGTGTTGAATTGCAACGAACAGGGGCCGCACGGGGAATTTACTTGTCCAAGAATTTCCTCTCTTGGGTGGCGCGGTTCTCAGGAACCTCACCGAGTTATCAGACTGCGCCATCCTGCCCGCCCTTTTTAGGACACTCTCCCCCCTCTAGCGCGATAGCGAGGCGCGCTTCGGGGGTCGTGGTCTCAGAACGAGTACCGCAGAGATTCGGTTAGCGAGTTGGCGTGAAAGTAGCGAGGCTCGGTCGGGCCGACGAACGAACCTTCCGCGTACTGGTAATAATTCCAGCCCATGTTGAACGCCCACTTGCGGGCAATCTCCACGCTCACGTTGGCCACGGGTTGCTGGTACTTGTACTGCAACGAGCCGAGAGGCTGCAGGCTGTTGAACTGCGGCACGTTGCCGTCAACGCTGGTGATGCTGTAGCCAATGTTGGCCATCACTCGTTTCGCTGGCTTGAACCTGATTGTGGCCATTCCGAAATTCGTGTGGTTGCTGTAGTACGAGTTGGCCATCAGGTTGTTGGACGTGTCGTTCCCTGCACAATCGTTGTTAATGGCATTCACCACGAAGGGAAGGATCACCCCAGTCGGCGGCGTGTCGTTGAAGCAGATCAGGGCATTCTGGAGCACGCTGTTGAAGTTGTACGCCAGATCCATTCCGAAACGTTCGCGCGGCGCGAGCGACGCGGTCAGCCCATAGTTCTCGTTATGGCCCACGTAGTGGGTCTCCACGTCGGCATTGAATAGTTGCAGGACATTGATCGATCCCCCCAGGGTCGCCCAAGGTCGCGGAGCATAGGTCGTCTGGAAGCGGTAGCGCGCTTCCCTCCGTGGCGCCATGCGAACGAACACGGCGTTAAAGTTCGTGTGTTCCAAGTCAAAATTCAATCGCAGTCCATGGATGGGCCTGGCCCAGAGCCCAAAGAGTGCCGTTTGTTCCAGACCCACAAAATGGTCCACATCTCCGGGCAGATAATCCGTGAAGTGGTTGAAGTCGCGGTCGCCGTAGCGGTAACCGATGCGGGCACCCGCTTTTTTCGAAAAGTCCCATACCAGTTCGACCTGATTTCTCCTCCATGTCTGGTTGAAGGACGACTGCGCTACGGTGGGTGTTCCTCCTGGTGTTGTTGGCGTAGTGAGGGGCGTACTCAACAGCGAGCACGGTGGCAGCGCGCAGCTATAGTCCAACTCGTTGAGATTGCCATTCTGCGGAATGCGATAGGCCCAGAAATAGAACTTGTCGATCAGGCGCAGATGCTGGGTCACCTTCAGCGTCGCTTCGAGGTCGACCACATCAGAAATACGGTTTGCAGCGGCTGTCCCAGTGCCGGTGAAGGCGAGAGTGTTGGTGCGGGTGATCAGGCCTCCGAAGGACTCGTACAACGGAGTGCTGGAGGTTGCGGAACTGTAGGAAAAAGAACCGAGCACCTCCAATATCTTGAAGTAATTGCTACGCAAGCTGATGCGCTCAGTCGGCGTCGAAGTGCGGATTTGCTGGTTCCGCAAGTAGCTGGAGTACGCGCTGCATGTGACATTGGTCAAGGTCCCGTTGACAATTAGACTGCCGGATGGGGGCAGGACGGCGCAGGGGACGTTGTTCACGGTGTCGAAGGGCAACCCTAACGAAACGGAGCGTGCGGGCGTTAAAGGCAAAAGCGCCTCATTGATGGGATTCAGTTGGTAGTCCGTGTCGCCCTTGTAGTAATCGAAGAATTGGTCATAGCTCAGCACCGTGCGAGGTGCGACCCGGAAGTCGGCTCCCAATCGGTAAGAGTTCATGGTTGTGTTCCACCCCTGCAGTAGCGAAGCATCCGTCCCCTCGTGGATGCTGCTGTACGAAGGCCCTGTCATGTTGTTATGCGAATATCCCAAACGGAAACTCACCGCGGACTGCGGAAGCAGTGTGAGGTCGACGTCGCTCATGCGCCGCGTCGTGTCGAATGAGTGGGGCGAGTTCAGTATCGGAATCGATGGAGTCGAGCTTGCGGGATTCAGGGGATTTGCCAGCAAGTCGTAGTCAAAGAAACTCTGATCGCGGCGGAAGCTGCCTCGCAAGTTGTACAACTTTCCCTTGTCTGCGCGAAGGCGCAGGTAGTTGTTGGGATCGCCTCCCCATCCGGCGCTGTTGAGGTAGAGATTGTCGAACAGCAACCCCTGATGATCCACCGACTGCATCGTAAGCGTCTGATCAAGCAGTCGCGGACCGGTCTGCAGATTGACCAGCGTGTCGTACATATCTTCGCTGCCGGTCACATCGTTGGTGCGGTACCCAACCTCGATCGAGGAGTGTATCTGATACCCGCCACGGGTCATGCCCTCGGGGTCGGCGGACGGAGCCGGCGCTGCGGTTGGACTCGCCGTAGAGCCTTGCGGCGAACTCGCCGCGGGCGTTTGGCCGAACAGCGCGTCTGGAAGCGACACGATCAGTGCGCACAAGAACAGGGTCACGGCTAGCGCTCTTCGACGCATGACGTGACCATTGCCAGGCGCCCGGCTGCACTCCTCTTGCGCGCTTCTGCCACTCTGAGGACAGCTTCGCGCGGACGCCGATCTCGCCGGTGGCAAGGACTGCAAGCCGAAGTCGAGTTTTGTGGGCGGCTCCATCGGAACTCCTTACTTGAAGAACACCTCGCTGAAATTGGAGCCATGAATCTGCGTGTGACACATGGTGCAGGCCTGATACTTTGCCGACTGGTTGTGCGCCGGACCGCTCGGGCCCCCGGCAGTCAACTGGGTCGAGAACGTGTGGCATTGCAGACAGAGCATGTTCACGGGCATCAGGTTGAGCAACCGCGGATTGGTGGAACCGTGGGGCGAGTGGCAACTGGTGCAACCCTCCGTCTTTACGGGCACATGTTCGTATACGAAAGGACCTTGCTTGTCGATGTGGCACTTGTAGCAAATGGCGTCGCCGCTCGGCATCGTTCGCAGCTGCCGCACCGTCTCCGTCCCGTGCGGATTGTGGCAATCGTTGCATTGCACCAAGCCTTCGTTGACGCGGTGGTGATACGGTTTGGCGAAATCTGCTTTCGTGGAGATATGGCATCCATAACACAACTGGGGTCGTTCATGGACCAGCAGGAACTCCTTCCCTTTCGCATGATGAGGAGAGTGGCAATCAGGACATCCCACATCGCTACTGGCGTGGGCGGATTCGGCGAAGTGCGATTGCCCGCGAGCTTCGCCGTGGCAGGTAAGACAGCGAGCGCTGGTTTCCTGCCGTGACTTCCCCTCGAACACGAATATCTTGGTTTTGTCTCCGCCGCCCGCCACGTGGTCGGCGCCAGGGCCATGACAACCTTCACAACCTTGCTTTGAAGGGCCAGCCTTCTTGTTCAGGGTCGTCTTCCAATGCGGCGATTTCTCCCACCCGTTATAAATCTCCTCGTGACACGTCTTGCAGGTTTCCGCTCCCACGTACTTGGAACCGTCGGAGGAAAGCGCGCTGCCCGACGGTGCGCCAGCAGATTGCGCGCTCTTGCTGTCTGTCTGCGGACAAGCCGGGCTCTGAGCAACAGCGCCAACGGCCAAAAGAAGTAGCGCCGACAACAAAAGCAGCTTAAAACGCTCAGGATTTGCTGGCACTGGCACGATCCCCTCGGCACTCTTTAGTTAAACAGACGTAGCAAAGTCACTTCTTCAGTCCACAAGCTAGGAGTCGCTCGGCTTCATCTCGTGAACTAGTTTGGTCTTATCCCGATCCCTGGAGTTCGTGAGGACCACCTTGAGTGCGCTTTCTTTTGCCGCGTTTCCAAACGTGTCGTAGGCCTTCATGATGTCACTCATCGCGAACCGATGAGTTACCAGCTTGCCCGGCTGCAGTTTGGCCGACCGCACAACCCTTAAGAGCATCGGAGTTGTAATCGTGTCTACCAATCGCGTGGTAATCGAAATGTTGCGATCCCAGAGCTTCTCCATGTGCAATTCCACCGGCTTGCCGTGGACACCGACGTTCGCGATCCGTCCGCCCGCCGCGACGATGGCCTGGCAGATTTCGAAGGTGGCAGGAATTCCAACCGCCTCAATGGCCACGTCGACGCCAGCACCTTCCGTTAGTTCCATCACGTTATGAGCGGCGTGTCCGTCCGCGCTATTGATGAGAGTAGTGGCTCCGAACTTCTTGGCGACTGCGAGGCGATTCTCGTCGAGGTCGATCATGAAGATCGCCGCCGGCGAATAAAATTGCGCCGTCATCAGAACCGCTAGTCCCACACGCCCTGCGCCCACAATGGCAATCGTGTCTCCGGCTTTTACTTGGCCGTTCAGGACGCCACACTCAAAACCAGTCGGCAAAATGTCGCTCAGCATTACCAGGGCTTCTTCGTCGCCACCCGGCGGGAAACTGTATAGACTTCCATCAGCCTGTGGGATCCGAACGTACTCAGCCTGGATTCCATCAATGGTGTTACCAAGAATCCAGCCGCCATGGCGGCAGTGGGAATTCATGCTCTTTCTGCAGAAATCGCATTTCAGACAGGCGGTAACACAAGAGATGATGACTCTGTCTCCGACGTGAAACTCCGAGACACCGGCGCCGACTTGCTCGATGATCCCGATCCCCTCGTGAGCGAGAGTGCGGCCTTCGGCTACCGACGGTAAATCTCCCTTCAAAATGTGAAGATCGGTTCCGCAAATCGTTGAAGTCGTAACCCGCACGATCGCATCGCCCGCTTCCTGGATGGCGGGACGCGGCTTGTTCTCCCAAATGCACTTGCCCGGACCGTGATAGACCAACGCGTTCATGCCACTGATTGCGCTTGTGGTTGGGCTAGGAAGAGTCTCCCGTTCCATTTCAGCAGTGGTCATCGATAGCTCCTCGAAATTTGGTCAATGCTACAGCGGCTCACATCCTAAGACTGTACAGAATTGAGCACTCTCAAAGAATCCCCCGTCCCAGCGAACCGTTGTGGAAACTGCGCGATTTTGATCATCTTCTTGTTTGCGGTTCGTTCCATGATCGAGACACGGCTGAGAACTCAAGTCGTGTGGACAGTGTTCGTCTCATGGGGAGCAACAAAATGCATAGCCCGATCAAAGTGCTCCATGCACTCACGCGGTCATTGGTTGTTGGGCTGTTCCACGGGTCTACAACAGTCATACTGACGGCCTTTCTGCTCGCGTCGAACACACTCTCCCAATCGGAAACCAAAACACTTGGAATGTCTGCGAACGAATTGGCGCGGAAGGTGGTCGCGAACGAGTTGAGACTTCAAGATCAGGATCCCGGCCGCTGGATGTACCGGCTCGAAAAAGAGGAATCCGGGAAAAAGCAAGTGCAGGAAATCCTCGAGACAAACAATGGCTCCCTGAGTCGCCTCCTCTCCGTTGACGGTCGGCTTCTCGACGCCAAACAGGAGCAGAAAGAGACCCAGCGCCTTCACCGACTGGTGAACCATCCGGCTGAACAACGAAAACTGCAGCAGGAAAGCATCAAGAAGGCGGAGCAAGGGGCGCGCCTGTTCAGACTTCTGCCGAGTGTATTTGTGTTTGACTACGCTGGTCGTCAAGGCGACCTCGTGACGCTAACGTTCAGACCCAATCCCAATTTCCAGCCGCCTTCCCTGGAAGCCCGGGTGTTTCACGGCATGCAGGGTGAGCTCACGGTCGATACCAACAAAGTGAGACTTGCGGCGATCAATGGCCATCTCGAGGAGGACGTGAACCTCGGAGGCGGACTCTTAGGACACCTGGACCGAGGCGGGAAATTTGAGGTCAGGCAGGCCGAGGTTTCGCCAGATCACTGGGAAATAATCCTTCTCACTGACCTGGGCACGGGTTCCCAGGGCAATGAGGTGGAAGGTGGTCTTGCCTAGATCGATCCCGATCGACTTAATCTGGAACTTACTTTGCATGACGATGATCCTCCGTCTGGCGTTTTGCCAACCTAATCATTACTCCGTTGGCTCTCTCGACGGCGGACCATCTCATTATCGCCATTATCGCTCCATCGAGCAGCGGTCAAAACGAGTGAGGGCTTGATTGCAACGGTTGAGAATCGGGATTCAAGCCTGGGCCGCCCATTTTCCATTGTGAGCGATTAAAGCTCAGGCAGGCCGCTGGGGAGAAGGCTATGTTGGAACATTACCCGTGCTCCGTCACCGAATCGTTCCGAGGAGGGTTGGACTATCGAAGACGAACAGTGTCAGAAGATTGGCGGAGGGTATAAGGCACTGAAGTTCAGATTTTTACTGTTTTCTCTGAATGGAGCCAACATTTTATCTACGCCGATCCAGAGTCCAACGTCATGGATAAGAGAAAAACAAAAGTACCACAAGATAAGACGACACTCGCCGAAGTCATCAAGGAAATGACGAAGCCGAGGATGGCCATGTCTGCGCGAGAGCATTGCCGTATTGTCCGCAAGGAAGTTCTAGTCGTGGAGAACAATGTTAAGAAGTGAACTATGAACCTGCAAATCATCGCTGCCGTGGTAGTCGATGAACCCCAACTTCCTAAACCGGTTCATAAAAAAGCTAACTCGTGAGCGAGTCGTGCCGATCATTTCTGCGAGGGTCTCCTGACTGATATTGGGGATTGGAGTCTCGTGCACGCCTTCCTTGCCGAAGTGAGCCAGCAACAGCAGTATCCGAGCTAATCTTTTTTCGCTGGAATTGAAAAGCTGGTCAACCAAGTCTTCTTCGTATCGGATGTTCCGTGCCAGCAAGTACGCTACGAACATTTCGGAAAACGCGGATTCCCGGTGCAGCACCTCCACCATGGACTTCTTCTCGATTCTCATCACGGAGCAATCGGTCATTGCGGTTGCGGAGCACAGGCGAAGAGTCTGCCCTGTTAGGCAACCTTCGCCTAAGAAACTGCCCTCGTTTAAAATGCCGATTGTGGCTTCCTTCCCGGCCTTCGACACAACCGTGAGTTTTACTTTTCCCTTCTGTATATAAAAAACAGCATCGGACGAGTCACCCTGAACAAAGATCGTCTGCTTCTTGGAAAAAGCGGCGACCTTCCTGCCGCCGCCGTTGATGGTCGAAAGGAATGTCTTGGGATCGAATTGGGTGAGTTTCTTGGACGCTGCCACCCGCGGCATAATTGGGCCCCTCTCAAGAGTTACGAATGCGTCAGAATGCAACTTCGTATGAAAGGATCAATAAATGCGCAAGAAGGCGAGAACAACGGCGGCTTTGCGGGGAACAACTTGGTCCGCGCTCGACGAAACAATGATTTCACCGCTGATGTGTAAAGTCAACAGCCAAAAAGAATGAGCGAAAGACAATACCGCTCCGCAAATGGTGAAAAATCCCGATACGCTTTCACTCGGAGACCGAGCAATATCAAGGCTGAGAGCGACGGGCTACAGAAAGCCCAACACGAAATGTAACGACTGCGGTATTGGGAGAAAGATTGATGTTTGGATCGAGGAACAAAAGCAGAAGTTAGCCTCCGGCCCCATCTGCGGCAAGGCTTGTCCGCCGGAAGAATGCGTCACGGTACAGGGCCGCTCGATGCACAAAAAGTGCTACCGCGCCTCTAGAATTTCAAAGCACTATTAGGACTACCCACTGGCGAGCCCTGGTCGCAGCCCGTATCGGGGTTGAGAAATCCCCATGTCACTTCATCAACTGACGTGAGACGATCGAGGAGCGCTCTGTGTCATGCCGAGTGGCGCTCTTTGAATTCCTCAATCTTGACCTTTGCCTTTTCTTTCGTGTCATCCACGGACTGAGTAATGTTCTCCCGTCTCTCGGCGGCCTTCTCGGACGCGGCTTCCTTGTGCGATTCGTGAATCTGTTTCGCAGCGTCCTTGGCATCGCCCCAGGTTTCCTGCACAGCGCCCTCGGCTTGCTTGACCACCCCTTTGTTGGCCAGCTTTTGGCTGCCAACACTTTTTCCGACGCTCTGCTCTACTTTGCCCACTGCCTGATCGATCTTGCCAGTCACTTGATCCTTATTCATGAGTTCCTCCTTTATTTTGTTGGTTGCGGATCTTCTGAATGCAGTTGCGGCCAGTCACGCCCGCTTGCGGGTTTCCTCTGCCATCTTTCCCGAGGCGCGTGGTTTCCGGTGAGCGACGGCAACAGTCCTTTTCTTCTTTTTGGTTGCGGCTTTGACCGGAGGTAGCAATTCCAATTTTGGCTGTTTTGCTGTGCGATGGCGACCACGCTGCAGCGCTTGGATGCGCGCAGCTTCTACTTCCGTTCGGAGCTGAGTGTCTGTGGCCTTTTGGCGCTCTTCCTCAAGATATTCCGGGATCGTGTGAGTTGACATAGCTTGCAGTGTGGCAGAACCATCTCGGTCTAGGCTGTGCAATGTTGGCCACTCCGTGACAATTCCATGGGCACACGAGGAAGGGGGCTGAAAGCCCGGCGAAGACCTTTCTAGGCCTCGCTTCACGCGCGTCGCACGAGCCACACGATCACCAGAATCACAATAAATGTTCCGACCAAACCCATACCTAACATAGTTCCTCCTATCGAACACGTGGGGCATCAAGGTTACCCCTCTGCTATTGAAAGATCGCGATTTCCCTCAGTGGGCATCCACCGAAACATGCGCCAATTTCCCCTAGCGCCTCCCGTTCCTCGAATGCGGTCGCGTTGGCGCGCAGCCACCAAGGGCGGTCGAGGTATGGTCATAGTTTTAAGGTCTCCTGAGCGATATTCGCGGCATCGGCGTTGCCCTTGGCGATGGCTTCCAGCGCTGTCTTGTAAGCCAGCAGTAGTTCTGCTGGAGTCATCCGCTTGCCCAGCTTTAACGTTTTCATTTTGCCACCACCAAACCGCGGTCGATGAGTGCTCTGGCAGTCCGGCCACGTAACCTTGGACCCGCCACGCACCGGAATCCACCACCCGTTGCATCAATCGTAAAGGCTTGGGGTGTCACAAGTCTGGTCAATTCTGATCGGTTAGGATGGCAGGAGATTGCTCAAGCGAATCGCCTCTCACTGCAGCAATCTGAAGAGCCCGGGGTTTCGGCGTCAGGCGAATCTGATTGTTGAGGTAATATCGCCGTGACGCTGGAGCAGCCGACAAGGCTGTTAATCTAGTGGGGTGTAAGTCCCCACACCACCAATTGCCTGGGCGGGCAGGCTGAGCATTTCTGCTCATATCCGAGGGTTCGCCTACACTGTGTCCGTGAGCATGCACCAAGTTGGACCAGAATGTGCGAAATGAACGGCAAAGTATCGTTACTCGCGATCTCGCTGTTAATGCTGGTTGCTGTGCTCGCATTCGCAATCCTGACTGGGTTCGCTCCTTATGGTTCTCCTGCGGAAGTCATCAAGGCCTTCTACTCCGCGTGCAACAGCGGTAATTATTCAGTTGCGGAGGGGCTCCTTGTGCCAGAGGCCAATCGGGTGTTGAATCGGCACATCGGTGCCGTTGGTGGGGGGCTGCGAGAAATCTGCGACGAGGAAACTCCTGCCACAGCCGATTTAGGAGCCAGCGCAGGCGTGGGCTCAGGTTCTGCTCGGCATCTCCAATCATTGTTGGCAGGTTCTTACGCAGGTAGATGGGCCGCGCCGCGAAGGTGAGGCCGCGTTCCAGGAGGAATCCGCGGATTTCGTTGATCAGCGCCGTGCGACGCTGCATCAGTCGGTCGCGCACACGGTGCATGGCCTGCCAATCGAGTTGCTCCTGCGTTTTGATCTGCACAAAGCGCATGTTCTGCTTGGTCACGGCTTCGGCGATCGCTTCCGCATCGATGAAGTCGTTCTTGTTCGACTTCCGGTAAGGCTTCACAAACTGCGCCGGGATGAGTTGCACTTGGTGCCCTTGTTCTCGTAGAGCGGCTCCCATGTAGTGTGCTCCCGCACATGCCTCTAGTCCGAGTCACGTTTCTGAGCGTCAGGCATTTTTCTGAATCAAAACGTTACGTCAGTTGACAGGTCGGCCAGCTACGCGGCGTTTCCTGATGCCGCACGAAGCCGTAGAATCTGTTCGTTGAGCTGCCAGAATCTCTGCACTTCAGCTTCGTTCAGCACTTCTCCACGAGCATGCGCGAGTACGCGAGCCAACTCCTGCTCCAACTCCTCGTCTGTGTATGCGTCTATGTCTGTCATTGGATTGGTCATTTGCTCTCTCCTAGGTGGCATGCAGGTGGCACGAAAAGGCGGACGTAACTCCGCCTCCTCGCGCCCAACCAACTCAGAGCATTTACGCGGTCACGAGTTCGTGCTGCTTGAGGGTCGAGGTGACAACGTCAGAGGTGTGAACCTGGGGCGTTCCCTCGATGAATCTTGCCAGAGTCTTTAACACTTGCGGATACATGCTGGCGTTGTAGTTGTCGGCATCTTTCTTATTTTCCCACAGACTGATCGCGGTCACATCAACTCCGCCGGGACCGGCGAAAGTGATTTCGTCCTTAAAGCCATTCTGCTTACGAAGCAAAGGCAGGACATCTTTTTCAAACGCTCGCGTGTAATCGGACAACATATTCGACTTCAGATGGAAAGAGACATTGCGTGCAAACATATAGGCAACCTCCTAAAGGTTGTAGTGGCTAAGAGGAAAGAACTTCAGATGAGCTGACTTAGTTTCAGGGAACCTGAAAGAGGAGAAGGATGCTCACTCGATCTAACAGGGTGCATCTACGTGGCCCTTTGCCTCGACGCGCAACTTGTTGCTTGCAAAGCAGATCCGATGCGGGGAGTCTGGTCCGTCGTGTACCTTTGGCGGAAAGCATGCAAAAACGGCAATTCCGATTGCCCTCGGGACGACTGAGCAAATGGCGTAACTGTCGAAAAAACCCCCATCTCTAACAAGTGTCGGCGACTGTCAAGTACTGTTCGAGCACACAGCTGCATGCACTCGAAGAAGAGCGCCATTTTGCTCTCGTGGTGGTTTGCGCTTTCCAACCTTGGGCTCGCTTCTAATCGTTCGGGGTCAGGAACTCAGTCCGACCCAGCCATCTCTTCGATCCCCCAACTGCGATCATGATTACTGGTTCGAACTCCCATGGTTTTGGGAGCGGGATGCCCAATCACCATGTTCGGCTCCTTTCCTCCGGGCCCTTTGGTTGGTTTGCGCCTCCAAAGTTTACTCGGGCCGGGGAGCCGACATTGTTTATGGAATCATTACGTTCAAAAAACCCCTCAATGAGCGATATGGCCTTGGTTAACAACGGACATTAAATTGGCGCTACGAATCCCAACACACAGATGGGTTGGGCGAGAACAATTCAAGAGGTCAGGTAGTGGGGCGCGTTCGACTTGTTTTCGTTCATTGTTCGTCAAGGAAAGTTAATGCGCTCCAAGGTATGGTGCTCAGAGCGAAATCGTGCCCAATCAGCTTCAACTCTGCGCAGCGAAGGTGGCTATCAACGTCGTAAACGACGAACGTGCCGTCCTGTCCAAGTACTGCCACTCGGTCGCCCTTTGTTGGGATACGCTTCTTTTGATTCCCCACGCCCACAGCTTCTCACAAGGGGGAGTCGAAGTCGACAACTGTTGAAATATCTCCATTTCAGTCATCTACCGGGAGTAAAAATCCTTTGGCTCAATTGTGTAACGGCCTTCCATGAGAAGGCCGGTCGGAGTCAAGTCGATTCTTCACTGACTTCGTGGAGCAAGGTTTTCTTCTCCCGCCGAGTGGCCGCTGTCGCCATGCTTCCATCCGCACTCTCGAGGAGCGATTCATTTCGCTCGGTGCATGTTGGGCGTTCTCGGTTCAGCCGGTGCTGCCATCTGTTTGGCGCCTTGTGGTTCTGCTTTTTCAGAGTGGAACCTGGGCCACGCCATTAACGCAGTCACCGGAACTCGGCTTTGGGCTTTTGTCTTTTCTCTTCCTGGAACGGATTTGTTTTTAGGCGGCACGGTCGTTCGGCTGCTGCTGTGCAACGGTTCGTACACGTCTCCGCTCACCCACAGGTGATGCAGCAACACCCCCAGCTTTTTCGCGGTCGCCACGATGGCTCGCGTTTTGCCGTTCCTTCCACCACGCTCCTCGAGCTTCAGACCCCAGCGCCTGAGATCGCAGTCCACCCCGAATGGACCCAGAATGTGTTGCTTCCTTGCACCAGCAGCGTCCGCAGATACGGATCGCGGCTCCCTTGAAGATCTCTTTCATCTCGTGGTTGTGATTCTGATTCAGACCCCGAATCTGCTGCGGTTTTTTCGTGTGTTGCAGTTGTCCGCGGACAAAGCGGTATTGCGCACTGTCGCGCGTTTCAATGCCTAGCCCACTATAGGTCCAGAGTTGCCGCTTGCTCCGAAATCGGTGTGGGGTTTGCATCAGTGCAATCAGGCGGGCAGCCCGAATCGGACCGATGCAGGGAATCTGGCGCAGCAGCTTCGCGGCTTTGTGTTTCCGGCTCTCCGCCAATAACTCAGGACGCAGGGTTCGTCGTAACGTCTGCAATCCATCCAACTGCTGATAGAGCAACTCGGCTCGCCGGCGCACCCCGGCATGCTCGATCTTCTGGCCACTCCTCGCGATATCGCGGAGCATACACCTGGGTACCCGCACAGGGAATGCTCCAGCCGCGATACAGAGCCTTGATCCGATTCATCACTCGGTTCAGATCCTGACTGATGGTTCGATAACTGCGCCCCAGTTCGCGCAGCGTCCGCAGTCCGTGTTCTCCGTGATAGACCGGGCGCAGCATCCCCGTGCGCAACAAGTCGGCCAGCTTGCGCGCATCTATCTTGTCGCTCTTGTTGCCTTCCTTTAATAGGCATTGCGCCGCGGATCGCACACCAGGACTTGGTGTACGTGTGGCTTCAGCAGATCGTAGAGCCAAGCCGCCCAGGTCCCTTCTTCCCAGGTCACATGCAACTCGCCCTGCAGACCGTGGATAAACTGCAGAATGCTGGTGGCTTTGGTTTCGACAATCGATTCCATCACCAGCTTGCCACTGCCATTCAACACCGCGATCACGATCGCTTCCTTGTGCACGTCCATGCCGATATACTGGATGTCGCGACTCATAAAGTTGCCTCCTTGGGGGAAAGAACATCGCGCTCAACGGGGTCTTTCCCTCAAGGTACAGTGTCATCCTTTACCTGATTTGCCCACCTTCAAGCAGGGCCGCTCTCTCATAATGCATTGACCCGGATGGGGAGGCCTAACGTGACAAAGCGTGGATGTTTGCGTAGCAACGACGCTGACCCCGTTGAGAACCTAGAGTTCTACTCGGCTCGGTCCTCTTCTGTTCCCTGCTGAGGGGGCGCGTGCGAGACAGCAAGCTGAATCGAGCCGCCATATTTATCGGTCGAGTGCTTGGGCCCGCACTGAGACACAGAACAGCCGCGCGAGGCAGGGAGACACATCGAGTGGGAGATTACCAACTGGTTGCAGATTCCTTGTCCAAATACTCTTCAATCGTGACCCCAGAAGCTGCACTATCCAATTGGTGTTGCACTCCAATGACGGGAGACCACGCCGGAATCGGAATCGTGGAGTTTGAAAGCTCTCCCAAATAGACGGTGACGCCGTCGATGGACAGGGTTCCAAATCGCAAACTGGTGTTGGTGTCAGTCTTGGTCCCAAAGTGGAGAGGGATCTCCTGGTATCCGCTGGCCGTCACTCGTTGCAGAAAATAGGTGGCGTGATGCCAGGTTCCGGTGGAGAACCGGCAGGGTGACAAACCTGCATTCACCCAGGCCAGCGTGCCATTGTTCGGAAGCCAGAGTTGCCATTGATTGGTGGCATAATTGCATTGGGATCCGAACATGAATTCATGCACGCCGTCGTTGAAACCTACCGCTTGAAAGAAATCGAACTCCAACGCTTGCACGGAACTGGTTTGGGTGGTGGTCGGAACGTAAAACCAGAAGTCCCATAGAAAATTGGTGTGGTTGGATTGTGGATTCTGGGAGTTCTTCCAGAGGAACAGACTGTCGTCGTAGGAACACTTGCTGTTCACGATGAAGTGTTGACCGTTCCCATCAAAATCAGGGGAGTTTGCGGTGTTTGGGTCCGCTCCTTGGCCGAATGTTCCTATGCTTCCGTCGTTGCACCGGCCGCCGACGCCAATACTGTTATCCACAGTCCACGAGAATAATGCCGGCTTATCAATATTCGCCATGCGAGTGGCGATAGTTGGCGGGGTGGGCGTGAGGGCCCCCGTCACGTTAATTGAATAAGTCGCAGTGCTAACGTAACTCCCGCTGGAATCCCAGGCGGTGATGTACAGGGAGTGAGTGCTGCCCGGAGCAAGAATGACCCATGCATCCAACGATGGGCTGAAGTTGCGGTAGACGTTGTTTCCATCGATGTAGACCACGTATCCCGTGATGGCCAAGTCGCTGTCGGCCGTCGCCGCGAAATGGATCGGCGTCGTGACGTTTGTGGTCGTGACAGCCGATAGCGTTGGAGATTGCACTGACACTGCAGAAACGGCGGCATGAGCACGCCCACTGCCGCAAATGAATAGAGCGAACATCAGAAGAGTTATCAAACCAGCGGTGTTCGAGCGCTCCCGGCGCATCAAGTGCCCGTTATGAATTGTGGGGATGGAGCAGTGCTCCACCCGTCCCTGATCTTCTGCAATCTGCTGCGAGTGTTCAGCCATACTCATGCCACCCCAGATTTAGCAATACAGGAAGCTCGGTAGGGAGAACTAGACAATCTTGCAGAGAAATAGTCGGAAGTAACCAATCGGTTCCAATATCGGCAGGGTTATCAGCGTCATGGTCTGGCGCTGTCACGCAAATACGTGGGCAGTGGGATGCGTATACGGTCGGACTCGCAATGCGGGGCGAATAAGAGGAATGAAAATGGCCAGGCCTATCACCGGCCTGACCATGTCATGTTCTGCTTCTGCGGTTTTAAACTACTTAGTCTTGCAGGCTTGAGACAGTCAGAGAGCGTGTGATCTCAATTGGTTCACGGGCGGCGCTGCTGGCATTATCGCGTGGCCGCCGATTCGCAGAGCACAACTCGCAAGCGATTTTGGACGTCCCTTCGCGCACGGCAGGTCATCTCTGGCTGCCAACCGCGCTGCTAGCGTTGGCGCCAATAACTCGCGGAATCGTAGTCTTGCTTTGTACAGTTGGGATTTCGAATTGCCCACTGAGCAACTGAGCATCTCCGCGATTTCCTGGTGCTCATAGCCCTCAACTTCGTGCAGCAGGAAGATGGTCCTGTATCCGGCGGGAAGCTGTTCCATAGCGCGAGCCAATGCGACCCGGTCGACACAGCCTGCCAAGTCCTTATCTCTAGTGCCGTATTCACGGCGTATCTTTGCGCCGTTCATGTCGCTCTGCGGTTCGTCCAGCGAAACCTGGTTCAGCGAATTCTTGCGAAAATGCATCAGTACGGTGTTGACCGCAATTCGGTGAAGCCACGTCGAAAAAGCCGAGTCTCCTCGAAATTTGTTGATTTTGCGGAACACCTGCAAGAACGTGTCTTGGGTGAGGTCTTCCGCTTCCGCGCCATTGCTGGTCATGCGCAAACATACGGAGTAAATCCGCGACCTGTGCGCCTGAAACAGTGCGCCAAATGCGTCCGCATCTCCTTCTTGTGCTCGCTTGATCAAATCGGTACCCAGAGGAGCCGTGCCCGTAATCGCAGAGTCGCTGTTCACGACGGTCTCCCTTGAGGCGGTTCAAATGTATGCTGACATGACGAAGTGAAGCTTGTGTGATTCATACTTGAGAGTAGAGGTGGAATGCAAGGAATGGTCTATCCTGTGCAGTCAGTATCAGATTCCAGTTGTTGCTGTACCGCAGGCACGGCAGCTAAATCATTTTCCGCCTGAAGTGAAGACTGTTTGCGAGAGAGCCCCATCTTTTTCTCGTGAATTTTGTCTAATTCCCTA
Source organism: uncultured Acidobacteriaceae bacterium (assembly GCA_963795875.1). GTDB lineage: Bacteria > Acidobacteriota > Terriglobia > Terriglobales > Acidobacteriaceae > Sulfotelmatobacter. The sequence continues at coordinate 505,502 of CAWCJM010000004.1, forward strand.
ATCGTGGTGCGCTTCCTGCCATTGCATGACTGCGAATGAGGATCGACGACTCACTTGGAGGAAAACGTAGTGGAACGCATCCGGGCAAATACACACTCGGCACGATAGACCACGCTGGCACTACTCATTTATTCCTTATGGTCTGCCCCAACGCGAGGGGCGGAAGGTAGGCGTTGGCTCGAACCTCCCTGTTTGTCACCAGCGCTTACCTCCTTTCTGTGCGATGTGCGTCGATAGGGATCGTCTTGCTGTTCTCGCTTGGGTCTGCGTCGAGTTTGACTTGCGCACGTGATCGGCTTTAAAGTTTCTACTGACGCGGCTCCTCCCGAATCATGCTCAGTCCTCGCGGCGGTGCGCCGCTGCTGCGTGAGCAATTGTGCTCAGACAGCGATGCCTCGATCTTGATAAGTTAGCGAAGTATGGGGAGGTTCTATGGGCGCATTTCGTATTTTGGTGGCTGACGATCATCCAATATTCCGGTTCGGTTTGTCCTCGCTGCTTGGATCTCACGAAGGCTGGGAGGTCTGTGGAGAAGCCGCTGACGGGCGAGATGCGGTGGAAAAGTGCAGGGAATTGAAGCCCGATCTCCTTATTCTGGATATTTGCCTGCCTATATTGAATGGCGTGGACACGGCACGGCAAATCCTGAAACGCAATCCCGCCCAAGCGATTCTCATCCTGACCGCGGTGGACTCCGAGCAAGTGATCCGGGATTGCCTGGAAGCGGGGGTTCGCGGTTGGGTTTTCAAGTCCGACGGGACTGAGGATCTTACGACCGCAGTAGAGGCCATGCAGCGGCGTAAGAGCATCTTCAGCTCGCGAGTGTCAGATCTGATTATGGACGGCTACAAGCGGCATCGCGTTGATCCAGACGCAGCCAGGATACCTAAATTATCTCCACGGGAACGCGAGGTTGTGCAGCTCGTGAGTGAGGGCAAGGCCTCCAAAGAGGTCGCTGCGATCTTGAGCGTGACATTGGCAACGGCTGAAACGCATCGCAGCAATATCATGCGCAAGCTGGAGCTTCATTCGATCGCCGAGTTGGTGCTGTATGCGGTCAGGAACGAAATTGTCCACGTGCACTCTGCGGCTGTTCTGCGCTTCCCCGACCCGAGCGAGGAGCGAGGCCGCCCGCTCGCATCTTCGGACTACGCTGCGCTTCCCGCCGAAGTGAACGCTCGCGGGAACGTCGGGCGCCGGAGCTTCAACTGACAATTTGTTGCATGGGTTCGGGCGGAAGGCGATAGGTTTGCCTTCGCGTCGCCTCACTGTTGGCGGGGTCAGGAGCGGCTAAAGATTATTCGTTGGTGAGAATTGACCGCTATTCTGCGTCTCTTCTTGTGATCGATCTTGCTCAGACTTGCCACTGCCCATCTGTCATTCTTGACTTTGCCGAGTCCTCGATTTTCAACGGGATTTTCAACGGGCAGTTCAACGGGCAGTGGCCGTGTCCATCAAAAGGGGTCAGAATTGCGCGCACAAAAGTCTTTCGTGCCCGGAGAAGTCTGGGGTCAATACAACAACTACCGGGCAAATGGCCTGGTGGGATCAGGGATCGTTCACGTTGTGCTGTTGGGACTCATCTTTGCGGGCGCTGCCGTTGGGCATCAGGTCGTCGTACAGGCCAAGCAGAGAGAGGTCGTAATCCTCGTTGCGCCTGTCTCCTGACTCCTACATATTTCGGACGTCCAGACAAAGTAGTCGGCGGTGGTGGAGGTGGTGGAGATCATGATCCTCTGCCTGCACCCAAGGGAAGGCTCCCCAAATTTGCGATGGTGCAGATCACGCCGCCACAGATTGTGCTTCGCAATTGGCGCCAAAGCTGACGGTGGAACCTACCGTCATTGTGCCGCCCCAAGTGCACCTTGCCGAAAATCACATGCCCAACTTGGGTAATCCATCGGCAGCAGTTCTACCCGGAGCTCCGCCCTCTAACGGCATCGGGTTCTGGCGGCGGTATTGGATCCGGTTCTGGCGGCGGCGTAGGGGTCGGACACGGCGCAGGTGTTGGTGCGGGAGCGGTGGCGGCATCGGTGGAGGCGTGTTTAAGGTCGGTGGCGGAATATCGGCTCCGCAACCAGTTTTGACGCCCGATCCTGAGTACACAGAAGAGGCCCGCAGGGCGAAAACGCAGGGCACTTGCACGCTGTTCTTGATTGTCGATGCAGCCGGCCTACCGCGCGACATTCGGGTCGTTCACGGGCTTGGGTTCGGGCTGGATGCAAAGGCAATGGAGGCGGTGAAGCAGTGGCGCTTTGATCCTGCCCTGAAAGACGGAAAGCCAGTGACCGTGCAGATCAGTATTGAAGTCGAATTCAAGCTCTACTAAGTACAGCCGCGCCTGAAAGCCCCAGAGTCTGATCAGATGGTAAAGGCGAGACCGCGATCATGCAAGAAGAGATGGCGCGGCGGGCGGAGGGAGTGGATCGATTACGTGGGAACCCGGCCGCGCCATCACGAGGAACGCGACCTTTGAGGCCGCGTCGTTCCTTCACATCTCTTCCTGGAGAGGAAATCTACAACGCCTGCGTGCATGGGGACTGTTCAAAATTGGTCAGTCCCTGAAATAAAGTCCTATGTACTCCGAGCCTTTCGATTTCTCGGTGCGTCTGCACAAGGACGATCAAAACCTTCGCTGGCCTCGAAGCGAAAGTGCCAATTGGCGATCTCTCTGTCCTCGCTGTCTAGAGTATTGCTTTACCGTTGTTGTGGATGGCGGGTCACGTGATCCGAGAACCTGCCCATTTTGCGCCTCGCAGTTAGCCACCGCCTCACGGGCAAGTACAGCCGGTAATGACATCGCTGTCCAATGTGACCGCGCCATTCCGCGCCAGCACCCTGCCTTCTACATTCACGCCGGTGGTTACGGTGATGGATGTGAGCGCCATGATGTTTCCCTTAAACACAGAGTTCGTTCCCAGGGTCGCTGAGCTGCCGACCTGCCAGAAGACGTTGCAGGCCGAGGCGCCGTTGGCCAGGACAATGTGGCTGCCACTCCCCGTCATGAGCGTGGACGAGATCTGGAAAATGAACACCGCACTCGGATTGCCTTGAGCATCGAGAGTGAGGTCGCCGGAATTTGCCAGCGACGAAGTCGACGTATAGACACCGGACGGTGAGTGTCTGCCGACCAAATCTCCGGCCACCGAAGTGCCGCCCGTTCGTCCGGCAGCATCGATATACCCGGCAGTCAAGGTGGCCTGGCCAGAGATGCGACGCCGTCCGCAATATGGATCGTCCCGCCCGCTAGCCCTGGCGGAAATCCAGTCACGGCCGTACCCGGATCAACTCCAACATCTCCCGGACACTACAGTAGAACCGGTGTTGGTGACGGTGGTATCCAGCCAGGACCGAGAAATTTCCAATGCTAGGACAAAGCGCTACGGGCTGCGTTCCACCGCCCTGGCACGGACCAGTTGTAAAAGTCTGTTGAGATGGCGCAACCGGCAGCTTCGCCCATGTCCTGGGCTCCGCGCGGTGACCATGATCGTAGTATGTGGTGTTTGCAGCCAGGCTAGCCGAGGGCGTGAGAGTGGCCTTTTGAGTGACCACGTCGTAGGTCACGTGGCGGCCACACCTTCGCAATACAAAAATGTGCTGGGATTGATGGTGAGTGAGTCCATTTGCTCGTCGAACGTGACCGAGATCTTCTGGTCCTGTGGTACGCAAGTGGCGCCAGCGACAAGATTGACGGCGCAATCAGTTCGGGGGAGAAGTGTCGCTGGTTGCGCGGGTAGTAAAAGAGAAATCGAAGGGCGCGGCCAGAGGAGTTCCGCTCATGTCCTTGGCCCCACGGTAATGCTCGCGTTGTACATAGTATTGGGCGCGAAGGCTGGGAAGGTTTGAAATCGCCAATCATGTTGGTGGCATCGTAAGCGACTGTGCCAACTCATGCCTGCAACCAGAAAAGTGCTGCGAGTTGATGCTGGCCGGGTCCATAGGTTGGCTGAAGAGCACCGCAATCTCACGGTTGGTGCCCATGCCGTTGCTTTGGGGCACCACCATCGATACCGTGGGACCACCGGAGGCAACCGGCGGCGTGGGACACGCTACCGCAGCTAAGGAGAAAAGCCGCCACCAGAAGGGCAGACGAGAGCTTGGAGAGCTGTGAGATTGACATACAACTCCTTTCCCAGTACCTGGGCGAGCGGCGGAAACACGCCAGGTAGCTGGAGCCGACGCTTGTAAGGGCAGCGAAGCTAGCGTGGGAGCAAGAACTCTCGGGGCTCATCGAAGGCATGAGCCTTCCGTAGATTCGTTCCGAATTATGTGGGTTGATAGCCGAATGCTGTCTGGTCAGAATCGCTCACTCGCTGTTTTCTAACTTGAGATGCGGATGTCTGGTCAGCGTAACGGGCACAGCGGACGGTCGCGAGAAGAGTTTGATATCGCCAATGATGATGGAAAAAGACCAGCCTTGAGATGCCTGTCGTGTGACGCGGGCAAGCATGAAAGAGCGTCGCTCTAAGCGAAAGGGCCAGCATTTGAGTGCTGGCCTTCCGGGGAGAACTGATCGAGCTGTTATTTGGTGCAAGTCTCACTGACCATCTTTACATCGGTCACAAGCAGGTCGCCATATTCTTCTTTGCCTGCTGCGTTTTCCACTTGGCCTTCTTTCTTTTCCTCAGTCTTTTCTGCGGTCTTTGATTCGCGATGAGCGGAGCCGGTGACCGTCACCTGATGGCCCACGTGTTCGCCGAGTTTAACGGTTGTGCTGCTCAGGTCCCAGGTCTTTCCGTCTTCAGCGGTGATGGAGAAATCGCCAGCTTCATGGCCTTTTTGCAGACAACCCGTCAAGGTCTTGATGGGCGTGGCCTTCTGCGCTTGCTTTTCTGGGGTGGTGGTCTCTTTTGGGTTGTCCTTCGCAGGCTCCTGAGCCAAACATACAAAGGTGGTTAGGAAAACGAACGACAGCGTAGTCAACATCACTCTTTTCACGTTTCTCCTTTGGCCAGAGCGGACTTCGTTAGATTCGAACGAGGGACGAAAGACGAGGTGGCTGGTTCAAACCAGATTCCCTGAGACTTTAAACGGGGTAGACGTGAGTCAAACGTCACCATGTTGCGGAACACTAACCCACACCTGCCCTAAAAGGCAGTCCGTCTGCGGAGGCGGACAGTCCCAGTTACAACAACTCGGAGATTACTGTTCCCCCTGCGGTGTTACTGTTCAAGATTGCTCACTTCCCCAGATTCTTGAGGATTTGTTACGTCCGGCAGGTCTTATCGTCAATCACGCAGAGCCGCGCTGCCATGCTCGCAAAATGAGCTTGGCGGACGAAACGTTCCGTTGTGAGCAGTAGTGATCAGCCTAGATCTATCCCTTTCCCTCATAGTAGAACCGGCAGGATTCCCATACAGGTCGCACCTTGACAAAGCGAAGCACAAACGCGAAAAGAAAACTCGATTTCAATCCTCATGCCTTTCTTTCAACCATCGGCAAGGGAAGGAATATGGTGTCTTTTCGGAAGAAAGATTCGATCTTCACCCAAGGGGATCCGACAGATGGGTTGTTTTTTGTCAAAAAGGGGAAGGTCCGGCTCAACGTTGTGTCAGAAGGCGGAAAAGAAGCGACATTGGGCATTTTAAGCGAAGGCGATTTCTTTGGAGAGGGCGGCCTTGCCGGTCAGCTCAAACGCATGTCGTCCGCCATCGCGTTAACGGACTGCGTCCTTCTGCACGTTGAGAAGAAAGCGATGATGCGAACAATGAGCCTGGAACCAAAATTGTCGGCCGATGTTTGTCAGATATCTGCTGAAGCGGAACATCCGATATCAGGATGACTTGGTCGATCAGCTTTTCAATTCCAGCGAAAAGCGACTGGCGAGAGTTCTTCTACTGATGGCGCAATTCGGTCAAAAAGGGGTCTCCGAAATGTCTGTCCCCAGGCTGAGTCAGGAGACTCTGGCGGAGATGGTGGGACGACCCGTTCGCGAGTCAGTTTCTTCATGAACCGATTCAGAAAGTTCGGCTTCATCAACTACGACGTCGGGCAACAATTTACATGTCCACAGCTCACTCCTTAACGTGGTACTCCACGACGACGAAGCGCAGCGCAACCTCGCAGATCAAGAATGCAGGGTCGTCGCAGGAAGAGCCGCGAACCACCTGCCCAGCCCGGCGAACGACCCGACAAAGAACGCGCCAGAAGACCTCCGCTATCCGGCCTAAGGCGAGACGAAGATGACGGGGATGAGAAGCATGCGGAGCTGAAAACGAAAAGGCATCAGCGATTCAACAATCCACGGAAGAGCTCGCCATAAGAAGGCTGATGAGGTCCGGCACGAAATGACTGCAAAGCTCGCAACCATAGACGGCCGCATTTTGGCCCGCGTCGAAGAATCTGTGCCCTCCGGAAGGAAAGCAGCGATTTCGTGCGTCACGACGACAAACTGCCGGCTGTCAGGCATGAAATTCGACCGCGGATATCTCTCGCCCTATTTCGTCACTGACCCGGGGCGGATCGAGGTTGACTTGGAGAACGCCTATGTTCTCATTCACGAAAGAGAATCAGCCCATAAGAAGGAATTGCTCCCGCTCCTCAAGCAAATTACTGGGAGTGGCAAGCCTCTACTCATCATTGCAGAGGATGTTGAGGGCGAGGCGCTAGCGGCTCTCGTTGTGAGCAAGATCCGTGGACCCTTGAAAGTCGCAGCCGTCAAGGCGCCCGGCATCGGGGATCAGCGCAAGAGTATTTTGCAGGATATAGCGCTCCTCACTGGCGGCAGGGCCATCACGGCAGACCTCAACCTTCAAGCGTACAGATTTCCGACCTCGGTCAGGCCAGAAAAATCACCATCGATAAGAACAACACAGTGGTCGAAGGACGGGTCCAAGTATGCGCAAGATTCCGTCGCTTCGGGTCCGGGTGTCCCCATTGGACTCTCGCGCGTGTGAATTAGCATGCTGTCCCTCACTCCGCCCAACCACCTGGGGAAATCACCCTCCCCCCTGCTGATCAAGCAACCCAGACCCTGCTATCACCATCGAAACCGCGCCGAATCGATGAAACGAGCGGCTACCCCTATGCTCAGGTTGAGAGACCGTATCGTTCTTTGCTGTTTGATCTCGATATCCCTTGTTCTTTGCGGTTGCGGGGGAGGGAGAAACGGCGGCTCCGCCGGGCCCGGTCCTGTTCAACTTAGTGTCCAAACCACCGGTGCTGGTGGAGGGATGATCAGCAGTAATCCCGTGGGCATCAATTGCGGAAAAACCTGCGATGCTAGCTTTTCGAGCGGGACCCAGATAACTCTCAGCGAGACTCCAGCTGCCGGCTCATCTTTCACAGGGTGGACGGGAGGCTGCAGCGGCAGCAATCCAAGCTGTACACTGACGCTCAGCGCGAGTCAGCAAGTTACTGCAAGCTTCAATATTATCCAGAGCACAGCCGTGCTGACTGTGAGCGAATCGGGAACTGGCTCGGGCACGATCGCAAGCAGCCCTTCCGGAATTAGTTGCTCCCCAACTTGCATCGCCAGTTTTGCGAGCGGGACCCAGGTGACGCTGACAGAGACCGCCGCCGCGAACTCAACTTTCACCGGCTGGACAAGGAGCTGCAGCGGCACCAACTCGACTTGCACATTGACGCTCAGTGCGAGTCAGCAGGTCACTGCCAGCTTTAGCGCTATTCAAAATGCAGCTGTATTAACCGTGAGCCCAGCGGGAAACGGCACGGGTACCATTGCGAGCAGCCCTTCCGGAATCAATTGCGCCCCAACTTGTAGCGCCAGTTTTACGAGCGGGACCCAGGTGACGCTCACGGAGACTGCCGGCGCAAACTCATCTTTCGCCGGATGGACCGGAGGGTGCAGCGGTAACAGTCCGACCTGCGCGTTGACGATGAACACGAGCCAGCAGGTTACGGCAACGTTTAACCGCGTCCAAAATATCACTGCTTCTCAATCACATTATTTTCCTGGCGCAGGAGAACCGCTCGTTCGATCACTACTTTGGCGCAATGCGAGGATACTGGGCCCAGAACGGCTATCCCGACCAATCGTTCGACGGCCTGCCCCAGTTCAATCCCAACTTCAGGCACAGCGCCGCTCGTAGGGGCCGGCCCCGAGCTAATCCCGGGTTGCGATCCCAGCAGCGCCGCCGCCCAGCGATTGCGTCTTTGATACCAATAACCTGATCACTTCGTATCACCTGATTACGCAGTGCATCGAAAACCCGAGCCCTTCCTGGAATGAGAGTCACGTGGACTGGGATTACAACGACCAGATTGGTTTGTATGCCTGCCACTTTGAACGGGTTTGTCTGGAGCTGCAGGGCACGACGCCAGAGACGACTAGTGCCGCCGTTCAACGACGTCGACGGTATCCGCGCCATGGGATACTACGATGGCAGCGACCTGAACTACTACTATTTCATGGCTTCGAATTTCGCCACCTCGGACCGCTGGTTCAACCCGGTAATGACGCGCACGCCAACCGAACCGCGAGATATCTTATCGCCGCTACATCCCAGGGATATGTCTATCCGATTGGCACTGACAGCCGCAGACACAGCGCTGCTGACGGCACCAACCATCTTTCAGGAGCTGCAAACCGCAGGGATCACCTGGAAGATTTATGTGGATCCTCAGGGAAGCCCTTGTATCGGGCCCGCCTTACGATCCTGCCTGCCTGCTGACCTTGAGCTATGTACAGAATTTCCAGTGGGGCCAGACGATCCCGACCCAGTATCCTCAGAACATTGCTCCCATATCTCAGTACTTCACCGACCTGGCAGAACGGAACCTTGCCGCAAGTCGCTCAGATTGAGCCAGCATCAGACGCCGGTTTCGATGAGCATCCATCAAATTCAGATTGCGGAGCCGAATGATATCCAACTGGGGGCCAATTATGTCTCCTCGCTCATCAACGGACTGATGACAAGCACTTCGTGGAAGGACTCGGCTTTTATTCTCACTTACGATGAATTCGGAGGTCTCTACGACCACGTTTCACCGCAACCGGCCGTCAGTCCGGACGGCATCAAGCCAGTGGATTTAATTCCGGGCGATATTTGCACGCACAACGACCGGGCCGACTTGCGACTTCGTCTACACCGGTTACCGCGTGCCCCTGATCGTTGTCTCGCCGTACGCAAAGAAGAACTACGTCTCGCACACCGTGGCCGATACTGACTGCGATTCTGAAGCTCATTGAAACTCGTTTCAATGTGCCGGCTCTAACCGAACCGGGACGCCGCCCAAATCGACATGACTGAGTTCTTTGATTTCACCAATCCGGCTTGGATGACTCCTCCGAGCCCGCCGGCGCAAATCACCAGTGGCGCCTGCTATGTGAATCAGTTGCCTTAGATCGGATCGACGAGGACAGTGCGACGGACCAATGACGTTCAGAAGACGAAAGATAACGAGTGCAACCGATAACAGCGAACCGGCGCGAGTCAGCTCTGTGTCCTCGACCATCATCCAGCAGTGGCGGCGCATGATGCTTCGTCGGCATGTGCTTCTTCCTTGCTTTCTTGAGTCGCTGAAGTCGAGGGTCAAACCGCCGCTTCGATTCCGCCTCCCCCAAACGCGACCGGCGTCGCGCAAATCGTTCCAGCGCCGCACGCCGAGCCTGCGCCGCAGAGCAATGGCGCGACGACTCCGGAGCAACCGGCCAGCTCGAGCCAGCCTGCGGATGATCAGAGTTCCGTCTTCGTGTTCAAGACGCAAGTGCGAGAAGTGATTTTGCACGCTACCGTTGTCGATGAGCAGCGGCACCTGGTAACCGACCTCGACCGGCCGGCATTCACAGCCTTCGAAAATGGAGTGCCGCAGGCGACGACGTCCTTTCACCGGGAAGACGTTCCGGTGGCCATGGGCATCGTGATCGACAATTCCGGCTCCATGCGCGAAAAGCGCGACAAGGTGAATCAGGCGGTGCTCAATCTGATTCGGGCCGGCAAATCCAACGATGAAACCTTCGTGGTCAATTTCAGTCAGGATTCCTATCTCGACCAGGATTTTACGTCTGACATCGACCTGCTCCAGCAAGCTCTGCAGAAGGTCTCCGCGCAAGGCAGCACGGCGCTCTATGACGCTATTGTCGCTTCCGCGGTCCATCTGAAGAACAACACCCGCGTGCAGCGGAAGGTTCTGCTGGTGATCACGGATGGCCGGGACAATGCCAGTCAGGAAACGCTACGCGAGGCTATGCGCCGCTTGCAGCAGGAGAATGGGCCGACGCTCTATGCCATCGGGCTTCTCGGCGACGAACTTCAGCAGTCGGACACCGTAGCGCTGCAGAGTCTGGCCGAGGTCACGGGTGGAGTTGCATTTTTCCCCAAAGAGCCTGGACGAAGTTGACGACATCACTCGGGTCGTGGCGCGCGACATTCACAGTCAATACACAATCGGCTACAAGCCAACGGACCACAGCAAGAATGGCGGATACCGCACGATCGAGGTGACGAGCGCAGGCACCCGGCCATCGCAAACTGACCGTTCGCACTCGAAGTGGGTATTACGCGGGCGAGGCGGTCCACTGAGTGTCAGGCACCCCGACGTCTGATGGTGACGGTTTCTAATCAGTCCGAAAGGTCTGGCAACACGCCCTTGAACTTCCGAATAGCAATTCGTTCCCCGCAGCTTCCAGCTTTCCCGAATTCTCCTCAACGAGTTGAGCCGTATTGATCAGACACCTGCGGCGCCAAAGGTAGAAAGTAATGTGAGTGGGGTTCGCGGATTTGAATCTCGCGCTAAGGGGAACCACGTGCAACGTAGATACCGATTTCTCAGCTCTATTCTTCTGACTGCCGTCCTTGCTGCACCGGTTGCCATGATGGCTGCTGCTCGTGCACAAGACGACCGGAAAGAAGAAAACAAGCAAGGCGAGAACCACAAACGCTATTACGACAAGGGACATAAGGACTATCACACTGGGACGCCGACGAAGACCGCTCGTACCAGCGGTACCAGACCGAACACCACCAAAAGCATGCTTTCGTTCAGTTGAGTACGCGGCAACAGACCAACTACTGGGAGTGGCGGCACAATAATCCAGACAACCGATAGCGATTCAGCGTTTGTATTTTGTAATCGTTGCTAGATGGACGCTGAAGTGGGGCGTCCACTAGCTGGGGAGTGAGAATATGACGTACACGATGACTAAACCCTGCCCGATCTGCAGGCAGCAGTTAACCAAGCAAAAACCTACGGACAGTGTGCCCTGCATTTGCGGCCATCATGTTTGGCAAGGCTAAAAAGTGGACGACGCCTAGCAACTGTCAGTGTTGGTTCCGATCGTTGGTTTCCCGGGCCGAGGGGCTACCAAATTCCCTTATCGCTTCCCGTGATCTTCTGCCCCACAGCGGCCGCGGTGGCCAGGCATGGCAACAAACTAAGCCGGACGCTGTTCTTTAACTCCCGATGAAGCAGCAGCGTGGTGAGTTGTGCCCCATACAGTTTGGCGGACTGCGGCATGATCGGGATACGCAAGAAGCCTCGGACGAAGTGAAGTTCATCACCGCCAAATCGCGCTGCAGACTTTCACGAACGGCGGAAGATCAAGACCAGTACCGCGGTAATGGTTCAGATAGTCCGACACAATCGCCAGATAAGTCGCGACACCTTTCCAGATTCCGGCAACTTTGGCCGAGAATCGCAGGTCTTCGTAATCGATAGTGCCCGTCTCCGACAGAATGCGGCGGTATCGACGATGTCGCACAGCCGGAAGTAGAAATGTCGGTACATTCGCTGCATGGTTGAGATCATGAGACGGTCTTCGGCAGCGGGCACCCGCAACATGTGGCTCCCAAAAGGAGCGAGCTTGGCACGGCTGGCCAAGGACGCGGCGATCCCAACCTGTTCTCCGGTTTGACCCAAGCGGCCCATGTGGATCTCAACCGCCTCGGGTAATCCGGGGATCACGAAGTTCCATTTGCGTGCCAGACGATCTCCCCAGCTGCGCGGCGCGAGTTGCGCTGCGAAACTCCGCATCATAAGTTGGAGTACATCCGTCGGGGCCGCGTTCGTGTATAGATCCAAGTCGCTGCCAAGATCGGGCCAATGATCGAGTGATTTGATTACCGTAATGTCGTAACCTTCCGTCCCGGAACGTGGCGCAAACTCTGTGCAGGAACGACATCGCGTTCTCGATCCGCGCACCCTCAGCCGCGAGCGCGGTCGCCGCCCACTCTGCACGGTTGTCGTCCCCGGCGTGGCTCATGATCTGGAGAAAGACATCGAGCCCCCGCATCACCACGTGATGGGAGCTGGCGAGTGCGACCATATCCTCAAATTCTTCCCGGCTGATTTCCGCAATGCCCAAATCCAGCTCAGCGGTCGTGGAGCGCAAGGCCGTCGACGCCTCGGCTCGGTGGCAACAGAAGCTGCGAGAGGACGATCAGAGATTTGCTCGAACCGAAGGGAGAGAATGTCTTATTCATATTGGCCAGAATGCATCGGTGTTATTGGGGCGCTTGCGCGACTGGTGGTTTGGAGAGGGGTGACGGGTACGCTGAGGATCGTCGGCTCTTTTGGCGACGCCGTCGGTTCCACGACAGGCGTATTGTCGCGGTGCTTCAGTTCGATCGGACCTGAGCGCCGCTGTCTTGCCTGGTTGTCCAGAACGATCTTGTCGCCAACTTTCTGGTCGCTATCGGTGATGACTGCGGAAAGGTGCTTGCCCTTCTGCGGAGCTCCGGGTCGCTAGTCCAACACGATCGTTGGCGTGCTCGGCCTTTCGCGCCCTGGCGTAGAAGAACTGCGCGGTTTCGAGGTCGCCATCTTTCTCCGCCAGATAACCGATGTTGTTGAGGGAAAATGCGCTGTTTGGATCAAGAGAATAAGACCGGAGGAAGTCTTGCTTGGCAGCGGGCCAATCATTGCGATTCGTCGCTGAAACTCCGCGCACCGCGAGCAAGGCAGCTTGCGCCTGGTCGGTGGCTGCATTTTGCATGCGCTCTCTTAGTTTTCTTGCGCTATCTGCAGCCATCTCGCTGACCGGCTTTCCTCTCCAAGCGTGGTTCAGCGTGACGATGACTGGTTCCGAGGAATGCGAATCCGCAGCCGCCATATAGAACGTCAGCGCCTGTTCGTAATCTCCTCGCGACTCCTTGGCAACGCCCAGATTGTTCAAGGTGAAGGTATTCCGCGGATCCATGGCCAAAGCTTGCTGCAGGAGGAGATCAGCCTCCGGCGCCCGGCTCTCTGACAAAAGCCGAATCGCCTCGACATTCATGCGATTGACCTGCATGGGGACGTCGTTCAGGCCGCCGAATGCTTCCCGCATTGGCTTTCCTTCCAGGCGCTTCGCATTGGTGCGGTCGATCACAGCATCGCTCGCCTGTTCGCGACGCCAGCCGTAGAACTTCTGCGCGCGATCCAGCTGGCCCTGCAGTTCAGAAATGTAGCCCAGGTTATTCAACGTAAAAGGGTCGCCGGGATCGAAAAGATATGCTTTGTAAAAGAACGTTTCGGCCTTCTCGTACTGTTGCTTCCGGAGGGCGTCGACCCCATCGCGATTGAGCCGCTGCACAAGCGTGAGTTCGCTTCGCTTGGGGAGTGTGAGTTTGAGGTCGCCGGCCCAGGCGTTTCGCGGGCGCCCAAGCCCACCGCGATGGCAATGATTGCGGCAGCAAGGCCATTAAACAGAGTGTTTACCAAACATGTTATGGGTCCTTTATGAGCGTGAGTTGGATGCGCCGGATGGGAATGCGTTGCCTAGCTGCCAAACGCAACAAAGTTGCCGCTGCGGAAGGAGCTTTGAGACCACTGCTGATCACTTCATACCATCAAAGAGACGATGAAAATCCAGGCAGCAGGTAAGGGTGTCCTAAATGGGTCGTTTTCTAGCTGTAGCCATTCTTATAGGCGCTTGTAGCGCGGCATTTGCCCAATCAGCGTCACGTCCGCCGCGTCGAAGTGACGACACAAGATCAGGGTGTTCAGGCTGTATCCAGCTGGACGGCGGCGCAGATGGGTCGACCGGCCTGCCCACTATGCCCGCGGGAAGGAGCACCGTAATCGGTGGCTCAATTCGTGGGGTGGACGGCGTTCGCGACCAGTTCATCCTGAATGTCTTCGGCGGGCGGACGATGAAGATTCTCTTTGACGCACGTACCCAAGTCTATCGTGACGGACTAAGAAGCGCGCTGCGCGATCTGCGCCCTGGCGACCATGTCTCGGTCGAGACGGTGCTGGATGGAACCACGGTGTTTGCGCGCAGCATCCACCTGTTGTCGGTAGTGCCGGAAGGCGAATGCCAGGGTCAGGTGCTAGACTACGATCGCTGGCGACGTGAATTGACCGTGCGTGACGCTCTCTCTCGTCAACCGGTCAAACTGCGAGTGCCTGCCGGGACCGCCATTGTTCGCCAGGGTCAGGCTGCTTCTCGACGGCTTCCCCCACCAGGATCCTCCGCGGATAGTGGCTTTTCGGGCCTGGCTATCGGGACTCTAATCTCGGTCAAATTCCAATCCGACAACAAGGGTCATGGTGTGGCGAGCCAGATCGTGATCCTGGCGGCTCCGGGAACGGCATTTGTATTCGTTGGAAATGTTGCCTTCCTGGACTTGCATCTCGGGTCTGTTAGTGCTGGTCGATCCACGAGACGAGAAACGCTATGAAGTATTCTTTGATTCGGCTCGCTTCCCGATGAGCCGTGAGCTCCACGAAGGGGCTGATGTGACTGTGACCGCGGACTTCGATGGCGCCCGCTACGTGGCCAGCGCGATCGCCATCGACTCTCCTTCTGACAAGTAAAATCAACCGTGTAGCGCAGAAGGCCGAACCATCGAGCCGCTGACTAACGATGGGCTTCGCCTGTTGTTCTCTCGTTGCAGCATGGTTTAACAGCCCAATGCAGGCCGTGGAACCGAGGAACCCGCCCTCCCGGTCCAAGAGCGAAATCGGCGAAAAGCCTTGCAGCCGCACTCCCCGGCAGAGTACACTCCCCCATTCCTTCACCGTATCGGTTCCGGGCCCAGGCGCGCGATTAAGGTAAAAGACAATGCACTTTCGATTGGCTAGTAAGGCATTCTCTATTGACCCTCCCGAGAACCCTGTATTACTGTTTGGGCAACATTTCCTGAATCTCATGATCGATTGGGATTGATCAGCGGAACTACAGGGGCAATGTCCCGTTCGCGTCGGGGCCAGTCCATTATTTCAGCAACTCAGAACTTGCGATTCCGCAAGCACGCGCTCTACACAAAGATGCCGGAGGCCCCGTCTATAATGAAGACTTCCTATTTCTCTATCTGCATGGTTCTGTTGATGGCGACATCCGCACTCGCAAATGTCAGTGTCAAGCAGTCCAAGTAATGGTGCTACGGTCGGCTCGCCGGTGCCTTACGTGGCGACGGCGACCACGACCACCTGTTCGAAGGGCGTAGCCTCCATGGGCATCTATGTGGACAACCAACTGGTCTACGTCGTCAATGGAGCGAGCATGAACACGACTTGGCCCCTCAATCCAGGCACGTACAACACCGTCGTGGAAGAATGGGACTACTGTGGCGGAGCAACTACACGACCCTGACGATCACGGTCAGCAGCCAGACTGGTGTTTGGTGATCTCGCCCCCGAACAACGCCAGGGTGGGTTCGCCGATGAAATACGTAGCGACAGCGGGCACGACTACCTGTTCGAAGGGCGTAGCCTCCATGGGGATTTACGTGAACAACGTACTCCAGTACGTCGTGGGTGGAGCGAGCCTGAACACGCAGTTGAACTTGAGCGCAGGAACCTACAACACCGTCGTGGAAGAGTGGGATTATTGTGGCGGAGCCGCCTACACGCCCGTGACAATCACGGTCCAGGGCGGAAATGTACTCTCCAACCTGCAGGCCAGCAGTGGATGGAAGAGTTGGGGTGAATTGCCGCCCAATTATGCGATTTGTTCCGCACCGTGCTCGGGCGTGACCTGGTCCATGACGCAAGGAATCAAGTCCCCCTCGATGAGCGGAGATTCAACTCAGTTCAATATCGGCGGCACAACACCTTACTCTGACGTTCTGTGGAGCATCCCCCTGATCGGCCAGGGTTCGACTCAGGGGCTGCCCGACACGGGTCACACTCTTCTTCCCACGCTGCACAACTTCACCTACGATGCCTACTTTTACCCAACGAACCTCGGAGCGACGCAGGTTCTGGAGTTCGATATCAGCATGTATTTCAACGGGCTGGGATTGATTTGGGGCAACCAGTGCCGCGTTGCGGGTGGAAACGAATGGGATATTTGGGACAACGTGAACTCGCAATGGGTTCCGACCGGCGTGACCTGTAATCCCGTGAAAACGTTTGGAACCATGTGACGATTCAAGCACAGCGGGAATCTGACAATTCGCTGCTGTTCCAGTCGATCACGCTGAATGGAGTGACGAGTAACATCAACCAGAGATACGCGCCGGGTACTGCGCCCAGCGGCTGGTGGGGTATCACGGTCAACTACCAGATGGACGGAAACTATCAAGCAGACGGCAAATACTACGTATCTGGACAACTTCAGCTTCACCTACCAGTGAAGGGCCGCACCCGGGCGGAGCGAGCCTATGTTTTCACTTTGAGGATCGTCGGGACGGCATGAGCAAAGGTCGGGGACAAATCCAGACCGCCAGCAGACAGCGCATTCAGTACTTCTTGCGAAACTTGGCGTTCGACATCCGGAATTGGCTGGGGAACGATGACCGTCATCCCCCCAACGAGTTCGCTCAGCGCGAGATAAGACGCGCGGCTGCTCTGGAGAAAATCGATCGGGTACTCGGGTTTTCGCGCGCGAGCTTGAACTGGATCGGCATCCAGCACGAAGCTTACATCTGGTTGCGGAACGAGCGGGAGCAGCAGTCGGACATACGCTCGCTCGATTCGATGCTGTAATGACAAGTTTGCGAGTTCGTCATAGAGATAGCGGTCAAAGATGATGACGTCGGTATTCGTTCTTCGCGCTTTCTCCACCACGATGCGGAGCGAGATGGCATCCGCGAAATAAAGACCGAATCGCACCGCAGTCATGTACCAAGATTGGACGTTCTTGTCTCGTCGGCTTACAGGCCGTGCCGGTGTTCCAACCCCTTTGTCTCCCTTGAACAGTGTGTGGCCGGATACTTCTCGGATGCGGGTGAGTCGCGCAACGTCATCCCAGAAGGTAACAAGCAAAACGCGGGCACCGACATCGTTCAGTCGGACACGAAGAGCTTCAATTTGAGTGCTTTTGCCAGCGCCGTCGATGCCAGAGAAACTTACAAGTGTGGGGCGCCGTTGTTCAGAGGCTTTCGGCATATGTAGCTTCTTTTCGAGTGCTCGCTAGCGACGGCCTAGTGCGGCCGGCTGGGACTAGCACTGGCCAGAGCTACAACAGTTCCGACGGCAACGCCTGCACCCGCGATGATGCCGACTTTGATGAGAATGGAGCGCGCTCGCCTCTGTTTCGCCGGCGCAATAGCTGCACCGGCTGGTCTGGAAGCAGCAACTCCTGTGGTCTTTACAAACGGCGCCGCAGCAGTGCCCAGAGGTTCCTGTGTTTCACTTTGTGGTTTTGAGGAGAGCTGTTGCAGGCTGGACGATTGGCCTTGCGAACGCAGTGCGCCTGGACTGTTAGGAAGCGCTTCGACTTGGGAGGCTTGGGCCTGCACACCAGTGGAGCCACTATCGGACGTTACAGGCTGAGCCTGCTTAGATGTTGCGACTTCGGCCTGTTGTTTGGGAGTCTCCTGCTGCGGTGACGGGACTGCGGCCGCAAGTGGTGCAATGAATAACAGCACAAGGCACCCAGCGATGTGTCGTCTCAACCATTGCCCCGTCGTTCTCATCGTCGACTCGGAACGTGAATTCTCTTCGGGCGACACCGACTGATGAACTTCGAAGCGGGTACGTGCTTTAGAGGAAAGAGTTGGACCCTCACGCCGAAGACGCTGCTGAAACGGTTTTGCCGGGAATCGGGAGAAGCTGTTTATCGCGTCGGCGGTGCTGTCAAAAGCCTCGAAGAGATGTTCTACCCTTGCGAGTTCCAGAGTCGCCGCTGCGTCCGGTGGGATTGCCGCAAGTTTGACATCGCCGTTCCGCTTCATAGCCTCTTCCAGGCATCGCAGCAACACCTGGATTCCGGCTCGGTCGAGTTGCTGCAATTTAGAACAATCGAGCACCACGCGAGGCCGATCTGCGTTCAAGCAAGACTCCACTTCGCGAAAGAAAGCACGGCCATGTTTAACACTCAACGCCTCCGGTAGTCTTTTCACCGCTACAAGTCTTGCACTTGTCATATTCGGGATCCCATGTTCCAACAATTCTTCTTTTTGTTCGCACGGCGAAGGATGACGTAGTTACCTAATCCGGCGTATTAAACAATCTAGAGCGGCTGTAGCGCGGGGTCTATCCTGTCTTGTCAGTAGAGGGCAGACGGGGTTGCGCTAGAAATAAAATAGGCGCTTCGGTCAAAAGGGGCTTTACAAAAGCCGTGCGAGCTCGGCCTCGGGATCGTGCACAACGTGGGTCAAAAGGTTTGTCCCATACCGGAACAGCGTCGCTACATTCGTGCGGTACCAACAACACTCCGTCATCCTCGGCGACAGTCCGCACAAGAACCGAAACTTGGATACGGTCTCCGGCGATGTCAGAATTGCCGCCACAAGACGGTGGTTTCCATCCAGGATCGTAAGTGGTTCGCTTTCGTTGAGACCGATGAGGAGCACAGCACCCGGGTCGGCGTCCTGTCGGAGCTCAGCACCCAGCGCTCCAATCTTCGATAAGAATGCTTTTCCGGCTTCACTATTGCTGCGGAATGTGCGGAGGCGTTCGGCAATCGCTGTGATGCCAAAATTCCCCCGTGCGAGTTTTCGCCATTGTGCCCTTGGAAAGGCGTGAATCTGAGCCAGGTCCGTTGTCCGGATCTCGACCTCGAACCATTCCGTCCCCTCGGGCAACTCTTTCCACAATGAAAAATGTCGAATAAAAAGCAGCGCCCGCCGCTTTGCATTCTCGCCAGCATCTTCGAGGCGTGGTGTGAGCACTAGCCCGTGCAGAGTTTCTTGGTACTCGTCGAATGCGGAATTGCTGAAATCGGTCCTTAGAAACTCTGCGATGACCTCGTCCTCTGAAACCTGCCGGATCAATCTAATCGCCTCAGGAGACTGTGCCTGCTGCAAATTCTTTGCGCCGGTCATGGAATTTATCAGGAACGGCACCGCGACGACAATGAGTAGACCCACCATCAGCCCAAGTTGTAACAAAATCACCTGTTGCAGAGACGAATGAAACCTGCAAATCCCGATGACTACGGCGCCACTGAAGGCCAACTGCACCCAGCCCGTATTGGCGATTTTGTATGACATCTCGTAGGCGATGATCACGACACTAAGCGAGTAGACGACGGTTGTGGCGGCGTACAGAGCCAGCAGATAGGGAAGTCCGTGTTCTCCTGCCATTTGGAACTGAGGGCCGAAGAACGCCGTCCAAATTCCAGCGGGCGCCAAGCGGAGACCGAGAGCCAGCGCCGAACCGATTCCCAAGACGAGCTGGAGTGAAGTCCGGAGAAGACTGCCGCCCTTCCGGTCTTCATCGCGAGTGCCCGCGACCAGTGGAAACATGGTATTCACGACCGCTGAGGAAAACGCAAATATTACTCGACCAACCAATGCCACGGCGGCGTACAGCCCAGCCGTTGTCGGGGGAAAGAAGTGCTTCACCAGCACGATGTCGCAATTGTTGATGAGCACCTGGCCGGCGAAAAAAACGATTGCCTGTAGTGCCTCGCGAAATGCATCGGGGATGTGGAGGTTGTGTGGAACCGCGGCCGCGAGTTTAGGTGCGGCCGCAAGATAGGCCACCGCGACTGCGCCGGCGTTTGCGGTAATCACTCCGGGTACGCCGAACCCTAGCATGATGAGCAGGAGCGATCCACCGAGTCGAACTAGTCCCTCAAGGACAAGGTTGGCGCCGAGACGATGGAAGCCGTATGCGCCCTGAATGTAGCCACGCCGGGTCCCTAGAGGAACGTAAAACGCTACTCCGACCGCAAGCAAGACCACGAGGGCAGGGCTCGGTAAATTGAGATAATCCGCAATGGATTTCTGAAACAGAAGCAAGAGAAGTGCGACGAGGATGCCGCATGCCCATGCACTCCTGTGGAATCCTCGATAAACTGCGCTTTTTCCCTCCAGAGAACTCTGTTGGGCGACAACTTTTGCGGAAACAATTTGGAAGGAAAGCGTGACGGCCGAAATCAAGATGAGGAGAGTGTAAACAGCCGTCGCGTGGCCAAACGCAGTCGGGCCAAGAAATCGTGCAACCGCAATGTTGTAGGCGAAGTTAATCGCAGTTGCAAGCCCCGAAGCGGAGAGCAATACGAAGCTCCCCGACAGAACGCGGGCTTGGAGAGTCTTCGGTTTCGAACTCGAATCATTCACTTTCTTAGGGACTCCGGCTAGCCAACCAACGAAGAGACCTATTCAGGAACAACCACGTTGAAAACCGTGGTGGGTGAGAATGTGAAATGCCAAGGGACGGATTCTGCTGACGCGGCAGCACTTCTGATGCGGAAACCGGCGATCAGGCTGCTTCCGGCCCGGCCACTCGACCTTTTAATTGCCGTCCTCGCTACAACCCGGGGTGTTTGCCCAGCCTCTAAGGTCCAGAACCTTATGATGAATCGCTACTGGATGATCTCTGCGTTGATGATTCTGCTTCTGCAAGGATGCGCTCATCCCGGACTGAGTCAAGAACTGCGCCGGAGTGTGCCGACTGCGGAGGCTTCACCGCGGACTCTGGCAATCTATGAGCCGTGGTTTGGTCATCCCAGGCACATCAGCGTTGGCTATTCCTCGCAGGATCCGGCCGTGATTCGTAAGCAGATGGATCAAGCCAAGGCGCTCGGAATTTCCGGGTTCGTGGTGGACTGGTATGGGGATCGCGAGCCTTTTATCGATCGCAGCTACGCTCTGATCCAGACGATCGCCACCGAGAAGAACTTCCGGGTTGCAATGATGTACGACGAAACCGAAGACGAAGAAGCCGAGGCAACGGACGACGCTTTTGCGGCGTTCGACAAGTTCAACGAAACTTATCTTTCGCCCAACGCACCTGGCCGTCAGGCCTATCTCACCTACAACGAACGGCCTGTGATCTTCATTTTCCCAAAGGGAGGGCACACCAACTGGAATCGAGTGCGGGCAGCGACCGACAAATGGGCCCACCCACCTTTGCTTATTTATGAAGATCGATCAAGCCCGTTCACATCTGCGTTCGATGGTTTTTACGCTTGGATCAATCCCGGGAAAAAAGGGTGGGCAGCCGATGGCAGCAATTGGGGAGAAGACTACCTGGGTGATTTCTATCGCAAGATGCAATCGAAATATCCAGACAAGATTGCAGTGGGAGCCGCCTGGACTGGTTTTGATGACAGTAAAGCATCATGGGGCCTAAATCGGCACATCTCTCAGCGCTGTGGCGCCACCTTTGCAGACACCATGAAGTTGTGGCGGCAGTATTGCCCAGCTGATCGTCCCCTGCCTTTCTTGTTGGTTGAAACCTGGAACGACTACGAAGAGGGAACGGCCATTGAGCACGGATTAGCCAAATGTGAGTCAGGCTCGCAATCGCGACCGGGGCAGTGAACTCCTACGCTACCCGAAATGGTTTTTTCCTGTCCCCTACACGGCTCAGGTCTGCTTGATCGGTGCTTTCCCGAGAAGTGTCGTAGACCTTGTTGATGATCGAAAGGGGACGGCTGCGCACCTCGTCATAGACTCGTCCAAGGTATTCGCCAAGCACCCCCACGGACAGGAGCAGGCATCCCCCCACGAGAAAGACAGCTGCCGCGATGCCGTAGGCCAGTGGATTGACGGCGCTCTTCGAAAAAACGGTGCATATCGCCAGGATGAACGCCAACGAGATTGCAAATCCCGCTAACCCGAAACTTAGGCGCAGAGGCTTGTAGCTGAAGCTGGTAATCGCGTCCATCGCGTACTTGATCCGGCTCATGAACGTGAGTTTGCCTTCGCCACCTCCCCGCTCTTGCCGGTCGTAGAGAACGACGCCAGTTTTGTAACCCACCCAGGCGCGCAGTCCAGGCAGGTATCGGCTGCCTTCCCGCAGTGAGTTAATCGAGTCGACCGCTTGTCGATCGAGAAGGCCGAAGATCCCTGCATTAAGCGGAATGGGAAAATCGGAGAGCGCCCCCAGCAAGCGATAGAAGAGCGGAAACAGCTTGGCGAGAACCCGGCTCCGTTCTTGCCGGCTCCTTCTCACGGCGGTTACGACCTGTGCGCCACTCCGCCAGGCGGCGACCAATTCTGGCACAACCTCTGGCGGGTCCTGGAAATCGCCGTCCATCAAGACAACCGCGTCGCCAATCGCAGTTTGCAGGCCCGCCGAAATCGCCCCCATGTGCCCCCAGTTGCGAGACAGGTCAACAACCACTACGTGCGCATCTTTGGCGTGCAGTTCTGTCAGTAGTTTCAGGGATGAGTCACTGGAGCCGTCGTTTACATAGACGACCTCCCAGGCTTCTTCCTTCATCGACTCAGTGAGAGCCAGATGAAATAGCTCTACGATTTCCTCTTCGTTGAAAATAGGTACCACGACTGAGATCATCTAGCGGCTCCTTGAGTTGGTCCCAAAAACAGAACAGTGCTCGATCTTCTTGGATGTACAGATTTGTAGTCTTGAAGAAGTCGAGGTCGATTTTGAAATCAAGCACATCATTCGGACTCAGCCTGGAAGATGCGCACCTTCCACCGCACTTCGGTGGGGGTCAAGACCGCAACATAGCGCGCTCGAACGTGCTGCGTTGTCTGGATTTTTTGGCCATCAATGATTTGGACGTCGTATTCCACCGTGTCTACCAATTGAATCGACAGTCCTTCTGGCGAGTAAAAGACCAGTTGAAGGTCGTGCGCTGTGTCTCGATAGCGCGTATGAATCCCGAGCTTCGCCTGCTCCCGAATCGTGTCTGCCAGTTTCTCTTTGGCGGTACCGGTGAAGTCCCGATCAAGCAGATCGACCCGATTCTGCGCGAACGCACCACTGAAACTGCCCCACGCCTGTAGATAATCACGAATCACTGCGGTCTCAGTTTGCTTTTCCAGACGCCGTGGCCCCACCGAATCCGCAGGTTCAACGCGGACTGCGGGCGGGTCAGAGCCCATTGCAAACATCGCCGCGAAGAGCGAGCACACGATGAAGAGAGGCGGTTTCATTGCTATTTGTCCCAGCGAATTTCATTCCCTATCAAAACTCCGGTCGCAACCGAGATTTTTGCCCCGCTGTAGGCCGGCAAATCCGTGCGTGCGACCCCTCGTTTGAGAGGGACATCAACCGTGGATTCGCTGCCCTTGTAGGTCTCCGTGAAGGTGACAATCGTTCCATCTGGCAGAGCGTTGCCGCTACAGTCGCGCACCGGCTCCGTTTCCACCGCAAGCCTCTCACCAGACGGTCTAGCGCTCATTCGTAGGTGGCAGGCATCGCCCGGAACTTGCTGAATCACGCGCGTGCTGGCAGCATCCCCAACTCGAGCCACAAACTGGGAAGCGCCTTCCTTCGCTGCGGAATTCATCTTTGTCCAAGCCACGCCAATGCGCGTGAGCGCCGTCCGCGTCTGCACAGCACCGGCAATGCCTGACAGCTGAAACGAGACTTGCGCCGGCGTCAGGACCAGGTTTTGAAAGGTGTCAAAGACGTACACGACCCCGCTGATGCCCTCATGCAGGTTGACCGCAAGGCGTGACGGCTTCGCAAGAAAACTCAAAGCCACCGGTGGACTCGCAGCGATGACGTCGAACGCGCCATCTTCCGTGGAGGCGTCTCCTACCAGGGCGACTACGTAGCGGCCAGCATTGTGAAGATCGCCGGGGGCAAAAAATGTCGTCTCCCCTAATCGAACGTCGCGTCGCAACACTTGTCCAGGACCCACGATGTAGAGAACTGCTTTACCTGTGCCAGAGCTTTGAATCGAAAATGCACTGCCCGCTTCAACAGTCTTAGGCAAGCGCAGACCGCCGGTTTGCGCCAACGTTGGCGGCATCGCGGCAAGAACCAACCCGCTCAACAAGAATGTGAATCTGGATTTCATTGGAACCGGCCCGAACTGTATGTAGTCGTGATCGCACGCTCGCTGCTGACCTTGACGGCGATATCCGCAGGAACGGACATGGCAAAAGCAACCGGGGTCTGGGGCAATAGAGCGCGGTCGACGTACTGGTCCGCGACCCATATCAGTTGGCCATTTTTGTCGTAGAACGTCCCAAGCACGTGCGCCACACTGACGGCCTGACCGCTTTGATTGACGAGCTTTCCATTCAGCGTAGCCTTGGGCGCTGGACTCAGGCGCTGATCTTCGATCTCGATTACAGGGTCTGCAGAGGCGGCGATCAGGGTCGACGACGGCTCCATGTGAACGCTGTCAACTTCGGATAGCGCTACGTCGTGAAACGCAATGAGAAATGGAGTGACTTGCTTGGGCAAGAGAATGTGAGAAATCTTGTCGAAGCTGTCTTCTGTCGAGATCGCAGAACCGTTTTTCGCCAGTAACGTCGCTTTGACCGTCACAAAGGCGGGGACAACGTCTTCGTTCAGGAGTTCGCCCATGATGACCACTCCGCCGCCGCGGTCCACGGGATGCATATCCACGATGCGCACGTGTGGTGCTTCAACATCTTGAGATCCCCAGTCATCTTCCGCACCGCGGTAGATCACGTCCCAGCGTAGATAGGTCACAGGGATGACTTGCGGGGGCACCCGGGGTTCTTTCACGATGGGCCATACGACGCCCCAGCGGTCCCCGGTTCGCACCACTCGCAGCTCGCGTGTGTCCAGGAACGCTCCTACCACCGTCGACCACCGCAATTTGAGCTGAATCTGGGCTTCGTCGGCAGACGCATGCAGCGGCCGCAGGTCAAAGCTATCGAGAGTAGCGTATGTGCGAAGGCTAGGGTAGCTTCCGGTCAAATCGCGCACGAACTCGAGTTCCGTGAATTCGCTTTTGTTGGCAAGACTGGAATACGCGTTTCCCCAAGCCTGGCGGCCGATCTCGTCCGCAAGATTCTCGACAGCCGCTTGCGGCGACGAAGACGAACGCAGCAGACTGGCTCCGGAACCAGCCATGGCTTTTGCGGACGGAACAGGCCAAACCGTACCCACGACGATGAGTGCCACAGTAGCCGCAGCGATGACGATTGCGAGGAGGCGTCCGTTGTTCATCAGGCCAGCCTCCCCAACACGAGATTCTCATCGGGCGGTAGCGGGTTCGACGACCCGGCGTCTCTGCCATCGCCTCTCTGGAATCAGCACCACCAACATCGCGAGAATGCTGCTGCCGATGGGAAGGATGCCCCACAGGAGCCCTTGCCAACGCGGTGGAATCTGTGGCGCGTTTACTGGAAGGGCAGGTGCCACATCCTCTCTGCTCCAGATGGTGATGGTCTTGTCTTCAAGATCATCCACCCTGCGCCAGCCGGCGAAGACCAGAAGAGGCTCGTAGTAAGGATCTCTTACGAACACCCATTTCAAGCCGTAACGGTCGGCGTGATGAAGCATCGCGCTCAGTGCGTCAAGGCCCGGCTTGCCAAAATATTTCGAACTGGTGAGCGCTCCTCCGCCGAACTGAGTCAATTCCGGCAGCATGCGGCCGGAATTCCATTCGCCATCTACACTGCTGGCGTCTGTCAGAACCGCAAGTCGCGAAATCTTGTTGCCAAATCCCAGCGTGACGTAGCGGTAGCGATCATGACCGTCACGATTCAGCCAGGAGGCCACAGAGTCCACCTTGAAATCTGCGGCATCCGCCGGCCGATAGGTTGCCCAAGCCACCGCCAGAGCACAACTCAGGCTGCCGCCATCGGTTAAACCGACGACTGCTCGCAACCGAAATCGGTCGATCAGTTCTGTGGCCAAAAGCCCCACAAAGGGCAGCGCGAGCAACGTTGCCCAATAGCTGAAACGCTCCATGGTCAGCACGTCAAAAGCTCGGCCCAACACGAGTCGGCCTACGGGTGTGGTTCCTCCGAGTCCCACCAGGAATGCCAGCCAGAAACCCATGAGCAACGGACGGAGTCGAGCGATGGAAGAGCCTCGCAACAAGATGAACGGCAGGGCCAGAATCAAGGCTCCGTAAGGAACCACGAAGTAGTTCAGGCCCCACTGGGGACTCAGCAGGTAATTCGCGCGGCTGGGATGTGGGATTGGAGTCTGAGTGACGGGATAGTGAATCAGTGCGATCCAGAACGGAAGAAGTACCAGCGCAACTGCGGCACCAACAATCAGCACAATGATGCCGGTGCGAAGAACGAACGCTGGAGCTGGAGATTCGTCTCGCCATCCTCGCCGGTCAAAAATCACCAGGCTAGCACAGGCACTGCGAACAAGAAGGATCCAAACAGCAGCGTGGCATGATGTGCAGCGGCAGCAGCCACGAAGAGCGCTCCGCCTTTTAAGAAACGAGCGCCACTTTCCATGCCGGACCCACTGGAAGAGGTAAGGCAGCGCGTTCAGATAAAGAGGTGCGGCAAATGTGGTAGATAACTGCCCCGCGGAATAGACCAGAAAGCATTCTGAGCCAAGAAAGACACTGGCCAGTGCCGCAAACGCGGCGGCCCGCCGGTCTACCCAAAGCAACGAAAACCGATAAACACCCAATGCTAGAAGCAAAATGGCG
Organism: uncultured Acidobacteriaceae bacterium; assembly: GCA_963795875.1. Classification (GTDB taxonomy): domain Bacteria; phylum Acidobacteriota; class Terriglobia; order Terriglobales; family Acidobacteriaceae; genus Sulfotelmatobacter. The sequence goes on from CAWCJM010000004.1 coordinate 532,083, forward strand.
ACAAACTGAATCGCCATATACGCCATGTCCAACCCGAGGACCCGCGAGACCAATGCCAGCCACTGCTGCGGCAAAGGAGGATACGTAGTCTGTGAAAAGCCCGCATACCACTTGGGGTTCCAGGGATCGAACCAATTGTGCAGGTAGTGCGACGCGAAGAAGATATGGAAATTCGCGTCGTAGGACTTCAGCGGCAACTTCATCAGCAGCAGCGGCAAGTGAACCACAAGAGCCGCCAGAAAGATCATGCTCAACGGTATCGGCCCTGGTGTGGGTGCGACGGATTCAGTTTTCTGCACATCTCCCTTTCGGTTGGTTGGTCTTGGATTCGAGGTCGTCTGTCCGGGTTGTATCGCCGGGTCGACCTCTCGGCCACTGGTGAGGAGCGCAAATCCAGCGACCCGTCCAGCCAACGCGGAAGGCCTTTCGCGAATCGAAGAGCCTTGCAAGCAACTGATCCGGTGGTAACACTTTGAGTTCCGCGCTGAAACGCCTGAAGACCGTGCATGTGTCTTTGCTCGTCATCGCGTTTGCCTGCTCGCTCCGAGCGCAAACGTATAAGGTGGGGTCTGGCTCTCCAGAAACACCCCAAGTCAATACCGATCCAAAGCCACCTCCGAGCAAATCTCTAGGCTGGGGATCGAATATTCAAAACGCACGTCTTGCAGGGGCCGCAGAATTGGCCCTGAAAGACGGGAATTATGCGATTGCGGTTGACTATGCTCAGCGTGCTGTGCAGGCCACACCTAACGACGCCCAACTTTGGTTCCTCCTGGGATATGCGGCGCGGCTCAACGGGAAATTGCAGGTCTCGGCGGATGCCTACAGTCGAGGTCTTCGCGCTGAATCCGTCTGCGCTCGACGGGATCTCTGGACTCGCTCAAACCTACAGCACGATGGGTCGGACTGCGGAGGCCGAGCGTCTTCTGAACCAGGTGCTTTCGGCGGATCCGAAAACGAATCAACGATGCGGTGTTGCTGGGAGAGTTGCTTCTGCGATCTGGAGAGTACGCCGCGCGCACTCGACGTGCTGGGGCGAGCGGAACAGATGCAGCCCGGCGCGCGGTCGGAATTGCTGATGGCGCTGGTGTACGAACATCAGAAGCAGCTTGATCTGGCAAGCCGTTACCTCGAGTTGGCCAAGCGGCATGCCCCGGACAATCCCGATGTGCAGCGATCGCTGGCGGGCTACTATCGGGAGACTGGAAACTATCCGGCAGCCATTGCCGCTCTTAAGTTCACTCCAGAGCCCGAAGCCCGACGTGCAAGCCGAGCTGGCGTACACCTATCAGCTCAATGGCCAGCAAGATGAATCCGCCAAGCTGTACGCGCAGGCCGCCAATGCCGCGCCGCGCGATTTAGGTTTGCAGCTTTCCGCGGCGCAGGCCGAAGTGGCTGTCGGTTCCGTTGAAAATGCCGAGCCTTTTGTCCAGCGTGCCGCTGCTCTCGATGCGGAACACTATCGGTTGCACGCCATTCGCGGGGAAATTGCGCGACTCCAGGAACACAATGAAGACGCTGTTCTCGAATATAGCGCTGCTCTGGCTCATTTGCCCCAAAGCCCCGCCGAGGGACCTCTGTACGGCATTCAGCTGCACATGAATCTGGCGGAGCTTTATCAGAGCCTGGGAGATGCAGATGCCGCTCACCGACCATCTCGAAGTTGCGCATGGGCAAATCAGCGCGCTGGACGACCGCGGACGCGAGCAGGCCGCAATTTCTGCGCCTGCGAGCGTTGATCAAGATGAACAGCGGTGACCTCGATGGCGCGGGCAGCGACATTCAAGAGGCACTGGCGATCAATGCCGCAGGATCCCAACAGTCTGCAGCTCGATGGAGATCTGCTGATAAAACTTGGCCGCACCGAAGAAGCGATCGTCGTATACACGAAGATCCTCGCGATCGATCCGGTGAACCGGTCCGCTCTTGATCTCGATGGGTTATGCCTCCCGCAATGCTGGAGACGACGAGGACGCCGAGAAATATTTTCAGCGGCTGGCGGTGGCCTATCCGACTTTGTACGTGCCTTATCTCGCTTTGGGCGACATGTACGCATCGCGCCGGGACTTTGCCAAGAGCTGATGCCGCTTACAGCAAGGGTTATGACACTGGCGCCGAACCAATAGTCTGATTGTCGCCGGAGGGATGAATGCCGCGATCGAAACGCAGCACTTGCCCATGCGGCGGAGTGGTTGAGCCGCGCCACCAACGAAATGCAGCAGGAACCTCACCTCATGCGAGAAAAAGAGAGGTACCTGAGTTTCAAGGGCGAGTATCAGAAATCCGCGGACGTTGGCCGGGAAGCCATCAAGAAACTTCCCACGGACAGGGATGTGGTGGTCTATCTCGCATATGATCTGCTTTACCTCCAGCAGTACGACGAACTGCTGCAATTGACTTCGCACTACGACACGGTGCTCCCCAAAGAACCCGACATTCCGCTGCTGGCCGGTTACGTGCACAAACACGCTGGGCAGCTGGAGGAGGCGCAGAAGGACTTCAGCTCAGGCTCTGGACCGGGATCCCGAGATGGTAACGGCGTACGTGAACCGCGGATACGTGTTGCACGACCTCCACCGTCCAGAAGCCGCCGCTTCGGATTTCGAATCCGCTCTCAAGCGCGATCCAAAGAATGGCGAAGCGCATCTGGGACTGGCTTATGCCAGCCTTGATCTGCATCGCCCGCGAGTGGCCCTGCAACAAGTGCAACTTGCGCAGGAAGAAATGGGCGATCTCCAATGCCCATCACACCTGATTCGTGCAACTGCCTACGGGCAAAACGGAATGTTGGTGAAATCCGCGGGCGAGTATCGCGCCGCATTGAAGTATCGCGCCAAATGACGGAGACCTCCATCTCGCATTGGGTGACACGTTGTATGGACAGCGGCTGTATCACGAAGCGATTGACGGAACTGCAGGTTGCGCAGAAGCTTTCTCCCGACAACGATGTCATCTACGCGCAGCTTGCACGTGCCTATGCCCAATTGCAAGATCGCGAGGAAACTCTCCACTATGTGCAACTGGCGGAGCAGTCCACCCCAGCTGAACCCAGCCTCACGGCAACCGGATGCAAGTCACGAGGAGAGTCGAGTACTCGTTTCCACGGGACAGGCTTTGAGCTTGCTGGGAGACCAGAAGGGCGCCATGGAGCGCTTTGAAAAAGCGCTCGCAATGCCAAGGCAGCGACCGCATCAGCGTACGTTTGGCAATTGCCCAACTCATGGCAAGCGAAGGTCAACTGGATGATGCGCAGACGGCAGATTGCATTGGCTCTGATGGAGGGGCAGACAGAAGAGACGTTACCCGCCACCGGCGAGCAATTGATCGAAGCAGCAGACGTATTCCTCAGCATGCATGATTACCAACTGGCGCAGACCTACTTGCAGCGTGCTCTGGTAGCAGGTGCATCCGAGACATCCGTGCGGATCGGTATGGCCAACACCTATCTGGCGCTGGGGGACACTGCCCGGGCACAGGACCAGCTCTCCCTGTTCAGCAGCTCCGCCGATAGCGAACCTGGTTACCAGTATCTGCTGGCTAAGGCCAACGTGCTTCGCCAGGAACATCAAAACACTCAGGCGCTCACTGCCTTTGCCCAGGCCGCCGACTCCGCGGGCGAACATCAAACCGCGGAGCAGGATCTGCTTCAGGCGGGAGCGAACGAAGGACTGAGGATTACTCCCAGAGCAAGCTTCCTTTCAGATTTTTCCGTGTCGCCCATCTTCGAAGACACGACGGTTTATGTTCTGGACGCCAAGCTGGACGTCCCAAATCCGTCGCCGGCCAGCGCGGGACTGCTTCCGCCGCCCCGCTCCTCCATCCAGACGCAATGGACCGGCGCCTACCATCTCCATCTCGGCGATTTGCCCGACGCGAGCGGATTCTTTCAGGTGCGGAATGCCCAGGGACAAATATCGTTGCCGAGCGAGGAATCGATCGTCAATCGTGATACGACCGATTACTCGTTTAACTTTGGGCTGAATCCTACCCTGCATCTGGGCACCAACGTGTTGAACTTCAACGCTGGCATTCAGGAAACGGTTCGCCGGGATTCCCTGTCTCCGGTGGAAATGAACCAGAACCTTTTTCGACAGTTTCTTTATATGTCGACCAGTTCATTCTTCAACATGGTTTCCGTGAGCGGCTTATGCCATTCGTGAGGCTGGCCCATTTACCGAGAGCACTCAGCATTCGCGGGATCTGGCGGGTGCGCTCAATTTTCGCGTCGGACGGCCCTGGGGAAAAACTGCCCTGTTAACCGGATGGGGGGCCACGCGACCAACAGTTCTCTCCGGTGATCAGCGAGGATTACTACACTTCCGCTTACATCGGCATCCAGCGCCAGGTTTCCCAGCGGCTCAACTTCACCGTCGTCGCAGAGGATCTGCGGGCATGGCGTAGTCGCAGGGACACACCTACGCGATTGCGCAGGCGCTCCGTCCGGCCGGAAGCATTCAGTTTGCCCCAACGCGCAACTGGAGCGTGCAGGCGTCGGTCGCCTATCTCCGGAATATGGGCTGCCCACGTTTACGACGCGGTCCAGAGCGGCTTCGCCGTCTCTTATGCGATGCCCGTCCACCGCGCGTTTAAGGACGGCAGGCAGGGAGGTCGAACTTCAATATCCGATTCGTTTTTCAGCGGGGATGCAACAGGAGACTTTCTTTAATTTTACGGGTGGGCAGAATCGACAGCTCAGGCCTTATCTGAGCATCACGTTTGTTCTGAGATCGGGACCCGATGAAAATCTGCTTAGTTGCGGCCTTTCCTCCCAGCGCGCGCCAGTTGAACGAGTACGCGTTCTACCTTGCGGGAGAACTCCAGCGCAATCCAGACATCAGTCTGACCATTCTCGCGGACGAACTGACCGACTATGAATTCGCGACCGACGAGAACGGAAAGTCGCTGAACGGCTCAGCAACCGGCGGAGCTGCCGGGCTTCGACGTGATCCGCTGCTGGAAGTTCAACAGCCTGGCCACTCCGGTGCGTTTGTTAAACGCCATCCGCAAATTGAAGCCAGACGTGGTGTGGTTCAACCTCGTCTTCTCAAGCTTTGGCACTCCGGAATTCCCGGTGGCGGCCTTTGCGGGACTGTCGATGCCGGCTACTGACTCGAGCTCTCGGCTACTACACCCACATCACCCTGCACCACATCGTCGAACACGTCGATTTTGCCAGCGCTGGAGTGCGCCAGGTAAAGCTATTCCGTCTGGCCTCAGAGATGGCCACCAGAGCCTTACTGAAGGCAAATTCGGTGTCGGTGTTGCTCTCGGGGTATCGGCGCACTCTGGTTGAGAAATACTCCGCTCAAAATGTTCTGTTAGGCACTCACGGAACGTTTGCGCCTTCGCCCGAGTCCTCCGGATTTCACAAGCGGGGCAATCCGGAACACCGCATTCTGGCGATCGGACACTGGGGAACCTACAAACGGCTGGAGACGCTGATGGACGCTTTTCCTGCTGTCTTGAAAAAGGTGCCGAACGCCAAGCTGATCGTGGCGGGAGCCAATCATCACACGAAACCGAAATATTGGGAATCGATTCGCGAGTCCCTCTGCCCGGGCTCGGGCGTCGAGTTTCGCGGATATATTCCGGAAGAAGATATTCCCGAACTTTTCCGGACATCCACGGTCGTGGTCATGCCCTACGATTCCGCGACCGGATCCAGCGGCCCGGCTCACCAGGCGTGTGAGTACGGGGTTCCGATCGTGTGCGCGGACATCGCAGATTTTCGTGACATGGCTGCGGACGAGGACATGGCAATCGATTTCTACAAAGTCGGGGATGCCGGTGGATCTCGCCGACAAACTGGTTGCGATATTGGAGTCTCCGGAGCGACAACAGCGAATGGCGGAGCACAATTTTTCAGCGGCGATGCACATGACCATGAGCAGCGTCGTCCGCAACTATCTTCGCTGGTTTGAACTTAAGAGATGCAAGAAGGCCATCGGTCCCGCATCGTTATTCGCAGGTTGGCGCACCTTTTGGCGGCGAAATGTATTTCCGTCTCCCGATGCTTTGTCCGCGCGTGTGACTTCGCCCTCGGATCTCTTAGCCAAAGGGGGAAACAAAGAATAGTGCCGAAGGCCTCGAATCAGCGGGCCAGTGAGATCGGTCCATCCTGTCGCGGACGCGCGGCTAGGTAGAAGCGTCCTGCCACTTCGATAAAAAAGCCATCAACCGCGACGTAACGGCCCCAGGCCTGGCACATCCGTCGGCTAGCCGGCTCCCCCCGTTTGTGCTTGATTGCCGCCAAGAGTGCACGATTCTCCTCAGACTCTGCGTCGCCAGATTGGGCTTTCCGACGTTTCGATGCAACGAGTTACGCATCGGATGGAGAGGGGCCACCTACGTGCACCACTCAAATCGAGTGAGATTCTTCTCCTCTTTCAGGTTCCCTGAAACTAAGTCAGCCATCTGAAGTTCTCTCCCCTTAGCGACGACAACCCTTAGGAGGTTGATTATGTTTGCACGCAATATCTCGTTTCATCTGAAATCGAACATGCTTTCCGACTATAACCGGACCTTTGAAAACGAAATTCTTCCTTTACTTCGCAAGCAGAAGGGCTTCAAGGAAGAGATCACTCTGTCAAATCCTGGTAGCCAGGATGCGATTGCGATCAGTCTGTGGGAGAACAAAGCCAACGCCGATGCTTACAACACGACCACCTACCCGGAAGTGTTGAGCACATTTGCAAGAATGATCGACGGAACGCCCAAGGTTCAGACGTTTGAAGCGGTCACGTCGACCTCTCACCAAGTCCTTGCAGCAGTGTAAGTGAGATCGTTCACCCATACGGGGCGTCCCTCGCTCAGAGGGTCGCCCCTTTTTTGTAGACGCCGCAGCGCCAGCCAAAGTGCAGTAATCGACGGGGGACGGAACACGAGGAATCCCCACGCCGTGATGGTCTCGCGATTCGCAGACCTGCACTACTTCAAATCAAATCGCAGTTCGCCGTCCGCTGAACAGATTGATGACCAAGACCACCAACCCGATCACCAGGAGTAAGTGGATCAGACCGCCGCCGATATGCAGGCTGAAACCCAGAAGCCACAAAATCAGAAGAACAACGAAAATTGTCCAAAGCATATTAACGCCTCCGGCTCAGTGCTGTGTCTGGCGCGCGAGTCGCCTGGTGCTTAATTTCGCGTAGAAAATTCAGATGCACCAAGATCATCTGCGACGTTAGCAAATGCGGCATCAAAGGTCTGAGCAATTGTGCTCACGGCGGTCACGCGGAGTTGAAGAAACGATGTCGTGATGAGACTTGGAGGGCCTTGTTTTGCACACGCTCCAGCGCACACTCAGGTGTGGATGTGAAGTGGCTTGGCTGCGATCTGTTTCGGCGTGGATGGATTTCGATGGCTGGAGCGAAATCACGTATTGGTGAGTATCGTTCTCCGCTTGAAGTGACTTCTCGCCGTCTTTCCTGCTGCTTTGAGGAAGGGCCGATTTCTTAACGGGCTGCCGTGGTGTCTTGCTGCGCTGCCCTGAACCTTTAGCCCACTTTATGCCGGCCGAAGGCTTATCTTGTGTGGTCCCGTGGCGCGTCTCCTCGCGAACCTCAGGTCTGAGCGCGAGTTTATCGGCCGTTTGAGCATCAAGTGGTCCTGTGATCGGCAGATTCTCTGCCTTCTGAAATCGCAGCCTCACCTCGCTTGCTGCTCAGGCAATTGTTGGGAAGAGCGAATTCGACGCCGGTCGGTCACAGCTGCGGCGTAGCTGGCCGATCTTTCTTGTACACGTTAACGATTGTCCGCTACAACAATCTGTTTATTGAGGATGCCGGCGGCCTCGGCCAGTGTGAGGTCGTCGGGCATTCGCTGGAAATCGCTGTGGTTCTCGGTTTCGTAGACACCGACGGTCTTGAAGAGAAGAGCCTTGCCCTTCAAGTCCACCGTCAACATGATCATTTCCCAGTGACCCCGCGATACTTCAGCCTGTTTAACTTCAAACCTGCCACCTTTATCGAGGTGCCCCAAGAGTCCGCCTCCGAAATTCACGTCCTCCGCCAGACGTCCGCTGATCGCGGCAAGTCTCTTTTGCCTGGTATCGACTGTCGCCTCACCTTGCATGCTATGGAAAACCCTGGCTTCAAGGGACGGTGGCTGGAAATTCGGATTGGGCTTGAAAGTGAGTGTCACAAGGTCGTCCTGACGACCCTTGTAGCTGAAGAGAAATATGTCCGGCAGAATTCTGAACAAGCGCGCCCCTTGTTCTGTTTTCTTGCTGCTGGCCTGCTGCAATTTCCGTTGCTCATCCGGATGACTCACCAGCCTCTGCATGCGCTCGTTCTCTTTCTGCTGCTGGTTAGCATCGAGGGAATGACCACCCATGGAGAGAAGCCGACTGAGAGAACCGTCGTTCGTCTCGAGAATTTCCTGGGTTTGCTTTCTCCCGGATTCCTCTTTTTCGAGACGGTACATCCAGTGATCGCTGTTAGCATCCTGCGATCTCAATTCGTTGGCGACCACATTCCGCACTAGTTCGTTTGCCGACATTCCGAGTCTCTCGGGTTCCGATTGGGGGAGTGCGATAGAGGGGAACAGAACGATCGTCAGGATGACTGTTGCAGAGGTGCAGAGGAATTCCACAGAGCCTGACAGCGTCGGTGTACGGGGTGTTTCGAATTGGCTGCGCATATTGGCGTTCCCTATGAGACGGCACTTTGTGATCCGCTGGAAGACCAGATTCCCCAGCGGCTCGGTATCTCGCTGTATCGATCATGGAACGAACCCAAGTAATAAAGATGGTCAAAATCGCGCACTCTCCTCCACTATTCGCCTTTGGGGGGACGACGGGTGGGTCGACAAGGGATTCTTTGGAGGTACGCAAGGGGAAGAGTCTCAGTATGTGAGCCGCTGCAGCTCGAGGAACTTTCGAGGCAGCCTGGCGATTCCTGGCTCGGGGCGACGGGTCAGTGAAAAAGAGTGATGCTTGACGGACCACGTTCTGCCGTAGAAGGATAATTGGGAGCAGGAGAACACATGCCACAGAGTGCGCACAATCGACTCGCAGAGTTGCACAACCTTGCGGCCCATGCCCACACGGCCGCGGCTGCCGCTCATGGCAAAGAGGATCACCTAACCGCTCACGAGCTCAGCAGGCAGGCGCACGAGCATTCCTTGAACGCATACAAACTCGCCGAAGAGCTAGCCAAGAAGGGCGAAAAGTCAGTGAATTCCAAAGCGTAGCCTTCGGTCTATTGGCCGCAAAATCCGCCCACTGAAAGACGCGGTCAGCCTGAGCGGCGGGTTCCTCCACCAACCCCATCATGCAGCGACATCCTGAGTCTTCACTGGATTACGGCCTTGAATCCGGATCCGGCGCTCCGTGCCCATTGTTCAGGTGCATGCTCCCAAGCAAAGAGTGTGGCCCGTTGTAGAGGAATTCAAGAGCGACGTTCGACCCTATGTACCCAAGCAAACTGTAGTTCCCCATGCGGAAGGCATCCTTGGGGCCGTAGCGATCGGGATACCAGCCATAAACGGCCGTCATGGTGCCGACATAGGGCGCGACAACTGCGGGGAAGGAAAAGGCGCTATGGCCATCCGTGCCATGGCGCGCTGTGAAGGAAGAAATCACCGCGTGACTCAGCCTTGGAAACAAACCCTTGCAAGCACACCGGTAGTACAACGCATCTTCCCGGAAGGCCCGTGAGAGTGCGTAACGCGTCGTCGTGGTTACCGCCGCAATGGCGAAGTCTGATCCAAATCGCTTGCCGTAGCCCGCAGCACCTTGCTTCCACTCGGGTGGAGTTTTGTCCGCCTGATTAATGCCGGCTGCGAGTGCCGAGAGCACAATCGGATAGGGACCGAACGTGTCGAAGAAATAGTTGTGCAGCCTCATCTTCCCCGTCGGACGGCTATATGTCAGGTCTACGAGGACTGGGGTTGCGCCGGCTGAAGTGCCGGAAGAGTCTTCCGGATTGGCGAGGGCTTGCGCCCTCACCAGCGCGGGTAGCGCCACGAAGGCCAGCATTGCCGACAGCAACAGCCTAAGTCTACGCATATTCATTTCTCGCCTCCCTGGAAAGCTGACGCCAGTCAAGCCGCGACTACCATTCTTCATACGGTCAGTGGACAAGTTCCACGGTCACACTAGTACGCAATCTCGACTTCGCTGGGTCCTGCTTCCTGGCAGGCTTGACCGAAGTATTTGTCGCCCGGTTGCGCCAGGCACCTGCATGGAAGGTGCGCGCACTTAGTCTGCTCATTTGTCGTCATCATAGCTCTCCCTTTTTGAAATTCTGGTCCTAAGAAAATGTGGTGGATGGCACTATAGTTATTGGAACTTCTCTGTCACTTGGCGCACGGCGTTGGATCCCCACTGTGATTTGTTAAGTCAGTCAACTTGGCCGCCTAGGAAATCGATCCGCAAGACCTACGAGAATTGCGATCGGAAGCCTGAGAGTGCGGATCTCAGGATCGTTTCCGCTAGTTGCGCGAACGGCGACGCAGTCATCTTCATCAAAGGGATCGGAAACAATCTCAAAGCGCTCGCCATACATTTTTATGTGCATGGACGGGGTGAAACCGAGATCCTTGATCTTGACGCAGCTATCGGAGCCAATTTGCACCGTGTTCCGCCATTCTCTTCAATTGTCTTGCCAGCCGGACACTCGTCCGTCACTCCCCAACGGCTTTTTCGGCACGGCCGATCCATTTTTGTACTTTGCCGGCTTTCTTCTCTGTTTTCCCTGCAACTTCCAAGTCGGGGTCGTTCGTCACCTTCCCGACCTCCTCTTTGATCAGCCCTTTACTTCGTGAAGCTTTCCTTCGGTCCGGTCTTGCGTACTTGGTTTCATCGTTGTTTCCTTCTTTTCGGTTCAACCGCTACGCGACTTCTTTTCTCTCGACAACGGTCGGCACCTGCACTAACTCCTCGAACAGAGAGCGGTAGTGAATCATCGCGGTTCTGAGATCTTCAGTGCTTGCCGCGTCTTTTCCAACTCGCAGGGCAATCTGGTGCGCCAAGCGATAGTTCTCCACCACCCGCGGATGGTCGACGGAAATGTCGGCGGCTCGTTGATCGAAATCAGCTACGGGATAGCCGCGATCCTTCATTACAGAAGAGACTAGGTCATCGGCTTCTGTGACGGCCCCCTTCGGAGAATCGACAAAGCGGGACTGCACGGCCTGCCACTGTTTCGAATAGCGTTCGTGTTCCATCAAATCCAGATCTCGAACATTGAGTTTTTCAATCCGCTTCTCGCGGTCCGCCAATTTCGCTTCTGCCTTTGATCCATGCGCCAACACCGCACGGTCATATTCGGGTCCAAACTTCTGCCGCAAGCCCGCCGTCGTGCCCCTGCGTTTTCGCACATAGAGCCAGGCACCCATCCCGACGATCACGATTACCGCGACCGCGAGAGCAATGATCCTCGGATCCATCAGATTGAAGTTCATCGAAATCTCCTCGAAACCAATTGTTTGTTCACAACATTTGCCAATCGTGCAAAACCCTGTGGAGTCGTCAGTATCGGACTTCCGACTGCGGAATACTGATCACAATTGACCGCCTTGCGAACGTTACGGCGTCGAGCGGAGAAGCGCTAATCCATCGACACGTTCGACGTGTTGTTGTCGTGTCTTCGGTTGAATCCAACCGAATCCAGACCCCTTGCCGTCGCTCCTGGACGGAAGGACAACTGTTTTTGGAGGGCCTTTAGCGATCTCCTCAAGACCTTCGAATTCACGCAGGCCAGGAGTCGAGACATCTCGGCTTTGACAACCACTCATAACAGAAGACCTACCTTGACGCTGCTCCATCCCGGTGCCATGCTTTGCAAACAAGGAGTAGCAATCATGGCGGATTTTGTGACGATAAAAGTTGAACACGGATATGAGCTAATCAACCTTGATGTGGTGCGTCACATCACCGAAAATGGGGGCGGTGAAATCACATTGCATTTTGACCTTACCCACGAGATGACGCTGAATCGCGAAAACTCAACGCACGTCATGAGCCGGATTGACAAGGCTCACAAGGACGCTGCGTGATGGGAGGGTATAACGCAACGACCTTTGAGTGCTGGGCGCTAGCGCTTCCGTGGCCTGGAGGGTCGACAATCGATACTGCCGGCCATTAATCTTTTGTTTGGGGGTTTGGTTGGGCTTGCCACGATCAGAGTACTCCTCGCTGACGATAATGCAGGGGTGTTGGCGTACCTTCGTGCGCTCCTCGGTAAAGCGTTCGACATCGTTGGGGAGTTTGAGAACGGAAAGCTGCCAGTTGAGGGTGCTCTCGGGCTCGATCCTGACATGGTCGTTCTCGATATTTCGATGCCAGTTATGAACGGATTCCAGGCTTCGGCGCTTCTTCGTGACCTAAAATGTAGAACGAAGATAGTGATCCTGACAACGTATGAGGATAGCGAGTTCATTGCCAAGGCATTTTCCTGAGGTGCCGATGCCTATGTCTGCAAGCGGCGTCTCGCAGACGATTTAGGCGCTGCTATTAGCGCAGTGCTCCATGGGAACACATTCACATCCCCGTCAATCGGGCCGTTAGAAGCCTAAGTGGACCGTACAGTGGCGCTCCCAGACCGTGCCGTATAAAGGCACAGGGAAGCAGAATCCAGCCTTGTACGCATAACGAACTAACTCACGCGGACCCACACACTGGAACCCCGCCCGCGTTCCCAGACGATGGTTTTCGACGCGACAGGCGGCCTCGTTTCGATCTAATTTCGCGCCGGATGACGGGGATGGGGTTGGCCAAGCATTTAGTGGACGCGTCCTTTTAATACTTTCAAGCAGCTACCGTCTCCTCTTGGTCAAGTCGCCCACGCTCGCCTTCGCGATGGGCATATACTCCACATGTACCCGCTCGATGGTGCCGTTGAACTTGAACGGGCCTTGTCGTAGTAGTCAAGCGACACTGGCGAACCGAGGGCAATGCCGATGTCGAGGCAGTCGTTGGCAGTGAAGAGCAGGGGCGCGGATATCGGCACTTGGCCTGTCGCAAATACTTCGCCATTGACCTTCATGGTGATGTTGAGCGGTCCACCCGGCCTGGGCACTGCGTACACCGTCTCGACCTCGATCTTCACCTTACCCACGGGGAGCTTCTTCTTGGCGCGGATCTTCGTGCGCTGGATGATGAAGAGGTTGTACTCGTAGCAGAGAACGCCGTCCTCCACGAAGCAGGTGAGGCCCCCGGAGTTCGCCCCTAACTTGTAGAGCACGCCGTTGGCGTTGGCCGGGATCTCGGCGTCAATGATGACGATGTTGGGTTTGTTGCCCAGGGCTGGCGCGCAGAACTCCGGCATGCGGACTGTGTCGCCGGAGAAGGTCCACTCCGTATAGGGAGGAGAAATCCGCATCTCGGGGTGTAGCAACGGAACCCAAAGGCCGCCGCCAATGGGAAGCGCCTTATTCTTCGTCGCCTCGATGAGAAAGATATCCTTCAATTGGGCCAGCTTCTCCGGCATTTTTGCAGCAAGGTCGTTCGCCTGGGTCCAGTCCTCCTCCAGGTTGTAGAGCTCCCAGACGTCCTTGTCCGGCGTCCACTCCCGAATGCCCGGCGGAATGCCCGTGTCCCACGGGATACGAGGGCCAAAGCGGAGGCCATCCAGCCCTCGTGATAGATTGCGCGGCTGCCCATGATCTCGAAGTACTGCGTGAGCAGCTGGCCATTGGCCTTTGGATCGTTAAAGGTGTAGGCAAAACTCACGCCGTCGATCGGGTCCTGGGGAATGCCGTTGACCTCCAGCGGTGGGGTGATGCCAACGACTTCGTAAATCGTCGGGACGACATCGTTGCAGTGATGGAACTGAGGGCGAGGTGTGGCATCGGGTTTGATCTTTGCTGGCCACCGAATGGCCATCGGGTTTCGCGTGCCGCCGAAGTGCGAGGCTAGAAGCTTGGTTCCTTTGTAGGGCGTGCTTCCGGCCCAGGCCCATCCTGCGTGGTACTGATTGTCAGCCTTGGGCGTGCCAAGCGCGTCGAGTCCACCCACGTCATCGAGCGCCCGGATGTGCTGCTTGACGGTAGTGGGAATGCCGTTTTGCGCCAGCAACTCACTGACCGTGCCATGCTGTCCCTCCGACGAGGAGCCGTTGTCGCCCCAAATGTAGAAGATGAGAGTGTTGTCGCCGTAACCGAGCTTCTCGATTTCGTCGATGACCCGGCCGGCTTGAACATCCACGTGTTCGGCAAAGCCGGCGGCCACTTCCATCAGGCGGCGCTGGAAGGGCTTCTCGTCCTCGGGGATGCTGTCCCAGGACTGCATGGATTCGTGCCGCGGCGTGAGCTGAGCATTGGCGGGGATCCAGCCCTTCTGCTTGGCGCGCTTGAAGACGCGCTCGCGGTAAGCGTCCCAGCCGTCGTCGAACTTACCCTTATATTTGTCGGCCCACTCCTTCATGATGTGATGCGGACCGTGGATCGCACCGCTCGCCCAGTACATATAGAACGGCTTATCCGGTTGAAAGGCCTTGTGCTTGTGCAGCCAGCCGATGGCGTCGTCTGCCAGGTCTTCGCTGAGGTGGTAGCCTTGCTCCGGGCTCTTGGGCGGCAGGACGGACGTGGTGTTCCGCACCAGGTTGGGCTCGTACTGAGAGGCCTCGCCTGCCAGGAATCCGTAGAAATATTCGAAACCCATCTCACTCGGCCAGTTCTCGAAAGGGCCGGCGGAGGTCGTTTCTTCGGCAGGTGTGTTGTGCCACTTTCCCCATGCGCCTGTACTGTAGCCATAGTCTTTCAGCACCTCGGCAGCAAGCGCGCTGCTCTTGGGGATGTGGCCCGAGTATCCGTCCCAGTCATTTGCCAACTCCGCGATCTGCCCGTTGCTGACGCGGTGATGATTCCGGCCCGTCAATATAGACGCCCGCGTGGGCGAACACATGGCTGTGGTGTGGAAACGGTTGTACGTTATACCTTCCCCAACAATGCGGTCCAACGTCGGGGTTTGGACTTCGCCCCCAAAGGTGGACGGCAGGCCGGGACCCGCATCGTCGATCAGCACGATAAGGATGTTCGGCGAATCGGCGGGAAGCCGGCGCGGTTCGACGCGCCGTTTGTAAACCGATTCCTGCATCGTGCGGCCAGCGATGCTCGCCGAAGGTGTAGGGGGGAAAGGCAGAGAGTCTTGCTTGATCGCTTTGTCGTCGGCGCTCATTGTTGTTCCTAATATGTTCACGAAAAGAGATTGGTGACCTATAGCAAAGGTATGAGCACCGTGCCGCTTCGGGGAACTGGCAGAATTGCCAGTCCAGCACGAGCCCACGCGGACTAGAATCTCCGCCCGACTGGGCGATCAACCTTCGGGTCTTTACGATGAGCCCGATGAAGGCCGGGAAAGTGCGCTGCGATTCTCCGGTCAGGTCCGGCTCGCTTTCCCGTGTTCCTTCTTAACCTTTACGCCGAACCTGGCGTAAGTAAGAAGGGCGGCTGTTATTGAAGCTTGCTCCGCCGTAGGCCGTTCATGCCTTTTCCCGTCATCACCATTCCCGCAGCTCAACCGCTGCCGAGGTCCATCCATGGTCGCATGCTCTAAGAGGAGTGGGGTTGTGTTCATACCTCCATACGGGGCTGGCTTGTACATCATGGACACCAAGAAGAACAACGACCGCGAAGCCGTCGCGGATGGCGAACTCAAGATAGCCAGAGAGGAAATCGGGAGAGTGCTAGAACAACTCGCCCGCTGCGAACACGAAGCCTATGACGGCTCCAACGCTCTCGACTATGACAAGCTTCTCGAACAGATTCAGCAGATCAAGCAGACGGTCCACCGTATCGCAACTCAGTACCTGCATACATCATTTGAATCGCGATTTCTGGCGGTCAAATGTTCTCGACGCTCAGTTGGACGATGCCACGAAGATGCACTTCATGTCACGCGCACAGGGGAGTTTCTGGACCGTTTATCAGCAGATCAAGGGCTGGCGTGCGTGCTTGCTAGATGTCCTTCGGGAGCTAGGTCGCTGATTTTGTACAAGCTGTTAACCGCGCTGGTTTATGTCCGGTTCACCGGTCTGCGCTGCCTCGCCTTGCCTATACTCCGTGCCCACAGCCCGATGTGGGCTGTCGAACGTCTGCTATCATCCCGCAGGGGTCTCCATGAAGAACTTATCGGCAGTAATTCAGCAGTTAAAACGAGAGCACCAGCACTTACAGCAGCAACTCAAACGCATAGACGAAGCAATCGCGGCGTTGGGCAGCAGTTCTAACGGGACGCGGAAGATGTCCGCAGAAGGTAAGCGCAGGATCAGCATGGCACAGAAGGCACGCTGGGCGAAGGCGAGGACAGCGAAGCCGAAGAGAACGATCTCAGCCGCAGGACGCAGACGGATCGCGGCGGCGCAGCGAGCAAGGTGGGCTAACGTGAAGCGCGCGGTGTAAAGCTCAGGTCTTCGCCGTATTTTCCTGAACGCTCTTCCGGCTTATCCTGATCTCGATTCAACCCCAGGCGGTCGAGGGGCTAACGGATGGCCGTTCCCAACATCCCTGGCCCACTCGACCGCCGTTCCGTTCTTGGGTAGGGGCGGTCATGAATTGGCGAAGGATGAGCAATCTCGTCCGACGCTGCACAGACTTCCACGACCGTCCCTAATTTTTTAGCGCGTGAGATCCTCACTCGTTACCTTGGTCAGCCAAACACTGTGGCAATACGACGCCGCATTCGGGTAGGCTGATGTCAATAGACACGGTTCACTGGGGTTGCGTCGCGCGTGGAGTGGCGCAGCCCCCCGCATAACACCGTCACCAAGCCCGTCTCTGTAGTCCGGCACCACTTTCGTGCCATAGCGTCTGGCACTTTCGCGCTACAACCCACGGGTGAGGGAACTGGGGGCGATTTTATTGTTCCAGTCAGACGATTGATATAAAGTATGCAGCGTCTCTCCGGCACTCTGGCCCGACAAGGCACGCCTTCCCCCGATGTGCATCGCCTTGCTGGGGCCTCTGGAACAGATCCGAAGAGGTTGGGGAGTGGGCTCAAGGCCACGCTCCCTTTTGCTTTTGCGGCCCTACCCTCCCGTGAATTCACTCTACGCCCGCGCCGCTGCGGTCCGTGACGTACTGATGAATCGACTGCCGACTCTGAGCACCAACGTAAGTGAACCGGATTCCGTGGCGGTTCTCATCTCCCCAGATCACGACACCCACCGCGTCAATGGCTCGA
The DNA here is from genome assembly GCA_963795875.1 of uncultured Acidobacteriaceae bacterium. Classification (GTDB taxonomy): domain Bacteria; phylum Acidobacteriota; class Terriglobia; order Terriglobales; family Acidobacteriaceae; genus Sulfotelmatobacter. The sequence goes on from CAWCJM010000004.1 coordinate 549,208, forward strand.
CCAGAGACAGGCAACCGAAAAGACAGTTGGACAGCTTCGTTCGACTTCAAGCCGCTTACGTCTACCTGCATTCCACCTTCGCCAATGTTCCAACTTACTCCACGTACCGTGCGCGAATCGACGATGCAAACCACCAGCGACCGCATAGGAACACGCGCGTATGCGCGTCTATTGGACAACATTCTGCCACCACCACAAAGCGCATCGGTCCCACGGGGTAAGACCATCATACAGTCCTAACTCTCAGGACTCGGAATTCGCAAACGCGTAACAAAGCTTGTGTATACTTTTTCCTTGATGAGGGAGTGTCTGATGTCGTGCCCATCGTGCGGATCAATGAACCTGGCGGAATTTCCTACTGAAATAATGATCCATCTCGGTGGCCCTGCGCATCCTACCGATCCCGGTGTCATGGTATTCCCGAAGGTATTGGTCTGCTCGAATTGTGGAGCATCGAGGTTCAGTACACCAGAAGCTGAATTGCAGATGCTGCGAGAGCGGATGAGACCGGCTACTTCGTTAGATACTGGTGATCGTGGCTCGCGTAGTGAACTCCTGAGCGGACAAGCCACCGCTGACAAATCGCCTGCCGCCAAGAACTGCATCGACGGCGGCAGGTAGGTCTCTGGCGATCCTTGTCTTCACGACGTAACCTGCTGCGCCAATCCCGAGCACGAGCTTCACATAATCGGCGGAAGACTCCTGAGTGACGAAAATCACCCTGGACGCTGGCGATAGGGAGCGGATATGTCGAGCCGCTGCAATTCCATTCAGCCTTGGCAGGCCGACATTCATCATGACCCAACCCCCGAAAACTGGACCATCTAGAATGAGAGTTCTCCCGAACCCAGAAAAGGAGAACCGCAATGAAAGGCACGCGACACAGCGAAGAGCAGATCATCGCGATCCTGAAGCAAGGCGAAGCAGGATTGACCACGACGGAGTTATGCCGACAGCAGGGGATTACGGAGCAGACTTACTACCGCTGGAAGGCGAAGTACGGTGGGATGGAGAGTGGCAACGCGAAGAAGATGAAGCAACTGGAGGACGAGAACCGGAAGCTGAAGCATGTGGTGGCGGATCTGACGCTGGATAACCGGGCGCTGAAGGACGTGCTCTCAAAAAACTGGTAGCGCCTGCGGGACTTCGGGCAGCCGTGAGCTATGTTGAGGTGGAGTACCAGATGAGCGAACGGCACGCCTGCAGGCTGTTGGGATTGGGACGAACGACACACCGCTATCGGGCGCGAAAGGCAGAGCGAGACGGCGCACTGCGAGCACGCTTGAAAGAACTGGCCGCCCAGCGCATGCGGTTCGGATATCGCCGGCTGACTGCGATGCTGCTACGCGAAGGAATGGCGGCGAACCATAAGCGTGTGTACCGGCTGTATCGCGAGGAAGGATTAGCGATGTGGCTCCGACCGCGGCGGCGGATCCGCTGGAGTGGCGCGGTCGTTAAGCCTGCGGCGAGTCAGCCGAACAAACGTTGGTCGATGGATTTTGTGAGCGATTGCGTGAGCCGCGGGAAAGTAATTCGTATGCTGACCATCGTGGACGATTGCACGCGGGAATGTCCTGTGATCGAGGTCGATACTTCACTGGGCGGACTACGTGTGCGTCGAGTGCTGGATCGGATGGCGATCGAGCGCGGCTGCCGGAAGCGATTGTGGTGGACAACGGGCCGGAATTTCGCGGTCGGGCACTGGCGGCCTGGAGCGAGGAACGTGGGGTGCGGCTGGAGTTCATTCAGCCGGGAAGAAAATAAGAATGGTAATGAAAGAAGGGAGGAGATGGGAACGCAAACTGGTTCACGAGTCTCAGCGATGCACGACGAAAGATCGAAACCTGGCGGCGGGATTACAACGAACAACGTCCACACAGTTCGTTAAATTACTTGCCGCCGGCAGAGTTTGCACGGACAGCAACGGAGATGCGGGCGTGAGGAAAGCCAGTACAAGGCTGCCAGAGCAGGGGACTCAAACGCCGTCCCCTGCTCCGGACCTCATCCCCGCTGAAACCAAAAATCAACCGAGAACTGAAATTGGGATTGGTACCGCAAACGGGAGCACTTCAGTTCCATGATCGTTGGCACGAAACGCACTCAGTTGCGCTTGTGTCAGGGTTGTTAGCCTTTCCAAAACTTCACCTACTCGGACTGCCAACCATGCGTATTCGGCACATCTCTCGCCGCTCATGCTGTTTGATGTATCGTGACGCCTACTGGTAAGCAGAAAAGCTGAGGTTAGCTCACAGCCGACTCTTACACAGCAGCCTGAAGCGGTTCCGCATCTGTTGAGTGGGCGTCGTTCGGAAGCGGAATGGTGGCAAAGACCGTCGTCCCAGAGCCACTGGATTCTATTTTCATTTCTCCGCTGAGTTGGCGCAGTCGCTCGCGAATTCCGGCGATCCCCACGCCGGAGCCTCGCGACTGGATTTCCGTCAGGCGTTCGGTCGATATGCCCTTGCCTTCATCCCGCACTTCGATGCAAACGTTACGGTTTTCGCGAGCGATTCGGATAAAGGCTGTCTTGCTATTGGCATGACGGTGGATGTTCGTTAGGCACTCCTGCACCACACGAAATATCGCAAGCTCCATTTCGGCAGGAAGCCGCCCAAACCCATCGGAAAAGACAAGCTCGATTGCCATGCCGCTGCGTTGCGCAACGCCTTGTACGTACCAGTCGAGCGCGGACATAAGCCCAGCTTCGTCGAGCAGCGGCGGGTGCAGCAGATACGACGTGGTGCGAATCTCGCGATGGAGTTGCTGAACCACTTCCTCGATCTGCCGTCCTTCTTTCGCCAACTCTGGCGCAACGTGCTCTGCGCTTTGAACGAGTTGTGCAAGACTCAAGCCAAGCACCGTTAGCGTCTGACCAGCACTGTCGTGCAAATCGCGGGCAATACGCCGACGTTCTTCATCTTGTACTTTCATCACGCGCATAGTTTCATCCGCAAGGCGAATCTTTTCTGCCGCCTCTTTCCGGTCGTGTATGTCGAGACAGCCGCCGATATATCCTTCGAAGGTTCCGTCGGGCGCGTAGCGTGGAGTGCCACAATCCAAAATCCAGCGGTATTGTCCACTATGATGGCGCAGGCGGTACTCCATCTCGAACGGACGGCGCGCATCGAAGCAGCTTTCGTAAAGTTGCACACAACGCTCCACATCATCAGAGTGCACCCCTTGCGCCCAGCCATCTCCAACCTCCTGCTCCATAGTATGCCCGGTAAAATCTAGCCAGCTTTTGTTGAAGTAGTAGCAGAGCTTATCCTTCCCGGACATCCAGACCATCACGGGTGAGGCGTCAGTCACCACCTTATATCGCTGTTCGCTTTCTCGCAGTGCTCTCTCGGCTTGCTTTTGTGCCGTGATGTCCCGCGCCACTTTGGAAGCCCCGATGACTCGCCTTGAGGAGTCGCAAACGGGGGAAATGGTGACTGACACGTCAATCAGGGTGCCGTCCTTGCGCCTACGAACTGTCTGGAAATGGTCAATCCTCTCACCGCGCCGGAGGCGAGCAAGAATGTCATCCTCCTCGGCGTGGCGATCTGGGGGAATAATGAGCTTGATGTGTTGACCGATGGCTTCATTAGCGGTGTAGCCAAAAATGCGTTCTGCACTCTTGTTCCAAGTCGTAATAACGCCGTCAAGTGTCTTGCTGACGATGGCATCGTCGGACGAAGCGACAATGGCAGCTAATAAGGCAGTCGCTTCTTCTATCAGTTTGCGCTCGGTGATGTCTTGAACCGTTCCTCTGAGGGAAAGAATTGCACCTTTGGAATCACGCTGAGCCTCACCGTTGGCAATCACGCATCTCTTCGTACCATCGGGGCGGACGAGCTCTAGCTCAACTGAATAGCTTGTCCCGTTCTTGAGAGCCTCATTGACTGCTTCTTGTAACCGACTCCAACTTTCAGGCGCATAAAGCGTGTGGTGATCGTGATAGCTAACAGCGGGAGACTTCGGGTCGCGCCCCGCAATGCGATAGAGTTCCTCCGACCAAGTGACTGTGTCCGTGTTCGGTATCCAGTGCCAGCTTCCGACCTTCGCAAGCCGCTGCGCGTCTCTGAGTTCTGACTCTCGCTCCTGAAGAGCTATCTCAATCCTTTTCCCCTTCGTGATGTCGGTATGAGTACCGATCATGCGTATAGCATTACCCGCTGTATCTCGCACAATCCGCCCATGCGATAGAACCCACCTTATTTCGCCACCGCGCCGGACGGTGCGAAACTCGAAAGTGAACTCGTCGCCTTCTTTCCAGACTCGTTCAGCTTCGTGAACCAGCCTGCTCCTGTCGTCAGGATGGAATAACCTGCTCCACTCGTCGGCGGTGATGTATTCATTCTTCGGGTGGAAGTCGTAGATGGCTGCCATTTGCGGGTTCCACATCCCGCGTTTCTGGACAACATCCCAATCGAACATCGCGGTCTTCGAAGAATCCAATGCGAGGACAAGTTGCTTCTGGCTTTCGTGAAGCGCATCCTCCGCTCGCTTGCGTTCCGAAATGTCAACGTTGACGCCGATCAAGCGCTCCGGCTCACCCGCCTGATCCCTCATCACCCAAGCTCGACCCAACAGCCAGTGTACCGACCCGTCAGACCAAGTAACGCGCCACTGTCCCTCAAAGCCCCCATCCTCGTCTCTCAGTGCTCGTTCAACCGCACGAACTGCTTCCTCGCGGTCATCGGGATGCACGAGTTTCTCCCAAGCCGATTGCGTGCCTGCAAAACCTCCCCGTGGAAGCCCGTACAGTCGTTCGAGTTCAGGAGTCCAGCGGTTCACCCCCGTTTTGATGTTCCACTCGAAGGTGCCTACCTTTGCGACCTGCTGGGCGAGTTGCAGCCGCTCTTCACTTTCGCGCAAAGCATGCTCCGCTGATTTTCTGGCGCTGATGTCCTCAACGACGGAGATGAAGTGTTGCAAGTTGCCACTCGTGTCGCTGACGCCGGAAACGGTCAGGCTGACCCAAACGTGCGAGCGATCCTTCCTTATGTAACGCTTCTCTATCGAATATTTGTTGAGTGTCCCATTCCGCACCTTTTCTGTTTGGGCGAGGTCGGCAGCTACATCGTCCGGATGTGTGATGTCTTGGAATGTGAGACTAAGAAGTTCCTGTTCGCTATACCCTACGATTTCACAGAATTTCTTGTTGACTCGCAGCCATTGTCCTTCAGGGCTGACGTGCGCGACACCTACCGCCGCCAACTCAAACGTCGAGCGGTAGAGTTGTTCACTCTGCCGCAAGGCTTGCTCGAATGCCGCGCTGCGTTGCAGGATTTCCTGAACATCGGTGTGTGCAGTCGGAGTTTGATCTAGTATCGCCGGGTCGAAGAAGTATTCATGGCGGGACACTTTTCCTACCGCTGACATCAAATCCCGTGAAATTGAACTTTTCACCACGTAGCCGCGAGCACCAGCTTTGAGGGCTTGCCGAGCCATCTCGCTGTTCTCATGCTGGCTGAGAATCAGAACCTCACATTGAGGAAGCAGATTTCGAAGTTGGCGCGTAGCTTCAAGACCATTGAGCCGAGGCATGCTCACGTCCATAACGATCAGGTCTGGTTTCAGTTCGCGAGCTTTGTCCAGAGCATCTTGACCGTCAATCGCTTCGCCGCATAAGTCCCAACCCGTCTGGTCGGAAAGGAGGGAGCGCACGCCTCGGCGAACAACTTCGTGGTCGTCAACTATCAACAACCGCATCTCAAAGCCTCAATACGTCAGTTTTCAGCGTACAAATCAAAGATGAGTTCAGACACGAACGCGACATTATCGTACTGGGAACTCGCAAAAACCGCGTATACAGTAAAACCTGTATGCCCATTCAGCGCACAATTTGAGGCGAGATTCACGACAGGGTGAAACGAGTCATCCCAAGTGCGCGTGCCGGGGGCTGAAAGGTCGCGACATTACGAACCTACTTTTTCCCCGTGTTGATCGTGCGGCGCCGTTCGCGCCGAATGAACCGCTACCGACCACCCGGTCGATCCGGCCGAATTGCTTTCCATTGCGGATGCGTCGGTTGTCACCGGCAATGACGGGGAATCGCTGCTGTGCATGGTTAGAAGTCCACATTACTTCTGAAAACCCGGCGGAACTACCGAGTCCTTATAACACTTATCTAACGAAAAATTCGGTCGGCGCGACGCCATATGTTCGCGGTCGGTGGAATTCCAGCTTCATTAACCAGAATTCAATAATTGTTTTATCGCAGCACCTTGGTTAAGTATCGCGGTCATTTTCACCAAATCTGCTACCGAGTTGGCCTTCATCTTCTGCATCACTTGGGCGCGATGTGCCTTCACTGTGCTCTCGGTGATGCCGAGTTCGCCAGCGACCTGTTTATTCAAAAGACCGGAGACGACCAACCCCATGACATCCCGTTCGCGGGGAGTAAGTGACGCGTAACGGTCAAGAAGCTCTTGTATCTTCGTCTCCTGAGCGAGAGCCTGGCGGCTCCGTTCCAGGGCTTGCCTGATCGCGGTTAACAATACTTCGTCATTGAAGGGCTTGGTCAGGAACTCGACCGCGCCCGCCTTCATTGCACCAACCGACATCGGTATGTCGCCGTGTCCCGTTATGAAGATGATTGGCATCTCGGTCCGTTCGACGGCAATGCGCTTCTGCAGCGTCAGGCGATGAAAACCCGCGCAATCGCTCGACCGCACCTGACTGCCAAACCATTTGCTGCCATTCTTTGGGAAAGAACGACGTAAGCACTTTCCAGTTGTCTTCGAGGATACGCATCCACCAAGAATAGGTCGGCGAACACTAAAACCTGGTCCTTAAGTTAGCGCTTATGGGGCGATGCCCCCGAGGATCACGGCAGCGGTTTGTTGAACGGCTTCCACGCTCGCGCGCAAGAGATTGGCGTCTCCATGCCAAAGCTGGATGTAGTCCTGGGATGCGGTTCCGTTCTGAAGTCCGACCGATTGGCAAACTACAAAGGCCACGGCTTCAGCCTCTGTTTAGCGGACTTGCTTGGTGGTCAATGTGCGTCGGTCGCCACGGTGGAGCATTTCGTGAGCAATCTCATGCACGAGTGTGGAAAACCCCTCGGCTGGCTGCATTCCTGAAAGAAGTGTGATCTTCCCGCCATGCGAAAGGCCCTTTGCGGGAGCAATTCGCTCGGAGTAGTTAAGCTCGACACTTTGCGCTTCGACGAACTTGAACAGGCGTTCGCGGTATCCGCTCACATCGCCATTGACTTCGGTTAGCGCAGGCAGTTCTTTGCCTTCGGTTTGACTGACATCGAAAACATAGACGGCCCGAAATCCGTACAGCGTCCGCTGACCCTCCGTGGTTGCGTCTTCGCTCGGCTCGTCGGTCGCTACATCCTTCGTGTTTCGTCTTCCAACCATCGGGGCGAGAATGAAAATGCCTTTTTCTCCCCGTTTAACTAAGCGGCCAAGCGAGTTCCATGTCCGAAGTCCGGCAACGTTGCTGGCATCGGGCTTCTGGCGTGCGATGAGCATAATGTTGCCGAAGCTGTAGGTGTGAAACTTCGCCATTGCTCCGAGGTATGCGGTGAGGACTTCACTGTGACCGGACTCCAGTGCTGCAACGAGGAAATCCACGGCCTCTTTGGTTCGTGTGTTGACTTCTTCTAATTTCATTGTTTTCCCACTGCCCGTCATACCGAGAATTAGGGTATGTGCAACGTTGCGGGTGTGCAGGTTGAGAAAGTAGGGCGTGCTGTTGTCGGTTTCGACGACTGCCAGGCACTCCGTGCCGAGATGCGCGTTCGTCTTTTCGCCGGGAAGGATCGTAAACAGAAACGACAGGTCGGCGTAGTTCGTGTTCAGCAGGTACAGCTTGCGGAGGTTCAGCGCATAGTTGCCGGGCACGGTGGCGAAATATGCGTTCAGCTGGTTGTAGGTTTCCGCAAACAGATTGCCGTCCGCGTTGGTGAAGACGCCAGTAAACTCGGCCACGAGCTGATCGAGTTCCGTTCGTGACCGGCCATACAGCACAATCGTGAGCGAGAAATCGCCAAGCGATTGACCGTCACCCAGGGCGCGAAGGCAATCGCCAAGATTTTCAATGTCGGCCTGCTTGGACTCGTCCACTAGCACGTCGCGTGGGTTCGTCTTCGTGGTGTCGTTGCCCATCTGCGAGACGAATCCTGTTTTGGACATATTGAAGTGGCGGCGGCGCTTGTTTACTTCTTTGCGGGCCTTGTCCGCAGGGAGCGGCGTCCACTCCGTGACGACGTAGAAGTTGGCTGGGATCTTCAGCAGTGCGTCGAGTACCAGGGGCCTCGTTTCTGTGATGGCCTCTTTCATCGTCAGGACACGGAGGATGTGATCGCCTACGCGCAGATGATCGCGTTCGGCTTCGATGTCGGAGTTGACCACCTGATAGTCGAGAAACTGCGTGGACTGCGGTTTTCCGGCAACACGCCAGTCGTCATAATTCAGCAAGCGGCGGAAAAACGTGAATTGCCCCTGCCGATTCAAGACCTCGATTTGCATGAAATCCGCGAGCTGCCGAGCGAATGCCTGCACGTGCTGGTCGAGCCGTTGAAGATCGCGCTCGATATGCGTCCGCAACAACTTCTTCATGCTGTCGTTGGTGAACTGCGATTTGAGTTCGGCGATCGCGCCTTCTGGATCACGTAACAGGCGAGCTAGCGCCGTGCCGACGCCGGTCTTCGACCGGGCGCCTTCGAGCAGGATGCAGTAGAAGATTTCAACCTGATAGAGATGGTCTCGCTTCGCTTCAAAGAACTTCCGTCGCTGGTCGATAGCGGCTTGGACAATGGGGTCATCATATGTTGCGAACGGTATGTCGGGGCGGTTCGATTTGAAGAGGTATTGGTAAACATGGAAGCCTGGGCCAAACGCTTTGAGTGCCGCTTCCAACCGCTTCACCGCATACTCCTGCTCCGAGCGGTCAAGACTTTCGTAGTCCACGCCAGGAACGCTGAGAATCATGCCGACATCGCCACTTTTGGTAAGGAAGGCTGTCTCGTTCCAGAAGCCGTAAAGGTTGATGTGGTCGTTCGAGAGCCGCACTCTCTTTCCACGGCTTGATGACTTTATCGAGGCGCAGCATCACACGACCTCCACAAGGGGGACTTGCTGTTTGGCCGCGTCATAGCGCAGCTTGTATCGTTCCGACTTTGCGAGGATGCGGAGGAATGCCGGATCGCTGTTCGTCACCCAATGGCCGAAGGCAAAGCCGCCAATGAAGACAGCAATACCTGCGAGGATGGAATTGAAGAGATTGAAGGCCCCTACGGCGCTCACACAGACGAAGTAGAAGAGCGTGCGTTCCACTCCCAAGTAAGTGAGTGGCTTGTGCAGGCTCTTAAAGACTCGGTTCGTGCGACGCTGCTGCTGCGGTTTGTCTGGCATAGCTTCCTCTTCTAGGCGCGGGTGATGGTGGCTGGGAAGGGCGCTATACGCCCCAGAGCCAACTCAAGACATTCACTGCCATAACGGCAATACCCGTTCCGGCTGCAACACGAGCAAGCGCCTTTTTTGCGCCGGGCTCGCCGTGCGCGAATCCGTAGCCACCGACCACAATTGCGACCAGACTCGCAACTTTCGCGATAGTTCCAGTAAAGAGGCCTTGGATGGCATTAAAGCCGGTGTCGAAGGGACTTCCTTGAGCATGAGCTGCGAGGGGAGCCAACACCAGAAGTGAGAACACCAACAGCGCCGACTTTGCGAGCCTTGAAGAGGCCGCTGACCGAATGGGAGAGGGAAGTTTGATTCGAGCCAAATGCGCCATGAGAACCTCCGGCAGTGACAGTTCGGAGCCGCTGCTTTTGGTTCACCGTAGCGCTAGAGAAAGGTGTTGTCTAATGACTTCTCGGCGGGACGTTATTCCGCACGCTCATAACAGCGAAATCCGAGGTACCTTTGTTTCCCGTCTGTGAAAACCGTAGTTCGTGCGGGCTAACCACTAACAAGGAGTTCCAGCCCTTGTGCAAATTTGGTCGCGCCCCCGTTGGCGGGATGGCGCACATACGCTGCGGGAATGCCTATCGAGTTGAGCGATCTTTCCGCCTTCTTGCCGACGGCAACAACTTTCGCTGAAGGGAATTCCCTGACGAGCATCTGTAGGGCACGTCTGCCAATGCTCAAATTCTTCAGAAGTTGGTGTTCGATTTGACTGTTCGTCCCGCGATTTATAAGGATGCATTGGAAGGGTGTTCCACAGAATCGTGCGCTCCTCAATGCCCAGGTTATACAGTGCCCCCCAGACTATCGTGGCAGAGGGTTCGGAGTAGGGAAGGGCCCTGCTGGTCAGTCTGTGACTCATGGGAGATATGCGAGGAATCCTCCCCTCCCGCAGGAGACGTTCGCTCGTAAACGCGATCCCGCTGTGTCTACAACCCTGATAGCCCGCCGCTTCTCCGCAAAGAATAAACTTCGGATCGCAGGTGAGATGAGCTGCCAGCCTAGCCAGTTTTGCATCTGGACCATTGCATGGCTGGTCGTCGGTGCAACGCTCGCGCCATGGGTTGAACAGGTTCGGCAGTCCGGACGGCAATGTATCGGTCAGAAGTTTGGCCAGTTTGTTGTTGGACATCAACACCCCTAGTAATGGCTTTTCTGTCTGGAGTACTCAGTTTCCCGTCGTTCGCCAGTTGTTCGCCAATGATAATAGCCAAAGTTACTATTTTCGATTATCATAGATTGTGAAAATAGCGAAGAATGCTATTTTCGACTCTTGAAAGGACAATGTCCAAGGCTACCAACACTCCCGGCAAGAGAATTTCGCAGGGCAGCTACTCCGCCTTCGTGCCCGCGCCACTGCCGCCCAAACTGGAATGGACACCACGGCTGATCGGCGCACTTTCAGACGCGGACCGGCTCGTCGGGAGATTGGCGGGCGAGGGCGGCCGGCTTCCCAATCCTCATATTTTGATCCGCCCCTTCGTACAGCGTGAAGCAGTTCTATCAAGCAAGATTGAGGGCACACAGGCCACGCTGGGTGAACTGCTTGCCGCTGAGGCGGGAGCGATCGTGGATCGAAGTCCCGAGGATCTTCGGGAAGTTGGCAATTACGTAGTGGCTCTTGAGCACGGAATCTCGCGCCTCAAGAAACTTCCTCTTTGCGTCAGGCTTACCCGCGAGTTGCACGACAAACTCATGACGGGCGTTGAGGGGCACCAAGCAGCGCCCGGACAATTTCGGAAGATCCAGAATTGGATCGGCAAACCCGGCAGCACTATCGCAACAGCTTCTTACATCCCACCCCCTCCAGGAGAGGTCGAGCCGTGTCTCGCGGCCTGGGAAAAATTCCTGCATGAATCGACCCTTCCGCCTCTGGTAACCATAGCTCTTGCCCATTATCAATTCGAAGCCATTCACCCGTTTCTTGATGGCAATGGCCGCGTCGGACGTCTGCTCATAACCTTATTCCTGATCGAGCGTCAGATACTCCCGACACCGCTGCTCTATTTGTCGGCCTTCTTTGAAGCATCAAGACGAGACTACTACGACGGTTTGCGCGGGATCAGCGAGTGCGGGGCATGGAACGATTGGTTGGAGTATTTCCTGCTGGGAGTCGCCCGCATGTCGGAGGATGCTTTGAGTCGAGCCATGCGCATCAATGGACTACTGGCCGAGTGGCAGAAGAAAGTCTCCGGAGAATCAAGCAACAACCCGTTGCGTGTAGTCGAACTCTTAGGGGCAAATCCGTTCATCACCGCAAGAGGAGTGACGGACAAATTGGCGATCGCGTTTACGACCGCGCAGCGCGCCATCGAACGATTGGAACGTGCGCATATTGTGAAACGGATAGGCGATGCAAAGCGCGATCGAGTATATTGCGCGACTGCGCTCTTGGATATCCTCGAAGAGCCAGCCCGCCTCAAGCCAGCAGATAACAAATAGCACTGCAAAGTCTCGAACCAGGAACGCTGGAAAGGGGTCAGGCGCAAACGGGAAACAGTCGGCGCAATCTCTCCGAGAGCCGATTAACCTCCGGTTAGCCGACAATTCAGGAGTTGATGGCGATAAGCCCGTTTACCGGGACTGATCGTGGTCTGCTCCGGTCGATTTTGGGTGCTTCAAACCACGTCTGAGGTATTCACCAGGATTAGCCCTGACAACTCGCTTGAACGCCTTGCTGAATGCGGCGTCGGACTCGTAGCCGACCAATCGAGCGACTTCTGGGAGCTTTTTGTCACGCCGTTCGAGTAGCTGTATCGCCTTCTGCATCCGCCACGCGGTTACGTATTCCAGCGGCGTTTGTCCGAGTAGCTCTTTGAAACGTGCTGCGAATGCGGAGCGAGACATGCCCGCCGCTTCGGCCAGGGATTCGACCGTCCAGGGTATATTCACTCTGTCATGAATGGCACTCAGAGCAGCGCCTATTTGAGGATCGAAAATTGCACGAAGCCATCCTTTGTTGCGCTCCGGTCCCGACGCGATATGCGCCCGGAGTACATGGATAAACAGAACCTCGGCCAGTCGACTCGCGACGACTTCAGATCCCGGCGCCTGTTCTTCCATCTCTGACGCGAGCGCCTGCACTGTGGTGTGAAGAGCAAGCGTGCGTGCCTGATCGGCCTTCATCAAAATGAAATTCGGCAATAACTGAGCGATCGGCCTCAGGCTGGCGCGGTCGAAACTCAAGGATCCGCAGACGATGGTCGTCGGTGTGCCACCGCCACCACATAGAGCGACATTGCCGTTAGCCCTGGCTCCGATCTCGCGAAACGTCCACTTCGGACGTGTTCGCGGACTGTCGCGTAGCACGATCGAAGTCCCGCGTGCCAGCAAAAAGCAATCACCCCCGGTGAGCGGAATCGGCTCCGCAATCCCTTCCACACTCAGCCAGCAGTTGCCGCGCGAAAGCATGGCGAAGTGCGCCAGATCTGTGGGTGACGTCTTTTTGTCGGAAGGCGTGACTTTTTCTTCGGTCTGGTTTTCCTGTTTTACGCCCCACGGGGCTGTGGCTTCGAGCCTGTGCAGACCGAAAGCGGTTACGTGCATTGTTCTAAAGATGTCCGTTATCGAATCCAACTTAGCCTCTATCTCTTGGACGAATAGACAAAATACTAGGACTCCTGAGCAGTTCTCGTCCACTTCCAAAGAATCCACTCTAGTGTACCGAATACGAAGGGAGTCATTATGGGAAAGCTTGAAGGAAAACTTGCAGTAATCACAGGCGGAAGTAGCGGGATTGGCTTGGCCACAGCCAAACGCTTCGTGGAAGAGGGTGCCCACGTCGTAATCACGAGCCGGCGAGAAAAAGAGCTGAAAGAGGCCGCAGCCTAAATTGGAAAATACGTCACGACAGTCACGGGCGACGTAACGCGCCTAGAGGACTTGGACCGGCTCTATGCCGTGGTGAAAGAGAAACACGGTCACATCGACGTACTCTTCGTAAATGCAGGCTGGGGTGAAGTCGCACCGATCCAAGCGGCCACCGAAGCTCATTTCGATAAAACCTTCGACCTCAACGCGAAGGGACAGTTTTTTACAGTGCAGAAAGCGCTTCCCCTTTTCAAAGATGGAGGGTCGATCATTCTGAATTCTTCCGTTGCGAATGTGATGGGATTGCCAGCCTTTACCGTCTACGCCGCGGCCAAGGCGGCTGTGCGTAGCTTCGCGCGTGGCTGGGCTATGGAACTGAAAGACCGCAAAATCCGCGTGAATGCGGTCAGTCCCGGACCAATCGAGACCCCAGCACTTGAGAAAGCAGGCCTCACTCCTGAGCAAGCCGAGCAAGCGGCGGCTCAGTTCGTTACCCAGGTTCCACTCGGTCGCAGAGGTAAACCTGAGGAAATTGCCGCCGCCGTTCTGTTCCTTGCCTCCGATGAAGCTTCTTACATCACCGGTATAGATCTCGCCGTTGATGGGGGGATGGCCCAGGTCTGATGCGGCAAGTGCAGATCGTCCCCGGCGCTGTCAAAGAGCCGGGGACAAATTATCAATGCGGAACGGAGAAATAGTATGACTTATGCAATTATCGGATTCGGCAAGATAGGCCAGGCCCTCGCCCACGCGTTCGCTCGCAAAGAAATCAACGTGACTGTCGCGAGTCGTCGGCCGCCTGAGGCGTTGGCGCCGCAGGCTCGTGCGATCGGACCTACGGTCGTCGCCAAGTCGCTGCAGGATGCACTTGAGGCCGACACCATCATTTTGGCGGTCCCGTTCGGGGAACATCGCGAGGTTGCGAAGGCCCTGCCCAGCTGGAAAGGCAAGACGGTCATCGACGCGACGAACGCGTTTGGAGTTCTCCCTGAAGAACTGGGTGGCCTCCTGTCCTCCGCCTTCGTTGCGAAGTCCTTCACCGGCGCTAAGGTCGTGAAAGGTTTCAATCACCTGGGTGCGCCCAAGCTGGCTACCGACCCGATCGTCGAGGGCGGGCACCGCGTCGTCTTCCTGTCGAGCGACGACGAGGACGCGATCTCTCCCGTGGCGGATTTGGCCAAACAACTCGGGTTCGCACCCGTCAACCTGGGAAAGCTCAACGAGGGTGGCGCGCTGGTGCACGCACGCGGCCGCACTTGGGGTCAGCTCATCTTCCAGGATTTGTTCAAGAAGCAACAGTAATCAATCTTTGACCCGCGATTTGGCCCGAGAAGGATAGTTCCGAAACGTCGGATCAGACCGGACACACCTGATGTAAGGGAAAAGGAGAGATTTCGATGAGCACCGAAAAGAATGTCCAGATTGTAAAGAAGTTTCTTGCGGCACTCGGCCGCCGCGACAAGCAAGATCTGCTGGCGTTGTCTGCCGACGATATTGAGTGGATCATTCCGGGCGAGGACTGGCCGCTGGCCGGCACGCACCGCGGGCACGCGGGATTGGAGAATTTACTTCAAAAGGCTAACGAAACGGTGGAAACTTCGTTCCCGGAGCCCCCCGAGTTCGTAGCGCAGGGAGACCGGGTTCTGATCGTCGGCTTCGCTAGGGGGAGAATCAAAGCCACGAATAGGACGTTCGAGGACCATTGGGTCTTCGCCATTACCATTCGAAATGGCAAAGTGACGAACATCCGTGAGTATGTCGACACCCAAGCACTAGCGCGGGGCTCCGAGCCGGCCGCGAGCGCCCTGACCCATCGCGCTGTTTCGTCTCGGCAATCTGAATCGGCGGATCCCGGTGAGTGCATGATCGCCAACGCACTCTCTGAGTCACGATCAGTAACGAGAAGTCGGCATGGCATCACATCTGCGGCCGCACTGGAGTCCAGTGGGATTAATCAGTTTCCGGATCGTCCGTTATCCCGGAGTTTCTGCGATCGATCCACAGAAGCCGACTTATGCGGAGCCAATAGGCGGAAGAGCGAGTCCATCCAACGGCTTATCACATCGTCGTCATTGTTTCCGTTTCTTTCCCCCGAAAAAGGGGTTCGCGGCGGCCTGCTTCATCCACGAGGCGACTTGCTGTTCCACGTGGCGCTGGGTCTTCTTCCTGAATCTCCCGCTTGCCTTGGCGGTCATCCTGCTCGTCTGCCAAGGTGCCGGAGAGCCGTAACGAGAATGCCTCACATCATCTCGATTGGCCTGGCGCCCTTCTGGCGACACTGGGACTTGGTGGCGTCACGTACGCGCTGATTGAGTGGCCGGCTCGCGCCCGCCATGGCGGCCATTTCGTTGCTGCCGCAGCCGGTTTGGGTGTAGTCGCTTTGGCAGGATTCGTTGCCGTGGAGCATTGGTCTCATGCGCCGATGGTTTCGCTCAAGCTGTTTCGCTCGCGAAACTTTGCAGGCGCGAATCTGCTGACAATGTTCCTGTATGCATCCCTCGGCGGATTAATGTTCTTCTTTCCGATGGACCTGATCCAGATCCAACACTACACAGCCACTCAGGCAGGCGCGGCGTTTCTCCCTTTTGTAGCCATCATGTTTGGACTATCGCGCTGGGCAGGTGGTCTGGTTGCGCGCTACGGATCACGACTTCCGCTCACGTTTGGACCTCTTGTTGCTGCCTGTGGGATCGCGCTTTTCGCGGTTGTGCCGCAGAGCGGGAGCTACTGGGCCAGCTTCTTCCCGGCAGTCGTGGTGATGGGTCTGGGCATGACGATCAGCGTCGCTCCCTTGACTACGACAGTGATGAATGCTGTTCCAGAATCCGAGTCAGGACTTGCCTCAGGAATTAATAACGCGGTTTCCCGTTTGGCTGCTCTGCTTGCAGTGGCTGTTTTCGGTGCGGTTCTGGTCACGGTTTTCAACCATTCGCTGGATCGATCGCTCGATCAACTGACGTTGACCTCCGACGTTCGTGCGGAGATTGATGCCGCCCGGCCTCAACTCGCCGCCGCTCACAATCCCGATCCCATGGTTCAGCGTGCGATTACCGAATCATTCCTCAGTGGCTATCGCGTTGTGATCTGGATAGCGACAGGGCTTGCAACTTTGAGTGCTATCACCGCGTGGCTGCTCATTGAGCCGGCGCACATACCTCTGCAAAACGGAATTAGTACCAGGAAACGCCCAGTGGTAGGCTTGTTGCTGTGGCAAAGGAATCGGCCAGCAAAGTTCTGTTGATCGGCGGGCGGGAAGTCCAGATCACGAACCCTGAGAAGTTGTACTTTTCTTCGCAGATAAAAGTCACCAAGCTCGAACTTGTTCAGTACTATCTCTCCGTCGCTCCGGGTGCGCTGGCGGGATTCAAGATCGACCAATCGTTCTAAAACGTTTCGTCAACGGCGCCGAGGCGGAGGCGTTTTATCAAAAGCGCGCGCCAGAGAAGCGGCCAGCCTGGTTGCGTACGGTCACTCTGTCGTTCCCTTCCGGCCGAACCGCCGAAGAAATCGTGGTCGATGATGCGGCCGGACTTGCCTGGATCGTGAACCTTGGCTGCATCGAACTGCACCCGCATCCGGTGCGCTCCGGCGATCTCGATCATCCCGATGAGTTACGCATCGATCTGGATCCGATTCCCGGCGTCAGTTGGGATGTTGTTCGCCGCGTCGCACTTGAAGTTCAGGGCCTTCTTGATGAAGTTGGTCTTCGAGGCTGGCCGAAAACCAGCGGCTCGCGCGGCATGCACGTTAATGTACGTATCGAACCGCGTTGGACGTTCACGCAAGTTCGCCGTGCGGCTGTTGCCTTATCGCGAGCGGTCGAGCGCCGCGCCCCAACACTGGCCAGTTCGAAGTGGTGGAAGGAAGAGCGTCATGGCGTCTTCCTTGACTACAACCAGAACGCGAAGGATCGCACGACCTGCTCCGCCTATTCAGTGCGACCGCTGCCAGATGCTCGCGTTTCGACTCCTCTTTATTGGCACGAAGTGCCCGATTGCGATCCGGCGGACTTTACTATCTACTCAGTTTCTGAGCGCTTCGCGAAAATCGGCGATCCCCATGCCGAGATGGATGCATCCCCTGGCTCGTTGGAAAAATTGCTGGAACTGGCTGACAAAGATGAAGCGGCCGGTCTCGCCGATGCGCCCTGGCCTCCGCACTTCCGCAAGATGGAAGGCGAGGCTGCGCGCGTAATGCCTTCCCGCGCGAAATCTGCCGCGAAGAAAACAGCAATAAAGAAGCTGCGTGTGAAGATGCCGCTGATTACGGTCGCGAATTCGCCTGATAAAGCGGCCGCGCTGGTGTGCCTGGAGCGATGGAAGACAAAATATGCGGATATCGCAAGTCTGCTTGCCGTAGACGATGTGCTGGTCGATTCCATGCGAGGCCGCTCATCCACATGGACACGCATTCGCATCAACCTGCGTCATGTCCCCGAAGAACAACGGCCGCCGCAGGAAACTCCGGAGCCAGACGATGATCCCACACGGGAGTGGCGGGAGCGTTGGAAGAAGAAAAAGACAAGCGAGTAAAATCATCGACCCTGTGGAAAAATTTCCGCCAGTTCCTGCGGCGGAACAACTTCAAGCTGGGTGTAAGTACAATCGCTAGGCTTTTTGTCCGTTCGCCATCTGCGGAATTGCGCCGTATGCCGAAAGCGATCTCCCTGCATGTGGTCGTAAGCAACCTCTACAACCAATTCAGGCCGCACTGGTTCCCAAGACAAATCTTTGCCTTGGCTCCAGCGACTCTGTCCGCCGGGCATTCGCTTGACCCCTTCATCATTCTCGGTCGCGTACTCAGCCCAAGATTTCCAGGGGTGGTTCATCAGTGCATCGTTTCGATAAGGCTTGAGAAACTCCACCAGCTCTTTTCGTTTCGCGGTGCTGAAACTCGCAGTGACTCCGACGTGTTGCAAAGCGCCAGCATCGTCGAACAAACCGAGTAGGAGCGAGCCAACCATTGTGTGCTCGCCGTTCTTGTGCCAGCGGAATCCAGCAACAACGCAATCGCAGTCGCGTTCGTGTTTCACTTTAAGCATCACTCGCTTGTTCGGCTCGTAAGTTCCTGCAGGATCTTTGGCCATCACACCATCCAGGCCAGCGCCTTCAAAGCGGCGAAACCAATCGGCGGCAATGCTCCGATCGCTGGTTGCAGGTGTGAGATGAATCGGCGGTGCCGCTAAACCAAGCAGCGACTCCAATTCGCGTCGTCGCTTTTGAAACGCCTCGCCGCAGAGATCGCGATCTCCAAGGCAGAGCAGATCGAAGAATACAAATGATGCGGGGTTCTGCCCTGATAACAGCTTTACGCGCGATGCGGCGGGATGCAGACGTAATTGCAGTGCATCGAAATCAAGCCCATCATTTTTGACGATTACCATTTCTCCATCGAGCACACAACGTGCGGGCAGCGCTGCGCGCAGGGGTTCCAGCAACTCAGGAAAGTAACGATTGAGTGGTTTTTCGTCGCGGCTTTGGATGAAAATCTCATCTCCATCGCGAAACACCAGCGCGCGAAAACCATCCCACTTGGGCTCGAAAATCCAATCGCCCTCGGCGGGCAATTCATCTACTCGTTTCGCGAGCATCGGCAGGATCGGCGGATTTACCGGTAGGTCCACACCCCATGGTATAACGTGGCTTCATCTTTGATCCCGGCTAAAAACGAACTCTGTCCGATGAATCTGGACTACCATTGCCGTTTCGCCGTAAACCAAAGTCTGTTCGCACCCCCAAACGAAAAGCATCGATTGCCTCTTTGCCATTGATGGCTACGCGGCACTGACCGGGGACCGGGAGTTTACATTTTCACGGCTTCAGGCGGGGGACGTTGGCCAGAAGGTCCTGGGAAGTTTCACCACATAGGTAACGATAAACGCTAGTGCTGTATCGGATGCGCCCATTCCAAGAAGGCAGGTTGGTTTGGGATACGAGGAACGCGCTCCCGCTATCAAATCGGGGGGACGTTAAGGGGACGATAAGAAGTGATATCCGATACATTATTGTATCAAACGATGTCCGCCGACACCGTTTGATATCAATCAGTTACATGAGCATTGTTGCCCTGTCACGGCAGAGGCCGCGGGTTCGAGTCCCGTCGTCCCCGCCATTCTTTTCAATAAATTGTCGGGAGAGAATGGCACCCTTGACCGGTTTTGTGCTGCCGTTTGTGTATTAACTCTCGGCCCCTACTTCTAGCGCATGCATCCGCGTTCGTGCTGGCCGCTTCTTTTCACTCCTTCTCAGTCGTGCTCACTTTTCCCACTGTGATTTATGGAGCTCCAGCCACCAGCAGGCCGAATTGCCTCGCTGCGGGTAGATGGAGTGGCTGCACGTCTTGCGGACCGTTCCCGTCATGTCATATTCAGTTTTATTGCCCTTGAGAGAGGTAGCCAGGAATTGATGCACCTCGACGGCGCCGTACGCAGTTCCGTGTGCGATCCGAACCCGAAATGCCCACCAGTCTCCTAGATAGACCAGTTCGAGGAGAATCGCCGCCACAATTACCACCCGGAGCATGCCCATCAAGGAAATCTTCATAGCGTGAAACCATTCCCTAGAAGAACGGGCCTTCGGGGAAATGCGCGCCGGCGTGCGTGTCCATCTTCATTCGAAGGCCTCTAATCGAAGAATGGGATTCTAAGCTTTGGCAGGATCGCTCGAACTCGTATCTGCCGCCTTCGCGCTAATACGGCTGGCTTGCCTCCGGACAGCGCGCGATCGGTGTAAAGAATAGATGACACTCCAGATCAAAAGGGCTGAGGTCGAAGTCATTAGTAAAAAGTCAATCCTATTGTGTTCCAAGTAGGATTCTGCGCCCGACACAAAAAACAACGAAAGCAGGACGATCCGCTTCACTTCACATTCCACTTACAAATCATGGATGCATTTCGCTCAAGAGCCGAACGTGGGTTTGTGTAAGAATTGGTAAAAGTTCCTCAAAACCTCCTACTAGACCCGGCGCGAGAGTGCGCTAATCCCGCTCAATTGTCGTGTCGCTTCTGGGAGGCCTCTGCGTCACTTGTGCCGGACTCGGCAACTGCGAACTGTCCCAACCGCCGCCAAATGCCTGGATCAGGGCCACTGCGGAGGTCATCTCCTGCACTTGAAGACCATTTAAAGTTTGCATATTAGATAGCACCGTCGTCTGCGCGATCAGCACGTTCACGTAGGGGTCGATGCCTGTTTCATAGCGGGACTCTGCCAGAGTGAGATAGGCTTGCGCGGACTTTACGGCCTCCTGCTGCTGCTCAATCTCTTTGGAAAGAATGCGCACTTCGGCAAGTGCGTCTTCGACCTGCTGAAACGCGGTAAGAACAGTTTGCCGGTACCCGGCGAGATCGGCATTGTAAGCAGCAACGTATTGTTGAACCGTGGCGCGGCGCAAACCGGCGTCAAAGATAGTCTCTGAAAGCGAGGTTCCTACCGACCAAAAACGGCTGGGCCACGAGAGCCAACTCCCAATGACTGAACTTTCAAAGCCGCCTGCGCCCGTGAGGCTCAGGTTTGGGTAATAAGCAGCATGCGCGATGCCGATGGCCGCGTTTGCTGCAGCCATAGTGCGCTCCGCTGCGGCAACATCGGGGCGCCGTTGGAGCAATTCGGACGGCAAGCCGACGGGAATTGGCGGCGGCGCAACAGTCATCGGCTTCACAGGAATCGAGAACCCCGTCGCCGCTTTGCCGATCAGCATGGCGATAGCGTGCTCGTACAGAGCCCGCGCAATGCCCACATTCGTCGCCCCAGCCTGCACCGTCTGCAACACGGTTTGGGCCTCGAGTACCGAAATCTCCGTCGTCATGCCGCTCTCATAGAGCGACCGGGTCAGCTCGAGCTGCATTTGATCGGCTGCGACCGTCTCGTCAAAGAGCTGTTGCAATGCGTCCTGCCCACGGATTTCAAAGAAATACTGGGCCAGAGCGGCTTGTTCGGTGAGGCGCTCGTTTTCCAGATCGGCCGCGCTGATCTGGGCGGAATACTGAGCCTGCCGCACTGTGTTGCGAACTTTACCCCAAAGGTCTGGCGCCCATGACGCCTCGAGAGGCAGCGAATAGAGCGTGCTCTCGAGCTGTGACGTAGTAGTACTGGTCGTGCCCGAGCCGCTGGTATTCACGGTGGACAATCCTCTCAGGCTGCCGGAAGTTCGCGAGTGGCTGGCGGAGGGTGCGGCAGAAAGCGTCGGGAAATATTGCGAGCGAGCCTCGCGCACTACGGCGCGGGCTTCCATGAAGTTCTCGAAGTATTGTTTGATGTTTTGGTTGTTGACATTCAGCTGTTCTTCGAGGGCGTTCAGCTCTGGATCGTTGAAGATCTCCCACCACTTGCCGCGGACCGTGGCATCAGCAGGCTGCGCGACGGTCCAGCTACCGTTGTCCTGAAACTGCGTTGGAGACTCCTTGTAGGCAGGCGCAGGGGCTTGCGGCGTGGGCGGATGGTATTTTGGGCCGACTACGCACGCCGTTAGCATGAGCGTGAGCAAGATTAGGCAGCAATAAACCCTTGCTCGGCGCTTAATGTCTGCTCGGAAGCTCTTCATAACGTTTTGTACCTCGTCGATTCTTCATACGAATCCTTTTATTCCGCGATTCCATCGAAGACTCATCCGGCCTCCGGCGCGGGAGATGGGACAGTTCCTTCCGGCTTTCTCTGGAATTTGAGCCGCAAGCGATCGAGGAACAGATACACCACCGGCGTGGTGTAGAGGGTGAGCATCTGACTCACGATCAATCCGCCGACGATTGTGATTCCGAGCGGACGGCGCAGCTCCGAACCTGTGCCGGTGCCAAAAGCCAGCGGCAACGCACCGAACAGAGCTGCCATCGTCGTCATCAGAATCGGGCGAAACCGAAGCATGCACGCTTCAAAGATGGCGTCGGCTGTGCTCTTTCCCTCCTGGCGTTCGGCGACAAGAGCAAAATCGATCATCATGATCGCGTTCTTCTTCACGATGCCAATTAGCAAAACGATTCCGATAATGGAGATCACGTTGAGATCGATCTTGAACAGCATTAACGCAAGCATCGCGCCCACGCTCGCCGAAGGAAGCGTGGAAATAATCGTCAGGGGATGCACCAGGCTTTCATAGAGCACTCCAAGCACGATGTAGACCGCCAACAGCGCCGTGGCCACTAGCATTGGCTCTGTGCTCAAGGACTGCTGATAGGCCTGTGCGGTTCCGGCGAAGAAGCCTCGGACTGTGGGGGGCGTGCCCAGTCGTTGCTGCATTTCTGCGATGCGCTCGGTGGCATCGCTCAAGGACACGCCGGGCGCAAGGTTAAAGGACACCGTCACGGAAGGAAACAATCCAGTATGGTTTACGGCAAGCGGCGTGGTGCTCTCTTGAGCGTTTGCCACCGCAGTAAGCGGAACGTTGCCGCTGCCCGGCAGATTACCACCATTAGAAGCATTCGCAGACCCATTGCTTGCGCCTGCGGTCGAGCCGCTGTTCGGGGCGCGCAGGTAAATGTTCTTCAGGCCTTGTGGGCTTTGCCAGTACTGCGGGGCGACTTCGAGTACGACATAGTATTGGTTCAGCTGCGTATAGATGATTGACACTTCGGACTGACCGAATGCCGCATAGAGCGAGGAATCTAAAGCCAGCGCGGTAAGCCCAAGTCGAGCCGCACTCGCGCGGTCGTAGGTCAGCAGTTCTTCCAGACCTCCGTTTTGCTGATCCGAGTTGACATCCTGCAAGCCCGGAATCTTTCTCATCTCGTCCAGGAGGATCGGCCCCCACTTCGATAGATCCTGAACATTGTCGGACTGAATGGTGTATTGGTAGAGCGCGTTGCTCGACCTTCCTCCAATTCGCAGGTCCTGCGATGCCTGCAGGAAGGCAGACGCTACGGGGAGGCGATTCAATTTAGGTCGCAGGCGATTGATGATTTCCGGCGCTCCGATCTTGCGCTCGTCCAGCGGCTTAAGCGCGATATAGATAAATCCTGTGTTCGTAGAACCGTTGCCTCCGGTATATGCGTTTACGTTCGCAACTGCGGGATCGCTCTTGATGACGCCTACCAACTGGCGAATCGAATCATCCATCGCTGGAAACGACGAATCCTGGGGTCCTTGCACACCGCCTACGATCGCGCCTGTATCCTGCTGGGGAAAGAACCCCTTGGGAATTTTGTAGATGAGCACAACATTGAGCGCGATGGTGAAGAGCAATATCACCAGCATGAGCGCTGAGTTGTCGAGCGCCCAAATCAGAGTGCGGCGATAGGTTTCCAATATCCAGGCAAAAAGCTTCTCGCTGGCGCGATACAGCCGGCCGTGGTTTTCCGCCTTCTCTTCCCGCAGCAGATGCGCACACATGGCTGGGGTTGTGGTCAGTGAGATCACCATGGACACGACGATGGCCGTGGAAAGAGTAATGGCGAACTCGCGAAACAGCCGTCCCACGATGCCGCCCATCATCAGAATTGGAATAAAAACGGCGATGAGTGAGACGCTAATAGAGAAGACGGTAAATCCGATTTCTCGCGCCCCTAACAGTGCGGCCTCGAAGGGCTTCATCCCCTGCTCGAGATGGCGGGAAATATTTTCCATCACGACAATGGCGTCATCCACTACAAAGCCGGTGGAAATGGTTAAGGCCATCAGCGAAAGATTGTCGATGCTGAAACCGAGCAGAAACATCACTCCGAACGTGCCGATCAGCGATACCGGAACGGCGATGCTTGGAATCAGAGTTGCGCGGCCGTTGCGCAGGAAGATGAAGACCACGAGGATCACGAGCGCCACTGAGATCATTAACGTTCGTTCCACGTCGCTCACGGAGGCGCGAATTGTCGTGGTGCGGTCCAGAACGATGGTGGTTTCGATCCCCTGGGGAATGGAGGCCTTCAGGAATGGCAACTGGCTGCGAATGTTATTGACCGTTTGAATAATGTTCGCGCCGGGCTGGCGAAAGATGATGACGGTGACGGAAGGGATTCCGTTGAGGTATCCCGCCGAGCGGACGTTTTGTACCGAATCTGTGATGGTTGCCACGTCCGAGAGCCGAACTGCTGTGCCGTTGTGGCTTCCAACGATGAGGGATTTGTATTGTTCCGCATTTGAGATCTGATCATTGGCAATAATGTCCGCCGTTACCGCTCCATACGTGACTTGTCCCTTGGCGAGATCCGCATTCTGAACACTAAGAACCGATTGCAGGTTTGAGAGCGTGAGACCGTGACTGTTGAGCAGAGTCGGATTGACATCGACTCGCACCGAAGGCAACGAACTTCCGCCGACGACTACCTGCCCCACGCCCTGAATCTGGGAGAGTTTCTGCTCCATGATCGTGGAAGCTTCGTCATACAGTTTTCCCTTGTCGAATTTGCTGGAAGTCAGTCCGATGATCATGATGGGAGCGTCGGCGGGATTGACTTTCCGGTATGTAGGATTGGCGGGCAGGTTCGCCGGCAAATAGGTGCGGGCCGCACTGATTGCAGCTTCGACATCTCGTGCGGCACCGTCAATGTTGCGGCTCAGGTCGAACTGAATCGTGATCGAGGTGCTGCCCAGCGAACTCGCGGAGGTCATTTCCGAAACTCCCGCGATGTGTCCGAACTGTCGCTCCAGAGGCGTGGCAACCGAAGATGCCATGATTTGCGCGCTTGCTCCCGGCAATTGCGCCGACACGGAGATGGTTGGAAAGTCGACCTGCGGCAGCGGCGAGACTGGCAGCACTGTGAACGCGATCGCTCCAGCAATGGCAATGGCGATCGTCAGTAACGTGGTTGCCACCGGCCGCCGAATAAATAGCTCAGAAGGGTTCATGACTGTTCTGCGGGCTGCGCCGCACCGGGTGACGATTCACGCGAGCGAGAGCGGGAGAATCGCTTTCCCAGATTGTCGAAGAAGATATAAATCACCGGTGTCGTGTAGAGGGTAAGCGCCTGGCTCAACAAAAGTCCGCCGACCATAGCAATTCCCAGAGGTCGCCGGATCTCCGAGCCGATGCCAGTTCCCAGAGCCAGGGGAAGTCCGCCAAGCAGAGCCGCCATCGTCGTCATCATGATCGGGCGGAAGCGGAGTAGGCTCGCTTCATAGATCGCGTCGGTCGCATTCTTTCCATGCTCTCGTTCTCCTTCGAGCGCGAAGTCCACCATCATGATTCCATTCTTCTTGACGATGCCGATCAGCAGGATGATTCCGATGATGGCGACCACGCTCAGATCTTGCCGGAACAGCATGAGGGCAAGCAATGCGCCCACTCCGGCGGAGGGAAGAGTTGAAAGAATGGTGACGGGGTGAATGAAGCTCTCATACAACACCCCCAGCACGATGTAGACGGTGACCAGAGCCGCTAGGATCAGGAGTGCTTCGTTAGACAACGAGTTCTTGAATGACGCGGCTGTGCCCTGGAAATCTGCTTGCAAGCTGGCCGGCATGTGCATATCGCTCTGCACCTTGTCGATCGCGGTTATGGCGCTTCCCAGCGCAGCGTTGGGCGCAAGATTGAACGAAACGGTGACCGAAGGAAACTGTCCCTGATGATTGATCGAGAGCGCTTCGCTCGCACGCTGGAAATGAGTGAAGGCGCTCAGGGGAACGGCGTTACTCATTGCTGTTGTGCTGGCGGTGTTGGCAGATGACCCCAACCCCGACGTCGCATTTGCACTGAGCGCGAGCGCATTCGAGGGAGGCGTGAGGACGCCAGCGGAAGGGGTGTACATCGCCGAGGTTGTGGTCGCATTCGAGCCGGCAGATGCGGATCCGGAAGATGAAAACGAGTTCGATGCGCCCGGCCCGGATGTGCCTGACGAAGCGTTCGCCTGAATATAAAGATTCTGCAGCGTATTGGGATCCTGCTGGAACTGCGCCCCGGCTTCCAAAATCACGTGATACTGGTTGAGCTGGGTGTACATCGTGTTGATCTGGCGCTGTCCGAAGGCGTCGTAGAGCGTGTTATCGATCGTGGCCGGCGCGATACCGAGTCTTGAAGCAGTGACACGATCAATGACCAGAGAAACCGCCAACCCTCCGGTCTGCTGGTCGGTGGCGACATCCTCCAATTCGGGCAAGCTCCGTAGTTTCTGAACGAAGCGATTGCTCCATTCGTTGAGCTCGTTCGCATCCGGATCTTCCAGCGTGTATTGATACTGAGTGCGGCTGACGCGATCGTCGACCGTGATGTTCTGCACCGGCTGCATGTACAGTGCTATGCCCTGGACCTTCTGCAGATTGTTTTGCATCCTCCGCACCAGATCCGCCGCACTGATGTGGCGCTCGGAGAGCGGTTTCAGATTGATCGACATTCGCCCGCTGTTAAGTGTCGTGTTCGTTCCGTCGGCGCCGATAAAGGATGAAAGACTTTCCACCGCCGGGTCCGAGAGAATCACTTTCGCCAGTTCCTGCTGCTTCTCCGCCATTGCCGGAAATGAAATCGTTTGGGGAGCTTGCGAAATACCTTGAATGACCCCGGTATCCTGCACCGGGAAAAATCCCTTGGGGATAATGATGTAAAGAAATATGGTCAGGACTAACGTACCGAGCGCGACTATCAATGTGATGGTCTGATATTGAAGAACGAACTTCAGGGTTCTCCCGTAGAAATCGATCATCCGTTCGAACACTCGCTCGGACGCTTTGTAGATGCGGCCTTGTTTCTCTTTCGGTTCGTGGCGCAGAATGCGTGCCGACATCATGGGAGTCAACGTAAGCGAAACCACAGCGGAGATCACGATGGTGACCGCGAGCGTCACGGCAAACTCGCGGAACAGCCGGCCGACTACATCCCCCATGAATAGAAGCGGGATCAGCACAGCAATCAGCGAGACGGTCAGCGAGACAATGGTGAAACCGATTTGCTCCGCGCCCTTGAGAGCGGCTTCCATGGGCGGGTCTCCCTGCTCGATGAAGCGGGAAATGTTCTCGATCATCACGATCGCATCGTCTACCACGAAGCCTGTGGAAATGGTGAGCGCCATCAGCGATAGATTGTCGAGACTGTAGCCCAGCGCGTACATGGCAGCAAAGGTCCCGACGAGAGACAGTGGGACAGCCACGCTTGGGATGATCGTTGCGTAGAGACTCCGCAAGAACAGAAAAATAACCAGTACCACCAGCCCGATGGTCAGCATCAGCTCGAATTCGACGTCGTCTACCGACGCCTGGATGGCGGTGGTCAAGTCGGTCAGAGTCGTGACTCGCACCGAGGCGGGCAGGTTCGCTTCGAGTTGCGGCAGCAGTCGCTTGATGCTTTTGACGACACTTATCGTGTTCGCGCCGGGCTGCCGCTGGATGTTGAGGATGACGGCGGGAGTTTGGTTCATCCACGCGGCTTGGTTGTTGTTCTCAACTCCATCCACCACCTCTGCAACATCGGTTAGCAGGATGGGCGCGCCGTTGCGGTACGCTACAACAATGTTTCGATAGTCGCCGCTGCTGATGAGCTGATCGTTGGAATCGATCTGGTAATCCTGGCGTGGTCCATCGAAGTTGCCTTTGGCCGCGTTCACGCTGGCCTGCGTGAGCGCGGTCCGCAGATCTTCAAGATTCATTCCGTAGGAGGAAAGTGCGACAGGGTTCGCGCGGATGCGCACCGCCGGTTTTTGTCCACCGCTGATGCTGACGAGGCCCACTCCATTGAGTTGCGAGAGTTTCGGAGCTAGCCTTGTGTCCACTAAATCTTCAACCTGCGACAAGGGAACGGACTCCGACGTGATCGCTAGGGTAAGCACAGGCGCATCCGCCGGATTCGTTTTGCTGTAGACCGGCGGCGTGGGCAGATTGGAAGGCAGATAGCTCTGCGACGCATTGATTGCCGACTGTACCTCCTCCTCGGCAACATCGATATTCAGGGTCAGATTGAACTGCAGTACGATCACCGAGGTGCCTCCCGAACTCGTGGAAGTCATCTGGCTGAGTCCCTGAAGTTCTCCGAACTGACGCTCCAGCGGCGCAGTCACGGTGGTTGCCATGACATAAGGGCTGGCCCCCGGATAGAACGTGAGCACCTGGATGGTTGGGTAATCGACCTCGGGCAGCGCCGAAACTGGCAGCTGCGTGTAAGCGACCATGCCGGCGAGCAGAATTGCAGCCATCAGGAGTGCGGTTGCCACCGGCCGCATGATGAATGGACGTGACGGACTCACGGCGCTTGACTCTCAGTAGAAGCCGCAGGCAGCGGTTGCTTGGACACTATGATCTTCGAATTGTTCTGCAGCTTATCAAAGCTGCTGTTGGCGACAACATCTCCCGGATTAATGCCAGTAACCGCCGTATTGCCCGCATCTGCCACCCCGGTTTGAATGTTCCGAATTTGCGCTGTGTCGTTCTGAATGAGGTAAACGAACGCCGTCTGGCCATTGTGCTGAATCGCGGATGTCGGAATCAGCGTAACCCCCTGTTCGGTATCTACCAGCAGCCTTGTGTTGACGAACTGGTTCGGAAAGAGAGCATCGTTCTTGTTATCGAAGAGCGCGCGCATCTTGACAGTACCGGTCGTAGTATCGATCTGATTGTCGAAGGTCAGAAGTTTGCCGGACGCGAGCTTGGTCTTTTGCGCCCGATCGAAAGCATCCACGGACAGATGCTTCCCGTGTTTGAGCTGCGACTGCACCTGAGCCAGGCTGTCTTCTGCAACCGTAAAGATTACTGTGATGGGTTGTACTTGCGTGATCACAGCAAGAATCGTGCTACCCGTCGATTGAACAACGTTACCGGGATCCACCAAGCGCAGCCCCACCCGCCCGGTGATCGGCGAAGCAATGTGACAGAAAGCCAGCTGCACCTGGTCATACTGCACGGTCCCCTGGTCGTTCTTTACCGTGCCCTCATCCTGCAATACGAGTTTTTCCTGGTCGTCGAGCGTCTGTTTTGGAATCCCGTTCTTGGCCCAAGCTTGCTGGTACCGTTCCAGGTCCATCTTCGCTTCTGCCAGAACGTTGGTATCGCGATCGAGAGCGCCTTGAGCTTGCAATAGTTGTGCCTGGAAAGGTCGCGGATCGATATCGATCAGAGGTTCACCCTTGCGGATGAGTTGGCCTTCCCGGTAATGCACCTGTGTCACCAAGCCCATCACTTCGCTGGTAATCGAAGCGGTGTAGACGGGAGTGACCGTGCCGATCGCATTGAGATAGACGCCGATATCTCCTTTTTGAGCCGTAGCCACGGCGGTCGTGATCGGTCCTGTGACACCTCGTCGTCCGGACGGAGCGGAGACTTTAGCATCGTCGCGATGATGCAGGATCAGAACAAGAATCAAGCCAAGAACGGCGAGCGTTGTCGCCCACACCAAAAAGCGCCGCCAGTTGGGCTTCGCGGAAGCATCTCTCGGCAGCGACTCGTGCCGCGTGTCAATAGAAGGAGCGGAAGATCTATTTTCCATTCAGTGTTTTTTCGTCAGCAAATGTCTGAACTCTCCAGCATCGGACGGGTGCTGGCCCAGGCTTCAGCAACGGCAGTTCGTTCGTCTTCCGTTGCCGGCTCATTGAGATGCAGTTTTCACAACCATGGTTTCGAAATTGCCTCTCAAGACCCACGACATAAATGTGAGCACGGTTGGGCGCCCGCGGCAGTAAAGAATCATCAACGACTGGTAAATCTTCGTAAGCGCCCGGATCCTAATGGAATGCTTGGACGGAGCAGGCCGCCGTAGAAGTCGTATTTATTTGTATCTGCGCGAGTTGCGCATCTGTACTCCGAATGACGGGACTCGTAGTCGAAGAAGTTTTTTCGGAAACCTGGGGACCAACGACTTGAGGTTACGGCACCGATTCGGCCGCACAAGGCTGTGTTGCACGCGAATTCTGCCCTCTGTCAGTCGGACGGATAGTGATCTAGGGCATGTTGACCGCTGGTCGCGTCAATGATTACCAGTTGGTAATACCGTTGACTCTGTATAACTCGAAAATGAAATTATGCGCGGACGAGATCGATCGGCAGCAATCGCGTTGGGAGTTTTACCAGTAGGGTCTCTGATGAACCGCCAACGGATGGCCGGATCAGAATCGAGCAGCCATTTGAGGTGGGCCTGCCGGGGCTGCATAATCCCGGGTTCGTAATCTTGGAAGCGCATTTGCATGTTACAGGAAATGATGTGCACGTCTTCAGCCGTGCGCTGAACTCCGTGCCCATTGGCTCCTGCTTGGCAGAAGAGAGGGTAAATTGCTATCGAGAAGGAGAGTAAGAAGAGCCGCCGCACGGGCAATCGTTGGGCACGATCACCAACCCATTTGGCGCATCCGCCCAAGGATAATTGTGCTGTAGCTATTCATGTGCTCTGGCCGTCGCTTCAGGGGAGCCGGAAGGACTGCGGCGAGCCGTGCCGCCTGTTCACGGCCAACATTCCGGGCATCGACTTCGTCGTAATAACGACACGCCGACTCTGCACCATAAATACCAGGACCCCATTCGACCACGTTGAGGTAGATCTCCAGAATCCGCCGTTTACCCAGGACGAATTCCGCCACAGGTACGAATGTGACCTCGGCGCCCTTGCGAAGGAAAGAGCGGCCCGTTCCGAAGAATAGGTTTTTAATAAGTTGCTGTGTAATGGTGGAAGCTCCGCGAGGGCGGTCGCCTTCCAAATCGTCCTCAGCAGCAATTCGGATCTCATGCCAATCGAATCCATGGTGCTGGTAGAAGTTGGCATCCTCTGCGGCGATTACAGCATGCTGCAGGTCGGGTGAGATCTGGTTGAGCGGAATAAATCTATAGCGCTCGCGATACCGCGTGTGGTGAATCCAGGCCTGCATGCGGCGCTGGATGTGCACCGCAGTTGTCGGAGGGTCGGTCCACCGTGCGGCCACGAGAGTCAGCACGGCAAGCGACCAAAGAAGCACGACTCCGATGACAAGCCATCGAATGACGAGCGATCGAAGCAAGAATCGGACGAGGCCCGTCCGAGGCGCTGTTTTGATCTGTGTGTTTGGAATGGAAGCCACATCCCAGAATAACAACTTCAGCTGGATTGCCGCTGATGCATGGTCGTGCGCAAGCGAACACCCGTGCTGTCTTCTGATCCTCCCATTTCAACCCGAAGCCACCCTACAGCATCCGGAAAACTCGGTTACAGAAAATCATCGATACATCTGGGCAACTCAAAACACTATTGTCGGTATTAGAGGGTTCAGTTATGCCAGAAAAAGAGACTATGGAACGCGCTCGACAAGATGCGCGTGAAGGAAAGTCGCCGAGCACCCAGGCAGGAGAATTCGTGCGGGAAGAAATGCATCACGTGCGGGAAGGTAAGCATGGTGCGGCATCTCCCCAGCAGGCGATCGCCATTGGACTATCCAAGGCGCGCCGGGCGGGCGTGAAACTACCAACGCCACGCCCCGGAAAAGCCAGTGCGGAAACAATCAAGCAGGCTGAGCGGGATGAACGCAAAGGCCAGAGCCATTCCCCGCGCCAGCCGTCGCCTACGCGCTCTCGCGCAACTACTCGGGCCTTGAAGCGCGAGGGACATAATGCGGCTTCACACGCTTCTCTCTCACGGCAGGCGCGGAGGGTGGCGAAGAAGCGCGGCCCGTCGGCGCGTCACAACTCTGCCGTCAAGGCCAGCCGGACCAGGAGCCGGACGACCAGCAGGCGGACGAGAAAGGCGAAATGAATTCCCTCTGAGAAGATGAGCACGGAAAGGACTCCTATGATTCGGAAGCTGAAAACCGGTCAATATCGTTTGTACTCCCGTAAAAAGGACGCGAAATCCGGCAAGCGCAAGAACCTGGGCACATTTGGTACAAGACAAGCAGCTGAGGCGCATGAGAGAGCGGTGCAATACTTCAAACACCACTAGGAAACTTTGGTATGTCGACGGGAAAGAAAAGACGATGGGTGGCGAAGGTGACGACCGATTCGACGCATCCTCCTCGAGGCTTGTTTACGAAAAGCGCGACCACAATCGCACGGACCCTCGCCACGAAGAAAGTCTCTCCCAAGGGCATCGGATCAGGCATGCGGATGCTGACTTACTTTATCAATCGCGCAGGTCGCGGCCTCAGCCCTCAGCGGCGAGCGGAACTCAATAAAGCCAAGACACTGCTCTCGCGGCGTCTCGAAAAGGCCAGGAAGTCAAGAAGCCGAGCTAAGGCTTCCTGACAACAAAGCCCACCGACAGGATGAAGGTTATTACTTGTCTCGAACGTTAACCCGTCCAGCCTTTTTGATTTGCGCAACGGCACGCAGAGCGCTGGCGATGGCGCCGTGCACCGTGCCGTTATTTCCAGAAGTGTCTGAGGCTTCGCCCGCAAAAAACAGGGTTTCGCGCACGGGTTGGCTGAGTATTTCCGGAGCGTCGGCGCCTCCGACTTTTACGTAGCTATAAGCCCCTCGCGAATACGTATCGGCCTGCCAATCATGAAAGTGAGCACCCTTCACGAGTCGCTGCAGTTCGGTAGCCTCTTCTCCTAACAACGTGGCAAGGCATTGCACAGCAAGTCTTCCAACTGGAAGGTCATCTGAGTTGATTCTGTCTACACAGGCGAATGGGGCCCATCCCGTGATGATGGGAAAGTCTTCCGGCATCGAGGTCCACCAGGTGGGGAAGACGGCGTCCTGCGAAAACAGGAAACTCATGCGCGCGAGTGACTTGTTGCCAGCCGGTCGAATCCGTTCCCAGAAGCGCTCGCGGAAATGAAGGACCACCCGAATGACTTTGCCCATTTCGAGTCCCGCAATCGCGTTCAACTTGTCACGCGGCAGCGGCGGGGAGAACTCGATTGCGCCGGTTTCTCCAGGTGCAGCCTGCAATACCCCTACCGGAACAGTGACAAGCACGCGTGCAGCATGCAGCAAAATGGTATTTGCGTCCGATACTGCTTCGACGGCTACGTTTCCCGGGCTCCATGCGATCTTGCGAACAACGGTGTTCGTCCGCAGCCTGACACCAGCTTTCTCCACGCGATTCATGATGAACTTCAGCAGCGGCGCATAGCCGCCCCGCGCCCGAAATGCTCGATCGCCCTCCATCTTTTCTTCCGCTCTCATCTGGTACACCAGCCAATGCACGCTCACTTGACCGGGATGGGCAGCGTTGAAGCCGGAGACGTAGCTGAGCGCGCGCCGCTTCGCTTCGGTCGATGCCTCGGGACAGCAGCATCCCAGGAAGCTCTCGAACGATTGATCAGGCCCGTCATCACTCATCTTCTGCAGAATGTCTTCTACTTCGGAAAAGAACTCGCAGCGCGAGAGACGATCGCGCTCGAAGCACCAGTTGTCACCATCGACTTCAGTTACTGGAATATCAGCTTCTCGAAGCAGGTCCCAAATCTCCGACGGGCGCCCGTGGATAAATTCGGCACCGAGTTCAATCGGCAATTTCTTCGTGGCATCGGCAATGGTGTAGACCCTGCCACCGGTGCGGTCTCGAGCCTCCAGAACCATGACGGATTGGCCGGACTCGGCGAGAGAAAAGGCTGCGACGAGTCCGGCGACTCCTGCTCCGATGACGATTACATCCGCATCCTCCTTAGTCGTGGCTCGTTTGGACACTCGAGATGCGTGCATGGTCCTCACCTTCCGCTGTCAGCGATGCAGGCTTGGGAGGACTCCTGAAAACAGGAATCAGGACGAACGGAAGTCCTCTCCGCCGCCCGCCGATGCAATTCCGCATGAGCCGCACTGATGCCGAGGCCGCCGTCGCCTACTTGAAGTCGCTCAACCCACAGACCGGATGCGCTGGAGATCTAGGCAGCAATGCGACGGCCGGCCTTCCTCAGCTTATCGGAGAGCGTGGCCTTCCGCACCGGAACACTCGCTTCCCATGGCTCGTCAACTCCCATGAGCGCCAGTGCCCCGCCGGCAAGGGCGACATTCTTCATGAACATGATCATATTCGTCTGACGTTCGTTCGGGTCTTCATTGCGCCAGAAGTCGTGCATCACGGGAGAGACTCCAGCCAGGAAACCTAGTACCGCCAGGGCGCCCCACTTGGGCTTCACTCCTAGCAACATGCTGGCGCCCCCGGCTAATAGAGGTACGGCAGATAGCGTTACCGCCAGTTCCGGGGCTGGCACGCCCTTGGCGCGCGCGTACGCGGCCATTTCCTTGCGTTTTTGAATGTGACTGATTCCGCTGTTGAGAAAGAATCCTGCAAACAACAGACGACCGATTAAAAAGGGAGCTTTCATATCCGTTTCCTCCAACTAAATTGATTCAAGCGCCCTTGTGGGATGAAGAAATCTCGATCACAGTTGCAGTCGGAAGCTCGTCTAGTTTCCAGAACTACTGGTCCGATGTCGGGCTCGCGTGTGGCCGAAATATATCTCGAAGACCGTAAACCCGTCAGGAAATAATAGTCACAATTTCGACGTCTTCCTGCTTGGCTTCTACGTGTACAAGAACAGAATCGTTTCGACGTTCGAGGAGTAGGTCGACCAAAGCTTTTCCGCAGCGAAGGCCGCGAATCGACAACTGTGGGATGCCTTCCGGCAGAAACGGCCGATCAAATACGATGCGTCCGCGCTCCGCCTGAATCGAAATGCCGAGACAGCCCTCCAAAACCAAGAAAGGCGCTGCCGATGCCCAGGCTTGCGGCGAGCATGCAACCGGATAGAGAGTGGGTGCTTCGTTCGGGCGTCTTTTCAGCCCGCAGAACAGTTCTGGTAAGCGGCCTAGCTCCACCTGGCTGCTCAGGTCCAGCAATGCCAGAAGCACCTGCCCCGCCATTTTCTTGCATCCATATCTTGCCATTCCATTGGCGATGATCGAATTGTCGTGTGGCCAGACGGAACCATTGTGGTATGAGAGAGGGTTATAGCGGGATTCCGTCTTCGCCACCGTCCGGACTCCCCAGCCCGTGAAAAACTCGTCGCTCATCAGATTCTCGGCAACTCGTCGAGCCCGCTCGGGCGACGTGATCCCGGCATACAGGCAATGTCCAGCGTTGGAAGCGCGCACGCGGCACGGACGTTTTTCCCCATCGAGAGCTAATGCATACGTCCCCAGATCGTCGCACCAGAATTCATTTTCGAACCTGGTACGAACGGTTTCCGCCTGAACATCCAGTGCACAGCTTCGGTTCACATCGCCTAGCACCCGAGCCAGGCGTGAGGCGGCGACTTTTGCTGCATAGACATAACCCTGGACTTCGCATAGCGCGACGGGTGGCGCCGCGATTGTTCCGTCGCTGTGGAAGATGGAATCGTTAGAGTCCTTCCACCCCTGCTGCACCAATCCCTTGCTGGAATGGCGTGCGTATTCGACAAAACCGTCGCCATCGACATCTCCGTACTCGTCGATCCACTGCAAGGCTCGTTCGATGTTTGGCCATAGCCGCTCCAGGGTTGGCCGATCAGCCGTCCGGTCAAAGTATGCCCCGGCGAGCATGATGAATAAGGGTGTGGCATCGACGCTTCCGTAATATTTCCCAAAGGGGACTTCGCCGAGCACGGCCATCTCGCTGCGGCGCATTTCGTGCAAAATCTTGCCTGGCTCAGAATCGGCTACGGCGTCGACTCGATCCGCCTGCGAACTGGCGAGAAACTCGAGTACGCCCTTTGCAATATTCGGGTTCAGCCATAGCGTTTGCAGTGCGGTGATGATGCCGTCACGACCGAAGACCGTACTGAACCAGGGAACGCCCGCATAGGGATAATTGCGTTCAGGATTGCCCGCAATCATCATTTCAAGATCGGAAGTGGATCGGGCGATCCAGTCACTGAAGCGCGAGTTCGAGCTGGTAATCTGAGGAAATTCGCGCGAAGTCTCACCCAGCTCAAACCGGGCAGAAGATAAAGCATCCGAATATCCGATGGAGGGTCGTGCGACTTCGGAGCTGCAACCGATCTCAAGCTGCACCATTACTCTCTCTTTCGGCCGCAGCAAGATTCTAAATTCCAGCCCGGATTCGAAGTTCCAGAGCGATTGTGCGTCACATTCAATGCGGGTGTAGCGCACTACTCGGTCCAGCCCTTCATACGACAAAATCACGGATTTCTCGTTGATCTCTTCCGCCCGACGTCGCCCTCTTCTCTCCCGGACTGTGCCTCGCACCTCGAAAACATCAGCATAGTCGGCATCGAATCCAATATGAACGGGAACCTCTAAATCTTGCATTCCGTGATTCACAAACCGTAGTTTTTCAAAGCAGGAATCGCGCCACAGAAATCGTGAGCGAAGCAGGTGAAGTGTGCCACGATGAATCGCGATGGCCCCATCGCTGAGCACGTCGAGGTTGGCAAGGTCCGCGGTGAAAAGAAAATTATTGGTTGCGACGGTGGAGCTCAATAGCAGCGGGCGAGCGCCCCACAGCTTCAGCGACAATTCCGAAAGGTGCCGCGTCCCGTCATAAAACAGGCCCTGTTCTCCTAGACCGGATGTTTGCACGTCACCCAGGCGATCGAAGACGAAAAACATCCTGCCATATTTGAGTACGCGGGCCCGGTCATCCGCCGGGGATGATGTTGTCGCTATGTAGTACTGGGGCTGGGAGACTCCGCTTCCATCCAATTCAATACTCCCTCTTCGACCGTAATCGTAGCCGATGTTGGGTGAATCAGCGTTTGATAGATTTTGAGATAGTTTCGAGCCATCCGCTCGTCCGTGAAGTTTAGCTCGAAGTGCCGCCGACAATCCCGACGATCCAGTTCGCCGATCCGACTTACTGCTTCCACCGCCTGGTCCGTGTCATGAAACAGGAAACCGCCAACGCCATCAGGAATGATCTCTGGAACAGAGCCGTACGGGTGCGCGATCACCGGAGTCCCACAGGCGAGAGCTTCGATCATCACCAAGCCGAACGGCTCGGACCATTCGATTGGGAACAGAAGCGCTGCGGCGTTGCCCAAAAACTCGGCCTTCTCATGATGGCCAATCTCGCCGACAAACTCGATCTGAGGGTGTTTTAACAGTGGCTCGATCGTCTTTGCAAAGTACTCACGATCCGCGCGATCGATTTTCGCAGCCACCTTTAACTTCTTGCCTGATCGAATCGCAATCTCGATTGCCTCATCCAGCCCTTTCTCTGGCGATATCCGGCCTAGGAATGCAAGATATCCGCCTTTCCCATTGCCTGGTGAAAGAGAATCCGCCGGCAGACCGTGGGGCACCGTTGCAAGCCAATTGATCCAAGGCAGCGGCTTGCGTTGAGCGTCAGAGATCGCAACCACAGGTACATCGTCAAATTCTTCATACAGCGGGACCAGATCCGGAAGATCCAGCCGGCCGTGCAGGGTCGTTACACAAGGAACATGCGCTCGCCTGCTGGCAGGAAAGTGAAGATAGTCGATGTGGAAGTGAATCAGATCGAATTCATCCGCAAGGCTTAGAACGCGCTCCACCATTAAAATGTGGTGCGCAAGCGGGTCGATGCAGCCTGCGTCGAGTCGAAGCGCCTTCTTGCAGGGCGCAATCAATCGCGCATTCGTAACCGAATCTCCACTCGCAAACAAAGTGACTTCATGGCCGAGCGACACTAGCTTTTCTGTCAGCCAGGATGCCACCCGCTCGGTTCCCCCGTACAGGCGCGGAGGAACACTTTCGTAAAGTGGCGCGACTTGGGCAATCCTCATCCAGGCTCCCCCCTAAAAAAACGAGCGAGATAAGGCCGGACATGACATCCGTGCCTCGGTACCCCGCAGCCCTAGGTCTGAGAAATCCTACTCTGCGGGTAACGAAGATGAGATGTCTTTTGGAGTCTTAGGGTTGGCGTTTCTCAGGTCTCGGCGTTCAAGTGACCGGTACCCCTAAGAGATTTCAACACTCCCACCAGTATTTCTTCAACGGGTTTTTATGGACGGCGCTGCAGGAGTTGACCTTCCAGGTTCAGCGCCTATCCTCTCGCGCAACTTCCCCTTTGCTACTAATGAACTGGGGCTGGTTGTGGATTCCCCTGCGGCGCCGGCGTGCTGGGGGCGAAGTTCACTTTCGGCACCTGGCGCGCGGCTTCGGACGCTGCGAAGTAGGCGTCGTTCGGCTTGAAGCCGGCCCATCCCGCGAAAATGCTGTTCGGAAACTGTTGCACGTAAGTGTTGTAGTCCTGCAGTGTGTCGTTATAGCGCTTGCGTTCCACGGCAATGCGATTCTCGGTTCCGGCGAGTTCGTCCTGCAGGCGCAGGAAGTTTTCGTTCGACTTCAGTTGCGGGTAATTTTCCACGACCAGCAACAGCCGGCCGATCGCTCCATCCAGTTGTCCGTTGGCGGCGATCTTTTGTTGTGGGGTTCCCGCCGAGAGCAGGGCCGAGCGCGCCTTGGCGATGTCGCCGAATACGGTCTGTTCCTGCTGCGCATACCCTTTAACCGTCTCCACCAGATTCGGGATCAGGTCCGCGCGCCGTTGCAGCACGATGTCCACCTGCGACCACGCGGACTTCACCGCCTCATTCTTGGTCACCAGCGTGTTCTTTACGCCGACATACTGCCCGAAGAAAATCAGGCCGAAAATCGCCAGGATCACGATCAGCACGATGACTGCAATTAGCCCCTTCCCCATAACGCCTCCTCAAAACAGATTGTGATGTCTTTACGCTCCGGCCGGATGCATCCGAGTCTAACGCCTCGTCCACAGCTGCGGTAACTTTCTCAACTGCCGCCACATAGCGGGCTGCCAGATCGTTGATGGCTATCTTCTTGCGATCTGCTTTGTGCTCCCGCACATCGAGCGCCTGGTGAATGGCCGACAAATCAAACCCCAAACGCTTCGCCAGCGCGTCCACGGCATCTCTTTTGCCAGGCTGCGAGTTGTCTCCGAGCGCGATCAGAGCGTGGCGAAACAGCGTGCTGAACGACGGTACCGAATGCAGTACAAGGTCCCACTGGCGGGAATCATTCCCCGCCGCCAAGAGAATTTGTTGCCGCAGCAGGATCAGCTTCTCCCGTAACTCATACTCGACTTGTACCCGGTGAACGTGCATGGAAATTCGCAGCCCTTGCACGACATTGTCGCCAAGGAGAACTCGATGATGTTGCTGCATGTCGAGCAGTTCGATGGTAAAAACATCAGTCGACCGCTCGAGTTCACGCCGGGTCATGCAAAGCGGTGGAGGCTGCTTCTGCCGATCCCACCATTTCGCGACCGGCGCCAGGGCTTGCAAGGCCGCAAACGAGCTGTCACGCAGCACACACAAGAGGTTCAGGTTCGACAGGCCGGGATGAAAATCGCCGGATACCGCCGAGCCAAACAGAATGATGCTCTCGACGTTCGGCCCCGATGCTTCCCGGATCCGTTTCACAAACTCTTCGATTTTCTCTTTCGTATCTTTCGCACTCTTGTCTTCAACTGAAACCATTGCGCCCTCGCTTGCTACCAGCTGCTGCTGGCTCCGCCGCCGCCGGAACTACCCCCGCCAAATCCCCCGAACCCTCCACCACCCCCAAAGCCGCCTCCGCCTCCGCCAAATCCACCGCCGCCCCCGTATCCGCCGCGCCCACCGAAAATCTGCGAGAACAGCAGCCAGAACAAGATGCTGCGCAGCGGCGTCGCAAGAACGATTACTACGACAATAATGAAAAGGATGATCCCGCCGATGGATATCCCTCCACCGTTATGCTCGGATACGCCTTGGGTCGGCGCCCTCGGCTGCGAGTTAGTCAGTTGGACTCCCGCATCCGTCGCGATCACGTTGGCAATTCGGCTCGTGACCAGCAGCAGGGCATTGTCGTAATCCTCGGCGCGCATCAGCGGGATCGCCTCCCGCTGGAATCCACCCACCTTGCCGTCGGGCAGAATCGGTTCCAGCCCGTAGCCCACTTCCATGCGGGCGCGATGATCCTTTATGGCGTAGAGAATCAGCACCCCGTGGTCCGTGGACTTGCTGCCGATACCCCACTTCTTGAACAGATCCGACAGCGTAGCTTTCAATATCAGAGCCGTCCAGCGAATTGATGGTCACGACGGCGATCTGGGCGTGGGCCTTTTCGTCGACCTGCCGGCAGATGTCGGTGAGCTGCGCTGTCGTAGTCTGGATTAAGGACGTGGGCGAAGTCGTTGACGTAACCCGTGGGCTGGAGCTGCGAGACAGATTCTGCCCGCGTCCAGGGTGCCTAGCGACAACGCCAGGAACGCAGCCAGACGCCATCTTCGTCAGCAAATTCACACGCAAATTGTACAAGACTCACATGAAACGGCGGTCGCGGTTCACAATCGCAGCCACGCTTTCGCTCGATAGTCTCCTCGGTACCCTTGCACACAAGCTCATCTCACCTTAGTAATTTGAAGAAAACGTGGCAAAGATCATGATAGGCAGCGTGCCGAACTCTGAAAATACACGCCGCTGGCCTCGCCTGCCCGTCGATATGCCCGTCCGCGTCGTGACGTCCAAGGGCTTTTCGACCACCGTGGTCGAGGGCCGGGGCACCGAAATGAGCGAAGGCGGCATGGTGCTTGTATGCCGGAATCCTGCTGAACCCCGGGGACTTGCTGGAGATTGAGTTCGATACCCCCACTCCCTCGCGCCTGCCTGCGATCGTTCGCTCCCGCAACGGTTTCTGTTTTGGCCTGGAATTCATCACCCCGCTGCCCGCGTAAGTCTGCTCGTTCACTTCTCTCCCGTGGCATTGCCAACCGTATTTGTTCTAGCCTTGTCCTGGCAACTTCGTCCTAGCATCTGGTACGCACGCTGGGGGGCCGCTCCATGTATTTCGAACAGTTCTATCTGGGATGTCTGGCGCACGCTTCCTATCTGCTGGCTTCGGATGGGGAAGCCGTGGTGGTCGATCCGCAGCGGGATGTGGAGCTGTATTTGAAGGCCGCCGCGGAGCACGGGCGTTACGATCCGCCACATTTTTGAGAGCCATCTGCACGCCGACTTCGTTTCCGGACACAGAGAATTGGCGGCCCGCACGGGCGCGAACATCTACATGGGCGCGCAGGCTGGAGCGACGTTTCCCCACGTCGCCGGTGCGCGACGGATTTCAATCTGAAGTTTGGCAAGGCGTCGATCCGCGTGCTGGAAACGCCGGGGCATACTCCCGAGAGCATCTGCCTGGTCGTCACCGATGAAGAGAAGTCTTCCGAGCCGTGGGCGGTGCTGACCGGCGATACATTGTTTATCGGCGACGTGGGGCGTCCCGATCTGTCGCCCCGCCACACGCCCAAGGAACTCGCAGGCCTGCTTTATGACAGCCTGCACGACAAGTTGCTGACGCTGGCCGACAACGTGCTGGTGTATCCGGCGCACGGGGCAGGATCGCTCTGCGGAAAGAACATGCGCGCCGAGCGCTCGTCGACGATCGGCACCGAGCGCTGACCAACTACGCGCTTGCAGATCAAGAGCAGGGAAGAGTTTGTTGCGCAGTTGACCAGCAATCTTCCCGCGCGCCCGGAATATTTCCTGAAGGACGCCGAGATCAACCGCACCGGTGCTGCGCGCCTGTCGGAGTTGCCGCCGTTACGGGCCATCGCGCCTGCGGAGTTGAAGGCCATGTTGAGCGCGGGGGAAATTGCGCTCGACGTGCGTCGCGAATGACGAGTTTGCCGCTGGGCATGTGCCGGGCTCGGTGAACATTGCGCTGGGCGGGCAGTTTGCCTCGTGGGCAGGCACGGTGCTGGGCTCTCGGCGCATCCCGTGCTGATTGCGGAATCGGACGAGCAGTTGGAAGAGGCCCGTCTCCGGCTGACGCGGGTCGGCATCGAAGTCCTCGATGGCTATCTGGCCGGTGGCGTGACCGCGTGGAAGCAGGCCGGATTTCCAATCGCGACCATTTCTCAGATGACGGCGAGCGAACTCGTTGCACGGTTGAAATCGGCGTACGAGGTGCAAGTACTCGACGTGCGCCGCGAGCCCGAGTGGGATGCCGGACACATCGATGGCGCGAACTGGTGGCCGCTCGACAACTTTCGCGTCTCTCCGCCAGAGATGGACCACGAGGCGCCCATCGCCGTTCACTGCAAGGGCGGATATCGCAGCATGATCGCCAGCAGCCTGCTGCAGCGCGCGGGCTTCACGAACATAATCAATGTGGTCGGCGGCTTCGACGCCTGGCAGCAGGCGAAACTGCCGACAGTAAGCCCGAAGCCGGTCGGGGTCTAAGCTGAGAGCTGATAGCTGATAACTGATAGCCGACAGCTTCCTCCCCTGTGATCCCAATCACATCCCGCCTCGCGCTGTGTAGAATAAACTCCTGCGATCTCGTGCCCCGTTTTCCGGCACGAACAATAATTCCTCCGCGTCGAGGTTCTCATCATGGCCGATAAAGCCGTCGTCGATACCCAGGCTCCGCAAACTCAGGGCCCCAACATCGATTCCATCCTGAACGAGCAGCGCAAGTTCGATCCGCCCGCGGAATTCAGCCAGCAGGCCCACATCAAGACGCCTCGCCGAATACGAGCAGCTCTACAAGGAATCGATCGACGATCCCGACAACTTCTGGTCGCGCGATCGCCAGCGAACTGCACTGGTTCAAGAAGTGGGACAAGGTTCTCGAATGGAATTGCCCGTGGGCGAAATGGTTTGTCGGCGGCCAGATCAATCTCTCCTACAACTGCCTCGACCGCCACGTCGCAACCTGGCGCAAGAATAAAGCCGCCATCATCTGGGAGAGCGAACCCGGCGAAGTCCGCATCCTGACCTATCAGCAACTGCATCGCGAAGTGCAGAAGTTCGCCAACGTGCTAAAAGGGCTTGGGGTGAAGAAAGGTGACCGCGTCGCCATCTACATGGGCATGACGCCCGAGCTGCCCATCGCCATGCTGGCCTGCGCCCGCATCGGCGCGCCGCACACCATCGTCTTCGGCGGATTCTCTTCCAACGCGCTGGTCGACCGCATTCACGACTCGCAAGCGACCTGCGTCATCACGCAGGACGGATCCTACCGCCGCGGCGCCGAAGTGAAATTGTTTCCCGCGGTCGAAGAAGCGCTGAAGTCCTGCCCGAGCGTGAAGAACGTGGTCGTCTACAAGCGCACCGGAACCGCCGATCAACATGCAGCCCGGCCGCGATCACTGGTGGCACGAGCTGATGGCCAAGGCCTCCGACGTTTGCCCCGCCGAGCCGCTCGACGCCGAGCATCCGCTCTACATCCTCTATACCTCGGGCACCACCGGCAAACCGAAAGGCGTGGTGCACACCACCGGCGGATATTCCGTCGGCACCTACCTCACCACAAAATGGGTCTTCGATCTGAAAGACGAAGACACCTACTGGTGCACCGCCGACATCGGATGGGTCACCGGCCACAGCTACATCGTCTACGGCCCGCTGCAGAACGGCGCCACCAGCCTGATGTACGAAGGCGCGCCGAACTTTCCCGAGCCCGACCGCTTCTGGTCGATCATCGAGCGCCACAAAGTGAACAT
The DNA here is from genome assembly GCA_963795875.1 of uncultured Acidobacteriaceae bacterium. GTDB lineage: Bacteria > Acidobacteriota > Terriglobia > Terriglobales > Acidobacteriaceae > Sulfotelmatobacter. The sequence goes on from CAWCJM010000004.1 coordinate 592,593, forward strand.
TTTCTATACCGCGCCCACGGCGATCCGCACCTTCATCAAGTGGGGCGACGAGTGGCCGAAGAAGCACGACATGTCGCAGCCTGCGCCTGCTCGGCACCGTCGGCGAGCCCATCAATCCCGAAGCCTGGATGTGGTACCGCGAAATCATCGGCGGCAACCGCTGCCCCATCGTCGACACCTGGTGGCAGACCGAAACCGGACACATCATGCTCTCGCCGATTCCCGGCGCGATCGCGACCAAGCCCGGTTCGGCGACGCAGCCGTTCCCCGGCGTCGTGCCCGAAATCGTCACCATGGAAGGCAAGCCCGTTCCGGAAGGCTCCGGCGGATTCCTCGTCATCAAGCGCCCGTGGCCCGGAATGCTGCGCACCGTCTACGGCGATCCCGACCGCTATGTGAAAAATTACTGGTCGCAGATTCCCGGCATGTACTTCACCGGCGACGGCGCGCGCAAAGATAAAGATGGATACTTCTGGATCATGGGCCGCGTCGACGACGTGCTCAACGTCAGCGGCCACCGCCTCAGCACCATGGAAGTCGAGAGCGCGCTGGTCGCACACGAAGCCGTGGCCGAAGCCGCGGTCGTGGGGCGTCCCGACGAACTCAAGGGGCAGGCGATCTCGGCGTTCGTGACGCTCGAGCAGGGAAGACAGCCCACGCCGGAACTGAAAGAAGAATTGCGCAAGTGGGTGGCGAAAGAAATCGGCGCGCTGGCGAAGCCCGACGACATCCGCTTCACCGACTCTCTGCCCAAAACGCGCAGCGGCAAAATCATGCGCCGCCTGCTGCGCGAACTGGCCACCAACGGCAGCGTAAAAGGCGACACCACCACGCTGGAAGATTTCGGCGTGATCGCGAAACTGCAAGAGCAGGACGAAGTCTAAATCGTGTCCGAGTATGCCTTTGTCATGCTGAGCGGAGCGGGAGTATCGCGAAGCGATGCTCCTGCGGAGTCGAAGCATCCCTACCGCCTAAACGCTCTCTCGGGTGGCCTATCCTAAGGTCGCGGTTTTTGCGACTTAGGGTGGGGAAATCAATCTATTTCGCCGTCCCAGCCGCGCCGTAAGGTTGGAGTTCCTTGAAGGCCTGATCCTTTTTAAGCCGCTCCGGAAAGCTCTCTTCGTAGTCCGCTAATCCTGGACACATCGCCCGGTGTACGGAACTGAAGCCGAACGTCCTCATCTCTTTCATCGCTTCTTCAGCCGACCAGCCTTCCTCCGCCATGCGATACGATGCGACCGCCATCCCAGTGCGGTCGTCGCCTAGTCGGCAATGCACGAACACCTTCTTCGCCGGATTCTCCCGGAGCACGCGCAGAAACTTCGCAAAGGGTTCATCCTTGGGAAAAGGGCAGTGCGACGGAATCGAGATGTATTGCATCCCTAGCTTTTTCGCGGCATCTTCTTCATCTTTGTTCGTGCCACCACGCAGGTCGACGACGAGGTTGATGCCCAGGTTTTTCAGCGCTTCGAGTCCCTGAAGGCTCGGCTGCGCTCCACGAAAGAGATTCGGAGTCACCTCGGCGAAATTCGGTATCCCTTTGGCGTGCAGTCTTGTGCCCATCGCATGTTCGACAGGCGCTGGCGATGACGTTGACTTTTCCGCTTGATACGGAGCGGCGCTAAGGCACATTGCGGAGGCAAGCACCAGCGCGAATGTACCCGCCGGTACGACGTGGAGTTTTAATCTCATCTATAAGGTTCGATGCATCGCCGCGCTTTCGAGATGTGGCAGTCGGCGGGCAAGGTTTACTCTCCCGTTCCCATCATCACAATCGGCATGGTGGGAGTGGTCGCTCCAGCTTCGTTCTCCACGGTAATGGCAAAAGCCTTGGCTTCCGTCCCCGCAGGCAGCGGAGGATTCACCACCGTCGCACTCCCGTGCGCATCGGGCTTGAACACGCCTGCGGGAATGGGCGCGCCCTGCACCGGAATCAGCCACAGCTCGTAGGCTTTCTGCGGCGGCAGCGCCGGCATGTTGTTCGCGACAAAAACCAGGCTGCTGCGATTGCGCAGGTAGAACGCCTTGCCTTGCGGCTGCGGCGGAGTCTTCAGCGCGACCAGCGTGATGCGCTGTGCCTCCGGTGAGATGAGTGGCGCGGCAATTCGTCTGAGGTCTTCGAGTTCGCGCGTGCTCTGCGCGGTCTGCGCGCTAGCCGAAGCGAGGCTCTGCTTCAACGCGGCATTCTCTTTCCACAACGAAGCTGCGAACACGATCACGGCGGCAGTGGCGGCCCAACCCAGAACATCCCCACCAGGATCGACGCGGCGTCCGATTTCTCGATCGGAGGGTGCCCCATCCTTTCGCGCTTTTTGCGAAAGGGTGGGAGCCTGCGCAGCTTCTTCGCCACCGCATCGAGCAACCGCTGCCGCGCCCGCTGCGGAGGTTTCGGCCCCATCGTCGACAGCGCGAGCATTGCTCCGTCGCCGCGCAGTTGCTCCAGTTCCAGCCGGCAGGCGCTGCACGTCGCCAGATGCTTTTCGAGGTTCGCGCGATCTTCACCCTCCAGCGCGTTCAGCGCGTAGAGTGCGAGATCTTCGGCGAATTGTTCGTGTCCACTCATCTCATCGTACGGGCTGCCCCGTGCTTGTCCCTCCGACTTCGCACCCTCAACTCTGAAACGCTTTCCGCAACGCAATCAAGCCGCTGCGAATCCTGGTCTTGATCGTCCCCAGCGGCTCGCCCGTCTTGCTCGCAATTTCGGAATGGCTCATGCCTTCAAAGTATGCCATCTCCAGCGCACTGCGTTGTGGCGCCGGCATCGTGCCCAGAACGCCGCGAACTTTTTCCGCTGCCCGCGACCGGTCTGCCTCGCCCGCAAGATCGGGCGCCACCGACAGGATCACATCCTCAATATCAGTTTCCGGTCGTCGCCGCCGCAGCGCATCGATGGCGCGATTGCGCGTGATCACCGCCAGCCACGCTCCCAGGCTTCCGCGCGCGGCGTCGAACGCGCCCGGATTGCGCCACAGCTGCAAAAACACTTCCTGCAGCACATCTTCCGCCGCTCCCGTATCGCCCAGCACCCGCAACGCGACCGCATACACTACCGACGAATAGCGGTCATAGAGCTCCGCCATGGCGCTCTGGTCGCCCGATTTCATGGCCGTCACCGTGGCCAGATCCGGCGATATCCCTTGTCGTTCAGGACTCGACAAAACGCTCTAATCTTCCTTGTAAGAGATACGTGCGCAAAGCCCCTGCTGGATTGCCAATGAGGGGACTGATGTCTCTCAAAACCCTACTGGCTCAGCTTGATGGCCAGTTGCCGCTCCGGTTGCGTCATTTCGCCCCACAGCTTCTGCAAATCGCTTTGCACGGCCTGATTGTCGGGATCCTTCCGCAACGCCAGCGCGAACCACCGATAGGCGGTGGGAAGATCGTGCGGCGTGCACAATCCCGCCGAGTAGAGCGCTCCCATCTCAATCATGGCTTTCGGATTCGACTGGTTGGCGGCAGGCTTCAATAGCCGCATGCCGCGTTCGCAATCCTGCGGTACGCCCTTGCCGTATAGATACTTCTGCGCTTCGCTGACGGTATCGAAGGGCTTCGCGGGCCTGCTCGCAGCGGCAGGCTTCGCCGGAGGCGCCTCCGCGGCCTTGCTGGGTTTTGGGTTTGCGGGAGGGGAATTGTCGGGAGCAGCCGCAGGTGCCGCATCGGTAGGTACCGCATCGGATGCTGCAGCAGCGGATGGCGCAGCACCGGCCGGCGCGGAACTCGGCCCGGCGTCGGCCGTCGACGGCGGTGCACCGGTTGGCGCGGTACCAGCTGCGGGACTTGCCGTGGTGTTGCTAGCCGCGTTGGCAGCGGGCGAGTTGGCAGGTGCGCCCGATGATGGATCGGTCACAGGCTGGATGGAGGGCGTCGTTGTCGCCGCACCAGGGCTACTCGAAGCCGGAGGTGTCGTCGCAGTTGTGTCTGTAGCATCGGGACTCTGCGCCGATGCCGACGGCTTGCTCGTCCCCAGACCCAGCCATCCGAACTTCTGATTCTTCCAGCGTAAATACCCAAAACCTGCGGCCAGCGCCAAGGCCAGCACGATCAGAACGAATTTTCCCGCGCCGCCGCGCCGGGGCTCTTCGTCATCTTCCAACAGATAGTCGAGATTATTTGAACTGGCGTGGGGATCCGCGCTTAAACTCGCGCGCTTCCGAGGGGTTGGATCGTTCAATCCAAGAAACGATGGACCGCTGATGCCAGGCGAATAGTCCGAGACGGGGCCGGTAGCGCGAGAAGGCTCGGGAGCCTGAGGCCGCGCCGGGATTGGCGCGGACGACGGCGCGGACGACAGAGGTACAGAGGCAGGCGCGGGCGCTTGCGGCGCACTCCGAACCGTTGCCGATGCAGCGGGTGCCGTTAACAGCGTAGCTCCGCACATTCCGCAAAAGCGGTTCCCGTCCGGGTTTTCATTGCCGCAACGAGCGCAGCGCACCGGTCCCCCTATCTGCCAATCTCTACTCTATAGCTTACGATATCTTGGAGATTCGATGCAGGGGGAAGACGGCGGGAGTATCCGAAAAATGACCCGTCTGCGGGACCGCAACAGGAAATTAATGCAACCTCTGGAAGCTGACAATGTGAGCAACCCGGAAAGGCATTGCGGCACCTTCCACATCACGGTGCACGGACGCACCCTCGAGGTGCACCAACTTCCCGGCATCAACACCCAGGCACCGGAACTCGTCCTTCTCCACGAAGGGCTCGGCTCGGTCTCACACTGGAAGGATTTCCCTGCGTGTCTCGCTTCCACGACAGGATGCCCCGTCACAGCGTATTCGCGCTATGGATCTGGTAATTCTGATCTGCTCGCAGAGGCTCGCCTCGTCACCTACATGCACGATGAGGCACTGTGCACGCTGCCCGATCTTCTGTCCCAACTGCACATCGAGAAGCCGATTCTCATTGGCCACAGCGACGGCGCTTCCATTGCTCTAATTCACGCCGGTGCTCATGATGCGTTGCGCGGACTCGTGCTTCTCGCGCCCCACGTCTTCGTCGAAGATCTCAGCATATCCAGCATTGCCGAAGCAAAGAAGATTTTCGAGACCACCAACCTTCCCGAGAAACTCGCACGCCATCATCGCGACGCTCGCCGCACGTTCTGGGGATGGAACAACATCTGGCTCCATCCCGATTTCCGCAGGTGGAACATCGAGGAATATCTTCCCCGCATCACCTGTCCCATCCTCGCCATTCAGGGCCTCGACGATCAGTACGGAACCATGGCGCAGGTGCGCGCGATCGCTCGCCAGTCCGGCGGTCCCGTGGAGATTCTTCCCCTGGCGGACTGCCGCCACTCGCCGCAGCGCGATCAGCCCGAAGCGGTGCTGGCGGCGATCGCAAAGTTCGTGAAACAAATCGACAGAACGTCCGGGAACAAATCGAGAGCACAGTTGATGTCTAAGAGGTTATCGGCAGACATCGCAGTCGTGTCCGCGCTTGCAATTCCGCATGTAGAATCGCCAACAGTTTCGCAGTCCGCGTGGAGGTCTCAATGAATCGGCATCCGCTGTCATCACTCCTTCTTCTGGTTACCCTCACTTCTGTGGCTGTGTCTCAGGCAAAGCCGGTGCTCGTCCACCTCTCTGAGAACGTCGCGCAGGGGCTGTTGATGAGGAAGGTCGCCCCCGCCTACCCTCCGCTGGCCCGTCAGGCGCGCATCCAAGGTACGGTCGTCCTGAGAGTGCGGATCAGTAAGTCCGGAGAAGTAGAAAACGTGCGATTGGTCAGTGGACATCCGATGCTCGCCCCCGCTGCCATCGAGGCCGTCAAGCAGTGGAAGTACCAGCCCTACCTCCTTTACGGCGACCCCATCGAGGTGGAAACGAACGTGACCGTCAACTTCGCCCTTCCTGATAAATTGTCGGGTGAAGACATCGTTGGCAGTGTTCCCAGAGGCATTACAGGAGGCGTAGGCCCTAGCAATCCCGCGTACCAGCCTCCTCCTCCCGCAACCCCGCAACCTTCCCTCGGAACCCCGCAACGCGTCCGCGTCTCCGCAGGGGTGGCGCAGGCCTTCGTTCTCACCAAGGTACCTCCGCAATATCCGCCCGAGGCCAAGGATGCGCACATTCAGGGCGTCGTTCTGATGAATGTCATCGTTGACAAGGAAGGCAATGTAGCAAATATTCAGCTGATCAGCGGACACCCGCTGCTGGCGCCTGCTGCGATCGACGCCGTGAAACAGTGGAAGTACAAGCCCTACCTGCTGAACGAGTCTCCGGTCGAAGTTGAGACCCAGGTGCACGTGAACTTCACGCTCATGCCTTAGCCAGGATGCCCCATCCTTGTCCCTCCGTTCTTTGGAGGGACCAGGGTGGGAAATTTGATCTTCGATGAGCAGGGAAGACGGCGGCTAAGCTATTTCTTCAAGGTCGAACTCGCGGAGGCAGCCGTCGGTACCGGGACCGCCAAAGGCGCTCCAGCCAACACATCCTGTGCCGCCTTCGGCAATTTGTCAGCATTGGCCAGCAACAAACTCACTTGCCACATCTGCGTGGTCGTCAGCGTCTTGTCGAATCCCGGCATTCCCGTCATGCGAATTCCGCCCGCCACCTTCCAATAGCTTTCGGCCGGAGGATCGTCCGTCACTCCGGTGCCTTCCATCAACTTGGGAGGCTTGGGGAACATTCCCTGCGCGATCGCAGTCTGCGCCTGTCCCGCTACGCCATGACATACCGCGCAATGCTCTTTGTAAACCTGCGCTCCCGCCACATATGCGGCTTCATCCGCTGGGATGGGCGCCGACTTCGGCATCTCTTTTTCCATGCGCGCGTGCAGCGCCATTCGCGCAAATGTCTTCTCAAACGGCATCGGCGCCGCTGAGGTCGCAACGGGCGCAGTCCCGGAAGAAAAATAAAAATAAACGCCTGCTGGAATCGCAATCAACCCCAGGATCAGCCCAATCAGAAACTTGCCCATTCAGTGTTCTCCCTGTGAATTTACTCGGACCTTGATACTACCCGAAAAACTACCGATTACGCTGCCGCAACGACGATTCCCGGTGTCGCGCTGTTCTGGACAAATGTTTACAAACCTCCGACACGTCGATGACAAGCACACTTCGCGCCTGCCCTAATCTGCGTTCACCGTGACTCGAATCCCTGCAGAAATCGCGGAATTCAGCAAAAAGTTTGGAGTGTGGAACCATGAGCAACCAAGCTAGTACGCTCACTCGCATCAGACACCACTCAATCTTCGGCGCCGGACGCAGTTCCTGCGCCTGCCAGCCCGTTTAATCGCCGCTCGTTTCTGAAGAACACCATGGTCGCTGGAGCCGCGGCCACCGTGGGAGCCGGAATCCTCGGCAAGGGAATCCCTGCCTTTGCCAGCGAAAGCGGAGGAGCGCCGGTCACCAAGGGCGACATCGCCATCCTGCGCTTCCTCGCCGCGGCAGAAATCCTCGAGACCGATTTGTGGATTCAGTACACCGAACTGGGAGGCACCCAGGACAACGAAGAGTCTGGAGTCAACGGCGGCAGCCCACTCTACATGTCTGCTCTGCAGATTCTCGACTCCGACATGCCGCAGTACATTCACGACAACACCGACGACGAGAAAAGCCACTTCACCTTCATCAATTCGTTTCTCGAATCCGTTGGCGGCGATCCCGTCGACCTCTCCCAGTTCGCTACGCTGCCCAGCAGCAAAGCTACGGGAGCACGCGATCTGGGACGGCTTACCAACCTGATGAACTTGAACGTCGACACCAGTTTCTGGACCCGCTACCGCAGCGCGAACCACAACCCTGATCTGGATCCAGGTTTTAAATTCGGGCCCGCCGAAACCATCGTCAACCGCACTGCAATCCCGCGCACCGATGACGATCTTGTCGGCCCCGCTCACATCGCGCCCTTCAACATTCCCGATCACCTGAAGGCCATCGCCTTCACCGCCGGCTTCCACTTCTGCGCCATCGAACAGGGCGGCAGCAGCCTCTATCCCTCGCTCGCACAGAGGGTCACCAACGTAGATGTGCTGCGCATCCTGCTCAGCATTGGTCCCACCGAGACTGCGCATTTCCAAACCTGGCACGACAAGGCAGGCAATGTGCTCACCGTGAACGATGTCGATCCGATGACTGGTGCCAAAGTTACATTCCGGCAACTGTCGACCAATCAACCCGAGTCCTTGCAAGCGAACCTGATCATGCCTGAACCGTGCCCGTTCCTTAGCCGGAAATTTCCACCTTGCTCGATCATCCGGCCCACCAACACCAAAGGAGCAGCGATGGGAGCTGTAAAAGCCCTCACCGATGACGGCTTGTTCATCGGACAATCGCAGGACTTCTTCACCACGCTCAAAGCCCTTGCCCAGGCCGCCGACGCCGCCGAACGCGGGGTCTGACCGAGTTCGAGTCGCGTGAGAACCTCGCGGGAGGGGATTCACGCGACTCGCCACGCGGGCGCCGTGCTGATAACCGTCACACGACGCCCGTTTTTCATCCATTCGCAAAACAATTCCTTTCAGGAGCATTTATGTTTGAAGGACTATTTCAGCCCATGCACGTGATCTTTGTTTTCGGCATCGCCCTGCTCATCTTTGGTCCCAAGAAGTTGCCTGAACTCGGCAAAGGAATCGGCGAAGGCATCCGCGGATTCAAGTCCGCGATGGCTGGAAAAGAAGAAGGGAAGTCCACAACTCCGAAAGCCGAAGCGGCGACTCCGAATCGATCCGTTGAAGACTGACCGACGGCAGACGCCGAGAACTGCGTACCGAGTACTGCGTACCGAGTACTGTCCCAATGCTAAACTCAGCATCGGCATGCTGACTCACCTCGAATGCACCCGTTGCGGAGAACACTATCCCGCCGACCGCCCACAATCGGTCTGCCCCAAAGATGCGCGGCATCCTTTACGCGCGCTACGATCTGGCCACGATCAAGCGCACCTTCTCTTCCGCGCGCCTCGCCGGACGCGCGCCCACCATGTGGCGCTACGACGCCGTTCTGCCCGACGCCAATCCCGTTTCGCTGGGCGAAGGCTTCACGCCCATGCTGCTCAGCCGCGAATATCCCAACGTCTACATCAAGGACGAAGGCCTCAATCCCACCGGCTCGTTCAAGGCTCGCGGCCTCTCCGCCTGCGTGACCATGGCTCGTCACTTCGGTTCGAAGAAACTCGCGATTCCCTCCGCGGGCAATGCCGCCGGAGCGCTCGCCGCTTACTGCCGCCGCCGCCGGACTCGAAGCGCACATCTTCATGCCGAAAGATGTCCCGATGGCGAACCGCATCGAGTGCGACTACTACGGCGCGCACGTCACGCTGGTCGACGGCCTCATCAGCGACTGCGCCCGCAAAGTCGCCGAGCTCAAAGATTCCGAGGTCTGGGAAAAAGACGGATGGTTCGACGTCAGCACCACCAAAGAGCCCTACCGCGTCGAAGGCAAGAAAACCATGGGCTACGAAGTCGCCGAACAACTGGGCTGGAGAATGCCGCAGGGCATCATCTATCCCACCGGCGGCGGCGTGGGCCTGCTCGGCATGTGGAAGGCCTTCGAAGAAATGGAAGCCCTGGGCTGGATTGGTTCCGAGCGCCCAAAGATGATCACAGTGCAATCCGCCGGCTGCGCGCCCGATCGTGAAAGCCTGGGAGGAAGGGAAGCAGACGTCGGAAATGTGGCCGAACGCCGCGACCATGGCTTCAGGCCTGCGCGTCCCGAAGCCTTACGGCGACTATCTGATTCTCGACATATTAAAGAAGAGCAAAGGCACCGCCGTCGCGCGACCGACGAAGAGATTCTCGAAGCCACGCGTCACTGGGCGAAGGTCGAAGGCATCTTCGCCGCGCCCGAAGGCGCAGCCTCCCTGGTCGCCTATCGCAAACTCCGCGCTAACGGATTCTTCAAACCAGAAGACACAGTAGTCCTGTTCAACACCGGCAGCGGCCTGAAATATCTGGATGTCCTGGATGCTCGTGTGACCGCGGGCGACTCGCCCGCGCAGCCAGCGAAACCCAAGCCAGCCGCTCGCCAAATCGGCGGAATCATCGGCCCATACTAGAAATTGCCTTCCTCATCAGGATGCCCTCATCATGAAAGTCATCCTGAGCGGAGTAGTTGCGCGAGCGGAGCGAGCGTAACTACATTCGAAGGATCTCTCGCTCAACGAAGGCTTCGCCTTTCAGTGCCCTCTGTGTCCTCCGTGTCCTCTGTGGTTAAAATGGTGTCTTCGCCATGACCACACGCCTCTACTACCACGATTCTTTCCTCTACGACTTCGACGCCGAAGTCCGCGAAGTCCTCGACTCCCCGCGCCCGGCGCTCATTCTCGACCGCACCGCCTTCTATCCCACCAGCGGCGGCCAAGTATTCGACACCGGATGGATCACTTCGAACGCAGACGCCAAATTCCGAGTCACCGAAGTCGCCGACACGGAAGACGGCAGAGTCGTGCACTACCTCGAAGCCCCGCTGCACGATTCGCAGAGAGAAGCCCTCAAGCCCGGAACCCGCGTCCACGGCCAGATCGATGCCGCACGCCGCCGCGACCACATGCAGCAGCACTCCGGACAGCACGTGCTCTCTGCGGCCTTCATCCGCCTGTACAACATGCCGACGGTCTCGTTCCACATGGCCGACGATTACTGTTCGATCGATCTCGACACGCCGACCCTGACGAAAGAGCAGATCGAATCCGCCGAGCGGCTGGCCAACGAAATTATCCTCGAGAACCGCGCGGTCGACATCCGCTTCGTGACCCGCGACGAGGCAGGGAAGCTTGGGCCTGCGCAAACTGCCTCCCACCGAACGCGACGAACTGCGCCTGATCGACATCCGCGACTTCGACCTCACCGCCTGCGGCGGCACGCACGTCGCGCAGACCGGACAGATCGCCAGCATCCTACTGCGCAAGGTGGAAAAAGTCCGCCAGGGATGGCGCGTCGAATTCGTTGCCGGACAGCGTGCCGTCTCGACCGCGCGCCGCGACTTCACCACGCTCACCGAAACCGCGGCGCTCTTCTCCGCGCACATCTACGACGTGCCGCAGCAGGCCCGCAAGTCGCTCGACGAGATCCGCTCCCTGCGCAAGCAGCGCGAGCAGTCGCAGGAAGAACTCGCCGCAGCCCAGGCCGCGGCTCTGCTCGCCGAAACTCCCGAAGCGAACGGTCGCAAGCTCGTCGTCCGCACGCTCTCCGACCGCGACCTGAACTTCGTCAAGCTGCTCGCGCAGAAACTGACGCGCCTCTCAACCAACGCTGTCGTGCTCCTGGCCACAACTTCACCGCAACCGTCGCTGGTCTTCGCACAGTCCGCAGGCCAGCCCTTCGACATGGGCGCGCTCATGAAAGAGACCATGGCAAAGTTCGGCGGACGCGGCGGCGGCAGCAAGGATCTGGCGCAAGGTGGCATCCCAAATGCCGAGGGAATCGAAGCCAAGCTCAACGGCATTGCCGCAACCCTGGCTATCTAAGACTCGCCGGACGGACGAATGCGTTCGTCCCTAACGCGAACCTCGTGGACTGTCGCGGACAGGGGTAGCCCTCAGTTTGACTGTCTACTTAGGCCTGCTGTGGCCGTCGCGAGCGTTCCCACCAAACCTTGGGATCGTCGGGACGATTGAGGATCTTCGAGAGTTCCTGCTTGATTTCGCGCAGACGCGTGGTGCGCAGCTCGAGCGCCGTCTGATCGACTGCGGTATGTCCGCCCTTTTCCGACAACCGGGCGTTGAGGTCGCGCAAATCAGCGATTTCCTGGCGAAGGCTGGAGAGATGTTCCGAGATATATGGCATCCCTTTGATCATACGCCCTATTTGGTGAATCTCCGGTGAATTCGCCACCCGTTTGTACGATTGTTGGCTCCTTGAGGAATTGAGGCGGTGGCCCCGGTTACTGTCGTAATCGAACCCCAGAGTTCTTGTCCTTCTCCCCAATATCTTGTTGCTAACATGCGCACATGAGCGCTCCGTCTGAAAGACTATCGGCCTTCAAAGTTTCCGTGTTTCTCGCGATTGCGATGCTGGTCGGGATGATCGCGCTGGCGGGCGTCTTTCCTGAAAGCCGCGCACGCGGAGCGGCGTCCGTGCCCGCAGCGAAAGTTACCTCCATCACTCAAGTGACACACGACGGATTCCGCAAGACTCGCTTACTGGCGGATGAGTCTCACCTTTATGTGACAGAAGTGCCGGCGGCGCAACGCGTTATCGCCAGCGTGTCGCTGGCGGAATCCAGCCGATCACTGGTGGCGAGTCCGTTCTCGAATCTGCAGGCTCTGGACCTGTCGCCCGATCACGCCAAACTGCTGGTCGCGCCCATGCAGAGCGGATCCAGCGACGACGAGTTCTGGGTTCTGCCTCTCGGTGCCGGATCTCCGGAGCGAATCGGCGCACTCGCCGGACGCGATGCAGCCTGGTCCTCCGACGGACACTATCTTGTCTTCAGTAAGGGCTCCGTTCTCTACCTGGCCATCGCAAACGGAACGCAGATGCACGAGCTCTATACGGCAAGCGGCTCCGTCTTCGGGCCACACTTCTCACCCGATGGGAAACGCATTCGCTTCACAGTCGGCGACACCGCCCAGAACACGACAGCGCTCTGGGAGGTGAAGCAGGATGGATCGAACCCGCATGCTTTGCTGGCGAAGTGGCAGTACGCGTCGGCAGCGTGCTGTGGAAACTGGACCGCCGATGGCCGCTATTACATCTTCCAGGTACTGCAAAACCAGCCGAACACCAGCACGACTTTTACCGCGCTCTGGGCCTTGCCTGAGTCCACGCCGGGTGCTGACAACCTTACCGGACTCGTCCGCCTGACCAGCGCTCCCATGTCCTTCGGAAACGCCTCCCTGGCCCGCGACAGTAAGAAGATGTGGGCGATCGGCGTCGCGCCCGCGGGTGAAGTTGTGAAGTATGACCGCGGAAGCAAGAAGTTCACTCCCGTGATTGCGGGACTTTCGGCCACGGACCTGGCCTTTTCGAGCGATGGCAAGTGGGCGGCCTACGTGACAATCCCGGAAGGCACTCTGTGGCGCAGCCGCGCTGACGGTACCGAACGTCTGCAACTCACATCTGCTTCCGAACAGGCCGCCCTGCCGGTCTGGTCGCCAGATGGCAAGCAGATCGCTTACGTCAGCATGAAGCCCGGACAGTCCTGGAAGCTCTATTTGGTTGCTGCGGATGGTGGAACCGCGCAGGAGGTTCTGACCGAAAGCGGAAGCCAGATCGATGCCAACTGGTCTGCCGATGGCTCGCGGCTCATGTTTGGAGACTTCAGCCATGACGCCGGTGGGCTGAGCATTCGCATCTTCGATTTGAAGACTCACACGATGGAAAAGGTGCCTGGGTCGGATGGCCTTTTTAGCCCGCGCTGGTCGCCGAATGGCCGATACATCGCAGCGCTCTCGCCCGACAACACGACGCTCAAGCGCTTCGATTTCCAGACTCAAACCTGGTCGAGCTGGCTGGTCGAGTCCGCGGGCAGTGTGAGCTATCCGACCTGGTCCGCGGACAGTAAGTATCTCTACTTCGACGATCTAGTCAATGGCGATGAGTCGATTCGTCGCGTGAAAGTCGGTGACAGCCAGCCGGAACTCGCGTTTGTGCTGGGCGCGATCGATCGCTATCCGGGCGCGTTGGGCTTCTGGAGCGGCCGGGCTGTGGACGGTTCTTGGATGTTTGTTCGTGATCGCAGCACGCAAGAGGTGTACCAGTTGAGTCTTGAACTGCCGTAACCGAATTGCGAGGGGCCCCGAACCATGTTGAAACGCGAAATCGTAAACGACCGAACATCCAACCATTGCCGGCTTCTTGTCATGTTCATCCTGCTGCTCGCGGCTGTGCTGCTCAGTTCACTTTCTTTACCGGCGCAATCTTCCGAGCAAAACTCCTCCGACCGAAAGGTGATCACCCGCGTCGAGCCTGAGTATCCGGAGGCCCTCAAACGCCTCTACATCGGCGGAGTGGTGCGCCTTGAGGTTCTGGTCGCGCCCAACGGTACCGTGAAGAGCACCAAACTCCTGGGCGGAAGTCCCATTCTCGGCCAGTCCACCATGAAGGCCGTGAAGCAGTGGAAATACGCCCCGGCTGCGACGGAAGAAACTCTGACCGTGAAACTAGAGTTTGATCCCCACCGCTGACTGTCCTTCACGCTGCCGATTGCCTTACGCCGCGACGGGCTGCTGGTATACGCCGATTTGCTCGAGCATGCCGAGTTGATCCCAGTTGTCCCAGCCTTCGACGATCCTTCCATCCACAATACGAGCGATCGTGATCCCTCGACTGCGCACCGTGCGGCCGCTTGCGGGGAGTCCCATCATATCTCCCGTGTGCGTCATGACGCCTGACCAGCGCAGGACAACTTTGTCGTCCGCACCAAAGACGTCCTCGACGCTGACCTGGATATCCGGGAACGCGCCGCGAATCTCCCGCACAAATTTCGCGAACTCCTCCGGCCCTCGAATTTCCTTTTCCGCGCCCCTTTGTCCCGTGGCTACCGCGTCCGGAGAAAGCAATTCATACACGGTCTCGACTCGGCCCTCATTCCATACTTCCTGAAACCAGCGTCGCATCAGTTGAATATTTTCGTCGGCTGACATAGGCGTGTACTCCTGTCGAACGATTTCGGGCAAAACACGTTATCTCGCGGGCAGGGAGAGGGCAAGGGAAAAACTTGGCTGGGTGGCATTGCCGTATCTATCATGGCGCCGTCGCCGCGGTTGCCCCGATCGCCTCCCCGGCGAGATACTGTGGACGCGGGAATTCAATCAAGGACTTCTCCATGGCTGTCACTCGAAATTGCCCATCGTGCGGGAGGCCGAATCGAATTCCGGCCAAACACTTGGCCGACACCGGAAGATGCGGTGCCTGCAAAACCGCACTGCCTCCGATGGCTGAGCCGGTTGACGTCGGTCGCGAGGAGTTCGACGAAATTGTCCGCGACAGCAAAGTTCCGGTACTCGTTGATTTCTGGGCGGCGTGGTGTGGCCCATGCAAGATGGCGGCACCCCACGTCGCGCAAGTCGCGCGAGACCTTGCTGGCCGGGTCGTCGTGCTGAAGGTCAACACCGAGAAGTCCCCGGAACTGGCAGGCCGGTACAACGTCCAAGGCATTCCGAACTTCGCTGTCTTCGTTGGGGGCCGCCTCCAGTTCCAGCAAGCCGGTCTGGTGGACGCGAACACGATGAAGAGCTGGCTCACAAACGCCGCCTAGGGTTGGGTTCCCGGAGGCTAAAAGCAAGGTTCGTTCCACTCCGCCGTCGCGTACGCTCCGGCTCCGGTCGGAATGACAATGTTGCGAATCAGAACGACGACGTTGAGAAGCACTTCGGAATAAGGAGAGCGCTGCGACATTTTTTTTCTTCGTTATCCATAAAATATTCATTCTTAAAGACTTCGATGGTTGCGATCGGCTTTATATCGGCGCAAAATCTTGAGCCGCAAGGACTTACAGCTAAAATATTCTGGAATAAGGACTTAGCCTCGGATTCTCCACCACATTTTTTGGTGCTCGTCGCCAAAATATTCATTCTCAAGCACTTGATCGATGGGGACAGGGTGGAGTCTGGGCAAAATCCTGAGTCGCAAGGACTTACATCCGAAATATTCGGGAATAAGGACTTAGCGGCGCACTCAGAGCTCGTCAGCGGATCGGTCGTGGAGAGTCGGTTCGGGGACCGCGCGTGCATGTATTGAGCTTGCTCCTCTTGAAATTCTCAGTAAAGGTTGTTCGTCACACGAATTGAGATTCTTGCTGTGGAAAGCTGTGGAAAACGCGTGAGTGGGGTGGACGGTTCGTGGCGCGGGTCTGTTCCGACCCAAATATAAGGCCCTGCGGCAAGCACGGAACATTCACTCGCGCGCCCGGTCTTTCCCCCACACGCTTACCCTGCTTTTCCCAACGGGGCGCGTAGCTATTCCCAAATCTGAACGCTTCGAGATTTCGACGTCACTTTCCCAGCGCCGACTTCGCTCTCACCTTCTACTCTGAAAGCGCCTGAACGCTTGTGTTGTGAGACTGAATGATGTATATACAAATGAGTATCTACGACGACGATGCGGAATTCACCTGGGACGAGCGAAAGAACCGGGCCAATCGCAAAAAACACCGCATCAGCTTCGAGACGGCGGCCTTGGTCTTCGACGATCCGTTTCACATTTCGGTACAAGATCGCGAGGTCGACGGCGAGGCGCGCTGGCAGACTATCGGAATGGTAAATGGAGTTCACGTGCTGCTGGTCGCTCACACCGTGGACGAGGAAGCAGGACTGATCCGCATCCTATCCGCTCGCAAGGCAACGCGCCGGGAACGGAGCATCTATGCGCAAGGCGTCTAGCAAAAGGGAAGTAGGCCGAAAAAGGCCGGGACAGGCGCTGACCCCGAGGCAGAAGAAAGAACGGTCGGTTCTGGCGGCGATGTCCGACGATCAGATCGACACCTCCGACATCCCGGAACTCCCGCCCGCCGCCTGGAAAGACGCAGTGCGGGGACGTTTCTATCGCCCCGTGAAACAGGCGGTCTCCCTGCGCCTCGACGCCGACGTCATCGCCTGGCTGAAGAAGCCCGGCAAGGGATACCAGACCCGCGCGAACCGCATCCTGCGGCAGCGCATGCTGGATGAGATCCGGCGGGCGTGACGCGTCGGGATCCGCGGTTCCCACTTTGGGCGTAAGAATTGGGGTACGTCCCGTCTGTCCCCGCTTTTCCCCCGCTTTTCCCCATGCGTCTCGACGCCGACGTCATCGCCTGGCTGAAGAAGCCGGGCAAGGGCTACCAGACCCGCGCGAACCGCATCCTGCGGCAGCGCATGCTGGATGAGGTTCGGCGGGCGTGACGCGTCGGGGTCCGTGGTTCCCATATTGGGCGTAGGAATTGGGGTACGTCCCGTCTGTCCCCGGTTTTTCCCCCGGTTTTTCCCACCGGTTTTTCCCACAGTGGGATTTGGACAGTCTCTAGAGCGCGACAACTCCGACAGATACTCGAAAGAAGCCCAAGGGATCGGCAAGGAATGACATCCTCTCCGCTGAAGGCAGCAAAGAAAGGCCCGGCTGAAGACGTTAACTCCTGTCCCGTCGAAGAAGACTCATGGTATCCAGGGACGGAAGTGGAAATCAGTAACAGCTCTTCAGGAGCGCTCCAACGGTACCCGTGGAACAACCTTGCTGGCGTTCAATGAAGGGTGATCAGCGAGATCACCGGAAGGCTTGAAAATACGGAGAGCTGGATCAGAGAGCCAAGAAAGCGCTTTCTAACTGACCATAGCGAGTTAGGGCATTTGTAGAAGTCGAAGTCCCCGGACTAACTTCGCAAAAGACGCGACGTTAGGATAGGGCCACCCCTGGACTTGGATCGATTGAGGCCTCTTATCCTTTACGGTCTCTAACTCCCCGTGATATCCTCAATAACGTCACAAAGAAAATCGAAATTAAGAAGACAGGAGTGCACCAGGCAAGTGTTAGCCAGAGAGCACAAGAAATCCCTCATCGACCAATACGGCACGCATCCCAGCGATACCGGCAGTCCCGAAGTCCAGATCGCGTTGCTCAGCGAACGCATTGGCCAATTGACGGAGCACTTCAAGACGCACCAGAAAGACCACGGCTCGCGCCGCGGCCTTCTCATGCTGGTCAGCAAGCGGCGTAGCTTGCTCGACTACCTGAAGAAATACGATTCCGAGCGCTACAAGACCGTCATCACGAAACTCGGCATCCGCAAGTAGATGGAAGGCGAGGTTTCAAGGTGGCAACGTTTCAAGGTTTCAAAGACCCTTGAAACATTGAAACCTTCGAAACCTTGAAACTTTTCTTCGGCTATTTCTGAGGAATCCGTCTCTGGAGAGACGGCCCAGCATCGAGGAAATCTCCACACGTGCGTTTTTCAAGCGCTGATCCCTCGCCTCAACCCGGCACCGATTCGGTGTCCCGGCCCTTCCGCGCGTCTGCGGAGGGGTACTGCAGCCTATCTTATCGCTGCCTGTCACAACTCAAAGGAATGAATTATGAAACCAGAAGCAACTAGCGTTACCGTCCATCTCTCCGGCGGCAAAGAAATCTCATTTGAAACTGGAAAGCTCGCCAAGCAGGCCGGAGGCGCTGCTGTCGTCCGCCTCGGCGAAAACGTTGTGCTCGCCACTGCCACCGCCAACGCCGATCCGCGCGAAGGCATCGATTTCTTTCCCCTCACCGTCGATTACCGCGAATACACCTATGCCGGCGGACGTTTTCCCGGAGGCTTCATCAAGCGCGAAGGCCGCATGAGTGAGCGCGAAGTGCTCACCAGTCGCCAGATCGACCGGCCGGTGCGTCCCATGTTTGCCGAGGGATTCAAGTGCGAGACCCAGATCATTGCGTTCGTGCTGTCGGCCGACAGCAATAATGATCCTGACGTTCTGGGCATCAACGGCGCCTCGTGCTGCGCTGACGCTTTCCGACATTCCGTTCCTCGGTCCCATCGGCGCGGTGCGCGTCGGCCTGGTCGACGGACAGTTCATCGTGAATCCCACGTACGACGAGATGCGCGGAGGCCTGGTCAACATCATGGTCGTCGGAACCGCCGACGGCATCGTGATGATTGAGTCGGGCGCGAAGGAAGTGAAAGAAGAGACGGTCGTCGACGCCATCGAGTTCGGCCACACCGAGATCAAGAAGATCTGCGCGGCGATCAACGAACTGCGCGACAAAGTCGGCAAGCCGAAGCGCAAGGTCGAGCCGCCGGTATTCGATGACGCGTACTACAACGATCTGAAGAAGCAGAGTCGGCGCCGAAGTGGCGGACGCGCTCGACACCAAGAAGCATCCCAAGGCGGAAAGCTACACGCTGGTCAAAGAAATCAAGAAGACGCCTTGCCGCCGAGCTGCCGAAGACCGGAAGCGAAAAAGAGGACGAAGAAGCGAAGAAGAAACTCTCGCAGTATTACGAGACGCTGCGCGAGCGCATCTTCCGCGAGCAGGTGATCAATCAGAAGCGGCGTCCGGATGCGCGCGCCTTCGACGAAGTTCGCGAAATCTGGATCGAAGCCGGCGTCCTGCCCCGAACCCACGGCAGCGCCATCTTCACCCGCGGCGAAACGCAAGCCCTGGTCACTGCCACACTCGGCACCAGCGACGACATGCAGCGCCTGGAAGGCTTCGAAGGCGAATCCAAAAAACGCTTCATGCTTCACTATAACTTTCCGCCGTTTTCGGTTGGGGAGGTTGGATTTATGCGTGGGGCGGGGCGGCGCGAGATTGGGCACGGGGCGCTGGCGGAGCGGGCGGTTTCGGCGGTGCTTCCGACGGAAGAGAAGTGGCCTTATGCGATGCGCGTGGTCTCGGACATTCTGGAGTCGAACGGGTCGTCGTCGATGGCGACGATCTGCGGCGCTTCGATTGCGCTGATGGATGCGGGCGTTCCGCTTGAAGGCTCCGGTGGCCGGAGTGGCGATGGGGTTGGTGAAGGAAGGCAATGATTACGCCATTCTGACCGACATCGCGGGCGCGGAAGATCATTACGGCGACATGGACTTCAAAGTTGCCGGAACGAAGGATGGGATTACCGCGCTGCAGATGGATATTAAGGTTGCCGGCATCACGGCGCAGATCATGCGCGAGGCGCTGGCGCAGGCACAGCGCGGACGGCTGCACATCCTGGGCAAGATGGAAGAAGTCATCACCACGCGGGCGCGAGAAGATTTCCGATTACGCGCCGCGCTTCTACACGGTGCAGATCCCGGTCGACAAGATTCGCGATCTGATCGGGCCGGGCGGGAAGATGATTCGCAGCATCGTCGAGCAGACCGGAGTGAAGATCGACGTGGAAGATTCCGGGCTGGTGAAGGTGGCGTCGAGCGATCAGGAATCGGCGGCGAAGGCGCTGCAGATTATCGGCGACATCACGGCGACGGCCGAGGTAGGGAAGACTTATCTTGGGAAAGGTCACGCGGCTGGCGGATTTCGGCGCGTTCGTCGAGATTCTGCCGGGCACCGACGGGCTGCTGCACATCAGCGAAGTGGCGGAGCATCGCATTGCCGATGTGCGCGACGAACTGAAGGAAGGCGACCAGGTGCTGGTGAAGGTGCTGGCGGTGGAAGGCAACCGCATCCGGCTTTCGCGCAAGGCGATTCTGAAAGAGCAGCGCGCGAAGATGGGTGGCGGGGAAGCTCCTCCTCCGGATGCTGCGATGGCGCCGGCGGCCGAGGGCGACAGCCTGCGTTGACCGGCTCGCTCGTGATCGAAGGCGGCGGCGATTTTCCGGATGAGCCGGATTCCGAGCCGAACTTTAATCGCGACGGGCCGCCTCATGTGAGTGCTGGAGGCGGTGGAGATCGTCCGCGCAGTGGTGACCGTGGCGGAGATCGTGGTCGCGGCGGGCGTCCTGGTGGCGGTGGTGGGGGACGTGGTCGCGGTCGCGGTGGACGTCCTGGTGGCGGCGGTGGCGGTGGTGGACGCCATGGTGGTCACGGCGGCGGTGGCGGAGGACGGCACTAAACTTCTTGCCACGGATCTTCACGGATTGCACGGATAAACGACGTAGGATTCACGAAAAGGGACCGCATAGGCTGCGGTCCTTTTTTGTTTATGCAAAAGGACTTCTCCTCGCTCTTTGCTCTTTGAGAGGACTTCGACCATGCCATCCATCCTGAAGCAAGCCAAAGCCGAGTACGCGAAGCTGCGTTGAGGTATCGTCGAGTCCCGCATGCATTTCTTGCTCGGGCGGCGAAAACTATTCTCACTGAAGCGGGTTGAGCGACGATGAGGAACGATGCATTCGCCTACAGATTCTCCTGTAGCTGTGAAGAAAACATTGTTGACTTGTGCCCCCGAGTACTCCTGAGAAGTTCAGCTAAAGCTTGCAGATACAATGCGAGATGCGATCGGGGTGAAAAAGCTGCAAGGGGATGGCAGGGCGCTTGCTATAAATCCCCCCAGAGCCGTTTGGCTCCTGGAGGATTTTAGTGAAAACCAAGATTCAGTCTCTCTCGTTTCTCGCCACACTGGCAGTCGTTCTCGGCCTGATCTCCTGGGGCAGTGCATTGAATGCGCAAACGACTCCTTCGACGCCGACGGACCAGCAGACCACACAGCCATCGTCGACGCCAGACACGCCGCCTACACAACAGACACCGCAGACGCAGCCTGCGCCCACGCCGGATAACCCGCCGGCTACGCAGCAGACTCCCGATGCGCAGAGCCCGAACTCGCAGAGTCCGGATGCGGCGCAACCGTCGACTACACCGAGCGCTGCGGACAGTCAGGTTTTCTCGGGAACGGTCCAGAAGTCGGGCGACAAATATGTGCTAAAGACGGATTCCGGCAAGACTTATGACATTGATCACCAGGACGACGTGAAGAAGTTCGATGGCAAGCGCGTTCGGGTGCAGGGCAAGCTGGATGACAGCGGCACGAAGATCCTAGTGAAATAGGTTTTTTGATTTCGGCCAGAAGAGGCACTGAGGACACCGGGCAAACTGCTCCGTGATCTTCGGTGCCTTTTGGTTTTTGAAGCAGAGTTGCACTGCAGCGGCAGGGCATGGGCGGATTCGAAAATCTCCCCATCCTTGCAGAGGATGCAAGGATGGGGCGTCCCGCGACGAGGCAGGTAGACCTGACAGGTGGGATTCCACTCGCGTTTCAGGCGGCGGTTGGCAAGTGGGTA
The DNA here is from genome assembly GCA_963795875.1 of uncultured Acidobacteriaceae bacterium. Taxonomy (GTDB): domain Bacteria; phylum Acidobacteriota; class Terriglobia; order Terriglobales; family Acidobacteriaceae; genus Sulfotelmatobacter. The sequence goes on from CAWCJM010000004.1 coordinate 614,159, forward strand.
AGGGCGGGTAGTTCCGTGCGGAAAGTTTGCCCCTTAAACTTGAGGCGATATGGTTGCATGCGGAGGTATTTCCCTGTGCCCGCGGAGCTGTCCCACTGACGTTCAAGCATGCGGTAGATTTCGCGAGTGGACATCTGAAACAACCTCCTAATCGGAATAGTGTGGGGCAGGGCGAAAACGTTTCGGAGATGTGGAGGAAAAATTGGATAGAGACGCTATGTATTGGATTGAGAAGTTAGGGCTCGAACCGCATCCAGAGGGCGGGTATTTTCGGCAGACATATCGGTCGGAGATAGTGATTGCCCGGAAGGCGCTGCCGGCGGGGTTCACGGGGGCGCGCGTGGCGTCGACGGCGATTTACTTTCTTCTGGATGGAAAGAACTTCTCGGCATTTCACCGGCTGCGGTCGGATGAAGTTTGGCACTTCTATGTGGGAGAAGTGCTGATGGTGCATGTGATTGATCTGGCGGGAAGATATTCTTCAATTCGCTTGGGGCGCGATCCCGACGCGGGAGAGGTTTTGCAGGCTGTGGTGCCGGCGGGATGCTGGTTTGCTTCGCACGTGGCGGATTGGAAGGCGTTCGCGGTGGTGGGATGCACGGTGGCGCCGGGATTTGATTTTGAGGATTTCGAGATGGGGAAGAGGGTCGAGTTGGCGGCGAGGTATCCGCTGCAGCGGGAAGTGATTGAGCGGCTGACGCGGGCGTAGGGGGGACATCGATTCGTTCGTCTTGCGTGCTCTCTCAGGAAAGCGCGTTCTGTGCGCTTGCTTTTCGCCTATTTGGCGAATAAAAGGCGCAAGCTTGTGATAAGGCCTTCTCAGCAGTTGACAGTGCCTAGTGATCTGCTTTGGCAGACGATTTTCGAACTCTTCTGACTGTCTGGTCCCCTGGCAAGCTCAGAGGCATATCCCCCAACCTCTGCGATGTCCTCCTTGACTTGCGGTCGGGTCGGGAGGAGAATCCCTGCATTCGGGCTGCCGTGCCGTCCCCCCAGATGCCCAGGTTTTTGGGATCCCAGCGAAAACTCAGGAAGGAATGCCAAGAGGCCAGTTGTCATCGCATGCCTTCAGGGTCTTGTTCAAAAATTCCAAAGGAGAAACAAGTTATGAACAGTTTCATCAAGCGCGTTTCGGTCGCGGGCCCCGCGGTTACGACAGTCGCATCACTGGCATTTTTGCTGTTCGCTTCAACCAGCGCAATGGCTGCCATCGTCGTGGATCAGAATACGGCCATCGGTGCGCCATCGTGCACTGGAGCCCTAACCCAATACAACACGATTCAGTCCGCGGTAAGCGCGGCGCCGTCGGGGGCCACTATCGAGGTCTGCCCGGGAAGCTACGCCGAGCAGGTTACCATCGCAACGCCGCTGACGCTGAAAGGCGTAGCCGATACGACAGACAATGCCGGCGCGGCGGTGGTGGTGGTACCGAGCACGTACACCAGCGGCCAGTTGACCCAGATCGACATTCAGGCGTCGGGCGTGACGCTGACCAACATTGGAGTCGATGGCGCCAATACTCTGAGCAGCTGCGATTTTGGGCCAACCATCACCGGAATCTTGTTTGACACGAATTCGTCGGGGACCTTGAAGGACGTAGCGCTGAGAAACCACAACATCAGCAACGGCAGCGGCGGCTACTGCGGGAGCGGTACGCCCGTTCTATCGAACAGCGCGTCCAGTGTGACCATTACAGACTCGAGCGTCCGCAACTATGACTCGGTGGGCATCAATTTGACGACGACCAGCAGCGTGACTGTGAAAACGACGACGGTTGCTCCCGTCTATGAGCCGTCGAGCGAGAACTTCCCCAACTGCATCTATGCAAGCGCTCCGACCGTGCAGGTGAGTTCCAATACAGTGAGCGGCTGTACCAGCGGAGTGCATGTCGCCACCACCGTATCGGGTACCGTATCGAACAATACAATTACAGGCTTCGGCACGTTCCAGACAGGTTACGGTTTCATTTGCTTCCCGACCTGCATCGGGATCACGGTGTCGGGGAATCAGATCTTCAATACAGCAGTTGGCGCTACCATGAAGACGAGCGGTGAGACCGGCTCGATCGTCTTCGAAAACAACAGCATCAACGGTACGGGGACTGCGATATATCTGTTCCTCCAGCCGAATAACACGGTGAGCAACAACACGATCACCGACGCCACGGTCGGCGTCTACGCTGTGACCGGCAACACCGTCACCGGGAACACCTACAGGACAGTCACCACGCTGACGCAACCCTGAGGCAATCGATCGAAGCGGTCTTCAGCCGCACCGGCCACCAGCACATCCGCGCGCCGGTGGCGGCGAAGACCGCATTAGTCAGGGCCGGAATGGCCGGAGGCAGTCCCCGCTCGCAGCGAAGGTCATACGTCACGTCGTACATCTCTTTCTCTGCTCCGGTCAACTGTCGAAACATCGCCCATATCACTCTTCAACCGTTAGGAAAATGCTTTTCCTTTGGCTCATTTGTGAAGTGGCTTGGTTTCGTCAACTATACTTACCGCTCTTGCCAGAATGAGGATGGCGCATGGTCGACTCGGAGTATGAAATCGCAGCCACAAAACGTATCGCTCACATTCGAGGTCATCTGGAAGGAGGGTTTCCGACGCTGAGTAGCGCGGTGAGGAATATCGAGAACGGGCTTGGCAGCCCGAAAGGGTCCGCGATGAACCTTTCCAGGCATGCCGAGGCGAAAGCCATGAGCTGTTGGTGCGAAGCAAGAGACCTTCGCTCCATGCAACAGTGGTTCTATGTGGCGGCACGGCTGCAGAAACTGATATACGAAATCAAGACCGATACATTGGGACCGGGCAAAAGACGATTAATCTAATATATGCCCTGCTTTCCAACAACAAGTCCGTGATCGATTGGTTTTCTCAGTGCGATGCGGCATACGATCCGCACCGCGCCGAAGACCACAAGACGCACGATTTCTGGGCGTATCAGGCCATGGTTGCGCTGCGCGGGGATTGGCCGCGCCTGGTGGACCGTTGCGAGCGCGTATTGGCTGATCCGCCAAGGGCCAGTAGAGAGCAAAAATACCTCGGCGACCACCACTTCTACCTTGCTCTTGCCCGCCGGGACAAACCCGCGATGGAGCAGTCCTTGAGCGCTATGGTCGCTCTAAAGGCGGTGTACGCGCGGAAGGATGACGACAGCGGATATATGGCAGACCTGGTTTCTTCCGCAGCGGTCATTTATGCCAAGATTGCCTGGTTGCACGGACACGAGGTGCGAGTGAAGTCGTCGTACATTCCAGCGGAGTGGCTGCCCTGCACTCCTCTGGACCGCTATGACGCGCACTACAGCTTCTTGGCGTAGACCTTGTCCAGATGTCACCTTCTCATTCTCTTCGGTGTTTCGCGGCCTGTTGATGAAAAATCGATTGCACTCTCTGACGTCTTTGCGCGCGGGGTCGTTTCGACTGTCCCTCAGGGCGTCCGCGCATCATCAATCACTTCACGGCGGCGGCTTTCTTGGGGAACATCTCGCCCATGCGGCGGATTTGGGCGCCGACGCCTTTTAGCTTTTCTTCGATGTGTTCGTAGCCGCGGTCGATGTGGTAGACGCGGTCGATGATGGTTTCGCCGTCGGCGACCAGGGCGGCGAGCACGAGCGAGGCGGAGGCGCGCAGGTCGCTGGCCAGCACGGCCGCGGCGCTCAGCGGAGTTTTGCCGCGGACGACGGCGCGGCGGCCTTCGATCTTGATGTTCGCGCCCATGCGCACTAGTTCCTGGGCGTGCATGAAGCGGTTCTCGAAAATATTTTCGGTGATGATCGATGTGCCTTCGGCCTGCGTGGCGAGCGCCATGAATTGGGCCTGGCAGTCGGTGGGGAATCCGGGATGCTCTTCGGTCGACATGTCGGCGGCGGTGAATGGATTGTCGCCCATGACGCGGACCGAGTCGGCGGTGGCCTTGGTTTTGACGCCGGCTTCGTGAAGCTTGCTGAGGAGCGCGCCCAGGTGCGAGGGATCGCATCCGGCGATGTTGAGGTCGCCTCCGGTCATGGCGCCGGCGATGATGAAGGTTCCGGCTTCGATGCGGTCGGGGATGATGCGGTGCTTCGCGCCTTTCAATTTGCTGACACCTTTCACGCGGATGGTAGGCGTGCCTGCGCCTTCGATCTTTGCTCCCATTTTGTTCAGCAAGTCGGCGAGGTCGGCGACTTCGGGCTCGCGCGCGCAGTTCTGCAGAATCGTTTCGCCTTCGGCGAGGGTCGCGGCCATGAGCAGGTCTTCGGTACCGGTGACGGTGATCTTGTCGAAGACAATTTCTGCGCCTTTGAGGCGAGTCGGTAGAGGCTTCGACGTAGCCGTGATCTTGCGTGATCTTCGCGCCGAGACGTTCGAGTCCCTTGATGTGCAGGTCGATGGGGCGGGCGCCAATGGCGCAGCCGCCGGGAAGCGAGACGCGGGCGTGTCCGCAGCGGGCGACGAGCGGGCCGAGGACCAGCGTGGAGGCGCGCATGGTCTTGACGAGTTCGTAGGAGGCTTCCGGGGCGTTGAGCTTGGCGCAGTGGATGGTGGTGCGGTGCTGGGCGCGTCCGTAGCCGAGTTCGACCTCGGCGCCCATCGCGGCGAGAAGGTTGCGCGTGGTCTGGATGTCGCGGACCTGGGGAATGTTTTCGAGGATGACGGGCTGGTCGGTGAGGAGCGCGGCGGCCATGCAGGGGAGCGCGGCATTTTTTGCGCCGCTGACGCGGACGGTGCCGAGGAGTGGCTCTCCGCCGCGGATTACGAACTTGTCCATGAAGAAGTCCTTGCAAGGATATTGTAGCGGGGAATGTGGCGGGCGATTGTTGATTCAGAGGGCACGGGAAGCGCAATCAACCACAGAGGACACCGAGGACACAGAGGAAAGGCCCCACTTCTCGCGCCAAGAGCGCGCGAAATGGGGCACCCGTTCTATCTATTTCTGTGCCAAGGCGATAGCTTGGCGGACATGGCCTTTCGATTTCTTCAGGGCGGCGGCGGCTTGGGATCGGCTCGCTCCTGCGGCGAGCATTACTACCGCGACTGGGGTTCGATTGCCGGCGGTTCGAGAGCTTGGCTGGCGGCTTCGTGATCGGCTCCGGTGGCTTGCTCCAGGATGCGGGTGGCGCGCTGGACGAGCTTTTCGTTCTTGGTCCAGACGTTGACCATGAGGTTGCCGTAGACGTAGCCGAGGCGCGTCATGGCTCCGGTGGAGATCATATTCAGAGACCATTTTGTGGGCGGTGCCGGCTTTCATGCGGGAGGATCCGGCGAGGACTTCGGCGCCGACTTCGGTGACGATGGCGAAATCAGAGGCGCGCTCGAGCGGAGAGTTGCGGTTGCAGGTGAGCGCGATGGTGCGGGCTCCGCGGCTGCGCGCGTATTCGACGGCGGCGATGGTGAATGGAGTGCGTCCGCTGGTGGCGATGCCGAGAACGATGTCGTGCTTGCGCGGGCTTGCGTTTCTTCATTTCGGCGATGGCGAGCGCGGTGTCGTCTTCGCTGGCTTCGGTGGAGGCGGCGAGAGCCTTGGCGCCTCCCGCCATGATGTATTGCACGATGCGCGGATCGGTATTGAAGGTGGGAGGGATCTCGGAAGCGTCGAGGGCGCCGAGACGGCCGCTGGTTCCGGCGCCGACGTAGATGAGGCGTCCGCCCTGGCGGAGTCCGGCGACGACGACGTCGATGGCGCGGGCGATCTGCGGAAGGGCGCGGCCGACTGCTGCGGCGACGGTTGCGTCTTCGCGGTTGATGAGGCGGACGATTTCGAGCGACGACATGCGGTCGAGATCGGTGGCTGCGGGGAGAATCTGTTCGGTAGGAAGACGGCGAAGATCGGATTTCACTTTACGGGTTCGGGTCAAGTCGTGCGCCTTTCGGGAGATGAGCAGAGCAAATCATTTTATTACCTCACGGGTTGAACACGGCAGTGACGAGATGAACTCGTATGCCGCGAATGTGTGACTCGGTATTTAGGTCGGTTTGTTGAGGGCTTCGACCACAGCGTCGTGGAATTTCGGGCGGACCTGCCGGATTGCCTGATTGGCGCAGTCGGGCCAGGTGCGGTTGGTGAGTAGAGTGATCGAGAGTTGGCGGTCGGGGTCGATCCACAGCGACGTGCCCGTGTAGCCGAGGTGGCCGAAGGAGCGCGGGCCGAAATGTGTTCCGGATTGCGAGGGAGAGGAGGGAGTGTCCCAGCCGAGGGCGCGGGATGTGCCGGCCGGCGCGGATTCGCGGCGGGTGAAGAGCGCGATGGTTTCGGGGCGGAGGATGGGGCGGCCTCCGTGCAGCAGGGCGTGGGCGAAGCGGGCCAGGTCTTCGGCGGTGGAGAACAGGCCGGCGTGTCCGGCTACGCCGCCGAGGACGCTGGCGTTTTCGTCCTGGACTTCGCCTTGGATGATTCTTTGGCGGAAGGTGCTGCGGGCGGCTGCGCTCGCTTCCGCCGGCACCGCTTCTGTCGGCTTTTCGCGGGCGGGGGCGCCACGTTCTTGTTCTGTGCGTTCGTCGGCGGTGGGCGGGATTTTCGCGCGTGATTCTTTCGGGGGATTGAAGGTGGTGTTGATCATTCCCAACGGGCCGAAGATTTCGCGCTGGCAGAAGACGTCGAGAGATTCTCCGGCGATGCGTTCGAGGGCGGCGCCGAGGACGATGAATCCGATGTCGCTGTATTCGGCGTGCGTGCCGGGGTCGGTCGAAAGGGAAGTGGTGAAGGCGGCGCGCAGCAGGTCGTCGCGCGAGTGCGCTTTGAGGAACAACTTCTCATAGGCGGGCAGGCCCGAGGAGTGGGCGAGGAGCATGCGGAAGGTGACGTCGCGGCGGCGGGCGTCGGGTTCGCCGCAGGAGTCGGCCAGGAATTCCGGGACGACGCCGATTACGGGGGCTTCTAGTTCGAGCAGGCCGCGCTCGTAGAGGATCATTGCCATGGTGGTGGTGGCGACGGCTTTGGTTAACGGAGGCGAGGTCGAAGAGAGTTGCGGAGCGTTCCACCGCAACGGCGAACTCTGCTTCGTATGTAAATGGCCGAAGGATTTCAGAGCGACTAGCTTCTCGCCATGCGTGACCGCGACCGAGGCGGCGGGGAAAGCGCGGTCTGCGATTGCGTGCTCCAGAACCGAGAAGGCGGAGGAAAAGAGTTCGTCTTGATTGTCGAGAGCGGTGACGAGAGTGGGAGTCGGACTATTCAGGGCTGGATGCTCGTTGCAGAATTCTGACCTGAGCGGTTTATAGCAGAGTTGCGAGGATGGGTAAAGTTTGGGAGGACGATCACTACCACAGAGGACACGGACGACACGGAGGATTCGATGACGCCTGCTCTACACGGAGGTACACCTGACTTGAGTTTCTTGAGCCGTGCCGCCGAGTTGTGTACAGTCAAGACAACATCCTCAACATGAAATCACATTCGCATTTCTCCAGAATTGCGTGCGCGCTCGATGGGGGCGTTTGCGCTGGCGTGCCTTCCCGCTCCCTCCGAGGCCAAGGCTTCCTCGACACTGACTCGTCTTGCGCGGGGTCGATTCTGTCATCGATCAAGCGATAGCAGATGGAAACATTCCCGGAGCCGTGCTGGTGGTTGGGCACGACGGGGCGGTGGTGTATCGCAAGGCTTATGGGAGCCGGGCGCTCGAACCACAGCGCGAGCCGATGACGCTCGACACGGTGTTCGATCTCGCGTCGCTGACCAAGGTGGTTGCGACCACGACCGCGGTGATGCAACTCGTGGAGCAGGGCAAAGTGCGCATGAATGATACGGTGGCGAAATACCTGCCGGAGTTTGCGCAGAACGGCAAAGAGGACATTACGGTGCGGCAGTTGCTGACGCACTACTCCGGGCTGCGCGCCGGATATCGATTTGACGCCGGCGTTTGATTCGAAGGAGTCGGCGTTCCGGCTGGCGTTCGCGGAGACGCCGCAGCAGGCGCCCGGTTCGGGATTCGTTTACAGCGACACGAATTTCATTGTGTTGGGAGCGATGGTAGAGAAGGTGTCGGGCGAGACGCTCGAGGCCTACGCGGAGCGACATATTTTTGTCCCGCTCAAGATGACGCATACGCGATTTGTGCCTCCGGCGGCGTGGCGGGCGAAGATTGCGCCCACGGAGTATGACGAGAACCAGCACATGCTGCGCGCGGTAGTGCACGATCCCAGGGCGCGGCGGATGGGCGGAGTGGCGGGGCATGCGGGACTGTTCTCAACGGCGGACGATCTGGCGAAGTTTGCGCAGACGCTGCTCGATGGTGGAGATGGAATCCTGTCGGCGGTCACGGTCGAGAAGATGACCGCGCCGGAGCAGCCGCCTTCGGCGCCGGTGCTGCGCGGGTTTGGGTGGGATATTGATTCTCCGTTCTCTTCGAACCGCGGCGATCTGCTGCCGGTTGGGTCGTTCGGGCACACCGGGTTTACGGGGACATCGATGTGGATCGATCCGACGACGCAGACTTACATCATTCTGCTGACGAATGCGGTGCATCCGCACGGGAAGGGAAATGCGATCGGGCTGCGGTCGAAGGTGGCGACAGAGATGGCGGCGGCGCTGACGTTGAGTCCGTCGGAACAGGAGGCGCGGCGCTGGAAGAGCATCACCGGATATAACGAGGCGTTCAGCGCGGCGCGGCGGATGAGTTCGCGGAATGGGACTGTGAAGAATGGGATTGATGTGCTCGAAGAGCATGGGTTCGATGTGCTGAAGGCGGCGGGGGCATCCCCTGATGCAAGGAAGCGCATCGGGCTGGTGACGAATCAGACTGGGGTCGATGCGCAGGGCATGCGCACGATCGACGTGCTGGCGAAGGCGCCGGGGGTGTCGCTCGACGCGATCTTCAGTCCGGAGCACGGCGTGACAGGGACGCTCGATACGACCGACATCAATAATTCGAAGGACGCGGCGACGGGTGTTCCCGTGTACAGCGTGTATGGCGGGACGGATGCGGCGCGGCGGCCGTCTGCGGATGTGATGAAGAATCTGGATGCGGTGGTGTTCGACATTCAGGATGCGGGCGTGCGGTTTTATACGTACGAGACGACGCTGGGATATTTTCTGGAGGCGGCGGCGAAGGCGGGGATTGAGTTAATCGTGCTGGACCGGCCGGATCCAGTGACGGGATCGTTTGTGCAGGGTCCGGTGGCTGATGCGGGGCGGGAGAGCTTTACGAATTACTGGGCCGTGCCGGTGCGGCATGGGATGACAATGGGCGAACTGGCGAAGATGTTCAATGCTGAGCGCGGCATCAACGCCAAGCTTACCGTGGTACCGATGGACGGGTGGCAGCGCGGAGACTGGTTCGATTCGACAGGGCTGGGGTGGGTTAATCCGTCGCCGAACTTGCGTAGCGTGACGGAAGCGGCGCTGTATCCGGGCGTGGCGCTGATTGAGGGCACGAATGTGTCGGTCGGACGCGGGACGGACACTCCGTTTGAACTGGTCGGCGCGCCTTGGATCAAGAGCAAAGAGTTTGCGGCTTATTTGAACGCGCGCGGGATTGCGGGCGTGCGCTTCGTTCCCGTGACATTCACGCCGACCTCAAGCGTTTACAGCGGGCAGATATGTTCGGGAGTGAACATCCTGCTGACGGATCGGAATGGGTTTGATGCGCCGGAGCTGGGGATGGAGTTGGCGGCTGCGTTGCACAAACTGTATGCGGCGGATTTCAAGATCGAGCGCATGGCGGAGTTGCTGGTGAATCAGACTGCGTTTGACGCGCTGGTGGCGGGGCAGGATCCGCGGAGGATCGCGCAGGAGTGGCAGGAGGGGCTGGAGAAGTTTGGGAAAGTGCGCGAGAAATATCTGATCTACAAGTAGGGCGATTCGCCAGCCTCATTGGAGCAGTGGGTCGTAGATTTTAGGAACTCCTGGAATCCGAATCCCCACCTGAGAATTCATATTTCCCGCAACGGCAAGTGTCTGTGAACATAAGGACGACGTTCCGTCCGATGCCCTCGACAAACAGTAGTGCCAGGTCTCCGTCGGCGGGGCGAGTGCGGATTTCGAGTCGATGGAATCTGGCGGTCCGTACATGATGTAGAAACGGCCGCGGTCGGTCCGGTATCCGGCGACGCTGGCGGCGAAGTGCGTGTTCGTGTAGGCGATGCGGTGGTAGTGCTCTTCCTTGAATGGATTCTCAGACGACTTAGGAGTGGGGTTGCGGCGTTCCCAAAAGGCTTCGACGAACTTATCGCGTTTGTCGTCAGTGGTAAGTTTCTTAAAGTCGGCGCGCTCCTGGTCGGTGATGATGTATCGCACGTCTTCGTCCAGCCATTTCTGGTAGCTGGGGTAGATCTCCTGCACAAATCGCCTTTCTTTTGGCAGCCGGCCGCTGACCTTGGCATTGTGCGGATACGAGCGGGATGCTGAAGAAGAGGCACAGCACAACCAGCAAAGGACGATGGCAAAGCGCCAGAGACGCACATGGAGGCTCCTCCGCGTTTTCGGTTACGGCTGAATCATAGGTCGTTGGATGCAGGGAGGCAAGGCGAGGAGGCTTGGGCAGCTAACCGAATCGAAGATGCATCCTAGCGCATTGGGCGTGGTAACCTTGGCGTTGATTGGCTTGAGGTGGAACGTCACCTCGGGAGGTATTGGATGCGAATACTATTCATCGTATTGCTGTTGCCAGCGATGGCGCTGGGGCAAGTGGCGGATGCGGCGAGGTCCGCGGATACTGCTCAGCCATCGAATTCCCCCAGACAGGCCGGAGTCGCGGCTCCAACGCACGCGGCTGCTCAGGTGAAAGAACAGAGCGTCGCTCCAGTTGTGGCCGCGCCTGCGCAGGCGCCCGATCCGAACGCGGTGGTGATCCCGGCGGGCACAAAGATTCCGCTGCTGCTGAAGCAGGCCATCTCCACCAAGAATGCGCGCGAGGGCGATGCCGTGTATGCCGAGACTGCGTTTCCGTTCGTGATGAACGACCGCATCGTGATTCCGGCTGGGACTTATATCCAGGGAAAGATCACGCATACGGAGCCCGCGGGGCGGTCGAAGAAACGAGCCGAGATTCTGATTCACTTTACGTCGATGATCTATCCGACTGGCTATACGGTGATGCTGCCGGCGTCGGTGGAGAACACTCCTGGGAACGATACCAACAGCGTGAAGGATAAAGAAGGCACGATCCAGGCAGACAAGGACACGGGCAAGCGGGTTGAAGATGCGGCGAAAGGTGCGGCGGTTGGGGGAACGGTTGGCACGATCGCAGGAGCCGCCGCCGGAGGCTACAACGGCGCGCGTAGTCGGTGGGCTCGCGGGAATTGCGGGTGGGGTGGCGTGGGCGCTGCTGAAGCATGGTCCGGAGGTAAAGCTGGAAGTGGGGACTTCGCTTGAGATGGAGATTCAGCGGCCGATCCCGGTGGACGCCAGCCGGATTCAAGTGGCGCGGGCGGCGCGGTAGGAGCGAGCTGCAAAACCCTTACCACGAAGGACACTGAAGTTTCACGAAGGAAACCCAGCGAGAACACTCCTTCATCAAATTGTCTGTCCTTCGGCGTTATGGTGGGAAGAAATCCCGTCTTGAGCACTAAGAGCAACCGATATCAGATTCATACTGCCTGTTAGACTTCGTCCATGCAGAGGGCTGACGTGTCTGCGATGCGGGGCATTCTGGAGCAGCTCTGTCCTCGCTGCCGCACCGGGAAAATCTTTCGCAAATCGGTGTGGCTGTTTCCGCGGATGTATGAGCGCTGTCCGGCGTGCGGGCTGAAGTTTGAGCGCGAGGATGGGTATTTCCTGGGTGCGATGTACATCGGCTACGGGCTGGGCGTGGGCGCGATTGCGGTGCTCGCGGCGCTGGTGTGGGAAGTGTTCGAAGTGGCCATTGCTGAAGAGCGTCGTCGCAGGGATCGTCCTGTTTCTGCCGCTGGCGCCGGTGCTGACGTGGATGGCCCGCGTGCTGTGGATCTATATGGACCAGGCGATTGATCCCGACCGGAGTTGATTGATTTCGCAAGATAGGGCTGGCGCATCAAGCCAAGCAACGTTCTGGCTAGCGATTTGCGCGCCGCCTTCTTCTGGCTGCTATACAATCCGCGGTAGGAGTGTTTCGTCGCTCCGATCGTGGAGGTTCCTGTGGAAGCTATCGGCGGTTTCGGACTGTTAGAACGATCGTCATCGTTATTGTTGTCATATACATTCTCAGTTCCATCAAGATTCTGGCCGAGTACGAGCGGGGAGTCATCTTTCGTCTGGGCCGGTTGCTCGCTACAGCCAAGGGGCCCGGGGTCGCGCTGGTGTTCGCGCCGATCGACCGCATCGTGCGGGTGTCGCTGCGGCAGGAGGCGCTCGAGGTTCCGCCGCAGGACATCATCACTCGCGACAACGTCACGTTGAAAGTGAACGCCGTCATCTTCTTGCGCGTGATTGATCCGAACAAGGCTGTGGTCGAGGTTTCGAATTACGTTTACCAGACTTCGCAATTCGCGCAGACTACGCTGCGGTCGGTGCTGGGCGAGCAGGAACTGGACGAACTGCTGTCGCACCGGGAGAAAATCAATCTGCGGCTGCAGAGCATTCTCGATACTCATACCTCGCCCTGGGGCGTGAAAGTCACCAACGTCGAGGTCAAGCAGGTCGACATGCCGGAGTCGATGCTGCGCGCCATGGCCAAGCAGGCCGAGGCCGAGCGCGAGAAGCGGTCGAAGATTATTCACGCCGAGGGCGAATTCTCGGCGGCGCAGAGACTGGTGGACGCGGCTCATCTGCTGGCCACCGAACCGGTCAGCGTGCAGTTGCGCTATTTGCAGACTCTGACCGAGATCGGCGTGGAGAAAAATACGACGGTCATCTTCCCGGTTCCGGTGGACTTTTTCTCTGGGCTGCAGAAGTTGTTAGGAAAAGGGGACGACAGGTACCGGCGAAGACTGCGTAGGGAAGACAGTGCGTGCGCTGAAATTGGCGGGAGTGGAACTATGGCTTCGTCACAAGATACAGAAATTACACTGGGAACAGGCAAGCTGCTGGTCCTGTTCTTTGGGCTGGTTGGGATCTGCGCGTTGTTTTTCGCGTTGGGGTATTCGCTCGGACGGAAGTCGGAGCCGGCGATCACGTACAGCCAGCGCGGCGGTTGCGCCGCAGACCGTTCCGGGCGGCAGCAAGGCGAGCAGCGGATCGCCGGCGACGCCGCCCATGACGTTCTATAAGTCGGTCGAGCAGAAGGACGCCAACCCTCAGTTGACGCCCGCCGCCGACGCGAAAACGGACACGGCGGCGACCCGCCTGCGAATCCCGCTCCGGCACAAGCCCGCGCCGAACGCTCCGGATCCCACGACAACTCTGCCGACGGCGTCGTCGTACTTCGTGCAGGTGGCTGCGGTCAGCAAGCAGGAAGATGCGGACTCGCTGGTGGATGCGCTGAAGAAGAAACAATATCCGGCGTTTGATTGCGGCTCCTGTCGCGACCGACAAGCTGTTCCGCGTGCAGGTGGGGCCGTTCTCCGACATCAAAGACGCCGAGGCGATGCGCACGCGGTTGATCGCGGATGGGTATAGTCCGATTCTGAAGAAGTAGCTTCCCTACAACCCTCGCGGAACGAGTACGAAGCGGTCAATCGCGATCTTCGGTCCGGCGTCGGCCCGGGCAGCGTCCAGCCGAAACACAACCCTCACTTCATCAAACGTGATGGAAGCATGGCCGGAATGACGAAGTTCAGCGTCTCGCTGACCGGCTTAGCTGGCTCGTCAAAGAGTTTCCAGGGGCGGGTCGATCTGACCATCACTGTGCCGAGGGACTGAGATGGTTTTCCGGGCACGTGGTGTTGATCAGGACGAGTTCCAGCGAGACCGTTTCCGGGTAATGGTCCGCATTTCGAATCGCGACCTGAATTCTGCTGCAGCAATCCAGATCAAGCATGTTGCCGAGATGGTCGTGTGCTTCCATCGAGAGAGGCCGCCGGTCCGTGGAGCGAATATTCAGTAGCTCGGGGCTGCCGTGCGCCTGACGCGAAGTCTTGGGCGGATGCAGGTCGGGCGCTTTGAAGAACCAGTAAACGCCGTCAAAGGGAATTTCCAGAGGTTTCGCGCTGCCACGGCCGGTTTGCAGAGCCTCTCCGAAAACAGGCGCAGGGGCGACCAGCTTGGTTTGCGTCTGTTTCTCGGGCCACAGGACAATGCCGGGGTCGCTTTCGTCAGGAGCCAGACCGGCACGGTCGAACGTTTTCTGACGACCGACCTGCCCTCCCTTTTCGCCCGGGGAGATCCTTGCCGCGCGTGATACGGCGAGGGAACACCGAACCCACGAATTCTGAAGGAGTGTGGCAGGTACCGGATGAGCCCGGCAGCCGTGATCACGATGGCGAGTGCAATCATCGACAGAGGGCGCGATGAGAATTGAGGGGAAGGGGACTGTCCGGCGTTTGGTTGCGCTCCCCTGGTGAAGGACCAGGTCCAGACGGCAGAAGCGATCCCCACAAGAAATGCTGAGGAGAACGAGTATCCGGCGAATGCAGCGATTGCACCTGCTTCCGCGCACAATGTGGCGCCTGCTCCGGCGGCCTGCTCCCAGAAAGTCGATGATTGGGGCGCCCCGAGTGTAGTTCGAAGAGGGAAGAGAGGAGAGGCCTCGCGGTCTATTGGTCCGGGCTCGTCTCGGAGCGATCGGAACGATGTTACCGCCCTGGTTACGAACACGGCCGCCATCGGCATCGCCCAGATCGAATCCTCTCGGATGAAAAGGGCGAGTGGCGCGAGCCAAAGTGCGTCGAGCGAGGTTCGTAAGATAAGAAGGCATGTATCGGCGCCGCTCGGGCGTGGCCGGATCGCGGAAAGACCCCATGCCACCGCCGCGCTCACTAGAAACACTTCGAGGACATTTTCGATTGCCAGGCCGAGGATTTCGGCTGGAGAAAGCGTGTGTACGAGCGGTAGACGGCTTACGAAGGTGGCAACAGTCAGAGCGGCAAGCAGACCCCCAGCCAGTGGCAGCCATTTGGGAAATGGCTTCGGCGCGAACGTTCCGACTAAATCAAAGGTGCTCATCCTGACTCAGCCTCGCGAGCGAACGAGGGGCCCCTGTTCGAGATCAGCGCGGTAGTGGTGCAGTCGACAACCCACGGAGTAGCATCTGAGGTGGTTGACACCAGTGCGCGCAAGATAGTTCCCGCTGAGGGAGGTCGTCGGCAGACGAGGCGGATCAGCAATTGCTACATTGACATTCATCGATTTCCGCGCTATAGCTAGGGGATCCATGTTATCGAACGAATCCTCTCTCGATCGCGCATTGCAAGCCATTGCCGACCCGACCCGCCGCAGAATCCTCAAGGCTCTGAAGGAAGGCGAGGCCGTGGCAAAGTCTCAGAAAGCTGAAACCGGACCTTGTCTTTGCGCGGGGGACATTGAAGAACGTGTCCGGCTTTCGCAGCCGACGATTTCTCATCACATGGCCATCCTAACGAAGGCGGGACTGGTGGAGGCGAACAAGAAAGGTCAGTGGCGCTGGTACCGGCGCAACGAGAAGGCGATTCGGGTGATGGTGAAGACCTTGCGCGGGAGTTTGTAGTGGCTGTAGCGATAAAGCCGGCGAGTTCGGTGTCGGCTTACGACCCGACTGAAGCGGTCGCGGACAAACGTCGCCCATCAGCTAATCGACCACGGGAGGTGAAGCCCACACTGATTTCACATGCTTACGCGGCTCTTGAAGGGCCGCTCTTCCACGGTAATGCACGCTTTCGCGGTTCTTCCGCAATCGCTGGAGCCGGGCCTTCCTGCCGGCCCTGTTCTTCCTGGCTTCACGAATCCCCAAGGTCTCTGAACCTGCTGCGGTTCAGACTCCTAGTGCGTCCCCAGAGCCCATCTTTCCAGTTCTCCCGTCGACCGCAGCACGCCCAGTTGGCTGCGCTCAAGTTCGAACGTCACATCCTGCAGGGCGATGAAGCGTTCGCTGGCTTGCGACCGAGCATCATCGAGATCGTGCAGCGTAGCGGTTCCGGCATCGATACGGGTATGAACTGATGTCAGATTCTTTTCAGCGATTTCATATTCCAGTTGCGCCACGTCACGCGCAGCCTGCATCTGCGCGACCGAACGCTGCAGACGCAACGTTTCTTCCGAGACCTGATTCTTGGCGGCTTCCGCTTGCTTCGTGGCCTTCAGGGCGTCGGCATCGGCGGCCTTGGCGCGTGCGCGTTGCGGCGCGTTAAACAGAGGGAACCGGATACTGACGCCGACCGTGGCATTGTTCTGCTGGAAACTGGTTGGTCACGCACAAGAATTCACCGAGTGACGTGGTGCAGGGCTTCGACGGAATGTAGTAGTTCTGATAGTTATTGAACTTGGAGAGCAAGGCGTACTGCGCGGCGAAGTCCAGACTGGGCCAGAGCGATTTGATGCTCTCCCTGGGCGCGCAGATATTGCGCGCGAGCGTGTTCAACGGCCGCTTCTACGGAGGGCTGGACGCGGCGGCATCGTTAGCGGCCACTTCGTTCGGTGCGAGTGCGGGCGGAGCGGGGATCGAGTCGGGATCCGTCTGAATGTTCGTCGGCAGGAAGTCCTGTAAGTTTCGAAAGATGCTCGCGGAGCACGTCGGCGGCGCCCCTGTGCTTCGGCGATGCGCAGGCGGACTGCGTGCTGCCGAGAGCAGGGCCCGCTTGCCGTCAAGTTCGCTGTCGACGCCTTCTTTCACGCGCTCGGCAACCGCAGCCTGCATCTTGTTGGCGTCCGCTTCGGTTTCCTGCAGTTTCAGCCAGCCGCTGTTCCCATTTGGCGAGTTCGGCATAGCTCAGGGCAGCGTCCTGGATGATCTGGTTGCGCTCGTCTTTGGTCTTCAGGGAGGCGACGGCGGAGTCGGCTTTCGCGGCGCGCACAAAATCGCGCAACGCCGGATTCAGCAGCGCGGATTGCGCGTTGACGTTGAACAAAGCCGGCGCCGACCCCTCCAGCGCGAGGGGAAAGCCATACGAATACCCGAGTCCCGCTCCGGTGGAGAGTTGCGGGATGTAGTTGTTGCGGAGTTCGCGATACGCCGCGGAGGCGTGCAACTCGTCGGCAGCGGCGATGCCCGCCCCAGTAGCGTGAGCCAGCGCGAGTTCGACCACGCGCTTGAGCGAGACGGGTTCAGCCAGCAGAGAACTTGGTAGCAGCAGGACGGCCAGAATCCACTTTGCGGTGCGCGCGCCGCGGCACGAGGTTTTCATTGCGTCCCTTTCAGAGTGATCTGGAAATGATTTCATGAGCAATTGGATGCCAGCGAGATTTTAAATGTCGGATGGGCGGAACTGGGCGAGCTTTTCGAAGGATGAACTTGGGCGAAGAATCGGATTCGTCCAAGACCGTGCTTTCTCCGCAAACTCAATGCTCCACTCGTTTCAAGTCCTCCTGGGCGCGGGCGTAGTTGTGAGACAGGGCGAGGGCCGCCCGGAATTCCTCGGCAGCGGCGCGGCGGTCTCCCTGCTTCTCCAGCAACTGGCCCAGATAGTCGTGCGCTTTGAAGGCGGGGCCTTCCTCGACGGGAGACTCAAGATAGCGCCGGCACAGCCGCACCGCCATGGGATAGTCGCGGCCGGTTTGCAGAAGAAGGCTGCGCGCCGTCCATGAGTGACTCGGGACGGTCGACCGGACTGGATTCCATCGTATGAAGCGCTTGATCCATTTCATCGAGACGGTTGGCGTGAGCAAGAAGATGGCAAGATCGAGCCAGGCCCGAGTTCCGGAATGACTCGTGATGATGGCGGCGCGATATTCGCGCTCGGCCTCGGCTGGATTTTTCTCTTTGGCAGCGATGCGGGCCAGCACCCAGTGGGCCATCCCGGGATTCAGCCGCAACAGTGCATCGGCTTGCTGCGCGGGCTTTATCCTTCCCGCCGCCCACGATGCCCGGAGCCTCGAAGTAGAACTCAGCCAGATCGGTGCGAGCTTCCCAACTCTTTGGGTCCAATTCCACCGCCCGCTCAAACGAGGTGCGAACTTTCTTTGCCAGCCCGCAGCGAGAGAAGGAGATCCGGCACGGCCGGCCTTCTCTCCGTAGATGCGCCCAAGCCAGAGGTGATAAAGGCTCTTCTGGGGATCGAGGTTCTCGCGCGCTCGCAAGCCGCAATGCCGCGGTCCCACTCTTCAATCATGAAATACGCGCGGCACAGCAGGTTATAGGCTTCGGCGTCGGTGGGGGACTGCGTGACCTGCTGCTCCAAAGCCTGAATGGCGTCATCCGCGCGCCCGGCGGCAAGGAGATCTTTCGGAGATGTCGCTGCGTGTGCAGAGAGTAAAAGCCCAAACAAAAACAGCAGCGAGGAGAAGGTTCGGAGTTTCATGCGTGGTGGAGTCCAAATCCGATGGAAATCGCGTGCCTGCCAAAAACTAAGGAACCACTTTGACGGCAGCGCCATCGAAGAGAGGCTTGATCCTCTGCCGGCAATGCTACCTCGTCCCCTTCGGAAAGGCCGGAGGTGATCTCAACGCGAGTCAGATTCTGCAAGCGAAAACTCGATGGTCTGGCGCTTCAGGTGTTTGTCGACGATGCGGAAAACGTAAGGCTTGCTCTCGTCGATGCGCAGAGCGTCGCGCTGCAGCGTGAGGACATTGCTGTGTTCGGCGACGACGATGGTGACGCCGACATTGACGTTCGGCAGCAGTCGAAGATCGTTATTGTCGACGATGCAAGTGGTCTCGCCTACATTTCTGGAAGCCGCGCAGCTTTACGGTGGACGGAACGGTGTTGAACGGTGCCCGTCCAGGTGCGGCCAAGGATGCGCGTCCCAAGTGATCTCAACTTTTTGTCCGACCTGCAGACGGCCCACATCGGGTTCGTCGACGAATGCGCGGACCAGCACCTGGGAGAGATCGGCTTCCTGCAGCAGCAATTCGCCGGCCTGAACAAATGCTCCCTGCTTGACGGGAAGGGAATAGACCATGCCGTCGAACGGGGCGCGCACGCTGGACTTGCGCAGAGCATCTTCGGCAGCGTCATAGGCGGCTTGCGCTTCGGCGCCCTGGGCCTCGATTCGCGCGGCTTCTGGCTTGGAGTAGCGGTCTTTCTGTTTTTGCTCGGCCAGCGTGACGTCGGCTTGAGCGCGTTGCAGAGCGTCTTCGGCCTGGCGAACTTCGCCCGGAGACGCTGCGCCATCCTGTTGCAGGCGGCGCAGAGCATCGAGATTGCGCTGGGCCACATCGCGCGCGCTGCGGGCTTTGATCAGTTGCGAATTCAAGGTGAGCACTTCTTCCTGCGTGCCTCCCTTGGTGAGGGCGGATTGATCGGCCTGCGCGGTCTTCACCTGAGCCTGGGCGCGAGCGGCCTGGGTGCGAATGTCGGCATCATCGAGTTGCAGCAGCAGTTGGCCCTTGCGCACGTGATCGCCTTCCTTGACCAACAGGCGTTTCACCGTGGTTGGGATGGGGGCGTGCGCTTCGAAATTCTGAATGGGCTCAACCTTGCCGTTGGTGGAGACCAGGCTGCGGATGGGGCCGCGCTGAACCGTGGCGACACGCACTTTCAGGGGTGTCTGGTGAAGATACGAATACAGAACCGCGAGACCTGCCAGCAGCGCAATCGCGAGCCAAATCCACCGTCCCCGGGACGGCGTGTTCGAATTTTTCGTCGATACCAACCGGTCGTCTTTCAGGTTGCGGCAGGAATAACTGTAAGTAGTAATTTACCATTCCGGCGGCCACGACAGATACCGCCGGACACTCCGAGCACGTATCTGATTGGATGCGGGCAACGGCGCTCGGGTGCATCGTCAGTGCGGGTCAAACCGGGCAAACGCTACAATAGTTCCATGCCAAAATCGCCCCGTTATACGCCCGAGCACGCCGCCGCGGGCCTCGATGCGAAGTTTCCAGAGATTGAGATCTGGCCCAATCAGTTTCCCGGCTACGAGATTATTGTGGACGATCCCGAGTTCACCTCGGTATGTCCGAAGACCGGGCTGCCGGATTTTGGAGTGCTGGCCATCCGCTACATGCCCGATAAGAGCTGCCTGGAGTTGAAGTCGCTGAAGGAGTATTTGCAGTGCTACCGGAATCTGGGAATCTTTCAGGAGAACGTCGTCAATCAGGTGCTGGAGGACGTAGTGAAGTGGGCGAAGCCGGTGTGGGCTGAGGTGCGAGGCGAGTTTCGCCCGCGGGGTGGGATCTCGACGACGATCGTGGCGAAGTGGCCGCGGCCGAAGGGGCGGAAAAACTGAATCTAGCCGCCGTGCTATATTCGCCAGACCTGTGGCCCAGAATGATCTCCAACCTCGCACAGCGCTGATCGTCCTGACGGCGCTCAATCTGCTCAATTACGTGGATCGCAACGTGCTGTTTGCGGTGCAGCCGCTGGTGCAGGAGGAGTTTCACGTCACCAACGCACAGATTGGATATCTGACCAGCGCATTTCTCGGCTTTTACATGATCGCGGCGCCATTTGTGGGGCCGCTGGCCGATCGCTACTCACGAAAACTCATCATCGTACTGGGCGCGATCTTCTGGAGCGGCCTCACTCTTCTAACCGCCGTCACGCACACGTACACGGAATTGCTGGTCCGGCACACGCTGGTCGGAGTGGGCGAGGCGACATTCGTGACGATCGCTCCTACGTTTGTCGCCGATCTGTTTGCGGAGAAGGTGCGGGGACGGATTCTGG
Source organism: uncultured Acidobacteriaceae bacterium (assembly GCA_963795875.1). Classification (GTDB taxonomy): domain Bacteria; phylum Acidobacteriota; class Terriglobia; order Terriglobales; family Acidobacteriaceae; genus Sulfotelmatobacter. The sequence continues at coordinate 634,676 of CAWCJM010000004.1, forward strand.
GCGATTTTTTATCTGGCAATTCCCGTGGGCTCGGCAGCGGGATATCTGTTAGGCGGTTATCTGGCTCCGCATCACGGGTGGCGGTTTCCGTTCTATATTGCTGCGGCTCCGGGCTTCTTGCTGGCCATCACGGTTTTGTTTCTGAAAGAACCGGAACGAGGGCGGTTCGATTCGGTGAAGGATGCTGAGACGGGAGATCTATTGCCCGACGATTTCAAAGGCGGCCTGGTGAAGGAATTCTTCTTGATCGTTTTCCTATACCTGAAGAAGCTCTACCGGTCGACTCTTGGTCTACTGCAGAATCCCGCATTCCTCACTGCGACTCTGGGTATGGCTTTCATGACGTTTTCGCTCGGCGGGATTCAGGTGTGGATGCCGAAGTTTCTGTACAGCGAGCGCCACTACACGCTCGAAGACGCGAATCTGATGTTCGGCGTCATCATCGTCGATCGACGGCATTGTGGCATCGCTGCCGGGGGATGGCTCGGCGACTATCTGCTGCCCCGGATGAAGAGCTCCTACTACCTGGTGTCGGCGGCGAGCATGTTGCTGGGGGTTCCGGTCATGATCGTGGCGTTGTTTGTCAGGGGCCCGATGATGATTCCGGCGATCGGCGTGGCGGCGTTCTTTCTGCTGCTCAACACGGCTCCGCTGAATGCGGCCGTGATCAACTCGGTGGGTGCGCATATTCGTGCCACCGCGCTGGCGGTCAACATTTTCATCATCCACATTCTGGGCGACGTGCCTTCGCCGACGATGATGGGCTGGGTGGCTGACAAGCGGTCGCTGCAGGCCGCTTTATTCTGCCGGTGATCGCGATGGCGATTTCCTCTGCGATACTGTTCTATGGGATGAAATTTGCGCCGCCGGTGGCGGTGGACGGCGCGTCCGCCGGAGCAGGGAACTAAGGAAGCGAGCCGAACGCGCGATTTATGCATCGCAAAGAACGCCGCGCTTTGTACTTTCGGCGCAGATCCTTCGGCGAGCAAAGGACGCCCTCCACCGGATGACAACTTGATGGGTTATTTTCATTGGATTGCGGGAACGATTCTGGCCCTGGCGTGGTTCTCCCGCATCTTGGATGCTGCCCTGGGCATGCCCAGCGTGGCCGATGTTTCCCGTCCGGAATGGGATCGGAATCCCGTTTTGCCCGCGGGCAATCCTCGCGTTTCCATTATTGTTCCCGCCCGCAATGAAGAAGAGGCCATCGAGCAGGCGCTGAACACTCTGCTTGCGCTCGACTACGACAACTACGAAGTCATCGCGGTGAATGACCGGTCGACTGACCGGACGGGCGAGATCATGGAACGGCTGGCCGGGAGTTCAGTCAAAATCCCCACCCTGTCGCTGCAAAAAACACAGCGACAAGATGGGTCACCCGCTTTCGAGTGGTTCATCACAGGGAACTGCCTGCCGGTTGGCTCGGAAAGACTCACGCCATGTGGACGGCGGCGAACTACGCTACGGGCGATTGGCTGCTGTTCACCGACGCAGACGTGCTGTTCAAGCCTGACTCTTTGCGGCGTGCGCTTGTATACGCCGAGTCCGTGCCTGCCGATCACGTGGTGATGTTTCCGCGGATGATCATGAAGCGGCCGGGCGAATACATGATGATCGCTTTCTTCCAGACGATGTTCATGTTCGGACACCGGCCCTGGAAAGTGGCCGATCCCAGCACCGACGATCACATGGGCGTGGGCGCGTTCAACCTGGTGCGCCGCCGTGTGTACGACGCCGTTGGAACTTACGAAGCGCTCCGCATGGAAGTGCTCGACGACATGAAACTGGGAAAGGTCGTCAAGAAGGCGGGCTACGCCCAGCGCAACGTGTTTGGCGGGGATTTGATTTCGATCCGCTGGGCTAAGGGCGCGATGGGCGTGGTCAACAATCTTAACCAAGAACTTTTTTGCGGTGCTTGTCGTTTCAGTGGTGGCGCACGGTGATCTCAGCTTTCGGACTGGCATTTCTGAACTACGGTCCGTTTCTCGGTGTGTTTCTCGCCCACGGCTGGGCGCGAATTCCGTATGCGGTGGCCCTGGTCTCGATGTTTGCGGTTTACGTCGGAATGTCGTGGCGTTCGGCGGTGCCGCCTTATTACTTCCTGCTGCACCCGGTCAGCACGACGCTGTTCATCTACACGCTGCTGCGGTCGATGATTCTCACGTTGTGGAACGGCGGCATCGTCTGGCGAGGTACGAAGTATCCTTTGGAGGAGTTGCGAAAGGGGATGGTGTGAGTGCTCAGCCCCGAGTGCGTACATCGGCTCCAGATGTCCCATTCAATGTGATATGGGATATTTCGCTAGCTATCCGCTGACCACTCGCTCGTCTATCCTGTCCTCTACAGCAGGCCGCCGGTCTGGATTGCCAGATCATTCAATGCCATCTCCAGCTTCGTAATGGCGGCGCCGATTTCTGGATGCTCTCCGATCTTCTCCTGCAGCGCCTTTAGAATCTGCTGAGCACTTCGAATGTGTCGCTCAACCTTGGCTGGATTTGACTCGGGATTGCGCTCACTCTGTGTGTCCATAGCCACCCGCTCCCTTGTGTCTCTCGACTCTCCAAAGCATCTCACCCTATTCTACGCATTTGCCGCTGCGCGGACGCGAGCGTGAGGAGAATGGGCAATTCCTATCACGCCGGGTTATTGGCGTAGTAGGATTTCTCACCAGCTATCGATGGAGAGCCATGGCGCTTCACAAAAGGTGGTTTCCGCGAGGGGTGCGTAGCGATGAGGGATACGAGGTTGCCTTCGTCGGGGGCGTGCCGCGGGGTCGCAAACTGCGATACTCGGAAGGGGATAGGTCGGTCATATGCATCGGCGAGCAAAGCCTCATTGTGGATGGGAACCGACGTCGATGGGGGCTTCATTTCACCCTCGATCCCAGGCACTTGACGAAGTGGGACGACGGATCAGAAGTCAGCATGACCGAAAGAGAGCAAATACAAGACAGGGTGCACGCACTGCTGGATTACATACGGTTTCCCCAGCTCATTCGATAAGAAGTAGAATCCCTCGTCGGAAGTGTCAGGGCCCAAGGCTTTCTACTGCGGATCTTCTCCTTCCACATCATTTCCATACGTTGCGGTGGTCGAGGGCGTGGCCTTCGTTTTCGCCGGCTTTTTTGTGGGGCGGAGATGCCCGGCGCTGAAGTGGCCGCGGTTCTCTACGTCGTAATTCTTGGGTAGCGGAGGAATCATGGCCGCGCCCCCGGTGATCTGGCTGATGCGGTTGAGGATGATTTCAGCGCGTCCGTCGTAGAGTTTGACGGCGCCATGGATTTCGATGGTGCGGCCTTCCAGGCGGCGGACGTCTCCCACATCTTTCAGTCCGGAAGGGAAGACCACGACGGTAAAAGGGCAGGCCATCTGATCTTCGCAGAAGTCAAGGAAGTGAACGCCCTTCGCGCCAACCTTAATTCGAAGCACCTTTCCTGTGACGCAATTGGTTTCGCCGACGTGCTCGCCTGCCTCGTGAAAGGGGATGCAATCGGAGGCGTGGAGGAACGGGGCGGTTAACAACAGGAGGATCAGAACCGCGACGGGAGCCCATATTGGGGCGACGGCTGTAGAGTGCGCTGCCGGGCCTTGCCCGGCCGGACAGACGAGGGCGGCTGTCCCCACCTGTGCTGTTAGTGGGCTAGGGCTGAGTCGCGACATGCCTTGATTCTAGGAACAGCGCTCGGAAAAAGTCTGTGAGGGGAAGAAAAAAATTTGAGAGACTGTTCCGGAATGAAACTTGCAAAGTCCCCACTTCTCGCACGAACGCGAGAAATGGGGCACCCGCAATAATCATCTGGCCAACGATTTACTTGAACGACTTGACCGCGGACGCTTCGTCGTCTTTCACGTCGAACACGGTATACAGCTTGGTGATCTGAAGCAGGTCGTTGACCTTCTTGGTGAGGTTCAGGAGTTTCAGCTCGCCGCCCTGATTCTTGGTGGTGGTGAAGGCGCTAACCAGTTCGCCGATCCCGGAGCTGTCAATGTAGTTGACGTCCTGAAGGTTCAGGACAATTTTCTTGTTGCCCTTGGAGAGCAGGTCGCGCACTGTGTCGCGGAGAATGACGCTGCCTTCGCCAAGGGTGATGCGACCGCTGCAATCCACGATAACGACTCCATCCACCTGCCGACTACCAACCTTCATGCTCACTGGGAAGCCTCCTTGCCGCCCGCGGTTGGCCCGTGGACGTGCTTGATTAATTTGAGTTCGGTGCCCGATTCGGTGGGCCGGATTTCGACCACATCCATAAACGAGCGCATAAGAAAAATTCCGCGCCCCGAGGTTTTGAGCAGATTCTCTGGCGCCAAGGGATTGGGGATCTTGCTCAAGTCCATCCCGCGGCCCTGATCGCGAATGGTGATGATCAGGTCGTCGCCCGAGCGCTCGAAGACCAGGGTTACTTTCTTGTCCGGGGCATACGCATTGCCGTGCAAGACCGCATTGACCGCGCCTTCGCGCACGGCCATGGAAATCTGCATGATCTCATCGTCGGGAAAGCCAAGTTCTGTGGCGATCCGTGTCGCCTTCTCCTCCGCATTGTCGATCGTCTCCAATGAGGAGTCGAGCGTGTACGAGACCCGTTGCTCGGTCATGGCCATAGACGAAGTGAACAGCGATTATACGGCTTGGACGGCGATATTGCCTTAAATCCGCAGCAGCCGCTCACCGGAGGCGATTCCCAGCGAATGCGGTAGTTTGCCTGTCGGATGGCCGAATTGTCAATGTGAGGGGCCGATGACAGTGCATGGAAACCTTGAACCACCAAGGGCACGAAGTCTCATGAAGGAGGATCCTTCGTAGTAGGGGCGTCGGGACACACTTCTCCCAGATCGGCCTGCCGGACTAACCCGCGTTTCTACGCTGCGACGGCCGGCTGGTGACGGGTCAGGTCAGCGACCATCGGGTTCACCAGTCGCACCATGTCGTCCCAGTTCATGCAAACCAGTTCGCGATGTGTGCCGGCGTTGAACGTGATCTCTTCGTATTCCGCCAGGCTCGCGTCGGCGTACACGGACATGTCGTAGAGATTGCCGAACGGAGGCATTGCGCCTGTCTCGCAATCGGGAAACGCGTCTTTGAACTCGCGCTCGCTGGCGAGCTCGACCGCTCGTGCGCCCGTCAGGGCCCTCAGGCGGTCGAGATCCACATGCGCCGGTGCGGGGACGACGGCCATCGCAAGGATGCCGTCAATTTTAACGATCACTGTCTTCGCCAGCTTCTTGCCGGAGACATGCGTCAGGGCGGCTATGCCCTGCGCGGTGTAGGCAAGAGAGTGAGAAATGACCAGGTACTTGATATGGCGGGAGTCGAGAAATTCGCGAAGCTTCGACAATTGCATAAGACCTCCTCGCGTGCAAGGAAAGAACTAAGGTTGAGGGGCCCACTTGCTTGGCTCTGTGATTGAAATCTATTCGCGGCATGCGGTCCTTGCAGTGACGGGGATCACGGATGGGAATTGTTGCGCTCTCCTTGCGGAGAAGAGAGGGGGTTTCTGCCGGAGGAAAACGACGGCGAGTCCCGGTTGGATGCGGCGGCGAGACGCCGCCGCGACAGCCGCCGGGACGGCGGCGCTACAAGGGGACCTCGCCTGCAAGACTTTCAGTACTTCACAATGGCCGCGAACGACTTCGGATCGAGCGACGCTCCGCCCACCAGCGCGCCGTCGATTTCCTCTTGCGCCATGAGGGCTGTGGCGTTGTCCGGTTTCACCGAGCCGCCATAGAGAATGCGCAACTGCCCGGCGAATTCTTCGCCGAAAACCTCAGTCGCTTCGCGACGGATCACGCATGCGCCTCGGCGGCCAGTTCCGGCGTCGCGGTTTTGCCCGTGCCGATCGCCCACACCGGCTCGTAGGCGACAATCAATTTCGCCGCCTTCTTCGCCGAGATGGCGTGAAATGCCCGCACGCACTGGCGCCGCAGAACGTCGTCGGTCAGTCCAGCCTCGCGCTCCTCCAGCACTTCCCCTACGCAGCAGATCGGCGTGAGTCCGGACTCCAGCGCTGTTTTCAGGCGCAGGTTCACCGTGTCGTCGGTCTCGCCGAAGTACTGGCGGCGCTCGGAGTGGCCGACGATCACGTGCGTTACGCCCAGACACAACAGCATGGGCGCGGAGATCTCGCCCGTGTAGGCTCCGTCAGCCTTCCAGTGGACATTCTGCACACCGATGGCGACGTTGGAACCCTGGGCCGCTTCGATAGCGGCGCCACGTCGGTATAAGGCGGGCAGACCACGATTTCGTCGCGGTCGTGTCCCGCGACCAGGGGCAAGAAGTCGCGAAAATAATCCCGGGTCTCGTCGGGAGTCTTGTACATCTTCCAGTTGGCGGCCATTACTTTTTTTCTCATGAGTGAGCCTTTTCGATTCGGAATGGGGAAGTGGCGTTCGAACGATGAAGTTTTTCGGCGGCGCGCTGGTAGGCGCGCACGGTGGAGATGTCAAAGAGCACGAAGCGGCATTTTGTCACGTGCTTCGCGGCCGCGAGGGCCTCGATCGTGGCAGAAATCGCGATCGGCGCGGCTTCGGTTCACCGGATACCCGTATGCGCCCGTCGAGATCGCAGGAAATGCCAGGGAGGTCAGAGCATGCTCGTCGGCCAGGCGCACGGATTCATGGTGGCAACTCGGCCAGAGTCTCGGCTTCGCCATGGTCGCCGCCGCGATAGATCGGACCCACCGTGTGGATGACATGTTTGCCGCGAGCCGTCCGCCGGTCGTGATGACGGCTTGTCCGGCGGGCAGAGTTCCAATTTTGCTGACGATTTGGCGGCACTCGGCGAGGATGGCTGGCCCTCCGGCGTCGTGAATCGCGCCGTCGACTCCGCCGCCGCCCAGCAGGGAGGAATTCGCGGCATTCACGATCGCGTCGGTGGTTTCCTCGGTGATATCGGCAGGGCCGTGAATCTCGAACGCCTTGCCGCCCTCGAGTAGAAGCCGAATTGTGAAACCGTGCACGACTGTGTCCAGGAAGGATCACTGCTTGTCCGTCACTTCTTGTCCGTGAGCGCCTCGACTCCCGGCAGCTTCTTTCCTTCCAGGAATTCCAGCGACGCGCCGCCTCCGGTGGAGATGTGCGTGATCTTGTCGGCGACGTTGGCGGCATGCACGGCCGCGACTGAATCGCCGCCGCCCACAATCGAAATGGCGCCGCCATTGTCCGCCACCGCATGGGCGATCTTGAACGTCCCGCGCGAGAATCCGGGAACCTCGAACACGCCCATCGGCCCGTTCCACACAATCGTTCGCGCGGTCGAGATTTCCTCCGAGAACAATTCGATCGTCTTCGGTCCGATGTCGAGCGCCATCTTGTCGGCCGGAATCGGCTGGCCTTCGCCAATCTGCTGCACCACGGCATTGGCCTCGGGCTTCATCGCGACCACATGATCGATGGGCAGCAGGAATTTCACATTTCGCTTCTTTGCCTCCGCCAGCAAGTGCTTGGCGAGGTCAACTTTGTCGGCTTCGAGCAGCGACTTGCCGATCTCGTGTCCCTGCGCCTTGAGGAAGGTGTAGGCCATGCCGCCGCCGATGATCAGCGACTTCACTTTGTTCATCAGGTTCCGAATCACGCCGATCTTGTCGCTGACCTTGGCGCCGCCCAGGATCGCCACGAACGGCTCCTCGGGATGCTCCAGCGCCTTGCCGAGATATTTCAGTTCCTTCTCCATCAGCAATCCGGCGGCGGATTGCTTCACGAACTTGGTCATGCCCACGGTCGAGGCGTGCGCCCGATGCGCGGTACCGAACGCGTCGTTGACGTAGTACTCGGCCAGGTTCGCCAGCTGCCGCGCGAACTTCTCGTCGTTGGCTTCTTCTTCTGCGTGGAAGCGCAGGTTCTCGAGCAGAAGCGTCTGGCCCTTCTCCAGTTGGGTCGCGACTTCTTCGGCCTCCGGCCCGACGCACTCGGGACAGAAGCCGACGTTTTCGCCGCGCGCCAGTTCTTTATCGAGCAGCATGCGCAGCCGCTCGGCCACCGGCTTCAGGCTCATCTTCGGATTGGGTTTGCCTTTGGGCCGGCCCAGATGCGAGGCCAGGATCAGGCGCGCGCCATGGCGCAGCGCGTATTCGATGGTGGGCAGGGTTTCGCGGATGCGGGTATCGTCCATGACGCGCCCATCTTCGAGCGGCACGTTGAAGTCGACGCGCATGAAAATCCGGTTCCCATTGAGCGGGAGATCACGAATGGAAAGCTTGGACATGGCTGGTCGTCCTTTGTGCAGGCAGATCTTAAGGAAGCGAGCCAGACGCGCGATTCTGCGTCGCAAAGAACGCGACGCAGCGTGCGGCTCGCCAGGTCCTTCGGCGGGCAAACTGCGCCCGCCTCAGGATGACAAATCTCTTACAGGCCCTTGCTCGCGATGTAGTTGATCAGGTCGCGCACGCGGCAGGAGTATCCCCACTCGTTGTCGTACCAGGAGATCACCTTCACGCAGTTGCCGCCGACCACCATGGTACAGGGCGCATCCACGATCGAGGAGCGCGGGTCGCCTTTGAAGTCCGACGACACCAGTTCGTGCTCTTCGTACCCGAGATATCCCTTCAACGGTCCGGATTCCGATGCCTTCTTCAGCGCCGCGTTGACTTCTTCCTTGGTCGTCTTCTTCTCAACCCAGACGACGAAGTCAACCACTGAAACGTTGGGCGTCGGCACGCGCATGGAGAATCCGTCGACTTTGCCGCCGAGTTCCGGAATCACCAGCTTCAGAGCCTTGGCTGCGCCGGTCGAAGTCGGGATCATGTTGAGCGCAGCCGCACGCGCGCGCCGCAGATCCTTGTGCGGGAAGTCGAGGATCACCTGATCGTTGGTGTAGGAGTGAATCGTCGTCATGGTGCCGCAGACGATCTTGAATTCGTCCTGAATGACTTTCGCCACGGGCGCCAGGCAGTTCGTGGTGCAGGAAGCATTCGAAATAACGTGATGCTTCGAGCCATCATATTTCTCATGGTTCACGCCCAGCACCAGCGTGATGTCTTCATTCTTGGCCGGAGCCGAAATGATGACCTTCTTCACCGGCCCGCGCATGTGCTTCTTGGCGTCGTTGGCATCGGTGAAGCGTCCAGTCGACTCGATCACAACCTGCGCGCCTACGGACTCCCAGGGCAGCGCGGCCGGGTCCTTCTCTTTGAATACCTTGATGGTCTTGCCGTCGACGGTAATGCTGTCGGCCCCGGCCGAAACTTGATTCGGAAGGTTGCCCAGAACCGAGTCATACTTCAGAAGATGGGCCAGCGTTTTCGGGTCCGTCAGATCGTTGACCGCGACGAAGTCGAGGTTTGGATCCTTCAGCGAAGCGCGCAAAACGTTGCGGCCGATTCTTCCGAAGCCATTGATGCCAACTTTGATTGCCATGTTTCCTCCGTTAGATTTATGAAGGCGTAATCAGGTTTGGTTGAGCGTTGAGTTGTAAACCAATGATGTTAGCAGGGAAAGGGAAGCGGCGTAAACGTTGCCGGGATTACTTTTGGACAACCTCCATGTCCAATCACGGAATAGCGTGCTCGGAATCACTGACTGCGCAATCGCGCCGGCGGATCTCGCAATCTCAGCAGAAGACAGTTCGTGGCAGGTATGCTTGAACTACAATCGTCTCAGGTGGTTGATGGAGGAAATTCATGCGTGCGGATCGTGTCGAAGTCTCATGGGATGCGAGCAAGTCGAGTTGGCTGATCAGGATTGAAGCCGGCGAGGAAGTCATACTGCGGCACTGTACTCTGGCGAAGGATGCCGATGAGCAGACACTACGCTCGGCCGTCGCGAAAACCGTTGCCGACGAAGGTTACGAGCTGGATCCTGGGACCCTGGTCCGCCGATAAGCACAGCCTGTATCCGGCCATAAGCTTTCGCTTCTGGCTCAGCCTAGCGCTTGGCAGGAAGGCTATTCACGAAGTCGCTGATCTGTGAGATCACTTCCTGCTCGCGTGAGAGGAAGATGAAGTGGGTGGCGTTGGGAATCACGATCACCTTTGCATGGGGCTGCTGGCGAAGGATCGCAATCTGCGATTCCTTGCGGGCCGTTTCTGCGGCTCGAGAGGCTGCAAGTCTTGCCGGGTCGCTTGTCTGACCTGGATTGGGAGCTCCGGGATAAGCAAGAATCGCTAGAAGGGGTGTATCGATGGAGTGGAAACGTTCTTCTTCGAGCATCACAGATTGGTTTGCATACCCGTGCCCAAGCCACTCGCCGACCCTCCCGTCCTCACCGATACGAAAATCCTGGCGCACCTCCGCCTCGGGGATGATGCCACCGACGTAGCCTTTCATGTAACTCTGGAAGGCAGAAATGCTGGCAAGGTCACTGGCTTTCGGAGAGGGGCCAGTTCCGCCTTCGACTTCGGCTTGAAGGTTGGCAAGGTTCGCTTGAAACAGCGCCATGTCTGTCAATGTCTTCGATATGAGGCCGTCATCGAAGAGGTTCTTTTGTAGTGCCGAAAGATCGTCTCTGAGCTGAGCCAGAGCCGGTGTGTAGTCGCCATACTTGGGGTCGTAGAGCGCGAAGGTGCCTCCGGCATCGAGATAAACGAGCGCTGCAGCGCGTCCTGGATGGTAGGTGGAGATGGCGCTCAATTCCTCTCCTGCAATCGAATGCCCGACGAGGACAGGATCAGTGATGTGCAAGGCGTCAAGAACCGCCACGACATCATCTCCGAGCCGCCTTGGGTCATAACCCGCTTGAGGCGCGGAGGACTGGCCGAACCCGCGCCGCGTAATCCCAATCACGTGATAATGCGCCGCGAGCTTCGGCCCTAAGCTGTCAAAAACGTGAGCTGTGTTCCCGAGTCCTGCGAGAAGCACGAGGTTGCACCCGGTCCCTCCCCAGTCGAGCACTTCGAGCTTTACATCTGCCTGAACCTCGACGAACTGGGTTTTGAGAGCAGTCTCGCCCTGAGACGATGCACCGTTCTGGTCAAAAGCTGCGCAGGCTATCAGGGCAAAGACAGTCGTCCAGATTCGTTGACCCATTTGCATCTCCTTCGCCTTTACTGCCTTGCAATCCTACTGCATCAGGATTGCTGGTCTCTGCTCGGCCGAAAATCGAAGGATGAGGGTTGGGGGATTGGTGATAAATCGCGCGATAGCACTCATCTTCCGACGAGTTTCAAACGCTCCAGATGTGAAGTGAATTGAAAGAAGGCGAAATTTGAGTGCCAAGGCCTGGTTTCGACAGTTAGGATTTCAACAGCCAGGACAGGGCTGGACTCTTGCGAGAATTGGGGATAAAGTGCTGGCCGTGCCCAAGAGGTCCCCATGACCGGCCAGCGTACTTTCAAGGTCCTCAATCTCAGTCCCTTCGTTCTGTTCATCGCGGGTTTGGCCGTCCTACCAGCATTCGTCGGGTCAGCCACAGCGCAGAATCCAGTGCCCTTCGTCGATCAGCCATTGGTCCCCGACGCCGTTGCGCCCGGCGGATCCGGCTTTACGCTGATCGTGAGCGGCACGGGATTCGTCGCGACCTCAGTGGTGAATTGGGACGGCAGCCCGCGAGCCACAACCTTCTTCGGCAGTTCCAAGCTGACGGCGACCATCCTTGCTTCTGACATTGCCACGGCATCCACGGCCTCGGTCACGGTGGTAAACCCCAGCCCGGGCGGCGGGGTCTCCAGTCCACTTTTCTTTCCGATCGCGGCGCTCGAATCGTCCGTGTCGTTCGGTCAGGCCGACTTTGCTTCCGCTGGGGGCAACATAACGGTTGTGACGGCCGACTTTAACGGAGACGGCAAGCTCGACCTGGCCACCGCAGATTATTACGACAGTGTGGTACGCATTTTCTTAGGGAACGGTGACGGCACATTCAGAGCTGGCCAGACCTATGCTGCGTGCAGTCCGCATGGATTAGCCGTTGGCGATTTCAAGGGAGATGGTAATGCCGATCTCGTCGTGGCGGGTCTTGGATGCGGTCAGGTCAAGATTCTTCTGGGCAAAGGTGATGGTACGTTCTCCGAAGGAGGGACTTTCAGTACGGGCGGGGGAGCAATGAATGCGCCCGAGACGGTCGCTGTCGGTGACTTCAACGGGGATGGCAAGCTGGATTTGGTCACCGCAGACGCGGAGTTCAATCAGGTATCGGTGCTGATCGGTAAGGGCGATGGCACGTTCCAACGCTACGTTGCATACCCCACGGGCAGCGAGGCGCGAAAAGTGGTAGCGGGAGACTTTAACCGAGACGGTCACCTCGACCTTGCAGTCTCTACGGGGGTCGGAGTTTCCATTTTCCTGGGGAACGGCGATGGAACGTTCCAGCCGCAGGTCTCTTATCCGGTAGGCTCGACGGACAATCCCTACATGCTCACGGCTGATCTGAACGGAGACGGCATACTCGACTTGGCCGTGGCGAGCACCGGCCAGAGCACCGGAACCTACACGGCCGGCTCCGTCTCCGTCATGCTGGGTAAGGGCGACGGAACCTTCAACAGCGCCGTGCTCTATCCCACGAATGGCTACTCGGCTGCAGTAGCGGCAGCAGATTTCAAAGGCAACGGTGTTCTGGACTTGGTTACCACGAATTACTACACGTCTACGATCTCAATGCTTTCGGGCAACGGCGATGGCACTTTCGGACCGTATGTCAACTATCCAGGAGATGAAGGCGCGCGCGGGATTGTGGTGGCGGATTTCAACGGGGACGGTCGGCTGGACCTTGCGGTGGGCGACCAGTTTGTCGATTTTATATCGATCTACCTGCAGACTCCTGCGGGGGGAACCACTCCCACCTCGACCGCGGTGACCTCGTCGCTGAATCCGTCGACGGCTGGGCAGTCGATCACCTTCACCGCGACGGTGACCTCGAACTCTGGAACGCCTCCCAATGGCGAAACCGTCACCTTCTACAACGGCTCGGCGGTTCTTGGCACTGGCGCGCTCAGCGGAGGAGTCGCTTCACTCGCCACTTCCTCGTTGTCGGCCGGGATTCATTCCATCACCGCGAGCTATGCCGGGGATGCCAACTTCGCAGCCAGCACTTCAGGCGCGCTCCGGCAGGTGGTCAATGCCACCACCAGGTCCGCGACCGCAACCACACTTGTATCGAGCCTGAACCCATCCATCTACGGACAGAATGTGACTTGGACGGCGATCGTGACCACTTCGGGTCCAGTGCCGCCGACGGGCAAGGTGAACTTTGTCTGGAATGGATACAACATCGGGACGGCCACACTGAACGCCAGCGGCGTAGCCACGTTGACCCGATCGAAACTCAATGCCGATACCTATCCTCTAACTGCCGTCTATGTCGGAGATGCGAATAGCCTGCGCAGTACTTCCAGCGTAGTGAGCCAAGTCATAACACAAGCCACCAGCGCGGCCACGCTTACTTCGTCGCCGAATCCATCGAGTCCCGGTGAGCTGGTGACGCTCACCGCAACCATCACCTCGCTTACTGTCCTCCCCGCCGGCCCAGTGACCTTCACGGTGGGGAAGAGGGTGATGGGAACGGCTGAGTTGAACGGCGGTAAAGCAAAGTTCACAACCTCCACGCTACCCGTGGGCACGACCGCGGTTAAGGCCACTTATTATGGAGACTCGAATGTCGCAGGGAGTTCAGCAACGGTGACGCAAATCGTGCAACCGTAGAGGGGTGACGAATTATTCTGTAACAGAACTGCGGAACCAGTAACTGTTGAAAAATCGCCTCTCTAACAATGTCGGCGGTGTCAAGCACTTTTTGAGCACACTACAGCATGCACGCGGAAGAGTGCACCATTTCGCTCTTGTTGAAAATGTGCCGATCCAACCAAGGCTTGCTCGCAGTCAGAGTTCAGGTCAGGAACTCAGTCCGACCCATCCATCTCTTCGGTCCACAACCTCGATCATGATTACTACTTCGAACGCCTCGGTGAAGAGGAGCGGGACGCCCAATCAATTACTCGGTGTTGGACAGGACGGTAGCACTTCTCCGCTTCCTCGCGGTGCCGCAGTCGCCGCTCGCGCAGTTCTCCGGTGTCGGTATCCACAAAAGCAAATTGTTGGAAGGCCGGGTGGTAATCGCATCCTATAATCATCATGTTCGGCTCCTTTCTCCCGAGCCTTTTGGTTGGTTCGCGCCACCAAAGTTTACTCGGGCCGGGGAGCCGACATTGTTATGGAATCAATTACGCTCAGCATCCCTGCGTTAAGCCTCGGCAATAGCCGCTATGGATACCCTCATGCCGGGTATTCGAACGGGCAACTTCGCGCCTTGACGCGCAGGCGGGTTCGCCGGAAACCATTTAATCCACTCTTCATTCATTCCGGCAAAGTCTGTTTCCTTAAGAAGGATGACCGTGACACTGACGACCCGTTCGAGGGAAGTGCCTGCGGCTCTGAGGATGGCAGACACATTCTCCAGGCACTGTCTCGTCTGCTCTTGGATCGTATCGCCAACAATCTTCCCGGTCATTGGATCTTGTGGCCCTGTGCCTGAGACGAACACAAGACCCGCTGCGCGTACCGCTTGGCTGTAGGTGGGCGGGGGTGACGGGGCGTTTGTGGTTCGAATGATATCTCTTGCCATATTTTTCCGATGCGTACGAAGAGAGATCCGGGAGTTCCTAACAGGAAATCATCTCATACATCGGCATTTTGAATGGCGAATCTGGCATGGCGGCAGCGTCTGGGCGAGCCATCACCATGGATCAGCGGAGGGGTGCGCTCGGCACCGTTGGCGAATCATCTCGATTTCACTCATCGACCCGGCAATGCGGTTGCATGATCCTTCGGCACGTTTCCAAGAAATCAGCCCTGTACAGTTCCTCGGCACGCGCAATCTCAACGTCTTTCTCTTTTAGCGCGGACGAAGCCCAGAGCTTGCGAACCTCTCCAACGGGTAGATGATCGGTTTCGCTTTCAATCCCAATGATGAACTTCCGATCCTCCACATCAGCAACCGCGTCCGTGTGTGCCAAAGAAACCAACGCTCTGACTGCTTCCAAAACCGTGGTTCGCCCATCCAACGCAGCCTGCGCTATTTCCTTCGCCCTGCGATGGTCGGATTCCGATGCCAGGCGGTCGATAAACGTTCGGTCCATGGCAAAGAAGTATATGGTGCCCGATTGCGGCGGCGTGCGTGCTAACATCCACTGATCCGGCTCGCCCACCCGCTTGAGCCACACGGAGGTCAAGATGAGTTCCATCACACGGCGCGGTTTTCTCAAAACAGGTCTGGCCGCCGGAGCCATG
The DNA here is from genome assembly GCA_963795875.1 of uncultured Acidobacteriaceae bacterium. GTDB lineage: Bacteria > Acidobacteriota > Terriglobia > Terriglobales > Acidobacteriaceae > Sulfotelmatobacter. The sequence goes on from CAWCJM010000004.1 coordinate 649,825, forward strand.
GCGACCACAGGAATTCTTCCGCTGGCCGCCGCCAAGCGCACTGCGGCCGATACCGTCGTGCTTGGCCGCTCAAAAGTGGAGGCGACAAGGCTGGCCTTCGGAACCGGGACGAACAGCGGTGCTGTACAGGCCGCGCTGGGGCAGCAGGAGTTCACGCGGCTGGTGCGCTATGCCTACGATCGCGGTATCCGCTTCTTCGAGACCGCTGAGGCCTACGAGACGCCGGGAATGCTGGGGGAGGCGCTGAAAGGCTTGCCGCGAGACAGCTATCAACTCATGAGCAAGGTGACTACCTTCCACCAGGGGATCGACCCGCAGGCTAAGTTCGACGAATTGCGGCGCACCTCACAGACGGAGTACTTTGACATCATGCTGCTGCATTGGCAGCACTCGGCCGACTGGCCGGAAACTACGAAACGTTGGCAGGACGGGATCCTTGAGGCGCAGCAGAGAAAGATCATCCGCACGCATGGCGCCTCAGTGCACGGGCTGCCGGCACTGCGCCAGATGCCGGGCACAAAATGGCTGGACGTCGGACTGATCCGTATCAACCACAACGGCACACGAATGGACGGCCCGACCTATGAGGACACCAACCACCCAGACAATGTGAGCGAAGTGGTCAATCACATCCAGCAGCTGAAGAAGGAGGGGCTGGGTGTGATCGGCATGAAGCTCTGCGGTGGCGGCCAGTTCGAGCGTAGTCATGACGATCGCGTGAAAGCAATGAGGTTCGCTTTCCAGAACGCGGGAGTGGATTGCGCAACGATCGGCTTCAAGAACAGACAGGAGATTGACGAGGCGATCAGCAACCTGAATCTGGCGCTTGCGTGATCCATGTCGACATCTCGGAATTCGCTGCGTTGGCGAAAATCCACTTTGCACTCACCGACGTGCAATTCCGCCCTTCCGCTCAACTGTGACGCCGGTCACCATCCCGAGCGATCATTATCACTGCCTCGCAACCCTCTGCATCCTCTAATAGAGCCGCGGGTACGGTGCAGAACTGCACCCCCGCGACATTCCCCGATCGTGAGGCCAGCAATGGTGAACGACGACGTTGTGAAATGTCCGCTGTGCGGCGGATTCACCCATATTGAAAAGACCGAACTCCGCGAGGCCTTGAAGAGCCCTCGCCTGCGCGAACAGGTCGAACTCTATATCGCCGAACTTCTCAAGTCTCCGGTGGAAGATCTTACCAGCGTCGGCGCCACCCAAGTGGGGCGGGATTTCCAGAAGGATGTGCATAGCTGGAATCCCTGCGTGCCCATGTGGAAGAGGAGCCCGAAAGAGTAAGGTCATGTCGCTTGTCTGGCGCGCCTGGCCCGTGGTGCGGGATGAGTTCTCCGCAACTCAACCTGAAGCAGGCAAAGACCGAGGTCGGGCCGACAACTCTACGCTCACCGCAGAATGTGATCGCAGTCACAGCCCATCAACGACCCCCGGCATATACCCAAGAGTGTGGGTAGCCACGAATGGCCGCAGTTCGCGCCCGCGGACGCACGGAGGAAATCATGTTAATCAGTAAGCAGCAGGCCCTCGATTATCACAATGGGGAGCGCCCGGGGAAAATTGAGGTCACGCCGACCAAGCCCTGCCGCACGCAGCGCGATCTCAGCCTCGCCTACACGCCCGGCGTCGCCGAGCCCTGTCTCGAGATCCAGAAGAATCCGCAGGACGCTTTCAAGTACACAGGACGCGGCAATCTGGTCGCGGTCCTGAGCAACGGCACGGCCGTGCTCGGACTGGGCGACATCGGCGCCCTCGCCGGAAAGCCCGTGATGGAGGGCAAGGCTGTCCTGTTCAAGCGCTTTGCGGATGTCGATGTGTTCGACATCGAGGTCAACAGCAAGAATCCAGAAGAGATCATCAAGCTCTGCCAGCTGCTTGAGCCCACCTTTGGCGGCATCAATCTCGAAGACATCAAAGCTCCCGACTGTTTCCAGATCGAGGAAGAACTGCGCAAGACGATGAAGATTCCCGTCTTCCACGATGACCAGCATGGGACGGCGATCATCTCGGGCGCGGCTCTGTTGAATGCTCTCGAAGTGGTGGGAAAAGACATACGCAAAGTGCGCGTGGTTTTCAACGGCGCGGGAGCCGCCGGGATTGCCTGCGCTGAGCATTACGTGCAACTGGGAGTGAAGCGCGAAAACATCATCCTTTGCGACACCAAGGGCGTCGTCTACAAAGGCCGCAAAGAGGGCATGAACAAGTATAAAGTCCGCTTCACGCAGGACACACCGCTGCGCACGCTTGCTGAAGCCTTGGTGGGCGCCGACGTCTTTGCCGGACTCTCCGTCAAGGGCGCCATCAGTCAGGAGATGATTCGATCCATGGCGTCTGATCCAATCGTCTTCGCCATGGCAAATCCCGATCCGGAGATCACCTACGAAGAAGCCAAGGCGGCGCGGCCCGACGTCATCATCGCTACCGGACGGTCGGACTATCCTAACCAGGTCAACAACGTTCTCGGATTTCCGTTTATTTTCCGCGGAGCGCTCGACGTGCGCGCCACCGCCATTAATGAGGAGATGAAGCTGGCCGCCACGCACGCTCTGGCCGATCTGGCCAAAGAAGATGTTCCGGATTCCGTGTGCCGCGCGTACGGTGTGGCCCGCCTGCAATTTGGCCGCGAGTATCTCATTCCGAAGCCGTTCGATCCGCGTGTGCTGATGTGGGAGGCTTCCGCCGTCGCCGAAGCCGCGATGCGCAGCGGAGTCGCGCAGGAGCCCGTCGATCTCAAAACCTATCGCGCCCAACTCGAACGCCGCTTAGGCAAGGCCTACGAGGTCTCGCGCACGATGATTCATAAAGCTCAGGCCAATCCCAAGCAAGTGGTATTTCCTGAAGGCGATAACGAGAAGATCCTGAGAGCTTGCCGCGTCCTGGTGGAAGAGAAAATCGGTCACCCGATTCTTCTTGGCGAGCCCGGAAAAATTCAAAGTCGGGCGCAGGAACTCGGTGTGGATCTGGATGGCATGAAGATTGTAGATCCGGCAACCTCGGATCATCGCGAGAACTACATCCTTGAACTGTTTCGTCTGCGGCAGCGCCGTGGAGTGACTCTGCACGAGGCTCAGACCCTGATTAACAACCGCAATGTGTTTGGCTCGATGATGGTGCGCATGGGCGATGCCGACGCGCTCGTTTCCGGGGTGACGCAGCACTTCCCTGACACGATTCGCCCGGCCCTGCAGATTGTGCGCATGCGCGAAGGTTTGCACCGCGTCTCCGGTTGCTATGCGGTCATCACTCGCAAAGGAGAAGTCTTTTTCCTGGCCGATGCAAGTGTGAACATCGAGCCCACTGCGGAAGATTTGGTTGAGATCGCACTCTGCACCGCTCATATGGCCCGACGTTTCGACCTGATCCCGAGAGTGGCCATGCTGTCGTTCTCCAGCTTCGGCGGAGTCGATCATCCCATCTGCACCAAAGTGCGCAAGGCGGTCGAACTGATCAAGTTTGCCGACCCCACGTTGATGGTTGATGGAGAAATCATGGCCGACGAGGCTCTTTCTCCCGAGATCATCGAAGAACAGTATCCCTTCAGCACGTTGAAGGGCGGCGCCAACGTACTGATTTTCCCCGACCTCGCATCCGCCAACATTGCAACGAAGCTGGTGGCGAAGATCGGTGGGGGAGAACTCATCGGGCCGATCCTGATGGGCATGAGCCGCCCGGTCCACGTGCTGCAACGTTCGGCGACGGTCGAGGTCGTAGTGAATGTGGCGGCGATCGCCGTGGTCGACGCGCAGGAAAACGACACTTATTCGCATCTCCATGTGCACGTGTCGGATGAGCCGGAACTCGTTGGCGAGGACTAGGAAGTGCAAGTTTCAAAGTTTCAAGGTCTCAACGTTTTCAAAGTGCATCGAGTTTGGTCTTTGAAACCTTCGAAACTCTGAAACTTTGAAACCTGTTCGGCGAGGAGGGTTTCGCGATGTCCACAGCATGGAAGTCGCGGTACGCGCAACGAACGCTGGGAGTCAAAAGCTCCGCCATCCGGGAATTACTGAAGGTAACGCAAAAGCCCGAAATCATTTCCTTTGGCGGAGGCCTGCCTGCCCCTGACGTATTCCCGGTCAAGCGTTTCGAAGAAGCCTGCCATAAAGTTCTCACGGAGCACGGCGCGGAGGCTCTGCAATACGCTGCCACTGAGGGCTACCAACCCTTACGCGAAATGATCGCCCGTAACTTGGCACGCTACGGCATCGTCGCCAGCGCCGAGAACGTCCTCATTACATCCGGCTCCCAGCAGGCTCTTGATCTGATTGGTAAGCTGCTCATCAATCGCGGAGACCGCGTCCTGGTCGAAGCGCCCACTTACCTCGGTGCACTGCAGGCGTTCAGTGTCTATGGCGCACAATATGTTTTTGTTCCAGTCGACGACGACGGATTGCTCACCGAGCAACTCGATCCCAGCCTCCGCGCTGGGCCGAAGTTCATGTATGTGCTGCCGAACTTCCAGAACCCCGCCGGAGTCACGTTATCGGAAGGGCGCCGTCACCAACTCATTCTGCTTGCGGACAAGTACGGCATCCCTATTATTGAAGACGACCCTTACGGCCAGTTGCGTTACGAAGGCAAGCACATATCTCCATTGGTGGTGCTCGACCGCGAGAACCTGCGCCGCGACAACGGATTTACTCTGGGCAACGTCATTTACCTGAGCACGTTTTCAAAAACCCTGGCACCTGGAATTCGGCTGGCGTGGATCGTCGCCCCGGAAGACGTGATCAGCAAGCTGGTGCAACTGAAACAGGCAGCCGACTTGCACACCTCTACGTTCAACCAGTATGTCGCGTATGAAGTTGCGCGTGACGGGTTCCTCGACCAGCACGTCAAACTGATTCGCCAGGTCTATCGCGAACGCCGTGACGCGATGTTGCAAGCCCTGCATGAATACTTTCCGCCAGAGGTGACCTGGACTCATCCGCAGGGCGGCCTCTTCCTGTGGGTGACGATGCCGGAAGGCAACGATTCGCAAACGCTGCTGACGGCGGCCTTGGCCGAGAATGTCGCGTTCGTTCCCGGCGGACCGTTCTACGCGAACAACGGGCACGAGGGCGGCCGGCACATGCGCCTGAATTTCTCATACTGTCAGCCTGAGGTGATCCATGAGGGCATCCGCCGCCTGTCGGTCGCGGTGAAGATGCAACTGCGCTCAACCCACGTGACGCATTAGTCGCGTCCGGAGCAGCGGCGTACGTTCGAGTTCATCGCCCTGTTTTGGCCAGGGGCATCATGATCGGTTATCGGAGGACAGGATGTCTCCATCTTCCGTCGTCGAAACAAACTCACCGGCCGCATCCACAGGATCGCGCTTTGCCAAGGGGCTGCTTCAGGTCGGCGCGTTTTTCCTTTGGATTGGCTCGCTCTTCCTTGCGGCGGGCCGGTTGGACTGGATTCGCGGCTGGATCTCGGTCGCATTATGCGTCGTTGGGATGAGCGCAGTCGCGCCGATAGTCCAGCACTACAATCCGGTGGTGCTCAAGGCGCGAGCAAAATGGCGGCGCAAAGACACCGCGCCTTTCGACAAGATCTTTCTAGCGATCTACGGCCCTCTCATCTCCATCCTGCCCGCGCTTGCAGGGTTGGACGCTGGGCGGTACCACTGGACTTCGCTGCCGTTTGGCTTTGTCTATGTCGGATCCATCTTGTTTGCGGCGGCCCTAGCGCTGATCACCTGGGTCATGGTGGTCAACCCGTTTGCTGAAAAGACCGTTCGCATTCAGACGGACCGTGGACAAACGGTAGTCACGTCCGGCCCGTACCGGTTCGTTCGCCATCCCATGTACGTGGGCCTCATTTTGATATTCGTGTCCACGGCGCTCGTCTGGGGATCGGTCTGGGTGCTGAGGCTGACTGTGGTCATGGCCGTGCTCATAATCTGGCGCACGGCCCATGAGGATCAAACGCTTCTCCGGGGGCTTTCCGGTTATGAGCAATACGCTGCGGTCACGCGCTATCGACTGCTGCCTCGAATCTGGTAAGGAGGCTGCGGCCGTCCCGGCCGGTGCAAATCCCTGCTGAATTATGACAACCGACGGACAGTTGAGATCGCTATGTCATTGCCATTGAACGGGTTAACGCATTAGCCTTCGGCGGTGACCGGGGTCACGGCGGAGTTCCGAGAAAAGGCGTGAAATCGACCTGTACGGCAGCGGGGGACTTTCTTTCTTTCTTTCTTTCTTTCCCTGCCGGAAACGAGGATCAAGTGACCACCAGTCAGGGCAGTCTCCCGAGCACAGAGGTTTGTGCACGCATACGGCAGTTTGGGTATGCCGTCTCGCAAAGCATCAGGATTTACGGTGAAGAATTCGATGTGCTCTCCGACCCGTTCCCCAGCGACGGTGGGATTGCGATTCAAGTGCGGTCCAAGCGAACACTGCAGGCGCGCGTACTACAGTTGCCCGCGACGGTTATCCACCGCGTGAAAGAGAACATCCGCCGTGCCGCATAGGGTCTCGATCCCTCTCAATCCTGGTGGTTGCTACCTGTTAGCCGGGATCCCGAAGCGTTGCAGCATTCGCAATTCGTGACCCCAATCACATTTTCCGGTGACGCAAGGCACCGCGTGATCTTCGTCGCGCGGTCATCCTGTAAATGCCCAAAGCGCGGTCCGCGTCCGGCCTGTGCGACTGGCTGAAAGTTGATCGCTGTCGGCTGCTTTCCAGGAGGTGCTCCATGACGGTCACACAGTTCGTTACCTTGGTTGTCGTTGTGCTGGCGGCTGGCCTGTTCGTATTCCGCGCTATCCCTGGAATTCGCGCGTTCTTCGGTTACCGTGGGAAGCATCTGATTACCTGCCCTGAAACCGGGAAGGCGGCCGCCGTTGACGTGGCTGCCGGAGAAGCCGCCATCGGCGCTTTCCTGTCCGAGACTACGTTGCGCCTGAGAGAGTGTTCCCGCTGGCCCGAGCGCCAGGACTGCGGTCAGGAATGTCTGAGCCAGATCGAAATTGGCCCCGCCAACTGCCTGGTCTGGAATATCGTTTCGCAGTGGTACGAAGGAAAGAACTGCGCGTTTTGCCACAAGCCGATCGGTGAGCTTCGTCACCTCGATCACGCTCCGGCGTTGCTCGGTCCGGACTTCAAGACGTCCGAGTGGAGGGAATTCCGCCCAGAACAGCTTCCCGACGTCTTTTCAAGGTATCAACCGGTTTGCTGGAACTGTCATGTGGCCGAAAGCTTCCGCCGACTGCATCCAGAACTGGTAGTGGACCGTGCATTCGAGGCCAAGCGAATGATGTAGCGCCGAACCAGTAGCGGCGGACTCTTCCACTGCGCTCAAGGCAAGCTTTGCCGGCTGTAGCGACGAGATCGTAGCCACCTCCGCAAGCCTTTACGGCGTCGCCGTCGGTGCCGTCCCGCTGCGCGCCAGCCCCTCATACCGTGTCAGACTTGTCTTCAACCTCGTTGCCAGGGCGTCATTCCGTTGCCGGATCGCCAACTCCAAAGCTTGCCGTGCAGTGCTCACGGCTTCCGCGTAGCGCCCTGTGTCGGAGTACGTAGCAGCCAGCATCTCGAGAATCACAGGCTCCTGCATGGCCGACAGCTTCGCCGCTTCCTCGAACTGCACCACCGCGGTCGGAAGATCCCCTTTCGCCGCCAGCACGCGTCCGAAGTTATAGCGATAGTCAGCCGCCTTCGGGGCGAGGGCCACAGCTTTCTCCATGTGCAGCGCCGCATCGTCCAGCCTTCCGGCTCGCGCTAGGGCCACTCCCAGCCCGTTCTGCGCACTCGCCGACTCTGGCTGCAGCTCGATACCCTTATTCAGTTGTTGGATCGCTTCATTCAGATGCCCACTCTTGGAAGCCAGAGCATTTCCTAAATTGACGCGTGCAGAGCCGTTGTCCGGATTCAGTTCAACTGCTCTTTCGAATTCAGGGAGCGCTTCATCCACGCGCCCCGATTCGGCCAGCGCGCTCCCCAGATTGTTGTGAGTCTGTGAACTTGAAGGATTGAGTTCGAGCGACTTCCGGTACTCCACAATCGCTTCGTCGTACTTGCCCGTCGCCACCAGCGCCACGCCGAGGTTATTGTGACCTCGCGGATCTTCTGGCGCCAACGCCAGAGCCTGCTTCCAGGCCGGCACTGCGGCATCGTATTGTTTCTTGTCCGCCAATTGCACCGCGACATCGAACAGGCGATAGAACTCCGTCGCCGGAGCGTCGATCTTCTCCAGCCCGCCGGGCGCGATATTCATGAACTCGGGAATGTTCACCGCGCGGTTCGACTCCGTCGCATGCTCAATGAGCACTGCCGGCGAGTCGTTTCCATTCTCGTCAATGTGCGTCAGATACATCTGCGTGTAGAGCGAAGGTGTCTTCGACGAGAAGACGAGCCAGCGCCCATTCGGCGACCAACTGTGCCACGAATTCATGGTTTTCAAGTTGCAGTTCAGCAGCCGCTCTTTGCCGCCCGCAAAAGGCACGATGTACAGATGGCTGTCGGGCCGCATCAATAGACCATTCTTGTTGCGCACGAAAACAATCCACTTTCCGTCAGGAGATACCTTCGGAAAGTTGTTGCTCATCCCGTTTTCTGAAGCGCCGATCAGCCGTTCCGCTTTGCCGCCCTTGCCGTCGTTGAACGGGATCTTGTACAGGTCGTACTGCATCTGCGTTTCGTTGGGATCGTTGGCGTAGAGCGCCCGCGGATGCCCCGTTTCATACGGATCCTTCGCCACCCCGCGCGAGTAGACCAGATACTTGCCGTCGGGACTCCAGAATGCGCTGGTCTGCACAAAATTCGGATCGTCCGCTCCCGGTAGAACATTCAGCTTGCCGGTGTCCTTGCTGTACCACGCCAGCACTCCTCTCGTTGGAAAGAATACTTGGCCGAATCCGTAGTCCGTAAAAAAGCCGTTGTAGAGCCGGTCAACCACGCGCGTTCCGTGTCCGCCTGGTACGTCGATCGACGTGATGACGTATTTGCCGTCCGGCGAAACCTGCGACATGAATCCGAAGCGCTTCTGCGCCAGTTTGTCGCTGAACGCGCTCCAGCGGATGATGTAGTCGTTGCTGATCGAGCTGACTTTGTGGATCGGGATCAGGCCATACAGGCCTTTGTCGTTCTGCGGGCCATCGACATCGATCCCAAGAGTCTTACCGTCGCGCGCAATGGAATGACAATTCGCGCAGGTCGGCAGGCCCTCCATCACCACCTTGTTCTCGGTGCTGGAAACATAGCGCAGGCGCCACTTGATTTTGGGAAGAACCGAATCCGGCAGTGGCTTGATCACCCCGCGCTCGCCCTGCTCCGGCGGAGTTGGAATCAGCGGAACGTCGCGATAGAAGATGGGTGCGCCGACCGGATCGGTCGAAGTCTGAATCCGGACTTGGCCCTGCGAAACCGGCTCGCCCGTATCCTCGCTGCGAAATCCGGTAAAGGTCACCTTGGCGGGCCCCTTGACTGAGTGCTTCTTGATCTCGGCCCAAGTCTTCGGATCCGGCTTCCAGATGTGATCCGCTTCTTGCTCGGGCGTCAGCGTTGGCGGTACATAGCCGACGAGGCTCGTGTCCAGTTCCCCGAGCTTCATCTTCTCGCCTTGCGACCACAACTGAATAGAGTGCGCCCGGTCGGCGAATGTAACGTCAATCCGCCACGCCGTCGCTGCGGCCTCTGCATCGCGCCACTGGAACGTGGGCGCAATGATGTCAGGTGGAAACAGCGAGCCCTCGGATGGATAGTCCACAACGATCGCAGTGACTGAGGGGGGTGGACCGCTGGCATACAGTCCGACCGCAAGCACAGCGGCTGCAACCGTCACCAACATCCACTTCATGAGCATCTCACCATGGGCGGTCTGAGGTCGAACTGGAGCTTCGACCAGCTCGACAACTGGAGAAATACTATGGAGACGCTGTTGTACGCGCTGTGATTGAAATCACAGAAGCGTGATCGGGTTCGTCAGGAACTCTTTTTTAAAGGTGCTCTGGAGCCGGAGGCGGTGCTGCGACGGCGTCGCTTTTATGCTTGCGCGACAGTTTGCGGTGAATGTCTGGCCAGAATTCTTTGAGAAAGATGGTGAGCGTGTCGAGGGCCACTTGTGTTCCCCATACGTCAGCGGTGTTCGCCAGGGTTCGATCGGAACCAATAAACATGTGCGGATTCGTCGGCGTACTGATGTACGTGCTCTTCGGATGGTAGCTATAAGTGGAAATAGCAGCCGCCGCAGCGCTGCCAAAAATCTCAGAGTAGTTGAACTGCGAGTGTCCGGAATCTGTGCGGGTGACGAAGATCCGGCTGACGGCATAACCGGTCCGACGCACAAACCCACCCTGACCGGACTGGAAGAAGCGCGGGTCCTGATGCAGTAGCGAAGGAAAAACCGCTGCGGTCATAAAGTTTTCGATAATGCCGTCCGCGGCGGTGGTCGCGTATCGCTTGCCATAACCCGCTGCGCCCTGGCCGTAGGCGGGTTCGGCGTTGTCCGCCTGGTTGATGCCAGCCAGCAGTCCCCACCACGGAAACTGCACCGGATCGAATGTACCCCGCGCCACGACCGCAAATTTTTGCTTGGCAGTCAGCGGCGGAACCTTGCCCGCGTTTTGCAGGCTCAGGAAGTTCGGCAAGGTATAGAACAGGCGATCGTTCGACGTGCCCGCGTTCTTGCTGTCCGGGGGCGGGTCCTTTTTCGTTTTGTCGGAGGAAGGCTGCTGCCCGGAAGCGGGAGGCTGACTGGCCGCGGGGGCCTGTGGCTGCGCTTGTGACGATGAATCGGAGCCTGACGGCGACGTGGCCTGCTGCGCGGCACTCAGAGATGCACCAAGGCTGGCGAGCGCGAGGCAGGCCGTGAGTCTAGCGGCGAACTTAATAAACAATGATTTCCCTCACTGCGAGTAGATGCATAGATTGGAGCGGCGGTGTCTTTTTATTCTACCAATCGGAGGGCCGACTTACCCCGGGCTTGGCCTTGTTTTACATTCGTTTACAAAGCTCGAACGAGTGGGGGCAAGAAGAGGCGGCTCGCAGAGAGCCGCCTTTTCGTCCGTTTGGAGCCAGCGCTAGAAATGGAATCCCAGTTCGGCGGTCAGCGTTCGCGGCGTCACGTAATGCGTTCCGCTGAACGTGGAAAGAAAGTTGTAGAGCGCGTACTTGTTCGTCAGGTTGATGACGGTGAGTTGGGCACTCCACTTGTATTTGTCGCCGTGAAAAAGATTGTCGTGCCCCAAGGAAAGATCAAAAAGACTCCTTGGGGCGATGCGCTGCGGATTATGGTCGTCATTTTCAGTGTTGGGTGCAGGGACTCGAATCAGCGACGACCCAAACTGCGAGGCCAGGCACGGACTCGGCAGAGCTTGTGTCGGAGTGGCCCGAAGGCCATTGCAAGTGAATCCCGCCTGAAATTCCTGATCGGCAGTCAGCGGAGCACCCGAGATTGTATTAATCAAGTTGATCGCGGGTTGTCCACCCAGCATCGTTGACGAACCCGCACACGTTGCCGTCAAGGGGTTATAGCAAGGAGTTGCTCCGGCCACCAACCCGCTGTCGTAGCGCCAGTTGAAGCCAAACCACGGCCCGGTTTTCCACGGCTGATATTGAAGGTGCGTAGTCTGGTTGAACTTCTCATCGTGGTCGATGCGGAACACGCCAGTCGCCGGAGGCACAATCGGCAACCCGGCGACCTGCGGCAGGAAGAAACGCGCTGCCACGCTCGACATCACCACCTGCGCTGAGAATCCGCGATAATTCGGCACGCTCACGCGCAGCGCAAATCCGGGAATCTTCGCGTTGTGCCATTCAATCGGAAACGTAATCGGAGTGCTTCCCACGGTCCCGAAATCGTAGCCGTTATGGGTGTACTTCCAAATGTAATCGCCGCTGATCACCAGGTAGCGTCCGAACGCCTGCTGCAAGCCCGCGTGGAATTCGTTGCGATAGCCAGGTGAGATCGGGCCTGTAACGCAGGGAACGCCCGGAGGCGGCACCAGTACGGCGAGAAACGGAATACTGCACCCGGTGCTCGCAATCACGAGATTCTCGTTGAAAGGACTCTCCAGCGTCCGCGCGTAGGAAACCCGCAGCACCGTGTTGGTCTGCTTGACGTTGTACGCAACTCCCAGCCGGGGTTCAGCTTGCCGGCCTTGGGAAAGACCATCGTACACATCGCCTCGTAATCCCACGTTAAACGACCAGTTCTTAATTGTGATCGAATCCTGCGCATACAGCGCCAGTTCCTTCACGTCAGTGTGGCCATTGAACGAAAACTGGCTTCCTTTGGCGTAAAGTCCGCCGCCGCCGGTTAAGTCGTGCGGCGCCAGAACCGCGCAGGGTGTCCCTGGAATGGGTTGCCCCGTCACGGTCAGACACGACGGAGTGAGTCCCGCCACTAAGCCTGGATCCACGATGCCGATGCCGTCCGCTTCATCCAGAAACGTCTGCTCATACGTTGCTCCCACCTTCAAATTATGAATCCCTTTCACGTACGACACACTGGTCCGCAGACCTACATTCGTCAGCTGACGATTTTGCGAAACAGTCTCGCCCTGCAGGTCAGGCGAGAAATCGTTAAACGCATTCTCGCTCGGATAGTAGTTGTACTGGTCACGCCGCACGAAGGCTCCAAGCGTAAACACCGAGGTCGAACTAAGGAGACGCGTCCAGGTCGGAGCAATGTTGAAAGTCTTGATCTGCGAAACCTGATCTGTCGCTCCCAGAGGATTTCCAGTCACCGGATCAGTGAGTTGAGTCCCATTGACATCGTGAAACTGCTGATCGAACGAGTTGGGATTCTCAAACCACGACCGAGAGTAACCGAAATTCAAATGAAACGAGTCCGCCGTCGAAAGTTGGTAGTCCACGCGATCGAACAAATTCTCTTCGTTCCCCTTGTCGTGCATGACTGCAAATTCCGGGGGATCGAGAAATCTCCCGCTATTCAGCCCGTTCGCCGAGATAAAGTTCCCCCACTTCTGTCCGCCATAACCGAGGTTGAACCCTAGATTCGAAGTACCAAACGTGCCGTAGGACGCGGTGACCGCTCCGTGGGGCGTGGTCATGCCTTGCCCCGAGCGGGTCGTGACGTTGATGATCAAGCTGGTCTTGCCACCGTATTCGGCCGGTGGCGCGCCCGCGATCACTTCCATCGATTGAATCGAATCCATCGGAACCTGATTGGAGAAGACCTTGCTCTGCTGGTCGGTAATCGGCTGATCGTCGACAGAAAATGAATTCTCCGCGTGGTCCCCCAGCCCGTGGAAAAGGCCATTGGAATCGGCGGCGACTCCCGGTGTTGCCAGGGTTACCAGCGAACTTAGCGACGACGACGCACTCTCTAAAGGAAGGCGGTCGAACAAACTCTTGTCCACATCGGTGTGCGACGTCGAGTCGTTCTCGACTAAGTCTCCGCCTTCCGCCTCCACTGTCACCTGTGTGGTGGAACTCGCGACTTGCAGTTTGATTGCAACGTTGACCGGCACGGCGGAACGCGGCTCCACATCCTGCACGTAGGCCGAGAAGCCCTGCGCCGTTACCGCCAAGTGGTAATTATTGAAGGGGACGTTGGTAAATAGGAATTTCCCCGATGAGTCGGTGGTCGTACTGCGGTCAAAGCCGCTGACGGGGTTGCGGATTTCCACGGTCGCCTTCGCAACAACGGCGCCCGTAGGATCCACCACGCTGCCACCTATTGAACCGGAATTTCCCGTCGACTGAGTCCAGACTGCGGTAGTTGAAAAAACGGCAGCAAAAATAGCGGCCACGCGCCACGGATGAAGAATAGGCATAATGCCCTCCTGATTAAGAAGAGAAGACCAATAGGGAATGGGCCCAGCCTGAACGTTTCAACGTTCAGCCGGAACCATCAATTTGTGGGAATCCCTACAGGACAGGAGGACCGCGAATGCCCCGGTCAGAGAAATCGAACCGGGTCTTCGCAACGACATCTTCTTCTCGCAGTAAACCGATCGCGGCAAATACTGGACCCGTCTGGACGGAACTTACAGTGGGACTGGCGCTGTGCGCCACCACGCAAATCGAGCAGGAAGCCGATTCGGTCCGGGTGGGGTGATGATGGGTAGACTCAGCGGCGACCGTCCATAACATTAAGGACAGGCACAACCAAGTCGACCATCGTTTCCGCATACTTCCCCACAAATGCATCACGAACCCCAGATAGAGCATTCCCGCTTTGGGATTAGACTCTCTTCAGCTTATAAGGGTTATCCACCACTACGCAACGTCCGGCAAGTTACTATAGAAGGAGCGCCCGTCCTGACCGACCGCGCGGGCATCGGTAGAATTCCCGGCAAGGTGTTGAAACCAAGTCATAAATCGGGGATTTGTTCATAGCGCACTCATATCAAACGCGAGGGAACCATGTCAGAACCCACCTACGAAGAACTGAAAGCGAAGCTATCTCAGCTGGAAAAAGAAGTCGAAACCAAGAAGCGTAGCGGAGACCTCATCTTTAAAGTCGGCGAAAAAGGCGGAGTCAGCGTCTACGGCCTCGGCCGTTTCCCCGTCACTCTCTACTACGAACAATGGAACCGCCTGCTGGGCGCTGCAGACGAGATCAAAGCCTTCATGGAAGACAACAAATCCAAGCTGAAGCTCAAAGATCAAGGCTGAAGCAACGCCCGGGTGCCCCACTTTCTCGCGCGATTTCTGCGTGAGAAGTGGGGGTTTCGATCTTCCTTCCGCTCAGGATGCGGCCTCCCATCGGACGTCTTCGCCCTTGACCAAAGGTACTCAACTAAGAACTGCGAACCCGGAGTCGGGTCCGCTTTTCGTCTATAATGAAAAGACTGTGCCCAAGTACTCCATTGTCGTCCCGCTGCATAACGAGCAAGAAAACGTCACCGACCTCTACGACCGTCTGAAAGCGGTCATGGAGGCGCACGGCGAAACCTTCGAAATCGTGCTCGTGGACGATGGCTCCGCCGACCACACCTTCGCCATGCTGCGCGAAATCGCCGCTGTCGACAGTCGCGTGACGGTCGTCAAGTTGCGCCGCAATTTCGGCCAGACCGCAGGGCTTGCGGCCGGATTCGACCATGCCCGCGGCGAGTACATTATTGCCATGGACGGCGATCTGCAGCACGATCCCAACGACATCCCGCTGTTCCTGGAAAAGATCGCCGCTGGATACGACATCGTCAGCGGGTGGCGCAAGGTCCGCGTCGACAATTTCTGGATGCGCCGCATCCCTTCGCGCATCGCCAACTGGATGATGGCCAAGATCAGCGGCGTCGACATCCACGACTTCGGCACAACGTTCAAGGCCTACCGCCGCGACATTCTCGAGCAGGTGCCGCTCTACGGCGAACTGCACCGCTTCATTCCGGCGCTGGCATCGTGGCATGGCGCAACGATCTGCGAAGTGGCCATCCGCAATGTCAACCGTGAGCGCGGAGTTTCGCACTACGGCATTACGCGTACCTTCCGCGTCTTTTTCGATCTGCTCACAATCCGTTTCCTGCTGCGCTACCTGTCGCGCCCACTGCACTTCTTCGGCACCTTCGGAATGATGAGCATTTTCGGAGGCAGCGCCCTCGTGGTGTGGCTCGGCCTGGAAAAATTCCTGCGCCACGTCCCGGTGATGGCCGAACACGGCCCGCTGATGATGGCCGCTCTGGGCCTACTGATCGGTGGCCTCAATCTTCTCGCGATCGGACTGCTGGGTGAAATGCAGGTCCGCCATTACCACGAACCCAGCCGCCGCGCTCCTTACTCGGTCGACCGCGTTCTGCGCTCGCAGAACGAAGAGCACAGCGTCTCGGAATAAGTTGTGCTGATGTGGGGACAGCCGCCTTCGGCTGTCTGTCGAGCGAGGCTCGAGTGGTTCTCCTTGCGGTCGTCAACTCCATTGTGGCGCCGGTTGCCCGTCCTTCAGCCACACAATAAAGTCCGTCATCGGAGGGACGCCGCCCAGTTCCCGCAAACGGGTCGCATTCTGCCCGCGATGATAGTGGCTGTGCATTGCCGCCTGCGTCAGAGCCTGACGCACGCTGATCCTGGCTGGCGGCTTGAACCACGGCACGTCGATGATTTCTTCCATCCGACCCTGATCCGTCTTCTTCAATAACTCGCCAATCTCATTGAGACCTTGCCGGGCGTACGTCTTCAGATCGGTCATGGAAGGAAAGTCTTCCAGCTTCTTGAAGCCGAACCCTGGCCGCTGCGGGCTCGTCACCCACAAGAACCCGTGTTGCACCAGATGAATATGCAGCAGCCGCTCGCGGATCGCTTTGTCGGCCAGCGCCGCGGGATGCGCCTCAATCGCGCGCCAGTGCTCTGCGTCGGCCCATTCCTGGTGCGCATACAACTCATCCAGATAGGAACTCATGAATTCCTCCGCGTTAACGCAGTCCCGAGTTTAGGCGGCGCCCCCTCGAAGACTCACTTTTGCCGCCAACTGCCAGCGCCCAATCATAAAATAATGTCGCTATGACAAGTGACGGGATATTCACAAACGTTGAAGCCGACTTGCTCGGTGTCCTCGAGGAACTTCGCCGCCGCGAGCCCATCTTTCACACGCAGGAGTTCGGGACAACCCTGGCTGACTACGAAAGAGTGCTGGCTCCCCATTATTGGGAAGTGGGAGCATCGGGTCGCCGCTACAGCCGGGAGTTCATCCTCCGCACCTTGAGTGAGAAACATCCCGTCAATGCGGCGTCGGCAGGCTGGCAAAGCTATGACCATGGGCTTTGCCGCCTGGGTCCAGATACATACCTGCTGACGTACACGCTGCGGCAGGGACCGCGCCTGACCCGTCGTGCCACCATCTGGCAAAGTAAGAATGAGGGCTGGCGCATCCTCTACCATCAAGGCACGATTGTCGCGGCCGACGAGGATGATGTTATTCCCCCGAGAAGCTCGTCAGAGTGAGTAATTCAGGCCATTCACGGGCGTATAATGTGCCGTTTGGCTTGTTCAGGAGTGTTCTGATCATGGCGGAAACCACCCAATACGAATTGCATCTAGCCCGCCGCATGTCGCGGCTTGGACACTGAAACCGCCTTTGAAGTTCTGAACAAAGCGCGCGCCCTCGAGCGGCAAGGCAAGAGCATCATTCACCTGGAGATCGGCGAGCCGGATTTCGACACGCCCGCGAATGTGATCGACGCCGGCGTTGACGCCATGCGCAAAGGCTGGACGCACTACGGCCCCTCTGCCGGCCTGCCCGGAATTGCGCCAGGCGCTGGCCGAATACGTCAGCCGCACCCGCGGCGTGAAAGTAACCAGCGACGAAGTGGTCGTCGTTCCAGGCGGCAAGCCAATTATTTTCTTCACGATCCTGTCGCTCATTGATGAGGGGGATGAAGTCATCTATCCCAACCCCGGCTTCCCGATCTACGAATCGATGATCCACTACGTCGGCGGACGCGCCGTCCCGATCCAACTGCGCGAAGAACGCGACTTCTCGCTCGACGTCGACGAACTGGCATCGCTCATCAACGACCGCACCCGGCTGATTATTCTGAACTCCCCGCAGAATCCCACCGGCGGCGTTCTCGAGCGCCGCGACATCGAACAGATCGCGAAGATATCGGCGACCGCAATGTGATGGTCCTGTCCGACGAAATCTACAGCCGCCTGCTGTTCGACGGCGGCCAGCACTTCTCCATCATGTCGGTGCCCGGCATGCAGGAGCGCACCATCCTGCTCGACGGCTTCTCGAAAACCTACGCCATGACCGGATGGCGCATGGGCTACGGCGTGATGCGTCCTGATCTCGCCGCGCACATGACACGGCTGATGACCAATTCCAACTCCTGCACGGCGAGCTTCACGCAGGTTGCGGGCATCGAAGCGATTCGCGGCGATCAGAGTTCCGTCGACCACATGCGCGACGAATTCCAACGCCGGCGCGATCTATTCGTCGCCGGACTGAATAAGATCAAAGGCTTCTCCTGCCGCATGCCGAAAGGCGCGTTCTACGTTTTCCCCAACATCAAGCAGACGGGATGGAAGTCGAAGCCCCTGGCCGACGCACTACTGGAGCAGGCCGGAGTGGCCGCGCTCTCCGGGACGGCCTTCGGCGAATTCGGCGAAGGCTATCTGCGCTTCAGCGTCGCCAATTCGCTGGAGAACCTGCAGCAGGCCCTCGACCGCATCGACCAGTGGACAAAGAAGAACCTGTAACCGACTGTTAGCGAAACGAAGAGGATCACCTCGCGTGTCCTCTGTGGTTCAGTCTGGAGATCCTTCATGCCAGTGAAGAAGCGCGCAGTACAGCCAAAGAGGCCGACCGCGAGCCGTCCGCAAGCCCCCGGCTACGGTTTCCCAGAAGGCACCAAGGGACTGCTGCCCTGGTCGTGGGCCGAGCAACGCCTGAAGAAGTCGCACAACTACTGGATCACCACGGTCAAGCCCGACGGTTCGCCGCACACCATGGTCGTCTGGGGGCTCTGGCAAGACGGACGTTTGCTCTTCAGCACCGGCAGCCAGTCGCAGAAGGCCCGCAACCTGGCACGTAATCCGAACTGCGTGGTCTGCACCGAGCTCGCGAACGAGGCGGTCATCGTCGAAGGCGTCGCAGAAATCGCCGACGTTACGGCCCGCCGCAAATTCCTTGCGAAGTACAAGCCGAAATACAACTTCGACATGTCTTCGATGAAGGACGACATCCTGTCGATGAAGGAACCGGTATTCGCGGTACGCCCGAAAGTCGTCTTCGCCCTCTGGGAAAAACACTTCCAAACCAAATCCACCCGCTGGAAGTTCGAATGAGGATATCAGTAGCGGGCGCCCCAGCACGTGCTGTAGCCGTCTAAGAACCGGGATGAACGAAACGCGGAGCCGTCCAATCCTTGTTACGTTGCCGTTACTTTCGTTACCCGCACTGCACCCACCAAGGCACGCTCGATTGGCGATTGCGCCCCTATAATTTCGTCAAGCCACACAAGTCAGTAAGCACGACGGCACGAGGAGCGCCGTGCAGTGCAAGTCCTGTGGCCGTCGCTTATGGGAAGACCGAGCCAATCGAAGAGTCAGTCGCCGGCCGCGCCGTGGATCTACGGCCCATGGCTCGACCTGATCGTCGGCTGCGGCGCGTGGTCAGCTCCACTCTTGCTGCTGTCGTATTTCGCGGTGGCCTCGAGCGCGCAAGCTTGGGCGGTTGCGTTTTATGCGCTGGCCCTGTTCTTCAATTATCCGCATTACATGGCGACGATTTATCGCGCCTACCATCGCGCGGAAGATTTTCAGAAGTACCGCATCTTCACCGTACATATAACCGCGCTGATGTTGGCGACGCTTCTGCTGTCGCACTTCTGGCTGCGGCTCTTGCCCTGGATCTTCACCATCTACCTGACGTGGAGCCCGTGGCACTACAGCGGGCAGAACTACGGGCTGTTCATGATGTTCGCGCGACGGGCGGGAGCCGATCCCGACAAGAACACGCGTCGCGCTCTTTACGGTGCGTTCATCGTCTCGTATCTGATTCTGTTTCTCGGATTCCACACTGGTCCGTCGACGGATTCTTTGTTCATCTCGCTGGGAATTCCCGCCGCAGTCAGCCGCTGGGAGCAAGGCATCCTCGGTGTTGCGTTTGTCATCCTGTCTGTCTATGGACTCTCGCGGCTGGCGGGCGCCACGGGATGGCGAAAGCTGATCCCGTCCCTCACGCTGTTCTCTTCGCAGTTCCTGTGGTTCCTGCTGCCGGCGGCGATCTCGCTGATCAAGGGGCTCTCGATTCCGCAGAACCGATACAGCTCCGGCGTGCTGGCCGTAATGCACTCGGCGCAATATCTCTGGATCACTAGTTACTACGCCCGCCGCGAGGCAGCCGGCGAAGGCAAAACCGGACGCAACTGGCGGCCGCTAGCCTATTTCGGAGTGCTGGTCACCGGGGGCATCGCCTTATTCGTCCCGGGACCGTGGTTGGCCAGCAACGCGTTCCATCATGACTTTGCGTCCAGCTTCCTGATCTTCACGGCGCTGGTCAACATTCACCACTTCATTCTGGATGGAGCCATCTGGAAGCTGCGCGACGGCCGCATCGCGTCCCTGCTGCTCAACTCGCGCGACAAGATCTCCGACGCTGCCACCGAGGCTGGCGGTTCCGTTGCGGCTGCGATGAGATGGCTGGCCGGAGGCACAGCCGGAGCGCGATGGGTGCAGGTGGGCGCGGTGTTGTTGCTGCTGGCGTGGGGAACCGTCGATCAGGTTCGTTACTACCTTGCTCTAAACACCGACGACTTGCACGACTTGCAACGTGCGGCAAAGCTCGATGGGTTTGACAGCTCGTTGCAGATGCGGCTGGCGCGCAAAGAAACGGAAGATGGCGAACTGCAACAGGCGGAAGCGGCATGGAGGCGGGCGGTGCAAGCCAATCCGTCCGATCCGGCGGCGCGCCAGGGATTGTTGCGTCTGCTGATCGACCAGAATCGCTATGACGAAGCCTATAGTCTGACCGAATCTTCGCTCAAGTACGCGCCCAAGGACGCCAATCTGCTGGTCGATCGCGGGCTGCTGGCCTTGCAGAGTGGCCACGGCAATGACGCTCTGGCAAGTTGGAATCAAGCCCTCGCCGTGGATCCGCATCAGTCGCTGGTGCATTTGTATCTCGCCGACGAATTGGATCGTGAAGGCAAAGCACAGGCCGCGGCTTCGCACTACACATCATTTCTGGGAACCCTGGCGCGACAGCCTGCAAAGGATCGTCCGACGCCCGATCGTGTCATCGCCATTGTGTTGCGCCTGGCGGATTGCCAGATGCGTTCCTCGCAGCCGGGACTCGCCGTTCAGTCGTACCGCTTAGCCGAAACGCTTGCGGTCCAGACCGGCCAGCCCAAGTTCGAAAGTCTGGCCGACGTGAATGAAGCGGAATTGCAGGCCAAGACCGGCAGAGTGGATGATGCGTTGCGCCTCTATCAGCACGCGCTGCAACTCGACCAGTCGAATGGCGATACCAGCGCGAGCGCGCAGGACTGGCTGGCCTACGGCCGTTTCCTGGACGATACCGGTTTTCCGGCGAGGCTGGCCTATGCGTCCCTGGTGAAGTCAGAGAATCTGACGAAGTCGCTTCCCGATCCGTCGGAGTCGGAGCCGCTGGTTGCGGCTCGCAAGCAGCTAGAGAAAAAGCTGGGTCCGGAGGCCGCGCTGATTCGGCGCGATCTTGAGCCGGCTTTGCGGGAGGCATTGGCCTTGCGACGATAGCGCATCCCACGAGCCAATTGACACTGTAGTGATCCTGCTGAACAATTAACGTATCCCTGCAATCATTCTTGAACTTCCTGAGGAGGAAGAGTGTATGGCCGATGAAGGCGATCAGATAGAACAGCAGTCGAATGTTGGAAAGTGGATTCTGACAATACTGGCGGTGGCGTTCGTGGCGGTTTCCGGATATGCCCACTACACCACCCAAAAGCAAGTGAGTGCACTTCAGGACGACCTCGGCAAAAGTCAGGCGCAGGTCAAAGAACTGACGAATCGCATGCAGACTGAGGAGTCCCAGGGAGACGCCCTGCGTGAGAAGGTTGGGTTGACCAAGCAGGAATTGGCCCAGCGCGTGGCGGAATTGAGGGCGCAGCAGAAGGCTGCCGAGAGCCGCCTGGAGAAGGAACAGAAGGAGCAGATCACCGCCGTAACCGGAGAAATCACCGGCGTGAAGACGGACGTGGGTGGCGTGAAGACGGACGTGGCTTCGACCAAGGCTGATCTCGAAGCCACCAAAGCCAAGCTGCAAAGCACGATTGGCGATCTCGGCGTGCAAAGTGGATTGATCGCTCACACCGCGGGGGATCTCGAGATCCTGAAGCACAAAGGCGACCGCAACTACTACGAGTTCACGCTGCTCAAGGGCGCAAAGCCGCAGCCAGTCTCAACCGTTAGCCTGCAACTGAAGAAGGCCGATGTGAAAAAGGGCAAGTTCACGATGAACGTGACCTCCGACGACAAGACGATCGAGAAGAAGGATCGCAACGTCTCCGAGCCGATTCAGTTCTACTCCGGCCGCGATCACATGCTGTTTGAGCTGGTCGTGTGGACCGTGGACAAGAACAAGGCCACGGGATACCTGAGCACGCCGAAGGGCGCTCCGGTGCCGGTGACGGCGAATTAGTATGGTTAAGCACGCATGAGCGGAGCGTTCTTTCCTGGCGGTTCCGTGCTGTTGCAGATTGTGTTGCGCACCGGCGTCATCTACTTGCTGGTGCTGATTGGTGTGCGTTTAAGCGGCAAGCGTGAGGTCGGGCAGATGACCCCGTTCGACCTCACGCTGCTGCTCCTGCTCTCGAACTCCGTACAGAATGCGATGACCGGGCCTGACACGTCCCTACTGGGCGGCGCGGTCGCGGCCTGCACTCTGTTGGTGTTGAACTACGGAGTGGCCGCTGTTTCCGGGTCGAACCGCCATCTTCGCCGTTTGGTACAGGGCGAGCCTTCGCTGCTCATTCACGACGGTAAAGTGATTGAACCGCACATGGCGCGCGAGCGTGTCAGCATGGACGAGTTGCATCGCGCCCTGCGGGAACACGGGATCAATAGCCCCGAACAGGTGGCGCTGGCTGTGCTTGAAGTGGACGGCTCCATCTCCTGCCTGAAGTATGACGAGATTAAGCCGGACGCGAACACGCACCTGGTGCGGCGTCGATTTATACAGAAGAAGTAGTAACCGGAATCGGCAAGTCTCGCGGCATTCCGCGGGTTGGGCGGTGCAATTCCTTTGGCAGGTCGCCGAGGCGACGGAGGGAATGGCTGATCCCGCCCGGGCCTTGGACGTTCACGCTGACGAGAGCGGGCTTGCCCGTCGGTCCCTTTTGGAAAGTTCCGACTGAGACCACGACGATCACGTCGGTCTGGTCTTTCGCGAAGTCGGCTCCAACACACATGGGAGAGTCGGCGCCACGATCCGTCGCCGGGGTGCCCGTTTGTGCTCCGCAGTCGCTTACTTCCCACCGGATATCTGCGCCGCCACTCTCGTAGTTTAGGAAGAACTCGAGGCTCACCTTCGGAAGGGAACTGTCTAGCGACGAGACGAGCACGCTCTTCGCGCGCTGCAGCGCCTCCTGTTCTGCCTTGCCAAGCGACGAGTGCTGCGCCCATTCGAAGTTGACGAGGAGGAGCACAAACGAGAAGCAGAGAGCGATACGCCACATGGCTAGATTAGACACCGCATACGAAACAAATTGCCGTGGGGTATTCTCGTTGGTATCCATTTTGACTCCGTCGAATACAATCAGGTCGGCACCGCATGGATCAATCGGTCAGAATCGTCACCCACCTGCCTCTCCGAGAACTCTGGGGAGCGAACGGCTTTATCACCACATCGCGGTCGAGATCACTCAGCGAAGAGGACATCAGCGCCTTGCTTCGAGTTGGGCCTGTTGAGTTCGTGGTGGTGGATGTCGGACTCGCTCCCCGCTGGATTCACCTGGAAGACAGTCATCGGTTCTGGAAGACCGAAGTAAAGCCTCATCTGGCTGCGGACGCCAAAGCGGTCCTTGCCGATTTCCCCCATGATTACTGCTACTTTGCATCCCAGTGGGACGGAGGCGAATCGGCACCGCCCGTCGTTGTTCTTGAAAAAAGCCACTGATCGTCATCACTCCACCACCAGGAACTTCACACTCACCGGCGAGCCCACCTCCAGCACTTTTCCAGTTGGCGTCAGGAGACCGGTCTTCTGGTCGATGCGAAAGACGACGATGTTGTCTGACTTCTGGTTGGCGGCGAATAGAAGCTTGCCCGTGGGATCGATCTCGAAGTTGCGCGGCTCTTTGCCTCCGGTGTGCGTGATCGCTATTTGGGTCAGCGTTCCTTTGGCCTGATCGATTGCGTAGATGGCGATGCTGTCGTCGCCGCGGTTGGAGGCGTACAGGAACTTGCCGGTGGGATGAATGCGGATCTCGGCGTCGTCGTTGCGGCCGGTGAAATCCTTGGGCAGGGTCGTGACGGTTTGTATGGGCTGCAGCTTCCCAGTGGACGCGTCATTCGAGAACACTGTCACGGTGTGGCCCATCTCGGCGACCACGTAGGCGAACTTGCCGTCGGGGCGCAGGACGAAGTGCCGCGGGCCGGCTCCGGCATCGACCTTGGCGAAGGGCGGATCGTTCGGCGTGAGCGATCCCTTGGCGCTGTCGAACTTGTAGACCAGCAGTTCGTCGAGGCCGAGATCGTCGACCATGGCGAAGCGGTTGTCGGGGGAGAGATCGATGGAGTGCGCGTGCGGGGCTTCTTGACGCTCGGGGTTCGTGCCTTTGCCAGTGTGCTGCACGAACGCCGACGCTTCCCCCAGCTTGCCGTCGGCGAGGATGGGGAAGGCTGCGACGCTGCCTCCGGTATAGTTCGCCACCAGGACATACTTGCCGGTCTGGTCGACGGTGACGTAGCAGGGATCGGCGCCGCGCGAGGCAACCTCGTTCAGGAACGTCAGCTTGCCTGTGGCGCGGTCGACGGAGAACGCGCTGACGCCTCCGCTGTTCGGACCTTTGTAGTTGCCGACTTCATTCACGGCGTACAGGAAGCGTCCGTTGGGATGGAGCGTGACCCACGATGGATTGGTTGTCTCGGCGGCAAGGCCCAGCGGCGTGATCTCAGAGGTCGCGGCGTCGTAGCGGAAGGCGTAGATGCCTTTGCTCTTGCTGCCTTCCTCGGTGTAGGTGCCGACGTAGACGAGGTACTTATCGGAATGAGCCGCTGGCGCAGCGGAGGCGAGCAAGCTTGACAGAATGAGGGCAAGGAACTGAGCGATGGAGCAGGCATAATGCTGCGAGATCTTCATGCGGTTATAGGAGATCCATTCTGTGAAATTTATGCACCTGGGGTAGCGCGAATCGACAAAGCAATCACCACGAAGGCCCCGAAGGTTCACAAAGGAAATCTTACCCACGAAAATACTTTGTGAGTTTGGCGGTTGTTTGGTCACTTAGTCATTGTCACCGGTACAGTCTCGTTGTAGGGCCAGACGACAACGCTGGTCGAGGTGCGCTGGTTGAAGGCGTCCAGAGTTATGGGAAACGCCACGATGATGGTTCGAGCCGTCGTCTCGCCGGGCTGAATCTTGGCCTCCGGCGAAAGTGCCGCCTGTGTCCCGACTTTGAGCGCAGGGAAAGCCTGAAAATACCGGTCGAAATCGACGGCCGACACAGCCTCGGCCGTTGACTCACCGCTGGGAGCCTTGATTGAGCCTTCAACGGTGCGGACGTAGAGCATCTTTTCGCTATTGTTGCGGATGGTGAAGGTCAGGGCGACCATG
The DNA here is from genome assembly GCA_963795875.1 of uncultured Acidobacteriaceae bacterium. Taxonomy (GTDB): domain Bacteria; phylum Acidobacteriota; class Terriglobia; order Terriglobales; family Acidobacteriaceae; genus Sulfotelmatobacter. Next base: position 674,977 of record CAWCJM010000004.1, read on the forward strand.
GTCGAACCTTGGCCGGGAATCTCCACGGCAGTCACGTTGTCGAGAGAGCCGGAAGCCTGCGGCTTGGCACGCTTCACAAACGACGCAATGAGCACCACGATCAGCACCGCGCCAATGGCAATCAGCACAATCTTGGCGGGGGGCAGATTCTTCTTCGCCGTGCCGTATTCTTCACCGATGTTGATGGTGGGGCCAGCAGGTGGGGCTGGAGGCGCAGGCGGTTTCGGGGGAGGCGGAACGGGAGTCTGATCAGGCATAGGTTTGTGCCGTGAGTTCGTGAGTACTGGCGACGATTCTACGCTCGCACGCGCGCTGGATGCGACTGGCATGACTATTTACCTTTGGGGCCATCTGCGCCGGGGATCTCGGCAATCACTTCTAGGTCTCTGTCGCCGCTTTGCCAGACGTCTTCCCGAACGGCTCGGGGAAGAATGACACATCCGTGCGACGCGCCGCCGGGATGCTCTTTGGAGTCTCCGTGCATGAGGAAGCCGGTGCGGCCGTAGGTTTCGGTGGATGGCGCGGGATTGAGTTTCAGCACGTACGGGCCATGATCTTTGCTGTCGACGGGAGGCCCGGCGATCGTCCAATCGCCACGGGGGATGGGGCCGATGTTGAGGACATTGTCCATTGCCGGATTGTTCTTGCCTTCGCTCGCTCCGGAGTAACCAGTGGAGACATGCTTACCGTCCTGTTGAAGTTCGCCGGTGTTTTGGGCGTAGGTCCAGGTGGCTTCGAGGTCGATTGTGGGTCGCCTGATAGAGGATGCGGGAAATGCAGTCGGGAAAACTCCAGTGGAGAGTGCGTTATTTTTTTTCATCGAAACTCCTAAAATATTGATTCTGTGTGGCTTAGTGGCTATGAATCGGGCGGTGGCCCCGCAAAATCCTGATTCCAAATGAGTTAGAGGTAAAATCTTATGAAATAAGGACTTAGGAGAGGCTAGTTGATCCCCCGTGTGAGTGCGGACTAGCGAGGAACTGGCACGCATGAGAGGAGTGTGCGCGTTGTGTTTTTCTCAGTAAAGGTCGTTCGTCACAAGAAATGGATTTATGTCTGTGGAAAAAGTCAGCCAGGGGGGCCGGAGTGATGGGTGCCAGATCCGCTCCGATAGCTTGTCTTGCAACCGTAGCTGGCGCCCGGTGTTCCCGGCAGGTTTTTCGACATAGTCGATGACGAGGACCTGTGAGGGTGCGTCAACCAAGTCAAGGGTCAGCCCCAGTTGCTGTTGGAGAGCGGTAGCAAGATACGGCGGCGCGTTGGCCACGTCTACCGCGGCAGGAAGCCTGGCTCGCAGGTCGCCGAACTGAGCGCCATCGGGCGTCCAACTCAGCACAAAGTCGAATCGCCCTGTGACTCCGGTTTGGTCAACGACGGGCCACTCCAGGACGACGCGCTCCATGAGGCTGGCCAGGTCCGACACGGTTGCGTTCGTCGCGGACACGACAACCAGGTTTGCGCTGGCGGCGTTCCTGGCGCCGAGTGTTATCGAGAGTTCGGGAAGGTGCGAGGCATCTCGTGCGCTGGCTGCGAGCCTAACACCCGACTGGCTGATGGCCAACACGTAGAGCGGCAGATCCTTGGTGTCGCTGTGAAAGCTGAGCCTGGAGCTTTCCACAAGGTAGATCTGCAACATGCTCGTCCACTGTGCGGCGCTGGGTTGGACATCCCCGTCTGCCTGGAGGATCAAATCGAATTTGTCGGACCGGACCCAATCGGGAGCGCCGATGATCTGGGTGGCATGAAGGCGGTAGGCGAACGAGATGAGATCGAATAAAGAAGTGTTCGTGGTCTCAAGACGGTGTCCGATGACTCGAAATTGATGCCCCTGGGCGCGCGGGTCGCTGGGCTTGATGGTGGCCCAGCGAAATCCAGTTGCGATGGGCGAAGCAATTTGCGGTGGTTCCTGTGCCGCGAGAAGGATCGGGAAGGGGAGAAGCACGATCGCGGAAAGGAGTGCTCTCGCCAAGCGGTCGTTGCGAATTCGATTCGAGGAACGGGAAACATTCAGCAGCGATACGATCAGCATTGCGAGACACAGCATGGCTGCTTCTCCTTGAAGGAAGGTGTTTGGACGCGGTCGTTATAGACAGAAATTCCCCAATCGATCGGACCGGTCAGTACCGATCGCCCGCTTACCCTACAGGGAAGAAGTTACCGATTCAGTTGGTCTTCAGATCAACGCAGACGTATGGCGAGGTGGCGTTGAATTGTTGAAGATGATCCGACTTAACAATGACAAGCACAACAGTTGCCGCATTCTTGTGGCCTTCATCGGAATCTCACTGCTTGTTCATATGACGTTTGGCGAGGAGAAATGTTAACTAGCGAAAAAAAGAATGGAAAAACTTTGGCGAGTGGAAAGGCAGGGGCTAAAGCCCGCAATCTGTTTTCCGCGTCGGACGCGGCGCTGAAGCGCCGCTCTTCCACGGCTCACCCCGCAGCGCAGTGCTTCCACCATAGCGCTAAAAGCGCGGCTCTAGCACGGTCAAAGCAAAGAGGCCGAGCTTTGCTCGGCGGAGAGCCGAGGGCGGCTGTCCCACATATTCAGTATTGAACTGTCCCCACATACTCAGTACTACACGGGTTACCACGCGTGCTTCATGGCTTTGGCGAATTGTTGGGGAGGCAGGGTGTTGAGGACGTCGTCTTTGGTGAGCCAGGCTCGTCTTGCTTGCAGGATGCCGTAGCGGATTTTTTCCATGTGCGAGGTGTGGTGGGAGTCGGTGTTGATGACGATCTTCACGCCTCGTTGTTTGGCCTGGCGCAGGTGCACATCGTTCAGGTCGAGGCGGTCGGGATAGGAATTGAGTTCCATCGCAACTTTGTGTTTCGCAGCCGCGGTGAGCACGGCGTGCATGTCGAAGGGATAGGCGTCGCGGCGGAGTTGGATGCGGCCGGTGGGATGTCCGATGACGGAGGTGTTCGGGTTTTCTATTGCCTTGAGCAGGCGGTCGGTCATTTTCGCGGAATCCTGATTGAAGACGGAGTGCACGCTGGCGATGACGATGTCCATTTGCGCGAGCACGTCGTCGGAGAGATCGAGATCGCCGTCTGCGAGGATGTCGACTTCAATGCCGGCAAAGATTGTGATGCCTTCCATCTTCGTGCCTACGGCGCGAATGCGTGCGATGTGCTCGACGGCGCGCTTGTCGTCCAGGCCGTTGGCGAAGGCCAGGTTCTTGGAGTGGTCGGTGATCGCCATGTATTTGTAGCCGCGCGCCTTGGCGGCTTCGGCCATTTCTTCAATCGTATTCTTGCCGTCGGTTTCGACGGTGTGCATGTGAACGTCACCCTGCAGATCGTCTTGCGTGACCAAGATGGGCAGGGCATGGTCTTTGGCGAGATCGATTTCGCCGAGGTTCTCGCGCATCTCGGGCGGGATGTAGTCGAGCTTCAGCTTGGAGTAGATTTCTTCTTCGGTCTTACCTGCGACGGGCTTCTCGCCTTCGAGGGTGGCGAGGCTGTACTCATTCAGGGTGTATCCCATTTTGAGGGCGCGCTGGCGGAGGGCGACGTTGTGGGCCTTTGATCCGGTGAAGTACTGCATGGCCGCGCCGAAGGATTCCGGGGGAAGAAGGCGCACGTCGACCTGCATGCCGTTGCGAACGTGGAAGCTGATTTTGTTGTCGCCGCTGGCGATGACGTCCATGAGTGGCGGATATTGGGCGACGTAGGCGATGGCCTTCTGGCGTCCTTCTTCGGTGGTGCAGGCTGGGCCGGTGACGAGGATGTCGAGGTCGCCGACGGTTTCGCGTCCGCGGCGGAGCGAACCGGCGGGCGTGATCTTGTCGATGCCCGCGTATTTCTTGAGGTACTCGATGAGCTTCTCGGACTCGGTCTCACCGGCATCGATGAGGAAGCGGCCGCTGATGCGGCGGTAGTCTTCGATGGCCTTGAGCAGCTTGGCTTCGTGCTTTTCGCCCATGCGGGGGAGTTCGCGGATTTTGCCTTCGCGCGCCAGTTTCTCGACGCCGTCAACGTCGCTGACTTTGTAGGCGCTCCAGATGAGGGCGATGGTCTTCGGGCCGAGACCCTGAATCTTCAGCAACTGCAGCATCGAGGGGTGGTACTTCTCGAGCAGCTCGGTTTGGACGGCGAGTTTGCCGTCGGTGAAGAGTTCCTGCAGATTGCGGAGCATGCTCTTGCCGATGCCGGGGATGGCAAGAACCTGCTTCGGCTCGGCGATGAGTTCCTTGATTGATTGCGAATGATTCTCGATAGCCTGCGCGGCATTGCGGTAGGAGCGGATGCGGAAGGAGTCCTGACCGTCGATCTCGAGCAGGTCGGCGGTCTCGTAGAGAATGTTGGCGATGGCCTTGTTGTCCATGTTTGATGAAACCGGGGCAAGGCTAGAGTAACGAAAGTTGGACGGGAGAGCCAGAGCCGGGGAAAGCGAGTTCAGACCTTAAACCAGGCAACATGCGGTGACGCGCGCGCAGAAAGGTACACAGGTGCCTTGTCGCATCAGACAACCGCAGGGTAGAACAGCTTAGGAAGCAGCCTTGGTCACGTTTGCCGCCTGCGGGCCTTTCTGGCCTTCGGTGATTTCGAACTCGACCGGGTCGCCTTCCTGCAGGCTCTTGTATCCCTCAGAGGTGATTGCGCTGTAGTGAACAAATACGTCCGGTCCATCCGCGCGCCCAATGAACCCGTACCCTTTTGCGTTATTGAACCACTTGACGGTTCCTTTCAGACGTTCCACGTAAACCCCCCACTTTCCGCACGTCCTTTATTTGGGGGGACCCAGGGACGTGCCCACAGTCAAATACCCGCATTAGGATGCATTTTGGAGCGCCAGAGGTAGGCTGTCAAGAGAATGTGAGGCGCAAAAAATCCGGCGCGAGCGAACCGGGCGCAGATCGTCAGGCCAGCGGGGTCACGGCTATCGGAGTTACTTGCGGGGGCGCCGCTTCTTCGCTCTGGCTGTACGGGACGTGTGGTCGAGCCACAGAACCGAGGAGATGGTCTTGGCATCGCGAATGGTTCCGTTGAGGACCATGCGAACGGCGGTCGGAAGGGGCACCATGCGCTTGTAGATGATCTCGTCTTCTTCCGGTTGAGCCTCGCCGGCGAGCAAACCGGTGGCCAGGAAGACCGCCATGGTCTCGGCAACGAAGCCGGGGCTGGCATAGAACTTGAGAATGCGGCGCCACTTGGCGGCGGTGTATCCGGTTTCTTCGAGCAGTTCGCGCTTGGCGGCTTCCAATTCCTTTTCGCCGGGATCGACGCGGCCGGCAGGAATTTCCCACAAGTAGTCAGAGGCGGCGTGGCGGTACTGTCGTTCGAGGAGCACGCGAGGAGTGGTGGCAGAATCGTCGACGGCGAGGACCACGACGGAGCCGGAATGACGGATGATGTCGCGGCGAACCTTTACGCCACCGGGTTCCTGGACGTGGTCGGTGGTTACGGTGAACACCGGGCCGCGGTAGACGGTGCGGGAGGAGATCAATCGGACTTTGCGGGATGATTTCGGCATGGGAACAATATAAAGGCTTCCGGCTTTCGGCGTCCGGCTTCCGGAGGGTGCGCTGCTTCGGCGACATGGGTGGAACGGTCGACGCCGAAGGCCGAAAGCCGGAAGGCGCTTCTGCTATGCTGCCGGGCATGGCAAGGAAGCTGCGAGTTGCGATTGTTGGGGCGGGGAATCTGGGGGCGGCGCTTGCCCGCTCACTGCAGCAAGCGGGGTATCCGATTGAGGTTGTGATTGCGCGGTCTCGCGGGGCGTCGTTGCGAAAGGCGCAGGGGTTGGCTCGGCAGGTGGGTGCTAGTGCGGTGACGGATCTGTCGGGTGTCGAGGCACGGTTGGTATGGTTCTGCGTGCCGGATGCTGCCATTGCCTCGGCGGCGCAGTTGCTGGCGCCGACAATCGAGTGGAAGGGAAGAGTTGCGGTGCACTCCAGCGGCGCACTTGGCAGCGATGAACTGGCGGCGTTGCGCAGGCGAGGAGCGGCGGTGGCCTCGGTGCATCCGTTGATGACGTTTGTGCGGCGGTCCAGGCCTTCGCTGGCAGGAGTTCCGTTTGCGATTGAGGGGGACGAGGGTGCGGTCCGCGTGGCACGTCGTGTGGTTCAGGACTTGGGAGGGCTGGCGTATTCGATTCGCAAGAAAGACAAGGCTGCCTATCATGCGTGGGGAACGTTTGCATCGCCATTGTTAACCGCGCTTCTGGCTACTACCCAGGAAGTTGCCGTTGCGGCGGGAGTGAGACGAAAAGCGGCGCGGCAGCGAATGATTCCGATCCTGCTGCAGACACTGGCCAACTATGCCTCGTTCGGTGCGGCAGGGGCGTTCAGCGGACCGATTGTCCGGGGTGATGTGGATACAGTGAAGCGGCACCTGGGAGTGTTGCGCGGCTCAGGCGCAGCGCGCGAAGTCTATCTGGCTTTGGCCGCATCCGCACTGCAGTATTTACCCGCCAAGAATAAGAGATTGCTCAAACGACTACTGGATTCTTCGCGGAGATGATTCGCTGGGTCCAGAGAAGCAGGGCGAGCACCACGAAGGGAAGGGATGCCGCGGTTCGAAGGGGCAGCGAGAGGATTGCGGTGGAGTTGAAAGTCGACGGCGCAAGCCAGGGGTGCAGCACGATCAGCCCGAAAGCAGCGATCCAGGGCCAAAGAAGAACGATGACGCCTGAGGACTGCAGAGCGCGCGGCGCGGGTCCGGCATCGCGAAGTTCATTCCAGTAACGCGCCAGCATCAAGATTCCCGGAAGCAGGATGAGGTGATCATAGATCGCCTGGCCGGGAAGGATGATGATAGTTGTTATGCAGAGCAAGACAGTCAGGGTGATCCAGAACGCGAATGAACTGTATGGGGCGGCGCGATTGCGCCATGCCATGGCGATTGCGACCATGATGGCAGCGGCGGTCAGCAAGAAAGTTGTCGGACCAGCCAGGCGTGGACCCAGAGGTGAGGTGAGAACCTGCGTAACCAGCGGGGGTGGATTGTAGTGACGGTACGCGAGGATGGTGTGAATCCAGGACTGGATCCAGTTCGGCAGGACCGCTAGCGACGCTCCGACCAGGAGCAGCAGGGTCGAGAGGAATCCGATGAAGAAGCGGCCGCGTACACGCCATTCTTGAGCGCTCCAAATCAAAAGATAGAGGACCGCGAGCACGATTACTTGTGGCTTTATCGTCGTGATTGCCATGAGGATTCCGGCGAGCAGGAATCGCTGGCGCTGGAGCGCGATCATGGCGGCGGCCAACAGGAACGCCACGAATAATCCCAATTGCGCCGCATACAGGGCTTCGAGTGCGGGATAGCTGCACAACGTGAAAAGAAGAATTACGGTGAGTGCGATCGGGCTTAGTTGCCATTCGAATGCGCGTGCCCACAGGGGCACGCTCGCAACAGTCAAAAGGGCAAGCACACTCACGACGACGATGCGCAGGAGTGAAAAGGGAAAGTCCGCCGCGGGCCAAAACAGCAGATCCGTGAAGGCAGGATAGGGAAAGATGCGGCGGTCGACGGGGTCGCCGGGACGCGGGGGATCCAAAGGATGGCCGTAGAGTCCCATCTGGATTTCGCGGGTGATTTCCGGGCTGTAGGGGTCGCCTCTGTGCTGCAGCAGTTCCCGTGAAGTGAGCCAGACCTGGTAGAAGTCGTTGCCGAACGAATAGTCGTTGCGCAAGCCTTGAGTTGTGCGCGCCGCGACGACGCTCGGCATGAAGAGTTTCTGGTGGTAGTAGAGCATGGATGCCGCGCCGATCAGGGCGAGACACAATGCAAGTCTGGGCGGGAGTCGCATCTAGCTCGAAGTGAACAGATGCCCGAGTTTCTCTTTCTTGGTCTTAAGATATTCCTCGGCGTGCGGGCTGGGAACGACTTCGCAGGGGACGCGCTCGACCACATGGACCCCGGCGCGCTCGAGAGCCTCAACTTTTTCAGGATTGTTTGACAGCAGGCGCACGCGTGTGACTCCCAACGCCTTGAGCATCTCGGCGGGGAGGGTGTAGTCACGATAGTCGTTCTTGAAGCCGAGGCGTTCGTTGGCTTCGACGGTGTCGAGTCCGGCGTCCTGTAGCTCGTAGGCTTGCAGCTTGGCCATCAGGCCGATGCCGCGCCCTTCCTGCTGCTCGTAGATGAGGATGCCGGCGCCTTCCTCGGTGATCATGGAGAGCGAAAGTTCGAGTTGCTGGCGGCAATCGCAGCGCAGGGAGTGGAAGACGTCGCCGGTCAGGCATTGGGAATGAACGCGTACGAGTGGCGGAGTAGTTTTGACGTCGCCCATCACCAGAGCAACCGCCTCTTCGACGCGGCGATTGCCATCAGAGCCGAAGTGTCCGCGAAAGCCGTAGATGCGGAACTTGCCCCAGCGGGTTGGAAAATCCGCGGAAGCGATCTGCTGGAGTTCGTTCTTGCTCACCACTTCATTATAGCGGCAGCGCTAGGTCTGAGAGTTGCTGGTCCACGTGCACACAGAGCCGTCGGTGGCGATTCCCGTCGTTGCGCAGAGCTAGACCCCGCCAACAGAAGACAGACTTGTCTGCCCGTCCGGCTGCTGCCGCGCACGCGGGCGCCAGAATTTGCGAATGCTCCAGGTTCCAAAGCGGAAGGTCAGGAGCAACAGCCCCGTGCCGAGAAGCAATCCGATGGGCAGCACCCACCAGCCGAGAAGTTCCTGGCCTTGCGGCGGCGTTCCGCTCGAAAATGACAGGCTAAGTCCCCATGTGCCGTCGGGAGAGACGGTCTTCCATAGTCCAGTGGCTCGCGGAAAGGCCGCTTTGAGCATGGCGAAGACAACGAGCGCGCCTCCCAATGCATAGCCAAAGACGGAGACGAGGAACACTACGATACCCGTGAAGCTGAGAGTGGCCCAGTGGAGCAGACTGCGGAGGCTTACCAGGGGCGAGCGCGTGAGTTGAGCGCGCCGGAGCAGTTCCTCGGTGCGGTAGCGGCTGGCGAGTTCCTCGGGCGTGCCAAGGGCTGCGAGAGTCGCGGAGACCTTCTCTGGGGAGCCACCGTTGGAAGTCTTGTCGAGGATGTGGGCGCGAATTTCGTCCACGATATCAGTGGCATCCTCTTCCATGAGTTCGCGCAGTTGCTTGCGCAGGGCCGCGAGATAAGTATCGATCGTCTTTTGGGTTTCGGGGTCGGTCATGGATTCTCCTTCCTCAATTCTTTTTTTAAGGGTGCGAGAAGGCTCGTCATGCTGGCGGAGAACTGCACCCAGACGCGAGCCATCTCCAGAGCGCGCTGGCGCCCCGCTGGGGTAAGACGGTAATACTTGCGCGGATGCCCAGAATCGGATTCGACCCATTCGGAGGCGACCAGGCCTAACGAACGCAAGCGGCTCAACAAGGGATAGACCGTACCTTCGACCACCACCAAGTCAGAACTGTTCTCCAGATGGCGGAGGATTTCGAGGCCGTAGAGCGTACCATCCCAGAGCGAAGCGAGAATGGCGAGTTCCAACGAACCTTTGCGGAGCTGGATCTCCCATTTTTCCGCGCTCTCCGACAGCACCGCTGTTTTCGTCTTCATCGTCACAACATCATACTATGCAATACATAGTATAATGTCAATAAGCAGCGGCGGAGTCGCTGCAGAAAAAAAAGGGCCGTCCGGGGACGGCCCACATCCAGATCGCATTCGCGATCTAGATGACATTCTTTATGGTCTTGCTTTGAAGGGTTACGGTGTTGTTGCTTGCTTCTCCGGTGGCGAAAAGCAAGGTCACGGATTGCGAGGCCACGTTCAGGTTGGTCGCTGGGATCAGTGTGGTTGTGCCTTCGGTGACGGTAACGCTGTAGTTGCCGGCCGCCAGACTAGCGTTCATCAGCGACCCGGGGTTCACCGAATACGTGGATAACTGTTTCGTGGCTGTATTCTTGAAGACGACCTGCACCGCGGGAGAATCCGCCGCCAAAGCGAACAGAATGCGTCCATAGTTGGCTGTTACAGCGGAGAAAAGGTTGTTGAAAGTCTCCAACGTGGGAGCCCCGGTAGAATCGAGAGCCAAGACGGCGGAGACGTTCTTCCCAGCACTCAGCGCGATTGTACTGTCGACGAGTGGAGAATTCGAGCACGGGGCCAAGGTATTGGCGACGCTGATTTTTACATCGTAGGTACCAGCGGCCAAGGTGAGCGGTCCATTGATCGATCCGACAGCGAAGCCGTGCAGGTAGCAGACCTCATCATTGATCAGCACATCGACGGGAAACTGCGGATCGGTGGTGGTGGAGTAGTCAAGTCCGGGAACACCGTGAACTAGATAGAGGTAGGCGTTCTCGGATGCGAGCGCGGCCGTGCTCAATGCGGTGCAGAGGAGGGCCAGCCCAAGATTCAGGTAAATGCGATGCTTCATAATTTTTTTCTCCAAAGATGTGTAGAGGTGGCTATTGGCCCAATAGCCAGCGTTGCGGGTGACGAGCGCCGCTCACGGTTTGTTTGTCAATGTCGAGAGTTTCTTGCGCTCTCGATTGGTGTGAACCCCGCCAGGTTGCTCAAGTTCTTACAGCGTTGAAAAATTCATCGCAGCCATCGCAGCGAAAACACAGATTGAAGTGTGTATTCACGAAGAAGAGCTACAAGAGAGAATGAAATCGGCAGTGCTCGAGACTTGGACGTTCCACCAAAGTCGAATCGTTCAGGTTCAACCGCGGGCCTTGAAGGGGAAAATCGCGTCCTGCTTCGACGCGATGGGAGCGCCATTACGAGTCGCCGGATGGAAGCGCCAGTTTTCCAGCGCGGCAAGACACTTGGCATCGATGTCAGGGCCGAGGCTGGCAAGCACAGTCTTGCGGACGATCTCGCCGCGCTCGTCGATGGTGATCTCGATAACTTCGTTGCCGGGGGAGTTGGGCAACTGCCACGGGTAGACCACCGGGTCGGAAGTCGCGATCGGCAAAGCCGGACGAACTTCGTTGCCGAAGAAGGGGCCGCCGACGAGCGTTCCGTATGGTGAACCGGCCTGCGCGCCGTGACCTAGAGCGGAAAGCGTCTGGGTTTGGGAGGTGTCTTCCGCGTTGGTGCGAGCTAGTGTATTTTGCTGCGCCGTAGGTTTCGGCGGTTCGGCCGGAGACTTCCAGGTTAACTTCTGATGGCTCAGCCGCTGGTGACGGTAGCGCTCGGTCGCGGTATCGGCGGAACTCCGGCTGCTTTCGTCGGGAGATTTGCTGGGCCAGTAGAGGCGCGTGATGGACTTGCCATTCTGACCGGAAGCGACCGAAACCGCGGTTAGCAGTTGAGGGTCAGGGGTGTGCAACAGCCACGCCAGCACGAGGGCATGAAACGCCAGCGAAGCAATTCGGATCCAGCGCTGGCGGCGTGCGGTGGCGAGATTGATTTGCGCAAACATCAGGAAGAATCCCGGCAGCGACGGGATTGCCGGATCGCCGCTTAGTGTTAGTTAGACGTAGGCGGCCGGACTTCGTCAAGAGGATTTTGCAAAGGGTTAGTCATCGGGTACTCGGCGGAATCCGGACATGAAGGGATCTGCGGTTGGTGCCGATTCGAGATCGCTGATAAAATACTTGAGCAGTCGATAAACCCAACCCACACAAGGGGCTATAGCTCAGCTGGGAGAGCGCATCGTTCGCAACGATGAGGTCGTCGGTTCGATCCCGACTAGCTCCACCAATCTTCTCAATTGGCTATGAGACCTCTTTTACCAGATTCATCCGTGAGCGGTGCTCCGCTTTTCTTTGTTCGATCGACAGAACTCGGCGGCCAAGACCGGCGAGTTGGGCGAGTTCCTGTTGAATCGCCTGCAGGCGTTCTTGCCTTTCACCGTGAGCTACCTGGGCCTGTGGGTCATTGCGGCCGGTACGTCGATACTGTTCGTTCAACACCTGAATCTGAGCGATCTCGGCGCGGATGTTCTGAATCTTTTCGCGAAGCACTGCAAGGTGATCCATACCATCCAGAATAACGCATTCGAAGGATCGCCGGCACCACTAACCCGCTTTGCCCGGTTTGTAATCCGCCAGTAACGACGGTCCGGCTCCCAAGGGACGAGCCCAAAGCGACGAACGTAACCTAGAAACCAGAAAAAACTGGCTCTAGGCTGTCACCCAGAGACGGTTTCGTAGCCAGGGCCACCCCCATGGTCATTGTCTGCGATCATTCGTTTGCGGATCATTGTTAGCGAATCATTGTTAGCGAATCGTTGTTGGCGGGGTCACGGTTTACGGCATAGGGGCACTTCATCGCGAGCAATGGGGGCAAGCGCGAGGGCCGAACCACCACCGGAGTTTGAATCCATGCGGAGAATCTTTGTCTGCTTGTTGCTATTGGTAGCGCCGCTGATGGCGCAAGATCACTTGCAGCCCGGCACAATAGGAGCGACGGTGCCCTCGTTTGAGGCGAGTGTCGGCTACAGCTACTTCAACATGGACCTGCCTTCCCAACGGGTTGGGCTCACCGGCCTCGACGGGAGTGGTCTGGTCAACTTCAACTCGCGTTGGGGAGTAACGGTGGATTCTCTTTACGCCAGGAAGGGAAGCGTATTTGGCACGGGACAGAGCGCGAATGTCCTCAGCTTACTGGCTGGCCCGGTGTTCTATCCTGCGGTGTTCTCGAAGTCTGCGATCTTCATTCACGGACTAGTGGGAGCCTGCCGGGTGGAGAGCGCGGTGCCGGTGAGTGGGACTTCTTACCTGAATGGGTGGGTTGCGCGTCCATCGTACGACGTGGGTGGAGGACTCGAACAGTCACTCTTCGGACCGCTTGGCATTCGCATCCAAGGCGACTATCAGTACACTTCGTTTGGAGATACGGCGGGAGCGATCCACGGTCAAAATAATCTGCGGCTGGCAACGAGCATTGTCTACCGCTTTGGGAGTCGCCAGTATTAATCTTCGAAAGAATTAAGAATTAAGTGCGGAATCTTCCGGTGAATCCTTCTAATCGCGGCCAGGGCCCCTCCACGGTCGACGAGCCTGCAGTGCTGTCAACCCGGCCCAGGTGACCCAGACCGCCTCCCCGTTCTTGCGCCGCAGGCAAGCTTCTTAGTTGGTCACAGCTCGTTGCTGGTGTGATTGCGTCCATGTCACACCGGCTTCCGCGGGGTCGACAAATGCGTCGGCGCGGTGCAGGCCGATGAGTTCATCACGCGAATAGCCGAGATGCGGAAGGCTTAATTGGCGTCGACGATGGTCCGGTCGGTCGAGTAGAGAAAAATTCCGGCGAGGTTGCGTTCGAAGAGCAAACGATATTGCTCCTCGGAAGCGTGGCGGGCTTCCTCGGCCGCCCGGCGACCACGAGAATGGCCCATCAGTGGTATTACCGAAGTGATCGTTGAGAACTAAGATGAAGTGCAACGTTGCTGAGTGAAGGACAGACAGTTTATTGGCTAGGCACGACGTTGCAAACATACTTGTGCAAAGGCCTGCGCTGTCTGCTAGCATGTTCGCGATCATTAATCATATCCCCTGCATTTTGTGAGGGTTGAGCGGCCGGCGATGGTCCTCGAACTGCACTAATGGATGCAGCGAAGCGACCTTTCGTTCCAGAGTCTCAGAAGGCCGGTCGCAAAGGTAGGTAGAAGTTGTCGAGTCAACCCGAAGTGGGGAGTGTCCAGAGGGTGATCCGGCGGCGCCGCACGAGCCGCCATCGTCGGAATCGCAAGATTCGACGGGTTTTGTTGACTGTATTCTGCGCGGGTCTCGCGATTGGGTTTGCCTTCGTAGCGCCGCAGATTCCATCTTTCTTCCATGCGTCCAAGTCAGTGGGTCCAAGCCGTCAGGCCGTCGCATCCAGCCAACACATTCTCTTGCTGACGCAGCAGGAATCGTTGCGCCAGATGGAGCGACGTCCGGTGTATCCATATTCGATCGTGCCAGGCGGAGTACGGGACGGACGCGAATTGAAATGGGCGGCGGAACATGACCCAGTCGTCAAAGCTCACTATGCAGGATTTGATTTCGATCATGCCCAGGTCAAGCAAGTGGATCGGCCGCGCCTGGTTTTCGTTTCGTATCGAATTGGAAACAGAGTTTTCTGGACTCGGCATCGAGTTTCGCTCAAAACTGGCGAAGCCCTGATCACCGATGGCAAGATCACCGCGCGCTCGCGCTGCGGGAATCGCGTGGAAGAAGTTCCGCAGCAGGCGACTTCCTCGTCTGAGCCGCCGGCCGCAAAGTTCGACGAGCCGGTTCAACCCGCGACGGGCACGGCCATTGCAGGGCCCCCAGTTCCTTTCGAATCCGCGTTGAACCGACCACCGTTGGTGGGATTCGGACCGGCTCCGCCGTTGGGGCTGTATGACCCGTTCGGCAATGGAACATGGGTTCCGATTTCTCCGCCGTTGCTGCCGAGCGTTTGCGGCGTTGGGAAGAAGAAAAACAGCGGCACCGGTGCGCCCGTCAGTACCGACAAAAAAGGAAAGGGAAATCCCTGCGGCACCAGCGAGGGCGGAGGAGGCGAAGTGCCGGAGCCTAGCACCTGGGTGCTAGTCCTCGCGGGACTGGCCGCGATTGGCTGGAAGAGCCGCCACAGAATCATCCGAACCTAGGCCGCATTCAGGGCTGCATCCAGCTTTGCTCGTCACTTCTTTGTTCGCGAGTTCTCATTCATCTCCTCTTGCGTTGACTTGCTTACTTTCGATAGCCTTCTGGCGCTGCTTTGCACAAGGAGGGATCGAGTGCGTTCTGTGGGTCTGCGCTGGGGTCGTTCAAAGGTACTGGTTTCCTTGATCTTGGTGATGGCGGCGAGTCTTACCGCTCAATCCATCCGGCTGCACGTTGATTTAGTCGACGCTCCCCGCAACATCTACCACGCGCACCTGCAGATTCCGGCGCACGCGGGCGAAATGCGGCTGGTGTTTCCGAAATGGATTCCGGGGAATCATCGACCGAGCGGGCCGATCGGCGCGCTGACCGGTGTTCACATGGAGGCTGCCGGCCACGCGCTGGTGTGGCAGCGCGACGACATTGATATGTACGAGTTTCACGTTAACGTTCCCGCAGGCGTGGACACTCTCGATGTTTCTCTGGACGCGATTACTACGCTCGATAGCGCGGGAGGCGGTGGGCCGGCGGCATCGAGCAATATTCTCGACTTGAACTGGAACGCGGTGCTGCTGTATCCGCAGGGGGCGCGTTCGGATGACGTGATATTCGCGCCTTCGGTTACGCTGCCGGCTGGATGGAAATTCGGGACGGCGCTGCCGGTGGCGCGTTCTAACGGGGATGAAGTGGAGTTCGCGCCCGTTTCGCTGACGACGCTGATCGATTCGCCTATGATCGCCGGAGCACATTATCGGAAAATTGAACTGACCAAGCCGGGAGATACGCCGGTCCACGTCATGGACCTGGTGGCCGATGCAGAGCCTGACTTGGCTATGACCTCCAAGGACGTCGCCGCGTACCAGAAACTGGTCGCGGAGACGGGAGCGCTGTTTGGAGCGCGCCACTACCGCCAGTATCACTTTCTTCTGACGTTAAGCGATCAGGTGGGCGGACATGGGCTTGAACATCACGAATCGAACGACAGCGTCGAAGCAGAGCGCGCGCTGCTCGATCCTGACCTGCACATGCTGTACGCCGACCTGGTGGCGCACGAGTTCACCCATTCGTGGAATGGAAAGTACCGGCGTCCCGCGGGACTTGCCACACCGAACTATCAGGAGCCGATGATCGGGGATCTGCTGTGGGTCTATGAGGGACTCACGCAGTACCTGGGCACCGTACTGGCGGCGCGTAGCGGATTGTGGACGGACGAGCAGTACCGGGAGGAGTTGGCTGGCACGGCAGCGGCGCTCGATCATCGCGCTGGCCGGGCGTGGAGGCCGCTCGAAGACACCGCGCGTTCGGTGCAAACGCTGCGCATGATGGGATCGCAATGGCAGAACTGGCGGCGTGGGCTCGACTACTATCCGGAGGGTGAATTGATCTGGCTGGAGGTGGATGCGATCATCCGACAGCAGACTCACGGGCAGCGGTCGCTGAACGATTTTTGCAAGAAGTTCCACGGTGGGGAGAGTGGTCTGCCGAAAGTTGTCTCGTATACGTTCGATGATGTGGTGCGGGGGCTGAATGAAGTTACGCCCTACGATTGGGCTGGACTCTTGCGCGAGCGCGTCGCCGCCACCAGCACGCAGGCTCCGCTCGGTGGCATCGAACGGGGCGGATGGAAGCTGGTGTATAACGACAAGCCGAATTTGTTTACCGCGGCGGAGGAGAAGCTGGCCAAGTTCGGCGACTTTGCTTACTCTCTGGGATTCACGGCGGGCGAAGATGGCAAACTCGACGACGTGATCGTGGGATCGCCGGCGTACCGGTCGGGACTAGGGCCGGGCATGAAACTCGTGGCCGTGAACGGGCGGAAGTGGTCGACACCGGTACTGCGTGCGGCGCTGAGAGCCGCGCAGGGGAGCGGCCAACCGATCGAGTTGCTGGTGGAGAATGCGCAGTTTTTCAAGACTTATTCGGTTGCTTATCAAGGCGGGGAGAAGAATCCGCACCTGGAGCGGGTTTCGGCACAGCCCGACATTTTGGGGGACATTCTGAAGCCGCTGACACACTAGCCTGAACCTGTAGTTCTAGTACCTACGTAAGCTCCGCATCTGGTAATCGCTGCTACAATCGCGCTAGAACTCTCAAAAGACAACCCAGGCGCAGGCATTCATGCACAGTTTTTCGCGAATGATCAGGAGTCGGCTACTATTGGCCGGACTCTGCGCGTCGTTGGCCGTGTCATTCATGCTGGCACAGACTTCGGTGCGCTCAGTAAAGGTGCTCGGCAGCAAGGACGCGGTCGAGATTGAAGTGCAGGCCAGCGACCGGATCGTCCCGCAAACCCTGGTACTGACCGGGCCCGATCGCCTGGTGATCGACTTTGCCAATGCGGTTCCCAGCAGCGAGTTGCGCAGCCAGTCGGTCGATCGCGGGCAAGTGAAGAGCTTGCGGATCGGCCTGTTTCAATCGAAGCCCCCCATCACGCGTGTCGTCGTCGACCTGAAGAGCGCGCAGTCGTACCAGGTTTTTCCCTACGGCAGAACGGTCATGATCAAAGTTATGGGTGGTGGAGCCGATGTTTCTGCTGGGGCCGGGAATTATCCTTCGCAGCCAGCAACGCGCCCCAGCCTGGTAACGGCGAATTACACGACCAGCGCGGAACCCATTAGCGTTGCGCCATGTCGAGGAGCCGCCGCTCGACGTTACCTATCGCAACGGATTGTTGGGGATCAGGGCCAACAAGGCGACGCTGTCGGAGGTGCTGTACGCGGTGCAGCAGCGGACTGGCGCCGAGGTTTCGATTGCCGCTGGAGCCGAGCAGGAAAAAGTAGTGGCGGACATTGCTCCCGGGCCCGCACCGGAAGTTCTGGCACGACTGCTGAATGGTTCCAGATTTAATTTTCTGATCCTGAGTGCGGTGGACGATCCGCAGCGCCTGGATCGCGTGATCCTCAGCGCGCGCCCCGACGGCGCGTTTATGCCGCTTGCTCCCGTGCAGATCCAGAACGACGATTCTGAGGATCGAGAACCTTCAGTCACGAATCTGCAGCCGGGGAATCGAGCGCCTGCGCCTACGCAGGTTCCGCAGCCGCCAGATGGAAAAGCTCCTGCCGACGAGAACACGCCGGACCAATAAACTTTGCTTGATCTGAAACCTCAAGAAGAAAAGAGAAGGCAGGGCTGCGCCTAGGGAGGCGTGATCAGCCGGATCGGCACCGGAGAAGAACCAGTGACGGGGTTCCCGACGGTGCCGCTCGCGCCATTGCTGCACCCAGCCACGTTCAGAACCGTCACATCCATGTTGCCCCACTGATCGACGGAGTTGATGAAGACTTGCAGGAACCCCACGATCGTGACTGGGGTTGTACCGCTTCCAGCTATGGCGCCCGAACTTGCATTGCTGTCGTATATGGGCAAGGAAACAATTGAAGTGCTACTTGTGATGGGGCTGCCGCTCGCCAGTCCACTGGCGAGCAGTGGGTTGCTGGTTCCAGCAAGGACCTGGAAAGGATATGGCGACACTTGGAGCGTGTCCTGACCGTCGGGCTGCGCGTCGGTTGCGTCTCCCTCGTGGATCAGGCATGTGACACCATTCATGGTGTCGTTGGTGCCGGCGCCCGGGTTTACGTTCAGATCGACCAGATTGGGAGTCGAAGCGGAAGAGCTTTGCACGCCGCACTGGTACACCGTCGACTGGTCACAACCGCCGACGGCCTGTTCATAGTGGCTTCCTGCTGCACACGACGGAACGGCAACGGGAGCTGTCACTGGAGCTTCTCCGGGGAGATATTCCACGCTGGGAGGTAGTTGAAGCCAAGTGCTTCTTGAGGGATCCAGTAATTGCCTTGGGGGGGGTTGGCTCGAGTAGTGCATGCGCTTCCGGTGTGGATACAGTCGGGCTCCAACCAAAATCGTTCGCCGATCACGCCGTTGGGTGAGATCCCAGGATGTGAAATCGATCCGTCCGTTGTGCTTACCAACGTCGTGCACCATCCAGGTGAACCACTGCCATTTTGATCGCAATAACCGAACGCGTTCTGGGCTGGGTGTAGCGGATCCCGGTTCGGTATGATCCACGGTTTTACGCAGCGCGGCTGAACCGGGGTGATCGCTACCGGTGATTGCGTTCCCGACATTCCCAGAATTAGAAGGATTGAAGGCTTCCGCCGTGGCAGTTGCACTTACGCTGTTTCCGCTGTTTCCCCAGATGCGCGAGAAGAACGTGGGCAGGCCGGCGCGCTGGAGCTGTACGGTCACCATCGGGTTGACACCGAAGGCAGCCGGCAGGGAAGAGCAGTCCCCAGTTGGCGCACTGCCTCCGGCGGAGTACAGGACACTGGGCGTCGGAATACTGCGGCCCCACCGACTGCGCTTTGAGTTGCGACCGCCGTGGCCGCCTGAGTGGCAGTGCCTCCGGGCCCACAAATTGCCTGCCAGGAAGAAGCGGAGTTGTTGGGATCGCCGGTCAAACCCGAGATCGATATGACACGGGCTGCCGCTAGCGCGGCGGTGTCAGCGGTTCGTTGTGCCTCCTCCCGCGCCAGATAAAGTGTGATGACATCAATGGACAGAGCCGCCATGGCAATGATGGCGACCAGAGCTAGCGCGACCAGTACCATGGTGACGCCGCGCTCTTGGCGTCGAGAAGGGCAGGTGCGCGAGGATCTTCGAATTGCGGGCGGTTTCATAACGCTCTTCAGTTCTCGTTCATGGCCACAGCAGTGACGGTAATCGCGTTGGGCAGCGTCGATGTGGCGCCCAGAAGGCTCGCGGCCCGTCCGAACCGCCAGGCATAACCATACTCGATGGTCACGCAAGTGCCGATGACAGCGGTTCCCGAGCCCGGGTTCTGTGCCGTGCAGTTCACCGATGGGAGACTGGCACCAGTTGAGGGAAAATAATATCCGCGATTGATGATGATGGTCAGGCCGCCGGGGGGGCAGCCTGTAGTTGCGGTATACGTCCAAGTCAAGTGGGAAGCGGTAGGGGTGGAACCGCTGATGCCGCAGTCATTGAGCTTGTTGGCGACCAGATAGTGGTCGATGACTTGAAATGCGTCCACGATAGAGGCTGGAACTGCTGAGGGCGATTGCAAGTCATTTGCCGGATCGGCGGCAGCCGCGCGCGCGGCATCGCGTGCAACGTTGGTTAGCTTTTGTTTCAGCGTAAAGGCGTTGCTGAAGTCGAAGATGCCAACCACAAAAAACACCAACAAGGGAAGGGCGACAGCAAACTCCACCAATTGGGTGGCTCGTTGGTCGCGCCATCCGAACCCGGCTAGGCGGCCGAGATCCGGGATATGAGGCGACCGTGTCATTGGGTTTCCATCCGTACCCTCGCCGATGCGGCCAGCCAGATTTTCTGCTTGTTCAAAGAGGTAAACGGAAGCCAGAACTGGAATGGGTATTGAAAAGAGACGGAAACGCCGCAGACTCCGGTCGCACCCGAGGTGACGCCGGATAATCGGACAGGGGCTTGCACGCAGACGTTTGTGCTCGAGACGCTACAGGAAGACGAACCACCGGTACAGGCGGTGAAAGACTGGAGTCGTCGTCGGAGGCTGCGCGAGCGTTGGATCCAGTTTGGATGCAGCCATGGCGGTGTTCACCGCATTGACTGCATTCGTGGCCAGAGGGTTGGTTCCAGCGCAGGTGGTGCAGTAGGGAGCGGCTCCCGCGCGGGCGCCTTCTTGCGCGGCGCGGGTGATTGCGCCGTAGATGCTGAAGGCTTGTCCGAACCAGAAGATTCCCAGCAGCATCATGAACATCAAGGGCAGGACGGCAGCGGCTTCCGCAATCTCGGCACCGCGGACTTCGGCGCCTAGTCGTTGCAGCGTTGATCGCAAGGAATCCCGCATGCTAGGCCGCCACTCCGGCTTTTCGAAGAATCCCATAAAGTACTACCGTGAACGCAAGCGCCACTCCGTAGGGAACTTTCAGCGACTCCGGATTATCCAGCGACACCTGGGCTCCGGGCAATCGGAAAGTCACAAGTGAGATCAGGATATGGCCGATATTGCGCAACGTTTGACGCACGCGTCCCTTGTAAATGATCAAAGCCACCGCCATGAGTCCGGCGACGAATACCGATCCGATCAGCAGATCGATCAGCACCGCCGGGCCCGTGAAGGAGCCCAGTGCGCCGGCCAGCTTCCAATCGCCCGCGCCCAGGCTGCGCAGCAGGACGAATGGCAGCAGCAACGCCAAGGCCGATGCAGCGCGCCCAGCAGAGAAGTCTTCAGTCCACTCCATCCCCCGAGCAGCGTGTTCACAACCATCCCGATCACCAGCCCCGGCACGGTCAGCCAGTTCGGGATGCGGCGGCTGCGCAGGTCGGTCCAGCCTGCGATCAACGAGAGAACAACCGCGCCCGCCAGAATGACTGGTTTCAAACGAGCCTCAGACCACGCCGCGCAGGCGAGCCGCGATTCCCGCGCCGTTCCCGTCATCTTGAAAATCATGATATTGAAAAAGATCCATCTTGTGACGGTTCAGAAATCGCCAGCGCGGAGAAACCGCCGGCTCTCGCCGCCTTCGCTATTAAGCACTGCGAAAGCGGCCTCTTGCGCGGATTCTCACATAGCAGGGAGGCGAAGTCAATGAAGGTCTGGATGCGGTAGTGGTGCAGTTTGGCTTGCGCATTAGGTCAGTTAAGCGGGAGATCCTTCGCTACGCCTGAAAAACGGCTACGCTCAGGATGACAAAGTCGTGTAAAGGCCAACCTGCACCACTACCCTGGAATACCTTTCTTGGCCTCCCGGCTTGGTCTGCCCCGCCCGTCGCGCGGAAAACAAAAGGCCCGGAACGCCGTCCGGGTCCTTCGTAAAACGATTGCGCTTATTGCCGGTTAAACGCTGGAGCGGCGTTGTGCTCGGCGATGATCTTCCGAGCGTTGTCGGCGAGAGCTTTTGCCTGGGGCAGCAGCTCAAGGCCTTTGACCACTTCGGGATCGGACTCGGCGCGGACCTTCATGCCTTCGTCCTGCCCGAAGGCGTCGACGAAGATTTCAGACTTGATGCTCGACTTGATCCAGTCGTTGTTGTCGAGCAGATCGGCCTGCGTGTACGCGATGTTGGCTTCATCCAGTGACTTGCGGAATTCCTGCAGGACCGCGTCGTCGACTTCGAAACTCTTCGTGGGGTGGTGGTCAACCACGTAGCGCTTGGCGAAGTTGAAGAACGCGTAGTGCTGCAGCAGCGTGTCCTGGAAGTGATTGCTCTTCACCGGAGCAATGTTGACGTCGGGGGTGATTCCGCCGCCGCCGTAAACTGTGCGGCCGCTGTCGGTGAGCTTCACTTCGCGGTTGGCGGTGTTGGTGCTCTCGGCGCTGTCGCGGTTGTAGTAGTAGTCGTAAAGAGAGATGTTGCTGTAGTCCCGCTGGATCAGGCGTCCGCTCGGCGTGTAGTAGTGAGCGGTGGTCAGTGCGAGGCCAGTGTTTTCCGATAGCGGATAGACGGTCTGCACCAGGCCCTTGCCGAACGTGACTTCACCCGCGATCAGGCCGCGGTCGTGATCCTGAATGGCGCCGGAAACAATCTCTGCCGCCGAGGCGGTCAGCCGGTTCACCAGCACAACGATGGGATAGTCTTTGCCGCCATTGCCGTGCTGCGCGATGTAGCGCTTTTCGGCAGAGGCGCGGCCGTGGTGCGAGACGATCAGCTGTCCCTTCTTCAGGAACTTGTCGGCGACGCCGACGCCTTCGCTCAGCAAGCCGCCGGGATTGCCGCGCAAGTCGAGGATCAGTCCCTTCAAGTCGCCGAAGGAATCGAGCGCGTCGGAGACTTCATGCTCGGTTGTCTCGTTGAAGCCGTTGACGTGCATGTAGCCAATGCCCGGCTTGATCAGGAAATGAACGTCGACGCTGTAGCGGGGAATCTCGTCGCGGACGAGAGTGAACTCCATCGGCTTCTCAACGCCATCACGCGAGATGCTGATGTGAACCGTGGTGCCTTTGGGTCCCTTCAGGAGGTCGGCTACGTCGGTGGTGCTCATGTTCTCGGTTGACTTGCCGTCGACGGCGATGATGACGTCACCCGGATGAATGCCGGCCTTGTAAGCGGGCGTGCCGGTGAAGGGATAAATCACGATCACTTTATTGTTGCGCGGACCGACGGTCATGCCCACGCCGTAGTACTTGCCGCGTTGGTCTTCGCGCATGAGCGCGTACGACTTGGGATCAAAGAAATTCGAGTGCGGATCGAGCGCGTGCAGCATGCCCGGGATCGCGCCGTTGTAGATGGCCTTGTCCGGGTTTACGGGCTCGGCGTAGTTGTCTTCGACGAGCGCGTAGACGTCGGTGAATTGCTTAAGGCTATCCTTGACCTCGGAGTCGCCGGTCATGGACGACTGCTGGCCGGAACGCTGGGCAAACAGAATGCCCAGGAAGCCACAGGCAAGCAGGAAAAAAACTACCAGGAAGAGTGAACGGCGTGAACTACGGGCCATCTTGAGATTTCCTTCGTTGAGGGCGTACTTCCACCCCAGCTACCGCGGTGAATATCCGACAGTATATCACCAGCTTAGACTCACCCGGACCGGGATTGTCACTATGGTAACTCTGCGGAACAGACCTCCTTATCTGATGCGGCTGGGCAGCCCTAGGGTTCCTTGCTCCTGAGCAAATCGCACGATTTAGGGAGCTTCGATGGGAAGATGCGGGTGGTCATCGGTGGCGGCCGTCGACCGGAGGGGCGCCTGAGCATTTTTGCGATTGCAGCCGGCCTGAGGAGCGCGGGTCTGCAGGATGGCTTGGAGACTGCGGGGCATGTCCTTGGGCACTTCGAGGACCACGACTTGGGAAGGTCCCCCGGCTTCCGTGCGGTAGGAGATGCTGAAGTAGTGGCTGTGTCGGCGCATCTTGACCAGCCCGACCGCGATTGCGGGCAGCACCCCCAGATGTCGGGTTACGTCTTTTGAGTATTCGTACGACTCGATGGAGGTGTAGGGAATCTCGACCTTGTTTCCGGCTCGTGCGAATGTGAGCGAAGTCGTGGAGGTGGTATCTAGGCGCCCAATGACTCCGGAAGTCAGGCCTGGCACTGTGCCGCCGACGTAACGTGCATGGCCCTCTTCCAGGGCGAAAGCGGACAACGAGAAAAACAGAAAGAGACAAAACTGCGGGAATCGTTTCATGGTGCTCCTCCTGCAAAGTTTCCAAGAGGAGCGTAGTAGATCTATCCTCGGCTGCCCAGCCAGTTTGGGGCAGTTTCTCAAGTGTCACATGAAGGTATGCTATCCCGATTGAACGGACTTCGCGATCCTGATCATTGCCGCTGCACTCTGCTCCACATCATCGTCGGTGGTGGCCCAGCAGGAGACAGAGATTCGCATTGCGGTATGTCCCTGCCAGACCGTGCCTCCGCACCAGCAGGTGCCGTCGGCCTGAATTTCGGCGATCACGTGGCGCGTTTGCTCGGGAGTGCCGAACGAAACCAGCACCTGATTCAGGACGACGTCATTCAACACCGCAAAACCGGCGGCGCGCAGGCGCTCGGCGAAGAGTTTCGCCTGCCGGCAATTGCGCTCGATCATTTCTCGGAGCCCGCTGCGGCCCAGGGAACGCATTGCAGCCCATAGTTCGATTCCGCGGGCACGGCGCGAGGAGTCCGGGGTGTATTGCCAGGGCTCGCGTCCAGCGCTCTGAGCCAGGTAGGCCGCGCTTCCCGCCGCGAGCGCACGACGTAAGTGCTCGGGTTCGCGCACCACGACCATTCCTGAGTCGTAAGGCACGTTCAGCCATTTGTGGCAATCGATCGCCCAAGAGTCGGCGGCGTTCACTCCGTCAAGCAGCGGCGCGTACTGTGGAGAGACAGCACCCCATAATCCAAAAGCTCCGTCAACGTGGACCCAGGCTCCTACCTGTTGTGCTCGCGCGCAAATTTCTTTCGCAGGATCAAATGCGCCCGTGTTCACGTTGCCGGCCTGAATGCAGACGATGGTGTGCTCATCGAGAACGGGAAGGGCGTCGGCGCGTATGCGTCCTTGGCCGTCGGCCAGAACAGTGATCACTCGAGAGCGACCGAGGCCGAGCATGCTTAGCGCCTTCAGCACCGAAACGTGAACCTCCTGGCCGACGACGACGCGAATCGGCGGAGCTTCGAACATTCCGTCTTCTTCCACATTCCACCCGACGCGTCGCAGCAAGGCCGAGCGTGCCGCTGCCAGGCCTGAGAAGTTCGCCATGGTAGTGCAGGTGACGAAGCCGATTCCGGCGGTGGACGGCAGGCCAAGTAGATCCAGGGTCCAATCGCGGACAATCTCCTCGACTTTCGTCGCTACAGGTGACATGACCTGCATCGCCGCATTCTGATCCCAAGCCCCCGCCAGCCAGTTCGTTGCCAGGGCCGCGGGGAGAGCGCCGCCGATGACAAATCCGAAATAGCGGCCGCCCGTGGTTGCGACCGTTGCGGGTGATCCGATGTCGTCGAGCAGGGCGAGAACTTCGGCCGGGTCGCACGGATTCTCCGGCAATGTCCCGCCCAGCGCCTCGAGTCGTGCGATATCCTCAGGCCCCGGCGTCACCTTGCGATCACCGATGGCGGCCACATAACGCGCAGCACGCACCGCTGTTTCGGCAAGCAATTCCTTCACGAACTCCTCCTTGAGGGAGCTTTATCACGACTCGATGGGCTGGTTGATGAATGCTTCGTAACGCTGTAGTTCTGCGATGGACGTCTCCGAGAGCAAGGGGAAAGGAATCGCCCGGCATCCCGCGGGAAGTTCTGCCGCCGTCAGCAAATCGCACACGACGGCTGCGGTTTGCTTCAGTCCACGCTGCCAGTTGGGCTCTCGGGCGTCGCGAAGAACGAGGCTGTCGGGATGGAATCCCGCCGCGCTCAACACCGCACGCGCCACTTTCAGAAACTCGGGCCAGCGCGAGGCCACGCCGACGAGCGCGCCCGAGGGAGCAGGCAAGTATCCGGCGAGCGAAGCTGGCACGGAGCGCACCTGCAGCGTGATCAGTTCCGTCCCGGGAGGCAATAACTGGCGCGCCGTGTCCTCGCGATTCGGCAACACGACCGGAATTCCGCCCACCGGCGCCTTGGGACAATCCTGCGGCACGCACGACTCTACCGGGAAGGTGACGGCGCGGGCGATCTCGGCGGCCAGGATTCGGCGTAACTCATCGTCGGGCTCAATCAGGAGAAAATGATCGGGAGGTTGCAGCTCGAGCCACTGCCGCATGCGCACTCGTAGCACGGGCAATGTTACCCCCAGCTTGCGCGCCGAGCGGAACAGGCGCGCAATCATTTGATCGAGTGCCAGAGCTGGAGACGGAGAGACCTCAGGCTTGCTGGCTCGCACATACACGCCGCTGCCGCGGCGAAACTCGACCCAGCGATCGCGCTCGAGCTGGCGATATCCCGCGCTGATCGTGTTGGGATGCAGGTGAAAGCGCCGCGCCAGATCGCGCGTGCTGGGCAGGCGCTGGCCGGGCGCGAGATCGTCGCTCAGGATGCCGAGCACGACCTGCGTGACCAGCTGTTCGCGGATGGAGACTTCGCTGCCGCGGGCAAACCAGAATTTCATGGCGGCAATATCATAGCTCGTGCCGAGCCGCCTCCCGTCGAGTTTCTGTGCAACCCGCTAGGCAGTGATTGAGACACTACCTGCGTTTGATATCGAAGTCGGTGCAGAAGCCAGCTCGTTGCCTTGCGCGAGTTGCGGCAGATCCTGCACCATCGAACTATAGGCCGTCTGCGCCGATGAGACGTTGCCGGACTGCAGCGCCTGGCCTAACTGGTCAAACAGCTGGCTTATTTCACTTCCATCCGCGCTGTGAGGCTGGTGATGATGATGAGCCCGCGTGTGCGCGGCGTTCTGGAAGTCCTGTTTCAGGTTTGTGTAGTCCTTTTGCGCGGCGGAAACATTTCCAGACTGGAGATCCTTCCTGAGCTGGTTGAGCGCCTGCACCATGGGATTGCTAGTCTGCGTGGACAACGTCGAGCTGGCTTGCGGCCCAAGTTGCTGCAACGTCGCGAAATCCTGCTGCGCGGCAGACACGTTGCCGTTCTGCA
Organism: uncultured Acidobacteriaceae bacterium; assembly: GCA_963795875.1. Lineage (GTDB taxonomy): Bacteria > Acidobacteriota > Terriglobia > Terriglobales > Acidobacteriaceae > Sulfotelmatobacter. The sequence goes on from CAWCJM010000004.1 coordinate 701,401, forward strand.
GATCCTGGCCGAGTTGCTGGAACTCCTGTTGAAACTGCTGTTGATTGTTTTGGATGTTCTGGTTGCTGTAGTTGAAGAGATTGCTGCTGGAAATACCGGATACGGACATTGCAACTCCTCCAACGGAACGCTTTGTCCCGCTTCATTGCCGGCGTCTCGCCAGATGAAGCTGCGACTGTTGAACGCCGGCAATTTCTATTTGGATAAGGGCACGCTTCGGGCCAAACTCAAGCTGGCCTTGCCACATCCAAGTCTGCACATTTCGCGATACTTGGCTATCCATCCTTGACAAGGGGCGGGTTCCCGGACGCACGCAGGCGGAAAAACCTGCCGAGTGTGATCGGGCAAATCGTGCCCAGTCCGGTCGCTCCATTGCCGCTTTTCCGACTCCGGCAGTATGATGAAGCGCATGAGCTTTTCCGAGACGGTCTTTCTGTTCTTCTTGGCCCTCATCATCTTCGGGCCCAAGAAGTTGCCGGAGATCGCACGCCAGGTTGGCAAGTACATGAACGAGTTCAAGCGCGCCTCCAATGAGTTCAAGGCGCAGATTGAGCAGGAAATCGCTCATTTGGAAGTGGAGAAGCCGAGCATTCTTCCTCCTAGCACTCCTCCGGCGGGCGCTACGAGCCGCACTCTGACCTCATCCTCATCTGCGGCTTCCAGTTCTAGTTCGGCGACAGCCAGCCCGGCTGAACCAGCCGCTTCATCCGACGACGCCGACGCCGACGCTGGCCGCTTCCGAGGACGAACCCCTCTTTGCGACTGCTCGCGCGAGTGCAGCCGACGTCCACCCCAGCAACCGAAGCCGCCGCGCACACGAAGACGTGACATCGCCCAGTTCGCAGGAATCGCATGTCTGAAATCGGAGCCGCGGGAAGCAGCGGCGACAGCGCAACAAAAGAGGCCATGCCGGTCATGGGATTCCTCGATCACCTCGAGGAGTTGCGCAAGCGGGTTGTCTATTCCATCATCGCGGTGGGAGTTGGCTTTGGTATCTGCTGGTGGAAGGTCGAGCGCATTTATGACGTCATGCAGCGCCCTATCATCGATGTGCTGCACAAACACCAATTGCCAGAGCATCTGGGCTATTTGAACCCCACCGACCCCTTCAACCTTTACTTGAAGGTTGCGGCGCTGGCCGGTTTGTTCCTAACTTCGCCGTTCGTGCTCTACCAGGTGTGGATGTTTATTTCTCCGGGCCTGTACCGGAATGAAAAGAAGTACGTCGTGCCGTTCATGGTTTCGACGATTGCGTTGTTCGTTTCTGGCGGATACTTCGGCTTCAAGATCGTGTACCCGCGCGCTCTCGATTTTCTCATCGGTTTCGGAAAGCAGTTTCAGCCGATGATCACCATCGGGGAATACACCCAGCTTTTCCTGAGCATCGTGCTCGGCATGGGGCTTATTTTCGAGATGCCGATTCTCGTTTTCTTCCTTGCGTTGATGGGCATCATGAGCCCGAGCTTCATGGTTAAGAATTTCCGCTATTCGATTCTGGTGATTTTCATCATTGCGGCCATCGTTACGCCCACTCCTGACATCGTAAACATGTGCGTTTTTGCTGCCCCCATGCTGGCGTTGTATGGGGTGAGCATCGGGGTGGCCTACATGGTGTATCCGAAGAAGGACCAGCCGAAAGAGGAACAGGCGTAGATGAGCGGAGCGAAGTCATCGAGGGGAGTCAGATTTCCCTTGCGGATTCTGGTGGCGGCGTTTGCGCTGGCTGGCCTGGCGTGTGATCCGAGCAAAGACGCAGCGCAGAGAGAAAGACAAGGATCATAAAGCGCCTGCCATCAGCGCTGCAGATGCGCCTCTGCCTGCACTGTCGTTGCCGTCAGATAGCGGACCCCTGCCCCCGTTCAACGTCAGACCGCACCATGCAATACGTGAAAGAGATCGTCGCCCTCGGCCCGCGTCCGATCGGCAGCGCCAATCATAAGAAGGTCGAGGATTACATCACTTCGCATTTGAAAGGCGACACGGTCGAAGACGATGCGTTCACGGCCGATACCGTGGAAGGCAAATTCCCGGTGCGCAACATTATCGCGAAATACCCGGGCACGAAAGACGGCATCATCGTGATCGCCAGCCACTACGACACGAATTATCCGCTGCGGAATACGTCGTTTATCGGAGCGAACGACGGCGCCGCCACCAGTGCGCTTCTGCTGGAATTCGCCAACCAGTTGCGCGGCAAGAAACGCGATGGCTACAGCGTTTGGCTGCTCTGGACCGACGCTGAGGAAGCGGTGAAGACGTGGTCCGACACTGACAGCGTTTACGGCACACGCCACCTCGCCCACAGATGGCAGGAGGATGGCACCGCCAAGGAGATCAAGGCATTTCTGCTGGCTGACATGATCGGCGACGCCGACCTTGATATCGACCGCGATACAAACTCCACTCCATGGCTCGAAAGCGTAGTGTATGAAGCCGCCACTCGCGCCGGCTACCAGTCGCATTTTTTCGCACGCACCAATACCATCTCTGATGATCATCTGCCGTTCATGAGTATCGGCGTGCCCTGCGCCGACATCATCGACATTAACTACGGATATAACAACGTCTTCCATCACACGGTGCAGGACACGGTCGATAAACTCAGCGCCAAGAGTCTGGAAATCAGCGGCATCGTGATCCTCGAAACGGTGCGCATCCTCGACAAGATGGAGCCGCTGCCCCCGAAGTGAGCGCTTGCCGGTTGTTTTGCGCTTTTCCAGAATTTCATTTCTAATGCACCCCATATGCAAATTGTGAAGACCCTGTTCTGTGCCTGTATGTTCAGCTTTACCTGCCTAGCTGCAAAGACCCCAGCCGATACCAACGAAGCCAATCAAGTGATTCAAGCCGCGCTGCAGCCCTCGCCGCTGGAGAATAATCTGCACCGTTTAACCGACGAGATCGGCGGGCGCGTCCCAGGAACACTTGGTATGCAGCACGCGGTAGCCTGGGGAGTGCAGGCATTTACGGCTGCTGGCGCAGACAGCGTACACACCGAGGGATTCACGATTCCGAATTCATGGGCCGAAGGCGCGACCGAGATGAATGCGACCACGGCGTACCAGGTCGATGCCTCGAAGGTAGGCGGGGGAACTGTGCTGTCGCCGTTCCGAGTGCGGGCGGTTTCTGTTGCTTGGGCCCCTGCGCTGGCAGCGGTGAAGCATATCCCGATCGTCGATGTGGGCGCTGGCACGACCGCCGATTTTGCGAAGGCGGGAGACGTTAGCGGGAAGATCGTTCTGGTTCACACCGTGGTCCTGAAGACTTGGGACGATCTTTTCGCCGAGTATTCGAACGCACCGCCGATCATTGATCTGGCCGTGAAAGGGAGAGCCAAGGCGGTTGCTTTCATGGCTACGCGTGAACACGACATTCTCTACCGGCATACGAATGCGTCTGCCGGGGAAATCGACAAGCTTCCGATGGTCATTGTCGCGAGGGAGGACGGTGAACGTATCGCGCGGTTGTTAGCGGCGGGAAATTTAGTGTGGGCCGACCTTTCGATTCCTAATGTGATTGGCGGGCCAATCAAGGCTGCCAATGTCGTGGCAGAGATCCGCGGAAGCGACAATCCGGATGAATTCGTAATCCTCGGCGCACACCTGGATTCGTGGGAATTGGGAACGGGCGCTCTCGATAACGGTTGCAACGCCGCGTTGGTCGTTGACGCGCTGAGAGCTATTAAGGCCTCCGGTGTGAAGCCGCGGCGCACTATCCGCTTCATTCTTTTCTCGGGCGAAGAACAGGGATTGATCGGCTCCCGCCTCTATGCCTACAGCCATCGCGCCGAACTCGACAAGGCTGCGGGAGTCATCATCTACGATTCGGGCACGGGGAAGACCACTGGCTTCTCCATTGGCGGCCGCAAAGATATGTACTACGCTGCGAAGGGACTGATCACACCACTAGCTCAATTTGACGTGAAAGAACTGAAGACCACCATGGAGTGGGGGACCGACCACTTTGACTTCATGCTCGAGGGCGTGCCGACGTTTGTCGCCGATCAGCAAGAGGCCAACTATCTGGAGAACTACCACGCCATTTCCGATACCTACGACAAGGTGGATTTTCCCCAGTTGAAAAAGCACGTGGCGGAAGCCGCCGCCTTGAGCATAGAGTTGGCCGATCTGCCAACGAAGATTGGACCACGCCTCACTCACGATCAGATCGAGCAAACAATGCGCGATACCAACAGCGTCGAGATGTTCAAGGCCTTCGGGATTTGGGATGAGTGGGTCAGCGGCCAGCGGGGAAGACAAAAATAGCTGATGCTCTAAGGCCGCCAGGAACTCCAAATTGTTCTATTTCTGGATTCTCTTCAATGTTTTCGCGCTGGGCATGCTGGTGCTGGACCTGCGCGTCTTCCACCGCCCGGGCCACGTCGTCAGTTTCCGCGAATCGCTCGGCTGGACCGTCATGTACGTCGCTCTGGCCGCCGGGTTCGCGATCCTTCTATTCTTCTGGCAGGGCCACCAGATCGCTCTGGAGTTCGTCACCGGTTATGTTCTGGAGCTAACGCTCAGCGTCGACAATCTGTTCGTCTTCCTCATGGTGTTCAACTATTTCGCGGTCCCCGACGAGCAGCAGCATCGCGTGCTGTTTTGGGGGGTGATGGGCGCGCTGATCATGCGCGGCATTTTTATCGGCGCCGGGGTCGGCTTGATCTCGCGTTTCCATTGGGTGCTTTACATCTTCGGTAGTCTGCTGATCTACAGCGGCATCCGCTTCTGCGTGATGGGCGATCACAAGATCGATCCTTCCGCCAATCCCGTGGTAAAGGCACTCCGGCGCTGGATTCCCGTGACCAACAATTATCACGCGGGACGATTCTTTGTTCGGACCGCGTCTGACAAGCGCCTCTATGCAACGCCGCTGTTGGCGGTGCTGGTCGTGATTGAGACGACGGATATTCTCTTTGCGGTCGATTCGATTCCCGCGATCCTTGCTATCACGCTGAATGCTTTCGTGGTCTATACGTCGAACGTATTCGCGATCCTGGGACTGCGTTCGATGTACTTCGCGATCTCGCGGCTCATGAAAGCGTTTCGCTTCCTGCACTACGGGCTAGCGGTAGTGCTGATTATGGTGGGATTAAAAATGCTGACCGCGGATTATTACCGCGTGCCGATTACGGTGACGTTAGGGGTGGTGGCCGGGGTTTTGCTGACGTCGATCGCGATCTCTGTGGTCTTTCCTGGAAGCGACAAGGATTGAACAGCTGCGTTCGACGGATTCGATTTATCGACAGAAATCGGGCGACTTGCGCGAAGAGTTCTGCGAGGCGCATACGCTATCATGGAACCGCATGCCGCAAGCGACTATCCACGTACCCCCCCGGCCTTATCAGGCCTGGATTGAGAATGGCCTGCTCTCCCGGGCGGGCTCGGTGCTGAGCGAACTGCTTCCGCAGGCGAGCCGCATCTTTGTTGTCACCGTCCCTCCGGTGCGCAAGCGCTGGGGATCGAAACTCGTCGGTTCGTTGAAGGCCGGCGGGTTCACACCGCAGGTGATCTCGATGCCGGACGGCGAGCCGACCAAGCGCCTGGCGACCGTAGAAGGACTCGCCGGCAAACTGGTGCGGCTGGGTGCCGACCGCAAAGCTGTGGTCATTGCTCTGGGCGGCGGCGTGGTGGGCGACGTCAGCGGGTTGCTGGCCTCGCTGTATATGCGCGGCGTCGAGTTCGTGCAGATTCCTACGACGGTGCTTGCCCAAGTCGATGCGTCGATCGGCGGGAAGACTGGCGTGAACCTTGTAGCGGGCAAGAACATGGTGGGAACGTTCCATCATCCGCGGGTGGTGCTGATCGATCCTACGGTACTGAAGACGTTGCCTGATCGCGAGTTTCGCGCCGGACTTTACGAAGCTCTGAAGTGCGGCATCATCGGAAACGTTGAATTGTTTCTGCGCTTTGAACAGAATCGGGCGAAGATATTGAAGCGCGATCCGGTCGAACTGGAATGGTTGATCGCGCAATCCGTAAAACTAAAAGCGGAAGTCGTTTCCGCGGACGAGCGCGGAGGACGGCCTGCGCCGCGTGCTCAACTTGGGCCACACGATTGGCCACGCGCTCGAAGCTGAGACGGGCTACCGCCGGCTGTTGCACGGCGAAGCCGTTGCCTGGGGAATGATCGCCGCGACGAACATTGCCCTTAGCGTAGGCCGCACCGACAGCGTGACCGCGGGCCGGATTGCCGATGCGGTGTTGAGTCTTGGCCGCCTTCCGGAAGTGAACGTCAGTTCGCGCAAGATTCTGGCTCGGTTGCAGTCGGACAAGAAGACACAAAACGGTGTGGTGCACTTCATTCTTCCGCGCGAAATCGGCAAAGTGGAAGTAGCCAGCGATGTGCCAGCGGGTGCTGTGGTCGATGCGGTCGAAGAGTTGCGTCGCCTTTCGCGTGGCGGCTGGGTTTGGGGGAAGTAGTAAGGAGAAGAGATGCAGGAGACAGCGCAGCAATATATTCAGCGGATCTTGTCGAATGTTGAGGGCGAAGACGCAATCAAAGTTCAGAAAGCGACTGCCGGGAAGCTAAAACAATTGATTCGAGGTCTTAGCCCGAAACAATTGAAATGGAAGCCGGAACCAGGGAAGTGGTCGATCGCAGAGATCCTGGCGCATCTGGCCGACGCGGAAATTGTTGGCAGCTGGCGCATGCGATTGATCGTCGGGGCGAACGGAACTGCGATTCAGCCCTTCGATCAGGATGTGTGGGCATCGGCTATTTCAATATGGCAAACGGGACGCGAAGCAGTCGCTAGAGGTGTTCCGCGTGCTTCGCGAGAATAATCTCGCGATGCTGAAGGCGCTTCCCCGCGAAACCTGGGAAAACTTCGGGATGCATCCGAGCGCGGCAAGGAAACAATCGCGCACGTGGTGCGCATGTTCGCGGGGCACGATACCAACCACGTGCGACAGATCGAGGGCATCGTCGCGCAGTTGAAGAAGAAAGCGGAAGTAGGTCGCCACGTTGCAAGGGGTCAGCGAAATCCACCGTAGTTGGGGCAGCGCCGGAAGGCTCGCAGCGATCCGCAGTCTGCCTCTCTCGCGGTCCGTGAGATGTTCACGTCGATCGCGCCGCGCTACGACTTGCTGAACCACGTGCTGTCGTTCAACATCGACCGCATGTGGTGGCGCCGTACCGCTCGTGTTTTCCGGCATATCGTGGGGCGCGCCGATGCACGCATTCTCGATCTCTGCTGTGGAACGGGCGATATGACTTTTGCCTTGCGGCGGCAGGCAGGGAAGTCGTCTCCGCAAATTGTTGGTGCCGATTTCTCTCACGCTATGCTGCAGCGCGCCACGGCCAAATCCTCAGCCGCATCGAACGGATCAGGGCCGGGATGGATCGAAGCGGACGCGCTCAACCTTCCGTTTCCGAGCGCGCATTTCGATCTGGTGACGTCGGCATTCGGATTTCGCAACCTCGCCGACTACGATGCGGGACTGCGGGAGATCGTTCGCGTGTTGCGTCCCGGCGGGGAATGCGGCATTCTCGATTTCGGCGAGCCCGAGGGCGCGATGGGCGCGCTCTACCGCATCTATTTCAAAAACGTTCTGCCGCGAGTCGGGACTTTGATCTCCGGGGTCCGTGGGCCCTATGCTTATCTTCCAGCCTCAGTCGAGCGATTTCCGCTACCGGAGGAAATGCTGGACGAGGATGAAGCGCGCGGGATTTGCCGAAGCGACGTGGACGCCTTACACATTCGGAATCGCGGGACTGTATCGCGGGAAGGTTTAGTTGCTGCCGAGAGGCACAGCGGTCAAACTATCCCGCATCCTTTAGCAATTTGCTTAGCGCCTGGATGTCGTCGGCGCTGACATCTCCCACCACGAAATATCGCAGACTATCTTGCGTCCAGTTCTCCACGTTGAAAGACATGGCATGTAGCTGGTCCGGACGGCACACTGGCTGTTTCCTCTCCGCGGTCCTGAAAAATGAAAACAGAAACCTCGTGCTTGCGGATCTGGTAGATCAAATGTGCTCCGGGCGCCTGGGCGAGATAGGTGACGCGCCCTCCGAGCAGCGTGAACTCCGAGCCTTGCAACTCGGGCAGATTGAAGGTGAACGGAATCTTTCCCTGAAACCATGGCTTCACGGTGTGACGGTCGGTCGAGACAACGTCGACGGGTGCTCCGCTGGCCAAGGCGGCGACGTGTAGGTCGGCCAATTCGCTGTATACGTGTTGACGGCGCGCGGTTTCGCGCCCGACGTACCAATTCAGTGCAACCGAGAGGACCAGCACCGAGAGGGCCGGCACCGCCAAAATCCACAACCAGCCAGAACTCCTGTGCGGCTTCGCGGCAACAATCTTTGTGATCCGATTCCGCAGTTCGGTACTAGCTGTATAACGATGCCGGCCATCTGCACGGAGCGTTTCAGTTGCACGCGTTCGAGTGCGGCGGCGGCACATGGTGCGCAGCTTCGTAGATGAATCCCCAGCGTGCTGGCCTCAACGGATTCGAGTTCGCCATCGACGTACGCATCGAGTTTGCCGTGCCATTGCTCACAAGCCATGCCGGTCTCCCTGGTTCTTCTTGAGCAGCAACTCGCGTAAGGCTTTCCTCGCGCGAAACAGGCGTGACATCACAGTGCCGATGGGAATGGCCAGTGTTTCCCCGATTTCCTGGTACGACATCTCTTCCACCTCGCACAACAGCAAGATCTCGCGGAACGGAACGGGCAAGTCGACCAGTGCTTGCTGCACGGCATCGCGTGTCGCCTGCGCGATGAGGATGCTCTCCGGCGTGCTACTTTCCGAGGGCAGAAAACTCTCGTCAGCGCCTTCGTCAATAGCCACCGTCATCTTGAGCCCCGTTCGTGAACTTAAGAATGAATTTCGCAGGATGCGGTACATCCATGCGCGGAAATTTGTGCCTGCCTGGAATGAAGAAAATCCGCGCAGTGCCTTGGTGTAGGTCTCCTGCACGAGATCCTCCGCCTCGGCATGTGTCTCTGCGTCAGCCAGCGCGCGAAGTTGTAGAGCTGGTCGAACAACGGCATGGCCAGGTCTGCAAACGACGCGGCAGGGCAAGGGTTGTTCCGGCGCCTTCATACGCAAACCATTCCCACGCTAATTTATTCCCTCGTTCCCAGCAAATTCTTGCGGGAGGGCCGTGTTACACGAGGTTCGCTCCGAATACGCGCAATTGCTGACCGTGCTGTTCCTGATGATCAATGGTCCAGGGAGATGGTGTTTGGACGCGGTCCTGGGCAAACAACAACAAGAAAGTCGCGGTCAGGTCGTAGCCGCGTCGCGCCGGAAGGAATCCGCAAACGCGTCGGCAATGGTGTAGCGGATCACGTGCTCATACTCCGGCCCAAGGAATCGGCGCAGCCGGTCGGTATTCATGATGTACTCGCCTGTCATGTAGGGCAGCGCCTCGGGTGGAATGGCTGAGATCTTTTGCTTCCAGAGGAATTTCAGTACCTGGCGCATGGCCCATTTACCGGGGACCCGCACCAGTTTCGCCTGGGCCATTTCGACGCAGCGCCCGAAGGTGAGCGGCTCGCCGCGTCCGGCGACATTGAGCACGGTCAGGCGTTGCGTCTCCGGTTCTCGCTGCAGGATGTGCTGGATGAGCCTCGCCATGTCGTCGACATGGACGAATTGAATCTTGTTGTCGAGATATTGCTGGCCGCGGGGAAACATGCACGGCAGTCGCTTGCCTTCGCTGCGCATCTTTTCGGCCCGCGCGCTTTTGCCATTGGGGGTGCCGCGAAACGCTCCCATCAAGTAATTCTCGACGCTGGCTCCGGCAAAAATATGCGGCCGCAGGATGTAGGCGCTGCATCCCCGCAAGGCGTGCGAGCGCGTTTGCACCACTTCATCCGACTGCTTCTTATGAATGGCGTAGGGCAGGGTATGCGCGGCCAGCACCGATTCTTCCGTTGCCGGGGCCGGCAGGTTCGAGCCGTATGCAGAGACGCTGCTGGGAAAGATGAACTGCTTGACGCCGTCGTCGGTGGTGCGATTGGCTTCGGTGACGGCTTCCATCACGCGCGCCGTGCCCGCTACATTGATCTGCCACATGCGCTCGACATCGACCACGCCGGTACGCACGGGATCAATCACGAATGCAAGGTGAATGACCGCGTAAGCGTGGGTATCGCGCAGCAGTTCGTACAAACGTCCGGGTGGACGATTCCTGGCCCAGGTCCAAGCTCTCAAACTGCAACTCGGAGTCGGTGCGGGGCGGACTGACGTCCACCCCAATCACCGAATAACTTCCCAGCAGCGGCAGTAGCCTGGAACCGAGGTTGCCCGACACACCGGTTACGACAACGACAGGTTTCGCCATCAGTTCGGTTTCGCAGCCGGAGGCTGGCGCCGGAGGCGGTGTTGCTGCGGCTGAGCCGGCCGGCACGGTCTGGCGCGCATCGGTCGCGGATGCGGATCGCGGCGGCGGCGCCGCCGCCTACTCCGCCCGGACCAAAGTATGCGTCGTTCGTTTGCACCTTGAACGAGTTGTTCACTTTCTCCATCATTTCGCGCGTGCGATCATTTTGCAACTTACTGTGAATCTCGTTTGTTGCCTGTTCGAGCGTGAGATGGTCCTTGCTGTTCAATTTGTAAATATAGTGCCCGCCGGCGTCACTGATGACCTGCGAAACTTCGCCCGGCTTCAGGTCGAACACTGCAGCGTGGGCCGGCGGTAGCGCCGGTGCGGCGCACGTTCGGCAGATTCACCGTCGGAGATTCGATCTTCATGCCGGCGGCTTCGAACGCTTCTTTCTGCAGTTTGACGATATCTTCTCCGGCCGCAGCCCGTGCCCGTAAGCTCTCCGCCAGCTTGGTCATGGCCTGCTCAGCTTCTTCGGCCTTGGCTTTTCCTGGGCTTCTTTGGCCTTCTTCGCTTCGTCGGTCAGTTTTTCGTCTTTCTCCTCTTCTTCTTTGGACTCGGCGTCGGGCTGCTTGGTGCGCGGTACAAACAGACGATCGACATTGAACTGCTCGAACTGTCGAGGTGTTCCTTGTAATACGTTTCGATGTCAGCGGGCGAAATCTTCGCTGCGTCCTCCTGAATCTTGTGCCGCAGTTCGTTGGTCAGGAGCTGCATCTTAGCCAATTCAACCGTTCTCCTTGAACTCGTTCGGTCTTGTCCAGGCCTTCCTTCTTGGCTTCACTCGACATCCCGATGACGCGTGGCAACACGCCGGCCAGTTGCTTCTTGACCTGCGGCGTAAGACTTGGGGCCACGGCATTGGCGAGCTTCTTCGAACTGGGCTTTGGTGATGACTGTTTTGCAGTCGGCTGGCGGAGTCTTCGCCGCCGGCGTCTTCGCGGCGGTGGCGGGTTTTGCCGCGGTGCCCTTGAGCGCGCGGCAGGCTTGGGCTGCGGCGGACATACGCCGATCACCGTGATGACCGCCGCAGTCTGCTGGAACTGAGGCAGAAGTATCCACCGGCGACTGGGCCGGCTGCGGCGGGGGAGGAGCACTCGGGGCGGCTTGTCCCCAGGCCAGCGTCCCCAACAAAACACACATCAGCCAACTCTTACGCATAAATGATTTCCTCCAGGATTGGTCCATCAGAAAGTTGAAAATGCCAAGCATCAAATCCTAGCACAAGCGGCCGTTTTTCGGCTTGCTGTAAGCCCAAAGTGTGCAGTCCTCGTGAGGCTTGCCGAAAGCAATTCTCTCGCAGATTCGCTGCTCGGCGCGTTCAGATTTCTTCTGTTGAGGTACGCCCGATTTACTTGGCGCTTTCCACTCTCAGCGGCGATAATTCCTGCATGTCGGGAAGCCCGGCCATTTCCTCGTCCGATTTGATGCGCTCCGAGAAGCGCGCGGCTGCGGGGAATTCCGTTCTGGCCGCGGTGGTCATTACCGGCCTCAAAGTCGTGGTCGGATTCAGCACGGGAAGCCTGGGAATTCTTTCGGAAGCGGCGCACTCCGGGCTTGATCTGATCGCCTCGCTGCTCACTTTTTTTCGGTCGGCGTTTCCGACAAGCCCGCCGATGCCGACCATCAGTACGGCCACGGTAAAGTTGAAAACTTTTCGGCGTTCGTCGAAACCGGGCTGCTGCTGCTGACCTGCGCCTGGATCATCTACGAAGCCGGCGTTGCGGCTTTTCTTCCGCCGGATTGACATCGAGCCCTCCATCGCAGCGTTTGCCGTGATGATGTTCTCGATGGGAGTCGACTGGTGGCGTTCGCGCGCTCTCGGCCGGATCGCCAGCAAGTACGACAGCCAGGCTCTGGAAGCCGACGCGCTGCATTTCTCCACGGACATCTGGTCTGCCGGGGTGGTCGTGCTCGGGCTGGCGCTGGTTCTGATCGGCCGCACCTATCACATCGACTGGCTGCGCGATTCCGATCCCATCGCCGCTCTGTTCGTGGCCGGCGTCGTGGTTTCGGTGAGTTGGCGCCTGGCGCGCCGCACCGTCGATGCACTGCTCGACGCCGCGCCGCCGGGAGTGCGATCCAAGATCTACGACGCCGTTTTGCGCGTCGACGGCGTTCTCGAAGTCGATCGCATCCGCATTCGCCGCGCCGGGAATCGGTATTTCGCCGATCTCGCCGTTGGACTCGCGCGCACTGTGACTTTCCAGCGATCCGGCCAACTGGCCACTGCCGTGACCGAGGCCGTGCGCAAGATGCTGCCCGACGCCGACGTTACCGTGCAGCCGCTTCCGCGCGCGCAAGGGTCGGAGAATATTTTCGACCGCATTCGCGCCGTCGCCACGCGAGAAGAATCTCAACGTGCATGACATCAGCGTGCAGGATTTCGCCGGCCAGACTGCACGTCGAACAGCACATCGAACTCGACGAGCGCATGACTCTCAAGAATGCCCACGATCAGGTCACAGAACTCGAAGCGGACATGCGCCGCGATGTCCCGGAGATTGCCGACATCCTCACTCACATCGAGAGCGAGCCGGCAACCATTGAAAAGCCGGAAGAAGTAGTCAGCGACGCAGAACTCGAACAGCGCCTGAAGGCCGTAGCCGCGCAGTTTCCCGAAGTGCTCGACGTTCACGAATTCATCATCAAGCGCGTTCGCGGCCGCATGTATCTTTCGTGCCATTGCACGCTGTCGGACGATCTTTCCCTCGCGCGGGTGCACGACATCCAGACCGAACTCGAAATTCGTTTCAAGCAGGATGCGCCAGAATTATTTCGCGTCCTGATTCACCCCGAGCCCAGCACGGACAACCGGAGATAGCAAGTCGCAATGATCACAGCTAAAGCAATCTGGACTGACAAAGAGCGCTACATCGGCGAAGCGACTTCGCATCATGCCATCGTGATGGACACAGCGACTGAGAAGACCGCCAGCACACCCATGGAACTGGTGTTGATCGCGCTTTGCGGATGCACGGCTTCGGATGTGGTCGGCATTCTGCGCAAGAAGCGGGAGCCGTTCACGCAGCCTGGAAGTCAGCGCCGAGGGCGAGCGGGCAACGGGCTATCCCGCCGTTTACACGGAAATCAAGCTGATCTACCGCATCGATGGTAAAGTTCGCACAAGGCGGTGGAAGACGCAGTCCGGCTCTCGAAAGAGAAATATTGTTCGGTCTCGGCCATGCTGGAGAAGACTGCCAAGATCACGTCGAAGATCGAAGATGGTGGAATAAATGCCGCCCGTCCGCGTTCTGCTTTTTCACCCAACCCGGCTGCCTCTCTTGCGAACTGATGAGGATGTTACTCGAGGCCAAAGAAATCGCCTTCGAAGAGCGCGACATCAGCACCGACCCCGAAGCCCGTCGCGAAATGACCGAAGAGCATCGACAGCACCGAGACTCCGACCCTGGTTGTCATCTCCGGAGAGACGACCGAAGTGATTGTCGGCTTCGATCCCGTGCGCCTTGACCAGTTGCTCGATCCGGCTCCATCATCGGATTCGGTGACTGAATCCTGAATTCACGCTACTTCCAGCCGAAGCATTGCTCATCCTCTGCGCGGATATTTCTTCATCGCGTCCGCCGCATTTCTCTGGGGAGTCTCCGCCGCGCTCGGCCGCGCCGTTTTTACCGGCAAGTTGTTCCTGAGCGGGGAGGCGGCGCATCCCATCGATCCGCTCATCCTGTCGCAGACGCGGACGTCGTTTTCGCTGCTCGTGTTGCTTCCACTCCTCGTGGGCCGGCGCGGATGGCAGCGCATAAAGCTGCCCACGCCCGATCTCATCCAATGCCTCGTGCTTGGCATGTTCGGCGTGGCTGCGTCGAATTACTTCTATTACGTCGCCATTCAGAGAACGAGCGTCGCCATCGCCATCATCGTGCAATACACCGCGCCGGTCTGGGTGCTGCTGTACGTCGTCGCTCGGCGGCAGCAAAAACTTTCGCTGCAGAAAGTCGCCGCCGTGGGCGTGGCCATCGCCGGCATCGCGCTGACGATAGGAATCGTCGGAGTGAAATCGGCGGCGGCGCTCTGCATCTCGACTCCTGCGGCTTCTTCGCCGCGCTGCTCGCATCGTTTTCGTTCGCCTTCTACAACGTCGGCGGACACCGCCTGCTGGCCCGTTACGACCGCTGGCGCGTTCTGGTCTGGACGCTGGCTTCCGCCGCGGTGTTCTGGCTGTTCGTGAATCCGCCGTGGAAAGTGGTCGCCGCGCACTACGCGCCCGCGCAGTGGGCATTCCTGTTCGTCTTCTCCATGATCTCGGTGCTGGGATCGTTCTCGCTTTACTTCCTCGGGCTGCAGCATCTCGAGCCCACGCGTGCCATCATCGCCAGTTGCCTGGAGCCGGTATTCTCGATCCTGCTGGCGGCCGCGCTGTTGGGCGAAGGCTTGCGTCCCGTGCAGACGCTGGGGATTGTGCTGGTGTTGTCGGCGATTGTGATCGTGCAGTTGCCGGGCAGTGGCGCGACGCCGGGCAAGAATCAGTTGTGATCGATCCGATCGAATAGATCGATCAGCGGCGTTTCGGCCATCAGCTGCCGCGTGACCTTAACGACCGGAGTTGGCGACGCGGCCCAGTCGGCGGACACTCAGATTGAATTTGAAATACAGGCCGGGCCTCAGAAGATCTTTCCATAGCGGCTTGTGGCGGGCGCTCGGAAGTCCACTCTCAGGGTTACCCCTGGTTACTTCGGTGCGGCGGTTTACTTATTCTTGACAACAGCTTCGGATAGTTCGCTAGGCTTGCTCTAGTCCCACTGAAAAGTTGTCGAGGTCATCGGTGATGAGAATCCGTTCCGCGATCTACGCGCTCGCGTTTCTTGCGCGTCTGCCTTACGCCCTGCTTCGCGCACCACACCGCCGTGGTCGTCAACAAAGACAATGCAGTCGAAAACGTCACCTCCGCTCACCTGGCAAAAATTATTCGCGGAGAAATCAAGAAGTGGCCCGACGGCAAGAACATCGTGCTGGTGCTGCACAAAGACTCCGCCGGTGAAACCGAGACTCTGGAGCGCTTGAACAAGATGTCTGCCGCCGGAGTGGAAGAGCTTCGTCGCGCCCACAAAGATTCGATCCTGTTCGTCGACACCGACGCCGACGTTCTCAAAGAGGTGCAGACCGAGCCGGGCGCGATGGGATTGATCGAGGTTCACTCCATCGACAACAGCGTCAACGTGGTGCACGTGGACGGCAAACTCCCCATGGAGTTTGGGCTATTTGCCGTCACTAGAAGTCGCAGGCAGCTAGAGCGTGCTGCCGCTGGCCGCGCTTCGCAGCAAATGAAAATATCGCCGCGCCTGCTTCACGTCGCGCGCAATCTGTTCCCGCAGAGGCATCGACCGACGGAAATTTGATTTCATCCCGCAGGCGCTCCAGAAAACAAATCTCCACTTCCGTCTCCGGCAGTCAGTTCAATGGGATGGAAGTTCAGCAGGTGCGTTTCGATGGCAAACAATTCCGCCCCGAAGGTCGGACGATTGCCCACATTCGTGACTGAATCAAACCGCTCCGAGCCCACGCGCGTCCAAGTGATGTAAACGCCGTCCTTCGGCACCAGTTCTTCATAGCGCGCCAGGTTGATGGTCGGCACCGTGTATTTCGATCCGTAGCCGCGCCCGCGACCCGGCGTCCCGAGAATGCAGAACGGACGCGCCAGCAGATGCCGCGCCCGGCTCACGCGTCCTGCGTCAGCAGTTTGCGAATCTGGCTGCTGGAAACCGTCTCGCCGCGCAAGGTCATCTCGGGATAAACCTTCACCTCGAATCCCATCTCGCGCCCGAACTCCGCCAGCAGGTTCATGTCGCCCGCGGCCTTGTGTCCGAAGCGGAAGTTGAATCCTTCATGCACTTCGCGCGCGTGCAGCTTTTTCTTCAGAATGCGTTCTGCAAACTGCCGCGGCGTCATTAGTGAGAGATCGCGTCCGAAAGGCAGCAGCAGCACGGCATCGATTCCCGTGCCTTCCAGCCAGCGCAGTTTCTCTGGCGTGGGGGTGAGCAGCTTCAACCCTGCCTCGGGCCGCAGAATCCGCGTGGGATGCGGTTCAAACGTCACAGCTACAGCTTTGGCGCCGGTCGATCGCGCCCGCGAAACGATTTCCCGCAGCACATGCGCATGTGCGCGGTGGACTCCATCAAAATTTCCCACGCTGACCAGCGTCGGACCGAAGTCAGCAGGAACGTCGTCGAGTTTGTGAAAAATCTGCATGATTTATGTGGCGCGGGCACCCCCACCCGCGCAGGCGTCACACTTGGAGATCCCCACAATGTTTCCAAATCTTCGCATCCGCGATTGTGCGTACCGCAGCACGCGGGCGACGGGCGCTCGTGCCACATAAATCAAATCTCAAACTCCAGCTTCATCCCGTCATGCGACAAGCCGCACATGCCGCGGCAGCGTAGCGTTCGTCGCCTCGTGCGCCAGATCGTGGCAAATGTGCGTGAAGAAAGCCCGCTTCGGCTTCAACCGGTCGACAATCGCCAGCGAATTCTTCACCGTCGAGTGCGTGGGATGCGGCTTGTGCCGCAGCGCATCCAGAAACAGGATGTCGAGCCCTTCGCAGTTGGTGCAGCGACGATTCCGGAATCTCGCTGTGATCGGTGAGATAAGCCGCCTGAGCCGAACCGGTAGCCATAGATCTGCGCTTCGCCATGAATCAGAATCACCGGTTCGAATTGCGACTCCGAAAACGTCGACGGGCCCATCGATCGGTTTCAATTCCAGCAGAGGCAGACCGCCAAACTTGTAGTCGGCGTCGAAAATGTAGCTGAACATCTTGCGCAGGAATGCCGCCGCATCGGGCCGCGCATACAGCGGCAGCTTGTCCGGCTTATGCCGGTAGCTGAGAGGCCGCAGAGTCGTCGATTCCGAGAATGTGGTCGGCGTGGGTGTGAGTGTAAAGCACAGCGTCGACGCGCGTGATGTTTTCGCGGACGGCCTGCGCGTAAAAATCTGGAGTGGTATCGATGAGCACCACTTTGCCGTCGTACTCCAGCATGATCGAAGGCCGCGTTCGCCGGTCGTGCGGATCGGCTCGAATGGCAGACGGCGCAATCGCATCCCAGCGTGGGGACGCCCATCGAAGTCCCACTGCCCAACACGGTCAGAGTCGCTTTCATCTTCCGCTGGTTCCGGTGGCAGGTCCCGCTTGCGGCGGCCGAGCCAGCGCATTGGTCACTTCGACATAGGCCATGCGCAGTTCGTACAGGCTGTTCTGCAGGAAATTCTCCTCCGCCGCCGTGAGGTTGCCCTTGGTCTTTTCCGCGATCAGGCTGAGCGTGTCGATCGTCTGGCGCGCGCCGATGATGTCGACTTGCGGCTGCCCGCCCTGTTGCCGCATCAATCCCAGTTGCATCATCGATGTCATGTAGAGCGAGGCCAGGAAGCGCTCGAAGGTGATCTCGAAATCCTTGGCGGAGTGCCCGCTCAACTCGACCTGAGTATCGAGATCCTTCGCAGACTGCTTGTAGGCGGCGGCTTGCGCCTCCTGCTCGGCGCTAGTGGGAGGCGGCGGCATTTCACGATCCGACGTCGCGCCAGTATCTACGCCGTCGATGTCTACGGCCAAAGGCGCCGGAGCCATTTCCGCGGGCGATGCCGCTTGGGCCACTGGGGGAGCAGGCGCTTTCGGTGCTTCGACGTCCTCGGCGACTTCCGTGCGCAACTCGCCTTCAGAAGTGAACAGCCGACGGTCTGTTACCTTAAACCCAGATTGTTCGTGTTTCTTCTCAGCCATAGACCCTTTCCTCAATCAGAGCGCCAGATGTTCTCTGCGCCCTTTACGATATTTCTGCGACTTGTGCGGTCAAGAGTTTTTCTTATGCGGGACGTCGTGCCAGTGAATTCTCGTCCTGAAACAGCAGGCTGTCCGCGACCGGCAGCAGCGCCACCGTTGCCTTCGCCGCGCCAACCATTACTTCACGGCCAGGCACGCCCACTTCACGCCGTATATATCCCAGCGCGACGGTCTTCTCGTGGCCGGCCAGTCGCAGGGAAGCAGCGCTAGTAACTTCTCCCACTTCCTTTTCCCCCGCAACCACCTTCATCCCAAGAGCGATCGACCTGGAGCCGTCGGCGAGAAATCCGGTGAACTTGCGATGGACCGCACCGCGCGAGCGGATGCGCTCTACGATCTCCTGTCCAACATAGCATCCCTTGTTGAAGTTCAAAGCGCGCGCCTGCTCAGTCTCTTGCGGCAGGTCGCGCTCGCGGATGTCCACTCCATAGCGCGGGATGCCTGATACGATGCGATGCAACTCCAGCGCCTCAGAGCCTACGGGTGTCGCTCTGGCGGCCAGCAAGGCGTCCCAGAGTTGCCTCACGCTGGCCGGCGATAGCCAGATCTCATAGGAGAGTCGATCCGCGTCCTCGCCGCGCACCAGCGAACATTCTCCACCCTGCCACTGCACGGATTGAATCTGCAGCGGCCGCATCTCAGGTATCGCAAGTCCAGCCGCCGCCAGTACTTCTCGCGCCTTCGGGCCGGCAACTCCCAGCGCAGTCAACTGTTCGCTGAGGTTCGTGACTTCAACGTCGTCCATGATGATGTAGTGGTCGAAGGTCGCGAGAATTTTCTCGGCTTGCCCACTGTCGGTGTCGACCGTAATCGACTCCCCACGGTTGTAGGCGTAAAGATCGCCGAGAATGTGCCCCTGCGGGTTCAGAAGAAATGCGTAGACACCAGAACCCACGGCCAGGTCGCGGATGTTGTTCGTGACCATCCCGTTCAGCCAGCGCACACGATCGCCGCCCGTGAGCGAGATTTTGGCGCGGAATCCGAGATCATAGACGCCGCAAGCCGCGCGCAGCGTTTCAAACTCCCACTGCGGATCGTTAAAACGAGCCGCCGTGGTGGCGCCACGATACTCGCCGACGCCCACCGCGCCTAATCCCTCGCCCTGTGCCTGAAGTGCCGTAAGCCCCATATTGGTAGTTCGATTATAGCGATTGTGTTAACTTTCCTGCCGTGGACTCAAAAGAGCAAGCCCTAGGACTCAAGAAGAAGCGCATTGCGGTCATCCCCGGAGACGGCATCGGCCAGGAAGTGATCCCCCAGGCGGTGAAGGTCATTCAGGCCTCGGGCGCCGACGTTGCGCTCACCGATTTCGACTGGGGCGCCGATCGCTACCTGCGCGACCAGGTCACTGTGCCGCCCGACGGATTCGCGATGCTGGCCCGCGATTTCGACGCCATCCTGGTTGGCGCCTTTGGCGATCCCCGAGTCAAGACCAACATTCATGCGAAAGAGATCCTGCTAGGCATGCGCTTCAAAATGGATCTTTATGCGAACGTGCGTCCCGTCCGCCTGCTCGATTCGGCGTTATGCCCGCTGAAAGGAGTGGAGCCCAAAGATGTGGACTTCGTGGTACTCCGTGAAAATACTGAGGGCGTTTACACCGATGCGGGAGGCGTGTTCAAGCAGGGCACGCCCGATGAGATCGCCACGCAGGAAGACATCAATACGCGCAAAGGTGTGGAGCGCATCATCCGCTACGCTTTTCAGTATTGTGAGCGCAGCGCCAGGCTTAACGGCTCGCCTCGCAACAAAGTTCTGATGTGCGACAAGTCGAACGCCATGACCCACGCCGGAGGCTTGTGGCAGCGCGTCTTCCAGGAAGTTAGCGATGAGTATCCCAAGATCACCGCACAGCACATGTACGTCGACGCTCTCTGTATGCAGATGGTGCGCGATCCCCGCCAGTTCGACGTCATCGTCACCAACAACATGTTCGGCGACATCATTACCGACTTGGCGGCGGGCCTGCAGGGTGGGCTAGGGATGGCCGCCAGCGGCAATATCCATCCGGGAAAGACGTCGATGTTTGAGCCTGTCCACGGTTCCGCTCCGCCGATCGCGGGCAAGAATATGGCGAATCCGTTCGGCGCGATCCTGACCGGAGCCATGATGCTGGGTCATCTGGGGATGACGAAGGAAGCGGCGAGGATCGAAGGCGCCGTGCTCGAAGCCGTCCGCCAGAAGAAGACTACGCAGGATATTGGCGGCAAGTTGGGGACGAAGGAAACGGGGGAGTGGGTGGCGGAGACGGTAGCCCGCTGATCAAGAACAGAAACATCAGCCCTCCGGGGGTGTAAGACTGAATCCTCCAATCAATTTCGTGCCATCCTGATACACCCAATCGCCGATCTCAGCAACTCGAACCGTCACGCGATCGCCTTCGTGGATGTTGCGAACATCAACCGGCGTGTTTCCAAGGCTTCCCTCCAACAGTTCCTCGCGGATTGAGGAAACCACAACCCACATCCACTCAGTGTGTTCTCCGTCGGTAAAGGGAGTCTTCACCGAAAAGGTCTGATTCGGGTCGCGGTGCTGGAACGCAAGAAGAAACTCGGGCCAACGGCGCTGTGCTTCTGCGACAGCCGCCAGTAGCCGGGGATCGTCACCCTCAATCGGCATCACCGGTGGATTGCCCCATTTCTCAAGCTCTTGCAATGGCTGTTCGCTTTTGAGCGCCTTCACGACGTCATCATCGTAGGGGCGCAAGTGGCCTGTTTCAGGCAGGTAAACACCCATACAATTCTCGTCCACGAATTCGGCGGCAAATCGGCACATACGTCGATAACAGTCGTCTTTTACAGATTTCCTAGGGGCCTTTGGGAATTGGAGGTCGATCGCGAGGAACGCCCGGTGTTCCTTGACCACCTTTTTCTGCCGCATTTCCGGGAACTCGCTTAGCGCCTGTTCCAGGTATTCAGCGGGGCAGTAGGGCTTCCGTGCGTTTGACAGCGCGAGCACCATTCCGTCGAACTTCACGAAGCAAACGGGCGGACGGTTCATGATGCTCTCATTGAGGTCTTCGCGAACGTCACGCCCCCAAGCGCGGGCGACCGCGGCGTGCAAAGCATTGTCGGGCAATGACATCGGTCGACGAAATTGGAGAACGACGGAAATGAGGGGCGGTTCTGCAGGTGGAAAGCCAAGAGCTGATTTGAGTTTGGAGAGAAAGTTCAAATAGAGGCCGCCGCTCTGCCGCTCATGGAAGACGTCGGCATTCTACATGGATGCGAAGTCGATGGGGGATACAGGCCCAAAGGCGAGAAGGGTCACGCTCAGGACCGTCTCCCCACCAGCAGCGCCAACTCCCGCCACTTCCAAGCGCAGTCCACATCCACAAACCCGATCTCCCGCAACCATTCCAACTGGGTTTCGACGTCTAACAGCTTGTTCGACGGGTCTTCGGTCTCAACTGTATATCCGATGCGCTCCAGAAACTCTTTGTGCAGACTCGGAGTCGGCGAGGCCACATGCTCCAGATTGCAGAACACAGCGCCCGGATTCAGCAGTCCGTAAATTTCGGCATACAGCGCCCGCTTGCGTTCGTGGACCAGATGATGAATCGCGAAGCTGGAGATCACGGCGTCGAACGTTGCTCAGCGCGGGCAAGGCGTTCGTCCATGTCGTGAGCGACGACTCTAACGGAAGACTCCCCGGCAAAGCGTTTCCGAACCGCATCCAACATTGCGGGAGAAAAATCGACAGCCACCGCCTCGGCGTGAGGGCGCCCGTGCCGAACCGCCTCCTCGCGAACCAATTCCGTTCGAACCAGAGCCAGCAGGCGTCCGTCGCCTGTTCCCAGGTCGAGGATTCGCCGCGTCGTCGCCGGAATGAACTCGAGCAGCGCCGACTCACCCTCGCCGCGATGGGAAATGGAGTCTGCGCGTTCCAGATAGTCGCAGGCGTGGTCGGCCGAAGTCCAGAGATTGATAGATTTGCTGGCAGTCATGAAGGAAAAGTATACGGAAACGTATAGACTCAATCTCAATGAATAAAGCTGAACGGCATTCGTCGGGGATTCTTCGGTTTCTTTCCGCGGTTGTACTGGCTGCGGCGATGTGGGGCCAACCCCTCGGGTACACGCAAGATGCTCAGCCTGCGAACAAGCCGCAAGACCAGAATGCCCAGCCGTCGCAGCCCCCCGTCATACAGGAAGAACCCAAAGCCGCTCCTCCGAAGGAGGAACCGCCCAAGGACGAAGTCAAGATTACTCCGCGTCAGGCCGAGGAACTCTTCCACTCTGTCGACGAGATTCTAGAATTTGACAGCAAGCAAACCGGCCTGCCCATCAGGAAAGAAATCAAGCGCAAGCTGACCAGCCGTGATGAAGTCGTATCCTTCCTCACCAAGCACATGAACGACGAGGACACCAAGCGCCTGCGCCGATCGGAACTTGTGCTGAAGAAATTCGGCCTGCTTCCGCGCGACTTCAACCTGGAAACCTTTCTGGTTGCGCTCCTGCGGGAAGAAGTCGCCGGCTACTACGACCCCAAAACCAAAACTGTGAACCTGCTCGACTGGGTGCCCATGGAAGAGCAGGAACCGGTGATGGCGCACGAGTTGACGCACGCGCTGCAGGATCAGGCGGTTGGCCTCCAGAAATGGATGAAACGAGGCGAGAAGGATTTGGGTGAAATCAAGAAAGACCCCACGCCCGCCGACATCGAAAACGACGAGATGGACAACGCCCGCGAGGCCGTCATCGAAGGGCAGGCCCAGGCCATGATGTTTCAATATGCCATCGCTCCGACCGGCCACTCGATTACGGATTCTCCCGTGCTGGTCGACGCTATGGTCGAGGAGACTCTCACGGGCACGCCAGGCACGAAGGTTTTCAACGAGGCGCCGATCTTCATGAAAGAGTCGCTCACGTTCCCCTATAGTTACGGCATGGAATTCGTGGTGAAAGTGATGCGAAAGGGCGGCAAGGAGAAGGCGTTCGCCGGCGTGCTGCAGAATCCTCCGCACACCACGCGCCAGATCATGGAACCGGAGACGTATTTATCCGGCGAAAAGATCGAACCCATGCACGTGCCCGACTTCAAGCACGATTTCAAGG
Source organism: uncultured Acidobacteriaceae bacterium (assembly GCA_963795875.1). Lineage (GTDB taxonomy): Bacteria > Acidobacteriota > Terriglobia > Terriglobales > Acidobacteriaceae > Sulfotelmatobacter. The sequence continues at coordinate 724,592 of CAWCJM010000004.1, forward strand.
ATTACCAGAAGTTCGATATCGGCGCGATGGGCGAGTTCGACGTGGCCGTGCTGATCGAGCAATATGCGGGGAAGCCCCTTTCGAAGCGGCTGTATCCGGAGTGGCGCGGCGGATATTATTACGCGGCAAAGCCTAAGTCAGATTCTCACTCCGACGCCGTCCAGCCCGCGCCTCTCGGTCTGTTGTACGTGTCGCGCTGGTCGAGTGCCGACAAGGCCTCGGAATTTGCTGGGATCTATGCTCAGTCGCTGCAACAGCGCTACAAGAAATTGGAAGAGGGAAGCGATCCCGCTCAAAATCAAGCGACCACACAGAACGAGGAGTCTAAAGTCGATCTGCTGAAAGGCCGGCACACTTGGACCACCGAAGACGGCGCCGTCGTGATCGAGGAGCAGGGTGATACGGTGTTCGTCAGCGAGAGCCTGGATGCGGCCACGACGTCAACGCTGGAGAAGGAAGTGTTCGGAACAACACCGCCGCCATCGAAGTGACGACAGGGTTCATTGTTTCTTTTTCTTCCTGTCTTTTTCGTCGGGCAATTCCGCCAGAAAATGCTGAACCTTCGCCGTCACCGAGAATTGCTTCCCGGCGCGCTCAACGATTAAGGTGCGCTCTTGCCCCGGTGTTCCGCCGAGCCCGGCCCACACCTGTCCCATCGTCGCCCCCCGCACCGGAATGCCGCCAATTGCAATCAACTGGTCGCCCACTTGGATTCCGTCAGGCCCCTGGACCACTGAAGGCGCGCCGTCGAGGTCCGCAATGCCGAGAATTGTGAATCGGCCATCATCCTCGGGGCGCAACGTCAGTCCGATGACGTCGAAGTCAGGGAAACTGAACGTTCGGCCAAACTCGAAATAGACCGTCGAGTGAGCGTAGTCGAGTCCAACACGATAGTTAAGCAACGCGTTTGAGCCGATCAGGCCAGCAGTAGGAAGGCCTGCGCGCTTGGCAAAATAATCCAGTCTGTCCTTCGGGAAAGCGACGACAGGCACGTTGGCGAGGAAAAGAGGGCCAAACTGCACGCGGTCCAAACGCATCACCTTCCATTTCGGCTCTTCGTCGAGTCCCCACAGATTGGCCGAGCCCACGGCTCCCGTCATGTGCGGCCAGTCCGGATGAGTCATCGCCAGCTTGTCGAACAATTCGTCTGAGAGAAAACTGATCGAAGCACCCAGGTCGAGAGCGAGATTGTATTTCTTGTTTTCGATCTGGCTGGAAACCTGGATCAGCCCATTCTCGGCATTGATCTGCACCTTTCCAAGTGGTCCGCGAAAGTGAATTGTGCCTGGCGCTCCGATCGAAAACTTGTGCCCGGGAAAGTCGACGAGCACGTCATAGTGGCGCAGGATGCTCGACGGCAAATTGATCTCAGCGTTCATGCCGGGAGCCAGGACAGCCGCTGCATTCACTGGCTTGAGCGGAATCTTCGCCTCCTTCAGGCCTGCGAAGGAGATCTTCAACCCGCCGACTTCGATCTCTCGCGGCGGAAGTGAGGAGCATTCATGATCGTCGCAGTGAACCGTGAGCCCTAGCAGCGTAGCTAGGCGGCGTGAGATGGAAAGCTCAGGGTTGCCGTTGTCCACCCAGACATGAACTCGCTGACTGGAGCCGTCGGGCAGTTGCACGTCGGCGTCGATCACCACGCGGTTGTGATCGATGGCGGAGGCGACAGTGACCGAAGTCGGCAGTGACTGTGACGGCGCGGATTTGTCCTGTGCGTCAATAAAACCACACAGCAAGAACAACGCACAGGCTGCAATGCAAGTCTTCATATTCCGAATTGTAGCGCCTGTCTCTCGTGCGTTTTTCCCCGGCACTGTTCGAAGATTCTCCTCCTGTATAATCACGGGTTTGACTTGCGCGCGCGCAAGCGTTCTGGAGGCGGATTGGCACAGACGGAAATTGGAATTATCGGCGGCAGCGGGCTGTACTCCATGCCCGGACTTACCAAAGTGAAGGAAGTGCGCGTGAAAACGCCGTTCGGCGCCCCTTCTGACGCCTACATGTGCGGCACTCTCGAAGGCCGCAAAGTGGCCTTTCTGGCCCGCCACGCGCGCGGCCATCGCATCCTGCCCAGCGAACTGAATTTTCGCGCCAACATTCACGGGTTTAAGCAACTTGGCGTCGAGCGTATCGTTTCGATCTCTGCGGTCGGATCGCTGAAGGAAGAGCACAAGCCGCTGGACTTCGTTATTCCCGATCAGTTTTTTGATCGTACCCGGCATCGCGTGGATACTTTTTTCGGCAACGGTGTCGTGGCGCACATCGCCTTTGCCGATCCCGTCTGCGGAGAACTGGCTGGCGTAGTCGAGTCTGCCTGCAAGAAAGTTGGTGTTGTCGGCAAGCGTGGCGGAACATATCTCTGCATGGAAGGCCCGCAGTTCTCTACCAAGGCCGAGTCGAACGTCTACCGCGGACTGGGAATGGATGTGATCGGCATGACGAATCTGCAGGAAGCCAAGCTGGCGCGCGAGGCGGAGCTTTGTTACGTCACAGTCGCCATGGTGACCGACTACGATTGCTGGCATCCCCATCACGATTCCGTTACCGTCGATCAAATTGTGGCTGTGCTCGTCAAGAATGCGGAGAACGCCGCAAGAGTTGTCCGTGAGACAGTGGCTGCGATGCCGAGCGAGAGGTCGTGCAAATGCGGATCGGCGCTGGCTCACGCGATCCTGACCGATCGCAAGACGATTCCCGCGGCGACTAAGAAGAAACTGAAGCTGATCCTCGGCAAATACGTGAAGTAAAACGGCTCCAGTCAAGAGCCCACGCCCCGAAGTCAAAGGATAGGTTTCCGGATGAGTATTCTTGTGGTTGGTTCCGTAGCATTCGACGATATCACGTCGCCCTCGGGCAGCGTCAAAAATATTCTTGGCGGGGCTGCAACGTATTTTTCTCTGGCAGCCAGCTATTTCACGAAGGTGCGCGTAGTGGCCGTGGTCGGCGAAGACTTCGGCCCCAAGCAGGAAAAAGTCTTCCACCAGCACGGCGTCGATACTCGCGGCCTGGAGCGCGCCAAGGGCAAAACGTTCCGGTGGGGCGGTTCCTATACTGACAACCTCAACGAGGCCAAGACCAACTTCACCGACCTGAACGTCTTTGAGACTTTTCAGCCCCGCATTCCAAAAGAGTACGAGGACACGGAATTCCTCTTCCTGGCGAATATTCAACCGACCCTGCAGGCCGACGTGCGGCGCAAGATGCATGGCGTCCGCCTGACCGGATGCGACACCATGAATTACTGGATCAAAGGTGCGCTCAAGGAACTCACCGAAACGCTGAAACTCGTGAACGTCCTGCTGATCAATGACACCGAGGCGAAGATGCTGGCTAACGAAACCAACCTGCCCCGGGCCGCGAACAAGGTCCTCGCCATGGGCCCGCAGGCACTGGTGATCAAGCACGGTGAATATGGTGCGACGATCTTTTTTCGCGAGGGAGCATTCGGCATCGGGCATCATCCGTTTCGTGCGCCGGCGCTGCCGATTGAAGAGGTAAAGGATCCAACTGGCGCGGGCGATTCCTTCGCTGGCGGATTCATGGGCTATCTCGCGTCGCAAACCGAATTGAGCCGGGAGGTCCTGAAACGGGCGCTATTCTACGGCGGTGTCATGGGATCGTTTGCAGTTGAACGCTTCGGCACCGAACGCCTGCAATCGCTGAACCGGGAAGAGATCGATGCGCGTTTTCAGATCTTTCGCGAGCTGACACACCTCGAGTAATCTGCCCTCAGCGGCCCGGGCGTCGTCCGGATAGACAATCGCCCGTGCCCAAGAGTTCTCGTGCCCAAGAAACAAAAGAACCCGCCAGAGAGTTCCCCTTGGGATTCCGAGGTCCGGCTGCTAGCCTGGCTCGCGACCTGCGTGTCGGTGATTTCATTTCTGTACTACTTCCAGCGCGGTGATGTCCTGCTCTACGGAGACGCCATCGCGCACATGAACATTGCCCGCCGCGTGTTCGATTCGAAAACGCCGGGCCTTCTGCAACTCGGAACTGTCTGGCTCCCGCTACCGCATCTGCTGATGATTCCTTTTCTGCTCTCCAGCGAAATGTGGCGGAGAGGTGTCGGCGGTTCGATTCCTTCCATGGTGGCTTACGTGTTTGGGGTGATCGGAATGTTCCGACTGGTTCGCGGCGCACTCTCTCGCGGTCTCGAACCTGGCGGCGCAGACCGAGTGGCGGCGTGGATGGCTGCTCTTATCTACGCGGCGAATCCGAATCTAATCTACATGCAGACCACTGCGATGGGCGAGACGCTCTACCTCGCGCTATTCATCTGGGCGATCGTCTATCTCAGCGAATTTGTGCGCGGGGATGCAAAGGCTCTTACCAAGTGCGGGCTTTGTCTCGCGTCGGCCTGCCTGACTCGTTATGACGGATGGTTTCTGGCAGCGGCAATGGCGGCGGGCGTTGTACTGCTGAGTCTCGTCAGCGGCGCGACGTCAAGGGGAGTTTCTACGGCTCGAGTGCCGCGAGCCGCCACAGTGAAGTTCGTCTTGATCGCAGCGGCCGCCCCCGCCCTCTGGCTCGCGTATAACGGAATCGTCTATCGCAATCCACTTGAATTTGCCAACGGACCTTACTCCGCGAAGGCCATCGAACGCCGCACCCAGGGGGCAGGAAATCCGGGACATCCCGGCAGCAGCAATCTGCCGTTAGCCGAAATGTATTTTCTGAAATCCGCCGAAGCCAACGTCGCGGAGAATGAATGGCTGCAGCGGACCTGGGTATTGCTTGCGGTTGCGGGCATCGTGGCCACGGCATTCACTTATCGCCGCAAATCAAGCGATGCTGCCTCATTGCCTTCCGCCGCCGGTTGGCCGTTGCTCTTCTTGCTCGTCCCCTTGCCCTTTTACGGCCTCTCAGTGGCGTACGGCGGCGTTCCAATTTTCATCCCCGCGTGGTGGCCATTCACTCACTACAACGTGCGTTACGGATTGCAGTTGCTTCCAGCGTTCGCGGTGGCAATGGCGATCCTCGCGTATACGGCGGTGCGCGCGGAGCGTTGGGCGCCGCAGCTGCGCTTTGCATGCGTCCTAGTCCTATTCGCATTGGCCGCCGTGAGCTACTCCTCAGTCTGGCGGGCCGGACCGGTCTCGCTGGTGGAAGCCCAGGTCAACATGCGCACGCGCAATCAACTCGAAGCCCAAGTCGCGACCTGGCTCGAAAAATTGCCGCAGGATTCCACTTTGCTCATGTACTTGGGGGACCACGTCGGCGCCGTGCAGAAGGCCGGAATTCCTCTCAAGCACGTCATCAACGAAGGCAATCACCGCACCTGGAAACAACCGATCGATCGCGAGGGATTGTGGGAACGCGCTCTCGCCGATCCCGCGCGCTATGCCGATTATGTGGTTGCTTTCGAGGGTGACAGCGTGTGGGAAGCGGTACACGAGCGCCATCTTCCCGAGCTGGTCGAAATTCACGTAACCGGGCAGGCGCGAGCCATCCTTTACCGCGCGCGGTAATCACTGAGGTAACGCTGGAGCAGGCAAATCGGATGATAGAATCCGGCCATCGGAAGCCTGCTTCGAGCAGGCATTGGACTCCATGAACTGGCAACATTTCATCGAATTGCTGCGCGGGGAGATGGCGAGCGGAATCGTTGGCAGTTCGATCTCACGTCTTATCCTGGCGGCCATTCTTGGCGGCCTCATCGGTCTGGAGCGCGAGTTCAAACACCGCGCCGCGGGCCTGCGCACCAATATGTTCATCTGTTTCGGCGCTGCCATGTTCACACTTCTTGTCTGAGAGGCTGGCGGGCGTGCCTTCGGACTCAGCGAGAATCGCAGCGCAAATTATTCCCGGCATCGGTTTCATCGGTGCGGGTTCCATTCTGCACATGCGCGGACTTACCACTGGGCTGACTACGGCCGCCACGCTGTTCGTCGTCGCCTCGGTTGGAATGGCTGCGGGCGGCGGCCTCTACTTGACCGCGATGTTCGCGACCGGTTTGGTGATCCTGGCGCTGTTCGCCCTGGGCCACATGGAAGAAACATTCAACATCAAGCTATTGATGTCGAGTTATGAGGTAACAGGCGCCAGCGTCGAAGAAATCAGCAACGAGGTCAACCGCATTCTCGAAAACCATCACCGAATGATGCAGAATACACTCTCCGGAAACACGGGTCAGCACGTTCGTGTGCAATTTGACGTTGAAGGCTGCAGTCACGAGCAGAAGCAACTGCTGCAGCAATTGAAAGCTTCGACTGTGCTAGGAAGCGTGACTTCCCTCGGCCGGGTGGACCACGAGTGAAGTCTAGCGTCCGCACGATTCCATTCGTAAAAGCCACGCCTGCGGCAACGATTTTCTGTTGATTGACGGCGCTCTGGCTCCACAGGATGTCGCGGGTTTCACGCGCCGGATCTGTGACCGGCACAACGGCGTGGGTGCCGACGGCGTGGAGTGGATGATTCCGCATTTCACTGCCGATGTGGAAATACGTTTAGTCAACGCTGACGGCTCCGCGGCTGAAATTTCGGGCAACGGCACGAGGTGTGTGGCAGCCTATGTTTGTTCGCAGCTCGGCAAAGAACGGATTTCGATTCTGACCGGCGCCGGCATGAAGATTTGCCAGTTGACCTCTCGCTTGGACTCCGAATATGAATTTGAAATCGAGATGGGCGAAGCTATGGTCGAAAATGAGATCGTCCTGAAGGTGGGCGCCGGGGAGGTGCGCGGCGTTCCTGTGTCGATGGGCAACCCGCACTTTGTCACTTTTGTTCCTGAGTTTGCCACCAACTGGCAGGCGCAAGCGGCCGAAATCCAGCGCAACTCGCATTTTCCACAAGGCGTGAATATTGGGTTGGTCGCGGTCGATAGCAGATTCGACGTGAGAGCACGCTTCTTTGAGCGCGGAGTTGGAGAGACGCAATCCTCCGGCACGGGTTCGTGTGCTGCGGCAGTGGCGGCGATGGCAGCGGGACGGGCGGTTTCCCCGGTCAAAGTTCAGGCGCCCGGCGGCACGCAGACGGTCCGCACCAACGGGAGCAAAGTTTTCCTGCGCGGTCCGGCGCGGCTGGTGTGCCGCGGAGAGTTCTTCCTGAGTTGATCTGCTGATGAGGCTGTTTTTCGCCAGTAGCAACAGCTTAGAACCTATGTCTTCGTCCGATCTTCAACCCGTCAAACCGCCGGCACTTCGCCCGGGAGATACTGTCGGGATCGTCGCGCCCGCCAGCAACGTGAACCGGGCTGACTTGGAAGCGGGCTGCAACGCGCTGCGCAGCGCAGGATACCGGCCGTTCTATCTCGACTCGATCCTGCAACAGGATCTTTATTTTGCCGGCTCTGTGGAGCGTCGGGCGCGCGAGTTGGAAGAAATGTTTGTCCGTGACGACGTTCGCGCGATCCTATGCGCCCGCGGTGGTTACGGTGCCAACTATCTCCTGCAAGCGCTGGATCTCGAAAAGATCAGGTCGCATCCCAAGATCTTCGTTGGCTACAGCGACATCACTACGCTTTTGACGTACTTTCATGATGTCGCAGGCTTGATCACTTTCCACGGCCCAATGGTCGCTAAGGACTGGCTTCATCAGGACGGCGTCGACTTGCCCTCCTGGCAAGCTGCGGTTTCGAAGTCGGCATCGTGGGATGTGCATATCGGCGCGGATGTCAGCGGCCTGGTTGATGGCGTAGCAGAGGGAGTCCTATACGGCGGATGTCTCTCGATCCTGGTTGCATCGCTCGGTACGCTCTACGAAATCAAGACAGCCAATACAATTTTGTTCCTCGAAGATCTTGCCGCCAAGCCCTATCAGATCGACCGCATGCTGATGCAACTGAAGCTGGCCGGTTGTTTTGATGAGGTCCGCGGCATCATCTTCGGAGAAATGCTCGACTGCGTGCAGACCGCGAATCAGGGATACACTCTCCAGGAAGTCGTCACACGAATTGTTGGTGACCTGGGAGTGCCCGTCGTTTTCGGGTTAAATTCGGGCCACGTCACATCGGGCAACATCACGTTGCCCTTCGGAGTGCGGGCAAAACTGACCGTACGAAGCGGTCAGGCCGCCTTGAGAATATTGGAGTCCGCGGTCAAGCTGTAGAGATAGATTCTGCTGGAAAGTTCGATTTTGGGTGCGCAGATCTTCAGCGCTGCGATGGCAGCTCTCTTGAGTCGATGAGCTTTGGCCCCGAGGTACGTTTATTACCGACGAGATGAACGACAAAAAACACATTCACCTGATCGGCATCTGCGGCACCGCGATGGCCTCGCTGGCCGGCATGCTGAAGCATCGCGGATTCCAAGTTACCGGCTCCGATGCAGCCGCCTATCCTCCGATGTCAGACTTTTTGCACGAGTTGGGAATCCCCGTGGCTCAGCCATTCGACGCGAAGAATCTCGAGCCTAGGCCCGACCTGGTAGTGGTCGGCAATGCCATGTCGCGCGGAAATGTCGAACTGGAACATCTCCTCGATCAGCGTATTCCATTCTCCTCGTTGCCACAGTTGTTGCACGACGAATTCCTTCGCGGCAAGGAAGTCCTGGTCGTCGCGGGAACCCACGGCAAGACCACAACGACGTCCATGCTGGCCTGGATCTTCCACTCCGCGGGACTGGATCCGTCATTTTTGATCGGCGGCATCGCCGAAAATTTCGGTTCCAGCTTCTATCTCGGCTCCGGCAAGCACTTCATCCTCGAAGGCGACGAGTACGACACCGCTTTCTTCGACAAGGGACCGAAGTTCCTGCACTACTTTCCCGATTCCGTGATTCTGACGTCGGTCGAGTTCGATCATGCAGACATCTACAAAGATCTCGATGCGGTAGAGACCGCCTTCAAGCGACTGGTGAACCTGATCCCGCGCCGCGGACGCATCGTGGCCTTCGACGGTGTTGCCGACGGAGCCACCGAAAGCCCAAGCCTGGAGCGCTGTTTAGCCAAAGCCTTCTGCCCCGTCGAGCGTTACGGCGCCGGTGACCGCGCAAACTGGAAGGTTACGAACCTGCGTTTCGAAGCCGCGCGCACGACGTGGAGCGTGATGCACGACGGCCAACCGTGGGCCGATCTCGAATTTCCGCTGGCTGGGGAGTACAACGTCTGGAATGCTACTGCGGCGGCGGCACTCGCGGCGTCCTGCGGGATTTCAAAAGACGCAATCGCTGCCGCGCTGAAGACTTTCAAGAGCGTGAAGCGCCGCCTCGAAGTGAAGGCGCAGGTGAACGGCATCACCATCATCGACGACTTCGCGCACCATCCCACGGCGATTGCCGGAACGCTAAAGGCACTTCGCGAACGCTATCCGGGCGCCCGACTGTGGGCGATTCTCGAGCCCCGTTCGAACACGTTGCGCCGCCGCGTTCTGCAGACGGACTTGGCACACAGCCTCGCGCAGGCCGACGAAGTCATCGTCGCGGGCGTGTTCCGGTCGGAGGCGGTCCCGGAAAATGAACGCCTCGAGTTGCCCGCACTCGCCGCAGAGGTCGAGCGGAACGGCCGCCGGACCCGGCTCCTGGCCGACTCGGACGCGATCGTGCAAACCATCGCTCCCGAGATGCGCAGCGGAGACGTCGTGGCGATTCTTTCCAACGGCGGTTTTGGCGGAATTTATGAAAAACTCCCGGCCCGTCTGCGGGAATTGGCAGGAAATCGATGATGCTTCTCGCCCGAAACAGACGCGGCGTTTTGTCCGGGCTTGTCTTCGCGTTCGTCCTCTCCGCCGTTTCCCTCGCGCAGACACCCGACTCAATTGGTTACACCATTGCTTTATCTTCCCCTGAACAACATCTGGTCGAAGTGCAAATCATCCTGCCCGCAGGTGCTGAACAGCGCGACCTGCAGCTTCCCGTCTGGAATGCCCTCTACCAGGTCCGCGACTTTGCCCAGTACGTGAACTGGGTCCGCGCCAAAGACCGCTCTGGCAAAGCGCTTCCGGTGCGCGAACTCGACAAGAGCCGCTGGCAGGTTCAAGGCGCCGAAGGCGGCGCGATTGTGGAATATCAAATCTACGTCGATTCGCCGGGCCCTTTCGGCGCGCAGGTAGACCCTCATCATGCGTTCCTCAATCTGGCGCAGGTTCTGATGTATCCGGTCGACGCCCGGTCCGTGCCGCAGAATGTGCGCTTCACGCAGATTCCTGCGGGCTGGCACATCGCGACTCCCCTAGCCTCATCGTCATCCTCAAACGACGAGTACAGCGCCCCAAATTACGATCGCTTGGTCGATTCTCCGGTGGAGATTGGCAACTTTCAGGAATCCGACTTCGACGAAGCCGGCGGTCGCTTCCGCGTCATCATCGACGCCGATCCCGCCGACTACGACATGGCCAAGATCGTGGCCGCGCTCCACAAGATTGTCGCTGCGGCCACCAGTTGGATGAACGACCGGCCCTTCGACACCTACACCTTCTTCTATCACTTTCCCCACGGACCCGCAGGCGGAGGCATGGAGCATGCTTACTCCACCGCCATCGAGCTCAATGCCGACGTGATGAAGCAATCACTGGACTCTTTCACCAGCGTCACCGCGCACGAATTCTTTCATCTCTGGAACGTCAAGCGCATCCGCCCGCAGACGCTCGAACCGGTGGACTACACCAGAGAAAATTACACTCGTGCCCTGTGGTTCAGCGAAGGCGTCACCAGCACCGCCGAAGGCGCTATTCAGTTGCGCGCCGGCTTGCTCGATGAACCGCAATATCTCTCCCGATTGGGGCAGGAAATTGCGGAACTCGAGCGCCGTCCCGCGCACCTGACGCAGTCGGCAGAGGAATCAAGCCTCGACGCCTGGCTCGAAGGCAACGGTTATTACCGCCGTCCCGAACGCAGCATCTCGTACTACAACAAGGGCGAACTGCTGGGCATTATGCTCGATCTTGCGGTGCGCGACGCGAGTCACGGGCAGGCGTCCCTGCGCGAAGTCCTGCAATGGATGAACGTGAACTATGCGAAGAAGGGCCTCTTCTTCAACGATTCCGAAGGCGTTCGCGAGGCCGCTGAAGCCGTCAGCCACGCCAACCTCGTTGCGTTCTTCGCGAAGTATGTAGCTGGCACCGAAGAGATCCCTTGGGACGATTTCCTGCGCTCGGTCGGTCTGCGGGCAGTGGCCCTCCCGAACACGGTGCCCGACGCGGGTTTCATCGCCTCCCGTAATTTTGATGGCCCCATGTCGGTCGCTGCAGTCACGCCCGGCAGCGACGCCGACCATGCTGGCCTCCAAGTCGGCGACACGATTACTGAATTTCAAGGCAAGCCTGCCGGCCAGGAGTCTCGCCAGGAATTGTTGCGGATGAATTCCGGCGACACTGCTCGCGGTAAAGGTTCGATCGCGTCGCGGGGCTGAGCGCGAATTGAAATGGAAGATTGGCAGCCGTGAGGAAATCTCATACGAAGTAAAGGACCTCGACCAGGTCACGGTTGCCCAACGCGCGCGCCGCAGTGAGTGGCTGAAAGGCGAGGCGCAAGGCGCTCCCGAGGCAAACGCGGAAGCCGCACCAACCGGTGCTGCAGCGCTAGGGGCGAACCAAAAATGATCCGCACGATCATCATGCTGATCTTCTGGGCGCTGGCCGCTCCCGTGGCGGCCATCATCGGCTTCCCCGCGAGCTTCATCATGGGCGACGTCCGCGTCTTATATCGTCTCTTCATGTGGGGCGCGTGGGCCGGCGTGTGGATTACGGGCGTGCGCGTCCAAACCATCGGTCTCGATCAGTTCGACCACTCGCGCAGCTATATTTTCATGACGAATCATGTCTCTAACCTCGATCCGCCGATTCAAATCCCGCTAATTCCCAAACGCACGTCGGTCATGGTGAAGAAGGAATTGTTCAAGGTTCCCATTCTCGGACGCGCCATGCGCATGGGATCGCTGGTGCCGGTCGACCGCGGAAATCGCGATGCTGGCATCGAAGCCGTACGCGCCGCGAAGTCAGTCGTCGAGCAGGGACTCAATATGACCATCTACGTGGAAGGAAAACGTTCGTTCGATGGCAAACTGTTGCCGTTCAAGAAGGGGCCCTTCTATTTGGCCGTGGAGTGCGGCGTCCCCGTAATTCCCATCACCATTGTGGGCACGCATTACACCATGCCGAAAGGCGCGATTCGCGATCAAGCCGGGGCTAGTGAAAGTGATTTTTCATCCACCGATTGAGCCCAAGGATTTCGGCAGCCGCGAATGCCTGATGGAAAAAGTCCGCGCCGCGATCGACAGCGGCCTGCCAGAAGAACTTCGCCAACCCGCATCGGCGCCTAACGAAGGCAGAGAGCAGCATGGCGGACCAGCATACGCCTGAGGCATTCCTCTGACGTCCTCAGTGTCGCTCTGTGGTTACTCTGGGTTTTCTTAGCCCGAACCGCACGCGCAATCTCGGGCAGTCGAGGCAGGATCGCCGAATACTTCAACCACAATTTGTGATCGACGGCCGGCGCGCCGCTGACCAGCGCGCCTGCAGGAATATCGTGTGCCACCCCGCTCTGGGGCGTCACAATCGCGTCGTCCCCGACCTTGCAGTGACCCACCACGCCAACCTGTCCCGTAAGAATCACGCGGTTTCCGATCTCGGACGATCCCGCGAGTCCGACCTGCGCGCACAGCAGCGCGTCTTCGCCGACCTGCGACCCGTGTCCCACCTGCACCAGATTGTCGATCTTCACGCCGCGTCCGATATGCGTTTCGCCGACGCTGGCCCGGTCGATGCACGAGTTGGCCTGCACTTCCACATCGTCTTCGATCACGACGGGCGCGGGTTGCGGAATCTTGTGCCAGCGTCCTTCGGCCGTCTTCGCAAAGCCGAATCCATCCGCACCAATTACCACACCGTTCTGCAGAAGCACATTGTTGCCGATGCGGCAGTTCTCGCGCACGACGGAGTGCGCATGCGCGAAAAAGTTGTCGCCGATCTTCACTCCGCGATAGATGACCACATGCGCCAGCAGTACAGCATTCGCTCCGATTTCGACATTTTCGCCGATCACCACGTACGGCCCGATGATGCGCATTCGCCCCAATCCGCGCGCTGGCATGCACGACGGCGGTGGGGTGGACTCCAGGCTCGTAGCTTATCGGCTGGTGGAAGAGTTCGAGCGCCCTGGCGAACGTGAGATAAGGATCCTTCGCCCGCAACATGGCCGCCGGAATAGCAGGGAAGTCCTCGCCGACGATGACGGCCGAAGCCTTGGTAGTCCGCGCCGCCGCCGAGTATTTGGGATTCGAGACAAATGTGAGTTCCCCGGGGCCGGCCTGTTCGATGCCGTTGATGCCATTGATTTCCGTGTCAGGGGAACCGTTTTCGAGGCGGACGTCGAGAGCAGAAGCAATGGCAGAGAGTTTCATGTGGATGGAAAAGGTCGCAAGTAAATCCTACACCACATATTCCCGGACGCTTCGCAATCCGAAAACGGCAAGCGGCTTCCGGTACGGTCTGCACGGACCATGCGGCCTGCAAACCAAGCCCGGCGCGATCCTCTGTGAAGCCTCCCCGCACGTCTACTGCACGATAAGTGCGAAGCTGGTACTGTGTGTGAGGGAGCCACTTGTCGCGGTTACGCTCACCGTGTAACTCCCGGCGGGCGTTCCCCGATCATGATTCCCACCTCCACTCCCGCTTCCTCCGCAAGCTGGAAGGAACACAAATGCTGCGAGAACCGTCAAACACGTCATTACGTTCCGACGTCGGCCTCGTGAAGTTCCGATAGCCAAAATCCCGACCAACCATGCTCCGCCTCCAGCCCACCACGTGCCGGAGTAGCCGGGGCGAATCATTGCGTGAGGACCCATTGTACTTACCGTCATTGTGCCGGTCGTTTGACCCGCGGAGATCATTCCCTGTGAACACTGCGTCTCACCGGGCAGGCTCGTCGCAACGCATGTGAAGGTTACGGCTCCGGTGAAGCCGGCGAGGGGAGTTATGCTTAGATTCACAATCCCGGAGCCACCCGGGGAGCTAATCGTGACGGATCCAAGCCCACTTGTCGGAAGCGAAAAGTCAGGTGTTCCACCTACACTGACCAGAACTGCAAGTGAAGCTGGAGATACGGCATAGTTGGGATCTCCATTGTAGACAGCTGTTATGCTGTCCTGACCGTTGGGCAGCGTGGTGGTGGTCATGCTCCCTGTCCCCGTCGTCAACACATACTTTCCGGTCATCAGATTTCCCGAACCCGCAACGCCGCTGACTGTCTGCGGGCTGCCGATCATTGTCCCGTTGGAGAAAAATGCAACTGTGCCCGTAGGGGCGCTGCCAAAACTCGGCAGGGCGGCGGTCCCCAGCGTCAGGTTCGCGGTGAGGGTAACGCTGCCGCCCGACGCGATACTGGTTGCGCTTGGTGTGACCGCGACAGTTGTCTGCGCCGGCACAATTGAAAATGTTAAGGCGGACGACGTGCTGCCCTTGAAGCTGTAATCACTGCTGTACACGGCGGTAAGAGAACTGGCGCCGGCCGGCAGGTTGAACAACCCGGTTGGTGTGACAGTGGATCCGTCGCTACTCAGAGCGTAAAGATTGCCCAGGATTGCGCCGTTGTCGTCAAAAGCAATTGTTCCCGTTGGTGTTCCTCTGCCCGATGCCCCCGCCACAGCGGCATGCAGGTACACCAGGTCTCCGTAAGGAATACTGCTGCCGGCGCTGAGGGTCACAAAATTACCGCCAGCGTCGAACGTGGATGCTGTCAAGGTCGTGCTACTGTTTCCGGGGAGACAGTGATAAACGGACCTGCTCCCGTGCTGGGAGCGTAGGTCGCGTCGCCCGCATACCGCGCGTAGATAGAGTAATAACCACCAGGCAGGTCATAGACGGTCCCAGTGGCTGTGCCGCCGGAAAGCGTAAACGTGCCCACTGGGAAATTGTCCACCGCACCCACATCGTTCGCCACCGACACGTCACCAGTTGGCACGCCCGAACCGCTGTTTGGCGCGACCGTAACGGTAACAGTTACCGGCGACCCGTGAGTGACGGTTTGATTCTGTGCCGTCGTCAGGGTGGTGGTTGTGGGATTAAAAGTGACGGTATTCCACTGGTTGACGAGATTCGTGATGTTGACTGACCCTAATCCGGTCGCTTGATCGTAACCTGTGCTCGCCTGATACTGCGCGCTCGACAGGCCGTAGTTGGCTTCGCCCGGAACCGAATTATTTCCGACCGTGACGTCATTGAAGATGCAAGTGCTATTCGGGAGGGTTGACGCACTCGAGCCATTGCACTGGGACAAGTTTTCGGTCGCCGCGAGGCGATAAAGGACATAGTTCGCGAGACCAAGTCGGCTGCCGTTTTGCTGCTCGACCATTGCCATGATGCCCGCAAAAGAAGGAGCTGAGGCTGAGGTTCCCCAGACAAAATAAATGTAAAACTGCCCTTGGCTGTTGGGCACGCACGACCCCTCCAGGCATACGAGGTACGGATCGTGACTCGCGGCAGTCAAGGACACATCAGGTAGGTCGCGAAATCCGCCGCTCGGAATTCCCGTGACTCCGAATTGCCAGGACGGTTTCGGAATGTAAATGCTCGCGCCCCCGCTTCCAGCCCAAATATTGGCATTGCTGCCGCACGTCGTGGGGGGACAGCTATCGTTCCAGACATCTTCTGGAATGTAAGATACCGCACTCTCGTAGGTCGTACTGTTTGTGGAGTTCCAATACTTGCTGGTCTGCCCGTTCTCGTTGAAGACCGTCCCGCCGACCGCGACGTTAAATGCAGTCGAAGCAAGAACGTTGGCAGAAACTGGACCCGTTGCCGTCGTTTCGGTGTTCTGGTCGTCGCATCCCTCAGCGCCATTGTCTCCGGTGGAAACGAAGTAAGTAATTCCCTGGGCTGCTGCCTGCTCAGCCAAGGCCGAAATCCCCGCCGCGTTCGTGCTCGTGGTAAGGGCCTCACAACTACCGAAGCTCTCGCTCATAATGTCGTAGTTATTGTTCTCGATGATGTAGACCTCAGAGAGATCCACCCCATCAGTTGTATCCGTACTGGCAGAAACCACCAGATTTAAGCAATACGTAACTGAACGCGTAAAGACGCAGGCATAAACATAAC
>CAWCJM010000005.1:0-6763 GCA_963795875.1 uncultured Acidobacteriaceae bacterium
ACAGATCGTGGCCGGGATTATGCAGGCGTGCCAGAACGAAATGATCAGGGGACGCTGTCCTACGGTCTCTTGTGCGCCGTCTTCGCGCGAAACGCAGACGCGCAGCGTGGGGCCTATGAGGCGGATGAACGCGTATCCGGCGGCGATGATGATGCGAAGCATGATTCTCTGGCGCAGGGTGAAGCGGCGGGGATCGGGAGTCACGTCGGCGGTTGGGCTTTCGTGGATGGTGGCTTGCGGCACGACAGTTATTGTAACGGGAGGATCGAGCGGGGAGCGCGTCGCTTTGCTCGGCTGCACAGCCGAGGCGGCTGTCCCCACATGTTCTCTTCTCGTGCTGAGTCGGTTCTAGCTTTCCAGGTAGGCGTCGATCCACTCTTTGACTCTGTGGCGGCGCTCGTCGGCGGCGTCGAAGTGGATTCCGAAAGACTTGCTCTTCCGCCAGGTCACAACGCCGCGGACACTGACGCGCGGCAGCGTGAGCAGAGAGAATGAGACGTCGACATTGGTTCCCGCAGGCATATCCTCGGCGCTCTTCAACGACATGCCGCCGGAGCTGAGTTCGATGCTGGAAGCTGCCAAGCGGTGGCCGTCGTGACTGACTACCGTGACCTCGGTCATGATCGGGACGCGCGCGTAGCGGCGGAATTCGTGGAGGACAAGCATGTGCGTGGCGCGGACCAGCTTCAGCGCCGCAGGCCGCTCCAGAGGTTCCTGGAACATGGCGTTGATCCCATACTTGGAATAACGCATGGCTTCCTGCGCACTACCTCCGAGGCCGTAGAGCACAAGGCGGCTGTTGGAGGGAGACGTACGAGCGGCCTCCATGACTGCTTCGGCGCCGGGCGCCAGATTGATTACACAGGCTTCGAATTTTTCCTGGCGGAGGCGGTCGGCCCCACTCGAGGAGACCAGCACCGTCTCAATGCCGAACTGGCGGAAGCATTCGTTGAGCAGAAATCTGGAAGATTCTTTCAGATCGACCAGGGCCGCCCGAGCCACTACCTTCTTGGCGGAAGCGGGCGTGCGTGCCGGGGCAGTGCCGAAGGTTCTTTCCATGTCAGCGGGACCGTTTACAGTACGAAAGTTATTGTGGCGTGCCGGGGAAGAGATGGAAAGACCCTAAGGGGCAGGCTGGGAGGTACCAAAGTGTCATTACCCGGGTTGAACTGCTGGGTAGGGAACGGCCGGAGGTCCGGTCATGAGCCCGAAGCTGCCAACCGGCTGCCAATACTGCTCAGGAGTTTCTCCGCCGCTTCTCCGGGATCCTGGGAGGCAAAGTTTTCGTCCAAGACGAGCACAGAGACTGCGGGATCAATTTCCTCCAAGACTTTGAGTGTCGGCTTGCCATGCAGGGATTGCAGACGCGCGGAAAGCACCACGAGTTTCGTCTTGGTTGCCTTGAGCAGGATGCGGGCGTCGTTAATGCTCAGGGTAGTCATGGCGTTGTATCCGGCGCTGCACAGCACTTCCCGCAGGAACGTGCACACATCGATCGACTCGAAAACGCAAAGCATGCGTGGCCTTGCGTCGCCGGCTTTTCCCCGCGAATAGCGCGAGCCCAGGTAGGCGGCCGTGATCGCCTCTTCCACTGAATCGTAGGTTTCAAATTGCGAGAGCAGGCTGGTCAGCTCCAGCATCTTGCGGATCCTGGGCGGTACTCCGCTGAGTTTGAGGTCTCCGCCCTTCGATCGCGCAGCGCGCATCAGGCGGACCAGCGCTCCTAACCCGCTGCTATCGACAAATTCCACCTGGTCGAGTTGCAGTACAACGTCGCCGTACTTCTCGATTGAGTCTCCTACCTGGGAGTGCAAGGTAAACACTTCATTTCCGGCCACGATTCGTCCGTGGCACTGAACGATCAAGACCTCGCCGACCGGGCGGCTCTCCAAGCGTAATTGCATTCCGGCTCCTTGGAGGCGAATCTTACGTGGGCGAACCCGGCAAGTCAATGCAAGCCTGCCAGCGTCGTTGGTCGTTCATCATTGGTCGTTAGTTGTTCGCCAAAACCCAGGACCCGAAGGTTTGGCCAACGACTAACGACCAACAACGCTCGACTAGGCGCACGATTAAAGCCCATGACTGAACTTGCCGATGAACAGCTAAGAAAACCATGGGCACCAAAGCTCAAGCAGCTCCGGTTGAAAAGCCTATCCCCTGCATAGCGAGGCAGCCGATCCTGACCGCCGACGAAAGTGTGGTGGGTTATGAGCTGTTCTTTCGCGAAGACCGGCAACAGCGCTGCTTTACTTCCGACGGTGACAGCGCAACTTCTGCGGCCATAGACACCTTGAGTTTGGTTGGGTTCGGTGTTTTATGCGACGGACGCCTGGCATTCATCAACTGCACGCACCAGATGTTGTTAACGGATTATTTCGCGCTCCTGCCCCCAGACAATGTTGTGGTTGAGATACAGGAGACCGTCCCTGCGGATGAAGACGTGATTCAGGCCTGCCAGCGGCTTAAGCAGGGGGGATATTCGATAGCTCTGGACAATTTTGTTACGGGCGACCCAAGGGAAACCCTGGTTCCCTATGCGGACTTCATCAAAGTCGACGTCACAAAAACCCCCGCCACGCAATGCGCGTCGCTGGTCGGTCGCTATGCCAGCGGGACCTGCCGAATGTTGGCGCACAAGGTGGAAACCCGGCAACACTTCCTGATGGCGGGGGAGGCCGGATTTACGCGGTTTCAAGGGTATTTCTTCCGCTACCCCGAAAATCTTCAAGTACGGCAGATTCCCGCAAACCAGGCGACGTATCTGCGTCTTCTGAGTGCAGTCTCCGAAACCGAAGTCGATCTTGAGGAGGTCGTCGAACTCATCAAGCACGAGCCCTCGCTGTGCTATCGGTTGCTGCGGTATATGAACTCTTCACTTCCGGCGTCATCGTCGCCGGCTCTCTCGGTGCGCGATGCTCTGACCCTGCTGGGGGAGCAGGAATCCGTCCGGTGGATACGAATGGCCACCACCCTGAGTATGGGACAGGACAAGTCCTCTGACCTGGTGCTGTCGTCGCTGGTGCGCGCCCGCTTCTGCGAGCTGATCGCTCAGCGGGTGGAACACGGCAAGTCTGATCTCTTCCTGATGGGGATGCTCTCGTTGATCGATGCCATCCTGGCGGTGCCGATCGGAATGGTCATCAAAGAATTGAGCCTGGATCCCGACGTCAAGGCCCAACTTCTTTCTGCGAAGACAGGCAAAAAGACACCTCTTTCGCCGATCTACGAGCTGATGCTGGCAAGAGAAGCGGGCGATTGGGAACTGGTCACGCAACTCGGGAAACAGCTTAATTTGTCCCTGTCGTTTGTCGCCGAGACCTCGAACGCAGCCATGCGCTGGGCCCACGAAATGACCAGCGCCGTGCGGCCTCCCGCGCCACAGTGATTGGCCGCGTGGCCAGCCAGTCATTTATGAAATGACTGCGTGACCTCTACTCCGACCATCTCCTGAACAGCAGCGCGCCGTTAGTCCCGCCGAAACCGAAAGAATTCGACATGGCGTATTCGATCTTGGCCTTGCGGGCGTGATTAGGGACGAAATCCATGCCAACGGTTTCGGGGTCCTGACTGACGAGATTAATGGTGGGAGGAAGAATCTGATCGCGCAGGGCGAGCACAGTGATGCCGGCTTCGAGGCCGCCGGCGCCGCCAAGCAGGTGGCCGGTCATAGACTTGGTGGAGCTGACGGGGATCTTGCGTTCGCCAAAGAAGTTTCGGATGGCGTGCGCCTCCAGCGTGTCGCCGATGGGCGTGGAAGTGCCATGGGCATTGACGTAATCGACTTTGTCAGGAGTGATGCCGGCATCGCGCGTCGCGTTCCGCATCACGCGGAATCCTCCTTCGTGTTCCGGAGCAGGCTGCGTCATGTGATAGGCATCGCCCGACATTCCATAGCCGGCAATTTCCGCAAGGATTGGCGCGCCTCGTTTTTTCGCATGTTCGAGTTCTTCGAGCACCAGAATGCCGGCGCCTTCGCCCATGACAAAGCCGTCGCGATCTTTGTCCCAGGGACGGCTGGCTTTTTCCGGTTCGTCATTGCGGGTGGAAAGCGCGCGCATGGCGGCAAATCCACCCACACCCATCGGCGTAATGGCCGCCTCCGAACCGCCGGCGATCATCACATCCGCATCGTTGTGTTGAATGATGCGGAAAGAATCTCCGACGGAATGAGCGCTGGTCGTGCACGCGGTTGCCGTGGCCTCATTCGGGCCCTTGGCCCCGAGCCGCATGGAAACGTGGCCTGCGGCGAGATTGATAATGGCCGCAGGGATAAAAAAAGGAGAAATCTTGCGCGGCCCGCCTTCGAAGAGAGCGGTGTGTTCGCGTTCGATAATGTCGAACCCGCCGATGCCGGAGCCGATGTGCACGCCCACGCGCTCGTCGTTTTCGGGCGTGATCTTCAGGCCAGACATTTTGAACGCTTCATCCGCGGCGGCAATCGCCAGATGGATGAAGCGTCCCATCTTCTTGACCTCTTTTTTTTCGATGAAGTTCAGCGGATCGAAGTTCTTAACCTCGGCGGCGATCTGGCAGGCGAAATTCGTGGAGTCGAACTGGGTGATGCGGGCCACGCCGCTCTTGCCGGCGAGTACGGCCTGCCACACTTCTCCGGTGGTGTTGCCCACGCCGCAGATCAGGCCGATGCCGGTAACTACGACCCTGCGTCCCAAACTACTTGCCACCTTTCGAATGCTTCCCGATGTAGTCGATGGCGTCCTGCACGGTGCGGATCTTCTCCGCGTCCTCGTCGGGGATCTCGATGTCGAAGCCTTCTTCAAACGCCATTACGAGTTCGACGGTATCCAGTGAATCCGCGCCCAGGTCGTCCACGAACGACGCGCTGGAGGTAACCTCGCCCTCATCCACACCCAATTGCTCTACGATGATCTGTTTCACTTTCTCTTCAACAGCTGCCATGATTTTCCTCGCTTAAGCCTGAATAGATTTGAAATTCGATGTCCGGGACTCAAGATCGCCGGACTCAAGATCGCCGCATGCAAGACCGTCGCCTCACGCTTCTAGGTGCGACCGCTCCGGAAAAAGGCGAACGTGTAGTGTAACGTCCCGGTAAATGGCTGTAAAGGAAGCGCAGACCTCAGTAGGCCGACGCTGTAGTATACCTTCAGCATCCTAAATGTGGCCGCTCGTACTGGTCAAACCACATGCGTGCTGTCGTGCAGCGAGTAAGCCACGCTCAAGTTACGGTGAACGGAGAAGTCTCGGGCGAGATTGGCCCCGGGCTGGTGGTTTTGCTGGGCCTTGGCCAGGACGATGCCGAGACGGATGCAATCTATCTATCGGGAAAAATCAGTGGCTTACGAGTTTTCGAAGATGCCCAGGGAAAGATGAATCGCAGCGTGCAGGAGGTTGGCGGGAGCGTGCTGGTGGTCTCGCAGTTCACGCTGTATGGCGATGTGAGGCGCGGTAAGCGGCCGTCGTTCGACGCCGCGGCGCCTCCGGAAAAGGCGCGCCAGCTTTGTGAGTTCTTTGTAGAGCAGATTCGCGCCTCTGGACTGCGCTGCGAGACCGGGCGCTTTCAGGAAATGATGAAAGTGGAACTGGTGAACGAGGGGCCGGTGACGATACTTCTGGATTCGAAGAAGGGGTTTTAGGGTCACGAGCAACTGCTACGTCGCGCTCGTTTCCAGCAGCGGGTCGGCCTGTTCCCGCGCTAGATCAGCCAACTCCAACTGAAGATTACCGGGATTGGTGGCGTAAGCCAGTCCGGTATCCATATCGAGAACTCCTTCGCGGATCATTCTATCGATCTCGCCGTCGAAGTGCTGCATGCCGTCCTGGCTGCCGACGCGCATGCAATCGAGCAGGGTCTTGCCCTCGCCTTCGCCTTTTTCCACGTACTCGCGAGTGCGCAGAGTGGACTTCAATATTTCGATGGCAGCCACTCGTCCGGTGCCATCCTTGCGAGGGATGAGTCTTTGCGAAACGATGTAGCGAAAACTTTTCGCCAGCCGATTTCGAAGCGTGTGCTGTTCGGCCATGGGGAAGACTCCCACGATTCTCTCGATGGTCTTCGATGCGTCGATGGTATGCAGCGTGGAAAGAACCAGGTGACCGGTTTCGGCAGCCTCCATCGCGATCTCGATGGTTTCGCGGTCGCGCATCTCGCCCACAAGAATTACTTTCGGAGCCTGGCGCAGTGCCGCCCTCAAGGCAAGCGCAAAGCTGGGCGTATCGGCGTGCAATTCGCGCTGATGCACAATGCAGTTCTTGTGCGGATGCAGGAACTCGATGGGATCTTCGATGGTGAGCACGTGATAGGACTGCTCTTTATTAATTTTGTCGATGATCGCAGCCAGGGTGGACGATTTGCCGGAGCCGGTGGGGCCGGTCACCAACACGATTCCGTTGCGCAGTCCGACAATCTTCTCTAACTCGGAAGGCAAATTCAGCGATTCGAAGTCGGGGGCCTTGCCGGGAATTACCCGCATCACGACGGCACAGGTGCCGCGCTGCATGAAGATGTTGACCCGAAATCGATTTGCGCCCGGCAAACTGTAGGACACATCGCACGACCCGAGTTGCTTCAAATTATCGATCGCATGCTGGTTGTCGCCGATCAAATCGGCCGCAATGCGCCGGGTGTCTTCACTGGTAAGAGCGCGTGCGGCTCCGGCAGGCGCCAGTTTTCCATTGATTTCCACCAGCGGCGGCTTTCCGGGCGAGAAAAATAGATCGCTGATCTTCGCCGAAGTTCTCAGCATTGACGCCAGAAGTTCAGGAGTAGAGATCGGCGCGGCGGCGG
>CAWCJM010000006.1:0-793702 GCA_963795875.1 uncultured Acidobacteriaceae bacterium
ATGGATCGTCGCCGTGCCCATCTCTCCCATTCCGACGTTGCCTGAGTCTGGCACCGTACGCCAGCGTACCGGGAATTCTTCGCCCCGTCGTTCTCCGGGACTGGTTCTTGCCACGGTGAAATATCTGATGCGGACCGAGGTTCACACCTTCGCATTTTCGGTCGCGGCCAATTCGATTCTGTCGTTCTTCCCTTTCGTCGTTCTGCTGATGACGTTGATTCGCCGCGTCTTTCATTCGCGCGTCATGTATGAGGTTGTGCTGGAACTGCTGCGCGACTACTTGCCGGCTGGTCAGGACTTCGTCATCCGCAACCTCAACTCCATGGTCAACTCGAGGCAGCGGGTGCAGGCGGTCTCGCTCGTCATTTTGCTCGTCACATCGTCGGGCGTGTTTCTTCCGCTCGAAGTGGCGCTGAACCGCATCTGGCGCTTCGAGAACAACCGCTCGTATCTTGGCAATCAGGTGATCTCGCTCGGCCTGGCGTTTGCCTGCGGCGTTCTGGCGCTGCTGTCAATCGCGTTGACTGCCGGGCCGGTGGCGTTCATGGAGTTCCTGCTGCGCGGCTATGGCACAGGCTTTGTGCGGGTGGTGGGATTTCTGATGATGAAACTATTCGCGATTGCCGCCAGCATCGCCATCTTCTTCCTGATCTACTGGCTGCTGCCGAACGGCAAAGTTCCGGCGCGGGCGGTGCTGCCCGCCGCCATCATCATG
This sequence comes from uncultured Acidobacteriaceae bacterium, assembly GCA_963795875.1. Taxonomy (GTDB): domain Bacteria; phylum Acidobacteriota; class Terriglobia; order Terriglobales; family Acidobacteriaceae; genus Sulfotelmatobacter. The sequence goes on from CAWCJM010000006.1 coordinate 716, forward strand.
GGATTGCTATCGGAGGCGTTGAAGTACGCGTATATCCTGGCTCTTCCGTGGCTGAACTTTCAGGAAGTGTATGGCCCGTTCGCGCTCTCGGTGAGCATGATGTTCTGGGCGTTCCTGTCAGGGCTGCTGCTTCTGGCGGGCGCCAATCTTTCGGCGGAAGAACATCTGCAACACTCGCTGTAGCCACTCTACTCGTGCAACGGGATCGTCGAAAAGGCGACGCCGCGCTTGCGGTTGATGCGGCAAATCACGTTCTCCAACGCTTTCGGGAGCAAGTTGACTCCCTTGCCGGGCATCAGCGCATTCTTCTCGAGGTATTCTTCGGCACCCGCTTCCAGCAAGCGCTGCCGGTTCTTCTCCGACAGACTGCTCAAGACTACGACCGGGATCTCGGCCGTAGACGGATCACTCTTCAGACGCCGCAACACCTCCGGGCCACTCATCTTGGGCAAGATCATATCGAGCAGAACCAAGTCGGGGTGCTGCTCTTGTGTCAGTCGCACGGCGGTCTCGCCGTCTTCAGCGCTGATCACTTCGTAGCCGGCTTTGTGCAGGACAGTTTCATTCTCCCGTCGGATGGGTTTGCTGTCCTCCACTAAGAGAATCTTCACGTTGTCTCCCTTGTCGCTGCCATCTCTATCGGCAGCGGCAGGAAGCACTTTAGGCCGTGCAGCAAGAAAGAAAAAAGCCGTCTGCACAGGCAGACGGCCTGGTTGTTCCTGATCGCTGAGAGGTCCTTACTGCTTCTGCTCCCCAATTGAGATCAACTCTACTTCAAACACAAGAGTGGCTCCGGGAGGAATGCCCGGGCGGCCCGCATCTCCATAAGCGAGATCGGGGGGGATGACGAGCTGCCACTTCGATCCCACCGGCATCAACTGCAGCGCCTCGGTCCAGCCTTTGATGACTCCGTTCAGCGGAAACGATACGGGCTTTCCGTTCTTGTATGAACTGTCGAACTCCGTGCCATCGACCAGCGTTCCGCGGTAGTTGCAAGTCACCGTGTCGGTCGCCGTCGGCTTCGGTCCGTTGCCAGCGGTCAGAATCTTGTATTCCAATCCGCTCGGCAGAGTGACGACTCCCTCTTTCGCCTTGTTGGCAGCGAGGAATGCATCGCCGGCTTGCCGGGAAGAGGCGGCCGCCTGGTGCTGCTGGGCTTCCATCTTTCCGCGGACTTCGGTCTGGAGTTGCGTGAGTGCAGCCTTCAACTCATCGTCGGTCATGAGGGATTTGGTGCCGGCAAGAGCGTCCCTCAAGCCGCGCGCGGTGAGTGCCGGGTCCAGCGAGGTGCCCACTCCCTGGCGTTTGAGGTCTCCGCCAATCTTCGTGCCCAGGGCGTAGCTGTTCTTATCTTTCTGGGTCTTCAGCGTCACAGTGGCGGGTTTCGTGGTCACAGGTGCCTTCTTGGCCGTGGTTGTCGACGGTGTCTTGGCGGGAGCGGCGGATTGAGGAGTCGATGCGGCCGGAGTCTGCTGCGCCGGGGCATTGCCCAGAAGCATCATCCCGGCGGCCAATAGTTGGAACACAATGGTGAGCGGTTTTTGCATATAGAGGTATTGTCCCATCCAGCGAGAGAGATGGGCAAACCGGGGCGCGCAAGTTGCCATCACAGGAGACCCGCAACCTGTGGACGGGGGATGCGATGCGGGCGAGGCACCGAGCCCTGCGCCGAGCGAGTTGCGTTCCTTGGAGAACCTTGCCGAGGTGGGATATCCCGCATCAACATTTTTTTTGCTGCTTTTTCTAAAATCCTCATTCTTAAGAACTTGCGGAGGAGGGATCGGGACGAGTCAGCGTAAAATCTTGGGCCGCAAGGAGTTACAGCTAAAATCTTCCGGAATAAGGAGTTAGCGGCGGGCTGCGAGCCGCTTCGGAGAGCCGTGGTGGAGAACTGGTTGGGAGAGCCTCGTGCATGCAGGGAGCTTGCACTGTCCGGAATTCTCGGTCAAGGTCGTTCGTCACAGGAAACGTCTTTTCTTGCTGTGGAGGGCTGTGGAAAAAGACATGATTTGAAAATGGGAAGGAAAATTGGGGTACGTCCCGTGGAGTGCACCCTGAACTGCACCCCTGACGTGAGACAAAGAAACTAGGGACAGTTTTCTTGCGCCCGCCGATTGGTAGCCTCGCCACGCTCGCGGGTTGAAGTAGAATGCGAACCGACTGGCTTGCGTCCGCCGCCCAGTTTGCGGAGGATAAAACATGCGTTCCTTCACCTGCCTTTTAGCTGCGCTCTGCCTATCTTGTAGCTTGATCTGTGCTCAAGACCAGCCGAAGTTCTCGCCCGCCCAACAGGAAGTATTCGATGTCCACAAAGCACTCGGGGAGGCATTGCAAAAGCGGGACTACGCGAGCTTCTCCCGCCTCGTAGCCGATGATTGCATGTACAGCAACGACAATGGAATCCTTGATACGAATCACAAGGCCCACGTCATGGAGCGCTTGAAGCTACCCCTCGCGTACGACCACGGAGTGAATCCTCGTGACTTCGTAGTCCACGTCTACGGCAATACGGCCGTGCCGAACTACCGAGTCACCACACACGAACAGTTTACGGATACCGACATTATCAGCGAACAGCGCGCCACCGAGACTTACATCAAGCAAAGTGGCTCGTGGCTGCTCATTGCGAGGCAGTGGGGTAATCTGCCCGTCAATTTCCGCAAGCCGGTCGCCGTGGATACCAGTGTTTACAAAGATTATGTCGGCCAATATGAGTGGCGTCCCCTGGGTGACGTGGAAACCATATCGGTAAAGGATGGCAGACTGTGGACTCAGTTCGGTAAGGATACGGACGAGTATTTCCCCTTGGGCGCGGAAACGTTCTTCATCAAGACTGATCTGGGAACTGCCACATTCTCTCGCGATACTCAGGGCCATGTGACAGGCTACACCTATCAACGCGTTGACGGGCAGGAAATCCACGTTAAGAAGATCAAGTGAGTCGGCAATCTGAGGCTCGTTCACGGGGAAAAAGACATGCACTACTACACGCGCATCTTCTTCGCACTTTGCATCTCAGCTCGCATGCTCTGCGCAGCTGACCCGAACGGCCCACAACTCAGGGCGTCAGAAAAGCAGCAGTTCAGCCAACAAAACACGCGAAATCCAGAAGCCTATGAGTTGTACTTGAAGGGGCGTTCCTGCTGGGACAAGAGAACCCTTTCAGACCTTGAGAACGCCGTCGCCTATTTCAGTCAAGCCATCGCCAAGGACCCAGGCTACGCGTTGGCATACGTAGGTTTGGCGGATACCTATGCCGTAATGCCGGACTACGGTGGTAGTGCCAGCGAAGACATCCCGAAAGCGAATGCCACCGCCCGCAAGGCGTTGGAGTTGGATGCGACCTTGGGTCGTCCCCATGCTGTTTTGGGCTACATAAAGATGGGGCACGAATGGGACTTTGCCGGAGGAGAAGCTGAGTTCAAGCAGGCCCTCGCACTAGAACCCAACGACGCCACTGCTCACGCGTGGTACGCGGAGAATATCGCCTTGATGGGTGGCCGCGAGCAGGAAGCCCTTGTCGAAAGCAATCGTGCCCACCAACTCGATCCACGGTCGCCCGTCATCACCTATGGCCTCGGGACAAGTCTTATTTATGCACGACGTTATGACGAGGCCATTGCTGTCTGCAAAAAGTTGGCAGATGAGAATCCGGCGTTCGCCCTGGCGCACAATTGTCTATCTGAAGCGTACTGGGCGAAGCGAATGTACTCTCAGTCCCTCGAAGAATACAAGCTTGGGAGCCAGATTTCGGGGGATCGGGATGGATCGGAGGTCGCCTCCGCCATGGAACAAGGATTTCGTTCAGCGGGCTGGGACGGCGCCCTCCGCGAAGGGATCGAAGTCTCGATCGCGCAACGCAAGACAAACAATTTCTCGTCGGCGTACTCGATTGCTGAGATGTATGCGGACTTGGGAGAAAAAGATCAGGCTCTCCAGTGGCTCGACACCGCGCTTCAGGAACACGATCCAGGTATGCAGGCTCTGAAGACGGACTTCGCGCTCGATTCCCTGCGCTCCGATTTGAGGTTTTCAGAGTTGGTGCGTAAGGTCGGGCTGCCATCGACGCCGCCAGCGGATACCCCCTGGCCGACCAAAGGCTGGGCAACCGCCAGCCCGGACAGTGTCGGGTTGGACGAGCAGGTTCTCCTCAAGCTGGACAAGGATATGGCCTCGGGAAAATATTCGCAGATGGTGGACAGCTTTGCGGTCTTCCGCTGCGGCAAAAAAGTTTTTGAACGTAGCTACCCGCACGACTACTCGAAGATTTATGGCAAGGATGCCGGCGAACGAGGCCCGTACAACGAGCGCCTCACGGGCCGGTACAACTATTTCGATCCATACTGGCACCCGTATTATCACGGCACGGATCTGCACACCATGCAATCCGTCAGCAAGACCGTCACTTCAGTGATTCTCGGCGCGGCCATGGAACGCGGCGATTTCAAGGCCGGCCTCGACACTCCAGTACTGAAATATTTCGATGTAGCCAAAGTGAAAAACGTGGACGACCGCAAGCGCCGCATGACGCTGCGCGACTTGCTCACCATGACGGCGGGCCTCGCTTGGAATGACGAGGGTTTTGTCACCGGCGATCCACAAAACGACACAAGCCTGATGGAGGGCGCCGACGACTGGGTGCAGTATGCCATCGACAAGCCGATGGCCGCCGAACCCGGCAAGGTCTGGAACTACAACAGCGGCGCCACGGAACTCCTCGCCTATATTTTTCAAAAAGAAACCGGTCAGGACATCGACGACTACGGCCAGAAATATCTCTTCGCACCGCTGGGCATGAAACATGAATGGAAGCGCACGTATCTGGGAGTGGTGGACACCGAAGGCGGCTTGTATCTGAATGGCAGCGACCTGGCGAAACTCGGATACTTGTATCTGCACGATGGAATGTGGGACGGCAAGCGGATCGTCTCCAGCGAATGGGTGAAAGAGTCCGTCACGCCGTACTTCCTAACCGAAGCCGAGTCGCAGTTCAAGGATGGATTCAAGTACGGCTTCATGTGGTGGTTGTTCAAACTCCCGGATTCCGCAGAAAACGTCTGGATGGCGCGCGGATTCGGCGGGCAGGGCCTACACGTGTTTCCGAAGGAGGGTCTGATTGTGACCATTGCGATGTGGGACATCCTCCCGACCTCGACCGGTAGAGATCCAACCCCATCCCCCTTCTTAGCTCTCGTGAAGACGAAAACATGCCCGGTCGGTGCGCCCACTGATGCTCCTACCAAATAGACCGCAAGTGGGAAGAAGGCGACGAGATTAGCATCTTAGAAGTCACAACTACCGAATGTAGGGAAAGAGACGAACAAGATTTGTCACAAGTCGAAGAGGTCAAGAACGATATCATGAGAATCGGCATCAACAAATGTGCTCGCGAAAGCGGATTTAGATCGAAAAACCTTCATCAGAAAGTTAGTTCGCGGTCTCCCTGTGAAGCGCGACGGAACCCGGTGGGGAACCCGGGGAGAGACGGGGGCGGAACCCGGGGACAGACGGGACGTACCCCGATTATTTTCCTCCCGATCCGGGAAATCACAAAAGGCGACCCCCAAGCCATACCCGTGTACGTGCCGGTTCTTCCCTGTTAGTTCTTCCTATGGCTCGACTGCCGCGTGTCGTGGTCGTCGATATTCCCCATCATGTTACGCAGCGGGGGAATGCTCGACAAGTGATTCTCGCCAGCGATGCGGATCGCGTCACTTATCTTGAGTTGCTGCGGGAGTATTCGCAACTGTACGGTCTGTCGCTGCTGGGTACTGCCTGATGTCGAATCACGTGCACCTGATCGCGATTCCGCAGACCATCAGGCTCTGCGCAGTCTCTCAAGCAGGCGCACGGGCGCTACGCGGCGTACTGGAATGCACAGCAGTCGTCGACCGGGCACGTATGGCAAGGGCGATTCTATTCCTGTCCGCTGGATGAGTCGCATCTGTGGGCAGCGCTGCGCTATGTGGAGTTGAATCCAGTGCGGGCGGGGATGGTGGCGGCGGCGGAACAGTGGAGATGGTCAAGCGCCGCGGCGCACTGCGGTGGCGCGAGCCCAGACCCGACTGCTAGGAACTGGAGCGCTGGCGGAAGCGATGGACCGCCTGCGGAGTGGCGAAGTTCATCGACGACTCGGAATCGGCAGCCGACGTAAGCGCGCTGCGGCATTCCACGCACACGGGCCGGCCGCTCGGGAGCCCGGATTTTGTGCAAGTCCTTGAGCAATTGACTTCGCGTCCGTTGGCTCCGCGAAAGGGAGGGCGTCCCAAGAAACCAGCGGCGGATTGCAGGCAAGCCAGCCTCATCTCGGTCGCTTAGTTTTGGAAAAAAACCGGTGAACGTCCCGTCTGTCCCCAGGTTTCTAGGTTTCTAGGATTTTGTGCAAGTCCTTGAGCAATTGACTTCGCGTCCGTTGGCTCCGCGAAAGGGAGGGCGCCCCAAGAAACCGCCAGCGGATTGCAGGCAAGCCAGCCTCATCTCGGTCGCGTAGTTTTCGAAAAAAACCGGTGAACGTCCCGTCTGTCCCCAGGTTTTCGTCCCAGGTTTTGGTTTTGATCTCTGTCTCAGTTTTGGGGTGCACTCCACCAGGTGCAGTTCACCCGTCTGTCCCCCAGGTTTCTCGATCTTTAACCCGAAGAACTAGACGTATAGGTCCAAGGGTCCCACCCTTGCCAAGAACGCAAGGGTGGGGCACCCTCAGCTGTGGTGACTCTCGAAGAACAAGAAAGGCTGGGCCACCTGGCGGATGTGATATCCGCCGGGGAACTGAGTTTCATTGCTTGTAGCTGGCACCTATTTCACCCCGGCACCTGAGCCAGATTCCAGAGCCTCCTGGTGTTGGCGGAGCTTCTCCATCACCTTCCCAGGACTCCAGCTCTCCGGACTCTGACGTGGCGGGAACTCCATCATGCTCTTCATGAACATCCCGACGAGTGCTCCGGCCGGCGCCAGCGCAAAGACGCGATCTGCCCGCCACTTGCCGTAGAAAATCGAGCGAGATTTCTGCTTCCTCGAAAGGATCGGTCCGCAGGTTGAAGAGCATAGGGAGCCTCAGAGGCACCAACGGCTCCTGCCAGGCATCGATTCCCTCCGCTCGCTGTACCGCGAAATGGATCTTCCAGTTGCCGTAGCGCAGTGCCATCAGGTCGCCCTCGTCGCCCCAGTAGAGGAAACCTGGACGCGGGTTTTCTTTCACGTCACCCCTGAGATGGGGAATGAGGTTGTAGCCGTCGAGATGGACCTTGAAGGTCTTGTTGCCGGCCTTGTATCCCTTCTTGCACTTTCTCGACGATATCCGGCTCGCCGGCCGCTGCCAGCAAAGTAGGAAGCATGTCCTGGTGCGAGAAGATCTCGTTGGAGACGGTGCCCGGCTTGATCACGCCCGGCCAGCGGATCGCGCAGGGCACGCGCCAGCCGCCTTCCCAGTTCGTGTCCTTCTCGCCGCGGAACGGCGTGCTGCCGCCATCGGGCCAGCTCAGCTCTTCCGCGCCGTTGTCGGTCGAGTACATCACGATGGTGTTGTCGGCGATTCCCAACTCGTCGAGCTTGTCGAGGAGCTGCCCGACGTGACCATCATGCTCAACCATGCCGTCGGGATAAATGCCCAGGCCAGTCTTGCCCTGAGACTCTTTTTTCAGGTGTGTCCAGACGTGCATCTTGGTTGAGTTCCACCAGCAGAAGAACGGCTTGTCGGCCTTGTGCCTGACGCTCGATGAAATCGAGTCGCACCCGCCGTGATCTCCTCATCCATCGTCTCCATGCGCTTCTTAGTCAAAGGGCCGGTATCTTCGATCTTCTGCGTGCCATCCGGATTCGCGAAGCAGTGCAGCACGCCGCGCGGCCCGAACTTCTTGGCGAACTCTGGATTCTTCGGATAGTCTTCGCATTCCGGCTCTTCCTCGGCGTTCAAGTGATAAAGATTGCCGAAGAATTCGTCGAAGCCGTGCACGGTCGGCAGGAACTCGTCGCGGTCGCCAAGATGGTTCTTTCCGAACTGGCCGGTAGCGTAGCCAAGAGGCTTGAGCAGTTCCGCGATGGTTGGGTCTTCCGGCTTGGAGGCCAAGTTTCGCTCCGGGCAAGCCGACCTTGGTCAGACCGGTCCGAATCGGCGACTGGCCAGTAATGAATGCGGCTCGGCCCGCGGTGCAGCTTTGTTGGCCGTACCAGTCGGTGAACATCGCGCCTTCCTTGGCAATGCGGTCGATGTTTGGGGTTCGGTACCCCATGATGCCATGGTTGTAGGCGCTGACATTGAACCAGCCGATGTCGTCACCCCAGATGATCAGAATATTCGGTTTCTTTGCAGCCATGATTCACTCCTCTGCGGCGGGAAATTTAGTGCACACTTCCACGTAGGAAGACGTTGCCGAGAGTAGCCCAGGTAAAGACCGGTATCTGGGGGTCACTCGGTTCGTGTCTGTTCGCTCACCCGATGGGAGCCGCGGCCAAAGTTTCAGCGGACTGTAGAGCTTAGGAGGGCGGTTCCGCGCGAGGAACTGGTAGAACTGACAGTCCGCACGGAGATCGTCAGCAGTTTGGGCGTAGGGACTGGGCCACCGTTGCGCCGTCACGACTGGGGCTGCGCCATGCTTCGCGGTGTTCGAAGGATGGCAGCAGGGACGAGGGTATCAGGCAGCTATTTCTGTCGTCCCTGCGGGACTCGGTTCCCTTTTTCTCTGGCCTCTGACGCGGCGCTCAGGCGCTGCTGTTCCACGTCGCTACATACGGCTTCGTCATATTGTGCCGTCCTCCGGGACTTAGTTCCCTTTTTCCTGACTTACCGCGGACTTACGCTTCGGCTACACTCAGGGCAGGCTGGGGCTAAATTATGTCGCCGCTCCGCGGCTGGGGTGGGGTAACTTCTTGTGAGCGCTTCCACCGTCAAGTCAGAGTCAAAAACAGGCGGGCGGCCCATCCTTCTTTGGTCTCTGTTGACAGTATTCATGTGGCGGGTGCCATCCCGTTCGACTCCCCTCGCTTCGCTCGGGTCGCTCAGGGAAGGCTCTTTCGCGTTCTGTGCGGAAGGTTGGTTGGCACGGACCTCGATCTTCGTCCCGAAGGACTTGACATATAGGTCCGAGGTTCCCACCCTTGCCAAGAACGGAAGGGTGGGACACCTTCAGTTGTGTTCACTCCGTTTGTCTATTTGTTCGGACTTACCACGGCCACCTTATTTACGCCGCTGCAAGCAAGGTAGAGCTGGCCGTCGGGAGTCGCCACCATATTCCGCACCACGCCTCCTCCGGACGGAATCGTCTTTGTACTGAAGGTCTCCGACTGAGGATCGAAGCGAACCACCACGTTCGGCTTCACACCCGACTCGCTGTACCAGACGTTGCCATCCTTCGTGATGGCGATTCCGTAGGGTTCCGACTCAGAACCGCCCGGTGACGGCCACTCCTTCAAAAGCCTTCCGCTGGACGGGTCAAAGTGTCCCAAATATCCACGGGCGAAATCGGTGTAGTAAATCGTGCCATCCGGCGCCAGTGCGATCCGGCGCGGGCGCGTACCTGGCGCCGGCAATGTGTATTCAGTGATTCGCATCGTGCCTGGGTCAATACTGCCCAATTTGTTCGTGCCGAATTCGCAGAAGATGGGAATGTTGTTCGGCAAGATCACGATGCCGTAGGGCACAGCGTGTGGCGTAGGCAGTTTGACCAGCGCGATCTTGCCCGTTTTCGGATCCAGGCGCCCGATGTAGTTGGTCTCTTCGTTGGTGAACCACAGAATGCCATTGTGATCGAACACTGGCGTGTGGGGATCAATCTTTTCGCCAGCGGCAGGGCGATATTCGGCGATCTCGCCATTCATGGGGTTGAGCTTGCCGACATAACCAGCGGAGATGGCGGTGAACCAGATATTGCCGCCCTGGTCAGCGACTAGACCGTGTGGACCGGAGTTCGGAGTCTTCAACGGATACTCCTTGAATTCGCCAGTCTTGGGATCAAGCCGACCGAGTTTATTGGATCCCTGTCCTGTGTACCAAAGCGAGCCGTCTGGCGCACGCGTGGGATCATGCGGCCGCGATTTTGGGGTCGGCACCTCGAACTCCTGGATCTGTACGTCGAGCGTTCCCACGTTTGTGGAAACCGCAAGCGTCGCAGCTAACGTGAAGAGGGAGAGTTTGTGCAGAATCATGAACGCACTCCTTGGCCGAAAGTGGGCGATTCGCTGTTCGGAGATACCCAATGAACCCACGAACGTAGATGGAGCGATCGCCATAGCAATTGCTCCTCTATTCTGTTTCCCCATTATAGGATCTCTGCTTACCCCTTCTGGAAATTCTGGAACCTGAGAATGTATGTGATTCGTCTCGCTCGCTTGCACATTGAGATTGGGAAAGAACCGGAAACAAACGAGACGTTCCCCAACTATTTCGATCGGATAAACAGGGAATGTCGCGTCTGTCCCCAGTCTTCCCCGATCTAGGGAATCGCTTCCGAGTCCGCTTCCTAACCGCGGTCTCATTTCCCATTCGCGGAAAATCCAAGGTTCATTGTCCAAATGACTAGTGCATCCTGCGTTGCGCAGCGCTCTGCGCGCCCTATTATCGAGTTGCAACTCTTACTTAAATTCTTACGAAACGGATGAAGCGCTTCCCCCTCGCTCTTCTGGTTGTGGATCGTTTCTGTATTGGGCCATGTGTAGATTGATTCGTGTTCTCGTTAGTATCTGTTCCTCTTCTGTTCGTCTTCCTCGTCGCGCCATCGGCCTTTGCACAATCGTGGATCAGTGCCGTCACCGCGACCAAGACAACGACCACCGCTACCATCACCTGGACAACCGCCGTGCCTGCGAATTCGCAGGTCGCGTACGGTACGACGACCAGCTACGGCAGCAGCAGTGCCCTGAACTCGAACCTGGTGACGACGCACTCCGCTACCCTGACGTCGCTGACCGCCGGGACCACCTACCACTATCGCGTGCTGTCGGCCGACTCCACTGGCGTGCTGGTCACGGGCCTGGACAACGTCTTTACCACTCCGGCCGCGGCCATCAGTGTCTCGGTCTCGCCCACCACGGCGACGGTGGCCTCGGGGGGAACAGAGCAGTTCTCGGCTCAAGTCACAAACACCAGCAACACGGCGGTTACCTGGTCGGCCACCTCCGGCACCGTGAGCACCACCGGACTGTTTACGGCTCCCACCGTGACCGCGACGAAAACCGTGACCGTAACGGCTACCAGCGTCGCCGACAATACCAAATCCGCCAGCGCCACTGTGACCGTAAATGTCGGCGGCCGGCATTCTGACGCTGAATCCTACGAGCATCAGCTTCGGCAGCGTCACGGTCGGCCAGACGAGCCCTGTCCTGACCACCACCTTGACCAACACAGGGAATGCTTCGTTGACGATTACCAGCGACTCACTTTCCGCCGGCGACTTCAATTGGGGCGGCAACGGGCACCTGCAACTACAACACGCTGGCTCCGGGATCAAGTTGTACGTACAGCGCAAAGTTCACGCCAACGGCGACCGGGACTCGGACGGCCACCATCATGATCTACTCGACGGCTTCGGATTCGACCGTAACGCTTCCACTCTCGGGGATTGGAACGACTGCGACCGCTGGCACGCTCGGCGTCAGCCCGGCCACCCTCGCTCTGGGTAGCGTGGTCGTGGGCACGAGCGGAACCGCATCCGGGACTCTCACCGCGGGCGGATCGAGTGTTACCGTCAGCGCGGTCAGCAGCAACAACTCCGCATTCACTGTCGGAGGACTGTCGCTGCCGGTTACGATTCCAGCAGGAAACAGCGCTGCGTTTACGGTGACGTTCAGCCCTCAGACCACCGGCGCCGTGACGGCCGCGCTTACCTTCACGAGCAATGCCCAGTCCTCGACAACGGTCGAAACCCTCACTGGAACCGGTACGGCTGCGCCCGTACACTCGGTCAACCTGTCGTGGAGTGCAAGCACGTCCTCGAATATCTCTGGCTATAACATTTATCGCGCGGCGTATGCGAGTGCGTGCGGATCTTTCTCCAAGATCAACCCATTGCTGAATACAGGCACCCTGTACACGGATTCCGCCGTGGTCGACGGCGCGACCTACTGCTATGCCACAACCGCAGTCAATACCAGCAACGAAGAGAGCGGGTATTCCAACGTAGTCTCCAACGTGCAGGTGCCTGCTCCTTAGTTGTCCGAGCGCGGAGGGACTCAACGAGCGAGCACGACGAAAAGATTTTGATTCGGGAGAACCCTCCCGCCTCGTCTGTGATCCTGCTCAGGCATTTATGAGAAAGGTGTACGCTGATTTCACAACCAGCATTTACTCCGAGGTTGGGGGCTGGCCCTCATTCTTCCTGGTGTAATCCAAGACCAAAAGCCTGGGCCTCCCACCTCAACAAACGGGGCAGTGGGGAGTCCGCAGTGCTCACCTTTCGAAAATCGCGAAAGGTCGGGCAGCCTTTTCGTGGTGACCGAGGGCCCGCCCTGCTCATTGTTGTTTTTGCCTATCGCAATTCACTGTGTCAGTTTGAAGGAGTGGAGTTGTTTTGCCGCGGTTCCGAAGTTGCCGAACTGGTAGGCTGACACTCCCACGGCCGAAAACGTGAACGCTGGGAACGGCGCGGCGAGCAATGCATCCAGATAATCTCTTGTGCCCACGCCGATGGTGACGTGGGGGTTGTAATGCTCGCCAGTGTGTCCGGAAAGATAGGTTGCAACCGCGTCGATGGTGGGCTGGTTAATCTCGGACGCATCGACCGTGGTCGCGAAAGCGGCGGCAGTGCCGGAGCAGGCTGGCGCCAAGAACGGAGCGGTTGCATCCATCAGCTCCTTTTGCAGCCTGATCAGGTCGCCGGTCGGCTTAACCACGATGCCGCCAAGGCCAATCTCTTTCAAAGGCATGTAGTAATACTTGAAAGCCTTCAACTTCCAGCTCGTCACTTTTTCATTGGCCAACACCTTGGCGGCGGCGGTGTAGATCTTGTCGAGGCTGGCCGTGTAAACATACCCACCCATGACCGAGATGTGTGGCGCATGTTCGTCGCCCAGCGCGTAGCCCTTGGGAAAATTCTTGAGGAGCCCTGCGTTGGCAGCCCGGGCGTGCTGGACCATGGTCGCGTCCGGTTCGAGCACGATGTCGAGAGCAGTGATTGTGCCTGGCTGAGTAGTTGGGGGTGTGTCGTCGTCGAGGGTAACCAGTTTCTTATCCGACATGCGGTCTGCCTCTCAATTCTCCAGCGCTATTTGCTGGATTCGAACGGGTAAACACACTTCCAGTCCTGCTTCATGTCTACGACAGTCCAGCCCTTCGCCTCAGCTTCAGTCAGAGCCTTGTCGAGGGTGCCCAGAGGAGACACATCATAGGCGTACTCGCGGACGTCATCGGTGTGGTGTACGAGCAGTCCAAAACGCGACCCGGTGCCGGCAGCGGTCCACTGCAGCATCTGCAAATCGCCATCCGAGTTGCCGAAGGCGGCGATGGGCCTACGTCCAATGTGCAGGTTGATCGCCACAGGCTTGCCGACGTTATCGTCCATGAAATTCAGTTCCGGCAGCCGGGTAAGCACGGGTATGCCTGCGAGCATCTCGAACTTGGTTACGATGCTGCTGCCAATTACCTGCTCGGGCGGAATGCCATAGACCTTGTCTGCCCAAACGCGCATGAATTCAATTCCTCCGCCGGAGACGATGAAGGTTTTGAAGCCGTGGGCGCGCAGGTAAGTGAGCAGCTCTAACATGGGCTGGAAAATCAATTCGGTATAAGGACGGTTGAATTTTGGATGCACGGCAGTTGCTATCCAATCGTGCACAATCTCTGAGAACTCGTCCGTGGTCATGCCGGCGTGAGTAATTGTCGCAAGCTCGAGCAGGCCGCGCAGGCCTCCGGCAGCGACAGCTTTCATGTCGCCCTTGAGGACCGCCGAATAGAGCGGATTGTCTCTCCATTCGGGGTGTTGCGGAGCCAACACCTTCAGGCGATCGAAGACGAACGCGAGCTGGAAATACGCGGGCATCTCGCTCCAGAGAGTCCCATCGTTATCGAAGACAGCGATCCGGGCGTCGGTTTTGACGAAGTGAACATCGCCAGCCGTGGTCACGCCACGGACGAAGTCTAGGATGCTTTGCTTAGCGGAACCCTCGTTCCAGGAAGGAAGCGGATCCTGACCGGGAGGATATTCTCCCAACTCCAGCGCAGTTGGACTGATGGATGTTGTCATGATGGTTATCGACTCTTGCGCGGACAAAGGAACTCCACGGTGCTCATGATCAGGGCGTGGCGGTCCGCTGAGGAACTGTAAATAGTGACAGGGGGAATAAATTCTGCTTCGTCAAGCACGCGATCTCGTACCGCTTCCCGGCTTTCGAATTTTGAATCGATGGGATGCGATGGGTGACCCGCGGCAATACTAGAAAAAGACTACAGATGGTGGTCGAGCGATCCGTATACCATTCGACTCCGACATTGCGCGGCAAGGAGACGAGGGATGCGGTCGTTGGCGACGGAGCTCACTGAATTCGATGCCGGCTATTACGGCTGGCGTGTAGTCATCGCGGCGTGTCTCGGGGTGATGGCAGGATTCGGCTCGCTATTCGTCTATACCTTCTCCGTTTTTGTAAAGCCGCTGGCGGCGGAATTCGGCTGGAGTCGCGAAGCCATCTCCAGCGGCTTTGCCATCGCCGCCGTCACGCTGGGTTTCGTCTCCCCATTGCTGGGCCGCTGGATCGATCGCTTTGGCCCCCGCCGCATCATTCTTATTTGCATGACGGTATATGGGTGCGCCATCGCATCATTGTCTCTGTTGCATGCCGGATTGGCGCAGTTTTACGTGACTTGCTTCGTGCTCGGAGTCGTTGGCAACGGCGCGGCTCATCTGGCTTATTCGCGATCAATTTCCACCTGGTTTCACCGGCGCCTGGGGATCGCCTTGGCCTTTGTGATGGCTGGAGCGGGATTGGGCGCCATGATTTTACCCGTCGTCGCTCAATCCATCATTAGCCGCTCTGGCTGGCGGGCAGCGTACGCATCGCTCGGCGGCCTTGCATTGTTACTTGGCTTGCCTCTGAGTTGGCGTTACATCCGCGAGCGCGGGACGATCGAGCCAAAGGCCGCTCCGCTCACGCATTCGGGAATGACATGGCAGCAAGGCTTGCGCACTTTCGCCTTCTGGATTATCACCGCCATTCTTTTTGTGAGTTCGATCAGCATGAATGGGGCGGTCACGCACCTGTCCGCGCTGCTGACGGACCGCGGCATCACCGCCGGAAACGCTGCACTCTGCGCGTCCATACTCGGCGGATCGAGTCTGCTGGGCAGGGTCGTGGTGGGATGGCTGCTGGACCGATTCTTCGGGCCACGGGTCGCTCTTGTAATCAACCTTGTTACCGCTCTGGGGATTTTTCTCCTGGCTCGGGCGAACAGTTTCCCGACAGGTTGCCTTGCCGCGGTGTTCATTGGCGTCGGGGCCGGAGGCGAAGCCGCCATCACACCTTACTTGCTGACGCGTTATTTCGGACTGCGCGCTTTTTCTACTCTTTACGGCCTTACGTGGACGTTCTATGCCGCCGCGGGAGCCATCGGCCCGGTGATTCTGGGGCGCGCATTTGATGCGACTGGCTCCTATGCCTCGTTGCTGGTTCTGCTCGCAGCAGCTCTGGGGCTGGCGGCCGCAACCAACCTGTTGCTTCCGCGCTATTCCGATTCGCTTGCAATTGGAGGCGCGCTGAGCGAAGACTCCGCGCTGAGGTAGCGGTCGCCGACTCCCGCGTTGTGCTGGTGCAAGCAAGATCAAAAACCTGGGCTGCCCGCCGCGTCGGAACGCTCACGGTGCAAACGGTCGCCGATTCCCGCCCTCACTGTTGCTGGGATCGACGAACGTTCCGGCTCGGCTACTCGCAGCGGAGCGAGATCAGAGGATCGATTCGGGCGGCGCGTTGCGCTGGAATGTAGGTGGCGAGCAGCGCGATCATCGCGAGCAATAAGGAGATCCCGGCAAAGGTGATTGGGTCAGTCGCTTCTACGCCGAATAGCAGGCTTCGCATCAGCCGCGTAAGCAGGAAGGCCGCGGCCAAACCAATCGTCACGCCAGAAAAAGCGAGCGCCATCCCCTGCCGGACAACAAGACTCAGGATGTTGCGCTGCGAAGCACCCAGCGCGATTCGAATTCCCAATTCTCGAGTTCCCTGATTGACCAGGTACGCCATCACGCCGTAGATGCCGATGGTGGCGAGAGCCAGCGCGACGCTTGCGAAAACTCCCAGCAGCAGCATCGAAAAACGCCGCCGGGCCAGCGATTCGTTCACTCGCTGCTCCATGGTTCGAACGTAGTACATCGGAAGATCCGGATCGAGGTTCCGCAGTTCCTTCTTGGAGGCCGACAGCATGGCAGCCGGATCCGTGCGGCCACGGAGGGCTACCGTCATGGCCCGCGTGGGGAATTGGGTATGGGCCAGATAGAAAGCGATCCGCGGGTCAGAGTCGAGAGAATCCTGCTTCACGCGTCCGACCACGCCGACAACCGTCTGCCATGGATCCTTCGACGGGAGTTCGACAATATGAATGCGCTTGCCAATCGGGTCTTGCCCGGGCCAGAGTTGATCGGCCATGTACTCGTCGACGATGACGGCAATTGGCTTCGTCGTGTCGTCCTGCTCGTTGAAGAATCGTCCATGACGCAACGGTATTTCCATGGCTTCAAAATAGTGCCCGCCAACGATGCGTTCATCCGCATTGAGAAATTTCTCGCCGGGAAGCGGCATTCGCCCCTCGACGGTGATCGGCGTCCAGGCAAAGGCCTCGCTCAAGGGGAGTGAAGTAACTCCGCCGGCCGCGATCGCCTCCGGGCGAATGTTCAAGCCGCTCCCAAAGTTGGCGATAGGTATTCAAGATGGTTTGTTTGTCGTTGTATTTTCGACCGGTCATGGTCAGGTCGAAGGTGAGCACGCCGTGCGGGTTGAACCCGGGCGATACGTCCTGCAAGCGAGCGAAACTCCGAATGAGAAGTCCCGCACCGATCAACAGGACGACAGAGAGCGCCAGTTCTGAAACAACGAGCAGGCGCCGAAGATTATTGCCACGACCCCAAACCGCGCTCGTTCCCGCCGAGCCACGGCTCGCATCTTTCAGAGTCGAATTCAAATCGAGCCTTGAAACACGGAAAGCCGGGACCAGGCCGAAGAGAATCCCGGAGGAAACGGAGAGCAGCAGCGTAAAGAGGAGGACACGTCCATCAATGCCGACGTCCTGCAGCCGCGGGATGCTTTTGATTCCCAAAATGTGGATCCACCGCATGCTGAGAAGGCAGATGAAGATGCCCAGCGCGCCACCGCAGAGCGAAAGCAGCAGGCTCTCCGTCAATAGTTGACGAACAATGTGCCAGCGGCTCGCTCCCAAAGCGGTGCGCACGGCAATTTCCTGCTGGCGCGCGACGGCCCGCGATAGCATGAGGTTGGCGACATTGGCACACGCGATCAGCAGCACAAAACCCACTGACCCAAGCAGCACCCACAAAGAGCGGCGCACGTTGCCAACAACTTGTTCCATGAAGCGGCACGATGCTGAAGGTCAATCCGCCATTGGGAGGGTAGTTCTCCGGAAATTGGCGACGCAATCCGGCCGTGATGGTATCCATTTCGGCCTGGGCTTGCGGCAGGGAGACGCCCGGCTTTAGCTTTCCGACGATGTTGTAGTCTTCGTGGTCCCTCACTTGCGAAGCGGCGGCGGGAGCCAGCGGCAACGGCAGAAAAATTTCGGCCTGCTCCGTTCCATCGAGCAAAGGGAGAACTTCCTGCGGCAAAGAAAAGCTCTGCGGAAGGATGCCGACGATTTCATAAGGCTGTCCATTGATGATGACGGACTTACCGATCATGTGCGGGTCACGGCCGAAACGTCGCGCCCACATTCCGTCAGTCAGGACGGCAGTAGACGGGATGGCCGGGCGAATCTTCGTCGGGCGTCAGCAGCCGACCGAGTGCAGGACGAGCGCCGAGCATGGGAAGAAGATTCGATGAGACGCGAATGACGCCCACTCGTTCAGGGTCGCCCTGCCCAGTCAAGTTGTAGTTGCCGCCAATTGCGATCGCGACCTGCTCGAACCCATGGTGCCCTGTCTTGATGTCGAAATATTGCGCCGTAGAAAACCAATCCTGCGTGATGTCCAGGCCAGGGGAACGATTCCACAGGATCACCAATCGGTCGGGGCTGTCGTAGGGCAGAGGGCGGAACAGCAACGCGTTTGCAACACTGAAGATGGAGGTGTTCGCACCAATCCCAATCGCCAGCGACAATACCGCGGCCAGCGTGAACCCCGGATTCTTTGCGAACGAGCGAAGAGCGAATCGAATGTCCTGCATCCACGTGTTCATCGGGACGTCATCCTAGCATAGCCAATGGTCCGCCAATACGATTGGACGTCTCGCAGAGGAAAATGGTGGGTGCGATATTGCCTGCACGATTTCGTGTGTCACTGTGCGCGTTATGGAAGATTTCATTTCGAGTGCAGCTGGTAGGCCCCCGGCAGGCGTTAGCCGACTCCCACCCTTCGCAAGTGCGCGAAGGATGGGGCACCCTCATTGTTGGTGGCGCTTACGAGATCAAAACCTTCAACGCTTCATCTTTTTTCACTTACCGTCCAAAACGGGGACTTCGTCGGCTACGAATTCAACCGGCACGTTCTTCACGAATCCATTCAACCAACGCGTGCATTCCTCCATGCCAGACTGCTCGCTCGGAACATGTCCAATCACGATCAACGCTTTATTGCGCCCCTGAGTCACTGCGTCGGCTGCATATTCGACGGTCTCCCATTCGCGCGTTTCTCCCACCAGCAGGACTTGGACATCGTCCCGCTCGAGTGCGTGCGTCTCTCTCTCGAATCCCGCCGCTCCTGGACTAAACCCAACCTTGGTTACCTTCATTTCTGGCTCGCCGACCACGCGCACGACGGGCGAGTCGAGTTTGTTGGCGAGTTCCTCCGCCAATTTCTTGACCGTGGTCTCGGGCATAACAAACAGGTACTGGTTTTCAGGAGTCTGGAATTTCTCCCAACCGAGGGCATGCACCATTCCTGCTTCGATTCCATCTGGCTGGCGCATGTGCCAGTGATCGTGAAAGCGCCAGACGACCATTCCATGCTTTTCAATGAACGCTCGCTTCTCCGCCCAGACGGGATCGTTTTCGGGCATGCCTTCAGGCTTGTCCAGGTGAGCATAGAAAGTCGGCTCGTGGGTGATGACGAAATTCAATCCCTTCGCCGACGCACGTTCGAGAACATCCATCGTCGCCATCATGGTCACTGCAATTCCGGTGACTACAGTGTCAGGGTTGCCGGCCTTGAACGTGTCCACAGTTTCCTGTTTCCATTCGACGCCGACGTGCTTCTGTATGTCCGCAACGACTTCTCGAGCGGTGATTCGCGGTTGCTGCGCGGTCGTTTGCGCAACAGCGCCGAGCACGATCGATATCAGAATCCAACAATGGATTATTTTCGTATTCACGGTTCTGCCTCGGGCGACCATGTTAGCAGGGTACTTCTGGGGGTGATTGAAAGGCATCAACCACGAAGGACACGAAGGTTCACGAAGGAAAACCGGGCTAAACCCGGACTGTCACTTCAGGCCATCGACGACGTAGAGGTCGGAAAGAACGCGAAGGGTGGAGTAGGCATAGGATTTGCCGTCTGCGCTGAACTTGATATTGACGATGCATTGCACGCCGGCGGGATCGGCGGGAGCGATTTCTTTCCAAGGCTCGCGATGGCCGGTGGCGAGATCACGTGGGCAATCTTGAGAGGAACGCCACGCGTCGCTACCACCAGGCTTTTGCCGTCGGGAGAAAAGCCGAGAGGGATGTCGTCGGTGGTTAAGCTCAGGTCGAGTTTCTGCGGCTCGCCGCCGGCGGTCGGATAGAGCCAGAGCTGACGTTTCAGATCGCGCACGAAAATATGCTGGCCGTCGGGATTATGCGAGATCCCGCTGTGCCCTCGGGCGTCAGGGCGCGGGGCGCGCCACCTTGGATGTCCTGAGATAGGTGCGAGGACCATGTCCGGGCGCGGTTCCGAGAAAATGATCGACTTAGAGTCGGGCAGCCAGGCGACGCCGGAATGTTCGACCTTGTCGTCGGTGAGCTGGCGGGGTTCGCCGACGCCGGTGGGCAGCAACATTAACTTGGCTGGCGATCCGATCTGAGATACAACCCATTGACCATCCGGGGAGAGAAAACCAAAGCCGCCATCGCCGAGGCGGACCGCCGGAGAGCCATCGGTCTTGCGCAAGAAAATGCTGTAGTTCGAACCTACGGCTTCGCCACTTTCGGAGAAGATGATGGTCTTGCCGTCGGCAGACATATCGGTGAGCAGAGACCAGTCGAACCAGGAGAGGCTGCGCTCGCGGGTTTCGCCGGGCGGCGAGAGCGGAAAGGCTGATCGCGGGTTTTGTCGGAAGTCAACAGAACCAGGCCGCTGCGGCTGATGTCCTGCATGGTGAGTCCGCCGGGGGCGCGATAGATGAGGCGTTCTTTGCCGGAGAAATCGAGCGCATAGATCGACCGCGCGGAGCCGCGCGGGGACGGCGGAGAACCAGACTTCTTTTCCATTGGGAGACCAGGCCAGGCCCTCGACGCTGGAATAAAAGGAAGAGCTGGCTTTGCGATTGCCGTGCGTGTCGATGATGACGACGCGCCCGTCGTCGCCGCCGGGGACATGGTCGGCGATCGGCGAGAAATTCTCCGCTGGGAGAGAAGCGCACATGGCTGACCCAGCCCAGCGGTTCGTAGATCACGTTGCCGGAGGGAAATTCCAGATGGGATTGCGACGGTAGCTGCCGGGACGAACCACGGCCAGTGATTGGCCATCGGGCGTCCAGTCAGCCCAGAAAACCTTGTCGACGACTTCGCGCGGCGCGCCGCCAGCGAGCGGAACGCGCGCCAGAGTTCCGCTCTGACCGAAGGCGGCGACGTTCTGGGATGCAGGGAGATCGCCATCTCGCCCTTGGAAGAGATGGAGAGGATCTGCGAGTCGGCAGGCCGACGGAGCGGGAGTCGGTGCTGTCAAAGCGAGTGGAAAAAATTTCCTGCGGCTGGCCTTCCCAGGCGGCGCCGTAGACGATGGTCTGGCCGTCGGGCGCAAAGCGGGCAGCCCAGATGGTGCCGTTGCGGAAGGTGACTTCGTGGAAGGTTGGATTGGACGTGCGGCGGTGCGATGAGCGAAGCGATAGATGGCTGCCCAGGAGGCAAGCACGAGCAATGTGCCGAGCACTGGCAGAAGCCAGCGGCGAGTCGTGCCGGCTTTCCGGGATGGCCCGCACTCCACCGCGGCTGGAACTGGAGATATCGGTGAGGGCTTCGAGATTGAAGGCCACATCGCGCGCGGACTGGAAACGCTCGGCGGGATTTTTCTCCAGGCAATGGCGAACGATGCGTTCGAGCGCGGGCGAGACATTGCGGTTGGTCTCGGCGAGATCGGGCGGATCCTCTTTGAGAATGGCGCTCATGGTATCGACGGAGGAGTCGCCGTGGAAGGCGCGCTTGCCGGAGAGCATCTCGTAGAGAATGGCGCCGAAGGCGAAGATGTCGGAGCGCGGATCGGCCGGTTTGCCGCGAACCTGTTCGGGCGACATGTAGCCGGCCGTGCCCATCACGGTTCCGGCTTCGGTGCGCGATTTGCTGCGTAGGTGCGTCGCCGGAGAGATCGGCTTCCGGGCGCGTGAACTTGGCGAGACCGAAGTCGAGAATCTTGGCGCGCCCGTCGTTGGTGATGAAAATGTTTTCCGGCTTCAAGTCGCGATGGACGATGCCCTTTTCGTGCGCCGCGGCCAGGCCGCTGGCGATCTGCTGCGCGTAGTCGATGGCTTTGCGGGAAGTGAGTGCGCCGGTGCGCAGGCGGTCGCGCAGCGTCTCGCCTTCCAGCAGTTCGGAAACGACGTAGGGCGCGCCGCGATCTTCGCCAATATCGAAGATGGAAAGAATGTTGGGATGGTTCAGCGCCGCCGCGGCGCGGGATTCCTGCGCGAAGCGCTGCAGGCGTTCGGGATCGGCGGAAAAGGATGCCGGGAGAATTTTGATGGCGACGTCGCGGTTCAGGCGGGCATCGCGGGCGCGGTAGACTTCGCCCATGCCGCCCGCGCCTAGCGGCGATTGAATTTCATAAGGACCGAGTTTCGTGCCTGAGGTCAGAGGCATGGGTGGGCGAAATTATAGACGATGGGTATAGTGTCCCGCGCTTTCTATTCGCGGACTGTTAGCCGCGCCAAGCGCGGCGCTGAAATACAACGATGGCAGAAGCTGCTTCGGTCTGTCACTGCACCGTTTGCGTCACCGACGCGGAACTGGCGCCGATGCTGGAGTCTCCGCTGTATGTTGCCGTGACTTTGGTTGCGCCGACGGGCAGTGTTGTGGTGGTGAACGTCGCTTTCCCGCCGCTGAGTTGTACCGTCCCGAGCACTGTCTTTCCGACCGCGAAGGCCACAGGGCCGCTAGGTTTAGCGGTCGGCGACTTAATCGTAGCGGTGAAGGTTACTGTCTGACCTGAGCTCGACGGATTCGGCGAAGACGTGAGCGTGGCGGAACTGGTGGCCGGCGTGACCACCTGGCTGACCACCGAAGATGTACTGCCCAGGTTGCTCGTGTCTCCCACATACACTGCTGTCAGAGGGTACGTGTCGGCGTTGAGGTTGGTTTTGGTCAGCGTGGCTACACCACTGCTGTTCAGGGTCGCCGAACCGATGATGTAGATGCTCCACCTGAAATTCACTTTTCCGGTCGGTGGGACGGATCCGGCGGTGGTAACGGCCGCGGTCCACGTGACCGACTGACCGTAGATGGACGGATTCAGGCTCGAGACAAGAGTCGTCGCGGTTGCAGATTTGGTGGTGGAGTTCACCACCTGGCGGAGTGCGGGCGAAGTACTGGCGGCGAAGTTGGCATCGCCTGGATAACTGGCGGTGACGGTATAGATGCCGGCGGTCAAGGAGGACGTCGTCAGTGTGGCGGTGCCTCCGCTGAGAGAAGCCGTGCCCAGAATCGACGAGCCGTTCTTGAAGGTGATGGTCTCGCCGTTGGGCGGAAGGCCGGAAGTTGAACTGACCGTGGCGGTGAAGGTGACTGACTGACCTGCGAACGAGGGATTGAGCGAGGAAACTAGAGTGGTTGTCGTGGAAGCGATGACCCTTTGATTCAGCGCTGAGGAGGTGCTACCAGTGTTGTTGGCATCTCCATTATATTTCGCGGAGATGGAATCAGTCCCGATAGTAGAGAAAGAAGTAGTCAAGGACGCAGTATTTCCGCTGAGGGAAGCCGTGCTTAGCGTCTGCGATCCAGACGAGAAGACCACGGAACCTGTGGCGGCAGCGCCGTGCTGGCTGGTGACGGTCGCAGTAAAGGTAACGGACTGATTCGTGCCGGCCGGGTTTAGGGATGATGCCAGAGTTGTCGTCGTTGTGGCTGCGGTCACGGTCTGAGTGAGTGGAGCAGACCTGCTGGGAGCGAAACTTGCACTTCCCTGAAAGGCGGCAGTGATGGAGTTTGCACCTGCGGGCAGCGCTGGAACGCTGATCAGCGCACTCCCATTCGCGAGTATGCCCGTCGCCACTACGGTTGCGCCATCGAGAATCTTGACAGTTCCCGTGGGCGTGCCCGAACTAGATGTGACCATGACGGTGAAAGCAACTGTCTGTCCATACACGGAAGGATTCAGGGAAGAAGACAGGTTTGTTGTCGTTACATTCTGAACGGCGCCGCTGTTGAGCAGGACTCCAACAAGATTGCTGCCGTTCGTTACGATCAGGTCCGGTCTGCCGTCTCCATTGACATCCGCAATCGCTAACGAACCTGCGTCCGCAGCGCCTACGGCGAAGGTCAGCGGTGGCTGAAAGGTCCCGTCGCCGTTCCCCAGCAGAACCCCTATTGGTGTGCTAAAATCCGCCACGGCGATATCGATTCTGCCATCGCCGTTCAGGTCTGCAGTAGCTACGGACCACGCATAAGGCGCTCCCGATCCGTACAACACGGCCGTCTGGAAAGTCCCATCGCCGTTGCCCAAAAGCACACCGACGGTACTGTCGGGGAAATTGGCGGCAACCAAGTCGTCAATCCCATCTCCATCGAAATCTGCAACAGCAACCGAGTTGGCAAAACCACCGGGGCTTCCGCCCGAATTGTAGGTACGTGCCGGTTGGAACGTCCCATCTCCATTGCCAAGCCAGACGATCACGACCGTTCCTTCAGAGCTAAGCCCCGAAGCGATCAAGTCAATTTTGCCGTCCCGGTTCACATCCGCTGTGACGACAGCGTATAGGCTTCCTCTGCCGTATCTGACAATTGGCTGAAAGGTCCCGTCGCCATTCCCCAGCAACACACCAACGCCCGAGGATAACGCCGCGATCAAATCAGGCTTCCCGTCGCCGTTCACATCAGCGATCGCCACGTACGCAGCCTGGCCAGTTGGATACGTCACTGCCGACTGAAACGTTCCATCGCCATTACCCAGCAGGACACCAACTGAGTCGCCTGCATAGTTCGCCACCGCGATATCTGGCTTGCCGTCGCCATTCAAGTCCGCAACGGCCACGGAATTGGCCCACTGTGCCCCGGAGCTGTACAGCACCGCGGGCCGGAACGTGCCATCGCCATTGCCTAGCATTACGCTAACCTGGCCGTCGCCGCACACGCCGTCAGGACAATTCTGGATCGCCACTACCAGATCAGGTATGCCGTCGCCGTTCACATCCGCAACAGCGGCGAATTCCGTAGCGAAGGCACCCGCGTTGTACCACACAACGGGCAAGAAGAGAGATCCTCCCGAATCTGGTGCGGTGGAAGCTGCTTTCTTGTGGTGCACCGCGGCGTCGGAAATGCTTTGAGACTTGACTCCCTGCGGAGTGATCGAGAGAGGAGGAGTTTGTGCAGTCCCTTGCGTATGTGCGGAAGCTGGGGCGGCGGAATGCCTTGCAGATGGCTGGGAAACACCGTCTTGCTGAGCGGACGCCGCAACGGCAACGACGACGGAGAGAATGGCAACGCTGAGTGAGCGAACGCAGACGGCTCGGTTCCTGATTCTGAGGGGATTCTGGTGCGTCATGGAGGATCTCCTGGAAACGTCAAAACTCGGAGCACTTACGTTGGCCCCTACATGCTTTGCAGAGTCGTTCCGATGAACATCATGATGAAAGCCCTGCTGATAGCGGAGTGGATCACAGCGGGGAAGATCGATATGCACGGGACGTTAGCATTGAATCAAGCGCTGGTCAATAAGGAACGGAGGTGTGGCGCGCATGCTAATCCCGACAATCGAGTGGCTCGGACGGAGAGGCTTCGCCACTGATCGCCGGATACATCTTTGCGCGACCTGCGTCGGGTCGAAGTTACTAAGTTGCAGTGGACTTGGAAAGAATCATCCAACACGATCCGCACGTCGACTTAGACACAGTCAGAAGCCCGGCGGCCTTTCGCTCACCACGCCGAATGCGCGCTCGAGCGCAAGGCCCGCGTTGACCATCGGTCCTTCTTCGAACAGGCGCCCGATCAGCGTCACGCCGTGGGGGACGCGGCGCGGCGGGTTGAAGGTCGGCAGCGGATGAGCCGGGTCGGGAGCCCAGTCGCTGCGGGCCTTCGCGACTTCGACGAATCCCGCGCGCAGCACTAACGCGGGATGGCCGGTGAAGTTCGTGATGGTCAGCATTTCGTCGCGCACCGAGGGAACCAGCAGCAGGTCGACTTGTGAAAAGAGGCGCGCCATTTCTTCGGCGACTTTGCGGCGGAGACGGTCGGCCTGCACGAAATCGACGGCCGAGAGAAAGCGCGCCTGCCGGAAGATGTTGGGCCAGGCGTCGGGGACTTGGGCTTTGAGTTCGCGCAGTCCTCCGCTGAGCGTCAGTTCTTCGAACGCGGCTGCGCCTTCGGCGAACAGAATGAGGTTGAGCGAATCGTAGGGCCAGTCGGGAATGGAGACTTCGACGGGAACCATGCCTACCTTCTTCACCACATCTACCGCGGCGCGGTCGACTTCCGTGGCGGGATTCTCCTGCATCCACTTGGGGAAGTAGCCAACGCGCAGTCCCGCGACACTCTCGGCCGCGTCGAAATCGAGATGGCTGGGCACGCTGGCGACATCGCCAGCGTCGGGGCCGGTGATCGCGTGCAGCACGAGCATGGCGTCTTCGACGCTGCGGGTCATGGGGCCGAGTTTGTCGAGCGACCAGCAGAGAGTCATGGCGCCGGTGCGGGCAACGCGTCCGTAGGTGGGCCGCAGTCCGGTGATGCCGCAGCGCATGGATGGACTAATGATGCTGCCACCGGTTTCGCTGCCGATGCCGAATCCGACCAATCCCGCGGCGGTCGCGGCGCCGGGACCGGCGCTCGATCCGGAGGCACCTTCCTCGAGCAGCCACGGATTCATCGTCTGGCCGCCGAACCAGATGTCGTTGAGCGCGAGGGCACCCAGGCTGAGCTTGGCTACCAGCACCGCGCCGGCTTCGTGCAGGCGCTTCACGACGACGGCGTCTTCGGTGGGGACGCGATTGCGGAAGGGCTCCGCGCCGTAGGTGGTGGGAATCCCCGCGGTGTCGAGCAGATCTTTGCCGCCCCATGGAATGCCGTGCAGCGGTCCGCGATACTTGCCGGCGGCGATTTCTTCGTCGGCTTGTTTCGCTTGTTTCAGCGCCAATTCGCGCGTCAGGGTGATAACGCAGTGCAGCTTGGGATCGAACTGCTGCAGTCGCTTCAGATAAATGTTCGTGAGGCGCTCGGAGGTGAGCTTGCGCGTTTCGATCCAGCGCGAGAGCTGCGTGACTGTGGCGAACGCAATGTCTTCGTCGCGGGCGGGCAGCGGGCCGGGATCGATTGAGCTGCGGACGAAGCGGTCGCGCTCTGGACCTGATTTCTGGCCGGGGAGGATCGGGATTCCAGCGCGTCGCAGGAGCGATCGTTGTCGGCAACGCGAGTTTGCGGGGTCCGGTGCGCCGTTCATAAAGAGCGGCCATGGTCTTGCGCCAGCTGTCGGCGGCTACGGCGCGCTCGGCGGGAGTCATTTCAAACTGGACGAGCTTTTCGGCTTCGGCGAAGGTCTGTCTCGGACACTTCGGGGCCCACAGCGGGGCCTGCGCCAAACGCCGGCGGTGCGCCTGGCGGCAGAGTCTTGCTGGATTTGGACTTGCCGGATTCTGTGCGCGGCACTGCGCAGCGCGGCCGCCGCTCCCAAGACTCCCATCGATGTGACCGTCAGAAATTGCCTGCGCGATTTCGCCATGAATCCTCCGCGGGGTATTTTAGCTGCTATCGCTATAGCAGTTGCCATTGTGCGCGGAGCAAGTGGGGAAGGTTACTTCAAAGACTTTAACCACTAAGGACACTAAGGTTCACTAAGGAACACCACTAGCTCTGACGCTTTTTCCCAACGGGGCATTCAGCGTGGATTCCACTTCCGCGGCGTCATAACCCAGGAAGGCGCGGGATTGCACGATCGGTGCTAGTTTTGCGTCGGCCTCTCCACGTGATCAATGACGAGGATTTCCATGGGGACTTCGTGCGGTTCCAGCTTCAGACCAAGTTGGTCGGCAACAGCCGTAAGGATCATTTCCCTGTAGGATTCCGCCGCGGAGGAGTTCTCTGTTTCTTGCTGGCCCTCAACCGACACGGGCCATTGCAGCGCGACGTCGTAGTGATTCGCAAGGCCAGTCTTGTCGATAACGCTGCGGCCTAGTTGCTCGGACAGAAGGCTCGCGAGCGTTGCGATCGGAACCTCCCGGCCAGAGATGTGTCCTTTGCTAACTTGGATCACGCGCCCTTGAGCCTCGGCGTCGCCGGGCAATGACTGTTGCATCTTCGGGCCATTCTCCGCGAGGACAAGGTCGTACACCAGAACGGCCTTGGTGTCTCGGTGAATTACCAGCTTGAAACGGTCGGACAGCAGCGCCTGCATCATTTGTCGCTGTTCGAGGTCGGCGTGCTCTCGACCGAGGTTCTTCAAAATTTCCAAGGCAGATTTGTCGACCTTCGCTTGAACATCGTATCGGTCGGTGTTGAGCCAGTCTGGCCCTCCATGAATCTGATCGGGCTCGAGCTGATAAGCGTGTTGAATCATCATCGGCACGGTCTCGTTCTTCACCGTTAACTCACCGGGGCCGACCGTTACGGTCTGCCAATGCAAACCTGATTTATCAGGCTTGATCGAAACTGTCGCGTATGGCGGAACATTTGCGGCCGTGTTCTCCGTGGAAGACTGAGCCCAGCTTTGGTTTGCCAGACAAAAGATCGTCGCCGCGACGGCTAGCGCTGCAGAACAACACTTGTGACGGGACATGCAAGACCTCCGATTTTGACGGCTAACTGGTTCCGGCAGGACGTCGGAATTCTGGTGAGTGAGAATCCGAACGCCTGCCGGAAGTTGCCTGGCTCTAGATGATGATGCCTTTAGTTTTGCGTCGGCTCCGCTGGCCGTTCAGCATGGTCGATGATGAGGACTTGCATCGGACCTTTTTGTGGTTCCAGCTTCAGGCCCAGCTGCTCCTGAATCGCAGCTGAGAGCGACGACGCGGAAGCATCGGATGCGGGCGTGTTGAAGTTGCCAACACTCCCATCCGATTTCCAGTTCAAAGTGAAATCATAGTTGCCAGTGAGTCCGGTCTTGTCCACCACGGCGGTGCCCAGCTGCATTGACAGGTGCCACGCGATATCCGCAGTGGACATGCCGCGGGCTTCCAACCCGGCCTGACTGCCGTCGATTTTGATCCGGAATGATTTATTCATGGGGATCCCGTCCGGGCCCTTCACCGGATCGGGATAGCTGCTGGCTGGCTTTGTAGGCTGAAGCTTCGGCCCATCGTCGCCCACAACGAGAGCATAGGTCGACAGCTCTCTGGTTTCGGCATGCAGCGCCACCTTGAAGCGCTCTGCCAAAGCCGCCTGCAGCAGCCGCTGGTTTCGAACCCGGCCTTGCTCCGGGCTCTGCTCGACACTCATGCCGCGTGGAGCGGATTTGTCGTCCTCGGACCCGATTGCGAGGTCGAACGGTGCGGTCTTGATCCAATCCGGACCTCCGATGATCTGGTTGGCCTGGACTCCATAGGCCTCTTGAAGGAGCGCCTGCAAAGTCGTGTGCATCGCTTCGAATCCGGTGGGCGAGTACATCATTCCCACTCGACGGGCCCCTCCGCCGGCGTCCGATTTGACTATGAGTTCGACGTTGGACTTACTCGCGCCCGGAGTCGCTGCCTGTTCTTGAGCTCGGACTTTCGGCGCATTCACCAGGCCGAATATGAGGGGCAAAGCCAGGGCGAGAACTCCGGCCGTGCTCAGCAATAGCTTTTTTCCGAAATCCAGTTTCCGTGCAATTCGTTCCGTCATGATGTACACCATCCTCTTTTTAAGATCGGACCCCGTTACCCCAGAGACGCAAGCCAGCGGAGATCCCACGCAGAATTCACAGACTTTCAAAATGCTCTCGGCATAGACCTGGCGCTCGCTGCCCAGTTCCACGACTTCTTCATCGCAGGCGCGCTCGCGCTCTTCGACCATGCGCGCTCCCAACCACCAGACCAGAGGATGGAACCAGAACAGCGCTTCAACCACCATGTGGATCGCGGCCGCCAGATTGTCGCGGCGGCGCACGTGCCACACTTCGTGCGCAAGAATCGCTTCCAGGTGAGCATCTTCCAGATGCTGCGAGATGCCTTCGGGCCAGATCAACACCGGGCGGAGGATGCCGAAGATTCCCGGCTCTAGAGACGCGCTGCGACGACACAAGGTCGATCGGCTTGCGCGTGCCGGCCATATGCTCCAGACGGCGCAGGGTCGCGGCTTCACGTCCGTGGAGCAATGGCGCAGACTCGCGGAGGATGGCAGAAATTCGTCGCCAGCGGACGCACCATGCAAGAAGAACGATCACGAATCCGCAGAGCCACGCGGCGACGAGCAATGCCGGAAGCCACTGGAGCAGACTCGGTGCGGCCGCCGCCGGGGCGGCCTGACGAATCGCTGGCATGGTAAGAGCCGCGTTCGAAAAGGGCTGGCTGATCTGTTCCATGGCAACGTACAACCCACCGGTCGCTGCAGGCGAGGCGTGGGGCCATGCGAGATAGGTGCCGAAGCTGACCAGCAGCGAAAACGGAATCAGGAATTTCACCGATGCCGCCAGCCACAGCCAATAGCGGGCCCGTGCGTGATTCTTGCGCAGCACGAACGTCAGCAATCCAGCGGCGGCAGCGAACAGCGTCGACTGCCACAGATGATTGCCCAAGGCGGGGGCCAGGTCTTTCCACAGTGCGGACGTATTGAGCGCGGACAAGTATGCGGGATTCATTTCGCTTTGTCCTTTCTCTCCAGCTTGCGCAGAGTTCTCTCGGCTTCTTTGACATCCTCGAGAGTGAGTTGGCCGGACTCGATTAGATGCGCCATGACCGGCTGCGTGCGGCCGCCAAACAGCGCCAGCAGGTCGTCGATCAATTTGCGCTGCGCGGAGTCGCGGGAGACCGCCGCCTCGAAAATGTGGAAGTTGCCAACCTTCTTGACGCGGCGCACGGCCTTCTTTCCCTCCAGGCGATACACCGTGGTCTGAATGGTCGTGTATGCGGGCCTGCCTTTTTCCGGGAACGCTTCCTGAATCTCGCGGATGGAGGCCTCGCCCCGCGCCCAGAGGGTGTCCATAATTTGCAGTTCGAGCTTGGCTAATTTCGGTCCGGGCATGTCATCTCCTACCGACGTATGCATTACTACTACATTTGTAGTTTTTATGTCAAGGGATATTTCGAGCCTCGAAAACTTCGTCGAGGCTATCCGCTATATTTCTGACGCGGCTGAAGTACGCAGGGGATTCGGAATGACGCCTTCTAATTAAAGTCCCGATATGCACAGGGAGGTTGTGACATCTGTCACAGACTTGGTCGCCCCGGTTGAACTAGGCTGATTCGTTTCCCCGGTATCCCTCCGAGCAGATGTCACATCTTGAGGTCTCCCCATGTATGGGAGAAGTTGCGTTTGTCTGCTCGCGGTTTTGGTTCTCATTCTGGCGCCCGCAGTCTCGCAGGGCCAGTCTGGACACGTCGATGTTGCGCCTGAATTCGCAGTCCATCGACTGCCGGAAATCAGTCAGCCGTCGTCGGCATCGAGCCAGCTTCGGCGCCACTTGCCCATTACGCCGCCGGGCACCATCGACTTCTCCTTAATCGCTCGTGCCGCGGGCACCATTTTTTCTGGCACGGTGACTTCGATTACGCGCCATGCTGCGACCCCGAGCCAAACAGTCGAAACCATTGCCATCACCTTCCATATTGAGAATGCGATGCGCGGAACCACTCCCGGCGAAGATCTGACCATCTCGCAGTGGATCGGCCTATGGTCGGGCGGCCAGCGCTACCGCGTGGGTGAACGAGTGCTTCTCTTTTTGTACCCGCCAAGCAAACTCGGCCTAACCAGCTGCGTTGCCGGAGGCGTAGGGCGTTTCACAATTGACTCGTCGGGCCGCGTTTTGCTTTCGGCACAACATCTTTCAGCCTTTCGCGGAGATCCCGTCCTGGGTGGGAGGTCGCGGGTACGTATCAGCGACTTCGCCTTGGCGGTGCGGCGGGCCAGTGAGGAGGAGTGAGTGCGATCAGAAGAGGTGACCATGACAAACCGCATGGCATTTACCAAGCGCTCATTTCTCCTCAGGCTGGCCCTGACGGTGACGCTGGTTTTCTTGTTCGTTATCGTCTCTCGCGCCGGCGGGCCGAAGTGCGTGGCCGGGAGTAGCTACTTCGATCCCACGACGACCGGGCAACCGCTGCTTTGGCCGCAGGGGGTCATAACCTATTACACCGATCAGGGGGACCTGAGCCCTGTTTTGCCCAACGCGTCTGCCAATACCTTCGTCGCGGGTGCGTTCGGCCAATGGACAGCAGTTTCGACTGCGGCGATTAGCGCCACGAGCGGCGGCTCGCTTGCGGAAGATGTGAACGGCACAAACGTCATTCTGAATTCGGACGGCTCGATCTCGATGCCCGCTGATATTCAGCCAACGGCGATCGGCACGCCGGTCGGCATCGTTTATGACTACGATGGCTCCGTCACGGAAGCGCTGCTCGGAACTGGTGCGGGCGGTTCGAGCCAGTGCTATAGCAATGCCGTATTCGGAGGAGCGGACAATTACGGTTCCTTCGCGACCTATCAGCATGCACTCATCGTGATCAACGGCCAATGCGCGCAGCAGTCTTCCCAACTGAGCGACGTGGAATATCGCCTGGTGCGCGTGATCGGCAGCCTGCTCGGTCTCGGCTGGTCGCAGGTGAATCCCAACGTGCTTACCCGCACGCCGCCCCCCACGTCCGATGATTTCGCGGGATTCCCCGTGATGCACGAGACCGATCCTTTGAATTGCATCCCGATCACGCTTTGTTACGCCAATCCCTACCAACTGGCAATGGACGATATCGCGGCCATTTCGCGCCTGTATCCGGTCACGGCGCAGAATCAGTCCGGCTTTCCGGGTAAGCAGGTATTTTCTACGGTGACGGCGCGCATTCACGGTTCGGTGTGGTTCACTGACACTCACGGAAATCGTACGCAGGCCATGCAGGGAGTGAACGTCGTAGCGCGTTGGATCGATCCGAACACACGTCTGCCATCGCGCAGGTACGCCGCGGCATCGGTATCCGGGTTTCTGTTCACGGGCAACGAAGGCAATCCCATCACCGGCTTCGACGACGCGGTGGGTGATCCCTTCGCCGAATGGGGCTCGGACAGCCAGACGCTGGAAGGCGACTTCGATCTTGCCGGATTGGAACTTCCCAACGGCGGCAGCGCGCAATACCAGTTGACCGTGGAGCCGATCGATTCGACGTGGTCGGCGAATGTTGGTCCTTACTCGACCGGACCGGTAGCTCCCTCGGGAACCGCTCCGCCCATTGTCGTAACCGTTACTGCGGGCAGTGATGTGCAGCAGGACATTCTCATGGCTGGCAGTGCACAGCCGCTGCCCCAGACTTTGTCCAGTTGGATCGCCCCGGCTGCTTTGCCCTTGGCCGGAGATTGGGAGGGCTCGCTGAGCGGCTATGGAAACATGGCCTACTTTGTCTTCCCCGCGCAAGCCAATCGTACGTTGTCGGTAGCGGTGACTGCGCGCGATGAGTTCGGTAATGGCACTCTGACGAAAGCGCAACCGGTGGTTGGGATGTGGGCCGCGTCTGATCCGCCCGGCACCCTGCCTCCGGCCTTCACTCCGTCGGCGTTCAATCAATCTCAGTACGGTCTGACACGCCTGGACGTGCAGGTCGCAAGTTCCAGCAACCTCCTGATCGGAATTTCGGATGTGCGCGGTGATGGGCGTCCTGACTATCGTTATCAGGCGCACGTGCTGTACGCGGATTCCGTTTCTCCTGCGCGCGTGAGTGTGAATGGCGGCGCGGTCACGGTACGCGGGACGGGCTTCGCTTCGCAACTGATCGCCACGGTGGGGAGCACCGCCGCGTCTCCACTCTCTGTCAGCAGCGGACAAATGATTCTGGCCGCGCCTGCGCACGCCGATGGTCTACAGAGCATTGCGATTAGCGATCCTGTGAGCGGAGGGTCGTCGGTCATGACGAGCGCACTGACCTACGGCGCGGCGGCTAGCGACAACATCGTTCTGCTCGGAGGGATCAATCGCTCCACCGCGGTGGGAACGCAGGCCGCGAATCCGATGACCGTACGCGTGCTGTCCGCCGACGGAGTGACTCCCGTGAGCGGTGCAACCATCGGATGGAGCGCGAGCGGCGGCCTGCAACTTTCGTCCTGCGGCGGAGCATCTTCCTGCGCGACTCGCAGCGATCAAAATGGATACGCCGCAACCTCGCTTATACCGGCAGCGACCGGCGTTTCGACGATTAGCGCAACGCTCGCTCCCGGGGTCTATAGTATTTCCCCGTCCGTAAGCGTGAGCCTCGATGCGACGGAGTCGGTCTCCGACATTGGAGTGCTCACGCCTTATCTATGGATTGCGCAGGGCGTCACGACCGGCGTCCCGCTCACCGCTCGAGTGGTAAGCAACGGTGCGCCGCAAAACAACGTCACGGTAAACTACACGGTAGTCAGCGGGAACGGAACGCTCAGCGCCGCCAGTGCGAAGACCAGTTCCACCGGCTACGCCACGGTCATGCTGACCGTTACGCAACTTGCGGCACTGGTACAAGTCACTGCATGCGCGGGCCCCACGAACAGCCCCTGCCAGACGTTCTATGCAAATGCGGTGCCGATGGCCCAACAAACTCTGCAGCCCGTATCGGGAGGCGGGCAGGTGTCCACGGGGCAGTCGTTTCAACCGGTCACCGTGCGGGTGACGGATTCTGCTTCGCCTCCGAACGCAGTGATCGGCGCCACTGTCAGCTTTCAGACCACCGTATTGCGCCCCGGCGGGACGTCTTCCACAGGGGGCGGCGGCGAGACCAACCCCGGCAATCCGGCCATGCCGGTGATCCTCGCGGTAAGCCGGAGCAACGCCATCACTGATATGAACGGCCTCGCGAGCATTGTGCCTTCAGCCAGCGGGTTCAGCGCGCCGCTGGAAGTGGATGTCGGGGTCACGGCCGGATCTAGCGGCTGGCTCGACTATCCGCTGGAGGTGTTCCCTGCCCTGGCGAGTGGGAATACCACAGGAGGAACAGGTCCACCGTCGATCCGACGGCTTCCGGTTCGGATTGCACGACCCATTGAAATTCAAGAGCGTTGAACACCGCGGAGCCAGGTTGAGATCTATATTTGGAGGTCACAAACCGTAGCCAAAAATGAGTTATGGAACAACCCGCATCTCAAGTGATGCCCTCGGGACCACCGCGGAGTCCGTGCACCAGAGCACGCAGGCCGCAGGCCAGCAAAATGATTGCGGCCAGTGGAAAGCAGATCAAACTGCCCAGCAGGCCAATCAATCTCACGATACTGCTCGGCCCGCACGGTCCCCACGAACCGCCGGTGAACAGCGCCAACAGGCAGACTGCCCCGCCGGCTAGAAGCACGAGCGCGGATCGCATCCATTTCGACACGGCGTGAGTTTAGCATCGCTCAGCAAGCCTTCCCACTGCTCAAAAGTAACCGTCCCGGAGCTCACCAAAGGAACGTTGTGTCGAGTGCAAGTTTTTCCTCCTCGCGCGTTCCTGTGATGTACAGACATTCGGGACGCCGCATTTGATATACGGCCGCAAGTGCGCTAGCTTGGCCGCGACGATTCATGGCCACTTCCGACCAACTCGAGCAGCAACTGCAACGATGGACCGGCGCCGGCATTCTCGATTCTGAGTCGGCCGGACGCATTCGCGAGTTCGAATCCGCTCACGAATCGCCTGGGGTGCGCTGGCCGGTCATCTTTGCCATCGCGTTTGGCTCGATTATGGTGGCCGCTGGAGTGCTGCTGTTCGTGGCCGCTCACTGGGACGACCTCTCGCCCACGCAGCGCTTCCTGTTGGTGCTGACAATGATCGCTGGCTTTCACATGGCCGGCGGCATGCTCGTGCCACGCTTTCGGGCTCTTGGAATCTCGCTGCACGCGATCGGAACGGTGGCTCTGGGCGGTGGCATTTATCTGGCCGGGCAGATCTTCAATCTCCAGGAACATTGGCCGGGCGGGATTCTCTTGTGGGCGATCGGGGCTGTGCTTTCCTGGCTGGTGCTGCGCGACTGGCTTCAGGCCACGCTCAGTGCGCTGCTCGTTCCGGCGTGGATGGCTTCGGAGTGGAGCGTGCGGGCCGGCCACTACAAGGATATGGATCGCCTGCTCTTTGAGTTCCTCGTCTTGTTGTCGATTACTTATTTGAGCGCGCGGCGTCCAAGAGTGGACTCCTATTTTCGGCGCGCCCTGGTCTGGGTGGGAGGACTGGGGGTGCTTCCCATCTGCGCGGCTCTGGCAATGATCCGCGAACCTTTCTTCAGTCGAACGTCGCTGCCGCTGCCGTTTGCTCTGAACGCCGCCGGAGTGCTGATGGCCTTCGCGCTTCCCTTGCTGGCCGCCTATTTCCTGCGTGGCAAGACGGCGGTCTGGAACGTGGGCTACGCGGTGTGGGTATATGTGATCGGTCGCCTTGACGATCGCAATCTGTTCGAGAACCTGAGCCTCCATTTCCTGTGCGCGCTCGCCTCCGTGGGGTTGGTGGTTTGGGGTCTGCAGGAAAACCGCCGCGAGCGCATCAATGTCGGCGTGGCGGGATTTGCCTCCACCATCATGGTCTTCTATTTCTCCGACGTGATGGGCAAACTCGACCGCTCGGCCGCTCTTATTGCTTTCGGAGTTCTCTTCCTGCTCGGAGGATGGCAACTGGAGCGGCTTCGCCGCAAACTGGTCGCGCGCACCAGAACTGCGCCGACTCCGACGGGAGGCGTGGCGTGAAACCCCTTGCCAAGGCAGCTGTCGTCGCGCTGATTCAGGTCCTGATTGTTTCTTCGCTCGGCGCCAAGTTGCTCTACGATCGGCGCACCTGTCCGCAGGCATGGTTCTTGACGCAGAGATACGATCCGAACCTCCCCATTCGCGGGCGCTACGTCAGCATGCAGGTCACGGTGAGTGACCCGCGCCCGCAAGAAGAACTCTCCAAGCAGTGGATGGGCCAAACGCCACCCGGCGGCCTGAACAGCTTTGAACAGTGGTGCGGCTCGATCGTGCTGCGCAGCGGAACGCCCACCGCGGAGTTGGACAAGAGTCCGGCGTGGGATTGCGCAAACTTGAGTTTCGCTTACTGGCCAGGAAATGGCCCCAGCCGGTTGCGGCTCAACCAGCCGATTTTATTTTTCATCCCCG
Source organism: uncultured Acidobacteriaceae bacterium (assembly GCA_963795875.1). Classification (GTDB taxonomy): domain Bacteria; phylum Acidobacteriota; class Terriglobia; order Terriglobales; family Acidobacteriaceae; genus Sulfotelmatobacter. Next base: position 37,384 of record CAWCJM010000006.1, read on the forward strand.
ACACGGCGAAGGATCCGACCGCGCTCCCTAGGGGCGATGAGTTGTGGGTGCTGGCAACGATCCCGCGGAAAGGACCGCCTCGTCCGATCGCGCTGGGAGTGAAGAAGGTGGGCGAGACGGAAATCCGCCGGCTGAATCTGAACTAAATCCCACATTGTGTTGTCATCCTGAGCGGCATTGTTTGCCGCGAAGGATCTATGCAGTACCGGCCAGTTACATAGATCCTTCGCGCAAAGAGCGCGCTCAGGATGACAAGGCTAAAGCGCTCCCATCATGACAAAACTTTGGTGCGACGAGCAGACGACGCTTCACTTCGTCCATTGGTCTACCCAGTCGTTTACCGTCTTGTACCAGAGCGCGAATTCTGCGGCTTCAGCACCCAGTGGCCTTCGTCGGGGAAATAGAGCATCTTCGACGGGACGCCTTCCATCTGCAGCGTGGTGAAAAGCTGGAAGCCTTCGCTCACGTCGAGGCGATAGTCGCGCTGGCCGTGGATGACCAGCGTCGGCGTCTTGAAATTCTTGGCGTACTGGTGCGGCGACCACTTCTCATAGCTCGCGCGATTGTCGTAGGGCGTGCCTTTGAACTCCCAGTTGTTGAACCAGAGTTCTTCGGTCGTGCCCCAGGCGGACTCGGCGTTGAACATGCCGTCGTGCGACACCAGGCACTTGAAGCGGTCGGTGTGGCCGAGGATCCAGTTGATGGCGTATCCGCCGTAGCTGGCGCCCAGCGCGCACTCGCGGTCTTTGTCGATGAACGGATAAGTCTTCTCCGCGTAGTCGAGGCCCTTCATCAGGTCTTCATACGGAGCGCCGCCCCAGTCGCCGTTGATGGCGTCGATGAACTTCTGCCCGTATCCGGTCGAGCCGTGGAAGTTGATCATGATGACGACGTATCCCTGGTTGCCAGAAGTTGGTGCCGCGAACAGTTCGGGATTCCAGCGATAGCTCCAGTCGTCTCCCCAGGCGCCTTGCGGGCCGCCGTGGATGAGGAACTTCACGGGATATTTCTTCGAGGCGTCGAAGTTCGGCGGCTTGACGAGGAAGCCTTGGACTTTGTCGTTGTGAGCGCCGGTGAACCAGAAGGGTTCGAGCGGGGACATGGCGACTTGGGACAGGACGGCGTCGTTGAGATGAGTCAACTGCCGGCGAGTCACATTGATGGAAGCCTGGACCACTTTCCCATCGTCTGGCTCGTACTCCGTCGGGGAAGCTGACTCCAACCTCTCATGACCGCCGCTACAGCGCGTCGGCGCGGTCGTGTTCACTTCCAACGCAGCAAGCTCAACTGGAAACTGCAAAGTGTTTTCCGTAGCCAGCAACGTCTTGCCGTCGGCGGAGAATTCGAAGTCATCGTAGAAACCTTCAGTTGAATCGCAGCGAAAAGCTCCAACTCGAGTTAGTCCGGACCCATCTGGAATACCGCTCGACGGAACCCTCGCCCCTGTTCTCGGCTGCGAAGTAAATCTGCTTCGAATCGGGCGTCCATGTGAACGTTCCGACCCAGCGATCGAAATTCTCCGTCAGATTCTTCTTCTCGCCCGTCTTGCGGTCGTAGAGCATCAGGCGGAAGCGGTCGCTCTCGTATCCCGGACGCTGCTGGGCGCGGTAGGCGATGTAGCGGCCATCGGGCGAATAGAGCGGCGACGTGTCGCTGGCGGGATTGTCGGCGGTGATGTTCTTGGCTGCGCCGCCCCTGACCGGGACGATCCACAGATCGTTGTTGGTGGAAGCCGCTGGATTCTTGTCGTGATTCGAGGCGTAGCAAATCTCCTGCCCGTCGGGCGAGAAGGCATAGTCATCCTGCCCGCCGAGCGAGAAGACGGGGGCGTCGTAGTCGCCGGGCGTGAGGTCGCGCGGCGTCACGTCCTGCGCGAGCACGTGGTTGATAACCTTTCCCGCGCTATCGGAGGCATGTGCACCCGAAGGACGACCATCCGGGACGGAAACGACGAAGATGTGACTGCGCTTGCCTTCCTTGTAAGCATTCCAGTGGCGATAGAGAAGGTGGGTGAAAATTTGTGCTTTGACCTTCGATTGCTCCGCCTCCTTCAGCTTCTTCGCGTTGCACTCTGACTCCGCCGCAGGCTCGCCGTCACACTCGGGATAAACATCCGACGTAAAGAGAATGTTCTTCCCATCAGGCGACCATAGCTCCCCGCCAGCTTCGGTCGCGATCTCGGTCAACTTGGTCGCTCCCGTGACTGTTCCTGCTGTGCCGTCGAAATCTGCGATCCAGACCTGCGAGCCGCCTTCTTTCGTCGAGAGGAATGCGAAGCGCTTGCCATCCGGCGCCCAGCGCGGGCGGTCGGCGTCCTGGTCGGCGATGAGGATTCTTTCTGCCGTGGGAGAGCCTGCGGAGCTTCGCTCCGCCGGACGGCCGGGGGCGGCCGTCCCCACATCACCATTCAGAGGCACGATCCAGATATGCGGCGTCTTGGTGTTGGCTTCGAGATCGACGTCGACCACGCTGAAGATCACCCACTTGCCGTCGGGCGACACCTGCGGATCGCCGACGCGCTTCAGCTTCATCATGTCCTCGAAGGTGAAGGGATGCTTGGCCTGAGCGAGAGCGGGGAGGGCGAACGCAAAAACAAGAAGGGAGAGAAGAAGACGGCGCATGAAGGCCTCCTGCGGCAAACGGATGAGTGTAGCAGGGGGGAGTGGGCGGCGGGTAGCTTTGAGCTTTGAGCTTCGAGCTTCGAGCTTTGAGCTTCTAGCCTCTAGCTACAGCCTCGCGCCTTGTCATCCTGAGGCCTGCGAGTCTTTGGCAGGCAAAAGGCGCCCGCCTCAGGATGACAGCGCATGATGACAGCGCATTTGGATGGGAGGGATGAGGGAAGCATAGGACAACATGCGGCAACCTCTTGCAGGCTCCGGCATCCAAGTGAGTGGCAGAACTGCAGCACCCTTCCCTCCGGCCTCACTGAGCGGAGAGGGGTTGGAGGGTTGGGTCGCCGCGGTGTGCTTCCGTAGAGTCGTAGCTTGCTGCGTCTCTTCTCTGCTCGCTGCGTTTTAGTAGCTGTCTGGCCCACTCGGACCGGGCGGCCGACGTTGCCAGCGACGCCTCTACGAAGCCTCTCGCAATCCGTTAAACTAGACATATGAAATCGGTATCTGTTCGTTTTCTGCTATGCCTGACTGTACTGGCCTGCGGACTGGCAGGGCTCCCCGCCCGCGCGCAGGAAGGTCCGCTCGACAATGCTCCCCCAGCCGGCACCACCCCCGAGGAGATCATCAAGCGCTTCGCCGCCAAGGAAACGGAATTTTCCAAGGCGCGCGATCAGTACACCTACCGCCAGGACGTGAAGGTCGAGACGCTCGACGGCAGTACCGTCACTGGGGAATATCACGAAGTCTACGACGTGATGTTTAACGACCAAGGCAAGCGGATCGAGAATGTCGTCTTCGCGCCGCAATCCTCGCTGGAACAAGGCGGGCTATCCATGGACCAGGGCGACTTCGAAGACATCCGGCACCGCATGCCGTTTGTGCTGACCGAGGCGGACCTGCCGGAATACAACATCCTTTATGTGGGCCAGCAGCAGGAAGATGAAGTCCATTGTTACGTCTTCGACATTGCTCCCAAAGAGATCGTCGGCAAGAAGCGCTATTTCCAGGGACGCATCTGGGTCGATGACCACGATTTTCAGATCGTGAAAACCTACGGCAAGAGCGTGCCCGACATCCGCAAGAAGCACAGCAACGAAGAGAATCTCTATCCCAAGTTCACGACGTGGCGGCAGCAGGTCGACGGACAGTACTGGTTCCCGGTCTACACGCGGGCCGACGACGAATTACACTTCAAGCTGCAGGACATCCACATCCGCGAAATCATCAAGTACGAGGACTACAAGCGGTTTGGCGCGAAGTCCACGATTCTGTTCGAAGGCAAGCAAATTCCGAAGAGCGATCAGAAGCCGGATCAGACGCCACAGCAGCCACCACCGGACCAGAAGAAGCCGCAGTAGGGCAGGTTTCAGAGTTTCAAGGTTTCAGAGTTTCAAGGCTTCGGGTTTCAAGGTTTCTCTGTACTCGGTTAACTACTTATGCCCTCACGAAAAGTTGTCATCCTGAGCGGCGACTTTGGACCGCGAAGGATCCATGCAACTCGCGCGGATTACATGGATCCTTCGCGATACTCAGGATGACAGGGGTTTGCTCAGGGATGATGCGGTCCGGATGACACGGATTTTCGTGTCTTTGAGACCTTAGTAGAAGAGATACTTTCTCCACTTATCATCCGACCGTCCCATCAGCCGCATGATGTGGCGGCTGGTGTGCAGGTTGAAGGCGCGGGGTTCGCGCATCAGCTTCATGTGGGCTTCGATGGGAGTCTGGTTGCCCTTGCGGCGGTTGCAGGCGTGGCAGCAGGCGACCAGATTCTCCCAGGTGGACGAGCCACCGCGGGAGCGCGGGATCACGTGGTCGAGCGTGAGTTCCCCCGACGGCAGAACCGTGGCGCAATACTGGCAGGTGTTGCGGTCGCGCAGCAGGATGTTCTTGCGCGAGAGCGCGCGGCTCTGGTGCGGAATGCGGCGATACTCCAGCAAGCGGATCACCGAGGGCAGGCGCATGGCAACGCGAGCCGAGTGCAGAAAGTGTCCGTTCTCTTCCTCGGTCATGGCCACGCCCTTGAGCACGAGGACCAGCGCACGGCGGGCGGCGCAAACATTGATGGGCTCGTAGGACGCGTTCAGCACCAGGACGGGCGCGAGCAGAGCATGGCCGTCCCCGGGCCGGTGCATGGCCGCCGGCGCGAACAGGCCGGCGGCGTGCCGGGATCCTGCATCGTGATGCTCCATCCTCAGAGACATAAGTTTCAAAGTTGCAAGGTTTCAAGGTTTCAAGGTTTCAAAATCGCAAAGCTCAGGCTCCGACTTTTACACTTTGAAACTCTGAAACGTTCGCGAACCTTCTTCCTCATCTTCAGCCTGCTCAACCGCAACGTACTTAGATGCCAATTTCAGGGTTCGCGCTACCGTCGCGACCCATACCTGGCGGGCTCCTGCGCGGCGCAGTACTCGCGCACATTCGGTCGCCGTGGTGCCGGTCGTATAGACATCATCCACGAGAAGCACGTCGCGGCCAGTGACTTCTGCGGCACGCGATACGGCAAAGGCTCCGCGCAGATTTTCGCGGCGCTGGTGGCTGGTCAGTCCGATCTGCGAGTGCGTGTCGCGGGTACGCTGCAGCATGTCCAGAGCAAGCTGCAAACGTTCTGGCGCCGGGTAAGACTTCAGCGCGGCCCGCGCGATCAGTTCCGCCTGATTGAATTCCCTCTGGCGGCGCTTGGACTTATACAAGGGCACTGGAACGACCAGGATCGGCTGCTGGTCATACATGCCGCGATCCAACCTAGCCTGCTCAAAATCAGGCTCGAGTGCGGTCAATGCCTCCGCCAGCATGCGTCCCAAGACTTTGGCGGCGGGGCGCACACCGTTGTACTTGAGCAAGTGAATCAGTTCGCGGAGTCCGCCCTCATAGCTGCCATAGGCTACGGCCCGCTCAAATGGACGGTCGATGCGGCGGCAAACGGGGCAGCGGCGCAGGCCCTCGGGGTCGGTTTCCGCATAGGAAGAAAGCACGCGCTCGCCGCAAATGGAACACATTTTGCCGCGGACCGGGAGAACACTGTCCAGGCAATCGGGGCAGACGGGCAGCCGCGAGATATTCAAGAGCGGTTCGCCGCAAAGGCGGCAATCGGAAGGAAACAGAACGGAGAAGAGACTCTCGGCAGCTTGGCGAATCCAGCTTGGGTCCGCCCCAACATCGTCAACCCTGACCTGTCCTACGATCGGACGAAGTCTTCTGCAACACAATAGGGGGCCCTGACACTGCAGCACTGGCCTGGCTAGCCCGGATTCGGTCCTCACTACTGCTGAAGACGGCCTCCTCATTATCCCGCGAACACAAAACCGCCGCGGACCAACGTTCCTAGCATTCACACCAGCAGTATAGCGGTGATGGCCGCCGCTAGGCAACGTTGCGGTTGGACGTAGGTGCCGGATGCTTTCCCGGCATCATCCGACGGCGCGTCCGACAGCCGTTCGCGCACCTGGGTAAAAATCAGGCGGTAGTCCCGGCGGAAGCATTCTCCGCAGCGCACCGGTTTCAGCAGAAACAGCGGGAGGACGAAGCGCTCCGTCAATGTACGACGACGCGACTTGAACCCTACTTCGCTACCACAATCGCGACAACGGTACGGGGAAATCACAGGCGTATCAGGGGAATCGTTCATTTGGCACCTCTGAATGACGGACAACGAAGGGGCGGATTACAGATTGACCCTATTTTACACCAGGAGGGATGACGGGCTCAATTCGTTCGGCATAGCAACCTTGATGCTGATTTTGTAAGCCTGACGCGAAAAAGGACACTGACAAGACCTTCCATTCGGACCGGGTTACAGATGACCTTGGGCCTCACCGCGCGGCCCACGTATGCTGAATGTCGGGTGGATGCAACAAGGTTTGCATCACCACGCAATACTGCTCCGTCTTCGCCTGCAACGCGCTTAGCTGGTCTTTCGTTGCCTGCGGAGCGCGGACATCGAAGACGACACGAATACTCTGAAATCCGACCGGCACTTCCTTCGATAGGCCTAGAGTGCCTTGCAGGTCGAGATCGCCTTCAACCGTGACATCGATGCCCTCGGTCGGAATTCCCATCGCCGCGGCCACCATTTGGCAAGTGATCTGTGCGCAGGCTGCCAGCGCGCCCAACAACAGATCGCCGGAACAAGCTCCAGTTCCCGCGCCGCCAACTCCTTTGTGCGCCTGCGCGTTGTAGATCGCCCGCCCCAAGTCGATCGAGCAGGAGATGGGTGCATCGGCCTGCTTGCCGTGCGCGGTCAGAGTGATCCGGGAGCTTGTTGGGTCCTGGCGGTACTGGTCTTTCAGCGGCCGTTGCACCGATCGAATATCCACGAATCGCCTCCGGAATCTGGGGTATTATAAACGCACCCCGGGGCTTGCCGCCGAGCTGATCGCGGCACAAATCTAGAATTCAAGAAATATTCGGCAGCGTCGGCCAATCACTCCCGGTATGCCGGGCCGCCGCGCCAGCAAAGTTGATGAACCTGCCTCTCACGTCAGATTCCGTGCTCTCCACCCTTTCGCCGGGAACGCGCTTCGGGATTTACGAGATCCTTCAGCAACTGGGCGCCGGCGGCATGGGCGAGGTATACCGCGCCAAGGACACTCGCCTCAACCGCGAAGTCGCCATCAAGACGCTTTCTGCAGACCGATTGTCGCAACCGGAAGCTCTGGCGCGCTTAGAAAAGGAAGCCCGGTCCGCCTGCGCGCTCAACCATCCAAACATTGTCACGATTTATGAACTGGGGCAGGTAAACGGCACGCGCTACATTGCGATGGAGTTGGTGGATGGCGAGACGGTGCGACAGATGCTCTGCTCTGGCCCCATCCCCTTTCGCAAGGCGGTCACCATCGCGGCTCAGATTGCTGAAGCTCTTGCTAAAGCGCACGAAATTGGCCTCGTACATCGTGACTTGAAGCCCGAGAACCTGATGGTTTCTGGCGCAGGCACGGTCAAGGTGCTGGACTTCGGTCTGGCAAAACTGGCTGCGGTGAACCGGGCCGAGAGTTCGGATGCTTCCACTACGACGATCACCGAAGATGGAGCAGTAATGGGGACCGTCGGCTACATGTCGCCGGAGCAAGCAACGGGCGGCGAAGTTGATTTTCGTTCCGACCAATTCTCGTTCGGATCAGTCCTGTTCGAAATGGTTACGGGATTTGCCGCGTTCCGCAAACCGAGTCACGCCGAAACTTTGGCGGCGATCCTGCGCGATGAGCCGGAGCGCCTCGGCCCCAGAATGCTGCAAGCGCCTGCGCCATTCATTTGGATCGTGGAGCGCTGTCTGGCCAAAGATCCGAAAGATCGCTATGCCTCCACTCGGGATTTGGCGCGCGACTTAGCCGCGGTGCGCGACCGGCTGGCCGAATCACCGACCCGCCTCTCGGAACCTCGCCCCAACAACTTGCCGACGCAGCGCACCGCGTTCATAGGACGCGAACGCGAAGAGGCTGCACTCCGACAACTCTTGAGCCGGGCGGATGCGCGGCTCGTAACTCTCACCGGGCCGGGGGGTATCGGGAAGACACGTCTCGCCCTACAGGTAGCGGCGGAAATCGCGGGCGAGTTTCCGGGTGGTGTCTGCTTCGTCCCTCTGTCGGCGGTCGGAGAACCTGGGTTGATTGCCTCCACGATCGCGCAGGCATTGGGGGTGCGGGAGGTCTCCAATCAGTCTCCTCAGGAGAGCCTCAAGGAATACTTGGGCGGACTGAACGAGCCGGTGATGCTGTTGCTCGACAACTTTGAGCATCTCATTGCGGCCGCGCCAGTGATCGCGCAGTTGCTCACGATCGGGCCACAGCTCAAAATCGTGGTCACGAGCCAGGCGCCGCTTCACGTTTATGGTGAACATGAATTCCCGGTGCCGCCACTCGCGCTGCCCGATCCCAAGTCGATGCCTCCGCTGGAAGTGCTCTCGCGCCTTCCGGCGGTCGCGCTGTTTGTGGAGCGCGCCCGGGCGGTGAAGCGCGAGTTTGCGCTGACGAAAGAAAACGCGCCGACGGTAGCGGCGATCTGCGCCCGCCTCGATGGCCTGCCACTTGCCATCGAACTGGCAGCGGCGCGCATTAAGCTGCTTTCGCCGCCCTCGATGCTGACGCGTCTGGAAAGTCGCTTGAACCTTTTGACTGGTGGCGCGCGGGACCTGCCCAGCCGGCAACAAACGCTTCGCGGCACGGTGGACTGGAGCTATGGCCTGCTCAATCCCGAGGAGCAAACTCTCTTCCGCAGGCTTGCGGTGTTCACCGGCGGCTGCACCCTGGAAGGCGTGGAGGCAGTGTGCGACACCAAGGGCGACCTGGGGATCGACTTACTCGACGGCATGACATCCATGGTGGACAAGAGCCTGACGCAGCACGTGGAGCAGGCCGATACAGAAACGCGCTTTCGCATGCTATCCACGATTCGGGAGTACGCTCTCGAACGTCTCACTGAGAGCCAGGATGAGGCGGTAACTCGTCGTGCTCATGCGGCCTATTACCTCGTGCTCGCCGAAGAAGGCGCCCAGGATGTAGCCGCGCACTCCGAGTGGCTCGACCGCTTTGAGATCGAGCACGACAACTTCCGCATGGCGCTGGATTATCTGATCAAAACTGGGGACGCGGAGTGGGGCCTCCGTCTCGGCGCCGCCCTGTTTCGTTTCTGGGAGACGCGCGAATATCATACGGAGGGCCGCGATGCCATTGCCCGGCTGCTAGCGCTGGAGGGATCTGCAACTCGTCCGAAACTCCGGGCGCGCCTGTTGTTTGCTGCCGCGGTCCTGTCTGGCGCGCAGGGCGACTACGCTCGCGCGCACCAGCTGTTCGAAGAAAATCTCGGCACCTGCGTCGAGTTGAAAGACAACCGCGGTGTTGCCGTCGCATTGAACGCTCTAGGCGTGAATGCTCGCGATCGTGGAGACTTTCCTCTTTCAGCCCTGCTATTTGAGCGGTGTGTCGCGATCTGGAAAGATCTGGGCGACTCGGCCGACCTCGCCCGCGCCCTCAGCAATCTCGCGAGCGTGATGAAGTTGCAGGGAGAATATGCGCGCGCGTCGTCACTGTATGACGAGTGCCTGGCGATGTTCCGTAAGGGGGGAGACGAAGCTGGAGTGGCATGGACGCTGAACTACCAGGGCGACGTCGCCCGCGAGAAGGCGGACTTCCCTGCGGCTCGCTCATTCTGCGAACAGAGCCTGGCGGCATTTCGCCAACTGCGCGATGGCTGGGGCATTGCGAGCGCCCTCTCCGATCTCGCGTGCCTGAGCTGCGATCAGGGGAACAACGCCGAGTCGCGGCGCCTGTACGGCGAGAGCATCAAGATGTTTCAGGAGTTGGGCCACAAACGCGGCATCGCGAGGGTGCTCGAATATCTTGCCGCCAATGCCGCAGCTCAATCGAACGCCGTGCAATCGCTGCACCTGGCGGGAACCGCCGCAGCCCTTCGCCAACGATTAGGCGTACCGCTCGCACCCGCCGAGGCTCCCAGGCTAGAGAAGGCCCTGGAATTTGCGCGCCGAACACTGGGCAACGCTGCAGGCACAACCGCATGGATGGAAGGTTGGTCGATGCCCGTCGAACAGGCCGTACGGAGGCGCTAAAGAGTGACGAAGCGCAGACCCGCTTGAAACTCTGCTGCACTCAACCGGCAGCGCCGGGATCAATCAAGTGGCGAACTGCCGAGACGCGATTCGCCGGGAAACCCTCCGCGGCGCGCGTGTTCGCGAACGGTCTCCCCGTCGGGCGCAAGGTACACGCAATAGACTTGTCGCCAGTGACATAGGAGTGGAGCCAGTTGATTTCCGGTCGAATGTCTTCGAGCACACAGTCGCTGCGTCTTCCCGAACCTATGTCGTGTCCAGCATCGAAGTCGGTGAAGGGCACAAAGAAATAGTGCGGTTGCTCCCCTGAACCCAACCCTGCTCTGGTTTGGAAACCTGCGCTATACTGGCCCCGGCGTACAGGACGCCGCCCGTCCGCGGACAGGACCGAGTCCACCTGAGCGAATTCTCGAAATCCAAGGTTCTCACGAACCTCCTTTTCGCCCGCCGCAGCGGACCCCGGGCATGACCACGAAGGAGGTCCGTTATGGCCAAGCAGTTCCACGATCGCCACTTTCCCGTCCGTCCCAACCTCGATCAACTCAAACATCAAGCCAAGGATTTGCTGCGCGCCGTGAAACAGGATGATCCGGCTGCAGTCGCGGAGTTGCGCAAACATCATCCCACGCAAGGCACGAAGGCAATCGATCCTGCGTCGCCAAACTCGCCGACGCGCAGGCCGCGCTGGCGCGAAGCTACGGGCTGCCAAATTGGCCGCGGCTGGTCACCGCCTGCCGCATGACTGACGCGATCTGGCGCGGCGATGTCGAGACCGTCCGCGCAGCTGGTGCTGAAGGATCCGCGGCTGCTGCACGAGAGCCGCGCGCGGCATAGCCGACAGCAACTGGGGTCCGCCCATGTCCTATGCGGCGAACGTCGGCCAGGACGCGATCATCGCGATGCTGCGCGAGATGGGTGCCGAAGACCTGCAGCACGCCTTCGACCGCGCCTGCCTGCAGGGCCAGATCGAAACCGCGCGGCGTCTGCATTCGATGGGCGCCCGCGTCCTTCCCGGGCATGGTGATGGGGCCGTGCGAAACTCTGAATCCCGAGGGCCTCGCGTTCTTGCTCGAACTGGGAGCAGACCTCGCCGATAAGCACGGCGACCGCCTCGCGCCCCGTCGCCTTGCTGCTGCAAACGTATTGCCGCGGCCCGGAAAGCAAACATCGCTGCCTCGAACTCGTCGCCGAAGCGGGGCGTCGCTCTGCCCGACACGCCGCGTGATGGCGATGCATCGCGGCCGCATCGATCTGCTGGAAGCGCATCTGCGCCGCGACCCGCAGCTATTCAGCCGCACTTTCTCGCACGAAGAGATCTATCCGCCCGAATTAGGATGCCAGCTCCGACCATTCCTTGGCGCTGCACGGCACGCCGCTGGCCGGAACCACTCTGCTGCACATCTGCGTCGATTTCGACGAAATCGAGATTGCGCGCTGGCTGATCGAGCAAGGCGCCGACGTGAACGCGCTGCGCCGAAATCGATGCCGACGGCTTCGGCGGCCACACGCCGCTGTTCGGCTGCGTGGTCTCGCAAGCCTACCTCTGCGGCCTGCAGCGCGACGCCGCTTTCGCCCGCCTGCTGCTCGATCACGGCGCCGATCCCAACGCTCGAGCATCGTTGCGCAAGCGCCTGCGCTTCGTCCCCGACGAATCCATGCACGAATACCGCGACGTCACGCCCCTGTCGTGGGGCGAACGCTTTCACGGCCCTGGCTCTCACGGTCACACCTGGGTCAGCAAGCCGGCGATGCAGCTGATTGCGGAACGAGGAGGGCGCTTGTGAGGAATCGGACTCGCACTCGGCGCACTTGTCTTGCAGGCTGGCCGCGTGCTAAGGTGCGCCGTTCCATTGTTTTGTGTCATTGTTGTTTCATATGAGCAGACAAGGCAGTCGATGACGTTTTCATCCCACGCTCTACAAGGATTTCATCCATGAGCAGTTCAGCGCCCGACGTGTCCGGCAAGAAGAAGCACGTGCCCTATGTCCCCGAAACCATGGAGATGAAAGAGTTCACGCTGCGGGCAGTTCTGCTCGGACTCTTATTGACGATCGTGCTGGGCGCGGCCAACGCCTACCTGGGCCTGCGAGCCGGCATCACGATCGCCGCGACGTATCCTGCGGCCGTGATCGCGATGGCGGCCATGCGCGCGTGGAAGGGATCCCTGCTGGAAGAAAATATTGCCCGAACCGCCGGCTCCATCGGAGAGTCGGTCGCCGCGGGAGCGATTTTCACGATTCCCGCGTTCCTGATTGCCAAGGCGTGGCCCTCCTTCGAGCCGGGCGTCGCGTATTGGAAATCGACGGCACTCATCATGGTGGGCAGCATTCTCGGGGTGCTGTTCATCTCGCTGGTGCGGCGCGGCATGGTGGAAGATCCCGAGCTGCCCTTTCCGGAATCGCTGGCAGCGTCGGAGATTCACAAAGCCGGACAGCGCGGCGCGCAGGCCGCGAAATATCTCTTCTGGAATATCGGCATCGGCGGCTTCGTTTACCTGCTGGGTCGTTTTGGTTTATTTGCCGCCGACAAGGACTTGCACTTTGGCGTTGGGAGTCTGGGCCGCAGCCAGGTGCGACTGGGTTCGGTTGGCAGCACGAACGTACTCGCGGCCGGTGGGGCGAGCATGGTCGCTGCTCCGAGCGTGAGCCCTGCGTATCTTGGGCGTGGGCTACATCATCGGACTGAGGCTGGCCGCGCTCCAGTTTTCGGGCGGCGTTCTGGCATGGGGTCTGATGGTGCCGCTACTTATGTATTTTCTCGGCCCGCAACTCAAGCAATACATTCCCGCGGATACGCCCGACGACTGGGCGACCATGGCGGCTGCGGTGTGGCGATTTATCGTACGCCCCATCGCCGTAGGCGGCATGCTGGTGGGCGCGGCATACACGCTCTACAACATGCGGGCTAGCCTGACCGCGGGGCTGGGGAAGGCCTTCTCCGATCTTCGCCAAACAGCCGATCAGCAAGCCAAGCTCTCGCGCACCGAGCGCTACATGAGTTCGAAAATTGTGTTCGGGCTGATCGCGGTCATGTTTGTGCTGATGTGCTTCCTTTATGTCCACATCTCGGGACTGGTTTGGCCGGCAATACTCGCGGCTGTGGTGATGCTGGTTGTGGGATTTATCTTCGCGACGGTATCAGGAAACCTGGTCGGATTTATCGGATCCTCCAATAATCCGATTTCCGGTCTGACCTTGTCGACTTTAATTATCGCTGCGCTGTTGATGGTGGCTCTGGGCGTTCACGGAATTTCCGGCGTGGCCACAGTGCTTGGAGTGGCCGCTGTGGTTTGCGTGTCAGCGGCGGTCGCGGGCGAATTGCTGCAGGATTTCAAAGTCGGCTACATTCTCGGCGGCACCCCCAGCAAAATTCAGACTGCGGAATTGATCGCTGTTGTAGTGGCGAGTTTGGTGATGTACTGGCCGCTTTACCTGCTGCACACAGCCTTCGGTTTCGGAAGCCGGGATCTCTCGGCGCCACAAGCGGGGCTGATGGCCACTCTCGCAATCGGCATCGTGGGCGGCGAGATGCCGTGGCCCTTGGTGGTCGTGGGCGTGTGCTTCGGAATCGCGCTGATCATGATGCAGGTGAAGAGTCCCATGCTGGTGGCGGTGGGAATGTATCTGCCATTTGAGACGACGTTCGCCATCTTCCTGGGAGGGGTCTTCCGCTCAATCGGGGATTGGATGGCAAAGCGGCGCGGCTTAAATGCTGCGCAACACGCACGAGCGGAAAATGCCGGGGTGTCTGACGGCTTCGGGTCTGATAGCCGGCGAGGCCCTATGTGGGCTGATGTGGGCGGGCGTCATTGCATTGTCATACGCCCAGCAGCCATGGTTGCGCATGGCCTCGGCGTGGGCTGACACGAATCAAGGCGGCACAGATCTTCGAGCATCCGCTGTACCTGGGAGGAATTATCGTGATGGCTCTGCTGGCTGCCTTGATGATCTTCCTCCCTCTTACCAGCGCAGGCGACCCGAACGAACCCGCGCCGCCTACGGCGATGATGTAGAGCGAGAACCACTCGGGAAAGCGCGCATTCCTGGCCCGAGAGCTTCGTGTCTCGATGGCCTCTGGGTTGATGCGGCTTCATATTCGTGACAGATTCAGTGCCTGATGTCGATTCCCGAGAACATAGCGGCCATTCAAGAACGAATCGCGGAAGCCGCGCGCCGCGCAGGGCGCCGTCCCGAAGAAATTGCGCTGATGGCGGTGAGCAAGACGCATCCGCCGGAACAGCATTCGCGAAGCCTATGCTGCCGGACTGCGCCTGTTCGGGGAAAATCGCGTGCAGGAGTTTGCCGGAAAGGCGGCGGCGCTCGCCGATCTGGCCGGAGCCGAGTGGCACATGATCGGGCACCTGCAAACCAACAAAGCCGGCAAGGCGGCGGAGTTATTCGGCGCCGTGGACTCGGTCGATTCGGTGAAGCTCGCCGAAAAACTCGATGCGGCCGCGCGAAGCGCTGAGTAAGAAGCTAGCCGTGCTGATCGAGATCAACGTCGGCGGCGAGAGCCGCGAAGAGCGGCGTCGCGCCGGATTCGCGCGAACTGGAAGAATTGCTGCTGGCTGCGCCACGATTCGAGGCACTAGAGTTTCGCGGGCTGATGACTGTACCTCCGTTCACCGACGATCCCGAAGACGCGCGGCCGTACTTCCGCAAGCTGCGCGAATTGCGCGACGCCATCGCCGCGCGCAAACTTCCGCGCAGTCGGGATGGACGTGCTTTCCATGGGCATGTCGCACGACTTCGAAGTGGCGATTGAGGAAGGATCGACTTGCGTGCGCGTGGGAACGGCAATTTTCGGGGAAAGACGCAAAACCCTAACCACAGAGGACATCAGGGGACACAGAGGAACTGCAATGATCCCTCTTCAGGAGTCGGACAGCGGCGATCAGCTTTCGCCGTCAAGGTTCATCCCCGCGCGAAGAAGAACGCCATCACCGGCGAACTCGGCGACGCGCTGAAAGTCTCCCTGACCGCGCCTCCCGTCGAAGGCCGCGCCAACGAGGCCTGCATCGAATTCTTCGCGAAACTTTTGAAGGTGCCGCGATCTTCCGTTACCATTGCCTCCGGCCAGACCAGCCGGAATAAAGTGATTCGCGTGGCCGGGCATTTCCGCCGCCGAGTTGCGCAATCGAATCGGATGGAGCACTGGCATCTTGGCAGCTGTCACGAGAGCATCTTGCGCTCGGTGTACGGCGAAAATGCGTAGCAGAATTTCCGTCTGACACTACAGGCAGCCGCCGACGGCACATATCCTCCAGGAGCCACTTTGTCCTTCTCGCAACGCTTCGAAGAAATCCGCACCGGGTTCGAGCGCCCTTCTGGATCGCGAACATCACCGAGATTTTCGAGCGGCTTGCCTACTACGGGGCATTCGCGTCGCTGGCCTTGTATCTGCAGGAGCAGCTGAATTTCTCGACCGAGCAGACGGGCACGCTGACCGGCATCTTCGGCGGCATGGTGTGGTTCCTCGCGATCTTCGGCGGAGCCGCTGCCGACCGACTGGGATTCCGCCGCGCTCTTTCGATGGCCTATCTCATTCTCGGCGCTTCGTATTTCCTGATCGGTTCGATTGGCGCTTCATGGCTGGCGCCCGTCCGCAACGCTGGTGCCGCTGGGGCTGTTCGTCGGCTTCATCCTGATTCTTCCCGCGCTCGGCGTGTCGCTGGTCAAGCCGTGCGTCGTCGGCACCACGGCTCGTGCTTCGAAAGAAAATGTTCGCTCCATCGGGTATTCGATTTACTACACCATGGTCAACATCGGCGGCGCTGCCGGGCCCTTTTTTGCCTCTTGGGCACATCGCCACCTGGGCGTCGAGAATGTGTACCGCGTGGCCGCCCTTAGCGTGTTCGCCATGTTTTTCGTCGTCTTGCTCTTTTTCCGCGAGCCGCGAAAGGCCGGCGATGCGCCTCCGCCATCCATCGCGACGGTCGCGCGGAATTTCTGCATTGTGCTGGGAAATTACCGGCTGGTCTTACCAGTACTCGCCGCGGCACTCGTGTTGCGCATTGCGCTTTGGACGAAACCGGAGTGGTCCGTCCCGTGGTGGATATGGATTGGTTTCCTCGTGCTGATGCTCGCGGGAATCAGCCGGTTCATGTGGTTCCTCGTGATCTTCACCGGCTACTGGATCGTCTTCTGGCAGCAGTACATCAGCCTGCCCGGATTCATTCACGGATATATCAATGCGCATGCGGACGTCGAGATGATTCTAGTGGTCGATGGATTGACCGTCATCTGTCTGACCCTTGCGGTAAATTTCCTGACGCGCAAGATTCCAGCATTCGCCGCTGTCATTCTGGGCACGGTGATCACTTCCCTATCGTGGTTGATCCTCGCCTTCCGGCCCACGATCTGGGGCGCCATCTTCTCGCTGTTCTTCCTCGCGATGGGCGAGATCATACAGGCCCCGCGCTACTACGAATACATCTCACGGCTTGCGCCTCCGGGACAGCAAGGCACTTACATGGGATTCGCCTTCGTGCCCATCGGCATTGGATCGCTCATCGGCGGGCCGTTTGGCGGATTCCTGCTGCATCACTTCGGCGAAGTCCAACACCGAGCCCGCGATGATCTGGTTCTGGATCACCGGCATCGGACTTGCGACTGCTGCGGCGCTGTGGGTATATGACAAGTTCGTGAGAACGTCTGGAGCCTCGCAGGAACCGGCAGCGCGCTCGTGAATTGAACGATCATTATGGTGACTTCGAAGCGCAGTCCGTATACAGTCGCCGAACAGATACGTCTTGCCCTAAAAGGCGGCGGCTCGGCCGAGCACGCCGCCGGGGTTCAGTGGTTTTTCAAAGAAGAGATCAGATCGCACGGCTGGTACACAGCCGCACTGCGACGGGCAGTCCGGCAATGCCGCTGTGAGATTCTGCGCGAGCACGACTTTGACTTCTTAGTGAAAGTAGCCGATAAACTATTCTCCGGCCGCGTGCTCGAAGAAAAGGTCGCCGCCGTGTTTCTTCTCGAGAAGATGGACGCGCAGTTCGGCGATCGTGAATTCCGCTTGTTCGAATCGTGGCTCGACCGCATCAGCAGTTGGGCCGATCACGACGGACTGGTGCACTACTTGATTGCACCAATGGTGGCCGCGAAGCCCGCGCGAGTAAAGGATGCGTTTCGCTGGGCGAAGTCGCCGAAACGCTGGCACCGGCGAGCGGCTTGCGTGGCGATGATTCGCGGCGCGCGGTCACAAATGTTCTTCCCCGAGATTGTGAAGCTTTCCGACTTCCTCCTCACCGACCAAGATGACATGGTGCAGAAAGGCCTCGGCTGGCTGCTGCGGGAGACGACGAAGTACGATCCGAAGCGCACGCTGCCGTATCTGATGAAGATTCGCGGGCGCGCTCCACGGCTGGTGTTGCGGACGGCGTGCGAAACGCTGCCGAAACCTGCGCGTACGCGGGTCCTGGGTGCTTAGAGATGCGCCTCTCGTGTTTTCCCTCCGGGATTATTTCTGATTTTGTTGTGTTGACCCAGCGCTGAAGCGCTGGGCTAATTTTGTAGCGCAGCTCCGCGGCTGGATTTGTATTGCGACTCGTCTACGTGCTCGCCTACATCAGAAATAACTCAGCCAGGCGTCGCTGCGGCGCTGCTTCAGTCCGGCAAACCATCGGCACAGCGGATACAGCGTCAACACCACAGCGGCCCATATCAGGTAGACAATCGGCAGCGAGTATCCCCAGCCCGGCGGCTGAGTCATGGGGAACTGCCCCATAGTCGGCGACTCGAACATCCAATGCACCTGCCCGTAGCGCGCGTAGCACACGGCGATCGCGATCAGATGAATCAGCGGCACGTGAAGCAGATAGTAGAACATTGGCACTTTGCCGATGATCAGCGGTGGCCGCAGCCAGCGGGGCGTTCCGGTGTTGACCGCCCAGAGAAACAGCATCGCCGGACCAAGCGTCATCAACAGGTAGAGCAACGACGGCGGATACTTCGTCGTGTTCAGAAATGAGAGCACCGTAAATGCCGCGGATCTCTGCGTTGACCAGCGCTGTGGATCGCCATAGACGTTGATCGAGCGCAAGATGACAAAGCCCGCGCTCAGCCCCAGTCCCAGCCGCAGCAGAAACGCCCCGCGCCGCTCCGGCGGCCAACTGTAGATCTGCCCAAGTCCATAGCCCGCCGCGGTCACGCCAATCCAGGGAATAAGTGGATACCCCACGAACACGCTGTGGGTCGGGGTGTTCAGCAGGAAATTGGGCGAGTGCAGGATGGTCCAAAGCCAGCTGGAAGACTGCACGGAATCGAACAGGTTGTGGGTCGCGATCATCAAGACGCCGAACGCCGCCACAACTGGCGTCGGCAGGTACACCAGTGCCGACAGCACGATCATCGCCCAGCCCAGCGCCCACAAAACGATGATGAACACCACGTGATAGTCAAAGTTGAACTGCCAACCCAGGCATCGTGAGACGACCAACTCCAAAAAGATCAGCCACAGTCCGCGCGTGAACAGGAATCGCGATAGCTCGGCTTTCGACTTCTTGCGCAGCGAGAGATAGGCTCCGGTGCCGGTCAGCAGGAAGAAAACGGGCGCGCAGAAATGCGTGATCCAGCGAGTGAAGAAAAGCGGAATGGTCGTCGTGGCCGGGTCTGTGGGATTCAGGCCGGAGTTGCCGAAGAAATCCCGCGTATGATCGAGCGCCATCAGAATCATGATGACGCCGCGCACCACGTCGATCGACTCAATGCGGACGCGCTGGGCTGGCTTGATGGGGACGGATTCAGCTATCGCAGCCATCTGGCGGAGTTTATCAAAATCCAGTTCGACGGATTCGCCCAAATCCTTGCTCTTGTTTACAATAGAAGTTTGCCCATGGATCTTGCTGCCATCCAGTCTGCGCTGCGCGAACGCAACATTGACGCGTGGCTTTTCTACGACCACCACCATCGCGATCCCATCGCCTACCGGGTGCTTGGCTTGCCCACGAGCCTGATGGTGACCCGGCGCTGGTTCTACCTGATTCCCGCCGAGGGCGAACCCGTCAAACTGGTCCACAAGATTGAAGCCGGACATCTCGATTCCCTGCCCGGCAAGAAACATCAGTATTCCGGCTGGCAGGAATTGTTCGAGCAACTGAAGTCGATTCTGGCAAAGCACCGCGATCTCGCGATGCAGTACTCGCCGAACAACAGCGTGTTCACCATCTCACTGGTGGATGGCGGCACGATCGACCTGCTGCGCGGCCTGGGCAAGAACGTGGTCAGTTCCGCGGATCTGGTTGCGCAGTTCGAATCCACCTGGAGCGAGGAGCAGATCCAGTCGCACTTCGCCGCGCGCGACAGCATCGATTCCATTGTGGCGGCGGCGTTCAAAGAAATCGGCAAGCGCGTGCGCAACGGCGGCACCAAGGAACACGAAATCCAGCAGTGGTTTATGGAGGCTTTCGCCCGCGAGAATCTGCTGACCGACGATCCGCCGATCGTGGCCGTCAACGCCAACGCCGGTAACCCGCACTACGAGCCGCATGCCAGTCATCCGGTACCGATTCGCGAGGGCGATCTGATGTTGCTCGACGTCTGGGGCAAGAAGAACACGCCCGACGCGGTCTACTACGACATCACTTGGATGGGATTCGTGGGCAATGCGCCATCAGGAAAAATGCAAGAAGTTTTCGAGATCGTGCGCGACGCACGCGACGCCGGCGTGAAGACCGTCCTCGATGCGATCAACGGCGGACGCCGCATCGCCGGATGGGAAGTGGATCGCGCCACGCGCGGCCACATCAAGAAAGCCGGTTACGGCGATTATTTTATCCATCGCACCGGACATTCCATCGGCACCGACGTCCATGCCAATGGCGCTAACATGGACGATCTGGAGATTCATGACGAGCGGCAGATTCTGCCCAACTCCTGCTTCTCCATCGAGCCCGGAATCTACCTGCCCGAGTTCGGCGTGCGCAGCGAAGTGAACGTGCTGGTGCGGGCCAAGTCCGCCGAAGTGACCGGGAAAATTCAACGCGAGATTGTGAACATCTGAATGGCAAATTCCACGACAGACAAAACAAGGCCCGCTCAGCAGGAACAGGTGAACATGATGTCGGTGGTCGCGCCCGCCCTGGGCTGGCTGATTCCGGGCGCCGGCCACATGATCCAGAAACGCTGGATTCGCGGCTTGCTGCTGTTCGTGTCGATCGTGACTCTGTTCGTGCTCGGACTCGCGATGCAGGGCCGCATTTACAAAGCGAACGGCGGCGACATTCTCGACATTCTCGGATTCATCGGCGACGTAGGGGCTGGAGCGCTTTACATTGTGACGATGGCCGCGGACTGGGGCCAGGGCGCGATCGCATTCGCCACCGCGGACTACGGGACGAAATTCATGATCGTCGCGGGACTGCTGAACTTTATCGCCGTCGCCGACGCCTATCACATCGCCATCGGAAAGAAACAATGATGCAGGTATCCGCGATCAGCTCTCCGCTGTCAGTTAACGCCTTCACTCGGAGTTCGGCGCAGTGAACATTACACTCAATCATTTCAGCGCAGCGGCGGTGTTCGCCCTGTTCGCCTCCATCGTCTTCGGCATCACTCACCGCGAGACCACGCGCGAAATGGTGAGGTACGGGCTCTATTGTTTCGCCATGTTTCTCGGCGGCGTGCTGGTGGCTGGCTGGGCGATGTGGCTGTTGCGAAGATAGCTGTTAGCCCTTAGCTTTTGGCTCTTAGCTTGAACCTTGCTTTCATCGAGCGACTCACCGAAGTCTGGCGCCTGCCATCACCAAAGACAAAGCTAAAGGCTAAGAGCTAACGGCCAAAAGCTGCCTTACCCTTCCCACACAAACGCATCAAAAATTCTCTTCGACTCAAAATTCAGCCGCCGGTAGAGCGCAACTGCACGCGCATTCGCTTCGGTCACCGTTAGCGAGAGGAGGGCGAAGTTTCGCCTCTTGAGGTTGCCTTCGGTGGCCGCCAGCAAAGACTCGCCGATTCCGCGCGAGCGATACTCCGGCAGAACACATACCTGCGTCACATGGCCGACGTTGTTCCGCACGCGCGAGCACAGGATGACTCCGATCAGGCTCTTCGCCTTGCGGTCCAAGGCCACGAACGACGACTCGGCGTCGAACACACCACATCCCGGGAAGCGCACAATGTTATTGAGAAAGCGCAGCGATCCGCTGAGCGTGTGGTATTGATCGTTGATCTGAGCGTCAACATGGCCGCGATATGCCGCAGTGATCACAGCAGCAGTGGGCTGGTAGTCGCCCTCGGTCCACGGCCGAATTTCAACATCGGGATGCGTCGGCACCTTCTCCGCGGAAGCTTTCCCAAGGTCAACGTCATGAACAAGCGCGGGTGCCGCTGGAATCCCGTCTCGAGAAACGGGCGCGACACCGCGTTGGCTTCGTGCGCCAGCAGTTGCGCTTCCACGCGATGAATCCCCGGAGACTGCTGCAGAGTCTCGATCACGTGGGTCAGCAGCTTCAATTCAACCTCGCGGGCATTCGGAAGCCGGGCGCCGTTGATGACGTAGAGATCGCCGATCACTCCCTTGCTGCCTTCATACACAAAGAAGGAGTAGCCGAAGACGCGGCCGCGATCGACCGCCGCATATCCCGGCAGGATTTTCGCATCGACGTAACGCAGAATCATCTCCGCCGAGCCGGAATAATCCCACGACAGCAGGCGTGACCAGACTTGCGTCTCGTCATCCAGCAAAGGACGCAGGTCCACGGAAGAAAAATGCCTGAGGTCGAGGATCTCCAAAGGGCTCCCGCCGCGGCTCCCGCCAGGGTCGGCGGAAAATCTCGCGGCAAAATTTCGAGTGTAGTTGGTTCGCCCCGGCTGAGGCAAACCAGGCGAACATAGGGCGGCAACAGACGACGAGTTTCCATTCCAGAAGAGGAGTTACATCGGGGTCGTCGTCTCGCGCCGTTGCATCCGTTTTAGTTGGCGCTTTCGGTCGAAGCTGCGAGCGGCCATGGCAAGTCCCGTCCGGTCGATCGAAACCAGCGCCGCGGCATCCTCAGCGTTCGGGACATAGCGCTCCGCAAATTCTTCCGGAGCGGCGAGGAACCGAGCCCGCAAGGATTCATCGACGTAGATGCGCGCCAAAAGGGCTTCCAGACGCGCAGAACTCCCGCCCGAGGCCGTCTTACCTGGATTGAAGGGGCAGGATGTGGTTCGAGTCAGCCGTTCCCGACCTCGTCGCATCGCCGCCCGCGCCAGTTGCAGTTCCAACAGCAGGTCACTCATCGGCGGATAAGCACCATCCCGTTCAAGCACGACGGTGAGAGGCTGCGGGGCGAGCGCGGCTAACTCTTCGAGCATCGAGAAGACCGCATCCGGCACAGGATGCAAGTGATCATCCAGCAATCGCCGATCGTTGCGCTTGCCGCATTCAGAAATCCAACGGCCTCCGGCAATATGCACCATCCCGACGCGGTCCAGTGGAATTTGTCTTAAAGCGGCCATCGGCGCTGCAGTTGCATGGTCCGCGAAATTCACGGCATTCGCGTACAGGTTGTGCAGATCGAGCAGGAGCGGCGCATCGGCAGCAACGGAGACGCGGCCCAGCCACTCGGATTCGCTCAACGAACTCGCAGGTGGCAAAATCAACGAAGCGATGTTCTCCACCATGGGGATGATGCCGACGATTCGCTGCGCTCGCGCCACGTTCTCGGCGGCGTTTTCCACGGTGACCGTATTGCGCGGAACCGCCGCCAGGTGGCCGATCTCCCAGCCTCCGCCGCGCACGAATGCGAGGTGCTCCGACCACGCCTCGGGCCGCACTAACTCCACAAGCCGCGCCATCTTCGCCAGGCGTTTCTCTTCCACCGGCGCGGCCGAAGCGAGACCTGCGCTGGTTCCATGTAACTGCACCGGGATCTGCGCCGCCAGCGTTCGCAGAGCCGACACCTTCGAACGTGAAGCGTCGAACCAGTCCTCGGCTATCACTTCGACCACGTCAATCTGGTCTTGATGAGCGAAGACGCCGGCGGCCAGCTCGGTTCGCCAGCTCAAGCCCACACGATCTTGTGACGGGCGCATCATCTCAGTGTCCTCCGCAACCTCCGCAGCCTCCGCCCCCGCCGCATCCTCCGCCGCCCCCGCCGCATCCTCCGCCGCCACAACTGCTAGCCGCGCCGCAATTGACTCCCGAGTTTCCGAGGTTGCCTGCGCTGGCGCTTTGTGGAAACAGGGTCTTCACGTCGGGGAAGCCGCCGCCGGGAAGAGCGCCAACTCCAAACACTCCGACTAGCCAGGCAATTTCCTTGGT
Organism: uncultured Acidobacteriaceae bacterium; assembly: GCA_963795875.1. Classification (GTDB taxonomy): domain Bacteria; phylum Acidobacteriota; class Terriglobia; order Terriglobales; family Acidobacteriaceae; genus Sulfotelmatobacter. The sequence goes on from CAWCJM010000006.1 coordinate 60,802, forward strand.
GCCGGCGCCCGGCCGCAAGAAAGGACGGCGTCCTTTCAAATCGCTGAACAGAACGCGGAGATTGCGCAGCAGCGCACGCCCTTTCGCGGTGGGGCCGAGGATGGCTATTTGCCAGAGCGCGATTTGAGCAACAGCAGTCAGAACGATCAAGAACAAGATGTTGGTCCGGCCGCGGGACAGCGCGACCGCGATCTTGATGAACGACACGCTGAGTAGTGCGCATGCAGCCACGCTACTCACGGTGTAACGGCGTGCTTTAGCGGGCGCGTCGGGCATCAAGTCCAGATCAAGCGCGCGCTCGTCGTAGGCCGACGCGGCAGGGCTCGCAGAACTACCCTTCAGGGCTTCATACGCAGCGTGAGGTGCGTAGAAAAAGGACAGGATTTCCTGCTCTACCGCCGGTTGCTCAGGGTGGGGTTCGATATCTCCGCGGCGAGACACGATGTCTCCATCTGCGATGAGCCAGCCGCGGTCCAGCAGTACGATGATCGCCGCGCGACGAAGTTCGTTCGCCCCGCCGCGCAGGTAAGCAAAAAAGTAGGGATCGTCGAGCGAAACCTGCGGCGTGGGCCCGCGTTCCATCAGTTCGCGTAGCCACATGACTCCAAGAATCACGGATCCCGCCAGCAGGAAGTAAAAGAAAAGAAACTCCGGTCCTCGCAGGTCGAAAGGATTCATACGGATTCCACTCTTACTCTTTGAGTGCTGCAGCACGCTGGTACATGGCGGCTGCAAGCTCCATCATGGCAATCATGACCTCATGTGAGTCCGCATCAGACAGCGTTGCGGTCTCACGCAGCTGCGAAAGTTTGGCCAGCGGAGCGGAAAATTTTCCGGGCGCGATTTGCTCGGCCACATTGAGTAGGGCTTGCTTGGGTTTCGGAGCGTCGCAGCCCTCCAGCACCAGCAACAGCACGGCGCTCGACCGTAAAGCTCCCGTCGAATTCGCCAGCATCTGTAATGTGGACCGGCTCCCACTCTCGTGTCCGGCATGGATTTCTCGCAGGCGCAGCAGCAGGTTCAACAATACTTGGCGAAGACGTCTCACCTCCGCCGCGCGTGGGATGGAAATACCTTGGAAAGGGTCGGGCCCGAGCAGCATCACGCGGCGGCGAAGAATGTCGCTGAACTTCTGCGCGAACGCCTCGCACGCGGCGGGAATTTCGTCCTGCACCAGAAACATTACGCGCAAGAGAATGGCCGCTTCCGCCGTGGCAAGATCGTTCCGAAGTCGCTGAGCGCGGTTCGGATCATACCGGCGCAGGAGTAAGATCAGGTTCACGTCCGACGACTTCCGCAAGGATCCATCTGCCGCACTGCCAAACAGAACAGCCGAGAGCAAATCCTCGGCGAACGCCCGCTGCGCGCTGGCCAGGAAACAAGACAGAATCTGCTGCACGTTCGCAGGCAAATTCTCGGGAATTGTTGGACTCGGAGCGATCACGCGGACCAAGCCTCCCCACGGAGTGAGAGCTCTGCTGGAAACGAACTTGCGCTGCGCCACATGCCGCAAAGTGTAACGCGGGAATGGGAAGTTGGGGTTGTTTCTCTGTGTTCAGCCTCACAGCTACCTGTGATGAAGGTCATCCCAGCATGTCGCGGAGCGATTGGTATATTCCGCCGCTAGCTTCGAGAGCCGCAAACCATGCGCCTACAACGTCTTAAGTCGATTTTTTGCCCCAAAACCAACTCGTGCCCGACCTCACGCCGCTCTGTGACGCTGGTCACACCGCATATCGCTGGACTCATCGCATAATCACATCCTGCTTTATTGAATTCCTGGAGTGATTTGTCACTCCTTGGCTGGGGGATCTCGTGGTAAAAGGACGGGTTTCGATCGTCGTGGAGCGCTGCAAGGCCTGTGGCTTTTGCGTGGAGTTCTGTCCCACGCACGTGCTCGCGCTTTCTTCTGCTTTCAATTCGAAGGGCTACCATCCACCGCACGTAGTGCATCCGGAAAAGTGCAGCGGCTGCGATCTCTGCGGCATGTACTGCCCGGACTTCGCCATCAATGGAACCAAGATCCAGGACAAAGCCAAGCAGGCCAGCGGAGGTGAGAAATGAAAGCGGATCCCCGTGGCGTTCTAACCGGCACGCACTTCCTAGACGGCGACCACGCCTGCTGTGAAGGCGCATTGGCCGCCGGCGCGAGATTCGCGGCCGGATATCCCATCACGCCCTCGACCGAGGTGGTCGAGCGCTTCGCGGCTCGCGTGCCCACGGTAGGGGGAACCTTCATTCAGATGGAAGACGAACTCGCCGCGTCGATCGCGCTACAGGGCGGAGTATGGGGCGGAGCGAAGGCGTTCACTGTAACTTCTGGCCCCGGCTTCTCGCTGATGATGGAACATATTGGTTACGCCGCCATGACGGAAACGCCCTGCGTATTCGTCGACGTGCAGCGCGGGGGACCATCGACGGGCCTGCCCACGCTTCCCGCGCAGGCCGACATGATGCAAGCACGCTGGGGATCGCACGGAGATTACGAGATCATCGCTCTCTGCCCGAACTCGCCGCAGGAGTGCTTCGACCTGACCATCAAGGCTTTCAACTTCGCGGAGGAATTTCGCGTCCCGGTGATGTTCATGATGGACGAGGTCGTTGGGCACATGACTGAGAAGGTCGTCATTCCTCCCGCCGACGAGATCGAAGTCACGCCGCGAAAGCACACTAAGAAATCCGTCGAAGACTACCTGCCTTACGGCACTAACGGCGACATGGTTCCAGAGATGGCGCATGCCGGCGACGGCTACAACTTCCACGTAACGGGATTGACACACGACGAGCGTGGCTATCCAAATATGACGCCGCAGATTCAAGACAAGCTGGTGCGCCGCCTGCAGAACAAGATCCGCTCCGCCGCCGACCGCATCTGCCTGTTCGAAGAAGACCGCCTCGACGACGCCGATGTAGTGGTAGTTTCCTATGGCATTACGTCGCGCGTGGCACAACGCGCAATCGACGCGGCCCGCGGCAAAGGCCTGAGAGTCGGCAAGTTGCGCCTCATTACCGCTTGGCCCTTCCCTGAGAAGAAGATTGCGGACCTCGCCGCGCAGGTCAAAGCATTCGTCGTCCCAGAACTCAACCTGGGTCAGATGGTGCGCGAGGTGCAACGCGCCGCCGACGGCAAAGCCAGGACCTACGCCGTCTCGCACGCTGGCGGCGGCGTTCACAATCCCGACGAAATCCTGAACGCCATCGTGGAGGCAAGCCGATGCTGAACATTCTCGACAATGCGCACGACGACACGGTCAATCCCGTAGAACAATTTCTGCGCAGCGACCGCATGCCGCACATCTGGTGCCCCGGCTGCGGCATCGGAACGACGGTAAACGCCTTCGCCCACGCCCTGATCGAATCGAAGATTGACCTGCAGTCGCTGGCCTTGGTCTCCGGCATTGGCTGCACCGGGCGCGTGGCTGGCTACGTGAAGCTCGATTCGTTTCACACGACGCACGGGCGCGCGATCCCGTTTGCCACTGGCCTGAAACTGGCGAATCCCCAGCTGAACGTCGTGGTCTACTCCGGTGACGGTGACCTGTCGGCGATCGGCGGCAATCATCTGATTCACGCCGCGCGGCGCAATATCGACCTGAAAGTCATCTGCGTGAACAATCTGATCTATGCGATGACCGGCGGCCAGACCGCACCAACGACACCGGGTCACGCAACGACATCGACGAATCCTTACGGAACGTTCGAGCCGGCATTCAACTTGCCGCATCTCGTCGAAGCTGCCGGCGCCGTGTACGTTGCGCGCTGGACAACCTTCCATGTCCGGCAGTTGGCGCGATCGATCAGCGAGGCGTTCCAGAAGAAGGGCTTCTCGTTCATCGAAGTGATTTCACCCTGTCCTACGCTCTACCAGCGGCGCAACAAGATGGGCGATGGCCTCGACACCATGAAGTTCTACAAAGAAAAGAGCAAGGTGAAGCACGGCGCGCCGACCAGCGAAGTCGGCCTCACGCTCAACGGAGAGATCGCCGTCGGCAAGTTCGTGGACCGCGACCGTCCCGACTATCAAACAATGATGCGCGCGCAATACGTCGACACGCTGGGCGAGCGCTACATCGATCTGACACAAGACGAACCAGAAACGGAGTGTGTATGCGGCTAACCGAGATTCGCGTGGCAGGCTTCGGCGGCCAGGGAGTCATTCTCTCGGCCATACTGTTGGGCAAGGCGGCGTCGATTTATGAAAACGGCTTCGCCACCATGACGCAGAATTTCGGTCCGGAAGCGCGTGGCGGGGCGTGCAGTGCCCAGCTTGTTCTCTCCGACTCGCCGGTGCTGTATCCCTACGTGACGCGGCCAGACATCATGGTCGTTATGTCGCAGGAGGCTTACAACCGGTTCGCGCCGGAGCTGAAGCCGGAGGGCATCCTAATCATTGAAGAAGATCTGGTGCGAGTCTCCAACGTGAACTCCGATAAGAAGGTCTACAGCATTCCCGCAACCCGCATCGCCGAGGGGCTCGGCAAACGCATGGTGTTGAACTCCGTGATGGTCGGATTCTTCACCGCCGTCACGAAACTTCTGACTCCGGACGCTGTACGCAAAGCCGTGGCCGACTCGGTGCCCCCAAGCTTCCGCGAGCTGAATCTGCAAGCGTTCGAGAAGGGACTAGAGTACGGCAACACCGCGTTGGCGGTGGCCCCGGCCAGACACGGACTGGAAGAGTTGGCGTATTCCAGCGAGTAGCATCCTGCGATGACGCCCCCACTGATTTGTCATCCTGAGCAAAAGCGAAGGATCCATGCACTCCTGGCGGTCGCGATCCGGTCTAAAGAGTGCAGATATCCTTCGGCCCGCCAAGTACGCGTGCCTCAGGATGACAGGGATTTATCTTTCCTGCGCAACCCCGGCAGCTGAAACCCAGTAATAGTCCACGTTCTGCGGCGCGTAGTTCCCAAGGAATAGCACTCGTCTTCCCGCTGTTTGTACTGCGACATTCACCTTCCATGCTGCTGGAGCGACGAGCAGATGTTCTGCGGCCGGGACGCCTGCTCCTTCATAGCGCACCACCGTCTGATTTCGATAAAACGCCAACCCGTACTCCATCTCGCGTGGAACGCCATAAACCGCGAGCGGAAGCTTATGCGTCTCTACGCCAGCCAACTCGGTCGCCAACGGCCGCGTCGAAAGTGTCTGGTCAACTGAAACCGATCCGAGTTTCAACACCGCCGCCACTGACAACACGACCGGAATCAACGTCACAAAACGGAGCATGCGCAAATGCGAGCGACTCACCAGTGTCATCGCGATGGCAGCGCAGAGGGCAAATGCGATCGCGAGGGCAACGAACATGGGACGGCCGGCCGGCAGCCGGTGCTGGGTAATTACATAAGCGATCAGCACAGAAGGAACGATGGGCGACGCGGCGACGACAGCATGGAGTATCACCAAGCGCCTTGGGTACGGATTCGTCTTCCTGCGTAAGATGCCGGCGGAGGTAATCCGCCAGCAGTACGGCTCCTGCTGGAATTGCGGGAAGAATGTAGCCGGGAAGCTTGGATTGCGAAAGCGAGAAGAACGCTATTGGCACGACGAGCCAGCAGCACGTGAATGCTCTGAACTGAAATTCAAAATCGGGCTCGGCGGAAACGGACTTACGCTCGGACCACCAAATCCGCACCGACTCCACGAACGCCACGATCACGAACACCGTCCACGGTACGAACGCTAACACGGTGACCGGAAGGTAATACCAGAAGGGCTGGCGATGGTGATAGAGATCGCTGGAGAAGCGCGCCAGATTGTGCTGCAGAATGAATTCGCGAAAGAACTGCGGATTCCGCATCTGCACTGCGATGTACCAGGGCAGTGCAAGCGCGCAGAACAGCAAAATGCCCGGCAACCATAGAGTTCTCAGAACCAGGCGGACATCGCGCGTTGCCAGAGCCAACACTACAATGACCGCTGCTGCCAGGAACGGCGCAACCGGCCCCTTGGCCAGCATCCCAAGAGCCATGCAGCCATAGAACAGCGCAAGGTAGATTCGCTGCTCACTTTCGCGCCAGGCCCACCACGCGAGCATCCCGATGCTGAAAGTTGCGGCCAGCGCCATGTCCATCGAGGCAGCGTGGGCATACCCAATCATTCCAGCGCAGGAAGCCGTGATCAGCGCGGCATCGACTTCCACTCCGCGCCGGAATCGCCGGAAGAAAAGATAAACAGCGACGACGAGCAGCGTGGCGTCAAGCGCTGCCGGGATCCGTGCCGCAACATCGCTCACGCCGAACATCGAGTACGCCAGCATCGCTTGCCAGTAATATAGCGCCGGCTTCTCCAGCCACGCGTGTCCGCCGAGAATTGGCGTGATCCAGTCGTGACGCTCGAGCATCTCACGCGCCACCTGCGCGTAGCGCGGCTCGTCGGCGCCGATCAGCCCAAACTGCCCCATGCCGTAGAAAAATAGAAACGCGCAGAAGCCTGCGATTAACAGGACGTCTGTGCGGGTGCGAGTGGTCATCGGGGATTTAATGAATCGATGATTGTTGACTTACTGATTCATTCGACCAATGGGCTCAATCTCAATCAACAATGGATTTCTATTGTACGGAAGGTCCGCGGCGAAGTTGGAACAGAACCTGGCGAACGGCCTCGGCGAGCGGCCCGTCGACCGAGCATCCGCTGGCGCATTCGTGGCCTCCTCCGCCGAAACTCTCAGCCACGTGCGCAACATCGAGTTTGCCTTTGCTGCGCAGGCTTACGCGGTATCGTCCTTCAGGCAACTCGCGGAAAAATGCTGCCACCTCGACACCGCCGATGGAAAGGACGTAATTCACCAAGCCTTCGCAATCTTCTTCAATCGCGCCGCAGCGTTCCATCTGTTTGCGGGTCACCCACGCGTATCCGATATGACCTTCCACGCTCAGATTGCGCAGGGCTTCGCCGAGCAGCCGGATCTTGCCAATTGAGTGCGCAAAATAAATGCCGCGCGCGCAGTGCGCCGGATCTGCTCCCGCCAGCACCAACTCCCGCGCCAGCGCGAACGTATTCTCATTCGTGCCTTGAAACATGAACGATCCGGTGTCGGTCATCAGCGCCGTGTAAAGACAGGTCGCAATCTCAGGAGAAAATTTCACGCCAGCTTCCCGCGCCAGCCGAAACACCATTTCCGCCGTGGCCACGGCGTGCGGATCGATCCAGTTCACGTGCGCGAACGGACGCCCGCTGACATGGTGATCAATGCTGATCAGCAACCGATCTTCCAGCCCCTCGAGGCGAGTGCGGTGAATGCTGTCGCATTCCAGAATAATCGCCGCCTCGTAATTGCCTGCGACGCGGCTGGACTGCACAACTTGATCGGCGAATGGAAGCGACCGATAGATGCGCGGGACGCCATCGTGCAGCACAACGTCGGCATGCTTGCCCATCGCGCGCAACACCTGGCAGCAGGCCAGCGCCGATCCGACCGCATCGCCGTCCGGACGCGCGTGCGAGGTCAGCACGAATCGCTCGTGCTGTCCGATCTGCCGGAGCACATCCTCGACGCCGCTATGCCTTTTTTCCACCGGATGCCTTGCCTGTCTTGCTTCTCTTCTTCGCCCGCGCCAGCAATTCTTCGACTCGCGCCTTTTCCTGTTCCGCGCGATCCAGCCGGAAATACAACTCCGGAGCGCGCCTCAGATGCAACCGCTCCACCAGTTCGTGCCGGATGTATTCTTTCGCGGCCGCCAGCCCTTCCAGACTCTGGTCCGCATCCTCGTCGCTGCCTTCGACGTTGACCCAGACCTGCGCCGAGCGCCCGTCATCGGCGATGTGAACCGCCGTCACGCTCACCAGCCCAATCCGCGGATCGGCCAGCTCGCCTTCGACGAGCGTTTCAATCTCCTCGCGCAGAGCTTCGCCAACCCGCCCGCGATGATATTTGAGCCCGCGCTTCTCCACGATTCCAGCACCTCAGGTAAAACGCATGAGAATATCAGAAAACCGGCCCAAAGTGTGTGATCCAGCTGCGCTATTGTGGCCCGATTCGGCGACAGAGGGTTAAGTACGGAGGTAACAATGTGTTAGGGGATGTTAGTGGCACGCCACAACCGCAGTCGCAAACTACTTAGGCTCCATCGGTACGATACAGCACGCAGGCACTGGGCCGGGAACCGAACATCGAAGCATTCAAAAATATTCCACGAACGAATCGGCGATCTCCGCGCCGTGGTTGTTGGCGATGCGCGTGGCGGCGCGCTCCACGTTCTTCATCAGCCCGTCGAGATAGTCGCGCGAGTTGGAAATGCTCACCACGCCGATGGTGGCGCGATTCCAGAGTTCTGCCGCGTCGAGTTCGGCGACGGAAATGTTGAAGCTGGTGCGCAGCCGGTCTTTCAAGCTGCGGACCACCTGGCGCCGGTCTTTGATCGACTGCGCCGCTTCGATGTGGAGTTCGAGGGTGAGGAAAGCGATCATGCAGCCGTTGGTCGCTGGCCGTTAGTCGTTGGCAAAACTGCAAACTCACGGTCTTGGCGAACGACCAACGACGAACGGCTAACGACGGTTCTTACACCATAGCTTCGGCTGCGATCCGCTCCGTGGCGAACGCCTCGATCACATCGCGCGCCTTGATGTCGCCATAGTTCGCGATCGAGATGCCGCACTCCATGCCGTTGGTGACTTCCTTGGCATCGTCCTTGAAGCGGCGCAGCGATCCGACTTTGCCTTTGAACACGACTACGTTGTCGCGCAGCAGGCGCACTTCGGAGTTGTTCTTGATCACGCCATCGGTCACGCGGCAACCAGCAATCGTTCCCACCTTCGGGATGCGGAAGGTTTCGAGCACCTCGGCGCGTCCCTGGTAGGTTTCCTTGATCGTCGGTTCGAGCAGGCCGGTCATGGCGCGCTTGATCTCGTCCTGCAGTTCGTAAATGATCGAGTGCAGGCGGATATCGACTTCTTCCTGCTCGGCGAGTTCCTGCGCCTTGCGCTCCGGCCGCACGTTGAAGCCGATGATGATGGCATTCGACGCCGAGGCCAGCAGCACGTCGGTTTCGGTGATGGCACCCACGCCCGAACGCAGCAACCGCAGACGAACTTTCTCGTTCGAAAGTCGTGACAGCAGATCGCTGAGCACTTCCACCGAGCCCTGCACATCGCCCTTCAGGATGATGTTCAGTTCCTTGGTGCCAGCGGTCTTGATCTGCTCCGCCAGTCCTTCGAGCGACACGCGCGAACTCTTGGCCAGCGCGGCTTCGCGGGCTTTCTGCTCGCGGTATTCGGAAATGCCGCGCGCTTTGTCGCGATCCGCGACGACGACGAATTGGTCTCCAGCCTGCGGCAAACCTTCCATGCCCAGAATTTCGACCGGCGTTGACGGAGGCGCGGACTGCAGCGCCGCCCCGCGATCGTCGAACATGGCGCGAACTTTGCCGTAACACATTGCCCACGACAAAGTTGTCGCCGGCGACGAGCGTGCCGTTCTGCACCAGCACCGTGGCCACAGGTCCGCGGCCGCGATCGAGTTTCGCTTCGAGCACCACGCCAGTCGCAGCGCGCTCGGGAGTCGCCTTCAGCTCCGCCAGATCGGCGACCAGGCAGATCATTTCCATCAGCAGGTTCAGATTCGTTTTCTTCTTCGCCGAAACATCGACGAACACCGTCTTGCCGCCCCACTCTTCCGGAACCAGCCCGCGATCGGCGAGTTGCTTCTTCACGCGGTCGGGCATGGCGTCGGGCTTATCGATCTTATTCACCGCGACGATGATCGGAACTTCGGCGGCGTGCGCGTGATCGATGGCTTCGATGGTCTGCGGCATCACGCCGTCATCGGCCGCCACGACCAGCACCACGATGTCGGTCGCCTTCGCGCCGCGCGACCGCATGCGGGTAAACGCTTCGTGACCCGGCGTATCGAGGAACACAATCTCGCGCCCGAATGCCGGAGATTCCTTGTCGGTAATGCGAACTTTGTAGGCGCCAATGTGCTGCGTGATGCCTCCGGCTTCGCCTTCCGCAACGCTGGTCAGGCGAATCGAATCGAGCAGCGTGGTCTTGCCGTGATCGACGTGACCCATGATCGTGACCACCGGCGGACGCGGCGTAACTTCAACGGCGGATTCTTCCCCGCTCGCGGCAGCCGCGTCAATATCCTTCGAAGCCTGCTCTTCGAACGTGATCACGTTCGTCTCGGCGCCGAAGAAGCGCGCCATTTCGCTCGCCAGTTCGGCGTCGAGCGTCTGGTTCACCGTCGCGAAAACGCCGCGGCCCAGCAGGCGCGAGATCACATCCTTCACGCGGATATCGAGCTTCTCCGCCAGATCTTTTACGCTGATGCCTTCCGTGATCGTGATGTTGCGCGTGATCGGCATCGGCTCATTCGACACCACCATGCGCGGCGGCGGCGTGTAGCCCTTCATCGGGCCTTCTTTTACGCCACGCGGAACATAGCGCTGGCCGGGCCGGCGCGCGGGCGCACCCGGACGAGCACCAGGACGTGCCGGTCCCGGAGGCGGAAGCCCCGGACCAACACCGAGCGGACGCGCACCTGCCGGCGCCGTGCGCGTGGGATGCATGGGACGGCGTTCGCCCGGACGCAACGGACGCGGCGGACCTCCGCCCGGAGCCATGCGGACGCGGACGCTGAAAAATTGGTTGTCCCGGCACCGGACGCCCTGGCGCGGGACGCATCGTCCCGGCGGGCGCGCCGGCCTGTGCGACGGGCGCGACCGGCCGCGGCGGCGGAGCTTTGTACACCGGACGCGGCCCGGTCTGCGGAACAATCATGCGCGGCGCCGGAGGCTGCGGCGGACCTGCAACCACAGGCGGCTGCGCGGACGCGGCGGGGCGCACTGGAGCTTGCGGAGCGGCGGACGCTGTAACCGAAGGCGCGCTGGCGCGGCGGCGCAACCACTGCGGCCGGACGGCGGCGTCGCGGGACGCGGCGGCGCGGCAACCGGAGGCGCGATTGCAGCCGACGCCGAACGTGGCGGCTGGAGTCACGGGCGCAGATGGCTTCTCCGCGACGGGCGCAACCACTTCGGTCTCGCAGCCGGCGGCAGGAGCGACTGTCGCTGCCGGAATCGCAGGCGCGGACCGGAGGCGGCGTCGGTCTTGCCGCTGGAGGCGCAACCACAGGCCTGCGCCGCGATCGCAGGAGGCGCTGCCGGCCGCAGCCGGCGGCGCCGCCGCTTCTTTCTTCTGCGTGATAGCTTTCAGCACATCTCCCGGCCGGGAGATGTGCGACAAATCGATCTTGGTCTTGATTTCTTCTTCGCCGCGCAGCGGGCGCGCGGACTCGCGCAGACGGCGACTGCGCTTCGGACGAGCCGCGGAGGTGGATCCGCACTTTTTCCGCTTCATGTCCTCGAGCGAACTGGAATGGGTCTTCTTCTCCGTCACCCCGACGACGGTAGCGCGTCGAGAATGGCTTTGCTTTTAACTTCCAGCTCCCTGGCGAGATCGTTGATTCGAACCTTACTCATCCGGCCTTTCTTGTACTCCGCGTTGTGCTTAGGTCTTCATCGCAGCCTCACGGAGTCAGCGTCCTGCACTCGCACGCCATCGAAAATGTCCGCGCGTGCTCATCGACTATTCAGTTGTTTCGGGAGCGGAGCCATCTTTCGGCTCATGCTCTTCGTTCTTCGTCCGAGGCGGCTTCGGCTTCCGCCGTCGCTTCAGGAGCCGCTGACTCGGTTCTCCGCGGCGGCTTCACCTTCGCCGCTTCCACGCAGCTTCCGGCGCAGCTTCTTCAGCTACAGCTTCACCTTCAACAGCCACGCCCTCGGCAGCGATCTTCGCCCTTCGGCCGCGACTGCCTCGCCCTCTCCAGGCTCGCAAAGTAATTATTCACCGCGAGACTGATTTTTTCCACCGTCTTCGGCCCGATGCCCTCAATGGCCTCCAGTTGCTCCGGCGTCATATCGGCGAGCGCTTCCACCGTGGTCACGCCCGCGGCGCTGAGCTTCTCGACCAGCCCTTCGCCCAGGCCCGTCACGTTCTCGAGCGGAGTCGTAGGCCTGCGGAGCCATCGCAGCCATCTGCAGCTCGACTTCCTGGCGCTTCTCTTCTTCGCTCTTGATGTCGATCTTCCAGCCCAGCAGCTTCGCCGCCAGCCGAACGTTCTGCCCCTTCTTGCCGATGGCAAGCGAAAGCTGGCTGTCGTCGACCACAACTTCGAGATGCTTGTCGCCGCTGTCGACCATCGGTCACGCGGCTCACCTTCGCCGGCTGCAACGCCTTCTCGGCGAAAGTGACCGCATCTTCGTGATACTCGATGATGTCGATCTTCTCCCCGCGCAGCTCGCGGATGATCGACTGCACGCGCATCCCCTTCATGCCCACGCAAGCGCCCACCGCGTCCACGTCCTTGTCCTTCGACATGACCGCGATCTTGGTGCGCTCGCCGGCCTCGCGCGCAATCGCCCGGATCACGACCGTTCCGTCGTAAATTTCCGGAACTTCCGTCTGGAACAAATGCTGCACCAGCTCCGGCGCGGCGCGCGAAACCACCACGCCCGGCCCCTTCGAAGCTCGCTCCACGCGCGCAATCACCACGCGCACGCGCTCGCCGATGGCAAACGATTCCAGCCGCGACTGCTCCTTGCGCGGCATGCGCGCTTCCGCCTTGCCGATATCGAAAATCACATCCGGACCTTCGACGCGCTTCACCGTCGCGTTGACGATCTCGCCCACGCGCCCGATGTACTCGTTGTAAACCGTGTCGCGTTCGGCCTCGCGCACCTTCTGGAAAATCACCTGCTTCGCCAGCTGCGCCGCGATGCGTCCCAGAATGCCTTCCGTCACTTTCGGAATCAGCAGCTCGCCGCCGACTTCCAGCGCCGGATCGACCTTGCGCGCATCTTCCACCGTGATCTGCAGGTTCGGGTCTTCCACCTGCTCCGGCGTCTCCACCACGGTCTTCACCGCGAAGGCGTTGATCTTGCCGGTTTCCTTGTCGAGCTTGGCGCGCAGATTTTCCTGCGACTTGTAGTACTTGCGCGTGGCCATAACAATGGCGTCTTCCACCGCGCTGACCACAATCTGCGGATCAATCCCTTTTTCCCGGCTAAGTGCGTCGATCGTGTTGTAGAGCTCGCTTGCCATAAAGAATCAGTTCTCAACGTTGTCAGAGGTCAGTTTCAGGATTACGTTAGCAAGGTCGTTGAAATCCTGCTGACCACTATCACTGAAACCTTAGACCACTTCTTAGATCTCCGGCACCAAATTCGCCTTCTCCACGTTGGCGAACTCAATTTCAATTTTCTCGCCGGCCGCCGCGCCCATCTTCTTGCGCGACTTGTGGCTGGCCACGCTCAAATCCAGCGTCAGCCGGCCGTCCTCGAAAACTCTCCAGCCGTCCTTCAAAATGGCGGTTGTTATCCACCGGTTGCCGCGTCGTCAACTTCAGCCGGCTGCCAGTGAAGCGGGTGAAGTCCGCCGCCTTGATCAACTTCCGATCCAGCCCCGGCGACGAAACTTCCAGCGTGTACGAGCCCGGCATGACATCCTCGACATCGAGGATCGTGCCAAACTCGCGGCTGAAGTTCGCACAGTCTTCGTGCGTCACCCCGGCCAGCGGATCCGTCCCGGCCGCAGGCTTATCCAGAAACACCCGCAGCATGCGCGCCTTGCCTCCGCCGAGGAACTCGACCTCGACCACTTCGAGCCCGCTGGAGGCGGCTACCCGCTCCGCGATTTCCCGCACACGATCAACGTCAAGCGCCATGAATCCAATAACTTACAGGCGATGGCGGCACCAACCGAAGGGCCCAAACTAAAAAGTGGGCTTGCGCCCACTGGTGTGCTTCGCCAAATGCCGGTAGTACACAACAGTTCTCAGTTCCTTAATATACGCCCGCGAGGTGTCAAAAGACAAACCGGCCAGCGCCTAGCAGAGTCCAGTGACATCGTCCTGGAGGACATCGGGGTAGAATGCTCAGGAATGCTTCGGAGGCTGGAATGACTTCCCAGCGCTTGCCTCTCCTAATCCTCGTTTTTCTTTGTGTTTCCGCGTTCGCCTTCGGCCAGACGCGTGGCGGCAGCGGCCCTGCGTGGCGTGGACCCTGCCACGAACGCACGCAACGCTGCGGTGCTAGGCACCGGCAACAACATCAACCCCTCCATCGTTCATCCGGCTTCGGCAAGCGATGAGCCCAAAGTCGAATTCCACTCGCAGACTGTACTGATCCAGGTTCCGGTCGTCGTCACCGATAAATCTGGCAATCATCTTCACGGGCTCAACAAAGAAGACTTCACTGTTCTTGAAAACGGCAAACCCGTCAGTGTCGCCCACTTCGAGGAACTGACGGCGAGCACCGCTCCAATTCGCGATTCCGCCAACCCCCTCCGGACAATTTCGCAATCTCACTCTCGACGGCCCGCAACCTCGCAATGTCGTTGTGATCGCACTCGACACCGTAAACACCCCGTTCCTCGATCAAACCTACGGACGCCGGGAATTGGTCAAGTTCCTGCGCGCAAAACCTGGACTCTGGCCAGGTGCTCGCCCTCATGCTGATCACGAGCCACGGATTGCAAGTTGTACAGGGGCTCACCGGCGATTCCGCACATCTGATGCAAGCTCTGAATAAAGCCACCGGGGAGATCTCCCCGATGGAAACCATGACCACCGATGCGCAGGAATCCGTCACTGCGGGATCACCTTCGATATTCGGGCAGCAATCTGACGCTGGTGGAGACTCCGTTTTACGAGGACTCGACCGGTTCGTACAGTATGGAGATGCCGTCGAAGCACAGTTTCATGCAGTCCAATGCGATCGAGACGACGATGAACTGCCTTCCTCGGAATTGCTTGGTCTCTATCGGGTGTGCCCGGCCGCAAATCGCTCATCTGGGCCACGGGAGGTTTTCCTTTCGCGCTCGACTCGCCGTCAACCGTCCCTGGCGGATACCTGTCCCTGCTCTACGAACGAACCATGCTGGCGCTCAACGACGCCCAAATTTCCGTATATCCGGTCGATATCCGCGGCCTGGCGAACTCTCCTTCATTTGTCGAATGGCAAAAGCTCCGGAGCGTTCTCCGGCACGGCTGTCTCCCGGCAAATCTCCAACCGCATGTGGCTCCAGCAGTCCAAGATCGACACGCTCAACGATTTCGCTGACATGACCGGAGGCAAGGCCTTCTACAACACCAATGATCTTGCCGGCAGTTTCAAGCGTGCGGCCGACGACGCCTCCTCTTACTACATGCTCGGCTACTATCTCGACACAAAGAACAACAAACCAGGCTGGCGCAAACTCCAAGTCAAGGTCGGCAAGAAGGACGTGGAGCTCCGCGCGCGCAACGGATTCTTCGTCACCAATGCGACTATGAACCCCTTGCTGAGCCGCGACCGCGACATGGCCAACGCCTTGCATTCTCCCATCGAAGGCACCGGCGTACCGATGACCGTCCAATGGGTCGGCTTGGCTCCCGACGGCGACAGGAAGAAGGCCGTGTTCTCTGCGCACATGCCGGGTGGGGGATTAACTTTCGAAGGCAACGGGCGTTCCCAGCTCAACTTCGATTTCGCAGCGCTGGCGTATGACAAGGACGGGAAGGAAGCAGGCCAGACCGCGCGGAACTACACGCCGGTTGTTCCTGACGCCCAGATCGCATCGGTGCGCTCCAACGGCATGGATTTTCGAAATGTACTGGAGCTCGCTCCGGGAAAATATACTGTCCGCTTCGTGGTCCGCGACAACGTAACCGGCAAAGTCGGCAGCGTCACGGCACCACTCACGGTCAACTGAAACACCCACTCATGCCATTCATCGCAGGCGTCGGTTGTTGCCCTGAGCACGAGCATGTTAGCGTTCTCACGTGAACTCCGACGCAGACCGCATCATCGACCTATATCAGCGGCATGCCGACAGTTTTGACCGGGAACGAGGGCGCGACCTTTTCGAAAAGCCCTGGCTCGACCGTTTCTCAGCCGTTCTGCGACTCGGATCTTCCGTCCTCGACCTTGGCTGCGGTTCGGCCGAGCCGATAGCCCGGTACTTTATCGAAAAGGGTTGCCATGTGACGGGCGTGGATTCTTCTCCAGCTCTCATCGAGATCTGCAAATCGCGCTTCCCGGATCAAAACTGGATTGTCCACGATATGCGAACGCTGGCTCTCGGCCAGCGTTTTGACGGCATTCTGGCCTGGGACAGCGTCTTTCACTTATGCCCTGAGGATCAATATCCGATGTTCCCCATCTTCAAAGCTCACGCGGCCTCGAATGCGGCCCTGATGTTCACCAGTGGGCCTTCGCATGGGGAAGCCATCGGAACGTTTCAGGGCGAACCGCTTTACCATGGAAGCCTCGATGAATCCGAATATCGCTCACTCCTCAATCAGAACGGATTTGACGTCCTCTCTTACGTCGTCGCAGACCCCACTTGCGGCCTTCATACGATCTGGCTGGCGCAGCTCAGGTAGGTCCGCTTCCCATTTGCCTCAATCCCCCGCCCTCTCTAGAATGAAGAATTACCCCAACGGCTGGGAGATTCCCGAGAAACTTATGATTCATTTTCCCGTTCCTGAGGCTCTTACTTTCGATGACGTCCTTCTGCTGCCCGCCCGCTCCGATGTAATTCCCGCGCAGGCCGTCACGCAGACGCAACTCACGCGCAACATCAGCCTGAACATTCCCATCGTCAGCGCCGCCATGGACACCGTGACCGAATCGCACATGGCCATCGCGCTGGCGCAGCAGGGCGGCCTCGGCATCATTCATCGCAACCTCACCATCGAGCAGCAGGCCAACGAAGTCGACAAGGTGAAGCGCTCCGAAAGCGGCATGATCGTCGACCCCGTCACCATGTCGCCCACCGACCGGGTCAGCGACGCGCTCGAAGTCATGCGCAAGTACAAGATTTCCGGCGTGCCCATCACCGAGCACGGCAAACTGGTCGGCATCCTCACCAACCGCGACCTGCGCTTCGAGACCCGCTTCGACATTCCCATCGACAAAGTGATGACCAAGAAAAACCTCATCACCGTGCCCGTGGGAACCACGCTCGAAGAAGCGGAAAAAATTCTTCACGAGCATCGCGTCGAAAAACTTCTCGTGGTCGACGACAAGTACAACCTGAAGGGCTTAATCACGGTTAAGGACATCCAGAAGAAACTGAAATATCCCAACGCCGCCAAAGATTCGCAGGGACGCCTGCGCGTCGGCGCGGCCATCGGCGCCACCGGAGATTTTCTCGAACGCGCGCAGGAACTCGCCGAAGCCAAAGTCGACGTGCTCGCCATCGACAGCGCCCACGGCCACTCCACAAAAGTTCTCGACGCCGTGAAGCTGGTGAAATCGAAATTGCCCCACATCGAACTGCTGGCCGGCAACGTCGCCACGTTCGACGGCGCCTGCGAACTGACGCGCGCCGGCGCCGACGGCATTAAAGTCGGCATCGGCCCCGGATCGATCTGCACCACGCGCGTCGTCACCGGCGCAGGCGTTCCGCAGATCACCGCCATCGCCGAAGCCTACCGCGCCACCAAAGACTCCGGCGTCCCCATCATCGCCGACGGCGGCATCAAGTATTCCGGCGACGTCACCAAAGCCCTGGCCGCGGGCGCGAGCGCCGTCATGATCGGATCGCTCTTCGCCGGCACCGACGAAAGTCCCGGCGAATTGATTCTGTATCAAGGCCGCTCGTTCAAGTCGTATCGCGGCATGGGATCGATCGGCGCCATGGCGCAAGGCTCGAGCGAGCGCTACTTCCAGAGCACCGAAGGCGATTCCTCGGCTTCCATCTCGGCCTGCGATGGCGATTCCAACCGCCTCGCCAAACTCGTCCCCGAAGGCATCGAAGGACGCGTTCCCTACCGCGGCTCCGTCGCGATGATCGTCCACCAGATGGTCGGCGGATTGAAATCCGGCATGGGCTACTGCGGCTGCGCGCACGATCCCCGAACTTCTGCAGAAGACCCGCTTCGTCCGCATCAGCGGCGCCGGCCTGCGCGAAAGCCACGTCCACGACGTCATGATCACCCGCGAGGCCCCAAACTATGCCATCGAGTAAGCGCAGTCGCAGCCGCAGGTCGAAGAGTCAACTGTGGGTGCCCCATCCTTCGCGTTCCTTGCGAAGGGTGGGGATTTCGAAGCTGCACGAGCGACCCCACTCGCTTGACCACCGACCGCCACCATGTTCTAAAAGCCTGGATCGCCGCCATCCTGTGGCTGATCGTCATTGCCATCGAGTCGACGCACGTACCTCTCCGCCCACAACACCAGCCGCTTTCTTTATCCCCTGCTGCATTTTCTCTTCGGCATGAACCGCGCACAGCTTCGAACACTGGCACTTCTACATCCGCAAGGGCGGTCACGTCTTCGGCTACGGCCTGCTCAGCATCCTGCTGTTCCGCGCCTGGCGAGAAACTCTGCCCGTCGCTAGGCAATCCAAAGTGGACTTTGCGCTGGGCGACCATCGCGGTGCTGGGAACCGCGCTGGTGGCCAGCCTCGACGAGTGGCACCAGAGCTTCATCCCCTCGCGCACCGGCACGCCGCGAGACGTCCTTCTCGACACCTGCGCCGGAATCGCCGCTCAGATACTCGTGTTTCTTTGGATGAGATGGTTCTGAAGTTGTTCGAGCCGTGAGTCGTCGTTTCGTACTCGGCGCGTGCCCCGAAATTCGGAGCACGCGCCGACATCGAACTCACCGAACGACGAACAAATTGCTCTGGGGGGAGGTGCCTCTCGGAGGATAGGCTGCAGACTGGTCCCAGTCTTTGCGCTGGAGCAAATATCGAAAATTTTCCCTGAAGTTGCGTCCGGACAATCCATCCGCTAGTCAATCATGAGCGCTTCCGGGTCGTGGAGAAGGAGCCGTCCGCGCCCCTTGGAAACGGTCCCCGCCTTGGCCCAATTGCTCATTAGACGGCTGGCGGTAAACGGGCTGATGTCCGCCAGCGCTCCGAGTTCATCGTTGGTCGCGCGGATTTCGATTCCATCAGGATGGACTTCACCGGCTTTGTCGCTAAGCCGCAGCAGCGTCTCGGCGAGCCTTTCCTCCGCATTCTTCGTAACCAGTCCAACATGCCGTCTCGATGTAGGTTCTCACGTACCCAAGAGCGATGCTCAAGGCATTCTCCGCCAGCGGAGGATAGCGCGACGCTAGCTTGCGGATGACGGAATGGTCCGAAGCCAGCAACTTGCACTCAGAGGCTGCTTCCGCGGTCGCCATATATGTCGATTGAGTCTTCAGCAGCGCTACTAGTCCAATCACGTCTCCCGGCACCAGCCATCCCAGCAGCACCACCTCGCCATGCTTGGTGAGGTGGTAATAGCGCACCCGGCCGTTCTGCACCAGAAACATATGAGTGGCCCCATGGCCACTCGTGATGATGTTGTGCTTCGCGGAAACCCGGCGGATCGGCGCGGCGGAAAGGATGGTCTGCACCGCAGCGGGATCAAGGCCTGCCAAAAAGCTGGAGGATCGCGCGCCCGCCACCGCCGACTGAGAATCGAGCATGTTCGATGGACCTCGGTGTCGAGATGACGTCGTTTTTTCCGAGGTCATTCCCTTAACAGAAGCGTAGGCTGCCCGTGCGAAACGGAAAACTGTCAGAAAATACAGGATCGCAACCCCTTAACTCTTTTCGCGAAGGGCCAGCTGGGCCTGATTACTAGCAGCGCCGCTGAGACGGCTGCCAGGCCCGCAGAAACATAGAACGGAATCGGCGCGCCATAATGCTTCCACAATTCCCCGGTAATCAGACTGGCGGCAAGCGTGGCCACACTGGTCACAAAGAAATAACTGCCGAGCGCGCGCCCGCGCACGTCTTGCCCACGGTCTCAACCACCAGCGCCTTCAGCACCGGCTGCGTCAGCGCGTAGTACAAGCCGTAGACTGCCATCGTGATCCAGATCGCAAGCGTCGACGGCGCGCGTCCCGAACACAAAATAAACTGCCGCGAAAATCAGATACCCCGCGGCCGCGATCCACCGCCGTGAGAAATGATCGCTGAACCATCCTGCGGGCCACGATCCGAGCGTGTAAGTGATGTTGAAGACAAGCCCAGCAGCGGCGCCAGCGCCACTGGAATGCCCACATTCTGCGCCCGCATCACCAGAAACATGTCGCTCGAATTCCCCAGCGAGAACAGAGTCACCGCGATCAGAACCATGTAAAACGAACCCGGCAAGCGGTACCGGCTGCAACCTCGACGAGAGTAGCGGTCTTCTTCGCGACTCGCGGATCCGCGAGGCGCGGACGACTTGTGTCTCGGTCTCGCGAATTCCGAACAGCGCCACCAGCACACACAACGCCCCCGGAATCGCAGCCGCCCAGAACACGCCGCGAATTCCATAACGCGCCAGCAGCAACAGAGCCACCAGCGGCCCGGCAATCGCTCCCGCGGAATCCATCGACTGAATCAGGCCATAGGCCGAGCCCAGCCGCTCTTTCGGCACTGACTCCGCCACCATCACATCGCGCGGCGCGCCGCGCACTCCCTTGGCCAGCCGGTCGCTGAACCGGATCAGCAGAATGTGCCACCACGCGGTCGCCACTGCCAGCAGCGGCTTCACCGCGTTGGCGACAAAATATCCCGCGACGACCAGCGGCTTGCGGCGCTCGATGCGATCGGTCAGATATCCCGAAAAAAGTTTGGCGAACGACGCGACGCTTTCGGCCAGCCCCTCGATCAATCCCAACTGCGCCGGCCCCGCTCCCAGCGAAACCAGAAACGCCGGCAACACCCAGTACGCCATCTCGCGTCGCCGTGTCGTTCAGGAACGAAGTGATGCCGAAGACGTAGATATTGCGCGCAGCAGAAGGCTGAGGCTCAGGGGAGGGCGACGGACATGAAGAAGTTTTATCACGGAGGCATGAGAAAACTGGATAGCAGGGCTCAGCTTCATGCATCGCGCAACTGAGTACTGAGCAGTACTGAGTACTGAAAGCTGAGAGCTTCTTCAGTACATGGCGTCGTACTTGGTCACGACCCACTCGCCACCCTTGGCTCGATGGTGACGGTGAACAGATCCTGATCGATTCCGGCCTGCCCGGCCGGCATTGGTTTCCCGCTTGCCGCGATAGTGCAGGATGATCAGCGGCGGCGCGTCTTCCCAATCCACCAGTTCCCATGAGAGCAGCGGGTGCTGCGCCTCGGAGGCTGCAAATGTACTTCGCGTACTTCTTGTGGTAGTCGTGCTCCCACTTGGACAGCAGATCGTCGCAATGCCCGTCGCGGATCTCGCGCAGAAATTTATTGGCGGCCTTCTCGGTCGAGCGGTCGCGCAACGGATTCATCTTGATGCTGACCGGCAGTCCGGTCAGCGGATCGTGATCCTCCGAACGCGCCAGCACCGGCCCCTGATTGCTCAGCCACCACAGGTAGCCGACAAACACTCCCACCAGCAAAACTCCGGCGCCGACAGCAATCCCGATCTGTGTGCGGGTGAAGGCCATTAAGAGAAGTTTAAGGAGATGCGCGAAAGCGGGAAAGATTACCAGTGGGAGACGCAGAGGGACATGTACGAGTGCGGACAAATGAGCATAGGCAAACAAAAAGGCACGGCCTGCGCCGCGCCCTGCAAAGTTACGGACGGAACTACTCTTTCTTGTCGTCCTCTTTGCCTTCGGCCGGCGCCGCCTCGCTCTCAACCTGCGCCTGCGCTTCCGCCTCTTCCATGGCTTTCTTGGCTTCGGCGGCTTTCTTGGCGCGGGCTTCGGCGCGCTTTTCTTTCTTCTCGTCGAGGATCTTCTCGCTGCCCAGCAGTTCGAGGAAAGCCTTGTCGGCGCCGTCGCCCTTGTTCCAGCCGGTGCGGATGATGCGCGTGTAGCCGCCGTTGCGGTCGCCGAAACGCGGGCCGACCGTGTCGAACAACTTCACCACGGCCTCATCGGTCATGAGATAAGCCGCAGCCAGACGGCGCGCGGCGAGATCGCCGCGCTTGCCCAGCGTGATCATCTTCTCGACGATGGGCTTCGCGGCCTTGGCCTTGGGAACCGTCGTCTCGATGCGCTCTTCCACGATCACCGAGGTGACCAGGTTGCGCAGCAGCGAGCGCCGGTGCGCGGTGTTCCGTCCGAGTTTATATCCTGCAACTTTGTGACGCATGGGAAACCCTCAGCTTCTAGCTCTAGTTCTCAGCTTCTAGCTTGAAAGTCAAAATCAATTGCTCGTCGGCGACCCAGCCTCCGAAAGCCGGAAGCCGGGTGCCGAAACCTGACTTCCTACAGCTGGTCGTCCGGTCCGTAAGCGGAAGCCGGCAGCACCTGATTCGAAGTCGGTCCGGGCACGGCATTGCCGTGCTCGTCGATCTTCATGCCCAGGCTCAGACCCATCGAGGACAGAATCTCCTTGATCTCGTTCAGCGACTTGCGGCCGAAGTTCTTGGTCTTGAGCATTTCGGCTTCGGTCTTCTGCACGAGTTCGCCGATGGTCTGGATGTTCGCGTTCTTCAGGCAGTTGTAGCTGCGCACGGAAAGCTCGAGCTCTTCGACGGAACGGTTGAGGTTCTCGTTGTGGATCTCGGGCTTGCGGTCGTCCGACGACGACGTGCCGGTTTCGATTTCTTCCTCGAAGTTGATGAAGATGTTCATGTGGTCCTTCAGCAGCTTCGCCGCCAGGCCGAGCGAATCGGCCGGCGTGATGGAGCCGTTGGTCCACACTTCGAGCGTCAGCTTGTCGTAGTCGGTGATCTGTCCGAGACGCGCGGCTTCGACGGTGTAGTTGCACTTGCGCACCGGCGAGTGCACCGAGTCGATCGGAATGAATCCGATGCCGAGATCCTCGTCGAAGTTCTTGTCGGCGGAGGTGTAGCCGCGGCCGCGCTTCAGGCGCATTTCCATGTCGAGCTTGCCGCCTTCGCTGACCGTCGCGATGTAGACGTCTTTATCGAGAACCTCGACATCGCCATCGGCTTCGATCATGCCGCTGGTGACCACGCCCGGCTGATCGGCGCGCAGGTAAATCGCCTTCGGCGCGTCGCCCGAGAGCTTGAACGGAATCTGCTTCAGGTTGAGGATGATGTCGGTCGCGTCCTCGACCACGCCGGGGATCGACTGGAATTCGTGCAGCACGCCTTCCATCTTCACCGCGGTGACGGCCGCGCCTTCAATCGAGCTCAGCAGCACGCGCCGCAGGGCGTTGCCCACGGTGGTGCCGAAGCCGCGCTCAAACGGCTGCGCCCAGAACATGCCGTACTTGTCGGTGAGGCTGGAGGTGTCGGTGGCGAGACGTTTCGGTTTCTGAAAACCCTTCCAAAGCATGTGTTTCTCCTTCGGCCGTTTGGCTCAAAGCTGACTCCCTGAATCGGTCCGGACTCAGGTCAAGCGTCAGCAAAGGCTGATCTGGCTCGAAATATAGGACCCAGAACTGTCGCGATTGCTAGATCGGGTCGATTGAGCGATTTCAAATCGCTCAATGACCTCGATGACCAGTCGACTCAATGCCTTACTTGCTGTACAACTCAACAATCAGCTGCTCGTTGACCGGCAACTGAATATCTTCGCGCTTGGGCAGCGACAGCACGTTCGCCTTGTAATTGTCGCGATCGACTTCCAGCCAGCTGGCCGTCGTGCCGTGGCTGGCGAATTCCTTCGCCAGTTCGAGCACGGTGAGCTTCTTGCTCTTCTCGCGGATCGCGATTTCTTCGCCCGCGCTCACTTCGTACGAAGGAATGTTGACCTTGCGGTTGTTGACCGCAACGTGCCCGTGACGCACCAACTGGCGCGCCTGGCGCCGCGACTGCGCGAATCCCAGGCGGAAGACCACGTTGTCGAGACGGCGCTCCAGTTGCTGCAGCAGCATCTCGCCGGTCACGCCCTGCGAGCGCGCGGCCTTCTCGAAGTAGTTGCGGAACTGGCCTTCCTGCGTGAAGTAGATGCGCTTGGCTTTCTGCTTCTCGCGCAACTGCAGGCCGTAGCCAACGATCTTGGCTTTGCGGTCCTTCCCATGTTGTCCGGGAGCGAAGTTGCGCTTCTCGATGGGACATTTATCGCTGAAGCACTTTGCGCCTTTGAGGAACAGCTTCATGCCCTCGCGGCGGCATAGACGGCAGACTGCATCGGTATAACGTGCCAAGTTTCTTCTCCTTTAGATGACCGGTTTACAGGTTTGGCTTCACCCTTCGTCCCGGACAGTAAATCAGCTGTCATTAGTCTTCTGGTCGCTAGCTTCGCCGTTTCGATTTTGCTAACGACCAGCTGACTAGACGGCGAGCGACGCTTGCTACTTACACTCTGCGGCGCTTCGGCGGACGGCAGCCGTTGTGCGGAATCGGCGTGACGTCGCGAATCGAACGCACTTCAATGCCCGACGCAGCCAGCGCACGAACCGCCGACTCGCGGCCCGAACCCGGACCGCTGACGCGCACATCCACGCTGCGCACACCGTGATCGCGCGCCATGTTCGCGGCATTCGACGCGGCCTGCTGCGCGGCGAAGGGCGTGCCCTTGCGCGATCCGCGGAAGCCGAGCGATCCCGAACTCTTCCACGACAGAACGTTGCCGTTCATGTCGGTGATGGTCACGATCGTGTTATTGAAGGACGCCTGCACATAGCACCAGCCCATGCGGCACGTGCTTGCGCTCCTTCTTCTTGAAGGTTTTCTTCTTGCCTTTTTTATCCGGTGCGGCTGCTGCGCCGCCCGCTGCTGCTGGTTTTGCCATGAGTCAGTTTCTTAGCTCTTGGCCTCAGTCCTTAGCTAACGTCAGCTCGCAAGCTGAGAAGGCTGAGAAGCCAGACAGCTAACGACTGTTTTTATGTCTTCGCCGTCGCCTTCTTCTTCTGCGCGACCGTTCCCTTGCGCGGACCCTTGCGGGTACGGGCATTGGTATGTGTGCGCTGGCCGCGGACCGGCAGGTTGCGGCGATGGCGGAATCCGCGGTAGGAGCCGATTTCGATGAGACGCTTGATGTTCATCGAAACTTCCTTGCGCAGATCGCCTTCCACCAGTCCCTCGGCCTCAATGACCGTGCGGATGCGGTTGACCTCTTCTTCGCTCAGGTCCTGCACCTTCTTCATGGGCTCGACTTTGGCCTCGTCGAGAATGCGGCCGGCGCGCGGATGCCCGATGCCGTAGATATAGGTCAGCGCGATGTTGATGTGCTTCTGGCGCGGAAGATCGACGCCTGCAATACGTGCCATAGTTTTCCTTTAACCTCAGCGGCTGTGCCGCTAGCTTCGAGCTTTTGGCTTCTAGCTAACCTGGCTTTTAGCTAGAAGCCAGGAGCTAAAAGCCAGAAGCTTCTTAGCCCTGGCGCTGTTTATGTTTCGAGATGACGCAGATCACCCGCACCACACCCTTGCGGTGGATGACCTTGCACTTGTCGCAAATTTTCTTTACCGATGCTCGTACTTTCATAACAGTTCTCAGTTCTCTTCTAGTTCGTCTGCAGACAGCTCTTCGCCCGTCCGCCGAGCGCAGCTCGGCGCATATCTATTTATACCGATACACAATTCGTCCGCGATTCAGGTCGTAGGGCGAAAGCTCCACCGCGACCTTGTCCCCGGGCAGAATGCGGATGAAATTCTTGCGCATCTTGCCGGAAACGTGCGCCAGCACCTGGTGTTTGTTTTCCAGTTCCACCCGGAACATGGCGTTGGGCAGCGGTTCCAGAACCACCGCCATCACTTCAATCGCGTCTTCTTTACTCATTCGACTCCTTAAGCAGCTCTTAGCTTTTAGCTCCGCTTGGCCTTTAGCTAAGAGCCAAGAGCTAACGGCCAAGAGCTGTTTTACTGCGTCAAAATCACCGGACCGTCTTTCGTCACCGCCACGCAATGCTCGAAGTGCGCGCTGAAACTGCCGTCTACGGTCACTGCGGTCCACTTATCGCCCAGCACTCGCGTCTCGGGCTTGCCGTAATTCACCATCGGCTCGATCGCGATGCACCATGCCCTCGCGCAACTTGGCGCCGTGCCCGCGCGCTCCGAAGTTCGGAACCTGCGGCTCTTCGTGCAACCGCGTCCCAATGCCGTGTCCTACAAACTCGCGCACCACGCTGAATCCCGCGGCTTCCACATGCTCCTGCACCGCCGCGCCAACATCGCCGACCGAGTTGCCGATCCGCGCCTGCTCAATTCCGCGGTACAGCGACGCTTCGGTCACTTCCAGCAGCTTCTGCAACTCCGGCTTCAGCCGCTTCCCCACCGGAACCGTGATCGCCGCATCGCCGTAGTAGCCGTCGAGCACCACGCCGCAATCGATCGAAACGATGTCGCCTTCTTTCAGCACCCGCTTTTCCGACGGGATGCCGTGCACAATCTCTTCGTTCACCGACGTGCACAACACGCAGGGATAATCGTAGTATCCCTTGAACGCCGGCTTGGCCCCGAGTTCCTTGATCTTCTTCTCGGCGGCGCGCTCCAGATCCATGGTCGTACACGCCCGGCGCCACCAGCGTTCTGCACATGGTCGAGAACCTGGCGTACGATGCGGCCGCTCTGCCGCATCTTCTCAATTTCCGCCGATGATTTACACACAATCGCCATTCTTCAGTTTCAATTGCTTAATTCTAGCGTTCTCAGCATGATGATCTTCCAAAATCCGGAAAATCTGTTCCGTGACGTCGTCCATCGGCAGATCGCCGTTCATCGAGATCAACCTGCCCGTGCGCTGGTAATAGTCCGCCACCGGACGAGTCTGCTCCTGATATGCCGTGAGTCGTGGGCTGAATCACTTCCAACCGGTCGTCATTGCGGGTCACCAGCTTCGTCCCGTGTTCACGTCGCAGACTTCATCTACGCGGGGCGGCTGGAAGTGGACGTTATAAATCCGTCCACAGGTGGGACAAGAACGGCGTCCAGTGATCCGGAGCAACAATTGATTATAGTCCACGTCCAGGCGGATCACAATTGGCCAGGCCCGGGTGGGACGCGAATTGTCAAAGAGCTCATCGTCGAGCAGCGCATCGAGCCACCCGGCCTGGGCTGCAGTCCGGGGAAACCCGTCCAGAATGTAACCGCGCTTGCAGTCCGGCTGCACCAGCCGCTCGCGGACCATGATGCAAACCAGATCGTCGGAAACCAGCTCGTCCCCGCGCCATCACCGCCTTGGCAGCCAGCCCGAGTTCCGTTCCGCGGAGCCACATTCTCCCGCAGCAGGTCCCCGGTCGACATCTGGGGAATTCCGTAGCGCTCCATGATGCGCTTGGCCTGAGTGCCTTTTCCGGCACCCGGCGGTCCGAGCAGCACCACGGGACCCACTTCACGCGAGGTTTCCTGCGCCATCGGCTTGGCCAAAGCCTCCCGAGCTCAGTCTCCCCGGCGCCCCAAGATCAGCCGAGGTGCAGCACACCCCACAACTCCAACAATCTCGCACCGCAACTCACCGGTTGCAAATCAGTCACCGGTTCACTACCAGGTGCGGCGGCCGCGAATCCGTCCGCTGCGCGGCGTAAATCCGTCGTAGTGGCGCATGATCAGTTGCGCCTCGATCTGCGTGACCGTATCCATCGCCACGCCCACCACGATCAGCAGCGACGTTCCGCCAAAATAAAAGTTCACGCCCAGACCGTTCGTCACCCAGTTCGGCAGCGACTTCGAAGAATCTTCCGAGCGCGCCGGGAAGATGGTTGAGGTGAATACCGGCGATCATCCACTCGGGAATGAACGAAATCATAATCAGGTACAGCGCGCCCACCAGCGTGATGCGCGTCAGCACTTCATTGATGAAGTCCGCCGTGCGCTTGCCCGGACGAATGCCGGGAATAAATCCGCCATACTTGCGCATGTTGTCGGCAACTTCGCTGGGATTGAACACGATCGAAACGTAAAAATACGCGAAGAAAATAATGCCGACTGCATAGAGCAAGGTGTAGAGCGGCTCGCCCCATCCCAGCATGCGGAACAGATCGCCAAAATAGCGGTTGTTGCGCAGGCCGTACCCGACGGTCTGCGGCAAGCGTCAGAATCGAAGACGCGAAGATCACCGGCATCACGCCGCCGGCATTCACGCGCAGCGGCAGGTGCGTCGACTGCCCGCCCATCACCTTGCGTCCGACCACACGTTTGGCGTATTGCACCGGAATTCGCCGTTCGCTGCGTTCCACCTAGACAATGAACGCCACCACCGCGATCATGAAGACGATCAGAAACACCATCAGCGGGAACGTCATCGCGCCCCAGGCGGCGTTCTTGGCCTTCTCGATCAAATCCACGACGCCGCGCGGCAAGCCCACCACGATGCCGGCAAAAATCAGCAGCGACATTCCGTTGCCCACGCCGCGATCGGTGATCTGCTCGCCCAGCCACATGATGAACGCGCTGCCCGTGGTCAGGGTCAGCATGGTCATCAGGCGGAACTTCCAGCCCGGATCCAGCGCGAAGCCGCCTTTTTCCAGGCCGACCGCGATGCCGAACGACTGCACCGCACTCAGAATGACGGTGATGTAGCGCGTCCACTGCGTGATCTTCTTGCGCCCGAGTTCGCCTTCTTTCTGCAGCTTGGCCAGCGGCTCATAGACCACGGTCAGCAACTGCAGAATGATCGATGCCGTGATGTAGGGCATGATGCCCAGGGCAAAAATCGTCATGCGGCGCAACTGGCCGCCGGAGAACAGATCGACAAATCCCAGCAGCGATCCGCTGGTGCTGCCCTGCGTGAAGAAACTTTCCAGCTTGGCGGTATCGATTCCCGGCGTCGGCAAGTGCCCGCCCAACCGGTACACGAACAGCATTCCCAGAGTAAACAGGATGCGTTTGCGCAGGTCCGGAATCCGGAAGATGTTGGCCAGTTTGTCGAACATTTACTTCCCGCCTTCACCGTTACGACCTCAACCTTGCCGCCCGCCTTGGTGATCTTTTCCTGCGCCGACTTCGAGAACTTGTGCGCGTGCACCGTGATCGCGACCGTCAATTCGCCGTCGCCCAGAATCTTTACCGGATGCTTGGTCTTGATGACTCCGGCCTTGCGCAGCACTTCGGGAGTGATCGGCTCGCCATGAAACGACTCGCCCATCTCGACCAGCCGCTCCAGGCTCACGATGTTGAATTCCTTGCGGAAAATGTTGGTGAAGCCGCGCTTCGGCATGCGGCGGTGCAGCGGCATCTGGCCGCCTTCAAAACCGCGGATCATGCGCGAGCCGGTGCGCGAACGCTGCCCCTTGTGTCCGCGGGTGGACGTCTTGCCCATGCCGGAGCCCATGCCGCGCCCCACGCGCTTGCGCTTTTCCGTCGCCTTCTTCGGTGCTCGAATATTCGATAAATTCATAAGTAAGCTCTTCAGAGCTTCAGCTTCGAGTCTAGGCTCGTCGAGCGCATAAGCGCTTCGCTGACAGCTGAACTCGCTGAAACGCTCGAAACTTTATTCCACAACCTCCACCATATGCGGCACCTTCGCCACCATGCCGCGAATGGCGCTCGTTGTCCGGACGCTCGATCACCTGATTCAGCCGGGTGAATCCCAGACCCTTGATCACCAGCTTCTGTTTCACCGGGGCACAAATGGCGGAGCGCACCCACTTCAGGTGAATCTTTCCGCTGCCCGAATTCGTTTTCTTCGCCGTCATTTTCGTAAACCTCGAAATCCTTCTAGTGCTCGGCTCACTGGGTCACCCGGTACCGAGCTACTGCTCTTACAGCTCCTGCGCCGTCTTGCCGCGCATCGCGGCCACGCCTTCGCGGCTCTTCAACTGCTTCAGCGCGTCGAACGTCGCCTTGATCACGTTGTGCGGGTTGGTCGTGCCGATGGATTTCGTCAGCACGTTCTGCACGCCCGCCGAAGTCATCACCGCGCGCACCGCGCCGCCCGCAATCACGCCCGTGCCTTCCGGCGCCGGCTTCAGCAGCACTTTGCCCGAACCGTAGCGTCCCAGCACGAGGTGCGCAATGCTGGTCTGCGTCAGGTTCACCTTCACCAGATTCTTCTTGGCCGACTCGATCCCCTTGCGGATGGCCTGCGGAACTTCCTTGGCCTTCCCGGAACCGTAGCCCACCACTCCGGCCGAAGGATCGCCCACCACCACCAGCGCCGCGAACGAAAGATTCTTGCCGCCCTTGACCACTTTGGTCACGCGGTTGATGGCGACGACCTGGTCCTTCAGCTGGAACGAATTTGCATCGAGTTTCTTGATCACTGTTGGCATTTATTAACCTAGCCTTTAGCTATTAGCTCTTAGCTTTTAGCTTGCTCGAT
Source organism: uncultured Acidobacteriaceae bacterium (assembly GCA_963795875.1). Taxonomy (GTDB): domain Bacteria; phylum Acidobacteriota; class Terriglobia; order Terriglobales; family Acidobacteriaceae; genus Sulfotelmatobacter. The sequence continues at coordinate 90,818 of CAWCJM010000006.1, forward strand.
CTCGAGCTTATGGCTAAGAGCTAAAAGCTAAGAGCTGCTTCTTAGAACTGCAATCCCGCTTCGCGCGCCGCGTCGGCCAGAGCCTTCACCCGCCCGTGATAAATGTAGCCGCCGCGGTCGAACACGACCTTGGTCACGCCCTTGGCCTTGGCGCGCTCGGCAATGGTCTTGCCGACGGCTTTCGCCGAGGCCACGTTGCCGCCGGTGCGCCGGTCTTCCTTCTTGCCTTCGGCCGTGCTGGCGGAAACCAGCGTCTTGCCGTGCAGGTCGTCGATCACCTGCACGTAAATGTGGTTCAGCGAACGGTACACGTTGAGCCGCGGACGCTCCGCCGTCCCCTGCATCTTTTTCCGGATGCGGTCGTGTACATGTCCGCGCTTCTCGTTTTTCGTAATTCTTGTCAGCATGAAATCTGTCCTTAGTCGTTCAGTCGTCGGCCGTTAGCCCAAGACTCCGACGATTGCACAATTCTCAAACGTACTCCGAAGTCGCTGAGCCAACGACGAACGACCAGCGACTAGCGACGGCTTACTTCGCTCCGGTCTTTCCGACCTTCTTCTTCAGGCGCTCGCCCGCATAGCGCACGCCCTTGTTCTTGTACGGATCGGGCGGACGCAGCGAGCGCATTTCCGCCGCCACCTGTCCCACCTTCTGCCGGTCGATGCCCGTCAGCGCAATCTTGGTCTGCTTCGGATCCACCGTCGCATCCACGCCCGTCGGCAACGGATACTCGATCGGATGCGAATAGCCCAGGTTGAACACCACCATCGTGCTTGCCCTTCATCTCGGCGCGGTAGCCGATGCCGACGATTTCCAGTTCGCGCGTCCAGCCCTTGGTCACGCCCTCGACCGCGTTGTTGACCAGAGCGCGCGCCAGCCCGTGCACCGCCGCCTGCGAATCGTTCTCGCGGATGGCGACGATGTTTCCGTCCTTCTGCTCGATCTTGATGCCGGTCGGCAGCGCCGTATCCAGCTTGCCCTTCGGCCCCTGCACCAGCGACGGTATTGCCTTCAATTTTGACCGTCACCCCTTTGGGGATCGGGATCGGCTTTTTTCCAATTCGTGACATAAGGCGCTCTTAGCTCTTGGCTTTTAGCTCTTGGCTAGAATCTTTCGTGTCTCATGCCGCGCATCTTGCTCCAGCTAATAGCTAAAGGCCAACAGCTAAGAGCGGCTTCTCTAGTAAATCTGGCACAGCAACTCGCCGCCCACGCCTTCTTTGCGGGCCTGGCGGCCGGTCATCACGCCGCGCGGCGTGGTGAGGATGTTGATCCCCATGCCGCCCAGCACGCGCGGAATCTCGCTGCGGCGCACGTAGACGCGGCAGCCGGGGCGCGACACGCGCTCCACCTTCGAGATCGCCGCCTCGTTGTTGGCGCCATACTTCAGGTAAATCCGGATGACCTTGTGGCCTTCTTCTTCCGTCGGCTTGAAATTGGAGATGTAGCCCTCTTCTTTCAGAATGCGGGCAATCTCCAGCTTCAGCCGCGAAGCCGGAATGTCCACCTTCTGGTGCCGGGCCTGGAGTGCGTTCCGCACTCGCGTCAGCATGTCTGCGACCGGATCGGTCAACCTCATCGTTTGCTTCTCCTCTAGCCACCCGTTCGCTCCGCGTCAATGCGGAGAACCTGCGGCAGCTTGTTTACATCTACTCCTGCTCTTGTCATCCTGAGCGAGACGCTTTCTGTCTCGCGAAGGACCTGGGCGTGCCGCGCGATACGCTCGCGGTTTTTGCGAGCGCAATAGCGCGCGATTGCGACGCTACCGATTACCACGACGACTTCGAAACCCCTGGAATCTCCCCGCGCAGCGCGAGCTGGCGGAAGCACAAGCGGCAAATGCCGAACTTGCGCAGAAACGCGCGCGGCCGTCCGCACAAATTGCAGCGGTTGTGCCTGCGCGTGGAAAACTTCGGTTTCTTCACGTCTTCCGGCTTCTGATGCAGCCCGACGCCGTCCTTAACTCGCTTTGCTGTTGTCGCCAACTTTAGCTCCTAGCTTCTTCTGAACCTTGAAACTCTGAAACCTTGAAACTTGCTTCCTACGCCCGGAACGGCATGCCCAGGTGCTTCAACAGCGTCCGCGCCTGATTGTCATTCGCGGCCGTGGTCACAATCGTGACGTTCATGCCCTTCTGCTTGTCGACCTTCTCGTACGAAATCTCCGGGAAAATCAGCTGGTCGTGCAGCCCGAGCGTGAAGTTGCCGCGCCCGTCAAACGACTTGGTCGAGACTCCCTTGAAATCGCGCACACGCGGCAGAACGATGTTCACCAGCCGGTCGAAAAATTCGTACATGCGGTCGCCGCGCAACGTGACCATCGCGCCAATCGACTGTCCCTGGCGCACTTTGAACGCCGCAATCGATTTCTTCGCCCGCGTCACCACCGGCTTCTGCCCGGTGATCTGTCCCAGTTCGTTCACTGCCGGATCGAGCACCTTCGCGTTCTGCGTCGCTTCGCCCACGCCCATGTTCACGACGATCTTGTGCAGGCGCGGAACCGCCATCACGTTCTTCAGTTCCAGTTCCTTCAGCAGCGCCGGAGCGACTTCCTTCTCGAACTTCGAGCGCAGCCGCGGACGTTCCTTCGCGCTGTGCCGCGCCTGATCGGGCGCCTTCTGCTCCTGCGACGATTCTTTCTGCTTTTTCTCTTTTGCCATGTCTTCAATTCTCTCATGGTTTCGGTTCAGCTACTTAGCCTTAGCTCTAGCTCAACGCGTTTCGTGAGCGCTCCGGTGCCAGCCACGGCTCGATGAGCCAATAGCTTATTTATCCAGCGTCGTCCCGCACTTCTTGCACACGCGCACCTTGCGGTCGCCGCGCACTTCGTGGCCGATGCGCACCGGCCCGCAGGTCGCGCACACCAGCTGCACGTTGGAGATCGCGATCCGGCTCTCCTGCTCGGCAATGCCGCCCTTGATGTTGCGCTGCGGGTTCGGCCGCACGTGCTTTTTCACCATCATCACGTGCTCGACCAGCAACTTGGCGTCATTCGGAAACACGCGCAGCACGCGCCCTTCCTTGCCCTTGTCCCGTCCGGTGATCACCTTCACGGTGTCATTCCGCCGGAGATCCACTCGCTTGTTTTCAGTGCTTACAGTTCTCATAATCCAATTCCTTGAAACTCTGAAACCTTGAAACTCTGCACTAGATGACTTCCGGCGCCAGCGAAACAATCTTCAAAAACTTCTTCTCGCGCAGCTCGCGCGCCACCGGACCGAACACGCGCGTCCCGACCGGCTCGCCCGCATCGTTGATCAGCACCGCGGCATTCGAATCGAACTTGATATAGGTTCCATCGCGCCGCCGGGATTCTTTGCGCGTGCGCACGATCACGGCCTTCACCACGGTTCCTTTTTTCGTCTGGCCCTCGGGTGCCGCCTCTTTCACGGCCGCCGTGATTATGTCGCCCAGCCCGGCATTCAATCCGGTCGAGCCGCCCAGCGGCAGAATCATCTGCAGCTTGCGGGCGCCGGAATTGTCGGCGACCTCCAGCATCGATCTCATCATCACAGCCATGGCTTCAATCTCCCTGTTCTCGACTCACTCGCGACCAGCGGCCAGCTCTGCCGCAACTTCAGACGCCCGGAACTTCCGTACGGCTTCCGGCACCAGCGCAGTCTTGCGCACAATGTCTTTCAGCTTCCAGCGCTTCAGCTTCGACAGCGGACGCGTCTCCTCAATCCGCACCACATCGCCCACATGCGCTTCGTTCTTCTCGTCGTGCGCGTAGAACTTCTTGTTGCGCGCCACCACGCGTCCGTAGAACGGATGCGCCTTCTTCCGCGTCACCTTCACCACAATCGTCTTCTGCATGCGGTTGGCGACCACTTCTCCCACCACTTCCTTGCGGCGGCCCTGCACCTTCGCCGTTGCGTGTCGCTTGGTTCCGCCATTACTTTTCCGTTCTCCGTCTGCCGGCCGAGCGCTCGCGCTCGCCGGCGATCGTCTTCACCCGCGCAATGTCCTTGCGCAGGCCGCGAATCTTCTTCAGGCTCTCCGTCTGGCCCATGTTCAGCTGAAACTTCAGCTTGAAGAGCTGGTCGGCAAGCTCGCGCTCCTGATGGCTCAGCTCCACATCCGTCAAATTTCTGATTTTGTCTACTTTCATAAATAGCTCTCAGCTTTCAGCATCAGCTCGTCACGCTAACGTCACTGACGAGCTGACAGCTGATAGCTGACAGCTTCCTAGTGCTTCGCGCCCTCGCGCTTGACCAGCGTCGTCCGCAGCGCCAGCTTGTGCGACGCCAGCCGCATCGCTTCGGTCGCGTCCGTGAGGGTCACGCCTTCCATCTCAAACAAAATCTTGCCCGGCTTCACGACCGCGACCCAATGATCGGGAGCGCCTTTGCCTTTGCCCATACGGGTTTCGGCCGGCTTCTTCGTCACCGGCTTGTCGGGAAACACGCGGATCCAGATCTTGCCGCCGCGCTTCACGAAACGCGTCATGGCCACGCGGCTGGCTTCAATCTGCCGGTCGGTGATCCAGCCAGGCTCAAGCACCTTCAGCCCGAAATCCCCGAACGCCAGCGTCGATCCGCGCCAGGCCTTGCCGGTCATGCGCCCGCGCTGCTGCTTGCGATACTTCACTTTCTTTGGCATCAACATAAATCAGCTCTCTCTTGTCATCCTGAGCGAGACGCCTTCTGTCTCGCGAAGGATCTGGGTGAGCCGCGCGAAGCGTCGCGTACTTTGCGACGCAATAACCGCGCGCTTGGCTCACTTCCCTTTTAGAAGCCGCCCGCGGTCGTCGCCGCTTCCCGCTTCTTCTGCGGCAGAATCTCGCCCTTGTACACCCAGCACTTCACGCCGATCACGCCATAGGTCGTTCGCGCCTCGGTGAAGCCATAGTCGATATCCGCGCGCAGCGTGTGCAGCGGCAACCGCCCCTGCAGATACCACTCCGAGCGCGCGATTTCGTTGCCGTTCAACCGTCCGCTCACGCGCACCTTGATTCCCTTGCATCCGAAGCGCAGCGCCGAATCCACCGCCTTGCGCATCGCGCGCCGGAAGCCCACGCGCTTTTCCAGTTGCAGCGCGATCGACTCCGAAACCAGCTGCGCATCGAGCTCGGGCTTGTGCACTTCCTGGATGTCGACAAAAATGTCTTTGCCCGCCGTCTTCTTCTGCAGCTCGGCCTTGAGCTTGTCGATTTCCGCGCCCTTGCGCCCGATGATGATCCCCGGCCGCGCCGTCTTGATGATGATGCGCAGCTTGTTGCCCGGCCGCTCGATCTCAATGGCGCTGATGCCTGCCGACTTCAGCTTGTCCTTCAGCTCAGCCTTCAGCTTGACGTCTTCGTGCAGCTGTTTGTCGTAATCCCGCTCGGCAAACCAGCGCGACTTCCACGGCTTCGTGAAGCCGAGGCGAAAACCATAAGGATGGACTTTTTGTCCCATTGCTTCTCCTAAATCAAACCAGTTTCTAGTTTCTAGTTTCGTGTTTCAGGTTTCGAACATGCCCACCTGTGGACATCACCTGCGCCCACGCCGAAACTGGAAACTCGAAACTTGAAACTTATTTCGCAACCGCTTTCTTCTTCCCAGCAGCCTTCGCTGCCGGAGCCCGCCGCTTGCCCTTCGCCGGAGCCGCCTCGACTGTCCTGGCATCCCCAGCGTGTCTCGGACCTGCGTCACCACTCTTCCCGCGCTCCGCCAGAATCACGATGATGTGCGCAATGCGCCGCTGGTAGCGGTACGCGCGTCCCTGCGGTGCCGGACGAATGCGCTTCATGCGCGGCCCCTCGTTGGCGATCGCGCTCTTCACGTACAGGTTGTCGATCTCAACGTCGAGATTCTTCTCGGCGCTGAGAAAGTTCGCGTTGTCCAGCGCCGACTGCAGCAGCTTGCCGACGTGCGCCGCTACGCGCTTCTTGGTGAACGCCAGCGTGTTGCGCGCTTCTTCCACGCGCTTGCCCTTGATCAAGTCCAGGACCAGCCGTGCCTTCTGCGGCGAAACCCGCAAGTACCGCATTTCCGCTCGAAATTCCATAGTCGTAATCTCAGCTCTTAGCTCTTGGCTCTTAGCTCTTAGCAAAAGCTAAGAGCCAGTAGCCAATAGCGGTCTTACGCCTTCGGCGCAGGTGCCGAAGCCGCCGGAGTAATCGCTCCCGGACCGCCCGGGATGCCGGCCGGCTTGGCCGCCACTTCCGTCGCCGCCCTCATGGAGTGCCCCTTGAACGTCCGGGTGAAACTGAACTCACCCAGCTTGTGGCCGACCATGTTCTCGGTGACGTACACCGGAATAAACTTCTTGCCGTTATGCACCGCGATCGTGTGCCCCACCATCTCAGGCACCACAGTGGACCGCCGCGACCAGGTGCGCAGCACTTTCTTCTCGTTGCGCGCATTCATGCCTTCTACCCTCGTCTGAAGGTAAGCATCCACGAACGCGCCTTTCTTGGTTGAACGTGCCATAAATTCTGCTCTCAGCTTTCAGCCGTCAGCTTTCAGCTAACAGCTTTCAAAATCACTGTCATTCTGAACCCGCGCAAAGCGCGGGTGAAGAACCCTATGTCAATCAAAATTGCCACCGCTGCCGCGTAGACCGTAACTGTTGCCTACGCCTTACTGCAATCCGCTGCCAGATCCTTCGCAAACAACGCTCAGGATGACCGCAGCGGGCTCAAACGCCCGCTAAACGCGGTCACTTGCTGCGCCGGCTCACAATAAACTTGTCCGTACGCTTGTTGTTCCGCGTCTTGTACCCGCGCGTCGGCTGTCCCCACGGCGTCACCGGATGCCGTCCGCCCGAGGTCTTGCCTTCACCACCGCCGTGCGGATGGTCGACCGGGTTCATCGAAACGCCGCGGTTATGCGGACGCTTTCCCAGCCACCGCGACCGTCCGGCCTTGCCGATCGTCACGTTCTCGTGATCCAGATTTCCCACCTGGCCGATCGTGGCCATGCAGTCCTGCGAAATCTTGCGCGTCTCGCCCGAAGGCAACTTCACCAGCGCGTACTCTTCTTCCTTTGCCATCAACTGCGCCGCTCCGCCCGCCGACCGCACCATCTGTCCGCCCTTGCCCGGCTTCAATTCCAGGTTGTGGATCTGCGTGCCTGGTGGAATATTTCGCAGCGGCAGCGCGTTGCCCACGAGAATGTCAGCGTCGGGACCGCTCACGACTTTCTGCCCCACCTTCAGCCCTTCCGGCTGAATGATGTAGCGCTTCTCGCCATCGGCATACGCCAGCAGCGCAATGCGCGAAGAGCGGTTCGGATCGTACTCGATCGTCGTCACGGTCGCCGGAATCCCGGTCTTGTCGCGCTTGAAATCGATGATGCGCAGCTTGCGCTTGTGTCCGCCGCCAATGAACCGCATCGTGGTGTCGCCCGAATTGCGGCGTCCGCCGGTGCGCGGCTTGGGCTCGAGCAGCGGCTTATGCGGATGCTTGGTCGTAATGTCGTCGTTGACCAGCGTCGTGCGATAGCGCAACGTCTGCGTCGTCGGTCTGTATGTCTTGATTGGCATAATCAGCTCTTCTTTACTGCTACAAACTCTCTGTCATTCCGAACCGCCGCATTTTCCCGGCAAAGAATCTGCTTCTCGATCAAAGCGATTCGGCCGACCACGCGCCGAATCGCGCTGCCGAAGGGCCTTCCCGCTCTCTGGTGCTGCACCGCCCTTCAGCGGTTTTCATAATTAAAGATTCTGCGCGTACTCCGGCATCTTCTCTCCAGCCCGCAACCGCACGTACGCCTTCTTCCAGTCCGGACGGTAGCCCGCGAACTTCCCGCGCCGCCGCTCTTTTCCCACATACGTCGCGGTGCGCACGGAATGCACTTTCACTTTGAAAATCGTTTGCACCGCTTGCTTGATCTCCGTCTTGGTCGCCTTCGGTTCCACCTGGAAGACCAGCGTGTTCTGGTTTTCCTTGATGGCCAGACCCTTCTCGGTAATCACCGGACGGCGAATAATCTGGTATGCGGATTTCATTAAGCCACCTCCGCCGCTTTGTCAGTCCGCGAACGACGACGCCTCTCGCTGTGCGCCTTCTTCGTGCCTTCGTCCGCTTCCGGCTTGTGCTGCCGCTTTGAGACCGAGGACTTCAGGGAAACCTGCAGCTTCTCGATCGCCGGCTGCGAAAAAATCGCCCGGTCATACTTCAGCAGATGAAACGGATGCACTTCGTTGCTCAACACCATCTCGAGCCCCGCGATATTGCGGGCGCTCAAGGCCAGGTTGTGATTCTCGTGCTTTGGCTCTTCGATAATCAGAACCGTCGCATCCACCTTCAGCGAATCCAGCGACTTGCGGAACGCCTTGGTCTTCGGCTTCCTTCATATCGAACGAATTCACCACGATCAGCTTGCCGTCCGCCAGCTTCGCGGCCAGCGCCGAGCGCAACGCGCCCATCAACTTCTTCTTGGGGAAGGAGTAGTCGTAGGAGCGCGGCTGCGGTCCATGCACGGTATAGCCATGCCTCCACAGCGGCGAACGGATCGATCCGATGCGGGCGCGGCCCGTGCCCTTCTGCTTCCAGAGCTTCTTGCCCGAACCGGAAACTTCCCAGCGGCCCTTGGTTTTGTGCGTACCGGCGCGCTGCCCGGCGCGGTAATGTTTCACCGCTTCCCAGAGCAGATCTTCATTGACCGCGCCGAAGATTTCATCGGCGAGATCCATCGTCCCAACCTTCTCGCCGCTCAAATTATGTATATCAATCGTTGCCATTTGCTTTTCGTCTTTTGGGTTAGCCAACGACTGATGGCCAACGACCAACGACTGCTCCTATGCTTTCTTCGCCGCTCTCTTCGCCGCCTTCAATGGATCCACCGTCGCCGACCCTGCGAATCCGCGCCGTTCTCGTGGCGGTTTCTTCGCTTTCGTGATCACGATGTAGCCGCCCTCGGGCCCGGGCACGCTACCCTCGACCACCAGCAGATTCTCGTCCTTGTCCACGCCTAACACGCGCAAGTTGCGCTGGGTCACGCGGGCATTGCCCATGTGTCCCGACATCCGCATCCCTTTGAACACGCGCGACGGGAACGCCGACGATCCGATCGAACCCGTAATTTGAAACATCGAACCGTGCGACTTCGGACCACCGCCAAAATGATGCCGCTTCACGACACCCTGAAATCCTTTTCCCTTGCTGATTCCGACGATGTCGACAAACCGCTCGCCTTCGAAAATCTCGACCAGCACGCGGTCGCCAACTTTCACCGAGCCTTCCGCCATCGGGCGTGCCTTCCACCTCGAGCGGCACTTCGCGCATGAACTTCACCGGAGGAAGATTGTTCTTCGCCAGGTGCCCTTGCGCCGGCTTGGTCAGCCGCGATTCCTTCACAAACTCCACCAGTCCAATCTGGGCGGCCTCATAGCCGTCTCGTGTGGCCGACTTATGCTGCGTCACCACGCACGGACCAGCCTGCAGCACTGTGACCGGGCGAACATCGCCCTTCGAGTCAAACAGTTGCGTCATCCCGACCTTCTTGCCCAGAATCCCCGTAACCTTCGTTGCCATAATCTCGATCTCCACCAGCATGGCCAGTCGTCGTCGCGACTGCTATTGGCTGGAAAGCTTCTGCTCGTAGCTCAAAAGCTCGAGGCTCGAAGCCTATTTATGTTCTTTCCCGAACGCCTTGATCTCCACATCCACGCCCGCCGGCAGATCGAGCTTCATCAGCGCGTCCACCGTCTGCTGCGTCGGCTCGAGAATGTCGAGCAGCCGCTTGTGCGTGCGGATCTCAAACTGCTCCCGCGATTTCTTGTCCACGTGCGGCGAACGCAGCACGCAGTACTTGTTCTTCATCGTGGGCAGCGGAATCGGCCCCGCAATCTGTGCGCCCGTGCGCCGCGCCGTTTCCACAATCTCGCCCGTCGACTGATCCAGAATGCGATAGTCGTAAGCCTTCAACCGGATGCGAATTCTTTCTTTTCCAATCACTGTGTCATCTCTCTAACCCCTCCCGGCGTCTCCGGAAGGAAAGAACCGGCGGCAAGCCGCAAGCCGCGTTATTTTAGGTAGTCATCCGAGCGACGTTGTCTGCGAAGACCGGCGTGCTGCGCGTCGGCGCGTCTTGCGGCGATCTCGCGCTGACGCGCTTCCTTACTGCACAATCTCCGCAATCGTTCCGGCGCCTACCGTATGCCCGCCTTCACGAATCGCGAACCGCAGGCCCTTTTCCATAGCGACCGGCGTGATCAACTCAATCACCAGGCTCACGTTGTCTCCCGGCATCACCATCTCGGTGCCCGCCGGCAACTCCGCCACGCCCGTCACGTCCGTCGTGCGCAGATAAAACTGCGGACGGTATCCCTTGAAGAACGGCGTATGCCGTCCACCTTCTTCTTTGGTCAGGATGTAGACCTCGGCCTTGAACTTGGTGTGCGGCGTAATCGATCCACGTCTTCGCCAGCACCATGCCGCGCTCCACATCTTCCTTGCCAATGCCGCGCAGCAGCAGGCCAGCGTTGTCGCCCGCCATGCCTTCGTCCAACTGCTTCTTGAACATTTCGACGCCCGTCACCACCGTCTTGCGCGTCTCGCGGAAGCCGACGATTTCTACTTCCTCGCCCACCTTCACCTTGCCGCGCTCGATACGGCCCGTCACCACCGTGCCACGTCCGGAGATCGAGAAGATATCTTCGATCGGCATCAGGAACGGCTTGTCCAACTCGCGCGCCGGCTGCGGCACGCTCTTGTCCACCGCTTCCATCAGCTCGTCAATCTGCTTCTCCCACTTCGCTTCCCCGTTCAGCGCGCCCAGGGCCGACAACCGAATCACCGGAACATCATCGCCCGGGAACTTGTAGGTCTTCAGCAGCTCGCGAACTTCGAGTTCCACCAGATCCAGCAACTCCGGATCATCGACCGCATCGCACTTGTTCAACGCCACAACGATGATACGGCACACCGACCTGGCGCGCGAGCAGCACGTGCTCCCGCGTCTGCGGCATCGGACCATCCGTCGCCGCCACTACCAGAATCCGCCATCCATCTGCGCCGCGCCCGTGATCATGTTCTTGATGTAATCGGCGTGGCCCGGGCAATCGACGTGCGCGTAGTGCCGGTTCGCCGTCTCGTACTCGACGTGCGCCGTGGCAATCGTGATTCCGCGCGCCTTCTCTTCCGGCGCGTTATCGATCGAGTCGAACGACCGGAACATAATCTTCGGATTGTGCTTCGACAGAACCTTGGTGATCGCCGCCGTCAACGTCGTCTTGCCATGATCGATGTGACCAATCGTCCCTACGTTGCAGTGCGGCTTATTGCGATCAAATTTTTCTTTCGCCATAACTCAGCTCTTAGCTCCTAGCTCTTAGCTTCTAGCTCAAAAACCCTTGTCATCCTGAGGCGCGCGCTTTTGCGCCGAAGGATCTATGCAACTTCTCTCCGCGACCAGATCCTTCGCAAAAAGACGCTCAGGATGATCGCGTGCGGCGATCACTTCGCCGTCCCTTGCACCTTCGCAATGATTTCCTCCGCCACCGACCGCGGAGCCTCCTCATAGCGCGCAAAGTGCATCGAGTATTCCGCGCGGCCCTGCGTCGACGAACGCATGTGGGTCGCGTAACCAAACATTTCCGCCAGCGGAACGATCGCCTTGATCACCTGCGAACCCGCGCGGTGCTCCATGCCTTCGATGCGTCCGCGGCGCGAACTCAAATCGCCCATGATCACGCCGGCGTAATCTTCCGGCGTCACCACTTCCACCGCCATCACCGGCTCGAGCAGCACCGGAGAAGCCTTGCGGGCCGCCTCTTTGAACGCCATCGATCCGGCAATCTTGAATGCCATTTCGTTCGAGTCGACGTCGTGATAGCTGCCGTCATATAGCGTGGCCTTCACATCGACCATCGGATACCCGGCAAGAATGCCGCCTTCCAGCGCTTCCTGAATGCCCTGATCGATCGGCTTGATGAATTCCTTCGGCACCGATCCGCCTACGATGTCGTTCACAAATTCGTAGCCCGTTCCCGCAGGTTGCGGATCGAGATAAATCTTCGCGTGCCCGTACTGCCCGCGTCCGCCCGTCTGCCGGATGTACTTGCCTTCCGCCTCGGCGTGCCTGCGGATCGTCTCGCGATACGCCACCTGCGGCTTGCCGACGTTGGCCTCGACTTTGTACTCGCGCATCATGCGGTCGACGATGATTTCCAGGTGCAACTCGCCCATGCCGCTGATGATCGTCTGTCCGCTGTCGGGATCGGTGTGAACCTTAAAGGTAGGATCTTCCTGGGCCAGCCGTTGCAGCGCCATGCCCATCTTTTCCTGGTCGGCCTTGGTCTTGGGTTCGACCGCAACCGAAATTACCGGAACCGCAAATGTGATCGATTCCAGCGCAATCGGATGATCTTCATCGCAGATCGTGTCGCCGGTCGAGACGTTCTTCAAACCAACCGCCGCGCAAATGTCGCCCGCGAGAATCTCGCTGATCTCTTCGCGCTTGTTGGCGTGCATCTTCAGCAATCGCCCAATGCGCTCCGTCTTTCCCGTGCGAACATTCAGCACGGAATCGCCGGTCTTCAACTGCCCTGAATACACGCGGATAAATGTCAATTGCCCGACAAACGGGTCAGCCATGATCTTGAACGCCAGAGCGGAGAACGGCTGCTTGTCGTCGGCATGGCGGAAAATCTTTTCCCCATTGTCGGGATTCAGCCCATGCGTTTCCGGCACATCCAGCGGTGAAGGCAGATAATCGACAACCGCATCCAGCAGCGGCTGCACACCCTTGTTCTTGAACGCCGTTCCCACCACCACCGGAAATACCTTCAGCGCGATGGTCGACTTGCGCAGCGATGAACGCAACTCGTCCGCCGTAATCTCTTCGCCTTCCAGAAATTTGTGGAGGATTTCGTCGTCGTTCTCGGCAATGCTCTCGACCAGCTGCGCGTGGAATGCTTCGGCTTTCTTCTTCAGTTCGGCGGGAATTTCTTCGGTGATGTATTCGGCGCCCATCGTGTCGTCATTCCACACGATCGACTTCATGTTGATCAGGTCGATGACGCCCCTGAACTTATCTTCCTGGCCGATGGGAAATTGAATCGCGACGGGCTTGGCACTGAGGCGCTTGCGGATGGTATCGACGGCATGCTCGAAATCGGCACCCATCTTGTCAATCTTGTTGATAAAGCAAATTCGCGGGACGCCATACTTATCAGCCTGGCGCCAGACTTTTTCCGACTGCGGCTGCACGCCGTGCACCGCGTCAAACACCGCGACCGCGCCGTCCAGCACGCGCAGCGACCGCTCGACTTCCGCCGTGAAATCGACGTGGCCGGGTGTATCAATAATATTGATGCGAATGTCGCGCCAAGTGCAGGTCGTCGCCGCGGACGTAATCGTGATGCCGCGCTCCTGCTCCTGCTCCATCCAGTCCATGGTGGCAGTGCCTTCGTGCACCTCTCCGATGCGGTGCGTCCGTCCCGTATAAAACAGGATCCGCTCCGTCGTAGTGGTCTTGCCGGCATCGATGTGGGCCATGATGCCGATGTTTCTGCAGCGCTCTAATGGGACTGTTCTGGGCACGACGTTCTAACTCTTTCTGGGCTCCGAACTTCAGTTGATTTAGCGATTGGGCGATTGAGTGATTTGGCGATTCAAAACTTCATCCTGAGCGCAATTTTCAATCATTCAATGACCCGATCACTCAATGACTCAATTCCTACCACCGGTAATGCGCGAACGCCTTATTGGCTTCCGCCATCCGGTGCACGTCTTCTTTCTTCTTGATCGCTGCGCCCTTACCGGTAGCGGCGTCCAGCAATTCGTTGGTCAACTTCTCGACCATTCCCTTTTCGCCGCGGCCACGCGCATAGCTGATCAGCCAGCGGATCGCCAGCGACGTACGGCGGTCGGCATTCACTTCCACCGGCACCTGATAGTTGGCGCCACCGACGCGGCGGGTCTTAACTTCGAGCAGCGGCTTCGCGTTCTCGACGGCTTTCTTGAAGAGCTTCAACGCTTCGTCGCCGCCCTTCTCCTGCACCTTCGCCAAGGCCTCATAGAAGATGCCCTCGGCGGTCGAGCGCTTGCCCTGCCACATCATCGAGTTAATAAACTTCGTCACCAGATCCGATTGATAAACGGCATCGGCCGGGACGGTCCGCTTTGCGATATGTCCTTTACGTGGCATTCAGCTTTTAGCTCCTGGCTCTTAGCTTTTAGCTTGAGCTTTGCCGGGCTCGCATCTCATGCTCGCCCGGAATTCATCGGCCAACGACTAACGACCGACGACCAACGACAATCCCTTAGCCTTTCTTCGGCCGCTTCGCTCCGTACTTCGAGCGTCCCTGCATGCGGCCCGCGACGCCCACCGCATCCAGCGTTCCGCGAATCACGTGATAGCGCACACCCGGCAGATCCTTCACACGGCCCCCGCGGATCAGCACAATCGAGTGCTCCTGCAGGTTGTGGCCGACGCCGGGAATGTACGTCGTCACTTCAATGCCGTTCGTCAAACGCACGCGCGCGACTTTCCGCAACGCCGAGTTCGGCTTCTTGGGCGTCTGCGTGTACACGCGGGTGCAAACCCCGCGCTTTTGCGGACATCCCTGCAACGCAGGGCTCGCCGTCTTGTAACGGGGCCGCTTGCGACCCTGAGCCACCAACTGGTTAAACGTAGGCACTCTTCAGACTCCTTAGCCGCGCGACATATCCGCAGCTCAATCGCACAACATCCTGCCTTCACGCGCAGGCGGCGCAGCTCAAATCCTGCATTCCTGTTTGACGCGCATCCGTGGGCATGGCCGGCTTTTCGCCAACCATTACTTCTCACCGCAAAATGCCGGAGAGATTCTGGATTCCCTTAGACTTTCGCTGCCGACGGTGGCGCCCGGCCAAACTCCGGGGGCACTCCGTTTCGTCAGCCTTGCCCTGCATATCCTTCCACAAAAGGGCGGAAGGCACCGCAGGAACGTTTCAGCGAGGAAAGTTTCCGAACCCGAACTCCATCCGGAAACGCATTTCTCTATAGCTCAACCGCAAGCTCTGCTCACACCGCAGCAAAACTCACAGCACACAGCAAGCCTGGATGTACTCGCGGAACCAAACTACTATAGCAAGTCGTTACAAACATCGTCAACTCGTGTTTTTGCATCCCACTCTCGATCGACGAAAAAATCTGGGAGGCAGTCGCCAAGTTGCTTCGCTCGCGCCGCTTGCCGATTCCGCTTCCAGCCTCTACACTACAAGTTTTCCAATTCATTCGATGGCCCTCCTCGCGCAGTTTCGCGCGCGCGACTGGGACAAGGCGTAAAGAGGGGTGCATGGGTAGGTTGCGTTCGAAGGCTTTGGGGCTGGCCGTTGCCATCCTTTCTCTATGGAGCTTTGGCGGTTGTGGCGGCGGCGGCAAGCCCGGTCCCCCGATCTTTCCCGGCAGAGTCAACCTCACCCCTACCGGCAATACATCCCTCGTGGTGGGTGGGGTCCTTAGCTTTCTGGCGTCCGCTCAAACCGCTTCCGGCACCAACATCTCGACTGCTTTCACCTTTTCATCGACCGACACTTCGATTTTGACTCTCGCCCCCAACGGCGTAGCTTGCGCCGGTCATTGGGACGTCAATTACACCGTTTGCACTCCCGGCAACAGCGGCCCTGTCCAGGTGACAGCCAGCGCACTCGGCGCCAGCAGCGTTCCTACCTGGGTATTCGTTCATCCGCCGATCGATAACATCACCGTCACCGGAGTGTTGCTCAATGGCGTCCCGGTCCAGGAACCCTGCCTCTCCCAGACTCAGTCCATGACGGTGGAAGCTCATGCTTTCAGCCAGGGTGCTGACATCACGGCATCGGTTGGCCCTTTTACCTGGTCCGCGAATAACGCAGGCGTAGTCAACCTGATCCCCCTCGTGGATTCTTTCTACGAATTCCCCACTAATCAGGCCACGGCCGTGGCTCTCACCCCTGGCATGACCCAGATTTACGCTTCGGCCAGCGGGATAACCAGTTCATCCTTCCTGCAGCCCCAGTACCAGAATTCCCAGGGAAATACCTCGCCAGCTCTCGATTTCTTTGAGACTTGCCCCATCCAGGAGATTTCCCTTGAACTGGGCCACATCGGATCGGGTCAGACCACTTTCGTCACCGCCAAGGGAGCCGCCACTCAGACGGTGTACGCCACGCTCACCGACGTCATGGGCAATAGTTCTTTGCCCAACACGAACGGCGGCGTCGTCCTCACCAAGGTCCCTCTCACTTGGACCGCGTCGCAGCCCGCCGTAGTCGGCGCTAGCACGGGATGCGTTCAATCTTGCACCCTCACGGTTTCATCGCCCGGGTCTGGATCCGCGAGCGCCTCCTGCACTCCGCCATCTTGTAACGCGGCTTTCCGCTGATTCCGACGTCCCTTTCCTCCGCCGCAGCCATCAACGCTTGCACCCAGTATTTTTCCTCGCAGTATCCTCAACTCGTCAGTTGCCAGAAACTCATCCCCGTCCCCGTCTACGCCGACGTCGCCATCACCGGCGTCGTCACTGGCGCAACCGGCCCTGTCGGCGTGCTCGCAACCAGCACGGGATGTGCCCACATCTCCCCCTCAACCTGCAGTTCCTCCATCTACAGCCTCACGACAGCCAAGGCCGTGACGGGCTCCGAGACCCCCTTGCCTACTTCGCCAAACTCGATGATCTTCGATCTTGCCGGCGACAAGGCTTTTATGGGAAGCGACTTCGGCGCTCAGGTCATCAATCCGACAAATTTCGGGACCAGCAACAGCCCCTACACCGCTCTCGGTACCGTGACCGGGAACGTGTTGGCTGCCTCCAGCAACGGTACCGTCGCGGTTTTCTCCGATACCATTCACACTCCCAATCAGGCCTATGTCGTCAATGTGGCCAACATCAATTCACCGACGGCCACCGCCCTGAATATCTCCTCCGCCGTGGCTGCGGCGTTCTCTCCTGACGGATTGAAGACCTTTATCCTCGGCGGCAGCACCTCCAGTTCGCTCTACGTCTACTCCACCCTGCAGGCCTTGCAAGGACCCATTACGCTCCTGGGACCAGGTAAGGGCGGCGGCTTCTCGCCCAACGGTGGCTTCGGATTCGTCGCGACGGCGGCCTCCGGTGCTGCTTCCGCGAGCCTTGCAGCTTATGCCACCTGCAACAATCAGCTCGCTACCGACTCGACTCAAACTATTCCCGCCATCGTGGCCTTGCCCGCCGATCCCATTGTGGTGAGAGTGTTGCCGCAGGAGCATATCGACGGCAGGGATTCCTTCGGCTATCTAATTCCCGATGGCATTCACGTCGTGATTCTCGACGCGACCGGCTTCGACATCATCACTTCCACCATCTCTGCGCCCGCACCCACAAATCTCTGCCCCCAGTCGTTAAAGTTCATCAGCAACGATCCATTGCACGCCGTGCAACGCGTCGAATTGAACCAGGGCACACTTCAGCCCCCGCTCAACTTCTTCGCATCCGCCGACGGCTCCCAGCTCTACGTCGCTTCCGGAAGCAACGCCAGCATCCTGGTCTATGATTTCGGCACCAGCGCCGTAACCGGCATCGAACTCATCGGAAGCGCGACACCACTCAGCGCAGACATGTCTCCTGATGGCGGCACCATCGTGATCGCAGGCAGCGACGGCATGCTGCACGAAATCTCTACTTCCCTCGGCGGCGCCGACCTCGTGCAGTTGCCCTTCCCCAACCTCCCCAACTACTTGAATCCGTTCTGCACTTTCAACCCAGTGTCAGGCCCGTGCTCCTTAAACCTGGTCGTGGCGCGACCATAGATGCAGTTGTCAGTTCTCAGCTGTTCGCGCTCCTCAAATGAGGAACTGCGAAGCAAGAATCTTATTGAGGCAGGTCAAGGAAAAAAGAAAAAACCCAGCGAGAGGGATTAGAACTGAGAACTAGGTAGTGAGAACTGTCTTACTGCACGCTACCTTTAGGCTCGAGCTCTTTCCCCACGCTATCGAGCACTCCATTCACAAAGTGCACTGACTCCGGACTCGAAAACTTCCGCGCAATCTCCAGCGCCTCATTGATCACCACCGCCCGCGGAGTCTCCGGATACGCCAGCAGTTCGGCCACCGCCGCCCGCAGCAGATTCCGATCCACCGCCGCCATCCGCTCCATGCGCCAGTGCTCGGCATGCTTCTCGATCAGTCCATCAATCTCGGCGTTGCGATCGATCGCCACGCGAAACAGATCGTCGGCAAATCCCCGCACTTCCGCGCTCGCCGTCCCATGCTCCGCCCAGAATGTCCGCCGCACCTGCTCGGCATCCTGCTTGCCCATGTCCGACTGAAACAGCATCTGCAGCGCCAGTTCCCGAGATTTACGCCGAGTCCCCATAGAGTGTAGGGACGGACGCCTTCGTCCGTCCTGCGGGCTTCAGCCCTCGTTGATACTTCAATTTCCAGTGTACTGTACTCGCCCAAGAATCTGCTGCTACAAATCCTTGTCATGCTGAGCGAAGAAAGGGCCGCGCCCCAGCGCGGCTCTTTCGCAGTCGAAGCATCCCTACACGTGAACAACTGCGCGAATATCACATTGCCCAGAGTCGAAAAGCCTATCACCCGCGCTGCTTCCTGCTCTTGTCATTCCGACGCCTCGCGGAGCGAGAAGGAGGAATCTGCTTTTGTCTGACCTCCGAGGTCCGACCCCCTGCCGCCCGCCTTCCTGACGCCGGAAGCCGGAAGCCTGATAGCTGTCTTCAGCGACGCCATCTCCACCGCCGCCAGCGCCGCCTCAAATCCCTTGTTCCCCATCTTCAACCCAGCCCGATCAATCGCCTGCTCCAGATTCTCGCA
Source organism: uncultured Acidobacteriaceae bacterium (assembly GCA_963795875.1). GTDB lineage: Bacteria > Acidobacteriota > Terriglobia > Terriglobales > Acidobacteriaceae > Sulfotelmatobacter. The sequence continues at coordinate 109,524 of CAWCJM010000006.1, forward strand.
AGTCAACACACCAAACGCATGCGGCACTCCAGTCTCCTGCGCCGACTGCCCAATCCCCCGCGTGACCTCATTGACGATCACGTCATAATGCGCCGTATCCCCGCGCAGCAGACAGCCAATACAAATAATGGCGTCATATTTCCCGGTCAAAGCCAAAGTCCGCGCCGCCAACGGAATCTCAAACGCCCCCGGCACCCGCGCAATGTCGATATCCTTCTTCGCTCGGCGCCCAGTCCGCAGCAAGCCCATCGCAAGCGCTCCAGCAGCAGCCGCTCCGTGATAAACGCATTAAACCGCGCACACCACGAACGTCCCGCGCAAAGCTTCGTTCCGCCCTCGATAAGCAGACATCGTCAGCCCTTCTGCCCTCTCACGAATTCCGGCAACTGACGAAGTTCGAGCAGCAGCCTCAGGCACAGACCTCCTCCAATTTTCAGTCCTTGATCTTTCTCTAGTCGACTTCCTCAGAATGTCAACTCAGGTCGGTGTAATCTCAGGTTTCCGGTAAATGACTCAACGCGGCTTGCGATGCAAGTCGCTGAGCGAGCGATATCTTTTGCCGCGAACTGCGATCTCATGCACTCCAGTCTGAACCAGTGCTGTGAAGCTTTCGACGACTTCGAAGTCTCGACATCCACCGACTTGATCAAGATTTTCTCTGTGCCTCTGTGTCTCTGTGGTGAATTGCCTATGCATCCGTGAAATCCGTGGCAAAGGTTTACTTCCCCTTAAACTCCGCCGCCCGCTTCTCCAAAAACGCCTTCGTCCCTTCCTTCTTATCCTCAGTCGCGCAAGCACACCGCAAACAACACCGCCTCCAGATAAAGCCCCTCGCTCAAAGTCATCTCCATCCCTTTGTTGACGGCCTCCATCGCATACTGCACGGCCAGCGGAGCATTCGCAATAATCTTCGCCGCAATCGCCTCCGCCCGCGGAATCAAATCAGCCGGCGCCGTCACTTCATTCACCAGCCCAATGCGATGCGCCTCCTGCGCCGTGATCATCTCCCCCGCCAGCACCATCTGCATCGCGATCCCCTTGCCCACCAGCCGCGGCAGCCGCTGCGATCCGCCATATCCCGGGATAATCCCCAGCTTCACCTCCGGCTGCCCCAGCTTCGCATTCTCGCTGGCCAGCCGCATCGTGCAAGCCATCGCAATCTCGCATCCGCCGCCGAGCGCGAATCCATTGATGCAAGCAATCACCGGCTTGCCCAGATTCTCAATCAGATTGAGCACGTTCTGCCCGCGATGCGTGTATTCCTTGCCGGTCACCGCATCCTGCTTCGCCAGTTCTCCGATGTCGGCCCCGGCAATAAACGCCTTCTCGCCCGCGCCCAGTAAAGATGACGACGCGAATCGCCTCATCGTTCTTGATGTCATGAAACGCCCCCCGCAGCTCCTCCATGGTCGCCATGTTGAGCGCATTGAGCACCTTCGGCCGGTTGACGGTGACGTAAGCAATCGCGTTTTTCTTTTCCAGAAGTATGTTTTCAAAGTTCATAAGATTCAAATGCCTTACCCGTGATCCTCACGGAGCAATCGGATTCACGAGGCGAATGCAATTGCGGAGCGAAGTCCCTATCGTCAACGGACTCGTACGCTACGAGGAGTTCGCCGCGGTCGTGCGGGAGAATCGCCTGCCATGCTGAGCAGCGAAGATCCTGTGCCGCTGCATCGGCAAACTCTTCGCGACGTCACCGCTCCAGGATGACAAGCAAAATCCGTGCAGATCCGTCCCAATCCGTGGCTAAAGTTTCTGCGCCCTCGGCTTCTCCGGGTCCGCATAATCATAAAACCCCCTCCCCGACTTCCGCCCGTACCACCCCGCCATCACCATCCGCTTCAGCAGCGGAGGCGACGCAAACCGCCGCTCCTTGAACTCGTCATACATCACATGCGTAATGTAATAAGTCGTATCCAGCCCGACAAAATCCAGCAGCGTAAACGGCCCCATCGGATACCCGCAGCCCAGCTTCATCGCGTTATCGATATCCTCAATCGACCCCACGCCCTCTTCATACGCGCGAATCGCATCGAGCAAATACGGCACCAGCAGCCGGTTCACGATGAATCCCGTCTTGTCCGAAGTCCGCACCGGAACCTTGCCCAGCTTCTTCCCAAACTCGTAAGCCGACTCGTAAACGTCGTCGGCAGTAGCGATCGTCCGCACCACTTCCACCAGCTTCATCAGCGGCACCGGATTAAAAAAGTGCAGCCCGATAAACCGCTCCGGCCGCTTCACCGCAGTCAACAACTCCGTCACCGAAATCGAAGAAGTATTCGAAGCAAAGATCGCGTCTTTCTTCACGATGCCATCGAGCGACGCATACATCTTCTTCTTCTCTTCCACATTCTCGATGATGGCCTCAATCACAATGTCGCAATCGCCAGGTCGGATTTCGAAGTCGTCCCCCGTAAGCCGCGCCCGCGATCGCATCCTTCTGCGCCGCCGTGATCCCGCCCTTCTCGACCGGCCGCTCGGCAAACTTCGCCAAAGATTTCTCAATCCCGGCAAATCCCTTGTCGAGAAACTTCTGCTCAACCTCAAGCACCGTGACGTCGAATCCAGCCGTCGCGCAAACCTGCGCAATGCCAGACCCCATCAGCCCACAACCGAGAACGCCAACTTTCTTAATTTCCATGCAATCACCTTCCTAGAAGCAGTTATACTTCCTGACATTCAGGATGCAAAGCGACTGGTCCTTCATGGCAATCTCCGCAGATGAGGAACGCTCACGCAACCCGTCATCCACTACGTTCGATTAATCGGGATCTAACGATGCGAAGATCTCGGCTGATGGACGTCCTCTCCATTTCCACGCGTAAACCAGCAAGACTAACCACAAGCCGCCCACGAGCAAAAATCCAAACTACAGCGCCAGCAATTTCCATGACCCTTGTGCCGCCGCATGTTGTACATTCAACCGCCAACACGGTGCACTCCAATGGCTGAGCAGCCACAACGACGATCGCAGGCGCCTCGAAAATCATGGCGATCGCTGAGAAGTACGAACGATAGCATCAGTCTGCCGAACTGCCGAATCATTAGCACTGATGTCCGTTTCATTATTCCTGCTACGGAAGACGTACCCAATGCGTAGAGATCCGTGCAAATCCGTGGCCAAGAACTCAGCTCATGCTCTCCACCACCATCGCAATCCCCTGCCCCCCGCCAATGCAAGCCGTAGCCAGCCCATACTTCTTCTTCCGCCGCCGCAACTCATACAGCAGCGTAATCACCAGCCGCGTCCCGGTCGCGCCCAGCGGATGCCCCAGCGCAATCGCCCCGCCATTCACGTTCACCTTCTCGCGATCGAGTCCCAACTCCTTCTCCACCGCCAGATACTGCGCCGCGAACGCCTCATTCACTTCAATCAGATCGATGTAATCCAGCGACAGCCCCGCCTTCTGCAGCGCAATCTTCGTCGCCGGCACCGGACCGCGCCCCATCAGCTTCGGCTCCACGCCCGCAATGCCCCAGCCGCAAATCCGCCCCAGCGGCTTCAGCTTGCGCTTCAGCGCCTGCTCCAGCGACATCACCACCACCGCCGCGCCGCCATCCACAATCCCGCTGGCATTTCCCGCCGTAACCGTCCCGTTCTTCCCAAACGCCGGGCTTCAACTTCGCCAGCCCTTCCATCGTGGTCTGCGGACGCCGGTGATCATCCTCCGTCAGCGACTCCCCCGTCGCCTCGCCCTTATGATTCCGCAACGCCACCGGCACCAGCTCTTCCTGAATGCGTCCTTCTTTATAAGCCGCATCCGCCCGCTGCTGCGACCGCAGCGCAAACTCATCCTGCATCTGCCGCGTGATCCCCTGCTGCGATCCATACAACTCTGCGGTGTTCGCCATATACGACCCGCAATACGTATCGAGCAGCGCCACCATCAGCGAATCTTCCAGCTTCCCGCCCGGCGCCAGCGTAAATCCGTCGCGCCCGCGAATCACAAACGGCGCCTGCGACATCGCCTCCATCCCGCCCGCCAGCACAATCTTCGCCTCGTCGGTCTGGATCATCTGCGCCGCCGACACAATCGACTGCATCCCCGACCCGCACAGCCGGTTCACCGTCAGCGCCGGAGTCTCAATCGGCATCCCCGCCCGCAACCCCACGTGCCGCGCCCCATACAGCGCGTCGCCCGAAGTCTGCTGCGCGTTGCCAAACACCGCGTGATCGAATTCCTTGGCATCGATCCCCGCGCGCTCGATCGCTCCCTTCGCCGCAACCGCGCCCAACTCCTGCGCGGTAAAATCCTTCAATTTGCCGCAATAGCGGCCAAAGGGCGTACGCGCCCCACTGACAATGGCGATGTCACCTGGTTTCAACATGATTTTCCCGGCAGAACTCCGGCCAGAACCGATCAGAATCGATCAGCCAAACTTGTTAGTTTAGCAGCGGCCAAGCAGATTTGACCAACGGCAAGGACGAACAAACTCAGCAGTAGCGCGCAGCAAGATTTCCTTCGTGAACCTTCGTGTCCTTAGTGGTGACGCTTTTGGCCTCGGACCGAACCGCGCCCACCAACGCCACACGAATCGCATTTATACTCGTTGCACGGAGAGAATAAAAAATCATGTCTACCAGCGAACTGCTGTTGCTCGAATGGGATGAAGAAGCGAAGAAAACGCGCACCACCCTCGAACGCGTCCCCGCCGACAAGAAAGACTTCGCGCCTCACCCCAAGTCGATGCCCTTGGGCAAACTGGCGCCGCACGTCGCGCAGCTTGCCGGATTCGGACTCACCATCCTAACTACGCCTGAATACGATTTTTCCAAAGGCAGCATCAAGCCGTTGCCGTTCGAATCGCCCGCTCAACTCGTGAAAGCCTTCGACGAAGGCGCCGCCCAAGTTCGCGCTGCCGTCCAAAAGACTCCGGATGCCTCCTGGACCGAACCTTGGAAACTCAGCTTTCAAGGCAAGACGATTTTCGAAGGCTCGCGATTTCTGGCCTACCGCGAGATGTTCCTAAATCACCTGGTTCACCACCGCGCACAACTCGGCGTGTATCTCCGCTTGAACGAAAAACCAGTGCCCGCAACCTATGGCCCCTCCGCCGACGACACGATGGGCTTCTAAGCGGTTCGGTCCAGACATGCGTGGCCGAAATCTGTGAGATGAGTCGGGTCGAAACGACCCAGGTGGAAAAGTCAGTTAAGACGAGAGGGAATACAGGCTATTCGTTCCTCGCTTCTCCGTGGCGCCGTGCCTCCGTGGTGAAATCGCCCTACGCCACCGCGCCCGCGGCCAGCGCCGCCGCCCAGCGCAACGATCTTCCCCGGCCCTTGCGCCATGCCTGCGCCAGCGCATGCTCGGCGCGGTTGATCACTTCCGTCACCACATCGACCGGATCATATTCCGTGCGGATCACCGCCTCCGCCAGCCCCGCGGAGAACTGCGCGCTCGGCCCGTTGCCGCCTTCTTCCTTCGCCGGCAACCGCACCTCCGAAACAATCTTGCGCAGCTTCTCGACCGCCAGCATGGCTTCTTTCTCCGCCGTCTCCCCCAGCAGAATCGCGATCGTCGTCGTATCGTAGCGAAACGCCAGATCGTTCGTGCGGATATTCGCGGCGAACAACTGTCCCGCCTTCTCCATCATCGCCTGCACTTCCGCCTCGCCATATTCCTTGATCATGGCCGCGCTCTTGCCGAACTGCAGCAGCAGCACCGACAGCGCCGACGCATTCTGAATCGCCCGCTTGCTCTCCGCCAGCAGCAGATCGATATACGAAGCCCGCTTCAGCAGTCCCGACTTCTCGTCCGTCACCGAAAGATTCTTCACCAGCCGCCGCAGCCCGGCGTTATTCAGCGCAATCACCATCTGCTCGGCCAGCGTCTTCAGCACCACCATATCCGGCGTGCTGCCAGGCCCGCGGCCGGTTGTGCACCAGCACCAGCATGCCGACAATTTCTTCTCCATCGCTCAGCGGAATCGCCAGCACTGACGCCGCGCCCATCTCCACCACCGCCTTCCGTGCCGCCTGCAATGCGACCGCTTTCTCCGCGTCCTCAATCGCCAGCGGATCATGCCCGTCCACCGCCTTATGCAGGCAGGCCACCAATTCCGCAATCGCCGCCAGTGCTCGCTTTCTTCAATCCCTCGGCACAAAATTCTTCCACCGCCGTCGGCGACGATCCCGCCTTGCCCATCGCCGCGATGCAGCGCGACGCTTCCCAGTGCGTGCCAATCTCTCTCACCGCCGTGCTCAACACCGCCGGAGCCGTGCCCTGGTGATACAACTTGCGCGAAATTTCCGCCACGCGCGTGAACGCCCGCACATCGGTCGCCGGATCGGGCACAGGCAGCCGCGGGAACCGCCGCCACCACGCGGTGCCACTGGAGCCGGAGCCGCCGCCGGAGGCAACGGCGCCGACCCCGCATACCGCGGCGTCACTCCCGCCGACAGATACAGCCGCTGCAAGTCCTCGTTTCGTTCTTCTTCGCGGGGAAACAGTTCCTGAATTCTCTGCAGCCGCTCGACCGCCTTGTTCCGCATCCCGTACTGCACCAGGATTTCCGCCTGCAACATCAGATCCTGCAGCGTCGAAGCCCCCAGCGTCGGCTCTCTTCCATGCGCCGGTTCTTCCGGAGCTTTGCTGGCCGAAGAAAATCGCGACGCGATCACTTTGAAGCGCGCATCATCCACTTTGCCCTTGAGCATATCCAGCCGCTTCAGGTGACCCGGCTCATACGGATCCACTTCCGCCGCCCGATCCAGACACTCCGCCGCCTTGGCAAACTCTCCCGTGCTGCAATAAAGATCAAACAACTTCAGCAGCGTCTGGCAATAATCATTCTCGCGATTCGACGCGTTATAAAGTTCGCTGAGAAACTCCAGCATCTGCGGCGAAGCCCGCCGCGCCGCCGTAATGTCCTCCATGATGGCGATGAACTGCCGCCGCTCGCCGCGCCGCCGCTGGAATTGTTCCAGCTTGCGCGCCAGCGCCACCGCCGCATCGTCCTGCTCGCCGTCCAGCAAATTCCCAATCAGCGCGATCACCTGCTGCACCCGCCCCGGATTCTGCTCAAACAGCTGCCACACCAGCGGCTCCGCCTCGGCATAGCGGCCCGCCGCCACCAGCGCGTCGGCATACGTCTCGCGCAACGCCGGCGTCACCTGCCCAGAATTCATTTGCGGCTCGAGAATAAAGATCGCCGCCCCCACTTGCCCCTGCGCCAGCAGACTCTTCCCATAGGCCAGCGCAATGCTCTGGATCCGAAGCATCTTCCTGATATGCGCGCTCATACCACTGCGCCGCGTCGCCGCCTTCAGCCGCCGCCAACTGCGCGATGTTCTGAAACGCAGACGCCGCCGTCTTTGCGATTTCCCAGTTCCGACGCCAGTTCCGCCACGCGTTGCAGATTCGCCTGCGTCGGTTCCAGCGCCACAACGCGATCCAGAATCTCCGCCGATTCCTTCTTCTTTCCCAGCTTTCCCAGATCCAGACAGCGCCGCTTCGTAGGTGCCCACCGCCAGCTTCTTGTTCGATCCCTCCAGCAGTTGTCCGAAGCGGAATTTCTGCTGCCACGTCGGACTCCCATGCCGCGCCAGCTTCTTATAAGTCAGGCTGGCGCGCGTCGCATCCCCCACTCCCACCTGCCGCTCAAACAAATCGCCCAGCAACTTGACCGCGTCCGGCATTGCGGCTCAGCGAAAGGCACAGATCCGCCGCCAGTTGCCGCACCACATCATTTTCCGTATCGTCTCGCAGCACCAGCAGATACTCTTCCAGAGCCTCCGCGGTCTTGCCTTTTTGCAAAAGCTTCTCCGCGCGCTCCACGCGCTTCGCTAGCTCGGCTCGGTCCAGTCGTTTTGTGATCTCAGGCATGCGGAATCAGGCGGAGTAAACCCTGCTCCGATTCTAGGAGCGCCCCTCCCGCAGCCAGCAATGCGGTAACGCCCGCCGCCGATTACGAAGGTCACTGCTCTTTTCGTTGTTCAGGCTCGGAAAGTCTCTCTGTCATTCACTCCTTCGCCGCCAGTACACCTCCGTAACCTTCGCCCCCTGTGATCACCGCGATACCTTATTCTCACTCGTATAGCCGATGTCCCTCAGACTCAACTCCAAGCCAGACCGGCGTCGTCGCCAACGCCAATTGCTGAACACCTCCGTTCGCGTATTCAGCGGATCTCATCACTTCGACGCCCTCGGTATCAATCTCAGCGATGTCGGAATGTGCCTGTTCGCCATTGCGCATCTGCCCGTGGGCACCGAAATCGAGATCGAATTTCTTCCTCACCGATGCACCGAACGGGTTCGAATTGCCGGGACAGTTCGCCACCGCGCTCTCTACCTCTACGGAATCGAATTCCTGGCGGACAGATCAATCTCGCACGCCAGAAAAAGAATTCCTTCGTGAACCGAAGCATGTCCTGAGCGACGTTGAAGGATGTCCTCAGTGGTTAAGGCACTTGTACGCCACCGAATTTGGGCGATCCTGCAAAACTCTGCTATCGTGCAGCATGCCGTCGGCGCCCGCACCCATCCACGAAGAAGGCCTCCGCCACCAGCTCTCTGCCGGACAAATGGCCATGGTCGCCGTCGGAGGCTCCATCGGCACCGGCCTCCTGCTCGGCTCCGGCGCCGCCATGGAGATCGCCGGCCCCGCCGCCATCCTCAGCTTCATCGCCGCCGCCTTCATCAACTGGACCGTCGCCATGGCCCTCGGCGAACTCGCCTGCGCTCATCCCGCCGCCGGCAGCTTCGGCGTCTACGGCGACCTCTACCTCAACCCCTTCGCCGGATTCATCGCCCGCGCCGGATACTGGATCGGCCTCGCCCTCGCCATCGGCGCCGAAATGGTCGCCGCCGCCACCTACATGGCGACGTGGTTCCCCGGCGTGCGTCCCTACCTTTGGATTGTGGTCTTCGCCGCCCTGCTGCTCGCGATCAACCTGCGCAGCGTCGGCTCCTACGGACGCGTCGAGTTCTGGCTCTCCATGATCAAGCTCGCCACCATCATCGCCTTCATCGTGATCGGCGCAGCCCTGCTCACCAGCGGCCGCGTCACTCCGCAATACAACGCGCAAGGCGGATTCTTTCCCAAAGGCCTCTGGTCCCCACTCATCGCCATGACCTTCGCCATCTACAGCTTCGGCGGAGTCGAAATGGTCGCCGTCACCACCGGCGAATCGCGCTCCTCCAAAGAAACTCCCCGCGCCGTCTGGCTCGACCTTTCTCACTCTCACCTTCGTCTATGTCGGCGCCATCGTCGTCCTTCTCGGCGTCATGCCCTGGAACCACGCCGGCGTCACCGAGAGCCCCTTCGTCACCACCTTCCGCACCGTCAAAATTCCCCACGCCTCCGGCGTGATGAACTTCGTCGTCCTCACCGCCGCGCTCTCCGGCGCCAACGCCACCCTCTACGTCGCCTCCCGCATGCTCTTCTCTCTCGCCCGCACCGGATGGGCCCCAGCCCGTCTCGGCCGCCTCAATCCTGAAGGCTCGCCCAGTTCGCTGTCCTGCCTCTTCCTTCGGAATCCTCTTCGCCCTGGCGCTCGGCTCTCTGGGCCCCGAAAACGCCTTCCGCTACATCTGTCGGCGCCGCCTTCACCGGAATGATCCTCTCCTGGCTAGTCTCCCTCGCCGCCCACATCAGCTTCCGCCGCCGCCGCACGCCGCGAAGAATTAGCCGCACTCCCCCTCCGCTCCCCGCTCGGAAAATGGGGATCAGTCCTCGGCCTAATCGCTGGTCACCATCGCCCTAATCCAAACCTGGCTCTACCCGATCGTAAATCTCTGGAGCGGCCTGGCCTGCCTCGGCGACGCTGGCCGTCGCCTACGCACTAGCAAAGTCCCGCCGCAATCCATCCTCATAAAAAGTTCCTTGTCATGCTGAGCGAAGCGGGGAGGAGAGCGAAGCGATCCTCTCCGCGTAGTCGAAGCATCCCTACCCTCTTCCCCACTCTCTCCCCGAAGGCTTCGTCATGCTGAGCGAAGCGGAGAGGAGAGCGAAGCGATCCTCCCCGCGCAGTCGAAGCATCCCTACCCTTTCAACAGCCCCATTCTGGGAACCACCCGCCATTCCGTGACATCCATCACAGCGAACCCAACCCAAATCGTCAGACGATATCCCAATGCACCAAGCCCCCCGCTACTACTGCACCTACATCATGGGAAGCATCTCCGGCACTCTCTACGTTGGCGTGAGTGGCAATCTCCACCGTCGCGTCTTCCAGCACAAGTTCCATCACTTCGAAGGGTTCACTGACCGATACAACGTCGTCCGCTTGCTCTATTGGGAGTCCTACGACGACGTACACAAGGCCCTCGCCAGAGAGACGCAACTCAAAGGATGGACTCGCGGCAAAAAAATCGCGCTGATCGTGCGCCGGAACCCTCACTGGCTTGACCTGGCTTCAGAATGGTATCCGTGGATGGCGTCCGACAGAGAAAGAGCGGAAGAGAGTAGGGATGCTTCGACTACGAACGAGCGTCGCCTTCGCGCCACTCGTTCTCGGCTCAGCATGACATCCGAAAAAGATAAGGGCTTCTAAATAGGGGTTTCAAAATATCATGCTGAGCGAAGCGAAGAGGAGAGCGAAGCGATCCTCCCCGCGCAGGTCGAAGCATCCCTGCCCCCATCCAACTCCCACAACATCAGCCCAAACCTCACGGCTTGCACTCCACCGGATCCTCCTTCAAATGCACCATCAGCGACTTCGCCTTCCCGTAATCCGGGTTAAACTCCAGCACCCGCTCCACATACTTCCGCGCCTCTTCCTTCTGCCCTGCCACACAGAACGCCATCCCCAGATTCACCCCAATCGCGCTCCGCTCCGGTACCCTCGCAAACGCTCCCTGCCATAATTCCACCGCGCGCCGTAGATTCCCCGCCTTCGCCTCCAGGATCCCCAAATTCGTGGCCGCGTCATTCAGCAGCGGATCGATCTTCAACGCGCGCTCATAAAACTCCCGCGCCTCTTGATCATGCCCGCGCCCCTGCTCCAGGAAACCCCAAGCCGCCAGCACCGCCGGATCCTCCGGACGTTCCTTCACCGCCTGCTGAAGATACTTCTCCGCTCTCGTCGGAGCCCCTTCCACCCCTCGCAGCGCCAACGCCTCCCATGCCAGCCCGAAGTCCCGCGTCGTTGCCAGCGCCGCATCTCTCTCCGGAAACGACACCAGCGGAGCTCCCGGCGTCCCTCGCACTTCCAGTTGCGGCAGAGGTTCCGCATTCGGATACCGCTGAATGCGGTGGTCGGTTCCCTCCGTGTGTGCCACATCCTTGCTCGGCAACGCTGGCATGTGGCACCCCGTGCAGCCCGGCTTGTCCGGATGATGCTTCGCCGCAAACGTCTCTCCATGGCAAGCCACGCACTTGCTGCGGTAGTACGCCGCCTTTTCCGCCGGCGCCGGCTCCGCGTGCGGATCATGGCAACTCCCGCACCACATCTTGTCCCCCGACTTCCGCTTGCACGCGCTCAACGACAGCGCCTCGAATTGGCTCAGCGCCTCCGGCTTCTGCGGATCATTTCCCGAGAGCAAGAAATAATGCAGATAATCCGACAGTCGTTCCCCCGGCTCAAACTGCTCCACCTGCTTCCCCGGCTGCCGTTCCGCCACCGTTCCCTCGAAGTGACACTCCATGCAAATCGCGTCGCGCCGCTCCGGTGACAACTTCGCCGGATTCACATGTCCATCGCCCCCACCGTGACACCGCTCGCACGTAATCCCGCCATACAGAAACGGTCGCCCGTTGTACTTACTCTCCGTTCCCTTCACCGGCTCTTGCAGCCCGCTGCTGTGGCAATTCACGCAATCCACCACCGCCGGAAGATTCAAGGGAACCTGCCGCGCGTCCGTAAACGCGGGCGCCATATTCCATCGCCCCTCCTGCGAATACCAGTTGATGGGAGCCTCAAACAGAAATCCGTCGACTGAAAATAGATAGGTCCGCCCCTTCACTCCCGACCCGATGTAATACAGCAACTCGCGCTGGCCCCGAAAGCCGGCCTCCTTTGGGCGCTCGTAGCTCATCCACGCACGCCCGTCCTGCTCATACACCCGGTAGTGCACGCCGGATGTTTTATGTGTGAACTCTCCCGTGATCAGCCCATCTTTCGCCACTCCGCTGGCGTTGGCCATCACCGTCTTGCCGTACGACTTGTAAATTTCCGCGTGACACCCGGCACACGCCTCATTCCCTTTCTGTGGGTTTGCACTCTCGGTCTGCGCGGACAGCCCGACGCCCAGTAAAGCCATGAGCAACAGGCCCGCCGCTAGCGTCTCGGTCCGCATCGTTTGTGATTTTATTCCATCGGATGCATAGGCTTGCACCCCTGGCCATTCATTGTCGTCATCCTGAGCACAGCGTTGTCATCCTGAGCACAGCGAAGGATCTATGTACTCTGCCGAAACCGCAAACTCTTTTGGATCCTTCCCGGCAGGCTTCGCAGCGTGACGGAGCATCCGAATCACCTCGAAATCGGCTGAGTTGCCTTTCCCGACGTCATTGACGTTTCAGTTCGAGAACTTGCGCTGCGGCAACGACGCGCCACCGGTGTTCTCGTTACTCTTCTACGGAATGGTCTGAATCTCGATCCCGCGCCGGACGCGGCGTGGCGGTCCCAAACTTGAGTCACCCGTCCCTCGCGCCGCCGTAACCCGGCAACCTTTCATATTACGTGTACATCGTATATATAACGTTGTATAAATAATTACGTAATTGGGCCCCTACTCCATGGAAAATTTCCCCGTCCGCATCCTTCTGGTCGAGGACTTCGAACCCTTTCGGAACTTGATTCGCATCCTTCTCGAAGGCAAACCTCACTTGCAGATCGTCGCCGAAGTCGCCGACGGCCAGGAAGCCGTCCGCAAGGCCGCAGAACTCAAGCCCACCCTCATTCTCCTCGACATCGGGCTCCCCTCGCTCAATGGGCTCGACGTCGCCGGCCAGGTTCGCGAACTTTCTCCCGATTCCAAAATCATCTTCGTGTCCCAGGAATCTTCTCCCGAATTCGTGCAGGAAGCTCTTTCCCTGGGCGCCTCCGGCTTTGTCACGAAAACCCGCGTCGCCAATGACCTCGTGCCCGCGATTAAAGCCGTTCTGTCGGGTGGAACATTCGTCAGCCTCACCTCAGACCAAAGCACGCCGCTCTAACTGCCACATGCGACCACCGCACCGCCAGGCCACAGGAATACATACACAGTCGCATTCACCACCACCGAGAACCTCATGCTCCCCTTCGGATGGCACCCCTCCGCCGCGCACAAAACGGACGAATTGCGGGGATCCCTGGTGACATACGAGACCGTCAGTGCGTGATCGGGACTGACTGCGAAGCCCGACGGCGATTTCACGGGAGAGAAAAATTCGTCGCTCTCAAGAAAGCGATTGGCGAAACACCGCATGCTTCCAGCATCCAAAACCTGTTCGCGCGCCTTCCTGCTCAGACCCTTCTTCGTCGTCACCACCGCAACCGGCAAAGCAGCATGCCCATCCACCGTTACTCCACCTTGCCGTACCGTGATCTTCGACTTCGTGGTATTCACGATGGTGGTAGTGAAACTCAGCACCTCGCTCGTTCCGACTCTCTCGAATCCCGCACGCGAACTCACCTCAACTCCATCATGCTTCACCTTGTGGATCGGATTCCCGGTGATGGGATCGTCAACGCTCGACGACACCGCTCCTGCCCGACTGTCCTCTCCCCACACAAAAGCATTGGTCGCTTCCGTCTTGTACGTTGGAATGTCGTCCTGAGCAGACGCCAACAGCAGGAAGCCCAACGCCGCAGCCGTGGCTGAAAGAATGTGTCGCATAGTGCCGATCTGTTCCCGAATTACTTTGTAGGCCATCGCGGAAGGCCGCGCGACTGGCAGAAATGCCAGCACCGGTGGACCGGACATTCAAGCCGGAGTGCTGCCAAAGTTTGTGTATAGTAAGTGTTTTGTTTTGCCCGAATCTTCCGCCACACCGGCTTTTCAGAAAGGTGAATCGATTGGGACGAACCTTGGGACAGTATGCGATTCTTCTCGCAGCAGCTCTTTTTTCCTTCTCTCCGCTTCTCCCCTCCAGGCCCAGGAGAACTCCTCCGAGCGCATCCTGTTTCACGCCAAAATCTTCACCGCCGATCCCGAAAATCCTTACGCGGAAGCGGTCGCCATCCGCGGAGACAAGATCATCGCCGTCGGAAGTCTTCCAGAAGTTGCCAAGTCCGTCTCGCCCAACGCCGAGCGCATCGATCTCGAAGGCAAGACTCTCTTCCCCGGATTCATCGATTCGCACACTCACGCCATCGATGGCGGCCTCGGTCTGATCGCCGCGGATGCTAGCGAAAAAGTTTTCACCCTCGACGAACTCCCTCCCTTCGTTGCGGCCGCGAAAACATCCGGCAAAGGCATGCGCGGCAACATCCTGGAAATCCTCGGCCTCCCCCTCGAATTCTGGTCGCACCCCGATGTCCTCAACGCCGACTTCAGTTCCGGCGCCTACGCGCATCAGGACGTTCTTCTCCGCGGCATGGACGGCCACACCGTCTGGGCCAATCGTGCCCTGTTGCAGCGCGCTGGCATCACCGCGGACTTCGTCAAGAAGCTTTCCCCCGCCGAGCGCAGTTACTACGGCATAGATAAGGACGGCCAGCCCAACGGCTTCCTGGTCGACGCCGGCACCGACAAAATCGATCCCCTGGTTCCTCCGTCCACGCCGGCCGAGTTGCTCGCCGGCGCTCGTGCTGCTCTGCAATACAACTACAGCCTCGGCATCACTGCATGGCTTGATCCGCGCGCCAGTGACAATGTCCTGCAGGCCTACAAACTGCTCGCCGACCACGGCGAACTCACATCCGAAGTGAACGCCTTTCCTCAGGTCCTCGCCAAAGATCCCACGGCCGAACTCGCCGCCGTCGAGAAACGACGCGAACTCTACAAGAGCATCCCCACCCTGCATATCACCGGAATCAAAGTCTTCGCCGACGGCGTAGTCGAATTCCCCTCACAAACCGCCAACCTCACCAGGCCTTACAAAAACACGGGACGGAATGGCGATCTTCTTTTTGACCCCGCAAAATTTGCCGAACTATGCATCGCCGCCGATAAGCAGGGACTAATCATCCACGTGCACGCCCTCGGCGATGGCGCCGTCAAGGCTGCCCTCGATGGCATCGCCGCCGCGCGCCAGGCCAATGGCAATTCCGGCCTGCCCCACACTCTCACCCACGAGCAGTTCGTCCAGCCTGAGGATTTTCCCCGCTTCCGCGCACTCGGCGTGATCAGCGCCCTCCAACTCTTCTGGGCTGAGGCCAGTAACGACACCATCGAGATCGTCAAGCCCTACCTCGATCCCGAGGTTTACAAGTGGCAATATCCCGCCCGCTCTGTTCTCGACAATGGCGGCATCATCTCCGGCGCCAGCGATTGGCCCGTCTCCACCGCCAACGTCTTTCGCGCTATCTATCAGGCCGAAACCCGCAAAGGCCCCGAAGGCGTTCTCGACCCCTCGCAGGACATGCCCCGCGAAGCCATGTTCTACGCCTATACCCGCAACTCCGCCCGCGCCATGAATCTCGATTCCATCGGATCCATCGCTCCGGGCAAGCGCGCCGATCTGGTTCTGCTCGACCGCGACGTCCTCACGGTCTCTCCCGAACAGATGCGCGAAACAAAAGTGTTGTGGACGATGGTGGCAGGAAAGACGGTCTATCGCGTTAAGTGAGAGCACATTCGGCGGCGCCTAATGAGATTAAAGAGGAAAGAGCGTCTGGAAAGTAAAGAGCGGCCTTGCCAACCACCTTTACTCGGCAAGTCCGCACTGCTTGGGGGGAACCCAGGGGATTTCGGTTCTCTCTCCGCTAAGTTGGCGACAACCCACAGAGCCGGTCCAATGTGGGCAACAATTCCCGGCTTGCTTCGTCTTTCGGGACCACTGCGTCTACCAGTCTGGTCGTCTCCTCTGGAACCACGCCGCCCGAAACCATAACCACCCGTGTTTCCGGCCTCAACCGTCTGATTTCAGAAGCCACATCGTGGCCATTCATCTCGGGCATGTGGTAATCGAGAAGCACCGCGTCAAAGCTGTAGGACGTCGCCAGCCTCAGCCCCCGCCGCGCCGAGTCAACCGCAACCACGATGTATCCCGAGTGTTCGAATAGCCGTCTCTCGAATTCCAGAATCATCGGGCTGTCGTCGACACACAACAACATCTTCTGTGGTCCACGGTAAATTCGACTCATCAAGACTCCTAACCGGTAGATAGCCCGCCTCTAGGTGTTATGGGGGCTCACTAAGTAAGAACTACCCTTAGATTCCCGACGAGATCCCCAGCTCAAATGACCCACTCTCTTGCTTTAGTGAAGCGCAGAACTATTCCCTTGTCTGTTCAATAGTGGACATGCGTTTCTTGGGCGCTGGCGCGGCCTCTCGGTGTCCAAAAGCGAGATCTATGCGTGAGAAAAAGACTCAACTTGGGTCGGGGATAAGCTCACAGACAACAGCTAAACTCTTGTCCTGAGAACATACTTGCGCGTACGCTACCGTACGGTGGCAGAATAGGAAGAGACAAGCCAGTCTCCAGTTACGGATTTCCTATGTTATCCCGTCGCAAATCACCGCAGCAGCGCCGCAGCCTGAAGCTGGCTAAAGGTTTTGATCCGCAAGCCTTCTTGACGAGCGCCGGGGTCGGAAAAGCTGTCTTTCATTACAAGGCGAAACAGGCCGTCTTTTCCCAGGGTGAGCACGCCGACACTATCTTCTACATTCAAAGCGGCACCGTGCAGCTCAGCGTGCTTTCCAAACAAGGCAAGGAAGCAACGCTGGCACTGCTCGGCCCTGGCGATTTCATCGGCGAGGGATGTCTCGCCACCGATCAACCCATCCGCCTCGCAACCGCCACCGCCATTGCCGAGTCCTCAATCCTGCGCATCGAGAAGAAACGAATGCTCAAGGCGCTCCACGAGCAGCACGACCTCTCTGACCTCTTCGTCGCCTACGTAATCGGACGCCACAACCGCACCCAGGCCGACTTAGTCGATCAGTTATTCAACTCCAGCGAAAAACGTCTGGCTCGCGCCCTGCTGATTCTCGCGCGCTTTGGAAAAGAAGATGCCCCCGAAACAATTGTCCCCAACGTGAGCCAGGAAACGCTGGCAGAAATGGTCGGCACCACCCGCTCTCGCGTCAATTTCTTCATGAACAAATTCCGCAAGCTCGGATTCATCCACTACAACGGCGGCCTGAAGGTCCACAGTTCCCTACTCACCGTAGTCCTGCATGAGTAACCGAGCACCACTGTGGCATCCCTCTCACAGGCATCATCCCGAACGTAGCCGCCTTTCAGGCGGAGTGAGGGATCTCGCGCGCACACCATCGTCGCCCAGCAGAATCCAAAAAAAAAGGCGCCGGAAGGTTCCGGCGCCATCTGAGAACGACTCGCGAGATGCGGTCAAGCGAGGTCCCTACCAACAAACTCGAAGCTCAAGAGCCGAAGCTCGAAGCTCTACTTACTCTCCGCCACCGACGGACTTGCCCCGAAATCCCCGCGGCGATTATTCACAGCCGTCCGCGCCGCCCGCGCCGTCGGCTGATTCGCGGCCGCGGCTCCATACCGCTCCAGCAGCACCGGCGCCATCGTGTTCTCGGCTTCTTTCACGAAGATCATCTTGTTCTCCGAAGCCATGTCGACGCGGACAAAATCTCCCAGCTTCACCTGTCCCGTCGCCACCAGATTCGCCAGCGGGAAAACCAGGTTGCGTTCGATCGCGCGCTTCAAGTGCCGCGCCCCATACCGCGGATCCGTGCCTTCCTTCAGCAAATACTCCTTCACCGCCGCCGTGCAGTTGAACACGAACTGGTTCGTGCCCGCAGCCATCAGCACGCGCTGCTGCACCATCCCGAGTTCAATGTCCAGAATCTGCGCCAGGTGCTCGTCGCGCAGCGTCTTGAACACCACCGTCTTGTCGATGCGGTTCATGAACTCCGGCGTAAATTTGCGCCGCGCCGCTTCCACCGCCGTCCGCTGAATCTTGTCATCGAACGACTCATCCACTTCGACCGCTTTCGGCGCGAATCCAAATCCGCCATCCACCAGGCTCGTCATCTCTGACGCACCCAGGTTCGAGGTCATAATGATGATGCACTGCGACAGATCCACGCGCCGGTTGTCGCCCAGCGTCAACGTCGCCTTGTCCAGAATCCCCAGCAGCAACTGCCACAGCGAATCCGATGCCTTCTCGATTTCGTCAAACAGCAGAATCGAGAGCTTCAGCTTCTCCGTGAACCACTGGTTCAACGCTTCCTGCGTCAGCAGCGGATGCGTCTCCCGATGTCCCAAATATCCCGGAGGCGAACCGATCAGCTTCGCAATCTCGTGCGAGTGCTGGAACTCCGCGCAATCAATCTTGATGCACGCCCGCGAATCCCCAAACAGCGACTCGGCCATCGCTTCGACCACCCGCGTCTTGCCCGATCCCGTGGGCCCCAGAAACAGCAGGTTCCCCACCGGACGTCCCGGCGCGTTCAGCCCAGCCAGAAACATCTGATAGATTTCAACGACTTTCTCGACCGCCGCGTCCTGCCCCACAATGCGGCGGCGCAGGGCACCATCAAACTCTCCAGCATCGTTGCTGCGACGGTTCGGATCGAGCACTGTTGCCAGGTTTGTTCTCATAAGTCGGTTGCCCGGCTCCCGGACATTTTCCCTTTCGTGAGGCCGTTTTCTTCGGCCTTTCTCTATTTCTTTCCGGACTTTGTAGGCCTGACTCCGCGTCCCTTGCCTACATCCTGGAAGCGC
The DNA here is from genome assembly GCA_963795875.1 of uncultured Acidobacteriaceae bacterium. Taxonomy (GTDB): domain Bacteria; phylum Acidobacteriota; class Terriglobia; order Terriglobales; family Acidobacteriaceae; genus Sulfotelmatobacter. Next base: position 128,259 of record CAWCJM010000006.1, read on the forward strand.
CCTACTCGCTTGCCAAGCTTCCCGGATCCTGCCGCATCCGGTTGCCTAGGAAATAAGCAACCCGCTGGCCACGGATCACCTCCTCTCCCCACAATCGCCAACCCTCACATCCACCAAGGCTTAGAGCCCCCTAATCCCAGTTGCCCACCTCATATCCACTCCCCGCACATTCCCAAAGGGAAATACTTTGCATCATCAAGGAAGGAACCTTTACCAGTAACCCATCGACTCATGTGGCGACGGCCGCCTCGGCCGTCCAGCGAGGGCGAAGCCGAGCCCCCATTCGCAACTGAGTACCGAGTACCAAGTGCTGCGCACTGCCGTGTTACTCCCCTCGTAACTAGCGACCCCTGAAACTCGCCTCTACTATCGAATCCAGGTACGTTTTTCGCGGAGGAACGCTTGCGCCTTTCGTCTGTTCGCCTCATCACGGGAGTTTCTTGTCTCACTTTCGCCGGCGCCGCATGGCTTGTCGGCTCGCACTCATCCAACTTCACCGCGGAAGCCCAAACCTCCAAGCCCGCGCAAGCCTTGCAATTACACAACGTCAAAGCGACGGTCGCCGACGCTAAGCCGCTCCCCGAGCCCAAGCCCATCGCCACTCCTGGCACCGAAATCTACACCGCCAAGCGCGGAGAAGCCATCCCCACCATCGCCCGCCACTACCTCGGCAAGACCAGCTACCTCACGTCTTCCGAACTGGCCAGCGCCATCCGCGCCGTGAACCACAAGTCCGACACCAGCAACATCCTCAAAGCCAACGAGAACATCGTCATCCCCGGCGTCCTCTCCGCGCCGGTCACCGAGAAGACCGTCGTTGTTCCCAAGGACTTCGAAGTCCGCGCCATCTACCTCACCGGCATCATGGCCGGCAGCGATCACGGACTCCGCATCATCAAGCACTGGCGTGAAGTCGGCGGCAATGCCGTCGTCTTCGATATCAAGGATTCCGACGGCAGCGTCACCATCCCCTTCGAGCACCCGCTCCTCGGCGAGCACAAGATCTACATCCACGACGTACCCAAGCTCGTCCGCTTCCTCCACCAGGAGAACATGCACGCCATCGCCCGCATCGCCATCTTCCGCGACGAGCGCCTGGTGGTCGCGCATCCCGAACTCGCCGTCCAGTCCCGCATGAACAAGCAAGCCTGGCGCGAGAACGGCAAACTCGTCTGGACCGATCCCTCGCAGCCCAAGGTGCAGGACTATAACATTGCTCTGGCCAAATACGTAGCTCAATTAGGCGCCGACGAAATCCAGTTCGACTACGTCCGCTTCCCCGCCGAAGGCGACCAGAAAGACGCCCAGTTCGTCTACCAGAAAGACCAACCATCAGAGCCCGAACCTAAAGCTGATGTCATCCTGACGACGGCGCAAGCCGTCGGAGGGACCGCACGAGAGCCGCAAGCGCAGCCGCAGTCAACAGGATCACACCCGAAAGCCGGAAGCCGAAAGCCGAAAGCCGAATCCCAGTCCGCCGAATCTAACAAACCTCGCGGCCCGCAGCGCTCCGACGTCATCACCGCATTCCTGAAGAAAGCCTACGCCGAGATCCATCCCACCGGCGCCCTGTTCTCGCTCGACGTCTTCGGCGTGATGGCCTGGCAGCGTCCGGTCGACCTCGCTCACACCGGACAGGACATCGTCGGCATGGCTCACTACTGCGACGTCCTCAGCCCGATGATCTACCCGTCGCACTTCTTTGGCATGGACAACATCGCCCACCCCGGCGACGAGCCCGCGCACTTTATCGGCGAGTCCATGGACCGCTTCGAACTCATCACCAAAGGCAGTGGCGTGGTCATCCGCCCCTGGCTCCAAGCCTTCCACTGGCGCACCAAGACCTACTCGCCCGAATACATAAAAGTGCAAGTCGAGACCGCGAAAGAGAAGGGCGGCATCGGCTTCCTGTTCTGGAACGCGGCCAACGACTACTCCAAGCCCTACGAAGCCATGCCCGAGATGAAAGCCGCCGACGCCAAGGAAGGATCGAAAGACAAAGCCAAGTTCTTCCGCGGGGACGAACTCCCCGTGCCGACGGTGAAGGCGAGCCTCGCGACGGAGCCCGTGCCTAGCAAGCAGTAGGCGGTTCTCAGGTCGTAGTACTCAGTTCTCAGTGCTCAGGGCTTGGAATTTAGCTCTGATTAATAGCTAGTAGTTATAATAACTAGCCACTCCTCATCCTGAGCGGAGCACGCCAGTAAGCGGAGCGAGCCGGCGTGCGCAGCGAAGGATCTCGGCACTCTTCGCCGCCCGTGTGGGGACGGACGCCTTCGACCGTCCAGGTTTGACGCCGTAGAGCGGGGTCGAGTGGAAGAGGGGGGTCGAGTGGAAGAGCGGCGCTTCAGCGCCGCGTAAAGCCCCAAATCCAGATTCGGGCTTCAGCCCCCGCCGGACGCCGGGTGCCCCATTCTCGCGCGTTCTTGGCGCGAGAAGTGGGGATGTTGATTTCAGACGAAGCGCGCCCGTACGCGCCCAAACCCCGCCCCGACCCAATCCAAAGCCGCCGCCATCACCTCTGTCTCTTTAATGTCCACCCTTCTCGCGCCTTTTGCTAGAGGGTGGGGATTTTGACTTCCCGGTCCTCCCAAAGTTTTCCACAGAACTATATTTCATTCCTGTGACGGATGACCTTTACTCAAGAATTCGAAACAGTCCAAATTCGGAGTATGCCCAACGCATCCACTCCCCCGCGAGATCCGGACACCGACCTCCGGAAGCCGGCAGCCGAAAGCCGGAAGCCCAAAACGGGAAAATCCTCCACCGCCGCCTCCATTAAGTCCTTTGTTCGCAAGAATTTACTCGCAAGTCCTGATTTTCCAAGATTATACGCGGACACCATCCTGCACTACGCCCCTAACTCCCATGCAGCCAAGATCTTAGCCCCACAGCTACAAAAAAATTGTTGCCTATACCGAGAGGACCAAACAGCTTATGTCAGCCAAATCCTGCACTCATATCAAAGTCACCGGAGTCCGTTGCGGCTCTCCCTCTCTTCGCGGAGAGCAGTTCTGCTACTTCCACCAGCGCATGCTCCGCACCGTTCGATATCCCGCCTCCCGCATCCGCCTCGCCGCCCTCCTCGAGGACGAAGAGTCGATCCAGGTCGCCCTCATGGAAACCATCAACGCCCTGCTGCTCGGCACCATCGAAATCAAGCGCGCCGAACTCATCCTTCGCGCTCTCAACACCGCCGTCCGCAACATCCGCCGCGTCAAGTTCGGCGTTCACAAGTCCGAAATGGTCACAGAGATCCCCAACTACCCCACCCCGCCCCCCGAACAAGTCGACGAAGAATACGCCAACGAACTCCGCCGCCAGGAGCAACGCGCCGCCCGCGCCAAGAAAGAAGATCCCTTGATCGAATACTTCGGTGGCGCCGACAAAATCCCCGTCCAGCTGAGAAGACCAACCCCCGCAACCACACCGCCCTCAACCGCAGCAGCGCCGCATGTAAGCCCGACGAATGTGGGGACAGCCGCCCCCGGCTGTCAGGGCGGCCCAGAAGTACCGGGCCGCAGCGCAGCGCCACTGCCCCCGCCTCGCACCGTGGCAGCGAAAGCGCCCGATCGCAAGCCGCCGCTAGGTGTGAAAGAAGCTCCGAAGGAGCGAAAGAATACAGCCCACGGCGCAAGCCGTGGCTGAGCACAACGATGAATGAACAAACCCCATGGGGTAAAAGAAAGCGGAGAACTCCCTGACGCATCCGAGTGCGGTTGAAGAGTGCAGAGATCCTTCCCTGCGCACGTCGGCTCGCTTCGCTCACCGATGTGCTTCGCTCAGGATGACAATGCTGAAGGAGGATGCCGGAAGCCAGAAGCCAGAAGCCGAGAGCCGGAAGCCTGCCCCATCCGCTCGGCTATAATTATTTAGAACGCAGCGCCCATCAAGGAGTCCGCATGGCAATTCAGAAGACCGACAAGATCTGGCACAATGGCAAGCTCATTAACTGGGACGACGCGCACATTCATGTGATGTCGCACGTCGTTCACTACGGGTCTTCGGTCTTTGAAGGCATCCGCTGCTACGAACTGCCCTCGGGGCCCGCCATCTTCCGCGCCACCGAGCACATGCAGCGCCTGCTCGATTCTGCCAAGGTCTACCGCATGGACCTTCCCTACTCGCTGGAGGAGATTGTCAAGGGCATGCTCGACACCGTGTCGCATAACGGCGCGTGGCCGTGCTACATCCGCCCGGTGGTGTTTCGCGGATATGGCGATGCGGGCGTGAATCCGCTGAACTGTCCGGTCGAGATGTATATCGTGAACTATCCGTGGGGAAAGTATTTGAGCGGCGATGGCGACGGCGTGCGATGTGTGTGTGTCGTCGTGGACGCGGCTGGCGCCCAACACGCTGCCCGCCATGGCCAAGGCCGGCGCGAACTACATGAACTCGCAGCTAATCAAGATGGAAGCGATCGCCAATGGATACGTCGAAGGCATCGCGCTCGACAAGGGCGGATTCGTCAGCGAGGGCTCGGGCGAGAACCTGTTCCTGGTGCATCGCGACAAGCTGATCACGGCGCCGCTGGGCAACTCGGTGCTGCCCGGCATCACGCGCGACTCGGTGTTGCAGATCGCGCGCGACCTGAACATTCCGATTGTCGAACAGATGATTCCGCGCGAGATGCTCTACATTGCCGACGAAGCGTTCTTCACCGGCACGGCGGCGGAGGTTACCGGGATCCGCTCGGTCGACCGGATTAAAGTCGGCAAGGGCGGCGGACTTGGCCCGGTTACCAAGGCGCTGCAGAAGGAGTTTTACGCCATCGTGCACGGTGAGAAGAAAGACCGGCACAACTGGTTCACGACTGTGCCGGTCGGAAGCAAAGCGGGCAGCAAGCAGCCGGTCGGGGTATAATCGGGCCGGTTCGAATTCCAACTCGTTCCCAGTTCGGAGGGGCGCTCCCAAGCGCCCCTTCAGTCCGTCTAGCCCGGAAGAAACAAAACAACAAGGAGAAAACAATGCCCGATATGACTCCTGAATTTGCCCTCGGCCTGCGAGCGGTCATGCTCGACGGCTTCAAGATGGAAGCGGAGATCACGAAGAAAGTGATCGCCGCAGTTCCCGATGCGAAGTCGGATTACCGTCCCGATCCGAAAGCGCGCACGGCGAAGGAACTCGCGTGGCACTTGGCGAACAGCGACATCCAGTTTCTGGATGGCATTGCCGACCTGAAGTTCAACATGGAGACACCGGAGCACAAGCCGGCGACCACGGCCGAAGTGGTGGCGTGGTACGACGACAATGTGAAGCGCGGGATTGCGCGCGTGGAAGCGATGACAGGCGAGCAACTGACGACGCCGGTCGTCTTCTTCGGCGTGTTCAATATGCCCTCGGTGGCGTATCTGGCATTCCTGAACAACCACAGCATCCATCACCGCGGAGAGCTGGCGACGTATCTGCGTCCCATGGGAGCGAAGGTGCCGTCGATTTATGGCGGCAGCTACGATGAGCCGTTCCAACCGCCGGTGGCGGAGGAGACCGCCGCGTAGTCGCTGGTCATCCCTATTGACAGGCCCGAGTATTGAGAAGCCGCCCGCGATGGGCGGCTTTTCTTTTGCGGAAGCGTCAGCACTTTCGTGCTCCCGCGGCGAATCTGGTCCTCCTTTCTCATCTTCCGGGCCACTCTTGCCGATGGATCCTTGCGGGCATAGCTATGATCCCGAAATCATTGGAAAAAAACTCCGGCGGGTTAGACGTTGAACTGAGCGCGATCTTGGATTCCGTCGCAGAAGGCGTCTGCGGTGTGGATGCCTCAGGAAACGCGACATTCTGCAACGACGCGTTGGCGCAGATGACGGGTTATCGGGCAGAGGAAGTCGTAGGAAAGAATCTGCACGAGCTGGTTCACCACAGCAGACCCGACGGAGCCAGATACCCGGCCGAGGAGTGTGCCTTCCGCAAAGCAGTGGCTGCCCATGAGGCGGCCAATATTGTCGGGGAAGTTCTGTGGCGGAAGGATGGGAGTTGCTTTCCTACGGATTACTGGATGCGTCCCCTGAAGCAACCCTCGCGGGGCACCTGCTACGTAGTCACAGTCAAGGACATCAGCGAGATCCAGAATGCGAGAGAGGTGCTACGGCGGAGTGAGGAGAAGTTTCGGAGGATTCTGGGAAGCGCACCGGACGTGGCCTGGACGTCGGACCGAGACGGGCGGACAGTCTACATCAGCCCTAAAGCGGAGTCGCTGCTGGGATATACGACCCCGGAAATCTATGCGGGTGGTACCCAGTTCTGGCTGAGCCAGATCCACGCCGAGGATTTCGAGCGAGTCAATCGGGCGTACGCGGCGCTCTTTGAGAAGGAGGGCGCCTTCGACGAGGAATACCGCATCCGGCGAAAAGATGGGGCCTGGATCTGGGTTCACGACCGCGCCACCGGAACCCACGAAGAAGGCGGCGTGCTTTACGCCGATGGCTTTCTCTGCGATGTCAGTCTGCGAAAACAGGGAGAGCAGAAACTGCTTTCGCAGACTGCATTTCTGGAGGCATTGGCCAATTCCACGATTGACGGTTTCCTGGTCGTGGATACCCGCGGGCAAAGGCTGATGCATAACCAGCGACTCGGTGAGTTGTTCGAGATCCCCAGCGAACTCATGGCCGAAAAAGACGACGGGAAGATGCTGGAGTATGTAGTCACGCTGATCAAGGATCACGAAGCCTTCCTGGCCAAGGTAAACCACCTGTACAAGCATCCGGACGAAACTAGCCGGGACGAAATCGAACTGAAGAACGGAAAGGTCTTCGATCGGTATTCCGCGCCCGTGATCGACAAGACCGGGATTTACTACGGGAGGATCTGGACGTTTCGGGATATCACACAGCGCAAGCGGTATGAGGACGAGCTTCAGCAGTTGTCACTGGCGGTGGAGCAGAGTCCGGTTTCGGTGGTGATTACAGATCCGAAGGGGAGCATCAGCTATGTCAATCGTAAGTTCACCGAGTGCACCGGCTACAGCCAGGAGGAGGTGGTCGGAAAGAACCCACGGGTCCTGAAGGCAGGGCAGTCGTCACCGGACCTTTACCGGAGCCTGTGGTCGACCATCACGCAAGGCAAGGAGTGGCGGGGAGAGTTCTGTAACAGGAAGAAGAATGGCGAGATTTTCTGGGAGGCAGCAACCATCACGCCGATGACGAACCAGAAAGGCGTGATCACGCACTTTCTTGCGGTCAAGGAAGACGTGACGGAGCGCCGGCGGGCGGAGGAGGCTCTGCGAGCGTCGGAGAAACGTTACCGGCTGCTGTTTGAGCGCAACCTGGCGGGGGTTTTGCGCACCTCGCTGGAGGGGCGCGTGCTGGATTGCAATCAGGCCGCCGCCCACATGTTCGGGTACGACTCGCTGGAAGAAGTTCGAGCTTTCCCGGCGGCGCATTTTTATAACTCGGCTTCCGACCGGGACACCTTCATAGCCAAACTCACGTCGGAGAAAAGTTTCTCCAACCACGAGATGAAGTTTCGTCGCAAGGATGGAGATTCGTTGTGGGTGATCGCAAGCTTCGCGATTGTCGATGAAGGTTCGGGGGGGAGCAGGACGATCGAGGGCACGCTGGTCGATATCACCGAGCGCAAGCGAGCGGAAAGAGAGCTGCGGCTGACGCAGTCGTCCCTGGAGGATGCATCGGACGCCATCCTTTGGATTGATCCGCAAGGTCGCATCGTCTACGTCAACGAAGCCGCCTGCCGCTCGTTGGATCGGTCCCGCGAGGAGCTTCTTTCGTTATCGATCCCGGACATCAATCCAGTTGTCCCCAAGGAAACATGGAAGACGTTCTGGAAGGAGCTGAAAACGCGAGGCTCGATGACTTTTGAAACTCGCCACCAAAGCAAAGGCGGGCGGGTCTTTCCGGTGGAGGTAACGGCGAACTACCTGGAGTTCGACGGGCAGGAATACTCCTTCGCCTTTGCGCGGGATATCACCGAGCGCAGGGAATTGGAAAGCCAGTTGCGGCACGCGCAAAAGCTTGAGGGGATTGGGCAGCTGGCTGCAGGGATTGCGCACGAAATCAACACGCCCACGCAGTTCGTAACCGACAACCTGACGTTCCTGCGCGATTCCTGGAAGTCAACGCATGAGTTGCTGGAGCGGTACCGCGAGGCGGTCCGCAATGCTGGGGAAGCACTGCCGGGGGATGTGGCGGCGGCTCTGCAGCAGGCAGAGAAGTCATGCGACCTGGAGTTCATCGCCTCCGAGGTGCCGCGAGCCATTGACCAGAGCCTGGACGGAGCGCGGCGAGTGGCCAAGATTGTGCGCGCGATGAAGGAGTTCTCGCATCCGGACTCGGCGGACAAGACGGCAACCGATCTCAACAAGGCGATTGAGTCGACTATCACGGTGGCCCGGAACGAGTGGAAGTACGTGTCGGAGATCGTCAAGGAGTTCGAGGAGGCGCTGCCCCCGGTAGTGTGCTATCCCGGCGACATCAACCAGGTTGTGCTCAACCTGATTGTGAACGCGGCGCACGCCATCAAGGAAAAAATAAAAGAGGACGAAAAGGGAACGATCACGGTGAGCACGCGGATGCGAGGGGACGAGGTCGAGATCGCGGTGAAGGACACCGGCAACGGCATCGCTGAAGCCATTCGAAACAGGATCTTTGACCCGTTTTTCACGACCAAGGAGGTCGGCAAAGGGACGGGGCAAGGCTTGGCCTTGGCCTATACCGTAGTGGTTAAGAAACATGGGGGCAATATCTGGTTTGAGACCGAAGTCGGATGTGGAACGACCTTTTTCATTACGTTGCCGGTCAAACTGGCTGAGTCTGCGAAGGGGGACTGATGGCCAAACGCCTGCTGTTTGTGGATGACGAAACCATGGTGCTGGATGGTCTGCGGCGAACATTGCACAGCATGCGGCAGGAATGGGAGATGCATTTCGTAAATAGCGCAGCTGCCGCTCTGGAGGCGCTGGAGAAAGAACCTTACGATGCCGTGGTTTCGGACATGCGGATGCCACTGACCGACGGCGCGCAACTGCTGGAGCAGATCAAGGAGCGCTATCCGGACATGGTGCGGATGATCCTGTCAGGGCAGTCGAGCCGGGAGGCGGTATATCGATCGATCTCACCGGCGCACCAATTTTTGTCCAAACCCTGCGACCCTCAGGAGTTGGTGGCGCGACTGAGCCAAGCGTTCGCGATGCGCGACCTGCTCGCCAACCAATCGTTGAAGACGGTCATTTCGCGCCTGCGGTCGATCCCGAGCCTGCCGACGCTGTATGAGGAACTGACGGCGGCCCTGCGCAAGGAAGATCCGTCACTGAGCCAGATTGCGAAGATCATTTCGAAGGATGTGGGAATGGCGGCCAAGATTTTGCAATTGGCAAACTCCGCGTTTGTTGGAGCCAGCGGACGGGTATCGAGCCTTTCGCAGGCAATGTCGCTGATTGGCACCGAGACGGTGCGGACGCTGGTCTTGTCGGTGCATGTCTTCTCGCAATTCGAGAGCAATCCGCAAGTCACCGCCAACCTGCCAGCACTGTGGGATCACAGTGTGGCAGTATCGGCGTTGGCGCAGCGCATCGCGAACTCCGAAGGCTGTGCGAAGACAATAGTGGAAGAGAGCTTTACGGCGGGGCTGCTGCATGACATCGGCAAGGTGGTGCTGCTGGCTGAAATGCCGCGCGAGTACCACCAGATCTTTGAGACGAACCCCGCCAGCAAGGATGCGGAGCTGCAACGGCTGGGCTGCACGCACGCGGAAGTGGGGGCATACCTGATGAGCATCTGGGGACTGCCATTGTCTCTGGTGCATGCCGTCGCATTCCACCATCGACCGTGCGAGACCGGGGAGATGCACTTTTCCTCGCTGACGGCGGTACACGCAGCCGACGCGATCGCAAGTGCGACGGATGCGTCGCCCCTGAACCACGACGCTGAGCTGGACCTAACTTACTTGGAGCGCCTGGGGCTGATCGCGAAAGAAAGCGTGTGGCGTGGCTTTCACGTGCCGCCGGCAGTTTCACCCGCCGCAGCACCGGCCGCGGAGCCTCCCCTAAAAGCCTAAAGCAGAAGGGAACAGTGGTCGATGGACGAATCAGACGACCACCGCTACGTCCATGCTCGCACCCGGACAGCGCCCGGCTGACGAAGGAAGGGAATGCAATGGCTGAGAAGATCCTGCTGGTAGACGACGATAGCAATGTGTTGGACGGCTACCGCCGCAGTTTGAGGGGGGAGTTTCTGCTGGAGACTGCCCAGGGAGGACAACAGGCCCTGACTCTGGCAACGACCAATGGTCCATATGCGGTGGTAATTTCCGATATGCGCATGCCGGGCATGGATGGGGTCCAGCTATTGAGCCGCATCAAGGCGCTGTCGCCGGACACGATCCGGGTGATGCTGACGGGCAACGCAGACACGGAAACGGCTGTGAACGCCATTAATGAAGGCAGCATTTTCCGCTTCCTGAACAAGCCCTGCGGTAAGGAAGTGATGGCAAGAACGATTACCGCGGCGCTGATGCAGTACCGGCTGGTGACGGCCGAGAAGCAACTGCTGGAACAGACTCTAAGCGGCGCGCTGCAGGTACTGACGGAAGTGTTGAGCCTGGTGAATCCGGCGGCGTTCAGTCGCGCGGAGAGGGCGCGCCGCTACATCCATCACGTGGTAACGGCGATGAACCTGGGAAACCCGTGGCAGTACGAAGTGGCCGCCATGTTGTCGCAGCTCGGTTGCGTGACGCTGGCTCCGGAAACGATTGACGCCGTGTATCGCGGCGAGCCGCTCTCTCCGAACGAGGAGGCGCAGTATGACGCGCATCCCAGCGTGGCCTATGCGCTGCTGTCGAAGATTCCGCGCCTGGAACCGATCGCATGGATGATCCAGCACCAGAACCAGCCCGTCGAAAAAGAGGATGGGGTGGAGTTGGGAGAGATGCGTCTGGGAGCGGAGATATTGCGGCTCATCCTGGCATACGAAAAATCCATCCATCAAGGGACGTCGCGAACCGAGGCGGCCCACATGCTGGCGCGGCAGAACAGAAACTTCAGCGCAGAATTCTTTCAAGCTTTGGTGACGCTGGATCCGAACTCGGAAGAGAGTGAGCTGCGCAAGTGCCGGATCGAAGACTTGTCGCCAGGCATGATTATCCAGCAGGAAGTCCGCAGTTATCAGGGGACATTGCTGGTCTCGAAAGGTCAGGAAGTGACGTCGACGGTGATCTTCAAGCTCAAGAACTTCCACGCCCGGCGCACGATCGGCGGCGAGGTAATGGTCTCGGTGCCCTCGACCTCGCTGGCTTTTGTAAAGGGAGCGCCGTAGCCGCCTGGACAGCCAGGGGCGGCCGTCCCCACATAACCTAAGGCACTGCCCCGCTGCCGGTTGGAGGGCATTACCTAGGTCATCTTGGGGAAGGTGACGATTCGGGCGATCATGTCAGAGCATCAGGGTGAGAAGGCCCCAGGGGAAAAGTCCGCATGAATATTGATGACCTGCTTCGGATTGCGACGGAACGGCGAGCCAGCGACTTGCACTTGAAGGTGGGAAACTATCCTCACCTGCGCATTGACGGCGAGCTGGTGCCGTTGACCGATCAGCCCCGCATCAGCGCGGAGGACATGCTGAACATGGCGTTCAGCATGATGTCGGCGCGGCAGAAGCAAAAGTTCAAAGAGACCACGGAAATCGATATGGCGTACGGCGTGGCCGGCCTGGGACGGTTCCGTGTGAACATTTTCCAGCAGCGCGGCAACGTTGGGCTGGTGCTCCGCGTCATTCCCACGAAGATTCGCGCGCTCGACGAACTGTTTCTGCCGAAGGTGGTGGAACAGATTTGCGACATGCCGCGCGGGCTGATTCTGGTGACGGGCGTTACGGGTTCCGGTAAATCGACGACACTGGCAGCGATGGTCGACCGCGTGAACTCGTCGCGCGCGGAACACATCGTCACGATTGAGGATCCGATCGAATTTCTGCATCGCGACAAGAAGGGGTACGTCAACCAGCGCGAGATTGGAGTGGACACGCCGGCGATTTGGGGCGGCGCTGCGCGCTTCTCTGCGTCAGGATCCGGACGTGATTCTGGTCGGCGAAATGCGAGATCTGGAAACGATTTCGACGGCGCTGCACGCGGCCGAAACGGGCCACATGGTGTTCTCGACGCTGCATACGCTGGACGCCGTGGAAACCATTAACCGCGTGATTTCGATTTTTCCGCCGCCGGAGCAGAAGCAGATTCGCATGCAGCTGGCGGCCGTGATGCGGGCGATCGTGAGCCAGCGACTGGTGCGGCGCTGCGACGCCGACGGGCGAGTGCCGGCGGTCGAAGTGATGATCAATACGGCTTACATTCGCGAGTGCATTCTGGTGCCGGAAAAGACGCGGTCGATTCGCGACGCGATCGCGGCGGGCACGTCGCAGTATGGCATGCAGACGTTCGACCAGTCGCTGTGGGATCTGTTCCAGGCAGGGCTGGTGAACTACGAAACCGCGCTGGAGAACGCTTCCAACGCTGACGACTTCAAGCTGCGCATGGCGGGTATTGCGTCGACGGCAGATATTTCGCGGCAGTCGATGCAGTCGGCGGGGTTTGGGGGAAGGTAGGGCAGGTTTCAAGGTTTCAGAGCTTCGAAGTTTCAAGGTTATTGGTTGCCTCCTGGATTGGGCGCGTGAAGAACGCGCCCTTTTTCTTTGCGGCGAGAAATGAAAACCACAGAGGACACTGAAGACACAGAGATCTGGAAAATCGTGCTACCAGCCGTCTAATAAGAAGTCCACCACTCGACCTTCCTTCGTTGTCTCTGTGTCCTGTGCGTCCTCTGTGGTTTTCATTTGCTTTGTGCTGCGCCCGATTTGCGACTATCGTTGTCTCCATGGCATTCCCGCGTCCCAAGAGACGAACCTATTCCGAAGATGAGTTGTACGAGTATGCCGTGGGGGCGTTGGCGCGGCGCATGCGGACGGTCGCTGAATTGAAACGGCTGATGCGGGCGCGGATCGAAGAGGCAGACTCGGAATATGGGCAAACGCTGGTGGAGTTGGTGATCCGGCGACTGAAAGATCAGGGATATGTGAACGACTCGCAGTATGCCGCGTATTACTCGTCGCTGCGACGCGACAATCAAAAACTCGGACGGATGCGCGTGATCACTGAGTTGAAGACTCGCGGCGTGCATGGGTCGGTGATCGAGAAGGCCGTCGAAGCGGCCTATGACGGAGTGAGCGACGAAAAGCAGGCGCGCGAATTTCTTAGCGCAAGAAGCGACTGGAGAAACCGAAAGATCAGAAGGAGACGGCGCGCATTTTCCGGCAACTGGCGCGGGCGGGATTCGGGATGAAGACGATTTTCACGATCCTGAAGAAGTGGGACGTGGATGACGAGACGCTCACTGCGCTGGAGAGCGAGACGGCGTGAACGGTCGACGCCGAATCTGCGTCCGAGCAATAGTACCGTAGTGGCACGACGCGCAATGCAAAAGTGCCGAAGTTCTTGCGCAACGCCTCGCGAATATTGCATACTCGCTGGCAGAATTTCGGGTTTACAAATCGAGGAGGGCGTCTATGAAGTCAATTCTGAAAGCATTGCTGGCTGCATTCGTACTGACTGCTTTGCCGATCGCGATGGCGCAGGACGTCGCGACGGACACTACAAAGGCTGCTAAGGACACTGCCAAAGCCACCGATAAAGCGGCAAAGGCTACCGGGAATGCCACCAAAACTGCGGCGAAGGACACCGCCAAGGGCACGGAAAAGGCCGCTGACAAAACGGGCGATGCGACGAAAGTAGCTGCGAAAGATACGGCGAAGGGGACAGCGAAGGCCGCGGACAAGACCGCCGACGCAACGAAGACCGCAGCCAAGGGCACAGCAAAGGGTACTGCGAAGGCCGCCGACAAAACCGCTGACGCTACCAAAACCGTGGCCAAGGACACCGCCAAGGGCACGGAGAAGGGCGCCAAGGACGTTGGTCACGACGTGAAGAAGGGCACCGAGAAAACCATCGACGCAATCAAGTAAGCGTCACCCAAGTCAACCACAGAGGGCACAGAGGACACGGAGGAAGGCTATCTTTCCTCGGTGCGACTTGTGCCCTTTATGTTTCTGTTCGTCTGGCGCGCGGTACGGGCGTCCGCGCGGCGGTTCATTTAGAATGACTCTTCGATGCTGACCGGTTCTGAAATCCGCCGCAAATTCCTGGACTTCTTTGTAAGCAAGGGACACAAAGAGGTGCACTCGTCGTCGCTCGTCCCGGCCAACGATCCCACGCTGCTGTTCACCAACGCGGGGATGAACCAGTTCAAGGACGTGTTTCTGGGGCTGGAGAAGCGCGATTACTTGCGGGCGACGACGTCGCAGAAATGCGTGCGCGCCGGGGGGAAGCATAACGACCTGGAGAACGTGGGGTTCACGAACCGGCATCACACGTTTTTCGAGATGCTGGGGAATTTCTCGTTTGGGGATTACTTCAAGAAAGATGCGATCGCGTACGCGTGGGAGCTGATTACTTCGCCGGAGTGGTTTGGGATGGCGAAGGACAAGTTGTATGTGACGGTTTTCAACGGCGAGGGCGGGCTTCAGCGTGATGCCGAGGCGTATGACTTGTGGGCGGCGCAGGGTGTGCCGAAAGAGCGCATCTTTGAGATGGGGTTGAAGGACAATTTCTGGCAGATGGGCGACACGGGGCCGTGTGGGCCGTGCAGCGAGATCTACTACGACATGGGCCCGGCGGCGTCCGATCAGGGGCACGCGGACTGTGCGTTTTCCGTGCGATTGCGGGCGCTACGTCGAGATTTGGAATCTGGTGTTCATGCAGTTTGACCGCGATGCAAGCGGGAAACTGAATCCGCTGCCCAAGCCGTCGATCGATACGGGGATGGGGCTGGAGCGGACTGCGGCAGCGCTGCAGGGTGTGATTTCGAATTACGAACGGATTTGTTTACGCCGCTGATCAAGCGGGCGGCGGAGTTAACCGGGACGTCGCTGACGAAAGAGTTGAGCAAGGAAGCGCACACGAAATCGGCGGCTTCATTGCGCGTGATTGCGGATCATTCGCGGGCCGCGACGTTTTTGATTTCCGATGGCGTGATTCCGGCAAACGACGGACGCGGGTATGTGCTGCGGAAGATTATCCGGCGGGCGATCACGCACGGGCGATTGCTCGGGCAGACGAAACCGTTTCTGTACGAGATGGTGTTTGCGGTGCGCGATTTGATGAACGGATGCGTATCCGGAATTGAACGAGACGGCAGATCGGGTTTCGAAGACTGTGCAGGTGGAGGAAACGCGATTCGCACACACGATGGATGTAGGGCTGGAGAAGCTCGAAACGCTTGCTCAAGAGTTCTGTCGGGACTTGCTGGCGGGCGAGGATGCGTTCAAGCTTTACGACACGTTCGGCATGCCGCTCGATTTCATGCAGGATGCGGCTCGCGATCAGGGAATTGCGTTTGACCGGGCCGGCTTTGATCATGCGATGGAGGAGCAGAAGTCGCGGGCGCGGGCTTCATGGAAGGGTGCGGCCAAGCAGACGGCGAATCCGGCTTACCAGCAGCTGCCGAAGTCGGAGTTTGAAGGATACCGGCAGACGCGGTCGGATGGATGTGAGGTGCTGGCGATTATCCACGACGGGCAAGGAGTGCAGGAGCTCAAGGCGGGCGAATCGGGCGAGATCATTCTGGATCACACGCCGTTTTATGCCGAGGCGGGCGGGCAGGTGGGGGATCGCGGATGGTTTTATTCGGACGATCACAACACTGTGGTCGCCGACGTGACGGGATGCTATTACCCGATTCAGGGCGTGCGCGCGCATCAGGTGGTGATGAAGTCCATACCAAAATCCCCACCCTACGAAAACCGCGTAGGGTGGGGCACCCTCAAGATTGGGGATAAGGTTGATGCGGTGGTGGATACTGACGTTCGGCAGGCGACCATGCGGAATCACACGGCTACGCATCTGCTTCATGCGGGGCTGCGCGAGGTGTTGGGGAAGCATGTGAAGCAGGCGGGGTCGCTGGTGGCGCCGGGTCATTTGCGGTTTGATTTTTCGCATTTCACGGCGGTCGAAGACGAAGAGTTGCAGGATATTGAAGACCTCATCAACAAGGAATTGCTGCGCAACCAGAAAGTCGAGACCATTGCCGACGTGCCGATCGACGTGGCGGTGAACAAGTATCACGCGATGGCGTTGTTCGGGGAGAAGTATGGGGACAAGGTGCGCGTGGTGAAGATTGGGGATTTCTCTACCGAGCTTTGCGGCGGGACGCACACCGCGGCTACGGGCGAGATTGGGCTGATCAAGATTTTGAAGGAAGGCAGCGTGTCGTCGGGGGTGCGGAGGGTGGAGGCGATCACTGGCGAGGGATCGTTGCGGCATTTCCGCATGGATCATCAGCTGGAGAACGTGGTGTCGAGTTTCGCCTCTCCCACCCTTGCGCAAAAACCGCGCAAGGATGGGGCACCCGCTGTCTGATTCACTGCCCGACAGTGAAGCTTCGTTTTCTCCGGCTGATGCGCTGAAGGCTGAACTCGAGAAGAAGGATGCGGAGATCAAGCGGCTGACGCGCGAACTGGATCAGGTGCGGATGAAGTCGGCGTCGTCTTCGACGGCGAATATTGGCGAGAAGGTCAAGGAAGTGAAGGGCGTGAAGGTGCTGGCGCATCGCGTGGACAATCTGGAGCGGGCGCAGTTGCGGACGCTGGTCGATCAGTTGCGCGACAAGATTGGGTCGGGCGTGGTGATTCTGGGGTCGGCGTCGAATGGAAATGTGGCGTTGATCGTCGGCGTCACGAAAGATCTGACGGCGCGGGTGCAGGCGGGGAAAGTGATTGGTCCGGTGGCGCAGAAAGTTGGCGGCAAGGGCGGAGGACGTCCGGACCTGGCGGAGGCCGGAGGGAAAGATGCGTCTGCGCTGGATGCCGCGCTGGACGGGGCTTATGGCGTGGTGGAGGAGATGCTGGCATGACGACATCCGGCGAAACCGCTCGATGAGCGGCTGCGCTTTGTGAAGCACAAGGGTCAGGCCATTTACGTCATCGACTTCAGCCACTGCAGCGGCAAGGAAATCCTGGTGCTGCTGGACCTGGTGCGGGCGGATATTGCGCGGCATGCTCCGGGGTCGGTGCTGACGCTGGCGGATTTCACCGGCGCGCAGATTGACAAGCAAGTGGCCGACGAAGGCGAAGGAGGTTCTGGTGCTCGATCGTCCGTATGTGAAGAGATCGGCGTGGGTCGGGACCGAGAGTCTGCCGCACGTGTTCTACGAAAATTTCAAGAGCTTCTCGCAGCGGGAACTGCCTACATTTAAGACGCGGGAAGAGGCGATGGACTGGCTGGTGGAGGAGTAACTCTAGCTAGCTCTGACCGATTCGCCTTGCGCTTGCCACTCCGAAGCGTAACGCGCTCCACAGCGACTCGGGATCTCTCGCAAAAAACGCTCGGGATTTCGGCTGCGGACTCCCCGCTTCGCTCCGCTCAGGGTCACGCCCGCAAGACGCCTCAACTTCTCCACTTCAACGTGACTGGGCCTGACATCGGGTGCTTCAAGGCTCGCCCGGTGCGTTTGGATTCCAGGTGGGCGGCTTTCAGCTGGAAATACCATTTGGCGGGGCGGTCGGCGTCGTCGATCAGCATGAGGTGCGGATTGTGCTTCAGGCCTTCGGCTTGCAGTTCCATGGTGCGGCGGTCTTGCTCGACGAATTTTGCGAAGACGAATTTCAGCAGGTCGGGGACGAACGGGACCCAGCGGAAGAGATTCCATGCGGCGACTACATCGATGCGGCAATGGTTGCGCGTGATGGGCGTGACGGTGGTGAGGCTGGAGAACCAGTATTTTCCGGCGCGAATGGTTTCGGTGCGGAGGTTGGGCAGGACGAAATCGATGGTGGTGGTGATGGAATCGGCGTCGGCGTAGAGGCGCAGGAGTTTGTAGGGCGCGGAGTTGGAACTGGGCGTGTGCGCGCTCATGCGGAATCCGTTGGGGATGGGCTCGAAGTTCTTCTTCTTCTCGTGAATGCTGTGCTGGCTGCGCCACCACCACGCCTGGTGAACGAAGGGGCCGTGCGCGGGGTCCATGAGGCCGATGATGCCGTGGTCGATGCTGACGGGCATTTCGGCTTGCAGGTAGGCGAGTTTGTATTTGTCGGCTGAACTTTTCGATTTGCGGGGCCGCGTCGGGAGCCTCGGCGGGCGGAGCGAATCCCGCGCCGGGCGGGCGGCGGATCGGGGATGAAGACCCAGATGAAATTGTCCTGCTCTTCGCAGGGATAGCTGCCGGCGTAGATGCGATCGACTTTCAGATTCTGGTCGGCGGTGAGCGAAGGGATCAGTTGGCACTGGCCGTCGTGAACGTCGAACTGCCAGCCGTGGTATCCGCACTCGAGGTTCTCGCCGTCGAAGCGGCCGCAGTTGAGGGGCATGCCGCGGTGCGGGCAGGCGTCGCGCAGGGCGAAGGGCTGGCCAATGCGGTCGCGGCCGATGACGAGCGGAATCTCGAGCAGCGTCGCTTTATAAAGCTGGTTGCGGTGGACGCGATCGGCGGGCAAGAGCGCGATACCAGAAGCCGGTGAGCATGAGCGCGTCGGTGGACTGGCGTTGCGGGAGGTCGAGGTCGGGCATGGGGAGAATTGATGATTTCTGATTGCTGATTGAAAGACATATGCTAGCATCCGCAGGACTTTGCGGCGCAGGAAGAAGCTTAACCACAGAGGACACTGAGGACACAGAGGAAGAACCAACAGCGCTCACCACTAAGGACACTACGGTTCACTAAGGAAAGTCAACAAATCGACGATGGAATTCATTGGGCATTTTCGGCGGCTTACGGCAGTGCAGCGGAATACGTTTATCGCCTGCTTTCTGGGGTGGTCGCTGGATGCGTTTGATTTTTTTATTCTGATTTTCTGTGTCAGCGCGCTGGCGGCGCAGTTTCAGACGAAGGTTTCGGCGATTACGGAGGCGATTTTTCTGACGCTGGCCATGCGGCCGGTGGGCGCGTTTCTGTTTGGGCTGATGGCGGACCGGTTCGGGCGGCGGCCAACGTTGATGGTCGACATCATCGCTTATTCGGTGTTCGAGCTGGCGTCGGCGTTCGCTCCTTCGTTGAAAGTTTTTCCTGATCATGCGGGCGTTCTTTGGAATTGCCATGGGCGGAGAATGGGGCGTGGGCGCGGCTTTGGCGTTCGAGACGTTGCCGGCGGAGGGACGCGGATTTTTCTCCGGCTTGCTGCAGGAAGGGTATGTGGTGGGTTATCTGATGGCGGCGCTGGTCTATGGCACGCTGTTTCCGTTCGTGGGCTGGCGGGGAATGTTTGTGATTGGGGCGCTGCCGGCGTTTCTGGTGATCTACATTCGCACCAAGGTGGACGAATCGCCGGCGTGGCTGCAGGGGCGGGTCTCGCGTGCAACGGAGAAGCCGATCTGGGCAAAGATGTTCTGTCGCACGCTGGGCACTTTTGCTTTTCCTGGTGGTGCTGATGTTTGCGTTCAATTCTTTCAGTCACGGCACGCAGGATCTTTATCCGACGTTCCTGCAGAAGAATCATGAAGTTCACGCCGAAGACGGTGGGTTTGATCGCCATCGTTTGCAACATTGGAGCGCTGCTGGGCGGGATTTTTTTTGGGACGTGGTCGGAGAAGATCGGACGGCGGAAGGCGATTGTGATCGCGGCGCTGCTGTCGATTCCGGTGATTCCGCTGTGGGCGTATTCGCACACGGTGCCGATGCTGGCGCTGGGCGGGTTCCTGATGCAGTTCATGGTGCAGGGAGCCTGGGGAGTGATTCCGGCGCACTTGAACGAACTTTCGCCGCCGGCGGTGCGCGGGACGTTTCCGGGGTTCGCATACCAGATGGGCAACTTCTTCTCGTCGCGGAATGCGGTGATCCAGGCAAAGTTGGCGGAGAGCCGCTACGGCGGCAGCTTTGCGCCGGTGCTGGCGTGGACGGTGCTGCTGGTGGCCAGCCTGGTGGCGATCGTCACGTGGAGCGGCAGAGAACGGCGCGGGGCCGACTTGTCGAACACGAATTAGCGGAAAGCAAATCGATATTGTAGAGGGTATGCAAGTTTTGACACAGCGGCGCGAATGGCACGAAGGAAGGATTGTCAGAGGCAGTTTCCTGTGTTACGGTTAGGTAAAATTTCACGCCTTCGTTCAATACATTCATAGGGTCCAGAGTGCGGTGGTTTGCGCGAATGCGTGTATCCGAGGTAGCGCCACGATGAAAGAAATTATGGATCCCGTACCGAGCGGTGAATCCTCTGAGAAGGAAAATTTTGCCAACCGCAAGCTGATTCGGCCCACGCTGCCGCGCGTGGAGAATCACAATAGCCACAATACAGCTTCGATGCCGCAGGAACGACGCGAGCGGCCGGAGCGGCATGAGCGCGGAGAACGCATGGAACGGGTAGAACGTGGGGAGCGTGGCGAACGCGGCGAACGTCCGATGGGCGGCGGAGGCGGGGCAAGAAACCGGCGCCGCCGGAGCAGACCAACGCCGAGAATTTTTATTATCAGAAGCAGATGCAGTCGCGGACGCCGATGGTGATTGTGCTGCGTGACGGCGAGGAAGTGCGCGGCATCATCGAATGGTACGACCGGAATTGCATCAAGGTGAACCGCGAGAACGGCGACGCCGAATCTGATGATCTACAAGCCCGCGATCAAGTACATGTTTAAAGAAGGGGAGAACCAGCGGTAGGAAGGTTTCAAGGTCTTCAGGTTTCAGAGTTTTAAGGCTTTTCATCCCGCAATTCTGCCGTACTCGGCTTAGACTATCCCGCAGAAGGTTCCAATAGCATATTATTGAAGCCGGTGGGATGCATGTCTTCTCTTTCCTCGATCTCCCGCAGAAAGTTTCTGCGGTCCGCCTCGCTGGCATCGGCTGCGACCGTAATGCCGGGATTTCGGAAGTCGGGCCTGCTGCTTCCCGTTCATTCAGTTACATCCGATCCAACCCAATCTCCGCTTCGAAGAATTCGGGTATGGCGACGTTGCGCTGCACAGCGCACTGCACGAGCAACAACTGCAGCAGACGCACGCGCTGCTGATGGAGTTGAGTGAAGATAGCTTGCTCAAGCCTTTTCGAGAGATGGTGGGGCAACCAGCGCCGGGCGAAGATTTGGGCGGCTGGTATCAGTACGACGCCAATAACCGGGATCATCTATTTGATATCGGCTTTGCGCCGGGGTGCACCTTCGGCCAGTGGGTTTCGGCGCTGTCGCGGTCGTATGCGATCGACCGGTCGCCGGAGACGCGAGAGAAGGTGCTCCGGCTGAATCGGTTATACGCTAAGACGATTGGGGGCGAGTTTTACGAGAACACCCGCTTCCCTGCTTACACCTATGACAAACTGGTTTGCGGGCTGATCGACTCGCATCAGTACGTGGGCGATCCTGACGCGTTCTCGATTCTGGCGGAGACGACCAAGACGGCGCTGCCGCACTTGCCGCCGAAAGCCGTGGAGCATGGGCAAAGATGGCGGCCGAACCATGCGAATGACGATTCGTATACGTGGGACGAGTCCTACACGATTTCTGAAAATCTATTTCTGGCCTACCAGCGCGGAGCGGGAGAGCAGTATCGTGCGCTCGGCCAGCAGTACCTGGATGATGTTTACTATGATCCGCTAGCGGAAGGCCGCAGCGATCTGGAGGGGCGACACGCTTACAGCCATGTGAATTCGCTGTGCTCGGCGATGCAGGCGTATTTGACGCTGGGAAGCGAGAAGCATCTGCGCGCGGCGAAGAATGGATTCGACTTCGTGGCGGCGCAGAGTTTTGCCACCGGCGGATGGGGTGCGGACGAGACTCTGCGCGCGCCGGGCAGCCCCGAAGTCTATAAGAGCCTGACCAGTACTCACACCAGTTTTGAAACTCCTTGCGGTTCGTATGCGCACTTCAAGCTGACGCGCTACCTGCTGCGAGTGACTCGTGATTCGCGCTACGGCGACAGCATGGAACGGGTGATGTACAACACGGTGCTGGGATCGTTGCCGCTCGAAGCCGATGGACGGACTTATTACTATTCGGATTACAACTTCAAGGGGCAGAAGGTTTATCACAAGGAGCGGTGGGCGTGCTGCTCAGGGACGCTGCCGCAAGTGGCGGCGGATTATCGGATCAATACGTATTTTCGCGATGAGCGCGGAGTGTACGTGAATCTGTACATCCCGTCGACGGTGCGGTGGACGCAGGGCGGGGCGCAGATTTCGCTGACGCAGAAGAGCGACTATCCGTACGATGCGCAGGTGCAGTTTGAAGTGAAGGCGTCGCGGGCGGCGGAGTTTGCGGTGAGCTTTCGGATTCCAGTATGGGCGGAGGGAGCGTCGGTGTCGGTGAATGGGAAGCGCGAGGCGGTGGTCGGCCGGGACGTTCGCGAGTGTGTGGCGGGAATGGAAAGATGGAGACCGGATTGAAGTGGAGCTTCCGTTGAAGGCGCGGTTGGAGGCGTTGGATCCGCAGCATTCCGACACCGTGGCGCTGCTGGTGGGGCCGATCGTGCTGTTTGCGCTTACAGAGTCAGCACCTACGGTGACGCGGGCGCAGTTGTTGGCGGTGAAAAAGACCGGGACGCGGGATTGGCAAGTCGAGACCGCGGGCGGTGTGATGAAGATGCTGCCGTTTACAGGGATCGGAGATCAGGGGTATACGACCTACTTGCGGGTGACGTAGAGGGCCGGGCAATCTGTTGAATCCCCATCAAGTGCAGTCCCTCCGTTTTCAATTCCGGAATTCCGCTTGGCTCCATCGCATTTTTTTGTACAGTTTGCTCCCATCCACAGGCTCTCAAGCGCTATAGTTAAACGTAACTCCGCAGAGCAAAAACTATCGCACCGCGAATACGCAGGGGCAAAGTCTATGTTGTTCATTCATCAACAATTCCAATCATTCCTAAACCTAGGAGGATGCAAGGAGTATCCCATTATGTCGAAACCTAAGCTGCCCAAGAAAACCAACGGCGTGAAAGAAACTGCCGCGACCAACAATTCTCTGCCCTTGACCAACGAGACCCTGGCCACGGCTGAGAACGTGGCGGCGCCAATCGTTGAAACGCAAACGTCCGAAGCGCCAAAACCACCGGCGCGGAAAATCGCACGGAAACCGGAGATCGTCAAGACCGAGCCGCGCGGCAATGTTGTTCCCATCAATCTGGAAGATGAGATCCGGCGCCTCGCTTATTTGCTTTCCGAGCGCCGCGGATTTGAACCAGGCCACGACGCCGAAGACTGGCTGGCAGCGGAGCGCGAGGTTCGTCAGCGCTATCACCAGCAATCTGCGTAGCGTCCCTTCTTAACCGCGCCTGGCGGCCGAGCCCCGGCCGCCGCGCTTCGCCTTCCCGCGAAAACGTTTACGTCTGACCGGCTCTTGCCCCGAATTTCGGATTTCATCTTATCTCGTTCGACCTGCGTTACCCCAATTCTGGCAGGCCCCCCCCCGATCCCTGTGCGAGCCGTCGACTGTGCCTCTGGCAACGTGTTTCTGTGAGCTGGCGGTTGCCTCTACGGTAGGTTTCTGAAAAAATGGCTTGGGGTTCTCCCGACATGGCATTTATTGGTAGTGCCGCCTTGCTCATCGCATTGGCGTTGAGCGTCTATTCGTTCTTCGTGGGATTGTTGGCGTTGTTCTTTCCTGGCGACACCCTCTGGGAACGGCTGGGCGAGACCGCTCGTCGGGCCGGCGTGGTCGTTTTCGGATTCGTTGTTCTCGCCTCGATCGCGCTTGTGGTCGCCGCTTTCCGTGACGACTTCTCCATCGCCTACATCTTTCATCACAGTAACCGTGATCTCCCCGCTCCTTATAAGTTCGCCACCCTGTGGTCGGGCCAGGAAGGTTCCATCCTCTTCTGGGCGCTTCTGTTATCCGGATACGGCTTCGTTCTGCGCCTTCGCTACAAGACCGATCCCCGCCTGTTCGCGTACGCGTCGGTGGTTCTGGCCGGCGTGCAGATCTTTTTTCTTGCTCTCGTAAATTTCGCTGCCAACCCGTTCGGCTTGCTCGATGGCCCGTTGCGCGCCGATGGCAGCGGATTGAATCCCCTCCTTCAATATCCCGAGATGGTGATCCACCCGCCCATGCTGTACCTGGGATATGTCGGAACCACCGTGCCCTTCGCCTTCGCTTTGGGTGCGCTGATCATGAAGTATCCTGGCGACAAATGGATTCACATCACCCGCCGCTGGACCATGGTCACCTGGGGATTGCTCACCTGCGGCATCTTCCTCGGCGCGCACTGGGCCTATTCCGTGCTGGGATGGGGCGGCTACTGGGGATGGGATCCAGTCGAGAACGCTTCGCTGATGCCATGGCTGTTCGGCACAGCCTTCCTACATTCGGTCATGATGCAGGAAAAGCGCGGCATGCTGAAGGTCTGGAACATGTGGCTGGTCTTCGGCTCATTCTGGCTAGCCATCTGGGGAACGTTCCTGACTCGCAGCGGCATCATCGCCTCGGTCCACGCTTTCGCACAGTCATCCATCGGCAGCTGGTTCGCGTATTTTCTGGCCATCGTCTTCGCGGTCTTCATATTCTTCTACATCCAGAACCATGAGCATTTGCGCAGCGAACACAAACTGGAATCCTTGATCTCGCGCGAGTCCAGCTTCCTGTTCAATAATCTCCTTTTTGTACTGCTCTGCTTCACCGTGGCGTGGGGAACATGGTTCCCGAAAATTTCCGAACTGGTTCAGGGCAACAAAGTCACTGTCGGAGCGCCTTTTTACAACCGGGTTGCGATTCCGGTCGCGCTGCTGCTCCTGATCCTTACGGCCGTCGGGCCGCTGCTCGCGTGGCGCAAGACGTCGTTTGAGAGTCTGAAGCGGAATTTCCTCTGGCCATCCGTCGGCGCGGTCATCGTCGCCATCATCCTGATGGTGACTCCGCCTTCGTGGGGAGGACCGTTCGGTCTTCGCCCCTGGGTTGACATTTCTTACTTTTACTCGCTGATGGCGCTCAGCCTCGCCGTGCTGGTCACGCTGACCATTGCGAGCGAGTTCTATCGCGGCGGCAAGGTCATTTCTGGCCATACCGGCCAGGGGATGTTCGCCTCCATGGTCCAGCTCACGCATCGCAATACACGCCGCTACGGAGGCTACGTCGTCCACTTCGGCGCCGTGGTCGTGATCCTCGGATTCGCTGGCTCCGCTTTCAACCAGGACAAGGAAGCAAGCAACGGACTGGCGTACGGCGACAAGATGACCATCGGAAATTACGAGCTTGTTTGCCGCTCCTACACGCAGGACGACGGTCCGAACGTGGCCAGCGAGTGGGCGATCATGGATGTCTACCAGAACGGCAAGAAGGTGGATACGCTGACTCCGCAGCGTCTGTTCTACAAGGCCAGTCAGCAGGCATCCACCAAGCCGAGCATTCGATCCAATTTCCAGGAAGATCTTTACCTGGTCTACGAGGGCCAGAACGAGAAAGGCCAGCCCATCATCAAAGCGCATCTGAACCCGCTAGTGATTTGGATCTGGATCGGTGTCTGGATCATGCTCGTCGGAACAGGCCTGGCGCTGGTGCCCAACGCACCAGTCGCAGTCCGCGTTCCGGCGCGAAGGCTCGTAGAACAAGCAGCCCCCGTAGCGACAGGAGATTAAGCTCTGAATGGGGGAGATTAGATTCTGAATGTGTTGACAGCCGCCATCGGCTGTCCACCGGGCGTAGCACGGTTGATTTTGAATTTGATTTTTCGGGCCATAAGAAAATGACGACGAGACCACTCCAAATCCTTCGCCGCCTTATGCAGTGCGGCCTTCTCGGTCTCGCCGTCTTCGCCTTCACCGGCGCCGGCGATCCGGCCACGCGCTTCAATGAACTCGGCCATCAGATGATGTGCATCTGCAGCTGCAACCAGATTCTTCTGGAATGCAATCACGTCGGATGCCCGGACTCCGACGGCATGCGCAACGAACTGATGGCCGCCGTCAGCCGCGGCGACAGCGACAGCCTGGTCCAACAAGCCTTCGTACAAAAGTACGGACCTACTGTACTCGCCGCCCCGACCAATGCCGGCTTCGACCGCACCGCGTGGATCGTTCCATTCGTCGCGCTGGCGCTGGGACTCGCTATCGTCGTACTTGTGATCCGCTCCTGGAAGAATCGCCCCACACCCGCAATCGCCGATGGCCTGCGCCCCGTCCGCGGTGCCGAACTTGAGGAATTCCGCGAAAAAGCTCGCGAGGAGACCGACCTATGAGCTTCGAACTGGCATGCTGTCTTCTGGCGACTGCTGCTGCGCTCTTCTACATTTTTTCGCCCAGCGCCTTCTCGGTTGGCCCGGAAAAAACTCGGGCATCGTACCTACGTGAGCGCAAGGACGCTGTCTACGAAAACCTCCGCGACCTGAACTTCGAATTCAAGGCCGGCAAAATGCCCGAGAGCGACTATCTGTCGCTGAAAGCATCCCTGCAGGACGAAGCGGCCACGCTTTTGGCCGAAATCGCCCGTCTCGAAGCCAAAGCCGCTGCATCCCCAAGAAAAGCGAGATCATGAGAACTTCCCGCTCTGTGCATTCCGCATCCCGTTTCATCCCGAGTGTTCATGTGGGGACAGCCGCCCTCGGCTGTCCGATCGATCGCAGCTCGACGGCACTCTCTCATTACAGGCAACTGCCGGGCTTTGCCCGGCCCGACCGCCGAGGGCGGCTGTCGCCACATTGTTCCCCGTTGACCGCCCTTATCTTTATCTGTCTGACGCTTCTCGCGTCCCTGGCCTCGGCCCAAACACTAACCGGCACCGTCAAGAACGGCACGACCGGCAAACCCGCTGGCGGCGATGACGTCGTACTCCTCAGCCTCGGTCAAGGCATGGAAGAAGCTGGCCGCACCAAGGCCGACGCCAAAGGCCATTTCAGTTTTAAGCTCGACGCTCAGGGCCCTCATCTCATCCGCGTGATTCATCAGGATGTTACCTACCACCGGATGGCCCCTCCGGGAACCACGTCGGTCGAGGTCGAAATCTACGATGTGGGAAAGAAGGTCGAAGGCATTGAAGTCGTCGCCGACATCATGCGCTTTCAGGCGGGTCAGGGACAGCTTCAGGTCGAGCGCACTTTCGCTGTCACCAACAATTCCAAGCCGCCGCGCACCCAGATGAACGAGCGCAACCTCGAGTTCTACGTGCCCGATGGAGCGCAGATCACCGAAGCCCAGGCCATGACGGCCGGCGGCCAGCCCGTGAAGTCCGCCCCAGTTCCTGAAGGCGCCAATGCGAAAAATAAATACGCCTTCCTCTTCCCTCTGCGCCCCGGCGAGACGCGCTTCAACGTCGTCTATACAGTTCCTTACACCGGCAGCGTGAACATCGATCCTAAGAGCGTGTATCCTCTGGAACATTTCGTAGCGATCGCGCCCAAGTCGATGGAATTTTCCGCCGCGCCGGGCGCCACGTTCCAAGTCGCTCCCTATCCCGGTCAGCCCGATGCCAACGTAGAAGTCGCCTCCAACGCGGGATCGGGCCAGACCCTAGCCTTTAAACTATCAGGAGAAGGCACGCTGGCACCGCCCACCGAAGACGGAGAGACCAGCCAGGGCGGGGGCGGAGGCGCCGCCGCGCAGAACGAAAGCCGCCCCGGCGGCGGTCTGGGACCGCCGATCGACGCGCCCGATCCCCTGCAGAAATATCGCTGGTGGATTCTCGGCGGCTTCGCTGCAGTGCTGATTCTGGGCGGAGTTTTCGTGGCATCGCGTCAGCAGTCCACCAACCGCGCCGCACTGTCGAAGGGAAAGAGCCTTCCGGTCCTGGAAGAAGACGACGACTATGAACCCGCCGAAGCGCCAGCGGCGCGACCTGTCCGCGTGAGCGAACCACGCCAGGAGCCGGCAGCCCCACGAGCATCTTCATCTTCCATGTTGCTCGAAGGCCTGAAAGATGAGCTTTTTCATCTCGAGGTTGAACGCCAGCAAGGCCGCATCTCGCACCAGGAATACGAAACCGCCAAGTCGGCGTTAGATCAAACGTTGCAGCGCGCGTTGAAACGCGAAGCCGCCAGACAATCCTGATGAACAAGGCCGAAAGATTTTTCCCCAATCTCGCTCTAACCCCATGATTCCAATATACCTAGGGACGGGGGCGGCCTCACGATCCTCATTTTTTCCAAAATCAGACCTTTGCATCTCCCCACTCGGCGTAACATCCAATGAGTGAGCCTCACCAAATTTATGGGAAACATGTTTAAGACCGCGTTCCTGCTGACCGCGATGACGCTGCTGCTGATGTTCTTCGGCCGCTACTTCGGCGGCCAGAACGGGATGTTCCTGGCTCTGGCCTTCGCCGCCGTCATGAACTTCGTCTCGTACTTCTATTCCGACAAGATCGCGCTGGCCGCGTATCGAGCGCAGCCCGTCACGCGCGAGGAACTGCCGCGCGCCTACGCTGCCGTCGAGCGCCTCACGCAGAAAATCGGCATCCCGATGCCGAAGATCTATGTGATCCCGACCGAGTCGCCCAACGCCTTCGCTACGGGGCGCAATCCGAGCCACGCCTCAGTCGCCGTGACCCACGGGATTTTGGGTTTACTGAATGACGAAGAACTCGAAGGCGTGCTCGCCCATGAACTCGGCCACGTCAACAACCGTGACATCCTGATCAGTTCCGTCGCCGCGACCATCGCGGGCGCCATCACCATGCTTGCCAGCATGGGACGCTGGGCCATGCTCTTCGGCGGCTACGGAGGCCGTGATCGCAATGACCGCGGCGGCGGAGGCCTCACGGGACTCTTGATGCTGATCGTCGCCCCGATTGCCGCGACGATGATTCAGCTCGCCGTCTCGCGCTCGCGCGAATATCAAGCCGACGAAACGGGCGCGCACTTCACCGGCAATCCCTACGCTCTCGCCAGCGCCCTGCAGAAACTCGACGCCTACTCGCGCCGCATCCCGATGCAGGCGACACCATCGACCGCACACCTGTTCATCATCCAGCCGCTCTTGGGAATGAACTTCGGGAGCCTGTTCTCCACGCATCCCCCAATCGCGAAGCGCATCGAGCGCCTGACGGGAAGGCCCGCGGAGTTTACGCAGTAAGCGCAGCTGCGAGCTACGAGTTGTGAGTTCCGAGTCGCAAGCGAATGGTGTCAGCAGCAAAAAAGACTGACGCAAGCCAGAGAGCTGCGAGCGTTCTGACCACCAGCGGGCCGGTTATCGCTCGAAGCTCGTAGCTCAAAGCTCAGTGACGTAGGTAACTCCGCTCCGCACAGCGCCGGATAGTAGAATCGAAACAATGTCGCCCGAGACCGCCATCGCTGTTTCTCACAAAGCTGCCGAACTGGAACAAGCCCTTCGCCGCGTGATTCGCGGTAAGGACGACGTCGTCCGCCTCGCGCTGGTCAGCATCTTTGCCCGCGGACACCTGCTGATTGAAGGGGTTCCGGGCGTTGGCAAGACCACGCTCGGACAGGCGCTCGCCCGCGCCATCGACTGCTCCTTTCAGCGCGTGCAGTTCACCAGCGACATGCTGCCCTCCGACGTGGTCGGAATTTCCATTTATTCGGCGGCCGAACAGCGGTTCGAGTTTAAGCGCGGCCCGGTCTTCACCAACGTTCTGCTGGCCGACGAGATCAACCGGACCACGCCCAAGACCCAGTCCGCGCTGCTCGAGGCCATGAGTGAAGGCCAGGTCACCGTCGACGCACACTCTTACGAACTGCCCCAGCCGTTTCTGGTGATCGCGACCCAGAATCCGGTGGAGCATCACGGAACGTATCCTCTGCCCGAGTCGCAACTCGACCGCTTCCTGATGCGCGTACGCATGGGATATCCCGATGCCCAAGCCGAGCGCCAGATTCTGCGCTCCGAAGCCGGAGCCGCACACTTGGACGATCTCCGCCCCGTTCTCACGGGCGCAGACGTGCTCGAGATGCAGCAGGCGGTGAAGCAGATTCGGGTGGATGACTCTTTGGTTACGTATGCGCTGGAAATCGTGCGCCGCACCCGCGAGTCGGAGTTCCTCTCGTTGGGCGTCTCGCCCCGCGGATCGCAAGCTCTCTACCGCGCCGCGCAGGCGATGGCGTTCCTCGAAGGCCGGACGTTCTGCACTCCGGAAGACATCAAACCGCTGGTCGTTCCCGTCTTCGCACACCGCATCGTAGTTAGCGGCCTCTACGCATCGACGCTGAAGAAGTCGGAGCAGTCGGATCAGGTCCTGAAAGAGATCATCGAGAACGTTCCGGTTCCTGTGTAGGTAGTACCCAGTACTCGGTACTCAGCCTCTGTGTCCTCGTGTCCCGTGGTTGCTTCTTGTGTTCTTCATGAGAGAATGCGACTTCCGTGATCGCAGAAATCATCCCAGAAGCCTATGACTCGACCGGAAGGCAGGTCTCGCAGCCATTTCTAAAGCGCAAAGGACCGCATCCCACATTTCCGATGGGCCGCTATGTAAGCCAGCCACTCAGCGTGAAATGCAAGACCATCGACGACGTCCGGCGATTCCTGCGCGGCTGCGAATACGTCTCAGACAAAGAGCTGTTCGACAAGGACGACTATTGGCAACCGCCCGAAGAATTCGAACAGCGCAAGAAGGGGGACTGTGAAGACTTTGCTTTGTGGACTTGGCGACAACTATTGGAGTTGGGATACGACGCGCGGTTCATCGGCGGGTCTTGCGGCCGCTACGGAGAGGGACATGCGTGGGTGGAATATTTTCAGGGCGAAAAGTGCTTCCTAGTTGAACCCTTGTTCAGTAAGGTCGGCGGCACAATGCCCCGGTTGAGCACCCTAAGATATGGACCGAAGCTTTCCGTGGCATGGGATGGCGAGACGCTCAGGTACTTTGCTCATAAAGAGCGCACGTCCCAATCCGATTGGCGACTGCTCGCTCCGCTCGTTTGGGAATACCTGCTATTTTGGTCTAGGTTTTGGCTGAGGAACTTCTACCGCCTTCCGCTGATCCCCTGGAACATTCTGAGGTGTAGGCTCTTGACCCGCGCCGTTTGGCATAAGCGCAAGGGCGACTGACTTTTGTGGTTCTCGATCAGACTATAATTCTCCCGACATGTCTTTCCTTCGCTTCTTCATGCTGTTATCGCTCGTTACCTGGATCGGCGGGATTATCTTCTTCTCCTTCATGGCGCCCACGGCATTTCACGTTCTGCCCACGCGGCTTCTCGCGGGCACTTTAGTCGGAAACCTGCTGACCAAGCTACACTGGATTGCGATCGTTTCCGGCATCGTGTATCTGCTAAGTTCGCTGGCCTACAGCTGGCTTACCGAGGGCACGGCGCACGTGTTCGCCCTGCGCCATGTGCTCATCTGCGGGATGCTCGCGCTCACGCTGGTTTCGCAATTCTGGATCACTCCCCGCATGGTCACGCTGCGCGCGCAGGTGGCAACCTTTGACACTGCCGACACGCTGAACCAGCCTGCGCGCGTCCAGTTCGACGCGCTGCACGCCTGGTCGACGCGCACGGAAATCGCAGTGCTTCTGTGCGGCCTGTTAGCGATCTACATGACTGCCGATGTTTTCGTTCGACGTTGACCAGTGTCTCGCGCAGGGTCCATCAGGGCTAAAGCCCGTATTGATCGATGGTTTGCTTAGCGCGGCTGCTGAAGCGCCGCCCCTTCACCGACTCAACGCGCGATAGCGGAAGCACTCCACAACGTGATCATTGACCATACCCACCGCCTGCATGAAGGCGTAGCAGATAGTCGATCCGACGAAGTTGAAGCCGCGCTTCTTGAGGTCCTTGCTCATCGCATCCGACTCCGCGGTGCTCGCGGGAACTTGCTTCATGCGATTTCGGCGAGTTCACTCGCGGGTTACCGTCCACGAATTGCCAGATGTAGTGGTCGAAGCTGCCAAATTCTTCCTGCACGCGAAGAAAGGCCCCGGCATTGGCAATGGTCGACGCGATCTTCAGCTTGTTGCGGACGATGCCAGGGTCCCGCAGCAGTCTGTCAACCTTGCGCCGGTCGTAGCGCGCGATGCGTTCCGGATCGAATCCATCGAAAGCCTTGCGGTAGTTCTCGCGCTTGTTCAGGATCGTGTTCCAGCTCAGACCTGCCTGCGCGCCTTCCAGAATAAGAAATTCAAAGAGCGTGCGGTCGTCGTGCACCGGCACGCCCCATTCTTCATCGTGATAGCGAAGCAACAATTCGCCACTAGCCCATGCGCAGCGAACCGGGTTCCCACACTCTTTCAAAAGAGTTCACAAGAGTCTCACAGTCGAAGCCAGCCCCGAGATCTATTCCAGGGACTTCGGGTCTG
Source organism: uncultured Acidobacteriaceae bacterium (assembly GCA_963795875.1). Lineage (GTDB taxonomy): Bacteria > Acidobacteriota > Terriglobia > Terriglobales > Acidobacteriaceae > Sulfotelmatobacter. The sequence continues at coordinate 160,391 of CAWCJM010000006.1, forward strand.
ACTTGTTGATGGGCGATTTCCTGTCGAGGAGCGAGACCAGTTCATGGGCTGACGCCGGGATACCGACTCTGCCTTCGCGGATGATTTCCTTCGCCGTCAGGCTTCTCCCGTACAGCTTTTCGTTCGCGCTGCCATCGGAGCGCAGGGTCGAGCCTTCCAGAGAGACTCCGGCAAACAGGCCCTTGTTGCGCGAATAGGAAAGGATTTCGGCGTTCATCACGATGTCGGTTGCACCTTCCGCGGTGCGTCCTTTGGGACCTGCGGCCGCTGAAGCGTCGGCGCCCAGCTTAACCTTGCTGTAGAGCAGCGACTGCGCGCCTTTTGGGTTCATGACCAGCAGAACGAAGTCGGTGGCCTGTCCGCCCAATTGAAACCCGATGCTGATGCCTTCGAGTGCGTAGAGAGCCGGAGCGCCCCACTTGCCCTTGTAGTGCTCACCACTGCGGCACACCATGACGCCACGCCCGTAACTGCCGCCGACGCCGAAGGCTCCCTTCTTCACCGAAGGCAGGATGACCACGCATTCGGCTTTGTCGAGCAGGTCCTGCGGAATGTCGTCGGGAATATTCAGGATTTCTTTGAGGACCACTCCCGCATCCTTCACGCGATCCGCCTCGTGCTCGTTGTCAGCGGCGAAGGCAGCGACCGTCGACATTACGGCGACGACGAAACAGACGATGAACTTTTTCATGAAACGCCTCCAAGGAGATTTTAAGGAAAAAGAGGTTGAGTTCGTGTCACTATGTTAAACCCTGAATCCGATTGGCTAACGGGCCGCGTGGTCCCCGGTAGTTCATGGCCAAGGCGTAACTGGAAGAAACGGCACGTGTTCTGCCATGACCAAACGTGTGCTCCTTTTGTAACTTGGCACTTCGACGGGGCGCTCCTAAAGTCAATCAGATAGCCGGGTCGCGTGTGGACCCGATTTCGGCCTCTGGCGTGCATCTAATAGCTTGGAAGTGTCACTTTACGCAGTTTAGAGTGAAAAAATTGGATTTTTCAGGCATGAAGTACACAAACCCGACAATCCGCGTTGTGACGCTTTTGCTGGCAACCTTTTTATTCGCGGCTGCCTCGTGGGCACAGTCTTCTTCTTACGTCTCAGGGGCGCCGAATCTGAGCGCTTACAACGCAGGCACTGGCGCAACGGATAATCCAGACGATCCGCAGAGCGCGATGATCACCCTCCATGCCCGGGTGAACGAAGTGAACGTGCTGTTCATCGCGACCGACAAGCATGGCAAGTTCGTGCGCGACCTGAACCAGAACGATTTCAACATTCTTGACGACCACAAACCGCCGCAGGCGATCCTGAACTTCCGGCGCGAGACGGATCTGCCTCTCCATCTGGGGCTACTGGTCGACGTCAGCGGTTCGGTGGATGCCCGGTTCGATTTCGAACAGACCGCAGCAACGAGCTTCCTGCAACACACGCTGCGCGCAGGCTTTGATAAAGCCTTTATTATCGGCTTCAACAGTCACAGCCAGATGGCGCAGGATTACACCGACAACGTGCAACTGCTTTCGATCGGAGTGCACAAGTTGCACGATGGCGGCGGAACGGCTCTGTACGACGCTGTGTACCACGCCTGCAAAGAGAAATTCCTGAAAGACCGTCCGGACCATCCGGTGCGGAAAGCGATTGTGATCGTCAGCGATGGCGAAGATAACCAGAGCGAATTTTCGAAGGCGCAGGCCATCGAGATGGCGCAGCGCTCGGAAGTGATCATCTACGCGATCTCCACCGACGACAGCGGCCTGGTGATGCGGGGCGACAAGGTGCTCGAGCAATTGGCCGAAGCCACCGGCGGACGCGCATTCTTCCCGTTCAAGATGAAAGACATCACGCATTCGTTCGCCGCGATTGAAGACGAACTGCGTAGTCAATACGTCGTTTCTTACAAGCCTGCAAATTTCGACGCGGACGGGCGTTACCGTTCGATTGAAATCTCTACGCTGAAGAAGGACCTGCAGGTGCGTGCGCGCAAGGGATACTTCGCCCCGCAGCAGTAAGTCCTGGCATTCGGCGTCCCGCTTTCGGACGTTCTCACACCTCACACCTGCTTCATCCATCTCTCTCTCGCATTTCCTGTGAAGTGGTTATCGCAGAATGCGAAATGCGGGCGCTTATCCAGGTTTGCTCCTGCGCTCTCCCTGTGTTACCGTCCCATTGATTTCCAGTTCGCTTTTCTGACCGCTTACTAGTGAGGAGTCGTTCATGATACTCGCCATCCTGGTAATCCTGGTTGTCATCGCCGTGGTATTGATCTCGATGTACAACAGCCTGGTGCAACTGCGGGTGCGTTGCGATTCGGCCTGGTCCGACATCGACGTGCAGCTCAAGCGGCGGCACGACCTGATTCCGAATCTCGTGGAAACGGTCAAGGGATACGCCTCGCACGAGAAAGGGACGTTTGAGAACATTGCCAAGTTTCGTTCGCAAGCGATGCAGGCGACTTCCCCTGCCGACAAGGCTGTAGCTGAGAATCAATTGACCGGCGCATTGAAGAGCTTGTTTGCGGTGGCGGAAAACTATCCCGAGCTCAAAGCGTCAGAACAGTTCACGCAACTGCAGGGATCGCTAAGCCAGACAGAAGACTCGATTCAGAATGCGCGCCGCTATTACAACGCGGTGGTGCGCGACCTGAATACGAAGATCCAGTCCTTCCCCACAAATATTATCGCGGGCATGTTCAATTTCACGCCCCGGCAGTTCTTCGAGACCACCGACACCGACCGCGAGCCGGTACAAGTGAAGTTCTAAGTAATTCTGCAGATTAGGGAATTGAGTAATTTGAAAATCCCTCGGACGATTGCTTCTCTCCTTTTAGCGCTGCTCATCTGCACGTTCCCCCGCGCTGCCCAGGCCAAATCCTGGCGGGTTTCTGACTTTCAGGACAACATCACGGTGGCTCAGGATGGCAGCGCGGTGGTCGTCGAGCGCATCACGCTGGTCTTCGACGGCGAATTTCACGGGATTCATCGCACCATTCCGATTGAATATCCCGGTCCGAATGGAACGAACTACGAACTTTTCCTCCGCGTCACCAGTATCACCGATGGTAGCGGCGGCAAGCTTAAGTACGACTCGTCGACCTCCGATGGGGCGCGCGATCTGAAGATTTACATCCCCGACGCGGTGGATGCCACCCGCACAGTTGAGATCACCTACCGCGTGCGCAACGGCACGCGCTTCTTCGACGATCACGACGAGTTTTATTGGAACGTCACGGGCAACGACTGGCCGGTGCCCATCGATCATGCGTCCGCGACGGTGCGCTTTCCATGTTTGCCGCGGGATCGCTGAGGGCGCAGGCATTTACCGGCGTGTACGGCTCGACCCAGCGCGACGCCAGTTCTACGGTCGACGGGGCTGAGGCGCGGTTCGAGACCAATAATCCGCTGCCCATGCGCGGCGGATTGACGATTGACGTCTATCTACCGAAGGACGTTCTCAAAGAGCCCAGTGCGCTGACGAAGTTTTTCTGGTTCATCGGTGGCAATCCCATTGTGTTTTTGCCGCTGGTCACGTTCGCCGGAATGTTCGCGCTGTGGTGGTATAAGGGACGCGACCCCGATCCCGGAGTCTCGGTTGCGCCCATGTACGAGCCGCCAGCCGGGATTTCTCCCGCAGAAGCGGGCACGCTGCTCGACGACTCGATCCATCCGCGCGACATTACGTCGACGATCATCGACCTGGCGGTGCGAGGCTACATCAAGATCGAAGAGACATCCGAGAAAGCACTGCTATTCACGCACAAGGACTACGTCTTTCACCTGCTCAAGCCGCGCGATCAGTGGGGAGCTGATCTGGCTCCGCACGAGCGCGTCATGCTCGAGAACGTATTTGCCGGTGGGGACGAGACTCGCCTCTCCAGCCTGAAGAACCGCTTCTACACGACGGTTCCGATCATTCGGCAAGACATTATGGCGGCACTGAAGACGAAAGGGATTTACCTGCTCGATCCGGAATCGGCGAACGGATACAGCATCGGCGTGGCTGTTGCCATTGTTGCCCTGTTTGCGCTTTTTCAGTTTCTGGGCTGGGGAAATTTCTTCAACTCGGTGCTTCTGCTGGTGGTGTGCATTCCGCTGTCGGCGCTGGTCTGGTTTCTGTTTGCGCGAGTCATGACTGCCAAAACGGTGAAAGGAGGGCGGGTGCACGTCGCGGTACTCGGCTTCCAGGAATTCATGAATCGCGTGGATGCGGACCGGCTGAAGGTCATGCCGCCGACTACTTTCGAAAAGTTTCTGCCCTACGCGATGGCCCTGGGTGTCGAGCATCACTGGGCGCAGGCGTTTGCGGGGATCGTGAAGGATCCTCCGCAGTGGTACGTAGGTCCGGGTGGCTATGTGGGCGGATTCAATCCCATTTTCTTTTCGAGTTCCATGAACAGCATGGCGAGTGATATGCATCAGGTCTTCGTGTCTGCGCCGCGCGCGAGTTCTACCGGCTCCGGGTTCGGTGGAGGAGGATTCGGCGGCGGCGGGGGCGGCTTCTCCGGCGGTGGCTTTGGGGGCGGCGGTGGAAGCGCTTTTTAGCGTGGAAGTGCGCTTTAGACTAGAAGAGTATGAGGTCCGTTTGCATCCCCATCCTTCTGTTCGCTCTCGCCGCGGTAAATATGCGCGCGCAACAGAACGAGCCTGCACAGCCCACCTTGACGGTGCGCTCCTCGCTGGTGACGGTCCCAGTCCTGGTAACGACCAAGGCAGGCAAGGTGGTTTTCGAACTCACCGCGGATGACTTTGCGGTGACCGATAACGGCGTCCCGCAGCATTTCAGTGTCGATCAGGAAACGGGATCGCAGCCGCTGGCGTTGGCAATCGTCGTCGAGACCGGTGGCGCCGGCGCTCGCCATCTCGACGCTTATTCTTCTCTGGATTCCGTTCTTGACGCGCTGATTGGAAACGTCGAACACAGCGTCGCGGTTGTCACGTTCGACAGCACGCCACAGTTGCTGATGCCATTCTCGTCGAGGACGTCCGACGCCTCAAAGCTGCTTGCGAACCTGACGGAAGGCGATCGTGGAGCCGCCATTTTGGATGCGGTGGCATTCGCGGTAGAGCAGTTGCGGACGCAGCCTGCGGGCTACCGGCGCGCGATTCTGCTGCTCAGCGAAACCATCGACCAAGGCAGTAAGACGACGCTCAATGAAGCTCTGCGCCTGATCAGCGACACCAATACGGCGATGTACAGCTTCGGTTTTTCGAGCACACGGGCGGCCGTCTCCCACGAAGCCTCCAAACTCAACAACGAAACGCCCGGACCCGCGCACGGATGCTTTAGCCACGAAGGTGCCGATGCCGAATATGAAGGCCACTACAGCAAGCAAGTGCTCGATTGCATCAGCCAGCTTGCTCCTCCCTTGCGGCTCGCGACGATGACATTTCTTACGGCACGGAATGCCCTGCGCAACAAAACCGCAGAATCGATCGCGCAACTTGCAGGGGGCGAGTTCTTTCACTTTCACAATGCCAAGGATCTGAAAGCCGGTCTGATCACGCTTTCAAACGACCTGCCGAACTACTATGTGCTGAGCTTCCGGCCCTCGTCCCTTACGCCAGGCCTGCATGCGTTGCAGGTGTCGGCGAGGGACCTTCCACAGTTGGTGTTGAAGGCGCGACGCGAGTATTGGATCGACGACGATTCTGCTCGTTGAGTACCCGCCGACTACTACATTCCAACTATTGACCTTGCTTTGCGCCGACCTATAATCGGCGCATTTCTCTTTGGGGCTTGAGTGCTGTTCGCATGATCGCAAAATCCAAGGCTGTCAAAAGGACCGTTGTCACGCTGTGCGTCCTCGCCGCGGTCTGGGTGATGTGTTGCGTGGCGCTCTACGGCGTGATGCGACAAACACCAGAGCAATTTGGCCGGGTGATGGCCAAGATCCCAGGACCTGTTCCGTTCCTGATTTTTCCTTTCGAGACGCTCTGGATGCGCGCCCGGGCGGGCACGTTGCAAGTGGGCAGCCCTGCGCCGGACTTCGCTCTCGTGAAACTCGACAAGACCGCGCAGGTGCAACTATCCGCTCTCAGCGCGCAGCAGAAGCCAGTGGTGCTCGTCTTTGGAAGCTACACTTGACCTCCCTTCCGGCGGGAGGTTCCTGCCCTCAACAAGCTCTACCAACAGTACGGCAGCCAGGTTTCATTTCTCGTGGTCTACATCACAGAAGCGCACCCGAGCGATGTTTGGCAGATGCAGAGCAACATCAAGGACAAAGTCGTGTTCGCGAGCCCTAGAAGTGAAGAAGAACGCGGCTTCGTGGCGGGAGCTTGCGTTCGTAAGCTGGGAATTGAGATTCCCGCGGTGCTCGACGAATTCGGCAACTCGACCGAGAATGCGTACACCGCTTGGCCAGACCGACTTTACGTGATTGATGCATCGGGCCGTGTGGCCTATAAGAGCCGTCCCGGGCCATTTGGCTTCAAAGCCGACGAACTGAAGGCCGCGATACGAAAGGCGATTCCCGCTCACTAAGTTGCCGGTACCCACGAAACAACAAGGGCCGCGAATGGATCGCGGCCCTTTCCTTCAACTGCGAAGGATCTTATTGCTCGCCGACAGAAGCGTTGCTACCCCACATCGCGTTGCTTCCCCACATCGCATTGCTGCCCCACATCGCGTTGCTTCCCCACATGGCGTTGCTACCCCACATCGCATTACTGCCCCACATGGCGTTGCTTCCCCACATCGCATTACTGCCCCACATCGCGTTGCTGGCTGAGGTTCCAATACTGCCGGATGCGCTGACGAACTGAGATGTTCCCCAGACGGTGGCGTAGGACCAAGTAGCAGAAGTGTTCCAGACGGACGAAGGGCTAGCGTTCAGATTGACGCTGTTGGTGCTCCCGTTAAACGTGGCCACCGGAGACATCGCAGTCCCCCTGGCAACGTCGGTGCTGTTAAGAGCGGCTTCCACGTCGACGTAGCCGGCGCCCACCGTGAAGGCGTCGTACTGATCGGTGTAGGTGATGCCGGTGGTTGGGTCGGTCGTGCTGCTGAACGCCGGTAGCGACTTCCACGCCGTTTTCATGAGCCGAGCCTTCACCTGATCAGGAGTCAGGCTCGGACTCTTCTGCAGCAGGTCGGCGACGACTCCGCTCACTACGCCAGTGGCCATGCTGGTGCCACTCAGCGTGAAGTAACTGGAAGAGGAAGCCGTGCTGCCGCCGTTTACGTAAAAGCTGTACGGAACCTGATTGCCGGGATATTCGCTAAAGAGCGTCGAACCCGGAGCTTCGAGCGAAACCAACAGATTGCCGGGTGCAACCAGATCAGGCTTGGCGATCGCATCAATCGCAGTCGGCCCCTTGGAACTGTAGCTGGCGATCAGGTCGTCCACGCGGGTGGGCGTTCCCATCGGCTTCATCGCGCCCACGGTAATCACGTAAGGATCATTGCCGGGCGAAGTGATGGTGCCATAGCCGTCTGTGGGCTGATAGCGCCCATTGTTCCCCGCCGCCACGACGACGACGATGCCGTTCTTCCAAGCGGCCTCGACTGCCTGGCAGACCGGATCGAGCGTGTAGCTTTCGTAGACGGGGCGTCCCAGAGAAAGATTGAGCACGCGGATGTTGAACAGCGGCTTCAGGGAGATAGCAGTGTTGATCGCCGAAATCACTGCACTGTCGGTGCCTACGCCGTTCTGGTCGAGGACGCGCAGGTTGATGAGGTTGGCTTGCGGCGCGATGCCTTCAAACGTCCGCGAATATTTTGCGCCTTTCGAACTGGAGCCATTACCCGCAATTAGCCCGGCGATGTGCGTGCCGTGGCCATATTGGTCGTTCGCGCTGGCATTGCCAGAAACAAAGCTCTGACTCCACACCACCCGCGACAATCCCAGGAAACCGCCGTTCAAGTCGGGGTGGCTGGCAATTCCGCTATCGACCAGCGCGACTCCAACCCCCGCGCCAGTGTAGCCGGACTGCCACGCAGCGAACGCGTTCACCGCCGGAGCCGCGTTGCTGAGCGTCGGAGCCATCGCGCGATCCAGACTGATGTACTTCACGTTGCTCTGGTCTGAAAGCGAAAGAATGTTCGACAGCGGCAGGTCCGCGACGATTGCATTCACTAGCGGCAGTGAGTTCAGAATCGAGCCCAGCGTCCCGAGAAGATTGAGATCCAGCAGGCCTGGCTGACTGTTGTACTGCACAATGACTCTGGCGCTTGGCACCGTCGACGTCTGCAGATCCGGCGACAACTTGGCCGGGTTGGCGGCATGCATTGCCGGCACAAGCACCAATAACAGCAAGAGCAGAACCTTCTTCATGTCTCCCCCACTTTTTGTACGCGCCCACAGGCACGTAACCTCGCCCAAGTGACCAGTATGTTGCAGGTAGGGGCCCACAAGTGACGGATGATCTGCCTTATTCATCAATAACTTAGGGGCCTGTGTTGCAGAACTCAACGGGCACTTTGTCCCATCGCCCGGGCGTGGGACAACTTGTCGCGAAAAAGGAGGGTGGAGCGCCGCGGTTCGCGGACGTCTGCCCGCTGTAAAGGACTGATTTGGAGGGAGAAAACCATCGTAACCAACCGGATTCCTTTTGCAAGGACAGCGGCCGGCAATTTGTTGAAAATTTAAGCACTTAACATGTCGTGGGGTCGTTCCATTTACGCGCGTGCGTATATCACCGGCATGGCTCTGGCGGGAGCCGTGTGCTTTGCACTGGCGTTTTCGCACTGGCAGTCGAACGATCCTCTCAAGTTCGTTTGTTACATGCTTGCGGCGTTGCTGGCATCGTCGCTAAAGGTCACGCTCCCGGACCTGGATGCAACGCTCTCGGTCAACTTCCTGTTCACTCTGCTGGGAATTCTGGAACTTGGCTTGCCCGAGACGCTGCTGATCGTCCTCGCCAGCACCCTGGGCCAAGCTTTCTTGCGTCGACGGCACAGCGTGAAACTGGTGCACTTTGTCTTCAACTGGTCGCAGCTGACGGTGTCAAGCACACTGGCCTACGGCGCCTACGCGCTGATGTCGACGCGCGTTCTGCATGGGCCAGGACCGCTGGCCCTTCTGGTCGCCGCCATCACTCACTTCGGTTGCAACACGGCGGCCATGTCGACCGTCATTGGGCTGACTGAGGACAAGCCCATCCGCCAGGTTTGGAATGTCAGCTATCTCTGGTCGTTTCCCTACTTCATGGTGGGAGCCTTTGTCGCAGGGCTGGTGCACTTCTTGAACGGGCATATCGGCTGGCAATCGTCGCTGGTCATTCTGCCGCCGATCTACCTGATGTACCGATCGTACCGTCTTTATCTCGGAAAGCTTGAAACCGAGAAGAAGCACGCGGAGCAGGTCTCAAGCCTCCACCTACGGACGATCGAAGCGCTCGCTCTCGCCATCGAAGCCAAAGACGAGACCACGGGCGAGCACCTGCAGCGTGTACGCGTTTACGCTATGGAATTGGCGAAGGACCTGGGCCTGAGCGAAGACGAAACCGAGGCGCTGCGCGCAGCATCGGTGCTGCACGACATCGGAAAGCTGGCAGTGCCGGAACACATCATCTCGAAACCGGGGAGGCTGACGCCCGAGGAGTTCGAGAAGATGAAGATCCATCCCATTGTTGGGGCGGAGATTCTGGAGCAGGTGCACTTTCCGTATCCGGTGGTGCCGATTGTGCGCGCGCATCACGAAAAATGGGATGGCAGCGGATATCCCAGTGGACTCGCCGGTGAGGAGATCCCGATTGGCGCCCGCATTCTCGCCGCGGTCGATTGCCTCGACGCGCTGGCTTCCGACCGGCAATATCGCAAGGCCCTGCCGTTGAACGAGGCGATGGCCAAGGTCGTGGACGATGCGGGCAAGAGTTTCGATCCGAAGGTCGTTGCAATTCTTCGCCGGCGCTACATCGAACTGGAAAAGATGGCGAACGAGGAACCGCTGCAGGCTCCGCCGAAATTGTCGACCGACATTAAGGTTCAGCGAGGACTGGCGCCCGATGCGGGCTTTGCGGAATCCGGGGGAGCCGTCAGCCCAACCTCAGCACAGGCTGTGGCCTGCAGCGGGGATCTCAGCACGCGAATCTCCGCCGCTCGTCAGCAGAGCCGGGAGATTGTCGAACTGAACAGCAAGGCCGGCGCGTCTCTGCGCAGCGAAGACATTCATTCCCTGCTGGCCGTACGTCTCAAACAGTTGGTGCCGCACGATTCCATGGCAGTGTATGTGCCGAAAAACGGAGTGCTCGCGGCGGAATTCGTGAGCGGAGACAACTTCCGGCTGTTCTCTTCCCTGCGAATTCCAGAGGGTGAAGGGCTCTCGGGATGGGTTGCGCAGAATCATAAGCCGATCTTGAACGGTAATCCATCGGTAGAACCGGGTTACATGAACGACCCCACAAAGTACAGCACGCTGCGCTCGGCGTTGGCGGTGCCGCTCGAAGGAACTAGGGGGATCGCAGCTGTCCTGGCGCTGTATCGCGCAAGTCAGGACGCATTCACAGCGGATGACCTTCGCGTGGTGGAGGCGATGGGCTCCGGGCTAGGCGTTGTAATCGAGAACGCAAGCAAGCCCCAAGCAGCGGCAATGGGCGCCGGACTCGGACGATAGATACGCAACAGGGACTTGTCATCCTGTCTCTAACGACGCCGGTGGGTGTCAAGGCTTTTTAGTCAACACTTCTCCGGAGGCGTGCCAGGCAGCGCCATTTCGCTCTCGCGGAAAAGGTTTTGATGTCCAGACCAAGGCCGTGTTCCTTTAATCGTGCGGGGGACGCAGGGTCCCACCATCCATCTCTTCGGTACGTGCTCCCATGATTCGTGCTTCGAACTCCCCGCTCTTCGGGGAGGCAGGCTGCCTACTCAAGCGCTCGGTTCTGTCGTCCCACCACAGGATGACTCGGGCTCGCCTGCACAACCGCCCTGCACAGTTGCGCGTACGTCCAGTTCTCGCGCAACATCAGGTACAACCTCACCGCCAGCTTGCGCGCCACCGCCACTTTGGCCAGAGCGCGATGTTTACGCACCGCCAGACGACGATAGAAGCGGCCCAACTCGGCATCGTAGCGCGCCGCCGTCTGTCCCGCTTCCACCAGCAAAAAGCGCAGAAACGAACTGCCCTGTTTGCTGATATGCCCCAACTTCTGCTGCCCGCCGCTGGAGTACTCACTCGGAATCAATCCGAAGTAGCTCCCCACCTGCTTGCCCGAAGCGAAGCGCTCCACCGGACCCAGCGTCAACACCATGGCCAACGCCGTTACCGGCCCCACTCCCGGATGGGTCTGCAACTTCCCCGCCGCCGGCCGTTTTCCAGCTTCTTCTTCCACCCGCCGGTTCAGTTGCTCGATCTCCACTTCCAATCCATCCAGGGTTTGCAGCAGTTGCTTGCGCCGCTCGGCCGCATAGGGCAACAACTCCAACTTCTCCAACTCCGGCCGTCCCGCTGCGGTCCACAGTTTCCGTTTCTTCTGCACTCCCTGGCTCAACGCCATGGCCTGCAGCTGATTCTTCACTCGGGTCCGCGCCTGCACTTGCTTGTGGCGATGCACCAGCAGCTGCCGTACGTCCCGCTCCTCCAGACTCGGCACCCAGATCCGCGGAAACCGATCCTCCCGCATTAAGGTGAGCACCTGTTCCGCGTCTCGCCGGTCCGTCTTTTGCTTACGCACCACCGTGGCCCGGATCTCGGCCGCATCTCCCAGCCACAGTTCAAACCCCAACTCTGCCAGCAGCCGCTCCAACCACGGATAGTGCCCGCAGGCTTCCATCCCTACCCGCACCTCCTGCCCCGCCAGCGAGCGATAAAACTGTTCCGCCTCTTCGCGGTGCTGCAGCCGTCGTTCTTGCTCCTCCCCAGTTTGATTGTCAAAGATCGCGACCTGCTGAAACCCAGGATGAAAATCACAGCCTATAATCAGCATGACGTTGGCTCCTCTCTCGAGCCTTGGTCTTGTTCATCGCAACCCAATCTACTCGCTGCGACGGGCCAACGTCGTTATGCAATCAAACGAAGCGAAGGATCTATGCAATTGGCCGGCAGCATCGCGGCGTCGGCAAGTTGCATACGTCCTTCGCTTCGCTCAAGATGACAGCACTGATTCACAGGCGTGGCATTACTCCATCTCGAAGCTCACATACTGCAACCCGCCATCGCGCTCAACCTGCAGCACGACGGCGTCGCCCGTCTTCAGAACTCGCACGGCGTTGCGGAGCGTGTCCATGGAATCGATCGGCGTCGTATTGAGCCGGTGAATAATGTCGCCGGCTTGCAGGCCGGTGTCGGGCATGATCAGATCGGCGGCGCGTCCCACGACGACGACTCCCGACGGAATTCGCAGCGAGCCCAGCCTCGCGCGCAGATCGGCTGTGAGGTCGATCGCGAGAATCCCCAGGCGGGGGATCAGACTGTTATCGGGATTGACGGCGTCGAGCAGTTCGTCCATGTGATCATGCTGCTCGATCGCGGGCACGTAGAGAACCTTCTTTTCGCTGCCACGCAGGACCTCCAGCTTCACGACTTGGTCAAGACGATGCAGGTAGAGAGCGGATGAGAGCGACGGCAGAGTTTCGATTCGCCGATCGTCCGCCGTGAGAATAATGTCCTCCACCTGCAGGCCAGCAGCCGCGGCTGGACCGCCTGGCGTCACGTCGTCCACTACAACACCCCAACGCTGCGGAAGGTGCAGACCTTCGGCCAGGGTAGGTGTGATCTCCTGCGCGCCGGCCCCAATTTCGACTTTATGCACGTGTCCGTATTTACGCAGGCTGCGATAGACAAAATCGACAACGCGCGCCGGAATAGCGAAGCCCAGGCCCTCGCTGCCTCCACCTTGCGAAAGAATGAAAGTATTGATGCCGAGAACCGCGCCATTCATATCGACGAGCGGGCCGCCGCTGTTGCCGGGATTGATGGGCGCATCTGTCTGCAGGTAAGTAATCGGTTTGGTGGCATCGGGCTGGCGTGCGAGCGCGCTGACCACCCCCATGGTGACCGAGTTCTGCAGGCCCTCGGGACTGCCGATGGCGAACACGAGTTGTCCGACGCGTGGACGTTGGCTCATCAAAGCAAGGGTCGGCAAATCGGTCTCGTCAATTTTGAGGAGTGCGAGATCGGTGTCCTTGTGCTGGCCCACGAGTCGCGCTTCAAGGACGCGGCGCTTCCCGATCGGCACCTGGCTGGGAGATTCGCCCATGGGCAGCGGCAGGGCGACGCGGATGCGCTGCGCGCCTTCGACCACATGAGCGTTCGTCATGATGTAACCGGTCGGGTCGACGATCACACCCGACCCTACCGCTTTTTGGCGCACGATAAACGCCGTCTGCGATCGATCTTCCTCGCGCAGCGGCCCGTATCCGGTAACCAGAATCTGTACCACAGCGGGAGAGACTCTCGCGGCCAGGCCTTCAAGCGCACTGTTGAGTTGCGCCAAGACGTCAGGACTCTCGGACGGCTTGGTCTCGACGGCGCCCGGAACGGCTCTCTTCTGGACCGGCGCCTGGGCAGCGGGCGTCTGAGCGGCTTGCACTATGGACGCCGTGACCGTGGCAAAGAGGAAAGCAAAGAAAAAAAAGCGGCGAGATCGGGCTAGGGTCTCCCCATGGATGCGAAGCAAATTCGCCATTAGAATGCTCCTGTTTCATCAGGATATCTGAAGAAAACACTACCATGCAGGTGCTACTGCGGACGTCAGCACGGGTCAAAACCCAGCGCATTCGCAATGGTCAACGTCTGTCGCGCTGGGGGGGAACCTAGTTGCTACCGTTAACTAACGGGTTATCAGGCTTTTACACGGGTGCCTTTCGTGATATAACCCCTGCTGAGCATAAAAGTGGGCCTGCGCCCGCCAGGAGCTTGGTTTGACGACATTGGCCTCATTCGCAGAGGGACAACACATAACAGGCCAGTCTAGAGGAGGTACCGTGGGCGAAGAAGCACGGACCGGAAAACGGTTCCCGCTGGAACTGCCGATCAAGATACACAAGGGCGAGACCGGCGGAGATGCCGAGGGCGTGACCGGGAATCTCAGCGCGGCGGGAGTTTATATCCGCGCCGATTCCTCAATGGAAATTGGTTCCCCCGTCGAATTTGAAATCACGCTGCCCCCGGAGATGACGGGCGGTCAGGAGAATGTGACCATCCAGTGCAAAGGGCGAGTGGTGCGCGCCGATGAGACTGGTGAAGGTGGAGAAGGCCGCGGCGTGGCCTGTGTGATCGACTCATACGAGTTCGTGAGGAACTCATAATCGTTTTGCAGCGGACTTTTTTGGAGCGTTGACAACATGCTCAAACTGATTCTGGCCGATAACCAGGCAATCTTCCGAGCCGGCATAGCCAAAGTTCTGGCCGTGGAAGACGAGATGCGCATTGTGGCCCAGGCCCAAACCCCTGAACAGATGTTCATGGCGCTGGACAAGTTTCGTGCCGCCGTGCTGGTGGTGGCTGCGGGTTTCCATGGCGACTTTGCCGCCATCGTGGCGGGCGCCAACAAAGCCAAGACGCGCGTGATCGTGCTCGCCGATACGGGCGAGAGCGCGCAGCGGCACATGTCGAACGGCGCGCACGGCGTGGTCTATCGCAACGTGACCAGCGCGGCGCTCGTCGACTGCGTGCGCAAAGTGGCGCGCGGCGAAACCTGGGTGCAAGACGTCGCCGTGCCCAGTGAACTCACCGAAAACGATATGGTCGGATTGCGTGTGCGCGACCGGCTGACCGCCAAGGAACTGCGCATCGTGGCCTTAATTGTTCAGGGGTATAAGAATAAAGAGATCGCCACGCAGCTCGGCACGACAGAGCAAGTCATCAAGAACTACTTGCGCAATGTATACGACAAAATCGGCGTGTCGGACCGGCTTGAGCTGGCGCTGTTCACCATCCACCACCGCATACTGAATGAGGCTGCGGCCGCGACGACCACTGGCGCAGTGCCACAGCCGCCGGCGGGAGTGGCGCAATAGGCTTCCAGAAATCTGAATAGAAGAAAGGCCGCCTGCGCGGGCGGCCTTATCTATCTGGCGAGCCTGCGCCTATTCGATCCTCAGAGCTTTCGCCGGATCGACCGATGCGGCGCGCCGAGCGGGAATAAAAGCAGCCACCGACGCGGCCAACGCGAGTGTCAAAATTGATGAGAGCAGTACGGCCGCATCAATTCCCTTCACTTCGTACAGCTGCGCTTGTACGAATCGCACGCAGAGCAAGGCTATGGGAAAGCCAATCGCCAGGCCCAAGGCCGCCTGGATTACCGCACCCCGCATGATCATCGCCGTAACTTCGGCGCGCTCCGCGCCGAGAGCCATGCGAATTCCGATCTCCGAAGTACGCCGCGCCACCGTATAGGCGCTCACACCGTAGAGCCCGAGCGAAGCCAGCAGCAGAGCCAATACGCCGAACAGTATGGTCAAGCGCGCCAGCATGCGATCGTCCGTGAATTGGTCGGTAATCTGCTGATCAAACGTCTGGAACTTCACGACCGCCAGGTTGGGATTGATGCTGGAAAGGGTCCGGCGCGAGAGAGCTTCCATATCGTTGATCGGGTGAGCGGTCTGCAGCACGAACGCTCCCACATACATGCCTTCGTCTTTCTCGATCGGATTCTTGTCGCTTGCGGGCCGCTGCAGCAGCGGCACGAAGTACATCAGATGATCCTTCCAGCGCACGTCCTGGTAAACCGTGTCCTGAACTACCCCGACGATCTCATAGTCGTGAGTTGAATGTTCTCCGGAGCCGAAGTAGTGACCGATGGGATTCTCGCCCGGATTGAAGAACTTCTTCACAAAAGATTCGTTCACTACGGCAACGGCCGCAGAGGTTGCGGTGTCCTGCACACCGATGCCGCGCCCCATCAGCACGTGCGTCCCCACGGAATCGAAATACTCGGCGTTCGCCCTTAGGTTCGAAGTGGAATTGGGCTGATATTCCTTCCCCTCCACGTGCACGTCCCATCCATTGTTGTTGTCTTCCATCGGCGTGTAGCTGACAATGCCCACTTTTCCGATGCCCGGTATGGCATGAAATTGCTCTTCGATGGAGCGGTACAGATCGCCGACCTGCCGCTGCGAATACCCCGCAGCCTGAGGATTGAAGTGCACGATATAGCGATTAGTCGACTCGAGCTTGAGGTCCGTGTGTCGAAGTTTGCTCAGGCTCTGGGAAAACAATCCTGCTCCGACCAGCAGCACGAGAGACAAGGCGGCCTGCAATACGACAAGGCTACGCTGCAGCAGCGTAGCACTACCGGTCGTCCGAGTGCCGCTGCGCAGTGCTTCCACAGGCTGAGCCTGCGCAGCAATCCAAGCGGGCGCAACGCCGAATAAGATGCCCGTCAGTAACGACAATCCAAAAGCAAACGCGATCACCTGCGGAGACGGGCTCGCATGAATCGGCAGACCGGTCGCATCGGGAAAAGCCAACCCCAGCAACATCTTTGTTCCCGCGTAGGCGACGGCGAGCCCCGCGAGCCCACCCAAACTCGCAAGCAGCAAGCTTTCTGTAAGTAGCTGGCGAACGATCCTATAGCGCATCGCGCCGAGCGCCGTCCGCACCGACATCTCCGCCTTGCGGCCCATACCTCGCGCGAGTAAGAGGTTGGCGATGTTCGCGCACGCAATCAACAACACAAGAGCAGAACTCCACATCAACAACTTCAGATGTAACGCATACTGCTCCTCCATGCCCTGAATGCCGGCTCCGCCCGGCGTCAGGACAAGATGTGCGCGCGAGAGAGCTGCCTGGCCATCCTTGGATGAGTATGTGTGCGTGGGTGCGAGAGCCTGCCGCAGCAGGCCGCTGAGCTTTGCCTGCAGCTGCACCTTTGACACGCCCGGCTTTAGGCGTCCGATCATGTAAAGCCAGTTGCCATTGGGATCATGCACGTACTCGACATTCGCCAGCGGGGGCATCGATTCGATTGGAAGATAGAAGTCTGGCGGTGTGCTGGATAGCCGGTCCCCGTAGAAACCTTCGGGTGCGATTCCAGCAATCGTCACGGGTTTGGTATTGACGAAGAACGTGCTGCCAACGACGGAGTTATCTTCGGAGTAGTTGTTCTTCCACGTTTCGTAGCTCATCACCGCAACGGTGGGCGCGCCTTGAACATCGTCCGCATCGAGGAATAGGCGGCCCGCGCGAGCCTGTAGTCCCAACGCTCGAAAATAATTGCCCGAGACGAATTCTCCCATCACCGAGCGCGCGCTCTCCTGGCTGTCCCCGCGCCTCACTACAACCGGCCGGTACGCGTAGCCTGCCTGCATGGCCGCGAGTTCCTCGAATTCGGGCGCGTTCTTCTTCAAATGCTCATAGGTATCAGTCGAGAAGAGCGCATAGTCCCCATCGTCGCTATAGCCGAATCCCACACAACACATGTTTCGATCGCCCAGCTTCACCAGCCTCTCGGGCTCGGCGACCGGAAGACTCTTCATCATGACAGCGTTCACCAGGGTGAAGATCGCGGCGTTGGCGCCGATCCCCAAGGAAAGAGTAAGCACGGCAGTTGCAGTGAATCCGGGCGTTTTCCGGAGCTGGCGGAGCGCAAAGCGAAGATCCTGCAGGAGTATCGAAGACATGGCTTTCCCCCCACGCTCCGAAAAAGGTAGCAGGTAGCCTTCCAATTCACAGTGAATCCAATCCTTTGTCTTTCTTGCACTTGGAGTTTGGACAAGAGCCAGAACTGTCCCCTCGTGATTCCCGACGTCCGGAAGCGGACACCTCGCAGCGCCCGGAATCATTCCTAACTGCGCCGCATCTATGGGATATATGGAGTATCGACAGCTTGGACGTTCCGGTTTGAAAGTACCTGTGTTGAGTTATGGCACCGGCACATTTGGCGGCGGTAACGAGTTCTTTAAGGCTTGGGGTGCGAGCGATGTGGCGGAAGCTACGCGACTCGTCGACATCTGCCTCGATGCGGGTGTGAACCTATTCGATACGGCGGATATTTATTCAGACGGACTTTCCGAGGCGATTCTCGGCAAGGCGGTGGCCGGGCGGCGCGAGAAGGTCCTCATCTCGACAAAGGCGACCTTCCGCATGGGGCCGGGGCCGAACGATCTCGGATCGTCACGGCATCATCTGATCCAGGCTTGCGAGGCCAGCCTTCGGCGGCTGGGAACCGATTATCTCGACATCTATCACATGCACGGCTTTGACGCGCTGACGCCGCAGGAAGAAGTGCTGAGCACGCTCGAACATTTGGTGACGAGTGGGAAGGTGCGCTACATCGCCTGCTCGAACTTCTCTGGATGGCATCTGATGAAGGCGCTCGATGTGTCCGACCGCTTTGGGTGGGCGCGCTATGTTGGCCACCAGGTCTACTACTCGCTGATCAGCCGCGAGTACGAGTGGGAACTGATGCCGTTGGGCGCGGATCAGGGAGTGGGCGCGCTAATCTGGAGCCCGCTGGGGTGGGGACGGTTGACGGGGAAGATCCGGCGCGGCCAACCCTTGCCGAAGGAGAGCCGTCTGCATAAGACAGGTGACATGGGGCCGCAGGTTTCCGACGATCATCTCTACAACGTTGTCGACGCGCTCGCTGAAGTTGCCAAGGAGTGCGGAAAGAGCGTGCCGCAGGTGGCGCTCAACTGGCTGTTGCAACGGCCTACGGTGTCAACAGTGATCTTTGGCGCGCGCAATGAAGAGCAGTTGCGGCAGAACCTGGGGGCGGCGGGATGGAATCTGACGGCGGAGCAAGTGGCAAAGCTTGATCGCGCCAGCGACGTGACGCCGATCTATCCATATTGGCATCAGAGGCAGTTTACGGAGAGGAATCCCGCGGCGGCTGCGCCAAGCCCCCGGGGCTGAAGCCCAAAATCATCTTCATACTCCTAACGCGGCCCTAAAGGGCCGCTCTTCCACGGTAGCGCCGGCATCCCGGCCATGGTAGCGCCAGCAATCCCGGCCACGATAGCGCCAACATCCCGGCGGCTGTCGTGGAGCTTCTCGCTTAGCTGATCTTCTCTCCGACTGCTTTAGCCTGCGTGAACAGGTAGAGATAGTCTGGGCCGCCGGACTTGGAGTCGGTGCCGGACATATTGAAGCCGCCGAAGGGATGCGCGCCGACCATCGCTCCGGTGCACTTGCGGTTGATGTAGAGGTTGCCGACGTGGAACTCCTGGATGGCGCGGTCGATCTTGTCGCGCGACTTGGTGTAGACCGCGCCGGTTAGACCGAATTCGGTGTCGTTGGCGATTTCGAGTGCGTGGTCGAAACCTTTGGCCTTAATTACCGCGAGGACGGGACCGAAGATTTCTTCCTGCTCCAGCTTTGATTTCGCGGGGATGTCGGCAAACACCGTGGGCTTGATGAAGTAGCCTTCGCCGGGAGCGCGCTCGCCGCCGGTGAGGAGGCGTCCGTCTTTCTTGCCTTGTTCGATGTAGCCGAGGATGGTCTTCATCGAGCCTTCGTTGATGACCGCACCCATGGCGGCGTTCTCGGTGACGTCGCCGATCTGAATCTTCTCGACACGGGCTTTTAGCTGTTCGAGGAACTTGTCGTAGACGCGCTCGTCGACGATGGCGCGCGAGCAGGCGGAGCACTTCTGACCCTGGAATCCGAATGCAGCTTGGGCTACGCCTTCGACGGCGGAGTCGATGTCGGCATCGGCGTCGACGATGATCGCGTCTTTGCCCCCCATTTCTAAAATGGTCCGCTTGATCCAGATCTGTCCGGGAGCTTGCGTCGCGGCGGTCTTGTTGATGTGCAGACCGACTTCGCGCGATCCGGTGAAGGCGATGTAGCGCGTCTTGGGATGCGCGACGACGGCGTCGCCGAAACTGGCTCCGGCGCCGGGGCAGAAGTTCACCACGCCCTCGGGCATGCCGGCTTCTTCGAGAAGTTCCATGAACTTCGCGGCGATCGTTGGAGAATCGCTCGACGGCTTCAGGATGACGGTATTGCCGCTGACGATCGAGGCGAGAGTCATGCCGGCCATGATGGCGCAGGGGAAATTCCAAGGCGGAATCACGGCGCCGACGCCGAGCGGAATGTAGTGCAGCGTATCGTGCTCGCCGGGGAGTTGGATGGGCGTTTGCGCCTTGGCGAAGCGCAGGGCCTCGCGCGCGTAGAACTCGCAGAAATCGATGGTCTCGGAGATGTCGGCATCGGCCTCAGCCCAATTCTTGCTGACTTCGAAGACGAGCCACGCCATGAATTCCATCTTTCGCTGGCGCATGAGGTCGCCGACGCGGAAGACCAAGCCGGCGCGCTCTTCGACGGTGGTGCGGCTCCAGGACTCGAAGGCTTCGAGCGCGGCGTTCATGGCAGGCTCGACGTGATCTTTGCCGGCCTTCTGGTGGATGCCGACGATCTGCGAGGGCTGCGACGGGTTCAGCGACTTGATCTTGTCAGCGGTCTTGACGCGCTTGCCGCCGATGATGAGGTCGTACTCGCGTCCGAGCTGGCCGCGGACTTTGGCGATGGCGGCGCGCATGCGGCGGGCGTTTTCTTCATTGCGGAAATCGTAAAAGGGCTCGGTGACGAATGGTCCAGCGTGGAGCGTCGTGCGCGGCCGGACGGGGGCTTCAAGCGTTGCCATGGGAGGAATCCTTTCGAAGCTGGGAGATTATGAGTAAGGGATTGCTTCGATATTTTACACCTCGATGTCGGCTACCGGCTTCCGGCTCTCGCCTTCTGGAGACGAGATGCTTGGCTCCAAGTCCTGATATCTGTCTTTGATTTTTTTTGCGCTGTGTTTTCAAAATCCTGGTTTTAAAGGACTTGTGGGTTTCGGACCCGAGTTGGTCCGGGCAAAATCTTGAGGAGAAAGGGCTTACGGGTAAAATCCTGAGGAATAAGGAGTTAGCTGCGGTTCTTGGGCTGGGAGTTCTTGGGGTGATCGCGGACGCGTTGATTGGATCTGCGAGCATGATTCGATTTTGTGCTTTTCGGATTTCTCAGTAAAGGTCGTTCGTCACATGAAATGCGATTTGTGCTGTGGAAAAAGTCCGGGGTGTGAGTGTTTGCTGAGTGGGACGGGAAGCCCCCACTTCTCGCGCAAAGGACGCGCGAGAAATGGGGCAGTCGGGCCACCACAATTTTTCCGCTACCAGAACTGCATACTTATGGCGTGGCCTGATCGATTAACATCAATCCACCTTTAGCAATGCTCCCCTGAAAGGGGCCGATGAATCCTACTCTGAAGAGATGCACGTTGCTAAGTCTCACAGCGATCCTTGCTGGAAGCATCTTTGGTCAGGCCATCCCGCCTGTGCCCGCAACAGCATTCGTCCTAGATCTTCGTAATTATGGATGGGAAGCACCCGAGGGACGGCAACACGGAGTTGATAAACCCTCGATTGCCGTCGATCATGAGGGCCGAGTTGTATTGGGTTTCACCACCCAAGCGCGCAGGGGCCTTGTCACAAGAAGCCAGCCCAGCCTCGATTTCCGCATAATGCGTTTCTCGCCTGACGGCAAAGTGGACCTGTCATTGTCACTGCCTACGCAAGTGAAAGGGAGAAACTCCATCTATCTCTCAGACAGGGATCAGATCATTGCCAGGGCGAACGATAGTCTTCAATTCCTGCAGGCCGATGACGGAAATCTGCAAAAAGGGGTATGGAAGACACTGTGCGCACAGTCTTGCCGCGTTTCGGAGTCTCCAACTCGTCGTACGATGGTTCTTACCTTAAGGAACGCCGACCTGCCTCTGGCGATCGTCCGTTTTTCACCCCAGCTGGCGTTGCGACCGTGCGGCAAATCCGCTCGCTTCATTGAGTCAAACCACGAAGACATAATTCAGAACTATACGCAGTACATTACTGACGAATTCGCTTATTTTCATAACTGGGAACCTGAGTCTGGGTATTTCACGTATCGTTGGCCGCTGTGCGACTACGAACATCGCGTTGAGATGCCATTGCACGCAGCAGGCCGCTGGGAAGTCCTCAACGACGATACGTTTGTGCTGTATCCATATTCAAAGCGGAGAGGGGATGAAGAGATGGAGGTGATTTCGGCGGATGGCCATGTTAAGTTTCATCCCACAATGCAAGAGCATGAATCGGCGGGCACCATTTGGACGCCGATCAAGAGCAGTGAATACGGAAACCTAATTGCAGTGGACCTTCTAACGATTAGAGGCAGAAACCGGACACTGGATCTTTCGGGCCACGTAACAGCTCGCCGTATTGCGGTGTACGACATCGAGGCGGCCAAGCAGATCGCGTCAATCCTCGTGAACCCCAAGCACCGCTACCACTTCGAATTTGACCTCAGCCCCGACGGACACCGCTTAGCCATTCTGGAGGATGACAAAGTGAGAGTCGTGGACATTGCAGTGGCGGAGAAGGCAAAGTAGCAGGCGCATCATCCCAGCTTCAGTGAGTCGTCATCCGCAAGCCCAGATGACAGCGCGCAGCGCATCTTGAAGTTGGCCTCGCAAAATCCCCACCCTAACGTCGCAAAAGGCGCGACGTTAGGATGGGCCACCCGACGGCGAATGGGATGGGGCACCCGGCTACAAACGTTGGGCCGTCACCGCAACGGGCACTCCGTTGGTGAGGGAGTCGAAGACGGGCGAGTGTGCGGAACCAAGCTTGCAGAGTTCCTGCAACTGTTCGTCGGGAACGTCGGCCTTGATCTTGAAGTTGACGCGGATTCCCTGATAGCCGTTGCGAACATTCTTGTCGAGTTCCAGGAATCCGTGCAGATCAATATCGCCTTCCAAGGAAGACTCTACTTCTTCAATATGAATGCCGCGCGCCGCAGCGTGATAAACCATGGATGAAGTCAGACAACCCGCCAGCGCATGAAGCAGATGTTCGACGGGGTTGGCGGCAGAATCGTTGCCGAGCAGAACCGGAGGCTCGTCAGCCTCGAGGACAAAAGCCGTGGGTCGGGAGTGTTCCTGGCCAGCGCCGTAGAAGTTGGCTACGGTCGAGGAATTGCGGCCGCCATCTACCCATTCATTACGGATGCGAAAGTTGAATTTCGCGAGGGCTGGGGTGGCCTTGATGGCTTCAACTGTCTTCGAGAGGCCATCAACCGCTACTCCATTAACGGTGTTTTCAAAGACGGGCGTAGTTTGCGTTCTAGTTGTCTTCATGATTTGTTCCTCCTTTTTGCATTGCAATGTTTGCGTGATTTCCGGTTGCCCCGCCCTGTTCGCAAACTGCGCGAAATGGGCGGGGCAGCCAGCAACACGAGGTCTGAGCGAAACCTGGCGCAGTTTCTACTGACCTTCGCAGCTCACATGGTTGTTCCAGTCGACGAAGGCACCGTTGGGGTTGTCGCGCCATGCCCAGACGTGCAGTTCGAAGAAGGAGTTCAGGTTGAACCGATTCGGGGCGGGGACGAACTGGAAGTCCTGGCCTTCAAGTTGAGGTGGAACGCCGTTGTTCGCAGCCAGCCAGGTGGCGGCGTCGACAATGTACTCGACGCCAACGAGCCGCCGGGCGTTTCCTACGGGCTCGTAGATGAGAGCTTCCGGTTGCGAGACGTTGATCAGGCCGTCTCCCACGAGAGCACCGTTGACGTAATGAATGCCCATCGCACCGTGGTCGGGTCCGCTGACGCAGCCAAAGGCGGGTCCATAACCGGCGGCCGTGGCATTGTTCACGTCAATAAACTGGCGCGTAGCTTCCCGAACCAAACGCACTAGCTTGGCCGAAGAATCATGGTCGTGACCGGTCTGCCCTGCCGCAAAAAGCGGTGCGGCCAGAGCCAGGCTGGCCATCAAAGCCAGGCGCAGGATGTGGGTGGTTGAGGTGTGGATGCGGGTGGTGACTTGTGTCGTCATAGCAGTTCTCCTTGTGAAATCAGTTTTGTAGTCCGTGGTCCCATGCTTACGGGTGGGTCAACACCAGGGCGCTACCTGGCCGAGTTCAGTTCAACAATTCAGTTCAACATCCCTGGTGTTGAAGAAATGCGCCCAAGGGGGACTAAACCTGAGTCTTTTCCTGTGGTCCCTCGGGCGCTTTCTTGAACGTCGTCCCCCTGATCGACGTTGCTTCGTCACTGGAGGCATACTGCCGCAAGCACTCAGGGTTGACCATGGCGAACGCCTTAAGCTTGGTGAAGCTGCATGAATTTGAAAGCTGGGCGGAATGCTGCACTTGGCGACGTGTGCCGCAAAGCGATGTAAAATAACGACCTCTGGGGGAGCGTACCGTGGCGTCCGACCCTGTCCAACAATCAGACTCGATCCGATTCGGCGAAGATTTCGACCTAGATCCGCGCACTTATGAGCTTCGCAGCGGCGGGCGGATCGTGAAGCTGGAACGGATTCCGATGGAGTTGCTCATCCTCTTAATCGAGGAGAGAGGGCAGTTGGTGTCGCGCTCCCAGATCATCGAGCGGATTTGGGGCAAGGACGTCTTTCTCGATACGGACAACAGCATTAATGCCGCCATCCGCAAGATCCGCCAAGTGCTGAAGGACGATCCCGAACAGCCGCGCTTTGTGCAGACGATTACGGGACGGGGATATCGATTCATCGGGCCCGTAGTCGAGACCAGGAACAAGGTGTCGAGTCGAAACACGACATCTGGACTCAACGCAATCCATTCAGGTTTCGCGGAGAAGGCGGCCGAGCCGGTAGTCGAAGCTCCTTCCTCGACTCTTCCAGTCCAACGAACCGGATTTTTGGGACGGGAGAAGGAGGTGGCTGCGGCGGAACAACTGCTGCAGCGGCCGGACGTGTCGCTGGTGACGATCACGGGCCCGGGCGGGATCGGCAAAACCCGTCTGGCGGTTCAGTTGGCGAGTCGTCTGGCCGAACAATTCTCTGGAGGAACGTATTTTGTGTCGCTGTCGTCGCTGAGCGATCCGGGATTGTTGGCTTCGGTGATCGTCCAGGCGTTGGGGATCCGGGAAGCGGGGACGCAGTCTCCGATGGAGGTACTGAAGGCGAACTTGCGGCGTTCCGGGCGCTCTCCGAAGTTGCTGTTGCTGGACAATTTTGAGCATCTGGTCGGGGGCGTGCCCACCGTTGTCGAACTGCTGTCGGTGGCTTCGAAGCTCAAGGTACTGGTGACGAGCCGCTCAGCGTTGCACGTTTACGGGGAGAATGAGTTTCCGGTGCCGCCGCTGGCGCTGCCGGAACAGCCGGTGTCGACGGTGGAGGTGCTGTCGCAGTCTCCGGCGGTGGCGCTGTTCGTGCAGCGAGCGGTCGCGGCCAAACCAGATTTTCAACTGACACCAGAAAATGCGGCTGCGGTCGCGGAGATCTGCGCGCGTCTGGATGGCCTGCCGCTAGCGATTGAGCTGGCGGCCGCACGCGTGAAGGTCCTGTCGCCCACGGCCATGCGGACGCGTCTATCGAGCCGGCTACAGCTCTTGACGGGCGGTGCGCGAGATATGCCACATAGGCACCAGACGCTTCGCGCTGCCATGGATTGGAGCTACGATCTGCTGACACCGACCGAGCAGAAGCTTTTCCGGAGACTGTCGGTATTCGTGGGCGGATGCACTTTGGAGGGAGCAGAAGCTGTCTGCGACGCGAAAGGCGACCTGGGTTTGGACGTGCTCGACGGCATGGAGTCGATGGTCGACAAGAGTCTGGCGCAGCGGGACGAGCAATCCGATGGTGAACCGCGGTTCGTGATGCTCGAAACGATTCGCGAGTATGCTCTGGAAAAACTGGAGGCGAGCGGGGAGAAGGCGTTGACGAAGCGCGCTCATGCCGCTTACTGCCTGGTTCTGGCAGAAGAAAGGGCCACGGAGCAAGTCGGAACCGTAAGCGCGGACTGGCTGGCGCACTATGGAGTCGAACATGACAATTTTCGTGCAGCGGTGGAATGGCTGACAGAAACGGAAGATGCGGAGTGGGGACTTCGTCTCGGCGGCGCCCTGTTTCGCTATTGGGAGATGCACGAGTATCTTGCGGAAGGCCGGGCCCGGCTGGACAAACTGCTAAAGATCGCGGGAGCACAGGCGCCCACCAAGGCGCGCAGTCGGGCTCTTTTTGCGGCCGGCGTCCTCGGGGTCGAGCAAGGAGATTACGCAGCAGCGGAGGCACTCATTCGAGAAAGTATGGAGATCTCGCGTCAATTGGGAAACGCCGAAGGCGCCGCTGTTTGCCTGAATGCCCTGGCGGTCAGTGCGCGGGACCGAGGCGACATTCCGAGCGCGCGATCCTTGTTCGAAGAGAGTCTTACGGTATGGAGAGAAGTGGGCGACCCGAAGGCAGTGGCGAGTGCCGTGAGCAACCTGGCGAATATCGTTAGACTGCAGGGGGACAACACCCGCGCGCGATCGCTATACGCGGAGTGTCTCTCAATCTTCAGTGGACTGGGAGATCGAGCTGGCGTTGCCTGGTCGATGAACTATCAAGGGGATGTGGCACGCGATCAGGGAGACCCAGCAGCGGCGCGAGCATTGTACGAAGAGAGCCTGGAGATTTTCCGTGAGCTTGGCGACCGCTGGGGCATCGCTGGAACGCTCGCGGACTTGGGAAACCTGGCGAGCGATCAGGGAAATTATTCGATGGCGCAGGATCTTTACCGGCAGAGCATCAGAATCTTCCAGGAACTGGAACACAAGCGAGGAATTGCGCGCCTGCTGGAGTGTTTCGCGTGCTCCGCGTCGGTGCAACTGGAAGCCGAACGCTCGCTGCGGCTGGCGGGAGCGGCGGCGGCCTTGCGCCAGAATATCGGCGCGCCTCTTACTCCGGCCGAACACGCCAAACTCGAAGCCAGTTTGCACACCGCACGGCAGGCATTGGGGAGCACCGGGGGCGGGACGGCCTGGTCAGAAGGCTGGGCTCTGCCGATCGAGAAAGCGATTGAGGAAGTGCTGATGTTGGGAGATCCTTCGCGCTCGTGCTCGTGAGCGGGGATGAATTCTTGCGAGAATTTATTCCGCGCTTGTCGAATCCAGGAGCCGGCGGACAGCAGAAATGCGATTGGCGGGAATGCCGGTGCGCCTGGCGTGCTCGCGGATGGTTGCCTCGTCAGGGGCGAGATAGACGCAATACACCTTGTCGCCGGTGACGTAGCTGTGGAGCCATTGGATCCCGACGCCCATTTCCTTCAGAACGGCAACGGACTTTTGCGAGATCTCACGCAGTTGAGCATCGGAT
Source organism: uncultured Acidobacteriaceae bacterium (assembly GCA_963795875.1). GTDB lineage: Bacteria > Acidobacteriota > Terriglobia > Terriglobales > Acidobacteriaceae > Sulfotelmatobacter. Next base: position 187,343 of record CAWCJM010000006.1, read on the forward strand.
AGGTTTCCGACGCCAGGGACATCACGTTCGATAACGAACTTGGGCATAGGCTCCTCAGGAACTGCTTCGATGCTAGCATGCGCAGGGCTGGGTTGGTTAAGTACGGCCCGAAATCTGACTTGGTGACAGTGATTCTGCGATTCCTCTGGTGGGCGACTTGTCAGCGCGGAAATCCCCACTCTCGAGATCTTCAACTCTTCTCACGCTCGTGCACAACTTTACGACCGCGTGGCTGCGGCCACTTTCGCCGGTTCCAGGTGCGCCGTGAAGTGGCGCAGGAATGGGGCTTCGTAGGTGAGGTGCATGCCGGGGATGCGATCGCGGTGCTTCCAGACTTCCAGGATTACTTCGACGACATAGTCGATGTGGCTTTGGGTGTAGACGCGGCGGGGGATCGCGAGGCGGACCAGGTCCATTTTTGCAGCGGCGGCGAACATCAGCGTGCCGATTTCTACGGAGCGGATTCCGCCTTCCAGATACAGTTCGGCGGCGAGCGCCACGCCGGGAAACTGATCTGCGGGAATGTGCGGGAGGAAGGCGCGGGCATCGAGGTAGATGGCGTGTCCGCCGGGCGGCTGAACGATGGGCACTCCTTGGGCCGCGATGTGATTGCCGAGATAGGCGGTCGAGGCGATGCGGTAGCGGAGGTAGTCTTCTTCGAGGGCTTCCTGCACGCCGACGGCGATAGCTTCGAGATCGCGTCCGGCGAGTCCGCCGTAGGTGGGGTATCCCTCGGTGAGGATGAGCAGATCTTTTTCCTGTTGGGCGAGCAGATCGTCGTTGGTGCAGAGGAAGCCGCCGATGTTGGCCATGCCGTCTTTCTTGGCGGACATGGTGCATCCGTCGCCGAGGCGGAACATTTCCTGCGCGATTTCTTTGGGAGTCTTGTTCTCGTATCCCTTCTCGCGCAGTTTGATGAACCAGGCATTTTCGGCGAAGCGGCAGGCGTCGAAGTAGAGCGGGATCTGGTGGCGCTTGCAGACGGCGCTGACCTGGCGGACGTTTTCCATGGAGACGGGCTGGCCGCCGCCGGAGTTGTTGGTGACGGTGAGCATGACGAGCGGGACGTGCTCGCGGCCGACGCGCCGGATGAGGGCCTCGAGGGCGCCGACGTCCATGTTGCCTTTGAAGGGATGAGTCGACGCGGGGTGCTTGCCTTCTTCGATGACGAGATCGACGGCCTCGGCGCCGACGAATTCGACGTTGGCGCGGGTGGTGTCGAAGTGCGTGTTGTTGGGGACGACGTCGCCTTTTTTGCAGGCCACGCCGAAGAGGATGCGCTCGGCGGCGCGTCCCTGATGCGTGGGGATGACGTGGCTGTAGCCGAAGATATCCTGGATGGAATTTTTGAAGCGGTCGAAGCTGCGGCTGCCGGCGTAGCTTTCGTCGCCTTCCATGATGGCGGCCCACTGGTGGGTGGACATGGCGCCGGTGCCGGAGTCGGTGAGGAGATCGATGAGGACATCGTCGGCGGGGAGCAGGAAGAGGTTGTAGTAGGCGGCTTCGAGGAGTTGCTCGCGCTGTTCGCGGGTGGTCCAGCGTAGGGGTTCGACGCTTTTGATGCGGAAGGGTTCGATGATGGTTTTGAGGGGCATGGGCGGACCTGTGGCTTTGAAAGTGGGTGACTTTTTATGCTAGAGGGTGATGAGGGGGAAGGGGTGTGATTGGTCGCACGAGGGGGTGTGCGTTGGGTCGTGGCGCGGGGCTGTGGGAATTTGTGCGGAGGCATAGTTCTGAAAGTCAAAGTCCCCATCGTCATTTGTAGGTTTCATTCTGAGCCTAGCGAAGGGGGGTACAGCATTCGGCGGATTGCATAGATCCTTCGCGGCAAAGAACGCCGCTCAGGATGACAAGATGCGTAGGGACCGGTGCTAGGTGGTAGACTCGAACGTTTTGTTAGAGGCGAAATTCATGAACATACAACGGGTGGGAGTGGTGGGCGCGGGCACCATGGGCAATGGGATTGCCCATGTGTTCGCGCGTGGCGGATTCAACGTAGTTTTGTGCGATGTCGAGCAGCGGTTTCTGGATCGAGCGCTGGGCACGATTGCGAAGAATCTGGATCGCGAAGTGGCGAAGAACAAGATCACGGCCGAGGACAAGGCTTCGGCGCTGGCGCGGATTCGTCCGGTGACCGATCGCGGGCAACTGGCGGAGTGCGACTTTGTGATTGAGGCGGCGACTGAGAAATTTGAGATCAAGACGGAGATTTTTCGCGATCTGGACCGGGTGACGCGGCCAGAAATTATTCTGGCTTCGAATACATCTTCGATTTCGATTACGAAGCTGGCGGCGCTGACCGAGCGGCCCGAGAAAGTAATCGGGATGCATTTCTTTAATCCAGTGCCGGTGATGAAGCTGGTGGAAGTGATTCGCGGGCTGGCGACTTCGCAGGAGACGTTTACGACCGTGCGCGATCTGTCGGTGAAGCTGGAGAAGACGCCTGTCGAGGTGAATGATGCGCCGGGATTCGTTTCGAATCGCGTGCTGATGCCGCTGCTGAACGAGGCGATGTACACGGTGATGGAGGGCGTGGCCACGGCGGAGGCGGTCGACGAGGTGTTCAAGCTGGGGATGGCGCATCCAATGGGACCGCTGACCTTGGCGGATTTTATCGGGCTCGATGTTTGTCTCGACATCATGCGGGTGCTGCAGAACGGGTTGGGAGATCCGAAGTACCGGCCGTGTCCGCTGCTGATCAAGATGGTGGATGCGGGGTGGCTGGGGAGGAAGAGCGGGCGAGGGTTCTATACGTATTGATGATTGTTGAATGCTGTTTTTCGCATGAAAACTGCTGAGGAAGGCGGGGCGTTCATGCGCGGCGTGATTGAGAATTTGCGGCGGGGAAATCAGCAGGCGGCAGTTCTATCCGAGCACTGAAGGCAATTTGGTTGCGCTGGGCTTTGCCCTCGCTTGGACGGCCGAGGCGGCCGTCCCCACATAAGCCAATTTCACCAGCATTTTCACACGGGCCGTTGTGCTCTTAGGTATCGGCTAACCAGAAAGTTACTCCCGATTCCACAGGCACTACGCGTATGCTGCGAGCATGGGTGTAAGTGTGACGATGCTGGCTTCGGGGAGCCGCGGGAATTGCGCGGTGGTGGCCAGCTCCTGCACGAAGATTCTGGTCGATGCCGGCATTTCCTGCCGCGAGACGTTCAAGCGCCTCAAGACGCTGGGCGAGGATCCGCACACGCTTTCGGCGATTCTCATTACGCACGAACATTCCGATCACGTTTACGGGTTGGCAACGCTGGCCAAGAAGCTGCGCATCCCAGTGTTCATGACGGGCGGGACGCATCAGGCATGGGCGCGGGCCATGCGCAATGAGAAAGGCGAGCGTCCGAAGCTGGAGAAGTACGAGGCGTTTGAGGCTGGGCATCGATTTCAGGTGGGCGACATTGAGGTGAAGCCGTTCACTATTCCGCATGATGCGGCCGATCCGGTGGGATATACGTTTCGCGCGGAGGGCATCAAGGTTGGGGTCGCGACCGATCTGGGATATTTGCCGGTGAGCGTGCGCGATCATCTTCGTGGGTGCGATGTGCTGGTGATGGAATCGAATCACGATCTGGAGATGCTGCGGGTGGGGCCGTATCCGTGGTCGGTGAAGCAGCGGGTGATGAGCCGGGTGGGGCATCTTTCGAACCTGGCCCTCGCTGATTTCCTCACGAACGACTATGATAATAGTGCGACGTTTGTCGTGCTGGCGCATCTCTCAGAGCAGAACAATCATCCGGAAATTGCTCGGAGAGAGGCTGAAAAGGCTCTTGGCACGCGGGGCGGGTTATTTCAAAACCGCGTGCTACTGGCGTCGCAGACCGAGGCGATGGAGCCGATTCGCTTGTAGGCGGCTGATTCTGGAGTGATTGTTTGCAGATTTGCCTTGGCATATTTGTATTACCCCCATGAGTCAGCAGTGCATTGATCCGATCGTTGGCAAGATTCTGGCGGGCTGGCGGTATGACATATCCGGCCTGGCGCCCGAAATGTGCGGCGACTACGAGAGCCATTTCGCGGCGTGTGAACACTGCCGCAGCCGGCAACAAATTCATCGCATGATCGATGTGGGACTGATCGCGCTCGCATCGGTGTCGGCGGGCGTGTTTCTGCTGGCGTTTGGCGTGATCTGGCACCTGGGCCCGCGGCACGCGTTCTGGCTGGAGATCGCGGCGCTGGCGGGATTCGGGCTTTCTGCGCTGATCTGGCTGGGAGTGGCAGTGGCTACGCCGGCGCCGGTGACGGTGCTCGATGCGGCCAAAGAGGGCGCGCGACGCGTGCATGACCGGTTGCCGGAAGAAATCCGGCAGCGACTGCCGGAAGAACTCCGCATCCGAATCACCGGGACATAAACGACGAATGCACGGAGATCTTGCGCATGGTCGCGGTGGTGCTGCTGATTGCGATGGCGGCCGTGCCCGATGCGCAGGCGATGCCGTTTCCGGCAGTGCAGACGCCTCATCCGGCGGGATGTCATAGCCATGGACCCGCGACTCCGTCGCCTGCCCCGGCCAGCTACCAGTGCTGCGTGACTGGGCATCGATGCGGCAATTCCGAGCGCAGCGCGTTTTCTCTGCGTCCAGCTGGTCGCGCGATTCGCTGCATGGGATGGCGGCGAGATCTCTCGCACTGGCCTCAACTTTCTCCGCTCATTTCTTCTTCGAACGTCGTCTACTGCCAGCAGCCCGCCCGGGCATTGCTCCGTTGCGAATCTAGAGAGACCTCAAACTCACAACCACGAAGGACACGAAGGTGCACGAAGGCCTTAAGAGCTAAGGTTCCTTCCGTGCGACCTCGCGTCTTTCAGCGACCTGCGATTTCAGATTCAGCGGATGCGAAGCGGGTGGTCGAATATCCCAATGAGGTTCTCGTGAAGATTGGTTGGTTTGGCAGATCCATATCTAGTTCGTGCTGTGGGCGGTCTCGGCGTGTGCCCAGCAGAGCGATGCCCCTAGCGAGCATCCGGCATCAGCGCAGAAAGACACATCGATGGCGGGCATGCAGATGCCGGCATGCCGATGGAGCAGCACGAACGGGTTTCAACTGCCCTCGCCCCACGAAGGGTCCGGGACAGCGTGGCAACCGGCGTCTGTGCAAGGGCCGGCGTGGATGTGGATGAGCAGCGGGTGGGAGTTCATGGCGCACGGCGCAATTTTTGTGGATTACAACCAGCAAGGCGGTCCGCGCGGCGAGGGCAAGGCGGAGTCGGTGAACTGGGGCATGCTGATGGAACAGCACAAGCTGGGTGCGGGCACGATCTTGTTCGAGGCAGATGTTTTCTGCCGAGTCGCTGACTTCGCCGCACCCGGGGTTCCCGGAGCTTTTTCAGACTGGAGAGACTTATCACGGCGAGCCGCTGGTCGATCATCAGCATCCGCACAACGTGTTCGCCGAACTGGCTGCGCTGTACACGCTGCCTCTGACGGAGAAGATCTCATGGGAGCTTTATGGAGGGCCGTCGGCGGAGCCTGCGCTCGGGCCGGTGACCTACATTCACCGTGCGTCGGCTTCTGAGTTGCCGTTGGCTCCTCTGGGCCACCATTTGCAGGATTCGACGCATACGAGTTTCGGGGTGGTCACGACGGGATTCGTGATTGACCGCGTGAAGCTGGAGGGTTCGGCGTTTAACGGACGCGAGCCCAATGAGGAGCGGTGGAGCATCCAACTGGCGGCGCTGGATTCTTGGTCGGGGCGGGTGTTTGTGGCGCCGACGCGCAACTGGGCGGTGCAATACAGCATTGGGCGGCTGGAGCATCCGGAGGCGCTGGAGCCGGGAAGCCAGTGGCGGGAGACGGCGTCGGCGGAATACAACCGGCCGCCTGGCTGCAGGCAGTTGGGCGACGACGCTGCATCTGGGGGCGCGTGCACAAGATCGCGACGGACACGACACTGAACAGTTATCTGCTGGAGTCCACGGTGAATTTCCTGAGGCGAGACTATGCTTTCACGCGGCTGGAACTGGTGGACAAGGACGAACTGTTTCCGCAGGAGGCGGTGCAACCGGTCTACCGGATCGGGGCGTATACATTTGGCGGGGAGCGGGACTTGATTCAGAATCGCGCATGGCAACTGGGTCTGGGAGCGGATGTGACGTTTTACTCGAAACCGAGTGCGCTCGATTCGAGCTACGGAAAAAATCCGGTGTCGTTCCAGATATTTTTGCGAATGCGGCCGGGGCGAGCGGAGCAGCATCATGCGCACTAATCGCTGAGAAAACAGTATTGCCCAGATGGATTCCGCCGTAAAATGATTTGTAGGATAAACGCCACTTCAAGCGAGAATGTCACTTCGATGAACGGGGCCCTGAAGACGCTGCGGGCGGTGCAGTGGGCGATGCTGGCCAGCATCCTGCTCTACGGAATCGTTGGAGAGCTCGCGGGCCCGGCGGCACGGGCGGTCGACCCGGCTCTTAGTTACCTTTTCTCGACGCTGGCGGTAGCAATCGTTGGAGTGATTTTTGTGGTGCGGCGCACACTCGTGCTGCGCGCTGCGGAGAGTTTGGCGACTCATCCTGAGGACACCGTCAGTCTGAACCACTGGCGAACGGGGTACCTCACGACGTATGCCTTGTGCGAAGCGCTGGCTCTCTTTGGGCTGGTGCAGCGCTTTCTGGGGTGTAACCTGCAGCAGAGTGCGCTGTATTATTTGGGGGGATTCGTTTTGCTGTTCTTCTTCCGGCCGCGGCAACCGGAAAGCGTGGGGGCGGATGTCGTCGGTCAGCCCTAGGTGCTCTGGATACGGTCACAGGGGCTGAAGCCCGCATTGATTCCGCATATCTACGCGGCCCTGAAGGGCCGCTCTTCCACGGTGGTGCTCGCACGGTGGTGCTCGCGTTTGTAATAAGTGCACGCGTAATTTGTGCATGCATCTCTGGTTTTCCCGCGCGGCCCGCTGAGGGCGTTCGCTTTCCAGCATTCAGGTCGGCGCGGGCTTATGCCTTGATGTGGCAACTGGCAAGGCCGCGCTTTTCCAGATACTGCTGGTGGTAGTCTTCTGCCGGATAGAACGTCACGGCTGGAACGATCTGTGTGGCTATCGGCTTGGAATAAACGTGCGCCTTCTCCAATTCTTGCTTGAACTGTTCCGCTTGCCTTTGCTGCTCGGGAGAATGGAAGAAGATCGCGGTGCGATACTGTGAGCCCCAGTCCGGGCCCTGGCGGTTCACCTGCGTCGGATCGTGATTTTCAAAGAATACTTTCAGCAATTGAGCGTAGGTTAATTTGGCGGGGTCAAATTCGACTTCCACGGCTTCAGCGTGGCCGGTGCCGTCGGTGCAGACGTCCTTGTACGTAGGATTTTCGGTCTTTCCCCCGGTGTAGCCGACGCGGGTTGAGGTCACGCCCGGCATCTGCCGGAAGGTGGCTTCTACTCCCCAGAAACATCCTGCTGCAAATGTGGCCTTTTCCATTGCGATAGGCTCCGTTACAACGATGGCTATGGTTTTGTATTGTCATTGATTGGATGAGCAAACGCCAGAAAAGTCACACGGTTGTAAAACCGGGGTCAAATGGCCCAGGTGGGAATTGACGGTCTTCGCGAATCACGGTAAAGTCCGGGCAGGGTTTTCCCAGGGGTATCCGTGGTTTCCTCAACCAGCCGCTTCGAATCCGGGCAAAGAACTGTGCGCAAACTTGCACTCTTGCTCGTACTGGCGCTGGCTACGGCGCAGGCGGCTCTGGCGGTCTCCGGGTTTCCGCCGCAGATGCGCCTCGGATACCGCACGGGGGACCAGTGGGAGCCGGCTATCGCCGCCGACGGGCGAGGGCACCTCTACGTTCTCTATCCGCAGTATGGGACCGTGCCGGATTGTTCAGGCTGCACCGCACCCAGCGTTGCTCTGATCGTGAGTAACGACAACGGGCTGACCTGGCAACCTTCGAAGGCGGTGCTTCCCTACTCGACCGGGCAGTTTGATCCGCAGATCGTGGTGGATCCGGTAGACAGGCAAACGGTGTACGCGTCGTGGCTGCAGAATAACAAGCGCGACGTGATAGTGGCCCGATCGCTCGACTTCGGTCATAGCTGGTCTTACTCCCTGGCGGAGCGAGGAGTGGAAGACGCTGACAGGCCGGTGCTGACGGTACGCGGAGCGGACGTGTACGTCGGATTCAATCACGAGGAGAAATTCTTTGTGGCCGCGTCGCACGATGCCGGGCAGACGTTCGATTCGGTGCAGGTAAATCCCAATGCCGTGCCGGGATCGTCTCTGGCGGGTGGGGCGACGGTTGATCCGGCGGGCAACGTTTATTTCGGCTGGACAGCCTATTCCCGTCGCCAAGTGGCCAGCCGTCCGGTGGGCGTATATGTCAGCCGCTCGTCGGATGGCGGACGGACGTGGAGCAACCTGCTGCTGGATGTATCGAGCGCGCCGCCGGACTGCGACGCGGAAGCTTGCCAAACTGGCTACCTGGGCGCGCAGATCGCATTGGCATCCGACGCCGCGGGTGCGCTCTACGCCCTCTGGAATGCCGGCGGGGCAAATGGCGGACCAGAGCGCGTGTACTTCTCGTCGTCGACCACGGGTGGAGCAAGTTGGTCGGAGCGGACCAACGTATCGCGAGCTCCGCAGGGCGTGGAGCACGCATTCCCGGCAATTGTTGCTGGGGCGTCGGGCGACGTTCGCATCGCGTGGATGGATGCGAGGGCTAGCGAGTTGGGACACCGCAGTCGTCTTCTATGGAACACGTTTTACCGCAATTCGACCAACGGCGGTGCCACCTGGAACGCCGAGAGTCGGTTGTCGGGGCCGGTTGAGGGCTACGACTACATTCTGCCCGGCGGATTCCGGTTTCCCTTCGGAGACTACTTCGGGCTCGCAATCGACAGTGATGGTGTCACTCACGCCGTGTGGGGCGAGGGCCGCGATTACAAGTCTCCAGGGTCGATCTGGTACACGCGGGGACGGTAACCACCCCCAAAACCCACTTTGTAAAATGACGGGCGGCGAGTGCTATGGGATTCTTCTCCGAGACACCTTTGACAAAGAAGGCTACGCAATCCGCCTATTGTTTCGGCGGCACTGCGGGCTTATTCGTCGGTGATTTCGCGGGCTTTGGGCCACTGTTGCTCGGAGCAAGTGCAGGCACCCCAGAAATCGTGTTGAAAGCTTCAAGGACTTGTTGTGTGACGTCGGTCTCCGGACTGGACATGACCACCAGTCCCTGCGGCCACGGTTGCGACGTGTCGAGCAAAAGACTGTAATGGTTGTCGTTGAAATACTTCTGGACTACAGGAGCCAAGCTGGTTAGGAGTTTGTTAACCAGTTCGCGGCGCTGGGTCTCGAAATCTTCTTGAGCGTCCTGCGTGGCCCGTTCCAGACTTTTTTTCTTCGATTCGATAAGTGTTACTAGCTTGCCGCGTGAATCGTCATTCAACATGTTCTGCTGCGCATCGAGCTGCTTCTTCAGGCCGTCAATTTCCTCGGAAAGCCTCTTCAGTTCGGCCTCCTTGGGTGCAAATTTGATGTCGAGCTGCTCAAAATCGCGGCGTCCTTCATTCGACGCGAGGATAGTCTGCTGCATGTTGATGGTGGCAATTCTGAAAGTCGTGTCTATAGGCCCATTTGTTTGGGCGTCTTTAACCGTATTCGTTTGGGCGAGAACAGAGAGGGAAAAGGCGAACACTAGCACCAGCGTAGTTTGCGCAATCTTATGACTCATTTTCAATCATCCTCCCAGCGTCGAAGTTCGAACTTCCCCAAAATTCTATACCTCTCGTACTGATTGTTAAGAACAGGCCGTGGCGCTCGCGAGAATCGAGGCGTGCCGTCGCTTCCGCGCCCTTGAGTCGGGGGATTATTCCATCAGCATTCCGCCGATGAAGTCCGAGAGCTTCGCGACTTCGTGCTCGCTGCACCACGCCTGCAGTTCATCGACGATCTTTTCGGTAGCGCAGGGGTCCCAGTAGCTGGCGGTGCCGATCTGCACAGCGGTGGCGCCGGCCAGCATGAATTCGACGACATCGGCCGCGGTGGAGATTCCTCCCATGCCAATCACGGGAATCTTTACGGCGTGCGCAGCATCGTAGACCATGCGCACGGCGATGGGCTTGATGGCCGGACCGGAAAGGCCCGCGGTCACGTTGGCGATGCGCGGCTTGCGCGTTTCGGGGTCGATGGCCATTGCCACAAAAGTGTTGATCAGCGACAAGGCATCGGCGCCCGCCTCCTGCGCGACGTACGCCATTTGCGCGATGCTGGTGACGTTGGGGGAGAGCTTAACAATAAGCGGGCGCTGGGTCACGCGCTTGGCGGTGGTAACGACTTCATCGAGCGAGCGCGGATCGCTGCCAAATTGCAGGCCGCCGTGAGCTGTGTTGGGACACGAAACATTCAACTCATAGGCGGCGATGCCCTCGCCTTCGTTGAGGATCTCGATAGTCCGTTCGTAGTCTTCGCGGGTGTAGCCGAAGACGTTGGCGATCACAACCGTGTTCTTGATTTCCCGCAGATGCGGCAATTTCTCCACGAGGAAGGCCTGTGCCCCGATGTTTTGCAGGCCGATAGCATTGAGCATGCCGGCGGCGGTCTCCCAGAGACGAGGCGGAGGATTGCCGATCATCGACTCTCTCGACAGGCCTTTCACGACGAAGCCGCCTAGCTTGCCCAGGTGGACTACATCCTCAAACTCCACGCCGTAACCGAAGGTACCGCTGGCAGCGATGACGGGATTTTTGAGCGGAATGCCGGCGACGGTGACGCTGAGATCGGGGCTCATGGCTGGCTTTCTCCGGAAGCGGTAGCGCGGTGCGCAGGTGCGAGGGCCTCGGTCAGTACGCGCCCGACGGCATGGGTGGGAGCGTTGATGCCTAACAGCGAGGCGAGCGTGGGGGCAAGATCGACGGGCTCGGTGCTCGTACGATAGGTTCCGGGCTGGAACGGCAATCCGTAGAAGGCGAGTGGCACGTGCGTGTCGTAATTGTAAGGCGAAGTATGGTCTGTGCCCTTGCCCGGTCCCACGGTGTAGATGTCGGGAACGCCCATCACGTACCAACTTCCTTCCGGTGAATAACTATTCAAGTATTTTCGCCCCAACGCCGTGTTTGGGGCGGCACCCGCGGCAAGCTGCGACTTGGTGTAGAAATCGCGCATTCCAGTTTGCTTCATGGCCTCCCCAACCGCTTCTTCGGCATCGTGCTCGCGAACGTGCACAGCAGCGAACGCGTCTTGATCGAGCCAGGCCAGAGGATAGTCCAGCTTCACGTAGGGCGCGGGATGGCCGGGAGAGAATTTTGCCGTGATTGCGCTTGTTGATGTCTGCCTCGAGTTTTCCCGCGTTGAGATTGGCCGATGGAATGTGCAGCTTCTTCACGGCGTCGGGCAGCGAGGAAACACCGTGGTCGGCCGAGAGAGCGATCCACACGTTGGCCAGCCCGAGTTGATGTCCGAGGAAGTTGAGGAAGTCGGCCAGTTCGCGGTCGAGGTCGAGAGCCATCTGCTGCATTTCCGGAGAATCAGGGCCGACCTGGTGGCCGAGAATGTCGTTGGGGGAGAGGCTGATCGACAGCAAATCGGTCGCGGGACCTTGGCCGAGCTTCTCGTAAACCATCAATTCCTTGGCGAACGCAAACTCATACTCATTCGCAATCGCGGTGGAGCCGATCACTTCGTAGAAGCCGGCATCTTCGCCGTCTTTCGCCTTGCGATGCGCGGTTGACCGCAAAACGGCTCCATTGGCGTCTTTCCATTCGCGATCCCAATATTTGGCGGGGCGGGTGGAGTTGAAATCCTGCACCCACTTTGGAAGGTCATCGCGGTAATAGGTGGATGTGACCCAGGCGCCGCTCTTCGGATCGATCCAGTAGGCTGCGTCGCCGGCGAATCCGGCGGGAAGCACCGCGGCGCGGTCTTTTAAGGACACACCGAAAACATGAGATTTGCCCTGCGTTGCCAGTTTGAGTTCGTCGCCTAGAGTGTCGGCGAGCAGGTTGTGGGGCGAAGCGCCGGTTTTGTCCCCGGGTACACCTACGATTTTAGTCGAGTCGTCTTCGACGGAGGTTACCATGCGTTTCTTTTTCTGGTCCCACCATTCGTTGGCGGCGATGCCGTGGCCGTTGCTGTACGCGCCTGTGAAGAGCGTGGAGTGTCCGGGCGCCGTGCGGGTGTTGGCGTAGTTGTAATTGCAGTTTGGGAAGTAGGCGCCATGGTCGATGAGGAAGCGGAAGCCGGCGTCGCCGAACTGGTCGCGGTAGCGTTCCAGGTAGTCGCCGCGGAACTGGTCGATCACGATGACAACCACGAGTTTGGGGCGGGCATTGTAGGCGGACGCGTCAGTGGGAAGGGAGACGCCTATGACAGAGGCGAGCAAGGCCAAGGTCAACACTAGCCGTGTGGCGGCAGATCTGCGGGATGATCCCATCGCGAAGGTAGTTTACACAGGGGAGGGGAATCCTCCAAAGGTGGCTGCGGCGCAGGGAGGCACGTGGCTGTTGTCGATTCGGGTGCGGGCGCCCAGCCTAGGTCGAGCAGAGGCCGGGTGTTGCGCGCATCAGCTTCTGACGCCGGTCTTGCTCTTGCGGGACTGGACTCTCCACCTTCTGCTCAGTGGAGAAAATCGAAAGAGGCTTCATTCGCTTGGATCGGCTGTCGCTGGTCAGGTGAAGGAAGATCGCAACCCCAATTCCTAGAGCGGCGCCGAATGCGACGAAAGACCACAGCGCGGGAAGTCCGATCACAAAAATCAGGCTGCAGCCGATTGTAAACAGCAGACCCTCAAATCCCGCCCCAACCGTGAGTTTGTGCATGGTGATACCGGATGACGTTTTTCGGCCATAGGACGCCTCTGCTGCCCTTATCATTCCACCAATCGTTTGAAGACACAAGCCGGTGCTCGAGGGCGTGCATTGCCGGCTACTTTTCCGATACATTAGTTAGTCCCATGCTTGATCTGAATTTTGTACGCGAAAATCTGCCTTTGGTGGAAGAGAAGCTGCGCCAGCGCGGAATGGATCCGGCTGGGGTGCTCAAAAACTTTCGTGAAGTCGACACGCAGCGCCGCCAGGCCATCACCGAGGCGGAGACCAGCAAGGCACAGCGCAACAAGGCGTCGGAAGAGATCGCCAAGCTGAAAAAGAGCGGGCAGGATGCCAGCGCGGCCATGGCCCAGACCAAGGACCTGCGCGAGAAGATCCAGACGCTGGAGAAGACTGCGGCCGACTTAGATGGGCGGCTGCGCGATATTCTGGTGGGAATTCCGAACCTGCCGCACGCCAGCGTGCCGATCGGTCATAGCGCCGATGACAACGTCGAAGTGCGGCGCTGGGGCACGCCTCCGAAGTTTGATTTCGCTCCCAAGGCGCATTGGGATCTGGGCGCCGAACTAGGCATTCTCGATCAGGAGCGCGCGGTGAAGCTGACGGGCGCGCGCTTCGCCGTTTACTGGGATCTGGGCGCGAAGCTCGAGCGGGCGCTGATGAACTTCATGCTCGATCTGCATACGCGCCAGCACGGGTACACAGAGGTTCTGCCGCCATATCTGGTGAATTCCGAATCGATGTATGGCACCGGGCAGCTGCCCAAGTTTGCCGCCGATTCTTTCCGCGTGCCGCATGGCGAGACAGATCTGTGGCTGATTCCGACGGCGGAAGTTCCGGTCACGAATCTTTATCGCGACGAAGTGCTGGATCAGGCGCGGCTTCCGGTATCGCTCACGGCCTATACGCCGTGCTTCCGCAGCGAGGCGGGATCGTATGGGAAAGACGTGCGCGGCATCATCCGGCAGCATCAGTTCCAGAAAGTGGAACTGGTGAAGTTTACGCGGCCGGAGCAATCCTACGAGGAGCATGAGAAGCTCACGCACGATGCCGAGGAAGTTCTGCAGAAGCTCGGTCTGCACTACCGTGTGGTGGCGCTGTGCACCGGAGACATGGGAGCGTCTTCGGCGAAAACATACGACATTGAAGTGTGGCTGCCGGGGCAGCAGTTGTTCCGCGAGATTTCGTCGTGCTCGAATTTTGAGGCGTATCAGGCGCGGCGGGCGAATATCCGTTATCGTCCTGAGGGTAAGAATAAGACGGAGTTCGTGCACACTCTGAATGGCAGCGGACTGGCCGTGGGCCGCACCTGGGTGGCGATTGTGGAGAACTACCAGCAGGCCGATGGGAGCGTGGTTATTCCGGAGGCGCTGCGGGCATATATTGGCGCGGAGAGGATTACGCCGAAGAAGTTTTGAGTTGCGAGCTGGCGAGCTTACGAGCCAAGACCTTCAGCCGATACTCTCGAAGCTCGTAGCTCACAGCTCGTGGCTCAGCGCTGCCAATGCGCCGTTGGCTGCGCGGACATTGCCAAGAGAAGGAAGGTCACTAGACTTGCAGAGAGCCGAAGCTCACGACGACCGCGCCCAGTGCGCCCCTGCCCATGAACGCCATCTGGCGAACAATTCGCGGATACATTCTGTGGCAATACGAGCGGGGCACGTTGCACTACGACATCATGGTCACGCTGATTATTCTTTTTGTGCTGTTCTCGCCGCGCGTGATCAACTTCAATGACAAACCCATCGCACGCAATCCGCATCCGACTGATGTAGTCGTGAGCGCCGATGCCGAGGGACATCTTTTCTATCAGGTGGCGGCCAGCGCGGTATCGCCGGGTGACGACCAGTCGGTGCGCGAGCAGTTGTTGCGGATTATCGAGCCGATCTCGGGTGCGGTTTCGATTGTGAGTTATGAAACGGTTTCCGACGGCAAGGGAAAAGTACAGGGCTATAAGGTTCTCGCCACGAGGGACTGACGATCGTCCCCAGCGGCCAAGTTGAATACGGAATGAAAAGTCTCGCGCTAATCCTGCCCATCGTGCTCGCCTGGGGCTTTGCTTGATGCTCCGGCCAAACCTCCGCAAGCAGCCGCAGGGTCCGGTCCGCTCGACACCGTTCTGAAGAAAATGGACACGGCTGCAGCCGGCTTTCGCAGCACCCAGGCGGAGTTCGAGTGGGACACTTACGAAAAAGTCATCGATGAAGTCGACGATATCCAGACAGGCACCATCTACTACCGCCGCGCCGGCAAAGAAATCGAGATGATGGCCGACGTGAAGAAGGCGGGCGACGATCCCAACAAGCTGAAGCCGGAGCCAAAATTTGTGCTGTTCAGCAAGGGCAAGGTGCTCATGTACCAGCCCAAGATGGACCAGGTCACCGAATTCGATCTGGGTAAGAACCGTGCCGATCTGGAGACTTACGTCGTTCTCGGCTTTGGCGGTAGCGGACAGGATCTGGTGAAGACATTCGACGTGACGTACGTGGGGCCGGAAACCATCAACGGCATCGCCACGGCAAAACTGAAGCTGGTTCCCAAGTCGGAGAAGGTTCGCAACACCTACAAGCGAGATTCTGCTCTGTGGATCGATCTCGAGCGCAGGCATCTCAGTGCAGCAGCAGGCCTTTCAGCCGAACGGCAACTATCGGCTGGCGAAGTACTCGACCATTCGCGTGAACGAGAAGACTCAATGACGACGTTTTCAAGCTAAAGACGACGGGCAAGACGCAAACGGTTTCACCGAGCGGTTAAGTTGTTGAATCGAAAGAGCAAGAAATGTGCTGAGATTTGCATACCGGGGAGCTATACTGACCGCACCTTCAGTTGGGTTCATTCATGGCCAAGGTTTTTACGATTACAGTCCCTCCTAAGCTGGGCAATAAGCGCAGGGAGCGTACCTCGGATCCTCGTTATGTGGACGGGCAACGCCTGCTGGTTGAGGCCATGAAGTATCTGGCGCAAGCCGACCCGGTGCAGAACCGTCCCGCGATCGAGCTGATTTCCGAGCACGTGCGCACGCGATTCCGCATGAGCGACTCGCCACTGGCGTAGGCGATTCCACCCTCCAGTTCCTCATTCCGTTTTCTGGCATCGATTTTTCAGCCAACAAAAAAAGGGACGGCTTTCGCCGTCCCCGGTTGAGACCCCTCTGCAAGCTAGAACGCGAACCGCAGTTCGAACTGCATCACGCGCGGGCTGGTCAGCATGGTGTTGAACTTGCCGAAGCCGGTGATGTCGACCAGATCCTGATTGATAAGGGACCCGGCGGCATCGAAACGTACTGAGTTCGTCACATTGAAAACTTCCCACCCGAAGCGGACCAGCTTGGTTTCGCTAAAGTTCCACGTCTTGGCCAAGCCCATGTCGATTCCGAAGAAGCCGGGGCCGCGGAAGTTGTTGCGCTGGCCGGCCTCTCCGGGGTACGTGGCGCGGAAGGTTGGTGTTCCCCGCCGTGTTCGCGAGAACACTGGCAGGTGAAGGTAGAGGGATTTTTGAAAACCGTGGGATCGCCCGAGGAGTCGCGGAACACGCCGGTCTGGGGCTTGGGACCCGTCAGGAACGACGATCCTTCCAGTTCAAAGTCCGTGGACCAACCGGCGTTCGCTTCCACCGAGAACGGGAAGCCGCTGGTCCAGCGCCAGAGGCCATTGAGTCCCCATCCGCCGAAAACGGCATTGACGAAGCGGTTTGAGTTGCTGCCGAAATAGCGGCCTTTGCCAAAGGGAAGATCCCAAACCCAATTCGCGTTGAACTGGTTGGTGGTGTCGAAGTCCGAAACGGCGCGCCAGAGATTTGGCGCAAAGGCGTTGATGACCTGGCTGTTGAAGGCGAGGCCGCCGGACTCGAAGCCGTTGACGCGTTCCGCATTCGATCCTACGTCAATCGATTTCGAGTAGGTATAGTTGATGTCGAACTGCAGGCCCGCCGACATGGCATGCCGCAGGCTGACCTGAAGGCCGTTGTAGTTGCTGTTGCCGCGCGTCTGCCAGCCGTAGAGCGAAGAAAATTGCGGCTGGTAGTACGAGAATTGATTGGCTCCGCCCGGCCCCGGCGCAGGCCGGATAACAGAAAGCGTCCAGAATCTCCAACGCCAGAGTCTCATTGCCGTAACTGCAATAGTAGAGATCGTAAATGTTTTGCGTTGCGGTCGCGCTTGGACCGGGCGCTGTACCTGGCGCACACGGTCTAGTTCCCGCTAAGTTGCCCGAAAGCAGGCTGCCCCTGCCGCAGCGGGAAACAAGTTCTCCCAGTACGGAATGGGCTGAATGCTATCTATCGGCACGCCGGCGGCAGCCTGTTTCGAAGGGTCTGCGCCGCTGAGAAATAGTCGGTATTGACTGCCGGGATCGACCAGGTCCAGCGGTTCAGACAGATCGATTTCCTGCAGTAGATGATGCGCAAAACGCCCCGTGTAAGTAGCTTCCAGCACGAAGTTGTGCGCGAGTTCGCGCGTGATCGAGAAGTCCACCACATGTGAATAGGGTGTCTTCAGGTTGTCGTCAATACCCCATGCGATGGCCAGCCCGTAGGTACTGGGGTCGGCGGAGGGCGTGTAGGGGAATCCGTGGGGAAGCGGAACTCCTGGACTTGGAGGAAGATTATTGGCTCCCAGCAAGCCGGTAAAGCGAGGCGCCGTGTCGACGCCGAGGACGCCAGCCGGATTGCTGATGGTGGTCGTCAGGCCCCATGATCCCTGGCGGTCGAAGGTATTGACCACACCTTCTCCGAAGTGGTCGAAATAGAGGCCGTATCCCGCGCGAATGGAACTCTTGCCCGCATCGCCGAAGAGTGTGTGCATGAATCCGCTGGCGGCGTGCGGCGAATAGGCAACAGCGAAGCGAGGAGCCAGGTTTCGATAGTCCCAGGCCCAATAGGGCTTCTTGCCATTGGCTTGACCGGAAAGATCGAAACTCAAATTGGGCTGGTCGACATTTCCCTGATACATCTGCTGCCAGCGGCTGGTATACCACTGGTTCATGTTGACGGTCGGGGACACCTGGTTCCCGGAGCTTTCGTAGGGTGGTTGCAGGAGCGAATACCGGAGGCCATAGGTGAAGACCAGGTTCGGCGTCGCGCTCCATTTGTCCTGCACGTACATTTCGCCTTCGAAGTTTCGGAAGTGGCGCGGCACCAATGCGCCACTGGGGATGACGTTTGAGTTCTTATCCTGGTTCTGGACTGAGTAGACCTGAGTCATAAGGCCCGTCAGTTGCACCGCGGCGAAGTCATAAGACGTGCCGAACGAGCCATCGACCGCCGGGAAGCCGGCACCGATCGCGGGGTCCAAGCTGCGCGCCCGTGCCGGCGATAAAGGACGGGTTCATCCAGAACAGGTTGGCATAGCCTTCGGAGAGGTTTTGAGCATTGGACTGGCGGTTGTTGTGAATCAGACGCCAGTTGGTGCCGAATTGAAGGGTGTGGTGCCCTTTGATCCAGGAGACATCGTCGATGAAGTTGTTGACGGGAACGTTGGTAAGGATCGTGGAAGTTAATCCGACTACGTCGTCCAGGCCCCGCAAGCGGTTAAATGGCTGACTATTCAATCCGGCAGTTCCCACGCCCTGGCGGATATAAGCGTAACGGAAATTGTTGATCAGATTAGGCCGGATGATATAGGTATAGCCGCCGGCGATTCCCTTGCTGTTGTTGGTGACGACAGTGTTCGGAGGCAGGCCGGGAAATTGAGGCGGCTGGGACTCCTTGTCGTTCTGCAGGTTTCCGCGAACGAAGAACGAGTGGTTGCCATCGGCCGAGATCTTATAGTCCAGCTTGAAGATGTACGTCTTCAGGGTGGTGGGATCGTTTCCGGGGAACGTGTAGGCCGCGGAATTCAAGCCGTCGCCACCACCGCTGGTGGAGTTGGGAATGGGATATCCCGTGAACAGCGCATTCGGATTCGCGCCGCCGATATTGGCGATGTTGCCGTTCGGCCCGGGCCCCCCGGATTGCCGGGGTCGGAGGACAAGTGTTGTTCGCCGAACAGCCCTGATCCAAGGAGGCGATACCGGCGGGATAGAGAGTGGTCACCAAATCCGGTGCATAGGTGGGGTTGCTGGCAACGGAAAAATTATTGGGACTGGCATTACCAGCGAAACAGTTAGGGTCGCTCGTATTGCAGAGGTACTGCAAATTGCCGGCTACCAGGCTCGGGGTCGGAATAACGCGGGTGGTCTGCAACTGGTCGGCAGTGTGTTGGCCTTCGTAAGCCGCGAAGAAGAACAAGCGGTCTTTCTTGATCGGCCCACCGAGAGTACCGCCGTACGTATTGCGGAGAACGAATCCGGGGACATTGGGCAATCCGGCGTTCAGTTCAGCCTGTTTGTTGAACCAGTCGTTGGCCACGGTGAAGTTGGGCCGGTAGTATTCGTAGCCCGATCCGTGAAAGGAGTTGGTGCCGCTCTTGGTCACAAGATTGACCTGCGCACCGGAAGAACGGCCCGCGGACGCATCGTAGTTGCTGGTAGTGACGCGGAATTCCTGCAGGGAGTCGAGGGTGGCGCGCATCGCGCCGGTAAAGGCATAGCCTTTCAGTTGGTCGTTGTCGTCCAAGCCGTCGAGCGTGACGTTGGTCTGGTCGCTGCGGGCTCCGTTGACCGCGCCGCCCCGGCTGTCATCATCCTGGTTCACCGTCTTGCCGATGTAAACGACTCCCGGCTGTAGGCTCAGAATCGAAACAGGGTCGCGGCCTTCGGTCGGTAGATCGGTGAGTTGCCGGGCATTGAAGTTGTTGCCTAAAGTCGCGTCCTGCGTGTTGACGACGGGCGCTTCGCCGGTGACGTCCACGATCACCGTGCCGCCTTGTACCTGCAACGACATGTTGATGGTGGCCGGGCTGCTAACCTGCAATACGACGTTCTCGCGCCTCGTCGTGGCAAAACCGGAGGCACTGACGGTCATGATGTAAGTGGAGGGAGGCACTTCGAGGAATTGATATGACCCTTGGTCATCCGCTTTGACAGTGCGGGAAAATCCGGTCGCCGGATTGTTGATGGTCACCGTGGCGCCCGCCACGACTAATCCTTTCGCGTCAGAGATCGTACCGTGGAGAGACGTCGTTGCAGACTGCGCTGCAGCGAAGGTGCCGAGCGCAAGGACCGAAAGGATGACCACCGCGACTACCCATGAGCCTAAACGCATAGAAAACTCCCTTCACCCACAGAGGGCGTTGAATTTCTCATTACGTCTGCCCAGGAACTAGGAGACCACGGGAGACCCTGGGGCCCTGATGGGGCGCTATTGTGCAACTTCAGCGCCATAAAGTTCAAGTTGAATTTGTGGGATTTATGGCCATGTGAAACGTTTGAATACGCGATGTCACAGATGCGCCTTCCAGATTTGGAAGTTTATGCACGTGAGTGGAACAGCGCCGAGGCAAGAACGATGACCGCGGGATAGCATTCCAGCGTGTAACGAGGCTCAGGATTCTCGAGGCTCCCGAGGAATACGGAACGGAGCACTAGAAATAAAACGAATAGTCCAATGCCGAAAAATTCACGCGCACGCACGAGGCCGGCGACCGCCAGAGCGACGTAGACCAGATTGATCAGTCCGAACCCAAGGCTGACGGCGAGCCATCGGCTGTCGTCGTTGAACTCCCACCAGCGTGGGTCAGAGGGAAACAGTTCGGTGCGCGGGCGCAGCCACATGTCGCCGATGCGCAGGGCCGGGAGCCACACGTAGTAGCGCAAGGGCGAGGCGCGAACGCGCTCGGCGGCCAAGGCGGCGAAGCGGGCGTCGAGTTCCGGTGTCATGTCATGGTCGCGATTGTAGTCGGCGAAGAGTTGGGTGGTTTGCGCCTTCTGTGCGTCGGAGTCGAAGGCTCGGCGGGGCAGGCGCGTCACGTCAATGTCCGATCCCGGGACGTTCCAGTAAATCTCCTGCACCGAGACGTAATCGGCAGTCCAGGTTTTGACCCAGCGGTTGAAGCCGTTCATGACGATGTCGTCGGAGTCGTTGGCGTAACGCGGGGCCAGAGGCTCGAAGCGGTGCAGGGTGTGGAGGTTCCGCACGGTCCAGGGGATCAGCGGCGCGGTGGCTCCGATTGCGACCAGCACTCCGGCCCAGAGGATGGTTCGGGGAACGGCGAGGAGTTCGGGACGAGTTCCCTGCCTCGTCCACAGACTGCGCGCCAACAGCCACAGCAGGTATCCACCAGTCGCGGCGAGCAGGATGCCTCCGTCGGGGCGGAGCAGGATCGCGGCCCCTATCGATAATCCGCAGGCGAGCCAGACGATAGAACAGCGAGATCGTGGGTTCGGCCCACCCACGCCCAAGCCGACAAACGCCAGTTGCAAAGCCAGCGCGGTGAAGAAAATCTCCAGAGTCTCGGTCAGAGCTGTCGCCGCATAGTTGGCGAGAAAGGGACAGAGGGCTGCCAGCAGGAACGCGGCCTGGGCGGCTCGTCCGCCGAACAGACGCCGGGCCATGTCTGCAATCAGCAAGCACGTGGCCAGATCGAACAGCACCTGCACCAGTAGCACCGCGCGGAAATTCTCATCCCCGAAAAGCGCGAAGATGACCGCCAGAAAGGCGGGATACCCGGGCAAACGCGACAGGGTCGGCACGATCACGCCGGAGTTGGTCATGCCGTAGACGCCGTGCAGCAGCCAGTTTTCGGCGATGTTGGCGTAGAACCGTGAGTCATCCACTACGCCCGGAAAGCGAAAAACCAAGAATAATCGCAGGCTCACTGCCGCCAGGCTCGCCACGGCAAAGAACCGTGCCTGCTTCCCAATGAGTTCCCGCACGGGCGAATGATAGCGCGTTTGCAGCAATCCCGGAGCCGGGAAATTGCATCTTAGGATGCAGAGCAGTTAATCTCACCCTGCCTCGCCAAGAATTGACCGTGTGCGGTCTGCGGCATACGATGAACAGTTACTCACCCAATGGCTCAACCTGTCTTCTATGATCCGCAACGCGCCCGGTGGAAACGCCTGCGGCGCCTGGTCGATGTTACGGCCATAGTCGTCTCCGCACTGGTGATTTTCTTCGTCTACACGGCGCTGCGCGATGAGCCTCTGCCGGAACTTCTTTTTTCACCTCAAAAGCGCGCCTTCAAGGCGTTGAAGGAAAGTGAGAAAGAGAAGGCCCGCGACCGGCAAAAGAAACATGGCGGCCCGATCTCACCGCAAGTCGAAGCTGGCGGCGTCGCAGGTCAAGCTGAATCAGAGTGAAGGAATCCGCGCGGCCTTCTATGTGCCTTGGGACGCGGCCAGTTTCTCGTCCTTGCGCGCTTACGCTCACCAGATCGACATGCTGTACCCGGACTGGCTGCACGTGCTCACCGCCGATGGACGATTGCAGGGCGTCGACGATCAGACCAACAAGTATTTCGACGTAGTGCAAGGCAGCACCGTGCTGCCCGTCGATGACCGCGTGATGCCGTTTCTGAAGACGGAAGACCCCGGGATGGAAGTCTTCCCGATGGTGAACAATTCCGACGGCGCGAACTGGGTGGGAGACATTGCAGGTTTTCTGAATAATCCTGGTGCGCGAGCGCTATTCCGTCAGCAAGCGTCGCAGTTTCTTTCGTCCGGGCATTACCGGGGCCTGATGATCGACTTCGAGTCGTTCCCCGAGAGTGCACAAACGGGCTACGTCGCGCTGCTGCAGGAATTGTCGGGCGATCTGCACGGGCGCGGCATGAAGCTCTACGTCACCGTCCAGGCTCACAACAACGAATACGATTACCCGGCGATCGCCGCGGCGGTCGATGGCGTCGTGCTCATGAATTATGACGAGCACTATCCCGGCGCTGCCTCGGGTCCCGTGAGTTCGCAGGACTGGTTCGTGCAGAACCTGACGTTTGCCAAGAGCGTCATTCCGCAGGAAAAGATCATCTGCGCGATCGCCAACTATGGCTATGACTGGGTGCTGAAGCCAAAGAAAGGCAGCCTGCCTCAGGAAGTGCACGACCACACTGTCAGCGTGCAGGATGCCTGGCTGGCCGCGCGCGATTCCGATGAAGACGTCAACTTCGATGATGACGCCATGAATCCCCACTTCAGCTACCTGGATGAGCACAGCTTCCGTCATGACATCTGGTTCCTCGATGCGGTGACGGCATTGAACCATATGCGGGCTGCGCAGAATCTGGGGATCCAGACGTTCGCCCTATGGCGACTGGGGAGCGAAGATCGCTCTCTATGGCGAGTCTGGGACGTGCCCGGCGATGCTGGAGCAACGGATAAGTTGAAGGATGTTCCACCAGGCGTTGAGGTGGACATGGAAGGCCAGGGCGAAATCCTGCGTATCGAAGATAGACCTGCGCATGGCACGCGCGATCTGACCATCGACACGAACAGCCATCTGATCACGGATGAGGTCTTCCAGACGTTGCCCGAACCCTACCGCGTCGGGCGCTATGGCTACAGTCCGAACAAAGTTGCGCTAACGTTTGACGACGGGCCTGATCCAGAGTGGACTCCGAAGATTCTCGATGTACTCAAAGAGAAGAACGCGACAGCCACGTTCTTTCTGATTGGTATCCAGACGGACAAGTTCTCCGGCATCGCGAAACGGATTTACAGCGAAGGCCACACCATCGGGAACCACACTTTTACGCATCCCGATGTCAGCAATATCTCCACCGCTTACATGAAGGTGGAACTGAACCTAACCGAGCGCCTCTTCGCGAGCCTGGTGGGAGTGCGCACGACGTTGATGCGGCCGCCCTACGCCATCGACGAGGAGCCCGACACCGCCGATCAAGTGCGACCGCTCGAGATTCCGCAGGATATGGGATACATCACGGTCGGGAATCGGATCGATCCGAACGACTGGAGCGACAATCCTTCGGCGGAGAAGATTACGGCGTATGTGCTGTCGCACCTGCCGCCGTGCCGCCAGGAAAATCTGCGCTGCGGCAACATCGTGTTGATGCACGATGGGGGCGGCAATCGCGCCGAAACCGTGCGCGCTCTGCCCATGATCATCGACGGTATCCGGGCCAGAGGCTACGAGATTGCTCCGGTGTACGAATTGATTGGCAAGACGCGAGCCGACGTGATGGCCCCCTTGCCGAAAGGCGAGTTGTGGGCCGCGCGGCTCGATCGCTTCGGCTTCTTTCTTTTCGATGCCGGAATCGTCGCCATCACCTGGATATTCCTGGTGGGCGACCTGCTGATGACGGGGCGCCTCATCTTTATTGGCGCGGCAGCCGTGTATGACCGGGTGCGCGAAAAGATTTTCGGCAAACCGGCGGAGGTTGCGTCGTACAAGCCCAAGGTTGCGGTGCTGATTCCCGCCTATAACGAAGAGAAAGTCATTGAGCGAACGATCCGTGCGGCGCTGAATTCGAACTATCCGAATTTGCGCGTGATTGTCATTGACGATGGCTCGAAGGATCGCACGCTGGAGGTCGCTCGCAAAGCCTTCGCGGCCGAGGCTGCCGCGGGGAAGGTACTGATCCTGGGGAAACCGAACTCCGGCAAAGCAGAAGCTTTGAATTACGGGATTGAGCACATCGGGGATGCGGAGCTTTTCGTCGGCATCGACGCGGATACGATCATCGCGCCCGACGCGATTTCACGGCTGGTCCCGCACTTCATTCGGCCGGAAGTCGGTGCGATTGCCGGCAATGCCAAGGTCGGAAACCGCGTCAATCTCTGGACGCGCTGGCAAGCCCTGGAATACATCACGAGTCAGAATTTCGAGCGACGCGCGCTCGACGTGCTGGGCGCCGTGAGCGTAGTGCCGGGCGCGATCGGGGCGTGGCGCGTTTCCGCAGTGCGCGAAGCGGGGGGCTACCACATTGACACCGTCGCCGAGGATGCCGATCTGACCATGGCGCTGCTGCGCCTGGGATATCGCGTTGAGTATGAAGATATGGCCCTCGCCTACACCGAGGCGCCTACCAACGCGAATGGCCTGATGCGCCAGCGTTTTCGCTGGTCCTTCGGCATTCTGCAGGCCGTGTATAAGCATCGCAAAGTAGTAGCCCGCAAGGGAGCGCTGGGCTGGGTGGCATTGCCCAACATTGTCATCTTCCAGATCATGCTGCCGCTGGTGTCGCCACTGATCGACATCATGTTCGTGGTGGGCACGATCTGGTATTACATCCAGAAACATTTTCATCCGGACTCCACCGATCCGGCGGACTTCCACAAGTTGGTGCTGTTCTTCTTTGCGTTCCTGGTGATCGACTTTATCGCCTCGGCAATTGCCTTCGCGCTCGAGCGCCGCCGTCCCGACGATAAGGAAGATGTCTGGCTGCTGACCCAGGTGTGGCTGCAACGCTTCGCGTATCGTCAGTTATTTTCGATCGTGCTCTTCAAGACGCTGAAGCGCGCGCTGGAGGGACGCAAGTTCGCATGGGACAAGCTCGAGCGCACAGCCGCGGTGAATTACGTGCCGGCAGCGGAGAATCACGAGCACGTCGACGTGCGGTAGAGCTGGGTGGCTCTCAACGGAACAGCAGTCCCGCAAACTCAGCAAGGTTCCGGCGCCAGACCATCCATGTATGCATGCCCGGCGTTTCGATGTCGGTGTGCTCTACGCCTTTCGTCTTCAACCATTCCCGCAGGTTGCGATTGGGCGTGATCAGGCGGTCTTCCGTGCCACAAGCGATCCACAGTAGCTTCAATCTGCTGATTTGCCTTGGCATCAAGCGCGGGGAAATCCTTCTCAAACGGATCCGGCAGGCCTCCCGCGCTGAAGGCGCCGACCCAGGCAAATTTGTCGAGATTATTCAGGCCGGTTAACAGCGATTCTGAGCCGCCCATCGAGAGCCCGGCTATCGCGCGCGAGTTGCGATCTTTCGTGATCCGGTATTCGTTCTCGACTTTCGGCATGACCTCGGTAAGCAACGCCTGACGGAAGTTCGAGAAATTCTTGTCCCGCACATCAGTGTGGCTCCACGCACCCCAACCCAAGGTGATGATTTCCATCGTGCCGTAGCCAAGGGGCATAACGACGATCATGGGCTTGGCTTTGCCCTGCGCGATGAGGTTATCGAGGATGACGTTGGCGCGGCCAACCGCTGTCCATCCGCTGGCGTCGTCGCTGTAGCCGTGCAGCAGGTAGAGAACAGGGTATGTCGTCTTCGCGGTCGGATCATAACCCGGGGGCGTGTAGACGTAGAAGTCGCGGTTGTCATTCGCGATCGCAGACCGGTAGAAGTGATGGTGAATCTCTCCGTGCGGCACATCGTTGAGTTCCCACGGCAGCGACGGCGGGCCGGCAACATGCACGAAATTCCCCGGGGAGAGCAGGTTCGGCACAAGTCCGCTGTTGTTGGGATCAAGGGAGCGTACGCCGTCGACAATGATCGAGTATCCGTAATAGTCAGGAGACAGCGGCGGAGTGTTGACGGTCCAGACGCCCTGGTCGTCCTTCTGCATGGCGATGGGCTCGGTGCCCTCGCGCGCCAGCTTTACTTCCTGCGCGTTGGGAGCGCGGAAGCGAAAGGTGACGCTGTTGTCGGAGTGCACTTCGGGAGTAATCAGGCGCGGCGGCGGTTGCGGAGGCGGGGCCGGCGCGGGCTTGGCTTGTTGCGCCTTCAACAATGCGCAAAAAACGAAGAGACAGGAAAGAAGTAGGGGGCTAAAGAATTTCATGGCTGCTCCTGGAACAAACGCCCCAATTGTAAGTCACCAAGGCTATGGATTCTTCGTTGAGTCGGTCTCGACGGGGCAAATGGGCGTGGAAGTGGCCGTGAGCTGCATTCTTTCGCCGCTTCGCGGCTGGATGAGGGATTGAATGGCCTTGCGTGCTATTTTTTCGCGGCGACTTCGAGCCGGGTCTCTGCGCGATGCAGAGCATCGAGAGCGCGGTCGACGTCGATGGCCGTATCGCCGCTCGCGAGGCGTTGCTCGGCGCGTTCTTTGGCTTTGCGCGCCCGGTCGACGTCGATTTCAGAAGGACGCTCGGCGGTCTCGGCCAGAATCGTGACTTTGTCGGGCAGCACTTCCGCGAATCCCCAGGCCACAGCCAAGGCGCTGTTCGGCAGAATTCTCGCGGAAACTAATCTCGCCCACCGCCAATTCGGTGATCAGGGGGGCGTGGCCCGGCAAGACGCCCAGATATCCGTTCTTTCCGGGAATCTGAACCTCTTCGGCCGCCGTGTCGACCACTTTCTTTTCCGGCGTGACGATCTCGAGTTTGAATTTGTCTGCCATTGGTCGTTGGTCGTTGGTCGTTGGCGTAATCGTTCGCATCAGCGATGCTCCGCTAACGGCGAACGACCAGCGACTAACGACTGCCTCTACGCTGCTGCCTTCATCTTCTCTGCCGCTTCCAGGACTTCCTCGATCGGGCCCTTCATATAGAACGCCTGCTCGGGGATGTCGTCGTACTTGCCTTCCACGATTGCCTTGAAGCCCTTTACGGTGTCGGCGATCTTGACGTAACGTCCCGCGGCGCCGGTGAATTGTTCGGCCACGTGGAACGGCTGCGACAGGAAGCGCTGAATCTTGCGGGCCCGGGCGACGGTCAGCTTCTGATCTTCGGTCAGCTCGTCGATACCGAGAATCGCGATGATGTCCTGCAGATCTTTGTAGGTCTGCAGAGTCTTCTTCACGGTCTGCGCAACATCGTAGTGCTCCTGGCCAACAATGCGCGGATCGAGAATGCGCGAGGTCGAGGCCAGGGGATCGACGGCGGGATAAATTCCGATTTCCGTCAACGCACGCGAAAGCACTGTGGTCGCGTCGAGGTGAGCGAACGTGGTTGCCGGAGCGGGATCGGTCAAGTCATCGGCAGGTACGTAAATCGCCTGCACGGACGTGACGGAACCTTTCTTAGTGGAAGTGATGCGCTCCTGCAGTTCGCCCATTTCCGTTGCCAGGTTGGGCTGGTAACCCACGGCGCTGGGCATGCGGCCCAGCAGCGCGGATACTTCTGAACCCGCCTGAGTGAATCGGAAAATGTTGTCGATGAAGAGCAGCGTGTCGGCCCCCTCGGCATCGCGGAAGTATTCCGCAACCGTCAGCCCGGTCAGCGCGACGCGGAGACGAGCCCCTGGAGGCTCCGTCATCTGGCCGTAAATGAGAGCAGCTTTGGATTCCGCCGGCTTGCCGGGCTTGATAACGCCCGACTCCGACATTTCCAGCCACAAGTCGTTGCCTTCACGAGTACGCTCGCCGACGCCTGCAAACACGGAAAATCCGCCGTGATTCTTGGCGACGTTGTTGATCAACTCCATGATGACGACGGTCTTGCCCACGCCAGCGCCGCCGAACAATCCGATCTTGCCGCCCTTCAAGAACGGCTGGATGAGATCGATGACCTTCACGCCGGTCTCAAACATTTCCGCGCTCGTCGCCTGCTCGTCGAAGGCGGGAGCGAGACGGTGAATCGGCATCCGCTCTTTGTACTCGATCGGGCCAAGCTGATCGACCGGTTCGCCGATGACGTTCATCACGCGTCCCAGAGTACCGCGGCCCACAGGAACGGAAATCGGTCCGCCCTGGTCGATGGCCTTCATGCCGCGCACCATGCCGTCGGTGGGCTGCATGGCGATACAGCGCACGCGGCCTTCACCGAGGTGCTGCTGCACCTCGAGAATCACGCTGATTGGGCTCGGCACATTGAAGCCGTCGCTCACCACTTTTACGGCTTCGTAGATTGGCGGCAGCTTCCCTTCGTGGAACTGCACGTCCACGGCTGGACCCGCGATTTGAATCACATGTCCTACGTTTTCAGGCATAAAACCTCAGCTTTTAGCTATTAGCTCTTAGCTTCTAGCTCAATCTCATCGCCGCACGCATCACAGCGGACCGTTCACTTCTTCTCGCGAACGACGTCACAAGCAACCCTGCGTCAATCTTCCCGGAAAAGCTAAGAGCTAAAGGCTAAGAGCTAATAGCTCCTTCTCACATTGCCGCTGCGCCGCTGACGATTTCGATGATCTCTTTCGTGATCTTCGCCTGGCGGGCGCGGTTCATGACGAGCGTCAGGGAATCGATCATGTCAGTGGCGTTGTTGGTGGCCGAATCCATCGCAGTCATGCGCGCGGCGTGCTCCGCAGCGACCGATTCCATCAATGCACGAAAAATCTGGATGCTCACATACTTGGGCAGCAGCGCACGGAATAAATCTTCCGGAGTCTGCTCGTAAATGTAGTCCACCTGCGCAGTGCCGAACTGCGAAGCGACCTCCTCGACCTCGCGATCGGGGCCGCGCATGCCCACCCCCGCTTTGATCGCGGCTTCTTTGGCCTTCTTCTTCTCTTCTTCCGTCATCTCCTCGACCAGGCGGAGGGTCTGCTGGCCGATCTGCTCGATGGGAAGGACCTGCTCGACGATAAGGCGCTGCGCGATCACCGACTTGAATTCGTTGAAGACGATGTAGACCGAATCGATCTCCCCGCGGCAGTAGCGAGCGATCACGTTGCTGGCCAGCGCTGCGGCCTGCGCGAATTCCACTTTACCGAGAACGCCCACATGTTCTCCGGTGATTTGGATTGCTCCAGCACGCTCGGCCTCTTCCGGTTCGGCCTCAATCGATTCTGCTAATTCTGCCAGACTCTTCGTCTGTACCTTGGCGGCCGGATAACGTCGGCGTAGGAAGTCGCGTCCCTTGCGACCGATCGCTTCAATATCGACATTCTTGCCAGCCTTGGACTCCAGGAAGCGCGTGGCCGCTTTCGTAATGTTCGCGTTGAAAGCGCCCGCCAGGCCTTTGTCGCCGGTGACCACGATCAGCAGGATGTTCTTCTCTTCGCGGTGTGCGAGCAGGGGATGCTTCGGCTCACCTGTCTCGGGGTCGTAAATCTCGGCGCGCGCTACCAGCGACTTCAGCACATTTGTCAGCATTTGAGCGTACGGACGCGCCGCCAGGGCCCGCTCCTGGGCCCGCCGCAGCTTCGCCGCCGAGACCACTTTCATGGCCTTGGTGATCTGCCGCGTGTTGATCACGCTGCGAATACGGCGACGGATGTCGAGAATGTTTGCCATTGAAGACCAGTACTCGTAGCTCAGTTCTCAGTCAAACACCGCGCTGGCACTTATGTGTTCTGAGTACCGAGTACTGAGTACTGCGTACTATTTCGCTACCGCTTCCCTGCTCGCGATGAACTGCTGTTTCGCCTGCTTGATCACATCCTGCAACTGGGCCTTCAGCGTGTCATCGAGAATCTTTTTCTCCATGATCGTGCGCAGGATGCCGGGGTTCGTCGAATCTACGTACTTGTACAGTTCCGCCTCGAACTCGCGGACTTGCGCCACCGGCAGGTCGTCGAGGAATCCGCCGGTGCCGGCCATGATGATCAGAATCTGCTTCGAAAATGGCAGCGGCGAGAACTGATTCTGCTTCAGCAGTTCGACGAGCCGTTGTCCGCGATTCAACTGGGCCTGTGTAGCTTTGTCGAGATCGCTGCCAAAGGCTGCGAACGCCGCCAACTCGCGGTACTGCGCCAGTTCCAGCTTCAACGTACCGGCGACTTGCCGCATGGCCTTAATCTGCGCGCTGCCGCCCACGCGACTCACTGACAGACCCACGTTCACCGCGGGGCGCACGCCTTGGTTGAACAGATCGGTTTCCAGATAGATCTGGCCGTCCGTAATCGAAATGACGTTGGTCGGAATGTAAGCGGAAACGTCGCCCGCCTGCGTCTCAATGATCGGGAGCGCCGTCAGCGACCCGCCGCCGTTCTTGTCGCTCAGCTTGGCAGAGCGTTCCAGCAGCCGCGAGTGAAGATAGAAAACGTCTCCGGGATAAGCCTCGCGTCCCGGCGGACGGCGCAGCAGCAGCGAGATCTCGCGGTACGATGCCGCGTGCTTCGAAAGATCGTCGTAGATGACCAGCGCGTGCCGCTTGCTGTCGCGGAAATATTCGCCCATCGCGGTTGCCGCGTACGGCGAGATGTACTGCATGGGGGCAGGCTCTGACGCCGATGCAGCCACCACGATGGTGTATTCCATTGCGCCGGCATCTTCGAGAATCTTGACGACCTGAGCAATCGAGGAACGCTTCTGACCAATCGCGTTGTAGATGCAGATCAGGTCGTTCCCTTTGCTGTTGATGATGGTGTCGAGCGCAACGGCGGTCTTGCCGGTCTGGCGGTCGCCGATGATCAGTTCGCGCTGGCCTCGGCCGACGGGGATCATGCTGTCGATGGCCTTCAGTCCGGTGGCCATGGGTTCACGCACCGGTTGGCGATCGATGACGCCGGGAGCGATACGCTCCAGGGCGATGAACTGATCGGAGGCGATGGGGCCTTTGTCGTCGATGGGCTCGCCCAGCGAGTTGACCACGCGTCCGATCATGGCGTCGCCCACGGGCACGCTCATGATGCGCCCGGTGCGCTTGACCTCGTCGCCTTCCTTGATCTCGGTGTATTCGCCGAGGAGCACCACGCCGACCTGATCTTCTTCCAGGTTCATGGCAATGCCGGCCACGCCGTGCGGGAACGAGAGCAGTTCGCCGGCCATGACCTTGTCGAGTCCATAGACGCGCGCGATGCCGTCGCCGAGCGTGATGACCGTGCCGGTCTCGTCCACGGAGATCTGGGTTTCGTAGTTCTCGATCTGCTCGCGGATCAGTTTCGAAATTTCGTCTGCTTTGATTTGTGCCATAAAATCAGCTCTTAGCCTTTAGCTGTTAGCTCTTAGCTTTCTTGCCGAATCTGCTACCGTTCTTTTTCCACCTGCTCTGCCGTAGCACCAAGCTCGTCCCGGTTAGGTTCAAGCTAAGAGCTAAAGGCTAAGAGCTAATAGCTTCTCTTATCTTTTCCAACTGGCCTTTCACCGAGCCGTCGTAGATCGTGCTGCCTACGCGGACTACGGCGCCGCCCAGCAGGGACGCATCCAGGCCAAACTGCGCGTGCACTTTCTTGCCGGTGACTTTCTCGATCTGCGCTTCGAGGGCTCGCTTCTCGTTGTCACCCAGTTCGCGCGCGCTGGTAACGTGCGCTTCGGCGAATCCCATGCGGGCGTCGAGTTCTTTCTTCAGTTGCTCGATGATTCGCCCGAGGAATTGCACTCGCCGATGATCGATGAGCACCGCCATCAGGTTGCGCACGTGATGTTCGATACCCTCGCGCTGCACAATCGCGTCCAGCAGATTGCGCTTTTGCTCGGCGGGAACCGCGGGATTTTCCCAGACGCGCCGCAGGTCTTGACTCTCTTCCAACAGGGTGGCGATTCGGCGCAATCCACCCACCGCCCGATTTGCGTCGAGGTGCGCGCTGAAGACGACATCAGCGAAAGCGCGGGCGTAGGTGCTGGCGACGGAAGCCACGGTCTAGTTCCTGCCCTTTCCGGAATCGTCGGAGGAAGCGCCTAATTCCTGGGCAAAATTGCGAACCAAGGCTTGGTCTGTGCCGGCGTCGACGTGAATCTGTTTGCGCGCCAATCCGACCGCGAGATCGGCGGCGTAGGCCGTCAGTTGGCGGCGTGCGGCTTTGGCTGCGGCCGCGATTTCCTGCTCCGCCGAAGCGACGATCTTGCGCGCGTCTTCTGCAGCCGCAGCCTGGATGCGGGCTTCCTCCGCGGCACCTTCCTTTTCGGCCATATCGCGCATCATTCCGATTTCACCGTCGAGCTTCATCAAGCGCGATTCGATGTCCGCCAGCCGGCGGCGGGCTTCTTCGCTGGCCATTTGCGCTTCCTGCATCGCCTTCTGGATGGCGGCACTGCGGTCGCGGAACATTCCCGGCAAATATTTACGCCCGGCCCAGACGATAGCGGCCGCGATCACCACAAAGTTCAGCACCATGCACAGCCAGTAGGACTGCTGCAGACTCAATCCGGTCAACTTCTTGACTGCTCGTACCGAGGCCGATTGCTTGAACTCCGCGAACTCGTCTTTTTCTTCTCCGGCGGCTTCCCTACTCTCGTGGGCCAGCTGGCGGCCAGGGCCCCGACCACGTTCCGAGGAAGCGCCGGTATCCTGCTTCTGCTCAGAAGAGACGGGTGGTTTCGCCTCGGGCGGAACTGGTTGATCCTGTGCGCGGAGGGAGACAGCGGTGACGCAACTCGCGACGAACAGCGCAAGCAGAGCAGCCCGGCAGATCCTCTTAGTCGATGTCATCATCGGTAACCGCATCATCGCCCGGCTCCGGCCGGCTGAAGAACGCGCTTGACGATTTCCTGAGCCAGTGCCGCAGCGTCGGAAGGCAACGCCGCCTCGGCCGCGGCGCGGTCACTCTCGATACCTTTCTTCGCGGCCTGCACCTGGACCTGCGCCTTGCTGCGCGCCTCGTTTAAGGCGGCGGTTCGAGCTTGCAACACAGCCTGACGCTTTGCTTCCTGTGCGCGGAACACAGCGGCCCGCGCCTCGCGCAGCTTTTGCTCATATTCCGCTGTACGGGCCTCGGCTGCGGCAATGTCGGCGCGAGACTTCTCCACCGCGCCTTCCGTCTTGCTGCGGCGCTCGGCGAGCACGCGCTGCAACGGCTTATGGACAATCGCCGTGTAGAGCGCGTAGAGCAGCGCCACGAGAATCACAGTCGGGACCGATCCGAGCAGTAATTCCCCTAGTTGTTGAAGCGTCTGATCCATGTGTTGCTGATATAGACCGGAAAAATGAGGGCTATGAAAACTGTTAAGTCTAAACGTCCAAAGGAGTTCATGTCAACGCAAACAAGATGGTCTTAGTCCGCGCAATCGTGCTTCGGGAAAGTCGTTTCAGGAGCAGATCGGGCAGCGTAGGATCCTTGTATATCATTAAAAACAAAGTGGTTAAACAAGTCCGCAGGAGCTGCAAGGGAGCGATGTCGCAGATTTCTGCACATAGCGCTTGACTTCGGCCAAAATGGGATTAGCATTAAAACATCACCTCCGATCCAATTCAGGATCGAATGGGCCGATAGCCAAGGAATGTCACCGCTTCTTGGTTGCCGGCCCATTTAATTTGTTAGCCGCAGTAGCCCGCCCCTCTCGAGTACCGAATCATCCGGACGCGAATTGCCCTAAACACGAGCAGACATGCAAGCAAGCCGGCAACGGTCGCTACAATCTCGACCATTCGGGACCAGCCTTCCGCATGCGTCAGAGGCACGACAAAGGATACTCCCCTGCGAACACTGACATGAGCGACAAGGCGTACTGCGGTTCCCAATTTGTGAAGAGTCGGGAATTGCTGCCAACGCCCTTCATATAGCTCTTTCAGGGGGTCCTGTGATCAGACTGTGAGTGAAGGGGTCCCATCAGAAGCGAACCGGCCGAAGCGACTACGAGTCCTTTGGCCATCAGGTCGATGCTTTGGCGACATAACATTCAACTTCATAGTCCTAGCGCAGCACGAACTCTTTCACTCTTCGCACCACCGAGGCGGGCGCCTCGACCTCCAACTCCACCGCACCATCTTTGTACTTCCGCGAATAGATCCGCGCCTTGGCTTCCAGCATCGCCAGCGTCTTTCCTTCTTTCTGCGGAACGCGCAGATGCACGCGGCTGACGCTGTCTTCCTCGATGATCGAATCGATGCGCTCCAGCAGCCTATCTAGACCCGTACCTTCTTTCGCCGAAACGTAGACCGTTTTCGAGTCTGCGCGCATGGAGTCCGCCAGCAACGACTGCGCCACTTCGTCATCCAGCAGATCGATCTTATTCATCACGCGCAGGCGCGGCTTCTTCTCCGCTTCCAATTCTTTCAGGACAATTTCCACCTGCGCGTCCTGCTCG
This sequence comes from uncultured Acidobacteriaceae bacterium, assembly GCA_963795875.1. Taxonomy (GTDB): domain Bacteria; phylum Acidobacteriota; class Terriglobia; order Terriglobales; family Acidobacteriaceae; genus Sulfotelmatobacter. The sequence continues at coordinate 221,662 of CAWCJM010000006.1, forward strand.
GCCGAAAGCCGGCTGCTGGCGTCGGACACATGCAGAATCAGCGACGCCCGCTGCACTTCTTCCAGCGTCGCGCGGAAGGCCGAGACCAGCGTGTGCGGCAGGCTGCGAATGAATCCCACGGTATCGGAGAGCAGCACTTTGCGCTTCGACGGCAGGTCCACGCCCCGGAGCGTGGGATCTAAAGTCGCAAACATGCGCGGCGATTCGAGCACCTTGGCGTGGGTCAGCGCGTTGAACAGCGTCGACTTGCCCGCGTTCGTGTATCCCACGAGCGCCACGGTCGCGACTGGAGCCGACTCGCGCCGCTGGCGCTGTTGGGTGCGAATGCGGCGCACGTTTTCAATTTGCTGCTCGACATTCCGCACGCGCCGCGCAATCTTCCGGCGGTCTGTTTCCAGTTTCGTTTCGCCAGGACCGCGCGTGCCGATGCCGCCGCCGAGTTGCGACATCTCAATGCCATGGCCAGCCAGCCGCGGCAGCATGTATTGCAACTGCGCCAACTCCACCTGCAACTGGCCTTCCCGGGTGCGCGCATGCTTCGCAAAAATATCGAGGATGAGCTGGGTGCGGTCGATCACCCGCCGCTGGATGATTTTTTCAATATTGCGCTGCTGGGAAGGACTGAGATCGTGATCGAACAGAAGAACGTCAGCATCCGCCGAGGCTGCCGCGCCCGCGATTTCTTCGAGTTTGCCCGCGCCGATCAAAGTTGCAGGATCGGGGCGGTCGCGCCGCTGCAGAATCTCGCCGACCACTTCTGCGCCGGCACTCTCGGCCAGCGTGCGCAACTCCGCCAGGGACTCGTCCGCATCGAACTCAGGAATGCTGGGCTTGCCGTTGACTTTGCCGCCGACTCCGGCCTTCGCCGTCGGCATGGCGGCAACTTCGCGTGCAGCGGATGCCTGCGCGGTGACCGTTCCCTTGGCACCGCTGCGTCCGCGCGTGCGCACTTCGAGCCCCACCAGAAACGCGCGCTCGCGCTCCGGTTCCTGGCGGACGACCGGGGTACCGAGAGGCACACGTCTGCCGGCACGCGCCCCGCCGCGGGATTTCTTGGTATGAGAACTTCCCAAACCGAAAACGCCTTATCCTTCGGTGCCCGAAGCGCTCGCCGCAGCCACGGGCGTTGCCGCAGTTCCGGACACCGTCTTCTCCGGATGCGCCGCGTGGACGACGTGTGCCGACGCCACCCGCCCCATCACGACGGTGGAGATGGCGTGCTTAAAGATGAGTTGCTCCTGACCGTTCGCCTCCAGCACGACGGAGTACTTGTCAAAAGAGCGGATGCGGCCCGTTAACTTCACCCCACTCAGCAGGTAAATCGTAATGCTGAGTCTCTCCTTGCGGGCCGTGTTGAGGAAGGAATCCTGAATGTTCTGCGCCGGCTTATTGCTGTCCATCGCCGATCTCCTTGTTGTGCCAACTGCGAAGATTTGTAGACTGCGAACTTCCAAGTCACCAGTCCACAGGCGCCCATGAACCGGCTCAATACTACAGCATGTTCCTGGAGGCCTTCCCGCAGCCACAGGAACACGGGGGGACAACCCCACTGGCAGCGCGCTCCAAATCCGCAGGATCGCGCCTCCCGTGGGTAGATGTGAGTACCATACGGCGATCCGCGCAGCTTTTCAACTGGAACTTGGCTGGCATGCACGGTGCATGCACGGCGCGCAGGGTTGACAGAGCCCGCAGCAAAGTGCAGACTTTCCTCGACTCGACGGCGCCGCGGGACACGATTCGCGGTTCGTAAGTTTATTTTTCATTGGCAGCCTGGATGTCTCTTCGCCGAATGCCCGCCGTCTGAGGACATTCGGGGATCCCCATAACCGCTTCCAGATTTTAGGCGAAACAAGTTGGCGGAGGAAAATCCTAATGCACCATTTCGTTGCAGAAGCAGCATCTCTGGTCATGCCCACAATCACCGGCAAGGAAGCCACGCAACTCATTCTGCGCTGGTTCCACATTATCGTCGGCATCACCTGGGTCGGCCTGCTCTATTTCTTCAACCTGATCAACGTTCCGTTCATGAAGCAGGTGGACGCCGGTGCCAAACCGAAGATTTTTCAGTACTTGACCCTGCCCGCCCTGAACTGGTTCCGCTGGAGCGCGCTGGCTACCGTCTTCTTCGGCCTCTGGTATTGGGGACAGTTTCTGGTCGCACCCGATGCGCAACGCCAGGGCGTTGGGCAGGGCAGCACGTTCGGCCTTTTTCTGTTGGTCTGGATCGGAGTCTGGGCGATCCTTTTCGCCATCATCAAGAAGGTCACGCCCAGCGGATATGTGCTCGGAGCCATCACTGCGATCCTGGTCTACGCCGCGGGCTGGATATTTGTGAACTACACGCCGGTGGGCGGCGATGACAATCACGTGCTCGCGATCGGCGTGGGCGGCGGCATGGGAGTCGTGATGCTGTTCAACGTCTGGGGCATCATCTGGCCCAACAATAAGAAGATCATCCGGGGAACACTCGCTGGCACGCCTCCTGCCAACGCGGCCATCATGGCGCGCCAGGCCTTCCTGGCGTCACGGACGAATTTCTTCCTTTCCGTGCCGCTGCTGTTTTACATGGCCGCAAGTTCCCATTTCTCGAGCACGGTGATCTTCGGGAAGTAGGGTCGGTCAGAAAGTAGGCTTCGTCGGAAAAAACAAAGTGGCGCGGCGAAAGCCGCGCCATTTGAATTATTGCGACTGCGAGTCCGTGCCGGACAGGCGGTCTATCCGAAAATGTCGACGTGCACGATCATCCGAACGCCGTTGCCTAGCTTCACGTTCTTCCCTTTCGAGGTCAGGACGCCGTTATCGAGCTGCAGATTGTCCATCCCGTGTACACCGACCGACTGCGAAGTCATCGCAGACTGCGAGTGGGCATCCGCGTCCATGCTGGAGCCAGTCTTGGTGTCCGTAACTACACCGACCGAGGTCATGGCACCGCCACCGCTGCCGGATGGACCAGCGCCGCCCGCGCTGCCACCAGCAGCGGTGGTCGCGGCTCCCCTGATGCTGGCATCCATCTCTTGATCGGGCGCAGGGAAGACTGCCTGCACTACTCCTTTGATGGAAAGCTGTTTCCCATTCGCGATAAGCTTTTCGAAGGTCACAGTCAATTGCGATTCTGGATCCCCCTTGGAACGAGCCTTCGCCGCAGTCACATGTCCCGTCACCTTCGACCCCTTTGGCACCAAGGTACCATCTTGGAGTTTGATGGCTGATGCCATCTCGACCTCAATCGTGTCGCCGTCCTTCAGTTTGCTGGAATCCAACGTCTTATCGACCTTGGTGAACAAGACTCCGTGACCAACCGCCGCGGGTACCGCCTGCGCCGGAACAGCAGTCGAACTTTGCCCATAGCAAAATGATGCCGCGAACAGTGCGCTCAGAACCACAGTGCCAATTCGATTCATAAGATCCACCTCAGATGGTTAGATGCTTGAAATTCCAGATGTTGAAATTATAGATCGTCGACTGCGACCGTCATCCCATTTTTCGCACCGCACGCGGTGAGCATCGTCGCCGCGAAAAAAAGAGGCCGACCTTTCGGTCGGCCTCGATTCGCTTCCGCGGATGTTAGAACACGATCTTGCCGCTGATCTGCATCACGCGCGGGGACGAGTCAAAGCCCAGGAAGTTGCCGTATGGGCTTGTCGGAGTCCCTTGCATCGGCTGATTGTTCCGTATGACGGATCGAACGCCGGAGGACCGCCCGTGAAGGAACTGGCGTACGAAGCATTCGGGAGACCGAAGTTCGGATGATTGAACACGTTGAAGGCCTGCGCGCCAATCGCGAAGTTAAACCGCTCTCCGACCTTGAAGTTCTTGAACAGGTTGAGGTCCATGTCGAAGTAATGCGGCCCGCGATACTGACCGCGACGCTGCGTCGGGTAGTTCTGCCCCGCCCAAGTCGGGTCGTTGGCGTCCAGAATTCCGGCCGGGTTAAGGCAGGGCGCCACTGGTAAAGCCCCTGCATCAAACGTGGCATTTGCCTTCCCGCAACCGCCGGGCTGGGCGTTGCCGATGATCACCGCAGGGATCGTGTCGCCACCGTTGAGAATGGTTCCACTGAGGTTACCGTCTGAGATGGTGTAGGGCAGTCCCGTACGCCAGAACATCTTGCCGGAGAACTGCCAGCCATTGACCAGGTACTTCATCGCGCCGGTGTAGTGGAACTGCGGATTGAAGACAAAGTCACCATTCACCAGGTGGCGGATGTCGTAATCGGCGTTGCCATAGTTGTCAGTACGCAGGCTCGTCGGCGAGATCTGACCCAGAATGGTGTTGTTGCCTTCGAAGCCATACTGGAACAGACCACCGTTGGAGGTTTCGTCGATGTTGTGTGCCCAAGTGTAGTTCAGGTGAGCCGAAACCCATTTGGTGAACTGCTTCCTCAAGCTGAAAGTCAGCCCATTGTAGTTGGAGACCGCTCCCTGCTTGTATTGCGTGACGGTCGAGTAGCTTTCGGCAAGCGGCGCTGCCTGTACGGTGCCCTGGATAGAGACCATAGGCATCGTACGCATTGGGCCACGCATTGGAGTAACTGATTCGTGCTCCGTGGTTGCCAGCGTAGTTCATGATAAATACGGTGCTGCGGTTCAGTTCCTGTTGAACCGAGAGGTTCCATTCCTGCCACTCTGGAGCCTTGACCGTACCAATGATCCCGTTGCCTGCCGGAGGCTGAAATACGACGCCTGCCGGCAATGCAGCCTGGATCTGATTGAAGCTATCAGTAATGCTGAACGCGTTGGCCGATGCCTGCCATGTCGCCGGCGCACCCGCAGGATCGAAGGGCAGCACCCCTACACTCGTGGGATTGCTGCGAACCCGGAACATGACCGAGACTGGAGGCTGTCCGCCAAAGCCCAGAATCTGGTCGACCAGTCCGACCGCAGGGTTGTCGTAGAACAGCCCGACTCCTCCGCTGAGTACAGTCTTGCCGGTACCAAGGAGATCCCAGCTAAAGCCAAGTCGCGGAGACCAGACGAGAGAATTCACGCCGGGATATGCCTGATGCTGGCCATATTTGAGGTCTGCGCTATAGGGCACGTCCAACGAACCAACCGGACCCGCCTGAGCGGCCTGTGAATTAAAGAACTCACCCGTCAGGTTGGAGAAACAGTTGATTTGGCAGACTGGGTTAGAGTTGCGCTCCACACGCAACGCCATGGTCAACTTCAGGTTCTTCGTTGCCTTCCATTCATCTTGCCCGTAGACACCCATGCCCCAAAAAGCGATTGGGAGGTCATTGTGGGGAATGTACGCCTTTCGGTACTGGAAGGCTTCGCCTTGAGCAAACTGCTGGAAGGTCGTGCCTCCGTAGCCCCAGTAAACGAGCGGGTTGGTGTAGAAGAAGTTGTGGTCGCTTACGTCATAGCGACGGAAATTCTCACCGAACTTAAAGGTGTGGTTACCGTGCGTCCAGGAGAAATCGTCGATGAACTGGTATTGGGTGATGTTGCGGCCTTGGGGAAAGCTCGCGGCAGCCGCATTCGGGCTGGTCAATCGTATTGGCTGAACCCGCTGAACGCCTGTCCGTAGTTAAACGTGGCGGCGGCCTCAGGGGCTGTAAATTGCGCGACGTAGTGGCTAAGCGTCGCGGTAAAGGAGTTCGTTTTGGTTGGCCCAAACACGTGGGTTTCCAGAAGCCTGCGCGTCCCAAGCGGGCTGCAACGAATTGGCGTCGAACGCAGAATTGATGGGATCAATCGATGTCGGCTGCAATCCGTGATCCAGCTTGTAGCGGCCGAAGAGGTTGTCGTTATTACCGATCTTCTGGTCTACACGAAACGAGAGAATATATTCCCAGGCAAGAGCCTTGGGAACTGTGATCCATGTCTGCGAGCAAGGAGTCGTTCCACCGGTTGTCCAGCCAGGTAGAACCAGGGCAGAGCAGATATCCCCGCCCGCCGGAACCGGATTCGCCTGAGCAGTGCTGTATCCAGGAGCGTTCTGCCACAGGCTCATCAACTTGTTGTAGTCGGGTGATTCTGCCGGATGAAGCGCTGCGACTTCAGCTTCCGCGGCGGTAATAAACTGCGGAGTCGGCGCCGTTACCTGATCTACGTTCGGCAGCAGGAAGCGCATTCCTTCATAGTCGACGAAGAAAAAGGTCTTATTCTTGATGATGGGACCGCCGAAGGATGCCGCCCACTGGTTCGCGTTAGAAAACGCCGCCTGATTGGGCTCACCATTCGCTACCTGACTCTCTTTGTTCATCCAGTTGTTGCCATTCAGCAACCGGCCGTTCCACCAGTACATCGCATTGCCGTGGAACTGGTTGGTGCCCGACTTGGTCACGTAAGTGATCTGAGCGCCCGCGAGCTGTCCGTACTGGCCGCCGTAAGGATTGGTAATAACCGTCGCTTCGCCGATTTCGTTCTGGCCCAGCGTAAGGTTCGACGCGCCCGAGTTGTTGATGTTGAAGTACGGGTCCATGTCGTTTTCGCCGTTGACCGTGAACAGGTTCGACGTGGCCGGCATGCCGTTGACGGTAAAGTTTCCGTAACCGCCGGTGCCGTTGACGACTGCGCCCGGAGCCGTGTCAGCTATGTTGGTGATGTCGCCGCCGGCGCTCGGCAACTGCGCGACTTCCTCCTGCGTGAACGCCGTGTTCTGGCTAGGCTCGGTGTTAATGAGCGGAGCGCGTTCCCGAAACCTCGACGGTTTCAGTGCCCTTTGCGACCGTCAGTTCGATATCCGCCTTCGAGTTCTGGCCGACCTCGACTTGCACGGTCTGCGCTACTTCCGCAAAACCGGCCTGCTTTACGACGATCTGATAGCGGCCAGGCCTCAACAAGTTGAAGCTGTACCCGCCGCTGGAGCTCGTGGTCGCCGATGCGGTCGAGCCGGTGTCTAAGCCCTTCAGGGTCACCGGCGCGTTGGGGACGACAGCGTGACTGGGATCTAACACGGTGCCATTGATACTTCCCGTGGTCAGCGATTGACCGAACATGGGAGCCGTCGCCAACGACAGCGTCAACAACAAAGCTAGAACTATAGGAAAACGTTCAAAACGCATTTCCTGCCTCCTTCGAAATTTTCGTAACTCAGAATCGGATCCAAAGCGCTTTGGCCGGTTTCCCTGGGAACAATCGCGCGATCCGATGGATTGCAACCTGTCGAGACCTCTTAAAGACTTGTGAGAGCTGGGACTTCAAGAACTTACCGCTTACTTCACCCGTCTATCGCGGGCTTCCTCAAAATATCCTGCAAAACTAAACAGTCGATAACACACCGGAACCCAACTGCTTGTGCAAGTAACGATCCAAACAGTGGCAATAACAAACAATTTGTTTTCAATAGGTTAGTCTTGAGGCAGCGAAGCGCGATACGGAAATCGGTATCGAGAAGGAGCGAAGGCTATGATATTTGGAAGGGAGGACGTCCGAGCGCCTCCTCTAATGAGGCCTCTTCTTGGCCGGCTCGCGAGGCCACTTCCCCGGGCGCCAGCACTCTTCTTACGATCGGTGTATTGAGTTTGTACTTCCTCTCGCTGACGTTTCCCGCATCGTCTTTCACACGCAGAATGAAGACCGGCAGGATCCCTTCCTTGTCGAAATTCTCTTTTGTAGTCGGTCACGGGCAGCACGCCGTCGAGGCCGTGTTCCCGATATGCGGTCTCGTAGCGATGCTTCCGCGTGTTCCACGTGAAGACGCGAACCTGGTCGAAGTCATAGGGTAGACCGTCGTGGGGATCGGTGAGCACGGCCAAGTATTGCGGCACCTGCTTCTGCACGCCTTTTTCGTTGTCGGGCACCTGGTTCAAGGCGAAGAAAGCGACGAAGCGCTGACCCTCGGCATACTGCGCAATGTCGAGTGGAACATCCACGTCCACCATGCGCGCCAGCACCCAGCCCACGCGGCTCTGATCGTCGCGAACCAGCCACCAATCTTCGAGGACGGGGCCCGTTGGAGCCTTGGCGTTGGGCTTCCCCACCGGTTTGGCCGAAGGAGCCGCGCCGGGCTGCTTTTCAGCCGTAGCTCGCTTCAGGATCGCAACCTTTGCGCCCGATGCCAACTGGTACAAGTGTTCCGTGTCTCTGCCAGGAGAGACGTGCAGGTTGGTTTCATTCCGGAGGATTCCGGGCGCCTGTACCGAATCGTTCTGGTTGTCCTGCGGTGAGTTTCTGCGAGAGCGTCGAAGGTCTTCTGATCGACGAGGTACCGTTGCTCGATCCAGCCTTCGATTCCGGTCGAGGTGCGGACGCGCGCGAAGCGCTTCTCGCGGTCCAGCACTTCGACGCGCTCTCCATTTTTCACGTTGCCGACGCGGTTGAATACTGCCGCAACTTGATCGCGCAGTGCGGCTTGCGGGGCGGACACATAGGCCACTTCCAGTACCCGATGGCGTCCACGCCCGCATGCCGGAAGCACGAGGAGGGCGGCCACAGCGACCGTGGAAAGCAGCCAGCCAACCCGAAATGAGCGCAGCAGTTTCAAGATTGGGTACAAGACGAGACGGGAACTTTCTACTATAGCGCGTTGCGGCCGCAAGGTGCCGACACGGAGGTTTACGCCTGATGCACCCGCACCAAGGCTCTTCAAGACGTGGGCAATCCGACTCGGTTACCATAGAGTAAGACTTCGGCGTGGGGAAGTTCTGGGCGCAGGTAGCCCGGGGGCTGTTTCTGGCGTCTAATAGAATGGCAAATTCCCGCAACCAGGTTGAACAAGATATTAGGTTGAACAAGACACCCAGACACTGATGAAAAACATATTCCGGAATCGTCTCGTTGTTATTTCGCTTGTCACCTTGATCGTCCTTGCGGGCACGGCTGTTAGCGCCTCAGCACAGGACACGCTGGACTCTGTCCTGCGTCCGCCCAAGGGATCGCAGGTCGCCATTGTCGTCTTCGAGGACTTGCAGTGTCCCATGTGCCGGCGGACCGCTCCGCTGGTCGAGCAGGCGTCGAAGACCTACAAGATTCCGGTCGTGCGTCACGACTTTCCGCTGCCCATGCACAACTGGTCATATCAGGCGGCCGTGATGGCGCGCTACTTCGATACGCATTCGAAGGCCTTAGGCAACGAGTTTCGGGATTACATTTTCGAGAACCAGTTGGAGATCAATCCCCAGAACCTGCGTGCGTATGCCGAGAAGTTCGGCACAACACACAAGGTAGACTTGCCGTTCGTCCTCGATCCTGGCGGAAAACTCGCCGCGCAAGTCAACGCCGACCGCGACCTGGGCAAGGCGATTAAGCTCGACCATACGCCGACGGTTTATATCGTCAGCAGCCGCAATCCCAGCCGACCGTATGTAGAAGTTAAGGACAACAGCCAGCTCTACTCCACCATCGACGCGGTGATGAAAGAGTAAGCGCGGCTTCCACCAATCTATTTCGCGAAGCACGACAACCTGATGGTGCCGGACGACATCGCTAGCGAGGTGACCAAAGCGCTAAAGCCGTCGATCGAGTCGAATCCGGACGCGCCTCATTCGCCGATCCACTGACTAGCCCGGCCGTCCCGTATAGTGCTCCCTCGAGTGCACGTGTTCGTGGTCTTCGAGCGATTCCAGGTGGGTGATCACTTCCGCGGGCTTACCCAGTTCGACGGGAAGACGTTCTTCCAGCGCTGTCGCCAGCCGGTGCGCTTCTCCAACTTCTGTCGCGTGCGGAAACAGCAGGTGTACCTCGATGATCTGGCGGTATCCGGTAGTGCGGTAGCGCACACCATGATAGTGCACGCCCAGTTCGCTGCAGATCGCGTCCAGCTTTTCGCGGATCTGTTTGCCGGTGTCGGGATCCGAGTAGTCGAGCAGCCCCACCGCGGACCGCCACGCCATCCGTCCGCCGGACCACAGAATGTTCACCGCGACCGCGATCGCAACCAGCGGATCAAACGGCTTCCACCCCGTCAGCATCACCAGCCCGAGGCCGGCTACCACTCCAAAGCTGGTGAAGCAGTCGGTGAGCACGTGCTTGCCATCGGCTTCGAGAATCAGCGAGTGGCTGCGCTTGCCCACGCGCAACAGGTACCAGCCCAGCCAGGCATTCAGCATGCCTGCGGCGAGGAGAAGCAACGTGCCCTTGCCCAGATGCTCCAGCGGCAGACCCGCCAGCCATTTTTCGATCGCCTCCACCAGAATCCAGATAGCGGCGATCACGATCATGGCGCCTTCGAATCCCGCCGAGAAAAAGGCGATTCGCTCGTAGCCGTAAAGGAACGTGGGAGCCGCAGGCTTCGCGCTCAACCGAAGGCTGAATGCCGCAAACGCCACCGCGATGACATGCACTACCGACTCGGCAAAATCCGACAGGATCGCAGCTGAACCCGTCATGTAGTAGGCCGTCGTCTTGCCCAGCAGCATCAGGACGCCGACCGCCAGTGACATGCGCATGGCAAAGCGCGCCGCGCGCAGCTCCTGCTGATCGCGAGGTGCGACCACCGACTTCGGCAATGGGATGGTGAGAGGATCCGACATCGATTCGTACGTCGGATCATGGTCCCACGATGGGACAATGTCAGAATGTGATTGAGATCACAACAGAGGAAAGCAATTGCGGATTGATGATTAATGATTACTGATTGAAAACCTGGCTGAGCTTCTCAATCAGCACTCGACAATCATCAATCGTTAAATCAATATTTCCTGCTCAGTCCCCGAACCCAATTCCAACCGCGCGAGCCGCCCGTACCAATTCTCCATCGGCGCGCACGGTCTTCAGCTTTCCGATCGCGTCGGCCACGTCGACCGCCACAACTGAATCTCCGCGCAGGGCGACCATCTTTCCATATTTCCCTTCGGCAATCAGGTCGACGGCAGCCACGCCGAAACGGGTGGCCAGCACCCGGTCGTACGGAGAAGGCGATCCGCCGCGCTGAATGTGCCCCAACACGCTGATCCGCACCTCCTTGTTGGAGATGAGGGAAACCGCTTCTCCGACCAGGTTCCCTACCGGGCCACCGTGCGCGATCTGTTTCAACTCGGGCGGCAGTTTGATGCCCTCGGCGACCACAACAATCGTGAAGCGGCTGCCGCGCCTCTCGCGCTGGGCGATGAACTCGCACACGCCCTTGATAGTGAACGGAATTTCGGGAATCAGAATGATGTGCGCCCCGCCCGAGATGCCCCCGGACAGAGCGATCCACCCGCAATCGCGCCCCATCACCTCGACCACCATCACACGATGGTGCGAGGCTGCCGTGGTGTGGATCTTGTCGATGGCATCCGACACGGTGTGCAGCGCGGTGTCGAATCCGAACGTGATTTCTGTGGCCGACAAATCATTATCGATCGTCTTGGGCACGCCCACGATCTTCACGCCCTTCTGAAAAAGCTCGTGGCCGATTTTCTGCGACCCATCCCCGCCAATCGTAATGATGGCGTCGATGCCTAGCTTCTTAGAGTTGGCGATGATCTCGTCGGAGATGTCGCGCACGATTTCGTGTCCGTTTTCTTCCGTCCGGTAGTGGAAAGGGTTGCCACGGTTGGTGGTACCCAGAATCGTGCCGCCGCGCGGCAGAATCCCGCTGACCCGCTCGAGTGTGAGTTCGAACGACTTCTCAGGCCAGATCAGCCCATCAAAGCCATCGGGAATGCCAATGACCTTCCACTGGTGCTTGAGGATGGCAGCTTTGGTGGCAGCGCGAATAACAGCGTTGAGGCCGGGTGCGTCCCCGCCTCCGGTAGCAATGCCGATACAGCGTATGTCAGACATGGGAAATCCGTATGAAGGAACCCATGATCATAGGAGTGCGCACAAGGCGAAACAACGTTACGCATGGACGTAGCACCCCGGGGTCGCACCGCCCGGATGACCCATTGCTAGCGTTCTTGCGAGAAGTGGTTTTCCCTCACCTCTCACGGAATTACGATTGAAATCCAACATCGAGAGACCACTCGTTGGACTCAGACGCCTGAAAATCAAAAGCCCCACTTCTCGCAAAAACGTGAGAAATGGGGCACCCGATCTCATTTCCAAGCCAAATCTTGCAAGAACCGCGGCCACCTCGCCTAGCGAAAATCAGAAACCGGTAGCCGTGATCGAAACCTGGCTGCTGGTAAGGCCATTGGAGCTAGCGGTGATGAAGAAAGTGCCGTTGTTGCCAGCGCCGCCCACCGCAGTCACAACACCTGCAGAAACCGTGGCGATCGCCGTGTTGCTCGAAAACCATGTTGCGACGGACGTGATCTGCTGCCCCCCGCACGAAGCAGTGAAAGATATGCTCGGTACATTGGCGGTCAGAGTACCGCTAGTAGGACTAATTATTGGCGCGGTGGTGCAGGCAATTGAAACGGTGATGGGCTGGGTCCCGGTGATCGACGGAAGTACATCGGATGACGCCGTTACGGTTCCCGTGCCGACATCTTGCGCTGTAACCAGCCCACCAGGGGTGATCGTCGCGATGGTCTGACCGCCAGTGCCGGTCCCTGAAATGCTCCAGGTCACTGGCGTACTCGAATTGCTGCCGTCGTTGAAAGTGCCGACTGCAAACATTTGAACGGTGTTACCGACACTCCCGGTAAAGATCGTCGGCGAGACCGGCCCGACCGCGAGTGCTGTGAGAGTTGGCTTGACAAAAAAACCCTTACAACTGACGGCAAGCGCGAGCGTCGCCAGGGCGCCAAAAGCGGCGATCAGTCGGATTCTCTGCTTCGTAGATGACATAATCGGTTGAGACTCCTTGGGCGCGCCCCTTCACTTCTAATGTGTTTTTCGACCGGCCAGTCTGCAAAAATTGTAGCAGAGATGATTTGGCCCGGAGCACACTGCGGTACCTGAACTGCAGGCGCAGAACCATCCCTGCTAATCGTGCTCCTCAACGGGCGACGCACTGCTTCCCGGTTAGAACGCCGCACCCGAAACGGCTTGCAGAAAAATCGAAAGGCAACACCGCAATGTGGGAACAGCCGCCATCAGCTGTCCCACATGTCCTATGCGGAAGGCCAGTGCGGGCACTCGCGCTGGCCTTTTCACATCTCAACTTCTGTTCCTACCGTCCTTTGGGGTGCTCCTGTTTCGGAGCGCTCTGCTTCGGCGGCGGAGGATTCGAGTGGTGCTGCTGCGGCGGCGGACTCGAATGCTGCTGCGGGCTCGACTGGCGTGGTTGCGCCGGGTGAGATGTATTTCCCTGCCCGCTATAGCCGTGCTCCTGGTACGTCGAATTGGGAGACGAACCCCGGTTCTGGTTGCCAGCCGAGCCATGGTTCTGTGCATTGTTCGGCGAGGTATTCGTCGAATTCGGTTTCGTGAAGGGCCGGAATCCGCCTTCCGAATTGCCTCTATTGGCTGGGGTGGAATTTACCCGCGCCTCTTTGGGCGACATCGCCGGAGCATGATATTCCCCGCCCGCGGCCCGGGCCGGAACCGCGGAATGGCTGCTGAAATCACCGGGCCTGGCCGTGGCGGCGATCGCCGGGCGCCCGTGATTCTCGGACGCGAAGTTCTGGCGATTCTGGCTGGCCGCATGCTCGTGCTGGACCTGCGTCGCCAATGGTGCCTCGTGATGCTCGCGCGCGGCCGCCTCTTCCTGCGGTGTCGGACGCGCCTCAATTCCGCCCTGCCCGCCGTTATAGCTCACCGTCCGGGTGTTGTTTACAACGACTGTGCGGTTGTAGACGTTGGTCACGTTCGTAACGCTGACATTAGTGACTGAGCGGTTGTAATAGAACGCTCCGCCGCGCCATTCGCCGCCAACGAATCCCACGCCGGTGTAGCCGAAGCCGTAGTTAATACCGCCGTAGAAGCCGATGTGCGGCCCCCAGTATCCGGCGTGCCACGCATAGAATCCCCCGCCCCAGCCCCAGTAGCCGGGCGTCCAGAGCATGCCCACCGGAGCCACTACCCAGGTTCCTGGCACCCAATAGTAGCCCGCGTCATCATTCCAGCCCCAGTAGCCGGGCGTCCAGAAATAGCCGGGCCCCGGGCAGATCGGCTGCGCATACACTGGCAACGCAGGCGGACCTACGCGGACCGAGATGCCCACCGCGATCTGCGAAAACGACGCGGCAGAGAAAGATAAGACTACGATTGCCAGCAACAGCGCCCGAACCCCGGCTCGATTCCGATTCATTCCCGTCTCCCTGATTTTGATCCCAAGACCCGAACCCGTTGCACGCAGAAACGCTATTGTCCCGCAAAAAGCCACACGTGGCCCCACTACGTTCCTCCTGTGTAAACACTGAACTCCGGAGTATGTTGCTGAGGTTCAGAAATTATTTGGAATGAATCACTTGGATGGACAGCAGACTTCCGGCGACGAAAGTGAACAACTGAGAGCCGAGTGAGTACTACGAACCGAGTAACTAGTTGAGCTTTCGCGCCCGTGCGATCCGCTCGTCAATCGGCTTGCGCCCGGCGAATCCTTCCTGCGTTCCGTGCCAGTGGGTGATGGACTTCTCTCCCATCTTCCAACACAGCAGAATTATCTGGCCTTCGACTTCGCAGGGAAAGTCGAGCAGGCCGATATCGATGTCTTTCACCTGCACGCCGATGGAGTCGATCTCCGCGAGCGCATCTTTGGCGCGCTGTTCCGCCTTGACCCGCTCCGCCTTGCGCCGGGCCAGCGGCACGACATCGACCAAAGTGCCGCCATTCAGAAAAATCTTGTGGCCGAGCGCCTGTTGCTCAGCCTCCACTTCTTCCATCACTTTCTTGCTCGCGATGGCGGTACGCAGAAGCGATTCCAGCACAGGCAGAAGAGACAGCGCTTCATCGAGGGTAAACGTTCGGTCTGACATGGGTAGCTCTATTTTAACGTAGGCGATGGCGGAGTCGTTAGCCCGCAAGCGACGGAGCGTGTTCTACCTTTTCGAACCATCCGTAGGCTGTTGGACAAGTCGCTGTACATCCGCCACTATCTTGGCCATGCCCTGGTCGAAGTTCTTGTCACGATTTCCTTTCAAAACGGCCCACGCCGCATGCTCGGTGAAACCCCAGAGGATGGCATTCGTCTTCGGATCTCGAATGACCAGCCGAAACTGCGGATCGAATTCGGCCGTTCCAAGAGTATTTCCCTGAGACACCGCTCGGGAGGCAGGCGGGACGGTGAACCGTATTTCGAGCCACAGGTCAGCGTCAGCGGGAGCGCCCACAAGTTCATACCGTCCCCAGGTTTTCATCGCCGCATAAAACTGGTTGTATGCACGGTCGGAGTCGCCGCTGAATTGTGCATCGTCCGCCGGCGGTTCCTCGCCGCCGGCGTTTGCCACAAAGACTTTTTTCGCGCCGAGAATTTCGGCGGGCACGGGCCCTGCAGGCACTGGCTTCGACGGTTGCGCGGCCACCGACACCAGCAGCGAGAGAACTGCGAGGAACAGGCGAGAGGCTTTCATGCTCGATCTTAACGCACTCTGCAGGGGACAAATCGGCGGAAATCCGTAGGCCAAGAAACCTCCGGCGTCAGCGGGTTCTCGCGTGCGACGGATCGGGAGAAGTCGCCGTGTTGAGATCGATAGGAAGCGCGGCGACGCCCGGCGCGTTGCAGTTTCCATCGTGGCTGTAGTTGGTGCAGCGGCCCGGCAACATCCTTGCGCTGCGGCGATTGAGCAAACTGCCAGACCTCGGCGAACGGTACCCCGCTCTGCGCGGGAGCTCGGCGGACGCTGGGGAAACGCACATCCCGGCGCCGGCGGGCAGCCATCGTTGATCGCCCAGTAGACGATCGCGCGTGTCCCGGCGCTCTTCCGAATGTCTTCGGCGGTCACGACGTTACCATCGTCGGCCGCGGCGATGCCCGAACAATAAATGCCCGCACGAAATCCCGCGGCGGTGACGCCGTCGACCCAGGCATAAATGTAGGCCTTCTGCTCGGGCAGCATGCGGCCGCCCTGCTCCTGGTCGAGAAAAATAATAGTCGCGCGCGGAAAGCCCTCGCGCCGCGCCGCGGCAGCCGCGGCCCGCGCATCCGATTGCCCCAGGCGAGTGGCGTTCGCCACGGTTTTCAGTTGCGCGTAGAGCCGTCCGTTGAAGAGCACGAGAAATCCGAATCCCGCGGACTCGACGGCGGCGCGGTGACCGGCCCAGCTATTCGAAGTCTGCTCCCGGAGGATTGTTCAGCCAGTATCCGGTGTAAGAAAAAGTCTGGTGAAGAGTTTTGAGATTGGCATCGCCGGGATAGTCGTTGCGGTCGAAACCGAGGTAGGGCAGTCTGCGCGTGAGGCATGACGCAGGAAAAGTCAAACGCCACTATGGTTGCGATTCGCCGGAGTCACATACTCATCTTAAATGGAGCGGCCCACAGCGGCTAAAGCCAGCTGCGAATGGATGCGGCTAACGGCACGACTGAAGTCGTGCCTTCCCGGTTCTTGCTCTCTCCCGGTTTCAGTGTCTGGTCGAACGCTGACGATCTCACGCGAGAAATGACTCGAGCTGACGGCTGACAGCTATCCCCCGATATGCACCATGGTCCGCGAAGCCGGCACGAAGTCCGCCTCGCCAATATGGTGCCGCTCTTCTTTCTTCTCCACGACGCCGCGGATGAATTCCGCCAACTCTTCGTCGCTGGCCCCGCGCCGCATCTGCGCGTGCAGGTCGTGATCCCACACCGAAAACAGGCAGGTGCGAATCTTGCCGTCGCTGGTGATGCGGATGCGGCTGCAGTGTCCGCAGAAGGGATGCGACACCGGCGCGATGATGCCGATCTCGCCCACTCCATCTTCAAAGCGGTAGCGCCGCGCCGTTTCCGAGCGCGCGTGCGGAATTTCGACCAGCGGCCGGTACTCCGCCATGCGCGCCAGAATTTCGTCCAGCGTGACCACGGTCGAGGGCGCCCAGGTGCGTCCCTCTTCGAGCGGCATGAATTCGATGAACCGCACCGTCACGCCTTCTTCGCGCGCGAACATGCCGAACGGAATGATCTGGTCTTCGTTGAATCCGCGCATCAGCACGCAATTCACTTTCAACGGCCACAAGCCCGGCCCGCCGCGCCGCGCGAATGCCCGCCAGCACATGATCGTATCCATTGGGCACGCGCGTGATGCGCGCAAAGCGGTCGGGATCGACCGCATCCATCGAAACCGTAACGCGCGTGAGCCCCGCATCCTTCAGCGGCTGCGCCAGCTCCGCCAGCATGTGGCCGTTGGTGGTGAGCGCGATATCGAGCGGCTCGAGTCTGGAAACGGCTGAGCAGCTTGCTGGGAAGGGCACGGCTTCAGCCGTGCCGTTAGCGCCAGGAGAGGCGGGCTTTAGCCCCTGAGGGCGCAGCTTCGCCAGCTCGCGCACAAACTCAACCACGCCCTTGCGCAGCAGCGGCTCGCCGCCCGTCAGACGAACCTTCGTGATCCCCATTCCCACCAGCACGCGCGCCATGCGCAGATAGTCCTCGAACGGCAGATCGCCATAGAGCGCCCCTTCGTTCCCCGTGCGGCAGTACACACACTTGTAGTTACAGCGGTCGGTAATGGAAATCCGCAGGTCGGTAATCGCGCGTCCGAATTTGTCGTGGAGAGGCAAGGTCTCGCTCTTGGCCTTTAGCTCGTTAGCTCAGTTCAGTCGCCGTCCTCGCAGCGGTTCGCCAACGACCAATGCTAAGAGCCAAGACTGATTCAAGGAAAACAAACAGGCGGGACCATCCCGGCGGCTGTTTCCTTTCCAATGCGCTCCTCGCGGAGCGCGGGAGGCGCCGGCGTTTCCACCAGCACCCTCGGGAAGTAGCCCGCGTCCGCGGCTTTCGGAGCATCTCGCTCAAGCTCTGATCGCGAAGCCCTCAGCCTGCCTAAGCGCGCGCAACAGCCCTCGCCGCCAGCGGTATGCCCGAAGGCCGAGGCGGTCGGAAACTTCACTTCACATTATAGGACGTGCAGCGGCGAAACAGGATTCAAGGTTTTGAACTGCCGAGCGTCTTTCTCAATCGCCGCCTCGGCCAGCGGCGCCATGATCTTGAATCCCGCCGCGTTCGGATGCAGCCCATCGTCGGCCAGATCCTTCTTCATCAGTCCTTTGTCGTCGACCATGGCGCTGAAATAGTCCAGATAGAGGCAGCCGTTGGAGGCCGTCGCGCAGTAACTCTTCAGCCAGCGATTCAGTGCGAGAATCTTCTCCGGCGAGCGCTGCGCAAAGAAATCCTTCGACTTGTCGGTGTAGTTGTGCACCGGCAGTACCGACGAGTAAATCACCTTGATGTGGTTCGCGTGCGCAAGTTCCGCCAGTGAGGCGTAGTCGGCTTCAATGTCCTCTAGCCGCATCGGCCCGGTATTGCCGGCGATGTCATTGGTTCCGGCGAGAATGATCACAACTTTAGGCTGCAGGTCAATCACATCCTGCCGAAAGCGCACCAGCATCTGCGGCGTGGTCTGCCCGCCGATGCCGCGATTGACGTAAGGCTTGCCTGGAAAATATTCGTCAAGATGCCAGATGTCGGTGATCGAGTCGCCGAAAAATACGACGCGGTTCTCGCCGGGCGCGGGCGGCTTGAGCGCGGTATTCGCGTCGCGGTAGCGCGCCAGCTGGCCGAAGTCGTCGGTGAACACTGCAATGCGCCTCGCCCGATACTGGTCCAGCCCAGCGAAGCCGGTGGAGGGAATGCTCGGCGGGGCCTGCGCCGGTTGCTGGCCGAAGGCTGACAGTGGCGACCAAGAGGACTAGCGTCAGTGTCTGGAGATAGCGAGAAGATTTCATGGGTTTGTCCTTGACGTGACAGCATAACGCGAAGGGCGCCTATTCGACGAATGCTGAGTCGGTACGCTGATGCCAATCAGGGTTTGCTTGCGATCGCCCGCGCAATGGCCTTCTCGGCCAGCGGCGCCATGATCTTGTATCCCGCCGCATTCGGATGCAGCCCCTCATCGGACAGATCGCGCTTCAGCATGCCCTTGTCATCGACCATCGCCGAAAAGTAGTCGAGATAGACGAATCCGTTCTTCGCGCAGTAATCCTTGAGCCAGGTGTTCAGCGCCAGGATTCTTTCGCGCGGACGCAGGGCAAACGACTCCTTTGCATCGTCTGTGTAGTTGTTGACCGGAAGCAGCGAGGCAAAAACCAGGCGAATATGATGCAGACGCGCCAACTCGGCCATGGACGCGTAGTTAGCCTCGATGTCTTCGTTGCGCGTGGGCCCGGTGACGCCGGCCACGTCGTTGGTTCCGGCCAGCACGACCAGCACACCGGGGATGCAAGTTCAATCACATCCTGGCGAAAGCGCACCAGCATCTGCGGAGTGGTCTGCCCGTCGATGCCGCGGTTAAGAGATGTAAGGCTTGGCGGGAAAATAATCTGCCAGCTTCCAATAATCGGTGATGGAGTCGCCGAGGAACACGACGCGATTCTCGCCTGCCTGCGAGGGGGCCGAGCGCTGCATCGGCATCGCGATAGCGCTTCAGTTCGCCGAAATCGTCGGTGTAGATGGCAATCCGCGAAGCGCGGTACTGATCGAGGCCGGGGGAGCCGGTGGCGGGGATAGTAGGGGCGGGCTGCTGGGCGAGGCGGACAAGCAAAGACAGGAGCGAAAGCAGAGATGAAATGGGCGAAATTGCGGGATGGCATAGATCCTCTTTGCACGTTGCTTCCTTGCCGGGCGCCCCATCTCGCGCGCCATTGCGCGAGAAGTGGGACTTCAGTCGAATCTTGGAAATCCGTGTGAATCCGTGGCACAGAAGTTTCTTAACGGCAGATCCGACCTCACCCTGCGCCGCGCTCCGCTCGGCTGGACGGGCGAAGGCGCCTGTCCCCACACGAGGCATCGCTCACTCACATCCCGTCGTAATTCGGGCCGCCGCCGCCTTCCGGCGGCACCCAGGTGATGATCTGGTACGGGTCGGCGATGTCGCAGGTTTTGCAGTGGACGCAGTTGGACGGGTTCAGGCTGATGCGCTTGCCGTTAGGCTGGGTCGCGTCTTCGACCATTTCATAGACGTTCGCGGGACAGAAATTCTGGCAGGGGCTGCCGAATTCTTTCACGCATTTCGTGTTGCAGATGTTGGTGTCGTGGATGACCAGGTGCGACGGCTGGTCTTCTTCATGCTTCGTGCCGGAGTGGTAGAGGTCGGTGAGTTTGTTGAACGTGAGTTTGCCGTCGCCCTTGGCGGGGCCCAGCATATGCGCTTCCGGCGCCGCCGTCGGCAGGCAGATCGGCCAGTTTGCGCATGTGCTCGTACCCGGCCTTCGCCGGATATCGGTTGCGCAGGCCGCGTCCGCCGGTGATCATCTGCAGTCCGGTGTGGAACATGCCGGCAAACATTCCGTGCTCGAATCCCTGGTGCAGGTTGCGCACCTTCCAGAGTTCTTCTTTGATCCAGCTGGATTCGACTTTCTTCTGGAACCCGCCCAGGGTCGCCGCCGACGAATCGTCTTTCGTCAGCGCCTCGAATGCGGTCTCGGCCGCGAGCATCCCGCTCTTGATCGCCAGATGAATTCCCTTGAGTCGCGCCGAATTCAGGAAACCCGCAGAGTCGCCGAGGATCATCCACCCATTGCCCGCGACCGGCGGGATTGCCCACCATCCGCCATACGGCATCGACTTCGCCCCGTAGCGAATCATCTTGCCGCCCTCGAGCAGCTTCGCCACAAACGGATGCTGTTTGAAATCCTGCAGCACGTGTTGCGGATCGAGGCGCGGATCGGCATAGTCGAGGCCGGTTACAAAGCCGAGCGAGACCACGTTGTCGTTTGATCCGGAGCCCGGCGAGCCGTAAATCCAGGCACCACCGTACTCTTTCGTGGTCAGGGGCCACCCCATGGTGTAGATCACTTCGCCGGCTGCGATGCGTCCCGCCGGAACTTCCCAGAGTTCCTTCACCCCGACGCCATACGTCTGCGGGTTGGCGTCTTTGGCGAGATCGAATTTCTGAATGAGTTGTTTCGTCAACGACCCGCGCGGCCCTTCCGCGAGAATCACGACCTTGGCTTGCAGATCGTATCCCGGCTCGAAGTTGGATTTCTGATGGCCTTCTTTGTCGACGCCCTTGTCGTCGGTGCGGACGCCGGTCACGCGATCGCCGTCGTATAGAAGTTCCGACCCGGCGAATCCGGTGAAGACGGTGATCCCCGTCTCTTCCACCTTGCTGCCCAGCCACTTCACGAAGCGGTTCAGGGAGATCACATAGTTGCCGTGGTCGCGCAGGAACGGAGGCGTAATCGGCAGCTTGAACTTGCCCTTCTGCGTGAGGAAGTAGACCGCTTCTTTCGTGACTTCGGCATCGAGCGGCGCTTCTTTCTCGAAATCCGGCAGCAATTCGCGCGATCGACCGCGGATCGAGCAGAGCGCCGGACAAGACAGTGCTGTCCAATCTCGCGCGCCTTTTCGAGCACGTAGATGTTTTCTTTGCTGAGCTGCGAATCAGGATGCGCGGCGTTGTGCGCGTCGATCAACTGCGCCAGCCGCAGCGCGCAGGCCATGCCCGCCGGCCCGCCGCCGACGATCACGACATCGGCCGGCATCTGCGGACGTTCAACACCTTCGAGAGGTTTGCGGAAAAAAAGCATGTTCTTAAAGTTTCAAGGTTTCAAGGTTTCGGAGTGCTGGATTTCAAGGTACTCTTCACAAATGGTATTTTTCTTTGAAACCCTTGAAACTTGAAACTTTGAAACCTTACGTTCCCGCTTTCGCCTTCTTAACTTCCTCAGTCAGCGGCGGCACGATGTCAAAGAGATTCCCGACAATCGCATAGTCAGCGATCTCGAAGATCGGCGCCTCTGAATCCTTATTCACCGCGATAATGGTTCGCGAGCCCTTCATGCCGACGATATGCTGAATGGCTCCGCTGATTCCGAGAGCCAAATACAGCTTCGGCGCAACTGTTTGCCCTGAAGATCCAATCTGGCGGTCCATCGGCAGCCATCCCGAATCGCAGATCGGACGCGACGCCGCAAGATCTCCGCCCAACGCGTCGGCCAGCTGCTTGGCGATTTCAATATTCTTCTGCTCTTTGATTCCGCGACCAACGGCCACGATGATCTCAGCCTGCGTGAGGTCGACCGCCTGTTTGGCTTCCTTGAAAACTTCCTGGGGCTTGTTGCGGATCACGCCGTCCGCGATCTCGACGCTCACAGTCTCGACCGGAGCCGCGCTCGCCCCAGCCTCAGCCTTATCTCCACGGAAAGCGCCATTCTGAAACGTCGCGAACCATGGAGCCTCGCTCGTGAAGCTTACGTCCGCCGCGAGTTTGCCCTGGAACATCTGCCGCGTGAACACCAGCTTGCCACCTTCGTGCTTGAAGCCGATGCAGTCGCTGATCACGGTGCGTCCCATCGCCGTCGCCAGCTTGGGCACGAAGTCGCGCACCTGGTAGGTGTGCGGCATCAGCACGAGCTTGGGCTGCTTCGCGTCGAGGAATTGCTTCAGCGCGGCGGCGAATGCGTCTGGCGTGTAGGGCTCGAGCTTCGGCGACTCGACGGCATACACCTTCGCCACTTTCTTCGCCGCAACTTCAGCAGCGAACGACGCTGCACTGCCGCCTACAACCGCAGCTTCCAGCGCCCAGCCAGTTGCGGCAGCAATCGCCTGTCCGGCAGTGATGGTTTCCCACGAGACGCGATTCAGTTTCCCTTCGCGCTGTTCGACGACTACTAGGATGGTATCTGGCCATAATAAGTTCCAGCTCTTAGGTGCTCAGCTCCGTAAGCTTCTAGCGAACAGCCTGCCGGGCTGTCGCTCGGCTGACCCGGTCAAAGACCGGCTCTACACAAACCCCTTACAGCACGCGCAATTCGTTTCGCAGCTTGTCGACCAGCTTCTTCGCAATCTCGCCCGCCGACCCTTCGATGTGTTCCGTCTTCTTCGTTTTCTGCGGCACGTACAGCCGCTCGATCTTCTGCAGATTCTCGCCAATCGCCGACTGCACCTCGGCCAGCGCGACCTTCCTCAGCGGCTTGTTTTTCGCTTGTTTGATGCCGATCAGCGTGGCATAACGCAGCTTATTAATACCCGACTGAATGGTCAGCACCGCCGGCGTCGGCATGTCGACAAATTGAAAATATCCCGCCTCGAGCTCACGCTTCACGCGAATCCCACTGTCAGTCTTCTCGATCTGCATGATGATGGTCGCGTGCGGCAGTCCCAGCAACTCGGCCAGGATCACGCCCGTCTGCGCGTAGCCGTAGTCATCGGACTGAAGTCCGGTGAAGATCAGATCAAATTGTTCGTCTTTGATGGCCGCTGCAAAGGCCTTCGCGGTATTGAACGCATCGAGGCCCACGAACTTGTCGTCTTCCAGATGAATCGCCCGGTCCGCGCCCTTGGCCAGCGCCTCACGCAGCACCTGCTGGGCTCGCGCCGGACCGCTCGTAATCACGACCACTTCGCCCTTATGCTTCTCCCGCTGGCGCAGCGCCTCTTCCAGCGCGTACGCGTCCGGCTCGTTCACTTCATAGGACACATCTTCGCGAATCCACGCCCCGCTCTCGTTCAGCTTCAGCGGTGCATCTTTCTGCGGCACCTGCTTCATGCAAACCAGGATTTTCAAGAGTGCGACTCCTTGCCCTTATGGCTTTCGCGAGCCGTAAGGAAACCTGTCAGTATAAATGAGCACCCTTTGTGCGGGGAAATGTAGTGACGGCAGTTCACTTTGTGATCCTAATCACAGACTCCCGCCGCTCCCTCCGTCAGCATGGCCTAGAGGCACTATGCCAGACGACAACTTCTCCGCCATGCGCCAGAGCATCATTGACGGCGCGCCCGACACGGCCAGCGGCCTGGCGCAGCAGGCAGTTTCCGCCGGCATCGCTCCCATCGAGGCCATCAACAACGGCTACGTTCTTGGAATGCACGAGGTCGGCGAACAGTTCGCGCGCGGACAAATGTATCTCCCCGACATGATGGCCTCCGCCGAGGCCATGCGTGCCGCCATGGCCGTGCTGGATCCTGAGATGAAGAAGCTCGGCACGGAACGTCCCATGGCCGGGGTCGTCGTGCTGGGCACTACCAAGGGCGACATTCACGAAATTGGCAAGATCCTGGTCGGAACGCTGCTCACCGCGCATGGCTTCCGCGTGCACGATCTTGGCGTAGACATCGCCGGCGAGAAGTTCGCCGCCAAAGCACAAGAACTGAACGCCGACATCGTTGGCGTCTCGGCATTGCTAACAACCACCATGCGCAACCAGAAAGGCGTCGTCGAAGCGATTGAGAATGCCGGTCTGCGCCCTCACGTAAGAATCATGGTGGGCGGCGCTCCCGTCACCCGCCGCTGGGCCGAAGAGATCGGCGCCGACGGCTACGCCAAAGACGCCATGAGCGCAGTGGAACTCGCCCGCCTGTTGATGGAACAGAAAACGCCAGCCGTTGTGGAACAGTTATGAGACCCGAAGCTGGTCTTAGGTGGGGCGGCGCTTTAAGCGCTGCGGTGAGGCACTCCTTTTCTGGACGGGCTTCAGCCCCCACGGGACGTTCCCCGGAGAGACGCTCATGAGACCAAAGCTCCAACTGCTCGACAAAGCGCTGATCGAACGCATCGTCGAAGAAGCCTTCCAGCTCATCGAGGACCCCGGCGTTCGCATCGCGCCCTACGTTGTCGACCTGCTGCGCGGCGCCGGCATCACCGTGAGAGATGGCGTGGCGCACATTCCGGAAGCGCTGGCGCGGCGCCTGCTCGATCTTGTTCCCCGCGGATTCTGTCTCTACGACCGCAACGGCAAGCCGGCCGTGCACTATGGCGGCGATAGCGTCCACTTCGATCCCGGCTCGTCGTGCCTGAACATTCTCGACGCAGAAACGCAGCAGGCCCGCCCCGCGCTCTCAGCCGATCTCGTTCGTCTGGTGCAGGTCGCGGAAATGTTGCCGCAGTTTGCCGCGCAATCCACCGCCATGGTCTGCAACGACGTGCCACCGGAGATCGGCGACTGGTATCGGCTATTACTCGTGTTGTGGTATTCCGAAAAGCCCGTCGTCACCGGAGCCTTTTCGGCATCGAGCCTGCACACCCTGCTGGAGTTGGTGGCCATTGAAAGCGGAGGCCGCGAAGCGCTGCGCCTGCATCCCCGTGCCATCTTCGACGTATGCCCCTCGCCGCCGCTGAACTGGTCGGAATTCGCCTCGCAGAATCTCGTCGACCTGGCACGTGCTGGAGTCCCCGCAGAAATCGTCAGCATGCCGTTGGCCGGCGCCACAGCTCCAGTGACTCTTGCCGGTTCCATCACGCAGCACGCTGCCGAGTGCATCAGCGGCATCGTGATTCATCAACTGGCGCAACCGGGATCGCCCATTGTCTGGGGAGGCGCGCCCGCCATCTTCGACATGCGCACCGGCAAGACGCCCATGGGCGCGATCGAGACCGCCATGCTCGACGTTGGCTGCGCCGAAGTCGGGAAGCATCTTGGCCTGCCCACCCACGCCTACATGGTCGCCGGCGATGGCCGCGTGATCGATGCGCAGGTTGAAATGGAAAGTGGCATGTCGACCGTGCTCGGCGCCCTGGCCGGGATCAACATGATTTCCGGCGCGGGCATGCTCGATTTTCTTGCATGCCACAGCATCGAAAAGCTCGTCATCGACGCCGAAGCGATCGCGTCGGCCCAGCGTCTGATCGAAGGCATCGACGCGCGCTCCGATTCGCTGGCCGTAGCCATGTTCGCGCAGACCGGATTGACCGGAGATTTCCTCAAGCTAAAAGAAACGCGCTCACTCTTCCGCAAAGAACAACACTTCCCCTCCGCGGTGATCGACCGCGGGCTTCCGGAGATGGATGGTGCTACACACGACATTCTGCAGCGCGCCCGTCGGCGAGTGGACGAATTGCTCTTCGCCTACGAACGCCATCCGCTACCGCCCGACCGCGAGCAGGAGATGATCGCCTTCGCGCAGCGCGAAGCCAAAGACTCCGGCCTCGATGGCCTGCCTGGAATCCTAAGCCCCGAGTACGTCCACGAGCCGGGCCTGATCTAACTTCGGACACAAAACAGCCTTGGGGGAGCATGGCTTAGGCCGTACGGAAAAACCTACAAATGCGACGTACAAACGTGGAAGAGCGGCCCTTCAGGGCCGCGTTAGGCGGGTGAAATCAGACGGGGCTTTAGCGCCTGAGGTGCGCTGCAATCAAGAAGGGGAGGCTTTGGGTCAAAGCAACGCCGACTCTACTCCGTGATCACTGTCGACTGGCCTGTCAACTCAAACCGCTTGCGGCAGCGCATATTCTTGCAAGCCATCATGTCGTCTTTGCGCACCATGTACGATCGGAATTTGGCAAAGCGGGCGCGGTCGCGCTCGTCGGCCCGGCCCGCAAGCTGGCGCTTCTTCGTGCGCACCACCCAGGTGACTTCATATTCCGCCGCCTGGTGGCAGTGGGGACAATTCAGTGAAGCCGGTTTTTTTTCTTGCTTCTCGTCAAAAAAATCGCGCTCTTCCATAGGCTTCGGCGTCGGGTCTGCGTTGTGGCGCACCCAACCAACTATGAATTATTGCACATCCAGCCCGTACCTGACTGCGAAACCCCACATGCGCAGCGCTCAAGGTACACTCGCTGCAAGCCCTCCCTCCGCACGCGAATCGGAGATTTCAATGGCCAGAAAGAAAAAAGCGAAGCGTTTCCACGCCGTCACCGCGGTAAAGGAGTTAGCCCGCGAGCGCGTCGGCGCGCCCCCCGCCGGACAAGTGGTCATCGAGAAAAAGAAGAAACCGGAGAAGCACAAGCCCACCCTGCGTGACCTTCTGCAAGAGGGAGAATGAGGCGCCCGCGATCTAGTTGAAGGTAACCTGAACGTTGCGGTTGCCGACTAACGACAGGGTGCAGGGATTTGTAGTTGCGGTTGAGTCGCATCCCGTCCACATCCCAAAGACCGACGTGCCAATGGGTGTCGCAGTCAATGTAACCGGTGTGCCACTTACAAACTGCTGAGTCACGCACGGGTTCGGGCTTGAACAACTCAGGCCCAACGGGGAACTGGAGACTGTACCGGAGCCATTACCCAGAAACGTCAAGGTCAGGGCGGGATTACCAGAGCCACCGCCGGACGAAGTAAAGCAAACAACATTCGCCGTCATATAGCCCGTCACGACCGCGCCCGACGAAGACAGGCCTCCGGAACTGCTGTTCGTAGTGACCGTGGCCGAAATCAGCGTGCCGCCGCACGATTCGCCGGTCGCCGTCAGCAACCCCTTAGAGTTGACGGTAAACATCTGGGGCGTGTTCGATGACCAAGTCGCTTCGTTTGTAATGTCTTTCGTCACAGGTGGGTGGATGTAAGTACCCAAAGCTCTCAACTGCACCTGCCCGCCGGCATTGTCGATTACCGGAGTAGTAGAAGAACCGAACGTCTCAACCGTCGGCTGGATCTGGATCGATACCAACTGCTGACTGTGCCCGCAACTGTTCACACCCAGCAGCAGAGCCGCAATGGCGACCAGGACTACGATGCTCCACCACTTCCCGTTCATGAACAACTCCTGGGGTTTCTAAACTGGGAAACACGCACCACGCGCCGAATGGGCAAATTTAGTCAATGGACAAGCAAAAAGCAATAGGAACAAATGGTTCCACCCATCACCCCTTGACGGCCTCCGCCACGACCTTCGCAAACTCCCTTACATCCTCTTCTGTCGTATCGAACGAGCACATCCAGCGCACAATGCACTCCTCTTCGATCCACGGATAGAAGAAGTAACGCTCCTTAATTTTCGCGATCGCAGGCTCTGGAATCTGCGCGAACACGCCGTTAGCCTCGACCTTCCACACCACACGAACCTTGGGAATCTTCCGCACCTCAGCCTCGAGCACCCGCGCCATGCGATTGGCGTGTTCGGCGCTGCGCCGCCACAGATCGTCGGTAAGCAGCACC
This sequence comes from uncultured Acidobacteriaceae bacterium, assembly GCA_963795875.1. Lineage (GTDB taxonomy): Bacteria > Acidobacteriota > Terriglobia > Terriglobales > Acidobacteriaceae > Sulfotelmatobacter. The sequence continues at coordinate 249,303 of CAWCJM010000006.1, forward strand.
TCGAATTGCGCGGCGATGAAGCGCATCTTCGACGCCAGTTGCATCCCTTGCTTGCGCAGATAGAGAAAATCCTTGCTCATCTTCTGATTGAAGAAGACAACCGCTTCGCCGCCCATGATCCCATTCTTCGTTCCGCCGAACGAGAGCACGTCCACGCCCAGGTCGCGCGTAGCCTGCCGCAGCGTCTGACCAAGAGTGACTGCAGCGTTCGCAATTCGCGCGCCGTCCACGTGCAGAAACATCTCGTGCTGGTGAGCAAAATCAGCAAGTGCCCGGATCTCTTCTGGCTGGTAGACCGTCCCCATCTCGGTCGATTGCGTGATCGAGATTACCCTCACTTGCACATGATGCTGGTCTCCGATCCCGTGGTAGGCGTGCCGCACCGAGTCGAGCGTGATCTTTCCATCCTGGTGCGGAAGCGGAATCAGCTTGCATCCCGTATGTTTTTCCGGCGCGCCGCATTCGTCCGTATAGATGTGCGCGTATTCGCTGCACAGCACGGCATGGTACGACCGATTCAGCGACTGCAGGCTCAGGACGTTAGCTCCCGTGCCGTTGAATGTAAAGAATACGTCGATCCCCGCGCCAAAGTGCTCCTTGAATTTCGCGGTGGCGGAACGCGTGTAGGGATCGTCACCATACGCTACTACATGCCCCTGGTTGGCGCGCGCGATCGCTTCCAGAACTTCCGGATGCACTCCGGCATTATTGTCGCTGGCAAAGTTACGAGTAGGCAGTTTGAGCGGTTCCGGCATAAGAAAACAATGTAGCAGAGATATCTGCCAGCGGGTCAGTTCGCACGAACGGAGTAAAGCCATAACCACGAAGGACACAAAGTTACACGAAGGAAATCGCATCAAGGCAATCCTTCGTGATACTTCGTGTCCTTTGTGGTACAGGCCTTGGAATTGGAGAGCCTTGGCAATTGGCGCGCACCACAGGACCCGAATTACAATGCCTTTCCCGATTTTTGAAGGAGCGCCAGTGAGCCTGAAGGTAGTCCGCGGTTATCTGATCGTCGTTCTCGTCTCCACTGTCGCCGCGGCGCAAACCGCGGAGCAGAAAACGGGGAAGTATCTCGACTCCATCCGCCACCAGCCGTCCTTGTTGCTTGCTTTCGTGCGCGAAGTGCCTAAAGGCGGAGACCTGCACAATCACCTGGATGGCGCAATTTATGCCGAAGACCTGATCGATTTCGCGGCATCCGATAATTTCTGCGTTGACCGCACCACCTCACGCCTGCTGGGCGCGCCCTGCGATTCCTGCGAGCACTACACGCCGAAGCCCGCCATCCGCTGCTCCTACGACGACCACATCCTCTACAACCAGATCATCGACGCCTGGTCGATGCGCAACTGGCGTCAGGGCGACGAATCCGGCCACGACCACTTCTTCGCCACCTTCGACAAGTTCGAACTGGCTGCCGACAGCCATGTCGCGGAAGCAGTCGCTACCGTCATCAACCGTGCGGCCCGCGAGCACGTTCAGTACGTGGAATTCATGCACACCGCCGACGGAGGCGCAGCCGCGAAACTCGGCATGCAACTGGGATGGGAAGACGATCTTGCCAAGATGCGGGAGAAGCTCCTAGCCAGTGGCCTGAAAGAAATCACCGCCGCTACCGGCAAGACATTGGCGGAAGACGACGCCCGCGCCCGCACTGAACTGAAATGCAGCGCCGCCGACGCCGAACCCGGATGCACTGTCACGGTCCGCTATCTGTACCAAGTGCTGCGCGGCCTGCCGCGCGAAGCCGTCTTTGCGCAGATCGTGCTGGGCTTCGAACTCGCCTCATCCGACCCGCGCTTCGTGGGGTTGAATCTTGTCATGCCCGAAGACTGGTACGTCCCCATCCACGATTTCCACGAGCACATGGCCATGCTCGAGTACCTGCACGGCGTCTATCCGAAAGTGCACATCAGCCTACATGCTGGTGAACTTGCCATGGGACTGGTGAAGCCCGAAGATCTCACTTACCACATTCGCGACTCGATCGAGCGCGGTCACGCCGAGCGCATCGGCCACGGCGTCAGCGTCATGCTCGAGAAAGATCCCATCGGCCTGATGAAGGAAATGGCCGCGCGTAACGTGTTGGTCGAAATCAACCTCACTTCGAATGATCAGATCCTCGGCGTTAGCGGCGACGACCACCCGCTGCCTGTGTATATGAAGTATGGCGTCCCGGTCGCAATTTCGAGTGACGACGAAGGCGTAGCCCGCTCCGACATGACGCATGAATACCTGCGGGCTGTCGAGAGCTATCATCTGCCCTATACAGAGTTGAAGCGCATGACGCGCCAGAGCATCGAACACAGTTTCCTGCCGGGGCAAAGCCTGTGGGCAGAGACGAAAGGCGCGTTCCGTCCGGTGGCCGCGTGCTCGGCGGATGTTGCAACCGAGGAAAAACCGACTCCGAACTGCGAAAAGTTTCTAGCAGCGAACGAGCGCGCCCGCGAACAATGGAAGCTGGAAACGGCGTTCGCCAGGTTCGAGAAGAAGTTTTAGGATGAGATCATCGATTCAAGGGTGCCCCATTTCTCGCGAGCTTTTAGCGCGAGAAGTGGGGATTTGGTCGCACTATTTATAGAAGTGTCTTTGCAGATACTATGCCACGCAAACGAACACTAATCCCGTCACCCCTGGCGTGGTCCCCGACCTCAGTCCCCGTCCCTCCCCCACTGCTGCCGGTAGTTGCCGAGCGCGGAGGCACGCAGCTCCGCACTCCGCTCCCTGTCGCCATCATCGATACCCGCGAACAGAATCCACTCTCCTTCCGCCGCTTTCGAAAATGGTTCGCCGACATCGAGGAGCGAGCCTTGCCCCTCGGCGACTACTCGGTCAGCGGCATGGAAGATTCCTGCGTCGTCGAGCGCAAAGACCTCGCCGACCTGATTCAATCTTTCACTACAAATCGCAACGTCTTCGTCAGCCGCCTGCGTCGCATGAGCGAGCGTCCCCACAGCCTGCTCGTCGTAACCGCGTCGCTGACCGACATCAAATCCGAATATCCCTACCGCGCCGCGAACCCCAACCGCATCACGCAGTCACTGATCGCGGTGCTCGCCGGGCTGCGCGTTCCCTTCATCTGCACCGAGACCCACGAACTCGGCGAGGAAATCGTTGCCTCCTACCTTTACCAGACATTTCTGTATGATTGGCTGGATCGCAACGGCCACGGCCGCCATCTGGCCGACGGCGATTTGTGAGCACTTCACCCGGTTATTCTGAACTTGAAGTCCAAGAATGATGGTGTAATCCCGATGCGGACCACGGTTTCAGGCGAAGCGAGAGGATCTCGTGAGTGACCCTGCGTCGCTCATGACCGACCAATTCGCACTCGCCGACTCCGCCGCACAACTGATCCTGAAACGCACCACACTCCGTCCGAAGATCGGCTCGTCCTAGGCTCCGGCCTCGGCGGCTTTGCCGACTCACTCGCCGACTCTACCAGCATCCCCTACGCCGAAATCCCTGCGTTCCCGCGCTCGACCGCGATCGGTCACGCAGGACGGATGGTCCTCGGCAGCGCGGGCGACGTGCCTGTCGCCGCGATGCAAGGCCGCGTCCACTTGTACGAAGGATATTCTGCGCAGGAAGTCACATTCCCCATCCGCGTCTTCGGACGCATGGGTATTCGCGCCGTCATCCTCACCAACGCCGCCGGAGGGATCAACCTCAGCTATTCGCAGGGGGCGCTGGTCGTGATCCGGGACCACATCAACCTCCAAGGCGCGAATCCTCTGGTCGGCCCCAACGACGACCGCTTCGGCGTCCGCTTCCCCGACATGACGCAGGCATATGCGAAGGAATATCGCCAGATCGCGCGCGAAGAAGCCGGTAAGCTGACGATCCCGCAACATGAAGGCGTCTACGCTGGACTGCTCGGACCGAGCTACGAAACGCCAGCAGAGATCGAGTACCTGCGCCGAACGGGCGCGGACCTGGTGGGAATGTCGACAGTGGCGGAGGTGATCGCCGCCCGCCACATGGGAATCAAGGTGCTCGCGATTTCCTGCGTCACCAACATGGCTGCCGGAATCCTGGATCAACCTCTCTCTCACGCAGAAGTTATGGAAACCGGCGAACGAGTGAAGACAACATTCGAGTCTTTGCTGCGAGCCGTCCTCCCGCGCCTGTCCCAAGATGTGAAGGAATAAAAGGGTGCCCCACCCTTCTCGCGTACTTTTGCGAGAGGGTGGGGCTTTGACTTCTTCGACTCTCTCTGCAGGAACTAAAACAACAACTTCACTCCCAATTGAATCACCCGCGGCCCGCCCCCACCCAACCCGGGATTCGTCTGCGCCTGGTCGGGAGTCTGCGTAATCAACCCCTGATTCGGCGTTCCCGGGCTTACAAAGAAATTCGGCAGCGCAAAATTCGGGTGATTGAAAATGTTGAAGAACTCCGCCCGCAGCTGCAAGTTCACCCGATCGGCCAACGGCGTGTTTTTGGTCAAAGCAAAATCCATGTTCCGGTAATGCGGCCCATAAATCTCGTTGCGCCCCAGAGTGCCAAAGGTTCCAAGAGGCGGATCCGCGAACGCGTTGCCGTTGAGATACCCAATCGTGTCGGGCGCCGACGCCCAGTTCGAGTGAATGATCGCCTGCCCCGGCACGAGGTTCGGACGTTGGTGGAAATTCGACGGACTGGGAAACTGATCGAAGGTCGCCCCGCTGGTATCGTCCGCATTAACAACGGGCACGGGCCGCCCGCTTTGCAGAGTAACGATGGTGTTCAGCTGCCAGCCCTCCGCCAGACGCTTCGGCCCACCGAGCCGCGGCAAGTCATAGGTGAACGCAGCCGTAAAGCGCTGCCGCGCATCGAAGTTCGAAGGCCCGTGTTCCGCGGCAAGATTGTTGGAATCCTGAGGCAGCGCCACGGTCGCGAAGTTGAAGTCGATGCCGTCCGACGCATCGTCCAGCGACTTCGAAAGCGTGTACCCCGCGAATCCGGAGAGCCCGTGCCAGTTGCGGCTGCGGAGCGTGGCCTGAAACGCGCTATAAGTCGAAGCACTGATCGTGGCGAACTCATCCATGAACCCATAGTTCACGTTCGGCCGGTTCCCGAAAATATCCGGCTGATTCGCATCGCGCAGCCGCACCAGCTTGGTCCCTTTGCCCCCGATGTAGCCCAGTTGCAGAACCAGGGTCCCGCTGAGTTCCCGTTCTACGTTCAAATTCCAGTTCTGCGAATACGGAGTTACCAGATTGCGTGGCGTGAAGAAAATATCCGCTCCCGCTGGAGGAAACGGAGGCGGAATCGGACTGACCACCGAATTCGCCGGGTTGATGCCGCTCCACGCGGTCGAGTCATAACTGTTCGCCAGCGAAAGCACCGGCTGCGGCCCTATTGGATTCGTGGCCAGCCCGGCCGAGTTGGTGAAATTTGCAATCAGCAGATCCTGCGGGATGTAGTCGAAGTAAATCCCATATCCACCACGCACCACGGTCTTCGACACAGCGTTCCACGCAAATCCGACGCGCGGTCCAAAATTGTTCAGATCGCGATTGTAGGCGCCATGCAGTCCATCGGTGCCGACCATGGCGAGATTGCCGTCTGCGCCGAGGTTCGAGAGTAGGTTATTCTTCTCCCCAAGCGGACCGAAGTACTCCCAGCGCATCCCGTAGTTCAACGTGAATTTCGGCGACACTCGGAAATCATCCTGCACGAAAAACGCCAGGCCGTTGTTGAACGTGTTGCGCTGTGTATTGCCAGCATCGATGGAAGGAAACGTATTTCCGAGGTAATAGTTAGCCAACGTTACCGCGCCCGCATCACTGCACTCCACCGGATCCGTCGGACTTCCGGGGCACAGCGCCAGCCCACTCGGACCTGACCCGAAGGAAAATAGTCCGCGCTCCAGGTTGTCGTTGAAGCTGCTGATTGCCGCGCGCCGGTACTCACCGCCAAACTTCATGGTGTGGCGCCCCTTCAGCCATGTGAAGTTGTCGAGAATCTGGAAGCTCTGGCTGGTGCGCCCTCGTGGAATACTGAATGCACTCGCTCCCAGGTTTTCAAACGTGCCACCGAAATCGATCTCCGGAAGCCCTGTCTTGCCCGTTCCCATGTTGAAGGGCACAGCCGCCGTGCCGAAGCTGGCTGGATCGAGGTTCGCGTCCAACGAACTGAACGACGTGCGATAACGGCTGTACCCGAAACGCACTTCGTTGATTTTGGTAGCGCTCAAAGTCGACAAGCAAACTGAACGACAGCAACTGCACCCGCGTCGGCGAAGTCTGCGCAAACTGCGGCAGCCGCGAACCGGCGCCAAAGCCAAGGCCGCCCAGCGGAAAAACCTGCTGGCTGCGCGCGAACGCGTATCGTCCCGTAAGGGATTCCATCGAGGTCAACTGCTGGTCGATCTTGGCGATAAGGCTGTCCACATCATTCTTGTCTTGCACGCTGCCAGCAAGCGTTCCGGCGATTCCGTTAAAGCCAGTCGCAGCCGGAAAAGTGGACGTCAGAATATTGGTGAGCGCCGGACTCGGCGTCACTCCGTTGCCTTCGACCAAGGTCTGCGCCGCCACAATCTGATTCGGCAAAGCCGTGCCACTCGCAGGAAGAGCGGGATTATTTCCCGGCACCTGGAAAGCAAAATCCGATCCCACGCGCTCGCGCTGTCCCTCATAGGCGCCGAAGAAGAAGGTCCTATCCTTCACGATCGGGCCGCCCAGCGACGCGCCAAAGTTGTTATTTTGAAACGGACTCTTAACGGCGGGCGTGCGATTGAAATAGTTCCGCGCATCCATCGCGCTGTTGCGCAGGAACTCGAACGCCGACCCGTGAAAATGATTGCTGCCCGACTTGGTCAGGATATTGACCACGGAACCGCTATTGCGCCCGTACTCCGGCGGAAAATCCGACTGGAGATTGAACTCCTGGATCGAATCAATCGGCAGCAGCGACGCCGGAGCGCCTCCAATCCCCGTCTGGTTGAACGCGGAGTTATTAAAGAATGGATCGTTGTTGTCGGTGCCGTCGACCGTGTAGTTGTTCGAGCGGTCGCGGTTACCGTTGATCGAAAACTGCCCGAAGCCGCTCTGAATCGCAGCCACGCCCGCCGGCTCGACCGTCGCACCCGGAACCAGTGCCACCAACTTTCCGAAATCGCGCCCGTTCAGCGGCAGATCTGCCACCAGTCGCTGGTCTACGACTTCGCCCAGCACGTCGCGCGTGGCTTCCACCAGTGGAACGTCTTCCGTGACCGTCACGCTCTCCTGATGCTGCTCCACTTTCAGCATGGCGAAGTCGGCCGTCGTGTCGAGGCCAACACTCACCACCACATTCTGAGCAACCGGTGCAAATCCTTGCGCGTTCACGGTGACGGTATAAGTGCCGGCGGGCAATTCCGCGAGCACGTACGTCCCTTCTTCGTTGGTGAGGCCGTCGCGCGTCAGGCCGGTGTCCACATTTTTCGATGTGATTTTCGCTCCGGCAAGCAACCCGCCGCTCGGATCGCTGACTTTCCCCCGGATCGACCCGCGATAGCTCTGCCCCACCACCATCCCCGGCAGCAACAAAATCATTACCAGAAGGAATCCAGCGAACACACTCCCGCGAAATGAATGCGAAACGGCGCGATTCATGATGACCAACTCCTCTCGTATATAGACAATGGACGTACTACGACGCAGTTTGGCGTGACGCTGCGTCTATTTTCCAGCTCTTGGGATGAACAGCATCGCGGGCGGCTTGATCCCATAGGTCGCCGCAAAACTATTCTGGTTCACCGCCAGCCCGAGATGCCCGCGCGAGTCGATGTACAGCAGGGGTTGGTTCACCGGCACATCGCTGAAAGTCTTCACGAACTTCATCTTCAACTCTTTGTCGCCGACTTTGACTGGAACCTCCTGGCCACGCTGGTATCCCAGTTTCAGGAAGTCTTCGCCATCCGCATTGGTTACGAGGTTGCCGAAGGGCCCGTCCGTCGCGATCACTGTCGCAGCCAGCCCGCTCTCGTCAACCTTTGCGACCTTCCAATCCAGCCGGACCAGATCTTTGACCGCCATCTCCGGACCAACCTTCGTCCAGTCATCTCCGCGCGCCACGTGCGCGCCCACGGGCGAGAAAATGTCGCGCCCGTGAAACGTGGACGACAGCTTCGTCCCAATCATCCAATCTGGATTCGTAATCTCGTGAACCGACTCAATCCCGTCGCGCTGCTCCACCAGCGTCAGCAGCCCGTTATCCGGCAGCACAAAATATTGCCCGCGCTTGGATCGCGCCACGATCGCCTTGCGCGTGCTGCCCACGGTCGGATCCACCACCACCACAAAAACCGTTCCCGCCGGAAAATACGGAGTCGCCCCATACAGGTAGCGCGCCCCATCGAAAATGGAGAACGGCGTCACCGTGTGCGTTAGGTCCACAATGCGCACGTCGGGCATGATGCCGTACATCACGCCGCGGCAAATCGCCACTGAGTCGTCGAGTAGGCCAAAATCCGTCATAAACACAATCGTCTGCGGATACTTCTGGGCAGCCTGCGCCGCCGTGCTCACAGGCACTGTGAGCGCCAAGACGAGAAGAAACGCAACGACCACAGCCCCTCGCGAAGAGAAGCTCCGGCCACGGAGCAAAGCAGTCATAGTTTCAGTCCTGAGATGGAATCGAATACAAGTCTACGAACCCACTGGAGTCTCAGCGCCGGGCCACCGAGCCGCAGAACCGGCGCACTCCTAGTCCTGGTGAATTTGATTAGACCCGTAATTCTAAATAAAGACGCAATAAAACTGGAAGCGACGCGTAGTACGCACCGCCGCGCCTTGCGTTCTATAATGCTGCTGCAATCCAATTCCCGGAGGCTCCTATGTCGCAAGTCATCCCCGAGAAGTACCGCGATCTGTTTCAGAAGCGGGCCTTTGCCAGCCTGGGGACGTTAATGCCCGACGGCCGCCCGCAAGTCACCCCGGTATGGTGCGACTTCGACGGCGAGCATGTCATCTTCAATTCCGCCAAGGGACGGCAGAAGGACCGCAACGTCCGCCGCGATCCCCGCGTCTCGCTCGCCATCATCGATCCCGAAAACCCGTATCGTTATCTCGAGATCCGCGGCCGCGTCGTCGAGATCACCGAAGACGGCGCCGACGACAGCATCAACAAGCTGGCGAAGAAGTATTTAGGCGTAGACAAATATCCTTACGCGCAGCCCAGCGAAGTCCGCGTGATCTATAAAATCAAGCCCGAGCACACCACGGTGATGGGATAGCGGTGACGGGTGGCTCCGTGGAAGAGCGGCGCTTCAGCGCCGCGTCAGCGGCGCAAATCGATGGGCTTTAGCCCCTGTGCGAGGTCGCATCCGCACGTACAACCTGTGTTTCCTAGGCTTCGGCAACGTCAACCGGACGCTCGTCCGTCTCCTCGAAGACCGCGCGGACGAACTCCGCGCCCGCCACGGCATCGCCTATCGGATCACGGGCATCGCCTCCAGAACCCTGGGCTGGATCGCCGATCCGAATGGCCTGGATCCGAATAGCCTACTTGGTCGCGGACCTGCCCTGAGCGAAGTGGAAGGGCCCTCGCCCGCGCAAGGCCAGAAGCGAATTCGAATGTCAGCGCCAGTGACGTCGCAACCAACGTCCGCGACTGGCTCGCCGCCGCCCAGACCGACGTCCTCTTCGAAGCCACATCCCTCAACGTGAAAGACGGCGAGCCCGCCGTCACCCACATCCGTGCCGCCCTCGAGCACGGAGCCCACGCCATCACCGCCAACAAAGGCCCCATCGTCCACGCCTACCGCAATCTTCGCGACTTCGCCGCGAAGCAAGGCAAACGATTCCTCTTCGAATCCACCGTCATGGACGGCGTCCCCATCTTCTCTTTCTTCGATCAACTCCCCGCAATCCACCTGCAGGGCTTTCACGGAATTCTCAACTCAACCACCAACGTGATCCTGAGCGAGATGGAACAAGGCCTCACCTTCGACGAAGCCCTGAAAAAAGCGCAGGCCCTCGGCATCGCCGAAACCGACGCCACCCACGACATCGACGGCTGGGACGCCGCCGTCAAAACCGCCGCGCTGATCACGGTTCTGATGGACATCCCCGTGCGACTCGAAGACATCGAACGCGAAGGCATCCGCGACCTCACGCCGCAAGCCCTCCGCAACGCCCGCCGCGACGGCTGGCCCTTCAAGCTGGTCTGTCGCGCGCATCGTACCGGCGACTGCGTAAAGGCCAGCGTGAGGCCCGAGAAAGTCCTGAGCACGCAGCCCATGGCCCGCATCGCAGGCACATCCTCCTACATCTATTTCGAAACCGACCTCTTCCCCGGCCTCGCAGTCACGGAGGAAAACCCCGGCCTCTACGCGACAGCCTACGGCCTGCTAGCGGATTTCGTGCGGGCAGCGACCGCGAGCAGATGACGCGGTGTGAAATAGCATGGAAAAGCGCTCTCAAGGACCGCATCGGCCGCGACCTCGTGGAAGAGCGGCCCCTTAAGTGCCGCGTTAAGCGTCCATTTCAAAATTAACCTTGGCTTCGGCCCGCGAGGGGTGTCCTCGCGTCCCTCGCCACAGCGGCTGAGTCCGCCGCTAAGCCCCCGAGGTTATCTCCTCAACTCCACAATCTCGCTGCCCTCGCGCAACAGCACCACGCTCGCCATCCCGATAAACAACCCATGCTCCACCACTCCCGGCATCTCACTCAACTGCCGCGCCAAAGTATCCGCATCTGCAATCTGCCCAAAGCGGCAATCCAGAATGTGATTGTTCTCATCTGTCACAAACGGCGTCCCATCGGCATCCTTCCGCAGCCGATACCTGCGCTCCCAGCGCCTTGATCCGCTTCGCCACCAGTGCCTGGGCGAATTTGATCACTTCGACCGGCAGCGGAAACTTCCCCAGAACCGGAACCTGCTTCGTCTCGTCCGCCACAATCACTAACTGCTTTGTCGCCGATGCCACAATCTTCTCCCTCAGCATCGCCCCCCGCCGCCCTTAATCAGCCGCAGCTGCGGATCCACTTCGTCCGCGCCATCCACCGTGACCGCAATCTCCTGGCATTCGTCCAGCGTAGTGAGAGGAATCCCCAGGCTCTCCGCCAGCTCTCGCGACCGATCCGAAGTCGGAATCCCCTGCATCCGCATCCCATTCTTGACCTTCTCCCCCAGCAGCTTGATAAAGTAGGCCGCAGTCGATCCCGTCCCAAGCCCCACCACCTGTCCATCTTTCACAAACCGCAAACTGGCCCGTGCCGCCGCCTCTTTTTCCTGATCGTTCGCCATAAGTCTCCGTACCCCAGACGCATACGTCCCGTGGAAGAGCGGCCCTTCAGGGCCGCGGTAGCAGGCCAAGAACCCGAGGGCTTTAGCCCCTGCCCGCCCTAACCCAGACTCTTCTCCGCATAAATCAAATATCCCGCCAGCGCCAACCCAAACACGACCGTCAAAATCGTAATCAGATCCAGCACAAACCCCGCCGGCTCAAACGTCCCCGCATCCAACTGTGCCCGCGTCTTTCGATACCGCGCCAGACCTGCCACCACCAACACAACACCCGCGCCAATCGTGAACGACCCCAGCCACACAGAAATTCCCGCCGTCTGCACCGGATGCCCCTGCAGCGCGGTCAACTGCCGCATCGCAATCGCGAACCGCCCAATCGCAAATCCAAACACCACGATCGCCGCCCCGGTCCGCACCCAAGCGAGAAACGTCCGCTCATTCGCCAGATGGTCGCGCGCTCGATTGGGATTGATCTCTGTCACATGCTCTCCGATGCCGGGTTCCCCCATGTCTCGCGCGCCCCTGGCCCGAGAGCGGGGGCTTCATTATTCCACAGCCTTCCCGATCACAACGCCCGCCCCCGCAAGATTCTTGATCAACTCCTCCGGCACACCATGCCGCTCCTTCAAATACTGCGGATCATTGAACGTGACCGAGACCTTGCCCGCTGCGTCCTCCGCCACCAGCGCCTTCAGCGGCAAATCAATCGCCAGGCTCGGTGCCGCCACCATCAGCGGCGTCCCGCCCTTCGGACTCCCGAAGATCAGCACTTTCGTCGGCCTCATCTTCAACCCGACCTTCTCGGCCTCCCCGCTGTGATCGATCAAGGCGAATATCTGCAGCCCCTTCTCCGCGAAAGCCGACTGTAGTCGCTTGATTGTCTCGTCGACTGGATAATGACTCGCCACTTGAACCAGACCATTTTCTCTTCCCATGACGATTCAGCTCCGCTCCCGTTGCGAGAGGAATCATTTTATCCCGCTTTACAATTCTAGGACCGCCTCTGTGATAACTTGATCGACAGAGAATGCCTATGCATCTAGGCCGCCCTTGTCGGGTCCTCCGTCTTCTTCCTTTCTTACTAGTCTTCCCGCTCCACTCCCAAACTGCGGCCCCGGATTCCGGCAACACCGTCTGCAACTATCAAACCAAAGTCCGCCTGGTTCTAGTGGATGTGGTAGTAACCAACGGCAAGGGAGACGCCGTTACCGGCCTGCAGAAGGAAGACTTCGAAATCCTGGAAGACGGCAAGCCGCAAACCATCTCCACTTTCGAAGAGCACCACGGCGCACCTCCGACCAAATCAAGTTGCCCGCGCTGCCGCCACACGTCTACACCAATTTCCCGGTCGACACAAACCGCCGACTCGGTGAACGTCCTTCTGCTCGACGCCCTGAACACTCCATCCCGGGACCAGGCCTACGTCCATTCGCAGATGATCAAGTATCTGAAGACGATTCCTCCCGGCACGCGCGTCGCGATTTTCACCCTGGCGTCGCGCTTGCGCATGCTGCAGGGAGTCACCACCGATTCCTCAGAATTGCTGGCCGTCCTCAACAGCGCACAGGCTGGCCCGCAACAATCGGCGTTGCTTCCCTCCAACGCCGAAAACGATGCCAACCAGCGCATGATCGACTTCATGAGCGAGAATATCCTCGGGCCTCGACCGCCCCGGCTACCGCGGCGATGGCCGCCGTCGATCCCATCAATGCCATGAAGCAGTTCCTGGCCGACACGGCTGCCTTTCAGACGAGCAGCGCATCGAGCATCACCCTCGAAGCCCTGCAGCAGCTCGCGCGCTATCTTTCCGCCGTTCCCGGCCGCAAGAACGTGATCTGGTTCTCCGGCTCTTTCCCCTCCGGCATTCTTTCCGAATCCGGACTTGCTCGATCCGTTTAACCTCTGCCGACAGTTTCAGGACGAAATCCGCAAGACCACCGACTTGCTTGCGGCCGGTCAAGTCGCTCTTTATCCCATCGCCGCCGAAGGTCTGGCTCCGGATACGGCATTCAAGCCAATGGCAGGAGATTGGAGAGAAGCGGCCGTCAGTTCGCCATGCGGGATCAGAGTCAAGCAGATGCAAACCGGTGCAGCCGACCGCGATTCGAACCACAGCGCCATGGAGGAGCTGGCCAAGGATACCGGCGGCCAGGCTTTCTACAACACCAACGGACTCAACGATGCTCTTACTCGCGTCGTCAACAACGGCACGCGCTACTACTCCCTGGCCTACTCGCCCAGCAACCCGACAATGGATGGAAAATACCGCCGCATTCAGGTGAAGCTCCTCAAGGGCAAGGACACTCTCGCGTACCGTCGCGGATACTACGCCGACGACCTCGCAAACCGCCCTCTCTGCCGGACAAAAGCCAGACTCCGATCCCCTGCTGCATGCTCATGGGACGCAACCTGCCCGACTACTCTCAAATTCTTTACAAGATCCTGGTGCTGCCCTCCGACCCGCAGCCCGCGCCCGACGCGCCCCGCATCGGCAGCAACCCGGATCTCAAAGGACCGTTCACCCGCTACGGCGTGGATTTCGCGATCTCGGCGCAGAGACCTCAAGCTCGATCCCACTCCCGACGGCGCCCGTCACGGCAACATCGAAATCGTCCTCCTCGCCTACAATCGCGAGGGCAAGCCGCTGAACTTCGTGGTCACCAAGGGCGACGTCAACCTGCGACCCAAGCTCTACGAGAGCCGTGCAGAAGGTCGGCCTGCAGATCCACAAAGAAATCGACGTGCCCCAAGCGAATATGTCTACCTGCGCACCGGCATCTACGATCTCAAGTCAAACACCGCCGGCACGCTCGGAATCCCGCTGACCGACGCATCGTCACCGTCCGCCAAGTAACTGCCCATCGCGAGAATGGATGCCCCATTTTCCGCGCTTCTGTGCGCAGAAGTGGAGTCTCACTCGCCCCACTGCTTCCGACAAAAACCGCCAGCAACACGACCCACGATCGCGATAGACTATACCCGGAGAACGACACGTGCCAAAGCTTCGTCAGTCCACGCTCGCAAACTGCGCGCTAGCCATTGTCCGTCGCAACCCCTGCTATTTTCGCGACGCCACCGCCTCCGCCCAAACCGACTACCAGCCCACTCCCGAAAACCTGCAGGCCCGCCGCGAATTTCAGGACATGAAATTCGGCATGTTCATCCACTGGGGCGTCTACAGCGTTCTCGGCGACGGCGAATGGGTCTTCCACGAACGCCATCTCACAGCTCGACGAATACAATCGCCTGCCTGCATTTTTCGATCCCGAAAAATTCGACGCCCCCACCTGGGTCGCCCTCGCCAAAGCCGCCGGCATGAAGTACATCACCATCACGTCGCGCCATCACGACGGCTTCGCCATGTTCGACTCCAAAGTCTCCGACTGGAACATCGTCGCCGCGCACGCCTTATAAGAAAGACCCGCTGAAGATGCTCGCCGACGAATGCCACCGCCAGGGCATCAAGCTCTTCTTTTATTATTCGCAACTCGACTGGCACAATCCCGACTACTTCCCGCGCGGCGCCACCAACTGGAACAACGGCCGCCCCGACCACGGCGACTGGAACGCCTACCTCGACACCTACATGGACGGCCAGCTCACCGAACTCCTCACCAACTACGGCCCCATCGGCGGCATCTGGTTCGACGGCATGTGGGACAAGCCCGACGCCGACTGGCATCTCCCCAAAACCTACGCACTCATTCATCAGCTTCAGCCCGCCGCGCTCATCATTCCCAACCATCATCAGACCCCGCGTCCCGGCGAAGACGTGCAGACTTTCGAGCGCGATCTCCCCGGCCAAAACACCGCCGGATTCAACACGAAGTACGTAAGCACCCAGCTCCCGCTCGAAAGCTCCGACACGCTCAACGGCGCCTGGGGATTCAACATCGGCGACAGCAACTACAAAAGCGCCCGCAGACCTGGAACGCAAGCTCGTTCGCGCCGCCGGAAACAATTCCAACCTGCTGCTGAATATTGGCCCTTATCCGAACGGCGAAATCGATCCGCAATTCGTCACTCGCCTGCACGCCGTCGGCGAATGGCTCTCAAAATATGGAGATTCGATCTACGGCACGCGCGGCGGCCCTATCCCTCCCGGCGACTGGGGAGTCACCACGCAGAAAGAAAACAAGATCTACGTCCACATCCTGAACTGGGGATCGCCACTGCTGGCCCTCCCGCCAATCGCAGGCAAAATCTCATCCGCGCAATTGCTGCTCGGAGGTGAGCCAGTCGACGTAACCCAAACCGCGACGGCGTCATCCTGAAACTTCGCGCCCAAGGCAAAGACGAAGTCGACCGCGTCATCGTCCTGACTATTAGCCAAATAAAAGTAGCTCTTGTCATCCTGAGGGCGCGCTTTTTGCGCGCGAAGGATCCATGCACTTCCCGCCAGTTGCATGGATCCTTCGCGGCAAATGACGCCGCTCAGGATGACAATCTCTATGCATCACGCCTTAGCCGCCCACAACCCGCCATGCAAGTAAGCCAGGTTCCCGATCTGCCCCGCCCGTGCCGCCGCCACTCCCGTTTCCACCGGCGCGTTCGGCTCCTTGCGCGACTTCACGCACTCAAAGAAATTCTCCATGTGCGAAATCGTCCCGTCGAGCACGCTGTGTGCAGTGAGCGCGGGATTCTGTCCCTCTTCCACCCGTTCTCGATAGACCCCAAAGCCGCTGCGATTAATCTTCAGGGTTGCGTCCGTCCCGCGAAACTCCAGCCCGCCATCGTCGATGGACGAATTCATCATCCCCTCGTACACCACATCAAACCCGGGATACCGGAACGCCGCCTGAATCGTATCCGGACAATCCCACTCCTCGAAAATGTACTTATCTGCGAGCATCTGTGCCTGGCGCGGTTGGTCGGCCTTCATCGCCCAGTGCACCACATCGATCCAGTGCGTAAATAAATCGGTCATGGCGCCGCCGCCAAAATTCCAGAACCACCGCCAGTGACTGAATTTCTCGTCGCTGAACGGCTGGTCCGGAGCCGCCCCGAGCCACAGTTTCCAATCCAGCGCCTGCTGGTCAATCGGGTTTCGCCAGCCCAGTTCCTGTGGTAGTTCTGCCACCAATACGTTCGCACCTGCACCACGCGGCCCAGACTGCCTCCCTGAATCATCTCCACTGCATCGCGGAAGTGACTCCAACTGCGCTGCTGCATCCCACACTGTAAAATCTGCTTGCTGGACCGAACCGCGCGCGTGAGCGTAGCGCCTTCCTCCACCGTGTGGGTGACCGGCTTTTCCAGATAGACATCTTTGCCCGCCGCCAGTGCATCGACGGCCATCTTCACGTGCCAGTGGTCCGGCGACGCAATGATCACTGCATCGATGTCCTTCGCCAGCACTTCCCGATAATCGAGATGCGCCGTAGCGAGCCCCTTAGACCTTTGCACAATCGCGTCGCGGCTGGGACCATACACGTCGCTCACCGCCACGATCTCGTAAGGCCCAGCCTTGTCCGCCGCATCGAGCAGCCCCCGCATCCGATGCCCCGCTCCAATGACTCCGATGCGAAGAGTATCGTTCGCGCCAAACACCCGGGTTGAAGCCAGCGCGGTCATTCCGCTTGCAATGATGAAACTGCGGCGAGTGATCATGGAGAGGCCCTCCAGTCCGTTTTTGTGCGGAATGATCCTATCAAGTTTCGGTCTGCCCGGAATCCTCTCTGCGTGGGCCGTTCCCGCGGAGGGTGCCCCATCCTTGCGTCTTTTGCAAGGGTGGGAAGCGATCCTGCCTGCATCGTCGGTTTGGACGACACACTCAGGGCAAGTGGTCGTCCACTCTTCGCGTGCCTCTCGCGAAGGGTGGGAGGTCAGTTCTGCTAAAATGCCGCCGTGAAAAGACGAACCTTACTCCAGGCGATTCCTGCCGCCGCATTCCTTCCGGCAACCCTCTGGCCGCTTCTCGGCCAGACAATGCCAATCCCACGCCAGACGCGACACGCTGCCTACGAACTCCGCATCTACCACGCAGCCCCAGGAAAATTGGGAGAGCTGCTGGCACGCTTCCGCGACCACACCATCAAACTCTTTGACCGGCATGGAATGAAAAGCGTCGCTTACTGGACGCCGCTCGATGAACCGGAGAAGAGCAATACTCTCATCTACATCCTTCGTCATCCCAGCCGCGAAGCGGCCGCCGCCAACTGGAAATCTTTCCAGGACGACCCGGAGTGGAAGAGTGTCAAAGAAAAATCCGAGGCGAACGGCACACTAGTGGACAAAGTCGACTCCACTTATATGGTCTCTAACCGACTTCTCCCCGCCGCTATCCTAGTGGACGCGCGACCGAATTGACTTCTGCCTGACGCCACCAACACATAGGGTGCCCCACTCTTCGCGTGCCTTTCGCGAAGGGTGGGGGGCAATATTTTGGAAACATAGTGGAAGTTTGGAGGACAGAGGCTGCGGACTGGCGAGGGGATCTCGGATTGCGCATCAGACCCTGAAACAGAAGAGCCGGCCACGCTCTCGCGCGACCGGCTTCTCAGCACTCCAGACAGTTCAAACTGGAGTTGGGGGGAGGACATTCGCAAAGTACTACGACTGCACAATCTTTTCCAGCGCCATCCGGCTGCGAATCACCAGCGTCGCGCCCTTCAGCGTCATCAACTGCTTCTTCTTGAACTCCGAGAACAGCCGGCTCACCGTCTCGCGCGTCGTTCCAATGATCTCCGCCACTTCTTCATGCGTCAGCGTCAGCTTCACTTGCGCTGACCCATCGTCCTGCGCGCTCTTGATCGACCACGAGAGCAGCAGCTTGGCAAACTTCTCCGACGGCGACGCCGCCAGTCCCAGCGTCCGGATCTCCTCATACGCCACGTAATAGTTGCGGCTCAACTGCTGTGCCACCTTCACCGCAACCTCCGGATGGTCCTTCAACATGTGCAGCAACGAATCGCGCGGGATGAAATTGGCCTGGCCGGGCTCCATCATCTCGGCAGTCACTTCGTACGGCCGGTTCGACACCACCGCATTCAGCCCCAACACGTCTCCCGAGTCCGAGATCTTGGTAATGATGGTCTTGCCGTCACGGGATGAAGTCGACAGTTTCACCTTTCCTGTGCACAGCACAAACACGCCACGCGGCTGCTGCCCTTCGATAAACAGCATCGCTCCCTTGGGATAAACGGCGGTGGATTTCACGTCGTTCAGCCGTTGCGCTGCCTGCAGCGTCAGATTGCAGAAGAGATGTTCTCCCCGCACCGGGCAGCTGACACAGTTATCAAGAATATTCAGACCATAAGGAGCCCGCATCGCAAACCTCCTCCGGGCTAGAAGCCGCCAGAATCCTTGGCGCCCGCCTCTGCCCACGCTAGGGTATGGCACGCTGCGAGCCAAAGCTCCACCGGTGTCCCGATTAGCACAATGCAGCCTTATGTATCAGAAACGAAGACAATTTGCGGCATTATTCCCGGATTCGAAACAATTGCGCGGAAACACCCAAATCCACAGATTTGGGTTATTTCCCGCACACCCCTGCGTGATCTGGATCACTATTCCTTGTGATTAAAGTAATCAGAAAGCGCCCTATTGAAAGGCCGTTTCGCATTTGGGTGGCGCAGCGCTTTTAGCGCTGCGCCAGGGCATCTGTGTTTCGACGGGCTTTAGCCCCAGAGGCACCTCGCCCCTAGGGCCCTACCGTCACCTGCAGCGGCCCCGGCGTCTGCATCCGATCTCGATAAATCCGGTTCGGCGGCACTTCCCCCACCGCGTCCACATGGATCACATACCCCCCGTGCGGCAGAGTCTCGCCAAAAGGCAACTCCATCCCAATCGTGCCTCGCTTCAGCATAAAATGCTGATATCCAATCGCCGTCGCCCGTCCGTT
This sequence comes from uncultured Acidobacteriaceae bacterium, assembly GCA_963795875.1. Taxonomy (GTDB): domain Bacteria; phylum Acidobacteriota; class Terriglobia; order Terriglobales; family Acidobacteriaceae; genus Sulfotelmatobacter. The sequence goes on from CAWCJM010000006.1 coordinate 268,369, forward strand.
CTCCGCCACCGCCATCACGACGAACGTCAGATCCATATCATCGGGCGACGTATTCGAAACTTCCACGGTCCCCGCGATCCGGTTTCCGCTCACCCGCGCCGGCGACTTCCAATTAATCGCCAAGGCTGCCACAACCTTCAGCACAAACTGCTTCTGCACCGCCGACTCACGGTCGCCGCCGTCCGTCACCGATACCGTAAACTGAAACTCTCCTGGACGCTCCGGCTCGCCGATCAGCAGCCCGCGTTCCTCCAGTTTCATCCCCGGGGGCAGCGAGCCTTTCTCCACCTTCCAGTGCAGTACCGACACTCCACCATGCGCACGGAAGTGAAATTCATAATGTCGATGCGGATAAGCATCCGGCAGCTGCGGTTCATTTTCTATGACTGACGCCCGCTCCGCTCTGTTGCGCTGGCGCGCCCGGAGCCCCGTCCTGCTCGTCACCCACCGAAGCCAACTTAAGTTGACATGCCGACATCGCCACCACACAAACCAGTAGGAGGCCAAGCTCTAATGCCCGCCACACCTTTTGATCCTTTGCCATCGCCCCACCTTTAACGGTACGAATGACTCCGACGACCGGCCAAAACCCGATTTCCATACTTTCCCACACTTCTCCCGCCTCTGTATAAGAATGTTCCGCTGGCTCAGTCTTGCGCCGCCGCCCAACCCCCGCAACACGGTAGTCACATTGACTTGCATTTGAGATTTCTGAAAAACTACCCACTCTGGGAGTTTTTTCGCGCCGAGCTTCGTTTCGATGGAACTGCTGCTCAATCTCGCGTGGCTGCTTTTGGCGCTGCCTGCCTATTGGCTGTGGCGGGCGTCCAGAACGACCCACGCCAGCCGCACGTTCGACTTCCCTGCAGTGCCTACTGGCTTTGGGATGCATGCTCGTCGTCCTCTTCCCCGTGGTTTCTGCCACCGACGACCTCCGCGCCATGCGCGCCGAGATGGAAGAATCTCCCTCCAGCAAGCGCACCATCCGTCAGGCCAGCGGTGATAAAGCGTCGGCCTGGAAGTGGCAGACTCCACCGGCTCTGGCCTGGACCGCGAATAACCTCTTGATTGTGAATAGCGAGGACTGGCACCAATTGCCGGCCCTGGATTTATCTGTGCCGGCTCCGCCTGCCATCCCGCGGGCGGGCCGCGCTCCTCCCGATTCTTTCCCCGGGTAGTCCCGCGAATCGCCGATCGTCTGTAGAAGAAAAAAACGGCGGAGTCTTTATTTATCTTTACGAAATTCTTAGGCGGGAAACGAGATAGTAGTGTTGTCGGCGGAAATCGCCGGCAGCCCACAACCGCCGGGGCCGAACCTCCATTACACCGTCAATGCTGCCCGATGGAGTTCTTGATGCAGTGGAAATTTCTTGGTCTGAGCGTTCGCCCTCGGCGCTGCCAGTCTGCTCGCCCAGACTGCGCCCTCAGCCTGCGCCCGCGCCCCAGGTCTGGACCTGGGACGCCGTCAAAGACCTCTTCGAGCTGAACAATACACGCTCCAGGCCAGCCGGCTGAATATCGACGAACTCAAGGCACAGGAAATCACCGCCCACCTCCGCCCCAACCCCGACTTCACGCTGTCCGCCGACGGCACTCAGATCGCTCCCAGCCACGGCGTGTGGCAGCCCTTTGCCGGCACTTTCGTCTCGCCCGGCGTCAGCTACTTATTCGAGCGCCGCAACAAGCGCGGACCTGCGCTACGAGGCCGCCAAGCAAGGCACCGCCATCGGCGTCGCCCAGCAGTCCGACTCGGAACGCAATCTTCTCTTCAATCTGCGCAGTGCATTCGTCGGCGTCCTGCAGGCCAAAGCCGTACTGCGCCTCGCGCAGGATAATCTCGAATCCTACGACAAGATCCTGAAAGTCAGCCGCGACCGCTTCTCAGGCCGGAGACATCGCCCGCATCGATCTCGATCGCCTCGAACTGCAGCGCCTGCAATATGAATCCGACCTGCAGACCGCGCTGGTCAATCTGCGCACGACGAAGATCAACCTGCTCGCCCTGCTCGACGATCGCCGGCCCGTCGACAGCTTCGATGTCGATGGACGCTTCGACTTCAGCGAGGACCTGGCTCTCGCTCGACGACTATCGCAAAGACGCTCTCGACGCGCGCCCCGACCTCCGTGCCGCCGTGCTTTCGGTGAAGCAAGCCGAAACCAACTACCAACTGGCCGAAGCCAACGGATCCACCGATCCCACCATTGGCGTCTGGTTCACCCACAACGGCTCGTTCAACAACCCCGACGCCCTGAACACCATCGGCGCCAGCGTAAGCATCCCGCTGCGCTTTTTCGACAGCAACCAGGGCGAAAAGCTGCGCACCAAGATCGACATCAAGCGCAACGAGAAACTGCGCGACGGCGTCGAAACCCAGGTCTACAGCGACGTCGATTCCGCCTACGCCACCCTCAGCAGCAACATCAGTCTTCTGAAGCCGTACAAGCGCCAGTATCTGGAGCAGGCGGTTCGGGTGCGCGACACGGTTTTGTTTTCCTACCAGCACGGCGGCGCGTCGTTGCTCGACTTCCTCAACGCGGAAAGTGAATACCGCACCGTGGAGTTGAGTTACGTAAATCTGGTCGGGTCCTATCTGACGGCCGCTGCCCAGCTGAATCTGGCCGTTGGGCGCGAGGTAATCCAATGACGAAATTCATGTTTCATCGCCGCACGGATGTCAGGCGTAACAGTAGGCCTTTGTCTCGCTGCCTTCCGTTGATACTTTTGCTTGCCATCCTTGGCGGCGCCGTGGCCTGTTCGAAAGACACTCCGGCGTCCACCAGCAAACCTCCAGTAACCCTCGATCCCGATGTCTTCCTCACCGATCAGCCCCAGTTATTCAAAACCGCCAAGGCTGAGACCCGCGCCCTCCCCACTCAGGTCACGGCCAACGGAGTCGTCTCGCCCGACGTCAACCGCACCATCCACGTCACTTCGCTCGGTGGCGGCCGCGTCATCGATCTCAAAGTGAAGCTGGGCGACACGGTCAACGAAGGGCCAAACGCTGCTGGTGATTTCCAGCCCCGACCTCGCCTCCGCCATGTCTGATTACCAGAAGGCCAAGGCCGACGAAGTCCTCTCGCGCAAGGCTTTGGAGCGCGCTCAGATGTTGTTCGACCGCGGTGCCATCGCGGCCAAAGATCTCGAAACCGCGCAGGATACCGAAGACAAAGCCAAAGTCGATGTCGAAACCGCCGAGCACCACATTCAGATCCTGGGTGCCGATCCCGCCCATCCCAGCCCGCTGATCAATCTGAAAGCCCCCGAGTCTGGAACCATCGTCGAACAGAATGTCGCCGGATTCGAAGGCGTCAAGAGCCTCGACAACACTCCCAACCTCTTCACCATCGCCAATCTCGCCGAAGTCTGGGTGGTCTGCGACGTCTTCGAAAACGATCTGGGCGAAGTTCACCTCGGCGACGCCGCCGAGATTCGCCTCAACGCCTTCCCCGATCGCGTCTTCAAAGGCAAGGTCGCCGACATCTCTCGCGTGCTCGATCCCAACACACGGAGCGCGAAAGTGCGCATCGTGCTCGGCCAATGCCGACGGCGCTCTCCGCCCCGGCATGTATGCCGTGGCCACCTTCCGCTCCCGCAAGCTGACGGACCGCATCGTCGTGCCCGCCACAGCCATCATGCGCCTGCACGATAAAGACTGGGTCTTCCGCAAAGAGGGCGGCAACCGCTTCCGCAAGATCGCGGTCGCAGGCCGACGGCCTGGCTCCCGACGGCATGCAGCAGATTCGCGACGGCGTGAAACCCGGCGACGAACTCGTCACCAACGCGCTCGAGTTCTCCACTGAAGTCGCGGAGAAGAAGGAATGATCCGTGCGTCTGATCGACTTTGCCCTGCGCAACCGCCTGATGATTCTGGGCGCGTCGCTCGTGCTTTTCGCCTGGGGCATCTTTTCGTTCCATGCCCTGCCCATCGAGGCCTATCCCGACGTCGCCGACACCTATGCGCAGGTCATCACGCAGTGGCCCGGACACGCCGCTGAAGAAGTCGAGCAGCAGATCACCGTCCCCCTCGAAGTCGAACTCAACGGCGTTGCCCATCTCACACATCTCCGCTCCGTTTCGCTGATGGGCTTGTCGATCATCACCATCATTTACGACGACGAAATCACCACCTTCAACGCGCGCCAGGAAGTGCTCGACCGTCTGCAACTGGTGACGCTGCCCAACGGCGTGAATGCCGAGCATCGGCCCCGACTACAGCCCCACGGGCCAGATCATGTTCTACACGCTACCAGCACCAATCCCAAGTATGACGTGATGGAACTCAAATCTCTCAATGACTGGGTCGTCGTGAACCAGTTGAAGTCGGTGCCCAACATCGTCGACGTAAATCCCTTCGGCGGCCCGACCCGCGAGTACCAGGTCCAACTCGATCCCGGAAAGCTCGTCTCCTACGGCCTCTCGCTGGCGCAGGTCGAGAACTCGCTCGTCGCGAACAACATCAACGCCGGCGGCGGATTCATCGAGCGCGGCGAGCAAGCCTTGAATGTCCGCGCCGTCGGCCTCATGCAGACCACCGACGACATTGCCGCCACCGTCGTGAAAGTCCAGAACGGCACGCCGGTCCGCGTCCGCGATCTGGGCAACGTCGTTCAGGCCCCCAAAGTCCGCCTCGGGCAGCTCGGCAAAACCATCCGCAAAGAAGACGGCACCATCCTCAACAATGACGACGTCGTCGAAGGCATCGTCCTGCTTCGCAAGGGCGCCGTCGCCGAGACCACTCTCGAGGCCCTCCACCAGAAGATCGATGAACTCAACGGCAAAGACGGCAAGGCCGGACTCCTGCCGCAGGGCGTGAAGCTCGTCCCCCACCTCGACCGCAGCGAACTGATGCATCACACCACGCACACCGTCCTGCGTAATCTGACCGACGGCGTCCTGCTGGTCACGCTGATTCTCTTTCTCTTTCTGGGCAACGTCCGCAGCGCCCTGATCGTCGCCATCACCATTCCCTTCTCTCTTCTTTTCGCCGCGATCCTCCTCGACCTGCGCCACATCCCCGCCAACCTGCTCTCACTCGGCGCTCTCGACTTCGGCATGGTCGTCGACGGATCGGTCGTGATGGTCGAAAACATCCTCCGTCACACCTCCTTCGGCAACACAAAAAAGTCGTTCATGGAGACCATCGCCATCGCGGCTCACGAAGTCCAGCGCCCGGTCTTCTTCGCCCGCGTCATTATTATTGTTTCCTACCTGCCGATCTTTACCCTGCAGCGCGTCGAAGGCCGCCTCTTCAGCCCCATGGCGTGGACCGTCGCCTTTGCCCTGCTGGGCGCACTGGTCTTCGCCCTGCTCATCGCCCCCGTCCTGTGCAGCATCCTGTTCAGTTCCGGAATCAAAGAATGGCGCAACCCCGTCCTCGAGTGGCTCAACCGCACCTACGCCCGCTCACTCGATTGGTGCTTCGACCACATGAAGTTCACCCTCGGCATGGGCTTGCTGGCTCTCGCCGTCATGCTCTTCATCGCCATGAGCGGAATCATCGGCTCCGAATTCCTCCCGCACCTCGACGAAGGCGCGATCTGGGTCCGCGGAACTCTCGCCCCCAGCACCGGACCTTCCTCCAGCATCGCAATGTCGAAGAAAGCTCGCCTCGTGCTTGCCAACTTCCCGGAAGTGACGCAGGTCATCAGCCAGGTTGGACGCCCCGACGACGGCAGCGACGCCAGCGGTTTCTATAACACCGAATTTTTTGTCGACCTGCGCCCGCGCGACCAGTGGCGCAGCGACTTCCACGGCAAGAAAGACGAACTCATCGCCGCCATGGACAAAGACCTCCAACAGTTCCCCGGCGTCGACTGGAATTTCTCCCAGCCCATCTCCGACAACGTCGAAGAAGCCGTCAGCGGCGTCAAAGGAGAACTCGCCGTGAAACTCTTCGGAACCGACCTCAAGACTCTCGAAGCCAAAGCCGACGAGATGCAGGGCGTGATGAGCCAGATCCCCGGCGTCGCCGATCTCGGCACATTCCAGGTCCGCGGCCAGCCTAACGTCAACTTAAACGTCGACCGCGCCGCCGCCGACCGCTTCGGCATCAACGTCGCAGATATCCAGGACGCCATCGAAACCGCCGTCGGCGGCAAAGCTCTCACGCAGATTCTGATCCAAGAGCAGCGCTACGACCTCACCGTCCGTTACCTGCCCCAATTCCGCCAGTCGGTCGAGGACATCAAAAACATCCGCATTCTCGCGCCCACCGGCGAGCGCGTATCCCTCGCCCAACTGTGCAACATCTCCCTCGACGATGGCGCCTCCACGATTTATCGCGAAGGCAACTCCCGCTACATCGCCATCAAATACAGCGTCCGCGGCCGCGACCTCGGCTCGACCGTCCGCCAGGCCATCGAAGAAGTCGGACACAAGGTCAAACTCCCCGAGGGCTATCACCTCGACTGGACTGGAGAATACGAGAGCCAGCAGCGCGCCAACCGCCGCCTCGCCTTCATCGTTCCCATCACGCTTCTGCTGATGTCGTTCATTCTGTACTCCGCCTTCGGTTCGTGGAAGTGGGTCGGCCTGATTCTTGCCGTGGTCGCGCTCTCTCCGCTCGGCGGCTTTCTCAGCCTGCTCATCACCGGAACCCACTTCAGCGTGTCGTCGGGCCTCGGCTTCCTCGCCCTGATCGGCGTCTCGGTCGAAATCGGCGTGATCATGATCGAATACATCAACCAGCTGCGCACCCGCGGCCTGCCGGTGCGTGAAGCCGCCAAGGAAGGTGCCGCAGCTCCGTCTCCGTCCCATCATGATGACGATGCTGGTCGCGACCCTCGGCCTGCTCCCCGCCGCCATGTCGCACGACATCGGATCCGATTCGCAACGCCCGTTCGCCATCGTCATCGTCGGCGGCCTGATCGTGGAATTACTGGTCAGCGTGATTCTCTGGCCAACGCTGTACGTATTTTCGGCGCGCCCAGGCGACCGCCTGCCTCCGTCCGAACAAAGCTTCATGGCCGAAGGCGAGCACATCGATTAGGAATGGATCGCGAGCAGAAGGGCCTGTGGTGTAAGGAACACGGCGGACGTCGACCTCGGTCGCCGCTCGCAGTTGCAAGTTCGAATCTTGCCAGGTCCACCAGTTTCATTGTCAGGCGGGTCAAGAACAAAACCTAGCCACGGATTCGCACGGATTTCCGCGGATCGAAAAGCGGCGGCAGGGGCGGCAGGATCCAGAGCGTTTCGGTTAGGAGGGACGCGCAGGGTTAGCTAGAAGCCAAGAGCTGACAACTCGAAGCTCAAAACTCGTAGCTCGTAGCTCCAAAAAAATAAGAGTTCCGAGGTGATGTGGGGTCCATTCGTCTCGGCCAGTAGCTCGCGTTTGACCCTCGCTCGACCTGCTCTCGCTGCTTCCCTTGCGGGATGCTGCGCGCGATCTTCGCTTGGGCTCCGGGCTCACCGCCAACCGGATAAACCTACCCTACGCCTCGGAACTCTATCTTGCTCCGACATTTCTTCTTCGTTCGCCTCGACCAGCGCTTTGCTATAGACCCTTGCTCACCCTCCGTCCCAACCTTGCGATCAGAACAGTGACTCCGCTCGAGCCCCGGACGCCGCACCAACCGGAAAAACTTAAGAAGCTGTCAAAGAACGATCCTGTTGTACTCCTCCTATTTTTCTAGTCAATCGAAAAATACGCGCTTGTAAGTACACGTGTTTTCAATCGAGTGCACGCCGTCCACAAGCCGGTGACCGGATTTGGTGCAACCCGCGACTCCGGTTCTTGCAGACCCCGCGTCAGACGCGGCTTTCCGCAGCATTCATTGAGGAAAGGCACCGGAGGCGTTGTCGCCAGCTATTATCTCTGCACTGTGAAAATCCCGCACCTCCCGCGTCCAGTAGGGGGTTCCAAGGCTGAGTTGCGTCTGCTGCACACGAAAATGCCCCCGCCACAACGAGTGTGGCGGGGGCGTAGTTTCGCAGAGCTGCTGCCTCTTCGTTTATTTCGCAGGGGCAAAGGAATCCGCGAACGCCTTCGCCTTCGGAACTCCCACGCCGGTAACGTTATCCCAGCCGATCTTCGTATGTAGAGCGGTGGGAGAGTTGCACTGCGTGATGAAACCGAAGCCGTAGGCCTGTGAGCAGTCGGTCCCGAAGGAAATCACCAGCGCGGTATCTTGCAGGAACGCGTAGTCCCAGATTGCGCTGACGAAGTTCCCCGGTCCCTCGCCGCCCATGATCGCACCGGGGCTATAGGAGGTTGTTCCTGTACTGTCCAGAATCGAGCCTTTGACGTTGTTCTTGGAGGTGACGGGAACAATGTCATAGATAGTGCCCGCCGGCATCGAATACATGTACGGAGCAGCCGATCCGAGAGGAGCACCGGCTTCTTGATTCGCAATCGCCCACAACCCGGAGAACATCGGGGCGGCGACGCTGGTTCCACCCCAGACCTGCCATACCTGTTCCGGAATATTGCCCGGGACACTAATGAGAATCGCCACTCCGGTGTAGGGATCTGCCAGCCATGAAACGTCGGGTAGTTGACGATACTTTCCGGGCAGCGCCTTCTGGTAAGACGGCTTGGGGAAGCCGCCGAGGCAGGTCACGTTGCCATTGGAATCCACACTTTGGCTAGCGCAGTTACTTTGACCGCCGCCCGAGCCGCCAATGAAGCCGAATGCTTCCGAAGACGGCGGATCGGCCACAAAGCCGGTCTCAGCAAGCAGTGTTTGGTTGTTTCCCCAACCGGCCTGCCAGGCGATCGAGTTATCCGAATTCAGCGCCAGAGTAATGCCGCCGACTGCCGTCGCCCAAGGCGAATCCGCCGGGGCGCTCACCGTTGGAGGGATAAAGTCGAAGCTGTAGTCGCCGCTATCTCCTGAGGAGAAATTGGTGGAGATTCCCGAGATGGCTGCAATTTCGGAAATCAGGTTCTCGGTATCCAGAATGTTCTCTGGGGTAAACGACTCGGGAGATCCGTAGCTGCCCGAGATGACATTCGCCAGTCCGTAAGTCACGGCCGTGAACTCGGCGTCATCCACGTCAAGGAAACTCGCGGAGGGTGGCACGATCAGGTTAATGTTCGCTCCGGGGGCCACAGCGTGAGCCCACTCCACGTCGATGTTGATTTCTGTCTGATCCGCAGCCTCGCAAAGACTAGGCCCCGGGATATAGCTGATGGCGAAGTTTGAGGAGGTCAACGCGGGCAACCCGAACGCCGCCGAGAATGCATTGGCGTCGCTCTGGATGGTAAGGGAGCCGCACCAATCGATGATTCCGATTGTCTGGCCGGTGCCGTCGTGTCCCGCGGCGTAAAGACCCGTTAGATTGTAAGCCGCTTGAATCGAGGGCGGCGTGTAAGCGCAACCCGCACTCGTCAGACTTTGCAGGTTCAACACGTTTCCCTTGTAGGTGGCGATAGGAAGTGAACCGTTGGCGTTGTTCGAGAATACATCCGTCTCTGTGCCGTTAAAGCAGTTGTTTGTAAAAAACGGACTGGGCAAGGCCGCACTTGCCGCGCTTGCCACGCTCGTCGCGTGTACGCCTTCGCCAGCACCCTTCTGCGCAGGCAAACCTGTCCGGGACATCATTGGATGCTCATACTCGCCACTGTCCAGCCCCGAGATCGAACGTACCAGTGCAGCAGCCGGACCTTCGACGAAGGGCGCGCGGTCATTCGCTCGAACGACTTTGCCGCGAACCTCGTAGTTATTCAACACGACATGAAAGGCCGACTCCACGTCGCCAACCGTGCCTCGCACTCGCACAAAGAAGTTGCTGGGTCCCGTCTTCACCAACTTGAGGTTATGCGCTTCAAGGAAGCTCTGAACCGTTTTGGCTTCCTCGGCCGTCGGAGCGAAGCGAGAGGCAACCTGCCCACGCGACAGGAAATGACGGTAAGTGGGAGAAGTGCGATCGTACAGTTGCCTGGCCAGTTCATCCATCTGGCCGCGATTGTGCGGATTCAACCACACACTGACCTCGATGGTTTTCGCCGGATTCTCAGTCCCAAGGTTCTTCGCGGTCGTTACATAGCGAGGTGTGTTGTGTGTGATGAACTGTCCGGTAGCTGCGGCTGCCGGTAGGGCAACGCTGGCGATGAGGGTGACAAGCAAGACAGCGAGCCCAAACTTCCGCGAACCGCGGAGACTCGCTGCGAAGTGCGCTTCGGTCGTCAAATTCATTACTGCCTCCTGGGAATTCATAGAAAAGCCTGTACGGAAAGTTGGGGTGATCAGAGGTGATCCCCGATTCTCGCCGGCACTCAGGCTGAGTTGATTGTCATTGGAAGTCGCAACCTGACCCCTGCGGTTGCGGGCTGAGGACCATTCACGGTGCGTAGCCAGAGAACTGAAGAACGCGGCAACATTCACCGCAAACGAATGGCGGTCATGGTAGCGCGTCTTGGCAAGCGTTGACAACGTATTTGCCGAATTTTTTTTACTATCCCCCGCGGCATGTGCATTATTTTGCAGTCGTCGCAAGGGTCGCTGGGCAGCTGTCGCTTCGACCGACTGCGCCTCCGCGCGGAATCAGTTCAGCGAATTACCTCTTGACAATAAGCTACATCTTATATAAGTTATCAATTATGATGTACGACCGAATCTCAATGTCTCCTTCGCCGCCCTCGCCGATCCTACCCGCCGGGCGATCCTCGGACGCCTTGCCCTCGGCGAAGCGACCGTCATGGAACTAGCCGAGCCTTTCGAGATGACGCAGCCCGCGATCTCGCAGCACTTGAAGGTGCTCGAAGAAGCCGGGCTCATCGTCCAGCGAGTCGATGGCACAAAGCGCCCTCGCCGCTTGGCAAAGGCCGGCATTGAAGCGATGGACCAATGGCTGGCGATGTTACGAAGAGCTCTGGAGAAAAATTACGACCGGCTCGACGAAGTTCTGGCCGCTATGGAACCAAACAGAAAGGGGAAACGATGACCACTATGACTAAGATGACGCTCAAGACCGAAGGCGATACACATATCGTGGTGACCCGGCACTTTGCTGCGCCGCCCGAGGCCGTGTATCGCGCGCACACCGATCCGAAACTCATCCAAAAATGGATGCTTGGCCCCGAGGGCTGGACCATGCCCGTCTGCGAAAACGACGCCCGCCCTGGCGGCAAGATCCGCTACGAGTGGAAACATGCGAAAGGAAATGGATTCTATCTGACTGGCGAATTTCTTGAACTCAAGCCTTATAGCAAGATCGTCCACGTCGAGCGCATGTACCTGCCAGATCCGACCCCTGACAATCACGTCGAAACCCACTTCGAGCCGGACGGCACCGGCACCTTGATGACCATGCGCATGACTCTGCCCGACCCACAAACGCGCGCAGCCATGCTTGCAACAGGAATGGAACGCGGAATGGAAGCGAGCTACGTCCGGCTGGAGAGCTTGATCTAGCAGCTCGCACATTATTACTCGATAAAACAGCCGGAGCGCGAGTCGCCCCAGCGCGCTCCGGCACCGCGAGCCAGAAATTTCCAAGCGGTAAACTTCAATGGCTTTGGCACTCCGCTCTAATCTCTTCTCTCGAAGAGACCGCGCTCTTCGCAAGCGCCGCCTTCTTACCTTTCCCGCCCCCCACAATGTCCGCAATCGTCGTGTTCTCCAGAATCTTCGCCGCCGCATCCCGCACCGCCAGAAACACTTCATACAGTGCCCGGTGATCCGCGTCCTTCGCAATCAATCCCCGCAACTGCTCCGCATCTCCCATCGGCGCCAGCGGCCCATCCACCAGCCGGATAATGTCGCTCAGAGGAATCTCCGCCGGATCGCGCCTCAGCTGGTACCCGCCTCTCGCTCCCCGCACGCTGTCCACAATGCGCGCGTTCTTCAACTCCAGCAGAATCAGTTCCAGAAACTTCTCCGGCAGATCGCTCTCCGCCGCGATGTCCCGGATCTTGATCGCGCCCTGATCGTGCTTCCGCGCCAGCGTCATCATCGCCTGCAGCGCGTACAGTCCTTTTTGCGAGATCTTCAAAGTCGCCTGCCTTCTCCCGTCCCGCCCTGATTGTGCCCCATTTCGCTCTTGTTGCCTAGCATCTTTGCAGTAGCCGCGTATGCCATGCGGATCAACTGTGCTCCATTGAAGCTTCGCGCAAGAACTTACTCTGGAGTGGCGCAGTGCTTTAAGCGCTGCGAAAAAACGTCACTTTTCAGTCAGCGCTTTAGCCAGCGCCGCTGATTATTTCTTAGCTCACCATTCCTTCGCTGATCATTTCGTGGCTGACTAATCCGCAGCTGATTATTCCGTGGCTGATTATTCCGTGGCCGATTATTCCGTGGCCGATTATTCCGTGGAAGAGCGGCCCTTCAGGGCCGCGTTAAGCATGTGGAATGAAGTGGGCTTCAGCCCCTGTGGTCGCCTCTGTGTCCGCTATGCCTGCGGTCAGATCGTGGCTACATCAAAAACATTCCGGCTCTCCACCGGAACGCTGCACAAACACCGCTCGTAAGCTTCATACATGCCTTCGAAAATCCGATCCCACGAAGTCTCCAGCGCCTGCTGCCGCGCCGTCGCCCGCATAGACGCCAGCAACTCAGGCTGCTCCATCAGCCTCGCCGTGTAAGCTCACGAACTCATCGAAGCTCGCGCGCAACGAATCCCGAACTTCCATGCCGCACCGTAAACTGAGGTCCACCCTTATCGGTCACCACCGCCGGCACTCCCGAAGCAAACGCCTCCAGCACCACCAGCCCAAACGTGTCGGTCTCCGACGGAAACGCCAGCACATCGAAGTTCGCGAAGGTCCGCGACAATTCCGCGCCTCGCAGCACGCCCGTCAACTCCGCCTGCCGCATATTGTTCTTGCAGCCATTCCGATTCCGCGCCTTCCCCCACAATCACAAACTGGAAGTCGCGATAGCCCTTCTCGAGCAACGCCTGCTCCAGCCGCGCCAGCACGCGCACACTCTTCTCCGTGGTGAGCCGACCCACATATCCAATACGAAATGTCCCATCGGTCCGGTCGCGAAGTTCAGGGCTGAAAACCTCCGTGTCCACCGCGTGCGACATCAGATAGCAAGGCTTGCCCGTCGCCGCCTCGAGCACCCGAATCATCTCCTGGTTGGGCGCAAACAGCAGCCGCGGAATGTGGTAGAACCGCGCCGACGCCCGAAAACTCAGCCGTTCCGCCACATCCGGCAATTTTGCCCGCAATCTCCTGCGGCAGAAACGACACCGCCGCCGCCATCCTTCGCCGCGCATACTGATGAAGATTGGTTTGCCACGAAGCCGCCAGCGGAATCCCCATCTTGTAAGCGACGTACGCCCCTAGCGTTCCCACATCGCTCGGCCCCGTAATCTGCACCACATCCGGACGGAACTCCCGCAGCATCGGTTCCAGTTTTCGGTAATGTCGCAGGAAAAGAAGATCGTAGTCGTGCGCCCGGTCGAGCGGAAATTTCACCGGACTGCGCGGCAGTTGTACGCGCGTGACCGGCCCTGCGTGACGAGACCTCGTCCTGCGGCCCGGCATGCACCATCAGAAACGGCAACTCCTGCCGCCTGGCGAATGCTTCGAAATGCCGGCTGGTTTGGGCCACGCCGTCTACCTCATGGTAGACGCAGGGAAAAAACGCGACCCGTGGACTACACTTCTTCACGTAAGCGCCTCGGACGAAACGGCATCCCCGGAAACTGCCTCTGCCGGAAGAATCTCTTCTGCGATCTCACGCGGAAAGTCTGGCATCACTCCCCGTCTGAAAACGCGCTCCATCGCGCGTTGCACAGTCGCATTCTCCAGCAGCCGGATGCCCGACAAGATCTGCTCCACAAACTTCGGTGGCGCCTTCCATAGCGCCGAGATCGGCCGGTCCGGCCCGCCGTTCGCATCGGGATGAAAAACTGCGCTCATCCCACCGCTGCGAGCCGATCGGATATTCCGGATAGTTGCGAATCACATCGAGCAGCGTCCGCGTCGTGCGGATGCTCACCGGCTCCGTGTACTGCGGCATCAGCAGCACGTGGCTGCGCTGCTCGATCCGGATCTCACTCACAAACTCACAAAATGTTTCCGCGCACGTCAGATTCAGCGCGCCGCTGGCTTCGCATCCGTGCCGGTCTCCGCCAGAAACCAGCGGCCGCCGCCACTGCTCCGCCAATTCCCGCACTAGATTATTTTCCTTCGTGCTGCGCGTGGCATTGATTTCGAACGCATGCAGAAACTGCACCGCGCAGGTCAGAAACCGCTCCAGAGCCTTGTCGTCCCGGTGCACTCCCACGCAAGTCTGCGTCCACAGCGGATGATTAAACACCACCAGCACATCCGGAAACGCATCCAGCATCGCCAGCAGTTCCACCAAGCGTCGCCTCGTTCGGCTTCCGCGTGTACGCGGCCAGATCGTCCATGATCGACTGCGCTAACTCGCACGGCAGATTGTGCACGCCGAGATGGAAAATCGTTCCGCGAACGGAACGCTCCACTCCAGCGAGATCGGCGTCTGCGCCGTTTCCCGCTCCGTCCGCAACAACAGCGGCGCTTCGATGTTGTCGTGGTCCGTCAGCGAGACCAGGCTCTTCAGTCCCAGCGTATTCTCGATCTGATTCTTTTCCGTCTCGTACGCCAGCTTGGGCGTCAGCGGCGGAGTCCAGTAGGCCCGCGCAAAATCCACGGGAATCCTCGACCTCCGGCACTGCTTTTCCAGAGCCTCATGCAGCATCGGACCCTTGCGGGCCAGCTCCGGGATGAGCTGAAGACTTTCTTTCGAACGGTTCGTATGACCGTGAAGCGAAACCGCGGCCTGAGTATCCCGGCCAAGGTCCGGTCCATGCCAGAAGCAAGAGAGTTTTGTTTCGGCCATTCTCAATATTTTTGTGAGTAACGGGTTCCTAATTCTAGCCCAGGACGGCTTGATTAGCGACCTATTCTTTCCAGTCGCTGTCCTCAACTAGTTAGATGCGTGCGTCCATCCCTTTCAGGGTAACTGCCGCACAAAATCTTCGGGGATCAAACTCACCAACCACCCACTTACGCCGTAACTTGGCTCGCCCATTCTTTGTGCTATACTGTCGTTGACGCTTTTTCCACGGTTTGCTCGTGACGCGGTGGTCCCCCGTTGGACCAGATTCATCTCCGCCTTTCCTGCCCGCCGTTTAGTTCCAGCGTGAATTCAAAAATCAATGTGAGCGGCATGGAAGCTTCACGTGTATCCAGTGTACTGAGACGTGTATATCGACAGGCCCCTCCAGAAAGAAACAACCTAGAATGACCACATTTACCGAACTGCCCTTGTCTGCGGCTTTGCAGCAGAAGCTCGCGGCAGCCCAATTCATCACCTTAACTCCCATCCAGGAGCGCGCCATCCAGCCCGCTCTCGAAGGCAAAGACGTAATCGGCACCGCCCAGACCGGAACCGGCAAAACTCTCGCCTTCCTGATCCCCGTGATCGAAATGCTCCGCAAAGAGCCCGCGGCCCAGGCCACCGCTCTGGTCCTGTTGCCCACGCGCGAACTGGCGATGCAGGTCCACGAACAGTACGAGCAACTGCGCACCAAGAACATGCCCAAGGCCGCGCTCGTCATCGGCGGCGTCTCCGAGAAAGCTCAGATTCAGGGCCTCCGCGCCGGATCCTCGCTCATCATCGCGACTCCCGGACGCCTGCAGGATCTCACCGATCGCCGCTTCGCCGACCTGCGTCACATCAAGATGCTCGTGCTCGACGAAGCCGACCGCATGCTCGACATGGGATTCCTCCCGGCCATCCGCCGCATTCTCGCGCTGCTTGCCGAAGAATCGTCAGACTCTGTGTTTCTCGGCCACGCTCGAAGCAGTCCGTCGCCGGACTCGTGCACGAATACATGCGCGATCCCGTCCGCGTTGCTCTGGGCTCAGTCCTGAAGCCCGCCGAAAGCGTGGAACTCAAAGCCTACGAAGTCCGTCCCGGCGAAAAGCTCGACGTTCTCCGCCAGCTTCTCTACGACGAAAAAGGACAGACGCTCATCTTCACCCGCACCAAGCGCGGCGCCCAGCGCCTCGCGCAGGAACTGGCCCGCGACGGCTTCACCGCCACCATGATTCACGGCGATCGCTCGCAGTCGCAGCGCAACGGCGCCCTCAGCGGATTCCAGGAAGGCCGCTTCCAGGTGCTGGTCGCAACCGACATCGCATCCCGCGGCCTGCATTGCGACGACGTCGCCCACGTCATCAACTACGACCTGCCCAAGATGGCGGAAGACTTCATCCATCGCGTCGGCCGTACCGGGCGCGCTGGATCGACCGGCCGCGCTACCACGCTGGCCGCCGGAGTCGAAGTCGTCGAACTCCGCAACATCGAGCGCACCCTGAAACTGCGCATCGAACGCATGCAAATGGACCCCTCCGGCGCAACCCAGCCCCGCCGCTCACGTCCAGAACACCCTGGCCTCGCGCACGCTGACCAGCGTTGCCCGGCGAAGTCTTCGTCTAAACTCTGCGAAAGCTGATTCCAGCCTATTGCCAAACGGGCTCGGGCTCAGCTTTCTGTCTTTCGGAGCGGGCTTGATCTTGATATTTTCAGCTTCCAAGTACCGGCAGTCCTGAAAAAGACATCAGTCAGGTCCTGTCGGTCAACTTGGTTGGGATTTGCCCTTACTGCATATTCCTTCACGTACATGGCTATTGCGGTGTCTCCTAGCATGTAAACGTGCATGTCTTCCTCACGTGCGATATAGGGAGGAGCCTGCCCCTGAGACTTGTAAACCCCCTCTATAAGCTTGGCTTTTGTCAAATCCGGCCCGGCTGGCAGCATGAGGCAATCATCGGCAACAATCTTTTCGAATACCGCCGGATCGCTATTCATCTCGCCTTTCAGCATTTCCGCCTCAAGTTGCCGAATCTGTTGTTCGTCTTTTTGTGAGACTTCACCGGCGGAAGCTGACACCGCTGACTTTTGCGAAAATGCGGCTGTTGCCACGATCAGGACTGTGGCAGCCTGTAACACGAAGTTCCGCATAACATTGCCTCCTGGATTTTCCGAGGTTTGCCAGCTCCTAGGTTGGCTGGCCAGCTACCAGAGAATGTTTTGTCGCAACAATTCTTGCAGAAATTCTGCGCATGAATATGCGGCTATTGTTGCAACCAGGCCACTTTCCTCATGTACGTCGGCGAGGTGAGAGTTCAGGCACGAAAGCTTAATGCGGCATAAGCGCAATGCGGCTGGAGAGGGCACTCCGGGCATTTCGGATTGGTACGCTTGCAAAGTTGCTGCCCGTGATGTTTCAGCAGGAGGTAGGCGCGGGCGCGGGCATCAAACGTCTCGGGCAATTCACTGGCGATGACCCTTTGCTCCTCGCGGTAGGTTACGGAGTAGTTCTTGCTCTTTGCCTTTTCGCGGATGCGGAGCAAAACTCCCGCGCAGTTGGAAGGGACAGCGGCAATCGGTGACATTCTTGCGAATAAGAGAATGCGGTCGGCGCCGGGGTCGGCAATCCCGTGAAAACTCTTGAGGAGCTTGCGAGCTTTGGGAACGGGGCCGGCCAGCGTAGCACGCAGATCTCCTCCAAACTCATTCTCCACGCGAAAGGCAAGTTCTTGGAGGTGCTGTGCGCGCAGCTCTGGAAACATGCCTCCTGGCTGGATCGCCGCCGCGAGTTTCGCCGGTTTTGCCTTCAGCAATTTGTCGGGATCGATTCCCACGTCGCGAATTAGGGAATTCCAGCCCTTGGCACAGGCCACGTCGCTGGCGGGATAACCGCAATACCACCAGACGAGAAATTCGTACGGATCTACAGGAAAGGACGGTTCCTGAGGGCCATAGAACTTCTCTAAACGGTTCAGGATTTCGCTGAGCGTGAGTCGCGATTCTGGCACTGAGGTCGGAATGTTACTGTTGGGGACGCCGCCGGTCAAATGGTCGTAAGCAGGCCTCAGCGCCAATTGATCCATTCCACCCAAAAAGAAAATCGCCGGAGCTAAGCTCCGGCGATTCGCGTTATTGGATATTACCGCCCGATCTTAGGGCTCGGGATAAACGTATGCTCCGGCTCAGCTTCGTCCTCAGTACCGATGCGGAACAGCGCCGCCTGCGCTTCGGCAAGCTCTCGCAGTTCCTGCATCTCGTCCACGACTTCGCCTTCCGGCTTGTCCTGCTTTGCGCTGAACCCGGCGCTCGGCCTTGTCGCGCTGTTTTTGTTGGCGCGTCTGTTCCTTCTGGCGTTTAGTAAAAGTTGATCGTCCTCGTGGCATTCACAATTCCTCCTTGATGTTATTGCTTGCAGTGCCGGCCCGCACCACTGCGACTCCGGCTGCGAACAGAAACCCACAAACCTACCAGCGTGGTTCGCGCGGCTGGCGTGCGTGTCCCTGATAGTCATCGCGCCCGCGTCCGCCCCCGCCTCCACCGCCACCAAATCGCTTGCCGCCACCGCCGCCACCGCCGCCCCGCGGACTGTCCGTCTTCGGCTGCGCTTCGTTGATCTTCAACGCGCGCCCGCCCAGTTCCGTTCCGTTCAATGCCGCGATCGCCTTATCCGCTTCGGCGGGCATTCGTCATTTCCACGAACCCGAAACCCCGGGCGCGCCCTGTCTCGCGGTCGGTCACGATGCTGACTTTTTCCACCGCACCGTGAGCCTCGAACACCGTTCGCAGCTCCGACTCGGTTGTGCTGTGGGGCAAATTCCCTACATAAATATTCTTCATTGCTTTCCTCTTTCAGTAACTCGAAACTGCATGACCGTTTTTGCGGCCGCAGCGCTCTTACGCCTTGACTGGCTTCGCTGCAGCCGCAGCGAGGCTTGCCCTGCGCCACCAGGCTCTTCAGCAGTTCGCGATTCCGCATCCGCTTCGCGGCATTCTGCCTTCGGACTCGGTTAAATCTCGATTTGTCGCCGTTTACTCTGGACATAGTGCACTCCTGTCATTCGGGCAGGTTGGTAACCACTTCTCTTGTTGGATACATCGTGGGACTACTGGCGACCGTGTTCGCAACGAGCCTCAGCGCTTCGTCACAACACACTTCCTTTGGATGGAGCAACCGCGTCCTGCCCCGGCCCAAAGTGAATTGTTTAGGGACACTCCCTCGCACAGAAAAGACGCCTCTCGATCTCTCAATCGCGAAGGCGCAAATAGGGCCATGGGTCTTCGAGGTTAAGTATTTCAAGTATACCCTGTTTACCCTTATCCTGCTGCGGATACAAACATCCATGTGGAGCCAGCCGCCTTCGACTGTCAAGCGTTTTGATGCGAATGGCTCACCGGAAGAAAGGCGTCATCCTGACCGGAGCCGTTCTTCAGGCGAAGGGAAGGATCTCCCGAGTACACCAACGACGCAACAGAGGCACCGCGGGCTCGGGCTTCCCGCATTCCCCTTGCTAATCTCACCCAATCCACGTAATATAAGCAAGTACGTTAGTCCGAGTCGGACGTGAGCAAGTTCTTGCCTCAACAGCCAGTAACCTCTCGCAGTACCTCCGAATCTCTCCAGCGTAAAATCGATTCACATTAAAGGAACACCTAACACCATGGCAGAACAAGGAACAGTAAAGTGGTTTAACGACGCCAAGGGCTACGGCTTCATCAGCCGCCAGTCGGGCGAAGACGTTTTCGTGCATTTCTCGGCGATTCAAGCAGGCGGCTTCCGTAGCCTGCAAGAGGGCCAAACCGTGCAGTTCGACGTGACCAAGGGCCCCAAGGGCTGGCAAGCTGAGAACGTCCAGCCGCTGTAGACCATCCCCTTATTGCAAAAAGGCGATCTCGCAAGAGATCGCCTTTTTCACGTTTGCACCAATTCTTCCTATCATTGTCATCCCGACCGAAGCCGGAGCGCCAGCGACGGCGTAGTGGAGGGACCTGCTGTCGCCCGCTGCCGCAAATTGCTGATTGCTGATTCTCGAATGCTGGTTGAAAAACCCAGCCCTCGCGCGAGGTGGTCAATCAACAATCAGCAATCAAAAATCAAGATTTGAGAAATCATTGGTGCCATCGAAGGGACTCGAACCCCCACACCCTTGCGAGTACATGGACCTGAACCATGCGCGTCTGCCAATTCCGCCACGATGGCAAATGAACTTGCTCAGCAGCGGCGACCCATCGTCGCCGTGTCAGGAAGACCTACACTTCTATTCTACAGACACGACGCTACGTGTCAAACCAGCGATGCTCGCGTTCCTTCGTGAACCTTCGTGTCGCTTAGTGGTTGACGCTCTTGAAGCCGGTTCTACTCCAGCTTCGCCGTCATCGTAATCTTCGCGTTCAGCACCTTCGACACCGGACATCCCTTCTCCGCCGCCTCCGCATACTTCTGAAACGTCGCCGCATCCGCGCCCGGAACTTTCCCCACCACATCAATGTGGCTCGCCGTAATCGTCCATCCCGAATCCAGCTTGTCCAGCGACAGCGTGACCGTCGTCGAAATGCTCTCCGGAGTCAGGATTCGCCCCGCCCAGTTGCGCCGACAGCGCCATCGAAAAACATCCCGCATGCGCCGCCGCAATCAGTTCCTCGGGATTCGTCCCCGGAGCATTCTCAAACCGCGTCGTAAACGAATACTGCGTATTGTTCAGCGCCCCGCCCGGCGCCGAAATCGAGCCCTTCCCATCCTTCAACCCACCCTTCCAAACCGCGCTAGCCTTCCGTTGCATGATCGTCTCCTGATTATGATTTCCGAAACTCGCCCTCAATTGTAGACGGAACCCAGCAACCTGTCAGGACACGGAAAGTTTTTTGGGAAGCACGCTTTCTGAAAGCCGTAGCTTCAGCTCTCCCGGAGGATTTGTTTGTTTGGAGGTAGTTCTTGAAAGGTGGTCCTGGAACTAGTCTTGGAAGGCGGGTTCGTGGAAGGGCACGGCTTTAGCCGTGCCGTCAACGCGACAGGAATGATTTGGGCTTTAGCCCCTGAGGTTTGCTTCTTCGTGCGACGTCTAGCGCAGCGAAACAATCACTGACGAGCTGACAGCCTCTTCAATAAAAATCCGAGCAGCTCAAATAAAACCCACACTGCGGACACTTCAACTTGCACCGGCTCTCCCGCAACTTCGACGAGCAGTTCGGACAATACTGCCCCGGATCGCGCCAGCCTTCGCTCCCGCCCCATGTCCGCTCTCACGCGCTGTCGCCACCGTCTGCTCCTGGCTCATATCCACCGACCGTATCCCGCGCTACCGCCTCCCGCAAGTGCGGATGTCGATTCCGCAGCGGACGAAACTCGCCAAACTCCCGCCCCGACTCACGCCGCGCGCTCGCTTGCCGCCAGCGGAGTCCGGCTCCAGCAGTCGGCCATCAGCCGCCACACTCCCAGCCGGCGCCACACTTTCACATATTTCCCGCGCTCCGGCGCCATGGTGCCATCCGCCTTCCGCACCACCACGGAGAAGCGCCCAATCTCCATCGCCATATCGCCGGAATGTTCCACCGCGTACGTCTCCATCCGCAGATCGCCATATCCCGCTTCGCCCAACTGGCGCAGCAAGCGCTCCACCGGCTTTTGCCCGTAGGCTCCTTCATGCTGCGGCGCCATCAGCACGCCGTCGCTCGCGAACAGACCCGCCGCCTGATCATAGTTTCCGGTATTGAAAGACATCGCGAAGTCTTGCGTTAAGTCGCGCAGCTGGGACTCCACATCACGGAACGGACGAGAGTCCGCCTAGGGGACTCGGATAAGGCCGGTACATCTACTACCTCCTGGGGGAAGGCACAGCGGCTGACTCCTGCCGGGCCAGCAGCCGAGTCAACCGAAAAGCTCGCTCATTCTAGCGCAAAACCAAGTTGTGGAAGGAGAAAAGTTTTCCTCGCTGCGGACATTCAAAATTTGCATGGAGAAAAACGTTCTCAGGCAGTTATCTCTCGAACGGAGCCGAGCGGCTGGGCAGCCGCAACAAGCCGGAATCAGTGCTCGACGGCTTCGCCAATCTCGTCCCGGGGTTCTCGCGCTCCGCGATCTGCCGCTTCACGCGCTCCATCAGCACCACCAGTTTTTTCGACTCGTGGTCTCTCTCAGCCTGCTTGCACATCTTCTGGAAATCTTGCGGGGCGTAGCTCACACGATTGGTCATGGGGGAGTATCCTCGTTCCAGGAGAAGGCATAGCCTACCCTATCCCCCGAGCCTTGCCAAGCCCCTACATCGCGCCTCCAATTTTGAAGCAAACAGGAGCCCTCACCCTGAGCGGAGCCGTCCTTTAGGCGAAGCGACGGATCTCGGACTCAACACACCCGCCCTCCGAAACTGTCTACACGGCCCACTCCCTTACTCGGCCTCCGCCAGACACCGGTACTCGTCCGCACCCTCATCCCCCAGCAGCACCCACAACGAATAAACGCCCAGCGCCGTCCCAAAGGGCGGATGAAACAGACGCCAACACTCCCAATACGATCGCCGCTGTTCGCGCCCAGGGAGCCCTCTGCATCAGTCCCAATCCCACGCACACTCCTCCGGCGGCCAATATCAACAACGTGCCGCTCGCCGTAATGAGCAGAACCTGCCACAATCCCGGCCACGGCTCCTGCTCGTGCACCATAAAATGCAAGCTCTGGCCGAACGTCATCAGCCCCACCGCTGGGATCAAAAACAGTCCCCCAATCGCCATCCACAAGGTTGCGAGTGTACGCAAATGCCGCTCCAGCCGCGACTGCAACACCCCGCCGACCGGACCTCCAATTTGTCGCCCGCACTTCGGGCACGTCACAAACCCAAACTGCACCTCGGTTCCGCACCGGTTGCAGAACATACACCCTCCCGACTTCACTCTCAGATACGCAAAACTACCTCTCCCGGTTTCCTCAAAAGCACCCCCATGCCATCCGCCTCTACCCTCTAGAGGCACATGACCTTAGTTACGTTGAGCCGGTGACCTCTTTGCATGAAAATCACAGCAAGGCCGATTTCCGCCTTGCGGGAGAAAGCGCGTGTTCCACCGAAAAACCCTAAGCGTCCTATTATTTCTCGCCGCCAGCGTCTCGCTGGCAGCCGCGCGTGATCTAGCGCTGGTCTCGAATAAGGCCAACTCCCTGTCCGCCATCACTCTGCCGGATCTTGTGAAAGTCTGCAAAGGCCAGACCAACCGCTGGCCCGACGGTAAATCGGTCACTTTCATCATGCGGAACCCTTCGGTACCAGAGATGAAGCTCTTTCTGGAAAAAATTTATGAACTCCCGGAATCACAAGTAAAGGAGCTCATTGCCACCGCCAACCACGGACGCATGGGTCATCCCGCCGTCATGGTCGTCGATTCCGATGAAGATCTGGTCAATAAGGTCGCATCCATCCCCGGCGCCGTTGGCGTCGTGGACGTATACGCCATTAACAGCAGCGTCGCGGTCGTCAAGGTCGCCGGCAAACTGCCGCTCGAACCTGGCTATCTGCTCCACGGCAACTAGAGCACCTCATCGCGGCAGACGATCGCCGCACTGATTGCACGACTGAAGAGTTGGACGGGTAGAGTTGGACGGGTAAAGACCGTGTATGAGTAAAGAAGAAAAAGCCAAAGCCGCCGCCGCTGCTGCCGACACCGGAAGCGGCACGCGCATTCCCGCCAATGCGCCCGCCGGCAAGGTCGCCTTCACTCGCCGCTTTCCCCGCTTCACCATCGACGTGCGCCTGCAGGTCAAAATGTTTCAAGCTGGAGAATTCCGCACCTGCTGGGGACGCTCCACTGAAATGGGACAGGACGGCATCGGCGCCACTCTCACCGGCAGCCTCGAAACCGGCGAGATCGTCACGTTAGAAATTCCCCTGCCCCTCACACCCTATCCCATCAAGGTCCGCG
This sequence comes from uncultured Acidobacteriaceae bacterium, assembly GCA_963795875.1. Taxonomy (GTDB): domain Bacteria; phylum Acidobacteriota; class Terriglobia; order Terriglobales; family Acidobacteriaceae; genus Sulfotelmatobacter. Next base: position 292,003 of record CAWCJM010000006.1, read on the forward strand.
CCATCGTCCGCTATCGCCAGGGCCTGCGCTACGGGTTCGAATTCCTCACCCTCAATGACGGCCAGCGCGACACCATCCAGCGCGTCTGCCAGTACCTCGCTACCAAGGCATAAAGCCAGGGCAACTTCAAAAGGAGCTGCAGGCGGGTGATATTGACTGCCAGCGACGAAAGTACTTCTCTCTCACAGGGCACTCATCAAGTCTGAGTTCACTCTGGAATCGTGAAATCCCAAACCCTGCCCGACGCCGACCCTCCCGACCTGTTCCCTCCGTGTGCGCCCGCCATTGTATTGCTCTGGCCCGTGCCCATGAAGAACGCGTATTCTCCTGGCTTCAAGGCTTCGCTCAACGTGATCTTGTAGACCCTGATCCCGAGGTGTTCGGCGTGGAACGCGACTTCCTTGTCCTTCTTCACGCCGGACTTGCCGCCCGTAATGCCTCCGAAGGACCCGATCTGGAATTCCCTGTGATCGCTTTTCTTGTTTAGCGTGATCAACAGGTAGTCGGACGAGTCGTCTCCATCGGGAACATACAGATAGAAAATCGGCTGGCGGTCCCGGACTACATTCTTCGACGTGTTCCCTTCGATGGTCGCATCCCAGTGCTGATTCCTCAGCCCGTTCGTAAAAAAGCTGCCAGCCTTGCCGCCCGTCTTCGTGTTGGTCACTGCCTGTCCCATCACCAGCACAAACTTGCCTTGGTCCCGCCAGTAAACGCCCACCTCCGGCGGAGGCAGATTCGGATCAACCGAGATCGGACTCGAACCCGCTACCACGGTTGCTGGTGGAGGAGTGGGGTTGATCATGACTTTGATGACCGGGTCTGGAACGTTTGCGGCTTTGAGTGCCTTCAATCCATCGACGCTGGTATCGAAGCTGACCGTATCGGTCCCTGCCTCATAAGCCTGACGAATCTTTGTGATGATCACTTCGTCGGACAGGCCAACCTTAGCCATCTCGATGACATCCTGGTTCGTGAACCGCTTGCGCAATGTCGCGCCATCCTGGCCCACCGCAGCACACGCTGCAACGAACAAAAAAAACATCGCGAACAGACCGGCCTTCGGACTCCAATGGGTTCTCATTGCTGATCGCCCTCCAATAGAGGTTCTGCCCGGCTGTCTAGCCAGGAACGGCAGGGATTATACCCCACGCTTCCCTCAGGTGTCGTATTTGCCCAGCAGCTGGTACCGTACAGTTTGGCCCTTACACGACTTTGTCATCCTGAGCGTAGCCGTTTTTCAGGCGTAGCGAAGGATCTCCCACTTAACTGGCCTAACGCGCAAGCCAAACTGCCCCACTACTCAGGTCGCCGAACTAGGCAGCCTCATCGACTTGTGTGGCCGCCACTCTACTCACGCGGCGCCGTTACGGTGGCTGGCGGACCCTCAGGGTGGTCCCGCAAATACTGCTCGAATGGTTCGTTGCGCAACATAACGCGGAAGCCTCTCCGCGTGTTTACATCCACGGTCTTTTGCAAGTCCAGTGCGTCGAAAGGAATCACGTGTTCCGCTGGCTTCGCCTCATTCTCCTCCATCATCGTGAAATGAAGCTGGTCGTCGACGACCCAGTAATCGTTCACGTTGAGAACCGTGCCATCTTTCAAGAAGAGCTGCGGTAGATCCGGACTCTCTTCGCCATAGACATACACAGGAGTCTCGTACACCTGCGAAACATAATTCGTTGGACCTGAGGAGTAGACAGTCGTGCTACTGAGTATCCCCGGCCAGAAGAGGTCACAGGGCGCCCACCAACAGGAGTTCCATCCCCAGAATGGTCCCCCCATAAACGGAAATCCATAAACGACGAACACCGGCGGAAATGGCCGAATCGGGCGCCAGGGATGCCGGAGAGCAGCCGTCCCGAGTGCGCCTCCAATCGGACCTGCCGAAATTCGAGGAGTGGAAATCGGTGCATGGATAATCGGTGCGTGCATCATCGGCGCTGAAGAAATCGGGGCGTGAGAAATCGGCGGAGCCGATACATGAGTTCCTTCTCCACCCGCGCGGACGGCTGGGTGCTGTGCCGAAGCCAGCGTAGTGAGCAGACACACAGCGAATATCCAGAAAACGACGATGAGGAATTTCTTGACGATCGGACGGCGAACCAGGGGCGACATATTCTCACCCTCCTGACAGTCTGCGCGGGTAGCGCTGACTCATTACTGACAAGTGTAATCCCTTCATCGCCGCCTTTCTATCTTTGGCGGGGGTCCGGGGAGAAATCGAGACCTCCGCTCATGAGGTTGGAGCGAAAGTTCGAGATATTAGGCGATTCTGCGTTTGTTAATGTTTCGTGTATCGATGATAGGGAGTTCTTCGCGAGAGCGGTGCACTCAATTTGCTGCCCCAGGGGCATTGTTCTCTCCGGAAACATTTGGGATCGCATAAAGATAGACCGTGCGATCGACCAAAACGGCCAACTTCGATCCGTCCGGGGACAGAGCAAAGTCATAAGCTTCCGTAGGGGGCGGGATTGATATTTAGCTTAAGAACCTGCTTTCTTAGATTCAGATCGAAAGGCGACAATCTGCAAACCCACAAGGCACAAGTCGGCCTCGCGAAGAAGGAACTTCTTTCCCTTAAACAGCGGCAAAGTGAAGGCGAGAACAGGCGCGCCAGAGGACACGGTGTTTCCAATACCGAAAGGGACGGATTTACAGCTTCGAGTGCCCATCTCGGCATCGTTGTTGGAGTCGTTTTGTCTGTGTATGGAATAAAACTCGCCTTTTGTGGTTAGCACTGTCAGTTCTTTGCAAAGTATGGCGATCAGGTCGTTGGTGACGATAGTGGGAAACCCGGCGATAACAAGTCCGACTCTGATCATCGAGAATCAAGCGCCATTGGGAGCTCCCGAACTGCGCGTAGAGAATGTTTCTTCCATTTGAGGTGGCGGCCACAATACCATTATCCGAAATGGAATACGCATCGCCGGATGGACGGAACGGGGGCGATTGATCCCAAGAATAGCGGCGACTGAGGGATTGGGCGTCGAATACATCCAGCCGATCATGGAAAGCGTTCCCCAGCCTGAAAGCGCGCTGATCGATCATGATCGTCTTCCCACTCGAAGACACGTTCACAGCAATTCGGCTGGAAGCGTCGAGCGGAAGCGAAGAAGGTCGCGCGCTTGCTTGAAATCTCGCGAGTACACCTTGACGATTCCGCCCGTCTTTACGAGTACGCCGACGCTGGTCGCATGCACAGCCGAGTCGTGCGCGTGCGTCCCCCACTCCTTTTGATCCTCAATGTCACCCGATCGGGAATCGATCAGCCAAGCATGCAATAGGAAGGGATTGGTGAGCGCCGGCTCCTTGCGCGACGAAAAACCCTCATTCTCTCGATACACACCGTAGGCTAGAAGCTCCTGATCTTTCACAAAGACCAGGCCCGCGCGGTCGCGGTCCCAGAGATTTTCCTTACGCGGCCCTTCAGAGCCGACACTGCGCAGTATCTCGCGCTTCCAAATGGGCAAGTCGACATCCGATGATTTGGATGTTAACGCAATGCCAAAACTTCCTATTAATAAGCACAGAACCAGGTGTGAATGCCGCGCGATCATGGTATTCGAGATATCCTTCCATCACAGTACGTACATCCGCAGCATCCACCAGACAAGGAATATCGCGATGATGGCGCCCACGATGTGAACGATCCAGTCGCCAGCCGTTTTCGGTTTTCCGAAATTGAACATGCGGCAATGGTATCAGGGCCGCCTTCTCAGCTCTTCCCGCCGTTTTGACTCATTTCCTCCCAGTACCGCGAATCGTATAAATCAAATACGCCACGATCGCCACATTCACGAACAGTGCTCCCACTCTCACCCAAGTAGCATGGCGGTAGATCTCATACATCTCCACCGGCACCAGGCTGCTGGTAATAATCACCGTCAGCCACTCTCCCCACCGTTTCTGCAGCCACAATCCGGTCCCCTCGGCCAGGAACAACCCCGCATACAGAAAGCTAACCAGCCCCAGTTTCTTGATCTGGTCCGGGCGCAGATTCGAAACCTTCGCCAGGAACATGACCACATAGCGGCTCCCAGGGTCGAACCTTAACGCTTCCACCCAGTGCTCGGCCAACCCGCCCAAGTCTTTGTGCAGTAATTTGAACGCGCCCACACCCAGCGCAATCAACGCTGCGGACTTCAGAAACTTGATGACCGCGATCAAACGCAAAATTCTGTCGTTGGATGATTTCATTGGACAGTTCTCTAACCCGGGGGCCCCACTGCAACGGACCTCAAAACCAACTCTGGCCTCGCTGCATCCCACCGTAGAATACCTGTGACCGCATGCGCGCCCTGCTGCTCATCCTCGCTCTTGTGTCTGCCGCCGCGGCCCAGGTGAATCCTGCTGCCATCATCGTCACCGACGAAAATGGCGTCGTCGTCCCTTCCGCTCGCGTCTCATTGCAAGCGCCGCCCTCGCCCGCGCTCCGCTGCGAGACCGACCTCTCCGGACGCTGCCAGTTCCCTTCCCTCGCCGCCGGAGAATACCAGCTCCGCGTCGAAAAACAAGGCTTCTACGCTCTCGATCAGCCCGGCGTTCAAATCAGGCCCGGCTTGTCCATCGATGTTTCCATCTCTCACGAGCAGGAAGTCCACGAAATCGTCGATGTCCATGAATCTCCTCCCGCCATCGATCCCGCGCAAGTCGTCGCGCAAGAATCCGTCAGCGGACTCGACGTCATCAACATCGTCTACCCCGGCACCCACGACTATCGCAACGCACTGAACTTTATCCCTGGCGTCGTTCAGGATCAGTCCGGCCAACCCCACGTTGCTGGAGCTCAGACTTACCAGACCGTCACCCTGCTCGACGGCTTCAATGTCACCCAGCCCGCCAACGGAGAACTCGTCGTCCGCGTCAGCACCGATTCCTTTCGCTCCATTCAGGTCCAGCCCTCGCGCGAACCCGCCGAAGACGGCAAAGGATCCGGCGGCGTTCTTAAGCTCAACACCGGCATCGGCGACGATCACTTCCGCTTCTTTGCCACCAACTTCATTCCTTCCATCCAAGATAAGCACGGATGGCGATTCGACCAGTTCCTTCCCCGCTTCACCTTCTCCGGCCCCGTCGAAAAGGGAAGAATCTGGTTCTACAACGCCCTCGAAGGCGATTACGCCAATACCGTTTATACCGCGCTCCCCGTCGGCGAGGACAATGATCACGCCTGGCGCATCGGCGATCTCACCAAACTCCAGTCCAACCTCACCAGCCGCAACATTCTCACTGCCAGTTTTCTGGTGAATCTCCTGCACGACCAGTACGCCTTCCTCTCCCCGCAGATGCCGCAGCTGTCGAATCCGAAGGATGTCGAATCCGCCTACTTCGGCAGCCTCAAAGATCAGCACTATTTCGCCGGAGGCCAACTCCTCGAAACCGGATTCGCCTACGCTGAATACGACGCGCAGCTCACTCCCTACGGATCTCTTCCCTACTTCATCAATCCCAACACCGCAGGCGGCAGCTTCTACTTTGCAAACCAAACCAACGCCAGCCGCTGGCAAATTCTCTCCAACCTCTTCCTCCCCTCGCACCACTGGCACGGACGTCATGACTTCAAAATCGGAATGGATCTCGACCGCATCTCCTACAACGCCACTTTCGAGCGTCAGCCCATTTCGTTCCTTAGCGGAGACTACACGCAACCCTCAACTTCTCCCAACCTCTGCCTCACCTCGCCACAGTCTTCAACCTTTCCCTGCACCCGCTACTCCACCTTCGGACCCGCCCCGTTGCACGAGCAATACAACACCGAACTCAGCGTCTACGCCGAAGATCGCTGGAGCATCACCGACCGCTTGCTCCTCGAACCCGGCATCCGCTTCGACCGCGACGCCATCGTCCGCCACCTCACGTTCTCTCCCCGCCTCGCCGGAACCTACGTCCTCGACGCCTCCGGCAACACCAAAATCTCCGCCGGCATCGGCCTCGTCTATGACGGCACGCCCATCTACCTGATCGCCCGCCCCTACGCCGGCACCCGGCAAGACACTCTTCTACTCCGTCGATCCCAACTGCATCTCCACCACCGGATGCGTCACCACCACCGGCCCCGTCCCCACCACCTTCACCGTCAACAGCAGCACGCTCGAAGTCCCGCGCTTCCTCAACTGGAGCATCGCCCTCGAGAAGAAACTCCCCTATGCCATCTACATGAAAGCCGAATTCCAACAACGCCGCGGCAATCACGGATTCGTCTACGACACTCTCAACAACACTCCCGGCGGCGACTTCATCCTCGACAACACCCGCAACGACCGCTACGACGGCTTCCAAATCTCCCTCCGCCACAACTTCCGCGAAAACTACATGCTGATGGGCTCGTACACCCGCTCCAGTACCCGCTCCAATCAAGTTCTCGACTTTAGCGTCGACAATCCCATCTTCAGCCCCCAGGAACCCGGCCCCTATCCCTGGGACACTCCCAACCGCTTCCTCTCCTGGGGATACCTTCCCTTCTTCAATCTCCCCATCATCCATCAACTCGAAATCGCCTACTCCCTCGAAGCCCGCACCGGATTCCCCTTCAGCCTCTTCAACAACCAGCAGGAACTCATCGGCCCACCCGGCGCCCAGCGTTTCCCCTCCTACGTCTCCCTCAACCTGCAACCCGAAAAACGCTTCCACCTTTTCGGCTACTACCTCGCCGTCCGCGGCGGATTCGACAACATCACCGGACGCTGCAATCCCTACGTAGTCAACAGCACCATCGACCCATCTCTCACCCCACGCCCACCTTCACCGCCTGCCAAGGCCGCGCCTTCACCTCCAGAATCCGCCTCTTAGGCCACAAATAAATGCAATGACTGTAAAGGCGCCTTGTCGTGCGAGCAAGCTAGCGAGAAGATGCAAGTCTGCCTGCAACGTGCATCAAGGCATCCCACCAGCTTTCAACCTCGCACGAAGCTACCGCCTCACCCCGCGATATAATCCTCCCACATCGACTTGCATCGAAAACCCGCTTCCCGTCATCTCAAAAGCCTGGAGGACAATAGACAATCATGGCTCACGAATTACCCGCCCTCCCCTACGCCTACGACGCACTCGAACCCATCATCGATAAGCAGACGATGACCCTGCATCACGACATGCACCACGGCGCCTACGTGAAGAATCTGAACGCCGCCCTCGAGAAGCATCCCGAACTCGCCGGCAAGACCGCCGAAGATCTCATCCGCGACCTCAACGCCATTCCCGAGGACATTCGCGGCGCCGTCCGCAACAACGGCGGAGGCCACGTCAACCACACCATGTTCTGGAAGATCATGAAGCCCAAAGGCGGAGGCGATCCCTCCGGCCCCATCGCCGATGCGATCACCAAGACCTTCGGCAACTTCAAAGATTTCCAAACCAAATTCAACGACGCCGGCGTCAAGCAATTCGGCAGCGGATGGGTCTGGCTCGCCGGCAAAGTCCGGCCGGCGAAGTGCAAATCATCAGCACTCCCAATCAGGACAACCCCATCTCCCAAGGCCTCTATCCCATCTTCGGCAACGACGTCTGGGAGCACGCCTACTACCTGAAATACAACAACCGCCGTCCCGAATATCTCGCCGCCTGGTGGAACGTCATCAACTGGGACGAAATCAACAAACGCTACGCCACCTTCAAATCCGGCAAATCGGTCCAAGAGCCGGCCATGGCCACCGCTAGCATCTTCCGGAAACACGTAGCCCCGGACGCATTCGTCCGGGGCTATTTTTCTTCTCACCGATTCTTTCCTCCCACCGATCTAAGCCGCCGACCGCGCATACTGCTCCGGCTGCTTCTCGAACTTCGTCTTGCAGTCCTGCGAGCAGAAGCTGTACTTCTTTCCGCCGTACTGCGCGTGATATTGAGCGTTATTCTCGTCAATGTTCATTCCGCAAACTGGGTCTTTTGTCATCGTTTCCATCTCCCTCATCAATTTTTCTTTCACCCAGGATTGTCGTCCCCACCGCGCCAATTTTCGCTCGGGTAATTCCCGTAGTCACTCGGTAGCGCAAAGGCTAAACACGTAGCCCCGGACGCATTCGTCCGGGGCCTGATTCCTGCTCTGTGTCCTCTGTGTCCTCTGTGGTGAGAGGTTTTTGCTTAACTCGTGAACCGAGCTCCCCCATCCTCCGTACAATCCCAAAGACACATGCCCGCTTCCCGCCGCGCCCGTTACGGTCTCATATTCCTGACGCTCTACCTCACCCTCTGCATCATCGGCGGCATCTACCTCGCCGACGGCACACTCCACCCCGCCCGCCGCCCACTCACCCAAGACGAAGTCACTTCAGTCCGCGACTCCGTCCAAGCCCTCAACGCCAACCTCACCGACTCCACCATCACCACTCCCGACAACGTCACCCTCCGGGCCTGGATGATCCACCCGCACAACCCCAACGGCGACGCCGTCCTCCTCCTCCACGGCCTCGGCGACAACCGCCTCGGCATGACCGGATACGCGCAACTCCTCCTCTCCCACGGATTCACCGTCCTCCTCCCCGACGCCCGCGCTCACGGCACCAGCGGCGGCCCGCTAGCCACCTACGGTCTGCTAGAGCGCAATGATATCCATCAATGGATCGATTTTCTCGAAGCGCAAGATCACCCTCGCTGCATCTTCGCCCTCGGAGAATCCATGGGGGCCGCCCAACTCCTTCAGTCGCTCGACACCCACCCGCACCTCTGCGCCGTAGTCGCCGAATCTTCCTTCTCCAATTTTCGTGAGATCGCCTACGACCGCATGGGACAACCCTTCAACCTAGGTCCCTGGGTCGGACGCACAATCCTCCGCCCGCTCGTCGAGGTCGCCTTCCTCCGCGCCCGCCTGAAATATCACCTGAGACATGGAAGACATCTCCCCGGAAGATTCAGTCGCGGCAACAACAGATTCCCGTGCTACTAATCCATGGCGCAGTCGACAGCAACATCCCCGTACGTCACTCCGCAGCGTATTCACGCCCACGCCCCCAACACGGTCCTTTGGGAAGTCCCCGAGGCCGACCACTGCGGCGCCCTAAGCACGAGCCCGAACGAATTCGAGCGCCGATTGCTGGCATGGTTCAAAAACACGTAGCCCCGGACGCATTTCGCCCGGGGCCTGATTCCTACTCTGTGTCCTCCGTGTCCTCTGTGGTTGAATCTGTTGGTGTGTTCCTCTCCGTGCCTCCGTGTCTGGGTGGTGAAATGACCTACGGCTTCCGATACACCACCCCACCCTTCATCACAAAATCCACCTTCTCCATGACACTGACATCCGCCAGCGGATCCCCCGGCACCGCCACAATATCCGCCAACTTCCCCGCCTCAATCGTCCCCAGTGAATCCTGCATCCCCAACAACTCCGCCGCAGTCGCAGTCGCCGACCGAATCGCCTGCGCCGGAGTCATCCCAAACTTCACCATCGACGAAAACTCCTTCGCCGGATCGATCTTCCAGTCAAACCCGCCCGCGTCGGTCCCAAATGCAATCTTCACCCCCGCCTTCATCGCCCGCCGAAACGTGTCTTCATGAATCTGAATCATCTTCACCCACACCGGAGCCCCTTCCGCCGCCCGCCCCTGCGCCACGTACTCCCCACGAAAATAGTCGGCACATAAAAAATTCCCCGCGCCGCCATCGTCTTCAAGTCTTCGTCCGCAATGTAGTTCCCATGCTCGATCGTATCCACGCCTGCTTCAACGGAATTATGCACTCCATGCAACGCCATCGCGTGCGACGCAACTTTATGCCGCTCCCGGTGCGCCTCGTCCACGATTGCGTGCAACTCCTCTGGCGTGAACGTCGGAATATCGTCGAGCACTCCATCCTCACGCACCCGATACGTCCGGTCGCTATATACCTTGATCCAGTCCGCGCCGTGGCTAATCTGCTCCCGCACCGCCGCCCGCGCGCTGTCCGCGCCATCGACAAGCTGCACACCATGCGGCACCATCACACCCGGCGCATACCCCTGCAACGGATAAGCCCCAGTCACATCGAGAGCCCGTGTCGCTACCTGCATTCGCGGCCCCGGAATTACCCCACCGTTGATCGCCTTCTTCACGTCGGCGTCCGCGTAACCCGCGCCCTCAGTCTCCAGATCGCGGATCGAAGTGAACCCATACTCCAGCGCCCGCCGCGCATTCACCGTAGCCAAAATCGTCCGATACTCCGGCGACTGCTTCAGCAGCTGTTCGTCATACTCCGCCGCCGTAATATCCCCCTGCAGCAAAATATGTGTGTGCGTATCGATCAGCCCTGGAAGACAAGTCTCGCGCGACAGATCGACGACCTCGACTCCGCCCGGCGCGTTGTTCGCAATCTCCTTGATCTTTTCTCCCTCGACCACGATCACCACATTCTTGCGAACCGAATCCCCGCGCGAATCAAACAAACTCCCGCACCGCAGCGCAATGGTCTTGGTCGTTCCCATCTGCCCAAATGCACAAACGCCACAAACCGCAAAGAAAATCCCGACCACTCCAAATAAATGTCTGCCCATTGCTCCTCCCAAACTGAGTACTAAGTACCGAGTACTGAGTACTGCCTTTCTGCATTTCCTGTGCGCCCTCTGTGGACATTCCGGCTGCCCACTCTACCAGATTTTCCTCGTGCCTCGGCCTCCTTCGGAAAACTACCGCCATCCAGTGGCTCAACCCTCCGCCCCTCACCCGTTCCTTGATCCGTGGCAATCCGCGAAAATCCGTGGCAAGTCTTTTCCTCAATTGCACCAAAAATACTGAATTGACCCGCGCCCGTTTCGCTCGTACAGTCTCCTTCGCCTTCATAAAAATTCAAGTCGTTCCAGCTGGACAACCGGCTGGCAATCGCATTCAAAAAATCACCAGAAAGCTTAGTTCTCGGGTCAGCGCCACATGAAATCAGAGCAATGGAAGACATACCGCACGCGTTTCCTGGTCAAAGCTAAACAACTCAGTTCCAGCCTCAGCTTCGTCGATCATCTCGGCCGCCAGCATTGCGGACGCAAAGGCGACTACCTCGTCGAATCCTCCGACGGCGTCCTCAGCATCGCCCCGCGCCGCATCTTCGAGGACATCTATGTCCCCATGACCTTGCGCCACGAACCGGGCAGCCAGGAGCCCAGATCCGGCCCCCTGACGTTTGAGCCACTCGAGATCGAAGAGGTCAAGCTCGCCAAGTCGCCAGCCGCCCACTCAACGGGCCGACACGGTTAGCCGAAAACTACCCCAACCCTGCCGCATCCGTCCCAGCTCCGGCCTGGGATTGATGTAAACACGTAGCCTCGGACGCATTCGTCCGGGAAACCAGAATTCGATTTTGGGGAGTACCCCAATATCTAGCGAATGCGGCTAGGTCGGCAAGGCGCCGGGATACGGTGGTCGGTCCCGGAGGGACCCCTGAAAATAGCCCAGCGCTTCCAGCGCTGGGAAAACAGCTTGGAAACTCGTCCCGGAGGGACGACTGAATCACTCACGGTACAAAAGCGATCGAGAAGAACACCGATCCAGCCGCGAAGGCCTGCCCTGAGCGGAGTCGAAGGGCGGCGCAAGAATGCAGCCCACAGCCCGCCCTGAGCTTGTCGAAGGGGCGTTAGCCGGGGGAGTTCTCGAAACTGTTAACAAGCCCCGGAAGGGGCGTTAGGAAACCACGGCAATCCCAGCCCCTGCCGTGAGATACGACCCCAAAATGCCTCATTCGACAAATCACGCCTGTCCTCCGTTTTCCACAATGTGGAAAACCAGGCTCGAACCCCGCACCAAGCCCGTCATTGCTAGGGATACAACCTGTAGTGTTTCTCTCTTGACAGGCTACAATCTGCGGGAGTAACTTTGCAATCCCAAGCACGAAAATTCCGCCTCACGGGAATGGGACGGAATTCCAAGCAGTACAGGCAACAAGAAGCACGCGGTCCGGCTGCCCAGCCAGAGGTGACTCGGCGCCCTCCGCAGCCAGAAAAGGCTCAGGCGCCCGGGCTTCCAGATCCGTAAGCCCGGCGCCCGAAACCTTAACTAATGGGAAACAAAGCCTTCAGGTCTTCCGGAAGCCGAAGCCGGAAGCCGAGCAATCAGTGCGGTGGCCGTTCCCCGACCCTCCCCCGGGGCGCGACAACAACCGAGAGTGGAGTCGAAGCAGTCAGATCTGTAACCTGCCTCCCGGCAGCCAAGGGAACTCCTTTCCTCCGGGCGCGGCAGCAGGACCCAGGAGCCCGCAATGGAAGGTTTAACTCGTCTCGTTACAGAATCTCTCGCGCGCCACGGTTTCGATCGTCCTCTGGACTATCGCCGCCTGCACTGGTCGCGCTGGTTCCGTTGCGACTCCCATCACAGCCTCCTCTTCGTCCCCAGCAAACCCGGCGTCTTCGCCGTCGCCGAAGAAATCATGGACTTCGGTTCGCGATGTGGAAGAGCGCGCGCTTCAGCGCCGCGTCAGGCAGCAACCCTATTGCGGCTTTAGCCGCTGCGCGAATCCCCGGACGCTCGCGCCGATGCCGCCGGAAGCCGCATCCCCCCGCCGCATGCTCGCCGTCACCCAATTCTTCGAAGACGACGACATGGCCTTCGTCCTCGACCGCATGCTCTCGCGCCAGAATCCCATGGCCGCCCGTCTCGCCTCCGGCCGCTACTTCGTCCGCTTCGTCGTCATCGAAGACGAGACCCAGCGCCGCAGCATCTGCGCCGCCCTCAATCAATGGATGGTCTCCGCCTCCGAAAAAGCCACCGGCATCGGCTCCCACTTCGCCACTTCCCTGGAACTGACTCCAGCCACCGAATACATACCCTCAAGCCCGACGACCGCCAGCAATCCCTCTTCCCCGACCCCACCGATACCCAAGTAGCACTTGTCGGCCCGACCGCAGCGCAGCAGGATTTCGCTCGCATGACCAATCCTCGTGTCGCGACGGGCGCCTCGCCCGTCTCGCGAAGCGAAGCAAGCGCCTCGGGCGTAACGTCTAGCCCCATCCTCACCGACGGCCCCGCAGCTAGACTCCGGAGCCGCCACCAACATTCACTGTCCATCCCCACTCCCCTCCGGTTTCTAACCGGACGGGAATCGGGTCGGACGCAGCGCTGTGCAAGCAGCTGCGATCAAGCGCTCTCGTGCAGAGAGATTTCGTATCAGGGCACAGCTTCAGTCGATGCCGCGACAGGATCCGGGAATCTGAACTGCGGCTTCAGCCGCTGAGGTAAGCCGCGAAGCGGCGCAAGAATGCAGCCCACGGCGGGCTGTTGGGTAGTAAGCAGAAGATGACTAAGCCCCGAAGGGGCGAAAGAAGGAGACTCTCCGTGCTAAAGCAACCTGATAAATTTCTGCCGGTTACGGCCGATCCCAGCTTTCAAACGCTCTGGTTTCCTCCGGACTTAACGGGGACTTCCGCGTCCGGGATATTGCGACAGGAGAGCTTTACCTCAATTTCCTCGCCATGGGGCAATCATTCTTTCGCGTTACCGAACACGATCTTTTCAGTGGCCCCAACAGACTGGAACGAGTCGAAGACAAAACGCTGGCCAAGAAACTGATAAGAACGAAATACGCATATATCGACCTTTACCTCGAACACTAGGAAACACCCGATTCCCCCGCCCGCCAGCCCCGGACGCCTGAATCGGCGCAACACGCATAGAATCTAATAATTGGAGAGCCCAATGGCAGAATTGAAGACCGTAACCGAAACCACCACCGCAGCAGCCCCCTCCGTCCCCGCGAAGAAGAAGTCCTCCGGCCTCTCCTTCCGCCGCTTCTTCACCAAGCCCGGCGTCTCTCCCTACAACGAAGTCGAATGGGATCTCCGCCTCGCTCAGATCACCGACGCCCAGGGCAACATGATCTTCGAGCAGAAGGACGTCGAAGTCCCCAAAGACTGGTCCATGACCGCCACCAACATCGTGGCCTGCGAAATATCTGCACGGCAAGATCGGCACTCCCGAGCGCGAAACCGGAGTCCGCCAGCTCGTCGCCCGCGTCGCCGAAACCATCCGCGACTGGGGCATGGCGCAAGGCTACTTCAAGACCGCCGACGACGGCGCCACCTTCCACGACGAACTCGTCCACATCCTCGTCCGCCAGTACGCCGCCTTCAACTCGCCCGTCTGGTTCAACGTGGGATGCGACCGCATCGAGCCCAACTCCGACGGCCGCAACTGGCACTGGAACCCGCAAACCCAGCAAGTCGAATTCGGCGTCACCGGATACTCCAAGCCCCAGTGCTCCGCCTGCTTCATCAACTCGGTAAAAGATTCGCTCGACTCGATCCTGACGCTGGCGAAGACCGAAGGCATGCTCTTCAAGTGGGGCAGCGGCACCGGCACAAATCTCTCGCCCCTGCGCGGATCCACCGAAACTCTCTCCGGCGGCGGCACCGCCAGCGGCCCGCTCAGCTTCATGAAAGGATTCGACGCCTTCGCCGGCGTCATCAAATCCGGCGGCAAGACCCGCCGTGCCGCCAAGATGGTCATCCTCAACGTCGACCATCCCGACATCATCGAATTCATCGAGTGCAAGCAGAAAGAAGAAGCCAAAGCCCACGCCCTGGTCGCCAGGGCTACGACGGCTCCCATCCCGACTCCGACGCCTACTGCTCCATCTTCTTCCAGAACGCCAACAACTCCGTCCGCGTCACCGACGACTTCATGTACGCCGTCGTTCGCGACACCGACTTCTCCACCAAGACGGTCACCGACGGCTCGGTCGTGAAGACGTTCAAAGCCAAAGACTCTGCTCCACAAAATTTCCGAAGCCACCTGGCACTGCGGCGATCCCGGCATGCAATACGACACCACGGTCAACCGCTGGCACACGTCGAAGAACACCGCGCGAATCAACGCCAGCAACCCGTGCAGCGAATACATGTTCCTCGACGATTCAGCCTGCAACCTGGCCAGCCTGAATCTCCTGAAGTTCGCTCCCAACGGCACCTTCGACGTCGAAGCCTATCGCCACGCAGTCGATGTCTTAATCACCGCGCAGGAAATCCTGGTCGACAACGCCGGCTATCCCACCGAACAAATCATGCGCAACTCGCATGACTACCGCCCGCTTGGGATTGGGCTACGCAAACCTAGGCGCCCTCCTAATGGCCGCAGGCCTCCCCTATGACTCCGACGCCGGCCGCGACTACGCCTCCTGCGTCACCGCCATCATGTGCGGCGAAGCCTACCTGCAAAGCCAGCCGCATCGCCGAACAATGCGAGCCCCTGGTTCCAGCAACCGAAGCACACGAAGAAGAATCTGTCAGAAACAAATCTAGGCGCAAACGCCATGCCCGGCGGAGCCTGCCCCGGCTGGTACATCAACCGCGAACCATTCCTGGACGTAATCCGCATGCACCGCGCCAGCGTGAATGGCATCAACAAAGCAAACGTCCCCGCCAGCCATCTACGAAGTCCAGCAAACAATGCTGGGACGAAGCCCTGGCCCACGGCGAAAAACACGGCTACCGAAATAGCCAAGTAACAGTGTTAGCCCCCACAGGCACCATCGGTTTCATGATGGACTGCGATACTACTGGTATCGAGCCGGATCTGGCGTTGATCAAGTACAAGAAGCTGGTTGGCGGCGGGATGATTAAGATCGTCAACAACACTGTGCCTACGGCGCTGTTCAAGCTGGGGTACAACCACGATCAGGCCGACGCGATCGTCAGCTACATTGACGCTACCGGAACGATCGAAGGGGCGCCGCATGTTAAGGACGAGCATCTGGCGGTGTTTGATTGCTCGTTCAAGCCGGCGAAGGGGACGCGGTCGATCGCTTACATGGGGCATCTGCGGATGATGGCTGCGGCGCAGCCGTTTATCTCTGGTGCGATCTCGAAGACCGTCAACCTGCCCAACAACGCTTCCGTCGAAGACATCGATGGAGACTTATCTGCAGGCTTGGAAGCTTGGGCATCAAGGCCGTCGCCGTCTATCGCGATGGATGCAAGCAGTCGCAGCCGCTCTCGGCCGCCGGCACCAAGACTGCGAACTCCACCAAGGACGACGCCCGCATCGCCGCCGCGCCGCACGTTGAAGAAGAGGATCTGAACGCTCCTCCGCGTGCCGTGCGCCACAAGCTGCAGGAAGAGCGCGCTTCGATCACGCACAAGTTCAAGGTGGGAGACCACGAGGGCTACATCACCGTCGGCCTCTATCCCAACGGCGAGCCCGGCGAACTCTTCATCACGATGGCGAAAGAAGGATCGACCGTCAGCGGCCTGATGGACAGCTTCGCGCTGGCCATTTCGATCGCGTTGCAGCACGGCGTGCCGCTGCAGCCTGTTCTGCGAAAAGTTCGCGCACACCCGCTTCGAGCCCAGCGGCTGGAGCGGCAATCCCGACATCGGCTACGCCAAGTCGATCATGGACTACATCTTCCGCTGGCTGCAACTGCGCTTCCTGACCGGCCAGCAGCAGATGCTGTTCGACAATCTCCGACTGCGGCCGTCCGGCGTCGCTCAGCCGGAAGGAACCGGAGACGTGGACGGAGCACCGGCAGCGCCAGCGCCGAAGCCGAGGTCCGAGGACTAGGGTCCGGGATCCGTCCACGCCGCCGACGCGCTCTCCAGCATGGTCGACCTGGGCGACGCCCCCAGCTGCAGCTTCTGCGGCAGCATCATGACCAGAAACGGCAGCTGCTACCGCTGCATGAGCTGCGGGAGCACGAGCGGGTGTTCGTAAGGATTTTGGAGGATGCATGGGTAACAACAACAATTGCAATCACGGGTTAGATGATCGGTGTCGCGACGCTGACGGCGAGATTCGGCGCAAGCGAAGCGATACTCTTGTGGGGACGTTGCGTCGCGAATACGGAGAAGATTTCGCTGAGGACTTTCGCAGCGATACGAAGCTTGGAACGGTGTTGCGCGAAACCCACTCCGGCTCTCTAAGCGATCATCTGAAGCACCGGCGCTAGCTCGTGAAGCGCGAAGCGCAATACGTGGTTTGCGTCAGAAACAAGGGATACCCTGCTTCGCTGGACCTGCGCAAGATTTATCAGATTATTCCGGACGAAGCAGCAGCCAGACTCGGTCAGATTCGCGTCATTGATGAGTCTGGCGAAGACTACTTGTATCCTCCGGATTACTTCGTTTTGGTCTGTCGAGCAGGCGGGACATCGGACCATCGCGTAAGGCGCGGGCGATGTCGCTAACAGACTTTCCATTTTGGGATCAGATCCGATTTCGAACTCGTATGGCCTTTGGTCATGTCTTTTCGGATCGTGTTGTCTTTACAGAGGAGTTGGGATGAAGGCACGCTAGCGTAGCGAGGGCTGAGCAATGAGCACGTGGACCGGGAGACTACCAGAATCCGCTACGCTGGATTACGCCGACAATGAGCCCGGCGCAATCGAGAAGTTGCATGAATTGAACGAGTTCTATCGCAGGAATCGTTGGCCGAAGGAATACTCGAAAACGACGCATCAGTTCTTCTGTGCCGATGCGCGTCACCTTTCCTCGATCGGTGACGAGAGTGTTCATCTGGTAGTGACCTCGCCGCCCTACTGGACTCTAAAAGAGTATGCTCCCCACGACCAGCAACTGGGAGCAATCGCAGACTACGCGAATTTTCTTTCGGAGTTAGACAAGGTCTGGTCGGAGTGTGCCCGTGTTCTGGTCCCAGGAGGAAGGATTTGCTGTGTAGTGGGCGACGTGTGCATCCCTAGGAAGAAGGCGGGACGCCACCACGTTGTGCCGCTGCATGCGGACATCATGGTCCGTAACCGCAAACTCGGATTGGATTCGCTGACACCGATTCTTTGGTTCAAGATATCCAACGGAGCAACCGAAGTTGAGGGAAACGGGGCTGGCTTTTATGGAAAGCCGTACCAGCCCGGTGCGATCGTAAAGAACGATTTCGAGTACATCCTGTTTTTTCGCAAAGGCGGTTCATACCGCTCACCCTCGTCCCTTCAAAAGGCGCTATCCATGCTGACAAAGGAGGAAATGAAGGGTTGGCTCCGGACAGCGTGGACGGATATAAAGGGCGAATCCACCAGGAGGGGGCACCCTGCACCGTACCCAGCAGAGTTGGCCGAGCGTCTCATTCGCTTATTCTCCTTCGCCGGAGACGTTGTTCTCGATCCCTTTGTTGGCACAGGGAGTACTTCGCTGGCCGCGATTAACGCGGGACGCAATAGCATCGGAATCGAGATTGACGCTAACTATCTTCGGCTGGCCAAAGAGCGGATAGAAAGAGAAGTTTTGGGGACGTTGGGGCCTCGCCTATTCGATGTTAAGCTACAATTCGATCACCCCAAATGAATGCCTCTGATTTCGCTTTGCTGAGAGCCTTTCGAGACCTTTTCCAAGGTACTCGATATCTGCATCGGGACTCCAGCCTGGGCGACAGAGTCGCAAGCTACTTTTACGAAGATCTGTATACGCTTAATAAGTCGACTAAGTTGCGTGAACGTGTGGATTCACGCGAACGAGTGTTGAACGTCCAGAACCGCACCGTTGGCATCGCACGCCGACGCGGCGATGGCACTTTTGGAGAGCTTGTTCCGGCGTCCACGGCGCTGACTGAGAGCGGCTTCGCCATTGGACGTGGTCCTGTGGCAACAATTGAGATAGGCGTAGAGACGAAGATTCTCGCGAAAGCGATGATCAAACAGATCGACAGGGTTGTCGGCGATCTCGTCCGTCAGACGGAAGAGTTCAGAAAACGAGGCGGCAATCCGATTTGCATTGGCGTCGCTGGCGTAAACCACGCGGAAACGTGCACGTCCTATGAAGGTGAGCGGGCTTTCCCCACAGATGGGCGGAAGTACAAACATCCCATCGTCGAAGCTGCGGACGCGATCTTGCGACTCGATCAGCGAGCGCGGCCCAGCTTTGACGAGTTCATAATTCTGAAGTTTGCCGCATCGAACGTGGATCCGTTCGCTTTCGCTTGGGTTCAGGAACGCTCAATCGTACTGGAGTATTCCGCTTTGCTAACGCGGGTGTCGCGGGAATACGATCGTCGTTTCAACTAAGTGCGGGGCTAACTCCGTTTTTGTTTACTTTCGAAATAGGGATGTCTCACTTTTGCGTTTTCGAAGGGTGAGAAACAAGGACCTCGCCCGTCTGACGAACGATTGTCGGCTAATGACATCCGTCCAGGACGTGAATACAACATGCCCATACCTGATTTCCAAAGCGTAATGCGCCCACTTCTTGAGTTGGCGTCGGATGGTGGCGAGCACTCGTTGGCGGAGGCTCGCGAGGCGCTCGCCCGAGTATTCAAGTTGACGGAACAAGAGACGAAGGAACTCTTGCCGAGTGGGCGACAGGCTATTTTCAGCAACCGCGTAGCTTGGGCAAAAGTTTATTTGACTCGCGCGGGGGCGCTGGATGCGCCCCGGAGAAGCTATTTCCAAATCACACAACGCGGCCGCGATTTGCTCAACGAGGTTCCCAAACGCATAACGATCAGAGAGTTGATAGATCGTTTCCCCGAAATTGCAGAGTTCAGGGCTGCAAAGCAGCACAAAGATGCTTCCGCTCCTGCCGCGGTAGAGGATGACGGCCAGACTCCCGAGGAAATGCTAGAGAACTCGTATCAGAGGTTCAGGAACAACATTGCCGCTGAGCTGTTGGTGCGCGTCAAGGCTGCAAGTGCCGAGTTTTTCGAACGCTTAGTCGTGGAACTTCTCCTAAGCATGGGCTACGGTGGTTCGCGAAAAGAGGCGGGAGAGGCGATCGGCAAGTCTGGAGACGAGGGGATCGACGGAATTATCAACGAGGATCGATTAGGTTTGGATGCAATCTACATCCAGGCAAAGAAGTGGGAGGGCAGTGTAGGGCGGCCAGAGATTCAGAAGTTCGTTGGCGCTCTGCACGGCAAGCGAGCTAAGAAGGGGGTCTTCATCACGACCAGCAGTTTTTCAGCTGATGCGAAGGAGTGCGTGGAAAAGATTGACCCCAAGGTTGTGTTGATTGACGGCCACCATTTGGCGAACCTGATGATCGACTTCAACGTTGGCGTTACGCCTGTGACATCGTACGAGACGAAACGCATTGACTCGGATTATTTCGGCGAAGAGTAACGGTCGCCATTCTGCAGCGTTTTCTGTCGTGCCTCCGGGACTCGGTTCCATTTCGCTAAGACCTCTAACGCGGCGCTGAAGCGCCGCTCTTCCACATTAGTGGCTCGTGGCGGCGGGTGGCCCGCCCTTCGGTATTGATTTCCTCTCCATTACACAACTGGGGTGCCCCGCTCTTGCGTTCTTTGCGAGGGGGGATGCGAGGCTGCCGATGCGTTCTATTTCGAACTCACGCGGCCGTTCTGCCGTCCCTCCGGGACTTGGTTCCAAATGTGTGAGGCTTGGACGCGGCCCTAAAGGGCCGCTCTTCCACGTCACTGCTTGCCTCTCTTTCATACGGCCAGGAGTTTTCCACGGAATCTGGGAGATTTCCTCAGGTGGAGTATGTGACGGATGACCTTTACTGAGAATTTCAGATCGGGAATAGTGGGAGGTGGGGGCGGGGAAAAGCAGATTCCTCCCCTTCGCTTCGCTCAGGGTCGGAATGACAAATCTGAGAGGGGCGGAATGACAAAGCAACAACAAAGTCGGAATGGGAAACGGGTCAGGGGATATGAAGAGGAAGAACAATAAGGTCAAAAACAATTCGAAGTGGATTACGGACTGTAAGGAACGCGGGGAGTGGGCGGAGCTTTGTTTTATGGCGCTGGCCAAGGGCATGGGGTTGGGAGTGTTGAAGCCGTTTGGGGAGTCGGGGCGGTATGACGTAGCGGTGGAGAATGGTGGTCCGATCTGGCGGGTGCAGGTGAAGTCGACGATCTATTGCCGGCGCGGGAATGAGTACAGCTTGAATGTGATGGGGCCGGGGAGGAAGCAATATAAGAAAGGGACGGTGGATTTCTTTGCGGTGTGGGTGATTCCGGTGGGGGAGTGGTACATCATTCCGTATGCGGCGATGGGGAGGAAGACGACGCTGCATTTTACGTCGGGGAGCAAGCGGGCAAAGTGGGCACGGTATCGGGAGGCTTGGGATCTGTTGAAGGTGATTGAGATTCGGGCTTGTGTGGAGCCGGGGTATGAGGAGGAGGATGCGGAGTTGAATGAAATAGAGTTCAGCTGAGATCAAAATTCAGGCTAAAAATTATAATCCCCACCCCTTCGGAGCGCTCAGGCTAGGCTCTCTCGCTGAAAAACGCGAGAAGGGATGGGGCACCCGGCGACCTCCGCCCAATCCTTAAGCACAACTGGGGCAGCTATAGATTGTGAGTGGGCTGCAAACCTTTGGGTCGGGCTTGAAACCTCTGATATCTGTCGAGAATCCGGAGGGGACGCGACCATTGGGTCATGAAGTTTTCATTCCTCCCCCTGTTGTTGAGTGTTCTCGTGTCCCCCAGTGTGGCGAACGTGACCATAACCACCAAGAGCGTGCCGAATGGCACAGTTGAAACCGCTTATTCTGCGGTCATACAGGCAAGCGGCGGATGCACGCCCGACAAGTGGACGATCGCATCCGGAAAGCTGCCAGCGGGCGTCACCTCGAAGGTGTCGCAGACAACGAAGTCGCTGACGCTGGCGGGAAAGCCGACAACTGCAGCCACCTATTCTTTCACCGTCAAGGTCACCGGCTGCGGCGGGGGAACCTCGCAGGTCGCGTACAAAGTTGCGATTCAGGGCTCAGCGAACCATGTCGTGGACCTGAGTTGGAAGCCTTCGACATCGAACGACGTGGCTGGCTATAACGTGTATCGCGGTACCAACGGAACGAGTTGGGCGAGGATCAACGCGAGTACGGTTGCTTCGACGCTGTACAGCGATTCGACCGTCGCCAACGGCAGCACGTACTACTATTCGGCGACGTCGGTCGACGTCTCCGGCCATGAAAGCCAAAAGACTGCCGCGGTCAAAGTGGTTGTTCCGTAGACGCTATTTCGGACTTGCACTGCTGAGTCGCAAGCCCCATTGTGCGATCTGAGTGCTGCCCACCCTTCGCGAAGAGCCCGCCCTGAGCGGAGCCGAAGGGATGGGGGCACCACAGTAAGGGTGGGAGCGGGTAGCAATGCTCCCAAGTGGATTCTTGTCTCGAATGCGCGCGGCGCGTCTGCCGTCCCTACGGAACTCAGATCCATTTTCTCTGACCTCTAACGCGGCGCTGAAGCGCCGCTCTTCCACGAGATGACGCCCATAATCCCGTGGAAGAGCGGCCTTCGAGGGCCGTGTCGCGGGCACTAGTCGGAAAGTGGCCATTAGGCCCGGCGTACCATCTTGGAACTCCGGAAAGACTACCGACCACAATGTTATGTCGGGAACTTTTCCAGGACTCGACGCCCCCATCCCCCCTTCGCACCCAGCCTCGTTCTGGATTCGTAACTGCTCGGAGATTCTTGGGGAGTTCGCCAGCGACTTCCGTCAGAGTTGCGACGCCACTCGTTGGTCTTCGCCGAAGAACCCCAGGAAACGTTTTTCAGTTGAACCGCACTATTCATTGATCGCAGGAGTGTCTTCTATGGCGGCTGGACTCGACAAGCTGCAGCACATCGTCGTGCTGATGATGGAGAACCGGTCATTCGACCACATGCTGGGATCGCTGAAGGCGGTGAATGCGGCGATCGATGGAGTCACGCCGGACTTGAGCAATCCGGATACGAATGGGAATCCGGTGAAGGCACAGGCGCTGGCGGAGTTTCAGGCACAGCTGCAGCCGGACCCTGACCATCATTTTCCGGCTGTCGATTTGCAGATCTTTGGCGGGCGATCCGAACCGCGTGGCGAACATGCAGGGGTTCGTCAAGAGCTACTTCAACCAGCAGCGCGACGTGGGGCATTCTCAGAAGATCATGTATTACTTTGCGCAGGACAAGCTGCCGGTGCTGACGACGCTGGCGCTGGAGTTTGCGGTGTTCAACCGGTGGTTCGCGTCGATTCCGGGGCCGACGATTTGCAATCGGGCGTTCGCGCATTACGGGACGTCGTTTGGGCGCGTGGACATGAATCTGATTTACATCAATGAGCCGTTCAAGAGTATTTACGACCGGCTGATTGGGGCGACGCCGAAGCATACGTCGAAGCTGTACTACTACGACACGACCAGCTCGACCATGGAGGTCACGAACCTGCTGGAGCATCAGCCGGAACTGTTCGGAACGTTTCCGCAGTTTCTGGATGACTGCGCCAAGGGGGATTTGCCGGACTATTCGTTCATCGAACCGAACTTTAACGATCACGAGACGGACAGCGGCGAGGAATTGGCGAGCGATCAGCATCCTGACCACAACGTGCAGGCCGGAGAGATATACATGGGGCAGGTTTACAACGCGATCAAGAATTCGCCACTGTGGCCGAACACGGCACTGCTGATTGTGTATGACGAGCATGGCGGTATCTACGACCATGTGGCGCCTCCGGCGTGCACACCGGACCAGTTCACAGCGTCGGCGAATGACACGGGAACGGGACGTCCGTTTGCGTTTGACCGGCTGGGAGTGCGGGTGCCGGCGATTCTGGTTTCGCCATGGATTCCGAAGGGGACCGTGGTGAATCGGGTGTTCGACCACGCGTCGATTCCGGCGACGGTGACGAAGTTCTTTCTTGGCGATTATTCGCCGCGGTCTCCGCGGGAGACGAGCGCAGATGTGTTTATTGAGCCGAATTCGGGAGCGGTGGATCCGGCGAGGAATCTGCTGTCGCTGGATGTGATGCGGACGGATTGTCCGGACTTCGATGTATAGAAGGGCCGTTTTATCGAAGCGCTGAAAGCGCTGCGCAACCCAAGAAAGGAGTAACCGCAATGACGATGATCCATGTGCCGAGGCCAACGAATGCGTTTAATCCGAACCGGCCGGTGTCTGCGTTGCTGAAGGCGCAGATGGAGTATCTGCACGAGGCGGAGAAGCGGCTGCCGTTGCGCTATCACAGCGAGATCTACATCAATGCGGTCAAGACAGAGGGCGAGGCGGCGAAGTATATCCGGCACGTGACGGAGGCGATCCATGAAGCGCATAGCGATGCTGCGGCGGCGCGGGCGAAGGCTGCGCCGAAGCGGAAGCGCGTGATCGAGATTGCGGCCGTGGCTGATGAAGCGGGTGAGCGGAGGATGCGGAGCCGAAGAAAGGCGAAGAAGGAAGGAGGCTCCCGTGGACGGAAGAAATGACCGTCTGCCTTTCCGGACGAATGCGTCCGGGGCTACGCGTTGGCGCACGGTGATGGTGCTCTGGCTTGCGTCGATGGGCACGATGATTCCTTGCGCGCGCGGGCAGGAGAACTGGCTGCAAGCAGACTTTCGCCGCGAAGGCGAGCGGGTGAGTGACGCGTGCAAGGGGGGCTTCAAGGCAGCGCCGGGATGCGCGGTCGAGTTGTTCACGGATCATCCTCTGCACATTGCGGCGGGGAGCATGCCGCCGCAGAACGGATTCGGGCTCGGCGGAGCGTTCGTCGCAGCGCGGAACACAGAGAATTGGCGGACTAGCTGGGACATGGATGCGGTGGGCTCCTTCAGCGGAGCCTGGCGCGCCGGGGGCTACTTGACGTTGGTGCACACGCCGGAGGTGACGATTCATGTGAATGAACCGAGCGCCGGAGGATCGGGGAGCCCGGCGCCGAAGGCGAAGAAGTCGAACCTGGCGGTGCATCCTTATACCGTGTTCAACCTCTATGCACAGGCGATTTCGCTCAACAAGCTGAATTATTTTGGGCTGGGGAATAATTCGTCGCTGGCAGGAGCTTCGGTGTTTGGGATGACGCAGACGATTGTGGGAGTGAATGCGATCAAGCCGGTGTATGAATGGTCGGCGATCCGCAAACTGAACCTGGCGCTACTGGGCGAAGTCAATGGGCGGTTCGTGAACATTCGAGGAGAGAACGGGCAATCGGTGCCGTCGATTTACACCAACTACACGAATGCGACGGCGCCGGGGTTGAGTTCGCAGCCGGGATTCGTGCAGTTGGCGCAGGGTGTGCGCATCAAGCCGGTGATCGCGGATTACTTGCAGCTGAATTACATGGGAAACATTCAGGAGTTCTTCGCGCCGTCGAGTTCGCAGAATTCGTTTCAGCGCTGGACGGTGGACTTGAATCACACGCTGTATCTGTATGGCTACACGCAGTCGGGTGCGAGGAGCACGGAGGGGGTCGGTCCGGATTCGTGCGCGCCGGTGGGATCGACGTGTCCTGCGGTTTCACGATCGCGGAATCTGAACGGGTCGATCAATGTGCGGCTACTGCTTTCCGAGTCAATGAATTCGGCGACCAGCGCGGTGCCGTTTTATTTCCAGCAGACGCTGGGCGGGTCGGACATTAATGGGGCCATGTCGCTGGGGAGCTATCAGGATTACCGGTATCGCGCTCCCAATCTGCTGCTGATGCAGGAGAGCGTTCGAGCACTCGATCTGGGGACCGTTTGGGTTTGAGTTCGAGGCGGACCAAGGACGTGTTGCGCTGACGCGCAGCGATCTGGGATTCGACCATCTGCGGCACAGCTTTGCGGGCGGGTTCACGCTGCGGGCGGGCGGGTTCCCCATGGTCTCGATCATGTTTGCATGGGGTGGACCCGAAGGGCATCACAACATCTTCAATATGAATCCATCGCTGCTGGGCGGGTCGGCACGGCCGCTGCTGGACTGATTTTTATTGTTCTCCTCACACCGCAATTGAGGCGGAGTGGCCGGGAGCCGATACCGCGACGTTGTGTTTCTCGGCGGGCCGGGAAGAGGATCGGGAAGCACGCGGGGCGGACTCACCGGCTATTTTCCAAAGATACATGGCCGCGTAGGCGCGCCAGGGTCTGCAACCCTGGACGCGCTGCTCCAGTTCGCGCGTGGTGGATAGACACAAGGCGCGCAGTAGGCCGAGATCGCTGGAGGGAAAGGCATCGGGCTCGCGGAGCGCGCGCATGGCAATGTATTGTGCGGTCCATTTACCGATGCCCGGGATTTCGCACAGGCGTTCGAGAAAGGCCTCGGAGTCGACGACTCCCGAGAAGCTGATCTTGCCAGAACAAACGGCGCAAGCCAGACAGCGAATGGTTTCAGAGCGAGCACCGGTCAGGCCGACGCTGGTGAGTTTGGCCTCCGCTAGAACCTCGGCAGGTGGAAAAAGTCGCGTGAGTCCGCTGGGCCCTTTGAGCAACTTTCCATAGGTGCTGGCAATGCGGCCCGCGAGGGCAGTCGCGCCCTTGACGGTAATCTGCTGGCCGAGAATCGCGCGGATCGCGAGTTCGAAGCCATCCCAACAGCCGGGAACGCGAAGGCCGGGATCGAGTTCCACTCCGGCGGCGATCGTGGGATCGGCTCGGAGACTGGACACGATGGCCGCCCAATCCGCGTTGAGATCGAACATGGCCCGGATGCGTTCGACGATGAAGAAGAGCGACTGAGGATCGCCAAAGTCGATGCGGACGACAAGAGCGTCGCGGGAATCGTCGAGGGAGACTTCGAAATATCCCGCGCGGCCGTGCAAGGAAATTGTCCGACGGTATACGCCGGATTCCACGACTTCGACTCCGGGCGTAGCGCGCGCCGCCAGAAAGTCGAGCATGCCCTGCCAGTGATACGGCGGGCGGAAATGCAGGCGAAAGAGATATTGATTTCCAGGCTGAGTCGTGGTCTGGCGAACCAAGCGCCGGATCTGAGTGGGCGTTCGATGATAGACCTTGCGAATGCCGGCGTTGAAGCGACGTACGCTGCCAAATCCGGAGGCGAGGGCGATCTGGCTCATGGGCAGGGTGGTCTCGTCGATCAACTTCTTAGCGAAGTGAAGGCGGCGAGTCTGCGCGACGGCGATGGGAGTGGCGCCGAGATGACGCAGGAAGAGGCGGCGCAGGTGACGCGAGCCAACTCCTAGGCGCTCGGCCAGAACCTCAACGCCGCCGTCTTCGAGACCGCTCTCTGCGATCAGACGCAAGGCTCGAGAGACTGTATTCGAGGTGCCCAGCCATGCGGGAGTTCCAGGCGAACACTCAGGGCGACAACGGAGGCAGGGACGAAATCCCGCCTCGGCCGCGGCCGCGGCGGTGGCGAAGTACCGACAATTCTTTTCCTTCGCGGTCGGCGCGGGGCAAATCGGGCGGCAGTAGACTCTGCTGCCGACGACACCAATAAAAAACTTGCCGTCGAAGCGCGGATCGCGCGACAAGCGCGCCCGGGAACAGACTTGCAAGTCCAGATTCATAATCATCCCGCTCGCGGAGCCTTTGATTTCTGATTGATGGGCAATCGGAAAAATCGGAATCGCGTGCCTATGATAGCCGACTCGTCAGGGCAGTCTAGACGTTTTCGGACTGCACTGTAAACGATGCAGTCGCGGAGCGGAGTAAGGTCCGCAAACGTCCAGTGCGCGGCATTGGGGTCCGCGAACGTCCAGTGTCTTGCCATCGATTTCGCTAAGGTCGGGCGAGGGGTTCTGGCGCTGAGACCATGGCGCGAATCTCGCGTTGCTGATGGCAGAGGGAACCATGGGATGCCGCATCCGACATTGCGTGGAGTGTCCGCGGTGCCGCACGCGGTACCTCGTCGGGTTTAGTCCGTATGAGAACGGGTCATACCTCGTCCCGATTGCGGCCGGATGTTGGGATGAATGGGTTCTGCATTGTTCGTGCGGGACGCCGAGTTATGCGAGTCGATGGAATTGGAGTGAGTTGAAGGCATATCTTGTGCCGAGCGGGGCGCACCGGCGCGGGTATGGCCCGGCGCAGGAGATCTTGTCCATTCGTGGGGACTCGCAGAGGCCTGAGTCAGCTTCGGGCTGAAAGGCATTCACCACTAAGGACACTAAGGTACACGAAGGAAATCCTACACTTACTTCTTGCTTGCCGGTTTCTTCTTCGTTTTGATCTTGATGACAGCCTTCTTCTTGCCGAAGACGCGGGCGAAAATCTTGTCTACATTTTTCAGTTGGCGTTGCAGGTCGAAGGCGTATTCGATCTGCTTGCGCGGGACTTTGCTGGTGATTTCTTTGTCGGCCAGGACTAGTCGATGGAAGTCGAGATCTTCTTTCCAGGCGCGCATGGCGTGGGATTGCACCAGGCGGTAGGCGTCTTCGCGGCTGACGCCGTGCTCGACCAGGTCGAGCAGAAGCTGTCCGCTGAAGATGAGGCCGCGCGTGCTTTCGAGATTGGCGCGCATGCGATCGGGATAGACGAACATGCGTGTCGATCAGGTTGGTGGTCTTGTTCAGCAGATAGTCGACGAGCGTGGTCGAGTCGGGCAGGATGACGCGCTCGGCGGAGGAGTGCGAGATGTCGCGCTCGTGCCAGAGGGCGACGTTTTCGAGTCCGGCCTGCGCGTTGCTGCGGACCACGCGCGCCAGGCCGCTGATCTGCTCGGCGGTCACGGGATTGCGCTTGTGCGGCATGGCGGAGGATCCCTTTTGCTTTTCGCTGAAGAATTCTTCGGCCTCGCGGACTTCGGTGCGCTGCAGGTGGCGGATCTCGGTGGCGATCTTGTCCAGCGTCGAGGCGATCACGGCGAGCGTGCAGAGATAGTGCGCGTGGCGGTCGCGCTGGATAACCTGCGAGGAGACCGCGGCGGCTTTCAGTCCCAGGCGCGCGCAGATTTTTTCTTCGAGTTCGGGCGTGAGGTGGGCGAAGATTCCGACCGCGCCGGAGAACTTTCCTACGCGCATGTCTTCGGCGGCGGCCATGAAGCGCGCGATGTTGCGCTGGGTCTCGGAATACCAGTTGGCGATTTTGAATCCGAAGGTGATGGGCTCGGCGTGGATGCCGTGGGTGCGGCCGACCATGGGAGTGTCTTTGAACTCCCAGGCGCGGCGCTCGAGGACTTCGGCGAGGCGCTGCAGATCTTGCGCGATGACTTGCGGAAGCCTGGCGGATGAGCAGGGCCTGCGCGGTGTCGACGACGTCGTTGGAGGTGAGTCCGTAGTGGAACCAGCGGGCGTGCGGGCCGACGATTTCGGCGACGGCGGTGGTGAAGGCGATGACGTCGTGGCGGACTTCGGCTTCGATCTCGTGGATGCGTTCGACGCTGAAGTCGGCGCGCTCGCGGATGGCGCTGGGCGGCGTCTTTGGGGACGAGGCCGGCTTCGGCCAGGGTTTCGGTGGCGGCGACTTCGACGGCGAGCCAGGTGCGGAAGCGGTTTTCGTCGCTCCAGATGCGGGCCATCTCGGGGCGGGTGTAGCGCGGGATCACGGTGGGCTCTCCTGTGGGTGCGGCGAAATTGTGGACTAAGGATTCTAAATGGATGGCGGGAGAGAGGCTAGGGCGCTAACCACCAAGGACACGAAGGTTCACTAAGGGAAATCCATCACTTCTCGCGCACAGGGGCGCGAGAAATGAGGCACCCGGCGGTTTATTCAAGAGCAGGTACGCGGTAGGGATCCTTCGACTGCGCGGGACAGCTCGCTGTGCTCGATCCCACTCCGCTCAGGATGACAATCCGTCTTGATTTGTTTCACGTCATTTATATATCGTTTCACGATATAATATATATGCAAACTATCGCGGGACGATACAATCGGCGGCATGAAGAAACTCACCTTGACGGATTATCAAGCTCTGGCCGAATTCCGGTACCAGATTCGGAAGTTTTTGCATTTCAGCGAGCAGGCGGTGCAGGCGGCGGGGCTGGAGCGGGGGCAGTACCAGCTCATGCTGGCGATCAAGGGGATGCCGGAGGGCGTGCGGCCGCGGATCCGGGAACTGGCCGACCGGATGCAGATTCAGCATCACAGCGCGGTGGAGTTGATCAACCGGCTGGAGCGCGGCGGGTATGTGCGGCGGGAGCGGGCGCAGGACGACCGGCGCGAGGTGTTGCTGGCGCTTACGCCGAAGGGCGAGAGGGTGCTGGCGGAGCTGGCGCTGCATCATCACGAGGAGTTGCGGAGCGCGGCGCCGAGTCTGGTGGCGGCGCTGCGGCGGTTGATGCCGGAGAAGGAGACGCGGGAGAAGCGCAGCGCGAGTTGATCGGATGATGAACGCTTTGAAAAGCACCTCGGGGGGCTAAAGCCTATGTTGATAGCGGAGGCCCGATTCGCAGCACTGAAAGCGCTGCGCCACCCGAAATCTGAACGCCCGCGTGCGCGTGCATTTCCCGAGACACTCAGATGGCGGTTAAACATACCGATGGCAACTAACACACCAACAAACTCGGCGTTGACAACTTCGCAGCCGGCGCAGTTTCGCATTGTGCTGGTTTCGTTTCTTGCGGCGGGGATTGGGCTCGTGGCGGGAGCTGGTGGCTTACGCGCTCTACAAGCTGATCGGGCTGTTCACCAATCTGTTTTTCTTTCACGAGTGGTCGACTACTTTCCGGAGCGTGGGATCGCATCATCTTGGGGCGTGGGTGATTCTGGTTCCGGTGGTGGGCGGGCTGATCGTGGGCGTGATGGCGAAGTATGGGTCGTCGAAGATCAAGGGGCACGGAATTCCGGAGGCGATGGAGGCGGTGCTGACCAACCGCAGCCGGATCGAGCCGAAGGTGGCGATTCTGAAGCCGATTTCCGCGGCGATCGCGATTGGGACCGGCGGGCCGTTTGGCGCGGAGGGTCCGATCATTCAGACGGGCGGAGCGATCGGGTCGCTGGTGGGGCAGGTATTGCATACGACGGCGGTCGAGCGAAAAGTGTTGCTGGCGTGCGGCGCGGCGGCGGGAATGTCGGCGACGTTCAACACTCCGATTGCGGGAGTGATTCTCGCGATTGAGCTGCTGCTGTTTGAATTCAAGTCGCGGTCGTTTATTCCGCTGGTGATTGCGAGCACGCTGGCCACCGCAGTGCACATGCAGCTGCTTGGGCGCGGGGCCGATGTTTCAGGTTGGGGCCATGGACTTCGGAATTCCGCATGCGCTGCCGTTTTATCTGGTGCTGGGGCCGATTTGCGGACTGGCGGCGGTGGGGTTGAGCAAGGCGCTGTATTGGGTGGAGGATCTATTCGAAAAGCTTCCGTTCGATGAACTGTGGTGGCCGGCGATTGGGGCGCTGGCGCTGGGCATCATCGGATACTTTGTTCCGCGCGTTTTCGGCGTGGGATACGACACGATCGGGGATATTCTCAACGGGCAGCTGGTGTGGAAGATTCTGCTGGTGGTGATGATCGCGAAGTTTGCGGCGCTGGTGATTTCGCTGGGATCGGGGACGTCGGGCGGGTTGCTGGCTCCGACGTTCATGTGGAGCGCGGCGATGGGCGGGCTGTTCGCGATGGTTGGCGAATCAGGCCTTCCCTTCGGCACATCTTTCGCCGGGCGCGTTTGCGCTGGTGGCGATGGGCGCGGTGTTTGGGGCGGCGTCGCGGGCGACGTTTTCGTTCATCATTTTCGCGTTCGAGATTACGCGGGATTACAACTCGGTGTTGCCGCTGATGCTGGTGGCGGTGATCGCGGATGGAATCGCGATGCTGTTCATGCCGAACAGTTCGATCATGACAGAGAAGCTGGCGCGGCGCGGATTGCGGGTGCATCAGGATTACGAAGCGGATGCTCTGACGCAGGCGACGGTGGGGAAGACGATGGAGAAGGAAGCGCCCGTCGTCGCGCGCCGAAACGAAGGTGGGAGAGCTGGCGGAGCGGATTGCGCGCCATGATCCGGCGGTGGCGCGGCATGAGGCGTTGCTGATTGTGGACGAAGCGGGCAAGCTGGCGGGGATCATTACGCGGGGCGATGTTTTGCGCGCGCTGGATAAAGATTCGTCGGGCGGGGCGACGGTGCAGGAAGCGGGCAGCACACATCTTGTCGTGACGTATCCGGATGAATTGGTGTCGGAGGCGGCGGCGAAGTTGTTGCGCTTCGACATTGGACGGTTGCCAGTGGTGGATCGCGCGGACGAGCGCAAGGTGGTGGGATATCTGGGACGCGCCGCGATTCTTGCCGCGCGGCTGCTGCGGTTTCACGATGAGCATGTGCGCGAGCCGGGGTGGCTTACGGTTGCGAAGTGAGATGCGGAAGCTTTCCGCAGAAACAGCAGGTCCCTCCACTCCACTTGTCCTTTCCGAAGGGAAGGCCAAGCTCCGGTCGGGATGACATAGATATCTGTAAGACTCGTGATGACATGTATTTCTTTAGAATGTAGGACCTGAGTATCGATCCTGCATTGGCGAGGAGAGAAATGGCTGCTGGCAAGATGGAGGAGCTCCGGCTGTATTTCAGGCAACAGCCGGTGATGCTCGCGCTGCTGGCGGGGCTGGCGGTGATTTTTTTTCTGGCGGTGACGGGATTGTCGCGCGCTTATCAAGCGCAGCGGGAAGCGCTTGGGGAGCGGTGGTTCAGCCGAGGCGTGGCGGATCTGAGCGCTCAGGCACTATGACAGCGCGGTCACGGAATTTCGCTCGGCACTGCTCTACTCCCGCGACAATTACACTTATCAACTCAACCTGGCTGAGGCTTTGATCGGACTCAAGCGGACCGGTGAAGCGTCGGCCTATCTGATCAACCTTTGGGATCGGCAGCCGGAAGATGGCCTGGTCAATCTTCGAACTGGCGCGCATCGCGGCAGCAAAAAGACAAACCGAACAGGCGCTGCGTTACTACCACAATGCGATCTATGCAGCATGGCCGAGCGATCAGGAAGGGAAAGCGGCGGGATGCGCGGCTGGAGTTGATCGAATTTCTGTTGAGCACGGGACGCCAAGGCGCAGGCGCAATCGGAGTTGATTGCGCTGGCAGGAAAATCTGGGGGACGATCCAGCGCAGCAGGAGCGGGTGGGCGATTTGTTTCTGCGCGCTCAGGACTACGAACATGCGCTGGCGGCGTATCGGCTGAGCTTGAAGTCGGAGCGGCACAACTCGAGCGGCGCTGGCGGGGGCGGGATTGGCGGCGTTTCAACTGGGGCGTTATCCGCTGGCGCAGCACTATTTGCAGGAGGCGGTCGCGGGTAATCCCGGCGATGCACGAGAGTGCCGACCGGCTGAAGACGACGGAACTGGTGCTGCGAGATGGATCCGTTCCGGCGGCAGATCTCGGTGGCGCAGCGCAGCCAGATTGTGGTGGAGGCGTTTGCGACGGCGGGAGAGCGGCTCAAGGCCTGCGGCGCTGCGCGAGGCATTCGCGCTGCCGAAGCCGCGTCGCAGTCGAGTCTGGCGGAAAGTTGGGCGAAGATGAAGCCGCGGATCACCGAGGAGGGATTGCGGCGAAATCCGGACTTGGTGGAGGCGGCGATGGACCTGGTGTTCGACATCGAGCGCGAAACCAGCGCGACTTGCGGGACTCCGGCTGGGGCAGATCTGGCGCTGCTGCTGATCGCGAAATTGCATGAGGGGAACTAGAGCTTGGACTGCGGAGTCGAACGCACAACCCGGACGTCACTGGTAGAAGATGGCCGAGCCGCGTCGGCGACGAGGCCGATCAACGGGCGTTCCCCGAGAGCTCTTTTGCAGTCGGTGTTTCGGGAAGACCGTTTCTTTCTGGTTCTGTCGGTGTTCATCGGAGTGTTTTCCGGGCTGGCGGTGGTCTGCTTTCGGTTTGCGATTGGCTGGTGCCGTCTTTATTTGTTGGGGTCGGGAGCGGTGTTGTCGCCGTCGCGTCTTCTGCTGGCGCCGACGCTGGCGGGACTGGTGATCGCGGTGCTGGTGATTCATGTTTTTCCGCAGGCGCGCGGCAGCGGAGTGAACCAGACCAAGGCGGCGCTGTATATCTACAACGGGTATATTCCGATTCGCACGGCGATCGGGAAATTCATTACGGCGGCGCTGGCGATTGGATCGGGACATTCGCTGGGGCCGGAAGATCCGTCGCTGCAAATTGGCGCGTGCCTGGCTTCGGTGCTGGGGCGGCAGATGCGGCTGTCGCGAGACCGCATGCGGCTGATTGCGCCGGTGGGCGCGGCGGCGGGACTGGCGGCGGCGTTCAACGCGCCGATTTCGGCGGTGCTGTTCGTGATTGAAGAAGTGATCGGGCGCTGGACGGCGGGAATTCTTGGGTCGGTGGTGCTGTCGGCGGTATCGAGCGTGGTGGTGATGCGGTGGTTTCTGGGGTCGGAGTCTCTGTTCCGGATTCCGGCGGTGCAACTGGAGCGGCCTTCGGAGCTGATCGCGTATTCCATCCTGGGCGTCGTGGGCGGACTGGCTTCGGTTCTGTTTTCGAGCGGCATTGCGACGTTGCGTCCGCGGTGCAAGGCGCTGCCGCGTGGACGCAGTATTTTCAGCCGGCGCTGGCGGGATTGCTGATTGGGATCATGGCGATGCTGGGCGCGCCGCAGATCATGGGAGCCGGTTACGAGGCTATGGACGAGGCCATGCATGGGCGGTTTACGTGGCAATTTCTGGCGCTGCTGGCGGGGCTGAAAATTGTGGCGACGCTGCTTTCGTTCGTGAGCGGAACGCCGGGAGGAATGTTCGCGCCGACTTTGTTTATTGGGGCGATGCTGGGAGCGGCGGTGGGCGGAGCGGAGCACGTGTTTCTGCCGCATCTGAGCGGGTCGCCGGGGACGTATGCGCTGGTGGGCATGGGAGTTTTATTCGCGGGATTTCTGCGGGCGCCGATGACGTCGGTGTTCATGGTGCTGGAGGTGAGCGGGAATTATTCGATCATTGTGCCGGTGATTGTGGCGAATACGTTTGCGTATGTGATTTCGCGCGGGCTGCAGCCGATTGCGATTTTCGATTTGCTGACGCGGCAGGACGGGCTGGAATTGCCGTCGATGGAAGAGCAGCGGGAAGAAGGCATCCTGCGGGTGGAAGACGCGATGCGTCCGGTGGAAGGCCCGGTGCTGGATGCGCAGGAGACGGTGGACCAGGCGCTGCAGGAGGCGGAGACTGTCAACGGAGGACGATCTGCTGGTGCGGATGAGTCCCAGCGGTTGGAATAGCGTGACGCAAGCAGCAACTTCGCGCACTGGCGGACGAGGGCAAAGGTGCGGCGAGTTTGGGTTCGGTGCTGCCGATCCGGCGACATTCCGGATCTTGCATCCCGATCATCCTCTGGAGACGGCGCTGCGGTATGTGGATCGGTGGCCGCTGGTGCCGGTGGTGAACCGCGCAGACTTCCGGCAGTTAGAAGGCATGATCTCGCAGCGCGACGTGCTGGAACGCTACCGGGAGTTCGGAGAAGGATAGGATACCGCGAAGCCGGAAACTCATTTGTTACTTCAGTGCAACATCTCTTCTTGCCAACGACTGCTCTGATTCGGTAATCTCTTTTCACTCCACGCAAGCAAATCAGACCGAGCTGTATCTATATGGCTATGGCAGAGGATCACCAATCTTAATTGGGCTTCGCGATCGGAAGCGGCCGTCGCGGATCCATGCCAGGCTATGCGGTGTTGGCTGTTGTCGATGTAATGAGTTCTCAAATCCGCGCTAACGGCAAATTGAGGTTCTGTTTTCAGCGAAATAGGGAGAAGAGCATGCCAAGTTATTCAATCAGGATAGTTATTCTTAGTCTCATCGCGTTCGCCTTAGCGGCACCAGGCCTTCGGGCAGGGCGGAGCCACGGGGGCCATCACGGGGACCGTGCAGGATCCAAGCGGGGCGGTGATCGCCAACGCTGAGGTGCGCATCACGAATCAGGACACAAATGTTCTGGAGCGCACGGTTACAACCGGCGGCGGACGGAACGTTTACGGCGCCCTTGTTGCCGGTTGGGACCTATACGGTGAGCGTGAAGAGCGCGAGGGTTTGCGGAGGGGAACGTTTGCCGGCATTGTGGTGCGCGTGACGGAGACGACGCGCATGACTGCGAAACTATCGACGAAGTCGGTGCAGCAGAAGATTGAAGTCGAGGCGGAAGTGCAGGCGGTGGATACAAGCGACGCGACCACGGGGCAGGCGATTGACAGCGACACGATCCGCGCGCTGCCGCTGGCTACACAGAACTTTCAACAGTTGTTGACGCTGTCGACCGGGGCGCAGAGCGAATTGAACGCGGCGGCCCAGTTGGGACGCGGCCAGGTGCGCATCCAGGTAAACGGGCAGCGCGAAGACAACAACAATTATCTGATCGAAGGCATCAGCGCCACCGACTACAACGTGGCGGAGTTGACGAACACGCCGCTGCCGAATCCGGATGTGGTTCAGGAATTCAAGGTGCAGACGTCGCTCTACGACGCCAGCCAGGGACGCAACGGCGGCGGCAACATCAATGCGATTCTGAAGTCGGGAACGAACACGATACACGGCGATGCGTATGAGTTTTTCCGCAACACGGTGCTGGATGCGAACGAATATTTCCTGAAGGGCAGCGGATCGCCGCGGCCGGTGATCCAACAGAATATTTTTGGCGGAAGCCTGGGTGGACCGATAGGCAGCGGAGGCAAGCTGGGATTCTTTTTCGTGAACTACCAGGGCACGCGGCAGCGCAGCGGAGATTCTCCGGGGACGCTGATCAGCACGTTTATTCCGTACGTTCCGGCGGCGGATCGGGGCATGGGGGGGGGGGGGGGGGGGGGGGGGGAGTGGAGAGGGTGGGGAGAGAATTGTTGGTGAAAGCGCGTGCGGAAAAAATGGTTGGTTGACTTCTCGAAATGGCTCGTCGAGTTGCTCCGCGGATTGTGGGTTGGCGTCGTAGAGAGACGTTTGCAACTTGAATTCCTGAACCACAACCGGATTCGGCAACGGCGTGCTACGAGACGAATTGCGCCACCGATTACAACGTGGCGGAATTGACGAACACGCCGCTGCCGAATCCGGATGTGGTTCAGGAATTCAAGGTGCAAACGTCGCTCTACGACGCCAGCCAGGGGCGGAATGGCGGAGGCAACATCAACGCGATTTTGAAGTCAGGGACGAACCAGATTCACGGAGACGCGTACGAATTTTTCCGCAACACGGCTTCTGGACGCGAACGAATATTTCTTGAAAGGCAGTGGCTCGCCGCGGCCGGTGATTCAGCAGAATATTTTTGGCGGCAGTTTGGGCGGTCCGGTAGGCTCAGGGGGCAAACTGGGATTCTTTTTTGTGAACTACCAAGGGACGCGGCAACGCAGCGGAGATTCTCCGGGGACGCTGATCAGCACGTTTATTCCGTACGTTCCGGCGGCCGATCGTGGGCCAGGTGCGAGCGGCGCAACTGGCGGCGGACTTTGGAGTGGCCAGCGCCGATCCGGTGGCGGTGTCACTGCTGGTGTTTCAAAGCGATCAGTTTGGCGCGCCGGCGAACGGATATCTGTTCCCGGTGCCCAACAATGTTCCTGCAGGGACCGCGGCGGGTTCGCTCGTGCAATTTACGGTGAGCAAGCCCGGCAAGTTTACGGATGATCAATTCACGGCCAATTGGGATCACGAATTCCGCAATTCGAGGGATGCGGTGGCGGCGCGTTTCTTCTTCTCGGACTCCGAGCAGGACATTCCGTTCGGCGCGGGTGGACTGCAGGCGTCACTGGGCGCGGCGGCCAGCGGAACGGATTTGAATTTCCCCTACCAGCTGCCGATTCATGACCGGCTGTTCATGGTTTCGGAGACGCACGTGTTTTCTCCGCGACTGGTCAATGACTTCCGCTTTGGCCTGGTTCACATCAACAACAGTGCGATCAACGTGAATCCGGTGACGGTGGCCGACGCGGGAATCGACCGGCCAACCGACAATCTGACCAGCAGCATTTACAAATTTACGTTCGTGACATCGGGATTTCAGTTCGGACCGACGCCGCAGGCGAACCAATCGCAGGACCAGAACAATTACAACTTCGTGGAGAACCTGAGCTGGGTGAAGGGGGCGCACACCTTCACGTTCGGCGGGCAGTACATACGGGTGAGTCTCGACAAGCAGTTTCCGCAGGTGTTCAACGGGCAGCTGTTTCTTCACGAACACGGGCAGCACGGAACCGATTTCGGAAATTTTGTGGGAGGGACGCCGGAGTTCAGCTTCGGCGGCGGTGGAGTTTACAACCACCAGTACCAGCAGAATAATTCCGCGGTGTTCGCGCAGGACGACTGGAAGGCGACTTCGAACCTGACGTTGAACCTGGGACTGCGCACGGAATTTCTGGGAGCGTGGACGGACGGGGATTGCCACATTGGCAACATCGAGTCGGACCTGACAAAGTCGGGGACGTATCCGTTCATCTATCCGAGTTGCGTTAACAAGCTTGGGGTTACGGGACTGACGGGGAACGCGGCGGGATCGACGTTCAAGAACAGCGTTTCGACGGGATGGGGACCGCGCGTGGGGTTCGCATGGGATCTGGCGGGACGTCACACGACGACGGTGCGCGGCGGCTATGGAATTTACTACGTGCGCGAGGACGTGGGCGCGGTGGACCAGTTGAGCTTCCAGGCGCCGTTTGTTCCGATTGTATTTTTCGGGCAGACGCCGGGATTCACGATGTCGGACTTTTTCACGGGTACGCCGGCGACGAATCCGAACGCGGTGCCGCAGGCGGGGCAGCTGTCGGCGGCGTGGTTGCCCTGCCTGGCGCAACTGACGAGCTTTCCGGACACGAACGGCGCGGCAACCTATGGCGGATGCACGGGACCCGGGGTGAACAGCACGCAGAATCTGTTTGTGCTGGAAGTGCCGCGGCATTTCGTGGTGCCCAACACGCAGCAGTGGAACCTGACGATGCAGCGCGAACTAGGGCGGACACTGGGTAGTGGAAGCAGGGTACGTCGGCACGCGAGGGATTCATTTGCGCGAAACGCGGGATGCGATCCAGTCGGTGAACGCCAGCCCGGCGAATCCGTTCACGGTTACCGACGCGAGCAACAATACTTACACGATCACGACGAACACATTTGCCAACGCGATTGCGCGCACGCCGACGCCGGGATTGAACGGCTACAGCGGCTACCAGATTTTCGCCAACGACGCGTACTCGATCTACAACGCGCTGCAGACGACGCTGTCGCGGCGATGGGGCAGCGAATTATTTTCAGGCGGCGTATACGTTCTCGAAGAATATTGATGCCACTTCGACGGGGAACACGGCATTCAACACCGCCTACAACGATCAGAGCAACATCAATGCTTCGCGGGGAATTTCGGACTTCAACCGCCCGCACCGTCTTGCGGTCAGCTACGCATATGATCTTCCATTTTTCGCGCATGCCACGGGAGTGAGGAAGGCTGCGCTCGGCGGATGGCAGGTGAGCGGCGTGAC
Organism: uncultured Acidobacteriaceae bacterium; assembly: GCA_963795875.1. Classification (GTDB taxonomy): domain Bacteria; phylum Acidobacteriota; class Terriglobia; order Terriglobales; family Acidobacteriaceae; genus Sulfotelmatobacter. Next base: position 330,859 of record CAWCJM010000006.1, read on the forward strand.
GATTTTCCAGAACGGGCCTGCCGTTCTCGATTTACGATTCGAGCGCGGGCACGGGCTTTCTGGGCCAAGGGAGCACGCCGCTACTGGGCGCGAGCCTGGCTCCGGGGGCGACCATTGCCAGCGGATTATCGAGCGGGGATATTCACTCGCGGGTGGCCAATGGATATTTGAACCCATGCGGCGTTCACGCCGGCGCCGCAGTTATATCCGACGCAGTGCCTGTCCGATCCCAATTTCTGCACGACGGGATTCGGAGATCTGGGGCGCAACATTTACCACGGGCCGTTCCAGCAAAACTGGGATGTGTCGTTCCTGAAGCACTTCAAGATTGGGGAGCGGCAGGAAGTGCGCTTTGCGGCCGACTTCTTCAACCTGTGGAACCACACGAATTTTGGAGATCCGACGGTGACGGATATCGAGGCGTATCTGGCGAGTCCGACGAACAGCCCGTTTGGGAAGATCGTGCAGACCAACGGCAACCCGCGGCTGATTCAGTTCTCGTTGCGGTGGGCGTTCTGAGGTCGAGGATGTTTGAGCCGGGAAGCGATTGCTTCCCGGCTTTTTTATTTAGAGGCTTCAGAGGTGCGCGCACGCCTCAGGGGCTAAAGCCCTAACAGAGAAGAGGCGCCCTATCGCAGCGCTTGAAGCGCTGCGCCGCCCAAAAGCGACCCTTTCCAGCCGATCGCAAGGGACGCACCTCGTAGATCAGTGACGATGGGGCTGAAGAAACTGGAGAACGCCGCCACTCAGGGACAATCGAGCACGGGGGCTGAAGCCCACACTGATTTCACATCGCTCACGCGGCCCTGAAGCACCGCTCTTCCACGGTGATGGAACGATCAATTAATTGCGGTGGCCAGGGACCTGGGACAGCGACTGATGGCGCAACGACCGGGGACAAGCCAGCAGTGTCCAGTAACGCGCACCTAACTTTACACGCCGATCCAGTGGAACAGAATCAGTGCCAGGGTGCTTGTGCCGACGATGATCCAGAGAGCGAGTCCCTGAAGGAGGGGACGCGCGCCAACGCGCTTGAGGGTTTCTTTGTTCAATCCTGTGCCGATCAAGAAGAGAGTGACGGTGAGGCCGATTTTTCCCAGATGATTGAGGACCCCGAACGTTGGATTGAATGAGGGCAACAGAGTGTTCAGCAGTGCGGCCAAGCAGAACAGCAGGATGAACCAGGGCCACTGGATGCGTGCTTTGCTCTTCAGGGTCGCGGCGGTGACGAGCGATAGAGGGACGATCCAGAGAGCGCGGGCAAGTTTGATTGTGGTTCCAACGGCGAGGGCGGTGGCGCCGTATTTGGCGGTTGCGCCGACGACTGAACTCGTGTCGTGAATGGCGAGAGCCGACCAGAGACCGAACTGCGCTTGCGTCAGGTGGAGCGCATATCCAACGACGGGAAACAGGAACAGGGCAACCGAGTTGAGGATGAAGACGGTGCCCAGGGAGACGGCCATCTCTTCTTCGCTGGCGTCTGCGATGGGGCCGACGGCTGCGATGGCGCTGCCGCCGCAGATGGCCGTGCCGGCGCTGATCAAGAAGGCGGATTTCTTGCCGACGTGGAGCATCTAGCCGAACCCGAGACCCAGCAGCATGACGGCGGTGATGCTGACTGCCGTGTAGAGGAATCCAGAGCGTCCGGCTTGCAGGACCTGATGCAGATTCATGCCAAAGCCAAGGGCGACGACAGAGGCTTGCAGGAGAAACTTGGCCAGGCGCTTGCTTTCGACGTGGAAGGGATGCACGGCTGCGAATCCGTAGATGAGGCCGCCGAGGAGTGCAAGCGGCGGCGAGATGAGTCCGGTCGCGGCCAGGATGAGGGCCAGAAAGAAAATGCTCTTGCTCACGAATCTAGTGTGAGGTTCAAGCGGGAACGGCGTCCAAGCAGTAGTTTTGATGGGCGATTAGTTGCGCTTATCGGCCGGACTTGGCAGAGCGCGGACGTTTTCGGGTGGGGTTCGCGAGAAGGCGGGCCCGCTCGAGGGCGAAGGTGCGAAACGCGGCGGCTGGACCTTGAGGCTCTGGACCAGTGCGTGAAATCAGAGAAAAATTGCGGTCGGCTTTCAGGCCTGCGACCTCGACGACTTTCAGGGCTCCCAGTTCCAGTTCTTTGGAAATCGCCCAACGCGAGACGAAACCGACACCGAGTCCCACTTCTACAGCGGACTTGATCGCCTCGGTGGAATCGAGGTCCATCACGTTCTTGAAGGACTTGAGCTTGAGGCCCGCGCTCTGGAGAGCAAGTTCGACGACGCGGCGAGAGCCGGAACCCTGTTCGCGCATCAGGAGATTGGAGGCCAATAGCTGGGCTCGAGACATCTGACCGGATGCGAAGGCGGGAGGCACGATGAGGACCAGTTCGTCCTGCATGAAAGGTTCGGTGCGAATGCCGCGGTCGCGGGCTGGGCCTTCGATGAGACCGATCGCGAGTTTGTTATCGAGAAGAAGATGGACGATCTCGCCAGTGTTGCCGCTGTGCAACGAGAACTGGACGCGGGGATGCTCGGCGAGAAAGGCTCCGAGTAAACGCGGAAGAACGTACTGCGCGATGGTGGTCGAGACGCCAAGAGATAAATCTCCCGAGACCTTGCCGTCTTGCGAGCCGAGATGTTGTTCGGCCTGCGAGACGAGGATTGCAATCTTTTTCGCGTAACTGAGCAGGACCGTCCCTTGCGGAGTCAGGCAGACGCGATTGCCGGCGCGGTCGAAGAGGCGGATGCCGAGATCGTCTTCGAGGGCCTTGATTTGAAGCGTAATGGCCGGTTGAGTGAGGAAGAGGTGCTCCGCAGCCTTACGGAAATTCAGATGTTCGGCGACGGTGCGGAAAACCTTGAGACGGAAGTTCTCCAGTTGGGCCACGTGGATGATTATCCATGAAAGGACGATTCAACGTAGTGGTTTGAAGGTGAACGGTTAATCGCCCATTCACTCAATCATGAAGAGTTGAACAAAATCATGGTGCGACCGCTTCCTTTCTGACCTCTGTCGTGATATAGTCCGGTCCATTCCCCCCTCCGGGGCAGGTACTCCTGCTCCTCTCATTTCCGCGCGGAAGTTCGGAAAGAGACGGCCCCTAAATTTCCATTTGCCGCGGGCCGAACGCCGTGGCTACGGCCCTCGCATTGAGGCGCCGTGAAATCTCCCGGAGGTTCCGATGCGACTCGATCTTATGAAGGTATTCACCGCCGTAGTAGTGTGCCTTGTGGCTCTTGCCTCGGCGACATACGCTCACGCCAGCAGTTTCACTATCGGTGGCACGGTTTCGGGTTTGAACAGCGGCACATCGGTGACGCTGCTCGACAACGGCACCGACGCGCTCAAAGTGACGGCGAACGGCTCGTTTACCTTTAAGACGGCATTGGCCACGGGCGCAACGTACAAGGTGACGGTCGGGACGCAGCCTACCGGCGAAGTCTGCACGGTGACCGCCGGTTCGGGCACGGTCGGCACAATCAATGTCACCACGGTAAAAGTCGCTTGCAAAGTTCCGACCTTCACCATCGGCGGCACAGTCTCCGGGTTGGTCGCCGGCCGTTCGGTGATACTTCTCGACAACGGCGGGAGTGCGCTGACGGTCGCGAAGAACGGAGCGTTCACCTTCAAGACAGCATTGGCCAGCGGCGCGACTTACAAGGTCACGGTCGGCACGCAGCCCACGGGCGAGACCTGTGCGGTAACGAGCGGTTCCGGGACAGTCGGCAAGTCCAATGTCACGTCGGTCAAAGTCTCGTGCACGCCGAAGACTTTCACGATTGGGGGGACAGTCTCGGGGTTAAGCAGCGGCAAATCGGTGACCTTGCTCGACAACGGCAGCGATTCGCTCACGGTGACGGCCAACGGCGCGTTCACCTTTGCGAAACCTGTGGCTAGCGGTTCTGTCTATAAAGTCACCGTGAGCGTGCAGCCTACGGGCGAGACCTGTACAGTGACTGCCGGCTCGGGCACAGTGGTCGCATCGAACGTCACCACGGTCAAAGTTGCGTGCGCCACCAAAACCTTCACCATCGGCGGCACAGTCGCGGGGTTGACGACCGGCGCTTCGGTGACGCTGCTGGATAACGGCACCGACTCGCTCAAGGTGACGGCCAACGGCGCATTCACCTTTGCGAAGCCTGTGGCCAGCGGCTCTGCCTACAAGGTCACCGTGAGCGTGCAGCCAACGGGAGAGACCTGCACGGTGACGGGCGGCTCAGGCACAGTGGGCACAGCCAACGTCACCACGGTCAAAGTTGCCTGCGCAGCATCCAAGTCTTTCACCATCGGCGGTACGGTCGCGGGGTTGACGACCAGCGCTTCGGTGACGCTGCTGGATAACGGCACTGATTCACTCACGGTGACGACCAACGGAGCGTTCACCTTCAAGACAGCACTGGCCAGCGGAGCGGCTTATAAGGTCACTATCGGCGCGCAGCCCACTGGCGAGACCTGCACCGTGACTAACGGCTCGGGCACAGTAGGCACAGCCAATGTGACGAACGTCGCAGTAGCGTGTGCAGCATCAAAAACCTTCACCATCGGCGGCACGGTCAACGGATTGAATGCTGGTACTTCCGTGACGCTGCTCGATAACGGCACCGATTCACTCACAGTGTCGGCCAACGGAGCGTTCACTTTTAAGACGGCATTGGCCAGTGGCGCGGCTTACAAGGTCACTGTCGGCACGCAGCCCACCGGCGAGACCTGCACCGTAACCAACGGTACGCGGCACAGTGGGCACATCCAACGTGACCAACGTCGCCGTCGCGTGCTCTTCAGGAACTGGCGGCAGCGGGGCCTACTGGATCCCCTATTCGGCATCCCCAGTCCCAAACGTAACTCCGGTCGGAAAGAACGGGCTGTTCCTGATCCCGTCGGACAAGCTGACATCGGCGCCCGCACCAACATTCGTAACTACAGACAACACCCAACTGCTGGGGATTGGAACGCAAATTTCCACGAAAAACGGCGTAGTGACGTACTCGCCGCAGGTCATGATGTATGCCGACACCGATTCCACCGGAAGCACCAGGATCTTCGGGCTGACCCTGGCTGGCACGTCGAGCGTTCCAACGCCGGCCCAGATCAGCAATCTGGTGGTAGCTTCGACCCAACAGATTTGCCAAATCGGTAGCTCGTCGGAGACTGACGTGACGCAGCCGACTACGCTGTTCGCGGTCATCGAAGTTGGCACGGCAGTGCAGTGCAGTTCGGGCGGAGGTACTTACGAGGTCGTCCATTACCTGGATTCAAAGACGACGGCCCCCGTCGTGGTGAACATCAACACAACCGAGTTCCAATCGGTGTACCAGAACGGCAAATTGGTTGGGCTGCTGCAGTACGACTCAACTACGAAATCCTTTAACCTCTATGCCGACGACACCTTCACGTCGCCAACGCAGAAGATTACGGGCTTGAGCGGCGTCACCTATGTGGCGGGCGTCTTGGATGAGGCGACCTTGAGCACCTCGGGATATTTCTTCCAGGTGACAACCACCGGGTCCGTGAATGAGCTATACCGCATCGACGGATCCACGTTGGCGGCTACGCTAATCCAAAACCTGACGACTGGGTCCGTTGGCAACAGTGCGCAGGACGACTCGAACCTGTACTACATGGATCCTCATCCCCGGCGCCAGCAACACCACCACCGCCGCGTTCTATCAAGTTGCACTCGGAGGCGGAACTCCCAAGCTCCTGTATACGTCGCCATCCTTTGTCGGGGGCGTCCAGTTCTGCGATCGAGGGCTACCAACTAATCGGCAGCAATGATTCCGTGCTTGTCTTCGAGTTCTATTCTGAACCGTTTACCAACGGCGTCCAGGACCCGACGAAAGCAACAGCGACGCTTTACACCGTGCCAGTCGGAACTACGACAACGACGCCGACTACGCTTGCCAACTACACCGCCGGCAACCAACTTCCAGAGGTGTTTTTGGCTGCGCCAAGCGGCAACGGCTATTCGGGCAATGTCCTGTTCGCCACCGTCGAGAACGCGACGGGGACGCTTCCGAAGGTAAAGATCGCATTTTCGGCAGTGTCGATACCGCTCAATGGCGGCAAGGCTCCGGCCCCGATTGCAAATTCCGTGTACGCACCGCTTGCCATCATTTCCTCCCAACTCACCGACCACGTATGGCAGGTGACTGGCATTACGGACACAAATGGGGGATATGGCGGCGGCACCGCCAACGCGGTAAATGTGAGCAATCTTACGGATACCCCGTTCACGACGACAGGCGGCGGAAACTATGTGTTCTCGAGCGGCTTTACGGGAGCACTCTTCGCGATCTCAAGCAATAACATTGCCCTCGGCTTCATCAACAATGCCGCTGGTGTCATTTCAGGTGGCGGCACGCTGCAGGAGGACGGCGCCGCGGCCGATTTGACAAAGGATTTCCTGTATCCGGTGAGCCTGACGAATACCGAAGTCTTGCCGTATTAGTTGGGCTGCACTCATTGACCCGGCCAGATCCAAGCCAGTGAGTTCTGACCGCTAACGGGAGACCAGTATTCGAAAAATCGGGGAGGGACGGGGATGTCGTGAGAATTAGCCGAGGCGAACCTTCGCTCTGGTTGGCGGCTGGATTCTCACCAGCATTTTCTGGCAGGACCGATTCTAGTTCCTCACGGCGAACCGGACGACAACTCGTGGTTTGCAGTTCCTACTACTCAGGGGCGTTCCGCCATCCAGACGTTGGCGCTGGTGCTGCTGACGTGCAGGGCTAAGTACCGGCCATCGTGCGATGGGATTGCCCAGTAGACGCTCTTTTTCTTGGGGCGCCAGACGGTTCGCGCATGGCCTTCGAGATCGATATTCAGGAGGACATTTTCCTCTTCCTCCTCGCCCGCGGATGAGGCCCATAGGCTCTTGCCGTCGGCGGCCCAATCGATGGCTCCCACGCCACCCCAGCCTCGAATCGGTAACCACTTCTCCGCCCGAGACTGGAGTGAGATGAGGAGGATTCGTGGCTCTTCTGCTCCGGCTTTCCCTTTGGCGACGGCGAGGGTGGTCCCGTCGGGGGAAAGGCTCCAGTTGTACGACTGCGGGAGATCGTCCTTCACCTGATACACCTGAGTTCCGTTTCCCTTGAGGGGATCGAAGCTGAAGAGCGTGAACTTGCCATCGGTTTCGATGCTGTACAGACACTCGGTTGCGGGAGCGCGCGCACACTGTTGGTTGCTGATTAAGTTACCTTGAAGGATCATCTGGGGAGCACCACCGGCCAGAGGCATTCGCATGAGAGACGTCGTAGAGACTTTGTCCGTCCAACTTGGGTAGACCAGGTAGAGAAGCTGCGTGCCATCGGGACTCAACCTCGCGGTAAGGGTCGGATGGGAGCCTCCGACGAGCAGTTCCGGAACGGTCTGATCAATAGCCTGCCGGTAAACGCTGAAGACGCCAGTGCGATCCGAGATGAAGAGCACGGAGTTGCTGTCAGGCGTCCAGTCGAAAGGCAGATCCTGCCGATCATCGAGCGTCAGACGGACCGGCTCACCGACAAGAGAAGAGCCGTCGAGCCGGGCGATGTAGACATCCGGTTGGGGAAGGCCCTTCACGTAGACGATGCGCTTGCCGTCCCCGGAAATGCTAATGCTCGATACGGCACCGGGGTCGTTGGTCAACCGGAGCGGGGTGCCGACTGGATGTCCGGCGGGATCAAGACTGACCGACCAAAGATTGGACGTGATCTGGCGGGGCGGGGCCTCAGGCAGTGCATAGATAAGGCGGCCATCCTGGGCCCAGGCGAGGGGACCGCTGATGGCGGCAAACCAACCTGCAGTGTTGAGATGGAGCAGACTGTTCACCTGCTGGTCACTGAGGTTCAAGAACTCGACCGATCCGCTGACACCGAAGGCACTGGAGAGCCTTCCCCGGATGTATGCGATCCTTGTGCCATCGCGTGACCAGGCCAACGATCCGAAGAAATCCCCCTCGTCCCCGACCAGTTTGTGCGGCTGTTCGCCATCGGCGGCCATGAGCCAAATCTGGTTGCGCAGTCTCGGTCCCGTGATAAAGGCGATCTGTTGGCCATCGGGGGAGACGGCGGGAGATCTTCCGTTGTCCTGAAGCTTGCGCGGGTTACCACCGAGGGTGGAGACCTCCCACAGACTCGGTGCCTGAGCAGAATCGGTCAAGGCCACGATCAGATGAGCGCTGTCCGGAAACCAACTGAGGGACTCGGCAGCCATTCCCGCAGGCAAAGGAACGGGGTGCGTTTCGCCGGTGTCGATCTGTCGCAAATAGAAGCCAGTTTCGTCGGAGAAAGCGAGGTACTTGCCGTCGCGAGAGATGGCGGCGGCTCGGACGCGATCATCGGCGGGATTCGCGGTGAGTTGCGAGATGCGGAGTGGTGAGGTGGAGTGACTCTGTGCCAGCGACAAGCCGAGTTTGATGCCGAAGAGAACCAGAACCACTGCGGCGGCGGCAGCGATCCACCAAAGATGAAAATGGAGGGCGGGGCGCGGAGTCGGCTCAGTGGGAGTTTCTGCAACGGCTGGCTGGGCTGGTGACCCGTTTCCATTCGCCATGGTCGTGCTGACGGGCGCGAGGAACCGATAGCCGCGGCGGGCGACGGTTTCTACAAATGTTGGATTCTCGGCGGAGTCGCCTAAGGCGTCGCGCAGGCGTTTGATGGCAGCGTTGAGGCTATGATCGAAATCGACAAAGGTGTCGGCAGGCCAGAGACGGTTGCGCAAATCGTCGCGGGTGACGATTTCCCCCGGCCGCTCGAGGAGCAGCGCCAGAACCTGGAACGGCTGTTCCTGCAGCTTGACCTTGAGTCCGCTGCGACGCAGTTCGCCAGCGCGAAGGTCGAGTTCAAAGACTCCGAAGCGGCGCGTGCGCGCTTCGTCGGACGAGGATCCGTTCGCGCCTCCCACCATGCCCGAGTTTAGCATCCCGCCGGTTCGGCTCCCCATGTCACTTCACCCTGTAAGTATTTGACGTGTGACAGATTGGCCGGTCACATACTTTTTATCCGCCGGTCACCGAGAGAGCCTTGAGGCACGCCGGTACCTGGAGCGACCTTTCTCCTGTGATACGGAGGGCAAGGCCATGGAGTTCGGTTTCAGACATTTGGGATTGCGGCTGGTTGTTCTGTTGTGGGGAACGATGGCGATCGCCGGCACGGGAAACAGCAAACTGCCGAAGATCACAGTTCTGGTAAATAACAGCGCCGATGTTTCGCGGGGCGTGTTGAGAAGGGCAGAATTCGATGCCGGGCAGATCTTCCACGCCGCGGGTGTCGAGATCGAGTGGGAAGACTGCCTGAGTGACGCAGTCGAGGATGTGTGCCAACAGGTTCCTGGGGCGAACCAGTTGGTCTTCGTTGTGCACGTTGTGCCGACGGGAAAGACGTCGACGGATTCAGTTTTCGGGGTGGCGTTTCTTGGGGAAGGTGGAATTGGCAAGTATTGCAACGTATTTTTCGACCGGGTGGAGGAGACGGAGCGCGAGTCAGGCATCGATGTGGCACATCTGCTGGGAGCGGTGGTTGCTCATGAACTGGGCCATTTGCTGCTGGGTTCACATGGTCATTCGAACGTGGGCATCATGACGCCGGTCTGGCGGGAACAGAGCCTGCGCGAGATCGACATGGGGATCTTCTTTTTTACACGCGAGCAGGTTGCCTTGATGAGGGCGCGGTTGAACGCGGGGAATTTTGCTGTGACCGCCCTGCGATGAAAGCGGGCGCATAGATGCAGGAACAGAAAGGGCGTGAACCACGAAGGGCACAAAGGTTCACGAAGGCTTTGGTGGTCAGAGATGTCTAGTTTTGTTTTTGCGCTTCTTGCAGCAGGGGGCGCAGGGAGTCTACGGAGACTCCGAGGGTGCCGCCGGTGAAGCCGTCCATGTAGGCGGAGTTGACGCCGATGACTTCGCCTTTCGTGTTGAAGACCGGGCCGCCGCTGCCGCCGTGGGCGGTGGGGGCGTCGTAGATGAGTTTGTCGCCGACTACGTCGCCGAGATGTCCGCAGGTGGTGGAGGGACGAATCAGGGAGAGCGCGGCCAATTCGCTGGCGGCATTGATGTCGTTATGGCGGTAGGCCATGCGCTCGTAAATTCCGCGGGAGATTTGGCCACCATCCCGGCGATGCCCATGGGATAGCCGATCACCGTGACCAGTTGTCCGGGAGAGCCGGGGGATTTGGCGAGGGGCAGGAGCGGGAAGTCCGCGGACGACGTCAGTAATCTTCAGCATGCAGGATGGCGAGATCGGAGGTCTTCGAAACCGATGCGGGCGACAGATTCACGGGCGTGGGCGAGCCGGGAAAGAAAACGACCAGGCTTTCGAGCATGCCGGTGGCGCCTTGATCGATGAGCTTCTGCGCTTCGGAGTCTCCGTACCAGGGCTCGGCTACGTGGCGGTTGGTGGCGAGCAGGCCGTTGCCGACTGAGAAATCCGGTGCCGGAAACGCGCGCGCGGACGACGGGACGCTGGTTCGCGAAGCCGACTTGGTAGACGCCATAAATGTAGCCAATGGAATTGCGATAGCGATTCAGGACCACGGCGGGCATGGCCTGGTCCTGCTTGAGCTGCTCGACTTGGGCGGTGAGTTCGTGAACCTGCTTTTGCAGATCGTTGGGCGGCTCCTCTTGGGCCGTCGTGGGCGCGTAATAGTGGACCATGGCGAGAGCGCCCAGGAGCAGCACGATCTCCCATGACGGCCTGCACCATCTGCTGCCAGCAGTCGCAAACGATCGATTCCTGCGGAGGCTGGGCCTCGGGTGTGCGAATGGGGGACGTGTCGGCAGACGGCGGCTCGTTGATCTGGGAATCGGCCATGAGCGTCGAAGTGGCGTCCTCGGTACTCGCTCCAAGTCTTCTGTTTCAGCCGTTTGAGCGAGTGGACGCTGACCGGCTCGAGAACTTGGAGTAAGTATCTTCGCCCGTCTGGCGCGGGTTGGCCACGGTACTGAAGACGATGTACGTGCGATAGGGCGAAGGGACTTTCGACCACAGAGGACACAGGGGACATAGAGGAAACACCTGCCGAGAAGCATGGCTACGGTTACGGAGTCTTGATTCCCAGGCGCTTGGCCATTTCTTCGTAGAGGAAGCCTTTGCCGGGGTCGTAGGGCTGGACCCATTCGCCATCGATGACGAACTGGGGGATGGCGCGCTTGCCGGTGCGCTTGACGATTTCGTCGATGGCGCCGGGAGTGGTTTGGACGTCGACTTCTTTGAATGGAATGTTGTACTTGGCGAGGAAGCGCTTGGCCTCGCGGCAGTCGGGGCACCAGGCGGCGGAGTAGACGGTGAGATCCATAGAGTTTATTGTACGCGGATCGGGTGCGGCGCCCTTAGACGCGCTCCAGATGGTGCTGCGTGCGCTCGTTGACGACGTTGCCGGTGTTCAGGGTGGAGGCGGGCTCGAAGAGAAGGATCCAGCATTCTTCGTCGGCAACGGGCTTGTGCTCGACGCCGCGGGGGACGACGATGAACTCGCCTTCTTCGATCCATTCGTGGCGGTCGCGGAACTCCATGCGGAAGCGGCCTTTGACCACCAGGAACAATTCATCTTCGTGGTCGTGGTGATGGAAGACGAATTCGCCTTTGATCTTGTCGAGCTTGACGTGTTGGCCGTTGAGTTCGGCGGCGATATAGGGCTTCCAGTATTCGGAGATCTTGGAGAATTTTTCGGCGATGTTGACTTTGTGCATGAGAGCTCCGCGATGGGGTACTTTTGAAGTGCGCCCATGGTTGGATGGATCGGGAACAGAAATGGTCGCGGAAAATTGAGGATGATCGCGGCAGCAGGCGGACGGGCGTCCGTCCCACATAAACAAAGACGGGCCAGCTTTGGGCTGGCGGCTTGAAAATCTTCCGAGCTGCGCTCGGAAGGACAGCCGAAGGCGGCTGTCCCCACATGAGCGCAACTAGAACCCCTGGGTTGCGGCGATGGCGTGGCTGTTGTGGAGCGTCACGCGCACGCCGCGCTGTGCGTTGAGCCGAGTGGTGGTGGTCCAGTCGACATCGTCGGTGCTGATGACGCCGGTGCCGCCACCGACCAGGGAGTAGGTGATGCGGCTGTCGTATAGCCGTATCCGCTGACCGAGAGCATGGTGCCGGTGGTCAGGACGAAGACGGGCATGCCGGGAGCCGACGTTCACGCGGAGTCAGCGGCGTTACGCGTTCGCGTTACGAGGCTGGCGTAGGAAGCTTGCGGGACTTCCTGGCTAGTGCCATTCGTGACCGAAGCGTTCCGCATCATGAGTTGCGGCTTGCTGTCGTCATAGACTGAGGGTTGGTAGGACTGGCTCTGGGGACGTGCCGAAGAAGTGCCAGCTCGGGCCGATAGGTCTGCGCGACTTGCGGGATTTCAACATCGTCCATCAGGCGCAGGCTGAGGACGGTTTCGCCTTTCAGCGTGGGGCGCGGGCCGCGGGCCGGCAGCATGATGACTTTCCAGGGCCAGAGCGGTGGGATCATCCATTCGACGACGTCGCGCATGGCGTGTCCTTTGCCGTCGATCTTGCCTTGCTTATCGACTTTGTAGCCGCGGGTGGCGATGACTTTGGCCTCGAGAGGCAGATCGCCGCTGGGCAGGCCGATGCGATCGAACTGCAGCTTCAGATATCCCTTGCCCCAGAAGTGGCCGGGATCTTTGGCCGCTTCGAGATGGCCGACGAGATAGCTGCCGCGCGGAAAAGCCTGCTGGCCGAACTCGGTTATGTCCGCGGAGGTGGCAGAGCACGGGATCGCCGACATCGACCGTGGCCGAGGAAAAGTTGGGTTCGTTGAGGGTGCATTGCAGAAGAGTGCCGGCGGGCAGGACGACATCCCGTGCGCTGGCGCCCAGAGCTCAAGAGAAATGACGACGAGACCTAGCAGGCGACAGCTAGGGCCGCATGCACAAGTGGACTTCATACTTCACCTCGGTCGCACGCCCCAATGATTGGCGGGCTCTGGCGCCGGGCCCGCGAGTGTTCGGGAATCTAATCACAGGTTGAACCCGGGGTCAATCGGGAAGTTTCTGTCGGGCTCGCAAAAAAAAAGCCGCCAGCTTTTGGGCTGACGGCTTAAAACCTTGCCGAGCTGCGCTCGGCGGCCGGGTCGGAGTACCCGGTCCCCACACTATAGCACAAAGTCTATTTCTCGTACAGCAGGACGCCTTCGGTCTTTTCCGCGTCGACTGGGCGGTAGAAGAGCTTGTTGTCTTCCAGGAAGACCTCGATGAAGGCGGGGCGCGTGGTGATGGTGCCCTGGATCAGCGCCTCCGACAGCGGGTCTTCGATGTACTTCTGCAGCGCGCGGCGCAGCGGGCGCGCGCCGTAGCTGCGGTCGGTGAGGGTCTGGTTGAGGATCCACTTCTTGGCGTCGTCGGCAACCGTGACGGTGATCGCCTTCTGCGCCAGGTTCTGGTTGAGCTGCGTGACCATGAGTTCGAGAATCTGGATCAGGTCGTTCTCGCCCAGGGCCAGGAACAGGATGATTTCGTCGAGGCGGTTGAGGAACTCGGGGTTGAAGGTGCGTTTGACTTCGCCCTTCACCAGTTCTTCCACTTTGTCCGAGATCATGTCTTCCTTCGACGACTGGAAGCCGAGGCCCTCGCGCTTCTGCAAATGGCGCGCGCCGATGTTCGAGGTCATGATGATGATCGTGTTCTTGAAGTCGACCGTGTTGCCGAGGCCGTCGGTCAACTGGCCGTCTTCAAAGACCTGCAGCAGGATGTTGAAGACATCCGGATGCGCCTTCTCGATTTCGTCGAGCAGGACGACGGAGTAAGGAGCGCGCTTCACGCGTTCGGTGAGCTGGCCGCCTTCTTCGTAGCCGACGTAGCCCGGAGGCGAACCGATCAGCTTCGAGACCGAATGCTTCTCCATGAATTCGGACATATCGAAGCGGACCAGAGCTTTTTCGGTGCCGAACATGAATTGCGCCAGGGTGCGCGCGACTTCGGTTTTGCCGACGCCCGTCGGGCCGAGGAACAGGAACGAGCCGATGGGGCGGTTCGGGTTCTTCAGGCCGGCGCGCGAACGGCGGATGGCGCGAGCCAGGGCGCTGATCGATTTATCCTGCGAGATGATGCGCTTGTGCAGCTCTTCCTCGATGCGCAGGAGCTTCTGCGTTTCTTCTTCTTTGATCGAGGTGACGGGAACGCCGGTCCAGCGCGAGACTACGTCTTCGATGTCTTCGCGGTTGACTACGCCGGTGGAAGACTCGTCGAGATGATATTTTTCGCGCAGGGCGCGCAGGTTCTCGCGCTCTTTGCGCTCTTCGTCGGAGTAGAAGCGCGCCTTTTCGAACTCGTGGTTCGCGATGGCGTTTTCCATGCGGTGCACGATGAACTTGATGCGCTTCTGCACTTCGGTCAGTTCTTCGGGCAGCGAAGTCTGGCGCAGTTTTACGCGGGCTCCGGCTTCGTCGACCAGATCGATGGCCTTGTCGGGAAGGAAGCGGTCCGGGATGTAGCGGTTCGAGTGCGAGACCGCGAAGTTGATGGCGTCGTCGGTGTAGGTGACGGCGTGGAATTTCTCGTAGCGATCTTTGATGCCGAACAGAATCTTGATGGCGTCGGTCTCGTTCGGCGGCGGAACTTTTACGGCCTGGAAGCGGCGCTCGAGCGAACGATCTTTCTCGATCGACTTGCGATATTCGCCGGGCGTGGTGGCGCCGATGCACTGAATTTCGCCGCGCGATAGCGCGGGCTTCAGAATGTTGGCGGCGTCGAGCGAACCTTCGGCCGATCCGGCGCCGACGAGCGTGTGCAATTCGTCGATGAAGATGATGGAGTTCTGATTCTCCATCAGCTCCTTCATGATGGTCTTGAGGCGCTCTTCGAACTGGCCGCGATACTTGGTGCCGGCGACGATGAGCGAAAGGTCGAGAGCGAGGATGCGCTTGTCGGCGAGGAACGACGGGACTTCGCCGTCGGCGATGCGCTGCGCCAGGCCTTCGACGATGGCGGTCTTGCCGACGCCGGGCTCGCCGATCAGCACCGGATTGTTCTTGGTGCGGCGGCAGAGAATCTGGATGACGCGATCGACTTCGCCTTCGCGGCCGACCAGAGGATCGAGCTGGCTGTCCATGGCGGCCTGGGTCAGGTCGCGGGAGAATTCGGCGAGCAGCGAAGCTTTCACGCTGGCGCTGCGGCTGAGCTTTTTCCTGCGTGCTGCGGGCCAGCTCTTCGCGGATGGTCGAGAGGCGCAGGCCGCGCTCGTGCAGGATCTCGGCGGCGAAGCATTTTTCTTCTCGCAGTAAACCCAAGAGCAGATGCTCGGTGCCGATGTGGCGGTGCGAGAGGCGCTCGGCTTCTTCCGCGGCATAGGCGAGAACGCGCTTGCATTCGTTGCTCAGCGGAAGATCGACCGAGGTCGAAACTTTCTCGCGGATGGTGGTGTGTCCTTCGATCTGCTTGCGAATGGATTCGACCGAGGCGTGGGACCGCAGGAAACGATTGGTCAGGGCTTTGTCTTCGCGCAGGAGTCCGAGAAGCAGATGCTCCGTCTCGATATAGGGAGACCCGAACTGGCTGGCTTCGTAGCGTGCGAAAAAGATGACGCGCCTGGCTTTCTCCGTATAGCGTTCAAACATAATGCCCCTTCCCCCTGACCTTTCCTGGCCGAGAAGAACCTGTGCTCGCCCGACCTACCGAACCCGATCGTTAAATCCTACTCACCTTATTCTATCCTTACATTATGCAATCAAAAGGCCCCAAAACCCAAGTACTGAAACGATTCTACAAACCTTTGATCACGTTACCGAAGGAACTGTTGTCATCCCTCCGGGTCAACCGCTTGCGTCAATTTCTTGCACTTTGTCTTACTAATCTTCGCCTCAGGGGCTAAAGCCCGCAACGTCTTCGACCTCTAACGCGGCCCTGAAGGCCGCTCTTCCACGTTAACCACACTTGCTCGGCGCCGCTCTTCCATCGCGTCTTCACGACCGCGTCTTCCATCTCGCTCAGGCCGGCAGCGACTCCGGCGGCAATCTCCTCCATGCGGCCTCGCTGCAACCTTAATACACGATGGCAGCGGCGGGCGAACGACAAGTTATGCGTAGCAATGAGGGAGGTGAGTTGGTGCTCGCGATGCAATCGCGCAATCAATTCGAAAACCGCTTCCGCTGTGTGTCCGTCAAGGTCTCCCGTAGGCTCATCCGCCAGCAACAGCTTGGGACCGGTGATGAGCGCGCGGGCCAGAGCTACGCGCTGCTGCTCTCCGCCCGAAAGCTCGCCTGAGCGATGATGCGCGCGCTGCTCCAGTCCGACCTCGCGCAGCCAGCGTAGATGCTTCTGGCTCGACCTGCTGCCACGATCTGCCCGCGAAGCAGCAGCGGCATGGCAACGTTTTCTGCCGCCGTGAATTCCGGCAGCAGATAGTGGAACTGCCAGACGAAGCCGGTCTCCCGATTGCGAAAGTCTGCGGCCTCGTCGTGCGATAAGGAATTTAATCGCAAGTTGGCGCAGTATACGTCACCTGCGGAAGCACGATCAAGAGCGCTCAGGATGTGCAACAAGGTACTCTTGCCTGCTCCGGATTCGCCCACAATGGCGAGCATTTCTCCTCGCTTCACTTCAAACGACAGATTCTCAAAGAGCACCAGATCCGATTCGCCGGACCGGAAAACTTTTTTCAAGCCTTCCACCCGAAGCATCGATTCTTGTTCCGTTAGATGCAAGGTTAGTCCCTTTCGTTCCAAGGGCTAAAGTGCGGAAGATCTCAAACTACTGTCGGGGCCGTATCCGCCGGCTCTTAGATTAGTGCTTACCGCGAGCAAATCGTTTCTCGGTTACAAATTGCGATTCCAAAAACTGTACACCGGGGTAAATCGTCCTCATGTGATTAGAATCACGAATGCCCGTCGCGTCCTGGGGGCTAAAGCCCGCGTTCTCTGTTGCTTGCAGCGGCACAGGTGAAAGGGCCGGAGGCAGACGCGGTCTGCGGGAGCAAGGACGACCACAGGGGCTAAAGCCCAGATTGATTTCAGGCGCTTTACGCGGCCCTGAAGGGCCGCTCTTCCACGGTCGTGCACGGATATCCGGTCGTGCATAAAGTTCAGACGCGCACGGCGGCGTACCGGGCGTGCGCCGAGTTCTGGCTAGGGCGGAAGTATTTCGGGCGCGGGCGGATTTTCGGGACTGCGCGGAGTTTCGGGCCCTGGGCGGATTTTCGGGACTGCGCGGAGTTTCCGGCGTGCGCGGAGTTCGGGGATGCAAGGATCTCGCTTGTGCACGGCTTGGTAGTTCGTTCGCGAGTTCAGAGGGCGTGCTCTTCCTTATTCCTACAGCATCGTTGAAAATCCGCGAATCCGTGGCGAAGAAGGTCTCACTCATAGCGCAGGGCCTCCGCTGGGAGGATCCGCGACGCCGACCATGACGGGTAGAGCGTCGCCACAAAGGAAATGAGAACGGCGAACAGCGCGACCCACACGCCGTCGATCGCCCGGGGAGCAAATGGGACGTAGTCGATGGAATAGACCTCGGGAGAGAGCGTCAGCACGTGGTAGTGGCCTCCGGCATAGGAGATGGCGTAGCCCGACGACCAGGCCGATCGCGGTGCCGATCACGCCGATCAGCACGCCCTGCGCAATAAAGAGGTTGCGCACCTGCGCGCGGCGCGTGCCCATCGACATGAGCACGGCGATGTCTTTGGTCTTTTCCATGACCATCATAATGAGAGAGATGAGGATGTTCAGGGCGGCGACGAAGACGATGAGGCCGATGGTGATGAAGGTGACCAGGCGCTCCAGGCGGAGGGCGTGGAACAGGGCCTTGTTCTGCTCGAGCTAGTTGGTGGCCATGAAGCCCTTGCCGGCGGCGTCTTCGAGCTGGGTGGTGATCTGGTCGGCCTTGAAGATGTCGTCGATCTTGAACTCCACGACGGAGATCAGGTCGCCGAGGCCGAACAACTTCTGCGCATCGGAGAGGCGAACGAAGGCCCAACTGGAGTCGTAGTCGAAGAAGCCGGAGTTGAAAATTCCGACGACGTGGAAGCGGTTGTATTTCGGGACCATGCCGAAGGGGGTGAGTTCGCCCTGGGGGCTGGTGACGAGGACGGTCGAGCCGACGGTGGCGCCGAGGTTGTCGGCCATGTCTTTGCCGAAGACGATGGGCGGCATGGCGGCGACGCGCTGCTGGACGCCTTCGAGGGAGTCGGGAGAGTCCTTTTGCGTCGTGCGGTCGGAATGCGCGGGCGAGTCGCCCGCGCCCTCACGGTCCCCTGCCGTTGGCTCGGGTTGGGCGTCTCTTCCAGCGGCTCGGCGGAGCCTTCCTTCACGGAATTGAGCAGGTCGCCGACTTTGCGTTCGTAGCGGGGGATCATGCCTTTGAGAACGGCGCCGCGCGCGCGGGGGCCGCGCGAGATCAGGACTTGTTCGAAGATTGCGGGAGCGGCGGCGACGACGTGCGGCTGTTTCGAGAGGCGGTCCATGAGCGCGGGCCAGTTCTGGATGCCGTCATCGGCGATGCGCTGCAGGCTGATGTGCGACGTGGAACCGAGCAGGCGCTGCTGCAGGTCCTGGCGAAAGCCGTTGGTGATGGCCATGGCGACTACGAGGGAGGCGACGCCGGCGGCGACTCCGGCGATGGAGATGCCGGTGATGATGCCGATGAAGGCTTGGCGGCGTTTGGCGCGCAGGTAGCGGGTCGCGATGAAGAGTTCGAAGCGCATGGGGAAGCTACGAGCTGTCAGCTCTCAGCTTTCAGCCAAACTGGATTATAACGAGTGCTTCGGGTTGGACCCGGCAAAGGGTTCATGCGCGCAGCCTCGGCAAGACGGCGTTGACTCTCTGACGATAGGTAGCGAATTCCGTCCCGAAGCGCTTCTCTAGCTCCGCATCCTCCATCTGGATCATCACGGCTCCGGTGACGATCGCAAAGGCGGTCAGGATCCAGCAGACTATTGATCCGGTTCCGACGCTCCAGGCGAGCATTTCGCAGAGATGGCCGAGATAAACAGGATGGCGGACTCGCGAGCGAATTCCGGTCGTGATGAGTCGCTGATCATGGTTTCCGGGGCGAACTTCCGGCAGGCCGCCTAGCTGGGCCCAGCTGAAGTGGGCGCCGGAACGCGAGTAGATGGAGATGCCTGCGGCGAACAGGAGGGCGGCGGGGATCCAGGACCAGGGGGTCGAATAGAATGCTGCGGTGCGCCACGGGCCCGTAAGAGCGCCGATGCCGATCCACATGACGATCCAGGCGGGGACCAGCACGCGGAAGGGGGAACGCTCAGCTCGCTCGCCAGCGATGGGCGCGCGGGTGAACCATGAGCCAGAACAGAGGGATGGTCGAGTAGACGACGCAGGCCAGCCATCCCAAGGTTCGGAGGAAACGCATAGCGTGATTTTACAAGGCTCGCGATGCGCAGGAGAGTGAGTCCTACAGAGGCTAAAGCCGAGATTTATTGTTTGGCCTAACGGCACGGCTGAAGCGGTGCCCTTCCACGAAACCCTAGGCTTTCCCCGAGTTCGGCGAACTCGGGGAAGTCGTCGACTGTCCAAACGTGCCGTCCCCCTTTTACTTTCCTTCACGTGCCTAGATGTGACATTTCAACAGGTTGTCCATTCGATGAAAACCGGAGAAGCTGATTGTGTCGAAGCAATCTCTTACTTCGGAGACATCGAATGGACATCCACAAGAATGCCCGACTCACTCCCATTTTGCGAGAGGAGTTGGCGAAAAAAGTTCTTTCCTTGGGGCTGACTTTGAACTCGGCTGCAGCCGAGTTCAAAGTCAGCCCCGAAACTGCCGCCAAGTGGAGCGGGCGGTATCAGCAGCACGGGCGTCCTGGCCTGCAGGACCGGTCGTCCCGTCCTCTGCGCTCCCCCCGTCGCTGTTCTGACGATCAGGTGCATCAGGTCGAACTTCTACGCCGCCAACGCTGGACCGGCCTGCGGATCTCGCTCACCATCGGACTGAGTCGCGCCACCGTTTCCCGCATCCTGCGCCGCCTCCACCTCAGCCGCATGCGCGATCTGGAACCCGCTCCTCCCATCGTGCGCTATGAACATGCCGCTCCCGGCGATCTCCTCCACCTCGATATCAAGAAGATCGGCCGCTTTCAGGCCGTGGGCTGTCGCATCACCGGCAACCGCCGCGGCCGTATCCATCGCGCCGGCTGGGAGTACGTGCATGTCGCCATCGACGACCACTCCCGCATTGCCTTCTCCCAGATCCTGCCCGATCAGAAAGCTCCTTCCGCCGCCGCTTTCCTCCAGGCTGCCGTCGCCTACTACGCTCGCCTGGGCATCTCCATCTCCCGCGTGCTCACCGACAATGGACCCTGCTACCGCTCGGGCTGCTTCCGCCGCCTCGCTCAACAACTTGGCATCGCCTTGCGCTTCACCCGCCCTTACACCCCGCGCACCAACGGCAAAGCCGAGCGTTTCATTCAAACTGCCCTACGGGAATGGGCCTATAGCCGCGCCTACGACAACTCCCAAGTGCGCGCCGCCGAGCTCCCCATCTGGCTCCATCAGTACAACTGGCACCGCCCGCATGCTAGTCTGAACCACGCTCCACCCATCAGTCGTTCCGGTCTCGACCGGAACAACCTGTTGACACACCACACCTAGATCCGTTATCGGCCAAGCGCAAATCCCGACGTCTCGCAAAGGACGCGAGACACGGGGCACCCCGCCATTGACCGCCGTGCGGACGAATGCGCCGCTACGTACGTCACCTCAATCCGCTACGGCGCACCTCAGTCATCTACTCGATTCCCGCTGGTGGGGCGATAATGGGAAAATGGCGCGTGCTTTCCTGAACGAGAATTGGCTTCCGAAGTCGGTGCTGTGTCTTCGCGACTACGACCGTCACAAATTTTTGCTGGATCTGATTGCGGGAGTCACCGTGGGATTGGTGGCGCTGCCGCTGGCGATGGCATTTGCCATCGCGTCGGGGCTGACGCCGCAGGCAGGGATTTATTGCGCGATCGTTACCGGATTTCTGATTTCTGCGCTGGGCGGGTCGAAGATGCAGATTGGCGGACCGACCGGCGCCTTTGTCGTGGTGGTGGCGGGAATCGTCGCGGTGCACGGCGTGGACGGGCTGTTCATGTGCACCGTGATGGCCGGCGTGCTGCTGGTAATCATGGGCGTCACGGGGCTGGGGACGGGAGTGAAGTTCATCCCGCGGCCGGTGGTGATTGGATTTACGAACGGGATTGCGGTGCTGATCGCCAGCACGCAGATCAAAGATTTCTTCGGGCTGCATCTGGAAAAAGTTCCGGGCGTCTTCTGGCTGCGCATGGAAGCGCTGGCGGGGAATTTTCATACGCTATCGTTTGAGGCGACGGCGCTCGCCGTGTTCACGCTGCTGACGCTGATCATTTGCCGGGGACTTTCGTCTCGCATTCCGGGGCCGATCGTCGCGCTGTTGCTTTCGACGTGTGCCGTTTATTTTTTCAAGCTGCCGGTGGAGACGATTGGGACGCGGTTTGGAGGAATTCCGAGCGGGCTGCCGCACTGGCAGATTCCGCACTTCCGTACGGACTTGATTCATGGGCTGCTGGGGCCAGCTTTCACGGTGGCCATGCTGGGCGCGATTGAGTCGCTGATGTCGGCGGTGGTTTCGGACCGCATGAGCAACGACCGGCACAATCCCAACGTCGAGCTGATTGGACAAGGCGTGGCCAATATTTTTTCGCCGATGTTTGGCGGATTGCCGGCCACGGGGGCGATTGCGCGGACCGCGACCAATATTCGTTCAGGTGCGCAGACGCCGGTGGCGGGGATGATCCACGCGCTGACGCTGTTGTGCATTCTTCTGTTTGCGGCGCCGCTGGTCAGCTATGTGCCGATGGCGGCGCTGGCGGGGATTCTGATGGTGGTCGCCTACAACATGGGCGAGTGGCGTGAGATTCCGCAATTGCTGAAGCTGACCAAGACCGATATCAGCATCTGGCTGGTGACGTTTGCCCTGACGGTGTTCGCGGACCTTACGGTTGCGGTCGAGGCGGGAATGATTCTGGCGGCGCTGCTGTTCATCAGCCGTGTGGCTTCGACGACGACCGTCTCGCAAGTGACCGAGGACTACGTGGAAGACGGGCGCGTGCACATTCTGCAGGATAAGGACATTCCCTACTACGCAACGATCTTCCGCATTCACGGGCCGTTTTTGTTTGGGGCGACCGACAAGATATGGGCGGTCACGGAGAAACTGCACTTGCTGCCTCCGGTGGTGATCCTGCGGCTGCGAAATATGACTGCACTCGACGCGACGGGGCTGTTCGCCATCGAAGAGATTGCCAAGCAACTGCACGCCAGCAAGCGCACTCTGATTCTTTGCGGGGCGCGCGAGCAGCCTGCGCAGTTGATTCATCAGGCGGAGTTCGCCGAGGTGATCGGGGAAGAGAACATCTGCGGTAACGTGCAGGAAGCGCTGCGGCGGGCGGAGGAAGTGTATGAGGGGTTGGAGCAGAAGTTCGTGGGAGCGAAGGGCTAGGGCGGTGGTCTCGGCGTCGGTTTGACCGGTACGGGTCCCTGCGGCTCAACTCGCAGGCACGACCCTGAAGCCTCTGTGATCTCTCGGTCGGTACGAGTGTTCTTGCAGCCGGTAACTTCTAGTTGTCGATTCGCTGGACGACCGACAGAATTTTCCACTCACCATCCAGCTTCGACAGCGTCACGTAATCGACCCAGCCTGGAGTGACCAGTTTGGCGGAAGCGATGGTTCCCGCCACGTCGAGCACGAGGACTTGTTCCGTGCGCTGCGCCTGGGGAATGTCGGGGACACCGTTGGCGCGGATCTCCTCTACCATCTGTGGGCCGGTCTTATCCCTCATGGGGATGTTGCCGTGGATCATGTGCTTCAGGTAGTGAGGGTGGAGAGTCTGTTCCATGCGGCGGGCGTCGCCAGTGTAGTAGGCCTCGATGTAATTCGTCACGGTGGCGCGTACAGCGGCGGCGTCAGTGGACGTCTGGTTGTCTTGCGCTTGAGTGGGGATAATCAGTAAGAGAAACATGCAGAGGGTAAAAGCCGGCACGAGGCGTCGCATGGTGGTCTCCGCGGAAGTGAAGCGATTCAGGCACAGCGATTATGGCTCGTTCGCAGGTGAAAGGAAGGACACTAAAGTCCATAGCAGGAGTGGAAGGAGGACAAGGTGATCGCCCAGCAGGAGGGAAAAGGGCATTCTGCGATAGGGGAATGACGACCACCGGGGCTGAAGCCCGCACGATTTTTCCTCGCTTTACGCGGCGCTAAAGCGCCGCTCTTCCACGGTAGGGCGGTGGTCACGAGAGTCGGGCAGGTCTTCAACTCGGGTACGGCAGGTGGTCAACACCGGTAGGGCAGGTCTTCAACACGAGTAGGGCGTGTTCAAACCGTCTGAGGCGTTCTCGAACCGGCATAGACGTGTCCACGGCTTTTGAGCAAGCTGCTAGACTGTCAACTCTTGGACGCCGACATTTAGACTCTAGACTGCAGGCCCGCTGCGCGGCTCCGATTCGATGATCGTCAACTTCGCAGAACGCGCGCATAACCACAACTGGGAACTCGATCCGGTGGTGCGGTCGCTGCTCGACACCGATTTCTACAAGCTGCTGATGCTGCAGTTTATCTGGAAGCATTTTCCGAATACGCGGGTACAGTTTTCGCTCATCAACCGGCATGCTTCGGTGCGGATGGCGGACATCATTCACATTGAAGAGTTGAAGGTGCAGCTGCAGCACGTGCGCGGACGGCGGTTTCGAAAGTCGGAACTGGTGTGGCTGGCGGGCAACACGTTCTACGGGCGGCGCGGAATTTTCGAGCCGGCGTTTCTGGAGTGGCTGGAGCACGACTTCCGGCTGTCGGATTATCAGTTGCGCGTGCGCGACGGGCAGATCCAATTGACGTTTGAAGGCACGTGGCCGGAGACGACGATGTGGGAGCTGTACGCGCTCGCGATTCTGGACGAGTTGAAGACGCGGGCGCAGCTGAAGACGCTGAGCGAGTTTGGGCTCGACATTCTGTATGCGCGGGCGAAGACGAAGTTGTGGAACAAGATTGAGCGGCTGCGCGGGGTTCCGGGACTGAGCGTGGCTGATTTTGGAACGCGGCGGCGGCATAGCTTTTTGTGGCAGGAATATGTAGTGGTCGCGATGGCCGCGAACCTGGGAAGCAATTTCATCGGGACTTCGAATGCGTTTCTGGCGCACAAGCACGATCTGGAAGCGATTGGAACCAACGCGCATGAGATTCCGATGGTGATGGCCGCGCTGGCGCCGGATGACGTGGCGCTGAAAGCTTCGCAGTACCGCGTGCTGGAATTGTGGCAGCAGACTTATGAGGGCGCGCTGCGGGTGATGCTGCCGGACACGTTTGGCACGACGCAGTTTCTCGCGGGAGCGCCGGAGTGGGTGGCGGATTGGACGGGGCAGCGCGTGGATAGCAAGGATCCGTACGTCGCGGGGGATGAATACATTGCTTGGTTGAAGCAGCATGGGAGAGATCCGCGCGAGAAACTGCTGATCGCTTCGGACACGCTGGATGTGGACGCGATCCTGGGGCTGCACGCTTATTTTGGCGGAACGTTTGGCGAAGGGCGTGGGGCCGAGCGATTTTCTCAGTGCGGCGGATTTTGAGGATCGCAACAAGTGGACGCCCGGGCGGCGGGTTCGGTTCAGCGCCGGCTGGGGAACGCTGCTGACCAATGATTTTCGCGGATGCAATCCCAACAATGGCGGCGGGCTTTGACCCGATCAGCCTGATCTGCAAGGTGTCCGAAGTCGAAGGGCGGCCGGCGGTGAAGCTTTCCGACAATTATTCCAAGGCGCTGGGGCCGCCGGCTGAGGTCGAGCGGTACCGGCGAGTGTTCGGGACCGAGGGGATCGCCAACGCACCGCTGGTCGCGTAACGAACCAACAATAATTATTGTTGAAATTGTTGTTAACCATTTCCGCCCGCCGTTCGTTGTGTGCTTAGAGATGCTATAAAAGCACTTCTCTCACAAGGGAACATCGATATGGACAAGCAGCGGCGGTACATGGCAGTCAGTTCCGGCGGTTGTGGTATTCCTAGCGTTGTTCACCGCTGTCAGCGTTGCCCAGGCCCGCGACCCGCACAGCCGGCGGCGCCCAGTGCTCCGCAGATGAGCGAAAAAGATCTGGCCGCCATGCAGGACCAACTTCTCCAACTGCTGCGCGTGAGCCCTACCCTGGCCGAGGTTGTGGCGCGACGACCCTTCGTTGCTCTCGAATGCGGAATATGTGAACCGCAACAATCCGGAACTAGCGCAGCTTCCTGCAGGCTCATCCCGAGATCGCACAGAATCCCGACTTCTATCTCTTTAACAACCTGCACGGCGAACACGAGCAGCCCAGCCAGACGCTGGAGCGCAAACTCTGGCCTCAGATGTCGCAGCCCGAGCTCGTCGGGCAGTTGACCACGAACTGATCAGCGATGGCATTCCGTTTCTGGTTTTTCTTTGCATTCTGGGCGCGCTGCTCTGGCTGACTCATGTTTTGCTGGAAAACCGGCGCTGGAACCGCATCTTCAAGTTGCAGACGGATGTGCACGGCAGGCTGATCGAGAGATTCGGAACGTCGCAGGAAGTGCTCACTTACATGAGCACCGACGCGGGCAAACGTTCCTGGAAGCGACGCCGATCGCAGTTGGCTTCGAGCGGCAGGCGCCGGTTCCAAGTCCGGTGGCCCGGGTGCTGACGCCGCTGCAGATCGGAGTTGTCATGACGCTGCTGGGCGTCGGCCTGATCTCGCTGCGCCACAGCGTCCCCGATGGCGGCGTCGCTTTGCTGGTGATTGGGACGGTCGTGCTGATGCCGGGCTTGGGTTTATCATCTCGGCAGGAATCACGTGGGTGCTGGCCCGGCATCTCGGCCTGATGCCGGATAGCGGAGCGCGGGAATAGAATCAATTTGCTGCCTGATCCACTGCAGCAGCCAGACGACGGGCTGCTCTGGAACGCAGCCATGAGGAAACACGATACGACCGGGGAATATGCCATCCCGAATGTTGAGGCTCGCGCGACTATCGCGAGCTGACGAACTGCCCATGGACAGCGATGCCTTCGCCGGGTTCTACCAGCGCTCCGCTCCGGCGCTGCGGGCATATCTGGTGCGGGTTTCGGGCAACCCGCGCTGGCGGACGACCTGATGCAGGAAAGCTATCTCCGCTTCCTGTGTGCAACGCGCCCCGAAGGCGGCGAGGTGAACTACCGGCGTTATCTTTACCGCATCGCGACGAATCTTTTGCGGGACCACTGGAGACGGCCGCGCGCAGCGTGCATTGAAGATGTTCCGGAACGGTTTCTGGCGGCGCGGGACGGGTTGTCGCACATCGATTCGCAGGCCATGCTCGACCCGGCGATGGCGCAGATGCGCCCGCGGGAGCGGCAGATGCTTTGGCTGGCTCATGCCGAAGGGTATTCGCACCGTGAGATCGCGGAGATCACCGGCCTGAGCGCGGCGGGGATTCGGCTGCTGCTGTTCCGGGCGCGGCGGAAGATTGCCCGGCTGCTGCGGAAGCAGATCGGACGCAGATCGGGAGGCAGAGCATGACGTTTCGCACTTGCTCCTTCGAAAACGAACTGACACAGGCGCTGAAGGATGGCCACTGGCCGGAGGGTTGCGGTCCGGAATTGCGCGCGCACGTGGAGACCTGCGGCGAACTGCAGCGATCTCGTGCTGGTGACGCAGACGTTCCAGACGTGCGCGGAGTGAATCGGAACGCGCAGCGCTTTCGCGGTTCGCCGAGCCTGCTGTGGTGGCGGGCGCAATTGCGCCGCCGGAATGCGGCGACCGAACGCGTCAGCCGGCCCGTCACGATCGCGCAAATTTTCGCGCTGGTTGTGTATGTGATTCGTGGGCGTGGTTTTTGTTGCATCGCAGTACCGCCATGGTCTGCAGTGGGCGTCGTGGTGGGCGGAGATCGCGCCTCCGCGCGCGCCTTCATTTTCTGCCAGCCGGATCTGGACAAGTCGATCTGGAATCTCCTCCTGTTGATTTCCGGCTTCGGAGTGCTGGCGATTGTCAGCGTTCTGGTGGTGTATCTGGCGTCGGAGAAATCCTGATCGCATTCGCATCCTGCCATTCGTTAACACGCTCCGCTTCGTCTCCGTGCACATCTGCGGCCTTCTATGGCACAGTAGGAGTTCATGCCTGCAACCGCCGACGCCAGAGCCGGACGCGCTGCTTTCACTCACCCGGGATTCGTGCTGTTCCAGATCGCGCGGTTTCTGATTGTGGCGGCGGTCGAGATGCAGGCGGTGGCCGTCGGGTGGCAGGTCTACGAGATCACCAAACGGCCGCTCGATCTGGGCTATGTGGGGCTGGCGCAATTTCTGCCGGGAATTTTGCTGTTTCCACTTTCCGGGCATGCGTCGGACCGGTTCGAACGGCGGCACGTGCTTTCGGCCTGCTACGCGGGATACGCGGTTTGCTTTGCTTTGCTGCTGTGCTCTGACCGAGCGGGGCGTGCCTTCGATCACATCGATCTACGTGGTGTTGGTGCTGATTGGAGTGGTGCGATCGTTTAACAGCACGGCGAGCCGGTCGATTCTGCCGCAGCTTGTTCCTGACAGAACATTTCCCGAACGCGGTGGCGTGGAACGCCAGCATTTTTCAGGCGGCAACGATTCTTGGGCCGTCGTTCGGCGGGATTGTTTACGCGGCGTTCCGCGGGCCTTCGGTGGTTTATGTGGTCGCGATGGTGACGGCGATTGGCGCGACGGTGTCGTCGTTCCGCATCAAGCCGGAGGTGAAGGCGCGTCCGCGAGAGCCCATGACGCTGAAGACTGTTTTCGCGGGGCTCCATTACATCTGGAGCAAGAAGCTGATCCTGGGCGCGATTTCGCTGGATCTGTTTGCCGTGCTGCTGGGTGGAGCGGTGGCGTTGCTTCCGGTGTATGCGCGCGAAATTCTGCACACGGGGCCGTGGGGACTCGGGCTGCTGCGCACGGCTCCGGGAGTCGGCGCGGCGATCATGGCGGTGTTGCTGGCGCACTGGCCGCTGCGCGGGCGGTCGGGGCCGACGCTGCTCTGGGCGGTGGCTGGATTCGGGATCTTTACGATTATTTTCGGGGTGTCGCGCAGCCTGACGGTCTCGCTGATTGCGCTGCTGCTGCTGGGGGCGAGCGACATGATCAGCGTGATCATCCGCGCCACGCTTACGCAGCTGGCGACGCCGGATGAAATGCGCGGACGCGTGACCGCAGTGGACATGATTTTCATTGGGACGTCGAACGAGTTCGGGCAGTTCGAATCGGGCGTGACGGCGCAATGGTTTGGCACGGTGCCTGCGGTGGTGTTGGGGGGAATTGGAACTCTGGTGGTGATTGCAGCGTGGGCGTGGCTGTTTCCGGAACTGCGCCATGCGGGGGAGTTGACTGCGATTAACAGTTCGAGCTTGCAGGATACCCCAGAAATAGACGCGCCGCAGTGACCATGGCTGGATTCGCATACTAGCCGAGCGGCGGGACAGAACCTTACGGAACGTTGACGGTGACCGTTGCAGAGGTCCGCCCATACTGATTGGTCCCGTAGAGAGTGTAGGTTGTGGTCGCAGTGGGATTCACGGTTGCGCTGTTACCACGGACTGCGCCCAGGCCCGGCGTCACGACAATGTAGTCGGAACTGCCGGCGTTCCACGACAGGGTCACGCTGCCTCCGGACGAAACATGTGTGGGCGATGCGGTGAAAGAACTGATCGTGGGCGCTGATCCTGTGGGATAGTTCGCGTTCGTGTATACCGGATTCATCTGGACGACTTCGAAGGCTGAGCGGGGACGGTCTTGAGGGAATTGAGATCGGAGCCCCAGCGGCTGTCGGACACTCCCGTCACGTAAAGCGCGCTGCCGTTGTCGGCGAGAATCAAGCCGTAGGTCTTCATCGCGGTGAGGATGACCTGCATCTGCGTGGAGAAACCAGAAATGTTGTAGCTGGATTTCAGCCGCAAACGCATGCCCATTGGCGGGGCAGTCGGATCGCTCGAGGTGGCGGCCCAATGCGACGCTGGCGGAGTGAAGGCGGCGCTGGTCTTGGGAAGGGTGAAGCGGAAGGCGTGCTGAATTTTGCCGGAGGCTGCTTCGTCGTAGCGCACCAGGCCGGGGAAGATCGGGAGTCCGGCGGCGTCGGCGGAGGTCCAGGTGTAGGGACGTTGCTCGTCGCCCAGCAGGTCCCACACGGCGGTCGAATCGGCGTTCCAGCTTCCGTCGGAATTTACGGATGAGTTATAGAGTTCGTAGAGAAAGCAGTTGCCGTTATCGAGCACGAGTACGTGGCGATCGCCTGTGCTGGACGATCCGCCCTCCACTGGAGCAGTCGCCGGGACGGGCATGGGACCGGGATCGCTCTCGCCGCCGTAGGCGCCGAGATTCACGTTGACTAGCGACTGACTGCCGTTAACGACCACGTAGGGAATGCCGTAGGTCGGATCGGTACCCCAGTCGGGATGAACGTTTACCGAGCCGACCCAGTTGGCGATGATGCTGTTGGAATTCGGGTCGACGGGTGCGGAAGAGATGTCTGTATTCCAAAGACTACTGTTGGAGAACGGAACGAATCCGTTCAGACTCGCGGTCTGGCCCACCGACATGACGTTGCAGGCGAGGTTGCTGCCACCGGTGCCTCCACCCGAGCACCGCCCGTTCCGCCATTATTTTCAGCAGGATTGGAAACGCCGGAACAAGCGGTCATGATGACGGCCAACGCAAGTAGCGCGGACAGGAAGATCGAGAGCTTCCAGGCTGAACAGGGACAGCGCATCGTAGAGCAATTGTCTGCGAGATGCGTGTTGACCGGAAAGAGGTCTTTGGGACATGTCCGGATTCCGAAGACGTTGTGAGAAGTGTGCGGGCACGCCTTGAGTCTGCGGGACTTTCGTCCTGGCCAGACAGCCGAGGCAGCTGCCTCTACATGAGTTGTGGAGTCGACCGGCGGCTCACTTCCCTTTCAACAGCGTCTTGGCGGCGCCCATGTTGTCGTACTTGTCGTAGACGCGCACGACGACTACGTGTTCGGCCGCGGCGTCCTTGCCGGTTCGGTGGCGGCCGTGAAGTCGTAGTCTTCGATCTTCGCGTCGGAAAGCTGGCCGACGGGCTCGACGTACTTCCATTCTCCGGCGTCGACCGAATATTCGGCACGCTTGATGGTGGAGAATCCATCTTCGGCGCGGAAGCGCACGTGAATCTGTGCGCCTTCGAGCGACGCAGTCAGATTTTCAATCCGCGGAGGCGTGGTGTCGACTTCGAAGCGGCGGCTTTCTTTGGTTGCGGTCAGGGCTTCGCCCGGCGAGTGCGAGGGAGCATCGGAAGCCACAATTTTAACTGTGTAGCCGCCGTCGGGCAGCAGGCTGGCGTCGAACGAATAGGCTTTGTCGGTCAAATTGTCTTTCAGCAGGAGCCAGCGCGTCTCTCCATCGCCGCGGTAGTAGACCGAATAGACGAGTTGATCGTCATTTTCGTCATGCGCATTCCACTTCACGCCGATCGAATCGCGATCGTGAGTGCTGGGTACGGGCGACTCGAAATGACCGCCCGAAGATCCGCTCAGATCCGTGCCCAGACTGAGGCTGGACGATTTCTGCAGCGGCTGATAGCGCACGCCGATCTGCACGGAAACGTCTTCGATTTCGGGCGCCACGTTTTTCGGAAGGTAATTCAGGGTGACGGTGTCGACCGTGGGCTTGGTGCTGTCCGGCGTGCAGCACGGCTTTCCACTGGGCGTAGCGCGCGGCGGGAACTCCCATCTCAGAATCTTTGCCGAGATTGACCTGCTTCCACGGGACTCCAGTTGCGGTCGGGATTGTCGACGTTGCCGCTGCGCGCCAGCAGTTCGACATTGCCAGAGCCGCGAAATTCAGCCCGGCCCCAGCGTGAAAAGACTTTAGCGTCGAACACATCGCTCTCGTAGGTGCCTTCGCTCTCCGGACCTGGGCCAAGAAGAAAAATCTTGCCGAGGTTGCTGCTGGCGGCGTAGAGTCCGCCGCCGGGAGCTTTGGCGAAACCTGTGACTTGCGAGGCCGGAGCTTTCAGCAGGTCGGAAAATTCATCCTGGCCTTCGATGGCGAAAACATGTCCGCGGTTCCCGGTTCCGGCGAGCAGTTTGTCATGCGAATCGAAGGCTAGGGCGTAGACGATGTCTTCATGCGAAGTCCAAATGCGCGACGGGGAGCCATCGGGGGCGATGCGGTATACATCGGAGCCGCCGCCGCGCCTCCGCCGGGAAATGGGAAGGGGCCCGACTGCGGGGTGGCTGGGCGTCATGGTGAGAGTCATCCCCGGAGTCTGAGATCCGGCCGACACGCGGACTCGTGCCCATCGTGAGTGTTGAAGATGCTGCCCGCCGGCGAGGTTGACCGCGCTCGCCCGCTTCTCGCCCACGCCTGCGGCGTAGATGTTGCCTTCGCGATCGAGCGCGAGCGCGGTGATTTCTTTCTTGGGAGCGCTGTAGAGAACGAATCCTTCGCCCGCGGGAGAAATGCGGTAGACCAGGCCGCTGCCGTCAGTGCCCGCAATCAAGTTCCCCTTGCCATCGAGCGCGAGCACGCGGATGTGGGTGTCGTCGCTCTTGAAGAAGAGCGAGTGCTCGCCCTTGGGCGTGACTTTGTAGATCTCGCCGTGATCTCCGGTGGCGACATAAAGATTGCCGGCCTTGTCGAGAACAAGATCCCAGATGTACTTCGTGCCGGGCGCGAAATATTCGGACGAACTCCAGGAGGAATCCAAGGATGGCTTGGCGGGATCTTTCGGCGTGTCTTTGTCGGATCGGCTGTCGGACTTGTTTTCGGCCTTCTGTCCGCTTTGGGACTCTCACCTTTTCCTTTGGCCTTGTGCTCGATTTTGTAGACCTTGCCGTCGGGCGCGGTGGCGGCATAGATCACGCCGCCGGGAGCGACTTCGAGGGTCTGCACCTGCAGTTCCTGCGGCTCAAAAATGATGGTGGCGTGGCCGTCGGGCGTAATGCGGTAGACGCGCGCGGGAGATCCTGTGGCGGCGTAGACGTTTCCCGCGTCATCCGAGGCGACGGCCCAGATGTAGGTCGAAGGCGTGGCGTAGAGCAGCTTGAACGAGGGAGCGAGTTCCAGGCCGCCGGAACTGCGGATGGCGACTCCGGTGGCCGTGCCCTTGGTGAGGTCGTCGAATTTGGATTGCTCCCAGGTGCGGGTGCCGTCGGCGAGGGCGGACGGAGTCAGGAGGGCGATCGCTAAGTAGCGGAAAGAAGAAGGCGGACAAGAATGAAATGGGGAACCCTGCGCGAACTCTGCAATGTCTATACCTCGATTCAGAATCATCCCGAGACGCAAGGTCGCGGGCGTGTCGTGCGTCCTACCACAAGATTTCAGGTTAACACGCAAGCACTGCCCGGCGTGCGTGGCGACGGGCTCGGAGTCTGGGAGGCAGTTTCGAGATGTGGAAAGGGAAAAAGCATGAGCCACAAGGACGCGAAGTATCACGAAGGAGTTCTTGGAGGCTCCGCCTCCGTTTGCGTGGCTTCAACGAGGAAGTCGGTCCTCGTGGTATCGTAGATTTTTATGCATTCTGCGCGTCAGAAACTGCTGAGCACGCTGGCTCACAAGTCGTTTCGGCTGGGTGAGTTCAAACTTTCTTCCGGCGGGACCAGCGACTACTACATCGACTGCCGCACGACCACACTCGACGCGAAAGGATCGCGCCTGACGGGGGAAGTTTTTTTCGAAGAGATCCAGCAGCGCGGATGGAAGGCGCAGGCGATTGGCGGGCTGACCATGGGGGCGGACCCGATCGTGGTGGCGGTCTCGGTGGTGAGCGGCGAGCTGGACGGTTTTCTGGTGCGCAAGGCCGAGAAGCAGCACGGCACTGGGCAGCGCATTGAAGGCTTCCGCGAGAAGGGCGCGCGGGTGGTGATTGTGGACGATGTTTGCACGACGGGCTCATCGACGGTGCAGGCGATTGAGGCGGCGCGCGAATTCGGATTCGAAGTGGTGGGCGTGATGTGCCTGGTGGAGCGGGAAGAGGCCAAGGGGCGTCCGAACGTGGAGAAGGCGGCGGGCGCGGTGCCGTTCGTTTCGATCTTCACCGCGAACGATGTGCGCGAAGGAGCATGTTCTGCAGAATGACGACACCGCAGCCTGGCATATTTGCCGTGGCTGCAGCATGTGAGGTGTGCGGGCGTCCGGCGGTGACGAATAATCCGCGCAACCGCTGTGAGGCGCACATAAGCGACTTCGAGTCGTTGCGATAAGTCGAAACCCGAAACTCGAAACTAAGATTCTATGATTCAAACTCTGGAGTGGACTGACAAAGGCGTGCGCTTCATCGACCAGACGAAGCTGCCGACCGAAGAAGTTTATGTGACCTGCAAGACGCACGAGCAGGTGGCGGACGTGATCCGCAACATGGTGGTGCGCGGGGCGCCGGCGATCGGCGTGGCCGCGGCGCATGGGCATTGCGCTGGGGGTGAACAATTCCAAGGCGGAATCGACCGGCGACCTGAAGCGCGACTTCGACCAGATCTGCGACCTCATCGGCAAGACGCGGCCGACCGCGGTGAATCTGTTCTGGGCGATCCGGCGCATGCAGGAGAAGTATGAGCGCATCCGCATCCGGCCCATTCCGCAGATCAAGCGGGATCTGATCGAAGAAGCGCAGCGCATGCACGCGGAAGACATCGCGGCCAATCAGGCCATGGGACGCCACGGCGCGACTCTGATGCCGAGTTCGGGCGGAGTGCTCACGCACTGCAACGCCGGGGCGCTGGCCACGGCGGGATACGGCACGGCGCTGGGAGTGATTCGCGCGGCGGTCGAGCAGGGCAAGAAAATTCATGTGTATGCCGACGAGACTCGGCCGTTTCTGCAAGGCTCGCGGCTGACCGCGTGGGAGCTGATGAAGGATGGCATCCCGACCACGGTGATCTCCGACAACATGGCGGGGGCGATGATGAGCCAGGGCAAGATTGGAGCGATCGTGGTGGGCGCCGACCGCATCGCCGCCAACGGCGACGTGGCCAACAAGATTGGAACTTATACGGTGGCGATTCTGGCGAAGGAGCACGGCATTCCGTTTTACGTGGCCGCGCCGATTTCGACCGTGGATCTGGCTTGTCCCGACGGCAGCAAGATTCCCATCGAGCAGCGGAATGCCAAGGAAGTCACGCACATCGCGGGAAAGCAGATGGTTCCGGACGGCGTGGAAGTGGAGAATCCGGCGTTTGATGTAACTCCTGCGAAGTATGTGGCGGCCATCATCACGGAAAAAGGAATTGCGCGAGCGCCCTACGAAGAGTCTCTGCGGCAGTTGGCTGGGCAAGAGGCTGAGGTGCATCCTTAGGATCGGCAAGGCTTTTCGGACATTCGTAAAGTGATGTAAAGCCTCGAAATATTTCTCTCTCCGCGCTACTTATTCTCCAGGTTCGGGTTGAATCTAGCGGCAACTGAATCGTGCTAACCTGAGCCCAGAAGACTCAAATTCTGCGCCACCAATCGTTGAGGGGGATGTTATGTCGTTGCGCAATCGTCTTGTTCTGTCCGTTATTGTTTGCAGCCTTGTGGTTTTAGCGGGCTGTGGAGGCAGCAGCTATAACGGCTCTACACCGCCGCCCACCGGAAGTTTCAGTAACAGCGATCTGAATGGGACGTATGTTTTTTCAGTAACCGGAAGCGACGTAAACTTCGCCTTCTTGACGATGGTTGGGACGTTAACCGCCAATGGTTCAGGCGGAATCACAGGTGGAACGGTCGATATCAACGATCCGCTGTTTTCGGCTCCGGTGACGGCCCTGCCGATTACCGGCGGCACCTACAGGATCACTTCGGATGGACGTGGCCAAGCCACGCTTTCCGCAGCGACTCCATTTGGAAGTTCCATCACCGTTGTTTTCGTCCTGGCGTCGAGCGCGCACGGTCTGATCATCGAATTCGACGGCAACGGCACGGGCAGCGGCACTTTGGATATGCAGTCAACGGTAACGCAAGGCCAGATCGCCGGGTCCTACGCCTTCAACTTTACGGGAATTTCGAGTTACAACAGCTCGACTGGAGCCGAGCCCGTCCTCGCCACAGCCGGCGCATTTACTCTCGACGGCAGTGGCAACGTGACGACTGGCGTGCAGGATTTCAACAATAACGGCGACTCCGTGGGCGAAACGACGCTCGGCCTCACCGGCACGGTGAATCTATCGACGGTCCCCGGGACTGCGACTCTCACATCTGCGAGCGGAGCGTTCTGCGTGGCTGGCTGTCACTTTGACGTGTATCCAGTTGACGCAACGCATTTAAAGTTCGTCGGAACCGATGCCTTCCCGATTCTCACAGGGGACGTGTTCACGCAAACATCGTCGATTCCTGCGACCAACGTGTTCACGATGGCCGGTCTCGACTTTGCCGCGCAAGGAGCGCCATTCACCGCCGCAGGTCTGATCGTCACCAACGGTAGCGGCCAGGTAACGGGCGGAGCAGAAGACATCAATGACGCGGGTACGCCCGCTCAGTTGACCACGTTGTCGGGTTCGTATACCGCTGTGAGCGGCGGAAGGTCTGTGCTTTCGCTGAATCAATTTCTCAACGGAAACGGCGGGCTCCCTGGCAACTACAGTTTCGCCGCTTATCCTTCCAGCGGAGGCTTGCAGTTGCTCGAAATCGATAGCGCGGGAGTTACCAGCGGCGTCGCTTATCCACAGACCAGCACCACTCTCGCTTCGACGCAAGGGTATGGAATGAACTTGACCGGCATCAACGCTGGAAGTGGGACTGGGAGCTTTGAGGAAGACGACATCGCTGAGTTTACCAACACCAGTGGGAGTTTCAGCGGGCTGCTTGACACGAACGACCAGGGGACGCTAACCCCGGACCAGAAATTCGGAGCCACCTACGCTGCGGACACAACGATCGCAAGCCGCGGCACGGTTACACCCACCACCAACGGATTCAATCTGGTCACCTACGTCGTCGACGGTTCTACAACGGTATTCGTCGAAGTGGACGCCAGCCAACTGGGCCTCGGCACATTTGGGCTGCAGACCCCTACCGCCAAGTCGAACATAGCTGCGATGCACTTCGCCGCGTTGCATCTAAGACCAGGCGCGAAGAATGCGTGGCGACCCAGGCAGCAGAAGTAGAGTCTGAAGTGGAATAGGGCGCGGCGCGTCGATCTTTGACGGCCGCGCCTTTTACTTTCGTAAGGTCGTCTGCGGCACTCGTGGACACCTTGCGCCGCTCGACAGCCGGCGGGACGCCGGCGCTGCTCACCCCTCCGAGACGCTGACGTTCGCGACGGCGGGGCTTCGCGAACCGATCCACACGATGACGCGGTAGAGCATCAGCGCTGCCAGCACGGCTGCGTATTCCAGCGGCTTCTTCAGGTCGGCTTTGACCAGCCAGATGTAGTGGATGACTCCGGCGGCGGCGCTGAAGTAGATGAGGCGGTGCAGGGCTTGCCAGCGCTTGCCGCCTAATTTGCGGATCGACCACTTGGTCGAGGTCAGCGCGAGGGGAATCATCAGGGCGAAAGCCGTCATGCCGGCGGTGATGAAGCGGCGTTTGGCGATGTCGGCCAGCATTTCGTGGACGTCGAAAAACTTGTCGAGCCAGACGTAGGTCATCAGGTGCAGCGTGCCGTAGAAGAAGGCGAACAGGCCGAGCATGCGGCGCAGGTTGATGAGCCAATATTGGCGCGTGAGCTTGCGCAGCGGCGTGATGGAGAGCGTGATCAGCAGGAAGGTGAGCGTGCAGTCGCCGGTGGAGTGGGTGATGGCTTCAATGGGATTCGCGCCCAGCCCAGCGTGAAGCGCTCTCCAGACAAGCCAGGCTAGCGGCGCCAGGCATGCGAGGAAGATACGGGTTTGAGGTAGCGGAGCATCTTGTCGGCTTCCGGCTCTCGGCTTTCGGCTCCCGGAGAAAGCACATCAATCCAACGGCAATCACAAAGCTCCTGCATTCCAGACTTGAAGGACCGGAAGCCGAATACCGGAAGCCGGAAGCCGATTTAGAAATTCTTCTTCAGATCCATGCCGCTGTACAGGCTGGCGACTTGGTCGTAGCCGTTGAACATCAGTGTGGGGCGCTTGAAGAATTCGCCGAGCCTGCGTTCTTTGGCCTGGCTCCAGCGGGGATGGTCCACGTTGGGATTCACGTTGGAATAGAAACCATACTCCATGGGGGCGGAAATGTTCCAGGTATTCAGCGGCTGCTTGTCGGTGAAGCGGATGCGCACGATCGCTTTGGCGCTCTTGAAGCCATACTTCCAGGGCACGACGATGCGAATCGGCGCGCCGTCCTGATTGGGAAGGTCTTCGCCGTACATTCCGAAGCAGAGCAGCGCCAGCGGATGCATGGCTTCATCCATGCGCAGGCCCTCGACGTAGGGCCACTCGAGCACATTGCGCTGCTGGCCGGGCATCTGGGTCGGATCGAGAATGGTGGTGAACTCGACAAACTTCGCTTTGCTGGTGGGGTTCACGCGCTTGATCAGTTCGCTCAGCGAGAAGCCGACCCAGGGGACGACAATCGACCAGCCCTCGACGCAGCGATGACGGTAGATGCGCTCCTCGGGGGGGGCCATCTTGATGATCGTGTCCACGTCGAGTTCCTGCTTCTTGTCGACCAGGCCATCGATTTTTACTTTCCACGGGCGCGTGCGGAAATTCTGGGCAAGCTTGGCGGGCTCGTCTTTTTCGGTGGAGAACTCGTAGTAGTTGTTGTAGTTGGTGACGTCTTTGTAGGGAGTGACGGTCTCGGTCGTGCTGAAAGGACTCTTCTGGATGCCGTCAATTTTGTTTCCCGCAAATGCGGTAGCGGAAGGGGAGACGATTTCGCGCAGTCCGATGCCCGTTGCCGCCGCGGCTCCTGCGAGCGCCGCACCGGCAAGGAACTTGCGGCGGTTCAGATACAGGCTCTTGGGAGTGATCTCCGACGAACGAATGTCTTCTGCTTTCTTGATCAGCATTGAACCCCTATCATTTATACGCGCATCCGCCGCAGATGGATTTAGTCAGTCTCTATCTTCCAATAGATAGGACGCAGAGGTTGGGAAAAAGTTGCATGGCTTGAAACGCGTTCGGTAGGGGAAGCGAACTCAGGGGCAAAGCCCACATCTGTTCTGGCCTCTGGCGCGGCCCTGAAGGGCCGCTCTTCCACGGTGGCCCCCACGTTTTTCACCGCGGGCCACGTGTTTGTCGCCGCGGCGGGCACTCTTTGTCGCTTGTCCACAGACGCTTCAAGCCGCGCGGTTCGCAAAACTATGAATGCGGTCAGATGCGGAGAACCGGAACCGGATACTAGCCCAGCACTTCCCTGACTTTGCGCGAGAGATTCTGCAGGGTAAATGGCTTTTGCAGGAATGCGGCGCCCTTCTCGATGGTGCCTTCACTGAGGATCGCGTCTTCGGTGTATCCGGAGAGATAGAGGACCTTTGTGCCGGGCCGCAGTTGCACGAGCTGCTTGACCAATTCGCGGCCGCCCATGCCGGGCATGACCACATCGGTGATCACAAGATCGATTTCGCCTTTATGCTGGGCAGCTGCGGCCATGCCAGCTTCGCCATTTTCGGCTTCCACTACCCGGTAGCCTTTCGCGGCCAGGGTGTCACGCACCAATTGACGAACCGAATCTTCGTCCTCCACCAGCAACACGGTCTCGGTGCCTCCCAAGGCGGCATGCAGCGACCGGAGCCGCATGCTTCTCGGCGACGCCTTCGACGCGAGGCAGATAAATATGAAAGATGGTTCCACGGTGTTCCTCGCTCTGCACCATGACATATCCACCGCTCTGCTTCACGATGCCGTAGACGGTGGAGAGGCCAAGGCCGGTGCCCTTGCCTTTTTCTTTGGTGGTAAAGAACGGCTCGAAAATTCGCGACTGGGTTTCTTTGTCCATGCCCATGCCGGTGTCGCTGACCGCGAGCAGCACGTAGTGGCCGGGACGGATGAAGGTCTGGCCGCGGCGATGATTTTCATCGACGACGATGTTACGCGTCTCGATGGTGAGCTTTCCGCCGCCGGGTCATGGCGTCCTTGGCATTCACGACGAGATTCATCAGCACTTGTTCGAGTTGTCCGGCGTCGGCCCGGGTGTGGGCGGCGTCGGGAGCCAGGCTGGTGGTGAGCTCCACGTTTTCGCCGATCAGGGGCCGGAGCAGACGCTCCATGTCGTGCACGATGGCGTTCACGTCGACGACTTTGAGTTCGAGCAGTTGCTTGCGGCTGAAAGCCAGCAGTTGCCGGGTCAAC
The DNA here is from genome assembly GCA_963795875.1 of uncultured Acidobacteriaceae bacterium. Classification (GTDB taxonomy): domain Bacteria; phylum Acidobacteriota; class Terriglobia; order Terriglobales; family Acidobacteriaceae; genus Sulfotelmatobacter. The sequence goes on from CAWCJM010000006.1 coordinate 369,929, forward strand.
GTGGTGGCGCGGTCGGCGGCCAACTGAATGGCGCGGCCCTTCTCGTGCAGGCGATGATCGAGCGGGAGTTCCGCCAGAATCACTTCCGCATAACCGCTGATCACCATCAGCAGGTTGTTGAAGTCGTGGGCCACGCCGCCGGCGAGGCGGCCTACGGCTTCCATCTTCTGCGCCTGGCGCAACTGGTCTTCGAGCACGCGGCGGTCAGTGACGTCTTCGGCAATCGCTTCGAGCACATCGGCCGGTTCGTCGGCGTTGCTCACGGCGCGGCCGCTGATGCGGACGGTGATGGCGCTGCGCGTCCTTGCGCTTCCACTTCACTTCGATTCCATCCAGGCGTCCGGTGCGGCGGAATTCTTCGATCAGACGCGTGTGCTCTTCCGAGTGCGCGAAGACATCCTTCTCGGGATCGAGCAGCAGAACTTCCTCCGCCGACCCGTAGCCCAGCATGGTGATGAGAGCGGGATTGACGTCGAGGAATCGTCCTTCCAGGCTGGAGCGGTAAATCCCGTAGACCGAACTCTGCACCAGAGAACGGTAGCGCGCTTCAGAGCGGCGGAGCGCCTGCTCATTTCGCTTGATCTCGACGGCGCTCGCCAGTTGCCGCGCAACGAAAGTGAGAATCTCCTTGTCGCGTTCGCCATAGCGGATGTTTTTGGAGTACGTCTGCACCACCAGCGCGCCGAAGGTATGGTTGTTGACCTTCAGCGGGACGCCCATCCAGTCGAGGGAGCGCGATCCATTGCGCGCTACTTCGCCGCGGTCCTCCATGGCCTGCAGCACTTCGGGCGTGGCCAGCAGGGGTTGTCCGACGCGGATCAGATAGTCGGTCAGGCCGCGACCCAATTTTTTCGGAGAGGGCGCGGAGTCCTGTTCATCGACGAAGTAGGGAAAGCTCAGCAGTTCGGTGGAGGGATCGTAGAGCGCGATGTAGAAGTTCCTGGCATACATCAACTCTTCGACGATGCTGTGCACGGCGGCGAAGAACTGTTGCAGGTCATGGGCGCTGCTGCTCTTTTCGGCGACCCGGTAAAGTGCCGAACTCAGTGCTTCGACTCGCTTGCGATCGGAAATGTCGTGGTAGCCGGCGTAGAAGCCCGCCATCTTGCCATCAAGCAGCAGAGGCGCGCAGGAGACGGAAACATCGAGCAAGGTTCCATCTTTTTTTCTGCGCTGCGTTTCCAGAGTAATGCGTTCACCGCGGGTGAGGGCCTGGGTCACCCAATGCGATTCCGCTAAGCGCTCGGGAGGGACCACCAGATTTTCCAGCGGCTGTCCCACAACCTCGGCCGCCTGGTAATCGAACATGCGCACGAAGGTCTCATTCGCCCAGAGCACGCGATGGTCGGTATCGGCAATGCTCAATCCATCCGGCGATGCCTGGAACATCTGTTCCAGAAACTGCAAGCGGGTCGCGGCGCGCGCGGGATCGCTGGTGGAGGGATCAGAGAGCGGAGGCAGAGGGCAGGAGCGTGTAGAGCACGATCCGTTGGCGGGAGCCCCGCCGTTCTCGGGCAGTACAAACGCAGGGGGGGCTCCGCTCTCCAGGGCCTTTTTCAGCCGACTGGCGCGCGAAAGATCCGTTCGACCTGATTGGGTGACACGTTCACCCATCCGCGGATTCCCCCCTCGAAATACGCAGTCCAAGGGCATGGTAGAACGCTGAGTACCGGGTCGAAAGTTACGGGGGTAATCCGGAAATGGCATGCTTCAAAGCGGGAGAGATCGAGGCTATTTCCTGAGAAGAGTCAGTTACTTTAGTGAGTCACCGATGTATCGCGGCCCCAACCGGCGTGGCACAATGGCCTCACTTATCTCACGCACGTACAACCTGGAAACTCAGCAAGTGTAGCCCAGTGCGGGGGAAATACTTGGCAAGAGGAGTTTGCGGATGAACCGTTTTGGGGCGGGGTCTATCGGTCTGCCTGCGCGCGTTGCGCTATGTTTGCTTTTCACCTTACTTATCTCCATCTCTTCCGCTTCTGCGGAGACACCCGGCGTCACTGAAAACAGCATTCTGATCGGGTCTTGCTCTGCGCTGGATGGTCCGGCGCACGTGTTGGGCCGACAAACGGTGCTTGGGGCTTCCGCCTACCTTCACATGATCAACGATGAGGGTGGGGTGTTTGGCCGCAAGATTCAACTGCAAGCATTTGATGACAGCTACGATCCGGACAGGGCTCCGGCCTGCTTCAAGCGCATGACGAAGGAGGGAGTCTTCGCGTTGGGTTTTTTTGTTGGAACGCCGACGGCCAAGGTCTATGTGCCGATGGCGCAGGAAGAAAAGATTCCGGTGGTGGGATTGTTCACCGGCGCGCAGATGCTGTACGAACCGCTGAAGCATGAAATCATCAACGTGCGGGCCTCCTATTACGACGAAACTCGCGAGCAGGTGGACAAGTTATGGGAGCAGAACGTCCGCAAGATTGGCGTCATCTATCAGGACGATCCTTTTGGCAAGGCGGTGCTCGATGGCGTGAAATTGGCTCTGCAAAGGCACAACGCAGTTCCGGTGGGCTTGGGCACCTTCGCCCGCGGCAGTGTCGAGATCGACGGAGGGCTGAAGGAAGTGATGGCGGCGCACCCGCAGGCAGTGGTGATCGCGGGACCGTACGCGCCGACGGCGGCGATCGTCAAGCAGTCGCATGCGGATCGCTGGAGGCCACAGTTCCTCGCCGTGTCTTTCGTGGGCACCGAGGAATTCATCAAGGAAGCGGGAGCTGATGCCGAAGGCACCATCATCACTCAAGTTATGCCGCCTTACGACCGTACGGACTATCCGACTGTCGCACTTTATCGCAAATGCTTGTCGAAATATTCTCCCGGCGAACCACCGACGTTTGTAAGCTTTGAAGGGTTCGTGGACGCGATGGTGGTGATTGAGGGACTGAAGCGGGCGGGTAAGGATGTCACGCGGGAAAAGTTTATCAGCGCGATCGAGTCCATTCATGAAATGAATTTTGGCCTGGGTCCGCGACTCATCCTCAACTACAGCGCAAGCGACCACAAGGGATTCGATAACGTCTATCCGACCATGGTGAAGAGCGGGCAACCGGTGTTGTTGACAGACTGGTCGTCGGTGGGCAAGTAGGCAGATCACTCCCACGCACTTTTCTGACGACGATTCCCTTGCCGCGGCAGTCACACATCTGCGTGGCACTTGTACAAACCCACCACACCGCAAAAAGTTTCTCTGGCACGTCCGCCTTATCGCTATTGAGGCGCTTCCCATACTGCCAATGCATCTCACGCTAATCCCTCCGCATCGAATCAATTAACCAGGCAGTTAATTCGTAAAGATTCGTCAATGGGTCGGAGGTGACCTTTATGACTGCAGCAAGGAAGAATGCAATTGGGAGGCTTGCGGGGACGGTTCTGGCGGTAGGGCTAATGGGCGCAATGCTTATGGCCCAGACGCCGGCTGCGTCCCGCTACGACAATCAAATTCAGACAACGGTGACGCAGAAACTGGCGTCCAAGAGCCAGTTCAGCAATGTGAGGGCGAGCGTGCAAGAAGGGATCGTAACCCTAACAGGCACGGTCGATCTTTACCAGAGCAAGCTGGACGCTGCGAAGGTCGCGCGCAAGAGCGCGAAAGCACAGGGAGTGCGCGACTTGCTGACCGTGGCCGGTCCCAACGTGCCGGACGCGCAACTTGAGCAGAAACTGGCCAAGAAGCTGCGTTATGTGCGGGTGGGTTATGACAACACATTCGATTACTTCGCGCTGGGAGTGAAGGACGGAGTGGTCACGGTCGAGGGTCAGGATCGGACTGGCGTTGGCCGCGACGAAGCTCTGTTTGACATCGCGAACATGCCGGGCGTGAAGGACGTGATCGATAACGTTTCGGTCGAGCCGGTTTCGCGATTCGATGATGGGCTGCGCTTGCGGGCGATGCGCGCTATCTATGGGGACAACGTGTTGAGCAAGTATGCGATGGATCCTGCGCGTCCGATTCGCATCATCGTGACGAACGGACACGTGACGCTTTACGGGTCGGTCGACAGCTCGATGGACAAGACGATCGCCGGACTCAAAGCCAACCAGCTCTTCGGCGCCTTCAGCGTGGACAACAAGCTGCAGGTGGAAAAGAAGACGGGACAACAGGGCTCGTAAAGTTGATGTAGCGGTGACGGAGAGGGCGCGGCTCGACGCTAAACAGTGACGAGCAGCGCCTTTTCTTTGTTGCTCCGAACTAGAGCCACGAGGTTCCTGCGGCCTTCGCTCGTGCTTTGGCTTCCGATACACGCCTATATTCATCCGCGGTGGTTCCGCGCGCACGGCGCCACTCGACGTACTGGCGCCAACTGGTCGCGTAGTCGGACAGAATGTTATCGCGAGTGGGGCGACGTCTCACGCCCTTCGGCCGGTCGCGACGCGCATGCTCGAGAACGGTCTCACCGCTTGCATCCGACCCGAGGTACACAGTCTTCTTCGTTGGGTGGGGATCGATGGGCACTGGCTTCTTGTTGGCCACGCAGAATGAGGACCAATCGTCGTAACGAGTAGAGACGCTCAGCCACATGCCAGCGTTGGGATATTTAGGGATCGTAGCCGTCAGAGCCTCTTCGGGATGGAACCAGTAGTCGGCGAGCACCTGAGCCTCCGGGATCAAGAATGTGCCCAACTGCTGGAATCCCTCGCTGCGAAGAAGCTCGGTCCATGCGACGTACTTCTCGGGCTCGGGCCAGTCGATGGATGTCGGAGTGAACGTGATGTCGAGAGGCACGAGCAGATTGGGCTTGTTGGTTTTCTCGAGCCGCTTGTAGAACTTGTCGCGCTCGGAAGAACCAACTGGTTGTCTTGCGGGCCGGGTCAGCCGAAGAACTAACCGTCGTCGTCCGAGTTCAAAAAGAAGCCTTCCCGCGCCCGCCAGGAGCACGCCTGCGAAGATGAGTCCATTCAGTTCCTGCGGGTGAGGTGCGATCCCAGAGCAGAGGTTCAGTGCCGAACCAGTGCGCGGAGAGCGCCGAGGCGGCAAAGATTACCAGCGTTCCGAAGAATCCCCACAGCGGAAGCTGGAACAGCAGCCAAGCGAGGCCCAGTCCGGGGTTGCGACGGTCTTCGCCCTCGCGCGACATGGTGGCCAACCAGCGTCCACGCTTGTCGTATAGAACTGTGATCACATGCGGATGGATTCTGACCCGCCCTTTGGCGACCATGCGCGCCCAGTACATGCTGCGAAACGCGCTGCAATATTCACTGATCGGGGTTTCAGGCACTTCGCACTTTGCCGTAAGAGGCTGGCTGGTCTTCGCATCGAAGGTAAAGAGTGCGATCTCACCAGAGCGCATGTATTGCTGCCAGAGAGTTCCGCTAATGTCTTGCCCAGGCTTGGGAAAAGCGCCCGATGCGGGCAGCAGACGCGAATCGATGAGCATGGCAGTGATTCTAGATGCCTTGAATGGAGAGCCAAGGTTACTTCGGTGCAGCAAGTCACTCGAGTTTGTGACGCGAAACGGGCGGCGTTATTTCGGCGGCGTGTGCTCGAACGGGAGCTTGGTATAGCGCACTCTTTCCACTTCAATGATCAGAGCGACGCGCCCTTCCGGATTGCGGAATGGAAAGGGCTTCCCAGTGTATTTGTGCGAGACGGCGTCCATTATCTTGAAGTCCGAGTCGGGACGGCGTTCAATGATGCGGCCGCGGACCTGGACTTCCTCGTACGGATTGGTGAAGTCTACAATCGACAGCGCCACTCGCGGATCGCGGCGCGTGTTTTTGGCTTTGAGAGAGCCGTCGCCAGTGCAGATGACGATATGCTCGCCTTCGCGGCCAACCCATACAGGCACGGACTGCGGAGAGCCGTCGGGCATTAGCGTGGCGAGGTGAGCGAAGTTCGGACGGTCGATGAGCTGTTTCACTTCCGGTGAGAGCGCGGTGGGCATAAATTCCTCCTTCGCTTACGGCAAGCGGTTGATGAGCGAGGCGACGTAGCCGGCGCCGAATCCGTTGTCGATGTTGACCACGCTGACGTTCGAGGCGCACGAATTCAGCATGCCGAGCAGCGCGGCCATTCCCTTGAACGATGCGCCGTAGCCGATGCTGGTAGGGCACGGCGATGACGGGAACTCCGACGAGGCCTCCGACGACGCTGGGCAGGGCGCCTTCCATGCCAGCGCAGACGATCACGACTCGGGCTTTGGTCAGTGCTTCGCGATTCGCCAGCAGGCGGTGAATGCCGGCAACGCCGACATCATAAAAATGCTGGACCTCGTTGCCCATCATTTCGGCGGTGACGACGGCTTCTTCGGCCACGGGGATGTCGCTGGTTCCGGCGGAGACCACGGCGATGATGCCCTTGCCGTATTTCGTGGGATCACGCTGCAGAACGATGGCGCGGGCCGCGTTCACGATATTCGACGGCCCGAACTTTTTTTTTTACTGCGGCAAATTGTTTTTCGGTGGCGCGGGTGGCGAGGACGTTGCCGCCGTGTTTGGCGAGGCGGGCAAAAATTCCGGCGACCTGCGCAGGCGTCTTGCCTTCGCCGAGAATGACTTCGGGCATGCCGATGCGCAGGGCGCGGTGATGATCGACCTTGGCGAAGCCGAGATCTTCGAAGGGCAGATGACGCAGGCGCGAAACGGCGTCGTCGGGCGTGAGCTTGCCCTTGCGTACTTGTTCGAAAAGTTGGCGGATGGATTCGGCGTTCAAGAGGCACTCAGCATTCAGCACTCGGCATTCAGCCAGGCGCGAAGTTAGATTAGCACTTTGAGGCCGAAGAATTCAGGCGTGGTAGTTCAGGCGTGGGCGGCGCGTGACTTTGCATTTGCGACCGTGCGGAGTTTGGCGATCACGGCCGCGCAGACTTTGCGGGCCAGTCCGGGCTCATCGAGGTGAGCGAGGAACAGGCGGCGCAGGCCACTCGGCGTGACTTTGCCGGCCAGATAGGCGTCGTAGATCTGGCTGCCGATGCGATAGCCGAGGTCTTGCGCGGAGGACTCGACCTTGCTGATGTCGGCGCGAACGGCCGCCTGGGCGGCTTTTTCGCACGCGGCGCGCGACGGCAACGATGAGTCGTCGGGAGCTGGCCGCGAGGGATAGAGTACGCGCGAGCCGAAATAGGCGACCGCGTGTTCGATTACGCGGGCGTAGAAATTGTCGATCGGGTTACGCTCACGGTTACTGCTTCCATTTGCGGCACTTCCCTCTTCCATTTGTCCGTTGAGCCGCTGCGGCAGGCCCTGACAGGCCTGATGCAGGAAGCGCGTGGCATCTTCGGCGGCGTGGATCATTTGGAATTCGCGCACGTAGAACGCATTTACCTGCGGCAGGTAGGCGCTGCCGCGCTGCTCGACGCTGGTCAACATGGATTCGCGTTCCTGCTCAGCGATGCCTTTGCGAGAAAGCAAGCGGCGCAGCATGGCGTCGGAAGGGCCGCCGTAAACCTCCGGCAGCATGTCGACCAGAAATTTTGGCTGCGTGCCGTTGTGCGGCGAGTAGCGGTTAATTTCGAGGAAGCGAGCCAGGCTGTCGATCAGGTTGTAGATAGTTGGCGCGAAGTCGGGACCATCGTCGCAGCGGCTCCACTGGTCGAGGAACAGGCGGTAGCTCTCGTATTTCTCCAGCGGCGTGGAGTTGAAGACGCAGAGAACGTCGTCGTTGACGCGGACGGCTTCCACCTTGTCGGCGCGCTCTCCGGCGGCGCGCCAGTAGAGCGCGTCGATATTCTGCAACACGGTAAGAACTTTTGCGCCGGGCATCTGCTCGCGCAGTGCGCGCAGGCAAATGTCCGGGAGCGAGATGCGATTCGCCGAACAACACGAAGATGACGGCGTTGGGATGGCGCTCGCGGATTTCGGCAATCTTGGCGGCGGCGTGACGGTCGCGGGCGCCGATCTTGCGCAGATCTTCGCGCGGCATGCAGTCGAGACCATAGACGGCTTCCGCGTGATCGCGCGCGGTGACCAGCAATTCGTGAAATGGGGTCCAGTCGTATCCCCAGTCGAGGTCGAAGCGGATGCGCTGGCGGAGTTCGCTCTCGTCGATTTCGCGGCGCCACCATTCGTCGAGAATGTGCTGGTCGCGGGCGAAGATGGTTTCGACCCCGAGCACCACTGGACGGTCCCCGGCCAGCGCGCGCTGCTCGATCAGCGATGCGGCATAGCGCTGCGCAGCTGGCAGCGCGTGGTAGTCGCCGATCAGGACGACGTCGGCGGAATGCAAAGCGGTCTGAATCTGTTGCGAATCGAGAACAGAATCGTAGCTGCGGATAAGCCTCGTTGAATTCGCGAAGATATTTGCGGCGGTTATGCGAATCCTGGGCGCGGATTTCGCGCTCCACTCCCGCCAGCGCGTGCAGTTGCGCTGCGCTGCGGCGGGACCGAAGATTGGCGGTCGAGGCCATAATCAGCTTCTAGCTCTAGCTTCTAGCCGTTCATCTTGACTTCGTGTTCACCGCCTCCCTATGCTCCAGAATTCGGGACAATCATTCTCATTCTTTGCCTCGTCGGAGACTCCTTGCCGAACCATCCACCGCAAAATCTGACCATCGCGACCACCGGCGCCAGCGGAGCCATTTTCTTGCGGCAGCTTCTTCTGGCCGTCGAACGCGACGAACGCGTCGAACGGTCAACTTCATCGCTTCCGACAGCGCGCTGCGCGTCATGGCCGAAGAGTTGGGCATCAAGGGCCGGTCCAACCTGGTCGGCCAGATTCTCGGCGATTCCATCAGGAATCCCGGCGCAAGTTCCGGCGGCCGAGCCTCGCGCAAAACTCAAGCTTCCAAAATCAAAGAGCAATCGAACGCTGACATCGGGGCGAACGTGGCCAGCGGTTCTTATCCCGCCGACGCCATGATCGTCATCCCCTGCAGCGTGGGCACTCTGGCCCGCATCGCCAACGGCGTCGCTTCGCAACTGATCGAGCGCGCGGCTGACGTTTCGCTCAAAGAGAAGCGTCCGCTGGTGCTGTGCGTGCGCGAGACGCCGCTCAATAAAATCCACATCCGCAACATGTACCGGGCCGCCGACGCCGGAGCCACCATCTTTCCGCTGATTCCGGCCTTCTATTACGGCCCTGCTTCATTAGATGAGATGGCGCGCGAATTCGCATATCGCGTGCTGGCTCATCTAGGCCTTCCCCAGCCCGACGCCTTTCGCTGGAAAGGCTGACGGATCAATAACTTGGACGCCTAGGGAAAATACCCGCTCCCCTCAGGAATATCGGCAACTTGAGGGCAGGATTTCAGTGTAGAGAGCCAAAGGTGCCGGTCCCAAGATGCCCGCCGGACATGTCCGGGCGGGGCGAAGCGGGCCCTTCCGAAAACCTGACTATCCGAATCGGCTGGCTGTCATCTACTTAAGGATGAGGAAGCAAGCGTGACAGCGACTCCCCAAACCGGTTGCTGCATCGTTGGCGGAGGGCCGGCCGGGATGATGCTCGGCTTTCTCCTGGCGCGCTCGGGCGTCGAAGTCATAGTCCTCGAAAAGCATGCCGATTTCCTGCGCGATTTTCGTGGCGACACTATTCACCCCTCCACGCTCGAACTGATGTATGAACTGGGCGTTCTGGAGGAGTTTCTGAAGCGGCCGCATCAGGAAGTGCGGGAACTGGCCGCGCAGGTCGGGAACGAGACGGTGACGATCGGCGACTTCACTCACCTGCCAACGCACTGCAAGTTTCTCGCGTTCATGCCGCAGTGGGATTTTCTGAACTTCATTGCCGATCAGGGCAAACGCTACGCCCCATTCCACGTCGCGATGCAGACTGAGGTTACCGATCTTATCGAGGAGCGCGGGCGGATTGTGGGTGTCAAGGCAAAGACTCCCAATGGCGCGAGAGAAATTCGTGCAGTGTTTACCGTCGGCGCTGACGGCAGGCAGTCAATTGTCCGCGAACGCGCCGGGCTACAGGTAATGGATATAGGCGCGCCCATGGATGTCTTGTGGATGAGATTCAGCCGGCGCCGCAGCGATCCGGGCCAGACTTTCGGTCACGCGGAGGCTGGCAAAGTGTTTGTCATGGTCGACCGCGACGAGTATTGGCAATGCGGCTTTGTCATTCCAAAGGGCGCAGCGGATGAGATCCGCCAACGCGGAATAGAGGCATTCCGCGAGGAAATTGCGAATGTGCAGCCCTTCTTGCGGGACCGGGTCGGCGAACTGCGCGATTGGGGTGACGTAAGTTTGCTGACCGTGAAAGTGGATCGCTTGCGGCAGTGGTCTCGGCCCGGGCTTCTGTGTATTGGCGATGCGGCGCACGCGATGTCCCCGGTCGGAGGCGTCGGAATCAATTTGGCGATTCAGGATGCCGTGGCAACCGCGAACGCCCTTGCAGGAAAGCTGGCTGCTGGCAACCTCACGGACCATGACGTGCAGGCGGTCCAGCGGCGCCGGGATTTTCCGACCCGTGCCACGCAGTGGCTGCAGGTTATGGTGCAGAAAAGAGTGATCGGGCGGGTTCTGTCCAGTTCTCAGCCACTGACGGCGCCAATGCTCCTTCGGCTCTTGCAACGGTGGCCGGTACTGCGACGCCTGCCCGCCCGCATCGTTGGATTGGGCTTCCGTCCGGAGCATGTACGAACGCCTGAGAATCCCCGCAATCTTCACTGAGTATTTATCCGTCACGCGAGCGGGACGATGCTACTATCTCTGCCCGAGGTACCTCGCTTGGAAAACTCTCCATTGCAGAGTGGGACAGACATCATGTTTCCGAAACAGACCGTGCGGCGTTTTCTCCCCCAAGGTTTAGCCTGCGCAATCTCTTCACTTTTGCGGTTGTCCACGTTGGTCATGCTGGTGCTTGGCACCCTGGCTTTCGCGGGCGACGATCACAATCCCTTCGCGGGTGATGCCAAGGCAGCCAAGGCTGGCGAGTATGAGTTCCGCATCAACTGCGCGTTGTGTCATGGGCTGGGCGCGCACGGCGGAGGACGCGGGCCCGACCTGACGCGGGCGGTGAAGAAGCACACGCATTCCGACGCGGACATGTTTCAGGTCATCAGCAACGGCATTCCTGGGACCGCGATGCCGGCCAACGGGACCAACGGGCAGGGCGTCGGGATGACCGATGAAGAGATCTGGCAGATCATCACCTACATTCGCAGCCAGGAAGTGAAGGCTCCGGCTCAGGCGGTGGGAAATGCTGCGCACGGCAAGGATCTGTTTTACGGCGATGCGAATTGCTCGCTGTGCCACATGGTCGAGGGCAAGGGCGGAAGACTAGGGCCTGAGTTGACGGCGGTGGGCGGATCGCGGACGCGAGAGGCGATTATTGAGTCGGTGCGCGATCCGAGCCGGCGGCTGGCTTGGGGATTGACGGAGTCGACGAAAGAATTTCCGCAGGAATATGAGAGCGTCACGGCGGTCACCGCCGACGGGAAAACAATCAAGGGAGTGACTTTGAATGAAGACAGCTTCAGCGTGCAGATCATGGACATGGGCGAGCAAATTCATCTGCTGGAAAAAGATCAAGCTGCGATCGTTTCAGAAGAGCCGGCAATCGGCGATGCCGAAGTACGGACCTGACATTTTGAGCGACAAGGATCTGGCGGACATCGTGGCCTACCTGGTCAGCGTGGGGGCGAAATGAGCGGGCGGAGCGCGCATAAGGTTGAGACACGACGTAGCGGCGATTTTGCGGAAGAGTCAGCACAACCGTGGAAGAGCGGCGCTTCAGCGCCGCGTCGAGATGCCCCTACTCGCGCGGGCTTCAGCCCCCGTGGCCCACAGGGCCTAAAGGCCTCTTTTCTCGCGGATTTGCAACGCGGCCCTTAAAGGGCCGCTCTTCCACGGTCGTGTCCGCCATAGCGGCAGGGATTCTGGCAATGTGGTTGATATCGGTCCTCTTCGCGAGTCACGCTGTCGCTCAGGTTACTTTCGAGCGACTGGTGAACTCCGCGAAGGAGCCGCAGAACTGGATGACTTACTCGGGCGACTACTCCGGAAAGCGGTTCAGCGCGCTCGATCAGATCAATATCACCAATGCGCGCACGATGGTGGCGAAGTGGGTGTATCAGACCGGAGCGACTGGAAAGCTTGAAACTACGCCGCTGGTCGTCGACGGAATTATGTATGCGACCGGGCAGGATGACCGCGCGTTTGCGCTCGATGCGCGCACAGGGCGGCCCATCTGGATGTATCAGCGGCAGGTTCCGGGCGACATTCGTCCGTGCTGCGGGCATGTGAATCGCGGGCTGGCGATTCTGGGAGACAAAGTTTTTATGGGCACGCTCGATGCGCACGTGATCGCGCTCGATGCCAAGACCGGGGCGGTGGTGTGGGACGTAGTCGCAGCAGATTATCGAACCGGACACAGCTTCACGGTGGCGCCGCTGGCGGTGAAGGGCTGATCGTCATCGGCATCTCCGGCGGCGAGTACGGAGTGCGCGGGTTCATTGATGCTTACGACGCCGAAACCGGCGAGCGCAAGTGGCGCTTCTACACGGTGCCGGGGCCGGGCGAGCCTGGGCACGACACGTGGGAAGGCGATTCGTGGAAAGTGGGCGGCGCTCCGGCGTGGAACACGGGAACCTACGATCCGGTCACGAATCAGATTTTCTGGCCGACGGGAAATCCTGCGCCGTCGAATCGCGGCGAGGGACGGGCGGGCGACAACCTCTACAGCAATTCCCTGCTGGCGCTGAATGCCGACACCGGCAAGATGAACTGGTATTTCCAGTTCACCAAGCACGACGAGCACGACTGGGATGCGACGCAGGTTCCGGTCATGATCGACGCTCGAGTGGCAAGCATCTGATCGCGCAGGCCAACCGCAACGGATTCTTCTACGTGCTCGATCGCACGACCGGCAAACTGATCTCGGCGAATGCCTACGGCAAGACTACGTGGAGCGATACGAAGGATGCCGAGGGGCGTCCGGTAGCAAACAAGGAAGCTTCGCCGACGCTTGAGGGGCACACGGTGTGCCCCGGCGCGCTGGGGACGACGAACTTCATGGCTCCGACCTACAGTCCGCAGACGGGTCTGTTTTACGTGACGGCGCGCGATCAGTGCGACATTTTCAGCACGGCTCCGCAGCCTTATGAAGCGGGACACGCGTATTACGGCAGCGCGTATTTTCCGTCGGAAGAGGCCCGGCCATATCTGGGATTTCTGAAGGCGATCGATCCGGCGACGGGGCAGATCAAGTGGAAGTTCGAGCATACCTCGCCAACGTGGTCGGGAGTGCTGTCGACCGCGGGCGGACTCGTCTTCACCGGCGACGCGGAAGGAAATTTCATCGCCTTCGACGCGGCGGCAGGCAAGCCGCTGTGGCACTTCCAGATGGGCGGCGCGGTTTACGCGGCGCCGATGGCGTTTGCCGTCGACGGGAAAGAATATGTCGCGATCGCGGCGGGCAGCGCGGTATATGCGTTCGGGCTGCCGTGAAACGGAGCTGCGTTCCGCTGCCTTCTGCGGACGCGACGGGCATGCGCATTCCGGGGAACCACTCTTAAATTGCGTATCGGCCACGGTGATGAATTTCCGCATCGCTTCTTCCGTGTACCACTTCTGGTCGACATCATCGAGGCTCTTTTGAGCGTCGTGAAGGTACTGCTGAAACGCCTCATCGTTGCCTGCTTGCTCTGACAGCAGCGCGAGGTGCATCAACGCTTGCGCACGTTCATAGTTGAATGCCCGCGGAACGGCAATAGTCTGCCTGGCCTCGAGTTGCTGCATGAACTTCACGAGGTCCAGTTGAGCCTGGGTGGCGTGAGCCGCGTCTGCCTCTTGGTACTGCAGATTGGCGAGGGTTTCATATTGCGACAAAGCAAGCATTTGCGCAAAGATGTTCGAGCCCGCCCCGACCGTCCTCTCGGCATGGCGAAACCCTAGCAGAAAGCCCGCAAGAGCCGCCACCAGAGTCAGCAGAACGTATTTCGCAACCTGCTTCATTTGGGCTGGTCCAAGTTTGGCGTGGTGGGTCTGCAAGTATTCTCGCGAGAATCGATTGCATAGATGATTTGCCGCAAGTGAGCAGGCGACGAATCCTTCCAGCCGGATTTCTCGAGCAGTTGCTGGGCGTCCTCTTCGTATTTGGACTTGAGTCGCAGGTCGTTATTCTTTTCCGCAGCCCTTGCGCGTCGCAGCGCCAGCCTTGCCCGAGCCACATCCAGCGGCGGATTCAAGCTGGCGGTGGCGGCCCGCTCCTGAATGGCAACAATGGCACTGTCTTCAGCCGTGAGGTAGTCGTTTGTTGGGATGTCGCAAGCCCCTCCCGCCATCTCGGCAGCGGCCAGGCGGTTGAATCCCCGGAACACACCGGTAAAGCTATCCCGGCTTTTAGTGGGATTCGCCAGAAGGGGCGATTCGACCACCGAGCGAAGGGCGGATGTGCCGAACCCCACACCGTAGCCGAAGGCAAGAGCGACAGCACCAACCGCGCACATCGCGAGTAGAGATCGCATCGAAATTCTCTACCTTAACCTAGTCCTTTGATCCCGTAAGACAAGATGACGAAAGTTAAGCATGAGGGGTACGGGAATCTGCGAAGTTAGCGTCCCACTTTCGTGCCGGTTGACGCACAGGGCGGTTTCGTACTATTGTCCGAATGACACCGGAAAGGAGGTGGTCGGATGACAAGTTCTGAAGGCAGTAGTTGGGGTACTCAAAGACCAGGTGAGGTGGCTGAGACTTAGAGCGGTTGCTCTAAGCGGGGCTTCGGGCGCCAGACAAGAAACGCGCGCCGGAAGCTACAGCCCGCACACTACCGGTGAAGTAAGGATTCAATTCCGCCTGGCGCAGGTCGGTCAGGAGTCGCGCGGATTCGACGAGCGTCATCGCGCAAACCGGAGTTGCCGTAGAGGCCACGTTAGAGTGACCACCTCTTGGTCAATCCCAAACAGTCCACCGGGCAGCCCGCAAGCTTTGTTTGAATAAACAAGCGCTTGCGGGCTGTTCTATTTTTTCCCTGTTTTTCGCGGCGCCCGTCGCGAATGTGGCGGCTAGATTCGCGGCTTCTTCTTGGGGACACCCTTCGTGTGACAGTCTGCGCACTTCACGGTATGGACATTGTGGGGGCTCTTTGCTGATTTGAAAGTCGTATCCATGGTCTCGACGTTGAGTCCGCAGTTCGAAAGCTGAGGATGGCAGGTTACGCACGATGCTCGCGTCTTCTGGCCGTGCTCTTGGTGGCAGGCGAAACAACTGAGGCCTTCGTGGACACCGGTGGGCGTTCGGTCGTCGCCGGACCCGACCTGACTGCTGGCCTCCGGAGCATGGCACTGATAGCAAAGAGCCTGGCGCTGGTCGGGGCTGATTTTGGTGGTGCGCGCGCCATCACGCATTTGCGGGAGGGGCAGACTCGCAAGCGAAACGTAGTCCTGTTGACGACGGTCAAAGAATGCCAGCGATGGCCGGCTAATTTCTTCACGGGGGCCGGCGTCCTCCATCTTAACCGCAGGGCGCGCGAGGGGCACTCCGTCACGGTGCATCTGATGGCAGGCGAGGCATGGGATGGCGGGTTGCACTGCCAGCTTCGGAACGAGAAGCCTCCACGGACCTTGCGTGTCCACAGGAGTGACCAGATCGCGGATGCTGCCGTCGAAGTGCATGGCGTGACAACGGAGGCAGTCGTCCATCAAACGGCGGCGCTGGTTGTGATCTTTGTCCAGAAAGATATGCGAGTACGTGGCGCCGTGCGGACCCGCGGACCAGTCGGCGAATTCCTCGCGGTGGCACTGGGCGCAACGCGAACTGATTTTGAGCACGTCATCTGTCTTCAGCCGAACTTGCTCAGGAACCTGGCCTCGCAGATGAGCTGCCAATTGACGAATGTTCTTCAGATGGAAGCCGGTGTCGAGAGTGAGGACATCCCCGTGACATTCGGAACACGGCACATTGCGATGAGCTGATTCGTGCCAGTCTCGATAGGGCTGCCAGATCTCGTGGCAGCGCGCGCAGGAGCGTCCGCCGGAGCAACTGTAGTAAAGGCTCGCGCCAGGCAAGAACAGAATTACCAACGTGGCGATCGCCAGGGGCGCGACGACGCGAAAACGAAAGAATCTGCGAGCCGTCATCGCGCCCCCTCACAGTTGACCCTAAGACCGGCCATACGTTCCCTTCCACGCTTTCACTAGATTGCCAGAGGCGTAATAAGCGATCGCCATGATGGTAAGGACTGGATTGAAGCCGCCGTTCGTGACATGGACGCTGCCATCGATCACGTACAGATTGTCGACGTCGTGGATGCGGCAGTACGTGTCGACGACAGAAGTTTGAGGATCGTTGCCCATGCGGCACGTGCCTGCCTGGTGCTGGCCTCCGCTGGGACCGTCGCGCGGGAATCCAGTTGAAAGGGATGGTCGTGGTGGCGCCGGCTTCCTTCAGCCACGCCTCGGCCTTCGCAGCGAGGAACTCCGATCTCCGAGAGTCGTGCGGATGCCGGTCGCCGGAGAGACGCGCCGACCGGGAATACCCCAAGCGTCCTTCACCTTGGGATCGACCTGCACGCGCGGCTTCGAAGACCGGCATTTCCTGCGTGGGCCCATGACCAAGATGCTGCGCCGGTAGTAGCTGGCGCATGAAGTCCTTGTGGCCGCGGCCCCAGCGCGGCACTGCCGGGCGGCACGCGATCCGAGCGAACTGATAGGGCAGCCGGATGAATTCGTTGGCAAGCATGGCTCCGCCGACGAGGCCGGGATTGCCGTGGTTGTAATCGCAGATCGCGATGGAAGCGCCCGGGCCGAGGTCGTCGTAGGTATCTCGCTCGAACAGGCCGGCCGCGCCGGTGTAGGTGTGTCCCTGCAGATTGCGTCCGACCCAGTCGTAACGATTGCCCAGACCGTTGGGGAAAAGGCGGTTCTTCGAGTTCAGCAGCAGGCGCGCGGATTCGATGGCCGAGCCGAAGAAACAACCACGAGATCGGCGGTCTGTTCCTGCAGGCGGCCGCTGGAATCGAAATACGCGACTGCCGGTGGCGCGGCCGCGGTCGTTCGTTAAGACTTCTTTGGCCATGCACTCGGTGCGCAGTTCACAATTGCCGGTCTCGAGCGCCTTGGGGATGACGGTGTTCTGCGTGCCGCACTTGGCGTCAACTTCGCAGGCGAAGCCCACGCACCAGCGGCAGCGCATGCAGGCGCCGCGGCCGTTGTAGGGCACGGTATTTCGCAGCATCGGGATGTCGAACGGATGCAGGCCCAGCCGCTCGGCCGCCGGCTTCAGAATCTGGTGTTCGCGATTCGGCGGAAGCGGCGGCATGGGCAGCGGCTTGCGGCGCGGGCGCACGAAGGATGTTGTTGGAGTCGTCGCCGGAGACGCCGATCTCCCATTCGGCCTTTTCGTAGAAGGGCTCGAGGTCGTCGTAGCAGATCGGCCAATCGTCGAGCGTGCTGCCTTCGACGGAGCCGTAAGTCGAGCGCATGCGGAAATCTTTCTCCATAAAGCGCCAGGCCATCGCGCCGTAGCTGAGCGTGCCGCCGCCGACGCAGGCGGCATTATTGCTGTAGGCGCCTTGACTCGAGCGAACGATGCGTTCCTGACCGTTAGCGTCCACCGACACGCGAGGATTGCGCTGCTCATCGGGACCGAAGGCATTGCCCAAGACGCAAGTACGCTGGTTGCGCAGGTCGTCTTTGCGATCGTCATTGGCCGTGTACCATTTGCCGCGTTCCAGCAGCACGACGCTTAGGCCGGCTTCGGCAAGTTCTTTGGCAACGATGCCGCCTCCGGCTCCCCCTCCCACCACGATCGCGTTTACGTGCTTGAGGGACATTCAATTGATTCCAATGCGCTACCGCTTAGTGAGGTCATAGCGCAAACGTCCACGAATCGGGGGATATGGAAGGCCCAGCATCTTCCAACTCACACCGTCACGATTGCCTCCGTGCCGGGGATCGCCGTAGTAGCCCTGCATGGTGTGGTCGACCACAAGACCGAAAAACTCGGATGAGGAGGACTGCTTCCAGATCGCGCCGGGAGCTTGACCGGGCTCAAGGCGATGCAGCACTTCGATTTGCTGCTGAGCAGTCAGATCGACGAATGCGTTGCCGTAGAGCAACCGGCTGCTCTCGTCGATGCCGGCAATTCCGCGGCGGTAGGTGGGCTGGAGGTTTTCAAATGGGCCGCAGAGCTGGCGGTCAATGTAGTTCACAACGCCAGCCCACGCGGCGCCTGGGTCCTGGTCGGGTGGAATGATCTGGTCTGAAATCGCCGCGAGCGTTCTTGCCTCGTCGACGGTAAAAAATCGCCACGGTGTTCCATTCGCGCTGCAACCTATGCCTGCTCCCGCTGCGGCGACAAGTGCCGCCTGCAGGAAGGCTCGCCGGTTCAATTTGAGGCTGGCTTCCACTTTCCGTTTGTTACATGTAGGGGCAATGAAGTCTGTGATCAGCATCACCAACGAGTGTGGACCGCTCTATTTGCTGGGAATCGTGGGCCGCAACGAGATTCATGGGCCGCCAAGTGGAGTATGATTCCGAGCCATGGCGACAATAGATCCTGAGCAGGAGCGGCGGCGCCTGGCTGAGTTCTACGCTTACCAGATGGATGGGGAGTTGGAGAAGGTCGCGAGCCAGGCCGACGACCTCACCGAGGTAGCGCGAGAGGCGCTGCGGGCGGAGATGGGCCGCCGGGGGCTCACCGCGAGTGCCGAACGTGCTAGCACAGTTCCTCCTCGTTCCGCGCGTGCCGGCGCGCCGCTCGCGACGGGTTCGCCTGTCGACGCGTCGCCGCAGGACGAATTCGAAATGCACGGGATGGTGACGATCCGCCAGTTCCGGGACCTGCCGGAAGCATTATTCGCCAAGGGAAGTCTTGAGTCTGCGGGGATCGAATGCGCTTTGCTCGATGACAACATGGTGCGGCTAGACTGGTTTATTTCCAATCTGCTGGGCGGCGTGAAGCTGCAGGTGAAGCCGGAAGACGCGGCAGTAGCGGAAGAAATTCTCTCTCAGCCGATCCCGGAAAACTTTGATGTATCTGCTGTCGGGGAATATGTGCAGCCGCAATGCCCAAGGTGCCAGTCGCTGGATGTGAACTTTCAGGAAGTGACACCCGCCGCATACGTGAGCGCGTATCTCAGCGTACCAATTCCGTTCCACCGCCGGGCGTGGAGATGTCATTCCTGCGATGCGGAGTGGGAAGCTGACAGGGTCGATGCCGATGCGAGTGAGTCAGGTTCGTAGAATAGCTAGCATTCGAGGCCGGATTAGCAGCGACCGGGGGAGTCGATGCCAAAACTTGAGCCCCCTAAGCGTTTCTGATCCGAAACTTTGATCCCCGACAGCATGACTGCTATCTGATTCCTAAAGCGGCGAAGCCTTTGCGGATCACGTCTAGCGTATCTTCGGCGAGATTCAGCGCCGGCAGTTCTTCGCGCGTGAACCAGCGGACTTCGGCGGCGTCGCTGGCGGCGGCGAGTTCGCCGCCGACCCGGCGGCAGAGAAAATCAATCAAAACGTAGTGATATTGCACGCGCTGTTCGGCGTTGCGCAGGACGCGGTCGTAGACGCCGAGCAGGTCGCCGGGCTCGACGATGAGTCCGGTTTCTTCGCGGGCTTCGCGGATGGCGGCTTCGCGGACCAGTTCGCCGACTTCGAGCACGCCTCCGGGGATCGACCACTGGGCTTGCAGCGGCGGGTGGGCGCGTTTGACGAGAAGGACGCGGGAGTCCTCGATGATGATGGCGCCGACGCCGACCAGCGGGATTTCGGGGAATTCGCGTTGCATGGTGCGAGGATTTTAAAGCTGACGATGTGTGGCGAGTCGGCAGCCGACTTCGCTGACGATCAGCAGGTCCCTCCACTCCGCTTCCCTTCCCTTCGGGAAGGGAAGCTCCGGTCGGGATGACAGTTCTCTGCTGATCTGGCACTCGCGGACTCGTGCTCTGTGGTTAAATGTGGTCGGATTATCTCTATGGCGCTTGAAGAATACAAGCGGAAGCGGCGGTTTGAGGAGACGCCGGAGCCTCCGCCGAAAGTGGAGACGAAGGCGGGGCATCGGTTTGTCGTGCAGATGCACGATGCGACGCGGCTGCACTACGACTTCCGGCTGGAGATGGAAGGCGTGCTGAAGTCGTGGGCGGTGCCGAAGGGGCCGTCGCTCGATCCGGCGGACAAGCGGCTGGCGATGCAGGTCGAGGATCATCCGGTTTCGTATTTCGATTTTGAGGGCAACATTCCGGAGAACAATTACGGCGCGGGCACGGTGATGGTGTGGGATGTGGGCACGTGGCAGCCGCTTTCGCCGGTCGCGGTGAATGGGAAGTATGTGCCGGGACGGAGGCCGAAGCGGCGGCGATGCTGGCCAAGGGCGATCTGAAGTTTCGTTTGAACGGGAAGCGGCTGAAAGGAGATTTCGCGCTGGTCAAGATGCGCGGGCGGCGTCCGGGGAGCAAGGGCAACGAATGGCTGATGATCAAGAAGCACGACGATTATGTGGTCGAGGGATACGACATCGAGGCCATCGACGAGTCGGTGCTCAGCGGGCGCAGCCTGGAGCAGATTGCGGGCGATGCTGGATCGGCGGAGTGGAAGAGCCGTCCCGGCGGGGCGCGGAAAACTGAAGGCTGCGTGGCTGGCGGATGCGGTGGCTAAGCTCGAGAAGAAGAAAACACGAGCTAACCACAGAGGACACGGAGAAGACGCACAGAGAAAAACCGCAAGCGCCAGGAAATCCCTGTCGTCCTCTGAAGACGGCTCTCGGCGCCGATCAAAGAGCAAACGTCTCTGTGCCCTCTGCGTCCTCTGTGGTTCAAGCTTCCGCAGCTCCGGTGAAGCGGCCGATGCCCGCGACGATTCATCCCATGCTGGCGGAGTCGGTCGAGAAACCGTTTGACGGGGCGGAGTGGCTGTTTGAAATCAAGTGGGACGGATACCGCGCGGTTGCGTTTATCGACGGCGGCAAGGTGCGGCTGGTGTCGCGGAATCAGAATGATCTGACGCCGCGTTATCCCGAGTTGAAAGACATGGCGCAGTTCATCAAGGCCAAGACGGCGATTCTGGACGGCGAAGTGGTGGCGCTCGATGAGGAGGGAAAGGCGTCGTTCAGTCTGATGCAGCAGCGCACGGGATTTCGTCCGGGCGGACGGCGGGCGGCGGCGAATGCCGATGTGCCGGTGCTTATTACGCGTTCGATCTGCTGTATCTCGATGGCTACGACTGGCGGCGCGTGCCGCTGGAGGAGCGCAAGCGCAAGCTGGCGTCGCTGGTGGTGGCGGGCGATGCGGTGCGCTATTCCGATCACTACGAAGAGCACGGCAAGGCGCTGTTTGAGATGGCGCAGAAGAAGGGGCTGGAAGGCATCGTCGCCAAGAAGCGCGCGAGTTTTTATGAAGAGCGCCGCAGCCGCGAGTGGCTGAAGATCAAGATTCGCACAACGGCTGGAGTGCGTCATCGGCGGCTACACCGAGCCGGAAGGCAGCCGCGCGCATTTTGGATCGCTCGTGCTCGGGCTCTACGACAAGAAAGGACGACTGATTCACGTGGGGCAGGCGGGGAGCGGGTTCGATCAGAAATCGCTGGACGAAATTTGGAAAATGTTGAAGAAGCTGGAGACGAAGAAGAATCCGTTCTTTGGAGAAGTCGAGGCGCTGCGCAAAGTGTGTTGGGTGAAGCCGGAGTTGGTGGCGGAGATTGAGTATCGCGGAGTGGACGGGCGGGACCAGCGAGGGCAGCGGTCCGAAGCTGCGGGCTCCGGTGTTTCTCGGATTGCGCGACGACAAAGTCCGAGTGCTGCCGAAGAGCTGGCTAGCCTTGCGTGATTCCGGCATCTGCGCGACGATCAAGGATCTTCGCGCGAATGTCTCGCTTCGCGATCGAAGTCCGCCAGCCTCGCGGCTGAGAACTCAGAACTGGGAACTGAGCTACTCTACTTCACATCCTTCATCGCCAGCAGCGTGCCGTAGTCGCGGCCGCTGGGATCCACGGCGCGGGCCACGACGCCGGCAAACGCATCTCGTACTTCCGGATACTTCGCCACCAGCGCTTTGATGACGGCAACGTTGTTTTGATAGGTCTGGTTGGTGTTGGAAATATCGGCGGCCTGATATTTCACGATCAGATCCAGATCGTTGCCCACAGCTTCCGGAAAATCGCGGTGAGTTTATACGTGGCGGTCGCCGGCGGCGAGGTCCACCGTTTTTCCGTCGGCGGGAAGGTCGGCGGGCTGCAGGCTTTGCGATTCGTCGGAGAGTTTGTCGGTGGCCAGCGTGCTCATGAAGGGCAGCGGCGAGATCAGGCTGCGGGCCTCCAGGTAGTAGAACCACGCGTTATGCAGTTGGCCTTTCGTTTTGTATTCGCGGGCGCGGGCCAGCGAACCAGTCGCTGTCATGTCCCGCGACCTGTGCCGGCTTGATGTAGAGACCGCCTAATTTCCAGTCGGTTCCCGCCTGCTGGAGAATCACGGAAAACATGATTCGCCCTTTGGCAGAGGTCGCGTCGAGCAGGACCACGGCATATTTACCCGGCGGCAGATTGTCGAGATAGAAAGACGGCGCTGCCGGCAGGTCTGGCCGTTCTTGCCAAACACTCCGCAGTAGAACTCGGCATGCGGGGCAGGAGTCGGCTGCCGTTTCCAGCAGAAAGACGGACTTCACGCTCGCCCTGCGCGCCGGCAAGATCCGGCTGGTGGTCCTTGACCGTGGTCTCGATGCCGGAGAAATCTGCGGCGAGGCTGGGAATGGCGTTCTGCCGCAAGCGAGGCGACATCGCCCTTGGCGGCCAAGTCGAAATAGCGCTGGCCGGCGGCCGTGATGGCGGCCCGGGTGGCGTCGTCCAGGTCGCCCGACGTTTGGCAACTCTGGGCGCGGGCGCTCAGGCGGCGAAGAAGGCCAGCAATGACAGAGGCGATGCAGAAGACGCAAGGTGCGGCTGCGGACGCCAGATTCATCGTGATTCCGCCTTTACTTTCATAGAGCTTGAAAGGCCTGGCCCAGTTTACGCCTGCTTCAGCCACCTGTTAAGATTTCGCGCTGCCCGGAAATGGTTGACTGCAATCGACTTATCGATGGCCCCGCTTCGTGCCATAGCATCCAATGTGTGCAAGAGAGTAGTCTAAGACGTTCTATCTGAGTGGGAGACTATGCCGCCAGTTCTTCGAGTCGTGCCGGTGCTAGAATTCTGGTAAAGGCGTCCTTGCGGTGTCCCCCGAAATCAGATTCGCTGGGAGGAGTCGGTTATGAGCACGGGATGGAAATTCGCTAGGATTGCGGGGCCTGTGTCCTGTGCGCTGCTGTCCTGTGTCCTGGGGATCGTAGATGCCGCCGCCGACGCCGACTCCTGCAGACCCAGCAGGAAAGCGAAGAAACCAGTCGCCCCTGCCTCCACTTGCCATCCGGGCCCGACCGGGCCGGTGCAGCAGATTCCGCTGGATTCGATGGCGCCGGTGCCGCCGCAAGTGAGTTATCAGAACGACCAACTGACCATCGTTGCGCCGAACTCAACCCTGGGCGACATTTTGCGAGCCGTGCGCAAACAGACTGGAGCCGAGATTGAAGTTCCCGCGGCGCCGGAGCGCGTGGTAACCCATCTGGGACCGGGACCGGCGCGGGAAGTCATGGCCGAACTGCTGAATGGATCGCGGTTTAACTATGTGCTGCTGGGATCGCCGACGAAGATGCAGCTGCTGACGCGCGTGGTGCTGGTGGCAAAAACTGGGCCGGACACTGTGAATCCGCCAGTGGCCCGTCAGCTGGCGGAGCAACAGCAACCCGGAACGTGCACGGGCAATCCTGGGCCGCCGCAGCAGGACCGGGGCACGACGCGAATGAGGCACGACGCGGCCGAGGAAAACGCGGATGACAACGCGGACCAGGCGGCAGCAGAAGCGGAACAGCCACCGGCCACGCCGATCAGCCTGGCGTGAAGACTCCGCAGGAGATGCTGCAGGAAATGCAGCAGCGCCAGTTGCATGCTGCAGCAGCAGCAACCACCGGGACAACCGCCTGTTCCGGGCGCGGGCGTCCCGCAGCGGCCGCCGCAAGACACAGTAAGCCATCGCGGAAGTAACAAGCATCGCACAGGCCGCGCCGACGAGCACGGCCTTTTCAGGCTGCAGGTAACTCGACTTCTAGGGCGGATTCCGCTGATGTTGTCGGAACGCGTCGCGGAGCGGGCCGTCAGTGCGACGTCGCTCGGCCATTGTCTTCTGCAGGAGCTTCCAGTCGCGATCGACTTCCGTTTCGGAAAGGCCCTGCGACGATTTGCGCCGCAGTTCCGACTGCAGGCGCGCCTCAAGAAGCTGACGCACGAATTGCGGAGGAGCGTTCCCGTTCAAGACGTTGTCTGCGGACGCGCCGATCTGCACCGGGCTGTCTCCAACCTGCACCTGAAGAACCGGTCTGCCCTGATCATCGACGCCTGTCTTCGCTTTGGACTGCAGCTTCTCCCACACCTTGTCGACATTCTGCTTCGGCTTTTCCGGATACGCGCCGGCCAGAAAATGTTTCAGTTGCAGCTGGTAGGCGCGGCGATCTTCGCGATCCAGCGGCCGCTCAGGACCGTCTGCCCACGACGAAGACCATGGCGTTGCGCGCCGGTTCGAAGCGACCCGCGCCCGTGCCGACATACACCGCGGCCACGCATCCGGCAAAGATCGGGCTGACCACGGCGCTGGGCACGATGTACTTCTTCGAGGTGAAGAAGATTCGACCACGCCATGCACGTGCGAACTGCGCGGCATGCTGCCGGGCACCTGCGCAATAATCAGCCGCGAAAACTGGAGCTCAGGATGGCGATCACTGAACTTGGTCAGCATTTTCGCCATCTGCTTCGGCGTGGTCATGCCCACGTCGGCGACCAGGCTGCGATGCAGCGATTTCGGGATAATAGAAGTTGAGAATGTCTTTGGCGAAATCGGCGCAGTTGCTGGAGACGAGATGGAAATGAGACTGGTTCGGCGACGAGTTGAATTTGCGGATCAGGGCTTCGTCCTGCTCCGGCGTGGTTTCGATTTCGAAGCCGTAGATGGTGCGATCGTAGGAAGAGCCGACAAGTTGATACCAGTTTCCGCCGGGAGTTTCGCCATTCTTTGCACGTCGGGGGCAATGTCTTCCAGATATTTGCGGCGATAGCGGTCGCGCAGGAAAGCGAGCCATCTTCGCGTCGGCGAAAAGCGGCACATCTTCGGGGCGCTCGACCGCATAGAGATAGGGGATCAGAGGAATGGCGACCCAGTCGTATCCGCCCACGCCGTCGTAGCGGCTGAGCACGACTCCGGTTTCTCCGGGGGCGCAGCGGCGCAGAACCAGCGGCGTTTCGGCGCAGACGCCGGAGAGATAGACCGCGGCATGGCCGGTCGCGGTGAAGAATCCCATTGTGCCGTAGGGTTCTTCCAGCAGAAGCGTGGCCGAGGCGCCGGCCAACGACGCACAGACCAGAACCATCACGCACTAAGCTGCCGAAAGCGCGCCGCATTGGATTGGATGTGGCGTGAAAACATGATTACCCCAGACGTCGAAACTTAACCTACTCTATTAAGAACCCTTTAGACAAAGATTAGTTGCTGGAAATCGGGGAGACCAGTTACGGAAGGTCAGAACGAATTCGGGAGACTGGAACGACGCAAGAGCGAAGATACAGCGAATATAGAGTAGGGTCTGCGGCATTATTCGGTCGGATTTCAGTAGGCGTGCTTTCGCCCAGCGCGCGCTTTCGCCGACGGATTCGTCTTCGTCGGCCGCCAGTTGGTCGAGCAGCGGAAGGAATTCCTGGTTCCCGCTATTGCCCATGGCGATGGCGGCATTGCGGCGCAGGCCGGAGCGTTTGGTGCGGCGGATGGGCGATCCGCGGAACGCTTCGCGAAACTCTTCTGCAGACATTTCTGCGAGCCAGGCGAGCGCCGGGTTCACCAGGCCGGGGCGAGGCTCGAATTCAGGCGCGGTCGATGCCGGGGCTTTGCGGTTCCACGGGCAAACGTCCTGGCAAATGTCGCAGCCGAAAACGTGGTGGCCCATGCCGGCGCGAAGATCCTCGGGAATCGACCCGCGCTTTTCGATGGTGAGATACGAAATGCATCTGTTGGAATCGAGCTGGTAGGGCGCGAGAATCGCGTCGGTCGGGCAGGCTTCGATGCAGCGAGTGCAAGTGCCGCAGCGATCGGGCGCGGGCAGGTCGGGCGCGAGTTCGAGCGAGGTGAGAATCACGCCCAGAAAAAGCCACGAGCCTTTTTTCTGATTGATGATGCAGGTGTTCTTGCCGATCCAGCCCACGCCGGCATATTTCGCAAAGACGCGCTCGACGATCGGGCCGGTATCGACGTAGCTGCGGGTGGTGAGAGCTGGCTGCCGATCGGCGGGCAGCGCCTGGCGCAGAGCGGCTTCCACCTGCTTCAGGCGGCGCAGGACGGCGTCGTGATAATCTTCGCGGCTCCAGGCATAGCGCGAGATCCATCCGCGAGTCGGGGTCGTGGACTTGCGTCGAGTAAGGATTGTTCGTGTTGTAGTTGATGGCGCAGACGACGACGCTTCGCGCCCAGGGCGCGACGCCGGCGAGCGAGGCGCGTTTGAGATCGCCGTGGTCATCGCGCGCTTCCAGGTATTTCATTTCGCCGGCGTGGCCGGCGGCAATCCATTCGGGAAAATGGTTGAGTTCGGGAGCATCGGTCGCAGGAGCGATGCCCGCAAGGTCGAAGCCGGCTTCCTCGGCCGCGCGCTTGACGATGGCTTTGACGTCGCTAATCTGACTGGCCAACGATCACCTCTGAGCAGGCGGGTGGCGGATGAAAGGAACGGCTAGATGCCGAGCTTCTTCACTTCCTCGTTGTAGTACTTGCGGTAGAGGATGTCCCACTCTTGCGAGCCTTCGAGGATGGTGCGTTTCTGGCTCTCGATTTTCTGGCGGGCGGCCACGTCGATCGCTGCTTCCTGCATCAGCAGTTCTTCGAGAATCTTGCGGGTTTCCTGGCGGATGGTGTTGGGGTCTTCGATGAACTCGACTTCGTCCATCTGCTTGAGCACGTCGGAAACGGCCCGCGCCAGCACGTTGACTTTATCGCGGCTGAGTCTCACAGCACCGCCTTGTACTTGCGCACCAGTTCGGTCTTCACCTTGCGAAACATCTCCTGGTAGTTGGCGCCGCTGTTGCGCATTTCGTCGGAATAGGCTTCGAGGATGACGCGCACTTCATCGTTGATGCGGTCCTCGAGGGAAAGTTCGTCGACCAAAGCGGCGTTCACCCGCTCAGTCACGGCGGGCACGGGCCGTGACTTCGATGAACTTGCCAGCAATCAGTTTCTTGGTGACTTCGCGGGCCAGATAGCCCACATATTCTTTGGAAAAAAGCATGTGTGGATTGGGTGTCCTGCGTCTAAACAGTTTCTCAATATGAATCAAAAAGTGTAACACAGCGAGAGGCGGAGCGGAGTCGATCTCAGCGACCGGTAGTGGTGCAGTTTGGCTTGCGCATTAGGCCGGTTACGCGGGAGATCCTTCGCTACGCCTGAAAAGGGGCTACGCTCTGGATGACAAAGTCGTGTAAAGGCCAAACTGCAACACTACTCCGCGACTCGTCAAGGTATTCGCGCCGGGGGCTGGTCGCGCAAGGTATACACAAATTGCCGGATTTCGTGCCGCTCGCGCTCCGCTTTCTGCGCTGATTCTTTCTCGATCCGATCGTAGATCTGGAGTTCTGCTTCCGCCTTGGCGGCGTCCCCGATCTGCCGATAGGCTTGGGCCAGCCGATAGTGCGCTTCCCCCATTTGCGGGTCCGCCTGGATGGCTTGCTGGTAATCGGAAATTGCCCGCCGGTTATCTTTCTGCTCGGAGTGAAGGACCCCAAGTTGAAGGTAGGCAGCGGCGAACTTCGGATCAAGTCGAATCGCGTTTCTTAGGAGAGACTCTGCCTGCGCCGCATCGGCGCCACCCTGTGAACTTTGCCGCAGCTTCCATA
This sequence comes from uncultured Acidobacteriaceae bacterium, assembly GCA_963795875.1. Classification (GTDB taxonomy): domain Bacteria; phylum Acidobacteriota; class Terriglobia; order Terriglobales; family Acidobacteriaceae; genus Sulfotelmatobacter. The sequence goes on from CAWCJM010000006.1 coordinate 397,696, forward strand.
GACCGACCGCATAGTAGTAATTCGCCTCGGCATTGTCTGGTTGCTGCGTCACGAAACGGTGCAACTTCTCGACGCTTTTCTCGGAGGGCTCGGATTGCGCGGCTTGCATTTTTCCGAGGAACAAATACGGAGCGGAATCGCTGGGATTGATGTCGGACGCTGCGCAAACTTGCTGCACTGCCTGATCGTAAGAGCCACGCGCAAACCAAGCCGCGCCCAGTCCGATCAGCATGCGCACCGAACGAGGAAACAGGATGTTGCCTTTGGCGAAGACATCTGACGCGGGCTCTGGGGCGTGATGCAGCAGAAGTTCGGAACCCCAATCAAAGATGTAAGGCTCACTGGGATCGAGTTCAGCCGCGCGTTGATACTCGCGCACCGCCTCGAGCGAATCGCCCAAGTTCTCTTGAACATCGGCCGAGCAGGTGATGGAGTCTCAGCCTTGTCCTTATGCGCCAGCAAGGTCTGCGCGCTGTGGCGCGCGAGATCGTAGTTGCCGACGGCATCATTCGCCAGAGCGAGATCGTAGGAGTTTTCGTAGTCGCCGGACTTGAGCTCCGAAGCGCGCTCGAGGTATGGAATAGCCTCGTGTGCCTTGCCGTTTTCAGCCAGCAATTTGCCCAGACGATGATTTGTATCAAAGCTGCCAGGGTCGCGCTGTACAGCTTCTCGCAAAGATCGTACCGCTTCAACCTCAGCAACCGAATTGGCATTCGACGGATCCTTGCCCAGGGAGACGGTTTCTTTCGCGATCGTTTCGCGCGTTCTCACCACCGTGTCGGAACCGTGACCGCCGAGACTTGTCGTATCGGTAACTCCAGCGACCGAAATTGGGGCTCGTCGAAGAACTTCGGCGTTCCAGCAATTGTGGATGGCGATCCCATGGGCTTGGCTTCTTGCAAGGTGAGGTCGACGGTCTTCCGTTCTCTTGCGCCAAGAAAGAGTGCAGCGAATTTCGGCGTCGCTGTATCCGGCTATCTCGGCCCGGAGAGCATAGGTCCCGCTTCGTAGCGCAGTGAAACTGTAGTGCCCTGCACATCCGTATGAACGGTTTGAGTGGGAGTTGCATCCTTGAGCACGCAACTGAATGCTTACTCCGGTCAGGGGCTTCCCTTCGAATCGCGGACGGTGCCGCTCAAGGAGGCGGCCTCCTGCGCTTGCATGGAGAGCGCCGCGCACAGAACGAACGCTCCAAGGCTGCGGACGAAAACGCCCGCGGATCGAGGTCGCTGTGAAATTGCGCAGAGAACGGCTCATGTAGAGAAGTGCAGGAGCAAGCGTCGCACTAACTGGAATTCTATCCACCCTGTCTTTGCCTCGCAACGTGACCCTTCCCTCCACACAAGCCGAAAAACGCTGGCTAAAGCGCCCGGGCACAAAATAGAATGCAATGCTTTGCTAGGAGAAGAGATGAGATTGGGCCGGCCGTGGTTAGCAGGATTCGCGCTTCTGCTGTTGGTGTACGCCCCCGGGTGGGGCAGCAGTCGTCGGGCAAGCGCAAGATCATCATCGATCAGGATGCGGCCGGCCCAGGAGGAACCGATCAGCAGTCGATCCTGCTTGCTGATCCAGTCTCCGCAAACCGAAGTTCTCGGCATCACCGTCGTGACCGGCGACGCCTGGCTCAAAGAGGAAGTCGCGCACACGCTGCGCATGCTGGAAATCATCGGACGCACCGATATTCCGGTTGTGCCGGGAGCCGAGTATCCGCTGGTGCGGCGCAAAGAGGAAACCGAACTCTGGGAGCAGCAGTACGGCTCCGTCCCGTGGGTGGGAGCGTGGACTCCGCGGCGCTATCATCCGGCCGATCAGTTGGGCGATATGCCGGAGGGAAAGCCCACCACCAAACCGCTGGACGAAGACGCGGCGCATTTTCTGGTGCGCATGGTCCACAAGTATCCGCATGAGATCACGATCTACGCCGGCGGGCCGATGACCAACCTCGCGCTCGCCATCTCGATCGATCCTGAATTCGCCGGCCTGGCGAAAGAGTTGGTCTTCATGGGCGGAAGTCTGAATCCGAAGACGGACGATCCTGAGTTTGTAAACACGCCGCGGCACGAATTCAATCTCTGGTTCGATCCCGAAGCGGCGCACATCGTGCTGATGGCGCCCTGGAAGAAAATTGTCTGCACCACCGTGGATATTTCTGTGAAGACGCGGCTGACGCAAGACTTGATCGACCGCGTGAAGGCGGGCAACACGCCCGCCGCGCGCTATGTCGGCTTCCTATTCGCGCCTGTTCGGCAAATACAATTATTTGTGGGACGAACTGGCGGCGCTGGCTTGGCTCGATCCGAGCTTGATCACAGCGAAGGAAACACGCTATCTGGATGTCGATCTCAACCGCGGCGCGGGATATGGAAATACTCTGAGTTGGACGGAGCACGACAAGCCCACCGATCGTTGGACCGACCGGTCGAAGTGCAAATGGATCTGGACTACGGAGAGGTTCTACAAGATGTTCGTCGATCTGCTGACGGCGCCGACTCCGAAGACCCTGAGCTCACTGTTGCAACTGCTCGAGCGCCTGCTTGGCCTGCGGATGATCGGGATGCTGCTTGAGCAGATCGAGCAGCACGCTGCGAGCCTTGTCCCGCGCGCCTTCCAGGGCATAGACCCGCGCCAGATTTAAGATATGCCTGATCGAACCCAGGCGCGACGCGGATGCACTGCTCGAAACTTTCCACGGCTTGATCGCGCCGCTGCGTAACGAGATAGAGCACTCCCAGATTATTCAGCGCCTCAGGATACACCGGGCGAGCCTGCAACGCGCGTTGCAGATGTTCGTACGCTTTGGCTGTATCATCGGCCTGCGCAAATACCATCCCCAGACTGTAGTTTGCTTCGGGATCTTGAGGCGCAACTTCCAGCGCGCGCTCCAGAACTCTGCGGGCGTCGTCCCACCGTTTCTGCGAACGATACGCATTGCCCAGATTGTCGAGCGACAAGCAGATGATGCGGGTTCAGCTGCAGGGCCTCCAGAAAGCACGGGACTGAATCGTCGATGCGGCCTTCGCGCGTGGCGATGACGCCAAGATTGTTCCAGGCGTCGGGCAGAGTGTCCGGATAGTTGGCCGGCAGTTTCACGCGCGCGTTCGAATGTCTCGCGGGCGGCGGCATTCTTGTTCTGATTCAGGTAGACGCTTCCGATGCCGTATAGCGCTTCGGCGCTCGACGGATCGTCGCGCAAGGCCTGCTGGAATGAGGCTTCGGCTTGGTCGAGATATCCCCGCTGAAAAAACAGCGCTCCGTAGGAAAGATAGTTGCGGCCAAATTCGAGCGTGTACGTCGTGCTCGGGAACGGCAAAGCCCGCGCCAGCCGCTCCGCGTCGGTTCGTGGAATGTGCTGGAAGTCTTGTTCCACATGTTCAGGAACGATTGGGCCTTGATACACCTTGACGATGTCGCCATCGCCGTCGATGCAGGAACGATGTCGGAAGGCTGAGATCGCGGTGACGGTCGAATAACTGACGATAAAGAATGTTGTAGATGGCCGCGACGTCCTCCGATCCGCGCAGAATCGGAAAAGTAAATCCGCTGCAGCGAAGGCGTGGACTTCTTCATCGGCAGTTGGATCGTCCACGTTCACCGCGATCAACTGCAGACCCTTCGCCGTCCAATCTGCGTAGGACTTCTGTAGCGTTTTCAGTTCTTCCAGCGATTCCGGTGATTTCGTTGTCCAGAAATTCAGAAGCGCCGGCTTGCCGCGGATGTGCGGAGAGTCGTGCGAACTTGTCCGGACAGATCTGGGAGAGAAAACTCTGGAGCGGCAATGGGAGCCAGAAGCCAGGTCTCGACTCTGGTCGGAATCGCTTCGACTCCTGACCTGAGACCTCCGACGGCAGGAGTGCGCTCGTCGTCGGCTTGCTTGAACGGCTCTAATGCGCGACGGTTCTGAGCCTTCTTGACCCAGATCCGATGATTGACAGGAAGATCGTGCAGTTCCTGCACCAGTCCGCTGGGCCAGCGAATCGAGGCTCGCACCGGGCCTTTCGCATCTCCAAGGCCGAAGAAAACATCTTTGCTGTGCTGGGAAAGAAAGCCCGATCCAGCCTGAAGCATGCTGCGTCTGTCGCCCGCGCGGTTTCAATCGTGACCGAGGCGCCGATGGCGTCGCGGTTGCTCTTCGTGCCTTGCAGACGGAACGCAATCGACGGCGGCAAGTTCTCCACTACGTTCTTCAGGATCCGCAACTGCGGAGCGTTGCGATTCTTCAGGAACACTTCAAGCCGGCCATCGTGATCGAAGTCGGCGAGGGCGAAAGCTCGGCCATCCTCCACGAAGTCCAGACCCACCGCGCCCGAAACATCCGAGAACGTTCCGTCCCGATTGTTGGCGTAGAAGACATTTCGCTCGTAGCCGCTCCAGGTCCCGTCGGAGCGGATGAGTTCGTTGATCGCGTTCCATCCCTGCTCGTATTCATGAGACGCGCCGGCCTGGTCGGGAGACGCGGCCACGACCTGCCGCCAGAAGAAACTGTTGAGATCTTGCCGCGAAGGTCCGGAGACCATGCCGTTGGCGATGTAGAGATCGGGGAAGCCGTCGTGATCGAAATCGAACGCATCGCTCGACCACGCCCAGCGGCCCATTCCGACCCCGGCCGCGATTCGTCGCGTCGTCGAAAGCGAATTGCCGCGATTCCGGAGTAGCGAATTCCCCATCGCATGCTTCTGATAGAGCGCCCGGACATCTTTGGACGAGTCATTCTTGAAGATCTCCTGCGGTCGAGACGCGCTCGCCGGCGGCGGTCCACATATTGCCGACGTAGAGATCTTCTGCGCCGTCGTTGTCGTAGTCGAGCCAGGAGACGCTCATCCCCGCGCCGACGTCTTCCGCTCGCGCCTGCGCAGCAACATCGGTGAACGTTCCGTCGCCATTGTTGCGATAGAGATTCTTTCGGCCAAAATCATTCACCACATAAAGATCGGGCCAGCCGTCGCGGTTGTAGTCGCTCCATCCGCAGCAAAAACTGTAGCGCGTGTTGTTCTGATTGAGGCCCGACGCGGCGGTCACATCGCGGAACGTGCCGTCGCGTTGGTTGCGCATCAGAAAGTTCGGCGGCCCGTTCTCCGCATCGTGATAGGGCGAAGGATATTTGTATTGCCCGGTGCCCTGGTAATAGGCGTACAGGCAGAAATAGATGTCGAGCCAGCCGTCGCGATCGTAGTCGGCAACGGCCGCGCCGGTGAAGGTTCCCTTGCGGAGGGTTCGCAAATTGGAACGCATCGGGCTTTTGCCGAAACTTGCCGCCGCCTTCATTCAGAAACAGCAACGGGCCGTTGGCGCGCACCACGATGACGTCCTGGCGGCCGTCGTTATTGAAATCGGCGAAGAGGGCGCATGCCGTGTTCTCCAGAATTCCCAGGCCGGACGATTCCGTGATGTCTTCGAAAGTTCCGTCGCCGCGATTGCGATAGAGGCGGTTGGGCAGGCCGGCAGGCTGGCAGATGTAGAGATCGTCGAAGCCGTCGTTGTCGATGTCGGCGACCGAAACTCCGTTGTGTCCGTAGATGTCGATGCCGGATGCACCGTCGAGCACCGTGCGCCAGTAGTCCGTGCCATGCAGTAGTTGCGCCGAGTAAGAAGAATTGCTCGCGAGCGCGGCGGCCGTGATGTCGACATAGACCGGCGAATGCGAACGCGCCAGTGTTTCGTCAAGCACGCGCCAACTGCGGAGACGAAATTCTCCGGAAGCAGACGGCTCCCACATCATGTCCCAATTCCCGACGCGTTGTTCCCGGTGGAAACCAACGCCGGCGCCTACGATTTCATAGCGAACGCGAGTCTGCACGCGAATCGGAAGTTTAGCTACGGACGGCGCTTCCGCGAATGCCGCATCGATAGCCGTGATCTGAAGTTCAGCGGTCAGGATCGCTGAGAACATTCGCAGGGAGTCCCGCCACTCCCGAAGAAAGGCATCATGGTCCAGCGTTACCTGGTGCGCGAACGTATTCTGGCGGACTTCGAGCATCGAACTGGAACGTACAACTCGCGACTCCGCCGGGCGAAGCGATGCACCAGAGAAACCCGCCGCCAGGACTCTCGCGATCGCCTGAGTGTCCACTGGCGACCGCAACAGACTGGCGCTCCACTCCGCTAAAATGCGCGCAATCTGATCGGCATACTTTTCGGTGATGAAGTCGTCGAGCCCCGCTTGCACCTTGAGGAGGGTGGCATCAATCGGCCGATCGGTTCGATAGTGCGGGTGAAGATGAAATCCTCCGCAGTCCGGTTCACTGGACGGCGTCAATGATCGGCCCCCCGGGAACGCCATCCCCCACAGACTCGCGGGTACCAGAGTGGCCCCGGCACCCTGACAGAAACGGACAAGAAACTCGCGCCGGCTGAAGATCGACGGATCGACGCGGCTTCCCTGCCCGTTTCAGAGTGATGTCCCTCGAAGAGTCACGTGTGGAACCGAAACTAACATTCGCGTTTGGGCCGGTCAAGGCGAAGTGGCCCGGAGGCGCAAGCTGGATCGGCGGAGTGTTGCCGCACTCTTGGCGCACTCCGACCGCGGCTATAATCCCTTTCATCTGGATGGAAAGACCCCGCGGAAACTCATGAGCCGGACACACATTCACCAACGTGCGTGGTTGAGCATCGCATTGTTGTTCTGCGTCCTGCCTCATCGGGTTCTGGGGCAAACCACACCGGCCATATCCGCACTGCCAGACGTTGCGGAAACTCATCTTGCAAAAGGCTACGACGCGCTACAGAAGGAGCGCTACGACATCGCCGAAAGCGAATTTCGTGCCGCGCTTGCGGTCGACCCCTCGCTCGTCCTGCGCGCACAATTTCCACTCGGGGTGTCCTTGTTCGAACAGCACAAATTCTCCGAGGCACGTCGCGAGTTTGAATCGGTGCGGCGCGAAGCCGGAGATCATCCCAACGTTCTGTACTATCTCGGAAGACTGGACATCGAGAGCCGGGATTTTTCGGCAGCCGTCAATTGCCTAAGCCAGGCTGTCACCAAGCCTCCATTCCCGGACACCGCCTATTATCTTGGATTTGCATACTTCAAAGAGGGCGATCTCAACAATGCTGAAAAATGGCTGAAGCAAGCATCGCAGGCTAATCCCGGCGACCCCCGCATTCCGTATCAACTCGGATTGGTCTATCGGAAGCAAGGACGCGAGGAGGAGGCGAAGAAGTCTCTCGACCTCTCCGAGGAGATGCACCGAAAGGATGACGCCGAGATCCAACTGCGAACCGAATGTGCACAAAAACTGGGCACGGGCCCAAGAGATGAGGCGCGCTCTCTCTGTGACAAGCTCTACGATCCAGACAACCCCGACCGACTGACGGAGTTGGGTGCAATCTATGGCCAGCACGGCGATCTGGAGGCCGCGTTGAAGCCCTTCCTGCGCGCGGCCGAACTGTCGCCGCAGTCTCCGCAAGTGCAGTTCAATCTGGCGCTGACCTATTTTCAGTTGAACCGGTTTGAAGATGCGCGCGCTCCTCTAGAACAGGCCCTGAAGCGCTGGCCCGATTTGTTTCCACTGAATGCTCTATATGGAGCCGTCCTCGCGAAACTGGGAGAACTTGACCGCGCCTATGGCGTACTCCAGCACGCACATCAGCTCAACGCGCAGGACTCTTCGAATACGAATTTTCTCTATGTCACGACTCTGAAACTGGGCGAGAAGAATCAGGTGGCGCGGCAGTATCCCGCGGCGCTGCGTTATTTCGGGGAAGCAGCAAAACTGCGCCCCGAGGATCCTGCTCCCCACCGAAGTATGGCCGAAATCTACACTCACATGGGCAAGCCGGCACAGGCAACTGAAGAGCGCCAGGAAGCCGACCGCCTCGGAAATAAATAGGGCTCCGTTGGGAATGTCGCGGTCGGGCTGTTAACGTAGACTCTCTTCTACTTTTCGTCTGGAGGCTTCTTTGGCTGGTGGCTCCAAAATCTCTCCTGCACTCAAAAAGCGTGCGGCAAATATTCAATTGCTTCTCATGGACGTGGATGGCACGATGACCGATGGCAGCGTCACTCTGCTTTCCCAAACCGACGGCACCGCGCTCGAAATCAAGACGTTCGACGCACACGATGGTCAGGGCCTGACCCTCGCGCAAAGCGCCGGCCTGCGTACTGGGTGCATTACGGGCCGCGAGAGCGCCGCACTTCTGCGCCGAGCTCACGAAATGAAGATGGAGTTCATCTACATGAAGCAGCCGGTAAAAATGCCGGCCTATGAAGAGATCCTGCGTAAGGCAGGCGTAGTTGATTCCGCAGTAGCTTATGTCGGCGACGATCTTCCGGATATCCCTCTACTGCGTCGTGTCGGATTGGCCGTGGCAGTCGGAGATGCCGTACCCGAAGTCAAAAAAGCTGCCCACTACACGACGAAAGCTGTGGCCGGCCACGGTGCAATCCGCGAAGCCGTGGAAGTTATCCTGAAAGCCAAAGGCATGTGGGAAGCAATGATCGATAAAGCACGCGCATGAGTGGATTCGAGCACTTACAAGTAAATCCAGGACCGGGAAAGTCCGCTAATTCAATGATCTGCTTTGGAAAAGAAATGGTCGGCCCTAGAGGACGATTTTCGAACTTTTCTGCGAATGCCAGGCGGTTCTGAGCCTGTTTTCCCAGGAGTTTACAACCTGAATCTTGGATTTCACCGAAGACAATGAGCGTTATGAGAATGTTTCGCCAATCAACGAGCTGAAGGAACGTTGGCGAGACCCACTGCTTCTGCTCGGATGGAATGAGCAAGACGGGATTAACTTGGGATTGGTCTAAGTCGATACTTGGGTTGGTTCATCTTCAGGCATTCGTTGATCCGGGCGTCTTCGCGTCACGCGCCCGCGTGATGCAAGGGCCGCGAACACATAGGCACCGGCGAGCGCGCCAAAGCCCTTCCAGAGGTTTGTCCACGTCACCTCGCCGCCGATCAGCTTCAAGAGATGCCCAGCGGCAAGGTAAACATGCATGACTGCGATGCCCACCGCCGTGAGCGGGTGCAGGACAAAAGCAGGCAAAGGCAGGGCAGTGCGGAGAGACATACCGCCATGGACCTTCATTTGAACAATTCCAGCGCTTCGAAAGGCTGCGCCGACCACGGCCGGAAGCGATTGAGTGTGAGCTTCGTTGGCTGTCCTGGTATGACGTCTACATGCAGGTAGCTGTAGTCCTCCTTGGGGTCTTCGCCGTTCCAGTACAGATCCTTGGGATAGCCCTCGGGGAGTTTGTTGTGCGTCCTGCCGGGAAGGATCGGGTCCTGTTCCGCACCGCCGCCACCCAGCAGCAGGTATTTCACACCGTCAACCTGGTAGAGTTCGGTCGTGTGCACGTGTCCATTGAAGACTACGATGTCCAGGTCCTTGGCGTATGCGGCAATCGTTTTGTGAGGATTCTGTGCTTCCGGGATAGGGCCTAGACCGCAACTGGCAAAGGCAGGAGCGTGGAAAGAGATGAAGACCTTCTTGATACTCTTCGCCTTGGCCTCGTCCAACCATGCCCGGAGCTGCTTCATCTGCTCTTCATAGACTGGCTGGGTGGCGTTCCACGCCGAAGGCTCCTTTTCGTCGTATGAACCGGTCCACAGGAAGATGAAGCGAACGCCCTGGTAATCGAACGAGTAGATGAATTTCTTGTCGGAGACTCCCATCTTCTTCAGATAGGGGAATAGAGTCAGCAGCCCTTCCACGTCGGTGTCGCCCCAGACTTCGTGGTTTCCGACAGCGGGGAATATACGTCCGTCCAGGCCCGCTTCTTTCAAGCGTCTGTCCGGATGGGGCAACTGTTCGAGCACGTCCTTGTTTACCAGCCTCCAGTACGGGCTGTCGGATGGTTTATCCGCCTGCTTGCCCCACCATACCAGGTCCCCGGTACTGAGAATGAAGTCAGCCTGCCCGGACTGGACATCCTTCACTACCTCTCGGGCAACCCACTCGCCGCCTGCGGCGCGATACATAGTGCGGCTCACTCCGGGAAGCAGCTTTACGTCTTCCACCGAAGCCTCAGTGACCCAGCCTCGGTCGAACTTTAGAGTGGTCACTTCGCTGGCGGTCATGTACGGCATGACCATCTGCACCAACTCCTTGCTGGTTGGGTCATAAGTCAGCTTGACGTCCTTCTGCACCACCGCATCCGCAACCGTTGCGGGAAGCGACAGCTCGAACATATCAACCATGAGCTTGCGAGCTTCCGCCTCCTGGTCGGCTTTGTGCGGGAGATACATCATCGACCGCGAGTCGCCATACACATCAAAAGAGAATGGGGCGGTGGCTGATGCCTTCTGTGCCTGAACACTTCCCGCCAACAGCGCGATCACGACGCCGAACCGGCACGGAATGAAATTGAAATGATTCAGACGCAGCTTCATATGCGGCGTACTCCCCCCGTCTCGAATAAAGAGTATGCTCAGCCATGAAACGGCGATAACTGTCAAAACAGACAGGGCGACGCGCGTGTGCTTCGCTGCAGTCGTGCTCGATCAGCGCGCTATTCGGAAGGCAAACTGGCGAGAAGAGGCGACAAGACTCATCGACTTGGCTCCATTTCAAAAGTGATAACGGGTTTTGTCTGCAAGCTCCTGAAAGGACGGCAAGAAAAGAATGGTCGGGGAGAGAGGATTTGAACCTCCGACCCCCTGGTCCCGAACCAGGTGCTCTACCAGGCTGAGCCACTCCCCGACGTGTGCAGGGGCGCTGGAGGAAATGCAGAGCGCCCTTAGCAGGATTGCTGAAGTACTGGCAAATTATAACACTCCAGCGATTTCCGAAGTGTGGGGAACCACGCATGGTCGGCGACCGGTCCGCCCAAGACCGCAGCGATCGCGGTCGCAATCTACGTGGGCGTGTCGAGAGCGCGTGTTGTCTGAATCCTGACGGACGACTACGATAGCTCTTTCACTACACCTTCATGAAAACCGCATTCACCGCCCGCCGCCTCTACACTCCGACCGAGGAGATCGATCACCCGCTGCTCATCGTGGAAGACGGGCGAATCGCTGAGCTTTCGCGCTATCAGACAAGTCCGCCCCCGTCAACGCCACACTGGTCGATTTCGGCGACACCACTCTCGCACCCGGCTTTTCGACATCCATATGCACGGCGGAGCCGGGCTCGATCTGATGCGTGCCACGCCCTCCGAATTGCCCCGCCTCGGGCAAGTTTCTGGCGACTCACGGCGTGACCGGATATTTTGCGACTACCGTCGCTGCCCCGCTGGATGCAACCTGCGCTGCACTGGGGCGATTGGCCGACGCGATCGAAGCCGGCGCATCCTCGCAACGAATGGCGATGCCGCGCAGGCCCGGCCTCTGGGCATTCATCTCGAAGGACCGTTTCTCAGCCACAAGCGGCGGGGCGTGCATCCGCCGGAAAATCTGGTTACGCCCTACCGTCGAGATCTTCGAACGTCTTTGGCAGGCCGCGCGCGGCCACGTGAAGATGCTGACGATTGCGCCGGAAATTCCCGGCGCGATGGAAGTGATCGCCGAGGCGGCGCGAGCGGAAGGTCTGCGTGAGCATCGGGCACTCGGACGCTGAGATGCCCATCGCGCAGGACGCAGTCAAGGCTGGAGCGCGCCACGCTACGCACACCTTCAACGCCATGCGCCCGCTCGACCATCGCGAGCCCGGCATCATCGGCGAAGTGCTCAGCAATGACCAGTTGAGCGCCGACATCATCGTCGACGGAATCCACGTAGACCCGGCGGTCGTGAAACTTTTCCTGCGGGCGAAGGGACGCGAACGCGCGGTGCTCATCACCGACGCGATTTCCGCCACCGGCATGCCCGACGGCCGCTACCAGCTCGGGCCGATCGAAGTCGACGTGAAAGACGGCAAGTGCACGTCGAGTGGCAGCCTCGCCGGAAGCGTGCTCACCATGGATCGCGCCGTGCGCAATGTGACCAAGTTCTCCGACTGGACCTTGCGCGATGCGGTGCAGGCCGCCACACTGAATCCAGCGCGGGCCGTGGGGATTGTCGGATCATCACGGAATTCTGGCGCCAGGGCGCTGATGCGGATTTCACGGTGCTGAGTCCGGCGGGCGAAGTACTCAAGACGATCGTTCGCGGACGGTCGGGGATTCTGGCGTGAGCGCGAAAACAGTGCTGAGGATTCTAGTTGGGCTTGCGGCGTCGCGCTTCCGCCAGATGATGCAGCAGCATGAGTTCATCGGCGCGCGAGAGCTGATCGAGGAACGCGCTTCCGGTCTTCGGCGTTTCGTCGCTCGCCGTTTTCGCCGCGCCGGCCTGGCGCAATTTGTCGCCGAGTTCCGGTTCGTTGCTCATCACCTGCGAATAGAACCAGAGGAAATGCCGCATCTGGTCGAGAGCGGAACGCAGCGTCTCGATCGGCTCGGTCTCCGAAAGCGAGTTGAGCGCTTCCATCAGTTCCGGATCACTGGGAGCCTGCATGGCGGCGCAGTTCAGTTCCTGCTGGATGGTTCGCAGGTCCTCGGTGACGCGCGCGATTCGGAGATGAAGGTCGTCCATGTCGTCGATGGCCATTCTGTTTGCCTTCCAACCATCTCATCGGCAACGCGCAGCGAATAGATGTCCCACGGGCATGCGCCTTTCGTAATTCTGCGCATTACTTTGGATCGGCAAAAGGTCACTGCAGCCGAAATGCCTTGATTGGCGCGGCTTTCACGCTGTATAGCACGTCGAGTTCGAACCCGAATCGGGGCTGCATGTGCCCCTTAAGCGCGATTTGCAGTGCGCCACCGTTAGTGCACTCTTCCTCTGTCGAAAGTCACTGTGATCATTTGGCGACGGCCGCCTTCGGCCGTCGAAGGCTGGACGAAGTCCGGCTACGCGACACGGCTGAAACCCGGCTGCTCGTCCATTTGTGATAAAACCACGCGATGCCGGAAACACTCCCACCGGGCCGCCTAGCCACCAACTTGTTCGCGCCATCGGCCGCTGGAGCCTCACTGCGCTGGTCGTGAACTCCATGATTGGCAGCGGCGTATTCGGACTGCCGTCCACCGTCGCCGGACTTCTGGGAAAGTTCAGCCCTCTGGCCGTGCTGCTGGCCGGACTTGGCATGGCCGTCATCTTCGGCTGTTTTGCCGAAGTCGCTTCTCAATTTCATCAGGCGGGAGGCCCTTATCTCTACGCCCGCGCAGCCTTCGGACGCGGCATGGGCATTCAGATGGCGATGGATGCTCTTCCTCGGGCAGGCAGCCGCCCCGGCCGCCAACGCCAATCTGTTCGTGATTTATCTTGGGCGAGTTCTGGCCGCATGCCACGCGATCCGCTGCCGCGCGCTCTGATCCTGACGATCCTGGTCGGCGTGCTCGCGTTCATCAACGTGCGCGGCGTGCGTGCAGGTACGCTGGTCAGTAACTTCTTCACTGCGGCAAAACTGGTGCCGCTGTTCGCTGTCATCGCGATGGGATTATTCGTGTTGCACGCGCATCCCGCCGGAGCCTCGATTCAGTGCGCCGCGCCGTGGTTACGACCAGCCAATGGCTGAAGGCGGTACTGCTGCTCGTCTTCGCCTATGGAGGATTCGAAACCGCGCTGGCCCCAATGGGCGAGGCCAAGGATCCTCGCCGCGATGCTCCTTTCGCGCTGTTCGCCGCCCTGGTGGTCTGCACGGTGACCTATGCGCTCATTCAGTGGGTCGTGGTTGGAGTTCTTCCCGACGCCGCGCACAGCCAGCGTCCGCTGGCAGACGTGGCGCGGGTTGCGGTTGGTTCCGTCGGCGCTGCCCTGGTCGCCGTGGGCGCGCTCATTTCTTTCTATGGATACTTGAGTGCGAAGATTCTGGGCATGCCGCGCGTGACTTTCGCTCTGGCCGAGCAGGGAGACTTCCCTAAAGCCTTCGCCGCAATTCATCCGCGATTTCACACGCCCTACGTTTCGATTCTGGTATTCTCCGCGCTGGTGTGGGTTTTCGCTCTCAGCGGCGAATTCAAGTGGAATGTAACCCTCTCTGCCGTCGCCCGCCTGCTCTATTACGCGCGTGTGCTGCGCCGCGACTGCCTGTGCTGCGTCGAAAGCAGCCGGGGAGCATCGGATTCCACCTGCCAGCCGGAAATTTGTTCGCCGGGCTTGCCGTTCTGATGTGCGCCGCGCTCCTCACGCAGGTGGATCGCAGCCAGTCCTTGATCGTCGCGGCGACGATTACCGTGGGCATTCTGAATTGGTTGGCAGTTCGAAACCGCAGCTGCCGTCGACCGACTTTAGTTCGTGTAGATCCGCACGTAGTCGACCAGCATCTCGGACGGGAAACGGAGTGGATGAGTCGGGCGGCCCCGGCCAACTCCCGCCGATCGCCAAGTTCAAGATGATGAAGTTGCTTTGCCCGTCATCGAAGGGCCAGACCGCCCCGTCATTCAACGGAGTCAGGCTCGAGGTCGTATAGGTCGCGTACACATTGGACGGGACCGTCGATGTAATACTGAACACTGCCCGGGGACCAGATCATGCCATAGGTGTGCCACTGTGCCGCCGTCTGCCCATTCGGAAATGGATATTGCGTGCCCAGTCCGGTTCCGCCAGTGAAACCTGTTCCGTGAACCGATCCTTCATTCCAATCCGGAGATCCGGCTGCGTTGACGCGCTCCAGCACATCCTGCTCCCCACAGGCCGGCCATTGGACGTTATTGATGTTGTTGCCTAACAGCCAGGCCGCTGGCCAGAAGCCTTGCGCCTCCGGAACCATGGCCTTCACTTCCAACCGGCCATACTGAAAGCTGAACAGGCCTTGCGTCTTCAGACGCGCCGAGGTATATACGCCTGGCGACGGCTGCTGGGCCTCAATATGTAAATAGCCGTCGGTACCCACGAACTCACTGGGACTCGTCGTGCTGCACGGGCTGGTGGACGATCCCCAGGCGCAGTAGTTCTCCAGTTCGCTGTTGCCAAAACCGCTGTTGCCGGTGTCGTAGGTCCAGACTGCAGGATTAGGCTGCGCTGGAGCTCCGCTAGTGTTCGCGAACTCATCGCTCCAGACCAGCGTTCCCGACGGAATATTGGGCGAAAAGCTCTGGCTCGCAACTGGGCTGGACATTAACACAGGCGCGCCCCCTACGGCGATCGCCTTGACTGTGAGATTCGACGCCACCAGAAAAGGCGCCTGATACTGCGGTGAAGCTGGCGTGGGCGTGCTGCCATCGACAGTGTAGTTGATGATCACACCCGCGGCGCCGGAAAGGGTGACGATCACCGCTCCGTTTTGTGCGGCAGTCGAGGAGATGGTCGGCGCCGCAGGTGGATTCTCCCCGCCTCCTCCAAAGTTCATTCCCCCGCTATTTCCTCCACCGCATCCGCATATCAAAACACTCGACAAAACCGCAGCCGCCAAACTTACTGCCTGTACGCGCATAGGGCCGCCTTGGCGCGAGAGCTGAACTCACTCTCGCGACCCCCTATTTAACCGCGGGCGAATCCCACGGTCAACGCGGCGCACCATAAACGCCATGATTCATGGCGACTATGTTCCGTTCCGGCACATCAGTCTGCGGGGGCAGAGATATGCGGCCTAAACTCCCGCAGCAGTTTGTTCCAATTCCAGCAGCGTCTTCTTCCGCTCGATGCCCCAGCGATAGCCACCCATGCTGCCGTCCTGGCGAACGACCCGATGGCACGGAATCGCGACCGCGACGGGATTCGTCGCACAGGCGCGGGCCACTGCGCGAACGGCGCTCGGCCGGCCAATACCCTTGGCAACCTGGCTGTAAGAACGTGTTGCCCCGAATGGAATCGATTGCAGATACGCCCACACGCGTCGCTGAAAGGCGGTCGCGCGAATGTCGAGCGGCAATGACGCGTCCGCGATCCTTGCCGCGCATGTGCCGCAGCAGCGCGCTCGACCCACGACTGCAGTCCGCCTTCATCCGCCTTGCGCGCGGCAAAGGGAAACTCGCGCTTCAGCCCCTCCATCAGTTCGCCATCGGAGCGTCGCAAACTGAATCGAGCAGATGCCGCGCTCGGTCGCAGCGATCAGCATCCGTCCCAGCGGCGAGTCGGCGCACGTATAACGAATCGCTGCGGCAATCGCTCCCCGCCGGTATTTGTCGGGCGTCATGCCCAGCTGCGACGCGGTCTTTTCGTAAAGCCGGCTGCTGGAGCCGTATCCCGCGTCGTACATGGCGCGCGTGACCGAATCGCCGGCCTGCAGATTCCGCTTGAGCAGGCGCATCCGGCACGAGTCGGCATACTCCCGCGGCGTGATACCCAGCGCCGCCTTGAAGCGCCGCTGCAGATGAAACGGGCTCTGGTGAAATTCCTTGCCCAGCCGATCCAAAGTCAACGGCTCATCAAGATGCTGCTTCGATGAAGCGGCAAATCGCTTTCACGCCATCGGACTCCGTGTTCCCGATGAACGACTTTGGACGGCAACGCAAGCAGGCCCGATATCCCGCGCGCTCGGCCTCTTCAGTTCTAACGAAGAACTGGACGTTCTCCCGCCTCGGCCGCCGCGCGGCACACGACGGCCGGCAGTACACGCCTGTGCTTGAGACCGCGAACACAAACTCACCATCGCGGCCAGGATCGCGGGCGACTACGGCATTCCAGCGCGCGTCGTCGACTGTCTCAGCTGGCTGAGTCGTCGGTTTGGGTTGACGAGCTGGCATCAGACTCGAGCTTTCCGTTGTGAGTATGGCATTGGTTGTCATAGTAAGGAAAGCTTACGGCGAGGCGTCCGTAGCGGACTATCCGAATCTTGCGTCCAAAGCAAATTCGATGCCGCCCATGATGACGCTGCATTTGCGCCTGCCTCTTCAAACAGTTACAGTTCCCGGGAGCACTTTTCACTCTCCCAATCGAGGACTCATTCATGAAGACCAAACGCACTGCGATTCTGGGCGTCCTTCCTCTTGTCATGCTGGCAGCGGCCGTGGCGCAACAGGCGTCGAATCATTTGCTCAGCAGCGACGAGGTGAAGAAGGCGGTCCCGACCGAATATTTCTTCCGCGGCCAGAAGGCGCCCGTGCAGGTTCGCAACGCCGTCGGATTTCAGCTGGCGGATGGCAAGATGATGTTAGCCGCACTGGTCGACGCCTCCGGCTATTCCACTGCGATTCAGCAGAAATACCAGGGAATGCTGATCACGGAAACGAAGCTCAACATCGGCGGATCCGAGCTGGCTCCGGGGCAGTATGGCTTCGGCTTTACGGCTGAAGGTAAATTTATCGTGATGGACGTAGCCAACAACGACGTGCTCAGCGCCGCGTCGCAGACCGACTCCACCCTCCAACATGCTGTCCCGCTGAAACTGGTCGAGGATGGCGCAGGCTACAAGCTCTACGCCGGGAAGAAATGGGTAGGAATCAAGGCGGAGTAAGTCTGGCCGAAACCTAACGGCCTCAGACCTGAACTCTAGTGCGCTAATGGCTGGAACGGCCCGAGCACTGTCGTCATTCCTGCGCGCTTGCGCAACTCGCACAGCAGGGCGCTGGCGGCATTCTGATAAGTCTTGCTGGGATCGGAAGGATCCGCCCACACGGCGTCGTAAATGATCTGCGCCGCTTCTTTCAACTCCAGGTGCAGAGCAGCTTCGAATACATCCAATCGCTCCTGCAGCCGCTCGTAGCACGCCTGGCAGATTTCCGCGCTGGCTGGCTCCCCGGAATGGTGCTCTCCAAACTTGCAAACCGCCTCGGGCGCGTTCGACCACTCCGGCATGCGCCTCCATGAGTTGCGACTTGAATTGGCGCAGAAATTCTTCGCGCTCCTGCTCCACAACGGACGTATCCGGAACCTGATCCACCACAGCCTGCGCTGCTCTGGCTGGTATTTTCGGCACGACCGGCGACACGCGTTCGTTATGCTTGCAGGTCGGGCACACATCGAGATCGGCAGGATAGTACAGGTGGCATTTCGAGCACGGCAACCCATATCCCGTGGCTTTGCGAGGAGCATCCCCAGGAGATCCCGCGCCAGACGCAGAGTCTTTGCGACGAGCGCTTCCCTCCTTCGCCATGGCCGCTTGCACGACCGCATTCACTGTTTCCTGCTGGGTTCGGGTTGCATTCGTCGCCATCGGAAAATCTCCCCTACTAAGTTCCTGCCAGCCCGCTGGGGTCTCGAGTCCGACTCTAGTGTAAGTACTGCTCGCGTCTTCTCCTACGCACCGTAGTACATCAGCGGATATTGGCCGAGCGGGTCAAACGAAGATCGAACACCCCGTCTGTCTGGTTACCGCGTAGTTCGGATCCTTCATCAGCTTGATCAGTTCTTCGCGGCGCGCTCGGTAGAGCGTGCGCTCGGGATCGAGCCGCGAAGCCATCTCCAGTTCCGAAAGCGCTTCCTCGTAGCGGTCCAGAGCTCATCAGGCAGGCGGCCAGCGAATAATGATTGTCGGCCGAGGGATTCAGGCGCAGGGCTTCGCGGAATTCTTTCTCCGCCGCGTGCAGCTGTTGCTGCTGAAACAGCACCGTGCCCAGCAGATGATGCGCAATGTCGGAATCAGGATTGAGCGAAACCGCCAGCCGCAGCTCGCGCAAGGCCTCGTCCGGCTTGTTGTCGAGCAGCAGAGCCTGGCCGAGGATGCGGTGCTCGGTGGACCCCGTCGGATTCTGCTGCAGCGCCAGCTGCAGTTCGTCGACCGGCCGGTCGTAGTTCTTCTTCGCCATGTAGGCGCTGGCCAGACAGGCGTGCCCCTGCTGCCACTCGGGATGCTCGCGGTACAGCGCGTGCAGTTCCTCAATCGCCAGAGTCGAAGTTTCCCTGATCGCAATACGTATTGCCCAGATTGTTGCGGATCGGAGGCTTCGCCAGGAGCGATCCGCTTGGCCTCGCGATATTCCGTCACGGCCTGATCAAGATTGCCTTCTTCGTGCAGGACCAGCCCCAGGTTGGAGTGAGCCTCCCAGAACGCCGGCCGCAGGCGGATGGCTTGCTCATAGGCAGCGATCGCGCCGGGCAGATTTCCGTCCGCGTGCAGGGCGATGCCCATGTCGTAATACGTGTCGGCGTTGTCGGGATCGCGGCGCCAGACGACTCGGCATAGGCATGAACTGCCGCCTGATACTGGCCGCTCGAATACAAGCCCAGGCCCAGGAATTGATACGCCTCGGCATTCTTCGGATCGAGGCTGAGCGCGGTCCGCGCCTCGGCAATCGCGTTCGGGCCGTCATCCAGGCGATAGAAAAGATAGGCCAGGGCGCTGTGATTCTCCGGAAGACTCGGGCATGAGCTGCGTCGCCTGCGTGAGTTCGTCGAAGGCCTCGTCCCATTTTTCCTGCTGGCGGTAACATCACGCCGAGAGCGAAATGCAGCGCGGAATTCGTGTGGCGTCAGTCGCTAGGACCTCGCGCAGAGTCCGCTTCGGCTTCGTGAAACTTTTGCTCGTGCGCCTCGGCCGGCGGCTTTCAACAGAGCTCTCCGGAATCGGAGCGCCGACCTTGGCCGACTCGCGCGTTTCCCGAAGCTCAGCACTTTCATCAGATCTTTTTCGGCTCCCACGGACTCCATCTGGCCGAGTTCGGCCCTGAGTCGGCAGAGTTGCAAGCCCGCGCTCCGTCGACCAGGCGGGCGAGCCGGCTGCTGGGAACTCCGCCGATCAGCCAGGCGGCGAGTTGCGTGGTATCTGACCGGGCTGTTGATGTGGCTGACGGAGCCGATTGCTCGGCTGGATTGGCGCGACTGACGGCGGACCGTCAGACTGAAGCAGCAATAAGGATACTAAGGCCTTGACTCTCACCGGACTCCCCAACGCGATGGATTGGCTTGCTGGTGGCGGCTTTTGAGGGAATGCGACTCGCAAACGCCTGCAGAAACCCCTTCAGAAACATAGCCCGCCGGCGAACCCGCGGGTAAGGTCACGGAGGTAACCCAGCGCGGATGACTCGGCTTGGCAGTTCTGCATCGGCAACGTTCGCCTCTAGTTGTGATTTGGATCACAGCTCATCGTGGCGAGGTTCACCGATCATCCCAGGCCGGTAAGATAAAACATTGAAAAAGGCTAAAGAAGGCCATGAACGTCAGCCGTGGTTTGACTTCCCCTTTGGCCTCCCGTACCCTATATTTTGTGGTCGTCCTGAGACCGTTGGAGGTTCTTATGGGAGAGTTCTCACCGTGGCATTGGCTCACTCGTAGCCATCATTGCTCTGCTGTTGTTCGGGCCCAAGAAATTGCCTGAACTCGGAAAAGGTCTGGCCGAAGGTATTCGCGGCTTCAAAGACGGCATGAAGGAACAGCCTCCGGCACAGGCTTCGACCGATCCGAACAAGAAGACTGAAACCAAGAGCTAACCTGGCCGCGCTGACCTGCGAATCACGCAGCTCGCGGTCTCCGCTGAAGGCCGTTCGGGAAGCTCTTCCGGCAATTACGTTTCCGCCTCTTCGTCGCCGTTTCTCCTAGTTCCTGTCCCGTCGTAGTCCCGGGCTCCCAAATCGTTCTTCATTCTCAAAATTCTCAAATCTGGAGGTAGGCTCGTGTTGCGTAGATTTCAATCTTTTAACCCTAATTGCGCTTTTCGCGATTTCATCCGTTCTATTCGCCGACCAGGTCACGCTGAAAAATGGCGACCGGCTGACTGGCACGGTCGTGAAGTCCGACGGCAAGACGCTGGTTCTGCACACCGAAGCCGCGGGCGACGTGACCATTCAGTTCGCCGCCATTCAGGACATCAAGACTGAACAGGAACTGCACGTCAGTCTGAAAGGTGGCAAGACAGCCGTCGGTCCGGTTACGCACCACGGACGGCAAGATTGAGATCGCCACCAAGACCACGGGCACAGTGGAAGCGCCGAAGGACGACGTCACGCTGATCCGCAACGATGCCGAGCAGGCGGCTTACGACAAGTCGCTGCATCCCGGACTGGGGCACGGCTGGAACGGCGGAGCCAACGTCGGATTCTCCATCGCCCGCGGCAACAGCGAAACCGAAAACCTGGCCTTGGCCTTCAACGCCGTGCATCCCACCCTGAACGACAAGATCACGCTCTACGCGAATTCGATCAACACGCAGAACAATCTCGCCACTCCCAGCACGGTTGCCAATCTGGTACAAGGCGGATTGCGCTACGACCGCAACATAAATCCTAGAATGTTCGCCTTTGGCGCCGCCGACTTCATGAGCAACGCCCTGCAGTTCCTGGATTTGCGCGCAGGTCTACACCGGCGGCTTCGGCTTCCATGCCATCGAGTCGGACACCACGACGCTCGAACTTCCTGGGCGGCGTCAACTATACCCACGAAACGTATTCCAATGGCACCGAGATTCCACCGACTCCGCCGTCGACCACTCCCACCGAGTATTCGAGTCTTACGGCTGACCAACAGATTCGTGGCGCTCACCCTCGGCGAAGAACTGACCACAAATTGGGCAAGAGCACGGTGGTCACGCAGAATTTCTACTTCTATCCCGACCTGCAGCAGACCGGCGAGTACCGCGGGACCTTTAATCTTGGCACCGTGACCAAGATCAGCAAGTGGCTGGGCTGGCAGAACCAGTTTGGCGACATCTACGTCTCCAACCCGCCGACCGGCGCAAAGAAGAACGACCTGGTGTTCACCACAGGCTTGAACATCGCGTTCGCGCACTGAAGATTCGGGTGCCCCATCCTTGTCGCGCTTTTGGCGACAGGGTGGGGGCTCTGACTCGGACTGCCCGGGAGCACTTCACAGGAGCGAAGAAGAAATCGGCCCGAGTGAGCGGCTTTTCGTCTTTCTCGATTTTCCAACAACGGATCGATCAGTCGATCCCGTGAATCCTCATGCTCACCAGTTGATCGATGCTGAGGTCGTGGATCCCGCGCGGCGTTCATGTCGCTGATGTATTCCGGCGTCACGTTGTGAATGCGCATCGCGATCAGTTCGTCGGGATCGGGATGCGAGTATCCCAGCTCTGCAACTTTCTGATGAACTCCGGCGAAACGCCGTGGATGCGAAATGCGATCAGCTTCTCCAGATCGATGTGGTCGTAGCCGCGCTGCTTGAGTTCCGCCATCCACTCCGGGGTCGCGCCGTGGATCCGCATGGCGATCAGCGTGTCTTCGTCCGGCGAATACCCGGCCTGATGCAGGCTGCGCACCATCTGCGGGCTCACGCCGTGAATGCGGAAGGCGACCAGCTTGTCGGCGTCGGAGATCTTCAAGCCCTTCGGCCCGCAGCGCCTCGATGAAGGCTGAATCGACGCGGAAGATGCGGAACGCGATCAGCTTGTCGGTGTCGAGATCGCTGAGATGCTCGTTCTTCATCTGCTTCGCGAACTCCAGACTGACGTCCATCACCGCCATGCTGAACTGCTTCTCATCGTCCACCGAAAAGCCCAGCGCCTGCATCTCCCGCGGATAGTTCGGGTCGGGCTGAAAGTGAAACAGTCCTGCGCCTTCGCCGTCGTTGAGAAACCCTTCGCAGTCGATCTTGCCCGCGTCGCGGGTGATGGTGAAGTGCACATCCTGCCGTCCGGGTTTGGAAAAGTCCACGCCCTGAAACGCACTCGCGGACCAGTCGGATTGATGGCTGGACGTTCCGCCGTGATGGTGCTCGATCAGCGAGAACTCGACCTTGCCGGCATCGTCGGACTTGCTGATGGTCCAGTCGCCACTGCGCACTTCCGCCGCTCGATTCTTGAGCGACGAACAGCACAACACAGCACGCGAAAACCAAGTAGGCGAGAGTTCGGCGCATTCTCATAAGTCATCTCCTTAGATGTAATGTGGCGTCAAATAGTGGATGTGTGGCCCCAACCGCTCATGTGCGGGCGACCGCTGCTCATGTGGCGACGGCCGCCTCGGCCGTCCAAGCGTGGGCGAAGCCCCGGGCACTTACCACACTGCCGGTTTAGAGATCCGCCTTCGAATCCAGGATTCCCAGCTCCCGAAGCTGAATCAATTTCTGCAGCGTCAGATCTTTAAAGCCATGCGCTTGGCGCGCTCGATGAACTCGGGCGTAACGTCCTGCACTTTGGCGCCAATGATGTCGTCGACGTCGACTTTGAATCCCGCCGACTGCAGCGCCTTGATGTATTCCGGCGTGACGTCCTGCACCCGCATGCCGATCAGTTCGCCGGCCGAGGGCTTGAGGCCAAGAGCGTGAATGCCGCGCACGTACTCCGGTGTCACATCCTGCACTCTCATGCCAATCACGTCGTCGGTCCGCAAGGTCAAGCCCAGATCGTGCATCGCTTTCAGGTATGCGCGGAGTAACATCCTGCACCTTCATGCCGATCACTTGATTTGCGGTCACGCGAGAGCCCAGCAGCGCGAATCTCGCGAACGTATTCCGGAGTGACGTCCTGCACTTTCAGCCGATGAGCTGATTCGCGTCGGGTTGAAGTCCGGCTTCTTTCATGCGCGCGGTAATACGCGCCATCCGCGCCCTGCACTTTGAGGCCGATGAGCTGGTTCTGATCGGGATTGAGGCCTGCGCGCGCAGTCCGCGCACATATTCTGGAGTAACGCCCTGCACCCGCATCGCGATCAGGGTGTCCGCGTCGGGATGCAAGCCTTGCTCGCGAAGTTCGCGAACATATTCCGGCGTGACGTCTTGGATCTTCAGGGCGATCAACTGGTCGATGGTCAGATCGGCGAGCCCCGCAGCCTTCATGGCGTCGATGTAAGACGACGCCGAAGAGACTGGCCGCTGCTCGGACCCGCTGTTTTGCGGATGGGCTGCCGAAGGCTTTGCGCATGCGGTGCCGCGAGGAGCGGCTGGCGAGGACCACTTGAAGGCTGAGCCGATGCCTGCCAGATCGACGCGCTAGCGGATGGCGGATGCGCCATTCCCACGCAGAGCATTTCCGGCGATGAGAGCAGCGGTCAGGCAGAGGATGCTGCCCGTCAGTCCGATGCCGCGCATTCCCGCGCCGAGCGTCTTCAGTCCGAGGACACGGACGATGCGCTCGGTGAGCGGACCGCGGTTCGCGGCCATGGCGAAGACCGGAGCGCTGCGCCATTCTTCCATCAGCGTAAGAGCGCGCGCATACTCGACGGCGTTCCCGCAGAGTGCCACTGCCATGTCATCGCAGCAGTGCTCGCGTTCGGCGCGAATCCGTTTATTCAGCCACCAGACCGCGGGATGGTAGAAGAGCAGCGTCTCAACGCAAACCTGGAACACATTCACAAAAGGATCGAAGCGCTGGATGTGCGCCAGTTCGTGGGCGATCACCACCTCGAAGCTGCTCTTCTGAAAGGCCGTTAGAGCCGTCACTGGCAGGAACACGACGGGACGAAACCATCCGATCACCGCCGGCGCTTGCAGCCACTTGCATTCGCAGTAGGCGATCGCGCGATTCAGGCCGAGCTGGTCCTGCAGCGTGTGGCAGATCTCGAGCACGCGCGGACTCACGACGGTCGACTGTCTGCGGCGTTCCCGCTCGAGCAGCAGAAATCCGCCGGCGGAACGAAGGCTGAAGAATGCCACGCCGAGAAGCCAGGCCTCAACCAGCCACGGGAGCGCATCGAGCGAAGGCGCGATAGCGGACCGTCCAAAAGAAGACCTCCGCGTCGATCCACTCGCCGCGTCTCTGTCCCTCGCTGTTGGCTGGCGCCGCGGCGAGCGGCGACGACTTCGCGGTGTCTGCCACACCGGAATGCTGCTGCGAATACACGAAGAAAGTCGCTAGCGGAGCCAGCAACATGAGCGCGAGCGCGCTCACTCCCAGCAGGTAGCGCGTCGAAGCGCGACGGCACAGAGCCATCGCCGCTGCGGCCAGGGCTGCGAGAGCAGTTCCCTGCCAGAGAAAATGCAAGCAGCGCCCAACCTAAAGCCTGCATTGCGCTCGGCGAGAGCCAATTCATCGAGAGTGTTCACTTGCGACTCCTTTCGTATTCGTCCAGCAAACGGCGCAGTTCTTCGATTTCTTCCGGCGAAGACTTGCTTCCTGCGAGCGCGTGCATCATCAGTTGGCTCGCGGAACCTTCGAAGACCCTCTGCAACATGTCCCCGGCAAGCTGGCGCTTGGTCTGCTCAGCGGGAAGGCATGCTTCATAGACGTGCGCGCGCTGGGTTTCGTTTCGCTTCACGGTGCCTTTTGTGGTCATTATTTGCAGAAGCTTCAGGACCGTGGTGTAGCCGAGCTCTTTTTTCTCACTGAGAGATTCATGCACTTCGCGAACCGTCGAAGGCCCGCGGGTCCAAAGTACGCGGAGAATTTCGAGTTCCGAAGCGGTCGGTTTGTGCGGAGTCTGCTTCATGGAATGGAACATACTACGAAGATATTCGTAGTGTCAACGAAAATCTTCGTAGACGTCGGAAAAACTGTAGTCGGTTTTTACTATTGCGCCTCCGGGCGAGTCTGCTACCTTATGCTCCCACCGGGGAAATCTGAACGGAATTCAAGACTCGTGAGGCGAGGCATTACATATGAGCATCCGAAAAGCGGCCACTGTGGGGATCACGATCTGCGTATTCGCGGCCCTGCTGTTCGCGGGCAGCGACGCCGGCAAGTCCGTTTCAATCAATGGATATGTCCTCGACTCAGCCTGCGCGTTTACCAAGGGTCTGCAGAAGCCTATCAGTGCGCAGTGTGCCCAAGCATGCGCAAAAGCCGGATCGCCGCTGGTGATCCTTGCGGACAACGGAACCATCTACTGGCCGATCGCTGATACCACGCCCTCCGCGGGCCAAAATGACAAGCTGATGCCCTTCGCCGGTCAGAGAGTCACCGCCAGCGGGAAGGCCTACTCGCGCGGCGGATCGTCCGCGATCGTGATCGAGAAGATTGCCGCTGAAGCCGCGAAGTAGGGCGATCCCAGGCGCACATCGCGGCTTTGGCTCACCCCTCGCCGAGCGACTCGGGCAGTTCCGCCAGCCCATCCCCGGCGATGGACGAATGCGTGCGTCGCTACACTGACGTCTCCGCTCACCAAGGCTTGGCAAGCACGTCTACTACCGGGTACAGTACTGTTCGTCTCGTTTCCCGGGTCTAAAGTCCCATACAACAGGAGTCGCTCCCATGCGTCACGCAGTGATCGTGCTGGCGGCAGTTTCGTGCCTGAGTGTTTTCTCTCTCGCGCAGACGGCCGAAGAACTCGTCAACAAGAACATTCAAGCCAAAGGCGGCATCGACAAGATCAAGGCCATCCATTCGGTGCGCATGACCGGCAAACTCAACGGCGGAGGAGGTTTCACCGCCGCCACGATGCAGGAGAACCAGCGTCCGAACCTGGTGCGCGAGACTTTCTCGCTGCAGGGCATGACCGCCGTGTCGGCCTACGACGGCACGACCGGCTGGCAGATCCAGCCCTTCGGCGGCCATAAAGATCCCGAGTTCATGGGCGAGGACGACCTGAAAGATCTGCTGCTCGACGCCGACTTCGACGGCCCGCTGGTCGACTACAAGGAAAAGGGCAACACTGTGGAGTTTCTGGGACACGACGTGGTCGACGGCGACGACGCTCTGCGCCTGAAGGTCACGCTGAAAGATGGCGACATTATTTATTACTACCTCGATCCCGACACGTTTCTCGAGATTCGCAAGGAAGTGCAGGAGTTCGTCCGCGGCTCGGTGCGCGAGAGCGTGATCGACCTGGGATCGTACAAGCCGGTCGCGGGCGTGATGTATCCCTTCACCGATTTCGCAGGGATCGAAGGCGAATCCGGGGGCGCAGACGACGACGTCGAGAAGATCGAAGTGAATGTGCCTATCAATCCCGCGGACTTTGCGGTTCCCGCATCGCTGAAGCCTGAGGAGAAGAAGTCCGGGATGGTCGGGATTCACTGATTCTCCCGGTAACGATTCGGTTGGATGAAGGCAACAACCAAAGAAGTACAGGCGTGCACTGCTGTAGGCGAAATCTTGAACCGCAACGAGGAAACGAATCGATGAATACGAGACCGCAGTCATTTTTCCCTTCTGACGAAGTTGAGCATGTTCCTTTGCGTTGTCTCTTTCATGCTTCCAGCCGACATGGCCTACTCCCAGACGGGTTACAAGTTCGATGCGGCCACGGTGTCGGGGCTTCCGGCGCGCAATATCGGTTCGGCCACGATGAGCGGACGCGTCGCCGCAGTGGACGCCGTCGAGCAGGACGGGCGCATTACCGTCTTCGTGGGAGCGGCCAGCGGCGGCGTGTGGAAGTCGGTGAACGGCGGCACGACGTACAAATCGGTCTTCGATCGCGAGAGCGTGCAGTCGATCGGCGCGGTGGCGATTGATCCGTCGAATCCGAAGACGGTCTGGGTGGGCAGCGGCGAGGCCTGGATGCGCAACAGCGTCTCGGTCGGCGATGGCGTTTACAAGTCGACCGACGGCGGCGAGAACTGGACCAACGTCGGACTGAAAGAACAGCGAGCACATCGCAAAGATTCTGGTCGATCCCGCCGATGGAAACAATGTGCTGGTCTGCGCCACCGGACATCTTGTGGGATGACAACGACGAGCGCGGAGTCTACAAGACGACCGACGGCGGCAAGACTTGGAAGAAAGTTCTGGCCGGCGCGAACGGGTCGACCGGTTGCGGCCTGCTGGCCATGAGCCGGCAGGAGCCCAAGACGATTTACGCTTCGATGTGGGACTTCCGCCGCCAGGGCTGGACGTTTCGATCGGGCAACGTGCCGACCTCGGGCAGCGGGCTATTCAAGTCGACCGATGGCGGCGACCACTGGACCGAGATCACGGATAGCAACGCGAAGGGCTTGCCCGCGAAGCCCTGGGGCCGCGTTGCGATCGCAGTCGCGCCTTCGAAGCCGCAGGTGGTCTACGCCAACGTCGAAGCGGAAAAAGGACGAGGACTCTATCGTTCCGACGACGGCGGCGCGAACTGGACGAAGCTCGACGCCAGCAACTACATGGTGTGGCGGCCGTTTTACTTCGGCAACCTGATCGTCGATCCGAAAGACGAGAACAAGATTTTCAAACCGGATCTCATCCTGCTCTACAGCACCGACGGCGGCAAGACTTTCAACGTGGTGTCGGGCGGGGCGCACGGCGATTTTCACGATGTCTGGATCAATCCCAAGAATCCGAACGTCGTGATTGCCGGGGACGACGGCGGCCTGTGGCGCAGCGAGGACGGTGGCAACCGCTGGAAGCATCAGATGAACCTGCCGATTTCGCAGTTCTACCACGTGAGCACCGACAATTCCGATCCGTATCACGTCTACGGCGGATTGCAGGACAACAGCTCGTGGGTGGGCGATTCGTCGTATCCCGGCGGAGTCGCGAATTCGCGCTGGGAAAACATGTTCGGCGGCGACGGCTTCTGGATGTTCGAAGACCCGTCGGACCCGAACTACATTTATGCGGAAGCGCAGGGCGGAGAAATCGGCCGCGTGAACCGCTACACGCACGAAATACGCGGGCATCAAGCCGCTGCCCAATTACGGCGAGAAGAAACTGCGCTTCAACTGGAACACGCCGATTCACATGAGCCCCAACGAGAAAGGGACGATTTACATTGGCGCGCAGTTCCTGTTCCGCTCGCGCGATCATGGCCAGTCATGGGATCGCATTTCGCCGGACCTGACGACGAACGATCCGGAGAAGCAGAAGCAGGAAGAGTCCGGCGGCGTGACCGTGGACAATTCGTCGGCGGAAATGCACACCACGATTTATTCGATCTCTGAATCGCCGAAGAACGGCCAGATCATCTGGGTCGGAACCGACGACGGCAACCTGCAGATCACGCGCGATGGCGGCAAAACGTGGACCAACGTGGTGGGCAACGTCACCGGCCTGGGAAAAAATTCCTGGGTCTCGACGATTGAAGCCAGCCGCTTCGACGAAGCCACGGCCTATGCGACTTTCGATCGCCACACTTTCGGCGACATGAAGCCCTACGTCTACAAGACCACCGACTACGGCAAGACATGGACGGCGCTGCCCGCGCATGGAAAGCGGCGCGCGCGGATTCGCCCACGTGATCAAGGAAGATTCCGTGGACGCCGAATCTGCTGTTCCTGGGCACGGAATTCGGGCTCTGGATCTCAGTCGATGGCGGCCAGCACTGGGCGCAATACAAGGGGAGCAACTTCCCTGCCGTCGCGGTGGACGACATCGCCGTGCAGGCGCGCGAGAGCGATCTGGTGCTGGCCACGCACGGCCGCGGCATCTGGATCATCGACGACATTTCGGCGCTGCGGGCTTTGACTCCGGAACTCATGTCGAAGGAAGCGGCGCTCATTCCGGGCAAAGCTGTGCAGTACTTCGACGCGTTCGGCGGCTGGGCCGAAGGGCGACGAAACCTTCACCGGCCGCAACCGGCCTGGAGAGGCGCAGATCACTTACTACCAGAGAGGCCGGCACATCTTTGGCGATCTGAAGATCGAGATTCTCGACTCAGAACGGCAAGCAGGTCGACACCGTGGCGGGAAGCAAGCATCGCGGATTGAACCGCGCCAGTTGGTCGATGCGCGTGAAGGCTCCGGCGGTTCCACCCGCGGCGACGGCGCTGTTTGAGGCCGCGCAGGGTCCGCGCGTGCTGCCGGGAACCTACACGGTGAAGATGACCAAGGGCGACAACGTTTATAC
Organism: uncultured Acidobacteriaceae bacterium; assembly: GCA_963795875.1. Taxonomy (GTDB): domain Bacteria; phylum Acidobacteriota; class Terriglobia; order Terriglobales; family Acidobacteriaceae; genus Sulfotelmatobacter. The sequence goes on from CAWCJM010000006.1 coordinate 427,033, forward strand.
CGAGCAGTTGAACGTGGTGCTCGATCCGCGGGCGAAGTATTCGCTGGAAGATCGCAAGGCGCAGTTCGATTTGACCATGAAGGTCTATCACACCATCGAGCACATGACGTACGCGGTCGAAGCGATTGAAGGGGTGCGCAACGCGGCCAACGAAAGGGCGGCGAAACTGCCGGAAAAGGATCCTCTGCGCAAGCAACTGCAGGATCTGGCGGCTAAGTGCGACGAACTGCGGGCAAAGATCGTGGCCACGAAAGAAGGCGGCATGATCACGGGAGAAGAACGCATCCGCGAACTTCTGGGCCAGCTTTACGGCAACGGTCAACGGCTATGAAGGGCGTCCGGCGGACTACCAGGCGGCGCGCGCGGATTCTCTGGCGCACGAACTGGAAGACGTGATCGGCGATTTCCAGAAGCTGACGCAGAAGGAACTGCCCGGCATCAACGCGGGATTGAAGAAGAAGAAAGCGGAGGCAATTTCCGTGCTCACCGAAGCCGACTGGCAGAAGAAGCGCGACGCTGAGGGCAGTTCGGGAGCCGGCGGCGGGCATGCGGTTCGCACGGGAAGGGTTCAGGACAAGAAATGGACTAACCTTCGACTCCCACCGTTTCCTCTGAGTGTTAGGACAATTGGCGTCTCGCCCCTTGCGGGTGAGGCGCCAATCGTTTTTGACGCGACTTTCCCGAGCTTTCCCGAGTGGCGACCTGGTCACTGAAAATGTCGAACCGTCCCGATTGATTCCGAGCGTGGGTGCGAGTATGGTGGTCTGTCTCAAGCTAGCTGGCTGAGAAATCTCAGGAGATTCCCAATGCTGAAACGATTTATTGTCTGCATTTTTGTGCTCGCCGGTCTGGTCACGCTCTCCTTCGCCGCCGATGAAAATCAGAATGTCTGCAAAGGCGATCCCGACAAGTGGCAACAGATTTATAACGGCAAAGATTTGACTGGATGGAAGCATGTTGGCCCGGGCGGCGACACGGTGGAAGATGGATTGATCCACACCCACGGCGGCATGGGCCTGCTCTACTGGACCGGCGGAAAGATCGGCAATTGCCAGATTCACGTCGTCTACAAGATGCGCGACGAGAACGACAACTCCGGCGTGTTCATCCGCATTCCGCTGGAGCCGCGCGAAGAGTGGATGCCGGTGCATTACGGCTTCGAAGTGCAGATCGACAATCATCCCGAAACCTCGAAGGAGGATGAATATCATTCGACCGGCATGCTGTATTCGCTGACCAAGCCGCTGGCGAAAATGCGTGGAAGCCCGGCCCGGAGTGGAACACGATGGACATCACGCTGGACGGGTCGCGCACGATTGTCATGCTCAATGGAGTGAAGGTCACGGATTATAAGGATGGCGATCCGGTGCCGGAGCGGAAGTTTGATTTCGAGCCGCAGCGCGGTCCGCGGCCCGACTTCGGATACATGGGCTTGCAGAATCACAGCGACAACGACATCGTGTTTTTCAAAGAAGTGGCGATCAAGCCACTGAAGAAGTAACGGCATTCGCAGGAGCAGGTCGCAGTCAAAATCATTCGGAGGGATTCGCATGAAACGTATTCTTTCGCGACGCGCATTCTTGCAAGGCAGTGCGGCGCAGCCGCGGGCGGCGTGCTGGCATCGAAAACTGTTTTGCTCGAACGCTCAACCCTTCCCGCGAGCAGTGGCGCCCAGCGATCGCGTTCGCTTTGGCATGATCGGGATCGGAATGCAGGGCTCCGGCCTGCTGGGCGGGGCGATTACGATTCCTGGCGTCGAGTGCGTCGGCGCCGCCGACTTGTATGACGGGCGGCACACGCTGGCGAAAGAAATCACCGGCAATACGAGCCTGCCCACCACGCGCCACTACCAGGAATTGCTCGATCGCAAAGACATCGATTGCATCGTGGCCGCGGTTCCGGATCACTGGCACCGGCGCGTCGTGGTCGACGCCTGCAACGCCGGCAAAGATATCTATTGCGAGAAGCCGATGTCGCACAACGTGGCCGACGGACTTGCCATGGTGGAGGCGGCGCAGAAAAACAATCGCATCGTGCAGATCGGCTCGCAGCGCGTCAGTTCCGTGCTCTGCGCCAAGGCGCAATGAACTCTATACGGGCGGCGCGATCGGCGACGTCGAGATGGTCGAACTCACGCTGGGACGAAATGATCCGACCGGCGCCTGGGAATATCCGCCGCCGCTCGATCTCTCCCCGCAGACCCTGGACTGGGATACCTGGCTCAACGATGCTCCCAAGATTCCGTTCAACAAGCTGCATTTCGCGCGCTGGCGCTGCTGGCGTGCCTACGGCACCGGCGTGGCCGGCGACCTGATGGTGCATCTGATCAGCGGCATGCTGGTCACGCTGGGATGGAATGAAATCCCGAAGTCGGCGACGGCGATGGGCGGCATCTTCCGCTTCAAAGACGGCCGCGACATGCCCGATTTCCACACCGTGCTGTTCGATTATCACGGCATTCCGGTTTATGTGCGTCTGGACCTGGGCTGCGAAACGCCGGAACTGGCGCGGTTCATGGGGCCGAAGGGACTTCTCGATGCCAGCGAGTTCGACCTGCGGCACTCTCCGCAGTCCGGCGTGGACATGGACCCCAGCTACTACAGCTTCAGCTTCCCGGCGAAGATGCGCGAGGAATACGTGAAGCAGTGGCACGCGGAGCACGATCCGCCGCTCGGCAAAGAGCCGCTGCACGAAGACACCGTCTATAAAGGGCACGACTGGGACGATGTGCGTCCGCATTTGAATGTCTTCTTCCAGTCGGTGAAGTCGCGCAAGCCGGTGACGGAGGATGCGGTCTTTGGCAACAACGCCGCCATCGCCTGCCACATGGCGAACGAATCGTATTTCCGCCAGAAGCCGGTCACATGGGACGCGGCTTCGAAGACCATCAAGTCATAGGCGAAAAGACGCGCAGGAGCTATACCTTCAGCCGGGAGACCGGAAATCATTCCGGTCTGCCGGCTTTCTTAACTGAGCTCTCGCCTGCGGATACTGCCGGCTACGCTATCGCGGGTATATGATTTCTAAAGCATCTCCGCTCCGCAACGCCACGCGTACTCCACGATTAGGGAGCATAGGAATGGCTACCATTCGTCTCACCGTCAACGGGAAGTCTTACACGGTCGATGCCGACCCGCAAACCAGCCTGCTCAGTGCTTTGCGCGAGCAACTCGATCTGACCGGAAGCAAGTACGGATGCGGAGAAGGCCAATGCGGCGCCTGCACCGTCTTGATCGACGGAAAGGCGCAGCGGTCATGCGTCACCAAGGTCGTCGCCGTTTCCTCGAAGCAAATCACAACCATTGAAGGACTCGCCAGCGGCGATCAACTTCATCCCGTGCAGGCAGGCATTCCTCGAGGCTGACGCGATGCAGTGCGGGTACTGCACGTCAGGAATGATTATGTCGGCGGTTGCGCTGCTCCAGCGAAATCCGTCGCCGAACGAGAGCGAGATCGTCGATTTCATGGACGGCAACGTTTGCCGCTGCGGAACATATCCGCGGATCGTGAGCGCGATTCAGAAGGCAGCAAAGTCCGGGACGGCGTCGTCTGCGCGAAAGGAGCGGGCCGATGAGCGAGAAATCCACTTCGCGGATTTTCAGTTGGAGCCTGAACGCTACGAACTCACGCGCGGCCGCTCCGTACCGCTTCGATCTCGATCGGCGGGAATTTTTCAAGTTTCTCGGCGCTGGGCTTCTGGTGGTTTCGGTTTTGAAGCCAGCGGTGGTCGCGCAAGAATCGGGCGGGGCGAAGGCGACGCGGCGATTCCCTTCCCAAAGAAATTGATGCCTGGCTTCACATCGGAGAAAACGGCAAAGTCACGGTCTACACGGGAAAGGCCGAGATGGGCCAGAACATCCGGACTTCTCTGAGCCAGGCGGTTTCGGAAGAACTTCACGTGCCGATCGAAAAGATTGAAATGGTGATGGGCGACACTCAGCTCACGCCGTTCGACATGGGCACGTTCGGGAGCCGCACGACTCCCACGATGAATCTGCAACTGCGCAAAGTTGCGGCGGCGGCGCGCGAAATGCTGATCGGACTGGCGGCAGCGCAGTGGCAGATGGATCGTCAGCACCTGATCGCTGCCGATGGCAAGATCGCCGATCCTCAGAGCAAGCGATTCTTGGAATATGCTGCGCTGACGAAGGGTCAGCAACTGACCCAGACCGTCACCGCCGAGACTCCTCTGATTCCGGCGGCGAACTGGAAAGTGGCGGGCCAATCCGCGATCGAAAGTGGATGGGCGCGATTTCGTCACCGGCAAGCACCGTTATCCCTCGGACCAGAAACTGCCCGACATGCTCTACGGCAAAGTGTTGCGGCCAGCGGCATTCAACGCGACGCTGATTTCGGTGGACACGCAGAAGGCGGAGCAGATGGGCGCCACCGTCGTTCACGATGGCAACTTCGTCGGCGTTGCCGCGGCGAGCACCGAGTCGGCCGCGGCCGCGCTGGCCGCGATTCACGCCGAATGGAAGTCCGAGCCGCAACCTTCGAACAAAGAGCTGTTCGACTATCTGCGGAAGAACACGGTCGAAGGCAAGGATCCTACGGGCGATGGCGACCGCTATGACGTCGGCAACGTGGATCAGGCGCTGGGATCTGCGGATCATCGTCTGCAACAGACTTATACCGTGTCGTACATCGCGCACACTCCCCTCGAACCTCGCGCTGCGCTGGCGAAATGGGACGGCGACAAGCTGACGGTGTGGACCGGAACGCAGCGCCCCTTCGGCGTGCGCGGGCAACTCGCGGAGGCATTTCGGATTCCCGAAGACCAGGTGCGCGTGTTGATGCCCGACACGGGATCGGGCTATGGCGGCAAGCATACCGGAGAAACGGCGATCGAAGCGGCGCGACTGGCGCGCGCGGCCAAGCGTCCAGTGAAGGTCGTGTGGACGCGCGAAGAGGAGTTCACCTGGGCATATTTTCGTCCGGCGGGCGTGATCGACGTGACCAGCGGCGTGCGCAGCGACGGAACGATCACCGCGTGGGAGTTTCACAACTACAATTCCGGTTCGGCGGGAATTCGCACGTACTATGAAATCCCGAACCAGCGCATCGTTTTTCACGCGGTCAATTCCCCGTTGCGCCAGGGATCGTACCGCGCGCTGGCCGCCACCGCGAACCATTTCGCGCGCGAGTCGCACATGGACGAAATCGGCGCACGCCGTGAAGATGGATCCGCTGGAATTCCGCCTGAAGAATCTGAAGGATGAGCGACTGCGCGCGGTGTTCGAGGCCGCGGCGAAACAATTTGGCTGGGGCAAGAGCAAGACCGCCGGCCAGGGATTTGGCATGGGCGGCGGATACGAGAAACTGGGCAACATCGCCACCTTCGCCGAGGTCAACGTCGATCGCAAGTCGGGCGACGTCAAAGTGGTTCGTGTCGTTTCTGCGTTTGAATGCGGCGCGATCGTGAATCCCGACGGCCTTCGCAATCAGATCGAAGGCTCGAACATGCAGGGACTGGGCGGGGCGCTGTTCGAAGCGATCGAATTCGACAACGGAAAGATTCTGAATGGCACGATTGTCGCAATATCGCGTGCCGCGGTTCAGCGATGTGCCGGTTCTGGAAACTGTTCTGCTCGATCGCAAGGATATTCCGTCGGTGGGCGCGGGCGAGTGCCCGATGATCGGACTGGCGCCCGCAATTGCCAATGCGATCTTCGACGCAGTCGGAGTGCGGTTGCGCTCGCTGCCGTTGGTTCCAGACGGGCTAAAGACGACCTGAGCACCATGCTTCACTTTAGGGCGTCGCTGTCCTTGACGTGAACAGCAGTCCCACTTAGCATGGCGAATCGATTCGTGCACCGGAGCTAATCATGAGTGAATCTTCGCAGATCAATCGTCGGGCATTTCTGGGCAAGTCCGCGGCAGTCATCGCCGGTGGAGTCGTTCTGCCGCGCACCGCCCTGTCCTACGAAAATATCGTGGGCGCCAACGACCGGATTTCGCTCGGGCACATCGGCAACGGAAGCCGCGGCGGAGATCTCGACTTGATCGCGTCCAAATTGAAGGACAGCCATCACGTGGAGATGATTGCGGTCTGCGATCTGTGGAAAGTGAACCGCGAGAAGGCCGCCGCCACGAATGCGGGCTATTACGGCCGGGCTCCGCGGGCGGTTCAGCATGTCGAAGAACTGCTCGCCATGAAGGATGTCGACGCCGTGCTGATCTCGACTCCGGAGCACGCGCATTCACCGATCCTGAAAATGGCGGTCGAGGCCGGCAAGGATGTTTATGTCGAAAAGCCGATGGGCAACGTGCTGAGCGAAGCCAAAGCAGCCCGCGACGCTGTGCTGCAGTCCAAGACCATCGTTCAGGTCGGCACGCAACATCGCAGCGAGCCGTATCAGCAGGCGGCGCAAAACATCGCGCGCAGCGGAGCGCTCGGCGATGTCAGCAAGGTTGAAGTCGTGTGGAACTATCACGGTCCGCGGTGGCGCGGGCGTCCGGAAGTAAAGCAGATTCGCGAGCAGGACACCGACTGGAGCAAGTGGCTGATGACCAAGCCCGCGCGTCCGTTCGATCCGCAAATGTATTTTGAGTTTCGCCTTTACAAGGAATTTTCCAGCGGAATTCCGGATCAATGGATGAGCCACGCCATCGACCTGGTGCACTGGTTCATGGACGACAACTTCCCGAAATCGGCGGTGTCGCACGGAGGGGTTTTCGCATGGCACGACGGCCGCGAAACGGCCGATACGTTTCAGACATTGCTGGAATATCCGAAGGGCTTTCTGGTCAGCTACTCGACCAGCTTCGGCAACGACGCGCCCAGCTTCACGCGCTACATGGGAAAGAAAGCCAGCCTGATCAACCATCGGCGGCGAAGGCAGCCCGCGCTATCAGTTCATCGAAGAGAAAGGGACGCACGAAGACGACGCCGACATCGACGAGAAGAGGAAGTCTCACTTCGTGATGCTGCCAGGAGACACCAAGCTGCCGCCGCTGGGCATCGACGACCTGAGCACGGAGCACATGGCGAACTGGTTCGAATGCATGCGCTCGCGCCAGCAGCCCCACGCCACGGTGCATGATGGGTTCGCGCACTCCGTCGCCTGCATGATGGCGGCGGAATCGTACTGGACCGGAAAGAAAGTTTACTGGGATGCGGCGACCGAAACCATCACCGACAACATGCCGGCCTACGGCTCTACTGTCCGCAGGCGTGAGCGTTTCCCAGGCATTGGCCGACCACGCGCGCGTAGTCAGCGATGGCGATCTCCGGGTCGTCGATGTCCGGATGCCACAGCTTTTCCCATTCGAAACAATAGAAACCCTTATATCCAATCGAACGCAGCGCCTCGATCTGGCGCTGGATGGGGACGTTTCCCCGCCCCGTCAGCACATACTTGCGATCTTCCCCGCTGCCGACGGAATCTTTCAGGTGGGTGTGGCGGATCCAGGGGCCTAATTGGCTGAACCGTAAACTCTGGGTCTTCGTTCGAGGTGGCAAAGGTGTGATGCGCGTCCCACAGCAGACCAACGTGTTCGGAATCGGCCGACTGCAGAACGCTTTCAAGGTCGCGGAAGCCGTGAAATGGTCGTGCGATTCGATGATGACCGTCACCTTCAGCGGGCCGGCGTATTTGCCCAGTTCGCGCAATCCGTCTGCGACTCGCGCTTTGGTCTCATCGCTGGGCGCGGGACTCTTGTCGGATTCCGCCTTGCCGCCAAAAACGCGCACGTAGGGCGCTCCGAGCGCCGCAGCCAGATCGATGAAGCGGCGGGCATCCGCCAATTCCTTCGCGCGCTTAGCCGGATCCTCTACATACATTTGCGCGGAACTGCTCACGCACGCAATCTGCAACTTGCTGGCGCGGATCTCTTGTTTCGTCTGCTCGATGCGATCGGCGTGCAAAGAGCGGGAGCGAGGGCAAATCCAGCTTTCCTCCGATACCGCGCAGTTCGATGGCGGAGAATCCGTGCTGCCTCTGCAAAGTCCAGGATCTTCTTCCATTCCCACGCCGGACAACCCAGGGTTGAAAATGCCAGCGGAATCTTCGCTCTTGTCTCTGACATCTTCGTTTGAGCCGCGACCCACGGCGACACCGCAGCCGCCGACAGCATCTTCAGGAATTGACGTCGATTACTCATGCCTGTCTCCATCGTTCGCAGACATTCTATGCTACTCAACCCGTCAACCTTAACGGGGTTAAACCTGCAAGCGAACCGCGCTGGCCTCCGGAACCAGCGCAATCTGAGGCAAAGGCAGCGATCCCAAGGACTCACCGGCATCTAATCTTTATCGCCCTTAGATGGGGCTTCCCGTTTACAATGGCCTCCCGGGGCGAGTCGTGCTTACGACAGCGAGGAGGGCGGTAAAGGCGCAGGAACTTAGCTGGTGGCCGCGAAAGTTCACGGTTTCCGGCGCTAAGTCTCTCCCATCAGGTCTCAGCGCCTGTTGATTTGACTCTTATGCGCTCACGGTTCTTTGCGGTATTGGCCTCGGCGGTAGTGTTCTTTCTGCTGCCAGGACAGGCTGCAGTCGCGCAAAGTACCACACTCATCAGTCTTGACCAGGCCATCGATCTCGCGCTCGCGCATAACCACTCGCTGAAGGCCAGCCGGACCCTTATTCTTCAGAATCAAGCGCAAGAGATCACGGCGAACCTGCGCCCCAACCCAACCTTGGGTGTAGACACCCAGTTCATCCCATTCTTCAGTCCGCAGGATTTTTCCGGGACGAATCTGGACCAGACGCAGCAATTTGATATTGGGCTCAGCTACCTCTTCGAGCGCGGACACAAGCGACAGAGACGGCTGCAAGCAGCCCGCGACCAGACTGCGGTCACCCGTGCCCAAATCACGGATGCTGAGCGCACCCTGGCGTTCAACGTGGGTCAGCAGTTTGTCAGTGTTTTGCTGGCGGAATCGACCCTGCAATTCGCCCTTGAAGATCTGAAAGGATTTCAGGAAACCGTCGACATCAGCCAGGTGCAATTCAAAGCCGGGTACATCGGCGAAGGCGACTTCCTCAAGATCAAGCTCCAACTCTTGCAGTTTCAGACCGACGTGTCATCCGCCCGCCTCGCAAAGGTGCAGGCGCTGGTGGGACTGCGGCAGTTCCTAGGGTACGACGCGGTGCCAGCCGATTTTGACGTCATCGGTGATCTGGCGTACCAGCCTCTGCAAGCCAAGTTGGAAGATTTGCAGCTGCGAGCACTGCGCGAGCGCCCTGACTTTCGCGCTGCTGAATTGGGGATCACCGCCGCCCAGAGCCAATATCTTCTAGCCAAAGCGAATGGCAAGGTGGATGTAACCGGCACCTACGATTTCACCCATGTCTCAGGGGAGAACACGGGGTCGATCTTCGCTAGTTTCGACTTGCCAATCTTCAATCGCAATCAGGGCGAAATTGCCCGAACCAATTACGCCCTGGCTCAGGCGAAGGAGCAGGAGCAATCCGCGAGTGACACGGTACTTTCGGATGTGGCCAATGCCTACGAGGCGGTTCGGAGCAATGACGAAGTCGTGCAGCTCTACACGTCTGGATATCTCAAGCAGGCTCAGGATTCGCGCGATATCAGCGAGTATGCTTATAAGCGCGGAGCCGCCAGCCTGCTTGACTTCCTGGACGCCGAGCGCAGTTACCGGTCCACGCAATTAGCTTATCGCCAAGCCTTGGCATCGTACATGACCGCACTAGAACAGTTGAAGGAAGCGCTGGGAACGAGGACCCTGCCATGAATCGCCGTAACCAAATGAAACGCTGGCAAGTGTGGACCGTGCTGGCCGTCGTGTCAGCGATCATGCTGGTGCTTGCCGGTTGTGAAGGATCTGGGCCTCAGGGCGCGAACCCGAAGAACTCTAGCAATCCCGAGTTATTTACGATTCCGCCCGAGCAGATGTCGCATGTTCAGGTCCTGAAAGTTCAGCCCACGACTTTGACCCGGATGCTGCGACTCACCGGTGCCGTGGCCTACAACGGCTTTCACACCATCCCGGTGATTACGCAGGTGAGTGGACCGGTCAACCGAATCGTCGTGGTTCCGGGCGAACACGTACATCAAAACGATCCCATGCTATATGTCGCCAGCCCCGATTACTCGCAGCTCCGCACCAATTATTTGAAAGCTAAAGATGCGTACGCTCTCGCGCAAAAAGCCTACGCGCGCGCCAAGGACTTGTACGACCACAAAGCGATTGCCGAGCAAGTGCTCGAACAGGCTCAATCGACCGAAGTACAGGCCGGCGGTGACCTGGTCGCGGCGCTGGCCGCACTGAAAGTGCTGGGCGTTAAGGATCCCGACGAACTGGTTCAAGGCCCGCCTTCGTTTGAGGTTCCGGTCAAGGCAACGATTGGCGGTGAGGTCGTCGAGCAAGACGTGGCCGCGGGGCAATTAATCCAGTCCGGGACCACGCAGTGCTTCATGATTTCCGATACCAGCACGGTCTGGGTTCTGGTGAATGTTTATCAAAAAGACCTGCCATACATTCACGTCGGAGATCAGGTCACGATTCAGACCGACAGCTATTCGCAGGAGTTCCGCGGACGCATCGCGTATGTTGCGGCTTCTCTGGATCCGAATACGCGCACCCTTCAAGCCCGCATAGAGACCGGCAATCCCGGGGAGAGATTGAAGAAGGACATGTACGTGACGGCCACAGTAAACGCAGGCAAGCTGGCAAATGCCATTGCATTGCCGGATGCAGCAATCCTGCGCGACAGCGAAAATCAGCCCTTCGTGTACGCGGAGACATCTGCCAACCAGTTTGGGAGACGCACGGTGACTCTGGGCGAAAGCCTGAATGGACAGACCGAGATCACCAGCGGGCTGAAGCCCGGAGACCAGGTCATTGGAGATGGCAGCCTGTTCCTGCAGTTTGCAAATTCGCTGCAACGCTGATTGCCGCAAGCCAGGATACAACGCGTTTTTCAGACTGAAGCGAGGATAGTGTTCACCACACCTGAATGATTCATCGAATCGTCCAAGCGGCGCTGCGGCAGAGATTCCTGGTGCTGATGCTGACCGCTTTTATCACCGTCGGCGGGATCCTTTCCTTTCAGCGGATGCCCGTGGACGCTTATCCCGATCTCTCGCCGCCGCAAGTCGAGATCATCACGCAATGGCCGGATCACGCCGCAGAAGAAGTCGAGAGGCTCGTCTCCCTTCCTCTAGAACTTGAGATGAACGGCGTCCCCCACATGGTCGTAATGCGTTCGATCTCGCTCTATGGCCTGTCTGACATCATCCTGACCTTTGAGGACAGCACGGATGATTACTTTGCGCGGCAAATCGTTTTTGAACGCCTTGCCCAAGCGACTATTCCAACCGGCGTAACGCCAACGCTCGCGCCCTTGTTCAGCCCGAGCGGTCTGGTATATCGCTATGTACTCGAGAGCCCTGATCGCAGCCCGCAAGAGTTAAAGACGATTGAAGACTGGGTTGTGGAGCGCGCCTACCGCTCCGTTCACGGCGTCGCCGACGATTCTGGTTTCGGAGGCACCACCATGCAGTATCAGGTGCTGCTCGATCCCGCGCGTATCTATGGCTATCACCTGACTGTCCCGCAAGTAACGGCCGCGCTAGCCGCCAACAACGCCAACGCAGGTGGCGGTTTCTATTCGCAAGGCGGGCAGTTCTATTACGTGCGCGGCATCGGACTCGTGCGCAACACGGACGACATTGGGAATATCGTCGTGGGCGCAAACAAGGGCGTTCCTATCCGGGTACGCGACGTCGGCGAAGTCACGATCGGCCACGCGCCACGGCTAGGCGAATTTGGCTATCAGAAGAATGATGATGCGGTCGAAGGCGTCATCCTTATGCTGCGCGGGGAGCAGACGCAGAACGTCCTGAAGGCCGTCGAGGCGAAGACCGACGAACTGAACAAACAAATCCTGCCGCCGGACGTGAAGATTCATCCCTATTACGACCGCAGCCAACTTGTCGATCTGACCACCGACACCGTCGAGGCCAATTTGCTTCGCGGCATGGTGCTCGTGCTTATCGTACTGATCTTTTTCTTGGTCAGCTTCCGGGCCGCGATCATTGTCGCCATCACCATCCCCCTGTCGTTGCTGTTTGCATTCATCGTGCTGCATGCGCACGACGTCGCCGCGAATCTTCTTTCCATCGGCGCTATCGACTTCGGCATCGTGATCGACGGCACCGTGGTGATGATCGAGAATATCTACCGTGAACTCGCGTTGCGGGAGGGCCAGGAATACAAGCTCGACGATGTCATTCTTGCCGCCGCAAAAGATGTGGACCGTCCCATCTTCTATTCGGTCGCCGTCATCCTCGCGGGCTACCTGCCGATTTACGCTCTGACCGGGCCAGCCGGGAAACTGTTCCATCCCATGGCTGAAACCATGTCCTTTGCACTGGTCGGCGCATTGATCCTGACCCTTACCCTCATTCCGGTGCTGGCCTCGTATTGGTTCAAGGGCGGGGTCCGCGAAAAACCAAACCGCGCCTACGAGTGGATGAAGCGGAAATACGCCGTCCAACTGGATTGGGCACTCGATCGTCCAAAGACAACCCTTGCGATCGCCAGTCTGATCTTTGGCGCGTGCCTGTTGCTGGTCCCGTTTATTGGTGGCGAGTTCATGCCTCACCTGGACGAAGGCGCGCTCTGGGTGCGGGCTACGATGCCTTACACCATCTCGTTCGAGGAAGCCAGCAAGATTGCCCCTCAGATTCGCGCCATCCTCATGTCTTATCCGCAGGTCACAGTCGTGGCTTCGGAATTGGGACGCCCCGACGACGGAACCGACCCTACAGGGTTCTTCAACTGTGAGTTCTACGTTGGCCTGAAGTCCTACAAAGACAAAGCGTGGGCGGGGGACGTCGGCGACAAGAAACAGTTGATCGAATCCATCAATCAGAAACTGATTGCGTTCCCAGGAATTATCTTCAACTACACGCAGCCCGCCGAAGATGCGGTCGACGAAGCACTCACCGGTCTCAAGAGTTCACTCGCCGTCAAAATTTATGGCGACGATCTGAATGTGCTCCAGGATAAAGCAATCCAGATCAAGAACACTCTCGCAACGATACCCGGCTTCACGGAACTCACTGTGGTGCGCGAACTCGGCCAGCCCAGCCTGCTGGTGGATGTGGACCGCGACAGGATCGCGCGTTACGGCATCAATGTCGCCGACGTCGAGGCTGTAATTTCAGCCGCGGTTGGTGGGCAAGCGGTCACACAGGTCATTCAAGGGGAGAAGTTGTTCGACCTGGTGGTGCGCATGCAACCGCAATTCCGCAGCAGCGCACGAGAGATTGGAAACCTGCTGGTGGGCACGCCCGATGGTCAGCAGATTCCACTTAGTCAACTCGCCAACATCACCCAGGGCAACGGCGCGTCCTTCATCTACCGCGAGAATAATTCGCGATACATCGGGGTGCAGTACAGCATTGAGGGCCGCGACCTCGAGCGGGCCGTGCGCGATGGCCAGGCGGCCGTCGACAAGGTGGTGAAACTGCCGCAGGGGTATCGCATGTTGTGGGGCGGCGAGTACAGCCAGTTTCTCGAAGCAAGGTCGCAGATGTATTTCATCGGACCACTCGCCGTAGTGCTGATCTTCATGATCCTGTTTGCGCTTTACGGGAACTTCAAGTTTCCCGTTACGATTGCGCTGGGCGTGATCATGACCGAACCCGTGGGCGCGCTCGTCGCTCTCAAGCTGACCCACACTCCGTTCAGCGTCTCTTCGGTCCTGGGGCTTTTGGCCCTGCTCGGCGTTTCGGTCGAGACGGCTGTGATCCTCGTGTCTTACATCAATAAGCTGCGCCAGGAAGGACTCGACATCCGCAAGGCCACGCGCGAAGCTTCTCTTCTCCGGCTTCGTCCGATTATGATGACAGCGCTGGTGGCGTGCCTCGGACTGCTTCCGGCCGCGCTCTCCACTGGAATCGGCTCCGACACGCAGAAGCCTTTTGCCATCGTGATCGTGGCAGGGTTGATCTCGCGACTCTTCATCGGGTTCTTCGTCAATCCAGTGTTGTACGAGATGGTCGCGCGTGAAGGGGACGTTCTTCAGGTATAGATCCCGCGTCCGCTCAATGCATTGGCCAACTCGCCGGCACCTCGACATACGACCGATCCAGATCTGCGACCGATGGGCAGCCCAACAGCCGAACGGTACGTTCCACGTCGGCCCGTAAAATCTCCAACGCTTTCGTGACTCCTGCTGGGCCCGCCGCACCGAGGCCGTAGGCATACGCTCGCCCGATGAGGACTGCACGTGCGCCCAGGCAGAGCGCCTTCACGATGTCACTGCCGCGGCGAACTCCGCCATCCATGAGCACTTCGATCTGTCCCTTGGCGGCGGCAACGACTTCGGGAAGCGCCCGCAGCGTCGGGGAAACCGAATCGAGCTGACGGCCCCCATGGTTCGACACCACCACGGCGCGCGCGCCTTCGTCCACGGCGCGTCTGGCGTCATCGCCCGTCAGTAGTCCCTTGACTATGATCGGTCCCGACCAGACTTCGCGGATCCAGCGCAGGTCTTCCCACGTCACGGTTGCGCTCGCCAGCGCAGCGCCAACATCCACGAGCGCCAACGGCCCTTTGCCCGGGAGCACGACGTTTTCGAGTTTCGGAACGCCACCATCCAGCAGGAACGACGCCAGCCAGCCAGGATGCGCGAGGATGTTGGGCACGTACGGTATTCTCGCGAGCCACGAAGGTCCGAGCAGTTCCTTCATGCCGTTGCGCGGATCGCGTTCTCTCAATCCGGCAACCGGCGTATCTACAGTGATGACCAGCGCAGAGAATCCTGCGCGACGAGCGCGGTCGATCGAACCTTCAGCGGCTTCGCGGCCTCCCATCAGATACAGCTGGTACCAGCACGGGCCTTTCGACGCTGCCTTCACATCCTCTAACTTATGGCCGGAGATGGTCGAGAGAATGTAGCCTGTGCCAGCTTCGCCCGCGGCGTGAGCCGCCGCAACTTCGCCTTCAGGATGCATCAATCGGCTATAACCGACTGGCGCGAGTATCGCCGGCAAAGCGAGTTCGTGGCCAATGACCTGAGTCTTCAAGTCGCAATGACCAACGGCCACTGCGCCCCGCGGACGAAACAGAACATCGCGAAAGGCGCGGCAGTTTTCCGCCAGCGTAAGCTCGCCCTCGGCACCGCCATCCAAATAATCGAACACCGACCTGGGAAGGCGGCGTTGCGCCATGCGGCGCAGGTCTTCGATGTTGACGACTCGTGAGATATTCACGCGTGAGGACGATGATAATGCTGGCAAGTATGCCAGGTCCAACGGGAAAGTCATGAACGCAACAAAGCACAAGATCACTTCCAGCCCTCGAAAGCAGTTCATCAAGGAGTAACTGAGGTAACTGGATGATGTTCTCCGCTTCGTGGTCCAATCGGTTGCACCAAGGGATGGTGCCGGTAGATGGGGTTCTGGTTTGAGTTCGATCCGACGAATAAGATTCTGCTCGGCCGGTTCGCGGGACGGCTCACCGACCACTCGCTGTCAGAGTATTACTCGGCGGTGCGAAAGTACGCGAGAGCAACCGATGCCCGCGCGGGAATCTTCGACTTGTCCCTGGTAACGGAAATCGCGATATCCACCAAACACGCCCGCAACCTGGCGCAGCAGGAACCGGCGATGCCGGACGCCCTTAAACGCCCCAGCATTGTCGTGGCCCCGACTCTGCCGGGCCAGGGGTTGGCACGCGTCTTTCAGATTGCGGGAGCGTCCACCCGGCCCCTGATGCAGATCGCAAAGTCGATGGATGAGGCGTTCGCCGCTCTTGGCGTCAAGTCTCCGCACTTCGAACCCTTCGAGTGACCCCCTCCCCCCTCCCCCCTCTTTTTTTTCGCTGCCGAAGTCAAGATCCTGATTCTTAAACACTTAACTGATCCAGGCGCGCTCGGATGTCCGCAAAATCTTGGAAACAAACCACTTGCGCGCAAAATATTCTGGAATAAGGGGTTAGCTACCTGCCTGCTGCTGGGTTGTTCAGTCCCTCCGTCCTTTGTAACCGAGCTTTCGCTTGGGCGGATGCGCATGGTCCATTTGCGCACCGTGGGGAGCCTCGGTCAAGGTTGGATGTCACAAGGAAATTGGATTTCTCGCTGTGGAAGGCTGTGGAAAATAACGCGGAGAGGGCTGGGTAGTGCCCCATAAGCACTAACTGAGGTATCCCGTCCGGCAATTCTAGGGACTCAGGCTGTTTCCCGTGGGCCACTGTCGCTTCTGACAGTAGCCGCGGGCAGCTTGCCGCCCATAAATTCGCCCTATTCAGACGATTCTGTCAGAGCTGCGAACTCCGCAGCTGTAGGTACGCCTGCGTGATTCAGTCTGAAGGTTCCATCGGTCGATGGGCCAAAGAAACAATCGCTAGCGACTCTTCTCAGTGCGATCAACCGGAGAAGTGGGATGCCCATACAGAGGTTTTCATCCTTCGACGCTTTCTTTGACGCATTCCGGTTTGCAAATATGCGGCCGATGGTTCTCGGTCCCGCCGGTAAGAATTGGGTGCTCACCAGCCTGGTTCTCAACAATTTAAGCATTCAATGGGGACAGGCAGAGGCCAAAGCGGTGGTAGAGGGAGCCCCGAGGGCGGACGGCGTCTCGATCTTCCTTCCGACCCGGACGCCTGAGGCATGGTGGTGGAATGGGCGTCAGTGTGACGAGCTTTCTCTGATGGTGGATGCGCCGGGCGCCGATTTCTGCTTAGCCACCACCAATACCCCGAGGAGTTGGTGTGGTCTCTATATTCCGAATCAGGTGCTGGCGGACGCAAACGCAGATCCGACGACTGCTGTGGGTTCCAAGCGTGGTTTTTTCCCAGTGTCACGTCAACGCATCATGAGGTTTCGATCGATCGTGGGGCAGCTCGAAGCGGTCGTTCAGGAAGCGCCTAGCGTCTTGGAATCCGCCGCTGGGCAAAGGGCAGCCAGCCAGAAACTGCTCCGAGAGGTCCGCGAGTTGCTCGCCGCGCCGCACACAGCCGAACCTACACCTGGCCGCCATGTGCTGCCGCGAAGACAGATCATCCGCATGGCCATGGATTTCGTTGAACAGCATGATCTCGAGTGGATATCCATGGAACAGCTCGCTACTGCGGCGGGTGTATCCGAGCGTACGCTTCGTGATGCGTTTCAGCACTACTTCGGCGTAGCACCAGTGCAGTATCTGAACATGAGAACTCTTCACCAGATTCGGAGAGCACTCAAAACGGCTGATCCATCGCGCGCGACGGTCAGCGAGATCGCCACGCAGTTTGGTGTTTGGCACTTCGGCCGCCTGGCCCAGGATTACCGCTTCCTCTTCGGTGAACTCCCTTCCCAGACTCTGCGCCACCTGCATTAATTGGCTGCGATGACCGCTGCTGCCAAGCAGGAATTCAATAGAAGACAGTAAGTTTTAGGCGGCAGGTTGGCGGGACGGACAAGTTTTTTCAATTTTGCCGAAACTGGATAGACACATACCACAACCTACCTATATTTTCGCAAGCAATTCGCTTGTGATTCGCAGCTGAATCACTGGTGATCGATTGATGGAGAGTGCCGCCATGATCAGGCCCCAGGACATTGGATCACTTACAGAGTTTCAGCGTAATACACACGCTCACCTGAAAAGACTGAAGCGGACTAGCCGCCCGGAAGTACTGACGGTGAATGGGAAGGCTGAGGTGGTCGTACAAAATGCCTCAGCATATCAGCGATTAATCGAGTCGCTGGAAAAGTTCAAACGAGATTCGCTGAGAAGAATGAATTCGACAGATTCCGACAGTTACCAGAAGTGATTCTGAGGGCAGGACGATGACTAACCGCTCACGCATTCTGATTGCCGACGACCACAACCTGATGGCGGAGCTGTGCCAGCGATTGCTCGAACCCGAGTTCGATGTCGTCGGAGTGGTCAACGACGGCCGCACCCTGGTGCGCGCTGCCTGCGAATTGAAGCCGGACGTGGTGGTGCTCGATATTGCGATGCCCATCCTGAATGGTTTGGACGCCGGGCGGCAGCTGAAGAAAATGTTCCCCGTCGTCAAGCTCGTCTATCTGACCATGAATTCCGATGTGGCGCTGGCCGCTGAGGCGTTTCGGCGTGGCGCCTCGGGATACTTGCTCAAAACATGTGCCGCGGCTGACCTGGTACGCGCAGTTCGCGATGTCTTGCGAAGCCGCACTTATCTGTCACCTGCTCTGTCGCGAGACACCATGAATTTCTTGCGGACGAAAGAGAACAAGCTGGTAGACGAAAGCGAACTCCTGACCAATCGGCAGCGGGAAGTACTGCAATTGCTGGCCGAAGGTAGGGCGATGAAGGAAGTTGCGGCGATCCTCCGCATGACAACCAGGACGGTCGCATATCACAAGTACCGGATCATGGAAGTGCTGGGCGTCACAACCAACCCCGAACTGGTCAAGTACGCCGTTCGGACCCACATGGTAGCGGCGTAGTTCTGGCGAATGGAGGTGACTGACGTTTGAGTGTGCTCACAAGACGAAATGTCGAAAGGATTCGAAATCCAGGCTATGCGGTTCAACATTCCCAGCTCTTAATTAGAGCTGCACTCCACAAAACCACGGTTGATAACAACACAGATCTAAAAAGGAGCACATATGAGCAGTGATAGCACACCGAACAAGTCGGTCGCGAAGCAAGACGTCAACCCCTACGGCGGAGGAAGCAGCGGCCTGCAGTTCCCGCCCTACTACAAGCCGACGCCGTCCGTCCGAAGCCGGATGAACTACTTCCCCGGCAGTGAGCCCATCGGGAAGGACGAGATGCGCATCTCGTTCGTTGGCAGTTGCCCTTTCCCGCCACGGCGAAACCAAGCTGGCACGTGCATCATGGTCGAACTGGGCAACGGCGACCGTTTCTTCTTCGACTTCGGCCCCGGCTGCGTCAAGAACATCCTCGCGATGGGAGTTCCAGTCCCGAGCATTAACGACATCTTCATTACTCACCTGCACGTCGACCACTACCACGACCTGTCTTATCTCCTCCCATTCTCTGCCTGGGCGGGGCGGTGGAAGCAGCCGCTGCGCGTGACCGGGCCCTCCGGCCGCACACCGGAAATGGGCACGAAGGCCATGGTCGCGGGCATGAAGCAGATGCTCAAATGGCACCTGGACGCCTTCGATGCCTGCCCGATCGGAGAAGGCTACGAGGTTGAGGTTAACGAGTTCGATTGGAAGGACGAGAACGGCATCTGCTACGAGAAGAACGGCGTCACGATCCGCCATTGGCGGCGCTCGCACGTCAAGGATGGCGCCTCGGCCTACCGTCTCGACTGGAACGGCCTTTCGTTCGTGTGGACCGGCGACGGTCGGCCTGACGATCTGACAGCCAAGTATGCCAAGGGTGTCGACGTTTTTGTTACCGAGTTGCAACCCGATCTGGCGCACATCAACCTGCTCAAATATGGGTTGCCCGAATTTCTCTTTAACTACACCGTCGACATCCACCATACCCTGGCATACGCCACGGGCTACCTCATCAACCAGGTCAACCCTCGGGTCGGTATGGCCACGCACCTTGCGTTCGATAATGACACGCTCAACGAGCAAACTGCAGACGTTCGCACTCACTGGAAAGGGCTGTTCCTCTACGGCGCGCCGGACGTGGTAACCCTCAACGTAACGAAGGACGCGATCTGGCATCGGGACGCCGTGCTGCCCGGATTCGCAGGCCAGTCCTTGCCGAATCCCACCGTACTATTCGGCGACCCGCTGCCGCTCGACACCGGCATGGGCGTCGTGCCACAGCCAAGGCTGCCGCGCGAGCAACAGCAGGAGCAACTAACGCGGGACCTCGAAATTGATCCGCATAAGTACTATCCGCCGGAGCTCTACCGGGAGCCGCTAACCCACCTCCCGAATCCGCAACTGGTCAACCTGCTTGATATGGCAAAGGCGATGGGACTTGATCTGAGTCAGATGATGAAACATATGCCCAAGCCTGCAGATCCAACCAAGCCGAAAGTGGCATAGAAGTGTGGTCCTGGTGTCCCGCCGCACGGCTGTCGCGGCGGGGCGCCGGGGTTTGATGTTTCGCATGATCGGATTCTTTCTTGTGCGGACGTTCTGAGAGGAAAACTTAAACCATGGAAATCATCGACGACAACGGCAAGACCGTTCCAATCACAATCCTGACGGGCTTTCTCGGGGCGGGAAAGACCACGCTGCTGAATCGAATCCTGACCGGGAATCACGGTCTGCGCGTTGGCGTCCTCGTCAACGACTTTGGCTCGATCAACATCGACGCCGAACTCGTCGTCGGTGTGGACAACAACATGATCAGCCTGGCCAACGGCTGCGTGTGCTGCGAGATTCGGGATGACTTGATCGAGTCGGTGGTCGCCTTGCTGGCGCGCCCTGAGGCCATTGAATACATCCTGCTCGAAGCCAGCGGAGTCGCTGATCCCGGCGGGATTTTCGCGACCTTCAGTGATTCCAGTCTGCGGGATCGCATCCGGCTCGACAGCGTCATCTGCGTGGTGGATGCGGATCAGGTTTTCGCGCATCCGGAGTATCCGCCGCTGTTGGACCTCAAGCTGCGGCAGGTCGGGTTTGCAGACATGCTGATTCTCAACAAGGTGGACCTTGCCGGACCCGAGCAAGTCGGCAAGGTTCGCGCCTGGCTCGACGAGCACTTCAACCGTCTGCGGATCGTGGAGACGAATTACTGCGAGGTGCCCTACGAGATCCTGCTGGGCGTGGGGCGTTTCGATCCCGCGCGAGCCGCACTCAACGTGCAAGGCATTGACGAGCGTTGCAGCGACCCGGCCTGCCATGACGGCCACGGTAACCACGATCACGGCCACAACGGGCAGAACCATTCGAACGTCTTCAGCACATGGAGCTACGAGACTGATCAACCGCTGGTACTGGAGGCTTTGCGGGAGACACTTCGTAAGTTGCCGGGGACGGTTTATCGCGCCAAAGGTGTGGTCTACAACACCGACGCGCCCCAGCGGCGAGCGGTGCTGCAGGTGGTCGGCAGGCGTGTGGACATCTCGTTCCAGGAAGACTGGGGCGAGCGCGCACCGCGTACGCAGATCGTCGCCATCGGTGCGGCCGGCAGCATCGACGCGAGTCTGATGGAGAAGGCGTTCGCTTCGTGCATTTCGACTGCTGTCGCAACTGAATCACTGCGCTCTTCACTGCGGTCTTCACGATGAGAGATTTGCGCAGCAGCCAGCGCGTTGACTGCAACGTTGGTTACTCTTTCGTACGATAAATTACTGTGCAACGGCTTTGGCTGTAGCCTTGGCGCCATCTTTTATGCCGACAGCCGTCTTCTCCCCGCCTTTTTCGGTATATTTGACGGTGACGGTCGCACCCTTCTTGGCGTCGAGGTAGGTGTCTACGCTGCCGGTTTCGACACCCTTGCCGGTATCTTTTGCAGCTTTCACGGTGGTCTGGTCGGTGTACTTGATCGTGTGTTCGGTACCATCCGCGGTCTTGACGACTACAGTCTTGGTTGCCTTGTCCACGGACTTCACGACTCCGGAAACCACGTGAACGAGGTCCTCAGCAATCGCCCTCTGCCAGGCGATGCCAGCCACCAAAACGAACAGTCCGGCCAGCAGGGTAATGCGCTTCGAGTGAGACAACATGGCAATCCTCCTTTGTCAATTGTGCGCCTTTTCTCCGTCAAGTTTTCCATTTCTTTGTACGGGCAGCGGGCCAAGCGGGGCGGTGTTCGAATCTAGTTGCCGGTGAACGTGAAGGGCTAGTCTACACATCCGGAATCTCCTATTGTGTCGTACACTCACTGCCAAACACTAGAATTTCGAGAGTTGCTCAGACGATGCGTTCATTAGGAAAGTGTAGGAGTGCCATGTCAACGGAGAAAACTGTCAGAACTGACAGGCCGGGCGGGTAGGAATTCGGGAGCGCCGATCAGGGAATCTCCGCCGCGGTAGAGAGCAATCCAATAAAGAAAAGTTCCACAAATCCTGCGGGCTCTTCAGTTTAGCGCCCAACAACAGTGGCCCAAGTTTCCGCATCTGTTAACGGGAGCCTTATGCTATGGCCAACTGCTCTGAGTACGACAGCCTCGCCGCCACAGTCGAACGCGCGCTGAAACAACTCTCCGAGAAAACGACGGTCCTGCTGGAACTGTTCAGGGCAAAGAACGATCCATCCTTCAGACGCCTCGATAAAGAGTTGGAACTACTCGTCGGGGAGAAGGAACGCGCCATTGGGGCGCTGCGCCAGCACGTCAAAGATCACGGCTGCCAGCAGACCATCTAATGATCCGTGGCGAGCAGCGACTTGAGTGGGCGACGGCGCGCTCCTAATTTGCCGCAATCGGCTAGAGGAAACGGTTTTCTCAAAGGGATTATGGGAAGACAGGCAGGAGCGCGCTAGATCGCCGCTGAGAGACACTAGTTGACCAGCAGGACGAAAATGGCGGAACTGCCGCCATTCGAGCAGCCGGCGACGGGGGTCAAGCCCTGAGATCTGACGGATATCTGCACGTTGCTCCCAACCGATGCGGCGAGAGAGTTCAACGTCTGTTGCGTGATCGTAGTCTGAAGGTGGTGGGAATCCGTAAATGTGGTTGGCAGCGGAGTGTCGTTCCACATGATCTGCGATTGGGGGACGAAGCCGTTTCCGATGACGATCAGCGGGACGGCTTCCGGGTCGCTGGGAATGGTGTCGGGCGAGAGCGAAGTGATTTGGGGTTGCGGCATCGCGCCGGGATACAGGCCCCCGAGACCCACGATGGCAGTGCAGGTCGTCCATCCCGAGAGCAGCAGGGCCAGGAGCGTAACGAGGGCGATGCGAGCCGAGGGGAAAAGCTTGCGGCGACTAACGAGGCAAGAGAACATACCAGCCTCCGTATCAACTTCAACGGCCTTTGATTATTTTAGTCTTCCATTATTCAGTCCCGACGGACGAATGCGTCCGTCGCTACGTGGGTGCGATTCACTTCTTCTGCGGTGGCGGCTGATCCATTTGTTTCAGCTTTTGTTCGAGCAGCATCTTCTCCTGCTCCTTGGTTAACTTGGGGAACAGGAACGCGATTTGCATCTTCATGGTCCACGGCGAAGCGCCCGGCGGATGCACGGCGTTGCCGTAAAACTGCGTGGTAATGTTCACCGGCTGGAATCCAAGTTTCATGATTCGTCCCACTCCCCCACCGAAGGGAACGACCCAGACGTTGCCGCTACTGGCCCTCCAGTTGGCAGTGATGATGGGGCCACTGGTGAGGTACCAACCCTTCTTCATGTTGTAATTGGCGAACCACTGCAGCAGGAACTGGTTCACGGCGGGCTTATCGAGATCGGAATGACCCGCGACCGACCAGTAGTTGTTGGCAAGGAAACCAATCGTCCAATGTGTGGGCTGTACGAGCACGACGACCGTGGGTCCGATACTGAATTTCCCCTGCCCGAGATAGGTCGTATTCGTGGCCGTGGGAAAGACAAAAGTCGGGCCAATGCCCCAGATCACCTTGCTCTTCTTGGGCGAGAGGAAGAAGGAAGGGTTCAAGTCTCCAAGGCCGTAGACTCCGGTCTGTTGCGCGGGGGGTCCGGGTGGCTGCGGCACGGGAATTGGCTGATAGATGATCGGGGTGATCCAGCGGGTGATGAGGTTCCACTTTTTCCCCAAGCTGAGGGGAATCACAGGCTGGATATTCAAAACATTCTGGGTGCGGTTGCCGGGCTGAATACCGAAGTTCCAATTTTCCTGCACGGGAACGCTGATGAGACTGGCGACCGGATTCTGGGCGGCATTTCTCAGTGCGTCGGTATTCACAGCTGCCGCGGGCGTGGCCTCTGTGGCAACCGAAGTTCCTTCCGGGCCAACAGGCGTATCTTGTGCCGACAAGGCCAGAGCCGAAAGAAGAATTATTAATGATAATGCCAGCAAGGCGTGCACTGCTGTTTTCATTCTCTTCATCACTGCTCTCTTTCCTTCGCTATGAACCGGTACAGTGATCGTTCGACGCTTGCATATTTTGTTGGCCGCTGGCTCCTCACGAATCAGAGGTGCGGAGGGCCTGGATACGGCCGACGAGCTGATGCGATGTGAGCTGAAGAAGTTGAAGCACAGAGGCGTGCCGTCCTCTTCAAACTGGCAAACGTCTCACGAAGGATGAATGTACGGTGATCGGTCCGCCCGAACTACTGGCAGAATTGACAGCAGACGCCGAAAGCGGCACGCCGATTGCCGCGATGAAGCAGCGATGGTTCGCGTTAGCGGCAGGTTCTCGGTTTGGGGGGCGTGGTGGCAGTGGAGAAAATGACAGGAACGACGGACCATGCTTTTGCCCGTGCCGCTTGCTGTTGTTGCGTTCACTGGGCGCGGGCTGTGTGTCTGGATGATGAGTTGGCGTTGGTCCGTGAGTTCCAGATCACATTGCTGGAGTGATGGTGATATTCCGAAAAGCGACGTGTCCAGCCTCGCTACCTTGCAAGTAAATGGGGCCGGGGAGTGCTTCGTGACTATCCAAAGCGCCGCCGGTGATGCCCGGAATTTCCTGTTGGTCAATGATGGTGTGCCCATTTTGAACAACCGTGACGACTCGACCAACCAGGGTGATGTCGTAGGTTTGCCAGGCTCCGGGCTGGCGGGGCTGTTCGGGAGACGGGGCCAAGAAGCCATAGATACCGCCCGTGCGCATGGTCGGGCCCTCGGGTTGTGGATCGTCTTCTATTTGGAGTTCGTACCGACCGCGCAGGTAGACGCCGCTATTCGATCCCGGCGCGCAATTGAATTCGATGTGGAGCTTGAAATCTTCAAACTTGGCTTCGGAGATCAGTTCGGAGCCGTGTCCGGGACTCACCAGCGTTCCGTTTTCAACTTTCCAGGCCGGCGCTGCGTTCGGATCGCTCGTTTTCCATCCGCTCAGGTCCTTGCCGTCGAACAACGGCGTGGGATTCCCCCAGTGCGGATTATTCGTTCTCTTTAAGGCCGGCGCGCGCACGCCCGTCCACTGCCAGGTGGTTCCATCGGGTCCGGTCGTCGTCCCCACTAGAGTTCCCTGAGTGAGGTTGCCTTCAAAGACCATGTCGTCTTTCCTGTCTTCCTCCCCCTTGGGAGAGACGAACGTTATCCGGTCATTCGATATCTCAATTTTCGGGAGTGACCGCGCATTCCCCCAACGGCTCACGAACCGAGCTTTGAGCTGGCTGCCTTCCTGCGTTACCTCCAACCAGGAGGGATATTCGCGAAGAGGAGTCTTGAGGGTTAAATCCCATCGTCCGAGAAAAGGCTGAATCGAGGCGGCGGTGTCCGCAGAGGTCTTCGTTTCGGAATACATTCCGGTCGAAAGCAACAGGATGAAGGCGGAGAGCGCGAGTGCTTTCCGTCTGAAGCTTGAGGCGCCAGAATTTTCTTTCACTCGATTTGCCATTGGACCCTCCTCCAACAGGGGATTGTAATTTATCGCCGGGCGCGTCGAGTAAAAAACCGATGGTTGGAGATTGCGAGGGTTCGTGTCTCCCGGCGGCATAGCGGCGCACTTCGCTTTCGTTTCGATACAGAGATCAATATGCCGGGTGGGCATTGGCCTTTACGAGACTAGTACTTTTGACAATTACATTCCGAAAATCAATGAGTGCAGAATGCAAAAAGTCGGCCTCGTTTCGCAACTGCGATCGGTCGCGTCGTATTTCTGGCCAGGAAGTCGCCGCGTCCCTTGCGTTGAAACTATCCGCTCCTAGCCCGTTTGTCTGATAGACGATCGGCACAAAAGTCTGGAGAAGAACCAATGACGCCAACGAATGACATGGAAAGCTCCGTCGTCGCCACTTATCTGCAGCACAGCGACGCCGAGAACGCCATCAACCTACTCAAGAAGAATAATTTCAACATCAAGAAGCTCGCGATCGTCGGTCGGGGGTATCACACAGAGGATCAGGTTGTGGGGTACTACACAACGGGCGACAGGATGAAGCATTGGGGCAAGCTAGGCGCATTCTGGGGCGGAATATGGGGTCTGCTGGTGGGGTCGGCGTTTTTCTTGATCCCTGGTGTCGGGCCAGTCATGGTCGCCGGTTCGGCAGTCGCGTGGATCGTCGGTGGGCTGGAAGGTGCTGTAGTCGTGGGCGGCTTAAGTGCGCTCGGGGCAGGTTTGTTCAGCATCGGAATTCCCAAAGACAGTGCGCTGAAGTACGAAAGCTCCGTCAAAGCTGGCAAGTTCGTGCTCGTTGCCCACGGGACGGCGGAAGAGGCGGAAGCGGCGCGCCGCATTCTGTCGAGCACGGCCGCTGAGGAGGTCAACGTTCACGAACCGGACCGGCCTGCTGTAGCCGCCTGAATCGGCCACGCCGATTACATGGCAAGAATCGAGGAAGTTTACGGCTGAAAAAATAAGGATCGCAAGAGTCGTCATCCGGGCGGCGCTGTTACGGGGGCTGTCGATTGCAAGCAGGCTTTCGAGCTTCGCGTGAGACAAAACTGATTAGGAGTTCTCGTGAGAGACATGAGGTGCTTATGAAGATTTATCGATGCCTGGCAATGACATGGGGTGCGTTGTCAGTGATGGTTGTGATTTTTCCGAGCAACGCGGCTGCTCAGTCGAATAGCAAGTACGCTTGCTCGGAGCCGAATCCGGCGCAACTGTGTACAACCGCGAACACGTGCGGATCCGCTTCCAGTCCTTGTTCTGTAGATGTGAAGCGGACGTCGGATTCGGCTTCTTCAACTCCCAGCATACCGAACGCCAAAGGTAATTCTCTGTTCTGCGTGAAGGTCGGCACGAAGGTGACGTGGATGAGTTCGGAGAAGGAGAACGGCTTTGTTGTTGATGTGGGGCCTTCCTCTCCATTTGACCCGGCTGGAGCCATCATCGGCGGATCGGACCGCGCTGTGTCTGTGGTAGCGAAGAGGCCGGCATGCGTTAAGTATTCCGCGGGCGCTTGCCGCTCGGGGGCTATTTACGGGATGTGCGACACGGCGAATGCCGAACTGATCGTAACAAAGTAGCAGACGGTGAACTTCGAAACGAGCCGGGAGTGCAACCACGGTGGCCGTGCCTTCAAACCACCGCGTTGATTTTGGAGTAGAACCATGAACGCGACACACGTTAAGAAGGTCCTAGCTGTAGCGCTTAGCTTTGTTCTTATCGCCGGGGCACCACCGCTTTCGTACGGATTTCAGGATTCAGGGGCTCCACCGGGTGACTCCGGAAATCCAACAGAGTCTGCTCCGATGAGCGCGAGCAGCCTGCAAGCGTTGGTTGCGCCCATCGCACTCTATCCGGACGCACTGGTAGCGCAGATTCTGACGGCGTCGACGTTTCCGGACGAAGTCGCCGTCGCGAACTACTGGCTACAGCAAAACAAATCCTTGACCGGCAGCTCGCTGATGCAGGCGGTGGACAAGCAAACGTGGGATCCAAGCGTCAAAGCGCTGACTCAGTTTGCATCCGTACTCGACAACATGGCGACGAATCTTACGTGGACCTCGTCTCTGGGAGAGGCCTATCACAGCCAGTCGGCAGACGTGATGACCGCGATCCAGACGCTGCGCGCGCAGGCCAAGGAAAAAGGCAATCTGAAGTCCAGTTCCCAGATCACGGTGGTGCAGCAATCACCGCAGACGATCGTGATTCAAGCCGCGAATCCGCAGGTCGTTTATGTCCCGCAGTACAACCCGGCGCTGATTTACGGGTATCCGTACGTGGTTCCCGGGTATGTTGCCCCCGTATATTCCACGGGCGATGTGGTCGCAGCCGGCTTGCTTGGATTCGGAGCTGGAATCGCTGTGGGCGCGATGATGAGTGGCGGATGTTGCGGGTGGGGATACAGCAGCTGGAATTGTGGATGGCACGGCACGGCGGTCGTGTATCACGGCGGAGGATACTACGGGAACTCTGCCTGGCACGGGGGTTACTACAACGGCGGGTATCACGGCAGCTATGGCTACAACAACTCCTACAACCACTACGGGAATAACTACAACAACAACTACCACGGCGGTGGCAATACCTATAACAAGAATGTGAGCGGGAATACCGTCAACGTCAACCGTCAGAGCGCGTCGAATTTCAACGCCAATCATTCCGCAGCTTCCAATTCGTGGGCCCAGCACGACAGCGGAAGCGCTGGAAGGTCGACCGCTTTCAGCGGCATGGACGGGCACTCGGGCGGATTTGGCGGCTCCAGCGGCTGGTCTTCGAGAGCCGAAAGCGGCCGCGGCTGGGGAAGCATGGGCTCCAGCGGTTTCAGCGGCGGGCGCTTCGGCGGCGGTGGGGGTGGCCGCATCGGTGGCGGCGGTTTCGGGGGCGGTGGTTTTCGTCGCTGAGGCCGATCCGTAGTGCCGCGAACGGACCGATCGGAAAAACCTCAGGCACTCTGGAGGAATGAATATGTCTTGTCTTACTTGCAAACGTAACATTCGAGATGCACGGGCCGCGATGTTCATCGCCTTGTTTGGAGTGGTCATCTCGCTGGCTTCGTGCAACAAGTCGGAGAATGCCGCGGCCGCCGCTCAAAAGACGTTCGCGTCACCGGCGGAGGCCGGTGCAGCGTTTCTGGAAGCTGCCAAGTCTGGGGATCAGGCTGCATTGTTGGCGATCTTCGGTCCCGATGGCAAGGATGCGCTCTTCTCGGGGGATCCCGTGAAGGATAAGAATGCGCTCCAAGACTTTGTTTCGGCGTACACGCAAATGAATCGCTGGAGCGAGATCAAAGCAGGCGGGGAGATCCTTTACGTCGGAGCAGACAATTATCCTTTTCCGATTCCATTGGCCAAGAATTCCTCAGGTCAGTGGGTCTTCGATACGGCCGCGGGCAAAGATGAAATATTGGCCCGCCGTATTGGCAAGGGAGAGTTGACTGCAATCGCCGCGTGTCTCGCTACCGCCGATGCCCAGCAGCAATACTTCAGCCAGGGTCACGACGGCGACAACACCAAGCAGTTCGCGCAGAAGTTCGTGAGCGACGAAGGCAAACAAGACGGGCTGTATTGGAATGCGGCAGAGGGCCAGGCTGCCAGTCCTCTCGGAGACCTTGGAGACTTTGCGAAGGCGATTGGTTACAAGAATTCGGGGGACAAGCCTCAACCCTTCAATGGCTATTACTTCAGAATCCTCACCAAACAAGGCGATAAAGCGCAGGGCGGCGCGAAGGACTACATCGTGAACGGGAAGATGACCGGCGGCTTCGGCATTCTCGCTTATCCTGTGGACTATAGGAACTCGGGAATCATGACGTTCGTTATCGGCAAGGACGGCACCGTCTACCAAAAAGACTTAGGCGAAAAAACCGCTGACGTCGCGGCAACCATGGCGGAATACAACCCAGGCGAGGGATGGAGCAACGTGGTCACCACGGCGTCGATCAAACCTTAAGAAGCGCGGGTATTCTTGCGAAAGAAAGCTGCGCGGGAACTTGATTGAGAGAGAGATGGTAGGCACGAGGAGACTCGAACTCCTGACCTCTACCGTGTCAAGGTAGCGCTCTAACCAACTGAGCTACGCGCCTATTCTGTTTCCGAACAATTACTACTGCCGGATGGACCGGCGTGGACACTTGATGTCCATTCGAGATTTTATCATGCGGAGCGGGCTTCAGGCATGGTTGGCTTACTCCTATCGCTTCGATGCTGCGGCCTGCGTGCGGCGGAAAAGGTCGGGAGCCTTCAGCCGGCGGCACTGCTGTTCGAAACTCGGGCCGGGTCCGTTCCAGCGAAGATCCTCGACTGTGTTGAACACGGGTACATCGAAGCGCAGGGTTGCCAGCGTGCGAAATAGCAGGGCATCGTTCCATGCGCTGAACAGCGATTCGGAGAGGGCGCGGGACCGCTTGATGGAAGGATGCCATTGCTGAAAATCTTTTGGAATGATTTCGAGGTGCGGGTATTGCGACAACACAAGGGCTGCGGCTTTTTGGCCCCATCCGGCCACGCCGGGGAAGCCATCGGCACTGTCGCCCACAACTGCGAGGTAATCGGGGATCGACGGCGGGCTCACTCCGAATTTGGCGACTACGCCGTCTTCATCGCGAACCAGATCCGCACGCCGATCCAATTGAACAACGCGGGTGCCCGCCACGCATTGACCGAGGTCCTTGTCTGGCGTGCAAATGAAGACTTGTCCGACATGGGAATCCTGCGCGGCTTTCACAGCGGCGGAGGCCAGGGCGTCGTCGGCCTCGAACTCGACCATGGGCCACACCAAGACTCCCATGGCTGTCAGCGCTTCTTCGAGGATCGGAAATTGCGAGAGTAATTCCGGGGCTACGCCTTCGCTGGTTTTGTATCCGGGATACAGATCGTTGCGGAAGGACTCCACCACGTGGTCGGTTGCAACCCCAAGGTGGGTTGTGCCCTTTTCGATCATGGACAGCACGGAGGTCAGAACGCCGCGCACGGCGCCGATTTCCTGACCGCTCGCATCTTTTGCCGAGGGCACGGCGAAAAAATGCCGGAACAGTTCATAGGTGCCGTCGACTAAGTACACATCCATGCGGGCGCGCCTCGAATCGCTTTCCTGAGTGAGCCTACATTGTGCTTGGACTACTTGCCGCTGTCCATGGCCATGAACAGATTGTTCAGGGATTCCGCCAGCGTGGGATGAGCAAAAGTGCCATCGCGCAGGGCAGTGTAGGGCAAATTGCCAATCATCGCAATCTCGATGGCAGACATAATTTCTCCGCCTTCGATGCCGAGAATGGCGGCGCCGAGAATCTGGTTGGTGTCGGCGTCGACGATGGCCTTCATGAAACCGCGGGTTTCGTCGACTTCCCGAGCGCGGGCTACGCTGCGACATCGGGAGCTTCGCGACGCGAAGGTTGCGGCCCTGGGCTCGGGCTTCGGTCTCGGTCAGGCCGATTCGGCCCAGTTGCGGATCGGTAAACAACGTATAAGGGACCTGGCGGTTTTTGGTGGACGCAGGTTTCTTGTCCATCAGATTGGAGCGAATTATGCGGAAGTCGTCGTAGGAGATATGCGTAAAGGCGGGACCACCTTTGATGTCGCCCAAAGCGTAGATGCCGTCCGCGGATGTTTCGAGGCGGTCGTTCACCTGAATGAATCCCCGTTTGCCCATCTGAATTCCGGCAGCCTCCAGGTTGAGGGTGTCTGAATTGGGGACCCGGCCGGTAGCTACGAGCAGATGCGATCCAGTCAGTGTAGTCGGGTGGTTCTGCGACTGGATTTGCAATTGGATACTCCCATCGGAGTGGCTCACTCGAGTTGCTTTCGCATTGAGCAAAACTTCAACCCCATCCTGCCGCAGGATGTTCGTCACTTCTTCCGCGACGTCGGGGTCCTCGTGTGTGAGCAACTGACCTGCGGATTGAACGATCGTCACTCGGCTGCCGAGTCGGCGGAATAATTGTCCGAACTCGAGGCCAATGTAGCCGCCACCGAGGATCAACAGATGACCCGGGACGGCATCGAGTTCCATGATGGAAATATTGTCGAGAAACGGCACGGTGTCTAACCCATCCAAGGCGGGCCGCGACGCGCGGGTGCCGGCGTTGATGAAGATGTATTTCGCCGAAAGCGTACGCGGGCCGCCATCTTGAGTGCGAACTGCAATTGTCTTCGGCCCACTGAAACTTGCATCGCCGAAGATTAATTCCAGGTTCGCGGTCCCCTCAATGTGGGACTGGATTCCATTTCGAAAACTGTCAACGATGTCCCGCTTGCGTTGGCGAACTTTCGCCATATCGATGCTGATCGGCCCGGTGTGAACACCGTAATCGGCGCCGCGGCGCGCCAGGTAGGCAACGCGGCCGCTGGCCACCATGGTTTTGGTCGGAGTGCAGCCTTCATTGATGCAGGTTCCGCCGACGTGCTTCCGCTCGATAAGAGCGGTGTGCATTCCTGCCGCGGCAAGGGCCATAGCGAGAGGGTTCCCGCCCTGCCCAGAGCCGATAATGAGAGCGTCGAATTGCTGTGGAGTGAGCATAGGACACAGTTTAAAAGCGGGAAACGAGAAGCAATCCGAGTCCGATAGCGATTAGATCCTCAGGGATCGCGATCGTAATATCTGGAACGCGCAAGGTTCGCACCAAGCCGACGCGTGCGTTATATCCAGCGAATGCCCCGGCAATTCCACCAATCGCGCCGGCCAGCGCTCCCAACCAAGGCATCGCACCACCAGCGGATGCGAAACACGCGCCGCAAAGCGCACCTGTGGCAATTCGAGCGGAGAGCCCAACCGGAGCCGTGCGGGCGGGAGTAGAAGGAAGCTGATCAGTGACAAACTCGATCAGAGCGAACAGGGTGAAGATGCCGACGGCCCAAGCCGATCCCATGAAGGCAAACGGGGTGCCGTGAAGATTGAGCCAGCCGATGTGAGCCGCCCACGCCACAACCGCGGGCGCAGTCATACATCGCAGCCCTGCGGCGATTCCGATGCCGAGGGCTAAGAGCAGGACGAGTCCGGAACTCATGCGCGTTCTCCAGCACAGCAGTATTGAGGAATCAGGCAGCTTTTTCCGAAAGTGGCAGCCACACCTGAAAACGCGTGTCTCCAGGCTCGGACTGCACTTGAATGCTGCCGCGGTGTTTTTTCACGATGCGTTGCACGGTATCGAGGCCGAGCCCGGTTCCCTCTCCCACTCCCTTGGTGGTAAAGAAGGGTTCAAAAATGTGGGGCTCTACTTCGGCTGAAATTCCCGGGCCGTTGTCGCGCTATCTCCACCACGACACAGTCTGTCGTCGCGATAGGCGCGCACCCGCAGCTCGCCTTTTCCGCCCATCGCGTCGATGGCGTTGTCGATGATGTTGGTCCAGACCTGATTCAGTTCACTTCCGAAAGAATTCACGAGAAGCGGAATCTTCTGATAGTCGCGCTGCACGGTCACGCCGTGCTTGAGTTTGTGATTCAGGATGGTCAGCGTGGTTTCGAGGGTTTTGACGATATCCACATTCTGGATGGGGGCCTGATCCATGAACGTGTATTCCTTGATCGCGCCCACCAGATCGGAGATTCGCGACGTGCTGCTCTCAATCTGGTTCAGCAGGTCGGCAATCTCGACGGAAGAGGAAATGCGCACCAGCGCCGCCCGCGCGGTATCGGCATCGAGCGCGGCGAAGAGTTGCTCCAGGAACTCGGGCTTGAAATTTTTCGTGCGAGATCGGCCGCGAGCTGCCACAAATCGTTTTGCCCGTGGCTGCGCAGCAAGGAGTCGAGTTGATCCTCCAGATCGCTGGCGGCGAGCGCGTCGGTGGAGGTCCGTCCGTTTGGACCAGCGACGCCTCCAACTTTTCTATTTCTGCTTTTTGCGCCGGAGTCAGATCGCGCCGGCCCAGTTCGAGGCTGGCGTCGCGGACCCGCTTCAGAATGGCGCGCAGTTGGCTGGTGGCGCGTTTCGCGGCCGAAGCCGGATTGTTGAGTTCGTGCGCAAGGCCCGCCGAAAGCTTGCCCAGCGCGGCCAGCCGGTCGCGCTGCTGCTCAAACCGCGTGGTTTCGCGGATCCGGTCCGACATCAGTCCCACGAGCCGCTGGGTGAGTTCCGGCATCTTCTGCACGAGTTCGGGAAACTTGGATGCCGGAAATCGCAAGAGCGAAGCTGTCGGTGATGGCGCGCCCGCTCACGGGGAACAGCTTCATTCTGCGAAAACGGGAGCACTCCGGTGACGTCGCCCGCCTTCAGCGGTATCACGATCGATTTCGCCACTCAATTCCCCTCGCGCTTCCACGTGCCCTTCGAGAATGACGAACATCGCGTCGGCGGGGTCGCCCTGGCGAGAATAGATCTCGCCGGCCTTGAGATGCAATTCTTCCGATTGACTGAGGAACCAGGCGATCTGGTCCTCCGGCAAATCCTTCAAACGTAGGGACACGGCGCAGTAGTTCCGGATGTGTCGGCCATTTATACCTTGCTCAAATATTGATGGATGAACTGCACCGCTACCGATCCTTCGCCAACTCCAGAAGCGACGCGTTTGACGGAACCATGGCGCACATCGCCGACCGCAAAAATGCCCGGCACATTCGTTTCCAGAAGAAAGGGATCGCGATCGAGGCGCCCAACCTTTGGGATGCTCGCCCGCCCTGCATCACATCGGGACCGGTCAGAATGAATCCGCGTTCGTCGCGCTCGACGATGCCTGCCAGCCAGTCGGTTCGCGGCAACGCTCCAATAAAGATAAACATCGCGCTCGCCGGAACGCGCTCGACGTTTTGCTGGTGTCGGAACACAGCACCGAAATCTCCTCCAGATGCGTGTCGCCATGAACTTCGGCGACGCTGGCATGGGTCCACAACTGAATGTTGGGCGTCTCTTTGATCTGGTCGATCAGATATTGCGACATGGTGCTGGCGAGCGAATCTCCGCGGACCAGGATCACGACGCGCTCGGCATACTTCGCAAAATTCATCGCGGCCTGGCCGGCAGAATTCGCGCCGCCCACCACGTAGACGATCTCACCCTTGCAGGAGAGCGCTTCGGTAGCGCCGCCGCCGTAGTAAACGCCCGCGCCTTGCAGGCGGTCGACGCCTGGAGCCTCCAGCCGCCGCCACTGCACTCCGCTCGCGATCATCAAGGCATGACAGGAGATCTCGTTGCCGTCGGCCAATTTGATGATGCGGTAAGGGCCCTCGACGCGCACGCCAACTGCCTCCTGCGGCGCCAAGATTTCGACTCCGAATCGCTTCGCCTGCGCGACGGCGCGGCGCGCCAGATCGCCGCCGCTGAGCCCGGCGGGAAATCCCAGATAGTTTTCAATCCGCGAACTCATTCCCGCCTGCCCGCCCGGAGCTTCCCGCTCGACCATCACCGTGTGCAAACCTTCGGAAGCGCCATAGACCGCCGCCGCCAGACCCGCCGGGCCTCCACCAACAATTGCCAGATCGTAAAAACTGGTTTCGGCGCGCGTCCGCAAGCCCACTTTCTGCGCCACTTCGCGCCGGCGACGCTGTTAAGCAGTCTTCGTCCCATCCGCAAACAGGACGACCGGAAGATTCCGCGGCGTCCGGCCCCAGGGCATCCAGCAGACGCTTGGTTTCCGGATCGTTGGCCGACGCCTTCGACGTCGATCCATTGATAAGGGACGTGGCTGCGCGCCAGAAAATCCCGCAGCTCGTAGCAGCGCGGAGACCATCGCGTTCCCAGCACCCGAATCCCCTGAAACGCGGGACGATACGAGGCCTGCCAATCGTCGAGCAAATCATCCAATTGCGGATACAGGTGCTCGGTGGGAGGATCCCACGGCTTCATGAAGAAATAATCGAGATTGGCCTGGTTGATGGCGCTGATCGCGGCGTTGGTGTCGGCATAGGCGGTGAGCAGCGCCCGCTTCGCGTCGGGAAATATTTGCCGCGCTTCCTGCAGAAACACGACCCCATCCATGTGCGGCATGCGCTGATCGGCAAGAAGCAGCGCTACGCCGTCGTTGCGAACCTTCAGCGCCTTGAGCAGATCCAGGGCGCCTTCCGGAGAATCGCTGCTGACGACGCGATACTCGGCGCCGTACTGCGATCGCAGATCGCGTTCGATCGCCCGCAAGAACATCGGGATCGTCATCAACAGTCAGCAAAATCGGCTTCGGCATTGGTCGTTCTCAGAAGCAGCTAAGGATGTAGCAGGTAAACCCGGACCCCACGGACCTGATAATCTCATTAGATACCAGAACCCGCATTCGGTTGCGCGATTATCGCGGGACTCGGGGCCAACGCTTTAGGCTTCGACCTCGCCGGCCTCGATTTCGTCCACATAACACCAGATCCACGATTCTCCCGGCTCGATGGAGCGGATGAGCGGGTGCTTCGTCTTGTGGAAATGCTTGGTGGCGTGCTTGTTCTTCGACGAGTCGCAGCAGCCTACATGTCCGCAGATGAGGCACAGGCGCAGATGCACCCAGGTGTCGCCCAGTTTTAACGCACTCTTCACACACGTGCGTATTCGTCGATCGTGACTTTGATCTGATCCAGGTGAGTGCATTTCGTCGGCATCGGTTCCTCCGGGGAACATATCTCGAATTCGGGTCAAGTGACCTACAGTCATGTAACGAAAGGCCACAATCACAGTCAAGAGCCGCGTCTTTCAGCTCAGAATGTTTTTAGAGGTCTTCATCTGTGTTGCGGCTCGATTATCTATCTTGCGTATTAACCGTCGCGTCCACCGTGCTGGTGGGGCGGCGGTGTTGGGAAGGCTGGGCATTGGCTGGCGTCAATAGCGTCGTCGTTTGCGTCATCGGCTTCAGAACCGCCCAACTGGGCTTCATTCCCGCCAACGTATTCTGCATGGTGATGAGCGCGGATCAACCTGCGCGCGTGGCGCAAGACCGGGAGCGTCCTGAGGACGACGGCTCAGAACTCGCGCTCACTCCGCAATCAGCAGGTTCTCGGCAAACGGCCACTGCTCATCGATCCATTGCACTTCGCAGCGGAATCCGGCTTCGCGCGCCGTCTCGATCACTTCATCGGACGAATATTTGTGGCTGCTTTCCGTCCAGATGGTTTCTCCTTCTTGGAACTCGACCACGACTTCTGCCGCCGGAATACTCACGATCTGCCGCCGCTTGCGATTCAAGGTGCATCTCGACGCTGCGGGCCTCAGGGTTGATCCTCGCCACGTGCGCGAACTCGCGCAAATCGAAGTCGGCGCCGAGTTCGCGATTCACGCGGCCAGCAGGTTCAGATTAAACGCCGCCGTCACTCCGAGTTCGTCGTCATAGGCTGCGAGCAGTTGCGCGCTGGGTTTTTCCAGGTCGGTTCCCAGCAGCAGCGAATCCCCCGGCTCAAGAATGCGCCGGACTCCGAGCCAGAAACTTCAGCCCCGCCGGGCGATCGAAGTTCCCGATCGTGCTGCCCAGGAACAACACGAACAGCTGCTGGCCGCTCTTGCGATACGCCGCCACTTCCAGCAGTCCATCCAGATATTCGCGCTCAAATCCGACAATGCTGATGGAGTCAATGTCGCTGAGTTCCCGCTCGCACATGACCAGAGCCGAGTGCGATATTTCCACGGGATAGTACGACGTGCGCTGCCGCCGGCAGAGCGCTTCCAGCAGCCAGCGAGTCTTCTTGCCGCTGCCGCTGCCCAGTTCGGCTACGGCGACCGGCCCGGCAAGCCGGTCGACGATCTCATCCGCATGGCGCCGCAGCAGGCGCTCGTCGGCCCGCGTGAGCCCGTACTCGGGCAGATGGCTGATCACCTCAAACAGCGCCGAGCCGACGTCGTCGTAAAGATATTTCGAGGGAAGTTCTTTTTGTCCCGTCCGGGTCAGCCCGGCGCGAACATCGGCGGCGAATTCATATGAGGCATTGCTGGGGATCGCATGAACGAGCATTTGCCAACTCCTCCGATCAGATTCTGATCAGATCAGTGATGTCACGCAGCGGAATCCCGCATACACGTATTGGTAATGCGCCTGAAACCAGTTGCGAAATGTGGGCCGCAGCATGCACGCAGCCGTGCGCGGCGAGCCGCCCTTCATGACGAAATGTTTGCCATCAAAAAAATCAGCCGAATAGCCGCGGTAGAACGGAAATGGCTCGAACCCGGGAAATGGCGCGAAAACAGTGGAAGTCCACTCCCAGCCATTGCCCAGCATATCGTGCACGCCGAAAGCGCTGCTGCCCGCAGGAAATGCATTCACCGGCGTCGGATTCCAGTGGTTGAAATCAAAATTGCCGAAGCTCGAATTGGGAGCTTCGATTGCCCCACGGGATAATTTCTCTCGCTACCGTCTTCGGTGCCGTAGGCGGCGCGGTGCCACTGCTCTTCGGTGGGAAGCGATTTCCCTGCCCAGCGCGCGTAGGCCATCGCCTCCGCATGACTCACATAGACTGGCCAGTCGAGCGGCAGCGGAACTTCTTCGAACATGGTGCGATAAAGCCATCCGTCGCCCGACTTGCTCCAGAACACCGGATGCGAGACCGCATGCGCGGTCTTCCAGTTCCAGTCATCGTCGCTCCAGAATGCGCGCGTCTCATAGCCGCCAGCTGCCATGAACTCGAGATATTGCCGGTTCGTCACTTCGTACTGATCGATTTCAAACGCAGGCACGTGCGCGGTGTGCAGACTCGTACTCGTTGTCCCAACCGAAGGTTTCGCTTCCGCGCGCGAAGGCCCAGCGTCGCCAGCGCCGGCGGGAATCGCAATCATTTGATGATCGACGGGCGGAGTGACGAGACTGGAGCGGATCTTTCTGCGGAACTTTCGATCCAGCGGCAACTGGTGCAGCATGTAGGCCAGCGTCTCGACATGCATCAGCCGATGCTCAATCGCCACATTGAGCAAAGTGTCGAGGGAAAGCCGTCGCGGCTCGGCTGGAAGATTCCAGACTTCCATCGGCCAATTTCTCGTCGAGCGCAGCTCGAATCCTGGTCACATAGTCGCGCACCGCCTCGAGCGACGGCCAGTCCGACGGCTGGTCAGAGGGCAATCCGCCGCCCACCGGATCGATACCGAAGGCAAACAGCCGGTCAAATTCAGGGTGAAAACTCTTCAGACCCAGAACATTTTCATGAAGCAGATTCCAGTCAAACGCCTCGAGATGTCCCACATAAAAAATGATGCGGTGACGCTCTGGAATGGGCCGCTCGTACATCGAATCGCGGCCGCACGATGTTAAAGAGCGCGTCACTGCGGCGGCGCGCGTCGGAGATCCGCTCCAGCAGTAGCTGCCGCACTCCGACATCGCTTTGAGTGGCAAGCATTGGGCCTCCTGGCGTACGGCTTGGACGAAACGCAGAACTCAATTCGAACGACGTCGAGGGTGTGCGGCGCACCCATCGTGAAGCTTTCTGGCGGGACCGTCCGATGACCGCACCGAACAAGCCCTTCGGCGCTCAGAATCCATCCCAGAAGACGAGGTCTCAGAGACTATCACCGTCACGGAACTGCTCGCAACCGGGTCGCAGACAGTAGGACCCGGCATGCGAGCGACCAGTACAATCAAGACGATGCGTATTCCGCTGTTTCACGTTGACGCATTCACCACCGAGCCATTCACCGGCAATCCGGCCGCGGTCTGTCCTCTTCAAGCGTGGTTAGATGACGAGACTCTGCGCAAGGTCGCTGCAGAAAATAATCTTTCTGAGACCGCATTTTTCGTGCCCGGAGACTCCGGCCATTACGAACTGCGCTGGTTTACCCCTCGGTGCGAGGTCAGGCTTTGCGGCCACGCCACCCTGGCGTCGGCGTATGTGGTGCTCAACTTGCTCGAACCGGGGACTCGACGCAGTGCGATTCGAGACGCGCTACAGCGGCACTCTCACCGTCCGCAAGGACGGCGATCTGCTTCGCCATGGATTTCCCCGCGACTGTTCGCCAAGCCTTGCGCAGAGCCCTCCGGACGAGGTTGTTCCAGGCGCTCGGGCCGGGACCGCGTCCGTCCGAGGTGCTCGAAGTGAACGATACCTACATTGTGGTCTACGAACACGAGGCGGCAATCCAAAACATGCGCCCCGATTTCGCGCGCCTGGAACAGCTGCATCCTTGCTGTTGTGGCAGTCACCGCACCCGGGAAGGACAGTGGATTTCGTGTCGCGCTATTTCAAGCCCAGCTACGGCATGCCGGAAGATCCCGTGACCGGCTCGGCCCACTGCGCGCTGACTCCATACTGGGCGGAACGCCTGGGAAAGTCGCAGTTGCACGCTCGACAACTGTCGGAGCGCGGCGGCGAACTCTGGTGCGAAATGGCGGGAGATCGCGTAATCCTCAAAGGGACGCGGTGCTCACGCTGCAAGGGACGTTGCTGATCTGAATCTGCGATTCGCTCATAGCTCAGTTCGAGCTGCTCAGTGCACAAGTCCCTTGCTCCTTAAGAATTCGCGCACGACTTCTTCGCGTCGCGGTGCTGGCCATCCACCGCATAGTTCAAGCGCTGCATTTCTTCGTCGGAAATCTTCCCTGCCAACTCGGCAAGCGCCTGCGCGACCTCCGGATGCTGCTGCAGCGTCTGCTCGCGGATCACCGGCACCGCCTCATACGGAGGAAAATAATGCCGGTCGTCTTCCAGCACGAACAAATCCAGAGCCGGAATCAGCCCGTCGGTGGTGTTGCCCGCGGCCAGGTCGATCTGATGATCTTTCAGCGCGCGCGCCAGCAGACCCAAATCCATGATGCGCGGCTGCTCCGCAAAGTGCAGCCCATAGGTCGCCGCCAAGCCTCGATATCCATCCGGCCGCTCCATGAACTCGTAGCCGAATCCGGCGCGCCATTGCGGAGCGAACGCGGCCGCCTGCGACAAAGTCTTGATGTTCAAGCGGCGCGCATCTTCGCCGCGAATCTCCATCGCAAAAGTATCGTTGAAGCCAAAGGCCGGCCCGAGCGTCAGGCCGAAGCGCTGTTCGTATTCGCTCTTTGACTCGCTCGATAGACATCCTGCCTTATCGCCGCTGGCATTCTGCTTGAGAATCGCGGTCAGCGCCGTGCCCGTATATTCCGGATAGACATCGATTCGCCCCGCCAGAATCGCCTGCTGGCAGATATAGGTTCCGGCCAGATAGAAGCGCCGTTCCACTTTCAGATGTGGTGTGGGCCTCGATCTGCTGCGCCATGAGCTCGCCCAGAATGAACGATTCGGTGAAATTCTTGGAGCCCACCACAATGCGATTGGCGTGCGACGGCGAACACGATGTCAGCAGCAACACCAGCGCCGCGAGAAGCATACCGCAGAGACTCGATCGACGGCCCTTCATCGCGGCTGCAGACGCCTCTCCAGCCATCCCACGCCGAAATCGGCCAGCAGCGCCAGGATTGCCGCTGGAATCGCTCCGGCCAGGATGACTCTGTCGTCGACCATCGCCAGTCCGCGAAAAATAAACTCGCCCAGACCGCCGGCGCCGATCGCCGCCGCAATGGTCGCCAAGCCCCACGGAAATCACAACAGCCACCCGCACGCCCGAAAGAATCACACTCACCGCCAGCGGCAGTTCCACCTGAAACAGAAGCTGCGATTCCGTGAGCCCCATGCCTCGCCCCGCTTCCACCACAGCGGGATCGACGCCGCGGATTCCCGTGTAGGTGTTCCGGATAATCGGCAGCAGGGCATACAGAGTGAGCGCCAGAATCGCCAGCCGGTCGGCGCGCTCGCCCAGCCACGGCACAGGCAGCAGAAATCCAAAGAGCGCAAGGCTGGGAATCGTTTGAATAATGTTGGCGCTGGCCAGCACCGGCTTGTTGAAGCGCGGCCGATGGGCGATCGCAATTCCCAGCGGTATGCCGATCAGCATCGCGAACAGCGTGGAAAAGCCAACCAGCCGCAGATGCTCCAGCGTGAGTTCCAGCACCTGGCCGTGATTCTGCAAGATGAATCGAAAGACGTTCATGCCGTGCCTCGATTCGGCTGCCGACTCCAGACCCTTCGCCAAAAGCCCTGACGTAGGCGGAGGCCAGCGGGTCGGTCGACCGCAAGAAATCCGCTGGCGCAGAGCACCGTCACCAGCCGCCCCGCTTCCATCAATGCAATCCGCGATCCCAGCCGCAAGGCCTCGCGCAGATCGTGGGTCACAAACACGACCGTCTTGTGAAGTCGCTGCTGCAGCAAAAGAAATTCCCGCTGCAGTTCGTCGCGCGTCAGGGGATCGAGCGCACCAAAAGGTTCGTCCATCAGCAGGATTTCCGGATCGGCCGCCAGCGCCCGCGCCACGCCCACTCGCTGCCGCTGCCCGCCCGATAGCTGATGCGGATAGCGCGACGCCGTCTCCGTCGAGCCCGACCAGTCTGCAGCAACTCCTGCACGCGCGCCCGAATTCGTTCCTGCGGTCCATCCTTCGATCTTCGGAACCAGTCCGATATTCCGCTCGACGGTGAAATGGGGAAACAATCCAACATCCTGGATCACATAGCCGATGCTGCGCCGCAGGCGAATCACGTCGCCCTTCGCGTTGGACACGCCCTTCACACGAACTTCCCCGGAAGTCGGTGACAGCAGGCGATTGACCAGCTTGAGCGACGTGGTCTTGCCCGAACCGCTGCGTCCCAGCAGCACCAGCGTCTCTCCGTTCTGCACTTGCAGATTGAATCCGGAAAGCACTTGTGTGCCCGCCGACGCGGTAGGAGACATCGCGAAATTCAATCACCGGACTTGCAGCTGCTGGTTGCATGTCCGCCAAGCATACCGGAGTTCGCGGCCAAAGTGAGCAATCAGTAATTCTTGGCCAGATACTCGCGCAGCCGCTCAAGCCGGAAGCTCGCATCGCCGGTCTCGATCTGCAGAAGCAATTGCGCGGCGGTCAATTGATTGTGGAAGTCGAGGGCTGCCGAAGTATCCGGATTGCCCACCAGCTGAAGATTCTTGTCGATCTGTCCGCTTTCTTCCTGCAGCGACTTCAGCTTGGATTCTTGCACCGAGACGCTATCCACCAATTGCTGGTCGAAGGACTTCCGCATTGCGCACAACATCACCCTCCTGCACCTTTTTCCATTCGCTGTAAGCTTCCACCGCCCGGTCCAGGTGTTTGTTGATGGCCCGGCTCGCCAGGTTGTAGTTGACCGAGACCGCGCCGTACGGTTGTGGGTTCTGGGCAACCGGATTGACCTGCTGATGCACGCCGACCGAGAGCGCCACATCCCAGTTATTCTGCCGGCTTAGCTTGTCCAGCGCTTTCTGTTCGTTCGCTTCGCTGCTTAGTTTTTCTGCGACCAGTTCTTTCAGCGGCTTATCACTCAACGAGAGGAATATAGAGCGCAGTAATTTTCGACTGCGGTATCGGCCCGGTCGGCGTCCAGCTTGATCTTTGTGGTTTGCAGAGAGAACAACATCAGGCGCGTGGCGTTCTGCGCCTCCACCATCTTTGACGGTCTTCTCCATCAGTGCATCCAGTGATT
Organism: uncultured Acidobacteriaceae bacterium; assembly: GCA_963795875.1. Classification (GTDB taxonomy): domain Bacteria; phylum Acidobacteriota; class Terriglobia; order Terriglobales; family Acidobacteriaceae; genus Sulfotelmatobacter. The sequence continues at coordinate 469,673 of CAWCJM010000006.1, forward strand.
TTGCAGCCTGTTCGATCAGGGTCGAGCCGATTCCGCAGCGCTTCTTTCTCCAGGCTGGGCAGACGCATATTGAACATCCTGCTGCGCCCCGGTCGTGGCCTTGTACAGCTCGCAGTTCTTGCGCGCCGCGTCCATGGTCAGACTAGCTTTCCTGATGTCCGAGAGGCCCACCGAAGCACCCGCGACCAACTTGCATCGGCAAGGCCTGATCTCGGGTTGAGTGAAGCCTGCCGAGGCGATCGGCGTGCGCAGAAGGTCCCGCTGTGCCTGCGCCTGCTCCATCACATAGGAGCAGTAGGCCAGTTGATCGTTTCGGTCCGCTGCCAATGCTGGGATCGACGACTGAACAGGGCGCAGAGCCAACCACACACTTCCAGCGATTCAGAAACATTCTGTTTTCCTCCTTCACAGACGATGCCGAGCCGCCGCGTTAGAACAGCACCGGCTTGCGGCCCAGGAACACCGTCTTCGATTTCGCGGACTCGGCATTGTCCAGATTCATCTGAATCAGGAATCCGCGAATCTGGGTCTTGAAGATGGGATGGATGGCTTGCTCTTCGCCCGTGAAATATCTGCTTCACCGTGCCCACCTTGCGGCAAACAACCATATTCAGATAACAGTCGTAGATCGCGGCTCCGGCGCGTCGCATTGGCCTGGTTGTCATAGGGAACAAACGCGAAGTACAACCGTCTTCTCGCCGGACGCATTCAGATAATACGGGCTTTGCTTCGCCGTAGTGATCGCCTGCCGTAATCGATCGATCTGCCGGGTTTCCTCCTGCAGCTGTTTTTCCGCGACGTTGATCGCGACATCCAGTTGCGCAACCTCTGACCGCAACTCCGCTTGTTTACCAGCACATCCAGCGAAGTCGGTCCCGGTCGTAGTCTTGTCCAGAACGCTGTCGGTCAGCAGGATCTCCGCAATTTTGCTGTCGGTATATGCGCCCTGAGCCTGATTCAGCGCGGCCAGTTGCGTCGCCGCATCGCCCTTGGTAATCAACCCGGCGGCCAGATCTTTGTTAATGTTGGCTCTCCACTTCCTTCAGCTGGGCCAGGACTTTTTGCGTTTTCTGGTTGTCGGCCAGCTTCTGCTGGTCGAGCGTCGACAGTTCCGGACCGGTCGTGAGATTATGGGTCTGCTCGCGCACGATGGCTTGCTGTAGTTCCGGCTCCAGCTCCAGCAACGCGCCCCGATGCTTTTTCATCTCGTCCAGACCGCTTTGCAGTTTGTTCGTATCCACTTTCAGATCTTCGATGGTCTGCTGGCTGATCACCAGCTTGTCGCGAAAATCGAGGCTCTTCTCGTCTGCCGCCGAGAGAATCACCGGCGCGGCCCACGAACTATTCACCGCATAAAAGCCCATCACCCAGGCATACGCAAGAATGCCGGCCAGCACCAGATACAGCACGGTGATGGCAAACATGCGGTAGAGCGTGATCACCAGCCGGTAGTGCAACGATTGCTTGACTGGGGCTCGCTTCGATTCTGCAGCCGGTGGCGTAATTTGCCTTCACTTCAGGAGCAGGCGTATTAATGGTCGGTGTTTCCAACGGGCACCTCTTGCGGTCTCTATCGATTCGAGTCCCCCAGTCTGCGGAATCCATGGTGCACAAAGCCAGGGGCGTAAGGAACAAACTGCTGACCATCGACCAGCCGACATAGGCGGCAAAGGCCAACGGATGGACGACCGCTTCTTTCGCACTATATTTCTTGATCACCCAGGTCAGAACAGCTCCAATTCCAAGAGCGGTGATCAACGGCACTGGTCCCGCCCATGCCAGCGGATCGGAACTTAGCGCTGTGACCACAACCAGGAATCCGACGAGCGCTCCCAGCGGAACCAGCACGAGCGTCAGCACCGTGTTGGGGTGCAGCTTCCAAACATGTTGCGGCAGAGTTCTTGAGAGTGAAGAAAAAATCGCGCACAATGCTGCGCCGCCAGCGCAGCTGCTGCTTGAACAGCACCGACAGAGTATTCGGCACCGTGGTCCAGCAAAGCGCATCATTGTTGATGTAAGTTCCATACCCTCGCAGCAGCGTCTGATGCGTCAGGAACCGGTCTTCCCCCTGGTTCACCGGAATCCCAAACCAGTTGCGCGCCCGGATCGCCGGCTCAATCTCAAGCAGCAGAGTGCGCCGGATCGCGAACAGGCATCCGCTAATGCAGCACACGCTGCGGGTCCAGTTCTCCGGAATCTTATAAAGCTGGAATGCAGAGTAATAAATGATGGTCTGAATCGCGGTGATCACATTGTCGTTGGGGTTCCTGACTCCCACCCTGCCGCCCACCGACCCCATGCGCGGCTCCGCGAAGCAGGCAGTCAGCTCCCGAATCGCGTCCGGATGGAAGATGCAATCCGAATCGATGGAAATGATGACCTCCGCCGTGGAGTGTTGCAGCGCGTTGCAAACGGAACGCGCCTTTCCGCTGTTAACTTCATTCCGCCCGGTCCGGATGCGGATGTTGGTGAAGTCACGCTGGGCCTTGAGCATCCACTCGTAGCTGTCGTCGGCGGAACAGTCGTCCTGCGCGATCACTTCGAATTTTTCGTTCGGATAGTTGCTTTTGCTGATGCTCTCGATCGTCTCGTAGACCGTCTTGCCCTCGTTGTAGCAGGGCATCAACACGCTCACGGTTGGCTCGTAGGTGTAATCCTTGCGCGCCTTGGTGCTGGGGAAAGCGAACCTCAGAATGATCCCCATCAAATACTTGACCACAGAAATCAGCAGGCAAAGTACGAGGATGAGCCAGAGCAGAATGGGGGCCATTCCGTGACGCGCCTCCCGTCGCGGTTCAGTCCATGCCAGCGACACCGACGATATCTGGTCGGTTTGGGCCGTCCGTGCTGGGCAACTGGCCTCTGGACCGCTCCGATGCCGCACGATATCACATCTTGAGCGGCGCTTGAATTGATGGAAACGGCAACCCGGTCTGGATGCTATCGACGTCCGCTACTGAAAGGTTTGAGCGTTCGCAGGAGGCTTTATCGGTAAACCCTGCGCGCACGACATTTGCAATGCACGGCCTCTCCCGGCGACAATCTTAGTGTGGACGACGACTCGGGAATCAGCACTCCAACCGCATCGGCCAAGACGCGCGAACCGTTTCTGCCGGGCGCGCTGGTGATTGCGACTCTGTGCAATCCGCGGGAAAAGTTCTGGGGGATGATCCTTGCCCTGGCGGCCGAAGGCCTGAGCCTGAGCGGAGCCGAACTCGCCTCTTTCGAGGATCTCGCCGTGATGGTGCGCGACGGCGAGCCCTTCACTCCCGCCGTCGTTTTCTTTCCCATGCATCGCATCGAGCGCGTCGAACTCGACCTGCCCGACGGCAGCCTGCCATCTCTCTCGCAGCGCTTCTTCGCCAAGACCGGGCTGGAGCCATCCGCCGCGCTCGCGCTCCGCGAAATTCGGAGCAAGCCGGTAACGACTCTCACGATTCCAGATCGCATGCTTCGAAGGAGCGTGCGTGAAGCTCTCCCAAATCTTCACTGCTCCCAACCAACTCACCCTGCTGCGGATGATCTTCGTTCCGTTCATCGTGATTCACCTGGTGGAGGGACGCTATCTGTGGGCGCTGGTCGTCTTCGTGATCGCCGGTTTTAGCGACGGACTGGACGGCCTGCTCGCCCGAACCCTGCACCAGCAAACGCTGCTCGGGCAGTATCTCGATCCCATTGCCGACAAGCTTTTGTTGAGCACCATGTTTCTGGTGCTCTCGATCCTGCACAAGATTCCGTGGAAGTTCACAGTGGTGGTCTTCAGCCGCGACATTTCGATTCTTGCCGCCAGCGCGGTTTTGTTCGCGATCGCCGGCCTGCGCAATTTTCGCCCCAGCATTTTCGGCAAGGCCAACACGTTCTCGCAGATCGCCGCTGTATTTTTCGTGCTTCTGTTTGAGATTCGCCCAGTGCGCTGGATATGGATCGCGCGCACGGAGTTTCTGCGCGCCACATTTTTCTTCACGATCATTTCCGCCCTGCATTACGTTATTCTGGTGCAGCAGCGTCTGCGCGAACACACCCACGCCCTGCCTCCGGCGCGGAACGCCGCCACCTGACGGCGATTTGACCGACTCTCGCGCCGACCCTAGAATCTTTAGTTCGTTCAAACTTAGTTCGTTCAATCTTCAGTAGTTCGTTTCGCGGTGCTCGAACTTCCTATGGCACTTCGTCTTTTTAATACTATGTCGTCGCAGATCGAGGAATTCCACGCCCTGCGCGACCGCGAAGTCCGCATGTACGCCTGCGGACCAACCGTCTACGACTACGGACACATTGGCAACTTCCGCACATTCGTCGCCGTCGACCTGCTCCGCCGGTTCTTCCGGCAGAGCGGATACACCGTGCGCCACGTCATGAACATCACCGACGTCGACGACAAGATTATCCGCAACGCCGCGCGCGACGGCGTCAGCGTGCAGCAATACACGGCAAAGTACGAGAAGGCATTTCTCGAAGACGCCGCCATGATCGGCATCGAGGAGCCGACCTTGGTGCGCGCCACGGAACACATTCCGGAGATGGCGGCGTTCGTCGCGAAGCTGGTGGAGAGAGGCATCGCCTACCGCACCGACGACGGCTCGTATTACTTCCGCATCGCCAAGTTTCCGGAGTATGGCAAGCTTTCGAAGAGAGATTTCAGCGGCATGCAGGACGGCGCGCGCGTCGACGTCGACGAATACGACAAAGACAGCGCCCGCGATTTCGCGCTGTGGAAGGCGCCCAAGCCGGGCGAGGCTTCGTGGGACACCGCGATCGGGCCGGGCCGTCCGGGCTGGCACCTGGAGTGCTCGGTCATGTCGATGCGGGAACTCGGAGAGAGCTTCGACCTGCATGCGGGCGGAGAAGACCTGATCTTTCCGCATCATGAAAATGAAATCGCGCAGTCGGAATCCTTCACCGGCAAGCCTTTCGCGAGTTTCTGGTTCCATGCGCGCTTTCTGCTCGTCGAAGGCGAGAAGATGTCGAAGAGCCTGGGGAATTTCTTCACGCTTCGCGACCTGGTGCTGAAGGGACACAAGCCATCGTCGATCCGCTATCTCCTCGCCTCGGTTCCCTACCGCAATCAACTGAATTTCACTTTCGACGGGCTCAAGCAGGCCGCGGTTTCGGTCGAGCGGTTGCGGAATTTTCGGCTTCGCTTGGGTTCAGGTAATTTTGCCGAAGGCTCCAGCTCTGAGATGCAAGGCTCTCGCGGCGCAGGCTGTCGAGCGCATGACCGCCGCGCTGGACGACGACCTCAACACCGCGCAGGCACAGGCCGCGATCTTCGAAATGGTGCGGCAGGCCAACGCCGCGTTCGACACTGGCGGAATCAAGAAGGATGACGTCGCGCCACTGCTCGCAGCGCTGACGAAGTTCGACGAAATCTTTGCCGTGCTCGACGACGACGATGGCCCCAAGATGAAGCGCGTCTTCGATTGGGCCCAGGCGGAAGGCCGCGACAAAGACATCAGCGACGAGTTGCGCGAGGCAATTCAGTCGGACGAGCTCTCAGACGCCGACATCGAACAAAAGATTGCGGAGATGAAGGCCGCCCGCGCCGCCCGCGACTTCAAAGCCTCCGACGCCATCCGCGCCGAACTCGCCGACGCGGGCATCCTCGTGGAAATCACCAAAGACGGCATCCGCTGGAGAAGGAAATAACCAGGCGATGTTAAGCTGAAAGCTGACAGCTGACGGCTGTTCTTGTGAAATCCCTCGACGAATATCTCCGCGACGCTGAACAGGCCCACGGACACCTCTGTGCCGGGCAAGTCCTCGGCGTGCGTCTCGCGATGCTCGGCTTGCAAAAGCTCGGCATTGACGATCCGCAGGGAAAAGACCGCAAGCGCCTGGTCACGTTCGTCGAAATCGACCGCTGCGCCACCGACGCGGTCGCCGTCGTCACCGGATGCCGCCTGGGCAAGCGCGCGTTGAAGTTCCGCGATTGGGGCAAGGTTGCGGCCACGTTCGTGGACGTGAGCACTGGCAAGGCGATCCGCATCGCTGCGAAAGAATCGTCAAAGGCTCTGGCCCGCGAAATGCATCCCGAAATCGCAGACAAGAACCAGCAGCAGATGCTGGCCTACCGCGAAATCTCCGACGACGATCTGTTTACCACTCAGTGGGTGAAAGTCGAATTGCCACCCGAAGAATTTCCGGGATACAAAGGTGAGCGCGTCACGTGCAACACGTGCGGCGAAGGAATCAACTTCCGCCGAGAAGTTCGGCGCGACGGAAAAGTCCTGTGCCGGGCTTGCGCCGGAGAGAGTTACTACCAACCGCTACCTGGATGATTGTTCGTAATGGTGCGCCACGCGCAGAATCGCTGCTTCGTCAAAGTGCTTGCCTAGAATCTGCAGGCCGATGGGCAACTTCTCTTTCGTTTCCCCGCACGGCACAGAAATCCCCGGAATGCCCGCCAGATCCGCGGTCACCGTGTAGATATCGGCCAGGTACATCGCCAGCGGATCATTCGACTTCTCGCCCAGGCGGAACGCCGCGGTGGGACTGGTCGGCGTCACAATCGCATCTACTTTGCGGAAGGCTTCATCGAAATCGCGCGTCAGCAGCGTGCGCACTTTCTGCGCCTTCAGGTAGTAGGCATCGTAGTAGCCGGCACTGAGCGCATAGGTGCCGAGCATGATGCGCCGCTTCACTTCTGCTCCGAAGCCTTCGTCGCGGCTGCGGCGGTACATTTCTGACAGCGTCTTCACTCCGCGCGCCCGATGACTGTAGCGCACGCCGTCATAACGAGCCAGATTCGACGAGGCTTCTGCGGTCGCAATCAGGTAATAGGTTGGAATCGCATACGGCGTGTGCGGCAGCGAAACCGGCACAATCTCGCAGCCCAGGCTCTTAGCTTGTCGATCGCCGCTTCGACGGCCTGCCGCACTTCGTCGTCCAGGCCTTCGCCGAAATACTCTTTCGCGACGCCAAGTTTCATCCCGCGGACCGGCTTGTCGAGTTCGGCAACGTAGTCAGGCACGGGAACGTCGGCCGAGGTGGGATCCATGGGATCGCGCCCGGCAATCGTGCGGAGCACAATGGCCGCATCTTTCACGGTTTTCGCTAGCGGTCCAATGTGGTCGAGCGACGAGGCGAACGCGATCAGTCCGTACCGCGAGACGCGCCCATAGGTCGGCATCAATCCGACCACGCCGCAGAACGACGCCGGTTGGCGGATCGATCCGCCAGTATCGGAGCCGAGCGTAACGACTGCCATGTCAGCCGCGACGGCAGCGGCCGAACCGCCGGAAGATCCCCCAGGCACGCGGCTCAGATCGCGCGGATTGCGCACCGGATGATAAGCAGAGTTTTCATTCGACGAGCCCATGGCGAACTCATCGCAGTTCATTTTGCCCAGCACCACCGCGCCCGCCGGCTTCCATGCGCGCCACGGCCGTGCAGTCGTACGGAGGAATGTACTTCTCCAGAATCTTCGACCCGGCGGTGGTGCGCAGGCCGCGCGTGCTCATCACATCTTTGATTCCGACCGGCACTCCGCCCAACGGCGGCAGCGTCTTGCCTTCCGCCGCCATGCGGTCGATGCGGTCCGCCTGCTCGAGAGCGCGCTCTTTCGAGAGCGTCAGGAATGCGCCGATCTGGCCGTCTTCCTGCTTGATGCGGGCATAGTGTGCCTCGGCCAGCGCGAGCGCTGTGGTCTTGCGCTCTTGCACAGCCGAGCGGGCGGCATCGATCGTGAGGGAGGTTAAGTCCATCTGGTCTTTGGTCCGAACAATCTGAGCTACCGTTCGATTACTTTCGGGACACGGAAGAACTCATCATCGGCATCCGGCGCATTCGCGAGCGCCTCTTCATGCGGCAGCGACTTCCGCAGTCCTTCGAGCACATCTTCGCGACTGGCATAGGCGAAACGCGCGCTTCCCTGCTTCGCTTCGTCCACTCCATAGCGATCGGAAACCTGCGCCATCGGCGGCACGTCGGAAGTATCGAGCTCGTTGAGGCGGTCGACATATTCGAGAATGGAATTCAGATCGCGCAGCATTCCGGCGCGCTCTTCCTCGGTGAGTTCCAGATTGGCCAGATCGGCGACGTAGGCAACGTCTTTGTCGGTAACTTTCATGAGAGTCAGGACCGGAGTCAGCGTTGGTTTTTGTCGGCGCGGTCCGCGGGGGCGACCACAAACTCGATTCTGCGAACCGCCTCGGTTGTGTAACGGTTGATCATCGCCAGATAGCGGGGCGCAAGAGCCTGCAGTTCAGCCTTCCATCCCTGGCCGGCGACTTCGACGCGCAGCACTCCGTCCTCGAAACTCAAAGCACGCGTGCGCTCGGCGACGGCCGATCCGCAGACGACTGGCCACGCCATCAGTGGCGCCTCAGCCCTCGGCGCCAGGCGCAAAGACTGCGCGACGATTTTTTCCAGCCCTGAACCAGCCTGTTCCAACTGCAGTCCTCTTCTCACCAAGTGCGTCGACCCGCTCGCGAGATAACGATTTTAGCATTGCCGGCGGGCCGGTCACGTCGCGACCCTACACAGGAAATTCGCGGCGCACGAATTCGAGTGCGGCATCGCGCGAAGGCAAGCGGCCTTCGAGCTGCGCATCTTCGACCGCGGTGAGAATCTCGCGAAACTTAGGCCCGGGCAGATGCCCCGCGGCGATCAGGTCATCGCCGGTCACTAGTGGAACAGGACGCATCTTCTCGGCGGGAATCTCCGCCCGCTTCTGCTGAATGAATTCATACGTCCCCAGATTGCGATGGCTGGCCAGGCAGTCAGCACGATGCAGCGCCAGATGTTCGTCGAACGCGGGCATGCGAAGAAATCGCTTCAGCGTCGATTCCTTCATGCGCGTCGCGTGGCCGAAGCGCATGTGGTTATCGACGAGCGCCAGAATCTGCTCCGTTTCGTCGTTGGAGAAGCGCAAGTCCCGGCAGATTTTCTCCGCCATCTTCACTCCCACCTCGACGTGCCCGTCAAAGCGGATGCGATCGGGCGCCACGCGGAACGTCGCGGGCTTGCCGACGTCGTGCAGCAGTGCTCCCCACGCCAGTGTCAGCGGGACAAGGATTCGGCAGGTTGTCGAGGAGCAACAGCGTATGCACAAAGACGTCGCCTTCGGGATGGAATTCTGGAGGCTGCTGCACGCCCTTCATCGCGGAAATGTCCGGCAGAACATGCTTGAGTAGGCCGCTCGCATCCAACAAAAGAAACGCGCGGCGAGCGTGGCCTTCCGTCAACATGCGGGTCAGTTCGTCGCGGACGCGCTCGCGCGAAACGACCTCGATCTGCGCAGCCAGTTTCTGCATGGCGGCAAAGGTCGCGGGCTCGATCGTGTACTCGAATCGCGCGGCGAAGCGCACGGCACGCAGCATGCGCAGCTTGTCTTCGCTGAAGCGATGCTCGGGATCGCCAATGGTGCGAATGATTCCCGACTTAAGGTCGGCACGGCCGCCGACATAATCGAAGACCTCGCCGCTCACAGGATCGAGCAGCATCCCATTGATGGTGAAGTCACGACGCGCAACGTCCTCTTGGGGATCTCGGCTGAAGCGAACTTCGTCGGGGTGGCGGCCGTCGGAGTAACCGATATCGCTGCGGAAAGTGGCCACTTCCACGGCGCGAGATTTTGAAGTGATTTCTCCCCCCGTACTGGCCACGTCGCTGTCCGGCGCCGGCACGAGCACGACGCCGAACTGAGCTCCCACCGCATACGTCTCGGGAAAGATATTCATCACCTGGTGCGGGGTCGCATTCGTGGCCACGTCGTAATCTTTCGGTTCGCGCAGGAGAAGAAGGTCGCGCACGCAGCCACCCACCAGATAGGCCTGAAAGCATTGCTGGCGCAGGGTTTGCACGATCGAGGTGGCGAAGTCTTTCAACATAGGTCTGTGTATTCCATCATACCGCTCGCCCATGTCGCGCATCCCAGCCAAGAAAGTCCTTGACTCCTATGTCAAGTGTGCTTTACATTCCCAATTGTCAAGCATGCTTTACATGACAGTTGTCACGTTGGCCCCGTGACGGTTTGTACTGGCAGATGCAACCGCGACACAGCATGATTGGCAGGCTTACCCAACGTGGAACCTGCCAATCAGCAGACGAGCGAGATCGAACTCGCAGTTATGGAGATGACGATGAAATCCAAACGATTTGCCTCAACCCTCAGAGTCTTTGGCTGGATGGCGTTCTATCTGCTGCTGTCCGCGCCTGCGATCATCCTTGCTGATCAGGATCAAAGCAACACCTTCGTAATCCGCGGGGTGCGTGTGTTCGATGGCCGCAAAGTGCTTGAGCAAAACGACGTCTGGGTCGAGGGCGGCAAGATCAAAGCGGTCGGCAAGAACCTGAAAGTTCCATCGAGCGTGAAGACGGTCGAGGCCGCAGGCGATACGCTACTGCCCGGCCTGATCGATTCGCACACACACGCCTGGGGTACCGCGCTCACGGAGGCCGAAATCTTCGGTGTTACCACCGAGTTAGACATGTTCACCGACGTGAAATACATGCAGCAAACGAAGAAAAAGCAAGCCGAGGGCAAGGATCTGGACATGGCGGACCTGCGCTCGGCCGGAACACTGGCGACCGCGCCCGGAGGCCACGGGACCGAATACGGCATCGAGGTTCCCACGCTGTCGTCGCCTTCCGAGGCGCAAGGGTGGGTAGACGCCCGCATCGCAGAAGGTTCGGACTACATCAAGATCGTGATTGACGACGCTACCGCCTACGGAGGCCATCGCCCGACCCTCAACCAGGAGACGTTGAGGGCCTTGATCGACGCGGCCCACAAGCGGGGCAAGCTGGCGGTGGTCCACATCGGGACGCAGCGAGATGCGCGCATTGCGATCGAAGCGGGGGCCGATGGACTGGCGCATTTGTTCGCGGACAGCGCTCCGGAGCCGGACTTCGCAAAGCTCGTCGCGGCGCATCACGCGTTCGTAGTTCCGACGCTGGGCGTGCTCGAAAGCGTGAGCGGCACGCCCGGCGGCGAATCGCTGGCGGCTGATCCACGCGTCGCGCCTTACCTCACTGCCGAAGACGTCGGCAACCTGAAGCGATCGTTTCCAAAGTTCACCACATCGCTGAGTGAAAAATATGCCGAGCAGACGGTCGCTCAACTCAAGGCAGCACAAGTTCCGGTGCTGGCGGGAACGGACGCACCCAATCCCGGCACCTCGCACGGCGTAAGCATTCACCGCGAACTGGAGTTGCTGGTGCGGTCCGGGCTCACGCCTACCGAAGCGCTGGCGACAGCGACCTCGGTTCCGGCAGTAGCATTTCATCTCGACGACCGGGGCATGATTGCCGTTGGAAAGCGCGCCGATCTGGTGCTCGTGAAGGGGGATCCCACGCAAGACATCACCGCCACACGCGACATTGTCTCCGTGTGGAAGCTGGGCGTGGAAGATGATCGGGCCAGCTACCGAGCCTCGCTCGAGAAGACGAAACTGGATGCAGCGACGGCACCCAAGCCCGCGCCACCCGCGAACTCGGCTATGGGATTGATCAGCGACTTCGACGACGGCAAGCCCAACGCTAAGTTCGGCACAGAATGGATGCTTTCGACGGACAGCATCGCCGGCGGCAAATCCAGGGGAGACATGAAAGTGGTCGACGGCGGCGCCAACGGCGACAAGCACGCTTTGGACATTTCCGGGCTGATCGATGGCGGCCTGCCTTACGCATGGGCGGGGGTCATGTGGGCGCCGGGCTCGCAACCATTCGTTCCGGTAGATTTGTCGGCGAAGAAAAGTATCTCGTTCTTTGCCAAAGGGGACGGACAGACTTACCGGGTGCTGGTGTTCACCACCAGCGGAGGACGCATCCCGGCGCAGCAGACTTTTACTGCCGGCCCTGCATGGAAGAAGACGAGCATTCCCTTCTCTGCGTTCAACGGATCCGACGGGCACGACATTTCCGCGATCCTTTTTGTCGGAGGTCCGGCGGCCGGCAAGTTCGACTTCCAGGTCGACGAAATCGCGCTGGAGTAGGGGAACTCAGCGAACACGGAAGGTGGGATGCTCGGCAGGTTCTAAGCGGCATCCCACGCTTTGCGATACGAATCCGTCAGGAGTCGCGAGATTGCGGACCGGTCCACTCGCTCGGGCAGCGGAGACGATTTGGCCGCGTCCTCGCATTCCGCGAAAAGCTTCTGCGCCATGGCGACGACCTTGTCCATGGAATACTTGCCAGTCCGTACGCGGATCAGAAAATCCCGCTCGGGACGAGGCAGGGTGATCGCTCCCTCGGACAGAAGTTCCTTGCACTCGTTCAGCAGCCGCAGCGTGTGCATGGCTGCTTTCACGTCATAGCCAAATTTCGCCTCGATCTCGGGCCGCTGCCCCTTCTTGCCGCGCCCTTTCGTCCCGGTCATCCGTTTGAGTTGGTCATCGGCGAATCCCAGGAACGGCTTCACGAAGGTTCGCGAGAGAAAAACGCCCCGGCTGCGCGCAATTTCTTTCCAGATCGCGTTGCGAAGAACGCCATCGGAGAACAGGAAGTGTAACGCCGTCGGATTGCCTTTGCATGCCAGCCCCGCCCACTTCTTCAGAGAGTACAGCGTGACATCCACATCATGTGGGCCGTTGCGGACGTCGTTCCCGGCGGTCGACCAGACGAAATGTGGCATGGCGTCCAAACCAAGAACCAGCTCGGGCGGCTCGATGTAGATGCCATAAATGTCGAGGTCGTCCGTGCCGTGAACCTTGGCGCCATGCAATTCGGAGCCGCCTACAAATAGATGGATCAGCCGATCGGGGAACGCGAAGCCCGATTCCCGCACGTGATGCAGCAGGTCAGCCATGAGACTTCGAATAATATAGGAACATGCCCGACGCCTACATCCTCGGCATCGAGAGTTCCTGCGACGAGACCGCGGCGGCGGTGGTGCGCTCCGGCGAACAACTCATCTCGAACGTCGTCGCTTCGCAGATCGCAACCCATCAGCCCTATGGCGGAGTCGTGCCGGAACTGGCTTCGCGCGAGCATCTGCGCGCGATCGTGCCCGTCGTGCGCCAGGCGCTGGCCGAGGCGAAGCACACCTACGAATCCGTCGATGCCATCGCGGTCACGCAGGGCCCTGGCCTCGCTGGAGCGTTGCTCGTGGGCATCAGCTACGCCAAGGCGCTGGCTTTCGCCCTCGACAAGCCGCTGATTGCCGTCAACCATCTCGAAGGCCACATTCATGCGGTGCTGCTGGAGGAGCGGCAGAAGGGCAACCACGAACTGCAATTCCCTGTGCTGGCGCTGGTCGTTTCCGGCGGACACACGCATCTCTATCTCGCCGCGCAAAAGGACAATTCCTGGACCTACGAAAACATCGGCCACACTCGCGACGACGCCGCCGGAGAAGCTTTCGACAAAGTCGCCAAGCTTCTGGGCCTGGGATATCCCGGAGGCCCAGCGATCGATCGGCTCGCTCCGCACGGCGATCCCAAGGCCGTGAAATTTCCCCCGGCCCAGATCAAGCATCGCGACCGCCGCGGCCGAAACGACGGCAGAGTAGTCGATGACAGACGATGACCGTCCGCGCTTCGATTTTTCTTACAGCGGCATCAAGACGGCAATCCTGCGCTACGTTGAAGCCCACGACATGCGTGGCGACCGTCGAAGCGCGGCGCAAGGCCTTGTTGAAATTGCGAAACCCAAGCTGGAGGATTATCTCGCCAACTGCGACAAACTCACGCTCGACCTCGTCGCATCCTTCCAGCGCGCGATCGTCGAAGACCTGGTGGGAAAGACTCTGACGGCAGCTCGAGCCTACGATGTGGCCACGCTGTTCGTCACCGGAGGAGTGGCCGCCAACCAGGAATTGCGGCAGACCTTTGAGCGCGAGGGAGCGAAGCAGGGCCTGCCCGTGTACTTCCCTTCGCGTCCGCTGTCGACCGACAACGCGGCCATGATCGCCGCGGCGGCTTATCCTAAGTTTCTGCTGAAAGATTTTGCCGCGATGGATTTTTCTGCGGAGGCTGGCCTGGTCTTGAAGTAACCAATCCGCCATGCGGAATCTACTTCCCAGCAGCAGTGGCTCGGCTTGCCTTGCCCAACACCGTCATCCAGCGCCTTGGCCAGCTGCGCTTCGATATCGATATCTTTGTAGATGGCAAAGTTCGCGCGCTTCTCGGATCGTGTCGAAGCCGCTGGCCCGGCCCGCGACAATAATGATCGGAATTCCAGCCGTCTCCGGCTTGCTCTTCAGCGCCGTGATCAGTTCGCTGCCCGACATCTTCGGCATCTGCATATCGGTCACGATCAGGTCCGGCATGCACGCGCGCCAGAACTTCCAGGGCTTCCGCGCCATTGGTGGCCGACTCGACCGCAAAGCCACGCTGCTCCAAGAAGCGGCACACGGTGTAGCGGATCAGCATGGAGTCGTCGACGACTAGAGCCACCTTGGGCATAAGAAGACGGAGGCCGGTACTGCACACGCCCCCGGGTCCGACAGTAGCAGGGCCATTTTCGGGCGGAACAAGCTGAAACGCGTCCGGCGGCGATTACCTCGGTCACGCGCGCCGTCAGAAAAGACGTCAGATTTCGGTTTCCTGGGTGCGCTCTTCGATATTCATATCTTTGAATTCGCTGGACTCGAAGATCTCGCCGCATTCCTTGCACTCGACGAACTCCGAGTCTTCGTCGCGGCTGACGATCTGCACGCGTGGGTGCTTGCAAGGCTGCTTCAGTGTCACGGCTTTGAGGAGGAGCGGGCGGCTTTGAGGTCATAAATCCGGAAGGTTCCCAGCGAAACTACGGCAGGGGGCTGTTTTCGCCGGAATTTCCGGTATTTTAGACCGGCTTTGCGGGTTGTCAAGTCCCCAGGCGTTACGCTGTCGTGAATTTGTAACAGACGCCTGCACGGAGCAGGAGTCTCTCGGATTCAGCCTCGCATCTCTGAATTCCGACCAAAATCATCGTATAGTCATAAGCCATTCAGTTCTGGATACTTACCGTTAAGAGCCGTTTTTCGGCAACTGCCTGAGCGGACTTGCTCCGAACCGAAGGAAGTGACGTAGAATGAATTGCGACGGAAAAGGTCGGAATTAACCCCGACCCTATTGGTCGGGTTTTACACAGGATCAAACGAGTGCTGAAGCTGACCAAAAAGGCCGACTACGCGCTGATGGCGATGAAGCATCTCGCCGAGCACTCCACCGAGGGCTCGCGCAGCGCGAAGGATGTGGCGGATGCCTATGGCATTCCGCCCGAGGCTCTGGCGAAGATTCTGCAGCGCCTGGCCAAGGCCGGCCTGTTGCAGTCGCAGCACGGCACCAATGGCGGTTACACGCTGGCACGGGCGGCGCACACGATTTCGGCCTTCGAAGTGATTCAGGCCATCGACGGCCCGCTGTTCATCACTTCGTGCATCACAGTACGCGGCGAATGCGACCAGAGCGACCGCTGCAACATTCGCGAGCCGCTGCGCAAGGTGAACGAGAGTATTGAGGCGGTGTTGAAGCGCATCAAGATTTCGCACATGCGGGAAGAACCGGAAGAAGCGCGGGAGCGATGCTCCGAAGGCGGCCGAGTTGGTGACGATCGGCTGAAGCCTTGTAGAACGCAAAGATTCATCCAACGAGATTAACGAAGCAGGAGAGCAATCAATGAGCACGGAAGTCAAGATCCCCCAGGCACTGACAGCAGACGCACCACGCCGACGCGAAGGGCGTGAAGCTGCCCATCTACATGGATAACCACGCCACCACCCAGATGGATCCGCGGGTGCTGGAAGAAATGCTGCCCTACTTCATCGAGAAGTTCGGCAACTCCGCCAGCCGCAATCACTCCTTCGGCTGGGCTGCCGAAGAGGGCGTGGAGACGGCGCGCGAGCGCATCGCCAAGCTGGTCGGCGCGACGACGAAAGAAATCATCTTCACCTCGGGCGCCACCGAGAGCGACAACCTCGCCATCAAGGGCGTCGCCGAGATGTACCGCGAGAAGGGCAACCACATCATCACCGCCGTCACCGAGCACAAGGCCGTGCTCGACACCTGCAAGCGCCTGGAGAAATATGGCTACCGCGTCACCTATCTGCCGGTGCAGAAGGACGGCCTGATCGATCTCGACGACCTGAAGCGCGCCATGGACGACAAGACGATCCTGGTCAGCGATCATGTACGCGAATAACGAAATCGGCGTGCTGCAGCCCGTCGCCGAAATCGGCAAGCTCTGTCACGAGCGCGGCGTGATCTTCCATACCGACGCGACTCAGGCCATCGGCAAAGTTCCGGTGGATGTGATCAAGCAGAACATCGACCTGATGTCGATCTCCGGCCACAAGATGTACGGGCCGAAGGGCGTCGGCGCGTTGTACGTGCGGCGCAAGAATCCTCGGGTGCAGATTTCCGCCATCATCGACGGCGGCGGCCACGAGCGCGGCATGCGCTCCGGCACATTGAACGTTCCGGGAATCGTCGGCCTGGGCAAGGCCTGCGCCATTGCGCAGGAAGAAATGGCGAAAGAATCCTGCCGTCTGGCGGGCCTGCGCAACCGCCTGCGCGACCGCATCATGAACCGGCTGGATGAGAGCCTACATCAACGGCTCGATGGGAACATCGTCTGCCGGGCAACTTGAACATCAGCTTCGCGTACGTCGAAGGCGAGTCGCTCTTGATGGGCATCAACGACATCGCGGTTTCGAGCGGTTCGGCCTGCACCTCGGCGACGCTGGAGCCATCTTATGTATTGAAGGCTCTCGGCACGGGCGACGACCTGGCGCACAGCTCGATTCGCTTCGGCATCGGCCGCTTCAACACCGAAGCCGAAGTGGACTACGTTGCCGACCGCGTCATCGAAACGGTCGAGCGCCTGCGCGAACTTTCTCCGCTCTACGAAATGGCGAAAGAAGGCATCAATCTGAAAGACGTA
This sequence comes from uncultured Acidobacteriaceae bacterium, assembly GCA_963795875.1. GTDB lineage: Bacteria > Acidobacteriota > Terriglobia > Terriglobales > Acidobacteriaceae > Sulfotelmatobacter. The sequence continues at coordinate 486,479 of CAWCJM010000006.1, forward strand.
AAGTGGGCAGGAGAAGCGTCGCATTAGAGTTGTGGAAGGGCACGGCTTCAGCCGTGCCGCAAGAGTGTGAGTTTGATGGGGCTTTAGCCCCTGAGGCAATCAGAGTTCAGGAGAAACAAATGTCATACAGCGATAAAGTGATCGATCACTACAACAACCCCCGCAACGTCGGCTCCATGGACAAGCAGAGCGCCGACGTGGGCACCGGCCTGGTCGGCGCGCCCGAGTGCGGCGACGTCATGAAGCTGCAGATCAAGGTCAACCGCGAAACCAACGTCATTGAAGACGCCAAGTTCAAGACCTTCGGCTGCGGCTCGGCCATTGCCTCGTCCTCGCTCGCGACGGAGTGGGTCAAGGGCAAGACCGTGGACGAAGCTCTCGCCATCAAGAACATGGACATCGTGAAGGAGCTTTCGCTTCCTCCGGTGAAGATCCATTGTTCGGTGCTGGCGGAGGACGCGATCCGCGCCGCCATCGGCGACTGGAAGAAGAAGCAGGAACAGACCAGCCCGGTAGCTGCGGAAGCGAAATAGTTACGGGCTTCGAGCGACGAGCTACGAGTGTGTTTACTCGCAACTCGAGGCTCATGGCTGACTTATGACAACTGCGACTGAAGAACGGGCCACGCCCGCTGCACCGGCCAAAGGCATTCTCGTCACCGAGAAAGCGCTGGCCAAGGTGCGCAGCGCCATGGCGAAGGAAGGCATCTCGCCCGAGCAGGGCGGCCTGCGGCTCGGCGTGCAGGGCGGCGGATGTTCGGGCCTGAGTTACAACGTTCGGTTCGACACGCAGCCGCGCGAGCGCGACCGCATCTTCCAGTTCAGCGACATCCGGGTCTTCGTCGACCCGAAGTCGTTCATCTACCTGAACGGCATGACCCTGGACTATCAGGAAACGCTGATGCAACAGGGCTTCGTATTCGTGAATCCCCAGGCATCGAAGTCGTGCGGCTGTGGGACTTCGTTCTCCGCCTGATGCGGCTGTGTGGCGCGGGCGCTCGGTGCCCGCGCGGCCTGCTCACGCGGGACCGTCTGCCAGATCAAGCGCCATGTCGTCTGAGCGGTCTTTGAATGCTGTTTGAGGAAACGGAATGACCAAGTCCGCACTTACCGCGATCGGCGCCAAGCCACTGCCGGAGGACACGCACTCCTGCTGGTCGTGCGGATCCATGCGCGCCGCGCACTTCTGCGAATCCTGCGGCAAAGTGCAGCCTCCCGTTCCGGTCGACTATTTCACGTTCTTCGGACTCCCGCCGAAGCTCAACGTCGATGTCTCCGCTCTGGAAAAAGCTTCTACGAACTGAGCCGGAGACTGCATCCCGACTTGAACGCGCGCGCCGGCAGCCAGGAACAGGAATGGAGCCTGGAACAAAGTTCCCTGCTCAACGACGCCTACCGCACGCTGCGCGATCCAATCAAGCGCACAGAATACCTGCTGCACCTCGAAGGCGTGGAGTTGGAAGAGCAGTCCAAGAGCGCCACGGAGCAGGCCCGCGCGACGGGAGAGATGAAGAAGCAGATCGTTCCGCCGGATTTGCTCGAAGAAGTCTTCGAGTTGAACATGCAACTGGAAGAACTGCGCAGGAACAAGAAGATGGGCGACGACGATCCGGCTCTGATCGCAGAGATCGGCAAAGCAGAAGCTGTCGCTCGAAGCCAAGCACGAGGCGCTCCTGCAGGAACTGCAGACTTTCTGGAAAGAGTTGGGACGGCTTGGTCGATCGCGGCCGACGCCACATCCGAAGAGCGGGCGCAAGTTACTGAACAAAATGGTGGATGTGCTGAACCGCCGCAACTACATCCGCAATCTGGTACGGGATGTAAATGCGGCGCTGGAGGAGTAGCTAACAACAGATGGCATCGGATCGCATCGTCGGCATCGACCTCGGCACCACCAATTCCCTGGTGGCGTTCATGCAAGGGGATACTCCTGTCGTGATCCCCGGCGACGACGGCTTGAACCTGCTGCCCTCAGTGGTCGCGCTCGACGCCAACAATCAGCCAGTTGTCGGCAACGCTGCCCGCAACTCTCTGATCGAGACTCCGGAGCGCGCGGTCTACTCGATCAAACGCCTGATGGGACGCGGCGTGGAAGATATTCAGGAAGAGTTAAAACTCTTCCCCTTCCGTCTCGCCGACGATATGCAGGCCGGAGAAGTCCTCCGCATCACGCTGGGCGACAAGACGTTCACCCCGCCGGAAATTTCCGCTCTGATTCTTCGCCAGCTCAAGCGCAGTGCCGAACGCTTTTTCGGAGGCCCGGTCACGAAGGCGGTCATCACTGTCCCCGCCTACTTCAACGACGCGCAGCGGCAGGCCACGAAAGACGCCGGACGCATCGCGGGCCTCGAAGTCCTGCGCCTGGTCAACGAGCCCACCGCCGCGTCGCTGGCCTATGGCCTCGACAAGAAGCAGAACGGCATCGTCGCGGTCTACGACCTCGGCGGCGGCACCTTCGATATTTCCATCCTCAAGCTGCACGACGGGATCTTCGAAGTCATCGCCACCAACGGCGACACGCATCTCGGCGGCGACGACATCGACAACCTGCTGATCACCATCGCGCTCGACGATATTCGTGGCGACCTCGGACTCGACCTTCGCCGCAATGCCGAAGCCGTGCAGGCAATCCGCAAGGCCGTCATCGAAGCCAAGATCGCGCTCTCTTCGCGAGCCCTCGGTCAAGCTCGACATCGAACTACCCGGCGGCAAGCGTTACCAGCGCGAGATTACCCGCGAGCAATACGAGCAACTGATTCAGCCGGTCATCGATCGCACTGTCGGCCCCTGCAAGCAGGCCATGAAAGACGCGGGCCTCAAGCCCGAACAGATCGACGAAGTCGTTCTCGTCGGCGGTTCGACGCGCATCCCGAAAGTTCGCGCGCTGGTGAAGGAATTGTTCCACCGCGAGCCGCACACCGACCTGAACCCCGACGAAGTCGTCGCTCTCGGCGCGGCCGTGCAGGCCAACATTCTCGGCGGCGGGTCCGAAGCCACCGAGAACATGCTGCTGCTCGATGTGACTCCCCTCTCGCTCGGCATCGAAGTCGCCGGCGGAGTCACCGACAAAATCATTCTGCGCAACTCGACCATCCCGGCATCGGCCACGCAGTTCTACACCACGCAGATCGACGGCCAGACCAACGTCGCGATCCACGTGCTGCAAGGCGAACGCGAACTCGCCAAGGACTGCCGCTCTCTGGCGCGCTTCGATCTCAAAGGCATCCCGCCCATGGCCGCCGGCATTCCGCGCGTCGAAGTCAAGTTCCTGATCGACGCCAACGGCATTCTCCACGTTTCCGCGCGCGAGCAGCGCAGCGGCAAAGAAGCGGAAATTCAGGTCCAGCCCAGCTACGGCCTGACCGACGAGCAGGTCGAGGGCATGATCCTCGACTCGTTCGACAACGCCGAAGAAGATTTCCGGCAACGCCAGCTGATCGAAGCGCGCGCCGAAACTTCGACGATTCTCGCCGCTCTGGAAAAAGGCAAGAAGAGCCCGGCCTGGGGACAACTCACCACCGACGAAAAGAAGCAGATCGCGAAGATGGAAAAATCGCTGGTCGCGGTGAATGCCGAAGAAGATTATCAGGCGATCCGCAAAGCCATCGACGCGCTGAACCAGGGCACGATGCGCCTGGCGGAAATGATGATGGACACCGCCGTTTCCTCGGCGCTGAAAGGCAAGAACATGGACGAGACGGATCTGGGCGAAGGCCCGACCGCCCCGCATCCCATGGCAAAAGCAGAGTTTGAGTAACTGTACGTATTGTCATCCTGAGCGGCGTTCTTTGTCGCGAAGGATCTGTGCAACTGGCTAGAAGTGCAAAGATCCTTCGCTTCGCTCAGGATGACAGCAGATCGAGGAGCAATATGGCTGAAGAAAAAACACAAGGAGCCGGCACGTTGACCGAAGACGCCCCCGGCGAAAACACGGTGCAGGTCACATTCCTGCCCGAAGGCAAGACCGTGCAGTTCGAGAACGGCAAATTGCCCTACGAAGATCACGGCAAGGAAGCAGTCGATGCTCGACGTGGCGCTGAACAATCACATCACGCTCGACCACGCCTGCGGCGGCAATAACGCCTGCACCACCTGCCACATCTGGGTGAAGGAAGGCGCCGAGAATCTTTCGCCCATGGACGACGACGAGGCCGACCGGTTGGACATGGCCGCCGATCTCCAGTTAAACTCGCGTCTCGGCTGCCAGGCGCAGATCACCAAGCCCGGCAAAGTGGTCGTCGAGATTCCCGCGTGGAATCGCAATTACGTCTCCGAGGAACACTAGAATGTCTTCCGAGGTTACCTAAAAAGAGGAGCACTGAGAAATGCCAAAGCAACTGACTTGGGACGACGCCGAAGAGCATCGGCATCCTGCTTTCCGAAACTCACCCCGACACTCGATCCGCTCGCCGTGCGCTTCACCGACCTGCACCGCTACGTCACTCGAGCTGCCGGATTTCGCCGGCGATCCCGAAGGCCTCGAACGAAGGCAAGCTGGAAGCGATCCAGATGGCCTGGCACGACGAAGTCCAGGATCGCACCCAAGGCTGATGCTCGCCATTTGCGTAGCGCCGGCGTTTCGCCGGCTGTCGTGAGAGACTGCCCTGAGCAAGGTCGAAGGGCCATCTTGACCTCTGCACCCGGGAGCTACGAGCTACTTCCCCGCCTCCGCCAGCTTCTTGTAGAACTTCTGCAGCGTGTAGAACGCCAGCTTCCGCTGACCCCGATTCGAAATCAGCCCCTTGCGATTGTGATAATCCTGCACTCCCGGAAGCATGCGCGTCGGAGAGCGAAAATCCATCAGCACCCACGGCGTCAGTCCCTGCCAGATTCGGCATGCGCTCGACCATCGCCAACTGGTGCTGGTACAAATTGTCCTGATATTCCTCCGTCCAGATTTCATCCGCATCGCCGTGCCGGCCGTACACCGCGCCGCCGCCAAATTCGCTGACGATCAACGGCTTGTTCCACGTCGATTTCCACTGCATCTTGTCGGCATCTTCCGCGCGCCCCCAGTACCAGCCTAAATATTCGTTGATGCTGAGCACATCCAGCACTTCGCCGAGCGGATCGCTCATCGTGCGCACGTCGGCACTCGTATCGTCCACGTGGTTCATCGCCGAAGTAATCAAGCCGCGTGGAATCGAGCTCCCGCGCCTCCTGCGCAAGCTGCTTCAGAAACGTTAGTCGCTCCGGCTTCACCGGAGTTTCGTTCGACAGCGACCAAAGAATGACCGCCGCGCGGTTATGATCGCGCGCAATCTCATCGCGCAGTTGCGCCTCCGCATTCGCCAGCGTCGCGGGATTCGACCAGTCGATGTCCCAATAAACAGGAATCTCCGACCACACCAGCAATCCCATGCGGTCGGCCAGGCGAACCTCATTCTCATTATGCGGATAGTGGGCGAAGCGCACGAAGTTGCATCCCAGGTCTTTCACCCACCCGAGCAGAGTCTGCGCATCCTCGGGGCTGAAGGCGCGGCCCTCGCGAAACGGCGCTTCCTCGTGCATCGAAATGCCGCGTAGAAAGATGGGTTTGCCGTTCAGCAGGATGTTCGTTCCCTGCACTTCGATGGTGCGAAACCCAATCTGATCGTGGATGGTGTCTTCGCCGCTCTTGACGACGACGTCGTACAGCTTGGGATGCGCCGGAGACCACAGCTCCAACTTCGCCGGGAAAGTGAAAACTCACTCGACCCGCGGCATCGGCGTGTCATCGTCTCGTGAACGCCAGCCTCCGGAATTTCCAGGGTGATCTTCTGCGGCGCCTGCGTGCCGTTCAACTGCACCCACCCAGCAATCTCGTTTTGCAAGCTTTTGGCCAGCTGCACGGAATAATCTTGAATGAAGACTGTCGGCACTTCGACCAGCATCACATCGCGCGTGATCCCGCCATAGTTCCACCAGTCAAACTTCAAGCGCGGGAACGGCATCGGCGCGGCGCGCGTTGTTCACTTCGACAATCAGAAAGTTCTCGCCGTCGCGCAGAAGAGAAGTCGCCTCGAAATTGAATGCCGTGAATCCGCCCTCGTGTTCTCCCAGCTTCTCTCCATTCAGATAAACGGTGGACTGGTAATCGACGGAGCCGAAGTAGATAAAGACGCGCGTGTTGGCGCGCTTGTGGTAATTGAACTCGCGCCGGTACCAGACCGGCCCTTCATAGAACATCAAATTTTCGCGCTGCGTATTCCAGTCTCCCGGAACATTCATGACGGGGGACGCGTCGAAGCTGTATTCGACGCGCTCGCTCTTGTTATGCGGCTTTTCATTGCGAAAGAAACTCGACTTGCCATTGTCGAACGGATCCACGATGGCAGCGCCAGGCGCCGTCGAGATTGATTGTTGTCCGCCCGGGCACATTCGCAATCAAATGTGGAGGGAGCGGGAGCGGCATAGGCCCATCCCGCCAGCAGCAGCACTAACCAGCAGCATTTCATGGAGAACCTCAAAACCGGCCATAGTAGCGGTCGAGCGGACGAGACGTCAATGCACCGGCGCACATGAACCGGCACAGGTCAGAGACCTTTCATTCCCGGGAACTTTTACAACTCCGTGACAAACGACCGCACCGGTCCGCCTATCCTGCCTTCATGAAGGGCCCGTAAGGATTCACCAGCCCTTCACTCTCTCTAAGGCCCAATTGCGAAGGGCACGGCCAGAAGCCGTGCCCTTCATTTTCTTGCGGTCGTTTTCTTGCTTCGATTTCCTACTCGCGATTCCACCTAGCCGACAGAAACCGGAGCAGGCTCTTCCACATTCGCCTCGCGCAGGAATTTCGCCGCTTCCTCCGGCGGAGTGGGATTGATGTAGAAGCCCGTCCCCCATTCGAATCCCGCCGTCTTGGTCAGCTTGGGCATGAACTCAATGTGCCAGTGATAGTGGTCGTTGGTCGGATCCTGCGCCGGCGAAGTATGGATCACCAGATTGTAGGGCGGATTGTCAAGCACTCGGTCAGCGCGGCCCAGCAGATCCTTCAACGACCGGGCCAGGTTCTCGAACATGTGCGATGACGAGTTCTCAAACGCTGACTCATGCTGCTTGGGCAGAATCCAGGTCTCAAACGGAAAGCGCGGAGCATACGGCGCGAGCGTCAGAAAATTCTCGTTCTCGGCCACCACGCGCGTGCCGCTGTCCATCTCCTGCCGAATGATGTCGCAGAACACGCAGCGCTCCTTGTAGAGGAAGTACTGCTTCGCGCCCTCGAGTTCCTGCACCACGTTAATAGGCAGAATCGGCAGCGCAATGAGCTGGGAGTGGGCGTGCTCCAGCGACGCCCCCGCCGCTTCGCCATGATTCTTGAAAATCAGGATGTATTTGAACCGGCGATCTTTTTTCAAATCGAGGATGCGGTCGCGGAAGGTCCACAGCACATCTTCGATTCGCTTGGGAGGCAGTGTCGCGAGGCTGGCGGTGTGATCAGGCGTTTCGATAATGACTTCGTGCGCCCCGATGCCGTTCATGCGGTCGAACATGCCTTCTGCCTGGCGGTTCAGCGTGCCTTCAATTCCCAGGGCCGGAAACTTATTGGGTACCACACGAACGGTCCATCCCGCAGTGTCACGTTGCGGTGCCGGGCCGCCATTCGGGTTGGGACGGTACGCCTGGATCTCGGGTGGCGTCTTGCTCTCGTTCCCATAACAGAAGGGACAGAATCCTCCCTTTATCTTCATATTTTCGCGGACAAAATCGGTTGGGCGCTTGGCCCGGTCTGTCGAAATAATTACCCAGCGGCCAACAATCGGATCTTTTCTTAGTTCAGGCAATTACAGAATCCTTTCAGTGGGGTTGCGCAAACCTTACATCTTACGCCGTCAAGGAAGCGTTGCGAAACACTTCAATCTGCGGGCGGGAACTAAGATGGGCATAGTATACGCTTACGATATCGAATCTCCACTGGCACGTAGGTGGCATCCGCCGTAGGTATTCGCGCGCTACCTGGGCTACCTCGCGCCGTTTGTGCCGATCGACGGCCGCCTCGGGAGTTTTTACGTCGCGCGACGTCCGCGTCTTAACTTCAATGAAACAAAGAACATCCGCGTCCCAGCCGATTAAGTCGATCTCTCCCCGGCAACGCGGCGAACGGAAGTTGCGAGCCACCATCACATAACCCAGCTTCCGGAGGTGGAAAAATGCATCTTCCTCCCCCTGCGTTCCGGTGCGCAGGTGCCTAGGCCGGTGATCAGCCGGCAACACCCGCTGCGCAAACCAACCCAGGCTATGAATGATCGATTGCGTGAGAACGGCGGGAAGCATGTGGATCGACTTCAAATCTAGCGGGAGAATGCAGCACGAGATGTGACCGGCCTCACAGACCTATAAATTTGACAGCAAACCTTTCCCAGACACGGAACGCATGCGCAATTTCCGCTGCCGACCAACAAAAAAACAAGCTCGCGGACAAAGCCGCGAGCCTGGTCGCTATCCTCCCCCCAAAGAAGGCAGCAACAAAATTCAATTCCGTGAGAGTTGCAAATCAGCAACGCTCTCGCGTACTCTCGCCGACACCTTGGCCGGGCGTCAATTCACGCCTCCTGCAAACGTAGTTCACCCGCTAAGTCACGGTTTACCAGCGAGATGCAAGCATTTCTCACTTAGACAATGGTGGGCCGTGATACGGCACGAAACAGTGATTCTGCTCGGGGCGCGGAGATGCTAAACTCGCTGCTGAGCAAAGCGCGCCATGCAGCCAGCCCGACGATCGCGAGCGTTGATTCGTTTTGGAGTATTCGAGGCCGACGTGTTCTCGGGCGAACTCCGCAAGAACGGAGTCAAGATCAAGATTCAGGACCTTCCGTTCCGCGCACTCCGGCTTCTGTTGAGCCGGCCCCACGAGGTTCTGAGCCGGGAGCAATTCCGCGAGGCGCTCTGGCCGGAAGGCGTATTCGTCGATTTCGATCACGGCATCAGCAGCGCCATCAATCGCCTTCGCGATGCCTTAGGGGACTCGGCTGAGAATCCTATCTACATTCAAACCGTCGAGCGCCGTGGTTATCGCTGGATCGCACCCACCCACGCGCCGGCGCCTCTGCCGCCTCCGCCAGGCCCGATATTAGTCAAGGCTGCCTCCGAGCCTACGGTCGACAAGACTGTTCCAGCAACATCGCACAGAAAATGGAAATGGTTGGGGGTCTGTCTGGTAGTGGGTGTTCTTATGGCGGGGTGGAGTTTTTGGCTGACGCACCGCTCGGTCAGAGCAGGAACCGAAAACGGTGTTGTTCATCACTCCACGAACGCTGAGGCCGAGCAGTTTTATCTGAAAGGGCGATTCTATTGGGAGAAGCGTACCCCTGACGGATTGAATAGAGCGGTGGACTACTTTACGCAGGCCATTATCCACGATGCCAACTACGCTCCGGCATACGTCGGCCTTGCCGACTGCTACAACCTGCTGCGCGAGTACGCCGGGATGCCGGCCAGTGACGCTTATCCGCGCGCACTGGCAGCGGCGAAACGGGCTGTTGAGCTCGACGACCTGTCGTCGGAGGCGCATGCCTCGCTGGCGTTCGCCCTGTTCTACGGTACGTGGGACGCCGCGGGGGCCGAACGCGAATTCCGCCGCTCCCTTGAGTTGAATCCAAACAACGCAGTCGCGCACCACTGGTATGCCACTTATCTCGCGACTGTCGGTCGTCACTCGGAAGCAGTGGCGGAGATTGAGCGCGCACAGACTCTCGATCCGGCATCGAAATCAGTGCTGACTGACAAGGGGAGCCTGCTCTGTGAGGCTGGCCGGTGCGCGGAGGGCATCGCGCTCTTGAAACAACTGGAAGCCACGGAACCGGATTTCGTCTCTCCGCACCGCTACCTGAAGAGCATCTACTTCGAGAGCGGAGATTATGTTCCATATCTGGCGGAGTGGAAGCACGAAGCAGTTCTGATGCATGACGATTCGAGTCTCAAACTCGTCGATGCGGCCGCGAAGGGCTTCGCCGCGGCAGGAGCCCCAGGCATGTTACGGAATATGCTGGCGTTGCAGAAAAAGCTCTACGAGAGCGGGCTGCAATCACCCTACTCGGTCGCACAGACCGACTCCCTCTTGGGGAACAAACAGGAAGCTCTGCAGTATTTGAAGATCGCTTACGAGAAACACGACGACTCCTTAGTGCATCTGGAATCCGATTCAGCGTTCACCAACCTGAACCACGAGCCGGCCTACCAGGACCTGGTAGCTAAGCTGAAATTTCCTCCCCGAAACTAATCACCACGGAGACACCGAGTCACAGAGAAATTGCTTTGTTTCTCTCCGTGTCTCAGCGACTCCGTGGTGCGGGTTTTGCCGGTCAGTTGCCTGCTCTAGCTACGCGCTTCTGCCCACTTCCGAGATGCACTCTTCGAGCACATCCATCGCAACGTCGGCTTCGTCCTTCGTGACCACCAGCGGCGGGCAGATCCGCACCGTGCTCGGACCGCACCCCAGGAACAGCAGGCCGCGCTCGAACGCCATTTCGACAATGCGGTCACGCTCGGCGTTGGCGTATTCCTTGGTGACCTTGTCTTTGACGATGTCGACGCCGATCATCAGCCCACGGCCGCGCACGTCACCCACCAGCTTCAGCTTCTTCGGCCAGTCGGCCATGCGCTTCATCATGTGATTGCCCACGCTGGCGGAGTTCTCAAGCAGGTGTTCTTTCTCGATGACATCGAGGGTAGCGAGAGCCGCCGCGATCGCCACCGGATTGCCACCAAAAGTGGAAGCATGCGAGCCGGGAACCCAGTCCATGACTTCGGCGCGGGTCATCGTAACGCCGAGCGGCATGCCCGACGCGATGCCCTTCGCCATGCAAACCATGTCCGGTTCCACGCCAGTGTGCTCGACAGCGAACCACTTGCCGGTGCGGCCAATGCCGCTCTGCACTTCGTCCACGACCAGCATAATGCCGTGACGGTCGCAAATGCGCCGCAGTTCCTGCATGAAGATCTTGGGAGCTACGACGTATCCACCCTCGCCCTGTACCGGCTCGACGAAGATCGCGGCCACTTCTTCCGGGGCAAGTGTGGTCTTGAACAACTTCTCTTCGATGAAGCGCGCACAGCCCAGCGCGAAGTTGTCCGGATCCTGCGTACCGCCTACGCAGCCGCGGTACACATCCGGATAGCGCACGTGCGTCACACCTGGCACGAGCGGGGCAAACCGACGCCGCTGCTGCGGCTTCGAGGCCGTCAGCGACAGTGCGCCCATCGTCCGCCCATGAAATGCGCCGAAGAAGGCAATTACGTGCTGCCGCTTGGTGTGGTAGCGCGCCAGTTTCAGCGCGCACTCAATCGCCTCCGCTCCAGAATTGCCGTAGTAAATGCGGTGTGGCCCGGCCATCGGCGCAATCTTCGACAACCGCGCCGCCAGGTCGACCATGTTTTCGTAATAGAAATCGGTGCCCGACATATGGATGAGTTCGCCTGCCTGCTTCTGAATGGCGGCAACCACATGGGGATGGCAATGGCCGGTCGAGGTCACGGCAATGCCTGCAGAAAAATCAAAGAACTCGTTGCCGTCGACATCAGTCACTATGATGCCGCGCCCGCTCTTGGCCACCATCGGGTACGAACGGGTATAGGACGGCGAAATATACTTCTCGTCGCCCTCGAGCACGCGCTTCGCGTTGGGCCCGGGCAGGGCGGTCTTGATTTTGGGACCGATCGCGGTCATGGTCTTCGTCGTCATGAAATCCTCCGTTAGCAACCGTCAGTAGTCGGTTGCCTGCTGTGGGGAAAGGCAGCCTCGAAGCGCGAGAACCCTGGTTCGGACGCACGCAGTTCAAAGCGAATCAGATGGAGGATGAGAAGTTAGTCGCTACCGAAGAGGCTGGGACGCAAACGCGATGGCAGATTGGCCCGATAACGCCGCGGGCACACTAGGCTGTGCAGCCAGCACTCGGACCTGTGCGATTGGCCAAGACGCGAATTGGGATTCATGCGCAGCATCGCAAACCGTCGACATCGCTAGACCATTATAGCTGGAAGGGATCAACGGCGGAACCCCCCTTTCGTAACTGAGTGTAGTGACAGTCGCCTCCGGCTGTCCGTCGAGCGAGACTCGACCGTTCTTGGAGCAGCAAACCGTCCTCCAGAGCAGGATCCTTGCGACGCGCATGGGCCCGACAATTGCCACTGCGAAAACACCCAAGCATCTACTGCCGGAGCGCGGGCGCAAACCCGCTTCCATTGGGCAGGGGGATCGACGCGCCGCCTTCCGTAAGGTTCCCGCTCGATTGATCGAAGCGATAGATGTGGAGACTAGAATCGCTTGCGAGCCATGCGTAGACCACCGTTCCATCCGGGCTGAACGCGAAACCTGGAGTCTCCGCGGTAAAAGGAAGGAAGTCACCTGTATCTGTGACCACATTTGCGGGCAGGTCCATGCGCGCCACTCGGACCTGCTGCGATGTTGGGTCGGTTAGGAATAGATACTGTCCGGACGGATCTAACTGAACGTTGGTTGCCTTTCCACACGCACCTAGCATGGCAGGGGCGCAATGAATCAACTGCTGAGGCGGTTCAGGTACGTTCGATAGCACGTTCACGTATCCTGGCGACGAATAGTTATAAGAGTTCTGATAATCGATAACCAACGTTGGGCTAATAACCACCACCGAGTCTCCGGTGGGCGGGCGAAAAAAGAAATCATCTGCTGTTAGCGTACCATTCTGCCCGTTTACGATACTGTCCCAATACGTCGGACCATTCGCATCTTCTGACGTAAGGTATATTTGGGTGCCATCCGCGCTTACTCCGTACAGAGACGTTGGAAACAAGGCTGGACCATATGTTCCTTGAACATTTGGGTCTAGCTGGAGTATTCCCGAAGCCTCGACATGAAACAGGATAATCGTGGAAATATACGCGCCCGTTACATTATCCTGCTGCATCGCGTAGGCGAATTTGCCAGAGGGATGAATATTCAGTTGAGAAAGCGATGTCACATCCAGACTTTGAACAGGAGGGATCTGAGGAGTTCCTGACAGATCGGTAGCGTAGGTAGACAGATGCTCTTGCTGTTGACTGTCGGACCAGAGCACATACAAGAAATGGTCATCCGGGGACGGAACGAATTGCAGCACAGAGGAGGAGGTGGGTATCAGGGCGACTGAAGCAGCTACGATGGAAGGTTCCAATGTGCTTTCATTGATGGAGTAAGTAGTCACGCTTACATTGTCCAGGACGTAGAGGATTTCTCCGCCTGGGGCCGCTAACTGTGAGGAAGGCTGGTGCCCCTGGCAACCAACCAAAAGCGCAACTGCAAGACCGACGAATCCAATAGCCAGACTACGGAACCACATACTACCTCACAACGCAGAAACCATCGTACCCCCGCTCCGGGAGGCGTGCAAACGCTATTCGATTCCGAAAGGCCGTGGTGGAGCACTCAATAAGATAGTCACAAAATAGCAAGAACAGCCGTCAGTGAAGACCACCCTGACGGCTGCATGATGCTGATAGAGTTGAAGGGTTTTATCGCCTGGCGGCCTCGATCGCTTCGTGGAGTTCGTGTTCAGCCGCCCGCAGATGCTCCTCTGCCCTAGCGCCATGTCCGGCCATGTCATAGTGGTTGGCGGCGCGGGCATTTTCCATCTCGTGGATCGCTTCCATGACGTGATCATGGCACTTATCCAGATCGTGCCAGTCATGAACTCTTTGGGCAACGGCGATTCCGGCGACGAACGTCAGGCACGCAGAAAGAACAGCAGCTCCGATTGCTTTCTTCATAATTTCTCCTCTTGACCTTGTAGAATTGATCCCCGGCACACACTGAAACATCCTCGTCGAGCACAACCGTACGGTCAAATGAAGCTAGTGCATGTACTTCGGTAACTTCTGCCTGACTCGATTTAGGCAATGCGGATCTCAACGCTGTCACTGATCGTTATCGAAGGTTTTGCTGACTCGGATTTATAGTGTGTCCTTTGCGGATTCCTCGGCAGTGTCTTGAATACTGCGTTGCCGGATTCTGATCACTTGGCAATGTATCGGGGCAGCGTATGTAACCCGCTGTCAGGGGGACAGGCCGGGCATAGTCAGGATTAGGTCACGCGTCGCACTCGTATTGCGGTCGTTAACCTGTCTGAAGGTCGTGCGGTCCGCAGCACCGCACGCTGACGATACCAAGGCCATTTCACTCAAGTGCCCCGCCCAAAGCCAGATGAGTGAAATGGGATATTTCGCAAGTCGTTACAGACACACGACTCGATTCGATTTGTGTGTGGCCATCGTCTTATTCCTTTTCTGCTTTAGTTTTCAGCATTAAGGTGCATAACGAGTAAAGACGAGGTCGCTGCCTTTGGCCTTCTCGTGGCAGGGGAAGCAGCTTTTCATAAACGCCGCGTCGCCGGGCTTGCCGTCTTGGAAGTGAGCGAAGCCCCAGCCGCCGGTTGCGGCGTACTTTGTTGAGTCCTTGACCATGAATTGAATGTTCGTGGGTGAGCCTGGAACAAAAGATTGAGCCTGGCCAAAAACCTTATTGTTTTCCTCCGACGCGACGTTATGGTAATGCAAAGCAGCAAGGATCGCGCCGTCCGGGAACGGAAGCTTCCCCTCACGGTAGGCCTTGATTGCTACATCGTTGCCCAAGACGGCACCTAGACTGTTAAGGTCGCCTGCTTCATGGGCAGAGGAAATCCACTGCCAGTCGCGGTACCCGTGAGGGATTTCGGTAACGAAGATCGGGGCGGGTTCCCCATCCGCGTGCCCAGGTGCGGGGGCAACGATGGCGACAAGACCAGCTATTGTTGCAACTGCAACCAACAGGAATGTGTAGTGTTTCATCATGGTTCCATTAAGTACGTTTAGGTAAGCTGATATCAGCGGTCCTGACTATTCACATTTAAATCTGCTGTTGATGGTTTCGATCGCCAGCAACTCAGACGGAACTCACGCGCAACAGCCAACACGTGCAAGTGGCGGCGAGCCCGGCGGCTGGGAACATGCTGCGGTCGCGCTGTATTCTTTTAGAGTCATGTTGGAGTCCTTTCGCTTCACTGCGGACTTCCGACTGCATCGGCGGCAATGACCGCATCACAACATAAGCGTGGATGCGACACAATTGGACGATAGTATTGGCGACACCTAAGTATCGATCCATTCGGAGAGCGGCGTTCGATAACCGGCGGGAGGGATTCCTGCCACAGCGAAAGAGGGTTGTTGATGTAAGTCTTGTGGGATGAGAAGGCCATTTCACTCGAATTGGAAAGATGGCCAGAGCCAGGATGCTTCGCCCGCCGCTCTCTACATTGAGCGGCGCCCGATGATAATCTCTGATTGCCGCCTCGCCTCAAGTTCCTCTGATACCGTTGATACCATCCATGTTTCCTTTGCGCAGGCGGCCATGAATAGTGGGGACAACCAGGGTCCGGATCGCGATGTGCGCGAAAGGATCGTGAACCTGATGCAGTCGATCGGGAAAGGACCAAAGAAACAGATCCGAGCCGAGGATCTGCAGAAACTCAAGAGCGCAGCCAGTCGCCTCGATCAGATGTTGAAAGCAGTTGAGAATGCCGACCAGCAAGTATTAAGGAGCGCGGCGGCGAAGCTCGACCAGTTGCTGTCCGACATCCGCGCGGGAAAAGACGTCACCAGCAACCTCAAGCGCAGAGAAAATTCTGGAACGTGAGATGTATGTGATTCGTTTCGCGCGCTAGGGCCACTTCGCGCTGTCACTGGGATTAGAGCTGACGCGAAATTTGTCCCCGACGTTCCCGCAGAATCTCCTCGCGTGTTCGGGGCATGACATCGATGATAAAACAGGTCTTGTTTAGACCAGTCGCTATGCCTTGGTCGCGTTCGTGGCTGACCAACTTTTAACAAATTCTCCCAGCCGGTCCAGGGCATCGGGAAATTTGTCGGTCATCGTCGCCGCAAACCCAAGGCGAAAATGCGACGGCATATCCCAACAATCCCCAGGGGCAAGCAGAATGCCCTGTTCCGCAGCCGCTTGGCAGAAGGCACGGCTGTTCTCTCCACTGACGAGCCAGGGGAAGGCGGTCACTCCTCCTCGAGGAGGAATCCAGCCCAGCGTGTCCCGATGTTCGGACATGAAGCGGGCGAGATGCCGAAGATTCCGAGTTGCAGTTTGCTGCGTCTTGCCGAGGACGATATCGCGCCGGCGCATGGCGATCTCCGCCAGCATTTCTCCCGCAGTATTGTTTGAAATCGAAAAATAGGTGCGCGCATTCCAGTATTGCTCGCGGCGCTTGGCATCGTGCTCGATCATCCAACCGGTGCGCACTCCGGATAAAGGGAAAGCTTTCGAGAAATCATGGATCACGGTCGCATGCGGCAGGCGGGAAGCCGATCTCGTCGGCTGACCATGATAGATCGGGTGATAGACTTCGTCGCTGACAAGTTGAATCTGACGAGACGCCGTGAACTCGTGCAAGCTGTCGAATTCCGCATCGCTGATCGTTCCGCCGGTGGGATTGTGGGGACTGTTGACCAGAATCAGCTTGGTATTTCGATCGACCAGTTGCCGGATCTCCTCGAGATCGATACGGAAGTCGTTCTCCTTGCGAACCGCGTAGTAGCGAGTCTCGATCCCAAGGGATTCGGGCAGGGCGGAAAAGGGGGGATACCCTGGTCGAGGCAGAACAACGTTGGCTCCTGGTTCGGCGGCCAGCCACATCAGGATGACAAGTGCTTCCGAGGCGCCGGTTACGACCTGGACCGTGTCGACATCCACATCCTGCATATCGGCGATTGCCGCGCGTAAGCCCTCGGCCCCGGCTGGGCGGCTGTAGGCCAATTTGTGATTCATGAAGCGCTGCCGCTCCTCCTCATTGGCGAGACTCAGGATCTCATTCAGAGTCCAGCGCGGTCCTTCGCTTGCGGCCAGGTTGAACTCGATGTCGTGCTCGTAAGTGTCGAGCCACATGTCCAGCAGGAAGGGCTTCAATTGCATGTCGCACCTCGGAGCATTGGATGCGGGCGATTCACGAGCGATGTTACATAGCGTTGTTTTCGACGACTCACCATGATACATCGTCGCCACAGTGCAATCTTAACTTTAGAATCCAACCAGACGCGGGGCGCGTCTGATATCTTTTAACTTCCCCTTGCTTCTCACGACAATGGATTCCGCTCAGCGCCCAAGCCGGTGGATGGTGATTCTTGCCTTCGGACTCGTGTACCTGTTCTGGGGCTCGACTTATCTCGGCATCGACATCGCGGTCGAGACCATTCCTCCCGCGCTCATGTGTGGCGTGCGGTTTTCGATCGCGGGAACGATCATGCTGGCCGTGTGCGCGGCCACCGGGCGGAAGATTCTTTACTCGCCCAAGCAAATCGCGCTGGCAGCAATCGTAGGCCTGCTGCTCCTGATGGGCGGCAACCTCACGCTGTCGTACGCGGAACTCACCGTCTCGTCTGGCTTGGCCGCGCTCATCATCGCCATCACTCCACTATGGTTTCTGGTGCTGGATTCCTTGCTGCTAGGTGACCACCACATTTCTGGGCGCGGCAAAGCCGGACTCATATTAGGAATCTTAGGACTATTCGTTCTGGTGTGGCCGCAGCTGCAATCCGGCACCATGGGACACCGCGAATTCTGGGCCTCCATCAGCCTGATCGCCGGATCATTCTCATGGGCGCTCGGATCGGTGCTCTCCAAGCGCTGGCAGTCCGGCATGGATGTATTCAGCGCCACGGGTTGGCAGGTCACAGCAGCCGGCGCGGGGAATTTTGTCTTTGCGTTATTCAACGGCGATCTCGCGCATGTCCGCTGGACCGCGCGCAGCCTGAGCGCCACCATGTATCTGGTGGTCTGCGGCTCGTGGATCGGCTACACCGCCTACATCTGGCTGCTGGAGCACGTTCCCACGTCCAAGGTCTCCACCTACGCGTACGTGAATCCGGTAGTGGCCGTGTTCCTGGGCTGGCTGATTCTGCACGAGCGCGTCGACCGATTCATTCTGGCGGGAAGCGCGATTGTGGTGCTGTCGGTCATCCTCGTCACAAGCGCGAAGGTGAAAGAGAAGACGGTTGCGGAAGACCTGCCCGCAGTGGAAGCAGCAGGCGACTAAAAGTCGGAAAGCGGACTCTGAATGGCAAATTGCACCAGTTGCGGGCGTGAATTACCGGCGTTCTCCACAGGCCAGTTGAGTACCTTTTGCCGTGAGTGTCAGGCAACGGTAAACTCCCCGGCGCCCATTCCTTCGGTCATTCCGTCCAATCAGGGATCCTCCGCCATTTCCCTCACAAAAATTCTCGTCGGAATCAACGTTGCGGTCTTCGTCTTGATGACGGCCGCGGGTGCATCCTTCCTATCGCCCACAAGCGCCCAACTACTCAAATGGGGCGCCAACTGGGGCCCCCTTTCACTCACGACGCAGCCCTGGCGGATATTGACTTCGAACTATGTACACATCGGAATCATCCACATCGGCTTCAACATGTGGTGTCTGCTCAACCTGGGCGCACTGGCACAGCGCATTTTTGACCGGTGGACTTATCTTCTGATCTACACCGCGACGGGTATCGCGGGAAGCGTAGCCAGTCTTTGGTGGCATCCCACCGTGGTCGGAGCTGGAGCGTCGGGCGCAATCTTCGGACTTGCCGGAGCTCTAATCGCAGCCCTCTATCTGGGCAAGCTGCCCATTCCAAAACAGGCCATACAGTCCACGATGAAGAGCCTGCTCATGTTCGCGGCCTATAACTTGTTCTTCGGGTTGACTCAAGGCATCGACAACGCGGCGCACATTGGCGGGCTGGTCTCGGGCTTGGCGCTCGGCGCATTCTTTGCCAAACATCTGACTGGACCTGCGGAGGTTCGCCAGCAGTGGCGCAACCTCGCCCTTGTGCTCAGCCTTCTTCTGCTCACTACCGGGATGTACTACCTTCGGCATCAACATCAGGAACTTACTGCCGTCGTTAACCCGTACGATTACTTTGACCAGTACGAGAAGGCGATGAACGCGTTCCGGCAAAAAGACTATGCGAAAGCGGTCGAGGCTTGCCAAAAAATGGTTCAGTCCAATCCGAGTTCCAGCGAGGCTCATTTCCTGCTGGGTCTTGCCTACGAGACCACTGAGAATCCGGATAGCGCGATCCCTCAGTTCCAGCAGGCTCTGCGGTTGAATCCGAAATACTCGGAAGCTGCCGCCGGACTGGCTGAAGCCTACAAATCGAAAGGGATGGATCGCGAGTCGAAAGAAGCGGCTCACAAAGCGGTGGAACTGAAAGGCGGTCATTAGACCCGCCCCTACTTCGACCCTTCCTCTTCCTCATCGGCATCATTCACCAAATCGACGACATGCCCTCGGATCGCAAATGTCTGCTTGGCACTGCCGCCAGGCTCGAAGCTGACCCGCACCGGGCCGCGCTGCCAGTTCGGCACGGGGCAAGCCGAGTCCGGAGCCGAATCCTCAGCCACTCCGGCATTGGACAGTTCCCTCTTCAATACCGGTTTGCGTCGGCTTAGCTGCGCTACCATCGCATACGTCTTCTTTCCATCGTCCGCCACCCCACAATACGCAACATAGTCGCGGTACCAACTCGCGGCAGAATAATACGCGTCGAATTCGGGAAGATTGATCGGAGCCACGCGGCCGGTTAGGCGGTCGACC
Organism: uncultured Acidobacteriaceae bacterium; assembly: GCA_963795875.1. Taxonomy (GTDB): domain Bacteria; phylum Acidobacteriota; class Terriglobia; order Terriglobales; family Acidobacteriaceae; genus Sulfotelmatobacter. The sequence continues at coordinate 506,025 of CAWCJM010000006.1, forward strand.
AGCAGCCAGCCTCCTCGCTGCCACTGCCAACGTGGAGCGGAATCTTCGGGAAGACTGTCATTCACCCGAAACATGCGCCGCACCACAAACAGCCGGTCCGTCACCTCGTGCGGGGTGCCCAATACAAATTCTTTAGCGCGCCCGTCCACCACCAGCGCGCGAATCTTGAGGGTGAGCGGCTTATCGTCCGCGCCACCTGGAAACCATTGCACCGAGGTCCACTTCCCGAACGCGATGACGTGGACTTTCGTGGCCGCGCATACCGTAATCGACAGTGCCATAACAATAAGCAGGGGAAACAAACTGGTTTGAAGCATTATGGTCCGCACAATCCGCATGAGCTGAGAGTAGGCAGCCGCCGAGGACAGAGCAAGCGTTTCCGTCACACGAGCGGTTTGCGTGGCCCAAAATGGGAATGGCGCAGTTTGGCAATCGGTGGTAGTGTTCAAAAAGCTTGCCGCCATTCTTCTTAAAGGGGAGAATGGCTGTAGAATCAACAGGGCCAGAATAACGATTTTTAGTCATGAATGTTTTGCCTCCCTCTCGCTCCCTATCGCGGTCGGACGCACGGACAACTTCGCAAACCGAAGTCGCTTCTCATAAAGAGATGGGAGACCTTCTACCACGACGCCGCGCCCCGCGAATTCTGGTCGTCGACGACCAGCCCAGCATCGCCGGCCTGATGAGCCAGTTGCTGTCCATGCGCGGATACGACGTGACTACCGCTTCCAATGCGGAACAGGCTGAGGCCGAAGTCCACCGCCAATTACCGGATCTGATCCTCTCCGACGTAATGATGCCGGGGAAGTCCGGTTACGAATTCTGCCGAACGTTAAAAGAAAATCCGGCCACGCGCCTGATTCCTTTCGTCCTGATCACCGGACTCAGCGACAGCAGCGACAAAGTGCACGGCATCGAGGCCGGAGCCGACGACTTCCTCAACAAGCCGGTTCTTGCCGAGGAACTGATCGCCCGCGTGAAATCGTTGCTCCGCTTGAAGGAATTCACCGACGAACTGGAAACCGCCGACTCCGTTCTCTGCACCCTGGGACTGATCGTCGAGGGTCGCGATCCTTACACCGAGGGCCACTGTGAGCGCCTCTCCGTGCGCGCCGCTGATCTGGGCCGACACCTCGGCATGGATGAGGATTCCATCATCGCGCTGAAGCGCGGCGGATACCTGCACGATCTGGGCAAGATCGCGGTTCCCGATGAGATTCTGAAAAAAGGCAGCGATCTCACGCCGGAGGAATGGGCGGTCATGAAGCTCCACCCAATCACGGGCGAGAACATCTGCAGGCCTCTGCATTCGCTGCGGCTGGTGCTGCCCATCATCCGCCACCATCACGAACACTCGGATGGTTCGGGCTATCCCGACGGCTTGATCGGGTCCGAGATTCCGGTGCTCCCCAGAGTGCTTCAAGTCGTAGACGTATATGACGCGCTGCGCACCGCCCGATCTTACAAAGCGCCGCTGACCCACGAGCTCGCCGCCCAGACCATGCGCGAGGAAGCCGCCCGCGGCCTCTGGGATGCTGAACTTGTCGCTGAGTACTTCTACATGCTCGAGCAGCAGCGGCAAGTAGCGTAAGACAGTTCTCAGTTCTGCCATCTCGCCTTCTGATACTCGCTTTTGGGTGGCGCAGCGCTGCTGCGATCAGGATCTTTTTTCCTTTGCGGGCTTTAGCCCCCGAGGGACCTCGACCAACCTCCGATTTCCGAAATCCTAAAAGCACAACGTACAATGGCAGTGCTGCTTGCAACGACTGGCCAGCTTTCCGCTCTCGGTCGCCCAGGCTGAGAACCGAGAACTGGCAACTGAGAACTGTTCTTGAACCCCACTTACAGCATCGTGATTCCCGCCTATAACGAGAGCGCGCGCCTGGGCGCACGCTCGAGAAAGTGCTCGCTTACGTCCACGCTCAAGGATGGGATGCGGAAGTCATCGTCGTCAATGACGGATCGCGCGACAACACGGCAGACATTGTTCGCACGTTCGCGGCGAAAGATCCTGTACTGCGCCTGGTGGAAAATCCCGGTAATCACGGCAAGGGATATAGCGTGCGCAACGGCATGCTGCATGCCCGCGGCCAAATCGTTCTGTTCAGCGACGCCGACTTGTCCTCGCCGATCGAAGAAGCGCCAAAGCTTTTCCAGGCTCTGAATGAAGGCGCAGATATCGCCATCGGCTCGCGCTGGCTGCGCGCCGAAACTCAGACTCAGCGCCAGCCTCTGCATCGCCAACTCTTCGGCCGGATCTACAACCTGGTGCTCCGCCTCACCCTCGGTCTGCAGTTCGCGGACACGCAGTGCGGATTCAAAGCCTTCAAGCAACCGGCCGTTCAGGCGATCTTCCCGCTGCAAAAAATCGAACGCTGGGGATTCGATCCCGAAATACTTTTCCTGGCGCGGAAACTTAAATTCAAAATGCAGGAAGTCCCCGTCGCCTGGGGACACAGCGGCGGAACCCGCATCAATCCTCTGGTCGACGGCTCCCGCATGGTGTTGGAGATGTTTCGAATCCGCTGGTACGACTTGACCGGAAAGTACGACGCCGATCCCGCGCCGGCCGCTCAAGCGCGCAGACCCTACCCGACCGCCGGACCCCAAACCTAGACGTCCTCAACATCGGAACATACGCGATACGGCGAATGCGATAGGTCATCCCTGATCGTAGCCGAATGGATCATATGCACTTGCCGCCATCGCAGGTGCTGCCAGCGGGTGCATGGATCCTTCGCGTTGCTCAGGATGACAAGCAGACTCAGGCCGCGAGGCTCTTCACCGCCTCCACCACCCGCCGCCCCATCTCCGTCGTGGAAATCGCCGCATGCGATTTCCCCGCCAAATCCGCCGTCCGCGCTCCTTCCGAAAGCACTGCCGAAACCGCCTCCTCCACGCACGCCGCTTCCTCCTCCAACTCAAACGAATGCCGCAGCAACATCGCCACCGACAAAATCGCTCCCAGCGGATTCGCAATTCCCTTCCCCGCGATGTCCGGCGCCGAACCATGCACCGGCTCATACAGTCCAACCGGCCCGCCAATGCTCGCCGAAGCCAGCAGCCCCAGCGATCCCACCACGCCGCCAGCCTGATCCGACAGAATATCGCCAAACATATTCTCGGTGAGCAGCACATCAAAATCCGTCGGCCGCTGCACCAGCAGCATCGCCGCCGAATCGACATACTGGTGCCCCAGCTTCACCTCGGGATAATCTTTCGCCGACGCGCGTCACCACTTCCCGCCACAGCCGCGAACACTCCAGCACGTTGGCCTTGTCCACCGACAAAACCTTGCGCCGCCGCTTCATCGCCAGCTCAAACGCCACGCGCGCAATGCGCTCGATTTCCGATTCGCCGTAGCGCATGGTGTTGACCGCGACGCGCGATCCCGGCCTCACCCTCGATCGATCGCGGCGGGCCAAAATAAGCTCCGCCCAGCAATTCGCGCACGATCATGATGTCGGTCCCGCGCACCATTTCCGCGCGCAGCGGAGAACAATCCTCCAGCGCCGGAAAAAATACCGCCGGCCGCAGATTGGCATACGCCCCCAACTCGCGCCGTATGCGCAGCAATCCTGCCTCCGGCCGCAGATGTCCCGGATTGTGATCGAACGCCGGACTTCCCACCGCGCCCAGCAGCACGGCCGACGAAGCCAGGCAAGCCTTGCACCGTATCCGGCCGGCAGCGGATCGTTCGTCGCAGCCAGCGCCGCTCCGCCAATGAGTTTGGTCTGCAGCTGAAGTTGATGGCCAAAGCCGTCGGCCACCGCCTGCAGAACGAGAACGGCCTGTTCGGTAACTTCCGGACCAATGCCGTCGCCAGGGAGAATCGTGAGTTTTAGGAGCATGGAAGGAGATTGAGTGATTGGGAAATTTAGTAATGGTAATTGAAAACCCTGTAATTCTATCGCGCAGGCGAACGAACGCAGCTCGGGCGTGTTCTGGAAATTACTCAATCACGCAATTCGCTCAATTGACTCAATCCGCCTACACGCCCCAGAGATAATCTTCCTGCTGCGTCTGCTCGTGCTGGGAATCGCCGTGAACCGGCAACGGCACTCCGAACGCGTTGGTCTGCGGCCCCACCGGAAACGGCTTCGCCGGCTCGGACGCGGGTTCGGCAGGCGCCGGTGCATTCACCACCGCCGCCTGCGCCGGAACAATCGGTCTCGATCAGCGGCGTCGCCGATCCCGAGGGCTTGTGCGTGTCGCGAATCAGTTCCAGCAGATGATGATCTTCCACATGCTTGATCTTGTCCGCCAGCCGGACAAAGCGCCGGTAAATATCATCCAGCGCCCGCCGATCGAACTGGTATCCCAGTTGTTCGCAGCGAATGCTGAGCGCGTGACGTCCGGAATGCTTGCCCAGCACCAGCTTCGAATCCGGCACGCCCACCGACTGCGGCGTCATAATTTCGTAGGTCAGCGGATTCTTCAACACGCCATCCTGATGAATGCCCGCCTCGTGCGCAAACGCATTGCGCCCTGTGATCGCCTTGTTCGGCTGCACCGGCACGCCCGTGATCTCGCTCAGCATCTGGCTGGCCGCAAAAATCTGATCGCCGACCACGCCCGTCTCGTACGGAACCGATCCGGCCGAACCCGCATCGCCATCACAATTTCTTCCAGTGACGCATTCCCCGCCCGCTCTCCAATGCCGTTGATCGTGCACTCCACTTGCCGCGCTCCCGCGGCCACCGCCGCCAGCGCATTGGCGACCGCCATGCCCAGATCGTTGTGGCAGTGCGCGGAGATCGTGACGTTCTCAATTCCCTTCACTCGCTGCCGGATGGTCGTGATCAGATCTCCAAACTCCGCGGGACTGTGTAGCCGACCGTGTCCGGAATGTTCAGCGTTGTTGCCCCCGCTTCGACGACCGCATCCAGCACGCGGCACAGAAAATCCGGATCGGTGCGAGTCGCATCTTCGGGCGAGAACTCCACGTCGTCGCAAAGCGACTTGGCGAAGCGAATCGCTTCCCGCGCCTGCTCCACGCACTGATCGCGCGTGATCCGCAGCTTGTATTGCAGATGAATATCGGAAGTCGCAAGAAACACATGGATCCGCGGCCGCGCCGCGTCCTGCAAAGCTTCCCACGCGCGCTCAATGTCAGGCCGGCAGGCCCGCGCCAATCCGGCAATAATCGGACGCCGCACCGCCGACGCAATCGCCTTCACCGACTCAAAATCGCCATCGGAGGCGATCGGAAATCCAGCCTCGATCACGTCCACTCCCAGGCGGTCGAGCTGATGAGCCAGGCGCAGCTTTTCCTGCTGGTTCATGCTGCAGCCCGGCGACTGCTCGCCGTCGCGAAGAGTGGTGTCGAAAATCGTGATGCGGGCTCGCTCTGCGGTCATGGATCTCCCTCAAAACAAAACTGATCCCCTTATGGTAAGGTGCTATATGCCTAGAAGCAAAACTTATAATTCTTCAGTAATCATTAGTTACAATTGTATAATAAGTTTTACTAATGTATTCTCTAGAATTGATTAAGGAGGCGTCCTATGGAACTTTCCCAACTCGAAGTCTTTCTAGCCGTGGCCCGCGAGCATCGCTTCTCCCGCGCCGCCGAAAAACTCTTCCGCACCCAGTCAGCCGTCAGCCAGACCATCCGCAAGCTCGAGGACGAACTCGGCGAAGCGCTATTCGACCGCTCTTCGCGCGAAGGCGTCCTCACCGACGCCGGCAAAGTTCTCTTCGAATACGCCGAAAAACTGATCAATCTGCGCACTGAGGCCTCCGAATCGCTGACCGAACTGCGCGAACTGCAAAAAGGCAAACTGGTCATCGCCGCCAACGAATTCACCGTGCTCTACCTGCTGCCGCTCCTGGCCGAGTTTCGCCGCCTGCATCCCATGATCAAGATCACGGTCGAACGCGCTCTGGGCAGCCACATCCCCGACGACGTCCTGCGCTACAACGCCGAGTTCGGCGTGCTGTCCTACGAGCCGCAGGAGCCCAGCCTGCATTCCGTCGTCGTCTATCTCGACGAACTCGTGTTCGTCGTTCCGCCGAAACATCCGCTGGCGTCCGCGCCGCAGGTCAGCATCCGCCAGTTGGGCGCGGAATCGTTCGTCGCTCACATCGTCTCGTCGCCTTACCGCGAGAAAGTTATCCAGCTGTTCAAAACCCACAAAACCCCGCTGCACATGGACCTGGAACTGCCCACCCTGCAAGCCATCAAACAATTCGTAGCCATGGGAAATGGAGTAGCGTTGGTGCCCGAGATCAGCGTTGAAACTGAGATCGTCCCGAGGAGAACTGGTAGGAATCCCGGTGCGCGAACTGCAGTTGAAACGCAAGCTGCGTCTCATCTACCGCAAAGATGCGAATCTGTCCCACGCCGCCCGCGCATTTCTGAAAGTAGCCGAAGCCGTCGCCCTCGACCGCAAAGGCCGCTACCGCTTCCAGCGCGAAAGCTAGTCCGTGCGTCGGACGCACTTGGCGGAGCACGCGCGATCTCCCGCGGCAAAAACAGAGAAGGAGCAGAGGCGAACTCTGCTCCTCGGTGTTTAAGAACGAATCTGCGTTCAGCAGTCCGCGCAAACCCGCTCTTCGCGGAACGACGCCAGCGCCTCATCCACCGACGGATGCACTTCCAGCACCGAATCCAGATTCGTCAGCTCGAGCAGCGTGCTGACCAGCGAATTCGGCCCGGCACACTTCAGGCTTACGTTCTTGCCCTGCGCCCAGTTCTGCAGCAGGGCCAGTTCTCCGATGCCGGCGCTGTCCATCGCACTCACCCCACTCAGGTCGAGCACCAGCTTCCGCGCCTGTTGCAGGACTTCGCCCACCACCCGCGACAGCGCGGCGGCCTCATCGCGATACACGATGCGGCCCTGGCAGTGCACGATGATGACATCGCCGCGATTGCGTGTTTCCAGACTGAGTTTCAACTTCAACTCCTTAGGTACTTCAAAGGCAGCCAGCAATTCCCGGCTGCTCGCCTATTTGCCAATTCATGTCCATTGGTTGCATGCTAGTAGATAGACGCAGGTGCCTTGGTTTTGGCACCATGAATATCTGGTAAATTTTCATCCATCCTGCGAGCCCGCAAGCCCGGCCCCGGCCTGGACAAATTTTGTGGACTGGGACATCTTGGGCATCCAGTACACTGCATCTAACAGATTTCGTTGATCTAAATTGCACTTTTTGCCGGCGCACCCGCCGGGGAGGAATAATTCGTGTCCAAGTCTGCTGCCGCGGTGCTGGCATTTTTTGGCTTCATGCTGTTCTCGATCCCGATGTCGGCACAATTTAACGGACTTCTTCCCAATGGCAACGTCTACGGCGGCGTTTCCTACGCGCCAACTCACCGACGTCATCAACAAACAGAGTTATCGCGGGTTGGAACGGCTCCTTCGAGGCACTTCCTTTCACGCGCTATCCGCATCTCGGCCTGGTGGCCGATGCCAGCGGTTTCTATCGCACGGGCAGTCACACAATACAATCTTCGTCGGCGGCCCGCGCTTCTCGTTCAACTACGGAAAATGGCGTCCTTTCATTCACGCCATGGCCGGCATCCGCCACGTCAACTCCGGCGGCTTCATCTACAATCCGCTCGCGATCGACGTAGGCGGCGGCGTCGACTACAAACTCCCCTTCAAGAATTTTTCCTGGCGCTTGCAGGGCGACTACATGCACAGCCACTACCTAGCGCCACCCAGAACGATTACCGCGCCTCGACCGGAATCGTCTGGCGCTTCTGATCCGACTCTTCGCTATTTATGCGTCAACCAATTGGCGGGTATCCGAATCTCTTCTCCATACATCCAAGAAACTTTGTTGCGTGATAAGGGTTATGGATGCCAGGAAGGGAGAGATTTCTCATGCTCAAAGCAGCATGGATCGCCGCAGTAATGTTTCTTTTTGCGGGATTCGCGAGTGCGCAGGTTCCAGGCGGAAACATATTCTTCGGATACTCCTACGAGAGCACAAACACCTCAACGTTCGGCCCAAGTCTGGTCGCCTCGACCGCGACACGGCCTAACCTGAATGGATGGGAAGCCTCGTTCGAGGGCAAGATCCTGCCTCTCATCGGAATCGTGGCCGATGTCGCGGGCATTACGGTTCGGAGAACTTCACCGAATTCACGCCGAACGGACCGCTGACTGTAAACGTCACCGGCCATGAGCAGGAATATCTCTTCGGCCCGCGGCTCTCCGTACCCGTGGGCAAGTTCAGACCCTTTGCCGAGGTTTTTGTCGGCGTAGCGCACATTCACACCGGGGGCACGTTGCCCACCCCTTCGAATACATCATTCGCATACGCAGTCGGCGGCGGCCTTGATTATCAGATCATCCGTCCGATCGCCTTGCGCGTCGAAGGCGACTATGTGCGAACGTCCTTCTTCAGCACCAATCAGAACAACTTCCGTTTGTCGTGTGGGAGTCGTCGTCCGCTTCTAATCGGCGAGTCGAAACCTCGCAATGAAAAATCAGGATTCAGCTGGTTGGCTGAATCCTGTTCTTTGTGGCCACGACAAAACTCGTAGAACAATTAGCGCCGGGAGAACTAGGCGCGGGGCACGCTATCCGGTTCTGTCGCCCAATACTTGTGATCGCGCAGAAAGTATTTTTCGTTCCAGTAATTCATGGCTGTCCACAGGAACAGCCAGCCCACCCGCAAGTGTCCCATCTTCTTGAATCGCCGGTTCGTGGTATACACGCCGCCGCGCACGATCGCGAACCGCTTGCGCTCGACTTGCTGGCTCAGCCGGTAATCTTCCGCGAACAGGATCTGCTCGTGAAATCCGCCCAGCTCCCAGAATTTCTTCCGGTCAAAGAACATGAACATTCCCGTCGCAAACGGACGATGCAGGTACGACAGGTACTGAAAAAAATCGTTGCCCGCATAGAACGCCTTGTCGAGCCAGCTGCCTTCGTTGCACAGAATGTTCGTGGTCACACAGTGCAGTTGCTTGCCCTGCGCCTGCTCCACGCAGCGCCGCACCAGCGAACGGTCGGCCAGTTCAATGTCCGCATCCAGAAACAGCACGTACGGAGTATCGGCCTGGGCCGCGCCCAGGTTGCGCCCGACCGACGGCATCCCGCCGCGAATCACGCTCACATTCAGCCGGTCGCGGAAGCTCATCACGATCTCCGGCGTGCCGTCGGTCGAGTTCGCGTCAGCGACCAACACTCTCGTACTCGACATCTTCGAGTAATCCTGATTCGTCAGCGAAGTCAGCAAGCGCGGAATCAGTTTCGCCTCGTTCTTCGCCGGAATCACGATCGTCAGCTCGTTCGCTGTATTCGTGCTTCGTCGTATTCATGGATTTCTACCCCCTGTTCATCGATCGTCAAATACGTCAGCCGCGAATCGACCCACCCGCCCGAGTTGTAGTAATGAACGCCGTCCTGCTCCACGTGAATCGCTTCGTGCGTATGCCCGCAGAAAATGCGGTCCGCCCCGTGCTGCCGCGCATAGTCCAGCGCACCCGACGCCACTTTCGGCGACATGCGCAGCCAGCGCGTGTTCAGCCGGTCAATCAGCCGCGCAATCGGCTTGCTCTTGAAGTCCAGTTTCTGCAGCTGCAGATACAGCGACGTTCCCCACTGGCTGAGCCGCACCCGGTTCACCTGAAATCCATCGAACTGATGTCCGTGAATCGCCATGTGCCGCAGCCCGCCGATATTCCCACGCATAATCCTGGTACACGCGCACGCCGACCAGGTGCGACATGATGTCGGTCAGCCCGTGGTCGTGATTGCCCTCCACCCACACCACTTCAATCTTGCGCTTGGGATTCGAGAGCTTGCGGATGTAGCCCAGAAACTTCCAGTGTTCCTTGGTCAGGCGGGCAAAATTAAGATCGGCGAAAATGTCGCCCAGCAGAATCAGCCGCTGGAAGCGGTTCTCCTTGAGCACCCGCGTAGCTTCACGCGCATGACTCGTCTCTGCACCCAGGTGCAGGTCGGAAAGGATCAGCGTGTTGTACACGTGCAGATCCATATCCCTGTTCTAGCAGCGGAATGTTACGGGTTGATGAAAGGTGCATCAATTTTGGTGCATGGGTAACTAGCGAAGTAACCGGCCAGACGTTGTTATGAACCATCCCAGGCTTGACCGGCCGCCACCGCTATTTGCCCACCACTGGAGCCGGGTATTCAGGCAGCTTTTCTTTGTTCTGGTTGGCGCGCTTCACTTCGAGTTCGTCGAACAGTATCGCGGGAGCCACGACGCTATGCGGAATGGCAAGAGCCTGATTTTCTACGTAAGGTACATCTCCGGCAGCGATTAAGTCGCTGCGCAGGGCGCGGATGTCCAAATCTCCGAAGGCCCCACCACGGACCAGTTCTTCGTGTCCGTCCTTGACCCACACTTTATAAAGAAGTCGGGGAGTGAGACCCCCGCCAAAGGTCTCGACGTAAAAGCCGTAGGGCAGGTCCCGCTGCTGGCAGAGGTCGATGAGTTTCTTCTTCAGTTCATCCTTGGAAAGCGGTTGGGAGGAAGTCACGATCAAGTTGCCGAGACTTGGCCCGGCAGGATTGGCGGGAATTCGTGCGCGCCCATGGCCGTTGGAGCTGGGGAAGTCGCGAATCGGTTCGCGTCCAACGACGTAGTTCACAAGCGTGCCCTTTTTCAATCACCGAAACCCGTTGTGCGGGGACGCCCTCATCGTCAATCGCATAGTGCCCCAGCAGCGCCTTTCCGCCATAGGAGGAGATCGTAGGATCATCGACCACGGAAATGAAATCCGGGAGGACGCGGGTCTTATAACCGGCGGCAAAGGCCCCGGTGGTGCGCGAGTTCTTACCGAGTTCCGGTTTGTGGCCCAGAACGTTTTCGCCCACCAGGTCGGCAAAAATGGCGCTAGCCGCATCTGCCGAGAAGAGCACTGGGCCGCGGTACTCTTCTTCGGTTACGGGCGCTTCGCGAAGTTCCTTCAGACTGTTCGCAAGTTTCGTGGCCCGCGCAATGAAATCTGCGGCGGTCGGAAGTTCTTTCAGGCTGGTCACATTAAATGCAGTGTCGCGGGCCAGACTCATGCCGTCGGCGGCCTGCGTACTGGCCGCAATGGCCATCTCGTAAAGGCTCTGGCCGCTGCGCACGACCGTGCCCTCCGAATTGACCAAATATCGGTTCACTACCTGAAAGTTCAGACGCGATTCAAACGACTCGATCGCCGGATCCTCTTTGTAAAGTGACGAAGCATCCTGCAGCATCCGCTTCCACGGTTCCGGATCGAACTCGAGAGTGGCGAGCGGACCGATCGACTGCACCGGGTCGGCGTGCGCGAAATCGTCCGTCGGCTGGTCGACGGTCAGTTGCTTCAACTGCGCCTGCTTGGCGGTCAAGGATTCCGCCGCCGACTTGTAGGCACGGTCCGTGGCGAGCCAAAGCTGGTGACGAAGAGCCAGCGGGTCGTTGTCGAGAGGTATGACGTCCAGCGTGCCCGGACTCTGGCCGAAGTAGCTGTCCTGTTTGTAATCCCCTATGCGCACAACAACGCGAACAAAACGCATGCGTGTGCGCACGTCGAAGCGCAGGGCGCCGAACGCTGCGTCAGCGGAATATTGGTCGACATCGAAGATCCGATATTCGATGTAATAGGGAGCAGCCACCTGGTCCATTTTCAGTCGCGCCTTGGACCGGTCCAGTTCCGCACGCATCGCGGCGAGAACCGCATCGTCGGTGGCTTGTGCGGCTTTCTGCTGGGCAAACCCAAAAGGGACCAGGAGGCCTAACGCGAATAGTGGCAGCAGGATGCGCCTTGCTAGTCTGTTCGTCATGAGCGCGGCCTTTACTGTCGCCGTCATTGTTGCGCTCCCGGTTTTGCTCCCGCATCTTTCCCGGACGTCCCATCGTCGAGGGCGGGAGACGGCAGGATGGGGGGGCGATTCAGAGAATGGGCACGCTTTTGTACTTCGATCTCGGAGAACAACATTGCGGGAGCCGCAGCCGCGACCGGAACCTGGCCCGATTCCGCGCCGCAAACCCCGTTAAATATTTCTGTTTTTTCTCCCGTGACCAGAATGCGGTTCAACGCGGCCAGCGGGGTGCCGACAATGTCGATGCCGCGCACGAGTTCGTCAGGCCGTCCGTCGGTATAAACCCGCCATACCAGAACCGGCAAAACCTGGAAAGCCTGCGGCATGGAGCGCTGCGTGAGCGTGAAGCCCCCCTGGATATCCTCGAAATACAGCCCGTAAGGCTTGCCCTGCTTCTTGACTTCGTCAATCAGCTGCTGCCTCAACTCAGAGTCCTTGACCGTGTGGGATGAAGTTACGATCAGGTTGCCCTGCCTCCCAGTTGCCATGAGACCCGGCTGCGAACGGCCGTGCCCGTTGGAGTTGGCAAAATTCTTGATCGGCATGCGCGACATCAGAAAACTCTTGAGAGTGCCGTTCTTGATGACCTCAACGCGAGTCGCAGGCATGCCCTCATCGTCATACTCATACCACCCGCCCAAGTCGATTCCGTTAATTTTGCGCACCGTCGGATCGTCGACCACCGTCAAGAAATCCGGAAGCACCGGCTGATCTACCTTCTTCGTAAAAGTCTGCCCTTCCTGTTCCCCGCGCTGGCGGTGGCCTTCGAGACGGTGGCCCAGCACCTCGTGGAAGAAGACACCGGCGGCGCGCCCTGAAAGCAGCGCCGGTCCATCGAACGGCTCCGCCAAGGGAGCCTCCCGCAGGGCTTTCAGATCGGACGCCATTTTTTCGACGCGGATTGCGACTTCGGACTCCGCCGGCAAATGCTCGAGGCTCTCGGCCTGAAAGGTCTCAACGCGCATCAGCTCCATGCCATCGTCAGCGCGCGTTTCCGCTTGAATGGCGACTCGGATGAACGCGCTGGGAGCGACTACATGATTGCCTTCGGTTGAGACGAAATGAAACAGCGTCTTCTGCGAAGAGATCACTACGGTTGAGGAATAGATGTAAGGGTACTTGCGGAAGTGCGCGGAATAATCCCGGACCAGGTTCTCCAGCAGCCGCTGGTCAGGCGCCGGCGCAACTTCTTTGTACTCGACAGAGGTCGGCGGCTTTTCCTGAGAAAAGTCCGGAGAGGTATCTTCTTCCTTGGCGTGCACCTGAGTGTCAGTCTTTACGTTCAGATAGGCTTTCGAAGCCTTGCGATATTCCTGGTAGGTCAGGCGCCAGAGTTCGCGGGCAATGGCATTGCGATCATTTTCCAGCGGCAGAGAGCCGGAACTCTTCGCCGACGCACGGTTCTGGGCGTGAGCATTGTCGAGTGCTGGAGTGCCGATCCTCATGGAAACATCCGCAGAGCGATGGCGGCCATGCATCGAACTCATCAGGCTGCCCTGGCTTCCGACCGCCAGAGAACTGGTTTGGTCATACACGGAATAGCTCAGGAAGTAGGGAGCAGGATCCAGTTTGCCCAAGCTGGTTTGGGCCCGCTGCATCTCATCTTGCATGCTCAAGAGCAGCGCATCGGTTTTGTCTTTGTCAGAAGGAGTAGAAGCCCACGTTTGGACGCTGGCGGCCAGAGCGATGACGAGAATCCATCCCGCAGGACGATTCCCAGATCGATTCTTCATGAGGTGGCGATCTCTCCAAAGCTGCGCGGAGTAACCCGTAAGCTTAACAGATCGATCTCGCAACTCCTCAGGGACGAGGTCAGGAGCTCGGAGTGAACCTCACGTTGATAAAGGCTTCGCGCTGTAAAGGATGATCATTGCGCTCGGCCGGCAAATAAGAAGAGTGCCAAACCACGTCGAGTGCGGCAGCCGCGAGCGCGGGATCGGAAGTCTGCACCACCTCGGCGTCCAGAACCTTGCCTTTCTGATCGAGAATCGCGTGGACGATCACGGGTTGGACCACGCCGTTAAATCCTGCGGGGGCTCGAACAGACTCAGGAAAACGGAAGGGGCCGACCATGATCGCTCCCGGTCCGTGCGAGATCATTTTCTTCGTCGGCACGAACTGGTTCGGATCGGGGTTTGCGTCTTGAATATCTTCGAGGTGAATCTGCAGCACGCTGGTGCCACCTTCCACAATCGTAGTCTGCCGCGGCAACACGCGTCCGTGGAACTCAATGCCACCGTTGTAGTCGTAGACGGAGTAAATGCCAGGGGCTTCGGAATGAATCCGCAGCAGGCCGGTCTTGGGATCGATGCAGAATTCGTTCTCTTCCCAGCGGCGGCCCGGCGTCGCCGTCGCGTCGTTGCCTTGCCGTGACATCAGGATGCAGGCAACTTCTGTTCCTTCCCACTTCGCAGTAGCCATTCGAATCAACGCAGGCGCGAAGTTGCCCACGACTGGCCAGAAGACGGAGTTGCGAACCATCTGCAAACGCAGCGGCATGTGCCCACGCGGCTTGTCGTCGTAGGCCTCGCCCTCGTAGAAAATTCTGAGCTGCGAATAGTCCCCCAACCGCGCGGACCAGCGCCAAGTCTGGCCATTGAGCCAAGTTTCCTCAAGCTCGCCGTAACCCTGACTGTGCGAGTCTCCTCCCGTCGAGTTAAACGAAACTTTGATTGAGAAGGGTGCCATGCCAGGCGTGTGCATCGCGCTGTTCTGACGCGCGCGTTCCAGTAGGTTCAGGAGCACGGCTCGCTTTTCCGGCGTGTCCGGAACCACGGTCGGGCCTGTCGCCAGTTCCAGCGGATCGTACGGCAGAGGTGCAACCTTGGGCGCGGATTGAGAGAAAGCGGAGGCAACAAAAAGCAGGATGAACAGCGCTAAACGCGGGGCCCGGATGGACATAAGCCACTCTCCAGCGGACGAGAAATGCTAACCCGATACGGCTGAAATTCGCAAGCCAGCGCGTTTCGGCCCCTTCATTCGAACCGCAGCGCCGTCATCGGGATCGACCCGAGTGGCGCGGTACGCCGGGAATCCATACGGCGAGAAGCGCGACCACGCTCAGCAACAGTGGTGTCACCATAAAGGCCGCAGGGTCCCACGCCTTCACTCCGAAGAGAAAACCTGCCAGCAACCGCGTCAAGCCCCAAAGCTCCGCCGATTCCAATGGTCACACCGATGCCCGCAAGGGCCATCCCTGACGCACCACCATGTTACGGATGTTCGGAGCCTGCGCGCCTAAGGCCATGCGGATGCCGAGTTCCTGCGTCCGCTGTTGCACGGAGTAGGCCATGAAGCCGTAGATGCCGATAGCCGCCATCAGCAGCGCCGTGAGCCAAAGATGGTCAGCAGCAGCATACTGAAACGTTGCCGCGAGATGGTCGCAACCAGCAATTTCATCCATCGTCCGGACATGACCCACCGGAGGCCCTCCGGTGGCTTCGCGCAAAGCGACGGCAACGTGGGTTTGACCAGCGTATGGGTTCCACGCGGCTGCGCACGATCCACCACAACGGCGCAACGCGGGAGTTGAGCGCGGTAACTTTGTCGGCCATCTGCGCGATTGGGATGTACATGGTGGGACCAGGATCCTGATCGAGGCCGCCATTCCGCATGTTGCCGGCAACGCCGATGATCTGGCGCGGGGGTTCCGCGAAAATCGGACCCATGCCGACGCCAATCAGCAGTCGGTCCGATCAGCGGATCCGCCTTGGGCCAGAATTCCTTCGCCATGGCCTCATTGATGATGACCACGCCGGGAGCCGATCCATCGTCATGCTCGCGTAAAATTCCGTCCGCGCACGACCGGAACTTTGAATGTGTCGAAGTAGCTCCATGACACCGTGAAGATACCGGCTCCCCCCGTGGAAGGGTCGTTCCCCTTTGGACGGCCAACGATGTCAAAAGGCACGCCAAAGCCGCCCTGCAGCGGAAGGCAGCAGGCGGCGGCAGCGCTGGTGACGCCGGGCAGCCCGGTGAGACGTTCGGTGCCGTCACGGACGATCTGGGCAACGCCCGCGGTCTTCTGAAAGCGATCCGCGTTGATCGACATGGCCATCGTAAGCACGTTGTGCGTGTCGAAGCCGGGATCGACGCTCTGCAGATTCCGGAAAGTGCGGATGAGCAGCGCCGCTCCGACCACCAGGATCAGCGCCAGCGCCATTTCACTCACGACCAGCACGAGACCGCAGCCTGCCGCTGCGGAAACCAACGCCCGAACGGTTACTGCTCTCGTTCAACGTCGCCGCAAGGTTGGGCCGAGATGCGCTGATGGCAGGCACCAGGCCGAACAAGATTCCAGTAAGCACGGAGATGGCGAAGGTGAAGAACAAAACATTCAGATCGAGCGTGACCGCAGATCCGTTCTCCCCGATACGCGGGATACCCCCGGGACTGATGGCAAGGAGCATTCGAACGCCGACAATCCCAAGAAGCAGCCCAAGGATACCGCCGGTCATCGAGAGCACCAGGCTCTCCGTGAGCAATTGCCGGATGAGTTGTACACGGCCTGCCCCGAGCGCAGCCCGGGTAGCCAGTTCGCGCTTTCTGCCCGAGGCGCGGATCAGCAGAAGGTTACCGACATTGGCGCAGGCGATCAGCAGAACGAATCCGACGGCCCCCAGCAGAACCAGAAGCGACGAGCGCGTATCGCCGATGATCGATTCCTGCAGTGGAATCACTCCAAAGCTCGCCCTGCGGGCCGAGCGCGTTGGGATAAGTGTTGCGGTACTGCGTCGGCTGCAATCTTCAACCGCGCGTTAGCCATCTGTAGCGTGATTCCCGGTTTGAGTCGTGCGGCAACGAAGAAATAATTGGCCAAGTCCTGGGAGTTGAGATCGAACTGGTAGGGCAGCCAGAGATCGCCTCCCGACTCTGTAACGAAGTTGCGTCCAATGACTCCGACTACCAGGAAAGGCTGGCCGTCCAGTTGGATACTTGTGCCCACGATATTCGGATTGCCCCCAAAACGGCGCTTCCAGAGCCCATAGCTGAGCACGACGACATGGCCCCCGTTGGGGCTGTCCTCGGCAGCGGTGAAAGTGCGTCCGGCGAGCACAGGCGCCCCAAACAGAGCAAAGTAGTCGGCGGTGACATGGACACCCTGCACCTGCTCCGGATTGTCGCCGCCGGTTAGGTTCAGTCCAGCCCCACCCTCGTCGTATCCCGCGACGTGCTGAAAGATGCTGGTTTGCTGCCGCCAAATGTTGAGTTTGGGTACGCTGGCAGCGGTATCCGTTCCCTGCGGGATCCGACGTTCATCAGTTGCACCAGCGATTCCGGTTCGGGATAGCTGAGCGGCTTCAGCAGGATCGTGTTCACCACCGAAAAGATCGCCGTATTCGCGCCAATTCCAACGGCCAGCACAACGATAGCTGTGGCGGTGAAGCCCGGCGTCTTGGCCAGCGAGCGCATCACGAATCGAAGATCGCGCCCTGTGTTTTCGATCCAGCCGGAGAAGAGTCGAATCATGGGATCCTCCAGGGTTCACTCGGACGTTGGCATTCCGTAGAGTCGGAACGAAGCTCCGACCAATCTTGCAAGTCGAAACCAGGGGCTCAGTGTCCTCCGTGGTCCTCAGTGGTTAAGCCACAGGTACAGCCGAGATGCCCCACTACTCGCTAGTAAAGTAGTCGACGGTGACCGGATTCTCAAACAGCGAATAGTCGCGGGTCACCACCGTGATGCCACTCTCGGTCACGAAATACCGCTGCCGGTCGGCCTCGGCGTCGTAGCCGATCGTCGTGCCTTCGGGGATATGCACATCGCGGTCGAGGATCGCCTTGCGAATGCGGCAACGCCTGCCGACGCTCACATGCGAGAACAGAATGCAGTCGTCGACTTCGGAATAGGAATTGACGCGCACATCCGGCGAAAGCACCGAGTTCTTCACCTGCCCGCCCGATACGATGCATCCATTAGAAACGATGGAATCAAGCGCGGTACCGGTTCGTCCCGCCTCGGCAAAAACGAATTTCGCCGGCGGATACTGCCGCTGGTGCGTGCGGATCGGCCACTCTTCGTCGTACAAGTTGAAGATGGGCGAGACTGACACAATATCCATGTTGGCTTCGTAGTAGGCCTCGAGCGTGCCCACGTCGCGCCAGTAGAGCGCTTCTTTCTTGTTCTCGTCGACGAAGTCGTAGGCGAACACGCGGTAATCGTCGACCATCTTGGGCAAAATGTCTTTGCCGAAATCGTGGCTCGACTGCGGATTCTCTGCGTCCTTCAGCAGCACGGGAATCAGCACGTCGGCATTGAACAAATACACGCCCATCGATGCCGCGACCTTTTCGGGATTCAACGGCGATCGCAGGGTGGTTATCTTCGGCTTTTCCTGAAACCCGTTGATGCGCCCGTCTTTGTCGACGTCGACTACGCCGAGCTGGTAGGTCTGCGAAGGATCGCTCTGAATCGTCGCCAGCGTGATATCGGCCGCCGAGTCCAGGTGCTGCGTCATCATCTTTCCGTAATCCATCTTGTAGATGTGGTCGCCGGAAAGAATGAGAACGTGCTTGGGCTGCTCTGAGCCAATCGAATAAATATTCTGGTAAACCGCATCCGCCGTACCCTGATACCACTGGTCGCTCACCCGCTTCATCGGAGGCAGCACTTCCACGAACTCCCCCACTTCGCGGCCCAGAATGTTCCAGCCTTCGCGGATGTGCCGGTTCAGCGAGAGCGCCTTGTATTGCGTGAGGATATAGACCCGGCGTAGGTCGGAATTCAGGCAATTGGAAAGGGTGATGTCGATGATGCGATAGATGCCGCCAAACGTAACCGCTGGCTTGGCCCGGTCGCGAGTCAAAGGATAGAGCCGCTCACCGGCGCCGCCTGCCAATAGAACCCCGAGAGTATCTTTCATTACTACCCCTCAGATTCCGTCGCTGTACCGTTCGCCCCAGCGGAATCTCGCTTCCCGCACGGCAGATGCGAAGAGAAAACAGTAGATGTTAGCACAGGTGACCGAGGTTGCTCCCCTTCTCGCATTAGCCGGACGCAGTCCAGGCTCAGGACACTCTCCAATTCAGGCGTCATCCTGACCGGAGCCGTTCTTCAAGCGAAGGGGAGGATCTCAGATCGCAACGAACCCCAACATCAGAGCCTCTCCGTCGAATCGACAAGTCCTATAATGCTCCACGATGCCCGCAGGCACCTAAGCCCTGGAGACGGATTTGCCCAACAAAACGATCTTGCGGCCGAAGGAATCGAGCCCTTCCGCGGATAAGGAGAACTCCCGCGCCGAGCAGGCCCTGGGGATGCAACAGCGCGTCACCCGCCGTGATTTTCTGAACGCCACGCTGCTGGCTTCAGGGAGTATGCTGCTGAATTCGCTGTCACCAGCCGATCTGCTCGCGGCACGCGCAGCGGAACGCCCTGATGAAGACGAGCTCACTGGCTACGGCGGCATTGGCGACTACGCAAATTCCAACGGCAACACGCTCTCGGTACTGAACGCCGGACACGAAATCCGCGATGGCCGGTTCGAGAATCTCCCCGCCAGCGTGATCGATAACGGCGAAACCTACGACTGCGTGGTGGTCGGCGGCGGCATCAGCGGTCTGGCTGCGGCCCTGATTTTTCAACGGCAGGCCGGGTTGGGCAAGACTTGTCTTGTACTCGATAACCATCCCATCTTCGGTGGCGAAGCCAAGCGTAACGAATTCCTTGTCGACGGTCACCGGCTAATCGCGCACCAGGGATCGGCATTCTTCCCGGTTGCCTATCCTCATAGCTTCATCGAACGCTTCTACGAATCGATCGGCCTCAAGACACCGCGCCTCGAATATCAGAAGTGGGGCAGCTCCGAGCCCGAGATGCAACTGAGCCGCACGCCGTACTTAGGCTCGGCCCCGAATAGCACGTACTTCGGCGCGAAGTTCGGCCAGCAGCAAGGACTGTGGCTGATCGACCCGTGGGGCAAGGACCTCGAAAGAGCTCCAGTTCCGACAAAAGCGAAAATGGAGTTGGCGAAGTTCCAATCCGCCGGCGATTCAGCCGACCATGCTCCGCAATACGCCGGCGATGCCATATCGCGCCGGCTCGACACCATCACGCTCGAAGATCATATGATCGAGCGCCACGCCATCAGCCGTGAGACCATCCGCACCTTCCTCTCTCCCGGCGAAGGCGGCGGATACGGCCTCGGCCCCGATGCGCTCTCCGGCTTCACCGCCTACGCCGCCGACATGCTGCATCCTCTCGACATCAGCGATGAAACCGGCACGCAAATGTTTCCCGACGGCAACGGCGGCATCGCCCGCTTGATCACGAAGACGCTGATTCCAGAATCGATTGCGGGCGATCACTCGCTGGAAGATGTGTGCCGGAATGCCGTGAACTTCGCCGCGCTAGACCACGCCGGCAGCCCTGCGCGCATCCGTCTGGATTCGACCGCAGCATGGGTGAAGCATGATGGCGATCCTGCAAAGTCGGAATTCGTGACGATCGCCTACACGCGTGCCGGGAAAATGTATCGGCGTGAAAGCGCGCTCCGTCGTGATGGCCGGCGGCAGCTGGACCACTCGCCACATCGTGCGCGATCTTTCCGCGGATCGAGTGCAAGCCTACAGCCAGTTCTACCGCACGCCCTGCATGATGGCGAACGTCGCGGTTCGCAACTGGCGCTTCCTGTACAAAATGGGAATCTCCGGCTGTCAGTGGTTCGAAGGCCTGGGAAATTACATGCAGGTCCGCAAGCTCGCAATCTGCGGCGCTGACACTCCCACGATCGGCCCCGACTCGCCCACCGTGCTCAGCGTGAAGGTTCTGTATACCTATCCCGGCCAGCCGACCGAGCAGCAGGGACACATGGGCCGGGCGGAACTAATTTCGACTCCGTTTCGCGAATACGAACGCCAGATTCGCCAGCAGTTTACGACGATGTTCGCCCGCGCCGGATTCGACGCATCCCGCGACATCGCCGGAATCATCCTGAACCGCTGGGGCCACGCCTATCTCAGCCCCGCTCCAGGATTCTTCTTCGGCAAAGACGGCAAACCCGCCCCCGGCGACGTGCTGCGCGCAGCTCCTTTCGGCAGAATCGCCTTCGCAAACACAGATCTTTCCGGAGTAGCCGATCACAGGTCTTCGATTATCGAGGCGGATCGTGCGGTTGGGCAGTTGCTGGATCAGGTGTTGTCGGGGTAGAACGATCTCGATAAAACCCGGGAGGGTGTCATCCTGAGCGGAGCCGCTTTTCAGGCGAAGCGAAGGATCTCAGTCGAATCAAGTGCAAAGGCTCTACTTATCCTTATCCGGCTTGTCCTTCTCCAGCTTCTCTTCGTCAATCTTGATGCGCAACGACTTCAGAAATTTCAAATCCTGATCGTTAATCTTGAACTCAGGATTCGTCGACAACGTGGTCACAAGCGAGGTCTTGTCCGGCGACTTCTCCCCTTGCTTGCTGACACCTATGGTAGCTTCCAGCACCAGGAAAATGTCATACCCACCCTCCTTGATGCGGGATACAACTTCAGAAATCTGCTCGGAGTCGGAAAGAGATTCGTTGATCGCATCGCCGAGCTCTTTCATGAGTTGCTTCAGTTGTGGATCCACGGCGTCCCCCCGAACGAAATCGCTGGCCTACTATACTTAGATGCAGCAGCTGCGGGATCGGTTCGCCAGTCACCGTTCGCCGCGTTGCGTCATTGTAGCGCCGTGAGGCTGTTAAAATCGAGGCTGTGAGTAAAGTTTCTGCCTTCCGAAAGATAGGTGCCGTTGCGCAGGTCGCCGGGCGGCAGGCCGGACGCAACCGCACGCTCAACGCGGTCATGAGCGGGGTTCGCACCACGGGCCGCTCCGTAGGACGCGCCGCTCACCAGTTGTGGCTCGAGGTTACTGGACTCGTTTTCCTGCTCATGGCCCTCACCTTTGCCGGTGCAACTGTGAAGGAGTACGGGAAATACCATGCCGGAGGGGCAGGGGCTGGTCGTTTCGCGGTTGCAATTTGCTGTCACGCTGACGTTCGCCTGGTTCGGACTCAGTTCATTCTGGAGAGCACGCAGAAGAGGCCAGCGCCCTTGAACATGCTCTGACCATGCCAGGCATACGGACAGTTCCAAAGAGAGGCTGTCAGGTGGAAATGGAATGACGGAAAAGCTGAAGGCCCGCCCCAGCAGCACCGAGATCGAAACTTCCTCCCACATTCCAGTAAATCCCCTCTACACTCCCGCCGACCTCAAAGGCTCCGACTACGAAAGCGAAGTTGGATATCCCGGCGAATATCCTTTCACCCGCGGCGTGCAGGCCACCATGTACCGCGGCCGGCTCTGGACCATGCGCCAGTACGCCGGCATGGGCGACGCCGAAGAATCCAACAAGCGCTACAAATACCTGCTGGCCAATGGCACTACCGGGCTGTCGGTCGCATTCGATTTGCCTACGCAGATCGGCCTCGACTCGGATCATCCCCTGGCCGCCGGCGAAGTCGGCAAGGTCGGCGTCGCCATTGACTCCATCGAAGACATGCAGCGCCTCTTCGACGGCATCGAACTCACCAAGATTTCTACATCGATGACCATCAATGCGACGGCGTCGATCCTTCTCGCCCTGTATGTAGCCGTCGCCCGCCGTCAGGGTGGCGACCCGCGCAAACTGTCCGGCACCGTGCAGAACGACGTGCTCAAGGAATACATCGCCCGCGGCACTTACATCTATCCACCGCAGCAGGCCATGCGCGTCATCACCGACATGTTTGCCTGGGCCAACGAGCAACGTGCCCGACTGGAACACGATTTCAATCTCCGGCTACCACATGCGCGAGGCCGGATCGACCGCCGTGCAGGAAGTCGCGTTCACTCTCGGTAACGGCATGGCTTACGTCGAGGCCGCGATCAAAGCTGGCCTGGATGTCGACAAGTTCGCGCCGCGCCTGTCCTTCTTCTTCAACGCGCACAATAATTTCCTGGAAGAAGTCGCCAAGTTCCGCGCCGCCCGCCGCATGTGGGCGCGCATCATGCGCGAACATTTCAAGGCCAGAAATCCCAAGTCGTGGATGCTCCGCTTCCACACCCAAACCGCCGGCTCGACTCTCACCGCGCAGCAACCGGAAAACAACATCGTCCGCACCGCGATTCAGGCGATGGCGGCTGTCCTCGGCGGAACGCAGTCGCTGCACACCAATTCTTACGACGAAGCTCTGGCCCTGCCCACCGAGCAGGCAGCCCGCATCGCCCTGCGCACGCAGCAGGTAATTGCCTACGAGTCGGGCGCTCCGCAGACGATCGATCCGCTGGCCGGATCGTATTACGTCGAGTCGCTCACGAACGAAATTGAAAAGCGCGCGGCTGAATATCTCGGAAAGATCGAAGTTCTCGGCGGAATGCTGAAGGCCATCGAGCGCGGCTTCGTCCAGCAGGAAATTCAAAATGCGGCCTACGAATACCAGCAGGCCGTCGATGAAGAGACGCGCCATCGTGGTCGGTGTAAACCGATTCGAAGTCGAAGAAGAAAAGCCGATCCCGATTCAGCGCATCGATCCCGCTCTGGAGCCGAAGCAGATAGAACGTCTGCGCGCCCTGCGAGCCAAGCGCGAAGCCGGTCCGTGGAAAACGGCTCTGGCAGGCGTGGAAGACGCAGCGCGATCGGGCGCCAATGTCATGCCGCGCATCTTGGCCGCAGTCGAGGCCTCAGCCACCGTCGGAGAAATTTCCGACGCGATGCGCCGCGTCTTCGGCGAATACAAAGAAGCAGTCGTGATCTAGAGTGAAGATCGGAAGCCCGAGTCGGCTTCCTTCGTGAACCTTCGTGTCCTTAGTGGTTAATGACTTTTGAGTTCGTACTAAGCTGGCTGCGCCTGCATCTCTGCCACAACCGCGTCGAGGTGAGCCAGCGTCTCGTCTACCGTCAACGAATACATCTCGCGCCCAAGCCCCTCACCCGCTTCGAGAGCAGTCTTCAGATAATGCCCCGCAATCTCCTGGGCCAGCGAATCCGTAATAATCTTGCCGGTCCGCTTCTTGTATTCCACCCAAGCCGGATGCGGCAGAGCCACCCACACCTTGCGCCCATCCACCAGGAATTTGATGTCCACCGCGTCCGCGTGCCGCGTGGCAATCGCGACGATCATGGCCTGATACACGCAGTGGACTTGCTTCTTCGTCCACCGATCGGTGGCAGTAAAGTTCGCAAACATGCATAAAACTATAGCGGACCGCGCGTAGCCGTAGCAAACCGACACGGCCGCCAATCTTCTGGGGCGTCATCCTGAGCGTAGCCGCTCTTCAGGCGGAGCGACGTGATCCTCGCGTGGTGTCGTGAACGTAGCCACTCTCCGATCTCTACCTTGACCCCGCGCGCCACACGCTGCTAATGTCTGCCTTCGCCCAAGGATTCCTATGCTCAACAAGATCCTCCCTTGCACGATGCTCGTGTTCTCCGTGATTCTGGGGCAAGCCGCAACCGGCGCAAGCCCGCCGGCCCGCGCTTCGAAGTTTCCTTCCCCAAAGAAATGAGCGCGGCCCCGCTCGACGGCCACGTCCTGCTCCTGATCTCCAATAACGACGCAAAAGAGCCCCGCTTCCAGATCAGCTTCATGACGGCAGAGTCCCAGCAGGTCTTCGGCGTCGACGTCGACGCGCTAGCTCCCGGCGCGCCCGCCGTCATCGATGCAGCGACGCTCGGCTATCCCGCCGAGAGCCTGCAACGACGTCCCGGCTGGCGATTATTGGGTGCAGGCAGTCCTCAACATCTACGAAACTTTCCACCTCGGCAACGGCCGCACCCTGAAGCTTCCGCCTGACAAAGGTGAAGGCCAGCACTGGGCCGTCAAGCCCGGCAACCTCTACAGCAAGCCGGTGAAGATGCACCTCGATCCCAAGTCCGGCCTGACGGTCCGCATCTCGCTCACCGAAAAAATGCCTTCGGTCGCAGACAATCCGAAAGTCGTCGACTCGCTTCTGGGATGGTCCGGCGCCAACGAAGATCACGCCATCGTCGACAACAAGTGGGTCAAGCACATCCGCATTCAAAGCGACCTGCTCACCAAGTTCTGGGGACGCCCCACCTATCTCGGCGCCGTCGTCCTCCTTCCCGACGGATGGGACGAGCATCCCGACGCGCACTATCCGCTCATCGTCGAGCAGGACC
Organism: uncultured Acidobacteriaceae bacterium; assembly: GCA_963795875.1. GTDB lineage: Bacteria > Acidobacteriota > Terriglobia > Terriglobales > Acidobacteriaceae > Sulfotelmatobacter. The sequence goes on from CAWCJM010000006.1 coordinate 530,888, forward strand.
ATTTCATCGCGATCTCCCCGGTGTCATCGCTTTCCGCACCCAGCCGCCCGCCGACAACTTGAAGGGCGGCGAGCTGCGAGCAGCGAAGAATGGCTACAAGCTCTATCAGGACTGGACCGCGGGCCGCCTGCCGCGCGTCATCGTCCTCACCATCCAACACGCCACGCCCTACTTCGACGATTCCTACGCCGTGAACTCCGAAAACGTCGGCCCCTACGGCGACGCCATCACGCAGGAACTCATCCCCTACGTCGAAAAGCAATTTCGCGGCATCGGCCAGGGATGGGCCCGCGCCGTCTACGGCGGTTCCACCGGCGGCTGGGAGAGCCTGGCCTCACAAGTCTTCTATCCCGACTTCTACAACGGAGCGTGGGTCTTCTGCCCTGACGTCGTCGACTTCCGCGCCTACATGACCATGAATCTCTACGACGACAAGCAACGCCTTCTGGATCGAGAGTCCCTACGCGCGCGTGCCCCGGCCTTCCGTTCGCCAACCCGACGGCCTGATCCTCTCGACCATGGAGCAGATGAACCGCTACGAACTCGTGCAGGGAACGCACAGCCGCTCCGGCGAGCAGCTCGACACCTGGCAGGCTGTCTTCAGCACGGTCGGGGATGATGGATATCCCAAGCCCATCTTCAACAAGCGCACCGGCGAAATCGATCACGAGGTCGCGAAATACTGGAAGGAGCATTACGATCTCAGCGCGATCATGCAGCGCGACTGGAAGACGCTCGGTCCCAAACTCGCCGGCAAGCTGCATCTCTACGTCGGCGAGGCCGACACCTTCTACCTTGACCGCGCCGTGCACCTGCTGAAAGATTATCTGGAGTCCACCACCGACCCCTACTACCACGGCACCTTCGACTTCGGCGTGCGCAAGCCGCATTGCTATCCGGGAGAGTTCGATCCGGCCGTGGGATTAAATCAGCACTACTGGCCCGAGATGGTGAAGCACATGGAGCAAACAGCCCCCGCCGGAGCCGACTTCAAGAGTTGGAAATACTAAATCGGGATGAGGTTAGGAAATACATAGATGCGAGACGAGGTTTGTGAAATAACAGATCGGGACGAGGTCGCAGACAAACGACGAACGCGTGCGCAACCGTGGAAGAGCGGCCCTTCCAGGGCCGCGTAGAGGACGTAAAATCAGGATCGGGCTTTAGCCCCTGTGGGCCAGATCCCTAAATTCCTTCCTGTAACATAGAACGGTGACAACCCGGGCCCCCAAATCAGCAAACGACCAAGCTCACCGTTCTTCGCGCCAAACATCTGAGCCAGATTCCCCTGGCTGGTGCACGGCTTCTCCACCCGCGTCGGCGGATCCTCTCGCGCCTACGGCAAGGGAGATCTCAACCTCGGCCTCACCAAAGACGACTCCCGCGCCGCCGTCGAACGCAACCGCGCCGCCTTCCTCCGTGAAATCGGAGCCGTCACGCGCAAGCGGCGCGAAGCCTGTGCAGCCGAAAGGCGTCCGGTCGAGCGAAGCTCGACGGCAGCTGCCTCTGGCCGCTGGTCACCGTCCGCCAGATTCATTCCGACATCATCCGCTGCGTCGACTCAGTTCCTGAAGAACCGCTCAGCGGTGACGGTCTCATCACCGCAACTCCCGGCCTGCTGCTCGCGATCCAGACCGCTGACTGTCTGCCTGTGATTCTGGTGGACACCAAGCGCCACGTCGTCGGAGTCTTTCACGCCGGATGGCGCGGCACGGTGAGCCGCATCGTCGAAAAAGGTGTCGGCGAAATGCACCGCTGCTTCGGCACCAATCCGCGCGATCTCAAAGCCGCGATCGGTCCCGGAATTCAAGGCTGCTGCTACGAAGTCGGAGAAGAAGTCCGCATCAAGTTCGAATCGCAATTCGAATACGGCGCCAGCCTCTTCCGCGAAGTCAAAGACTCTGACCCCGTCCGCGAAAAGTATCCGCTCCTGTTCCTCACCGCCCGCGCGCCCGGCCACAGCGAGTTGCCTAAGAAGATTTTCCTGGACCTAGTCGAAGCGAACCGCCAGCAACTGCTGGCCGCAGGAGTGCCCAAGAAGAGCATCGAGACGTCCGCACTCTGCACGAATTGCCATCCGGAATTGCTGTTTTCCTACCGCGCCGAAAAGGGCAAGACGGGCCGCATGATGGGTGTCGCCGGAATCCGCGAGTAAGGGCCAAGCGCTGATCCTCGGGAGCAAGGGAGCGCGGGGTTACATCATCAAGCGAGCGCAGGCCTGATTCTCAAGTCTCAGACGGCGGTACTCCAAGGCTCGGAGGACCTTCAACTCAAGCTGCTCACGTTCAAACGGCTTATTGAGGTAGTCATAGGCTCCATCCCGCAAAGCAGGCTGGAAAAATTCCCAACCATGGCAAGCGCTGAGCACCACCATAGGAATGTCTGGGAATTGCTTACTCACCTGCTTGAAGAAATCTGCTTCAAGGGTCTCGAGTAGTCCACACAAGACGAGGTCAACCGGTTCTCCGGACCTGAGGATATCCAACGCTTCCCGTGGTGATTCGATGCCTCTACACGCGTGGCGAGAGCATGTCAGCATCGAAGCAGCGATCTCGCGAATCGGCTCTTCATCGTCCTGTATTAGGATTCGTGCAGGTTTTTGGTTTTTCGAGGATACAACTGGCCCAAGTTTCTCTTGGTACGCCGCATTCTGGAGCTTCAACCTTCGATGCTCTATAGCCCGGCCAAGTAAGAAAAGCAGCTGCCCGTGCTCGAAAGGCAGAAACAAGTAGTCGTAGGCTCCTTGTCTGACTCCTTCGAAAGCATAGCCAATCCTTTGCACAGACGTCATGAAGACGACCTGTATCTCGGGGAATCGTTGCCGCGTCCGCTCAAGAATCCCAATCCCGCCAAGCTGATCATTCACCAGGTCCGTGAGGATGACGTCACATTTTTCCCCGGCTTCGAGTAAAGCCAGCACCTCAACGCCGCCGCCCACGGTCAGGCAATGGTGATCTCCTGAGGTCACCATTGAAGTCACAATATTGCGAACCGGCTCCTCGTAACCCACAATCAAGACACTTCCCCTCTCGGCTGACACGACTGGCTTGTCGTTGGAGCGGTTGTCGCGCTTCGATCTTGACGTCCCCTTTTTCATGGCAGCACAGTAGCACGGGAGCAATCTCCTGGGTTGGTTAACGGAGGGGCCACATTACTCAAGTAACATTCCAGAGTACGCATGAGAAGAGCTCAAGATTTCTGAGCGTCACTCCTGTTCGGCTTTCGCTTCTGCTATCGTGTCGAAGGTCAACGAGTCTAAGTTGTTCGAGGATTCAACTTGAAACCAAAACTCGCAGCCGGATTGCTGTTGGCTCTTGCTCTCTTCGCCATCACCTTCTCCGCCTCCGCCCAAGTCTCCTCCTCCCAGATCGACGCCATCTTCGCCCCGCTCAACTCGACCACCGCCCCCGGCGCCGCCGTCCTCGTCGTCCGCAACGGCAAACCCGTCTTCCGCCGCGGATACGGTGTCACCGACCTCCGCACCCTCCACGCCATCGACGCGAAAACAAATTTCCGTCTCGCCTCCTTCACCAAGCAGTTCACCGCGGCATGCATCATGCTGCTGGTGCACGACGGCAAGCTCCACTACGACGACCACCTCACCGACATCTTTCCCGAATTCCCCGCCTACGGAAAATCCATCACCATCCGCAATCTGCTCAATCACACCTCCGGCCTGCAAGACTACGGCGACCTGATGATGAAGCAATATCCCAACACTCCGGAGGACAAAGTCCCGCAGATTCTCGACGCCGGCGTTCTGAAACTCCTCGAACAGCAAACCAGCGGAGAGTTCCCACCCGGCTCGAAGTGGGAATACAGCAACTCAGGCTACGCGGTGCTGGCGATGATCGTCGAAAAAGTTTCCGGCCAGCCCTTCGGCCAGTTCCTGCACGAAAGAATCTTCGTCCCTCTGAAGATGAACCACACACTCGCCTACGAGACGGGCAAGAACGAAGTCCCGCACCGCGCCTACGGCCACACCAAAGAGAAAGGAGTCTGGCACGAAACCGATCAGAGTCCAACGTCAGCGGTCCTGGGCGACGGCGGCATCTATTCCTCGCTCGACGACCTCGCCAAATGGGATCAAGCCCTGCGCAATCACACGCTGCTGAGCGCAGAGGAAATGAAGCCAGCTCTGACTCCCGTGCAACCGACCGGCGGCCCGGCGAAGTTCCCCGACGGACAGGCCCTGAGCTACGGCTTCGGATGGTTTCTCGATCCCTACCAGGGTCAAAAACGCATGTCGCACGACGGCAGCACGGTCGGCTTCCGCACCACGATTCAGCGCTTCCCCGACGACAACCTGACGATCATCGTGCTGGCTAACCGCGCCGACATCAATCCCGACGTCGCCCTGAAAGTAGCCGACCTGTATCTGAAACCGAAGCCATAGACTGTTCTGTGGGGACAGCCGCCTTCGGCTGTCCGCCGCGCGAAGCGCAGTAAGGCGAACCAGCGAGATTCGCCCGTGAGCTACGTTGCAAGAGAACCCGGGTTCACCGTTCCATAACGGAGCATTGAACGACACACGCACCAAGGAGGCCCGCATGAAACCGAACAAAGGCATGCTGCCTGGAGTCGCCATCGTTGTGCTAGCCCTTTGCGGCGCAACCACAACCGCCGGCCTCGCCGCTCCCGGCGGCCCATCGATGAAACTCGACCAAGCTAACACCGCCGAATGGGATAAAGCCTGGACGAATCTACTCAACGATACCGAGCAGTCCTTCAAGCCATCCTTGCCAAAACTGCTGGCAGTAGAAGTGAATCTGATTGTCGGCAATCCCGGCCCAGCCGAAGATGAACTAACGCTGACAGTCTTCGATTCAGCCGGACAACCCGTCGCTGTCGTGACCCAGACCGTTCAGTCATCCGACTGCGACCACACCATCTTTGTGATTTCAAAAGACGGCGTCGACGTGCAGCCCGGTCAGACCTACCGCCTGAAGTTGACCGGTGGCACGCTCTTTGGCTGGAAGTACGTCGTTGGGGGATACGAGAAAGGCGCGGCCACGTTCAACGGCAAGCCACTGCTACCGAAGGCTCGCAGCACGTTTCTGTTCAAAACCTTCGGAGCCGACTGATCCTCGGCTCGCGTTGCAATAAAGAGCCTACGCCGATGGAGGTGCGGAAGCAGCTGGCGCCGCTGGAGTTGCCGCCACCGCCGAATCGTTGACCAGGTCCTTCAATTCCTTGCTCGGTTTGAAGAACGGAATCTTTTTCGCCGGCACTTCCACGCGCTCGCCGGTCTTGGGATTGCGCCCAACGCGCGGCTTGCGCTGCCGTGTACGAAAACTGCCAAAGCCGCGGATCTCGATCTTGTCGCCGGCTCGCAGCGAGCGCACCACGCTGTCAAAGATCGTCTCCACAATCACTTCACTGTCTTTCCGCGTAAGTTCTGCCAAACGCGAGACTTCGTCAATCAGATCGGCTTTGGTCATAGATCCTTCTTCCCGAATCTTCGGCCGGCGCCAAGTCCTTACAACTCACTCGGAAACTCCGCAGGTGCGGTACTCCGAGCGGCTCGAACTGCGCCCTCATCCTTCATAACCTTCTCAAATTTCAGGGGTTGTACGCAAGTGGGAATCTGGAGTCACAACAGTCTGAAGTACAACAGTCGCGCATCCAGCTTTACCTGGCCTTCAATCACTTCCACAGGTAGTAGAACCCGACTTGCTGCTCCAGCATCTTCTCGCGCCCCGGCAGGAACTGCGAAACATCTCCCAGCAACAGATCCATCAGAGTCTTACGGTCGCGATCGGGACGCACCAGCGTCGGCTCACCCTTGATTCCCACCGACTTCGCCGTGTCCGCCACAGCAGTCTCAAAGTCACCCAAGCCGTCGATCAACTTCATCGACATCGCCTGCTCGCCGGTCCAGACTTTGCCGTTAGCGATCGACTTTACGTCTTCGAACTTCATCCCGCGCCCTTCGCTGACCGCCTGCACGAATTGCCCAAACATGTTGTCGATCAGGGCCTGCATGTAAGCCTGCTCATTCGGCGTCAGATCGCGTGCCGGATTCCCTGTATCTTTGAACTCGCCCGTCTTGATCACGACGTCTTTCAGCTTGGCCCACTTCAGCAGATCGCCATAGTTGACCCACTGCGCGATCACGCCAATCGACCCCACAATGCTGCCCTGATCGGCATAAATCTTGTCCGACGCCGACGCCACGTAATACGCCCCGCTCGCGCCCACGGTCTCAATCGACACCACGATACGCTTCTTCTTCTCGCTGCGGATGCGCTTGACCTCGCGATAAATCTCCTCCGACGCAGCGACGCCTCCGCCCGGAGAGTTCACGTGGATGATGATGGCCTTGATCGACGAGTCATCGCCGAATTTCTTAAGCTGTCCTACGACCGGCTGCGGCGAAAGAATCACACCGTCCAGATCAACCACGCCAATGCGGTCGCCAAAGCCGGTAATTCCGGCATCCGCACCGCCAGCATGCAGCGTCATGTACACCAGCGTAAATACGGCCAGAACGAAGAGGAAAAAGGCTCCTCCCCCAATCAAAATCCAAAGCAGTGTGCGCGAGCGTCCTTCAGGCATGAAGAAAGTTTAGCACTGGAAGGGAGTTTGGTTGTGATTTCGGGGTTCGAAGCTCTGTCACCGGAGCATTTCGCGGACGATTGCTTCAACCTGTTCGCGCCGCCACGTTCCCTTCAGCCCCTCAGCCAATTCGGGCCGTTGTTGCTCGTTTGCGAGCTTTCTGAGGAGGGCCTTCGCAGCGTTGTTAGGACGCTGGTTGGACAGAACTCGCTCGAGCCGATCAACGATCTCGGATGGATTATCCAAGCGGCCAAGGTCGTCGCCCGGGATCTCGACGTCGAACGCCTCCTCAAAGGCCATCACCATCTCGACCACGTCGAGACTGTCCATTGATCTAGGAGTCATCGCTAGTGCTCATGTTCAGCACAATCCAGAAATTCTACCGATCGCAGGAACAATAACTTTGAGCGCGCCCGGATGCACGCCCACCTCAACCGGCGTGCGGCACGCGTATTCCCCGTCGGCGTACACATCAAGCGGATGTTCCGTCTCCACCCGCATCCGGCTGGCCTGAAAATACGACACTTCCGGGATTTTCAAATGATTCCCCTGATAAACAGTCGGAAACAGCCGCAAGAGCCGGAACCGGTCGACCGCCCCAACGATGCAAACATCGAGCAACCCATCATCCATCTTGGCCCGAGGCGCAATCTTCATCCCGCCGCCATACATCGGAGTATTGGCAAACGCAGCCAGAATCGTAGCCTGATCGCTGCGAGTGGTCCATCCTGACCCGTCGTCCTCAGCCGTCGAGACCTTCATCGGCAGCGGCGCGAACGAAAAAATCGTCGGGGCCAAACTGAGCACGTACCCACCATGCCCCCGCAGCCACCGCGGCAACCGGTTGGCGCGTTGAGATACTTCCCCATCGAGCCCCACTCCCGCCACGCAACAAAAGTATCGAGATGTATGGGGCGCGCACCTGCCCTGAGCGGTCGTCGAAGGGGCCACCCCCACGCTCTCGAGTTGAGCAATCACTCCCAAATCAATAGTGCGCACATTTTCTGCACGAACACCGCCGACGCAGCCGCAGAATTTCCTCCACGCCTGCAGCGAATCCCTCACCCGCCTCAGCCCGAGCGAACGCGCAAAATCATTGCCACTACCTGCCGGCACCACCAGCACGGGCAGGCCCAACCGAACCAACTGCGCCAGATGCCGATGAACCGTCCCATCCCCACCAAACACCAGCACCACATCGACAACCTCGCCCGATGCCGGCACGCCCATCATCCACTCGACGTCCTTTTCCGACTGAAATGGTCGCAGCTCCTTCGGAGAACACCCCAACCCGAGAATGGCCGCCGCGCGCATGTCGCGGAGAGAGTAGCAGAATCGCCTATGTAGGGACAGCCGCCTTCGGCTGTCCCCAGGGCGAGGTGCGTGACTGCAATCGCCTTCACACAGCAGAAGGATTTACCGAGGTTTCCCCAATGTCACCTCATCTTACTTCCCCAACCCGGCCAACTGCTGGCATGATGAGCACAGCCACTGGGGAGGTCCTGCTGTGAAATTCGGTTGGCTCACGTGTGCTCTTTGTTGTCTCGCGCTTTCGTGGTTCTTGACAAGCTGTGGGGGAAGCAGCCCCATGGTGAAAAGCGCCGCCGCCCCCTCCATCACAACTCAGCCCTCGAACCAGTCCGTCACCGTCGGGTCAACCGCAACCTTTTCCGTCGTGGCCACGGGCACCACTCCCTTGACCTACCAGTGGCAGAAGGGCACGACCCCAATCACGGGGGCGACTGCGGCGAGCTACACGACGGCGGCGACCACTTCCTCCGATAACGGAGCGCAATTTGAAGTGGCCGTGACCAATTCGGTCGGCAGCATAACCAGCAATGCGGCCACGCTCACAGTCACCACGGTGGCCCCCTCCGCCACCGACGTGTTGACCTACCACAACGACATCGCCCGTACGGGACAGAATCTGAATGAAACCATCCTGACCATGAGCAACGTCACGTCGGCGAAATTTGGGAAACTCGGCCTCTACTCCGTCGATGGCCTTGTCGACGCCCAGCCCCTTTACGCCTCCAGCGTCGTGGTGCCGAGTAACGGCACCCACAACATCCTGATCGCCGCCACCGAGCATGATTCGGTGTACGCCTTCGATGCAGACACTGGTGCAACCATCTGGCATAGCTCCATGCTGAAGTCAGGCGAGACAACTTCGGACAACCGCGGCTGCAGCCAGGTGACGCCGGAAATTGGTGTGACTTCGACGCCGGTCATCGATCGCACGAGCGGCGCGAATGGAGCTGTCTATGTCGTCGCGATGTCAAAAGACAGTTCCGGCAACTATCACCAGCGCCTCCACGCTCTTGATCTCGCACTCGGCGCGGAATTATTCAACGGCCCGACGGAGATCCAAGCAATGTATCCCGGAACAGGCGACAACAGTAACGGCACCAGCGTGATGTTCGACCCAGGACAGTACGAGGACCGGGCCGGGTTGCTGCTCATGAACGGCATCGTGTATACGGGCTGGACCTCGCACTGCGATATCCGCCCGTACACCGGATGGATCATCGCCTATAGCAAATCCACTCTGGCGCAGACCAGCGTGCTCAACATAACTCCAAACGGCAACGAAGGCGCGATTTGGATGGCGGGCGCTGGTCTGGCCGCGGACACTTCGGGCAACATCTACTTCCTCGACGCCAACGGCGACTTCGATACGACCCTGAATTCCAGCGGCTTTCCCAGCAACGGTGACTACGGCAACGCCTTCATGAAGCTCTCGACCTCCGCCGGACTCGCCGTGGCGGATTACTTCGAGATGTACAACCAGTCATCCGAGAATGGCAGTGACACCGACCTCGGATCAGGCGGCGCTATGGTTCTGCCCGATCTGAACGACGGAGCGGGCCATACGATGCACCTCGCGGTCGGCGCCGGCAAGGACTCAAATCTCTACGTGGTCAATCGCGACTCGATGGGAAAATTCAACCCCAGCAATAACAACAGCATTTACCAGGAACTCGCCGGAGCGCTGCCGGGCGGCGTCTTTGCCATGCCCGCGTACTTTAGCAACACGGTGTACTACGGATCCGTGGGAAATCCGATTCAGGCGTTCACGATCACAAACGCAAAATTGTCGACCAGTGCTGCAGCTCACACGGCAAACAGCTTCGGATATCCCGGAGCCACCCCGAGCGTCTCGGCAAATGGTGCGAGTAACGGGATCGTGTGGGCCGTTGAGAACAGTAGTCCTGCCGTTCTGCACGCCTTCGATGCCGGCACGCTGAACGAGCTCTACAACAGCAACCAGGCCGCCAGCGGCCGCGACCACTTCGGTAACGGCAACAAGTTCATGGTGCCGACCATAGTGAACGGAAAGGTGTTTGTAGGCACGCCAAACGGAGTGGTAGTGTTCGGATTGCTGCCATAGCTCTCTGGGTTGCTAAAGCAAGATGTGGAGACGGCCGCCCTAGGAAGTCTGCGGGGTCAAGCTCCGCCCCAAGGCGTGTGGCTCTGGAGTCGAGTCATTGTGGGTGAGGTGCGCTCCGAACGGGCATTCACGCTGCACGCCCTCGTATTCAGCGATCTCAGTGGGACAGTGTTTCAGTAACGATTCCAGTACCGGGGATTCCTGGCCGAACTTTCTTGATCTTGCGCCCAGCCTGCAACGTCACGCCCTCCGAGATGTCCAGCACTTTTGTGGGATCGATGACGGTTGCGCCATTCACCTTCACCGCGCCTTGCTTCACCATCCGACCGGCATCGGTCACGGATCCTGCGAGCCCTGTGCGAGCCAGGAGTTTGTCAATTCGGAGTCGGTTTTGAGGAGCCTCGATTTCAGCCTCCTCTATGCCTTCCGGCACTTCATCCTTCTGAAACTGCTTCGCCCAATCCTCCCCCGCCTTCTCCGCCGCCTCGGCCGTATGAAAGTCCGCCACGATCCTCCGCGCCAGATCCTTCTTCGCCGCCATCGGATGCGTCCCCGTCTTCATCTTCTCGATTTCCGCCACCTGAACATCTGTCAGCAGTTCGTAATACCTCCACATCATTCCGTCGGAAATGCTCATCAGCTTCCCGTACATCTCCAGCGGCGGCTCGTGGATCCCAATCGCATTGCCCAGCGACTTTGACATCTTCTGCACGCCGTCCAGCCCTTCCAGAATCGGCGTAGTCAGCGCCACCTGCGACTCCTGACCGTACGCGCGCTGCAGTTCGCGGCCCACCAGCAAGTTGAATTTCTGGTCCGTGCCACCGAGTTCCACATCGGATTCGAGCGCCACCGAGTCATAACCCTGCACCAGCGAATACAGCAGTTCGTGAACCGAGATGGGCTTCTCCTCCTGAAAGCGCTTGTGAAACTCCTCGCGCTCGAGCAACTGCGACACTGTGTACTTCGACATCAGCCGCACGAAGTCGTCGGGCGTGAACGCGCCCATCCAGCGCCGGTTGAAATCGATCACTGTCTTCTTCGGATCGAGAATCTTGAACACCTGCGCCTTATAAGTCTCCGCATTCTGCTCAACCTGCTCGCGGCTGAGCGGCAGCCGCGTCGCCGAGCGCCCCGTCGGATCGCCGATCATACCAGTGAAATCGCCGATCAAAAAGATCGCCGTATGACCCAGATCCTGAAAATGCTTGAGCTTGCGCAGCACCACGGTGTGGCCGAGATGCAGGTCTGGCGCGGTCGGGTCCATCCCCAGCTTCACACGCAGGGGCTTGCCCGTAGCCCGCGACTTCTCCAGTTTGGCGCGTAGTTCGGCCTCGCGAATAATTTCGGCGGAGCCCTTCTTGAGATAGACCAACTGCTCATCGACAGGTGCGAAGGTTGACATGAGAAAGGACATTATAAGGAATGGCCCGCGAAAGGCCGAATCTGGAACCGCTAGAATGTTGATCGGCTAGTCGCATCAGAACCCGACTGTCATCTGAAACCCGCGTTGTTTGCTGGCCGAAGGATCTATGCAACCGGCCAGGAGTGCATAGATCCTTCGCGGCGAAAAGACCGCCGCTCAGGATGACAAAATGGATGTATCGCGTGTGAACGTTCATATCAGAAAAGCCGCAGTCGCCGACATCCCCCGCCTGCGGGAGATCATTGAGGCGTCGGTGCGCGGACTCCAAGCCAACGACTACTCCCCCACTCAGCTCGAAGGTGCACTCCGTTGCGTTTATGGCGTGGACAGCCAACTGATCGCCGACGGCACGTATCTGGTCGCGGAAGATATTTCGCAGCCCGATCCCACGATCGTAGCCTGCGGCGGGTGGAGCAAGCGCAAAACCCTATATGGCGGCGACCAGTACGCACGCCGCGAAGACTCCCTGCTCGACCCCGCGAAGGACGCCGCCAAAATCCGCGCCTTCTTCGTCCATCCTAAATTCGCCCGCCGCGGCATCGGCAGCATGATCCTCGAGGCCTGTGAAGATGCGGCCAGAGCCGCCGGTTTCATGCGATTCGAAATGGGCGCGACTCTGAGCGGAGTCGCGTTCTACAAAGCCAAAGGCTACGTCGAAGTTGAGAATCAGGCGGTCCCCCTCGGCAACGGGGGGACCCTGCCTATCGTCAAGATGAGCAAAGAAATCAGGCGTGCCTGGCGGGTTGACAGCGCGTAAAATGGCTCGGGCGGGCCCATCGAAACAACCACGCGAGGTCCTCTAGGGATTGCAAATTGGGGGTGGAACCAAGGAGGCATCTCTCATGCACCGATCGATCCAAATTCTCAGCGTCGCGCTGATCCTTGGATTTGCCGCCCCTCTGGCTGCCGCCCAGGTGCCTGCGGGACAACCTGCTCTCGCCCAATATAAAGCTGGACAGTCGTGGCGTTACGCCAGCAGCGATGGCTCGACCATAACGGTGTTGAAGGTGGAAGACTTGCCGAAGGTCGGCCGGGTGATCCACGTACGAGTTGACAACATAGCCGTTCCAGGCTGTGCCGGCGTTCGCCTAACACACTCGATTGATCACATCGCATTGACCGAAAAAATGATGCGTAAGAGCGTCAATGACTTGCTACGTGAGAACACCGACCTACCGGAGTCATACTTCGACGGCTATCGCGAATGGCAGAAGCAAAAGAAACCGCAAGTCGTAAAGGACATGACAATCGCGGATGTGGTGAAAAGGAATGGTGACCTGCCGCTCATCTGTAACTTTTTACCCGCCAAGACTACTTAGAGGGCAGATACCTATATCTGCCTGAATCGTCGGCCTGAAACGTCGAACTCTCCACCCAGGACAATCTTGATCGCTTCCGTGTAGGCGATATGTTCTTGCTCAAGAATGCGTTCTGCCAAAGTGTGCTCATCGTCGCCATCGAGCACAGGCACGGTCTTCTGCACGATGATCGCTCCATGGTCCAGTTCTTCATCCACAAAATGCACGGTGGCCCCGGAGACTTTCACGCCATAAGCGAATGCCTGCTCCTGCGCCTCCAGTCCCGGAAACGCCGGCAACAGCGAAGGATGAATGTTCAGAATCCGCTGAGGAAACTGCTGCACAAACCACGGCGAGAGCAGCCGCATATAGCCGGCGAGGCAAACCAGATCCACTCCATGCTGCTTCAGCGCAGCAACAACCTCGCGATCGTGCTCCTCGCGCGGCCGACCCTTGGATGGAATCACCAGCGCCGTCAAACCGCGAGCGTGGGCCGTTGCGATCCCCGGCGCATCGGCCTTGTTCGAAATTACGACTGAGATCCGTGCATCGGGAATGCGCCCCGCATCAATGCTGTCCGCAATGGCGACGAAGTTTGATCCGCGCCCGGATAGAAGTATGCCGAGGGATTTCATTCAGGAAACATCATAATTCACTACGGAGACTCGGAGGCGCGGATGAGGAGAAGACAGGAGAAGAGACAGTGAAAAACGCGCGACCGCTAGAAGTTGCAGACTGAGGTTCGAAGCCGAAGAGTAAAAGATGGAAGCCGAAGAATCAGAAGAATTTTCTCCGTGCATCCGTGGCGAGGCACTTCCTAGCTGTACGTGACCTTGCGCTCGCCCTTCACAATGCGCCCGATCGTATAAGCCTTCTCGCCCACACGCTCCAGCACCGACTGCGCCTTCTTGAATTTCGCCGAAGGGACCACCAGCAGCATCCCGAGACCCATGTTGAAGGTCCGCAGCATCTCGTCCTGCGGCACGCTCCCGAGTTGCTGCAGATGCTCGAAGATCGGAAGCACCGGCCACGAGCCTAATTCGATCACCGCCGCCGTCCCGCGCGGCAGCACACGCGGCAGGTTCTCGGTGATACCGCCGCCAGTAATGTGCGCCAGCGCCGCGACGCATTGCCCATCAATTAGCTTTCCGCAGTGCGGGCCAGTAGCTCTTATGCGTGCGCATCAACTCGTTGCCGACTTTATTCTTGACTTCGTTGACGTACGTGTCAGCCGAGTAGTGCGCCACTTCGAACAGCAACTTCCGCGCCAGCGAATATCCATTCGTGTGCAGCCCGTTCGACGGTAGCCCCAGAATAATGTCGCCAATCTGCACGTCTTTCCCGGTGATGATCTTCTCCCGCTCCACCACTCCCACAATGAAGCCCGCCAGATCGTATTCGCCATCCGGATAAAATCCCGGCATCTCGGCCGTCTCCCCACCAATCAGGGCGCACCCATTGTGTTTGCACGCGTCGGCAATGCCCTCGACCACCTTTTCCGCGATCGAAGGATCCAGCGTGCCCGTGGCCAGGTAATCCATAAAAAACAGCGGCGCGGCGCCCTGCACCGCAATGTCGTTAACGCAGTGGTTGACTAGATCGGCGCCCACTGTGGAGTGCAGGTCCATCTCAAACGCAATCTTCAGCTTCGTGCCCACGCCGTCGACGCTCGACACCAGAACCGGGTCCGTGTACTTCGTCTTGTCCACGGCAAACAGGCCGCCAAAACCGCCAATCTCGCTCAGCACGCCGCGCGTGAACGTCTTGTGCGCCAGGTACTTAATGCGCTGCTTGGTGCGGTTGGCGCGGCTAATGTCCACACCGGCATCGGCGTAGGTGATCGGCGTCGGGCTGGGTGTGGGAGTCTTGGCCACAGATTTCTTCCGTGTGTTTCGTAATCCTTGCGTGGGGTTAGTGCCGGGTGCCGAAGCAACAACCTAAGGCCGCTCATTGTAGCACGTTCATCAGAGCGGCTTGGGAACCAGAAGGTAAGCTTTGAATTCTCGAACAGATCCGGAAACGCTGCAGATACACTCTCTCCGCATTCCGCGAGCGCGCACGCCCGTTCGCCAGCCAGGGCCCGGACTAATGAGCGATGAAGTCCGAGAAGAAGTACGCCAGAACTCCGAACAGCGCCAGACCAGAAATACCGTAGGCTGTCAGAACCCACGCTCCACGGCCTTCATGTTTCCGGATGGCAGAGGTGGTAGTAGAGGACTGCTCCGTAGAAGAAACGACAGGGGCCCGATCTTCCATGCAAAAACCTCCAGCGGAAAGATCGTGGCGCAAGTACGTTATGCGTCACGCCTGCCCCGCGTCATGGCGAGGCAAGACTATCTGAGCGGAATTCTACCCCGGATTTACGCGGGTCGGAGAGAAAAATGTGATCTAAGTCACAGTATTTATATGCAAAATATTTGTCTTATTAAGAAAACAGCCGCGCTTGACCTCCCCATGGCCCGTCTTTCCAGCGCTTCCCGACTTCCTCCCTGGGCCACCGTACACTCTTCCGAATCCGTCAGTGTCCCCTGCCCCGCGTGCTCACCCCTGCATGGGATAATAGCTAGGGTCCCTAACCAACTTATGCGTAATCGTTGCCTCGTCCTTCTTTTTTCATGCCTGCTCGCCGCCAGCGCTAGTTCTCAGCAGCAGTCGAGCCCATCGCCGTCGCAGTCTGCAGATCCCGCGAAGAATTCTCTTCCCGTGGATCCCTCAAAGCAATCCGAAAAGACTCCTGTCGCCGGAGCAGCGGCGAAACTGGCGGACTCCAAGGCTCCCGACTACGCCCAGGAATCCTTCGTCATTGAGCAGATGCACTCGCACTACCGCTTCGAAGTCGACGGCACCGGACGCAAAGAGACAACCGCCCGCATTCGCGTTCAGAGCGAAGCCGGCGTCCAGCAATGGGGGCAGATCCAGGAGGGTTACAACTCTGCCAACGAGCGCGTCGAAATTCCCTACGTGCGCGTGCTGAAGGAAGACGGCACGGTGGTCAAGGCCGACGACGCTGCCGTGCAAGACCTCAGCGCTCCCGTCGAGCACGAAGCTCCCGTCTACACCGACTACCGCCAGAAGCACATCACCGTCCCTGGCCTGCGTCCCGGCGAGGTCCTTGAGTACGACATGGTCACGGTGATCCACACTCCGCTGGCCGCAGGACAGTTCTGGGCCGACTACGAATTCGACAAGAGCAACATCACGCTCGATGAAACCCTCGACGTCGATGTCCCCGCCGGCCGCACCCTCAAGCTGAAATGCAAGCCCGGCATGGATCCCACCATCACGGAAAAAGACGGCCGCCGCATCTATCACTGGTCGGGATCGCACCTTGAGCGCGACGACGACTCAGCGAAGGACAAGGACAAGAAGAAAAAGAAGCATCGTCCCGACGATGAACGCCCCGACATCCAGCTAACAACTTTCGAAACCTGGGAGCAGATCGGCCGCTGGTACGCCAGCCTGGAGAAAGACCGCCGCGCGCCCTCACCCGAAGTGCGTGCCAAAGCACAGGAACTGACTAAGGGCCTCAACACCGACATGGAAAAGGTGGAGGCTCTCTACGATTACGTTGCCAAGAATTTCCGCTACGTCAGCCTTTCGCTCGGAGTCGGGCGCTACCAGCCCCACGCGGCTTCAGAGGTTCTCCACGACCAGTATGGCGACTGCAAGGACAAGCACACGCTCCTGGCCTCCCTGCTTGATGCCGAAGGCATGCACGCCTGGTCGGTGCTTATCAATTCCAGCCGCAAACTCGATCCCGACGTACCTTCGCCGTCGCAGTTCGACCACGTCATCACCATGCTCCCTCTCGGCAAAGAGCAAGTCTGGATGGACACCACGGCCGAGGTCGCTCCCTTCCGCTTGCTCTCCTACACCTTGCGCAAGAAGCAGGCCCTCGTCATTCCGCCCGCCGAGCCGCCATCCTCGGTTGCGCCTCATCTCCTGGAGACGCCCGCCGACACTCCCATGCCCGACACCGAAGTTTCCCAGATCACGGGCAAGATCAACGACATCGGCAAGCTCGAAGCGCACGTGCACTACGAGTTTCGCGGCGATGAAGAACTCATGCTGCGTTCCATTTTCCGCCGCGTGCCGCAGGCCAACTGGCAGCGCGTTGTGGAAAACGTAAACGCTGGACTCGGCGGAGACATCACCAATCTCAAAATCAGCGATCCCGCCGCTACGCGCGAGCCGTTCACCATGTCGTACGATGTCTCCAAACCAAACTTCCTCGACTGGTCCAAGAAGAAAACCGAAATCGTTCTCCCGCTGGTGCAATTCAACCTGCCGGAGATCAACGACGACGACACCGACGCAGATGCCGAACCCGCAAAGCTCGGACCGAAAGCTTACTACGCCTACAACATCACACTGGAACTGCCCGCCAAGTACACGGCCCACGCTCCGCTGGCCTTCTCGCTGAAACGCGATTACGCAGAATACGAAGCCACCTACAAACTTGAAGGCGGAGTCTTCACCGCCGGCCGCAAGCTCACCATGCGGCAGGACGAACTGCCCGTCGCCCGCGCCGCGGATTATGAATCCTTCCGCCGCGCCGTTGGCGCCGACCTCGCGCAAAAGCTCTCCGTCGAAAGCGCCGTCGCCGGAGCTCCGATCCCTCCGCCCGATATGAAGGCCGACGATCTGGTCGACAGCGCCCGGGCCGCCGCCGACAATGGCAACCTGCCCGTGGCTCTGGCCCTGCTGAAGCGCGCGACAGAAGTCGATCCCAAGAACAAAGTCGCCTGGAACAACCTCGGCCTTATCTACTCCGCGATGCGCGAGAACGATCAGGCCATCGCCGCCTTCCAGAAGCAGCTTGAGGTCAACCCCTACGACCCGTACGCCTACAACAACCTTGGCCGTGTCTACGTGAACGAGCGCAAATATGATGAGGCCGCCAAGGCGTTCAATAAACAGTTGGAGAACAATCCACTCGACGCATTCGCACACTACAGCCTGGGCGCAATGTACTCTGAGTGGCATAAATATGATTTGTCCGTTGCGGAACTGGAGAAGGCTGCGGCGCTGATTCCTGACA
The DNA here is from genome assembly GCA_963795875.1 of uncultured Acidobacteriaceae bacterium. GTDB lineage: Bacteria > Acidobacteriota > Terriglobia > Terriglobales > Acidobacteriaceae > Sulfotelmatobacter. The sequence continues at coordinate 548,599 of CAWCJM010000006.1, forward strand.
CTGCGCCCGAGGCCGGCTCGTTACAGGTAAGCCTCGGCGATGCCTACCTGAATCTTGGCCAGGACGAAAAAGCCCTCGCCGCCTTCGATCACGCAGTCGAGCTCTCGGCCACGCCGCTGGTCTGGAACAACATCGCCTATCAGCTCTCGCTGAAAGATTCACATCTCGACCGCGCCCAGCAGTATGCCGAATCCGCTGTATCGGCCACAGCCGCTGCTCTGCGCAACGTATCCCTCGACCGCCTGTCGAAGAATGACCTGTCGCTGGTTTCATCGCTCATCGCCTATTGGGACACGCTGGGGTGGGTCCACTTCGGCGAAGGCGACCTCAACAAAGCGGAAAAATATGTAGCGGCCGCTTGGGAACTGGGTCACCACGGCGAAGTCGGCGACCATCTTGGACAGATCTACCAGAAGCGCGGAGAGAAAGATCTCGCTCTGCGCACCTACGCGCTCTCCATGAACGGCCTGCGCCCTGCGCCCGAAACCCGTGGGCGCCTTGCATCCCTGGCCGGAAGCGATGCGAAAGCCGACGCCGCCGTCGCACACTATAAAGAGGAGCTCCAGCACCAAAGCACCATCGATCTCGGCAAGGCCACGCAAACCAGCAACGCCGATTTCTTCATCCTTATCAGCGGCGGCGGTGGCCAGCGCGCAACAGTCGACTCGGTGAAGTTCGTCAGCGGAGACGAGAAACTGAAGTCTTACACTGCCGCGCTCAAAACCGCCGATTACCATCTCACCTTCCCCGACGACACTCCAGTGAAGGTTTTCCGGCGCGGCACACTCTCCTGCGCCGTCGCGACCGGCAAGTGCGAATTCGTCCTCACCCTGCCGGATGACGTCTCATCCGTGGACTGAGCTAAGCGCTGAAATGCTGAGATGGTCGGGGAGTGCGGGTGAGGTTGCGATAACGATCCCACCAAGAGGTAAAGCGGACGTTACTCCTGGCCCTGTTCCGGGCGAAACGGGCACCGATAACGTGTGCAACGTGGGCGCGTGCATTCGGCGCTCACGCCGATAGCGTGCAGTCTTTCGTCGTCGGCGACATGAAGGCTATCGTAGAAGCCGGCAACGCCGTCCGGGCAGCCGAGGATTCGCGGCATCGCATTCTCAACATAATTCATCATGTCCACCTCACAGACCGAATCGAAATTTCACCACCCCGCATTTGATAGACGAGAACGCCGCTCGAATGGTTGTACATAACAATCCCTAGCCGTGTAAGCGAGGAGACCTCACGAACCTGGCCACCCCACGATGGTTCGGGTTCCGCACCTTACTAGCTAACAGCCTTCCGCATTAAAGCGTCGCCAGTGCTCTACATCCTCCTAGAATCAAGAGCAGAGAGGCCAAAAATGAGAAGTCTTCTGCATCTGCTGCTAGTGATGTGCGTGGCCGCAGCCGCCTGGGGCGCCGACACCGCAACCAAAGCTCAAGCTCGTGTCATATCTGCGGGAACCATCCTGCAGCAAATCCAAGCCGCGCCCGATCACGGTATTCCGGAAAAGGTGCTCGCCTCGGCCGCCTGTGTGGCCATTGTTCCCTCCATGCTCAACGGCGGTTTCGCTCTCGGCCTGCGTTACGGACGTGGCGTCGCGACCTGTCGCACGCCAAAAGGTTGGAGCGCCCCTGCATTCTTCGTCGTCCAAGGCGGCAGTTTCGGCCTCCAGTTCGGCGGACAAGCCGTCGATTTGATCATGCTCGTAATGAATAACGATGGCATGGTGGATCTGCTTTCCAGCAAGTTCAAGCTGGGCGGACAAGCCAGCATCGCTGCAGGACCCGTGGGGCGGCAGACTGGCGCGGAAACAGATTGGAAAATGCGCGCCCAAGTCTTGACTTACGCGCGCTCTCGCGGTGCCTTTGTCGGCGCTACGCTCGAGCATGGCAAGATCCAGCAGGACAAGGACAGCACCCGCGCCTTCTACGGACACCTCGTCCGTCCTAGGACTTCCCTCATAGGAGAAATTGACGCTCCATCTACTACCTACCCGTTCCTCGAACCCTTGTCGGAGTGGGCGCAAGCCGCGGCAGAGAAATAACGAGGCAGGTGCTCAGTCTGTGATCTCGCGGGCAGCGCCAACACAGTGGGGTGCCCCGTCCCTCACGCAGTTTGCGAAGGGCGGGATCCTCTGGTACGGAAATCGAAGGGAACACCTCTTGCACCGGCAGCATCGCTACCCGTCCTTGCAAGGAACGCAAGGACGGGGCACCCTCTATTGTTGTGCTGCACACAAACGACAACTTCAAAGGGTGGGCCACCCGCCAGAAGGGTTCACGGCACCCGGCACCGTCGCTTATGCCACGCCGTCGCCTGCTCGTAAGCGTGAGCCACTCTCAACACCAGGTCCTCCCGCCAGTGCGCTCCCGCGATCTGTAAGCCGATCGGCAGCCCGCCCTGCGTAAACCCGCAGGGCACCGAGATCGCGGGCAATCCCCAAACATTAAAGGGCCGCGTGTTGCGCAACAGCCTGAGTTCGGCGGGACGCAACGCATCCGGATTCGCTTTCAGCTCGGCGATCGCCGGAGCGGGCATCGGCATCGTCGGCGTCACCAGCACATCCACGTCCGCGAATACGGCGCGAATGCGGCGCCGCGCTTCGTCTTGTTCGCGGCGCCGCTGTATGTACTCCGCCGCAGTCACTTTCTCTCCCGACCGGATCCGCCGCACCGTCTCAGCCTGGTATAACTCCGGACTCCGCGCGACGTTCTCCGCGTGATACGCATACGATTCCGCTGCCTGCAACGTGCGGTCGGCCGGCACATCGAGTTGCACGTCTTTTAACTCTGTCCCCATGCTCCGAAATCCCGCCAGTGCGTGTTCCATCGCCGAAGCTACTTCCGCATCGAGGTCGTCATAGAAATACTCGCGCGGCACGCCCACGCGCATGCCCTTCACACCCTCACGCAGCGCTGACACATAATCCGCCACCGGAACATCCGCCGAAGTAATGTCCGCCGCATCGTATCCTGCAATCGCCTGAAGAACGAGGGCCGCATCCCCCACCGTCGCCGCCAGCGGCCCAACATGATCGAGCGACGGCGACAGCGGAATCACTCCCCGGCTCGACACCCGCCCGTACGTCGGCTTGATCCCCACGCACCCGCACAACGCAGCCGGTTCGCGAATAGACCCCGCTGTGTCGGTACCAATCGCCGCATAAGCCAACCGCGCGACGACCGCAACCGCCGATCCTCCCGACGATCCTCCTGCGATGCGCCCCAGATCCCACGGATTGTGCACATCCCCAAAGTGGCTGACCAGCGAACTCCCGCCATACGCGAACTCATGCAGATTGTTCTTCCCGACGATGACCGCGCCCGCCTGCCGCAACTGTCGTACAACGTCTGCATCCTCGCCTGGAACCCGATCCTTATATAGCGCGCTGGCCGCAGTGGTTCGCACACCCGCCATGTCGATCAGATCTTTCAGCGCCACCGGAACCCCATGCAGCGCGCCGCGCCACTCCCCGCGCCCGATCTCAGCCTCTGCCCTCCGAGCCTGCTCCATCGCAGACTCGCTCATCACCGTAATAAACGCATTGAGCGAAGGGTTCATCCTCTCAATCCGATCCAGGCAGTCGCGAGTAATCTCAACCGGAGAAATCTCCCTCCTCCGCAGCCGAGGCGCCAGTTCAGAAATAGAAGACAAGTCAGTCATAAAGGCGAGCCCAATTGTAAAGGCATCCACTCCGTGTCCTCGGTGTCCTCTGTGGTTTTAATTTTTTCAAACCCATCCCGCATCGCGCACATCCAAAGGTCCTATAATTGGCGAGTCGGTTCGCTGGGGGCCAGAGAAAATTTATGTCCGAGATGACGATCGCGCCCGTTGCGACGCACGGTTTCTTTGTGGATGGCCGGTGGCGGGAGGACGGAGACGTCGTCGAGATCCACGCCCCCTACGACAACAGCCTCATCGCCCGCGTAGTGCAAGGCCGCCGCGAGCATGCCGAGGCCGCCATTGCCGCATCCGTCAAGGCCTTCGGCACCACGCGCCGCCTCCCCGCTTTCGAGCGCCAGCGCGTCCTCCGCCAGATTGCCGCATTCATGACGCAGCGCAAGGAGGAATTCGCCCGCACTCTCGCGCAGGAAGCCGGCAAGCCCATCAAAGCCGCCCGCACCGAAGTCGAGCGCGGCATCTTCACGTTCAACATCGCCGCTGAAGAGAGCACCCGCATCTACGGCGAATATCTGCCGCTCGACTGGCAGGAATCCACCGCTGGACGCTGGGGCATCGTGCGCCGCTTCCCGCTCGGCCCCATCGCCGGCATCACGCCGTTTAATTTCCCCGTGAACCTGGTCGCGCACAAAGTTGCCCCCGCCATTGCCGCCGGATGCTCCATGGTCCTGAAGCCCGCACCCCAAACTCCGCTCTGCTCACTGCTTCTCGCCGAATGCGTGCAGCAGGCGGGATGGCCCGACGGCGGACTCAACGTGCTCCCCCTCTCCAATGACGACGCCAGCCTCCTCGTCACCGACGACCGCATCAAGCTCATCAGTTTCACCGGCAGCGCTCCCGTCGGCTGGGACATCAAGCGCCGCGCCGGAAAAAAGAAAGTTGTCCTCGAACTGGGTGGCAACGCCCCCGTCATCGTCCACAGCGACGCCGACCTCGAATACGCCGCCGAACGCTGCGTCACCGGAGGCTTCGGCTATGCCGGACAAACCTGCATCTCCGTGCAGCGCATTCTGGTCGAACACTCCGTCTACGGCAGATTCACCGACATCTTCGTCGACCTCGTGAAGAAACTAAAAACCGGCGATCCCCTCGACGAATCCACCGACGTCGGCCCGCTCATCCGCAATAGCGATGCGGTGAGGACGACGGCGTGGATAGAAGATGCCGTCAGCGCAGGAGCACGCTTACTGTGCGGCGGCCGGCGCACTGGACAAGTCGTAGAGCCCACCGTCCTCACCGGCACCAAGCCCGACATGAAAGTAAACTGCCAGGAAGTTTTCGGTCCCGTCGTCACCGTCGAGCCCTACAAAGATTTCGACCAAGCCCTGCGCCAAGCCAACAACTCCGCCTACGGCATGCAAGCCGGCGTCTTCACTCGCGATGCCAAACTCCTCTTCCAGGCCTACGAAGAACTCGAAGTCGGCGGCGTCATTGCCGGAGACGTCCCCTCTTTCCGCATCGATCAAATGCCCTACGGCGGCGTCAAAGACTCCGGCCTAGGCCGCGAAGGTCTCCGTTACGCCATAGAAGAAATGACTGAACCGAAATTGATGGTCATGAATTTGCGCTAAGCAGCAACGGTTTCCGATTTCTTCATGAACCTTGGTGTCCTTAGTGGTTGAGGATTTTAGGTTTTCGCCTGCACGCAGTTGAAAAACTCAACATTTTTTCAGTAACGTTCCCGTCGAAACATTTTTCTTTTGCGAAACGCAAAAATCCGCGACAAATTCCAGCGAAATATTTATAATTTGCAGTTTCACAGACAACTCTGAAAACCAGTGGGTGGTTTTCTCTTTCGCTGTACAAACTCAGTATTCAACCGTTTCGCGGACGATCGAACCTGGAACGATCCGCCGGGTCTCTTAAGCCAGATCTCATAAGGGAATGTCGCAGATCTTTCATCGCAGTACGAATACCCTGTCTCGCGTCACCATTTTTGGCGCGGTATTCGTCATTGCTGCCCTGGGCTGGGTAGCCATGGAAATCCAGCGTTCCCCCTACGTGACCTACGCCGGAGTCCGCAAGCCGCAGCCCGTCCCCTTCAGCCACCAGCACCACGTCTCTGGACTCGGCATCGACTGCCGCTACTGCCACACCTCGGTCGAGACCTCGAGCTTCGCTGGCATTCCACCTACGAAAACCTGCATGAACTGCCACTCGCAGATCTGGACCAACGCCCAGCTCCTCGAACCGGTCCGCGCCAGCTACAAGTCCGGCGAATCGCTCCAGTGGACGCGCGTCAACCAGCTCCCCGACTTCGTCTATTTCAATCACAGCATTCATGTCAACAAAGGAGTCGGCTGCAACACCTGCCACGGCCCAGTCGACCAGATGCCGCTGATGTACCAGCAGGAAAGTTTGCAAATGGAGTGGTGCCTGAGCTGCCACCGCGCCCCGCAGAACAACCTGCGCCCGCGTGATCAAGTATTCAACATGCGCTACCAGCAGCCCACAAGTGCGAATCCAGTAGTAGTCGACGGCCAAAGCTTCACAGATCAAACGGACCTGGGCACAGCCCTTGTGAAGAAGTACAACGTGCGCAATGTGAAAGACATCACGAACTGCAGCACCTGCCACAGATAGATTTTTTGGTGGAAGAGCCCGGCTTTAGCCGGGCGTTAGCAAGGGGTTTTGTGGAAGAGCGCGGCTTGAGCCGGGCATCAGGGACGTTTTTAGTGGAAGAGCGGCGGCTTTAGCCGCGCGTCAAGAGCCGAAATACAATATGGGGCTTTAGCCCCTGAAGTAAGAACAACAACGATTCCAGCCGCGAGGCGGCGAAAGATTACAGCCCACGGCGCAAGCCGTGGGTCGTCGAGCGAAAAGAGAACCAGCCCCGAAGGGGCGAAAGAAACGTAATCCGCAACGCATGACGAACGACGAAAAAAACACGGCCGGTCTGATCCAGATCAAAAAGCGCGAAGACGTCTGTCCTTCGAAGAAACTGGACCTAGCCTCCGTCCGCGAACGCATCGATGCCGCCACGGCCCACGACGCCGCCGAAAAAACCGGCCCCGAATACTGGCGCTCGCTAGAAGAACTCGCTGGCACCGACGAATTCAAAGACGCCCTGCACCGCGAATTCCCCAAAGGCGCTTCCGAATGGGTCGACTCCGTCTCGCGCCGCGGATTCCTCAAGGTCATGGGCGCCTCGCTCGGCCTCGGCCGGCATGACCGGATGCGTCCGCCTCCCGCTCGAGCCCATCGTCCCCTACGTGCGCCAGCCGGAAGGCGTCATCCCCGGCCGCCCCATGTACTACGCGACCGCGAGCACGCTCGGCGGATACGCCAGCCCGGTGCTAGTCGAAAGCCATCTCGGACGTCCCACAAAAGTCGAAGGCAACGACCTGCACCCGGCCTCGCTCGGCGGCACCGACATTTTTGCGCAAGCCTCGCTCCTCGGCCTCTACGATCCCGACCGCTCCCAGACCGTCATGTCGATGGGCGATGTCCGCTCGTGGCAAGCCTTCCTCGGCGCAATCCGCGGCCCGCTCAGCGCGCAGAAACCACTGCAGGGCGCAGGCATCCGCATCCTGACGCCGACGATTTCTTCGCCCACGCTCGCCGACCAGCTGCGCAATTTCCTGAAGATTTATCCGCAGGCCAAGTGGCACGTCTACGAGCCCATCAATCGCGACAACGTCCTCGAAGGCGCGAAGCTCGCCTTCGGACAGCCCGTCGAAACCCGCTACGACTTCTCGAAGGCCGACGTCATCGTCTCGCTCGACGCCGACTTCCTCTACGCCGGATTCCCCGGCAACACCCGCTATATCCGAGACTTCGCCAAGCGGCGCAATCCGGATAGCGGCAACATGAACCGCCTATACGTCATCGAGAGCACGCCAAGTTCAACAGGCGCGAAGGCGGATCATCGGATTCCGATGAGGGCGGGTGAGATCGAAAAGTTCGCACGTGCGCTATTGGTGCCGGGGTCTGTTCAGCTTGGCGGTCCGGAAATAAATGCCCAGACCTACGGCTTGAGCGAAGCGCAATTCCAGCTTGCGCGATCGATTGCCAAAGATCTGGCGGACAGTTCTGGTGTCGTGATCGCGGGGGACCACCAACCCCCAGCTGTCCACGCTATCGCACATTGGATTAATTCACATTGGGTCATCACGAACGAAACTAGCGTTGGCAAGACTGTTTTGTATACCGATTCGGTCGACGCGAATCCGATCAACCAGACCGAATCCATCAAAGATCTAGTCGCCGACATGAACGGCGGCAAAGTCGATCTATTGATCATCCTCGGCGGCAACCCGGCCTACGATGCTCCGGCCGATCTGAACTTCGCCGGCGCCCTGAAAAGCGGCAAGACTCCGCTTCGTGTTCACTATGGGCTTTATCAGAACGAGACTGCCGAGCTCTGCCAGTGGCACGTTCCCGCTACGCACGAACTTGAATCGTGGGGCGATGCCCGAGCGTACGACGGAACCGTCAGCATCATCCAGCCACTGATCGCTCCGCTCTATAACGGCAAGAGCGCACTGGAATTCGTAGCACTGCTGTCCGGACAAGCAGACGCCACGGGCTATGATCTGGTTCGCGCCTACTGGCAGAAACAACACACCGGCGCAGACTTCGAGCAGTTTTGGCGCAAGTCTCTGCACGATGGCTGGATTGAATACACTGCATTCGGGGCGAAAAAGATCGATTTCAAATCTCCCGGGTTGCCTCCTCCGCCCGAATCTCAGGACATCGAGCTCAACATCCGCCGCGACTCCACCATCTACGACGGACAATTCTCCAACAACGGCTGGCTGCAGGAACTCCCCAAGCCGATGAACAAGCTCACTTGGGACAACGCCATCCAAATCGGTCCCGCGATGGCGCAGCGCCTGAACATCAAATCCGAAGACGTCGTCGAACTCGAGCTCAACGGCAAGAAAGTTACCGGCCCCGTCTGGATTCAAGCCGGACATCCCGACAACTCCGTCACCATCACCCTCGGCTACGGACGCAAGCGCGCCGGACGTGTTGGAACTGCGCAAGGTTTCGACGCCTACGCCCTCCGCACTACCGCCGCCCCCTGGATCGCTTCCGGGGTCACGATAAGAAAGACCGGAGACACCTACAAGCTCGCCTCCACCCAGGGCATGCAGAGCATGGACACGCCCGACGGCGGCCATCGCCCCCTGGTCCGCGAAACCACGCTCGAGGAATACCGCAAAGAGCCCAACTTCGCGCAGGAAGAAGAGCCGCCGAAAGACCTCACGCTCTACGAGCCCTATCCCTACGACAAAGAAGACTACGCCTGGGGCATGTCGATCGACCTCAACTCCTGCGTCGGCTGCAACAACTGCATGCTGGCCTGCCAGTCGGAGAACAACATCGCCGTCGTCGGCAAAGAGCAGGTCGTCATCGGCCGCCACATGCACTGGATCCGCGTCGACGCCTACTACCAGGGCGACCGCGACAATCCCAAGGCATTCTTCCAGCCCGTGCCCTGCATGCAGTGCGAGAACGCGCCCTGTGAAGTCGTCTGCCCCGTCGGCGCCACGAACCACACCACCGAAGGCCTGAACGACATGGTCTACAACCGCTGTGTGGGCACGCGCTACTGCTCGAACAACTGTCCTTATAAAGTTCGCCGCTTCAACTTCCTGCTCTTCCAGGACTGGGAGACGCCGCAATACAAGATGATGCGCAATCCCGACGTCAGCGTGCGCAGCCGCGGCGTCATGGAAAAATGTACATATTGCGTCCAGCGTATCAACGAGCACCGCATCGACGCGGAGACTGCCTCGGTGCGGGAAGAAAAGAAAATCCTTATCGGGGACGAATTGCAGACCGCCTGCCAGCAATCCTGTCCCGCAGGCGCCATCGTCTTCGGCAACATCAATGATCCGAACAGCAGAGTATCGAAGCTGAAAGCGCAGTCCAGAAATTACAGCCTGCTAGGCGAACTCAACACGCGTCCAAGAACCACGTACCTGGCAGAAATAAGAAACCCGAACCCGGAGTTCGGGAGCTGAGAGTTTTTCGTTGTCATCCTGAGACCCGCGTTACCGGTGGAAGGAGCACTGGCCGGCGGCTGATTAGCCGCGCGGCGTGCATAGATCCTTAGACAGCAAAATGTGCGGCTTTAGCCCCGAGGAATTTCGCAAGCCAGATGCCTGAGCAATACAAATCGGCCACCGAACTCGATCGCGCTCCCGTCATCGAACCCGGCCACACCTTCGGCACGGTCACGGAAAAAATCAGCGCCATCGTGCTCACCCGCCCCGCTTCCAACGGATGGTTCGTGGGCTTCGGCATCGCCTTCTTGCTTACCATGATGATGCTCTACGCCATCGGATACCTCGTCCTCAAGGGTGTCGGGATCTGGGGCGTGACCATCCCCATCGGATGGGGCTTCGCAATCGTCAACTTCGTCTGGTGGATCGGCATCGGCCACGCCGGCACCCTCATCTCCGCCATCCTCTTATTGCTGCGCCAAAGCTGGCGCAACTCCATCAACCGTTTCGCCGAAGCCATGACGCTGTTCGCCGTCGCCTGCGCCGGAATTTTTCCCGCCATCCACGTCGGCCGCCCCTGGCTCGCCTACTGGCTCTTTCCCTATCCCAACACCATGGGCGTATGGCCGCAATTCCGCAGCCCGCTCATGTGGGACGTCTTCGCGGTCTCCACCTACGCCACCATCTCCGCATTGTTCTGGTTCGTCGGCCTCATCCCCGACTTGGCAACATTGCGCGATCGCTCCGAGAATCCGATACTAAAGATGGTCTACGGCATGCTCTCGTTCGGATGGCGCGGATCCGCCCGCCACTGGCACCGCTACGAGACTATGTATCTGCTGCTCGCCGGATTGGCTACGCCTCTGGTCCTCTCGGTTCATACGGTCGTCAGCTTCGACTTCGCCGTCGGCATCGTCCCCGGATGGCACACCACCATCTTCCCGCCCTACTTCGTCGCGGGCGCCATCTACTCCGGCTTCGCCATGGTGCTGATGCTGGCCATCCCCATCCGCAAGATTTACGGCCTCGAAGATTTCATCACTGAGCGCCATTTGCAGAATTCCGCCAAGGTCATGCTGGCCACCGGACTCATCGTCGCTTATGGGTACGGCATCGAAGCCTTCATGGGTTGGTACAGCGGCGACCGCTACGACGCCTTCACGCTCTGGAACCGCCTGCACGGCCCTTACGCCGTCCCCTACTGGATGCTCCTGATCTGCAACATCTTTATTCCGCAGGTCCTCTGGATTAAGAAACTGCGCACCAGCCCGATCGCGCTCTTCTTTATCTCCGGCGTGATTCTCGTCGGCATGTGGCTCGAGCGTTTCATCATCGTGGTGGTCAGCCTGCAGCGCGACTTCCTGACATCATCGTGGGGCATGTACTACCCCACTCGTTGGGACTGGATGACCTACATCGGCACCATCGGCATGTTCCTGATGCTCATGTTCCTGTTCCTGCGCATTCTGCCCGCGATTTCGATCTTCGAAATGCGCACCCTCCTGCCCGAAGCGGAGGTGAAGGAATACCGCTTCGAAATGGGTCGCCGCAGCGCTTTCAGCGCTGCGATCGAGGGGACGCGATCCCATCTACGGCATCATGGCGGAGTTCGACTCGGCGCAAGCCCTGGTGGACGCGGCGCGCGCCACACACCAGGCCGGCTACAAAAAGATCGACGCCTACAGCCCCTTCCCCATCGAAGGCCTGGCGGAAGAAATCGGTTTTCACTTCGATGAAATCCCCTTGACCGTCCTCATCGGCGGCATCATTGGCGGCCTCAGCGGATACCTGATGCAGTACTGGATGTCGGCCGTCGACTACCCGCTGAACATCGGTGGCAAGCCATATCACTCCTGGCCGGCCTTCATCATTATTACGTTCGAAATGACGATTCTCTTCGCCGGCATCTCGGCAGTCCTCGGCATGTTGGCCTTCAATGGCCTGCCCATGCCCTACCACCCGGTGTTCAACGTCCCACGTTTCTCGTCGGCCTCAAAAGATCGTTTCTTCTTAATCGTGTTCTCGTCCGACAAAAAGTACGATCCCACCGCCACGCGCAAATTCCTCGAAGGATTTTCGCCGCGCTCCCTCTCGGAGGTGCCCAGCTAAATGCGCACCAGCCGAAAATTCGCGAAAGCAGGCAGCGCCAAGGTCGATGTGGCTACGGCCCATGTGGGGACGGGCGCCTTCGCCCGTCCAGTCGAGCAAAGCTCGACAGCGGTTTCCGTGGCAGCACCACAGCCCGCCGGGTGCCCCATCCTTGCACGTTCGGTGCGCAAGGGTGGGATTCAACGGACTTTTGTATCTTGGGCCTTCCTTAGTTCACCTTCGTGTCTTTCATGGTTAAAGGTGTTAGCCGTGGTCACGGCAATCGCCCTAACCACCGCCTGCCGCATCGACATGCACGTGCAGCCGCGCCAGAACCCGCTCTCCCGCAGCGATTTCTACACCGACCAGCGATCCGCCCGTCCGCTCGTTGAAGGTACAATCGCCCGCGGCCAGCTCCACGAAGACGCTTATTTCTACACCGGCAAGATCGGCAACAATCCCGGCGACGTCATGCCCTTCCCCGTCACCAAAGAAGTCCTGGCCCACGGCCGCGAGCGCTTCAACATTTTCTGCGCTCCCTGCCACTCGCGCCTCGGGGACGGCAACGGCTTCGTCCCCTCCCGCGGATTCGCCCGCAAGCCTCCGTCGTTCCACATCGCGCGCCTGCAAAAAGCGCCCGTCGGATATTTCTACGACGTCATCACCGAAGGATTCGGTATCATGCCCGACTACGCCTCACAGATTCCCCCTCGGGATCGCTGGGACATCGTCGCCTACGTCCGCGCCCTGCAGCTGAGTCAGAACGCGACCAAGGCGGACGTACCTGCCGAGCAGGAAATTCCTTCCGAGCCGCCGAAGTTTATCGGAGACCGGGTACAGGCGCAACTTTGCCCACCAAGATGCCGGTGATCATTCTCCGGAGGCAGGCAATACCGAAACCAGAAAAGGAAGAAGAGAAAGAGAAGAGAAGAAATGCACGGCGCCCGCAAAACAATTCGATCCAACGCCCCCGCCAGTGGTCAAAACCATTGCACAGCGGTCGTTGATCGTCGGCGTCGTCTTCGGCATCATCGCCGTCATCCTCGCCCTCAAGAACCCCGACGAGTTCTACCGCGCCTACCTGCTCGGCTTCATGGCATGGCTGGGCGTCGCCCTCGGATCCATGGCCATCCTCATGATTCGCCACCTCACCGGCGGCGGCTGGGGAGTCGTCATCCGCCGCATCCTGGGCGCGGCCATGCGCACCGTCCCGTTGCTCGCGGCATTGTTCATCCCCATCGTCCTTGCCGTGTGGCAACACCGGATCTATCCCTGGGCTATGCCGCTCGAAGCAATTCAGGACGCTCACATTCGCGAGCATCTGGCAAAACACAGGTTCATCACAGCCAGTTACCTGAATCTCTCCGGCTTCTTGATCCGCGCCATCATCTACTTCGCGATCTGGAACCTGCTCTCGTTCCTGCTTTCGCACTGGTCCAGGCAAACGGATCATGCCGGCGCGCCCGATCACACGGAACGTTTCAAAGCAGTGTCCGGTCCCGGCCTCATCCTTTACGGATTCACCATCTCCTTCGCCGCCATCGACTGGGTCATGTCGCTCGATCCCAGCTGGATCTCCACCATCTTCGGCCTGGTCATCCTGATCGGCGAAGTGCTCTCGGCCATGTGCTTCGCAGTCATCGTCGAGCGCATCCTCTTCAAGTACAAGCCCATGTCGGACATGTTGAAGCCCGACTTCGTCCACGACCACGGCAAGTGGATGATGACTTTTATCATGGTGTGGGCCTACTTCAACTTCTCGCAGTGGCTCATCATCTGGGCCGGCAACCTGCCCTCGGAGATCACCTACTACATCCGCCGCATCAATGGCGGCTGGGGATACATCGGCCTGTTCGTTGTCATCTTTCACTTTGCCATCCCGTTCGGCATCCTGCTGTCGCGCCCCTTCAAGCGCAACATCTACAAGCTGGTCTGGCTGGCTGCGTGGCTCTTGCTGATGCGATGGGTGGATCTGTTCTGGATCATCGAACCAAATTTCTCCAAGACTTTGACCGTAACTGTGGCGGACTTTGTCGTTCCGATCGCCATCGGCGGATTCTGGCTCGCCTACTTCTTCCGTAACCTGGGCGCGCTGCCGCTGCTTCCGGTCTACGACCCGTCAGCCATCGAGGTTTTGCATCCGGAGCATCATCACCCGGAAAACGCATAACGAAGAAATATGAGCAACGATATCCATCCCGCGAATTCGAACGGTAATGGCGGCTACGAGCGCAGCGACATCGGCACCGCAGGAGTCCTCTATTTCTTGCTGGGTCTTCTCGTCGCCGGATTGTTCATCTTCTTCCTGGTCGACGGCATCTATTCCTATCTCGACAAACGCTCCGCAGCCGAGCAGGCTCCGGTGAATCCCTTGGTGACGAACGCTCCCGAAGACACACGCCTCATCCCGAAGGACTATCCGCAGACCGAATTCCCCAATCCGAGACTCGAAACCGACGAGCGCGGCCAGTTGAACAGCATCCGTCTCAAAGAAGAAGAGACGCTGGCCTCTTACGGCTACATCGACAAGGACGCCGGCACCATCCGCATCCCGATCGACCGTGCCATGGATCTGATCGCCCAGCGCGGCCTCCCCGTGCGCGCGCAATCCGCCACCGGAGAAGCGCCCGCGCAACCGAAGCCCGCGCCAGAAAACAAGAAGGCGGCAAAGAAGTGACCAGCACCCATCACAATTCGATGTCCGCAACGAACCATGTGGGGACAGCCGCCCCCGGCTGTCCGGTCGAGCAAAGCTCGACATCGTTGTCAGTCGGAAAGCAGAGCTATCGCCGCGTGATTGCGATGTTCAGTGATTGTCGTCACGGGGGCCTGCGGTCAACCGATGTCGCAAGCCATGACCAAAGGCATCATGTCCCCGCCCGCGAACGTCCGCCCGCTGTACCTGCAGAACGTCGGCATCGAGCAGCATCTCGACGCTCAAGTGCCCCCCGATCTCACCTTCACCGACGATACTGGACGCCCCGTCAAACTCGGCGACTACTTCGGCACCAAGCCGCTGATCCTCAACCTGGTCTACTACAACTGCACCATGCTCTGCGGCGAAGCCCTCGCCGGACTCAGCGGTGCCATGAAGATGGTGAAATTCGACGTCGGCAACCAATTCGACGTCATCACGGTCAGCTTCAACCCACAAGAGACACCGGAAATCGCTGCCGCGAAAAAGCAGGAATACGTCAAGCGCTATGGACGCCCCGGCGCCGCTTCCGGCTGGCATTTCCTGACCGGACCGGCAGAGTCTATCAACTCCCTCACCAAGGCCGTCGGCTTCCAGTATCAGTACGATCCCAAGAGCAACCAGTACGCGCACGCTACCGCCATCATGGTGCTCACCCCGCAAGGCCACATTTCGCGCTACTTCTACGGCGTGGACTATCCGCCGAAAGATCTGCGCATGGGATTGGTCGAGGCTTCGCAAGGCAAGATCGGCAACGCGGTCGATCAGGTGCTGCTCTACTGCTATCACTACAATCCCGAGACCGGAAAATACGGCGCGGTGATCACCAACATTCTGCGCCTGGCCGCGGGATTCACAATTTTGCTGTTAGCTGGCTTGCTGTTCATTCTGTTCCGGCTGGACAAAGCCGCTACTCGGCGCAGAGATTGGAGTCACGCAAAGGGCAGAGGTGCATTTTGATTGGAATGAGTTTCACTTGTCATCCCGAGCGGAGCAGGACGGTGAGCATCGCGAGTCGTCCTGCGCAGTCGAGGGACCTTGCGTCTCGTTTCAGATAAGGCAAAGTTAGAGAGATATGTTCGATAATTTTCCATTATGGCCCGACAGGGCCTCCACCGCCGCGGGCAACGTTGATGCCCTATTCATCTTCCTGATCATCGTCTCGGGACTGATGACGGCGCTCATCTTCACCGCGGTCGTCTACTTCGCCGCGCGCTATCGCCGGCGTCGCGGTGTGCTCGCCGAACAGATCGAAGGTTCCACGCCCCTCGAATTGACCTGGTCGATTATCCCCCTCTTCGTCTTCATGGCGATCTTCGCCTGGGGCGCAATCGTCTACTTCAAAAGCCGCACGCCTCCCCGTGACTCGACCGAAGTTTACGTCGTCGCGAAACAATGGATGTGGAAGCTGGAACACGCCGAGGGCCAGCGCGAGATCAATGAACTGCATGTCCCTGTCGGTCGTGACGTCAAGCTGATCATGACATCTCAGGACGTCATCCACAGCTTCTTCGTTCCCGCGTTCCGCATGAAGCAGGATGTGCTGCCAGGCCGCTACACGGTCGCGTGGTTCCGCGCCACCAAGCCGGGCACCTATCACCTTTTCTGCACCCAATATTGCGGCACGCAGCACTCGGGCATGATCGGCTCCATCGTGGTACAAGAACCCGCGCAGTATGAAGCCTGGATGAGCGGCGGCACCACCGGCCCGCTGTCCGCCACCGGGGAAAAAATGTTCGCCGAACTTGGCTGTGTGACCTGCCACCGTACCGACAGCCAGGGCCGCGGCCCCAACTTGCAGGGAGTTTTCGGCAAACCCGTGGAACTTGCGGACGGACGCACCGTGACGGCGGATGAAAATTACATCCGCGAGTGCATCCTCGATCCCGGTGCCAAACGCGTCAAAGGATTCCAACCCATCATGCCGACTTTTCAGGGATTGGTGAGTGAAGAACAAGTTAACGCGCTGGTCGCATATATAAAATCGCAGTCCCAAGCCGCACCCGCCGGAACCAGAACCGCCGCCGCGCAGCCACAGCAAGATCCGAACAAAGCAGGAAGTCAGGTGCAATGAGTATGGCTACCGCAACTGCTCAACCCCCCGCTCAGCCGATCGAGCGCGAAAATTATCTGAACCATCACTACGGCTTCGGCTCGTGGCTCTTCACCACCGACCACAAGCGTATCGCCCTGCTGTACCTGCTCTCCATCACCTTCTTCTTCTTTATTGGCGGATTCTTCGCGCTGCTCATTCGCCTCGAGTTGCTCACTCCCGCCGGCGACCTCGTCCAGGCCGACACCTACAACAAGCTCTTCACCATGCACGGCCAGGTGATGGTCTTTTTCTTCCTCATCCCCTCGATCCCTGCCGTGCTCGGCAACTTCCTCGTCCCGATGATGATCGGCGCCAAGGATCTCGCCTTCCCGCGGATCAACCTGCTGAGCTGGTATCTCTACATCATCGGCGGCGCCATGATGCTGCACTGCATGCTCACCGGCGGCGTCGATACCGGCTGGACCTTCTACGTGCCTTTCAGCACCGCCTTCAGCAACACCAAAGTGATCGAAGCCGGACTCGCAATCTTTGTCGCTGGATTCTCCTCCATCCTCACCGGACTCAACTTCATCGTCACCATCCACCGCATGCGCGCGCCCGGCATGACCTGGTCGCGCCTCCCTCTGTTCATCTGGGCACACTACGCCACCAGCATCATCCAGATTCTCGGGACGCCCGTCATCGCAATCACTCTCGTGCTCGTCGTCGCCGAACGCGCCTTGCACCTCGGCATCTTCGATCCCAAACTTGGCGGCGATCCGCTCCTGTTTCAGCACCTCTTCTGGTTCTATTCGCATCCCGCCGTCTACATCATGATTCTGCCCTCGATGGGCGTGGTCACCGAAATCATCGCCTGCTTCTCTCGCAAGCGGATTTTCGGCTACAGCTTTGTCGCGTTCTCGTCGATCGCGATTGCCGTCTTCGGATTCCTGGTCTGGGCGCATCACATGTTCGTCGCCGGAATTTCCGTCTACGCCGCCCTCGTCTTTTCGATACTCAGCTACGCTGTGGCCGTGCCTTCCGCCGTCAAGGTCTTCAACTGGACCGCCACTCTTTACAAAGGCTCGATCCGCTACGACGCGCCCATGCTCTATGCCTTCGGGTTCCTCGGTCTGTTCACCATCGGCGGATTGACCGGTCTCTTCCTCGCCTGTCTCGGCATCGACATGCACGTCCACGACACTTATTTCGTCATCGCCCACTTCCACTACATCATGGTCGGCGGCGCGCTCATGGGATATCTCGGCGGCATGCATTTCTGGTGGCCGAAAATTTCCGGCAAGCTCTACCCCGAAGGTTGGGCGCGGCTCGCGGCCTTGATCGTTTTCATCGGCTTCAACCTGACATTCTTCCCGCAGTTTATTCTCGGCTATCTCGGCATGCCGCGCCGCTATTACCAGTACCCACCGGAGTTTCAAGTGCTCAACGTGCTCTCGACCGCCGGCGCGACCGTGCTCGGTATCGGCTATCTGCTCCCCATGATCTACTTCCTGTGGTCGATGCGCTACGGCAAGCCCGCGCCTGACAATCCGTGGAATGCCGCCGGACTCGAGTGGAAGACGCCATCGCCGCCGACAACGTTCAATTTTGAGGAAGAACCGATCGTGACCTGGGAAGCTTACAACTACGAGGAGTTGGACGCGGCCCACAAAGAGGAGGTTCCCGTTGCACGATAGCTCAACCACTGCCGTCCACGGTGAAGCTCACGGCGCCAATCCGGCCCTCCTGCACCACTTCGCCACCGAAGAGCAGCAGCGCGACTCCGCCAGCCTCGGCATGTGGATCTTCCTCGCCACCGAAGTCATGTTCTTCGGCGGACTGTTCTGCGCCTACCTCATCTATCGCGGATGGTACTTCGGGGACTTCGCGTCAGCCAGCACATCCATCAACGCTGCTCTGGGCGGCGCCAACACCGCCGTACTCATCTGTAGCAGCTTGACCGTCGTGCTCGCCATCTGGGCCGCACAAACTTCGCAGCGTGGGCTTCTGCTCGCTATGCTCGCGCTAACCATGGTCTTCGGATGCGCCTTCCTCGGCATCAAAGGGATCGAATATAGAGACAAGTTCGAAGAGCATCACGTTCCCGGCGTATCCTTCAGCTTTCACGAGGAGATTCCCGGTCATCCCGGTGAATACGCCAATCCCCAGCACGCCCAGATTTTCTTCGCTCTTTACTTCATCATGACCGGGCTGCACGCCCTCCACATGATTATTGGGCTCGGAATTTTTGCCTGGCTTTTCTGGATGGCATGGAAAGGCCGGTTCACCCCGGAGTATCACACCCCACTAGAAATCGGCGGCCTCTACTGGCACTTCGTCGACATCGTGTGGATTTACTTGTTTCCCTTGCTCTACCTGATCGATCGGCACCGGTAAGACTTGTGTTTGCTTTGAGGCTCTCTTATGTCTGACCACTCCAAATCATCTCCTCTGCCAACGTACTTCGCCGTCTGGGCCGCGCTCCTCGTCGGCACCTTCCTCACCTACGAAGTCGCAAAAATCGACCTCGGATCTTTCAACGCCGCCGTCGCGCTCATCATCGCCACCACCAAAGCCCTCCTCGTCGCCCTCTTCTTTATGCACCTCAAAGGTGCCCACGAAAAGCTGCTCAAGCTCGTCGTCATCTCGACCGTATTCTTCCTCTTTCTTCTGCTAGCCCTCTCCATGGCCGACTACAGCACCCGCCTCTGGCCCTAGAATTCAAAGATAGTGGAAGGGCGGCCCTTCAGGGCCGCGTAAACGAGCAGAGTATAAGGACGGGCTTTAGGCCCGTGGTTGACTCCACCGCACTTTTCCATTCTGCGATATACTCGCGCGTCAAGCTGAAACGTCACCACCCGCGAGGTGATCTATGGCATTCTGCAATTCCTGCGGCGCACCTCTCACTGCCGGCACAAAGTTCTGCAACAAATGCGGCGCTGCCATCGCAGCCGGGCCAACCGCCCCAGTAATGACTGCCCCAACGCCGGGCCCACCTCCAGCAGGCACTAGCAGCGCTCTCAAAACTGTCCTTACTATCATCGCCGTGGTCGTCGGCCTCGGCATCCTCGGCATGGCTATGCTTGCCGTCATCGGCATTCACTTTGCCAAACATTCTCACGTCACCCAGGAAGGCGATCACGTAAAGGTGGAGAGTCCAATCGGCACCGTCGAATCCTCCAAGGATCCCGAACAGGCAGCCAAAGATCTCGGGGTCGACATTTATCCCGGAGCGCAAGCCCAGAAAAACGGCGCTGCCTCGGTAAGCTTCGGAAACATGCACACCGTTGCAGCCAATTTCGAAAGCAGCGATTCGTTTGATAAAGTCTGCAGCTTCTACAAATCCAGGTTCCCCAATTCCACGGTCAACACTTCCGATCAAAACCACTGCACCATTGTCGCCACCGATCAGAAGAATATGATCACGATCAATGTCCAGGCCAGCGGTGACACCACAAAATTCCAGATCACCAGTGTGAGCAAGAAACTGACGCAGTCCAACTAATGCACGAAACATCGGCCATACCCGCCTCCAAGTCCTCGCAACTCGACGCGGCAGGACTAGCCGAGTCCCTGCGCTCACGCATTCGAGGCGGAATTCAAGGAGACGTTCGGTTCGACCAAAGCGCGCGCGCCCTCTACGCCACCGACGGCTCCAACTACCGCCAAGTCCCCATCGGCGTTGTCCTTCCCCGCGACAGCGACGACGTCCTCGCCGCAATTTCTGCCTGCCGCGAATTCGGTGCCCCCTTGCTCTGCCGCGGCGGCGGCACCTCCCTCGCCGGACAATGCTGCAATGTCGCCGTCATCCTCGACTTCTCCAAGTACATGTCCCGCATCCTCGAGATCGATCCCGTGCGCCGCATCGCCCGCGTGCAGCCCGGCGTCGTCCTCGACTCCCTCCGCAACGCCGCAGAAAAAC
Organism: uncultured Acidobacteriaceae bacterium; assembly: GCA_963795875.1. Classification (GTDB taxonomy): domain Bacteria; phylum Acidobacteriota; class Terriglobia; order Terriglobales; family Acidobacteriaceae; genus Sulfotelmatobacter. Next base: position 568,974 of record CAWCJM010000006.1, read on the forward strand.
ATCACCTCACATTCGCCCCCGATCCCGCCACCCACGACCGCTGCACCCTCGGCGGCATGATCGGCAACAACTCCTGCGGCGTCCACTCCGTCATGGCCGGCAAAACCGACGACAACATCGAAGAACTAGCAGTCGTCCTCTACGACGGCACCCGCCTAAGCGTTGGCGAAGGTTTTATTCGGGATCATGTGGGGATGGGTTCTGTGGGGACGGCCGCCCTCGGCCGTCCAGGCGGCCCGGCATCATCGGGCCGCAGCAACGACCGCGTGCATCAGATCCACACCACCCTCAAGCAAATCGCCACCCAATACGCCGACCACATCCGTCACAAATTCCCCGCGATCCCCCGCCGCGTCTCCGGCTACAACCTCAACCATCTCCTCCCCGAAAACGGATTCCACATCGCCCGCGCCCTGGTCGGCTCCGAAGGGACCTGCGCCACAGTCCTCGAAGCCACCTGCCGCCTGGTCGAGAGTCCTCCGGCACGTGTCCTGTTAGTCGTGGCCTATCCCGACATTTATCAATGCGCCGACCACATCCCCGAAATCATGGCGCACAAGCCCATCGGCCTCGAAGGCTTCGACGATCTCCTCGTCTACTACACCCGCACCAAGGGCATCAACTCCGAAGGACTCGCCCTGCTCCCCGAAGGTGGCGGCTGGCTCATGGTCGAATTCGGCGGGCAGACAATCCAAGAAGCCGAATCGCAAGCGCATGCCCTGATCGAAGCACTCAGCCACAGCGCCACACCACCCAACACGCGCCTCTTCGCAGGCCAGCAAGCTCAGCGCATTTGGGACATTCGCGAAGCCAGCCTTGGCGTCACGTCGCACGTCCCCGGCGAACCCCTCAACTGGGAAGGATGGGAAGACGCTGCCGTCTCTCCCGAGAAACTCGGCGCCTATCTCCGCGACCTCCGCAAGATGATGGCCGCCTTCCACTACAAAGGTTCGCTCTACGGCCACTTCGGCCACGCCTGTGTGCACACGCGTCTCAACTTTGACTTGCAATCGAAAGAGGGCATCGCCAAGTTCCGCCGCTTCGTCGAAGAAGCCGCCGACCTGGTCGTCAGCTATGGAGGGTCCCTCTCCGGCGAACATGGTGACGGACAAGCCCGCGCCGAACTCCTCCCCAAAATGTTCGGCCCGGAACTGATGCAAGCTTTCCGGCAGTTCAAGTCCACGTGGGACCCCGACTGGAAGATGAATCCCGGCAAGCTCATTGGTTTACCCGGTCAGACGCCCAACAAGCTCGACGCCAATCTCCGCCTCGGCCCCAGCTACGCGCCGTGGCAGCCCAAAACCCGCTTCCAGTTTCCCGCCGACCACGGCAGCCTCGCCGCCGCGACTCTTCGCTGCGTCGGAGTCGGCAAATGCCGCCGCGAAGAAGGTGGCGTGATGTGTCCCAGCTACCGCGCTACTCGCGAAGAAGAGCATTCCACCCGCGGCCGCGCACACCTCCTCTGGGAGATGGCGCAAGGTGAAGTCATTCGCGATGGCTGGCGCAGCGAAGAAGTGAAAGACTCGCTCGACCTCTGCCTCGCGTGTAAGGGATGCAAAAGCGACTGCCCCGTCAGCGTCGACGTCGCCACCTACAAAGCCGAATTCCTCTCGCACTACTACGAAGGCCGCATCCGCCCCCGCAGCGCCTACGCCTTCGGCAACATCGACCTCTGGGCGCGCCTAGCCTCAAACGCCCCGGGTCTGGTCAACCTGACCACGCAACTCCCATTCCTCCGCGACATCGCAAAATTAGTCGCCGGAATCCCGCCGCAGCGCACCATCCCCGCCTTCGCCCCCGAAACGTTCAGACAATGGTTCTACCGTACCCACGAAATAAACTCGCGTAGCGGCGGACGCATTCGTCCGCCGAGCGATGCGAAGCGATCCCCCGCAGCGGACTTCACGATTGGGAAATTCGTGGCCGACACCGTCACAGAAGCTTCAACGCGAAACAGCCGCCCTTCCGAAGCGTGGGAGAGTGCCGGTTCTGAAGCCTGGGAGAGTGGCAGTTCCGAACCGTCGAAGAGCGGCCGTTCTGAAACGTGGAAGAGCGGCCCTTCAGGGCCGCGTCAAGCGGATCAAAACGATAGGGCTTTAGCCCCCGTGGTCCTCCTCTGGCCCGACACCTTCAACAACTACTTTCAGCCCGCCACCGCCCGCGCCGCCGTCGAAGTCCTCGAGGCCGCCGGCTTCCGCGTCACGATCCCTCAAGCCAACCTCTGCTGCGGACGCCCGCTCTACGACTTCGGCATGCTCGACCGCGCCGAACGCTTGCTGCTCGACATCCTCGACCAACTCGAACCCGAGATCGAAGCCGGCATCCCCGTCATCGGACTCGAACCCAGCTGCGTCGCCGTCTTCCGCGACGAACTCCTCAACCTGTTCCCCCACGACCAGCGCGCCCAAGCCCTGAGCAAACAGACGTTCCTGCTCAGCGAATTCCTCGAGACCAACTCCCATAACGCCCCACTCCCGCAGCTCCCGCGCAAAGCCCTGCTCCACGGACACTGCCACCACAAGTCAATCATGAAGATGACTGCCGAAGAGTCACTGCTCCACCGCATCGGCATCGACTTCGCGGCGCCCGCACCCGGATGCTGCGGCATGGCCGGATCCTTCGGCTTCGAGCGGGATAACGATAAGTACGACATCTCGCAGGCCATCGGAGAGCTCGAACTACTTCCCGCCGTCCGCAAAGCGCCCGCCGACTGGCTCATCATCGCCGACGGATTCAGTTGCCGCGAGCAGATCGCCCAAGGTACGAACCGCCGCGCCCTGCACCTCGCCGAAGTCCTGCAAATGGCGCTCGACCCATCAGCCGAATCGAACGATCCCTACCCCGAATCCGCCCGGTTCCGCCAGCAAGACTCCGACATCCGTTCCAGCATGACCCGCGCCGGACTCGGCCTTGGAGCCCTGGCCGCCGGCTCACTGCTCCTCTGGGCGGCAGCTCGCAAGCGCTAGCAGCGCCCGGCGTTCGGCTCTCGGCTTCCGGAAGCGCCGTCCTGTCAGCCATTTACAGGCTCTACCCTTATCCCCCCACTTTCTGGGACAATAGAACCAGAGCACGAACCTCCTCGCTCGTCTCTTTCGCTACTCAGCACAACTGGGTACTGAGTACCGAGTACTGAGTACTAGCCGTATGGATCGTGAACTCACCACCGACCTCGGAACCGGCCTCTCGAGTCTCGTCAGCGGCGAGAGCCCTCGTTCGACCTCGGATCCGGCTCCATCGTCCCAAGGCTCAGCCCTGCTCCGCGGTTCCGTCCTGGTCCTGATCCAGTTCGACGTCTGCGAAGAGATCCATCTCGACGAGCTCCGCACCATCTTCGGAGCCCGCACCGTCGGCGCGAGCTTCAAGCAAAAAGCTCCAGGATACGTCCGCTACCAGCGCCCTCCCGTCGAAGAGAGCCTCGATCCCCTGATCCTCGAAAGCGGCGAGCGCCTCGAAGGCCAGATCAAATACTACGATTACGGCGTCGTCAGCCTCGTCTTCGAACTCCCGTTCTCCGGCGACTGGGACACGCTCGTCCAACTCTCCTGCCGCTGGACCTCCGACACCAACTTCGAGACTCTCGCCACGCGCATCGTCAAGCAGAAACTCGAGCGCGCCGCGCCGGCCCTCGTCAAGCCTTACGACCCGAAAGCGGGCGAGTGGCTGCAAGAGGACTACTTCATTTTCTACGTCCGCGACATCGCCGGCGCTCCCGACGCTAACGCCCTGCTCGCTTCTCACGGAGATCAGATCGCCCAGGTCGTCCGCGGCGAAATGGCTATGCTCTCCGACGGCGAGCGCCAGGAGATTCTCCAGTCCCGCATTTCCTACTATCCCAACGATCTCGCGGTCATCGGATGGAATGCCGCCTTCATCTACGACACCGACGCCGGAGCCGAAACCGCCATCCAGTTGCTGCAATACGCCAACTCCCAGCTGCTCGAGTTCCGCCACTATGACGAACTGCTGACCAAAGAACTGGAAAACGTCTACGACTTCCTCGACGCGGGAGGCCACGGACTCTGGTCCCGCTGGCGCACCGCTCGCGCCGCCGCCAAGTTGCATACTGTCCTGCTCGACGTGAACGAACTCACCGAGCGCGCCGACAACGCCATCAAGTTCCTCAGCGACATGTTCTCCGCCCGCCTCTACAAACTTTGCGCCCAGAAAGTCGGGGTCCCCGACTATAAAGACCTAGTCAAAGAAAAGCTTCAGACCGCCGAAGACCTCTACCGCTTCATGGTCGAGCAATTCAACCAAAGCCGCGCCTTCGTGCTGGAGCTGATGGTCGTCGTAATCCTGATCATCGAACTCATCTATTTCTTCAAAGGCAGACCAATCTAGTCGGAACAACAGAATCGTGTGGGGAAAGAAGAATCATGTGGGGACACAAGAATTGTGTGGGGACGGGCGCCTTCGCCCGTCCGGCGGCCCCGGTGTATCAGGCCGCCAGGTTTTGACTCTGACTTGGTTTGGATCCTGCCTCAAGCGTCCGCCAGAACCCCATCAGCTTTGCTAGTGGAAGACCGAATCGCGCGAGGCCGAATGCCTCAATGGATTTTCTGGGAGACCGACCGGGTCAGAAATATTCCCCTCCACCTGGAATATTTCTCGGGTTTCTCAGTTTTAGCAAATGAGGGTATCGCGTGAACCCTTGCTGGAACCACGGCCGATGCGACTTTCACCACGCCGAAGGGTTACACATCTAGTGCAAAGCCGGGCCAACGTAGACATGTCTGGCTCAAAGAGACGGAAAGGAATAGAAGGAAAGATGAAAGCTCATTGGAGTACAGTTTTTTGCGCCTTTTTCATATTTGCTGGCTTAAGAACATCCAACCTGCAGGCGCAGGACAGCGCCATTCAGCCGTCCGTTCTGCACATTCAACAAACTCAGACGACTTCACAGGGTTCACAGAATGGCTTTCCGACCTTCTTAGCCATGTATCACGTACTCGATGGCGCGAAGTCGCCGGTCGAGGCTCTGTCGCTAACGGGAACCATCTCTTTGAAGAACTACGATCCAACTTTCAGCGAAGTCCTATGGATATTGACCTATTGGCAGGGCAAATGCCCGGCCCACGATATCACCTTGAGTGAAGCCGCGATCCTTTGGAGCGACATTCTGAAGAATCCCTCCGAGTCGGACTCCACATTCACTGTAAATCTCGATTTTCCGCATCCCCTGCCAATGACCGGATGTGTAGGTCTTTACTATGGAGGCGGACCGCTGTTTGAAGGCAAGGCTACGATGTCGGCCGATCTGAACCTGAGGTATAAGCCGGTGATAAATTCAAATCCGGACACCGTACTGGATGTGTCAGGCGAATATTGTTTTGGTCAAGACTGGGGCTGCCAGAATGCCACGGCGATTGATGGAGAGGGCTTCGCCGTTGCCTTCAAGATGCAAACTGCTGGGCATTTGCTCGAGCTTTTTGGAAACATCAGCGACAGCTCCTTTGATGGGACACAAAACTTCGGGCCGCTTCCCACAGGCGCATCGTGGGGCGCTGAGAATGACTTCTACCTGCTCCCCGGAGGATGCGGGATATTCGAGGAGAACCTCAATAGCCAGGGCTTCCCGAATCCGGCGCCGCTATCGACTCTGCACAACTGGCTTCCCCACGACGCGCTGCACCTCGCAAGCGTACCCCTGTTAGATCGGATTTCGTCCGGAGAAACGGGCAAGGCAACGCTTCAGGGCAAGGTCGAGAATATTTTCTCCGTTCCAGTGACTGTGAATGCCGGAGATTGCATGGTTGTGATCTACGGCAGAAGAGGCAACGGAGCGACCGACAACGAAACCCAGGTACACGCTTTGATGGCGCCGTAAGGAACTATTCCGCAGTCTTCTTCTTAGTGGCAGAGATACGGTAGTGTGGCTGGCCCAGCACCGCGACATCGGCTGCCCCATGCTTCGCGATTTTCGAAGCATGGGCACCACGGACAAAGGCACCCATGGCTGAGTGCCCCATTCTAATCTCGCCGCTCTTTGGCGAGATTAGAAGTGGGGATTTTGCCTTCCCTCTCCCCAAAGTTTTCCACAGAACTTTATTTCATTCCTGTGACGGATGACCTTTACTGAGAAATCTAAACAGTCCAAATTGGGAGTATGCCCAACGCACCCACTCCCCCGCGAGATCATGACACCGACCTCCGGAAGCCGGCATCCGAAAGCCGGATTCCCAAAACGGGAAAATCCTCCACCGCCGCCTCCATTAAGTCCTTTGTCCGCAAGACTTTACTCGCAAGCCCAATGTTTCCAAGATTATACGCAGACACCGTCCTGCACTACGCCCCTAACTCCCATGCAGCCAAGATCTTAGCTCCACACTACAAAAAAATTGTTGCCTATACCGAGAGGACCAAACAGCTTATGTCAGCCAAATCCTGCACTCATATCAAAGTCACCGGCGTCCGTTGCGGCTCTCCCTCTCTTCGCGGAGAGCAGTTCTGCTACTTCCACCAACGCATGCTTCGCACCGTCCGCTATCCCTCCTCGCGCATCCGCCTCGCCGCCCTCCTCGAGGACGAAGAGTCGATCCAGGTCGCCCTCATGGAAACCATCAATGCCCTGCTGCTCGGAACTATCGAAATCAAACGCGCCGAACTCATCCTCCGCGCCCTCAACACCGCCGTCCGCAACATCCGCCGCGTCAAGTTCGGCGTTCACACGTCCGAAATGGTCACAGAAGTTCCCGACTACCCCACCCCTCCCCTCGAACAAGTCGACGAACAATACGCCAACGAACTCCAACGCCACGAGCAGCGCGCCAAATCCGCCCGCACCCGCGAAGACTACATGGCCGAGTATCACGTCCAACAAAAGCAGGCAGCATCACAGAATCCCAGCGCCGCTGTCGCAGCCCCCGCTCCAACTCCCGTAGCGGCGGACGCATTCGTCCGTCCCCCGAACACAGGAACACCCACGCCCGTCAGTCCGACAAATGTGGGGACAGCCGCCGCCGGCTGTCCAGGCGGCCCAGAAGTACCGGGCCGCAGCGCACCGCCACCGAAGCCCCAAGCCGCAGCAGCCGAAGCCACAACCCGCAAGCCCCCAGTAAGTGTGAAAGAAGTTCCAGCAAGCACAAAGACCCAAGCCGCAGTAGCCAGAACCGAAGCTCCGAAGGAGCGAAAGATTGTAGCCCATGACTGAGCAAGCCCCAGCGGGGCGAAAGAAAACCCCGCGGCCCGAAACCCGGGCCACCCGGACGGGTCAAAGACCCGTCCCCACACGAGCTCGTTCACGCGAGTCTCCTTGCGGGAATGACAAATCTCATTCCGCCGAATACAGTCTTACCGAGGGAACTTCATGCGAGGGTTACGAGACAAGCGCGTCCTGATCACCGGCGGCGCGAGCGGCATCGGCGCGGCCACAGCGGCGCGTTTTCTGGAAGAGGGATCGCGCGTCTGCGTGCTCGATCGTGACGCCACGGCTTGCGAACACATCAAGCACGAACTGGCTTCCTTAGGCGAGGACGGCATTACCTCGGCCATCATTGCCGACGTCACCGACCTGATGCAGGTGGAGGCCGCCTTCGCCGAGGCGATCCGCCTCATGGACGGCGTCGACGTGCTCATCAACAACGCGGGCATCAGCATCCGGCACAAGTTTCTCGACATCACTCCCGAAGAGTGGGACCGAGTGATCGCCGTGAACCTCACCGGCGTGTTCTACGTGGCGCAGACCGCGGCGCGCCACATGTGCGAGCGCTTCTCTGTCACGCAAGGCAGCGGTGTGATTCTGCAAACCGCGTCGACCAACGGCGTGATGGGATATCCATATTATGCAGACTACAACGCGACCAAGGCGGGCGTGATCGAACTGACGCGATCGATGGCGCTGGAACTGGCTCCGAAGGTGCGCGTGTGCGCTGTGGCTCCGGGATACGTGCTGACCCCGATGCAGCGCGCCGAGTATTCCGACGCAATGCTGGCGGAAGTGAACCAGAAAATTCCGCTTGGGCGGCATGCGAAGCCGGAGGAGATTGCCGCGCTGTTCGCGTATCTGGCATCGGACGATGCGGCATATCGCGACCGGGCAAGTATTTACGATGGATGGAGGAGAGACCGCGGGTGGCTTGGCCAGCCGGTGAAAGCGGCCCTCAGCGGCTAAAGCCGTCACGCCGTCGAAGCGTAGTCGTGCCGTGAAGCGCATCATGCCCTGGAGGGCAGTCGCCGTGGAAGAGTAGTCTGCCGTGCAAGAGCGCCCTGTCGCGCAAGACCAGCCCTCCGCGACTACCGTGGAAGAGCGGCCCTTTAGGGCCGCGTATGGCGCGTGAAATCGTAGTGGGCTTTAGCCCCTGGCCCTCACGGGCGGGGGCGCCCGCCACAATACCGCGAAGAGGACCGCAAGATGCGTCTTAAAGACAAGGTTGCTCTCATCACGGGCGGAACTTCCGGCATCGGCGAGGCCACGGCCTTGCTGTTCGCGGCAGAAGGCGCCCGAGTCGCGATCACCGGACGCAACGACGCACGCGGCGCCGCGGTCGTCGAGCGCATCCAGCGCGACGGCGGCAACGCGATCTTCATCCGCGCCGACGTCAGCGTGGCCCAGGATTGCCGGCACGCGGTGGACGAGACGGTGCGCGCCTTCGGCAGGGTCGACATCCTGTTCAACAATGCGGGAATTTTCTACCCGCAGACGGCGCTGGAATGCTCCGAGCGCGAATGGGACGAGCAGATTGACGTCAACCTCAAGGGCACGTTCCTGATGTCAAAGTGCGCGCTGCCGGGGATGATCGCGCGGAAGAGCGGGGTCATCGTCAACAACAGTTCGGGATGGGGCATCGTCGGCGGAGATCACGCGGTGGCATACTGCGCGTCGAAGGGCGGCGTGGTGCTGATGACCAAGGCGATGGCGATCGATCACGGGGCACAGGGGATTCGCGTGAACTGCGTTTGTCCGGGGGATGTGGAGACTCCAATGCTTCCCGCCGACGCGAAGATGCGCGGGCTGAAGTGGGAGGACTACATTGCGGGATGCGCCACTCGTCCGCTGGGACGCGTGGGCACCGTGGAGGAGATCGCCAAGGCGGTGCTTTTCCTGGCGTCGGACGATTCGTCGTTCATGACCGGCGCAGCGCTGGTGGTCGATGGCGGAGGGACCGCGGACTAGCGTCCGCTCATACTCATGAAAGCGACAGTCTTTCTAGGTGGAGGACACATCACCGGAGCGCTGGCCGCGGGCTTACGGCTGGCGGGATTCTCGGGCGAGATCGTCGTGTATGACCGCAATCCGTCGAAGCTGCGCGCGCTGCGTCGCGAATCGCGGGTGGAGATTGCGCGCGACTTGAAGTCCGCGGTGGAGCGGGCGGGAATGCTGGTGATTGCGGTGCGTCCGGCATCGGTTGCGGGGATACTCGGTGAGGTTGCGGCTTGCGGAGCCGCGCCCCCGAAATTATGCGTCAGTCTCGCAGCCGGGATTCCGCTGCAGAACTTGCGCGCGTGGCTTGGCCCTCCGGTTCACTGGGCGCGCGCTATGCCCAGCCCGGTGTGCCGCATCGCGAGAGGATTGACCCCGGTGAGCTTTGCGCGGAACGTGGCGCCGGCAGAGCGCACGCGAGTGCGCCGGTTCTTTGCATACGTCGGGCCTGTGCTGGATCTCCAGGAACGCAAGCTCGATGCGATCACCGCGGCCCACTCTCCCACCCACGGGTACCATGCGCTTGCGACGTTGGCGAAGGCGGCGCAGGACGCGGGACTGGATCGAACGACCGCACTGACCGCTGCGGCTCACGCGCTCGGTGATGGTATCTCCTACTGGCGCGCGAGTGGTCGGCCTTTGGAAGAGCTTCTGCGTGAAGCGGCAACGCCCGGGGGAATTGCAGCGGCGACAATGTCGGCCATGGACGCCGCAGGATATCAGCGCGTCGTGAAGGCAGGGATCCGCGCCGGCGTGAAGCAGGCGCGCCGGAATGCGCGACGATGAACTATCGAATCACAGGCGTTCAGGACAAGAAGGGACGGGCACGACTTCGGCGTCGAGGAGAAACTACGAAAGCATGCACCACCGTGGAGGAGCGGCCGTTTTTAGGGCTGCGTAACGCATGTGGAATCAGTCGGGGCTTCGGCCTCAATGGTGCCCTTCGAGGGCGCGCCCACGCGATGGTTTTTGTCTGCGAGTTACTTCGGTTACCTCGGATCGCGAGGCGATTCTGCCACAATGGTTCCTGCAAGACTCGCACCTGTAAATGGAAGTTCTAACCCAAAACGCGACTCGACGCAGCACCCGCATTCGGGTGGAGATCCCCGTCGGCGTGATCAGTCTCGACCGGACGCGGCCGTACGGCGAGCAGGTCATGGTGCTGATCGTCAGCGCGCAGGGATGCGGATTTCGGAGTTCCGAGGCGCTGAAGATAGGGACGCCCATCATGCTCAGCAACCTGCCCGGCGGAGGCAGCGTAACCGCAACGGTCGCGAACTGTCTGCCGCTGGGAAACGATGGACAATATTTCCTGATTGGCGCGTCCCTCTATACGCACGGGAATGTCTGGGGAATCGCAAATGCTCCGGAAGACTGGAAGGCCGCGGCGCAGGACAATCCTTCTCCGGCCCGCGCGACTGCTACACCGGCGAGCGCCTCGAAACCAACGGTGCAGAAAAAGGCGGCGTGGCCGTACAACATGTTCTCAGAAAGCGCCGAAGCTCATCCCGGGCGCAAGTAGGATCATCCGGACTCACCCTCATTCTCATCCATGCGGCAAAAACACGCGGTCTTGTTCTTTCGTAACTTCTTCAACGCCGCGCACGCTGCCATACTCTGGGTAAGCGTATGTCCGAAGAAATCAATTCGACGGCACCGGTTGCGGCCAGCAAAGAAAGCAAGCTGAACGATCGTCCATTTCGTGTGAAGCTGCGCGGCTCCGTGCTAGTGCTGGTGCGACTGCCCAACAAGAGGTCCGTGCGGGCAGCGATCCATCAGCTGTCGACTTCGGGTGGAGTCATCCACCTGGAGAAGCCGCTGGATGAGAAACTGGAAGTGGAATTGATTTTTCACATTCGCGAAGCAACGCTGCGCGGCAAGGCGCAGATGCTGTTTCCCATGTGGGCGACGCAAGGGTGGATGCAGCCTTTCCGCTTCGTGGACCTGACGGACGCCAACCGCGAAACGCTGGACGCGAAGCTGAAGTCTTTTGTTGGCGAAGCGGCGAAGAGCGCTGCCGCCGGAGCCTGAACCGGACTCTTCTTCCCGCACTCCTGCAAGACCCTCCCAACCTTCTTTCATCAAAGCACGACGCCCGTGCCCAAGTTACTGTAGTTACATTGGTAGCCGAAACGGAAGGACTATGATCCGGAAATAGGGCTCACATCATGAAGCGACTCAACTTTCTGGTTTCACTTACCAACAACGATAACGATTATCAGCAGGAGCAGGCCGCTGCGGCGGAGAAAGCCGCGCGGCGTCTGGGCGTCGACGTGAAGATCATTCACGCGAACAACGATGCTCTGGCACAAAGCCAGCAGCTGTTGCATTACGTGCAGGATTCTTCGGTTGCGCGACCCGATGCCATCATGTTCGAACCGGCAGGCGGCACGGCGTTTCCGCAAGTGGCGCGAGCGGCGGCGGCGGCGGGAATCGGATGGGTGGTACTGAATCACGAAGTGGACTACATCCTGGAGTTGCGCCGCACCCACAAGGTTCCGGTGTTTGCCATCAGTTCCGATCATGAAGAAGTGGGGAAGATTCAAGGACAACAGTTTGCAGCGCTGCTGCCGAATGGCGGATCGATTCTGTACATCGAAGGCCCCGCCAACAGTTCCGCGGCAAAGGAACGAACGGTTGGGATGAACCTGACCAAGCCGGCGAACATCCACGCAAAGACGATGCGCGCGAACTGGACGGAGGAAAGCGCGTACAAGACGGTAAGTTCATGGCTGCGCTTGAGTACTTCGCAGGAGAGCCATGTCGATCTGGTCGGGGCGCAAGATGACAGCATGGCGATGGGCGCGCGCAAGGCGTTCAGCGAGATCCCTGAAAGTGAGCGGGCACGCTGGCTGAAGATTCCAATCACCGGATGCGATGGGATGCCGAAGACCGGGCAGGCGTGGGTGCGCAACGGGACGCTGGCGGCGACGATCTTTATTCGTCCGAATACCGATCTTGCGATTGAGATGTTGGTGGAAGCATTTAAGGGCGCTGCGATGCCCGAGCGGAAGGTCACAGCACCGGAGTCGGTGCCATCGCTGGCGGAATTGGCAGCGAAGGGTGCGAGCAGCAGGCACCGTTCTGCCGGCGTATGAAGAGACTAAATCACAAAGAATGAGCCGGACTCCTCTGGAATTCTGGGTAAGGCCCATCCCTCCATAGAACGAAACCGTGGATCGAGTTCTGGCTCAGTAATGCAACCCGAACCCAAACGAAAACAGCGGGGATTGCGAGTCGTGCGGTAGATCGCTTTTCTGTTGCTTCACCGCCTCTACGGAGGATGGCAACTCAAACGGAAGACGGCCCTCTGGCGATACCTTACCGGTAACCAGAGCGATTAGCGGCTCGTCCGAGATGCCGAAATCACCCAGAAGCACCGTCGCGTGCGGTACGACGTTGGTCAGGATTAACGGCCGCTCCAGCATAGTGACGAACACGGTTGGAACGGTCGGGCTCACGCGCAGCAGTTCCGCATAAGCCGCATCTTTTTCGGTGAATGTAAGCCTTCCCTCGTGCTGCCTTGATCCAAAGAAGAAGTTCGGATGCTCGCTCTCGTAAGGCGCGGGCGCACGAATGATCGCGAGATCCGCTTGCGCGGGATCAGTGACCACGACGAATCCCCCCGCCTCCGCGGCCTTGGCAGTTACGCCATACAGATAGACTTTTTTATTCTTCGAAGCGACGGGCAGCAGCGGTTGACCGGTTGAGGGGACGGATTTGTTCTCCAACAAAACAACAGCGCGGGCCTGGGCAGATTGTCCTTCAGCTACAAAATTTTTGCTGCCGGCGATCATTGCGGCCTTGGTCTCATCCACGTAGGGCTGTTCGAAGAGGCCGAGCTCGAATTTTTGCAGAAGAATGCGGGCCGCCGCATCGCGGACTCGCGACTCCGAGATCGATCCATTGTGAACATCCTCTGCGATGAGATTCGATTGTTCGGTTCCACCGATCTGGTCGACGCCAGCATTGATGGATTTGGCAAAGCGTTGCGGCTTGGTGAGTTCTTCGACTCCCCACGGCATGCCAATATCCTGCGGAGTGGGTTTGATTCCGGCGCCGGTGCCTTGGCGGCAGGCCTCGGAGCAGTCATTGGTGATGCCCCAGTCGCTCACAATGACACCGCGAAATCCATACTGTCCGCGCAGCAAGTCGCCCAGCAGTTGACGATTGAACCCGGCGCCGACTTGCTCCAGCGGCTTTCCGTCGATAACAACATCCTGCAGAATCGAGTACGTCGGCATCACGCTGGCTGCATGAGCCGCAAAGGCGCCGGTAAATGGAATCCGATGTTGCGCGAAGTTGTGCCCGGAGAAATCAGCGTAGCGCCCATAATAGTTATGGCCGTCCCAACCATCCTTCGCCGCTCCATATCCTGCCCAATGTTTCACCACCGCAATGACGCTGCCTGAGTTCAACCCATTCGGACCATTTTGTATTCCAGCGACGTAGGCTTCGACCATGCGTTTTGCGATCTCGGCATCTTCTCCAAAAGTCCCGCTGGCGCGCGCCCAGCGCGGTTCCGTGGCCAGATCGGCCTGCGGCGCGAGCGATTCGCGAATGCCGACTGCTTCATATTCCTGGCGCACGACATCTCCGAAGCGGCGCATAATTTCGGGATCGTTCAAAGCCGCGAAGCCCAGAGGCTCGGGCCACATGGAGAATGCCACGTCCTGCATGGAAGCGCCGAGCACTTGTTCAATATGGTGGCGCGGATCGGAGGAAATGGTAACGGGAATACCCCATCGCGAGGATTCTGCGATCGCCTGAACTTCGTTGTTCTGTTTGGCGAGGAACTCGGCGGGTCCGTTCATGCGAGTGAGGAAAGTATTGACGTGATCTTGATCGATGAATTCGCGGACCTTCACCAAGTCATACTGTTTGCCGACACCCATCGACCCTAATTGGCCCAAAGTGGGTAGCGTGCCGTGGACCATGAGGCCCGCTAACTCTTCCAGACTCATGCGCTGGACCAAGTCAGCGACGCGGACTTCTGCCGGAAGGCGCCAGTCCTCGTAGGGGTCGAGTTTTCCATTCTTGTCGAGATCCTTGAAGGTCAGGCCATCCACCACGAGCAGGGGCGCTGAACGATGTCCGAGGATGGATTGCTTGGGTGCGCCGCCAACCGTTGCGGTTGAACAAATGACCAGCACGAAGACAATGAATCTTGAATGGATTGGCATGGCCTTTATTGCATCAATCTCCAGACTGACTATAAGAGAATGATTGCTTTTCAGCCAGCGGTGAAGTCCACGTGGAACAATCTCTGTTGTCAACGACTTGCGTTGAGCTGCTGTGGCTCGATCGTTCGGCAGGTGCAAACGGGTTCCACTCGGCTTCGCCTTCGCGGGACGGACGAATGCGACCGTCCCCACATGGGTCTCGATCCATCCATCAGTCTCTATCCTTCCATCGTGGAGATGTCGCCGGCGTCTACGCCCGCTTCTTTGGCTTTGAGGAAGCGGCGGAGGATCTTGCCGGAGCGCGTTTTCGGCAGGGACGCGACAAACTCCAGCGAACTCGGCGTCGCGATCGGGCCCAACTCGCGCCGGACGTGCTCGATCAGGGCTGCGGCCAGTGCGTCGGAGGGGACGTGGTCGGAGCGAACTTGCACGAAGGCCTTGATCGTTTCTCCTTTCAAAGGATCCGGAACGCCGATCGCGGCGGCTTCGGCGACGGCCGGATGCGAGACCAGGGCGCTCTCGACTTCGGCGGTACCGATGCGGTGTCCCGCAACGTTGAGCACGTCGTCGGAGCGGCCGAGGACGGCGATGTATCCATCTTTGTCTTTCATGGCGACGTCGCCAGTGACGTAGCAGCCGGGGAAGAATTTCCAGTCGCGCTCGTAGCGGGCGGAATCGCCGCCACACAGTGCGCAGCATGCAGGGGAAGGGACGTTTGAGCACGAGACGTCCACCGACACCAGGAGGAACGGGATTGCCGTCTTCGTCGAGAACGTCGGCTTCGGCGCCGGGGACGGCGACTCCGACTTTGCCGGGACGCATTGCCATCGAAGGCGGAGTGCCGAGCGCGGGTGCGCCTAATTCGGTTTGCCACCAGTTGTCGATGACGTATCCCCACTTGCCATCCCCGGCGAGATGCGTCTGCGCCCAGCGCCACGCTTCGGGATTCAGCGGCTCGCCGGCGCACGCGATTACGCGTAGCGTAGTGAGATCGTGTGCAGCGGGGTAGGATTCTCCGTAGCGCATGAACATGCGAAGCGCGGTGGGAGCAGTGAACATCTTGGTGACGGCGTAACGTTCGACGATTTCCCACGCGGTGCCGGGATTGGGAAAGTCGATGGCGCCTTCGCGGAATAAAGTCGTGACGCCGGCGCACAGCGGGGCGTAGACGATGTAGGAATGTCCGACGACCCATCCGATGTCGGAGGTACACCAGAAGACGTCACGCTCGCCGACGTCGAAGAAGTTCTCGAGGTGGTACGTGGTGCCGACCATGTACCCGCCGTGAACGTGAACGACGCCCTTCGGCTTTCCGGTGGAGCCGGAAGTGTAGAGGAGGAAGAGCGGATCTTCGGCGTCCATTTCTTCAGCAGGACACTGCGAAGGGAATTTGAGCAGGTCGTTGAAATCGATTTCGCGCGGGCTGCGGATTTCTGTTCTGGCGCGCGCGTAGACAACTACTTTTTCGACGCAGTCCAGCGATTCGATAGCTTCGTCGACGATGGCTTTCAGTGCGATGGTTTTGCCGCGGCGGTAGCCGACGTCTCCGGCGATCACGATTTTTGCTTGAGCGTCAGTGATGCGGTCGCGGAGCGCGGTGTGTCCGAGTCCGGCGTAGACGACAGAATGAATCGCGCCGATGCGCGCGCAGGCCAGCATAGCCACGGCGCCTTCGATGGTGAGTGGCATGTAGATGACGACGCGATCTCCTTTGACGACCCCAAGGATTTCAGGCCGTTGGCGAAGCGGCAGACCATGCGGTAGAGCTGGCCGTAGGTGACGATGCGCTCGGTGCCGTCCTCGCCCAGCCAGATGAAGGCAGCGCGATTGCAGCGCTCGGAGTTGGCGTGGCGGTCGAGCGCGTTGATGGTGATGTTGGTCTTCGCGCCGATGAACCATTTGTGATGGATGCCATCCCAATCGAGCACTTTGCTCCAGGGTTGTGACCACTCGAAGAGAGTGGCGTAATCTCCCCAGAATTGCGCTGGATCCTTGAAGGAACGTTCCCGTTCCGCATTCCAATCTTTTTGGATGACGTTGTCGGCGACGATGGCGGGCGCCGCATATTCCTGATCGAGATTGAGCAGGTTGGAAATATTTTCTGGCTTGGCGAGGGGAAGCGCGCTCATGCAAGACCTCCGAGAGAGCGAAGGGTCACGACTTGGGGACGAAGTGGATTCTGCTGCGGACCAGATTAGCGGGCAGTGATTCGAATCACAAGTCGACGTGTTCTTGCGCAAAAAGAAAAAGAGCGGGAACCCGGGGTTCACGATTCCGCGGTCGGCAGCACGACGCGAAGGCACAGGAAACATCGTATGCCGGAACGATTCCGTGATTCTCTGAAAATCAATCGAACGCTCGTTCGATTCTGATCAGAGGATCTCGTGGGTGATGCGAATCACAACAACCGGTGAGTCTCCGCACATCCACGAAAATGTTTCTGCCCTAGTGTCGCTTCCCATTACAGCCGAGAAAACAGTCTCGGCGCAATCTTAGGTTCCCAAAACGGGACCCCGGGGCGCGTCAGCACGAAACAGCGAACCCCGCGCTCCCGAAATGCAAGCCGACCAAAGTTCGCATGCCCGTGATCGCACTCGTAGACGGAACTGCTCCCACGAAGGAGGAGATACCAATCATGCAGAAGTTGAAGCAATTCATTTGCAGCTTGCTACTCGTAGTCGTTTCGGTCGCGCCCGCCCTGGCCGGGGCAAAAGACGCCACCGACGCGAAAGCATCCGCCGAAACCACCGCCAACCCAGCCTTAGGTAACCCAGCCGCGCAGCCGGCAGCCGCTGCCAACCCGAACATAACCCCTGTGGCAGGGAATGCCAATGTTACAGCGTTGCTGGGAATCCTGGTGATGAAGGGAGTGCTGGCGCCGGGCGAGGCGAATGCGATTCGCGATGCGGCTCCGGATGCGGAGCTTCAACTGTTGGTCGAGGCTCTGGCGCGCAAAGGAGTTGTGAGCACGGCGGACTTATCTGCGATGGCGACGCCGAGCCCGGCCGCTTCGACCGTAGTGGCTACGGCGGCGCCGGTTGGGGTCGTAGTGCCGACGCAAGGGGCGCAAACTCCCGCTCCCAAGGAGACCAAGCCGGCTGGACCCGTGGTAGTGGCGGCAGTAGCTCCGTTGCGAGTGCTTCCGGTCGATGCACCGGTGAAGGACGGGCTGATTCCGGGCTTCAAAGTAGGCGCGGTGAAAGTCACGCCCTACGGGTTTATTAAGGCGACGGCGGTGCGGGACTCGAGTTCCCCCAACGGAGACGATTTTCCATTTCCGGGAATCTTCCTCAATTCCAGCAATCCTCTGAGCACGGGACCGACGACAGATCCGTCGTTCCACTTGAAGGCTCGATCGACCCGCTTTGGATCGAACTTCGAGTGGATCGATGCGGCTCCCAAGCTGACTTTGACCGGCAAGGTGGAAGGCGATCTGGAGGGCAACTTCAGCGAAGTCGATAACGCAGATATCTCCTCGATTCGCAATCCCAGCCCGCGGTTGCGGCTGGCTTATGTGCGGATGGACTATGCCGCAAGCGACCAGAGCGACATCTTTTTCGAGGGCGGACAGGATTGGACGATCTTCGGATCGAGCGCCCTTCCGAACATTGTTGAAACCACTTTCCTGGGCGCGTTTTCCGGAGATGTTTGGGAACGCTCGCCGCAATTCCGCTTCGGCTTGATTCAGAAGCTGGGGAGCAGCGATCGCAACTTCAAGTTTTCTCCGGAGATTGTGCTCATGATGCCTAGCACGGGCGAGATCCTAAAGCTGAACGGGGTCAATGGCCTGCAAGGTTTTGAAGCCCAGATCGGTGAAGGCGAGCGGCAGGGCGCGGATTCGGGACGTCCCGAGCTGGAAGCCAGAGCTGTGCTGCAGTTCCAGCTGGATAAGGCTCCGGGAGTGGCTCCGGCACAAATCCTTTGGGCGGGGTACGATGCGCGGCGAACGGCGATCACACCAAACTCCGCGCTCACGCCTGATATGAAGGTAACGTTTCCTGCGGGATTTACGAACAGCAGCAGCTTGTATGGCAACCAGTTCGCGATTGCGCTACCCACGCGGTGGGCCACGTTCGTCGCGAGCTTTTACCGCGGTGGCGATATGCGCTTCATGCTGGGTGGCCAGCTGAACACATACTTCACCGACACCACAGGATTGTATGACGTGCAGTCGGTGCAAACGCTGGATAACGTCAATATCGCGGCCGGTTCGCAGCAGGTGGGATGCACAGTGGCGATTGCGGCCCTCAGCACATGTACGGCCTCGGGTGGAACGTGGCAGGTTGCGAAGCAGCGTCCGATCGGCGCATTCGGCGGCTTCCTGAATCTGGGATTGCCCTTGTCGCGCTGGTTCAATGCCAATCCAAAGGGCCACAATGCGGGCTGGCAGTTGTACCTGCACGCAGGCAAAGACCAGGTAGTGCACCGTGACCTGGCGCATGCCAATGGTTTTGGCTGTACCAGCGCGGATAAACTCACACCCTGCAATGGCGGCCTCCCGCTGGCGCAGTCACGGCTGCTGGCCGGAACGCTGTATTACAAGCTGAACAACTGGGTGACGTTTGCGTTCGAGCAATCGCAGTATCAGACGACGCTGTTGCCGGACTTTGTCAACATCGGCGTCACCTACACGATCAAGGGAGCAGCGGCCAGCAAGTGGAAAGATCAGCGCACGGAGTTCGGGCCGATCTTTAACTTCTAGTGAAAGGGACGAGGGTGGAGTGTGCGGGTGCATACGCCACCGGCTGGCGGGGACGGATTTACTCCCAAAATTTATGAAACGAGAGTAAGCTGTCCCCGGTCAGCGCTCGTCCTGCCTAAACAATGAAGTCGAGACCGTGGTCGTTTGACGCAAGCCACGAGGAGAAGCCTATGGCAAACGCGGTAAAGAATTCGGAAGTCGCACAACCGCAACAGTATCAAGCATCCCAGTCGACCTGGGACAAGATTGCCGACAGCAGGGAATTCCAGGACCTGATGGCGACGAAGAAAACGTTCATTGTGCCGGCATTCATCTTCTTCGTCGTTTACTACTTTGCCTTGCCGGTGCTGGTCGGGTATGCGCCGCAGTTCATGTCGACCAAAATGTGGGTTTGTGAATCTCGCTTACCTGTTCGCGCTGTCGCAATTCTTTGTGGCGTGGATCATCGCAGCGCTGTACGTGAAAGCTGCCAACAACTTTGACCAGCTCGCAAAAGACATTCTCGAAAAGGCCGAAGATGCAAAGGGAGACAAGTAAGCCATGGCGAATATTCCACTGATTATGTTTCTGGTGTTCATCGCAATCACACTAGGCATTACTTACTGGGCGTCGAGGACGATCGGCGGGGGCGAGCGCGTATTTTGCGGCGAGCCGCCAGATCAAGGGCTGGCAGAACGGGATCGCGGTGGCCGGCGATTACATGAGTGCGGCATCGTTTCTGGGGATTGCCGGCATCATCGCATTCCAGGGCTATGACGGATTTATGTTTTCGGTGGGCTGGCTGGTGGCGTATCTGACGGTTCTGCTGGTGATTGCCGAACCGCTGCGCAACGCCGGCAAGTACACGATGGCGGACGTTCTGGCATACCGGCTGAAGCCGCGTCCGGTGCGGGCCATGGCGTCCTTGAGCACGCTGACGGTCAGCACCTTTTACATGATCGCGCAGATGGTGGGCGCCGGCACTCTCGTGAAACTGCTGCTCGGCGGATCGGTGAGCTACAACAAGGCCGTGATCGGAGTGGGACTCCTGATGATTGTGTACGTGGTATTTGGCGGCATGCTGGCAACCACGTGGGTGCAGATCATCAAGGCGATCCTGCTGATGGCGGGGACGTTCCTGCTGAGCGTTCTGGTCATGGCGCACTTCCACTTCAGCTTCGGAGAATTTTTCGGCGCGATTTCGCACGTGACCTATCACGATGCGAAGGGGGCGGTCGTGGTGAAAGATTTCCTGCAACCCGGGCTGCGTTACAAACCGCCGTACGGGCCGCTGGATTTGATCTCGCTGGGGCTGGCGCTAATCTTTGGCACCGCCGGACTGCCGCACATTCTGGTGCGGTTCTATACCGTACCGGACGCAAAGACGGCGCGACACAGCGTGGTATGGGCGATGGTGCTGATCGGCAGCTTCTACATCATGACGACGTTCCTGGGCTTTGGAGCGGCGACGATTGTGGGGCCTGACTTCATCAAGACTCACGGCGGCAACAACATGAGCGCGCCGCTGCTGGCCAATGCTCTTGCCGGATCCATTTTCTTTGCGTTCATTTCAGCGATTGCGTTTGCCACGATTCTGGCCGTAGTCGCCGGACTGACGATCAGCGCGACGACTTCGTTCTCGCACGACTTCTGGACCAACGTAATTCACAATGGCGTCGAGCGGAAACCGGGCGAAGAAGTGCTGGTGGCGCGCATCTCGGCGTTTGTGGTGGGCGCCGTTGCCATCGGGCTGGCGATTGTTCTGCAGACGGCGAACGTCGCGTTCCTGGTGGCGCTCGCATTTGCAGTGGCGGCGTCGGCGAATCTGCCGGTGATTGTGATGTCGATCTTCTGGCGGCGCTTCAATACCGCGGGCGCGGTGGCGGGACTCGCGGTTGGATTGCTCGCCTCGATCGGGCTGATTCTGGTGAGTCCGAGCTTGATGGGGATCGATCCGCCAACGGTAACTGGCGCGGCGCGACATTTGATTCAGGCCAAGCCATGGTTTCCCCTGGAGAACCCCGGCATCCTGAGCATTCCGCTGGGATTCATCGGAGCCATCGTCGGGACACTCGTCAGTCACGAACCGACATCGCAACATAAGTTCAACGAACTGCTGGTTCGTTCGAACACCGGGCTGGGCGCGGAGAAGGCGACGGCGCACTGAGAGCCGTGATCCGTTCAGATCGGGATCATTTTAGAGCCGGGGAAGGAAAGCCCCACTTCTCGCAAAAGACGCGAGAAATGGGGCACCCCGGGCGTGAGCCACGGGTCTGCGAATATGCTAGATTGGGTTTCGAGGGCCTATAGCTCAACGGTTAGAGCAGCAGACTCATAATCTGTTGGTTCCAGGTTCAAATCCTGGTGGGCCCACCAAGTTAACCACGCGGTAACCATCACAGAACTCGGTTTTGAACGGCAAGATGTGTTCTCGTCAATTACCCTCTTCTGAAATGTATCCATGCGAATGTAAATAGGGAAAAGATGCCCAGTCCCAGTATCGAAATAGAGGTAACCGGAGTCCAAAATAGAAGCATTGTCATCGGCTTGCTGTCGAGTCGACTTGCCGCGAAGAACAAAGCAAAAAATGACACAGCGAGAATCCAGAACAAAGGAGAGAAAAGGCTTTCAAGAAAGCCCGCGGCGACCACTGCCAAGCCTGTTGCTTTGGAATTGTTGATACCCTGTAGAGCAAAAACCAGTCCGGGTCCAAGCAGTGCGACAAATATAGCGGCAACCGCACTCAGGACGCCTCGCAGAGTCCTCACAGCTTTGCCTCCCGGATCGTTACGCTCCGTATTCTACTCAGAAAGAGTCCGTCTTGATGGGTCGCTGCTGAAAGATTCTTCTTGCACTCACCGGCCCGGCTGAAGGTGTTTCGGGCGGGGAGGGTTATTTCTTCCCGGCTCATTCAAGCCGTGTGGCGAACGGGCATCTCTTGCCGTGATGTCCCGACTCATCGTGCTCCCTCAGGAGGCCAATAGCAAACCGCTCGGCCCGAACCGCCACGTCCTTTTCCTCAGGTGTAAGACTGCGGCTTGTTGCAAGTCTGCGAATGTCCGACAGGTGTTGCTCAAGTTCATCCTTGGTCCGGCATTCCATTTGCTTCTCCAATCGCGGCAGGTACCACTTTACTAGGCCTTACAGCTGTTGAGAAATCTCCGTTACACTCGGACCGGTGATCAGTGCGTCGAACGGGAAAGGTCATGATGGCGGTTATACCAGCGGACCTCTGGCCCATTGGTCCGTGGTCCAATCCGTTCATCCTTCTGGTCCCACTCGTTGACACTCTCTTAACGTGCGAATTAGAGTTGCCTACGTTCTCACTCGAAAACACAAAGATTCGCAGGAGGCGAGGCATGCGGTCGAAGCTATTCTGGGCGGGGGTATTGGTGTGTCTGGCACCGTCGTTCGCTCTGGCACAAGACCCGACCAAGGTGGAACCGAAACACTACAAGCTGGATTTTGAAAATGAGCATGTGCAGGTAGTGTCAGTGCACTACGGGGCTCATGAAAGGTCTGGGTTGCACGAGCACATTGGCGGCGTCGTCGTAAGCCTGACCGAGGCCCACCTTCGCTTTACCGACGAGAACGGGAAAGTGCGCGAGGTGTACTCCAAACCAGGCGAAGCCCGCTGGTACCCGCCCTTCAAGCACAAGGTGGAAAACTTGGGCGACACTTCCTACGAGGCGGTATACATTGGAGTGAAAGGCAAAATCGCGGCCTCCAACGGCACTGCTGATCCCACGACTGCGATGGATGAAGAGACGAAGAAGATCGTGGAAGCTCTCATAGCCTCCAGCAAACCGTGAGTGCGTTCGAATCGTTGGAGCCAGCCCCACTGGGCACGGCTCCGAAGGCTGAGGGTGGATTGTTGTAAGCTCAGAACGTCCGGGCCCGAGCGATTCGGGTCCGAAAAATTCGATGAGCTCTCTGCCAGAAAGTTCTTCTTTCCACTGCAAAGCTGCAATCCTGCTGGGGCTCGTGGCATTTCTCTCATTCAGCTACTTCTATGAAGGCGGCGGGTGGAACCAGAACTCGCGCTTCGATCTGCTGCGCGCCATTATCGAGCGGCATACCCTGCAGATCGATGCCTATCACGAGAACACGCAGGACAAGGCGCACTTCAACGGACATTACTACTCCGACAAAGCTCCGGGGCTGGTGTTCTTGGCGGTGCCATTTGCGTTGGCGGCGAGGCCAGCGCTGCGGATGATGGGGATTGATCCGGTATCACCGCGAGGTGAGTTTGCGCTGTCGTACTTTGTAAGTCTGGGCGCGGTGGCATTGCCGACGGCGCTGGCTGGCGTGTGTCTGTTTTTTCTGGGCTTGCGATTCGGGGGCGGTGCGGGTGGGGCTGCGATCGCGACAGTTGTGATGTGCATAGGGACTCCGCTGTGGGCATATGCGGGATTGTTCTGGGCTCATGCGCTGGTGGGGGCTTGCCTGGTTTTTGCGTTTGGGGCTGCGTTGCGGCTGCGCGACAGCTCGAGTGCGCGCGCAGATTTTCTTTGGGCGCTAGCGGTCGGATTGGCGGCGGGATGGGCGACGGTAACGGAATATCCCGCGGTGCCAGCTTCGGCGATGCTGGCTTTTTTGGCGCTGTCGCGGGTATGGTCGCGCGGCTCGGCGGCGCGCTGGCGAGTTGTGGCCGGAGTGGGCTTGGGAGCCGCGATTTGCGTCGGCGTGCTGATGGCTTATCTGCACGCGGCGTTTGGGGCGTTTCGTCCGAGCTATTCGTACTACGATCCCAATTCGTTTTCGTTTATGCAGCAGCAGGGGTACATGGGGCTGACTTATCCGCATCCGGATCGACTATTGAAGATTCTGTTTGGATGTTCGCGCGGGCTATTGTTTGCGTCTCCGGTGCTAATGGCGGCTCCTGTGGGATTGTGGTGGTTGTGGAAAGGCAAGACGCATCGAGCGGCGGCTTTGGTAGCGGCGGGGATCGCGGCTTATTACTTTCTCTTTAACGCATCTTTCTATTGGTGGAAAGCTGGACTGACCTTTGGTCCGCGGTATGCGGGAGCGTGCATTCCATTCGTGTGTATTGGACTGGCGGTGGTGTGGGGGCGCGCAACACCTGCCTGGCGGCGGGTGCTGCTGGGGCTGAGTGCGTGCAGTATTTTGTTGGCGCTGATCGTGGTTTCGACGACTTCGCAATTGGCGATGCAAGATAGCTGTCCGATCGTGCACTCGACCTTGCCGGCGTTCTGGTCTGGCCAGGTGGCGGCGAATCGCGAATCGATGTTGACGGCGGGGGAATCAAAGGGAGGGTATGGCGCATTCAACCTAGGTCAGGTAATCGGATTGCGCGGGCTTGCGAGTTTGATTCCGCTGTTCTTGATTTGGGGAGTGGCCGCGCTGCTTTGGTTCCGTCTGCGTCGAAGCAGCCGCGCGCACTCCGTGTAAGATGATTGTTCGGGTGTGTTATGGCAGAAGTTCACGCGGTAGCGGCCGAGATTGAGATGTTGCAGAGGATGTACGCGGCGTTCAACCGGCGGGATATCGAGACGGTGCTGGCGGCGATGCACAACGACGTCGATTGGCCGAACGGGATGGAGGGCGGTCGCGTACTGGGCAAGTCGGCCGTGCGCGATTACTGGAAACGTCAGTTCGAAGTCCTCGACCCCAACGTTGAGCCCCAGAACTTTACGAGAGAAGCCGACGGCCGGATCGCGATTGATGTGCATCAGGTGGTCCACGACAAGAGCGGGAAGCTCTTGGTCGATCAGATGATTCAGCACGTATACGAATTTCGCAGATGGGCTGATTCAGAGCATGGAAATTGTGGTCGCGGGTGACGTCTAAAGACCTTTACCACCAAGGACACGAAGGTTCACGAAGGAAAACATCCGCGAATCGAACTTCATGATGCTTCGCTACTTCTTAGTCGCTTGGAATCGGAGTTGATTCATTACAGAGGGGAATTTATGGCGCACACTGTATTTTGCGTGAAGTTTCAGAAAGAGATGCCCGGGCTGGATGAGCCTCCGTTCGACAACGACCTGGGGAAGAAGGTGTATGACAACGTGTCCCAGGAAGCGTGGCGAATGTGGACGGAGCACTGCAAGATGCTGCTGAACGAGTACCGGCTGAATCCGGCGCGGCGCGAGGATCAGGAAGTCATCGTCAAGCAGTTGGAGCAATTTTTCTTCGGCGAAGGGTCGGCCAAGCCGAAGGAGTACGTGCCGCCGGCGAAGTAGTGGCGCTCGGCTTCCGGCTTTCGCCTTATGCCTCACTGTGCGCAGGTCGGTTGGGCTCGCGCAAGAATGGCAGAGTTCCTACGAGCAGGGCGATCGCCGGGAGCACTACCCAATTACAGACCGTTAGGGCAAAGTAAGCGAACGGGAAGTTCGACAGCAGATGCCGATCGGTGATTAGACTTACCGGCAGAACCAACGCGAAGGCACCCAGCACTGCGAGCGCGGGAGACAGCCCAACAATCAGCCGATTCACGGAGTCAGCATTGGCACGCTTCGCCAGGAAAGCGCCGAATGCTCCGAAAATTGGCAGAGTGACGAGCCACGGCAGATAGAGAACCATCGCCATATCTCCGATCCAGAGCACGCGAGGTTGTATGGCGAGTTTTTGCAAGATCATGAGCAGGCCGGGAGCTGCAACCAGGTTGACCATCGCGGGAAGCCACAGACTGCGGGTCCGGGGATTCATAGGGTTCTCCTCTTTCGCTTGAGAAATTTCTCTCACTAGACGGTGCCAATCGCTGACTTCTTGCGCAGCAAGTTCGACGGCGGCTGCGTCTGTCAGGCCTCTTGATCGTGCATCTTCGTACGTTTCTTCGAGGTAAGCGGCTAACTCTGAGACAATTTCCTCGCGACTTGCCGCAGGCAATGCTGACGACGCGATATGCTCGCCGACCAGCTTTTTCCAATCAGGCATGGCTGACTCCGGCCAGGCTGTCGAGGGCCTGGAAGAAGCTGCGCCACTCCGCGCGCAGCGGGGCGAGTTGGCGGCGTCCACCGGGCGTGAGTCGGTAGTAGCGGCGGTCGCGGCCCGCGCTGTTGGCCTGCCAGCGGCCTTCGACCCAGCCGCGCTTTTCCATTTCGTAGAGCAGGGGATAGAGCGAGGCGAGCGTGAATTTCAGGGTGCCGCCGGTGCGTTCCCCGATCTGTTTGGCGATTTCGAAGCCGTAGAGGGGCTGCTCGGCCAGCAGGGAAAGGATGGCGAGTTCGCCGCTTCCCCGCGAGATTTTGGAGCGAATGCGTTGCGTCATATGTGTGCCGGAATCGCAGTATAGGATTCCTATGTTTGGAGTATAGGATCCCTATATAGGAGGGTCAACGTTACGGTGGTACTAGGCCCGGGCGGGCGTTTTCGGGGCGTTGCCAAGCCTTTACGAGCGCGAGGTCCGTCGGGGCAGCCGAGCTTTGCTCGGCATGTTCGGGTCCGAGACCCGGACCCACACAGCCAAACCGTGCAGCCGAATTTCTTTTCCGCGCAAGACGTCTAGTCACCGTCGTTCTCTGTTTTGTTGTGGGATCTTCCAGCACGGAGGGCGCGATGAAACATCAACGTGGATTTACCTTGATTGAAATGCTGGTGGTGGTCGCGATCATTCTGATCATTGCGGCGATCACGATTCCGAGCATGACGGCTGCGAAGGTCCACGCGGACGAGGCTTCCGCTGTGGCTTCGATCCGGGCCATCAACCAGGCGGAAGTGTCTTACATGGCGGCCTATGGCGGGTATGCGGAGTCGCTGGCCAATCTGGGAGGGGCGGAGCCCTGCACGAGGTCGGTAGCCACGGCGTGCATCCTCGATGAGAGCCTGGCAGGCGGAGAGAAATCGGGATACCACTTTGTGGCTGCGGGGAGCAATCCGGCGGACGGCATGAGCCAAAGCTACTTTGTGGCAGCAGCGCCGGTAGTTTTCGATCGCACAGGAAAGCGGTTGTTCTGTTCGAGCGACCGAGGCGTGATCCGCGCGGATGCGAACACCACGGGCAGCACGGTTCCCCCGGACGCGGAGCAATGCGCTGGGTTTAAGGCGTTGCAATAAAGGACGCCCCGCAGGCCTACCCGCACGCCCGAGGTTCTATCCCGCCGCAATCACGGCCATGGCGGCGTCTTCTTCGGACTGCAGGATCTGGTACCAGGTGAACAGGACCAGCAACGCCGTGTGGCTCTCGGGAACACCTTTAGCCTGTGGTAGCTCCACTGTTTTCTCGCGCCTGTGTAGGCGTACCAGCAGTTCACCGGTGTTCGCGGTGACACTCCACACGGGACGCCACCAACCGTTGCACTGGAGATGAAATATCTGGCCGTCGGCGAAGGTCAAACTGCCTCCGCGGCTGCCCCACGCTGATTTGAAGTCCGCGATTTGTTGGCCGGAATGAGAATCGCGAATTTCGGATCGGCCCCCTAGGCAACCCGCCCGGCGGAAGGTCCAGCGCCCACCTTGTGTTTCCGCCTCGAAGGTCCTCGACCAGTAGCTGGGACGTTGCAGCCTTCCGATCACTTGGCCGTTTCGATTCAATTCAAAATTTCGACTTGAGAACTTTCAACCAGGTGAGCCCGCCGGAAGTTGCGGAAGAGTGAGGAATCATAAACACCTCCGAAAAGGCATTCGATCCAATTCCATGCTAGCAGCGGTGTGTTAACAATGCGTGAAACGACGCCAGCTGTCGCTGCTACAATGCCGTGTTCACTTCGGTAACGGCAGGAACGGCGAACTTCAACGCCCTCAATCACGTACTGTCTAGTGAGTAGGCTTGGAGAGTGTCTCAGCAGTCGGGTTGCCCAAAGTAAGGCCAAGCCCAGTCTCAAGGTTTTAGCAGATTTCCGGGGAGCGCAAGTGGAAGACGTCCAGGTCGTCGCGATGCTGGTCCGGCGGTGTATTGCCGGCGACTCCGCCGCCTGGGAGGAAATCGTGCAAACCTACAACCGGCGTATCTACAACATCTGTTACCGCTTCGCGGGATCGGGCGACGACGCCCAGGACCTCACCCAAGAGGTCTTCATCAAGATGTACCGCACTCTTCCCAGCTATGACCACACCAAGGGGGCGTTCGTCACCTGGGTGACGACCATCACCCGGAACCTGCTGGTGGACCATTTCCGCAAGACCAAACAGGACCGGATGACCGACTCCATGGACACTGCGGCGTCGGACCACGAGGACGCCCAGCCTCTCAGTGAGCAAATTCCCGACCAATCCGCTCCCCCGGACGCGCACGTACGCAGCCGGGAGGTCGGAGAGACGGTTCACGCTGCCTTGGCCAAGCTGTCGCCAGAGCTTCGGGAAGCAGTGATTCTAAGGGACTTACAGGATATGGACTACCGTGAAATTGCCAGCGTTTTGAAGGTTCCGGAGGGTACCGTGAAATCGCGAATAAATAGAGGGCGGGCGGAACTTGCCAGGCTCCTACAACGTACCTATAGGCAGGTGATGTGATGCCAGACCAGACCAGAAACGGAATGCAGTGTCACGAGTTCGAAACCCTGCTCTCGGACGCCATTGATGGCGTTCTGACGGGGACGGGACTCGACCGCTTCCAGGCCCATGCCCGGGTATGCGGGGCATGCGGTCCGCTGTTCGCCGAAGCTGAGGCGGGCCGCAACTGGCTGAAGGGTCTCACGGAGGTGGAGCCTCCAGCCAGCCTGGTCAACAACATTCTGGCATCCACAACGGGCGTTGACACCCAACGCCTGCGAGTGACTGCACGCTCTCCACAACCACGCATTTCGTGGTGGGAACACGTGCAAGCCTCGGTGCTCGAGCCGATCTGGGCGACGGTTCGCCAGCCGCGCTTCGCCATGTCGTTTGGCATGGCGTTCTTCGCGCTGTCGGTGAGCCTGACCGTGGCCGGGGTGAAACCCGGCGACCTGAAGCAGATCAGCTTGCGGCCCTCTGCGATCCGGCACACGTATTACGCCACGCAAGCCAAGGTGGTGCATTACTACGAAAACGTGCGGATCGTTTACGAAGTCGAGTCGCGCGTGCGCGAAATCAAGCGCACCGTGGTTCCCGCAGAACCCGGCCGCAAAGAATCCCGGCCGGCGAAACAGAAAGACGACAAGAACGACACAACACAACAGCCCGAGCAGAAGCAGGAGCGCAATTACAGTCAGACGGATAACCATCTGATTCTGGCCAGCGCTCCTCTGGGTCCATCTGTCCTTGATCTGTCGAAGATTGATCCGTCAAATCCGGATCTGCCTGTAGTGTCGGTGACCACGTACAGGAGGTTCGTATGAACTGCGCCACACACAGCGATATTGCTGCGGTGGCTTTCTGCCGCACTTGCGGCAAGCCACTTTGCAACCAATGCACCCGCGACGTCCGCGGAGTGATCTACTGCGAGGCGTGCCTGGCCGCACGCATGGAAGGAACCGCGCCGGCGGCGGGATTTGTTCCGCCGCAGACGCCGCCCCAAACCGGATATCAGCAGTTCATGGATCAAGGGCTCGGAATCAAAGTACAACCCGGACCGGCCTCGGGCCCGAATCCCACGGTCGCCGGAATTCTGGGCGCGATTCCCCTAGGTCTTGGCGCCGTCTACTGCGGCCAGTATGCCAAGGGGCTGGCGCATCTCGGCATCGTGGTACTGGCGATCGTCGGGTTGTCGTCGGATCTGCCATGGCAGGCCGACACTGCGCTGGGTATCTTTCTCGGATTTTTCTGGGTGTACCAGATTCTCGACGCGGTTCGCACAGCCAGGGCGATTCAAGCGAACGAACCCGTCCCTGATCCATTCGGACTGGCATCGACCTTCGGCACGGGAGAGAAGATTGATACCACGAAAGTTCCTGCCGCCGCCGCGATCCTGATCGGGCTGGGCGTGCTGTTCCTGATCAACACGGTCTTTGACTTCAGCTTGCACCGCTTCTGGCCGATCATTCTGATCGTGATCGGCGTATGGCTCTTTGCGAAAAGCTGGGGACTGCTGGGGAGCTATCGCCCGTACTGCGTCTGCGAGCACTGTCGCACGCGAAAGCTGATGGGACCGGCGATCCTGGTTACGATCGGCGTGCTTTTTCTGCTCGACAACGTCGGACGATTGGAATTTCACAGAACCTGGCCCGCCATTTTGTTGGTGATCGGAGTGGTGAAGTTGTTGCAGAGCAATTCGTCGATGGATGGACACATCGGCCCACTGCCTCCGGGCATGCCGCCGAGCGTTCCACCAGTAAACTCGATGAATGTTCCGCCACCACCACCACCGGCGCCGCAGAGCCCGGAGCAGTCCGCTTCTTCTGGCGAGGTGAAAAATGTCTAGCCCAGTCGCACCTCCAGCATTTTCGCCGCTTCCTCCGCTGCCGCCGCGCGCGCCACCGGTCGATGGCTGGCGCCGTTCGTCCTGATCGTGCTCGGCGTCGTGTTCCTGATGGGGACGATGCACATCTTGTCGATTGGGCGGTTGGCACACTTGTTCGCGAGCTACTGGCCGATCCTGCTAATTCTCTGGGGCGTGATCAAGCTGCTCGAGCATCAGCGCGCGCAGCGGGAAGGCACTCGTTCGTCCGGGATTGGCGCAGGCGGAGTTTTCCTGGTAGTCATGATCGTGGTCTTTGGATTGATTGCGACGCAACTGGAACGCGTGAACTGGTCCGGAATACGCGACAACATCAACATCGACGACAGCGATTTCAACAACATCTTCGGCCAAAGTTACAACTTCGACGATCATCTCGAGCAGACTTTTCCCGCGGGAGCCAGCCTGAAGGTCATCGACACTCGCGGGGCAGTCAGCGTGCACGCCTCTGACGACAATAAGATCACGGTAGTCGTCCGCAAGCGCGTGGGCGCCGACAACCAAAGCGACGCCGATAAGTACAACAGCGAAACTAAGCCCACCATTACCACGATCGGGGGCTTGGTCACGCTGGACGCCAAGGCCGAGGCAGCGGGCGATCATGCGGTCGAAGTGGATCTCGATGTTTCCTTGCCGCGCAAGGTGGCAGTCTCCATCACTTCGCGCCGGGGGGATATCAACCTGGTGGGGCGCGATGGCAACATCGATATCTCAGCCCAGCACGCCGACACGAGCGTTGAAGACGTGAACGGCAACGTCAAGGTCAGTCAGGAAAAAGGCTCGGTAAAGATCGAGCAGATCACCGGCGATGTGCATGTGGAAGGCCGGGTGAACGAAGTCTCGGTTGCCGACGTGAAGGGCGCGGTGCAGCTCGATGGCGAATTCCAGGAGAGCGTGAAGCTGGCGCGGATCACGAAAACCGTGACCTTCAAGTCTTCGCGCACCGACATGGAGTTCTCGAAGATTGAGGGCTCTCTTGATCTCGATTCCGACGAACTCCACGCGGAACAGATCACCGGCCCGCTGCACCTAACCACGCGGTCGAAGAATATCCGGCTGGATCAAGTGTCGGGCGATGTCCGCCTGCAGAATGATAATGGCGCGATCGAAGTAGGGATGCGCACGGTGGGCAATGTGCAGATCGACAGCCGCAACGGCGACATTCAGCTGAGTCTGCCCGATAAGGCAGGATTCCGGCTGGATGCGCGCACCCGCGATGGCGAGATTCAGTCGGACTTTCCCGAACTGAAGATCAACAACGACGAGCACGAAGCCAAGGCCAGCGGCAGCGTGGGCAACGCTTCTGCGCACATTGTGCTGAACAACGAGCACGACGGTATCGAGATTCGGAAGGCGAGCGCGCAGCCGCCCAACCCGCCCGAGCCGCCGAATCCGGCCAAAGCTGGCAAGGCGTTGCCCGCGCCGAAGGTGAAGGTAGAGCCGACGGAGAACTGAAGAAGGCCAGGTTTCAAGGTTTCAGAGTTTCAAGGTTTCAGAGTTCAAGGTTTCAGAGTTTCAGAGTTTCGAGGTTTCGAGCATCTTGAGGTGCGCGATTTACCTTGAAACTTTGAAACATGAAACTCGAAACCTTTTTATTCAGCTCTTCTGCTTCACTAACTCTTCCACCTGCGCCAACACCTCGTCTTCACTTAACGCAGTTGAGTTGATCACCACCGCATCGGATGCGGCTACCAGCGGAGAAGCTGTCCGCGTACGATCGCGGCGGTCGCGTTCGCGCAGCTCTGCGGCGACGCTCGCGGCTACGTCACCCTTAATCTTCTGCTGCTCCATGCGCCGCTGCTCGCGCACAACCGGATCGGCATCCAGAAAGATCTTCAAATCGGCGTTGGGGAAAACCTGCGTGCCGATGTCGCGGCCTTCCATGACCACGCCCCCGCCCGCGCCCATTTCCCGCTGGCGGGCAACCATCCACTCGCGAACCTTGGGATGGATGGAGATGCGGGAAGCGGCCTCCGTCACGTCACGCTCGCGAATGCGGGACGACACATCCTTGCCGTCGAGCAGCGTGCGGTTACCGCCGAGCGTGGGCTCGAGTTGAATGCGGGAGTTCTCGGCTAGCTTAACCAGCGCGTCTTCGTCATCGAAGGAAGCATCGCGGTCGATGGCTTTCAGCGCCAAGGCGCGATACATGGCTCCGCTCTCCAGGTTCACATATCCCAGCTTGCGCGCCAGGCGCGAAGCGATCGTGCTCTTGCCCGCTCCGGCAGGGCCGTCAATGGCGATCGTCAGCTTGCGGGGGGAAGGTTCGTTTTTTTCGGTCTCAGTCATTTCCTGGGTTAGTCAGCAAAGCTACAAATTGTACACGCTGGGTGGATGGTTTCAGGAAGGCCCGCCTCAGCGGCTGAAGCCTTGTAAGGTTGGAAATCGTGACGGCACGGCTGAAGAAGTTACTCAGAAACTACGGACGCGTGCATAACCGTGGAAGAGCGGCCCTTCAGGGCCGCGTCAAGTAGTCCCCAAAAGCAAACAAGGGCTTCAGCCCTGTGGTCGATTGTCCCTTGATAGACGGCCGATGCCCTTAGTTTTAGAAGCCGCGCCTTCCTAGGAAGGGCGCGCCCTTAAACGTCTCGATGAACACTATCTCTCCTCACCTGTTCTGGAGTCCATCCCAATTCCCGCAGCTTGCGAATGCTCAACGAATCGTGGCGCTTGGCGAGTCGCACGCCTGCATCGTCTCGAATCAAGTCGCAATGATAGTAATCCGGCGCCCGCAGCCCGAGCGCACGGAACACCAGAAGCTGCCGAGCCGTCGACTTCAGCAAGTCCGCGCCGCGCACAACTTCGGTGATGCGCATAGCTGCATCGTCGACCACGACCGCGAGTTGATATGCAGGGACATCATCGCGGCGCCATACGATGAAGTCTCCGAAATCGCGCCCCGCGATCATCCGCTGCGGCCCGAGGTGCAGATCAGTGAAAGAGATCTCCTCGCCGTCGCTCACGCGAAACCGCCAGTTCACGCCTGCCGGCTCGGCGTGTTCCACTGCACATGTGGAGACGGCCGCCTCGGCCGTCTCGCGAAGGCGAAGCCGAGCACCCCCATGCACGCCGACCGATGGACGACACCGGCCGGGATACACTGGCTCGTCATCCACGTCATTCGGCGCTCCCGCAGATTGCGCCACGTCTTTTCGAGAGCAAATACACGGATAAATCATGCCGAGATCCCGCAGCTTTCGCCACGCTTCGAGATAGTACCTCCGCCGCTCACTCTGGGCATAGGGACCAGTTGGTCCGCCGCAGTCCGGGCCTTCGATCCACTCGATGCCCAGCCATCGCAAATCTTCGAGCATCGCCTTCACAAACTCAGGCCGGCAGCGCTGCGAATCCAAATCTTCGTTGCGGAAGATTAGCCCGCCGTGGTGCTCGGCAGCCCGCTGCGCGGCCTTCCAGAAAGTGCGGGCATGGCCCAGATGCAATAGGCCGGTGGGCGAAGGCGCGAGCCGCCCACGGTAGATCTGAGGATCCGTCGATGAGGGTGCGGTCACGGCGATCTACGCGACTGC
The DNA here is from genome assembly GCA_963795875.1 of uncultured Acidobacteriaceae bacterium. GTDB lineage: Bacteria > Acidobacteriota > Terriglobia > Terriglobales > Acidobacteriaceae > Sulfotelmatobacter. The sequence goes on from CAWCJM010000006.1 coordinate 602,779, forward strand.
CAACTGCAGCGGTTTCACAACGGATTCGGACGCAGCGTACTCGATATGCAAGACTCGTCGGGGCATTTCGGTCTGCGACTTCGATGATGCGTGCACGACCAACGGATGCATAGCGATGACTCCGCCTTTCGGGACAACGCAATCCACGGGCGCGATCTGTGTCGATAAGTCGTGCAAAGCGTCATCGCTCAGCACTCCCAACTTATGCGTCCCCGGCAAAACACGTAGAGGACCATTGACCAAAGTTGAATCGTCGCAACCCACCCGCAGAGCGAGCACCTGACTCAGTGCGGTTGACGGAGCATGCGCGTAGTCGATCCCTTCCTTCACCGACCACGGACCCCACCCTGGCAGTTCGATCCGCTGCCGGAGTGGCAAAGCCGTGTCCTGATGCCAAACCACGAGCCAGTTCGCTGCAGGTGACTTGTCGAACAGGGTCGCACGAAATGGAAACGCTTCGGATCCTAAAACCTCACGCGCCAATTCGATCATTTGCGGTTCACGGGCCACCGCCATCACCGGAGACAGACTCAGAGCGTGCCGAATGCCGGCGCGACTTCGACGTGGCGGTGATTCATCGATCTCATGCAAAAGCTGATCCAGATACTCGCGCGAGAAGAGTGCAGGCAGAATCGCAAACCCTGCATCGCCGATGGCCTGATCCCATTTCACTTTCTAGTCCGAGTCGCGTGACGCGGTTCAGGGGCCGGAGCCATGACGACTTTCTCCGGCGTGATCTGCAGCATGGATTGTCCGCTGACGTGCACAAAGCTTAGTTCGCGGGCGGCCAGGAGGGCGTTGACGGCGTCCTTCACCTTCGAGCGCGCGATGAAGTTTCCGAAGAAGATTTCCAGGTCCGACTGTTCGATCGCGATGACGCAGTCGATATACTTCGAGAGCAGCGCGGTCAGCGCTTCCTGAACCGAGAGGCCGACGCCTTCTTTCACCGCGTCCGGGGCCCAGCGGTAAAGGACGTCCCACACCGATCCTTCACTGGCTTTGTAATCGACGCGCGTGATGCGCAACTTGGACCACAACTCGCCGAGCGCCCCGTCGAGCGCGGCGAGTGAAACGCTTCCGCCGAGCACTTCCTGCATCTTCTGCTTTGAAATCGGGCCATCGCGGCGGATCAACTCAAAGGCATCGCAGGCCAGAGCGGAATATGAAGAGCGTGATCCGGCCTTCGGCGCCTGCTTGGGATTGCGCTCACCGATCAGCGCATAGAAATAAGGAAACACCGAGGCCGGGACGAGGAACCCATTGTTCTCGTCAAACAGGTTCGCTTCGAAGGCCGTACGCTCACGCAGCAACCGGATCATCAACTCGGTCGCTTCGGCCGCCCGCGGATCTTTGAAAGCATGCTGCCATCCAGGCAAGCGATCCTCCGAACCGACAAACGCGCCGATGAACGTGGGTACGAGCAGCGCAGGCCTCTTGGGATACATCAGGCAGAAGCCCACCTCTTCGAGAAAAGCGCGCGCCTGCTCAATCGTCCGGATGGGCTTCCCATCCAGCCGCCACTTCTCGCGCCGCAGTTGTTGCAGTTCCAGGTCAGTCATCGTTGAGTCGTGAGCTATCGAGCTATCAGAGTAAGAGCGGCGAAGCTCGACGCTAATAACTCGTAGCTAGATTCTCTTAAACGCCTTCTGAATGTCCTTCACAGAATACCTCAGAACCACCGGCCTGCCGTGAGGGCAAGCCATTGGGTGGTCGGTTTTGGCTAGTTCTGTGAGGAGCCATTCCATTTTATTTTGTTCGAGCGGCATGTTTACTTTGATGGCGGCGTGGCAGGCGATGGAGGCTGCGATGCGGGCGCGGATCTTTTCCAGGTTCAGCGACTGCTCTTCGCGGGTGAACTGGTCGAGCAATTCGTGGAGCATGTGCTCGACGGCGGATGCTTCCACTCCGGCTGGAGCGACTTTCACTGCTACGCTGCGCGCGCCGAAGGGTTCGGCTTCGAATCCGTTGTGCTGGAGTTCGTCGGAAATTTCGGTGAACACCGCCTGCTGCGCGGGGGACAACTCCAAGACGATCGGCATGAGCAGGCGCTGACTTTCGACTTTCTGTGCAGCGCGCTGCTTCAAGACGCGTTCGAATAACACGCGCTCGTGAGCTACGTGCTGGTCAACGATCCACAAGCCATCTTCGTTCACGGCGAGAATGAACGAATTTCGAATCTGACCTAGAGGCTTTAGGGTGCCGAGCGATGACAACGTGGGCTCTTCTTCGCCGACGTCGAGCGCCGGGGCGCAGCCGTTGTCGGGGATTGCTTCCAGACCCCGAGCGACGGGAATGCCAGCGTTTGCCTCAACGGCAATTCCGCCTTCGAACTGGAAGCGCTGTGAAATTGGCGGAGGCACCGGAGCCTGCAGCGCGAAGTCGCCACTGGCTGCGGGATCATACGGCTGCCAATCGGCTGGAACTTCAGCGGCGGAAGCCACGACGGACGCTGGTTCCCAATCGCGTGCGCCCGGCGTCATCGCTCCCGGCGTCAGGGATTGGCTGGCGGTCGCGTGGGCACGCATCTCGGTCACAAATTGCGGCACGGGGCGCGCCTTCATGAGTGCTGTGCGGACCGAGTCGCGCACGAAGTCGTGCATTACGCTCTGCTGACGGAAGCGGACTTCGGTCTTTGAGGGATGAACGTTTACGTCAACCTCTGCTGCCGGCATTTCCAGAAACAGCAGCACCACTGGATAGACGCTGGGCGGAATAATATTGCGATAGGCTTCGGTGAGGGCGTGCTGCACCAGGCGGTCGCGGATGAGGCGTCCGTTGACGAACACGAAAATGGAGTTGCGATTCAGCTTTTGGATTTCGGGTTTCGAGACGAAGCCGTGGAGATGCATTTCGCCGAGTTCCTTGGGCACGGCTTCTTCGCCCGTCGACCTCTTCTTCCTTGCGTCGCCACGGTGGGGGTTGCGGCAGGCCTATGCGCTCTAGAGCCTGGCGTGCCGCTATGGGGATCAACTGATCGAGCGTCTCCTTGCCGAAAACCTGGTAGACGCGCTCGCTGTATCCGGCGACTGGAGGCGCGACCAGCATGGCGTTCGCGGCGGAATGCAACTCGAAATGTTTCTCGGGATGCGCCAAGGCATAGTGCGTGACCAGCGACGCGATGTGCGATAACTCGGTCGACTCGGCCTTCAGAAATTTCTTGCGCGCGGGCACATTGAAAAAGAGATCGCGCACGGTGATGGAAGTTCCCAGCGGCAGTCCGGCTTCTTCGACGCGGGCAATTTTGCCGCCGTTGATTTCGACGACCGTGCCCGCGGGCTCTTCGGCAGCGCGTGTTTCCAGGCGCAAGCGCGAGACTGACGCGATCGAGGGCAGCGCTTCACCGCGGAATCCGAGAGTGGCGACACTAAGCAGGTCTTCGGCGTTCTTGATTTTCGACGTAGCGTGGCGTTCGAAGGCCAGCATGGCGTCGTCGCGGACCATGCCGCATCCGTTGTCGGTGATCTGGATGAGCTTTTTGCCGCCGGCCTCGACGCTGATCTTGATGCGCGTGGCGCCGGCGTCGAGGGAGTTCTCCAGCATCTCCTTGACCACGGAAGCCGGGCGCTCGACCACCTCGCCGGCGGCGATCTGGTTGGCGACGGTCTCGGAGAGTACGTGGATGCGGCCCATGGGGCAGTTCTCAGTTCCCGGTTTTCAGTTCTCAGCGGGAGGCAACCGTCAGTTTCGCAGATGGATGGAGGGGAAGGCAAAGGAGGGTGCAACCTGTGCGGCGCGGGGATCCGGTAGGGTCTCAAGCCTCGTCCTGTGGAATAGCTTGGACGGCGACCACAGGGGCTAAAGCCCACATTCATTTCCATGTACCTTACGCGGCCCTAGAAGGGCCGCTCTTCCACGGTAGTGCACGCATTGTGTAGCACGACATTATGTAGTGCGACATTGTGCAGTGCGACGGTGTAGCGCACATGGAGTGTCCATCTCACAAGAAAAGGCACAGCCCTCGTGGGTTGTTTCCCACAATGGGAATGGTTTTTCGAGGATCTGGTGATTTTGGTGGAAACTGCTTGCCTTGGATGAAAGAATAAAATTGAAAATAAAACTCGATGACCACTGGCGCGGCCTTCACGGGCCGCGCCCGTCGTTGTGGGCAAAAATAGGGCGTGGAGGGTGTTTCGATGGTGTGTTTGGGAGCACGAATCAAGAATCACAAGCTGCGGGGAGAATGGGCGGAGTTGGTATTCATGGCGCGAGTCAAGGAGATGGGCTTCGGGCTGGTGAGGCCATGGGGCGAGTCGTCGCGGTATGACGTAGGCGTGGAGTGGGAAGGGCGGTACATGCGGGTGCAGGTCAAGTCGACGATCTATAAGGTCGGGAACGCGTATGTATGCAACACGCGGCCGGACAATGAGTACAGGCCTTACACGGTCCGGCAGATTGATTTTCTGGCGGCGTACGTGATTCCGCGGGATGTGTGGTACATCGTTCCGGCGCGCGTGGCGACGAGGTTGAAGGGGAATATATGGCTGTCGCCGCATAAAAAGGGGCACAAGTATGAGCGTTTCATGGAAGCTTGGGAACTGCTCAAGGGCCCGGTCGGGGGTAGGTAGGGGCCGGAGGTAAGACGAACAACACGATTACGGGATCTCCCTGTCTGAGAGAGCGGACCAAAGGGGCTGAAGCCCACATTCATTCCACATTCCTTACGCGGCCCTAGAAGGGCCGCTCTTCCACGATTGTGCAAGCATCATTTTCGCAATCCCCACTGGGGGCGGACAGGAGTGTCTTTCCGCCACGAGCCAGGAGAAAAGAAAAGGCGTTCCGGGATTGGCGGAACGCCTGAAGTTTGGTTGGCGTGCGGTGTTATTGCACGACGACGCTAAACGTCTGAGGGATACTCGTGGTACCCGAGGTGGCCGTGACCGTTATTGTGTATGTGCCTTTGGGAGTTCCAGGATTGGTGACTCCGTTGCTGCTGCTACCGCCGCAGGAGGCCAGCCACACGGTCGAGAAGCCCAAAACCACGATCAGTCCCAGGAAGCGCAAGCCGCGCAGCGAGCGCCGTCGCGAACCGGCTGTGAACATGATGCCCAACAGACCCGGGAACAGCACCGCATAAACGATCGAGGTGCTGTGCCCCGAAGGCCGAAGCGCCGCTGTGGTTGGGGCGGTGGTCGTGATGTTGAAGCTGACGCCCTGGGTTGAGTTGACGTTCGGAGGCACGGTGCAAACTGACCCCGGAACCGGGTCGGTGCAGGTAAATGAAACTGTCTGGTTGTATCCGCCGACCATAGCAACGGTCATCACGGCGTTCACGGTCCCACCCTGCGAGACCTGGTAACTTGCAGCCGACGGGGTGAAGGTAAATCCAGGAGCCAGGGTTCCACCCAATGCAACGGCCAGATTATTTACGTCTACGGAGCCCAGGCCTGTAACCATGTTATAGCCCGTGGTGGGGTCAGAATTGGAGGCTTGGAAGCCGAGAACCCCGGTCCCTGGGCACTGCAGGGCGACCGGCTGTGTGGAGGGCGTACCCGCAACGCAATACACGGTGTTGCTGTTGACAGTGACTGGGTGAAACGCTGAGTTGGACGGCGTTCCTGCCATTGAGTAGAGCATTGGGTTGACGTTTCCCAAACCGGGGGAAGCCGTGTACTGGTTGAGCAGAGCAACCATGCCGGCAAAAATGGGAGCAGAGGCAGAGGTGCCGCCGATGAGAGAGCCGTTGTTTTCAACGGCGTTGGAGATTCCGCTGGCACAACTGCTGGTGGTCGCGCTCGTATTTTGGAGTTCCGACAGAGGCGTGCAGAAAATGAAGCCGGGAAAATTCGGCGTCGCCAGGAAGGAAACATCCGGAGTGAGGCGCGTAGTTTGTCCCGTGATCGTGACCGTCTGCCACGAAGGCTTTGGGAAGCCAGACACGCAGGCCGTGTTGTTGACGGTGTGAACCGAGCAGTTGCTGGCACCCCCGCCTGTGGACGAAATTCCGATCGCATTCTGTGACGTCACCGCAGAAGTAATTGCTGTCCCTGTGCCGTTCCCTGTGGAGCAAAATGTGTTGGTAGGGTTGGCTTGGCAAAACTGAAAGATCTCAGAGTTGTCATTCCAAGCTTGTTCCGGTATGTAGGAAAGCGCCGTACCTCCGTCGGTGCCGTTGGTGGTCCCCCAATAGGTGCTGGTAAAGTTCGCCAGGGGGATTGCAGTTCCGCCAACCCCGGTGACTGAAGCGCTGCTAGCGGGGTAGCTGACCGCGATCCCTTGAGTCGCGAGACTTGTGGCGGTGACGGTTGAACTGTCGTCGCACTCCGCCGCACCACTGTCCCCGCTAGAGTTCACGAACGTAATGCCCTGCAGGTTTGCTTGCTGAAGCACCGACTCGTCCGAACTAAGCAGAGTGTCGGCGAACTCGCAAAAACCATAGCTCAAACTGATCACCGGCGCGAGATTCTGGGACACGGCGTAGTAGTAGGAATTGAACGTATCCGTCGAATTTACGTAGATGAGTTGCGCGCCGCGAGCAACCGCGCCGGACCATTCCAGGTCAAGATCGGCTTCGCTGATATCTCCGTTTGTCGACAACCCAGGATCGACTCCGTCCAACACGTAGCTGAAATGCGGATCGCTGCACGCCGTGATCACGTTGCTGCTGTTTGTCGTGCAGCTGATCGCCGACATCCCGAATCCGGTGCGGAAGTCGGTGATATCCGCAAGATAGATATCGGTCTGTCCCATGACCGCAAGCTTCTGACCGGAGCCGTCGATGCCTGCAGTGTAGAGCTTATTGATGTCGTAGATGTAGCAATGTCGCCCGGCGCGATGAGATCTCCGTAGGTGGAGCTGTTGTAATCCGGATGCGGGGCTGTGGTCCGACGGATTCCGTGTGGCTTCGCACGAAAATCGTCAAGTCCGCGGAAGCCGATGACGATCCCCCTGAGAGCTGCCGGAATCTGCGGCGCCGAGGCGTTGGCGTAATGCAACTCCCCTTTTACGTCGAACTGGTGGATTTCAGTGCCGAACGCGTTCTGGACCTGGGCTGCCGTGCCAGTGAACGAGACCCAGTTGCGGCTGCGGGCCTGCTGGATCATGGTGAAGCCCTTCGACTTCAGCCATGCGGCGATCTGCTGCATGTCGTTCTTGCTCAGGCCGAAGCGGTCGGCATACTGCTCGGGGGTGATCCACTTATGGTAGTTCGAGGATTTCGGGTCCTGCTGTTGGGCGAGGAGTTGATTAATGGCCTTCTGCTGAGCGGCGGTGGGCACGGTCGCCAGGGTGATGGTTCCCAGGTGCATGGCCGGATCGACCGGGCCCTTATCGAACTCGGGCTGTGCCAGGTGGTGGACGTTCCCTTTAGCGGGACGGTCTGGCCGCTGTTCAATGCGCCGGAGATGCGGTCTGGCGCGGCGGCGTAACTCAGAGTGGAGAGAAGGCTGGCAAGCACAAGTGCGGGCAACATCGACTTCAGGGTTCGCATGGACGCTCCGGGGCCGATCGGCAGAACTGTTTGCTTTCCAAGATTATACGGGTAATTGTATTGGATCAAGATTGACTAGCTTGGGGTTGTATGAGGGACGAAAAGTTGACAAAGAGTGGATCGTCAGAATTCGGCACTTTACGGCCTTGGCACCGCAATGATCCGGGCGAAACCCGCTGAATACGCTGTGATACCGGTATCACAGCCGGAAAATCACGGAATCCCCGGTTGCTCTGCCGTATACTGCCCCTGCCATCTCACCTGACACATGTCCCCGCCCCCGGCCGCCAAATCCCGCCTTGCCTACATCGATTGGATGCGTGGGCTGGCCTGCGTCCTGATGTTTCAGACCCATTGCTACGACTCCTGGCTGAGCCCGCAGGCACGGCAGAGCCGCTTTTTCATGTATTCGCAGCTGGGTGGGACGTTTCCGGCGCCGCTGTTTCTGTTTCTGGCGGGGATTTCGTTTGCCCTGGTCACGGAGAAGCTGTGGCGGAAAGATGTCCCGCCGGCGGAGATCGCGCGCACGACGATTTTTCGCGGCGCGGAGATTTTTGTCTACGGACTGCTGTTTCGAGTGCAGGAATATGTGGTCGCCTGGGGATGGGCTCCGAAGAGCGATCTGGTGCGCGTGGACGTGCTCAATACCATTGGGCTGTCGATGATGCTGATGGGAGTGATGTGTTGGGCGGTGCTGGATCCTTCTCGATCGCCGGGCTGCGCCCGGCGGGACGGGCGAAGGCGGCTGTCCCCACATATTCATTTTCAGCTTCATCTTCAACTTCTGCGCAAGGGCGACTCGCGCTGATTCTGGCCGCCGCAGGGACGGCTTTGATCATTTCGCTGCTGAGCCCGCCTCTGTGGACGACGTGGCGGCCGACGTGGCTTCCTTGGCCGCTGGAATCTTACGTTGACGGCGTGCACAATCTCGGGGTTCCTCAGGCCGGACTCTTCCCGGTCTTTCCGTGGACAGGGTTCGCCTTCGCCGGGCTGGCGGTGGGATTCATTCTGCAGAGCCAGTGGGCGCGGACGCTGGAAACCAAAGCATTCTTCGGGATGGGAGTGGGGGGGGCGGTGCTGATCGAATTCGCGCGCTGGCTCGACGCGGCAGCCGCGGCAGTTCTATGCCGTTGAGGATTACTGGCACACGAGTCCGAGTTTTTTTCTGATCCGGGTGGGAATGTTGCTGGTGATTCTGAATGCGAGCTACGCGTGGTGCCGATGGGGCGCGGGGCAATGGGGATTCAGTCCGCTGATCCAACTCGGGCAGGCATCGCTACTGGTCTACTGGGTGCACATTGAATTTGTGTACGGGCGCGTGTCGATTCTGCCGAAGCACCGGATGGGAATCGGCGGGGCGTCGGTGGGGCTGCTGGTGATTACGCTGGCGATGCTGGGGCTGGCCTACGTCCGGACGAAGACAAAAGGGCGCGGAGTCGAGCTGATGCCGTGGCTGCATCGAGCGCCGGCGCCGGCGAGTTGAAACCACCTCTCACGCAAACTTCTTCGCAAACTCCACCACTTCGCGCTCGGCCCAGCGGCCGTCGTCCGCCGGATCTCCATTATGTTCGCCGAGGAAGGCGCAGTGGCCGCCGTCCGCAGTCTCGACGTAAGTGATGTTTGGATTCGCGGCAATGCGGCGCAATGTCTCGGGCTGAACGCGGATGAAGGGATCGTTCGCGGCGTGAATGATGAGCGCCGGGATTGCGATGCGATCGACCACGTTAGCCGCTGCGGCGCGCGCGTAGTAGTCGTCGGCGCCGGCGAATCCACAGTAGTAGGCGGTGATGCGGTCATCGAACTGACGCAGGGTGGTAATGCCGCGCAGGCGCGATACGTCAAACTTCTCGGGAAAGAGCCGGGCCTTACGCCGCAAGCGGCGGAACAACTGCATCAGGAAGTAATACTCATAGATGCGGTTGGCGGGTGCGTGCAGGGCGTCGGCGGAGGCGGCGAGGTCCATCGCCGGGCAAACCACCGCTACGGCGCGAAACTGCGGGGGAGCGTCGCTTCCCCACTCTCCGGCAAGTTTCAGGACGAGATTTCCGCCCATGGAAAATCCGACCAGGGCGAAGCGCGACACGCCATCATTCTCAAGAACGCTGCGAACGACTGCGGCTACGTCGCCGGACAAGCTCGAGTTGTAAAGGGTGGGTGCGCAGTGATCCATGCCGCCGCAGTTGCGCTGGTTCATGAGGACAACGTTCATGCCCGCCGCCAGGCCGTTGCGCGCGACTCCCAGCATGTACTGGGAATCGGAAGAGCCCTCAAGGCCGTGGACGACGATCAAGGTCAGCGGCTGGGAGCGGTCTTCTTTGGCCGTGCCTTGCCAGTGGCACCAGCAGCGCACCTTGATGCCGGGGGCAACCTCGACCAGACGCTCTTCGGCGGGAGGCAAATGAATCTTGCGCGGCAGCAGGAAGCTGGCAATCGTCTGCATGTGTCCGCCAGCCAACCAGCGGCGCGCGCGGAAGGGAGCCCGGACGCGTCCACGTTTTTTGACTCTGAGAGCCTGGGGTTTGCGAAGTGGGCACAAATTGATTCTAATAGGAACTGGAGTCGACTATGCCCATCTTCGAGTACATCTGCAAGGAATGTCGCCATCAATTCGAAGCGCTTGTCTACGGCAAGGAAAAAGCCGAGTGCCCGAAGTGCCACGCTAAGAAATTGGAACCGCAACTCTCGGTCTTCGCGGTTTCGGCAAAGGGATCGTCGCAGTCGGCGACACCGACTCGCGGGGCCTGCGGATCATGCGGAGACCCTCGCGGCCCTGGCGCCTGCTCGCTCGGGGACATGAACTAGGGCGCCTGTTACCCGCTCTGGGACAACTTTCCGCGCGCGGTCGGCAAAGCCGAAGTGCACGCCCTTCACCTGCTATGATGGTTAGTGGGGTGGGTACATTTTCCTCCTCTTTCAGGTCTTCTGACCTAAGCCAGTCCATCTGAAGTTCTCCCATCTTAGGCTTTTCAGCGGGCGCGCGGTTTGCCAATGCCGCTGGTAGCGACATTGCGCGAAGTCGATCAACTCCGCAATGTCGAGCGCGGCTTGACGGGCTGGGTCGATGCTGTGCTCGCCACGGAGGGTCACTTTTATGAACGCATTGAGTATCTCGGTCAGTGTGCTGATCGTACTGTTCACGATCCTGCTGCTCGCCTGGAGACGCGGGCTGAAACCGCAGATCGTTGGGCTTCGATCCCAGCGAATTTGTCCGTCTTGCGGGCTGATCACATCTCGAGTGAATCCGCGCTGCCTGGAGTGTGGCGTGGCCAGCATCCCCAAGCGCTAAGACGGGATGCGCTGAAGTTATTGGGTTGCTGGGCTTATGGTTCTCCGAGACGATTCTCACTAAGGACACAATATGAAAATTATTAAATTTCTCGTGAAAGTGAACCGCGGCGGCAGTCGCGGGCCGCAGTACGTCCAGAAGGCCGATTCGACACCCATCCAAATGACAACCAGTCGCCAGCGGGCGCTCGTGATGGGAAGATTCACCGCTGAAGATGCCATCAAATCCCTGCAAAACTCCCGGCGCATCCCGGAGTTAGAGTCCGTACTTGTGAACGCCTAGCACTTCGCGGCAAGACCGCCCGGCACAGCTTGCTGGCCCGGCTGCTACACTCCCTAAGTATGCGTGTGAAGATCCTAGGGTCCGCTGCGGGCGGAGGGTTTCCCGCAGTGGAATTGCGCTTGTCCGAACTGCCGCGCGCTGCGCGCCGGAAGCTTCCGCGGCAAAGCCCGCACCAGGCGCAGGTCGCCGTCAGCGGCGATGGCGAGACCTGGTTTCTGCTGGGAGCATCGCCCGACCTGCGCGCGCAGATCGAAGCCACGCCGGAACTTCATCCGCGGGAAGGCGTGCGGCAGTCGCCGATCGCGGGAGCGGTTCTGGCTAACGCCGATATCGACCATGTGCTGGGATTGCTGCTGCTGCGCGAGTTGCAACCGCTGCGCGTGTATGCGACCGATTCCGTCCGCCGAATTCGTGACCGAAGACAATTCGATGTTCGCGATGCTGCAGCGCGTTCCCGGTCAGGTGTCGTGGACCAGTTTTGCTCCTCGAACAACGCTTCCGCTGCAGACTCCGGCGGGCGAAGATTCCGGATTGCGCTGCCGCGCGCTCTCGCTGGGCACGCACTATCCCGCCTATGTTTCGCCGCAGCGCCAGTCTCGAACTCACTCCGGGGAAGCATCGTTGGGGCTGATCGTGATCGAAGTTCTTGAACCTCCGTCGGGCAAGCGGCTTGCCTACATGCCGGCGGTTCCGCAGATCGACGATGCGCTGCTAAAGGAATTCGAGTCCGCTGACGTGCTGCTGTTCGACGGCACGTTCTGGAGCGACGACGAACTGATCCGCATTCAGGGCAGCGGGCAAACCGCGCAGCAGATGGGGCACGTTCCGGTTTCGTCTGCCGAAGGAAGTTTGAGCAAGTTGGCGGGACTGCGCCGTCCACGTAAAATCTATGTGCACATCAACAACACGAATCCCATGCTGAACGAGGCTGGCCCGGAATACCGGCAGGTGCGCGAGGCAGGATGGGAGATCGCGGAGGATGGATGGCAGTTCGACCTGTAGATGCGAGCGCGCCCGACACGGCGACTGCTCTCGTTCGACGGGCTGCGCGCTCAGTTGCGCGGCGTGGGCGAGGAACGCTATCACCACCAGCATCCGTTCCATCTGATGATGCACGAAGGCCGGCTGAGCCGCGGACAGCTGCAGGCATGGGCGTTGAACCGCTACTACTACCAGAGCATCATTCCGATCAAGGATTCGATCATTTTGTCGCGCGGGCCCGATCCGGTGTTTCGGCGCGCGTGGCGCAAGCGCGTAATTGATCATGATGGCGACGCGACCAGCGAGGGCGGCATCAAGCGCTGGCTGAAGCTCGCGGAAGCCACCGGGCTCGATGCCGACCAGGTTCGCGCTGGAACTGGAATTCTGCCGGCGACACGATTTGCCGTGAATGAATATCTGAACATCGTGCGCAGCCGCAGCTCTGCTGGAAGCAGTGGCGTCGTCGCTGACCGAGTTATTTTCGCGCGACCTGATCTCGCTGCGCATGGAGAAGATGCGCCAGCATTATCCGTGGCTGTCGGGTGGGCTGGATTATTTCGAAGCGCGGCTGACGCAGGCTCCTGAAGACGCCAAGTTCGCCATCAACTACGTGTACGAAAATGCAAAGACGCGGGCGGAGCAGGAACTCGCAATCCAGGCGCTGCGCGACAAGTGCGACATTCTGTGGGCGCAGCTCGACGCGCTTTATTTCGCCTACGTGCAGCCGGGCTGGCCGCCGCCCGGCGCGTTCCTGATCGAGGGAGCCTAAGGATGGCGCCTCCTTCTGATGCCAGCCAGCCGCGCCTCGCCGCCGGCTGCCGCTGGGGCGGGACGGCGAAGAGGATCGCGTGATCCTGTTCCCCGAAGGCGCCATCAAACTGCGGCACAGGACGGCAAATCCTGGAACGGTGCGACGGTCAGCGAACTTTCGGAGAGATCATCTCCGGGTTGCAGAAAGAGTTCGGCATGACTGATCCGGAGAAGATTCGCGCCGACATCGGCGTGTTTCTCGAGCAGTTGCAGAGAAGCGGATCGTGGACTATTAGAGCACCGATTTAGTGCCACAATGGTTCCCAATCCTCTCGCCCTCATCGCCGAAGTCACGCACCGCTGCCCGCTGCATTGCGTCTACTGCTCGAATCCTATGGAGTTGGCGGGACGAAGGAGGAACTCTCGACCGGCGAGTGGACGAGCGTCTTCCAGCAGTGCGGCAAACTCGGAATGCTGCACGCGCACTTCACCGGCGGCGAACCGCTGGCGCGCACTGATCTGACCGAACTGATCGCCGCCGCGCGCGCTGCCGGACTCTACACCAATCTCATCACGTCGGGCCTCGGTCTCAACGAACAGCGGTTGCAGGCACTGGTCGATGCCGGGCTCGACCACATCCAGATCAGCTTTCAGGATTCGCGGGAAGAAGCCGCGAACTGGATTGCCGGAGCGAAAGCGCACGCGCACAAGATCGAACTGTCGCGGGCGATTCGGCGGCATCAAGATCGCGTTCACTGTGAATCTGGTCGTGCACCGCCAGAACCTCGACCACCTGGAAGAGATGATCGCGTTCATCGAGCAACTGAATCCAGAGCGCGTCGAGATCGCCCACACGCAATACTACGGATGGGCGCTTGGCCAATCGCGCCGCGCTGCTGCCGACGCACGCTCAGCTTGAGAAAGCCGTCGCGATCGTGGCGGAAGCCGAGAAGCGGCTCGCTGGGCGCATCCGCATCGATTCGGTTGTGCCCGACTATTACGCGAAGTATCCCAAGGCCTGCATGGGGGGCTGGGGGACGAAGATTGATGCTCATCAATCCTGCGGGCAAAGTTCTGCCCTGCCATGCGGCGGAAGTGCTGCCGGGCTTGACGTTTGAGAATGTGCGCGAGAAGACGCTGGAGTGGATCTGGCAGGAGTCGCCGTCGTTCCGACGCTTTCGCGGCGAAGACTGGATGCCGGAGCCGTGCCGCAGTTGCGATCGCCGCAGCGAAGATTTCGGAGGCTGCCGCTGCCAGGCTTTCCTGCTGGCCGGCGACGCCACGGTGACCGATCCGGCGTGCTCGCTGGCGCCGTCGCATGGGATCGTGGAAGCGGCGGTGCGCGAGGCAAATGCAGATGCGGCGGTCGCGCAGCCTGCGACGGCATCGTCATTCGTGCAGTTGCAGAAGCAGACGACGGATTTGTGGAGTTACCGCACGAATCCGGAATGAAGCCCGTCAGGCTGAAGCCCCCAATCAGCAGGGTAGCGCGTTACCCGACTAAAGTCGGGCTCAGCCCTTCCCACGTGTCCGCGGCACTACCAGCGCACGCCGATCGGTGATGGGGCGCAGGTCGGTCGTGATCCCACTGTGCTTGCCATGAAGGTAGCGGAACTCGGCATAGATCTCAATGTTCGTGTTTATCTTGCGGGTGATGCCGCCGCCGAAGTTTTCGCCAAATTGGTTCTGGCTGGCATGAAGAAAGTTTCCATTCACCGGCAGGCTTGCCGTTGAAGCAGGGCCCCCACCAAAGAAAGAAGGGATTGCAGGCCGACCCGGAATGGCGGTCGAAGAATCGAGTTTGCCCGACCGATGATAAGAAGGAAGGCCCCGCCAGAACATAGCCGCCCCACATCGTTGGTCACGGGAATGTTGATGATGGGATCGAGCGTGAAGCGAGTAGACGTGACTCGTCGCCGCCCGGCGCCTGCGCCAGCCTGCAGCGCCGAGGTGCGCAGAGGCAGGTTGTCGAACTGGAAGTCCAGTGCGGAGTCCGAAATACTTGCTGTAGTTGCGGGCGACGCCCGCCGTCGACAACGCCGCCTCCGCCGCGCACAAACTTTGCGGTCGTGCCGTTGGTCAGACTCGCTCCGCCGCCCACGTTGAACACCCAGTTCTTGTAGTCTTTGACTTTAGGCTTTCGAGCCAGTGGATTTCTTCGGGAGAAGCTTCCTGGCGTCGGACTGCGGTTCTGCGGGTTGCGGTTGGGCCGGGGGTTGCTGGGCTGGTGGCTGCTGGGTTGGCGGCTGCCTGATCGTTGCGGGCTGCTGGGCCGGGGTCTGTTGGGCGTGGACAGTCGTGGCTCCCGCCAGAATCGTCGCCAAAATCAACGTCAGAACGACCCTGAATCCGGGAACCGTCGCGAACTTTCGAATCATTCATTCTCCTCCCGCTGCCGGGCGTGGTTGCGGACCCTTAGCGCTCGGCCCATACGTCGGCCAACACTCGCATACCTCGTCAAAGACAGGCGCTTCTGGAAAGAGCGGTCCGCGATGCTCCCGCCGGGATAGCACTCGCAGCAGGCAGGCACCATGATACCAACTTTGATGCCGATTCCGCCCGCGATGCCGCCCCTGCGCACTGGTCATGGCTGCCGGAGTTGCTGTGAGATAGGCCAGCTCTTTGGTATTCATCTGCTCAGCCAGACTGCGAAACAGGCTGGGAAGCCAGGCATTCCATTGGTTCCAGTCGTGACCTCCAGGGACGGTGTGAAACTCGAACCGAAAATGACGTTGCGCGAGCAGCGCTGCGCAAATTCGCGGTTTGCCGGCAGCAGGCCTTCCTGTTCGCCGCAGGTCAGAAAAAAGTACGGAGCCGCTTCCGGATTCGCGGTCCGGACCAAGACAAACGGATCGTTGTCGCGCCGCGTCTGAGCTTCCGGAGAGCCCGAAAATCGCGTTGTAGTGGCGCGACTGCTGAAGCCGCTTGATGGAAAACGCCCGGCGGGGAACATCGATCGCAGAACTGAGTCCACCCGCGAAAATGAACAGTTCGGGATGACGCAGCGCGAGTTTCACCGCACCGAAACCTCCCATGGAGATGCCGACGATCGCCCGGTTCGAACGGCCGGTTGCCACCGGGAACTTGCTCTCCACATCGGCGATCAGATCATTCACGATGTAGTCTTCGTAGCGATCCTGCGGCGGGTCGACGGCATTCGTGTAATACGATGAGCCGCGCCTCGGGCATCACGAGAATCAGCCGGACTCGGCAAAGCGCGCAACATCAGAATAGTTCGTCCAATCCCGAAATCCTCCTCCGCCGCCATGCAGCAGGTAGACCACATGGCAACTTCTGCCCTGGCGCAACATTCAGCCGGCAAGACGACGCGATATTGCATGTCGCGGTTGAGAGCGGCGCTGTGAAATGTGACGTCGCGCAAGACGACGTTCGGAGTCAGTCGGGGATGATCTGGCTGCCGCATCCGTCCTTTCTGCAACTCGCCGACAAAAGCAAGAATGACGGCGAGAAGCACACTGCCGGAGCGGCGATGGCGGTGATGGACTCGCATGAAGGCAGTGATCATAGCGCAAAAATGCGACCCAGTTGAACGACGGAGATTCTCTCGTGCGTCAACATTAGCTGCGAAAATGCGGGTCTTGCGGTTTGCAGTTTCCGAGAACGCAGGTCGCACGTATGATAAGGAATTCCATTTTCGCAGCGAGAGAATCCTTGCCCAAGCAGACTTCAAAACCGGCGACGAACGCGGCCACACATCCAAGATCCAGGAGCGTAGCTCCGCCTGCCGCGTCGCCCTGATCGGCTTCGGAACGGTGGGCCGCGCGGTGGCAAAAATCCTGTGCGAGAACGGCGACGGTTCTCTGCGGCTCACCCACATCTGCAACCGCAATGTGGAACGAAAGAAGCAGCCTGGGTTCCAGCCGATGTCATCTGGACCGACGACGTGCAGTCGGTGCTGAACTCGGATGTGCAGATCGTGATCGAACTGATCGGCGGCCTCAATCCCGCCGAGCAGATCGTGCGGAGCGCGCTCGGGTCGGGGAAGTCGGTGGTCACGGCGAACAAGCAACTGATCGCGCGCCACGGTCCCGATCTTCTGCAACTGGCGGCCAGCAAGGGATGCCAGATCGAGTTCGGCGCTTCGGTCGCCGGTGGAGTTCCGGTTCTTCCCGCGCTGCGCACCGGGTTGTGCGGAGACCGGCTGCACGGCATTGCGGGAATTCTGAACGGCACCTGCAACTACATTCTGAGCCGCATCGAAAACGCGCGGATTCCTTTCAGCGAAGCGCTGGAAGAAGCGCAGGCTCGCGGGCTACGCGGAGGCCGATGCATCGGAAGATCTGGATGGCGGCGACGCGCGCGCCAAGCTGGCCATTCTCGCGCTCGCGGGACTGCACACGCGGGTCGCGCCGGAATCGATTCGCGCCCGCACGCATTCGCGCCGGTCGACGCGGTCGACTTCGATTACGCGGCGGAACTGGGCTGCACCATCCGCCAGATTTCGCGCGCCGATTTGAAAGAGCAGACACTCTGTTCGCGGAAGTCGGCCCGTGCCTGGTTCCGACCGATTCGCCCTTCGGACGGGTGCAGAGAAATCTGAACCTGGTGCTGACTTCCGGCCAGTACGGCGGAGACATGGCGTTTCTGGGCGCCGGCGCGGGCGGCGATCCTACGGCTGTGGCCGTGGTTTCAGACTTGATGTTTGTGGCGCGAGAGCCTGTCTGCAGGCGGGTGGCAAGAGAGGCGGCGCGCCAGCAACGTCTCGACGCCCGGACGATCAGCAGCGATTTCGAGACGCCATGGTATTTGCGGTTTTTCGTGCGCGATCAGCCGGGGATCGTGGCGCGGCTGGCGCAGATCATGGCGGCGCATCAGCTGAACATCGATTCCTTGCTGCAGAAGCCGGGCTTTGACAAAGCTTCGCTGCCGTTTGTGATTACGCTGGAGCCTTGCCGCGATTCCCTGCTGCATCCGGCGCTGGAAGAAATGGCGGGGCTGGAGTTCGCGATCCGGCCGTGCCTGTGCCTGCCGATCCTGCGGTAGGGCTGAGAGAGGATGTGAACGAAAAAATCAGCGCCGGTCGTCGCGCCAATTCTGACGGTAGTCTGCGCTGCGACGAGCCGGCGCCTGAGCCGAGAACTTAATTCCAGAAGGGATTCTTGAGACCCGCCGGCGCGAGAGCGCTGTCGGTTTTCGTTTCCGCGCCCGACTCGTCCGAGATTTTCTCGTCGATAAAGCGGGACGGCGGGCGGTGCGATCAAGTCGTCTTCCTGCCGGGCGTTGGATTAAAAGGATATTCAGATTTCATTGGGAGACTACCTCCATCTTTATGATCTAGGTTCATTAAACACCCACCGACGGACCGGGGGCCGCAAAATTTTGATGGCTGCCATCGAAAAAGCAACTTTCTGATCCACGGGTGAAAGGGGCCGATCAGGCGCAAATCCGGGCTTCGATATATGCTGGTCAGTCCGCTTCTGAGCTCATCCCGGAGCGGATATTCTTCTGGAGGACGCCATCATGAAATACCGCAAGCTCGGCCGTACCGGATTCGAAGTCAGCGACATCGCCCACGGGCTGTGGGGGATGAGCGGATGGAGCGGCTCGGACGATAAGGAATCTCTGGCCGCGATGCAGCTGGGCATCGATCTGGGCTGCAACTTTTTCGATACGGCCTGGGCCTATGGCGAGGGCAAGAGCGACGGCCTGCTGGGCGAGATCATGGCGCGCAATTCGGGGAAGCGGATTTATGCCGCGTCGAAGATTCCTCCGGCCAACGACCGGTGGCCGGCGCTGCCCGAATACAAGTACAGCGACGTTTTTTCGGCGCAGCACGTTTTCAAGTATGCCGACCTGATCCGCAAGCAGCTGCGGGTGGATACGATCGATCTACTGCAGTTTCATGTGTGGGACGATTCGTGGACTGAGTGAGACCGAGTTTCGGTCGACGGTCGAGAAACTGAAGCGCGACAAGATGGATTCGCTTTTTCGGCCTGAGCATCAATCGCTGGCAGCCGGAGAACGGAATCAAAGCTCTGCGCACGGGACTGGTGGATGCGGTGCAGGTGATCTACAACATCTTCGACCAGGCGCCGGAAGACGAACTCTTTCCCGTTTGCCAGGAACTCAATATCGGCGTGATTGCCCGCGTGCCGCTCGATGAAGGCAGCCTTGGCGGCAAGATGACGCTGGAGACCACGCTTCCCGAAAGGCGACTGGCGCGCGGGATATTTCGGTCCCGAGAATCTGGCGAAGACGATCAAGCGGGTCGACAAGCTGAAAGAGATTGTTCCCGCCGGAATGACGCTGCCGGAGATGGCGCTGCGCTTCATCCTGTCGCATCCGGCGGTGAGCACGACGATTGCCGGCATGCGCAAGCCGGAGCACGTGCGGCAGAACATTGCCGCGAGTGACGCGGGGCCTCTCGACAAGAGCCTGCTGGCGGAATTGAAGAAGCATCGCTGGGACCGGACGCCGCAGCGCTGGTCGGACTAGGAGCTGTCTCGCGGTCGCTGCAAGCCAGTATGCGCACCTAATGCGGTCATGCCGAGTCGCTGTTCTCTACGATTGCTGGTAGTAGGGCGTTCGCTCAAGCTACTCTCCCTGTCTAGCCTGGCACGTTAGTCCCATGAGCCCGAATGTCCTTCCTTTCAAGGAAATCTATCCTCAGTCTCTATTCGTCGCTCGTCTTGTGCTCGCGACGCGCTCTGCACGCTCAGAACCCCGCGGCTCTCTGCGCGGGACCGTGCAGGACGCAACCGGCGCCCGCATCCCTCGGCCAGCGATCGTGGTGCAGTCGGCCGGTTCGTCGCTGCAGCGCGAGGCCGCCAGCGAAGATCGCGGCGAGTTTCGGCTGGATGATCTGCTGCCGGGCGCTTACCGCATCACCGTAAGCGCGGCGGGATTCGCGCCAGCCCAAGCGGATGTTTCCGTCGCGGTCAGTTCAGTGCGCGAAGTCACGGTCACGCTGAAGGCGGCGGCGCCGTCGGAAACCGTCTAGGTGCAGGGCCAGAGTTCGTCCATCACGACGCAGCCCATTGATCTGGTCAGCGTGGTGCATCAGGGAGTCATCAGCAGTCAGGATCTTGAGACGCTTCCGCTCGCCGCGCGCAGCTTCGCCAACATCGCTTATCTTGCTCCCGGCACCGAGCCGGTGGAACCTTCCGATCCGACCAAGGCGCGCATCACCGCCGTTTCGACGGGAGGAAGTTCCGGGCTGAACAATGATCTTTCGGTGGATGGCGGCGACAATTCCGACGACTGGATTGGCGGATTTCTGCAGAATTTTTCGCCGGACGCGATTCAGGAATTCGCCATGCGCACCGCGAACGAAGACGCCGACACGGGTGGGACCACGGCTGGCTCGGTCGTCATCACCACCAAGCGCGGCACCAACGAATGGCACGGCAGCGGAGCATTTTACGATCGCGCGGCGGCGCTGAATGCGCGTTTTCCGATTGAGAATCCCGCGCCCGAATCCCAAGCAGCCGTTCTCGCGGCAGAATTATGTTGGCACGCTGGGCGGCCCGATCGCGCACGACAAGGTCTGGTTGTTCACTTCGTTCGAATACGTCCACGAAAACGCCAGCATCGTCTACAGCCCGAACAGCGTCACGCAGTTCAACGCACTGGCGCAAATGGCTTCGGACGGCCTGATTCCCGGCGTGCCGTCGATCACGGTTCCGGCAGAACGTGCCGATTCCGTTTCGCGACTACATCGGCTCGCTGCGGTTCGACTGGGCGCAGTCGACGAAGTCGCAATGGTTCCTGCGCACGTCGGAAGACAGCTATCTGACGCACAACGCGCTGGTGGCGCAAGGCGACGCTGCCCTCGACCGGACTGACCACGCACAACAATTACTGGAACAGCGTCATCAGCAACACCTACGCCTTCAGCCCGACGTGGCTGGGCACATTCGTGTTCGATGCGAGCTTGTTGCACCTGACTCAGACCCGCAACTTCCACGCTCGGCTTCGCGCTGGCGTTTCCTTTCAGTTCGACGACGCTGACGGTCTCCGGCTTCGAGACTTATGGCGACAACCAGTTCGCCACGCCGATCACGCTGTTTCCGTCGCTGCGCAATCAGCAGAAATATCAATTCCGCTACGACGCTCGGCCACGCCACCGGCGATCATTCGTTCAAGTTCGGAGTGAATTTCATTCACGAGCCGGTGTTGGCCGGGGCGTTCCCGGGAAATCAGGAAACGCTCTACTCGTTTCCCAACGATCCGACGTTATTACACGTTGAATGCCACGAACCTCGCGCAGTTTCCCATCGACTACGCGAACGGAGCGTCGACCACTCCCGCCAGCGACGGCAGCTTTTCGCAGAGCGTGCAGCGTCTCGGCCTCTACGCGCAGGATTCCTGGCGGCTGTCGCGGCATCTCACGGTCAACTACGGACTGCGCTATCAGACGACTTTCGGATTGTTCACCGCTTCCGGGCACAGCCAGGCGCTGAACGCCGCATTCCGCTACGCTGCAAGGCCTGCAGATTCCGCTGGTGCCCAGCGCGCCCCACGACTATCGCAAACAGTTCGCGCCGCGCCTGGGAATCGCGTACTCTCCCGGCGACAGCGGCAAAACCGTGCTCCGCGCCGGATTCGGCCTGTTCTATAACGACCTCGCGCAGAATGGATGGGCCACCGCGTTCCAGGGCGTGAACTCGTCGAACTTGCGTACCGGCGGGTGCACTCTCACTGGCACCAGCGGCGCTTACGCGCTGACCGGCGCGGGCTGTCTTCAGGGCGGAGCCGGGGCGACCGGCAACATCATCGACTCGAATTACAAAACGCCCTACGCCATCCACATCACCGGCGGAGTGCAGCATGCGTTCGACGAGCACTGGACGGTGAGCGCCGACTACACGCACGAGCAAGGCAATCACGGTTATCGCGCCTACAGCTACACCAGCGACACCAATCTTTTCACGCCCGCTGATTCCGGCGTCGGATCCGAACTTACGATGCCGATCAGCAAAGCGTCGTGCCCAACGTAATCATGTTCAAATCCGACAACCGCTCCAGCTACAACGCGCTGATGCTTGCACCTGCAGGGCAATGTGTCGCAAGCGCTTCAACCTGATCGCGAACTACACATTCTCCAAAGCGCAAACCTGGGGATGCGTGCTGGGCGAACTGTTCGATTACGTAAACGGAGTCTGCAATCCGCTGAACGCGTTCGGGCCCGGCGACTACGGCCCTTCCGGCGAAGATGTTCGCCACCGCTTCGTGCTGGCGGGCACGGTCTACATTCCCGGCGGCTTCGAACTGACGCACCATGACGCAAGCCGAGTCCGCGCGGCCCATCACCATCACGACGGCTGACAACAGCCAGCGCATCTCGGTCAACGGCGTGCCCACCGCCCTCGATGCATTCCGCGGCACGCCTTACATTCAGATGGATCTGCGGGTCACGCGCCCGTTCAAGTTCGGCGAGCGCTGGGAAGTTCTTCCCTTCGCCGAATTCTTCAATCTCTTCAACCGCAACAATCCCGGCGCAAACTACGTGGCGAACATCGCGCGCTCTTCCGCTGATTCCGCAGCGATATCGCATCGGGCAACGCCACCAACATCTGCCTCGACTTTCCCACCTGCAACCAACTCGCAGCCCGTCACCAGCTTCAAGCAACTGGAGATTCCGGCCGGCGGCCTGGGAGACTTCTTCGGCCCGGGCACGACCGTGGGAATTCCGTTCGCCGCGCAGTTGGGCGTGCGGGTGAATTTCTAAACTGACGCGACTCTAATACGCCCAATAGGGCCCGCTTCCGCCCGGGGTGCTCTTCCCTTCGATGGCGGTAAATACATTTCGGCCGCAGAAAAACGGCAGCCCCCAATCGAATCCGGCGAGAGAATTCGGTCCAGCCAGATCCGCAAACACGAAAGCAGTCAGGTTGCTGTTGAAGAGGTTGTCAGCATTGGCCACACTGAACTTGATTTGACCGCTCGATCCGTTGGATCCCTGAGTTGTAGCCGTAAGATTCTGCGTGCTCGACGGGCAATAGAAGAATGTAGCGTCAGTACAGACCGGGATTCCTGCCGTGCTCGCGGTTAGAAAATAGACGGCGTTTGAGCCGCTGTCGAGAAAACTCTGGTCGTAAGACTGATTGTTGAAGCTGGTGGTGAAGTTTCCGAGGTCGTTCAACGCATACACCGTCGCGCCGTTGAGCCCGTTGTTCGACTGCGTTCCAATACCAAAGACGAGCGAGCCGCTGATGCTGGCTTGCGGCGTGGTCGCGGCAGGCAACTCGAGAATGACTCCATTATTGTCGGTGGGGAAAAGCGCGACCGGGTTTTGCACTTGCTGCGCTAAGCTTTCGGCGATAACAACGCAGCCCGAGCTTGGACATTCATAGTACAAGCCAGGGTTGGAGGCGCCGGTCGTGGCGCAGGCGGCGCCGCAATCTTGTGCGAAATTTCCCACACCCAAAATGCCGTTCGCGCCCAGAGTGTTCAGCGTATTTTCGGACGCTCCTCGATCGGAGCAACTGGTGGGGATGGGAAAGTCCGTGGCGCTGATCACCTGGATCGGGACCGCGGTCGCCTTCTCCCCGGTGATCTGAATGTCGCCGGACTGCACTGATCCCCAGGTGAATCCGCTGACAAAGGGAAGGCACTCGACGATGGGATTGCCGTCGGATGATTTCTGTTGCGAAAAGGGCGATCGTAAGCGCAGACGAAAGGATCCTGAAGTCCGGAGGAGCCAGTGTCGACCAGAATGCCGTCAATCGTCTGGCACGTGGAAGTGCTCGGTGCGCATACGGTCACGCTGGTAAATGCACCGTTGGTATAGTTTCCGGTTGGTCCTGAGTTCACCGTGATGGCCTGAACGTTGGAGCCAGAAGTTGTCACGGAATTTGAATTCACGTGCGGGCTGCTGCTTCCTCCGCAACCAAGGACGGGCCACAGGGCTGCGCATACCGCAATCGTCGGGAAGAGATTCCAGTGGGTGAACCTGCTGTATGTGATGGATGGCTTCATCGGATTTCTTCCGCGTTGACGCCCTGCGGCAGCATTTCTGGAATGTATGCGTGGCCAGCGTACGAGCGCAGATGTCCGCCCGCACGGACGACGAAGCCAGGCTGTTCGATGCGGAGGGGCTTACGACCGGCGCGGGAGATTGTCTCCGCCTGCACGGCCTGCTGGTACTGCTCGAAGTAGCGAGCCCAGAATTTGCCGCATGTCAGGCGGCCACGGACCTTGCCAAGCCACAGCAAAAACTCGGCCAGAAGACGAAACATACTCACGCACAACCGTTCCTGTGGCGGCGCGGATTTCATGGATGGTGTAAGCCTGGGTTTGCGTGGTGCGCAGAGTGCCTTGCATGTGGACCTGGTCGGCCTGAACGGAGCTGGCGGGCTCACCTAACGCGGCAAAGGCGGGCAAGATAGTGGACCAGCGTGGTCGTCGAAAGAATCCCAACCGAAAGGGCCCACTTCACGCGAGGAGATGGCGAAGCTGCGAGATCCGCCGTTTCACTGCACAAAGACTCCTTGGCCGGAACAATCTTCGGCGCAAAGATTGAGCCTTCTCGAATCGATCGAGCGGATGATGTAGTTAGATTCGGGATCCAGTTTGAGGTTGCCAGGACTTAGAACCAAAGAGTTCGAGGTTGACGAAAGACTTGCGGCTGCTGCTACCGCACCAGCCACTCGGTTGCCGTGTGCATGTGCACCAGCAACTGGCTATAGGTACGGCGAAGAGGGCGACGGTGGCCAGAGCCGCACCGAGTCCGTACCACGGAGAGAATCTTCCGGGCGAGCACCAGACGGTCGTCGCTCCAGGCGATCAGGCGCTCGACTCGGGCGTTCATGATGGAAGCAGGGCTGTGAACCAGCGCCGTGGTCAAATCGGTGGGAGGTTGCGACCGGTCCCAGGCGCGAAAGCTTGATCAGGGCTGCGGCCAGATCGAGCGCTTCGCCGGCATTTGAGACTGCGGCATCATCGGCCGCCATCTCGGTGGCTTCGAGCCACGCGGCTTCCAGGCCAGCCATTCCTGGGAATGCTACGAAACGCAGCAGGAGTTTCTTCAAGTTGTCGCGGCGGCGAACGTGCGCGACTCTCATGATTCAGCGCCGTCTGCAATTCGTTGGCGGTCAGCATGGACTCCGCCGCACCCGACAGCAGGACTTTGGGGCGAACGATTCCGGTGGCGGTCATCGCGGGAACGGCT
Organism: uncultured Acidobacteriaceae bacterium; assembly: GCA_963795875.1. GTDB lineage: Bacteria > Acidobacteriota > Terriglobia > Terriglobales > Acidobacteriaceae > Sulfotelmatobacter. Next base: position 627,637 of record CAWCJM010000006.1, read on the forward strand.
GGAGAAATTCGCAGAACCGGAACGGGCGCGCTGGACTCGACGGGCTGCGCGGCGTTCGTCCAGGTCGAGATAGTGCGGGAGGCTCGGCGCAGAGCCATGCCGGCATTCACAATTCCAAATACTCCCAACGCTGCGCCGAAGATGCCCAGAACCAGAGGAATCTCGCCCAAAGGCTCTTCGATGGCCCGCGGCTCCAGCAGAAGGAAAGAGGGCACGGTGAAGGCAGCCGTGATAACGGCCGCTGTGGCCACAGGAAACATTCGCAGGGCAAACAGCAAATCCGCAACTCGGCGAACGGGAAGGCCCTCGATGCGCGACTGGAGCGTGCGCCAGGCGAGGCACACGGCGAGCGAGAGAACGCAGTACACCATCACGAACACGGACAAGGAGACGGCGAGGCCGCGGGCGGCGAACATCAGGCTTTGTCCTTGGAATTCGATTCGTTGCGCGATTCACTCTTACGCAACTCGCGCCGCTTCGCTTCGACAACTTGGCGAAGGTCATCAAGCAACTGCGCGTCGCGCTCGGTCAGGATTTCGACCAGGTACGAGAGCGGCAGCGACGATGCCGGGCTCGCATCCAGTAATTGCCGGAACGCCTCACCGGCAACTTCACGGTGCAGTTCTTCGCGGGTGAATCGCGGAGCGTAGCGAAAGGCGCGGCCTTCGGCTTCGCGCGACAGCAAATTTTTTTTGAAGAGACGGTCGAGCGTGGTCATCACCGTCGTGTAGGCGAGATCCTGACAGGCATCGTCGATAAGGTCGCGAACCGTAGCATGTCCGCGCTGCCACAGGGCGTCGAGCAGACGTTCCTCCAGGGGGCCGAGTTGGGAGGAAGATGCGCGGAAATGGAAGATGCGTTTCATGCGTGTGAAGCCGAGGGTGGATTTTATCCCAGGCGGTGGACTTCTGCTACAGGATTTCGGCCGCTGCCAGCAGAAGAATCTTTACCACGGAGGACACGAAGTGACACGAAGGGAGTCCGGACAACCGAGGGCCCTTCGTGATACTTCGTGCCCTTCGTGATTACGCTTTTTTATTCTGGAATCAAATGGCGGCCCCGGAGGGGCTCGAACCCCCAACCCTCAGTTCCGAAGACTGATGCTCTATCCAATTGAGCTACAGGGCCGCGATAGGAGACGAGGGAGTCGAGCTTCGCTCGACCGCGCAACCGAGGGCGGCTGTCCCCACAAAACACTTGCTGCAAGCAAAAAATTGGGGTGGGAAACGGGAATCGAACCCGCAACCGTCGGAGCCACAGTCCGGTGCTCTGCCAGTTGAGCTATTCCCACCACTCCAGTTGATTATAGCAATTGCGGTTCGGCGATGTTAGGGGGCCTAGGAGGGATGACTTAGGAGGCTTGGATCGCAATAAAAACCTAGTGGCGGGTTCTGTGATGGATGCGCTGGGCTTCGCCCTAGCTTGGACGGCCGAGGCGGCCGTCCCCACATGAGCTTAGCCGCGGCCTACGCCAACGTACTCGAATCCCAGGGCGCGCAGACGGGTCGAATCGAGCAGGTTCTTCGTATCGACGATGACCGGCTTTTTCAGCAGATGCTTGATGCGGTCGAAATCGAGCGCGCGAAACTCGGGCCATCCGGTGCCGACGACCAGCGCATCAGAACCTTCCGCGGCGGCGTAAGCCGAGTCGCAATAGCGAACCGTGCCGTTGAGCCGGGTCTTGGCTTCGGGAATCGCGACGGGATCATACGCCCGCACGTGCGCGCCCTTCGAAACCAGCGTTTCGGCCAGACGCACCGACGAGGATCCAGCTACTGAATTCGTGTTCGGCTTGAAGGCCAGTCCCAGAATGCCGACTTCCTTGTTCTCGACGGAATTCAGGGCGAGGGCGATTTTGTCGACCAGGCGATCGGCGAGGTAGTGGTTCACGTCGCGCGCCGCGCTGAGCACTTTCAGCGGCACGCCATGCGCCTGCGCCAGTTCGGCGAGAGAGTCCATGTCGGACTCGGCGAATACGCCGCCCATGCCGGCTCCGGGCTGCAGGCAGCGAGGAGCAATTTTCTTGTCGAGACCGAGCGCCAGAGCCAGGTTGACTGCGTCGGCGTTCACGCGTTCGCAGAGCGCGGCGACTTCGTTGATGAAGGAAATTTTGGTCGCCACGAACGCGGTGGCAGCTTCGCGCACCAGTTCCGCGGTCGCCTGGTTGGTCACAATCACCGGGACGCCGCGCATCACCAGCGGGTGAAAAATCTGCTTCAGCATCTGCACGGCTTCGCTGGAAGTCGATCCCAGAATCAGCCGGTCGGGCCAGTTGAAATCTTCAACCGCGCAGCCATCGGTGAAGAACATTGGCTGCGAAACGATCGTGGCCTGCAGGCCGGCGTCTTTGATGCTCTTTTCCAGAGCGCTGGCCGTGCCCACGGGAGCCGGGGTCACAATCGTCAGGATCGGAGGCTTCGCAGCGAGCCGCGCAATGCGCATGGCGACGTCGGCCAGGCCCTCGGCTTTGTCTTCGGCCAGAAAAATCACTTGCGGTCTTGCGGGCAAACGATTCAATGTCGGTGGAGTAGGCGAGCCGGCCCGCGCGCACGTTGCGGCGAATAATCTCTTTCAGATTTTTTTCGAAGAACGGAATGTTGCCCTGCGCCATCTCGACCATGCGCGAGCGGTCGGGATGGCAGCAGGAAACAGGGGTGCCAAAATCTGCCAGGCAGGCCGAAATCACCGTTCCCAGGTACCCTGAACCGTAAACTCCGATCTGCATGTGCTCTCCCCGTTTCGAACCGGAAACCCGCGTCAGAAGTGGCCTTTGATCGGGATCACCGGAACTTGCCTACTTCTTTATCTACAGCCATGGGCGCGGGCTTTTCAATGCACGGGAGGGAGATGTACCTAGGGCCATGTTGATGCGGCGGGGGTAACTGGACTGCAGTAACCGAGGTACGGCGATTACGAGGCGCTTAGCGCGAAACCAGGGTGCGGCCCAGGACCACGGAGGCCAGATCGACCCAGCAGTTGAGGGTGCCGTCGCGCATGTCTTCGCGCACAAAGGTTAGCCTTTCCAGCAGGATACGGCGGCTTCCCGAATAGCTGGACCAGCGCTCGCGGGCCATCTGAAAAGCGGTCTGGGCGGGCGGTTCGGCGCTCATCTTGACGATCGTGAGGTGCGGAATGTAGGGCCACTCTTCCTTGAACGCCAGCGCTTCGGTATTCAGCTTGCTGTGCAGTTCGCTCATGCGGGCGGCACCCGACGTCCACGCGGATGTAGACCGTTGGGGTCACTGGAATGAAGGTCTCGACATCGCCCAGCGTCACTTCGAAGGGTTCCTCGTTGCCGCAGATTCGCTCCAAAACCTGCAGTGCCGTGTCCTCGGAGCCGTGCAGGGGCCGCGGAGGCAGGATGGTCAGGTGCGCGGCCAGGTGGGGAAGGTCGGGATGCAACTCGCGCCGGAGGTTCTCCACGAACCCCCCTGCCGGATTCTTGAGATACGCCACCAGCGCGTAACGCGGCTTCTGCATACTGGACAAAAATTATACGCTGTCGAGGTCCGAGCACGGCCCGAAATGGAGCCACGTTGGCCACATTCGGCGTCGATGGGCTCGCGGAGAGGCGGCTGCCAACGATCCTCGGCAGGTAGCCGAGACGCATCTCATTTATAATGAGAAGAGTCGGGGCGTAGCGCAGCCTGGTAGCGCACCTGCCTTGGGCGCAGGGGGTCCGCGGTTCAAATCCGCGCGCCCCGACCAGTATTTCCCTCTGCACCAACAAACCTTGGAATTGCCCAACGGAAAAGCGGGACTTTTTAGAGAATAGGAATGCGGCGACAGCTGTGCTAGCATCAAGGAAGGGCTGATTTCCCCGCTTTCTGTTGAACTTGCCACTGTAGATTTAGCCAGGTTCCCTTCTCTCCATACAGAGGCACCGAAGAGGCATTCCACTTGGCGATGAATGACACGAAGAACCGATCAATGCTGATGAACCGAAAAACTGAAGTAGTGGACGAAGAGGTAACCGATTTGTTGCCGCACGATGCGAATTCCCCGCAGGACGTAGACGATTTGCTCGGTTCCATTGGCACGCGCGGTCTGGATGTAGTGGAAGGCGAGCCGAATTCGCCGTTCTCCACGCTGGAACAGAAGACTGGCGCAGGATAGCGAGGAAGTCGAACTGGACCTGACGCCGGGCGCGCCGGACTCGGCCAGCGATCCGGTGCGGGTTTACCTGCGCGAAATGGGCGCGTCACCGCTGCTGACGCGCGAAGAGGAAGTGGAGATTGCCAAGCGCATCGAGCGCGGGCAACTCACTGCGCTGAAAGCTCTTTCGCGCTCGCCGATTGTGATCCAGCAGGTGCTGGCCCTGGGCGAAGATCTGAAAGGCGGACTGCGCTCGATTAAAGAGATGGTGGTCTTCGACGAGGAAGAGATTACCGACGAGATTTTGCAGAATCGCGTCGACGACATTACGGGCCGCATCGACAAGCTGAACAAGCATTACAAGAACGGCCAACCGGCTGGCCGAAAAGCTGGCGACCATCCCGGCGAAAAAGAAGCCGCGCGAATACCGACAGCTACCGCGGGCAACTGGGGCGCGAGATGGTGCGGATTTCGCTCATCATCCGGAATCTGGGGTTGAACCACGCGGAGCGCAAGCGCCTGATCGAGCGGGTGAACAAAACCATCGAACTCATGCGTGTGCTGGATCGCGAACTGGTGAGCCTGGAAGCGAAGATTACGGGCACGCGCAGCGAAGAACTCAAGAAGACTTATCGCGCCGCGCAGCGGCAGCATCGCATCGAGATCAAACGGCTGGAAGACGAGGCCGGAATGACGTTTCCCGACCTGCAGCGCACCCAGCGCAAAATGATCCAGGGCGACATGAACGCGGAGCAGGCCAAGCGCGAACTGATCGAAGCCAACTTGCGCCTGGTGGTTTCGATCGCGAAGAAATACGGCAATCGCGGTCTGCAGTTCCTTGACCTGATTCAGGAAGGCAACGTCGGGCTGATGAAAGCGGTGGACAAGTTCGAGTACCGGCGCGGCTATAAGTTTTCCACGTATGCCACTTGGTGGATTCGCCAAGCGATCAGCCGCGCGATTGCCGACCAGGCGCGGACGATCCGTCTGCCCGTACACATGATCGAGGTCGTGAACAAGCTGATCCGCACTTCGCGGCAACTGGTGCAGGCGTCGGGGCACGAACCCACTTCGGCGGAGATTGCCAAGCAGATGGACATCCCCGAGGCGATGGTACGCAAGGTAAAGAAGATCATGCGCGTGCCGATTTCGCTGGAGACGCCGATCGGCGAAGAGGGAGATTCGCATCTCGGCGATCTGATCGAGGATCGCACGAAGATGTCGCCCGCCGAGGCAGTACTGAATGTGAATTTGAAGGAGCGCACGGCGCACGTGCTGCGCACTCTGAGTCCGCGGGAAGAAAAGATCATCCGCATGCGCTTTGGAATGGACGATGGCTCCGAGCACACGCTCGAAGAAGTCGGCCAATCGTTCGACGTCACGCGCGAGCGCATTCGCCAGATCGAAGCGAAAGCGCTGCGCAAACTGCGTCATCCGTCGCGCTCTGGCAAGCTCCGCTCGCTGCTCGACGACGTGCAGGAATAACGGCGGGCCCGTTCAACGGAGCATTGCTTGGTTTAGCCCGGTCTGGGCATTTTCAAGGGTTGAGATATCGGCGACGCTAGGCCGCGCTCGCAACGTGCGCATCCCGCAAATCAAACTCTTCGCCGCAATCGAAGCAGACTTTATATGTCCGGCCTTTGATCGTGAAAACACGGCTCAGGTGACGGTGACGACAGCCGAACACGAACTGAAAGATCCAACGCAGAGGGTTCATCGGTCCCGCTTTCTCCTCGTAGCATCCTCTGGTTGCAGTCTGCACGCCTGATCAAAAGTGAACAGATCGCCGTCCAAGAATGCTCTACACTTGGATTGTAGCGCTTGGCGACGCTGCATTTGGCACGAGGGCAGCATGGTGCGTACTCAAAAGGGCAGCCCTCTGGCATCGTGTTTCTCCTAATTTCTCGAATCTATCCTTCGGAGAGCTTTCTTATGACGGCAGTAGAGCAAGGCCCCAATCGGATGAACATGAAATTCACAAATGGCGGCCGAACCGTGGTGATCCATCTGGTGCGAGGCCTGCCCCCAAAGCTCAGCCGAGACAAGAAGACTATTACGATTACCTTTGCCGAGCGGGGAACGATTCGCAAGGCCCACAAAGGGTAGAATCCGTTTGCCTCGAATCGCGATCCGGCTGTGGCTGCGTTCACAATTCTTGGCGTGTTTCTCAGCAGGAAGCTGATGAGTCTTGAAACACTTGCTTCGGGAGAGAGCCCATCTCTCTTTCGAGAACTGCTGAAATTCCCTTCCTCTCATGACCAATATCACGTCGACCTGTGATCCAGGTCACTGATGACAATCCCGGAATAGAAGATAAACACTGCATTCGGCTCGACTGGACTGACCGCCTGACCGAAAAAGGCCAGCTCAGGAAGGGAGAAGTCGGAGGGCTAACCGGGATCAGGAACGCTCACTGGTAAGACTCACTTTTATACGTTTTTATACAGAACCAGACCACCCCCGATCAGTCAACCCGATCCTCCCCACCGCAGCCGAACACCGAACCCCAGTGAGTAATGCGGATTGCGGCGGCGCTTTGACAGGCACTGCGGCTACGCCAGACCTCATTCCCGGGATCGAGGCTCGATTCAGGCAAACGGCGACGCAGCCAAGGGGAGACTGTCCATGAAGACAGGCGAGAGAGACACAATTGCGGCACATCTGAAGAAGTGTGGTGTGTCGCGGCGCAGTTTTCTGCAACTCTGTTCCACGCTCATGGTGACCGCGCCAGTGGGTCTGAGTCTGACCGGCAAAGCGACTGCCGCACAGATAGCCAAGATTGTGGGCAAAGCTCGCAGGCCTTCGGTCATCTGGTTGCATTTTCAGGACTGCACGGGGTGCACGGAGACGCTGCTTCGAACCTCGGCTCCGGACGTCGCTCACCTGATCCTCGACGTCATCTCGCTCGACTATCACGAGACTCTAATGGCCGCTTCCGGCGCGCAGGCAGAAGCCGCTCTGCGCTCGGCCATCGCAGACAATGCCGGAAAGTATGTACTGGTGGTCGAAGGCGCAATTCCCACCCGGGATGACGGCGTCTACATGCAACTCGGTGGCAAGCCCGCTATTCAGGTGGCGAAGGAAGTTGCTGCTCAGGCTGCGGCCGTAATTGCCATCGGCTCGTGCGCGTCGTGGGGCGGAGTTCCCTCGGCCGACCCAAATCCAACGGGCGCGGTAGGCGTCGATTCCGTGATTTCGGGAAAGCCGATCGTCAATCTGCCGGGCTGCCCGCCCAATCCTTACAACCTGCTCGCGGTGGTCCTGGAATACGTCACGATGGGCAAGCTGCCGGAGTTGGATCAGTATGGCCGGCCGAGATTTGCTTACGAGCGCGTCATCCACGAAAACTGTCCGCGGCGCGCGCACTTCGACGCGGGACGCTTTGCAATGGCATTCGGCGATGAAGGACATCGCAAGGGACACTGCCTGTACAAGCTGGGCTGCAAAGGTCCGGTGACGCATGCCGCGTGCGCGACGAGACACTTCAACGAGATTCCGGGCGTGTGGCCGATTGGGACCGGCGTTCCGTGCGCAGGCTGCACGGAAAAGGGCGTGATCTGGCAGATGGGAACGTTCGAAACGGTGCCCATCCACTTGGCGACACCTCCTGAGACCTATCCACCGATCTTCAGCACGGCAGGCCAACTCAAGGTAGGGGCGGCGGGTCTGGTAGGCGCGATCGTCGGGGCGGTTGGCGGAGCGACATGGGTGGCCTCGCAGCGCTTCCAGAGCAGCATGGAGGCGGGCGTGACCCGAATCGCGGCCGACCGCGCGCATGCTGAAAAAGCCAAATCTCCGACCGAGAAGCCAACCGGCCAGAAAGAGAACTGACGTGTCCATCACTCGGCGACAACTCTTCACTGGCATCGCCAAGGCGGGAGTCCCGGCCGCCGTGGCCATCACGATCGGCACGGATGTATTACACGCAGGAGAGCACATTCCAGTGCCCAATGCAGCAGTCGGATTGCTCTATGACGCGAGCGTCTGCATCGGGTGCAAGGCGTGCGTGGCGGCTTGCGCCGAGGCAAACGATACGCCGCCCGACACGCGCGGCGATCAACTGCACCAGGCGCCGTCGGACTTGAACGATCTGACCCGCAATGTCATCAAGCTTTACAAGCCTGAGGATGGATCCGCGTTTTCGTTCGTGAAGCGGCAGTGCATGCATTGTCTCGATCCGGCGTGTGCGGCGGGTTGTCCTTTCCAGGCGCTGCACAAAGATCCGGAAAGCGGCATCGTCAAGTGGGACGCCGACAAGTGCATTGGCTGCCGCTATTGCACGATTACCTGCCCGTATCACATTCCGCGCTTCCAGTGGGTCGGCTTCAATCCGCGCGTGACCAAGTGCGAGTTGTGCAAGGACCGCCTCGAAAAAGGATTAAAGCCGGGATGCACCAGCGTTTGTCCGACGGGTGCAGTGATCTTTGGACCACGGTCAGTCTTGCTGCTGGATGCCAAGCAGCGGATCAAAAATAATCCCGGCCGCTACTATCAGAATCGCGTGTACGGCGAGACCGATAACGGCGGCACGCAGGCTCTGTATCTGTCGAAAGTGCCTTTCGAGAAACTGGGTCTGCCCGAACTTGGGCCGGAGTCAGTTCCGGCGCGAACGCTGCGCTGGCAGAGACGCTTCTATCAATACTTCGCACTTCCTGCTCTGCTGTACGCGGGCTTGGTGCAGGTCATTCGCAAGAGCTTGAAGGGCCATGAAGAAGAAGCACACGAGCGTGAGAAAGAAACCGGATTGAGGGCGCAATTATGAGTGCCACAACTACGACTGGCGCACACAGCGATCGGCAGAGCCGATCGATCGCGCTCGGTCCAATCGCTGGGAACGGAACGTGCCCGTCTACGGGTTCCCGGTGGTGAATGGATTTTTTCTAGGGCTCTCTGCTCTCGTTCTGGTCGCATTCGCGTTAAGCGCGTATCGCGAGTTGGCAGGACTGGGTCCGGTCAGCGGCATGAACGACGCCTATGGCTGGGGAATCTGGAAGACCTTCAACCTGATGGTGCTGACCGCGCTGGGCTCGGGCGCATTCGCAGTGGGGATTGCAGCCTGGGTCTTCCGGCGCAAGCGGCTGCATTCGCTGATGCGAATGGCTTTGCTGACAAGTTTTCTGGCCTATGCGTGTGGGCTGCTTCTGCTTGGCATTGATGCCGGGCGTCCGTGGAATTTCTACTGGATCGTTTTCCCCTGGCGGTGGAACATGCACTCCCCGCTGGCGGAAGTGGCGATTTGCATGTCGATCTACGCCATGATCCCGCTGGCGGTCGAAAATATTCCGCCGGTGCTGGAGCGGCTGTGGTATTTCGACTCGCGCTTGCGTCCAGGCGTGGAACTAATCGAAAAACGGCTGCATTACTTCTTTCCATGGATTATTGCCGCGGCGTACCTGCTGCCGGGAATGCACCAGTCGTCGCTGGGAGCGTTGATGCTGCTGGCCGGAGAGCGAGTGCATCCGCTGTGGCAGACTCCGTGGCTGCCGGTGCTTTATCTGGGCGCGGCGACGTTCATGTCATTCGGATGCGTCGCCGGAACCACGATGCTGTGCTGCCTGATATGGAAACGGGCAATGGACATGGAGGTTCTCGACGAAGCCGCGCGCATTACATCGTGGCTGATTTTCGGGTGGATGGGTCTTCGGCTGGTGGACATCCTGTTTCGCGGAGAGATCGGAAGCGCGTTTCGTTTCGACCGCTTCGCCGGCGTGTTCTGGCTCGAGATGATTTTGATAGCGGTTGGCGGATTGCTGCTGCGCCGCTCAGTACGGGACAGCTCACCCCAGCCGATGTTCATCGGGTACATTCTCAGTTCGCTCGGGGGCATGATCTACCGCTTCAGCCCCACGACCCTGGCGTTCCGCCCCAATCCCCAAGCGCTGTATTTTCCCGTCACCATCGAAGTACTAGTCTCGCTCGGGTTCATCTCCCTCGGCATTTTGGGCTTCCTGATCGCGGTGAAGCGGCTGGCGATTCTGCCTGCGCCGCTCGGCGAGTGGCACGACATGGCGAGCTACTTCCGATTCCGGCGGCCTTATATCAGTTGGACGGGCTATTTCAAATACGGACACATCGGCGAAGACGAAACCGCAGAAACTTCAGGCTCCGACTAATAGCAGGACCTTATGGCAAAACGAATCACAATTGATCCCATCACCAGAATTGAAGGCCACCTCCGCATCGATGTGGAGGTCGAGAACAACGCGGTCAGCAACGCATGGGCTTCGTGCACCATGTGGCGAGGCATCGAAAAGATTCTTCGCGGCCGCGATCCGCGGGATGCCTGGCTTTTCACGCAGCGTTTCTGCGGAGTTTGCACAACGGTGCACGCCATGGCCAGCGTGCGGGCGGTGGAAGATGCGCTGAAGCTGGAGATTCCGCTGAATGCGCAATACATCCGCAACCTGATCCTGATTGCGCACGCGTTGCACGACCACATCGTGCACTTCTATCAGTTGTCGGCGCTCGATTGGGTGGACGTGCTGCAGATTCCGAAGGCTGATCCCACCGCGACTTCGAAGCTGGCGGAAAGCCTCTCACCCTGGACCCGCAACTCACGCAACGAACTGAAAGCGGCGCAGGACCGCGTGAACGCCGTCGCCAACAGCGGACAACTCGGAATTTTCGCCAACGGGTATTGGGGGCATCCGGCGATGCGGTTGTCGCCCGACGTAAATCTGCTGGCATTCTCACACTACGTACAGGCGCTTGAATACCAGCGCAAGGCGTTGCAGGTCGTCGGCATTCTGGGATCGAAGACGCCGCACATCCAAAACCTGACGGTGGGCGGCGTGGCCAACGCGATCGATCTGGACAGCACATCCGCTTTAGGCATGACCCAGCTAGCAATGATCGGCACTCTGCTGCAGGAAGTTGTTCAGTTCGTGCAGCAAGTCTACTTCGTGGATGTGTGCGCCGTGGCGGCGATGTATCCGGAGTGGTTCAAGATTGGCAGCGGGGTGCGCAACTATCTGGCAGTACCCGATCTGCCGCTGGACAGCCGAGGATCGTCTTATGACCTTCCTGGAGGCTACATTCGCGACGGAGATCTAGCAGGCGTGAAAGGGTTCCAGACCGGCGCGGACCCGATCTTCCGGCAATCCGTCACCGAAGATGTAATGCACGCGTATTATCAGGGCGAGAAGCCGCTGCATCCGTGGTCGGGAGAGACGGAGCCCGCCTTCACAGGATGGAATGCGGACGAGAAATATTCATGGGTGAAGGCGCCGCGCTTCAATGGCGAGCCGATGCAGGTCGGCCCGCTGGCGCAAGTATTGGTCGGCTATGCGCAAGGGCATCCGCTCACACGCAAGTACACCGACATGGCGATTGAAAAGATTGCTGCAATTGGCGGACCTCGCGCTACGCCCGCTGCGTTGCATTCCACCCTCGGCCGTCATGCGGCTCGGGCCATTCGCGCCTCCATGCTGGCAGAGCTGGCGCAGAAGCACCTGCAGTTGCTGACCGACAACATCGCCAAGGGCGACTACACGGTGCACAACCAGCCCGTATTGCCGTCGCATGAAGTCGAGGGCGTTGGAACTCACGAAGCGCCGCGCGGAACGCTATCACACTGGATCGTGATCAAGGACGAGAAGATCAAGAACTATCAGGCGGTCGTACCCTCCACGTGGAACGCCAGCCCGCGCGACAAGAATGGGGCGCATGGTCCGTACGAAGCATCGTTGCTGCACACGCCGCTCGCACGGCCAGAGGAGCCGCTGGAAGTCTTGCGTACGGTGCACTCGTTCGATCCGTGTATGGCCTGCGCGTGTCACGCGTTCGATCCATCCGGCCGAAAGATTGGAGTAGCGAAAATCCTGTGAGAAAAGCGCTGATTGGCGGCATCGGGAACGTACTGCTTGGTGACGATGGCGTCGGACCGTATGTAGTACGAATTCTGGAGTCGATGTATGACTTCGAAGCGGGTATTGAGATCATCGATCTCGGCACTCCGGCACTGGATCTAACGCATCAGATCGTCGGGTTGAAGGCGCTGATCTTGGTGGATTCGGTGGCCAGTGATGACCCGGTGGGTACGCTCGCGCTTTATTCCAAGGAAGACATCCTGCGGGATACTCCGGCGGAGCGACTTGATCCTCACTCGCCCGCACTGGCCGAGTGCCTGATGACCGCAGAGATGCTGGGTGCCATGCCGCAAAATGTGCTACTGGTGGGTATCGCAGGTAAGTGCTACGAGCCGGGACATCCGTTGAGCGCCGCGGTTCGGCAATCCGTGGGAGCAGCCATTGACGCGATTCTTGAAGAATTGCAACGGCTGGGATTCAAATACCATAAGAAGGTTTCACCCGACGAACCGGGCATCTGGTGGAGCGACCATCAGTATTCAACTCCGGTCGAGACGCTGAGATAATGGCAGCGCTCAGTCGCTGGGATCTTTTCCCGCAGCAACCTCGAGCCGACCGTAGGCGAGTTGGTAGTTGTAGCGCGCCGTGACCACCTGAGCGCCCGCAGTAGCAGCCAGTAATTCCGCATCGGTTAGTTCAATAATGTTCCCAACTCCAGCCGAGTAGCGGCCTTCGGCGAACGCCAGATTTTCCCGTGCCTCCAGATCGGCCTTCGTAGCCAGACCGATCTGTTGCTGGGCCACGCTCGTGTTAGCGTAGTCTGTGTAGACCTCGCGATCCACCTGCAGCGTGGCCGATTTCAGCGTCGACTCCGCCGCGCTCTTGGCTTGCTCCGTTTCGTTGAGATACGCGCGGTTGTACCCTCCCGTAAGCAGCGGTTGCAGCAGGCTCTCACCGAATCCCACATTCCAGATCAACGGGAACTTCAAATTCTGCAAATCGGCAAAGCTCGAGAAATTCAGCCGAGGCTTGAAGTTCGAGCGCGCGGCCACGATGTCCCCTTCGGCCGCGTTGATGGCCTGGCGGAGTGCCTGCAGATCAGGGCGCAACGTCCGCGCCTCCGACAGATATCCATCGACTGCATCGAGCGCCTGGGCCGCATTTAGGACATCGACTAATGTGTATGTATTTTTCACCGGCAGGCCCATGGCTGTCGCCAATGCTCGCCTGAGCTACTGTGAGATCCGATTGCGCCTGGACGAGATCGAGCTCGGCGTTGGCCAGTTGCACCTCCTGCCGGGTCACGTCGATCTTAGGAACGCGACCGACCTGGAAAAATGCGTTGATCTGGTCGAGGTGCTTACTCTGATCCTGAACCGTCGTCTGCCGCACCTGGACTAACGCCTGTGCGGCCAGCACGCTGAAATATCCGTTGCGTACGTTGAGCAGAGTCTCCTGGTGGACCCGGTCGCGATTCTCCTGCGCCTGGGCCAACTCCGCTTTCCCACGCTCGACCGAACCCCGCGTCAGGCCAAAGTCATAGATGTTCTGGTTGAAGTTCAGCCCGGTGTAGTAATAAGGAGAATTCGACCACCTCTCCCCGTTGTATTGAAGCCCGGCGATCGTGGGAGAAGTCCCCGGCGTCGGGGAGTAGTTATAAGTCTGTTGGTTGTGGCTGGCGCCGAAGCTGAGATGTGGAAAGTACGGCGAGCGGCGTTCCTTGAGATGAGCTTCGGCGACGTGGACTTCGGCTTCTGCGGTCGCGAGATCCGGCTGGTTCTGCTCAGCGAGACGATAGCAATCGGCGAGCGAGAGCGGCTTGTCCTGTGCCGCGGCGAAACCGCTGACCACCAGGACCAGGCCCGCACACTTCAACCAATGATTATGTCTTTTCTGTCCCATGAGGAATTGACGTTCTGCGTGAGCTCAGAGAACGCATCAACTGCCGGGGCGTGCGACCGGTTGCACCTTACCCCCTTCCGGCACGCGTTCCCCAATGCTGCGGGCGACGCGCTCGCCTTCATCCAATCCACTGAACAGGCGCGCGGTCTCGCCGGTTTGCTCGGCAACAGCCACCTGCGTGAACTTGATGGTGTTGTCGGCGGTCACGACTGCCACAAACGTCTGCGTCCCGCGAATAATCAGCGCGTCGGACGGCACCTCGACGTAGCGCGGAGTCTGCACCTTCAACTCCACCTGCACAAAGCTTCCGGCAAGGATGCGATTGTGCGGATTGTCGACATCGATTTCAACGAGTAACGTGCGCGTCTTAGAATCAATCGCCCCGCTGGTGCGAGTGACATGGGCCAACACTTTCAAACTGGGGTTGGCCTGATCGAGAATCGTGACGGGATCTCCGTTGCGCACGAACGGAGCATGCGCCTGGTCGACATAGACGTAGATCCTGAGCCGCGAAGTCTCCGAAACTTCGACCAGAGGCAGCGCGCTGGTCTGCGACGTGGCAGCGTTCTGAATCAGCGCCCCGGGATCGGAATAGCGCGCGGTCACAGTCCCGCTGAAGGGAGCCCGCAACTCTTCATATGACTTCAAGGTACCGATCTGCTCCAGGTTCGCCTTGGAGACCGCGGCATCGGCCGCAGCCTGATCCGCATCTTGCTGCGAAATCATTTCTTTCTTGACCAGCGTGGCGGCGCGGTTGGCGATGAGCTCTTTATTATGTGCATCGGCGACCGCGGCTTGATATTGCTTGTCGGTCTCCGGGGACTCGATGACCGCGATGACCTGGTTCGCGCGGACGGAATCGCCCTTGTCCACGCTGATGCTGCGCATGTAGCCGCTCACTTTGGCGTATAAGATGGCCGTCTGATACGCATGTGCCTCGCCGATCAGTCGCACCGTGTTCGAGCCTGCGACTTTGCGGGCGGTGGCAATTTCGACGGTCGGGCCCTTTTGACCTTCGACTTTGAGTTGCTCGGCAGCGGCTTCCACATGGGTGCGCTGGCGCGTAAACAGAAGGAAGGCCATCACACCGGCCACCAAAACGGCAATCACGCCGGCGAGATACAGCCAAACCGATCCGCGGCGCGCGCCTTGCGATTCGGGCATCAGTGCTCCTCCGGTTTAAACTCTTCGCCGCGCGCTTCAGCAATGAACTTTGCATCGAGCAAATGCCGCGTGGGAAAGTCCTTTCGCAACAGCGTATAGACTACCGGAACAACAAACAGCGTGACCACGGTGGCAACCACGAGCCCTCCAATCACGGCGCGGCCCAGCGGAGCATTCTGCTCCCCCGCCTCACCCAGCGCCAGCGCCATCGGAATCATTCCGATGATCATGGCGAGCGCTGTCATCAAGACCGGGCGCAGGCGCGTCTTTCCGGCTTCCAGCGCCGCTTCGAGGGGCGACATATCCCGCTCCACCCGAGCGTCATTGGCGTAGCTCACCAGCAGGATCGAGTTCGAAGTTGCGATTCCTACCGCCATGATCGAGCCCATCAGCGATTCGACGTTGATGGTCGAGCCGGTGATGGCCAGCATCCACAGAATCCCCACCAGCGCTCCCGGTACCGCGATCATGATAATGAAAGGATCCATCCAGGACTGAAACAGCACGACAATCAGCAGATACACGAGGACGATGGCGAGAATCAATCCCATCAGCAGACTGCGGAACGAAGAATTCATGACTTCGTACTGGCCATGAATGCTGATGCGCATGCCGAGCGGAAGCTTTCCCATTCCTTCGATTTTTTTCTGAATGCCAGCCACGACCGAGCCCAGATCGCGGCCCTGCAGATTCGCGTTGATGTCGATGACGCGCTGCACCGTGTAGTGATTCACTTCCGCGGGAACAGAGTCGGGAATGATTTGAGAAACATTGGCCAAAGTCTCGTACTGCGGCTGTGGAACCGGCTGAGTCTGCGGCTGGGACTGCCGCCTGCAGCGGATTGGCCGATCCTGGCAAGCTCAGGGGAGTGTTCATCAGCGCCTGGACGGAATCGAAATGCTCGGGCGGAATACGCACGGCGACGATGTAGTTGACGTTGTTCGTTGGGTTCAGGAAGTACGATGGCGCGATCAGTGAACTCGAAGACAGCGAAATCAGCATGCTGTTGGCGACGCTCTGCTCGCTCAATCCCAATTGCGCAGCCTTCTCACGATCCACATTGATGTGCAACGCCGGATACCGAATCGCCTGCTTGACGTGCACGTCGACCGCTCCGGGCACGGTGGCGATTTCATCTTTCAGCTGGCGCGCAATCTGATACGACTGATCCAGATTAGGTCCTTCGACTTGAACGTCGATCGGCGAGGGCACCCCGAAGTTGAGCACCTGGCTCACGATGTCGGCCGATTGGAAATAGAAGCTTGATCCCAGGGAACTCGTGCGGCAGGTGCTGTCGGATCTTCTCCATGTAGCCTTCGGTGGGATGATGCAAAGGCTTCAGCGCGATCAGGACCTCGGCGTCCATGTCGCCGACATTGTCGGTGGGCACGAAAGCAAGATTGTAGGAAGTGGGCAGGCCCACCATATCGTTGATCGTGTCGATTTCGCCGGCCGGGATGATCTCGCGAATGCGGCCTTCGACTCGCATGAGCAACTGCTCAGTATCTTCGATACGCGTGCCGACGGGTGCGCGCACATGAAGCTTCATCAATCCCGCATCGACCGTTGGGAAAGAAATCTGTGCCGATGATGAGGGGCAGCACCGCTGTGACAGCGAACATAAGCCCAAACATGCACAACGTGAATACGCGGTGATGCAGCACCAGACTCCAGAACGTTTCCGTAGCTGGTTCGCAAGCGCTCGAAGGCATGCTCACGCTTGCGGTTCAGGCGGCCCAGAAGTCCGGGATTTTCTTCCTTGGCTTCATCGGCCTCGCGATGGCCTTCGAAAGAGAATTCGCGACAGCGTCGGCACCAGCGTTCGAGACAAGATATAGGACGCCAGCATGGCTAGCACGACGGCAAGTGCCATCGGCGTGAACAGATACTTCGCCGCCCCGGAGAGCAGCACGACCGGGAAGAACACGATGCAAATGGCGAGCGTGGCGACAATCGCGGGCACGGCAATCTGGCTCGCGCCGTCGAGAATCGCCACCGTGATCGCTTTTCCCATGTCGAAATTACGATTGATGTTCTCGATTTCGACCGTCGCGTCATCGACCAGCATGCCAATGGCAAGCGCGAGACCGCCGAGAGTCATGATGTTGATGGTGTCGCCGCTCAGGTTCAATCCAATGATGGCGGTGAAGATGGCCAGCGGGATCGAGGTACAGACAACAATCACGCTGCGCCAACTTCCCAGAAAGGCCAGAATCATCAGCGAGACCAGGATCGAGGAAAGTACGGCCTCGCGAACCACGCCCATGATTGCCGCGCGTACGAATACGGATTGATCGAAGTCGATCTTCAGGTCCATGCCCTGCGGCGCAGAAGCCTTAATGATCGGTAACGTGTCACGCGTGGCCTCCACGACCGCGAGCGTCGACGCATCCGAGTGCTTGAGAATGGCAAGGTACGTCGCGCGCTTGCCATTGACGTGGACGATGCCCCGCTGCTCGGCGTAGCTGTCGGCGACCTTGGCAACGTCTCCCAGCAGCACCGTTGCCGAGCCTACGACTTTGATCGGAATGCGGCTGAACTGCGACACGGTGTCGGGGCTGCTGTTCATTTGGACCGTATAGTCTGTGTTGCCGATTCTGGCGTCGCCTGCAGGCAGAATCACGTTTGAGTTCTGCAGCGCGCTGACGACGTCCCCAGCCGACAGGCCTTTCGCCGCGAGTGCCTGCGGGTTGATATCGATGATGATCTGACGTTCTTTGCCGCCGAACGGCGCCGGGGTGGAAAGCCCCGGAATCGTGAACAGGCGGACGCGAATGAAGTTCAAGCTGTAGTCGTAGAGTTGTTGCTCCGGGAGAGTCTTGCTTGAGATGGTCAATTGCGCCACGGGGACGTTGGTGGCATTGAACTGGATGACACTCGGCGGGGTGATGCCTGGAGGCGCAATACGCAAAATGGTGCTCGACACAGACGAAATTTGCGCGATGGCGGCGCCAATCTCCGTGCCCGGCTGGAAATAAATCCGGAGCAGACCAATCCCCGGGATCGACTGCGATTCAATGCGCGAGATGCCATTGACCGTAGTGGAGTAGCCGCGCTCACTGATAAGGACGACGCGGCGCTCCATGTCCTGCGCCGAAAGGCCGGGATAGGTCCACACCACCGCGACCACCGGAATATCGATGACCGGGAAGATGTCTACTGTCATGCGCGTCACTGACAAGACGCCGAGAATCATGATCAGCAGGCAAGAAACGGCAATCGTGTAGGGGCGCCGCAGCGCCAATCGCACTAACCACATAACCTGATCGTTGACCTAGCTGGAACTGTCGCAGGCCGATGCCTGCGAAGTGCCATTCGATTCGACAGTCCCCAGGAAGTCGTAGAAAAAATACAGCCCTCTACTATGCCCCTGTTTTGGCTGATACGTCCAATACATTGGAAGGTTCCAGTAATAGCAATTCGGCATTAGAATCATGCCATGGATTTGCGCCAGTTGCGCTATTTCGTGGCCGTCGCCGAGGAATTGCATTTCGGGCACGCCGCCCAGCGATTGCGCATCGCCCAGCCCGCTCTCAGCCGCCAGATACAGTCGCTCGAAAAAGATCTGCTCGTGCAACTGCTGTTCCGCAACCGACGGCGGGTGCAGGTCACTCCCGCAGGGCAGGTCTTTCTCGAGCGCGCGCGTCAGATTCTGGCGCGGGCGGACGAGGCCGTGCTCGCGGCCCAACGCGTCGGCGGCGGGATCAGCGGGGCCCTTAATCTTGGATTCGTAGGATCGGCCACCTATGATGTTTTGCCCGCAGTGCTGCGCGAGTTTCTGCACGCCGCTCCGCACGTCGATCTAACGCTTTCGGAGATGACCGTCCATGCCCAGCTTGAAGCCCTCGTCGAAAAGCGAATTGACATCGGCCTACTTCGCCTTCCCGCCAAGACTGCAGGGTTAGTGTTTCGCACGATTGCGCGCGAACCGCTTTATGTTGCGTTGCCCAGTTCGCATCGCCTGGCGCACTTGCCGGCCGTACCTCTATCCGCGCTGAGCGCGGAACCTTTTGTTCTCTACCCCGACCATCCTCGCCCGAGTTGGACGGAATACATAATCGGACTTTGCCAGCAGGCCGGATTTCGTCCTGTGGTTGTCCAGCGCACGGTGGAAATTCAGACCACGCTCAGCCTGGTCGCCGCGGGCATTGGACTCTCCATCGTGCCGAGGTGTATTGGCAATCTGCAACGCAAGGACGTCGTCTTCCGACGGTTGACGGGAGTGCGAGCACGCACCGAACTGCTCGTGGCTTATCGCGAACGGGATCGCTCTCCCGTGGTACAGACCTTTTTGAAAGTGTTGTGGCGTAGAGTTCGGGCCCAGAAACGGGGAAAGTCCGCCGAGAAGAAGCGACTGATGGACGCGGCGGAATTGGTTCACCATCCGCCGAAGGATTAGCCTGGTGCGGGCGAATCTTTATTGCAGACTTTTGGCCGGCTCGCGAATCGCTTCTGCAAGGTCGGCGAGAAAGCGTGCTGCGCGGGCCCCATCGGCGACACGGTGATCGCACGAGATGGTCAGGATCATCATCGGTCGAACTGCGGGCTGGCCTTGAACCACGACGACTCGGTCGGCGATGCTCCCCACCGCAAGAATCGCAGCCTGTGGTGGCGTGATGATCGCGCTGAATTGATCGACCTGATACATGCCGAGATTGCTGATGGTGAACGTAGCATCGGCGATGTCGGCGGGCCGCAACTTCCCTTCCCGCGCTCGCTCGGCCACCTCGCGCCGGTGGAGGGCGATTTCTGCCAGACTCGCGGTATGCGCGTTGTGAATCACCGCCGCGACCACACCGTCATTGACTGCGATGGCAATCCCCATATTTACGTGATCGTGCAGGAGAATTCCTTCGGCAGTCCAACTCGCATTTAAGCGCGGATGCTTCAACAACACACGGGCCGTTAGTGCTACCAGCAGGTCGGTATGAGTGATCCGGACCTGGTGCGTGCGCTCGAACTCAGCGACAATGCTTTCGCGGTATTGGTTGAGCGCGGTCGCTTCGATCTCGCGGCTCACAAAGAAGTGAGGGACCGTGGTCCAACTCTGAGTGGTACGTTCGGCCATGATACGACCGAGCGAACTGGGGACTTCGATGCTTCCCGATTTCGTCGGTGACGCGCCTGATGCGGCAGGCGCAGAAGCTGCCGCCTGAACGTCGGACGCGAGAATCTCGCCGCCCGGGCCGGAGCCGCGAACGAGCGCAAGATCTACGCCCAATTCTTTAGCGAGGCGGCGAGCCTTGGGAGAAATCCTGGCGCTTGATGCAGGCGCTGGCGTAGAAGTGGTGGCCGACGTTACCGCAACATGAGATGCCTCAGGTTTCGGATGCGATCCAGCGCGTGCGGCAGGAGCGGCTGATTCGGTTTCGACGGGAGGCTTTTCGCCGGGCGCCACGATCCACGCGATCGTCTGACCAACCGGAATGTCGGAGCCCTCGGACGCCTTGATTCCCGCGAGAATGCCGTCAGCCGGTGCTTCCACTTCGACGACGGCTTTGTCGGTTTCGATTTCGAGGAGCGGCTCCCCTTTGGTGACGCGGTCGCCTTCCTTCTTCCGCCAGGCAATGAGCTTGCCGGTTTCCTGCGCCATCTCGAGAGCGGGCATTACAACGCTGAAGGCCATAGTTTTATTGGGGAGGGCTGTCGTCTTTTGGGACTATGGCCTTCAGCTTCTAAACTCCTACCCGCTCGGTTTTGGCGCTGGTCTCGATCATCTCGAGCACGCGTTCGCTGGGCGCAGATTCGGATTCTCGGGTAGTCGGGAGCGGACCGTTCACCGTGTAATAGTGCGCGCCCGCAACCAGAAGCTGTTCCGCCGGGAAGCGCGTAATGACTTCGTGCCCCGTCGGAGTAACAACGATTTCTTCTTCAATGCGCGCCGCGCTCCAGCCGTCGGTCGAGGGCCAGAAGGTTTCGAGGGCGAACACCATGCCGGGCTTGATCTCCACCGGATGCTCGAACGAAACCAGGCGGCTGATCACCGGTTTCTCCCAGATCGCGAGTCCGATGCCGTGACCGTACTGCAAGGCAAACGCGGCTTCTTCGTTGGGGAATCCGAAATCGGTGGCCTTCGGCCAGACTGCGGCGATCTCAGCGGTGGTGCGGCCGGGCCGAACCAGTTCGATCGCGGCGTCGAGATAATCGCGGCAGCGCTTGTAGGCATCGACCATCGCATGCGACGCGTAGCCCACGGTGAAGCAGCGGTAGTAGCAGGTGCGATATCCCATGTAGGAATGCAGAATGTCGTAGTACACGGGATCGCCGGGGCGCAGCACGCGATCGGAGAACACATGCGGATGCGGGTTGCAGCGTTCGCCGGAAATCGCGTTCACCGCTTCGACATATTCCGAGCCCAAGATCGTAGAGAACCTTGCTGACCAGGCCGACGGCTTCGTTTTCGCGAAGGCCCGGCTTCATCGCGCGGTAGAGTTCGTCGTAGGCGGCGTCGACCATCATGGCCGAAGTGTTGAGCAGAGAAATTTCATCCTGCGTCTTGATGACGCGGGCTTCGGACATGAGTTGCTGGCCGTCGACTACTTCGATGCCTTCGCGTTGCAGCGCAAACAATACGGGCAATTCGATGATGTCGATGCCGACCGGCTCTTTGTGCAGGCCGCGCATTTCGAGTTCGATGCGAATTTTCTTGGCGACGTCTTCGGCGCGGCCCATCTCCGGCGTCATCGCGCCGCGCAGCATGGAAATGCCGGGGCGCGAGCGCTCCGGCCCGAGCCACGGGCAATTCAGTTGATGATGCTTGGCGGCCGATCCGAAATCCCACAGGATCGGCTCGTCATTTTGCGGCAGCAGCGTGAAGCGGTTGGCCTTGTCCTGCGCCCAGGTGCCGATGTGCGTGGATGTCAGGTAGCGCACGTTGTTCATGTCGAAGCAGAGCAGCGAGCCCATCGACGACTTGCTTGAGCAGATCTTTCGCTTTTTGCAGACGCTCGCGGCGGAGCCGGTCGAAGTCGATCCGGTTCTCCCAGTCGACCGCCATGGTTCCGTGAGTTTTGAGTCCCATAAATCAGCTCCTAGCTGCTAGCTCATAGCTACTAGCTTGAAACCTGAGGGCGAGCCGCCCCGTCGCCGGCACGAGCCGGCGCTACGTCTTACTTGCACATTTTCCGTGCGGCTTCTGAAACTGTTTCTTCCGTCGGCACCGTTACATCTTCGAGCGGCGGAGAAAACGGAATCGGGACGTGCATCGCGCCCATGCGCTTCACCGGGGCGTCGAGATCGTAGAACGCGCCTTCGGCGATCACTGCCGCGAGTTCCGCCGTCACTCCGTAGCGTCCGTAGCCTTCGTCGAGCACGATCACGCGCGACGTTTTTTTTGCCGACTCGATGATAGTCTTTTCGTCGAGCGGCCACGTGGTGCGCGGATCGACCACCTCCGCGCTGATGCCTTCTTTTTCCAGCATATTCGCCGCGCCCAGCGCGACCTGCACCATGCTGCTGGTCGCGACCAGCGTGATGTCGTCGCCTTTGCGCTTCACGTCGGCCACGCCCAGCGGAATCGTGTAGTCCTCCGCGGGAACCGGGCCTTTCAGCTTGTACATCATTTTGTCTTCGAAGAAGATGACCGGGTTCTCGTCGCGGATCGCGGTCTTCAGCAAGCCCTTCGCGTCATACGGCGTCGAAGGCAGCACGACTTTCAATCCCGGCACGTGACTGAACCAGGCGTGCAGCGATTGCGAATGCTGCGCCGCCGAGCGCCGCGTCGCGCCCAGCGTAGTGCGCATCACCATGGGAACTCGCCAGTGGCCGCCGGACATGTAGTGCGCTTTGGCGGCCTGGTTGACCATCTGATCCATGGTGAGCGTAAGGAAGTCGCCGAACATGATGTCGACGACGGGGCGCAGGCCGGCCATGGCCGCGCCGACTCCGACGCCGGTAAAGCCGGCTTCAGAAATCGGCGTGTCGAGCGACGCGCTCGGCGCCGAATTCTTCGACCAGCCCGGAGAGAACCTTGAACGGCGTTCCGGCTTCGGCCACGTCTTCGCCGAAAATGCAGACGCGCGAGTCGCGGCGCATTTCTTCCGCCAGCGCTTCGCGCACCGCCTGCGCAAATGTGAGTTCACGTTCAGCCATAAATACATATTCAGGCATAGACGTCCTGCTCGACCTGGTCGACGCTGGGATACGGCGCGGCGATCGCGAACTTCACCGCGGCTTCCATCTCAGTGCGCGCCTTCGGCGGCGATTTGATCGAGCGCTGCGGCGTCGGCATGCCCTTGCGCCAGCAGCCAGTTCGCATGCAGCTTGATGGGGTCGCGTTCGGTCTTCCAATGCTGCTCTTCCTGCTTCGAGCGGTAGTATTCGCGATTGATGTCGCCGACGTGATGCCCGCTGTAGCGATAGGTATCGGCCTGCAGGAAGCCGGGCCCTCCGCCGGCGCGCGCGCGCTTCACCAGGCGCGTCGCGACTTCATTCACCGCGCGCACGTCCTGGCCGTCGACCAACGCGGCTTCAAGGCCGAAGGCGCCGGCGCGTCCGAGAATGGTTCCGGCGGTCGTCTCCGAGAAGTGCGTGTATTCGTTGTAGAGATTGTTTTCGCAGACGTAGATCACCGGCAGCTTCCAGAGCTGCGCCAGGTTCATCACTTCGTAGAGCGATCCCTGACCGAGCGCGCCTTCACCGAAAAAGCAGACCGCCACGCGTCCATTGCCCAGGCGCTTCGAGGCAAAAGCCGCGCCGGTCGCGATGCCCACGCTGCCGCCAACAATGGCGTTCGCGCCCAGGTTTCCGGTCGCGGGATCGGCGATGTGCATCGATCCGCCTTTGCCGCGGCAGTAGCCCGCTTCTTTGCCCAGCAGTTCGGCAAACATGCGATCGGGCGAAGCGCCCTTGGCCAGGCAGTGCCCGTGGCCGCGATGCGTGCTGGTGATGTAGTCGTCGATGTTCAGCGCTTCGCAGATGCCCACCGCAACGGCTTCTTCGCCGCTGTAAAGATGCGCCAGTCCGGGCATGAGCGCACGCGTGTAGAGTTCGTTCACCTGCTCTTCGAACAGGCGGATCCGCACCATCTGGCGGTACGCGCGCAGCCATTTGTCTTTCTCGGCTGCAACTCGGCGTCCGGCTTCCGGCTTGGAGGTAGCGGTGGTCACTTCTTCGGTCCTCCTGCGGTCACGGGCGTGGTCACGCCCGACATGGCGGCGAGCACGTCGAACATGCAGGCGAAATCGTATTTCGTCCAGCCCATGCCGCGAGCCGCCGTCAGAAATTCGTTGCTCACGGCAGTGGTTGGCAGAGGCACGTCGAGTTGCCGGCCCAGGTCCATCGCCAGCACCATATCTTTCTGCATCATGTTCACGTCGAACCAGGCTTCTTCCGGCTGTTGCAGGACGAACGGTCCGCGGTACTTGATCATGGGCGAAGCAACGGCGCTGTTGACGAGCACATCGACGGCAACTTCGCGCGCAATGCCGCTTTTTTCCGCCAGCAGCACGCCTTCGGAAAACGCCAGCATCTGCACCGCAAGACTCAGATTGATGGCGATCTTCATGGACAGCGCCAGTCCGTTGTCGCCGACATGACGTGACCTTGGGGCCGATGTCGAGCAGCAGCGGCTTGATCTTGTCGAAGGTTTCTTTGCGCCCGCCGACCATCACCGACAACTTTCCTTCTTGCAGAGTGATGACGCTGCCCGAAACCGGCGAGTCGACCATGTCGGCGCCGAGCGCGCGCACTTTCGCGGCCAGCGCGCGGCTCACCGTCGGGACTCACCGTGCTCATGTCGATGAAAATCTTGCCGGCGCTCAAGCCCGGCCAGCAGTCCATCAGGACCTTCGGTGATGGACTGGATCGCGGCGGCGTTGGTCACCATGGCGAAGGTGTAGTCGGAAGCAGCGGCCACGGCGCGCGGCGAGTCGGCCCACTGCATTCCTTTCTCCACCAGCCACTGCGCCTTGGTCGCGCGTGCGGTTGTAGCCGGTCACCGTGTGACCCTTGCTCAGCAGACGGTTCACCATCTGGCTGCCCATCACGCCCAAGCCGATGAATCCTAACTTTCGCCATCCGTTATCCTTGCCTCCGCAGCAATTTCTGCGGCGATTGCTTCTAGCGTATCCTTCTCAGACTCGATGCGTCTTGCTACTTAACTCTGCGATGCGCTGTGCTTGCCCGGAGCACGTTTCGCCGGCGCCTGACTGTCGTCGCGCACCTGCGACAGATGCGCGCGCATGGCTTCGCGCGCCTTCTCCGCGTCGTGCCGCTCGACCGCATCCAGAATTCGCTTGTGATGAATCTGGCCACGCTCGGGGCCGCCGGGAACTCTGAAAGATTCGCAGCCGCTGCTCGCGCAGAAGTCCCACGATGGAATCGAGCAGCGAAAGGATGAGCGGATTGGCCGCGCCCTCGGCGAGCGCCAGATGAAAATCGAGATCCGCTTCGATGTAGGTTTCGGGATCCTGCCCGGCGCGATCCATGGCGGCAACGGCCTCGCGCATGGTCGCCAGTTCCGGTTCCTGGATGCGAACTGCGGCAAGCGCGGCAATCTCCGGCTCGAGAATGGCGCGCACTTCCGCCAGATGAGTCGAGCCTTCCGGCTGACCGATCTTCACCATCAGATCGAGCGACTGGCGCACGGCTTGCGTGGTGCCATCGGTGATGAAAGTGCCGCGGCCGGAATAGGCTTCGACCAGACCTTTTTCGCGCAGAGCTTTCACCGCTTCGCGCACGGCGGTGCGGCTCACGCCAAAACGCTGCGCCAGTTCGCGCTCCGCGGGCAGTTGATCTCCCGCCTTCAGATCGCCTTTGACGATGGATTCTTCAATTTGCTGAACGATTTGCTCGTAGAGCCGCGACGTCCGAACTAGCTTGTACACAGCCCTGCCCCCCGCACGCGGTGACGCGCAGCCAGCCGGAAGACCGGCTATGGTCTGGCTACTATACCGCATATCCACAGCGGCTTGGCGCGTTTGTTGGGCGAGACGGCATCGGTTTGGTATAAAGGTATGGTGGTATGACCAATACGAGCGTACTACAGCGAAGCCCATCTGATGCAAGCCCCTGAAAATCGTATGTTCATGGCTTTGCGTACTTTCGGGTTGCCCTCTTATGGACTGTCCGTACGCAGCGGAGACGGTAGTACGCTGACTCCAGACTCCATTCCAAAATTGAATTTGCTTGACACTGTTTCTCCGATAGTGGTATGGCTGTCGGACCAGATAATACGGAGGAGTTCTATGCTATCCCGCACGGTCAGCGCCGCCGCGTCCCACGACGGCCGGATGACTGCAGCTTCCCGGTTGTTGCTCGCCACCTTCACGCTGCTCCTGTTCTCCGCTCTCCGCTCTGGCCCAGACCACCGCGGGACGCATTCTGGGCACAGTGACCGATCAGAGCGGCGCCGCGGTCGCGGGCGCCACAGTGGTCGTCACCGATGTCCAGCGCGGGACATCGCGCACGCTCACCACGCGACGAGTCCGGCGGATACGTGGCACCCGATTTGCAGCCGGGCAGCTACAAGATCCACGTGGAAGCCAAGGGTTTCAAGAGCGTAGAGCGGCCCAACGTACAGATTGAAGTCGCCACCGACGTGCGCGCCGATTTCGCGCTGCAGCCCGGGCAGGTGACCGAGATGGTGATCGTCACCGAAGAAGTCCCGCTGGTCAACACGACTTCCTCCACTCTGGGCGGCACGCTCAGCAATCAAGGAGATCAACGACCTGCCGCTGAACGGCCGCAACTACGAGAACCTGCTGCAACTGCGTCCCGGCGTCATGCGGTATCCCGGCGGCGGATTCTCTACCACCAGCACCAACGGCCTGCGCGCCGAAGACAACGCCTACTTCATCGAAGGCTTGTTCAACAGCGAACCATTATTCCGGGCAGGCGCATTATCAATGGCGCGGGCATTGCCGGAGATTCGGCAACCATTCTGCCGATCGATGCGATCCAGGAATTCAACGTTCAGCAAAATCCGCCGGCGGAATATGGATGGAAGCCGGGCGCGGTCATGAACGTTGGATTGAAGTCGGGCACCAATGCGCTGCACGGCACCGCATTTGCTTTCGGCCGCGACGGGGCGATGGACGCGCGCAACTACTTCAACGCCATCCCCGCCGCGAAAACTGCCGCGCACCCTGGAGCAGTTTGGCGGCAGCCTCGGCGGCGCGATCGTCAAAGACAAAGCGTTCTTCTTCGGCGCCTACGAAGGCCAGCGTTACAACGTGGGCAACTCCTACAGCGTCACCACGCCTTCGATGGCGTGCTCTGCCCACCCCAGCAACTCCGAACTGTACTTCGGCTGACGGGCGACTGCGCCGACAGCATCCCGAATGCGATTGCCGACCTGCGTGGCCAACGGCGTCCCCATCAGTGCGGCCAGCCAGCAGATCTCCGGCTGCACGGTGTCCGGATCGACGGTCAACTGCGCCGGCACCGGCTTCCCCATCAACAACACGCAGGGCATCAACATCGTGCAGGGATTCCCCAACAATGTGCACGTCGACAACGCGCTGGGCAAAGTGGATGTACAACATCAACCAGCGCAACAGCATCAGCGGCATGTATTTCTTCGGCAACAACAACGGGACGGTGGAAGATTTTCCCGAGCTGCAGCACAAATGGCTTTCCAAGATTCACACCCGCGCCCAAGTCGTGGGCGGAAACTGGATCTGGACTCCCGGCACGCGCTGGGTGAATGAAGCGCGGTTGGGCTACAACCGTCTCTACCAGCCGACGTTGCCCGGCGACCTGAACACACCGGCGTCCGGCTACGGCCTTGACACCGGCGTAAGCGGTCCCGTACACCGGCGGCCTGCCGCGCATCGGCTTCGCGGGTGCTTTCTTCCCCGGCCTGGGCGGATTCAAGTGGCCGAAGTTCCAGGGGCCGGACTCCAGAACTCAGTTCATCGACCACGTTTCGTATACCGCAGGAAAACACTCGCTCAAGTTCGGCGGCGAGCTTCACCGCAATGCCTTTAACGGCGGCGCTTTCGGTAACGCCCGAGGCAGCATCACATTCCTCGGGGGCGTCGCCATCCCCACAGGAGCGGGCTCAACCGCGCTGGAGGATTTCTTCGCTGGCGACCCATTCAAGGGGTCGGTCCAAGTTGGCGATCCTACGCTTGCATATTCACAACTGGGCCTACGGACTGTTCCTCCAGGATGACTGGCGCGCCAGCAAGAATCTGACGGTCAACTTGGGTTTGCGCTACGAGTACAGTTCCGTGATCAAGGAGCAGCACAACCTGCTGGGCAACTTCGATCCCAACTCCGCCACTGGGTTGATTCAGGTCGGACAGAGTGGCGTCAGCGGTCCCTACAACCCTGATCACAAGAACTTCGCGCCTCGGCTGGGCTTTGCCTGGGACGTGAACGGCAGAGGAAAAACGGTGCTACGCGGCGGCGCCGGACTGGTTTACGAAACCGTCAACTGGGAGGCGATGCTTGCTTTCAACAACGCTTTTGGCCTCGGCAACGTTCCCACGGCAGCTACCATCGATGCCGCGGGCGACACCGCCGGAGGCACGATCACCGCCGGGAATCTGGCGATTCCGCCGGTCATGCCGCAATGGGACAGCGGCGTGCCCATCTTCGGAGCCAACGTCAGCACGTCCACGGCTCAACTGCGATCCAGTCAACCAGCTCCCTGCCCCATCATGAGCGTGGACCGCAACATCACCACTCCCTACGTGTGGAACTGGACCTTAGACATGCAGCAGTCGATTACGCCGAATGTGTCGCTGGAAATATGCGTACGTGGGAAATCACGGCTCGAATCTGATGGGCATTCGGGACATCAACCAGCCCGCCGGTGGGATCGGGCTGGCCGGTCGGAACCGTGGCTAATCCAGGAGCGCTGGCCCTGTGCCTCCAGAGCGCCCCGGCTTACAACAACTGCAACGTCGATGGTGGCAATGAACAAGCCAACCGGCCGTATACGCTCAACAAGAAATTTCCCTATCTGAGCAACATCTTCCAGATGGGCAACGTCTACCGCTCGAACTATGACGGCTTTGCAGGTCACGTTGAACGCTCGCAACTATCATGGTCTGAGCATGGTCGCCGGTTACACTTGCGCTCACGCGCTCGACGACGTCGGCGCGAACTGGGACTTCGGCTACGGCGCCGGCCTGCCGCAGGACTCTGCCAACGTGGGAAGGGAATACGCGAACAGCGACTTTGACATTCGACAACCGCTTCACCCTGTCACTCACCTACGCGATTCCCGGACGCAAGGGCTTTGCGCAGATGCTCGAAGGCTGGGAACTCAATTCCATCATGACTCTGCAAAGCCCGCAACCCTGGGGCCCGATCGATCTAGGAACCGATGCTGCAGGCGTGGGGCCGTTGCCGGTCAGCCCGCCGGCCAACGAGCCCATCCGCTGGAGCTTTTACGGCAAGACGTCCGACTTCAAGTCGACCCCGACCGGGATTCCGTATTTCTCCGGCGCCAGCAACTCTGCCTGCGCGACGCAGGCACTGGCCGTCGACGGCGGCACAGCGGGTGCGGCGACCGCAGCCCTCAACCTCTTCGGCTGTTATGCCCAAGGCGATTCGGTCATGATTCCGCCGCCGTTGGGACAATTCGGCAACATGGGGCGGAACACGTTCCGCGACACGGGCTTCCGAGATTTCGATTTCTCGGTCGCCAAGAACTGGCACTTGGGCGAGCGGGTCCAGGCGCAGTTCCGCGCCGAGTTCTTTAACATTTTCAACCATCCGAATTTCGCCAATCCGTACGGCGGACAAAATGGATTCGGCTTGAACGATCCGTCGGCGCGGCCCTTTGGTTGCGGATGCGCCACACCTGACGTAGCTGCCGCCAATCCCGTCATCGGATCGGGCGGAAGCCGCGCCATTCAGTTGGGGTTGAAGTTTACTTTCTAGGACAGCAGACGATTCAGTGACGAGCACCGAAGGCCGGACTCATTCCGTCCGGCCTTTTCTTATCGACTTCGCTCGCATAACAGCGGGCCAGACCATCTGGGGACACGCATCATGAGACGCAGAATTTCATTCATTTTCGCAATGCTATTGGTGGCATGCACGTTGCAGTCTGGGCTCGTTCTCGCGCAGAAAGAAGAGCGCCGCGAGCGCACCATCGATGAAGTCAAGGCAGAAGCAATCCATCGCGCTGAAGTCGGACAGTACCCGCTGATCGGCTCGATCCCGGCGGATGTTAAGGAAGCCTTCGTGAGCATCCACACAGCTGACAAGGACGAGTGGGCCGCCGGCTTCATGCGCGTCGCCGATCGCTACTTCAACGAGGCCAAGTCGCTGGAGAAATCCGATCCCACCAAGGCCAACGCCGACTACATTCGCGCCTGGCGCATTTATTCTTTCGGACGCTGGCCCATTCCCGCCTCTCCCGGCAAGCAGCGATCGTATGAAAAAGCGCTCGAAGCATTTCTTGATCACGCCAAGTTCTTCGATCCGCCGCTCGAAGTCGTACGCATTCCGTTCGAGGGCAAAGAAATCGTCGGCTACCTGCGCCTGCCGAAGAATGCCAAAGGCCCGGTGCCGCTGGTCATCGCGGTCAACGGTCTCGACAGCCGCAAAGAAGATCTCGACGGAAAGTTTCGGCGCGATCCTTCCCTTTGGCATCGGCTACCTCGCCGTCGACGGACCCGGCACCGGCCAGGCGCCGATCAAGGTCAGCGAGACTTCGGAGCGCATGCTTTCGAAGGTCATCGACTACGCGCAGTCGCGGCCGGAGATCGACAAGAACCGCATCGCCCTGCACGGCGTGAGTTGGGGAGCCTACTGGGCGACCAAGATGGCGATCGTCGAGCGCGCCCGCCTGCGGGGCTGCAGCGCGCAGTCGCCGCCGGTCGACATGATTTTTCCAGAAAGATTTCCTGATGAACTCACCTGCTGGGCAATCGCGAATATCTTTTCGATCAGGTGCCCGCGCTCATGAATATTCTCGAAGGCGTGCACTCGCTCGACGAGATGGGCGAGTTCTTGCCGAAGATTTCGCTGGTGCACCAGGGCCTGCTCGGAAAGCCGATGGCGCCCATGCTCATCATCGCCGGCGTGCTCGACACGCAGGTTCCGATCGAAGATGAATACCTGCTACTGAGCAAAGGCGACGTCCCGAAAGAAGCGTGGATCAACCCGCACGGCTGCCATCTCGGCCGGCAAGTGGGAGTGTGGCCCGATCCCAGGATTTTCAAAGAAGTGATCATCCCGTGGCTGGTGAAAACGCTGCAGGCGCCGGCCAACTAAACGCTCCTCTTACAAACAAAAAATTGAGGCGAGATTTTCAGTAAGCCGTGAAGTGAAGTCGTAATACTGGTCGGACCATCGTGGTTGGACCACCGTACCGCGCTCTCTTTAAATTTTATGTCTACTCAAATCTCGACGCCCCAGCCCGACGCTCCTGCCCCGCCCCCGCAGCACTTTTACGCATCGCTGTGGGTGCAGGTGAGTTTCGCCATCGTCGTCGCAGTCATCTTCGGCTACATCAGCCCCGCAAAAGCTATCGCGATGAAGCCGCTGGGCGACGCCTTCATCCGCCTGATCACCATGATCATCACCTTGATGATCTTCTGCACCGTGGTCACCGGAATCGCGGGATGCGCGATCTGCGCAAGGTTGGTCGCGTCGGGGGCAAGGCTCTGCTCTATTTCGAAATCGTCTCGACCCTTGCGCTGGTCGTCGGATTCATTGTTGGCAACGTCGTTCATCCCGGAACCGGCTTCAACGTGGATCCAACCACGCTCGACACGCGCGCCGTCTCCGATTATGCGGGCCAAGCCAAGGCGCAAACCGTCACCGACTTCCTGATGCACATCATCCCGACCACTATCGTCGATGCGTTCGCCAAAGGCGACATCCTGGAGGTCGTCTTCGTTTCAATCCTGTTCGGGCTTGCCATGTCGGCTGCGGGCGCGCACGCCAAGCCCCTCGTCACCTTGCTGGAGTCGTTGACCAAAGTCGTCTTCCGCATGGTCAACATCGTGATGAAACTCGCGCCCATCGGCGCATTTGGCGCCATGGCGTTCACCATCGGCAAATACGGACTGGCTTCGCTGGGCCCGTTGGCCCGACTGATCGGTTCGTTCTGGGTCACTTCGATTCTGTTCGTCTTCATCGTCTTCGGCGCAGTCTCGTGGCTGGCGGGATTCAGCCTGCTGAGATTCCTGCTGCGGATTAAAGAAGAGATTCTGCTGGTCCTGGCCACCAGTTCGTCCGAGACCGCGATCCCCACGCTGATGGAGAAGTTGGAAGAACTGGGTTGCTCGCGCTCGCTGGTGGGACTGGTCGTCCCAACGGGCTACACATTCAACACGGACGGGAGCGCGCTGTACATGACGATCGCTGCCCTGTTCGTCGCCCAAGCCACGAATACGCAGCTGACATTCCTTCAGCAGATGTCGATGTTCGCAGTCGCGGTGCTTGACCTCAAAAGGCGCAAGCGGGGTGCAGGGAGCCTCGTTCATTGCACTGGTCGGAACCTTGAGCGTAATTCCCACGATTCCAGTGGCCGGCATGGCGCTTATCCTGGGCATCGACCGCTTCATGAGCATGTTCCGCGCGTTGGTCAATATGATCGGAAACGGCGTGGCCACACTGGTCATCGCGCGCTGGGAGAATGAACTTGGGCGGGATACGCTGCAGCGGAATCTCGCGTGAGATCCAGCATCTTTCTTCCGTCGGGCGGCTCTTAACTTTCGTTGTTCAGCACCGCCCGCACCTTATTCGTGAGCGTCTCCAAAGTGAACGGCTTCTGAATGAAGTGCAGGCCCGCTTCCAGTACGCCATGGTGGATGATCGCGTCGGGCGTGTACCCCGAAGTAAACAGAACCTTGATATCGGGACGGTGCGCCGCGACTTGCCGTGCCACTTCGCGGCCGCTGATTCCCGGCAGAACCACATCCGTGAGCAGCAGGTGGATCGGTCCCGAATATTGCTTACTGAGAGCCTCGGCTTGCACAGGATTCTCGACCGTCAAGATCGAATACCCGCGACTGGTGAGCATTAGCTCGACGAGTTCGCGAAGCTGGGGTTCGTCCTCGACCACCAGAACAGTTTCATGTCCGCGAAGCTCGACTGCGGGCAGGTCTTCTTTCTTGGCAGGTTCCAAATCCTCAACAACGCGCGGAAGGTAAACTTTGAAGGTACTGCCCCGGCCAGGTTCACTGTAAACCCCGATGTGCCCTCCGCTCTGTTTCACAATGCCATAAGCCGTCGAAAGCCCCAAGCCAGTACCTTTGCCCAAACCCTTCGTCGTAAAGAATGGCTCGAAAATCCGGGCCTGGGTTTTTGCATCCATGCCCACTCCCGTATCGCTGATCGCGAGCATGACGTATGGGCCAGGGTGCGCTTCCTCATGTTTCGCCGCGTAGGCCGCGTCCAACTTGACGTTGGCAGTTTCCAGCGTCAGTTTGCCACCATCGGGCATCGCGTCGCGCGCGTTGATGACCAGATTCATAATCACCTGTTCGATCTGTCCCGTATCGGCCTGCACCAGGCAGGAGCCGTTTTCCAC
The DNA here is from genome assembly GCA_963795875.1 of uncultured Acidobacteriaceae bacterium. Lineage (GTDB taxonomy): Bacteria > Acidobacteriota > Terriglobia > Terriglobales > Acidobacteriaceae > Sulfotelmatobacter. The sequence continues at coordinate 661,051 of CAWCJM010000006.1, forward strand.
CGCCGTATTCATTTCAATGTGCTCACCGATCAAGCGGCGCAGCATCTGATCGAGACCGGTGGTCAGCGTGTTCAAGTCAAATATTTTGGGCTGCAACACCTGGCGCCGGCTGAATGCCAGAAGTTGGCTGGTCAAGGCCGCCGCTCTCTCTGCGGCTTCGTCAATGCGCTCCACTTGCGCGTGGGCCTTCTCCGTATCGAGACGCGATCCGAGAAGTTGATGGGCATAGCCGCGGATGATCGTCAGCAGATTATTAAAGTCGTGGGCGATTCCGCCGGAGAGGGTTCCGATGGCTTCCATCCGCTGCGCCTGGCGCAAGCGTTCCTCCATCGCCTTCCGCTCGGTAATGTCGCGCGTATTGAAGACAATTCCTGCAATCGCAGAATCCTGCAGCAACTGACTCCGGTGCGTCTCCAGGGTGCGCATCGTGCCATCGACGCTGCGCATGTGAAACTCGACAGATTGTTGCGGGACGCCAGCAGCAATAGGCGCAAGCAGGGCCCTCACGGCTTCGGAGTCAGCGGATTCCGCGAGGGACAGAATGTTCTCACCGATGAGAGACCCGTCACCGGCAAATTCGCGCTCCATGGAAGGACTCGCGTAACGCACGGTCCCATCCGCATCGACCAGCAAGATGAAGTCGCGAGCGTTTTCGATCAAGGCTCGGAAGTGCGCCTCGCTGCGCTGCAGCTCTTCGTACAGGCGCCGCAGACGCGAAGCCATATTGTTGAACGCCCCGCTGAGTCTGGTGATCTCATCATTTCCGCCAACCACGACTTGGTGCTGAAATTCGCCTCGGGCCAGCGCCCGCGAGGCTACATCCAGTTTCTCGAGCCGTCCCGCGATCCGTTTCGTGACAGCGATCCCCAGCAGCGCTGCCAGTAACAGGGACAGGATTCCGGTAATGCCCATGGTCCAGTTCGTCCGAATCTCAGCGTTACGAATGTCCTCCATTCCACTTTGCTTTTCGATTTCCACGATCGCGTCGATGTCATGCACCAGAGTCTCGGAGAGTTCACCGATCATCGGCATGCGGCTTGCAAGCCGGAGGCGCACGCCTACCCAATCTCCGGACTTAGCCAGTCCGATCAGGGATTCCACCTGCCCCGCAAACAGCGCCCGGACGGTCTCTAGACTGCTGAGTTCGGAGTCGCGCTGCGTGCCGGCGGGCAGGGCTCGTACTGCTTCGGTCGCCCGTACGACGTCGTCGCTGAAAGCCCGCAGCAGCCGGCTCCCCTCTGACTCGAAGCGCGCCGCATCTTGGGCGTTCGACAGGGGCAACAATTCTCGTTGAAAGTTGAGGAAGTCGCTGTGAACTCTTAGCACAGCTCTGGCAGGTTTATCCGTCTGATAGAGGAATTGCGCGCGCTGGCGAATGAAGTTCAGCTGCCAGAGCGAGACCATCCCTCCCAGGATCATCAGCATCCCCACCGAGGCAAAGGAGAGGACCAGAAGTGAGCTAATGCTCGACTGCTTGGGGTGCGCTTCAACCATCGCTATGCATCTTCATCGAATCTAGATTCCTCGCACACGCCTTAGTGGGTGAGCGACGCTTCCTGGACAGGTTTCGGTTTCCCCGGCTTAAATCCCGTAATCTTCACTAATTCCGATTCCAGGTCCGCCATTGCCTTTTCCGGAGTTGCCTCGCCCGTGAGGATGGAGTGGACGGCAGAAAAGTAAGCTCGCGAGACCTCGTCGTATCGCTTGCCCACGATTGTTGATGGCCGCGACGTTGCACCGCCTCTTACGAAAAGGTCCCGTAGCGCTTCCAGCTGAGGCTGCGACTGCAGGTATTGGCGGTCCTCATAAAAATCCTTGCGGGCTGGCAGCAAGGAACTATCATTCCAAAAACTGAGGCCGACCTCCGGGCTCGTCATATAGCGGATAAGTTCTGCCGCCTCGCGCGGGTGCGCGGAATACTTCGACACCGCCAGCGCCCGGCCGCCAATCACCGACGCGCTCCCTGCGATTCCCCCCGGAAGCCGCGCTAATGCAAACTTATCCCGAATGGGCGAATCCTGCGCCTGGCCCGTGGTGAAAGCTGACCAGATCCATTCTCTGCGGAATGCCGCATTGCCCGACGCAAACACGTTGCGGCTGTCCTCTTCCTTGAACTCGGTGACACTCGGCGGAGAGATCGTACCCACCCAATGTTTGGCCCTCTTCATGGCTCGAATGGTTTGCGGATTATCTACCGAGATCGTTCCATCCTCCTCGATCATGCGGCCGCCGCCCTGCGATTCTTCCCACTCCAGTGCATCGCAGGTCAGTCCTTCATACGCAGCGCCCTGCCACACGTAACCCCAGAAGTCGGGATGGCCGGCGGCCCGCTCGCCCGCTTGAATCTTGGCCGCCATCTGCTCTAGTTCATCCCAAGTCTCCGGTGGATGCTTGTAGCCATACTTTGCCAGCAGATCCGTCCGGTAATACAGCACTCCCGTCTCGACGAAAAAAGGCATAGCCACTAACCTCCCGTCGACGGTATCGCTATGCACGGCGGCGTCTAAGTGCTGGTTGGCTTCCTCGCCCAGATAAGGGCGCAAATCGGCAAAATGCTGGGCAAGAATCCCCGGCCATACGACATCAATCAAGTACACGTCAGGAGTAACCGGCTTACTCTCGAGGGAGTGCTGATACATTTCCAGGGTTTCGGTGGATGTTTCGGGACCTGGAATATAGTGCACGCGAATCCCTGTTTTCTGCGTAAACCGTGAAAACACGCTCTCATCGCGGCTCAGCAGACCCGTCGTAATCGGCCCCCATCCCAGATAAGTCAGCGTGATGGGCTGCGATTTTTCCGCAGATGGCGCGGAGTGGCAGTCTGACAGCGTCATCACCGACAATCCGCAGAGGACCAACAGCGCACGTTCCAGCAACCGCCCCTTCAACAAACGCACCCCCTCAGCTACATCCCGGCTGGCGGGTTGGACTTCCACTTACATATTCTTCAGATCGTTATGGCGCAACAGCAGAAGTATTCGAAACGTGCGCCGATATATGACTTAACCCGAGAGCGTTTCATGCATCACATTGTCGTACAACTTCTGAATAGTTGGTGAAAAATCGAGTGGTAGCCAGTAGACTGAGAGGCGCGAGCGGGACGTAACCCTTTCGTAACCCTCTGGGGTGCACAATTTTTGTTGCACTTTAACACTGGTGAAATATCTTGCATGTAGCCTGTTCTCAGGAGGGGCCATGGGTTCAGCCCGCGTCGCGAAGTCTTTGCCGCTTCAGGTAGCTGCCATCTGTTATCGCAGGCGCGGCACCGCGATTGAGTTCCTTCTGGTTAATACCAACGGCGGCAACAAGTGGACGTTCCCCAAGGGATCGACCGACGCCCGCCTCTCGCACAGCCAGGCCGCTGAGCGCGAAGCCTCGGAAGAGGCCGGCGCCTTAGGCACGATTGAACCGCGACACTTCCATCTCTACATTCATTCCAAAGGCGTGTTTTGGCAGCCCGGAGGCGTGCAGGAATTCGTGGTCAAAGCCTTCCTGATGGAGATTCACCAGATGCGCCGTCCGGATGAAGACAACCGCCGCCCCACGTGGTTCACTCCCGAAGAAGCCAAGCGCCGTCTGGCCAAAGGCCGCGAAGTGAAATATCTCCGCGAACTCGAAGCGGTCATCGACCGCGCGCTCGAACGCATTCAGTTCCACCACGAACTCTGGGGAACCTATCCCGGACCCCGCCACGCCCGCCCCGCCGCAAAAGATCCCATCGCAAACGTAGTCTGGCCCTAAGCTGTAGCCTTGGAATCGAGTGAACGCGGTTCGGGCCTGAGGCCCCGTCCCTGAACTCGTGCGTACTGTTCCGCGTGTCGCCTTCGAGGTGGACGATCTCTCCGCTGAAATCGCCGGAAAAGAGATATTCATTGCGCTCAACTTACCCTCACAGGGCGTGACGGCCGCTTTTATTGCCGAGAATAGAGCCCCCGTCGAGTTTCTACAGTTCGATACGAAGCGATACGTTCGTCCAATAGATTCATCGTCGCGCCTCTGCTAGCGTTGCCTCGAACAGTCACTCGCTCTGACATCGGAAGGAGCACTAAATGGACGGCACAAATGGACTGAAAGAGACCACGCGCGTGACCGCGCCTGTCGCGTCGAACACGCTTGGCGTGAACATTTTTACCGCCCCGGGGAAGGCTATGGTTGGCGAGCGGCCAAAGCCCTTCGGCGAAGCGCTCGGCTTTGACCCGATCACGTCGACGTTGATCTTCGGCGAGTACGATGCGGTGCTGGTGGACGCGATGGGGACAGTAGCTGAGGCCAAGGCTCTCGCGGATTGGGTCGCTCTGCACAACCGCAACCTGGAGACCATCTATATAACGCACGCCCACTTCGACCACTTCTACGGCCTTAGCATTCTGCTCGACCGTTTCCCCGGCGCTCGGGCGATAGCAACGCCCAAGGCGTTGAACGCCATGCAGATGTCTTTCACCCCTGCAGTGGAGCGGTTGGCCCGCCGGATGTTTCCTGGGCAAGTGCCCACCAAGTTGGTTCCACCTGAGCCCTATGAGCACGACACGTTCACTCTCGAGGGCCACGAATTACGCATCATCGAGCAGGGCCGCACAGATAGTCCCGATTCGACGTCTCTCTATGTTCCATCGATCGGCCTGCTCGTCGCCGGCGACGTTGTGTACAACCAATGCCGCATGTATGTCGGCGACACCACGCCCGAGAGCCGAAAGAATTGGATCGCGGACCTGGACCGGTTAGCAGCGCTGAAACCGACGATGGTTGTCGCCGGTCACAAGAAGCCTGGCGCGCCCGACTCGCCCTCAACAATCCAGGACACCAAGCGTTACCTGCAAGACTTCGATCGGCTGCAGAAAACCGCGACGTCCGACCAGGAACTGTTCGATCAGATGACGGAGCTATACCCGCATTGGGTGGCGAATCAGTCGTGGCTGATGTTCGGATTCCCGCAGTCATAACCTGCATCAACCGACTCAAAGTAGCTATGACTCGGCAGGAAACTCGGGGGCAAGGGAACCGGAGGAAACTCCGGAAATTTGCGGGCGTTAATCCAACTGAAAAGGAGTCAGTATGCCGACTATTACCACCAAGGACGGCGTTGAGATCTTTTACAAGGACTGGGGTTCGGGCCAGCCGATCGTGTTCAGCCATGGCTGGCCGCTTTCGGCGGATGACTGGGATAACCAGATGATGTTCTTCTTGGGCAAGGGGTATCGCGTGATCGCGCATGACCGGCGTGGGCATGGGCGCTCCACGCAGGTGGGCGATGGGCACGATATGGACCATTACGCCGATGACTTGGCGGCACTTACGGCGGATCTGGATTTGAAAAATGCCATCCATGTCGGGCACTCGACCGGCGGCGGTGAGGTAGTTCACTATCTGGCTCGGCGTGGGCAACAGGACGTGTACAAGGCGGCGATTATTAGCGCGGTGCCGCCGCTGATGTTGAAGACGAATGCCAATCCGGAGGGCCTGCCGAAGTCAGTGTTTGACGATCTGCAGGCGCAGCTTGCGGCGAATCGCTCGAAGTTCTATCGCGATCTGCCGGAGGGGCCTTTCTATGGATTTAACCGGCCCGGAGTTAAATCCGTGGAGGCCACCATTGCAAATTGGTGGCGGCAGGGGATGATGGGCGGCGCCAAGGCGCACTATGACGGGATTGTGGCCTTCTCGCAGACGGATTTTACGGAGGACTTGAAGAAGATCACGATTCCGGTGCTGGTGATGCACAGCGAGGACGACCAGATCGTTCCGTACGTGGCGGCGGGACCGAAGTCGGCAAAGTTGCTGAAGAATGGGACGCTAATTACGTACAAGGATTTTCCGCATGGCATGCCCACTACGCAGGCCGAGAGGATCAACGCCGACCTGCTGGCATTCCTCGAGAGGTGAATATATAGGCGTGGAAACTCGGGGAGAAAAAACTAGTGTGACTAGAAACAGTGGGGACAGACGGAACCTTCCCGAATTTCAATGAATGGGAATTGGTTAACGTGCGTCTGCCCCCAGTCTTAGTTCCATATTTCAGGAGAGATTCGATTTCAAAGAGGAGAACAACAATGACAACTAAAGGAAAAGTCTTAGTGCTAGTCTCGAGCGGTCGCGGCTTGCCCTTGAAAGAGGGCAAGGTTTATACCGGCGCCGGCTACTACCTCAACGAACTGACGGTTCCGGTTCGCGCCCTGATGAAGGAGGGCTACGAAATCACCTTCGCCAACCCCAAAGGCAACACGCCGCAAGTGGATGTGCATTCGGAGGTCGCCGATTTCTTCGGCGGGGACGCGGCCAAGCTTCAGGACTATATGCTATTCCGCGACGGCCTGACTGGGCTCAGAGATCCAATGCGCATCGCGGATGTCATCGCATCGGGCCTGGATCAATATGACGCTGTTTTCGTCCCCGGCGGCCATGGCCCGATGGAGGATCTTCTCGATGATCCCGACGCTGGTATCGTGATGAGGCACTTTCATGAGACATCCAAGCCTACGGCAGTGCTTTGCCACGGCCCGATTTCACTGCTCTCGGCTCTTCCCAATTCTTGGGAGGTGGTCGCTGCGCTGGCGGCGGGCGATGACGCTGGAGCGCGGGCCAAGGCTAAAGGCTGGATCTATGCTGGATATAAGATGACTATCTTTTCGACAGCGGAAGAGCAGCAGCGGGAACCGCAGGAGATTGGCGGCAAGGTGCTGTTCTACCCAGACTTCGCCTTGCGTACGGCGGGCGGCGATGTAAGTGTGCTCGCTCCGTGGTCGAGCTATGTTCTGCAAGATCGCGAGTTGATCTCAGGTCAGAACCCGTTCTCTGATGAAGCGCTTCTAAAACTTCTTCTACCGGCACTCAGTGAGAAGAAGAAGGTGGTTTCAGCGGCATGAAAACTGGGGAAAACTGGGACAGACGGAACGTTCCCCGGTTTTTCTACGCGTGGAAATTTGTGAACGTCCCGTCTGGACTCAGGTTTCCTGGCCTGGCCCCAGGTTTCCTTTATCGGACTACTGGTCGCAAACGGTACTAAGTACCGCCCGATACCTTGGTCCAATTGTTTTCTCTTTTCTCGGCAGGCTTAATCGGCAGCAGGTGGGAATACCAAAGAACCAGAATCAGCGGATGTTTATCGGAAAGGAGCCGACAATGAGCAGCGTACAAATCGAACAAAAAAGCTATGAGATGCCCCCGCGAGAGGGGATCAGCATCGCGTGTTTTCTCACCGTCGCCGACCTCGAGCGATCCGCTCGCTACTACGAAAAGGTCTTCGGTGCTCGCATTCTGACCATGGGTGACGGCAACGCGCCTCCGTACCTTCAGCTTGCGAATATCTGGATGATTCTGAACGTTGGAGGCGGGCCGACCCCGGATAAGCCGACGGTCACACTCAGCGTCCCCGACCCGAATCACATCAACAGCTTTATGAATTTCCGCGTTGCGGATATTCAAGCGTGCTACAAGTTATGGAAAAGTCGAGGAGCCGAGTTCATCACCGAGCCGATCCCCAAGTACGGCGAGATACGCTGCTACATCCGCGATCCTGACGGCTATATTATCGAGGTCGGACAGAGCACCGACGTCACGTACGGTTAACGCTCGGCCCGGGTGGGATGCGGATTTAAACGCTTGCGCATGTGCATCAAACGTCTGGAATTGCGATGGACTTGGCGTAAGCTGCTGGCCATGAGATCAAGATGTCTGCTTTTCGCGGTCGTGGTCAGGTCCGCGGAAACTCCGACTCACTTGTACGGTTAAGCAGCAGCGGCTCGACACCCCGAAACTCTCTATGCTCGCGCCCCGGACGTATCGGGGCGTGGATTCCCGGCGTCACTCAAGAGATTCGTAGAACAAGTAAGGTTGCGTCGTCGCGGAAATTCCCACCGCAGAAGGCCGTGACCTGCTGCATGATGGCGCGTTGAACTTCGAGCGCGCTTCCGTGGCGTGCGCGAGCGGCTTCCAGCAGGCGCTCGTCGCCGAACTCTTCGAGTTTGGCGTTCTCGGCTTCCGTGATGCCGTCAGTTGAGAGCAGCAGTTGGTCGCCCGGTTGAAGTTGCGCGGTGTAGTCCTGGTAGGTCCAATCAGGCAGCGCACCCAGCACTGCTCCTCCTCCTTGCAAGGTTTCTGTTGTGCCGTTGCTCCGCAACAGAAGTCCGGGTGAGTGTCCGGCATTCTCGTAGGTGAGCGTGCGTGCGTCGGCGTCGAGCACCGCGTAGAAGAAAGTTACAAACTTTCCCGAAGCGATGTTTGCACAAAGGAACTTGTTCAGTTTGGTGCAGACCACCTGAGGCGATGCCTCGGCGGTGGCGAAGGCGCGAAAGGATGCCTGGAGATTCGCCATGAGCAACGCGGCGGTGATTCCTTTTCCGGCGACATCGCCCACGCAAATGCCGAGGCGATTTTTGTCCAGCTGAATCACGTCGAAGTAGTCGCCACCAACTTCACGCGCAGGCTGCCAGGCTCCGGCGATCTGAACTCCGGCAAGCTGCGGCAACGTGCTGGGCAGCAGCATTTGCTGAATCTCGCGCGCTCGCTTGAGTTCTTCTTCCTGCTGCTGCAGCGCGATGGTCCCTTTCTCGACAGTCTGCTCCAGCTGTTGATTGCGTTGTCTCAGCTTTCGTTGGAGTTCTTCGAAACCGTACGCAATAACGTTGGCGACCACCACGACGACGATGCAGAAATAACCGATTTTGGAAAAGAGAAGCCAAAATGGCTCGGGATCGATTTTGGTCAGCTGTAGAAACAGTATCGAGCTCACGGCGCAGATCACGCCGAAAATGATTTGGATGGGAAAAAATACGACCCAGTTCCACGGGAGCGGCCGCCCCACGTACAGACGGCGGCTCTCCAAAGCGAGAGGAACTACGAGGTTGCCTACTGTGAGGGTCGCCACCATGATGACCCACAGGGAAGCGGGCTGGTTGATCGAAACCAAGAGGGCATAGACCACGAACGCGATGGCCACGAGCACCTGCTCGATCTGGAAAATGCGGCGCGACAGAACCGACCGTTTCTCGGAAGTGACGGAAAGAGTGCTCACGCGTGATTCGCAGTCAAAAATTAAACAGCAAGAGTAACGCGGAAGGCGGAAAAAGTCATTGCCACACTAATTGCAGCCAAGAGAGCGCAGATGCTACGGGGGACAATTCTACACCCGATGCAAAAGGCGTACCTGGGCACGGGTTCCCAGAGCGATAAGGTGGAAGGTGGTCTTGCCTAGATCGATCCCGATCGACTTAATCTGTAACCTTACTTTGCATGACAATGATCCTCCGTCTGGCTTTTTGTCAACCTAATCATGACCCCGTTGGCTCTCTCGACGGCGGACCATCTCATTATCCCCACTATGCTCATTGACTCCACGAGGGGTTTGAGTGCGAGCCTAAGCAAATCAACCATCCCACCATGCCCTAACCTAACTTAAATGTTAGGGCGAAGCGCTTTTGTTTGAGCTTGCGAATCCTGCCCGGAGCACCGTCCAGGCGCTACGCGGCGGTTCCCGATGACGCTCGCCGCCGCACGATCTCTTCGTAGAGCTGCCAGAATCTCTGCACTTCGGTATCGTTCAGCCCTTCACTACGAGCGAGGGCGATCACCCGAGCCAGAGCCTGCTTCAACTCCTGATCTGTGTAAGCGGCTGGGTCTGTCGTTGGATCGGTCATGTTCTCCCTCCTGGGCGGAGTGCAGGTCCTTCATCGTATGCACTTAGGTGGCCTCGGCATCGCGATACGCGACTTAATTGTGTGGAAAGGCAGTAAGCAAGCCCGGCCACGCAGGGACCAGCGGAAGGTGACGTTTACTCGTCCTTGAAATGCTGCAATAGTATCCACTTTCGAAGGTCCGAGGTTCCGTGAAACAGGTGCTCGGTGCTCACGTCGCCGGCCTTGTCCCCGACCATGAAAACGAGCCAGCCCGTCATGCTGGGTTTGTCCCCCAGTTCACTGGGCAGCGCTGGGTCGGGGGCATCCAAGCCTGGACCGACAAAAAGCCAACCACTAGGCGTGACCGTTGCATGTTTTGACAACCACTGTTCTGCGCAGACCACAACTGCCCGCATAGTTCCCACACTGCGGTCGACATCCGGCCACGTAAGTTTGCGCTCAATGACCATGGTCGACCACCCCTGTTTGGTGAGTTCAATGGCGAGCGGAGTCATGTCCACAGACTCCTCAGGTTCCGAGCCTACTAATGTTGAAAACGAGAACACAGTTGCATGGCTCGGCGTGCTGGAGTCAGGTATGGCTGCCGTTGCCTTCACGAGCCCGTGAACAGAGGGCAACGTGACGTCGTAAATCGTGGACCCCAACTTGTGCTCGATAACTTGACTTGTCGCTTGCGGGCAAACTGATTGACCTGCGACAGAAGCTGAGAGGACAAGTAAGGCGATACTCACCAAGGCGGTTCTCATACCCAGCCTCCTGATGTTGCTAGAAGTATCCCATTGGCCTGAGAACACGGGCAAGGTGAAACGCCGGGAGTCGCCGGTTGACGAAAAATCGCCGTTTCACTCAGAACCGTCCGGCGATCCCTGACCTTTGGGCGCGGCTTTTATGAGACGATAAGTCCAGCCCATGATTCAGCTTTCCGGCGCCGGAAAACGTTTCGGCCACAAACTGCTCTTCGAAAACGCGGACTGGCTCATCACGACCCACGACCGCATCGGCCTGGTCGGCGGCAACGGCACCGGCAAGTCCACGCTGATGAAGGTCCTCGCCGGCATGGACACGTTCGACTACGGCAGCCTCGTCGTCGCCAAAGGCACGTCTGCCGGATATCTTCCCCAGGACGGCCTCACGCTCTCCGGCCGCAGCGTCTTCGCCGAATGCATGTCGGTGTTCGACGACCTGCGCGCAATGGAAACCGAACTGGAATCGCTGACCCACAGCATGGCCGAACTCGACCACACCAGCCCGGAATACTCCGCCGTCGCCGACCGCTATCACCGCGTGGAACACGAATTCCGCACCCGCGACGGCTATTCCATCGAAGCCGAAGTCGGACGAGTGCTGATGGGCTTGGGCTTCACCAAAGAAGACTGGCCGCGCCTGACCGACGAATTCTCCGGCGGATGGCAGATGCGCCTCGCCCTCGCCAAGCTTCTGCTGCAACAACCCAACCTCTTACTGCTCGACGAGCCCACCAACCATCTCGATCTCGAAGCCCGCAACTGGCTGGAAGAATATCTGCAGAACTATCCGCATGCCTTCGTGCTGATCTCGCACGACCGCTATTTTCTCGACGTCACGGTCAACAAGATCGCCGAAATCTGGAACAAGCGTTTCTGGTTCTACACCGGCAACTACGACAAATTTCTCGCCCAGAAGACGCAGCGCAACGAGCAACTGCAGGCCGCCTACCGCAACCAGCGCGACCGCATCGAGCAACTCGAAGTCTTCATCAACCGCTTCCGCTACCAGGCCACCAAGGCCAAGCAGGTGCAGAGCCGCATCAAGGAACTGGAAAAGATCGAGCGCATCGAGATTCCGCCGGAAGAGAAGACCATCCATTTTTCGTTTCCCGCAGCCCAAGCCCAGCGGCCGCATCGTGGCCGAGTTCGAGGGCGTGGCCAAGAGCTATCCGGGCAAAAACGGCGGCGCCGACAAAGAAGTCTTCCGCAACGTCGACTTCATGATCGAGCGCGGAGACCGCATCGCGCTGGTCGGCGTAAACGGCGCCGGCAAATCCACGCTGATCAAGCTGCTGGCCGGCACCGAGAAGATCACGCAGCGGCGAATACCGCCTCGGCCACAACGTGGAAGCCGACTACTTCGCGCAGGACCAATACAAGGAACTCGATCCCGACGCCCGCATCCTCGACGATCTCGGCGACGCCTCGCCCGGTTCCGGCGAAACCGAACTGCGCAGCCTGCTGGGCTGTTTCCTGTTCTCCGAAGACGACGTCTTCAAGAAGATCGGCGTGCTCTCCGGCGGCGAGCGCGGACGCTACGCCCTGCTGCGCCTGCTGCTGCATCCCGCGAACTTCCTGCTGCTCGACGAACCGACGAACCACCTCGACCTGCGCGCCAAAGACGTGCTGCTCGACGCGCTGGTGAAATACACCGGCACGGTCGTCTTCGTCTCGCACGACCGCTATTTCATCGACAAGCTGGCCACGCGCGTCTTCGAAGTCGGCGGCGGCAAGGTCGAAGTCTTCCCCGGCAACTACGAAGACTATCTCTGGCGCAAGCAGGGCGGCCAGCACGTCGCGCCCACGCTGGACGATGTCCCCGGAGCGAAAGCGCACTCAAGCGATCGACGCCGGCACACGCGAAGCCCGCCGCGGCGTCAACGCCGGCTGAACGGAAACGGATCACGGCGAATCCGCTGGCCGAGAGCGAAGAAGCGCCTGAACCCCATCAAGCGCAAGCAAATGGAAGACCGCGTCCACGAACTGGAAGCAGAAATCAGCCGAGACCGAGGATCGCGATCGCGCGCCTGGAAACCGCGCTGCAGAATTTCGTCAGCGCCGAAGAAAGCCAGCGCCAGTCGCAGGAACTCGATCAGCACAAGGCCAGCCCACGCCGCGCTGATCGGGGAATGGGAACAGCTGTCGCAAGACCTGGAGAACTCCGAATAGTTCGTGCCACGGGCAAGAAGTTGCAGGATCCTTCGGCCCGCACAAATCGCGGCCTCAGATGACAACCTTGGTCTGGGCGAGCAAATCCCGCCTCCGCACCCGTACACCACCTTCCGTAATCTCTCTGGCCACGCTTACTCCTGTGCGATATTCAGATTGGCCAAGTGGCCAGCAACTGCCGCAGGCCACAAATTTCAAGACCAACCGCAGGAATAGGTGCCAGGGGCCCAAGGGCAAGGCGCCGCGCGGGAATCCAAGGAAGGTCGCATGCTTCAGTCGTCGGAGAACTCGTTTAATCGAAGGCCGGCTCGCCGGCTCCCAACCCCAACCCTTACAACCCCGTCAAAACCGTCACCGCTCCCGTGGATCAGGCCACCATCGGCCGCACTTTGGTCATCAAGGGCGAAATCAGCGGCTCCGAAGCGCTCTACATCGATGGCCGCATCGAAGGCAAAATCAACATGCCCGAGAGCCGCGTCACCATCGGCCGCAACGGCAAGGTCGATGCCAGCATCCAGGCCCGCGAAGTTGTGGTCATGGGCAAGGTGACCGGCAACATCGAGTGCAGCGACCGCGTCGATATCCGCGCCGAAGGCTCGGTCACCGGCGACATCTCCACCGTGCGCATCAGCGTGGAAGACGGCGCCGCGCTCAAGGGCGGAATTCAGGTTCGCAACGAAGGCAAGCAGAACAGCGCAGCCGAAAGCAGCCGAGGCTCCCAAGGCCCTGGCCGCTACAGCCAGCGCGTAATTGGCAGGAAGAACGTCTGGCGGTAAGACAAGGGGCACGCTCGCGCGTGCCCCTCTCGTTTTCCGCTCAAACCCTTCAGCGCATTGGGCTTACGTCATTTGTACGTACATAATGGTACGTATTCTTTCAAAGGCTCTTGAGTTTTACGCGGTTTTTAACTGCTACAAAAGATCTCCGCTCGTCTCGCAGGATGCCCTTTGCGGGACCGGAAACGGCCCTTGCTGCGACGATCGACTCCGCGGACGAGGAATGCATCAGCCGCAGAAAAAAGAAGAGCCCTGGAGCTTCCCAGGGCCGTTCGACGACTTTTCAATCACTTACACGAAGACTCAACGACTTAGGAAATTGGCAGGCGAAAACTTTGCAAGACCGCGACGGGTTCTTACTTCTTCTCCGCCGGCCGCAAATCCAGCGCCGCCGAATTCATGCAATAGCGCAGCCCCGTCGGCGCCGGACCGTCCTCAAACACATGTCCCAGATGCGCGTCGCACTTGGCGCAGCGAACTTCGGTCCGCACCATGCCGTACTGCGTATCCCGATGCTCGACCACGCCGCCGCCCTCGGCCGGCTTGGTGAAACTCGGCCAGCCCGGTCCCCGAATTAAACTTCGTCTGCGAATCAAACAGCGGCGACCCGCAGCACACGCAGTGATACATCCCCGGCTCTTTCGTGTTCCAGTACTTGCCGGTAAACGCACACTCGGTGCCGGCCTCGCGGGTCACGTGATACTGCTCGTCGCTCAGTTGCTTCTTCCACTCGGCTTCGGTCTTGACAACTTTCTCTGCCGTTTTTTCGGCCATGATCACTCCATTTCAATGATCTCTTTTGACAACGATTAGATGCTCCAGCTCGCCAAAAGTGACAGAGCAGCTCGCAGTCAGTTGACGCTCGCGAATTGCTTTGCTTTTTGGCTCATTCTCTCCGCCTCTAGCGTGGCGCCCGACATCGAGAAAGGAATGCGGCATAGAGTTCGTAGCTTTTGCTGCTAGTTGGTAAGAATTATACCCTCGAGTTGGATCCCCTCAGCAACGGGGCTCTTTCGGCTTCACAGAGTTATTCCTTCGATTTGGGTCGCTTCGGCCTCGGTCAGCCCCTCGTTCATTACCTGGATCCCGTGGCTTCTAGCTTTCAGGGCCACCTGCACATGATGATCTCTGATCCTGCGCGCCAGATCAATCTGTGGCCTTCGATCTTTTGGGTGATGTTGCTCTGTGGCAGCTTGCGATGGCACACGAGCAGTATTGAACGCCAAAGGTTGTACTTCTTGCTCGTAGGAATGATCGGCTTTGCCTCCATTGTCTATTATGCGATATGGCACCCGGCTGTAAAGCAACTCGGGGTATGGAAGATACTGAACGCCGGCGGGTTTGGTCTCACCCTCATAGCGCTGGGTTTGTACGATTACGTCGTCCTAGTCCGCGCGTTGCCGAAGAGAGTTGCGGAGGGCCGCGATGAATAAGGAGCTCGACGCAATTCCTTCGCCAAATCGACTGATACACGAGCCAGCACGACTGACCATCCTGACTGTGCTCTTCTTCCTGCGCATCTGCCGACTTTGTATTTCTGCAGAAGGTAACGCGGCTGAGTAAAGGGAATCTGTCCGTCCAACTCACCAATCTGGAAGAAGCAGGGTTGGTCATTATTCACAAAGAGATTGTCGACAAGAAGACGCGCACAACCGTCAGTCTCTCGAAACGCGGAATCTCTGAACTGGCGGCCTACTGGAAGACGATGGACGCGATTCGCGCTCACATGGCGCGAGAGAAGAAACACCGCGCACCCGAACGAAGCGCGCCGCGCCCCGAATTGTCACCGGAACCTGCAACCTAGATTCACTTCCCCACTTCCTCCCCCACCTTCCGATACTTCCCCCGGAAGAACAGCAGCGGCTCGCCCTCCCGCACCACCACGTCCTCGACTTCGGCAATGAAAATGGTATGGTCTCCGGCCACCTGCGCCGAGTGCAGCCGGCATTCCAGATACGCCAGCGCTCCATGCAGCATCGGAGTGCCGTGTTGGGTGCGGTCAAACCGCGCTCCGGCTTCGGTCTCCGCGTGCTCGTGCGTGCGCTCCGGCGCGCGCGTAGTATTCCGAAATCGCCCGCTGATCCTCGCAGAGCACGTTGATCCCGAATCGCTTCTTGGCGTGCAGATGCGCGTGCGTCCGCGTGTTGTGATCCACGCAAACCAGCACCAGCAGCGGATCGAGCGACACCGAGGCGAACGCATTGGCGGTCATGCCGTGCACTTCGCCGTCGAGGTCGACCGTGATGATCGTCACCCCGGTGGCGAAGCATCCCATCGCTTTTCGAAATTCGGAAGGATTCAAGCTCATGATTGTAGATGTGCGGCCTGGCCTTTGATCCGGTCCTGCGCGCTCCACACGAACCGCCTACATTACCACGCCCTGCCGTTGTATCATTCGATGCAACGTGACTCTCGCAGCAATCACGCCCGTCGCCGCAAACTCGCCGCCGCTTGCGCCGACACGCCAACGTCCGCCCCGGCGCACCCATCTCGCGCGAGGCCGCCCTGCACCTGATCGGCTGCCCCGACGACGATCTTCCCGAACTGCTCGCCGCCGCCCGCGCCGCCAAAGAGCGCTTCAAGCCCGGCGTCATCACCTACTCGCGCAAGGTCTTTCTGCCGCTGACCAATCTCTGCCGCGACTATTGCGGATACTGCACCTTCCGCCGCGATCCCGGCGACCCCGGCGCGCACACCATGACTCCCGACGAAGTGCTCTCGGTCGCCCGCGCCGGCGAAAAACTGGGCTGCACCGAAGCCCTCTTCAGTCTCGGCGACAAGCCCGAACTGCTTTTCCCCGAGATGCGCGAGACGCTGCGCCATCTCGGCTACAAATCCACGCTGCACTATCTCGAAGCCATGTGCGAACTGGTGCTGCGCGAGACCAGCCTGCTGCCGCATCCGAATCCCGGCCTGCTCAGCGCCGAATGGATCGCGCGCCTGGCCGCCGTCTCGCCCAGCATGGGCCTGATGCTCGAAACCACGAACGCCGCTCTGCTGGCCCCCGGCGCGGCCCACGACAACGCTCCCGACAAAGTTCCGGCCAAGCGCCTGCGCACCATCGAAGAAGCCGGCAAGCAGAATGTTCCCTTCACCACTGGCTTGCTGATCGGCATCGGCGAATCGCTCGAAGACCGCGTCGACACGCTGCTCGCGATCCGCGATTTGCACGAACGCTACGGCCACATCCAGGAAGTGATCGTGCAGAATTTCCGCGTCAAGCCCGCGATCCCCATGGCGAACTGGCCCGAGCCCACGCGCGGCGAGATGCTGCGCGCCGTGGCGGTAGCTCGCTTGTTACTCCCGAACGTCAATATTCAGGCTCCGCCCAATCTCTCCGCGCCTTACTATGAGGACTTGGTGGACGCCGGCATCAACGATTGGGGAGGAATTTCGCCGCTGACGCCCGACTTCATCAATCCGGAAAAGCCCTGGCCGCACCTGGAGCAACTGCGCCTGCGCACCGAGGCCAAGGGATTCGCGCTTGCGCCAGCGTCTGCCGGTGTATCCGGAATTTCTTTCCGCCGTGACCGCCAAGCCCGGGCTGCTTTCAGAAAAATTGCGCGCCGCCGCCGATGATCGTGGTCTAGCAAAATCTAGCAAGAAACGAGGCCGCATGATGGAGCCGAGCATGATCTGCGTGCTCAGCGGCGGCACCGGCGGCGCCAAGTTCGTCGACGGCCTGCGCCAGGTCATGCCCGCCGAAGACATCACGCTCATCGTCAACACCGGCGACGATCTGCTCTGGTGGGGCCTCTACGTTTCGCCCGACATCGATTCCATCACTTATGTGCTCTCCGGCATGCTCAGCCGCGAGCGCGGATGGGGCGTGAAAGGCGACACCTTCCTCTGCCTGCAGGCCATGGGACAACTCGGCGAGCCCACGTGGTTTCACACCGGCGACCGCGACCTGGCCATGCACCTGCTGCGTTCGCGTCTGCTGGCCGAAGGCAAGACGCTCTCCGAGGCCACCGCGGTCATCTCCGAAAAACTCGGCGTGAAGGCGCGCGTTCTGCCCATGAGCGACTCGCGCGTCGAAACCCGCGTCGACACGCCCGCCGGCGAGTTGAGCTTCGAAGAATATTTCGTGCAGCGCTGGTATCAGGATCCGGTGAACTCGGTGCGCTTCGCCGGAGCCTCCGACGCCGAACCCGCGCCCGGCGTGATCGAAGCCATCGTCTCCGCCGACGCGGTTCTGATCGCGCCGAGCAATCCCATCACCAGCATCGGCCCGATTCTGGCCGTGCCCGGCATTCGCGAAGCGCTGCTGCAGCGCCCGCGGAAAAATTGCCGCCATCAGCCCCATCGTCGGCAATGCGCCGGTCGCGGGCCCGGCGGGAATTCTGATGGCCGCGCAAGGACTGCCCTGCTCGATCGCCGGCGTCGCCCAGGCCTATGAAGATTTTCTCGACGTCCTGATCTGCGACACGCGCGACGCCCGCGCCGCCGAAGTGCTCCGCACGAACGGCTTGCGCGTGCAGTGCACGCAAACCATCATGCGCAGCGCCGAAGACAAGGCTGCCCTGGCGCGGGAGGTCCTCTCGTTCGTTTCGTCGATTCCGCGCGCAGGCGAATCAGCCGCATGCATCACGGCGCCGCGGCTTTCGACGTTTGGATCCGCCAGCCGTGATTCTCGTTCCCGTCAAGAACCTGTCTTCGGCGAAACAGCGCCTGGCCGCCGTTCTCGATCAGCCCGCGCGCACCGCGCTGGCGCAGGCCATGCTGCACGACGTGCTCAGCCGCCGCTGCGACGACTGGAAAAACCGCCCGCCGGTTGCAGTCGTCACCAGCGATCCCTTCGCGGTGAAGCTGGCCGACGGAATATGAATTCGAAGTCATCCCCGACCCCGACAATCCCGGAGAAACCGGCGCCATCGAGATGGCCACTCGCATCTGCGTGGAGCGCGGCGTCGACAGCACGCTGGTGATCCCCGCCGACATTCCGCTGATTCAGGCGTGGGAGCTCGAAGAAATTCTGAAGCACGCGCCCGCCGAAGGCAGCGTGCTGGTCCCCGCCGCCGACGGACGCGGCACCAACGCCGCCTTCCGCCGTCCCGCAGATCTATTCCCGCTGCGCTTCGGCAACGACAGCTTCAAACCGCATCACGCCGCCGCGCAAGCCACAGGCAAGCCATGCGTCGTGCTGAACTCTGCCGGGGATCGCGGTCGACGTCGACAATCCCGAAGACCTGCAGCAACTCATTTCGCTCCCCGGCGAAACCCGCGCCCAGCGCCTGGCCCGCGAATATGCCCGCGCGTACAGGACGATCGCTGCCGTCCAGCCGCGAAGCGGTCGAGAATGATGCGCAGCTCCGGCGCGTAACGATTGTGTCATGAACAACGTATCGCCGAGGACAGACAATCAGCCGCGAAGCGGCGCAAGAATGCAGCTCACGAGCCTTCGAGCTGCCGCTCGAGCGAAGCGCTAGCCGTGGGTCTGGCGGCTGCAGGATTCGCCAGCCTCGAAGCGGCGAAAGAAACACCAGCTCGCATCGGCCGATGAACTCCGCCTGATCCCGATCCCGCTCGCCGACGAAATCCACCCCGGCGACTCGCTCGCCGACAAACTGCTCGAAGCCCTCCGCCGCGCCGCGTCGCTTCCAATCCGGCGACATCCTGGTCGTGAAACACAAAATCGTTTCCAAATCCGAAGGCCGCCTGGTCGATCTGGCCACGATCCAACCCTCCGCCAGAATCCATCGCGTGGGCGAAACAATACGCTCTCGACGCCCGCGTCATCGAACTCGCCCTGCGCGAGAGCCGCGCCGTCATCCGCCGCAAGAACGGCGTGCTCATCACCGAGACGCATCACGGCTTCCTCTGCGCCAACAGCGGCGTCGACGTTTCCAACGTCAACGGAGGCACTCACGCGCTGCTGCTTCCCGAAGATCCCGACCGCTCCGCCGCCAACCTCCGCCGCGCTCTCAAAAGCCGCACCGGCCTCGCCATCCCCGTCATCATCACCGACAGCTTCGGCCGTCCCTGGCGCGAAGGCCTGACGGAATTCGCCATCGGCATCGCCGGAATGAAGCCGCTGCGCGACGACCGCGGCCGCCGCGATTCCCACGGCTACAAACTGAAAGCCAGCGTCGAGGCCGTCGCCGACGAACTGGCCTGCGCCGCCGGACTGGTCTGCGGCAAACTCAACCGCGCCCCCGCCTGCATCGTCCGCGGATTCCGCTACGAACCGGGCCCAGGCAGAGTCCGCGACCTGCTTCGCCCTGCAGCCACCGACCTATTCCGCTGACGACCATCTTCAGTCAGATGTCATCGTGAGGAGAGCGATAGCTCTCCGAGCGACCGTACGATGCGCGCGGCGTTGTGCTGTCGGCGAGAACGCCTAGACGTATGCAATGGGCGTTCCACGCATTTCATCCGTCGTACGGTCCCTCAACCCAGCTGCGCTGGGTTTCAGGATGACATCGCTTTTGTGGCTGCGCGAGGATCGACTACACTGTCCGACGGAGAAATCGTGCCCCGCGAACTTACTGACTCCGAACTCGAAGCCTTTCCCTCGCTCGACTGGTCTGACATCGCGCCGCGCCTGACTCCCGCGCTGCGCGCTTCGCTCGAGAAAGTTCTCGAAACGCAGAACGGCGCCGACCTGTCGCTGGAAGAGTCCTACGCGCTGGCCAATGCCGAAGGCGACGATCTCCTCGGCCTGCTGGTCGCCGCCAACCTGCTGCGCGCCGAACTCGCCGGCAACCTCGTCACCTACGTGGTCAACCGCAACATCAATTTCACCAACATCTGTTTCGTGGGATGCAAGTTCTGCGCCTTCAGCCGCGGCCCGCGCGAGGCCGACACCTACTTCCTCACGCTCGACCAGATGGCGCAAAAGGCCGTCGAGGCCTGGCAACTCGGCGCGACCGAAGTCTGCATCCAGGGCGGCTTGCCGCACGATCTTCCCAAGTTCCACTACCGCGACATTCTCCGCGCCATCAAGAACGCCGTCCCGCGCATGCACATCCACGCCTTCTCGCCGATGGAAATCGTCTACGGCGTCGAACTCACCGGCATGCCGCTGGCCGACTATCTTTCCATGCTGCGCGACAACGGCCTGGGCACGCTGCCCGGCACCGCCGCCGAAATTCTCGACGACGAGATTCGCCACATCCTCTCGGCCAACAAACTTTCGACCGCGCAATGGGTCGAAGTCATCCGCACCGCGCACCGCTGCGGCATTCGCACCACTTCGACGCTGATGTACGGACACACCGAAACTCCCGCGCACTGGGTTCGCCAGATGCGGCTGCTGCGCGAGATTCAATCCGAGACCGGAGGCTTCACCGAATTCGTTCCCCTCGGCTTCGTCCACCAGAACACGCTGCTCTTCCATCAGGGACTGGCGCGCACCGGCCCAACGCTGGCCGAGCATCTCAAAGTTCACGCGCTGGCGCGCCTGCTGCTCGCCGGCTCCATCAACAACATTCAGGTTTCGTGGGTAAAGCTGAACCGCCGCCTCTCGCAACTCTGCCTGCACGCCGGCGCCAACGACTACGGCGGCACATTGATGGAAGAAAATATTTCCCGCGAAGCCGGAGCCACCGCCGGCCAGTACACCAGCCCGGAAGATTTTCAGTCGCTGATTCTGGAGATGGGCCGCATTCCCGCCGAGCGCAATACCACCTACTCGCGCATCAAGATCAAGGTTCCGCTGAATGAAGCAGGAATGCGATCGCCGAACAATCGCTCGAGGCTGAGTTCGCATGACGACACCGCGAGCCCCTCAGGCGCCCGCCCCATCGCAGTCATCGGAGGCACCGGCCCCGCCGGCATGGGACTCGCCCTGCGCTGGGCGCGCGCCGGAGAAACCATCATCATCGGCTCGCGCGACGACGCAGCGCGCGCAGCAGGCCGCCGCCGCCATTCAACAAAAAGTCGGAGGCCAGGCCAACGTCTCCGGCATGGAAAACAGCGCCGCCTGCGCCGCCGCCGACATCCTGATGCTGACCGTTCCCTTCGAAGGCCAAGCCGCGCTGCTCAAGCAACTCAAACCCGCGATGACCGAAGGCAGCATCCTCATCGACGCCACCGTTCCTCTGGCGGCCAGCGTCGGCGGACGCGCCTCGCGCACCCTCGGCGTCTGGCAAGGCTCCGCCGCTCAGCAGGCCGCCGAACTCGTGCCCAAGGAAGTGAGCGTGGTCGCCGCCTTCCACAACGTTTCCGCCGAACTGCTCAACGGCGACGCTCCGCTCGACTGCGACGTCATCGTCTGCAGCAACGATCCCGACGCCGCGCAACTCACCCGCGAACTGGCGGCCAAGATTCCCGGCGTCCGCGCCCTCGACGGCGGCCCGCTCGAAAACGCCCGCATCGTCGAGCAGATCACCGCGTTGCTCATCGGCATGAACATCCGCCACAAAGGCCACGCCGGAATCCGCATCACCGGCCTGCCGCCGAGCGCTTACCGCTAAGCGCTCAAGGAGCCTCCTCGGTTGAGCCAGAACAAGCACCTCGACGCTGCCTGGCAATATCACAGCGGCACCAAGCATTCGCAACTCAGCGTGCGAATGCAGTCCGCATTTTCTGGACTGGGAGAACAAGCCGCTCCTGTTCAAGATTTATCCCACGCTCGAAGTCATGCGCCTGCCTCGGGATTTTCGCGAGACCGGCCGCGCCGCGCTCGACGCCATTGCGGCTCCCGGGCGACCAGCATCAGCCGAGGCGATTCCCGATCTCGAGACGCTGGCGCAACTCCTCTTCTTCTCCGCTGGCGTCGTTCGGAGCAAGCGAGCACGAGCAGGCGAGAACGTTTTTTCGCGCCGCGGCCTGCACCGGCGCGCTTTACGAAATCGAACTCTACGTCGTCTGCACCGATCTCCCGGGCGAACCAATGCCCGGTGCAAAAATTCTCCGGCCTCGCGGCTGGCGTCTACCATTTCGGCGTCGCCGAGTTCGGCCTGCGCCAACTGCGCGCGGGAGACTTCCGGCAGACGCTTGGTCGAAGCCACCGGTGGCGATCCGTCGATCGCGCATGCTCCGGTGACCATCATCTGTACCGGCACTTACTGGCGCAACGCCTGGAAATATCGCTCCCGCACCTATCGCCACTTCGGCTGGGACAACGGCACCATCCTTGCCAATCTTGTGGCGATATCGGAGGCCTCGAATCTTCCCGCCAGGATTGTGACCGGTTTCGTCGACTCTCAGATCAACGAACTGCTCAGTCTCGACACTAAGCGCGAAGTGGCGTTCTCTCTGGTTCCGATTGGGCACAAGCAAGCGACCCCGCCCAGCCCGCCGCAAATTTCCCCGCTCGAGCTTCCGATCGTTCCCTACTCGAAGGAAGAGGTCGATTATCCCGCGATGCGCAAAATGCACGAGGCCTCTTCGCTGGATTCAGCAGCCGAGGTCGCTGCCATGCGCGGCAAGACGCCGTCGCAGCGACGCTCCCCCGCCCAAAGGGACGAGCTACGTCGCTGCATTCTCTCGACGACTCCATTCCGGCCGACTCCATCGAGAAAGTAATCTCGCGCCGCGGCTCGACGCGACAGTTCTCGCGCGAATCCATCACCTTGCCGCAGCTGTCCCTCATCCTGGATCGCGCCACGCGCGGCATTCCCGCCGACTTTCTCGATCCGTTCGGAAGTCACCTCAACGATCTCTACTTGATCGTGAACAACGTCGACGGCCTGGCCGCCGGAGCCTACGTCTATCACTGGAAGACGAAGGCTTCTCGAACTGCTGAAGCCCGGAGACTTCCGCGACAAGGCTGGCTTCCTGGGACTCGAGCAACAACTTCCCGCCGATGCAGCCGTCGATGTATTCTTCCTCGCCGACTTGAAGAAAATTCTGGAGCGCTACGGGAACCGCGGATATCGCGCCGCGCAACTGGAAGCCGGCATTCTCGGCGGCAAACTTTATCTTGCCGCGTATGCCCAGCGCCTCGGCGCCAGCGGCCTGACTTTTTACGATGATGACGTCGTCAGCTTCTTCTCGCCCCACGCGCGCGGCAAAAGCGCAATCTTCCTGGTAGCCCTCGGCCGCAGCGCACTTCGCAAATAGCTTATTGCAAGATGTCATATTGAGCTTGGCACGTCAGCGTCTTCATCATTTCCCGCCGAAGCCCGAAGTGCTATGCTTCCGCTCATGGACAACCGTTCAATCAGCGACGTCGGTGGGACCTCCGGCGGGCTCGGCCAGTTTCTGCTGGGTTTTGCCATGGCCTGCATTGGCGGCTTCCTCATCACTCACAAAGTCACCGTGATGGGTTCGTACTGGAGTTTCTGGGGAGGCAGCAGTTTCGGCATCACGCTTTTGCCCATGTTGTTCGGAGTGGCGATTCTGTTCTGGAACGGCAAGAGCGTCATCGGATGGCTGCTGACCGTGGCTGGAGCGCTGTTCATCTTCGCGCGGCATCATCGCCAACATGCACATCTATTTTCAGCCGACCAGTCTTTTTGAAACCATGGTGATGCTGATCCTGCTGGTCGGCGGGCTGGCGCTTGGTTGCGCGTTCGCTGCGGCCACATCAGCGCGAAGCCAGCGCGAGTAGCTCACGTCCGTGGATTCTGCAAAATCACTTTGCGAAGTGCAATATTCAGCGCCGATCCTGCCGTTGACATCACCCGCCTCACGCCATAGCATCCTCCTTGTTACCCGCCGCGGGGATCAGCTCCCGCGGGAATGGGTAGCCATTGGTAGAGCAGGCACCCATCCCCACGCGACGCTATACCGAGGCGATCATTTTCAGTAACATACGGACAAATGAAGAATAGCGGTCGTGTCGCCGGGGAACTCTCCGGCGGGAGTGTACGTAACAGCAGATAGTGGAGTGCGAGACATGAGCAACAAATTCTATTGACGGCATCAAGCATGTGATCATCGAAGACGACGATCCGAAGCCTGACGGGCAAGTGCAGGCTCATCCTCAGCCCCACGCGGACGCAGCGCCCGCCGTCGCCGCGCCAGTCGCGACATTCCACGCGACAGGCTTTCTCAGACCGCCTATCAGACGATGAGCGGCCAGCCGATGAGCGAAGAGACCGAGCACTGCTACCAGCGGATTCTGGCGAAAACGAATTTTGAAGCGACCCAAGTCTCCGCCACCATCCATAAGTATCTCGATCCGCTCTCGGCGATTCCTTCGCTCGATGAGCGCACGAAGTTCAAGACTGCGGTGATTCAGGCCAAGGCGCAGGAAGGCCTCTCGCAGGAAAAGATTCTCGCCACTTTCGACGGCCTGAAAGTCGCGCTGCAGAACGAGCAGGAATCGTTCGCCGCCTCGGCGGAGGCGACCAAGCAACGCGAAATTGACCGATCGCCAGAAGAAAGTGCAGGAAGTGACCGACGCGATCGCGCAAAAGCAGAAAGAGATTGCGCAGCTCCAGCAGCGGCTCGTCGGACGTCACGACCGAACTGGTGGGGGCGCAGGGCAAGATTCAGCGCGCCGAGTCGCAGTTCACGATCGCGGCCCAGCGGCGCGCCCTTGAGATCGATCAGGAGAAGGCCAAGTACGTCAGCCTTCTCCAGGGATGAAGAAACACATGAGCATAACACCATCCACTCCGACGAATCTTGGCGATGAATTGAAATCTTTCTGGTCGCGCCCGGAAGGCAAGACCGGAATGATTTTCATCGTGCTGGCCGCCGCCGCGGCGGTTTACGGCTGGGCCCAGATCGTGCCCTTCATCGTTTCCATGCTGGCCGACACGCTGCACATGGTCTATCTGGCGGCGATGCTGGCCGCGGTTCTGTTCGTCGTTTTCAGCAGCCGCACCCATCTGCTGTTTCGACTGGTGATGCGCTGGATCACCGGGCTGATCATTAACATCGATCCCATCGGCATCCTGAAAGATCACCTGTCGCAGATGCGCAAGCGCCGCGACGTGATGTCGCAGCAGATCTCGAACGTCAGCGGCCAGATCCAGTACCTGAAAAACGTCATCGATAAGAACGCAGCCATGGCCAACGAGAACATGCGCCTGGCGGCGCAAGCCAAGAAAGTCGCCACCAGCACGGCCGACCAGAATGAACAGCTTCGCATGGCGCTGCAGATGAAGGCCAAGGCGAATCAGGCGGGGCGGCTGCAGAAATCGAATCTGAGCTACCAGCAACTGCTCAGCAAGCTGCAGAACATATACGACCTGCTCAGCAAGTGGGCGGTCCACATCGACTTCTACATCGAAGACACCGACAACGAAGTGAAGCAGGCGGAAATCGAGTACAAGACGATCAACACCGCCTATCGCGCCTATCGCACGGCGCTGGCCGTCATCAAGGGCACGGGCGACGAAAAAGAACTCTACGACCAGACCATGGAGCACCTCGCCGAAGAGGCGGGACGCAAACTGGGCGAGATGGAAGATTTCCAGCGCCTGGCGCAGAACTTCATGGACACGATCGATCTGGAAAACGGCGCGGTCGAGACCGATGCGCTCGAGAAACTCGACGCCTACGAGCAGAAGCTGCTGACTTCAGGCGCAACTGACACGGCGTTTCTGCTGCCGGGCGCAACCGCTGCACCAGTGCCGGTTCCGGCTGGCAAAGAGTCGAGCGGACGCTCCGCCCCGCGTCCGGCGAAGAGCGACGGGCGATTACGGGGACATGTTCAAGTAGACGTAGATTCATCGAAGCAGACGAGTTGTACACGGGGAGGAAACGCAAGGCATGGCACATCTAAAGACTGGCCCAAAGATCATTCTGATCATTCTGCTTGTGGTGGGTTTTGTGTTTGGACTTCGCAAGGCCGCGGAACTTGGCTGGATTCCCACTCCCGGCGTGATGAAAGCGCTCGTGCCGGAGAAGGCCGCGCTGCCGGACGTGAAAGAAGCGCTGGTGCAGAACGTGGAGCCCGTGGCGCTGCCCGACTTCGACCGCCGCCAGCGTGCCCGCAACTTTGATTCGCGGCGAAATCTGGGAATGGAATGCGCAGATCAACATGATCTACGCCAACGGCGGCGCGAACACGACCAAGGGCTCGCTGATGGAAAAGCACGGCGTCAACCTGGCGCTCATCCGTCAGGATGACACCGGCAAAATGCAGGAAGACCTGATCGCCTGCGCCCGCGAGATTTCCAGCGGTTCGTCGCAGTGTTCCAACGGCGCGAATTTCGTCGTCATCATGGGCGACGGTTCAGGGCAGTTTCTCGCGGCGATCAACCCGCAACTGAAGAAACTGGGCAACGAATTACCAGGCCAAAGTGATCGGCGCAACCGGCTACAGCCGCGGCGAAGATTCGCTGATGGCGCCGCCCGAGGTGAAGAGCAATCCGCAGGCCGCGAAAGGCCTGCTGGTCGAAGGCGTGCTGCGTGACGGCGACTGGAACATCGCGCAGAAGTGGGAAGGCGACAACGGCATCAAGAACAATCCCGACGAGAAGACGTGGGACCCGGACGCCGTCAACTGGATCAACGCTTCCGACTACAACGTAGCCGCCGCCGACTACGTTGCCGGAAAGTGCGACGATCGCAAAGTCGTGAAAGACGGACATCTCACCGGCGAAACCAAGCACGTCTGCGTGAATGCGGTCGTGACCTGGACGCCCGGCGACGTGACCATCGCCAAGGGCAAGGGCGGCCTGATCAAGGTCGTCAGCTCGAAGCAATATCGTTCGCAGATGCCGGCGGTGATTCTCGGTCCCAAGAATTTCTTCGAGCGCAATCGCGCCGAGATCGAAGGCATGCTGGCAGCGACGTTTGAAGCCGGCGACCAGGTCAAGGCATTCGATCAGGTGCTGCACAAAGCTTCCGCCATCAGCGCCAAGGTTTACGCCGATCAGGATGAAGCCTACTGGTACAAGTACTACAAAGGCGTGACCGAGACCGACGCGCAAGGACTGAAAGTTGATCTCGGCGGCTCGACCGTCAACAACCTCGCCGACAATCTGATTCTGTTCGGCCTCGAGCCCGGCACGAACGACAACTTCCGTTCGACCTATACGGTGTTTGCGAACATCGCGACCCAGCAATATCCCGCGCTGTTCAAAGACACGCCAATCCCCGACGTGAAAGATATTGAAGACAAGTCTTTCATCACCGGCGCGCAGGCGCGGATGAGCAGCGGCGGCGCTGAAGGTGAGGCTCCGCAATATGCCGCCAATGAGTCCGGCCCGGTGGTTTCGAAGCGTTCGTATTCGATTAACTTCGATACCGGCAAGGCGACGTTCACGCCCGAAGGCGTGCGGACGATGTCGGAACTGAAGGACTCGCTCGCCATCACCGGCCTGTTTATTCAGGTCGACGGCTACACCGACAACACCGGCAGTGAGGGAGTGAATCAGGCGCTCTCCGATGCGCGCGCCGCGGCGGTGAAAGATTGGCTGCAGAAGCACGCGCCGCGCAACTTCCCCGACAACCGCTTCAAGATTGTGGGGCACGGTTCGCAGAATCCGGTGGCGACCAACGACACGGCCGCTGGAAAAGCCGCAAACCGCCGCGTGGAAATCACATTGTCCGGCAGCTAGACGCGCATCGTGAATGCCCGGGTTGTCATTCCGAGGAGCGTCAGCGACGAGGAACCTGCTGTCTGCTGGCGCAGAGCAAAAGCAGATTTCTCGCTGCGCTCGAAATGACAAGGCTGAGCGCTCGAATGACAAAGGCACTGGCAAACACAGATGAATCAGGCGATTGAGGTTTTATCACCCAATCGGGTGATCTCCAAACAAACCGTGCGGTGGATGGTCGGATTCCAGCTGGTGCTGCTGTTTTTCATCTGGATTTTTTCTCCCACCGTCTTTCTGCCCAAGCCGAAAGAAGTCTGGCAGGCGCTGGGCGAAATGTGGATGGAGGGCCTGGGCGGCGAACTGATCACCAGCTTCGTTCTGAATCTGGAGGCGATCGCGCTGGCCACGCTGCTTTCGCTGCTGATGGCCTACCTCACGGTCATCCCGTTCTTTCGACCCGATCGTTACGCTGCTCAGCAAGCTGCGATTTCTCTCCATGGTGGGCCTGACGTTTTTCTTCACGCTGATGGCCAGCACGGGACACGAACTGAAACTGTATCTGCTGGTCTTTTCGGTTTCGGTTTTCTTTGTCACCGGCATGGCCGAGGTGGTCGCCAGCATTCCTAAAGAGAGGTTCGACCTGGCGCGCACGCTGCGCATGGGCGAATGGCGCGTGGTCTACGAAGTGGTAATAATCGGTCAGGCAGACAAGGCTTTCGAAGTTCTCCGCCAGAACGCCGCCATGGGATGGATGATGCTGACCATGGTCGAAGGCATCTCCCGCTCTGAAGGCGGAGTCGGCGCCATGCTGCTGAATCAGAACAAGCATTTCCATCTGAGCGCGGTCTTCGCCATTCAGTTGACCATTCTGCTGCTGGGCCTGGCGCAGGACTACGGCATCGGCCTGCTGCGCGAGGTTTTCTGCCCGTACGCGGATCTGACTCTGGAGCGAAAGTAAGTCGACATCATGCCCACGTACACCTACGGAAAAACGCTGCTGAAGGTTGAGGACGTCTCCCTCGAATATGACGGCCGTCCCATCCTCAAGCACGTCAGCGCGGAGATCAGAGACATCGTCTGTCCCGATCACGTGCAGGGCCAGGTCGTGGGATTTCTCGGCCCCAGCGGCATCGGCAAGACGCAGCTGTTCCGCATCATCGCCGGGCTGAACAAGCCAACCTCCGGCCGCGTCACCATCAATGGGCTCGACCGCCCGGTGGAGGCGGGCGAGGTCGGTGTCGTTGCGCAGGACTATCCTCTGTTCGAGCATCGCACCGTGATGTCGAACTTGCTGCTGGCCGCCAATCAGAAAGAAAAAGACGACAAGACCGCGCGCGACAAAGTCATCCAGTACCTCACCGACTTCGATCTCGTCGACAAGGCGCGCCTCTACCCGGTGCAGCTATCCGGCGGACAGCGCCAGCGCTGCGCCATCATCCAGCAAATCCTCTGCTCCGACCACTTCCTGCTGATGGACGAACCCTTCAGCGGCCTCGACCTGCTCATGCTGGAAAAAACCAGCGAGCTGATCCAGAAGGTCGCGAACATGGATGAACTCAACACCATCATCGTGGTCACGCACGACATCACCGCCGCGGCGGCCGTCGCCGACCATCTCTGGCTGATGGGACGCGATCACGACGCGAAGGGCAATCCCCTGCCCGGTTCGCACATCGTCGAGACCTACGACTTGGTCGAACGCGACCTCTGCTGGCATCCCCAGATCATCACCCAACCGAAGTTCATGGAGTTTCGTCCGCGAAGTGAAAGACCGCTTCCGCAGCCTATAGAAGTTCAGTCGCGCAGTTCGTCTTCGGGTCGCGCAACTCTTTGGGGCGCCCAGTTTTTGGGTGGCCTCACCCTAACTTTCAAGACATATGCATGGCGTGGAATCCTAGTTGTCTCGGACGGAACTACGCGGAAGCCGCCGATGCTTTGGCCTCCGAGAACACGAGCCATTCCAGGCTTGAGTACGGCAGATAGACGTGGGGCGCATCGATGCTCGCCATCGCGCTGCCGGTGATCTCGCGCAAAGCCATCACCATTTCGTCGCTCAGAAGACAGAATCCAGTTTCATCAGTGGCAGCCACCGTGGCGGGAAACGCTCGGCTGAAAAGAGAAACTTTCACGACCACGCGCTTGCCCACGAGCTTGGCTTTGAACGACGGTGAGGCTGCCAGGGACATAGTTCCTCCGCAGTGATGCTGCCCCTAGGTTGCGGCTCGCGCTTCGATGGAACAAGCCCCGTTCGACATCGCCAGTTACGACGGTAATCACCGAATGGCCGGTTGCGTAGCTCTCAAGCATGGGTATTTACGCTCTGCACGCGATCCGGCGTCAATGGCGCGATGGTAACCACCCTATGGTTAGGTTGATTTGAGGTGTATCGACTTTAGAATCAGAGCAGTATCGCAAGCCGAGTCAGCGTTAAGCAGTGACCTTAACTACTGCCGTGGGGATTGGGTAAATGATGAAAATCGCACGTAGTGTTGTCGCCGGTTTCCTGCTCTCGTGGGCCTGTGCCTACGGGCAGATGACCGTCATCAGTGCCCCGGCGAAGGACCCCGAGGTGAAGCCAGAGCAACGCACCGCGACCATCGTGCACTACGAAAAGATGCGGGGCACCGCACGGGCAACGATTCGCGTGTTGGCGCTTGCTCTGCAAAACACAGAGGGTGGCTCAAAATTGCGGTTGAACGAGGCCATCAACAACGAAGAAGACATCGTGGGTTGGGCAAACTGGTGCATACTCGCACTCCGTGACAAAACAGACGAAGCACGGGCATGTGTCTTCCAACCCGATCCGAAGTGATACAGCGAGAAGAAGCGGATCACCACGCCGCCGTCTTCCTGGGTCGACCTAAGAATAAGACGTAGACGTCAGGGCAAATCTCGAAATCTCGAAGCCGCGAAGACCACTCTCCGCATCCCGCAGATATCGCTCTCCTACTCCTCCGCCACCGGCGCCGACATCTCCTCCGCGGGCTCTCCGCCTGCCATCGCTTGCGCAACGATCAGCCGTCTAGCCTCCACGCGAATCTTGGGTAACTGCGCGGCGAACCACCACGCTCCCATCACCGATGCGAAGCCGCCGATCGCCACCGTCAGCGGACGCGCCCAACCGGTCCGACAATGCGCCGCCCAGCAGCGCGCCAATCGGCGCCATCCCCATGAACATCATGGAATAGACCGCCATCGTCCGCCCGCGCAGCGCGTCCGGCACCATCACCTGGATCAGCGTGTTCGACGATGCCATCTGCAGCATGATGAAATATCCCACCGGCATCAGCAGCAGCACCGACAGCCAGAACGACTTGCGAAAATGAGAACAGCATCAGGCTCACGCCAAACCCCGCGCAGCATACCGAGATCCACGTTCCCAGACCCTTCACGCCGGAGCGCACGGCCAGCGTCAGCGCGCCCAGCAGCGCCCCCACGCCCGCTGCACCCATCAGGATCCCCAGCCGCACCGCTCCCAGATCGTGCGACCCGATCATCGACGCGAACTCCTGCCCGCCACTATGCAGAATCTTGTCCGCAAAAATCGGCATCAGCACCACGTAGGGCATGCCCGGTCACGCTCACCAATCCCAGCAGGACCATCAGCGCTCTAATCGGCGCCGTGCGATTGACGAATTGAAATCCCTCAACGATGTGTTCCCAGGGCGAGGTCTTCGCCGAAACTCGCGCCGGGGCGTGCACATTCATCAGCATCAATCCGGCGATCACCGCGATGTAGCTGACCCCGTTCGCGAAAAAGCACCAGCCCTCGCCCAGCCTCGCCACCAGAACGCCCGCCACCGCCGGGCCAATCACGCGCGCGCCGTTGAACATGGAGGAATTCAGCGCGATCGCATTCATCAAGTCTTCCTTGCCCACCATGTCCACCAGAAACGACTGCCGCCCGGGGATATCGAACGCGTTCACCACGCCCAGCAGCGCCGCCAGCACGAAAACATGCCACACCTGTATCGGTGTCGGTCAGCGTCAGCGCCGCCAGCACGAACGCCAGCAGCATGGACGCGATCTGCGTACCAATCACAACGTGCTTGCGGTTGCTGCGGTCCGCCACGATCCCGCCGAGCGGCGCAAACAGGAACACAGGAATCTGGCTGGCAAATCCCACCGCCCCCAGCTTCAATCCCGAGCCCGTCAGCCGGTAGACGAGCCACGATTGGGCCACGGTCTGCATCCACGTGCCGATGAGGGAGATCAGTTGTCCGCTGAAAAAAAGCTGGAAGTTGCGATGCCGCAGCGCGCGTCCGGCCGCCTGCCAGCGCAACCTCGGGCTCTCGGGCGCTGCTGCGCCGCTCGCCGCTGCATTTTCTGGGATGGGAAGTTTCGAATCAGCCACGTTCACTTCTTTGATGATGACGGATCAACCTGCGCACCACTATATCGTGACGGTTCCGATGGAACGGCGCAATCGCGCCCGCTCTCGACTTTTCCACAGGCGGCCAGAATTTTCAGGGCAACTTCCACTCTCGAGCACCTCGCTGCCAAGTCCAAGCGGATGAATGAGCTTGGAGACGTCCTTGAACGACTCAATTTCGACCTTCTCTTATCGCCCGGCGTGAGCTAAAGTAGGCCCTGCGCTTTTGGCGATTCGGCAAAGGAAGTCACGCACTATGACCACTCCTCCAGTTGCGATTGAACGCCGTGTCGGACAGCGGTTCCCGTATCTTCTTCCGCTCTCATTGCGCCAGCCGGGCACCTCTCTTGAAGGCGTGGGATTCACGCAGGACCTGAGTTCGCGCGGAGTCTTCTTCTTCACCGACGCTCCGCTTACCGAAGGTCGCGAAATCGAACTCACCCTGCGCATGCCGTCCGAGATCACGCTGGGCGAGAACATGCCGGTACGCTGCCGCGGCCGATGTCTTGCGGGTGGTCCGGCCCGCCGCACGTCCGGTCCGATTGCGCCGGAACGGCTCGTGCGGAAAACGAAGATCGGCGTTGCGGTGCGCCTCGAAGGCTACGAATATCTCCCCGAGTCCTCCGAGTCATCCGCCACCTTCCCTCGCGTCTCCAGCCCTTCACCCGGACACGCACGACGAAGAACGGCCTCTGGCTCACTTCCGCCCGCCCGGTCCTGGGCTAGGGCCTCCGGTTCAGCCCGATGCGTCGATGGCTTTCTGAATCCCAGTCACGCTTCACCTTCAGCACCCCGGCAAAACATCTTTTCAACTTGCCCATCCTGGCTTACAATGTTCGGTACAGGGGCGGTCGGCCTCGGGCTTTCTACGTATGTGCATTCCCCCCCAAGATGTTTATCAGGCGGATGATTGCGTTTGCGTTAACGCTATGTGCGCGGTAACGTGCGCGGTCATGATTGTGCTATTACTTAGGTCACTTGGCGGAGAGTACGTTCTCTTTCTAACATGCAGACACCGAGAGAAATCAGCGAGAACCGCACTATGCATGGGATCGCCGTCGCCCTCCTGACCGAGGACGAGGACCACTTATCCGCGCTGCAAAATCGTCTGGAAGCGACGCGCCTGGGACAGGCGGTGTTCAGCCATGTTGGTTTTCCCGCCGGACCTACCGACGCCATTCTCCGCCAGCTGCAGGATTCGCGCGCCGAAGTCGTGATCGTCGATATTCCCGCGCAGGACGCCCAGCGCGCCATCCACACCATCGAACTGATTCGCGCCACCACCCAGCAGATCGGCATCTTCGCCAACGGCGAGATGACGCATCCGGCCAACATTGTGGCCAGCATGCGCGCCGGCGCCGGCGAATATCTCGATCATTCCGCCGGGACCGAGCCACTGCTCGAAGCTCTCACCCGCTTCAGTTCCTCGCGCACCCGCAGTCTGGGCGGCGCGGGCAAGGCGCGGGTATTTACGTTCCTCAGCGCCAAGGGCGGCGCGGGCTGCACCACGGCCGCCGTCAATACCGCCGTGGCACTGCAGCAGTCTCACGGCGATGTCGTTCTCGTCGACTTTGCGCCCATCGGCCACGCCTCGCTTCATCTGAACTTGCGGCCGCAGTTCGGCGTGCTCGACGCGCTGCAGAATCTCCACCGCCTCGATGCTTCTCTGCTCGACGGCCTGATGACTCCGACCAAGGAGGGCTTGCATCTTCTGGCCGGGCCGCAGCAACCGTATCCCACCGAACCCACGCCGGGCGAACTGGCCCGCCTGTTCGATCTGCTGGTGAATCACTACCGCTTCGTTATCGTCGACGCTTCCAGCCGTCTCGACCCTACCACGCGCCTGCTCTCCGATCTTTCGAACGCCGTGCTCGTGGTCGCGCAGACCGATGTGGTTTCGCTGTGGAGCGCCGGACGCATTCACGCCTTCCTCGAAGAAGGTACCGGCCGCGACCGCCTGCGCATGGTTTTGAATCGCTATAAGAAGATTCCCGGATTCACGGAAGAAGATGTCGAGCAGGTGACCAGCTGCAAGGTTTTGTGGAAGGTTCCGAACGCGTTCCAGGCGGTCTCGCCTTCGATCGACCACGGCACGCCGGTCGTTCTGCAGGAAGGCCCCGAGATCAGCCGCTCGTACCGCGCTCTGGCCGCGGCCCTGGCGGAAGCATCCTCGAATTCCGACGGAAGCCCCGATCTGGTCTACGGCACGGAAGGCGCCCGCAAGAAAGCCCCCGGCCGCCTGAATCTGTCGCCTGCTCGCGCCGGACAATAGCTCCAGTCCGACCAGTCTGGCAGCTGCGAGTCCGAGCCTGACGCTACTTCGCGGCTACTGGACGGTCTGGCTTTGTCAGCTACTGCGCTACTCGCGTCGCGCATCCTGCGGAAACATCTTGAACGCTACTTCCCGCGAGTGCGACGTCACTTTCTTGTTCACGTCGCTCGCGTTCTCGGTCAGCGTGCCTTTAAGCACGAAATAAGCCTCGTCCCCAGGATTCTTGCCCTCGCCGCGCTCAACCGTTCCCTTAAAGTCGAACGTTACGCCGTGCACAATTTCCGTGGTGAAGATCAGCTTATTCCCCTCGAGTTTGCCGCTCTTGAAGAACTGATCCAGGAACGCTCCCTTGTCGCTCTCTCCGTCGCCAAATCGCGAGACAAACCCGGTGACGTGTCCTGCATCTTCGACGGTCACCTGCACGAATTCGCCTTCTTTCAGAAAGGTGTACATGCCCGAATATTCATGCCCGGTCTTCGCGTCCTGTTCGGGCGCGGATGGCTTCGCCTCTTGCGCGCGCAGTTCCCCCGAGACCGTCAGCACTGCCAAAGCAAGCACGAGATAACACACACAGACGAAGTAGATTCTTTTCATAAGCTCCCAGACTAACCCGCCCAGACTCAATCGTACTCTCTGCGACCGGTGCCAGCAAAAAAGGCTCCAGCTCTGAGGCTGAAGCCTTGGATCTCAAGGGACGGAACACTACTTCTTCGTAGCCTTCCCTTCCATGAACGTCATCCAGTTCGTGCCGTCCGTCGATACTTCAAACTTCATGCTGTAGCTCGATGGCGTCAGCACTTTCAGCGTCATCTTCTGCTTGATGTCCTGCCCGCCATAGTTCTGCGTGCTGGTCCAGGTCCAGGTATCGCCACTGACCGTGCCCTTCGAAACCCCGCGGTGTCCCTGGCTGTTGAACTCGTCGCGGGTATACACATTCTCGGTCCGTGTCGTACCCCATAATCGAAATGGCTTTGCCGTCGCCGCCTAATTCCGGAGGCATCTTGAAATCGGCATGACGCTCGAGGAAGAAGTTGCCCGGCATCCATTCCGTAGTGTCGGTCGAAGTGAACTTTCCGCCTGCTCCCCACGGGCCTTGACCGATCGTCGCCTCGACCGTCCAGTTCCCACGAAGTAGTCGAGTTTCTTTACTTCCGGACCGGGCTTGGCCGCCATCTGCGCCCAGGCGGATGCGCTAAACAGAAACAGAGCGGAAACAAAAATTGTCTTGAGATTCATGCGCGCGCTCCTTGTTGGAAGTCTTTCACCAGGATCGTAGTGAAGTCAGGAGCGGCTGCCCAGTGCGATTCGTCAGCCAGCGGCGCATGACAATTGTCACGCCGGCGCGGTCACTTCGCTTTGGTGGCCTTGCCGTCCAAGCACATCGTCCACTTCGTTCCATCCTCTGACATTTCGTACGTGAAGTTGTACGAGGTGGATGAAGTGATCTTCATGGTGAACGGCCCTTCATCGTCATGTTGCCCATCTTTTCGTCGTTCGTCCAAGTCCAGGTGTCGCCATCCACCGAGCCCTTGGAGTCGGTGAATTCGCCCCAGCTATTGAACTCGCGATAGGTATAGATCTTGTCGTCGGTCGGAATAGCCCATGACCGTGATACCCGATCCACTGCCCATCGAGCTTTTGAAGTCGGCATGGCAGACGACGAAGAATCCGCCTTCCATCCACTCGCACTTTTCGTTCTCGGTCATCTTGCCGCCCGGCCCCATTGAGGCCCGCCTTCATGTCGCCATCCAGAGTCCACGAGCCCACAAACATGTCGAGCTTCTTCAGTTCCGGTCCGGGTTTCGGCATCTCCATCTGCGCCAGCGCCGACGCTGCCAGTACCAGCCAAGCCGCTACGATCGTTGCCAGGTTTTTCATCGTATGCCTCGCCTCTGAATATTGAATTGACTGATTGCGATTCGCAACTAATCCAGGTTGCTCTATGCGCGTACAGTATTAGACTCGCGGAAGAACACTCCGTCAACCGCATTCCGCGGGGCTTTTCGACCCATAATCTTCGACCCATAATCAAAGATCATCCACCCCTGATTCCTACCAGTCTCCCCAATGGGAAGCTGTCATCTGCTGAAACTTCATCTTCCACACGTCGCCCTGCTTCACCCAAACCGTGCTGAAGTGCTGATACCGCGGAGGCGGTCCCTGATCCTCCGCCGCCGGAACCCGCAGCACGACGTTATAGGTCACGATCGCGACGCCGTCGCCCGGCCATCACCACTTTCATGTCGTAGGGCAGACATCGACGCCGCCGTCGCCGAACTGGTCGAGCATGTCCTGGCGGTCATACAACTGGCCGTCGAACTGGACGAAAGAAAAGTCGTCGGTGAGCGTGCGCTTGAAATAGGCGACGTCTCCCTTCTTCGCCGCCTCCACAAAACTCTTCTCGGCGGCCATGAGCGTCTGCTCCAGTGGACTCAGAGGCTTGGCGGGCGCATTTGCGGTCTGCGCGCTTACGCCGCAGACCAGGCAGGACAACACCAGAGATGACAACAGCAGGCACGCCGCGGAATGAAACTTCATCAACCCTCCCCGTTTAACCAACGATCTTCAATCGACTGTGTTCGTGACTCCCGGCAGCCCGTCGACACTCTGCCGGTTCTTTTCCTGCCGGTAAATCTTGAGGCCTTCGGTTCCCCGTTTGTGGCACCAGGCCGGCAGCTCCGAGCGCTCCGCCTCGTGCTTGAGCAGCGGAACGCCGTAGCCGCAGGAATCGCTGATGCGCGAGACCTCGACCACAATGATCGCACGGGTACCCTCATAACCGGGAAATGCGACTGCAGGCTCGCAAAATCGGCCTCGTGCGGTTCGACGGCGCGCCCTTGGCCATGGAGCCGCAAGACTTTGGGCGCACCCTGAAACGCGCAGAACATGATCACGATGCGGCCGTTTTCGCGCAAGTGCGCGATGGTCTCGACGCCGCTGCCGAAAATGTCGAGATAGGCGACCGTGCGCGGTCCAAGAATCCGAAAAGTGTCCAGTCCCTTCGGCGAAAGGTTGACGTGGCCATTCGCGTCGAGGGGCGCTGTCGCCACAAAAAACACAGACTGCGCCTGAATGAAGCTGCTGAGCGTTTCGTTGATCTCTGGATATGCTTTCGCCACGGCTATCCTTGAATCTTCTGCGCCAATTCGGCCCGCGCCACTTGCACCTGTTCGCCGGTCGCCAGATTCTTCAGCGCAAACGCGTCCGCCTTCACTTCATTCTCGCCGACGATCAGAATGTACTTCGCGCCCGCTTTGTCGCGGCCTCAAACGATTTCTTCAGCCGGAAGCTGTCGTCCCCGAGCTCGATGACCAGATCGTGCCGCCGCAACTCGCGCGCCAGTCGGGCCGCTTCGCCGTTCATCCCGGCCATGGGGGCGATATACACATCCGGCTTGCGCAGCACGCCCTCGGCGGTTTCTTTCAGCGACATCACCAGCCGGTCTTCGCCGATGGCAAATCCAATGCCCGGAGCCGCCGGCCCGCCCAGCGCTTCCGAAAGCCCGTCATAGCGGCCGCCGCCGAGGATCGCATTCTGCGCTCCCAGCGCTCCGTGCGTGAACTCGAATGCCGTGCGCGTGTAGTAGTCGAGCCCGCGCACCAGGCGGTCGTTTAACGAAAATCGGACGCCGACTTTGGTCAGAATTTCCTGCACGGCTTCGAAGTGCTTGCGGGAATCTTCGCCGAGAAACTGCGTGATGCGCGGCAGGGTCTCGATGATCGGCTGATCCTGCGGGCACCTTGCAGTCAAACACGCGCAGCGGATTGGTCACCGCTCGCCGCTGGCAGTCGTCGCACATCTGCGAGGCTACCGGCTCGAGAGCCTTGCGCAGCGCCTCGTTGAACTGGGCGCGGTCGGCGGGCGTGCCGACGGAATTCAGTTCAAGATTCCAATCGGTGATGCCGAGCCGGTCGAGCAATGTGGCCAGCATCTCGAGCATTTCGGCATCGCGCGCTGGGGACTCGCTGCCCGCCGACGCCGGACCGATCACTTCTGCGCCGATCTGGTAGAACTGGCGGTAGCGGCCTTTCTGCGGGCGCTCGCGGCGAAACTGCGGTCCGATGTAGTAGAGCTTGTTCAGTCCGCGATCCCAAAGTTTGTGCTCGATGTAGGCGCGCACGACGCCGGCCGTGTTTTCTGGGCGCAGCGTCAACGACTGACCCTTCTCGCTGGCCGCCCGCGCTCGATCCTCCCACGTGTACATTTCTTTCGCGACGATGTCGGTCTCTTCGCCGACCCCGCGCGCGAAGAGTGCCGTCTCCTCGAAAATCGGCGTGCGAATCTCCTGGAAGTTGTAGGCGCGGAACACGTCCCGCACCGCCGCCTCGACAAAATTCCACAGCGCCGTATCGGGCGGCAGAAGGTCTCGCGTTCCTCGGACAGCTTTAATCATCTTGCCCCTTTTTACTCTGTCATCCTGAGCGGAGCGAGCTCGAATGAGCTCGCGCAGTCGAAGGATCCGTACCGTTTCACCGACACTACAAGCCTATCAGGGAGTGTGCTCTTCGAAGCCCGACGCCATCGGCCGCACGGTGAGAACGCCTTGAAACGTCCGATAC
The DNA here is from genome assembly GCA_963795875.1 of uncultured Acidobacteriaceae bacterium. Taxonomy (GTDB): domain Bacteria; phylum Acidobacteriota; class Terriglobia; order Terriglobales; family Acidobacteriaceae; genus Sulfotelmatobacter. Next base: position 699,958 of record CAWCJM010000006.1, read on the forward strand.
ACCATCGTGGTAGAGATCCTTCGACTTCGCAAGCCGGTTCGCGTTGCTCACCGGCCTGCTCCGCTCAGGATGACAAGTCTCGATAGTGGATCCTCGGTCACAAGCTACTTCTCTCCCAGGTATTCATCCTTATATCCGAGATAATTCCTCGCATAGCGCATGATGGTTTCCTGATCGGCCGCCTCCAGCTTGCGCCGGAATTTTCCAGGAGAACCCATCCACAACGACCCTGGCTCGACGACCGTCTTCTCCGGAATCAGGGTGCCCGCCGCAATAATCGATCCGGCGCCGATCTGCGCGCCATTCAGGATGATCGATCCCATCCCGATCAGGCAACGGTCTTCGATCACGCAACCGTGCAGCGTCACCGAATGTCCGACCGTGACGTACTCGCCGAGATAAACGCCCCACTGCTGCTTCATCCCGTGCAGGACGCTGTTGTCCTGCACATTGGAGTAGGCCCCGATGCGGATCTCGTGGACGTCCCCGCGGACGACGGCATTCATCCAGACCGAAGCGTGTTCGCCCAGCACCACGTCGCCGATAATCTGCGCCGATTCGTCGACATAACACGTCGCAGGAATCGTCGGCCGCACACCTTTATAGGATCGAATCATAGTTATCCGAACATGGTCATCAGAACACGGCTTTTAGATCACGGATTCGAAAGGAAATTGAAAATACCACGAGAACGCATTTCCGCGTAAGAGCCGTCGAAAGCGCAACAATACAATGTGTTCCTGAATCCTCAGTGTCCTCCGTGTCCTCTGTGTTGAAAGCCTTCCATTTCCCACTCCGGGAACCATGCCGAAAAAGTCGGGCCGGATCACAGAACTCTTCTGTGCCTGCGTGCTATACAAATCTTGGTTTTCCAAATTTCCGCGGAGAAGTTTCCGGCCGAGTGTGACTAGGAATGCTCCCTCCGGCACTTTCTCCGCGGACTCCTCGTCTCGCGTCCGGTAACGCGCGCCGGGGCCCTCCGAGTTCGATCCCGCAATTCGAGGCGAACTCATGTTCTCGGCGCGCACTGTCGTTTATCCGGCCTTCATCCTTATTCTTTTTCTGATTGTGACGCCCGCGTCGCTCGTGGCCCAGGACGCGAGCGGATCGATCCGCGGCACGGTGCTCGATTCCACGGGAGGACGGATTGCCCAAGCCTCGATTGTGCTGGTCAGCACCGCGACTGGACTGCGCTTCACCGCGACCAGCGACGCAGAAGGCGAGTTCGCGTTCGACCTGCTGCAACCGGGCGACTACTCCGCCCGCGCCACGGCCCAAGGAATGTCTCCGCAGGTGACGCCGCAGTTGCATGTCGACGTCGGAGCTGCCACGAATCTTGATTTTCACCTCACGGTTGCTGGTACGCACGAGAACGTCACCGTTTCGGGAGCGCCTGCGCTGGTTGAGCCGCAGACCAGTGCGGTTTCCACGCTGCTCGACGAACGTGCGGTCAACGATTTCCCGCTGAACGGCCGGCGCTTCTCCGATCTCGCGCTGTTCTCGCCCGGCGTGACGCAGGATCCGCGCAGCCTGACTTCTTCGACCAACGGCGATCTCTCATTCGGCGGCATTCGTGGATTTCAGAACACCATCCTGGTCGACGGCGGCGACTACAACAATGCGTTCTTCGCCCAGGCCCGCGGACGCTATCGCGCGCCCTACCAGTTCTCGACCGAAGTAGTGCAGGAGTTCCGCGTCTCGACGAATTCTTACGGCGCCGAGCAGGGACGCTCGGGCGGAGCTGTCGTCAACGTCGTCACCAAGTCCGGGGCGAATCATGTGCACGGCACGGCGTTCTACTATCTGCGCGACAGTTCCTTCGGCGCGGCCGATCCCTTCCTCGCGTTCAAGCCGCACAACCGCCAGCAGCAGGTCGGAGGCACCATCGGCGGTCCGATCAAGCGCAACAAGATTTTCTTCTTCGCCGGATTCGATCAGCACATCTTCCACGTGCCGAACGTGGTGGAGTTCCTCGATGGCAGTTCGAAAGTCGTGCCCGCGGCCGGAACCGGACCCCTTACTCCCGGAGACTACGAAGCGACCGATCAGGCGCTGGTTTTTGCAGCGGCGGCACAACCTGACATCGCTTGCCGGCGAATATCCCGCCGCGCAAATCGGAAACACATCGTACGCCAAGCTTGACCTCAATCTCTCGTCGCGCGAACAACTTTCGCTGCGCCTCAACACCACGCGCTATTGGGGAGCGAACAATGTCTTTCTCGATCCCGCCAGCCCCGTCACCTTCGACGCCAACAACAACAACGGCGAGGAGCAGGTCTCGACCGAAACGGCTTCGTTATCGCTGACTTCCGGCCTTTCGGCGCGCTGGATCAGCCACTTTCGCGCTCAGTTTTCGCGGGACCGCAGCAGTCTTACAGCAACACCAGTGAAGTGCTGGTCAAGATTCCGACGATCCTCGACGGCATGGGACGCTCGAATCTGCTGCCCCGGCAGACGCGCGAGCATCGGCTGCACCTCGCGGAGACGGTGAGTCACGAGGGCGGTCGCAACTCGTGGAAGTTCGGCGGCGACGCGCTGCTCACGTGGATCTACGATTTCTTTCCCAGCCAGCAGAGTGGCGAATACCTTTTCTATCCTGTGAAGGTCAATCCGTTCACCTTTCAACCGATGGAATCCGGGCTTCCACTCAGCCCACTCCGCGCGTACGCCCACGAAGTTCCGCATTACTATTTGCAGAATTTCGGCAGCGCTACCTCGCATCCCGACACCAATGAATACGCTGCGTTTGCGCAGGACACGATCCGCGTCACCAACCGCCTGGCGGTGAATCTCGGCGTACGCTGGGATCTGCAAACTTTCACCACCGCCGGACTACTCTCAAACCCGCTGTTTCCTCCGGCGGGCAAAGTTCCGTTCCAGCCCTACAATTTCGCTCCGCGCGCCGGGCTGGCTTATTCCATCGGCAACAAGCGACCGCTGGTGGTGCGCGCGGGATACGGAATTTTCTTTGTCCGCATTCCGCAGATTTACAACTCGGTGATCCAGACGGAAAACGGCATCACCGACGCCAGCCTCTTTCTTAACAACACGAACTACTACGACCACCAGGTCTTCCCCGCGTATCCGAACCCGCTGGTCAGTTGTCCGCTCTATGCGGCAAACTGTGCGCTGCCGGCGGGATTCACCCAGGGCGTAACCAACACGGTTTCCGCCTTTGCACCCAACTTTGTGACGCCGCGAGTGCAGCAGGCGAACCTCACGCTGGAAAAAGAAGTCGCCGACCAAACCACCGTGAGTTTGTCGTTGCTCACGGTTCGCGGCGAACACTTGATCCGGGCACTGGACGTGAATCTTCCGCAGCCGATCGCATCGACCTATCCCATCTTCGATTCCACGGGATCGATCTTTCCGGGCGGCTATTACACCGTGGATTCGTTCGCGACCTGGCAGTTCACGCGATCGCTGACTTGTCCGTGGCCGCCCTGCATCAATCCGCTGGGACGCCCCATCGCGCAACTTGGGGCCATCAACGAATTCCAGAGCGCGGCGTCGAGCTATTACAACGGAGCCGTGCTATCGATCAATCGCCGCGTGGCCCGCGGATCCTATCTGCGCTTTTCTTACACCTACGCTCGCGCCATCGACGACGGGCAGGACGCCCTGGTCGCGGGACAGCCCGCCACTGTGCAGAATTCTTACGCACCCAGCACCGAGCGCGGACCGAGCGTCACCGACCAGCGGCAGCGTTTGGTCGTTGCGTTCTCCGCCGAGCCACATCCGTTCCATCGCGGACACGAATTCCTCGGCCAAGTCTTCAACGACTGGAAGATTTCGACGGTCGTGAACTATGGCAGCGGACGACCCTTCAACGCGACTGTGGCCGGTGATCCCAACCAGGACGGAAACGACCTCAACGACCGGCTCCCGGGCTACAGCCGCAACGCCTTTACTGGTCCCGACTATGCGACTGCCGACCTGCGTCTGACCCGAACCCTGCACTTTGGAGAACGCTACAAACTCAACCTGGTCGCCGAATCATTCAACTTGTTCAACCGCGACAACCAGCGGGTCACCATCACGTCGAACGGGCTGGTTTCATCGGCTTCCACGTTTGTGCAAAACTCGGTCACCGCCAACATCGCACCGTACCCCGGCTACTACACCTTGCCCAATAACTTTATGAAGCCCAACGCGGCATATGCTCCACGGCAAATCCAGCTGGCTTTGAAATTCATTTATTGATCTGCTCGCTTAACTACACCAGTCGTGCTGAGTTGGGCGGCGCGGACGGGGACGCTGGCGCCACATTCGATCGAGGTCACTTCCACCGCGACGTATAATGCTGCCAGATTTTCATCTTCCACCCATGCAACAAGTCTCAAGGCCTCCGCTTGCCAGACTTACCATCGCTACTCTGCTCTTCGTCCTCGGATGTTTGTTGTCGACCCTCCGTGTCGTAAGGGATGCGCCTCGCCCCGGCTACCCGAGCACCGACGACGTCTCGAAGCGTTCCGACCAGCGTTTCGCCGCCCTGAAAGCGGCGCTGCCCCCGCGCGGAGTTGTCGGCTACGTCGGAGATTCCAGCGATCCCGTGGCGGACTACTATCTCGCGCAGTACGCGCTCGCGCCGCTCGTCATCGATCGTTCCTCGGATCATGCGCTGGTCATCGGCAACTTCCCAGCTTCACTGCATGCCTCAGTGGAACATCTGCAGCTAGTGACAGACTTCGGGAACGGCGTCCTGCTCTTCGCCAACAAGGACGCAAGATAAATGGCGCTAGCGCTCCCTGCGTTGCTGTGCCTTGCCTCCGGACTTGCGCTGGTCAGCGCGGGCTGGTCGTGGCGCGGTCCGTTCGCTTCGGACTTGACTCTGCGCGCATCGCTCGCGGTCGGCTACGGCCTCGGAATCTTCTCGGTGGTTTTCTTCTTGGCGCGGACTTTCGCAGTCTCGAACCTCGTCGCTGTTGACGTTGCGACGCTCTCGCTGCTTCTAGTCGTCTTCTTTCTGCTGCGAAGCCATGCCATGCGGTCCGGCACATTCCGTGAACCGGCCGAGGCTTTCGACCTCTCAGGTTGGCTACAGCGTATTCTCACCTTCGCATTCGCCCTTTCCCTCTGTGCCGCGCTCTATGCGGCCGTCATGCGCACACTCAGCCATCCGCATGGCGACGGATGGGATGCATTCTCCATCTGGAACCTTCACGCGCGCTTTCTTTATCGCGGTGGGGCCCACTGGCGCGACGGATTCAGCACCCTCATTCCTTGGTCGCATCCCGATTACCCGCTGCTTCTACCCGGAGCCATCGCACACTTCTGGAGCTACCTCGGCTTCGATGAACCAGCCGTACCCGGCGTCATCGGCTTGCTGTTTACTTTCAGCACTGTCGGCCTGCTGGTCTCCGCACTCTCCGTACTCCGCGGACGGGCTTCCGCCATGCTGGGTGGCCTGGCGTTGCTGACAACGCCTTTTTTTATTGAGCTGGGAAGTTCACAGTACGCCGACGTCCCTCTTTCCTTCTTCTTTCTCGCCACCGTCACGCTGCTGTGCCTGCATGATCAGTCCGGCGATGCCACGGCATCAGGCCAGCGGGGCCTGCTCGTTCTTGCAGGCCTGGGAGCCGGATTCGCTGCTTGGACCAAGAACGAAGGGCTCCTATTTCTCTGCGCCATCGTCGCAGCGCGCGTCCGGGTTTTCTTCCGCCCCGAAAGAAGCGGCGAGGCTGACCCTCGAGGCCCGGCCCAAAGGCTGAGTGATCGCGCGATCTCTGTGGCTATCCTGCTCGTGGCTGTCGCGCCGGCATTCCTGCTGATCGCATGGTTCAAGCACTCCATCGCGCCCCCGGGCGACCTCTTTTCCGATCCAGCGACAGCTTTCCATAAACTGATCGACCCCACGCGATTTCTAGCGATCCTCAAGTGGTACGGAAAGGTATTCCTTCGTTTCGGACATTGGCTCCTGCTGCCCGGCACGCTTCTATTGCCGGGGCTTTACTTCGCGACAGGCGTCGAGCCTACAAGGAACTCCGGCCCCGGTTTCCGCTCATCCCGGCTTGCGCTCGTCCTCACACTCTGCGGATATTTCGCGATCTACCTGATCACTCCCTACGACATCTATTGGCACCTGCGCTTCTCGCTGACTCGTCTCTTCCTGCACCTCTGGCCTAGCACGATTTTCCTTTTCTTCCTGACCTTCCGGCGCGCTATTGGGTCTGTTGCGGACAGCCGTTGAGTTGTCACGCCAGGGTCAACAGCATTGCCGAAAGCATGCAAATCGTCCCAAAACGTCTCAAAATGAGTCACGAAATCGTGTCAAAGCTGTCTCGTTCAGAGATTTCGCCCACTTTCACTTGACTTGGAGTCAAATCCTTGTAATAACTATTCGGTCCATCCGGACGGGTTTGGGGGTGTGTCAGTTTGGCAGAAGTACGGCTTCAAGAGGGTGAATCCCTCGAGAACGCACTGCGTCGTTTCAAGCGCAAGGTGCAACAGGAAGACATTATCAAGGAGGTTAAGCGCCACTCCTTTTACCTGAAGCCCGGCGAGAAAAAGCGTGTTAAGGCTGCTCTCGCTCGCAAGCGTGCCCGCAAGAAAACGCGCAAAGAACAAGACTAACGCAGCAGAGGGCCGCTCCTTCCCGGGGCGGCCCTGCTCAAATCTGACCCCCCACCGAGTTGAGCTGCAGCAGGGAATTTCATACTTCATCTCCGGCATATAAAAGCACGATAAGTGGTACCCACGCCCCTCCTGGGTGCGTGGCGGGCCGAGTCCATGGGGCAGTATAGAGGGGGAGCAGTAGACAACCTGTATTTTCGGTGTACCACCGCAGTTCTTTCCCCGCGGGTGGGCGCGGAAACGGGCTGAAGGGAGCCATCCTCGATGGAATTTCAGGACAAGGTGCTGAAGTGTATCGACTGTGGGAGTGATTTCGTCTTCACGGCTGGGGAACAGCTTTTCTTCCACGATAAGCAATTCAAGAACGAACCAAAGCGCTGCAAGGCTTGCAAGACCAAGCGGATCTCGGTACTCGGCGCGCCCCCCGCGCCCGGACAGAACTACCGCTACACCAAGGTCGAAACCCAGGCCACTTGCTCGGGATGCGGAAAACAGACCACTGTCCCTTTCCGACCCACGCAAGGCCGCCCCGTCTTCTGCCGGGAATGTTTTCAGTCGCGGAGAACTGCGGCTTCGGCGTGAGCTGTGGCGCGAGCCCCTCGGTGACGCGGGTTGTTGCGTTACCATAGGGACGTGGCTGGCTATTTTGTAGAAAACTTCGGTTGCCGCGCCACCCAGGCTGACGGCGCCGCCCTCGAACGCCAGTTCGAAGAGTGCGGTTTAGTGCGCGCGTCTACTCCGGCACAAGCTTCCGTGGTCGTGATGAATACGTGCACCGTGACGGCGGGGGCGGATCAGGATGCGCGTGCTGCCATCCGGAGGGTGCGGCGGCAGAATCCCGATGCTCGCATCGTCGTGACGGGATGCTACGCGCAGCGCGCACCGGAGGAAATCGCGGCGCTGCCGGGCGTGAGTCTCGTCATCGGCAACTCCCACAAACATCAACTGGCGGAGATCGTCAGCGACACCGCAGCCAGGGTAGCTGGTGAATCTGAGCAGCGCTCGGTTTTGGAACAGCGCGACCGTTCGGTTTTGGAACAGCTCAGCCCGTCGGTTTTAGAGCACCGCGCCGCTTTGGATTTTGGGTGGCGCAGCGCTCCTAGCGCTGCGATAGAGTCTGCCTCTCATCCCAGGGCTTTCGCTCCTGAGGGAGTTGGATTCGTTCCTCTGACAACGTTGACAGCTTCGTCCGGAAGCCGGGAGCGTGAAGCCAGAAGCCCCATCTTCGTCTCCGACATCTTCGCGCACACCGAACTGCTGGCCGCGCCCGTCTTCGATGCCGCGAACGAACGGACGCGCCCTAATCTCAAAGTCCAGGACGGATGCGACAACCGGTGTTCTTTCTGCGTGATCCCTTACGTTCGAGGACAGAGCCGCTCGCTTGAGATCGATCGGATCCTCCGCGAGGTAAATGGACTGGTCGAGTCCGGCTACCGCGAAGTGGTGATCAGCGGAATCAATTTGGGGAGATGGGGGCGGGATCTGGGCGGCTTCCGGCTTTCGCCTTCCAGCTTCCGGCTTTCGGCTTCCGGCTTCCGGAGCTCATTAATTGATTCGGACGAGGGTACCCGGCAGCCGAGAGCCGGAGGCCGGAAGCCCTCTCTCGAAAATCTCATTCGCGCCATTCTCTCCGAGACTGAGCTCGAAAAACTCCGCATCTCTTCGGTCGAGCCGATGGACTGGAGCGACGAACTAATCTCGCTGGTCGCTTCGTCATCGCGCATTGCCAAGCATGCGCACGTGCCCATGCAGTCCGGCAGCGACGCAGTGTTGCGGCGCATGCATCGCAAATATCGTCCGTGGCACTACCGCGAGAGGATCGAGAAGATTCGCGCCGCGATGCCGACGGCCGCAATCGGCGCCGACGTGATGGTCGGGTTCCCCGGCGAGACCGACGCCGAGTTCGAATCCACGCGTCGCATGATCGAAGATCTGCCGTTCACCTACCTGCACGTTTTCACGTACTCGGCGCGTCCCGGAACTCCGGCTGCAGAGATGAAGAATCAGGTACCGGTGCACCTGGCCCGCGAGCGTAATCGCATCTTGCGCGAGTTGGCGGCCGAGAAGAAGCTAGAGTTCATGCGCAGTTTCGTCGGCAAGCCAGTAGACGCAATTACGCTGAATGTCGTCGGCAACGACGCCGAAGGTGAGTTCACCGAAGCCCTGACCGACAACTATCTGAAGCTGCGCCTGCGCGGACGCCACGAGGCAAACCGCTGGCTGCGCGCGCAGATTGAGGATGTGGTTGATGGAGGGTTGGTGGGGATGTGCAGCCATCGGCTGGCTAGCGTGTCTTAGTTTTTTCCCCGGGCGGTCCAATTCGCACTGTCGGCGGCTTCGCTTCCCACCCTCGCGAAATGCGCGCGAAGGATGAGGCACCCTATGTCTCGGTTGTGCGGAAGAAGGCAAAGCCTCGCGTGATATAAAACGACTGGTTCTGCTGCGTAGGAGATCCCAATGACTCGGCCGCACTATCTGCTCAATGTCCTTTGCTGTTTCCTGCTTCTGGTCTCCGAACTGTCCGCCCAAACGCTGCAGATCATCAACAGCGATGGTCACGCCACGACTCCGACCGCAGCACAGATCGCGAACGCACCGCACGTTACGGTCAACGCTCGTGATCATGACGCAGCGGCTCAGTTCGAGGGAGTTCCGCTCTCGACGTTGCTTTCCCTCGGCGGCATTCTGCTCGGCGACACCATGCGAGGACCGCGTATGGCGGAGGCGCTGATGGTGGAAGCGGCGGACGGCTATAGGGTTGTATTTGCGCTCGCCGAGGTGGATCCGGCATTCGCCACACGCGAAATCATCGTGGCCGACAGGCGCGATGGAAAACCGATGGATGCCAAGGAAGGTCCGCTGAGAATCGTGGCGCCGGGCGATAAGAGGCCGGCGCGCTGGGTTCGACAAGTCACGACTCTGAGAGTGATAGCGGTCAAGTAATCGCGGAACCAATTGCGCTGTAAGCAACTCTTGCACAATCGCAGGGCGGCGAGCGCCCGACTACACACTCCCCTGCTTGCGTCTTGGATCCGGATTGCGGCTGCAGAGGTCGGCGATCATGGGCAGCAGTTGACGGCTACTATCCAGTTTCAGCAGGAATGCGTCCACCAAGGCGAGGGCATACGTGGGCACCGCGCTGCCTGAGAGCAGGATGATGATGAGTTCAGGTCGTATGAGCTTTATTTCGGAGGCCACTTCGTGGCCCTTCATTCCGGGCATCTCGTAGTCGAGGAGCACGGCGTCACAATGGCACATGGCCGCCAGCCTCAGCCCTTGTTCCCCCGACGTTGCAGTGAGAACTTCGTATCCATTCCGTTCGAGCAGCGCCTGCTCGAAGCGCAAGATGGCATCATCGTCATCGATGCAAAGAATGATTTTCTTGGAGGGGCGCGACGGGATCATTTTGGCCTCCTGCTAACTCCAGGCCCAAAGTACGAATATCTCATCTAGCCCATCAGTGTCAAACCTATCTTCGGAAAATGCGACGCAGCGACCAGAATGCCGACTGATGGATAAGATGCGTGAATACAGCGTGATGTGTCTGTTCAGAAGTGAACATCCCCGAACCGTGACTGTTACCGAAAGGGGTACGGGCTGGCGCCGGAGAAGCGGGCGGATCAAGGCCACGAAACCTGACTCACGAAGATGGTTGCAGGTGCGATGCGATTTTTTCCAGCAGGGCCGACGCGGCCTGGCCGGCGTCGAGGGTGGAGAAATCGCTTCCAAGTTCGATGCAAGGGACGGAAGCACAAAGATCGCGGAATGATTTTTCGGTCGCGGGCGAACCAGCGAGTTCCGCGCCCAGCAACAGGAGGTTGAAACGCGAAACGCGCATCAGAATGAGGGCATCGCGCAGGTTGTTGCTGGTGTGAACATCGTAGCCGGCGCGACGCAACAGTTCGCGGACATAGGTGACCACGTCGACATTGCGGTCGATACACAATACGCTGCGGCCGGTGGAGACGGGCTTTTCAGACTGGACCGGCGCGCGGTAAAACGCTGCCACCGCGTTGTCTTCCGATTCATGAGAATCGAACAATTTGTGGAGATGGGACAACAGCAACATTTTGCGGATGGCCTCGGGAACGTCACAGAGTTTCAAGTCGCCATGCACCTGCCGTGTGCTGGTCAGGGTGCGCACCATGGTTCCCAGGCCGCTGCTGTCGATGAATACCACCTCGCCAAGATGAAGAACGATAGACCGACGATCGCGCAACAGATGAGCCACGTGGGCGCGCAAAGCTTCGACCTCGCCGCCGGCAACGATGCGTCCCTTGCAGCGCACGATGGTGACGCGGCCTACTTCGCGGGTTTCCATTAGCAGCTTCAATGGATCTCCAGTCGAGTAGCGTTCAGCGGGCGACCGATTTCAGTACCACTGTACTGCGCTCATCGCCTGTGATGGTGCGGTCAAAGCGCTTGAGTTCGTCGGCTCGATCGACGGGCAAACTCAGTTCCTTGACTTCAAAAGTCCGGGTGTAGCGTATCACGCCGCCGGTCACCTCGGTCTTGGAATGGTAGCTGGCGAAGCTGAAGTCGGCGTCGACGGCGGGCGGCATGTCGTCTACTTCGTAGCCAGCGGGAATCACAATCTCAAAGGTGTCGACGTCGCGCGCGGGAGCTTCGAATTCGATGGAAAACTTGCGCGGCTCTTTGGTCTCAAGGTAACCGAAGGCTTTGTTGCCGAGCACGCGGGGGCGCACCAGCAGCAGTCCGCTGGCATTCTTGGCATAGTGGTCGGACTCGAACGAGTAGTCAAAGCCGAAGGGCTGGTCAATGCGCTGCAAATTGCTCACGCTTGCTTGCGTGAGGCGGAAACTGGACATGGAATTCGAAAGCAGATTTTCGATAGGCTTGACGCGATCCGCCTCGTTAGTGACCTTCATGAGCGCATAGCGCTCCGTAGCTGCCCGCTCGCCGAGGCGTATTTCCTTGACGCTGCCCTTAAGCGTGCCGCCGGCATCCAGAGTCAGCTTCGCGGTGCGCTCGATGCTATTCATGGACGACGGTTGTTGGGGCAAGGGAATAAGTTGGCCACCTTCAGGGATCACCAGGAGCGCGTAGTTGTCCTGCAATTCCCCGCGAATTTGCCCAAAGGGAGTGATGTCGTCGGTGGGATCAAAGAACAGGATCCTGCCGAGTTTTGGATCCTCCCTCACGGCTATGAGAGCTGGATCTTTGAGTCCTTCGGGCAATTTGATGGCCACGATCGCGTGGTTAAAACCGTGGTGAGCCGGAGTATCGCGGGTGACCGCGCCGCGCTGGGTATTGATGACGACATGATACGAGTCAACGCCGATTTCATTCAGCATGGCGCGCATCAGGGTGGCCTTGTCCTTGCAGTCTCCATAGCGATGAGAAAACACTTCTGGAGCGGGGTGGGGTTGCCATCCGCCGATGCCGAGTTCGATGGCTACGTAACGAATGTCGTGCTGCACAAATTGCGCGATCGCCTGCATCTTCTGCACCGGGGTAGTCTTGCCTGCTGTCACGGTCGTGACTTGCTGTTTGATCTCCGGTGAAGCGTCGGTTCTGCCAGTCAGCAAGGTGCCGTACCATTTCCCCATGTCGTCCCAGGCGGCGAAACCGTTCGCGGCCTTTCCACCCGGCGGGAAGAAGGTCACGATCATTTGGCCGGCAATACCTACGTAAGGCGGCATAGCGGGTTCGTGGCGGATCTCCTTTACATCAGAAACCGTCCACTGCCAGAGATTGTTTCCGCTTTCCGATGGCTTCACCTCGGGATGGTTCAACCAGAAATCGCGGAATTCCCAACCGGGCGGCAACTGCAAGGAATAATGCGTCTCGCGCACCGGATCGCTCTCCTGGAAATACCACATGTCTTGCAGAAAGAACGGGCGTTCTTCCACTTCGTACTCATAGCCGACAATATTGCCGGGATCGGGTGCGGGGATGGTAAGCACGCGGAACTTCACGTCATCGACGAGTTCCCCTCCCCCTGTAAGGGCACGATCAACGGCATCTTTGTCTTTGACTTCGTAGTCTTTGCCCAGCGCGGGAATGCACCATCCATGCAGGCTCTTGATCTTGCGGGAAGGGTTGAAGTAAACGTAAACGGTGCCACGCTCGCGGCCATTGGGGCGCAAAATCTTGTAGGCCTCGCGAATTGTCGTTTTGATTTTATCGGTCGAGATGACGGTAACGTTGGTCTCGGAATAAAGCAAAACCGCGTCGGTCTTTTCGTCGTGAGGGGGCAACGGCGCGTTCACCTGGGCATGCATCCAAGCTGGGGCATCGCCAGCCGTAGCATTCGGGACCCCCGCACAAAGGACGACCCCAATGCAAAAGGAAATGAGCTGAACTGCGCGCCAGCTAATTGGCAGCGGATGCTGCAGCAGCTTGCAAGACAATCTGTTGGTCATCTCCGGTCCTCACCGATTGAAAGAATCCGCGCAACGCGGGGTAATACTTGGGCTCAAGCAGGAGAAAGTCCCAAGCGACTTTCCGCGTTATGTGAAGCGTGGTGCCGTCCTTGTCAACTCTCAATGCATAGGAGACAACATGGCCGTTGTTTGCTTCGGGCGGCGGCACACTGCTCACTTGCCAACCCTGAGGGAGTTCGATGGTCTCGTCTTCGCTCTTCTCGTACGGGTAATCAACATAAATCGGGTGAACGCGGTTGCTGTGTTCAAAGGTGTGCTTCTCGACAGCAGTGAAAAGTGCCGCCGGAATGAGGGTACGCTTCCCCGCGCTCGAAGCCCATCCTGGAACGCTAAGGTCGAATTCCGCCACCAGAGGTGTTTCTGCGTTGCTCCAATCTGGCGTGTTGGTAAGTTCGACTTCCGCCGTAACGGGGATCTGGTTCTTGACTCGGTCTTCCAGAAATTTCTTACGGGCCACCGCATCCGCGTTGCGGACGTCAAGCCGGTGGTACATCGCCTCCAGACCGGTGTAGGTAACCTGCAATTTGCCTTCGAGGTTGCCGGAGTCGGTGAGTCGCAGCTTGGAAACGAGTTGGATGCGAGACTCGGAACTCTCCGGAAGAGTTGTCTGGACCCAGGTGCCGCCATCCTTGTTCAGGCATAGTCCGGGCGTGCCGGTCTCGGGCCAGGTCAACATTCCGAAGGGTGTAAAGGCGGCGCCAGGATCGAAATAGAGATCTTTGCCGTTGAGTTTCACGAGCACAAGGTTGGAGTTCAGCTTGCGGTTTTCCATCGTCTTGGGGATGAAGAAATACTGGCTCCGGCTGGACGCCCAGACACCGCAGGCATCGAAACCCGCCGCGCGGACCAGTGCCAGGTAGAGCCACGTGAGTTGCACACCATCACCATATCCACGTTTCCAAAGTTCCTCGACGTTCTCGACTGGCTTTTCTTTGTCGCGTTTTTCCTGCTGCAGAGTCTTCTCCACTTCGTACGAGGTATTGCGAATCTTCTGCACGCGGTCATAGATTTTGCGCAGCTTGACTTCCGGCGGATCACTGGGCGAGACGATCTGGCTTACCGCCTGTTCCATCGCCTTCCGCTTGTCAATGAAAGACTCGAGAGAGTCATACCGCTTCTTGTTGACATGCCGCCAGAACTGGGCAGGTTCGCGGTCCAGATATTCGTCTTCGTAGATGAAGTTGACCCGAGCTCTCAGTTCGCTGGGAGGAGGCATGAAGTCCTCGATCTGGAAGGCCGGAATATCGTGCGCCTCCATCCGCAGGACGTGGTCTGGACCCTCTTTGGGCTCCGAACCGGCCGGAACGCCTTGCCAGGTCCAGCGCAAGGTCATGTTGGAATAGTTGGATTTGTAGGGTTTGAGGGAAAATCTCGCGTAGCGAGTGAACAGCGGGTCGCTAAGAGTCCAGAGCGAATTGTAGATGAACTGTTCGCTCAGATCGTACGTGTAGCGATACTCGATGATGTCGCCGACTTGCACGTTAGGTAGGGTGAAAGTTTTCGCCAGGTACTTAAGACCCTGCGCTTTCTCGATTGTCTTTTCGAAGACTTTTCCGTCGAAGTCGACAACGGAACCGTCGGCCTTGCGGGTGGCGGCGTGGACGCTCACGACGTTTTCGCTGGCCCGGTTGAACTCAATCTCAACGTTCGCGTAGCTGCGGCCTTCTTCCGTAAGAATCTTGATGCGCACGTAGTTGTCTTCGTGCGAGGTGCGGCCGTTATCGTCGCGATCCACTTCGCGAAACAAAATAATGGCGGGCGCGCCGGGAGCTTTAGGCTCACTAGTCATCTTGAGATCTTCGGGAGAAATTGGTGGGAACCCCTGGGCCCAAGAAGGGACCGACGAAAGTGCGGCCGTCGCGAAAAGCGCCAGGAAAAGTCTGTTCGACCAAGCAGACAGCTTCAAGAGAGCAGGCATGGTGCCTCCCACTGCAAAGTTGTGAGTCAGCGTGGAGCCCAGGGGCCAGAGGGGGAAAGCAGAGGCCGCAGAGGATAAGCCACGACGTCGGTTATCGTTTTCAGCCGAGCACGCAGGCTTTATGGCAGGCGAGATTACAGGGCCGATAGGTCCCTGTCAAGATAGCTTTCGAGATGCTGTCCGGGTGTGATTTCGATCACATTTCAGGAGCAGCGCTGCTTTTGGCGGGCTCGCGGGTTGTGAGTTTGATTCGATTGCTGGAAGTATGCTGGATCCGATGAGTTGCCGGATCGGGACGCTCTTTTTCGACGAGGCTGCGATTTGTACCGGGGCTATAATTGGGGCACCCATGCCCTTGGTCTCTGGCACGCGACTCAGTCAGTATGAAATTCTCTCGCCCCTTGGGGCGGGAAGCATGGGCGAGGTATATCGCGCGCGCGACACTCGGCTGGAGCGCGACGTGGCCATTAAAGTTCTGCCGCGAGTTCGTCTCGTCGGATCCGGAGCGGCTGCAACGCTTCGAGGTAGAAGCGAAGGCTGCGGCGGCTCTGAACCATCCCAACATTCTTGCGGTCTACCAGATGGGAACCTACGCGGGGGTTCCTTACCTGGTGTCGGAACTGCTCGAGGGGATGACGCTGGCAGAGACGTTCGGCGTGGGCCACTGCCGGTGCGCAAGGCGATCGACTACGGCGATGCAAATCGCGCGTGGCCTGGCGGCGGCGCATGAAAAAGGCATCGTTCATCGCGACCTGAAGCCCGACAACCTTTTCGTCACCAAAGACGGGCGAGTCAAGATTCTGGACTTCGGGCTCGCCAAGGTGATGCAGCCCAAGGAATCCCTGACGAATGTGGCGCTGACCCTCACGATCCCGGGCGTAGCCATGGGAACAATGGGCTACATGTCTCCGGAGCAAGTGCGGGGACTGCCGACGGATTACCGCACGCGAATTTTCGCGTTCGGCGCGATTCTTTACGAGATGGTGATGGGGAAGCCGACGTTCGGCCGGCCGACATCGGCTGATACGATCAGCGCCGATCCTGAACGAAGAACCCGCTCCCATTTCGGAGCTTGCTCCCGAGACGCCGGCGGGGCTGCAAAGGGTGGTGTTGCGCTGCCTGGAGAAGAACCCGGAGCAACGGTTTCAGTCGGCATCGGATCTGGCGTTTGCTTTGGAAGCATTATCGGATTCCGGGATCTCTCCGCCATCGGGCGCACATGCGATCAAGCCTGCCATCGGCAAGTATGGCGCGCCAGAAAAGGACTCTCATCGTTTTGGCGCGTTTCTCGTAGTGGCGACGTTGGCGATTGTAGCGGTCGGGGTGCTCGGTTATTTTTGGATGCAGCCGGCTGCCAGTACCCAAGGTGTCGAACTACGTTCAACTCTCCCATGACGGCCAGCCGAAGTCGCTGATTGGGACCGACGGATCGAGGCTTTACTTGGGCGTAGGCGTAGGAAGTTCGGGAAGCTTCGCGTTCCATGGGCTCGCGGAAATGTCGGTGACGGGCGGCGATCCGAAACGGATGTCGATTATGCCTTCGGCTGACATGGTTCCTGTGGATCTGTCGCCGGATGGGGCGGAGGTTCTGGTGGTGGACGGGCGGGGCGCGCCTCCGCGAGGGCCGATCTGGAGTCTGCCCGATGCTGGGCGGTTCTCCGCGCAGGCTGGGAGATGATTCGGGGGAAACTGCAGCGTGGTCACCGGATGGCAAGATGCTGGCATACAGCAATCTGAGCGATCTATTCGTAGCGAAAGCGGATGGGACGGAATCCCGAAAACTGCTTGCCGTGAAGGGCGACATCAAGAATGTGGAATGGGCGCCCGACAGCAGCCACTTGCGATTCGATACTACGGAGAGCGCTGGAACCATCGGGCAGCAACTCACGTGGGAAGTATCGGTGACGGGAACGGACTTGCATCGCTTCCTGGGCGGCTGGCATGATCCGCCGGACGAGTGTTGCGGCAAGTGGACGGCGGATGGCAAGTACTTCATATTGCAATCGAAGAGTCAGATCTGGGCAGTGCCGGAAAAGAGCGCCTTTCTGCGTTCTGAATCGAAGCCGATCGCGCTGACTTCGAGCCCGCTGTCGCTCTCGTATCCCCTGCCGAGTAGTGACGGCAAGAAGCTGTTCATGATCGGGCAGACGTACCGCGGCGAGTTGATGCGGTACGACGCGAAGTCGAGCCAGTTCGCTCCGTTTCTCGGCGGGATCTCAGCGGAGTATGTTGCCTTCTCGAAGGATGGGCAGTGGGTGACCTATGTTGCCTATCGTGAGGGCTCGCTGTGGAGAAGCAAAGTGGACGGAAGCGAGCGTCTGCAACTCACTTATCCGCCGATGTATCCGGTGCTGCCGCGCTGGTCTCCGGACGGGAAGAACATTATTTTCTTCGAATTTGCGCTGAGTGCGGCGAAGCCGGCGAGGATCTATGAAGTATCAGCCGATGGGGGAAGTCCGCGGCAGTTGATGCCCGATGATCCGCGGCAACAATTGGATCCGAACTGGTCGCCGGACGGAACAAAGATCGTGTTCAGCAATGAATCGAACGATCCGACTTCGGCGATTCACGTTCTCGACGTGGCCAGCCACCAGGTCTCGGACGTGCCCAGCTCGCAGGGGCTGTATTCGCCGCGATGGTCGCCGGACGGCCGGTACATTTCAGCCTTCTCGGCGGACTCGGTGCGGCTGATCCTGTTTGACTCGCAGACCCAGAAATGGAGCGGAACTGGCCAACGGTTCGTTGGGTTGGCTGAACTGGTCTCATGACGGGCAATACGTGTATGTGCTGGATAACGGCGGCAAGAATGCGGTGGTCCGAATTCGAGTCAGAGACCACAAGACGGAACAAGTCGTGCGATCTGAAGAGTCTCGCCACGACTGGCCGCTACGGCGGATGCCTGTCTCTCGCCCCCGACGATTCCCCACTCCTGCTCCGCGATACGGGCACCCAGGATGTGTACTCCGTGGACTGGGAAGCGCCCTAAAGGAAATCCCGACCACCGGAAAAACCATTCGTCATTGGGATGGTTCGGGCCGTTGATTCAAGCGGATCGATGACTTCGAATCCAGCGGCCTGGCCGGTCGCTCGAGTCGTTGCACCTTGTGCTCCAACAGATCGTTGAGTTCCTGGACAAGTTTCGTAAACCTCTCAGGATCTTCTTCCTTGGCGATCTGCTCGCAAAGTAATTGCATGCGCTCTCGTTCGTCCGGGGTCATCGAATCCTCACGGCAGTTCCTTGCGGGGAGATTTGCATCCCGAAGAGCGCATTAAAACAAACCCGAAAGACTCGGAAAAGTTGCGTACTCTCTCGCTGCGGGGCGGAGCACTGCGATCGAGATGGTGATTGGACCCGACCCTCACTCGCATGAGTTTGCGCTGGTGTGCTCGGAAGGAGGCGAGGCGCGCCGATCTCTGGCAGGCTTGCGGAGAAGGAGTTGATTTGCTGCCAGGCTCCTCAGGCGTTCAATTTTTTCGTGGATTGCGCTGAGTAGCTCTTGCAGAACGGCTTCCAGTTCGCCGTTTGAGGCTTCGGTGACCCGGGCGCAAAGGCGTCGGATTCGATCGTCGAGGCGGCGCGTGTGCATGACTAATAATTAAGAAGTAGGCGCGTCGACCAGTGGCTATCCTGTATAGTGCCCGATTCCGCAAGCGCGTTCGATACCCTACATACTGTAGACCACACGAAATGGCAGTCGGCGCCCGGAGCGCGGATTGAAGGTCTTTGTTCAACCAGCAGTCGGGTACACGCCCGGCCTCCAAAATGTGGATACAGGCTTTCCTTTAGGTGGGTCGAATCGATAGCAGTTGGTCAGTCGGTCACGCTCCGAATCGTTCCGCAGCGCGAGCTTTTGCCTTGGCAGCTTCTTCCTCGCGGTTCTTCGGCGGCGCAGTTGTTTCGAGTGAACGCAGAAGTCGAGTTGAGACTGCCGCAACTTCGTCGATGGCGGCGAGGAACAAAACTTCGTTGGACTTGGACGGTTTGTTGAACCCGGTGATCTTCCGAACAAACTGAAGCGAGGCGGCGCGCACTTCCTCGTCGGTGACGGGCGGATCGAAATTAAAAAGGGTCTTGATGTTTCTGCACATGGAATGACACCTCGGTTATCTACAGTTCCCCAGATCGAACAGCTAAGCTTATTTTCGCCCAAGAGGACCGGTCCGTGGAACCCCCACGAGAAACGATCCATTTTGTATTGATCCGCGCTTTGTTGGAGACGACTTAAAGCACATGGCCAGTTTCACGAAGATTCGAGACCTGTATGACCGGAATCTCTATCTGCAGGCGTACCGCGAGTCCAGGGATCAATGGGTCGGGGAGGCTAAGGTCGAGGAACTTCCGATTGAAGAAGTGTTGTTGGGAGGCAGATTGGCAGCGCGACTGGGAGGTGCGCGCGTTTCGCGGTGGCTCATCAGAAAGGCCACCGAGCGCGAACCTGAAAATTTGGGGACTCGCTTTGCAGCCCTATTTTTGCGCTCCCCAAAAAAGAGATTGCTCGACGACCTCCGGAAGTTTGAGGATGCGCCCGATCTAGGCGGGGATAACGCAAAGCTACGAGTTCACTGGTTTGCGGCTCACGCCATGATGTGGGGAAGTTTGCGTGATTTCGAGAGGGCGCACAACTGCCTTCGCAGTGGAGAAGCGCTCAACATCGAGGATAGTTGGTTCCTGAGCTGCAAGTCTGAATTGCTGGCAATGGAAGACCGGTGGGAAGAGGCTCTTGCCACCGCGGAACAAGCGTGGGCCATGAATCCCGGCTCGCCGGCCGCGACGAGAAGCCTCGGCCACAGCCTGCTCAACCTTGGAAGAGCCGGCGAAGCGGCAGAACGCCTGACGACGATGGCTTTCCAAGGGGAATCGTATGAACTGGCGCTCTACGCGTGTTGGCACCAGTG
This sequence comes from uncultured Acidobacteriaceae bacterium, assembly GCA_963795875.1. Taxonomy (GTDB): domain Bacteria; phylum Acidobacteriota; class Terriglobia; order Terriglobales; family Acidobacteriaceae; genus Sulfotelmatobacter. Next base: position 719,752 of record CAWCJM010000006.1, read on the forward strand.
CACATGGGCAGAGTCTTTGGCAGGCAATGAACGCCGGGCGGCACTTGACACAGCCTTTCAACTCACATACAAACTGACGGAGTTGGCGCCTCTCGCCGATCGGGAGTCGAACGCGGTGTTTGCGCGCATGAAGCTGGAAGTTGCCGCTCTGATGGATGACCACGCCGAGATGGCGAAATGGGCGGAGAGCGCTCGACTGTCTTTTTACCGCGTCGTGCTCGAGAACCTCCGCAAGAACCCGGGCGGCCAGCGTATTCGGCTCGCACACCGCCGCATGAAACAGAGGTATCAGGAATGCCTGCCATGCAGCCTGGCTTCGGCGCTTAGCGTGTACGGAAAGGAACTTGATCCGCGGGAAATGGCTTCGGATATCACCTTTGGTGGAACGCAATATTGGTCGGCAACGGAATGGCTGGAGAAGCGCGGCTACGCCGTGCGCATGTTCTGCGCCATCCCCGCGGTTACGGCGGCGTTGGTGAAGGCTGGGTTTTCGTTCGTTCTAGGTATTGAGACCGACGATTTTAGCCATGCTGTGAACGTTGTGGGACTGGACGAGGCTGCCGGCACGGTCCTGCTGCACGATCCATCGACGTTTCGCACTCGCGAATATCTGTTGAGTAGTCTGGGAAAACAAGAGGCTCCGATTGGACCGAAAGCCATGGCCGTGGTGCCATCGGAGCACGCTGAGACGCTCGACAGATTGCTGCCGCGAGCTGACGTAGAAGCCATGACGGCGCTGATGTTGCATCAGAAAGCGCGTATGCGAGTAGGCGTGGAGGCGGCGCGTGAGGTCGCCGAGGATCTGGCAAAGAGACAGCCGGGGCATCCGCTCACGCGATACCTGGAAGCTGTCCAAGCAAGAGAAGAAGGACACACCCGTCAGGCTCTCAGCAATCTTCAAGAGCTGCTCCGGGAATATCCGAACTCATCCATGGTGCGGGTAACCCTCTTAGCAGCGTGCAGGGCATTGGGAAACAGCGCGTTGATACGAGAGGTGCTGTCTGAAGTTGTAGACGCGGGCACGCTGCCTGGAGTGCAGGCGCAGCAGGAGTGGCGCCATCCTCCGAATACTTACGTCGTTCAGTTGGCCGATCTGCTACGGATGTCTGCGCCGACGCGGCCTTACGCGACACATCTCCTGAACGGAGTACTTCGTCGGCAATTCAATACAGCGGATGCCTGGCACGTCCTTGGAGATCTGTTCTGGCATGAAGGTAATCTTGCGGGAAGGCTCTTGTGCTTTCGGCTGGCATCGTGTCTCGCCAGCAATCACGAGCACTACGCCCGTTCTTACTGCGATGCACTGGTGAAAATGCGCCAGCCGGAGGAGGGGCTGGCCTGGCTCGAGAAACGTGCGCGCAAATATGGGACTGCAGCTGTGGGCACGGGACCCTGGGCCACGTGGGCTTCGGCCTTGGAATATTGGGGCCAGCCGGAGAAAGCAATCAGTGTTTGCCGTGAAGCGCTGCAACTGCATCCCAAGTCGCCGGAGTTGCAGAGTTTTTCGGCTGGATTTTTTGCTCGAATGGGCCTATGGACTGAAGCCAATGCCAGTTTAGCCGCTCTGAAGGCGCTCGGAAATGCGGCACTCTACGAAGAGGCTGCAACGACGGTTGGCCGCATGAGCGGCGACCTGGATGAAACGATTCAGCACTGTGAGCAGTGGATCCGATGCGCCCCTCACTCTCAGCTAGCCCGGCAGTCGATGCTGGAGCTGATCGGGAAGAAACATGGCATGAGGGCAGCGATTCAACGGGCTGCCGAGTGGTCGGCCGCTCATCCGGAACACGACGATCTCGAACGAATCTATGCGGCGGCGCTGGACGCGGGTTCTGCACCGCGCTGGAAAAAGGATCTGCTGCTGGCGCGTCGCGTGAAGCGCAACAGCGAAGACAGTTGGGCGTGGCGCGAGCTTGCTTTTCGCAGGATAGCAGACTATGAACGCGCGAATGCGACCCGGCGAGAACGCCTTGCGCCTCGAGTCGAGGCGATTCTTACGCAGTGCGAACGAACTGCGCCGGAGCATCCCTCGACGCTTCGAGCGCGTGCTCATTGGTTCGAAACACACGGGGAATGGCGCCAGGCGATCGCTTTGTGGTTCGAATCGATCGACCTCGAGCCGAACAATTTCTACAGCTATCGCCGTGCGTGGATCTGCTCGGCGCCACTGACGCTGGAGGAGCGGCAGTCCGTTCTGGACAAGATCGAATCAGCGCTGCAAACCTGCCCCGAACGGATCCCTTTTGCCCGAGAAGCCGTATTCCTGGTAGCCCAGAGGTTGGGCACTGCGGTTGCGGAAGAAATGGTGGTGCGCTTGAGGGAGGCCCGGGCGGACGATCCCGACGTTGTACAAGCGGGCGCGGACCTTCTGACCGAGATGGGACAGGGAAGGTATGACGCCGCCAGGGCCTTGAAGGTTCTTGAGCCGGCCGTCTTGCGATTCCCCTATCACTTGGGACTGCGGTTTTCTCTGATTGGGGCCTGCAGAAAATTAGGGCGCGCTGACCGAGCTGAGGCCGAGCTGCGGGAAATCATTCGCCGCTTTCCTGGAGACGTGGGGGCGCACCTTCAATTGGCTCGAGTGCTCGGACTATCTGGGAAAGCGTGACGAAGCGTCTTCCTTGATGAAGGCCGCGGCCGCCCGGAATCCACTGAGCACGGAGATCTGGTCCACTCGCGTCCAGATGCTGGCCAAGAACCGGCAGTTTGCAGAAGCACGCGCAGTCATAGCACGCGGCATCCAACTTCTTCCAGATGCGGTTGGCTGGCGCGCGAGAGCGGCTCGGCTGCTGCTGGAGTGCGGTGACAAGGAAGGCGCCGTACAAATCGCGCAAGATGGAACGGTGATCTATCCTCGCGGCGCCTATTTGTGGTTTCTTCTCGGGGATGTGCTGAACAGGGCGAGGGAATATGCCAAGCCGGGAGAAGTCGAGGCCTGTTTGCGGAAGAGCCTGACTCTGAATGGCACCCTGATGGATGCCGCCGATCTACTGGCGGTCATTTTCACGGAACAGGGGCGTCACGAAGACGCGGAGCAAGTCACGGCGCCATTGTTGACGATCTATCCGGATAACTCTCCAGCCCGGGGGCGCATGGCATGGATTCGTCGTCAAAAGGGGGAGAAGGCCGAAGCGACCAAGCAGATGGAGTCGATACTTCTTGACGCGCCATGGTACCGATGGGGCTGGGGCATTCTCATGGACTGGATTTTGCAAGATCAGGCATGGGACATCGGCCGCCGCGTGCTCCGGGAGATTCCCGCGCCATTTCGAGGTGATACCAAGTTCCGAAAACAGCGGCTGGCAGTGTTGGAAAAGTGCGGCCTGTCCGCTCAGGAGATCGAGACGGAGTGGCAAGGGCTTCTAGAGGACTTCCCGGAGGACGTCGCGCTGCATCTGCAACGCTATGACTTCCTGCGCGCGCAAGAGAAGTTGGACGAGTGCGCAACCGTGTTGCGGAAGGTGCAGCCGCTGGAACCGAATAGCCCTTTTATTCGAGCGCGCCTCGCCGAAGTCTTGCTGAAAGAAAACAAGAAGTCCGAAGCAATGGATGCAGTCTCGAGCGTCTGGTTCCAGGAAGTCGAAAACTCTCCGTGGCCGGTTGAGTATTCCTGGAAAGCCGCGAAAAACGCCGGACTGCAAAAACAAGTCTACGAGAACGGGCTGCAGTTGCTGAGAAAAGGTTCCAAGCCAACGCCGCAGGCCCTGCATTTGATGGCCTCCTATGCGTTTGGTGAAAAGAGGCCTGAAAAAGTACGAGTTCAGCCCATTTGGCACAGTTGGGTTCCGCTAAAAGGAGCACGGCAAGTGCTGTCGATGCTGAAGATGCTGGACCCGCAATCGGCTAACGATGGAAGACGCATTTCTGTCCTGCTGCAAGAACTCGCTGGGCATGGGTACCACAGAAACGTGATCCGCTATTGGAACGCGAACCGTGCGGCCCTATGGGCGAATGTTGATATATGGGGGCAGGTCGGGTATTGCATCCTGGGTCTGGGACGGAAAGGAGAAGCTCGCAAACACTTTTCCGGGTGGAAGCAACGGCGAGGCGTGCAGATGTGGATGGTTACAAACTACGTATGGAGTTGTGCGCGGTGGGGGCGTAGCAGCCGGGAGCATATACGGGCGACGTGTCAGGAAGCGTTGGCGCAGCTTCGGCACGATCACAGCGCGAAGTACTTAGCGCACGTGCTGGCGGAGTCGGAAGCCATTCTCGGGAACCAGCCGGGTTTCCTGGAGGCATCGAACAAATACCGGGCCCTGTTTGATGGGAACCTCAAGAAGGGCGAGTACTTCGAAGATCGACAGAAGTATCTGATGCGGGAAATTCCCCGGATCATCGAACTCCTGGCGCAAGGGCGGACGAAGAGGTTTGGACTAGCAGCGCAGCGTCTTCGACTGCGACAGATCCCATTTATTATGCTGTCGGGAATCAACCTCCAGTGAAGGCGATCGACCACGGGCGCTAGAGACGAGGGCCGCCGACTTCGCAGTTGGAAGAAGTCCTCATGCTATAATTCTTTATTCTCAGTCGCTTAGAGCACGGAGGACTGTATCGATAAACGTTTTATCCGCACGAACGATCGTATCCGGGCGCGCGAAATTCGCGTGATTGACGACGAAGGGCAGCAGCTTGGCATCATGCCGCCTTACGAAGCCATCAAAAAAGCCCGCGAAAAGAATCTGGACCTGGTTGAGATTTCGCCTACCGCGCAGCCTCCCGTGTGCCGCATCATGGACTACGGGAAGTATCTCTACCAGCAGGAAAAGAAAGAGCGCGAAGCCAAGAAGCACCAGAAGACGATCACCGTAAAAGAGGTCAAGTTCCGCATCAATGTGGACGACCACGATTACGAGACCAAGAAGAATCACGTGCTGCGTTTTCTGGACGAGGGCGACAAGGTCAAGGCGACCATCTTTTTCCGCGGACGCGAGATGACGCGTACCGGCCTGGGCCGCCAGATTCTGGAACGGCTGATTAAAGACGTGGAGCCGCACAGCATCGTGGAGTTCCGTCCGCGGCAAGAGGGCAACACTCTGCACGCGATTCTGGCGCCGAAGAAGACGGAGAAGGAACGAGAGAAAGAAAAGCAGAGAGAAGAGAAGCACAAGGCTGCGGCGCAAAGTGCGCCCGGGCCGAGCGCTCCGGCGCAGGTCGCCAAGCCCGCGTCGTAGGGAAAGCAGATTCCTCGCTGCGCTCGGCTGCAAGGTCGTGACAAGTGAATTCAAGTGGTCTCGCCTGAGCGGTCATCTGACATTCTGCGAGAATGAATTGAAACTGACAGCTGATGGCTGAAAGCTGACGGCTGTTTTCTGAGGACTTTATGCCGAAATTGAAAACGCACAAAGGCGCTGCCAAGCGCTTCAAGTTAACCGGGACGGGGAAGGTGAAGCGGGGGCGATCGCACCTGCGTCACATCCTGACGTCGAAGAGCAAGAAACGGAAACGGAATCTGGGATCGCCGGCGCTGGTCAGCGACGGCGACAAGCGCAAAGTAAGCGCATGATTCCGTACCAATAGAAGCGTTGTGGACTTCAGTGCGATTGTGGTTGATCAGGGCTGCACAGGTAGGTCCTAATCCGCAATCTGAAGTCGCCTGATCTGCAATCGCCTGCTTCGGGCGCGTGAAGAGGTCAGAGATCGCCGGCCATCGGCGAATCGTCCTTACCTCCAGCCGCCAGTACTTGAAACTAAAAAGGAGAACACCATGCCTCGTGTAAAACGCGGAACCAAACGCCGCGCCAAACGCAAAAAGATATTAGACCGCGCAAGCGGATATTTCCTCACTAAATCGAAGCTGTACCGCTCGGCGAAAGAAGTCGGTGGAGCGCGCGCTGAAGTTTGCCTACTCCGGGCGCAAGCAGCGCAAGCGGCAGTACCGCTCGCTGTGGATCGTGCGCATCGGCGCCGCCGCCAAGCTGAACGGGATGAGCTATAACCAGTTCATTCACGGCTTGAAGGTGGCGGGCATCGAACTGGACCGCAAGATTCTGGCGGACCTGGCGGTGAAAGATCCGGCGGGATTTGCCAGTCTGGCGACGCAGGCCAAGGGCGCGATCGCGGGCGGCGTAGAAGCGCTGTCAGCTTTCAGCTCGTCAGCTTTCGAGAGACTCGGGAAGGGCACGGCTTCAGTCGTGCCGCCCATCCAGTTTTAACTATTAACCTTCATTCCGAGCGAAGCGAGAATCTCTGTTGCACGCGAGCCGCGGCGGAAACTCCCGTGAGGCTGCAGGCTGCGCCTGGCAGATAGGGATCCTTCGACTCCGTAAACCGATTCGCTTCGCGAATCGGTTTACTCCGCTCAGGATGACATTTGGCTGAGTTCAGTCGAATTGGCATACACCGTTCCCAAACTGACGGACTATTCGGCGGCGGCGCTGGAGAAGGCTGCGGGCGAATGTGTCGGCGCGTGCACTGGCGAAGCTGCGGAGGTTCGCAACGACGCGGAACTGAAGGCGTTTCGCGACCGGTGGATGGCGCGCAAGAACGGAATCCTGACACAGATTAATGAATTGTGGCTGAAGGGCGCGCCGAAGGAAGCGAAGCGCGAGGCGGGAATTCGCGTCAACGAATTGAAGGCGCGAATTACCGAACTCGTCGAGGGCGCGCACGTCGCAGGCATCGGGCGAGGATTCACTCGCGGCTGAGCGCGTCGACATCTCCCTTCCCGGCGTGCGCCGGCCCATTGGCGCCGAGCATCCGGTCATGCAAGACTTGGCGCGAGATTGTTGCCGTCTTTCAGAAACTCGGCTACTCCGTCGCTGAGGGGCCCGTGGTCGAGACGGATTACTACAACTTCGAGGCGCTGAATTTTCCGCCGAACCATCCGGCGCGGGATACGCAGGACACGCTGTTCATCGCGGGGCAGCAGTCGAAGCCGCAGCGCGAGCGGTTGCTGCTGCGCACGCATACTTCTCCGGTGCAGATTCGGACCATGGAGAAGATGCGGCCGCCGATTGCGCATCGTGATTCCGGGGACGGTGCATCGCAACGATCCTCCGGACGCGAGCCATTCGCCGATGTTTCATCAGATCGAAGGGCTCGCGGTCGACACCAACATTACATTCGGCGATTTGAAGGGGACGCTCGATCACGCCATGAAGGCGCTGTTCGGGTCGTCGGTGAAGACGCATTTCCGGCCGTCGTTCTTCCCTTTCACCGAGCCCAGCGCGGAGTTGTACGTGACTTGCTTCATCTGCGGCGGCAGCGGGAAGCGCGGGGCGGATACCCGTGCCGTCCGTGCAAGCAGACGGGATGGATTGAAGTGCTGGGGTGCGGGATGGTCGATCCCAACGTCTTTGAGTTCGTGAAAGACAACGGATATGACCCGAAGAAGGTTTCAGGATTCGCCTTCGGCATGGGCGTGGACCGACTCGCGCTGTTGAAGTATGGCGTGGATGATCTGCAGTATTTTTTTCAGGGGGATGTGCGGTTCTTGCAGCAGTTTTCGTAAAGCAGCTCTTAGCTATTAGCTCTTGGCTTTTAGCTAAGAGCCAAGAGCTAAGAGCCAAAAGCTGATTGTCATGAAACTTTCTCCACAATGGATTCGCGACTTCGTCGATCTCACGGTCGACGACCGGCGGCTCGCTGAGGACTTGACCAATGTTGGGATTTCGGTCGAGGGGATCAGCGGCGCGGCGCCGACACCGTGTTTGAGATGGAGATTGGGACGAATCGTCCCGACGCGATGAATCATTACGGCGTGGCGCGGGAGGCGGCGGCGATTTATGATCTGCCGCTGAAGCCGGCTTCCGCCTTCACGGCTTCCGCAGCTTGCCGCCAAAGCCCGCGAAGGGTCACATCCTTTCCACATTCGACTGTCGAGGAGCCTGCGCTCTGTCCTCGATTCTCGCGCGCGGGTGATTCGCGGAACACGATCATCAAGCCTTCGCCCGAGAAGATTGCGCACCGGCTGCAATTGCTCGATCAGCGGCCGATCTCGAACGCCGTCGACGCCACCAATTATGTTCTGTGGGAGATCGGAAAGCCTACGCACGTGTTCGATATGGACCTGCTTGAGGGCGGGAAGATTATCGTCCGCAAGGCGCGCGACTGGCGAAACACTGAAGACTCTCGACGGCGTGGAGCGCAAGCTGACTGCCGAAGATCTCGTCGTCTGCGACGCGAAGAAAGCCGGTCGGACTCGCCGGAGTGATGGGCGGGTACGACACGATGATCACCGAGAAGACGCGGAACATCGTGATCGAGTCGGCGTGGTGGGATCCGGGGATCGTGCGGAAGATGTCGCGGCGGCACGGGATTCACACCGACGCCTCGCACCGGTTCGAGCGCGGGGCGGATTTCGAGTCGACCGTACTGTCGTGCGATCTTGTGGCGCAGATGATTCTGGAATCGGGCGGCGGCGAGCTGGTGGGCGACGTGGTCGATGTGGTCTCGAAGCCGATGGACCAGGCTCCGGTAGTGCTGCACGTGGCCGAAGTGAAGCGCATTCTGGGCGGAAGCCTCGAGCTCGGCGCAGATTTATCGGCTGCTGAAGCGGTTGGGCTTTGCGCTGATTCCCGAGGGACAGGAGTCGGACGCGCAGTTCCGCGTGCATATCCCCAGCTGGCGGCTGGACGTGGAGCGCGAGATCGACGTGATCGAAGAGATCGCGCGGCTGCATGGGTACGACAAATTTGAGAACACGCTGCCGGCATACAGCGGCGCGGTGGTCGAGTTGCCGCATGCGGCGATGGATGCGACTTTGCGCGAGCGGGCGCTGGCGCTGGGGTACAACGAGGCGTTGTCGCTGACATTTATTTCGCATGCCGACGCGGAAAAGTTTTCGTCCGCAGGTTCCGCGGCGCAAGGTGCTGGAGCTGGAGAATCCGCTGAGCGAAGAAGCGTCGGTGATGCGGACGTCGCTGGCTCCGGGCATGCTCGACATGCTGGCGTGGAATTTGAATCGCGATGTGGCCGAGGCGCGGCTGTTCGAAATCGCCAGCGTGTATGAGTTGTCGGGCGAGACTGCGGGTGGAACCGAGGCGCGCTTGCCTGGGCGCGACAGCGGCGGCGGTGCGCGGCTCGCTGCCTGTGGGTGGTGCTCTCGATGTGAGCAAGGGCGAGCACGCAGCGGCAACGGAAACGTTTCGCGGATTCAAGGGCGATGTGGAGAATCTGCTGGCGGCATTTGCCGGCGACGTGAGTTATGACCGGGAGACGGCGGAGTATTTTCATCCCGGACGGTCGGCGCGGGCGCGCGTGAATGGCGCGGTGGTGGCGCAGTTTGGGCAGATTCATCCGGAAGTGGCAGCGGCGCGCAAGCTGCGGCAGGACGTATTTCTGGCGGAGTTCGATCTGGAGCAGTTGTACAAGAACGGGCTGCGGCCGGTGAAGTTCGCGCCGCTGGGAAAATATCCGGCGGTGGAGCGGGATTTTTCGTTTGTGTTTGCCGACGAGGTTTCGTTTGAAGAGATGCGCAAGGCGGTCACAGGGCTTGAGGCATTGCGCGAGTTGCGCGAGTTCCGTCCGGTGGAGATTTTTCGCGGCGGGTCGATTGCCGCCGGGAAATATTCTGCGTCTGTTGCGGGTGCGGTTTCAGTCCGGACGAGCGGACGCTGCGCGAGGATGAAGTGGCGCAGTGGTCGGGGAAGATTGTGGCGGCGCTCGCGGGGCTCGGCGGGGTGCAGAGAGTCTAGGAAATCTCCACCCTTCGACTCCGCTCAGGGCGGGCTTTCTCGCGCACAAATCGCGCGAGAAATGGGCACCGACGGAAACTCAGGTCGAAATCCCACCCTCTCGCAAAAAGCGCGAGAAGGATGGGGCACCCGGTTCAGTTGTCCCCATGGAGATCTCGACGTCATCTCTCCGACATCAGGATCGAAGCGTCCAATTCTTTCACCGACTGAAAGCCGCTTAGGCCCATTGTCAGGTCCAGGTCCGCCAGGAAATTCTGGACTACATCGCTAACACCGTGCTCGCCGGCGATGGCGAGTCCCCAAATATAGAGACGTGCCAGCAGAACGGCGCGCGCGCCGAGGGCCAGGGCTTTGATCGCGTCCGCGCCGTAGCGAACGCCGCTGTCGAACAGGATCGGAATTTTGTCCTGGATTGCATCGGCAACGGATGGAAGTGCGTCGAGCGCTGCGATGGCTCCGTCGACCTGGCGGCCTCCATGATTGGAGACGATGATGGCGTCGGCACCGTGATCGACCGCGAGGCGGGCGTCGGCGGGGTCGAGAATTCCTTTCAGCACAACGGGTAATTTAGTTTTCTGGCGCAGCCATGCAAGATCTTTCCACGTCAGCGCAGTGTTTGAGAACAAGCCTGCCCAGAGGCGAATGGCAGCCGCGGGATCGGCAGACGGCGACTGCGGGAGGCGCGAACAGAAGACGGGATCGGTGAAGTAGTTGGCGAGTCCATCGCCAAGCAGGAATGGAAGGTAGGGATGCTGGAGGTCGCGTTCGCGCCATCCGAGCATGGCCGTGTCGAGAGTCACGACGAGAGCCGAGAAGCCTGACTTTTCCGCGCGCTGCAGCAGGCTCGCCGTCAGTTCGTGATCCTTGCCCCAGTAAAGTTGGAACCAGCGTGGGGCTTCGGCCATGGCTTGAGCGACTTCTTCGATCGGGCGGGACGATACGGTGCTCAGAACGAAGGGAATGCCGAGCGATGCGGCGGCGCGGCCCACGGCGACCTCTGCTTCCGGATGAATGATGTTTTGCACGCCCACGGGACCCAGCAAAACTGGCGCCGGAAGAATCTGGCCGAAGAGCTCGATGGTGAGGTCGCGCTGGGAAACGTCGCGCAACATGCGCGGGACAATGCGCCAGCGATCGAAGGCGGCGAGGTTGGCGCGTGCGGTGCGTTCGCCGGAGGCGCTTCCGGCGACGTAGTCGTAGGCCGGCGGGGAGAGAACTTCGGCTGCTTTCTTTTCAAGCTGCGCGAGTGGAATTGGAACCGAGAGCTTCTTACCCGCGAGACCGAGTTGGTAGATCTCGAACTGGCGCTGCATACCGGGGCTGGCGGAGTTGGCTTTTGGGATGGAGTGAGGCGAATCGGGCATGGGCCTCCTCGGGCCTTATGAGCGGGGATCATTCTATACGGGGCGAGTTCCCCGGGACGATCAAATCCCCAGCAAAGAACGCGGCAGAAATGGGGCACCCGGCACGCGCGGACTTCTCCTGGCACGCACTCAAGAGCATCAACCACAAAGGACACGAAGGTACCCGAAAGAATTCCCAGATCGGCTTCCGCGCAAGTTGGCAGTCTCCTTCAGGTTTTTCGCTCTGTAGCCGATAGGAAAGACGTGGAAAACATTTCTGGTGGACAGGCTGTAGCTCGGGCTCGCGTGGTGGATGTGAAACCGCTGCGGTATGTGGCGAGGCAACCGATCTTCGACCGGGACGAAAAGGTGTTTGGATACGAACTGCTGTTTCGCGACGGCCTGGAAAACGCATTCCACGGCGACACGGATGAGGCATCGCGGGCGACCCTGGACCGGACCCTGCTGATGGGACTGGACGTGTTGTGCGACGGGCGGCGCGCTTTTGTGAATTGCACGCGCGACACGCTGATCAAGGGACTGGTCACGCTGTTGCCATCGACGACGACGGTGGTTGAGGTTTTGGAAACGGTTCCCGCGGATCCGGATGTGGTGGCGGCGTGCCAGACCCTGAAAGAAGCGGGATACATGATCGCGCTGGATGACTATGTGGCCCACGATCCGAGGGAAGCGTTGGCGGAGATGGCGGACATCATCAAGGTCGAAATGCAGCTGACGACCGAAGAGCAGCAGAGTGCGTTGATCAAGCAGTTCGGGCCCTGGCGCTGCCGGATGCTGGCGGAAAAAATCGAGACCCGGGCGGAATTTGTGCGCGCGCGGGATCAGGGGTTCGTATATTTCCAAGGGCTATTTTTTTCGCCGTCCGGAGATGATGAACACGCGCGACATGCCGGCAAACCGGATGAATTATCTGCGAATGCTGCAGGAGGTATCGCGTCCGGACCTGGAATTGCCAGAACTGGAGAAGCTGATCAAGGCGGAGGCGTCGGTCTGCTACCGGCTGTTGCGATACTTGAATTCGGCGATGTTTGGGTTTCAGAGCGAGATCCATTCGGTGCGGCATGCCCTGTCGATGCTGGGAGAGCGCGACGTGCGGCGGTGGGTGCGGCTGGTGGCGGCCGTGGGCGCGGGCCAGGAGAAGACCAGCGATTTGGTGCTGTCGGCGCTGGTGCGGGGGCGGTTTGGCGAATATCTGGCGCCGCGCGTGCAGCACGGGGAGTCGGACTTATTTCTGCTGGGACTGTTGTCGCTGATCGATGCCATGATGGAAATGCCGATGGCGGAAGTGCTGGAGAAGATTCCCTTGGATCACGCCACCAAGGCGGTTCTGCTGGGGCAGCCGAGCGAGTTGCGTCCCGTGTTCCAGTTGATGCTGGCGCATGAAAGCGGCGAGTGGGCCGCGGCGGAGGAGTTGTGCCGGAGCCTGCGATCTGGATCCCGAGGAAGTTGCAGGGTTTTACTGGCAGGCGCAGCAGTGGGCGCGCGAGGTTTCGAGCGGGGAGTGAGGAGCGGCTCTCGGCTTCCGCCCTCGTGCATCCGGATTGGTGAGAATTGGGATTCGGGACGAGATCGTGAAACCTCTTAGGCATGTCCTCCTGTGCAAAAGGTGGGTGGGTGGGGCCTTGCGCGGTTGGGCAAGGGCGAGTACCATAAAGTTGTTCTCATTTAGGCCTCGTTCCCGCGCAGGCCTTCCGCGCCAGCCGATCCGAGGCGGCGCCTGACGGATCCGATAAAACGGAAAATCGATACTGAGTCAAAGAGTAAAGGTTTCATTCTCGAATAGCAGTTCGTTTGAAGAGTTGGGGTTCGTTCCATAGTGTGTTCCAGTCGCTACCCGCAATTGCGTAGATTCGATTTTGTATGATCGGGCGGAGCTTTGCTCAGAGCGGTGGGATCCAGCGACTGGTGGGGCCTTAGGGATTCGTAAAATTCTGCAACAGTACGCGCAACATCTTGAGAGGACTATGAACGCAGGACCAGGAAGACCCTCCGGCGGTGGCGGAGGAGGCGGAAGACGAAGGCGGCGCGGTCGCCGCCCCCACAATCAGCGCGGACAGCGGCCCGGACCGGGATTGAGCCGGGAAAATAAAGACGGCATCTACACCGCGCCCATGGATCACAGCTATCGCGCGGCAATGGCTGGCGGCAACAACAACGGCCACAAGGGCGGCGGAGGCGGCAGAGGCCGGGGTTTGCGGCGCAATATCCGCAGCCCGAACCGGAACCGTTGCCGGCAACCAGCGAAGACACCAACTCCCGCATTTTTGCCTTCATCGAAGATCTATTCTTCATGGCGAAGATCCAGGAAACGGCGCGCAAGCTCAACGTGAAAGTTGAGTTCGTGAAGACCGGACAAGGATCTGATGGAAAAGATGGCGCAGAACGGCGACGAGAAGCCATCCCTGATTATTTTCGATCTGAACCTGGCCAGCGTGAAACCGCTGACCCTGATTCCGAAACTAAAGAGCAAGCTGAAGAAGGGGACGTCGATCATCGGGTTCCTGTCGCACGTGCAGGGAGACTTGAAGCAGAAGGCCCACGAAGTAGGCTGCGACATGGTGCTGCCGCGGTCGGCATTTTCGCAGAACCTGCCGCAGTTGTTGCGCCGGCATGGCGCGCCAGAGGATGTAGAGCCGACGGTGCAGTAATTTTCACCGGGCAGCCTCTCGGCTTTCCAAGCCTTCGTTTGCATCGTTCCGCTACCGAGACACTCCAGGACGAGGGCCTGCCTGCCCTCGTTGACCTGCCCTTTTCATCCGCGTAAGATTTGGCTCCTGTGATCGGCCAGACGATTTCGCACTACCGAATTGTTGAGAAGCTGGGTGGTGGCGGAATGGGAGTTGTGTATAAGGCCGAGGATACGCGCCTCCGCCGTTTCGTCGCTCTGAAATTCCTGCCAGACGACGTAGCCCGCGATCCTCAAGCGCTGGCACGGTTTCGACGCGAGGCGCAGGCGGCGTCCGCCCTGAATCATCCCAACATCTGCACTATTCACGACATCGGCGATCAGGACGGGCATGCCTTTATCGCGATGGAGTTTTTGGACGGAATCACCCTGAAGCACCAGATCGCAGGCCGGCCGCTCGAAATGGAGGTGCTGATCGACCTGGCGATTGAGATTGCGGACGCGCTGGATGCGGCACATTCGGAAGGAATCGTTCACCGCGACATCAAGCCGGCGAACATTTTTGTGACCAAACGCGGCCACGCCAAGATCCTGGATTTTGGGTTAGCGAAAGTCTCTCCTCCGACCATCTCGTCGAGCCAGATCGGTTCGGCCAACACGCAGACGCGCTCGATGGACGAAGAGCACCTGACCAGTCCCGGCTCCACGCTAGGCACCGTCGCCTACATGTCACCGGAGCAGGCCAGGGGCAAGGAACTGGATTCGCGCACCGATCTGTTCTCGTTCGGAGCGGTGCTGTATGAGATGGCGACGGGTGACACTGCCTTTCCGTGGGGATACTTCCGCGTTGATTTTCAATGCGATTTTGGAGCGCGCTCCCATCCCTCCCATCCGACTGAATCCGGATCTTCCGGCGGAACTGGAACGGATCATCAGTAAAGCTCTGGAGAAAGACCGCAATTTGCGGTACCAGCATGCAGCCGACATGCGCGCTGACCTGCAGCGACTGAAACGCGACACCGAAAGTGGGCACGCAGCGGCTGCTGGCTCCGGGCCGGTAGCGGCTCTTCCAGAGACGAGTCCAACGACTGGCGTCTCAGGTCCTTCTGCACCTGCTTCTTCGCCTTCGCTAACATCGGCGGCATCCTCGCCAGCGGTGAGCAGTGTTGCTCCGGTCAAGAGAGCGGGAAAGATCCCTCTGGTAGCCGCAGTTGTGCTCGTGCTCGCTGGAATCGTGATTGGCGGGCTCTACTTGCGTTCGAAGCGGTCAGCAAGGCTCACGGCAAAGGACAGTGTTTTGTTAGCGGATTTTGTGAATACCACGGGCGACGCGGTCTTCGACGGCACGCTGAAACAAGCGCTCGCGGTCCAGCTCGAGCAGTCCCCTTACCTGAACATCTACCCAGAGTCGAAGATTCGCGAAGCCTTGCGATTTATGGGCCGTCCCGCCGATGAGCGACTGAGCAACGATGTGGCGCGGGAGATCTGCCAACGACAGGGAGTGAAGGCGATGATCACGGGGTCGATCGCCAGCCTGGGGAATCACTACGTCATTGATCTTGCGGCAGTCAATCCCGTGACCGGCGACTCTGTGGCACGGGAGCAGGTAGAGCCCGAAAGCAAGGAACAAGTATTGAAGGCGCTGGACAAGGCGGCTTCGAGCCTGCGCCAGAAGATGGGTGAATCGCTGGCTTCGGTACAACAGTTTGCCAAGCCGCTCGAACAGGCCACTACGTCATCTCTCGAAGCATTGCAGGCCTTCAGCCTGGGGCAGGCCGAGCACCTTAAGTCGAACGATGAGGGGGCCATCCCGCACCTGAAGCGGGCGGTGGAACTGGATCCGACCTTTGCCTTGGCATACGCCACTTTGGGGGTTGCCTATAGCAACACTACCCGTTTGACGGAAGGAAGTGAGGCGCTGAAGAAAGCGTACGAATTGCGCGATCGTGCGAGCCAACGGGAGAAACTGTACATTCAGGCCCACTATTACGACGAAGTCACATTCGATCCCGAAAAGGCCCTAACAGTGTATGCGGAGTGGAGACAGACGTATCCGCGGGACACCGCTCCGTATGACAACGCGGCCCTGGCATACACCTCAATCGGACAGTACGACAAGGCACTCGACCTCGCCAGCCAAGCGATGCGTGTGGACCCGAATGACGTCTTTGCCTACCAGAATCTCGCGTCGACGTACCTGGCGTTAAACCGACTCGATGAGGCCAAGAGCGTTTCCGAGCAGGCTCTCGCACTGAAGTTGGACGGAGTTGGAGTGCGGATCGTGCTTGCTGATGTCGCATACATGCGAGGCGATTGGGCGACTTATGACCGCCAGATTGAATGGGCGCGCGGAACCTCCGACGAGCCGTTCATGCTGTTCTGGAAGGCGAACGGGCTAAGCGCGATGGGAAAGATCAAAGCAAGCCGTCAGTTGTTCCAGCAATCACGCTCGGAACTGATGAGTGCGGGAATCAAGGATTTTGCCGGTGGGTTGTTTACGGTGGAGGCAATCAACGACGCCCTTGTGGGGTATCCGGGGGATGCTAGGGAAAAAGCATCGCACTGCCTTGAACTTGCGAAAGATGGTGGCGTTCGCGGCTACGCCGCACAGGCCTTCGCGTTAGCGGGAGATGCGACAAAGTCAGCTTCCCTTCTGGCGGAGCTAACCCGTGAATTTCCCGATAATCAATTCTTACGTTTGATCGTTTCTCCGCAAGTGCAGGCCTTACAGTATCTGCAGAAGAGCCAGCCGCAACAAGCGATCGCCGCACTAGAAACGGTGCGGCCTTATGAGCTAGGCACCGGACCGCGAGGAGCTGGCTTCATGCCGAATCACCTGCGGGGGCTCGCGTACATGAAGCTGCGCGACGGAGTAAAGGCCGCGGCAGAATTCCAGCGCATTCTGGACCATCAGGGAGTTGCGGCCTTCGACACGACTTACTCAGTGGCCCGCGTAAACCTCGGCCGAGCATATGTATTGCAGGGAGACAATGCCAGGGCCCGGACGGCGTATCAGGATTTCTTTGCCAAGTGGAAAGATGCAGACCCCGACGTTCCCATCCTGAAAGAAGCCAAGGCAGAATACGCGAAGCTGCAATAGCGGCGGAATTCGAATATCTACCCGGGCAGTGAGACCTTGCCTCGTAAGCGTGTCCACTCCCGGACGCTTGATTCCGAGATCGAACACTCCGACCTGCGCAAAGAGTGAACATTCAAGTTAACCACTCTTTTATCAGAGACATGCTGCGACGCGCCGTGGCGAGCCAAATGCTCGCTTTCTGGCCGGAGGCGCATGGAACCATGTTCATTCAAGACGTCCGCCTGGCGGTGCGACATCTGCCCAAGAGCCCGGGCTTTGTTCTTGCTGTGACTCTAACGCTCGCTCTGGGAATTGGGGTCAATACCGCTGTTTTCACCTTGGTAAATGCCTTCCTGTTGCGGCCGCTGCCGTATCCCGAGCCCACTCGTCTTGCTGTCCTCGTACTCCATCAAGAAGGCATCTCGAGCAAGTCTGGGCAGTTTGTGCAAGACGAAAACACCAGCCAGGACGGCGAAACCTGGGAGTTGGTTCGCGACAACGTCCCCGCCATCCAAGCCGCCTCCTTCGGCGGGACAAGCGGCGTCAATCTGCAGGCGGGCTCGGCCTCGGGGAACAGTGTGCGCTACGTGCGGGACATGCGCGTTTCGGCACGCTACTTCGATGTGCTTGGTATCCAGCCCTCCCTGGGCCGGGGCTTCACCGAGCAGGAAGACCGTTCCGGCGGGCCCAATGCCGTGATCCTGAGTTACACGATATGGCAGTCGGTTTTCCACGGCGATGCGCAGGTACTAGGGAGCCAGATCAGGCTCAAGGGAGAGCCTTACACCGTGGTTGGGATTCTCTCCCAGCACGCACAACCTACCGGGACCGCGGACGTCTTCACGCCACTCCAGCCTCACCAAAGCGGAGAATGCGGCGGAGACAATTGCGAGATCATCATGCGCCTGGCCCCGGGAGCGACATGGCAGCAGGCCTCCGCTCAACTGGCTCAGCTGCACAAGCCTTCCCTGGACGAGATCGCAAAATCCAAGGGCCGCGCGTGGTTCTATCCCTCGCCGCTCGACCGTAATCTGGATAATGGCATGCGTAAGCCAGTCATCGGATTGATGCTTGCGGTAAGCTTGATTCTGCTGATCGCGTGCGCCAACCTCGCAGGCCTCACTCTGGTTCGGATCGCCCGCCGGACACCCGAAATCGCAACCCGCCTTGCTCTGGGCGCAACCCGGTGGGTGGTGCTCCGCCAACTTTGGGCGGAGAATCTTGTATTAGCCTTCATCGGCGCGGGAATCGGACTCGCTCTTGCCCGTGGGATCCTCTCCTCGTTGCCGGGATTCTTGCCCGACGACATGCTGCCCCTCGGAGGTCTAGCGATCGATGTTCGTGTCCTGGCATTCACCCTTGGGGCGTCCCTGTTCACGAGTTTGCTCTTTGGGGCACTGCCCGCGCTGCAAGTTCGCCGTGTCGATCTCAGGTCATCGATTGCAACTGGCAGCCGCGGCGTGGCCCGAGGCTCGAACCGTCTCCGCCAGTGGCTGATCGGCGGCCAAGTCGCGCTTACCGTTGTGCTCGTCGCGGGAGCGGGTCTTCTGGTCCGCAGTCTGATTTACCTGGAAACTTTGCCACCGGGTTTCGATGCCAACAACGTGATGACGGCCAAGGTTTCGCTCGATGATGCCCGCTATCGCGACGCCGGCGCATTCCACAGTCTCATCGACCGCAGCCTGATGGCGATGAAGCAGATCCCCGGTGTCGAGGACGCTGCGGTCGGGCTGAGTGTGCCTTACGAACGCGGCCTCAACGATGGCCTAAAGGTGCTGGACGGAAAATTCGCGGGAAAGGAGTGGGGAGCGAGCACGGCTTATGTGAGCCCAGCATATTTTCAGGTGCTGAGAATTCCCATTCTTGCTGGCCGCGGCATCGCCGAAAGCGACACGCCAACTTCGCAGCCCGTTACCGTGGTAAATGTCGACTTTGCCCGCGAGTTCTTCAATGAGCAGAATCCTATCGGCCGCCACATTCAGAATGAGAATCGTGTCTATACGATCGTCGGCATCGTCGCGAATGTAGCCAAGCGCCCCGGCATGAATGGCGACGCTCCGCTTGCGACTGAGCCCGTGTTCTATCTTCCGGCCACCCAGATGCCGCAGGATCTCGTCAACATTGCGCATGTCTGGTTCCAACCCAGTTGGATTGTGCGCACCGCAGCACCGGTGCAGGGACTGACGGCTGCGATGCAAACGGCTCTCGCCCAGGTGGATCCCAGCTTGCCGTTTTCGGGGTTCCACTCGATGAACGACATCCTCGCGGAGAACCTCGTATATCAGAGAGTGGAGGTCGCTCTCCTCGCCGTGCTCGCGGGACTGGCGCTTTTGCTTTCTGCCGTCGGAATCTATGGGCTGGTTTCCAACCTCATTGTGCAACGCACACGGGAAATTGGCATCCGCATGGCCCTGGGATCTTCGATTCGTCAGGCAATGATGGATGTTGGGGCCGCCGGAGTCGCGGCCGCAGGCTGCGGCCTGATTGCGGGGCTGGCGCTGTCTTTCGCCGCCCTGCGTGTTTTGCGCAGCGAGCTCTATGGTGTCGGGGACTATGACCCGCTGACTCTCCTCGCCGTTCCCGTGGCGATTGCGGTCATTGCCGCAGTCGCGAGTTTCATGCCGACATTGAGGATCACTCGAATCGATCCGGCAGTCACGCTCAGGATGGAGTAGAGCGAATCGCCTGCCGCACCGTAGACGTGCACAACGCGTGCGGATCTATTGCGAATCGCTGGCTCTTTAGCCTGGAGCCAGGCAAGCGGGTGCCGAGCGAATTCCCCGATTCACAGCGCGCACGCTATTTCGCCGATGCGGCCAGGGTCGCCGGATCCAACTCCACAACCACCCAATAAGCCGCTCGAGGTGCCGCCGTAAATGGAGTCTCCTTGCGGGTGAACGACAGGTAGAGAGCCCGCATCATGCAGACCGCGAAGGTGTCAGGGCGTTCCTGAGTCTGCGCATTTTCCGCCATGCCCTCCTTTCCGATTCGCAAGAACAGCTCCACCTTGTGCTGGTCGCTGCCGGATTCCTTCAGGCACGAATTTTCGAACACAGCCAATTTCTGCTCGACTTCTTTGCGGTAGGCTTGGCCTTCGGGAGTCTGCATATTGTCCTGGGCTTCCTTCCGCGTGGCGCGGGCCTGGATCTGCATCGGAGCGGCTTGAGTAGCAGTGTCTCTGTTTTGCTTAAACCATGCCTCCGTGGTCCATTTCTCCTCGCTCCAATTGTCGCCAATGCGCTTGAACGCAGCATCGGCGGCGACCCAGTCCTGGGAGTTCACCGCCATGAGCGCGAACGAGTTCAACAGGAACATGGAAACGCCGTACTTCTTTTCTAGAGCGGCAAAACCGCTCTGGATGCGAGGCCAGGAAAAGTGGTTAAACTCGGGCTCCTGGCAGCCACAAGAAATCACTTCGGCGATCTGGAAATAGAGGATGTCGCCCGCTTGTCCACCGAGGCGATTGGCGGCTGCTTCGGCGAAACGGGAGGCATCGCCGTCTTCCCCGCTCCACTTGGGCAGAAGAGAATTGGCGTAAATGCGATAGTAGTATGAATACTCCGGTTCAAACTTAACAGCCTTCTCGAATAGAGCGGTAGCTTGGGGTAATTCCCAACTTTGTCCCTGGGCGACTTTTTGCATCGCGATGTACCAGTCGGGGCATTTGCTGGCGAGAGCGGAGTTCTGATCGAGAATCGCTTTTGCTTTTGCCATGCGCTCGCCAAACAGCTTCCACCCGCTTTCACTGACGCTATTGGCAAAGCCATCTCCGCGCGCGTCCCAGGCATAGCTTGCATATGATTCGGCTAAGGCAATCGGGGCTGTGATGGAGCTGGGATTGCGTTTTCCCCAGAGTTGGACAAGCTCCATATGCCGAAGCCAATCCTCTTGCGTGGGATGACCAGGCTGGGGAGAATCGAGCCCAATATAGATATTGCGCAGCTTCCAGCCACCACCCGAAAATCTCGTTTTGCCGGCGCGGGCAGCATCAGCGAGGCAGTCCAGTTCCGCGAACTTTTCCTGCTTGAGCAGTTGGGCGATGGCAGTACGGTATTCATCTAAAGCGCGGACGTCGGTTGTGGTGTCGAATTCCGCATCCGAGAATGCACACGGCGAGGCAGCGCTGTGCGGTTTTCCGTCAGAGGCGGACGCACGGGCGCCAGGGAAAAAAGCGGCCAGCAGCGTAACCACGGCGACCATACGGCCGGCAGCAGTCATTCTGTGGAAGGGGCGGTTCACGAGGGGCAAACACGGACAATAGGTCATCATGAAGTCCAGTGCGAAGGTCTCGCAATCGAACAAAAGCTATTAGATATGCTCGATGCTACTAAGCGAGGAATACGGTGTCGACGTTACCTTGGTGAAGGATGAACACAGGATTGAGATCGGCTCTGTGGCATAATCTGCCGTTCCGCAAGTAAGCAGCAGGGCAGCCGAAAACGCGATTCGTTGCCTGCAGGAAACATCGCTAAATCATGAGAAATCTCAAAATTATTCTCGGCATCGTTGCTCTTGTTCTCGTTTTGAGCACCGGCTGGCAGATCGGTTCGGCAGTAGTAGCGAACATGAACTTTCAAGAAGACCTGCGCGACCTGGGATCACAGGCAGGTGCCCATGTTGGAGTGGTTGTGCCACCGCGCTCAGATGAGGACGCGGCTCGTACCGTAATTCGCAAGGCGAAAGAACACGGCATTGAACTGGAGCCTACTCAGCTTACGGTGCGGCGCATGGGCTCCGGAGAAACGTCAACCCTGTACTTCGCGGCGGACTATACGGTGCCAATCAATTTGGTGTTGTTTTCGTTCAATCTCCATTTCACTCCATCGAGTGAACGGTAGGCCTCGAGGCTTAGCCCGGGGGCCAGGCGAGCGGGCGTCCGCCGAGCAGGTGGACGTGGAGGTGGAAGACCGACTGTCCGGCGCCGGGACCGACGTTGAGGACGGTGCGGTAACCCTGCTCGATGTTGCGCTGGCGGGCGATCTCGGCGGCGGCGAGGTGGCAGCGGCCGATGATTTCGGCATCGGCAGCCTCGGCTTCTTTCAATCCAGCGAAATGTTTCTTGGGAATGATGAGAACGTGCGTGGGCGCCCTGGGGCTGATGTCTTCGAAGGCGAAGACATGGTCGTCTTCGTAAACTTTCTTGGAGGGAATCTCACCGCGAATGATGCGGCAGAAGAGGCAGTTGGGATCAGTCATATTCAGTTCACTCCGACTGGTTTACCTAGCGGAAACGATAACACCGTGCCGCGAAGCTGTCAGCCGCTTGCGAGAACGGCCGTGCAGACGCTATCGAGTTTACCGATACTTTGTGGCCAGATCGTTGAAGGGCTGGGAATCCACATTCCACGTTCCTTCGAAGGGATTGTCCAGGTCGCTGAGTACGAAGTGGGCGAAAAACAGAAGCATGGTCGTGACAGCGATTGCGACGAGTCCGAGTGCCAGATTGTGAAACGGAAAGAAGAACAGCAGAAACGAAATCGTGCAGGCCGTGACGGTCACGAAAAGAAGAAGCGTGCGAGGAATCCGCTTTACGCTGAGGGCGAGCCTTTCATCGCGGTGAGCGCTGGCCTGGTTCGCAATTTCCAGCAGACGCTCGTAGACCCTCTGCTCAGATTCACCTTCGGGCTTGACCTCGGTGAGGCTGGCCAGGATTCCAGAGAATAACTTGTCGGTCCGGTCAGTGTCCTCCCCTTGGGAGAGCGCTCCCCATTCCGATTCAACCACTCCCCGAGCATAGGCGCGAACGGCCCGGACGATGGGATCGCGAGTCGCTTCTTTGAGACCCTTGCTGAAAAGGATGAGGTCTTTTTCAGCGCCAGACTCTTTCAGAATTTCGTTTTCGACGGCGGCAAATTGTCCCCAGATCACATAGGTGGCAAAGGCGTAAACAACGCTGTAGAGCGTGCCAATGATTTGAAGCAACGCGCCAATTCCTTCAGTGTCGTCGACGAAAAGCTTGTGGAAGCCGATCAGACGCAGCACTAGATAAATGGCTGCGGCCGCAGCCATGAGCCCTATACCGCGAGAGCGAGTGGCGGGAGGAATGACTTCCGTGCCGGTCATCGCAAACTAGTCTAGCCGTACCAGAAAAACTGCGCCTTCGGGGGTTTCGGTCTCGGCTGCGAGTTTTTGGGCGCGGTCGTGGTCGTCGTCGAGGACGCGGACGCGGATCCACCAGTCTCCGGCGGGGCTGTTAAAGCACAGGACTTTGGCCGTGTGATAGCGGCGCTGCAGATGATCGGCGAGCTTGCTGGCGGCGGCTTCGTCGGGGAATCCGCCGATCTGCACGGCCCATTTTCCCGGGCGCGCCCGGAGAGCGGCGGACTGCATCAACTCAACTTTCACTTCGGCAACGCCGGGCTTCCAGACGTCGAGCTTGTGTGCGGCGGCGAGGGAAAGATCAAGAACGCGCCCGGGAATGAAGGGTCCGCGGTCGGTGATGCGCACCAGCGCGTGTGACCGGTCTTGACGTTGGTGACGCGCACAATCGAGCCCAGCGGATAGGTGCGGTGCGCCGCCGTCATGGCGTGCATGTTGTAGACTTCGCCGTTCGATCCGCGGCGGTTGTGATAGGGCGGCCCATACCAGCTGGCGAGTCCGGTTTCGGTGGCGATGGGCTTGGCGTCGGCGGGGAGCGTGGGCTCGGCGAGATCGGCGTCGGCTGTCAGCTCCTGCTCTGGACTTCGGGTGCTGCATTGTTCTCTTTGTGGCTGGGATGTTTGCCGTAGGCTGGGACGTCGGCCGGTTCGGTCGTTGAGGCGCGGCGGTGGCGGCGGAGGAACATTCACGTGCGCCTGCTTGGGATGGCCGCAGGCGCTCAGCAACAGAATCGTGATGAGAACGATCAGGAACATGGCGATGCTGACGAAGTGATCGCGGCGAGTGCGGCAAGCCTGCGGATCGAGTGCTCGACCGCGCTACTTGGGCGGGTGGTGGTGCTGCTCCATGTAGTCGGCGAATTCGGTCAGCTTCTGCGAGGCCGTGCGCAGAGCCTTGGTGGAGTGCGTCCGCACAGCAGGGACAACTTCGTCGTTGAGATACTTGATGAATTCGGGAATCTCTTTTTCCAGGCGCTCGGCGGCTTCGCCGATGGTTTGGCTGACACGCGCCGAAGCGTCTTCCACCTTGCGGTTGAAGTCGTTCATGGTGCTCCTCGCGATGATTGGCGTGAATGGATTCACGCGGTGTTGCGGATTGCCAGGCACGGCTATTATTTCGTGCCCGAGCGGGCCGGGTCAATGGCGGGTGGCTGAATTCGGTGGTTCCGCAGGGATCCGGGGTCCCGTCGGTCAGGTTCTTGCCTGCTGTAAAATGCGGGCTCCGGCGATGAATCCAGCAGAACGAAATCGCGCACCGAGCTGCGCGAAGCAGATGTTTCGCACGCAGCTGCTGGCGTGGTATGACGCGCATGCGCGCGATCTGCCGTGGCGCAGAGATCACGATCCGTACCGAGTGTGGCTGTCGGAGATCATGCTGCAGCAGACGCGGGTGGCGGCGGTGATTGCGCATTATCACGAGTTTCTGCGGCGGTTTCCGACCGTGGAGAAGCTGGCGCGCGCGCGAGAGGCTTCGCGTGCTGGCGGCATGGAGCGGCTTGGGATATTACCGCCGGGCGCGCATGCTGCACGCGGCGGCGAAGGTTGTCGTGCGGGAGCAGGGTGGAAAGTTTCCGGAGACAGCGGAGGGATTGCGCGAGTTGCCCGGCGTAGGGCGATATACGGCGGCGGCGATTGCCAGCATCGCGTTCGGCGAAGCCGGTCGCGGTAGTCGACGGAAATGTGGAGCGAGTGCTGCAGCGGTTTTCGGGGCAGCAGCTTGCGGGGGAGGAATTCTGGCACGCGGCTGAGGGGTTACTGGATCGCGCGCGTCCCGGAGATTTCAATCAGGCGATGATGGAATTGGGAGCGACGGTGTGCACGCCGCGGGCGCCGGCGTGCCTGACTTGTCCGGTGGTGGAGTTGTGTGCGACGCGCGGGGAGCTGGCGGGATCGGCAAAGCCGGCGCGGCAGAAGAAGCGGGAGATCCATTACGCTTTGGCATCGCCGCGATGGCGAGGTGTTTCTGGTGCAGAGTGCGCAGGACGCGCGGCTGATGGCGGGGATGTGGGAGTTGCCGGAGATTCCCGCACGGGCTAAAGCCCGGTCCAATGGGGCATGCAAGATCGCAGCGCTGAAAGCGCTGCGCCACCCAAAAGCAAAAAGCTGTGACGATGCCGATGCCTACTTCACGCTCAGACATTCGATCACGGTGACGGACTACACGGTGTGGGTGTGGCGAGTGGCTGCGGCCTCCCAGGATGGAGGCAAATGGATTCCGGCCGAGAGATTGTCGCGGGTTGCGCTGACAGGGCTGGCCCGGAAAATTCTGCGGAAAGCGGAAATCACTCCTTCCCATCCGAAAGGCCGGTTGCGTCATCTAACCTAGAAGCGGTTTGGCAGGGTATGCGCTGGTTGCGACGCTTATTACACGGACGAACTGGAGGAAGATCAATGGCAGCATTGACCAATGGGACGAAGGCTCCGGAATTTGATTTGAAGACTTTGGACGGGAAGCGGTTCTCGCTGAGCGACGAACTTGCGCACCGGCCCGGTCGTGCTGGTGTTTTTCAAAGTGTCGTGTCCGACGTGCCAGTATGCGCTTCCGTTTTTCGAGAGACTGCATCAGAGCCTACGGGCGCAACGGCGTCACATTGGTCGGCGATTTCGCAGAACGACGCGAAAGACACGGCGGCGTTCAACAAGGAATTCGGCGTAACGTTCCCGGTACTGCTGGATGACCCACGTTCTTACCCTGCTTCGAACGCCTACGGGCTGACCAATGTTCCCACGATCTTCTGGATCGCCCAGGATGGGG
Source organism: uncultured Acidobacteriaceae bacterium (assembly GCA_963795875.1). Classification (GTDB taxonomy): domain Bacteria; phylum Acidobacteriota; class Terriglobia; order Terriglobales; family Acidobacteriaceae; genus Sulfotelmatobacter. Next base: position 745,312 of record CAWCJM010000006.1, read on the forward strand.
AGATTGAAGTTTCGAGCGTGGGGTGGCTGAAGGCGGATTTTGAGGAAATCAACCGCAAGATGGCGGAAGCCGGGCAAGATCGCTCCGGCGGCGATGTTCAAGCCGGGCGAAGAGGTGCGGGATTTCCGCGCGGGTTGAGGGTCGAAAAACTAGCCGCCGGTCCGGCGGCTGAAGAATCGCCGAGCTTGCGCTCGGCGGACGGGCGAAGGCGCCGTCCCCACACAAGCATGCCCCACATAGGCATGCTCCACACAAGGTACCAAGCTCACCAGCGGAGGGTAACCCGCGCATCTGGACACGTCCTGGCGTGTCCTTTGTCCGAGAGTGGGTGCACTCTCGTGCACCGGTTTGGCAGTTACTTCTCGTACAGCCTCGGCTAGCCCTCCTTTACAATTCCTGTAGAACTTCACAAAAAAAGCCTTCCAGCAAGCGCGCCGCTTGGTTGGGGGAGAGACCTTGTTTATGCAAGGAATGCTGAAAATTGTTTCGGCGTGTCTGCTCGTGTGCGCCAGCCTGCTGCATGGGCCGAGGGCGGAGCCGGCGCTGGCGGCTCGAAGGGCGCAAAGAGGCGCCTTCAGTGAAGCTGCCGGGGCCCGCGTTTGTGGCGCTGGAGACGATCACGCCGGAGCACATTCGCTGGCACGTGCGCTATCTGTCGCACGATCTGCTGGAGGGGCGCGGCACGGGGCAGCGCGGCGGCGACATCGCGGCGGAATACATCGCCACCCAGTTTGCCGAGTACGGTCTGAAGCCAGCCGGCGATCACGGTACCTACATGCAGAAGGTGCCGCTGGTCGGGATCACGACTCTGCCCGAGACTACAGTTTTCGCTCGTCCCCAAGCAGGGCGAGACCATGAACCTGAAGCCGCTCGACGAATATGTCGCCTACGACCAGACGCAGCAGGCGCAGTCGGACGTGGATGCGGAGATCGTTTTTGTCGGATATGGAATCGAGGCGCCGGAGTACGGCTGGGACGACTACAAGGGTGCTCGACGTGCGCGGGAAAGTTCTGCTGATGCTGGTGAACGAGCCGCCCTCGGACGATCCCAAATTTTTCAAGGGCAAGGCGCTCACCTACTACGGCCGCTGGACCTACAAGTATGAAGAGGCGGCGCGCAAGGGCGCGGTGGGAGTGATTCTGGTCCACCAGACGCAGATGGCGAGCTATCCGTGGGAAGTGGTGCGGAATTCGAATTCCGGGGAGAAGTCATTATCTGAAGCTGGAGGGGCCGGCGCTGAAGGTTGCTTCGTGGGTGCATCTGGACGTGGCGACGCGGCTGGCGTCGGCGTCCGGAATGAATCTGGAAAAGATGATGAAGGATGCGCAGACGAGGGAGTTTCATCCCGTGAGTCTGGGAGCGCGGCTCAAGGCGCACATGGTGAGCAAGGTCCGGAATTTCGAATCGAACAACGTGGTCGCGATTCTGCCCGGCGCGGATCGCAAGATGGCCGACGAAGCGGTCATCTACACCGCGCACTACGATCATTTCGGCATTCGTCCGGACATGCCGGGGGACAACATTTTCAACGGCGCCGACGACAACGCCACGGGATGCGGCATTCTGCTGGAGCTGGCGCGGGCCTTCGGGACGGCGGCGCAGCGGCCGCGGCGGTCGATTCTCTTTGCCGCGGTCACGGCCGAGGAGCAGGGACTGCTGGGGTCGGAGTATCTGGGGAAGCATCCGCCGATTCCGGCGGGAAAGATTGCGCTGGATTTGAATTATGACGACGTGAAGCCGCTGGGAGCGCCGGAGGAAGTGGAAGTCTCCGGGGCAGAGCGGACCGACGTTTTATCCCGTCGGTCGAGGCGACGGCGAAGGAATTCCGGCTGGCGATTCGTCCCGACGCGCGGCCCGAGGCAGGACACTTCTACCGCTCCGATCATTTCAGCCTGGCGCGCGTGGGCATTCCGTCGTTCTCGATCAACGAAGGCATGAAGTACAAGGGGCACACCGAGGCCTGGGGACTCGAGCAGGAGCGCGAGTACGTCGAGAAGCATTATCACCAGCCCAGCGATGAATACCATCCGGAGATGGATTTCGTGGGCGACTCGGCGATGGCGCGATTCGGATTTGCGCTGGGATGGGAAGCCGCGAGTCTGCCCAAGCTGATCGGATGGCAGAAGGGCGACGAGTTCGAGGCGGCGCGGGCGAAGAGCCAGTAGCGAGTCACGAGTTCACTATCTGAGCATCTCAGCATTGTCCTCGTTGCATCTGCAACTGCCGGGCTTGCCTGGCTCGGACAGCCGAGGCGGCTGTCTCACGAGTGCACTGAGTCCCCATCAGAAACAGAGTTTAGAGAACGCGGTAACCTAGGTAACTTTAGCGCCGCTTCTCTGCGTGCTAACCTCGACATGTCCGTTTGAAATCAGCAACTTCCGAATAGAATCCTGACCTAGGGATGCCGAGAATTCCTATTTTTCGACTAGGTGGAGCGCCGGAAAAACCGGCGCCGCCGAATCTGGCTGCGTCGACGCCCTTCGTCTCGCTCGAAGGGATCTCAGCGTCGGCGTCGATAACCTGCGGCACGATGTGGTGCTGAGTCCGACGATTTGTCGGAACTGGCGCGGGCGCAGATTGCGCGGCTCATCGCGCGGCACGGCGAGTTGGAAGGATTGCTGTCGGCAGAGGCTCCGCGGTCGACGCAGGGTCCGTCGTGGATGCGGAATCAGGCGGGCAAGACCGGCGCAGCCGAAGAACGATCCCGGCGAGTGGAGAGTCGGCGCTGACCGAGTTGCAGGTCGCCTCGCTCAATCGAGCCAAGAAAGAATTCAAGCTGTCGGTCGACCTGCTGGCGCGGCTGGCGGTCACGAAGTTTCTGCGCACGGAAATGAACCAGCAGTTTCTGCAGGTGCTGGAGCGCTGCCGCGTACTGCTGAAGACCTACGACAACATGCGCCAGCAGAAGGCGCACGAGTATCGCGAGCGGCTGGCGCCGTTCCAGGTGCGGAAGAAGATCATCCTGCGCAAGACCGGGCAGGAAATTTTTGAGACTCTGCGCGAGGTGGAGAAGAGCACGCTGGCGCGCACCCGGCGGTCGCTGTTCGGCGAAGAGACCAGCGGCGGAAGCTATTTCACGTATCCGCTGTTTCTGAACCGCCTGCTGTTTTCCGAAGACGGGCGCGACGATTACCTGTGCGCCGAGCACTACGTCATGCTGGGCAACTGGGACCGCGATCCCGACCGCTACGGCCGCATGCGGGAAATCGCCTCGGGTTTCCTGCGCTCGCTATATGGCGAAGAAGTCAGCGCGGAAACGCTCGATTCGTGGATGAATGTGCCGGAGAACGCGCGCGAGCTGGTGGGAACGGGGACTCCGGAAGATTCCGACGAAGGAGTGGCGCAGCAGGAGCGCCTGGCCGCGTGGGTGCGGCTGCTCGAAGACGAGCGGGTCATGGAAAACGTGATCGCTTCGTATCACGTCGTGCCGCTGCTGAGCGAATATGCGCCGCGCATCAATCCGCAGCAGTTGAAAAATGCGCTGATCGACCGGACCGAATGCGACCGCGTCGAGCGCATGATTCAGGAGCACGGCAAACTCTCGCCGAACAGTCTGTATGCGGCGGTGGCGAAGGTCGCCAGTTGCCGCGGAGCCGAGCGGGCGAAAGTGGCGGCGCGGTTCCTGGGGGATTTCTTCCACTATCATCGCGACCTGCGGCGGCTGGAGATTCTGAACGCCGCTCTGGATTCCGTGAACCTGGTGGGCAACGAGCGGTTGCAGGAACTGTCGCGGGTGAACGGAACGCTCTACGAATTCCTGCTTCCCGAAGAACAGGGAGAGACCGACTCAGAGCGAGTGCTGCGCCACGTCGTGCTCAAGGCCGACGTGCGCGACTCGACCCGGCTGACGCGGACGATGATGGAGAAGGGGCTGAATCCGGCGTCCTACTTCAGCCTGAATTTCTACGATCCGGTGAACAAGCTGCTGGAGAAGTACGGCGCGCAGAAAGTATTTCTGGAAGGCGACGCCATCATTCTGGCGATTCTGGAGCGCGAAGGCGAGCCCGGGCTGGCGGTAAGCCGCATGTGCGTGCTGGCGCGCGAGATCATCGAAATCGTCCGCGGATATAACGAACTGATGCAGCGCTCCGGCATGCCGGGGCTGGAACTGGGCGTGGGCATCACGCTGCAGGAGTCGGCGCCGCTGTACCTGATGGACGGCGAGCATCAGATCATGATTTCGGAAGCGCTGAACGAGAGCGACCGCCTGTCTTCGTGCAACAAGCGCGCGCGCAAGGTCATGGAGCCGCAGGCGGGGCCGTTCCACGTGTATGCGTTTCAGGCGGCGGAACTGGACGAGAACGGCAACCCGGAAGATGTGATTCTGAGCTTCAATCTGGGCGGCATTCGCATGAATGAAGCCGCCTTCCGCAAGTTGCAGCAGGAAATCACGCTGGAGCCGCTGAAAGTGCGGCTGCCGCCGTCGCTGGCCTCGTCGGACAAAGGGGAGTACAAGCTGTTCAGCGCCACCGTGCCGGTCGATCGCGACATTTTCCGCAAGATTGTGGTGCGCGAGAGCCGCATTCCGCGCATCGAGCCCGCGGACTTCTCGGTAAAAGGATGGACCGAGCGGTCGTACTACGAAGTCTGCACCGATCCCGCGATTTACGCGGCGCTGGAAAAGCGCAAGGGCGCGGCGGCGCTAGTTGGAAGCTCAACACGACTCCGCTCTTCGTTAGAACCTCGCGGACGGCGATCTAGCAAACCCGCTCAGCGATTAGAAATTTGTCCCGACCCGCGCCGGCCGGAACGGAATCTGGAACGTCGCCTCGACATCGACCGGCGCGCCGTTCTTCGTCGCGGGCTGGAATCTGCCACTGCGCGACCGCCTGGCTGGCGAACTGGTCGAGGCGGTCATCGACGCCGCGCAGCACCCGCACATTCCCCACCGTGCCATCGGCGTGGATGATCGCGTAGAGGATCACCGTTCCCGCCACGTTCTCGCGCATGAGTTGCAGAGGATAAGCGGGATCGACCTTGCGCGTGGCCATCGGCTGGGAAAGATCTCCGCGGACGGGTCGCGTCGTAATTCGAATCGCGACTCTTCGAGTCGCTGCCTGAGTCATGATTGAGTTCGGCGAAGCGGATGACCCAACTGCCGCCGGCGGAATTCAGGTTCGGCATGTTCAGCGTGACCGAATAGAACTTGCGGTCGCCGAAGACGGCGCGTTCGGCTTCGGAAAGCTTAGCTGAGTCGCCGGCTGCATCGGACGCGACGGCGTGCTGGTCACGCGCGGCGGACGCACGCTCGCCAGTCAGATTCGGGTTGACGGAATTGGTCGACGCCGGTGCCGGGTTCGCCCGCCACGGGCGAAGTTTTCGCCGCTGTGCTTCCCACGTAAAGTCCCGCGGAAGTCACTGGTTCCCTTCCGCGCTGATCCGCTTCCGCTTTCCTTGCTGCGTTGCCGCCGCCGTTGGCACCAGGCGAGCCCGAGGCTCCGGCATGTCCTTCGGGTGTGGCCGCGAAGGCGCCGCGGCGGTTTCCGGCCGGCGGGTCGGGTGGCGCGCCGACAGCGGGATGCAGGTTCAGCGCGATGACGCGGCCGCGCGCTCCAAAAGACGCGCCGGAGGATCCGCGGCAGAAACCGACGGGGGCGGAGGAACGACTTGCGGAGCGCCCCGCCGATCGCCGGACGAGATCCGGAGCAGGCACGGTGCGCTGTTCGGCGACCGGAAGTTGGGGCGCCGGGGCGATCACGGAACTCCGTCCGATGTTCAGATCGCCGATCGGACGAGTGGACGCGGCCTCGACACTGCGGTGGAGGCGCCGACCACTGAAGTCTGCAGCGTCGGGCGAACGTCCGGCGATGCGTGAGATCGCGCAGCGTCGGGTGGCGGACGCCGACGACGGAGTTCTCCATCTGGGGCGCGATGCGCGAGTAATCGTCGGCGGCCGGAGTCAACGGAACGGCAGGGAATCGCAGCCGCGGCTTCTCCATCTTGTCCGACCAGGCCACGATGTTGGGCAGCGCAACGTCGCGCTTCAGTTTGACGTTGGGCGGCGTGACGATGGTCTGCGACGGTTGTCGGCTTCGGGAGGAACAGAAATGATCGGCTGGCGCGAGAATTCCGGATCGGCCTTCTTCGGGCTGCGCCGCGCTGCGCGCTGCGAGTATCGAGTGGCGGAAGATATTCCGACGGCTGGTAGTAGATCACCTGCGAGTGGTCGAAGGCTGGCTTCGCCACGACCTGCGGCTGCAGTGCGAAGAAGCGAGTGAATCCGATCAGCAGCGCGAACGCGACGACGTGACAGACACCGATTGCAGAAATCGGCTCCACGGAAGCGGCGCGCTTCACGAACACATCGGGCCAGAACGGCGCCGGCGCGGAGCGAAGTTCGAGCGGCGGAAGCCGGCGGCGGAGAAACGAGATCGCGCAGGTTCTCGAAGAAGACACGAGGCCACGAAGGCAACTCGACCAGAAGCCGCGGAACGGGCGCGGGCTGCGGGATTTCGCCGAGAGGCCGGGCTGCGATCATCGTACTCTATAGTAGATGCCGAAAATGGAGTTGGGATAGCCGGAAGGACATCGGTCGACGGCTGAATTTCAGACCCGATTCCGGAACGCGTGCGTCCCGGTTTCACGGTCGCCCGCAAGTCGCTTCACAACGAAAGACCGTTTATAATCTTGGATTCGGCATTCTGCCGCAATTCTCACTGTAAGGACACACTTTGCTCGATTTCTTAGGAGATCTACGACGAACTCATATGTGCGGAACGCTGCGCGCCTCCGACGCCGGCAAGAAAGCCGTGCTCATGGGATGGGTGAACAGGCGGCGCGACCACGGCAACCTGCTCTTCATCGATCTGCGCGACCGCACCGGCGTGACCCAGGTCGTGCTCAACGCCGAACGCGACGCGGCGATCCACGAAAAGGCCGGAACTCTGCGCAACGAGTACGTCATCGCCGTGACTCGGCACGGTGAAGCTGCGCGACGCCAACACCGTCAACACGAACATGCCCACGGGCGAAGTGGAACTGGTGGCCGAAGAGACTGCGCATTCTGAACGAGTCGAAGCTGCCGCCGTTCCTGCCCTCGGACACGGCTCTGACCAATGAAGAGACGCGCCTGAAATATCGCTACATCGACCTGCGCCGCGACGTGATGCAGTTCAACATCGAGACGCGGCACAAGGTGGCAAAGGCGATCCGCGATTATCTTTCGGCGCAGGGATTTTTCGAGATTGAAACGCCGTTCATGACGCGGTCCACGCCGGAAGGCGCGCGCGATTATCTCGTGCCCAGCCGCGTGCAGCCGGGGACGTTTTATGCGCTGCCGCAGTCGCCGCAGATGTTCAAGCAGATCCTGATGATCTCGGGATTCGATAAATATTTTCAGATCGTGCGCTGCTTCCGCGACGAAGACCTGCGCGCCGACCGCCAGCCGGAGTTCACCCAGATCGATCTGGAGATGTCGTATCCGCAGCCGGAGCGCGTGTGGGAAGTGGTCGAAGGATTTCTGACGGCGGCATTCCAGGCCGCGGGCAGCGCGATCAAGACGCCGTTTCCGCGCATGGACTATGACGAGGCGATCCGGCTCTATGGCATCGACAAGCCCGATTTGCGCCTGCCCGCGTTCACCGACGTGCGCGAGTGCTTCACGGCGGAGAATCTGCAGGAACTGGCGATCAATGCGAATCTGCCGGTGATTGCGATCCGCACGCCCAAGGTCGGCGAGCTTTCGCGCAAGGAGCGCGACGACATCAAGCCGATGTTCCACGCCAAGGGCGGCGCGAAGATTTTCGAAGACTTCAAGCGCATCGCCAACAAGTTTCCCGAAGCGGCGGCCGCGATCGCGAAGAAAGTCGGCGATGGAAGACGGCGACCTGATCGTGCTGGTCGCCGGATCGGCGCAGGCCGGCCCGCAGACCGCAATGCCCGCGCACCGCAAAGTCACGCCCGCGGAGCTGGCGATTTATGCGTCGGCGGGACTGCTGCGGCTGGCGCTGGCGCAGAAATATGCCGAGCAGCACGGCATTTTCAAGAAGTCCGGCGATCCGGCGAAAGACTTCCGCTTCCTCTGGGTCACGAACTTTCCCGATGTTCGAGTGGGACGAAGGCGAGAAGCAGTGGATGGCGGCGCATCATCCGTTTACCTCGCCGCATGAAGAAGACATGAGCCTGCTGGAGGCGGGCGTCGAGTCGGTGAACGATCCGCAGTCGCCGCTGAGCGCGGTGCGGGCGCTGGCTTACGACGTGGTGCTCAACGGCACGGAGCTGGGCTCGGGATCGATTCGTATTCACCGCCAGGATATTCAGAGCAAAATTTTCCGCGCGCTGGGCATGACTGACGAAGAAGCGAAGTCGCGCTTCGGATTTTTTCTGGAAGCGCTGGAGTATGGCACGCCTCCGCATGGAGGGATCGCGCTGGGCCTCGACCGCATCGTGATGATTCTGGCGGGCGCCGAAAGTCTGCGCGAAGTGATTCCCTTCCCCAAGACCGCGCGCGCCGTGGATTTGATGGTGGACGCGCCGACGCCGGTCAGCGAGCGGCAGTTGCGCGAGTTGGGGATTGCGGTGAAGAAGTAGGTCACAGATTTCGCGTCTTGGTAGTTACTCTGTGCATAAGTTCATCCACAACCATGAGAAAACAGATTCGGATATTCCGCTGTTCTCTTTGCTTGTCCTTCGTTCTTGCGGCGATTTCACCTGTAGTCGCTGCTGCCCAACAACCCGCGCGCCGACGTCCTCCGCGATCGTTGAGCAGGGCAAATTCACCCTGCACAAGTTCGAGCAGCCGATCGGCGAGGAGACCTACGAAATCCGGCGCGACGGCGACTCGCTCGCAGTGAAGATGGATTTCAAATTCACCGACCGCGGCTCGCCGGTTCCGCTCTACCGCGACGTTTTCGCGCAGCTCCCGACCTGACGCCGCAGTCTTTCGAGATCAAGGGCCAGACCGCGCGCCGCGTGTCGATCGACGAGGCCGTGACCATCGACGCCGCCAGCAACAAGGTTCACTTCCGCACCCGCGACAAGCAGAGCGAACTCACTCCGCCCTCCGGGCCGTTCTTCACCATTGCGGGCTACGCTCCGACGACCATGCAGATGCTCATGGTGCGCTACTGGGCCACGCACGGTTCGCCGGCACAACTGGCGACACTCCCGAGCGGCAACGTGAAAGTGGAACCTCGCGGGCAAGACACGATTCACATTGCCTCGAAAGACGGCGCAAGCGATCGCACCAGAGACGAGAAGCTCGACCGCTACACCATCGAAGGCCTGATCTGGGGACGCGAGACGCTGTGGTTTGACGCGAACCGCAATCTGGTCGCCGCCATCACGACCGATGCGGAATTCGACCACTTCGAAGCCATTCGCGAAGGCTACGAAAGCGCGCTCGGCGATTTCGTGGGACGCGCCGGAGCGGACGGCATGAGCGCGCTGGCCGAAATCTCCAAAGGAATCTCGGGCAGCCGCGCCTCGACGCATCGCCATCGTGGGCGGCACGCTGATTGACGGAACCGGCGCCGCACCGGTGCCGGATGCGGCAGTCGTGATTCATAACGGGCGCATCGTCGCCGCCGGCCCGCGCTCCAAAATAAAGATTCCGAAGGATGCGTATGTGGTCGACGCGCACGGCAAGACAATTCTGCCTGGCCTCTGGGACATGCACGCGCACTTCGAGCAGGTCGAGTGGGGACCGATTTATCTGGCGGCGGGCGTGACCACGGTGCGCGATTGCGGCAACGAATTCGAATTCATCACCGCCGTGCGCGACGCCATTGCGCAAGGGCAGCGGTCTCGGTCCGCGAATTCTTGCGGCAGGCATCGTCGACGGCACCGAGCACCTACACCCTCGGCGTCGAGCGCGTCGACACGCCCGGAGCAGGCGCGCATGTGGACCGACCGCTACCACGCCGCCGGCTTCCAGCAGATGAAGATTTACAGCTCGGTGAAGCTCGAAGAATTGAAGATCGTCGCCGACGAAGCGCATCGCCTGGGCATGACCGTGACCGGACACGTCCCGGAAGGATTGAACGCCTATCAGGCGATTGAAGCCGGGCAGGACCAGATCAACCACATCGAGCTACATCGCCGACATCATGCACGCGCCGCTTCCCGACGGCAGCAGCCGCATGGACCGCTGCAAAGCCACGGCCAATATCGATCTCGATTCGCCGAGGCCAAGAAGGCACTGGCGTTCCTGAAAGAGCACCACACGGTGGTCGATCCGACCATCGCGCTGTTGGAATTCTTCACCGCGACGACTGCCAAGCCGCCTGCCAGCTTCGAGCCGGGCGTGAATAAAGTCGCTCCCGAACTCGCCGAACAACTCACCGACGTGGGGCCGCCGACGGAGCGGTCAGAGATCGGCGAAAAGGTATTCGAGAAGGAATTGGCCATCGTCGGAGCGCTGCATCGAGCGGGCATTCCGGTGGTCGCCGGCACCGACCAGACGGTTCCGGGCCACAGCCTTCACCGCGAGATCGAATTGTACGTACAGGCCGGATTCACGCCGATGGAAGCGATTCAGGCGGCGACCATCGTGTCGGCGCGGGCCATGGGGATCGAGAAGGAATCCGGCACCGTGGAGAAGGGAAAGCGCGGCGACGTGATTCTGGTCAACGGCAATCCGCTGGACGATATTCACCAGCTCCGCAATGTCGAGTACGTGATCACCAATGGAACCATGTTCCACACCGCGGAACTTTGGCAGAGCGTGGGATTCAAGCCATGATGCAGCTGCGAACGAGATCCTGCGTCGATTTGAAACTTCCTCGTTCCTGCACTGCTAGTCTGCCTTCTATGGCAGACCGCAGTTCGACCAAGGCACAAGAAGGCCAGGAAGACTTAGGCGTACAGACTTCGCAGAAGATTCCTCTCGCAAGCCAGCTAAATCCCCACTTCTCGCAAAGAACGCGAGAACATGGGGCACCCCCGAATTCGGGAGCTCACTCTGCGCCCACCGGCAAACAATTTCTCAGCGACAAAGTTGGACACTTCACCGAGTCGGTCATTCGCGAGATGACGCGGCAGGCGATGCTGCATGGCGCGGTGAATCTGGCGCAGGGTTTCCCGGACTTCCCTGCCCCGGCGGAGATCAAGCAGGCCGCGCAGCAAGCAGTTGCAGCGGACGTCAATCAGTACGCCATTACCTGGGGCGCGAAGAATCTGCGCAATGCGATTGCCCGGCAGATGGGCGTGTGGCAGGGGATCACGGTCGATCCCGAGAAAGAGATCACAGTGTGCTGCGGATCGACCGAAGCGATGATTTCGACTCTGCTGGCGGTCTGCAATACCGGGCGATGAAGTCGTGATCTTCGAGCCGTTCTACGAAAACTACGGGCCGGACTCGGTTCTGAGCGGGGCAAAGCCGAAGTTCGTGAAGCTGCGTCCGCCCACGGCCGACGGCGGCGAGTGGACTTTCGACGAAAAAGAACTGCGGCGCGCCTTCGACAAGCACACCAAGGCGATCATCCTCAACACGCCGAACAACCCTACGGGCAAGGTTTTCACGCGCCGCGAACTGGAGTTGATTCGCGATCTGTGCGTCGAGTTCGATGTGCTGGCGATTACCGACGAAATCTACGAGCACATTCTCTACGAAGGCACCGAACACATTTCGATGGTGTCGCTCGAAGGAATGCGCGAGCGCACGGTCACCATCAACGGCATGTCGAAAACCTACAGCGTCACGGGATGGCGCGTGGGATGGGCGGTTGCGCCGGAGAAGATCACGAATGCGATCCGCAAGGTGCACGATTTTCTGACCGTGGGCGCGCCCGCTCCGCTGCAGGAAGCCGGCGCTGCGGCGTTGAGCTTGCCGGCGGAATATTACGCGAAGCTGGCCGAAGGGATACCGCGTGCGGCGCGATCGTCTCATGCCCGCGCTGACCGCGGCCGGGTTCCAATGTTTCCGTCCGCGCGGCGCGTATTACGTGATGACCGACATTTCCGCGTTCGGGTTCAAGGATGACGTTTCGTTTGCAAAATATCTGGTGCAGGAAATTGGCGTGGCGTGCGTGCCGGGATCGAGTTTCTATCGCGATCCGCGGGACGGGGCGAAGCAGGTGCGGTTTGCGTTCTGCAAGAAGCCGGAGACGCTGGATGAGGCTGCGCGCCGGCTGGCGAAGCTGGCCGCGTCGACTTCGCTTGCTCAGCCGTGACGCGCAGAGAGCTGCCGGCAAACAGCAGATCCTGACAGCTCGAGGCGGCTGTCACTACATAAACTCTACTTCGTGATCACGCCGCAGGCCACGCGGTCTCCTGAGTTGCCCGAGGGGTCGGTCTTGTAGTCGTCGGCTTTGGCATGGACTACGATCGCCGTCCCGCCATTGCTCAGCAGCGAGTGCGGGCCGTCCTTCAGAGTGACGTCGCCGTCTTCCAGTTTGACATTGGCTTTGCCATCGGCGCCGACGGTGAAGTTCTTCATATCCCCGGCATGATGGCCGTCGGGATTATCGAAGCCGTGCTTCTTGCTCTCGGGATTGAAGTGTCCGCCCGCCGACTTGAAGTCCGGGCCTTCGCACTTCGGAACCTGGTGGAAGTGGATGGCATGCTCTCCGGGAGTCAGGTCGTGGAGTTTGAGTTCGAGGGCGACGCCCGGTCCCTGATCCCAGACACGAATGTCGCCGACGGATTTTCCCTGAGCATCTTTGAGTTCGACTTTGGTCTTGGCCGCGCTCCGGGATGGGAGAGCGACCAGCGCGAGAAACAATCCGAGGGTGAGATAGGCAAGGCGTTTCATGTTTCGACCTCCTGGATTCGAGCCTCCTGGCAGCGGGGATTATAAGCCAGATCCCTGCTCTGGCGTTGTCCGCGATGAGGTCGGCCAATCGGGTGACGTTGTCCACAAAAATGTGGAGTATACTGCGAGGAAGTTCCAGAAATTCCTGCTGGGGAAGAGTGCACTCATGGCATTGAATGCGGTCGAACAGGTGGCGGAGCAGGTTCCGGCAGACGATTTTCAGGCGCTCGAAGACAAGATTTATCGCACCATAGAGATGTACAAGGCGGCGCGGCAGGCCCAGGCTACGGCCGAGCGCGATGCGCAGCGACTGCGGCAGCAGATGGAAGACCGCGAAGAGGAACTGGTCACGGCTGCGGCGCGAAACGGTGCAGTTGAAAAAAGAGCGGGAGGAGATTCGCGGGCGCGTCGAGAAAATGCTGCAGCAGATCGAGTCGATTGCTGAGGCCAGCTAGCGACCTGCTGGTTGCGCAGACGACGCAGCGAACTTCGTCTCTACGGAGAACGGTTTATGGCTACAGCAACTAAAGATCAGATCGTGAAAGACGCGCAGAACGCCAGCGTGCGGGTGGAGATTTTTGACCAGGCGTACAACCTGCGCGGCTCCGATCCCGAATACATTCTGAAGCTGGCGGAGTACGTCGACTCCAAGATGCGCGCCGTGGCCGAAGCCACCAATACGATCGACACGGTACGGCTGGCGGTGCTGGCGGCCCTGAATATTGCCGACGAATATCACCTGCTCAAGAAAAGGCAGGACAGCGGGGCAACCGACTATCAGAAGCGGGCGCATCTATTAGCAGATGCGCTGGATGAAGTGCTGGGCGAAAACCGCAAGGCGGGATAGTCTGCGCCGGCGCGCTACGACATCGTTCCTCGTTCTCGTGGCTAGTCTTGTTCTACCGTTGCTTCGGCAGCGCCCTTCCTCAGGAAACAACTCTCCGATCCCAATCCAACATTGTGCTGGTTCCCGCGCTGGTGAAAGATCAGCAGGGCGGAATCGTGTACGGACTGCAGGCCAAGGATTTCATCGTGGAGGACGATGGCGTCGAGCAACCGGTTCGTCTCGACGAAGCGCCCGAGGGACAGCCGATTTCGTTGGTCGTGGCGATTCAGCGAGGACGGCGCGCCTACGCCGAGTTTCCTCGCATGCAAGGCCTGAAGTCGATGCTCGACCCGCTATTCGCGCTGGGGACGGCCCGGGTTGCCGTCGTGGAGTTCGACAGCCAGGTTGATCTCACACGAAATTTCACGAAGGACGAGACGCTGGTCGGAGACGATCTGAGAAATCTGCAGCCTGGCGATGACGGCGCCAGCGATCCTGGATGCGGTCGAATACTCGGTGAAGCTGCTGAAGCAGGAACCGGAGGATCGTCTGCGCGTGCTCCTGCTGATCAGCGAGACGCGCGACCACGGCAGCCACGCGAAGATCGACGACACCGTCGCGGCGATCGGACAGAGCAATGCAGTGATGTACGCGCTGGCGTTTTCGCCGGCGCTCTCGAACATTCTCGACACCGGGCGCGGCACGAACCTGAACGAGATGCACAACGGCGTCGACATCATGGATCTGGCGTACCGGACGGCGCAGGCTATGAGGAAAAACATTCCGAGCACGATCGCGTCCATGACGGGCGGCGAGTACGAACTCTTTGCGACGCGCAAGAAAGTTCGAGGTGCGGATGAACGACTTCACCAATCATCTGCACAGCCGCTATCTGCTGAGTTTCGCGCCCGAAGAATCCGCATCCCGGCCTGCATCAGATTCGAGTGCGGCTAAAAGACGCAGCTGAACACATAGTGCTGGCGCGGAGCAGTTATTGGGCCGAGGGAACGAAGTAGCCAGAGGCTATGCGACTGGCTTGGCTTGCGGCGTCGGGGAGTCCAGAACCTCCCGGACCTTCGCAATCAAAGCCGACAAAGTGAACGGCTTAGGCAGGAACCAGAGCCCAGGGTCAAGCACTCCGTAGTGAACAATCGCATTGCTGGTGTAGCCGGAGATGTAGAGCACCCGGACATTCGGAGAAACCTGCACGAATCTGTTCGGCCAGCTGGCGGCCATTCATGCGCGGCATGACGACGTCGGTAATCAGCAGGCGGATGTCGCGATGGTTCTCCTTGCAAATCGCCAGGCCTTCCTCAGGGCTGCTGGCGACCAGCATCTTATAGCCGCAATGCGCCAGGACTGAAGAACTGAGCTGGCGGAGCTGTGGATCGTCTTCGACCAGCAGGATCGTCTCGGTGCCGCGTTGCACAGCTCTTGGGGCGGTGCTCAGCGCCCGAGGACTCGACCGGCTGGTCGACGCGTGGAAGATAGATTTTGAAAGTCGTCCCGCGATCCGGTTCGCTGTAGACCCAGATGTATCCTCCGCTCTGCTTGACGATTCCGTACACCATGGAGAGACCGAGGCCGGTGCCTTTGCCGACTTCTTTCGTGGTGTAGAAGGGTTCGAAAATGCGGGCCTGAGTTTCGGCAGTCATGCCGTGGCCGGTATCGCTCACCGCCAGCATGACGTAGCGTCCCGGCTCTGCGGGCTGGTGGCGGCGGGCATAGGACTCGTCAAGCTGCGCGTTCGAAGTCTCCAGCGTGAGCTTTCCGCCACGAGGCATGGCGTCGCGAGCATTCAGCGCCAGGTTCATGATGACCTGCTCGAGTCTGCCCGGGATCCGCCTTCACCGAACCCAGAGTCGTTCGTCCGGCACGGTCAGAACCTCAATGTCTTCTCCGATCAGCCGGCGCAGCAGAGAGTCGAGATTCAGCATGATGTCGTTCAGATTGATGACGCGCGGAGAAAGCACCTGCTTGCGGCTGAATGCAAGCAACTGGCGGGTAATGCCAGAAGCGCGATCGGCAGCCGACTTGATCTGCGCAGTGCTGTCGGCCAACCGGCTGCCCGGCGGGAACGCCTTCGGCCAGGATCTGCGAGTAACCGAGAATCACAGTGAGCAGATTGTTGAAGTCGTGAGCGACGCCGCCGGCCAAACGTCCCACGGCTTCCATCTTCTGTGACTGGCGCAGCCGTTCTTCCAGAGCCACACGCTCGGTGACATCCTGCACCAGCGACGCCACGCCCAGCACGCGTCCGGAATCGTCGACCAACGGCGTGTTGTACCACTCGCAGGAATCGTCTGGCCATCTTTGGTGACGTTGTCGTTCGTATTTCGCACGCCGCCTTTCTGGTTCAGCAGGTCCTGCCAGACGCGGTCCACATGCTGACGAAACTGCGCCGGGACGATAAAGCTGCCGTGCTGTCCGACTGCCTCCTCACGGGAATATCCGAAGACTCGCTCCGCCGAGGGATTCCATGCGGTCACGCGGAAGTGGAGATCCCATTCCACGACCGCCAGCGGAGTGTGCTCAAAGTGGATGTGCAGCTTCTGCTGCGACCGGCGCATGTCCTCTTCGGCAAGTTTGCGGTCACTGATATCGCGGCAGATGCCGAGCAACCCAACCACTTTGCCGCTGGGGTCGCGATACGGTCCTTTCGTTGCAAGGTACGTTCGAGTTACGCCTGCGGCAGTCGCAGGTTCCTCGTAAGTTTGGGCCTCGCCCGACTGGACCACAGCGCGGTCGCGTTCCATGATGGCGCGGCCGACTCCCGGGCTGAACAGTTCCGCGTCATCCTTGCCGATGACCTCGTCCACGCTGCAGCCGAGAAACCGCGCGCCCGCGGAATTCATCATCAGATATCGGCCTTGAAGGTCTTTGACGAAGACCGCGTCGGTCGTGCCCTCGGTAATGCCCTGGAGCAAGCCAAGGTTTTTCTCCAATTCCCGGGAACTGTGAAGCAACTGCCGGTGAACCACAAACAGCCGTCCGCTGGCGCCAGCGAAGGAAACCATCACCAGGAATACGGACCAGAAGAATTGCTCCTGAGCGATGCGCAACAGAAGGGGAAAGACGATGGCGGGGATGATCAGTGGAGAAAACTGCGCCAGCAGATGCATGCCCGGCGCAAAGGGTACGTTGGTCTTCCCTGAGTCCGGCTCGGCGCCGTCCCAAGTCACGGCAATCACCACAAGAGACCATACGTGGCAGTCCACAGAAGATCGGTCCAGACGCCCTGTTGAGCGTTCCCGCTGGCAAAAGCAAAAAGCGTCGTATTCGTGGTGATCGCATAGGCAAAAAGAAACCCAGCCATGCGGAGGAAGAAGGCACGGCCGGTGGGATAACGAGTGAGAATTCCGCGCACCAGGAAACTGAGAGCCACCAGGACAAAGAAGGCGAGTCCGACATGGAATTCGCGAACCGACATGGCCTGCTCGGAGGTCTCCCAGCGGGAAGGCACATACAGAAGAGAGAGTTCGAGGGCTAGAACGAGGGCGCAAACTTGCGCAAAATCGCAAAAGCGCAGCCAGCGGAATCCGCTATTCGGGTCCCGCGGACTCAGAAACAGCGTCATCAAGATCGGAACAACCCAGAAGAAAACCAGGATATCGCTCGGCCACAGAGCGGAGGACGAAACTCGCAGATAGTCGTAGTAATAGGTGTAGACGAGCTGCCCGAGGAGGGCGAGAATCAGAGAAAAGAAAACCAGGCGCCAAACTCGCTTACCAAAGGGACCCGATCGGCTCGCAGCGGACCAGCAGTTGACGGCTGCGAGAAGAATTGCCGCCGTCCCGATCCAGTCGCCCCACACCGATGCTCGCCCGGTGCCGTACCACAGTGCCAGCACGATCCCATGCAGAAGCAAGAGAACTGCTGCCGCCGCAAGGGCGGACGTGCGAAATTTCGACTTCACTGAGACTTCTCCAGCGTGCCGCGACACGCCTGCGGCTACGCTCTGGGGCCCGGTGTTCGCGTACTGAGTATGAACTCACAATTAGCCAGCAGAATCAAGTCCTTCCCCCGGTCTAACGCGGGCCTCGACGGCGCCGCCACCCCACATTGGCAAGCCCATTTGTGAACCATTCATTACTTTGGTTGCAAGCGGTCTGCCAACTATTTGCGGTCTTCCACTTGCCAAGCACGCAAGATTTGCCTAGCATCCACATTGAAAGCCGGCCTGCCGGGTTGGTGATGGCGGTAACCGATTTTTGAACCAATGCTGAATGAACGGGGACTCGACTCGAACTAGGATCCGGTGAGCAGCGCTCCGCCATGCGGAGATGCCTAAAGGGTCTCGGCGGGTTCCCAACGTCTACCGACGGGTTCATTCTCGGCCCGTCACACGGCCAGTGGGTCGGCTTGCTTTCTATTGATCTAACGTGGCGCGGGCGCCGTCGCCCGCGAGATGCTCGGTGCGACAATCAAACATCGTCCCGTCGAGTACATTCCTTTTCCCTGCTAAACTGGTCTCAGTAGCGAATCCCGTGCTTCCCGCATCTAATTAAACAGTGTTCCCACAACTCTTTCATCTAGGGAAGTTCTTCCTGCCGACCTACGGATTCCTGGTCTCCATGGGAGTCCTGATCGGCCTGTGGATCAGTGTCCGCAACTCCGAGCGTCTCGGCATCGACGGCGACAAGGCCTGGAACCTGGGCATTCTGGTCGTGCTCTGCGGCATTGTCGGCGCGAAGGTGCTCTACGTCATCAACGAGTGGAGCTACTACTCGGCGCATCCCGGCGAGATTTTCAGCATCAACACGCTGCAAGCCGGCGGAGTTTTTTCCGGAGGCCTGCTGGCCGCGTTCGTCGCCGCCGCCTGGTATGTCTGGAAGCACCACATGCCGGCCCTGGGGACCTGCGACGCCTTCGCCCCCGGCCTCGCCCTGGGCCACTCGATCGGCCGCATCGGCTGCTTCGCCGCTGGATGCTGCTACGGCAAAGAGACACATCACTGGTGGGGCGTGACCTTTCACAAT
Organism: uncultured Acidobacteriaceae bacterium; assembly: GCA_963795875.1. Lineage (GTDB taxonomy): Bacteria > Acidobacteriota > Terriglobia > Terriglobales > Acidobacteriaceae > Sulfotelmatobacter. Next base: position 763,809 of record CAWCJM010000006.1, read on the forward strand.
CCGCTGGCAAACTCGATTACCGGAACACCTCTGGGCGTGCCGCTCGAGCCGACCCAATTGTTCGAGTCGGCCGTGGAGCTGGCAAACTTCTTCTTCCTGATGTGGCTGCTCAAGCGCAGAAAATTCGATGGCCAGGTCTTCGGCGCCTTCATGTTCATCTACGGCGTCGCCCGATTCTTCCTCGAATATCTGCGCGACGATCCCGGCCGCGGCTCCGTCTTCGGCGGCGCCATGACCGGCACGCAGCTGATCGCCGTTGGATTGGTCATTGGCTGGCGGATTGATCTGGTGGCTTCGCCCCGGCTCCAAGCCGGTTTCTGCGCAGACGGTCAGCGCGACGCGATAAAGCACAAAACCAAAGTTAACCCAACAATGCCTGATCTCTCGGTTCGTTTAACCGCGACCTACACGTTCCTTGATGCGATGTCTAGGGTTGCGGAAGGGCCGCCACGGTGGCGGGCTGGGGCTCCACGCGCTGGCGCACCAAGGTCTCGACCTGCGTCCACAAGCGGGGATCGCACTGGCTCTGTAGATGGCTGGGGGAGAACGTATGTTGGAACCACGAGCCCCCCTCGCACTGCACCGGGTCTTTCCGGTAATCGAAGCGGTAGTTGCCCAGGATCTGCGTCTTGGAATCGTCCGCGGCAGTGATCAGCGAGCGGCCGTGAACGAAGCCATGGGGTTGGTAGAAGTTCACTGCAGCGACGACATTTTCGGGGATGACCTTGTCGCTCTGCCACGGCTTGCGCACACTGTCGACCTGCACGGTGAGCAGCACAGGGATGCCCGCACGGTCCAGTTCCCGGGACAACATCACCACGGCAGACGCTCCCCAACTATGTCCAAAGAGAATGATGTGCGCCTGCGCCTTTTCCGCGTCACTCAGGACGCCGTCATGATTGGTATCGAGCAGTCGCAGAATGCTTTCGAAGGCTGCCCTCCTGTGGCGGTTCTCGAAGACCTGGATCGAGGCGCCCTTCGGTAGTTCCTGCTGGAGCTTGTGCGCAAGCCGCACGGGCCCGTGGTGCGGATCGTCGTGGCGCACGAATCCCCCGGCAAAGCCGATCACAATGTAAGAGGTTCTTGGGGGAAGGCTCGCGACAGCAGCTCCGTCGGCGGCTGCGAACGACAGTGTTGCCCCGACCTGCATTGCGAAGATCGCACCGAGCGTCGCCGGCAACATCGAGAATCGCGCGAAGCGGGACACGCGGGCTCCTAACTACGTATGAGATGATTCACGCCAGCGCAGGGATGCGGCAAAACCAGCCTGGTTTTTTGTCTTCTCGGCTACTTGCCGATGGCGGGCGAAAAACCTTTACTGACAAGGATTCTGGCCTGTTCGAACCCGGAGGCAAGTCTACACCCCCTGTCAAGCTTGCTGGGCGAGGTCAGTCTACTTCCGCACTTTCTTTGAAACGAAAGGGTTTCCATCCAAAATATAGCGCCAAGGCTTTTCCGCAGCCTTGGTGATGCCGATGCGGATAGTCGTTCGGATGCCTCGGGCGCGATATCCGTCGCCGCCAATCCATAGACTGCTGGCCTCGGAGGTAAGATCGCCTCCGTTGTCGCGGGCGCGAGTAATATTGAAGGCTTCGCACAGGCGTCCCGGGCCGCTGGTGAGTTTGTGCAGGTCTACAGGGCCATGGATTTCGATACCGCGGGCCTGGGCCATCTCGTCCATCCCGGAAAGTGGTTCGACAGCGCGGAACAGAACGCCTCCGGCACGGCCTTCGGGCTCGCAGGAAACATTGAGGCAGTAATAGTTGCCATAGATGAAGTACACGTAGGCGTGGCCAGGCGGACCGAACAAGACCGCCGTGCGGGCCGTGTTGCCAGCTGCAGAATGGGCGGCGGGATCTTTCTCGCCGAGGTAGGCTTCGACCTCCACGATACGCGCGGTCAGAGCAGATTTGGGCACTTCCGCCCGTCGAACCAGCACCTTGCCCAGAAGTTCGCGCGCCACACGGCGCGGATCGCGGTTGTAGAATGCGCGATCCAGAGGATGGATCCGGGCGGTCTGCGATGCGGTGTGCGATTCGGGCATGCTGAAGAATCTTAAACTGGACAGGCGCAGGCGTGAGCCGCCTAAGTCCAATGACGAGGACTCGCGGGCCGCCGGGCTATCGCCCAGGCGGGACAGCCGAGGCGGCTGTCTCCACATGAGCCTTGTGATCTAGATCGGGCGCGGCTGCGTGTTTCTTGCGGTGGTGACATTGGACGGCGTGTCGTCGAAGGACCTGCCGGGCTCGAATGCGACCTTCTCGTGTTTGCTGCCTACTTTGCGGATAACATCGTGCCAGCCATCGTCCCAACTGATGCGGGCCTCGCCGTCCACCAGAGTCCATGTGCCATGGGATGAGCCGAGCGACTTCCTGGCGGTTCCATCCTCGTCAAGGGTGATGTAGAAGTTGCTCCCGTTGCCTTGGCCAACCTCCCACTTCCCCACGAAGTGACGCCTTCCGGGCGTCATCGCCATTTCTGACGGACCGAATTCGATGCGGTCAATCTCGGCCGACACCTTTTCGCGGTGGCCGTCTTTGTACACAATCACGGCCGGAGCCTTCAGGTCGATCCGCGAGATCTCGGTTGGCACCAGGCTTTGGCGGTGTCCGTCTTTGTAGACGATAACGATGGAGTCGCGATCATCCGCCGGAGAAGCCGCGGGTTTCGCAACGACACCGGCAACGGTGAACAGCAGGACTCCAGAAACGGCAACGACTCGGATGAGACCACGCATGAGTTCCTCCGAAAGGCGTGAACACAACTTCCCCATGTATTGCTACGCAGAGCCGACGGGAATAGTTCCCCGCGCAGTTCTTCCACCCCAAGCCGGCTTCGAAGCCGCGTTCTAAGCCGCGCCCTTGGCCGATTCCTTCAGATACGCCAGCACTTCTTCGGCGTGGCCCTCAGGCTTCACTTTCTCGAAGATATGCTGGATCTTGCCGTCGGGGCCGATGATAAACGTGGTCCGCGCCACTCCCCAAACCTTCTTGCCGTACATATTTTTCTCTTTCATGACGCCGAAGGCCTCGGCGACTTTCTTATCGGCATCAGCAAGCAGGGTGAACGGCAGGTCGAATTTCTCCTGGAATTTCTTTTGCGCTTTGGGCGTGTCCGGGGAGATGCCAAGCAGCACGGCGCCGGTCTTCTGCATCTTCTTGTATGTGTCGCGGAACCCGCGAGCCTCGATGGTTCAACCTGGAGTGTCGGCGCGGGGATAAAAATAGAGCACCACCGTCTTGCCGAGGAAGTCCTTGAGCGCGATCTCTTTCCCGGTTTCGTCCTGCAAAGTGAACTGGGGAGCTTTATCATTGATGTTCATGCCAATTTCTCCGAGGAAAACGAGGTGCAATGCCGGGAGCGCTGCGGAACCCGGCCAGCCATCCTTCGCCACGATTTTACACCGTCCGATTTTGTCTCGCGGATCGCTGCTCGCCGTGCTGCTGGCGTGCCTCGTGTCCTGGACCTGCGTGGCATCGGCGCAGGAAGAGCGGCCGCAGATCACGCCCGGTGAGCGGAAAGTTCCGCGGAAGAAAGAAGCAGGTCCGCGAGCTCTGGGCGTATTGCAGATGGCGGCGAACGGAAAGACGTCGCTGATTCCCGTAGCGATCCTGGTCAACGGCAAGTTCTGGGACGCAACGGCGTACAAGGCCGATCCGATCCCGATGGCACTGGAAAACGGCACGGTTTATGAGGCTGAGCGCGCTGGCAGTTCCTTGGGACTGTTCACGGTCAGCAGCGCGCTGCACAGCAATGCCGTCAACTTAACGAGTGCGTGGATTGGGACCGGCAAGTGGGTTCCGAACGGTACCGATACCGCGAATAAGGCGCTCAAAGCGGAGTCCGTTCCGGCAGGGATGGACAATGGGGACGGTCCTCCGCGGCTCACACGGGATCCCACGAAGGCGTCGCAGCCATCCAGTGCGCCGCCCACCGCGCCTCAGTCCCAGACCACCAAGCCGTCGGATTCCGGGGACGAGCCGCCACGACTGACCAAGGGGACTCCTGCACCCTCATCGGCCCCACCACCAAGTTCGAGTCCGTCGGGACAAAGTCAGCCTGCGTCGGGCTCAAGCGCGCCGAACGCTCCGGCCAGCTCCAAGCCTGGCGATTCCAAACCGAGCGATACTAAGCCCGACGATCATCCGAATGTACCGGCCTCCGACAGCGGGGCCACCGCGGAGGGACGACCCACTCTGCGGCGCGGGAGGCCGGTCGAGCCTCTGCCGGAGGACGCGTTGCCTGGGTACAGCAAGCCGGGGAAGACTGCGGCAACGCCAACCTCGGCCGCTACAGATGCGACAAAATCGGCGCAGCCCGCGGCCGACAACACGCCGGTCGACATGGTTCCCGCGATTTCCGACGCGACGGGGCCTGACCCTCACTCGTTTGCGTTTGAGTGGCTCAAGGACGAAGAAGGAGACCGTCAGAAGCAGATGGTAGCTCTGGCCAAAGATCAGGTGCGTGCCTACCTGGAGGCGCAAGCCAAGTCACGGATCACACCGAAGCCGGCGGGATCGCAAGCCGCGCACCGGGCCCCGGTTGCGACGAAGATGAAAGATCCGATCCTCGAGAACGTGCAGATGAAGGCCTACGACTTGTGGACGAACAATCAGGCGGTCATGGTGCTGAGCGCCGAAGCGCACATGCCACCGGCACCACCGGGTGCTGCGTTTTCCGCAGTCGAAGCGGAGATGCAGTATTCGATCATCCTCGTGGCGTATCCGGACATCTACAACAACCTGCACAAGATCTATTCGGGGGTAACCGACAAATACCACCTCGACATTACCCCGCGTCTCGAATTGATCGACGCGGTGGACGTCGATGGCGATCGCCGGGGCGAGTTGCTGTTTCGCGAGATTCGGACGGAAGCAAGGGTTGGGTGATTTATCGCGCAACCGCCGACAAGCTTTGGAAGATGTATGACAGCTTGCATCCGGAATAGCGCACCAAGACCCGCAAGTTCCCAATTCAACGACTCACTTGTACACTCTTCGCTAGAATGTGCCCCGGCACATTGAGAAAGAGGAACGGATGAATCACGTGACATCCACTCTGCTGGCTGGTTTGCTCTTCGTTTCGGGCGCGGCTGGGGCTCAGGACGAGAATTTCAGCAAAGTGCAGATCAAGGTCACGAAAGTGGCCGGCAACGTGTACATGCTCCAAGGCTCGGGAGGGAATATTGGCGCGTCGGTCGGCGATGACGGCATTGTGATTGTCGACGACCAGTACGCCCCGCTGGCGGAGAAGATTCAGGCCGCGTTGAAAGGTATCACCGACAAGCCGGTGCGGTTCATCATCAACACGCACTATCACGGCGACCACACCGGCGGCAACACTTATTTCCAGAAGCAGGCGCCCATCATCGCGCAGGATAACGTGCGCAAGCGACTCGAGTCGGGTGGCACAGCGGGCAATGGTGCCTCCGTGCACATGGACGTAAAACCCGTCGCGAAGGAGGCTCTGCCCATCATCACGTTCGATCACGATGTGACAGTACATCTAAACGGCGAGGACATTCGGGCGCTATTCTTTCCAGCCGGCCACACCGATGGCGACTCGATCATTTTCTTTCCCAAGTCCAACGTCGTTCACATGGGCGACGATTTCGTGACCTACGGTTTCCCGTTTATCGATGTCGACAGCGGCGGCAGCATCAACGGAATGATTGACGGCGTGGAGAAAGTGATCGCGCAGGTGCCCCCAGATGTGAAGATCATTCCGGGACATGGGCCGGTGTCGAATCTCGATGACGTGCGAGCGTACTTGACCATGCTGAAGGCAACACGCGACGTAGTGGCCAAGGCGCTGGCAGATGGCAAGACGCTCGATCAGATGAAGCAGGCGAAGTTGCTCGCTCCTTGGAGCAAGTATTCGGGAGACTTCATCAACGAAGATGCGTTTCTGGAAACTCTGTACAACTCGCTGACCGGACAGAAGAACGGGAAGTTCATCAAGCACAATTGACGCCGAGCGGCCGTCCCAATTCTTGAAGGAGATCCGACCCAGTTGCGTCTGACACGCCGCAAGTTTGTTCAATCGATGCTCGGCGCTGGGGCCGCTGTCGGCCTGCCTGCGCTGTTCTCGGCGTGCAGCGGATCTTCCAAGGCGAGTTCCGCGCTTCCGGCCAGCGCTTCAAAGGCGCAGTTCAGCGCTTCCTCCACATCAACGTTTCCGAAGGGATTCTTCTGGGGCACGGCCACCGCCGCGTATCAAATCGAAGGCGCATGGAATGAAGATGGCAAGGGCGAGTCGATCTGGGACCGCTTCGCGCACACTCCGGGCAAGATCAAGAATGGCGACACCGGCGACGTGGCTTGTGATTCCTACCACCGGTGGCGCGAAGACATCGCCCTGATGCAGGCGATGAACCTGAACAGCTACCGGTTCTCGATTTCCTGGCCGCGCATTCAGCCCTCGGGATCGGGTGCTGCGAATTCAAAGGGGATCGATCACTACAGCCGACTTGTGGACGCCCTGCTGCAAGCGCGCATCCGCCCGATGGTCACGCTCTATCACTGGGACCTGCCGCAGGCGTTGGAAGATGCAGGCGGCTGGCCGAATCGCGACACCGCCGCCCGCTTTGCCGATTACGTGCAGATCGTCGCGCAGGCGTTGGGCGACCGTGTTTCCGACTGGATGATTTTCAATGAGCCGGATGCCTTTGTGGATCTGGGCCATCTCGAAGGCACGCACGCTCCCGGACGCCAGAGCATCCTCGATTTCCTGCGGGCCACGCACGTGGTCAACCTGGCGCAGGGTGCGGGTTTTCATGCGCTGAAGGCGGTTCGTCCATCGTCGCGCGTGGGAACGGCCTTCAGCATGTCACCGTGCGAGCCTGCGACGGAATCCGAGGACGACAAATTGGCCGCCGAGCGCGCGCATGCCATTACCAATACCTGGTTTCTGGAGCCGGCGCTGCGTGGGCGTTATCCCGATGCGCTTGCGTTCCTGCCCGAAACCGCCATGCGCATCCAATCGGGCGACATGGAGAAGACACGGGCGCCTCTGGATTTCATTGGCATCAATCTCTACTACCGGATCATCGCGTCGGCACCCGGCACCATGGAGCGCTTCTCGCACACACAGGAGTGGCTGTTTCCCGTGAAGATGGACGGCGGACAGCAGGGACCGAAGACCGACTTCGGCTGGGAAGTGTGGCCGAAAGCGCTTTATGACATGGTGATGCGCGTCACGCGAGACTACAACCGGCCCGTCATTGAGGTTACTGAGAGCGGATGCTCGTATAACGATGGACCCGACGCCAGCGGCGCGATTCACGACAGCCGCCGCATTGAATATCATCGCGAATATCTGGCGGCGTTGGCACGGTCGATCGCCGATGGCGCCGACATTCGTGGGTATCACGCGTGGAGCCTGCTGGATAATTTCGAGTGGGCCGAAGGCTTCAGCCAGCGCTTCGGCCTGACTTACGTCGACTTCAAAACACAGCAGCGTACCATCAAAGACTCCGGCCGATGGTACGCGAAGGTCGCTGCTGAGAATCGTGTGCGACCAGCCTGAGATTGTGTGGGAACAGAGAAAGTGTGGGACCGGGTCTTTGACCCGGTCAGCGGCCGAAAGGCCGCTTCGCTCACCGATTACTGGGCCGAAGGGTAAGGGGCTCTGCCCAGCCCCCAAAGCGCCGCCAACCCCACCACCACGCCGCCACCGAATACAACGAACGTATAGATCATCATCTCGTTCGGCCGTCGCGGTAACCCTTGCGTTAGGGCATTGCCGAGTCCGCTGCCGGTGTTGAAGAACGCATGCAGCACAATCGCGACGATCACGTTGAACTTCGAAATATTTGCAGCCGCCGTCAGTAAGAACGCAACGCCCGTCAGGATCAGAAGAAACTGCCAGGGGTTCGCGCTGCTCCAACCCTTGATCTGAAACAGCGGCAAGTGCCAAGCCGCCCACAGCGGAGCGAGAATCAGCGTCCCCCACACCGGCCCATAGCGCTGCTGCAATCTCGGCAACGCGAATCCGCGCCATCCGGGTTCCTCGGGCAGCGGACCTCCAAGGAGTGTCGAGTAATTGATCGCGTACGTGCTCCAGTGCAAAAGCGACGACCAATGCAGCGCATAAACGGGCGCCTTTGCTATCGTGGCGGACGGTATCAGTACAGTGACGATGAAGAACGCGGCCAAGCCGAACGCCAGACCAGTGGCCAAGCTGTACCAGCCGGTCCAAACGCGGCAGATTTTCAGATCGCGATGCGCCAGCCAGCGAGTGATCAACGCGGCCACCGTGGGGCCGAACGCGCCGGTGATGATCAGCAGTTCACCATACGATTCAGCCTTGTTGTCGGGCATGACGGACCCCACGCCCAGCCACAGAATCCAGGTCCATCCATAAGTCAGCAGGAAGAAAAGAGTGAGGGGTCGCGTTTGCGCGAAGCGGGCAAGCGCTGTCCGCGGCTCCGTGCCCTGGTTGGTTGGATCCGCCACTTGAATGGCGAAAACAATATCACGAGCGCGGGATCTCGATCAGCGGCTATTTCTGCTGCATCACCAGTTCGCTGTTCTGAACTTTCATGGCTCCCACGTTGTCTGGAAGCTTCAGGCGGTCGCGTTCCTCGGCCAGCTTCTTCTGCAGGGCAGGATTTACTAGCGACACCGGCACGCTCAGATCGCCGACCTTGAATTCCGTAGGATCGAACGTTGCATACCCGTCCTTCTCGCCGATGTGTCCGGAAACCGTCACCCATACATCTTTGCCCGCGATTTCGGTAAGGAATTGTCCGTGCACCAGGTCGCCGTCCATGGTGACCGATTGGTCTTTGATGGTCGGCGCGGCACTGCCGATGTTGGAGTCTGGCGCAAGCGCCGCTCCACCGGCATTGCCCAGCGTTTGCGCAAGAACTGCGCCGATCTCATCGGAATTGATGTGAACTTCGGCCTTGGGAGCCGTCCGTCCCGCTTCAGGATTCGAAGGCGACGAGGCCGCGATCGACGCCGACTGCTGGGTCGCCTGCTCAAATTCGGCCATTTTCCGGTCGAACGACTGGGCGTGTTCCGCAATCGCTGCCGGAGCCTGCGGCTGAGCCACAGGCGCAGGCTTCTTCAGAACCAGAATGATGGCGATCAACGATGCCACCAGGGTCGCAACGCTAATGATGCGGTCAAGCTTGAATTTCATGGCAATTCCCGATCGGTCGGCCCAAAACAGGCAGGCCCAGTGTCATGGTACTAGGAGCCAGAAGCAAGGTTTAGATGACCAAAGTAGGGGGCCTGGCGCATCAACTCAGCTTCTTTCCCAGCAACTCATTCACCATCTGCGGGCTGGCTTGGCCCTTCGATGCTTTCATGACCTGGCCGACAAAAAAGCCCAGCATGGTGGTCTTCCCGGCACGGTACTGTTCAAGCTGCTTGGGATTGGCGGCCAGCACGTCGTCGATCATCTTTTCCAGCGCTGACGTATCGGTCGACTGCTGCGGCCGGCCCTCCTCTTCATAGACCACCGGGAAATCTTTGCCGCGCTCGAAGCTAGATCGTAGAGATCCTTGAGCATCTTGCCTGAGATGGTTCCAGCCTTCGACCAGATCGGCCGAGGCCGCGACTCCCTTCATCGAAATCGGAGATTGCTCAATCTCAATGCCCTTGGCTTTCAGCCGGCCCATCAGTTCGCCCTGCACCAGATTGGCGACGCGCTTCGGATTCTTTGCGGCTTTGCGCTGCTTCTTCGAATTGATCGGCCAGCGACTTCGAGAATGTCAGCACCTGCGCGTCGTATTCGGTAATGCCGTAGTCCTTCACCATGCGCGCGCGGCGGGCCTCCGGCAGTTCCGGTAAGGTGCGCGCGATCTCAGCCTTCCAAACTTCGTCGACCACTAACGGAAGCAAGTCCGGCTCAGGAAAGTACCGGTAATCGTGCGCCTGCTCTTTCGAGCGCATGCTGTAGGTCTTGCCTTCGTTCGAGTTGTAGAGGCGCGTCTCCTGCGTGATCTTGCCGCCCGATTCGAGGACGTCGATTTGGCGGCCGATTTCGTATTCCAGCGCTTCGCGGATAAAGCGGAACGAATTCACATTCTTGATTTCCGCCTTGGTGCCGAATTCCTTCTGCCCGCGCGGCCGCACGCTGACGTTGGCATCGCAGCGCAGCGAGCCTTCCTCCATGTTGCAGTCGCTGACGCCCGTGTAGAGGATGATCTCCTTCAGCCGCGTCAGGTATTCATAAGCCTCGTCGGGCGAGCGCGATGTCGGGCTCGCTGACAATTTCGATCAGCGGCACGCCAGTGCGGTTGAGGTCGATGGCTGTCTTCTCGTCGGAATCGGGAAAACCTTCGTGCAGGCTCTTGCCCGCGTCTTCTTCCAGATGCACGCGCGTGATGCCGATCTTCTTCTTGCCCTTGCCATCCTGGAATTTCGATGCAGCCGTGCTCGGCCAGCGGCTTGTCGTACTGCGAAATCTGGTATCCCTTGGGCAGGTCGGGATAGAAATAATTCTTGCGCGCAAAGATCGAAGTTTCATTAATGCGGCACTGCAGCGCCATCGCCGCCAGCGTCGCGAACTCGACAACTCTCTTGTTGAGTACGGGCAGCGCACCCGGCATTCCCAGGCATACCGGGCAGACGTTCGAATTCGGTGGCGCCCCAAATCGCGTCGAGCACGAGCAGAAAATCTTAGTAGTCGTCAGCAGCTGAACGTGGACTTCCAGCCCGATGACCGGCTCATATTTCGTGTGGGCGGCAGTGGAATCGGCCGTCGTGGTGACCATAGAGAGTGATTATAAAGGGCGGTGCGGGACCCGAGTATATCGGCGGCGTTGTCATCCTGAGCATAGCGAAGGATCTATGTAACTTGCCGGGAGCGCCTCGCCGCCAGCGAGTTGCATAGATCCTTCGGGGCCGCAAAAAACGCGGCCCTCAGGATGACAAGGGTGTGGGCGATGACCTGCGCAATCAATGATCTACGCCCGCTCATAAAACCGGAAGAACAGCGACTGCTTCGACACCGGCTGCGCCTTCTCTGTGAGCCCCGCCATCTGTTGCTGGTTGAGCGGCGTGAACTCGCGCGCCAGCTGCACGTTCTGTTCGAGCTGCGCAATCGTATCGCAGCCGATGATAACCGTGCTGACCGGCAGCGACAGCGAATAGTACATCGCCTGCCGCATATCGAGCGTGCCCGCGGTCGGCGCCAGTCACCATGCCTTCCCACGAATGTTTCTGCTGCTCGATGGGCGGCGGCGTCCACGACGAAAGAATGCGCCCGCGTGCCGGAACTTTCATTCCGATAATGCCCATCTGCTTCTCGACCGCCAGCGGCAGCAGTTGCTCACTGAAGCTGTAGTGATGCGGATCGGCCGCGTTGACCGCCATCAGGATCGTGTCGAACGGATGCCGATGAATCGCCTCGATCAGCGCGTCGGGCCGGTAGTGTCCAGTGATGCCGAGTAGCGCACGATTTTCTGGTCGCGGGCTTCGAGCAGGGCCTCCATGGCTCCGCCCTTGGCGAAGATTTCGTTGATGTCGGTCATGGTGCCGATGTCGTGCAATTGCCACAGGTCGACGTGATCGGTCTGCAGCAGGTTCAGCGACTTCTCGATCATGCGCATGGAAGCATCGCGCGTCCGCTCTTTCGTCTTGGTCGCGAGGAAGGCGTCGTTGCGGCGATGCTTCATCACTTTGCCGACATACTGCTCGCTCCAGCGCTCGGGGCCGCCGTAGATCGAAGATGTGTCGATGTAGTTCACGCCAAGGTCGAGCGCCTTCTCGATGATGGGAACGGCGACAGCTTCATTGTTGGGCTTCTCGAGAGAGGCCTGTCCGCCCAGGCTGAAGATGCCAACCTTGTATCCGGTCTTGCCCAGATTCCGCGTCGGCATGGCGTTGGTGGTTGCCGCATTGTTGGGCAGCGGATGCGAGACGACGCTTGACTGCCCGCGTGCGAGATCGGGAAGAGCCGCCGAGCCAAACGCGGCCGCGGTCATCAGGCCGCCGGCTTTAAGAAAACTGCGACGATTGCTGGATGATTTCTGCGACTTCGACTTGCTCATGAGAACCTCCGGAAGGTGTAACGCACTACATTAACGCTAAACCCAATCAGCACTGCGAGCGGAAGTCTAGGGGTTCTTCGGTGCGTCCAAGTATGTGTCGACCGAGATTTCGAAGTACATCAGTTCGTTCCCCTTGGCATCGGTGACGCCGGTGATGTCGATGAGTCGCGCCCGCCAGAGGGCGACGAGATGCCTCCGACGTCGAAGAACAGAAATCCCGATTGCGTGCTGTGCGGCTCAACCGCCCTGGCCGCGAATTGCGAAGACTCGATCTCGTCCATTTCTTTCTTGCTGATCCCGCCTTTCGCTTTGTGCGGCAGCGGAAGCGGGCTCGGCCGCGTGCTGGCTTGCGGATTCGAGAGGCGCCGGTAGAGGTCGTCGGTCGTGATAGGAGTGAGCTTCGAATGATGGGCCGTGATCAGCGTGATGTCCATGTTGCGCGATGGAGATGGGCTGGTCGCCGTCATTGGTCACGATGAAAAAGATGGGCAGGAAACCGTGCGCCGCAAAATCGGTGGAGAAGATCTTCGCCTTCTCCGGCGTGTCGTAGGGATCGGCGGCGATGGCGGCTTTCTCGTCACGATGAAAATCGTGTGCGGGATAGTTGATGGCGGTCTTCGCCACCGGCTTGACGAAATTCTTGGAGGCAAGCAACACCGGCACAAACAACCCAGCGCAAAGCGCCAGGACCGCTGAGCGCTGGATGAACCGCGAAGGTTGGGGCCGCATCCCTCAATTATAGAAGGCACGACGCCCCGCGCAGGCAAGTGCGGTTTAGAATGGCTCAGCTTGAGCTATTTTCTCTACAGTCTGGCGCTGGGCCTGGCGATGCTGGTGAGCCTGCCCTATTGGCTCTATCAGATTCTGCGCCACGGCAAATACCGCAGCGGATTTGCGGAACGCATGGGCAAAGTTCCGGCGCGGCTGTTTGCGGGCTCAGGTGCGCGGGCCGGGCGCGTGATCTGGGTGCACGCGGTTTCCGTCGGCGAAGTGCTCGCCGTCAGCGGACTGGTGGACGAGATGCGGCGGAGCTTTCCGCAGCATCGCGTGCTGATATCGACTACGACCGACACCGGACAGGAACTCGCCCGCAAGCGCTTCGGCGAAGACAAACGTCTTCTACTTCCCGATGGATTTCGCGTTCGCGATCCGGCCGTATCTTCAGCGCCCTGCGGCCAGAGTTGGTCGTGCTCGCCGAAACCGAATTCTGGCCGAACTTTCTGCGTCTGGCGCATGCCAGCGGAGCGCGCATCGCGGTGGTCAATGCGCGCATCTCCGACCGGTCGTGGCCGCAGCTACCGTCCGTTTTCGCTGGGCACTGCGGAAGATGCTGGCGCACGTCGACCTGTTTCTGGCGCAGACATGCGGAGGACAGCGCGCGGCTGCAGTCGATCGGCGCGGAACCGGGACGCGTGCAGGTCACCGGGAATCTAAAGTTCGACGTGAGCCTGCCTGCTCCTCCGCCCATTGTGGAAAGCCTGCGCCGATCGCTGGCGGCGGAGGGCGCCGGGCCGGTGCTGGTCTGTGGCAGCACGGTCGAGGACGAAGAACCTCCGCTGCTGAAGGCATTTGAGAATCTGCGTGTCGCGCATCCGCGCGCAGTGATGATTCTGGCGCCGCGGCATCCCGAGCGCTTCGACGACGTCGCAATCCTGCTGCAGCAGTTGGGCATTCGGTCGTTCCGGCGCTCGCAGTGGCAGGGGGAAGCGCTGGCGGGCGGAGTGCTGCTGGTCGATACCATCGGAGAACTGGCCGCGCTCTACGCGTCTGGCCGATGTTGCATTCGTCGGCGGAAGCCTGGTGCCGCGCGGCGGGCACAACATCATCGAACCGGCGCAGCACGGCGTGGCCATCGTGACTGGGAACTACACGGAAAACTTTCGCGACATTGTCGCCCTGTTTCAAAGCCGCGACGCGGTGCGGATCGTGGGTCTGGCGGAGTTGCCACTGACGCTGATGCAATTGCTCGCGGACGATGCGGAACGGCGGGCGCTCGGCCGCCGGGCTCTGGAGACGATGCGATCGCAGATGGGCGCGACGTCGCGAACCCTGGCAGCACTGCAGAACTCTGATCGCCGCCGACGGCGACTCCCTTGCGGTTCCGGCGCAGGCTGCGCACACCGATTGAATCCCCTCTCAGCCATTTACGGCGGCTGTGGTCGGAGCGCGCAATGCGCTCTACGATCGGGGAGTTCTGCGGGCGCGGCGTCTGCAAGGCCCGGTGATCAGCGTGGGCAATCTTTCCGCCGGTGGGTCGGGAAAGACTCCATTCGTGATGCTGCTTGGCGAGTTGCTCAAGGCTCGCGGCATCAAGTTTGACGTGCTGTCGCGCGGCTACGGGCGCAAGTCGAAGGGCGTGCGGCTGGTCGATCCCGCGGGCTTGCCGCAGGAATTCGGCGACGAACCGCTGCTGATTGCACGCAAGCTGCAGGTGCCCGTGATTGTCGGGGAAGATCGATACGAGGCAGGGCGCTTTGCCGAATCGAGATTCGGGTCGCAGCTTGCATCTGCTCGACGACGGCTTTCAGCACCGGGCGCTGGCGCGCGATTTCGACATTGTTCTGGTCACGCCGCAGGATGCGAGAGATCAGTTGCTTCCCTCTGGACGGTTGCGCGAGCCGCTCGGAGTCGTTGCGCCGCGCGGATGCCGTCGTGCTGTCCAGCGGCGCTTCGGCGGATTCATTTCCCGCTCGAAGGGAAGCTGGTGTGGCGCGTGCGGCGCGGAATTGTGCCGCAGAATGTTCCCGCACGGCCCGTCGTCTTCTGCGGCATTGCGCGTCCACAGAATTTCGTCCTGCAACTGCGCGCAGCGAACATCGAACCAGTGGCCGAGGCGTTCTATCGCGATCATCACGCGTACAGCGAGAAGGACGTCCGCGAATTGCTGGCGCTCAAGCAGCGGAGCGAAGCCGGCGGGTTTGTAACGACAGAGAAAGATGCCGTGAACCTGGGAGGATATCTCTCCGCTCTCGCACCGCTCGCCGTCGTCCCGGTGAAAATGGACTTGGAGGACGCAGCTAACGCCGTCGATACCATGCTGCAGAAGATCGACGAGCGGAGGCGCGGCGCATGAGAGAATCGGTTGCGTAGCGCGACAGCGCCTGGTCGTTTCATTCCATGACCAAACATCTCAAAGAAGCCGACCGCCTGAAGAAGATCGTCGAGGCCTTTCCCAAGGTCACCGTGACGGTGCTGGGAGACCTGGTCGCGGACGAGTTCGTCTTCGGCGAGATCTCGCGCGTGTCGCGCGAGGCTCCGGTGCTGATCCTGAAGCATCGCGAACGAACCGTGGTCCCGGGCGGCGCGGCCAACGCCGCGAACAACCTGGCGGACCTGGGAGTGAACGTTCTTCCCGTCGGCATCGTGGGCGACGATGAACCGGGCAAGATGCTGCTGAAATATTTTCGCCACAAGCGACATCGCGGTCAGCGGCGTGCTCAAAGACAAGAGCTACACCACAGTCACGAAGACGCGCATTCTGGCCGGCATGACGCACACCGCGCGGCAGCAGGTGGTGCGCGTCGATCGCGAGCCGCAGGAAGCGCCCAACGCTCATCTGACGCGGGAGCTATATCTGGCGGCGCGAAATTATGCGCATGCATCCGACGCGTTGCTGGTCTCGGATTACGGATACGGCGCGGCCACTCCGGCGATCGTGACCGCGCTGCAGCAAAAAGGCAAGCTGGGGGCGGTGCCGATCGTCGTCGATTCGCGCTACCGGCTGATGCAGTATTCTGGCGTAACCGCAGCCACGCCCAACGAGCCCGAAGTGGAAGAGGCTCTCGGGGTCCGCATCGGGCAAGACTGGAACAAGGTTGTCGCAGCGGGCGAGCAGGTGATGGAGCGCATGAAGCTGCAGTCGCTGGTGATCACGCGCGGGCGCGACGGCATGGTGGCATTCGATCACAAGCACAAGCCGGTGGACATTCCGATTTTCGGTTCCGACCAGGTGGCGGACGTGACGGGCGCGGGCGACACGGTGATCGCGGCGTTCACGGCGGCGCTCGCCGCCGGCGCGACGACAGAAGAGGCGGCGCAACTGGCCAACTACGCCGGCGGCATTGTCGTGATGAAGCGCGGCACGGCGACGGTTTCGCGCGAAGAATTGCTGCACGCGATCGAGCAGACGCCGCCGGCGACACGACCTCATTGAGCATTGATCGTTGAATTCACACAATTGAACGCGCATAACAAAATCCTGAGCCGCGACGAACTCCGCGAGCGCGTGAGCGAATGGCGGCGCGCGGGCGAACGCATCACGCTCGCGAACGGCAACTTCGATCTGCTGCACGTGGGCCACGTGCGCTATCTGCGCGGAGCTAAAGCGCTGGGCGGCAGGCTGGTGGTCGCCATCAATTCCGACGAGTCGGTGCGCGCGCTCAAGGGCGAAGGGCGGCCGATCATGCCCGCTGAAGAACGCGCTGAGATCGTGGCCGCGCTGGCCGACGTGGATGCCGTCGTGATTTTTCCGGAGCTCGACGTGCGGGCGATAATTCGCGAGATTCGTCCTGACATTCAAGCCAAGGGCACCGATTACACCGCGGACTCCGTTCCGGAGCGCGACGCGGTGGCGGAGTATGGCGGGCGCGTCGAGATCGTCGGCGATCCGAAAGATCACTCCACCAGCGAGATCATCCGCTCGCGGCTTTCGCCGAGGAAATCTTGATCGGCGGGCCAGAAAGCGGTTCGAACATCGAGCGGCTTCTGATCGTGCGGCTGAGCGCCATGGGCGACGTGATCCACACCCTGCCTGCGGCGCAGGCTTTGCGGGCGAAGTTTCCCGAGGCCATGATTGGCTGGGTGATTGAAGAACGATGGGCGGAACTGCTGTGCGCGCCCGGCACGCCGCTGCGAGGCCCGAGGTCGGCGCAGCGACCTCTGGTGGATTGGGTTCATCCCGTGAACCTGACTGGGTGGAGGAAGTCGTTGCTGACGTTCTCGACTCTGCAGCAGATCGCGAAAGTGTGGAATGACGTGCGCTCCGCGCGCTATGACGTTGCCGTCGATCTGCAGGGAGCGATTCGGTCGGCGGTGCTGGCGCGCTGGTCGGGCGCGCGCGTGGTGTACGGTGCAGCGGAGCCGCGCGAGTCTCCGGCGAGTTTGTGGTACACGCGCAGAGCGGTTGCGCGTGGGACGCATGTGGTCGAGCAGAATTTGGCGATCGCTGAAGCAGTCGCGAAGAGCAAGTTGCAGATGCCGCGAGTAGAGCTTCCCCTCGATCCATTGACGGAAGAGAGTATCAGCCAAGATCTCGCGCAACATGGTGTCGGTGAATTCGCGATCCTGAATCCGGGCGCAGGCTGGGGAGCGAAGCGGTGGCCTGCGCAGCGCTATGGTGAGGTCGCTCGACAGTTGGCCAAGGATGGCCTGCGCTGCCTGGTCAACTTTGGTCCGGGCGAGGAAGAGTTGTTCCAGGAGGTGAACGCCGCGAGCGGAGGCGTGGTGAGGCCGACGAAAGCGTCGATCACAGGGTTGATCGCGCTCACGCGGCGGGCGCGGTTGTTCATTGGCGGAGATACCGGGCCGATGCACCTTGCGGCGGCGCTGCAAGTTCCCGTGGTGGCGATCTTTGGGCCGACGGATCCGGCGCGCAACGGGCCTTATGGAACGCGAAGCATCGTGTTGCGCAATCCGGCGAGCCCGACTTCGCATGCTCGCGTCGCCAAGCCTGACGAAGGGATGCTTGAGATCGGCGTCGATGCCGTTGTCGATGCGGCGCGCACGCTGCTTGCGTCGACTCTGACGGAAGGTGCTCATGGCTGAGGGGTCGAGCATTGGATGGTCAAAGATTGGATAGTCGAAGATCGCGCGCCGCATCCGGGTGCCGTTGGGGTTCGTGTTTGCGGTGCTGTACTTCTGGCTGGCGCGGCCTACTTGGCGCTTCATCGCTCTCGGCGCGCTCGTGATTGTGCCGGGGCTTCTGATTCGTGCGCTGGCGTCCGGGCACGTGCGCAAGAACGAGGCGCTGGCGACTTCCGGGCCGTACGCGTACACGCGGAATCCGCTGTATCTTGGGTCGTTGCTGATCGGTATCGGCTTCGCCGTCGCGGCGCGTAGTTGGTGGGTGGGGGTTGTTCTGGTGGTGATGTTCTTCGCCATCTATGTTCCGGTGATCCGTGATGAAGAGGCGTTCCTGCGGCAGAAGTTTCCCGAGTTCGAAGGATATGCGCAGCGCGTGCCGAGGATGTTCCCGAGACTTGCCGCGCGATCACGGGCGGACGAGGCTGAAGGAGGCTTCTCGATGGATCTGTATTGGAAGCATCGCGAGTACAACGCGTTGCTTGGGGCGCTGGCCATGACCGCTGCGCTGATCTTGAAGATGATGCTCTTCCCGGGCTAGTTGCGAGGGGCGAGTGTAATACCTATTACGTTATTACTTTAAGAGTAACTTCCTGGCGACTCGCATGAGGCGGGGGAAACGTTCTGCTGCGATCAGCTTGAGGAGCTTTTCGGGAGCGAACTGATTTCGCAGGCTGAGGTCGTCGTAGTGGCCGGTCAAGTCGATAAAGGAGAATTGCTGGCGAGCCCTTTTGTGAATGCAGAATTGCGAGTAAGGCAGCGCGAAGATTGCAGCGCCGACCGCCTCAGCAAAATGCACGGCGAAGGGAAACACCAGCGTGGGCTCAAAAGTCGTTTTATGCTCCCACACGGAGCGCGTGAAGTCATCTCCGCAAAGGAAACCGCCGACTCGCACCTTAGGGTAAACGCGAATCAAATCGATGGAGATTCCTTTCAGCGTGTGGTCGCCATCGATGTAGGCCAGATCCAATTCACCGTCGGTGATCTGATCGATGACTTCCGTGGTCTTCCCGCGGAGGATGATTCGTTTGTCGGCAGCGAAGTTGGTTTTCGCTTTCGTCTCCTCGAGGCAGGCTCCTAACACCGAGTCGTTGTGATTGGCAGGCTTGTTCCAGTCGTTCAGGTGCCGCCACGGATCGATCATGTAATACGTGGTCAAGCTCTGGCAACGCTGCAGCACGAAAGCCGCGAAGTCCCCGCGGTAGACGCCGATCTCGGCCATGCGTCGTGTCCCAACGGAGTTGATGAACTCGACCCAGAGATGCTCCCGGGATTGTGCGTGGGAAATACATTTCGCAAGAAGTTGCTCCGGCGAATCGGGCTCAGTGATCCGAGCGGTTTCCATGAGCGATTCCTTTTCGATTTGGGGTTGATCACGCATTCCCGAGGTGAGGTTTTCGATTGCCCTTTCAGCTTAACGGGTCATTTCTGTGCCAACAATTGTTTGGCACGGTTTAGTTCTGGCCGCGAGGAGTTTGAACCGTCGCAGACTTTCAGCAGCATCGCATAGTAGGCGTTCGCATCGTTGTGCTTGCCGGCTTGCTCCGCAGCCTGGGCGGCACCGTAGAGGCCGTTGAAGCGGTTCGGGTTGAATTTCAAGTCCGTCTGATATTCCGCCAAAGCCTGCTGCGGGCGTTTCGCCTCCAGCAGCATTTCGGCAATCATTTCGCGGGTGGGAATTCCCTGGGGCTCGTCGCCGAGCGCATCTTCTTTGTCGGCAATGGGGCGAAGAGCCTCGACCGCGTCGTCGTATTTGCCTTCAGCAAACGCGAGCCAGGCTCGGGCCTGTTTCAGGTCGTTGTCTGTCCCATCGGCGAGGTCCTGCTTTTTCTCGGATACAAACTTCTGATGTATGGCTTCGATGGCGCTGACGTCCTTGCGGACGTCCTCGGTGTGGCGGAGGTGGGCGGCGCCGATCGCCTTGGCCCAGAAGGTGAACGAGTTTTCCGCGGTGCCCTCGACGGCGACAGGCTTGAGCGCCGCGGCGGCTGCCCAGTCACGCATCTCGAGTGGATACAAGGCGGCGAAGTGCGCTTCGGTAGCCAGATGTGGGTCGAAGCCGACGCCGTACATGTCATGCATCTCGGGCATGGCCTTGACTTCATCCATCAAAGCTTTGGCGTCGGCTTCGCGTCCACTTTGCAGGTAGGCGTAAAAGAGAAAATCCATAGCGTGGAACTGGTGGCCCTCGCCACCCATATGCATGGCTGCGGTCTTGCGAGTGGCGGCAATGGAGGCGAGGTTGGAGTTGATATCGTCTTGCCAGAGGCCGACGCGGGCGAAGATGTGCGAAGGCATGTGGAGCGCGTGGGGAGCGGCGGGGGCGACCTGAGCATAGCGGCGTGCGGCTGGGATGCCGCGCTCGGCCAATTGCGGCTTGTCGTAGGCGTGGATTAGATAGTGCGCGACGCCAGGATGATCGGGTTGCGCAGCAAACAGCGGCTCCAGAATTGCCGCGGCCGCAAGGCGGTTGGCGAAGGTCTCGTCGTTGTGCGGCTCCGACGCCAGTAGGGAGAGCGCGTAGAAGACCGCAGCTTCGTGATCGTCGGGGAAACGTTCGTAGACCGTCTTCATCGCGTCGGAATAGGCCTTGACTCTGACGGCGTGGTCGGTGGCACCGGAATCGTAGAAGGCCAAGATTGCCGCGATGTACGCCTTTTCGCGCGGCGTGGCCGGCTTTGCGAGAGGCGGCCCCTCAGCCAGTTTGCTGGCCGCTCTGGATTCACCCAGACCGCGCTTAATGACCGCAGCATCGGGCTCGTTCCAAAGTTGGTGCCAGATGCTCATCGCAATGCCCCAGTGCGCCATAGCGCAGTGCGGATCCTCTTTGGCGATGTCGAGGAATTCCTTCTCGGCCTCTTCGTACCAGAAGGAGTGCAGCAGGGCGACTCCGCGGGTGAAGGACTTCTGCACAGATGCGGAGCAGGAGATCGGGAAATGGACCGTCCCGAGTTGAGTCTCGGTGAGATCTTCGTGGTGGTGGTGGTTTTTGTCTTCATCGTCGGCGACGGCCGCGAAAGTGACGAGGGCGAAGAACAGCAGCAAGCACGCAATACGTTTCATAGAAGGCCCCCACGTGCGAATGTGACGAATTCTAGTCACGCGGGGCTGGAGGGTCAAACTGGAGTGACTCGCAATATTTTTTTCTTCATGGTCTTGTAAAATATTCAATTCATTGGGGTTACGCCATTTGAATCGGCGACATGCCCGGCAAAATATTGAGGCGGAAAGACTTACCGGTAAAATCCTGTGGAATAAGGAGTTAGCGGATGATTTTGGGCCGCTGCTCCGGGTGGGCGTGCGTAAAATACTGGATTGGTTGGAGTTACGTTCGGAGGGTTGGGCGCTTTGACGGTAAAATATTGCGGAATAAGGGCTTGAAGGCGTGGCGTTTCGGGGCGAGAGGTCCTTGTTCAGATCCCAGCTGTGAAGTAGTGGTTGGCTCGTTGCGTTGGTGGATTTCTCGCGCACGAAACCATTGTGGGCTCTTCGAAATTCTCAGTAAAGGTCGTTTGTCACAAGGGTCACGATATTAGCTGTGGAAGGCTGTGGAAATCGGGCAGAACAAGCGGTAGGCTTTGGCCGCATGTGGGTTTGCTTCGGACATGTGTACGGCTTCTTGCTTCGGAGTCTCGGATGGGGTTGCTTCGCGCATTTTCGAACTAGGAATGGCCTCAGGGGCTAAAGCCCGGCGATTCTCCCCGCATTTTAGGCGGCCCTAAAGGGCCGCTCTTCCACGATGCTCTTCGACGACGCTCTTCGACAGGGATCTTAGACAGGGATCTTAGACAGCGCTCTTCGACAGTGTTTTTCGACGCTTTTCGACAGGGATCTTCTACGACGCTCTTACAATTGTTGAAATATTCACGAGGGTGCCGGATCTGGATTTGCCTTTGGCAGTCGAATGGGAAGCATCCGGGCAGTATGCGGGTTTCGACATTCGCGGACGGGGCCCCCCGCGCCATTTTTTGGATTGAGCATGGACGTAGCACCTTCGACGGAAGAGCAGAGGCAGATTCCTCCCTTTGGTCGGAATGACAAAAATCTGGAGTGAATTCGCGTTTACAGCCAGAGCAACGGGACCAAGCCGGCGGCTGCCAAGGCAATCAATAATGACAGGCTTTGGGTACCGGTTCTTCGGTCGGCGAGGCTGTAGGAGTAGATGCCTTTGATGAGGTTGTTGCTGGAAGCGGCAATGAGAACGGCGGTGGCCGCGACTTTAAGGGGAGTGAGCGTTCCGGCGGCTTGGGTCATACCCATGATGAAGGGATCGACGTCGGTGACGCCCATGACAGCGGCGAGTATGTTGACGCCAGCGCGGCCGAGGTAGGTGACGGCCAGCTGAGTAGCGATCAGCATCGCGACGAAAAATCCAGCAAACAGAAACGCGGCCTTTAGGTCGAGAGGGTTGCCGGGCTCGAATTCGCGTTTGATCTGGGAGTCCACCGCGTCTGGCCTGCGGGACCAGAGGAATCCAGTGATGATGGCCGCGGCCGCGAGGATAAGAAATGGCAGGGCGAGCATCGCGCCCAAGCGACGATTGAAAAGTGTGAGGAGAGCGACCAGGCGGAGATACATTACGCCCGAAGCGATCAGGGTACCTCCGGCGAACAAGTGCGGACGCTGCTCCCGAGCGGCGCGGCGTGACATTGCGACCGTGGTTACGGTGGAAGAGTAGGCGCCGCCGAGGAAGGCGGCGAGTATGACTCCGCCATTTTCTTTTGTGACCTTCTGCAGGACATAACTGCCATAAGAGATCGTACTGACGGCGACGACGACCAGCCATGTCTTAAACGGATTGATGTGAAAGCGTCCAAACTCCTGATTGGGGAGTGTGGGAAGAATGACGGCCGTGAGGAGCATGAATTTGGCGAAGGTGAGAATTTCCTGTGGGGCCGTGCGATTGGCTAGAGATTCCAGACCGACTTTTAATTCGAGGAGCAATAGACTTGCCACGCTGAGAGCGGTGGCGGTCCAAAGGTGGTCGTAGTAGACGAGGGCGCCGACCAGGTAGGTAGTGAGGCCGGACATTTCTGAAGTCACTCCGGCGATCTGGGAGCTGGAAAGCTTGTGCCAGTAGGAGAGCAGCAGGAAACCGCCGACGACGAGAAAGCCCAGGGTGACTGGGAGCAGTTGTGAGCCCGAGAGAAGAGCGATGGAGTAGCCGATGAAACCGATCAGGGGGAAGGTGCGGACACCGCCGAAGGAGTAGGAACCGGCGACAGTTTTGTGCTCCTCGCGTTCGAGTCCGATGAGGAAGGAAAGGAAAAGGACGAGGACGATTTTTACGGCATCGGGTGGCAGCCAGTGGTAGAGGTCCACGTTCGGGTTGGCTCCTGTGAACTTGGAAGTATAGACCCGGGCGGGGAAAGCGGATTCCTCCCGTTGGTCGGAATGACAAAAGTGTTGGAGAAGAGGCGTCGGAGATGAATATCCGGCCGAGTGCTGGCTTCGTGGACGCGGGCGGGGGCGCCCGCGCCACATCACATCTACTCAGTGCGGAGGGCGTTCATGGGTTCGATGCTGGCGGCGCGCTTGGCGGGGATGAAGCCGGCGATGGCGGCGAACGCGGCAAGGACCAATACCGCGGCGGCGAGCGTGAAGGGATCGTAGGTGCTCACGCCGTAGAGCTGACTGGCCATGAAGTGTCCGCCAAGCAGCGCGACGGGAATGCCGATGGCGAGGCCGAGACCGACTTGCCAGGATGCGGCGCGCAGCACCAGGGCGACCACGTTGCCGCGGTTGGCGCCAAGGGCCATGCGCAGGCCGATTTCGCTGGTGCGGCGGGCTACGGAATAGGCGGTGATGCCGTACAGGCCGACCGAAGCCAGCACAAGCGCGAGCAGTCCGAACAGAGCGGTCAGGCGAGCTGATGAGGCGCTCCTGATTGAAGTTGCCGGCGACCTGATAGTCGAGCGAGTTGAAATCGAGGACGGTGAGATTGGGATTGATGTTGGCGAGAGTGCGGCGGACGAGCAGGTTCGAGGCTGGCGGCATCGCCGGAGTAGCGGAGGGTGATGGAGTTGGGGAAGAAGGAACGAGTCTCGGCGGTGATGGAGCTGCGCTCTTTGATCGTCGTATTCAGCTGGGTCATGGGACGGAAGTACATGGGGCGCACCGGCTCGCGCGGGTTGTTGTACTTGGCGTCGGCGACGATGCCGACGATTTCGTAGTCGGCGGCATACTTCTGATCGAAGGTTCCGAAGTGGCGGCCGATGGGGTCTTCGTTGGGGAAGAATTTCTTGACGAAGGCCTGGTTGACGACCGCGACCATGCGCGAGGTGGCGGTGTCCTGGTCGGTGAAGCCGCGGCCGCGAACCACGGGCTGGCCGACGGTTTCGAAGAAATGCGGGCTCACGCGGTCCCACGAAGAGCCGTTGTTGGCGCCCGGGGCAGGCGCCGGGCGGCCTTCCACATAAACGCCTTCGCCCCAGTTATTGCCTTCGAGCGTGCTGTAGAGGGCGAGGCCCACGCTCTGGACGCCGGGAAGGGCGGAGAATTCGCGCTCCAGCCGCTCGTTAGCCGCGCCTGATGGTGGCTGGCGTGTAGCCGGCGCCGGCGGGATCGAAGTGGAAGACATAGCGGTTGGCGGTGGCGATGCCGAAGTCCTGATGCTCGAGGTTGCGCAGGCTCTGCGTCAGCAAGCCGGCGCCGACCAGCAGCACGAGCGAAAGCGCGGCCTGAAACACGATGAGCGATTTCTGCGGCAGTGAGGCGCGATCTCGGGTGGAGCGGTTTACGCCGCGCAGGGCTTCGGCGGGATCGGAGTGGGAGGTGATCCATGCGGGGACGATTCCGAAGATGAGTCCGGTGAGCAGCGACAGGGCAAAGGCGAAAGCCGAGGACTGCTGGGGATGGGCTGGCGTGGATGGGCAGGTTCGGCGAGTCGGGGAAAGCGAGAGTCAGGATCATGCGGGCGCCGGCATAGGCGACGGCGATGCCGACGACTCCTCCGGCGCAGCCGAGCAGCAAGACTCTCGACCAGCATCTGGCGGATGAGGCGGCGATCGCGCCGCGCCCAAAGCCATGCTGATGGAAGTCTCGGCGCGGCGAGTTGCGCCCTTGGCCAGCAGAAGATTCGCGATGTTGGCGCAGGCCACCAGCAGAACCAGGCCGGAGATTGCCATCAGCAGATGGAGGCCGCTGCCGGTTTCCTGCTGCAGGTTCTGGACTCCGGCGCCGCCGGGAGTCAGCACGACGTACTGTTTCGCGATTAGAGTATCGTCGTCCGTTGGCGGTGTAGGCGGGCTGCGTGGCCAGCCACTGGCGCAGACCGTTGGAGAGCTTGGCCTGCAGGCTGCCGGGATTGATTCCGGGCTTGACGCGGCCGAGGACATAGAGCCAGTTGGTGTCTGGCTGTTTCAGAATGCTGGTCTCGTGCTCGATGATAGGGCTCGTCGTTGAGCGGAATCCAGAGGGCGGGCGGGTTGCTGTCGATGCGGTCGCCGAAGAATCCGGGCGGCGAGATGCCGACAATGGTGAAGGGCTGGTTCTGAATATAGAACGTGGAGCCGATGACGCCGGGATCGGCAGCCGTAGGCTGCTTGCCAGGCCTGATAGCTGAGGACGGCGACTGGGGCTGCGCCGGGTACGTCGTCGGAGGGCAGAAGCACGCGGCCGGCAGTAGGCCCCGATGCCGAAGGTTGAGAAATAGTTGCCGGAGACGTATTCGCCAATTTCTGCTTTCGCGGTCGGCGGTTGCCGGCGCGGACATTCATCGATGTTGTGTCCGGACTGGAAGGCGGCGAGTTGTTCGAACTCGGGCGTGGTGTCCTGGAAGTGGCGATAGAGGTCGTAGGAGAAGAGGTCGAAATCGCCGTTGTCGTTGATGAAGCCGCCATTCACGCAGCAGTCGTCGAGGTCACCAATGCGGTACAGGGTCGCGGGATTGGCGACGGGCAGAGACTTCAGCAGGATCGCGTGGACCAGCGTGAAGATGGCGGCGTTGGCGCCGATGCCGAGCGAGATGGTGAGGATCACCGTGGCGGCGAAGCCGGGAGACTTGCGGAACTGGCGGAGGGCGAGTTTCAGATCGTACATCATAGGTTAGGGTATGGACGTGAGGATAGCGGAAGAGTGAGCAGTCTTGCGAAAACTACGTGGCACGATTCGCGGGAGAATTCCCTCCGGCTTCGCTGAGAGCAGGCTCGCGCTTCTTCTGAAGAACGGGGAGGTGCACCATCGAAGGTCGGGGTGCGCTGAACAAGAAAAAGCCCCTCGCTTGCGCGAGGGGCTTTTTCTGGGGGAGGGACTTGGGCGAGGCGCCCGACGTCCCAAACTACCAGGGCTAAAGCCCAACTTAACAAGGTCCAGACGCGGCCCTGAAGGGCCGCTCTCCAGCCTTATTTCGGCTGCTGCGATTGATCGGCGCTGGTGGCAGGCGCTCCGGTGTTGGCGGAGAGCTGCTCCAGGTCGTTCTTCAGGAGGCTGATTTCGACGCGGCCTCCGCTGACGCGCTTGGTCTTGGCGGCATCATCGTCGGTGGCGGGGGCGTTGCCCATGCCGACGAGGTAGATGCGATAGACCGGAATCTCGTGCGTTGAGCACGAGGTAGCGCACGACCGACTCGGCCATCTTCTGCGAGGTGGTGATGGCGGTCTGGGCCTTGCCGGAAGAGAAGCCCTGCACTTCGATGATGTAGCCGCGCTGGCCTTTTACGCCGGTCGGCCATGGTGTCGAGCGCGTCCTTGGCGTTCTTGCTGAGGACGGTCTGGCCGGGGCGGAAGCAGGATCTCAGTCTGGTTCGAGGCCTTGTACTGGTCGATGTTGCCGACCACGGTCTCGACGGTCTGGACGCGGGTGGTGACCTGCTGCGCGGTCTGCTGCGCGGCGGTGGCCTTGTTGCCGGCGTCGACGGCGTGCTGATCGGCGGCGTCAGCCTTGTCGGAAGCGAGCTTGATGCCAGCCTGGGCGCGCGCGTCGGTGTCTTTGATCGCCTTGCTGTTGCCGGCGGTCAGTTCATCGAGTTCGTTGACGCGGTCGCGGATCGGCTCGGTCTGGCGGCTTCACATAGGTCTTGCGGGCGAAGGGATTGACGCGTCCCCAGAAGCCTTCGCGCGACGGAGGCGCGAGAGGCGCTTTGCCGGTCGCGGCGGCATCGGTGGAGTCGACGAGTCGCGGGTGGCGGCGGGGGCGTTGATCGGTGGTGGACGAGGTGGTCTGCGCGAGGGCCGGGAAAGCGAGCACGGCGGCCAAAGGCAGGGCGAAGAGTAGGCGGTTGTTCATAAATGACTTCCTCCAAGTATGGGGCGGAGCGTTTGGGCTCAGCTTTTGCTTCCCGCCCGCACGCCTGGGGCGTGCGTGAAATTTGATTGCGTCCCTTGAACGGTAAAGAAAGCCAGCGGTTTCGCTGAGCCGGCCCGCGCTGACGCATACGCTTGGCCTTGAAATCCGGGCGCCTGGTTACAGCGGCGCCTGCCACTTTCCTATTACAGGTGGGATGCCAAACGGCGCTGCAGGGTTGAATGAGCTAAATGATTGATATCTATAGACATTGTAGTCCGGTCGAGGTGGAAAAGCCAGGCTGTGGGCGAAGGGCAGGGTAATTTTGGGAAACCTGATATAAAAACTGCGTGGAAAAAGGATGCGTAGTCAGGTCGTCGAGCGATTGGGCTTTGGACGTAACTGGCGAATAGCATAAGGAACCATTCGAGCAAACTGGGAGGCGACTTGCGATTGGGTCAGGGTCGAGCGGGAAGCGGTCGGGAGTCCGTTGGCTTGGTGTTGCACTGGCGCATGGTTGTTGTGCTGATTCGGGCGTTGGGTGGGCGGCGGAGGTTCGTCAGGCACATGGCTTCGTCGCGGATTCCGGCGGAGCATCTGCAGCAGTATTCCGATCTGGCGGTGACGTGGATGCAGGAGTATTTGCGGATCGATACGACGAATCCTCCGGGGAATGAGATGCGGGCGGTTGACGTTTTACAAGAAGATTCTCGATCAGGAAGGGATTGAGAATCGCGTGTTTGAGTATGCGCCGGGGCGCGGGGATTTGTGGGCGCGGATTCCGCGGACGCGATGACGGGAAAACCCCATTCTGCCGCAAAGACGCGGCAGAATGGGGCGTCCGCGTCCGATTATTCTGCTGAACCACATGGATGTGGTGACCAGCGATGCGTCGCATTGGAAGGTGCCGCCGTTCAGCGGGGAGATTCGAGACGGCTATATGTGGGGGCGCGGGCGCGCAGGACATGAAGGATGAAGGACTGGCGCAACTGGTCGTGATGGTGATGCTGAAGCGCGAGAAAGATCGCGCTGGATCGCGACGTGATTTTTCTGGCGGTCGCGGATGAAGAGGTGGATGACACGGGGAGCGATTGGTTCATCGAGCATCAGCGGGATCTGCTGGGGAATGCGGAGTTTCTGATCAACGAGGGCGGCGAGAATCTGCTGGAGAACGGCAAGGTGAAGTATGTGGGCGTCGACGTGGGCGAGAAGACTACGTACTGGCTGCATGTGGTGGCGCATGGCAGGCCGGGGCATGGGTCGCGGCCGAATGCGGATTCGGCGCCGAACCGGCTGGTGCGGGCGCTGAACCGGATTCTGGCTTACCAGACGCCGATGCGGGTGTTGCCGGTGGTGGATGAGTTCTTGCGCGACATGGCGCCGTACGAACCTCCGGAGCGGGCGGCGGAGTATCGCAATATCAAGAAGGCGATTGAAGACAAGAAATTTCAGGAGGAAGTGGAGAACGACGAGTCGCTGAACTTTCTGCTGCGCGACACGATTTCGCTGACCATGATGGGCGGATCGGAGCAGACGAACGTGATTCCTCCGGAGGCGTGGGCGAATCTGGATGTGCGGATTCTGCCGGGAGGCGATCCGAAGGCGGTGCTGGAGGCGGTGCGGCGGGTGGTGAATGATCCGAATGTGACGGTCGAACCGTGGAAGGGCGAGTTTCGCGTGGCGAATTATTCGGGGACGGATAACGCGCTGTTCGCGGCGATCCGGGAGGTGTCGCGGAAATATTTTCCGGGGACGCCGGTGGTGCCGCACATCACCAGCGGATATACGGAGAATCAGCGCTACCGGCCGCTGGGGATTATTGCGTACGGGTTCAATCCTTATACGGCGACGGATGAAGAGGGGAACACCGAGCACGGGAACGATGAGCGGATTCGGGTGGAGGAAGTGCGGCGCGGGCCGCGGATTTTGTTTGATGTGGTGGCGGCGGTGGCGGGGAAGGTGAAGTAAGGTGAGGTGAGGCGGACTAGATTTCAAATTGCTCGAAATGCCAGCCTATAAGCGCTGTCGAGATGTTACAACAGCGATTTGAGAGACCCAGTCCTTTTAATCGCTTGTGCCTTTCCAAACTTGGATGGCCCATACGACGCCACCTCGAAGCGCGACCGCCACAGTATTTGAAACTGTGAACGGTTCGTTGCGTATGGTTTCTTGGTGACCATGATCGAAGATCACCGTATTGCGGTACCTCAGTGTGGGTTTACCTAGGAGGCGGCGTACTTGAGTCGCTGTCATGCCAAGGCGAAGCGAAATTGGAAGTAGGAAGCCATCCTCTGTTCGTAGCATCCGACAGCGCCGATCTACGTTCGCGTCGTCATCCAACCTTCGTAATGCGAAGCCATGGACTCTCGCCGCCGCCCATCTCGCTACTCTCAAGCCACAGCGCCCAACGCCCGTCCGCGTCCGTTCCGTAGAGACAAAGCCATTCAACCGCGTTACTTGCATCGCCGCTGTGACCAGTATCCACTCCTAAGGTCGCCCTCACATTTTCTAATGTGGTTTCCTCCAGAATGATCTTCATATTGGCCAACTGAAGGCTGGTTATCATCATTCTCGGGACATTCGGTTCTGGCCCTGTTTCTGGGAAGTCCAAGGTAGGCGGCTCCCATATCGGTGGAGAACGCGACTGACTGAATGACCCGAATTCTGAGCGACAGCAGCGCAAGTAATAGCGAGCAAGATGGCGAGGCCGAGTGATCGAAGAAATTGCATGATTTCAATACTACTGTTGAGCACAGCGGCCCGGAAGGTTACGGCAGTGTTCGGCAGTTGGCGTAAGCAGTCCTTGGCGGTTGTTGACCCACAGTCGTCCTAGGACAGTGTCGTTAGAGCTTCCTCAGTCGGCACGACA
>CAWCJM010000007.1:0-12984 GCA_963795875.1 uncultured Acidobacteriaceae bacterium
ACAGTACAACTCAGAGCTAGTCACCGTGTCATACGAAAAACCATCATCCACACCGCCTGCCACTAGAACCATGCCACTATTCAACAATGTGGCAGTCTGGAGCATGCGGGCAGTCGCGAGGTTCCCAGTGAAGGTGAAACTGCCCGGAACAACCGTGAAGTTGACGCTGTTACTCGCTACGGAACCTACCGTTACGACGACAGTGCCTGTTGTCGCGCCTGTCGGTACGGCGGTCACAATAGATGTCGTGCTCCAGTTCGTGAAGGACGTCGCCGGCATCCCGTTAAATGTCACCGCACTGGTGCCCTGCTAGCCCCAAAATTTGTTCCCGTGATTGTGACTTGAGTTCCCACTACTCCCGAGCTGGGTACCACGCTGGAGACCGTCGGTACCTGCGAGAACACAAAGACCGATGAGCAAAATAGCATCGAGACCAACATCAGGCGTGCGCGTAGAGAAGTCACAATTCCTCCAACGTTCGTGAACTCAGAAAGCAGGATCTTGCGTAGAGTCCTGCCGACCAGAGAGTTTGAAAGATACGAGTCGCGCAGAACTTGGAGATTCCGAGTTCCACTGGAACCGTGTTTTGCCGAAGAAAGGGACTAGGTTGGCTCGGTAAGCGGTGCAACTTGAGAACGTAACCACAGTCTCTCCCTCTCGGACCCGAGTACAGCCAGGCGCACTTCCGCACTCCGGTCCCGCTCGGACACTAAAGCCTCGCGCGATGACCGCACATCATGCCCGCACGTTCAGATTTCGAGGAAGAAGTCACAGGGGCCACTGCGACTATGCCAATCTCGTCGCCCGTTGGTGGCAGATCCCGGTCACTGAATTTTGCGAACCACAATAGATGACGTGATTGTGGATGTCAATAACAAACGACTGCCTTGTGCGCCCGATCACATTTTGGAGTGATGAGTCTCACCGCCGTTGACCGGAGCCTCTATACACAGAAGCGCTACCCATCGTACTAAAGCGTTTCGTGCGCGGTGCTCTTCACCAGCCCAACAATGCAGCCTAATTAAGAGCTAGTTCGGAGAAACGATTCCTTCGGGTTGCAGAGATCCATCAAACCGAAGAGACATCGTTCGAGGGGCAGGATACTGGGCATCGTCCAGACACCTAGACCGATGTCTTGTTCGTATCTCTTTGATTTTGTTATGCCGTGCATGGAGTAAGCTGGACGTGCAAGTTGTTGTTTGTAATTGGGTTGGCGACCCTTTTAAGGCATGGGTCGCAGGTTCGAGTCCTGCCGCGCTCACCAAAGACTCCCCTGTATCACGCACGTTCCGCGAGATTTTCCTCTCAACCTTAGGTCTGAATTGGTTTCGGTCACGAGACCCGAGCTTCCTTCCCTTCGGCAGCGCCGATCATGTTGTGACCGCGACACGCGCTGTGTACACTCGGATCAACGGCGCAGAATCACGTAGAGTATTCAGAGGTCCAGGAAAGCTCGAACGGACCTTGGATCTTCGTTCGCACGAACCCGAAAGCCGATCCGCTTCGTGATGATCTGCATGGCGATGTTGTCAGGCAACATTTCCGCGGAAACGCTGGCTTAACTTTTCGTCTCTTGCAATCTGGATGATGCGACGGAGTAATTCGTGTCCCAGACCGAGATTCTGATACTGATCGGAAACCAGGACCGCGACTTCAGCTTCATTCCGCGCGTGAAGCTTGTTCATGCGCCCGACCGCCATGATGGCGCGCTCTCCTGTGTCGGGATCGGTGCGCTCGGCGACCAGCGCCATTTCGCGGTCGTAGTCGCCGAAACAGATGCGGAGCAGGCGCTCATGGGCCACGCGCCGGCTCAGGCTGAGCGAGTAGAAATAGCGCAAATAAACGCTGCGATCGGAGAGCGTCTCATGAAATCTTGACCATCAGCGGTTCGTCTTCGGGGCGGATCGGGCGGAGCGTGACGTGTCTGCCATTTTTCATCGTCCAGGCGCGACGTACTGCGATGGGATAGGGACGAATGCGCGGGCTTGGGCAACTTGATCGAGGGTTACGGCAGGCCCATGCAGCACGATTCTGGCATCGAGAGCCAGCAGCCGCTCGGGCGAGGCCAGCAGAGGATTGATGTCAATTTCCGCGATCCAGCGCTGTTCGAGCACGAGCTGGCTGAAGCGGACGAGGAGATTTTCGAGCGCCGCGATGTCGACTGGCTTGCGTCCACGAACGCCCTTAAGAGCGGTGAAGATACGGGTCTGCTCCATCATTCTTTGTGCGAGCGTGGTATTCAGTGGCGGGAGCGCGAGGGCGCGGTCGCGATAGACTTCGACGAGTTGGCCCCCGGAGCCGAACAGGATGACCGGTCCAAACTGCGGATCGACGCTGCTGCCGAGAATCAGTTCGTAGCCCTCGAGCTTCACCATCGGCTGCACGGTGACGCCTGGCAGAATTTTCAGGGCCGGCTTTCTCGGCCACCGAGCCTTGATGGCGCGGTAGGCGGAGCGCACCGCGGCTTCATCCTGCAAGATTCAGTTTGACTCCGCCAACATCCGTTTTATGAGTGATGGTTTCGGAGAGAACTTTCAGCACCACGGGAAAGCCAAGTTCTGCGGCGATGCGAGGCTGCTTCGTCTTCGCTGGCGGCGGCGCGCGTTTCAACCGTGGGGATGCCGTAGAGCGACAGCAGTCGCTTCGACTCGACTTCGGTCAGCAGAACTCGGCCCTGCTCGCGCGCATTGCTGAATGATCTCGGTCGACCTGATCGCGGGAGGCACTCATCGAGCTCGGAGTGTTGCCGTCAGCGCGGGAGTTTCGTAGAGTCCGCGCAGATTGTAGGTGTAGCGCCACATGTAGGTGAAGGCACGCGCCGCGGTATCGGGATAAGGAAATGTCGGAATACCTGCTGCATTCAGGGCAGCTTCGCCGGCTGGCAACGCTGTCTGCCGCCCATCCAGCTGGCCAGCACGGGCTTGCCGGTATTGCTTGGCGTAGGGTTTCAGGCGTATCCGCGATTTGCTGAGGGATCGGTCATCCCTTGCGGGGCGAGGATGACCAGTAGGCCATCGCTGTTTGGATCTTGCGCGGCAATTTCGAGAGCGCGGGCGTAGCGTTCGGAATCGGCATCGCCGAGAATGTCGATGGGATTGTTGTGACTCCAGTGAGCCGGCAGGAATTCATCCAGCCGGCGCAGGCTCTCCGGCGAAAGCGTCAGCCAGTTCTCCACCATTCGCCACCAGCGAATCGGTGGCCAGGACTGCGGGTCCACCCGCATTGGTCAGGATGGTAAGGCGCGGACCTTTGGGACGCGGCTGCCTGCCGAGCACTTCCGCCATATAGAAAAGGTCGGCGATATTGTGGACGCGCAGAACTGCCGCGAGCGGCGAAAGGCCGCGTCGAGCACTTCGTCGCTGCCGGTGAGTGCGCCGGTGTGCGATGCGGCTGCGCGTGAGGCTGCTTGCGAGCGCCCGGCCTTGATCACGATGATCGGTTTGGCTGAGCGCGACTTCACGCGCGGCGGAAAAAAACGAGCGCGCATCGCCCACCGACTCCATGTAGAGCAGGATGCTCTTGGTGTTGCGGGTCGTCGCCGAAATGGTAGATCAGATCGCCCCAGCCAACGTCGAGCATCGAGCCGGTCGAAACGATGGCGCTGAAGCCGACTTCTTCGCGATGGCTCCAATCGAGGATCGCGGTCAGCAGCGCTCCGCTTTGGCTCAGGAAAGCGACGTTGCCGGCCTTCGGCGCGTCTTTGGCGAAGGTGGCGTTCAGCCCGATCGCCGGGTTCATGATGCCGAGGCAGTTCGGACCGATCAGGCGCATGGAGCCGCGCTGCAGTTGCTCGCTGAATCTGCTGTTCGAGGGCGAGCACCTTCCGCGCCGCGCTCTTTGAATCCGGCGGAGATCACAACTGCCGACTTGACGTCCGGCGTCGACGCATTCGCCAATGAGCTGCGGGACGGTCACAGCCGGGGTCGCGACGACGGCGAGATCGATTGGGTGGGAAATGTCGCGAATACTCTCGTAGGCCTTAAGTCCCAGCACTTCGTCGCGCTTGGCATTGACGGCATACACCTTTCCTGGGAAACGCCCTGCAACAGATTCTCGAGAACAGTTCGGCCCACGGTACCGGCACGATCGCTAGCGCCGATCACGGCCACCGAACGTGGAGAGAACATCGCATCCAGGCCGCACTTCTCCGCGCCTGCACCGCGCTTTTGGTCTGGCGTCACTTCGAGCGAATCAATCTCAGTGGATTTCACAATGTCTCCTCATCCCATCTCTCAACCTTGCGGCGCGGATCGATGCATGTCAAGGTTCGATCATTCAATATTAGAAGCGTGGTGCCGGCCCCAGGATCATTCTGGAACTCACCGAGAGAGCTCAAACGTCAGCGTGATTGTAGTATCCACTTCAACCGGTTCGCCATTCAGAAGGAATGGACGATATCTCCATTGCTTAACGGCCGCCATTGCCGATGGCACCAGCATAGGGTGGCCACTGATCAGCGCGAGATTCTCAATCTCACCAGTCTTGGAAATGATGGCCGCGAGCACGACCTCACCCTCGACGCGGGCCGCTTGTGCAAGGGGCGGGTAGGCTGGTTCAACTCTTCGAATCAACGATCCTTTGATCACACCCTGGGATATCCGGATGCGTTTTGGCGCGATGGGAGCCGCAAGTTTCGGTACTGCCATGAGACTCGATGTCGAACTGATAATCCCACCAATAACGCCTCCCGCCTGACCGCCGGGAATCCCACCCGGAACTCCGCCGATGACTCCGCCAAATGATGTAGCGGGCGGCGACTCTTCATCCTCGCGAATCATCTTGATTTCTTGGGGAATTCTACTGGGTGTCCGTAAACTCCCGTCTACGAAGTCGCTTTGAATGCGCTGTACCACTCTCGCGGCAGCTGCCGACGCTGGGGGTGGGGGCGGCGGAGGCGGAGGAGGCGCGACCAGAAGAGTCAAAAAGTGCTGATTGGGCAGAGTTTCAGTGTAGATCAGCGGCATGATAAGAAGGGTTGCCAGCAGGGAGCATTGCAAACTAAGAGACAGCAGGGTGGCCAGGCTGCGACGGCGACCCTGCGGCGCAGTTGTCTCCAGGAGAACGTCCGCAAACATCAGAGGCGCCGGTTCTTGCCGCGGCGGAGATGGCACTCGAAGGGGACGCCACACCTGAATCGATGTTTGAACTTCCGGCTCTCTGACTTCGATCGTGGGATTCATACGGCCTCCATCTGCCCAGGTTCCCTAGGTTCCTGAACTCCGGTATGAATTCAATTTTCCTCTCCGGTGGCCTCCGCGGCCATGATGTGAGGTCACATCCTTTTGTGACCGTGATCACAGAAAACCATCACGGGGAATCAGATTACGACGGAGTGTGATTTCAGTCACTGAAGCTGCTTTACGAGGAACGGTCCGGCCGTTCTAGCTGACCTGCTGCGTTTTCGTTCCTCTCTTGAGGCTGGCCTGGAGCGGACGCACGCTGGCGTTTGCGGTATGTTCGTAGCCGGCCACGGTCGCGTAAACCGCTTGGTCGAAAAACTGGTCGAGGCGCTGCAATAACTCCTGCTTTTCTGCAACGTCGCCGGCTGCTCCTGGAACAGATACGTCATCAATGAACTTATACAGCGTGCTTTTCGTCAAGAGGACGACCCATACAAGCTCGGTCAGAGGGACATTTTGTTCGGTGCGGCGAGCGCCGATTGCCATGTAGCGCTGATGGATGTCGCTTTCGCCCTTGTCGAGCAGCCAGGAACCCAAATGGTGGTAAATCTCGTACACGCGGTCCTTTAATTCGACGGGAGAGACGTTGCGATACGACGCAGCACGGTCCGATAGTTGCACTTGGCGCAGAAGACTGTCGGAGAGCTTATCGGAATGATATTGGATGAGATGAACAAGTTTGAAGGTCTGCATCAATGCTCCGTTTGCCTTGTCGGTTTGTACTAATCCCCACTCAGAATTCTCCAGGCTTCGCGCGAAGTCAGCTGCACATGCTGCATGCTCTTGACCGCCTTCATATATTGCGCGCGCTCGAAGGCTGACGGATTGGGGCAGCGGATCTGGCTCATGCTGCCTTTCATCTGCGCCACCGATTCGTATTCGTGCTTGTCCATCCATTCCGCGAGGCCGGCTTCGACTTGGCGCAGATAATAGATGCCGTTTTTCAAAAGAGCAGAGCAAAGCATGGTCGCGTCGGCCCCCACCATCAGCAGTTTGATGACGTCCTCGGGCGCCGTGCACGCCGCTCGTCGCAGCCAGGCTGGAACGGATGCGCCCATAAAGAATGCCAATCCAGGTGAGCGGCAGCCGCAGATCCTGCGGGGTGCTCAGGAGAACGTTAGGTTGGATTTCCAATTCGTCGAGATTGATGTCAGGCTGGTAGAAGCGATTGAAAAGCACCAACCCATTCGCACCAGCTTCGTCGAGCCGCTTCGCCATGTTGGCCATGTTGCTGAAAAAGGGACTGACCTTGACCGCGACGGGAATGCGAACGGAAATCTTTACTTCTCGAACAATGTCGACGTAGTCTTTCTCGACGTCGGAGCCGGAGATGTCCGGGTTGGTCGGAATGAAATAGATGTTGCATTCGAGTGCGTCGGCCCCGGCCTGCTCGATCTGTTGCGCATACTTGGCCCAGCCGCCAAGGGTGGCGCCGTTGAGGCTGGCGATAATCGGAATGTCAGTCACGGCCTTGGCTTTGCGAATGTGATTCAAGTATCCCTCAGGCCCTAGCCGGAACTCATCGGGCTGTGGAAAGAAACTTGCGGCCTCGGCAAAACTGTTGGTTCCCGCAGACAGATGGTGTTCAAGCTCGGCGTTTTCCTGCTGCAATTGCTCTTCGAACAGCGAGGACAACACGACGGCAGACGCGCCGGCGTCTTCGAGCTGCCGAATACCATCGATCTCCTGCGACAGCGGCGAGGCTGAGGCGACTAAGGGCGTGCGAAGCTGCAACCCCATGTAATTGGTTCTAAGGTCGATCATGATTTCTCCTGCGTCTCCCTCCGCTCTACTTTTCACTCCGCTGAAGCAGGCTCTTTCTCTGATTTGCGCTGGGCCAGATATTCATAAAGTCGGAAGCGCATCTCAGCGTCATGCTGTGCCTCATTCCACAAATGCTTTGCGTCTTCGGGCCGGCTCTTGGTCAGCATCTTGAAGCGCGTTTCCATACTCATGAACTCGCGAACTTTCCGCGTGGGCGTGCGTGAATCCAGAGTCAGCGGATTCTCGCCCTGCGCGGCCCGGTCCGGGTGGTAGCGATAAAGCAGCCACTGTCCCGAGTCGACCGCGGCTCTCTGATTCGACATGGCAGTCGTCATGTTGATGCCGTGCGCGATGCAGTGCGAGTAAGCAATGATGAGGCTGGGCCCGTTGTAAGCTTCGGCTTCCAGAAACGCTTTCAGCGTGTGTTCGTCCTTCGCGCCCATGGCCACGCTCGCGACATAAATGTTGCCGTAACTCATGGCGATGAGCCCGAGATCCTTCTTGCCCGCGGTCTTGCCGCCGGCAGCAAACTTCGCCACAGCCCCGCGCGGCGTGGACTTGGAGGCTTGGCCGCCGGTGTTGGAGTAGACTTCGGTGTCGAGCACCAGCACGTTGACGTTGCGCCCGCTGGCCAGCACGTGATCGAGGCCGCCATAGCCGATGTCATAAGCCCACCCGTCTCCGCCCACGATCCAGATGCTTTTCTTGACCAGCAGATCGGCGACAGAAAGCAGTTGCTTTGCGTCCGGCGTATTCACCGTGCGCAGCTTTTCTTTCAACAAGTCGACACGCTGCCGCTGATCATAGATGTCGGCTTCATCTTTCTGCCGCGCCGAAATGATCGCCGTCGCAAGTTCCTCGCCGATCGTGCCGGCTACGCGTCGCACCAACTCCTGGGCGAACTCCGTCTGCTTATCGATCGAGAGGCGGAAGCCCAGCCCGAATTCGGCGTTGTCCTCGAACAGAGAATTCGCCCACGCCGGTCCGCGGCCAGCCGCGTTCTTCGTCCAGGGGGTCGTGGGCAGGTTGCCGCCGTAAATCGACGAGCATCCCGTAGCGTTCGCGATGATGGCGCGGTCGCCGAACAGCTGCGACATCAGCTTCAGATATGGCGTTTCGCCGCAGCCCGAGCAGGCGCCCGAGAACTCGAACAGCGGCTCCTGAACCTGCTGCTGCCGAATGCTGCCAACTTTAATGATGCGGCGGTCGAGCTCTGGAATCTTCAGAAAGAAATCCCAGTTCGCGCTCTCCGGCGCGCGCAGCGGAGGCTGCGGCACCATGTTGATGGCCTTGAGCCGTGTCTCGGCTTTGTTCTTCACCGGACACACTTCCACGCAGATGCCGCATCCCGTGCAATCTTCCGGCGCAACCTGAATCGTATATTTCAGGCCTTGCCATTCCCGGTCGCGAGTCTCGGTCGATTTGAAAGTTGTGGGAGCGCCTGCCAGTTCTTTCGAGTCATAAACCTTGATGCGGATGACCGAATGCGGACAAACCATCGCGCACTTGCCGCACTGGATGCAGATGTTCTGATCCCATGCGGGAATTTCGAGAGCTAGGTTACGTTTCTCCCACTTCGCCGTGCCGGTTGGAAACGTTCCGTCAACCGGAAACGCGCTGACTGGCAGTTCGTCGCCGTGTCCTGAGTAGATCGCGCCCAACACATCGCGCTCAAATTTCGGTGCAGAGGGCGAGAATGGCGGCGGCATCTCGATGGTGCTCGTGATCGCAGCGGGAACTTTTACTTCGAACAGATGCGCTAGAGTCTCGTCGACAGCCTTCATATTCTGCTGCACGACTTCTTCGCCCTTGCGGCCGTAGGTGTCGCGAATCGATTTGCGTATTGCTTCAATCGCCTGTTCCGGCGGCAGGACTCTCGAAATGGCGAAGAAGCATACCTGCAGAATCGTATTCATGCGGCTGCCCATGCCGGTGTCGCGCGCCACCTGATACGCGTCGATCACATAAAACTTCGCGCGCTTGGCAATAATCTGTTCCTGCACCGCGCGCGGAAGTCGGTCCCAAACCTCATCGGCGCTAAACGGACTGTTCAGCAAGAAGGTCCCGCCGGGAACCAGGGCGCTGAGCATGTCATAGCGCTCCAGAAATATCCACTGATGACACGCGACGAAGTTGGCACTCGAAACCAGATAGCTCGACCGGATCGGCTGCGGCCCGAATCGCAAATGGGAAATCGTCACCGCTCCCGACTTCTTCGAGTCATAAACGAAATATCCCTGTGCATAATTGTCAGTGTTTTCGCCGATGATCTTGATCGAATTCTTGTTTGCGCCCACGGTTCCGTCCGCGCCCAGACCGTAGAACATGGCTCGGACAACATTGTCAGGCTCGGTGGAAAATGCGGCGTCACAGGAAAGGCTGGTGTGACCGATGTCGTCCTGAATGCCGATGGTGAAGTGATCTTTCGTTTGGTGATCGGGCCGATCCGCCTTCAGGTTGTCGTATACCGCCTTAACCATGGCGGGCGTGAATTCTTTTGAAGAGAGCCCATAGCGGCCACCCACGACCACCGGCGAAATGTTGCGAGCCGTGCGGCCGGTCTGGACTCCTTGTTGCAGTGCGCTGACGACATCGAGATAGAGAGGGTCGCCAATCGCGCCCGATTCCTTGGTGCGATCGAGCACAGCGATTTTCCGCACGCTCGCCGGCAATGCATCGAGAAACGCTTGCACCGGAAATGGCCGATACAAGCGCACTTTCAGCAGCCCCAGCTTCTCGCCTCGACTGTTCAACTGATCGAGCGTTTCGTGGGCAACTTCCGCGCCCGAGCCCATCATCACGATCACGCGCTCGGCGTCCGGCGCTCCCACATAGTCGAACAGATGGTAAGAGCGCCCCACTTGCTCCGCGAACTTGTCCATCACGCTCTGCACGATTTGCGGGCAGGCGTCGTAATAGGAGTTCGCGCGTTCGCGCATCTGGAAGAAGACGTCGGGATTCTGCGCCGTCCCGCGTAAGACCGGATGGTCGGGAGAAAGCGCCCGCTGGCGGTGTTCGAAAACGCGATCCATATTAATGAGCGTCCGCATGTCGTCTTCTGTCAGCATCTCGATCTTGTTCACTTCATGCGAAGTGCGGAAGCCGTCGAAGAAATGAATAAAAGGAATGCGCGACTCCAGCGCCGCCGCGTGCGCGATCAGCGCCATGTCCATGGCTTCCTGTACCGAATTCGAGCACAGCATGGCGAATCCGGTCATGCGGCAGGACATGACATCGGAGTGGTCGCCAAAGATGGAGAGCGCATGTGCTGCCAGCGTCCGCGCCGAAACATGAAATGCGGTCGGCGTCAGCTCGCCGGCAATCTTGTTCATGTTCGGAATCATCAGCAGCAGGCCCTGCGACGCCGTAAACGTCGTGGCCAGGGCGCCCGTCTGCAGCGCGCCATGCACGGCGCCCGCGGCGCCCCCTTCGCTCTGCATTTCCGCCACGTGCGGAACGCTGCCCCAAATGTTCGGGATTTTCTGCGACGCCCATTCGTCCGCCCATTCGCCCATCGCCGAAGAAGGAGTAATGGGATAGATGGCGATCACTTCGTTCACCCGATAGGCGACGTAAGCGACCGCCTCGTTGGCATCCATGGTCTTGAACTTGCGCGTCATGATGGCGAGCCTGCCTTTATCTGAGGATCCGCGCTGTAATCCGGCCGTCATCTAAACTCGCATGAGAATGAACGAAGCGGATCGCGATCGCAGCAAGGCACGTCACACCTGCTGGTGACGCAGATCACAGACTGGATTTGTGAGCTGGATCACAAGCTCGGGTGCCGTACGGCACAGCCAACCTCACCCGCGCGGCGGACACTCAAGCCGTCGTGGAGGCTGCCATGCTCTCGCCCTATGGAATGGAGATCGTCGAAAGCTGCCTGACCTGCAAACTGCGCTCCGAGCGCATCTTCTGCAATCTGCCCACCTCGGCTCTGCAGACCTTCGAGGACATCAAGTTCGCGACCGCTTATCCTCCCGGCGCGGTGCTATTTGTGGAAGGGCAAATGCCCCGCGGCATTTTTGTCATCTGCAAGGGCAGCGTGAAGCTCTCCATTAATTCGCCGAACGGCCGAACCATGATCGTGAAACTCGCCGAAGCCGGGGAAGTGCTGGGGCTCAGCGCATCGGTTTCGGGCAAGCCCTATGAAGTCACGGCCGAGACCATCGATCCCTGCCAGGTAAATTTCGTCAAGCGTGAAGACTTCCTCGATTTTCTGCAGGACGACGTAAATGTCTGCTTCAAGGTCGCCGAGCAGTTGAGTGAGAAATATCACAACGCCTGCAAGGAAGTGCG
This sequence comes from uncultured Acidobacteriaceae bacterium, assembly GCA_963795875.1. Classification (GTDB taxonomy): domain Bacteria; phylum Acidobacteriota; class Terriglobia; order Terriglobales; family Acidobacteriaceae; genus Sulfotelmatobacter. Next base: position 11,244 of record CAWCJM010000007.1, read on the forward strand.
TTCTCTCGGGCTGTCGCAATCCGCCGCCGAGAAACTGGCATCGCTGCTCTGGGATTGGAGTTCCAAGAACGGAGAAGCGGCTATACCGGAACCGCGGCTAAAGCTCCGGCTCACGCACGAAGAAATCGCGCAGATGATCGGGACATCCCGTGAGACCGTAAGCCGCTTGTTCGCGGACCTCAAAAAGCGGCACATCGTCCAATCAAGAGGTTCGACGCTGGTCATTCTCGACATGGAAGCGCTGCGCGACATCGCAAAGCACAACTAAGCACACCCCCCCGTCTGTGTCGCAACTGGATCGACCGCTGCGCCGAATGGCGGCATCCCCCAAGCCTCGAGGGCGACGCTGATCTCGAACACCGCAGATTCAACGACCCTTAAGCCACGTGACTGGGATCACAATTCCGGGTGATAACTATCACGGCAGCCCGGCTAGGCTTCTCTTATGGTTTTCGCGGGTGGGCGACAACGCCCGGGTCCAGTGGGAGGAAACAGCCATGACAATCGCAAACAGCATGGGGCAGCACACCAGTCACGCCAATCAAAACAAGCCCCGCCTGATTTTCTGGGAGTTGACCAAGGGCTGCAATCTGCGCTGCGTGCATTGCCGGGCCAGCGCCACGGAGCTCAGCTCGCCCGACGATCTGTCTACCCAGCGCGGCGATGGATATCATCGATCAGATTGCAGAAGTCTCATCTCCTATCCTTGTGCTCAGTGGCGGCGAGCCGCTATTTCGCTCGGATATTTTCCAGCTCGCGCGTTATGGAACGGATAAAGGCCTGCGCGTAGCGCTAGCCACGAATGGAACACTGGTTACCAAGGAAGTCGCGCGCAAGATTGTCGACAGCGGCGTGAAGCGCGTGGCCATCAGTCTCGACGGCGTGGACGCGGCCACGCACGACAAGTTTCGCAACATCCCTGGCGCATTCGACGCGGCCCTGGCCGGGTTCCGCAATCTCAAAGATCTCGGCATGTCGGTGCAGATCAATACGACCATCGCGCGGCACAACGCTCATCAGCTTCCGGAGGTGTTGGCTCTGGCGCAAGTCAATCGGGGCCGATGCTCTGCACACGTTCCTGTTAGTGCCGGTCGGCTGCGGAGTCGATATCGCCGCCGAGCAGATGGTTCCTCCCGAAGAATACGAGCGCATGCTGAACTGGTTCTACGATCAGTCGCTCACCGGCGGCATCGAACTGAAAGCCACCTGCGCCCCGCATTATTTCCGCGTAGTCCGCCAACGTCGCGCGGCCGAAGGCCATTCCGCGGCAGCAGCCGCGCGAGCCGCATTGACGATTGTCGACAACGCGCCCGGTTTGGCGAGCGACAAGACATCGACGAGCGACTCCTCAATCGGCCCCACCGACATGACGATGCCCGGTTCCACCGGCATCGAACTGCACGCGCACGGCATCGGCAAAGCTGTGGGACATCCGGGCACGCATCCTTCCGACATGAACGCCATGACCAAAGGCTGCCTGGCCGGAACCGCGCGTCTGTTTCATCTCGAATCAGGGCGAGGTTTATCCCTGCGGATATCTCCCGGCTCTGGCCGGCGATCTGAAGAAGCAGCCCTTCGCCGACATCTGGCAGAACTCAATCGTGTTCAACGAACTGCGCGACGTGAACAACCTGAAAGGGAAGTGCGGTTGCTGCGAGTTCCGCAATGTCTGCATGGGATGCCGCGCCCGCGCCTACGCCGCCACCGGGAACTATCTCGACGAAGAACCGTTCTGCGTGTA
>CAWCJM010000008.1:0-422047 GCA_963795875.1 uncultured Acidobacteriaceae bacterium
CGTCGCGGGTGTGCAGGTTGAGGAAGTAGGGCGTGCTGTTGTCGGTTTCGACGACTGCCAGGTACTCCGTGCCGAGATGCGCGTTCGTCTTTTCACCGGGAAGGATCGTGAACAGAAAAGACAGGTCGGCGTAGTTCGTGTTCAGCACATACAACCGGCGGAGGTTGAGCGCATAGTTGCCCGGCACAGTGGCGAAATAAGCGTTCAGCTGGTTGTAGGTTTCGGCAAACAGATTGCCGTCTGCGTTGGTGAAGACCCCAGTAAACTCGGCCACGAGCTGATCGAGTTCCGTTCGAGACCGGCCATACAGCACAATTGTGAGCGAGAAATCGCCAAGCGATTGACCGTCCCCCAGGGCGCGAAGGCAATCGCCAAGATTTTCGATGTCGGCCTGTTTGGACTCGTCCACCAGCACGTCGCGTGGGTTCGTCTTCGTGGTGTCGTTGCCCATTTGCGAGACGAATCCCGTCTTTGACATATTGAAGTGCCGGCGGCGCTTGTTCACTTCCTTGCGGGCCTTGTCCGCAGGGAGCGCCGTCCACTCGCTGACCACATAGAAGTTGCCGGGGATCTTCAACAGCGCGTCTAGTACCAGGGGGCGCGTTTCGGTGATGGCTTCTTTCATGGTCAGCACTCGGACAATGTGATCGCCGACCCGCAGATGATCGCGTTCGGCTTCGATGTCGGAGTTGACCACCTGATAGTCGAGAAACTGCGTGGACTGCGGCCTGCCGGCAACGCGCCAGTCGTCATAATTCAGCAATCGGCGGAAAAAGCTGAATTGTCCCTGCTGGTTCAAGATCTCGATTTGCATGAAATCCGCAAGCTGTCGAGCGAATGCCTGCACGTGCTGGTCGAGCCGTTGAAGATCGCGCTCGATATGCGTCCGCAACAACTTCTTCATGCTGTCGTTGGTGAACTGCGACTTCAGCTCGGCAATCGCACCCTCTGGATCGCCTAACAGGCGAGCTAGCGCCGTGCCGACGCCGGTCTTCGACCGGGCGCCTTCGAGCAGGATGCAGTAGAAGATCTCAACTTGATAGAGATGGTCGCGTTTAGCTTCAAAGAACTTCCGTCGCTGGTCAATAGCCGCTTCGACAATGGGGTCATCATATGTTGCGAACGGGATGTCGGGGCGGTTCGATTTGAAGAGGTATTGGTAAACATGGAAGCCTGGGCCAAAGGCTTTCAGCGCCGCCTCCAACCGCTTCACTGCATACTCCTGTTGCGAACGGTCGAGACTTTCGTAGTCCACGCCGGGAACGCTGAGAACCATGCCTAGATCGCCGCTCTTGGTAAGGAAGGCCGTCTCATTCCAGAAGCCGTAGAGGTTGATGTGGTCGTTTAGCGCCGCGCTCTCTTTCCACGGCTTGATGACCTTGTCGAGACGCAGCATCACACTACCTCCACGCGGGGAACTTGCTGCTTCGCTGCGTCATAGCGCAGCTTGTAGCGTTCGGACTTTGCGAGGATGCGGAGGAATGCCGGATCGCTGTTCGTTACCCAATGGCCGAAAGCAAAACCGCCAATGAATACGGCGATACCGGCGAGGATAGAATTGAAGAGATTGAAAGCCCCCACTGCGCCGACGCATACGAAGTAGAACAGTGTGCGTTCCACGCCCAGGTAAGTGAGTGGCTTGTGCAGGCTCTTGAAGACTCGATTTGTGCGGCGTTTCTGCTGTGCTTTGTCGGGCATATCATTCTCGTTTCAGCGTGGCACGCAACGGGATTGCGGGCAGAGCGACAAACAGCCGCTACACTCCCCAGAGCCAACTCAGGACATTCACCGCGAGAACGGCGATGCCCGTTCCGGCGGCAACGCCCGCGAGCGCCTTTTTCGCACCTGGTTCCCCGTGCGCGAAGCCGTAGCCACCGATCACGATTGCAACCAGACTTGCAACCTTTGCGATAGTGCCGGTGAAAAGGCTTTGGATTGCGTTGAAGCCGGTGTCGAACGGTGAACCCTGAGCCATCGCGGCCATAGGCACGAGGAAAAGTAGGGCAAGAATAACGACGGTTGGACCGACGCATTTCGACCGATGAAGACGCCGGATTTGGTGGATGGAATGGACTCGGAACCAACGTGGCATTTGGACCTCCCGCGCCTCAAATCGGCAGCTCGTGGCGCAAACCTAATCCGACTCAATCAGGATGTCCAACAACTTCTCGTCACTCTGTTATTCCTAGGGGGACTAACAGCGGACCATGGTCTCGCGACCAAGCAGAATGGACTTTTTGGCCGGAGAGTTTGCGTGGAGGCGTCCACAGGAAAGCGATCGGTTGGCGAAGGTTGCGGTGAAAATAGCAAACGTAAGGGATTGGGTTGGGCGTCTCGGGGATACCCTTGCGTTGTCTGGGAACGCGAAATCATTTTCCCACGAGCTTGTGTCCAAGTGCTTATCGCTTAGGCAAATGAGTCTGTCGGTGTCTACTTGACTCAGTTTTTCTAAAGGGGCTGTTCCGCATCCGCAGGACGATTTCCCCGGCAAAAAGCGATGTGACAAACCGGCTTGCCGCTGTCTGATATTCCTGGCAGGAATAACAGAGTGACGAGAAGTTGTTGGACACGGCTGCATTAATGAAGCAAATTGGCTGACATCGCCGGTTCCGTGCGGACTCCAACAGCCAAAAGGGACCGCAGAGATGGAACGAGGATTCTATGTCGACCCAGCCTAATCGAATTGCTTCACACGAGCCCTCACATTCGGTTCGAGAGGCGCCCGTGAGTCAACAATATGCAGCTCGTTTTCTCAACATGCACCCGAAAACCGTGCTGCGCATGGCCCGTGAGGGGACACTGCCCGCTCACCCGGTCGGGACAGAACGGAAGCGCTGGCACTTTTATGTGTCAGAACTAGACGACTGGCTCCGGTCTCAGTTCGTCTGAGCAGTACCGTACGGCGCCGACAGAGGTGCGGTTTTATCTAGTCAAATAGCGGTGGGCGCGACGTTTTGCTTCCGCAGGTCGATTTGTCACTGAATCGCGAAGTTGATTGTTGGTTTCTTCGTGGCGACAGTGGACATTGGGACGCACAGTCGGGTAGATTCAACCCACCACCTGCGCTCTCACAAGGAGGAATCCATGAGGAGAGCGCGTTATCAAGAAGGTTGTTTAACACGATCCAAGCGAAAATCCGGCGCAGTTTGGGAGTATCGCTACAGAGAAAGGCAGCCGGACGGCAGCAAGAGGATGCGATGCATTGTTGTCGGTACCGTTGCCGCAATTAAAACTAGGGCAACAGCACTTCAGCACATCGAGGTCCTTCGAGCTAATGTGAACAGGGAGGTCATTGAGACGGGCAGTCCCACGATTACGACCTTCAAGTCGCTGATTGAACACTACCGCGAGCGAGAGATGCGGATGGACAACCACGATAAGAAGGCGTACTCAACCAAGAATCGGAACGAAAGCTACTTGCGCAAGTGGATAGTTCCTCGCTGGGGTAATTACCGCCCGAGCGATATCAAGTCGGTAGCAACGGAGGAGTGGCTGGACAGCTTAGTCCGTGATACCGGCAACAAGAAAGGAAAACCACTGGCTGGGGGCACCAAAGTCAAGATCCGCAATATCATGAGTGCGATTTTTCGCCACGGTATGCGACATGAACTTCTTCCCCGAGTCGAAGCTGCCAACCCGATGAGGTACGTGCGGCAGAGCGGAAAGAGGCAAAGCATTCCCCTGGCGCTGGAGGTCGAACAATTTCAAACCTTGTTCGCAGCTCTCCAGCAAAGAGAACGCACCATGGTGTTACTGGATTGCGGCAGCGGCTTACGTTGCGGCGAACTGATCGGGCTACAGTGGCGGGACTTCGATTTCGCCTGCAAACAGATGAGTGTCACTCGGTCGGTTGTTGACATGGTCAGCGGGAAGGTGAAAACAGAGGCATCGCAGAAAACGGTGCCCCTGGATGACTTCATGATCGAAGAACTATTGGCGTGGTACAGAATCACGCCATATCAAAAGCCAGAAGATTGGGTGTTTGCCAGCGATTCACCCCGTGCCGGGGCGAAACGCGGCAAACAGCCGTATTGGCCGATGACGATCATGAGGATGTTCATCAAACCGGTGGCGAAACGGCTGGGCATAGGCAATATCGGCTGGCACACGTTTCGACATACCTACTCAAACCTCTTGCACGCCAATAGGGAGGACCCCAAGGTTGTGCAAGAGCTGCTGCGTCACGCTTCCATCAAGGTCACGATGGACGTGTACACGCAGGCAGTGACTTCTGAGAAACGGAAGGCACAGTCAAGGGTGGTAGAGTTGATCGCTCCCAGACCCAGGCCGGAGGTAGGAAATGCGCACCACCTGTCTTAACGTTACATACCGTTACATGAAGAAGCGCGCCAAATCTCATCCAAGTTGTTGATTAGATTTGGCGTCCCCGACGGGATTTGAACCCGTGTTACCGCCGTGAAAGGGCGATGTCCTAGGCCAGGCTAGACGACGGGGACGAGTCTCAGGCTGGAGTGCTGGCGAACTACTTGATGTTAGCAGCCGCCTTGCACCCTGTCAAAAATCGACTCGCACTGCTTGCCTCGATTCAGAACGGCCGGCGACTTCCCCACCGAAGCAACACATCCTGCGCACCCGAGGGATTCGTCGCCCGCTGATTTCCGTTTGTTCTGCATCCCCTCGCAACAGCATCGTCCCTCGCTAAGTACAGAAAATAATGTATTTACGGGACGGCTGCCTTGCTCGAACAATCAAGTAGCTCCGCTATGATATGAGAAGAGGATCGCGAGAATGCATCCAGGAAATTTACAAATCACAACGAAAGGATCTGACTCTGACCGTATGCCGCAAGAAACGTTAGCGCCAGAAATCACACGTTGCAGTTCCGGATGTACGGGTCTCGATGATGTTTTGGGCGGCGGTCTGCCGGCGGGCCACGTGTATCTCGTCGAGGGAGAGCCCGGAACCGGTAAGACCACGTTGGCTCTGCAGTTTGTGGCCGAAGGATTAAGACAGGGCGAAAAGGTTCTGTATGTCACTCTTTCCGAATCGCGCAGCGAACTCTTGGCGGTAGGGCGACTGCACGGACTGAAACTGGACGGTCTTACCATTCTCGAAGTGAGGCCCAGCGAACAGGACTTAAAACCGGAAGGTCAATACACCGTTTTCCACCCTGCTGAGGTCGAATTGAACGATCGCGTGCAAACCATAATGGCTGAGGTCGACCGCCAGAAACCTGGCCGCCTGGTCATCGATGCGCTTTCCGAAGTGCGCATGCTTGCCAAAGATCCCTTGCGTTACCGCCGCCAGATTCTATCCCTGAAGGAATATGCACCAGAGGACTGCACGGTGTTGTTGCTCGACGATCGCACCAGCCGTTACGCCGATCTTGAGCTTCACAGCATTGTGCACGGCGTCATCTCGATGAGCCGGGTTAGCCGGGAGTACGGCAAGACCATGCGACGGATCGAGGTGACGAAGCTGCGAGGCAGCGCTTTTCGCGAAGGCTTCCATGACTACCTGATCCGTAGTGGTGGCGTCATCATTTTTCCGAGGCTTGTCGCATCTGAATACGCCAACGATGAGACTGACAAGAGCGTGGCGCAGAGTGGTATCCCGGAACTCGACGCCCTTGCGGGCGGCGGCCTTAGCCGTGGAACCAGCACCTTACTCATCGGGCCGGCCGGCTGCGGTAAAACCACCCTAGCTCTGCGCTGGCTGACGACTGCCGCGGACCGCGGAGAGAAGGTAGTGGCCTTCATTTTCGAAGAAACCGTGAGCACGCTGCTAGGCCGCGCCACCGGGCTCGGGATGAACCTCAATCCCCACATCGCATCCGGACGCATGCGGGTCGAGCACATGGATCCCGCAGAGGTCTCGCCGGGAGAGTTCGTCGACATGGTCCGCCGCAGCGTAGAAGAGGACGGAGCTCGCGCCGTCCTGATTGATAGTCTCAACGGGTTTCTTCAGGCCATGCCGGGTGAGCAGTTTCTTGCGCTTCATCTCCACGAGCTTTTGACCTATTTGAATAATCGCGGCGTGCTGACGTTACTCGTGCTCGCGCAAATGGGACTGGTGGGCAGCGCGATGCAGACTCCGATCGACGTCAGCTATCTCGCGGACAACATTCTGGTGCTTCGCTATTTCGAGGCGCGCGGTGAAGTTCGCCAGGCCATCTCGATGATGAAGAAGCGCAGCGGAGGACACGAGCGCTCCATCCGTGAACTGCGTCTCGGCCCCGATACCATACGGGTGGGAGCGCCGCTGTCGAATTTTCAAGGAATTTTGTCGGGCAGCCCAACGTCGCTGGCTCCGATCTTAGGGAGAGACCCGGTCGATGCCTGATACGCTGACCGATCTTCGCGTGCTGGTGTTCGCGCCGTTCGGAAAAGACGCTGCGCTCATCGAAAGAGTGTTGGCACAGTCTGCCATTACCATCTGCACGCTGCCCACCTTTCAGCAACTGGAAGACGCGATCTCCGAGAACGCCGGGGCAGCAATCATAACCGAAGAAGTGCTGCAGAATGGGGCGATCAGCGCGCTCGCACAAAAACTTTCCGGCGCAGCCTCCATGGTCCGATTTTCCGATTATCGTGCTGACGGGAAGCGGGTTCAGCACGGCCATGTCGGAGTCGGCGGTGCGTTCGCGCGCTCCGCTCGGCAATGTGACCCTTCTCGAACGTCCGTTGCGTCCGATTACTTTGATCAGCACAATTCGCAGCGCGCTGCTGGCGCGCCGCCGGCAGTATGAGGTTCGCGATCATCTGCGGCAGAGGAAGGCTGCCGAAGAAGCCCTGCAACGCGCGCATGATGCCCTGGAATCCCTGGTGGAGCAGCGCACCGTCGCTTTGCGCCGACTCTCAGTGAAATTACTGCGAGTTCAGGACGAGGAGCGCCGCCGCATTGCCCGGGAACTGCACGACAGTCTCGGACAGGATCTTACCGCAGCCAAAATCAGTCTCGACATGCTTGCCCAGGACAGTCCAAGCCACTCTCTGCACTTGCGGGATGCTCGGCAACTAGTGAACCGGTCCATCGCCGATACACGGACTCTCTCGCACCTGCTGCATCCCCCTCTGCTCGATGAGGCGGGATTTGTCTCCGCCGCTAAGTGGTACGTGGAGGGCTTTGGCACGAGAAGCGGCATTGCAATCAAACTTCATCTCCCCGAACATGTGCACCGGCTTCCGCGACGGACAGAGACTGCGTTATTCCGCATTTTGCAAGAAGCGCTGACCAACGTGCATCGTCACTCCGGAAGTCGAGCGGTCGAAGTGGCCGTGGTCGCCGACGATGCCCGGGTCGTGCTGACCGTGAAAGATTACGGAATGGGGGTTCCCCGAGAAGTGTTGGATCGCTTCTGGAAGACGGGAAATGTTGGCGTAGGCCTGGCTGGAATTCGAGAACGGTTGAAGGAACTCGAGGGCTCACTCGAAATCGAATCGAATTTGGACGGCACGCTGCTGCGCGCCACGATTCCAACCTGTGCCACCGACGGTCTTGAAGCCGAGGACGTCAACGCGTTCATGGACGCGGGATCACAGTCGTCCGCTGCTGATTGACGAGGCGCTCCCAGCGGGACCGAGGGAAGCCATCGCATTTACAATACGAAGTGAGGCCGTTGCCTCGTCTTTCCTATGGCTGATCCCTTATACCTGAGTCTCTGGTTTCCCGATTTCTCCGGGCCGGCGATGTTGCCGCACATGTTTGCCGTCCTGCAGCAGTTCCCTTTTTCTGAGCAGCGTCCCGGCATGACCTACGCCGCCGTGCAACCTGTCTCGTGGAACGAGGCTAGCGTGCTCGAGCGCCGATTCTCGCCCGGGATCACCCCGGAAGAAGCGGTCGTGGTCGCCGCCGATCTGATCCATGACGACTACGCTTACGTCTTCGATGCCTATTGGGATCTTTGGACGCCCGACGAAACCGGCACACCAGTGGTCGCTCATCCCCAGCCTGGTGAAGTTCATCGTGCAAGGGGAGGAATTCGACGAGGGCACTTACCAGGAGACCGGCCACATTGAGATCGACTTCGGCCTCGACTCGCTGTTCGTGCAGGAGAATGTCGAACTCACCGAAGAGACTCAGGCCAAGATTCGCGACAACGTGGCGAAGCTGGTCGAGTTCACCAAGAAAGCGGAGAGTAATACGCGGGCGACTTCGCGGCGCCTGTGGTCGGAGTCGGAAGAAAGCCTTCCGCAGAAACTGATCGCGCGCCTGCAGAAAGTGCAGTAAAAACCACAGAGGACACGGAGGACACAGAGTCTTGAAGTTACTCTGTGATCCCCCGTGTCCTCTGTGGTTAAACGCTCTACTTCGTTCGTCCGCCTTCGACCTTGAGCGTCTCAGCCGCAGCCGCTTGCGCCGCCGCCAGCCGCGCGGTCAGCACGCGGAACGGCGAGCACGAGACGTAGTTCAAGCCGGTCTTGTAGCAGAATTCCACGGACGACGGCTCGCCGCCATGTTCTCCGCAGATTCCGACTTTGAGCGTGGGCCGCGTCTTGCGCCCGCGCTCGGTGGCCATTTTCACCAGTTGTCCGACGCCTTCCTGATCGAGCGCCGCGAACGGATCCTGCTTCAGAATGCCCTCCGCCAGATAGGTCGGCAGCACCTTGTTGACGTCGTCACGCGAGAAGCCGAACGTGGTCTGCGTCAGATCGTTGGTGCCGAACGAGAAGAACTCCGCCTCTTTGGCGATCTCGTCCGCGACCAGCGCTGCGCGCGGCAACTCGATCATCGTGCCGACCATGTACTCGACCTTCATTCCCTTCTCTTTGAATACTTCCTCCGCGACGCGTCGCACGATCGCCCCCTGGTTCGCCATTTCTTTCACGTGGCGACCAGCGGAATCATGACTTCCGGCAACACCTTGATTCCCTTCTTCGTGCAGTCGACAGCCGCTTCGAAAATGGCGCGCGCCTGCATCTCGGTAATCTCCGGATACGTGATGCCGAGACGGCAGCCGCGATGGCCGAGCATGGGATTGAACTCGTGCAACTGTTCGACGCGAGCCAGCAGAGGGGGCAAGGCTTTCTTCAGATCGCCGACTCCCTTCACCCCGTAGTCTTTATATTTCGCGACGAGTTCTTTTTTCTGCTTGGCGCTATAGGAGCGACAGCAACGCGATGTCGACCATCAAGTCTTCGCGGCGCGGCAGGAACTCGTGCAGCGGCGGATCCAGCGTGCGGATCGTGACCGGCAATCCGTCCATCGCCTTGAAGACGCCCGCGAAGTCTTCGCGCTGCAGCGGCAGCAGCTTCTTGAGCGCCGCGCGGCGGTCTTTCTCGTTGTCCGCGAGAATCATGGTGCGCATGTGCCCAATCTTCTCCTCGCCGAAGAACATGTGCTCGGTGCGGCAAAGGCCGATGCCTTCCGCTCCGAACGCTCGCGCCTGAATCGCATCGCGCGGAATGTCGGCATTGGCGCGAACCTTCATCTTGCGATGCGGATCGGCCCAGTTCATGAACTTCTGCAGCTCCGGATCATCCGGCGACGGATCAAGCGTGCCCAGCTTGCCCTTGATCACGCGGCCGGTCGTGCCGTCGAGCGAGATCCAGTCGCCTTCTTTGAACGTCTGGCCCTTCACGCGCATCTCGCGGGCTTTTTCGTTGACGTCGATGTCGCCCGCGCCCGCCACGCAGCACTTGCCCATGCCGCGCGTCACGACCGCAGCGTGACTGGTCATGCCGCCGCGGGAGGTGAGAATGCCCTTCGCGACTTCCATGCCGTGAATGTCTTCCGGCGTCGTTTCGGCGCGCACCAGGATCACAGGCTTCTTCTGCCGTGTCGTGCCCGGCCATCTTGACCGCTTCGTCCGCGGTGAAAACGATCTGTCCGACGGCCGCTCCCGGCGACGCCGGCAGTCCGGTCGCCAGCACTTCGACTTTCGTGCTCTTCTCATCGAGACGCGGCACCAGGAAGTCGTACAGCTGGTTCGGATCGACGCGGAAGATCGCTTCTTCCTTCGTGATCAGGCCTTCTTCCACCATCTGAATCGCGATGCGCACTGCGGCCAGGCCCGTGCGCTTGCCGTTGCGGGTCTGCAGCATGTAGAGCTTGCCGTCCTGGATGGTGAACTCGAAGTCCTGCATGTCTTTGTAATGCTTTTCCAGCCGCGTGGTGATTTCGCGCAGCTGGTCGTACGACATCCGGCATGACTCTGCAGTTCGAGAATCGGCACCGGCGTGCGCACGCCGGAGACCACGTCCTCGCCCTGCGCGTTCATCAGGAATTCGCCGTAGAATTCTTTCGTGCCGATCGCGGGATTGCGCGTGAAGCCCACGCCCGTGCCGCTGGTGTCGCCGAGATTGCCATACACCATGGCCTGCACGTTGACCGCAGTGCCCAGCATGTCGTCGATGTTGTTGATGCGGCGATAGTGCTTGGCGCGATCGTTCTGCCAGGAGCGGAACACGGCGTCGCGCGCCATCACCAGCTGTTCGCGCGGATCCTGCGGGAAGTCGCGCTTGGCGTGCTTCTTCACGACCTTCTTGTATTCGGCGATCACTTCCTGAAGAGCTTTGGCGGTCGAGGTCGGTGTCGAGCTTGGTCTTCCGCTGTTTCTTCTTGGCGTCGAACACTTCGTCGAACGCCGACTTCTCGATGTCGAGCACGACGTTGCCGAACATCTGGATCAGCCGCCGGTAGGAGTCAGCCGCGAACCGCGGATTGTTGCTGCGCTTGGCCAGCGCTTCCACGCTCTTGTCGTTCAGCCCGAGGTTGAGAATCGTATCCATCATCCCGGGCATGGAGAACTTCGCGCCCGAGCGCACGCTCACCAGCAGCGGATTCTCGCCCGTGCCCAGCTTCTGCCCCTGCAGCGCTTCCAGCTTCGCCAGGGCCTCGTCCATCTGCCGCTCGACTTCCTTCGACGTGGTCGCCGTCCGCATGTACTCGCGGCAGCCTCGGTCTGAATCGTGAATCCCGGAGGCACGGGCAGCGCCGGCATTGGTCATCTCGGCCAGACCGGCGCCCTTGCCGCCGAGCACATCCTTCATCTTGCCGTTGCCGTCGGCCTTGCCGCCGCCGAAAAAGTAAACGTATTTGGTTGCGGACTTCTTGGTTTCCTGCGCTTCAGTTTCGGGGAGAGTCATCGTCGCCATATATGAGTCCTTTGTTTCGGATTTCGATTGAGTCTAAATCTTGCTATTTCGATTTGGGTGGCGCAGCGCTTAGCGCTGCGATGGCTCCCAGGAGGAAACAGGGCTTCAGCTCCTGAGGGACTCAATCTTACGCCTTCTTTTCCGTCACGATCTCCGAAAAATCGGCAATCGTGGAAAACTCTTTCAGCAGTGTCCGCAGCAGCGCCAGCCGGTTCGCCCGCAACTTGGCATCCTCGACCATCACCATTACTTTGTCGAAGAACGCATCGACAGGCTCGCGCGCGGTCGAGAGCAACATCAGCGCTTCGCCGTATTCTTTCTTCCTCCGAAGCGCTTCGACTTTCGGGCCGTTCACTTCGACATACGCTGCCAGGTTCTTTTCTTCCTGCGCAGAATCCGGCAGATCCTCGAATGTCGCAGCCGGCGCGATTCCCTTCTCTGCCGCCTGCTTCAGAATGTTCCGCATGCGCTTGCAGGCCGCGCCGATCGCCTGAAACTCGGGCATGTGCAGAACCTGCTTCACCGCCTCGGCTCGCTGCACCGCATCGACTACATCTTCCGCATCGGCGCCAGCACCGCTTTCACCACATCATACGCATATCCGCACACATCCTTCAGATAAAACTCCAGCCGCTCGCGGAAGAACGTCGCGACCGACTCGTCAAACTTCGCATCGTCAACAAACTTCTTCTCCGCCTCCGAGCGCTGATATCCCGCGCGCGCATCGCGCATCAGCTCGCCCAGCCGCAACGGCAACTTCTTCTCCGCGATGACTTTCACGATGGCGTTCGCCTGCCGCCGCAGCGCAAACGGATCCTTCGACCCGCTCGGCACCAGTCCCAGCGCGAACATTCCGGCAATCGTGTCGGCCTTGTCGCCGATCGAAAGCACCGCGCCTTCCATCGACCGCGGAACATCGTCGTCGGTCGACTCGGGCTTGTAGTGATCGTAAATCGCATCGGCGATGGCAAACCGCGTCGCTTCGGGCAGGCTCTCGTCCAGTTGCTGCGCCCGCGCGTACAGCCCGCCCACAATTCCCTGCAGTTCGGTAAATTCCTTCACCAGTTCGGTGGTCAAGTCGGTCTTCGACAGGCAAACCGCCTTGTGAATCACTCCCGGCCGCACCGCAATCCCGCTCTGCTTGAGGATCTCGCTCAGCCAACTGCACAGCCGCTGCACGCGCTGCGTCTTGTCGAAGTAACTGCCCAGATCTTTCTGGAAGGTCACATGCTTCAGCAATTCCAGCCGCTCCAGCAGAGATTTCTTCTGATCGGTCTCCCAGAAGAAGCGCGCGTCGTTGAAGCGCGCCCGCAACACGCGCTCGTTGCCGTGGCGGATCAGCCCCTGCGGATCGCTGTCGGTATTCAGCACCGCCAGAAAATGCGGCGCCAGTTTGCCGGCCGCATCTTCCACCGCGAAATATTTCTGGTGATCGCGCATCACCGTGACCAGCACTTCCTCCGGCAGCGCCAGAAACTGCGGATCGAAACTGCCCAGAATGGCCGACGGAAATTCCGTCAGATTCACGACCGTATCGAGCAGCGCCTTATCTTCGCGCCAGCGCGCGCCGGGAATCGTGCGCGTCGCGGCGTCGAGAGCCTTGCGAATCTGATGCTCGCGCTCGCCGCGTCCCAGCACCTTCGCCGCTCGCAGAGCAATCAAAATATGCCGGCCCGGCCTGCGGAATCGTCACCGCGCCATCGCTCAGAATCCGATGCCCGCGCGAAGTCTTCCCCGCCCGAATGCCGTCAAACTCCAGCGGAATCGTCTCCCCATCGAGCATCGCGACCAGCCAGCGCACCGGGCGCACGAAGCGCTCGTTCGGCTTGCTGCCAGTACATATTCTTGGGCCAGTAGATCGTGGAGAGTTCTTTGGGCAGGCCTTCGGCGAGAATCTCGGCCGCGCTGCGGCCTTTTTTCGTGACCTTCGCCGCGATGTACTCGCCCTTGGGAGTGGTGACTCTTTCCAGCTGAGCGACGTCGACGCCGGCCTTCTTGGCAAAAGCGTGGGCCGCAGGCGTCGGTTGGCCATCTTTATATGCAACGTTGACCGAAGGCCCGGTGACTTGCTCGACGACGTCGGCCTGCGAAGCCGCGATTCCGGCGGCCATCACCGCCAGCCGCCGCGGCGTATCGAAATGCGTGACTTCACCGCCCGACAGCCGCTCGCGAGCTCAGCAGCGCCGCGACGCGCTCGCGCAATTCCTCGGATGCCGCGCCAATCATCCGCGCCGGAATCTCTTCGCATCCGATCTCTAGTAGAAAGTCTGGCATGCCTTCAAACCATCCAGTCTTTCAAAAGGTCAGTCCCGTCCGAATGTGACGGGCAATCACAAACTGCCAGTAGCGCTGGCAAACTCGGAACCTCGCTGCCGCTAGCCCACCGGCGATAACGCCTCTTTTTTCGCCTTCGGCCTCTTCTCGGCTCGCAGGTTCAGGCTCGTCGGACTTCTCCGACGCGGCCGTCTCGGACTCTTCTGCTGATCCACCCAAGCCTTCGCGATCCCCACGGCCAGCGCCCGCACGCGCGCAATCACGCCCACGCGCTCGGTCACCGAAATCGCTCCGCGCGCATCCAGAATGTTGAACAGGTGCGAGCACTTCAGGCAAAGATCGTAGGCGCCCAGCAACGGGAAGCCGCGACTTTCTCGCGCGCGATTGCCATCGCTCTTCTGCATCTTTCTTTCGCGAGCGCCGAATACTGCTCCAGCAGTCCCTTGCACTCCGCCTCGTACAATTCGAAATGCTCCCAGGCCTTCTCGACGTCGGCCAACTCGAAGTTGTACACCGAAAACTGCAACTCATCGGCCAGGCGCACGTCGCCATACTTCACCACGCTGCCCGTCTCCGGATCGCGCGCCCACACGATGTCGTAAATCGAATCCACATCCTGCAGAAACGCGCCAATGCGCTCCAGGCCATACGTCAGCTCGGCCGAAATCGGAAACAGATCGACGCCGCCGCACTGCTGGAAGTAGGTGAACTGCGTGATCTCCAGGCCGTCGAGCATGACCTGCCAGCCCACGCCCCACGCGCTCAGCGTAGGCGCTTCCCAGTTGTCTTCTTCGAACTTGATGTCGTGCTGGCGCAGGTCAATGCCGATCGCGCCCAGCGACTCCAGATACAACTCCTGCACATTCTCCGGCGGAGGCTTCAGGATCACCTGCAACTGCATGTGCTTGAACAGCCGGTTCGGATTTTCTCCGTAGCGCCCGTCCGCCGGACGCCGCGAGGGCTGCACATACGCGACCTTGTAAGGCTTCGGCCCGAGCACGCGCAGAAAAGTTTCCGGCGCCATGGTGCCCGCGCCGACTTCCACGTCGTAAGGCTGCTGCAGCACGCATCCGCGCTCCGCCCAGAATGTCTGCAGCCGCAGGATGAGTTCCTGAAACGTCAGCGGATTGGAGGAGGATGGATTCACAGGTTCAGCCTCTAGCTCTTAGCTTTTGGCTCTTAGCTTGAAACCCCAGAATGCGAGTGGTCGAGCTCGAACTCCTACAGCGCAGCCGGAGACCAGCAGGTTAATCCACGATTGTAATGGAAGTTGGCGGCAGCCGTCAGCTAGCCGATGCCGGCAGCTTCAGCCAAGCCAGCAGCGAAGATCAACAGTGCGGCTGCCAGGAACGACGTGGCGCAACAAAGAAATAGCGCAGCCCCACAGCCGTCATGCACGGCCAGCCAGATGGTGTTGATCAGTGCCACTCGCTTGAGCAGTCCCGAGCGCTCGCGGGCAAGCACCAGATCGAGCGCTCCCATGCACCAACAGACGCCAGCATGAATGAGATACTGAATCCGCGCATGAAATTGTCCATGCTGCGCATCGATCCCATAACGTTGAATTTGTAGTTGGACATCAGATCCAGCAACTGCTTCTCAGTGTCATTCGTCGGAACCGGCTTTTCGAACAGCGACAGTGCAGTGCACCAACCCCAGCACCAGCAGCCAGACCGCACCTGCCGTGAACAGCCGCCTTCCCCATTTGTCGGTCATGCATGACTCTCATGATCGAATCTTCGTGGCGTGATTTTATAGCACAACGCACCTGCGCAGCGAAGACTGGGCCGGTGCATAAAACCCACCCTTCTCCAGCATCCCCGCCGTGACCAGTTTCTTCTCAAGATGCCGCTGCAGAATTTGGATCAGAAACTTTCGCAGGTCGGCGGCTTGCGCTTTCGGCCAGGCGATCGCCAGCGAAAGCTTTCCACCGGGGCGCGAAACATTTGCGCGGCCAGCGCGCGCGATTCGGCTGGAAATTTCCGACGACGCCAGGCGCTTGTCGTCGGGGCACATCAGGCCGTCGGCCAGCGCGTGGAAGTAGGCGCGGCTGCCGTTCAGGCTGCGGCCGCAGACGGTGCACTCGGTCAACTCGGGCAGGAAGCCGACCAGGCGCGTCAGCCACAATTCGAAATATGTGACCGGCATCCAGACCTCCGGGCCGGTCAGAACGTGCAGCACCGAAAGCGTCAGGCGGAAGATGGCGTCGTTGGCTTCGCGGTCGGGGAGAAGTTCGTCGAGCAATTCGGCGATGTGGCCCAGAGCGACCGCCCGCGCATAGCTGACCTCCGAGGCCATGGGAGATTCCAGCACTTCGCAGGAATCGAGCCGCGCCAGTTCCTGCCGCTCGCGGACGTCATAAAACGCGCGCACGTAGGTCAGCGGCTCGAGCGCTCCGCCGAATCGGCGCTTCGATTTTTTGGCCGACCGCGCCACGCCGCGGACTTTGCCCTCCGCGCGCGTGAACAGCGTGACCAGCAGATCGGCCTCGCGCAGCGGATAACTGCGCAGCACGATCGCTTCCGACTCTCTGAGGGCCATGGGAGTTCGCGAGGTGAAGAGTTGATTCTAGTGGAACGGCTTGGCGTCAGTTCAGCCGTCAGCTCCATCAGTCTCTCAGCAAGTTCCGCACTGATGCGGAAAGAGCAGCGCATAGCGATGGAGCACCCATGAAGGCTCCGCCCAGTTCGATTGCGCTACCTTTCGATATACTTTCAAGATTGTGAAAAGAATTGCTTCCGTTCTTCTCCTGGTCTCGCTTGGTCGCAGCGCTTGGCTTCGCTGAAGAGACCTCGTTCAGCCGCGTCAGGTGCCCAACCCGAAGGGCAAAGCACACAAGGCTGTATTGACTTTCAGCGACAAGACAAGGCCGTCGAAGTGCGTCCCGCCAAGGGCGCGCCAGTAACGATTCCCTATGCCCAGATCGACAAGTGCGACTACGAGTACACGCATCGGTCGTCATGGGCGATAAGAGTCACTGGCTGGAGATTGCACTATCACGATCAGGACTGCCCAAGGTGTTCGTCCTGCTCATGGACGAGCACGAGTACCTGCACATTCTGGATGCGCTGAAAGCCCACACCGGGATCGACGCCGAGGTTCTGGGAAACGCCAAGAAGCGATAGCGCTTTCAGAGATCGGAGCCCGTTTGCCAGAACAAAAGCGCGCGCCCACAACAGGACGCGCGCCTCTGATCTCGATCCAAGCCAAGAGCTAGCAGGCCAAGAGCCAAAAGCCGTTCTACCGCCCGAAGTACTTGGCGTTGCGCTCGGTGAAGGAGTTCCACTTTTCCGGCAGATCGTCGAGCGCGAAGATGGCCGAGACCGGGCACACCGGAACGCAGGCGCCGCAGTCGATACACTCCACCGGATCGATATAGAGCAACTCCTCGGTCGCGTACGCGGGCTCGTCTTTCTTGGGATGAATGCAATCCACCGGACACGCATCCACGCATGCGGTGTCTTTGGTGCCGATGCACGGCTCAGCAATCACGTAGGTCATAAGGGTGTCAGTCTCCTGAGAGTCTCTGCTTCTATTTTACTACCGCGGCGGTTTTGTGACCGGACATTCTAGCAAGAATGCGGGCGGCTGGTACAGAGCTTCGTCGGCGCTCGCGGTGTGTCATCCTCAGCGACTGCGTCTTCCCGAAGCGGCTGCTAGCCCGGCGATCTGCCCAGACTGCGGCTAGATCCCGCGTCCGACTGCCAGACGGCTTACTCGGAACGATGACCGAAGTAATTTGGCGCGTACCGTCCGGAGTGAGTTAATGATCGCAGAAACGTGCGGTGCGACCCCTCGTTGAAGGGCGCGCCTCCATGAACAAACTCAAGGTTCTGGTTTCCCTGATTACAGAAGACAACGATTATCAACTCGAACAGGCAGCCTCTGCCCAGGCGGCCGCGCTGAAACTTGGGGCTAACGTTCAGATCATCTATTCCGGCAACGATGCCGTACAGCAGACCCAGCAGATTCTGAGCTTTCATCCAGGACCCCTCCAAGCGCCCCGACGCCATCCTGGCCGAACCCGTAGGCACGGGCATGGCTCAGATCGCAAAGGCGGCGGTCGGCGCCGGCATCGCCTGGGCAATCATCAACACCGACGTGGACTACATTGCGCAGCTTGCGGCTACACGCCCTGGTTCCGGTTTTCGCCGTGCTGTCGGACCACGAGGCCATCGGAAAGATTCAGGGCCAGCAGATCGGCGCGTTCCTCGGTGAGAAGGGATGCGTCCTTTATCTCGAGGGCCCCTCGGTCCGCGACGTGGCGAAAGTCCGCACCAAGGGCATGCTCTCGACCAAGCCGGCGCGCGTCGAAGTAAAAACTCTGAAAGGCGACTGGACCCAGAAAAGTGGCTATCACGCCATCAAGTCGTGGTTGTCGCTTGAGCACGTCGCGGCAGCTGCATGTCGGCATGATTGCCTGCCAGAACGATGACATGGCCATTGGGGCGCGCCGGGCTTTTGAAGAACTGGGCGATTTGACAAGAACGCGACGCCTGGCTGCGACTTCCCATCACCGGATGCGACGGTGTTCCCCGCTCCGGCCAGGAATGGGTGCGCCAGGGGCGCTTGGCGGCGACAGTGATTTCTCCGCCGCTGGTCGGCGATGCCATGCAGTTGCTGGCGTCGGCGCTGGATGCGGGCTCGCAGCCACCGGAACGCACGGTGGTCGCGCCTAGTTCGTTCCCAGCTCTGAAAGAGCTCAAAAGCTACGCGCCGGGGCGCAAAGACGTCATAGCGTTGATTCCAACCTGCAAATCAGAGTCGTAAGAAAGTCATTTCAGACCGACGTTCCAGATTGAATGACGGTTGGCAGGATAAAGAAAAACGGCTGGCAGCTAAAGCTGCCAGCCGTTCCTTACTTCTGACGATCGACTCTGTTACCGATGTCCGCCACCATGTCCACCGCCACCACCGTGGAATCCGCCTCCGCCATGG
The DNA here is from genome assembly GCA_963795875.1 of uncultured Acidobacteriaceae bacterium. Taxonomy (GTDB): domain Bacteria; phylum Acidobacteriota; class Terriglobia; order Terriglobales; family Acidobacteriaceae; genus Sulfotelmatobacter. The sequence continues at coordinate 18,270 of CAWCJM010000008.1, forward strand.
AAGCCACCGCCACCGTGGACCGCTACCGCCACCATGGAAGCCTCCGCCACCGTGAACTACGCCGCCGCGGGCGTATCCTCCAGCATAGCCGCGTCCGTATACCAGCCAACGTAGCCGCGTCCATAGCCCCGGCCCGCCGCGACCCCAGTACCAGCGTGACCCCAATACCCACGGCCGACCCCAGTATCCGCCATGTCCCCAGCCCCAGCCATACCACGGGCCGGCGCCGATGAAGACTCCGCCTACAAACCACCGCGGGCCATAGAAGCCATACGGCGCGCAGGCATAGGGGTAATACGAGTAGTACCCGTACGCGCATACCGGCGGACCGCTCACGTATCCTGGCCCGGCGTACGTCTGATCGGCATAGCCCCGGTCGGGATACCCTTGATTGGGTGGGGCTTGATTGGCTGGACCCTGGTCCGGGTAACCTCGATCAGCTTGACCTTGGTCGTAGCCCTGATTGTTTCCAGCCGCAGCTCCCGCATCGACCTGCGCCTGCGAGTACGCAAGCGGCAACATCAGCACTGCCATCAACGCCAAGTATTTCATGTAGCGCATATAAGCCCCCTAGGCTCCAGAGCCACAACTTCTATCAGCACCGGACGCCTTCTATGGTCTGGTTTTGGGCTGCCTGTCACCGCCAACCACGAACCAGAACCACTACTTATTTGAACGCGAGACCAGCAGAAAAGTTGCAGGAACCGGGGTGGCTCATTTCAGCCATCTTGGCTAAATTCAACCACTTACGGGCCTCGGTGCTAGCCTGAGGATAGGCGGTTAGGGCCGCTAAGTCCGAGTCTGGAGGTCGCTTCGGGCTAGCTCGGATGTCGAAGGCGAAGACTTTCCACACGGTCGCCCTTAGAGGTCAGAAACCCGAAGGGAGCGCCGGTAGCCACAGCCATTACGCTGAAATCAATTCTTTCTTCTCGCTCGGCTCGTATTCCACGATGTATCCCGCCACCGCGCTGGCCGCAACGGTGAACGGCGAAGCCAGATACATCTGGCCGGGGCCGCTGCGGCCCGGGAAAGTTGCGGTTCTGCGCGCTGATCACGACCTGATCGGGACGCGTGGAAACTCCCGGCCCGGCGTTGATGCAGGCGCCGCAACTGGGCTCGATCACGCTGCGCGCCGGATTTCTGGAAAATGTCCAGATATCCCTTGCGCAGGCAATACTCGCGCGTCTCCTGCGAGCCGAACTGAATGTAGAACTTCACCGAGTCGGCGACGCGCTTGCCGTGCTTGAGTGCGTCGGCGAGCACGGCGGCGTACATGTCCATGTCTTCATTCTTGCCTGCGGTGCAGGTGCCGCCGTAGGCGATCTCGACCGGGACGGGCGTGTTCAGTTCGCGAACATATTTGCCGTTGCCGGGATCGCCGGGCGTCGCGACCATCGGCGTGATCTCGGCGGCGTCGAGTTCGATCACGTGCGCGTACTGCGCTCCGGGATCGCTGTAGAGGCCTTCGATCATTGCCTCGGCTTTTTGCGATCCATGCCGCGGCGCTCGACCAGGAAGTCGACGGCTTTCTTATCGGGCGCGACGATGCCGGTAAATCCGCCAATTTCCGCCGCCATGTTGGTCATGGTGGCGCGCTCGTCGACGCTCAATTCTTCGATCGCCTCGCCCGCGTACTCCATGACTTTGGCCAGCGCCTTGCCGCTGCGCACGTAGTCGAGGCTCAGAATCTTCAGAATGAAATCTTTCGCGGTCACGTTGGGATGCTTCTTGCCGCGAATGACGATCTCGCACCGACTCGGGAACTTTCACGCGAACATCTTTCGTGATCCACGAATTGAATACATCGGTGGTGCCGATGCCGAAGGCCACGCAGCCGATCGCGCCCACATGCGGCGTGTGCGAGTCGGAGCCAATATTCAACTGCCCCGGCAGCGCGTAGCTTTCGAGCACGATCGAGTGGCAGATGCCCTCCGAACCTTTGCGGTCGGTCAATTCGCCGTGCAGACGGATTCCCTGCTTCGGCGGCGAAATCCTGCTGCTTGAGTTTGAGTTGCGTCGCCAGGTCGAGCAGGCCGAGCTTCTTCTTTTCTTCGGAAATCACCTCATCGAGAAACGTCAGGTGGTCGCGGAAGAAGAGGATGCTCGAGGGATCGTTGACCTTCGCATCTTTGCCGACGTAGCGCTCGAAGAAAATCGCCGCCATGGGCGTGACGTACTCGTGGCTGAAGCGCAGATCGGCGCGCGCGAAACCGGTGTCGCCGGGCTTGACCGACGGTACGCCGACTTCGCCTTTCTCGTTGATCATGTGCCGCGCGAAGATTTTCTCCGCCAGCGTCATAGGCGGCGTGTAGCGGCGGACATTCCCTGCCATTTCCGATTCGCATTCGCTCGATCGGCGGCAAGAAATACTTTCCCCTGCATGCGCGCCACGTTGAACGGAAACAGGCCGCCGTATTCGATCACCTGCCGCGTAATCTCATCTTCGCCGGCGGTGAATTCGCTCAGCGCAATCTCTTCCCCGCCGCGGATGCGGTCGATCAGCGAAAAGTTGGTCGAGGTCAGCAGGCCCAGGTTCTGGCAATTCTGCTTGTAGATGCGTTCGATATTTTCGGCGATCACGACGCGAATGCCCGCGCACATTTCGGCATAAGGAGACTGCTCGCGGCTCGATCCTTTGCCGCGCCGCTTGCCGCTCACCGCGCATACGAACCCGCCGCGCTTCACATCGCCGCGGCCGATGGGCGTCACGCTGCCGCACTTCAGGCCGAGATACGGAATCTCGCCCAGCGTCTCGTCAAAATAAAACAGTAGTGCGCGGGAGTGATCTCGTCGGTGGAAATGTCGTCGCGCAGTTTGGGATTGTTCGCCGGATTCTTCGTATCCCAGGGCAGGTCTTCGCCCGCGAGTTGCCGCTTGATGAGTTCGGGATCTTCGGTGAGAAAAAGGATGCGTCCTTGCAGCCGGACTTTGTCCGGCCGCTTTTCGATTTTGCGTTCGAGGAGAGAATTGATCACGTTGACCCTGCAGAATCAGAAATGGAGGACGGCCGGAGAAGAACCTTGGCCGGCGTCCCTGACTTATTGTAACGCCGCGGCGAGGCGCGAGGACGTTCGATGCGCCGTGAGCAAAACCTTGCAACCACAGAGGGCACTGAGGACACAGGGAAAGCTCACTTTTGTAATCGCTGGGGTCCGGCAAGGGAGCTCCAGGCCGCGGCCGGCAAAGATTTCTTTGAACTCGTGCAGCAGCGCGTCGTGCACCAGACCATTCGAGGCCAGCGTCTCGCTGCTGTCGATTTCAAACGGAGATCCGTCGAAGCGGGTGACCTTGCCGCCGGCTTCTTCGACGATGAGCACACCCGCCGCCGTGTCCCACGGATTGAGATTGAATTCCCAGAAACCGTCGAAGCGGCCGCTGGCCACGTTGCACAAGTCGAGCGCCGCCGATCCCGCGCGCCGCACGCCGTGAGTGCGCAGCGTGATCTGGTGATAGAAGTGAATGTTCGGATTCTTATGCCGCTTGTGGCTGGGAAATCCGGTTGCCAGCAGGCACTCCTTCAACTGCGCCGCTTTCGAAACATGGATCGGCTTGCCGTTGAGGTGCGCGCCTCTTCCCTGCTCGGCGCTGAACAATTCGTCGCGCGTGGGATCGTAGACGACTCCGGCAATGCGGCGGCCCTGAGCCTCAGCGTCGATGTTCCAGCGCCATCGACACGCAGAACACGGGATATCCGTGGGCAAAATTCGTGGTGCCGTCGAGCGGATCGACGTACCAGCGATAGTCGCTGCCCTGATCGTTCAGCCCCTGCTCTTCGCCCAGCACGTCATGCGAGGGAAACTGCTGCGTAATGCGCTCGCGGATCAGCTCCTCGGAGGCGCGGTCGGCCGCCGTCACCAGATCGGCGTCGCCTTTGTATTCGATCTTGAGTCCCTGATGAAAATACTGCATGCAGCAGCGCGCCGGCCTCGCGAGCGATGGCCGACATGGCGGGAGGAAGCTTTGCGGGATGTGGGCGTGGGCATGATGGCATGGATTTTAGGCTTTCGGCTGTCCGGCTTTCGGCTGCCGGGCTCTTGAAGTCGGACTTGGTAAAAGAAACAATGTACGACAGCTCGAGCTAGTTCCGAAAGCCAGAACGCCCAAGCCGATTCACTTCTTCTTTCCGCCATCTTCCGCGATATACATGATCTCGTGCTTGAAGATGAACAGATTGGGCGCGCCCTCGCGCGTCAGCCGCACCATATTCTTGTCGTAATACTCGATCCATCCGTGGACGATCTGGCCGTCCATCAGCTTGACCGAGACCGGCTTCTGCTTTTCTCCCGAGCGCCTTGAGAAAAGCAGCCTCCTCGAAAGTATCTTCCGGAGGAGGCGTTCGGCTGCGCTTGGCGGCATTGGGATTCCCTTGTGGAGCGCGGAACGGCATGCAGGCATTGTACACAAAGCGTCGCGCCGAACCGACTATGCAGGACAGAACCCGCGTCCAAATCCGGGTACAATGCCTGAAACCTCTTCCGGCAGGAGGCCACCGTGAAGAAACGTGCCTGGATTTCTCTCCCTGTAACGCTCGGACTGTTCGTAACTCTGGCGCTCCCGCAGGCTCGAAATAATTATCCCAAGCCTCCCGAGCCTCAGGATTCCCGAACACCAGCCAAGCGCCGAGCGCTAACTCAAAGCGCCTCGATCTCGTGCAACTGCAGCGCGACGCCGACGACCTGGCCCGCACCGCGCAAACGATCCCGACCGACGTCGCCAATGTGCGCAAAGGCATGCTGCCCAAAGACGTGATCGACAAATTGAAGCAGATCGAAAGGCTCTCGAAGCGGCTGCGAACAGAATTGAACCCGTAAAACCCGAACAAGAAAAAAAGCCACCAACTCTCGTTGGTGGCTCACGGTTCTGAATCGCGACTTTAGAAGGTCAAGCGCAAACCCCACTCCATCGCCCGTGGCGAACCCAGTCCGAATACACCCGTACCGTTGCCTACTCGGAAGATGTCGCTCTGAGGCCCGGTCTGGAGCGGTTGAATGTGCGTGTTGGTGCTGTTAATCGAACTGCCTGCGGTCAACCAGCCGTTCATGGCACCCGGCGGCAGGTTGAAGTTGGCGAAATTGAAGATGTTGAAGATCCCCACGCTGGGCTCAATCTTGACGCGCTCCATGAAGGTGTGGCTCCAACTCAGACGGAAGTCGAAGGCCTTCACCCACGGGAACGTAAGCTGGTCCGCTGGAGCGGTGGGCAAAGTGGGAGCAACGCCACCCAACTGCGCGAGCTGCGATGCCGAGAACAATCCATTACTGACCAGCACGGCACCCGCGGGAGTCGGCTGTCCTGCGTAGGTCGAGTTGTAGCGGCTGATGGCAGTGTTCAAGCCGGCGACGCCGAAGTCACGTTGGAATGAACCATTCGTGGTACCCGGCATCGGCTGACTGATAAATCCACTGCCGCTGAAGTCGGTTTGGAAGATCTGCCCTCCAGAGCCGTTGCTCCCCACAATGGTGGGGCTGGAGAGCGGGCTGTAGAAGTGTCCGATGATGCCGAAACGGAATGAGTATGGCACCTCGAAGCTTCCCCCAAACGAGATTTGATTGGTGCGGTCCAGCAGCGATGGCCCCATAAACTTGAGAGGGTTATCGTTGTCGGCCGCCTGCAGCACGAAGTCCTGATCGTTGGCCCCCACCGGATTCGAAGGAGGAGTGTTTCCAGCAAACGCCAGCGGGTTCACAAAACGAGAGAGCGAGTACGAAACCTGGAAATTGGCGGACTTCACGCCCCGCATCGGGTTCGCCTTATTGTCCACGAACTTCATCTGCAGCCCGTCGTAGACCGACCGGCTGATCGGCTCCAGGAACAGCATCTGGCCGTAGAGCGGGTTAATGCCGCCGAAAGGCGCATCCCGGAGTTGGGCACGCTGAACCGAAGTCGTTTGGAGTGCCTAAACCATTGCCGGCATAGTTTCCAATTGTGGCGCTGCGGCTGCAATCGGCGCAGTCGATCGATGCGGAATCAGTTGCCAATCCCGCATCCGAAATGATTGTTGGTTGCTGATATTGGCATTCAGAGCGCCGTTTCTGTTGAAATAGCGCGCCGCGCCAGCGTGGTTGACATCAACACCCAGCAAACCGTGGGTTTCGACGTTGCGCACATAATCTGCGCTGATCATCATGCCGTGGCGGATTTCACGCTGGAATCCGGCGTTCATTTGAAGAGATCTCGGCGACCGGTAGTTGGGAGCAAACAGGCCGAGAGCAGGATTGAAGCCACCGACGCCAGCTGCGTGCCAATAAACGCGGGATTCGGGTTGGTCAAACTGAAGGGCGTGTCGGCCTGATAGGTCGCTTGGAAGGCGGCCAATGCCTGTGCAGCCTGACCGATGCGTCTCGGCGCAATAGTTCTTGCCTGTGCTGGGGTCAGTCCCCACCGAGATCGATTGCGTTGGCGAGACCGGGATCGGTTGCGGCGTTACCCCCGTTGCAGGCCAACGGGGTCTGCAGGAACGCACCGTTCTGCAGCCGCAGAGGCCGGTCAAACAGAACGTTGTTGTAAATCACGTTCTCGTAGTACAGGCCGACACCCGCGCGGATCGACCGTTTTGCCGTTGCTGTACGGATCCCACGCCAGTCCCAACTGTGGAGCGAAGTTCAGGTTCGGTTGGCGCACGGGATTTCCATAGCCCGGAAACGCTGCGTTCAATTCCGGGATCGCCGGCAAGATCGCTGTCGGTGCGCCCTGTGTCACGTTCCCAGCGAAGCCCCGGCGAAATCGTGAGATTGTGCAGAATCTTCCACGTATCGCCTACGTACAAGCGACAAGCGGTTGTCGGGTCCTAATCCGCCAGCCGGATAACCAAGAGCTGCCTGGGTTGTGGAGTATCCTTGGCCGTTGCCAACCTGCACGACCCCGTTGCCCACCGATGCATCCAGTCGGATCGGTACTCAGGCCCCGGGCTGGTAAATACCTGCGGCGCAATTCTGAAGAAGCTGGCAAATCCTCCACCCTGGATGTGGTTATAGCCGAAACCAAAGCGCAGGATGTGCTTTCCAATCATCTTGCTGCCGTCATACTTGATCTGGTGATCGCTTTGCGGCGTCGCCTGCGGAGCCAGCAAGTTCGGCCCCACCGTAAACGTTCCGATGTTGATCGCTACCGGATAGTTCGCGAACGGCAGAGTGCTTCCGCGCACCGCATCCAGAATCCGGTTCTGAAACTTCAAGTACGAGAAGCGGATGGTGTGGGTGATGCTGCCGGTGTTGAAGTCAATGCCAGCCACGTCATTTCGCGTGTAGTCCAGGTTGTTGTAAACCTGGAAGCTGGACGGAAAGAACGTGGCGTACACCGAATTCTTGAAGTAGTTGAATCGTCCAAACAGACGCGCCGTCTTGCCAGGTTGTAGTCCACGCGCGCTTGCAGTTCGTCCTCGTGAAACGGAGCCCGAACGTGCCTGAGTATTGAGTCGTACGGGGCGCCTTCCGGAACCGGCGCCGCCAGATGCTGCAGTGTCCGCTCGCCATCCAGGAAGAAGAACAGTTTGTCCTTGAGGATCGGGCCGCCGACGCTGCCGCCTTCCTGATTCCGCTGATACGGGGTGTTAATGAACGAATTCGTGGCCGTATCCCACGGTTGCAGCAGTTTGGCTCCGCCCACTGTGCTGTCGCGGAAGAATCCGAACGCTTCTCCGTGGTAGGTATTCGTGCCCGACTTGGTGGTGACGTTCACCGCACCCGATGAGGTCAGGTCGTTCGAAAGGTCCAAGGTGGACTGCGCCAGCGAGAACTCCTGAATGCCGCTGGCGGGAATGTCTTCAGTAGTCGTGCCGACTGTCTCGTCGCTGACGTCGACGCCATCGACGCTGATGCGCGCCGTGCGGCCGAAGCGTCCGCCGAACGAAATCGACGAATAACCTACCTTGGTGGGATCAAAATTCTCACCGTCCTGAATCTGGACGCCGGGCTCAAGTTGAGCCAGATCGAGGAAGTTGCGGCCGTTGACCGGGAGAGTCTCAATCTGGCTGGCGGTCAGAACTCCCTGCACGGTCGCCTGCTCGGTATTCACCTGAATGTCACTGGCCTGCACATCAACCACAGTGCTCTCTTGTCCAATCTCCAGCTTCACGCTGCCGTTCGCGGTGTTATCGACTTTCACGTCGAGAGGCAGTTGCGCGGTTTTGAAGCCCTTGGCTTCGATGCGAACGGTGTACACCCCCGGAATGAGCGAACCGGTGGAATAGCCTCCCTGGCCATTCGTGGTGAGTTTGATCGTCTGCCCCGTGGAGCCGACAATCGTGACTTTGGCACCTGCCAACACGGCGCCGGTGGCGTCGGTTACAGTTCCCACGATACTGCCAGTCGCGACCGTGGTCTGGGCGAATGCCGCAGAGGACAACAGCAGAAGTGTGGTCAGTAGGACCAGCCAAACACTACATCGGGCAGCAAACCGCTGGGGGGAATCGAGCTTCATCATCGTCCACCATCCTTTTCGGAGTGTTCGCAGAATCTTTTTCGCGTCTCGTGAGTAAACACCATTTCGTCGGAGATCGTTTGCAAAGAAATCTGCCTTAGCTGTTCGGCGGGAACGGATTGCGGCTCAGCGTCAAGAACATGCAGCTTAACAAATCCAAGCTGAAATGTGGCGTTCCCCACGAACCCACCTAAACTTTGTACTCTTAACAATGCAATTTCCCGGCCAGCAGCAGTGTGAATGTGCACGCAACCCGAAGGCTCATCCATTTTCAATCACTTGCACAGGCTCAACAGCTCTTGCCATCAGCGGACAGCGGCTCAAGACACCCCAACAAATTCCAAATTGTGTATGCCTGTTCTGTGAAACGGAATCGAACCGCCCTTACTCCGGCGTTTACATATACTTACAAACATTCGTAAGCGTTTGTTCATGCCGCTAGGTCTTGCCCTGTTATGTAGAGAAGCGCGTTGGCAGAACGAGCAGTCAGAATTCCGACTTCACCGTGTAGTAGCCCGCGCGATGGCGGACGCGATAGGCCGCGGCATCCGGCACGCCCGCCACTTTGACTTCGATGCGGCGAAACTCGGAGAACGATGTGCGCTGCGACGGATAATAAGCCAGCAGATACTGCGTGCGCAGTTCGTCGCTGATCTTGCGAAACGCGTCGTCGAGCTGCGCGGTCGAGGTCGCGTAGTAGTATTTGCCGCCCGTATCTTCGGAGAGCTGGATCAGGGCATGCTCGCCGCCGGTTTCGCGCCCGGCGCTGCTCTCGATCGGGACGATGATGATCGAGTAGATCGATGGCTTCGGCTTCTTCCGCCGCGCGCACCGCTTCCTTGTAGTCGACCTTGCTGTCCGTGTCCCCGCCGTCGGTAATCAGGACGATGACTTTGCGTCCCTTGCGCTTGTCAAGCGCGCGCGAGGCCACATAAATCGCGTCGTAGAGCGCCGTGGCGGCGCCCAGGTCGAATGTGGTCGATGCCCTCGTCGATGCGCCTGAGATCCGCGGTATATCCCGGCGTGGATTCGTGCACGATCTCGCTGAAACCGTAGACCGACAAGCGCGTCGACCGGACGCAGGATGGCATGCGCGAAGCGCTTGGCTGAGGCCTGTTCGAGCGGCAGGTCGTGGCGCGTGCTCAGACTGGTGTCGATGGCCAGGGCGATCGAAAGCGGCAGCGCGGATTCCTTGTCGAAGACCGCAATGTTCTGCTCGTGATCGTCTTCCTTGAGAACGAAATTCTCCTTCGTCAGCCCGCCGATGGGAGCGCCGTGCTCGTCGGTCACGGTCACGAATACGTTGACCAGGTTGACGTCGACACGGAGCGTGGTGGTCGGCTCGGACTGCGCGGTTCCTGAGTTTGTCGAGCTGGGTTCTGCTGCGACGGACTCTGCTGATGGGGCTGATTCGGCTGGGCCGTTGTCTGCTGCGCCCATAGGCCGCAGGCCGAGACAACGAGCAAGCCGATCAGGAGCAGAATCGTGGCGGGTTTTCTCATCGAGTGATGCGAATTATACCTTTGCCCATGAGCTCTGGCCGCACGAAGCTCGATCCCGGCCGCTGCAGTTAGATGCGGCCTGCGGCGCCGGGCTGCCTCAGCTCCAGGAATTTGCGCGCGGAATTTCCGCCGGGAAGGGCTCGCCATCGGCCCAGACCGCGCCATCTTCAAAGTGCTCTTTCTTCCAGATGGGCACGGTGCGCTTGAGCGTGTCGATAAGCCACCGGCAGGCGTCAAAAGCGGCGGCGCGATGCGCCGATGCGACCGCGATCAGCACGCTGGTCTCGCCGATTTCCAGCCGCCCCAGCCGGTGGACGATGGCCACATCGCGAATCTGGAATTGCTGCAGCGCCTGATCTGCCAGCGACTCCATCTGCTGCAAGCGCCATCTCTTCGTAGGCTTCGTAGTCGAGATAGAGCGTCTTGCGGCCGCGAGTCTGGTTGCGAACCACTCCCTCAAACACGAGCGCCGCGCCATCTTCCCCGCGCTTGAGGCCGGCCAACGATTCGCTGCGTGTCGATGACCTCGCGGACAATCGAGGCGTAGCGCTGGCGTCCCGGCGGCTGAGCCCGCCCCTCGGCGCGCCGCCGCTGACCGGCGGCAGCAGCGCGACTTCGTCGTCGGGCTTCAATTTCGTATCGGGCCCGGCATATTGCTGATTCACCGCCAGGGCAAGCGATGGCAGTGATTCTTTCAGCCGCGGAATCTGCGATTCATAGCGCGCGAGCACATCGCGGACCGAAGCCCCGTCGGGCAGAGTCGATCACGTCCGCTGGCTTCCCCACCAGCATCCTTCAACATCCCGAAGAAGAGGACTCGCACTCGCATCGGCGTTCAGTGTACCGCGAGTCGCGCCCGCAGGCAATGGTACGAACATCCCGCCCGGCAAAAAAACGGCCAGCCTCAAGCGAGGCTGGCCATTGAACGTTTCACGAAACGCCTTCAGGCTTGCGTCAGCACCTTATCGTGAACCGCTTCCGGTTCCTTCACCGGCGCCGTCGGGTTGTAATCCTGCTTGGGATCCTTCGGCGGCGTCGAGAGTATCTTCGCGGCCGGACCCTCCGCCACTTCAGGCAACGAAAACCGCAGAGCCTCGTCGATCGTCTTCACGTAGTGAACCGTGAAGTTCTCCAGTTGTTCCGGCGTGAGATCTTCCTCCACGTTCATCTTGTTTTCCGCCGGCAGAATCACATCGGTGACCCCGGCGCGTTTTGCGGCCAGCACTTTTTCTTTGATCCCGCCGACCGGAAGCACGTTCCCGCTCAGCGTGATCTCGCCAGTCATCGCCATCAGCGGCGTGATGCGGCGCTTGGTCAGCAACGACACCAGGGTCGTCGCCATGGTCACTCCAGCCGAAGGCCCATCCTTCGGAATCGCGCCCGCCGGCACGTGGATGTGGATATCGTGGTTGGCGAAGAAATCTTCCGCAACCCCCAGCCGGTCGGCATTCGACCGCACCCACGTCAGCGCCGCCTGCATGGATTCCTGCATGACCTGGCCAATCTGTCCGGTCATGGTGAATCCGCCTTTGCCTTTCATCGCGTTGGCTTCGACGAACAGCACGTCGCCGCCCGACGGAGTCCACGCCAGACCCACGGCCACGCCGGGCCGCTCGGTCCGCTCGGCAATTTCGCCTTCGCTGCGAATCTTGATGCCGCCCAGAAATTCCTGAACGACTTCCTTGGTGACGATCGAGTTTTTCGGTCTTGCCTTCGGCCAAGCGCCGCGCCTGCTTGCGGCAGATCGTGCCGATCGTCCGTTCCAGGCTGCGCACGCCCGCTTCCCGCGTGTAGTGGCGGATGGTGTAGCGCACCGCCTCCTCCGGAAACTCGATCTGCTCGGCCGTAATGCCGTTCTCATCAATCTGCCGCGGAATCAGGTAGCGGAACGCGATGTGAACTTTTTCTTCCTCGCTGTAGCCCTGCAGTTCGATGATCTCCATGCGATCGCGCAACGGCTCGGCAATCGGATCGAGCATGTTCGCGGTCGTGATGAACAGCACCTTCGACAAGTCGAACGTCACGTCGAGATAGTTGTCGCGGAACGTCGAGTTCTGCTCGGGATCGAGCGCTTCGAGCAGCGCCGAAGCCGGATCGCCGCGGAAGTCGCGCCCCACCTTGTCGATTTCGTCGAGCATGAAGACGGGATCTTTCGTCTCCGCGCGGCGAATGCCCTGAATGATCTGCCCCGGCAGCGCTCCGATATAGGTGCGCCGATGCCCGCGAATTTCCGCTTCGTCGTGCACGCCGCCGAGCGAGAGCCGCACAAACTTGCGGCCCAGCGCGCGCGCGATCGACTTGCCGAGCGAAGTCTTGCCCACGCCCGGAGGTCCGACGAAGCACAGAATCGGTCCCTTCATATTCGGCTTCAACCGGCGCACAGAAAGATAGTCGAGAATGCGGTCTTTCACTTTCTCCAGATCGTAGTGATCGGTGTCGAGAATCTCTTTCGCCTTCGGAATCTCGATTTCCTGCCCGGAAGTCTTGTTCCACGGCAGCACCGCCAGCCATTCAACGTAGTTGCGCGTGAGCGAATAGTCGGCGGCCATCGGCGACATGCGCGAAAGCCGGCCCAATTCCTTGAGCGCTTCTTTCTTCACTTCGTCGGGCATGCCCGCTTCGTCGATTTTCTTCTTCAGATCTTCGACGTCGCGCTGGCCTTCGTCCTGCTCGCCCAGTTCTTTCTGGATGGCCTTCATCTGCTCGCGCAGGTAGTACTCGCGCTGCGTCTGCTGCACGCGGTCCTGCACTTCGCTCTGAATCTTGTTGCGCAGTTGCTGGACTTCGAGTTCCTTCGCCAGGTGCTGGTTGATTTTTTCCAGGCGCACGTGGATGTCGAGCGTCTCCAGCGTGTCCTGCTTGTCGGGCGTCGACAGCGACGGCAGCGACGACGCGATGAAATCCACCAGGCGGCCCGGGCTCGTCGATGTTCATGGCCACGGTCGAGAGTTCATCCGACAGCGTGGGCGAACCGGCAACGATCTGCTGGAACAGCGTCAGCACATTGCGCTGCAGGGCTTCGATTTCCGAGGTCGCGACCGGCGTCGGTGCCCTCGGGCAACAGCGGAATAGTGCGCGCTCATGAAGGGCGTCAATTGCGTGAACTCGCCCAGCTTTACCCGCTCCAGGCCTTCGGCAAACACAAACAGGCTCTGGTTGGGCATCTTGACGACTTTGTGCACCACGGCGGAGGTTCCGACCGTGTAAAGGTCGCTGGGCTGCGGGGAATCGACGCGCGCCTCGCGCTGCGCCACCACGATGATGGTCTTGTCTTCTCCGAGAGAATTGATCAGTTGAACCGAACTTTCCCGGCCCACGGTCAGGGGCAAAACAGCATGCGGGAACAACACGGTATCCCTTACCGGGAGCACCGGAAGGGCCTTTTGCTCGTTTATTTCCTTATTCTTAGGAGTGCGCTCGACGGGCGGCTGCTGGCTCATATGTCTCCTTGAGTGTAACTCGCTCAAGTTTAGATGATACTCCTCCCGGAAAGGTTTCAGATAGCCCCGGAAGGATTCCCGCAAGAGATTGAATTCTATTCTCGTTATCGGTCCTGGTGGAATGTGCCTAAGGTGCAGAGGCTAACGCGGAGGATAAGCGCTTGCAAGACCTAAATTGCGGAACAGGAAAAAGACGGTGGTGGCGCACGCAGGTACAAGCGTCAACACCTTGGCCGCGAGCGGCGGGACCCGCTATAGCGCTCACCCATCCGCTCGCAGCCGAATCCGTGGGGCGATCCCGGCCTCAGAAAACGTGCTTGGAAGTATCGCCGCGAAATACTAGTTCCTGGAGCACCCTCTCATTGCTGGCGTCGACTTTGTATATCTCTTCGTTGTGGTCTGCCTTCTTCGTCAGCGGAACCAGCGTGCATTTCACTTTGACTTCGTCTTTGCCCTGCACGCTCTTAAACACCATGATGTGGTCCTGCTGTTCCATTACGTGGCGCACGACATATTCCCCCGCTGGTAACAGGACCGTTCCTACGCGGACCGGCGCAACGAATGTGACGTTGTTCACATCGTGGATTCCCATACCATTTTTCGATCCGGCCATGGCCATTGAACCCACCGCCACTACACACAGGAAGGCACACAGAACCTTCAATAAACGCATACACTCTCCTTCATGCGGATTTTCCGTCGAACCGAGGGGACGGTTTACACCGGGATCAAGTTTAGGAGGCTTACGGCGATCCGAATGTGCTCCTCGTCACAAGCTAATGTGATCGAAGACTGCCGCAGTTTCATTTTGGCTTGAACCTGCCAGTTCACACTGCCGGATAAATCCCCAGCACTTTCACGAACTCCGCAACCTCGCCCAGATGCCGCAGCGCGTTGCGCGCCGGCTCGTCGTCACCGCGCAGGAAGTCCACGTAGAACACATACTCCCACGGCCGCCCCCGCATGGGCCGCGACTCGATCTTGCTCAAGCTGATATCCCGCAGCGCAAACACGCTGAGCGATTTGAAGAGCGCTCCCGGCGTGTTCTTCACCTTGAAACACGATCGAAGTCTTGTTCGCGCCTCGAGGAATCAGCCGGTGATAGTCCGCGCTTCCCTTCTTCTTCCCGGCGCCACGCTTCCGACTGCCCAGTTTGCGAATCAAAAAGAAGCGCGTGAAGTTGCGCTTGTCATCTTCAATGCTCGACTGAAGAATCTTCCCGGAGTATTCGCGCGCAGCCTGCTTTCCAGCGATTCCAGCCGCGTCTTTCAACTGGTCGGCGATCACATGCTTCACGCTGCCCGCCGTGTCGTAGAACGGCACCGCCTCGATTTTCGGATGTCGCTGGAAAAAATCGCGGCACTGGTCGAGCGCCACCGGATGCGACAGCACCCGCCGCAACGCTCCAGCCGCACGCCCGGCATGGCAATCACGTTGTGCACGATGCGCAGCAGATATTCCGCCTGAATGAAGACCTCGCGCGTCAGCATCAGATCGGCATGCTCCGCCACGGTTCCGGCCAGCGTGTTCTCGATCGGGATAACCGCGGCGGCCACCGATCTCGCGCTCGCACCCGATCAAACACCTCCACCGATCGCGCACACGGCACCACCGTGCACCGCGGCAGCATCCGCTCCGCCGCCTCGTGACTGAAGGACCCGAGTTCCCCCTGAATGGCAACTTTCATGTCGTCTCGTTACCCGAATAGGCAAGTTATCTGGAAAAGGCATATCGGCGCAATTGTGTCTTTCGGCTCAGGCGGTTAATTCCTTCTTCATCACCAGCGCGTCCACGCCATTCGAATAGTAGCGCGGCCAGGTCCGGATCACGCTGTAGCCGTGCCGCTTGTAGAACGATAGGGCCGCCAGGTTGTCGACTGCCGTTTCCAAGCCCACGGCGCTGGACCCGCCCGCGCGCAGCCGATCTTCCGCCGCCCGCAGCAGCAGCGACCCCACTCCCGAGCGTCGCGCCTCGGCATCTACATCGATGGTGATGACGTGCCCGGTGGGGGCCCGATGCGCCACGATGAACCCCGCCACTGTGCCCGTGTCCCCGTCGGATGCACCAGCGTGAACGCTCCCCGGTGGCGCACATACTCCTTGAGCTCCCGCTTGGAATAGGCGATTCCCGGCGGAAAGCATTCCTGATCCATGCGCCAGAGCACATCGAAATCTTCAGCCTTGAACTCGCGGATGACGAAGGCCACGGCGCCATTGTAGCGGGCCGATCCTCCGGACAGCGTCCAAAACGCCGAAGCGCAATCCGCAGGCGGCAACTGGTTTTCCACAGGCCAACCCAACCCATCCCCAGAAAAAATTGTTATTGGGGCCGATTGTCCACTTGCCCGGACCGCAACCTCGGACGTACCATCAGCATCAGAGGATCTGTGGGAAGACGTGGTGGGACGCCTTCTAGTCATTGACGTCGTCGGCGCGGTTGCGGCCTTGGGAGCCTGGTATTTCCTCTTTGCCGCCTACAACCGTCGCAAAGGAACCGAAGCGCTGCGCTGGGTGCAATCGGCCTGCGCCGGTAAAGGACGCATCCTCGACTCGCACTGGCTCAACAGCTCCCGCCTGCATGCCCGCCTGCAGTTCCCTTCCCGCAGCTTCGAAAACGCGCACGTCACCATGAAGTTCCGGCCGCGCGCCATGCCCGTCCAATGGCTGCTGAGTTACTACCACAAGCAGAAAGAAACGCTGACCTTCGAGGCCGACCTTGGCGGTTCGCCCAGCTTCCATCTCGAAGTCGTGCGCCATCGCTGGTGCGCCCACAGCCGCGGAGTCACCGCCCGCCGCCGCGACGAACGTGAGTGGGACGTCTACGAGCCCGGCCCGGTCATTCTCACCACCCGCACCCATTGGAAGCAGGATTCCACTCCCGAACTCAACACCCTGATGACCGTCCGCCAGCAGGACGTGCTGCAGGTCCGCTTCCGTCCCGAGTCTCCGCAGTTCTCCGCCACCATCGCGCTCGATGCCCTCTACGATCCTCGCACCGCCGCCGGCTTTCTCACCACCCTGCGCGAGCTAGCCGCGGGCGCATCGGCTCACCGCCAGTAGCCTCACTTTAGTTACCCATTTCTCGCTAACCGCCTGCCACTTTTGTATGCTATCGTTCCGGGCCATGGCTGACTCCACTCTCCAGAAGCCCACGCCTCAATTCGGCACTGCGGAATACGTCGGATCGCCCGGCGGCGACCATTGCCAGTTCTGCCACCAGCCTATCGCCGGCAATTATTTTCGTGCCAATGGCGCAATGACCTGTCCGGGATGCGCTGAGAAAATGCGTGGTGAGTTAGCCCAGGACACGCATGCGGCATTTGTCCGTGCCAGTCTGTTTGGCGTCGGAGCCGCAATTCTGGGCATGATCCTTTACGCCACATTCGCCATCGTCACTGGGATCGTGATCGGCTATGCCGCCCTGGCTGTCGGATGGCTCGTGGGCAAAGCCATGATCAAAGGATCGAACGGGATTGGAGGACGCCGTTATCAGATCGTCGCGGTGCTGCTCACTTATGCCGCCGTCTCGACCGCGGCGATTCCTGTCTGGATTCATTTTGCCGGCGAACACAAGCGAGGTCAACAGAAGCAAACCGCGCAATCCGAACAGAGTGGTTCGGAGTCGAATTCAGACACCGACTCGCAGGCAGAGAAAACAGCACGGCCTCGGCCCAACTTTTTGTCGGCGATGGGAACTTTGCTGCTGCTCGGGCTGGCTTCTCCGTTCCTCGAGTTCTCCGGCAATCCATTGGGCGCCATGATTGGTCTCGTCATCCTGTTCGTCGGCATGCAGTTCGCCTGGAAGATGACCGGCGCCAAACCGTTGGAGATTTTCGGCCCCTTTGCGGACTCTCCGCAGGGGCCGCGTTGATCGGACCCTTCAGGATTGGCAAGCCAGGAAGATATGGAGCAGCGAGACGACGCGGTCGCGTAAAATTGGGAAGCGTTTCCTGAATCGTGTCGACTACCACACCCGATCTTATTCGCAACTGCCGCCGCTGCTCTCACGAACTGGCTCCGGGCGCGCTAGCCTGCGACCAGTGTCACGCTCTCGTGCACTCCGAACAACTGGACCGCCTCGCCGCAGAGGCCCAAGCGCTCGAGGCCTAGCGGCGATCCGCGTCAAGCGCGCGAGCGCTGGCTCATGGGCCTGCCCCTACTGCCCCCGGATTCGCGCCAAGCCCACTGGATCGTGAATCATGCCCGATCCCTCGATTCGCTTGCCCAACGCATTCAGCCTCCACCGCCGAGCGAGAACAAATGGGCGCAGCGGCTCGGCCCCGTGGGTCCCGTGGCCATCTTGCTGG
This sequence comes from uncultured Acidobacteriaceae bacterium, assembly GCA_963795875.1. Lineage (GTDB taxonomy): Bacteria > Acidobacteriota > Terriglobia > Terriglobales > Acidobacteriaceae > Sulfotelmatobacter. Next base: position 35,936 of record CAWCJM010000008.1, read on the forward strand.
CCAAGGGTAAATTCCTGCTCTCTGCAGTCTTTAAACTTAAATTTCTCCTGAGCTTTTTCGCTTTCTTCGGATTCTACTGGGCGATGTTTGGCGCAAAGTTCGGCCTGGGCTTCGCGGTTCTAATCCTGATCCACGAGATGGGCCACTTCATTGACGTCAAACGCCGCGGGCTTCCAGCCGACATGCCCGTGTTCTTGCCAGGCCTTGGCGCCTATGTTCGCTGGCAGGCTCTTGGCGTTTCCTTGGAAACGCGTGCCGCAATCAGTCTGGCCGGTCCTTTCGCCGGATTCATCGCTGCCGTGGCGTGCGCCGTCCTGTGGTGGCAGACCGGAAATCCCTTGTGGGCCTCCCTCGCCCGCGCCGGCGCAGTTCTCAACGTTCTCAACCTCACTCCGGTCTGGGTGCTGGACGGCGGTCAGGCCTCTCATGCCCTCAGCAAGACGGAGCGCATCATTCTGCTTAGCGTGTGCCTTGCCCTGTGGCTCCTGCTCGGTGAAGGAGTCTTCTTCTTGGTTGCGGCCGGAGCAGGTTACGCGGCATTTTTCGCTGGCGATCTGCCACCGCATCCTAGCCGCGCTACCACCGTTTACTTCATCGCTATCCTGATTGCCCTAGGTCTAATTCTGCGACTGCTGCCCGGGCAAGGCATCGGTATGAACTAACCCGCAGACTAGGCCGGGAGCAGCCTCGTGCCATATTCGAATCGTTTGTGATCCTCAGTGCGTTTGATGGCTTAGTCTTTTCTTTTTCAATATCACGGCGGTCCCCCCGCGCGTCCCCCGAATAAATCTCTTTTATGCCGTGCATCAGCTTTTTCGATTGGCCGGCACCCGACCCAAGCGCTATTCTTCCTCGTTCCAAGTCAAAGTGTTGAAACCAGCCATTTCAACTTCCTTGTTTCCGTGATGTGGTTTTGCCCAAATTCTACGTTTCTACGCGAAGGAGACTGAACGACATCCATGTCCACTGAACTGCGCAATTTCCTGGCACTCTCATACGACGAACTGGAAGAACTCAACCTGAAGGCGAAGGAGCAGCGCAGGAACCGCGTCGCATCTCACAAGATCCAGGAGGAGCGCCTCAAGTACCTGACCGACGAGAAGCGGATCAAGGCCGTGACCGTGCTCTTCAGCGATCTCGAAGGCCGGCTGCACATGCTCGACTACGACAAGAAGTTCCTGCTCAAGAGCTGGGACAACCTCACCTTCGACGGCTCGTCCATCCGCGGCTTTACCGCGCAGCGCGAGAGCGATCTGCGCCTCGGCATCGACTGGGGCGCGTTCTACTGGGCGCCGTCCGACGTCTTCGGCTCCGGCAAGGTGCTGGTCTTCGGCGAAGTCATCGACAAGGGCGGCACGCCCTACGCCGGCGACATTCGCGGCGTGCTCAAGGGATACGCCGACGAGCTCCACAAGAAAAAGGGCTACACCCTCAACGCCGCCAACGAAATCGAAGGCTTCCTCTTCAAGGGCCCCGACGCCGAGCGCCACTATCACGAAGACGGCGGCAAGTTCGAATACGTCAACACCGGCGGCTACTACCACTCGCTGCCCGGCGACCCGCTGCGCACCTTCATCGACACCACCGCCGAAGTGCAGCGCGCCATGGGCTTCCAGAACGAGAAGGACCATCCGGAAGTTGCGCCCTCGCAGTTTGAAATCAACTACGGCTACGGCGAAGTCGTCGCCGCCGCCGACCAGATCCAGCTCTACAAGCTGATCTGCCGCCAGGTCGCGACCCACATGGGATTGACCGCGTCCTTCCTGCCCAAGCCGGTCGTCGGCGTGAACGGCAGCGGCATGCACACCAACGTTTCGATCAGCGAAGACGGCAAGAATCTGTTCTGGGACGCCAAAGGCGAAGAAAAGCTCAGCAAGATGGGCTGGGCCTTCGTCGACCGCATCCTCACCCACGGCAACGACATTTGCCTGCTGCTGAATCCCAGCGTGAATGCCTATCGCCGCCTCGATCCGCACTTCGAAGCGCCCAACCAGATCAAGGCGTCCGCCGTCGATCGCGGCTCGATGATCCGCATTCCCGATCGGCAACGAGAAGAGCATGCGCGTCGAGGTCCGCTCGGTCGCTCCCGACGCGAATCCCTACCTGGTGATGTACTCGATCTTCAAGACCGGCCTCGACGGCGAGACCGCGAAGATCAAGAACCTGCGCCAGGCCGAGCGCTATCTGCCCGACAACATCTACGACGCGCTGGACGACTTCCGCAACGCCGAGTGGACCACAACCCTCCTCGGCGAAGACGTCAAAGGCCGCTACGCCGATCTGAAGCAGGCCTCCGCCGACCGCTGCCCCCGCGCCCTCGGAACGTTCGTCAAAGCGCCGGAAGTCCAGTTCCACCACGAGGTCTACAACCAGTTCCTGTGGAATCTGTTCTAAACTGCACGCCAGTTCTGCCCAACGCCCCGGTCAAAAGCCGGGGCGTTTTGTTTGTTAGCGCCGGCGTCCCGCCCGCCGTAGCGCGGATATGAGCGCTGTCGCTGTTAACGACAACTACTGCAACTTTCCGCGTAAGGCAAAAGAAAAGCCGCGCGGTCTGGTTGCGATGGCGAAACCTGGGCCACCCGCCCCAAATGGGTTAAGCGGCAACTCGTTCCGTAGCCCGGGCCTGGTGCGGCGCGCCCACGTAGGGGAATTGCGCGAGCAGGTCTTTGTGGGGCCCGACCTTATCTTGCGTCACCTTTCCATTGGTAAGGAGAGGAAGGAAGAAATCCACGACGTCGTCGGTGAGTGTCCGGCCATTGGTCGGGTAGACTGCCGGCCTTGTGGGGTTATAGGGGAGGACGTCCGGCAGCAAGGTTCCGGCGACTCGCGTTGCTTCCGCTGGCGTATATCCACCGGCGTGCTCCAGCGCGTGCGCGAACACGGGGATGAAACGGGCGTCGTCCGCCGGCTCCGCTGCGAGATAGGCGGCGTTCTGTTCGCCGGCGAGGAAGGGAGTTTGATTGGACCGCGCACCGCGATCCGCCTGAACCCATTTCCCGCTTGCGCCGTCCACTGTGCGAGCCCACAGGCCCACCTTTCCACTCCCGAGGGCAGAGTTGGGCACTTCCAGCACGATGCTGCACACGTCCTTGTCGGCGAAGCCATCGTCACCGGTGAATTGCAGGTTGTTCAGGGCACCCTGCACGTCGAAGAAAAAAGGATCTCCGCGCCAGCCGGCGAAGAAGCGGTAGTCACCGGCCTCCGCCACCTGTGTCTCCGGCCCCGTCGAGACCGGCACTCCCTCGACGATGACTTGCCCTTCCTCGCCGATCCCAGCGGCCTGCGCGCCCTCAGCGCGGCGAAGCGTCGCGGTCTGCGCCCCGTCCTCGGAGGACGTGAAGCGCACCCGGTACGCGATATCGGCTACGTTATCGCCGTTAGTATCAATCCTAAGTTCATAAATCGCCTCGGGCGAGAAGGCGACGTCGGTGGTGGGCCCTGGCGGGTTCACGCCGGCGGACGGATGCACGTTCATAATCAGGATCGATTTGCTAGCATCCCCAGGCTTCGGGAAAGCATACAGATCGGTGAAGTCCAGGCGGGCATCCCCGTGGGGGAATCCAAAGTCGGGGCCGGAATAATGGTGGGACATGGCTTTTCCTCGCTTTAGCTGAGATTGAGATTAAACGCAGAATTTCCGATTTGGACTTCTGGCCAGCGGATTATACGCTTCTCCAGACCTAGACACGACGAATCTGCCAAGGGCTGGCCGGGTGCCCCCGAAGCATCGATAGGCAGGTGCCCCATCCTAGCGCGTACTTCCATGAGGACGATCTTATTTTTAGCTCTGAGGTGTCAATCTCAGCGATCAATTGACAAACACATCTCTCAATTGCAGTCATCAAGTCCGGTTTGCAAATTCTCCCGAGCTAGCGTTGACTCCCGCCCCATCTCTCCCTAAGATGGCACTCCAGATTCAGCGAACTCCATTCTGAGGACGCATGGCTCCCAGCAAAGCCGACAATTCGCGCACTCTGTTTCGCGCCATCGCCACCGACATCCACTTCTGGATCCCCCTCACCGTGCTCCTCGGCGGTCTCATCCTCCTGGACAAGCTCCGTTGAGCTCACCCGACCGGCATCGTGCAAGCCGCACCGCCCGCTCAAACTCCCATGCACGCCACCCGCCTGCGCAGCCTGCAAGCCCTCGGCATCTTCTGCGGATTCGCCGCCGGAGCCTGGCTGGGCGGCGCCGAAGCTCCCATCAAACTCGTCAATCCCGACATCTCTCCGATCACCGTTTCTCTCATCATGGTGCTCGGAGTCTTCCTCGCCCGCTGGAGCGTCCCCGCATTCATCCGCGGCACATCGCACGTCCGCAACGACGTTCGCCAGGCTCCGCACCTGATCGTCTGGGCCGTTCTCGCCGGATGCATGTGGGCCGTCGCCAACACGCTCACGATTTACGCCATCCGCAACGTAGGCCTCAGCATCGCCTTTCCGCTGTGGAATACGAACAGCCTGCTCGGCATCTTCTGGGGATTTCTGCTCTTCAACGAACTGCACTACGCAGGATGGAAACGCTGGCTCGGCGTTCTTGGGCGGCGCAGTATGCATGTTCGGAGGCGCCACGCTGCTGGCGATCGCGTCGTCGCATCAGGCCGCTCCGGGCAAGGCAGCCTTGGGAATTCTCGCCGCACTCGGCGCCGGCATTCTCTGGGGAACGATGTACATCCCCTACCGCAAGGCCTATCTCACCGGCATGAATCCGCTTTCATTCATCACCTTCTTCACCGTCGGAGAACTCGCCACCATGACCGTGCTGGCCGTCACCTATCGCGGCGCGACCCCGCTCTGGCACGAACTCGTCGGCGCGCAGAGCCGTTCTGTTCTGGCTGATGCTGGGCGGCTTCGTCTGGGTCCTCGGAGATTTGTTCCAGCAATACGCCACAAAATATGTCGGCATCAGCCGAGGCATTCCGCTCTCGAACACCAACCAACTCTGGGGACTGTTGTGGGGCGTCTTCGTCTTTCATGAACTGCGCGGCGCAAGCCAAACCATCTACGTGCAGGTCGCAGGAGGCTCGATCCTCATGGCCCTCGGCGCAGTTGCGATCGCGCTCTCCTCGGCGACCGAGCGCGAACATTCCTCCTGGCAGGATGCCGCCGACCGCGAAGGCCAGCGCTACAACGTCGAAGCCGAATACGTCCGCGCCGGCATGGAAGGCCGCGCGCACGGAAGCGGCCCGACCGGCAGAACGATTCTCGATTGGGTCCTCATTCTCGGCACGACAACTCTCTTCGCTGTTCTCGCAGCCGTGGCAAGACTTCCGCACATCGGCATTTCGCTGGGTTGGGCGAGTGCACTCACGGTCGCGATGCTCGCCCTGCTGGCCACCTGCGGAATCGCTCTCTGGCGTACTACCCGCTTCCGGTGAGCCGCGCCCAATCTCTGAACCGGACCGCACGCGCTCCCCGGGTATGCTAGATTCGAAGACTCGATGGACCTCGCACCCACCATCTCTACAGAAGGCCTGACCCGCCGCTTCGGAGAACTCGTAGCCGTTGACGACGTCAACCTGCGCGTCGCCCCCGGACAATTCTTCGGCTTCCTCGGCCCCAATGGCGCGGGTAAATCCACCACCATCAAAATGCTGACCGGCCTGCTCGCGCCCAGCTCCGGACGCATCGAAATCCTCGGCATCGATCTCAACGCGCATCCCGTCGAAGTCAAGCGCCAGATCGGGGTCGTGCCCGAAGGCATGGCCCTGTTCGGCCGCCTCACCGGCGCCGAGTTCCTCAGCTTTGCCGGACGCATGTACGGCCTCGACCGCACCACCGCAGCTAAGCGCGCCGCCGAGTTGCTCGAATTCATGCAGCTCGCCGACCAGCCGAAAAAACTCGTTACCGATTATTCCCACGGCATGCAGAAGAAGCTGGCCCTCGCCGCCGCCGTGATCCACGGGCCCAAGGTTCTGTTTCTCGACGAGCCCTTCGAAGGCGTGGACGCAATCGCCGCCGGCACACTGAAATCGATGCTGCAAGGCATGATCGCCCGCGGCGCCACGATCTTCCTGACCTCGCACGTTCTCGAAATCGTGGAGCGCCTGTGCAGCCACGTCGCCATCATTCATCAAGGACGTCTGGTCGCCCAGGGCTCGCTCGAAGAACTGCGCGCGGGAGTCGAAGCCCAAACGCCCGCCGTAGTCCGGCAATGGCACCCAAGCGTCTGGAGAAAAGCTAACGCTGGAGCAACTCTTCCTGCGCATCGTCGGCGGAGAACGCCGCACCGAGCAGGAACTGTCATGGCTGGGATAAGAAATTCTGGAGCAAAGACGTACGAGTCAGGATCGGGCCACGCGGCGCAGGAACTTTCTTCGCCGATAGATCCGGCTGGCGCGCAGCCCTCTCAGCGGACGAAACGGCTTGCGGTGAGTCGTGATCGACATAGTTTGCAACGAGTACGCAAAGTGCGCCCCGCATCCACAGCAGACTTTGTAACTGCGTCCTTCGATGGTGAAAACGCGGCTCAACTTTGTATGGTGACAGCCAAAAGCAAACTCAAGCGCGCTCGCGAAAGGATGCGTAATGGTGTCCCACAGTGGAACCTCGTCGGATGCCATGTTCTTCAATTCCCTCTGGACTCAATCTTCTCATCGGCAATCGTGCGCCAACCGTGAGCCGACCCACTCCCGCTGGTGATTAAAATCACGCCGGAACTTTGCGTCATCGCAACTCGTCTCGCAAGAGTTCCTGTTTCAACCTCTTACGCTGGTGCGCATCCCATGCAGATGTGCAAGAATTGAGGCCACTCGAAATGACGCCTCCAAAAGTTTCAACCCAGCTGACCGCCATCGCCGAACTCCGCTGGCGCATGTTCGTCAACGGCCTGCGCAGCAAGCGCGGCAAAATGGAACTGGTCTCACGCGTCATTGTCACCGCGGCTTTCGCCTTCGGCGGGTTCGGTGGCTTTGCCGCCGCCACCGGAGCTTCCTGGTATGTCGTCTCCCAAGGCAAGGCCGAATACCTCGCGCTGATCTTGTGGCCCATCTTTTTCTTCTGGCAAGTCTTTCCCGTGATGGCCACCGCCTTCACCAACAATCCCGACTCCGGCGAGTTGCTGCGCTTCCCTCTCACCTACCGTTCGTATTTTCTGATCCGCCTCGCCTACGGCTACTTCGACCCGGCCAGCGCACTCGGCAGCGTCGCTCTGTTTGGAGTTCTGCTCGGCACCAGCGTCGCGCGTCCTGCGCTATTTCCCTGGGCGCTGCTCGTACTGCTGACGTTCGCACTCTTTAACCTCGTCCTGATGCAGACGGTCTTCGCCTGGCTGGAGCGCTGGCTGGCGCAGCGCCGCACCCGCGAAATCATGGGCGTGCTGTTTCATCCTGGCCATGCTGAGTTTTCAATTGATCGGCCCGGCCATTGAACATCTCGGCAAAGGCCCGCACCCCGAATTCAGCCGCGCCACCCAGATCACGGCGCAGGTTCAGGCACTGCTGCCTCCCGGACTCGCCGCCGAGCGCCATCGCCCAGGTCAGCCACGCACACTTCCAGCTCGGCGTCCTGTCTCTGCTCGTACTTGCAATGCTGACCGCTGGCATCGGACTCCTGCTGCACCTGCGTCTGCGCGCCCAGTTCCGCGGCGAGAATCTCAGCGAAGCCGCTGCACGCCCCAAGGTGGAGCAGGTTCAAGGCCTGCAAGTGGGATGGAACCTGCCCGGGGTCTCTCAGTCCGTCGCCGCCGTATTCGAAAAGGAGGTCCGCTACCTCTCCCGCAGCGGCCCCATGCTGCTCACTTTGATCATGCCCGTCTTCATGCTGATCATCTTCCGCATGGGACCGATGAATCCCATGCGCCAATCCGGCGGCTTCAACCGCACGCCCGACATGGCGTTCCCCGGCGCCGCCGCCTACGCGATTCTCGTGCTCACCAACCTCGTCTTCAACAGCTTCGGCGGAGACGCCGTGGGCATGCAGTTTTTTTACGCATCGCCGGTCACCTTCCGGCAGATCGTGCTGGCGAAAAACCTCACCCACGCCAGCATTCTCGTCTTCAATACCGCATTCGCCTGGGTCGCCGTCTCCTACCTTTACGGCACGCCGCACCTCGCTATTTCCGATCGCGACCTTGGCTGGACTTCTATTCGCAGTGCCCTTGAACTTCGCCGCCGGGAATCTGCTCTCGATGTATTCGCCGCGGAAGCGCGACTTCTCCACCTTCGGCCGCCAGAACGTATCGCAGACGACAGTCCTCGCCAGCTTCGGCGTTCAGATCGTGATCGTAGGTTTGGGCATTGCGGGATTCGTCATCGCGCGGCTCTACCACAATCTGTGGATCGCCACGCTGCTGTTCCTCGTGTTTGCGGCGATCGCAATCCCGATTTACGTGGTCGTTCTGAATCGCATGGATGGAATCGCGCTTCAGCGCCGGGAAACTCTGCTGGCGGAACTCTGCCGCGCATAGCTATTATGGTCTTCGGTCTTGAAATTGAGCACAGATACAGACACCCTAGCCTCTTCCCCTTCCGTTTTGGCAGGATCCACAAGGCGACGTCGTCCTCATCTATTCCGAGGCCGAATGTTCGGTGTATCTTTCGTGTTGGTTCAGTTCTGGCGAGCCCGTAGATTTCATCGGGCATCTTTCGTTCGAACACGCGTCGGCAGCCCGTTGTTTTTCTCGTGAGTTCCTTCCGTACCGGATTCCAACCCACACCGGGCACTCTTACATCCTGCAGATTCCAGATTCAGAATTTGTTCGAGAGCATTTGGCCTATCGACAACGTCACTATCCACAATTCCCGGGGAAAGAGAAGAGACACTTCGTTGTCGTGGGTCACGATATCTATCACGAGATACTGGCGACCGAGTTTCGCGCCCACACGATTCCCCACCGAGAGGTTAGAGACGTCAGGTTACTGAAGCTCGTCGTGGCATCCTAGATTTGAGATCACTTTCAGAGGCTCGCCTCAGATAGGCACGCGACGACGGCCAGCCTTACCCGGTCTCCGGCTTCGCCAGAAACCGGTATCCCACCCCCCGCACCGTCAGCAAGTGCCGCGGATGCCCTGGATCATCCTCGATATACCGCCGCAATCGCACCACAAAATTATCGATCGCGCGCGTGTCCGTGTCTTCGTGCAGTCCCCACACCTCTTCCAGAATCTGCTTACGCGACACGATCTTGCCGTCATTGCGCACCAGATGCCGCAGCAACTCCGACTCCATCAGCGTCAGATGAATCTTGCTCTCTCCCGACCGCAGCTCCAGCGCGCCAAAATCGATCGTCTTCCCGCCAAAGGAGAAAGTTCCAAAGTCTTCAACGCTGCTATCCTCGGACCGAGTTTCGTCCGGCCCAAGTGCCTGCCCTCCGCGAATCCACTGACTCCGCCGCAACAACCCCTGCAACCGCGCTAGCAAGATCGAAAGATCAAACGGCTTCGCCAGATAATCGTCCGCCCCAGACGCAAAGCCCTTCAGCACATCTTCCGGACGACCCCGCGCCGTCAGCATCAGCACCGGCACATAATTGCGCGCCGCGCGCAACTCCGACACCACGCTGAATCCATCTTTTCCCGGCAGCATGATGTCGAGCACCACCGCATCAAAAGTCTCTTTCTTCTCCAGCAGACCGATCGGTGGCCGCCTCGCCATCGCCCACAACCTCCGCCGCATACCCCTCGGCCTCGAGGTTGAAGCGCAACCCCTGCGCCAGATGCGCTTCGTCTTCCACCACGAGAACCCGGCTCATGCCTCCCACCTCGGCAGTTCCAGCACGATCGTGGTTCCCTGCCCTTCGCCCTCGCTCTCGGCAAAGACTTTCCCGCCATGCTTCTGCGCAATCGCCTTCACAATAAAAAGCCCCAGCCCGGTTCCCTTCACATGCGCCAAAGAACGGTGCGTCACTCGATAAAAACGCTTGAAGATGCGCTTCATGTCATCAGGAGGAATTCCCACTCCCTGGTCCTGCACCCGCAGCACAATGCGCTTTTCGTCCGGCGATTCCAGTCGCACTCGCACATCAACACTCTCCCCGGAATATTTGACAGCGTTGTCGAGCACATTGATAACCGCCGTCCGCAAATCTTCCGCGCTGCCTCGCACCCGCAATTCGTTCCCATTGCTCGTCGACTCCTGATACCGGATCGCCTCCGGCTGCAGGTGATGCCGCGCCCGCGTGGCGTCCATGCAATCGCGCACCAGCTGCCCGAAATCGACCTCCGCTTTGTCCTTGCCAGCTTTCTTGTCGCCCGCCCGTCCGGCCCGCAGCACCTGCTCCACCGTCTCCGTCAGCCGGTCGGTATCGCTCAGCATCAGCCGGTAAAATTCCTGCTTCTGCGTCTCCGGCAGATCGCGGCGCTGCAAGGTCTCCAGATGCAGCCGGATCGACGCCACCGGCGTCTTCAATTCATGAGTTACGGCGTTGATGAAGCTGTCATGCTGCTCGCTGCGTCGCAATTCGCGCACCAGGAAAATCGTATTCACCACCATCCCCGCAATGATCAGCGCAAAAAAGACGATGCCGAAAAACAGCAGCACGCCTTCGCGCCAGTTGAGGATGATCCAGCCAACATTCAGGGCAACAGCCAGCGCCACCAGGCCAATGCCCAGGCAGAGGAAGAAGACGATAGTTCCGCGGCGGCTCGAGATGCGCATGGGAAGCTCAGCCCGATTTTACCGCGTTCGCGGCTATGGGTTATCGGACCACAACGCAGGAGGTATCTATGGCGTCAGTAGAACGATCGCCAGCAACCGTGAGAACGGAAACCGTATCGATAACCCAGGTGCGCTCTCGGCTGACTGGCCGCGGAAACGATCAGAAGGTGAAACGACCACCGATCGTCGGAGCAAAGTTGTTGTTGGAGTTATAGGGGACGCCGGGGCCATGAGGAATGGCGATGGCCAGACCGCCGCTCACCCAGGAATACGCAATTCCGGCAAAACCGTCGAAACGCTTGGTGAAGTGATAATCAGCGTAGAGCGACCCCTCATTGAGGGTACCCGCGCAGGAAGCGCGGAAATTTCCGGGCACGCAGGTGGGCGGAACACGGAAGGTGTTCTGCCGCTGTTGATACCAGGAAAAAGTGAAGTCGGTCTTGCTGCGGTAGGTATACTTCGCGCCCGTCCACCAGATGTTCACTAGTTTTTCATGATCAAGATTGTTGTCTTCAACCCCGCTCATGAAATAACCGCCCTGATCCGAGGCTCCAACTCCCAACGGGTTCTTCGGGTTGTTCTGCCAGATGTATTCGTAGCCAGCAAAAAACTTGAACGGGTCCCACGCATACTTGGCAGCAACCATAATTCCGTAGTTGTCGGTCACGATGCCATAGACGGTGTCATTCGGGTCGATCAGATTGGTTCCCGTGATAGTGTTGGTATTGATACTGTCCGTGGTCGACTGATAGGGCTGCGTCAGACTCTGAGGCCCCAGTAAGGGGTTCAACACACTGATCGCCTGGTTGTAATGTTGGGGAACGATGTCGACCGAGAACTTGCCGTAGTCCGCGCCGAGGTCGAATCCATAGGCGTTGTTATGTGCCTGTTCCGGGGCACAGGTGGTGGAAGTCCAGCCCGCGAGAGGCCGAGTAGCAACCGGCAGATCCATCGGCAAATTTATACATCGCGCCGAAATGGACCGGGCCAATGGTGAGGCGATATTTCAGGGCGTCATCCCAACGGCTGTTTTCGGTGTCGCCGCCACCTGCCATCGTGCCGTTGTACCCGATGTACGAAAAGGCATAGCTGCCGCCGGCTGGATCGTAACGGAGCATCACGTCGGTACCGAGAGAGCGCTGACGACCGAAGGTCAATGTGCCAAAACGCGCCGACGATATACCGCCATAGATTTCGTCATTGAAGGGTTGGCCGGCGCGCGCGCCGTCGATGGCGTACGAATAGCTGCTCCTGGGAAGGCCGTTGTTGATGATGTCAGTCTTTGAGGCGTTGGCGAGCAGGCCGGATTGCGGATTGATGCCAGTCGAAGCGTTGAACACAACGGACCAGCCCGGCAGAAACTCTTCCTTGCCCCTGATTCCCAGACCTGTCTGCTGCAGGTTGTTCGGTGCGATGAGGAATCGGTGTTGATAACCGTTCCGGTTCACCAGAGATGCGCCTTCATAGTTATAGCCGTTTTCCGGTAAACCGTGACTGACCCAGCCGACACCGACGTCATACGCACCGTACAGCGTGATGCCGTGCCAGGTCAGCGTGCAATCGGTGGTGGCGAACTCGTGGCCGCTGGTGCAGGGATCGGGATCGTGTGGAGCTGTCGGACCCGCTTGGGCCGACGCTGGGAAGACCCCCATCGCAAGCCACAAAAGAAGCACGCAGGATTGGGCCAGCCACAGTGAAGCAGCCGTTGGACTATAGCCGGCGCGCGTCAAAGTTCTCAATCGCCTCCCGTGCCAGAAGAGAATCCGCGAGCCGTCAGCGCGTTTCACGATGGACCGCCTTTCCTGAGAATCCGTCGATCTGATCTGTCTCATTCTCGCCCTCCCGCATGGGGTTCCAGCCGCTAGCACCGACCAACGTGTCGCATTCCTGCCTTCAGGATCGGGATCGATTCGAGAAGTGTGCAGTGTACATGAACGACAGATCACTTGTCCAAATCGATACGGATCGATTCGGTTTTCTCACCTCGTTCCTTTTTTTTATACAAACCGCCCGATTGACCGCGCACCGTACTAGCGATAGGATTTCATTCCGAGATGCCCACGAAACAGCAGTCCCCGCGAAACAGTGACGATTTGCTACAGCTGCGGGATGCGGCATTGCAGTTGGGGATCAGCTTTCCCACCATCAAGCAGTGGATCTACAAGAACAAGCTGCGCAGCGTCCGCACCGCCGGGGGACACCACCGGATTCCGCAAAGCGAAGTGGACAAACTCCTCTTCCGAACCCGTGGAAGATCCGAACGAGAAAGGCAGGACGTTATCCGCCGGGTCAGCGGACGCAATCAATTGGTGGGACGCATCGATTCTGTGCGCATCAGCGGCCTGATGGCCGAAGTAAAAATATCGATCGGCGGCCAGCAGATCACATCGATCATCACCGCAACCTCCGCCCGCGAAATGCAATTAAAGAAGGGCCAAACCGCAGCCGCCCTGATCAAGGCCACGGAAGTGATGATCATTCGCGTGTGACAACCGGCGTGTAAGAAACGAAGCGTCGTCCTTGGCATGCGTTTGGGTGGTAAGTTTTTGGCGGGCGCTTATGGGAGGCGCAGCGCTTTCAGAGCTGCGATAAAGCTGCCAATATCTTTGGTCGCTTTAGCGACCGAGGTACCTGCTCCAAGGAAAAAGCCCCGGCCAAAGCCGAGGCTTATTTCCTGGAAACTGAATCGAACCGCTTAGTCGCCCGCCGCAACCGAAACTTCCGGCATCGCCGTCGTGATCAACCGTCCGTTGGGCGTCGGCACCAAACCGCGCTCGACTTCATCCAACTTCACCCGCTTGATATCCCAAGCCAGGCCAAGCGTCTTCAGCGCCCAGATCCCATACCAGTTCATGTCGACTTCATACCACCTGAATCCATGCTGCGCCGCCGTCGGATGCGCGTGATGGTTATTGTGCCAGCCTTCGCCAAACGTCAGCAGAGCCACCCACCAGCTGTTGGTGGAAAGGTCGCGAGTCGCAAAGCGCCGCGTACCCCACGAGTGCGTCGCCGAATTCACCAGCCAGGTCGCGTGCAATCCAACCACAGCGCGCAGGAACGTTCCCCACAGCAGGAACGGCAGGCCGCCAATGGCATACAGCGCGATCCCCAAAATCACTTGCGGAACGTAATGATATTTCGTGATCCAGACGTGAAATTTATCTTTGGCGAGGTCAGGAACGTAGCGCGAAAGCGTGGTCGTGTCGTGGTGCATCGACTTGCCCATGAGAATCCATCCCATGTGCGCCCACCACTTGCCGTCGATCGGCGAATGCGGATCGCCTTCCTGATCCGAATACTGATGATGAATGCGGTGCGTCGCTACCCAGAAAATCGGCCCGCCTTCCAGAGCGAGCGTCGCGCAAATCGTCAGGAAGTATTCCACCCACTTCGGAGTCTTATACCCGCGGTGCGTCAGCAGCCGGTGATAACTCATCCCGATGCCGAGGCTGCCCGAAACCCACCACAAAAACATCGCGACAAACAATGCCTTCCATGTGAAAAAGAAGAGTGCGGCGATGGCCCCCACATGAAACGCCGCCATAAAGGCCGCCGTGATCCAATTCACTTCACCTTTTTCCGCTTGCCGTTTTTCCAGATCTTGCAGTTCCATATCCAAGGACGGTCCCCATTTCGTGGTCGTTTGAGTTCGATCAGCCCCATAGCTAACCTACCAAGGGTACGCCGTAGATTGACTGTAATACTTGTGTAATAGCGGGCATTTCCGCCATTACCGGAGTAATCGGAAGGTAAGCGAAGATGCTGTGGGATGAAGCTGCCGCGATGGACTAGGTTGAAGCAAGCCTCAGAGGCCGCCGTGCAGCTTTCCGAATGTGTGGGCAAGCATGAGCGACATGATCAGGATACCCGCCCCCAGGACGAGGACGTGTAGAGTCTTGCGCAGATTGAAGCTGCCGACACGACACACAAGCAGGTAGCCGACGGCAAGGTTGAACAGGCCCCATAAAACATTGATCGTCGAGGACGACAAGCCTACACCGGGTGGCGATGCGAAGGGGCTCTGGAAAGCATGCCCAGAGATCCCGTTCCCTAGATGAGGTAGCGCGTTCGCCAGGAACGCGCCCCCGAAGAAGTACGCCAAATAGTGATACCAGCGCATGGTTGCTGCCTACGCGGCCTTGCCTTTCACCTGCACGCCGGCCCACTTCTCCAGCAGCGTCAGGTCGCGGCATAGTCGAGATCCTTGTTCCCGTCTTCGGAAGCCATCTCGTAAATCTCTTCTACGGTTTCCAGCGCCGGAAGCTTTACCCGCGCCTCTTTCGCCGCCTCAAGCGTCAGACGAATGTCTTTGTGCATGAGCCGCAGCGGAAAGTTCGGCGTGAAGTCGCGCTGCATCACAAACGGGCCCTTATAATCCACCACTCCCGACCGCACCATCGTGGCCTCAATCAGCGTCAGCAGTTGTTGCGGGTCCACACCCAGCTTGGTGGCGAGCGTCAGTGCCTCGGCGAATCCTTCAAAAATCAACGCGATCTGCAGGTTCATCGCGAGCTTCGTGGCCTGTCCCTTGCCCGTTTCTCCCATGCGGAAAATCTTCTTCCCCATCGCCGCGAACAGCGGCTTGAGCCGCTCGACCGGCTCTTCGCTTCCTCCCACGATGAACACCAGCGTGCCGTCGCGCGCTCCGATCTTCGACCCGGTCATCGGCGCGTCCACCCAGGCCACGCCCTTCGCCCCACGCGCTCCGCGAACTTCACGCGTAGCTGAGGGAGAGATCGTGCTCGAGTCCGCGATGATCATCCCCTCCGTGAGCGACGGCCTCCACGCCATCCGCCCCGAAGATCACGCTCTCGACCGCATCCGTGTCCGACACGCACAGCCACACCACTTCCGCGCCCTGTGCCGCTGCCGCCGGAGTTGGCGCGACTCCCGCCCCCTCGACGAGTTTGCCCGGCGTGCGATTCCACACCGTCACTTCGTGCCCCGCTTTAACCAGGTTCGTGGCCATGGCGTGCCCCATGATTCCCAATCCCAGAAACGCAACTCGCATGCGGACTTCTCCTTCGTCCTGAGAAAACGTTCAAATAAGGAACGCTTTCGGATTAGATATGACCAGCGCGATCAAGGTCAAGCGAGGACGCACCGAAATGAACCGATTCTGCCACGTCCCAGGAACAGTCGCAGACGACCTGCGTGATCCGCCATGGCAGTGAGCGCGCCATGCGATACGATTACCACCGTACTGCGCACGAAAACTAAAAAGCAGCCCGTCATTCCCGACTTTCATCTAACATTAACAGTTGAGTAAATAAATTCGACGCATCGCTCTTATTACTCTGTTCTTTACGCGATCAGGACTAGTATCGAGACACTGAGGCTGCTTCCGGCTCAACCCCCGGGCTCCGTAGCAGGATGATCAAGCAAACGCTTCGCAATCCGGCCCTTCGTAAACGCGCCACCCAGTTCGGACGTTTGGTGCGCGCGCTCCGCAGTAACTCCACGCTGCGGCGAGACCTACAAGCCCCGCCTCGCCACCAACGGAGAACTCGGCGTCACCTTCATCGGCCACGCCAGCTTCTTCGTCCAGATCGGCGGACAGAGCGTGGTCATCGATCCCAACTTCGCGCGCTGGCTGTTCGTGCTAAAACGCCTGCGTCGTCCCGGCCTGCGCATCGCCGATCTGCCGGCCATCGATCTGGTGCTGGTGACGCACGCCCACTTCGATCACCTGCATCGCCCGTCGCTGCGCGCGCTGGTGCAGAACAATCTGCGCACGCGGGGCGTTGCGCCGGCGATCATCATTCCGACGCATGTGTCCGATCTGGTCTCCGATCTCGGCTTCTCCGAGATCATCGAACTCGACTGGTGGAAGACTTCGCGTCGTCGGCAACCTGTCGATCACGCACGTGCCTTCTCGCCATTGGGGCGCGCGCATTCTGAAAGATTCGCATCGCGGCTACGGCGGCTTCGTGCTGAAAGCCGGCAAACATTCGGTCTATCACGCCGGCGACACCGCTTACTTCGCCGGCTTCAGCGAAATCGGACGCCGCCTCGCTCCCGAACTCGCGCTGCTTCCCATCGGCGCCTACAATCCGCCGCAGTTTCGCAACGTCCACGCCAATCCAGCCGACGCCATGCGCGCCTTTCTCGATCTCAAGTCCCGCTGGATGGTCCCCATGCACTACGGCACTTTCCGCCTCTCACACGAGCCAGTCGACGAACCGTTGCAACTGCTCGAACAGGAAGCCGAAGCGGCAGGAACAAAAGACCGAGTCGTAGTGATGGAAGAGGGCGTAACGAGGTTCTTCTAACCGAGTTCAGGCGCTACTCGATCCGCTTGATCGGGATGTCTTTCCCATCGGCATGCAGAATCATCGCGGTCACCTTGCCCTGGCTGTCGACTTGAAAGTCATAGTGTCATCCGACGACGTCGAGAAGAAATCGGTCTCGCTCTCCGGCCATCAGATCCTGCTTCGGCTCATCATTCTCTTGCACCGAAAGGTGATCGCCTTCGCGACGCACCGTCAGAATGATGTCCGGCGGGAGTCGCATAGCGTCCCACATAGCGGTCTAACACCTTGCCATCCACGGCAACTTTTTTATGCTGTTTGAGCGGCGGGCGCGGAGGCAGTTTGTCATATGGCGTGTACCTTTCCCATGCGATCGGTGTGAACGTGTTTTTCAGAACCGTCTCCAACACATCCTTGAAGATGCCTTCGCCGTTTCTGCTGTTGGTCATGATGACGATTCCGGACTTCTGCTTGTCGAAGCAGACCGCGTAATGCCGCCACCCATCATCATGTCCTTCCTTGGAGAACGACTTTCGCCATAAGGCGTCCAGTAGAGGGTCCACGCCCAGCCGTAACTGAGCCGGATTGCTCTTGTTGTCGTCGGTCGTCTCTTCGCTCAGCGTGGGGAACATCGTGCTTGGACACGATTTGAATCTGCGGGCTGAGCATTTGCTCGCGCGTTTTACTTTTCAGACTTCCGCCGTCCATCACAGCCTGCATGAACCGGGCAAAATCGCGAATTGTCGTTTGACATCGAACCGGCCGCGCCGGCTTTCTTCCATCGATGAGCGCCTACGGATCGTCCATATTCGTCGTAGCCATTGGCATAGTCGCTCTCGAAGCGGTCTTGCCAGACCATACTGGTTCGGGTCATGCCCAGCGGCTCGAATACTCGCTGCTGCATCAGTTCGTCCAGCGGCTTTTTCGTGATGGTCTCCACTACCAGTTGCAGAAGGCCGATGCCCTCACCCGAATATGCATATCGCGATCCCGGCTCAAAATGGATTCTCAGTTTGCGGTCTTCCTCCAACCACCGCCAATTGGCAAACCCGCTGGTGTGGCTCAGCAACATGCGAGCGGTAATGAGCTTGTATCGTGGGTCATTCGCCAGGTCCGAGTACTTCGGATAGTCCGGCAGCGGCTTGGGCAAATACTGATAGACCGGCTTGTCCAGATCCAACTTGCCTTCATCGACCAGTTGCATGGCCAGATAAGCGAACGCCACTTTGGAAATCGAAGCGGCCGACATCACCGAGTCCGCCGTCAGCGGCAGGTTCTTCTCCTTGTCGCGGAAACCATACGCCTTCAGGATATGCGAAGTTTGCCGTTGTGGAACACAGCAATTCCCGCACCAGTGACCTCGGCCGCTTTCATCAGCCGTGTCATCGCCGCATCGATTTCGGCTACGGAAATCGTGCTGCCATCCAGACGGGTGACGGACAACTGTTGTCCGACGGCAAGCGACACAGTTGCCATGGCGATCACATACCAGACAAATATCTGTCTCATCGCTTCTCCTCCAGGCATCAAAGGCGTCGAGGTCCTCAGTGCGCGGTCATACTGCCATAACACGATCTCGCCTTTTTTGTTGTAGACTGCGGGTCTCGAATTTTCCTGCCTAGGAGGTACGTTATGTCCGTAAAACCAATCCCTGAGGGATATCACACTCTCACACCATTCCTTACTGTGCGTGACGCGGTGCGCGCCATCGAATTCTACAAGCAGGCGTTCGGCGCACAGGAGCGAGGAATTGCCAAAGGCCCGGACGGCAAAGTCATGCATGCCGAGTTAAAGATTGGCGACTCCATCATCATGCTGAGCGACGAGTGGCCTGAGTTCGGGGCGCTGTCTCCGCTCAGCAGCGGCGGCGCAGGCATGGGACTGCACATCTATGTTGACGGCGTCGATGCGGCGTTCGATCGCGCCGTGAAAGCGGGCGCCAGGGTTGAAATGCCGGTCACTGACCAGTTCTGGGGTGACCGCTATGGCAAGCTGACAGATCCCTTTGGCCACAAGTGGTCGATCGCCACGCACATCAAAGACATGTCCGAAGACGAGATGAAGCACAGCATGGACGATGCCATGTCGAAGATGCAGCCACCAGAGAAAATGCAGAAGACCGCGTAGCACTGAGACTACCCATGTGGGGACAGCCGCCTTCGGCTGTCCCGCCAGGCGAAGCCCGCGGCTCAACCTAGTAAGCCAGCAGGATTCTCAAGTCCCGCAAGTTGTTTCCCGTCGGCCCGATCTCGATCGCGTCTCCGATCGCCTGAAAGAACGGGTAGGCGTCGAACCTCTGGAGGGCGGCGCGGACATCAAGTCCTCGAGCTGCGTGCTCGCTCGACCGTCGTGCCGTCGACAACCGCTCCGGCCGCGGGACTGTTTCCGTCCACTCCGTCGGTGCCCGCACTGAGCACCGTGATGTTCTCCCCCGCGATCTTCTCCGCGCAGGCCAGGGCGAACTGCTGGTTGCGCCCGCCGACTCCGCCGTTCGTGACCTTCACTGTGACTTCGCCGCCAGAAATCAGGCACACCGAGGAGAACTGCTTCCGCAAGTCGCGCACTCGCTGCAACAAGTATTCAGCTGCTTTCGCATAGTCCCAGTCGTCGCAGGAGTTGTCGACGTGGACGATGAAGCCCGCGCGCTCGGCCGCAGCGCTGGCCTCTTCGATGGCACTCTGATTGGAGAGCACCGGCCACCAGCGCGCGCGAACAAAGGCGGGATCGTCGGACTTGGGCGTCTCGTCGAGCGCATGACGCTCGAACAGCTCCCGCGTCGACTGCGGAAATTGATTCAGCAGTTCGTATTTCTGGGCGATACGGTAACAGTCGTCGACGCTGGTGGAGTCGGGCATCGTGGGACCGGAGGCAAGAGCGTCGGGCGTATTGTCAGGAACATCGGAGACGAGCAGCGAGACCTGCTGCGCGGGATACGCAGCTTGCGCCAGGCGTCCACCTTTCACGGCGGAGAGGTGCTTGCGGACCGCGTTGATCTCGGCGATGGGCGCTCCGGAGTGGACCAGGGCGTGATAGGTCGCGATGAGATCGTCGAGAGAGATCTCGTCGTCGATGGGCTTCTCGACAATCGACGATCCTCCGCCGCTGAGGAGGAAGATCACCAGAGCCGATGCGGGCTGAGCGTCGAGCATCCGCAGAATGGCGCTCGCCGCCTGGATGGATTCGGCGTTCGGCGTGGGATGGCCGCCGCGAAAGTAGCGAAAGCCGTGAACCTGAGACGCGGGATGCACGGAACTGGCAACAATGCCTTCGAGCGAGGCTCCGACTTGGGCGGACAGGGACTCGACCATCGTGTGTGCGGCTTTGCCCAGCGACACAACCAGCACGCGCGAATAGGAATGCAGATCGTAGAGATCGTCGCAGCACGCGCAGGATTCCGCGCTCGCAGTGCACATGCCGCGCAAAGCCCCGGGCAATCGATGCCTCAGCGAGCGCGTACTGGAAAATGTCGCGCGCAGCCTGCCGCATGTCACTCACGCGATGACTCGCTCGCGGACCCAAGTTTCGATCGCCTCGCGCAGTTCTCGCAGGCGGCCTTCAAAGAAATGATCGGCGCCTTCGATCATCACTAGCTTCTTGGGTTCTGACGCAGACGCGACCAGGGCTTCCAGCTTGGCGCGGGGGCCGAACTGGTCGCGCGCTCCACTGACAAACAGCTTCGGCTTCATGCAGTCCTGCAGGAAGTCGAAGCTGTAAGTGCGCGGAACTTCGCTGTCGGCGGCCACGGGACCAACGGGCGTGCCGACGCCGATGACCGCGCGGACACGAGAGTCGGCACATGCCGCGCGCAAGCCGACCGCGGCGCCGAAGGAGAAGCCTGCGAATACCATCGGCAAGTGATACTCGGCGTCGAGCCAGTCGAGCGCGGATGCGGACGTCGTCGACTTCCCCGTTGCCTTGATCATGCTCGCCCTGGCTCAGGCCAGTTCCACGGAAGTTGAAGCGCAACACGGGAAAGCCAAAGCTGTTCAGCGCCTTCATGGTGTGGAAGACGACCTTGTTGTGCAACGTCCCACCGAAGAGCGGATGGGGATGGCAGACGACTGCAGCGTGCGTGGCGTTCTCAGCGCCAGCATTGAGCAGAGCTTCCAGGCGTCCGGTGGGGCCGTCGAGGAAGAGCGAACGGATGGATGCGTTCGAGGCGATCACGATTCCAGAGTACCAAAGGTGCCTCTGCTATTCTCTCCTCCATGGATGCTGTGACGCTTACGCGGCAACTGATCGACATCGAGTCCATTTCCGGCAATGAGGCCGCGGTTGGGAACTATCTGTATGGAGAGCTTTGCCGGCTGGGGTATCAGACGAAGAAGATGCCGGTCGAGGGCGATCGCTTCAACGTGTTTGCGACGTGGGAGGAACATCCGAATCCGGCGGTCGTGTTTTCGACGCATATGGATACGGTTCCTCCATTCATTCCGTCGTCGGAAGATGCGGGGCGGATTTACGGGCGCGGGTCGTGCGACGCCAAGGGGATCATCGCGGCGCAGGTTGCGGCGGCGGAGCGGCTGCGACAACAGGGCGTTCATGTCGGACTGCTGTTCGTGGTGGGCGAAGAGCGGGACAGCCTGGGCGCGAAGGTCGCGAACGAGTACGTGGAAAACGGGCACGCTTCGGGATGCCGATTTCTGGTGAACGGAGAGCCGACGGAGAATCATATTGCGCTCGCCTCGAAGGGAACATTGCGCGTGGAAGTGAC
Source organism: uncultured Acidobacteriaceae bacterium (assembly GCA_963795875.1). Classification (GTDB taxonomy): domain Bacteria; phylum Acidobacteriota; class Terriglobia; order Terriglobales; family Acidobacteriaceae; genus Sulfotelmatobacter. Next base: position 57,496 of record CAWCJM010000008.1, read on the forward strand.
AGCGACGGGGCGCATGGCGCACTCGGCGTATCCGGAACTGGGTGAGTCGGCGATCGACAAATTGATTCCGGCGCTGACACGGCTGCGCGCGATGGCGCTGCCTTCCGATCCCGAGATTGGTCCATGCACACTGAACATCGGGCTGATTGAAGGCGGCCGGGCGCCCAACGTGATTCCTGATTATGCGCATGCGGATTTGCTCTACCGGCTCGTCGGCCCGTCGGATGAATTGCGGCGGCAGATTCTCGCGACGGCGGGCGAATCGGTGCAGGTGACGTTTCCCTTGGAGCTTCCCTTTCTTCGGCTGCGCACCGTCGATGGATTGCCCACGATGATTGCCAAGTTCACGACCGACATTCCCAAGCTCACCAAGTGGGGCGAACCGCTGCTGCTGGGTCCGGGATCGATTCATGTGGCGCACACCGATGGCGAGTACATCGAGAAGAAGCAACTGGCCGAGTCGATTGATCTGTATTGCAAGATCGCGAAGCAGCTTCTGGGCTGAGCACGCCTCCACATTTTTTTGCTCCTTTTCTCTAAAATCTTGATTCCTAACAACTTGTTAGCGCGAGGCTGGAGTCGATCCGCGTAAAATATTGAGCCCCAAGGACTTAAATGTAAAATCTTCCGGAATAAGGACTTAGCAGTGGAATCTGGTTGGCTAAGCCGGCGTTCTTTCCTACTCGGTTCTCCCAAGATATTGATTTCTAAGGATCTGCGGACGCCAGATCCGGCGCCATCCATGTAAAATCTTGAGCCGTAGGGACTTACAACTGAGATCCTCTGAAATCGGCATTGCGCTGCCCAATCAGAGCTGCTAACGGGATCGAGCTTGTCGAGAGAGGCCGAGGCCGCGCACATGTAGTGAGCTTGGACTCTTCAAAATCCTCGGTCAAGGTTGTACGTCACATAGATTGGCTGTGGAAGCCTGTGGAAAAGGTGGTGCGTCGGTGTCGGTTAGTGTCCTGGCGAATAAGACTTGAAATTCTCGACTCTGTCGGAAATACTTTTTCCTGTCCGACTCTCCCACCCCAAGAAGGAGACTTGGGCTATGTCCCAACCCCTGCGGAATGTACTGATCTGCTCCGTTTGTCAGCAGCCTGTCGCTCTCGAAAGCAGCAAGACCGACGAGAACGGGCGTGCAATCCACGAAGATTGCTACATTCAGCACTTGGTGGCATCGTTCCACGAGCCGCCACGTCCGCAACACGCCGAATAGTTCTCTCGCTCTGCCTCCCCAGCGACTCGCCATTCCAATCTGAAGGTGCTCAGGCGACGGCGCTGGGTGCTGGACGTTCGCTCGACGGAACTTGCGTCGCAAGATAGGGCAGGCGCGACGAGGAAGCCCATCGCGAACGCACTGGGCCGAGTAAAACACTGGACAGATCTTTCTGGGCTCGTCTTGCGGAAAGGAATTTTTTGGTCGTCCGCACCAGCCAGTCTTTTCCATAGCAACCGCGGAAGCCCTGCTCGAGCAGAGATTCCAGCTCACCGGGCGCGCAGTGTGGATGGTTCCAGACGAGATGCTTGGTGTCGAACTTGGACCAGTCTTTTTCGAAGATACCGTATCCGGAATCGAGTTCGCGCCACATTTCGGTTTGAGGATGCGGGGTGACGATGGTGATTTGCGTGACATCGAGCTTGAGAGAAGCCAAGGTTCGCAGATCCTGAGCGATAGATCCCGGCGTCTCCGGCGGAAGGCCGATGATGTAGTAACCCTGGGCATACATGCCGGTGCGGTTGAGTCGTTCCGCCAGTTCGAAGGCAGACTGAGCCTTCTCGTTCTTGTGCATCTGCTTGAGGATGTCCTGGTGAAAGCTCTCGATACCGAAGAGCGCGCCTTCCATGCCGCAGCTCCGCCAATCATCGAAGTTGCGCAAGAGCAGGTCTACACGGGATTGCACGAGCCAGCGGACTTTGTGACGCGCAAGCAACTCGATGACGGCGTCGGCATGCGATGGAATGTTGCCGAAATTTTCGTCGAGCAGCAGGACGAAGTGAATGCCGTGCTGGACATAGAAACGCAGCACGCGATCCAAAGAGGCAAGAGAATTTTCCTTGGGTTGCGGCGCAAAGGCAGTGGTCTGGCAAAAGGTGCAACGAAAGCTGCATCCGCGGGAAGAAAATAAAACGCCAAGCGGGAACGACCAGCCGCCGGGCAGGCGGAAACGGGTGACCAAGGGTGGATGCTGGATTTCGTCGAGATGGGTTCCCAGTTTCTGTGCCAGCGCGTCTTCACTGTAGCTGGTGAAGACGTGATCGAAGTGCGAATGGATGGAGGGAGTGAGAGCGCCGTAATTGCCGGCCCAGAGTTCGCGGACACCGGCCTGCCGGGCTTCGGCGGCCATCGCCAGGATGTCGTTGGTCTCTTCGAGGTAAAAGGAAAAACCAACGGCATCCCAGCCGCGCTTGAGTTGGGCAGAAAACTCGGCGCGCGTGGGATATTCCAGGATGTGCAACTGGGGGAGATTCTGCCGCAGGAATCGCAGGCCGAAAGAGATGGTGCGTGGCATTCCGAAGCGCCAGCGAAAATTCCGCGGAGCATTCTCGCGAAAATAATCGTAGAGGCCGGAGTCGCGGCAACGCGTTGTGAGTAAAATTCTAGGCAAGCTTTCCTCCCCTGTGGAACCCCATTGACAGAAGTGGACGCGGGCGCGTCCAAGAATGTAGCACATTCCCGGAGCCGGTTCACGTTCCGTTTTTCGTAACGGATATGAGAAAACTGCGCACGGAGGCCGATCTCAGAGAAAATATGCCACGTAGAGTCTCCGCCACCGTCTGATGAAGTTGAAGGTGCTGTATGAAATGGATTGGGCGGGTGTGGCCTTATGCCCTTGTAGCGATCTCGGTGATCGGCCTGGTGTACAAGGCATTGGCGGGCCGCTTCTGAATTTTAGTTTAGACTTATATCCTTGCCTGACGTATCCCCCACCAGACTGCATGCCTTTCCGTTTTGAGTACGACGCGGCTAACAAGATCCTGCTTGGCAGGTTCGAAGGCCTGCTTACCGAGGAATCCGCCGCAGCTTATTACGACGCGATTCGGAAGTATGGAAGCGCGACCGATGCCAGGGCGGGAATCTGGGATTTCTCGTCGGCCAGAGAGAACGTAGCATCCGAAACCATACGGCGAGTAGCGAAACAGGAACCAGCCATGCCGGTGAATTGCCCGTGCTTTATCATCGCCCCGGACACACATCTATTTGGCTTATCCCGGATGTTCCAGATGGCCGGTGAGCACAAACGGCCTCTCCTCCAAGTGGTACGCACAATCGACGAGGCGTTAAGGACGCTGGGTGTTAAATCTTCGCACTTCGAGCCGCTGGACGACCTCTGACGCCTCATTCGGCCGCGACCGGACGGCGAGCTTACACTTCCTGGAGCAGTGCGTCTAACCAGTTGTCGTCGACGCGAGGGAGAGATCCGCGTCAGACAAGATTCCGAATTGTTCGGCGGGGCCGGCATGAAACTGGATATTTTCTTACAGGATCTGAAGTACACGGTCCGGACGCTGAGCCGCGGCCGCGGCTTCACGTTGGTTGCCGTTCTTATTCTGGCTCTTGGGATCGGAGCCAACATTGGCGTGTTTAGCGTGGTGAACACGCTGCTGCTGCGGCCGCTTGCCATTTCCCGAGTCGCATCAACTGGTGTGGATTGCCCCGGCGCCGACGGGATGCGGGCTGTCATGCGCCACCTACTCCGCCGATGCCTACGAAGAATTCCGCGACCAAAGCCGCGTGTATCAGGGCGTGACCGGATACATGGCGTTCAGCACTCCGGACAATTTGCGGCTTACGGGCCGCGGCGAGCCGGAGCCGGCCACGGGCGTGGAGGTCATTGGAAACTTCTTCCAGGTGCTCGGCGTACAGCCCGCCATGGGACGGCTGTTTACGCCGGAGGAGTCTCGGGGAGGATCGCATCCAATCGCGCTGTTGGCCAACGCGTACTGGCGGCGGCAGTTCGCCTCCGATCCAAAGATCGTTGGAAAGGCTATCGAGCTGGACGGGACGCCGATCACCATTGTGGGCGTTTTACCCGACAGCTTCGACTTTGGCGCGGTGTTTTCTCCAGGGGCGAAAGTCGATCTGTTCACGCCTCTGGATTTGAATATGGAGCGTGATTGGGGCAACATCGTCACTCTCATCGGGCGCCTCAAGCCGGGCGCGACGGTGGCCCAGGCTCTCGACGATGCCAACCGAGTCGCGCCCAATATCTATTTCAACGTGAAATATCCTCAGACGCTGGGACGCTACAAGGGTAATTTGATTCCGGTGGTGCTGAAGGATTACGTGACGGGCAAGCTGCGGCGCTCACTGATTGCGTTGTGGTGCGCCGTGGGTGCGATTCTGCTGATCGCTTGCGTCAACCTTTCGAACCTGCTGCTGGCTCGGGCGGCGGCGCGCGCCAAGGAGTTTGCCGTCCGGGGCGCACTGGGGGCAAGCCGCGGCCACATCGTGCGGCAATTGCTCATGGAAAGCCTGATGCTCTCGGGCGTGGGTGCGGCCTTCGGGCTCGGACTGGCATTGATCTTGATCGCATGGCTGAGACACCAGGGATCGCTGGCTCTCCCGCTGCTGAGCACGTTACGCATCGATGGAATGGCGCTGGGCTGGACCGTGGTCATCGCCGTACTGACCGCGACGATCTTCGGGTTGCTTCCGGGGCTCAGGATTGCGAGCGGCAATCTGCAGGAGGTGCTGAAGGACTCCGGGGCCGGCGCTGGGCTGGGGCGCAAGCATGAGCGCGTGCGCGCGGCACTGGTGGTCTCTGAGATTGCGCTGGCCTGCGTGCTGCTGGTAAGTGCCGGGCTGCTGCTGCGCAGCTTTCTGAAAGTGCTTGATGTCGATCTCGGGTTCCAGCCGGACCGCGCTGCGTCCATCAAAGTGGACTACGACGATAGCGCTAAGACCGAGGAAGCGAGGCAGGCGAAACGAGGCGAGATATTCCAGCAGGTCATCGCTCGTGTGAGTGCGTTGCCCGGGGTCGAGGCCGCAGGGATGTCCGATTACCTTCCGCTGGGACCGAATCGCGAATGGGATACTCCGGTACCGCAAGGAAAGATTTTTGCGCCCGGTCAATTGCCAGATCCGCTGGTGTATGTGATCACTCCGGGGTTCATTCGCGCCATGGGGATCGGGTTGCACGGGCGAGACTTCACGTGGGCGGATGGGCCGCATAGCGAGAGAGTCGTGCTGATCAATGCATCCGCGGCGCGCGTTTACTGGCCAGGGGAAGACGCGGTGGGCAAGATCCTGATGCGCGATAAAGAGGAGGATCACGTCGTCGGGGTCGTCGACGACGTCCACGAAGAAACCGTGGAGGGCGGGACGGGCTCGCAAATTTACTATCCGGCGATGCAGCAAGGGCCTTCAGGAGCGCAGTTGGTCGTGCGTACGAGTTTGCCACCGGCGGCGCTGGCGGGTAGCGTTCTGCGTGCACTGCGCGAGCTGAACCCGAAACAACCGGCGGCAGAATTCCGGCCTATTCAGGCCGTGGTCGACCGGGCTGTGTCTCCGCGCCGCTTTTTCATCCTGTTGGTAGCAGCGTTTGCCGGTCTTGGGCTGTTGCTGGCTGCGCTCGGGATCTACGGCGTCATTTCGTATTCAGTGACGCAGCGGACACAGGAAATCGGGATCCGCATGGCGCTGGGCGCAACTACGGGGAAGGTGCAGTGGGGCGTGATCGCAACGACGCTTCGCCTGACGTTGATTGGGATTGCCACGGGAATGCTGATGTCGGTTGTGGTCGCGAGGGCCATCAGCGCTCTGCTTTTCGGTACAACTCCTACGGACCCGGTTACCTTTGCCGCGGTCATTCTGGTGCTCGCGCTGGTGGCGCTGTTTGCCGGCTATCTTCCGGCTCGAAAAGCGTCACGCATCGATCCGATGGTGGCGCTGCGTAACAACTGAGCGCAAGACTTTTCCGGTCTAGCAGAAATCCCCACCCTATCGCAAAGAGCGCGATAGGATGGGGCACCCGACCGGGATATCTAGTCCATCACTGCTGAGTCCAGGTCATCTCCACGCGAACGGGAATTTCGTTCTTGACGGGGAGGGTGAGGAGCGACGGCGGGTCGATCTTGAAGTCGGCGAGCGTGGCTGGAATGGTTCCAGTGAGGTGCGTTTCATTGCCTTGCTTGACCAGTTCGAATGGGACTTGGCTGTAGTGGGCGGTCTGTCCAGCGAACTGGACTTCCAGATCGGCTTTGACCGTAGCCGACGTCGCGGCCGTCTCCGGCAGACGCGTGCGCACTGTGACCATGGGGAATTCAGCACCACGCGTGACCTGGAGCATGTGCAGGTCGCGGTTGCTGTCGCCGGAATCGAATGTCTTAACGGGAACGGCGATGAGGAAGTCGCACTGTCCTTCGTGGCAGATGCCCTTGCCGCGGGCGGCGTGGCTCACGCCTTCGCTCTGATGCAGGGGATGAGAGACGTGGTAGGTCAAGGTGCTTTCCTTGAGGACCCATGGGTGGTCAGCGGCAAACAAGGTGGTCAGTGGGAGCAGGAGAAAAAGCGGGAGGAGTTTTTTGTTCATAGAATCTTGATCCCGAGTAGCACGGCTCTCGCGGATCCTCTTGGGCTTGAGCCTTTTCTTTCGCCCTTTCAGGGCTTCGTGATACCTCGACTCTGACCACCACGGGTTTCGCCGTGGTCTGCATTCTTTGCGCGACTTTCGGGGCTCGCGTTCTAGAACTTGAGTGACACGGATAGCAGGGCGGCTCCGAAGGCTCCGGCGGTGACGATGGCGACCGGGCCGTGGGCGGAGGCAATGCCATGGACTTTTTCTCCGTTGCTTTTCTGGCTATACGCCATTGCGCCCAGAATCGGGGTCAGGATCATGCCTGGGCCGTGGACCCAAGCCAGGGCTTTATGCAGCTTGATAGGGCCCTTGGTTTCGGTACCCGCGATTCTTGGGGCTCGGATGGCGTAATACGCGGTGATGCCGTACAAGTCGCCTGTAACCGCGCCCAGTACGAGATGCACATTACGGTCGGTGTTGCTGGAACTCTTGCCGCCGGCGTTGACCGAGGTGATCAGGGTGGCCAGGAGCGGGACGGTGGTGATCAATCCAAAGCGCTGGTGCATTTTCAGCATGTGGGTGCGCCTATCGAGCCGGGCCTGCTGGGCAGCATTGCTCTGTGTCTCGGTTTTGGAGAAACCCAGATCTTCGAGCGAGGGCTCGGTCTGGCTCGGGGATGGGGCATTTGGGAGAGCTTCGGCAGGCGCCGCCGACACAGACCTGACCGTCAGATTGAGAGTTTGACCGCCAGGGGCCAGGGCGACTTTGGCAATACCCACGCCGACTCCATCGGCCGAGGCGGAAACTTCGTAAGCGCCCGAGGGGAGGTTGGGAACCGAGTATTGACCCGCCGCGTCGGTCTGCGTTTCAGTCGCCTGGCCGGTTGACGAATTCTTCACGGTCACTTTTGCGTTGGAGAGAGCTTTCCCCGAAGAGTCAGTGACCGTGCCAGAGAGCGTGGCTTGCGAATCCTGCGCGCGGATCGGATTCGCAGTGAGTACAAAAAGAAGTACGACTCCAAAGAACAGATCAGCCCTTTTCGGATTCATTGCGAGTCTTCCTCCTGCTTCAGCTCGTTTCGGGTCGAAGGCACAGAGTACTTTACGGTAACAAGATGCTGCAAGAGTCGCGGAGGATGTCTTGGAATTTTGCGTTCCCTCCTTCTGACCTCCTGGCGACTACCGCAAAATCGGCTAGACTTAGAGTTCATGACCACCGCTTCCCTCAACTCGCTTTCGCGCGCTTCGTCCGCCTATCTGCGGTCTGCCATGCATCAGCCGATTCAGTGGCATGAGTGGGGGGCGGAGGCGTTTGCGGCGGCGCAGCGCGCGAACAAGCCGATGCTGCTCGACATTGGGGCGGTGTGGTGCCACTGGTGCCATGTGATGGACCGGGAGTCGTATGACGATCCGGAGGTTGCGGCGATCGTGAATGAGCATTTCATTGCGGTGAAGGTGGATCGGGACGAGCGTCCGGATATTGACAGCCGGTATCAGGCAGCGGTGCAGGCGGTGAGCGGGCAGGGTGGATGGCCGCTGACGGCGTTTCTTACGCCGGATGGGAAGCCATTTTATGGAGGGACCTATTTTCCGCCAAGCGATGGGTATGGGCGTCCGAGCTTTCGGCGCGTGCTGTTGAGCATTGCCAACGCGTACAAGGAAAAGAATGGCGATGTGGTCGAGCAGGCCAAGATGCTGGAAAGCACGATCGCGCAGTCGGAGTCGTTTGCGGGAAAAGACGGACGGGTGTCGGCGGCGGTGATTACGGCAATTCGGACTTCGGCGTTTCGGATGTTTGATCCGCAGCATGGGGGGTTTGGGCAGGCACCGAAGTTTCCGCATCCGTCGGCGCTGGATTTGTTGATTGAGAGGTATGCACGCGGAACGGGGGTTGCTGGAGGCACCGAACTCCCACCCTATCGCAAAGAGCGCGATAGGATGGGGCACCCTCCGCGCACTGGTGACGACGATTTGCGCAACCTGATCATGACGACTCTGGAGCACATGGCTCATGGGGGCGTGTATGACCAACTAGCGGGAGGGTTTCACCGGTATTCGGTGGATGAGCGGTGGGTGGTGCCGCACTTCGAGAAGATGTGCTACGACAACTCTGAATTGCTGAAGAATTATGTGCATGGGTATCAGGCTACGGGCGAGAAGTTTTTTGCGGACGTGGCTCGCGACATTATTCGGTGGATGGATGAGTGGTTGAGCGACCGAGAGCGGGGCGGGTTTTATGCGTCGCAGGATGCGGACATCAACATGGACGACGACGGCGACTACTTCACGTGGACGCTTGACGAGGCGCGCGCGAGTGTTGACCGAGGAAGAAGTACAGGTGGCGGCGCTGCATTATGACATCAACGAAGTCGGGGAGATGCATCACAATCCGGCTAAGAATGTGCTGTATGTGCGAGCTTCGGTCGAGGAGATTGTGCGCCGGACGAAGCTGACCGAGGAGCGGGTGAAGGAACTGCTGGCGTCCGCGAAGAAGAAGATGTATGCGGCACGGTTGCAGCGTCCGACTCCGTACATTGACAAGACGGTGTACGTGGGGTGGAACAGCTTGTGCGTTTCGGCATATCTGGAGGCGGCGAAGGTGCTGGGCCTGGCGGAGGCGCGGCGGTTTGCATTGCGATCGCTGGATCGGGTACTGGCGGAGGCGTGGAAGGGTGAGCGAGCAGCCGCGGGAGGGGGGCGCTTCGACTCGCGGTCAGGGCAGGTCCGCGCCACACAATCTTCGCTGCTGCTGCACGTGGTTTCGTATTCGGATCCGGCGGCTTCGCACCGCGAGGTGGCGGGACTGCTGGAGGACTATGCGTTCACCGCGCTGGCGTGCCTCGATGCTTACGAAGCGACTGCAGATCTCAGCTACTTCAAGTTTGCGCACGCGATTACCGACGCGATGATTGCGCGCTTCTACGATGCGACTTCCGGGGGATTCTTTGACAGCGAACCTGCGGCCGACGGCGAGAGTCTGGGCGTGCTGGCGACGCGACGCAAGCCGTTGCAGGATTCGCCGACGCCGGCGGGAAATCCGATGGCGGCGATTGCGCTGGTGCGCATGCATCACTACACGGGGGACGCGGGCTATCGCGACAAAGCCGAGCAGACGCTGGAAACATTTGCGGGCGTGGCAGAGCAGTTTGGAATTTTCGCCGCGACCTACGGGATAGCGGTAGTGCATCTGCTGGAGAGCCCGCTGCAGGTGGTCGTGATTGCCGGAGAAGGGGATGATGGACGCGGCGGCGAAGCTGCAAGCGGCGGCGGTAGCGCCGTTCGCGTTCAATAAATCCACGTTGAAGGTTGGGGGCCATCAGGCGGTTCGCGAGAATCTTCCGCCGGCTTTAGCGGAGACCATCCCCAACCTCCCTTCTTTGGGCTCGGGAAAGTCGTTTGCGGTGCTGTGCTCGGGGTCGTCGTGCCAACCGCCTGTCTTCGATGCGTCGGAGTTGCGGAGAGTGCTGGGCTAATCCGTGAAGGCGGAAGCATTGTGGGCCTTCGCGGCTGCAGGCCGCCCTTCAACAGTCGAGCAATTCTTCAGCCAAAAAAGAGGGGCTGCCGGGTCAATATGAGTCCCGGCAGCCCAAAAATTGCGAGCCCTGGTTTGGCCCAAGATTTCAGTTACGGCAGGTTACTTTAGTGACCTTGCGGTCATAACCTGGTCCCGGTTCTACTGCGGTGGCAGGGTTGTTGAGCAATTTGGTTTCTGGGTGGGCACAGAATCAGTGGGCCACCGTCCGCGGCGGGAACCTGTTGGACGGCAGCTGCAATGAATGTGCCCACTAGTCCTACCATCAGGATCGAAATCCTGAATGTCGCGTTTCATGGGTTCGTCTCCTATACCGCTTAGGGTTTTCCCTTACGGGAACTTTTTCGCGGAGCCGCATTATAGGACACGTGTCAAGTCTCGTATGCAACAATTTTCATCCCACCTAGAATCCGCTCTCCCGAAAACACTCCTCAGGCTGACTGATCGAATTCTGTATCTACACTTAAATATCAGTTGCTTAGGATCATCCAATCAAGTATTAGTTGCGCTCTGCCCAGAGGGAGCACAGTGGTACATTCTGGTGCGCAGGTTTTACAATTTCGGAACATTAGGACCGGAACAGGCGGGAGATCTGGAGCTAGGGAATCGTAACGGGACGGGGCAGCTCTATGGCTACGACTTGGAGTTGATGGGTCGACCGGAATGCTGAAGCTGCCGGTTCCGGCTGGCTGCGCTCCCCGGACGCGGTACCGGCGGCGTCGAGCTCTTGAGGGAGGGGCGCTTCCGGTTGGGTGCGGGAGAGAGCGCGGTCCACCATGCCTTCGAACATCGGGATGAGCGAGTCGGCGGGAAGCGGATGGTGAATGTCGGAAAGACTCTGCTCCCAGCGCTGCGGTTGCAGCAGCGACATGGAGGCATCGCGAGCCGGACTCCTGAGGGCAACATAGCCGAACCAAACCAGAAGCTGTGCTGTTATAGGCGGCCATGTTGAGGATGCTCATCCAAGGGCCGCCCAGATGATTTCCCACAAAGGAGCAGATCAGGACGAGTTCGATCACGGCAAAGGAACCAAAGCCCAAGGCGATGCCGAAGCTGTGCTGGCGGCGGCTGATGCCGACATAGTGCGCAAAGAAAAGCAGGAAGAGAACCATTCCCACCTGGATCATGCGCACGCATCGTTGGCGAGGTGATGATGGCCTGAATCAGGGCGACATGTCCGACGAATTGGTTGAAACCGAAACCACTCCGGCGACCAGCAGCATCACCAGGCCCGCCCACTTGAAGAGAACCGTGCCCAGATCGCGCAGGGTATGGAAGGCGCGAAAAACGTCGACGAACACTTCGTGGATCACGGCAAAGCCAAAGGCCACGCTGAGAGCGTCGCAGATCCAGTAGAGGTAGAACAAGAGCGGAATAACTGTGCTAGTACGCGGCAAAAACAACGGCGAAGGTCATGAGCTGAGTGAGGATGTATGCCGAAGAAGAACTTGAACTTGCGGTGCAGCCCGCGCCGGAACATGAGGGCAGCGATCCCCAACTCAAGAACGGGATGAGCGATCCAGAGCGCGTAATAGAGAACTTTGATTTTGTCGCTCATTTTCCGCTTCTTTGCGCTTCGCCGGCAAGGTGAAGCCTACACGGGTTGGTAAGAGCAACGTTAACGGTTCCCAACCCGATGTTCAATGGACTGAAGTAATCCGCAGTAACGTTACCTTTGTAGGTAACCCGGCGCAAGGTTACCTTCGTGCTACAGGGCTCCGAGAGCCCAAAACACGGACCGGGGCCTATCCTTACGCGAGATAGTGCCGGCGCCAAGCGACCCAGAACAGCGCACGGAAACCCGGGGTGGTATCAGGGATCGATCGTTGGGCAGAGGGGTTACGCGTCGGGCATGGAGTGGATGTAGGCGCGCATCATGCGCACCTCGTCATCCTTCTCATCCAAATCGTGCAGCAGGATGTCGCGCAGCGAGACCATGCCGACCAGCTGTCCCTCGTGGCAGACGGGCAGGTGGCGAAAACCGTGGCGCCGCATCAGGGCCATGCAGCTCTCCAGGTCTTCGTTCATGTTGATGGTGAGAGGATCGTCGGTCATGACCTCAGCCATGCAGGTGCTGCGGGGGTCGCGGCCTTCGGCGACGACGCGCCGCATGAGGTCGCGCTCGGAAAAAATCCCGACCAGTTTGCCGTTATGCAGGACCGGCACGGCGCCAATGTTGCGGTCGACCATGACACGCACAGTCTCGAGCACGGTGTGGCCGAGTTCCGCCTGATATGTGTCCTGAGCTCTTGATCAGGTCGCAGATACGCATTTGACACCTCCCGGTATACAGAATTCCGAGCAGTCCAAAAGCATCTACCGGGGCGCGAGTATATGCCGAAAAGGAGATGGAAAGAAAGGGAAAAAGGTTGGGCGGAAAAGAAAATTGCCCGAATTGGGCAGAAAACGCGAATTGTGTGCCGAAAAAAGTACTCAGTGGGCTCAGGCATTCCCTTAAACACGCCGCGAACTGCGCGACGCTCTTCGCGAGGCGTCGGCGGCGAACACGAAATACGAAGAGTTCCACAGAGCGGTGGGCAGGCTGCCGCGGGGGCGGGCGGTGATCACGATGTTGTAGTCGTCGGAGCTGCCCAGATTCATTTCGTGCAGAGCCATCGTCCGGGGTCGCACTCTTTCTCCGATCTCCGCCCCGGTCGTGACTGGTTCGATCACGGCCAGCCAGGCCAGAAATTCGTGAAGGTCGCGGGTGCGGGGACGTCCGGGCACGACAAACGAAACCTGGGCCTCCTGCGTGGAGAAGTGCCAGGCCAGCGAAGCCGTGAGATCGACGGCCTTTTCGTAAGCGCGTTCTGAAATCAGTCCAGGCTCGGGATTATCGAAGGCGATGCACAGTTTGCGCTCGTCTTCGCGGGCAAACTCGCGGACCTTCAGCGAGCCTGACTTGGCGGTCGCTTTCCAGTCGACGTGACGAGCCGAATCCTCGGGCAGATATTCGCGAATCATGTACAGATCGGAGCCACGGCCGCGGACAAAACTTTCCCACTCGCCGCGCACCAGCGGCAGAACCTCGAAGACTTCGTCGGTCGGCTCGATACGCGGATAGACCAGCACTTCGCGGGGCAGCGATACATGGCGCGTTTTGGTGAGAAATGCGAAGGGAAAACGCGTGGCCAGTCCAAAACTGTCTTCGCGATAGCGGCCGCGCTGATCGAATCGCAATTCCAGGTCGGCAGACACGTCCGCCTGCGGAGGAAGAAACGGGAAGTAGGCCATCCCCTGAAAGATTCCGGGAGGCGGCGGGACCACGAGTAACTCGGCGCAAGCGGCGGTCGGGCAGGCGCAGCCACTGCTGCTCTTCGGGACGGTTAAAGGGGAAGGCAAACGTGGTTGCTTCCCACTGCCACTGCTTGGATGGCTTCTTTCGTTTCTTGCGCGTGGAAATCACGCGAATGGAAAACGAGGGCAAGTAGCGCCGCGGATTGTGCAGAACGATGCGACCAGCGACGGGGCGTCCGGCGAAAACGTGCTCGGGCAGGCGGACATCGAGTTCAAGCCAGCGCAGCACCCAGGCAGAGACGATTCCGGAAACCAGGATCGCCGCCAGCATGGCCGCGACCACAATGTAGAGAAGATTGTTGCCGGTGTTAAGGGCGGCAATGCCGATGACGATGCGTGACGATCACATAGATGATGCCGGCGCGGGTGACGTCGTAATCGAAAGACTCGCGCAGCCGCTCGACGGCCACGCGCCGCGCCAGATACGGAACGGTGACCAGTCCGACCAGAGTGGCGAGCAGCAGTGAGGTCGAGGCCAGAATGACCGTGGCCCAGAGGTTGCCGGCATCGCGCGAGACGGTGGAGAACAAAGCCGTAGCGAAGGCGAGTCCGAGTCCCACGAGCGCGAGCAGGAACTTGACCCAGACTTCTGCGGAGGCGGACTGCAGCCATTGCGCCAGCCGACTGGGCACGGACGGGCTTGATTTCAACGGATTGGCGTACGCAGAACCCACTTCTTCGGAGCCTAGCATTGTCTGCGAGGAACGGACAATCAAGATCGGGTTGCGGGGAAAGCGTTCGTAACTTGAGGGAGCAGGGTTCGATCTGGCATTCGCGGGCTAGACGGCACAGCGGGAACACTGAAGGCGCAACGTCTTCTGATTCTGATTTTCTTGTGCTACCCTTCTGGACTCGCAGGAACTCGGCCCCGCAACTTGCAGCTAAAATCCCATAACAAGCTCAAGGAGATCCTATGCCCATCGGTAAACGTGCAGCAGCGGAATTTATTGGAACTTTCTGGCTGGTGTTTGGCGGATGCGGCGCTGCCGTGCTGGCCGCCGGCTTTCCCTCGGTCGGCATCGGCTTCGCCGGCGTCGCTCTGGCTTTCGGGCTCACTGTTCTGACGATGGCTTTTGCGATCGGTCACATCTCCGGTTGCCATTTGAATCCGGCGGTGAGCTGTGGGACTGGTGGTGGGCAAGCGCTTCCCGGCTTCGGATTTGTTGCCGTACGTGATCGCGCAGGTGGTGGGCGCGATGGCGGCGGCGGGCGTGCTTTATATCATCGCGAGCGGATCCGCCAGCTTCGATGTGCGAGCTGGCTTCGCGTCGAACGGCTACGGAGCGAATTCTCCGGGGGGCTATTCCCTGCTGGCGGGTTTCGTCGCCGAAGTCGTGCTGACGGCGTTCTTCTTGATCGTGATCATGGGCGCGACCGACAACCGCGCGCCCAAGGGATTCGCGCCGATCGCGATTGGACTTTGCCTGACGCTGATCCATCTGGTGGGAATCCCAGTCACCGAACTTGTCGGTCAACCCTGCGCGCAGTACGGGGCCTGCGATTTACGCTGGTGGCTGGGCACTGCAGGAGCTGTGGATGTTCTGGGTGGCGCCGCTGATTGGCGGCGCGATCGGCGGGGCGATCTACAGCATGGTGTTCGGGGAGTAAATTTTCTCAATCCGAATCGAAGCGTTACCAACAATATTTTGCGTGGGTGTAGTCCTCGCAGAGGAGATCACGAGCTGTGTGTTTTTCAGCCACCGCGAACTTTGTGGGCAGCGGAGTTCTGGGCGCTGTCGGCGTCGTCACTTTAACGAGGGTAAAGCATAGGCGCGAACTGCTTTTCGCATCCCTGCCCGTGCTATTCGCTATTCATCAGTTTATTGAGGGATTCGTCTGGCTGGGATTGGATGGGATTCTTTCCCCGGCGGTGGCGCACGACATGGGCGCGGCGTTTATGCTTTATGCGCAGGGGCTTTTGCCTTTCTTACTACCGCTCAGCGTGCTGCTATTCGAGCCGAACGCGACGAGCCGCAGGAGGATGATGCCGTTTCTCGTCCTTGGCGGAGGAACTACGCTCTATATCTTGTGGGCACTGACGGCGTTCCCATTGGAGCTGTACGTTAAGGGGAACAGTATCGTATACATCAATCAAGCGACAAATAATATGGCCGTTGCGTTGCTCTATGTGATTGCAACTTGCGGTTCCCTGTTTTTTTCGAAGATCAAGATGATGGTTATCTTCGGGGCCGCAAATCTGGTCATACTGCTGGCTGTGATGGAGTTCAAGCGATACGCATTCACCTCTCTTTGGTGTGCATACGCAGCGGTCGTTAGTGTGATCATTCTCGCCTATTTCTGGAGTAGCCACGAACAGCGGCCGTTTGTCTATGCGTAGCCCAGGGCGATTTGCCGCTCCATGGAAGGCAGTTTTTCGATGCAATGAAGCCCTCGAAGAAAACGCGTGACACGGGCGCCCGTCTTAGATATTACTGACGTTAGTACTCCGAGAGTTCCTTCATCGCCAGGAATAGGTCATTGGGCTGGGGAAGGATCGCGTCTTCGAGGATAGGCTGGTAGGCGACGAACACGTCTTTCGCGGCCACGCGGCGGACTGGGGCATCGAGTTTGTCGAAGAGCTGGTCAGCGATGCGGGCTGCGATTTCTGCACCGTAGCCCCAGCTTAACGTGTCTTCGTACGCGACCAGCGCGCGATTTGTCTTGGAGACCGACGCGGCGATGGTGTCCCAGTCGAACGGATTCAGGCAGCGCAAGTCGATCAGTTCGACTTTCACGCCTTGCTCGCGCTCGAGTTTCTGCGCGGCTTGCAGGGCGCGCGGAACGACTGCGCCGTAGGTGATGACGGTAAGGTCGGTGCCGGGATGCACGATCTTCGCCTTGCCGAACGGGATCATGTAGTCCGGGCCGGGATAGGCGGCGCGGCCGAAGGATTCGCGATAGAGGCGTTTGTGCTCGAGGAACAGCACCGGGTCGTCGCAGCGGATGGCGGTGCGCAATAGTCCGGCAGCATCCTGCGAGTTCGACGGGAAGACAACGCGCAGGCCCGGGATGTGCGTGAAGACGCTCTCGCCACATTGCGAGTGGTAGATGGCGCCGCCGGTAAGGTATCCGCCGATGGCGACGCGAATCACGACCGGGCAGGAGAATCCGTTGTTCGAGCGCCAGCGGATGACGCTGAGCTCGTCGCGAATCTGCATCATCGCGGGCCAGATGTAGTCGAAGAACTGAATTTCGACGACCGGCTTCAGGCCGCGCGTGGCCATGCCGGTGGCGCGTCCCACGATGGCAGCTTCGGCGAGCGGCGCGTTGAAGACGCGGTCATTGCCGAATTCGCATTGCAGGCCGAAGGTGAGCTTGAAGACTCCGCCCTTGCCTTTGACCAGTTTGCGCTTGAGGTATTCTTCGCGGCTGCAATCGGCGACGTCTTCGCCGAAGATCACGATGCGCTCGTCGCGCTTCATTTCGTCGCGCAGGGTTGTCGTGATCAGGTCGGCCATGGTCTTGCCGGCGGGCTTCTTGCCGTCGGCTGGGGCTTCCGGAACCACAGGCTGCGTGTCGAATGCGGAGGATGCGGGATCGATATCGGGCGAATACACAAATTTCGTGATGCTCTCGGGCACCGGCGGAAGGGCTTCGAGCGCCTGGTCGACTGCGATCTGCAACTCGGCTTCGACTTCCTTCTCGAGCTGGTTGATGCCCTTTTCGTCGAGAATGCCTTCGCGCAGCAGGAACATCTGCGTGCGCGTGACGGGATCGCGCTGCGCGTCGCGTTCGCGCTCGGCGTCGGGACGGTAGAGGCGTTCATCATCCGACAAGGAGTGCGAGTACGGACGGATCACATGCGCGTGCACGAACGCCGGGCCGTGCCCTTCGCGGCAGTAGCGCAGCCGCCCGCGCGAAGGCGGCGTAGCTGGCTACGGGATCGGTGCCGTCGACTTCTTCGAAATGGAAATTGGGGAATCCGGAGACCAGGCGCGAAATGTTTCCACCTGCGGTCTGCACTTCGACGGGCACCGAGATCGCGTAGCCGTTATCTTCCACGCAGAAGATGACCGGCAGCTTTTCGAGCGCGGCGGCGTTCATCGCCTCCCAGAATTCGCCTTCGCTGGAGGTGCCATCGCCGAGAGAAACGTAAGTGACTTCATCGCCCTGGAAGCTGACGTTCTTGAACTGGCGGTAGTCCGCGGAACCTGAGGTGGGAACTGCCGCGGACTTTGGATGGCGCGCGAAATAGCGTCCACCCTCGGCGCAGCCGACAGCCTGCAGAATCTGCGAGCCCGTGGGCGAAGACTGCGTGACGATGTGCAGCTTGGGATAGCTCCAGTGCGAAGGCATCTGGCGTCCGCCGGAACTGGGATCGTCGGCGGCGCCCACGCCCTGCAGAAACATCTCGTAAGGCTTGACGCCGAGCGCGAGGCACAGCGCGCGATCGCGGTAATAAGGATAGAACCAGTCGTATCCCGATTTCAGCGCGAGGCCGGCGGCGACGCCGATGCCCTCGTGCCCGGCACCGGACATCTGGAAATAGATTTTCTGCTGGCGTTTGAGCAGGATTTCCCGGTCGTCGATGCGCCGGGAGGTGTAAATAATGCGGTAGGCCTGGATGAGCTGCTCGCGCGTAAGTCCTTCATAAAGCTTGGCTTTTCTTCGCGCCATTGGCCGTAAGGGCCAGCTTGGGGTCGGTCTTTGTCGTGGCCATCCGGTTCTTGGGTCCTAGCTCAGTTAGATTCCTGGCAGCCGTCCTGCGATTCCACGAAGCTGCCCGGAGCATGTTGGATTGTAAATGGAAATGAGGGGTTGGAAAAGTACGGAAATTTTCGATTGCGGAGGTCGGGCGGTCGGACCACGTGACCAACATTAGGCTTGGCTGGGATTCATATTCTTCGCTGGACGGATTTGGCCGCGGGCCAGCCATCGAAAACACATTGCAGCGGCCCCGGCACCCGCGAACTGCGCCACGATGAACGCGGGAGCATCGACAGGACGAATGCCAGCGAACGTGTCACTGGCTGCGCGCGCCAGGGTCACGGCCGGATTGGCGAACGACGTAGACGCAGTGAACCAGTACGCAGCAGTGATATAAGCCCCCACCGCAAATGAGACTGCGGACGAGCGCACCCGCTCACATCCCCAGATCACGGCAAGCAGACCGAAAGTGGCCACGAACTCGCTCCAGAGCAGGGGCGGCCACTGTCGCGCATGATGAGAGGCGAAAAATAGTGGCAGGCCGAACATCCCGTGAGCCGCAGCCACGCCGACGAAGCCCCGATGATTTGAACCGTTACGTAGGCAGGCACTTCGCGCCAGCCGATTCCGCCTTGCACGGCGTCGGCGAGGGTGACCGCCGGATTGAAGTGCGCGCCACAGATCGGTCCCAGCGCCAAGATTAGCGACACCAACGCCGCTCCGGTCGCGAGGGAGTTGGCGAGCAGCGCCAGAGCTACATTGCCGCCGGCCAGACGGTCGGCCATAATGCCCGAGCCCACGATTGCCATCAGCAGAAAGGCCGTACCCAGGAATTCGGCCGCCGCACGGGAGCGTAGATTAAAGTTCATTGGCGGCCGATGTTGTCGATTTCTTTCTTAGAGCGAGAACTGGTCGAGGGTGGAGAGCGGGAGGCTCAGGAAGAGGCCGATTCGTCGATCCAGTAGAAAAAACGCGTCGCGGAAGCCTTTCTCTACTTGATCGCTGGCTTCCCTGCACGGCGGCGGGATCGGGAATGCCCCAATGGGCGGTCATCGGTTGGCCCGGCCAGACAGGGCAGACTTCGTTCGCCGCATTGTCACAGACCGTAAAAACAAAATCGAGTTCCGGAGCGTCTGGTTTCGCAAACTCGTCCCAACTCTTGCTGCGCAGCCCAGTGTCGGAAGGTGGGCCGTCTCCAGTGGCGCAGCGCCTCGGGACGGACGGTGCCCGATGGGATGGCTACCCGCGCTGTAGGCGGTGAAATTCGGGCGACCTTTTTGATTCATGATGGCCTCGGCCATGATTGAACGCGCCGAGTTCCCGGTGCACAGAAACAGAACATTGTAGTGTCCCGGCATTCTGTCCTCTCCGACCTCAGTTGCAGCACGTCGGACCGCAACAGGCCTCCGGTGCGCTTGCATGGGCTGGGCTCGGCTTCACGGCGCGGATGAAGGCGCTGAGAAATTTGCCGTCGACTTGTGGAGCGAGGGCGTCGACGTCGATTCCCTGCCCGGAGAGAAATTCGCGGGCGTCTTCGGCGCGATAGATGCGGGTGGGCTCGACTGCAATCTGCTCGAAGCCGGCAGCGGCCAGCTTGCTGCGGTAGTCGTTTTCTTCGAGAGCTCCGGCGATGCAGCCGACCCAAGCGAGAACGCTCTGGCGAATCTCGGGCAGGATCTCGCCGCGGGTGACGACGTCGGAGACGGCGAAGCGTCCGCCGGGCTTCAGCACGCGGAAGGCTTCGCGCAGAGACTTTATCTTTGTCGGCGGAGAGATTGATGACGCAGTTGGAGATGATGACGTCGACTGAATTGTCGGGCAGCGGGATGCTCTCGATTTCGCCCTTCAGGAATTCGACGTTCTCGACGCCCGCCTTGCGCTTGTTTTCGTTGGCGAGGGCGAGCATTTCGTCGGTCATGTCGAGGCCGTAGGCTTTGCCGGTGGGGCCGACGCGGCGGGCGGAAAGCAGCACGTCGATGCCTCCGCCGGAACCGAGGTCGAGGACGGTTTCACCGGGATTCAACTGGGCGAGAGCAGTGGGATTGCCGCAGCCGAGCGAGGCCAGCAGCGCTTCTTCGGGGATCTGTCCGGCTTGCGCTGCGTCGTAGAGATTCGTGGTGATGGGATCGCAGCAGCCGGTGCTGGCAGTCGCGCCGCAGCAGGAACTGCCTCCGGACTTCACGCGCAGGGCGGCTTCGCCGTATTTCTGTTTGACGACTTCTTTGATGTCGGTGAGTTTCGGTCGGTGCTCATTAATGTGACTCCTATTTACAGATCTGAATGATGTCGTGCGGCTTGAGGGCTTGATTGCGGGTGCAGCACTCGGCGTAGAGGAATCTGCAGCAATTCCTGCAGCGCGGCGGTGTTGGCGGTGTAGCGAAGAAACGTGCCTTCGCGCTGGACTTCGACCAGGCCTTCGGTCCGCAGCTTGTCGAGATGATGCGAGAGGGTCGAGTTGGGGATTTCCAGCTCGTCCTGAATCTCGCTGACGACCAGGCCCTCGGGATGCGCGGTCAGCAGCAGCTGCATGATGCGCAGGCGGGGCTCGGTGCCCATGGCGGAGAACATGTCGGCGTACTTGGCGACGCGCTCGCTGGCCTTGCTGGAGGAAGGGGTCTTAGTGGTCGCTGGCATATTTCGATATTACTAGAAATATAGACAATGTCAAATGGACGGCAGCATCCAGAGGAATGCTTTACCACGAAGGACACGAAGGTGCACGAAGGAAGACCTTGTGCATAAAGGCCTTCGTAATCCTTCGGGCTCTTCGCGGTTTATGAGCCAGACGCGGACACGTCGGACCCTCGGGCGGCGGAGTGCTGACGGCTGGGTGCCGATGCTTTATTCTGGATGCAGATGATTCGGACCCTCCGCGCTTTCGACCCACACTCGATCAAACTGGTGATCTTCGACTTGGATGGCACGCTGATTGACTCGCGCCTCGACCTGGTGCATTCGGTGAACGCGGCGCTGCGGCACATCGGGCGGCCTGGAGTTGCCCGACGAAGTCATCGCCAGCTACGTGGGGGACGGAGCGCCGATCCTGATTCAGCGGGCGCTGGGCGGGGAAAAGGTTGACGAGGCGTTGATTCGCAAGGGGCTGGAGTTTTTTCTCTCCTATTACCGGGAGCATAAGCTGGATCACACGACGGTGTATCCGGGAATCGCCGAGGCGCTGGCGGCCGTTCAGAGTTCGGGGAACGGCACGCCGCGCAAGATGGCCGTGCTCACGAACAAGCCGGTCGATTCCCTCGCGGGCGATTGTCGAGGCGCTCGGGCTGGGGCAGTTCTTCACGCAGATTTACGGCGGCAACAGTTTTGCCACGAAGAAGCCTGATCCCGAGGGCGCGCAGAAATTGCTGGAGGAAAGCGGAGTGCGTCCAGAACAGGCGGCGATTGTCGGCGACTCTCACGTCGACATCGAGACCGGGCGCAACGCGGGACTGTGGACCGTCGGCGTGTCATATGGCTTCGCCCCTCACACCCTCGATGGCGAACCTCCGGATGTGCTGGTGGATCAGCCGCACGAGGTGGGCACGGTGTTTACGCCCAAGGCTTGAACGGCAAAGAGCGCTGAGAGAACCGTTAAGAACGCGGAGAGATGCTGCCAAGGGAACCACTGAGGAAACAGTAAACGCTCAACCATGACCGCTAACAACTCTGGCCCGCCAACTGGCTTTACTCCAAAAGAACTGCGCAAGCTGCGCAGCATGAAGAATCCCTACGGCATTCAGAAGTTTCTCGATGACATGCCGTACCACCTGGAAGATACGGCTTGGTCGCCGCGGAAGGTGCTAGCGGAGGAATCGTCGCATTGCCTGGAGGGCGCGATCTTCGCTGCGGCGGCGCTGCGGGCCAATGGATATCCTCCGCTGCTGCTGGATTTCGAGGCCGAGCACGACACCGACCACGTGATCGCTATTTTCCGCGAAGACGGTTGCTGGGGCGCGGTGGCCAAGTCGAATTACACCGGATGCCGGTGGCGCGAACCGGTATATCGCACCCTGCGCGAACTGGCGCTGAGCTACTTCAACGCCTATTTCAACCTGCGGCGCGAGCGCACACTGCGGCGATACTCGGGCCCGGTCAATTTGAAGCAGTTTGACTCGTCAGAACTGGATGACCACCGAGCAGCCGGTGTGGTTCATTGTGTATCACCTGTTTGACATCAAGCACTACTCACTCATGACGAAGGCGCAGGAGAAGAAGCTGCATCGCGTGGACGAGCGGCTCTTCCAGGCGGAGTGTTTAGGAAAAGCGCACAAGATCAGGGACTGAATTTCCGCACGTTACCTAAAGTTGGCGGGGCACGCTGCCGATTCATGCTGAAGGAACCTTCGCGCTTGCTTTAGGGCTAGGCTTGGACGCAATCTGGAGAGCCAGTCTGTGGCCCGCGGCCCGGCGCAAACTCTGGGTCCGGGAGAGCATTGGCGTGGATGCACGCGGTCAATTCAGCGCGGATCAGACTCTGGAATCGATGGAAGCTCGACGCCATCCCCGATTCAAGCTGGAAGTGGGGATTCGTGTCTATCCGCGGGGTGCTGCTGTGGTTCGTGGCGACACGGTGGACATCAGCGAGTCGGGAATTTCAGCCATGCTGCGTGAGGAGGTTCCGGTGGGAGAAGTGGTTCGCCTGGAATTTACGCTACCGCTAGGCGAAGTCGAGGTGCTTGCGCTGGTCCGCCAACGAAGCGCGTTCCGATATGGCTTCCAGTTCTTGGAAGAAAGAACTGCGCACGACGTCATCGGACGGACGTGCAGCCAACTGGCGGTGGAGCAACCGGTTCTCGCGCGCGAAAGAATCTGACCTTTCCCATTGTTTCCCACAGAACTTCGAAGCGTCTAATGGGTTAGATTAACGTCATGAGGTCGCCGGGGTTCGCTCTCGTCCTAACGTTGTTCCTTTGTATGGCAGCGTTCGGCCAGCAGGAGCCGGCACCCGCCCCATCGCCGCAGGAAAAGTCTCAGCCGGATGTCAGCTCGTCGGAAACGATCCCTGATCTCAAGCCCGGCCCTGATGGCAAACTTTCGCAGGAGCAGATGCGGCAGTTACTGCGCGTGGTCGCGGACAAGGACATCGAAAACGACAAGCGGCAGCGTGACTATACCTATATCGATCGCGAGGTCGAGAACAAGCTGGACGGCAAGGGACAGACCAAGTCCACCGAAGTGAAGACGTATGAGGTCCTGGAAATCTATGGCGAGCAGGTACAGCGCCTGATCGCAAAAGACGATAAGCCGCTGGACGCCAAGGAAGCGGCAAAGGAAGAAGAGAAGATCCAGAAGATCATCGACAAGCGCAAGAACGAATCGGACGAAGAGCGCAAGAAACGGGAAGAGAAAGCGGTCAAAGAACGCGAGGATGGGCGCAAATTCGTGCGCGAAGTCGCGGATGCTTACGACTTCAAACTGGTCGGCACAGAACAGGTGGGCGGGCGCGAGGCGTGGGTGATTGAAGGCGAACCGCGGCCCGGCTTTGAGCCGCAGATGAAAGAAGCGAAAGTTCTCTCCAAGTTTCGCGGGCGGGTGTGGATCGACAAGGGAGATCTGCAACTCGCGAAAATGGATGTCGAAGCGATCGACACGGTGTCGTTCGGATGGGTGTTGGCGCGGATCCACAAGGGCACGCGCGTCATGCTGGAACAGACGCGGGTCAACGATGAGGTCTGGCTGCCTCGGCACCTGACTTTCAAACTTGATGCTCGCATCGCGTTGTTTAAGGGCTACAACCTCGACGGCGACCAGGAATATCGCGACTATAAGAAGTTCCGCACATCCTCGAAGATCGTGGGCATGGGCGAGGTGCACGACGAAGGGCACGAACCGAAATAGGCTGGTACGTACGTCCTTGCCGGTTTCCTCACAGGTTTCCTCTTCATTGAAAAGTTCAGATTACTGTTCCTGTTTCGGCTGAGCACGGCTTTATAATGCTCAGTCCCGAACGTGACTGGTCTGCGGGACCGGCTTCCAATTCGATCTTCTTCGAGAGGCACAGAATGGATTCTCGCCTTCATTCCTTCACCCGTCGTGATCTGCTTCGTTCCGGTCTAGCACTCTCCGCGTCAACCTTGGTGGCCGGATCGGTGGGGCGGGCTCACGCGCTGCTGGCTGGCTATCCGGAAGCAGCCTCGGCAGAGGCGCTGGCCGCGGTGGCTCCGCGGGAGCATCTTCTGTTCGATTTTGGCTGGAGGTTTTTTCAGGGCAATGCAAATGATCCGCTGCGCGATTTGGGATTCGGCATGGGGCAGGGAGATTTCGCCAAGTCGGGAGAATTTTGGTTTGCCACACAGAAATTTGACGACTCGAAGTGGCGCGCACTCAATTTGCCGCACGACTGGGCGGTGGAGTTGCCGTTTGTATGGGATGAAGAGCAGCAATCGCACGGCTACAAGCCGCTGGGGCGACGTTATCCGGAGACGAGCGTGGGCTGGTACCGGCGCACGTTCGACATTCCCAAGGAAGATAGCGGGCGCCGGATCACGGTGGAGTTTGACGGCGCCTTTCGCAGCGCGCTGGTGTTCCTGAATGGATACTTCGTTGGGCGCAATGACAATGGCTACGCGCCTTTCCGATTCGATCTCAGCGACTTTCTCAATTATGGCGGAAAGAATTTTCTGGTCGTGCGCATGGACGCCAGCTTCGGGGACGGCTGGTTCTATGAAGGCGCAGGGATCTACCGGCATGTTTGGCTGACGAAAACGGATGCGCTGCACTTGGGGAGCTGGGATAGCACGGTTCGAACTTCGGTGAAAGGCAATGCGGCGACGCTGAGCCTGGCGACCGTGGTGCAGAACCAGGGACAGCAGGCAGAAAGTTGCCGGGTGCGCTGGCAGATTCTGGATGCGGCGGGCAAAGTGGTGGCAACGGCGGATTCGGCGCCGCAATCGGTGGCTGCGGATGGGTCGGGTACATTCACGAGCAGCGCTTCGATCGTGAATCCAGCGCTGTGGTCGCCGGAGGCGCCGAACTTGTATTCGGCTATTGTGACGGTCGAAGCAGCCGGGAAAGCGCGCGATGCTGAGCGCATCAGCTTTGGCGTGCGCACAATCGCATGGGACGCTGACAAGGGATTCTTCCTGAACGGCAAGTCGGTGAAGCTGAAGGGCACCTGCAACCATCATGATCATGCGGGCGTGGGTGCAGCGCTTCCCGACAGGATGCAGTGGTACAGGATGGGCGTCTTGAAAGATATGGGCGGCAACGCAGTGCGCACCTCGCACAATATGCCGACGCCCGAGTGGGTGGAGGCCTGCGATCGGCTGGGCATGATGATGATGTGCGAAACGCGGTTGATGAGTTCAAATCCGGAGGGCATGGCGCAACTCGAGGTGATGGTGAAGCGCTATCGCAATTCGCCGTCGATTATCTTGTGGTCCATGGGAAACGAAGAGTGGACGATGATGTATCAGCCGCAGGGAGTGCGCGTGATTGACGACATGATTATGCGAACGCACGAACTCGATCCCACACGGCTTTGCACCGCCGCGGTCAACACCGCGTTCGAAACGCATTTCCCGGAGCGGCTCGATGTGATGGGATTCAACTACAACCTCAAGGTTTTGGACGGATGGCACAAGGCGCATCCCAAGACGCCAAGCGTCGGATCGGAGACGGCCAGCACGGTTTCGACGCGTGGAATCTACTCGACTGACAAGCTCCGCAACTGGGTCAGCGCGTACGACCTGAACCATACGGATTGGTCGGAATTGGCAGAAGAATGGTGGAAGTTCTATGCGGCGCGGGAGTGGCTGTCGGGAGGATTCGCGTGGACTGGTTTCGATTATCGCGGAGAGCCCACTCCCTACGGGTGGCCATCGGTGAATTCGCAGTTCGGGATTGTCGACATGTGCGGCTTTCCGAAGGACAACTTCTATTACTACAAGGCATGGTGGGGATCGGAACCGGTGCTGCATCTATTCCCGCACTGGAACTGGGCTGGGCGCGAGGGCCAGCCGATTTCCGTGTGGGTGCACTCGAATCTCGATTCGGTGGAACTTTTCCTCAACGGCAAGAGCCAGGGTTCGCAGAAAGTGCAACCTTTGACGCATCTTGAGTGGATGGTGAAATACGAGCCGGGCGTGATCGAAGCACAGGGCACCAAAGACGGCAAAGTCGTGCTGACGGAAAAGCGCGAGACCACGGGGGGGCCGGAGACGATCCGATTGACGGCCGATCGAACAGAAATTAACGCCGACGGTGACGACGTGTCTGTGCTGAAGGTTGAGGTGCTCGACAAAGAGGGACGGGCGATCCCTACGGCGGCGAACCTGATCAGCTTCAAAGTGAGTGGCGAGGGCGCGCTGATTGGCGTGGGAAACGGCGACCCGAATTGCCAGGAATCAGACAAGGAGCCGAAGCGAGGTTTGTTCAACGGGCTAGCTCAAGTGATTGTGCAGTCGACGCGCACTCCGGGGACGATCATGGTGGAGGCTTATACGGAACCGTATCCGCGACCGAAGTTGCCGTCGACGCAGGTTACGATTACGACGAAGAAGGTCGAACTGCGGCCGAGCGTGGGGTAGCTGCGGTTATGTCATCCTGAGCAGGGCGAAGCCCGCGGTGAGGGACCTGAAGGCGGTGGCGGGGCAATAGTGTTGAGCTCGTGTCGTGGATGCGTCTGGGGCGTCCCATCCGCTCCATCGTGAGAGTCGGCCGACGTACGGTCCTGAATGGCGGCTTGCGCCTCCGTTCAGGATGACGCTGTGGTATCTGCTGTTCCTCTTCTCCGTTTATAATAGAAAGATTCTCTGGCTGCTAAATTCGCACTCTGTGGCACTGCTGGCGAAAACCCGGCCTCGCTGCGTTTCGCCGGACGGGCGAAGGCGCCCGTCCCCACACAAGCCCTTTACATTGAGGACAGAGATTGTCCTCTGGTGGAGTTAAGGTTTCAGCTAAGAGCCAAGAGCTAACAGCTAAGAGCTTCTTCATGGACTTCAAACTCGTTTCCAATTACAAGCCGCAGGGGGACCAGGGGCGCGCGATTGAGGCGCTGTTGCGCGGAGTGTATGACCGCGAGCAGCATCAGGTCTTGCTGGGCGTGACCGGGTCGGGCAAGACTTTCACCATGGCCAAGGTGATCGAGGCGGCGAACCGTCCGACGCTGGTGATGGCGCATAACAAGACGCTGGCGGCGCAGCTCTATCACGAGTTCAAGAATTTCTTTCCGCACAATGCGGTCGAATATTTCGTCTCGTATTACGACTACTACCAGCCGGAAGCGTATGTTCCGGCCGCCGACCTTTACATTGAGAAAGAAGCGACCATCAATGATGAACTCGACAAGCTGCGGCTGTCGGCGACGCGGTCGTTGTTTGAGCGGCGCGACGCGCTGATTGTGGCGTCGGTGAGTTGCATCTACGGCCTGGGTTCGCCGGAAGCTTATTACGGCATGATGATGTTTCTGGAGAAGGGCCAGAAGATCAAGCGCGAGGACATCACGCGGCGACTGGTCGACATTCTCTACGAACGCACCAACGGAGACTTCCGGCGCGGAACGTTTCGCGTGCGCGGCGACGTGATCGAGGTCTTCCCTACTTACGACGACATGGCGTACCGCATCGAGTTGTGGGGCGATGAGATTTCGTCGCTGACGCAGATCGATCCGCTGTTTGGGACGGTGAAGCAGAAATACATGCGGCTGCCGATTTATCCCAAGACGCATTATGTGATGAAGGAAGAGACGCGCGCGTCGGCGGTGGAGTCGATCAAGAAGGAACTGGCGTGGTGGGAAGTCGAGACTGGAGAAGCAGGGGCGGCTGGTGGAGGCGCAGCGCATTCATCAGCGGACGATGTTCGATCTGGAAATGATCAAGGCCATGGGCTTCTGCCACGGGATCGAAAATTATTCGCGGCACTTTACGGGACGGCTGCCGGGCGAGCCTCCGCCGACGCTGCTGGATTATTTTCCGCGCGACTTTCTGATGTTCATCGACGAGTCGCATGGGACGGTGCCGCAGTTGCGCGGCATGTATGCGGGCGACCGATCGCGCAAGGAAACGCTGGTCGAGTACGGATTCCGCATGCCGTCGGCGCTGGATAACCGTCCGCTGACGTTTGAGGAATTTGAGCATCGCACCAATCAGCTGATTTATGTTTCGGCAACGCCGGGGCCGTATGAGCTGACGAAGTCGGCGGGCGTGGTGGTGGAGCAGATTATCCGGCCGACGGGGCTGATCGATCCGCCGGTGGAAGTGCGTCCGGTGAAGGGGCAGATTGACGATCTGCTGCACGAGATTCGCGCGCCGGGTGGAACTCGGGCAGCGCGTGCTGGTGACGACTCTGACCAAGCGCATGTCGGAAGATCTCGCCGAGTATTACGCCGAAGTGGGCGTGAAGTGCCGCTACATGCATTCGGAGATCGAGACGCTGGAGCGGGTGAAGATTCTGCGCGACCTGCGCAAAGGCGAGTTCGATGTGTTGATCGGGATTAATCTGCTGCGCGAGGGACTCGATCTGCCGGAAGTTTCGCTGGTGGCGATTCTGGATGCGGACAAAGAAGGATTCCTGCGGTCGACGGGATCGCTGATCCAGACGATCGGCCGCTGCGCGCGGCATTTGAACGGGCGCGCGATTCTCTATGCGGATCGCCAGACCGATTCGATGAAGCGCGCGATGGATGAGACGATGCGGCGGCGCGCCATTCAGACGGCCTACAACGAGGAGAACGGAATCACGCCGGAGTCGATCGTGCGTCCGCTGGATATGACGCTGGCCGGGAATCGTGGCCGCCGATTATGCCGACCTGACCGGCGGGAGAAGCCGAGGGCATGCCGGAGTTCAAATCGCAGGAAGAAGTGGATAGCTACATCGGCAAGCTGGAGAGCGACATGCGCGAGGCGGCGAAGAAGTTTGAGTTCGAGAAGGCGGCGAAGTTGAGGGATACGATCAAGGAGTTGAGGACGAAGGAGTTTTTGTTCGCGTAGAAGTCTAAACCACAGAGGACACGGAGGACACAGAGAAGACCTCGGTTGCTCTGTGTCCTCGGCGTCCTCTGTGGTTTTCTTACCTTTTAACGTCCGTAGGCCGCGCTGGCGGCCAGCGGTTTGCGGTGGAAGGTGTAGCCGTCGAAGGTTTCGGAGCGGAAGTTCAGGTTCGGAGCGCAGAGTTTTTCGGTCTGGCTGAGGAAGAGATATCCGCCGGGTTCGAGGTAGAGATGCAGGCGCTCCATCAGGGCGGTGCGCTGGGCGCGCGAGAGGTGCGGCAGCACGTCCATGCAGAAGATGCAGTCGAAGCGGCCAATGTAGACCGGCTTGGTCAGGTTCATGGTGTTGAAGGTGACCAGGCTGCGCAGGCGCGGCTTGACCAGCAGGTGCGCGCCGTTGTCGACCATTCGAGCCATTCCCCGATTGCCAGTTGCTCGAACCGTTGACCCGATCCATTTCGCTCCACTGCCGTTTTGCGAACCTTCCTGAGCGACCATTCGTGCTTCCGTTGGGGCTTCCGATTTTCGAGAAGCAGGCGCGGATGGCCGCCGGGGGCAATCCGGTCAGCGCCGACTGCGGATACAGGCCGCGCTCGGCGACTTCAATCGCGGAGGGCAGCAGGTCGCTGCCGACGATGTGAATCGACCAGTCTTTCGCGTCCCGTGCCGCTGGTGCCGGCCGGAACTGCCATTTCGGCGATGCCGCCGTTGCGGCCGGCGGCACTTTTTTCCTTGCGCGTCCTTGTTTGCGCCGCCGTTGCCATTGCTCGAGCCGTTTCCGTTGCCATTCCCGTTGCCGCCGGGCAAGGCCTCGCACAGGGCCATGGCAATCGAATAGGCTTCTTCGCCGGTGCCGCAACCTGCGCTCCAGATGCGGAGCGTGCTGGGGCCGTCGTCCGATTTGCGGGCATAGAGTTGCGGGATCACCTGCCGGGCCAGCGCATTCATGGCGCCGGGATGACGGAAGAAACCGGTGTTGACGTTCAGCACGCCGTCGAGAAACGCGGGCAGCACCGAGGGATCCTGATCCGAAGCGCGCAGGCGGGCGATCAAGGCGGCGGGAGATTCCAGTTCCTGGCTCTCCAGATATTCGGCCACATGCGCGGCCAGAGCGCTGTTGGGACAGTCGAGCAGAATTCCCGTCTGGCGCTCGACCAGCAGGCGCAGCTCAGAGAGTTCGTGCTCGAGAATGGTAACGCCCGCCATCAATCTATGCATAAATCCTTCCCCCGGAGGGTGCGCAAACGTTCATTCGCCGAACTCTTTGAGGTCCGGCGTCGGTGCAAGGGGAGGAGTTCTCATACTTCAGTTACCGGCGGCTACCGCCGCGTACGACTTGCCGGAATCCTGTTCGGCCTGCTGCGCGACCACATTCATTTCTTTTTCCAAGCGAAGAGAAGCGCTGCATGATTTCGTGGATGCGCAGCGTCATGTTGCGAATGGTTTCGATCTGGGCGCGGGTCTGGGCGGAGAGGCTGCCGGGCTCCAGCAGCAGCAGGTCGGAATTTCCCAGCACCGAGGTCAGAGCGTTGTTCAGGTTGTGGCGCATTTCCAGCATGTAGCGGCCGAGCGTCGCCTGGCGATCGAGCGTGGCGCAGGCAGGCTCGGCGGCGCGGGCGCGGGATTCGGCGCGGGAACGGTGCACGGCTTCGCTGGCCGCCAGCACCAGAGTTTCGAGCCAGTGTTCGCTGGTTCGCAGGATGGCAACACGCGGCCAGCGATCGTGCACCAGTTGCGCAGTGGCGGGATCCTGGCAGACGCAGAAAATCGGCTGACCGGTGGAATGCAGAGGCTCGAGCACGACCGACAGCAGGTCGCGCCGCAACTCCCCGACGATGGCCACATCAAATACGTCCACCGCGAAGCGCGGCCACAAATCGCCGCTCAGCAGCGTGAACGTGGGGACGTTGCGCTCCATCTGCCAGCGGGCCGTGACGCGGCGCGAGAAATCGACTTCGTCGGAGATGATCAGTACGGTCGGTGCCTGCACTTGCCACTACCTCTTCACCTTCAACTTCGCCTTCAACCCGCCGATTCTGTCGATTCCTGTTAATCGGCCGCGCAACTCTGCGAACAGCTTATTTCTTCTTTCCCGGCTCCGAGGGACTCCGAATCCCAGCCGGGCGTACTCGAAACTTCAAATTCAGGCGCATCGGCGCTTGGCGCCGCGGGCTTTGGCTTCGCGGCAGCGCGATGGGCGCCGAAATCTTTGTCGGGGTCTTGGAGGCGCCAGCAGCAGCAGCCATCCCCGCCGGTTTCGCCGCATGCCGGTGCCGGCTTCGCCGCTGACGACGGGCTTGCGGAGCGGCTTTCGCGGCGTCGGCAGGCTTTGCAGCGACGACGGCTTTAGCCGCGGTCGCAGGCTTTCCTTTGGCGTCAGCTTTGCCTTCCCGCTTCCGGAGCTTTCCCGCGACCGAGCGCGTACTCGACCGAGGCGCGCAGATCGACCAGCATGCGCAACGGCTGTCCCGACGAATACTCTGCCTGGAACATCACCTTCCACGACTGGCAGATCACGCGCAGACGAACGATCGGCTCCTGCGCGGAAAACTGGGCGCGCCGGCAGTCGATGGTCTCGACTCCCTTATCTTCCAGTTCGGTCAGCCCGTCGAGAATGGTGTTGAGATCGCCCAGCATCAGGCGGAAGAATGACCGCCGCATGAGATATCCGAAGCGGGTGAAGGCAGCCAGAGCGACCGGCAGGTAGAACAGATCACCGGCCAGACCCTTGGCCTTGCGTCCTTGCTCGAGAACGCCGCCATGCAGCAAGCTCATCGAGCGACTTGCATTTGCGCGCTGCTTCGACCACGCGGTCGAGAGCATTCAGCCAGACCGGAGGCTTCAGTTCGACCTGTCCCAACACCGGCTCCAGCGCCTGGGCCACATAGGCGAGATCCACTTCCGCGTCGTTCACGCCCGAAGGCGCCACCTGGCTGAAATACTGCACCAGCAGGAAATCAATCTTGTCGCGAATGATGTCGGTCTTTGTCGCCTTCGCCAGGAAGTGCTGCAACAGGCACACCAGCGCCTTCTGGAGTTACCAGCGAACTGGTTTGCAGGAACTGGCGCAGCTGGTGTACCTGGACCAGCTGGTCCATTTGCTCGAGCCATTGGTTGGCCTGTTCGACGACCTCTTTGCCGGGCGTGTCGACGCCGGCTTCCAGGTCGGCGCAGGGTTTCACGTCGATGGCGAACTCGCGCGCGAGTTCGAAGTAAATGGGGTAAAGCCGCCGGGCGGTACTCCATTGGGTGGCCAGATCTTGGACGGGTGTTGTAGGTGTCATGATTTCACGATCCAGTTGGGGACTTCCCCACGAAAGCGTGCGGCCACGACGGTTTTGCCGGGCTGATACTGCACGGCGACGACGGAGACGGCGACATCGAACGAACCGTCGGAGTTGCGCAAGTGAAGCTCGATCGCCAAACTCCAGTGGCGTGTTGCATTCGAAGAGGACTTCGCGGGGAGTGCCAAATTCAATGACGATACTTTCGGTGAAATGGGGCGGCGGCGGGCTCGCGAGCCCTGCAGGACGCGGGCGAGCTGAACCGGCATGCGAACGGGCGAGGCTTCGGGAAAAAAACGGGCAAGTCCCGCCACGGTGCTGGCGTTCTGTGCGGCACGTGCCGTTGCTGTGCCTTGATGCGCCACGCGATAAGAAACCTCTAACCCAGACTCGCTCGACCCTGCTCTCGACTGAAATGCGGGTTGGGCTCCCCTCTTCCCGGTTAGGAAGAGCTGTGGGGAGCCAGAATCCGCGGTTCAGAAAAGGAGGAGCAACGCGGCAACCATCTCCGCGAACGGAAGGACTAGCACTGAGGTGAATGGGTTTTCAGGGAGTTAGCAGTGAATTCCAACGTACTGAGTGAAGTTCAAAAGGAAGGAGCGTCTCAGCGTGAGACGAGAGTCTCAGAATCAGTAGCCAATTGCCTCCACCGATTTCTCACTGCAGGGTGTGGCTCGATGGGCCCGCGCCGGATTGCCCCATGCCAATGTTGTAGCGCTTCAGCTTGCGATACAGGGTAGCGCGGCTGATGCCGAGCATTCGTCCGGCGAGGGCTTTGTCGCCTTTCACCTGCTCGAATACGCGTTGGATGGTGGCGCGCTCGATGTCTTCCAGATCGGTGGAAGACAGCGGGGCCCGCGTCGATTCCGTCATGGCGTGAGCCCCGGCAAGATCAGGATCGAGCACGGTCGGCCTTTCCACGGGCGGGGCCGAGCCTCCGGAAGCCGTAGAACCCGATGCGATGGCGGACGGAAGGTCCCCGAGGTCGATGATCTGCCCATTGCCCAGCGCGACGGCTCGCTCCACACAGTTCTCCAGTTCGCGCACGTTGCCGGGCCAGTCGTACTGCATTAGCGCCTTCATGGCGGCGCTGGTCACGTGCAACTCGGAACCGGGGGCATAGCGTTCGAGGAACCAGTGCACCAGCATGGGCGTGTCGCTGCGGCGCTCGCGCAATGCGGGGACATACAGCGTCACGACGTTGAGGCGGAAGTAAAGATCCTTGCGGAAGGTCCCGTTCTTATAGGCCGCTTCGAGATCGCGGTTGGTGGCAGCGATGACTCGGACGTCGACCTTGATTCGCTGGTTGCTGCCGACCGGACGAACTTCCCTTTCCTGCAGCACTCGCAGAAGCTTGGCCTGTAGCTCTAGAGGCAACTCACCGACTTCGTCGAGGAATATGGTGCCGCCATCGGCAGCCTGGAACAATCCCTGCTTGGATTTCAGGGCTCCGGTGAACGCTCCCTTTTCGTAGCCGAACAGCTCGCTTTCAATCAGGGTGGGCACCAGCGATCCACAGTCGACAGCAACGAATGGGCGGTTGGCAAAGGCTCCGCGGAAGTGCATGGCGCGGGCGACTAACTCCTTGCCGGTTCCGCTTTCCCCGTAGATGAGAACGGGAGTTCGCGTATCTTTCAGGCGCGCGACCATGCGGAGCACATCCTGGATCTTGACGGATGATCCGATGATGCCGTGCACCGCGGTTTCCGAATCCATGCGCTGGCGCAGAAACTCATTCTCTTCGACCAAGCGGATTTTTTCCGCCATGCGCCGCAGGAACAGGCGCAGTTCCTCCAGCGGCGAGAAGGGCTTGGTGATGTAGTCGTAGGCGCCGAGTTTCATGGCTTGCACAGCGGTTTCGATCGATCCGTGCCCGGTCATGAGAGCAATCTCAGTGCGCGGAAGAAGCTTCTTTACTTTCTCCAGGAATTCCAGCCCTGACATGTGCGGCATCACCATGTCGGTGAGGACCATGTGGACCGACTGCTCTTCCAGCAAGGCCAGCGCGGACTCTCCGCTTTCGGCTTCAAGACACACAAAACCCAGGGCCTCGCCAACCGTGACGCAGAGCTTGCGGATACTCTGCTCGTCGTCGACGATCAGCAAGCGGATACGAAGATCTTCTTTGCTCTGACTATTCACTCGGCCTTCCCAAACGTCTTGGAGACGACATCGATAAACTGCTGCACGCGGAAAGGTTTCTCCACGCAGGGCGCGCCGGTTTGACGTAACGTGGCGACCGTCTCCTCATTGGCAATGTCGCCTGTAATAAAGATGATGCGCGAAGCAAGATCGGGACGATGGGTGGCGACCCAGGCATGTACCTGGCCTCCATCGACTCCGCCGGGGGTGCGCATGTCGGAAACCACGCCGAGGAATGCACCTTTTTCGAGCAGACGCAGCGCATCCACTCCCGACTCGCAGCACACCACTGGATAGCCGCTGCGCTCCAGGGCGGCCTGCACATATGCCATGACGGCGGGCTCGTCCTCGATGAGCAGCACTGGCAAGGGTTGAAGTCTCATTGCGGGTAGGCTCATGGTTGTATCACTCCTGCGGCCACTCCTAAGGATGCGGTGTGCGCCGCTGCGGGCAGACGCACAATGAAAGTAGCGCCTGGCCGGTCAGTATTGTTGTGACAGAGGATCTCTCCTCCGTGCTCCTTCAGAATGCCGTAG
This sequence comes from uncultured Acidobacteriaceae bacterium, assembly GCA_963795875.1. GTDB lineage: Bacteria > Acidobacteriota > Terriglobia > Terriglobales > Acidobacteriaceae > Sulfotelmatobacter. The sequence goes on from CAWCJM010000008.1 coordinate 92,375, forward strand.
CAAATGCTCAGGCCGAGGCCGGTGCCTTTGCCAACCTCTTTCGTGGTGAAGAACGGGTCGAAAATCTTGTCGGGATGGGATATTCCGTTGCCATTGTCGCGGAAGGAAACTTCGACCGCATCGCCGGCCTTGGTGGACATGATCTCGATGCGCGCCGGACGGCCGACTTCGTGTACCGCATCGTAGGCATTGTTCAGGATGTTGAGAAAGACCTGCTGCAACTGGTGGGCATCGCCCATAACTTCGGGCAATCCTTCGTCGAGATGTTCGACGATATCAACGCCGTGGCTGTTGAAGTCATAGGCCCGCAACTGCATGGTCCGCCGCAAGATGGTGTTCAATTGCACAGCGCTACGCTGCGGCGGCATCTGGCGGGCGAAGCTCAGCAGATTCTGCACGATCTGCTTGGTGCGCTGCGCCTCTTGCAGGATCACGCGCATATCTTTACGGGCGGTCTCGGGCAGGTCGGGATTCTCCATGAGCAGGTCGGCGAAGCCCAAAATCGCGGTTAGCGGGTTGTTTACTTCGTGAGCGACGCCGGAAACCAACTGGCCGACGGCGGCCATTTTCTCGGCGTGCACGAGCTTGTCGCGAAGCACGGCGGAATCGGTAATGTCGGTGAGCACGACCACGATGCTGGTCACGATTCCCTGCTCGTCGCGCATCGGGCTGAGATTCGCCGAGAACTTTCCCGCAGCGCCGTTGCCGCGCACGATCTGCAATTCCATGTTGTCGACTTGCTGACTGTTCAAGGTGCTTTGCAGGGCTTCGGCCAGCGGGCGAACAAATCCCGGCGCCGCCAATTCCAGCAGAGGCCGCCCCAGCAATTCCCGCTGTTCGAATCCCGCGTCGTACCAGCGGCGGTTGGCGTAGCTGATCAGGCCTGCGGTGTCTGCGACCAGAATCAAACTTTGCGTGTTGCTGAGAATCTTGCTGGAGAAATCCCGCTCCCGGTGCAGTTCCGACTGGTAGGTCCGGAGGCCGGTCACATCGAGCATCAATCCGCGAATCTGCAGCAGGCGACCCAGATTGTCGTGCATGCCGAAGGCGTTGATGAGCACGTGAATAGGCGATCCGTCCTTGCGCCGCAGCGTCGCTTCAAAATTGCGCAAGGTGCCGTTCTCTTTCATGAGTTCCGAGTGGTGCTGACGCTGCTCGGTTGAAAAATAGAGTTGCGTGGGAATATCAATCTGCAGCAACTCTTCGCGTGTGCTATAGCCCAACATCCGGACCATAGCGTCATTCACTTCGATGAAGCGACCGCCCGGCGTGCTGAAGAACAGGCCTTCCTGAATGTTGTCGAAGAGTTCCCGGTAACGGCGCTCCGCTTCGCGGCGGTCGGAAATGTCTTTCAACACGTGAATGGTCTGCAGGCCTTCGTCGGAATCGCCATGAACTCGCGAGGTGGAGACCAAGTAAGTGCGGTCGAAGACAGGATGCGCGAATTCGTCGGAGTCGTCCGACATGGCCCGGCAGAATGGACACGAATACGACGCGGTGTCACTGGTCAGGGCCATCAAGGCCCGCATATTGACGCCGATCAATTCCGCCGGCGGCACTCCGATCATCGACGCGAGCGAGCGGTTGACGCGTAGAACTTTGTCCGCCTGGTCGTGCACCACGATGAAATCGCTGATGGCGTCGAAAATCTCGATCCAGTGGCGATTCGCCTGCTCGATGCGTGTGAACAGGCGGGCGTTCTCCAGCGCCATCGCCGCATGGCCCGCCATGGTCTCAAGGAAAACCTGATCCTCCGGACCCAAGGGAGGGGAGTTCCTGGAAAGACAGAGGAGCCCCGTCAATTCTCCGTTGGCTCCGAGCAGCCGCACGAGCGTGCAATCGGTCCATCCAAGAGTGGTAGCAGTGTCGGGGCCTAACACTTGTTCCGCGGAGCCGGAGACGACGGTACCCGTATGCCTCGACACGAAGTCGCTCAACGCCGTGCCTAGCGCACGCTCCAGGCCGTGCTCAATCTCGGCGTCAGGCGAGGGTTTGCGATCTTGCTGGGCGGTCTCTGAAGGCGATTCCGCAGCTTCTGCGACAGTGTCATTGCGGCTGTGCAGCGCCGCGACCTGCCAGCGGCCTTCCTGCAGCACGGCCAGCAACCCCGCGCGAGAGTTCGTGAGTTCCGCGGTTCGAGACACGAAACGCCGCGCGAACTCAGGCAGCCGCAGCGCTCCATCCATTTCTCGGGCCAGTTCGATCAGGGCCTCAGCCCGGCGCCGGTGCTGCTCGGAGAGATGGAGATTGCGGGCCACTTCCACCACAATGGCGACTTGGCTGGAAAGCACACGAGCGCGCCGGATGTCTTCCTGCGAAATGCCGGTGCCGTCGAGCCGGTCGAGAACGCCGAACATCCCAAGCACCCGGCCGCTTGTGCTGATCAGAGGTACCGCGAGGAACTGGCGCACGTTGTACTTGGTGACGACGTCGAGGTTGACTCCCGGAGTCCGGCTAGCCTCATCGGTCCAGAAGACTTCGCGAGCGCGCAAAGCCCTGGTGGCGACACCCTCGGGAAACGGCGTGTCCACGCGCTGTGGTTCTCGCTTTTCCACCGCGTAGCGCACCTGGAACTGGCCACTCTCCTCGAGTGCGATGAAGCAGCGGCCGAAACCAAGGAAATCCGAAGCTCGCACGACAAAGGCCTGCAGAACGTGTTCGAGATTACTGCTGGAATTCAACTCGCCGGAAATCTCGAGCAACTGATGCAGTTCGTGCGCCTGGGCGGCCGCGGTGGCATGGAGTTCCGCGTGCGCCAGAGCCACCGCGCCGAAGCCTGCAATCGCGGCTACCAGCGCCTTTTCTTCCGCGGTGAAAACGCCCTCCTGGCGCGGATACAGAAGGATCGCTCCCTGAGTTCTCGAAGTGCGGAACGGGGCAGCGATCAACATGCCGGGAGAAACGAGGCTCCCGAGCGAATGCACGTCAGCTCCAATCGAAAGCGTGATGGGCTCTCCGGCGGCTACTGCGCGCTGGGCCAAGTCGGCCGCGAAACGCAGAGTCTGCCGGTCATGCCGGGCCCGCGCGGAAGTCGCCAGTTGCGGAGTCTCTGCCGAGACCGCCTGTAACTCGAAGGGCCCTTCGCGGCGCAGCAACACACACACCAGCCGGGTACGCAGTAGCAGGCGCAAACGATCGGCCAGGGCCTCAATCACCGCCGAGACGTCCGGTGTTCCGTGCAAAGCGTGGGCCACATCCGCCAGGATTTCAGCGCGGCGGTGCTCCTCACGCGACGCCTCGCTCAGTCGCGACGCCTCCAGCAGGCTGCCCAACTGGCCCGCCAGGATCGTGGCCTTGGCTGCCAGGTCCGCGTTAAAGAAGTCGTCGCTGGAATCATGCAGAAACGTAACCGCACCAATAACTTCGTTGAACACCATCAAGGGTGCCGCCAAGAGCGAGCGCGCGTCGAATTCCATGGCAGCCGGAAAGGCCGCAGATTTCGCCTGGTTGGCAAAGATGGTGCGCCGTTGCCGCACCGCTTCGGCGGTTACCGTGCTTTGGTCGGGGCGCAGCCGCATCCCTACGAAGCGGTCTGCCATTTTTCCATCTGCTTGCTCTCCGACCAACTCGTCTGCGAAATGGCAGCGCCAGAAATAGACTCCCGACACTTGAAAGAACTCGCGCGTCGCCTGGCAGAACAGTTGGATGAGGGCGAAGGTGTCAGGCCGCTCTCCGGCTTTGGCGGAAATGCGCAGCAGCAGCTTCTGGAATCCCTCGTCGGACCCCGGGATGAATTTGTTTTCCGGAGGAATGACGGGACTACCGGCAGAAATGCTGAGCGCCGCGCCGACCATGGAGGAATAGGATTGTTGATTCACAAGTGCTTGAATCTATTGGGAAACTACCTGTCATCTCAATTTGAGTCAAGTGAAATGGGTGGAGGGGGTGCCCGGGTGTGAAATCCCGAGACAAGGTGAGATTTCGTCTCAGGGTGAGAAACGAAGGTCGATTCCACCGGAGTGAGACGCCTCTCATGTCGAAGGTCACTTTGCGACTCTTTTCGATGTCAAATAACCATCTTCCTTTCTTGTAGATACAGTCCATTACTTTGGTTTTTTCAAGAAGGTTCAGGTGGCCCGGGCGTTGCACGCCCAGGGTCAACAGCTTCTTGTAAGCAAGGAGGAATTGTGTCTCAAAGAACTGCGGCGGCTTTGCTGGCCGGACTGATGTTGGCAGTGGCTCTGGGCCCGATTCATGTGGGGGCACAGACGGCGCAGAGCGAGGAGTTCCTGCGCCGCGCGAAGACCAGAGTGCAGCCTACGTATCCAGAACTGGCGCGGAAGATGAATATCTCAGGCACGGTCAAGATTGAGGTTGTGGTTTCGCCCAATGGAACGGTGAAGGATGCCCGGGTCGTGGGCGGGCACCCCGTCCTGGCCAGTGCTGCGCTGGAAGCGGCCAAGAAATGGCGTTTTGAACCAGCCTCGGTAGAGAGTTCGGGAGTCATCGACTTTAAGTTTGAGCCGCGGTAGTGGCTGAGCCGCGGAGGAGACGGGAATGACAATCGGCAAGAAGTTATATGTGAACTTTGGCATCATTCTCACCATGGTGGTTGTGCTGTTCCTGGTGAACTGGTCTGCGGTGCGACGTGAGCACGCGGCCAAAGAGCTGGCGGATACCACCAACGCCGTCCGCTTCCAGATGATGCAGAACCGTTTGTATCTCAGCAACTATTTGCTGAGCGGGGATACACGTGAAGTCGACCACATGAATGAGGGTCTGCGCACGCTGAACGAGAAGCTCGACGGCGGCAAGAACAGGGCAAACTCGGACCAGGCCAGGGCCTCACTTGCGAAGGTGCAGCAACTCGAGCAATCCTGGGGCAAGGAATTCGCCCAACCCCTGATCGAGAAGCGCAAAGACGTCGACTCCGGCAACGCCACCGTGGCCGAACTCCAGATCTATTACTTGCAGAAGGATGCCTCTTCCTGGGTGAAGAACTCCACCGATGCTCTTGACATCGCCGACGGCGAGAGCCGCAAGTCCGACGAGAGTGCCGCTAACTGGACGATCGCAATTTCCTTGATCAGCACGCTGATCGCGCTGATTGCTGGAGTGATCATCGCCTACCGCACTGCGAAGTCAATCACCGAGCCGTTGACGAACCTGATGAATGTGGCCCGTGGAATCGGCAATACGGGCGATCTTGAACACAACATCGATCTCGGGCGAGACGACGAGATTGGCGAACTGGCGCGGACGTTCCACAAGATGGTTACCTACCTCAAGGAGATGGCTGGAGTTTCCGAAGCCATCGCCGGGGGGGACCTGACTCTCGAAGTCAAGCCGCGCTCCTCGCACGATACGTTGGGCAATGCCTTCGCCCGAATGGTCGAAGGACTGGCGGGGCTGGTGCGCAGCGTGCGTGACGCGTCGTCTCAAGTTGCGAGCGCGTCGAACCAGGTTGCGGGAGCTTCCGACGATTCCGCCAAGATCGGATTGCAGGCTTCTTCCGCCATCGATGAAGTCACCAGCACCATGCACGAGATGAGCGTCAACGTGCAGAACATGGTGAAGAGCACACAGGTGCAGGCTTCCAGCGTCAGCGAGACGTCGGCCTCCATCGATCAGATGGTGGCTTCGATTCAGCGCGTGGCCGATACGGCCAAGGTGCTGCTCGACATCTCCAACCGTTCGCGCGAAGAGGTGCACAACGGCATCGGGACCATGGAAAAGGCCACGGACGGCCTGAACCGGATCAACACCACGATCAACTCTTCGGGCGAAATCATTGGAGCCCTGGGACAACGCGCCGACGATATCGGCAAGATCATCGAAGTCATCGACGATCTGGCCGAGCAGACCAACCTGCTGGCCTTGAACGCCGCCATTGAAGCGGCCCGCGCCGGAGAACACGGATTGGGATTCGCCGTGGTCGCCGACGAAGTGCGGAAGCTGGCGGAAAAATCGGCGCAATCCACCAAAGAAATTTCGGAACTGATTCAGAGCATTCAGAAGGAAGCCCGCAAGGCGGTCGAGAACATGGACCGCTCGACCTCGATCGTCAATGAGGGACTGGAGCTGGGCGGAGAGCTGAATGCGGCGCTGCGCAAGATCTCCAACGTGGTCACTGAGGTTTACAAGTTCGCCCAGGAAATCGGTGCAGCTACCAACGAACAGTCGCACGGCTCGTCGCAGATTGCGCGCGCCACCACGAGACTGAACGAAATCACCCACGAAATCAACTCGGCGGTAGAGGAGCAGGCTTCCGGAGCGCAGGCGGTGGTGAAGGCCATGGAACGCATGCGGGAACTGGTGCAGTCCTCGACATCGGGTTCGACCGAACTGGCAGCGTCGTCGGAGCAAATGTCGAAGATGTCGCGCGGCCTGCTGGAATTCCTCGACCGATTTGCACTGGCCGATGCTTCGCATTCGCAGTCGAGCGGAGACACCGCCAACCGTAATGCGCGCCGTGCCGCTGCCGGAGCGGGAGCGCAGTACTAAGGTCGCTGCCTGAGGTCTGAACCCTATGAGCCGTGAACTTCATATTGTGGGCTTCAAGGTGGGCCGTGAGACCTACGGCGTGCCCATCACTTCCTTGCACGAAATCGTGCGGGTGCCGGAGATCACTGCCGTGCCCGATGCGCCCGACTATCTGGAGGGCGTGATCAACCTGCGCGGCAAGATTGTTTCCGTCATGGACCTGCGCAAGCGGTTTGGAGAAAAGCAGGCGACGCTGCGCAAGCAGAATCGCATCCTGGTGGTTGAACATGCGGGACGGCTCGCGGGCCTGATCGTGGATTCGGCCTCCGAAGTACTGAAGATCCCTTCTGACGCCGTGGAAGCTCCGCCGGCAGTCTTTCAAGAAGGCGGACTGAACTGTGTGACGGGACTCGGCAAGGTCGCCGGACGGCTGGTGGTGCTGCTCGACATGAGCAAACTACTGGCACCGGGCAGCCTGCAGGTGAAAAGTGAGACGGGCGAAAAGAGGACTGCTCCCAAGGCCGAGGGTCGGGGCGCAGGGGCGCGGTAAGGCAAAGCTCCAAAGTTCGAAGGTTTCAAAGTCGCAAAGTTCCAAGGTTGAAGGCTAACTTTGACGCTCGAAAACGTTGGAACACCTTGAAACCTTGGAACCTGAGAAACCTCGAAACTTTGAATTTAGAACGAGAGAACGCATGAGCACATCCGGAGCGGCACCTGCTCCCATATTGACGGAAGCGGAACTGAAGCTGCTGCAGGCGCTCGTCTACCAGGAGTGCGGCATGCACTTCGACGAACGTCGCACGCACTTTCTTCAGGACCGCCTATTGCGCCGATTGAAGGAGTGCCGGGTTGACTCCTTCTATGCCTATTACCGCATGCTGATCAGCCCCCAAGGCAAGGACGAACTGGCCAAGCTGCTCGAGAACCTCACCGTCAACGAAACCAGCTTCTTCCGCCACAAAGCTCAGCTCGATCTGTTTCAGAAGACCGTGCTGGAGGAGTTGTTCAAGCACAAGAGCTCGAGGCGGGAGTATTCGATTCGCATCTGGAGCGCCGGTTGTTCGACCGGGCAGGAAGCTTACACGCTGGCCATGCTGGTCACCGATGCTCTGGCCTACTACTACCTGCGAAACCCATTGCCAGTCGATCTGCCACTGCCCAAGCCCTTGGTGCCGCCACCGTGGCGGGTGGAAATTCTGGCCAGCGACATTGCCTACTCGGTGCTGCGGCATGGACAGGAAGGCAGTTACAGCGAGAACCAGATGTCGATGGTCGATTACGGCTACCGGCTGCGCTACTTCGACAAGATCAGCGAGCGCTACGCCATCAAGAAGCCGCTGAAAGAGATGGTCCACTTCGACTTCCACAATCTGAAGACGGAGTACCTGCCGCAGCGCAATGACGTGATCTTCTGCCGCAACGTAATGATGTACTTCGATGAGGCCGAGCAGAAACGGCTGATCGAAAAGTTCTACCGCTGCTTGAATGCCGGTGGCTATCTGTTTGTAGGCCATGCGGAAAGCCTGCTGGGCCTGACCAAGAAATTTCAGATGCTGCACAAGGACAGTGGCACGGCGTACCAGCGCGTTGAGGTGAGGGAGTAGCGGATGACGAATGCCCCCGATGAGCGTGGCCTCGAACTGCGGGAACTCTTTTTTGAGACCTCGCAGGAGTTGCTGCAGGCGCTGAACGACGAAGCGCTGAAGCTCGAAAAGAATCCCGGCGACGAGGAGATCGTGCGCGGTATCCGGCGCACCGTGCATACCCTGAAAGGGGACTCGGCAGCCTGCGGTTTGCGAGAGTTGAGCGAACTGGCGCATCAGTTCGAGGATGCCCTGTCGCTGGACGGTACGGCAACGCATGCGGCAGTGGCGGAGATCGCCTTCGCCGCCGCCGACGTGTTTACGGAGATGATCGCGGCTTACCGCAACGGCACGAAGCTGCCCTCCACTAAGGGTCTCAGCAAGAAGATTCAGGATCTGACCGCAGCTCCGGCTGCGGGAAAAGCGAAGCGTACGCGGAAGGCGGCAGGAAAGAGTTCGCCTGCGAAAGCACCCGATTCTAAGACATCGGGCACCAAAGCTTCGGCCAAGACTTCGGCGGCCCGGGCAGCCAAGGTGGATGCGCTCTGGACCGAGTACGAAAAGCTGGCGATGACCCAGGCGCAGGCGAGCGGCCAGGACGTGTATCACGTCGTGGTGAAGATCGATCCGCACTGCGCCATGCCAATTGCGGGACGGCAACTGGTACACAACGCCATTGGCGTCATGGGTCCGGTGCTTGCGGTACGACCTGACGCGAAATCGCCGGCGGCCTCCAAGCAGGTGGAGTTCGTGCTGGCGAGCGTGCAGACGGTGGAACAGATTTCGGCCAAGTGCAAGATTCCGACGATTGCGGGCGAAGTCACGGTCGAGTTGATGCTGGAGGCGAGCCCGGGTCCGCAGGCCACCGCGCTGCCCGTTCTTGACCCCGAGGAGAACACGGAAGCGAGTCAGACTGAGACAGAGGCGAGCGCACCCGAGGCTCCCACCGCCGCTGCACCCGGTCCGGGATCGGTTGCCGCCGCGCAGGAGAACCTGCTGCGCGTGGAAGCCAGCCGCATCGACAACGTGCTCAATCTGGTGGGCGAACTGATTATCGGTAAGTCGATGCTGCAGCAGGCGCTGAACGAATTCGCCAAGCGCTATCCGAAGGAGCTGCTACGCGGCAAATTTGGCGACGCCATGGCTTTTCAGGCGCGCGTGCTGAACGACCTGCAGCGCTCGGTGATGAAGATCCGAATGGTGCCCGTCGATCAACTGTTCCGGCGCTTTCCGCGAATGGTGCGCGACGTATCGAGGCAATGCGGGCGCGAAGTGGAACTCGATATCAGCGGGCAGGACACCGATCTGGACAAGGGAATTCTCGACGCCATCGCCGAGCCTCTGACCCATCTGGTGCGCAACGCGGTGAGCCATGGCATTGAGCCCGCCGAAGAGCGGCGCAAGCTGGGTAAGAAGCCGCAAGGGGTCGTGCGACTGAACGCTTACCATCACGGCAATCAGGTGGTGGTCGAAGTCACCGACGATGGACGCGGCATCGACGCGCAGAAGATTCGCGCCAAGGCCATTGAACTTGGGATGACGACTCCCGAAGAGGCCGCTCGGATGAGCGAAGCAGAAACTCTCGACTTCATTTTCCGCCCGGGCTTCTCGACGGCCGAGCAAGTCACCGAGGTCTCCGGACGCGGCGTGGGCATGGACGTGGTGCAAAGTGTGCTGCACCGTTTGAAAGCCTCGATCAGCGTGGAGACGCGTGCTGGGCAAGGTACAACCTTCCGGCTGAAGCTGCCGCTGACGCTGGCCATTATCAAGGCCTTGTTGTTCTGGGTCGAGCAGCGGCTGTATGCCATTCCGCTGAACGCGGTGCTGGAAATTGCGCGAACGTTCGAAACCGAGGTGCATCAGGTCGACAACTACGAGGTACTGCAGTTGCGGAATCAAGTGCTGCCGCTGCTGCGGCTGGGGCGGCCGGTGGAGGCTGCTGGAGATCGAAAGTCCAAGCTCTTTGTGCTCGTCATTACTGTAGGAGAGAGGAAGTACGGCTTGATCGTCGATGCGTCTGGAGGGCGAAGAGGAGCTAGTCATCAAAGCGCTCGATGACCACACGTTCCATACCGATCTGGTTTCGGGCGCCTCCATTCTGGGAGACGGGCGCGTGGTCCTGATTCTGAACTTGCCTGCAGTGGTGGAGCACGTGGCCCGGGCGCGGCCCGAAGAACTGGGGCAGTGCAATTCGGGCTTGTTGTTGTCGCACACGGACCGCGTACGGCTTTCGCTGACCCCGGTCACGGGAGGCCAGGCATGAAGAATGGCCCGGTGAGAGTGCTCGTGGTCGACGATTCGGCGCTGATGCGGAAGCTGATTCCGCAGATGCTGGCCGCGGATGAGTCCATCGATGTGGTGGGAACCGCGATGGATGGCAACTTCTGCCTGAAGAAGATTGAAGAGCTGAAACCCAACGTGGTGACGCTCGATCTGGAAATGCCGGGCATGAACGGCATCGACACGTTGAAAGAGATTATGCGGCGGCAGCCGGTGCCGGTGATCGTGTTCAGTTCGCACAGCACGGAAGGGGCGTCGGTCACGATGAAGGCGCTGGGGCTGGGAGCGTTCGACTTCGTGACCAAGCCCAAAGATGCGACCGCGCACATGGCGGAGACCGCGCGGGAACTGATCGCGAAGGTGAAGGCCGCGGCCGAGTGCAAGCTAAAGCCGCGCATGCTGCCGGGAACTCCACCGAAGAAGGAGAAAGCGCCGGTGTCGTCGGCGTCTCCGAACAAGGTGGTTGCCATCGGAGTCTCGACGGGCGGGCCGCAGGCTCTGGAGTACGTGCTGTCGCAGTTGCCGGGGGACTTTCCGGGAGCGATCACAGTCGTGCAGCACATGCCGGACGGATTCACCGACATGTTCGCGCGGCGGCTCGACGAAGTGTGTCCCTTGCGGGTGAAGGAAGCGCAGTCGGGGGATGTGTTGCAGCCGGGACGGGTGTTGATCTGTCCGGGGAACCGGCACATGAAAGTGAAGCGGCTGCCTCTGGGAGACATCGTGGTGCTGGGGGACGAAGCGCGGGTGAACGGCCACCGTCCGAGCGCGGATGTGCTGCTGCGCAGCGCGGCCGATGAATTCAAGGCGCAGGCGGTCGGGGTGCTCATGACGGGCATGGGCGACGATGGCGCCGAGGGTCTTGGGAGCGGTGAAGAAAGAGGGTGGCATGACGATCGCGCAGAGCGAAGAGTCCTGCGTGGTGTATGGCATGCCGAAAGCAGCGATCGAGCGAGGGTACGCCATCCGCGTGGTTGGGCTGGATGTGATGGCGTCGACGCTGCAGGCGATTTGTGGGCGGAATTCGGGATCCGAAATGGGGTCCACCGGGCGCGCGGTGCGCGCGGGAAACTGAGTTTGGGCGCGGCAGGTACCCGTGACCAGCGTCATCTGGTGCGGGCCAGCCGGGCATGATATGCAGTAGACAGGGGAGGTGTGTATGGAGCAGTTTGCACCAGTGAAACGCAGCAAGGACGGGCAGCCGGTCCGCTACTTGATCGTGGACGATTCGGTGTTTGCCCGTAAGAATCTGGCCCGCATGATCGAAACGTTCGGCGGGCAGGTGGCGGCTGAGGCCGGCGACGGCTTGACCGCCATCAGCGAGTTCGACCGCACGCATCCGGACATCGTGCTCATGGACATCACCATGCCGCAGATGGAAGGAATCGAGGCGGCTGAACGGATCGTTCAACAGCATCCGGAAGCGCGCATCGTGATGGTCTCGTCGGTGGGATACCAGGAGAACATCGTCGCAGCGCTGCAACGGGGAGCACGTCATTTCGTCCAGAAACCAGTGAAGCCGGAAGTGCTGTACGAAGTCATCAAGTACGTACTGGGCGACGACGGTGCCGTAGCCAACTCGGCGGGAGCGGGAGTCTAACGCGATGAAGATGGAACTGATCCAGCCTTTCATCAATGCGGCGGACGCCGTGTTGTCGCAAGGGTTGCAGTGCACCACCAAGGTGGGAAACCTCACCATGGAAGAAGATGCCTACCGCCGCAAGGGCGTGGCGGGCATGATCGCGCTGACGGGTGATATCGAAGGTCGGATCGTTCTTGACCTCGAACCCGCGACCGCCGTGAAGGTGGCAAGCCACTATGCGGGCGCCGAACTACCGGAGTCGGATGCGCTGATCAAGGAAACCATCTTCGAACTGGCGAACCAGGTTGTGGGCAATGCTATCTCGGCGCTCAACGACCAAGGCTTCCATTTCCGCGTGCATCCCCCGCTCCTTCTCACGGCGCAGGAAGGCGACAAAACCAGCGAAGACACCGAAGCTCTGATGATCAGCTTCGAGACCTCCCTAGGCCATGTCTTCATGAACGTCGCACTGCGCTATAACAAACGCCGGATGGCCGATCATGCGGCGATGGGCGCCTGAGGCCGGTCGCCAATGAGTCAGTCTCGAATCAACTGGCAGTCGGGCACGAAGTCCACACCCGGCTGGATCGTCGGTAGCCACTTCCTGGGATTTTTCCGTTTGGCCCTTACTCATCTCTGGCAGCTTTTATGCCCGCAAGATCCTAATAGCGAAGTGGTTTTGTAAAATCCTCGAGACCGGGTAACACGTCGTTTACTTGCCTACATTTACTGGGTGGCTCACACGCACCTTCGATTGTGTCAACTCCTTGGCATCCAGTTGCCCCTGTTTGTCCTTATCGAGCCTGTCGAACTCTGCTTCCATGAACTGCATCCACTCGAGCTTGGATATCTTGCCATTTTTGTCGGTATCCATCAGCAGCAGCAATTGCTTAACTTCGGGTTCTCCGAGAGCCAGCTTGTCCTGGGCCTTCGGAGTGGCTGCTCGCTGGGCGACCGCAATTCCTAGCACGGACCAGATCACGACCAATACTGAAACGGCCACCATCAGCCACACGGCGTTCGTTCGTCTTAACATGATCGACCTCCAACTGCATGGAGTTAGCTCATCAAGAGGCATTCAACAGGAAGATCTGTAAATTGTGGATAAGAGCGTCATAAATGATTCGTAAACGTGTGGGCTGCCAGTCCTGCTTTGGCGAACGAGGCTCAGAGACAAGCGATGCGCGGCGGTCTCAGATACGGCCACTCAGCAGATAGAATCAATCGGTGAGCATTGATCAAATGGGGCCCGGCAAGGATGGCGCTCTTTTTTCGGAGTGTCGAAGCTTCCAAGACTAGGCCGAGTTCATCTAATCAGCATTTTGCGGAGGGAGTCCCTGTCCATACCCATTGAAGATTACGCGATGATCGGCGACTGCCATACAGCTGGCCTGGTCTCGAGACAGGGTTCGATCGACTGGCTCTGTCTTCCGTACTTTGATTCGGGCAGCCTGTTTTGCGGCGCTGCTCGGAACTGCTGAACACGGGCATTGGTCGATTTCACCGGCAGGGGCGGTCCGAAGCATTCGCCGCCAGTATCGGGATGGAACGCTGATTCTGGAGACTGAGTTTGAGACCGAAAGCGGATCGGCAAAGATCATCGACTGCATGATGTCGCGCCAAGAGATGCCTACGCTTTTGCGCGTTGTTGTCGGCACCCGAGGGCAGGTCCGGATGAAGTTGGAACTAGTGATTCGATTCGATTACGGGGCCGTGGTGCCCTGGGTTCGGCGGATCGGAAACGGGATTTCCGCCATTGCCGGTCCAGATATGATCCGGTTCCGGTCGGATGTGCCGCTTCACAGCCAGGATATGAAGACCGAGGCTGAGTTCACTGTTGCGGAGGGACAAAGGGTTGCGTTTGATCTGACCTGGTTTCCCTCGCACCAGCGTGAACCTGTGCCGGTGAACATTGAGGAGGCGATTCAGAACACAGAAAAATGGTGGCGGGAGTGGTCGGATCGCTGTACTTACCAGGGGGAATGGCGGGACGCGGTGTTACGCTCGCTGATCACGCTAAAAGCCCTGACATTTCTGCCTTCGGGCGGGATCGTAGCATCGCCGACAACTTCATTGCCTGAACTGTTAGGGGGCGTGCGGAATTGGGACTACCGGTTTTGCTGGGTGCGAGATGCGACCCTGACCCTGCAAGCGCTGCTCAGGGCTGGATATTTAGAAGAAGCGCGAGAGTGGCGGGAATGGCTTTTGCGCGCAGTGGCGGGCAGCCCTTCTGAACTCAACATCGTTTATGGACTTCGCGGCGAACGCAGGCTCACGGAACTGGAGTTGCCGTGGCTGCCGGGATATGAAAAATCTGTCCCTGTCCGGACCGGGAATGCCGCGTACAAACAATTTCAACTGGACATCTTTGGGGAGGTGACCAACACACTTTTTGAGGCGCGCGAAGCTGGGCTGGGACCGCCCCAGCACGCGCGTCACGAGGTCGCCTTGGCGATGCTGGAATTCCTGGAGACGGGCTGGGAGCAGCCTGATGAGGGCATCTGGGAGGTGCGCGGTCCACGGCGGCATTTCGTGCACTCGAAGATGATGGCGTGGGTCGCTGTCGATCGCTTGATCAAAATGGCGGAACTGGGCCGGTTCGCCGTAGATGTGCCACGATGGAAAAAACTTCGTGATGCCATTCATGAGCAGGTTTGCCGCCAGGGCTTCGATGCGAATATGAATTCCTTTGTGCAGTATTACGGAGGCAAACACCTCGATGCCAGCGTCCTGATGATGCCGCTGGTTGGCTTTCTTCCGCCGGACGATGCACGTGTAAAGGGCACGGTTAAAGCCATCGAAACTCATCTTGTGGAAAATGGCTTTGTCGGACGGTACACGCAAGATCCCTCTGTAGACGGCATGCCTCATGGAGAAGGAACATTTCTGCCCTGCTCATTCTGGTTGGCGGACAATTACGAGTTGCAGGGCCGCCATGCGGACGCAGTGCGGATGTTCGAGCGGCTGTTGGCCATTCGGAACGATGTCGGCCTTCTATCCGAAGAATACGATCCAGTCGCAAAACGCCAGCTTGGCAATTTTCCTCAAGCGTTTTCTCACGTTGGCTTGGTAAATACAGCCTTCAATCTGACCCAGCGATCGAGCCAGGCTATTCGGCGCCCGAGTGAAGGAGCGGATCCTCGCTGAGTCTGCCGTTGAGCTTCGCGGTTAACGTTCCCACCCTGACGAGACAGTAATGAGAGTTGGCTTAGGCGAAAGTGGTCGCGATTGGTGCTGGTTGACGGACAAGCGGGAAGTAACGCGAAGGCAAGATTTGCCGGCGGCCGGAAGTACCATAGGTCGAGGAGCACGGAATCGTGGCCGAGCGCGAGGTCAAGGTGCAAACTCAAGTGGGCCGAACCGCTCCAGGACAGCCTGCAAGATGCGATCTGGCGGGTGTTACAGTTTAGGGTCATGATCGAGGGCACACACTCGGAAACGTTTGACGAGATTGTGGAGTGGGCCTATAGCACGTTGCCGCAGAAGATCAGGGAGCTACCAGACTTCCCGGGCATCCAAGTCGTGGAGGAGCCATCAGCGGACATGCGGAAGAAGAGCAACTTGCCCGACAGCCATGAGTTGTTGGGACTCTACAGCGGAGTATATCGGACTCAACAGCGACACGACCTTCTGCGGGTCGCCCCCGATTTAATATTTGTTTTCCGCGGCCCGATTCTGCGCTGTTCCAAAGGAAATTTGCGAGCCGAAGTGAAGCGGGTGGTATGGCATGAAGTGGCGCACTGGCTCGGACATGATGAGCAGCAAGTGGAGGAACTAGGTTTATGAGCCTGTGCACCAATCAATCTAGAAGATTCTCAACGGGGAGTCATGTGGAACCGATGCCATGCTGGCGAGCGCTTCTCTTCTTAAAACAGTTGGGCTGTACTGCGGGGCTGGCGCTGGGACTGCTGGCAGGGGCTTTGCCGGCGTCGGCCGCAAAGGGCGCGAAACCGGAGTTCGGACCCAACGTGCTGATCTTCGATCCGTCGATGCCGGCACAGGCGATTCAGAAGCAGATCGACGCGGTCTATGCAATCCAGGAGCACAACGAGTTTGGGCCGCAGAGGAATGCGTTCCTCTTCATGCCCGGAAGTTACGCAGTGGATGTGCCGGTCGGCTTCTATACAGAGGTGATGGGGCTGGGCGCGTCACCCGATGCCACGCGCATTGCAGGCAACATGCATGCGGATGCGAATCATGAGCACAACAACGCGACGACGACTTTCTGGAGAGCTGCGTCGGGGCTCTCGATCGCTCCGACAGGGGGCACGATGCAGTGGGCGGTGTCGCAGGCGGTATCGCTGCGGCGCATGCATGTGCGCGGCGACCTGGTGCTGCACCAGCATCACGGTTGGGCGAGCGGGGGCTGGATGTCGGATTCGCTGGTGGATGGGAATGTCGACTCCGGCAGCCAGCAGCAGTGGATCTCGCGCAACTGCGATTGGAAAAGTTGGACGGGGTCGAACTGGAACATGGTTTTTGTCGGTGTGGTGCATCCGCCGGATGGTACGTGGCCTCAGCCGCCCTACACCACGGTGACGCGTACGCCGACGGTGCGCGAGAAACCATTCTTGCAGGTGAATGCGGCTGGCGAGTTTAGCGTGCGGGTTCCGCAGCTATATAGCGACAGCATCGGCACCACATGGCGTGGCGGAGAAACACCGGGAGAGACCATTCCGATTACGAAGTTTTATATTGCGCATGCGGACGCGGATACGGCGGAGACCATCAACACGCAGCTGGAGCGAGGCAAGAATCTGATTCTAACGCCGGGGATCTACGATCTGGACGCGCCGATTCAAGTGACGCGATCCCATACGGTGGTGCTGGGACTGGGATTTGCGACCTTGCGTCCGGTGAAGGGCACCGCGGCGATGACGACCGCCGATGCGGATGGGATTGAGATTGCGGGCCTGCTCTTCGATGCGGGCGCGAGCGAGTCTCCAGTGCTGTTGGAGGTTGGACAGGATGGAAGCCGGTCGCGGCATGCGAAGGATCCGATTACGCTCCATGATGTTTTCTTTCGCGTGGGCGGCGCGGCAGTTGGGCGAACGAAAGTGAACTTGCGGATCAACAGCAGCGACACGCTGGTGGACCATACGTGGATCTGGAGAGCGGACCACGGCGAGGGAGTGGGCTGGGATCTGAATACCAGCGCGAACGGATTGGTGGTGAATGGAAGCGACGTCACGATCTATGGCTTATTTGTAGAGCATCACCAGCAATTCCAGGTGCTGTGGCAAGGCAACGGAGGAAGAACTTATTTCTATCAGTCCGAGATTCCTTACGATCCTCCGAACCAGGCGAGCTATATGAGTGCGCCGGGGGTGAACGGCTGGGCCTCATACAAAGTGGCGGATGGCGTCACCATTCATGAGGCCTGGGGGCTGGGCGTGTACAGCGTCTTTATTTATCCGGATGTGGTGTTGACTCGGGCGATTGAGACGCCGAAGAGGCCGGAGATCCGTTTCCACAACATGATCACGGTGGCGCTGGGAGAGCATGGCGCGATCAAACACGTAATCAATGACACGGGCGAGGCGACCGCGATGAAGCCTCGCGTGACGCCGAAGGTGACGGACTATCCGTGAATGTTCTGCAGAACTGAGACGGACGAATACGTCCGTCTCTACGCGGACGGGGTGCGAAAGGCTTTCTGGACGAGTGTGTAGCGGGCGGCGCCGATCATGCCACAGTCGTCATTCGCCACAATCTTGACCGACATGTCTTTCAGGATCGTTTCCATACGGCCTTTGTCGAGGAAAGATTCCAGGAACACGGGATCCTTCATCTTGGGGACGATTTTTGCTGCGATGCTGCCGCCGATGAAGATGCCACCCGTCGTCATGAAATTCAGGGCGCAGTTCCCTGTCTCGGCGCCGAAGACGCTGACGAAAATCGACAACGTCTGGTCACAGATGCCGGCCTTCCCCTCGAGTGCCGTCTGCGAGATCAGCGCAGGAGGATCGGGGGCAGCGCTCATCTGGGTGCGCAACCATTCCGGCTCGTCGGCTTTGTGCGTGTCACGCAGAAAGTCATAGATATTCTTGATTCCGGGACCCGAGAGAATGCGCTCGCAGCTGATACGGCCGTATTTCTTTTGCAGGTAGGCGAGCAGCTCCATTTGGAGATCGTTTCTGGGGGCGAAGTCGGCGTGGCCGCCTTCGCAAGCAAAAGGGTGATGGCGGAAACCATCCCAGTAGAGTCCGGCCATCCCAAGTCCAGTCTTGGCTGAGATGACCGCGCGGTTGCCTTCAGCATCTTCTGAGCCCTCGCTCAACGTGATGAAGTCTTTGGATTCCAGGCCATCGATTCCGTAGGCGTAAGCTTCCAGATCGTTAAGCAGCCCAACTGAATTCAGCTTGAGCTGTTTGGCCACTTCGCGTGAGTCGATGACCCAGGGCAGGTTGGAAATCTTGCTGCGTCCTGCGCGCACTGGACCGGCGACGCCGAGACAGGCGCTATGAACGGGGATGCCTTCGGTCTTTATAAAGTTGGTCAAAATGCCAGGCAGACCGTCGTGCTGCTGGCTCATATAGTCCTTTTCGACGACGGATTGCAGCCGATTGCCTTCGGTCTCGAAGGCGGCCAGCCGGGTGTGGGTCGCGCCAATCTCACCTGCGAGGATCATTGTTCAATCAGAATCATGGTTCGATTCTCCTCCACTGGCGGCCATCGAGTTCCAGAAGTTGATCGGAATCAGCAGGCCCCCAGCTACCGGAAGCATAATTCGGAAACTTGCGCGGAGGCAGCGCGCGCCATACGTCCAAAGCGGGATCGACAACGCTCCAACCAGCCTCGACCATGTCGGCGCGCTGGAATAGAGTGGCATCTCCGATCATGCAGTCATACAACAAAACTTCGTAGCCGGTATAGGCGTCGGCTCCGAAATACTTGGAGTATTCGAAGCTCATGTCGACCGACCCAACTCGCAGCAGCGGGCCGGGCACTTTGGCCCCGAAGCTGAGCGAGATTCCTTCTACGGGCTGAATTTGGATGACCAGCGTGTTGGTGTGCAACTTGTGAAATGGAGCGTTGCGGAACAGCTCGAAAGGTGTGCGTTTGAACTGGATGGCGATCTCGGTGTGGCGCAGCGCCAGACGCTTGCCCGTGCGCAAGTAGAATGGGACTCCTGCCCAGCGCCAGTTGTCGATGTTGAGCTTGAAAGCGACGAAGGTCTCGGTGCGCGATTCGGGAGCAACGCCAGGCTCCGAGCGATATGCCGCCACTTTTTCACCAGCGAGCACTCCGGGACCATACTGTCCGCGCACACAGCGCTGCAGAACGTCGTCGGAGCTCAGCGGTTGAATCGAATGGAGCACTTTCGCTTGCTCGTTTCGGACGGCGTCGGCCTGGAAGGAAACCGGTGATTCCATCGCGGTCAGGCTGAGGAGTTGCATGACATGGTTGGGGACCATGTCGCGCAAGGTCCCGGCGGTATCGAAGTAGCCCCCGCGCCGCTCAACTCCGACGGTTTCGGCGTTGGTAATTTGCACATGGTCGATATAGCGGCGGTTCCAGATAGGCTCGAAGATTGCATTATCGAAGCGGAAGACCATGATGTTCTGCACGGTCTCTTTGCCGAGGTAGTGATCGATGCGGTAGATCTGATTTTCCTGCAAGACGTTCTTGATGTCGCGGTTCAGGGCCTGGGCCGATTCCAGGTCGTGTCCAAAGGGCTTTTCGATGACCACGCGGCGCCAGCGGCCATTCTCCTGGCGCGAGAGGGTGGCTGTCCCCAATTGCTGCACAATCTGCGAGAAGAACTTGGGCGCGGTCGCCAGATAGAAGAGATAGTTGCCCTCTGTATGTTGGTCGGCGTCCATCGCGGCAAGACGCTCGCGGAGTCTTGAAAACGTAGCTGGATCGGCGAAGTCTCCGCGCTCATAGAACAGGCGGTTGCGAAACCGCTCCAGAACGCTGGCTGAGTCTGATCCGACGGGCAGGAAGCTGGTGACCTGAGCGCGAAAATCGTCAAGGGTCAAATCGTCGACGGATACGCCCATGACGGCGAAGTTTTCGGGCAGGAGCTTTGCCTTCCCGAGGTTGAACAGAGCGGGCATCAGCTTGCGCTTGGTGAGATCTCCGGCAGCGCCAAACAAGACGAACACACACGGGCCCGCCGCGCGTTCGGCGAAGCCGAGATCGCTCTCAAGACTGGTTTGCGTGGGAGCCGACATGAGATTCCGAACTGGTCGCCCATGGTAAATGAGCGATGGCCGGGTTTCTAGCAGATACTGCAGAATAGCAACGGGCCAGCGATGGAATAAGGCGCGGATCGAAGAGCCGATCTTATAGGGTCAGAGCGGGGCTTGGGCACACCAGGATGCGTCCGCGCTTTTATCGCTTCTGCCAACCCCGCGTTGTCTCATGCGCGCCGCAGCCCAGACAAACGTTAATGTCGAGGCCGAGATCAAATGCCACAACCCCGGCGCAGAAGGGGCAACCCTCTGATACTACTGTCGCCTGCGGGGGATCGGTGAGTTCCTTTGGTGGTGTTGCACCAGTCCCGCTTCTGCCAGTCAACAACGATACGAATTTGCGCGGATCCATTCCGAATCCTCCTACTCGAAGTAAGACGGGGATCGTAAGGCGTCCACGCGATCAATCTAGTGGAATTGCCCTTGGGGCAAGGATCATTTGAACCAAGACCGATGACGAAGGTAACCGCGCGTGTCGGAACGAAACTGCACCTCGGCCCTCGCTGCTAGGCGAGCAACGGAAGTTGCGGGCCTGCGCCGGGGCCCGAGTCTTCGGCCGGATCCGCGAACCTTCTAAGCTCGGGATACTTCTGGACCAGCGATGGCGGGGCTGGCACTCGCTTACCAGTCAGCATCGCCTTCAACTCGAGAGCGTTGACTCCGGCCTTGCTTTCGAAGTGGTTGTTGGTGATGACGTAGGTTGTTTCCGCTTTCGCGGCGACGGCTTCAATTCGCTCCTTCCAGCCCGCCAGTTCCATCTCGTTGTAGAGATAGTTGTAGCGGTCATCGCGGTTATCGGAATCGAACCACTGGTCGTAGTTGCGCCCGTGGAGGCGCACGTAGGCGAGGGGCGCAGTGACGTGGTCGGTGGGGGCGAGGGAGCGTCGGAGAACAGGCTGATCAATATTGCAGAAGGCGACATGCTGGTGGGCGAAAGATGCCAGGGTTTCGGCGTTGTCCCAACTGGAATCGCGCACTTCGACGACCCGCGGATATTCGATGAACTGGCGCAGCAGACGGTCGAGATATTCGCGGTTCAGCGAAGTGTTCTTGAACGAGAGGGGAAACTGAATGAGGAGCGCGCCGAGACGGCCTTCGTTGGCAAGGGGGTCGAGGCCTTCGCGGGTGCGGGCTTCGTCGTCATCGGTGGGGCGGATGGTAGCGGCGGACGTGGGGCCCATCACGGGCGAGTGGGTGAAGGCGCGATAGAGCTTAGCGGTGAAGACAAAGCGCGGATTGACCGCCGCGACCTTGCGGCACCAGAGCTTAGCGAGCTGCGCCTTGATCGGTCCATAGAACGACGTGTTGATCTCGGTGGTATCGAAAAAACGCGCCAGATACTCCAAGGGATGCATTTTGCGGTGCTGCATGCCCGAGGGGTAGAAGACGCCTTCCCAGTCTTTGTAGGACCATCCGGCGGTGCCGAAGCGGAGATCGTTGGAGAGAGTCTGGGGCAAGCGGGCTGGTGCCGAGGATCCCATGAGTGGAACCGAAGACGGAGGGCAGGGCCAGAGTAGCACACGGGATGGTGAATGGGTCGTCACGGAAGGAACTTGCCGCCGGCGGCGGGATGATGAAATATGAAGAGATGCGCAAAATCCTGCTGTCGGCTGTGACGCTGTGTCTGCTGGCCGTACCGTTGATCGGCGCCGCGGCACAGGAAGATTCGGACGCGGCTCAAGTGCGGGCCCTGGATTTCAAACTGACAGAAGCGTACAAACAGCGGAAGTTCGATCTGCTGGCTTCGCTGCTGGACGACGATTTCGTGATTACTTTTGAAGATGGAAACGTGTATGGCAAGACTGGCTACATCAGCTTCAGCGCTACATCTACGATTAATGTGGACGTGGCGGAAATGACCGACGTCAAGGTGCGGATGCACAAGAATACGGCGATCTTGACGGGCGTGTACCACGAGAAGGGCAAGGACAAGGACGGACCATACGACTTTCACGACCGCTTCACTGATGTGTGGATGAAGTCGGGCGGGAAGTGGCGGTTGATTGCATCGCACTACGCAATTCCGCTGAAGCCGTAAGTCGGTTCGCTATGGCGTGGGAACCTGTTGCGCGGAGAGAGTTTGATTGAGCTGGCGGGCCAACTGGTTAGCCTGCTCGTTGGAAATTTCAACCTGGCCTTCGAGAACGACGCCGAGGCCGCCCACACCAAAATCGCGGAACTTCACACCTTGGAGCGTGGCGGAGTTCTGCACCGCTGCCGGCAATACCATTTTGAAGTCCGTTCCGGCGCGCGCGCCAGACAGCACCAACTGGGCAGCCTTGTCTTGTAGATCCTGACCCAACGCCCCGGAATGCAGCTCGTCGCTCAACATGCCGGTAGCGTCGATGCGGCCGAAAGCGGCGTTCACCACTCAAAGTGTTCTGCTTTTCTTTTTCTGTCGCAGCAGTCAGCTTGATCTCGACGGTCCCGTCGCTCTCGGCAAGTTCGGTAGAAGTCTGCTGACCTGAGCCGCGAAGACACATCCAGCGCTCAAAATGCAACCGCACGACCAGCAGACCGGCAGGGGCTGCGGGCGTGAGCCTGGCCTGCTGGATGGATACGCGCTGTCCGCAGGTCTCGGAAGAATCGAGTTGCGAACGCAGAAGGTCGGTGATGTTTTGCTGCAGATCAGTCAGGTCCGCAATCAGTTCGAGTTTGAAGGTACGCTGGCCACCCTGTGCCGCGATCTGCGAAAGCGTGCCCGAGACTGTGACTGGGATCTTCGAATTCTGAACGCTAATTGACAGCTTGACCTGAGGAAGAGTGAACGCCAGATCCTCGCCCGTCGACAGCGTGATGCTCATTTCCCTTCCAAGCGCGAGTTGCAGGTTGGAAAAATCAGTGAGCGTTTTGTCGAGGCTCTCCGCGTTGGAACTGATTTCGGGGCCAGCGGCCTTCGCTTCAAGACTCTGATCCAGTCTCTTCTGTCCCTGTTCGAGGTCGATATCCGTCTTGGCCAGTCTTTTGGAGATATCTTTCAATCCGTTTTTTTGCGCAGCCGAAAACCCCTCCAGGAACTTCCTGTTTCCATTCCTGGCGTTCTCGAGAGCATGGACCAAACCCTCGCGCTGGCCGGTGTCGGCTGCACTATTTTCCTTGCGCACCTGATGCAGAAACGCTTGCAGCTCCGCTTGCGCCGCTTCGGTACTCTTCACCATCGCTTGAAATTCCGCAAACTGTTGGCTGGTCGCTTGCAGGGCAAGAGCCTGGTGAAAATCTTTCAGGCTGTCTTTTTCGTCGACCCCGGTCGGACGGCTGATGCCGGAGATGCCACCTCCACCGGCCGCCATACCTCCTCCGCCGTGGTGTTGGGCAGTCGCTGTAACGGAACAAAAGAGCAGGATACAGGCCAGGATTAGACCGTTTACGGTGGAGAAGGAAACCCCTCTTCGAAGCATGACGCATGTCCCCAGACAAACCAAGTGCGAGATTGAGGCGAACCAGCCAGTATGGAAGTACGACCAGGAGGGCGCGTCAATCGGGCCAAAACTGGCAACCTGACCAAACTGGCGTCGTCCACTAGGTTCGCTCAAGCGCGGGGAAAAAGCCAGCGTCTTTACAGTTCTTTGCAAAGACGACAGCTGCTTTGTAAGCGCGCATCCTTCCGCGAAGGATTGTTTCTGCGACACCGTTCACCGCTCCCGCTGTTCGCCAGCTACTACTGTAAACCTGCCCAGCCAATCGCGCAGGCGACGCTGATCGACCGGCCACCGAAGGTTGCAGTTGCCTCGTAGTGCTACGATTTCTCCATGGCAGTGAATCTTGAGTCAGAACAGAGTCGAACCGCAGGCGGATTTGGCGGGCGCACGGTGCTGTCATTCGAAAGCCGGCGCTCGGCCGAAATTGCAACCTTGATTGAGAAGTGCGGCGGGCGGGCCATAGTGGCTCCCGCCACCAGAGAAATCCCGGCAGAGAGCAGCGCCGACGTGGCGCGCTTTGCGAGTGCGCTGCTGGAAGGCAAGATCGACCTCGCCATTTTCTTGACGGGCGTGGGGACACGAGCGCTGGCTCGCGCCATCGAGCCGTTCTGCGCACGGGAAGACTTCATTTCCGCTCTCAGCAAGGTTCCAGTTCTGGCGCGCGGGCCCAAACCGGTCGCGGCTCTGAAAGAGTTGGGCGTTCCCATCCTTTGGAACGTGCCGGAACCGAATACCTGGCGTGAGATCCTGCAGGTTGTCGATTCAAACAATGTATCTCTCCACGGCAGACGCGTTGCGGTGCAGGAGTATGGCGTCCGCAGCAAAGATCTGGAGCAGGGGCTGCAAGAGCGCGGAGCGGAGGTTCTGGCCGTCCATGTTTACGACTGGGCTCTGCCCGAAGACGCTGCGCCGCTGAGGAATGCGATCGGCGCGTTGATTGCTGGAAATGTGGACGTGGTGTTGTTTACGGCAGCGATCCAGGTGCATCACCTTCTGCAGGTGGCCGAAGAGATGAGATGCAGAGACTCTCTGTTGGAGGCGCTGGGAAAAATCAAAGTAGCTTCGATCGGTCCGGTGACTTCTGAGGCGCTGGGCGAATACGGGATCCGCGTGAGCATGGAGCCGACACATCCGAAGATGGGATTTCTGGTAAGAGAAGCGGCGGAGTCCTAACGCAGTGATTCCAGCCTACTCAAACGACAACACAATCCAATAGACGCCGGTGGGATAGGTGTCGGTGCGGCTGTAGCAGGTGCCGATGGAGAAAGTGTGGAGCGTGGGGCTGAGGATCGCGTGGCTCGCTCCGTTGGGCAGCGTTTCGGGATGCAGACTTGTATAGGTGAGCACGGTGGAGCGTTCCGCGAGTTTGTGAACGGGAGCCGTCCCGAGTTTGTCGGCCTGGGCCATGGAGCAGGCAGCGTCATCGGCGGTGAGCAGATCGCGGCGAGCCAGTTCCATCTGGCCGCCCTGGTGACGACTCCGATTCACAGCCGCGGCGATGCGCTCTTTCACTTGCGCAGAAGAATAGTTGGGGAGGGCCTGGCCGAAATCCTGCACGATGTAGAGGCGGTCGCCACTTCGAACCACGCCCAACCCGACCACGTTGTAGGCCGGGTTGAGCAGGTTCGCGCGATGGGGAGGGGAAAGCATGAGATGTTCGTGTCCGTGTTCGGCGTCGTAATCGAGCGCTACGTTTTCTCCTTCTTGATCGAGCTGCAGAGCCGTTGTTGCGGCGAGACGCACCGCGAGGGAGGGCTCGCCGTCAAATTGATGTGAGAGCTGCCGGGCTTGAAGCATCGCCAGCGCGTGGGTGCGCGCGGCTTGGGAGAGTCCCGTGTCGAGCGTGAGAGGCTGGGCGCCTGCCTGCTTCCGCGCTCCGTTGGCGAGCACCAGCAACTGCTCTTCAACCTGAATCTCGTATTCGTGAAACGGAATGTCGGGAGCCTTTGCTGCAACTGGCTTTAGCGACGCCTTCTGCGTCGACTGGCCTGAGGGCGCAGGGTCAGCGGGAGAAGCCATTAAGCTCGTCGCGGGCTGTACGGCCGCGAAGCCCGTCAGCAACAGCAACCCCAACCATAGGCTTGGAGATCTGCGCATCAATTTGGCCTATCCAACAAGATCCTGGGAGGGATCGGTTCCCCTCAAGCCATTTCGGGCTCAAGTTCGTTACAGGCGCAAACTTTGTTGCTGGTGCTAGGCTAGGGGTTGAGTGCGAGGTCGAGAAGTTACCTGTGACCATGGAACTAGGGATCAGTGGGGGCATTGGCCTATTGTTTGGCTGCCTGCTTGCATGGCTGGCGCTACGTTCGCGCACGGCTGCGCTGCAGGCTCGTTTGTCATTGACGGAAAAGGAATTAGCGGCCGTAAAGGCTGATCTGGCGCGGGTTTTGGCGGATCAGCGGCAGCTCGTGGAGAGTCGGGCGAGACTGGAATCGGCTCTGGAATCTGAACGAAAGACCAGCAACGAAAAGATCGAATTGTTGACCAAAAGCGGGGAGCGGGCCGCGGCAGACTTGCAAAATGCGTTCAAAGCTCTGGCTGCGGACGCGCTGAAGAATAACAATTCTTCCTTCTTGCAAATTGCGCAGGAGACGCTGAAGCGGTTTCAGAGCGAGGCGAAAGGAGATCTCGATGCGCGGCAGAAAGCTGTCGCGGATCTGGTCACGCCGGTGCGGGAATCGCTGAGCAAGGTGGATGCGCAGATTCAGCAGATGGAAATTGCGCGCGGCGAAGCCTATGGCGATCTGAAGGCGCAGGTGCAATCCTTGATCACCACGCAGACGGGAATTGCAATCGGAGACTGGGAATCTGGTGCGGGCGTTGCGCACTCCGAATGTGCGCGGACGGTGGGGAGAAATCCAGCTGCGGCGCGTGGTGGAGATTGCGGGGATGCTTCCCTACTGTGACTTCACTGAACAGGAGACGGTGATCGGCGAGAGCGGACGGCTGCGGCCGGATCTGGTGGTGAAGTTGCCTGGCGGAAAACACGTTGTGGTCGATGCGAAGACTCCGCTGCAGGCGTTTCTTGAAGCTTTCGAAACTACCGACGAAGAAGCGCGCCGGGCGTGCCTAGCCAATCATGCGCGGCAGGTGCGCGACCATATGAAGACGCTGGCCGGCAAGAATTACTGGGAGCAGTTCGAGGCTACGCCAGAGTTCGTGGTGATGTTCCTGCCGGGCGAGACGTTTTTCAGCGCGGCGCTGGAGCAGGATCCGACGCTGATCGAGCAAGGGGTAATGCAGCGCGTAATTCCAGCGTCCCCAACGACCTTGATCGCGCTCCTCAAGGCCGTGGCTTACGGATGGAACCAGGAGAAGCTGGCGCGGAACGCGCATGAGATCAGCAATCTGGGGAAGGAACTGCACGACCGGTTGCGCAAACTGGCAGGACACATCACCGGAGTTGGAACCAATCTCGACCGGGCTGTTGAGGCCTATAACCAGGCCGTGGGATCCCTGGAGAATCGGGTCCTGGTTTCGGCGCGGAAGTTTTCTGAGTTGGGGGCTTCGGTGGCGGAGGATATTCCAGAGTTGGAGCCGATTGAGACTACCGCGCGGGCGCTTTCGTTTGAGTGGGATGACGAAGACACGCTACCTGAACCGGCGAAGAAGGGTGAACGTAAGGCGGGGTAGAGGGGATTTTACTGTGCGCGAGATCCTCTCTTCGCCTGAAAAGCTCTCCGCTCGGGATGACTCCATCCAAAAGATTATTTGATTACTTCACGGCAACCGTCTGATGCTTCTCGGAGGCTCTCATGTGTCATTCAGGGCAGCGTTTTGCGCATCGCATCTTCGCTCTCATCATCGCAGCATGCTGGCTCGCGGTGGCCTGCCAGGGGCAAGCTATCGCTCCGGTCATCACGGTTGATCACGGACCGAATGCGCCGCAGCAGCTTTCGAAGTCTTACGTGATTCTGGTCTCGCTCGACGGATTCCGCTACGACTATGCGAAGCGCTACCACGCGGAACATCTGCTCGCGATTGCGGCCGATGGAGCGAGCGCGCCGGAGGGAATGCTTCCCTCTTATCCTTCGATCACGTTTCCGAACCACTACAGCATCGTGACTGGACTCTATCCGGAGCATCACGGCATTGTGGCCAACAGTTTTTATGATCCGGGGCGGAAGGAAACTTACAATTACCGCGACAGTAAGACGGTGGGCGACGGCACCTGGTATGGCGGGACTCCGCTATGGGTGCTGGCTGAGCAGCAAGGGATGCGGTCCGCTTCCTTCTTCTGGGTGGGTTCCGAAGCGGACATTCAGGGAGTTCGCCCCACCTATTATTTGAAGTTCGACGCAAGGTTTCCCAACCCAAAGCGAGTCGAACAGGTTCTTGCCTGGCTCCGGCTGCCGCCGGAACAGCGGCCTCACCTGATCACGCTGTATTTCTCAGACACGGATAGCGCCGGACACCGGTTTGGACCGGACAGTCCGCAGGTCGCCGACGCGGTGCACGAACTCGACGCTGAAATCGGGAAACTGGTGGATGGCCTCAAAGAGATCAAGTTGCCCGTCGATCTGATCGTGCTGGCCGATCATGGAATGGTGAAAGTGGAAGGCGATCCGATTCACTTAGGCCAATATGGGTTTAGCCCTTCGTTGTTCTCTCCAATCGTTGGATTGGGTCTCTATCCCAAGTCTGACGCCGACGCAGAGAAGGAGTTCGAAGCCATGCGCGGCAGGAGCGATAAGTTTGCGGTTTACCGCCGCACCTCGGTGCCGGCTTACCTTCACTTTGACAGCAATCCACGCGAGGGAGATCCCGTGGTTGTGCCGGACGGTCCCTATTTCCTCAGCACTGACACAGACCCTGACGCCCCGGAGCACCCGGTTGGCGCGCACGGATTCGACGCGACCCGCATGCCTGAAATGAAGGCACTCTTCGTTGCCGCCGGGCCTGACATCCGGCACGGGGTTGTGCTGGAGCCGTTTGAAAACGTGAACGTGTATCCTTGGGTCGCGAGGATATTGGGGCTAGACATAACAAAGCTGAAGACGGGTCCGATCGACGGAAAGCTTGGGACGCTGGAAGGAACTCTACAGGCGAAATAGTGCACCCCGCAGGTGGACTTCGAAAGCTCGAATCGCACTGGCTTCCCCTCCAAGATCCTGTAGGAGCATCGCGAACCGGCTCTTTGTGAGCGGAAATCGAATCCATCGAACGAGGGTGGTGTCCCTAAACCCAAGAATCGCAAAGGAAATGGGATACCGAATTTCACAGAAACCTCCAAAAAGACATACTTACCGTTCGGAAATGCATCTATAATTTTCGGAAGTAGTTTTATCTAGGGGACTTAGGCGTCCCGAAATGGGGCTCGGCGTGGCAGCGAAGTTGCTCATTGAGGATCAGTGGGGAGTCAGATCCACACCTCCACAGCCCCCTGCGGGTTCGGGGCCTGCACCGAAACCCATGAATCGGGAAAGCCAAGCTCGCTTTGTCGCCGTGCTGTTGTTCCTGCTGACAGTGGCTGCGGTGGTCTTTGCCGGCTTCAATCTGCAAAAGGAACGTGACTCGGCCGCTCCCGACGATGGAGTTTGGTGGGTAGAGCACGAGGGCCGCCTGGTGGCCGACCGCGTCGATCCCAGCGGGCCGGGCGCGAAAGCCGGCATCAAGGCGGAAGACCAACTGGTGTCGGTCAACGGCCAGGAGATTAAGAGTACCCCGGGGCTCGAGCGCCAGCTTTACAACACGGGAGTCTGGTCAAAAGCGACTTATTCGCTGATCCGGCAGACGGTGCCGCTGGATTCGAGCGTCATTCTGGTGCCCGCGGATCGATCCCTTAATAATTCACTGCGGCTGATTGCTCTGATCTACCTGGGCATCGGGATTTACGTCCTGTTGCGGCGTTGGACTGCGCCAGGAT
This sequence comes from uncultured Acidobacteriaceae bacterium, assembly GCA_963795875.1. GTDB lineage: Bacteria > Acidobacteriota > Terriglobia > Terriglobales > Acidobacteriaceae > Sulfotelmatobacter. Next base: position 121,729 of record CAWCJM010000008.1, read on the forward strand.
CGACGCACTTCTACGTTTTCTGCCTGGTATCGTTCGTCGCGTACTCGTTCAAGTACACCGGCAAACTGAACGACTTTGATTGGACGATTTACTGGTGCAACATTGTCGCGTGGGTTCTGCAGCCGACGCTATTCCTGCACTTCGTTCTCACCTTTCCGGAGAGACGACAATTTGTTCGACAGCGTCCGTGGCTGTTAGCGCTGGTTTATGTGCCGGGCGCCATGCTTCTGGCGAGGCACATTTTCGCGCTTCGGCTGGCTCAGGCTAGCGGATATTTGCGATGGGACATGGACCGACAGGAAATGGCGTACGGAGCGATCCTGTTTATCGCCGCCGCGGCCGTGCTATGGGATAGCTATCGCCTGGCCGCCACGACGATCCTGCGTCAGCAACTGAAGTGGGTCACGCGCGGAACCGTTCTGGCCATCGTTCCCTACACCCTGTTCTACGTGGTGCCCTTCCTGATGGGTTCCCTGCCCGGTACGTGGATGAAGTTGTCTGTCCTGTTCCTGGGCCTGCTGCCCTTGACGTTTGGCTTCGTGATCTTTCGCTATCGCCTGATGGACGTTGATCTGATCTCCAAGCGGGTTGTGGTCTACACGCTGGCGGTCACGGCCGTTGTCGGGAATGTATTTCGCGCTGGTGGCGGGAGTCGCCACGCTGGTCCACATGCGGCAGAAGGAAACCGGACCGGTGGGCCTGATTCTGGCGGTAGTGGTCACCGCGCTCTTGTTTGATCCGGTGCGCAAGTGGATTCAGGATCGCGTCGACCAGTTTTTCTATCGCACCGTCTACGACTATCGACGAACTCTGATTGAGTTCGGCCGTGAACTGGGCTCGGAAACCGATCTGAACGCGCTGCTTTCTTCCGTGGTGGATCGACTCTCGCGAACCTTGTCGGTGAACCGCATCGCGATTTTCCTTCGGACGGGAGAGGAAGTAGACGAGTTCGTGCTCTCCAAGTCCATCGGCATGAATCCGATGGGCAAACTCGACCTGACGTTCATGGACACCCCTCGGCCGGAGCCTGCCGGGCACATGTTCTTTGAGAACACCCACCAGGTACCTCGCGAGACAGCGGGGTCGCAGGATGCCATCGCTCGTCTCGATCTGAATTACTACATTCCTTGCCGCGCGCAGCAGAAAACCGTGGCGGTGCTCGGCCTGGGAAAGACGGGCAAGGGCGACTACCTCTCCAGCGAAGACATCGAGCTACTCGAGACGCTGGGCGGCTACCTTGGCATCGCGATTCAGAACGGGCGGCTGTACGCTTCTCTGCAACAGAAAGTCGCGGAGTACGAGCGTCTGAAGGACTTCAACGAAAACATTGTCGAGTCGATCAATGTGGGCATCATGGCGCTCGACATGGAAGACCGCATTGAGAGCTGGAACGCGCAGATGGAAGTGATGTACGCACTGCCACGCTGGCAGGCGCTGACGCAACCGGTGCGCAGTGTCTTCCCGGCGGAGTTTGTCGAGGAGTTTTACCGGGTGCGGCAAAACGCCGGCATCAACAACCTGTATAAGTTCCGGCTGCAGACTCCGGCGGGCGAGACCCGCACGGTCAATGTGGCGATTGCGCCGCTGGTGACGCGGAAATTCCAAGTGATCGGGCGGCTCGTCATTATGGACGACATCACCGAACGCGTCGAACTCGAAGGCCAGCTATCGCAGGCTGACAAGCTTTCATCGATCGGGCTGCTGGCGGCCGGCGTGGCGCACGAAGTCAACACGCCGTTGGCGGTGATTTCGTCTTACACGCAAATGCTGGCGAAACAGCTGCAAGGCGATCCGCAAAAGTCGGGATTGCTGGAGAAGATCACGCGGCAGACGTTCCGCGCTTCGGAAATCGTCAACAATCTGCTGAACTTCTCGCGCACCAGTGGGACGGAGTTCGCCGATGTCGATATCAACAAAGTCATCACTGACACACTCGCGCTTCTGGAGCACCAGTTCAAGACGGCGAAGATCCAGGTGACCTCTGAGTTGACGGCGGGGATTTCTGCGATTCAGGGAAATCCGGGAAGACTGCAGCAGGTCTTCCTGAACCTGTTCCTGAACGCGAAAGACGCCATGCCAGGTGGCGGCAGGCTCAACGTAGCCACGACCAATGGAGACATGGTCAGCGTGCGCGTTTCCGACACCGGGTCAGGCATCGCGCCCGAGCATATCCAGCGCATTTACGATCCATTTTTCACCACCAAGACGGCGCCCAAAGAGGGCCAAAATCGTGGAACTGGACTGGGACTGTCGGTGACCTACGGCATTATTCAAGAGCACGCGGGAAAGATTCGCGTCGAAAGCAATCCGGGTTCCGGGACGACCTTCGCTCTGGATTTCCCACTCAGCAGGAAGGCAGTGCATGTCTGAAGCAGCAGTCATAACACGCGGCACGATTAACGGAAGCCCGTCGGCAGCAGGCTCGGTGCTCATCATTGACGATGAGGCGGAGATCCGCGAATCGCTACAGACGCTGCTCGAGATGGAAGGCTTTGAAGTTGAGACTGCGGTCAGCGGCGAAGACGGCCTTTCGGAGATGGCGGACCGGCCCTTTGATCTGGTGTTGCTCGACCTGACCCTGCCCGGGCGAAACGGGATGGAAATTCTTTCCGAGATTCACTCGCACGATTCGCGGCTGCCCGTCATCATGATTACGGCTTATGGCACAGTCGAGAATGCGGTGCGCGCCATGCAGTCGGGTGCCGCTAACTTCGTACAGAAGCCCTGGGATAACGAAAAACTTCTGGCGGACGTGCGCGCTGCAGTGGGATGGCGTCGGGCTGAAGAGGAAAACGTACAGCTCAAGCGGGCGCTGAAGCAGCGCTATAACTTTGAAAACATCGTGGGCAAAAGCGAGCCCATGCTGAAGATTTTTGACTTGGTCGCGCAGGTGGCCAACAGCCGGTCGACCGTGTTATTGCAGGGCGAAAGTGGTACGGGCAAGGAAGTGATCGCGAAGGCCGTGCACCTGAATTCTCCGCGGCGCGATAAGCCATTCGTTCCGGTAAACACCGGGTCGATGCCTACTGATTTGCTGGAGTCCACGCTCTTCGGGCACGTGAAGGGAGCCTTCACCAGCGCCATCGCGTCGAAGAAGGGCCTGTTCGAAGTTGCGGACAAGGGCACGCTATTTCTGGACGAAATCGCCACGATGGGTTTGGAAACGCAGGCGAAGATTCTGCGCGTGCTGCAGGACCGACGATTCATGCATCTGGGAGGGATTCAGGAGATCCAGGTGGACGTGCGCATCATCGCTGCCACCAATATTGATCTGCGGCAGATGGTTCGCGAGGGGCGGTTCCGTGAAGACTTGTTCTACCGCCTGAACGTGATCACGGTCGAGTTGCCGCCGCTGCGGCAGCGCAAGGAAGACATTCCGCTGTTGGTTGAGTTTTTCCTGAAGAAGTACGCCGAAGAAAATGGACGGACTACGCCGCGCATCACTCCGGAGGCGCTGCGTCCGCTGATGGCCTACTCATGGCCGGGGAACGTGCGCGAACTCGAGAACGTCATCGAACGCGCGGTCGTGCTTTCGTCAGGGCCGGAAATCAGCATGGACCTGCTGCCAGATTCGATGATGGGACGCGGCTCCTCCCTTACGCTGCATGACGCGCCATCCGATGCATCGCTGTTTGAGATCATTGGCGACGTAGAGCGCCGCATCATCGTCGACATGCTCGAACGGTGCAACTGGAATCAGACGGAAGCGGCCGAGCGCTTCCATGTGCCGTTATCGACTCTGAATCAGAAAATCCGGCGGCATAATATTGAGATTAAGAAGAAGGGGCGGGGGTAGGGCGGTACCTCGTACCCAGTTCTTAGTTACTCCCAACAAACCAGCGCTTCCCCTTCTCGGACGGCTGATCGCTGACAGCGTTCTCTGTTATAGTTCGGTCAAGCCAGTGCCAGTGCTCGCACCCGACGCCCGGCTTTCCGAATCGCATGGAACTGATTTCGCCCACGGAGTTCGCCAAGCAGAAAGTCCAGGTGGTTCAGGATTACACCTTGCTGGCTGCGCAGTCAGTCGGCAACCTGTTTCGCAAACCCCTTTATTTCGCGGACATGATCCAGCAGGCCGACCTGATCGGCGTGGGCTCGCTGCCCATCGTGGTGCTGACGGGCTTCTTCACCGGCGGCGTGCTCGCTTTGCAGACGGCTAACACACTGCAGCGCTTCGGTTCTATCACTCTGATCGGGCAACTGGTTTCCACGTCTATGGTGCGTGAGTTGGGGCCGGTGCTGACCGGATTGATGGTCGCCGGACGCAATTCTTCGGGAATGGCCAGCGAGTTGGGGTCGATGGTGGTGACCGAACAGATCGACGCCATGAGGGCGCTGGGCACCGATCCGATGAAGAAACTGGTCACTCCGCGCGTCACGGCAACGGTCTTCATGCTGTTCTTTCTCAGCATCATTTCCGATCTGGTTGGACTGGCTGGCGGCCTGTTTGTGGCCAAGCTGTTTCTCAACCTTGACGCACGGCAGTATTGGGCCAATGCGTGGCAAGTGCTGGTGCTGCAGGACGTTTTCATGGGATTGTTCAAGCCGGTTTTATTTGGCTTCATCATCGCGACGGTCGGCTGCTTTTACGGGATGACCGCTCGCGGCGGCACGCAAGGCGTGGGCCGGGCGACAACGCAGGCGGTGGTGGCTGCGTCAGTATTTATTCTGGTCACGGATTTCTTTGTCACCAAGCTGTTGATTTCCATTCTGTCGTACCGGTAAACGCATGTCTGCGCCAACGCTGCCTATCGACCATGCTGCCGCCGTCACCGAACGGCCGTCGGGTTCAGCGATTGTTTTCGAAGATGTCCATCTGGCGTTTGAGGAAAATGAAGTTCTGCGCGGCGTATCGTTTCATCTGCCTTATGGAGAAACGAAGGCGCTGTTTGGTGTCGCGGGGTCCGGCAAGAGCACGATTCTGAAGCTCGCACTCGGCCTGCTGCGCCCCGACTCTGGGAGGATTACAGTTCTCGGCAACGAAATCACCGAGATGCGGGAACAGGATTTGTTTCCGATGCGCGGCAAGCTGGGCATGGTCTTTCAGGAAAGCGCGCTATTTGACTCCCTCACAGTAAGCGAAAACGTTGCGTACCGTCTGATGGAAGAGCGTGGGGTTTACGACGCCGCTATCGACGCACGGGTTCGCGAGTCGCTGCGCTTTGTGGAACTCGAACACACGCTCGACCTATTTCCTTCCGAGCTTTCGGGGGGCATGCGGCGGCGTGTCGCCATCGCTCGCGCCATCATCACGCAGCCGGAACTGCTGCTCTACGACTCCCCAACCGGTGGTCTGGATCCTGTTACGTCGAACACCATTGTGGAACTGATCATGAAGCAGCGCGACGTGTACCGCACAAGTTCCCTGCTCGTGACGCATCGCCTGCAGGACGCCTTCACGATGGCCACACATGAATTTGATCCACGAACCAATCAGTTGCGCGTGTTGCCGCGAGGGCAGTACTGCGATGTGCCCATGAGTTTTCTGTTGCTGCGCGACGGAAAAGTGATTTTCGACGGCGACGTTCGCCAGTTGGCGCACACGAAAGACGAGTACATCCGCGAGTACATCTCGTAGGCAGGCGCATGCCCTATTCGCTACCGGAAAAACAAGTGCAACAGCTCTCGACCTGGATCGCCGCCTACATCGCAGATCAACGGACGGCTTTTCATGAGAAAGCTGCTCCTATCGGGGAGGAACACAAGAAGCACCTTGCGGGATTCTTCCCAGCAGATGTATTGAACAAAGTGCGGATTGTTCGCGGGCGAGCACCCCAACCACCTTTTTACCCGCGGTTACGCGAACTGGGAATCCGCAATGCGCCGCCATTTTCGGATATGGCGGGCATTACATTTCAGGATGTAGTTGTGCACGTCGGACCGCTTACTCTTCCGTTGTTATTCCATGAACTGGTGCATGCAGTTCAGTACAAGCATCTCGGGTTGCAGGGGTTTGCCGACGCCTACGTGCGGGGATTTCTGACCGGTGGTTCCTACGAAGCAATACCGCTTGAGAAACAGGCATATGAATTGGAAGGCAAGTTCTCGGCAAATTCAGCCGCAACGTTCTCTGTTGAGGACGATGTACGAAGCAAAATTCGCTCGAAGTCCTTTTAGCTAGCTCCTACTTCCCTGCCATCGCTTTTTCCACGTCCGCCGCTGTAGACGGCACTGCCGCGCTCAGTTTGATCAGCTTGCCATCGGCATCAACGTAGAAATCATCTTCGATGCGGACGCCGATGTTTTCCTCGGGAATGTAGATTCCCGGCTCAATTGTGAAGGTCATGCCCGGACCAAGCGGGACCTTATAGTCGCCGGGATCGTGGACATTCAGTCCGATGTAGTGACCGAGGCCGTGAATGAAATACTGATCGAGGGGCTGGCCGTGGAGATCTTTGCCGTGAGTCTTGATGTAATCTTTCGCCACTTTGTTCAGTGAGGTCTCGGTGTCCCCAAAGAGCATCGACTTTCCTGGCTGGAACGCAGCGATGGCGGCTTCCTGAGCGCCGAGAACGATGTCGTAGATCTCGCGCTGCCGTGGTGTGAAATGTCCGCTCACCGGCAGGGTGCGGGTGATGTCGGCGGCGTACATCGAGTACTCCCCGGCAGCATCGATGACAACGACATCGCCGGCCTTCATCGTGTTGGTGTTCTCCGAATAATGCAGAACTGTGGAATTGTGCCCCGAGCCCACGATTGGCGAATAGGCAGGGCGCTCGCAGCCGCGTCTCGTCCATTCATATTGCATCAATCCGGAGATCTCAAATTCGGTGACGTTAGGCTTTACCGCTTTCATGGCGGCCAAGTGGGCAGCTACCGAAGCGTCCACTGCCTTGCGGATCAATGCTGCTTCGCCCGCGTCTTTGACGGTGCGCAAGGAGGACAGCATCGGCTTCACATCCTGGAAGAACACGAATGCATTGGTGCGCTTCAGGAAAGTGAGCGGCTCCGCGCTGGCGGACGCTTCTCCTTGAGAAGCCACGTCCGTGTAGATGACCGGCCGGCCTCCGGCAAGCACTTTCGAAACTTCATCCGGCAGTTTTCCCATTTCCTCTACATGGTCGAAGCCCGTGATCTTCGGAGCATCCGGATTGTCGGCACCCAGTTTCGGTCCTGTAAACTTCTCCAGCCGCAGATTGTGGGGAGGAAGGAAGAGAATCTCAGTGTAGGGACGAGCGGGGTTGTCGTCCTTGGCTTCCGCCAGCGGCGCGATCAGCAATGCGGCTCCCGGCTCAGTCACACCGGAGAGGTAGTAGAAATTGTCGTCTTGTCGAAATCCGTACTCGGCGTCACCAGCCTCGAGCGGAGCGAATAGCACGACAACGGCTGCTGCCTTCTTCGCAAGGGCTACGCGGCGAGCGTGATAATCCGCATTAGGTTGTCGGTCGAGGGCATATCCAGGAGAGAAAGTTAAGACCACCGCGAAAAAAGAAAGCACAAGCTTCCGCATCAAATCTCCATCCGTATAACAGTTTGTGTTGCCCGAGTCGCGTCGTTATTTCGGTGCCGAAGCGAGGTTCTTTCCAGCCTGAATGAACGACGCCAAGTTGCTTTTGTCGATCAAGCCCGAGCCGGTATCCACAAAGCTGGGGATCGGAGCAAAGGTGTCTTTGGACCAATCCGCGTCCAGCGAAGAGGGCTTGTGGTGATACAGATTATCGAGCATCTGCATGCCGACGAAAGCCATAGTGTAGGGTTTCTGCGCGATCGTGGCGGCGATGACACCCTTCTGAATCCAGTCGAGCGTTTCCTGGTCGGTGTCCATGGCGATCACGACCTTGCCGCTTACCTTGTAGCTGTTGAGCACTCCAGCGACTTCTTTGCCCGATTGCGCTTCGAGACAAACGAAGCCGTCTACCTTGTCACGCTCTTTGCCGATGATCTGAGTTGCGGTATCGAAGGCGATGCGGGGATCGCCCTGGATATCGACCACGCGGGTAATCTTGATCTCCGGCGTTTTGGCCAGAGCGTCTTTGTAGCCGCGCAGCCGGTCCTGCAGGTTGGGCTGATCTGGCATGGTGAAGACCACGACATTCCCTTTACCTTTCAGTTCCTGCACCAGGCGTTGCCCACCGGTCACACCGGCCTGATAGTTATTCGTGCCGATGAAGAATAGTCGCCTGCTCGAGGGCCCGTCAGAATCGATCGTGATGACGGGGATGCCGGCTGCGACAGCTTTATCGATGCTGTCTTTCAGCAGCGGCGCATCGGTTACGTCCAGCAAAATGCCCGTCGCCTTCTTCTGCACAGCCTGATCGAGAGCGTCGCGCTCAGCTTTGGGATCGAAGTTCTGCGGACCCACGAAATCGGAACGCACCTTCATCTGCGCGGCTGCATTGGAAAATCCCACGCCCGCGGCCTTCCAATATGGAAGCTGCAAGTTTGCCGAAACCAGAACGAAGAATTCATCGGAGTCGTGAGCGGCACCGCAACTCAGGGTTAGGACCAACAAGACAGCGACGGCTGCGGCGTGGAGAATCGTACGCGAGCGGAGCATCGCATCCTCCTTTGGAACATTCTCATCCCAGGCCGATGATTCTTGCCGGATGAGAACGGTCAGCGACAGGATTGTAAACGAGCGGGCCAGCGAAGACCAGAACTCAGCGTAGGGTCTTGTCGAGAAGAGCCGCAATCAGTGCGCCATTGACCTCGACTAGGAATCGAAACTGTCAAAGGACGCAGTACTCGCGCCGTGATGAGACCGTTACTCCAGTGCAAACGGGACCGGCCTTTGCAGCAGCACACAGGATACTTCCGTGATTCCCGACATTGTTTTTCGGTGTGCATCGATGTACCTTTATTGGCGCTTGCTAGAGTATTTTCCACCGTTTCAATTCCCTCTAGGTTTAAAAGGAGATTCTACCGTGCGTCTTCGACGATGGCTTCCGATGTGTCTGTCCACTTTGATCGGTATTGCGATCATGGTGAGCACCGCCCGGGCCAGTAGCATGATGGGGAATGGCGGCGATCTCCATTGCCACGTTGTTCCGGCACACGAACCTACCGCGGCCGAAAAGGCATACCTGGCCGGCAACGCAAGCCAGGCAGAATCTCTCTATCGCGAGGCCCTGGGCAAAGCACCGCACGATGCAACCCTGACCGCCGGGTTGGTTCGGTCCCTTCTTCGGGAGCAGAAGGTCGACGACGCGGCGTCCGCCGTTGCGACCGAACTTGCCACAGCGCCAAACTCTGTTCCGCTCCTCACCGCGTCGGCCGAGGTGCAATACCGCCAAGGCAAAGTTGCACAGGCGTTTGCAACAGTCAATGAGGCATTCAAGATCGACCCATGCAACCCCCGCCTTTATCTCATCAGCGCCCGCATTTTTCGCCTCAACTCGATGTATGCCTCAGAACGGCGCGACATCGCCACGGCCCATGCTCTCGATCCTTCAGACATGGATATTCGCCGGACTTGGCTAGGCACTCTGCCGCTCACGCAGCGCATCGACGAACAAAAGCAACTTCTGGCGACAGCGAACGGAATGGACCCCGAAGAACGAGCCCGCGTGGAAAAGGGGCTTCCCAATCTCATGCGGTGGGCCAGCAATTCCGACAAAACTTGCCACGTGGCATCCGACACCAGCGCGACTGAACTGCCGATGGTCCCGATTTTGGCGGAGGGAAATAGCACACGAATTCAGAGTTGGGGACTTCGAGTTTTGTTTAATGGCAAAGAAACGATCCTCGGAGTAGATACGGGTGCGTCCGGGCTGACCATCAATCGAGCGGTTGCGGACCGAGCGGGACTTAAGCCTGTAGGCCGAATCGAACTCGGCGGCGTGGGAGACCAAGGGCCACAGGGAGCATTCGTAGCTTATGTCGACTCGATCCGCATCGGCGCACTCGAATTTCGCGATTGCACGGCGACGGTGACTGATCGTAAAGATATCCTGACTATGGACGGCCTTATCGGGACCGATGTGTTCAGCAGCTATCTGGTGACTCTGGACTACCCGATGCGGAAGTTCCTGCTCTCGCAACTTCCGCCCCGTCCCAACGACGCCGCTGGGCGCTCCGGAACGCTCAACACCGAAGCAGGAGATCAGGGCGCGTCCGCGCAGCCACAGGATCGCTACATCAGTCCCACGATGAAAGATTATGTGGGCTTCTTCCGCTCGGGACATTTTATGCTGGTTCCAACGCGCCTCAACGGCAAGACCGAGCGCCTGTTCATGGTGGACACCGGCGCATTCAGTTCCAGCATCTCGCCGGAAACCGCGCGCGAAGTCACCAAGGTTCACGGCAACGCCCCGGTCGAAGTTAGAGGATTGAGCGGGAATGTAGCGAAGGTCTCGACAAGCGAAGCAGTACTGTTTCAATTCGGCGGAATTCAGCAGCAGAATAACGATCTGTTCGCTTTTGACACTTCGGGTTTGAGCAGAAGCGCAGGTATGGAGGTCTCGGGCTTCCTGGGTAGTACGGTTCTCCGGCAGTTAACCATCTCAATCGACTACCGTGACGGGCTCATCAAGTTTGACTATGACCCGAAGCATGGAAACCACAATTTTTGATGAGATGAACTGCGCACAAATCAGGAAGCAGACTACACACCAACCGGGAAAGGCTTGGTGTGGGTGGTGGTGCGCAGAGCGCGACCGCCGAAGCGGCCTTGGAGCAAAGACATCAAGCCCGTGTACCAGTACCCCACGACAAACAGCAGCAGGAACGGGACGGTAATGTAGTTCTCATTGTCGATGGCGTAGTAAACCGTGGCCGCAAAATAGGCGCCGATCACCAGTTCGATCCATGGAACCCATCCCAGGCGCTTACGGTACTTGGTGGCGCCGACTCTATCCTGCTTTGAGATGACGCTGTATTTGGGCGTGCGGGCGAACGCGCTTTCTCTTCCAACCAGCGCTTCGAGGACGGCTTTCGTATTCGTGATGGTCAAGCCGATTCCCAGAGCCATCAGGAATGGCAGATATAAGAGCGCCCGCGGCCAGCTACGGGGAAACAGTTCGCGCTGCGAAACCAGATAGAAACTCGAAATTGAAAACGTCGACGCCATGAACAGCGGCAGGTCGATGTAGAGCATCTGAAACCAGCCCTGGTAGAAGCGGATGATCATCGCGGGAAGCAGCAGCACCGAGAGCATGATCATCAACGGATAACTGATGTTCGCGGTCAGGTGGTACCAGGCTTCCACTTTCGTGTGGAACGGGGCGTCGCTCTTCAGCACCCGGGGCAGAATCTTCTTGCCTGTCTGGATCAGGCCTTTCGCCCAGCGGGCCTGTTGCGTCTTGAATGCGGTCATTTCCACGGGTAATTCGGCGGGACATTCGACGTCCTGCAGGTAGATGAACTTCCAGCCTTTGAGTTGAGCGCGATAGGAAAGGTCGGTATCTTCGGTGAGGGTGTCGTGCTGCCAGCCGCCGGCTTCGTCGATGGCGGCGCGGCGCCACATGCCGGCGGTGCCATTGAAGTTGAAGAATAATCCCGTACGTGCGCGCCCGGAATGTTCGAGCACAAAGTGGCCATCGAGCAGAATCGCTTCCACTTCGGTCAGAAAGGAATAGTGCCGATTGATGTGCGTCCAGCGAGTCTGTACCATGCCGATCTTCGGGTCGCTCAAGTGATGGATCGTGCGTAGCAGAAAATCTTCGGGAGGCGTGAAGTCGGCATCAAAGATCGCAACAAACTCGCCCTTCGCCGTCTTCAAACCTTCCGCAAGCGCACCCGCTTTGTAGCCTTCACGATTCGTCCGGTGATGGTAGCTGATGGGGTTACCCAGGGCTGCGTAACGCTCGACCAGGGCGCGAGCCACGTCGACGGTCTCGTCAGTGGAATCGTCGAGCACCTGAATATCGAGTTTATCCTTGGGATATTTCAGCTTGCAGATCGAGTCCAGCAGGCGCTCGACGACATACTGCTCGTTGAAGATGGGCAGTTGCACAGTGACCCTCGGCAGATCATCAAAGTGCGAGGCCGGTTCGGTGGTGCCGTTTTTCCTGTGCTTGTAATACAGATACACCAGGACGTAGCGGTGCATTCCATAGCCAGCCAGCAGGATCAGGACGATGAAATATGGGATTAGCAGCGCGATGTCGAAAGCATTGGCGTGGTAGAGCCCCCTGAACGTCGTGTCGAGAAAATGCTGACGGATGTAGGGGACGACGCCCTTGGGGGCGGTCCATGCGGCGAGATGCGCGGTCAGGATGAGATCAGAAGTTAACAAAGCGTTCGGGTGAAGACTTCTATTTTACCGGATCGGGTCCTCAGGCATGACCCGGACAGTAAAATTCCCGAGCCCACCAGGTTCGCGCTCTTCCCTCCTTACTTTGCACCTCTTCACTCTCGGTGCAGGTTGCCCGGAGGCGCTACCTCAGCTACAAATAGAACCACTCATGGAATCCAGACCAGCGGGAGTTGCGAACCGCGCGCGCAGTTCGTCTTCACTCTTCGAGGCATGGGCGCGAGTACGAACTTCGCCAGGATGGATTGTGGCCATCGCCCTACTTCTGCGCGTCGGCTGGATCGTCATCGGGCACACCTATAAGTTCAAGAGCACCGACGACAATTTTGGATTCGGCTGGGAGATGGGGCGCATCGGTGCTTCGCTAGCTTCGGGGCACGGATTCAGCAACCCGTTCGGGCCGGCCACCGGACCGACGGCGTGGGAGCCTCCGCTCTATCCTTACGTTATTGCGGGTGTGTTCCGCGTGTTCGGTATTTACTCGAGAGCGTCCGCATTTGTGCTCCTGACTTTGAACAGCGTTTTCTCGGCCCTGACGTGCATCCCGATTTTTCTGATTGCGCGACGGATCTTTTCGGAGAAGGTCGCGGTGGGCTCGGCGTGGGCATGGGCCCTGCTTCCGAACGTGCTGTTCTGGTGCACCCGCGCGATCTGGGAGACGAGTCTTGCGGCCCTGCTGCTGACTACAATTTTCTGGCTGGCTCTGACTTTGGAAGATCGCGACGGGTGGATACCGTGGGTGCAGTTCGGGCTGCTGTGGGGCTGTGCGGCTTTGAGCAGCACTTCCCTGTTGTCGTTTCTGCCGGCCGCAGGTTTGTGGGCCTGGTACCGGAGGGCGAAACGTGGAAAGCGATCATTTGCGGGGATTGTGCTGGCGTCGATCGTTTTCTTTGTGTGCATCGCGCCATGGCTGGTACGCAACTATCAGACGTTCGGCGAATTCATTTTCATTCGCGACAATTTCGGCGCGGAGCTTCGTTTGGGAAACGGCAACGGTGCAGACGGCACATGGATGGAATATCTTCACCCCACTCAGGATGCCTATGCCATGCGTCAATACCAATCCATGGGGGAACCGGGTTATGTCGCGATGCGAAAGCGGCAGGCGGTCGACTATATCAGGTCCGACTACACGCGGTTTGCAGGGCTGTGCGTGAAGCGATTCATCTACTACTGGGCTGGACCGCCGAAAGCAACTCAGCCGTGGTGGATGAGCGAGGCGAAGAATTCACTGTTCCTGGCGTCGTCGGTGCTGACGTTCTGGGGATTGGGTCGAGCCCTGCGACTGCGTAAACCGGGTGCGTGGCTGCTGTTCTGGCTGATTTCTGCTTTGCCCCGCCATCTACTATGTGGTGTTCCCGATGCCACGCTACCGGCACCCGATTGAGCCGGAGATGACGATCCTCGGTGTGTTCCTGCTGACCGAAGCCAGCACGAGAACCAAGGCTACTGCTCCAGATCGATCTTCAGAACGTGAATCTGTTTGACTTTGGCATCGAGGACGCCGGTGACCATCACTTTACGTCCCTCAAATCCATGCACCAGATCGGATCGGTCGAGGCGGTAGACGTCATTCCCAACCGAGAGCACAAGATATCCGCCGAGGTGCTCGATGCAATACACAGAGCAGGTGTTGGAGGTGCCGCCCATCGATTTCGACTTCAGCATCTCCTGGTGAGACCGGGTAAGCGAGTGGACGTTCATCGCGCATTGGCTGTCGGAGACTTCGCCGTGATAGACGTGAGACGTTTGCCCATAAGCAGCGCCAGCTAGAGCCAGCACTCCGACTGCACCCCACATCAGCTTTCGAGACCTGCTTCGATTCATAGACGCTCCTGCTTTACGGCAAAACTGTAAACTTCATGTGCATGCCTTCGTGCTCTTCGCTGCAAATCACGGTGCAAACTACTTCATACGCTCCCGGCTCGTTGGGAGCTGTGAGGAGAAACTCCTGCGTTCCGGGCTTGAAGAGCAGGTCCCATCCGTCCACTCGGGTCCGGTCCTTGGCTCGCAGCAGGGTGAAACCATGGATCGAACCATCACGATTCCACGACTTACCTCGGTGCGCCGTGACCCGCAGAAGTATCTGTTCGCCGGCCTTGACCCTGATCTCCGGAGTACGTTGTCCGGCGATCTTGTAACGGCTATCACTGTCGGCGGTTATCTCGATGACGCGGACTTGCGCGTTAGCGCGAGACAACCCGGCGAGTGAGGCGCACGCCGCCACGCTCCACATCAACATACGACGAATTTTGGATCGCGTTGTCACTGTTGGCGGCGGTAGTCTTCGTGGTTACTGGGTCATATAGAACAGGATCAGGCGTTGGTCTTCGCCGGTGATGGTGGCGCGGACGCGCATGTGGCGCAGGATGGTTCCCATCATGCGAGGTGGAAATTTCTGTGGAGCGGCGTGACAGCGACCGCAATTGGCGCGAAAGCGCTGCTCACCTGCGATGCGCATGCTGTCGCCATCGGTCGGGTGTGCGACCGGCGTCGCCGCCGAACCATCATTGCGGTTTGAAGAGGCGTCCTTAGAGTTTGAAGGCGATCCTGCAAACGCCGAAGTCGCGAGGGTGAGGGCGCACATGAGTACTGTGATAACAGCTTTCGGATTGAAATTGACTTTCACGATTGTGGCCCCACGCGGCCCAACGGCACCAGGAACCGGTACGCGATGCCGAAGCTCCACTGGTTAGCATTCCCTGCCGAACTAAATAGGCGGCCGTAGCTGGCGACGCCTTTTAGGGCGTTGTGAAAGAAGTAATTGACGCCAAAATCGGCTTCGCGAGTATCTGCGCCGGGTAGGCCCAGGGCCGCGGCGCCATCCGGGCTGATCTCGCCTGCGTAGAACTGCTGGAGTCGGGCGACGACTTCGGTGCGGCGCATGGCCTTCTGCCAGAAATGTGCCTGGCTGAGACGGTATGCGCCCTCGACCCAGTAACCGCTGCCCTCGAACGAGTGAGCGAATTCAGAGCGCAGGTTCAGCGGCGCCTTTTCCGGCTGCCACGCCAAGTGAAATCCGAAGGCGTTCTTGCGGTCATCCTGCAGGGTGCGCTGCCAGGAGCCGCCGACTTCCAAGCGAGGCCCGGGAAAGAAGAATCCTATGCGTCCCCCGACGTGACGCTCAGAATCCACACTGTCGATGCCGATGCTGGTGACCGATACGTAGGCGGCATAGTTCATGTTGGCTTTGGCACTGACGGGAAAGCCGCCACGGAACATGGCGCCATCGCTGGGCGCGGTGTTTATGGGAAGAATCAGAGGATCCGGCTGAAGGGCGCGAATCCAACAGGGATAAAGACGTTCGTTGAAGATGCCGAACGGAGTCAAAAATCGGCCCGCTGTAACGGTGACGTAGGAGCTGGCGATGTAATCAAGCTGCGCGTAGTCGATGTGCTTGGTGACGGGTCCGCCGTAGGGTCCGCCATCCGGAGGCCGCTGAAACTGCCCTTCGAAAGCCACTCTCGACTCGATGAGCCAACGATCTCCAAGCGGCACGAGGAGCACTGGATTGAACTGTGTGTCGATCAGATTCTGCCCGGCTGTGACAAAGCCGAACGCTCCGGCGTTGCCGGTGAGGATTGGAACGGGCTTCTCTGGGTCGGAGGTCTGTGCGGCGAGCAATGCAGGAAGGAGAAGCAGAAGAAGCAGCGCGATGCCGGACAGGGCATTTCCCTGCCAGCGCCGGGACGCGGTATTTCTCCACCGATACAGCACAAGGAACCCCAGTTAAGCTCTTGAAGGGATTGTCTTTCAGTCGCAAGAAGAGGGGAACATCACGGAGGTAACTTTCGTATTCCATGGTGTGAGGATAGGCGCTTTCAGGACGTTTTCTCACCTATCGTCTGCGGCTGCGTCTAACCCATTGAAACGGAGGGAATCATGAATCGCCATCGCTCATCTGCCACGTGGTTGGGAGCCGTCCTGGGAACCGTTTGTGCCATGCTTACCCTCGCCTTGGGAGCACATGCGGCTGACCGTCGCGGGGCGCTGACCGAGGAGTTCCATCAGACGTACGCCCTCACAGCGGATGGACGGGTCGAACTTGACAACATCAACGGTGACGTACACATCTCGAGCTGGGACCGGAACGAAGTGAAGGTAGATGCGGTCAAATACGCCGACACGAAGGAACGGCTGGATGAGGCAAAGATCGAGATCGATGCCAGGAACGATTCAATCTCGATTCGGACGAAATACCCCAATCACGACCATACCTGGAACTGGGGTTCGCACAATAATCCCGCCGGAGTGGAGTACACGCTCACTGTGCCGCGCACGGCGCGGCTGGATGAAATCAAGCTGATTAACGGCGAACTCGACATCAACGGAGTGAGCGGAGAGGTCAATGCGTCATGTATTAACGGGCGGTTGGAGGCGCACAATCTGGCGGGGCGCGCCCGTCTGTCGACGATCAATGGGCACTTGGATGCGCGATTTGACCAGTTGGCCGGACAACGCGTGGAGCTGAATTCAGTGAACGGCTCGGTTGATCTGACGATCCCTTCCGACTCGAATGCGGAAGTCGAGGCCACAACGGTTTCGGGCAATATTAACAATGACTTCGGGCTGCATGTGAACAATCACCGCTTCGTGGGACACGATCTTCGCGGAGAACTCGGCAGCGGCGGGGTGCGCATCAAGATATCAAACGTCAACGGCAGAGTTGACGTCCGGCATGCGCAGGATGGACGCGCACTCAGTCCGGCGAAGGACCTAAGCCATCATGACAACGACGATGACGACAGCATCTGATGGTCGCGTAGGCGATCAGTAGATCGTGTACCCCGGGAGCGGGGTACGCAGGTCAGGCTTTGAGGCCATGAGCAGGAGCGCTCCCTCTCGCTTGAATGCCCGCAGGTCGTCCAAGCTGCTGAATGACTTCGTTTTATACTCATCGGGTGTCGGCGTATCGTCGGGGATGCGGACTGCCTGCACGTCTTCGAAGGCGTGCTTTTTAAAGAGATCAACGTATTCGGCTGCGGATCGCACGTGCACCTGAACGTTCAGCTTGTCGACCCACTGCAGCGAGTACTGGTTATCCTTATAGAGGTTGATTAGGATAAACAGCCTTCCCTTCGGCGCCATGACGCGGAATAACTCCATCAGCGCGCGATCTTGATCGGGATAATAGTAGAACGATTCCACGGACAAGACTTTGTCGAAGAAGTTCTCCTCCCATGGGATTTGCAGCGCCGATCCCCAGACGTAAAGGATATTTTCAAAGTCCTTGGACGCTTCGCGGGCCTGGCGGACCATTTCGTCCGCCACGTCGAGACCGACGACTTGCCCAAAGCCCTCGGGGCCCTCGCCTACGAGGCGCGCCAGCAGACGCGTGGCCCATCCTGAGCCGCAGCCGAGATCGAGGACGCGCTCGCCAGGACGGAGATTCATGAGGCGGATCGTCTTCTCCGTGATGTCGAGGTGATGGCGCTCCATCTTCTCGCCTTCGCCGGCGGCGGCCCAGCGGTTGAATTCGTGTTGCAGCTTTTCGTCAGGAGTCTGCGGTTTGTCAGCCATGATGGTTTCTCTTTACCTTCCCGACAACGCCTGCAAAATGACCCATCGGCGTTGTGGACCGTTTGTAACAGACCCTTAATAACAGGCTGTTACAGTCTTCGACACTCGGGATGCGTGTGGGGCAATCCAACTCTAAGTGAGAGGCGACATCCTATGCTACGAAAAGATTCCAACCGACGTCTTCCCAGTTTACTGAAGAAAGCAATTGCAGCGCTTTCGTTTAGCGCGCTCATTGCCAGCCTGACCGTCAATGCGCAAGATTCTAAGCCTAATCACAATAACTTCTTCTTCTGGCCCGGCAACCTGGTGGTCAGTCGCAGCGTATATGACAACAATCCAAATAACGTGCAGGTAGGGCAAATCCTGCCACCCAATTGCGCCGCTACTACGGGCGGCTGTGGTGCATCCAGCGGTGCTCCCTACAATGGCGAATTTCCCTTCGTCTGGAACAATGACACTTATGACGGGAGCTTCGGCATCACCTCCAAGATTTATCTGGATCAGATGTTTCCCTTTGGCTTCGTGATTGGCAGCCTGGAAGTGCCGAACAGTTCGCAACACGGAATCAAAAGCAGCAATGATCAAATGGTAACCAGCTTCAGTTCAAAGTCGGAACTAGCGCTTAACCTCTCGACCGACGGCCGGTACCTGACATTCGCCGGTTATGTCGCTCCGGTCGACCAGCTCGACGTATCGAATTCCAACACGCCCGGTGCTGTGGATCCGACCAATCCGGTCGGGGAGAATGTATTCCGGGCGGAAGCTCAGGTGGACCGCTTTGGCCATTTCCAGTTCACAGAAACAAACGCCTATAGCGGCAACAACGGCCGTGCCGTAATCTTGAACAACAGTAACGGCGCTAACTTTTACTACACCTCCGGCAACGCGGGGAACGGAAGCAATCCTCAACCCAACGGCATTATTCTCGGCGCGGGCACACAGATCATCAGTCCCGCCAATGCTCCCGAAGACTCGCAGAATCCTTCCACGCCGACTCCCGTCGGCAGTTTCAACATCACGCAACTGGGATACAAAGCGGACAAGATCGGCAAGGACGACAATTTTCGCGGCCTGACCATCTTCAACAACGTGCTGTACTACTCCAAGGGAAGCGGCAGCAACGGCGTCAACACCGTGTACTTCCTCGATACCACTGGGACTGCGTGCCCGAATGGCGTGGGCTTGCCTTCGAGTTCGGCCACACTGCCCAACACCGCACTCGCCTATAACATCCAGGACCTCCAAACGCAGGGCCTTCCCAGCAACATGTGCGTTTTGGCGGGCTTCCCGGCGATTTCTAACAAGGTCGCATCGACCACGGCCTTCCCATTCGGCATCTGGTTCGCCAACGCCACTACCGTTTATGTTGCCGACGAAGGCGATGGCTACGCGGGTGGCACGGATCTCTACACTCATGCTGCCAATCAAACGACGGCGGGACTGCAGAAGTGGGTGCTGAATTCGTCTACCAATACCTGGAATCTGGTCTATACGCTGCAAGCCGGTTTGGGTCTAGGTGTTCCCTACACCGTGAGGAACTATCCGACCGGAAACAACCCGGCGACAGGCTTACCCTGGGCTCCAGCCAGTGACGGTCTCCGAAACATCACAGGAGCGGTATACCCCTTCGGTTATGTCGGCATCTGGGCTATCACGTCCACGATCAGCGGAAACGGTGATCAGGGAGCCGACCCCAATCAACTCGTGGTCATATTCGATTCCTTGTCGAACACGGATCCCGCAGTCGCCGCACGAGAGAGCTTCTTTACTGTCCGGAAAGCTGGTTTCGGAGAGGTCTTGCGCGGCGTTTCTTTCACGCCGGGAACGTTCAACGACAGCGATCGGGAGTAGTTGCCGTAGGGGACTCTAGGTCTCCCACACACGCAGCCACTCACGACGACCGGATCAGACAGTCAAACTTGCGGCGGGAGCGATCTCCCGCCGCGTCATTACTTTAGGCCTCGATTTCGGTGCTTTCGTGACGACATACCTTAACTTAAGGCTGTGGTGAGAGGCATCCACGTTCTGTGGTACAGTTTTCCTCTTCATGGTCACACGCCCCAAGAACTCAGAGCCTGAGGCAGATCCAGAGCCCGGATCGCTTTATTGCCCGAATTGCGCGGAAGAAGTTACTGATCCTCTGACCTGCGGCGACTGCTCTTCAGTGATCTGTCGCCGGTGCGGGACGGCGCTGGAATCGTCCGATGAACTGGGCATCGGATAATGGAACCGGCCCCGGTCTTGCAGGCCACTGACGCGCCTCTCTCGGGAATGCCATCGTCGGAGCCAAAGCCTACGCTCGTCCGCGGGCTCGGATTGCTCGATTCGGTGTTGTTGCTCGTCAGCGGGATCATCGGGTCATCGATTTTCCTAACGGCGAAAGATATCGCGAGTCCGCTGCCACAACCGGTGTTGTTCCTGCTGGTGTGGGTGTTGGGCGCGGTCATTTCGCTTTGTGCTTGCTTCGCGTTCGCGGAGTTAGGGTCGATGTTCCCTGACTCGGGCGGGCAGTACATCTATCTGCGCGAGGCGTTTGGGGACCTGACCGCTTTCCTCTATGGGTGGATGCTGTTCAGCGTCGCCAATGGCGGCACGATCGCAGCCCTATCAGTGGCGTCGGCGGCCTACACCGGTCAGGTCTTTCCGATTGTTTCAGAAACGCATGTAGTCGCCGTATTCGCCGGGATCGTGATCACGCGGGCGCATTTATTAGGGCTGGTACTGATCGCGCTTTTGACGTACGTGAATGTCGTGGGACTGCGCTGGGGCGCGCTGCTACAGAACGTTTCGACTTGGACTAAGTTCACGGCGATGGCGGCATTCGTGGTGCTGGGATTCGCGATCGGGAAGGGCCACTGGTCGAACTTTCACTCTCAGGGAGTCAGCTTGAGTATGGGACTGGGACCGGCACAATTGGTCTCGGCGCTCGGCGTAGGGCTGATTGCAGTCTTCTGGGCATATGACGGCTGGGTATACATCACGTGGGTGGCCGGCGAGGTCAAAGAACCTCGACGAAATGTGCCCTTAGCGATGGTTCTGGGCGTGCTTGCCGTGGGCGTGATTTACGTCGCGATGAACCTGACCTACATGTACGCGTTGCCGCTGAAAGAGATCGCAGTGCACGAGACTATCGCGCACGCCGCCGCCGCGGCGCTATTCTCGCCGCGAGCTGCGGTGTGGCTGTCGCTCATGATTGCGATTTCCTGCTTCAGCGCGGCGGCGACGTGCACGCTTTCAGGAGCGCGAGTGTATCTCGCCATGGCGCAGGACGGTGTTTTCTTCAAACGCATGGCGGTGATTCATCCTAAATGGCGGACGCCGGCGTTCAGCCTGATCGGGCAGGGCGTGTGGGCCGCTGTACTCACGATCAGCGGACGCTACGACCAACTCTATACCTACGTGATTTATGGCATGGTTCTGTCGTACACGCTGACAGTGGTCGGCATGTTCCTGTTGCGCTGGAAGCGGCCGGAAATTCCGCGTGCTTACCGGTGTACGGGATATCCATGGCTTCCCGCAATCTATGTGCTGATCGGCACGGTGTGGACTTTGAATACGATCATCACGCGGCCCACCGAAGCGTTCTGGGGAACGGCCATTGTGTTAGTCGGCGTTCCGTTCTACTTGTTTTGGAAGCGCAGCAACCGGACGCAGGTTCCTCTCTAGTGTCCAATCTGGGACGACTCCATCGGCACAAATTTCAGCTTGCCCCGCAAGCGCCGCAGTGTTATTCCTCATTTTCTCGCTCGCGTTAAGCTGACCCGGGACAGGCCATTGGCAGAATTCAATCCGAAGCAACAAACGGATAACATCAGCTTCCTCTCGCCCGGCGTTTCTCTAGCCGACGCCGGAGACCCCAACCGTCCCCGTCAGGTGATGGGATTTCGCGACCTGCTGCTGTTCTATGTGATCACCGGCATTAGCTTGCGGTGGATCGCGACGGCTGCGGCGGCCGGACCGAGTTCCATTGTGATCTGGGTTGGAGCGTGGCTGTGTTTCTACACGCCGCTCGCGCTTTCGGTGCTGGAGCTTTCGTCGCGCTATCCGAATGAAGGCGGGCTCTACGTTTGGAGCAAGCGAGCGTTCGGGGACTTTTCCGGCTTCATGTCGGCTTGGACCTATTGGACCAGCAATCTGCCGTACTTCCCTGCCGTGCTCTACTTCGCCGCTAGCAATGTGCTGTTCATGCGCCAGGCGAACTGGGAACATCTTTCCAGCAACGCGACTTTCTACATTGTGTTTTCGCTGCTTACGCTGAGCGCGGCAACACTGTTGAATATCGTGGGACTCGACGTGGGCAAGTGGCTGCACAACGTGGGCGCAATCGCGATGTGGATTCCGGTGGGAATCGTGATTGTGATGGGCTTTGTGGCGTGGCATCGCTATGGGTCGGCGACATCGTTCACGCTACATTCCATGATTCCCAGCACGCACTACAACGACATTATTTTCTGGTCGGTGCTGACGTTCGCGTTTGGCGGGTGCGAGACGGCCTCCTTCATGGGAGAGGAAATCAAGAATGCGCGGCGCACGATTCCTCTGGCGCTGCTTTCCGGCGGAGTCACGGTGACGATTTGCTACATCCTCGGGACAGTTTGCGTGCTGCTGGCACTGCCTTCGACCGAGGTGAACAGCTTGCAGGGGCTGGTGCAGGCTGTGTCGAAGACAGCGTCACGAGTGGGGTATCCCGGAGTTCTACCGCTGGCCGCATTCCTGATCGCGCTCAGCAATATTGGTGCGGCTGGAGCTTACCTGGCGGCGGTGGCGCGACTTCCGTTCGTCGCGGGGTTGGATCGCTTCTTGCCTCCCGCGTTTGGGGCATTGCATCCGAAATGGAAGACTCCATGGGTAGCGTTGCTGACGCAGTTTTTTCTTGGGGCTGTGTTTATCTTTCTAGGGCAGGCCGGCACGAGCGTGAAGGGCGCTTACGACGTTTTGGTCAGCATGGGAGTGATTACTTATTTCATTCCGTACCTGTATTTGTTCGCGGCCATGATCAAGTTGCAGCGCGAGCCTGCCGGCACGGAGGTGATTCGAGTGCCCGGTGGAACGACAGTGGCGAAGCTGGTCGCGACGGTTGGATTTATCACAACGGCACTGACGATTGCGCTGTCGCTGATTCCACAGGCGGACGAACCGAACAAGCCACTGGCGATGTTCAAGGTGATCGGAGGGTGCGGTGCGCTGGTGCTGATTGGAACTTGGATTTACTGGGCAGGTAAGCGGCGGACGAGCACTGAAGAGCAACGCTGAATCGAAAATAAGGGACAGCCACCACCCGGGCAGATCTGCCCTCCGCAAAACAATTTACGCCGCGTCTTGGTTTCCCGAATCGCCATAGAGCTCAGCCTCGGAGACTACAGCCTCTGCCGAGCGTCCACTTTCCGCTCTAGCGGCCGCGCCGAACATTGGGCCGCGTGCTCGCACCGCCGGCGCAAAGCTCATGAACCCAATCCGCGGAACAATATCGTCATAGATAGCCTCCATTCCTCCGCGCCGGAGGTATGTTTCGTGCCAGAATCCCGTGCCTCCCGAATCCCTCAAGAACTGCTGCCACCATTGCCGGTGGGGATCGGAACGCGTCCATTTCATCAGTGAATCGAGATCGCGCCAATATTGGCGCATGCCGGCATGCATCGGAAACAGGGAAAAAAGGAAATTCTCGTGCTGCAGGAGTCCATCTGGTTGCGCTTGTACGGAGGACGATATCCTCGGTCCGAACCCAAACAAGGTCTTGATTCCGTAGATGCGATTCACTCGCATTCCCAGGTAAATCACAACCAGGTCGGGATATTTGGAGAGATCAACGGTTTGACGGTCGACCTGGGTCGTCATATCTATACCTCGCTGGCGGAAGACTACACCGGCGTCGCGGTCTTTCTCGGAGGGTTGAAGAACGGAAGGGTCGTCACCTTCACGTTCGTTTTCAGTCGCATGGCTTCAATGGTGATTTCCATTTGCAGGGAGGTTCCCGGTTTCGCGTATTCGGTCTCGACACTGGCCAGAGCGATCAACTTCTTCAGGATCGGGGACCAGCTAGTGGTCGTCGCTTTGCCAGCCTGCTTGTCTCCCGAGTACACGGGAACGGCGACGCGCGAAGCTTGCGACGGCGCCGCGGGAGTCAGGCCGTAGCGGTCGTAGAGTTGCTCAATATCGGTCCAATCCACCTCGAGCCCCACCAGTTGTCGTGGCACGCCGTGCTTCGCATCTTGCTGAAGCGCTTTCTTGCCAATGAAGTTCTCTTTGTCGAGGTGCACCATCTTGGCAAACCCCAGTTCGTAGGGCGAGAACTTCTGCGATGGAATCAGCGCCTTCTTCGAACTGGTGTAGTCGACTTCTATCAGCAACAATCCAGCTTCAACGCGGGCGACATCGAGGGCCAGCATTCCCGCGGCATGCAGGTCGAACTGCTTGCCTTTGTCGGCCAGGGCATCCCACACTTTTACTGCATCGTTCCATGGCATCCAGATTTCATATCCCAGGTCGCCGGTGTAACCGGTGCGGGAGATGTCGACGGGGACTCCGGCAATTTTGCCCCGGGTGACGCGGAAGTATTTCAGGTTGGCGATGTCGGCATCGGCAACGGCTTTCAGCAGTTTGGCCGAAGTGGGGCCCTGCAGGGCAAGGGCGGCGACTTTCTCAGAGATGTCTTCAATCTGGACGTCCATGTTCAGGCCGTTCTGGCGGAACCAGCGCAGGCTGGGATCCGCGGCGGTCCAGCGATAGACGTTTTCTTCGAGACGTGAAATTGTGCCGTCGTCGATGACTTTGCCTTCTTCATCGCACCAGCAGCAGTAAATCACCTGGCCCACTTTGACTTTATTGATGTCGCGGGTAATCACCCGATTCACGAGCCGGGTCGCGTCTTTGCCGGTGATCAGATACTTGTACAGCGGCGAAATATCGATGAGAGCAGCCGCATTGCGAATGGCGTTGTACTCATGCTCGTGATGAACTTCATACACGCTCACGGTGTAGTAGCCGGACCACTCGCGGTAGTTCAGGCTGTGGCAGAGCGGGAACGTTCGTTCGTGAAATGCGGTTCCAATGGGCAAAGGATTGGCCTCTTTAGCGGCGTGCGGTTCAATCGCGATCTTCCTCTATCCGCCGGAGTTGAAAACAAACATCAACTACAAAGGACACGAAGAACCACGAAGGAAAACGCCGAGTCGGATTATATTCACCTGTACGCATGCGCGGCAACACCACTCTCGCGTGACTTGCAGTCAGGAGCGGCGTGCAAATGTGCAGACAAAATGCGCGCTTCCCGATAGAATGTCGATTCGTCGGTCACGCATGCGCATGTTCATGGCCAATTCGTGCAGCATCCTCAGAAGCTGGACGGTCCTTCCCAGCGGGCTCTGATCTTCTCTTCCGCCTGCTTCCCTGCGCGAGTATTATTGCGTTTCCCAACAAACGAACGAGAAAGCTGAGAGCTAGGAGCTGAGAGCGAATGGCTGGTTCTAATTCGTACGACGTAATCGTCATCGGCGGCGGGCACAATGGCCTCGTCAATGCCGCGTATCTGCAGCGCGCGGGGAAGAAGGTGCTGGTGCTGGAGCGGCGGCACGTGCTGGGTGGCGCAGCTTGCACGGAGGAGATTGTGCCGGGATTCAAGTTCTCGGTGTGCTCCTATGTGGTGTCTCTGCTGCGGCCGGAGATTATTCGCGATCTCGATCTGCCTCGCCACGGGTTGGAGATTCTTCCCCTCGACGGCACGTTTACTCCCATGCCCAGCGGCGATTATCTGTGGCGCGTGAATGATCACGGCAAGACGCACCGCGAGATTGCCCGCCACTCGCGCGTCGATGCCGAGGCTTATGACGAGTTCGGCAAGGCGATGCAGGCGATGTGCCGGTTCGTGAAGCCGATCCTGAGCATGGTACCGCCGGATCCGACGACCCTGAATCCGCGCGAACTGATGAAGCTGCTGTTCATCGGGCGGCGGTTTCAGGGCATGTCGAGCTACGACAAGTACAACCAGGTTCAGCTCATGACCATGAGCGCCATTGATTTTCTGGATCAATGGTTTGAGACAGATGTACTGAAGGCTACGATGTCCGCGTCGGGAATCATTGGAACGTTTCTCGGCGTGCGGTCACCAGGAACGGCATACGTTCTGCTGCACCACTACATGGGAGAGATCGACGGTGCGTTCCGTGCGTGGGGATTTGCACGGGGTGGGACCGGTGCGATTTCGAACGCCATTGCTGATGCAGCTCGCGAGGCTGGGGTGGAGATCCGAACCCAGTCCGGCATCTCTCAGATCATCGTAAAGAATGGCAAGGCCAAAGGCGTGGTTCTCTCGAACGGAGACGAGATTTACGCCGATGTGGTTTCCTCCAGTGTCGACCCTCGGCTCACGTTCACCAAGTTCATGGGTGCCGAGCATCTTCCCGGAGACTTCCTCGAAGAGATCAATCGCTATAAGTTTCGCGGATCTTCGGGCAAGGTGAACATGGCCCTGGATGGGCTGCCGAATTTCAAGTGCATGCCCGGTCCGGGTGCACACTTGCGCGGCGCAATCTCAATTTCTCCGTCGGTCGAGTATATGGAGCGCGCGTATGACGATGCGAAGTACGGCAACTTCTCGAAGAGGCCATACATTGACATGGTCATTCCGTCGCTGACCGATCCTTCGGTCGCGCCTCCGGGAAAGCACGTGCTGTCGTGCTTCGTGCAGTACGCGCCATACAAGTTGCGCCCTGGTCTCACGTGGGATGACCAGAAGGAAGCCTTCGGCGACACCGTGGTAAATACGATTGCCGAGTATGCGCCGAACATCAAGGACTTGATCATTCACAAGCAAGTGATCACGCCGCTCGATCTGGAGCGCGAGTGGGGACTCAGCGAGGGCAACATCTTTCAAGGCGAGCTTTCGCTGGAGCAACTGTTCTTTCTGCGTCCCGTGCCGGGTTGGGCGCAGTACCGGACGCCCATCAAGAACCTATACATGTGCGGATCGGCGACGCATCCGGGCGGCGGCATCATGGGCGCCAACGGACGACTGGCGGCGCTGGAAATTCTGAAAGACATCAAGGGGGCGGCATAGCATGTCCCAGGGGCGCGATATCGTCATCATTGGCGGCGGCCACAACGGGCTGGTCACCGCGTTCTATCTGGCCAAGGCAGGATACAAGCCACTCGTGCTGGAGCGGAGCGCGCAGGTCGGCGGGGCTGCGGTTACCGATGAATTCCATCCCGGGTTTCGTTGCTCAACGCTGGCCCACACGGCGGGACCGATTCTCCCCGGCATCGTGCGCGACATGCAACTCGAGAAGCACGGACTCCGGCTGATTACACCGGATGCCTGTGTGACCGCGCTGTCGCCCGAGGGACGGGCACTTTCGCTTTATCGGGACACAGACAAGTCAGCGCAGGAGATCGCGGCATTCTCGCAGAAAGATGCAGCAAAATATCCAGAGTTTGAGCGGTCGTTGGGAAAGATTGCGAAGGTGATTGGCGAGGCGCTGGCGACCACGCCGCCCGACATCGATCATCCGACAAGCGGCGATTTGTGGAGCATGCTGCAGACCGGGCGGGCGATTCGCAAACTGGGCAAGAAAGACATGTTCCGTTTGCTGCGGTGGGGCCCGATGGCGGTGGCCGACCTGGCATCGGAATATTTTGAAACGGAACTGCTGCGGGCGGTGATTGCGGCTCGCGGCGTTTTCGGGACTTTTCTTGGACCCTGGTCGGCGGGAAGCGCGCTGGTGTTGCTGATCCGAGCAGCGGCGGATCCTCATCCCGCGGGTTCGGCTACATTTGCGGCGGGCGGGATGGGCGCGATCACGCAGGCGATGGCTTCGGCGGCGAAGGCCGCGGGCGCGGAGATTCGCACCGGCGCGGAAGTCATCGAGATTCGCGTGCAGAACGGCACGGCGACAGGGGTGCTGCTTGCGACCGGCGACGAGATTCAGGCTAAGGCCGTGATCTCCAATGCGGACCCGAAACGCACACTGCTCAAGCTGACCGATCCCACTCATCTTTCTCCGGATTTCGTGCAGAAGCTGCAGCATTACCGTGGAAACGGTACTGTGGCAAAAGTAAACCTGGCGCTATCCGGGCTGCCGAAGTTCACTGCGCTAGAGAATGGCAACCCGGGCCCGCTCAAGGGACGGATTCATATTGGCAACGAGATTGACTATTTGGAGCGCGCGTTCGACGAATCGAAGTATGGCAACTTCTCGCGGCAACCGTATCTTGAGGTGACGATTCCCTCGCTGACCGATCCCACGCTGGCTCCCGAAGGCAAGCACGTGATGTCGATTTACATGCAATACGCTCCGTACAAGCTGAAGGGCGATTGGGAAGCACAGCGTAAGGCGTTGGGGCAGACTGTCGTGCAGACGCTGGCGCAGTATGCACCGAATCTGCCGGAACTGATTCTGACCCACCAGATCATTACGCCACGCGATCTGGAAGAGAAATACGGGTTGACCGGCGGGCAGATTTTCCACGGCGACCTCGCGCTCGATCAGTTCTTCACCATGCGTCCGATCCTGGATTGGGCGCGTTACCGGACACCGATTGAGAAACTGTATTTGTGCGGAAGCGGGACGCATCCGGGCTCGGGCCTAACCGGCGGTTCCGGGTCGAATGCGGCGCGCGAGATATTGAGGGAACTCAAGAAATAGCGCTGGCGCCTCGCTGGTTGCTGCGAGAGCACCGCACTCTCCCTGCAGCGACGGGCGGGACGCCGCCGCGACAGCCGCCGGGACGGCGGCGCTACCATGAAGAATTCTGCCATCCTGCTGATCTCCTGCCCTGACCGCAAAGGTGAGGTCGCGACCATCGCCGACTTTGTCTACCGGCACAATGGCAACATCCTGCATGCTGATGAGCATGCCGACGAGGAGTCCGGCCTGTTTCTGATGCGGGTCGAGTTCGATCCCAGGGACTTCGACATCGATCTTTCTCAGGAAGACCTGGCGGATTTCGGCAAGTATTTCTCTCCGATCGCTGAAGCCTTCAATATGAAGTGGCGGCTGGCGCAGTCGGCGGTTCGGCAGCGCATGATCATTCTCGTTTCGAAGTACGATCACTGCCTGGTCGATCTACTGTACCGACACAAAAGCGGCGAACTGGCTTGCGACATTCCGCTGATTATTTCCAATCACGCCGACAACCAGGCGATTGCCGACTTCTACAAGATTCCCTACGCCATCGTTCCGGTCACGAAGGAGAACAAGGGACAGGCCGAAGCACAAATTCAGGGTCTGATCGACGAGCAGAAGCCGGACTTTATGGTCTTGGCGCGGTACATGCAGATTCTGTCGAATGAGTTTGTAAAGCGATATCCTCAGCGAATTATCAATATTCACCATTCCTTTCTGCCGGCATTCGTCGGAGCCCGTCCGTACCATCAGGCTTTTGAACGCGGCGTGAAGCTAATCGGCGCAACGAGTCACTACGTCACCGAGGTGCTCGATGATGGGCCCATCATCGAGCAGGATGTGGTTCGTGTATCGCACCGTGACGCGGTGGAAGACCTCATCCGCAAAGGACGTGATCTGGAGAAGGTCGTACTCTCGCGCGCGGTGCGGTGGCATGTGGAAAACCGCGTGCTGCTGTATGGCAATAAGACTGTTGTCTTCTGACGCTTGCGGGCTTGTCATCCCGAACCCGGCCCTGAGCCGGGTGGAGGACCTTACGAAGGTTGGCAGCCAGGTTGTCGCGGGCTTCGGTTACATTGATGCCAGCTGAAATAATTCTCCTGCCACATCAACGGTCCCAGCTGGCGTATGATCCCTCGCATCGGCTGCGCCGCCGCTCTGGATGACAATCTCCCGGAGCCCACGCAGAAGGCCATGTACCTCCGAGGAATCGAGCATTTTCCGCGTGGGAGTCTCGCTCCGGTAGTAACTTGCACCGGAAGTAACATTTCGTTTTTACTTAGACATTAGTAAAGTTTCAGAAGGGAACTCTTGCTCTCGGGGGCACGTTTGGCCGAAGATCTTCGGTTTGAATTAGCCATTCTGGCGACCGTCCAGGGCTTCTACCAGAAGCTCATGCGGGACGCGCTTGGCGGGGATGTCCCCATTCCAAGCGGTCTCGACGAGGACGCGTTACGCCATTCCGAGCGTGAACTTCCCTCCACACTTTCGCGGATGTACCGCTGGCTACACCTACTCGATATGGCGATTACGCCTGCGATGGTTCGGCAGGCGCTGACTCCAGATACCGATTCTGAAGTGGCCGAGGCTCTGCTCCGTTATTTCGTGCGGCGCCGCGAGCCGAGCGACGTGAACCGCGACAAGACCGACCTGATCGCGACGTTCCTATATCGCCATCCACGCGTGCCGGGCCAGTGGGAACAGACTGGTTACGGACTGGACGGCGCGTTGCCACTTTCGCCGTTTGAGATTGCGCTAATCGAAATCCTGGCCGACTCGGATGTACCCTCGCTGCCTGAGGAGCATGTGCAACTGCTGCGGCGTTTCGATCCTTTGCGAGAAGAGATTGCACGTTTCCGCGACTTCAACATGCTGATCGACTCTGGGATTATTGGGCGCGTCCGGGAACTGAAGCAGTGGCTGGACTCCTCGTTCTACCATCCTGGCGTGCTGGCCACGGTCTCGGCCTACAATGCAACATTCGGCAAGAAGTTTGACGAACTATTCGCCAAGGCATTGACCGAGATCAAGACCTTTGGGCAAGCGCTGGAAGAAATGGGCGGAACGATTCTGACGACCGTCGACGGCGTAGAGGTCACGGTGGAGCACGTCGCCGCCATTCAAGGAAAGCAACTTCTGGAGGCGGACTATGGAAGCACGCTGGAGAAATTCCGACGCGTTTCGAAGCTGAAGAAGGAATTGGACCGGCGTCCGCCGATCCGGCGGTCGCTGCTCACTCCGGCCGCACATGCGTCACGTTCGGCGGGCGGTGCGGGTGCGGCGCCTAAAGCAGCCAAAGCGGCAGCGAAAGCTCCCGCGGCAGCTCCGGTGTTCCAGCCTCCCGCAGTGACGGCACAGCAGATCTCGGCGGAGGAAGGCAAGCTTCGGCGCGTCGAGGAATCGATTCGCGTGTTTGTGCGCGTGGCCGATCCGAAATACCGGCAAGTTGTGCCGATGCGCTTCTTCAACCTGACATTGACGACACCGGAAGCCGACGCGTACAGCGCCCCGTTCCTCGAAGAAAAGAGCACGCGCGCTGACGTAGCGCGGATTCTCATCCGGATGGTTTCGATTTCGGCGCGCATCAGCACCGAACTCGAGGAACTGAAGCGCAGCCAGAAGATGTCGTCTGTGTGGAAGTTGCACGCCGACGCCGTGGTCGTGCTGCTCGATATGGCCAGCACAACGGCTGAAGATGCAGGTAGCGTGGCCCAGACGGCAGAACAAAGTGGTGCCGGACCGGCCGCGCGTTCGATTCATGAATCCGCGCAAAAGTTGCGCAACCATGCTGATGTAGCCGTGAAGACGCTCGCCAACGTGGCGAGCTAGATCCCTCGCCTTCCCGAATCTCTTTCACTCGTCATTCGAACCTCCGTGTTCCAGTGTCGTCAGTGGTTATTTCTAGATGAACCACAGAGGACGCGGAGGACACAGAGGAAAAAACTGCGGGACAAAAAGAAAAGACGGGCGATTTCCGCCCGTCTTTTTCGTTAGCTCACAACTCGAAGCTCGCAGCTCAGTTGATATCGAACTGCTGCTGGTGCACTGCCGGATCGCTCTTCACGATGATAGTGCGCTTGGTCATTTCCTCCATCTCGTTCAGCAACCGGCCATTGTTGGACTTCAACTCCTTGGCCACGTCCGGATGCACTCGCAGCATGACGTCTTCGTGTTCGAGATGCTTGGCAATCTTGCGCATCTCGACATAAATCTCATTGCAAACCGTGGTGACGGACTTCACGTATCCAGTCGATTCGCAATAGGGGCAAGGCGCGCCGATAGTGCGTTCCAGCGACTGCTTGACTCGCTTGCGCGTGATGGCCACCAGTCCGAAGTCATTGAACTGGAGCGTCTTCGAAGGCGCGCGATCGTGGCGAAGTTCTTCCTCGAGCGCCTGCATGACGCGCTGGCGGTTGCGACGCTCATCCATGTCGATGAAGTCGATGATGATGATGCCGCCCAGATCACGCAGCCGGATCTGCCGCACGATTTCTTTGATGGCGTCCACGTTGGTCTTGACGATCGTGTCTTCCAGTCGCGCCGTCTTGCCGACGTACTTGCCAGTGTTGA
The DNA here is from genome assembly GCA_963795875.1 of uncultured Acidobacteriaceae bacterium. Taxonomy (GTDB): domain Bacteria; phylum Acidobacteriota; class Terriglobia; order Terriglobales; family Acidobacteriaceae; genus Sulfotelmatobacter. Next base: position 153,628 of record CAWCJM010000008.1, read on the forward strand.
TGTCGATTGCGACCAGCGCTTCGGTTTGGTTGATGACGATGTAGCCGCCGCTCTTGAGCCAGACCTTCGACTTGAGCGCCTTGTTCATTTCTTCGGCCAAGCCGAATTGCTCGAACAGCGGCGTTTCCTTGGTGTAGAGCTTCACGCGCTTCACCATTGCCGGCTGGAAGCGGTTGAAGAAGCGCAGCACGCGCTCGTATTCAGGTTCGGTGTCGACCCAGATCACGCTGAAGTCAGACGTAACCTGGTCACGCAGCACACGCTCAACGACGTTGAGATCGTGATAGATCAGCGCGGGCGGCTTCGAACTTTCGGCGCGATTCTTTATGTCCTGCCACAAGCCCTTCAGGAAACGGATATCGGCGCGGAGTTCTTCTTCGCTGGCGCTCTGCGCAGCGGTGCGGACGATGAAGCCTCCGTGGCCGTTTTCCCGCTCGCTAAGAATGATCCGCTTCAGGCGCTGGCGCTCTTCCTCAGAAGCGATCTTGCGCGAGACGCCGGTGTGGTTCACGGTGGGCATATAGACCAGGAACCGGCCAGGCAGCGCGATGTGGCTGGTAATGCGCGCACCTTTCTTGCCGATCGGTTCCTTGGCAATCTGCACCAGAATTTCCTGGCCTTCCTTCAGCAGGTCGCTGATGAGAGGGACGGGAGCATTCTCGCGGCGACGGAAACGGCGTCCGCCTCCACCTCCGCCACGGCGCTGCCTGTCGCGCGGGCCACGGTCGCGGTCCTGACCCGGACGCGGGCGTTGCGTGCGTTGGGTATAACCTGCGGTTGCCGCCGGAGCACGAACCTCCACGCGGGCATCAACGGTACCATTGCCCCGCGCTTCCGCGTCGAGCATGGCCTCTGCTTCGGCCTGAGCCTCCTCGAGTTCCAGTTCCTCGCTGTCTTCTTCGACTTCGGCAGGAGCCGCTTCGGCGGGATGTGCGCTCTCGGTCAGCGAGGCATGATGAATTTCAGAAACGGTCTCACGGGCATCGCTATTCAGATGTCCCGGGCCGGCCTGAGTTTCCTCTTCGAATTCGTCGTAGCCTTCGTCGGAGGATGCTTCATAATGGATGGTGCCCGCTTCTTCTTCGTCGATCGTCTCTTCTTCCATGGTGCCGGGAGCGGCGAATACTGGAGTTTCCTCCTCGCGCCGCGAACGTCCCATTCCATCTACCTGCTCGGTTACGGCCGCGGCTTGGTGGCTCTCTGGCTCATGGACTTCCTCTTCCACTTCCCCCTGCTGAACCGGGTCTTGTTCTGCGGTAAGGGTGGACTCCCCGGGCCATCCGAGAGACGGGAGGCTGGCGGGTTCAGGACGGCGGAATTCCTGATTCCAGTCTGTCGAAGTCGAGGCCGACTCGACATGCTCGATAGGCTCTTCGTGAGCAGGGTGAATGTCTTCGTGCTGCTCGTGCAGGGGCTCGGCCACTGACTCGGTGGCAGCGAAGATGGGCTCATCCTCGGGGAAGCTTGCGGCCAGAGGGGCGACCGGCTCCGCAGGGGCTTCAGACTCGACCGCAGCAATTGACTGGCGAACTGGCTCCGGGGCGGACGACTGCTGAGCGAACCGCTGATACTTCGAGATCGACTCTCCGGGCAGCAGGATGGGCTGGTATCCCGGAGGAGGGCCCGACGGCTGCGTTCTGCCCGACTCCACCGCGTGGGTGGGCATCGGCTCAATAGGACGGGCAAAGCGCTGTTCCGAACCGCGGTCGGAACCACGATCGAAAGTTCGATCCGGCGTTCTCTCCGGGCCGCGCTCGGAGCCACGATCCCGACCATCCCCGCGACCATCGCGACGTCCGCCCCGGCGGCGGCGGCGGCCACGGTAGCCTCCGCGCTCACGGTTCTGTGAATCGCCGCCATTAGCGACCTCGGTGGATTCTGCAACGGGCGCGGGCTGCCCTTCGCTGAGAGTTTCGGCTTCGAAGGTTCCCTCATCGGTGACGGGCAGTAACTCGGCTTCGGTACCGGCTCCATCTCCCGACGCGGCCGCCGTCTCAGTCTTCGGGGGCGCCTGGCGCATGTCCTGCACGCTGCGGTTCGCTGGGATGACGTCCGTCAAATCGTCGTCATGCTCTTCCAACTCCATGAAGTCGGAAACGTAGAGGAAGGCATCGCGCTCCAGGCCGATGTCGACGAAAGCCGACTGCATGCCAGGCAGTACGCGGGTGACACGGCCTTTGTAAATGGATCCAGCTAAGGTGTATTCATTCTCGCGCTCAAGATAGACTTCCGCGAGCAGATCGTCTTCCACCAGTCCCACCTTGGTTTCGTGAGGGGTGGAAGAGACAAATAGTTCTTTGTTCATCAAACACTCCGGTCCCGCCGATCATTACTGAGGTCAGTCGGGCTTCACCGGGGTGGAGTCAGAAGAGGTGCGGGAGGATGAAACGAAGAGCGTCGCGACGCTGCCCCGAACTGGGGACAGACTGGGCCACAGAGTTCTTCTCTGCACCGAGTCCGCTGCACAAGCTTGGGAATCTTTTGCACTTATCGCTTTAACTTCTGCCGGGGTTTGTGACCGCACTCTCAGACCCAACTTGGGTCGGGGGGCCGTTCCCTGCCCGGCTGCTCAACTTCAATCCTGCCCGGCCGTCTACTGCTCGACTAGCCGGTGAAATGCTCCCTTAACGCGGGGGCGATCGATATTTTTTGGGGCTGCGCCTGCGAGCGCAGCAAACTGCTAATCCTGCCGTTCTTCCCTGGTTCCTGAACCCGTTGCTTCTGAAATCTGCCGTCCTAGCCGGCTCGGCTTAACTCGCAAACCCAGCTAGTTCACGAAGCGGCGCATACGAACATTCATAACCATCCCCAGCGCCAGGAACATGAACAACACAGAAGACCCACCATAACTCATCAACGGCAAGGGTATTCCGGTGACCGGCATAAAGCCAACCACCATGCCGACATTGACCAGGATATGGAAGCTAAGCACAGCCACCACACCCATCACCACAAACGTGCCAGCGCGGTCGGGCGCTGTTTGCGCGTTCTGGGTCAAACGCATCAGCACAATGAAGTATAGCAGCAGAACCCCAAGAGCGCCTACGAATCCATGTTCCTCCGAAAATGCGGCGAAAATAAAGTCCGTTTGCGGAACCGGCAGGAACGCACCGTGTGTTTGCGAGCCCTTGCCACCCCAAAGGCCCCCGGAACCCACGGCAATCTTGGATTGCTCAACTTGGTACCCCGATCCCTGCGGATCGAGTTCGGGGTCGACAAAGCTAGTCAAACGCTGCTTCTGATACGACTTCAGGACGTGTACCCTGGGAATGAAAAAGACTGCTCCCAAACCGACGGTCGCAATCAGCGCCACGGTCAACCCCTGCCTCCATTGCAGTCCCCCCAGAAACACCCCCATGGCCGCAATCGGGAGATAGGTAAGAGCAGTCCCCAAGTCTGGCTGTTTGAGGACCATCAGCATGGGGACGCCAACGATCGCCGCGGCCTTCATGAAATCCGGCCAGGAAAGCTCTCGCTCGCGCATGTCGGCAAAATACTTGGCGACTGCGAGGATGAGGATCAGTTTCACCCATTCGGACGGCTGGAAGTGGTTTCCACCGGGCATGTGAATCCACCGCTTCGCTCCCAGATACTTCTGTCCGAACAGCAGAACGGCCATCAGAGAGGCCACTCCGGCGATGTAGAACCAGTGAATCTGATCGAGAAGCGCCTGGTAGTTGACCAGGCTGATGACAAACATCGCGCCCACACCAGCCACAACCCAGTAGACTTGCTTGACGTGGGCTCCGGCAAACTTCGTGTGCATGGTGGCGCTGTGGATCTCCATGACGCCCAGGCCGCAAATAATGAGCACAAAGCCCAGAAGGACCCAGTCGAAGTCGCGGTATGAGACGTAACGTGCCATAAAACAGCTTCTAGCTTTTAGCTCCTAGCTTTTAGCTATCCGTTGAGGGATCCATGGTCGGAATCACTTTCGGGTCACTGATGCATTCCGGGGGCGGCAACGGCGACTGCCAGCGGCTTCTTCGGCAGATCCAGAACGAACCGGCCGCCATGCAGCGCTTCTTTACCGCCGTCTGAGCCGGGCTCGGTCCAGAGGCCGCCGATATCCACTGTGCCTTTGCTCTTCGGTTTCTCCACCATCTTTTGCGGGGTACGGTGCTGCTTATCGACATAGGCCTTAATCACCTGAGTCGCCAAGCGCGCCGCTAGCCGGCCGTGTTCGCCACCTTGAAAGAGCACGCAGACCACGATGTCGGGATTGCGGCGCGGCGTGAAGCCCACGAACCATCCGTTCTGTGCGAGATCGTCACTATTCTTGAATCTTGCACGAGTCGCCAGGGACACAATCTGCGCGGAGCCCGTTTTGCCAGCGATGTCGATTCCTGGAACGTGAGCAGAGGGAGCCGTTCCTTCTGGCAGAAGAACCCGCGACATGGCATCGGTGACGAAGGTCCAGCCATTCGGGTCAATCGGGACGTTCTTCACTTCCGTGTAGCGAGCGGCCTCAACATAGCCCGCCGGTACGTCTACCGGATTGATGACGTGAGGTACGACCATACGTCCACCCATGGAAATAGCGCTGATGGCGCGCAGCAACTGCACAGGCGTGATGGCGACTGCACCCTGGCCGATCCCAACTGAAATTGTTTCTCCAGCAAACCACTTCTGCTTGAAATTCTTGATTTTCCACTCTTCGGAAGGCATGACGCCGGCGACTTCGTTGGGCAGGTCGATTCCCGTCTTTTGCCCTAGTCCCAACGCGGTCGCGTACTTCGCGATGCGGTCAATGCCGAGCTTCTCTGCAAGCGTGTAAAAGAAAACGTCACAGGATTGGTAGATCGCTTTCTCCAGCGTTACCGGTCCGTGGCCTCCTTTCACCCAACAACCAAATCGCCGCCCGTAGAACTCGGCGCCTCCAGTGCAGTTCACGTGGAGATCTTGAGCAATGCCTTCCTGCCATCCGGCAACCGACATGATGATCTTGAAGGTCGATCCGGGCGCCAGTTGCGCCTGAATGGCTTTGTTTAGCAGGGGCTTGTCGGGATCGGTGACCAGCTTGTTCCATTGATCGCGCGACACATGCACGGCAAAGTCGTTGGGATCGAACGACGGCCCGCTCACCATGGCGAGAATCTCGCCCGTATGCGGATCCATGGCAACAATCGCTCCGTTCTTCCCTTCCAACGCCTGTTCCGCTGCAATCTGCAAATCGATGTCCACCGTCAGCTTGAGCTGCTTGCCCGGGATGGCTTCGGTCTCGCCCAAGCGTCCTACTTCGCGGCCGTGGCTGTCGACCAGGGCCTGGCGCGATCCATTCGTGCCCATCAAAAGATTGTTGTACTGGCGTTCGACTCCGGAAATACCGACGACGTCCCCAGAGTTGTACAGTTCGAACTGCGGCTGGTTCAGCATGTCTTCGCTGACCTCGCCAACGTAGCCGATCAGGTGCGCCATGAATCCGTTACGCGGATACAGGCGACGGTGCGCCATGATCGTGTCGAGTTCGGGCAGTTCGTTGCGATGCGCTTCGATGAACTGCAACTCGTCGGGAGTAATGTCTTCCTTCAGAAAGATCGGCTGGTACTGCGGCATCGACGCAAAGTGGCGGATGCGGGCCCGTACCTCGTTCGGATCAAGATGCAAACCTTGGGCAATCAGGTCCGCATCACCAACCAGGTCGCGCGTGGAGTCGCGCAGCAGCAACGCGGAAAATGACGGATAGTTGTCAACAATAGTGCGGCCCTCACGGTCGAGAATCTTGCCGCGAGGCGCGAGCACAGGAACGTTGCGAATGCGGTTCTTTTCGGCAGCCGAGGCGTAATAGCCGCTCTCCATCACCTGCAGCTTCCATAGTCCGTAAGCGAGGATCAGGAAGATGCCAAGGATGATGTACTGCGCCGCCGTGAGGCGGACCTCGGAAACTTTTTCGTCGCGACCTAACATCAGACTTCGGGCTTCAGGCGTCCGGCTTCCGGCGTGTTCGCCACACGTTCAGAAATCGATGCTGACACCATTTCCTTTCAGGAGTTAATCTCATTCTACTTCGGACCTTGAGCCAGAGGAGCATTTCTCAGTAACGAAGGTCACGGGTACTCAGCGGCATTCTGTCGGTGATCTGGCCGGAAGTCCGAAGCCGAGAGCCGGAAGCCCCTCCTCACGTCCTCTGCTTAAACTTGTCGAGCAAGAAGAACAGCGCCACACCGAGAATCGCGTTCGCGAGACCAGACAGAATGACGTGGGGCCAACTCCAAGTCTGGTTCATATTGACCATTCCGCGCGCAACGGTGAAATGAACGGCGGATTGGATCAGGGAAAATCCCAGCGTGACCAGGAGGCGGGCTCCCGCGTTTTCCACATCGAGCTTCACCCCCAACGACGAGGCTCCATACCCTACTATCGTGTTGGCGATGCCGTAGATTCCTATCGGGTTATGGCCCAACATGTCCTGCGCCAGACCAATCAACGCCCCGGTGAACAGGCCGGCCACCGGACTGCGACGCGCCATGGCAAAGAAGATCGTCACCAGCAGCGGCAAGTCAAAATAAACGGCAAAGCGCGGGAACCGGAGCGGTAGAAATGCCTGCACAAAGAGCGCCAGCAACGGCACACCAATGGTTACCGGGATACTGAACCGGTAGACCTCAACCTGCTCATTGGATGTATAGGTGATGGGCACGCTATTGTGGACTGCTCTCGGTGGCAGGGGGCTGCGGATTGGGCGGCAGTGCAGCGGGCGCGTTTGGATCAGCAGGTTTCTGCTGGTCGTTGGCGGGTGCGGTCTGAGTTGCGGCTGGCTTTGGTCCATTCGCCGAATTGGCCGGGACGGTCACGCTTTTCTTCACGACGGAGGGCCCGGCTGGCTTCCCTGCCGGGCTCACCCCGGACGCCCCGGGAATGGTGCTCGGGCCAGATGGATTCTTGGCTGTAGGCGCTGTGGTCGTGGCCGCGCCGGTCGGCTTCACGCCGGGCTTCGCAACGGCCGGCTTGGCGGATCCTTCTGCAACTCCCGCGGTTGGACTCGCATCGGTGGCGGGCTTGTCCGGCACGGAGGGCAGCCGTTGAGCCAGAATGTCGGCAGCACGGACGCGCACACTGTCTTCCGCAATAGCCTGCCGTTCCTGCTTCTCGACCAGTACCAGCACTTCTTCCAGTTTGCTCAAGTTGGCGGCGGGCTTGATCTTGATATTCAGAAACAAGTCTTTGCCTTTTCCAACCGTCGCCACGGTACCGACGGACAAGCCCTTGGGGAAAATCTGATCGCCGCCGCTAGTTAGAACCGTTTCGCCCACCGGAACTTGCTCGTCACTCATGACGCGTTCCAGCACGACTTCGCCGTTGGCGGTGCCACGCAGGACTCCTTGCAGGCGGGTCTTTTCTAGGATCGCGCCCACACCGCTGCTCTGATCGCTGATCAACAGCACCTGCGACACCGACGGAAAGACGACGAGAACCTTGCCCACGACTCCGTCGGACGTCATGACCGCCATGTCGCGCTTGATGCCGGCATTCTCTCCCTTATCGATATAGATGATGCGGGAAAGATCGCTGCCGCTGGAGCCGATCACTTGCGCGGCCACGGTGCGGGAGATGAACTGTTCCTTGAAGGCGAGCAAAGTCTGCAGGCGGCGTGCCTGGGCAGCGTCTTCGCTGAGGCGCACCTGCTCGATCCGCATCTGCTCGATCTGTTCTTTCAGTTGGCGGTTTTCGGCGCGCACGCCGCGAAGGTAGAAGTAGTTGTGCCAGACATTACCCGTGCTGTTTTGGGCCCAGACCAGAATGCGTTCGAAGGGAGTGATGGCGCCAACGCCCCAGATGCGGATCAGGCGCGTATCCTCCACATCGTTGCCGCCGCTGCGTTTCACCTGCATGGCCAGCCCGAGCACTTGCAGAAACAACACTCCCACAAGAATGACCAGGTTGCGGTAGCGGCCGAGTACGGATTCCATAAGAAAACAGTTTCAAAGTTTCAAGGTTTCAAAGTTTCAACATCCCAAGGAACCAACCTGCTAGCTGCGATTTTAAAGAAGTGACTCGCAACTTCAGCACCTTGAAACCTTGAAACTCTGAAACCTTGATACCTACTCAATCGAGATTTTTCTCAGCAGCTTGAAGTCGCTGAGCATCTTGCCGGTGCCCAGTACCACGCTGCACAGCGGGTCGTCGGCGATGGAAACCGGCAGCCCGGTTTCTTCGCGGATGCGTTTATCGAGATTCTTCAACAGCGCTCCGCCGCCCGTCAGCACGATGCCGCGGTCGCTGATGTCGGCCGAAAGCTCCGGAGGCGTACGCTCGAGGGCCACGCGGATCGCGTTCATGATCGTCGAAACACACTCGCTGAGGGCTTCGCGGATTTCACCGTCGTCGACCGTGATCGTCTTGGGCACGCCTTCGATCAGGTTGCGGCCTTTGATCTCCATCGTCATCGGCTTATCGAGCTGGTGCGCGGAACCGATCTCCATCTTGATCTGCTCGGCGGTACGCTCGCCGATCAGCAGGTTGTATTTTCGCTTCAAGTAATTCATCACGGCTTCATCCATCTGGTTGCCGGCCATCCGCACGGAACGGGAATAGACGATGCCGCTCAGAGAAATCACTGCGATGTCTGTGGTGCCGCCACCGATGTCAACCACCATGTTGCCGCTGGGTTCGGTAATGGGCAGTCCAGCGCCGATTGCAGCCACCATGGCCTGCTCGACCAGATGGACTTCGCTGGCCTTGGCTCGATACGCGGAATCCATGACCGCGCGCTTTTCCACCTGCGTAATCTCCGAAGGCACGCCGATCACGATGCGCGGGTGCACCAGCATCTTGCGGTTGTGCGCCTTCTGGATGAAGTAGTTCAGCATTTTCTCGGTGACTTTGAAGTCGGCGATCACGCCATCTTTCATGGGCTTGATGGCGACGATGTTGCCGGGAGTGCGGCCCAGCATCTCTTTCGCCTCTTTGCCGACGGCCTCGACTTCGCCCGTGTTCTTGTTGATGGCGACGATGGAAGGCTCGTTCACGACGATCCCTTTGCCGCGCGCGTACACGAGCGTGTTGGCGGTGCCGAGATCGATGGCCAGGTCGCTGGAGAAAATGCTGAACAGCGACCGGAGGTTGTGATTGCGCGTCGAGCCTGAATGAAATCCGTTGTTTGACATGACGAAATTGTTCCCGCGTCTTTCTACGTGCTGCTTTGCCGGGAGTCTCCCGGAAATTCCTCTTTATTCTCTTGTTAGGGTGCTGGGTCTCTTTATTCTACGAGATGCCCGGCAACCTTGCTTAAATCAGGTTTCAAAGTTTCAAGGTTTCAGAGTTTCAAGTCTGAAAAAACTATGATCCCTCTAGAACGAACGCGCTTTAAGACCTTGACACCTTGTAACGTTGAAACCTTGAAACGTTCTCTTATTGAATAATGATCTTCTTCTGCTGCGTATTCACTCCGCCCTGCGCCGTCTGCGCCGTCACCGTAATCACGGCCTCTCCGGTGGGCAGCGGCGGCGTGAAGTAATGAAACTGACCATCCGATCCAATCATCGGGACCTCGCTGCCGTTCACCATGACGCGCGCTCCCATCTGGGTCTTGCCTGTCACTTCAATGACGTGCCCGTGCTGAATAAATGGGTCCAGATCCAATTCGATGGCTTCGGTCTCTTTGCCTTTGGAAATGATGGTGAAGCGGTTCTTCTCGCTTTCCACCGATTCCTTCCCCGCTGTGTCGTACGACTGGACCATCCAGTAATAGGCGCCTTCGCCGAGGCTGGTGACGGTTACCGCCGCTGTATTAACCTTCTTGTCAACCAGTGTAGAAGAAAAATAAGGGTTGCGGGAGATGCGCAGGCGGTAACCAACTGCATTCGCCATCGGCGTCCAGGAAAACTCCACGTCTTTGGTGGCCTCGCCCGCGGAAAACAGCGGCGCCATGTTCGCCGGCGCGATGGGCGTGGGCGGTCCAATTTCTTTAGCCTTCTCTAGGTGCGACTGTTGCCCTTGGAAACTGACTTTCTCCCAGTTGGCGAGTTTCACGGTTTCGCCGTTGCGGCTGACCTCGCCGGCACCTTTTTTCATCAGGATTTCGTGCTGGTCGGCCTTGGGATCGTTGTGCACTTGTGCCGCCGACTCCGGCGACAGCGAGGCCGTGGCGCCCGCCACGATCACCTGCGATTTCGAACCCTGGCTGTAGGTCGCGGTCGAAAGGTCGACCGTTCCTGTGCTGACCGCGACAGCCACATTGGTCTGCTGTTGGTCGTTGGCCGAGTTCTCTTCAATTACGATCAGCGAATCCTGTTTCACGGTATAGCTAGTGCCATCGTTGAAGACGACCTTCGCCATACCTTCCGAACCAGTTTGGACGACGTCGCCCTTTTCCAGGGGAATGCTGTAATCGCCCGGCACCCAACTGTTGCCGTTGCTCTTTTTGACGCGGACGGTTCCGTCCAGCGCGGTAAAGTGCGCCTGCTGAGCAGTCGAGAGTCCGGGCCCTGTCGCCGGAGCCATGCCCGCAACGTGATCCAGCAACTTGCCAACTACATTCCCGCCCGCCTTGACCGTGTTCTCGGTGAATTGCGGGAACGTGAAGCGCACGACAAAATAGAAGATGACGGCGCCGGCCATGATCAGCAGCGCGACACTGCGGTAGGTGATGGTGGTCCACGCAACGTGGATCCCCGATTTGCGGTTATCAGAAGGCACTTGGGATCGAAAACCCTCGCTAAACCTTTGCAAATATGCGGTAAAGAGCAACGTTAGCACAAGCAAAACGGAGGAAAAAACAGGTAATGAGTCGGAGACGTTACCGAAGTGCCGGAGGCCGGACCAGCAAAGACTGCGAATCATTAAGGACACGACGGATCACCGCGGAATTGCCCGGAAGTTCGGCCTTCGTGAGCTTCCTGGCTCAGGTCATCCTTCAAATTGACACACTCCGGTCCCGTCCCTTCCCTTGCCGCACCTTCCTCGCGGGTTGTAGCATCAACTATTTGGGCCTTCATATTCAGAAACCCTAAGGAGACATCATGGCAACCGATACTTTGACCGGTCCAGCCCCACTCAGCTATGGCACGACCAAGGTTTTCAAGAATTTCATTGACGGCGAGTGGGTTGAGGCTTCGACGGGCGAAACATTTGAAAATCGCAATCCCGCCGATACCCGCGACCTGGTCGGCATCTTCCAGAAATCCGCCAAGGCCGACGTGGACTCTGCCGTCGCCGCCGCCAAGCGCGCCTTCATCAAGTGGCGACTGGTGCCTGCCCCGCGCCGCGCCGAGGTCGTCTTCCGCGCCGCAGAGATCTTGATTGAGCGCAAGGAGGACTATGCGCGCGAAATGACTCGCGAAATGGGCAAGGTGCTCGCCGAGACGCGTGGCGACGTGCAGGAAGCGATTGACGCCGCCTACTACAACGCGGGCGAAGGCCGCCGCCTGTTCGGTCCCACAGTACCCTCGGAAATGCCCAACAAGTTCGCAATGGCGGTGCGGCAGCCGATTGGCGTATGCGGCATGATTACGCCATGGAACTTCCCGATGGCGATCTCGTCCTGGAAACTTCTGCCGGCAATTGTCTGCGGCAACACCTGCGTCATCAAGCCCGCGCAAGACACTCCGCTGTCTACCTTTAATTTGGTCCGCGCGCTGACCGATGCAGGCTTGCCCAAGGGCGTGATCAATGTTGTGAGCGGATTCGGTGCCGACGTAGGCACTCCCATTGCCGAGCATGCCGACGTGCGTGCAGTCTCGCTGACAGGATCGTCCGCCGTGGGCCGCATTATCGGCGGCATCGCAGCCAAGAGCTTCAAGCACTGCTCGCTTGAACTCGGCGGCAAGAATCCCATGATCGTTCTCGACGACGCCAACCTCGATCTGGCCATTGAGGGCGGGCTCTGGGGAGCTTTCGGAACCACCGGCCAGCGCTGCACCGCGACCAGTCGGATGATCGTACAAAAGGGCGTGTATCGGGAATTCGTCGAGCGACTGGTCGAGCGCGCGAAGAAACTCAAAGTAGGCAACGGCCTCGACGAAACCGTACAGATGGGCCCGGCCGTCAACGAGAAACAGCTTCAAACGGATCTCAGCTATGTCGACATCGGCAGGAACGAAGGCGCGAGGCTGGTTTGCGGCGGCAACCGTCTCGATCAGGGCGATTACCAGTATGGATGGTTCATGGAGCCGACGGTCTTTACCGACGTTGATCCGAAGATGCGCATCGCGCAGGAGGAGATTTTCGGCCCCGTGGTAGCGGTGATTCCTTGCGACGATCTTGAAGACGCTATCGAGATCGCGAACGGCATCGAGTACGGCCTGTCGTCCGCGCTTTATACGAAGGACGTCAACAAAGCGTTCTCGGCGATTCGCGACCTCTACGCCGGCATCACCTACATCAACGCGCCCACGATCGGCGCCGAGGTCCACCTGCCCTTCGGCGGCACGAAGGCAACCGGCAATGGGCATCGCGAGGGCGGAATCGGCGCCATCGACTTCTACACGGAGTGGAAGTCGGTGTACGTCGACTATTCCGACAAATTGCAGAAGGCTCAGATCGACCGTGAAGACTAAGCACGGGCCGTCAGCAATCAGCCGTCGGAATCTTCTCTGGCGGCTGATTTTCGTTTCCGCTTTAGTTTTCCCTTGGGCGATGGCCCCGCCGCCCAGACGCTTTTCCTGAGTACCTCGGTAATCTTGTTCACCCCTTGGTGGCAACTTAACTTAACCGCATGAGGCTTCCCTCCAGGTCTCAACTCTCACCTTTGGGGTTGTCTTGTGATGGTCCGTCAATTTCGCACCGTTCAGAGACTGAGCGTCAGGTACAGGGTCTGTCTTTCTGCATTGGCTGTGCTGCTCGGGCTAATCGCCGTTTCCACTCCGCGTCTCTTGGCTCAGGACACCGCTAAGACGCGCCGCAAAGTCGTGGTAATGACTGAGCCCGATTATCCGTACGTCCTCCGGAATGCTCATTTCGAGGGACAAGTTCGTCTGGCGGTGACGGTTCTGTCGAACGGGAACGTTTCCAAGGTCGAGTGCAAGGGCGGTAATCCCATGCTGGCGCAGTATGCCTCCATGGCTGTGATGCATTGGAAGTACGCCCCCGGCCCAGCCCAAACGGTCGAGGAAGCCGTCTTCACATTCAACTCTAATAAGTAAGTTTTCGCTCTCTGAAGGAATCCCCTGCTCGCCGCCTGCGGTGATGGCGCAGATTTCTGCGCGCTGCCTCGTCCCATGCATTTAGAATTTCTTTGAGCCGCGGCCCGGAACCTTCGCCGTGGCGAGGCTCCCATGACTCCTATCAGTCAAGATCACGAGATTGCTGCCGCTTCCCGCCTCGATAACGTTCGCTACGCCATCCGCGACCTGGCCTGCGTCGCCGATGAAGTGGTGAAGCAGGGACACAAAGTCCTGCCGCTCAACGTCGGCGATCCGCTGAATTTCGATTTCCAGACGCCGCCCCACATCGTCGAAGCCGTCTACAAGGCCATGCGCGAGGGCAAGAACGGATACGCGCCCTCTCCCGGCATCCCCGAGGCGATCGAAGCCATTCGCGGCGAGGCCGAGCGCAAGGGCCTACCACGGTGCGGGATATTTTCGTTACGGCCGGCGTTAGCGAGACGGTCGATCTCTGCTTGTCCGCGCTGGTGAATTCCGGCGAGAACATTCTGACTCCCAGCCCGGACTACCCGCTGTACTCGGCGGTGCTCTGCAAGCTGGGCATCGGGCTTAACGCCTACGATTTGAATGAAGAAGACGCTTGGCAGCCCGAACTAGCCGATATCGAACGCAAGCTAACGCCTCGCACTCGCGGCATCGTTCTCATAAACCCCAACAACCCTACGGGGTCCCTGTGCACCCGGCAGATGCTGGAGCAAGTCGCGGAACTGGCGCGCCGCCACAACCTGATCGTTTTCTCGGACGAAATCTACGACAAACTGATTCTCGACGGCACGCCGCACATTGCGTTCGCCTCGGTCGCGCCCGACGTGCCTTGCGTGACCTTCGGCGGCATGTCGAAGAATTATCTTGTCCCGGGATGGCGCATCGGATGGGGCATCGTCTCCGGCGACGCCGGCAGCGGTCAAGACGTATACCGAAGGCGTGCACCGCTTGCTGCGGGCGCGTTTGTGCGCCAATCATCCCGAGCAATACGCGATCAAGCCCGCGCTGGAAGGGCCGCAGGATCATCTCATCGAAGTGCAGCGCAAACTGCGCTCCCGCCGCGATCTTACGCAGAAATGGTGCGAGGCTACGCCGCGCGTGAGTTGCGTCGCCCCGCGCGGAGCGTTCTACGCTTACCCGCGCATCGACATCCCGGAGAGCGACGAGATCTTCGTGAAGGAACTCATCCGCCAGAAGCACGTCATGGTCGTGCATGGCTCCGGCTTCGGCCAGAAGCCGGGAACGCAGCATTTCCGCATCGTGTTTTTGCCGGATGAAGCGACACTGACGAAGGCCTATGCGGGAATTGCGGAGTTCATTCGCGAGCGGTACGGGAAGATGATTCGTGCTGAATCGGTCGACTCACGGTCGATTGTGAATCGCCCGCTGGCTCTAATCGTCTGAAGCGTCGAGTTGTTACTATGGCAGCTGCGAACGTAATAGCTGGCGACATCGGCCGACTTTCAGACTGAGTCGTCCACTGATCAAACCGTTAGCCCGTGCGGTTTCTTCCGAAGCCGCCTGTCCAACCGAAGACTTTCCGGCTTGGGGACGAGATGGCATCGTTCATGCCCGAAGCTTCAGCGCAAGCCTATGAAGGACGAATGGCCATCTACACAGAACCGGCATGGTCTACGATGCTCTCATGTCGGCGAAAATCTCGTCCAGAAGACGCTCAAGGCAAACTCAGCTCACGGCGCGATGAAGCGCCAGATCAGCAGAATCGCTGGAAGTCTAGATCGATCCCGTCATCACCGGCGCACCCGGGCATCCTCGCCTAGTTGAACTATTTGAGACTCGATGATCCGAACGGGCAGGCCACGACTTAGATTGCACGATATGATCCCACACTGCCATGAGGCAGCGGTTAAGATCAATACGACTGGTGCTGTCGAATCGGCTGTCGCGAACGTACGCTCTTCATCTATCGAAGATCGCGTTCGCCGCGGAGCGCAAGTCACGCCTGTGAGCGATCAGCTAATCGTCTGCGGGTCGACTACTGCGGGAGTGGGTACACTTGTGTTTTAAGAGAAGGCACGCTGGTGAGCTGAAAGGTAAATCTGCGGTTGGGGATGGATTGGGTCTCACAGAACGATTGAACGACTCTAGTATGACCATGGTATAATGACCATGATCGCTTATGACAATGAAAACCATCCCCGCCGGCACATTCAAAGCCCGCTGCCTCGCCATCATGGACGAAGTTCAGCCAAGCGCGAATCCGTCATCATCACCAAGCGCGGCAAGCCGGTGGCGAAACTCGTCCCGGTGGAGAAAGAAAAGGACGACATCTTCGGCTTCTATGAAGGGAAAGGGCAAAATCGAAATCAAGGGCGACATTGTTTCGCCCATATTCAGTCCCGAAGAGTGGGGCGATCTCTATTGATCCTGCTCGACACGCACGTAGTGATCTGGCTCGCCCAGGATTATCAGCGAATCTCTTCAGCGGCCCGGTCCGCGATTGAACGTGCGAGGCAACAAGAACGCGGCATTGCAGTTGCCGGCATCACATTCATTGAAATGGCCCGGCTCGCAAGTCGTGGGCAGATTCGCTTTATACCCGACGTAGAAACTCATCTGCGTGAGTTCGAGCTGCGTTTCGTCGTCCTGCCGATCACGGCCAACATCGCGCTGCAGGCCTTTGAGCTGCCCGCAAGCTATCCCAAGGACCCGGCGGACCGCATCATCGGAGCGACTGCGGTTGTGAAGGCCTCACGCTCGTCACGGCGGATCGGGCGATCCGTAAATCCGGCGCCGTGCCGACGATCTGGTGAAGCCGATCAATAAATTCCGGGAATGACCGCCGGCACGCGCCGGGCATAATCTTCGAACTCCTGCCCAAAGGCCGCCCGCAGCAACTTCTCTTCGCTGCGCACCCGAATGACCAGGCCCACGGCAAAAATGATCACCGCGATCGATGGTCGCGATCCAGTGCTCCATCGCCAATCCGGTGGCGATGAGCATTCCGAGCATGCCGGTGTAGATCGGATTCCGAACATAGGCGTAGGGGCCCACGGTGATCAGTTTGTGATCTTCGACCAGCCGCGCACGCAGGGCCCACTGCTTGCCGAGCGTGCGGACAGCGGATTTCAATCAGCCAGACTGATCCGGCCGCAAGCGAAACGGTAAACACAGAAAAACGATCCCAGACGAGTCCCGAAAGCGCCGCAACCGGCGGCAGGAATGGCCACCTCGGCGGCTGGAACCACACGAGAAAATAGCCGCACATTTGCAGAGAGATCCCCAGCGTGGCCATCCGTTGCGTTTCGCTTCAGGCTGCCTTCGGAGTCCGCTTGCGGAGCAGGAAGATGCCTGCGAAGAAGATCCAGCAAAGGATCACGCCAGCCAGAGTCGCGAGCGCGAGTGGAGTTGGACTCGACATGCTTTCCGTCGTCTCGAACACTATCTACTACAGTTCCAGCGCCCGCTTGGCCTTTGCGGTACGAATCTGTTTAAATCTAGGAAGGGCAACTATCAGCGGCGTGCTGGTGTTCCTACAATTGTGGTCGACATTCATTCTCACATTCTTCCGGAAGTAGACGACGGTCCGAAATCCTGGGACGTCTCGGTCGCAATGTGCCGCGCGGCAGCCGCCGACGGCATCACGCACATGGTGGCCACGCCCCACGCCAACGACCGCTATCACTTACGATCGCGAGTACCTGCAAGGGACTCGTCGCCCACCTGCAGCAACTCGTCGGCGACTCGCCGAAACTCAGCCTGGGCTGCGACTTTCACCTTTCTTACGACAACATCCAGGACGCGTTGGCCCATCCCACTCGCTACGTCATCGAAGGCACCCGCTACCTGCTGGTCGAGTTCAGTAACTTCAGCATCTCCGGAGCAGACGACGGATTACTTTTTCAAGCTGGGGAGTTGCGGAATCACGCCGATCATCACCCATCCCGAGCGCAATCCGATTCTGCGCGAGAGCCCGCAGCGAGTGGTGGAGTGGGCCGATCAGGGCTGCGTGGTTCAGATGACGGGCTCGGCACTGACCGGATTCTGGGGAGAGCGCACGCGCCGCGCCGCGCTCTGGCTGCTCGAACATCAGGCCGTGCACGTGCTCGCCACCGATGCGCACGATCTGGAGAAACGCGTCCCGATTCTCTCCACTGCGCGCGATGCCGCCGCCGAAATTTGCGGAGAAGAAATCGCCGAGGCGCTGGTCGAAGCGAATCCCCGCGCCATCATCACCAACCAGACCGTTGCCTTATTTCCCGCAGCCGGTGATGACGAGCTACAAGAAGAACTAGCAGTCGCTTCAGGCACTAGCATTCAGCGCAATGAACTGCGGCGAAGTCGCTTTGCGATGGTCGCTCGCTCAGATGGACAATCGGCGCAGGTTGAGCTTGCAAGGCTACTGCGGGCGGGCGAATCGTCTGGTTGGAGTGGCCGGCTGGATCGTGGCGGCGGGGCGCTATGCGACGTGGTGCATGGGCTCGGCTCGCGGCGCATCCGGACGGTGGTCATGGCGCTTTCGGGATTCAGCAGATGATCCTTGCTCGGCCCCAGGCCCAGCTTGATCAACGCGCGCGAGTCGGGGACGGTCTTGCTCTGCCATCCGTGATCGGCCTGATAGCGGCGCATGGCTTCTTCGCTGGCTTGGTTCCATGTGCCGGTGGCTTCGCCGGTCATGTAATGCTCGCGGATCAGAGCTTCCTGAATGGCCTGCGCCCTCTCGGAGTCGATTTTCTGCTGGCCGCGCGCCTTCGCCGATTTCTTCTGCGAGGAATGTTTTCCCGATGCGAGTGTGCGTCGTAGTCGATTTGGCGCCGCTGCCCGTCGAAGAAGTCGTTGTGCGGACTTGGTCGGTCTTGTGCGAGGTAGTCGTTGTAGTCGCCGGCTTCTTCGGCGGTGCGTCGCCAGTCGAACTCTGGCCGGCAATCGCAGCAGAGACGCCAGCGCCAACATCGCCAGCGTTCGCAACCGCAACGATGAATCGTGCCTCGCGAATTTGTAGTCCAAACCTCTCAAACCTCGAAAACCTCTCCCTCAAAAATGAAAAGGCCCAACGGACGCTGGCATTGTAATCATCCACGATGCGACGCTACAGTGCCAGTTCCCGTTGGGCTTACTTCAGTTACGGAAGTGTACCCGCCAGGAAGATCGTTCCATCCTGTTTCGACGAACCGCGCGACCGCACCAGGAACACTACGTCCTGGCCGCTCTTCAGGCTCGACTCGACTCGGGCGAAATCTTCTTCGCTGTTCACCGGCTGCTTGTTGACTTCCAGAATGATGTCGCCGCGTCCCAGATTTACGTCTTCGGCAAACGAACCGGGGCTTCACGTCCTGCACGATCACGCCTTTTCCTGAGGGCATGTCGAGACGGTCGGCCATTTCCGGCGTCACTTTGCGAACGGTCACACCGAATTTGCTCTGCTTCGGGGTGCTCTCGTCGTCGTTCTCCTGATCGTCGCCCAGCCGCGCGGCAAACAGCTTGGCGCGATCGGCGATGGTCACCGAGGTTTCCTGCGGTTTTCCCGTTGCGCAGGAAACTCAGACTCGCCTTCGATCCCGGCTTGCGCGAGGCGATGTCGGCCACCAGTTCGGCGCCCTTGGTCACTTTCTTGCCGTCGACACTGGTGATGGTGTCGCCGACTTTCAATCCAGCCTGGTCGGCCGGACTGCCCGGCACCACGCTCGAGACGGTCACGCCCGATCCCGAGCCGTATACCCGCGCAATTGCCGGATTCTCCACGGCATCAAACATGATGCCAATCGAGCCGCGCGAAACCTTGTGCTCCGGCCCGGTCAGTTGGTTGTAGACTTCGACTACGGTCTTCGACGGCAGCGCAAAACCCACGCCCGCATAGGCGTTGGTCTCGCTCAGAATCGCGGTATTGATGCCGATCACTTCCCCGTTCATATTGACCAGCGGCCCGCCGGAGTTTCCGGGATTGATCGCCGCATCGGTCTGAATGAAAGTCTGGAACTGCCGGCCGGGCACGATGTCGCGCCCCTTGGCCGAAACGATTCCCGCCGTCACTGTCTCCGACAACCCGAACGGGCTGCCGACGGCCAGAACCCAGTCGCCCACCTGCATGCTGTCGGAATTGCCCATCTTTGCCGAAGGCAGCACGCGGTCAATGTCGACCTTGATCACCGCCAGGTCGGTTTCCTGATCGGCGCCGATCACTTTGGCGTCATGCTGCACGCCTGGCGGATCGTCTTCGAAACGGACTCGGATGCGGTCGGCTTTCTCGACCACGTGCCGGTTGGTAACAATGTATCCCTTGGGATCGACGATTACGCCGGAACCCAGCGAACGCTCGCGGATCGGGCCATCTCCTGGCCGCCGGGACCAGCCTGGCCGCCCGGACCACCGAAGAAGTGGTTGAAGAAGTCGTCCATGCCGCCGCCATCGCCACCGTCCTCGTCGTCGGGATTCTGGCCCACGGCGCTTGTGGACGTTCTTAATGGTCGATTCCGTATTGATATTGACGACGCTCGGTTCCAACTGCTTCGCGATCTGCGAAAACGTGTTCGACATCTGCTGCGGCGAAGGCAGGGTGAGCGGCGTTGCATCGCTCTTTTGCCCTTCTTTGCCTTTAACTCCGTAGGAAATCACCGTCCCAATCAGAATGCCGACCGAAAGCGTTGCCAGAATACTCAGCGTGTAGGCCCAGCGATGAGCCTTCATGCGCATCCACATTGCGCCCGAATCCATATGTCTACTTCCCTCCGAAACCGATTAAACCCTTATAGTATACCCGATTCTACGCAACCGATACTGTGCCGTTGTGACAGTACGAGCCACCTCCGATCAAGTAGGCTTCCTGATATTAGACGCATAAACCGGCGAAACCGTTTGATGCTCACAGGAATTTCAGTAAGATACTGCTCGCGTAAGCGTCTTAGCGGGAACTTCGAGTGTTCGATCAAGAGTCGCGAGCCAGGACCTACTTCGCTTCGTACACCGTCTTCCCGCCGACGACGGTGCGCAGGACTTTGGTGCCCAGCAACTTCTCCGGCGAAGACGCTGTCAGGTCCCGGTCGAGGACGACAAAATCCGCCAGCATTCCCGGCGACCAGCTTGCCTTTTTCTTTCTCCTCGAACTCGGCAAAAGCTGAGCCCGACGTGTAGGCGGCGATCGCCTGATCCATGGTGAGCCGCTGCGTCGGGGAAATATTCCTGCTTGCCGTTTTCGCTCTTGCGCGTGACGGCCGCATAAAGCCCGCGGAATGGCGTGACCGGTTCCACCGGATAATCCGTGCCAAAAGCCAGCGTCACGCCTTTATTCAGAAAGCCAGCCAGGCGTAGGAAGTTGCCGCGCGCTTCGGCCCCAGCCGGTCCTGAGCCCAGCGCATGTCGGTCAGCAAGTGGCTGGGCTGCATCGACGCGATGACTTTCAGAGTCTTGAACTGCGCGATCTGCGCCGGCGTCGTCACTTGTGCGTGTTCGATGCGCAGGCGGAAGTCGTCGCCGCCGTCGGGCGCTTTCACGTGCGCCTCACGCGCGGCCTTCTCGGCTTCGGCAAAGGCATCGAGCGCCATCTGCACGCCCTTGTCGCCAATGGCGTGGAAGCCGATCTGGAAGCCCGCCAGCACGCGCTCCTTCGTCATGTCATTCAGCTTGGCCGCGTCGTATCGCGGCAGGCCGGAGTTCTTGGGATCGTCCGCATAGGGCTCCAGCATCGCCGCCGTGTGCGATCCCAGCGAGCCATCCATGAACCCCTTCAGCATGCCGGTGTGCAGCATCAGGTCCGACTGCGGATGCGCGTTGCGCTTCTTGCTCCAACTCCTCGACCGGATCGTCGAACGGCAGCCACTCGGTGATGCGCGCGGTCAGCTTGCCTTCTTTTTCCAGTTCTTCGTAGATCTGAAAATTTTCCCAGTTCGGCGAATAATCCTGCGCTGAAGTCACTCCATGCTCGGCCAGATCGGCAAGAGCAAGTTCAAGAGCTTCGCGGCGCAAGACGGTGCGTCGGCTTCGGAATTACCTCCACGATCGCGGCCTGCGCCGTTTCCCGCAAAATGCCGGTGGGCTCGCCATTCTCGTTGCGATCGATCTGCCCGCCCTGCGGATCGCGGCTGGCCAGCGTGATGCTGCCCAGTTGCAGAGCGCGGGTATTCGCCACGGCAATGTGTCCATCGATGCGGACCAGAAATACCGGATGCCCGCCTGACACTTCGTCCAGATCCCAGCGCGTGGGCGTCACTTTCACCGGCCAAAGAGTTTCGTCCCAGCCCGATCCTAGAATCCAATCGCCGGCCTTCGACTCGTCGACTTTCTTCGCCACTTGTGCGCGCAGATCATCGAGAGACTTCACGCCCGTCAGATCCACGCTCAGCTTCGTCATTCCCGCATCATCAAGATGCAGGTGAGCGTCGTTGAATCCGGGCATCACAAAATGCCCGCCGAGGTCGATGACTTGCGTCTGCGGCCCTTTCAGCTTGTCAATGTCAACGATCTTGCCCGACGGCCTGGATACGGTCGCCGCGCACCGCAATCGCTTCCTCGCGCAGAATCGAACTGAACGGCGTATTGTCGGGCACGCCGGTATAGACGTTCGCGTGCATGAAGATGATGTCGGCCTTCGGCTTGGCGTCTGCAGGCGCAGGAGCGGCCTCCTGTGCGGTGCCTTGCACGGAACCGAAGACGGAACACAGCACGACACACCCCAGACTCGCTCTCAATCTAAGCCTCATTCCCCCACCCCCGCCAGCGCCAGCATCGTCAGCAAAATCCGCTTCAACCCCAATTCGCGTCCATTGGAATCAAACCACTCCTGCAAAGTGTGCGCTCCGCCGCCCGATCCGCCGCCGCCAATGGCAATCGCTTCCTGCCCCAGCGAGAGCGGAATATTCGCGTCGGTCGATGCCCGCTGCACCTGCGCCGCATTCGCCAGTTGCGAGTCGACCGCGCGCACCACCTGCAAAATTCGCGCTCCCGCCCGCAATTCTCCCGCGGGGCGGTTGCCGATCACCACTACTTCGCAACTCACGCCGGATGGCCGCTTCTGCGCGGACGATCGCATCTCGGCGGCCATGGTTTCATCTTCCACGGCGCGATTCAGCGCCAGGCGCAGCGATTGCTCCAAGCGCTCCATCTCGGTCATCGACGTTGAGCGAATGTCGACTTTCATGCTGGCCGACTCGGGAATCGAATTCACCGAAGTCCCGCCGCGAATCACGCCGATGTTGAACGTGGTTTTCGGCGTGGTTGGAACCGGAGTCGCCGTGAAAGTTTCGATCGCCTTCGCCAGAATCACGATCGGATTGGGCGCGCCAAAATCGCTCCACGAGTGCCCGCCCGGTCCGCGCACGATCACTTCAAAGCGGCGGCTGCCCAGGGCTTCGGCCACAATCGTGTCGGCGCCCGCTCCGTCGAGCACTAGGCTGTAGGCAATGGAATCTTTCCAGCGCGGTGTCGAAAAAATGTGCCGCATCCCGCGCAAATCGCCTTCGCCCTCTTCGCCCACATTGCCGATAAACACAAACGGCAGCGCATGCCGGATGCGAACGTTGCGCAACAGCGACGCAATGCCCAGCAGCGCCGCTACACCTGCTCCGTTGTCGGAAACTCCCGGCCCGTAGATGCGGCTTCCCTGCTGGCGGATATTCAGAGGCGTGTTCGCCGGAAATACCGTATCAATATGCGCGCTCAGCGCCACATAGCGCCGCCCAAATCCGGGATGCATGCCGAACACATTGCCCACGTCGTCGATGCGAACATCGTCCAGCCCGACTTCTCGAAAGCGTTCAGCCAGCCAGGCCCCGCGCGCCGACTCGCCAAACGGAGGCGCCGGAATCCGCGCCATCTCCATCTGCCAGTGCGTCAGTTGTGCCTCCTGCGTGCGAAACCAGTTAAACGCCGAACGCACCTCCGGGGATGCGGCCAGGCGCGCTACTTCCTGCTGCACCGAGGGCGCAAGCGTAGAGTCCGGCAAGTCCGAGCGCGGGGGATTCGGGCTCATGGAAGTATTGCGTTAGTTTACAACGGGTTGCCCGGTGTGGGGATTGGCTAGCGCGTTACGGAAGATCGCCGGGGACTATGCCGCGGGAGGCATCGCTGATCGTCCCTCGGCGCAAGGGAAGTAACCACATTCTTGACTCGTTTAACGCGGTCATCGGGGAGATTCTGCTCGGCGCTCAACCGCTGCCACGAGAGTCTTCGTCGTCGGCACGTCGATCCCGTGGCGCTGGCCGCCGCGCAGGATGGGTCCGGCAATCGCGTCGAGTTCTGGGGCGTTGCCGCGCTCGACATCTTTCTGCATGGAACTGCGCATGTTCGGCGGCATCTTCATCATCGCCGCGAGGATGGCGTCCGCATCTACTTTGGCGCCCTCTGCCACGGCGACGGCGCAGGCTTCGCGAACGCAAGATTCCAAGCGCTGCTTCCAATCCGGGTCGGCGATGACCGCTCCCGTTGTGCGATCTGCGGCGGTGGTCGTCAGGGCGAACGGGGCGAGGAAGACGATCTTGCTCCACATCAGCGTCGGCTCGTCATCGATAAAGCGGCACTCGAATCCCATCTTCTGAAACTCGTCAACCACCGTGCCGAGCAGACTTCGACCCGCCGAAGACACATTCAGACGGGCGAAGGGAGTGCGATGGACGATGTGTCCGGGGGCGACGCGCTCGGTCTCAACCGCAATCGTTGCCGCGATGACTTTTTCGAAACCATACTTGGCGCGCAGCAATGCAAGGTGGTCGATTCCATTTAGCAGCGGGACGATGGCTCTCACGGATTCGGGCTTCTTGAAAGCACCCAGTGCTGCATCGAGTTGCGTGGCTTTCACGGTAATCCAGAAGACGTCGGCGGGCGGAACTTCTGCCGCACGCGCAACTGGCACGCTGAAGTTTCCAAACGCGCTTTCGAGATGAAGTTGTTCAGGATAGTGCGCGAGCGCTTCCGGCCTGACCACCACTGTGACCGATTCGCCCGATCGCGCCAGGCAGGCTCCGATCAGGCCTCCGACTCCGCCCGCACCGAGAATCGCATGTCTCAGGGGAGCCATGCGCGCGTCACTTCTTCTGTGCCGCGGTTGGCACGCACTCCAGAATCTCCGCTTCGCTCAGCGTGTGGTCGCTCTGCTTGGCGCGCTGGTAGATGCGGTCGACGATCTCGTCGCTCACCGGAATGCCGCGCCGCTCCAGCCACCACAGCACATTCGATTTTCCGCTCATGGGACCGATGTCGATAATCTGCTCGATCCCAAACACGTGCGAGGGCACTCCCGAATACACTGTGTTCGCTAGCACGACGTCGTCTTTGTGATACGCCTTGATGATGGCGGCCGCGTGCACGCCCGTTGCGGTGCGGAATGCATCTTCGCCCACCACGGGATAATTCGCCGGAATCGGCACGCCCGTCGCCCGCGAAACTGCCTGGCAATACTGCTTGAGCTTCGTCAGGTCCTGCTGATCCCAGGGCGCAATGCCCATCAGCTTCAGATTGACCAGCATCTGGTCGATCTGCGTATTACCGACGCGCTCGCCCAGGCCAATCGCGCATCCGTGCACGCAATTTGCACCGGCGATAATCGCCGCCATCGAATTCGCGATCGCGAGGCCGCGGTCACTATGGCCGTGCCAGTCCACACGAATCTTTTCGCCGGAGGGCTTCACGCATTCCTCAATCACAAACCGCACCAGCGCCAGCGCGCCCATGGGCGTGGCGTGCCCGGCGGTGTCGCAGATGCAGATCGCGCGCGCACCGCAGTTGATCGCCGTCGAATATAGCCGTTTTACTGTCTCTGGATCGCAGCGGCTCGTGTCTTCAGTAACGTACATGACGTCAAGTCCCAGCGAAACGGCGTACTTCACGGCCTTTTCTGTGGTCTGCAGAAGAAAGTCGTCGGTCCATCCTTCGGTGAATCTGCGAATCGGGCTGGATCCGATAAATGTCGCGGCTTCGATCGGCAGCCCCGTCTTCTGCACAATCTCGGCGATCGGGCGTATGTCGTTCTCGTGGGTTCGCGCCGCGCAGTTGGCGCGAATCTTCATCTTGTGCGCCGCGATCTCGCGGGCCAGTGCAGTCACAGCCTCAACCGCGCGCGGCCCCGCTCCCGGCAAACCCAGAGCCAGCGAATGAATTCCCAGCGCCTCCATCAGATGAAGGATTTCAATCTTCTCGGCGATCGAAGGATCGCGCACCGACGGCGACTGCAGCCCATCGCGCAAGGTCTCGTCGTTGATCAGCACCGGCCCCGGCGGCTTCAGCCCCGGCGGATGATTCTTGTTCCAGTCGTAGATGAGGTCGGGAGTGTTCATGGAAAACAGCTTTTAGCTATTGGCTCTTAGCTCCTAGCTCCCGCATATGCCGGACAGCCGCCTTCGGCTGTCCGCCGTGTCAAAGCTCGGCATGACTCCAGATCTCGATGCAAATCTTCGATTCTTAGCTAAGAGCTAAAAGCCAATAGCTAAAAGCTTCTTCACTTCTCCTTCGGCGGCAGCGTCAACCCAAACACCGAAATCATCCCCTGCCCCGCGACATTGATCTTGGTCTCGCCCGGGCGTCGGCAGATACAGCGTCTTGCAGTTTTCGCAGCGATAGACTTCGGCCTTCGGTCCCCAGGCTTTCTCCACGTCGCCGCACTCGCGCTCGATCGCGTCGGTCATGTAAAACCACAGCTTCAAATGCCCGCCGCAGAATTTTCCCTTCTCGTTTTTCTCGTTGCAGGCGCGCTGCCCAGCCTTCTTGACCTTCACCTTATGGTTGGGAAGCTGCGGAACATTCTGCGTGTCGGAAGTGGTCACTTCGCCAGTCGCCAAAGGACGGTACCCCTCGTTCGAGCGGCCCAAACGCCGCCGGATTCGGCCTTACGCGGTCATTGTAACCGAAACGCGGCAAGCGAAACATGTACGACGGAAGCGCCCTCAGATTCGCTCAGGACACGAGTCTGCACGTTCCCGACCTCAGCCCGATGGCGTATGCTAGGCAGACTTTATGACCATCCTCAGGACTTCGGTCACCTTCGCCGCACTTCTTATTTCCCTCGCCTTTGCGTCCCGACTCGCGCTCGCACAAGCGCCGAAGACAAAGAGCAACGTCGATCAGGAACTAGTCCGCACCGAGACCGGCTTCTTCGAAGCTTGGAAGTCCAAGGACGCTGCGTTTTTCCGCAATCACATCCCGGAGAACGGAGTCTTCTGGGGTGAATACGGCACCGCTTCGCGCGCTCAGCAACTAGAGGAGCAGAAACAATCCGCACAATCGTGCGTGGTGGAGGGCTACAGTCTTTCGGACTTCGCAGTCCTGCCGCTGGCGACCGGCACCTCCTGCTAACCTACAAAGCCGAGCAACACGCGACCTGCGGTGGACAAAAAGTTCCGGTGCACATGAATGGCAGTTCGATCTACATCTTCAAAGAGGGACGCTGGCAGGCCATCTACCGCGCCGAAGTGGCGCTGAAAAATCAGGACTGAGGTGCGCGGTCCATGCCTCTGCTAGGCTGTAGGATCGAATTTCATTCGTGGACCGGGCTTGCCCCTCCGCACTTTTGACAGGACACATGATCACAATCGTTTCGGGACTGCCTCGTTCGGGCACGTCTCTCATGATGCAGATGCTGGTTGCGGGTGGGATGACCGCGCTCTCGGACGGCGAACGCCAGGCCGACACCGACAATCCCCGCGGCTACCTGGAGTGGGAGCGGATCAAACAGCTTCCCAATGATCCTTCGTGTATCGCTGAGGGTGAAAGCAAGGTTGTCAAAGTAATCTCGCGCCTGTTGCTCTCACTTCCCGTCGGCTACGACTACCGCATCATTTTTATGCAACGCCCGCTGCCCGAAGTGCTCGCCTCGCAAGATCAAATGTTGCGCCGACGGGGGACCTACAAGGAAGGGGCCAGATCCCGCCGCAATCTCCGCCGCATTCGAGAAGCACCTGCGCGAGGTCTATGCGTGGATGGATGGCAAGCCCTACGTTAAGAGCCCTCCGCGTCCCATATCACGAGGTTTTGAGCAAGCCGAAGGACGTGAGCGAGCAACTCGCGGAATTTCTAGGGATCCCGCTGAATGTGGAAGCCATGACAAAGCAGGTAGACGCGTCGCTCTATCGGAACCGCGCCAAATAACTTTCCCGCAGTGCGTCAGAACTCGCGCTTCGGCTTGGTCTGGTCGGCGCCCACGCGGCCCTTCTCAATCTCCGCCTCGTAGTAGCTCTCGCCCTTTACCGGAGCATGCGCCAGACGCCGCAGAATACCTATCTGACCAACGTGTGTCAGCGCATCGGCGACTGGACCTTGAAACACCTTCTCGAGGGAAGCGTGAACCGGTTCTTTCGACGCCAGGTAGTCATCGAACTTTTTCAGCGTAGCGAAGAATCGCTCGCACTTCTTGCTCCCACGGCAAAGGCGTCGAGTCGTGCCATGTCCGCTGGCCCATGACAATCGACAATGCCCAGTCAAACAGGTCTCCGATGTGGGCCAGAATCTGCCCCGGTGTGCGCGTTCCCTCACCGGCCTGGAAATCTGCGAAACCAGCCGGCGCGCTGCGTACGGCTTTCCCGCCTCGATAGGCGACCGTGGCCAGCGTGTGACGCAGCAATTCCCGCTTGAGATCAGACGATGAACCGTTCTGGATAGGATCGCTCATGGCGACCAGACTACACTGGTCTACAGGAGACGAAAAGCATGGCGAAGAAAGTCCAATCAGAGTCGCTTCCAAGAGCCTCGGTTCACGCGCGTTCCGCCACACCCGCTGCCGTAAGCCGGGACAACGCCGAGCACTATCGCTGGGGCGTGGATTGTGACGCCTGGTATCTCGTCAACGATGAACAACTCAGTGTAATCGAGGAGTTCATGCCGCCGGGCGCCGCCGAAATTCGCCATCACCACGAGAAAGCCCAGCAATTTTTCTACATCCTATCGGGCGAAGTCATCATGGAAGTGGAAGGTCAGACCACGCTGCTACATGCCGGAACCGGCATTCGCGTGATGCCGGGCAAGCGTCACCAGATCCGCAATCCCTCGTCCGTCCCGGTCCGCTTCCTGGTGGTCTCGCACCCAAGAAGCCATGGTGACCGATTCAACGAGTGAGCTAGTGGAAATGTGGGGAGGCGGCAAGACTCATTTGGGGAGCGCCACGACTCATGTGGAGACAGCCGCCTCGGCCGTCCGGCTTAAGCCCGTCCTGAGGGAAGTCGAGGCGGCGAAGCCCGGCTGAACCGTTACAACTGCTTGCGGTTTAAAACTCCCGCCGCCCGCAGCGCCCCCCGCGCCCGCGTCCCCATTCCCCGCGCAAACTGCATGTCCAGAAAGCCTTCCATCTGACGCCGGAAGCTCTCACCGTACCCGTGCCACCAGACTTTCTTCATCCCCGGCACGCGGTCCATATCGAGATATTTCACTCGCACCATCTCATCCAGCCCGAAGCGCCCGTGTGTACGCCCGACGCCGCTGGCCTTCACGCCCCCATGCGGAGCCTCACTGATGCCGAAGCACGAGATCACATCATTCACCATGACAGTGCCCGCATGAATGCGCCGAGCCAACCGTTCGCCTCGCTTGGCATCCCGCGTCCACACGCTGGCCGCCAATCCGTATTCGGAGTCATTGGCCAACCGCACTGCCTCGTCGTCGTCCGAGCACGCCATCACCGGCAGCACTGGACCGAACGTTTCTTCCCGCATGATGCGCATGTCCTGCGTCACATCGGCAAGAACGGTAGGAGCATAGAAGTTCACCCCCAGAGCCGGCAACCGGCTCCCGCCCGCGAGGACCCGCGCCCCGCGCGCCTTCGCGTCTTCCACGTGCGATTCCACAATCCGCACCTGGCGCTCTTGAATCATGGGACCGACATCGGTGTGCGAATCCATCCCATTGCCTACGCGCAGCTGCTTCGTCTTCTCCGCGCATGCCTTGGCAAACGATTCGTACAAACTCTGGTGCACGTAGCAGCGCTCGACCGACAAGCACGCCTGCCCCGCGTTGACGAAAGCCCCCCAAACCGCCGCGCTCGAAGCCACGTCCAGGTTGGCATCGTCGAGCACCAGCATGGGATCTTTCCCGCCCAACTCGAGCACCACGGGAAGCAGGCGCTCGGCCGCTGCCGCCGCGATTCGCTTCCCGGTCGCAACGCTGCCCGTGAACACGAGCTTGTCGATCGGCGACCTCAGCAGCGCCGCCCCAGCCGGACCTTCACCCACTACGACCTGAAACACATCCTCGGGCACGCCAGCCTCATGCAGCAATGCAGCCAGTTCCAGCGCCACCAGCGGAGTCAACTCGGATGGCTTCAGCACCACGGCGTTGCCGGCCACAAGGGCAGCTAGGGTCTCCGTCGCCGGAATCGAGAACGGATAATTCCACGGCGAAATAATCCCGATCACGCCATGCGGTTCGCGCACCAGCCATCCACTCTTCAGCTTGGTGACGAGATTGCCGTGCGGCACTGGTTCATCGCGCAGCAATGCAAAGGCTTTGTCGATCAGGAAGCGCGCCGCGTCCAGCACGACTAACACTTCGGTGACGAGCGCCTCGACCAGCGGTTTGCCGACTTCGCGCGTGATGGCCGCCGCAATCTCGGATTTCTTCGCATAGAGCTTCTCCTGAAACTCGCGCAGCACCTCAATCCGCCGCCGCAATCCAAGGTCGGCCCAAGCCGCCTGCGCCGACTTCGCCCGCGCAACCGCAGTCTCAACCGCCTCTTCCCCCGCACACTCCAGTTCCCGCAGAACCTCGCCCGTCGCCGGATTCACCGACACAAGCTTCCGCGCCGCGATTTGGAGATCAGTGGCCATAAGCAAATCTTAGTCCCTGCCGGGAACAGTTGCTACGCTTCCCAACGTACTCAATGCATCCCCGGATACTTCCCCAGATAGATCAGCACAAAGTCCAGCGTGTCCCCCACCGCATGCGCAATCACTGGCACGGCAAGGTTCCGCCCACACGCCAGGTACAGGGCCCCAAGCAGCAGACCATTCCAGACATTCTCGACCATGCCCGTGGCGCCCTGATCGAGGTGGCCACAGCCGAACACAACGCTCACCACGATCAAGCTCACCACCCACGCCGCCTTCGTGTCCCGAAATACTCCAGCGACCCGATTCATCAGGTAGCCGCGATAGTCGATCTCCTCCCCCAGCGCGCCCAGGACCCAGACCAGAACGACGTAGAAGAGGAACACTCTGAGATTCCCCACCATGTCAGAGAAATCTGACAGATCCGGCATCTTCCCCAGCCATCGCGCCAGCAGCGGCTGCGTCACAAACAGCTCCATTGCCTCCATGCACACCCCAACCGCAATCCCGACCAAAAGCGCCTTCCCCCAACTGCGCGGCCGCGCGAAACCCACGTCCTTCCACCGCATTCCGCGCAGCCGCAGTGAAGCCCATCCCAGCAGAAAAATATAAGGGGTCTTGCTGACGTAAATGTGATGATGCACATCGGCGTAGAAAAACCCGGCCACGATGGCGAACTCCGCGAGCGCCAGCCATACGCTGTTACGCGCCCACTGCTGCACTGAATGCAGATCCACGCCGACTCTCCTAGTACTCAACATTCACCAGATACAACCCGCTCGCGGGCGCCGTCGCTCCCGCTGCAGAGCGGTTCCGCGCCTCCAGAACTCGCCTAACATCTTCAACCCGCAGAGTCCCTTTCCCGGCCAGAATGAACGTGCCCACCAGGTTCCTCACCATGTGGTGCAGAAATCCCGAGCCGCGAACCGTATAGATCAACTCATCCCCGGCCCTCTCCCACGACGAGCAAAAGATTGTCCGCACATTGGATACCGGAACTCCATCACGCCCCCGCTCCGGATCCACCGCCGCGAACGAAGTGAAATCGTGCTCCCCGACAACGAGCGCTGCGGCCCGTCCCATCTCTTCCTCCGCCAGGTGGTAAGGAAAGTGCCACACGTACCGCGCGAGAAATGGCGGGCAGATCGACTCCCGAAAAATGCGATAACGATACGTCTTGGCCTTCGCCGAATGGCGCGCGTGAAATTCCGCCGGCGCTTCCTCCACGTCGAGCACGCGCACCGAGGCCGGCAAAATGTCGTTCATCGCCTTCAGGAAATTCCCGGTGGGTACCGAAGACTCCGTGACAAATGTCATCACCTGCGCCAGCGCGTGCACTCCCGCGTCAGTGCGCCCGGAGCCTTGCGGCAATACCTTTTCGCCGGTAATGCGTCCAATGGCTGAGGCAAGTGTGCCTTGCACCGTGGCTACGTCGGGCTGCACTTGCCAGCCCGAAAATTCCGCCCCGTCATAGGAGACAGTCAATTTGAGATTGCGCATCCTGCGATCTTTCGAGTCCCGCGCCGCCGCACCATCATCCAATCGATTTCTGGCTTCGCCAGCAATTTACCAGTTCCAGGAGCATGTAGTGCAAGCCCAGTCAGCTATACTGGTTGGTTTCCGCGGAATCCCGGTCTTTCAGTCTCGAGACCTCTCTGCCACTACGTCCCAAGCAATACAGAGCGCAGGAAACCAGGAACGACAACAGCGCAGCCGCGGGGAAGGACATTTTTCTCCCAGCTTTCCGGAACCTTCCGCCGGTCCTTTGCGTACCAATGCCTGAGTAGGACTTTATTTCGGGTCGAGTTGTCTCAGGCAAACCCTAGTGTATTCGCAGCAAGGTCTTAATTCGATTGGTTCTTAAATGAATGTAGTGTGAACGAACGGAGATGAGTAGATGCCATTCCCACGTTTGATGTCGACCGTCCGGCTCGCCGCCGTTGCCAGCCTTTTCGCAACTTTGCCCCTCGCATGTTGGAGCCAGAATGTCCCTGCGACTCCCACGCCGCAGAACACTCCGGAGGCGGGCCCGGTGCCAGCTCTGAATTACGGCCAGCCTGCGACGCATTTTCCGAATCCGATCGGGCCTTACAAGGCTCGGACGTTGGCTCCGCCGAATCTCGCGAATACGGCGCGCATCGATCAGCTCATGCACGATGGCAAGCTCTACTTGTCGCTGAATGATGCTGTCGCGCTCGCGCTCGAAAACAATCTCGACATCGCCATCGCGCGTTACAACCTCAATATCGCCGACACCGATGTGCTGCGAGCGAAAGCGGGCGCCGCCATCCTTGGCGTGCCGCTCGGCGTCGTGCAGAACACGCCCGGGGGCGGTGTGGGTGGAGTCGGAGCGCAGGTTGGTTCCGGCAGTGGAGGTACCACACTCGGCGCGGCCGGCGCTGGTGCTGGCGCGGCTGGTTTGACCGGATCTACGCTGGGCTTGGGGCCACAGATCAACAGCTTTGATCCCATCCTGACGGGAACGCTGCAGGAAGATCACTTTAAGCAGCAGGCCACCAACCCCTTCCAAGGAGTGCCCTTGCCGGGAACCTTGGTTCAAAACACCGGAACCGTTAACTTTGGCTACCAGCAGGAATTTACCTGGGGCACGAATTTGAACGTTTCCTTCACCAATTCCCGCGGCACAACCAATAGCGCCATCCAGAGCTTGAGTCCGCAATTGGTCTCCGGGTTCAAGGCAACGTTCACCCAGCACCTTCTGCAGGGCTTTGGCTTTGCTGCGAATACTCGTTTCATCCGGATCGCAAAGAACAATCGTGAACTTTCTGACGTTGCGTTCCGCTTGCAGATCATCACCACTGTCGATCAGATCGAGAATATGTATTGGGATCTGGTCTACGCCTACGAGAATCTGCGCGTGAAGCAGGAATCTCTGACCTTCTCGGAGAAGACACTCTCCGACACCAAGAAGCAAGTCGAGATCGGTAGTCTCGCGCCTATCGAATCTGTGCGCGCCCAAAGCACCGTGGCTTCAGACCAGCAGGCATTGACGGTTGCCAAAACGAATCTTCAGTTGCAGCAGTTGCTCATGAAGAATGCTCTCAGCCGAACGCTCCACGACCCGGTGCTCGCGGGCGCCGAAGTGATCCCAACGTCCACCATGGAAGTTCCTCAGAACGAACCGGTTCAGCCGACGGAGGAGTTGGTCAACGATGCTCTCCGCCATCGCGCCGAGCTTGTGGAGAACCGCATTCAATTGAACAGCCAGGAAATGAGCAATAAAGCCGTGCGGAGCGCTCTGTTACCGACACTCGACCTGTTTGCTTACTACGGCGGAGCCGGGTTGGGTGGCGTACAGAATCCTCTGAACGTATGCTCGAATCCTCCTACGCAGCAACAGCTGGAATTCGGTTGCGCTAGCTCCAACCCGGCGGACCCTATTCAGATAGCTCCTACGGTGGGCTATGGTGCCACACTGAACCAGATGGTGAATTCAACCTCGCCTGACAAAGGCGTGGGCCTGCAGCTCAATATCCCGCTTCGCAATCGTGCTGCCCAGGCAGTGCAAATTCGTTCAGAACTGGAATACCGTCAGAACCAGATGGCCCTGCAGCAAACCGAAAATCGGGTCAGCATCGAAGTCCGCAATGCCCAATTTGGGGTGGAACAGAATCGCGCCAGTCTGGCTTCGGCTCAGGCCGCGGTTGACTACGCAAAGCAATCTCTCGATGCCGAGGAAAAGAAATATCAGTTCGGCACTTCCACCACAACTGCGGTTCTGCAGACCCAAAGCGCTCTGGCCACGGCCGAGTCCGTTCTGTTGTCGGCCATGGCCGCTTACGAAAAATCGCGGGTCGAACTGGATCGAGCCGTCGGCACTACGCTCGATCACAATGGCATCAGCATCGATGACGCCGCTCGCGGTCAGGTCACGAGGATGCCCAATGCTCCCTACGTTGCGCCGCGCAAGAACCCGGAGTCGATCACACAACCGGCTCAGGCGGCGCCTCAGACACCGCAACAATAGTTACTGCAAACGCTCGTGGCGCCGCTGTCCTTACCCCGGCAGCGGCGCGATCTTTCACACGCTCCCGACAATTCTTTACAATCCCGCGTCCATTCTGCGAACTCTCTCCCGCTAAGATGAAGTGACCTAATTTTGCGTCTTGCGTCCAACATTGGCATTATCAGAATGCGGATCGCGACAATCCACGCCCAGTTCTTATGCAAGGAGAAGAACCCATGGTTTTACCTCGTTTCATTTCTGCGTTGCGGGAGCTATCGCTGTGTGTCACCGCTGCGCTGTTGGGGATAGTGCCGACCGCGCTCTGCGCGCAAGAACCGCCGCCGGCTCCGTCATCCCAGGCAACGGCGCAGCCGACGGCACAACCGCAGGCCGTTCATCTCAGGGACTACTCGGTTCCGCGGTCGGCCTTCCCTCACTTGCTGCAGCCCTACATGGCGCAGGAACTGGCGCAGCCGAATCTGGGCAACTCGCCACGCATCGATGCCCTGCTGCACGATGGCAAGATCTATCT
Organism: uncultured Acidobacteriaceae bacterium; assembly: GCA_963795875.1. Lineage (GTDB taxonomy): Bacteria > Acidobacteriota > Terriglobia > Terriglobales > Acidobacteriaceae > Sulfotelmatobacter. The sequence continues at coordinate 187,909 of CAWCJM010000008.1, forward strand.
CTCCATCGATGACGCCATCGCGCTCGCACTCGAGAACAATCTCGACATCGACATTGCCCGTTATAACTTGAACATCGCGGCTGCCGACTTGCTCCGCGCCAAGTCCGGCGCCAACATCCTGGGCGTCAATACCGGCGTCGTGCAAAACACTCCTGGAGGCGGTGTGGGCGGACTCGGCGGCACGGTCGGTTCCGGCACGGGCGGCACCACGGTCGCCGCCGGCGGCGCCGGCACCGGCACCAACGGCCTGGTCGGCTCGACCCTCGGCATCGGATCCAATATCACCGCATTCGATCCTGCTTTAGTCGGCACCCTGCAACTCGACAAGAACAACACGGAGTCCACCAGCGCTCTCAGCCCCGTCCCCATCCTGGCGCAGAACACATACACGGCCAACTTCGCTTATACCCAGGGATTCGCATGGGGCACCGCTCTCACCGCTGGCTTCAACAACACCCACCTCACCACCAACAATCCGACTAGCCTCTTAAGCCCTTCGCTGGGTTCGAATTTCCAGTTTCGCGTGACCCAGAACCTGCTGCAGGGTTTCGGTTCGCTTCCCAACACGAGATTCATCCGCATCGCCAAGAACAACCGTGAGATTTCCGACGTCGCCTTCCGGCTGCAGGTTCTCACCACCGTCGACCAGATCGAGAATATGTACTGGGACTTGGTCTTTGCTTACGAGAACGTTCGCGTACAAGAGGAAGCCCTCACCTACGCGCAGAAGGCTCTGGAAGACTCCAAACGCCAGGCTCAGGTCGGGACCGCGCCTCCCATTCAAGTCGTAAGTTCGCAGAGCATCGTCGCCACCGATCAGCAGAACCTGATCGTCGCGCAGAACAATCTGCAATTGCAGGAATTGCTGCTGAAAAACGCTCTCAGCCGCAGCATCGACGATCCCGTACTCGCGGAAGCCGACGTCGTTCCCACCTCGGCCATGCAGATTCCCGACCAGGAGCCGGCCGTCCCTATTCAGGACCTGATCAACGACGCGCTGCAGCATCGCGCCGAACTGGCTGAGTCGCGCATCGACCTCAACTCACGTGACGTCAGTAACAAGGCAGTCCGCAACGCTCTGCTGCCCACGCTCGACGCCTACGCCTACTATGGCGGATCTGGAGTTGGTGGAGATCTGGCGATTCCCGCCTGCACCGGCGGTGCCCTCGGTACGTGTTACACCACAGTTCCACCGCCGTTCAAGAACACGAACTCGGTCAGCTATCCCAGCACATTGAGCCAACTGGTCAACGGCACCGCCCCCGATAAAGGCGTCGGACTCTCGCTCACGATTCCTCTGCGCAACCGTGAAGCCCAGGCCAACGAGGTGCGGGCGCAACTCGAATATCGCCAGGCTCAAGTGCGACTGCGCCAACTCGAAAATCAGATTCGCATCGAAGTGCGCAATGCCCAGTTCGACGTGAAGCAGAATCGAGTCGCGGTGCAGGCCGCGCAGTCCGCCGTCGATTTGGCACGCCAGACGCTCGACGCCGATCAGCAGAAACTGAAAGTGGGACTCACCACGCAAACCGCGATCCTGCAGGATGCCGCCACGTTGACTACAGGCGAGTCGAATCTGGTTTCCGCGAAGGCCGCTTACGAGAAGTCGCGTATCGAACTCGATCGCGCCACCGGATTACTGCTGGACCATGCCGGAATCGACGTCAGCGACGCCAGCCGGGGCCAAGTCACGCACTTGCCCAAGACGCCGTACGTCACCCCGCGAACCGACAGCACTCCCGCGACACCCCCGGCTTCCACGCCGCCGACCACCCCACCTGCACCATCCGGAGGGCAAATGTAGGTCGCATCGAGCCTTCTGCCCATTTTGGGCAAGACGACAAACAACAGGCTTACGCGCTATTGTACGTACAGTTTTGTACCAACGGTGTTCCTGCAGGAACACTTGCGGCACTTTTGCGCTTCACACACTTTTCACTCAACCCACTGTCATCCCGAGCGTAGCATTGCGATTGGTGAAGCCAATCGCAATGCGCAGTCGAGGGACCTGGTGCGTTGACTGCGCCCACATAATCCAGGCGATGTCTAATCCCAGCCTGATACACTACGCCCGATGGCGAGACCGTTTCGGCCTGCACTCCCCAGATTCTTCCTCTGGCTGTTACCTCTGTCGTTCGCGCTTCAGGTCGCGACGATCGGAGCGTTCCATCAATACCGAACGCGGCCCGGCGACGACAACTTCGAGTTTGGCTGGGAGATGGGCCGCGTGGCCCGCTCGATCGCTCAGGGCCACGGCTTCAGCAGTCCATATGGTGGCGACACTGGCCCAACCGCCTGGGAACCGCCGCTCTATCCGTACCTGATGGGGGGTGTCTTCAGGATTTTTGGCATATACACTCATGCTTCCGCTTGGGTCTTGCTCAGTATCAACAGCCTGTTCACCACGCTCACCTGCATCCCCATCTTCTGGATCGCGCACAGAACCTTCGGCGAACGCATCGCCGTCTGGTCCGCCGCATCATGGGCGCTATGTCCCTACATCTGGTACTGGTCCGTGCACTGGATCTGGGATACAACCTTCACGCCCCTCGTGCTGGCTTGTCTATTTCTGCTCGCCTTGGAGTTGCAGGAATGGCCTGGCTGGCGAGGTTGGGCGCTATTCGGCGCTCTTAATGGCGTTGGGGCACTGGCGAATCCGACGATGCTGGCCTTCCTGCCCTTCTGCGGTCTGTGGATCTGGCGGCAGCGATACAAGCGAGGCCTCTCTTCGCTGGGTGGTGTCGTGCTTTCGTCCATCGTGTTCCTTCTAGTGCTGACGCCGTGGGTGGTGCGGAACTATGAAGTGTTCGGACGCTTCGTGTTTCTCCGCGATGATTTCGGATTGCAGTTCCGCCTGGGCAACGGTCCGTATGCCGATGGCATGCTGATGGCCTACCTGCAACCCAACCTCAACCGGTTGGAGTTCGAAAAGTTCCAACGCATGGGTGAAATCGGGTATGCGGAGTCATGCAAGCACATCGCGTTCGAGTGGGTCCACGCGCATCCGGACCGGTTTGCGGTGATCAGTATGAAGCGCTTCTTCTACTACTGGAACGGCGTTCCGCGAGCGACCAGCAGCCTCGCACCGGTGGACTTCCGCACCTCGGCGTTTCTGGCGACTTCTGTGCTCGCGCTTTGGGGACTCGGGCGCGCGCTGCGTCAGAAACGGCCCGGAGCATGGCTTTTCGCGGGACTGGTGCTTACGTATCCGACGGTGTACTACTTCGTATTTCCGCACGCCCGCTACCGGCACCCCATCGAACCCGAGTTGATCATCCTGATCGTATTTCTGCTATTCGAAGCACGTTCGCCGTCCAGAACTTGGTGGAAGAGCGGCCCTTCAGGGCCGCGTTAGACGCCCAGATACGTCGGCTTTAGCCACTGTGAGACAATTTCGAGTCCGCGAATGGACTTTAGAACTGGACTGCCCGCATTCCACCTATGAACCTTTCCGTCGTCATTATTACTTTTAACGAGGAGGCCAACATCGGACGCACGCTCGCCAGCGTGCAACCGCTTGTAGCCGACGGCAAGGGAGAGATCATCGTTGTCGACTCGGGCTCGACAGACCGCACGGTTGAAATTGCGAAGTCGTTCGGCGCGAAAGTGTTCGTCGAAGAATGGAAAGGCTTCGCCGCGCAGAAGAACTCGGCCATCGACAAGGCCACGGGCGATTGGATCCTGAGTTTGGATGGGGATGAAGAAGTCTCCGAGGGGTTGACGAAAGAAATCGAGGAGGTCTACCACGGCTCCGCTGAAGACGGATTTGGATCAGAAAATGGCTATTGGATTAAGCGCCAGAACCACTTCCTCGGCCGCTGGCTTCGACATGGCGGCTTCTGGCCAGATCCCAAACTGCGAATGTTTCGCCGAGGCATCGGTCGAGTCGAACACCGAGCGGTACACGAAACGTTTCAGGTAACCGGGCGCCTACGGAACGCTATGCTACCCCCTCCTCCACCACTCCTACCCCACGCTCTCCGACTACATCGAACACATGAACCGCTACTCTTCGCTGGGCGCGGAGATGGTCGTCGCCAAGAGCGACGGCAAAGTCCGATTCAGTGTGAGCAACATCGTGCTGCGTCCGCTGGCGACGTTTATCTACAACTATTTCTTTCGCCTCGGATTTCTCGACGGTCGCGAAGGCCTGCTGCTGCATCTTTACCATGCGGTTTATGTCTCGTGGAAGTACGCCAAAGCGTGGGAACTCTCGCGCAAGCCCCGAGAACTGTCATCCTGACGAGAACTCGTCGCAAAGCGAAGCTGCGCGGAGTCGAAGGATCCCCATCACTCAGGTAGTTCTCTGAGAACTATGGAAGAGCCGTCTCGATCGTCAGGACTACTGAAGCCATAGGGATCCTTCGACTGCGTGGGAGGCGCGCGTTCGCGCACCTCCCACTTCGCGCAGGATGACCAGCACGACCGACCGGTCGTTTGTGTCCGCGGCTCCCGCCTTGCTCCGGCGCGTCGGCTTCCCTATCATCGAGGTAGAACACTGGGGATTGCATGGAAAAGAAGCCGTTGAAGCCGCAGGTTGCCGACAGTCCGATCGCGGATGTGTTTGAGGACCGCCATCCTAACGAAGCGGAGAAGACCTGGGCTGAGAAAACGCTGGCGCCTACGCTGGAGAAGTCTCCCGAGCGACCGATTGGCGCGCCCACCGGCGTCAATCTTGACGAGCATGGACACGCGCGCTTCACCACGATTTCCGGCGTTCCGATTCGCCGCCTCTATACCCAGGCCGATCTCCCGCAGGACTGGAGCGAAGAGCAGTATCTCGGCTATCCCGGCCAGGCGCCCTACACGCGCGGCATTCACGCCACCGGATATCGCGGCAAACTTTTCACCATGCGTCAATTTTCGGGCTTCGCGTCGCCCGAGGAAACCAACCAGCGTTACAAATATTTGCTCGAGCACGGTGGCAGCGGGCTTTCGGTCGCTTTCGACCTGCCCACTCTGATGGGCTACGACTCTGACCATCCGGCGAGCGAAGGCGAAGTCGGCAAGTGCGGCGTGGCCATCGATTCGCTCGAGGACATGGAAATTCTTTTCGGCGGCATCGATCTCGAGAAGACCACTGTATCGATGACCATCAATTCGCCCGCGTCGGTGCTGTGGGCGATGTATCTGGTCGTCGCGGAGAAGCAGGGCGCGGACTGGAAGAAGATTTCCGGCACGATTCAGAACGACATCCTGAAGGAATACATCGCGCAGAAGGAATACATCTATCCGCCGGCGCCGTCGATGCGGCTGGTGATCGATACATTTGAGTTCGGCTCGAAGTTCACGCCGCGCTTCAACACGATTTCGATCAGCGGATATCACATTCGCGAAGCCGGCTCGACCGCCTTGCAGGAGCTGGCGTTCACGCTCTATGACGGCGTCGAGTACGTGGAGTGGGCGCGGCGGCGCGGGCTGGATGTGGACGAGTTCGGTCCGCGGCTGAGCTTCTTCTTCAATGCGCACAACGATTTCTTCGAAGAGATCGCCAAGTACCGGGCGGCGCGCAAGATCTGGTATCGCGTGATGAAAGACCGCTTCGGCGCGAAGAACCAGCGCACATGGCTGATGCGCTTCCACACGCAGACGGCGGGGGTATCTCTGCCCGCGCAGCAGCCGATGAACAATATCGCGCGCGTGGCGGTGCAGGCGCTGGCGGCGGTGCTGGGCGGCACGCAGTCGCTGCACACCGATTCCTACGACGAAGCTCTGGCCCTGCCCACCGAAGAAGCAGCGCGCATCGCGCTGCGCACGCAGCAGATCATCGCGTACGAGTCAGGAGTCGCGCAGACGGTCGATCCGCTGGGCGGATCGTATTTCCTGGAGAACCTGACGCTGCAAATGGAAAACGGCGCCGTTCGATTACTTCGGCAAGATGGACGCGATGGGCGGCATGGTGAAGGCCATCGAGCGCGGCTATCCGCAGAAAGAGATTGCCGAGGCGTCGTACCAATACCAGCGCGCGGTCGAAGCCCGCGAGAAGGTGATCGTCGGCGCCAACGAGTTCGTCATCGAAGAAGAGTCGCCGCACATTCTCTACATCGACGAGAGTGTTGCGCGCCAGCAGTCGGCGAAGCTGAAGACTCTGCGGGCACGCCGCTCGAATGAGGCAGTGCAGCGGGCGCTTGATGCGCTGAAGAAAGCGGCGGCACAAGAGCCGAATGCGGGGACGAACGGCAATGTCTCATCCGCTAACACCATGCCCTACATCGTGGACGCCGTCCGTGCCTATGCCACCGTGGGCGAGATCTGCGAAGCATTGCGACAGGTGTATGGGACTTACACGGAAGTGAGCATTACCTAGCCTCGACGTTCCTATAAAGTCTGAGGCGGCCGACCCGACCCGTCGACCTTCGCTCGACGGGCAGCCGAAGGCGGCTATCCCCACACCCCGTTAAGATTTGCAAAACCTCAGAAAACTTCGGCCGAAACGCGTCGCTCAAATCGTGTCAAGCGCAGCTGCGCGCACGGAATGACTAGCGTAACGGGGAGCGACCTAAAGTTTTCTACAAAAGGCCGATGTAGTCGGTATGGCCATACTTGTACCTTGTCGCCGCCGCTGGCCGTTGCTGGCAGTCGTGCTGTTTTGCAGTGGACTCTCGATGGGCGTAATCGAAGATCCCGCCGAATTCACGTATCACAGCACGACCAGCGAGGTTCGCCTGAACTTTTCTGTCACGGACCAGAACAATCGCGGCGTGGCCACATTGCAGGCCAGCGACTTCGCTGTCGTAGACAAAGATGTTATCGTCCGCAATTTTCAAAGCTTTACTCGTTCCGATTGGACGAAACTGCAGATCGCGATTCTGGTCGATGTCAGCGAATCGGTAAGGCCGCGTTTCCGTCAGGAGATGGCCGATATTTTGGATCTGGTGTCGAAAACCGCAGCCTTACCGGAAGAAAATCTATCCATCATTTCGTTTAAAGGATCACAGCCAGGTGTGCTTTGTGCGGGAGATTGCCGCGTCTCGCACGCGATCGAGCGGCTTCCGGCCAATGCGCGGGGACTCACTCCGCTGTTCGACACGATCGTGTACGCGGCCGACTTTCTGGCGCAGCATGGCGACGCCCATGCTGAGAAAATTCTTATCGTGCTCTCAGACGGCGAAGACAACCTCAGCGGAAACTCTCTGGGAGACACCATCAACGCCTCACTAAGAGACGAAGTGCAGTTGGATTGCATTAACGTGAACAAGGCAGGATGGTCGCAAGGCGCCGTAGCGTTATACAAACTTGCCAGCGCAAGCGGCGGACACTACTTCCCGCCTCCCGGCGCGGCCACGCATGCCTTGAATGCGATCCTTGAAGGGTTTCGAGCAAGCTACACGGTCACCTACCGGCTTCCCAGTCACGCCAGCGGATTCCACACGGTTCGCATTCTTCCGACTCACAACCTCAACCTGCAGTTCCGCAGCCGAAGCGGATATTACTATCCAAACCAAGGTCGATAATTGGGGGACTATGAAACGCACGCTGTTCTGCATTCTTGTGTTCGCATTTCCGGTTTACCTTGCAGCGCAAAGCCATTCCCACGAGGAAGGCACGATCGTCCGCATGCGGATGACGGATTGCCTGGGGCCGCAGCATGGATTCGTAACGGTCATGTCGGGCGCCAAGGTAGAAACGGGGGCGACGTGTCCGGAGTACGTTCTGGTGGGGGATCGGGTGGTGTACGTCATCAGCGGCAAGACGTCGGATCAACTGATTCCGCTGGCGGAGGTCACGCGCTTCCGTATGCAGAAGAACGAAATCCTGATTCGCATTGATGATGCTTCGAAAGAATCGCACTTCCACATCAAGGCCATGGTGCTGCGGCCGGAATGGGATCGCAATCAAATGCTTGAGGAGGCCGAGGCCAGCGCCATGATCAGCCACCACTTGGATCCCGCGAGTAGTGAGAACTCAACAGTAGGGGGCGGCTAGCTTGAGAAGATTCTCGCAGAGCACCAGGTATTGGCCCCCGAGCGGCAGACCGGGTGCTCTGCGAAATTACTTCGCGCCGCTATTTTCGAGGTTTCCCGACGCGCTCAGCGGCTGCGAACATCTTTGCAACGGTGTCCATATCTTTGGGCTGCACTTTTCCAGCGGGAATCCTCCTGTGAGTGAGATCTTCAAGTTTGAGCAAGAGATCGATCAGCGACATAGAGTCGATGAGCCCGGAAGAAACCAGGGTAGTGTTTTCGTCGATGGTCAGGTTCGGCTTTCGTATCAGTTGCACAATGTGCTGCACCATCTGCTGCTCTTCAGCAGTCATAGTGCCTCTGCTTTCTGGACTGAGATCTGGGCCTCTGCGTTCAATTCGGGATGCTCCCGTAACAACTTGTCGCGTGTCGCGGAGCGGGCGGGCTTCCCTGCTGTGCTCTTGATAATCCACTTCGGCGGCTTCAGGAAAATGGTTCGCACTGTAATCCCGAGGCCGGCAACGATCGTGGCGCGAATCTGCTGCTCGAGGTGTTCGGCATTCGCGAGCAACTCCACGCTTTGAAGTTCGGCCACAACCACGATGTCTTCGGTTCCAAGGTCAGGATTGTACAGGCCCATCGCGACGACGCGGCCGTCGTGAACGGCAGCATGAGCGCCCACGATTTGTTCGATGTCCTGGGGATAGACGTTTTCGCCGCCGACGATGAGCAGATCTTTCTTGCGACCGACGACGTAGAGTTCTCCGTCGCGACAGAAGCCGAGGTCGCCGGTGTAGATACCAGCCATCGACGATCGCTTGCGCGGTTAGGTCTGGGCGGTTGTAGTAGCCCTCAAACAGGCAATCGCTTTGGAGAACAATTTCGCCGACGCCGTCATCCCCAAGGAGGGCACCGGAATCGGATACGATGCGCACTTTCTGGCCGGGCAGTAGGCGTCCGGACGAAGTGAAGCAAATGGCGCCAGGAGAATCTTCCTTCACCCGGATCACACGATGTGCGGTACGGAACTGCTGGCCATCCACATAGATCGTGACGGGATCCCGGTCTAAGCCGGATTGGGTCACGGCAAAGACGTTCTCGGCCATCGCGTAGGACGATTGCAGCACAGCACTTCGTATTCTGAATGCCGTTTGAAACTCCAGCATGCTGCTGGTACGCACGGGCTCGGAGCAGTTGATAAGCAAGCGAAGCGATGAAAGATCATACGCAGTCCATCGGGTTTTCGGCGTGCGCCGTGGCACGAACTGAAACGCGAAGTTGGGCATCCACGCCAGGGTGCATTTGTGCTCGCTCACGACTTGCAGCATCGATTCCGGCCGCATCACCCAATCCATCGGTGACTGCATGACAACGGGCACGTGACACACCAAGGGCAACATGAAGCAGGCGATCAATCCCATGTCGTGGTAAAGAGGGAGCCAGTTGTAAATACGGTCCGTCATCCCGTCGATCTTCAAGGATTGCGCCAGGTGCTCGAGTTGGCGCAGAACGGCGGCATGACTCAGAGCGACCCCTTTTTGCAATCCGGTTGTGCCCGCGGAGTGTTGAATGAAGGCCAGGCTGCCAGGCTCGATCGTTGGAAGCTCTGATTGAGATCCGGGCCGCGGTAATCCGCCGGGAGAGGTTTTGACAACCGCGCGAATTAATTTGGCTCCGTTGTCGACGGATACGCTGCTCAACATCTCTTCAGGAAACCCAGCGTCGATCACTACCGCTTTTGCCCGCAGGTTGGCGGTGACACCTTGCAGCCCCGAGCGATATTTGGCAGGCTCGACCTTGAAATTGGGATAAGCGAGAAATGCTGGGACTGCGCCCATCATCATCGCGGCTACAAACGTGGTCATGGCAGCAATGCCTTGCGGCATGATGATAACCACACGGTCGCCGGTGCACAGACCGCTGCTGCGCAGGGCCTCGACTTCACTCCGAGCCCGCCGGCGGAACCCGGCAAACGTCACGCTTTCGCTCTCGTCTTCGTCGATCCAGGCAGTGATGAAGGGCCGGTCTCCGGGCGCCGCATCGAGAGCCTCGATCAGGTTGGCGTATCGAATCACACGCCATTGTAGACCAGCGGTCGCAGCGCTCTTGAGGGCATGCAGACGTTCGAGTTCCGAGTCGACGTTTATACTCGTTGGTTCGTTTGGCGATGAGTTGGCGATGGAGGAACGTTGTTTCAAGGCGCCTGCTATGTTTTGCTCTTTGTGATCTGCGTTGCAGTCTTCGCCAAGGTGCGTTCGCGAGGAGTGCGGCAGACGATTCTTCTGGTCGCCAGCTTCGCGCTTTACCTGACGTGGGTTCCGTGGTTCGCCGGCGTTCTGATTACGTCGATTGTCGTGAACTTTCTCATAGGGAGATGGCTTCGGCGAAATCCGTCTTGGGCGCCACTGGCACTGGGCGTCGTCTTCAATCTGGCTCTGTTGAGCGTCTTCAAATACCTTCCGGAGCTGGCGATTCATATCCGGCTCAATGCACTGCAGAGCTTCTCAAACCTGGCCCTTCCCCTCGGCATATCGTTCTGGACGTTTCAGGCACTCAGCTATTTATTTGATCAGTATCGGGGCGAGGAACTTGATCCGTCGCTTGTCGAATTCTCTCTGTATATGAGTTTCTTTCCGGTTACGATCTCCGGCCCCGTCTGCCGCATGCCGGACATGCTGCCGCAGTTTCGTTCGCAGGAGACAACATCGTGGGGCGACGTGCTGGCCGGAACGCGCCGCATCGCGATCGGCCTGCTGATGATGCAGATTGCGAAGTTGCTGGGACAAGGCATTCTGGCGGGCGACGGAATTGTGAGCGGCTTCGATCGCGTCACGCGATGGAGCGGCCCCGACGCCTGGTGCCTGGCATTCGGTTACGGACTGCAGCTCTTCTTTGATTTTGCGGGCTACACACACATCGCCGTCGGAGCGGCCCGAGCGCTGGGCATTAGGGCGCCAGAGAATTTCGAGCGACCATTTGCGTCGACGAGTCCATCGGGCTTTTGGACGCGCTGGCACATGTCGCTTTCATTCTGGATTCGCGATTATGTCTTCTTTCCGCTCGCCCCGTTGCGCCGGGAGATGTGGTGGAGAAATCTGGTGTTGGCTCTTTCCATGGTCGTGTTCGGGCTGTGGCACGGGGCCACTCTGCTGTTTCTGATTTGGGGCTCCTATCATGGCGTGCTGCTGGTGGCCCACCGGCAGGTGCAGCAACTGAAGCGTAAATTCAATTGGGAACCGGCGGCGAAGCTCTGGACCCTATTCTCCTGGGCCGCGACTGCGGCGCTCATTAGCTTGGGATGGATTTTCTTTCGCGCAAATTCCTTAACGCAGGCGGGCGAAATGTTGTCGGCGATCTTTTCGCCGGCAAGCTACTCCACACATGTCCTGACTTCCAGTCTCTACGTTCTCATCGCAGCTCTCGCTGCCGGATATTGGTTGGTGCAGCAGGTTGGCGATGCGATCGATCAGTCGGCAGGAAATACCGGCAGTCTAGCGTCACAATCGGGTGCGCTCTCATTCCTGGCTCGATGGCGCTGGTTTTGGATTCCGTCGCTTTATCTGTTGGCATTGATTTTTGTCTTGATGATTACGCACGGCCAACAAGCCAGCGCCGGGCAGTTGATGTATCGCCGCTTCTGAATTTCCCCAGAGCAACTCAACGGACTTGCGTTCCATCGGGCAAGAAGACGGGATAGCCGTCCCAGGGCTGAGCCATCCCAACTTGCTGGGCTGCGGCGGCCCGATTGTAAGGATAAAGAAACATGCCAAACCGCAGGTGCAGCATTTCGTCTTCTGGGCTGCGAATTATGGCCCGCTGATACTGCGCGACGGTGTCGTCCGGGGTCTCATCGGGGCGCTGCGCCTTAGCGGCCAGGCGCAAGAGCTGTTCTGAATGATTCAGTTGTGAGGTGAATGGCGCCTTTTGCAAACGATTGAGCATTTCCGAAGCGAGACGATAGCGATCATAGAGAGTCAATGCAAGAAGTTGCTCGCAGTCGACTTCGGACAAGACCGCAGGCTCCGGCGACTGAGGTGAGTCCAGGTGAAGATCTTTTGCGATCTGCAGGAACATGGCGCGCGCAAGAAGATAATTGCCTTCGGGGGTCAGGTGCACGTGCTCGTAAACAAGGTCGCTACCGATGATTCCGTCGGGGCTCGCGTCGGATAAGATCTTGTCGGCATCGACGAGGGCGACATCCGGAGACGAAGAGGCGACGGAGCGATTGATCTGGTTGATGCGGCTATCGGCGCGGAAGCGAAGCGTGTCGAGATCGCGGGCACGCACGAAATGGTCCCTGGCGGCTTTGTAGTCTCCTGTAGCGGCCAGGGTGCGCGCAATGCGGAACTCGAGTTCGGCATACTCGTCGTCGATCTTCGCAGCGGAAAGAAACAGCTTCAAGGCTTCTAGCGGCGAACTCGCTTCCAAAGAGTCGCCTCGCTGAACCAGAGCTGTCCAGGAGCGCAGCTCCTCGGCCTTCAATCCTTCGCGATGCTGCGACGCGAACGGAGCACAATCCTGCAGATTGGTCGCCACCGTGGCGATGATAACCTTGGCTCCCGCCTTGCGGGCGACGGTAATGGTGTCGCGGAGATTGTCTTCAAAGTTCGCGTACACATATTTCATTTGAGGCGAGCTGGCGGGAACTTGCTTATCGACAAACATCTCCATGCCGCGCCATTCCTTCTTCTGCGTTCCGAGCCGGGTGACCAACTGGCCAATGCGGGTCGAATGATAGAGCATGGTGGCGCGCACCACCGGCATGCTCATTGCCGATGCCGTGAGCATTGTGCCCGCACCGTAAGGTCCGACGACTTCGTTATTGCCGGAGTAGCTGATGAAGATGTCGGGATGCTGATCTGCCAAGCCTTTGGCGATCGGCAACTCGACGTGGGAATTGATGGCCACACTGCCGGTGTTCACGATCTCAAATCGAGTCGCCGGGTAGCTCGCGCGGAGCATCACTTCCAGATATCGGCTGAATCCATACGCGGAATCGGGATCGCCCATGGCCGCGGATTCTCCAAGGACAAAAATCCTGATCGTGCCGGGCAGCTTGGTCGCGGGAATGAAATACAAGCGCGGGGTTTGCACCATGCCTGCGGGAAAGAACGGCGCAGCAAAGAACAGGTTGTAGCAGGAGGCTGGTGAGCCTTTGACAGTACACGGAACGAGAAGGTCGGTGCTGTATCCAACGCCCGCTGCTCGCAAACCCAACTCGATCCCACCGAGAATCACGAGGGGAATGAAAACAGCGGCGGCTACCAGGATCGCCCAGTGAGGACGCCGGACGGTCGCGACTTCTTTCATCTCAAGATCGGTTTTCATGTCGGATCCGTCCGTTGCTTCGTCTTCCTGTTCCCGTATCACTGGCAAACTACTGTGCTGGCGGTGCCGTGTTGTCGCTGGTCGCGCCCGGTTTCAAAGTCAGGTGCTTGTCGGCCTGGGCGATCAACTGCTGCACCTTATCGCGCTGGGGATAATCGGGATTCGTGTCCAGCAGGTGCTGCCAGGCTGCAATGGCTCCCTTCAGGTCCATTTTGTCCTGCCACTTGACCATGCCTTCGTTGAATAGAGCGTTGGCGTGCTTGCCATCGGCCTTCAGCACCTCATCGTACTCGCTGATGGCGCGATCCGGCTGACCCATCAGATGATAGGCAGTGCCAAGGTCGGTGCGAACGTCGGTGGCTTTTGGATTGATCTTCAAGGAACTCTCGTAGTACTTCACGGCGTCCGGATACTGCTGGGCGTCATAATACAAGTTGCCAATCTTGTAGAGTAGCTGCGCGTTATTGGGATCCGTCTTGAGTTGCGACAACAGAGGCTGCGCCTGTTCATCGGCCATCTGTCGCAACTGCTCCGGGGTGGGCTGCGGCGCTCCACTCGCTGCGGACATTGCACCTTGCCCCTGAACACCACTGCCGCGGGCCTGCACCATGGTGGAACCAGGAGCACCGGTTGCGCTGGAAAAGGAACCGCGCAGGAGGTATCCAAACGCGACGCCGACGAGCAGGCAGATCACCGCGATCCCGTAAGCCTGGGTGCTGGTCCATTGCCCTGAGGTGGAACTCTTCGTATCAGCCATGGCAGTTCTCCTGTTGAAGTCCCGTGATTTGTATACGAATTGTCCCGTGACTGCCGGTCGGTGGGGTGTGATTGAAATCACACGTGCCCGTGAGCGTGATCCTCGGGGCGGTTTTTGTGCGGGAAGCCAGTAGAGTCTGACCTGCGGAATTCCTTCCAGCGACGACGGTGGCCAGTGGGTTATATGCCCCTTCGCCTTGCGCGATTTCAGCTTCCGACCCAAGTCAAATCGAAGCCCGGTTAGCGTATAACTCGTAAACCCCTGAAATACTTACTGATTTCCTCAAGAATCGCCCTGTTTTTTGGCACCCCGCGTGCATTTAGTGCCCTGTGGCGTGGATCGATAGATCCGGGCTTCGCTGCGTGCACGATCTCGGGAGATGCAGGCGCAGCCCTCCGCTTCTCTTGGACGACAAGGAGATTTATGGAATCGAACCCTCAAGATTCGAAGTCCTGGAACAACGTTCAAACCTACACGATGGCGGTGATCTGCCTGATTCTGGGGACCGCAGCAGGATATTTACTGCACGCGCCCGCGGTGGCCAATGCCGGCACAGTGACATCCATGGTTGCTCCAAGCAAGGCCCCGGCAAGTCCAAGCCCGTCCATGCCGAGCGCGATGGATATGAAGCGGATGGCCGACAAGACCGTCGCGCCTCTACTGGAACAATTGCAGAAGAATCCCCAGGATGCGGACTTGCTGGCCAAGATCGGCCGGGCCTATATGGCGGCGCAGCAATATCAAAGCGCTCAACAGTATTACGAGCGATCAGCCGCAGTGAAGCCGCAGGCGGACCATTTGAACGAACTGTCGTTCGTCTATGTAAAACTGGGCGATCTCGATAAAGCGATCGCCACGCTCAACGAGGCACTCAAGCTCGAACCCAAGAACGGGGCGGTTCTCTACAATCTCGGCTATTTCGAATGGAAAGGAAAAGCCGATCCGAAGGCAGCAATCGCCGCCTGGCAGGCTTTTCTAAAGGCCGATCCCAAGAGCCCAAAACGAGCGCAGGTGGAACAGATGCTGGCGCAAGCGCAGAAACACATGGGAATTGCTCCCGGCACCAAGACCGAGAAGCCTGCAATGTAGTCCGTTTGAAGGATTTCAGGCACCACGAAAGATTTCGTTATGAGGAAGTTGTTGGTTGTTGGTGTTCTCTGGCTCATCTTCGGGGCGCTTAGCGCAATCGGCCAAGGGGCGCCTCCTCTCGATACATTCACCAGCCCGGACGGAATCTTTCGATTCGTTTATCCCCAAACTTACGAACTGCTGGTCGGCGAACGAATTCTGAAAGCGACACAGGGCCGGCGTCAAGCGATCTCCGTCTGTGACTTTTTGACCGCGATCGCCTGCGTGATCTATCCGATCGAATCCGTGCAAGACAAGCGGTTCGAAGCTGCCGGCTTTTCCGTGGACACGGCCCCCGGGGTCACGAACGAATCGGATTGCCTCACCTATGCGGATCAACTCCGGCGCGCAGAAGGGGATGTGATTCAACCAACCTCGATTGCGATCAACGATCACGTATTCCAGCACGCCTTCAATCGCAAGCGGATGCCGGGACATGTGCAGGCTGCCGATTTGTATCGAACCTTCAAGAACGGAAAGTGCTACGAATTGCAAGTTGAGGTCTCGCTGACGGACGATGCTCCGGCATCACGGCCTTCCCGGCCCAATTCGCTAGGAGACCCTTCTGCGGACAAAGCGAGGGAATCCCTCCGGCTGATCCTGTCCTCGGTGGTCTTTGAACACAAATGACTCTTGCCTGGCGCACGAACAGATGGTCACAACGCTGTTTCGAGCCTAGCGGGGGCGTGATGGGATACGGGGAGTCTAGAATGGCCCGAACAAGCGAGGAATCCGCCACTCGATCTTTATTGCCTATGCGTTGAAGAGCAACGCCTCAGAAGTCAGAGAGCGCGTGAAGGAAGGTCGGTCGTCCATATGCACCGGGGAATGATTCGAAGTTGCAATTACCTGCTCGTCATCGCTGGATTGGCACTGCTCGCAAATCCGGCCGCCCATGCGAACGACACGTCCGCAATTTCGGGCACGTATCAAGTCATTCATAAAGCGGAAACTGGCGGCCAAGCGCGAGTCCAGGTGCAGATCCGTCTGGTGAATCGCGGGGCTCACGACCTCCACATCCAGCGAATTACGTTCTGGGATTTTTCCCACCCAGTGAAGGGTGGAACCCAGAGCTGCTCTGTGCTGGTTCATCGCGCGAAATCAGCCGACACTACCCAGGAGTTCATCCTGCCACGCGCAGAATATGAATTGTGGAAGCGAGGAGCGCGTCCGCGACTGGTTCTTGAGATTGCGACGCCCCAGGGCCGCCCCACCACACTGGTGGTTCACCTCGACCGGACCGCCGGCAGGAAGGGGCACTGACCATGCGCTCCCTGAAGCTGATTGCGTCGGTCTCCATCCTCCTTGGTACGGCGTTGTGCGCTCCGGAACACTCCCTTGGCCAATATGTGATCAGCACCATCGCGGGCGGCGGGCCCAACAATCTGCCTGCCCTCCAGTCCAGCATTGGACAGGCAGAAAGTGTTGTGCTCGATGCGTCAGGCAATCTCTACATTTCGGATTCGTACTCCAGTCAAGTCTTTAAAGTCTCTGCGACCGGTATTCTGACGGTGGCGGCCGGAAACGGCACAATCGGATACTCGGGTGACGGCGGGCTGGCGACAAGCGCACAACTCTCCGGCCCCGAAGGCCTTTCCGTCGACGGTTCGGGGAATCTCTTCATCGCGGACGAGGGCAATTCGGTGATTCGTGAAGTGCTGGCCAGCACCGGCAACATTCAGACCGTGGCCGGGAACTTCGCGGCGGGGCCCGGCTATTCTGGAGACGGAGGGTTGGCCACAAGCGCGCAGTTGAGTGATCCGTACGGAGTTTTTGTGGATGCTACCGGAAACATTTTTATCGCCGACACTAACAACTCGGTGATTCGCGAGGTGCTGGCCGGCAGCGGGAACATTCAAACCGTGGCTGGGAATTTTTCAGCAGGCGGAGGCTACTCCGGAGACGGAGGAGTCCCGACGAGTGCGCGACTCGACCTGCCCGAAGGAGTTTTCCTCGACGGCACAGGAAACATTTTCATCGCGGACACAAATAACTCGGTGATTCGGGCAATCAACGCGCAAAGCGCGGCGATCACGATTGCGGGAGTTACGATTCCGGCGGGCGACATCCAGACCGTGGCGGGATCGAACTACAACTCAAGCTTCGGCTCTGCCTGCAAATTTACCGGGGCTGGTGGACCGGCCGTCAGCGCATTCCTGTGCCAGCCGGTCAGGGTATTTGTTGACGGGTCGGAAAACATCTTCATCGCAGATACCGATAACTATGCGATCCGCGAGGTCGGCACCACTGGGACGATCACGACCGTGGCAGGCACGCCCGGAACGTTCGGATATTCTGGCAATGGTGGATTGGCCACCACCGCGGTGCTGAACTATACGGGCAGCGCGGTGGTCGACGCGGCAGGAAATGTCTTCATCGCCGACACCGACAATTATGTGGTCCGGGAGGTCACCGCGGCGAACGGCGATATTCAGGGGTTTGCGGGAAACAATACTCTTGCCTATTCCGGTGACGATGGTCCCGCTACCGGAGCGGCACTCAATTTTCCGGGAGGGGCGTTTACCGACGCCGCAGGAAATGTCTATATCGCCGACACCAACAGCTCCGTCATTCGTGTGGTGAATACTGGAAGTCAGGCGGTGACCATCGCCGGGGTTACGATTCAGCCGGGCGACATTCAAACTATCGCTGGAAACGGCATCGCCTGCACGGCCCCGGCCGTGGGTGGCTGTGGCGATGGCGGACCCGCCACCAGCGCAGAGCTGAACTATCCATACGGGATTTTTGTGGATGGCTCCGGAAACATCTTCGTCGCGGAAACGGGCCTGCTAACTGAGAGCTCGGCAATTCGCGTCATCAACCCGGGAACTGCTGCCGTCACGATTGCCGGAGTAACAATTCAGCCGGGCGCGATTGAGACGGTCGCTGGCACTCTCGGTGCAGCCGGTTTTGCTGGTGATGGCGGCTTGCCAACCAGCGCTCAACTCTCTAACCCTCAGGCTCTTGCTGTCGATGCGTCCGGCAACATTTTCATCGCCGATACCGAGAATGCCGCCATCCGAGTGGTGAACTCTGGCACAGTCGCGCTCACGATCGCCGGCGTGACGATTCAGCCCGGTACCATTCAAACCATTTCTGGCACGCCGCCCAATGTGTGTTCAGACTCCAGCACAGGCTGCGGCGATAACGGTCCAGCAACCGCCGCTTCCTTGAACTTTCCCAGCGGCATTTCAGTCGATTCGGCTGGAAATATTTATATTGCCGACACCTTCAACTCAGCAATCCGCGTCATCAATCCCGGAACGCAGCCGATTACGATTGCTGGTACGACCATACCGGCCGGCGACATTCTGACGGTCGCCGGAACCCTGGGCCGCGACGGTTACTCGGGCGACGCGGGGGCACCGAACGCAGCCCTGCTCAACACTCCCTGGGGCGTTTCGGTGGATTCCCTTGGCAACATCTTTATCGCCGACACAGACAACTCCGCGATCCGGCAAGTCGTCGCGGTAGCCAGCACCATTCAGACGATCGCGGGAACCGGAACGTCCGGCTTCTCCGGCGACGGAGGATCGGCTACGAGCGCGACCCTCGATGGGCCACAGAGCGCTGTTCTCAGCAGTACAGGGAACATTCTGATTGCCGACAGCCAGAGTTCGCGGATCCGGCAGTTGGTATCGACGGTAAGCGTGACCGTCGTGCCGGCTACGGCGACCGTGCCTGCAGGGCTCACGCAGCAGTTCCTGGCCACCGTAAGCGGCGCGAGCAATACCAACGTGACCTGGCAGGTAAACGGGGTAATGGGTGGCAACGCGATCGCTGGAACCATATCAGCTGCAGGGCTCTATCAGGTTCCCGCCACAGCAACTCCTTCTGCAATAACCGTAACAGCAATCGCGGACGCGAATGGCACGACCTCAGGATCGGCCACAGTCACGATCGCGACGAGCGGAGCTCCTGCAATCAGCGTAAGCACGAACCCGCCGGGAGTGACCGTGGTTTACACCTCGACCACGCAAGCCTTCACCGCCAGCCTGACCGGCGAGACCAATACTGCGGTCACTTGGGAAGTGAACGGTGTTGCCGGAGGAGACGCGGCTAACGGGACGATTGACAGCACAGGGCTGTACTCGGCTCCAGCGACGGTTCCGCGCAAGCTTTGGTGATCATCACCGCAGCTTCCCAAGCCGACTCAACCGTCTCCGGGACTTTTACCCCATCACGATTGTCACCGCGCCGGTGGCGACGCGCCCCCGCCGCAAACCGATATCTCCAGGCGGGACAGCTAACTTCTCAATTTCACTGAGCCCAAACACCGGGAAATCCACACGAACCCGATTACACTGTCGTGTCTTGCAAAGTTCGCTGCCGACCGGGGCATCCTGCACGTTCTCGCCTGCAACCATTACGCCGGGCACCAGTGCGGTACCGTTCAGCCTCACTGTGGCAGTGCCATCAGCTTCAGCCGCTTTGCTGCAACCACACAACACATGGCTAGCTACGCAGATCTCGCTTAGCGTGTGTCCCCTGGTGGGAATCTTGTTGCTGGCGGGAAATCGACGCAAACAGAGCCAGCGCTGGATAGTCCTGGCGATGCTCGGTCTGTTATTGCCGACGCTGGTGGGCTGCGGCGGAGGCAGCAACAACTCGACTTCGCAGAGTCCGGTGACCTATAACATCCAGGTCCTGGGAAAAACAACGGCGCAGCCAAACGCGGTCCCGATCACAGTCGTGAAGCTGACGGTGCAATAGTATTTCGATTGGTTCTCTTGTCCGCAGGAACTTCGGATCTCGATCCTGCCGGGCGTGCGCACCTGCCCGCAGGACACTTCCTCAGGCTCTTGCAGCTGGACGCATCACAAAGGGCGCTCTGACAAGATGCGGCATCACCGATGCCGCCCCCGTCGATAGAGAGCGCTGCCAGCGTTTCGCCGTTCACAGGGACGAACCCCATAATTGGCGACCTAAGACTGTGTGGTTTCCGAGTTGCTCGTCACTCGGGCGTTTCAAGACACCTCACTCGGCTCGGGGTGCGACGAACTGCTCACTCCAATGGAGTGGCAGGAACTGCTAGCTGCGCTATTCCTTGGGAAGATCGATCATGACGACCTGCGAGTTTTCACGTAAGCGGTCGAAGACGATTTGTTTCCCGTCGCTGGTGACGTCGAAGGTCCGCATGGCGGCACGGTTTTGCAGCCGGGTGAGAAGGCGCGACTTCATGGAGGCGAGATCGAGCAGCCAGAAGTCCTGTGATGCGAGCAGTCCCCCCATGTAGATCAGACTCTTGCCATCAGGCAAGAAGCGGACGCGCTCGCCCAAGCGCCGCAAGATGATATCGGGTAATTTGAAGCTGGTTCCGTCCGGGCGTACGGCCAGAAGCGGAGAGAAGGTGCGCACATTCGTACCCGCATATACGATCAGGCTTCCATCCGGCGACCAGACTGGATTGAGTGCTTGCCCGGCGGCCAAACGGACTGGCGATCCGCCATCCAACGGGATCTTGAAAAGCCCGGGGCCGGTGGCGTCGCTGCCGCCAGTGACGATCCATTTGCCGTCTGGCGACCAGCAGCTCGAACCCTGAGGGACAATTCCCTCCGCGATAGGCTGGAGTTCGGCGCCGTCTGAAGAGAGGACATCTAGTTGGCGTTTCCCGTTCCGCCGCAGCACAATGGCCACGTGACCTCCATCCGGCGAAACAGCGGGCGTTTCCCGAAGAGCGCCATCGGCACCCTTCCATATCTCAGTGGCCTGTCCGTCCCGAAGGCGCCATAGTCCGTCGCCCGTCCCGAGGGAAGATAAATAAAACAGCGACGAGCCACCGAAACGGGGCGCCAGCGCACGCTCGGTCGGCACTGTAAACGGTTTTACGTCGCGTTCTTCGGCGACACGATCAAGAATCGGAACCGTCCAAAGTCCCTCGACGGGATTGCTGATGGTGGCCACCAGCTTACGGCCGTCCGCGCTGGCTTGCACGGACGTATATTGCTCGAGGCCGACGCTCACGCGCCGCGATTCCCTGCGTTTCAGATCAAACGCCCACAGCCACGGTCCTGAACCGTCCTCGTCCCGCGCCACGTAGAACACTGTGCGGTCGCCGACCGGGGTGGGATAAGCAACGTCTGTATTAATTTGCGTGAGGCGCTCTGGGCTCCGGCCGGCCGGGTCGATGCGCCATAAATCCATCTCCCCCGTCGCCGGCGTCCCATGCGAGAAATAGATCCAACGGCCGTCAGGCGACCAAGCTGGAAAATGATTGTGAAGTCCCGGCTGGTTCCCGAATATCTGCCGGGCGTTGGCGCCGGAGCGGTCCGCCACGAACATGGGGTCGCCATTAACGAAGGTATGATAGACAATGCGCTCGCCGTCCGGTGACCAAGCCAGGTTGACGGTCTGCTCGCCGAGGAAATTACGCGGCGTACCTCCCGTCAGGGGCATCAGCCGCAGCCGCATACCCACATCACCACCGCCGATCCAAATTTCCGAGCCGTCGCCCGAAAAACCCACACTTCGTAAAGGCCCAGGTAACGGGCCCGCCTTCCCTTGTGTCAGATTAATCAGGCGTCCGGTACCCACCTGGGTGAGCCATACATCGAAGGGGCCGTCATGATCGGAGACAAAAGCCACGAACCTGCCGTCCGGCGAGATCGCCGCTTCCACGCTCTTGAAGTCGGTCACGCGCGTGAAATGCGCTTTTTCGAGCGGGTTGGCCGGTGCAACCGCCGGCCGAGCCATTTCCCAGACCGCAGTTCCCACCAACAGTGCAGCGGCTATGGCCCACGGGAGCCACGCTCGCCTTGACTTCGGCTGCGGCACTTTCTTAGCCGCCGACGTTCCGCTCAGCGATTCAATGGCAAACGCCAGATCACTGGCCGACTGGAATCGTCGCTCGACATTCTTTTCCAGGCATCGCGCAAGAATCCGTTGCAGTTCCGGCGGACCTTGCCAGCCGGTATCGTTCAGCGCCTGTGGCTCTTCGCGCAAAATTGCGGTCATCGTTTCTGCGGAGGTCTCGCGTTTGAAAGCGCGTTTGCCGGTTAGCATCTCGTACAACACTGCACCGAAACTGAAAATGTCCGATCGCGGGTCGATCGGTTCGCCCCGCACCTGCTCGGGCGACATGTAGCCTACGGTACCCATCACCATACCCGGCAAAGTCGGATTCGTTAGCGTCACTGTGGTTTCGTGCATTTCCTCCGGCCTAACCAGCTTCGCCAGCCCGAAATCCAGCACTTTAATTCGTCCGTCACGAGTGACAAACACGTTCTCCGGTTTCAGATCCCGGTGCACGATTCCCTTCTCGTGTGCCGCCGCGAGTCCCTGCGCGATGCCGAGCGCGTATTCGATCGCGCGCCGCACCGGCAGCGGCCCTGATACGAGCTTGTCGCGCAGGGTTTGTCCTTCAAGAAATTCGCTGACCAGAAACGGCGCGCCGTCGTGCGCGCCAATGTCATGGATACCCAGGATGTTCGGATGGTTCAGCGCCGCAATCGTGCGCGCTTCCTGTTCGAAACGCCGCAGTCGGTCGGCATCATGAGCCAGCGCTTCTGGCAGCACTTTGATCGCGACATCACGCCCGAGCCGCGTGTCGCGTGCGCGGTAGACCTCGCCCATGCCGCCCGCGCCTACTGGCGATACGATCTCGTACGGCCCGAGTTTGGTGCCCGAGGTAAGCGCCATCGATGCGCGCAATTATAGCCCGGACCCATTGCAGAGGATGCGTACCCATTCCGGACGGTTTGTCGGCTAATCGGAAGCGATTTTGACCTTAAGTTAGTGGTTATGGGAGGAGCACTCCGCTTGGCATGTGAAGCCAGGCTCTCAGTGACGGTTCACTTCTTGATCCCAACGCCCGTGGCGATTTGCGGTTGTACCATGCCATTGGGATAATGCACGGTGCCGTGGCACACCAGCGCGCATGTGCCGGTTCCGCGGTTGTAGGAGACGGGCGTGGCCCCATTTGGCTCCACGACTTTAAGATCGAAATTGATCATCCGCTCGCCCGTCACATTCCCAGTACTCGCCCCCATGCCGTGAGAAGTGTGACATGTTGAGCAACTGAAGCCGGCGTTGATATGCGTTGGGTGCTGACTCGAACTCGCGGTGCTCGCTACGATCGACAGGTTATGGCACTTGGCACACAGGGCGTAGGGTCCGTTGACGCTAAGATCAGGATTGGGAAACAGGTTCGTAACGCGCTGGCCGGGGCCGGGCGCCTGGCTGAATTCGTAACGCCGCTCCAGGAGATGTGTCCATTTCGACCCGTGTGGCCCGCTCGGTCCCGTTCCGCCGAATTCGCGGTTGTCATCGCTGTTGTGGCAGTCCGTGCAGTAAATCCGGATACCCATGGCGCGTCCCTGCGTTTTCCCATCCAGATTGAACATGAAGCTCAGCAGACTGGGTTGCGGCAGTGCGCTGCTCCGGTCGTGCAGCACTGGATGGCTGGAGGCCGCGGTGTTCGACATCTGCGGAATCAGGTTCAGTCCATCGTTCGCCGTAACCGCCCGCGCGGGCAGGTATCCAAAGATCGCTTGCGTCTGCTTGCC
Organism: uncultured Acidobacteriaceae bacterium; assembly: GCA_963795875.1. Classification (GTDB taxonomy): domain Bacteria; phylum Acidobacteriota; class Terriglobia; order Terriglobales; family Acidobacteriaceae; genus Sulfotelmatobacter. The sequence continues at coordinate 211,530 of CAWCJM010000008.1, forward strand.
GGTGCTGGTGCCGTGGCAACGCAGGCAGGTTTCATACTGGTTCACGGCAGGATTCATGACCGTCACGCCGTCGGTGGCGCTGATCCCCACCGCACCCAGCTGCGAGGCTCGTATCACTGGAGGCTGCACCGCACTGAAGGAAGTGACCGCCTGGGTGGCATGCGGACTGTGGCAGTCCACGCAGGTCGAGTGCCGGTTATTGTTCGCCAGCGCCGGCTCGCCCGCATCATGCTGATTCACGCCCGCCGGATACGGATGCGCGATCTTGGCAAACTCGGAATATATGCTCGGGATTGCCGGCGAAATGTCTGAGCTTCCGTTGTGACACGTAATGCAATTCTGCGTCGAGACATCCATGCTGGTCACAGCCGGAATCGGACCACGCAGCAAGCGAGCTCCCGCTACCGAATTGTGCGGCATGTGACATGACAGGCACGCGTTCTGCGCGACCGTAGCGTAACTCCCCAAAACCGGTCCGTTCGTGATCAAGTTTCCGGCAGTGGCATGGATGCTTGATGGCCATGGCGCCAGCGGATTGTTCTGGTTGTTGACGGTCCGTGGATCGGGCTCGTGACAAGAGAGGCAGAGTTGCCCGCTGGAACTGTCGCGCACCAGGAAGTTCTGCGATACGGTGTCGATGGCTTGCGCGTGGGGCGTGTGACAGCTCGTGCATTCCACATCGTTATTAATCAGCTTCACCGCGCCCAACGGATCAGCCGTCTTATGGCTGGCGACCAGCGATGGCATCAGGTCCGCCGTATCCAGCAAAGGAGTCTTCATGCTGAAGGGATGCGATCCCTGCAAGTTTGTCCCGAACACATCCGCGGAGCGCATCGTGCCCGTCATCTTGATCTGTCCGTAGGGCTGGGTCTGTCCCACCGCGACGGTTCCATCGTGGCAACTCAGGCAAAGGGTGCTGTCGGCGCCCAACGCCGGCTGCTGGCTGGCATTGTGCAGGGTCGTGCTCGTGTAGGTCGAGTAGGTTCTATTGGAGAGCGTCTGGCTCCAAAGGGCGCCGCTCGGCGCCCCAATGCCGGAATGTGGTGCGTGACAATAAAGGCAGGGGTCGAGTGCTCCTCTAACCGGCCCGGTTCCGCTGGCCGACAAATTGTGCGCCCCCAGGACGTCGCTCGAGCTCTGAGCGTGGGCCGTCAGTCTCAGTGCCACGATTACGCAGACAAGCAGGAGCCTCTTCATTTGCCCGCTCCCTGCGCTTGTTTTGGCAATCCGAAATAACGGAAGACCTGGATCCGCCGGTTGAATGAGTCCACTACGAAAATCCGGTCGTCACGATCAATGAACAATCCCGCTGGCAACTGAAACTCCCCGATTCCTGTTCCGCTCCCGCCGAAGTAATACAAAAGCTTTCCCTGACGGTCAAACACCTGCACCACACCCCACAACCCATCCACGACATAGAGGTGTCCCTCGGAATCAACTCCAATCCCTTTGGGACGGAACATCGTTCCCGTTGAGTCGCCGATGTTTCCCACCGCCGATTGAAACGCGCCGGAGCGATCCAGAAACTGCACCCGGAAATTCATCGCATCCACGACAAACAAATTCTGATCCCGAACCAGCACTTCGGTCGGCAGGTTGAACTCGACTTCTCCATTCCCTCTCTTCCCGATGCTCTGCAGCACCGTGCCTTCCATGTCGAGCACGAAGACTTTGTCCCGCAGCGTGTCAGTGACGTAAATCCGCTTCGCCGCCGAGTCCACGGCGATGCCCGTAGGCCGCTTGAAGTAGCCCTCTCCGCCCTTCAGGCTGCCGATCGCGCGCCTGAACTTTCCGCTGGAATCGAAGACAAAGACCTTCCCTGCCTCCGAGTCGGTCACATAGATATTGTCTTGGGCGTCTACGGCGACGCACTGCGGCGTCCGCATCGGGTCCCGGTCTTTATCCCGCCGCTGTATGAATTTGTACTTATGATTTTCGAAGTCGAAGATGTGAATCCCGTTCGCACCCGGATCGGAGACGATGGCTCGTCCCCGCGAATCCACGGCCACGCCGTACGGCCGCACCAAATGAGGATGGTCCGGCTCGCCCACCATCACATCCACCAGCTTGGTGAAGAACCCCCGCTTGCCCTCGACTTCTTTTTCGGAGCTGAACGTGCGCTCCCACTGCAACTTCCGGCCGCCTTCCAGCAGCAAATCCGGCGGACGCGGCTCCTCCACCTTATTCCGATCGCGCGCTTTCGAGCCCCAGCCCGGAGACACCGCCAGCAGGAGAATTCCCGCCCACGCTGCACCGACTGTCGGCCATCTCCTCCTCCGCGAACTCAGAAGAAGTTGAACCATCGAGTGAACCCCACGAAGTACGACGTCACATTCGCCGGAAGCGTACCGGGCGTGCCGATTCCCTGGCGTAGCTTGGTGTATCCCGCATTCAAGTAAATCTTCCGCATCCGGTATTGGATCGAACTATTGTAAAGCTGCGTGGTCGTGTGAATGTTCGTCAGCGGATCGATCGTCGTACCATTACTATCGGCATAACCCAGGCTGAACGTCAGCCGGTGCATGAGCACTCCGCCCAGGTTCGCGCCAATAGCCTTGGAGTTGAACGTCATGACTGCGTCCGGGCCGAACACCTGGGGCGGCAGGGTGGTCGGCACCGCCGTCAGGCCGGTCGCCGTCAGCACTGCCGTTCCATCTGCTTTCGAATAGAACCCGTTCAGATTGTACGACCGGAATGTGAACGCACCCGAAACTCGCTCCGAGCTGCTCGAAGCTCCCTCTTGCTGGGTGAACCCGCTATGGGATCCGCCATAACCGCCAGCAATATAAGTCTGGTTGGCCACGCGGCGCCTCACATTGGTCACCCAACTGTAAGACGAGGACGTGTAAATCACGAGGACGGTCTGTATGCCCTGGGCGTACCCGAAGTTCGCGTCTGTCTCCCATTCGCCAATCTTCCGGTGGAAATTGAGGTTGCCGGAGAATCCCATCCCCTGATTTCCTAACTCGGTGGCATAGTCAAACGCCGAGAAGGCAAAGGTGAACGAACCCAGGAATCTTTGCGTCGTGCTGTAGTTAGCGCCGCCCCCATACTGGGTGGAGCTGTAACTCTTGCCCAGGAAGGTCTGAACCACATGGCTGGCCTCCCCGTTGAGCGACAAGCTCGGCAACAATTGATAGTAGGCATTCGTGCCGAACAGATAACTGCGGAAAGTACCCAGACTAACGGTCTGGACCACGCCGTTCTGCATGGGCTCGGGAATGCTGCCCAGCAGGCTGTCGGTGTAATTGAAGTTCGCGCTCAGTGTCAGTTTGGTGACGGGCCGGAATGCCGCGCACGGCGTCGAAAGTGTCTGCCGCCCCCGAACTGGTCGTGCGGTAGGAGTCGGCATAGTCGTAGCCGTAGTTGGTATGGCCATAGCCGAAATGCCAAAGGAACCAGACAGCGGCAACGCGTGGGAAGCGCTCGCCTGATAGTTCGTCGTTCGTGCCATTCGATTGCACCGGCAGCGTCGAGCCGTCCACAAACTCCGCCAGCCGCGTATCCACATTCCGATGGAGGAAGTCACCCGAAAAGTGGTAGCCATTCCAGTTATAAGTCGAAAGCAGGCTCAAGGTCTTTGTCTTCTGCTGGCTCTGGTCCTGTGACTCCGTACACATCGGACGTACCGTCCCCAATGGCATAGCTTGCATTCAGCGTCGGCAGGCCGGGAACAATCGCACTCCAGTTGACTCCGAAATTCTGGTTGGTTCCGTGCGTCGCCAGTCCCACGGTCGAGGACGGGAGGCCGAACTCGCTCGAACTGTCGGAGCCTCTGCCAAAATAAACCGAGCCGGGAAAGTGGCTGCCGCTGAACAAGTTTACATTGGCGTTGATGCCCGTGCTGTCGCTCAAGTCGCCGTATAGGGAGTTCGCCTGGTCGCGGTCCGCGTAGGGGGCGATGCTGAAGTTCAGAAAGTTGGGATTGTAGAAACTGCCGCGCAGGCGTGGCATTCCCATAAAGGCCCTGCCCATGCGAGGAAAAACCGTTATTGATGCTCCCGTTGTAGTTCGTATCCGAGGTTTCCATCGAGATTGAGTTTCCACGCGTCGCCGATCTCGAGTTGCGCGGAGGCTGGCAACGCCACCAGCATCATGGCCGCCAGCGCACAACCCGATTTTTGTAACCACCGTGCCCACATTCCCCACCTGATCTCTGCCGGCGCAGCGCATTCGTACCTGCCCGCGCGGGCTGAACAAACTTAAAGCTCTTCGATTGTGGCCGTCTTCCTCAATCTCCGGTTCAGATCGGCTCGCAACCGCTCGTTCTTCTCTTTCTGCAAGTCTTTCATCAACTGCACTTTCACTTCTGCGAAGGGCCGCGTGCCTGCCGGAATGTGCGCGTTCAGGCGAAACATCGTGTAGGCGTTGCCCAACTGGATGAGTTCGCTCACCTGTCCGAGCTTCATCGCCCGCGCCGCCTGCACCACCGGGGGCGGCAGTTTGTCGCCCTCTACAATCTTGCGGTCGCCCATGTTCACGTGCCAGTCGTCGTCCGAGTACTTTTCCGCCAGCAGTCCAAACTCTCTGTAGGTCTTTGTCGCCTTGGCCTGCTTCCACGCATCCTCGGCGTGCTGGCTCGCTTCCTTCTGCACCTCGGCGCTGGCATTTTCCGGAGGAATGATGGAAATCGTCTGCAGGCTGAACAGCTCTCCGTGCTGGAATTTTTTCGGATTCGCGATGTAGTACGCCTGGGCTTGCACCTCGGAAACCACGGACTTGTCGGTCACATCGCTCTTCAGCAATTCATCGATCAGCAGCGAGCGCCGGATCTTTTCCCGCATCAGTTTCGGCGATCCGTGAACTTCAATCTCCATCACCTTCTGGAACTCCTCCTCGCTGGTGAACTGCCTGCGGAATTGCGCCTCCGCTTGTTTCATGCGCTCGGGCGAAACCGTCATCTTGCGCCGCAGCGCTTCCTGGTACACCAGTTCCTCGAAGACCATCATCTGCATCGCGCCTTTGCGCATTTCCGGCTCCATACCTTTGGGAATGCCGTCATGGGTCTTCTCATAAGGGAAAATCATCTGAAGCTCGCGGGCCAGGTCGCGGTCGGTCAGCACCGTGCCGTTCACCCTTACCACCGGCTTGGCCGGGGCCAGCACTGCAAGATTTGCGGGGGGCACTGAGGCCGCCGCGCCGCTGGCGGCAGGACCTGAGGCTGAGGGCTGCCATGGTGGGAGCGTGCGAAGCCACCACCTGCGCGCCGCACGTCAAGGCCAGAATCATCGCCGCCACGCCGGTCATCATCGCGTTCTTGCGTTGCTTTTTCATTGCCCAGTCCTTCTTTCGTTCCGGTCTTGAAAATCGGGGGAGAGAGACTTCCTCTCCCCCGCTGATGCAGACAATTAGAACGCCGTTTTCACGGTGGTGACTCCAGCGGCTTCGTTCGACTCGCCGGTGTGGCACTGGCGGCAGAACTGAGTGGTGGAGGCGGCCATGCGTCGGGGTGGCGTTGCCCGCGCCGGGGTTGTAGGGGCCGTTGATGAAGAAGTAGGTCGGGTAGGTTCCGCCTGCGATCGCGGAACCGACCTGCTTGCCAGCCGGCGGCGCTTGTAGACGTACATCACGTGCTGGTTGTGGCAGGTGGTGCAGGTCATGAAGGCCGTGGAAGGATCGCTCGAACCGTTCGGCATTGCGAATCCCCACTCCCACGCCGAGCCAGCGATGGCCGGATAGCCATAGTTGGCGGCGAAGGTGGCATAGGTCGTGCCCGGGGTGGGCGCGATGGTTGTTGATGGCGTTGCCGGTCATGGTGACTGTCAGAGGATCGGTAGCCTTGGCAGGCGAGCTGACCAGACGGAGGGCGCCCAACGTAGCGGCGGTTCCCACCGGGTGATCGTTGCCGTATAGCGAGGTGTTGCCGTTGCCGCTGTCATTGCCCAGCAGCGTCGGGATGCCGTTCGGGCCATAGACGCCCGTCGGGCAGCAGCTTGTTCGTCTGCTCCCACGAGAACCCGGTCATCATCTGCCCTTTGGCGACCACGCCGTCGTGGCAGGCCAGGCACATCATGATTCCGCGCAGTTCGTCGGTGTTGGTGGTGTACGCGGCTGCCTGGGTTGGCAGAACTTCCACGTAGCCGCCGTCCGTCAGCGAACGTCAGGCTCAGACCGAACAGTGGAGCTACATCCTGGCCGAACAGCGCGTTACTACCGGACTGAGTGTCAGTGCCCGCGCCCGCGCCGGCGACCGCGTTGCCGCCGCCACCCGCCGCGCCGCTGTGAGGAGCATGGCAGCCCGCGCAACCGCGGCCGCCGTTGTTGTGAGCACCCAGGACATCGATCCCGGTAAGCCCGGTTCCCTGGTGTAGTAGGTCTGCGCCGCTGCCAAGCCGGCAGCGATCAGAACCACGAACATGACGAAGAATAGCTTTTTCATAAAATGTACATCCTCCTGTTTGTAACAGCTGTTACATCTACCTCTACGTGTACTATTGCCTTTGCTGCCCGGAGCCGATTTGCACCGGCCCCGGTTTGGCCATCCGCGGAACGGCCAAACTCTATTGCGGCTTTTGTGCCGCGGAACTCTGCACAGGCGCGGCGTTGGTCTGCGGTTTCGGAGCGCCTGCTTTGTTCTTGTCCTGTTCCGCCTTGCGCTTCGCCAACTCTGCCCGCGCTTCGTCGTCGGTGAAGTAACGGAACATCTGCACCCGCCCCGGATACTGCTCCGAGGTGAACATGCGATTGTTCTTGTCGATATACAGGCCAGCCAGCGCCTGAAAGCTGCCCGCGAACTCCCCGTGACTGCCCAGCGCCATCAGCAACAGTCCTTCCTGGGTAAAGCACTGCACTCGGTCCTGCATGCTATCTGCGACCCAGACATGACCATCTACGTCGATCGCAATTCCCTTCGGCCGCATGAACGTTCCCGGCCGGTCGCCAGCTTTTCCCCAGACGCGGATGAAGTTGCCGTCGGCGTCGAAGACCTCGATGCGGTTGTTGTAGGTGTCAGCGACGTACAGATTTTCGTCGGCATCGACCGCAACGTTGGTTGGCACCGCGAACGCACCTGGCTCGGTCAGCGTATGCGCCTTGCCCGGAATGCCGATCTGGCGGAGGAAAGTCAGTTTGTCGGCGTCATAGACCAGCACCAGATCCTGTCCGGCATCGGCGACATAAAGGAAGCGGTTTTCATTGTCAATCGCCATCCCGCCGGGATCGGCAACGTGTTGGGTGATCTGGCCTTCCGTCTTATGGTTCTTGTCGAACACCAGGATGCGGTGCATCTTGGTGTCGGAAACAAAGAGGCGGTCGGAATCGTCCATCGCGAGGCCCTGGATGTCGCCGAAGCGAGCATTGAAGCCGTTCTTGATCAGCTGGACGTCTTTGGTCTCAGTGTTGAACATGAAGATCGCGCCGACCTTGCCATCGGCGACGTAGAGCGTGCCCTTGGAGTCGACCGCCATGCCATTGGGCGTCCAGAGCGCGAACAGCGGCTTCTCGGCCTGTCGTTGCGCATTCGATTCCGAGCCGGCCATGCGATCCATCCAGGAACTCTTCTTGCCGACAGTGGGCACATACTTATCGCAGCAGAAGTAGTTCAAATACTTAATGCGCGTCGGAGCCGGAGCAGCGGGCCAGACCAGATTGGCCTGCTGGATATCATCCAGGATCGTCTGCTTTTGAGTCTCTGCCAGCTGTTCTTTCTTCTTGTTCTTGTCGCCGGCCGAGAGCGGCGCCGGGCTTAGCAGGCTCAGGCAGCACAAGAATCCAGCCAGAAGTCCTGCGGACCGAAGCATCGCGGGTTTGAAGAAGGTCGTCATTTTGTCTTCCCGGTCGGTTCAGGCGCTTTCGGCTGCGCGGCCGGTGGCTGCGTCGTCTGCGGCGCTCCCGACTGCGGCTTCGCATCCGGCGACGAACCTGGTGTGCCCGGACCAACCAGGTTCGTATGGCACGTGATGCAGAACGCCATGTTGTTTGCCTGATCCTTGACCAGCAAGTTCGGCTGCACCGAAGAATGCGGCTGGTGGCAGGAGAGGCAGTTCATCGGTTTCAGGACCTTGTTCAGGTTCGACGGGTCCATGACATCGCTGATCGGATGGTTCTCAATCGGGTGACCGCGGCCGTACTTAATGGGCAGCACGGTGACCCTGCCGAAGTAGTACTCCGGCAATTTCACTTTGCCGTCGAAGATCGAAACCAGATGCTCGCTCTCGAGCTTCTGCGGCTTGGCATCCGGCCCGTGGCATTCCAGGCAAAGCTTGTTCGGACTTGCAGCGCGGAGCAGGTGCTCGTTCTCTCCGCCATGAGGCTCATGGCACGTCGCGCAACCTTGTACGAATGCCGGCTGGTGCAGGTGCGCTTTCTTCATCTGGTCAGCCTGATCGCTGTGGCAGGCCAGGCAGGCTTGCACCGGATCCGGCTGCAGGAAGCCCGGAGATTTGCCGGCATGCGGGTTGTGGCAAGCGATGCAATCACCCTGCGCGCCCGGATGCTGCACTTTCGCGGTCTCAATCTTTTTGGCCTGATCGTCGTGACAGGTCAGGCACAGCGCCCGGCTGTCGGCGTTCGTCAGGACCACCTTGCCATCCTTTGTCGGCTGATGGCAGGAGTCGCACATCTTGTTCTCGAAGGGATTGTGCAGGAAGGCCTGCATCAATTTCGGCTTCGCGGACTGGTGCGGATTGTGGCACTGCAGGCAGTTCGCGGTTCCGAAGGGCTGACCGGCGTGCGTCTTCTGCAGGGCGGCATCCTTGACGTCATGGCACTCGATGCAGAGTGCGGGAACATCTTTCTTCAGGTGCGCGGCAAACTCGATCTTGCCTCGGTCACCATTCTTGTGCGTAACGTGGCAAGTATCGCAACCCGTGTCGAGGGCGGCATGACGGCTTCCGTCCTTGGGAACGTTGACGCCGGTGTTGTGGCAGGAGAGGCAGAGGTTCTCGTCGCGCGTGGCACCGGAGGTCGCTCGCCGAAGCTGGTTGGGATTGTCCGACTCGTGGGGATCGTGACACTTCACGCAGTCACGAACCGCCGGAGGATGCATTGTCTGCCCGGCTTGCACCTTCTTGTCTTCGTGGCAGCTCAGGCAGAGTGCCTGGGTCGTGGTCGTCGTCAGCTTCACCCGAGTGACGTCGCGGTTGACCCGGACTTCGTGGCAGCTCAGGCAGCCCGTTGCAATGGCTGAGTGAACTGCCTTTCCTTTGCTCTTGTCTTCGTGGCACTCCAGGCACTTCGCCGCGTCGACGTTCTTGTCGAGCGGAACAGGGTGAGTCTTGGCCAAGGCTGGAGCAACCGCGATGACGAGAACAACGACCAACTGCAGAATTCTGGGGAGGGCTCGTCCGAAGGTTACCTTCGGGATCGATACCGTTCGAGTTGGGAAATCTGGGACCATTGCCACATGAGCTTTTGCACGAAGGTCTCCTTACTTTGGCGAGAGGACTCGGTTGGTGTCAGGGGGCTGTAAGTTATTGCAACAGCGCGCTTTCTGGATTTGCAGGGCCCTTGTTGCAAATTTCCACAGCCGCAGAGTCAGTTCTCTAATGGGCCTTCTCCCGCACTGGCTTGGTGAAATGGCGCAAGGCCCGGAAATCAATTTGTGATCGCAATCACGCACTTTCCGCACTGGGTGAAATCGCAACGCGGCTCCGCGAGGATGAGTGTTATGGCTCATCCGAGACCCTGCCATGAAACGCGGCGAGGGCCACAAGCTGCTGAACCTCAAGCACTTCGCCGGAGAATGGGCCATTGGCGCGGAACGTGCATTACAGGACGCGAGGAAGAGAATCGATATGGCCCCGTCACTTCGTTCAGCTTTTCGCGGAATGCCCCGCAAAATCTGGCAGACACTCAGTTCCATCAAGACCGGCGTGGTTCTGATTATTCTGGTCGTCATCTTCTCGGCGGCCGGGACGGTCATCCTGCAGCGTCCGATGATCGAGGCCGAGGATATACAGCGAGCGTATTCGCCGGGCATGCTTCGCTTCCTCGATGCCACGGGCCTGACCGACGTGTTCCATACACGTTGGTTCGTCGCCTTATTGATTCTGGTCAGCTTGAGCATCATCTGCGCCTCGGTGCAGCGCTTCCCCAACGCCTGGCGCTACTTCGCGCGTCCTTATAAGAGTCCTGATGAAAGTTTTCGGAAAGTTCTCCCTACGCAAGCGCAGATTCCGGTTGCCGATGAAGAGCAGGGATTGAGCGCAGCAGAGCGCGCTTTCAAGGCCCTCGGACTGAAAACCGAGCGCATCGTGCGCACCGACAGCTTCTCCTTGTTCTCGGAGCGCAGCCGCATTTCCGAGATGGCCGTCTACATCGTGCACGCCAGCCTCCTGTTGATCTTTCTTGGCTTCATCGTGGACTCGCTCTACGGATGGCGCGGATTTTTGATGCTGAGTCCGGGAACATCGAGCAATCAGATCGAAACGAAGAATGGCGCCATTCGCACCATTCCGTTCTCCGTCCGCTGCGATGGCACAGGCGAAGAGACGTACGCCGACGGATCTCCGAAGAAGTGGTGGTCGAAGCTCGCGGTCGTCGATGGTGGACGCGACGTATCGAGCAAAGAGATTGTGGTCAACGATCCGCTGGTCTATCACGGACTGCGCTTCTACCAGGCGAGTTATGGCCGCACCGGGAAGCTTGACCGGCTGCTTCTCAACGCGGCTCCGGCGAATGGAACCAAAGGGATGCCGCAAGAACTTTCTCTCGCGATGAACCAGACTGTCGCGCTCGACGCGGATACCAGCGTGCAACTGGTGGAGTTCATCCCTGACTTCGTGGTGCAGGACGGCCGGGTTTACGCCCGCAGCAATGACGTAAGCAACCCTGCGGTCCACCTGATTGTCACGTCGAAAAGGGCCAGCAGCCGCGTAAACGTGTGGTTCCCGGAAATTCAGGGCATCGCCGAGAACGCGCAGTCTCCGTACACCTTCGAGCCCAAAGATCTGAAGACGGGCGTTTTCACCGGACTGCAGGTCTCGCATGAGCCTGGCCAGTGGGCGGTGTGGGCTGGCGTGGTTTTGATGGCGATCGGCCTGACCTTCGTCTTCTACGTGGTTCACATGCGCTTCTGGGTGGTTCCGGTGGTCGATGCGCGCGGCCGAACGGCTCTCTGGATCGGCGGCACTGCGAACCGCAATCGCGATGCATTCGAAGTTCGATTCAAACATGTAGTGGAGCAGATTCAGAAGGAATTGCAACCCGAACTCGCGGCCTCTGCCCAAACGCATGCCGCATCAATCGCCGGAAGGTGAGTCCGGCTACGGAGGAAGTGTATGGCAAGCGAAAAAGTTGAACAGCATCCGGCAACCGGCACAACGCTGGTGGTCATGGTGGGGTTGGGAATTGCATTCCTGCTGTTCATCGCTTTTCTGAATGTGGTTAAGAGCGGAAACATCCTGAGTGAAGCCAACTTGCTCTACGCTTCGCTAGTGTTTTACGCGGGCGCGGGAGCGCTGTATCTGGGCTTCGGCGTGACCGGAACCGATGCCTACATCAAATTTGCGTCGCTTATGACCTGGGCAGGGCTCCTGGCCAATACTGGGGCAGTGGCGCATCGCTGGTATGAGGCGGGACATCCGCCGTTCGCCAGCATCTATGAAATGCTGCTGAGTTTCGTGTGGACGCTGGCGGCGCTCACGCTCATCGCTGAGAAAAAGTACGGCGTGAAGGTCATCGGCACGGTGACCATGCCGGTTGCGATTGTCGGCGTCATCCTGATGCAACTTCTGCCCAGCGAAGTTCGGCCGCTGGTGCCGGCATTGCAATCCACATGGCTGCACGTTCACGTAACACTCGCCATGCTGGCGTATGCGGCGTGCGCCCTCAGCTTTGCACTGGCGATGATGTTCCTGATCCAGGACAAGGTGAAGACGGAATTATTCCTGGCCGCCACCAGCATCTTCACGGTAGGAATTTATGCTGCGGTGCTAAGCCGCTTCGAGCGGTGGGGCGGCTTCAACGTGATCGCCTGGGACGCCGACAATAAAACGGAAGTATTCCTCTCGCGCGGTGTGCGACTGTTCGTCACCATCCCGGACCTGGGCTGGCTCATGCTGCTGGTCTTCGCCGCGGTGGCCGCCCCGCTGGTGCTCTACATTTTGTCACTCGTAAAGAAGAATGAAGGCCTACTGGCGGTGGCTGATCGCGCTGTCTTCATCAGCATTCTGCTGCAAAGCTTGGCGCTGGTGTTCTTTCTGCTGCGGGTGCGAGGCGGACAGTATCCGTCGCTTGACGCGGAAGGACTTATACGCAACGAGCCTGTCTGCTAGCCCCTTCATTCTGTCAGCGCTGGTCGGCGGAATCTTCGCCAATCTTCTGTATCTTCTGCTGCTCTGGCGGCGACAGGATCTGGAACGACTGCTGCCGGATGCCGACGCGCTCGACCGCATCACGTATAAAACGATTTGTATTGCTTTTCCCTTGCTCACCCTGATGATCGCCGCCGGCGCCTACTGGGCTAACCGAGCCTGGGGTTCCTACTGGAACTGGGACCCCAAAGAGACGTGGGCGGCGATTACGTGGCTGGTGTATGCGGGCTACTTGCACATGCGCATCACCCGCGGCTGGCGCGGACGCCGCGCGGCCTACTTCGCCATCCTGGGATTCGCGGTGGTGATGTTCACCTTCTTCGGAGTGACGTACTTGTTGCCTGGATTACATGCGTATGCGTGAGACCATGACCGACAAAATTGTGCCGGATATTCCGACTGAAGGCGGACCCTGAATCTGCCTCTCCGCGCTCGCGCACGGGCTTTTTCAGCACGGCGTATTCCAGCGCCGCGTCGTCAGCGCCGATCTCGACGGGGCCGGTCGAAAATCGGACCATGGCGGCGAGCTCGAAGCCTGCGGATCCCGAGTTGCCCTGGCTGCGCATCAACTGGGAGATCAAAGCTCTGGTTCCTATCGCCTTTGTCCTGCTGGGCGGAATGCTGCTGTTTCTGCTGGCGACGCTTTCCTGGCGCGATCCGCAACGCCACATGGTGCTGTTGGTCGCCGGCGTAGGTGCAGTCGCGATTTGCGGTGCGCTCCTCGTCGTACTCACATACACGGTGCAGCGGCCCATGGTCGAACTGCAGCAGAAAATCGCGCAACTGGGCAGCGGCGATCTCAGCGTGGCCGTGAGTTTTGCCCGCCGCAATGACGAGATCGGCGACCTCGGCCGGAACTTCAACCAGATGGTTCTTCAACTCCGCGAAAGCCGGAACGAAATCGAACGCCTGCACCGTACGCAGATGTCACGCGCCGAGCACCTGTCCACTCTGGGAGAGATGGCGACCGGACTGGCCCACGAAATCCGAAATCCCCTGGCGGGGATTGCAGGCGTCATAGAAATCATCGGGCGCGACCTGCCTTCGACCAGCCCCGCACGCGCCGTGGTCAAGGACGTTCGCCAGGAAATTGCCCGCATCAATCACATTGTCACCGACCTTCTGCAGACGGCTCGTCCGCATCCACCCACGGTCCGCAAGAGCAACCTGAACACTACGGTGGAACATGCTGTCATGCTTGGCCGGCAGCAGGCGCTCGCGAAGTCGGTCGAGATCGCTCTGCACAAAGATCCCACGCTGCCGGAAGTCGAGCACGACAGCGATCAGATCCATCAGGTGTTGTTAAACTTGCTGCTGAATGCCTTGCAGGCCATCGACGCCAACGGAAAAATTACCGTTACTTTGAGTGCCCGGGATAATTCGGTGGTCGTCGAAGTGGCGGACAACGGACGCGGCATCGCTCCCGATCACCTCCCCAGCATTTTCCGCCCGTTCTACACCACCAAGGGCGACGGCACTGGCCTGGGACTGTCCTTGGCCCGTCGCATCGTCGAAGATCACCAGGGCCGCATCGACGTCTCGAGCACGCTCGGCAAAGGCACTACGTTCGCGGTGGTACTGCCGCTGCAAAGAGCAGCAGCGCCCGTGTCTGCGTCTTAGGCAGATCCCGCCAAGCGCCTCTCACGAAGGCTACTGACTGCGTTGATTGACGCTAAGCCATAACGTCACTTGAGAGCAGGCTTCCACAGACCTCGATCGCTGGGCAGATTTGCACGCGTGTACTGACAGCGCCGGTCGCACGCAAAGTTAAGGCCTTCTGCTTCGGCGTGAGCAACACCCACTGTTCGCCTTTTCGGTCATACGGAACAGTCCTAAGGATAGCGCCGAGGTCAAATCAACTCCGCAGCATGTTTTGGGTGCATGGTTGGGGTAACATTTCGGTTACACTCTGACCCCTGCCATGGAGAATGGCCTCCGCGCAGATGAGAATTCTCCATTCATTGCGGTGAAGAGGAAGCCTCTATTGGGATGGTTTTGGGATTCCAATGGGCGGGGGCCCGCCGGGACCTGTTTCCACCTTGGGATGTTCCGCGCTATAGGGATGGCAGCAGGGTTTCTCTTTGGGGATGAACTCCATCACTTCGACGCGGGTCCCGTCTGGGTCATACGCATCCAGGCTGTCTTTGCCATCGCGGCCGACTTCTGGGCCATCGAACGTTCGCAGGCCGTTGAAGCGAAGCTCGGCCGCGGCATCGTGAACGTTTTTCACGCCGAATGAAAAATGATTCTGCACTCCTAGCTCTTTATGGTCGGCATCGGCAGGGATGTTGAGCATGTATTCGATCCAGTCGGGGCCGTCGGGAACCTGGAGTTCGTACCAGTCGACGCCATCATCCTTGAACCCGCCGTACCAGTACAGGCGAAATCCCAGAAGATCAACATAGAAACGATTCTCAGCAGCCAGGTCTTTGACCACAAAACCCGCATGGATCAGGTGGGTGCTGATCTGCTTAGACGCAGGCATGTACCCGATTTTGGCAGGCAATCTGTGCACGAAAGCAATCGGATTGCCCTCCGGGTCGTGGACTCGGAAGGAGGTTGAACCGTCGGAATCTCTTCGAATGACGCCTGGGGAGCATGCCATGCGCCAGCAGGTAACGGCGCATTCCCATGAGGTCGTCGGTGGCGAAGGCGATTTCTGCGAGCCAATTGTTGAAAGTCCGATTCTTGGTTTGAGCGGGCGCTTGTTTCAGGAGCACCCGCTGGTCCGAGGGGGCCACGAGATAACACGGGCTCAGGACCTGTATAGTGCGGACAATTGGTGGTTAGTCCGAGAACCTCGGAATAGAATTGGCGGGATTTCTCGACGTCGCTAACGTAGACTGAGACGTGATCGATGCCGAGGATGCGCGGGCGCCCCGGCTGCTTCTCGCCGCCCCATGCAAGCACCGCTGATTGCAGAACCACGCAGAGGGAAAGAAACGTGGCTGTGTGCTCCAATCCACGGGCAAGTTTGGAAAAACGCTGCATGGCCTGCGCGATTATATATCGCAGGTTGTTCCGTAGTAAGCTAAGCAGGCATGCCTGCGGAGAAGATTCTGGTCATCGATGACGAGCGCCTGGTGCGCTGGTCGTTGCGCCAAAAGTGCGAAGAGTGGGGATACCAGGTCTCGGAAGCGGTTGCCGGCGAGCCGGGCCTGCGCATGGCTCAGCATGAGTCTCCCGATCTCGTTCTGCTCGATGTCCGCATGCCCGATTTGAATGGTATTCAAGTTCTGGAGCAACTCAAGAAAGCTCCCGACGCTCCGGCTGTCATCATGATCACCGCCGATCCGCAGTTGGATGACGTGAAGACCGCGCTCAAGCTGGGCGCGTATGACTTCATCGGCAAGCCGCTGGACTTCGAAGAACTCCACGTCACCATCCAAAATGCACTGGAGGCTTCGCGGCTGCGCACGGAAGTGAAATCGCTGCGCGGCGAGGTTCGCCGGAACACCGGGTATCACGAAGTGGTCGCGGTGTCTCCGAAGACCACTGAGCTAATGAATTTCGTTCAGAAAGTTGCGGCCAGCGAGGCCACGACGATTCTGATTCAAGGGGAGAGCGGCACCGGCAAGGACCTGATCGCCAAGACAATTCATTATGAAAGCACGCGTCAGAACGGTCCTTTCGTCGCCATCAACTGCTCAGCGATTCCCGAAACTTTGATGGAAGCGGAACTATTCGGCCACGAACGAGGCGCTTTCACTGACGCCAAGCAGATGAAGAAGGGCCTGTTCGAAACGGCGAATGGAGGCACGCTTTTTCTGGACGAAATCGGGGAACTCTCTCCGCTTCTGCAGGCCAAGCTGTTGCGCGTGCTGGAGGATCAGGTGATCCGCCGTGTCGGAGGCGTACGCGATATGCAGGTGGACGTGCGCGTCATCGCCGCCTCGAATCGCGACCTGGAAAAAGCAGTTCGCGAAAGCCATTTCCGCCAGGATCTTTATTACCGGCTCGCGATCATCGCCATTTTCATTCCACCCTTGCGCGAGCGTACGGAGGATATTCTGCCGCTGGTCGACTTCTTTATCGACTGGTACAACCGAAAGTTCAAGAAATCCATTCGCGGCATCAGCCCTGAGACACGACGTTTGCTGCTGGCACACAATTGGCCGGGAAACGTCCGCGAGCTCAAGAACTCGATTGAGCGCGCCATGATTCTCGAAGAAGAGTTCATTCTGCGGCCCGTGTACATGCCCTTCGCCGTAGGAGAGGCGGCCCGCAGCGGATTAACAGCTTTCGAGCACAGCAGCGCGTCGACCGACGGCGGCGGCAAACAGTTGGCCAATGGACGCGTGCTTCCGCGGCTTTATATTCCGGAAGAAGGCACGTCATTGGAAGAGGTGGAGCGGGCCATGGTCGAGTTGGCCATGCGACAGGCCAACGGAAATCAGACACATGCCGCCCGGTTGCTCGACATCAGCCGTGACGCGCTGCGCTACAAGCTGAAGAAATTTGAACTTGTCCCCGCCGGCGAGGAGGAATCCGCGCCCGATTCGATCCCATCAGAAAACTCCTCAGCTTAGCGAGATCCCGTAATCGTGGTGATCATTTTCGGCAGCCCACGGGCGGCGGCGCAGCGGATCGTCTGTGCCTGAACAGCGTTGGAAGAGCCATCGGATTCGATGCGGCCGATGCAGAAACTCCATCGTTGACCTGCGCACAATCCATCCGCAGCGTCCCGTTGTCGTTGAACACTAACCCAGGATATGAAAGGAGTGCCGGTTTAAGAAATGATCTAGCCGCGGGAAGCGTGTTCCTTCGCTTTCGCAATGTATTGTTCGACCTTCTGCTTCTCTGGATAGTCGGGATTTGTTTTGAGCAACTGCTGCCAAGCCTCAATCGCGCCCTTGGGGTCTTGTTTGCCCTGCCACCGCACCCATCCCAGGTTGAATAGAGTCTGCGGATGTCCCGGCCGATATTTCAGGGAAGTCTCCATCGCGGCCACTGCTTTTTCTGCGTTACCGGTGTACCAATACGCCGTGCCCATGTCGGTGCGGACGTCGGGATTATCAGGATGAATGGCCAGCGCCCGCTCGTAGTACTGGATCGCGCTTGGGAACTGTTGTCCGTCATAGTACAGGTCGCCCAGTTTCACCAGCGAGTCGAAGTCGTTGGGATCTTTGTTGACGGCTTCCAGCAACGGCGCCGCGGCCTGCGCGAGTGCTGCTTCGGCGTTTGCGTCCGGCTGCTTTTGTGGAGAGACACTTCCCTGCCCGGCGGTCATCGAGGGCGCGGCTTGCGCGGTGCCGACCGACGCCGATCCGCGGAACAAGTATCCCAGGGCCACGCCCAGCAGCAGGCAAAATGCCGCCAGAACGTAAGCCTGCGTGCTGGTCCACGAAATAGTGGCCGTGGAATCAGTAGTTGATTGCGATGGGGCGTTCTTTCCTTCGCTCATTTGCTCTCTCCGATCTGGTGCCGGCAAGCGCCTGTTTCGGCGGTTCCAGGTGAAACAGGCGCGTGACCGCAGCGGTCATCTTCTCCTGTTCCTCCTTCTCTGGAAGTTCCTTGAGTTCGCGAGCCAGGGAGCTGGCAATCTTCTGTATGACCTGCGCTGTGATTGCGTGAAGTGACTGATCCTGCTCCCGGGTAAACGGCCCGCGCTCTTCGATAAAGGACTCCAGCTCTTGCCGGCAAATCTGGTCGAGGCGGCGGCGCAGCGCGACGATGGTCGGCACTACGCTTTCCGCCTGCAGTTTGCCGCGGAAGGCTTGCGCCTCCGCAGCTATCATTTTCTCCCCCTCGGCGGCCGCCGAGACTTGCTCCTCGGCGTCACTCCTAACCGCTCGCTCCAGACCCTCAAGGTCATAGAGCAGGATCCCGTCGACTCGGCGCACATCCGGCTCCACGTCGCGCGGCATGCCAATGTCCAGAATGACCAGCGCTACGCGGTTGCGCTCGATCGCGATTCGTTCGGCTTCCTCGCGGGTCAGCACCACATGCGGGCATCCGGTCGCGCTGATGACGATATCGGCGCGCAGCATGCATTTCCATCGGTCGGCCAGGCTGGCAGGCGTGCCGCCCAACTTCTCCGCCAATTCTTTCGCACACGCGGCAGACTGGTCGATCACCACCACGGATCCAGCCCCATTTTCAGCCATCTGGCGAGCTGAGAGTTCGCTCATCTTGCTGGTACCCAGCAGCAAAACTCTGCGCCCTTGCAGCGACCCAAAAATGTGTCGGGCCAGATCGAGTGCCGCCGTGGGGATGGACACGGCGAGCTTTTCGATCGCCGTCTCGTGACGAACCTGGTGGGAAACGCCCAGCGCCTTCTCTAAGACTCCGTCCAGAAAATGTCCGGCCGCGCCCACGGTTCTTGCCTGCTCCCATGCAGCTTTCACCTGCGACACAATCTGCGGCTCGCCCAACACCAGGGAGTCCAGCCCCGAGGTCACGCGGAAAACTTGGGTCAGCGCGGCTTCATCGAGCAAGCGGTAGAAGTGTTCCCACTCACTGAGTCTCAGGCCGTGCTCGGAACTCAGAAACTGGAGGATGGAATTTGCGGCCAGTGTAGGCTCGCCGGCCCAGACCAGAAACTCCGTGCGGCAGCAAGTGGACAGAACGACGATCTCTTCAATTCCTTCCGCACTCTTCAACTGCCTCAGGACTTCATAGCGGCGGTTTTCGCTGATCCAGAAACGTTCTCTCATGGCCAGCGGAGCTGTCCGGTGGTTTAGTCCGATCACCATGAGTGTAGGTTCCAAGTCGATCCCTCGGGTGCAGGTTGCAAATAGGCAAGCGCAAGCCGCGTGCCAAACCGCAGGCGCGCCATTTCTACGCCAAGATTTGTATTTTCAATGGGTTGCACGAAAGCTCGTAGATGAAATGTGCATCACCTTCCCGCCAGTGCGGCATATGGCGCGGGGCGCGAGTCTTTTGGCGCGATGTGCATGTGCCATATCGACTTAGGATCACACCACGATCACGACGGTACGTGACTACGATCACTGACCCGGTGCCCCGCTTTCCATAGAAACTGCATGACGATTAGTAAGTTTTCATCTCGTCTCGAAATTCGCCCGCGAGATTCTCCTGCTTCAGCGCGGAATGAGCGGCGAGACAACTTAAGGTTCTGAAAGGAAAAGCAATCATGAAGATGTCGAAGCTCGTAATCTTGATCGTGATGATCGCGCTCGCGTTGTTCCTCGCTCTGCCGAATCTCTCATGGGCCGCCGACGACGGCGCATCCCTCTACAAAGCAAAGTGCGCCATGTGCCACGGCGCCGACCTCGCTGGAAAACCGGCTGCTAAGATTCCGAGCCTGGTTTCCGACGATGCCAAGAAAGCCTCCGACGCCGATCTGACAGATATGATCTCCAACGGCGGCAAAGACAAGAAAGCTTCCCACGCATTTGCAACCAAAGGCGTGACTCCGGATCAGGTGAAGATGGTCGTGTCCTACATCCGCGAAGCGCAAAAGAAGTAGTTTACCGAAGCGTACTCGCAGCATCGCTGTTCCGATAATGCGAACCCGCGCTGCCCAACTGGCACCGCGACATACAACGCGAGGGTGAGTGATCCGCTCACTGGCAAGCTCTGGCCCAGCCGGCTCGCCATGTGTCCCCTCTCCGGTTCGCCCTGACACGGAACAGCCCGCCCGGGTCTATGTGCTCACCCATAGACCCGGGCATTTCTTTGCTCCCGTCGATTGCTCATTCTCAATACGTGAAATGGCCGCCGATCTCATTGACGCTCACGGGGACGGCGGTGGAGTTAGTCCCATGAAGGCTGTACCGAGGAATTTTCCTTGCGCATCGAAATTCCAGTTGAAAATTGCAAATCCCCCACTTGCACAGGCGTGGCAGCCGTTGAGCAGAGGATAGCCGACGGTAAACTGTACTCCGCCGTTTGGCCCGGTTTGTGAGTTGGGCCAGATCTTTCCATCGCGATCCCCCGGCCACAAATCGACTTTCGGGAATTGGCTCTTGAGATCTTGGAACTGAGGACTCTGTTCCATCGTTTTCCTGTCGAGCAGCTTCAAATCTTCGACGTTGACGATAGGCGGCTGTCCATTCACCAGTAGGAGACCATAGTTCGTGTTGGCGCGCAGTGGATAGCTGACCCATGCGAATGCGACGGGCCCCTCATCGTGGAAACCGGTCAGAATGCCGAACTCGCCGTGGCTCTGCTTGTAGAGTTTGCGAGTAAAACTTACAGCCATGGCGGGAGCTCCGGCTTTCGCCATCTGGTCGATCAGACATTCAGCTTCATGGGCACCAGCTGATTTATCGCAGGCGGAGTGAGCGGCGGAGAGGAACTGTGGCGGCACCTGCCAAACAGCCGACGCGCCAATCTTTACCGAGCTATCCTGCGATTGCGGTGTCCAACCTCCCGCTAGTAAGACGACAGCGACAAGCACGTGGCTATTCGACATATTCTTTCCTCGAGGCTAACTTGCCTTGACGAGTTTCAACGCGCCACTGTTCGTTTTGACAGTATGCCCGGACGGACGAGCGTTTTCTCGAAAGATCGTTGATCTTTGCACTGGCTTTGAGTCCTATGTCCCGGTTACAACCTCTACGAAGACAACGGCGCAGGCAACGCCGCCCGGTGATTGAATATTCTAAGTCGCTATGAAATGGTTTGCCGCGCTTGCGCTGCCTCTCGTCCAATTCTCGCTGTCAGCGGCTTTCGGTCAGAGCCCTTTCCCACTGCAGTTGCCGGGCTTTCACCTCACGCTGCGAGAAGACCCGCAGAGCACCCTGCCTCTAGGCCCCAGTTGTGGCGGAGAGGCAGGGTTGACGCTCACCTGCCGGGCCTTCGCGCTAACTCTGGAAAATGCGAGCCCGCGGACAATCTATCTCAATAACCAGGGCGAAAATCTGATCTCGATCAATAAGAAGGAGCCGCGTGCGAGCGGTGGCTGGTGGCCTGTGAGTCGTCTGATACAACCTCGGTGGGAGCCGGTGAACTCGGTAGACAGGTATCGTTTGATGCCCGGGGAGCATATCGAATACGATATGCGACTCATTGGTCCGGGACGTACAGCGGAATCTTTTGCTCCTGGCTCATATACTTTGCAAGCAGGTTGGGATTTTCGGGCGTGCCCCTCCGATGGTGCCGACTGTCTTGCCACTACTGACGCTATTCGCCTGAACCCTCTAGTGGTCGCAGGCGCACTATCGAACGAAGTCACGGTCGATTCGCCACGATTACCCGATCTCGGCACCATGAAATTCTCATTCGAAGTTGCAATCCGTCCCGGTCTTCCAGCCAAAGTTAGCCGGTCCACCGCTGGCTGTTCTGTGGCGACGAGCGCCAGCATCGATTGCGCCGTCTTCCGCTACACGATCCGGAATCTGGGCGACCGCCCGGTGCGTAATGGGACTACGACTTGCAGCGATTCGGGAATAACTCCGGAGTACCGAACAACCGGTGGCGAGTGGAGGCCCATTCGCCAGATTGGCTGGGCTTGCCTCGGCAACTTTTACTTCGAGACCAAGATTCTTCCCGGCGACACGGCAGAAGGGGAATTCACACTCGCAAATCTCCTGCCCGGCTACGATACGTCACCGCTTCGAGCGCCGGGCGAATACCGACTCCGCTTTACGTTTTGGCCGAGCGCTTGTATCGCGTCACCCGACGCGAGCTTTTGCCTGATGCGGCCGGATAAACAACTTCCAGTTGTGTCGAACGAGGTCACGGTACGGGTCGGCCATAGTTGATGCAACATCTCTCGATTACACTCAAGTGCTTTCGCATGTTTGATTGAAAGGCAGCAACCGATTATTGCAACGAAAGGTGTTAACATCCCTGCCCGGGCGAACGGGAGTAGTCGGACTAAGCAGTGGCTGTCAATCGGGGTCAAAAAACATC
Organism: uncultured Acidobacteriaceae bacterium; assembly: GCA_963795875.1. GTDB lineage: Bacteria > Acidobacteriota > Terriglobia > Terriglobales > Acidobacteriaceae > Sulfotelmatobacter. The sequence continues at coordinate 233,606 of CAWCJM010000008.1, forward strand.
GGCGTGATCGCAGTTTGCATTTTTGCCATGGCCACGTTCGTGCCGGTGATTCGTCACGTCAACGAAACCGCCAGAGTTATTGGGATCGTGGAGTGTGCGTTGGTACTCGTGCGCTTCTTGATGCCGTTATTGGAGGACATCCGTGGGAAGGACTGAGTATGGGCGGCGCAGATACCCGCGAGTCCAAAGTGCTGACGATTGGCTAAAAATCTGGATTACTCTCATTCGCACTCTTTACGATCTCTCGTTTCGCACACAGCCATGTTCATTTAACCTTGACCAAGAAATTTCCATCCGCGGCACTCGCACACTCCCTGGATTTGGAGAATGTAACTCGTTGCAGGTCAATATTTCAGCTCGAGATGTGCGGCCCATGGATTAAGACTCGAAGTTTCCCAAGTTGAGGATTGGTCCGCTGAGCTCCAACCACAGCCCGCATGCACACTGATCCCTGATCCCCGCCTCTACGAACCTCGCCATCCCTGCCTCTGGCTTTTTGCGAGATCAGTCACCTCACCCTGTGATTCTAATCACAGCCTTTTCTCCATTCCAAAAGTACTCTGAACATGCTTGTGGGAGCGTTTTCAGAGTCTTACGCCGAAGGGGGAACGTGATGGGGATCACTGGTAACACGCCACATATGGGCCGCAAGGCTCAGGACTTTTCTAGCAATCCAATGCTGGTCTACTGGGAAATGACCCAGGCATGCGGACTAGCTTGCAAACACTGCCGGGCGGAAGCGATGCCCAAGGCACATCCGTTGGAACTCAACACGGACGAGAGCAAGCGGTTCCTGAACCAACTGGTCGGATTTGGAGATCCCTTGCCACACCTGATCCTGACCGGAGGCGATCCGCTCAGCCGCAAAGATATCTACCCGCTGATTGACCACGCCAATGGCTTGGGGCTGGAAGTCTCCATCACTCCGAGCGCCACCCCGGAGTTGACGAACGACGCCATCGCCAAGTTGAAAGCTCACGGAATTCAGAGCATGGGTCTGAGCCTGGACGGCTCCTCGATCGAAAGGCACGACAACATTCGCGCCGTCGCGGGAACCTTTGAGCGCACCATGGAGGCGGCCCGCCATTGCGGACGCCTGGGCATTCCCATCCAGGTCAACACGCTGGTCGCGGAAGAAACCGCCGAGGATCTGCCCGCCATTTACGAATTGCTGCGCACCAGTTTTCCGGTAATGCGCTGGAGCCTGTTCTTCCTGATCTCGGTGGGACGCGGCAAGGCCCTGAATGAAGTCTCGGCAGAAGAGGGCGAAGCAATTATGAAATGGGTCTTCGATCTCTCCCCGCACTCACCGTTCATGATCAAAACCACGGAAGCCCCTTCGTATCGGCGTATTGCGATTGAAAAGATGCGTTCGTCCGGGATGGCAACGCTGGAGATGAAGGCAACTTCTGTTTATGGTGGCTTCCAGATTCGCGACGGCCACGGCATAGTTTTTGTCTCGAACCTCGGAGACGTTTATCCTTCCGGATTCCTGCCGCTCCGTTGTGGCAATGTCCGCACCGGATCGCTGGTCGACATCTACCGCAACTCCGACATCTTCCGCGCATTGCACTCTCCCGACCAGTTTCACGGGAAGTGCGGAAACTGCGAATACAGCCACATCTGCGGAGGGTCGCGGGCGCGAGCCTATGCTCATACTGGGGACGCGCTGGGCACGGATCCATTCTGCACTTATGAACCCGCAACCAAAGAACCAGCAATGGCCTAGAACAGTTGCGGAGGAAGAATGGCGAGTCGCTGGCAAGCAAACGGAGCAGGCAACGAAGGCCCGCCTGGACGGCCGACCCAACTTGCCATTGAGGACTCCGGGATCAGGCTCGCCGCGCTGAGAAGAAAATTGATCCGGCGCACCTTGCCTGACCGCTCGCAGGCCCAGCGCCGGAGCTTTCAACTAGCCTTCCTGCTGTTGAACGTATGGCTCGGCGGCACATTCTACGTTTGGGTGCGTCACATTGAAACCGGCACGCACGACCGAAACATGCTGCGCCCCGCTGGAGTTGAGGGTTGGCTTCCCGATCGCCGGCCTGATGAATTTGAAATACTGGCTCTCCACCGGCCGCATCCCGGCTAGCCATCCTGCGGCATTATTCCTTCTTGTCACCTTTCTGGCGATTGCATTTCTATTGCGCAAGGCGTTTTGCAGTTGGCTGTGTCCCGTCGGGAGTCTTTCAGAATATCTCTGGCGCGCCGGGCGTCAGATTTTCGGCCGTAACTTTCAGCTGCCGCGGTGGCTCGACCTTCCTCTGCGCAGTCTGAAGTATCTGTTGCTGGGATTCTTCGTGTGGGCGGTGGCCCACATGTCGGGGGACGCGATTGAACAATTCATGCGCAGTCCATATGGCGCGATCGCCGATGTGCGCATGCTGAACTTCTTTCGTGATCTCGGCGAGACGGCGGCGATTGTGCTCGGTTTCCTGGTCGTGGCTTCGGTTCTGGTGCAGAACTTCTGGTGCCGCTATTTGTGTCCGTACGGAGCTTTGCTCGGGCTGACTTCCGTGTTGAGTCCGTTGCGCATCCGGCGCTCCGTCCCCGCGTGCATTGACTGCGCAAAGTGCGCCAAGGTCTGCCCCTCCGCCCTTCCCGTGGACAAGCTAATCACGATCAGGTCGGCGGAGTGCAGCGGATGTCTGGAGTGCGTTGCGGTCTGTCCCTCAGAGGGCGCGCTGCATCTGGCCTTGCCCCGCTGGACGCGGTCGCCGAACGATGGCCGCCTTCCTTCGTGGGCAATCGCAGTCGGAATCACGTTACTGTTCTTCGGAATTATCGGATACTGCCAAGACCACCGGCCATTGGACCGGAGACGTGCCGGACTACATGTATCGGCAACTCGTGCCGCGGGCGAACGACGTGAATCATCCACCGGAATAAACCTCCGGCGAGGCCAACATGATTGCCTTCTTATAAAGAGGGCCTCGCGCAAGCTCACGAATACAGCTTGATGGGCGCCACTACTCGCGTAATCGTTCCGCCAGGACTCGGTTGGTCGGGCTTGAGGCCATTCTGCATGGAAGCAAACAGGCCAATCAACTGGCTCAACATCACGTCGAGCACGGGACGATAGTAGTCGGGGAAATCAGCGGCGCGATTCAACGACAAAGAATAATCCACCAGCGACGACACGTCACTGTCGCCATGCGCGGTGACTACGGCCCGTACCCGTCCAAGCCGCTTGCGATCAATTTCCCGCAGAAGGTCGAGTTCGTATCCGCGCCGCCGGGGGTCGCTCGACAGGAAAGCGACAAACAGAGTCTGGCTGTCTACGCTCGATAGTGGGCCGTGCCGCAGTCCAAGGGGTGTCTCGGCCAGAGTCGTGACTTTGCCTGCGCTGAGTTCCACCACTTTAAGGGCGGATTCGTCGGCGACCGCTCGCAGAACTCCGGCACCCACAAAACAGGTGCGCGTGCATCCCAGCAAGGTCACGGTCTCGGCAACTTCGGATGCCGCAGGAAGGAACGCCCGGCCAGTCTCGCTGATCTGCCCCACCACCTCACCGAATTGCGAGAGGTCCTCCAGATGTGCCACGCACTGCCCGGCCAGAAGCATGTTCGTAAACGAACTTGTCATGGCAAGGCCGCGGTCGTTGACGGCATCGTCAAGAACCAGCGCTGCCGCGCGGTCTGGATGCCGCTGGCACAGTTGCGCCATCGGCCCCTGCTGATTGCAGGTGATCACCAGATGCCGGATCTCGCGGTGCCGGTCAAGCGCCTGCTCCAACAAGGCCACGCCCTCCGGACTCTCGCCGGAGCGGGAAAACGAAATCCACAGATACTCTCTTCCCGGGCGGTGATATTCCTCAAATTCTGTCAGCAGCGTCGTACTCGGGATGGGCCAGACGTCACAGCTCCAACGCCAGCGAAGCAACGGAGCCAGAGCCCGACCGGTGTAGTCCGACGTGCCAGCACCCACGAGATAAACGGTTGGCGAAGACGTGCTCCCCCGGCCGATTCCGGCGCGCCTCAGCACATCGGTCAGTTCGGCCAAGTGGTCGTGGCACCGCAGGTAGGTAGTGCGCCATGTGTCCGGCTGGTGCCAGATTTCGCGCGGCGTGTGCTCAAGCCCACGCTCAATTTTTTCCAGATCCGGCAAATCCAGCAGGGTGCGCAGCGGGTCGCTCAACGTGGAATCTCCTCAATCCAAGTCTATTACAACTCCGACTCCGTTGAAAAGCATTCGAAAGGAAAAGAAATACAGTTCGGAAGTAATCGTCAGGCCGAGTGCTTTTCTCAAACCGCGCCACGTCTGTTTCGGCAACTAATCGGACTGAGTGGTGTTTTATTTCTTCAAAGGAGAGACTCATGATTCGTGGATCGCACTCCCTTCGTACGCTGCTGCTGGCGGCTGCGCTGGCTTCGTCACTGGCAGGAATCGGATGCGCGGAGCACCATGCCTACCGCGTTTACGATCCTTATTACACCGACTACCACACGTGGAACAACGACGAAGTGGTGTACTACCATCGCTGGGCCGAGGAGACGCATCACGACCGCGACCGCGATTTCCGCAAGCTTTCTCCGCAAGAGCAGAAAGAATATTGGACCTGGCGCCATAACCACGGCGATCATGACCGGGATCACGACCGCGATCACGGTCATAACTAGGATTGGTTCATCGATCGACGCCCGCCAGGCTCAGTGGCCCAGCGCTGCAAGAGCCTGGTCCGGTAGTCGTAACTCTCGCCCCTAGATTTTGTAACTCTGCCATCGTTTTCTCGCCGTCTTCCTGCTTCAGAGTTTCGATCGCGTCTTGCACAACGGCCACGCGCCGTCCCCTCTCGAGCAGGCCCTTCACGGCGAAACTCACACAATATTCCGTGACCACACCAAAGACAACGAACTCGGCATCGACTGCCGAGTTGCTTGACGAGGGCGTCCGCGTGCCGGCTCTCAAAAATGTTCAGCGTCTGTTTTTCCAGCAGAATCTGCTGGTAGCGCGACAAGTCTGCGGGCAGTTTCGCATCGGCATCATTCGGTACGCGCGCAACTCTTTCGGTGAGCGCTTCCGGCACGAAGTTCCGCCCCCGCAGTCCCCTTCACACAATGCGGCGGAAAGATCTTGAACTCGGGATCATTCGGCGTATGAAAGCAGCCGTGGGAGACGAGGAAAACCTTGTCCTGCCGCGCCGCATCGGTGAGCCTTCGGATGTTGGGCAGCAGTTTCTCTGCGCCCGGCACATAAAGGTGCCCGCCCGGCAACATGAAGTCCGATTGCACATCCACTTCCCAGAAGATGAAATCTTGCGAAACCATGGTTCTCCTTCCCTGCGAAGGCCGAGCGTACCATCATTGTTCCGGCGCTGACAACGTCCACTTGCGCGGCTTTCCGCTCGAAGACGGGTCGCGTATGATTTGCGGGTCGCCTATTCCGAGAAACGATCTCATGAGCCTCGACAACCCCGCAAAATCCGCGCCTAACAAATTAGTGATCCGCAACATCGGTCTTCTTCTCAGCGGAGACCTCGACCACCCCATTCTCGACGCTGACACGGTTGTCGCCGTTGATAGCATGATCCAGGCTGTCGGCAAAGAGAAAGACGCCGACATCTCCGGCGCCACCATTACGATCGACGCCAAGGGCACGGCACTCGTTCCCGGATTGATCGACAGCCACGTGCATCCAGTCTGCGGCGATTGGACGCCCCGCCAAAATCAACTGGGCTGGATCGACAGTTGTCTGCACGGCGGCGTCACCACCATGGTTTCCGCAGGAGAAGTTCACACGCCGGGACGCCCCAAAGATATTGTTGGCCTGAAGGCGATGGCGATTTTCGCGCAGCGCGCCTTCCATGCATTTCGTCCAGGAGGAGTCAAGGTTTACGCGGGTGCTCCCGTTCTCGAACAGGGCATGGTCGAAGATGATTTCAAAGAACTCGCCGCAGCAGGCGTCAAGTTCCTCGGCGAAGTCGGTTTGGGCAGCGTGAAGGACGGAGTCACCGGACGACGCATGGTCACGTGGGCCCGCAAGTATGGCATCCAAAGCACGATTCATACCGGTGGCCCGTCCATTCCCGGCTCCAGCCTCATCGACAAGGACATGGTTCTCGAAACCGATGCCGACGTGATCGGTCATGTCAACGGCGGCCACACGGCTCTTCCCGACGACCAGATCGTCGCATTGTGCGAACGCTCCTCGCGCGCCCTGGAGATCGTCCACAACGGCAACGAGCGCGCAGGGCTGTTAGCGCTGCGAACCGCGAAGGATTTGAAGCAACTCCATCGGGTGATTCTTGGCACCGACTCACCTGCGGGCTCGGGCGTTCAGCCACTCGGCATCCTGCGCATGATCTCGATGCTGTCGTCGCTCGGCGAGATTCCTGCAGAAGTTGCGATCTGTCTGGCTACTGGAAATACCGCTAAGATGCGCGGCCTGAACTGCGGCCTGATCGCCGCTGGACGCGAGGCGAGTTTCGTCTTCCTCGACACCGCGCAGCAATCCGCCGGAAAGAATCTGCTCGACAGCATTCAAAAAGGAGACCTCGCCGGCGTCGGCATGGTGATCACAGACGGCGCCGTCAGCATCCAGCGCAGCCGCAATACACCACCGGCCACGCGGGTACCGGAGGTCGTCCGTGCATAGACGCGCAATCACTCTCGTGATGTGGTTCGCAACGCTGTCAGCATCGTCGCTCGCGCAAGTCACAACCCCCGACTGGTGCCGCGCTCTTCCGCGCCCGGAATACAAATCACTCGAGCGCGTCCCAGTGAGCGACCCCTGGTTCGAAGTCTACAGACCCGCGTCCGGCGTGTTCGCCATCTATGAACCGCATCAGGCTGAAGAAACGATTGGCTATTTGATCGTCGGCCAGAAGCGCGCCCTGCTATTCGACACTGGCATGGGCATCAGCGACATCAAGAAGGTCACTACGGAACTGACCAAGTTGCCGATCATCGTGCTGAACTCGCACACCCACGACGACCACGTCGGCGGCAACTGGCAATTCGACACCGTCTACGGAATGGACACGGACTTCACGCGCAACGACGCGAAAGGCTCACGCGAGGACGCACAAGCGGAGATCACTTCCGATCAGATCTGTGGCTCACTGCCGAAAGGATTCGATCCGAAGGCTTACGTCACGCGTCCTTGGAAGATCACGGCTTACATACATGATGGAGAGCGATTCGACCTGGGCGGCCGATCAATCGAAGTCATCGCCACCCCTGGCCATACGCCCGACGCGATTTCTCTGATCGATCGCGCCAATGGTTTGCTCTTCACTGGAGACACATACTATCCGGCGCCGATCTGGCTGTTCCGTCCGGAAACGGATCTCGATGCCTATGCCGCGTCGATTCGCCGACTGGCTGCTCTCGCCCCACAGATCAAGTTGGTTCTGGGCGCACACAACATTCCGGTCGCGTCTCCTGCGGTGCTGGCGCAACTCGTGACCGCTTTCGACGCGGTGCGAGCGGGAAAAGTAACTGCGACGCCGGATTCTCCCGGCAAGGTTCTCTACAAGGTGGGCGACATCTCGTTCCTGATGCGCGCGCCCGCCAGCACACTGATCGAGGATCCTTAGCGCAGCCCGTCTTCGCCTTTGATCTGATCTTTTGTCAGTCCGCCTACACGAGCCAGCGGACGTCCGCTGTCAGTGACCGCAATCGCCACCATGATTTCGTTCGCCCGCGGCGCATCGTTCAGCTCGCACTTCCATACCGTCAAAGTGGCTGCGCACGAATGCTGCATCTTTATGTCCGAGCGGAATATCGAGCACAACGCCCAGGCCGCCGCGCTTCTTCGACGACGGAATCAGCGCCGCGCCCTTGCCCAACACTCGCCGCACCGGAGTTCCCAGCTTCGGATGCAGAATAGCCGCAGCATGCTCGAGTTCCCCGTTCTCGCCGACTGCCGCAGCCTTGCCGTAGCTCTCTGCCGACGGCCCGGAGATTCCCAGCGCCGCTACTGCCCGCGCCGTGAGCAGTTCGCCGAGTTCCTCGCCAATCGCCATCAACTCCGAAAGATCCTCGACGTATTTTCCGGCGCAAGGATTCTCGATCACAGCCACGGCGGCCGCGCGCCGGGTCGGCGGAGAAATTTCACGCTCCATTTCGCGCTGCGTCTCTTCCACAAACGTCGCAATTTTGCGGATCTTCGCTTTCATGCTGTCGTCCTCAGGGTTTCGTACTCACCGCAGCCCATCTTCCCCTTTGATTTCCGAGGCTTTGAGACCGCCGACGCGGGCATGCACGCGAGCACCGGTCGTCATGACCAGTGCAAGCAGAATCTCATCCGCTCGCGGTGCGTCATTCATCCCAACTTCCATGGCATCGAAATGACTTCTTACATACGACGCGTTGATGTGCGTAATCGGAACATCGAGACGCGTTCCCGGCCCGCCAACTTTTTTCGTCGAGGCCACAATCGCTTTGGCCCCGCCGAGAATTTCGCGCATCGCGTACCCGCCCGGCACGTGCCAAAGCGCTCCGTGCTCGATCTCTCCGAGCGGATCCAACAATCGCGCCCTTGCCGTAGCCTTCGACGATATTCGGATCCCCCCAAGGGCCTCAACCAACTTGCGTGCCATCTCCAATCCCAAGAGGCTTCAAATCATCCATGAACCACTCGATGTTCGCGACATACGAGCCCGCAAACGGATTTCGAATCACCGCAAGCGCCGCCGCGCGGCGTAGTGGCTGCTCCGCGACTGGCCCACCTTCGTGAAAGATTTCTTCCACGCAGATAACTCTTCTTTCGGACGACCACCTCAGGCATGCACCAGGCCTCTTTCGCGAACGGGAATTGCAATCAACCTCGACTCTCCGGCATCTCCGACTATGCGGGTCACGCCTTGCAGGCTCAACGCCGCCGACCGGATCAGCCCCATTCTCAGCAATCGCTCTGCTGCCCGCGCACCCGCGGTCAGAGCGCGATTCACTTCATTCAACGTCAACTCGCCCACCGCCTGCGTCACCAGCCGATCCCCGAGATCACTGTCGGGAGCCAGTTCGCAGGCTGGAACGCGAACGATCGCAGGATGCCCGGCAGGTCGACCTCGTTGGCAATGATGGTCGCTGCGGCGTCGGCCGCCGCAGCACGATCTGCAAGGACCGTAACCGCGTCCGCGATGCCCAAAGAAAAACTGCGCCCCCGCCATCCGCTGGTAGCAACTCCACGCACGGGATCAGCTGCATGCACCGTAGTCGTGCCGAGCAACGAGGGACGATCGGGCCTCTCCACCATGCCGACCACAAATTTCTCGTCTGAGCTTCAGATGCACCGCGATGTCGCCGCCATCGTTGACGTATGCGGACGAAAGTTCTGCAGCCGCCACCATCGCTGCCAGAATCTCCTCCGCCACGGCGCCCGCCACCGCGGCCATCGGAGTGATGAAATATTCGACAGCATAAGGCATCACCGCCGCGACCATCCTCCGCGCAACTGCCCCTTGCGGCCACACCGCTTCCTGTGAACAAGGCTGCCGCAAGAACAAAAGCTCAGCGCACAACTCGTCGAGCACCGTCACGAATCGCGCACTGGCAGCCCGGTACGCAGCCTCGACCTCGCATGCCGGTCCGAAACCCTCGAGGACGATGTCGATCGGCCCGTCGTGCAGATGCAGCCGGCGTCCGTCGGGCAGCATTCGAATTTGCGAGCGCGGATTCATCGTTTCTTCGCCTTGACACGGGATTCCAACGGCCACGGATTCTCCGAGTGCGCAACCACTCTCCGGCGGTTCTCATTCTCTGCCGCAACCGAACCCAACGGACGCACATGCTCCATATACCCGCCCAATGCAGCATAGTCGCTCAGTTTCAAGGTGAATTCAATCGGAGCCACCAGCGCCGGTGTCGGCACATATCCGAAAGCATTCTGCGGCATGCGGCTCACGTCGGCCATGAAAGTGATCCCGCCCCCCGGCCAGACGTAAACTGGTGCTCCGCCACAGGTCACGCGAGTCAGCGCGTCGCGTACCGAGTGGGTCAGCTTCACCGGATTCTCCGTCACCCCGGCCCGCAGCGAACCTCCGGCGCCACCCATGAAGAGCACCGTACACATCGCGGGCTCGCAGTTCTCCTTGATGCGCGCCACCGATTCGCGCAAGTCGGCGGGCAATTCTCTTTCGCGCGGCTTCAGATCCTCGTCCAGTTCGAAATAAGAATAGTGCTCGCCTGTCGTGCTTACCATCAGCAATCGCAAACCGGGCCATGCCCTCTTCGCATTGAACTTTCCCAGGATCGTCAGCGGATCTTCAATATCGGTGCCGCCCCACGACGTGCCCGGCTCCGCGACCTGGAAATATCTGCCCGGGGTCGACCGTCGTCCCTTCAGCTTGATGCCAGTCTCCGGCACGCCGAGCAACTTCCCCGCCCGATGCTCGGACAACACGCCGGTGATGTGATCATCAACCACCACCACATCGTCGACTTTGCCGAACCATTGCTTGGCGAACATCCCAATCGTGGCGGACCCACAGCCGACGCGCATGCGTTCTTCCTGCGCACCGTCGACGATCGGCGGCTTGCCTGCCTGCACCACGACTTTCGCGCCATCATCGATCTTCAATTCCACCGCTTTGCCGTTGCATAGGTTCAGCAGAGCGTCGCAAGTGGCCGTGCCCTCCTGCCGACTGCCTCCTGTCAAGTGCCGCACTCCGCCCAACGACAGCATTTGCGAACCATATTCACTTGTCGTCACGTGACCTACAGGCTGACCCTGTGCTCGCACCGTGCCGCACTCTATGCCTAAGTGCCGGTCGGTGTCGATCTTCACTTTCACGCCGCAGTAACTGAAAATTCCCTCAGTCACCACCGTGACCATGTCGACGCCTTCCACCTGCGACGAGATGATGAACGGCGCCGGCTTGTAATCGGGATACGTCGTGCCTGCTCCAATCGCAGTCACAAAGGTTTCGCCGTGGCTGACCTCGCTTTGATAGATCAGTGTGCCGTCCCAGTCGCGTCCGCGCTCGAGGAATGGCACCACCGACTCCCCCCGCTCCAGCGCTCGATCCAGTACCACGTGCGGGTCGAGGCGCACCAACTTACCCTCGTGATTACCATACCGGTCGCATGATCCTGTCCGTCCCGGCTTGATGTAGCACAGCACAGGGCAGGCGTCGCACCGGATCGCATCGTCAGCCACGCGTGCCTCCGTTGGCCTTAGCGAGAATGGCAGTGCGTACCCGGTCAGGAGTAGCAGGAATCTTATGAATCCGCACTCCGATGGCATCATGAATCGCGTTGAGAATTGCAGGCGCAGTGGGAATCACGGCCTGCTCGCCGATCCCCTTGGCGCCGAATGGTCCCACGGACGACGGTTCCTCGATCAAAATCGATTCGACGGGAGGAACGTCCCCTGCCGAGGGAATTAGATAGTCGTGCAGGTTCTCGCCCTTGCCGGGAAAGAATTCCTCCATCAACGCCATTCCCAAGCCTTGCGCCACGCCGCCTTCGATCTGACCTTCAATCAGCGTCGGATTAATCGCTCGGCCAACATCATGTGCCGCAGTAACTTTCAGCACACGCACAATGCCGAGTTCGATATCCACTTCGATCTCCGCCATGTGCGCGCCGAAACCGAATACCGCGTAGGGACTTCCCTGCCCGTTTTCGTCGAGAGGGCTGGTTGGCGGATCAAACGTGGCCTCGGCCGTAATCAAGTAGCCATGCGGATCGAGCGGCAACTCCGAAAGCGCGAGCGCCTTCCGCCTTCCATCTTCGGCAACGGTCACGTTGCCCTCGCCAAACTCGATCGTCGCGCAGCCACATGCGCCGGCCAACTGCAAGATCTCAGCACGCAACTTGCTTCCCGCCATTTGCGCCGCTTTGCCGGTGACGAACGTCTGCCGCGATGCCGAGGTCTTGCCGCAATCAGGCGAGAATCGACGTGTCGCCAGAAACCAGATCGAACTGCCCCACCGGCGCCATCAACGCATCCGCGCAAATCTGCGCGATGATGGTATTCGATCCTTGGCCTATGTCGACCGCTCCCTGATGCAATGCAATGCGCCCATCGCGCTTCAACCCGATGCGCATCGTCGACGGATTCGGCAGCGACGTGTTCCCGCAGCCATACCACATGCCCGCGACACCGACGCCGCGCCGGAGCGGACCAGCCTCTGCATTATTGAATTCGGCTGCTTCGTGGCGGGCGGCCTGCCATCGCGGGCGCAACGCCTCGAAGCATGCACGAATTCCAACGCCCTCGCCGAGCACTTGGCCCGTCACCGTCGGACTATCGTTGTCCAGCGCATTCAGAATGCGAAACTCCAGGCGATCCATTCGGACTCGATCCGCAAGGTCGTCATACAGCTGTTCCTGCGCAATCGCCGCCTGCGGCACGCCAAATCCTCGAAACGCTCCAGCCGGGACAGTGTTCGTATGTATCGCTCGCGTCAGGGCGCGATAGTTGGGAACGCGATACGGTCCCGATGCGTGCACTGGCACTCGTCCCGCGACTGTGGGCCCCCAGGAAGAGTACGCACCCGTATTGAAATCTGCGGCGAAGTCGAGCGCCGTGAGTTTGCCGTCGCGCGTCGCGCCCGCCCGCAGCCGCATCCGCGCCGGATGTCGCTTCGTAGTCGACACAATCGACTCTGTCCGCGAATACACCATGCGCACGGGTCGTCCCAGCTTCCACGCCGCGAGCGCAACAAATGGCTGCACCGAAAGATCGAGCTTCGACCCAAATCCTCCGCCAACCGCCGTTGGAATAATGCGCACCTGCTCGCGCGCAATCCCCAGAATCTTCGCAATGTCGTGGCGGTCCATATAAGGAGACTGCGTGCACGCCTGAATCTCGATTCCATCCCCGACGCGTCGCGCGAAGCCCGCTTCCGGCTCGATGTATGCATGCTCGACGAATCCCGTCTCATACTCGCCCTCGACAACGACGTCCGCTGCAGCAAGAGCTTTTTCCACGTCCCCACAGACTACGCGTCCGCGTACCAGAACATTCTCTTCGCGATGCGCATGAATTCGCGGTGCGTCAACCGCTAGCGCATCGTCGATCGTCTTAAGGGCCGGCAATTCCTCCCAGCGCGCAGGGAAATCGGTCGGATCGAGATTCTCGAGCGCATCGGTCTCACCCACAACGGCAGCAACGGCTTCTCCTCGGTATCGCGCCTCATGGCTTGCGAACACAGGCTGATCCGCATATCTGGGAATCACACCGTAACAATCAACTCCCGGCACATCCTTCGCAGTTAGAACGAGCACGACTCCCGGATGAGCCGCAACGAACTGATCCAGGTCTCCGAACTGAAACCGCGCCCGAGGATGCGGGCAGCGAATCACGCGTACTCCCAGATTCCCCGCAGGAGTTTCGTCTGCACCGAAGATCTCAGTGCCTTCGACTTTCTTCTTGCCGTCGAGCCGTACCAGGCGCGCACCCACCGCCGCCCCAGCATCAGGCGACACCTCGACGGCCACGTTCGCGCCTGCTTCTACGATCGCACTGATAATTTTCCGATAACCTGTACAGCGGCACAGCACGCCGCCGATTGCGTCCATCACTTCGCTCTCGTTCGGCGTTGAATTCTTCTCGAGCAGCGCCGTCGCGGCCACCAGCATCCCCGGAGTGCAAGCTCCACACTGCGCCGCGCCATGGGAAAGAAATGATTGTTGGAGGCTCCCGTGCAATGGAGAACGCTCTGCCAGTCCCTCGACGGTAGTGATCTCGCATCCTGCGACCTGCCCGGCAGCCACCAGGCATGCGCAAACCGGATCCCCGTCCAACAGAACCGTGCAGGCCCCGCAGTCGCCTGCATCGCAGCCGACTTTCGTCCCTGTTAGACCTAGATCGTCGCGCAGAACGCGTGACAGCCGGCGCGTTCCCGCCACCATAACATTTACGTCTCGCCCATTCACTGAGAACGAAATCAAATCATTCCCTGCCACAGTCAGCTTCTCCGTGGTCGCCATCTCAGCGGCCCCCCACGCAGGCTTCCAAAGCGCGCTGCACCAGAGTCAACGAAGCGTCACGACGGTAGTCAGCCGTCGCGCGTACGTCGTCAATCGGGGAAAGAATCTTCAAATGCTCCGCCTTCACTGCCGCTCCGATTTCCGCCTTTCGCTGGCACGCCGACTAGATCTTGTTCCAAATCCTTCAACCGTCGTGCGGTCGCCGAACACGATCCCACGGCGACGTGGGCCGCAACCACGCGGCCCGCCTCGTCTTCCTGCACGACGGCCGCGACCATTGAGATTGAAATGACCAGATACCGACGCGCTCCCAGTTTCAGAAAAGCCGAAGCGGCATTCTCCATGCGCCGCGGCACCCACACCGCCGCTAGAATTTCTTCCGAACGCCGCAATGTCTTCCGGTTCCCCGTGAGAAACTCAGCGAGCGGCATTCGTCGCGTTCCCGCTGCAGAAGCCAACTCCATCTCCGCATCCAACGCGAGCAGAGGCGGGACGCCGTCCGCCGCCGGAGACGCGTTGCACAAGTTCCCCGCCACCGTGCCGCGATTCTGAATCTGTACGGACCCTACTTCCCGCGCCGCCGCCTTGAGCGCATCAAAACAGCGCGGCAAGCGAGCGCGAACTACATCGCTCCAAGTGGTCAGACCGCCGATCCGGATCCATTCCCTCTCGGTGGAGATGCCGCGAATCTCACGCAGCGCCGTAATGTCGACGACGCGTCCATGCGGCATCCGCTCGCCCAGCGCCGGATAAAAATCCGTCCCCCCAGCCAGAATCTGTCCGCCCGGAGAAGCCAGCAGAGAGATTGCCTCGTCCAGAGTTTTCGGCTTGAGATACAAGGAATTGGCCCCCGAAACTGCACGCCACACACCGCTTTCAGAGTTTGTATATGAAGCCGAAGGGTTTGTACAGCAGACCTTCAGGACGAAAACAGACGCCACATGTTGATTCTGTGTTCTAATCTCCGCGTCGTAATTCTCGCGCGTAATCATCGTCCGGAGAAACACATGATACGAAGCTGCTTTAAGCCGTTTGCGCTACATTTCTTCCTGGTTCTGACGGTTGCACATTCGGTGTTCGCCCAGTCCCCAACCGCTCCTCCCCCCGATCTCGACGCCTACGTCACCTCGTCGATGAAGACGTTCGATGTCCCCGGCATGGCCGTCGCCATCGTGAAAGACGGCAAGATTGTCGTCGCCAAGGGCTATGGCATCCGCAAGCTCGGCGACCCTACGCCCGTCGACGAATTCACCATGTTCGGCATCGGCTCGAATACCAAGGCGTTCACCACCGCTGCGCTCGCGACGCTGGTCGACGAAGGCAAGCTCTCATGGGACGATCCCGTCTACCAGCGCCTCCCCGGCTTCGTCATGTATGACCCCTACGTCTCGCATGAGATGACCATCCGCGACCTGCTCACCCACCGCAGCGGCATGGGACTCGGGGAGGGCGATCTGCTCTTCTGGCCACACTCCACTTACACGCGCGAAGAAGTCATCTATAAGCTGCGCTTCATGAAACCGGCATCCAGTTTCCGCAGTCATTACGCCTACGACAACCTGCTCTATATGACCGCCGGGCAGATCATCCCCGCGGTCACCGGCACTTCGTGGGACGACTACATTCGCCAGCGCATTTTCGCGCCGCTCGGCATGAATCATTCCAACGTCAGCAACCAGGCCTTCAAACCCGGCGACGATTATGCCTTCCCGCATTCCAACGTCGACGGCAAGCTGCAAGTGATTCCCTTCGGAGACCTGGACAACGCCGGCCCCGCAGGCTCGATCAATTCGTGCGCTGCCGACATGGCGAAGTGGGTGCAACTGCAACTGAACCGCGGAAAATTCGTCGACCGCGACGGCCATCTGTTTACCGAGCAACGTTCGAAAGAAATGTGGTCCGCCCAGACCATTCTTCCCATCGGCGATCCTCCAGCGCCGCTCGCCGGTCTGAAGGCCAACTTCGCCGATTACGCGCTGGGCTGGGGACTGCGCGACTATCACGGCCGCAAGCTGGTCGGACACACCGGAGGAGTTGGCGGCTTCGTTTCGCGCGTCATGCTCGTGCCCGAAGAAAATCTCGGCGTGGTCGTCCTCACCAATGCCGAAGAAGATGGGGCTTTCGATTCCATCCTCTATCATGTGCTCGATTATTATTTTCACTTGCCGCCCACCGATTGGATCGCAGGCTACAAGACTCTGAAAGACACCGAAGAAAAAGACGCTGCCGAGACGATGAAGAAGGCAGAAGGATCTCGCGACGCCAATTCCAAGCCTTCCCTGCCCCTCGAAAAGTATGCTGGCGTTTATAAAGACGCATGGTACGGACCAATCACCATCCGCATGGAAAATGGAGGTCTGGTGATTACCTTCGATCACACGCCCACCATGATCGGAGACCTGCAACCCTGGCAACACGACACGTTCAAAGCACACTGGCGCGTGCGCACGATCGAAGATGCTTTCGTCACTTTCTCGCTGAACCCCGACGGCACCATCGACAGCGCCAAAATGGCCGCGGTCTCGCCGCTCGCCGACTTCAGCTTCGACTATCAGGATCTGCTGCTGAAGCCGGCCGTGCAAGCAGCTAAGAAATAGCCGAGGGTGGCCCACCCTTGTCGCCGCCAGTTTCTGGGCGGGACAGGGTGGGGATTTTGACCTCCGAGTCCCAACCAGTCACGTGGCCACTTCCGACAACGCGTCCCTGAAACCCGCCGGAGGCCGTCCATGCCCACAGCGCTGCTCTGCGCAAAGAACTCGGGCTCTTCGACCTCGTCCTCGCCCAGACTCCTAATCATCATCGTCGCCGACTACATCGGTACGGCAGTCAAAGCTGGCACCTCTCATGTCGTCTCTGGCTATGGCCATGCTTTTTTCTTTGTGCCCCAGGCGTTGGTCGTATGCACATGAGTCGCCTGATTCCGCTCGAAGGCGGACTCTACGAATGGGCGCGGATCGCCTTCAATGATCGAGTCGGATTTCTGTCGCCTGGAATATCTGGCTCTTCCTGACCGTCCAGGTATGCCAAATCGCGCTGGTACACCGTCCTACGTTTCGTACGTCGTTCCCGGCGCCGCCTGGATCGCATCCAGCCAAGTCGCGCTGGTCGCCACTTCTGTCGTGTTGATTGCGATCATGTGCATTGCCGGCCTTGGTCTCGGCATCGGCAAGTGGATCAATAATGTGGGCAGCGTTGTCACAGTTCTCATATTGCGGTGCTCATCCTCTGCCATTTCTCAACGTCTGGCACGGGACTCTGACGGCTTATCATCCGCTCCCGCTGGTGTTGCCGCCATTGACGCTTTTCGGCGTCAGCGTCTTCAGCAAGATGACCTTCGGAGCTCTCTCGGGCTTCGAAAACGTCGCGATTTTTGCGGGCGAATGCCGCAATCCCGAACGCCATCATCGCACGCTCCGTGATGTTGACTGGTCCGATCATCGCGCTGCTCTACATCCTCGGCACCAGCGCGATTTTGGCCTTCGTCTCGCCTGACGCGATCGACGTGATCGGGCCCATCCCCCAGGCTTTGCGCAGTGGATTCTCAGGCTTTCGGCGAAGCCGGCCCCATCGTCGCTCATCGCAGTTTTGCTCCTCTTGCTGAACTACCTCTGCTCTTACACGCTCTATTTCTCAGCGAACACGCGCTTGCCGCTGGTCGCCGGGTGGGACCACTTGCTGCCTCGCTGGTTCACGCGCTTGCATCCCACGCACCGAACTCCGGTGAATTCAATTCTTTTCATGGGAGGCGTGGCGCTGGCGTCCAGCGCGGCAGTGCTCGTCGGAGCCGGCAGCCAGGAATCGTTCATACTGCTGCAGACCTGGGCCTGGACATTCTATGGCCTCGCCTACCTGGTGAAGTTTGCGATCCCGTTGGTCTCGCCGAAAGCAAAGGGATTGCGCCCGCGCGCATGGCTGCGCCTCGGGGCTGCCTCCGGCTTCCTCGTGACTCTTCTCTTTGTGCTGCTTTCGGTGCAGCCGGTGATTCCGGTCGCCAGCAAGGTGGGATATTTCGCGAAGGTCGTGGGCCTCGTTGTGCTCGGGAGCTAACGTCATCGGCTGGATGCATTTATTCGTTTAATTTAGTCCGGCATCTTGGAGGGCGCCCTCCAACCATTCGCTGTACCAAGTTGAAAAAGTCGCCGGAGAGCCCGTCGCGGATTGCAACGGCGAGAGTCCCGTCCAGTCTGCCCGACCGTCACGCCACAACTTCCCGGCTTGTTCGCCGGTTAGGACAAGCCAGATCCGCAGTGCGCATCCCATTGACATATAGGAACGGCTCCGTCCACATTCGCCGAAGCAAAGTAGCCTTCTTCGAATTGGTCGAACTGTCTCCAGTACTCCGTATCATCCGTATCAGCCAGTTCGATGGAAGGTTTTCCTCGCAAGTCGTTCCAAAAGTCGGTGAGGGGAAACGGCTTCGAGAGCGTGCCGATAAAACCATCCCCTTCGCTCCAACCCTTCAGCTCAACACCTAAACCGTCCATCAATCCTAGAGGAAAGACACCATAGAACGGGCCGGCCCCACCATTGCCGATCGCGGTCAGGAAGCCACGGTAATCAACAGGGAGACGGATGTGATGTCGCTGTTCGAAGCCGAGGACATCAGCTTCTGCCAGCGGGGGATTGAGGAAAAAGCGATGCCCATTCGTCCCAAAGGTTTTCGATCGGGCAGCGCCTAGGCGCCTCAAAGATTCTTTTACACGTTTGGGATCAAGTGTCTCCAAACCGATCTCCGAGCTCATCGCAGAAACACCTTCCCCGCATCCTCCACGCGCACGTTCGACTTTCGACGCGCGCCCGTCGCGGTGTTGTAGGCCACCAGCAGGTGATCTTCGACGATCAGGATTTCCTTCTCGTTGATCCACCCCACTAGAGTCGCATGCGGCAGCAACGTCACCTTCCCCGCAGGTTCCTGCGTGTTCATCAGCTGCACTGCCGGCAGATCCGCGATCGCCTTGCGAATTCTCAGCAATTCCTCGGGATTCGCCTCGCCCGATTCCGTCAGCTGGATGGCTTTGTTGGACTGCGCGGTCGAAGCAATCGTCATAGCGACTGACCCCAACTCCGGCGACAACTTCGCGTTCGACGTATAAAAACTTACGTCATAGTCAGGATTCTTGTAGCTCTCCAGCTCGTCAAACACCGTCCGCGCCTTGCCGTTTACCAGCACCAGCGTCTGATCGTTGCTCACGTTCGACCATCCACAGCAGCCCTTATCCGGGATCGCTTCCACGATCGTCGTCCCATCGGTTGAAGCATCGAGTATGCGCTGCAAAGGATCACCCAGCGGCGTGGCCGTCCACTTCCCGCCGTCTTGCTGATAGCGTGTGGTCGCCTTGTATACCGCCTCAGTCTGTCCCGCAACAAATTGCGTCATCAGGAACAAGTTCGCCACGCCATTCTCTGGCGCCCAAATCAGACCGTACGGACAACTGTCCTCGCATGTCCCGGTCGCGCACCGGCAGTCGGGGAACTTCGACGTCGCCAGATCCTGCCGCCCCCCGCCGCTCAGATCGGTCTGCCACGCTTCCCAGGTCGTCGTAGTGGAAAGGTCAACACCCTCGCGTTGCAGCCTCCGCGCTTCATTGCTGAACCAAAACAAATGAGCACCGTCGGCAGCAAGATACGCCACCGGCGACGACTCGTTAATTGCGTGATTCGATCCTGCAACGGTTAGGTCGCGCTTCAACCCCTGATCGATGGTGGCAACGCTGTGCCCGTTCCAAAACCAAATTTTGTGCGCGGACTTGGCGTCGTCCTCGGAAAGCGGCAGCGATACAGGCGTTTCAAACAGAATTTGCCCCAGCCGGTTCACTGAAATATTCTCCGGCGACTGCACCGCCTCGGCCGGGACCTTTACCACCTGCTTCGCCGCAAATGTCGCGGGATCATACTCGGCCATCTCCCCCGGCGCGCGCAGCACCCACAGCCGCTTCTCTTGCGCGAACGAAGCCAGAGTCAGCAAGAACACCCCGCAAGCTACCAGCAAATTTCTCATATATGCGATTGTCATCCTGTCTCTAACGACGCCGGTGGCCAACGTCGTTATGCAATCAAGCGAAGTTTTCGTCCGCGAATGCGGCCGAAAACGCAGTCGAAGGATCCTTACCCTCTCCTCACCGCGCCTCGACCACCGGCAACTCCACAAAGCTTGCCTGATCGGATGAATGGAATACCCTCTGCATTGCCTTCTTGTAATCCCCCGGCTTGGCCCAGAAAATATTTGGCACAAACGTCTGCGGATTCCGATCGTACAGTGGAAACCAACTCGACTGGACCTGCACCATGATGCGATGCCCCGGCAGAAACACGTGATTAGCCGTGGGCAACACGAAGCGGTAAAGCAACGGCTTGTCAGATGCGATCGCCTTGGCCCTCTCCAGACTCTCCCGATAACGCCCACGGAAAATATCCGCTGAGATCATCAACTGATATCCACCCATCTCTTCCTGCTCCGCCACTTCATCTGGATAGATATCGATCACCTTCACGACCCAATCCGAATCCGTCCCGCTGGTAGATGCGGTTAAATTGACCACAGGCTGCCCACTGATCTTCACAGGCTCCTTCAACACATCCGATGTAAACGCCAGCACATCTGGACGCCCGGACGCCTCGCGCTGATCGTCCACCAACCACTGCGGCCACGTGAGCCTTCCGCCGTATCCCACCGGCTGACTCGGTCGCGCGCGATAGGGCACGGGTTTGGCTGGATCGGAAACATATTCTTCGAACGCTGCATCGCCACTCTTGGGAGCGTCGAAGCCCGCCTTGAGTCCCGCTTGCAGGTACAAACGCGTTGGACGGATCGCGCACCCGCTAGTGCATCCCGCAGGCCACGACGGCAACCGCCGCCATTTATTCGTCCCCGTCTCAAATGCCATCACCGGAGCCACATCCGCCTTGGGCGCGCCATCTTTCAGATACTGATCGAGAAACGGCCGCAGAATGTTCTCGCGGAAATAGAGTCCGGTGTCGCTGTTGAACTTCAATGCTCCAAGTGTGCTGCCGTCGCCAATCTCCTGGCCATGATGCCACGGTCCCATCACCAGAAACACCTTGTCGTTATTCGTATCCTTCGGCTTGATGGCTTTGTAAACCGCCATAGCCCCGTAAATGTCTTCCTGATCCCACAAGCTGTCGACCAGCATCACCGGCACCTTCAACGGTTGCGCAGCCAGGATCTTATCCATCGCCTGCTGCTGCCACCACGCATCGTAGCTGGGATGCTCCAGCAATTTGCGCCAGAATCCGACCTGCTCCAATCCGTGTCGCCGCCCTAGTTCGCCCGCCGATCCCGCCTCCATATACACGTCGTAGTCGTCGAAGTGATCGGTCCACCACTGCGAGCTGTTGTCGCGTGTCGCCTCCTGCTCCCAGATGTACGGGATGTTCTGTTCACGGAACGCACCGTTGTGAAACCAGTCATCGCCCATCCAGCCATCGACCATGGGATTCATCGGCACCGAAACTTTCAGCGCCGGATGCGGATTTACAAGCGCCATCAGCGGCAGAAAGCCGTCGTACGAGATTCCGAGAATGCCCACCTTCCCATTGCTCTCCGGCAGATTCTTCACCAGCCAGTCGATGGTGTCATAAGTATCGGTTGCATGATCGACCGCAGTCGGGTTCAGCGGCCCATGCAGCGGCCGCGTCATTACATAGTCGCCCTCCGACCCGTATTTCCCGCGCACGTCCTGCACCACGCGGATGTATCCGCCTTCCACAATCACGTCCGCGGCGTTGTCGTAGCCATTCAAGATTGGCCCCAGGTGCGAACTCTGCGCGTGACTCAATTGTGCGCTGGCGTTATACGGCGTGCGCGTCAGCAGAATGGGCGCATTCTTTGCGCCTTTGGGAATCACGATCACAGTGTGCAACTTCACCCCGTCGCGCATCGGGATCATCACGTCGCGCTTAACGTAGTCGAAGCTCTCCGTCACTGGCGCAACCTTGGCTGGTGTTTCGCTCGGCAAGGAATCGGCCGATGCAGCAGTCTGAGCAGCCGAAGAGCCCAAAAGCATGGAGCCTGCGAGAAACAGCGTGAAACAAGCCAGGGCACGAACGCGGCGGAACATGGTCATGAAAAGTTTCCTTGGATGTGGCGGAAATAGTAGCCGTTCAAACGGTCGCATTGCCAAACAGGGCCGCGCGCCGCATGCCTTGATCAGCTTCATTTCTAGTGTTGTCCCTAGTCTTTCATGAAACGCCCGAAAAATGCCCCTGCGTCAGTGGCTTTTTCCTCTTTTCCGGAGAAGATCAAACTCCATGTCCAGATAGCCGCAGAAAGTGATAGGCTACCGAATCCTCACCTCCGTGTGGGGACGGTCAGGGCCTGAGGCGAAAGCCCCAGTGGTTGTCTTATAATGACCGAGGCTCAAAGCGGCTTTCGATGGAGCGGGAATCCGTCGCATCCGATTCACCGCATAGTTTTCGCAGTACCAGGGTTCCAACAGCAGTTCGCTGCTCCTGTATGGCCGTCGACGTGAAAACTCCAAAGCCCGGAATCGAAGCCGCAAGCCTGACCGACGTCGGCCTTCAACGCTCTAATAACGAGGACTCCTTCCTCTACTGGGAGCCCAACTCCGACGCCGACTTCCGCCTCAAGGGCCGTCTCGCCATCGTCGCCGACGGCATGGGTGGTTATGAAGGCGGACAGGAAGCCAGCCGCCTTGCCGTCGAAACCGTCCGGAGCGTCTACGACAACGCCTTTGGGGGTAGCCCACAAGAGACGCTAGTCGGCGCGATGGAAGCCGCACACCAGAACATTCAGCGGTTCGCCCAGGAACATCCCCAGTTCTACGGCATGGGGACCACCTGCACGGCGCTCTCCATAGTCGATCACCAGCTCATCTTCGCCCACGTCGGCGACAGCCGCCTCTACCTGATTCGCAGCAAGTCGATTTCCCGCCTCACGCGCGATCATTCCTATGTCGGACGCCTGGTCGAAACCGGCATCGTCCGCTCCGAAGACGCCGAGTCGCACCCACAGCGCCACATTCTGACCGCAGCGCTGGGTTCAGGCCGCGAGGTGACCCCTCACATTCCCGAGCATCCAACCCGCTTGGAAGAAGGAGACATCCTTCTCCTGTGCACCGACGGTCTGTGGGGCGTCGTCAGCGACCCCGACCTCGCGCGCATCGTACAGACCAATCCGCCGGCGGAAGCTTGCCAAAAACTAGTGGCGATGGCGCTCGAACGCGGTGGGCCCGACAACATTACGGTGCTGATTCTGCGCGTCTCTGCCTAGTCGGTCCGTCCGGCCAACGCCCGCAATCTTCACCTCAGCACGCTCATCAACCGTCGAATCTGCTCGGCAGGTGGAGTAGAATTCACGCGACAATGTTGTGGTGACCGCAGCCACATCCTCACTTCGTGATAGGTCGCAGAGAGTGGGCCACGGTCTGCTTCCTCGAAGAGTCTTCGCTTTCTTGGGGACTCTAGCAATCGCATTTCTCGCGAGCGGTCTACTCTGTTTCGCGCAGAACGCAGATGAAAACGCTCACCAGGCCGCACCCGTCCCTCCGCAGCCGGTCTTGAACCAACCCCAAGCCGAAGCTCCGTCTTTTACGTTCAAGGTGATCACTCGCATGGTCATCGTAGAGGTCATCGTTCGAGACGCCGAAGACAATCCAGTTCGAGACCTCACTGCCAAAGATTTGCGGGTCTCCGAGACGATTGGCGATTCGAAGGAACTGCCCCAGAAGATTGCTTCGTTCCGCCTGGTAACCGAGCCCCTGGCCCGGCGCGCCAACAATTCAAAAGGAATCGTTTTGGGCTGGCTGCACAAATCATTCTGCGCACTCACCGGAGCATACGAACTCTCTTATTACCTTTCGCCGGAGAGCCGAAAGGACGGCTTGCACCGTATTTCCGTGACCAGTACGCGGGACGACCTGACGCTGTATTTTCGTCCCGGCTACAGAATCGAAGCGGACAAGCCTGCGGAAGTGCGCGCTGGAGAACTGGAGGACAAGAAAACCAATGCGCAGGAGGAAGAGCAGCAGGCCTTGAATGCAGAGCGCAAGAAGCATCCAGAACTGGAACTGGCCCTGATCGCCTGTTACGACGCCCTGAATACCACGACATTTCAGTTGGGTCTGCAAAAGGTGAATTCCAAAGAAGGCGGAGCTGCGTATGAGTTCGTCGTGCCGGGGAGCTACTTTGCGTCGCTGACTGCTGCCGACCGTGCCCGCCCCACACAAGTGGATTTCTCGCTCTGCACCTTTGAATATGGCGGACATCCGCTTCTTCACTTCGAAGGAACTGTACCGGCCGGGACGAGTCCGGAAGAGTACCAGGTCATGGCTGAGCGACGGCTTCTCGCACACCATCAGCTTCCAGGCGCAACAGCCGAATGTCTATGCCCTGTCCGCTCGGCTCGTAGTTCGTGATCGCAACACTGGAGCGTTGGGTTCGGGCGAAATCCTGTTGCTTCCCCTAAGCAGAAATCCGTTCTCGGCGCCCATACCCGAGGGACAAACAACATCTCTTTTCGGAGCGACGAAGCAGGATTCGCCCCTCGCCTTCTGTGGAGACGTCTATCAATTGCCGCCATGGACGACGCACCTTCCCCGCTTCTCGGAGTTCGACGCCGTGGCGCCGATCTACACAACTTCTCTGGGCGTTTACTCGCGCTTCTTCACGCTCGGCATTCCTGGCGTAACCAGCCGCACCGAATGGTTTGGCGTGAATTATTGGGGAGTCTTCGGAGTCGATCGGCCGGGCAAATACCAGTTTGACCTGCTCTCAGACGATGGCGCAAAAGTCTATATAGACAGCAAACTGATCGTAAGCGACGACAGCCTGCATTCGCCGCAGGGCTCTCGCGGCAAGGTCCAGCTGGCTGCCGGCGCTCACGACGTTCGAATCTCGTACTTCCAAGGTCCTAGGACCGAGGTGGCGCTGGTGCTGCTGGTGAAACCTCCGGGACGATCCTGGCGGTTATTCGATACCAGAGATTTCCCCGCGGATCCGGCTGCGCAAAGAAAAAAGCTGGCCGCACCGGAAGAATGCCATTTTCTGGTCTGCGTTCGCTACCTAAGTTTTCCACCGCGACGTTACCTTTCCTGCCTCTCAACTGCAATCTGCTGCACATTGAGTCTTTCCAGCCGCGACACGGCAACGCCTAACCTGTTGATTTCACGAATGTAATTTTCTGTCGAGGCTTGCCCGCAATGGAATTCCACTTGCAATGTCGCCTATGCTAATAATGTCTATTACGTCTCTAGACTTTACGGAATAATTCGCCTACGCCTATGAAAATCTCCCAAAAAGGTCTCTACGCCCTGCAGGCCATGATGATGCTCGCCCGGCATCACGAGCAGGGAGCCATCAAGATCCGCGACATCGCCTACGAAGAAGCGCTGCCGGAAAAATTCCTCGAACTGATCCTGCTCGAACTCAAGAATGCCCGCATGGTGGAAAGCGTGCGCGGCGCCAAGGGCGGCTACCAATTACGCCGTGACCCTGCTGAAATTGATCTCAGCGAGATCATCCGTCTGATTGACGGCCCGCTGGCGCCTTTCGGCGATGCCGAACAGTTGCGCGAACTGATCGACCGCGATCTTCCTCACCGCTCCCTCTATCAGGTATTCCTCGACGTCCGCGATGCCGCCGCGAAAATCCTCGACAACACCACCCTGGCTGACTTGATCCACGACGGTCCGCGTTCCGGCAAGAGCGCAAAACGGCAGAAGGACCATAAGAAAAATCCCGGCAGCATCCTTCCGATGGTCGTCGGAGGCCGCAAAGGTGAGTAAAAGCTCCCTGCTGGGACTTCTGCTCTGCCTCGTGACCGCAGCTCCCGCACGTGCTCAGGGCACCGTCACCGCCATGCGTGTCGGCGCATTCCCCAATATCACCCACTCACAGGCCATGGTGGGCAAAGCCAACGGCTGGTTCGAAAAAGCCATGGGCCCGCAGGTCAAAATTCAATGGACCAGTTTCAATGCTGGTCCCTCTGCGATCGAAGCTCTGTTCGCCGGAGCGATCGACATGACTTACGTCGGGCCTAACCCGGCGATCAACGGCTATGTTCGCTCCAATGGCGAAGCTCTTCGCGTTGTGGCCGGAGCGGCCAGCGGCGGCGCATCCCTGATTGTGCGCAGCGATTCCGGCATTAACAAGCCGGAAGATTTCCATGGCAAGCGTGTGGCCTCTCCTCAATTCGGCAATACGCAGGATGTCGCTCTGCGCAACTGGCTCAAGAACCACGGCATGAAGACCAATGATAAGGGCGGCGACGTCCAGATCGTCCCCATGGCGAATCCCGACCAGTTGACGCTATTTCTGAAGAAAGATCTCGACGCCGCTTGGGCTCCAGAACCATGGGCAACACGCCTCATTCATGAGGGCAACGGACGTCTTTTTGTCGACGAGCGCACGCTTTGGCCCAATGGACAATTCGTCATCGGCCTCCTCGTCGTGAACACCAAGTTCCTCAAGGCTCATCCCGACTTGGTCAAGAATTGGATCCGCGCCAACATCGAATTGACCGACTGGATCAACGGCCATGAATCCGAGGCCAAGAAACTTCTGAACCAGCAGATTCAAACCGAGACTGGCAAAGCCCTGCCTCCGGTCGTTCTCGACGAGGCATTCTCCCGCATGCAGGTCACCTATGATCCGCTGCACACGGCACTGAGCACAGCCGCCCAGCAGGCCTTTGACGACGGATTTCTCGGCCGCGAGATGCCTAATCTCTCCCGTCTCTACGATCTATCGCTCCTCAACCAGGTCCTCGCGGAAAAGGGACGAAAGGCGATGCAATGAGCACGAACGTACAGAAGTTCCCGGCCCAATTTCCGATTCCTGTCGGACCTGGCTTGGACCATGGTTTGGACCCTGGCTTGGATCCCAGTCTCGACCCTCGCTTCCCTGCTCACTCCGGCGCGGCGGGAAGCAAAGTAGGCACCGTCTCCATTGCTCGCCCCGCGCACAACGTCTTGCCGGAGACTTCTAATTCCAAGGTCGGCCTCAACGAGATATGCCTCAGCTACCGCACCCAGAGCGGAGAGCGCCTGCTCGCTCTCGACAATATCGACCTGCAGGTACGCGCCGGAGAATTTGTCTGCGTCGTCGGCCCCTCCGGTTGCGGCAAGTCCACCTTGCTGCACCTGATCGCGGGCCTGCAACCTCAGACCTCGGGACAGATCCTGATCGATGGCAAGCCTGTGCAAGGACCGGGCACCGACCGCATCCTGATCTTCCAGGACCATGGCCTGTTTCCGTGGCTCACCGTTGGCCAGAACGTCGAATTCGGCATGAAGATGAAAGGCCTCCCCAAGGCCGAACGTGAAGAGAAGGCCCGCTATTATCTGCGCCTCGTCCATTTGGCAAAGTTCGAAAAGAGCTACATCCACCAGCTTTCCGGCGGCATGCGCCAACGCGTGGCCATCGCCCGCGCTCTTGCCACCGAACCCGACGTCCTCCTTATGGACGAACCCTTCGCCGCGCTCGACGCGCAGACCCGCGACCTGCTGCACGACGAACTGGAGCGCATCTGGAGCGAGAGTGGACGCACCATCATCTTCGTGACTCACAACGTCCGCGAAGCCGTTCGCCTCGGCGATCGCGTCGTTCTGCTCACTTTCCGTCCTGGGCGCGTGAAGAGCGAGTTTCCCGTGGAACTGCCGCGCCCACGCCATCTCGAAGATCCGACCGTCGCCCGTGCCGCCCGTGAAATCCTCGATGAATTGCGCGACGAGATCAACCGCTCGCTCGAAGCGGAATACAACGAAGGCGTGAAGCCGCGCATAAAGCCGGAAGTCGAGGAGGTTCGCTTATGAAGCGCGCTGCCCGCTACATCATCTTCTATGCCGCTCTCCTCGGCCTGTGGACGGTTCTTGCCGAACTGAAGATCTGGCCGCCGTATCTGTTCCCCACGCCATGGGGTGTCGGCCAGGCTCTCTATGCCGGATTCCAGGATCACAGCTATTGGATCGCGATCCGCGTCAGCATGCAGCGCGTCCTGATCGGATACGGCATCTCCGTCGTCCTCGGCATGATTCTCGGCCTTGGCGTCGCCAGTAACAAGTTCCTCGAGGAAACCATGGGCGGTCTGCTCGTCAGCCTACAGAGTCTGCCCAGCATCTGCTGGTGGCCGCTGGCCCTGCTCTGGTTCGGGCTCAACCAGAATGCGATTCTCTTCGTTGTGATTATGGGTTCGCTGCTCTCCGTCACGCTTGCCATGGAAGACGGCCGCAAGCAGATGCCGAAGATCTTCGGCCAGGCGGGACGCAACCTTGGAGCTAAGGGATTCAAACTGTTCTGGTATGTGTTGCTTCCAGCCAGTCTTCCCTTCATCGTATCCGGACTCAAGCAGGGCTGGGCCTTTGCCTGGCGCTCGCTGATTACCGCCGAGATGCTTTATCTAAGTCTCGGACTCGGCCAGGTCCTCATGATGGGCCGCGATCTGAACGACATGAGCTCCGTCATCGCCGTCATGGTCCTGATCATCGCCATCGGCTATGTCGTCGACGGCATTGTCTTCAAAGGGATGGAACGTCATCTGCAAAATAAGTGGGGCCTGACGCCGGCTAGCTAAGAACACGCCCCGCGGACATACCGAAACCAGCTTGCCTAGAAACGATGAGAAGCCTCACAAGAGATTTACAAGTATGTCTATTATATTTATCGTAATACTTCGACGAAAAGACGGGCGCCCGTGATCGCGGTGGATTTGCCGCCCACGAACCATTTCCCGTTGTATCCGCGCGAAGCGGCCGTACACGAGCAAACCTAAAGGAGAGGACTGCACTTCCATGAAACTCAACCAGAACCTGCTCATCACGACCATGACGCTGGCAACACTGACTGCCGGCGCGTGGGCACAGACCGAGGTAGCGTCGAACGGTGCTCCAGCGAACGGATCTGCTTCAGCGCCGGCGCCTGCTCCGGTCACCGCAGCCGATATCCAGGAATTAAGAGCAGCCCTCGCCGCGCAGCAACGGCAAATCGAAGCGCTGCAGGCACAATTACAATCCAAAGAGCAGAGTCAGCAGCAAGTTCAATCCGTCATTCTTTCCGCCGCACCTGTAGCCGTGACGGCACCTGCTGCGCCCCAGGCGACCGACTCGCCAGTGACCATCGCGACCAACCTCCAGGAGACGCCAACCAATAAAAGCCAGCAGAATGCGGGCAGTTCCGATGAACGCATTCGAAATCTGGAGAGAGAAATCCAAGGTCTCGGCCCCATTTCTTTCAGCGGCGATGTGCGTCTCCGCGGCGAGCCTTTCTTCGGCGGCCCGACGAATGAATCGATGGATCGCTTTCGCGCCCGCATTCGTGCCCGCTTTAACGCTGTCGCCACCCTGGGCGAGCAATTTCGCGCCGGCTTGACACTGGCCAGCGGAGACATCAACGACCCCACTTCCACGAACCAAACTTTGACTGGCTTCTACACGCGCAAGGCCGTTGCTCTCGACCAAGCCTTCGTCGAGTTCACGCCGAAAGACTTCAAGCCTCTCACGCTCGTAGGGGGCAAATTTCGTTATCCTTGGTACAACACCGAACTCACTTGGGATAAAGACATTAATCCTGAGGGCGTTGGCGAGAGCTTGGCCTTCAACGTGGACACGCCCGTCCTGAAGCGGATTGCGTTCATTGGGTTTCAATTGCCCTTCGCCGAGATGGCTGGCACCGCACCCACGGACATGAGGATTACCCAATCCATCACTTACGGTGGCCAACTGCAGACGAACTGGCGCCTCACATCGTGGCTGAACCTCAGTGCGTACGCAGGCTACTATGACTACCGCGGCGCCGATGCGATTGCCCTGGCTCTCGCGCGTGCCAGTACCAAGAATCCGCAGACTCCATTTTCGGGTTACCTCCCGTTAACATCTGGGAACCCAGTGCAGGACTCGACCTACACCACCACCGCGACGACCATCGTCACGGTGAACGGAACCGCTTATCCGACTGGTGTGACATCCATCAGCAATGCGCAGTTTGCCTCGAAGTTCGGGCTGCTCGACACCATCGCGCGCTTCGATATCAATACCGGACATCCCCGAATCCCCATAACATTCATCGGGGACTATGTCCAGAACACCGAGGCCTGCGGCAACCTTCCCAACATCGCTGCGGCCCCAACGAACACAGCGACGACTACTTATAAGCAGACGCTCAATTCGCCCTGCGATTCGCATTACCGCCGCGGATATTGGGCGGAAGGAGACGTGGGACGTTTGGAGAAGAAGGGAGATCTGCAGTTCGGATATACCCGTATCTACATCGAACGCGAAGCGGTGTTGGGGAATTTCAACTACAGTGACATTCGCCAAGGGACGAACGTTACGCAGCACCGGTTCACGACGTTTTACCAATTCGATCCACGCGTGCAGTTAGGCTTCACCGCCCTGGTCGGCCGTCCGCTCGGGACCACCGAGCCTTGGCTCACACGCTTGCAGTTCGACACGATTTACATCTTCTAACGGGGCTTTACCGCCCTGACCCTTTCCGAGGGGCACGGTCCACTCGGAAGCCGCCGGCCCGGTTTTGGTACTCTCCTTTACCGGGCCGGCGGTGCTAACTTATTCCCTATTGGGCCTATCATAGACAGTCTGCTGAAACGCTATGAACTCAAGACGATACTTCCTGAAGCAGATGTCGGGCGCCGCGCTCGCGGTCACCGCTGCGCCTTCGTTTTTGTCGTGGGCGAGCACCGCGCAGAATGGGACCATTGAAGTCCCCGGCGAAGATGGAATGATCGTTCGCTCCTTACGATTCGTTGATCTGGAGACTCCGGTCGAATACTTCAACAACTGGCTCACTCCAGTCCCTCGCTTCTTCGTGCGCAACCACATGCACGAACCTAGCGAACTCAACGCAGACAACTGGCGACTCACGGTCGGCGGAGAAGTGGAGAAGCCTTTCACGCTGACTCTCGCCGACCTCGCCAAGATCGAATCCCACTCCGTGGTCAACACGCTCGAATGCGCTGGCAACGGACGCAGCCTGCAACGTCCGCAGGTTCCCGGCATTCAGTGGGGCAAGGGAGCAGTCAGCACGGCACGCTTCTCGGGTCCGCAACTGCGGGACGTGCTGCAGCGCGCCACGGTTAAGAGCACGGGCAAGCATGTTATGTTCCGCGGACTGGATGACGTTCCGGGCAAAGTTCCGCCGTTCATTCGCAGCATTCCTATCGAGAAGGCTCTCGACTCCGACACCCTGATCGCCACGCACATGAACGGTGTGCCCCTCACCAAGCATCACGGATTCCCTGCGCGGGCGCTAGTCCCCGGTTGGATCGGCGCCGCTTCGTGCAAGTGGCTGACGGAGATCAAGATCCTCGATTCGGAATTCGTGGGGAACTTCATGAACCCGGCTTACCGCTTCCCGAATCAGCCGGGCAAACCTGGCGAGGCGGTGAAGCCCGAAGATACTCACCCGCTTACTGCCTTGAATGTGAAGTCAGTGATCTCGGGGCCACTCGACGGCACCAGCCTCAAGGCGGGAGGAGTCGTCGTGCACGGCGCGGCATGGGCTGGCGAGGCGGACATTGTCAAGGTCGAGGTGTCGACTGACGGCGGAGCCAGTTGGAATGCAGCGGGGCTCGGGCACGATCACGCCCACTATGCATGGCGGCTCTGGAGCTACGAGTGGAAAGCGAAGAGCGGCGCCTACACCATCCTGTCGCGGGCTACTGACTCGCAGGGACGAACTCAGCCTGCCACGCCCGTATGGAATCCAAGCGGGTATCTGTATAACGCCGCTGACCAGGTGAAGATCAATGTCTCGTAGAACAACAGCTGCGTCGTCCGCATTGCTGATGGTGATCGTGTCCATCCTTGCGCCGGTGTTCTGGGCGCAGTCTGACAGCGCGCCCCAGGTGCGGAGCGGTCTGCAAAAGCCGGCCAAGGTCAACTTTGCCGCGCCTCTGCCGGACGGGCCTATGGCGGCGAAAGCATCGACGGCCTGCACGGAGTGCCACGAGGCGCGGATCATCCTGCAGCAGCGACTGAACAAAGCGGCGTGGGCGAAGGAAGTCGACAAGATGGTGAAGTGGGGAGCTGTCGTCGAGGCTAGCGATCGCGACGCGCTGATCGATTACCTGAGTGCGAACTTCAGCCCTGATCAGCCGCCCTCCGAAGCACCGAGGACTTCGACCGAGAAGGCTGTCGGGAAGAACGGCGAGAAGAAGACGGCGAAGTGAGCGGGGCGAAAAGCAAAGCGCCACCGACCCAGTGTCCGCAGGGATTCCAGACGCTACGGCAGCGCTGCCATTTCAGAGCCCAAACCGATGCGAGAAGTATAGGAACGGAGATGCACTACTAACAGTGCATTCCTAGGTACTGGGCAGTTAATACCATGAAAGTACTCGACTTATGGCTTTTCCTTTGTGCCCTCAGCCTCCTCTGTGGTGGGAGGCTTTTCCGGGCGCAGGAGCGGGAACAGGATCACGTCGCGGATGGTATGCGAGTCGGTGAATAGCATGCACAGGCGGTCGACTCCGACGCCCACACCTCCTGCCGGCGGCATGCCGTAGGAGAGGGCTCGGATGTAGTCTTCGTCCATCTGGTGGGCTTCGTCGTCGCCGCGATCGCGTTCTTTGAGTTGGCCTTCGAAGCGGCGGCGCTGATCTTCCGGATCATTGAGTTCGCTGAAGCCGTTGGCGATTTCCATCTGGCCCGCGAACATCTCCCAGCGCTCGGTCCAATCGGGCTCGTCCGGCTTCTGTTTCGAGAGCGGCGAGATCGCAGTGGGATATTCGTAGATGATCGTGGGCTGCGTGAGGTGCTCTTCGGCAACCGCTTCGAATAGAGCGGCAATGTTCTTCCCTACCGGAGCGTTGGCTTCGTAGGCCATGTGGGAGTGAGCGGAGTTGAAGCGTTCGACCAACTTTTTGACGCCGCCGCTGGTGGTGAAGTCGCTCATCTCCGGTTTGGCGCCGGCGGCTTCTGGCCAATAATGAATGATGGCTTCGCGCATGGTCAGGCGCTGCCAGTCGGCCCAATCGATCTCCTGCTCAGCCCACTTCGTTTTGGTGCCTCCGGTTACGTCTTTCGCGGCCTGAGTGATAATTTCCTGCGTGAGGTTCATCACGCCCTGGTAATCGGTGTAGGCCTGATAGAACTCGAGCATGGTGAACTCGGGATTCCAGCGCCATCCCAGACCTTCGTTGCGGAAGTTGCGATTGATCTCGTAGACGCGGTCGAGGCCACCAACGACCAGTCGCTTCAGGTAAAGCTCGGGCGCGATCCGGAGGTAGAGATCCATGTCGAGCGTGTTGTGGTGAGTGACGAAGGGGCGCGCAACAGCGCCGCCGGCGATGGGCTGCATCATCGGCGTCTCGACTTCGATGAAGCCGTGGGCGTCCAGCGTGCGACGCAGCGACTGCACCAGCTTGGTGCGCTGCAGGAAAACTTCGCGCACTTCCGGATTCATGACCATGTCGACGTACCGCTGGCGGTAGCGTAGTTCGACGTCGGTCAGGCCGTGCCACTTCTCGGGAAGGGGCAGCAGGTCTTTGCTCAGGAACGTGATCTCCTCGACGTGGACGCTCAGTTCTCCGGTGCGAGTGCGGAACAGATATCCGCTAACGCCGATGTGGTCGCCGAGGTCGAGTAGTTTGTAGAGTTCGAAACCTTTGTCGCCGACGGCATCTTTCTTGACGTAGATCTGCAAGCGCTTGCCGCCCTGCTGCAGATGAGCGAATCCTGCCTTGCCCATGAGACGGATGGCCATGAGGCGTCCAGCAACACGCACGTTAATGCGCGCTTGATCCAATTCCTCGGCGGTCTTCGGCGTGTAGTCAGCCAGGATCTGCTCGATGGTGTGGGTAAAGTCGTACTTGCTGCGGTAGGTGGCCTGTCCCAGCGCCTCAATCTGCTTCAACTTCTCGCGCCGCAGGTTATAGATGTGGTCGTCGAGTGCCAAGGGAATCCTTTTGCTGCTTTTGATGGAAGGGAGATTATAAACAATGAGTTGAGGGGGCCTGCGAGGGCTTCGGTCCATCCTTCGGTCGGCGGGCCGGGTACGCGATTTTTTTTACCGATCGGGGCAAGATCTTGATTCGGTTGTAGTTAGGGAGAGGGTATCGGCTTTCTTCCGCCCAAAATCTTGAATCGAAAGAAGTTGCGGGTAAAATCTTGCGGAATAAGGAGTTAGCGGCACAGATTGGGCTGGCCGACTGTGGCTCGATTTGTATCTGGATTGTGCGCACGAATCCATTGTCCGCTTTCTATTTGCTCGGT
The DNA here is from genome assembly GCA_963795875.1 of uncultured Acidobacteriaceae bacterium. GTDB lineage: Bacteria > Acidobacteriota > Terriglobia > Terriglobales > Acidobacteriaceae > Sulfotelmatobacter. The sequence continues at coordinate 267,687 of CAWCJM010000008.1, forward strand.
CAAGGTTGTACGTCACAATCGGACGTTTTCTTATTGTGCAGAACTGTGGAAAACCGAAGGAGGGGCGGCTATGGTTTGGGGGTTGGCCGACCGGCATCAACGAAATGCCCAGACAGGGATGAACGTTCGACCTCTGTACAATCGACCGAATCGCTCGATGATTGGGTGATTTTGACACTTCCAACAAAGAGCGTCGATTAGAGGTTCGCCAAAAGGAGGCAACATGGACTTTGTAATGTTTGAAGATGTGGATGGTCTGGAGGTTTTTGTGAATCCCGAACGGGTGATCTGGGTCAGAGAATACTCCAACCAAACCACAGTGATCAGTTGCGGACACGACGATAAGTTTGCGGTTCGACTGGCTCCAGCGCATGCCGTGGCGGCGTTGGGCAAGTCGGCTCGCTGAAACGGAAGGATTTGTATTTTTCGCCAGCGCCGGCTTGGTCCTCCAGGAGAGACTTCGAAACAAATTAGAAACACTACCTCGCCAATCGTGCTAAACCGCGGTTCATCCGCCACTGTTGCCTCGAGACAATTGCGGGAGAAGTACCGGGGTTCAACATGAGATCAAGGTGAACTCCGAACGCTAGCGTACAAAACAAGCGCCATCCAAATCGACGCAGCGGTCAAATGAGGGGCAGGCGATATTTCGGCAACTAACCGACCGCCAGTCAAAACATTTGAAACGTATCCGTGTTTCATCAACGAGATCAGACAGGAGCCTTGTCTGACGTTCAGTGTTTAAGAAATCAACAGCTATCGACCGGATTCGGGAAGAGCGGGCGAATTTTTCTTGACTAGTTGACGGTCCGAAATCATCATATCGGGCAACCGGGGGTGTGCGATGAGACCTCACATCTGCTATTTGCTGTCACTTCTGAAAATCCACCGTCCAAACTGCACTCGCTGTATGGCTCGCCTAACCTGCGGGGATGAATTGCGAAAAAGGCTGGAAGAGTTGAATGGAGGGACCTTACTGCCTTCGCTTGAGAAGAAGGATTCAAGGGCGGCGGTGAGCGCTTCTCGGCGAGCGGCATAACTTGCGAGACCAGGCATGTGCTCATTGCCAATTTGGCAAACGGGGTCAGCGAGTGCCATCGCGTATCACGAACCGTTCGAATACCTCCCGGAATTGCGGGGCTGCCGCGCGTCCCAGCGAATCGATGCCGTCGAGCCGGCGATGCTGGCACGTCTGCACGATTACGCTTCATCTTTAGCAACCTTGCCGGACACATTCTCGCTCGGATAGTTGAAGAAGAGTTGATTGCCGTCGGGATCATCGACGACCAGGAGCCGGTAACCCCACGAGCCCTCCTTGACCGGAACGCCCTTGGCCTCGAGTTCGGCGCGCAGCGCGTCCAAAGCGGCAACCTGCGCCTGGGGCTCGAGGTTCAGCGAAATGAACACCAGCCCCTTGCCAGCCTTCTCCGGCCACGTGTCGGCCAGTATGAGGGCGCAGCCTTGCCGGTCGACCTGTGCGACGTGCGCTCGGCCGTCCTCGTCGTAGCGCCATGGGCTCGTGAAGCCAAGCAAGTTAACGTAAAAGAGGAGCGAGGCCTCGACATCCGTTACGTGGAGGACAGGGCGTGCGAACCAGTCTGTCATAGGCTACATATCCTCAAATGACGATAACGTCTTTTTAGTTCATTTTCAAAAACATGGGTTTGCAACGCCATTTGGTACCGTGGTACATTGGTACCCATGACGGATGATCCTAAACTCCTGGTAGAGCGCGTGCAGACCGGCGTGCGCATCGAAAAACGAATACTCAAAGTGCTCAAGGCGTTTGCCGAATACCACGACATGACGCTAGGGGACGTGCTGGAAGGCATAGTGCTGCATGCCTTCGACGGCAAGACTCCATTTAGTGCGGCGTCGCTGGAGCGCATTCGTGAGCTGAAAAAGTTCTATGCCCTGGATCTTGATTCGAGCGCCAGCCACCGGTTGAAAGAGATCAAAGCCAAATCTCCGCGCAAGCGGGCTGGCGACAAATAGCGAGGAAATGCATGAGCTTCGTGAAAGCCAAATGCGGTCTGATCGTGCTGCAATACTCACTCGGCATCGTGATCCTGATTCAAGCAGTGATGTTCGTGCTGCCCGGCGCCGCGCATGACTTTGCGCGGACTCACATGCCGGGCTTCGTACGTCTCGTGCTGGGGTTTGGCGAGATTGGCGGGTGCATCCTGCTGCTGATTCCGCAGACTGCGATCCGTGGCGCGTGGCTGCTGGTGGCGGTATTTGTGATGGCCATCCTCCTCCACCTGCTCCATGGAATGTACGGGATCGGCAATCTGGTGATTTATGCGGCGGCGGCGTTCGCGGTCGCGACCGGAAAATAAAGCTGGCGAGGTCAACGACTCCTATGGCTCCGTTCAAGGCGCTCCTCATTGAAGGCACTTCGGGAGTCGGTAAGTCGACGCTGATTGACGGGCTGCTTCGCCGCCACGTTGCGAACTCTGGGCCCAGGAAGCTCCGCAGCGTTATTCATCTGGCGCAGTCGCACACCTACGGCCCGCTGGCAACCCCCGAAGATCGCGGCACGCTGACAGTAGCAGAGAACCTGAAGCATCTTGACCGAATCTTGAGCCTGATGGAATGGCTTGCCATCAGCGTGCAGGAACACACAAAACCCTGGTGCTTCGTGATCATCGACACTCTGCATTTGACGCAATGTGTCCGCCCAGGGGCGGTCGGGTGGAGCGATGTTGCTTCCATTGATGATCGCCTGGCCGCGCTGGGCTGCAAGCTTGTTTCGCTTCGCGCTTCCTCACAGCGTCTTTGGGAGCGGGGCATCGAGCCCCGAAAAAACGAACCGTTCTTGCTCAAATACGCGAAGAAGTTCGGGAACACGAATGAGGAGATCCATGCATACTTCGTCCGCGAGCAGGAAATTCTCGCCGATCTCTTCTCACGGTCCGCGATGCCAAAACTATTTCTGGCGAACGACATTGCGATGGACAACATTCTGGAAGAGGTCTATCAATTCTGGCTGGGAGACACCGACGGCACCGCTACGCCGGAAGCTGGCGCATTTGGCAGGCAACCGTGATGAAAACGACAGAATTCATCCGGAACTTCGAAACGGGCGCAGTCCCCGGAGACTCGTTCCATCACGCGGACCACGTGCGGCTGGCGTTTGCTTATCTCTGCGAGTATCCGCCGCTGGAGGCGCTCGACAAATTTACGACCGCGCTCAAGCGCTTTGCGACGGCTCTGGGCAAGGCTGAGCTTTATAACGAGACGATTACTCATGCGTACTTCTTTTTGATACGCGAGCGGATGGCGCGGTTCCCCTCGCGCGAATGGGATGAGTTTGCGGAGCAGAATCCGGATCTGCTTGTGTGGAAGAATGGGATCCTCGGCCGTTACTATCGGGAGGGGACGCTGCGATCGGAGCTTGCGCGGACGGTATTTGTGTTTCCGGATAAGGTTGTGTGAGGGTAGCGTCCCCGCAGGAATCGCGTGCCTAACGGGTGCACTCGGCACTACCGTGGTGGACTTCCCTTCCCGCCGCCCTTCGACTTCGCTCTGGGCAGGGTTTCGCGGCTGGAGTTCTGGCAACGCATTTTTCGGTGTTTTCCATAGAATCTTTTCTGTCGCCCCGCCCCTCTGGGGCTCAGCTCATCTATCCACCGGCCACGCCACAACTTTGCGCTGTGGGCTGCATTCTTGCGCCGCTCCGCGGATGGGAAGCACAACTCTGCTCCTTTGCGTCCGTCCGGTCAGCTCGGGGCGGAATCAGGGAGCATGTTGTTTCCGCTGCGTCCCGATGTCCTTTATTGTTTTGTCTTGTCTAACCCGGCGGTAAGGAACTGGATAAGGTACGATCACATCGGACGACAGGAAGGCTGAATGAAGCTGCTCACGAGAACTCTTCTGCTCCCCGCACTGCTGATGGGCACACTCGCTCACGCGCAAGAGATTCGCAGCGGGGAAACTCTGCTGCGCGCCATGCACGACCGCTATCAGGCGACCTGGTACAAGACGCTGACGTTCACGCAGAAGAGCACGACCTACAAGCCGGACGGCACGAGTTCAGCAGAAACCTGGTATGAGGCGGCGATGTTGCCGGGAAAGTTGCGCATTGACATTGGGCCGGCCAGCAACGGGAACGGATACGTTCTGGTCGACGGCACGGCCACCGTCGTCAAAGACGGCAAAGTCGCCCGCACTTTTCCCTTAGTCAATATGCTGCTGGTGCTGGGATTTGACGTTTACACACAGGATCCAGAAACCACTATCAAGGTGGTGAAGGGTGAGGGGTACGATTTGTCGAAGCTGCGCGAGGATACGTGGGAGGGACATCCTGCTTACGTGGTTGGCGCAGACAAAGGGGATCTCACGTCCAAGCAATTCTGGGTCACAAAAGATACGCTGCTGTTTGTGCGGGTGATCGAACCCTCGCGAGGGGATCCCAAGAAGGTCGATGACGTACGCTTCATGAATTACCAGCCACTGGCGGGGGCGTGGATAGCGGCGCGGGTTGAGGTCCACTCGGAGGACAAGTTGGTGTTCAGCGAGGACTACACCGACATCCAAGCCAATGTGACACTTGCGCCTGCAGTTTACGATCCGCAGCAATTCAGTACGACGCATTGGGAGAAACCCTGACGCCGTTGTTTGCAAGGAGATCCTTCGCTCCGCCTGAAAAACGGCTTTGCTCAGGATGACTCCATCTCATGGAGAATTTGCGATTTCCATGCCGTTCCGCAGTAAAATATCCCCATCATTTTCTAACTCAATCCACCAGGAAGTGGCCCATGGTTCATTTCAAAGTGAACGGACGCGCGCAGACGTTTGATGGCGATCCGGAGATGCCGCTGCTGTGGTACTTGCGCGACATTCTCGGACTTACGGGAACGAAATTCGGGTGCGGCATGGCGCTGTGCGGAGCCTGCACCGTGCTGCAGAACGGGAAGGCGATCCGTTCGTGTCAGAAGCAGATGAGCACTGTGGAAGGCATCGAGATCACGACCATTGAGGGCATCTCGGCCAACGGGCCGCACGCGGTGCAGAAGGCTTGGGCCGAGGTGAACGTGCCGCAGTGCGGATACTGCCAGCCGGGACAGATCATGCAGGCGGTGTCGCTGCTGTCGTCGAAACCAAAGCCCACCGACGCGGACATTGATGACGGGATGGCGGGCAACATTTGCCGATGCGGGACGTACCAGCGCATCCGGGCCGCAATCAAAACGGCGGCGAAGGAGACGGCATGATCACTCTGGAAAAGACCGTTACCGAGAAGATCACAATCGAAAATGTTTCGCGGCGCAGTTTTCTGGAGGGGATGCTGGCGACGAGCGCGTTTGTGCTATGCGTTGGAAAATCCCCAATTCTCGCAAAGGCGGCGAGAAATGGGGCACCCGGGTTCGGAGAGGGCGCGGCTGGGTCGGTGGGAGCGTCGGCGTTTCATCCCAGCGTGTTCGTCGGGATTCATACGGACGGGGTGGTATACATCGTGGCGCACCGGTCGGAGATGGGGAACGGCGTGCGCACGAGCCTGCCGCGGATTCTTGCCGACGAGCTGGATGCGGACTGGAGCCGAGTCATCGTGGTCCAGGCGGACGGCGATGCGGCCTATGGATCGCAGGACACCGATGGGTCGCACTCGGTGCGGGAATTCTTTGATACGCTGCGCGAAGCTGGGGCGACGGCGCGGCTGATGCTGGTGCGGGCGGCGGCGCAGCAGTGGGGCGTTCCAGAATCGCAGTGCGTGGCTGATCCGGTGCACTTTGTGTCGGACAAGAGTTCGTCACGCAAGTTGGGGTACGGAGAACTCGCGGCTATCGCTGCGAAACTGCCGGTTCCGAAGAAGGAAGAACTGAAATTTAAGTCTCCGCAGGAGTGGCGCTACATCGGGAAACCCGCGCCGGGATATGACGTCACCGATGTTTGCGCGGGCAAGCCGCTGTTCGGTATGGACGTGCGCGTCGACGGGATGCTCTATGCGGCGATTGCTCATCCGCCGGTGCTCGGTGGGAAAGTGAAGTCGGTTGATGACTCGGCAGCGCTCAAGGTCATTGGCGTGAAGAAGACGATTCCGATCGATCCGTTCAAGCCGCCACATGCATTTCAGCCGTTAGGCGGCGTGGCGGTGATCGCCGACAACACTTTTGCCGCGTTCAAGGGGCGGAAGAATCTGAAGATTGAGTGGGACAACGGAAGCAACGCGTCCTACAACTCTGCCGAGTACAAGAAGGAGTTGATGCAGACGGCGCGGCAGCCAGGAAAAGTGGTGCGCACGGTGGGCGATCCCGATGCGGAGTTCGCGAAGGGCGGCAAGATTGTGGAGGCGGAGTATTTCGCGCCGCACCTGGCGCATGCTTCCATGGAGCCTCCGGTGGCGGTAGCGGATGTGCAGGGTGAAAAGGTCACGGTGTGGTCGCCGACGCAGAATCCGCAGGGCGTGCAGGAAGAAGTCGCGAAGGCGCTGGGGCTGAAGAAAGAAGATGTTACGTGCCACGTGACGTTTCTGGGTGGAGGCTTTGGGCGCAAGTCGAAGCCTGATTATGCGGTCGAGGCAGCAGTGCTCTCGAAGAAAACCGGCAAGCCGGTGAAGGTGATCTGGAGCCGGGAAGACGACATCAAGTTCGACTACTACCATTCTGTGGCTGCCATGTACATGAAGGCCGCGCTCGACGATTCGGGCAAACCGAAGGCGTGGCTGCAGCGGTCGGTGTTTCCGCCGATTGGGTCGACGTTCAACGCGAACGAGGTTTACGGCGGGGCTGGTGAGATGTCGATGGGATGGAGCATGGTGCCGTTCGACGTGCCGAACTTCCGGTCGGAAAACGGTCAGGCGGTGGCGCACGTTCGCATTGGGTGGCTGCGCTCGGTCGCGAATATCTATCACGCGTTCGCGGTGCAGTCATTTGCGAATGAATTGGCGTATGCGGCGAACCGCGATCCGTACGACTACCTGATGACGCTGATCGGATCATCGCGGACGCTCGATGTGGGGCCGCAGGGGCCTGCCGGGGTGGGCGAGAAGTATCCTTATGACATCGGGCGGTTGCGGCGCGTGGCGGAGATCGCGGCGGAGAAAGCGAACTGGGGGAAGAAGAAACCTGGCAAAGGAAGCGGCATGGGGATTGCCGTTCATCGCAGCTTCTTTACCTACGTGGCGAGCGTGGTCGAGGTGGAGGTCGACGATCAGGGCGCGGTTCGGATTCCGCACGTCTACACGGCAGTCGATGCGGGGATCGTGGCGAATCCTGAGATGCTGCGCTCGCAGTTCGAGGGCGCGGCCGTGTTTGGAACGAGCCTCGCCCGCACGGGAGAGATCACCGCGACCGCGGGGGCCATCGATCAATCGAACTTTTATGACTACCAGGTGGCGCGGATGAATGACGCGCCGCGGCAGGTCGACGTGCACATCGTCGAGAGCACGGCGGCGCCGGCAGGAGTGGGAGAACCGGGCGTCCCGCCGATTGCTCCGGCCATCTGCAATGCGATCTATGCGGCTACGGGTAAGCGAGTGAGGGAGTTGCCGCTGACGCGGAATGGGTTGTCGTAGACGGTCGCTGGGTTATGGTTCGCGGGTCGTAGCAGAAAACCTTGGACCACTAAGGACACGAAGTTCCACAAAGGATTTGTTTCCGACAGTTTCGTTGGTTGAGCAACTGAACTCGTCGCTTGAACGGTGGGCCAATCGGCGCTAGTATGACCTGCTGCGCCGATTGCGAGGTCGGACTCTTTATGCCGCAAAACTACGTTCCGATCTTCATCTTTATCGCCATCGTTGGGTCACTGCTGCCGATTACGTTGCTGCTCGCAAAGTTGGTGCGGCCCTCGAATCCCAGCAAGACGAAGTTGATGCCGTATGAATGCGGCATCGACCCCATCGATAGCGCGCGCGGGCGGTACACGGTCCGCTACTACATCATTGCCATTTTGTTTGTCGTGTTCGACGTGGAGACAATTTTTCTGTTTCCCTGGGCGGTGCGGTTCAAGGCGTTCGGGCTGTTTGGATTGCTGGAGATGCTGATCTTTCTGGCGATTTTGATCGTGGGCTACATTTGGGTGTGGAGCAAGGGCGCGCTGGAGTGGGTGTAGAGGGCGCCTATGCGCGGGCGGGACGCCCCCGCGACAGCCGCCGGACGGCGCGCACTACCTGAGGCATGACCGCCGCGATCGACAACCCGATGGATTCCTCTCCCGCTGAGACTTTTGCGGCCAGTCGCTGGACGCAGGGGAATTTTTTGTTCCCTACGCGGCTCGTTGTGAGCCCGCAGCGTGTTGCCCGCGTGAAGGGCCGGTTGTTCGGCAGCAATGAAGAGAGCATTTCGATGTCGAAGATCGCTTCGGTGCACATTTCCACGGGCGTGTTCTGGTCGGAGATCGTGATCGAATCGACTGGCGGCACCGATCCCATCACCAGCCACGGCCACCGCAAGGGCGATGCGCAACGCATCCGCGATCTAATCGAAACTTACCAGGCACAGGCTCGCGGTTAGTCACCTTTCGGGGAGTTTGAGGGGCAATCCCCGTGGCGGAAACTCCTTGCAGGGCGGCTCGTTCCGCAATCGTGAGAGGGATCCTTCGACTGCGCTATCGTTCGCCGCGCTCGCGACAACTTGCTCAGGATGACAAATGGAAAAAGCTGCATGAATTTTACACTTTCGCGAGCGCACCGTCGTTGACTTCGCATCGTCAAGCTGATAAAAGTTAACGTTCTTTTCAATGCACACGCTGCGGGAGGTTTGTGCCTTCGCGCTATGCCGGACGAAATTAAATCCCCCACTCCGCCGCCGCCGGAAGGCGAACCGAAACCGACGGCGGATCAGCCCGCTAGTCCGGGCGGGGTGAAGGCTACTCCGGCCGGGTCGGTTCAATCGGAAACAAAAGCCGCGCCTGACAAACCCGCTGCACCATCTGCTCCCGCCGCAACGCCTGCTCCTGGAACCCCGGCAAAACCCGCTGCCGCCGCGCCCGCTGCCCCTAAGCCTGCTGCTGCTCCACCGAAACCTGCCGCTCCTGTTCCGACGCCTTGGGATTCGCCGATGATTGCGAAACTCAAGCGCGAATATGGGTCGGGAATCGAGCCTCTGACGCATCTCGGGCAGAACTATATGGTGGTGGATCGATCGCTGATTCCGGAGATTCTGCAGGTTCTGCGCAATGAAGAAGAGTTTGACTACTGCGTGGATATCACCGCGGTGCATTATCCCAAGCGGGAGAAGCAGTTTGACGTGGTGTGGGTGCTGTACTCGTTTCCGCGCAATGAACGCATCCGCGTTACGACACGCATCGTCGATGGCGAGAGTCTGCCGAGTTCGGTGCCGATCTGGGCGACCGCGAACTGGCTGGAGCGCGAAGTCTTCGACATGTTCGGGATCAAGTTCGACGGGCATCCGGACATGAAGCGCATTTTGCTGCCTGATGGGTGGAAGGGGCATCCGCTGCGGAAGGATTACGGGATTCTGCAGCAGGATAATGAGTGGGTGCAGATTAACTTGGGGATTGAGAGCGGACAGTAAGGACTAACGTTGATGATTGAGCATTATGCGTTGTCATCCTGAGCGAAGAGAAGGATCTATGGACTCGTTGGCTGCATCAATGCCGTCGCGGAGTCCAGAGATCCTTCGCGGCAAGCAACGCCGCTCAGGATGACAACGCGTTAGTAGAAGCGAGCTACGAGCACAGAGACATCGAATACTTGATGACCGATCCCAACACACTCTCGCCGCTCGATCTGGAGACGCCGGACAAGACGTTTCTCGATGCGAACGAGCTCGTCATTAATATGGGGCCACAGCATCCGGCGACCCATGGCGTGCTGCGCGTCATTTTGCGGCTGGACGGCGAGAAGGTATTGGGGCTCGAGTGCGTGATCGGGTATCTGCATCGCGGGGTCGAAAAGATTGCCGAGAACCGCACGTACACGATGTTCAATCCGTACGTCGACCGCATGGATTATGTTGCGGCGGTCTCGAACGGACTGGGATATTGCGAGGCGGTCGAGAAACTTCTGAGCGTGGAAGCTCCGCCGCGGGCGCAGTACATTCGCGTCATCTTGACGGAACTGAATCGGATTGCCAGCCATCAGCTCTGGCTGGGCACGCATGCGCTTGATATTGGCGCGATCACGCCGCTGTTCTATACCTTCCGCGACCGGGAAGAGATTCTCAAGATTTTCGAGAAGTATTGTGGAGCGCGGCTTACCACGCACGCGTTTCGCATTGGCGGGCTTGCAGTACGAGGCGTACGACGGGTTCGAGCGGGACGTGAAGAACTTCGTTTCGTTCGTGAAGCCCAAGATTGACGAGTACGAGGAGTTGCTGACCACCAACCGCATTTGGCTGGAACGGACCAAGGGCGTAGGAACGATCTCGGGCAAGGATGCTATTGCGCTGGGCGTGACCGGGCCGGTACTGCGGGCCAGCGGCGTGAAGTGGGACATACGCAAGGCGCTGCCTTACGCGAATTATAAGAACTTCGAGTTCGATATTCCCACCGGGCAGAACGGCGATACGTACGACCGGTATTTGGTGCGCATGGTGGAGATGCGGCAGTCGCTGCGGATTATCGAGCAGGCGGTCGCCGGCATTCCCGAGGGGCCAATCATGGCCAAGGTTCCGAAGGTGATGAAGCCTCCGGTGGGCGAGATCTACCACTCGATTGAAGCGCCGAAAGGCGAGTTGGGATATTTCATTGTCAGCGATGGATCGACGCAACCGTACCGGATTCGCGTGCGACCGCCGTCGTTCGTGAACCTGCAGGCGCTTGACGTGATGTGCCGCGGGCAGCTTGTGGCCGATGTGATTGCGGTGATCGGCACACTGGATATTGTTCTGGGCGAGGTAGACCGCTGATGCACGAACTGATTCTGTACATCCAGTCGTACCTCGACAGCGATAAAACGCCCGGCGGCGCCGGGAACATTTTCTGGGTCACTGTCTACATTCTGCTGGTGTTCGGTGGGCTATCCGTCGCAGTCATCGCGATGAACTGGCTCGAACGGAAAATCCTCGCGCACATGCAGGTGCGGCTTGGACCGATGCGCGTGGGACCGCACGGGCTGCTGCAACCCATCGCGGACGCGATCAAGCTACTGCTCAAAGAAGACATCATCCCAGCTGAAGCTGACAAGATTGTTTTCTGGATCGCGCCGTTTATTGTGGTGCTGGCTGCGTTCACCGTTTTTGTTGTCGTCCCTTTTGGCCCTACACACGCGATCACCGACATGAACATCGGCATCCTGTTTATGCTGGGTGTTTCGTCGCTGAGCGTGCTCGGCATTGTGACTGCCGGGTGGGCCTCCAACTCGCACTATCCGCTGATCGGAGCGCTGCGGTCGAGCGCGCAGATGGTTTCGTATGAAGTCGCCATGGGCCTGGCGGTGGTGTCGGTCATCATGATGACCAGCCTTGAATCCGGCACGGGCACGCTAAGCATGATCGGGATCGTGCAGTCGCAGTTGGCGCAGCAGCAGTGGTTCATCTTCAAGTTTTTCCCGTTGGGGCTGATCGGATTCGGTATCTTTGCGATCGCGATGGTGGCCGAGACGAACCGGGCGCCGTTTGATTTGCCCGAGGCAGAGTCGGAATTGACGGCGGGATTCCATACGGAATATAGCGGATTCCGCTGGTCTTTATTCTTTCTGGCCGAATACTCGGCGATGATCGCGGTATCGTCGATCGCGGTTACGTTGTGGCTCGGGGGATGGTTACGGCCATTTCCTAACTGGGGCGGGTCGACTTGGGATTCCATTTTCTCTTTCTTCCCGGGAGTTACGTTCCTGCTTTTCGCTGCGATGTGTTTCTACAACACGGCCCGCATGCCAAAGCATCCGCTGTTCAAGATTCAAACCATGGGCCTCGCCGGATTCGGTGCAGTGCTCGGGCTGATCGGCCTAGTCTTGTTCGTTCCAGCTGTGCGCGACCGGGTGGGCGATATTTTCTGGTTTGCCGCGAAAGTTGCCGGGTTCATGTACCTCTATATCTGGTATCGTGGCACGTTCCCCAGATATCGCTTTGACCAGCTCATGAAAGTGGGATGGAAGATTCTGCTGCCGATGGGCCTGGCGCTGCTGATTCTGACCGCTGTCGTGGGCATGCGGGCGGATCTGTGGGCTCAATTGCGAGGCGTAGGGCACCCATGAATCCCACGATCACGAATCCTCCGGTCGCGACTCCCTTCTTCTTTTACCTGCTGGCGGCCACCATGATCATCGGCGGCATTCTGGTGATCACGCGCAAGAATGCGATTCACTCGGCGATGGCATTGATCACCACGCTGCTAGCCCAAGCCGGGCTCTACCTGATGCTGTATGCCCCCTTCGTGGCTGGCGTCCAGATCATTCTTTATGCTGGCGGAATCATGGTGCTGTTCCTGTTCGTGATCATGCTGATCAACCTTGAACGCAACATGAAGGAACCGCAGTTCAACAAACAGTGGCTGGTGGGGATCGTCGCCGCGACGGCTCTCGGCGGGCTGTTCATTGCGGTTTACACGTCCGCGTCCAAGGGTAAGGCTCTGTTTCCCGAAGGGCGCATGACCTACGGCGAATCACAGAACACCCAAGCGATCGCTGGTCTTCTGTTCGACAGGAGCACTGGACAATATATGTTCGCCTTCGAAATCGCCTCGCTGCTGCTGCTGGTGGCGATTATCGGGGCGGTGGTCATGGCTAAGAAACGAATTTGAAGTGAGGATGTGCCGGCGGGAAGCAGATTCCTCCCTTCGGTCGGAATGACAAGACGGATCGCTGATCGGTCGTTATCAAAATGGATGCGATGCTTCACATCACGACGCTGCACTACCTGGTTCTGGGGGCCGCTCTGTTCCTGCTGGGCGTGATCGGCGTGCTTACCCGGCGGAACGTGGTCATCGTGCTGATGTCGATTGAATTGATCTTGAACGCGGTGAATCTGAACCTGGTTGCGTTCTCGCGCTACTGGCAGGGCATTCATGGTCCAGGCGCATTGCACGGGCAGGTGTTCGCAATTTTTGTAATTACTGACGCAGCCGCAGAAGCCGCGGTTGGGCTCGGCATCCTGATCGCCTTCTTCCGGAATAAGGAGACGGTGAATGTGGATGAGGTGAATTTATTGAAGTGGTAGGAGAAGCTCTTAGCCATTAGCTCTTAGCCTTTGGCCAAAAACCCTGGAGGTTTGAGCTAAGAGCTAAAGGGTAAGAGCTAAAAGCTGCAAGAACTGAAAACAAATGTTTCTCTCCCACATCTGGCTCATTCCGCTGTTCCCTGCCGTCGGCGCGGCGCTCATGTTTTTTTTCGGGCGCAGGCTGCAGAAGGGGACGGTGAGCGCGGTTTGCGTCGGGACGGTCGTGCTTGCGTTTCTGATGGCTTGCGGGGCTGTGTTGCAGTACACGAATTGGGCTCCGGCGCACGATCATCAGCCGTACGAGAAGATTCTCTACACTTGGCTCGGTTCCGATACTGGCCACCTCAACTTCCAGAAGTCGGATGGGACCTCGGCTTCGTTCCAGGCTGACGCGGGGTTCCTGCTCGATCCGCTTTCCAGCATCTGGCTGCTGTTTGTGACCGGCGTCGGGATGCTGATTCATATTTATTCGACCGGGTACATGGCGCATGAGGGCGGGTACTACCGCTTTTTCGGGTACCTGAATCTCTTCATGTTTTCGATGCTCACGCTTATTCTCGCCAACAACTACGTGTTGATGTTTGTGGGGTGGGAGGGCGTGGGGCTGTGTTCGTATCTTCTGATTGGCTTCTATTTCCAGCGCAAGTCGGCGAGCGACGCGGCGAACAAGGCATTCATCGTCAACCGGATTGGCGACGCGGGATTCATACTGGGGATGTTCTTCATCGCCTGGATGTGCGGATCGCTGCGGTTTATCGATGTGACTGGGTTCGCGCGGGAACACGCAGTGGCGTTGATGGGGAATCCGATCATCATGGCGGCGACGCTGCTGCTATTTGTGGGAGCTTGCGGCAAGTCGGCGCAGCTGCCTCTTTATGTGTGGCTGCCGGATGCGATGGAAGGTCCGACGCCGGTCTCGGCGCTGATCCATGCGGCGACCATGGTGACCGCAGGTGTTTACATGGTGGCGCGGTCGAATGCGTTGTTTGTGCTGGCTCCGAAATCGATGATGGTGGTGGCAATCGTTGGCGCGTTGACCGCCATTTTCGCCGCTTCAATCGGGCTGGTGCAGAACGACATCAAGCGGGTGCTGGCTTATTCGACGGTCTCGCAGCTGGGATACATGTTCCTGGCGCTCGGGGTGGGAGCGTTCTCGGCCGGAGTTTTTCACGTCTTTACGCATGCGTTCTTCAAAGCGCTGCTCTTCCTTGGAGCGGGCTCGGTGATTCACGCCATGAGTGGCGAGCAGGACATGCGCAACATGGGCGACCTGTCGGGCAAGATTCCAGTTACGTTCCGCACCATGTTTGTCGCGACGCTGGCTATCGCGGGGATCCCGGGCCTCGCCGGATTCTTCTCGAAGGACGAGATTCTTTGGCAGGCGTGGAAGTTTCATCCCGCGCTGTGGGCCATCGGATTCGTGACTGCGCTGATGACGTCGTTCTACATGTTCCGGCTGATTTACCTGACGTTCTGGAGTCCGTCGCGGGTCACGAGCCACGAAGTCGAGCACCACATCCACGAATCGCCGAAGTCGATGACCTGGCCGCTGGTGATTCTGGCGTTCTTCTCGATTTTCGCTGGATACCTCAATGTGTCCGAGAGCATGGGCGGGGCCAAGCGCATCGACAAGTTTCTCGAACCGGTTTTTGCGGACACGACCGAGAAAGAAACGCCTGCGGGCGAGTCAGGGCCGGGCCTGACGGAATATCTGCTGATGGGTCTCTCGATCGCGGCGGCTGGCGCGGGCTGGCTGATGGCGAGAAGCGCCTACGGCAACGCGGGCAAGGGCTATACCGAGCCCATCGCCGCGGCCGCGCCGCCAGTCTATGACGTGCTGCTGAATAAGTATTACGTGGACGAAGGCTACGATTACGTCTTGACCGGCCGCCGCAAGATTGGGAGATGTGCGGCTGGGCGTGATGGGGCTGGGCGAAGCGAGTTCGTGGTTCGATTCCCATGTGATCGATGGCGCGGTCAATGGAGCGGGCTGGATCACCCGCGTCGCCGCAACGTTCTCCAGTTGGTGGGACAAGTGGATCATCGACGGAGTCGGCGTTAATGGACCGGCGATTCTGGCGCGCATGCTGAGTTATCCCGCGCGCCTGTTTGAGTGGGGACTGGTGCAATGGTATGCGCTGGTGATGACGGCAGGTTTGGTAGGATTCGCGTTTTATTACGTGTACCACTGAAGCAGCTTTTAGCTCTTAGCTTTTAGCCAGAACCCGCGGGCTACGAGTTTCGAGCTAAGGGCTAAGAGCTAAGGGCTAAGAGCTTTCATGCAAAACCACATCTTATCGATCATTTTGTTCACGCCGCTCGTGGGCGCGCTGTTTCTCCTGTTTGTTCCCAAGGAGAATAAGGACGCCATCCGCTGGATCGCGAATATTTTCGCGCTCGCCGGCCTGTTGGTCTCGCTGCCGCTGGTGCCGATGTTCTGGGCGCAGCGATTCGAGCCCGGCTTCAAGTTCATTGAAGGCGCTGCCGGCAACTGGATTCCTTCGATTGGCGCGGGTTATGTTCTCGGCATCGACGGCATTTCGTTTCTGCTGATCATGCTGACCACGCTGCTGGGATGGATCTCGATTCTCTCTTCGTGGACCGCGATCGAGAATCGGGTCAAGGAATATTACATCTGGTTCCTGTTTCTGCAGACGGGTATGCTCGGCGTCTTCATGGCGCTGGATTTCTTCCTCTTCTTTGTCTTCTGGGAAGCGATGCTGGTTCCGATGTACCTGCTGATCGGGATCTGGGGCGGGCCGCGCAAGCTTTACGCGGCTATCAAATTCTTCCTGTATACCCTGGCAGGCTCGGTGCTGATGCTGCTGGGCATTCTGTTCCTGTACTTCCATCATCACGCGGTCACTGGCATCTATACCTTCAGCTTGCAGGCGCTCTACGACACGGCGCCGCGGATTTATTCCGACTACGGGCCGCACGTTGCGACGCTGCTGTTCCTGAGCTTCTTCTTCGCGTTCGCGATTAAGGTGCCGATGTTCCCGTTCCATACGTGGCTGCCGGATGCGCACGTGGAAGCGCCTACCGCGGGTTCGGTGATCCTGGCGGGCGTCCTGCTGAAGATGGGGACTTACGGATTCATCCGCTTCTCACTTCCCTTCTTCCCCAATGTGTTGACGAATCCGGCGACTTTCCTTGGGATGACGGTGCGCGGGTGGATGATTTTCCTTTCCATCGTCGGGATCATTTATGGCGCGCTGGTCTCGCTGATGCAGAAGGACATGAAGAAGCTTGTGGCTTACTCGTCGGTGAGCCATTTGGGCTTCTGCACGCTGGGAATTTTCGCGCTGACGCCACTTGGTCTGAGCGGATCGGTGCTGCAGCAGATCAATCACGGCATCTCGACCGGCGCGCTGTTCTTGATCGTCGGAATTCTTTACGAGCGGCGGCACACGCGAGAGATCGCGGAATACGGCGGCATCTCGAACGTGATGCCCGTTTACGCGACCATCACGATGATCATGTTCCTGTCGTCGATGGGGCTGCCGCTGCTGAACGGGTTCGTCGGCGAGTTCACGATTCTTCAGGGCACGTTCATGGAGAACTGGAAGTGGGGCGCGTGGGCTGTGCCTGGAGTCGTTCTGGCCGCGGCCTATTTGCTGTGGCTCTACCAGCGCGTGTTCTTCGGCACGGTCACGAATCCGAAGAATGAGAAGCTGCACGATTTGACGCCTCGAGAAGTTGCGACGTTCGTGCCGCTGCTCATTATGGCGTTCTGGATCGGGCTGTATCCCAAGCCGTTCTTCCAGATTCTGGAGCAGCCGGTGAATCATACGATTGCGATGGTGCGGCCGGATTATCCGCAGCCGGCAGTGAATGCCGCGGCACAACCGGCAACGGTAGTAGCGTCCACACCGGTATCGCCGACCATGGCAGCGCCACCAGTCGCCGCGTCTCAGACGAACAAAATGAAGGGGAAGAAATAGTGGTCTGGACTGACTATCTATTGGCGCTGCCGATCACACTGCTGGCGCTGTTTGCGCTGGGCATCCTGCTGATCGACCTCATGCTTCCCAGGGAGATGAAGTGGGCGAATGCGGTCACGGCGATGATTGGAGTGCTCTTTTCGGCGGGCGGAGTGTACAAGATTGATTTGTGGCTGCGCTCCACCGGCGCGCCTCTTCAGTTGGGTTTTATGGGCACGATGATCGTGGATCACTTTGCCCTGTACTTTTTCTACCTGTTCCTCGCAGCCACAGCCATCTCGATCCTCGTGTCGGCGCGCTACCTCGAAACGGAGCACGAAAATCACGGCGAATACTACGCGCTGATGCTGCTGGCAGTCGCGGGCATGATGTGTATGGCGGCGGGTTTCGACATCGTTCTCATCTTCATCGGCCTCGAACTGATGGCCATCTCCACTTATGTTCTGGTGGGATTCCTGCGCCGCGACCGGCGTTCTAACGAAGCGGCATTGAAGTATCTCCTGTTAGGGGCTTTTTCCTCTGGTATTTTTGCCTACGGATTGTCGCTGATTTACGGTCTGACGGACAGCACGAATTTGTATGTTATCGGAGCCCGGCTACCCGCCCTAATTCATACCGAATACAGGCCTGTAGCCATTATCGCTTTGCTAACCACCATCACTGGCCTGCTGTTCAAGATAGCTGCGATCCCCTTCCACCAATGGGCCCCGGACGCATACGAAGGCGCACCTACCAGCATTACTGGATTCATGTCCGTCGCCGTCAAGGCCGCAGGATGGGCAATGCTGTTGCGCATCCTCGGCTTCACGTACGACTTCAACGGGCGGGTCGTTTCCTGGGGACTGATTTCGATGCGTCCCATCTACGTGCCGCTGCTGGTCTTCGTCTCCATTGCGACGATGACTGGCGCTAATTTCGCAGCGCTCACGCAGACGAACACCAAGCGACTGCTGGCGTATTCGTCGATTGCCCATGTCGGCTACATGCTGCTGGGGTTGATCGCAGGCACTGCGACGCAGCTCAATCCCGATGGCATCAAGGGCATCCTGATCTACCTTCTGGTCTATACGTTCATGAACCTGGGCGCGTTCGCGGTGATCACGGCGCTGCGGCATCGGAACGTGATTGGCGACGAACTTGACGACCTGAACGGGCTCTATTCCCGAGCGCCCGTGGAGGCCGTGCTCATGCTGGTGTTCATGCTTTCGCTGGCGGGGATTCCGCCGCTGGCTGGATTCTGGGGCAAGTACTTCATCTTCCTTAGCCTGATCTCGACTGGCCACTATGCACTGGCGTCGCTCGGCGTACTCTATTCCGTGTTCGGCCTTTATTACTACCTGAAGATTGCGAATGCCATGTTCATGGGGAAGGTCGAGAAGAGCGAAGAGAAGCTGCCTGTCAGCCTGAGCATGCGCGCCGCCATTGCGGTGACCGGCATTGCCACTCTCTACATCGGCCTGCTGCCCAACAGCTTCATCGAGCTGGTGAACTGGGCGCTGGGCATTGCTCAGAATCCGAATGTCGCGAAGCTGACGCACTAGACTGGATCTTGTGCTGGACGGACAGCCGAGGCTGTCCCCACATGAGCAGATTCACGGCAACGCCGGCACGCTGCCTTACATCTCAAGCCTGATACGACTTCAACGTCAGGTGACCACCTCGTAATGAAACGCCGGGATTTTTTCAAGACTGCCGCCATTTGCGGCGTCGCCAGCACATTGCCAGCGGCCTTCGCGCAAGATAAAACCAGCGCACATCAGGAGAACGACTCCATGCACTCGATCCCTCTCGCCACATCTGCCGGAACCCGCAAGGGCGACATGCTCTACCGCACGCTCGGGCGCACCGAAGAGAAAGTGTCGGCGATCGGCATGGGCGGCTTCCACCTTGGGCAGCATGGGCTTACGGAGGAGGACAGCATTCGCCTGGTGCGCGCTGGAGTCGACCGCGGCATCACCTTCATGGATAACAGTTGGGACTACAACGAGGGGCAGAGCGAAATCCGGATGGGGAAGGCTTTGAAAGACGGCTACCGTCAGAAAGTATTTCTGATGACGAAGATCGACGGGCGTACCAAAGAGACGGCAGAGCGCCAGATCGAGACTTCCCTGGAACGGCTGCAGACGGATCATATTGACCTGGTGCAACACCACGAGATCATCCGCTTCGATGATCCGGATCGCATTTTTGCCGAAGGCGGGGCTCATGAGGCGGTGCTGGCGGCGCGCAAGGCGGGCAAGATTCGCTATATCGGATTCACGGGGCACAAGGATCCGCATATCCATCTGTATATGCTGAAAGTGGCGGCCGAGCATGGCTTTCACTTCGACAGCGTGCAGATGCCGCTGAACGTGATGGACGCCCACTTTCGCAGCTTCGCGCAAATGGTTTTGCCTGAATTGGTGAAACAGGAAATCGGCGTGCTGGGCATGAAGTCGATGGGCGATGGGGTGATTCTGAAGAGCAAGACAGTCTCGCCAATAGAATGCTTGCACTACGCTCTGAGCCTACCAACATCAGTGGTGATTACAGGCATTGACAAACAGGAGATTCTCGACCAGGCGTTTGAGGCGACGAAAAATTTTCAACCGATGAATCGCGAGCAGATCGCGCAACTTCTGACGACGACGAAAGAAGTAGCAATGGCCGGGAAATACGAATTGTTCAAGACGTCGTCACATTTCGACTCGACGGCTAAGCATCCGGACTGGCTGGGCGGGGATGCGCCGGATGTGCAGAAACTGGCGCCGCCGGCAGCGTAGAGTTCAATTAGGACCGTTTAGGATAGAATCGGTGGCGTTGAGCGCTGCCAATGCCGCCCCCTACCTCCCCAGACAATCGCGGATCCGAGAAAAAACAAAATCCATGGGTGCAAGTCGGGCGCTATAGCCAACTAGCCCTGATGCTCCCTGCCGGGACAGTAGTGGGATGGCTTGCCGGCTCTGCCCTCGATCGCTGGCTACACACCTCGTGGATCAGCATTGTCGGACTGTTTCTCGGGATTGCCGCAGGCTTGATCGAACTGATTCGTACGGTTTTGCGCGACACAAAGTAAGTTCGTCATGAGCGACGACCACGAGAATCCTGACGCTTCCCAGATCCCTGGCGACGCCTTCTACTCCGGCGCCCTCGACCGGATTCGCAATTCGATGATTGCCCTCACCCTGGGCCTATCAGCCGCAGCATGGTGGAGATTTGGGCGGGCGGCCGCTGTGGGCTTCCTGTGCGGGTGCGTTATCGCCTACCTTAACTTCCACTGGCTGAAAAGCGGGGTATCGGGGCTCGCCGACCGAGTCACCAATTCGGCAAGGGCTCAGTCGGGCAAGGGGATCGTGGCTCGCTTCCTCCTCCGCTATGTGTTGTTGGGAGCCGCCGCGTATGGTATATTAACCAGTTTTCCCGCAAGCCTCAGGGGATTGTTCGTGGGCTTGTTTTTGCCCGTCGGGGCGATTGCCTGCGAAGCGGTTTACGAGCTCTATACGTCGCTCGCACGCGGGATTTAGCGGAGAATTGCTCTCAGCCGAAGGAAAAGCTAGCAGCCGGAACGCGTCTCATGCCTGAACAACTCTGGTTTACCGAAATCCTGAACCGCCTGTTCGCTAGCCCCGTCACGGCATTTCTGCGGGCGCTCCACATCGAGCCCAAGCACGCGCAGGCGCCCATTCCGAATTCATTCGCGATGGAGTTATTGGTTTTCGCGTTCCTGTTGATCCTGTTCCTTCTGGTACGGTCGCGCCTGTCGGTCGAGTCCCCCGGAGGACTGCAGCACACTTTCGAAGGCCTCGAAGGCTTCGTCCTGAGCCAGAGCCGCGAGATTATCGGCCATCACAGCGAACCCTATACCGCGTTCTTCGCAATCGTGTTTGTGTTCATCCTGATCTGTAATCTGATCGGCTTGATTCCCGGTTTTGAGTCTCCCACGGGCGTTCCTACCGTGCCGCTGGGTTTCGCCATCTGCGCGTTCTTGTACTACCACGCGCAGGGCTTCAAACACGCCGGACCGAAATATCTCCTGCATTTTTTTGGGCCGCCCATGGAGGGCATGCCAATCTATGCCCGGATCCCGCTGGCGGTTCTGATGCTCCCGATCGAACTGGTCAGCCACTTCGCGCGCTTGCTGTCGCTCACGGTGCGTCTCTGGGCCAATATTTTTGCCGGTGATCTGGTGACTCTGGTCTTCTTTTCCATGATCCCGATCGGCATCCCGATCATTTTTGGCGGCCTGCATATCTTGGTCGCGTTCTTGCAGGCCTACGTTTTTATGCTGTTGTCGATCATTTACGTCTCGGGCGCGGTCGCCGATGAGCACTAGAAGTTTTTGTTTGTAGCCGCAAGCGTGAGGGCGTCTGCAAGGTATGGCGTCAACCACCCACTGGCGGCAATTTGATACGAGGAGAAACACGATGCGTAAATTGAGTTATCTGTTCATGTCGTTATCTGCCCTGTGCTTCGCCATGCCTGCCTTCGCGCAGGGCGGCGCTGCCGAAGCGACCAATTGGGTCGCGATCACCGCCGGATTCTCGATGGCAATCGCCTCCGCGATTTGCGGTCTGGCGCAAGGCAAGGCCACCGCCGCCGCAACCGAGGCCCTGGCCCGCAACCCTGCCGCACGACCCGGCATCCAGTTCGCCCTGCTGCTGGGACTGGTCCTGATCGAGTCGCTGGCGCTGTACACGCTGGCGATCATCTTCTTGAAGGTAAAGTAGCGATAGTGCGACGGCGAGTCGCCCCTTCGGCCAGCTCAGGGCCGGCTCTCGCGACAGCCGGCGGGACGCCGGCGCTACAATAAAGCCTCTGCTCACGAGCAGAGGCTTTTCTGTTTGGGGTTAGGACTGTTTCCTAGATTTTGCGTTCGCCGCTCCACTCCTGGCCTTTGTTCTGGGGAGCGTCGTTCAGCGCTTCGACCAGCAGGCGGCGCAGGCGATAGCGGCTCTCGAGGTCGGTGCTCACGATTTCGAATCCTACTTCGTTCACGCGGGCGCGGCGCAACAGCACGTGGGCGCGAATCTTGGCGCGCATCCCGACCGAGATTTCCAAATCCGCTTCGCTGCCGATGCGGAGGTTATCTTCCTTCGTACCCATGCCGCCGCCCAGGCTCAATTCGCGGATCATAATTCTGCGACTTGCCCCACGAACTGCCGATGGTTGCCGCAACGGTTTTCGCCAGTACCAGGCGCTCGTAGCGCCGTTGCCGCACCCATGGGCATGCCGGAGCCATATCCAGAGGGGCGATCGCGAGCTCTGCGGGCTCGAGCCCACTGTCGGACAGAACCTGCGAGCTGTAGCGCGGATCAGTTTTCGACAAAGCCTGCGCCGCGGCGATTCTGAGCTCGCGGTGGTGCACCCAACCAAAGGTTTTCTTGGATTCGAGAATTTCGCGCAGCGTGGCCACCGCCTCGGCATCCTTCAAGCGGCCCAGGGACTCAATCGCTTTGAGCTGCACATACGGAGAGCGTGAAGCCGCTTCGCCCGGCCGCGCCATCGCGATCAAGGCGGCAGCGGCGGTCAGATCGCCGCTCATTCCGATCTCATCCACCGCTTCGGGCAACACCAGAGGATCCAGAATCTCTGCCAGTTCGAGCAGTGTGCGCCCGCGATCGGCGGCTGCGCCATAGGCAATCTGCCGGACAACCACGTCGTGATAGAAACGGTTCCACTCCGGCATGCGCGCGGGCAGCAGTTCTAACAGCGTTCCGACGTCCAGCCGGCTCACCAATCCCACGGCTCCGGAGGCCTGTCTCGGCTGGCCGGTACGAAGAATTTCGCGCAACTGCACCCAGCACGGGAGAACCCAACTGCTGTACCAGTTCGATCATGCGGTCGCATTCGTCGCGGCGCATGCAGCGGAAGAAGCGATCGGCCAGGTGCTCAGCTCCCGAGTGGCTCGTCCGCCGCAGCACTGACAACATATCGGGAGGAATCGGCTCCAGTTGGAGCGCTTCCTCAATGAACTCCGGCAAACGGTTCTCGACGCCCACGCGCGGACGGAGATCGCTCATCAGCACCGGACGCTCCACGCTGATCAGTTCCATGCCGGCGCACACTTCGTTGACGGCGGCATAGTTCTTGGCGGCACTGGCTTCCTGGCTGAGGCGCACGAAAGCGGCGCTGAACAGGCTTTGCAGCTCGGGGTCTTTCTCCGAGATTAATTGTTCGCTCAGCTTGCGGATCGCCTGGCCCATGGGCTGGCCGCCCAACCGAGCGTACAGGTCGGCCAACTGGCTGAGGCCAATCGCGGTTCGGCGGCGCGGTTCGGCATCCTTCGCGCCTAAGCAGCTGGAATAGTTATTCAGAATATCGGTCGCGCTCTGTTTGTCGTCGCGATCGAGCAGCACTTCTACAAACTGCCGCAGGTTGCGCGGAGGCACGCAGGGGGCCTCATGCGACATCAGCACGCTCTTTTTGCCCGACTCCGGAACTTCGGCCCAGAACATGCGATCCAGGATGTCGGCGTGCGACTCCACCAGAATCCCGGCCTTGTTCATCTTCTCTTCTTGCAGCTTCAGAATCTGGCGCAGCGAGTCCATCTGGCGGCTCATGTGCTCCATCATCTGGTGGACTGCGTTCACCTTGACTTCGCCCTTCTGATAGCGCTCCAGCGCGAAGCGGATCGCCATGTGCTCGGCGGCCTTCATCAGCAGCGGCGTGTCTTCTTCTTCTGCCGTTGTAGCTTTGGCGGCCAGACTGCCCAGCAATTGCTGCAGGTTCAGCCGCGTATTGGGATCGGTCTCCTTCAGTTCCTTCTGGATGTCTTCTTCTTTGACGTTCGGATCGGTCTGCACTTGCCCAAAACGCGTCAGCAGCCGGATCGCCTGAATGACTTCCTGTTCCTGCAGGGGAACCATTCCGCCCGTCCACGCCGGAGCTGCGCCAGTTGCAGCGGCACCGGGAGCCCCCACCGGAGTACCGTCCGGCACCCATCTTCCCTTGCCCGTTCCTTGGGGCATGTTGGGCGCACTGCCCAGAGGAACCATGGGAGTTCCGTCCGCGGATGCCTTTGCCGCCACCCCCAGAGTTCGCGCCTTCGGCAGCCGCGATCAACTGCAGCAATTTCTGCGGATCATTCAGCCACTGCTTGAATTCCGGTCCGAGAGTCTGGGCCGCGATCTGCGCCGCGATGCTGACATCCCCGGTCAGCGGATCGGCCGCTACGAACTTCACTTCATTAATCTTGATGGTGCTGCCTTGCTTGTTCGCGCCGAGCGCTTCTTTGATCTGCTTCGAGACATCCTGCGCTTTCGACCCCGCGACGGTGAAGGCGCGCACCAGGCGAACGAAATCTTCCTCAGTCACGTCTTTGGAGAAATGCAGGCTGGCCAGCCCGGCAGTGGACAGCAGCGTGGCAAAGCTGCGCTCGGCGTTCCCCGTTTCCAGCGGAATGCCATCGAGCAGCAACTTGTTGTCGGAAACGCCCAGCAGGAATCCCTGGTCCCCGGTGGTGGGCAGCCCCTGCTGCAGCTCTTTCCACGTGGTTTCGAATTGCGCCTCGGTGCGCTTGTGGTCATAGCCATACATCCGCGCATACTTGATGAGGATGTTCAGGCTATGAACAAACGCGCGCGCCGAGGCGGCACGTGCACCTTGCGATGTGTTTGTGGCAGAGATAGCAAACTCCTCGAAAGCGCAAGATTGAAGCTCAAGGGTAAAGCGAAACGGTAAGGGCTAAAACGTTACGGAGGTAATGGGAGGGCACCCTAAGTCACGCACGTCAGCCGCAGTCCTCGAACTCGCGCCCAATAGCGGACTAGCTAAGAGGTGGTTCGGTACCCGAGGCTTCTGAACGCGGCGAAAGCCAAGCCACACCGATTCGCCGCGATGTAAGGTCCCATATTCAGTAGAATACTCGCGGAGCGTGAGGACGTGTCTGCCTAGCACTTGAAAACGGCCACGAAAACGACGGGATTGCGCTACTGGATGGCACGGGTTCTGGAAGAGTGCGAGCACGTGGCTGCCGATTTCAGCGCCGACCCAGTGCACGACTTGCGGGTTTCACTGCGGCGGTGCCGGTCGATGGCCGACGGCATGATCGCCATGGATCCCGACCGCGAATGGAAGGCGATGAAGAAGGCCGGGAAGCGGCTATTCCAGCGCCTGGGCGCATTGCGCGACGTGCAGATCATGATGGAGTGGATTGAGAAACTCCACCCGAGCCCAGGCTGAGTGGGCCGGGCGGTACTTCGCGTCACTCCAGGAGGAGTCTGCCAGCTAGCGGAAGCGCCGGCGGGGGCGGCCCCGCCGCATTGAACCTCACAGCGCTCGATTCCGTACCCCGGCCCAGGCGTTGCTGCAAGTTCTGCGAGCCCGCGAAACCGAGCAGAAGCAGGAAGCGCGCGCAGCGCTCGCAGGAATTTGATCGCAAGCAATGGAAGCAATGGAGCACGTCCCTGCCCCTGCGCGCCGCGCGCATTCGGCCAGGAAGCGCGGTGTTCAAGCATCTGGCGCTCGAGCGCTGGACGGCGGCGCGGGAGTTGCATACCCGTGCGCTCCGCAACCGGTCGCAGGTTGCGTTCCACACTTTGCGGATCGGGATCAAACGCTTTCGCTACATCGTCGAGAATTTCCTGCCGGTCGAGCACAAGGCGTGGAGCAACGACCTGAAGCACATGCAGGATCTGCTGGGTGAGGTGCACGATCTTGACGTGCTGTGGGCGACGGCGCTGGCGTGCCACGTATTTCCAGACGAAGAGTCGCGCAACGAGCTGGCATGAGCGAATCCTTGAAGAGCGCACCAAGCGGATCGACGAGTATCGGGAGCGAACCGTAGGGCCGGGTTCTTTGTGGAACGAATGGCGGGCGGGATTGCCGCAAGGCAAGCAGATTCAGCTGATTGCCACGCAGCGCATGAAGTTATGGGCGAAGGCGCTGGATCCGGATTTCGCGCACTCCGAGCGCGTTTCGCATCTGGCTCTGGCGCTATACGACGGGCTCGCGGGGGCAGGATTGATTGCGGGTGAGCCCGACGGCACCCTGGCGGAAAACGGGGCGGGATCGGAGGCACGGGCCAGTTTGCATCTGGCTGCACTGTTGCACGATGTCGGTAAGGCGAAGGGCAACAAGGGACATCACAAGGAGTCGTTCGAACTGATAAAAGGGCACGGAACTCCTTTGGGCTGGAGTACGGGAACTATCGCGCGGGCGGCCTTAGTGGCACGGTTTCACGCTGGAGGGCTTCCCACTCGAAGCCACAAGGCGCTGCGGGATCTATTGCCCGCTGAGCAGAGAGTCACGATTCAGCTGGCAGCGGTTCTAAGGCTGGCGAATGCATTCGACACAGCGCATGACGGGCAGGTCCGGCGCGTAAAGATCGAGAACGTGGATGCGCCAAATCGCCGGACGAATGGATTTCTGCGCAAGCCTGTCAAGTTGGGCCTGAATGAAGCGTTGATCATCGGTGCTGATGGGTTCGTCGCGGGGAGTGCTACAGCACAGGCCGTGGCTGCGGAGAGATATTTATTGGAAACCGTACTGCGAAGGCCGGTCGTAGTGAAGACGATGAAAAGTGCTCCGGCTCGGCGAGTTGCCAGCGTGATGCCTATCGCAACCGGCCCGTAACTCCCCCGCCACTTTCCTCCTACCCTTCTCTCGGTCTACAACTTATTCATATTCATCTATGACTCACGCACAACTGGTGGAACGGGCGGTCCGATGGCTGCGGGCATATCGCTGCGGGGTGGTGCTGTCGGAGCAGGCTTGCGTCAGCGGGGAGATGCCGGACGCGATTGGATGGAAGCGGGCTTCGCATTCTGTGCTCGTCGAATGCAAGGTGACGCGAGCGGATTTTCTAGCGGATCGCGGCAAGCCTTTTCGGCTGAAACCGGAGAAGGGCGTGGGGTGTGAGCGGTTCTATTTGACGCCACCGGCTTTGGTGAAAGTTGAAGAACTGCCTGTCGGGTTGGGGACTGCTGGAGTTGAGGCGCGGCCGGGTTGAGACCGTGCACGGGGCGGCGAAGAATCTGCGGACGGCTACAGGTTTCCGGTATGAGATGAACCTACTGCTGGCCAGTTTGCGCAGAGTCGAAGTGCGGATCGAACCGCAGAGCATCACGGACTTTCTGAAGTGGAAGAACCGCATGGCCGAGTACAACCGCGGAACGCTGCCGGAGGGGTTGGCGGCGGCCGAGGAAGAATTGAATGTATTCCTGGAGCCGGAAGTGCCGTGCTAGTCCGCTTTGCAAAAAGAAAACCGGGCTGGTTGGCCCGGCTTCTTCTGCGTCGAGTTGGATGCGGTTACATCACAGCGCGGCGCGACAGGCGCTGAGGGTGCTGTTCTGCTCCTCAGGCGAGTCCACAGATCGAAAGATCTCACCGGGCAAGCGGAAACGACATGCGCCTAGATGCAAGCGGTATGCCATGTATCTGTTGGTTTCGATTATCGAGTGCAAATGATTGCTTTAATTGCAGTTAACAGGTCGGCGGCGCTTGCCCGATATTGATGGCGCATCTTTCGTTCCCGACTCCAAAAGCAAAGTTTTGCACAGAATGCACACAAAGGTGTGCATAAACGCGAGGTCCACATCGCGGGTGGGCAGAGACGTAGCAGGCTACGTTTCTACGATTACGGCGCGACGCGGGGCCACACTGTCTCGGATATAATCTCGGGCACTCATGTCTCTAACCTCTGGCTCGCGTGTCGGTCCCTACGAAGTGATTTCTGCAGCGGGTGCGGGTGGCATGGGCGAGGTGTATCGCGCCCGCGATACCCGGCTCGACCGCACGGTCGCGATCAAAATTCTTCCAGCTCATCTCACCGACAATCCAGAAGCCCGGCAGCGGTTTGACCGGGAAGCGCGGGCGATCTCGTCGCTGAACCATCCCAACATCTGCACGTTGTATGACGTTGGGCATCAGGACGGGATGGATTACATCGTCATGGAGTTTCTGGAAGGCGAGACGCTGGCTGCGCGGCTGGCGAAGGGACCTCTGCTTCCGGAGCAGGTGTTGAAGTATGGCATTGAGATTTGTGAGGGGCTGGAGAAGGCGCACAAGACGGGGGTGATCCATCGCGATTTGAAGCCTGGGAACATCATGCTGACGAAGGCGGGCGCGAAGCTGATGGACTTCGGGCTAGCCAAAGCGGCAGTGGGGGCGCCGCCGGCATCGGGACTGACCGCCACGTTGGACGGGGCATGGGCGGGTGGAACGGGAACGGGGGAAGGTGCGCGGGCATCGCAGAATCCGCTGACCGCTCGGGGAATGATCGTAGGCACCTTCCAGTACATGTCCACCGAGCAGATTGAAGGGAAAGAAGCGGATGCGCGCTCCGATATTTTTGCGTTGGGCGCGGTGCTGTACGAAATGGCGACGGGCATCAAGGCGTTTCACGGCAAGACGCAGGCCAGCGTGGTGGCGGCGATTCTAGCGTCGGAGCCGCAGCCGATTTCGGCGGTGCGTCCGATGTCGCCCCCGGCACTCGACCGGGTAGTGAAAGTATGTCTGGCGAAGGATCCGGACGAGCGATTCCAGAATGTACACGATCTGAAGTTGCAGTTGATGTGGATCTTGGAGGGCGGATCGCAAGCTGGGGTGCCCGCGCCGGTGGCGGAGCGCAGGAAGAATCGGGAGCTTGGGCTGATCGCGGCGCTTGTGTTGTCTGGACTTCTGAGTGCGGGCGGGATCGCAGGAACGCTGATCTTCTCGAAGAGGGCCGACAGTTTCCGGAAAGTGGTGCGGGCTCAAATCGGGGCGCCAGAACATTACGATCTGACGTCACTCAACAACAGCAATCGCGTGACTGTGTCTCCAGATGGCAACAGTATCGCTTTCATCGCGGAAGGCGAGGGCAAGCAGTTTCTATTTGTGCGGCCTCTGCAAGCAGTCGAGTCGAAGCCACTGGCAGGAACAGAAGGCGCGTATTACCCGTTCTGGTCGCCGGACAGCAAATTCCTTGGATTCTTCGCGAACGGAAAATTGAAGAAGGTGGAAGCTTCCGGTGGAGTGGTACAGACGCTATGCGATTCCCCGTTTGGACGCGGCGGTACATGGAATCGCGACGGTGTGATTCTCTTCACACCGGGAATTCATGACGTGATCTATCGCATTCCCGACGGTGGGGGGCAACCTGTCGCCGTGACCAAAGTGAAGAGGCCGGGTCCTTTTGCGGGGAGCCGGTGGCCTTTCTTCCTACCCGATGGAAAACATTTCTTATATGTGGGAACGGAAGAAGCGGATTTCCGGGGCAAGGTTTATGCGGCTTCGCTCGATTCTCCGGAAGCGAAGCTGATCGTCGAAGACAACAGCGCCGCCGAATACGCCAACGGTTTCCTCTTTTTCACCAAGGATGGCAATCTGGTAGCGCAGCCGTTCGATCCCGGCCGATTGAGTGTGAGCGGAAATCCAGTGCCGGTAGCACCGAAGGTGGAGTACGTCGAGGCCAAATCGCGGGGGAATTTTTCTGTCTCCGAGAATGGCGTGCTGGTCTATCGGAGTGCCTATTCGAGTCCAAGCCGCCTGGTGTGGCTGGACCACAACGGAAAACAAGTCGCAACGCTGGGGGAGCCGGCGATCTACGGGTGGATGCGGTTTTCCCCCGATGGGCGCAGGCTGGTCGTCGCCCGGGAGGATGCCACGGAAACCGGCAAGTATGATCTTTGGCTCATGGATGTGGAACGCGCCAGTCTTTCGCGGTTGACCTTCCATCCTGCAGTGGGCTACAGCGCGGCGTGGTCTCCCGACGGCACCCACCTCGCGATTGCCTCTCTGGGAACGAAGGTGCAAATCATACCCGCCAACGGAACCGGGACTCCGGTGACGGCATCAAGCGAGCAGGTGTCGGCGGTGAGGGATTGGTCGTCGGATGGGCACACGATTATCGTGCAGCAACAAAACTCCAGCACAGGCATGGATGTGCTGTCGCTGCCAGTGTCAGAGAAGCCCGAAGGGCTGATGCCGCTACTGAACTCGCAGTTTGACGAAATACTGCCCAGGCTGTCTCCCGACGGGCGCTGGCTGGCGTATATGTCGAACGAGAGCGGGCGCGGGGAGGTCTACGTGGTGCCGTTTCCTGGCAAGGTAGGACGTTGGCAGATTTCCAATAACGGAGTCACGATGAACGTCCCGGGCGTCGCCTGGAGTAGGAATGGCAAGCAGCTCTACTTCCGCGATGCGGCGGGAGGATTGATGGTGGTCGATGTTCAGCCACAGGGCGGCGAATTTCACTCGGGCGTGCCAAGGCAGATTTTCATGGCGCCGGGCGGAGTGCGGCCGGTGGATGAAGCGCCGGACGGACGAATTCTGGTGGCTCTGGAACCGGAACAGGGGTTCACTTCGCCGCTCACGCTGGTGTTGAACTGGGATGTGGAGATGAAGAAATGACACTCACGGCAGGCGCGAAACTCGGCCCCTACGAGATCATCGCGCCCGCTGGTGCAGGCGGCATGGGTGAGGTATACCGGGCGCGGGACGCCCGGCTGAATCGCGACGTTGCCGTCAAAGTGCTGCCCGTAGCATTTGCCCGCGATCCGGAGCGACTGCGGCGCTTCCAGCAGGAAGCGCAGGCCGTTGCCGGGCTGAATCATCCCAACATTCTGGCCATTCATGATTTTGGCGAGCACGGAGGTTCGCCATTTCTCGTTACCGAGTTTCTGGAAGGCGAAACCTTACGGCAGCGCCTCGGTCCGGGACCATTGCCGGTGCGCAAGGCGAGCGAGTACGCGGAACAGATTGCGCGCGGATTGGCAGCCGCGCACGACAAGGGGATCGTGCACCGCGATCTGAAGCCGGAAAATATTTTCGTCACGCGCGACGGACGGGTGAAGATTCTGGACTTTGGGTTGGCGAAGCTGACGCCTGAAACGGTGACGCCCGACGCGGCCACGCTTGCGTCTCAGACTGAGCCGGGCGTCGTCTTGGGCACGGTCGGTTACATGTCGCCGGAGCAGGTGAAGGGGCTGACTGCAGATCGTCGTTCGGACCTGTTCAGCTTTGGCGCGATCTTGTACGAGATGCTGGCGGGGAGGCGAGCATTCCGAGGAGAGACATCGGTTGAGACGATGAGCGCGATTCTTAAGGAGGAACCGCCGGAGCTTTCGGAAGCGGGACGAAGCATTCCGCCAGCGCTGGATCGGATTGTGCGGCATTGCGTGGAGAAGAATCCGGAAGAACGGTTTCAATCCGCGCGGGATATAGCGTTTGCCCTGGGAGCGCTATCGGAGTCGAGCAGCGCTGCTACGGGCACTTTTAGGATTGCCCCCCGCCCGGCCTGGCGTCGGTGGGTACGTTTCGCGGCAGAAGTAGCGCTGCTGGGCACAGCTTTGATCTTGCTGCTTACGCGGCACTCGGAGAAACCATTGGCCAGCGTGCAGGCAGCGATTCCACCGCCGCCCAGCGATGGATTCTGGGCCAACATTACGCAGCCGGCCGCAATTTCGCCAGATGGAAAGTTCCTCGCGATCATTGCCATGCGCAACGGACACACCCAGCTCTGGCTGCGACGGCTGGATCAGTCTGATGCGCAGCCCATCGCGGGCAGCGAGGACGCCGCAAATCCCTTCTGGTCGCCGGATAGCCGCGACATTGCATTTTTCGTACCAGGCAAGCTGAAGAAGGTAAATGTTTCCGGTGGCAGTGTCAGCGACATCTGTCCGGCGGGGGCGTTTGGAATTGGGGGGGCGTGGTCGCCGCGAGGAATCATCGTTTTTGCGAACTTCGGTGACGCACTGAAAATGGTACCGGAGGGCGGCGGCACGCCTGAGTCAGTTCCGGGCTATGAATTGCCGAGCGACTCGCTATCTCAGATGTGGCCGGCATTTCTTCCCGACGGGAAACATTTTCTGTTCTTACAGTGGAAGTATCCTTCCTTTGGAACACCAGATGACAACGTGTGGATTGGTTCTATCGACGGAGAAAAACCAAAACGGCTTCCGCTGACTTCTACCAACACGCAGTACTCGGAAGGGTACCTGTTGTTCACCCGTGACGGCGATCTGGTCGCGCAGAAGTTCGATCTTGCACGGTTGGAATTGAGTGGAGCCGTATTGCCGGTGGTGAGACAGATTCAATACCACACGTTTCTGCATAACGCTGCATTTACCGTTTCCACGAACGGCATCCTTGTTTATGGAACTGAGGGCACCGGAGTCAATAGTCAGATGGCGTGGCTGGACAGAACTGGGAAGACGATTGGCACGCTGGGCGAGGCTGGACTCTTGGAGCGGCCGTCCATTTCACCGGATGGGAAGCGAGTCGCGGTTGGGATCTCCCCAAGTAATGCACGGGAGAAGATTTGGATTTACGACGTGGAACGAGGCGCGCGTATTCCGCTCGTCAGCGAGGAGAACGGCCCGAACCTGTATCGGCCAATCTGGTCTCCGGATGGCAAGCAGATCGCGTATCGGGACACCGTGGGAAAGGACTCCACATTAGTAGTCCACAATTCAGACGGTTCGGGAGAAGAACGACGGCCCAGCGGGATGCACTTCGAACTTATCCAGCCGACCGATTGGTCCCCCGACGGCCGCTACATTTCGGTTGAACTCACCAAGTTTCGGGGCCGCGCGAATTGGCAGGACGTCCTTCGGGTGGCCGAGCTCGAAACAGGGAACCCGGTCTTCGATATCGCTGATGCGAGCGGGGGCAAATTCTCTCCTGACGGGCACTGGCTTGCCTACTACGATGAAAGCAGTGGACAAGTGTATGTAACCTCGTTTCCCGTCCGAGGAGCGAAGATCGCAGTGGAGTCCGTGGGAGGAGGTGATGTCCGGTGGCGTGGGGACGGACAAGAATTGTTCTACGTAACTGATGATCAGATGATGACAGCCGTGCAGGTGCGTGAATCGCCGCGGGAGTTTCGGGTCCTGGGTTCTCAGCCGCTATTCCGGTTGCAGCTTCCAAACAACGTCGGCTTTTATGATGTTACACGCGACGGCACGCGTTTTCTGGTGAACGTCAGGACATCGAAGGAGCAAGCCAAGCCCCTGATGGTCATTACAAACTGGACCGCCGAACTACCGAACTCGAGCAAGTGAATCTACTGCCCCCAAGATCACATATCCCGCCGGCCTTCCATCGCTTTCAGCATAGTGATTTCATCGGTGTACTCAATATCGCTGCCGACGGGTATGCCCATGGCAATGCGAGTGACTTTCACGCCGGCGCGTTTGAGTTGCTGCGAGAGATAAGTCGCAGTGGCTTCGCCTTCGACCGTGGGGTTGGTGGCGACGATGACTTCATCGACGTTGCCGGCGTCGACGCGGGTGATGAGATTCGAGATGCGCAATTGCTCCGGGCCAATACCGTGCAGCGGCGAGATGGCGCCATGCAGCACATGGAAGACTCCGTTGAAGTGCTTGGTCTTTTCGATGGCGGCGATATTGGTTGGCTCCTCGACCACGCAGACCAGGCGCTGGTTGCGGGTGGCGCTGGTGCAGTAGACGCAGGGGTCGACATCGGTAATGTTGTTGCAGACGGAGCATAGACGAAGGTTGGCTTTGACGTCGCGCACGGCGGTGGCGAGGGCTTCGGCGTCTTCGTCGCTGGAGCGCAGAATGTGGAAGGCCAGACGCTGCGCGCTCTTGGCGCCGACGCCAGGGAGCTTTTTCAGTTCGTCGATCAGGCGAGACATCGGTTCGGCAAATTTGGACATTCTCAATTCACTTTCAATGGACTGGTCATGTTTGCGATGGCCTATGCAATTTGCTTATCGGCGAGAAAGTGCACAGGTCCCTCGCTTCGCTCAGGATGACAATCGCTGATATTCGGCGGTGCCGCCACATCGGGGCATCGTTAGAGTCCGGGGATGCCGAGACCGCCGAGCATGCCGCCGACGGTCGATTGCATCTGAGCGTCGACTTTGCGGGCAGCTTCGTTGACGGCGGCGAGCAACCAGGTCCTGCAGCATTTCGACGTCGCCGGACTTCACCGCTTCGGGATCGATGCGCAGGCTGAGCAACTGCTTGCGGCCGTCCATTTTGGCGGTGACGGTGCCGCCGCCGGCCGTGGCTTCGACCACGGTCTCCTGCATTTTTTTCTGCAGGGCGTCGTATTGCGATTTGGCTTTCGACATCAGCTCTTGCAGGTTGAATCCACCCATAGAACCTCTCGGCTTTCGAGTCTTCACACGTTGTCACAGCGTTTCGAAGAGTCGAGTGCTTTGACTGGCGAAGGCCAGCGAATTCGATGCCGGTATTCGAAACGCTGCCAAACGCTTGGGTTTACCGTTTTTCTCGGTAGTCGATCACGGTGCGAATTTCGGCGCCGAATTTTTCCTGCATGCGGCGGACTACCGGGTCTTGTTCGGCGCGCCCGCGGCCGCCGGGGCCGGAAGGTCTCGGCGGCGCCGCCGTTGCGCTTTCTCCTGCGGGGCCACGGTCGCGCCGGGAACGACTTTCAATTTCACGGCGCGGCCCAGGACTCCGCTGGCCGAGGCGATGGCCAGGCGCTTCGCGTCGGGGCCGAGCGACATGTCGACTACGGTTTGCGACTCGGCGATCTTGATGACCAGTTCGTTGCCCTGCACGCTCCACTCGCCGGCGGAGAGCATGGAGACCAGGATGCGCTGGTTGCCGTCGGTGAGGGCTTGCAGGACGGCGCTCTGCAGGCGGTCGAGTTGCGGACGGACGCTGGCGGCGACAGCGGCTTGCGGCTGCGTCGCGGCAACGCTCCGGCTCGCGATTGCGGCTGCAGGTTCGGGAGCGGACGGTTTGGTTGCACGGCAGAGACGTGGCTAGCTCAAGTCTCTACGATCGGGATCGTTGCGATCGGGATCGGATCGGCACGGCATCGGGACGCTGGGTGCGGCGGAGCCCATGATTACAGGCTCTGGATGTGCTGGCTGCCGCAACGATGCGCGGGCCGATGGCGGCGCTGCGTCGGACGAGCTTCCTGCCGCGGCGTGCCTTTGCGCGCGGAGTCGGCGGCGAACGGAGAAACAAAATTTGGACGCGGAGCCTGAGCCGGCTCTGGGCGGCGCGTTTCAGAATTCGAAGCGCTGGCGAGCTGCCGACGATGGCCGGTCTCGCTGGCGGCCTCTGCGCGCCAGTTGCGGGCGCGGCGGCTACGTCGCTCAGCAACTGTTCGATGGGCAGCAGCTTCTGCGCGTGCGCCATTTTCAGCAGGCCGAGTTCGAGGTGGAAGCGTTGTTCCTGTTTGTATCCCAGCTCGCCGTGGGTGCGGAGCATGATCTGCAAGTGGCGGGTGAGATCTTCTTCGCCGAACATTTCGGCGACGCGGGCGACGCGCTCGCGTTCTTCGCTCGAAACCTGCAGCAAGGAAGAATCCTTGCCCGCGATCTTCGCGACCGTCGCATTGCGCAGGAAGCGGACCATCTGGCGGGCGAAGTGCGTGGGGCTGTGGCCTTCGCTGATAAGGTGGTCGACCTGGCGAAGAACTTCTTCGCTGCGGCTCTTCGGACACGGCTTGCATCACTTGTTCGAGAATGTGGGCGGGCGCGGCGCCGACCAGATTGCGAACGGAGTCGGCGGTGACGCGTCCGCTGGCGGAAGCGATGGCCTGGTCGAGAATCGAGAGCGCGTCGCGCATGGAGCCGTCGCCGGCTTCGGCGAGCAGGGCGAGAGCATCGTCGTCGGCTTCGATGTTTTCGCGCGTGACCAGGTCGCGCAACTGGGCGACGATGGCGTCGAACTTGACGGCGCGAAAACTGAAGTGCTGGCAGCGCGAGCGGATGGTCTGCGGAATGTCTTCGGGCTGCGTGGTCGCGAGCATGAAGACGATGTGGTCGGGCGGCTCTTCCAGCGTCTTGAGCAGGGCGTTGAAGGCCGCGTCGGTGATCTGGTGGGCTTCGTCGAGAATGTAGATTTTGAAGCGGTCGCGGGCGGGCGATAGCGCGCGCCTTCGCGGAGTTCGCGAATTTCGTCGATGCCGCGGTTGGTGGCGGCGTCGATTTCGATCACGTCGACGGCGTTGCCGGCGCGAATCTCGGTGCAGGATTCGCAGACGCCGCAGGGCTCGGGGACCGGATGATCTTTGGAACCGGCAGTTCAGAGCGCAGCGGCCAGAATGCGGGCGACGGTGGTTTTGCCGATGCCGCGGTGGCCGCTGAAAATGTAGCCGTGGGCGGTGCGTCCCTGCTCGATGGCGTTCTGCAGGGTGCGGGTGACGTGCTCTTGTCCGATGACCTCGGAGAATTTCTGCGGACGGTATTTGCGGGCCAGGACGGTGTAACTCATGGGCGGAAGAGACGATTATACGTGATGGGCGGGGCGATTTGCCGGGCGGACGGAACAAAACCTTTGCCCGCGGAGAACGCCGAGAAATGCCGCCGAAGGACGCGGAGAACGGCTTGGACCGGGCTTGCTAAGGCACGTGCGCACGCGATAGGCTGGTGCGACAAGATTTGTGCGGATGCGGCTGGGGCGAGCAGTTCTACGGCGGGCCGCAAAGGAGAGGTGAATGCAATTGAAACTGACGAAGCGAACGGTGGACGGGATTCTGGCCATCGAGTGCAATGGGCGGATCGTGTTCGGCGAAGAGTCTTCCCTGCTGCGGGACGAAGTGAAGAAGGCCATCGCGGACGGCGCGAAGCGCATTGTGCTCAACCTGGGCGAAGTGAACTACATCGATTCGGGCGGGCTGGGGACGCTGGTCGCGCTGCACACCACGGCGCACAACGCCGGAGGCACGATCAAACTGGCGAACCTGAACAAGCGCGTCGGCGACCTGATGCAGGTCACCAAGCTGCTGACGGTGTTTGAAGTGCACGACTCGGAGTACGAAGCGCTGGAGGCGTTCCGCAAGGCGGCGTAGCGGCGTCTAGTAATTCAAAATACCCGCCGCTTCGATTCCGCTCAGAGGAGGCTCGCTCGCGCCAAGTGCGCGAGAAGGGTAGGGCACCACTTCGACTCAGGAATGACTCTGGTGAGACGG
Organism: uncultured Acidobacteriaceae bacterium; assembly: GCA_963795875.1. Lineage (GTDB taxonomy): Bacteria > Acidobacteriota > Terriglobia > Terriglobales > Acidobacteriaceae > Sulfotelmatobacter. The sequence goes on from CAWCJM010000008.1 coordinate 304,513, forward strand.
AAGATCCGTCAGCGGTCTCCGGCAGGAAAAACCAAGCCGAACGATTCTGGCGCGATGCGTCTGCGGATCGAGCAGGCGGTTCGCGCGATTCCGCGCGGGAAAGTTTCGACCTATGGCGCGGTCGCGCGGGCAGCCGGTTTTCCGGGGGCGGCGCGGCAGGTGGCAGCTACTCTGCGACGCGGATTTGGATTGCCCTGGCAGCGCGTGCTGGGGGCGGGCGGCGCAGATCAAGCTGACCGGCGACTCGGCGATGGAGCAGCGGTTTCGGCTGGAGGCCGAGGGCGTGCGGTTTCGCGGACGCCGCGTGGATATGAAGGCGCATGAGTGGAAGGTCGCTCGCGCCAAGCGCAGAGGAAAATGACCCGACTGCCGGGCTTCGCCCGGCGGACAGCCGAAGGCGGCTGTCCCCACAGAGTCATCAGTGCATATTCATTGCTACTTCTTGTTCATTGCTACTTCTTGAATTGGGGGTCGATTTCTACCTGGTATCCCGTGACCATTTTGTTGGTTTCGTTGGCCATGCCGACGACCGCCATTAATTCTTTGAACATGGCGTCGGTCATGCCTTTCTTCTGGGCGGACACGGTGTGCGAGGCGATGCAGTAGTGGCACTGGTTGGTGACGCTCACGGCGACGTAGATGAGTTCTTTGGTGAGCGGGTCGAGGGCGCCGGGGGCCATGATCTGCTTGATGTCTTCCCAGGTGCGCTTGAGCGTGGCGGGATCGTGGGCGATGGCCTTCCAGAAATTGTTGATCCAGTCGGTTTTGCGGGTGGCCATGATGTCGTCGTAGACGGCGCGGACTTCAGGCCTGGCGTCTTTGTATTCGATTAGGCCGAGGGTGGACATGGGTTCTCCAGTTGCAAGGTTCTTCACACAGTTTCACAGAGTCTCAGACGTTTCAAGTTGTGTCTGAGCCTACTCTTGAAACATGTGAAACCTGTTACTCTCGGGCAACTCTCCGGTCAGCAGTTTCTCCAGCTGCGCTGCTGGGACGTCGGACGCCTACATAGAAGTGGCCGAACAGGGCGTAGACGGCGCTGACTTCGTCGAAGCGCATTTCGTAGATCAGCTTCTTGAAGACCAGTGGATCGTCGGCGAAGAGGTCGACGCCCCACTCCCAGTCATCGAAGCCGATCGAGCCGCTGATGATTTGTTTGACTTCTCCGGCGTAGCGGCGGCCGATCAGGCCGTGGTCGCTCATCTGGCGGGCGCGCTCTTCGATGGGGAGCTTGTACCAGTTCTTGTCTTCCCCGCGGCGGCGGTCCATGGGATAGAAGCAGGCGTAACGCTGCGGCGGGATCTCGGGATAGAGGCGCGGGCGCATGGCTTCCTTGATGGCGTTCAGCTTGCCTCGATTTCGGCCTTCCACTGGTCGGAATGCGGCTCGATGCCCTGGTCGGTGAGTTCCTTGTAAATCTTGAGGGTGGAGTCGTAGAGTCCGAGTTCGATGATGGAGAGATAGGAAGTCGTGGGCTCGAGGTAATCGCTGAGGCGCAGGTTGGCGAGTTGGAGTTCGGCCTGGTTGAGATCGGCGAACGATTCGCGGAAGTGGATCAGCATCAGGTCGCCCTTGTGGCCGATCAGCGAGAACAGGGCGGACTGGCCGCGCGGAGTTCTTCTCCATGGCGGCGAGAGCGTCGGAGGCTTCTTTCGCGATGGCGGATTTTTCGGCTGCGGGCAGGGCCCGCCAGGCGGGCCAGCGGAGGCGCATCATCTGGTGCAGGACGCTGTAGCCTTCGGTGGTGAGCGGGACGGCAGGGATCTCCGCGGCGACTTGCGGGCGAGGTTGGTGAGTCGTGGTCATGCGAGCCTCTTTCCGGACGGTGCTCTTCGTAGTGGGGTTCAGGCGCAAAAGGCTATTGTACGCGGTGGGCGGGCGAGTCGAAAATTGGGGAACTGCGCCAAAGAGAACACACCGCCGCAGAATGAACTCCCGTTCATTCTGCGGCAGCGTGGTTCGGAGGCTTCCACGGGGGAAGCACACTTGAGCTAGAAACTGAAGCGAGCTCCCAGCGTGACGACACGGGCACCGAGAGCTGCTGTCATTAGACCGAATTGCGAGTTGTTGCTGCCCGGACTGCCAATATTGTTTGAGATGCTGGTCGGGTTGAAGTTCAAGTTGTTGAAAACGTTGTAGACGTCCATCCGAAACTCTAATCTTGGCGTTTTCGCCTAAGACCTGGTTGTTAGGCAGGCCAAAACCTTTGGCGAGAGTTAAATCCACGTCCTTGTATCCGGGGCCGTTGAACGAGTTCCGTTGCAACCGAGCTGGGGAAGGGCCCGCCGGAAGTCGTCCCGTGAGCGCGGTGTAACTCGGAAAGGCGAAATACGACTGGGCGCCGTTGGCATAGTTCGATCCCGTCTTGAAGGCGTCATTGCTGGTGCTGGTGCCCGCGCCGCCAGGTAGATCGCGGGAAGCGCTCCGTAACCGCATTGTCCGCAATAGAGGCTGCCGCTGTGCAACGTTGACTACGGGCTCCAGGGGAATCCGGAGTGAAGATTGAAGATGCCGCTCAGCGACCAGCCGCCGGCAATCTTCTCGATCCAGCCCGGCTGCCGTGGAAGAAGACCGGCTGCCACATGCCATAAGAGCTTGAACGCCTTGCCGACGTTGTAGTCGGAGCGGTCCGTAATTCAAGCTGGGGTTGTAGGGAAAGAACGGCAGATTAAACGGCGGTGTCCACTGGAGTAGGGCGCGGAACTGGTGTCCAGACTCTTGGCCCAGGTGAATTGGGCATCGGCCATAAACTGGTGCGAGAAGTTGGTGCTTCAGCTCCGCCAAGCATGGCGTTGTAGTTGCCGCTGCCCAGAACGCTCCAGTAATCTCCGCCGCCGATCTGCGGGTTCAGCGGGTAGCCCAGGGCCGCGGGCGTGGCGTTCGGGTTCTCGTGGAAGAAGATGTTACGCGACAAGCTTCCCTGATATCCCAGGGTCGCAACAAACTGGTGACCCAGATCGTACTGCGTATCGAGAGAGTAGTGATGAGTACGCATGGTGGGCAGGGTGCCGGGAAAGATGTCGACGCCGACAGCTGACGGACTAGGCCTACCGGTAGGCAGTCCATTGGCAGCCCGAATGAGTCGAAGTAATCTTCGTGGTCGGGTTCTGCGGATAGCCGGTGAGCGAGTGAATGTTGGACTCGAGGAAATCGCGTAGAGGATGCCAGGGTTCGGCGAGGATTGCGGCGTACCGACATGAAACATTCAAGCTCGGAAACACCACCAGCCCTGGATTGTTGCATGATATTGGCGGAGATCGCGATTTCTTCCTGGTTGTAGTTCAGGCCATAACCGCCGCGGACCACGAGTTTGTCGTGGAAACGGCCCGGGCTCCAGGCAAAGCCGATCTGGGGCCCGAAGTTATCTTTCTGCGCGTTCCAGCGAGATTTCCCTTGTGAACGGTCAGTCCGGTCAGGTAATCCGAGCCAGCGCCGGGAGTGGGCGACAAACATGTTGTTCTCTTTCGAAGAGAGCGGACTAAAGTAGGACCAGCGCAGCCCCAGGTTCAGTGTCAGGTTTCTGCGGAGTTTGTAAGTCATCCTGGGCAAAGAATCCCCAGATGTCTCGCGGTCGTCCTGGCGCACCGTTGTCGGGAAGCCGGTATTGGGATTGAAGCTGCACCGCCTTCGCTGTGCGGCGCATCGTTGAGGAAGTCCCACAGGTTGAAGAAGTTGTAGCTCGGCACGCCGCAACCGGCGCAGTCTTGCAGATAGAAGAGCCTGTGTGACTTCGCCGCCAAACTTGATGGTGTGAGGTCCGACAATCTTGGTGGCTACATCCTTGAAGCTGTAGGTCCACTGATTCAGGATGCTGCCGACATTCGGTCCAAACGACTTAGGCTGACGTGCTGCCGATAGCGGTCGATGGTGTCCGACGGGAAGTCCGACCGGCGACTGCGGGTTGGAGGTGATTTCATTCCAGTGCCATCCGGCGCGCATTGACACGGGCTTCGTTCAGAAAGGTTGGCGAGAAAGTATGGTTCCAGATTGCGGAAAATGCTTCGTTGATCTGCTAGTGATGGAAGAAGTCGTACTCGCGGGCCGCCATTGTAGGAAGCTGGTGGACTGAGGAACCCAGTAGATGGCAAACCCGATGCGGTCCTTTCCGGTGACGTCCGCAGTCAAGGCGGCCATTGTACTGGCCTTCGAGTGAGGTGCTGGTGCTGGCGGTGATGTAGTTGCGATATCGGCAACGGTACCAGGTTCTCCGGCCCGCCGCTGCCGTCGCCGCCGGTGCCGGGACTTCGTGGAGCTGGTCCAGCCAGATCCTGATCGTACCCAGCGCGTGCGGTCAGAGGCGTCCCAACATTCAATGCCTTGGCCCGTAATGGTGCGGCAGTTCACGCCTTCGATCAGGCCGGCAGTTAGCGCAAGTGGAGTCGGGATTGATGCCCGTGTTCAGAACGCCCGTTCCCGGGAAATTCAAGATAGTGGAGGCGATGCTTCCGGAAGGCGCCAAGGCGTCGAAGGCCGGGGTATCGGCCCATCTGTTGCCGATATTCGTCTGGGCGTGGGCTGCGAACCGTCTCGTAATTGAAGAAGCCAAAGATCTTATTCTTCAGATCGGGCCGCCGACGCTGCCGCCGAATTGATTGAAGAGGCTGGTGTCTCTCAGCACCGTTGTTACCCGGGCCGTTGACGTCTGGTACGCATTCAGGCCGGGACGGTGGGCGGTAAAAAACGCGCTGCCATGGATACTGGTTGGTGCCGCTCTTGGAAGTGATCTGAATCTGGGCGCCGCTGAAACGGCCATCCTCGGCGTCGTAGCCATTGGAAACGACCTTAACGCTTTCAACGGAATCTTCCGACGGCGTGATGATTGTCGTTCCGCCCCAGACCGCGCTGGTGGTGCTGATGCCGTCAATCGAAATGCCATTGTTCTCGTACTGCTGGCCGCGCAGCCACAGACCGGCGGCCCGTTTTCTGTTTTGAAAATGCCCTGCGTTGCCGCCGGAAGCGCCCGGACCCTGCATTCCGGGAAGAGGCTCTGCCGCCACCGCCGCCGCCCTGCGAACCATCGCCGAACACGCCCGGCGCCAGTTGGATCAGTTGGAAGACATCGCGTCCGAACGAAGGCATGTGCTGCACCTGATTCGCGGTGACAACGCCGTTAACTGAGGCGGTCTCGGTATCGAGAGCGGGCCGCGGAAGCATCGACGTTCACGGTGGTCGAGGCAGCGCCGACCGCGAGCTGCACGTTGAGAGCGTTGGGCTGCTCGGGAATCAGTTCAACATTGTCGATGACTTTCTTCTGGAAGCCGTCCTTTTCCACTACCAACTGGAAACGCGCCGCCGCGGCAGCGCATTGAAGTTGAATACTCCGGTGTCATCGCTGACCCGGACCTGCTTTTGGCCGGTTGCAGGATTCGTCAGCGTGAGGTTGGCGCCTGGAACAACCGCGCCTGTGGAATCCGTCACCACGCCCTGAATGGAGGTTCGATATTGTGCATGGCGCGACATGACCGCGGAAAGGATGATGCAAGCAAACACTGGAAACGCTGCGGAGTGCGGAAGAAGTGGAACGGCTCATTGCAGCCTCCCGGTCTTGCTAAGAACCTTCAATTGATTGCGAGAGTGCATTTACTAAAACTCTACAAAAGCGTTTTAGTAACACTTGCGGCGCTTATAGCACAGGCGATTTTCCACAGTCAAGCGCATTGTCGCCTTGGGCAATGAGATGCACTCCCCTGACGAGCGACGACAAGATTTATTTGCGTGCCGGCTACCTTAACGATTTTGTTCGCGCGATTCCGCCATCGTTGCGTGGCGAACTGGGCAGGCTGGCGAAAATTCGCGCTCTCGAATGCATTTATCGGGAAGATCAGTCCCAAATGCATGTCTACTGCGGACGGAGTCCTCTATTTGGAATGCGACGCCGTTCGGACCCGGCCGGTCGTCTCACGAATAATCAGTTTCGGCTCAACCATGGTCTCGCCGCCATGTGAGTCCGATTCCGAGCGCCGGATGCGGCGCAGCAGAGTCTCGGCGGCGATCCTGCCCATTTCGCGCAGAGGTTGGCGCACGGTGGTCAGCGCCGGATTCTGGTAGGCCGCGCTCTGGATGTCGTCAAAGCCGACGACGGAAACATCGTCCGGCACCCGCAACTTGGCCTCCCGCAGTGCGCGGATGGCGCCCATCGCCGAAATATCATTAAAAGCAAACAGAGCGGTGAACGGCTTGTGCGACGCCAGCAGTTTCCGCGTGGCCTCGTACCCAAGCTCAGGAGACGGAGAATCGCCTCGAGTTGAGAAACCAGAGTCCGGAGGAAATCGGCAGGCCCAGGTGGCGGGCAGCCTTCTCGATGTTTGCCCAGCGAACCTCGGTATCGGAGCTGAATTCCTGGCCTTTGATGAACGCGATGTCGCGATGTCCGAGCTGCGCAAGATGTTTGAGCGCGATTTCCGCGGCTCGCACGTGGTCCAGAACGATGTTGGTGACGCCCTTCACCTGGTTGTGCCCCGATACCGTCACCACCGGCACCGAGAGCGAAAGGGTCCACGGAGTATCGACCGCGATCAGGCCATCGACGGATCGTTCCAGAAAAAGTCTGGGATATTCATCGATCAGGTCGGCGCGATGGCGGTGACTGACGACAAAGTAGAAGTATCCCTCTTGCAAAAGATGGTCTTCCACGCCGCTCATGACGGAGGCGGAGTAGCCATCGCTGACTTCGGGGACGATAACTCCGATGGTGAAGCTGCGCTGGGCGCGCAACGAGCGCGCAAAAAAGTTGGGGCGGTATTTGTACTTGCGGGCGGCGGCAAAGATTCGGTCTTTGGTTTCCTGGGGGATAGAGTCCGCGACGGGCGAACGATTGATGACCAGCGAAACCGTGGCGGGAGAAAGTCCCAGGCGCTCCGCCAGTTCTTTCAGGCTGACCGGCTTGGGACCCATGCGCACGGTTCTGCCGGCGCCTTTGCCCTTCTTTTTTTCGCCACGCTGCGCAGTCTCGCACAAACCGAATCGGCGTAGCAAGCACGATTGTTCCAGCGGATGCGCAATCGCGGTCGCGATACTTATTGACATTGCGCAGGAAAAACGTTTTTCATACATTGCGGCAATGCTCTACTAACCCGATTTAGTAGCTAGTTGGACCCGGACCCGACGGAGGTTGTAGTCCCATGCCGTTCTCAGCGCTCGTCCGCAATGATCCGCTCGCTGGTCGCATCGCAGGAGTTCGACTCGGGTCAACTTGATGAGAACGATTTCATGCGCGCTCTGCCTGTGGCGGAATCTGCGTGGTCTTGAGCCTGCGCTATCGTCGCGCAGACGCCGCCGACGCGAAAATCTAGCCGCAGCCCGCGGACATTGCGGATCCCGAGTCTCGACGCGCGAGTGGAATCCGTTCTGAAGCAGATGACGTTGGAAGAAAAAGTCGGACAGCTCGTGCAGTACTCCGCCGGCCAACCTACCGGGCCGGGAACCGGCAGAACTGATTATGAAGACATGATCGCCCGCGGACAAATCGGATCGCTGTTCAACGTGGTCGATCCGCACGAGATCAACAAGTATCAGAAGATTGCGATGGAGAAGGCGCGACTGCATATTCCCATCCTGTTTGGACTCGACGTCATTCACGGATTCAAGACGGAGTTTCCGATTCCTCTGGGACTGGCATCGACTTGGGATCCATCGATCGTGGAGAAAGCGTCTCGCGTCGCGGCGATGGAAGCGTCGGCCGACGGCATCCGCTGGACTTTTTCACCGATGGTCGATATCGCGCGCGATGCGCGCTGGGGGCGGATGGCGGAAGGCGCGGGAGAAGATCCATTTCTGGGATCGGCAATGGCTGCGGCTTACGTGAGGGGCTATCAGGGTTCGCGTCTGGATGCGCCCGACAGCATCGCGGCTTGCGCCAAGCATTATGTTGGCTATGGCGCGGCCGAAGGCCGGACGCGACTACAACAGCACTGAGATTTCCGAACACACTTTGCGTCAGTTTTACCTGCCGCCGTTTCACGCTGCGGTCGAAGCCGGTACCGCGTCGTTGATGAGCGCATTCAACTCTCTGAACGGGGTGCCGTCGACGGCGAATCCTTTCACGTTGAAGCAGATCCTGCGCAAGGAGTGGGGCTTTCGCGGACTGGTGGTTAGCGACTGGAACGCGATCGGCGAACTCATTCCGCACGGCATTGCGGCCGACGGCGCGACCGCGGCACGCAAAGCCTTTCTCGCCGGCGTCGATATGGACATGGTGAGCAGCCTCTACCACGACAACCTGCAGCAGATCGTGAGTTCGGGCCAGGCGACGCAGGCTGAGTTAGATGACGCGGTGCGGCATGTGCTGCGCGTCAAATTCGCGCTGGGACTGTTCGAACATCCGTTTGTGGATGAGGCTGACGGCGGCGAAGGCGCTTTATCATCCGGAGAGCATCGCGCTGGCGCAGACCGCAGCCGAGCGATCGTTCGTGTTGCTCAAGAATGCGAACGGGCCCGAGCGGTAAGCCGCTGCTGCCGCTCGCGAGTCGGGCGCAGAACATCGCGGTGATCGGGCCGCTCGGCGACGATTCGTCGTATCCGGACGGTGCGCCCGCGGGATCGGGACCGCGCGTTTCGTTATCGGCGGCTCTGGCGCAGCGAGTTGGCGAAGGACCATGTGTTCCGCTTCAAGGGATCGGGCATTCTCGACGGCACCGATGAAGATATTGCGGCCGCGGTGGCCGGAGCGCAAAAGGCGGATGTCGTCGGTTCTGGCGCTGGGCGAGACTCCGGAGATGAGCGGGGAGGCAGCGTCGCGCGCGCATCTCGGACTTCCGGGCCGGCAACAGGAGTTGCTGGAAGCTATTGTTCGCACCGGCAAGCCGGTGGTTCTGATTCTGTTCAGCGGGCGGCCTTTAACGGTGCCGTGGGCATTTGAGCATGTGCCGGCAGTGATCGCGGCGTGGCTGCCGGGAATCGGCGGAGGCCCTGCGTTGGCGCGCACACTTTTCGGCGAAGTAAATCCCAGCGGGAAACTGGTTGTCAGTTGGCCGCGCAGCGTGGGGCAGGAACCGCTTTACTACAATCACCTCAACACCGGGCGCCCTGCCGGGCGACACCGATCTCACGCACCCGCCCGCCAACATTGTCGAGAAATACGTGTCGCGATATATCGACGAACAGAACACTCCGCAGTTTCCCTTTCGGCTACGGCGGGTCTTACACCAGCTTCACTTATGGAGCTACCAACGATCAGCACGCAGCGCTTGAGTGCCGCGGCGCTGAATAAGGAATTGAAGGATGCGGAACGACGAAGCCACGGCATTGACCGCCGAGGCCGATGTAACAAATACCGGATCGCGCGCCGGCGAAGAAGTCGTGCAGCTCTACATTCAACTGCGAGGGACCAGCGTCGCGGAACCGGTCCGCATGCTGAAGGGATTCCAGACGGTGGCTATAGCTCCCGGCGAAACGAAGAGAGTGAAGTTTGAATTGAAGCCGGAGGCCTTTGCAATCTGGAACGATCGCAACGAATTCGCCGCCGAACCCGCCGAAGGTTAAGGTCTGGATCAGCCCTGATTCCGCCAATGGCACGGCGGCGGAGGCAGAGATTCTGCCATAGGAACTGGCGTCCGCGCGCGGCACGAACACTAGAATTTCCGAGGAAGACAGCTTATGAAATCCTACCTGCGCATTTTTTCCTGGGCAGTGCGCCTTCTTCTTTTCATCCTGGCGGTGGTCTCGCTCTCTTGGGCCGAATCGGGCAGCACGGAATATTATCGCCACGTAATTTTCGACAACAGCCTGACATCCGATTCCTACTTCTATAGCCACGGCATGGCTAATGGCGCGAGTTTCCTTGAGTTGAAGGACCAGCGCCTTCCGGTCGAGACCAAACAATTTCTGACACCGCCGAATGCGCTTCGCCTGCAGTGGGAGTCGCGGCCCGGAGGAGGTTGGGAAGCCGAAGTTCGCGTAGAAGGGTACCGCAATCGCTTCCCAGAGCTGAATGGACACAATCTCTACTTCTGGTGTTTCGCGCCCGATGCGGTTGCGGCAGACGATCTTCCGATGCTCGTGCTTTCCAACCGAGGTGAAGGGCTCCAGGTTGCAGAGTTTCCGGCTGCATTTACCGAACCTCTCCCGCTGGGAAAGATCACGGGAGATATTCCGGCTGGAAAGTGGATGCAGGTGAGAATTCCGCTAACGGAATTTCATTTCGCGTCGATCTATGAGTTTCGCCCGGAGTCTTTGCAGAACATTATTTTTCTCCAGGGACGCTCCGACGGCGCGCGGCACACTTTGATCATCGACGAGATTCGCGTGGGGGACGATCCGCCCGCGAGCAATTCGTACTCCCTGCCCCCGCCTGAAAATGTTCGCGCCATCGGATATGACCGGCACGTGGAGGTGCAGTGGGACCCGGTGAACTCGCCTCTGCTGGCACGCTACGTGATTTATCGCGCGCTCGACGGCCAGAAGTTCGAGCCTGTCGGCATTCAGCTTCCAGGAACGAATCGCTACGTGGATTTCCTGGGGAGAGCGGGAGTGACCGCGCAGTATCGAGTAGGAGTGTCAGACTGGAACTATGGAACGTCGTACCACCCCAAGCAAGTAACTGCTAAGACGCGCGACTTCAGCGACGACGAACTCCTAACGATGCTGCAGGAGGCTTGCTTCCACTATTACTGGGACGGCGCCGATCCGCAGTCGGGGATGACTCGCGAGAATATTCCAGGTGACGACCGCATCATCGCGACCGGTGCAAGTGGCATGGGCATTGCGGCACTGATAGTGGGTGTGGATCGTGGTTTCATCACTCGCGTGCAGGGTTTGGAACGCATGGCCAAGATCGTGAACTTTCTGGAACATGCGGAGCGCTATCACGGTGCGTGGTCGCATTTCATGGACGGCAGCACAGGGAAGACGATGCCCGTGTTCGGCATGTATGACAACGGCGGCGACCTGGTGGAAACGTCCTTCTTAATGGAAGGGTTGCTCGCTGCCCGGCAGTATTTCCGCGGAAACAGCGATGCCGAGCGCGATCTCTACCAGCGTATCTCGCAGCTTTGGGAGTCGGTCGAGTGGGAGTGGTACCGCGGTCCCCAAGCGGGAGATTTTCTCTACTGGCACTGGTCCGCAGAGTGGGCATGGCAGATCCAGCATCCGCTGATCGGGTTCAACGAAGTCATGATTACGTACCTACTTGCGATGTCGTCACCAACGCACGGAGTACCTGCGGACATGTATTACTCTGGCTGGGCGGGCCAAGCGCAACGCACCATGGGCTATCGCAAGGGCTGGTCCGGCACTACGGAAGGCGATCACTACAGCAACGGGCACACCTATTACGGAATCAAGCTCGACGTTGGAGTCGGCAGCGGCGGGCCGCTTTTCTTCACGCACTATTCGTATCTTGGTTTCGATCCGCATCGTCTACACGACCGTTTTACGTCGTCCTATTTCGAGAACAACCGCAACATCGCGCTCATCAATCGCGCGTATTGTATTGCCAATCCTGAACATTTCGAAGGATATGGACCCAACGCTTGGGGACTCACTGCCAGCGACGGCCCTGACGGTTATGTGCCCCATGCCCCCAATGAGAACGACGATCGTGGGACGCTTACACCGACGGGAGCGCTTGCGTCCTTTCCATACACTCCGGAAGCCTCGATGGCCGCGCTCAAACATTTCTATCGCGACTTGGGCGCGCAACTCTGGGACGTCTACGGCCCGCGCGATGCCTACAACCCCGGACAGGATTGGATTTCGCCGATTTACATGGGGCTCAACCAAGCCCCCATCGTAGTGATGATTGAGAACTATCGCACAGGCTTGGTATGGAAGAATTTTATGGCGAATCCCGAGATCGAGGAGATGCTCCACAAGCTCGACGCCGTCACGGCGAAGTAGCGTTCTCACTGGGCGAAAGCCTTGGCCGTGAACAGCGGCTCTTGCTGCTGAAGTCTCTCGCCAGGCAGGTTCAACAAGCCATTGAGTTTGTCGGTGCCCATGCGAAGCGTGCGGTTCCGGGTTCCTAGAGGAGCGGAACCCGGAACCGCTGCGGGGGAGGCCGCCGCGGGGGAGGACACTTGGTCAAAATTCAGAGGGGACGGCCGGGCAATCATTCCAAGTCCCGGGAAACATCGGCCGGCTTCGTGGATTGCACTGTTGGCGGCGGGTCACATCAGAGTTGCTCCGACCAGGCGCGCCCATCATCCGTGTGAAAAACTAGCTTTCGTCCCTGAGTACCACCGACCTCCCTCTGGACCAGGCGAATGCTGTTGATCTTCAGGAAGTTAGTGGCGACATGGACATTGCGATCTCCCAGACAGTCTCCATCGTTGCGGAACGTCACGCCGGGGAGAGAGCCGCCGAAGATTCTTGCCTCGAGAGAATTGCGCTGTGCACCCAGTTCCAGCATTCGCTTCAACAACGCCGGATTGGCCACGCTCGCGTAACGGGTGGTGTTGGGGCTGTCCTCGGGGCCATCGGGCAGGATGAAATGATTCATACCGCCGATGTTGTGGACCGAATCCCATAGGCAAAGCGCGACGCCAGACCCGACGATAGTGCTGATCGCGAACGGTTGCGCGGCCCCAAAGATCTTGCCCGGAATCAGGTAATGCCGGGCATGTTTGTCGTCGGAAGCATCGAGGACCCGAGGCAAATACTCCATGGGCAGAACCGCGGGGTTAAAACTCTGAGTCTTCGGTTTAAAGTTCTTCTGCAATTTCTTTCTCCGATTCTAGCGTGAGTGATAGGGCTCAACTGCCCTACCGGCACAGTTCGCCAGTACTTCGCAAATTTCGCGGTCGACAGGTTCGATACCCTCCTTGTGGGGGAAGAGCCGGAACAACACAATCACCGCACAGGCACTTCCGTCGACCATGATGGGGACCAACGCGCTCACCGGATCGTCGGTTGAAAGCAGGTTTTCGTTCGACAGTCGCGGGCGGTACACAGGCTTGCCGCCGAGAACCTGTTTCAGGTTAGGCTCACAACTCGCCTCCAGAACGGAGTGCTTGTTGGGATCGACGCCGAACGACCAGTAGAGCCATAGTTCCGAACGCTTCTTGTCGACCTTAAACACGGCGATTTCTTCTGTTCCGATTAGATTCGCAGCAATCTCACGGATCGCATCCAGGGCGTCGGCTTGATCGACAGCATTCTGCAGTCGCATGCGGGCGGCGTACACCTTGGCCTGTGAGCCGATGTCCTGAATTGAGCTCTGGCTCTCGAACTCATCGCGTGAGTTGTGGTTGCCCATGCGTCCTCGAAATATCCTTTCCTTGGTGAGATCGATCACTCGCCGAGATAGCTTTGCAGGAGCGTCACCAGTTCAAAGCTGTCGATCGGTTTGGTGATGTAGTCATTACAGCCGCTCTGAAAGCCGGCTTCGACGTACTCTTCTTCCCCGCGAGTGGTCACCAGAATGATCGGGGTCTCCTTCAGAGAACTCTCGAGCCTCATGCGCTTGCAGGCTTCGAAACCATTCATACGGGGCATCACCACATCCATCAGTACGAGGTCGGGTGCTTCGACAACGGCGCGCGAAATCGCATCGAGGCCATCCTTAGCCGTCACGCACTCGTAGGTGGTGCGCTGTTTCAGAATCATTTGTTCCATCATCAGCGTGGTGGTCGAATCGTCCACTAGTAAGACTTTCTTCGGCATTCCGTTGACCTCTTAACAAACACAGATTGTTGGGGAGAGCTGAGGCATCGATGGTTCGATCCTTCAGTGCAGTGGGCAATTCCACGGCCAAATCGCGTGCAGTATACGTAGGGTACGTAACACTCTGAAAGTGCGACGGTTTGGGGAAACGCGCAGCGGTTGGCTTTCGAGTTGGCGGAGTTTGATTTCCAGAAACCGGGTTCGAAAATCGAACTGCCAAAGGCGAGGACGAGGTAGGTCAGCGCCAAGCGGGTCAGATCAGATTCATGGTCTTGAGCTTCTGGTAGAGCGTACTCTTGGCGATCCCGAGGCGTTTGGCGGTTTTGTCGACATTCTGACTCTCGCTCTCGAATGCCGTGGAGATGTGGAAGCGCTCTAATTCCTCCAGAGTCCAAGCGGAGTTATAGGAATTCGAGCGATGATTCGTGTTTGGTTCGAAGGACAGATCGTCCGGCTCCAGGACTGGACGTTCGGCAAACAAAAGGGCGCGTTCGAGAACGTTGCGTAATTCGCGAATATTTCCGGGCCAATAGTAGGACCGCATCCGCTCCACCGCTTTCGCCGAAAGCTCTACGGGAGGACGAGCCATATCGGAGCAGATACGGAGCAGCAGGGAGTGAGCGATGGCCGGGATGTCCTCCTGCCTCTCCCGCAGAGGCGGAATCGCGAGAGGCACGGTGCTGATACGAAAATAAAGATCGCTGCGAAAGACTTTGGTCTCGATCAAATGCCGCAGGTCCTGATGGGTCGCGGCGATTAAGCGCACGTCAATGAAGCGATCGCGAACGTCTCCCATGCGGCGAAAGCGCTTTTCTTCGACCACCTTCAGCAGTTTGGGCTGGACGTTGGGATCGATGTCACCAATCTCGTCGAGAAAGATCGTGCCGCGGTGGCCCACTTCCAGCAATCCAGGCTTGGCGGTGATTGCCCCAGTAAATGCGCCTTTCTCGAATCCGAATAACTCCGATTCGAGAAATTCACGAGTGAGCCCGGCACAATTGAGGTCGATGAAGGGCTCCTCTGAGCGCGGCCCGTTTTCGTGCAGCCAAGTGGCAAGCACTCCCTTACCGCAACCGGTCTCACCTTGGATAAGAACCGGGCTTTGGTTATTAGCTACCTTGGCCGACGCCTCGGCCAGACGGCGGATCGCCGGACTCTCTCCCAGAAACGGGTTAAGAACCACGCGGCGGCGGCGCGTATTGATTGCCAAATTCTTTTGCTGATTACGCGAGTTCTCCAGCAGTTTGCGCACGATCATCAGCAAAGTGGAAGCTTCGACCGGCTTGGTGAGGCATTGTTCGGCGCCACTCTTAATCAGGGACACGCCTAACTCCATAGAGCCGAAACCGGTCAAAACGATGATGGGGACGTTGGGTTCTAGTTCCTTGAACTTAGGAAGAAGATCGAGGGCCGTACCGTCGGGCAGGCGAAAATCAAGAACCGCAGCGTCAGGCCGCGTAGCCGCAAAACTCTTATGAGCAGCAGCCAGATCAGCGGCTTCTTCGACCAGAAAGCCGCTGGAGGTCAGGTGAGCAGCGTAGGCGTAACGAAGTTCTTCGTCATCCTCCACCAAGAGAATCCTGCGGCTCACGAACGAAACAGGCATAGTAAGTCTTCGACGAGCCAACATTATACGGGGAATCGGTGTCGCCAGATGAAAGGCCTTGGTCGATCAAAGGGTGCGCCGCGGATGGCCAGAATTGGAGAAATGGTCTAATATCCTCTGGCTCCCGGGAACTGTTTGAAGCCGGCTCGGAACTAGGCCGATCCGGCGGTATGATGGGTTTGGCACTCACGAAAGAGCAGGTGTTTTCGTGAAATCAGGAGCGTCTTTTCGTCGGCGAAGCACTTCCTCGGTGCGATTTGCACTTCTTTGTGCCGTGTCCGTTGCCCTGACCGTGTGCACTTCGGGAAGGGCTCAAGATGCGGGCAACGTTCCGAAAAGAGTTCTGATCCTTTATTCCTTCGACAACGATGAAGAGATTTATTCCGGACTTGACCGAGCGCTTCGGTCGGAGTTGCGCTCTGATGTACATGACCGGGTGGAGTTCTACACCGAATACCTGGACTTGGTGAGGTTCCCGAGCACGGGGCACGCGGCGAATTTAGTGAAGTCATTGCAACTGGAATTCTCGCAACAAAAGCCCGACTTGATCGTACCGGTGTCCTACTCGGCAATGCAGTTTTTGCTGGAGAACGGAAAAGAACTCTTTCCCGGAACTCCGGCGGTGGCCCTGTTCAACGCGAGACGACTCGACGAACTCCAGCAACGGATTACTGCGGGCGCCGCAGGACGTGACATCACCGGGGTTGCAAGTACAGACGACCCCGCCCGAACCTTAGACTTGGCCCTGCGGCTGCAACCGGACACTCGGCAGGTTGCGGTGGTGGTTGGCAGTTCAGCCGTAGACCAGTTCTGGGAGGAGCAGGTCAGACACGATTTCGCGCCCTACCGTCAGACCGTGGAGTTCACCTACCTGGCCGGCTTGACTATGAATCAACTACTGCGGCGGGTCGCGATGTTGCCCCCCCACACGGTCATCGTGAGCACATATTTTTTTGAAGATGCTAGCGGCCAGTTCTTTCTGCAGGAAGAGGCGCTTGACTTGATTGCGCGCGCGGCCGATGTTCCGGTGTACTCCATTTATTCAAGCTATCTGGGTCATGGCGTGGTGGGGGGCCGGATGACGGACCCGGAGAATGCAGGCCGGCAAATTGCGCGGATGGCCGGTCGTGTTTTGGGCGGCGAAAGCGCCGCTCGCATCCCGATCGCATTAGACAATTCAGCGCAGGACCGGGTCGACTGGCGCCAGTTGCGGCGCTGGCACCTCAGCGAGCAACATTTGCCACCCGGCACGGTGGAGCTTTTCCGTGAACCGTCCGTCTGGGAGCGGTACCGCTACTTGATCGTCGCGGTGATGTCGCTCTGTGTGTTGGAGACGGTCCTCATTTTGGCTCTCTTGGCCAACATGCGTCAGCGCAGACGGGCAGAGAAGGCGCTCCTCCAGGAGAAAGCTCTGGCGGAGGCGGTGATTCAGAGCCTGCCGGGAGTCTTCATGTTGCAAGACCGAGCGGGAAAAAACCTGCGCTGGAACAAGAACGCAGAACTGTTCGGTCGTTATCAACCAGGCGAGGCCGGTGTGCTCGGCAACGTCGCTGATCAGTACAAAGAGGCCGTGCGCGAGGCCCGGGAGGAGGTTTTTGAGCGTGGTTCCAGCCATATCGAAGCTGACATGCTGACGCGAGGCGGCGGCCAGGCTCCTTATTACTTCACCGGAGTGCGAGTGGAACTGGAAGGTAAGCCTTATCTGGCGACCGTCGGAATCGACTTGACCGAAAGCAAACAGGCGGAAGCTGCCGTCCGCCGATCGGAAGCGGAACTCCGGTCGTTTGTCCAGAATGCTCCATACGGGATCGGTACGATCAGCGTCCAGCAGGATCGCTTCCTGCACGCGAATCCTGCTCTCGTGAAATTGCTCGGCTATAGCTCTGAAGCCGAAGTTCTGGCCCTGACCGTCTCACGCGATCTTTATTCTGAAGGAGATGCGGATGGGTTTCGAGCTCAGCCGACGGGGGCAGACTTCTTCAGCGCGGTGGAGTTCACGTGGAAGCGTCAGGACCGCAGGCTTGTGACCGTGCGAGCGAGCGGGCGTCGGCTGTCCAGTTCGGAAGGTGGCGGCGACATTCTCGAAATCATTGCTGAGGACGTATCGGCCCGCAGACTGCTGGAAGAACAGTTGAGGCACGCACAGAAGATGGAAGCGCTGGGACAATTGGCCGGCAGCGTGGCCCACGACTTTAACAACCTGCTGGGAGTGATCATTGGATACAGCGAGCTGCTTGCCGCCGATCCCGGTTCCATGGGACCGATCCGAGCGCGCGCGGAAACCATCAAGAATGCAGGCGTGCGGGCGGCTTCTCTGACGTCGCAGCTGCTGGCTTTCAGCCGGCGGCAAGTGTTGGAGCCGAGAGTCCTGAATCTGAACTCTCTGGTACGCGAGACGCAAAAAATGTTGCAGCGCCTCATGGGAGAAGATATCGAGCAGAAGATCGTGCTCGACCTGGCGCTGGGCAAGACGAAGGCGGACCCAGGACAGATGGTGCAGGTAATCATGAACCTTGCGGTCAACGCGCGCGATGCCATGCCGAAGGGGGGCAAGCTCACAATTGTGACGGCGAATGTCACCTTTGAAGATGTGGCGACTTTTTGCGGCGTGGGCGTTCCGCCGGGTCAATACGTCATGTTATCGGTCACCGACACCGGCATGGGCATGGACCCGGAGACACTCGGACGCGTCTTTGAACCGTTTTTCACCACCAAAGACGCCGGGAAAGGCACGGGATTGGGATTGGCCACGGTGTATGGGATCGTGAAGCAGAGTGGTGGGTACGTATTCGCCGACAGCGAACCGGGGAAAGGAACGACCTTTCGAATCTATCTGCCGCAGGTCGATCAACCGGTGGAAGATCTTTCCCGGCAGATCGAAAAGACTCCCACTCCTTTATCTGGATCCGCGACTCTACTGGTGGTCGAGGATGAACATGCCTTCCGGGAGTTGTTGAGGGAGGGCTTGCAATCGAAGGGCTACCGCGTACTGGTCGCCTCCAATGGAGTGGAAGCACTGCAAGTCGCTGAGCAATATCCGGAGGCGATTCGCGTACTGATTACTGACCTTATTATGCCGCAAATGAGCGGCCCGGAATTGGCCAAATGCCTTACCAAAGCACGGGGCGATCTCGACGTGCTGTATATGTCGGGTTACAGCGACGACAAAGTGGGGACGATCACGGGTTCAAATGGCGAACTGACTTGGATCCAGAAACCTTTCTTCATCGACGACCTGGTACGAAAGATCCAGGAGATTCTTCACCGGAAGGAGGGCACATCGAGTCGATCGTTCTCTGTCCCTGGCCCCGCGGGGCCCGGAATTGACCGTGCCGCGGATCGCTAGTCTTGATCCAGATATTCCCCGGGCACATCGTCTTCCGGTACTTCGCGGGTGGTGACTTCCTTCGTGCCACGCCTTCCTGCTTCTTCGACGCCCTTCACGATTCCTGCCTCGAATGCGTTCCCTTCCTCGACCAACTCGTCCACGCTTTCCGAATCCGCAGTCTCGACGTCAGACAGTCCCTGCAGATCTCCGGACTGCCCGCCAGAGCCGGGGCCTAGCATCTCGGGCGAGGATGCCGGCGCGAGGCGCTCTCGGCTTGCCCTCGCAGGCGTCGATTTTTTCAGGCGCTTCTTTTTCGCCACGGCTTTACTCGGAGCAGTCGCCTTCTTCGCGGATTTCTTTGCAGACGGCGGTTTTCGCGCGACCTTCTTTTGAGGCTTCTTCTTCGAAGAGACGGCCTTCTTCGGTTTCGTAGACTTCTTCTTGGTTTTCCTTTTGGTAGCCATTCGCGCAGTCTAGCACTCTCGCATACGTGCGGGCAAAACTGAGGCGGGAGGTCTCTTTTGGATGCACATCCAGGCAAGCGGGGCCGCCCCTGCCAGACGGCCACTCGCGTTCAGAAAGCGAGACAACCCGCACGACCCGTTATGCCTTTATAAACTCGACATCGAGCGTAATGGTGACTTCCTCGCCCACGACGATCCCGCCCGTCTCCAGCGCGGCATTCCAGGTCAATCCAAAATCTTTCCGGTTGATGCGCGTCGTTGCCGAGAGCCCGATTCGAGTACCGCCCCACGGGTCCTTCATGGGAGCACTTAAACCCTCGACGTCAAATACCACCTTGCGAGTCTCACCGTGAATCGTAAGATCGCCTTCTACGGCAAGTTCCACACGTCCCTCTTTAGAGATGCGAGTCGACTTGAACGTCAAAACGGGGAATTTGTCGACGTCCAGGAAATCCGCGCTCTTCAGGTGCGCATCGCGCTGCGCCTCGCGGGTGTTGATCGTGGAGGCATTGATCGAAGCCTCCACTCGCGACTTGGTGATGTCGGCTTCGTTCAATTCCAGCTTGCCGGTGATGGAAGTGAACTCGCCTTTCACGTTCGAGATCATCAGGTGCTTCACCTTGAACTGGGCGGTGGAATGAACGGCATCGATGTTCCAAGTCGTGACTGCGGTTGCTTGTGGTGCAGTGACTGTACTCATGTATGGCAATCCTCCTTTTTCACAGATGCTCGTGGATACGCCAAAGTATGCAAATATTTTGGCCTACCAAACGTTCCTCAAGAGAATGCGACATTTTCAGCAGTCGCGTTGGCTCTAAATTGTAGATGACAGCTGGGAGGCATCGAAGACCACTTGATCCTGCCACCAGAGGCGTTCGAAAAACGTGCGTGCATGCTCGAAATTCGCTGTGCGATTTGAAACGAACTTGGTTATTTCCAAGATATTGCCAATATTCCGGACGCCGTCGATCGCGCCGAACAACTGCTTTTCGGCTGGCCCGATCGGAAAGAACAGATCCTTATAGGTGTGGGTTTGGTTGATCAGAACTGCCGCCGCCCCGGCCGGCAGTCGCTCTTGAACACAAATCGTGTCTGACATTTTTATAGGCACATAGTCACGCCACGCGTCACCGGAAAAGCTGACTTTTCCCGCGGCGCCGCTGTCATTTCGATGGGCAATCACGCTGTGTCGGACCATAGTGCCCCGAAACAATTCGATGGCAGCATACTGCTCTGGCAGGGGCAGGCGAGCGATCCGTGGCCCCTGGGGAATCGTCGCGATGACTCCACAGTGGACGGAGTAAGGCGCCTGCCGCACCCAACGACCGAATGTGAACCCACCCCTATCGAGAAAGCCGAGCAATTGCGGCACCGAATAGGAGCGGTCCTGTGGGTGGAGCAGGGCGTCGGCAAGCGCCGCTTCATTGCGAAAATCGGGCGCGTGAGCGAGCAAGCTCTGCAGAGGATGCCCGGGAGGCAAGGCGCCTAGGGCCGCGATGAGATCCCGTATGTTTTCGTCGGTGGCATGGGCTCCGATCCGCCGGCAGAACTCCTGCAACATATAGATCCCGCCACGACCGTACGGGGCGTACACCATAAGTTGCATGGCTCCGTCCGGCTTAAGGACGCTGCGCAGGGCGCTGAGGCCCGCGTCAGGGTCCGGGAGATGATGCAGGACCCCGGTGCATACGATCTGATCGAAATTCATTCCCAGTTCTCTGGCCTGCTCGATGGAAAGTTGTTCGACTTGAAGATTCTCCAGGTTGTATTTCTTTTTGAGATCCTCAGTCCGACGAACGCTGGTTGCACTCACGTCGATTCCAGTGATGTGTGCCTCCGGCCAACGCAAAGCATGTTTGGCCGCTTGGGAGGTCCCGCAGCCGGCCACGAGAATGGATTGGTCCTCTTTATAGGGCCGACTCGGCCAGAACAAATGAAAGTCGGCGCGGCGCCTTTGAGGATCCTGCCATTGCCGCTGATATTTTTCCAGATCATCGACCGGTGGCGGATACGGATAGCGATCGTAAAAGTCGCGCACTTCCTCGGCGACACCGATGTGTGACGAGATCTGGTCCACTGGTTGGGTCATGGCAAGTATCGCATCTTAACGTAGGCTTACGAGGTCACTTAGGACCCTTCTGAACCTCACACGGAGCGCTCCGATTCGTCGTTCCCTAGTCGCTCAAAGTAGTAGGCAGTGCCCAACGAAAGAATCAAGGCTGCGATGCCAAACAAGGTCAGGGCAGGCACTGCGTTGGGCTCTTCGATAATGACCTTTCGCGCCATAGCGATTAATGCAACTTCCAATACGACGCGTACATGAATGACGTCTTTCTTCACATAGGCCTTCAGCGTCTCCAGTAATTCCACACCAATCAGTACTAGCAGGAAATAGCCAAAAATATCGAGCAGGCCCTGAACTGGGATGAGGAAACGAGGTGGTTTCCAGGCTTCTTCAGCGATTAGCGAGCCCAAGTGCACGGTGGAGAGGAGCACGACCACGACGAGCATGGCAGCGAGCGCCCAGACCACAAATTTCTGGATTTTTGGCAGCAGCGTTTCCAAGGTGATCTCCTTCATACGAAAAATTCCCCGGCAGACCATGGTCCGCCGGGGAAACGCTGACTGTCAAATTTTCCGAAGGGAGATCTTCCGCCCCCCTTTCGTTCGTACTTGGCTTACTTGCTGACCAAAACGCCGTGATCCGCTTCGGCCTTCTGCTTGGCTGCCGCAATGCCGCCGCTGACTTGGCAGCTGCAGCGTGATCCAATTGCGCCATCACTCCGTCGAGGTTGAATGACGCCGCCTTTTGGCGCGGCGGGTAGTTGACGTAGTTTTGGATTTGGGCCGCCACTACTGCCTGGCATTGATAAAGCTGAGGGACGTGATTGATCATCCAATCCCAGTAAATGTTGGAGTTGACATTCGCGCGCTCGAATGGATCGCGTCGCAGATTAAATATATAGGGAAGGCGCAGCTTCACCATCGGCTCCTGCCAAACCGCCGTTGAAGTTGCACGTTGCTCTTCAAACACCAACTTGTAGTCACCTACGCGGACCGCCATAACGCCGCCATCATCGCTCACGTAGAAGAAGGATTGCCTTGGGCTCTCCTTCGCCTGGCCTGTGAGATAGGACAGTACATTGAGCCCATCGATGTGGACCTTGAACGTCTTGTCCCCGGCTTTATAGCCAGTCAAGAGCTTCTTGCTCACATCGGGGTCACCCGCAATTGCGAGCAACGTCGGCAGCATGTCCTGGTGGGAAACGATGCCGTTGAGGGTCGAGCCCGCCTTGATCTTGCCGGGCCAGCGCATGAAGCACGGAACGCGCCAGGCGCCTTCCCAGTTCGTATCCTTCTGGCTGCGGAACGGTGTATTGGCGCCATCGGGCCAAGTGTCGTTCTCGGGGCCGTTGTCGGTGGAATACATGACAAAGGTGTTATCGGCGATGCCCAGTTCATCGAGCTTGTCGAGCATCTGGCCGATTTGCTCGTCGTGGGTTACCATGCGATCGCTGTAATCGTCCTGACCGCTTTTGCCGCGATTCTTGTCGGCGAGGTGAGTCCGGAAGTGCATCGCAGTCGAGTTGTACCAGAGGAAGAAGGGCTTGTTCGCTTTGGCCTGCTTCTCCATAAAGCCGAGCGCAGCGGAAGTAATCTCCTCATCGATCGTCTCCATACGCTTCTTGGTCAGTGGGCCGGTATCCTTGACCGTCTGCTTTCCCACGCGGCCCCAGCGGGGATCCGTTGTTGCGTCGTCCTTGTCACTCGCAAAGCTGTGCATCACCCCTCTGGGTCCAAAGGCCTCCAGGAACTTCGGATCCTTGGGATAATCGGGCAGCTCTGGTTCTTCCTCCGCATTCAGGTGATAGAGGTTGCCGAAGAACTCGTCAAATCCGTGCACAGTCGGCAGGAATTCATTGCGGTCGCCGAGATGGTTTTTGCCGAACTGGCCGGTGGCATAGCCGAGTGGCTTGAGCATTTCGGCAATGGTCGGATCTTCCGCTTGCAGTCCGACGGTGGCGCCGGGCATTCCGACTTTGGTCAAGCCGGTGCGGAGAGGGTTTTGGCCGGTGATGAAAGCTGCGCGTCCAGCGGTGCAGCTCTGCTGGCCGTAGTAGTCGGTGAAGGTGACGCCTTCGGTGGCGACGCGGTCGATGTTCGGGGTGCGGTAGCCCATCATGCCACGGCTGAAGTGGCTGATGTTCCAGGTGCCGATGTCATCGCCCCAGAGGATCAGGATATTCGGTTGCTTTGTAGCCATGATTTGTTCCTTCCTTTTAAGTTTTATTTGAATTGAAGTCGCCGGCCCCAGACCGGAAACGTGCAGTCAAGCGAACTTGCCAGACCTATTTGAGTTGCTGAATTGCATTCGAATGCAATCAGGCAGCCCGTTTCTGCAATGGACTATCACTTACATGACCAGCCAACTTACGAACTGCCAGAGCCATCATCAGACGAGTGATACCGGTCATGATCATGCTGATGCCTACCAGTGTCCCGATTACCCACAGGGACCCCGCGGGCCACCGATTCCAGATCATGAAACCGAGAACGAGAGTGACGATTCCATCCAGCAGCATCCAGGGTGAAGCACCACTTTTGCGCGCAGAAAAATAGGCGACCACGTCCGCCACACCTTCCGCGAACAGGAATGTTCCCAGTACGAGAGTTAAGCCCGCCGCGCCCAGAGCCGGGCGCGCGATCAAGTAGGCTCCGGCCACAATGTAGAAAACCGCGACCACGAGCTTCCAAACGATGTGACCGATGCCCTCGGACTGAAAGGCGTGAACGACTTGGGCAATTCCGGCAAATAACACCAGCCACCCAATTACTATGGCGATTCCGATCGATGAAGCGACCGGCAACGCGATCGCGAGAACTTCCAAAAATGATTAGCGACACAGACAACACGATTGAGATTCCAGACGTGCGCTTGAGCGCGCCTTCCAGCGTGTTCATCGTTCCTCCTAATCGAATCTGCAGCGGACCTATTGAACCGGACTGCCTCCGCCGAGTGACGTTCGCGGCGACAGTTCGGCGTGCATTGGGTTGGCCTTCCCATCCAGTGCAGCCGGCGCGTCGCTTAAGCCCGTAAAGGGCGAGAGCGGCGCGCGGTTGCCGTGACAGAAACGGAACTTCTTGCCACTGCCGCAGGAGCAGGCCTCATAAGGTCCGCGCTTCGCGTCTTCGGCGGCGATCATCGCCATCACTTCAGAGCAGGGGCGACCACGCTGCACCAGTTGGCCCATCATCTTCATCGCGGGCTGAGTGTGGGTGAAGAACAGCTCCAGACCGGCGCAGAGATAGTTATGGCCCGGGTCGCCGTCGCGGGAGAGCGCAAACCGATCTTTAGGGCAGCCTCCGTTACATAGAGGCCGGACCGGACAACTCTGGCACTGCGCCGTCAACGTATCCCGCTTGTCGTCTCCGAACTTGCGCTGCTCGGGAGAGGCCACGAGTTTCACCAGATGGGTTTCATGGATATTGCCCAGCTTGTAGCGCGGTTCCACGAAGTGGTCGCAGGAGTAGACGTCGCCGTTGTACTCCAGCGCTGGACCATATCCGCAGGTAGGGGCGTGGATGCAAAGTAAATGGCGGCCGAAATAGGCCTCGAGCGTCACGTCGAACATCTGGACGAACACTTCGCCCACATCATGCCGCAGCCATTCCTCGAAAATATCCACGAGGAACTGGCCATATTGTTTGCCGCCGACGGAGCGGTTGGTGACGAGGTTGCCGTCCTGGGTATAGAGCAGGCGCTTGCGGCCGGGCTGATCGCTCCATCCCTGGTTGGCGATATCGATCGTCTCTGCACTGGCGCGCTCGACGATGGGGATGAATTGCACCCACTTCGCCTGCATCTCGTCGCGGAAGAAACGATAAACGGTGCGGCCATGATGTTCGTTGGCGGCGTTGACCGTGCACAGGATATTGAAGTCGACTCCGTGCTTGCGCAGCATGCTCCAGCCCTGCATCACCTTGTCGAATGTGCCCCGTTTGCCGCGGTCCAGACGGTAGGTGTCGTGGATTTCGCGTGGGCCGTCGACGCTCAACCCGACTAGAAAATTGTGCTCCTTGAAGAAGGCGCACCACTCATCGTCGAGCAGGATGCCGTTCGTCTGGAAGGTGTGCTCAACGGTCTGCTCGGGCCGACGGTATTTCTCGACCAGTTCGATGGAGCGCCGGAAGAACTCAACCTTCATCAGCGTCGGCTCGCCACCCTGCCAAGCCACCGTGACGGTGGGCGTGCGGTGAGCCTCCAGCAACTGGCGGATGTAGGCCTCGAGCGTGGCTTCCGACATCCGGTTCTTCTCGTTGGGATAGAGCGCTTCCTTGGATAAGAAGAAACAATAGGTGCAATCGATGTTGCACGTGGAGCCGCTCGGCTTGGCCAGCAGGTGAAAGCCCGGCGGCGACTGGGCTGGCCAAGTATCGTCGATTATTGGAGGCATTTGCGCACCATCCTCTGGGAGCGTCAACCGGTCGGTTGACAGCCCTGATTGTCCTTGCACCATCACACTAGGCTCGCTGCGTCTCGATTCGGAAACTGTCAATAATTACAGCTTTTGAGCTACCGAACCGGACGCAACAACGTGCTCGACGCAGCCACAGTCCGCGCCACAAACCGCAAGCACCGAAGCATCGAGTTTCTTTTGGCAGGTTAACGCCAGTATCCTTTGTGAAACACCCACGTGCTCCCGGTGTGGACGTACCGGGGCTGAATCCAGACCATCCCGCCGCGTGGCGGACGAACCCAACGTCCGGCTACCCAGACATACCCATTGCCGGTCCATCGCTGATATCCGCCAACCCAGACGTATCCAGGCCCAGGGGCAACTCCAACCACACCAACGCGGACGGGCGGAGGCGGAGCAATACGAATCACCGTCGTTTGTGCGGAGCCAAGTACTCCACCTAGAAACAGCACCGCACAAAGAGTGGCACGAATAGAGGACATTATGACCTCCCGATTACAGCTCCTTCCGGATGTGAGCCGGGCCGTAGAGGGACTGAAGTGAGACTATGTTCGCTGACGCAGTTGGTGAACTGGCAATAATGACAGTGACGCGGTGTGGGATGTGATGGGGGTGATGACTGTTTCGATTTAGTGATAAATGTAGCGGGCTACCAGCGCACTGGCGGTCACCACTGCCAGGAGCCACAGAATCACGACCCCGGCGAAAGACAGCCGGGCAAACGTCGATGGGATTTCTTCTTTCCGGCGCGTTTCGGCGACGTCGGCTAGTTCACGACATTCGCGCATCACGTCCGGAGGGGTGAGCTTTCGAACTACTTTCGCTCCTAGAAATAGGACCACAATGTCGTCCAGGAACCCGATTACCGGAATAAAACTGGGGATGAGTTGAACCGGGCTTAACAGGTACCCCGCGGTGCAGGCGGCGACACACTTTGTGTACCAGCGTGTGCTGGGATGCTTAAAGACAAAATAGAAGACATGCGCTTCCTTATGGAGTCGTCGCGCTTGCTGCCTCCAATGCCTTAGGGAGTTGGATTCAAGCCATGTCATGAAGTCCGATTGAGCTAGGCCGCACTGCATTTCAAACAGAATTCGCCGTCAATATTACTGACGGACTACGCTACGAGTCTGCCCTCGCTGCGGCAACTAGCAAATCTTACAGCGGGGGGCAGGCCATGTCAGTAAGGCTGGCGATCAGTGAACGGCCAGACTATGAGCAAGGCTGACGAGGTTTAGGGGCTGCACGTGGATCAGACCCGCATTCGGACTGTCGATGTCGGCGATGAGAAAGAAAGACACCGAAACGGCAAGCGGCACGATCAGCAGCAACAACTTATACGTTTGACGAGCCCCGAAACCAATGAGCAAATTGCACCCAATCGCGATGAATGCCATGAGGTTCCACGCCTCAGCCGGGATGCGATACAGCCACGCGGCTTGAGTGTACCCTTGCGAGTTCAATACATCGTTCATGCCCATAACCACCAGAGCGACCGGCGGCGTGGGTTGCGCGGTGGCCGCGGTCCTGACCACGGACCACAGATCATTCTGCAGCGCGGCTGTATCGGAGTCGATCTGGCGGCTCTGTTGCGCATCGCGAGTGGTATAGAAGAGAACACGCTGATCGAGGTAACGCCTAAGCAGTTCCTGCGCCCTGGCAGCCTCGGAGGTGGGGAGCAGTTCGACGCGAACATACTCTGTGCCAATCGCGTTGGCCTCTGCCTCTTCATAATTCTTGCGTTGGTCGTACCGGTTGAGGGCCATGGAAAACGTGAACCCAATGAGGAGGCCGAGCAGGGTCAGGATCGCCGCTTGGACGACTCCGAAATCTTCGCGAACCTCTTCGGTTAAGGGGGTCACGTGCCCGCGCACGATGGCGCCGAGAACGGCCGAGAACCAGAGCACGACAAAAGAGAACAGAAGAACGAAAACGGGAAAGTCCAAAATGCGGCTCATAAGTGTGAAGCGGTCAGGCGCCTCGCAGCCTACCGTAAACGGTCGCGCAAGTCTTAACTACTGGCAACACTGACAGTCGCCACCCCATGATTGATGCCATTAAGCTTCCATGGATCGCGTCATACCACCATGAGGGAAGTATGTCCGCTGCTTCCAAAGGTTCGCTCTCCGCGAACTTCACAGGACCGAGAGTGCCAGGCGTGGTTTTGCTGGCTCGTGACCTAAAAGTGCTGGGTTCGCAGCTCATCCGCGTCGCGAAAACGGTAAGCAAACGCTGAAGTCGGGCGCCGAGAGGATCGTACGCCCACTTCAAGCTCTCCGTGTCGCTGGGTACGCCCGTCCAGAGAGTTTCCTTCCCGCCACCTAGAAAGGCCCGTGGCGCAGCAGAACGCCGTAAAACGTTACCAAACCAATCAGGATGACCGCCATCGCTACCACAAACGAGACGGACCACACATGCCGTGATTGGCGTGCCCCCAACCTGTTCAAGAAGATTCGGTGTTGCCAGGCTGCGGCCGACAGCGCCACCGTGCCCAGAGCAATGAGGGTCAAGCCTAGATTGCGGGGCGCCTGCGGACGCCGGATGTTGCCGGCGGCAATTTCTTCAGCTTGGTACTGGAAGAACTTGTAAATGGTGAAACCGAATCCAATCATCGAAAGGCAAGTTCGTATCCACGCCATCAGCGTTCTTTCCGACGCGATGATCGTGCGCTCGAAGGCCAGATCGGTTCGCTCTTCGGCAAGAATTGTTCCCCTATCTTTGCCCGCGGTTTCAACCGGGCTCATAGAGCGCTCCTCAGACGGCCTTCTTTACCGGGGAGGTAACCTTCTCCTGGGCAATGGAGACTGGTTGCTTCTTCTTTCGAGCGAAACGTGTGACCAGTCCACGCAGAATTAGGTAGGGCACGATCGCCAAAATGATGGCGACGATGACCATCTCGCCGGGATATACAAAATGTATGACGATGATCTGATACACAGCGTCGAGTACGAGCGCGAGAATAAACACCCTGCCGACGCTTTTCCAACCATCTTTGAGCATCTCGACACGTTGGCCGTGATCCGTGAGGAGGCCCCAGAAATATGGTGATTTGCCAGCCTTGGCATCGGCCAGGCCCGCGCGAATCGCGAAAAAGGCCGCCATGCATGGCTGGAGCACAAGTCTGAACTTCATCGGCCCGCTGACCCGTGCGAGTAATTGGGTGCCTACACGCTCCCACATTTGGTCCATAACATCCTCGCTCTCTACTACGAACTCCACGATGACAGACCTACAAACTGTCGGTCTGCCTCAGAAACCGTTCACCTGCGCGCGGCCGTGCGGCCTGCCGGTGCGGCAAGCGGCACAACATCTGGCCCCTCAGGAGGCGCGTCGAGCGGCACGATCGATGGCCAGTGATCCTTAACCGCGAACACGCGGAACGTGAACGCGACCAGCACGGATATCAGTGTGACGGGAAAGAAGTGTGGGTCAGACTTCGTGGCCAAGGCAAGCAGAACATAAGTCGAACTGGCCAGCACCGCCGTCGTGACGAGTTGCTGCGACGGCCTCACGACTTCGGGAGTAACCCCGGAGAAGAGATCGATGAAGACCCCACCCGCGGTGGTGGCGATCAAACCGACGACGATCGCGCTCCAGATCCCGAGGTTGTGATCGAGCGCCTTGTGAGCACCCAGGATGGCGAACCACGGCAGAGTAAAAGACTTGAAATAGGCGAGGCACCTTGTGCGGAACGCTTCCTCCATGGGGGCGCCCCACTGATAAATCGCCAGCCCCAGCAAGCCCATCAGCAGGCACGTGAGAAGGTAGTAGGGATCTTTGATTGGGGAGGGGAGATCATTGAGCAGGATGTCGCGCGACACGCCGCCACCGATACCGCCGAAGAAGGCCATGATCAACAGTCCCGCGGCCGTGTAGCCCCGATTGTGCGACGGTTGGCGGGCGACGAGCATGCCATACAGGGCATTGATGCCGGCGGAGAACATATCCACACTTGGAAAGCTCGGCAGATTCATTTGAGTTTCTCCTTAGCGGCTTACTGCGGCCAGACCGGAATCGCGCTCCTCTGCAGTGCCGGGCGCATATTTTTGAAGATCATTCTCTGCTGGTTCAGTTCGGGCGGCGACCGGCGCCGCTTGCCATGGCCAGCGGCCCTCGAGTTCGACGACCAATGACCAGCTCAGGAACGTTCGGACCACCACCAACGCGCCGAGGATTTCCATACCCTTGGCTGTGAGGTCCAGCAAGACCGTACGGATCACATCCGCTGCAACCAAAAGCTCGAGCGCCAGCAGGAGTGAACGGCCGAGCAATTCCTTATAGGCGCGGTAGGGACGTGGTATTTTTCTTGACAACTGCACCAGGTAGCGCGCGGAACCAAAGATGATCGAGACGGCGATGATGACGACCGCCAGCGCCTGGATTCCCTGCGACGACAATTCGATCCATTCGCGCATGCTACTTGCCATCAGAGACGTTCACTCCAGTGGAGAGTAGGGGCGTCCGCCTCGACCGACAACTGTCACATTTAACAGGGGCGCAGCGAAGGCTAGAAGGCTTCGCCGACGCCCATGCTCCAGGTCCAACTGTCCTTGCCGCGCGCAAAGTCAGTGCGAAGATTGACGTGGTACTTGGGACTCAGTACGAACCTGGGGCCTCCGCCAATGTCGGGCAGCAGGTGATTGCTTCTGAGATATTGTGTCGGGCCTGGCACCACTTCGCCGACCCCCGTGAATCCAGCGACGCCCAACCTCCAGGGCAACGATAGGCGATATTCCAACTGGGTCGCATACATGTGGCGGTCGAGATACTGCCCGGCCACATATCCGCGCAGTTCGTTGGACGCCCCATAGATGCAATTCCCATAAAAGGGAGGCTGTCCGCCCGTGTCGCAGACGTAGAGGTCATAGGCCAGCACCTGACTCTTGCTTAAGCTCCAGTACTTGTCGTAGTTGAATTTATAGTGCGCAAACGAGTACTTGCTTCCCAACGCCTGGGAGAAGAAATCGGCGGTAAATTCCAGCTTGCTGCCGCCAACGGGATAAAAGTGGTTGGGACGAGTATCGCGGACCACGCGGAATCCCAACGAGGTCAGGGTGGTATTGATCCCGACATCGGGTGGGAGAGGTGGGATCTTGCCATTGTTGGGATTAATCGTCAAGAAGGATCCGCCGTCTATGAATCGGGGACCGACAAAAATTTTCCAAACGATGCGGCGTACAACCTCCCCAAAAAACACGTGGCCAGTTTGGTTCAGAGGTAAC
Organism: uncultured Acidobacteriaceae bacterium; assembly: GCA_963795875.1. GTDB lineage: Bacteria > Acidobacteriota > Terriglobia > Terriglobales > Acidobacteriaceae > Sulfotelmatobacter. Next base: position 335,211 of record CAWCJM010000008.1, read on the forward strand.
TTAAGACCGGCATTGCCGGCGAACAAGCCGACGCCATACAGGTTGTATTCCAAGTTGCCACGACCATAGCCGGCCGTGACCTCATATCGGTCCTCTTTGAGAAATAACTGGCCGCCGAAGAACCAGGCACGCGTTCCGTTATTCGTGATCAGCCCCCCGCCCCCAATGGTGGATGGAGGAGAGACCGTGTCTTTCTTGCTAAACGGAAAGATGTAACCCACGACGGGTATGAGTCCAGTGCCGATCGCCGGACTCACGATCGGGAGGGGCGCAATCAGAATCGACCCGCGATGCTCTTTTTTTGTTTTCTCGTTCTTGGTTGCGGTCTTTTCGGTCCGCTCTTGGGGCTTCACTTCGGGCGCAGGAGGCGTAGCGGGGTCTTGAGCGGCATCTTTCGGAGACTTTGGTTCCACCGCTGCAGGCGGACTTGACTCGACTGGTTCGTCCTGGGCCGCGGAGGGTTTCAATAGGCAAAGGAACAATCCACCAACCAGAAAAAAAAACCGCAGAAGCGAAGTCAGCGTCCTCCTGAAGTTCGTAACTGAATCGGTGCGGAGGTTCCTGGGGCAGACTTCCATGTCAATTCTTTTGTGGTTAGACGCGTATCAAGATGTGCCGAATCTGTTGTGCAACCTGTTCCGCGCCTGGCGAGTAAGGAAAAACGACCTGCCATGAAACCGCGAAACTGAGGAGCGCCGTTCGGAATCAAGCTCCTTCAGAAGCTACCCCCTCGCGGCATCGGTAGCGAACTGTCAAAACTCACAGTGTGTAGAGAAAGTTGCGTGCGCGGAGTCTGCTGATTCGACGGGGGTTGCACCAAAGCAGACCAACTGCTGGGAGCGCATGTTGGCAGGCAACACGGCGGCGCGCTAGGATCGTCGCTCTGGACTAGCCTCTCTTGGCACCGACAACGGCAAGAAAGAGCACCGCGGCGAAGGCCGATCCAACAATGGCGAGCGATTTCACGACCACAAACGTTAAGGCTGTCTCGGGGGGTGGAGTCATAGCAAAATCCCAATGCGAAGAGTAGCAAGCGGACTCATTCTGAATGAAGTGCACCAACATGGGAAACTGTAAAAATTGACAGGGCCTTTAGGAAATCATGGCTGCCTGTAATATTTGACAGTTTTCTGCCCATCGAAGCTGCCCTACCATCGCTCGACTCGTGATCGAGAGGAGCGCCTTGATGTTCATCACCGGAGGCACCAATCGTGCGACTGCCCTGCCGCAGTTCAAAGGGACGTATTGGCATTGCGAGAAATGCGGTTCTTTCGTCTCGATTCATTCGGTGGGAAACGTGTACGAACTGCATTGCCCGCTGTGTCTGAGCGAGCTCGAATACTGTGCCGCGTTCGATAGCGGACTAAGCCAGACATTTGGCGACGCCTAGAACTCGAGTCACCCAACTCACTCACCGAAAGCTCTAGCCCGAGAAACCGGAAGGCATCTTTTCGCTTGGTGTTCAATATTGCACTGCTCTCGGTGGGCCCTATTTGAGCGTCGCCAGTCATTGCGCTGAACCTTTAGGCCTGCGCTTTTAACCTACTGCAAACAATTGAGTTGCGGCTCATTTGTCGAGTGCCCCGGAACTCCATTAGCAAAGGGCCATAAGGCCGGGATTTCTCTTATACTCGCGTGATCCCGGCTGTGCTATCCTCTCAGCAATTTTTGTGGGGGATCCATGGGCCTAGTTGGGGGTTGTTCAGATCGCCTCTGTCCAACTGTTTGCGTTTTCTTGATGTCAACCTTTCTGGCGCTGATTTCTCTTGCGCCACTGTCTCACTCCCAGTCGAAAGATCCGCCGACGGCGCCGACCAGCAATGCTCCAACTGAGATCGACACCGTCCATGTCTCGAACCTTCCGAAACTAGAAACCCGCCAGGCTCCTCTCCGCGTCGACGTGAACCTGGTGACAGTGCCCGTAACCGTTACGGACGCGATGAGCCATACGGTCACCGGACTGCGGAAGGAAGACTTCGTTCTCTATGAAGGAGATACCAAGCAGGAAATTCGCTACTTCGCCGAGGAAGATGGTCCGATATCCGTAGGGCTGATTCTGGATCTCAGCAAAAGCATGACTGACAAAATTGAAACGGAGCGCGCGGCCGTAGAGTCCTTCTTTCAGAATGCGAATCCGGACGACGACTATTTTGTCATTACGGTTTCCAACCACCCCAAGCTGATCGCGAGCTCTACACGATCGATTCGAGCGATTGAGACAGAACTAGGATTGGCTGTGCCGGATGGAAATACGGCACTGTTGGATGCCATCTATCTGGGGGTGGAACAGATGCACACCGCGCAGTATAAACGACGGGCGCTGCTCATCATCTCCGACGGCGGAGACAATAACAGTCGATACAAGCTGCACGAGATCAAGAGCATTCTTCGAGAGTCTGACGTGGCCGCCTACGCCATTGGATTATTCGACAGCGCTTTGTTCAAGACCTTTGAAGAATATATGGGAAAGAAGTGGCTCGGCGAAATTACCGATGCCTCGGGCGGGAGGACGGTCGCCATTGACACTCTTTCGCTGCTCCCCGATACTGCAGCCGCCATCAGCTGGGAACTCCGTAACCAATACGTGCTGGGCTACAAACCGAAGAGTAGCGCAGCAGACGGACGATGGCGGAAGATAAAAGTGCGGGTCATGCCGCATGGAAACGCGCCACCGTCGAACACCCCGCACTTACAGGCCTATTACAAGAAGGGATATTCGGCCTCAGGGAGGTGAGCCTCCTCACCTCCCTGGGGCACCGCACACCGGTGTTTCATCTGTGACGCCTGCCACCGGGGGCCAATGTTGAATCAGTTAGTGGCTCGAGCCGCCGAAGGTGAAGTTCACACCTGCGGAATAGCGAAAGTTATTCTGCGACGAGTTGTTGAACTGGTTGGTAAAACGCGTCATCAGGTAATCGATTTCCACCGGCCGAAACTGGAATGAGTGGCTGATCGGAATGTCGATTCCGCCGCCGATCGCCAAGGCAAAAGCATTCCCTGCAGGCGATCCCGAAGTGGTGCAAGCGCCCGCGCAAGCTTTGGTCAGATTTCCATAGACATTGCTGTGCGCCCCGCCCAGAAGCACATGTCCGAAGGGTTGGAATTTCGGAGCTCGGAACTTAATCTGCGGGCCGAACAGGTAGGTAAAGAGGTTGCCCTGGGCTGTGAGGGACCCACCAGCGGGATTCGTCCAAGTGACCGTGTTGCTGCCATAACCTTGGAGATCCATTTTGATTCCAAAGTAATTGGTGACATTCACGACCAGCGCGCCACCACCGCCATTCAGGCTGAGGCTTTGCGTGCCACGAGCAACCGGGTAAAAGCGGGCGTACGAGTAGTCGGCGGCGACTTCTGCTCGCGGGAAGTCCTGAGACCATGCGGCGAGCCCCACTAACAACACAGCACAGAATACGAACAGCTTAGTAAGCTTCATGGTTTTCCACTCCTTTGATTCAATAAAGTGCCGACTCGAACTCGAAGCATGAAAGGGTTGTCGAGTCGTACGTTCCTCATTTCTCTGACAATGCCAGCACTGCGACAAATGCGATACTGGCAAAAATTACAGCGCATTGAAGTTCGTAAGAAATCACTGAATCACGGGAATGGAGACGGTAAGTTGGACGCTAAGGATCAGATTGAGACGGTTATCCACATGGCGGAACTTTGCGGCGCGCGGTTTGCTTCCCCGCGCTTGCATGAATTTTGGCTAATAGCCCTCGGGGAGTTCAAGGATTTGGTTTCAATGGTGATCATCCTTGCACCATGGCCTTCGCCTTGTTGTCGTCTATCGTGTCGTAATTAGTGATGAAATCTTTGATCAAAGGAACGCACTGGTCACCGATTATCTGTTGATCACGGGCGTTCTCCCGGTAGATGGTCCCGAATGCGATAGATTCCACGTCGATAAACTGCATGGTCGCAATTCGGTTGCGGGTTGAGGCCGCGGAACACAGTCTGATCAGCAAAAAAAACGAGGAGTTGCCGTCGGTTAACGGGCAACTCCTTCGGGCTAGTGCAATCTACGGCCGGCGTTAGAAAGCCGGACGCAAACCTTAACGGCTCTTGCGGGCCGTGCGCAATCCCAGCGAGGACGCGAGGGACAGCAGACCTAGCAATCCAACTAAAGGAAGTTCGCTTCCGGTCTTGGGCAGCACGGGCGCCGGCGCCGCAGCCTGTGCTACTTGAACTGGAACCGCCACTTCTTCGACAACCAGGATTGGAACATCAGCCGGCGGCGGGGGAGGCGGTGGCGGCGGCATTTCGCCGGTCACCTTCGCGCGTTGCGCGATCACCGTCGCGGGTGCCTCGACAACCTTCGTCGCATTGACTGTCATCCCCTTCTTCAGTCCCCAGGCGTCAACCATTTGTCCATCGACGCTGAACTTCTGGCCGTTCGGAATCTTGAACTCCTGGTTCTTTCCATCTTCCATGGTCAAGATTACTGTGCTGGGCGGGTTTATGAACCATACCTTTCCCGTCACACTCTTCACCGTGGTGACGGTTTCGGGGGTTGTGGTGGTCGTGATGGTTTTCTGAACCTTCATTCCCACCTTCAAGTCGTGAACGCCTAGTTGTTGTCCATCTACCGTAACTCTGGCGCTCTCTGGGACGTTGTCAAAGTGGCGAAGCGTACCGTCCGCCATCTTGACGACGACGCTGTTGCCGGAAACGAAGACGATCTCGCCCTTTTCCACCTGGGTTGTGACCGAAGGGGCACCGGCGGTTGTGGTCGTTTTTGTCTGCACCTGCGCGCTCATGCTCAGGGTAAAAGCCACACAAAGGACTGCTACCAAAAGCACTAACAATGCACGTGTCCAGCTTGTTCTTGAGTTCATTTCGTGTTCTCCTTTATCGGTTTTCGGATCAGACTTTCAGTTCCAATGCGTTTACTTACTCAAAGACGTTCCTGTTGCCACTGCAGTGAAAAATCATCAGCCTCGACTCGGAGCACGGGGCGAGCCTCAACGGTCATGGCAGCAGGGCCGACGATTGAGGCCTGGACGATGTACCGTTGCGGGGCGCTACCAATGAAATAAAACGGGTAGCAGGTAATCAGCGTCAGCGATGACCTGGATCTGGGCTGTAGCACCCAAACATCGGTGGGCTGAACGATGGTGATGCGATCGATGATGAATGTCTCCGACCCCTGCAGCGTGACCAGTTCAATCTTGTCGCCGACCGCAATATCTTTCAGCCCACGGAAAAAGCCATCGCGATGCCCGGCGATTGCCATATTGCCGTTCTCTCCGGGATTGCCGGTACCCGCCACATGTCCGACTCCCCGGTTCAGGGTCAGATCGTCGGTTCCCTCGAGTATGGGAACCTCAACGTCGATTTTGGGAATCCGCAGGATGCCGATGGCGGGAGAGAAATGGGCCGACAGGCTCTCCTGATACTCCCTAACCCGCTTCTCCGACCACAGACTGAAATCCGGAACGGTGGTGCTGAGTGCTACGCCCCGGGGACCTGCCACCGGCACACGTGCTAGAGCCTTAAAGCTCTGCAATTCCGCGTTCGACATTACGGTCCGGTGCACACGGGCGGCCACGTAAAGAGCGAGCAGCAGCACACCCACCACCAGCAACCCCCGTTCGAAATAGCGCATCCAACGCATGACGTGACCCTTTTTTGCGGAGTGTCACCCAGCGAAACCGGAGACTGAACTGGCCGGGAACGTCCTGCCGGCACTGTGACCCTCTCTTACCGCCGAACAGTACAAGGGAAGCAACAACTGGGTAACTGTCAGTACTTACAGTCATTCCAGAGCGGCCGCCCATGGGCGCAACTGGCCAATCGGAGCGAAAGCCCGTGGTTCGCCGTTGTAGATGAGAAGGTAGAGCGGTTGTTCAGAATCTCTTCGGCTCCGAGCCGCTTGCGGTCATTCCCACGACCGGTGAAGGCGGCTTCCCAGGCGGTAGGCGAGCATCACCTTCAAGACGTTCCACAGAAGGCGTTCGATCTGGCGGGGCCAGTTCATTTCCGTACCTCCCCGAAGTATCGCCTCAATTACGAGCAGAGTAAGAAATAAAAGAGGATGCGGCGACTGTAATTACTAACAGTCGAGCCTGAAGGATAGTCAGTCGATGGGAGCAAAGTCCTGCTTGAGTCCTGCCCTCAAGCGGGTTCGTACATCAGACTCGGCGAAACAAAGAGTCTGTCGGCCAGGACTGCTTTTATGGCGCTGGGTAAGTCGAGATTCAGGCGCGACTTCACGACGTAAGCCGAGCCGCCTGCGCCGATGGCAGCATTCACATAGTCACGATCTTCGTGCACGGTGAGAAAGATAATCTTGGCTCTGCAGCCGGAATCGCGGAGCTTTCGGGCGATGTCGATCCCGCTTAGTTCCCCAAGGGAAATGTCGAGGACGATGACGTCGGGTCTGAGCCGGAGATATTCCCGTACGACGATATTCCCGTCCATGATGGTGGCCAGGACTCGATAAGCAGCCTCCTTCTTCAGCATCTTGCCAACATGATCGAGGACGGCAGTATTATCGTCGGCGAGGAGGATAGTCACGTCCGCCACGAACACCCTTTCGCGGGCCCGGGGTGAAGGATTGCAATCCAAAACACTCGGGATGCAGTCACTGCCGGGCCCATGGACCAACATTCGCCGCGATTCTAAGCGGCGTCGGTGGGCCCGGCTACTGTCAATTCTGACGGGGCGCGCTTCGTAGCCACCGGAACCTTAGCTTCCACGACGGTACCGTGGAACGGCTTGGACCAGATCGAGAATTCTCCGCCAATGGACCTCAGACGCTCTCGCATGCTCACCAGTCCCAGGCCGTGATCCGCGCGTCTTTCCTCGGGATCAAAACCTACCCCATCGTCGGAGACGAGCAAGTGGACCAGGTTCGATTGACAGGTCAATTCGACCTTCACATGATGGGCCTTGCTATGCTTCACGGCGTTCCGCAACGACTCCTGCACCGTACGGAAGAGGTTGAGAGAGACGTTTTCGTCGAGGTCGTCGGGCAGGGACTTGACGATGCATTCCATCTCAATCTTGTGTTGCTGGGCAAACTCATTGCACAGTTGCCGCACCGTCGACGTGAGCCCAAGGTAGTGCAGCTTCGACGGGTGCAACTGATGAGACATGTGCTGGATGTCAGTGGCGATTTCATTCGTCATCTGCCAGAGCACCCGCAATTCCTGCCTGCGTGACGGATCTTTATCAGCGGCGGCCGCCTGCTCCGCTTCCTGAAGTCCGTTCGCCAGCAGGGCCAGGCGCTGGTTGATGTCATCGTGGAGTTCGCGCGCGATACGCGCTCGTTCCTCTTCTCCCGCTCGCAGCAGCCGCCCACTGAACTCGATCACGGTAGCCCTAGCCTGCTTCAGATCGCTGATGTCCATGCAGCAACCCACGTACCCGGCAAAGGAACCATCGTCGTTAAACCGGGGCACACCGATGTCCAGGACCCAGCGATATTTTCCGTCGTGCCGGCGGAGCCGGTATTCCATACTGAATCTTTCGTGGCGATCGAAGAACTGCGTGTAGGTGCTGATGCAACCTTGCATATCTTGAGCGTGCACACATTCGAGCCAGCCCATCCCCAGTTCTTGGTCCATGCTCCTGCCCGTGAACTCAAGCCACGACTGATTGAAGTAGCTGCATAACTTGTTTGGATCGGACATCCAGATCAGCACGGGGGCAGTGTTGGCGATGAGGCGAAAACGTTTCTCACTCTCAGCCGCGGCTTGCTCGGCCCGGAGGCGCTCGGTGATGTCCCGGATGATGACGGTGAACAGCTTCTTACCCGCATCTTCCACGTGGGAGATCGAGGCTTCAATAGGAAATTCCTCGCCATTCGACCGCAGGGCCCAGAGTGCGCCTAGCGTACCCATCGTCCGGCTGGTTTCTCTCGTTTCGCCGAAGCGGCGAAGATGCGCGACGTGTTCTTTACGAAAACGTTGCGGGATGAAGCGGTCCATGGTTCCGCCGATCGCCTCACTGGCCCCGCAGCCGAACATCCTCTCGGCCGATGCGTTAAACACCAGCACATGTTGCTGGTCGTCGACAGCGATGATCGCGTCCATCGCCGACGCCACGATGGCGGTCAGCCGGTCTTCGCTCTCTTGCAATTTGGTCTGAGAGAGCTTTCGCTCAGTAATATCCTGGGCTGTTCCGTGGAGATAGATCACGCCGCCCGAGGCATCCCGCACCGCTTCGCCTCGGATACGACTCCATCTTCTGCTGCCGTCAAGGAGTACCGCCTCCACCTCGACTTCCTGGATTGAACCAGCTTTCAGAGCTTGCTTCATGGCAGCCGTGAGCCTCTCCCGGTTCTCGGGAGTAAAGAGCCTCTTAAATTCTTCGCCTCGGACCGAAACCCTTCGCGGCTGAAGTCCATAAATGCGATAGAGTTCGTCCGAACAGTTGATCTCTCCCTTGTCTACATCCAGGGTCCAGCTACCGATTCGAGCGAGGCGCTGGGCCTCTTCGAGTTCCCTTTCCTTTTGAGCCAGAGCTCGCTGGGCACGCTTCCGCCGCACAACATTGAGAAGGAGCAATCCGATCAGCACGGTCTCAAGCAGTAGAACCGCCAATAGGCCGAGAATCCTCCACCGGTATAGTTCCCAGGGAGAGTACTCCCAGTTCAAAAGGACGCTATCGGCGGGCAACTGGTCCTCGGGGATGCCCCATCGATGCAGTTGGTGCCAGTCGATCACATAGTGCTGAAAATTGCCGGTGCTGACGAGGATATCCTCCGCCTTCTCGCCTTTCAGAATGCGCGCACCGTCGTGCCCCAGCGTGCGTCCCACTTCGCCGAGGTCTGCGACGCTGCCACCTACCGCTCCATTCCCCACAACCGAGGAGAACGTTCCATAGATGGGTCGCGTGGCTGTGTTAGAAATGGCCGGCAGAATGCGCGCCGGAATGAGCTTCTGACCGCTGGGATCACTCGCAAAATCGAGAAACAGAATGACTGAGCCAGGCTGCGCGCTGGCCAGCCTTGGTCCCAGCTCGGACAAATCAAGATCGGTCACGTATTCAAACTTCAGGTTCGATTCGTAACCTCGGAACTGGTTACGTGCAATTCGCAGGTCAATCTGCTCACCTGCGGAAGAACCCGCGACAACAATCACGCGCGAAGTCCCCGGATTCTGCCGCAACGCCAACTGCAGCGTGGGCAGATAATTGGTCTCGCGAATGACGCCCGTGGTGGCTGGCGTTTGGTGCATCCAGAGATCAGCGCTCTGGGGATCAACTACAAAGAATAAGAGCGTCCCATCCGGAAACAATTTCGACTGCATTGGCTGCGCAAACATCACCGTTTCTTCCCCGATGGCAACGATGAGTTGAAAGGTTTGCCCACGGTACTTATCGAGGAGATAGGAAGCGGTCGCCTTCCCTCGCGTACGGTCCTCGAGAGCGGTCGCAAAATCGAGGTACTCAGAACTGAACCGAACGGGCTTGTCGGAGCCGACAAGAATCTGTGCTTCGGTCTGCTCGATCATGGCCGCGACGTCGGGCAAGTCCGGATCGAGAGAGGAAAGAAAGAGCACCTCAATTTGTTGCGGTATGGGACGCGGGGCGGGGCGGGTAGAGTGCGCGGCGGGGCTTGCCGCACTCGGCCGAATGATGCTCAGAACCAGGACACAGACCAGCGCCCAGCGGTGCACAGGCCCTTTGCCATCAAGACAACGTTGATGTTGCGCTAAGGACGTACCCAGCCTGCTTTCGATTTCGTTGAAGATGACACCCGCGAAAGCAGCGTGGTGGTGAAATCCTCGCCCGTCCAATTTATTCCTCAACAACACCGACGGTTGCGATTTCCATCACAACGCGTCGTGCCGTTCGGTTCCGCAGGACGAACTGTCAAAAGATATGGCGAGGCTATGCGATCAACCACTGGCAATCTTGACAGGCACTCACGGGCACCTAGCATAGTACTCCTGGAAAGCACGCTAGAAGAACCCTATGGGGCCTTACTTGAGGTATCGCAATGTTTCCACTCTTGCCGTCTGTCCAAGGCGACTCGGAGACACAGAGGATCTGACTGCCTCTACGGTACCCCGTCTTTCTCCATTTTGCTAACGACCAGATTGACCAGTCCCTTGATGGCGCTGTGGACGTTCGATGGATTGAACGTGTCGGTAGTCCCTGTCCAAATCAGCTGCCCATCGGGCGGCGTTGTGAGATAGACGTTCGTTTCAACACGCACCTTCTTCTCCTTCTCCAAGTATCCAGGCGAGTAGATTACCGGATACAGCGTCCCGTAATAACCATAGAAGGTGTTGTAGTAGGGATAGGGCATGAAGTAGGCGGTGCCTGGGACGTACGTGACCGTATTGTCCACCTTCACCAGGCGTGAGACTACGACGGCCTCGATCTGGTTCGCCTGGACTTGCTCCCTCAGGTAGGTGAGGTCGAGCTTAGTGCCCGGCGGACGCAGCAGAATCGTATTACCGGCGATCGCCTCCAGCCCCTTGCTGGTAAGTTCCGCCGCCAGAGCATCTTCAAAGTCTGCACGGACTTCCATCTTGTTGCTGAACCCCATGGCCAGCACCCGGTGAACTTTTTTCGTTGGGGCATAGCTTGGATTCCGCCAGCTCGTAATCAGTTTGCTGGATCGCGCGAACAGGAGAGCCGCTGCCACCAGGATCATGGCGACGACCAGAAGGGTACGCTTCAACTCTCGACCTCGTCTCTTACTTACTTATGTTTTTCGCTGGCGCCGTGAAGGGCCATCTCTTCTGTTCCTTCTGCCTTATGGCTCTCGAACTCGGCGAGCAGTCCTTCATCAGTTAAGTCGAGAGGATGTGATTTCTCCCAGTCGTGGTGAGCCGTCTTTAGCGAGGCGCTCAACCACATCAGGGTCTCGGAATTGGATGGCTAATTCTCTGCGACTATCGAAACTGCCGGGCGCCAGGTTGATCGATCCTACGATCCCGCGGGCATGATCAGCTAGCAGCATCTTGGCATGAAGCTTTAGGTGTTTCAGCTTGTGAATCTTGATGCCGACGTCGTTCATCGTCCGTAACCCGCCGACCGATTCGACGAGTTTTTCCTTCTTCAGCTTGTGAGGGGGACGAGCCATCACGTGGATCTTGACCCCCCGGCACGCGGCTCGGACCAGTCGCTCGATAATGACAGCATCCTGGTAGCGCTCATTCTGCAAGAACAGGGACTCTTTTGTATCGTCGATGAACTGCGCGATGCGGTCTCGGCCGTTTGCGGAGCACCAAATCAGATGAGACTTATCGTCTCCATGAAAGGCCTTACGGGCCCAGTCCGCTTCGAAACATTGAACGATCTCAGCAACCTCGTGGGCATGTGATGTCGCTATGGAGTAATCGCGCGTTTCGGTCAGATTCTTTGTTTCGAAATTCAAGGAGTTCACAAACGCGGTCTCATCATCCACGACCATGGACTTCTCGTGGGTAACGTCATAGGCGGGGTTGCTATCGAGGACTTCGACGCCACCAGCCTCAAGCTGCTTGCGGGAATCCGTATTCTCCGATTCGCCGTCGCGCCGGGCGGGATTCAGCATGACGCGTACTTTCAGACCGCGCTTCTTGGCGGCAATGACGGCCGCCAACAGTTCTGGATCCGAAAAGATAAACATCTTAATGCGCAGAGATTTGGTCGCGCCGTTGATGGCATCGAGAATCGGCTTTGCGGTATCGTCGGGCATGACAATCAAGGAACGTGACATGTGAACCTCCTCGAGACAGTCGAAAATACGAAATGCGCAGACCTATGACGCGAGAGCGGCTGGCGTGGTGTCGTACTGAATTCGATACAGTTCGGCGTAGACCCCACCGCGGGCCAGCAACTGGTCATGACTTCCCTCTTCCGCGACGACCCCATCTTTCAGGACGACGATCTTGTCGGCATCGCGGATGGTACTGAGCCGGTGAGCGATCGTGAGCACCGTGCGCCCTTTCATCAGTTTCTCCAGTGCGTCGATCACCAATTTCTCGGACTCGGTATCGAGAGCGGCCGTGGGCTCATCCAGAATGAGAATGGGGTTGTTGCGGATGATGGCACGGGCAATCCCGATACGTTGACGCTGGCCTCCGGACAGCGTCTCGCCGCGCTCGCCAATCATCGTGTCGTATCCGTGGGACATCTTGGCGATGAACTCGTCCGCATTCGCAAGCTCGGCTGCTTCGTGAATCTGCTCGTCTGTCACGCCAGGCTTGCCATAGGCAATGTTGTCGCGCACCGATCCTGCAAACAGCCCGGGTTCCTGAAGCACGTACCCGATCTGGTCGCGCAGCGGATGTTTCTTGTATTCACGAATGTCCGCGCCGTCGATTTTGACGGTGCCGGCAGTGGGATCATAAAACCGCGGGATCAAACTTACGACCGTGGACTTGCCGCAGCCAGTCGGTCCAACAACACCAACCATCTGTCCCGCCTTAACCTTGAAACTCACATCGGTGAGAACCGGAGCAGTGGGATCGTAAGCGAAGGCCACATGTTCAAATTCGATCTCGCCAGCGAGCATTTTGGGTTCACGCGCATCCGGGCGCTCAGCAATAATCATGTCGGAATCGAGGATCGCGCGGATGCGGTCCACTCCGACTGCGGCCTGCGCGATCGTGTTCGTCATCGTTGCCAAATCCTGTACAGGCTTGAAGAACTTGCGCAGGTAGGACAGAAAGACCGTTAGCGCGCCGGCGGTCATGACTCCTGCGAGAATCAGCGAGGACCCGCGCCACATCACGACGGCGGTGCAGAGGGCAACCGTGATCGACACGATCGGAGACAACAGGGACTTTATCCGGCGGGCTTTGAGCGCGGCGTCCACGGTCGCCTGGCTGACTTCCGCCAGCCCTTCCTCCGCCAAGTCCTGGCGACCGAAAGCCTTCGTCACCCTCATCGACTCCAGTCCCTGCTCAACCACTGAAACGACCCGGCTTTGCTGCTTCCGTACTTCGTGGGTCGCTTTCTTCACGGCTTTGTTGAATCTCGATACCAGCAGGAGAAGAAATGGCGTGACCGCCACGGCTATCAGAGTGAAGTCCCAATTGAGCCGGAACATGATCAAAAGCATAGCTACGATCGTGAATAGATCGACAACGATGTCGAGAGTTGCGGAAGACGCGAAACTCTGGATGGTCGAAACGTCGGAAGTGATCGTGCTCAAAAGCGCGCCACTCTGGTGAGTGTCGTAATAACTCAGGGATTGCTGCTGCAGGTGATGGTAAGTCCGCAGACGCAAATCGTTTGCCACCCACTGTCCCACGCTGGTGGTGTAGTAGTTGGAAACGTAAGAGGCGACGGCGCCGACCAACGCGATGACCAGCACCGCCATCGAGGCCGCGACCGCGATCTGCATCTTGTTGCCACCACCCAGGACTGGTCGGAGAAGGTCGGCAAGCCAAGGCGCAAGTTTGTGGGAGCCAACCACGTTGTCGAGGATGATCTTCAGCGGCCAAGGCCCGGCTACGCTCATAGCGGTCTGCACAATCATGGCCAGAAGAATGATCGCGAGGGTGCCCCGGTAGGGGCGGACGAGGCTAAGGATTAATCGCAACATTTCGGATACTCCGGCTCAGCATGGACACGCGCATTCCATTGCAGGTGATGACGTTAGCCGCAGCCAGCTCCAAATATCTGGCGGAGCGTTCCCGCTCACCTCTCCGCGGGTTTCAGTTCCGACTCTTCGCTTACGCTTTCGGCGGGAAACTCTTGAGGAGCTTCGCCACCGCCTGGTTGATGCGGTTCAAGTTCGTCTGCGCGTTCTTGCTGGGATTCAAAGTCTTGGTCGCCGAACCCCGCCAGACGAGTTGCTTGGATGCGGGATCGTAGAAATCGACACCGAGAGTTCCGATCTGAATCGTGCTACTCGTGGCGGTTCCCATGCCACCGCCCATTCGCCAGCCGCCTCCCATGCCGTAGGCGTTCCATTGCTGTTGTTGCTGGATCGAGGTCTGTATGCCGACATACATATCGGCGGTGTCGGCGTCGGTCTTCGTCATCCCTTTAGCAGTCAACTGGGTATCAATGGCATCCTTGATCTGCTGAACTACGATGGGATCCACTTGCTCGGAGTTGTTGATAGTGACCCATTTGTACGTGTGGTATTTCGAAAAATCGGTCCCAGGCATGTAATTGGTCTTGATGTCCTGGGCCGTCATGACACCGCTGCCCAATATCGCGAGGCTCATGGCCAGAGCAATTCCTGCAACTCCACTTTTCACTCTGCGAATCATCAAAGTTCTCCTTATCGCTGCTATGTGGTTAGGACGAACTGCCTTTCCTTTGAGGGAGGCAGCAAACAAAATCGCTGGAGATTCATTGTCAGCAGCCGTCCGGACTTCGGCCCACCTCGCAATGAACGCAATCCATCGCGGCAAGCGTAGGCGTATGCCTCGGAATGCTCAACTGTGAGTTTTACCAGTCCTGTCGAACGGCAAAGACTGCGCTCCAGCCCGCAAGCGTCTTGGATTCGCGCTTGAAGCTGGAGGTCTAAGAGGGCTTTCGCCTGACTTGATCCAAGGACCGCAGGATCTGAAGAACCTGTAACTTATGACAGTTTCTTTCGTCACCAGTCTTCACTAGTGTCACACTTGGATTCGTCTACCGTATTCAGGAGCGCAGAATGACAAAGGGCCGCTGTCTGTTCTTGGCTTGCTTCATCGTAGTTGGGCTCACAACCTGCAGTTTCAGCCAAAAAACTAAGATCGGATACGACAAGAGCGCAGACTTCTCGAAGTACAAGACCTACACGTGGGCGAAGCCAGACCATCCGATCATGAGGCCTCAACTATTCCAGGACGTGGTCGGCACGATCGACCAGGACCTGCAGGCCAAGGGCCTGACGCGCGCTGACGCCAATGGTGATCTCACCCTCAGTGCCGCTGGCGGAATCGACTTTGGATACAACGCACCTCCCACCGCGACGATGGATCCCGTCATGTGGCAGGGGGAATTCGGAGCACCCGTCCTAAATGCGCCGCTGGTCGCGCAGGGGAGCCTTACTCTGCAATTCATCGACGGGAGCAAGATGGTCTGGAAGGGAACAGTCATGCAAAAACTTGATCCGGAACAGAAGGACCAGGCTCTGGTTCTGGCCCAAAAAGCGATCGACAAACTGCTCAAGGGATTTCCGCCAAGACATTAGCGGAACAATGTGCAATAGCCCGAGATAGTCCGCACCGTGTTCATGGGCCCGTACCAGCTCGCTATGCGACCCGAGCGTTCGCAAAAGAATCTCGGATGCCCCTACCTTGGCGCCTTCCAGTTGCTCCCTTGAGGATGACGCCCAACCTTCTATCCGTCCCGCCGGCCTGGCACTCCCGGACAGACAACTATTGTCCCGCCACAACGGTCCAGGTGTTATCGGGATCGAACGAGTCCATTGCGGTAGCTGTTTCGGTTGTCGTCTTCCCTAGATCTTTCTGCAGGAGCACTCCGTCTTGATCAATCAAGAAGGTCATCACGCCCGAGTTCCCGTATTCCGCTGGATAGGCAACGAAGGCAAATCCCCCAACCATTTTCCCGTCAACCACGTAATCTTTGGCACCACCCGGCGCGTGCGTTCCCTGCTTCTTGAGCATGCGGAAGTTGTAGCCGTGGAACGGCGCCCGCGCAGCCGGTTTCGCGTTGTAACCTTCATCGGTCGCAAATGCCACCAGTGGCCCGAGCGGACTCTTCGGCTGGCCGTCTGGCGACTCCCAGTACAGACCATTTTGTTTGCCCGAGTCGCTGATGAACTTCAGAGCGTATTGCTGGGCACTCGCGCCATCACGTTTTTGCGAGAAGTACTCAGCTTGGGCATCGG
Source organism: uncultured Acidobacteriaceae bacterium (assembly GCA_963795875.1). Taxonomy (GTDB): domain Bacteria; phylum Acidobacteriota; class Terriglobia; order Terriglobales; family Acidobacteriaceae; genus Sulfotelmatobacter. The sequence continues at coordinate 350,950 of CAWCJM010000008.1, forward strand.
CCATCGCGAGACATACGTCAATGACTGCCAGTTCATTCCGGCCAACGCGGCGCGCCAGAATCTCATCCTTGCCAGCGGCAGTGTCGAAGAACCATTGACCGCCTGCATTCTTTTTGAGCGGAATGGGGAAGGGAAAATTGTCGGCTCCAACCAGCAGGATTTGAGCACCGTCCGGCATCTTTCGGAAGCGGTGCATGTCACCATATGCCGCCACGAAGGCGTCGACTACGGTCTTGTCCTGCACGGCATCACCCGAAGAAACTACATCCTTCGAGTCGGGGCCGAGAACCGTCAGGATCGCGTTCTGGTCTCCGGATTTGGCTGCCTGAAGCAGCGCATTGCCCGCATCTTCCGGGGATGCATAAGCCTTCGGCGATGACTCGTCGGACTTGTTGCAGGCAGTAAACGAAATGAGCACAGCGAAAAGCAGCAATCGAGTCATGAGTGCAAGTCTTTGGGTGCTGGGGCGCATAAGGATCCTCCAATGTGATGACGATTAAACATTTCGCGGTGGCTTTCACGATCTAGCGCATTTGTAGAGATCTGCGTGCCCTTACCTGCGGAAGCCTCCGCCTCCACCACTTCGTCCGCCCCACCCGCCGCCCCCGCCCATGCTCGAGGAACCACGAGCACTGGCCGAGCGGGAGTCCCAACCTCCACCGCTGGCGCCGCCAAAGGCTGACGACCCGCTGCTCTTTTCCTGCCCGCCCCAACCCTTGGAAGCGGCAGAACTGCCCGAAGTTGAACCGTATTTCTGGGTATTGTTTGAATTTCCACTCCACCCGCTTCCGGTGTTCTTATAGGTGTTCCCGTTCGCGGTCGCGTACTTGTCACCGTTGGCGGTCTGACCAACCGCAGCGCTATTGCCATACTTACCCGACGCGCCATACGCCGAGCCCCCATTTGTGGTGTGCACTTGACCTGTCGTTCCCTGAGAGGTCGTTTGGTGCTGGCCGTATGCTGTATTGCCGTTTTTCGAAACCGTCGAGGCCCCGTAGCTTCCATAGGCATTCGATCCCTGCACAGTCGAGGCAGAAGCCCCGGTCCTTGGGTTGTACGCCTGGGCGGCGCTTGCGCTGCCGTAGGCATTCGAAGTGGACGCTCCGCGGGCATAAGTTCCCGTGGACGGGTTATACGCCTGACCCGCGCTTGCGCTGCCGTAGCCGTTTGAGACTGTGCCGCCACGAGCGTACGTCCCGGTGGATGGGTTATAGCTCGTCCCGTAGTGCGCGACGCCGCCGGAGCCGTAGTAGCCGCCGTGCCAGGCGCTGTTTCCGTAGTACGCCCCACCGCGATATACCACGGTGGTACTGTGCCAACCGCAATTCCAACTGCTGTATCCCCAACCGCAACATCCGCCGCTCATCATCGCGCCCACTGCAATGCCAGCTCCGAAAGCAAGCAACGCAGCTCCCGCTGGCGGCGGGGGCGGAGGCACGTATCCGACGTAAACGTAAGGAGTTCCGTAAACCACTGCGGGGTTGTACATGGGGACGTACACGACCTGCGGGTTTGCAGATTGGATCACGATGGTTTGTGGCGCCTGACTGCGTGACTACAATCTGGGAACCCGATTTCAGGTTTCCAGCCGCTTGCGCTTTGGCCCGCAAGAACTGGATCGCCGCCATCACATCGGCAGCCTGCGTGTGATACGCCTCGCCCAGTGCCGACGTCCAACTCAGGTTCTTCGTCATATTGTCGAGGACGGAGGGGAATTGGGTCAGCGCCTTCACGCTGGGATCCCATGGTTGGGTATCCACGGCCTCCATGAGCTTTGACCCGCTGAGCCCGCTCTGATGAACAAAGTTATCGGCGGCGCCGATCTGGTCGGGAAATGTTGCAGCTCCAAGAATCTGGGCGACCAGCGAGTCCGGGTACAAAGCGATAGGCCCCGCAAGTTGCTGCAACTCTTCCGGGGTCAACGGAACGCCTTGTCCCGAATATCCGGACGGTGGCGCCGGCTGCTGGGCCCCAGCGTCAATCGGCACTGCTGTAATCACCAGCAGCAGAGACAACGTGGTGCAGAGCAGCTGCTTCGCGAGTGTCCTGATCATTTTTCCCCTTCTGCAGGCAGGATGTTATTCCCCGCCGGTTACGATGAGTTCCGTTTCGGCTGAACCGCACATTCCATAGATGGATCCCGAAACACAGGCTCCAACGGAATACTTGTAACAGCCCTTCTTGTTCGCGACCGTCGACGCGGCACGGTCGGAACCACCGATGATGGCGTCGGAACCAAAGGGAGAGGACGGGCCAAAGTCCAAGACAAAACCCGTGTTCTTCGATCCGCTCTTCCAATTGACCGTGGTTCCAGCCTTTACGCAGAAGGGCGCGTTCCCTTTTCCCTTTGGAATGCTGGGTGTCGCCGAAGCGTCAGAAGCAGTTCGCTTGATCTCGACAGTGCACGGCGTGGAAGCAGAGCCACATGTGTTCTCGGCAGTGCACATGGACTGCGGGCTGGGCTCCGAACAGAGATACTTTTCAGGGCCGCGCAGTCTGCTCCTGCGCAACGGTGAAAGAGGAAAGAACGAGAACCATCGACAGCGCTGCAAGGGATTCAGGTACGAAGATGTATCGTGTTTTCATCGTTTTCTCCGGCCTAGTTCACCCCAGGCGTTCCCTGCCAGTCGAGAACATCTACTAGCTTCCACGGGTTCTCTCTGAGGTCATACTGCAACTGCCCCTGCTTATCGATGATCAACTGGGTTGCGGGATAGACCGCTCCCGTGCTCTTACTCTTATCGGTGCTGTTTAATTCGAATTCACCCGCCGTCAGGTTGAAGGATTGGGACTGAGTGTCGAAGAATGCTTCCCCAAACCTGATCTGGCGGTTGGTCACAAACACGATTTTTCGTCCCGTGGGAGTGGGAACCATACGGATGTAGCTGACGTCATAGCCGAGGGTTCCGGTAATCGAGCAATGCCCCACCGCCTTCATCTTGGAAAGTGCATTCACCAAACCTTGGTTCTGTCCCTTGGTGAAAGCCTCAATCAGGATCTGCCTGTCTTCGGGAGTGGACCACTCGTAAATGTCCAGAGTTACGCCGATCACGGCCCCCATCTGCGTGCCGGTCCCCATGGCGCTGGCTTCGATGGTCTCCGTCTTCGGTCCGCGCGAGAGAGCGAAGGTGCTTACGAACATGAGCAAGCCAATCAGCACGGTGCCGCTGATGGCGGCCTTGTGAGCTTTTACGGTCTCGATGTAACGCATTTCATTATCCTTTCCTGAAGCAACAGAATATGCACCACCCTCTCGCGAGCAGAAGGGTTGGATTGGGAGCGCGCCGAACAAATCCAGAGCAAGGCTGCCAGCGGCGGGCCTGTTCCCCGGAAATTCCTTGTGTTTGAGTGAATTCAGCTCTTCATCCATGACTCGTGAAATGGCAGAGGATATCTGCGTGGCCTCATGCTGGCCTTCGGGAGGGATTCTGACAACTGTCAGTTTTGCCAGAGGGTCATTTAGTACCTCCAAGATAGACCGGAGTTTGAACCGTAGTCAGACTTTGGAAGGTTTTGCGGCGGGCGGCTGTCGTAGTTCAAAAAGTAGCCGAAGGTCCAGTCCAGACGTTTTGCGATCCTCAGCTTCATGTACGTGTTGAGGTTAAAGCGAACGCGCCCCAAATCGGTGAGGCTGGGATAAAGCTGGGCGTCAGTCACAATATCGGTCGTTCGGAAGCGAAAGAAATTCAGCTGAGTTCCGAACACTGCTTCGGCGCTGTTTCCAGTGCGTCCGACGGTCGCCTGCGAAGAATATTGCTCGTGGTTATAAATGACCCCGCCGTACCCGTTAATGAAAGAGTTGTTGGTTTGACTGAAATACATGTCCGACGGCACCCCCGAGAGTCGAGCGCAGGTTGAGTTGCTGCTCGTTGCTTTGCAGAAACTCAGCCAGTCCCATATAGAAGTTTCGCGGTGATCGCAACTGTCGCTTGCCGTTTAGTTGCAGGTCATTCCGCAGGTTCGAAATGTCTCCTCCGCCGCTGAAATTGGCTTGGTAGTTTGCAGCCATCGACCACTTGGTCCGCTGGAAGTTGCTGTTCGACTGAAAGTTGAATTGGGTGCGGCTCTGCTGTTTGGAGTAATTGAGGCCGCCGTTTAGATCCCCGTGCAAGTTCTGCCAGAAGCCCGTGTCTGTGCGTCCGATCTCCACTACCTCCTTTCCCTGAGACCACCTGGTTCGACGAAGGCCCGGTCACTCGTACCTTCATTTCTCCCGGTGCTCCTGGTGCGTTTTCATCCGCTACCTTCTGGAGAGTGCCCGTGTAACGCTTTCCCGTCTTATCTGCGACCACGAAACTTTCCGCGCTTTCAACGTGTGCAATCTGAGACCAGTCGAATCCAATCTCGCCCCGCGCATACGGGAGCCGGACATACAACATTCCCTTATCTAGCCTCATGATCTCGCAGGTAATCCGGTCCCCGTTCGTGAACTGGAGGACATCTTTCCTCTCGCGTGCGGAGCAAACCCCCGTAAGCACCAAGAGAAGGATGCACCCGGACGAGTCCGCTGTGGATCGCACCTTGGTGTAAGTCGTTCGTGAATTGCATTTGTCCACCTATGTCGATTGGGCGCGGTTTGCGCAATTTCGCTTCACCGAGCGATCTAAGCAAACTTCCAAGGGGAGTCGCTCCATCTCCCGTTCGCCGGATGGCAAACTCACCTTGGTCACTCTTTGCGTGAGCTCACGATGCCGTGAACGCACTCATAAGCAGGGTATGGGGCGCACCGCGAGGCGGCACCTGTCAGAATTGCCGGTATCCAGACGCAAAATCGGCAGCTAGACTCCGATCGTTGCAATGACAACGATGAAAACTTTTTTGCGAGCTCTGTACTGGCTAGCGTTGTGCCTGCCGTTCAGCTTTGCCTGCGTCCCCATGCAGGCACAATCAGCTCAATTCCTTCCGGAAGTCGACACCTACCTCACGTTCAATCCGATGGCGCGTGTGTATTTCCAGGCGAAGGACGACCGCGACGGCGGCGATCCAACGCAGGCTACCCTCGGACCCAGCGTGCAGTTTTTTTTCAAGCCTCTGGTGAGGCTTAAAAAGATTACAACTTTCGATTTGGACGATGCCAAGAAAAGACCCCTTGAGCTCGAGATTGGATATCGGTTTATTCTGGCGCCGAACACCGCGCGTCGAGAACCGCCTGTTAACGGCGGTAACTTTTCGTTTTCCCACGAAGGGTGCGCTTCTGATGACCGACAGAAATCGCGCGGACCTGGATTGGAAGAACGGAGTTTTCAACTGGCGCTATCGCAATAAACTGACGCTGGAGAGGACCTTTGCCATCTATTCCTACCACTTGATTCCCTACGTGGCTGCCGAACCGTATTACGAGAGCCAGTACGCGAAATGGAGCACCACGTCGCTCTATGCGGGTTGCCTTCTTCCCGTTGGAAAACATGTGCAATTCAATCCGTACTATGAGCATGACAACAATACGGGTAAGCACCCGAATGAGCAGGTGAACTCCTTCGGCCTTCAGCTGAATCTCTATTTTTCACTGACCAAGGACTGAAACGCTCCGCGGGAATCCGTCACGCAAGGCATTTGGGTAGGCATGCGATATCTCATTGTGCAGTTGTTTGTTTTTCTTCTTCTTGGAGAACTTTCGTTCCAAGTCAGGGCCGAACTCGGAGAAAATAGCCCCCGCCGTTCCGAATATGATACCGATACCGGCCCGGGAAAATACCAATCCCACACCACGATTCTCAGCAGGGTAATACAACTGAGAGACGCCTCCAGCCGCAATTCTTCCCACCGAATTTGACCAGTTGAAAGAAGTGCGCCCTGAGTCGGTGCGGGTCACGAATGCACTTGCCATCGCGTGGCCTAGTCGTTTTTTTGTGCTGCCCTCGCCCTCGCGAAAATATCGGGGATCCTCATGGAGGAGTGAGGGAAAAGCATATGTACTCATAAACTCGCCAATGCTGTAATCGGCGATCGCCGCACCATAGCGCTTCCCGTATCCAGACATCCCTTGCCCGTAAGACGGGAATTCGTTCGTAGCCTGTTCTATTCCCGCCTGAAGCGCAGTACCTACAAACGTAAACGGGTCTGTTACATTTTGGATGAATATCCGGAACTTGCCTCGCGACGTGAGCGGAGGAGCATTCTTGTCATCTGTAATACCAAAAGTCCGGACCACTCCAAATACGCGCTCGCTATCGGCGGGTCCGTCCTCTTCCGGTCTCGGCTGCGTCTGAGTGGTCGACGACTGTGGCGCCGTTTCCTGGCGTTTCCCATCAGGAGTTTCCTGTGCGCAGCTTGCCGATCCGATCACAAGAAGCAACGGAATGCCGAACGCTTTAAGCCCCGGAAAAAAGGAGTTCGAGCGAGTGTCGGACGGGCGCAGCATTATTTGTCATCCTGTCGATTCCGTAAACGTCGCAACGGCGAGGCACGGCACCGTACCGTGGCGAGGCCGAATCCTCCTGGGTCGATCCGCTCACTTCATCAGCATCGCTTGTGCAATTCTTCCGGGAGACTGCCCGTAATGTTCGAGTTCCAGCTGACCACTCTTGTTGAACTTCAGCTTGACGGCGTAGTAGACCGTGCCACCACCCTTGCCGTTCGCATCCAGGTCGAGAATCACGATACTGAACTTGTAGTCGGTTGAACGTCCAGAGTTCCAAAGTTCGGGCAGCGACATTTGCCGATCGGAAACGAGAACGATGCGCCGGCCCTTCTCGGTGGGATGCTGTCGAACGACTTCGACCTGGTTGCCGACCGTGCCGGTGAGGGCGATGCGACCCTTTGCTTTGATCTTGCCCATAGCACTCACCAGACCATCTTGTCCTTTGGCTTTCAAAACTCCAGCTAGTTCGCTGACCTCGGCGTCAGTGGAATAGTCCTCAACGATGACCGTTCCGGTTACCGATTTGCCAGCTGTGACGCCACTCGTTCCAAACACGGTGATGGCATAGGTCTCCGGTGAAGGTTTGTCTTGCGCCGACACGGACAACGAAGCGTAGACGAAAACGACGGCAATGAGAATTCGTACACCAAGGTCTTTCATGGTTAGTTCCTTTCTGTTTTCTTTCATTTTGTTCGCACATCCTCCGTGAATAAACTGAAAAAACCCGGGGTCTCGCATTACACTGGTCACTCAGCGTCCGCTAGACTTTCGTCCTCAGGAACTTGACTCCATGTTTTGTCCGGATTGAACGCGGTCATCGCCTTCGCTAAGTTCACCGTTTCTGGTCCCAAATCTTTTTCGTAAATGACTCCGCCCTGGTCAATCAGAAGGGTCATCACACCGGAACTTCGATACTCGGCGGGATAAGCGACGAACGCAAATCCGCCCGTCATCTTGCCGTTCGCCAGGTAGCTTTTCGCGCCTCCCTTAACGTCGGAGCCCTGCTCGGTCAGGATACGAAAAATGTATCCGTGAAAAGGTTCGGGCGGCTCATTGGTGTAACCCTCGGCCGCGGCGTGAGCAGCCAGCGGCCCAATCGGACTCTCCGGCTCGCCTTCGGCGGCCTTCCAGTAAAGGCCGTCCTGTTTGCCTTCGCTGCTCACCCACTGATCGGTGTAACGCGAGAAACGATCGTGATAATCAAATTGTGCATCGGCCAGCGCGTTCATCACCCGCATGGCGGCATACTCGTTTGCACCGATACGGCGAAACAGGATCTCCTCTTTACCGGAAACCGTATCGAAATACCACTGGCCATTCCCTTGTTTCAATGAGACGGGAAAGGGCCAGTTGTCGGCCCCGATATAAAGAATGCGGCTGCCATCGCTTTCCTTGCCAATTCGATTCATCTGCTCGAACTTCGTGATGAAGTTTTCGCGAGCATTGTTATCCTGTACCGGGTCACCGGAGCTGAGAATGTTCTGGGATGAGGCTCCAAGCACGGCAGCCAGTGCAGTTGCATCATTCGCTTTTGCGGAGTCGTATAACGCCTGCCCTGCCTCGGCTGGGGTGGCATAGGTTTTCTGACCTGCCTCTTGCGCCAAAGCAGTCAGCCCGCACCAAGCCACCACCATGATTAATTTCCACGTTCCCGAGATTCTCATCGTTGCCTCCGAGCGACCGTTCTGCCGTTCACCAATCGACCACAGTGCCATTTACTTCTTCCTGGCGGGCGAGGGGCGGGGGGCGGAATTGCGTGGCGCCTGGGTGCGAGCGCCCGCAGTCGGACCGCTAACGCTGGTTCGTCCCCGATCAGCCTCGGCGCGCACATTGCCGCCCTTGTTGTATCCCGTGAAAGCTCCCGAATTTGTGCTGGGCGCGGGACGCTGCCCGTAGCCGCGGTCCGCCGGAGCGGGCCGGACTGCATTTCCGGCCCCCTGACCGTTGCTGTTCCTCCACGCTTGGCGGCTACCGCTGGGGTTCGCAGGAAGAGTACTGGGCCGACCTCCGGGAGTGTTCGCCGGAAGAGTGCTGGGCCGGTTGCTACCAGTATTCGCGGGCAGGGTGCTTGGCCGGCTGTTATAAGGCGTTGGTCGTGGCTTTCCGTAATATCCCCCGCGATAGCCTCCTCGATACACCGGACTATGCGACACGTAAACGCTTCGGTGATAAACCACCGTGCCTCCGCGCCAACCGCAGCCCCACCCGCCATAATGCCAACCCCACCGGCAACAACTGTTGTTGCTGATAGCGATCCCTACCATGATGCCGACGCCAAAGGAGATGATGGCGGAGGTCGCCGCTGCAGACGTGCTGTAGTACGGCGGGTAGTAAGGCACGCCGTACACCACGGTGGGGTTGTACACCGGTACATAGACGACGGTCGGGCTCGCGGGTTGAATCACGATCGTCTGCGGATCTTGCTGCTGGACGACAATCTGCTGACCAGACTTCAAATTCCCCGCCGTCTTCGCCTGTTTGCGCAGCCGCTGGATGGCCGCCATCACATCTTTTTGCTGGTAGTACGACGCCTCGCCCAGCGCCGATGTCCAGGCCAGGTTCTTGACCATGTTGTCGAGCACCGAGGGGAACTGCGTCAGCGCTTTCACGCTGGGATCCCACTCTTGCTTGTCGGCAGCCTCCATCAGAGCCTGTTCCTGCAACCCTGAATTCTTCGTCAACCAGTCGCTCGCCGCGGTGATCTGATCGGGATAAGTTGCCGCCGCCAGGATCTGTGCCACCAACGCGTCGGGGTAGAGAGCAATCGGAGCGACCAGATTGTCGAGTTCCGTCGGAGTCAAGTCTGCGTCCTGTGCCGACTGCCCTTGCGTTGCGGCAGAACTCTGGGGAGCGGCCGCGCTGGCCGCGGTTGAAACGAGAAGAGCCCAACACAGAAACCATGCCGTCGATTGCTTGAACAGCTTCATGAATTCTCCCTGGCCCCAATCACTCCGGATTTTGCGTTGGAAAGATGTCTGTGCGCGCAGAATTCCGCGGCTCCAGATCGAGATACTTGATCAGCGTAACTTCGTTACCCTGTTCGTTGTAGACAAGTTCATCAACCAGCCGTTGGGTCAACATGACCCCGAAGCCACCCGGGCGCAGGCCCTGCGCATCACGGATTTCGAGGTGACGCAAAGGCTCGTCCTTGGGGTTAGCAATGGCGGCGTGCGGAATCTCGTCCAGCGTAAAGCCCTCCCCTGGATCGCTAATGCGGCACTTCACCATGTGCTTTGCCCGCAAATAAGAAATCTCCACCTCTTGCTCGGGATCGAGACCCGCGCCGTGCTCGATTGCATTGGTCAGCAACTCGCGAAATGCCATTCCCACCGCGCTTCGTTCTGGTTCCGGCAGTTCGGCGACCTCATCCATGAACTGAAGCACTCGGTCCGCTGTCTGAAGGTCACAGCGAACGCGGAGGCGAATCCATTCCGGAGTCGCCGAGACGACATCGATCCCGTCATCCCAACAAGGTGCTTCCATGGCGAGCCGGATCATGACAGTAAGCGAGCCCGGCGATAAGGGCTTGGAGAAATAGCTGAAAGCATGTTCACGCATCGCGGCAATGACGTCCGCGGGAGTGCTTTCGTCGGCGATGATAATCAGGCGGATATGAGGACGAACGCGCCGAAGCTTCCGAAGAAGTTCAACGTCTTCCCTGCCCGACGTCTTCTCACCAGTCAGGATCAGGTCAAAGTTCTTGCCCTGCGCCAAGCGGAGCGCGGCTGCGTTATCGGTGGCATGCTGCAGAGCCCAAAGACCGGGCTCGAAGATTTCGCGCAGTTGTTCTTCAATCTCGGGATCTGCGCCCACCAGGAGGGCGATCCGAACCGGGACGGGCCGCATTTCGATCTGTGGAAGCGCGTTCATAATTTCACCGCCTTGACGGGGACCCTTCCTCTGCGAAGGCTCCGAGACTAATTCCCGCGTCCACCACGCTCGGAGGTCAAGCTGATCTTAAGAGCACTGCCTAGCCCTGTAACCTGTCAACATCGACAGGTCCGGAGGCGCTAACCTTCGTCGGAGTATTGCGTCGAGAAGCCCGTAAATATTGAGAACTTGCATGTGGTCGGTGTTTTCGAATAGGGTCACCCTGCCCGAGTTCTGGTAAGCGTAAGCGCCATTTCTGACGAAACCTTAAGATTGAGGTGAAAAGCCCTTGAAACGACTGGGACTGGAATACTGGATTCGCCATCTTCTGTTAGTTGCCACGACTCTGCTTGGAGCAACATCGTTGAGGGCCCAGGAGTATGTGCGGGATTCCGAGCCCACGCTTTTCACGTATGACGAACTCGTTCAGTTAAGCATCGACCAGCCTCTGACGGCCGAGCTGGCAGAAAAGCTTCATACTCTAACTACTACTCCTTTCATCAACAATGAAGCGTATTTCGCGGGGGCGCGGCCTCGTCCTCTGGACGTCAAGGGACTTGGGCCAACCCTCCGCATTGCATGCTGGAACATCGAGCGGGGATTGGAACTCGACGATATACAACTGTTTCTCACCGATAAAGACCGCTTTATAGCGAAGGTAGAAGAGGAGCGCAAGAAAGCCAAAGACAGCGGTCACAGAGTGAGGGCGGTGGCCCTGCAACGGATTCCCGAAGAGATCGAAATCTTGCAGGCGGCGGACGTGTGGATTTTGGGCGAAGTGGATTGGGGCGTGAAGCGGACGCAATATCGTGAAGTGGTCAGGGAGCTGGCCAACACGTTGCACATGAATTGGGCTTACGGAGTTGAGTTTCTGGAAATCGATTCGAAGCAACTGGGAACGGATACTTTTGACGACAAAGAGGACGAGCAAGCTCGCCAACAACTCCTGGAACAATTTCGAGTAAACAAAGACCGAGTGCGCGCTCTCCATGGAAACGCTATTCTCTCGCGATATCCCATTCGCAGCGCTCGCCTGGTTCCATTCCAAGCCGGTTATGACTGGTTCAAAGAGACCAAGATCACTGCCCTGGAAAAAGCAAAACGGAAAGCCGCCATTCTCATCGGCGAAGATTTGCTCCAGGAGGTTCGTCGTGGAGGGCGGACCACTCTGTTTGTGGACCTGGACGTGCCTGAGCTTTCTGGACAACGCCTCACTGTTGCGTCGACGCATATGGAAAACCGAGCGAAGCCTAAAGTGCGTCGGCAGCAAATGCAGGAACTACTCAATGAAGTCCATGAGGTCCGTAATCCGGTAGTAATTGGCGGTGATTTGAACACAACAGGTTCAGATGGGAGTCCCACGAGCGTGGCGAACATGCTCTACAAGCGATACGGGAGTACTGATTTCTGGACTACAAAAGGCGTCCAATGGGCAACCGGCGTCGGGATTGTTTACAGCGCATCCAAAACCACGCGGAAACTCGCGGGATATCAGTACCGCGTCGATCCGACCTCCGCGAATATCCCTGGTTTATCGGCGAATCTGGAACGCGGCCTGTTCTCTACCGTTGAGGACTTCCGCTTCGCCGATGGAAAAGCCTTTGACTTTCGAGGAATGCCGGAGCGAGCCGTCAATGGTTCGTCCGGCACCCTGGCCGACTCCAATCAGAGACTCAGCAAAGGATTCGCTCCCACCTTTATGGCCGAACTCATGTGGGGGAAGGTGCGAGTTGCCAGGTACAAGCTCGACTGGATCTTTGTGAAGCCTGAGCTTGAAAATCCGCGCGACAAGAAGGGGTCTTACGTGTTTGCACCCCACTTTGCGCGCACTCTTACCGACCTGAACAATTTCACGCCGGAGCCGATATCCGATCATAGTCCGATGACCGTGGATCTGCCCTTTCACGATCCTGCCGGTCTTGCCGCTGCTGCCAACTAAACGGGACAGAGAATCGTTTCCCCTTTGTTTTCATGTCTTTCCCCATGCCGCAGTTTGGCCTAAGGCCAGTCACAGGGAACTTGCGAATCCGAGTCTTTTTGCGCTTCGTCATTGCCATTATGGGACCAATCTAGTAAAAAGGTAGGCACAATCTAAGGAAGAATCTATGAATAATCGGCCTCGTATTCTCATTGCCGACGATCACACTCTGGTGGCTGAACTCTGCAAGCGCCTCCTTGAGAACGACTTCGATGTGGTTGGAACCGTAGCTGACGGTCGCGCCTTAGTGCGCGCCAGTACCGAATTGAAGCCGGACGTGATCGTGCTCGACATTGCAATGCCCGTCCTCAATGGCCTGGACGCCGGGCGGCAGGTGAAAAAGATGCTGCCCGCCGTTAAGTTGGTCTACTTAACCATGAATCCCGACGCCGATGTGGCCGCCGAAGCTTTTGCTCGCGGAGCTTCCGGCTACTTGCTGAAGACCTGCGCCGCGACCGAGATGGTCCTGGCAGTTCGTGACGTGCTGCGAGGCAAGACGTACATGTCGAAAGCGCTGTCCCGTAGCGCGGTCGATTCACTGCGATGGCAACACAAAGACTTGATCAGCGAAGAGGAACGCTTGACCGACCGCCAGCGGGAGGTACTGCAGTTACTGGCCGAGGGTAAGGTAATGAAGGAAATCGGTGGAATCCTGCATATGACCACCCGCACCGTTGCCTACCACAAGTACCGGATCATGGAAGTGCTCGGTGCTAAGACGAACGCCGAACTGGTCAAGTACGCAGTTCGGAACCACATGGTGGCCGCCTAGTTTATCTTTCGGCGGATCGACATTTACTTCCTGATTGAATCAACCCACGCTTCGCCGTGTTTGGATCTAGTGCTGCTTCAATCACAATCGGCTCAGTTCTCTCCACTGGCACACTTGACAGTATTCTCCCCATCGTTCTAATCATAGTATTCCCGTTAATCGGTGGAACTCGGCCCTCCGAATGGTGTTTTTTCAGCCGAGCCGCCGCAAAGCCAACTTCGTCCGGCCTCGAATGCGATCATTCTGAGCCGTTAGGGAGGAATTGTAGTGAAGCAAAAACACTTGAAATATTTCGCCTTCGTAGTCCTGTTGGGCGCCATCATGATGCTTGGCGCCTGTAAGAAAAAAGTCGCGCCGCCGCCGCCCCCACCGCCTCCGCCTCCACCCGCTCCCACCGCTTCGATTGCGGTGAATCCAAACACTATTCAGCAAGGACAATCGGCTAGTCTGACCTGGCAAACCACCAATGCCACCGACATTTCCATCGACGGCATCGGCGCAGTTCAGCCGAGCGGTTCTCAGGTCGTCTCTCCCTCAGATTCCACAAATTACAACCTGACCGCAAAGGGAGCAGGCGGGACCCAGAACGCCACCACTCGCCTCACCGTCACTCCGCCGCCCCCTCCGCCTCCACCGCCTCCGGCTGGACCGACCGATGAAGAACTGTTCGCGCAGAATATCAAGGACATTTATTTCGATTACGACAAGTCCAACCTTCGCGCCGATCAGAACGCTGCCCTGCAAGCCGATATGCTCTTCCTCAATCAGCACCCCAACATCCACTTCACGATTGAGGGGCATTGCGACGAGCGAGGATCCATCGAATACAACGTGGCCCTGGGCGAACAACGCGCAGCGACCGTGAAGAATGCATTGTCGATGGCAGCCATCGATGCCGGCCGCATGAACGTGATCAGCTACGGTAAAGAGAAACCGTTCTGTACCGAAAGCAACGAAGCTTGCTGGCAGCAGAACCGTCGTGGCCATTTCGTCTATCAGAAGTAAACTGTTTCAGGAATGAAACTCTTCCGGGGAACGACCAATTCGGCCGTTCCCCGATTTCATTTTGCGAGGAAGGCACACTAGAGCTGGATTGCTCTCTCCCGCACGCTTCGCCCCGTTCGAGCTACGGAGTTTTTGCGACTCTGGCAACTGGGATTGTCGAGGCTGGCGAACTGTCAAAACTCCCACCCACCGCAAGATGCAGGTTAATGCGATTTGCGAGTTGGGCATTCCGGAGCTTGATGAGGTCAGCTTGGCTCTGGAGCTGGCCCTCCTGCAACTGCAAGAGTGACAGGAGATCCATACTCCCGGCTTTGTACCGCAAGTTCGCTACCCTTACTGCTTCGCTGTGATCGCGAACTGCGTCTTCGGCATAGGGGAGTCGCTGGCCATACAACTGTTCATTCGTCAGAGCCGTTTCTACCTCGGCAAATGCGGTGAGGGCGACGCCACCAAAATATGCAACTGACTGTTCCTCTTGCGCGTTCGCGATCTTGATCTGCGCATGCAACGCTCCCCCTTGATAGATCGGGACAAACATTCCAGCCACCGCGTGAATCAGCCAGGGGTTCAGCCCTAACACCGACAGCAACGGGTCACTGAGACGGCCGCCTTCCAATGTGAACGAGAAGGAAGGCAAGAGGGCGAGTTTCGCAGCTTCCTGGGTACGGAATGCGGCCAAGACCCGGCGTTCGGCCGCGATGATATCCGGCCGACGGTCAAGCAGTGCGGAAGGCAGTCCGGACGCGATGGGAGGAGGCAGAGGAGCGAAGGTTTCAGCTATCTTGAGTTCGCCGGCCGGGTAGCGTCCGATGAGCACCTCCAGAGTGCGCCGCGCTTCGATATATAGACCTTGGGCGATGGCGAGCTGAGTTTTTGCCTCATCGAGTTGATATCTCGCCTCTGCCACGTCGAGATCGGCGACCTTACCGGCAGCGCGTCGCACGTTCACCAATTCCAGCAGTTTCGTATAAATGGTGACGCTCTCCTCTGCGAGGGCGAGGAGTTGACGAGTCTCAATCGCCTGATACCAACCTTTGGCGGCGGTCGCCGCCAACGACTGCCGCGCGAAAGCGTAATCGAGCGCGATCGCTTCATAGTCTTTTCTGGGAGGCATCTCGCTGGGAACGCAAGCGCCCCCAAACATCGACTTCCCAGGCGACCCCCGGAAGCACTGTGCTGCTTTGGTTTTGCTGCGTCACATCTTTGTCTATCGAACGGGTCGTCGCTGCGGAGAGGAGCGCGGTCACCTGGGGCTTCAGTTTTGCGCCGACGACAATCACGCTCTGGCGTGCCGCCTCCACTTGTGCGGCGGACTGGCGGAGGCCCAAGTTGTTCGCGATGGCCTCGGCGACTACCGCCTCCAAGCGGCCATCACCAAAGGATTTCAACCAGCCATCGTCGACCTTCACAGCATTTGGAGTCGAACTCCATGCCGTCGGCAGCGGCGTCGCCTTGGGCAACGCCTGAACGACGATCGTCGGCTGCGCCGGTGGCTTGTGCAGCGCACAAGCGCAGAGATTGAATCCCACAGCAGACAGGAGTCCGCCGGTGAGGATTCGCGCAGTCCAACGATGACTGTTCGGCACCGAGTTCGTGAGCTTGTTCATCAGAATGGCATCGGATACAACCAGTTGAACCACGAATGCATGCGGATCGTGATTTTCCGCAAAACGGCGAAGCCTCCCCCGCTCGTATAGATAGCAGCGGCTCCCTGCGCACCGATCGGAAGCCCAACCTTGGCAGGGTTCTGAAGATAAATCTTTACAGCAAACTCTCCTTGGGGCTGCATGGGGTCAGGCGGATAGAACTTCGGAATGATGTCGCTTGGGAGGTATTGTCCTTCCCCGTTGGCCCACCAGACGCTGTCCACTTTCGCCTGCAAAAACCTGGCCCGGATAAAGGTCCAGAGCGACTTCGACGGGTTGCCCGGGCTTCACGTACTTGAGGGTGCCCTGGTTAAAGCTGGCCAGCAGGTACCGGTCCTTATCGACAATGAAGGAGGCGATCCCGCCGACACGATAGATCCCTGCAACCATTCCCGGCTGAACCTGGAGATTCACGATGTGGCCATCCTCAGGCGCGACCATCAGCGTATTGTCGAGGTAATAGCGCGCCAATTCGAGTTGCGCCTTCAGACTTTCTGACGGTGGCAACCGCTTGCTTTTGCGCCGCCTCGCCCTCTTTCAACTGCGCCGTCGCACTGGCCACGGTAGTGTTGACTCCCTCCCACTGCGACTCGTACTTGAGGCGGGAACGCTCGGCCTCGGCTGTGGCTTGCAGCACAGCGGCTTCGTCCGCGTTCATCTGCGCCGTCCACTTCTGAGCGTCTTCTTCCGGACCCGCGCCTTTTTGCGCCAGACCTTGCGAGAGCTGTTGCTGGTACTTGGCATATTCCAATTCGCTCTTCGACTTGACTACTTTCTGTTCGGCGGCGTCAAGATCGGCTTTGTACATGAGCACGTCTTGATTGGCGCCCGCCAGTCCTGCCTTCAACTGCTCGACCTTGTACTTCGAGGAGATCGCGTTGGCTGAGGCGGCCTCCAGTTGTGCCTCCAGTTGCCTGACCTGGTACTCATACGGACGGCGGTCGAACTGGAACAGCGGTTGGCCCTTCTTCACCGCAACATCCGGTTGAACCAGAACGGCGGTCACAAGCGTCGGTTCCGGCAGTCGCGGAACCAGTTGAATCGTGTATTGAACGACTTTCAGATTGGTGGAGTACGGAGTAATGAAGCGCAGGCCGACGATAAATGTAAGGAACAAGTGGGCAGCAAAGAAAAGGACAAGAACTCCCCACGCCTTGGTGAACTTGAGCCACTTGAATTTGAAGAAGACCAGCCAGACAACGAGTGCGAAGAGGAACGTGATGAGGAACGCGAACATCATAACGTTGGTTCCGAGCGGGACGGCTCACTCTGTTTCGGCTCCTTGCGGTTCCAGCTTCTTTTCCGGGTCCGGCTTGTCGGTGAGTCGCGCAATCTCTTCGCCAATGTTCTGCTGCTCTTGCCTCGGGAAGTAACGGATATCGACGACGTCGGTGGGTTTGAAAGCCCACATGAAGGCCTGCATCCACGGCACGACGGCCAGAAATCCTAACCACCCCATCGTGTTGATGGCGTCTGCATCGGGGTGCTTGCGGGCAATCGCGATTCGCCCAGGCAGGCCGAGGATCAAGCACGGCGATCGCAAGAAAGGCAGCGATCAGCGCGAACATGACCAAGAAGGTCAGGTAGTCCCAGATATCTAAACTAAAGCCAAGCATGCGAATCAATCTCGTTCTGCAACTGCGCCGAACGGCACTTACTGGGATCTGGTGGCTTTGCCTTCCATAACGGTGGCCCATGAACCATTGCCGGTGAGAGTCTCGTACTTGAAGGTATAGACCACCGGAGAAACCACCGTAATCGTGTAGCGACCTTTCGCAATCACGCCGTTCAGCTTTGCCTCGGAGATCCAGGTCCACGTGTTATCCAGGACGTGCCCCGTCGCCATCTGGTGCTCCCCGAGGCTGTTGTAAGCGTTGTAGGTGTACACGTTGTCGTCAGCGTTGTACTCCATTACCCTCACGCCGCGAGTGTCGCCCATCACGGAGTGCATGGAGGACTTCGTCTGGAGGAAAAAATTGCCCGATACCCACTCGCTGTGTTCGGTGGAGGTGAAATCCCCACCCGGGACCGCAGGGCTCAACTTCATCGTGCCTTGCATCTTCCAGTCACCTGCGAAGTAGTCCATCTTTTGATGTTGGGGTGAAGGAAAAAGTGTTTGCCCTGCACCTGGCAAGACCCACCCCACCACGAGAACGAGAACAATGAATCCACACTTGAATCGCTGAACCATGACTCAACAAGTTCACCCTGATTCCGTTAATCGAGAAACTGTCACTTGTGACAGGCTCCCACGAATGGGATCGGAAGCAGAATCAAGTAGACGAAGAACTCATTGCGCATCCCCATGAAGAACTCCTGGAAGCCAACGCTCTGCGTTATCGGAACTCTCCTGGTTCTCTGCTCCCGCCTACGCGCACAAGAAACATGTCCGGGCGAGATCAAGTTGCTGCTTTCGCCACCAACCATTCAGACGGTTATCGTTTCCCTCGGTTTTGAACACAAGGCAGTAGGGGAGATTTATTTGTTCGATACCGAAGACCTCGACCTTATGAAGCAAGGAGTGATCCTGAGGGTCCGGCAGGGCCAGAACAATGACCTCACGGTAAAAATCCGCTGGCCCGCCGACGACAAAGAGGTTGACAGGTCCAAGCTTCGCCAGCACTTTCCATGCGAAATGGATCGAACAGGAGCCGGAGAAGACATCTCCTACTCTGTGGGGCGCAAATACAAACCCCGTCGAGTGCCCGAAACGGGTGAGGAGATTCCACGAATACTGAGTGCTCAGCAAGAAACGCTGCTGCACGAGGCAGGTGTAACGATTGATTGGTCCCAGGTAAAAAGATTAGCGCACATCAAATTAACAAAGTGGGAATCCGCGACTGAGCCGGTCGTTCGGCAAACTTACTCTCGAACTGTGGGAGAGTCCGGGAGGGGACATTCTCGAACTCTCCACCAAGGTTGCGCCCGGCGCTGGGGCATCGAAGTATGCGGAACTGCAACGGTTGCTCGGTCAGAAGGGTCTACCTTTGAGCGAGAGCCAAGGCACCAAGACCAGCATGGTTCTAGAAGACCTCGCTCATCCCGTATCCCCGCTCAGATAACCCCAACTTTGACGCGATCCCCAGTCTTCACCACCTGCATCATTTGAACTTGATGTTGAAGCCAGCCTGAAGCCCGCTCATATGCACGTTGTACAGGAATCCACCATTCGTGTAGTCGACGTACAGATAACGGTAGCCCAGCATCACGGCATACTTCGTCTTGAATTCTTTTCCCAGACCGGCGTAAATCTGATAAGTCAGCTGTGAGCCAACTCCAAAGCCGCCGGCGTCGCCGTACACGTTGAAGAAGATACCCTTATTTGCGTTCAGTCGCATGCGCGCGCCCAGGACAGGATCGACCCACTTTTGCGTTTGTCCGACGGTAATTGTGGACCCATTGTTCGGCGGGTAGAGATTGAGGCTGTTATTCAAATCCCAGAAGCGGACGCCAGCGGTCGCATCGATCGATCCGCGATCCGAATCCACCAGACGCACATACACTTCCGGATCCACAATCAATTCCTTCGCGTTCGCCTTAA
The DNA here is from genome assembly GCA_963795875.1 of uncultured Acidobacteriaceae bacterium. Classification (GTDB taxonomy): domain Bacteria; phylum Acidobacteriota; class Terriglobia; order Terriglobales; family Acidobacteriaceae; genus Sulfotelmatobacter. Next base: position 370,123 of record CAWCJM010000008.1, read on the forward strand.
AGCCCACGTATGTGGGTAAGGGCCCGATCGGTGTAGTTTGCTGGTCGGACGAGAGGCTTATAAAGATCAGATCGGTGAATAAACCAATCCGCTTCCGGCGAATGTCAAGATCGCTCATATATCCAATGTTCAGTTGTTTGAAGACCTGGGAGAAGCTCACGTCGACGGGCGCTACAGTCCCACCAACTCCAACATTCCCCTCTAGGCCGCTGAACCACAGGTAAAACGGAACCCAATCGACATGCCAATCGCTGGGTGGGGGATTCGGATTCTTCACTTTCTTGGCCGGAGACTGGCCCCAGTCGAACTCGATTCCCACCGTCGGGCCGCGGTGCAGTAACTGCACTGCCACCTGGTCCGCGGTTCCATGGACACTCAAGCGGCTTCCCATCTCGTATCCCGCTCGAACGTTCAGGTGCTTGGTTAGTCCCACACCGGCATCGACACGGCCAGTCATATAGTTTCCGTACCCAAAGAAAGGCATACCCCGGAACGAACCGCCGAAAGAAAGCCGGTTGGAGTCTTGGAGGGGGTACCAGCGCCCGGTAAGACCAAAGTCCGGCAGCGGAGCCCAGAACGTCTTCGAACCTGATACGGCGCCCCCGGTTCCATTCACGTTCCCCGCGAGGGTGAGTTTGGCAGTCGTTTCGATGAAATTGAGGTCAACTTCCAGGCCCAAAAACCCATGATCCCGTCGAATGATGTCGTACTGATAACCGGGCGCAATGTTAATCGTATTCAAGTTGGCTGCGACGGCCGCACCAACGTCGAAGGTCTGCCCACCAAACATGATCGTCCGGTTGATGGCCCCGGTCTTCGAGTTGTAGTTCGGAGTGCCGGTGAGCAGGAGGTGATGCTTATGCGCAAAGTGCCAGTCGAGTTTGCCCGTAAACGTTGAATAACTGCCAAACCCGAAATCCCTGTTGATATCAAAATAATTGTTGCGTTCTGTTGTCGCCAAAATAGCCGGAGGGATGCGAGTACCACCAGTTTCCATCCACTCGCCACCGGTAGTTATCGAGGTCGCCAGAGTCCTGGGCTCGAACCAGAGGAAGTGTGGCCAGACAAAGAATAACGGCGATGAAAATCTTTCTTGAAGAATTAGCGAATGCCATCTTGGTTGCGCTCCGCACACGTAGTACGAACGAAAGAAACCTAACAGCCCTTCGCGAGCGTGGATACTGACAGAACTTACAGGTACGATAAGAAATCCCCAGAAACACGTGTGCCGCTTCGCACGACAGCAGCGAAGCGGCACACATATGGATCTACGAATTGATTCGCTGAGACTCGCTAACTACATTCCGCCAGCGACTCCCTTATTCACAACCACCTTCACGTCGACGCGGCGGTTTTCTGCACGGCCGTCCGGAGTCTCGTTGGGTGCTGCTGGATCAGCTACGCCCATCGCCCCAGGAGCCACGATGTGCCGCAGAGGAACATGGCAATTCTGCAGCAAGAACGCAATCACTGCATTCGCCCGCTCCATGCTCAACGTCTGATTCATTTTGGCGTTGCCCGAGGAGTCCGCGTAGCCTTTCACCTGGATGATGTATCCCTTAGTACCAACAGCATTTTGCGCGAGCAATGTCAAAGCGGCTTGATCGCTGTCGGAAATCTTGGCGCTGCCGCTGGCGAAGTACACGGTTGCCTTGGCCTTTTCGTCATACTCCGAAAGTTCGGAGAAGCGCTTGTTTTGGGCCTCAATCTCCTGCTGATTCGCCTGAATATCCTGCGAATTGGCACCGATGGCCGCTGTGTTGGCCTCGCCCGTTTGCTGATTGGCGGCAACCCCCGCTTTATTGGTGGCAACGCCTTGCGTGTTCGTGGCAATATTAGCCTTGTTGATCGCCTGCTGTTGCTCGGTCGGACTCAAGCCAGCCTGGATGATTTCGGCCAATTGCAGGTCCGAGTTGTTAAACCGGATGGTCTTGGCGGTCACGCGAGTGTCATCGCCAGTTCCTTCAACTTCCACCTTGAGGCCAGGAAGCAGAGCCGTCACGGCTTGTTCCGTGTGCCGGAAGAGGCCTTTGGGTGTCTGAACCTTGGTATCATCGGTCAATACCACGACGACATTGGCTTGACCCTTCGAGGTGCGCATCGTCAAGTCTTCTCCGTCGCGCCCGGTAATCATTCCGTTGATCTTGACTTTCTTGCCTTCCGACGCGCCAAACGCCAGTCCGGCAAACAGCATGCAGAGCAGTGCGGTGCAAGCGATCCATTTACGATTTTGCTTCATAGAATTATCCTTTCGGGGGTTGCCCTTCATAAACTTGTGCGAGCTGTTTTGGCTCGACTGGAACCTCGGTGAACTGACGATGTGATCCTAGAAAACCTTCTCAGTCGTGCCTACTGGCAAAACTGACAGCCGGAGTGCTACGGAGTAGCAGTTCCGCAAGCGTAGGCGTTTAGCGAAGAGCTGGCGCCGGTAGAACCATGACACGCGCGTCCGCTCAGGATTCGATTCTCCCTCATGGTCCAATCGTGCGATGCCACACGGCTTCCGGGGTATTGACAAATACTCGTTCAGGAAGAAGATTTAGAGAACGGCAGATTTGGGTATAGCACCGACGGTGCTATCCTTTGGGGGCGGGAAGCTGGGAACCGGAAATGGCATCAATTCGCGTGCTGGTGGTAGAGGATTTCTTGCCGTTCAGGCGTCTGATCTGCGCGACGTTAGGCAAGAAACCTGACGTCGAGATCATCGCGGAGGTGTCCGACGGCCAGGAGGCTGTTCGGAAAGCCGAAGAATTACAGCCTGATTTGATCCTTCTTGATATCGGTCTACCTACCCTGAATGGAATCGCTGCCGCCCGTCAGATTCGCCAACTCGTCCCAGACTCCAAAATCATTTTCGTAACCCAGGAATCTTCGGAAGATGTCGTGCAAGAAGCTCTCAGCACCGGGGCTCTGGGCTATGTTGCTAAGACGACAATGAATGGCAGCTTGCTCGCTGCAGTGGACGCAGCTCTCGCGGGCAAGCAGTTTATCAGCAAGAATCTGGTGCACTTGGGATCTGGCTAGGCAGGCTTCGGACGTGTGCGGGGGAGTGCGCGGAGCTCTCATCCAGATCCCTGCCACGCTACGAACTCGAACCGCGGATTAATCGCTGTCAGGCCCCGCAACTGGCGCCACCACGTGCATCCCTTTCCTCACCCGCGTCTCCGTGGGCGAAACGACTGCAGCCAACCGCGCCAATTCGCTGTCTTGGACGCCGAACCGCGAAAAGCCACAATCCATGCATACGAGAACCTTGGGGAATACAAGGATACCGGGTTGGTCCAGGTTCTTAATGCCGCAAAAGTGGATATTTACTTCAGCAGGAAATTCCGCCTGGCGGCTGGACGCACATGACGGACAACTCATAGCTGCACCTTGGCGCGCAACTCGAGCATAAGTTTAGACTCGAATAGAGTGTCTGTCTGTCCAAAATTGAACACCCTGCTAAGTCTGTCGCGGACCCTTTCGTGTGAAGTCGAAACGAACTTGAAGATCCGGAACGGCGACCGCGTTCGATGTTGGGGGCTTACGCTCCCACTATCCTCCGATTTTTGTTCCGATCGCCTCGCCGGAAACTATGATCTCGACCCGCCGGTTTTGTTGCCGGCCAGCGGCCGTGTCGTTACCTGCGACTGGATCGGCCTCTCCCATTCCAGAGGATGTGACATCTCCGGGATTCAGCCCCTGGCTGACCAGGAACGTTCGCACTCCATCCGCGCGCTGCCCCGAGAGTGTCAGGTTCAAGGCTGGCGTGCCAGTGCTGTCGGTGTATCCCTCGATGCCCAACTTCAGGCCGGGATGCGCCAGGATGACTCCGGAGAGCCTGGCTAATTTCAAACTCGCATCTTGCGAGAGATCGTACTTGCCCGACGCAAACAGAACGTCTGCCATCGTGACGACGAGTCCGCGGGGAGTGTCCTTGGTCTGCAGCACCGCGTTGAGCTGCGCCAAGAGCTGGGCACGCAACTCCTCTTGGGCCTTCTCCGCCTGGGCTGCGGCGGCGGCTGATTTCGCGGCTTCCGCCTGGGCTTTTTGCTGCGCCGCTTCCGCCTGCGCTCGAGCTTGTGCCTCTTGCGAGGCTAAGGCGGCGGATGCCGCGGCTTGCTTGTCTGCAGCTTCCTGCTGCGCCTTCAATTCCGCTTGCTGCTCCGCAGCAGCGCGTTTTTCAGCTGCAACCTTGTCGGCAGCCTCCTGCTTCACCGCGATCGAACGTGCGTCTTCGGCTTGCTGCACCACATTCCGAGACGCTGTAATAATTGGTTCCTTCTGTTTCCTGGCCAGATAGTCTTCCATCTGCGCCGCGCTCTGACTCGCCTTGCTCCATGCGTCGGGAGCGAGTTTCTCCGCGCCTGCCGCCTGTGCGATGCGCAGGGCATTGCGCGCTTCGTAGACCGCCAGAGGAACCTTAGGATCGATATTGAAGGGTTGCAGACTGGCTTCGTGGTATGCGCTGCGTTTCAACAGATTTGTGGTAACAGGAGTGGTTGCGCCTGAGGTGCCCGCCAGTGGCACATTCTGCAGCACCACCATTTCACTCGGCGCCGATGCTGCAAAGTAGGGCTCGGCCGTCACGATCATCGCGAAGTTCGGCAGCCTCGTCGTCACGTTCAACTTCCCTTTGTCCCCGTTCAGTTGCAGCTCACCCAGATTGCTGGCTCGTCCTTCGGGAGTGATGGCCCAAACAACGTACGTCAGAAACTCCGGCCCCAGCTGTGTGGCAGGCGCCATTTTCGAAAAACTGGCATCCACCGTCATCAGGCCTTTCTTGTTGTCCACCTTGGCGTCGCCTTGAGCGTAAGGCAGATACGGAGTGGCCTTGAAGCCAATCTTGGTGGAAGTATTCGTCAGATAATTCACCGCCGGCACAGTCTGCGAAATACTGATGTTGATGTTGACGACAGACGGTGCGCTCTGGTCCTGACAGAATGCGAGCAGGCTGCTAAGCAGAATGGCCCCAACAAGACTCATCTTTTCCATAATTCCTTCCCCTCCCAATGAAGAGCGATTATTAGTGTGCTCCCCGTGATTGGAGAGAACGACTGGCAGAACTAACAGCGTTCAGAAGACCGAAAAGGGCGGCGCTGAATCGAAATCGCAGGCTACGCACGGGGGAACGTTAAGATCCAGTACGCGCTCAGAACGAGCAGGACAAACGCGACCGCTACGACCGCAATCCGTGGCCCGAGGATGTCGAAACGCTGGCTGAGCGCAGTCAGCAGAAGCACGGTAGCTAGAAACACAGTGATCCTGACGTATTGATCGCCGTTCTCTCGCATGGTTACCGCATTCTCAAAGTAGCTTCTCGCATCCTGTGCGAGCTTCGCAGACTCCTGAGCACTTGCGTTCACATACTCCGCCATAAAGATGGGGCCCGCGGGGGCAGTAGGATTGTTCAAAGGGTCGAGCTTCAACCAAGCCGCAAAGGCGACAGCATACTCGGGCCTGAATCGCCGCTGGTAGAATGCCGCCCGTTTGTCGTGCCCCGCCACCCGTGCGCCAACCCAGGAATGGAAGGTACTAATGTCATACAGACGGTCCTGGCCGGCGAGTGTTGCCTTTTCCTGCGACATCACCGTTGTGCGCGAGGCAAGGTTGTGGTTTTGCGCCGAAAGCGCGTCCCACTTGGAAGCTTGGTAGCCGCTCCATGCCGTGGCCACCGCTACGATCGCCAGCACCAGCGCCTCCACCATCTCGATCCATTGGGCCCGGCGGCTGGGCGGTGAGGAGTCATGGTGCACGCTCTCGTGAATCTTCTGGGCGAACTCTACGTTCGATGTCGCTCAGGCATAACGTACTTTGCGCACTATCGCCTCGCATTTTGCGATCCGTGACCAGCACAGGACACATTGTCGGTACACCGATCGTGCCTCATGTTTACCGACAGATCCGCACGCCCCACAACTGTCAATTGCAACAGGCAGATCGCTTCCCTGTTACTTCTGCCAGTTATCGGAACACCCGGGAGCTTCTAGGCTGTCTTCTACTTATCAGGAGGCATGCTTGGACAGTGATCGCACGCGCTCTCCCTCGGCATCAGGTCCGTACGCTCCACGCCACTCGACCAAACAGTTCATGTCTCTACTGGTTCTGTGTATCGCGGTGTTCGCTGCTGCATGCAACAAGAAGCAAACCCCGCAACCGACCGGCTCCGACCAGTCGAGCCCTCAATCGTCGATCAAGGCAACACTGCTCTCCTCCAAGACACTTTCGTTGCCTGTTAATTTCGAGCGGCGCACCGGCGATCTGGACGAGATGGTGAAGCGGCGCAACATCCGCGCTCTTGTCATCCTGAACCCCATCGGCTTCTTTTATGACAAGGGAACGCCGCGCGGAGCAATCTACGAGGCTCTTGAGGAGTTTCAGAAGTTTGCGAATGCGAAACTCAAGACGGACAAGCTAAAAGTGGGCATTACGTACATCCCGGTAGCGCCCTCTCAGATTGAAGCAGCCCTCACCGAAGGACTGGGCGATCTGGTTGCCAACGCCGTCGTTATCACTCCCGAGCGTGAGCAACGTTTTGCCTTCTCTACTCCGATTCAGACCGACGTGACCCAGATCGTCGTTAGTGGACCGTCCTTTGGTTCCTTTTCCACCCTTGAACAGCTTGGCGGGAAAGAGATTTATGCGAATCCGCTGATGGTCTCTTACGATAACCTGCAGAAGGAGAATGCGACCCTTCAAAAAGCCGGAAAGCCCCTTATTCAAATCAAAGCGGCGGACAAGAATCTGAACGAAGACGATCTCATCCAGATGGTCAACGCCGGCCTGATCCCGGCGACGATCAGCACAAAAGAGCGAGCGGAACTCTGGTCCAAAGTTTTCGACAACGTTCGACCTCACTCAGACGTAGCGCTCGCCACCGGGGAGAGCACGGCGTGGGTCATGCGCAAGAACAATCCTCAACTGAAACAGCTGGCAGATGAGTTCATCTCAACGCACGGGGTGGGCACCTCGTTTGGCAACACACTGCTGCGGCGCTATTTGCAGAAAACTACGTGGGTAAAGAATTCGACGTCCCAGCAAGAGATGGCAAAGTTTATAGCCACGATTGCACTCTTTCAGAAGTATGCGACCGAATATGATTTCGACTATCTGATGATCGCCGCCCAGGGATATCAGGAGTCCATGTTGAACCAAGATAGGAAAAGCCGGCGCGGCGCGGTAGGCATCATGCAGGTTCTGCCCAAGTACGCGGCGGCGTCCCCCATCAATATTTCGAACGTAGGCAATGCCGACGGGAACATCCACGCTGGCGTCAAAATGTTACGCAACATCGCGGATACTTATTTTAGCGACGTCAACTTAGACGCAACGAACCGGACACTGTTCGTGTTTGCTGCCTACAATGCAGGGCCGAGCCGCATCGCGGGACTGCGAAAAAAAGCGTCGGAGATGGGACTCGATCCCAATGTCTGGTTTTCCAACGTGGAACTGGTAGCCGCCCAGGACATCGGGCAAGAGACGGTCACCTACGTCGGCAACATCTATAAATACTACGTCTCGTACAAGCTCGCTCTCGAGGAGAGAACAAGACGGGAGAAGGCTGCACTGCCAGTAAAGAATTACGGTTACTAAGGTTTTTCTCCACGGAAATTCGGCAACGGCACCCCGACCCCTCTGCCATCAGCGCAGGGCCTTCAGCAATAGCTTCAGTACGGTCGCAATCGGGATCACTGACAATATCAAAGGCAGAAGAGGAACCGCCACGGACAACGCCAACGTCACCAGGGTTCCTTTATCGGCTGGGAAAGGATTCATCCTTACTAGCCGCTGGTAACTCTGGCCAAAACCACTCAGAGTTCTGCCCTCGGCGGACGCTGGGAATTCGGTCTCGTGCCCAGCACCGTGAAGAATCCATTTCTCGTGGAAAGCTCTGACCTGAATTTGTGCGAGAAGTCCATAATCCAGGATTCCATCGTGGCGCACGGCCGCCAGCCTGGGAATAAAAAAGAGCAGCGGCGCCAACGCAAGCAACGCAACGATTACCGCCAGAACAATCGCTGGCAGCTTGAACGACATCAGATTCGCGCCATGATGAAGAATCTCATGACGCCAGGTTCCTGCGATCACCGCCGTGGCTGCGAAAGCGGTCGGAGTGAAAGCGATCGGTGTGAGCGCGAGAAAACCGAGTCCCCCATGACCGTCGGGGTGGGTGGGCGCCAGCCTCAAGTTCAGTAGCGAAAGCCTGAAAGCAAACAGTGTCCACAAGAGCCATTTCCAAAGGGCGAGACCCAACAAGAATTGGAACATGGACGCACTCACAACCACGGCGTACCAACCTGCCCAGGTCAATTGGATTTCAGATCCGGTTCCGTGCGCCAGCCAAGCCGTGGTGTCGACTTGGATCTTGAACGCGATAACGCCGTGAATCAAGATCAGGAACAGAATCGTAAGTTCCGGAATAACCGAATCGCGCAAGCGCTGGATCCAGCGGATCGTGTCGTCCATTTTTGCGATGTCTGAACTATCCAGGAGTCCCGCTCGCGCAAATTGCGCAACTACCATGCGGAAGCGCTTTTCCAGGAGAAGGTCCCCGAACAACAAGACGGGAACGGCGATAAGCATTCGGGAGTGGACGCGATAATCTCGCAGCAACGACATCAGCGCTTCAGGTTGTGAAAAAACGGTGATCAGGACCAGCGGAACCCAACCCAGGGCGAGCGCGAATGCAAGGCGCCGCACGTGGTTCCATTCGTTCGGGCGAATGAGCCGCGCCGCCTGCTGTGCGCGATAAAACGGCCCTCCCCGAATCAGCGAGAGGTCGCGTTCCTCAGCAATCGACGGGTCAATCGTGGAGTTCATGGATGTCTAATGTTGTCCTTTGTCGCCTGCACTCAATGGAAGATCGGCCGTGCAGTCTACCGACCTACAATGTCGCGGCATTTCTCAATCAAGCTGAACAAGAAAGCGGTAGTCAATCCGAACAACAGCCATCCGCTCAGGGCCTCGATTGCTCCCATCAGTTGCCAGCCCTGTTCGAGATACAGACCGGAGTGCCCGTAAGTTGTGATCGCGCCCATAGAATAGAGCATGGCCGAGGCATAGTCCGGTCGCGCACCCAGGATCTGGTACAAGACCGCCCACAGAGCAGTTTCCACCGCATGCAGACAGGTAGCCCACACGGTCATGGTACTGATAACGACTACGAACACAACCATGGGGCGTCGGTGCTGCTCCTGGCGGGCAAAAAATCCGACGGCCGTCTGGTGCGCGAGCCCCATGCCTAACACATGGAGGACCAAAGTGAATACGGTCAACGGAATACCCCACGCCCAATCCGCTCGCCAAACCCCCGGTTCGGAGGCGAAGAAAATCACAGTGCTTTCGAGAAATGTCATCGAGAGATCCTTGCCTCAGCTCAACCAATCCAGGCCGCCCACAGTCACTGCGTCTGTGGTTCCGGGTCTGTCCGCTTCAATTCCTGCTTCTGCGCAAACACCCTCGAACTCTGAAGGCACTCCCTGACATGCCGTCCTGAACTGCGCGCAAATATTTCCTAACCTCCGCTCGGCCAGCATCGGCTCGGCCTCGTTACTAACTTCATACGTGCTGATAATTAGAATTCTGCGTCGCAATGTTCAATTGGTTGCGACCCCGTCCATGACCACACCCGTTGATGTGGTTCGTTCCATCCGACAGGCGGCTGAACGTCACCAGTTCTGGGCTCTGCGCATTGACAGAAGGAGGAATGGCCGCTCCCGCCATTACTGCGAGCGGACCGGTGAACGTGGCGCGCAAGATGTGCCGTGCTGTGGTCTTCTTGGGTTCTTTTCGGCATTTCTGAAAGTGCACACAGCGGCGCGGCCGCGTAGGTATCCCCGAAGGCGAAAGCCAGTAGTCCACGCGATAGTGCACCACGAGTCGGGGTTGGGAGGAACTGTCACTTGTTACAGGCGGTCCGGTGAACAAGGGTTCGCCGAAGGGGCGTGCCAGCAGGGGCATGTGCGGGTGCCCTTTCATGGAATCGTCCTCCCGCAAACCGGCGGAGACGCATCGACCCGCGCCGGAAATGGCTCGAGCAGGCAAACCCGGTTTGAGCAGGCGATGGGGTGTGTGACAGAATGGCCCCTGGAAAGACGAAACGGAGGCATGTGCTTCTGCGGATGAGGGATTGCGCGAATGCTCCTCAGGAAGAAAATTGGATTGCCTCTTTCTGGTCACCGAGCCGTCCCTGATACTCAGTTTCTTGGCTTCCCCCAAGAATTCATCCGCTTTTCATGAGAACGGTTTACGCTATCCATCAGCGCCACGCAGCACAACACCCGCTTTTAATTCCGGAGAGCATCCATGGTCGGCACAACTGAAGTCCCAACACCGCTTTCACCCGATGAACTGAGAAAGACGGACGCTTACTGGCGTGCCTGTAACTATCTGTCGGCGGGCATGATCTATCTTCGCGCGAATCCCCTCCTGCGCAAACCACTGAAGCCTCAGCACATCAAGAATCGGCTCCTTGGTCATTGGGGCTCAGATCCCGGCCAATCTTTGATTTGGGTGCACTTGAACCGTCTTATCCGGAAGTACGACTTAAATGTCATGTATATCTCCGGACCCGGCCACGGCGCGCCCGCCACACTCGCCAACTGCTATCTTGAAGGGCATTATTCCGAAATCTATCCGGATAAGAGCTGTGACGAAGCGGGCATGCTCAAATTCTTTAAGCAGTTTTCCTTTCCCGGAGGGATCGGTTCGCACTGCACACCGGAAACGCCAGGCTCTATTCATGAAGGTGGCGAGCTTGGGTACTCCATCTCGCACGCCTATGGAGCAGCATTCGACAATCCTGATCTTATCGTCGCCGTCGCGGTAGGAGACGGCGAGGCCGAGACTGGTCCGCTTGCGACCTCGTGGCACTCAAACAAATTTCTGAATCCCATTCGCGATGGCGCGGTTTTGCCGGTGCTGCACCTCAATGGTTACAAGATCGCAAATCCCACCATCCTCGCTCGCATCCCCCACGATGAATTGGAAGCGCTGCTAACCGGATACGGCCACAAGCCATATTTTGTCGAGGGCAGCGACCCGTCCGCAATGCATCTCGCCATGGCTTCAACGCTGGAACAATGCATTCTCGAGATTCGTTCGCTGCAACATCACGCTCGTTCGACGGGCGACACGGCGCGTCCGCGTTGGCCGATGATTGTGCTACGTTCTCCTAAAGGTTGGACCGGACCAAAAGAAGTAGATGGCCACAAAGTGGAAGACTTCTGGCGCGCTCACCAGGTTCCAGTGGTCGACCCAGCTACGAATCCGCGCAGTCTAAAAATCGTTGAGGACTGGATGCGCAGCTATAAACCCGAAGAACTCTTCGACGCCAATGGAACGCTCGTGCCAGAACTGCAGGAGCTGGCTCCTTCGGGGACGCGCCGCATCTCGGCGAATCCACACGCGAACGGCGGTGTGCTGCGCAAGCCGCTCGAACTGCCTGACTTTCGCGACTATGCCGTTCAGGTGAAGGCTCCGGGGGTCCTCTATGCGCCACCTACCGATGTGCTCGCGCACTTCCTTGCCGAAGTCATGCGCCGCAACATGAACTCCTTCCGTGTTTTCGGGCCGGACGAGACTGCCTCCAACCGGCTGACCGCGATCTATGCTGCTTCGAAGAAAACGTGGCTTGCCGAATTCAAGCCGGAAGATGCCGACGGCGGCGAACTCGATGTCTTCGGACGCGTGATGGAAATGCTCAGCGAGCATACGCTCGAAGGCTGGTTCGAAGGCTATGTTCTCACCGGCCGTCACGGCTTTTTCTCAACCTACGAAGCTTTCGTACACATCATCGATTCGATGTTCAACCAGCATGCGAAATGGCTGGAGAAGGCGAAGAAAGAACTCGACTGGCGCGCGCCAGTGCCTTCCATCAATATCCTTATTACCTCTCTTGTCTGGCGGCAGGATCACAACGGCTTCACTCATCAGGATCCAGGGTTCCTTGACGTAGTCACGAACAAGAGCGCCGATGTAGTCCGCATCTATTTACCGCCCGATGCGAACTGCCTGCTCAGCGTCGCAGACCATTGCCTGCGTTCACGCGACTACATCAACGTCATTGTTGCGGACAAGCAGGACCACCTTCAGTACCTCACCATGGAAGAGGCGGTGGAGCACTGTACAAAAGGCATTGGCATTTGGGATTGGGCCTCGACGGACGATGGCTCGGAGCCCGATGTGGTACTGGCCTGTGCAGGCGATATCGCGACCATGGAGTCAGTGGCTGCGGCTGCGATTTTGAAGGAACGCTTCCCCGATTTGAAGATCCGCTTCGTCAACGTCGTCGATCTCTTCCGGCTGATGCCAGAGAGCGAGCATCCGCACGGACTCTCCGACCGCGACTTTGATTCTCTGTTTACTGTCGACAAACCCGTCATCTTCAACTTCCATTCCTATGCGTCGCTCATCCATAAGCTCAGCTACCGCCGCAGGAATCATGACAACATTCATGTGCGCGGATACAAGGAAAAGGGCAATATCAACACGCCGCTCGAACTCGCTATTCTCAACCAGGTGGATCGCTTCGACCTGGCTATCGATGTCATTGATCGTGTTCCGAGGCTGAGGGCAATGGGCGCGCACGTCAAAGAGTGGCTGAAGGATCAAATCATCGAAAGTATCAATTACGCTCACGCCGAAGGCATCGACAAGGCGGAGATTCGCAACTGGAAATGGCCCGGATAGGCACCGTGGAAATATCGACTCCAAAAGACGATCTCATCCTTGCACTCAACAGCGGCTCGTCTTCGCTCAAGTTTGGTGTATACGGCCGCGGTGCCGATGACGGGGACGAAAAACCGCTGCTGACGGGAAGTGCCGAGGACATCGGACACAGCAACGGAGCATTACACATCCGTTCTTCCGATGGCAGCGCAATGGTTGCGCGCGAGTGTATCCACGAATCGCAGACAGATGCCCTTGCCACTCTCGCCAAGGAACTCCGAGATCATATTCACGCGACACCAGTGGCTGTTGGTCATCGAGTCGTGCACGGTGGCCCGGAACTCCGCACGCACCAACTCATCACACCGCAACTCCTGGATCAGCTTCGCTCCGCCACGCATTTCGCGCCGCTGCACATTCCGCAGGCGCTCAAGCTCATCGCGTCAGCTCAGTCGATCTTCCCCTCGGCGGCGCATTTTGCCTGTTTCGACGATGCCTTCCACAGGACCATCCCGGAAATAGCGTCGCATTTCGCTATTCCGCAGCGATATTTCGATGCTGGTGTGCGGCGCTATGGCTTCCATGGTCTTTCTTATGAATCGCTCGTGCATCACTTCGGAGCACGGCTTCCCGGGCGAGCCGTCTTCGCCCACCTGGGTAACGGAGCAAGCCTCTGCGCTCTCCGCAACGGAGTATCCGTCGACACCACGATGGGATTCACTCCCACCGGCGGCATCCCTATGGGTACGCGCTCGGGTGATCTCGACCCCGGCGTCTTCCTCTATCTTTTGCGCAACGAGAAACTCGGCGTCGATGAGCTTGAAGATCTGCTTAACCATCAGAGCGGCCTCTTTGCGCTCTCTTCTGGTGAGAGCGACGTGAAAGCGCTGGAGGAGAGGGCTCGCTCCCACGATCCCCGTTCCGCACTTGCGCTGAACATCTTTGCCACTTCCGTGCGCAAAGTAATCGGCGCGTACTCAGCCCTCCTCGATGGTATTGATCTGCTCGTCTTCACTGGCGGCATCGGAGAGCACAGCAGTCACATTCGATCCATAGCCACCGATGGTCTCCAGTTCCTTGGCCTTACCACAGACAAGATCCAGATTGTCCCCGCAGAAGAAGAACTCCAAATCGCTCGTCACTGTCGCAGAATGCTGAGCAAGACTCGCTAAGCACCCAGGGTCGGGATACTCCTTCTTTGCCCTTAAGCGACCAAAACGGTTGTAAATGGTTAAAACGATGGTAGCCAAGAACGCAATTGGCCGCCGATGCCAGCCTTTTTCAGAGTGGCGTTAACGCAGGCGTCCGATCACACGCCACAAAGCGGACTAATGAGGACGTGGGAGCTGTGATAGAAATCACGAGTTTTATTTTCGTCGATTGTGATATTCGTCACTCGCACGCGTGCGACTCCGCACTCTAGCTCGCCCCCCGCGCCTTCGCCATCACCGGCAATCTCCTGGGCCGAACCCATCATGCGCCTACGATTTGTGATTGGAATCACATTGAACTGTGATTCATGGCCCGGCGGAGCCACTACTGCTCTCGCTAGTATCAGGTCCACCTAGTTCCAAAACCAGAGGCCAAAAACCTCTCGAACTCATGACTTAGGAGGCGATACTGATGCGCTCCCGCGGCTCCATGTTTGTACTGTGCCTTTTGCTTCTGACGCTCTTCGTGCTGACTGCGAGCAGCTTCGCGATCCCCGCGTTTTCCCGCCAATACGGGACGTCTTGCACGACCTGCCATATCGACTTCCCGAAGCTCAACGATTTCGGAAAAGCCTTCAAGGATGCCGGCTTCAAGTTCCCCAAGGATGACGAGAGCTTCCTCAAAGTTCCGCCTGTCATGTTAGGAGCGCCGGCGCAGAAGGAATTGTGGCCCCACACGGTCTTTCCTGGGACGCTCCCCGGTCTTCCCCCAATCGGACTGCGCTTCAACCAGTTCTTCCAATACACTCCCGCCAGCGCCAACAACTACACGCCGGCTGGATCGACTGCATCGCCAAACGTGCCCCGCACCGACTTTGAGCCCGGCTTCTTCAGCATCTTCATGGCGGGCAATTTTGGCAGCGACATCGCTTTCTGGGTGGACGACGACCTGAGCGTAGCTGGTGCTAACGCAAACGGCGGTCTAGGCGACGGTTATCTGAAATTTGTGAACCTGGGCCGGTTCTTTAAACTTCCTACGGATTCGCTGAGTCTGAGAATTGGACAGTTCGAACTGGACCTGCCCTTCACGCAGGCCAGATCGATCAATATCACTCCCTACGACATTTATACCGAAGCGAACATTGGCTCCAGCCAGCAGAATGTGAACAACGTATATGAGATCCAGGATGCGGCTCAAGGCTTCGAACTCAGTGGAGGCCATCAATATGGGGGCTACCACTATTCCATCGCATTCGTGAATCAGAACACCAGTGGGACCAGCACAACGGCTCCCAATGTTTCTTCGCCGGCGGGATTCTTCTCTGACTCCAACTATAAGGATTTCTATGGACGCTTCTCCTACCGCTTCAACCTGGAGAAGGATCCGACCAGCCGGCATGACATCATGGCGGCTGGACCATCCGGTCCCCGCGACCATACGTACCTGACTCTGGGAACGTTCTACTTCAAGGGACGTTCGGTGCAGCGCTTCAACGGCGTGGATGCGTCCGACAATGCGACGGTCATCACTGCCCGCGAGCCTTTCTATCGCGTCGGCGGCGACTTCAGCTTCAACTACCGCACCTTGAACGTTTACGGCCTGTACATGTACGGACACGACGACGATCTGTTGTGCCAGGACTCGACGGGCACTGCCATCGCCTGCAGCTCCGGGATCGGCACCAGCTTTACGAATGGCGGGCCCGCCAAGTTCAACGGCGGCTTCGTCGAGGCTGACTATCTGGCATTGCCCTGGGTCATGACCATCCTGCGCTACGATCGCGTGCAGTCGACGGCAGACTTCTTGAACCAGACCGGGTCGGTGAATTACTTCTCGCCGGCCGGCGCTACGCGCAACCGGGTAACCCCGGGTGTGCAGTTCTTGATTCACGCCAACATCAAGGCGTCGTTCGAATACGCGATCCGTCCGCAGCAGGCCTTGACCTATAACTCAAACGGTCAAGCGGTGAGCCCGTTCCGTACCAGCACCGCCACTGGCGCGTTGGAGTTCGTTTACTAACGCCCCGTTTTTGGAAGCAAACGAGTTGCAGAGAGTCTTGTTGCAGACAACTTCAGGAGAGAAAAATGAAACGCACTTTGATAGCGCTCGCAGCAGTCATCGCAATGTTCAGTGTCGTGGCCTCCGCCGGATCCATCAGCGGGAAGGTCGCTGGAGTCACTGGGGAGTCCGTCGTCTACGTCGAAGCGATTGCCGGAAAGACTTTCCCGGCCCCGGCGGACAAACCGTTGATCGATCAGAAGGGTCTGATGTTCACGCCACACATTGTGGCGGTCCAACAGGGCGCCACGGTCGAGTTCCTCAACAGCGACAAGGTCGCCCACAACGTCTTCTGGATCTCGGTGGGTGGCAACAAGAAACTCGGCCACAACTTGGGCACCTGGCCGCAAGGCGAGAAGCGCTCCTTTAAGTTCGACAACCCGGGCGCAGTGCCGCTGCTCTGCAACGTTCACCCGGAAATGGGAGGCTACATCGTGGTGTCGCCCACTCCTTATTTCGTCGTGACCGACAAATCCGGGAGCTACAAGATCGACAACGTTCCCGATGGCAGCTACACCGTGACCGCGTGGCACGAGGGCGCGAAGAATTCGTCCAAGCCCGTAACCGTCGCGGGCGAGGGCAAAGCGGATTTCACCCTGACGAAGTAAGGAATTACGCGAATACGGGGAGCGCATGCTATGACTCGCTCCCCGAATTCTCTTTGGTCGTAAGCCAATAACAAATTTGAGGTTCAGCCGTCGCCCAAATTCAAGAGTGCCGCAATGCTGAAGCGATTCAAAAACAAGAAGGTCGATGGGGACTGGCTGCATACAAACTTCCCCTGCATGATGGCCTGCCCGGCTCATACTAACGCCGGGCGTTACGTGGGCCTGATTGCAGAGGGACGCTTTGAAGAGGCCTACCGCCTCGCGCGCGAGCCCAATCCGTTGGCCAGCATCTGCGGCCGTGTCTGCGCCCATCCGTGTGAGACCGCCTGCCGCCGCGGCGAGATCGACCGGCCTATCTCGATTCGCGCGCTGAAACGGTTTCTGACCGAGCAGTACGGGCCCGAGTCGAAGCATCCCATCAACGTCAACGAAGAACGCGTCCAGAAAAAGCTTTCCTATAAGGTCGCCGTGGTCGGCGGGGGTCCGGTCGGACTTTCAGCGGCGCACGACCTCGCCCTGATGGGCTATGCGGTCACGATCTTCGAAGCTGCTCCGGTCGCCGGCGGAATGCTTTATCTCGGCATACCGGAATACCGCCTGCCGCGCGACGTGGTCGAGGCGCAAGTCCGAGAGATTCTCGAGACCGGCGACATCACACTCAAGTTGAATCACGCTGCGGGAAGAGACTTCGCGATTTCAGATTTACGCGGCGAGTTCGATGCCGTGCTGCTTGCTGTGGGCGCTCACCGCAGCCGCGATCTCACCATTCCCGGAGTCGATCTGGACGGCGTCTACAAAGGAATTGATTTTCTGCTCAACGTGAACCTGGGTTACAAGTTCACCATTGGCAAGAAAGTGATCGTGATTGGCGGCGGCAACGTTGCCATGGATGTGGCTCGGTCCGCGGCCCGCGAAGTGGTGAAGCAGCACGCGGGCGGCGTGGAGGATCTGGAGCCTTCCGACGAAAACGTGTCGGCGGTTGCAACGAAGGAGATGGTCGACATCTCGCTTTCTGCGCTGCGCATGGGCGCGCGCGAAGTGAACCTGGTCTGTCTGGAACGCCGCGAAGAAATGCCCGCCGCTCTCGAAGAGATCGTCGAGGCCGAAGAGGAAGGAATCACGATGCACCCCGGGCTCGGGCCGAAGCGCATTCTTGGGAAGGACGGCAAGGTCACCGCGCTCGAAACACTCAAGACCAAGTGGGTGTTCGATCAGAACAAGCGCTTCAATCCCGCGTTCTACGAGAATAGCGAAACCCAGATCGAGTGCGACACCATCATCATGGCGATCGGGCAGGCGCCACGGCTGGACTTCCTGACGCCCGAAGATAACGTGGAACTCTCACCGCGCGGTTTGATTGCAGTGAATCCGCAAACGCTGATGACCTCGGCTGCCGGCATCTTCGCGGGTGGCGACTGCGTCTTCGGACCACGCCTCATTATTGACAGCGTTGGCGATGGCAAGCGTGCCGCAGTGGGAATCGATGAATTCCTGCGCGGGGGAAAGCATCCGGAACCGGTCATCGAAGTGGAACTGCTCAAACGGCATTCCATGCCGCTCGATTATCTCGACATCGACCGGCAGCCCGTGCCGATGCTTCCGCTCGAACGCCGCACGGGCGTCACCGAAGTTGAGGTCGGCTACGACGCGCCGGCCGCCATGGCCGAAGCACAGCGCTGCCTGCACTGCTGGGTCAATACGATTTTTGAAGGCGTCCCGGAAGACGGCAGCATGTGCATCCTGTGCGGCGGTTGCGTGGACGTTTGTCCGGAGAAATGTCTGGAACTGGTTTCGCTCGACCGCATCGCGTTCGAGCCGGAGACGGTGCAGCACATCCGCGACAACCAGGAACTGTTTGGCGTCGAGTTTGATGAAGTGAAGGCGGACGATTTGGGAGTCGTGACCGGAGCCGCCATGCTGAAGGACGAGACCCGGTGCATCCGCTGCGGGCTGTGCGCGATGCGCTGTCCTGTGGGCACGATCACGATGGAGTCGTACAACCTGATTCCAGCCGAGCCGACCGGCCTGATTTCCGTCGCGTCGATCGGTGCGGGTTTGCAGAAGTAGCACGAGGCCTTGTGGCAGAGGAAACGATGGCAGACGAAATCAAGAAAACCGAGGGCGTTCTTAACGACGTAAACCGACGGCAATTTTTTCTCAAACTGGGCATCGGCTCGCTGGGCATCGCGGCCGCGGGCACTGCGGCGTTCGCATATCAATATCTCGAACCCAATGTTCTCTACGAACCTTCGCCCGTGGTCAACGCGGGCAAGCCCGATCGCTATCCGCTGGGCAGCGTCACCATCGACGTCAATTCCGGCATTTTCATCATCCACTCCGACGAAGGCTACTTCTCGCTGAGCGCCGTCTGTACGCATCTCGGCTGCATGACCGCATGGAAGCCCGAACTGAACATGATTGCGTGCCCCTGTCACGGCAGCAAATTCAATGAGGATGGCAAGAAGATCGAGGGGCCCGCGCCCAAGCCGCTGCCGTGGAAGCGCGTCTGGCTCAACGACGACGGCGATCTTCTGGTCGATCGCTCCACCGATGTGACGCCGCTGGGGCGGGATTCATTCGTGAGGGTCTGACTTAGAAAGAACCAGCAATGGCAAAAACAATCGACCAACATTTCGACGAATTACGCGGCACGC
Organism: uncultured Acidobacteriaceae bacterium; assembly: GCA_963795875.1. GTDB lineage: Bacteria > Acidobacteriota > Terriglobia > Terriglobales > Acidobacteriaceae > Sulfotelmatobacter. The sequence goes on from CAWCJM010000008.1 coordinate 389,246, forward strand.
GGGTATGGCGCTCCATCTTCCGCAGCGGCACCGGCTCCAGCACACTCAAGCGCGCGCTGGCGATCCAGCAGAACGTGTTTCTGCACCTGTTCTCGACCAAGGTGCGCACGCGCATGCTGAGCTTCAGCGCGACGTGGTACTTAGGCACGCTGACGCTTGGGACTTTTCTAATCTTGGTGGCGACCGGCATTCCACTGATGTTCTACTACCACCCGTCGGTTCCGCAGGCCTACGCCGACACCAAGGACCTGCAATTCGTCGTCTCGTCCGGATTATTTCTTCGCAATCTGCACCGCTGGTCGGCGCACGCCATGGTGTTTTTGGTCTTCGCGCACATGTTCAAGGTATTCTTTCGCGGCGCCTACCGCTCGCCGCGCGAATTTAACTGGGTGATCGGCGTTATCCTTCTGCTGATGACGCTCCTGCTCAGCTACACCGGCTATTTGCTTCCCTGGGATCAGCTGGCGTACTGGGCCATCACGGTGGGATCGAACATCGCCTCAGCCGTTCCGGTGATGGGCGAGAAGATTCACTTCCTGCTGCTCGGCGGCAATGCCGTCAATGCCAACGCGCTGCTGCGTTTCTACGTCCTGCACTGCATGATTCTCCCGCTCGCCGCGATGTTCTTTGTGGCCATCCATTTCTGGCGGATCCGCAAAGACGGCGGCCTCTACTCGCACGATAGCGAGCCAGCCACGCTGCGGGCCAATGCCAACGCGAAGGAGGCGAAATAGTCATGGCCGATTCCAAAGACTTCACCGCCGGCATCGACTCCAACGCGAAAAAGTCGCCGCGCCGTATCGTCTTTATTACCCGCCGAACGTCGGCGCAGGTGAAGGCCGACACGGAAGATCAGCTGCAGACGTTTCCCGAAGTGCTGTTCCGCTCGGCCGTCGCGATCATGACGCTGGCCGTCGTGCTGGTCTGGATCGCGCTGATCTTTAACGCTCCGCTCGAAGGCCTTGCCGATCCCTCGCATACGCCGAATCCTGCGAAAGCGCCGTGGTACTTCCTCGGGCTACAGGAGATGCTGCACTACTTCCCGCCCGTGGTTGCGGGCGTGCTCGTGCCCGGACTCGTCGTGATGGCGCTCATCGTCATTCCGTATTTCAAGGTCAACATAGAGGCCGACGGTCTCTTCCTGAAAGACCGGCAGAAGCGGCTTCGCATCTTTTACGTGGTCGCAACCGCGCTCTCGTTGTTCCTCCTCCTGTTTAAGGTCTACGCGGCGCTGGTGCCGACGCTGATCATGGCCGGAATCATGCTCGTGGCGGCGCAAGGCTCTCCGCAGTCGCCCTCAGCTTTCCGGCGCTACCTGGCCGGAAGGCCGCTGTCGTATTGGATCATGAGCTGGTTCTTATTCGAACTGGTGGTGTTGACCGCGATCGGAACATTTTTCCGCGGACCGGGCTGGGAATTCGTCTGGCCGTGGCAGGGTTGATGCACACATCGCCGATGCACATATTAAGGACAGGCACATTCATAACGATGTCGACAAGGATGCTCATAAGGATGCGGCGCTCATGAAAGAAAAGCTTACGTCGCTCTGGCAAAGATTATTCGGGGACAGCGTACGCGCGTTCGGCGTGGTCAGCCTCATTTTCCTCGCGTCGCTGGCCATCGCTCCTGCCAAGAATTTCTTCAGCGAGTGGCGGCACTACCAGCACGGCTATCTCCGCATGATCCGCAACCGCGGCGATGCCAACACGCTGCAGCGTCACTTCCAGGGCGGAATCCAGCAAGTGTGGCTGCCCGAACTCGGAGTCGTCGACCGCTGTACCAGTTGCCACGTCGGGCTCAAAGAACCCAGCCTTGCCGACGTCCCCAACCAGCCCTTCCGCACCCATCCGGTGATCCCGCATAAGCTCGAGCAGTTCGGCTGCACGGTCTGCCATCGCGGGCAAGGCGCGGCCACCACGCTGACCGAAGCCCACAACAGCACGCTGGCCTGGGAGCAGCCGATTCTTCCCGCCAAGTACATCGAGTCTTCGTGCGGTGAGTGCCACCGCGGGCCTCTGCCCGGCACGCCGCAACTGAATCAGGGACGCAACCTGCTGGCTCGCGAAGGCTGCGTGCATTGCCACGCCGTGAGGTTGTCGGACGGAACTGTTTTGAAGGCCACGGACGATCCGCCGTCACTTTCACACATCGCCGATAAAACCTCACGCGAATGGATCTACGCCTGGCTCAAAGACCCACAAGCGTACGCTGCCACGTCAACCATGCCGAACTTCAAGCTGAGCGACGATGACGCGCGCGACATGTCCGCCTTCCTCATCGCGAACAGCTCGCCTCTAGCCGGAGACACGGCCACACTTTCCGCGAAAGCGTCCACTGACCCCGCAGCGGGCGCCAGCCTCTACGGAGAATCTTTCTGCGCTTCCTGCCATGCCGTGCAGAACGCCGCCGGAAATATGGTGGGCGGCGACGTAGGTCCAGAACTGACCAAGGTCGGAACCAAAGTCAAACCGGAATGGTTACAAGCCTGGCTCAAGAACCCGCGCACCTACGATGTGGGCACGGCCATGCCGCACTACCGCTTCAACGACGGGCAAGTTGCGACGCTCTCTGGATTCCTCCAAGCGAAAGCGGATCCTGATTTTGTCGCCAACGTGCATCTCGAAGCCGCCACGCCCGAGCAGATCACCCACGGCAAGCGCCTGGTCTCTGACTACGGCTGTGCCTCCTGTCACGAAATCGCCGGCATCAAGAAGCCGGAGAACTTCGCGCCTGAACTCAGCCGCATCGGCAGCAAGCCGGTCACGCAACTGGTGTTCCTGCCCGGCATGCAGCACACGTTGCCTGATTACATCGCGACCAAGATCAAGCAGCCGCGCGCCTTCGGGCAGGGCCTGAAGATGCCGCAATACACCTTCAACGCGGCGCAGATCGATTCGCTCACCACCGCTCTCCTCTCCTTAAACGATCGCTCGAACACCTGCCGCCGTCGCTGATGGTTGCTGGCACTCATGAGTCGGATTACCAGCCTGCCGGAAAAGCTGGAAAGCTGATGACCGACCTCGCGTGCTTCAGTTGCCACCGCATCAACGGCCACGGCGGAGACATGGCTCCCGACCTTACCTGGGAAGGCAGTTCCGTGCAGCGCGAGTGGCTGGTGCAGTTCTTCAAGAATCCGGGCACGCTGCGCCCGTCGCTGATTCGCCGCATGCCGCGCTTCAACCTGACCGACGCCGAGGCCAACGAACTCACCGACTACATCATGACCGTCTACCAGAACCCCGCAGTCGACCGCGATTCCATGCCACTGAGCGGCTACTCGCAAGGCGAAGTCGAACTCGGCAAGCAACTCTTCTACGGCAAATATTCCTGCCAGGGATGCCACATCGTCGACACCAAGACCGACAAAGGCTACATCGGCCCCACGTTGACGCAGGTTGGCTCGCGCCTCACAGCCGCCTGGATCTACCAATGGATGAAGAATCCGCAGTCGTTGCGTCCGGGCACGATCGAACCGAACCGCGCCATGAGCGATGAAGATGCGCGCGCGCTGACCGCGTTCCTGATCTCGCAGAAAGGCGGAGGAAAGTCCCCACTTCCCGCAAGAACGGCGGGAAATGGGGCACCCACACAGGAGGTCGCCAAGAAATGACCCGCCACCGCTTTGCTTTGACTCACGTGCAAACTCATGCAGAGGGTTTTGTGGGGACAGTCGCCTTCGGCTGTCCAGCCAAGCGCAGCGCGGCGATTGTCGCAGCCGTCGCCATGCTGGCAATGCTCTTAGCCACATCCTGTTCGCGCACCACCACCGCGGTCACGGTGATCGTCCCCAAGCCCACGGCCTTCGGCGCCGCGATCGTCGAATCCAGCGGCGCCAAGCAGTTCGCCCAGACCGGCGCCCTGTTGCCGCAACCAGTCGTTGTCCAGGTAAATGACGCGCAGGGAACCGCCGTCGCCGGAGCCCTCGTGGAATTCGCAGCCGTCCCCGGAGTCAGTTTCGATCCCGCCAACGGCTTGACCGATTCCAGCGGCCAAGTCACGACCAACGTGTCTCTCGGAGGCATGGCGGGCCGCTACCAACTCGTTGCCTCCACCACCGACAAGTCAAATAAGAAGGTGGAACTCAAGATCGAAGAGATCGCCCTCGGCTACCAGCAGGCGCTTGGGACGCCATCTCAACGATCAGTACTGCGAGCGCTGCCACAATCCCGAGTCGACGGTCGAGCGCGTCTCGAACTACGACAATCTGGAAATCAAGCCGCACCCCTTCACCGAAGGCGACACTTTGAATAAGATCAGCGACGCCGACCTGATGGCCATCATCAGCCACGGAGGCGCGGCGCTTAACAAATCGGCGCTCATGCCGGCATGGGGAAACACGCTCAGCAAGTCCGACATCCAGGCACTGATATCCTATATCCGTGCAATCTCCGATCCGCCCTCTCGCAGCGCTGGGCCTGTCTATGCAAAGGACTAGCCTTCTCCTGCTGTGCCTGTGCGCCGCCATTTCCGCCGCCCGTGCACAGGTTCTTCCCGCCAACGAAATTCAGGATTCCACTTTGAGCGCGCTGCAGGCGCGCAACATGGACGCCCTGAAACAGATGGGCGGTGAGATTCTCAAGCTGCCCACGGACTATCCTTTTTATCTGAGCCGCAAGCTCGATCTCGAGGAATCCAAGCAGAAGTGGGCCGACCAGCGTTCCATCCAGTTCGATCACTATCAGGACAAGATCGTGCTGAAGATCACGGGCAATTACTTCGCGGCTTATTCCGCCGAGAAAATGAATGCCGACCAGCGCGCCCGGCAGACATTTCAGCAGGTTGTTCTGCCCATTCTCCAGATTGCGGTGACTCACTTTGACAAGAATTCCAGCGTCCAGGCCTATGCTTTCGAAATTTCTCACCATGTGATTGCCAAAGTGCGAGGCGTTGCCGTCGAGCGTCCGGAAAATCTGGTCGTCATCCTCCCGCAGGCCGCGGCGATCCAGATGGTCAATGCAAAAGACGATACCAACCGCCAGGCTGCAATTATGCGCGGAGAAGTCTTCGTCAATGCCAAGCCCGTTACCCTCTGGTTGAGCGCGGAGGGGCCTCAACTCGCGAAGGAAGTGCCACCCGACGATCCTTCCACGGCGGCACAAAACGCAGCCACGGCGAACGCAGAGGTAGTTCATAACGGCGAGCAGGATACCGACAGACTACCTAGCCCGGTGCACGTGCCGACATTGAAGCCGGTTAAGCCTGCAGATCCTCCCCAACCGCCCCGCGACACTTCGCCGCAGGTGCTCTCCTCGATGCAGTCTGCGATCAAGCCCATTCTCGACGGCATGGTGAAGGCACTCGATCCGCAAGCGCATTTTGTTGTCTACGCTTCGCCCAACTTCATTGCATTCCGCGGCGGCATTTATCTAGAGCTGTCGATCAACACCACGCTCGCCGAACCTCCGACGGCTTCACGCTACCGCCTTGCCGCCCTGGTCTTCGACGAACACGTCGCGCATTTGATTCGTCCCGTGCTCGGTTACTTCAAGGATGATTCCCAGTTCGACGGCCTGGGGTTCAGCAGCGCGCTTCATCTCTCGGCCAAGCGCGGCACTGGCGCGAGTTCTGAGGCCGTCGAGTTCTTCTTCCCCTTCACGGCGCTGCGCTGCTACGAGCGCTATGACTGCACGGGGCAGCAGTTGATCGACGTCGGAACAGTCTTGATCAATGGTGAGCGCGTGAGCCTCGACCTGCAGGTCGCCGAGGGTGGCGCCAGTCGGTGAAGCGCCCTCGCCGCGCCGGAGTCGGCGAGCAAGCAAGGGGGGATGTACATCCTTGGGGCACTCTTGCTGATGCTGGGGTTGAGCCTAACGCGGAGTGACCGGGTGACTCTTGAAATATCTCCATCTCACTCTTTGACTCCGTGCAGGGAGTTTTGAGTGGCCTGTTCTCAACCGTTGGCTAACTCTTGGCCGTAGTACTTTACAGTGGTACAACGCGTGGGATTGTGACAGACTGTCCCCGCCGTGGCAGGCTGCGAGAAGTACGAATGCAAGTTCCTTACTACGGCCACGTATTCTGGTGATGCCGTTGGCACACGGGAATACCTGTTCAGCATAGTGTGGTCATCACAGTTGTGAAAAGCCACCCACGACTCCCCACCTTGCGTGGTGATTCAGTCAAGGGAGAAGCAACCATGACGACGGCGTTGAAGACGATCATTGAATTTGTCGTGCTCGCGTTAATCGTAGTCGCAGTCGTTCGATTCTTTACGAAGCGGTAATCCCATTCTTCGCTGCTTTCTTCTCGCTCAGCTATGGCACACAGATGAAGGATGTTGGTTCGCTGGATGCGGCCGCTTTGCGCGACCTGACCAGGACACGACCCATGCGATCTAGTGGTTAAGCGCTGCAATTCATCTTCTCGCCTCCACCGACACGCGCAGAAGATAATTGAGAATGGCACGCGCGGGTGCGCCTGAGCAAGATGGCTCACAGGTGAAGAATCGAGATTGCGATCCCAGAGCTAGGCCGACGAGAGTTTCAGCGATCATGGCGAGAGTTCGTCTCCGAGTGGCCGCCCCGAGCTGCGTTGGACCGCATGGGCATATGCGCGTCAGGCAAGTCGAATTCCTTTCCACAGTCGAAACAGACCCGGTAGGTGCGGTGCTTAATCGTGAACACACGGCTCTGGTGACGATGCCGGCAGCCAAATACAAACTGGAAGGCCTTCAGCAGAGATTTCATCAGTCCTGCGCGCGCTGGCGACGTTCGCAACTTCCGTTAGCGTCCAGCCACTCGAGCAATGAGCGCACGCTGGCCCGAGCCAGAGCAATTGCGCAATCGGCAGCTCCGTAATAAATGTTGAGCGTGTCGCCGTCAGCATCCATCGTGTACCCGCAGGGAAAGACCACATCGTCGACGTCGCCATGGCGTTCGTACTCGGCTTCTGGCCCGAATATCCACGAATCGCCTCGGAGCAGGCACTTAGCCGGATTGTCTAGATCGAAAAGAGCCAGCCCTAACCTGTAGAGACAGCCCGAGGGAGTGTGCCGCACGCCGTGATAGAACACGAGCCATCCCCTGGAAGTCTCGATCGGTGGCGGTGACAGTCCAATTTTGTTCGCATCCCACCATGCGCCGCGACGGGCTTCCAGCATCAGCCGGTGCCGGCCCCAATAACGCAGGTCGGGAGAATAAGAGATCCACATGTGTGCCCCGAGCGTGGTCATCGGTCGATGAATCAGCGCCCAGCATCCGTCGATCCGCCGAGGGAGAAGCGCTGAGTCTTTGTCGTCCGGCGGCATAATTACGCCGTAACGTTCGAAAGTGCGGAAATCTTTGGTTAGAGCCAGCGACACGCCGGGACCGCCGCGCGAATAGGAAGTGTAGGTGACCACGTATTGCTGCAGTTCGGGAACAAACGTGAGGCGAGGATCTTCAATGCCCCAGATTTCCTCCGGATGGTTCTTCGGGTCGGGCATCAGCGTCGGCTCGCTATCAATTTGCCAGCCATCGACGCCGTTGCGAGACCGAGCAGCGGACAGATGCGACAAGCCGCGGCGATCTTCCACCCGGCATAGCAGCAGTGTCGTGCCATCTGCAAGCCGCGTTGCGCCTGCGTTGAAGACACTGTTAATGGGGTATGGCCAATCCTTGCTTGTCAGGATCGGGTTGGCGGGGTGGCGAAGGAGTAATGGCTCGAAGCGAGTACTCAGAAGGCTCACAGATTTTTCGGCAGGCATAGTCATGACGGGAGATCCACCGGTTCAGCAATTTGGAGAGATCGCATTTCAAGAAGCGCCATCAGGAACGACAGCGTTGATTCCGCTCCTTGGTTCTCATTGGCGCGATCGGGGTGCAGGCCGTCGCGGCAACCGCCCGTTACGGAGTCGTACAGAGGCAGTTGCAAGTCGTTATCACCGAGGAACCAGTTGAAAGCAGACCAGGCTTCCCGGCGCCAGCGACTGTCTCCGGTTACGCGGTACGCTTGCAGGCTCGCAGAAACCGCACCTGCGGCTTCGAGCGGTTGCTGATCGAAGCGGGCTTTCTCGCCATCCTGGCGATAGAAACCTTGCGAACCGACCGGCACAAAGTGGCGATTGATTTCGCAGTGCTGTGATTGCGACAGCCAATCCAGCGATTCGAGCGCGGCAGAGATCATGCGATCATCGGAGCACGCGGAACCTACCAGCAGCAGGGCTTGCGGTAGTCTCGCGTTACCGTAGGCCAGAACGTTCTCGAACCATTTCCAATCCGGCCGCCGGATCGCTTCATACATGTGAAGCAGCCGTTGGCTGAGGGCCGATCGAACTTTCTGAGCGTCGCGATCACCGGGATACGAATTAAGGTATTCCTGAATTCCGAGCAGGGTGTAGGCCCATGCCCGCGGACTCGTGAATTCAAGCACGGCGGGGAGAGAGAACTCGAACAAGCGACCCGCTGCGCCTCTCAATCCCTGATCTTCGGACCGGCCTAGAACTGTACCCAACGCCCACAGGGCACGCCCATGGGAGTCTTCGGAACCGACAGGTTCGTTCCACCGGCGATCGTAGCGAAGGAAGTTCTTGAAGCGACCCTTCGCAGGATTGAAGGCGTGCTCCAGGAATGCTGAGTAGCAGAGAGCCAACGTTTCGGTAGATGGATCGACCTTGCCAAGCTGATGCTTTTCCGTTTGCCCCAACAGCACCGCAAAAATGAGAGCGCGGGCATTGTCGTCTGTGGTGTATCCCTCTCTGCGATTCGGAATCGTGAAGATCGAGTGCTGCAGCATTCCAGTGTCGTCGGTGAGCCGATTCAAATGATCCAGTTTCACCTCCGGCACCTGACCGAGGCATTTTTCCGCCAGGCGCGCAGTGAACTGGACTCTTGGGCTATCCATGCGGTCACTGCGGACGTGAGAAAAACTTTCCATGTACCCTTGTGCCACTCGTTTCCAGATCATCTCTCGGGCGAACAGGTAAGCACGTTTGCGCATGGCGTGGCGAATCGCAGGCGTATCGAGAAGTTCAATTGTCTTCTGTGCTATCGCCCACGGATTCTGGAATGGGACCAGCGCGCCTCTGCGGTCGTCCAACAACTCGATCGCATGCCAATACGGAGTCGAGATGATCGCTTTGCCTGCGCCTAACGCATAGGCAAGCGTGCCTGAGACCACCTGCGCCTCATGGCGATAAGGGGTGATGTAAATGTCGGCGGCGCCAATGAATTCGACCATTTCCTCGGGGCTGACGAAGCGGTCATGGAAGATCACCTGCGATTCCACGCCGATGTCTTTTGCCAATGCCAGCAAACTGGCTCGATATTTGTCACCCTCGCGACGGAGAATGTGCGGGTGAGTCGCGCCCGCGACGATGTATACAACGTTCTTGTGTTTGGCCAGAATCTGCGGCAATGCTTGAATTACGTTTTCAATCCCCTTGTTCGGCGAAAGGAGGCCGAACGTAAGGAGTACCGCCTTGCCCTCCACTCCGAACCGGTCCTTATAGAAGTTTGGATCCAAGAACGGCAGGTCGGGAACTCCATGTGGCACCATGTCGATCTTGCTACCCGGCACTTTGAAGATTTCCTGCAGAAACTGGGATGACAGTTGGCTCATGACAATGAGACGGTCGGACAACTCCGCGATCTCTTCCATGACCATCAGTTGGTTGGGATCTGGTTCGCGCAGAACTGTGTGCAGCGTCGTCACCACGGGCATCTTCAGGCCGCGCAGCAGATGCAAGATATGGCTTCCGGCCGGACCGCCGAAGATTCCATACTCATGCTGCAGGCAGACCATGTCGATGTTGTTGAAGTTCAGGAATTCAGCCGCGTCCTGATAGGACTTCACTTCGTCCTGGTCGAGGGACCACCGGACGCGGGCGGGATAGTCGTAGCCTTCTTCCGTGTCGTTGACCGGGAGCGCTAACAGTCTGGCCGTTCCGTATTCTGCGGAAATCGCGCTGCACAGGTCGGTGGTGAACGTGGCGATTCCGCAATGTCGGGGAAGATAATTTCCGATCACAGCGATCCGACTCGGCAGCGATAGCCTCGCATGCGATCTTTCCCGAGGCACTGCAGCCACTTCGTGCCCGATGGTCCGCGGACGCACTACTTGAAGAAGAGGCTTGGGTTGCAATGTGTTTGATAGCGACATTGTGGTCCTGACTGCGATGAAGACGGTGCCGCGAGGGCCAATTTTGACGGATGGACCCGAGAGCATCACCAGCGCTGGGTTTGAATTTGTCTCTTGTCAGTATTCACCGAAAGCGCATTTCAGAACTGATCACTTTTGACCATCTTGTTGGCCGGCAACGGTGCATGGTGTACTCATGAAGTCCAAACGGAAGCTGGCGCTGGCGGTGCGTTGTCCCACCTGTGGGGCAAAACCGGGAGAAAAATGCGAGCTGAGCACGGGCCTACCGCGCACGGACCCGCATCGGGACCGTCGCTTGGCGGGTTCGGAAAAGTGAGCGCTTGGAAGTTCGGTCGAACGCGGGTTCCGGCAGCAGTTTCGTAGAGTCCTCGTCGAAGCTCAACCTGTGGCCCATTCCGCGTTATGCTGCGATCTCTGCCGTACCTCGGTGCTATCGAGTTGGCAACTCTCTTGCATGTGGCGCGAGTGCGCCGAAACGGTCACGTATGGCACGCCCAGAAAATGCTTGGCGACGATTCCCGTTATCTCCAGACTGTTGAAGTGCTGCGGCCGTACCTTCCGCAAAAGTCCCTGCAAAGCGTTTCCGATTTTCACCGCGCCGACAGCGCCAAGGAACATCACTTTGACTTCTGCCGCGATGAAGAAAAAATTCCACCCGGCATCATGGATTTTACGATCCAGGGCATAGCTGTCCAGCACCTTGAGTACGCTCCAACTCCCAGAGCAGGGTTCACTTTCTAGACCTAGAGGTTGTGTCGTACCGGGCCAGTCCTTCATCAGAATCGTGCCGACTTGAATTGTTGGTGGCATAGCTCCTCCCCTCAGTAAATGCCCGTCGGCCGCACTGGCCGTACGGGGCATGGGTGAAAGCGAATTGCAGCGAAACCTAAAGGATCGGACCTAGCCGCGCGACATCCGCAGCTTGCGCCGGAACACCGCAGCAATAGCAATCAAACCTGTTCCCATCAGGCCAAGAGAGCCCGGTTCTGGAACCGTCGAGAAGTTCGTGTCGCCACTCGAAATGGTGGTCTGCCCGTTGAAAAAGCCCTTGCCCGTGTTGATGGTCAACTGGACCGTGGCGCCATTGACAGTTCCACCGGAATACCAGCTTCCAGACAGAGAACCGGTCAGCGTATAGTTGTGGGTTCCGTTTGCAAGGGTAATCAGAGTCCAAGTTACTGGCCCGGCGAAAGCACCTCCGAAGATTGTGCCGGTCGGAATGCCACCAGTGCCATTTCCAGTAACACTGAACGTGCCGCCCGCGGCGAACGTGCCACCCATCTGGAGAGTGCCGCTGCTGAGTACGCCCGTGCTAAAACTCACCGTTCCAAGAACGTTTCCAGTGATGAGCCCGCCACCGAGACCATTCACAGCAATGAGCGTCGATCCGGTTAGGGTCAGACCGCTATTGGTGCCCGCAAGAGTACCGCCGCCGTTGGTGAAGTCGACGCTACTGCCGGCAAAGGCTCCGAACGGAAGAGCCAACGCGAGCACCATGAGGAAAATTGTTTTCTTAATCATTTGTTAATCTCTCCTGAGAAATCACGAGAACATGGGAGACCATTTCGTGACCAGCAACGAATCAGTTCGTCAGTCTCTGTCCGTTCGCAGAATCTATATTGGAGGGATCGGTGGAAGAAGGCTGTTCAATTATGACCACTATTGCTGGAAATCTGCGGCAATCGCGATACGCAGAGGTAGTGGGGCAATAAATGCGAGGGGCACAGAATCGCTTGGTTCGAACCGAGCAAACAACCAGTATCGCTCATTTCGCGCTCGGAGGACTGTTCAGAATTGCACACCCATCCAACATTTAATATGCCCGCGATTTGTGGGGGCCTTGAGCTAGGTCCGACTATACTTGTCAGAGATGAAGCCTTCGGTGGGCCACAAGAACGGCGTATTCAATCCCGACACTTTCCTCGCAACCATTGGCGACGGTAGGAAGATCCTGATTGTTCCGAAAAAGCAGACTGTATTTTCCCAGGGGGACAACGCGGACGCAGTCTTCTACGTGCAAAAAGGCAAGATTAGGCTCACCGTCGTATCCAAGATCGGCAAGGAAGCAACGATCGCGATCGTCAATGAGGGAAACTTCTTTGGAGAAGGTGCGCTGGCGGGTCAGCTCTTACGGATGGGCTCCGCGGCGGCGATGAGCGATTGCGAGATTCTGCGGGTTGAAAAGAAGATCATGATGGATGCGCTTCACCGTGAACCCGCCCTCTCGGAGATGTTCGTCGCCTATTTGCTGGCGCGGAATATCCGTTACGAAGAGGATCTGGTCGACCAACTATTCAATTCCAGCGAGAAACGCCTGGCCCGCGTGCTTTTGCTGCTTGCGCATTTTGGCAAGGAAGGAATTCCGGAGACTGTTGTCCCTAAGATCAGTCAGGAAACGCTGGCCGACATGGTCGGGACGACACGTTCACGGGTCAGTTTCTTCATGAACCGCTTTCGAAAGCTGGGTTTTATTCACTACGCGGGTGGAGCGGAAGGCGCTTTGCAGGTCCACAGTTCGCTGCTCAATGTCGTTCTCCACGACTAGATCTCCACGACCAGACTAGCCTGACAATAAAAATGGGCACCCTGACAATTCAGGATGCCCGGTGTTCCAGCTCTTAAGCCATTGCGTTACTGCGGCTTCTCGTTCTGTTTCGGCTTCTCTTCCTGAGCCTTGTTCTGCTCTTGCTTGGCGGGTTCCGATTGCGGGTGCTGAGGTTGTTGCATTGCCGGCCGAGGTTCCGAGGGCGGAACCGTGTGCGCGCGATCGCTCGGAGGTGAAGTTGGCGGCCGCTGAGCTGGTTCATTCCCTTTCGGCTCCGGCCGATTGTTCGGCTGAGCCGCCGGCGTACGATTTGACTCCGGCTGTCGTTCCGGCTGAGTTGTAGGCGGCCGGTTCGACTCCAGCTTATTCGGCTCGGGCTTACTGGGCTCTGCCTTACTCGGCTCGAGCTGATTCGATCGCGTTGGCGAAACTGCCTTCGGCTCCGGCTGATTACTCGGAGCAGGCCGGTCGGAGGGCGCAGCGTTTTTCTCTGGACCCGCGGCCCGGGTGTTGGATGGTGGCTGAACCGCAGCCCGATTCACCGGGGCGTTATACGGCGTCCCCGTCGGTTTCGCGTGGATGACGCCGCGGTCGCTGAATGCGCCCGGTTTGGGAGTCGCGGCAACTGTTGGGGTGCCGTGGTTCACGGATGCTCGCTGCTCGGGGCTTGTGCGGGCAGCTTGCGCCTGTTGCGTCTGAGCCGGCACTGGAGCGATATGCTTCTCGTGGACCATTGACTCTTGTTGCGGCGTGGGACGCGCACTGATCCCACCATTCCCGCCGTTGTAGCTGACGCGGTTGATGGTGGTGTTGTTGATGATCGTCGTGTTGTAGACATTGTGGACATTGGTGACATTCACGTTGCTCGCCGAACGGTTGTAGTAGAACTGTCCGTTCTGCCAGCGTCCCCCCTGATAACCGTCACCGTAATATCCATAGCCGTAACTGACGCCGCCGTAAAAGCCTACCTGTTGGCCCCAGTATCCGTTGTTGAAAATATATCCGTTGCCGCCCCAACTCCAATAGGCGGGAGTCCAGAGTAGGCCTTGTTCAGGGGCCATGACCCAGGTACCCGGCACCCAGTAGTAGCCGTAGTCGTCGTCGGCATAGGCCCAATAGCCAGGCGTCCACAAATAACCGTCGCCAGGACAAAGAGGTTGCTCGTAGACCGGTAATTCCGGCGGTGCGAATGAGACGGAAACGCTGAGTTGCGCATAGACTGCTGCCGACATGGCGAGCAGGGCGAGTGCAAACAGCGACGAACGAATAAAACGGGTGATACTCATTGTGATTCCTTTTACCCGATGATCCTTGGCGTGCCCGGTGATGCTGTGCGGCTGCGAGCTGCGCGCATGGACGGGGCCGATTTCCGCACGAGACGAACTGCAGACCCTGCCTCGTGTTTGCATAATGTTTCTGATAGAGACCATCTCACTTCGCGAGGTGGCAGTCTGATCAAGACAGCTCAGTTCGGGTCCCCGCCGTGTTTGTGCATAACTAATGCAGCTCTGGCCGATTGAGTGCTTCGACGACAGCCGTGGTCAATTGAGAGGCTGACATGGGACCTGCCGGTACCCATTCGATAGGTAGTAAATGACGGACGCGCGCTGGCGCAGTCGCCGTGCTTTGCCGGTGGCCACATGACAGGCAGATTGCTCCCACTGGCCGAATATCCGTTTCTTTCGATATTTCATTCTCACGAACCGCAAGTGTGCCCGCAATGACTGGAGCGGCGCATGTGTCACACGGATAAGCGGAGAGGTGCAGATATTGTTTTTTCATTGAGGCCCCCAAAGAACACTAAAGGTACACAAGCGATGCTACGGTTTGCGAGTGTACGTTGTCTGATCACAATTGCTCTGCTGGGGGCCATCTCGACAGTCAGCGCGAAGTGAGATGGATAATGGACTAGACGGGCAAAAAACGCACCATTCGACCCAACAAGTTGCCTTGAGCGAGCATCCGTTGTCGCAGTTCTCCTGAGCGTTATTGGGGTGTGGTACTTGTTTCTTTCCCCGTTTCATTCGTTCGCTCTCCAAAATCCTGAACTTGCAATTTCCGGGATGGTTGGTTTCTTGGTTTTCTCGCTCTTGGAGAGGCAAACCGTCCATCAAGAGTAAGGTTAGAATGCGAAGTGGCAGCGCGCAGCCGAGAGCTACATGATAGGGTGGGGCGATTGCTAGCCGCCATCAAGATGAATTCTGATAGATTCCAATCACCGCGGCTTGATCCCGCAGGGGCAAAGGGCGCTGCCGCAGATAATGCCGTGCTGATAGATCAAGTCACCAGAGAACTTCGGACCATATCCCACTTGCTTCATCCCCCTCTCCTCGAAGAGGTCGGGCTTCCCTCCGCCCCCCACTCGAAAAGCAATGGCTCTGACATCGTTCGCACAATTAGGGGTTGGCGTTCGCGGGATGCGAGAACGAGTAGGGCAACTTGGCGGCGTGTTGGTTGTTCAATCAGATCCAGGAAGTACGGTCGTAACAGCCACTCTGCCTATACGCGTGACAACCATCGTCACGAGAAGCGAAGAGGTCGTTTAAAGCTCTGATACGCACCCCGTCTTCGGTACGTCATCGATTCTCAAGCCTTTCCTCGGGAAGCGCGAAACCTGGAGCACTTCCCTCTCTCTCTGCAGTGATCAGTGTCACAGGGTCGGAGGCGAGAAACAGACGGCCTTTGTGATTTCATCTGCGGTGCCAGCGGCCTGTGGGAAATATTGCAATCGGACACCCTGCGGTCCCCCCAACTCTCGGCGAGCAGGATTGGGATTTCTGTCGGGCAATTTTATGGCTTGGACTCTTGCAGGAGGACAACATCGGAATCCGTGTGGCCGCGAACGAATGCCACCTTGCCGCCGTTGACAGACCAGTGATAATCCGCAATCTCCTCCGATTTGAAGTTCGTCAGCTGCGTTCCCGCCGAACCGTCAAGAGGCTGCCGCCAGAGATTATCGACCTCCTGCTCACGGAAAGCATAAATGACAGATTTGCCATCATGCGTGAAGCGGATACTGTACTCCAGGATCGGCCGTTGCTGGTCGACCCGTCTGACGGTCTTGGAATCCACCGAGAACAAGGCCAACCGGTTCTTGGAATCGTCGATAGATGCGAACGTGGGAAACGCGATCAGCTTGCCATCTGGAGATAGGTCGAATCCGTATACCGGAAGCTCGGAGAGTTTCTCGGCCCGCCCTCCCTCCAACGGCACTCTGGTTATCTTTAAGCCGTCACCTTGAGCGACGTAATAAACCCATTTTCCATCGGGTGAGCAGGCCGCATTTAAATCCACTTTACCAAAACTGAGCTGCTTGAGGTCTCCCCCGCCAGCATCCATGCGCCAGATGGTCTCTCGAACCTCACCACCATGGCCTCCCAGGGAAAACACCACGTACCGGCCATTGGCGCATGCGGAGGGCTGGAGAGCCCAGCCGTCTTGGGGCGAGGTGAGTGGCGTCGTGCCGCGGGTCTCAGGATTGAGAAGGTTCAATCTGAAATCTTGCGTCAGAATTATCTCCTCGTCCGGTGTCCAGGAAAAACCATTCGGGGTGTTCGTTGAGTTGAGTGGCTGGGCTTGGCCGCTGCCCAAGGCGGATGTGGGCATAACGGAAAGCGTGTAGTGGCTTTGCTGGAGGATGGTTGCTAACGTGTGTCCATCTGGAGAGATGTCGAGGTCAGCATAATTGCCGAGGTCGTGAGTCACAGCTCGGGCAATTCCGCCGGGATAGGAAACTTCCAAGATTCGATTGCGGGTGAAGTTGGTTTCCTCGTCCCAGGACAGAATTAGCAAATGCTTGCCGTCGGGCAACCACACCGGTTCCGACAGTGTTCCCACTCTTGACCAAAAGAAAATATTTTGTTTCCCGGTAAGTGCCTCGACAGCAACTAGCCCGCCAACAAAGTCTCCTGATGGGCGGGTGGTGCAGACGATCGTCTTGCCATCGGGCGACCAAGCCGGAGCGCCCAGGGGTTGATCCATCTTGTCGGCAACCAGGGTCTTCGACTCTCCAGTTTGAAGCGAATACATTACCAACCGGAACTTGTCGGTCTCCGGGTTGTTATACACGACATAAGCAAGACTGCGACCGTCAGGTGAGAAAGTAATGTTTGAGTCCACGTCGGTGACCAGTTTTTGCGGGGTGCCACCCAACACTGGCGCCCGATAAAGAGATTTGACAGCTTGCCCGATCTCTCCGCGGACAAAGTAAAGATAGTTACCATCCGGAGAAAACCGCAAACCCTGATATGCAACCCGCTCGGGAGCCAAAACTTGCGTGTTACTGTTGGTCGGGACGTTGCGCAACCACAAGCTCTGCCGGCCGTTCTCCTGCTGCACGTTCAAGATGTATTTGCCATCGGGAGACACGGCGACCAGGCTGGCTTTGCCTGTCTCCGTAATCTTGTTGATGAAAGCATTTTGGAACGGAATCGGCCGGGTACGGAAAAAGAAAGCGTAAGCCCCATACGCGGCAGCAGCCACCAGTAAAATAACGATAGCGCTCATGAAGCCTGCGCCCAATTTGTTTTCTCGGACAGCAGCCACGACGGCGGCACTGCCGCTGCGGTGCGCGGGCTGGGCTGCGGTCGCTGCCTCTGATTCTGCCCGGACGGTCAAGACTTGGCGCCCTGAGCTGGTATCCCGCCGCAGCCGTTGTAAGTCCACGCGCATCTCCGAGGCGTGCTGATACCGCAGCTCCCGGTCTTTCTCCAGCGCCCGATTGATGACCCGCTCCAGGTCGAGCGGGATGTCGCGGTTGAAACGTACCGGAGTGATAGGCTCGCGATTCAAAATGGCGTCGAAAAGAGTGGCGGTTGTATCACCTTGAAAAGGCAAAGTGCCGGTCGCCATCTCGTACAACACCGCACCGAATGAGAACAGATCAGTGCGGGGGTCTAACTCCTTGCCCCTGGCCTGTTCCGGCGACATGTAGGCGATGGTGCCCATCGATGTTCCAGGGCTGGTGAGGTCCACAGGGGGTTGGGAGGAGGTCTGCATTCGGAGCGCAGCAATCTGTGTGGCGCTTCCGGGCTGGAGTATGACCTTGGCTAGGCCAAAGTCGAGAATCTTGGCGTGACCGCGTTTGGTCACAAAAATATTCGCAGGTTTGATGTCGCGGTGGATGATGTGCTGTTCGTGAGCGGCATCGAGTGCATCGGCAATCTCGATTCCCAAACTGAGCAAGACATCGACTTCGAGAGGTTTTCCTGCGACTCGGTGCTTCAAGGTCACGCCGTCTAGAAACTCCATGGCGATGAACCATTGGCCATCCTGCTGGGCAATTTCGTAGATCGTGCAAATGCCGGGGTGGTTTAGAGCCGATGTTGCACGCGCCTCACGGCGGAAGCGTTCCAGAATTTGCGGGTCCCGGGAGACGAGGTCAGGGAGAAATTTAAGGGCGACGAAGCGACTGAGGGAGATGTCCTCAGCCTTGTAGACCACTCCCATGCCACCACTGCCAAGTTTTTCAAGAATTCGGTAATGCGAGACATTGGAGCCGATCAGGTCTGCTCCTGCTTCTGTCAGTGCTGGATCGCGGGCAACGACTTTGCCCATTACTTCCAGAGCGGGCGACTCAATGAAATGCTCAGCTGCTTTTTCATGAGCGAGCAGCGACTCTACTTCGCGGTGAACGATCTCATCATCCCCACACGCGTGTCGGAGAAATTCCTTGCGACGGCTCTCGTCCAGCTCCAAACATCGGTGATATAAGTCTTCCACCCGCTGCCAGCGTTCGGGCTCCAAATTCAATTCCCCTCACTCAGCTCCCGCAGGAGCCAAACCTTTGCTAATTTCCAGTCCCGCCCCACCGTTTCGACCGAAACTTTCAAAACCGCCGCTGTCTCCTCTGCGCTAAGTCCTCCAAAGAATCTCAGCTCCACCACCCTGCTTTTCCGTTCATCCACGTGACTCAGCGCTTTCAATGCATCGTCCAGCGCCAACAGGTCGGCATCGGGTTCCTGGCAGACCGATGGCGCCTCATCCAACGAAATATGAAGTGCACTACCACCTCTTTTCTGACAGCCTCTAGAGCGGGCAAAATCGACTAGAATGCGCCGCATCAACTGCGCTGATACGGCAAAGAAATGCGCTCGATCCTGCCAGTTCATCTGTCCGCAGTCGACGAGCTGCAGGTAGACCTCGTTGACCAATGCAGTTGTCTGCAAGATGTGGCCGGAGCGCTGTCCGGCCATGTAATGGCGTGCCACTCGATGCAATCCCTCATAAACCAACGGAGTGAGCTTTTCCAACGCCTGCTCGTCTCCGGTCGTCCATGCTCTGAGCAGCTGCGTAACCTCATGAGTTACAGGCAGAACCATTCAAGTCTCCGTAGTTTCAATACTTTACACTGCCCGACACAATAAACCTAGCTTGGGTGGGCAAGTCTTTCCCTAAGCTCTAGTCCTCGATTATTAATTTTTCAATGCCTTCCGTTGCAGTTTTGCCGAGCATTTTCCGTCTTATTAGATAGAGGCCTTTGCAGGAGAGGGACCGCCGGGTTCGCATGGCGGTATTTTTTTCAGCCGGCCAAAACAGGCTCGAGAGGGAGGCGGTAATGTCGTGTCTAGTATGTAGCTCCGATAAGCAGAGGCACTTCACTGCGGAGGTCAACATCCATTTCAGCGGCATCACTAATATCGATAATCCAGGGGTCCTATTTCTCCCGCAGCTCTTGCTTTGCTTGGACTGCGGATTCTCACGGTTTACGACTCCAAAAATGGAATTGACGCTGCTTGCAACAGGCATTCCACCAAGTGCAGGCATCAACCGGCCACCGTTGAGCGGGGAGGAGAACAAATGATGAACCGTTCGCGCATTTTGATAGCCGAAGATCATACCTTCGTGGCCGAGCTGTGCAAGCGACTCCTGGAAACGGAATTTGACGTGATCGGAATCGTTAGCGACGGTCGCGCCCTAGTGCGTGCCGCTGCCGAACTGAAGCCGGACGTCATCATTCTCGACATTGCGATGCCCGTCCTGAATGGCTTGGATGCGGGACTGCAGGTGAAGAAAATGCTGCCCGCTATCAAACTGGTTTACCTCACCATGAATTCCGACCCGGAAATAGCCGCCGCTGCTTTTACCCGTGGAGCCTCTGGGTACCTTCTGAAGACCTGTGCAGCGGCGGAGATGGCGCGGGCGGTTCGCGAGGTGGTACGGGGTGAGACCTATCTTTGCGAGAGCATGTCGCGAGATGCGATCGATTCGTTACGTTGGGAAGGTAAACAGCTGGTGGAAGAAGCCGAACGCCTCACCACTCGGCAACGAGAGGTGTTGCAGTTGCTAGCTGAAGGCAAAGTGATGAAGGAAGTCGGCGGCATTTTAAACATGACGCCCCGGACGGTCGCTTATCACAAGTACCGGATCATGGAATTGCTTGGAGCCCGGACTAGCGCCGAGCTGGTAAAGTATGCCGTCCGCAATCACATGATTGCTGCTTAGCCCTCCTTGACCAGTTCCGAGGGACGATCGCGTGTTGATCACGTTCTTGCAGTCAAAACCAAACGCCGAAACTGTGCAGGCTGGTGGAAATGTACCCAGATGTTTCCATGGCCCACGGTGCGCTGAGTGATGATTACGTTCGAAAAAAAAACTTCGCGACGGCGTTGAAAGAGTTCCAGTTGAACCTGATGATGGACGAGCACCGTGAATTTGCTGCTTCGATAGGACAGGCCTACACCGCCAGCGGATACCAAGGTGTTTTCAAAAAGGAAATCGAGTTTTATCAGGTGCTGGGCGCGAACTATGACTCGAGTGCCGTGGCTTGCGCATACGCCGATCTTGACGATAAGGATCGAGCATTCCAATGGTTGAACAAGGCGTACGATCACTTTCTGCTTTTCATCAAGGCCGCCCAGTGTTTCGACAGCCTGCACGGTGATCCTCGGTACACGCAAATCCTGCGCAAGATGGGGCTGCCCGAATGAGGTTCCTGATATCCGCGCTCTTGTACGCGCCCAGTTAAAATCGGCTTTCTTTAGCGATGGTTGTTGCTGTAAGCAGCCCATATCGCTCATTGAGGGATTTTGAGCCTAACAGAGATTTTTCACCACTCGAGACGATTCGCCAGAGGATGGCGGCACTGATAACTTCCGAGTGGCGATCCCTCCAGGAAGCAAACCGAACGAATCCGGCCCATCCTGTCACAATTTACAGTTATTCCCCAGCGAGTGTTGCACTAGCTTGGTGCT
Organism: uncultured Acidobacteriaceae bacterium; assembly: GCA_963795875.1. Lineage (GTDB taxonomy): Bacteria > Acidobacteriota > Terriglobia > Terriglobales > Acidobacteriaceae > Sulfotelmatobacter. The sequence continues at coordinate 410,060 of CAWCJM010000008.1, forward strand.
ACGTCCGGGGGAGCGCGTGGCACATCTAGGTAGCAGCGGTGGCGTGTCTGACGAAAAGCTCAGAAGCTTAAGCCTCTTCCTCGACGTCATCTTCGCGCTCATGTTCTTCCGGATCGTCGAGTTCTTGCCGTCATTCCAGGGCGGACAATGGCAGCACCTTCCGCACGGCATCTTGAGTCTGCTCGCAAGCCAACCGGCGAATCTCGTGCGCGTGGTGTTCGGGCTCGTGATCACCATCTACTACTGGAGTAGAAAGAATGCATTGCTGGGTTTACTGGCCAAGTCCAATGGTGTTATCGCTACGCTTTCGATCGCGAGCCTGTCCTTCCTTTGCCTGTTCATGTATGCGCTGATTGCGGACCCCGAATATGTCGGCGGCGTCCCAACGCTCCTCTTGCAGTCCGTCAGTCTTGCGATTGCGAGCTTCCTGAGCTTTTTTGCACTGCGCTATGCCATTCATGCGGACCTGGTGCGGCCAGAATTGAAGCCATCCGTTGGACAGATTGCTCGTGTCGATCTGAGCAACCCACTCACGGCCATCGTCGCCACTGCCTTGTCGTGGAGCGGACTAACGATTTGGACTTTGAGTTGGTTCGTCCTGATGCCGCTCTTCAGCTGGCTTCTCGCAAAACCTAAAGCGTGAAAACAGATTCTCTAGCAGGAACGCCCGCAACACCATCCTTTTTGGTTCCGTCCGCCTGCGTGGATATTGATCCCGCAGCGCCAGCGTCCCAGCTCGGCTGCGGGCCGCGTGAAAAACCGCCCCCTCCAACCTTGTTGTTGGTTGGCCCGAAGCGATGACATGAAGTTACTTCGTGATCGTGACGACCGGCGGCTTCCAGGTGCCGTCGAGGATGGGCTGGTCGGGCCAATAAGCACGTATCCAGATCGAGAAGTTACCGGGCGGCGCAGGGAGCCAGTTGGATTCCTTGTCTTTGCCCGGAGAGTTGCTCCCAAGATAGATGGTTAGGCTGCCATCGTCATTGTACTTGAGCGACTTGTTCTTCGTGCCGAGCGCGTAGCGCTTGAGCGTGTTCGGAGAGAAGAAGTGTGCTGGGTCGTACATCGTCAATGACCAAAAGCCCTTCACGGGTGGCAGCTGCCCTTTCGGGAAAGTGACTGCATAGGACGACTTACCCACTAGTTGCTGCAACTGCGAGTCGTTATCGGTGTAGAAGTATATCGTCTCGTTGCGTTTGTTGTCGTAGGGATCAGCCTTCACCGCGCCCGTGCGGTGATAGTAGTCTGTGCCAAACGCCCCGTTGTTCGCCGGCGATGTCCAGCCATTACCCGCGGGCTGGCCGTTGTACCGCCACCACATCATCGGCGCGATCAATTCGTCGTCCGCCGCTAGGGCGGTTGCCTGCAACGTCTTCATGACCTCCGGGTTTTTCGCGGCCGCATCGAGGATACTGCCGATCAACTTGTAGAGCGCCTCTTCTCCGGGCATCGGAGGCACTTGCTTCATGACGGCCGGTAGTTGATCGAAGAACACCGACGGGTCAACCCAGGGTGGTTGCTTGGTCGAATACTTAGGCCGGATCTTTTCCGGTGGGACGGGGTAAGTCGGGAGCTTGTTCCAGTCTTTGGTCTTCATCTTCGGTGAAGCGGTAGAAAGCGTCTGAGAGACAATGGTCTGGAAGGTTTACATAATCGCATTAACTAAGAGGGTGCTCCCTTAGTAGGTGATCATGCGAACGATGACAACCTACTCCATAAGGACCACCCTCTTATAATGCGATTTAAACAGTTGACTTCCCAATGCGCCCCTAAATCCGGGCGCTGCCCAAAAAGTCTCAGAAAAAATCGGTGCACTGGCAATTTTGCTAGTTTTCTGGACTGGCACGATGCTCTAGCCTCGTACGTGCCAGTAGGCGGCTACATCCAATAGGAAAGGAAGGATGACTATGGCAGCAACACAAAAAGAAACATCGACTCGACCGAACATCGTATTCATCCTGTGCGACAACGTCGGATGGGGCGACTTCTCCTGCTACGGCGGGAGCACACCAACACCGCGCATCGACAAGTTCGCCAGCGAGGGCATCCGCTTCAACAACTACACCATCGAATCGCAGTGCACTCCGACGCGCTCCTCGCTCATGACCGGTCGGCAGTCCGTACGATCGGGTACGTACACGCTTCCGATCCCTGGCGAAGGGCCGAATGGCCTGGCACCATGGGAATACACCATAGCTGAACTGCTCTCGGACGCAGGTTACGCGACGTCGCTTTGGGGCAAGTGGCATCTGGGCGAGATTGAGGGCCGGCTGCCGAGTAATCAGGGCTTCGACGAGTGGTGGGGCTACAAGAACTCCGCCGACGAGGCCGGCTACACGTCGTATGCGACCTACCGGGCAATCGCCAAGCTCAAGAAAATGGAGTCTCCCAAAATTTGGGAAGGCAAGAAAGGCCAGAAGTCCACTGCGGTCCGGGAGCTGAACCTGGAGGTGCGTCCATTGCTTGACGAGCTGATCGTTGACAAGGCCACCGACTTCATCCAGCGAAATGCCAAGGGCGACAAACCGTTTTTCACCTACGTCGCTCTCTCCCACGTGCATCCGCCGGAGAAAGCCCACCCGGCCTTCGATCAGACAGATCCGACACGCCTGGGGCTGTACGCAGACCTGATGGCGGAAATGGACCATCGCGTGGGTCAGATCGTCGATTGCGTCGAGCAGGCCGGGATCGCCAACAATACGCTGATCGTCTTCTCCAGTGACAACGCGACCTGCTATGTCCCGGCGTTCGGATTCGGCGGGTCGAACGGCCCCTGGCGCGGGGACTTCTCCACGCCGCCCTCGGAAGGTTCGATGCGGGTTCCGGCCATGGTCCGCTGGCCGGGAAGAGTGCCCGCCGGGGTGATCACCGAGGAGATGCTCTCGTCCCACGACTGGTACAAGACGCTCGCGGCTCTTGCGGGGGCTTCGGACAAAGTGCCCACTGACCGCCCGATGGATGGCGTCGACGCCTCGAAGTTCTTGTTGGGTGAGAGCGAGCACACCGGCCGGGAGAGCCTCGTTTTCTTCGGTCCGGACGCGTCGATGATGTCCGTCAAGGCGCACAACATTAAAGTATGGCTGCGCTATTGCGAAGGCTTCGACAAGCCGATCCTCAAGCCGCAGCTCCCAATCGTCTTCGACCTCGGCAGCGACCCTGCCGAGAGAAACAACCTTTTTAACGACAAGATGGACATCGGATGGGAAATGGCCGTAGTCCTGCCAGCGGTCTTCGAATACATGAAGAGCTTTGCCCAGTACCCGAACATAAAGCCGGGCGAGGAGTTTACCGGCTACAAGCCTGCACTTACGAAAGCGGCATGAGGCGAATCCTAGGCGACTTGGCGGAGTGCGCGTTTGCACTCCGCCAAAGCTGCGCGGTAGTTGGCGATAAATCCGATAGTACTCAAAATCCCTCGATGAGAGACGAATTCTCCTTTATGGCTTCAAAGCGGCAACTATTTTACTTCCATTCACCGAGACTGATGGTCGTGGGTGTTGAAAGAGTCCCTCAATACGAACACCTTCATCTGCGAAGACGCCGTCGCCGGTTTTCTTGTCTCGGTTCGACTAGGTGGTGGCCGGCAGAACCGGTGTTGTCGGCTGACTGAGGAACCGCACCAGTCGCTTGATGTTCTGAGCTACCGCTGCGAGGAAGAACTGCTCGCGTACGAACCTGAGTCTCCGCAGAGGCAAACGCCGCAATCCGATCTGATTCTTCAGTTCTGCGAACAAGGCTTCCGCCTTTTTTCTTTGCCGCTGCGCTTTGGCGAACTCCAGCGTGTTAACCAACTCCCGCGCACGTTGTCGGGCTGGTTCGTTCTGGTGGATGATAAGACCCCGGAAGGCAGCGCTGGTGCATTGTGGTCGGAGCAAGCAGGCATTACCGCACAAGTCGGCTTCCACACACTGCGGCGCACGTTAGCAAGCGCGCTCGTCGCCAACGGAAACGACGTACGACTGGTTCAGGAACTGCTGCGCCACTCTAATCCTCTGATCACGCTCGACGCCTATGCTCGTTCCACGACACCGGCCAAGATCGCGGCTCAGGGATGGGTGATGATGCAGCAACTGCTGACGGAAGACTCGAAGGCTGCACTCGCGGCTGCAAAACCCGCGAGCACACGGACGATGTAACCCGCAACCCACGATTTCGAGGTTATTGTGGGTCGCGACCCATATTACGTAGAAGCACCGGATTACGTAGAAAGCACCGGATGGCTAACTTATTGAAAACATGGTGGCCAGGGACGGAATTGAACCGCCGACGCCAGCCTTTTCAGGGCTACTTTATGCTGTAGTTTCAACAACCTAAGTGACTCCAGGTGGCCGCCTAAGTCCTTGAGAAGACGTGAGAGGCATCCGAATCGTGGGTTGAAATCGTGGGTTCAAGAACAGGCACAGAAAGCCCGCAACCAAGCGGTTCACCTCGACATTGGCGAACAAGCTCCTCATCTTATCGTTGTCATCTATTACCACATTTGCGGTCTCTTTCCCACACTGCTTGACCTTCGCTCCAAAGCGCGCCAGCACTGCTGGCTTATTACTTCACAAACCAGACGGTCCGTCACCACTTGCGGGGCGTATCGACAAGAAACACGCCGGTCTGCTGGCTACCTTTGATCGTCTCCGCCGGAAGCGCAACATCGCCCTTTATAACGACACCGGACTTGTTTCTCATCATGACGCCGAGCAAGCGCTCGAATCCGCCGCCGACTATTTGAATGTGATCCGAAGCTGATATCGCTGCACGACAGCCTTGAATCAAACCAAACTGAACGAGGGTGAGTGTAATCGCGATTGTGCGACAGTTAAGAAAAGCCGCACAACGGTTTCGACTCACTTCTCCCATGCAAAAATCTGCTTCCAGTCGCTTTTCATGCTGATCACGGTCCACCTTTCGCCTTAGCCTCGTCATACAACGCCTGAGTGAATTTACCGAAATGGGTATCAGGCAACCCCTGGGCTGGCCCGTAGGCATACTCCCGCTGCGCGTCGTCGTGCAGAATCAGCATTTCCAATGAGGCTCCGCCGCCCCCTTGAGCGTACTCCAGCATTTGTTGGTCGCCGGTCGAGTTGCCAAATGCGGCGTGCGGGCGCTTGCCAATAAAAAGGTAAATATCCTCGGCCTTACCGGCGTTGTTGTTGTTCAGCAAAATACTCTTTGTCCGCAACAGTACGAGGTTCCCATTCTTGTCGTATTGGTATTGGGTCTTCAGAGCCGACCCTATGACCTGTTCAGGCGGGACGCCATATACCTGCTGCGAGTATGCGCGGACGAATATCTGACCGCCGCCTGTGACAATGTATGTTCGGTAGCCGTTGGCACGCACATACTGCATTACCTCCAACATCGGTTCGTACACTAACTCCGGATAAAGTTTGTCGGATCGAGGATGCTTCGCCGTCGCCATCCAGTTCTTCGCGAGAGCGTCGAATTCATCCACTGGCATAACGATTTGGGTCGCCTGGTCGATCGCGTCAAACTCATCCCCGCTGTACTTCGACATCGCGTCGGCGTCGCTGATGAGCTTTCCGTGGAAAAGAGGCTTTGTACTCCATTCGGGATGTTGGGACGCAAGAGCAGAGTAACGTTCCGAGGAAAAGACCAGCTGCGAGTACATGGGATGCTCAACCCACAGCGTACCGTCTTGGTCAAACGTAGCAATACGGTCCTCTGGCGCCACGAATTGCGTGCTCGCCTTGTCGGTCGTAGTCTTGGCAAAGTTGATGATCGCCTGTTTAGCCGGACCATCGTTCCAGGAAGGCAGTGGGTCGGCGCCGACGCTAGAGACTGCTTCGCCCGCGGGAGGGGCGGCGGAGCCGGATGGCGCAGACGGTGCGGACGGTCCAGGAGTTGCGGAGCAACCGAAAATAATGAGTGTTAAGAACAGCGATGTGGTGAGACTCGCTACACGGATTTTCATTTCCTAACCTTCTGGAATCTTGGGTCCTCGATTCCATTGACAACCCTTGGTCTGAATTCGACCACGAGTGCGATACTCCGCCAACTGTCACTCATGACAAGAGGCGATTACTCGGGTTCCGAGCGCTTAGAATGGCTACTTTTGAGGCTTCGGCGGGCACTGCGCGTCGTAGGTCGTCTGCATCTGCCTCAGTTTGAACACGCCGTAGAACACGGTAAGCGCCATGGTAACAACGAGAAGCGAGCCGAACCCCTTTTCCATGTTGTACGCGCCCTCGCGATTGGCGACATAGCTGGCGACGATCAAGCCGAAGATGCCGATGTTGATGGCCCAGTTTACGGGCCTCGGCACGATGTAATGCAGGGTGCCGAAGCCGGCGAGCTGGTAGAGCATGAATGGCAAGATCGCTACCATCGGCAGCAACTCCGAGGCACCCAGAGAGATGTCAACAGAGCCCGGGGCCACCGCGTGCAGCAGCCGGCTGTGCGCCAGTTGATGGAACAGCGAAGGAATCGCACACAATAAAGGCACCACGGCGAGCAACTCGAGCACCAGCGATCCGCTCCAGGCGCCAATCTGGGACGAAGGATCGGCGCCCTCACCCGACGATTGCGCACCAATGTACAGTCCACCGACGATGGCCGCCGCACTGGAATGTGCTCCCGTCTGATTTGGAACCTAAATTCCTTCTCGGGATACGGATTTTTGTCCACTGTCATTTCTAACAGTGATTCCTAGGAACTCCCCGCACTCGTTGTTGACGGCTTGAATCAAACCCACGCACAAGGATATTCTTCTTTGCTCCAGAACAAGGAGTGGAACTAGTTGGCCTGTCGCGCACTAGCGGAGAGTTGTGATGAAGTGCCCGGTGCTCGCCCTAATTCTTCTTGTGAGCGCTGCGATGGCCTTCGCACAAACTGAAAGCGCCCGCATTGCTGGCAGAGTGACCGATCTGTCTGGCGCAGTGATCGTCGGCGCTGAATGCAAGATCACCAACCTGGAGACCAACGTCTCGACTGCCGTTCCTACCAACGAGGACGGGATCTACGTCATCCCCGATCTGCATCCGGCTACCTATCGGCTGACGGTTCAGAAGGAAGGCTTTCGCACCGTCGTCCATCCCAGTTTTCAGCTCTACGTGCAGGATGCCGTCAACGAGAATTTCACGCTCGCGATTGGTCCCGCGTCAGAAATCGTAACGGTGGGCGCCTCCCTGCTACAAACCGATTCGGCGTCGGTCAGTACCGTGGTGGACGACCAGTTCGTGCAGAATATGCCGCTCAACGGCCGCAGCTTCCAGCCCTTGATCGCACTGGCGCCAGGGGTCGTATTCACCTCGCAAAATCTCGGGGACGGGCAGTTTAGCGTGAATGGACAGCGCAGCGACGCGAACTATTTCATGGTGGATGGCGTGAGTGCGAACTTTGGTGTGACAATCAGCGGCCTCGGCGAGACTTTGGCCGGTGCGATCCCCGGATTTACCGCTCAAGGCGGCACCAACGGACTGGTTTCGGTAGATGCCATGCAGGAGTTCCGCATCCAAACCTCGTCGTATGCGCCTGAATTCGGGCGTGTGCCTGGGGCTCAGATCTCGATCGTCACGAAATCCGGGACCAATCATTTTCACGGCACAGCATTTGACTATTTACGAAACGACATTTCTGACGCCCGCAATTATTTTGACGCGCCCCCGCTCATCAAGCCTCCGCTCCGCCAGAACGACTTTGGTGGCGTCCTTGGAGGTCCCATCCTGAAAGACAAGACTTTTTTCTTTTTTTCTTACGAGGGGCTCCGATTATGGCAGCCGCAAACGGCCTCGGGTGAATTTCTTACTGCCTCTGCGCGGGCGGCGGTTGCTCCAGACTATCAGCCGCTTCTCAATGCGCTGCCCCTTCCGGATCCCAACTCTCCCCTCGTCGACCCGACTTGCGACAACATCACGAATCCATGCCTTGCGATGCTTAACGCCGCCTATTCCATTCCTTCTTCCCTCAACGCAACCAGCATCCGCGTTGACCATTATCTAAACAGCAAAATCACCCTGTTTGCACGCTATAACCACGCGCCCTCTTATAACACGACCCGCCGCTGGGAGGAATTAGCCTATGACAACGCGAACACCAACACGTTCACTGCAGGCGCGACCATCCTGATCGCTCCCACCAAGGTTAACGACTTCCGCGCGAACTGGAGCCGAAACACGAGTACTTTCATCACATCCCTTACGAATTTCTATGGTGGGGTTCCGCCGCCTATCTCGACTCTGTTCCCGTCCTCATCCCCTTACAGCTTTGATAACGGTCAGGCCCTTCTCTATCTCGGATCGATCGGCAATGGCGACATGGATATCAGAGAAGGTTCCGAATACAACAACGTCCAGCGGCAGCTCAATTTCGTGGACACATTCTCCTGGGCTGTCGGCGTGCACCAGTTCAAGTTCGGAATCGATTATCGTCATCTGCGCCCCACGTCCGGGCAAAGCACCGGATACGGCGTTTTTTCCACTGGGTACGCGCAGTTGGTGGCAGGAACCGTCAGCGCGATTGATTTCTCTGTTGACGATCTCTTTTCCGTGACAGTGCATAACTACTCGCTCTTTGCCCAGGACACATGGAGGGCAACGAATCATCTGACACTGACGTATGGGTTGCGGTGGGAGATCAACACACCGCCGGTCTCGGCAACCTCAGGCCAACTGCTCTACGTGCTGCAAGGAATCTTCGACTCGAATGCGCTTGCAATAGTGCCCGGTTCACTTTGGCACACCAGGTTTGACAATTTCGCTCCCCGGATCGGAGCCGCATACCAACTCACCCCCAAGACCGTGGTGCGAGGAGGTTTCGGCCTCTTCTATGATCTGGGCTACGGGGACATCGGCCTAGCCGCTTTTGGGTTTCCCTATATGCACTCGAAATCTCTTTCCCTTTCTCCGGCGGTGCCTTTCAGCATCACCAACCCAGCTTTCCAGCCTCCGCCCTTCTCCACGACAATCAATGCCAGCTTATATGACGTCAGTGCTGTCGATCCCAACCTGCGCGTTCCGTTCACCATGCAGTGGAATGCGGCCATCGAGAGCGAATTGGGAGCGAAGCAAACCTTGACGGCAACCTATCTTGGGTCCGACGGAAGACGGCTCCTGCGAGAGGATGCCATTTCTCCTCCGATGCTTTTAAGCACGGGCAGTGACGGATGGGTCAACGCAATACGGAATGCCGGATACTCTCACTACAACGCCCTTCAGTTGCAGTTCCAGCGCCGCATGTCGCATGGCCTGCAGGCGCTTGTCTCCTACAGTTTGTCAAAATCAAGCGATCTCGGTTCCACAGATGCAGAGGGTCTGACGGCGCCGAGCGTGGGCAACATCCTGCTCCCACCGTTGACGCCCTCCGACTACGACATACGTCAGTCCATTGCCGGGGCCATCTCTTATGAAGTACCTGCGCCTTCCTGGGACCGCGCCAGCAACGCGATCCTAAAAGGATGGGCCGTGGACGGATTGGTTCGCGTCACGACCGCGCCGCCCATCAATGTAACCTTCCACGGGCCCGATACCAGCCCCTTTAATGATTACACGACTGAGGCTGAAATCGTGCCCGGCCAACCCTACTGGATCGCAGATCCGACGCAACCGAGTGGCAGAGCGCTGAATCCAGCTGCCTTCACTTCACCCGCTCCAGGGCAGGCGGGGAACTTTCCCAGGAACTCGTTGCGCAGCCCATATTCAATCGACCAGACCGATCTCGCACTGCGCCGTCGTTTTAACCTCACCGAACGCGTCAAGCTCGATGTGCGCGCGGAATACTTTAACGTGTTCAACCATCCGATGTTCGGAATCCCCGGATCGCAATGTGCTCCGGATCCCATGTGGGGGACCGGGAATGGGCCGAATCCGGCATTTGGCAAGGTATGTCCGGGCACGTCCACAACGAACATCGACGCGGGGGGCGCCCCAAACGGGCAGAGCGCACTCTACGCGCCTGGCGGCCCGCGCTCGGCACAGTTCACACTCAAACTGCTGTTCTAGGCGAAACAGGTGCGACCAGAGATCGCGTCTTTTCCCCGAACTGAAGTCGTCAGGCCGCGTCACCGCTCCCCTCGTCGGGATAGTTTTACGCAGGGCGATAACACTCAAAACCCCTCAGCGCGGTCAATGTGGGATATGGCGATTTTGCGCCGACTGTCGGCGACACCCGCGCGCGGTCGCTTCACCTTTTCGAGGTCGCTGGGCTCCCAAGTTTTGGCAAAAAAGGCAGGTGCCGTTGGGGCGTAGAGCCGGAAAATGGTGAAATAGCCCTTGGCCGGAACGGTTTTCATCCAGTTCTTTTCCTTCCCTGCCGGTGCGTTGGGGCCGAGGCAGAGATCAATGGAGCCGTCCGCTTTGACGACCGGATTGTGCCGCAAACCCAGCGACGGAAAAGGCTGGCCGTTATCAAGCCCGGCGGCTGAAAAGGCATCATACAAAGTCAAGGACCAGAATCTGTCAGTCGGAATATCTTTCGGCAGATGCAGTCGGTAGGCTGTCGCGCCGCGAAGTCCGTCGCCGTCGGCGTCCTTGTAGCCGATCAGGTAGATGGCGCCCTCGCCCGGCGTCCGCGAAGCCATTGCTAAACTCACCGCATAGATATTGGCAAAATACGCGATTCGCGCGTCGAGGTCACGGGTGTTCTGCGCCGTCAGCATCCAAGTCGCATCGAGGGTGAAGTCGAGGTTCGGATCGAGCCATTGACGGTCAGGATAGGTATGGGATTTCGCCCAGGTCTGGGGTGTTCTCGTAGGCGATCATCTTGCTCGTCTTCCACGCGGTCATGGCAGCCTTGTCGAGAATGCCACGGGTGCGGTCGTCGGGATTGAAGGGTTTGCCTTTCACGATCCCAATCGCGGCCAGCATGCCACGCCAGTCGGCGTCGGGAATGCCCCAATCCGGTTCGCTGTCGACGAAGCGCAGTACATCTCGAAGGCGCTGGCATCGTCAGGCCAGATCATGTTGGCAGGCTTGGCGGAAGCATCGGGGAACACCATCGGCTTGGCGCTGTCCTCTTTGCCCCACGGATAAATCTTCGTCGCCGAAATCAACTTGACCGGCGGGCCGAGATCCGAGGCGTCCCTATAGAAGCTTGGGGATGCTTCGCCAGTTTGAGCCGTTGGACTAGATAGAAATTGGGAGTCCACATAGGATTCAGCCCGTTCCGGTTTGTTGAACGCGAATGAGCTCCTCATCTTTACCGACGTCAGTTGCTACCACACATGTGGTATGCTTCTACCACATGCTCGACTTTCGCTCCAAGGCGCGCCAGCAACTGCTGGCTTATTACTTCACAAACCCGACAGCCCGCCACCATCTGCGGGACCTGGCGGCGCGATTGAGCATCGATCCGTCTAACCTGTCCAAAGAGTTGGGACGCCTAGAAAGCGAAGGTCGATTTCGGTCGGAAATGAGTGGTCGCCAAAAGAAATTTCAACTAAATCGGGCGTATCCGCTTTTTAATGAAGTGCGCAAGATCGTTGCGAAAACCATTGGTGCAGCACCCCTGATCGCGCAATCCCTGAAGAGAATTGAGGGAATGGACGAGGCATACTTGTACGGTTCATTTGCCAGCAACCAGCAGGACGCTGCCAGCGATATAGACGTGCTCGTGATTGGCTCACCGCGCGAGGAAGATTTAGCACAGGCCGTGGGAAGGCTTGAGCGGCAACTGGGTCGCGAAATCAACTACACCGTGCTTACGCCAAAGGAATTTAAGTCGCGCCGCGCTCGGAAGGATGCGTTTCTGGAAAACGTCTGGCACAATAAGCGTGTTTCACTGATAGGTCCGAATGAAGAAGCTAAAGCCGCACGCGGTTGACTGGGCCCAAATCGACCGTTTCCTCGCAAGCGCGGATAAGAAGCTGGCCTCGGCCCGCAAGATTCTCGCTTTCGATGAAGAAGCTTGTCTTCAACAAGCTTACGAGGCAAATCCGCCTAAAGCTTCCCTCGGCAATTTTATGTTTAGCCACGGATTCCGTGCGAGAAGTCAGCCTGGCCACCACATCGCCATCATCGATTTCGTACGGTCGCGCATCGA
>CAWCJM010000009.1:0-183787 GCA_963795875.1 uncultured Acidobacteriaceae bacterium
GCGGCAAATGGCAAGTCGTGGCGTCGCAGTACAGCGTTCTTCGAGATAGTGAACCGGTTCTAACTCGGCCCGATCCCGAAATTGTTGACAAATTTCTGACACCCACTCGACCGATTTACAACCGACTCCGAAGCGGTACGGGAATAGCGAGATGATACCCAAGCGGAAATAATTGTGGACGAGTTGCCCGCGTTGCGTCCAAACTCGTCGAATCCGCAAGCACGGAATCCTTCGGAGGACGCTCATCCATGACGAATCTTACGGATCGACCTCAAAACCCAAACTCTCATATCGACCTAAGCCAGTTTTGGTCCTCTCATCTCGGTCTCACTCTGGTCACAATGTCATTGGCCGTCATCGTTTTCGTGGTAACACCGCTCCGGGAAGCGGGTCTCCCAAGTCGCCTTTTCTTCGACATTGTCGTGGTCGCTCTGATGATTTTTGGCACTCTGGTCATCGACCAGAGCCGCATGGCCAAAGCGTTCGCCATCGCCGTTCTCCTGGTCTCCGCAATCGTGGTGGGAACAGGTCGCCTCCATCCAACACCGTTTCTTCATCTATTGGGGAGCGCCTTCGTGATCGTCACGCTGCTTCTTTATGTCCGCATCGTCTTGCTCGTGATGTTCAACAAAGGCCCCTTGACTTGGAGCCGCATCCAGGGAGGCGTATGCGTGTATCTTCTGATTGGGATGATTTGGGCATCGGCCTTTCAGTTCCTTGAGCAGCTGCGCCCCGGATCCTTTCACTTTGCTTCTGCGCCGATGGACCTTGACCAGCTCACCTCGAAACTTACTTATTTCAGTTTCGCCACGCTGACCACCGTCGGCAGCACAATCGCCCCGGTCGATCCTTTCGCTCGCTCCCTTACCATCGCTGAGGCCATCGTCGGCCAGCTCTTTCCCGCGACCCTAATAGCCGCGCTCGTGGCGATGGCGATGCGGCCGGGCCCGAAATCCTGACGCGTCCCACAGACCTGAGGTCGTCCGGAACTACTCTCTCCCCACTCCCAACGCATCCGCCACGCGATTAATGTAGTTGAACCACGACGCAATCAGCGTAATCTGCAGAATCCCGCGATCATCAAACCCCGCGTCCCTCAGCCCCTCGATATCATCTTTCCAGACCTTGGTCGCATCCTTGGTGAGCTTGACCACGTAATCGAGCATCACGCGGTCCTGCGCCGAGATGGGCGCCGTGGTGTAGTCCTTCGCCAGCGCCTCCACCAATTCCTTATCCAACGTCACCCTACGCAGAAACTCTGCGTGTGACTCGATTCAATACACGCACCGGTTGGTCACCGAGACCATGGTAGCGATCATCTCGTGCTGTCGCCGGTCCAGCGGCAACTCCGGCGCCATCAGCGCCCCAAACGTGCTGAAAGCGTGATACAGCGCCTCGGGAATCAGCGTATGCGACCCCACAATCGACGACGCCCCCGAAGGATCCGGATGCACCGGCTCGGCATACTCCTTCGGATAAAACAGCTTCTCGCCTTCAATCGCCTGCCGCAATTTCTCGTCGGCCTCAGTCAGCGGCACAGTTCGAATCCAAGTCATGTTTGTCCTTGTTCGTGTCGAGTCGTATTCCCTAAGATTTCGCCCTCGGAAAAATACACCTCCGTGCGCCCTCGCCAAATAGCACATTCATACTAGCGCCCTTCCCCTCGCCCCCGAAAAACGCTGAATGAAGGTCTTGACACAACCGTCGATTAGAATCACAATGTGCTACTAATATGTTGGGTGAATTCGAATACCTGATTCTGACGGCGGCCACACGTCTCGGCGACGAAGCCTACGGTGCCGCGATGCGGCAAGCGATCGAAGAAGCAACCGGACGCCCTTGCTCCATCGGAGCACTCTACACGACCCTGGACCGCCTGGAGACGAAGGGCCTCATCAAAACGCGGATGGGACAGGCGACCCCCCAACGAGGTGGTCGGCGCAAGCGTATGGTTCGTGTCACCGGGAAAGGGGTGCAGGCGGCAAGCGATTTCTATGAAGCAGTAAAGCGGGTAAGCCGGGGTGTTTCGTGGGAGGCAAGTCGCACTACGGTCCGATCATGACGCAAATGCTCTGCTGGCTGATCGACGCTGTTTCCAGAATGCTGGAGCCCGACGAGCGCGAGGTCGTTCTCGGAGACGTCACCGAGTCCAGTGTGACCGGCAGCCGGGCCTTGCGCGACGTGCTTGGCTTAGTCATCCGCAGGCAGGCTATTTTGTGGGCTGGTTGGCGACCTTGGCTGACGCTGCTAGGCCTGATCCTCCCACTCGGCATGCTGCTCTCCATCGTGTCGAGGAGCACGTCCGATACCAGCGCCATCTACGTCTGGCTCTACGCCAACAACTGGGACTGGGCCCTGATGACGAATCCCGGCTTCTGGCGTTTGTTTGCCGAGACGATTGCCCTTCTCTCTTTGTCGTTTCTGACGCTGGTCTGCTTCTCGTGGAATGCGGGCTTTGTCCTCGGCGCATTTTCGCGCGGCATGCTACAGATCAATGGCGCCCTGCTATTTCTGACGCTCTTGTTCGGAGAAATCGTCGGCGCTCCCTGGTATTTTGCGTACTGTCAGGAGTACCTGCACCACACTCTCGGGGTTCCCGCTCTGCCGGACTATAACGCCGCGGTTTTTGACCTGACGTTTTACCGGGCGATGTTTCCGCTGATCGTGCAGGGCTGCTTGGTCGCACTCCCCGCGCTATGGGGAATGCGTCGGGGGACTGGAGTCAGGAGCCTCCGATTATCGTTTCGCGTGGTGATATGGTTCGCCGCACTCGCGACTCTGGCTGCGATGTTGCTTCAGGAAAGGCAACTTTGGCTTTTCGTGAACAGAGACATCGCGAGCGCTTACTTCCATCCAGGTCCTGGCATGAGTCGGGTACTGCGGCTGTTGCAGCTTGTGGTGGTCTGGCCGGTTCTGTATTTAGCTTCGAATATGATTGGGCGCTATCGGCACACGCGGCCCCTCCCGGTTTAGTCACGGTCATCAAGGAGAAACGTATGCACGTCACCCTCACACGAATCTATGTCCCAGCGGCGATGCTGTTCATCGCGATGGCCGGCATCGGGATAGGGGCTGCTCAGACTAATGTCCGCGTCGCGGTGCAGCCCGCACCCGAGCGCAAGGCCGCTCCTGAGTTTCTACTCAAAGACAGCTCCGGCAAGAAGGTGAGCCTGAACGATTACCGTGGCAAAGTGGTTCTGCTCGATTTCTGGGCCACCTGGTGCCATGGATGCCAGGAAGAAATTCCGTGGTTCTCCGACTTCCATCGTAGGTACTCTGGGCAGGGTCTAGCCGTGGTCGGCGTTTCGCTGGATTCGGACGGTTGGAAGGTCGTCACGCCATTCCTCAAGACGGCCAGGGTTCCGTACCAAGTCGTGCTGGGTAACGATGCAACGGCAAAAACCTATGGCATCGAGAATATGCCCGACACGTTTCTCATCGATCGTCAGGGACGAATCGCCGCCGCTTACGCTGGCGAGGTGGATAAAGACAATGTGGAAGCTAACATCCGAACGATGCTCTCGCAGCCTTAGAGGCGCCCCAATCTTTGATTGCTGACCGGAATCGTAGAAGTCACTTCGCCCTGATTCCCTTCGTAACCCGTTCGTACACTCCCTTTTGGTAACCCTTGGTAACCATGCGGTTCATGACGTCCGGACGTACAATTGGCCTTGTCCGGTCGGTCCATCTGCCGATATGTGAGATGACCCTCAGGAGCAGTACCCGGGAGCAGTTTCCCCGAACGTTCAGACGGGTTCTGCATCAAGACGTTGTCGTTGAACGACCAGGTCTGGAGTTCGCACTCTTATGGCATTGTTCGGGTTCAACAAACAAAAGGTTCTGGCCAGTGCGGAGAAGTATGTCCAGCAGGGCAAGCTGCAGAATGCCATTGCCGAGTACGAAAAGGTCCTCAAGAACGACGCCAAGGATCTGACCGTCACCAACACCGTCGGCGACCTCTACTCCCGCCTCGGCGAAACCGATAAAGCCACCGGATGTTTCAAGACCGTCGGCGATGCCTATGCCAGCCAGGGTTTCACGGTCAAGGCCATCGCGATGTACAAGAAGATCTGCAAGCTCCAGCCCTCGCTTGAGAGCCTGCTGAAACTCGCGGAACTCTACAGCCAGCAGGGCCTGTTCAACGACGCCCGCGCTCAGTATCTGCAGGTCGCGGAAGAATTCCTGAAAGCCGGCGAACTCGAGCAACGCCGTCCGCATCTTCCAGAAGATTCTGGAGATGGATCCGGAAAACAGCACCATGCGGGTTCGCCTGGCGGAAGTCTATATTCGCCTGGGCAAGAAGAACGGAAGCCTGGCAGATTTTCTCCGCCGCCGCCGAAAGCCTGCGCTCCAAAGGCTCGCTCAGCGGCGCCGAAGAAGTTCTGCAGCGCATGCTGACCCTCGATCCGGGCAACACTTATGCCTTGCTGATGCAGGGCAAGAACATGATCGAGTCCGGCGACGCCGCCGGAGCCGTTGCCACGCTGCAAAAAGTCTCCGACATCGATTCCAATCCCGATGGTCTGCGCGATCTGCTCAAGGCGTATCTGCAGACTGGACAACTTTCCGACGCCGGAGCCGTCGCCAACAAACTGCTGACCGTGCACAACGATCTGCCGGCCATCGCCAGCTTCGCCGACGCCCTCATGCAGGCCGGGCAGTACGAAACCGCCCTGCAGGTCTTCGACCAGCACGCCGAGCGCCTGCTGGCGGAAAACTCCGACAAAGTTCTCGACAGCCTGCACACCATCATCGGGCACGTGCGGGATAATCCCGACTCGCTGCAGAAATTGCTCGACTTGTTCCACAAAGCCGGAGAGAACACGCACGTCAGCGAAGTCATCGAACTGCTGGCCCACGCCAGCGTGCAGTCCGGCGACCTGCCCCGCGCCCGCGATCTTTACCAGAAGCTCGCTACCGTCGAGCCGCAGAACCCCCTGCACATGCAGAATTACCAGCAGGTGGTCGGCCAGCTCGGCGGCACCTCCGGCAGCAAGCTGATCACGCCGGAAGAAGCCGTCGTCCTCATCGACGATCTGGAAGCGACGGCGCCTTCGGTTCACCAGCATTATACCGACGAGATTGCGCTCGCGGTCCGCTCCGCCCTGACCGACGCCGAACTTTTCATTTCTTACAACATGCCCGCCAAGGCGCTCGGACCTCTGGTCGGAGCCTTGCCGCTGGCGCCCAACGATCTGCGCCTCAATCAGCGCCTCGCCGCCCTGCACACCCGCGCCGGGCCGTTTCGCCGAAGCTGCCATCTGCTGCCGCACTTTGCAGAGCGTCTACTCCGAAGCCGACCATCCCGACGAAGCCACGCGCTACGGAGAGCTCGCCGAGCGTTACGAGGAGCGGTCCTCGGCTCCCGACGCCTGGCGCTGTCAGCGGAAGAGGCGCATATTTTCCTGGATGCTCCGCAGCGGCACAACGCCTCAAGTTGTCAGACAGCCGGAGAGCGACGTACCGGAATTTTCTGTCGACGAAGTTCCGGCGGAAGAGGCAGCCGGCGAAGAAGCTGCAGCCGACCGAAGCCGCTCCCGAGGCCGCAGCCGCTTCGCCCTGGCCCACTGGCCGCTCCGAGTCGGCCGCAGCCCGAGTTTGCGGTCGTCGACGAATCCGCGGCGGCATCCGACGAGCCAGCCGCGACCGGCCGAAATCGATCTCTCTTCGGAGTGGGACGACTCCATCACGGTTGAGACCGACGCTCCCGCCGCGGAAGCGGCGAAGCCGAAGCGCCGAAGCCGAAGTCGCCACCGCCAGTTGCGATCACCGAAGACATCCAGCAAAGCCGACGAGACCATCGAAGAAATTCGCTTCTATCTGGCGCACAGCATGCCCGAGCAGGCCATGGCGGCCCTGGCCAAGCTCCAGACTCTGACCGGCGATCGACGCCAAGATTGCTGAGCTCCGCGCCGAAGTCGAAGCCGCCACGCAGCACGCCGCCGAAGAAGAGACTGCGGCCGCAGCCGAGCCTGTGATTGAAGAACTCACCGCCGACGATATTCCGACGCGTCGAAGTCGAGCGTCGATGAAGCCCCGGTCGTCGAGACTCCGGCTGCCATCGCAAATCGGCAATCCCTAAGCCGGTAGTCGTTGAACCAGAAGTTGAAGTTGCAAGCGGCGTGGTCGAGCCCGAAGCGGCTGAGCCCGAAGGTCGTCGAGCCCGAGCTTCCTGCGTCGAAGAGATTCCGGTGGTCGCTGAAGCGCCGGTGCACGCCAAGCCGAAGCCTGCGGTTCACAGTCGCAGCCGCGAAGCCCGCGCCGAAGCCGGCACCCGTGCCTCCGCCCGTAACCCGAACCCGCTCACCCCGGCGTTCTGAACGAATTTGTTTCCGATCTCGAAACTTCGTTGGGCGAACGCTTCCTGCCCGGCACCGTGGCCAACCCGCCGCGCCTGCGGTCCCTGCGCCGATGCCCGCCAAACCCGCTGGCCAGCCCCGGCCGCGCAAGCCGAGCCCGCTGTCGCCGCCACGCCAGCAGCTGCCCCAGTTCTCGGCGAGTTTGTTGCCGATATCGAAGCTTCGCTCGGCGAAGACTTCCTGAAAGCCGCGCCGGTCGCTGACGCCGCAGGCGTCCGCGGCTGTGGCCACGCAGCCTGCGCCGATTGCTCCGCCGGTCGTCGCCCAAGAGCTGTTCCGCCCATGGCCGCCAGCGCTGCCGCATCGGCCTCGGCGACCAACCACATTGCGCCGTCGCGCCGCAGGCTGCAACGGCAGCGCCGCTCCGACGCCATGGCTTCAGTCGCCTGGCACGCGCCCGTCGAAGCTCCGCGCCACAGCCTCCGCAATCCCGGTTGCTCCCGCGCAGCTGCTCCAGTTCCGCGCCAGCGCAAAGGCTTCTCCGTTTGGCGAGGACGCCGGTGTCGATCTTGCCGAAATGTTTGGCGAACTCAAGCAGGATCTCGAAGCCGACGTCGCCTCCGCCGACGAAGATCCCGAAACGCATTACAACCTCGGCATCGCCTTCCGCGAAATGGGCCTGCTCGACGAGGCCATCGGAGAGCTGCAAAAGGCCTGCCAGTCGTTCGATCACGGCCATCCGTTCCCGCAGATCATGCAGACCTACACCTGGCTGGCGCAGTGCTTCCTCGAAAAAGGCGTGCCCGAAGCCGCCGTCCGCTGGTATGACAAGGCTCTCAACGTTCCCGACCATCGACGGCGAAACCCGCGTCGCGCTGCACTACGAACTGGCTGCCGCCTACGAGACCGCCGGCGACAAAGCCCTCCGCTCTCAAGCATTTCATGGATGTCTACGGCAACAACATCGACTATCGCGACGTGGCCGAGCGCATTAAGGCCCTGAAGTCGTAGAATAGCCCGATGGCTTTTCTCCCCAAATTTCTTACCTCGGGGTCGTCGCATTGTCGCAGCTGCTCTCAGCCGCCAGGCCCTGGTCGAACTGACGTCAGTTCTTCGCGGCGCCGGAGCTGCGCCGCATGAGCGATCCCACTCCCGTTTCCAGCGCTCCCGGCAACGCCCCAAATCCGCTCCGCCGCCAGGCCGAGATCCAGCACCGCGCTTCTTGATCCGCCTGCTCGAAGCCGAGACTCAGCCAGCCCCACGGCCCCGTGCAAGTCTGGATGCACCGCATTTCTGTCTTTCTTTTCGTTCTGATCAGCGCCGTTGCCGGAGTGCTGCTCATCATTCTGCCCTGGACGCCGGAGTGGACCGACAACTACCTGCTGCTCTCCTTCCCCGCTCTGCGCTCTGTGGTCTCCAACGGCTTTTTCCGCGGCATCTGCAGCGGCCTCGGCCTGCTCGATATCTGGATCGGTTTCTGGGAGGCGCTCCACTACCACGAGCAGCAATAGACGCTCGAATCACGGCATAGGATAAGGCGCGGCGGCATTCAGCCCGCGCCGTACATCGCATCGGAAACTCATCCGGCTTCAGCCCCTGCGCACACTGCTGGTATCCTGATAACCTGCGATTCGGACCATGAATTTTGAACGCGAGACCCAATCTATGACTGACCATCTCAAATCCGCGCCGGTCGCCTACCAGAACGAACCTTTCCTCAACAGCCCGGATGGCCGCATCCTCCGCATCCTGGCCGAATATCAGGAACCCCTGGCGCGCTTCCGCCGCGAGCAGATTCAGGACACGGTCGTCTTCTTCGGCTCCGCCCGCTTTCACGGACGAGAAGGACGCCGCGGCGACTCTCGCTACGATCAAGAAGAATCACGCCGGCACGCCCGCCGAAGCAGCTCGAAAAAGATCTGAAGCGCGCCCAGGCCGCCGTCGACATGGCCCGCTACTACGAAGACGCGCGCCGCCTCGCGCACATGCTGACCAAGTGGTCGATCCAGATTCCCGCCCGCCGCCACCGTTTCGTCGTCACCACCGGCGGAGGTCCCGGCATCATGGAAGCCGCCAACCTCGGCGCCCACGAAGCCGGCGGCAAGACCATCGGCTTCAACATCCAGCTGCCCTTCGAACAGAGTCCCAACCAGTACATCACTCCCGCGCTGAACTTTCAGTTCCACTATTTCTTCATGCGCAAATTCTGGTTCGCCTATCTGGCCAAGGGACTCGTCATTTTCCCCGGCGGCTTCGGCACCATGGACGAACTTTTCGAAATCCTCACCCTCGCGCAAACCGACAAGCTGGCCAAGAAAATTCTGGTCGTCATCTACGGCAGCGAATACTGGAACCGCATCCTCAACTTCCAGGCCTTCGTCGACGCCGGCACCGATCTCTCCCGAGGACTCAACCAGTTCAAAATCGTCGACACCCCCGAAGACGCCTTCGAATTCCTGCGCGACGGCCTCACGAAATACCACCTCGGCGGCGCCGCCCAAGAAGAAGGCGAAGTCCTGCCGGAAATCGCGAAGACGAGGCCGTGAGATTTGCCATTCGATGCACCTGAGCGCGCCCGATCGTGGAATTATGGCTTTGAGAACGCCGATGCCCGATCACCGCTGCCTTCTCTACTACATCACCGACCGCACCGCATTCGCCGGAGACGAACCCACGCGCCGTCGCCGCCTCCTCGAAAAAATCTCCGAAGCCGCCCGCGCCGGCGTCGACTACATCCAGCTCCGCGAAAAAGATCTCTCCACTCGCGAACTGGAATCGCTGGCACGAGAAGCGAGTCGCAATCATCGCGAAGCTCAAGAACTGCACTGACCACCGGGAACTGACAACTGCTCTTCTGATCAACTCCCGCACTGACGTCGCGCTGGCAGTCGGAGCCGACGGCGTCCACCTCCGCTCCGACGACGTCTCTCCGCAAGAAGTAAGAACAGTGTGGCAGTAAAGCACGAATGTGGCGCGGGCGACTCCGCCCGCGCAAACTCACCACGAAATCCCGTGATCGCAGTCTCCTGTCACTCCCCAGCAGAAGTAGCCCAAGCCGCAGCGCAGCGCCGCAACCTTCGCCGTCTTCGCCCCAGTCTTCGAAAAAAAAGACGCGCCAGCCCCGCAGGCCTCGAACTGCTCTTCGCCAAGCCTGCACAAGCAAACATCCCAGTCCTGGCCCTGGGCGGAATCACTCTAGCGAACGCCCACGTCCTGCCTCGACGCCGGAGCCGCCGGCATCGCCGCCATCCGCCTCTTCCAGGAAAACAACATCGCCGAAGTCGTGAAGCAGCTTCGCCTCGCATGCCTAACTCCGAGGGTGCCCCATCCTATCTCGCGCACTTTTGCGACGA
Source organism: uncultured Acidobacteriaceae bacterium (assembly GCA_963795875.1). Taxonomy (GTDB): domain Bacteria; phylum Acidobacteriota; class Terriglobia; order Terriglobales; family Acidobacteriaceae; genus Sulfotelmatobacter. Next base: position 9,653 of record CAWCJM010000009.1, read on the forward strand.
GGGTGGGGATTTTGACTTCCTCGATCACTGCAAATTAGTTGGAGTTCCCTTACCCCGTCCACTTCGCCCCCGTCTTCAGAACCTGCATCACCTTCGCCAGCCGCCGCTTCTTCGTCTCTTCCTGCTTCGCTCCGGAAATCGAATTCGCCATCTCTTTCTTATGCGTGAACGCCAGCCCATCCCACCGCTCCCGCGCTTTCTTGCTCTTCGCCAACTCTTTCTTCAGTTCCGGCGGAGCCTCCACCGTGCGCTCTTCCTCATCCCGCTCCATCACGACATCGACGATATCTCCCGGCTGCACGCCCGCGCCCTGGCACAGAGTCTTGTTCACCGGCATCATGTGGGCGCTGCCCAGGGCATCAGCGACGAGCGAAACGGAAACCGTTGATCGTCCCGCGAATCGGCACACGCGCCCGCGTTCCGAACCACTCGATCACATCCACCGGCGGCAGTGATCGCCGCCACCACGCCCGCCTCTTTCCCCTCAATCTTCGCCTGAAACCGCAGCTTCTTCTCCGCCATCGCAGTCCTCCAAATCCGCGCTGGTAAACTTTACCCCTGTAGAGAACACGCGGCAACCGCCATGACCGCTCACTCCAGCCCAATCCGAAACTCCGGCCCAGCGCGCTCGAACCAGCGCTGATCCCGATTCCCGCCGCCTGGTTCCTGATGGGCTCCAACTCCGGCCAGGACTGCGAACGTCCCATCCATCGCGTCTGGGTCGACGCCTTCCAGCTCGCCGCCACCCAAGTCACCAACGCCGAATACGCGCGCTTTCTCACGCGCGACCGGCAGCCCCACCTCCCCCGTTCTGGCAGGATCCAAACTTCAACCATCCCCAGCAACCCGTCGCCGGCGTCTCCTGGCACGAAGCCGCCCGCTACTGCGAATGGCTGAGTTCGCAAACCGGCCGCGCCTACCGTCTGCCCACCGAAGCCGAATGGGAGCGCGCCGCCCGCGGCGGCCTCGAACAAAAAGAATTTCCCTGGGGCGACGACCCGCCGCAATCTCTCCCCGACTACGCCACGCGCTGGCAAACCGGCCCCGAGCCCGTCGCCCGCTACGCTCCCAACGCCTTCGGCCTTTACGACATCGGCGACAACGTCCACGAATGGTGCAGCGACTGGTACGATCCCAACTACTACGCCGTCTCGCCCGAGCGCAATCCGCGCGGCCCCGAACAAAGCTCGATGAAGCCGCAGCGCAAATCCTCCCGCGGCGGATCCTGGCGCCACCACATCAAAGTCGCCCGCTGCTCCGCCCGCTCCAGCATCCCGCCGGAATTCCAATACGCCGACTACGGCTTCCGCGTCGCGTGCAGTTCGTGAACATGCATCGTGGATCGCTGTCAGCGGAAGACGCTTCGACGTAGTACTCTTGTCATTCCGCAACCGGGTAAGGCCCGTGTGAAGAGCGGCGCTTCAGCGCAGCGTAACGATCCGAAGATGATTGGGCTTTAGCCCCGAGAGGCAAGAACCAAATGTTCCGCACCGACCTTCTGCAGAACAAACGCATCCTCATCACCGGCGGCGGCACCGGCCTCGGCAAAGGCATGGCCCACCGCTTCCTCGAACTCGGCGCCACCGTCCACATCTGCGGCCGCCGCGAAGAAGTCCTGGAACAAACCGCCGCCGAACTCTCCCCAAAGGGCACAATCCACGCCATCCCCTGCGACGTCCGCAACCTCGACGCCGTCGAAGCCATGATCGATTCCATCTGGAGCGAAGCTCCGCTCGACATCCTCGTCAACAACGCCGCCGGAAATTTCATCGCCCGCACCGAAGAACTTTCTCCCGGCGCATGGAACTCCGTCATCGGCATCGTGCTGATGGGCACACTCAACTGCACCATGGCCTGCGGACGCCGCTGGCTCAAGCCGCTCAGCATCCCGGCACCGTCCTCAGCATCTCCGCCACCTACGCGCCGGTGGGCTCGGCCTACGTCGTTCCCTCCGCCGTCTCGAAAGCCGGAGTCGAAGCCCTCACCCGCAGCCTCGCCGTCGAATGGGGCAACCGCGGCATCCGCATGAACGCCATCGCTCCCGGCCCCATCCCCACGCAAGGCGCATTCTCCCGCGTGCTGCCGCGTCCCGGACTCGAAACGCTCGCGCTCGACCGCAATCCGCAGCATCGCTTCGGCACGGTCGAAGAACTCGCCAACCTCGCCGCGTTTCTGGTGAGCGACGGCTCCGCCTACATCAACGGCGAAGTCATCCGCATGGACGGCGGCGAATTCCTGCAAGGCGCCGGAGAATTCAGCAATCTAGGAAGGGTTCTAACAGAAGAAGACTGGCAGGCAATCAAGCCGCAAAGAAATCAGACCCCGCAGAAATGACGTAAGCGCTGGCCAGCACGAAGCAGGATTCGCTCTAGCGGACTTCAGTGTCCTCTGTGGTTGAATCGTCGCGCCGAGCCGATCTACCGCTGATCCTTCGACGGCATCACGATCGCCTTCAGCACCATGTTCACCAGGCTCAGCACAATCGCGCCCAATGAACGCCGCAAGAAATCCACGCACCTGAAATCCCGGCGACCAGAACGCCGACGCCAGTTCCAGCATCAGCGCATTGATCACCAACCAGAACAACCCCAGCGTCACCAGCGTCAGAGGAAACGTAATAATCTTCAGCACGCAGCCCGAGCGTCGCATTGATGAACCCAATCACCAGCGCCGCAATCAGCGCCGCCGCCGCGCCGCGCACTGAAATCCCGAGCCCAACTGCGCCACAATCCACACCGCCACCGCACTCAGCACCCAGTTCAAAAGCATTCGCATCGCTGATCTCCCTAGTCAGACACACTATAGGCCCCGTTATAACAGTATTCTTGTCATTCCGAGCGCCGCCGGAGCGAATGCGACGGCAACCGAGGAATCTGCTGTTCGATCTGTCCCCGCGGTCACGCTCCCGAAAAATTCACCCCGCATTCGCCGTCCCACCGCCCCATACGGTACACTCATCAATTCGACTTCAAGGAGGATTCCCATGCCCGACCCCGCACTCAGCGGATCCGAATTCAAAAAGCAACTCCGCGCCGGACAGCCCAAGATGGGCCTGTTCCTCAACGCCCACAGCCCCACCGTCGCCGAGCAACTCGCGCACAGCGGATACGACTGGCTGCTGGTCGACACCCAGCACGGCCCCATGGGCTACGAAAAACTTTCCGCCATGCTCAGCGGCATCGCCAACGGCGGCGCCAAATCGCTCGTCCGCGTCGGCGGATACGACGACCGCCCCGGCATCCAGCAAGCGCTCGACATGGGCGCCGACGGCGTCCTCGTCCCCTACATCAACACCGCCGAAGAAGCGCGCGAGGCCGTCAGTTGCACGAAATATCCCACCGTCGGCACGCGCTCGGTCTACTTTCCCGCAGCGCAGCATGAACAAAGCCGGACTCCTCGGCTACGCCGGCAACTGGAACAACGAAGGCATCGTCGCCCTGCAGGTCGAAACCGCCTCCTGCATCGAGAACATCGCCGAGATCGCCGCCGTCCCCGGCGTCGACATTCTCTTCCTCGGCCAGAACGATCTCTGCATGTCGATGGGCCTCTACAACAAATACGAATTCCCCCACATGTACACTTCGCCCGAACTCGACGCCGCCACCAAAAAGCTGATCGAGCACGCCCGCAAGAACAACGTCATCCTCGGCCTGTTCCTGTTCGGCACCGTCGCGCGTCGGCGAATTCCTCGAAAAAGGATTCACCTTCATCAGCATCGGCAACGACCTGCACCACGTCCTGACCCAAGCCGGAGCCTACGTGGACGACATGGAAAAAATCGCCAAAGAAAAAGGCAAGCCCTGGAAGCGCCGCCCCACCGCGCTGTTCTAAAAAGAATCTCGAGGGTGCCCCACCCTTCTCGCGTATTTTGCGACGAGGGTGGGGATTTTGATTTCGGTTCCTCAGTGTCCTCCGTGTCCTCTGTGGTTAATGCTTCCTCTTCCGATAATTTCTTCGACCAAGTTACTCCTAGAATTCAGAATTACAATTCCAATGGACATCCCCCATGCTCCTCACCGAAATCGAAACCCGCGTCCTCGGCTCCCTGATCGAAAAAGACATCACCACGCCCGACTACTACCCGCTCTCGCTCAACGCCCTGGTCAACGCCTGCAATCAGAAAAACAATCGCGACCCGGTGATGACCCTCGACGAATCCACCGTCCGCGACGCCCTCGCCACGCTGCAGGAAAAACGCCTCGCCGGCCCCGCCAGCGGCGCCGACAGCCGCGTCACAAAGTTCGAACACCGCCTGCAGGAAGTCTTCAACTTCGATCGCCGCGAAATCGCCATCGTCTGCGTGCTCCTCCTCCGCGGACCGCAAACTCCCGGCGAACTCCGCAGCCGCACCGACCGCATGTACCACTTCGAAGCGCTCGAAGACGTGGTCTCCACCCTCGATCGCCTGGCCCAGCGCGAACCGCCGCTGGCCCGCAATTCTCCCGCGCCAGCCCGGCACCAAAGAATCCCGCTACACGCACCTCTTCTCCGGCGAACCACCAGCATGTCGCCGCAGAAGAGCAGTCGAATGTGGCGCGGGCGCCCTCGCCCGCGACTGCCGGCGCAAACTCACCGCCGACCGTCATGCGCAGCACTGGAAGAAGAAGTATCCCGCCTGCGCCAAGAACTCTCCGAAGTCCAGCAGCAACTCGCCACCTTCCGCAAACAATTCGAATGACTACCCCCATCATGATCGAAGAATATGACCCGCAGTGGCCCCAGCAATTTGACGCAATTCGCTCGCGAATCGCCCCAGTCCTGGGCACTTTCGCGAGCGCGATCGAACACGTCGGCAGCACCGCAGTTCCCGGACTCGCCGCCAAGCCCGTCATCGACATCGACGTTCTCCTGAAATCGCCCAAAGACCTTCCACGGGTCATCGCCAAATTGAAGGCCGTCGGCTATGAGCATGAGGGAACCCTCGGCGTTCCCGGCCGAGACGCCTTCAAGGCTCCGGGACACGACATCCCACATCATCTCTACGTTTGCTCAACACCCGATACAGAGTTTTTCCGTCACATCGCCTTTCGCAACTATCTGCGTACGCACCCCGCAGATGCCGAAGACTACGCCCGACTGAAACGCAGCCTCGCCGGGAAATTCTCCATCGATCGCGAGACCTACACCCACGCCAAAACCGACTTCATACAGGAGATCCTGCGCCGCGCGGATCTCGAAAACACGGAACATTCTCCCCACCCCACACGTACAATAACTTAGAAGGAGGTCTCCGCCATGTTCACATTCCTGCTCTGGTGCCTTCTCTTTGTACTCTGCTGGCCTCTCGCGCTGCTGGCCCTGATCGCCTATCCGTTGGTCTGGCTGCTCCTGCTCCCGTTCCGCATCGTCGGCGTCGCGGTCCACGGCGTCCTGGAGGTCGATCTTCTGGCCATCACGCTCCCCTTCCGCCTGCTGGCCGCGCCATTCCGCGTCTGAACAATCTGTCATCTCAAGTTTTGTCAACCTGACCAACCGCAATCGAAGGATCTCTACCTCTACGAGGTTCGCTTCGGAACTAGCCCTTGACGCAGTCCGTTAACCGCCCATAGAACTTCCTGCCGCGCCTCAACTGGTGTAGCCTCATAACAATGCCATCACCGAGAACCCGCTGAGGTCCAGACTTCCTCTTCGCCCTCAGTGTCCTCTGTGGTCGAAATTCATAGGAGGACCTCATGCGTCGCCGCGAATTCCTCATTCGCTCCGCTACCAGCCGCCGGTGCGGCTTGGCTCTCATCGAAATCCATCTTCCAAGCCATCGCCGAACAAACGCTCCCCGCAAAATTCTCCGCCTCCGACACGGTCACTCTCGGCAGCACCGGCATCAAGACCAGTCGCCTCGCCATGGGCACCGGCACCGTCGGCTCCGGACATCACTCGCAATCAAACCGCCCTCGGCGTCAAAGGCCTCTCCGATCTCCTGCTCAACGGATACGATCACGGCCTGCGCTTCTTCGACGCCGCCGACTCCTACGGAAGCCATCCCCACGTCGCCGAAGCCTCAAGCACGTGCCGCGCGACAAAGTCACCGTCCTCACCAAAACGTTCTGGGCGCGCGATCCCGCCAGCACCCGCGCCGATCTCGACCGCTTCCGCCGCGAACTCGGCACCGACTATCTCGACATCTGCCTGATGCACTGCGTCACCGAAGCCGACTGGACCGACCGCTACCGCGGCGCCATGGACGTGCTCTCCGAAGCCAAACAGAAAGGAATCATCCGCACCCACGGCTGCTCCTGCCACACCATCGAAGCCCTGCGCGCCGCCGCGAAATCCCCCTGGGTCGAAATCGATCTCGCCCGCATCAATCCCGTCGGCGCATTCATGGACGCCGATCCCGCAACCGTCGTGGAGTGTCTGAAAGAAATGAAGACCGCCGGAAAAGCGGTGGTAGGAATGAAGATTCTAGGCCAAGGCACGCTGCGCAACCGTCAGGACGAAGCCATCAAGTACGCGCTCTCGCTGGGCGTGCTCGACGCCTTCACCATCGGCGCCGAAAGCAAGCAAGAACAAGAAGACCTGATCCGCCGCATCGCCGCCGCGTAAAATTCGGGAGAGCGCCAATCCTAGCCGCTCCTTTGCGGCTAGGGTGAGGCTCAGATTTCGTGGAAGTGCGACGACTTCGAGTCGCGCCGTGGAGACACAAACGGGAAGTGGCTCGGACTTTCGTGTCCGTCGTGAAGTGGTTGACGATCTTGCCCTGCCAGCCGCAGCCTAGACTCTCCATCACCTTCAGCCCCGGACTCACAATCAGCCGCGCCTCAGTCGCCCGCTGCACATCCTCCGCCGTCAACCCCGGCGCAACTTCCTCCAGCACCAACCCATCCTTCGTCACGCGAATATACGCCATCTCCGTCGCAATCGTATCGACGACATTCACTCCCGTCAGCGGCAGCGTGCACTTCTTCAAAATCTTCGGCAGCCCCTTCGCGCGTCGTATGCTCCATCGCCACCACCACGCGCCGCGCGCTCGCGACCAGGTCCATCGCCCCGCCCATCCCCTTCACCATTTTCCCCGGGATCATCCAGTTCGCCAGGCTCCCCGTCTCATCCACTTCCATCGCCCCCAGCACGCTCAAATCAATATGCCCGCCGCGAATCATGGCAAACGAATCCGCACTCGAAAAATAAGAAGTCCCCGGCATCTCGCTGACGGTTTCTTTCCCGGCATTGATCAGGTCCGGATCCTCCGTCCCCTCCACCGGATACGGCCCAATCCCCAGCATCCCATTCTCCGACTGCAGCGTGACTTCCATCCCCGCCGGCACATGATTCGCGATCAGCGTAGGCATGCCAATGCCCAGGTTCACATAAAACCCATCGCGCAACTCGCGCGCAATCCGCTTCACAATCCGCTCGCGCTTATCGACATCTTTCCCAGGCTTGATCGTCATAAAATTGCCCTAACGCTTTGTCATCCTGTCTCTAACGACGCCGTGGGTGTCAAGGCTTTTTAGTCAACACTTCTCCGGAGGCGTGCCAGGCAGCGATTTTGCTCTCGCGGAAAAGGTTTTGATGTACAGACCAAGGAAGTGTTCTTTTAATCTAGAGGGGGACGCAGGGTCAGAACATAGATCTCTTAGGTACGTGCTCGCATGATTAGTGCTTAGAACTACGCGCTCTTAGGGGAGGCAGGCTGCTTACTCAAGCGCTCGGTTCTGTCGTCTGAACACAGGATGACTAGGGCTAGACTGCAAGACCGCTCTGGGTAGTTGGTCGTTGGTCTAGTCCTCGCGCAACATGAGGTACAACCTCACCGCCAGCTTGCGCGCCACCGCCACTTTGGCCAGAGCGAGGATGTTTGCGCACCGCAGACGACGATAGAAGCGGAGCAACACGGCATCGAAGCGCGCCGCCGTCTGTCCCGCTTCCACCAGCAAAAAGCGCAGAAACGAACTGCGCTGTTTGCTGATATGACCCAACTTCTGCTGGCCGCCGCTGGAGTACTCACTCGGAATCAATCCGAAGTAGCTCCCCACCTGATTGCGCGAAGCGAAGCGCTCCACTGGACCCAGCGTCAACACCATGGCCAACGCCGTTACCGGCAACACTCCCGGATGGGTCTGCAACTACACCGCCGCCGGCCGTTTTCGAGCTTCTTCTTCCACCCGCCGGTTCAGTTGCTCGATCTCCACTTCCAATCCAGCCAGGGTTTGCAGCAGTTGCTTGCGCCGCTCGGCCGCATAGGGCAACAACTATAACTTCTCCAACTGAGGCAGTCCAGCTGCGGTACACAGTTTCCGTTTCTTCTGCACTCCCTGGCTCAACGCCATGGCCTGCAGCTGATTCTTCACTAGGGTACGAGCCTGCACTTGCTTGTGGCGATGCACCAGCAGCTGCCGTACGTCCCGCTCCTCCAGACTAGGCACCCAGATCCGCGGAAACCGATCCTCCCGCAATAAGGTGAGTACCTGTTCCGCGTCTCGCCGGTCCGTCTTTTGCTTACGCACCACCGTGGCCCGGATCGCGGCCGCATCTCCAGCCACAGAACAAACCCCAACTCTGCCAGCAGCGGCTCGAACCACGGATAGTGCCCGCAGGCTTCCATCCCTACCCGCACCTCCTGAACCGCCAGCGAGCGATAAAACTGTTCCGCTTCTTCGCGTTGCTGCAGACGTGGTTCTTGGTACTCGCCAGTTTGATTGTCAAAGATCGCGACCTGCTGAAACACAGGATGAAAATCACAGCCTATAATCAGCATGACGTTGGCTCCTCGCTGAGCCTTGGTCTTGTTCATCGCAACCCAATCTACTCGCTGCGACGGGCCAACGTCGTTATGCAATCAAGCGAAGTGGCGGCAAGCGAAGCGCAGCCGCCACGCAGTCGAAGGATCCCTACTCCGTCACGGCGGCGCCCCCAACTGAGTACTGAGTACCGAGTACTGGGTACTAGCCCTTCCGCACCGTCCTCCGCTCAATCCGCCGCTCGTACAACTCCCCCTGAAAAATCCGTCTTCACATAAATCGAAGGCGTATGAATCGCATCCCCATCCAACTCCCCCACCTCCACCAGATGCTCCACCTCAGCAATCGTGATCTTCGCCGCCGTCGCCATCATGGGATTAAAATTCCGCGCCGTCTTCCGATAAATCAGATTCCCCTCGCGGTCGCCCTTCCATGCCTTCACAAACGCAAAGTCCGCCGTCAGCCCGCGCTCCATCACATAAGTGCGCCCATCAAACTCGCGCGTCTCCTTGCCCTCGGCAACCATCGTCCCCACACCCGTCGGCGTATAAAACGCCGGAATCCCCGCACCCCCCGCGCGAATCCGCTCCGAAAACGTTCCCTGCGGCACCAGATCGAGCCGGATCGTCCCCTTCAGCACCATCTCTTCCAGCAACTTGTTCTCGCCGACATAAGATCCCAATGTGATGCACAATCTGCCCCGCCGCCAGCAGCAACCCGTTCCCCACGCCGTCGACGCCAACGTTGTTGCTGATGGTCCGCAGATTCTTCGTCCCCTTGCGCACCAGCGCCCGAATCAGATTCTCCGGCATCCCGCACAAGCCGAAACCCGCCAATCATGATGGTCGCGCCGTCAAACACGTCGCGGATGGCCTCATCCGCATTGGCCACAACTTTATTCATAGCGTCCAAATTCTAAATGAACTCACCCTGCTGAAGCACTGCCTGTCCAGATACACCAGGACATTTGCGAGACGATACTTTGACAATTTGATGACAGGACCGGCACATCCCAAACCATGGAGACAACGTCAAATCTCCCAAGACAGTAGAACGAACTTCGAAGCGATGTTTGCTCTGGTACCTACAGAGGCGCGTGAAACGCGCACACGCAGAGCACACGGGAGCGAACCTTCTCCCGTGCAATGCGGCAGCCCGGTTGCAAGCCCGGACACTTCGCTCACAAACAATGTCCCCAATCGCCGAATTCGATCGCAGGATGGAACAACTGATCCGCACTTTTGCGCTGCGCATTCTGGCTCCCGACTGGAGCGAATTCGACTCCGTCTGGCAGGCGGCTAACCGGATCTGTGACCGTTACGAACTCGGAAAGACGCTTACCGAAACCCTTTCCGCGAGGGCGATTCAGTAAATCAGACGCGCTCAACAATCGCAGCCTGTGGCCTTAGTGCTTCTTCACCGCGCTCTTCCGCAACTGGTGCGCCTGCTCAAACTCCTCCGCCAGTTGCCGCGTCGCAAGATTCTCCCGGATATGCGCCAGCCGCTGCTCCACCTTCCACAGCGCCTTCTCCAGATTCACCTTGTTGCTGATCGCAATATCCCGCCACATCGAATACGGACTCGCCGAAATCCGCGTCATCTCCTGCAACGCGCGCCCACCCGCCGGAAGCAGCGGAGCCTCATCGCCAAACTCTTCCACCAGCGCCGCCGCCAGCGCCGTCGAAATCATCTGCGGAACATGGCTGATCCACGCGCACAGCCGGTCATGCTCCTCCGCCGGCAGCATCGCAATCCGCGCCCCGATCGCATCAATCCATCCCGCAAATTCCGCGAACAATCCTTCGTTCAGATTCTGCCCCGGCAGCGGAGTCAGAAACCACACCGCCTTCTGAAACAAATCCGCATCCGCGTAATCCACTCCACTCATTTCTTTCCCCGCCATCGGATGCCCGGCCAGAAACCGCTTCCCCGCATTCTTCCCAAACACTTTCACCGCGCGCTCGACCACCGCAGTCTTCGTGCTGCCCACGTCGGTGAGCAAAGCCTTCGCGGGAAGGACGGCCCGACGCGTTCGATCAGATCCACAATCGCCAGCACCGGAGTCGCCAGCACCACGACCTGGCTCCCACGCACCGCGTCCCCCGGATTCACGGTCCCATCGTCGATCGCGCCCCGCATCCGCGCCCGCTCCAGCGTCCCCTCGCGATCGCACCCAACAATCCGCCCGGCAAATTTCTTCTTCCGCAGCGCCAGCCCCAGCGACCCGCCAATCAGCCCCGTCCCAATAATCGTGATTTGCCGAATCGCCATAAAGAAATGAAAACCACAGAGGACATTGAGGACGCAGAAGAATAATGAAATTAGAAATTAAAATTCAGATTGGTCTTCTGCTTAATTCCCTCTGCGTCCTCTGTGTCCCCTGTGGTTTAATTTGAGTTAGCTCACCCGATCTTCCGCCCCACCGCCGGCGCAATCATCCGCAACTCATCCATCAATTTCGCGAACTGCTCCGGAAACAGCGACTGCGCCCCATCCGACCATGCCTTGTTCGGATCGCAATGCACTTCAATCAGCAGCGCATCCGCTCCCGCCGCCACCGACGCCCGCGCCATCGGCGCAACTTTGTCCCGCCGTCCCGTCCCGTGCGAAGGATCCGCCGTCATCGGCAAATGCGACAGCTTGTGAATGATCGGAATCGCCGAAATATCCATCGTGTTCCGCGTATAAGTCTCAAACGTCCGAATCCCGCGCTCGCACAGAATCACGTCGTAGTTCCCGCCCGCCATGATGTATTCCGCCGACAGCAGCAACTCTTCCAGCGTCGCCGCAATCCCACGCTTCAGCAGCACCGGCTTGCGCACCTTCCCCAGTTCGCGCAGCAGATTAAAGTTCTGCATGTTGCGCGCGCCCACCTGCAGAATGTCCACATACGGCAGCATCATCGGAATCTGCGAAATCTCCATCACCTCGCTGATCACCAGCAGCTTGAATTTCTCTCCCGCCTCGCGCAGCAACTTCAGCGCATCTTCTCCATGCCCCTGAAACGAATACGGAGAACTCCGCGGCTTAAACGCCCCGCCCCGCAGCACTTTTGCTCCCGCCTTCGCCACCGCCTCCGCCGTAGAAAAAATCTGCTCCCGCGTCTCCACCGAACACGGCCCCGCCATCACCACAATTTCGTTCCCGCCAATCTCAATCCCATTCGCGCAGCTTGACGATCGTCCCCTCCGGACGAAAGCTCCGCCCCGCCAGCTTGTACGGCGAACTGATGCGATGGACTTCCTGCACCCCCGGCAGCAGCTCCAGGATGCGGATATCAAAATCAATCCCCGACCCCACCGCCCCCAGCACGGTCATCCGCGCCCCGGTCGAGCGGTGCACTTCAAACCCCATCTTCACCAGGTGCTCAATCACCTGCTGAATCAGCCCCTCATCCGCGCCTTCCTGCATCGCCACAATCATAAAAACCAGCTCCTGCAGCTCTTAGCTCTCTAGCTCTTAGCTCTTAGTCTCAACTCTTGTCCTCACAAACGGATCTTGTCATTCCGAGCGAAGCGAGGAATCTGCTGTTGCAGCCGCCACCAGTGCTTTAGTCCAAGTTAATCGCTAGCTAAGCTAGAAGCTCTCTTCAATCATTCACTTCCGAATCCAACTCCGTCTCCGCCTCGACCGCGTCGCTCTTCGGCACAATTTCTTCCTTCTGCACATTCCGCATCACATCGATAATGCGCTCGTAAATCCGCACCAGATCCCGCCCCGCCAGCGGCCCCCGATTCGCCGCCTGCACATTCGCAAACACAATCCGCTCCCGGTCCGGCTCATAAATCGGCAACGAGGTATCGCGCTTGAGCTTCCCAATCTCCACCGCAGCCCGCGCCCGCTCGCTGATCAGCTCCACCAGCTTCCGGTCCAGCTCATCGATTTTCTTTCGCCAATCCTCGATATCCATAAGCTCTCAAATCCGGGTGCCCCACCCTTGTCGCGTCTTGTGCGACAGGGTGGGGATTTTGACTTCTGGTCAGCCCATCAGCTCGGGTGCCCCATTCTACGTCGCGCTTTTTGCGGCGTTAGAGTGGGAGTTTCTGACTACCGCATCGATCTCACCGTGCCGTAGCTGAAAGCTGAGGACTGACAGCTGAAAGCTTCCTCACAAACTCCCCCACAGCCGCCGCCTCCCGCCCGCGATTCCGCTCAATCGTCTCCACAATCGCGCTGCCCACCACCACCGCATCGGCAAACTCTCCCACTTCCGCAAACTGCTCCGCCGTAGAAATCCCAAATCCCAACGCGACCGGCAACTTGGTCACGCGCCGCAACCGCTTCACCAACTTCTTCGCATCCGCCGCCAATTCCTGCCGCGCTCCCGTCACTCCCGTCCGCGACACCGCATACACAAATCCTCGCGAAGCCTCCGCAATCCGCTTCAACCGCTCATCCGGACTCGTCGGCGCCGCCAGAAACACCGGAGACAGATCATACTCCCGCATCGCCCGCAAATATTCTCCCGCCTCTTCCACCGGCAGATCCGTAACCAGCGCCCCATCCACTCCCGCAGCCCGCGCCACTTTGCAAAACTTCTCCATCCCCATCCGCAAAATCGGATTCAGATAAGAAAACATGATGAGCCCCGTCGACTGCGCATGCTCCCGCACCTCCGCCGCCAGCGTCAGCACCTGCGCCAGCGACGTCCCATGCTTCAACGCCCGCTCGCTCGCCCGCTGAATCACCGGCCCATCCGCCACCGGATCGCTGAACGGCACCCCCAACTCAATCACATCCGCCCCAGCCTCAATCGCCGCCAGCACAATCTCCCGCGTAGTCGCGAGATCCGGATCCCCGCAAGTCACATACACCACCAGCGCCGGCTTCTTGATAAAAAGTAAGAGGCATGAAGAATTTGCTTGCGATTTCGCTCGTAGTCGAAACCTCAGTGTCCTCTAGTGGTGAAATGATTCTATTCGACGCTCTCAATCACGAATCGATTCAGGTTCTCCCGCATAATCCCAATATCCTTATCCCCGCGCCCCGAAACATTCACAATCACAATCTCAGACTTCTTCATCCTAGGCGCGCGCTTCACCACCTCCGCCACCGCATGCGCCGACTCCAGCGCCGGAATAATCCCCTCGGTCCGCGCCAAAAGAGTCGTCGCCGCCAGCGCCTCCGCATCCGAAGCCGGCACATACTCCGCCCGCCCCGCATCCCGCAACGCCGCGTGCTCCGGCCCAATCGACGGATAATCCAGCCCCGCCGACACCGAATGCGTCAGCGCAATCTGCCCGCCCGAATCCTGCAGCACGTAAGAATAAGTCCCCTGCAGCACTCCCGGAGATCCTCCCCGAAACCGCGCCGCATGATCGCCCAGCTTCTCGCCGCGCCCGCCAGCCTCAACTCCGATCAGCCGGACTTTCTTGTCATTCAGAAAATCGTAAAAAATCCCAATCGAATTCGATCCCCCACCCACGCAAGCAATAATCGCCGCCGGCAATTTCCCCTCAGCCTTCAGAATCTGCGCCCGCGCCTCGCGCCCAATCACCCGATGAAAATCCCGCACCATCGTCGGATACGGATGCGCGCCCAACACGCTCCCCAACAAATAATGCGTAGTCCGCACATTCGTGACCCAGTCGCGCATCGCCTCGTTGATCGCGTCTTTCAGCGTGCGCGATCCCGACGACACCCCGCGCACCTCCGCCCCCAGCAGCCGCATGCGGAACACATTCAACTCCTGCCGCCGCATGTCCTCGGTCCCCATATACACGACGCACTCAAATCCCATCAGCGCGCAAACCGTCGCAGTCGCCACTCCATGCTGCCCCGCGCCAGTCTCGGCGATCACGCGATGCTTCCCCATCCGCTCCACCAGCAGCCCCTGCCCCAGGCAGTTATTAATCTTGTGCGCCCCGGTATGCAGCAGATCCTCGCGCTTCAAATAAATCTTCGCCCCACCCAAGTTTCTGCGTAAGCCGCCGCGCAAAAAACAACGGCGTAGGCCGCCCCGCATAAGTCGTCAGCAACTCCGTAAGCCGCGCCTGAAATTTCTTATCGCGCTTCGCCCGCTCATACTCGCGCTCCAGTTCCTCAAGCGCCGCCATCAAAGTCTCAGGCACATACCGCCCGCCATAAACCCCAAACCTCCCCGGCTCATTCGCACGAGCAGTATGGCGGGAGAGAAGAATCTCGAGGGTGCCCCATCCTTGCCGCGCCTTTTGCGGCAGGGTGGGGATTTTGACTTTCGTAGTTCGCGAAACCGTAGCCATCCCTAACCCACCTTCCGATCCATCTCCCGCACCGCCCGCACAAACGCCCGCACCTTCTCCGGATCCTTCTTCCCCGGCGAAGCCTCCACCCCGAAACCACATCCACTCCCCAAGGCTGAAGAATCTCGATCGCCTCGCCGACATTCTCCGGCGTCAATCCTCCGGCAACCACCACACTTCGAACCGCTTCTTTCGATTTCGTCCGCAAGACGGACGCCGCCTTCGTCCAATCAAACGTCTTGCCCGTCCCGCCCGGCATCTCGTGCATTGCCAGAATCGAGAAACCACGCATCAAACCGCATCCGTTCCCGCAGCTCACTCCGCGACATCCCAAAGACTTTGCCAGGTCGCTCAGTTGCCTCATGCATCGCACGAAGAGCCGCATGCGGAAGGCCATCAGATACAACTTGCGAAGCGCATGACACACTCCGATCACCGATCTCGCTGTGTGCGGATCTACATCTGGGCTCGCTGCGGGATGTAGTGCTGGATTGCCGTCAGCATCTCCGCACGACTTCGATCGCGATCTCCATCGTCTCGCCGCATTCACAAACACTCCCACCTTCTCCACACTCTCCGGCAACTTCTCCACAATCTCCCGCGCCGCCTCCACCGTCACGCACCGCGGACTCTTCTCATAAAACACAAACCCCACCGCATCCGCCCCCGCATCGACCGCAACGAGCGCGTCCTCCAGATTCGTCATCCCGCAAATCTTCACCCAAGTCATAACGCATCGGCCACTGGCCAGTTGTCACCCGCCAGTAAATTCAAGTGTCATCCTGAGCGAGGATTTTGCTTCGCGAAGCGAAGCAAAACCGCAGTCGAAGGACCCCGTGCTCGCCTGCACAACCATCGGCCGAACAGGAGTTCTCCCGCACCCTGCACTCAGCGTCCACTCGGTACTGGGTACCGAGACTCGGTACTCCCATCAACTCCCGCAGCGCCTCCCCCGGCGACGCCGCCCGCATCAGCGACTCCCCCACCAGAAACGCGTCATACCCCGCCGCCCGCAACCGCGCCACATCCTCCGCAGAATGAATCCCGCTCTCCGCCACTCGCACCACTCGGCAGGAAATTTCTCCGCCAACGCAAACGCCGTCTCCAGATCCACCTTAAACGTCCGCAGATCCCGCGTATTCACTCCAATCAAATCGCATCCCGCATCCAGCGCCCGCTGCAATTCCTCTCGCATCATGCACTTCACACAAAACATCCAGCCCCGCCCTCGCGCGCGCCGCGCGCCAGCGAACTCAACTCGTCACCGTCGACAGCGCCGCCACAATCAGCAGCACCGCATCCGCCGCAATTCGCCCGCGCCTCGACCAACTGAAATTCATCGACAATGAAATCTTTTCGCAAGCAGGGAATCGCAACCGCCGCCGAAGCCTCCCGCAAATTCCCCAGCGATCCCTGAAAGAACTCTTCATCCGTCAGCACCGACAACGCCGCCGCCCCCGCCGCTTCCAACTCCCGCGCCAACTCCGCCGGACGAAAATCCGCCCGAATCAATCCCTTCGACGGCGAAGCCTTCTTCAACTCCGCAATCACCGCCACGCCCTCGCGGCTCTTCGCCTCCAGCGCCCGCCGAAACCCGCGCGGCACATGCCGTTCCGCCGCCGCTCGAGCTCGCGCAAATCCGCGCCGCGCTTGGCCTCCGCCACCCGCGCCCGCGTAGCCGCAACAATCCGCTCCAGAATGGCAGCCATAAAGAGTCTTTTGATTATAAGGGACTGAGGCGATAAACCCTCGAGGGTGCCCAACCCTTCTCGCGTCCTTTCCGAGAGGGTGGAGATTTTGACTTGCGCTGTCGCAAATTCCAACCGGCGGGTGCCCCATTTCTCGCTCACCCTTTGCGCGAGAAGTGGGGTCTTTGACTTTACTGAATTGGGCAGAGACCGCCCGTTAATCACTTACAAATTTCCGCCAACTCCTTATAAGGCTTCTTCGCCACCGGCGGATACTGGAATCTTCTTCACATCCATCCACTGGTCCAGCAGTGTCCCTCCATACTTCGACCCCGCATCCGGATCCGTCTCATACGCCGGATCGCTCTCCGCCTCTTCCAGCGTTACCAGAGTGAATCCCTTCTTTTCGAGCAGATCCAGCGCATCCGGCAAAATCGTGCTGCTGAACGCCCCCAGGTGCAACAATAAAACATGATTGATGTCGTGCCCGTACACCAGCTTCGCCATCTCCCGCCCCAAATCCAGATACTGCGACGCTATATCCAAATAACTCGATCGCAGCCATGCAATCGACGCCGCATCCTTCTTCGTCTTCACACCGCGCATAAGCGCTGTTCCACAAGTAGTCTTCCCAGTCGAGCGTTACCTGGGCCACCCGATACTGATGCGCCTGTAGATACGCCCGCACCGCACGCCGCTTCTCGACAGTGTCTCCCTCGCGCAGAAACGGATACCGCAGCCAGTGCCAGTTCGCATCCTTCGCCGCCACCAACTCCAGCACCGGCTCATTCTCCTCAATCTCGCGCTCAAACGCTTCCGCCGGATTCGCATTCAAATCCATATGCGCATACGTATGATTCCCCACTGGCTCCGCCGCCGCCCACAACTTCAATGCCTCCGCCGCATCGGGATTCCCTTCGAGTTTTCGCGCATTGACGAATCCATAGGTCGCCGGCACGTGCCGCTTCTTCAACACCGCCAGCGTATCCCGCGCAATCTCCACCCGCGTCACTCCCGCCGGCAACTCCCCATTCAGCGGCAGATCATCAAACGTAATCGCCACCTTCTGCGCAGCACACACGCAACAGAAGAAAAGTAGAAGAAAGAAGAGAAGAAAAACGCGTGAGCCCATGTCGCGCCGCTTTCTGGCGAGACCGAGCCTGCCCTGAGTTTGTCGAAGGGGTGGGGATTTTGACTCCCGAACCGAAGAAGACCTCATGTCCCCTCACTCTCAAACCCCACCGGCAACATCGCCAGCACCCTCAAATCCATCACCGCGTGCACCACGATCGGCACAACCAGGCTCCCCGTCATCACAAACATAACCGCGAACGCGAATCCCACTATCGCCGTCTGCACACCGCCCGCCACGCCCTGGTACAAATGCCCAATCCCAAAGATCACCGACGACACGACCATCGCCCATACCAAACTCAAATGAAACGGCAGCGTATGAAAGTAGTGCAGCAGAAATCCCCGATACACGACCTCTTCACAAATCCCCGCCGTGATGCAAACCAGCCACCACCAACGCCGCTCCTGCGTACTCGAAGGCAACAGAAAGGCCAGTTTCTTCGCCGCCTTCCCCGCCTTCGCGCGAATCTTCCCACTTCCCAGTGCCAGCACCGCCGGCACCAGGATCACAATCAGCAACGCCGCCGTAAGTCCCGCCAGAAACAAGCCCGCCCTCGACCCGGTATCGAGCCACGCGGCCTCTCCAGGCGCCTTGTGAATCCTAAGCACCGTCTTAATGCCGATCGTCAACGCTGCAACCAGCGCACACACCCACGAAGCCACGGCAATCTTCCCGTAGAACCGGATCTTCTTCCTCGGATCCGAACTCGCCTTCAACCGCGGAATCTCATACCAATCCCACAATGGCGTCATCACGATCAAGAAAAACACCAACACATGCTGCAAGATCATAAAAACAGCCTCGGATGAGGCGGTGCCCCATCCTAAAAGTCGCGCTTTTTGCGACGTTAGGGTGGGGATTTGACTTTTGACTTTTGACTTCTGACTTTTTCCGGGTGCCTCATTTCTCGCGCGCCCTTTGCACGAGAAGCCGGGATTTCGACGTCAACAAGTTCGCCCTACTCCATCCCCAACGACGCCTTCACCGACTTCCCATACTCCCGCGCCTTCTCCAACACCGCAGCCTCGTCCACAGTCAGCAGCTTCCGATCCCGCATGACCACCCGCCCGCCAATCACGACCGTCTCCACGTCGCTCCCCTTCAGCGAATAAGCAATCTGCGCATACACGTCATACATCGGCACCGCATTCGGCTCATCCAAACTGATCAGAATCAGGTCCGCCTTCTTCCCCGCTTCCAGCGATCCAATGTCTTTCTCCATATGCAGCGCCCGCGCTCCATCAATCGTCGCCATCTCCACTACAGCCTTCGCATTCAGCGCCAGCGGATTCATCTTCGAAATCTTCGCCAGCTTCGCCGCCAGGTCAATCTCCTCCATCAGATCCAGATCGTTATTACTTCCCGCCGGACCATCCGTCCCCAGCCCCACCGCAACGCCCGCCGCCCGCATCTCCGCCACCGGAGACACTCCGCTCGCAATCATCATGTTGCTCGACGGATTATGCACGCACCCCACCTGCCGCTCCGCCAGCAGCTTCCGAGTCCGCCTCATCCACAAAAATGCAATGCGCCGCCACCAGGTCCGGCCCCAGCACTCCAATCTTCTCCAGATACTGCACCGGCGACATCCCATTCGCCTTCTCGCTGTCCTCCCACTCCTTCTTCATCTCCGACACATGCATCAACAGCGGCGCGTGATATTTCTTCGCCAGCGCCGCCGCATCCTGAATCGTCTTCTTCGAGCACGTATAAATCGAATGCGGAGCCGGAGCCGCATGAATCAGCGCATCCCCCTGCCACCTCTTCAGAAACTTTTCGGTATACGCCATCATCTCCGCATTCGACTTGTTATCCGGCGCCGGAAAATCAATAAACGTCTCCCCCAGCACCCCGCGCATTCCCGCCGCCTTCGTCTCTTCCGCCACGGCGTCCTCGAAGTAATACATATCGGCAAACGTCGTCACGCCCGCCCGAATCTGTTCCGCCGCCGCCAGCTGCGTGCCCCATCTCACGAAGTCTTCATTCACATTCTTCGCTTCCGCGGGAAAAATGTATTTGTACAGCCAGTCATTCAGCGTGACGTCATCATGCAGCCCGCGAAACAAAGTCATCGGCACATGCGTGTGCCCATTGATAAACCCCGGCAGCACCAGCCGTCCGCTGCGCATCGATGATCTGCGCGCCCGTGTATCGCCCCTCAATCTCAGCCCTCGGCCCCACCGCCACAATCGAGTCGCCCCTGAACCGCGACGCTCCCATCATGAACAATCGTCCGCGCCCCATCCATGGTCACGACAATCCCGCCGCTGACGATCAGATCGACATCCTGCCGCGCCTGTCCAAACATCACGGCGC
The DNA here is from genome assembly GCA_963795875.1 of uncultured Acidobacteriaceae bacterium. Classification (GTDB taxonomy): domain Bacteria; phylum Acidobacteriota; class Terriglobia; order Terriglobales; family Acidobacteriaceae; genus Sulfotelmatobacter. The sequence goes on from CAWCJM010000009.1 coordinate 29,694, forward strand.
ACACCGCGACTACAACCACTCCGAAAATCGCGATCAGTCTCATCGTTCTCATCTTATTTGTCAGTCTCCATAATTCTCGGGCGGGTGCCCCATCCTAGCCGCGCCTTTTGCGGCTAGGGTGGGGATTTTGACTTCTCTTCCAGGACTACAGATCAGAGTTCCTTCCTCTCCGCGCTGTCCAACTCCGTATCCGGCACCGGCCTGACTCCGACATACGCTGAAATGCTTCACATTGTTCAACACAAATGCCGGAGCCCCCGCCATCGTCCCCGCCTTGATCCTGCCAAAGTCCGCCCCCTCCACATCCTCCAGCACAAACGCCGGCCGCGCATCATCGTTGTAGTGCGAGATCTCGATCCCATTCATCTCCAGAAAATTCACATGCCGCACGAAAAACCCATGTGCAGGAGTCACCCCAAACATGTTCGGCTCCGGATAGTCCTTTTCTTTCTCCGGCAGCTGCCGTTCCGCATCTTCCTTCGTCCCGCCTCCCAGATGGACGATCATCATGTCGCTGATCTTCACATCCTCAATCGGATGCCCCGGAATTCCCGCCAAAATCGAACTGATCGCGCTCGGAGCCCCGCTCGCTCAGACAAGTGATATTGCTCAGAATGACTCTGCCGCAATCTTCCCCACCGCCACGCCTTCCGGTCCGCGCATCCGCGCCCCCAGCCGAATAAAAATCGGCGCCCCGTATACATCCCGCATCGTGATGTTGGTGCACGTCACGTCTTCAATCACCGCGCCATCCACCGACTCGATCGCCAGCCCGCAGCATCCCTCAAACACGCAATTCGAAATCGTGATGTTCTTGAATCCACCATTCGACTCCGTCCCAAACTTGATCCGCCCCGTGCGCGGCACTTTCGCATCCGTCGGCAAATCGCTTGAACGTCCCATCGAGCAGCGCCCCTTCCTCATAACTGCCCGAGACCATGCAATTGCTGATCGTGACCATCTCGGTCGCGCGCGCATACCCCAGCGCAAACGAACTCTTCAAACAGATGCCGTCATCCCACGGCGAATTCACGCTGCAATTCGAAATGCGCACATTCCGGCAGCAATCAATATCCATGCCATCGCGGTTCGTATCGATTTTCAGATTGTCGATCGTCAGGTTATCGACGCCCGTCGCCAGAATCCCAAAATGCCCGCCATGCAGAATTGAAAAATCCCGCAAGATCACATTGCGGCAATTCTTCAGCGCAATCGCTTTGTTCGCCACGCCCGCATGTTCCGCGACCGGCCCATCGCCCCATCCGCGGCTCAAGCCCTTTGCCCCAGATCAACCCCGGCCCGCAAATCGAAACGCCCTCCAGCCCCTCGCCCCAAATCAAACTGTTGTGCCAGTGATTGTGCCCGTAATCCTGATAGTCCTCCCACGGCTGGTTCGACTCCGCCAGATCGTAACTGTGCTGCGAATCCGCAGCCGGATCCGCCGCCACAATCGTCGCCCCCGCATCCAGATAGATCGCAACCCGGCTCTTAAGATGGATCGAATAACACAAATAATTCCCCGCCCGAAAATAAACCGTTCCCCCGCCCGCCGCCGCCGCCGCCTCGATCGCCCGGTTGATCGCCGGCGTGTCAATCGTCTTCCCGTCCCCCGCAGCGCCAAACGCTCGCACGTCATAAAACGCCGTCGCGGCGCTCTGCTCCCGGGTGCCCCATTTCTGCCGCGCTCTTTGCGGCGGAATGGGATTTCCCCCGCCAGCGCCAATCCCGGGACGACGAGCCCCGCGCTCTTCAAGAATCCTCGTCTCCCCGCTCCGTCGATGCGCATGACCTCTCCCAGCTTCATCAGGGTGCCCCATCTCTCGCACAGTCGCGTCTTTTGCGACGTTAGGGATTGGGCGATTTTGACTTTGCTTACTCTCGTCCCCGCAACCCTCTTCAAATAAAACCGAAAAAATCCTCCGCATTCGAATCCAGACAAACCTGCGCATTCACCGCCCCCGGTTCCTCTCGCGTGAACCCCTTCTCATCCACCCGAATATGCATCCCCGTCACCGGACACAATTCCGGCCGCAACACAAACACCAGCGTCATCGGATCAAACAACGTCGGCGTCTCCTGCCCCCACAAGTGATACAGCACCGCCAGTTGATCCGTCACCGCCGTCCCCTGGCTGAAACAAAAACGCCCGCTTCACCTCATCCATTTTCAACTGCGTAGAATCCAGCGGCATCACATACAGCGGCACGCCCACCGCAAACAATTTCTGCGCCGACCCCACGTCATTCAAAATATTCCACTCCGGCATCGGAGGCACCGGCGCCGTATACCCCAAATCCCCATATCCACGCCGCACCGACCCGCCCATCAGCACCACGCGCTTCAACTTCCGAAACGTCGCCGCATCCTTATCGATCGCCGCCCCCACATTCATCAGCGGACCAATCGCAATCAGCGTAATCTCCCCCGGATACTTCCGAATCTGCTCCAGCAAAAACTCCACCGCATCCCCATGCGAGCTCTTCGCAAAGTGCCCGCCCTCCCCATACTTCCGCTGCGACATCGGATTCTTCGTCGCCGTCGCCTTCCCCGCCAGCACCGGAATCTCCGCCGCGTCCCACCTCGCCCAGAAACCGGTCCGCAATCTTCGCCCGCGCCTCCGTATCGCCAAAGGTCGTCGTCACGCCCAGCACCTGCAGCTCCGGACTCCTCACCGCCAAAGCCAGCGCAAACGCATCATCCACGTCATCGCCAATATCAGTATCAATAATGATTTTCTCGGGCACATGACCCGCGCCCTGCGCCCACCCCGCGCCCGAAGCCAGTATCAAAACCACACAAAAGATAGATCCTCGACTGGCTCGACTCATTCCCTCTACTCCGCTCTCTAGGGTGCCCCATCCTAACGTCGCGCCTTTTGCGACGTAGGGTGAGGTTTTTGACTTTACCGGATGACCTCACGAAACTCCGACACAATCTCAATGTCACCAACAATATTCGCGTTCATTTCTTGCAACGCATCCGCGGGAATCCAGTACTCGCGATGCCCTGAGCTCCCAACAGTATGCACATCGTACTTTTGCAGAAACTCTGTCCGCACCTGAAATCGCAGCACGTAACCTACGAATCCTGAGCGTTCATCCTTAGTATTCCAATCGCGCGCAATCTGCGTCGCATACTCCTCCGTCAACACCGGATAGAAAATCGGCTGCTCCGGCAGCCGCCGAGGGAATTCGCGAAACCGGCTGGCTCGAATAAGATCCATCTCACCCTGCCCGACCGGTCGATACAACGTTGTCACTTGGATTGTCACCGCCCAAGAATACTAGCTGACTCCAAGCAGGTTCTGGGTGGCCCATCCTAACGTCGCGCCTTTTGCGACGTTAGGGTGGGGTTCTTGACTTTCAGTCCCCGTGTTTCCCCGCCCACATCGTGTCCCGCGCCCCACGCGGCTTTTCTTCTCTTCGCTGCTAACTCCCGCCAAATCAATGCCCTCGCCCTTGGCTCCCCCCGTGCATTCCTCAAAGTCGCCGCTAGTCGGCAGGAGGCAACCACAATGACCCGCATCAACGCTATTCGCACCACCGCAGACAACCCATTCCGTAGCCTGGGGCACCAGGCAGCACGGAGCTCGGCAACCTGGGGCAAGAAGACCAGCGCGCTCATTTTCGCCGCCGTGCTGATCGTCTGCTCCGTAACCGTCGGCTGCTCCAGCGATACAACCAACCGAAACCCGTCAGCTCGAACAACCAGATTCCCGTGCCGCAGTCCCCGAGCCCGGTCCAGCCCATGCCCGCGCCTGTCGTGCAGGCCGACGACCAAGCCGGCTCCCAAAAAAGTCGTCCACAAGAAGCCCGCAACCGTGAACTACGCCGACAAGACTTACGGCGTGACCTTCGAATATCCGCGCCGCTACGCCATCGAAACCGGCAACGCCGCCACCGAACTGCTCGCCGCAGAATCCGATCGCCATGAACTTCGTCCAGCCCGGCGGAGTCGCACTCGCCGCCGTCGAGCTTCCCGAGACCAGCTTCGCCAACACCGACTTCTCGTCCGCATTCTTCAACGTGAGCGTCCACAAGAGCCTCACCGCCGATCAATGCACCGAGTTCGCCGTGCCCCAGCCCAAGCAGGTACCGCAGACGGAGCCCGCGCCCGCATCGCCGGTGACCTCAACCCCGATGTCCGCAACCGAAGTTGCGCACGCAGGACTCCACGTCCGCGCCGACGTCGGACTCCCATCCACGTCCGCGCCAGCTGTCTCGACTTCGGACTCGGCGACCGTCGCGAAATCATCGCCCGCAGTCCGTCGACTGACTCGCATCGAACTCCAAGCTGATGCTCGGCGACCTCGAACTCCGCGCCACCGAAGCCGTCTCCGGAGAAGGCACGCGCCAGAGCGACTCCAAGTACTTCCATGTCTTCCAGAATGGAACCTGCTACGAGTTCGCCCTGAACGTCACCACGGTAGCTTCCGAAGATGGCCTGACCAAACACGTCGACCGCGACAAAGTCTTCAACCGCCTCGAACAAATCCTGGCGACGGTGAAGATCAATCCGGTCCAAGCGCCAGAAGTCGCCAGCCGAAGCCCCAACTCCAACGCCAGCCGCAACCCCGGCCCAGTAAACGCTGAGGGCGCCCCCACCCTTCTCGCGCATCTGCGAGAGGGTGGGGATTTCGACTTCCCTTGCCCTTCTTCTTATCTCTTGCTGATGAAAACGTGAGTCGCGTTCTCCCCCGCCACAGTTCTCGCAGGCGCATACCCCAGCTGGTGCAGATTGATTCCCGCAAACAGATTCTCCCCCTCGCCCAGCAAAACCGGCGACACCGCCAAATGCATCTCATCGATCTGCCCCGCGGCCAGGTACTGCCGCAGCACCGACACTCCGCCGCCAATGCGCACGTCCTTCCCACCGGCCGCCTCCTTCGCCTGCTTCAGAGCAGATTCCACTCCCTCGGTGACAAAATAAAACGTCGTCCCGCCCTCCATCGCCAGCGGAGCCCGCGCGTAGTGCGTCAGCACAAACACCGGCGTGTGATACGGAGGATTCGTCCCCCACCATCCTTTCCACGAATCGTCTTTCCATGCACCCCGCACCGGCCCAAACATATTCCGCCCCAGGATCCACGCGCCGACATTTTCAAACGACTGCGCTGCAATCTTGTTGTCGACGCCCGTCGATCCCACCGCTTTGCCCCTGCATCTTCTTGAAAACGTCAGTCTGAAAAAACCACCCGTGGAGCTCGGTTCCGCGCACTCCCAGAGGATTCTGCAAATCCTGCCGCGGCCCAGCCCCAAACCCGTCGATAGAAATAGAAAACGCCGCCACTCGAACTTTGATCATGGGAACTCCAAATTTCAAGGTTTCAGAGTTTCAAAGTATCAAAGTCGTTGCCTGTGGAATTCGTCGAATCCGACCCGCTGCTCCTGATGCACGTGCAGTTCGAAGAAGATAAGCTAGACGCCTCCTGCGATGAAAAACAGGGGCTCGCTCCTATCCTGAAATATCGCAGCTTTTCACTCTTGAAACTTTGGAACCTTGAAAGTCTGAAACCTTGCCCTTCCATGTCGAGTCCTATCCGCCGGCTCCCGCATCCAACCGGGCATGGAGGTAAGTTTTATGTATGTTGTATTGGGAGCAAGTGGTAACACCGGACGTGTAGTAGCGAACAACCTTCTGTCCCGCGGTCAGAAAGTTCGTGTCGTCGGAAGAAACGCAGCCCATTTGCAGACTTTTGCGGCCAAAGGTGCGGAGACGTTCATCGCCGATCTCACCGACTCCGGCAGTGTTATCCAAGCCTTTCAAAAGGCAGACTCAGCCTACGTCATGATTCCACCCAATCCCGCCAGCACTGACGCGCTTGGTTATGCGAATCGGGTAAGCGATGCGATCGCCGCCGCAGTGCAAAAAGCCGGCACCAAAAACATCGTCGCACTCAGCAGCATCGGAGCCGATAAAGCCAGCGGAACCGGCCCCGTCGTCGGCCTTCACATTCTCGAACAAAAGCTCAACCAGATCTCCAGCGCCAATGTGCTCAATCTGCGCGCCGGCTATTTCATGGAAAACACACTGCCTCAAGTAAACGCGATCCGCCAGATGGGCTCCGTCGCCACACCGCTTCGCCCCGATCTGAAACTTGCCATGATCGCCACCCGCGACATCGGTGCCGCAGCCACCGAAGCTCTCCTGCACACCTTCCGCAGCAAGCAAACCCGCGAACTGCTGGGACAACGCGACCTCAACCTACACTGAAGTCGCCGCGACGATCGGCCAGGCCATCGGCAAGCCCGACCTCAAATATGTTCAAGCACCGGACGATCAATTTCGCAGCTGTCCTGGTTCAAATGGGAATGTCCGAGCAATTCGCGAAGCTGCTCCTGGAGATGATCGGCGCCCTCAACTCCGGATACATGCGCGCCCTCGAACCTCGCACTCCCCAAAACACCACACCCAAACGTTACGAAACCTTCGTAGCCGACTACTTCGTCCCGGCCTACAACAACAAGCCGCAGCCTGAGGCGCTCAGAAGGCGTGAGCGCGCTGCTTTTGCGCGCGGCAGCCTTCTGCCGAAATCCCGAGCGTTGTTTGCGAGGGACCTCAAATCTCATGACTGCCGGGTACCCCACCTTCTCGCGCATTTTGCGAGAGGGTGGGGATTTTGATTTCGCCGACCTCAGCAAGACAATGGGTGCCCCATCCTTTGCGCAGTTTGCGAAGGTGGGAATTCAGAGCGCTCGCGTCAGAAGGGAACAGATCTTTTGTCGACAGCATCGCCACCCGCCCTTGCAAAATGCGCAAGGACGGGGCACCCTCTGTTGTGGAAGTTACTGGCAGACACGGCCGAAGGCTGGGCCACCCGCCCAAGAGGAAAGCGCGTGATGCGCGTCACTTTCCGGCGTGATCTTGGACACGTTCAGTATGTTTGCCGTTGACATTCACAGCTCCGGAAGCATAGCGTTCATCCCAAGTCAGCGAGTGGGGATAGAAGGATTTGTATTTCTGTCCCGGGCGTCCTCTACCATCGCTGCTTCCCTCCTGCTTACCTAGACAGTAATACGGATGACTGTTTGTTTGGCGGGGGAGCGGGATGCCAGGACCAGTCTACAAGCTCAGTATATTGCAGCGTCTGCCTCTGCAACGCCTTCATGGTTGCACCGTTCTTCCACTACGAAGTTGCATTCACGCAGGCATTCTGGCCTGGCACGCCAACTCCCGTCTGCATAGGCAGCGCCTGCATCTACGCTGTGCAGGATAATCCCATATTGCCTCCGGATGACCCCATCGCAGGTGTGACCAGTGGTGACTATCGAGGCATCGCCACGTACGTCAGTTGGATGACTATGGCCGTGTGCATTCGCACTGGCGCTTCGGGCCCGTGGAGCTGCTACGGCCAAACCGCGTGGATGAACTCGATGAATGTTCCAATGCCACCTTACGCCTGCACTTCTAACCCATGAAGAGAGGAGAAGAGAATGTTATTTCTAAAGCTCGCGGCGACTCTTGTCGCCACCGTTTGCGTCCTGGTGGTGTTTACCTATGCGTGGCTGGTAGGCAGAACCAGGGGCGCATGGGGACTCGGCGGGAGGGTGGCGATAGACATCAAGCTGGTGTCCGCTTGGACCGTGCATTCGCCAGTGTATTGGTTGCTGATGATTGCAGTACTTGCTGCTGCTTGGTGGCTTTCTCGGCACTGGTTGTTCCATTAAAAAGAGCAGGTAAACGATAAAAATAGTCGCTGCGGCTGTAGTCACTTTCGTGTTTTCGGTGGTGGTCTTATTCATCGTTAACATGTAACAAGCGGTGGTAAAGGCCACCCGGCATCGGCGTACTAAGGCTACACGGAATTATGTTTATGTACGTCGGCGCGCTGTATTTTTTGGCCGGGCTGATTATGCGGTTCACGATTCGGGCTTCTCCCCATAAAAACGGCAGCCCGGCACCCGCGAAGGGATCTGTACTCCTTGTGCGGGATGTTTGGCTTGTGAGGATGAAATCACAATCATCAAGGCACTCGTAGAAGCTGCTCATGGTTGGTTACCGGAGTGGCCTGGTCGTTTAGACGTTGAGCCGAACCCATAATCCAGGGCGGCACTGTTCGCTGCCTCCTTCCTCTAGTCCCGTTTCCTTACCTAGGCCACAGCCGCCCCGACCTGAGTCGAAGCCCGTGCGATTTCAATCCCTGGACGGCTACGTGATCGTCTACGCGCCAGATGAAAAGCCGCTCGCCGTGATCGCGGTGCTGCACGGCCGCCGCAGCCCCCGCGTGATCGCAGCCATTCTCCGCAGCAGAGCCTGATGTTTCACCGCAAAAAGGAAAAGGCCATCCGATTTCTCTGAATGGCCTTTATTAATGCCGGCAACGACCTACTCTCCCACACACTTTCGCGTGCAGTACAATCGGCCCAGCGGGGCTTAACTTCCGTGTTCGGGATGGGAACGGGTGGATCCCCCGCGGTATGATCACCGACAAGTCGAAGCAGCTTTTAGCTATTAGCTCTTGGCTTTTAGCTTGACTCTGCCTGGCGCGGAGCATTCCGCTCGATCACAGAGACTCATTGCTGCAAACTTGAAGTGCTCTCAGCCTTCGGCAGTCAGCTTGAACCCAAGGGATTGGGCTAAGAGCTAAGAGCCAAAAGCTAAGAGCTGAATTTCAAAGAGCGTGAGGCATCGATACCTCACAACTGAATAGATTGGGAACAGCGTGTTCCTCGCGCGTCCATATTCCGCTTTCGCGGGTCCGGACGGCTCGGAGGCATGCTGTTTTATTTCAAATCGACAAGACATTCAAATTCCGTCGGCGCACAGTTATCAGTGTTGCATCTCAGTCATCCAGGTTCGAACGACATCAACAACATTGCTAATTCCAGTTCAGTTTCGAACTGGCGGACTGGCAACTGAGTACTGACAACTGTTTTCTGCACCGAGTAAATTTTATGGTCAAGCCGAACGGGCGATTAGTACTGGTAAGCTACACGCATTACTGCGCTTCCACCTCCAGCCTATCAACCAGGTAGTCTTCCTGGGCCCTTCTTATCCCTTACGGGTTGGGAGATCTCATCTTGAGGAGTGCTTCCCGCTTATATGCATTCAGCGGTTATCACAACCGAACTTCGCTACCGAGCGGTGCCATTGGCATGACAGCTCGAACACAAGAGGTTCGTCCATCCCGGTCCTCTCGTACTAAGGACAGGTCCTCTCAAATCTCCTGCGCCCACAACAGATAGGGACCGAACTGTCTCGCGACGTTCTGAACCCAGCTCACGTACCGCTTTAATAGGCGAACAGCCTAACCCTTGGAACCTTCTACAGCTCCAGGATGCGATGAGCCGACATCGAGGTGCCAAACCGGAGCGTCGATATGAACTCTTGGCTCCGATCAGCCTGTTATCCCCGGCGTACCTTTTATCCGTTGAGCGATGGCCCTTCCATGCAGAACCACCGGATCACTAAAGCCTACTTTCGTACCTGCTCGTCTTGTAGGACTCGCAGTCAACCACGCTTATGCTTTTGCACTCGTCGGCTGATTTCCAAACAGCCTGAGCGTAGCTTCGCGCGCCTCCGTTACCGTTTAGGAGGCGACCGCCCCAGTCAAACTACCCGCCTTACCATGTCCCTCTCCCGGGTAACGGGAGTAAGTTAGAACCACAGATCTCGCAGGGTGGTATCTCACCGTTGGCTCCTCCAAGCCCGAGAGCCTGGAATCAAAGCCTCCCACCTATCCTGCGCAGCAAGGGCCATAGTTCATGGTAAAGGTATAGTAAAGGTGCACGGGGTCTTTCCGTCTAGTTGCGGGCAACCGGCATCTTCACCGGCACTACAAGTTCGCCGTGTCAGTCGGCAAGACAGTCGCACTTTCGTTACGCCATTCGTGCAGGTCGGAACTTACCCGACAAGGAATTTCGCTACCTTAGGACCGTTATAGTTACGGCCGCCGTTCACTGGGGCTTCAGTTCGAAGCTTCGACTTGCGTCTGACCTCTCCCTTTAACCTTCCAGCACCGGGCAGGCGTCAGCCCCTATACGTCGTTTTCGACTTTGCAGAGACCTGTGTTTTTGTTAAACAGTCGCAGTGCGCATTTCGCTGCGGCCCCCTCGAGCTTGCACTCTACCGGGGCACCCCTTCTCCCGAAGTTACGGGGTTATATTGCCGAGTTCCTTACCAACTGTTCTCACGAGCGCCTTTGGATATTCTCCTCGTCTACCTGTGTCGGTTTGAGGTACGGTTCCCTTATTTTCTCCTTAGAGGTTTTTCTTGGCAGTGTGGAATCGGCAGCTTTCACCCATACGGAGTTACTGCTTTGCGTCTCAGTGATAACTTCCCCGCGGATTTACCTACGGAAAACACCTTACACGCATCGACCGTTATAGCCATAGAACGGCCTGCTTATCCTACTGCGTCACCCCATCGTATAACGAAAACAAGGGAGGTCCGGAATATTAACCGGATGTCCATCGGCTACGCCTTTCGGCCTCGCCTTAGGGACCGCCTGACCCTGAGCGGATTAACCTTTCTCAGGAAACCTTAGACTTTCGGCGCGGAGGGTTCCCACCTCCGTTATCGCTACTTATGCCGGCAGGGTCTCTTCTCAACCGTCCACTAGTCCTCTCGGTCTACCTTCAAACTGTTGGGAATGCTCTCCTACCACGCATGGCTGTTACACCATGCATTCGCTGCTTCGGTAACAAGCTTAAGCCCCGTTAAATTGTCGGCACCGGACCGCTTGACCAGTGAGCTATTACGCTTTCTTTAAAGGATGGCTGCTTCTAAGCCAACCTCCTGGCTGTCTGGGCGTTCCGACTTCCTTTCCCACTTAGCTTGTATTTTGGGACCTTAGCAGGCGATCTGGACTGTTTTCCTCTCGACGACGAAGCTTAGCCCCCGCCGTCTGACTCCCGGATTGGTTGTTCTATGGCATTCGAAGTTTGATTGGATTCTGTAAGCTGGAAAGCCCCATAGTCCATTCAGTTCTCTACCACCACGACAAATCATCCGAGGCTAGCCCTAAAGCTATTTCGGAGAGAACGAGCTATCACGGAATTTGATTAGCCTTTCACCCCTACCCTCAGCTCATCGGAGCTTTTTTCAACAAACACCCGTTCGGCCCTCCAGTGGGTGTTACCCCACTTTCAGCCTGGCCAAGGGTAGATCATCCCGCTTCGCGTCTATTCCTGCCAACTGGTTCGCCCTATTCGGACTCGCTTTCGCTACGGCTCGCTTTCGCTTAACCTTGCTGACAAGAATAACTAGCCGGCTCATTATGCAATAGGCACGCGGTCAGACTTTCGGCTTGCGCCGCATAGTCCTCCCACCGTTTGTAGGCACACGGTTTCAGGTACTATTTCACTCCGCTCACAGCGGTTCTTTTCGCCTTTCCCTCACGGTACTGGTTCACTATCGGTCAGAAGCTAGTATTTAGCCTTACGGAATGGTCTCCGTAGCTTCCCGCAAAGTTTCTCGTGCTCCGCGGTACTCAGGTATCGACTTCGAGTCTGGTTCGTTTTCACCTACGTGGCTATCACACTCTATGGCCCCTCTTTCCAGAGGGCTTCGGTTAACGACCAGATTGGTAACTCTACTGTTGTCGACCCTACAACCCCGGTAGAACCCGAAGGTCTTACCGGTTTAGGCTGTTCCGATTTCGCTCGCCACTACTCTCGGAATCGAGGTTTCTTTCTTTTCCTCCTGGTACTGAGATGGTTCACTTCCCAGGGTTCGCTCGTGCGTGACTATGGATTCATCACGCCGTACGGGGGTTTTACCCCCGTGGGTTTCCCCATTCGGAAATCCCCGGATCAAAGCCTGCTTGCGGCTCCCCGAGGCTTATCGCAGCTTGCCACGTCCTTCATCGCCTGCTTCTGCCAAGGCATCCACCATGCGCCCTTAGTAGCTTGACCATAAAATTAACTCAGCACACTCGAAGATCGCTCTCGAGCTATTAGCTTTTAGCTTTTAGCTAAGAACCAACCCGAACACGCCGCTTAAACTCTATGGGCCTAGTTGCCTGCTCATCGCGCGCCAAACCGCCTATCAGTGGTTTTCGCGCCCCAGCAGGCTAAATTCAGGCACTCATAAAAATTTACAACGCCTTGTAATTTGCCCAATCTATTCAGTTGTCAAATATCGTCCTCGCTGGCTGCTTCAACTAATGAAACTCCAGCAAACCCCGCACTCGGCGGGTATGGGTCTTACTGATCCCAGAGTCGTGCAAACTCCAGAATTCCTCCAACCCAATGTTCGACGCCAACAACTTGACGCCCAACATCAGGTTGAATCTTCGAACGGTCAAATCGCTGCTCTGCCAAATCATGGTGGAGCTGACCGGGATCGAACCGGTGGCCTCCTGGTTGCAAACCAGGCGCTCTCCCAGCTGAGCTACAGCCCCAACCCCAGTCGTTTGTCTTTGATCGATGGTCGCTAGCTAACAGCCAATCGACAACCGAAACTAACGACCGACGACTGATTCTGGTGGGCCTGGATAGACTTGAACTATCGACCTCACCCTTATCAGGGGTGCGCTCTAGCCACCTGAGCTACAGGCCCGGTCTTCACCGAAATATCCCGGAGCTCAATGTTCGCAGCTTTGAGCTACGAGCTGTGAGCTCTTGAGCGAACCCAAGATACTGATCGCTCCCAGCTCGAAGCTCGTCGCTCGCGGCTCGAATTTTATTCGAGGACAAGGTTGAACGTGCGCTCCAGCTAAGCCGGAGCTGACCATCATGCGAACGGAAACGAGAAAGAGAGGTCCGAAACGAGGCTCCCATCTCTCCTCCCAGGTTAAGCGAGGAAAGACAGGGTACATGGCAACATCCCACGCGTATTTAAACTCCATGTGTTTCCAACCGAATCCGAAACGGAGTCGCGTGAGTGCCATGACGTTCTCTCTTAGAAAGGAGGTGATCCAGCCGCAGGTTCTCCTACGGCTACCTTGTTACGACTTCACCCCAATCATGAGCTGTACCTTGGATGGCTGCCTCCTTGCGGTTAGCACACCAGCTTCTAGTACGGCCCACTTTCGTGATGTGACGGGCGGTGTGTACAAGGCCCGGGAACGTATTCACCGCGGCGTTCTGATCCGCGATTACTAGCGATTCCAGCTTCATGGAGTCGAGTTGCAGACTCCAATCCGAACTGAGGCCGGCTTTTTCCGATTAGCTCCCCCTCACGGGTTTGCGACGGTTTGTACCGACCATTGTAGCACGTGTGTAGCCCTGGACATAAAGGCCATGAGGACTTGACGTCATCCCCACCTTCCTCCTCGTTATCCGAGGCAGTTTCACTAGAGTGCCCGGCTTGACCCGATGGCAACTAGGGATAAGGGTTGCGCTCGTTGCGGGACTTAACCCAACATCTCACGACACGAGCTGACGACAGCCATGCAGCACCTCCGCAGCAGCCTTTTAAGGGGAAGGGATATTTCTACCCCGGTCCACTGCGCTTCGAGCCCAGGTAAGGTTCTTCGCGTTGCGTCGAATTGAACCACATGCTCCACCGCTTGTGCGGGCCCCCGTCAATTCCTTTGAGTTTCAGCCTTGCGACCGTACTCCCCAGGCGGATTGCTTATCGCGTTAGCTGCGGCACAGCAGGATTGGGTACCTGCTACACCAAGCAATCATCGTTTAGGGCTAGGACTACCAGGGTATCTAATCCTGTTTGCTCCCCTAGCTTTCGCGCCTCAGCGTCAGTTATGGTCCAGTGCGCCGCTTTCGCCACAGGTGTTCCTCCCGATATCTACGCATTTCACCGCTACACCGGGAATTCCACGCACCTCTCCCATACTCCAGCACCACAGTTTCGCCTGCAGGCCCCGAGTTAAGCCCGGGGATTTCACAAGTGACTTGTGGCACCGCCTACGCGCCCTTTACGCCCAATAATTCCGAACAACGCTCGCACCCTCTGTATTACCGCGGCTGCTGGCACAGAGTTAGCCGGTGCTTCTTCCACCAGTACCGTCATTATCGTCTTGGTCGAAAGGAGTTTACGCCCCAAGGGGCTTCATCCTCCACGCGGCGTTGCTGCGTCAGGGTTTCCCCCATTGCGCAAAATTCCCCACTGCTGCCTCCCGTAGGAGTCTGGACCGTGTTTCAGTTCCAGTGTGTCCGTGCGCCCTCTCAGGCCGGATACCGATCTTCGCCTTGGTGGGCCGTTACCCCGCCAACTAGCTAATCAGCCGCGACCCCCTCTTCCAGCGCATTGCTGCTTTGATCTTGCGATGTTATGCGGTATTAGCCTCGGTTTCCCGAGGTTATCCCCCACTCGAAGGTAGGTTAGTCACGTGTTACTCACCCGGTCGCCACTTTACTCATGGATTGCTCCACTTTCTCGTTCGACTTGCATGTGTTAGGCACGCCGCCAGCGTTGATTCTGAGCCAGGATCAAACTCTCGTTTGAAACCTAGTTCGCCTACCGACGGGTAGAAGGTAGGCTGTCAACTCCATCCGCTCGAAAGGGATGTGTTGACGACCACTTCATACCTCCGCTAAGAGGCACAGTAGTCTATCTTGTGAGATCGTTTCGGACTAATGCCCGAATCCGCTCTCTCACGACTGGCACGTTCAACCGAGTTGTCAAAGATCCGAATCGCCTTCCGCCTGAGCGGCGCGCCTTCAGTTCTAGACGGACTCACTACAGAGTGAATCCGGCTGTCCTCGAAACCTTTTAACCATATCGTCCGCGCGAAACCCTGTCAACCTGCACATCCCACAGCATTTACACATGTTTTCCACATGTGAAATCTGCTCAGGACTTGCCCGACTGGGGAGCTCAACCAGCCTAGACTTTGTCATTCCGAGCGGCCTTACCGCGAGGAATCTGCTTCTAGGGGAACTCAACAGCGCGCAACGATATGGCCTTCCGCCCTGGATCATACAACACACCGATTTCTCGGCGCACGCCGAAGCGGAAGACAGAAAATTGAGAAAAGAACTTGCTTTGGAGGTCCTTGCTTTGAAGGTACCCTTCAGAAACCTACTGGTGTTTCCGAATCAAGTCCCGTGGCCGGGACGACTTGAGAACTCTACGTTCTCTGAATACTTAGATGCCGGGCGGACACGAGAGATTCAAACAAACTAACGACCGGCTGCCACACATCTGCTCTCGGTGAATTGTTTATACCAGATGAATCCGAAAAATTGCAAGGGGCAATTTGAAAAATGCGTAAGTTTACTGGTTTGGTGCCTTCGGATCGGGATTTGCCCGGGACCCGGCTTGGTACAGATACTTCTGAAACCCCACAAACACCCGGTTGATCTCTTCGGGCTTCCCAAGATCGGCCACCGCGTCGGCGATGGAGTTGTGATATTTCAGGCGCAGCAGCGGCGTCAGTTTTTCCTGATCGAGTTCATCCACCCCGACGCTCACGTAGTGCGACAGCACAAAGTCGAGGAACGCCTGCTGCTTGGCGTTGAAACGCGTCGCTGATCGCCACCTTGGCCCGCGTAGCGCGCTCTTCGCGCGTCAGCGGCGGCAGCGCGTACGCGACATGCGCCAGCACGTCGAAGAGATCGCTTTTCTCGGCGTCGATGATCTTCTGCATCTCGGCCAGTTGCTCTGCGCCAAAGCCCTTTTCCGCGAGCCCTGCAAGAGCTTCTTCCGCGTATCGGGCGCGCTCCACAGCGCGCGTAGTTCGGCTTCATCCTTGAAAAACTCCGGCAGCTTGCCGAACAGCAGCTTCCATGAACTGCTGCGCCGACATGGGCGTGCCGTCCGGATGCCAGAACGTGGTGCACATCATGTGCTGGATGGCGCGCTCTTTGCCGTCCGCGAGTTTCACTTTCGCCTTCTTCTTGCACACGCACGGACGCTTCCCGCAAGTCTCGCACGGCTCTTTCGGACACTCGCACGGACGCTTCCCGCACACCGCGCATGGCTCCGGCGCGACCTTCTCGCACTCACAGGGATACGCCCCGCACTTCGGGCTTCCGGCTCAATCGGCTCGCCGTCCCATTCCGGATCGCTGAAATGATGATGCGCCTTCACGAAGTCGTAGATCGTGAAGTAGTCCTTGCCATCGTAAAGCCGCGTGCCGCGTCCGATGATCTGCTTGAACTCGATCATGGAATTGATCGGCCGCATCAGCACGATGTTGCGGATGTTGCGGGCATCCACGCCGGTCGAGAGCTTTTGCGAGGTGGTCAGAATCGTCGGGATGGTCTTTTCGTTGTCCTGAAAATCGCGCAGATGCTGGTCGCCGAGCTCGCCGTCGTTGGCCGTGACCCGCTGGCAATAGTTCGGGTCGTTGCTCGTCTTCATCTGGTTGATGAGGTCGCGCACGGCCAGCGCATGGTCCTGCGTGGCGCAGAACACCAGCGTCTTTTCGTTCTGGTTGATCTGCTCCATGAACAGCTTCACGCGGTGCGCTTCGCGTTCCTTGATCTCGATGATCTTGTTGAAGTCGGCTTCCGTATAGCGCTTGCCGGTTTCGACCTCGCCCTCGACCACGTTGTCGTCCGGCGTATAGACGTACTCGTCGAGCGTGGTGGAAATCTGCTTCACCTTGAACGGCGTCAGGAAGCCGTCATTGATGCCTTCCTTGAGCGAGTAGATGTAGACCGGCTCGCCGAAATATGCGTAGGTGTCGACGTTGTCCTTGCGCTTGGGCGTGGCGGTGAGGCCGAGCTGCACGGCGGGCGCGAAATACTCCAGGATGCCGCGCCAGTTGCTTTCGTCGTTCGCGCCGCCGCGATGGCACTCGTCGATGACGATGAAATCGAAGAAGTCCGGCGGATACTCGCCGAAATACGGCGACGGCTTGCCGTCCTTCGGCGGCCCGCTCATGAAGGTCTGGAAGATGGTGAAGAAGAGGCTGCCGTTCTTCGGCACCTTGCCCTTCTTGCGGATGTCTTCCGGGCTGATGCGCACCATGCGCATCTTCGGGAAACGCGCGAACGAAGTGAAATCGTTGTAGGCCTGGTCGGCGAGAATGTTGCGGTCGGCGAGGAAGAGGATGCGCGGGCGGCGCGTCGGCTCGCCCGCTTTCCACTGGCTCAGATTCCAGCGGCGGTGAAAAGCTTCCACGCGATCTGAAACGCGATGAAGGTCTTGCCGGTGCCGGTGGCGAGCGTGAGCAGGATGCGCTGCTGGTTCGTCGGCGATGGCCTCCATCACTCGATCGACGGCGATGTCCTGGTAGTAGCGGCTCGAGATGTGAACCGCCCTTGTCCTCGAAGGGCACGGCGGCGAAGCGATCGCGCCAGGCGTTCGCCTTCGGCGAAGGTCAGGTTCCAGAGTTCGTCCGGCGTGGGATAAGCGGCAATCTCGCCTTCCTTGCCGGTCTCCATGTCGATGCCGTAGATGCCCTGGCCGTTGGTGGCAATAGGTGAAGCGGATCGCCAGCTTGCCGGCGTAGTTCTTGGCCTGCGCCACGCCTTCGGTCAGTTCTTCATCCCACGCCTTGGCCTCGACGACGGCGAGCTTGGTGTTGCGATATTCCAGAACGTAATCGGCGTGCAGCGCCTTGCCGCGCCGCCCTTCCGAAAGCCCTTCGATGCGGCCGAGGCGAGATGGGATATTCGCGCCGGATGCGGCTGCCCTCGACCACGCCCCATCCCGCCGCTTTCAGCGCGGGATCGATGTGCTCGGCTCTGGTTTCGGCTTCGTTCATGGACGCGTTCCTAGAGTTTGCCTGCCAGTGAAGGCTTGATGCAGCAGCGACTTTTTCAATGCCTCCAGCGCGGCGAGCTTGCGCTCGTAGATGGATTCGAGGCGTTGGGTTTCCGTTCAAGCGTCGAGATGTAATCGATGCGTTGCTCGCTGCTTCTGCAAGTGCGGCAGATTGATCGGGACTGAAGCTTCTCAGTACTCTTCGATGATCACGATTTGCCGGTAGCCTGCTCTGAATGGCGACGTACGTCGCTGTAGAATTCCTGAGTGCTTCAAGAAGCAGGTAATGAAAGTCCCGAGCACAACTAGCGATTCATCCGGCTCCGGTCGATCAATCAATGCGCCGTTGTATGCCGACTTCAGAGTCGCATCTCAGTATCCAGGAAAGCCGATCGGCCATAGCGACCATATCGAGCACGTCGCCATTGCGACTTGCAAATGCGTCTGCTTACTCGCGGTCAATGATAATCGACGATGCATCGTACCGTATTCTGTGAAGTCGACGAGTCTGATGTCGCCGTGGTAATACTTCCGGGTCGTGATCGAAGAGACTCCGCTTCGCGATTGGGAACCGCCGAACATGACTCGTCAGCATACCTGCCGCCAGGCTTAGTCTCAACCCACCCATGAGCCACGCTCGGTGAAGACGGATTGGAGGTGGCTTTCGAAGAGGGCGCGGGCGTTTTGGAGGTTCTTTTCGGCGTTGGCTTTGGCGGTGGCGATGCCCTCAAACGCTTCGTCGAGGATGCCGACGATCCGCTGCTGTTCGGGGAGCGGATGGAACCGGAATGCGATAATCTCTCTATGAGATCCTTCGAATCGCTGCTGACCGATCGCGAACCAGTCGCGCCGTTCGCACCATGTCAATCTCGAAATTCGGTACGAGACAAGTAGTAGTACGACGAATCTTTGGCTGAGTACCTTGGGCGGACGAAGACAATGAACGTCCGACTGCGCAACTCGGCAAGCCAACTGCCGTTGGTCAACCACTGACGCACATTCCAAGCTGTCCGTGTCTCGATACGGCGCATGATCTTCGCAAGCAGTTCGTCGCCGCTCGCGTAACCATCGAGGTGTCACTCCCTCCGACTGACGCGAGTGCTTAGCACTGTGTCGGTGTCCGGACCTCTTCGCAACATCGCTCGATGCCATCTTTCCATCGGCAGACGATACGAGCGCTTCGGGATCGACTCGCTGTCGCGCATTCCGACTTTGGCGGACTTATCTCGCAGACCTCGCCAAACGTCTTTGTCTGCCATCCGTTCTTCATAGCAGCGCCTTGATGTTGCTCAGCACTTCCGCGCTCTCGGCGTCCAGCGCGGCGATTTCGTCCATGATCTCTTCGGGCTGCGGTGCGCGATTTCCTCGCCGCCGTTCGGGTTCTTCACGGAGAGATCGAAGGTCGTCTGGTCGATGCTCTTGGCGTCCACGCTCCAGCGACTTGGGCGAGTCGGCGAAGGTCTTTTGCAGCTTCACGAACTCGGCGAGGTCGTCGTCGTTGAGCGGGTTGGTCTTGCCGAGGTTGCGGCCGGGGTCGAGCTGGTAGAACCAGATCTTGCGCGTCGGCGCGCCTTTCTCGAAGAACAGCACCACGGTCTTCACGCCCGCGCCCTGGAACGTGCCGCCGGGGCAGTCGAGCACGGTGTGCAGGTTGCAGCTTTCCAGCAGCAGCTTGCGCAGGCTCACCGAGGCGTTGTCGGTGTTGGAGAGGAAGGTGTTCTTGATGACCACGCCGCCGCGCCCGCCGGCCTTGAGCATCTTGATGAAGTGCTGGAGGAAGAGGAAGGCGGTCTCGCCGGTGCGGATGGGGAAGTTCTGCTGCACTTCCTTGCGTTCCTTGCCGCCGAAGGGCGGATTGGCCAGCACCACGTCGAAGCGGTCCTTCTCCTGAATGTCGGCGAGGTTTTCGGTGAGCGTGTTGGTGTGGATGATGTTCGGCGCCTCGATGCCATGCAGGATCATGTTCATGATCGCGATGACGTAGGCGAGCGACTTCTTTTCCTTGCCGTAGAAGGTGCGCTCCTGAAGCGTCTTGACGTCCTTGGTGGTCAGGCTCGTGCTTGGCCTTCAGGTACTCGAACGACTCGCACAGGAAGCCCGCCGAGCCGCACGGCGCCGTCGTAGATGCGTCTCGCCGATCTTCGGCTTCACGACCTGGACGATGGCGCGGATGAGCGGGCGCGGCGTGTAATACTCGCCGCCGTTGCGCCCGGCGTTGCCCATGTTCTTGATCTTGGCTTCGTAGAGGTGCGACAGCTCGTGCTTCTCGGTCTGCGAGCGGAAGCGCAGTTCGTCGATGTGGTCGATGATCTCGCGCAGGTTGTAGCCGCTCTGAAT
Organism: uncultured Acidobacteriaceae bacterium; assembly: GCA_963795875.1. GTDB lineage: Bacteria > Acidobacteriota > Terriglobia > Terriglobales > Acidobacteriaceae > Sulfotelmatobacter. The sequence continues at coordinate 49,590 of CAWCJM010000009.1, forward strand.
CTTGTTTTTGATCTCGCCGAAGATTTCGCCGATCTTGTATTCGATGGTGTTCGGCCCGCTGGCCTTCTGCTTGAAGCCGTGCAGGTAGGGAAAGAGCTTGCCGTTGACGAAGTCGCGGAGGTCGTCGCCGGTCATGGCCTTGTTGTGGTCGAGCTTGCCGTCCTTGCCCTTGGGCGCGGCCCAGCTTTCCCAGCGGTAGGGCTTGTCGAGGATGTAGGTGTATTTCTTGCCGTCGAGCGCGGCTTCGTCGGCCTTGTCCTGCTCCAGGCCGTCGAGGTATTTCAGGAAGAGGAGCCAGGAGGTCTGCTCGGTGTAGTCGAGCTCGGTGGTGCAGCCGGCTTCTTTCCGGAGAACGTCGTCGATATTTTTGAAGGCTTGTTCAAACATAAGATGAGGGCGAAATCCAGGGTTGCTTAAACCGAGAAGTATACCCCGGCATTGCCCCAGCGGCTGAAGCCGGACATTTCTGTTGATGCCTGGTGGCGCGACTGAAGTCGTGCCCTTCCCGGTCTTCCTCCGTGTCCTCTGTGCCCCTCTGTGGTGATAAACTTTGGGCCCGCTTGCAATTCCCAAAATGGGAAATCCACAGCTCCGGACGGGCCCTGCCGACGCTGCCGACATATCGGCAATTCCGCGCAACTCCCATGCTGTCAGATATATGTCTCGTCGGCAGTTTTCCTGTAGCTATACAAGTTGTTCACCAGGAGTAATTTTCGAAACCCTCCAAGTGTTCCTGCAGGAACATTCTTAGTAACTCCCCACGCCGGAGCTCCGCTCGACGGACGGCCGAAGGCGGCCGTCCCCACATAGGTCGATCTCTGTAGAATCTTCGGGATGACTTTCGGGGAGCGATATCAACTGGGGATTCGGCATTTTAATGCGCGGGAGTTTTATGACGCGCATGAGGTTTGGGAGGACGTGTGGCGCGAGTCGCACGGGATGGAGAAGCGATTTCTGCAGGGGCTGATTCAGGCGGCGGTGGCGTTGCATCATCATTCGACGGGGAATGTGGTCGGGGCTTGTTCGCTGATGGCGCGGGCGCGGCGGAATCTGGCGGCGTGTCCGGGGGAGTTTGGGGGGATTCGGGTGGGGGAGTTGCTGGTGGAGTTGGGAGAGTGGCGGGAGGCGGTGGTGCGCGGGGAGGCTGCTCCCGGGATTCCTCGAATTGCGGATCTGGGGTAGGGTCGTCGAGCTGCGCTCGACGGACAGCCGAGGGCGGCTGTCCCCACATGTTGCTTTGCAGAATCTTTCTTCTTCCTGCCTTCCGTTAGTGAAATTCCAGGGTGATGAATTTGGCGGGGTGGTGGCCTGCGTTGATGATGGGGCGCTTGAAGCCATCGGGGAGCCAGAGGGGATCTCCAGAGCTGAGATGGCTTGGCGCCGTTGGGTTGGGTTCGTGGCCGCCGTGGGTGCGGGGATCGTTGGTGAAGATGTCGAGATCGTTGACGGCGACGAGCAGGACCGGGCCTGAGCGGGATATGGAAGGCACGACGCCGTCGGGCTGGAGTTCGATTTCGGAGACGCGGACTCCATCTTTGACGAAGAGGATTTCCTTAGTGCCGCCGTGGAGGATGTCGAGGCCGCGGTCGTCTTCGGGATGAGCGGGGTCCCAGTGCGCGGGAGAGTGGCGGAGTTTGTCGTCTTGCAGAAGTTCAACGTTCACGATGCGGAAGGGCTGGTCGCGCAGATTGCGCGCGACGTGTGCGAAGTTGCCGGAGAGGAATCCGGTTTGTCCGTCTTGCAGTTTGACGGTGACGGGGTCTTTGCCCTGGATCGTGTTGACGACTTCGGAGTCGCCGAGCGTGACGTAGATATAGTCGTGGCGATGCCAGTGCATCAGAGTCTCGGCGTGCGGCGGGAGTTCGGCGGTGAAGACGCGGACGTGCGCGTTGGCGAAGGTCTGGTGGTGGTGGGGCTCGGCGGTGATTTCGACTGGCAGCTGGGATTGCGCGGTTAGAAATGTTGTCAGACAGAGAGCGAAGGCGAGGCGGATCATTGCGGGGATTGTAGCATCGGGGCGGGGGCGGATTTGATCGACACATGTGTGACGCGGGCGGGAAGGAGCGGATTCCTCACTTCGTTCGGAATGACAGGGTCAACACCTTGTCGAGCTGCGCTCGGCGGGACGGACGAATCGTCCGTCCCCACATGAGTCGAGTCCTAAATCGCGAAGTAGGTTTTCTTGTGAAGGAGGCTGTTTTCGTCGCCGATGACGATGCGGTCGGGCCATTGCGGGATAGTGTTGATCAGGAGCCGGAGGCTGGTGGCGTCTTTGGGGAGATTGAATTCGAGTTGCGTGGTGTAGGAGTCGGCGGGTTTGAGCGGCGTGAGGAGCGGGGTGCCTGCGGTTGCGACGGGGGCATATTCGCGTCCGGCGCTGTCGATGAGGCGGGCTTCGCGCGGAGACGGAGTGAGCGGGGCGTCTTTGGGGCGATTGGGCGAGGTGGTGGTTTCATCGAAGCGGGTGCGCAGAGTGACGACGAGGTGGCCGTCGGGTTCAGTGTGGGCATCGAGGACGGAGTAGGCGAGGTGGCAGTCGATCTCGCAGAAGTATTTTTCCTGTCCGTGAGCCAGCGCGGTCTCGTGACTGGCTGCGGAGAAGCTGAGCAAGAGAGCGAAGTAGACGACGGCGCATGCTCCGGTGACGATGGCGGTGATGCGGGCAAATTTTGGTTTGCGGGCGAACCAGAAGACGAGCGCCGACGCGCCGGCGAGGAAGAGGCCTCCGATGGCGGCGAGGAATCCGAGGACGGCGAGCGGAGCGGGGAAGTTCATGTTGCTGGCGATGTGCGCGTTCCACATAACTGCTTCTCCTGTTTACAATGTACTTTACAGTGCAAAGCAACGAGGTAAAAAATTTTACGCGCGAACTATTCTTCGCGGGTGACGCGGATCCATTCCTCCATCTGGTCGAGATATTCGGCCAAGGCGCGACGGCCGGTTGCGGTCAGGCGATATTCGGTGCGGGGGACGCGTCCTTCAAAAAATTTCACGCAGGAAATGTATTGGGCTTCTTCGAGCTTGCGGGCGTGGACGCTGAGGTTGCCGTCGGTGGTTTTGAGCACGCGCTTGAGATCGTTGAAGCTAAGTGAATCGTTCGTCGCGAGGGCGCTAACGATGCCGAGGCGGATGCGCTCGTGAATCAGGCGATCGAGTTCGGGGAGCTCGGGTGCGACCGGAGCGTGCTCACGCGCCTCGTCATGAGCGCGCGCGCGAGTCTTCTCGCGAACCTTGGCGGGCTCGTGCTTCCCGTGTTTGCCGTGGGATGGAAGAGGTCTAGCCACCATGCCTCCTGGCGATGAAGAGTCCGAAGAGGATGTGGAGTCCGCCAAAGCCTGCGGCGAGAAACCAGTTGCCCCAAGTAGCGGGGCCGAGGACGGTGAGTCCCCCGAGAAGCATGAAGGAGAGGCCCATGACCGGGACGATCTGGACGGAGAAGGCGCCGCCGGTAATGATGCCGGCGCCGTAGAGCAAGAGCCAGGTGGCGGGCAGAGCGGACTGCAGGCCCGCCCGGAATAACAGGAATGTGAGGAAGGCTCCAGCAACCAGGGGTGGAGCGAGGCTGAGAGCGACTTTGCGGGCCGGGCCGGAAAACAGGGGCAGGCCGCGGCGGTTTGCTTTCCAGGTGCAGGCCAGTAAGCCGATCGCGACGGCGAGGAGGCCTTCGGCGAGCCAAACGCGGAGCCAGGCGAACGGAGAAGCTTGTTGTGCGGCGAGCCAGGCGGCGGCTAAGGCGGTGAAGCCGAGAAGAACCTGCCCCCAGCCGGAAACGGCGGTGAAGGCAGCCGAGCGTTCCATGGTGTCGCGGATGAAGCGGAGGTCTTCGAAGACTTCGGGGGCGGTGCGCGACGGGGCGGAATTTCGCTCGGTCGAGCGATGAAAACGACGGAGGCGATGCCGCGGGTCGAACATGGGGATAGAGTAACTCTCGGGAGCAGATTGTGTCAAGTACTTTGCGATACAAAGTGTCGTCAATCTTTCCAGGGACATCTCCCCCCTTTAGTTCGAAAAGAAAAAGTCAAACAAAACACCACCCCTAGCCGCAAAGACGCGGCTAGGATGGGCCACCCTCAAATTCTCTTGTGGAGACAAAGATCAAAAGCCCCGCCCTTCTATAATCGAGACATCCAACCAAAATGCGTTGAGGAGGGTTTGTGGGGGCTTGGGGTACGGGCAGTTTTGAGAATGACGATGCGGCGGATTGGATTGGAAAACTGGGCACGATCACGCCTGACGATCTGACGAAGGTTCTGGTTCAGGCTGCGGATGATCCGGCGTATCTGGAAGCGTCGGCCGCTAGCGCTGCGGTCGCCGCGGGGGAAGTGGTTGCGGCTCTCAATGGTGCACCGGCGGAGGGGGCACCCGCTGGAATCGCCGCCTGGACGAAGAAGCATTCGCAGGCATTTAGTCCGGAACTTAAGGCGTTGGCGATGCGTACCTTGGAACGGGTCCGGAAAAACTCGGAGCTGAAGGACCTGTGGATGGAGGCCGACGGGCTGAACGACTGGATTGGTGCCATGCGGGAATTGCAGAGCCGGCTGGAGCGATAGACGTGGGCGGTTTGCACCGCCTTGGGACATACCACCTCGCGCTGCCGGGCGGCATCTAACTACAAGGTTGACCACGGGATAGCTCGCCAAGGACAGCAACAGGCATCCTTCACTTGTCTGGAAATTTAGCTGGGCCGGCCTGTAACAATTGAAGGTTCCGACCGTCTTTATTCGTATGCGCACAATCTGGGATATCTTCGCGCAAATCTTCCGCAATCTGTGGACCCACAAATTGCGCTCATTCCTAACTATGTTCGGGATCGCCTGGGGCGTGGGATCTCTGCTATTGCTCGTGGGCGTAGGGGAAGGATTCCGGTCGGGCAATAAACGCGAGTTGGCCGAGTTTGGCAGGAACATCATGTTCATTTTTCCTGGGCGTGCGCCGGCGGTAGCGGGCAGCATGAACTCGGCGCGTCCGTATTTGCTCACCTATCAGGATTATGTGGATATACGGACGCAAGCGCCGCACGTGGGCAATGCCGCGCCCGTGCTTTCGCGTTCGGACATGCATCAGGTGAGCGAGTTCGCCAGTGCGAGCGTGGAGATTCTGGGAGTGGAGCCGCAGCTGAACGAGATCAGTTATCTTCCGCTCAAAGAGGGGCGGTGGCTGAATGAAATGGATTTGAAGCAAGAGCGGAACGTGATCGTATTGGGGAATGAACTGCTGAAGACGCTGTTTCCGGGGCGGCCCTCGCTGGGCGCATTCATTCTGCTGAACGGAATTCGCTTCGAGGTAATCGGCAGCATGCCGCATCTTGGCCGCGGTGAGAACACATGGCTGAACATGCGGGGCTACATCCCGTTTACGGTGATGGCCACGAACTTCCCGCTGAAGGGGGAGAACCACCTGAATTCGATTTCGTTTGTCGAATACCAACCTTACACGACGGCGGAGCACAAGCTGGCGCAGGATGATGTGCACAAGATCATTGCACGCAATCATGGCTTTGATGCCAACGATGAGAATGCGTTCGACGGGTGGGATTCGATTGAGGAATCGAAGATGGTGGGAACGATTTTCGATGTGATGAACATGTTCCTGGGAGCCGTAGGGATGGTGACGCTGGCACTGGGAGCGATCGGCGTAATCAACATCATGCTGGTGGCGGTCAGCGAAAGAACGCATGAGATCGGACTGCGCAAGGCGCTGGGCGCGACGAACCGGAGCATACTGTTTCACTTCTTCCTGGAAGGATTGCTGCTGACGTTGGGGAGCGGGGTGATCGGCATGGCTCTGGCGGCGGGATTAATGGGACTGATGGGAGGAATCCAGGGGCCCGGGGGATTTGATCCGCCGAAACTGGTGCCGATGTCGGCGGTGCTGGCGATTGGGAGTTTGACGCTGGCGGGGGTGGTGGCGGGGCTTTATCCGGCTCGCAAGGCGGCGATGCTTCAGCCGGTGGAAGCGCTGCGGCAAGAGGGATTCTAAGCAGGTAATGAATGTTTCGTGATTTGTTCAACGAAGCCTACGGAGCGATGCGGCACAATCGGCGCCGGACGGCGCTGACCATGCTGGGCATGGCCTGGGGCATCGCCACGGTGGTGATGCTGCTGTCTTATGGCGACGGCTTTGGTCAGGCGTGTGCGAATATTTTTGCGAATTTTGGCAATAAGCTGGTGATTGTGGTTCCGAACCGCACTTCGATGCAAGCGGGCGGGCAGAAGGCCGGAGTCCTGGTGCGCTTTACCGTGGACGATGTAGACACTCTGACCACAAACCTTCCTCAGATCACGCACATCACGCCAGAGGTGAGTAAACAGTCGAGCGTGCAGTACGACACGCGCGTTTTCACGTGGGCGGTTAGCGGGAATTATCCCAATGTGCTGGACGTTCGATCGCTCAAAATCGATCAGGGAAGATTCTACAACCCGGAAGACGAGATCCAGCGCGCGCGGGTGGCGGTGATCGGGTCCGAAGCCAAGGAAAAGCTTTTTTCGGGGCGCAATGCGGTGGGGGAACACATCCGGCTGGACGGCCTGAGCTTCGAAGTCATTGGCGTGCTGAAGGGGAAAATGCAGGAGGGGAATGACGATATCAATCGCGTGATCTACGTTCCCTTCACCACGATGAGCGATCTGAAGAGCACGCATTACCTAGACACGATCTGGTTTACCTACCAAACTCCGGAGTACGAGAGCCTAGAACAAACCGTGCGGTCGATTATGGCGACGGAGCACAAATTCAACCAGACGGACCGGCAGGCTGTGTTCGTATTCAACCTGATGACGCAGGTACACCAGTTCGAGATTATTACGATTGGATTGAAGGTGCTGATGGGATTCATTGGCACGCTGACTCTGGGAATCGGCGGCGTGGGGCTGATGAACATCATGCTGGTTTCGGTGACGCAGCGGACGCGGGAGATTGGTGTGCAGAAAGCGTTGGGCGCGCCGCGGAAGTATATTCTTTGGCAGTTCCTGGCGGAGGCGCTGACGATAACAGCGATCGGAGGCGTGCTGGGAGTGATTCTGGCGTACGCGGTCGCACTCTCCGTCGGCAGACTGACGCTATACAGCGCGTTCGCCAAGAACGGAGAGGCGGGGGATATCCGACTGATCATTGCGCCGGGGACGCTGATTGCGTCGACGCTCATTCTGGGAGCGGTGGGACTGATTAGCGGGATGATTCCGGCGTTCCGGGCTTCCCGGCTGGATCCGATTGAGGCGCTGCGGCACGAGTAGAGGACCGCGAGATTCGGCACGCGGCTGATTCCAGTCACCGTCTTCAGCTACCATTTTTCGGCTTCTATTAGGAACTCTATTGCTGCCTTGGCGAGGCGAAGCGCTGTCGAATTCTGTTCCACTCCTCGGTTGAGAACAAGCGCGGCCCGACTTCAATAAGGCGTGGCGTCATATTGAAGACCGCAACGCGGGTCCACGGACGACCGTCTCGCATGCGAAGCCCCTTCTCGTTCAAGTCGCTGACGATACTCGAATAAGGAAAGTCCTGGACCAGCAACTCCATCATTAGCATGAGCGTGCGGTTTTCGACGGGATCAATCTCCAAACGCTGGCAATCGTCGGAGATGCGCAGCCCGTAGGGGATGTCTTCGGCAAAGGCGCCCTGGGTGGGAGCTTCCGAGTCGGGTAACTCGCGCCGCCATTCGAGCGATACCAACTGCCAACCTGCGGCCGAGCGCTGCCGCATGACCTCGGGACTTAAGGGGCCGGAGATCACATCGCGAATGCGTTCGAAGTGCGCCATGACAAGCCTCCGTGGAGTGGTGCTGCAGTTATGACAAGGGGCAATTCGCCTGCCAAAAACGCGGACTTACGGCAAAGCTCTAAGTAGCTCCGCAGCATTGCCATAGGCGCCGATGGGGCATCCGAGCTCGGAGGATCTGCTGTCCACTTGCGCGAATCAGTGTTCGCATGTGGACGCGCTGGGGCGGGGCTCCCTGCTCCGAATTCTCTTACTTACCGGCGAGCAGGCCGAAAACGCCGACGCCGTTCGTTGTGCCGACGTAGACTTTGCCGTTGGCAATCATCGGCGTGATGTATTTGTTACCCGCGCCGAAATGGTCTCGGCCGTTAGCGGCCTGATCGGAGTTGTAGATCTCGACCAGAGTTTTGGCGTTGTAGGCGTGGAGGACGGCTGGGTTAGTGTTCTCGGCGGCCCAGACGATGGCGTTCTGGCCAGCGTTGGCGGAGATGCTGGGAGTCGCCCCGGGATACCCGAAGGAGTTGGCGGTCTTCGCGACTGCGGTGGTGCGCAGTTTCGCGTTGCTGAACTGGTATAGGGAGATGGGGCCGTTTACGGGCCCGTAGTAAATGTTGGCGTACATGGCGGCGGGCATGGACCAGACGCCGTTTTTCAGGACGCCCTGCAATTCCTGGTAGACGTTGTTGTCCTTCGAATTGAACTTGCCCATGTTGGTGCGGTCGACGACGTAGAGGTTGGTATCTTTTCCGGCACCGACGGCGAGTTGCCACATCTTGCCGGTGGAATCCTTCTGACTGACGAGCAGGGTTCCGCCAGAGCCGAGATCGGTGTCGGAGCCGTTTTCGGCGGACTGGTTGTACATCTCAAAATAGTCGGCGACGGCGAGTCCGCCTTTGGTGGTGAGGTGGAGGAAGGCGTTGCCGTAGTCGCCATTTTCGGGGAAGCCGGAGGAATTCAGGGTGGTGTCGAAGAGTCCGTTGGCATCGAGGAGGAAGATATTGCCGGCGCTGTCGGCGGCCATGCCGGCGCCGGAATTCCAAATTGCGCCTTCATTGCCGTTCGGAGTTACGTTGAGAACGGTGGTCTGCGCGAGGGTCGTGGTGTTGTAGCCCATGATCCATCCGGTGTAAGGACGGAAATCGCAATGAGACGCCCATGCGAGGTAGACCGTACTGTTGATGAGGAGCAGGCCGGCGCGCTCTTTGTATTGCGCGGGGTCAAAGATCACGTATCCGCCGGAACTGTTGTCGCCCGTACCGGGATACCGCGCCGAGATTTCGACGGGACCGTGGAAGCGTTCGGCACCGTTGGTAGCGTCGAGAGCGTGCAAGCGCTGGTGATAGTCGCCGGAGCCGTCTTTCGACATGGCAACGACATAGATGACCGGGTTGCCTTTCGTAGGGCGAAAGATGACGGGAGTGGAGGTGATTCCGATCTCGGGCGCGACTTGCGAACAACTGCGATTGTCGGAAGTGGTTTCGCCGGGCAAGAGAGTGGTGATATGCCAGAGGTTCGTGCCGGTGTCGGCGTCGTAGGCGTAGACGGTGCCGTGCTCAGTGGCGACGATCAACAAGTTGTGGGTCACGCCGGAGATGGAGATCTTCGAGAGGTAGAGCGGTTCAGCGTCGACGAGGCCGTCGGCGGGAACGACGAAGAGTTTGCCGAACGTCGTGGAATTCACATCGGCCAGAGTCAGGGTCGTCTCTTTGCTATCGAGGCCGGTGCGGGCATTGTTGTTGTGGTAGGTGAGTACGTCCTGGGAATGAGCGGAGAGTGCGCATATGGCGGCGAGCAGGAGCGCTGGTAGACTTCGGAACAGGGAACGGACGACGGGGGGCTGGTGGAACGTCATGGTGCAGGCCTCCAAGGGTCGCAGTCAGGGGTGACCGAGGTTGGTACAGGGTACAGGGAAAGTGGCGAAAATGGGATGGGTCTTTACTTCTTGTTTCGCACAGGAGTTTTAATCCATGTCGGAGCTAGGTAAGCTGCTGATTGGGCTGGGCGTGGTATTGGTCGTGGCAGGCGGTGTGATGATGCTGCTGGGGCGGACGAATCTGCCGTTGGGGCGGCTGCCGGGAGATATCGTGTATCGGGGGAAGCATACGACATTTTACTTTCCGCTGGCGACGTCGGTGGTCGTAAGCGTGGTGCTGACGATTGTGATGTATGTGGTGGGAAGATTGAAACGTTGACACAAAACCGCGAGCCACGAAGGACACGAAATATCACGAAGGCTTTGCTTTCAGGCATTTCTTCGTGCGAATCGAAGCTTTCGTCGTGACCGTCCACAAATTGATCCGCCGCGGATTTGACTTAGGCATCTTCAGCCGTTAGATTCTTGGCGACGGTTATTTGTTCTTTGATCTGTGATGTCTTTCGGAACGCGCGTCTTTGCCGCTCGGCGAAGACAGGGAAGCGGGTGAGAATCCCGCGCTGCCGCGCAACTGTAAGCGAGGAAACTGCCATCGGCCACTGGGAGAAATTCCGGGAAGGCCGGGGGCGTTACCGGATCTGACGATCCTTACTCGCGAAGCCAGGAGACCGGCGCGATCCGTCTACTACAACCTCTTTCGCGTGAAAAGGAGGAAAGTATGCGCGTATTTGTTCTTCTTGGAGTGGTTCTCTCGTTTTCTCTGGCTGCGGCGGCGGCCGATCTCAAAGTAAAAGTGGTGGATCCGCAGTCGGCGGCGGTGGGCGGGGCGCAAGTGTCGCTGCTCGGGAATGACGGCAGAGTTGTGGCGACGCAAAACACTTCAGCGGAAGGCGGAGCGGTATTTCGAGTACCGGGTGAGGGAGCGTTTCAGATTCAGGTTTTGGCGCCTGGGTTCGCGGCCGAAACGCTACAGGTTTCATCGCAGACGGAGATCACGGTGAATTTGCGGCTGGCAACAGCTTCGGAAACCGTGGTGGTGAGCGGGATGCGCACGCCTGTGCCGGCGCAGGCCGCGGGAGCCGACGTGGACTCTCTCAGCGCGGCGCAGTTGATGACGATCCAGCCGATTGCGGCGAGCGATGCGATCCGGTTTCTGCCGGGCGCGATTGTGAACGACGCCGGGCAGCGAGGAGGGTTGACGTCGCTGTTTGTGCGCGGAGGAGAGTCGCGCTACAACAAGGTGATTGTGGATGGAGTCACGATCAACGAGCCGGGGGGAACGTTTGACTTTGGGACGCTGCGGCTGGACCAGGCCGACCGTATGGAGTTTGTGCGGGGAGCGCAGAGCACGCTGTATGGATCGGACGCGATGACCAGCGTCGTGCAGGTTTGGACGCAGGCGGGGAGCACGCGGGTTCCGGAATTATCGTTTGGCGCGGACGGGGGGAACTTCGGAACGGCGAGGGGGTACGCGGCGTTGGCAGGGGCGCGCGGGCGCTTTGATTACAACCTGTTCGGCAGTCAGCTCAATACCGAAGGCGCGGGCGTCAATAACTCTTACTCGGATTCGTTGGAGGGCGCGAATGTGGGAGTAGCGCTCAATGACGTAGCTTCGCTGCGCGTGCGGGTTCGGCATGCGAACAGTCACACGGGGGTTGCGGGAGAGTGGAATTTCAACGGGTACGATCCCCTTGTGTCGTCGGGGACAGGGCCGTCGTATCCTTTGCCGCCGAATCCGTATGACTGGTCGCAACTCAATAGCTTGCTGGGCAGCGCCGAACTGACGGTGGTGCGGAATCGATGGCAGCACCGATTCACTGGATTCGATTATCTGTACCGGTATTACGAGTTGAATCCGGGAGACCCGAATCGGGTGAGTCCGTTGTATGTAGGCAGTTCGACTTATGAGCAGTTTGATTTTGCCTCGAATGAGGTCGACCACATCAATCGCGCGGGATTTGAGTATCAGGGTGACTATTCGGAGCGCAGCTGGGCACATACCACATTCGGATATCGAGTGGAGAACGAGAACGGGTTTGTGGGGAACCTTGCCTATGGGGCGCAGAATCACGGCCAGCGGCTGAGCAATGACCTCTACGCACAACAGGCGGTGACGTGGAAGACGCTGTCGGCGATTGTCGGTGGACGGTTCGTACACAACAGCGAGTTTGGAAACATTGGAGTGCCGCGAGTTGCCTTAACATGGCAGGCCTTGCGGGGAGGCGAGATTTTTTCCGGAACGCGGCTGCGGTTTTCTTACGCTACGGCGTTTAAAGAGCCACGGCTGGAAGAGACCTTCAATGGAATTCCACCGGACCCGTTCAACGTTCCAAATCCGGGTCTGCGTCCCGAGCATACGCGGGCGTTTGAGGCTGGGATCCAGCAAGATATGCAGCAGGGAAAATATGTTTTCACCGCGACTTACTTTAACAACCTGTTCCATGACCAGATCAACTATGTGACGGTGGATCCGGTGAACTTTGTTGGGGAATACGTCAACGTGAACTCGGCGCTGGCGCACGGGGCCGAGGTGGGAGTGCAGGCGAAGCTGATGCCGCGACTACTGTTGAACGCGGCTTATACATACACTTCGACGCAGATTCTGGACAATCCGGCGCCGATCAATTCTCTCTACGACGTGGGACAGCCACTGCTGCGACGCCCGAAGCATTCAGCAACGGCGTTGCTGTCGTATTTAGGGACGCGGTGGGGAGGAAGTCTCGCGGGAAGCTTTGTGGGACAGCGGCCGGACTCAGATTTTCTGGGCTTTGGGATTGTTCATGCGGCGGGATATGTGCGCGTCGATTTCGGGGGATGGTACGCGGTACGGCCGCGGCTGACGCTGTATGCGAATGTGGAGAACGGGTTGGACCGGCGCTATAACGAGGTGGTGGGATATCCGGCGCTGCCGATCAATTTCCGCGCTGGGGTGCGGTTTCGGATCGGGGGCGAGTAGGCGCAGGGCTGGCTACTGCAGTTTAACGATGCCGTCGCTCCGAAATGAGGTGCTTGCAGAAAGCCGGGAATATCCGCCCGCTAATTTCTACGAAACCGTCTCGCGAGCGCTTGCAATATGGTCAACGGATGCGTGAGCAGGATGGTCATGCCTCCAAGAGCAGTCTGCGGCTCATGGAAAACTCCCAGTTGCCTCAGAATCATCGCTCGATCGTAATAGATCCGCTCTCCTGCCAGACGGTTATCGTCGCCGAAGGTGTACACGCCACAAAGAGGAACCTCTACACGCTTTCCCGTTGCAGGAAGACCACGCCACGGGCCTAACTGCGTACCACGGATAATTACTTCGAGAATGACGGTCTCGTCGGCGACGTGTCGGCGCACTATTTCAATGCTGAGGTCAGGCAAAGCTGCCATAAGCTGTTCATAGAATTGGCGCACCTGCTCACGGCCTTCATAATGCTGATTCCACGGTTCATCATCGTAGCGTGCCGACTCACCGAAGGTCTGAATGACACCCTCAAGATTATGCTCGTTTTCGTGACGCACGTGTTCTTCGACGATTGCTACACGAGGAGACCGATCATCCAAGGGCGTATGTCTCGCAGCCATAGCGACTCCTAGCGAGTCACCAGCCGGATCGGGGGAGCGCTGTTGCGCAGCGTGACCATCCTCCTCACCAGGTAAGGCAGGTAGCATAGGGCAGCGATGACCGTGTTGGCAAGGTGGGTCGTAGGTTTGGCTAAAAACGCCCCAAACTCTTCCGAGTCGTGGGACGGTCGTGAACGGCCCGAAGTCACAACAGCCTACCGGGTTCGGCGGCAGGTGTGAATGGCTCGGAGGAGCTTGCTCTGCGAAACAGAATCTTGAGCGCGCTGGCGATGGTTTACAACACTCATCGGGGTGCTCATAATGCAGTTATGCGGCGGTTCGCACAAGGCGCTTGTTTGGCCGTCGGGTATCTCGTGGCGTGCCACCCGCTAACTCAAGCACAACATGCCGGTGCTTCCGAAATGCCGGTTGCTCAAGCCGTTTTGCAGTGTCCGCCGAGGGTGGTATTTCCTGCCAAGCAGGTTGCTGGCCCTAAAGTTGTGATTGCCGATTTGAGCTTCGAGGGAAGCGTCGGGATGGGTATCCCCGAGCAGGACCAGATCACGGCTTCGCTCAAGCAACGGAGTTACTCGGTCGATCCTGATGGCGTAACGTCTGATGTTGAGGAAAGGGTCCGACGAGCATGGCAGGAACACGGATATTTTAAAGTGCAGGTTCGTGGCAATACGACGATTCTCCCTAGCGATCCCCTCGAAAGCCGAATTGCGGTTACTCTTCAGGTGGACGAAGGCCAGCAGTATCGATTGCGTGGAATAACGTTTAAGAACGCCAGGGCGATTCGCAGCGAGCAAGTGTTGCGCAGCCTGTTCGCAATTAAGGACGGCGACCTGTTCAACGTCGCGCAGGCTAGCGAAGGTCTCGAAAAGCTGAACGCGGCCTACCGCCAGTTTGGGTATATCAACTTCACCTCTGTTCCCAACACTCGGGTCAACGATGAGGACCGCACGATCTCGCTCGATGTGGATCTCGATGAGGGCAAGCCGTTTTACGTAAGCAGCATCAACGCCCTAGGCCTTGACCAGCAGGGCTCGCAGGAGGCTATGAAGGATTTTCCACTAAAGCCGGGCGACATATACAACCAGAGACTCCTTGACGTGTGGATGGAGCACCTGCTCTCACGCGATTCGGTTACGCTTGCAGAGTTGCAGCCGGACGAAACAGCAGGAACGGTTGCAATTACAATCAGTTTTCGCCACTGTTCAGCGAAATAGCTTTTTCTTTTCCCTTTCGATTGCTATTGAAAGGTCACCGTCAGACTCATTGGCGATGGGCCCTAGGCAATGGCAATGCTCTATGCGGCATCCCGCTCCAGGAAAAGTGAGGGTTGCCGGTCGGGTTTACCTATTGCCGGCTTCACATTGACGTGGAATGAGGCTTGGTCTCGTGCGAGCTTGGGGCCAATCACACTCGTTAACCTCTCAACGGTGGTGCTCAAATCTTTGGCGTGCATTTGCTGCAATTCGACCACAATTGTGATGTCGAACAATCCACTTTCGCATTCGTGAGACTGTTGTGCCCGATGAGCGAGCAGACTGCCCCCTAACATTCGAGCGAGGCTCACAACCGAGCGGCTCTTGCACGCGGCGCATTCGTCCCCTCGACTCCCACTAATGGCCTCGCAATCCAGGCAGAAGACTGCATTCCAAAGAGGGAGAATTCGGGCGTCCAGATGGTTCCTTATTTCGGCAGGCATATACACACCAACCTCTGTCGCTGAGATGTGGAGCAGCTACGATTCACGAGATTACAGAGTCACTCTCAGTGTCTATGCTGCCACTTTTCCAGTGGCTGGGCAACTCTGGGCCCAAGCACGATTTCCCCGCAAGGGCAACTGGGCAGCCTAGCGCGTGATCCGTTGCGGAATTGTTGGCGTACCATCTCCACTGCACTCGATGACCCGGAGAGGGTGGCGGAGTGTTTCGGGTTAGGGACAACTCCGCCACCCGGGGAACAGAGCGGCACGTGGGGCGGGCCGTTATCCGTTCCCTTGCATCTTGTCGTGTGCGCCAAAGAAATGGTTCATTTGCTGGCGTTGGCTCCGAACCTGAAACTGACACCGCCGGAATACCGGAAGTTGTTCTGCGACGAGTTGTTGAACTGATTGGTGAAGCGTGTCATCAGGTAATCGACCTCCACCGGGCGAATCTCAAAGGATTTACCGACCGGAATGTCGAAGCCGCCACCGACGGCCAGAGCAAACGCATTTCCAGCGGGTGATCCCGAAGTAGTGCATGAACCCGCGCAAGCCTTCGTAAGATTCGCATACACGTTGCTGTGCGCCCCGCCCAGGAGCACGTGAACGAACGGCTCGAATTTTGGCGCACGGACCTTAACCTGTGGGCCGAACATGTAGGTGAAGAGATTGCCCTGCGCCCTGAAAATTCCGCCGGCCGGATTCGTCCACGTAACGGTGTTGCTGCCATATCCCTGGAGATCCATTTTGATTCCAAAGTAATCGTTGAAATACACGACGGCCGCGCCACCGCCGCCATTCAGACTCAAGCTCTGTGTGCCGCGAGCGACCGGGTAAAAGCGAGCGTATGAGTAATCGGCAGTCACCTCTGCTCGATAGAAGTCCTGGGACGACGCGGCGACTCCCACCAACAAAACGACGCAGAATACCACTAGCTTGGCAATCTTCATGATTATCCACTCCTTTAGACGAGGTGGAGCATCGGAGGCGGATTCACTTCGGCTGTGGCGCCTTCTCATCGCCTATGGTGCGCAGTCCTCGGAGAAAGCGAAACTGGCAAAAGTGATAGTGTTCGCGGGTAAGAGAAAAACTAGCGGAGTCTTTCGGGACAGAAGGCTAAACGTTGAGAAATCGCGGGTGCGATCCGCAGAGCCAGCGAAGAGGATTTCGAGCGTTGTTGCCTCATTTCGTTAACCATCACCTTTTCGGTTCGGTTTTCTAGTAGGTAGCACCGCGACATGCCTGAAAAGCGGGCAGCCACTCGCTGACGTAACATAACCCGGACCTATTCGTTGGAGGCAGTTGAGGCGGAGAGCCGCTATATAATGCCGCTCGGGCAGCGGGTCAAAAGACGGAAATCCCGGCTAAGTCTGAAGGTGTGTATTATGCGCGTGCTCGATTTAGGTTGCGGACCGGGGCGGGACCTGACTTCGTGGGGCGTCACCGCCTCCGATGAAGTTATCGGGCTTGACATCGACCACCGCTGTGTGACCCTTGCCAAGGGAAGATTTTCAAACCGAACCTATCTGCAAGGCGCTGGTGAATACTTGCCTTTCGCGAATGAGAGCTTCGATCGCGTAATTTCCGCGATTGCTCTCCCCTACATGAACATTCAGAAAGCGCTCGCAGAAATTCACCGCATTCTCATTTTTGGCGGCGGTTTGTCGCTAAGCCTTCATACGCCGAGTTTCACGATGACCGAGCTTCTCCACAACGCCATCCCCAGACCGGTTCCCACACTCTTTCGGCTATATGTCATGTCGAACGGGTTGTTATTCCACTGCACCGGCAAGAGTGTCGGTTTCCTTAAGGGGAGGACGGAATCGTTTCAGACTGAGCGAGGAATGAGGGTCGCACTTAATCGTGCAGGATTCATCAATCCTTCATTCAGTCGGTCTCCCGGGCCGGTCGGCGAAACATTGAGGGCAGCAGCAAGAAAATCTAAGGTCATTGGCCTCTCTGCCGCCTCTTAAACCGCACGACTGCTCGTGCGTGGTCTGCTGATGAATGCAGGCTACGCGTTCTGACGCAGATTCTGTAGAATCCAGCGCCCATCAGTGCACGTGCAATCTGATTTCGTCAGTTAAGACTGACGACTCGCGGTTTGCCAACCAGTCGGGGACAAGCGCACAAGGATGTAGGGTAAACAAGGTTGCACGCTGAAGTTAGTCCGCGGGCGGCAATCCCATGTTCTTCACGATGGCGCGGTAGCGTTGGTCCGAGTGAAGGAAGTCAAAGACAGGTTCGCTCTGCAGGAAGACAAGGCGCGGCGAGTGCTCGCGATAGGCATCTTCCAGTAACTGAAGTGTTTCCTCCTTATGCTGCGCCCGAGCGGTCTCCAGGGCCAGCCAGAAGGGGGAAAAGTACTGACGGCGGGCGCGGGTCTTTTGGTGGCCGAGTTGCCACTCGGCGACGGACTTGTAACCGCCCTGTTCGAAGGCTTGCCGAATGGCGGCGAAAGATTCTTTGTCTCCTTGGAGCAGATACACCTGTCCCAACTCGGACGCGGCTTCTTTTTCCAAGCCACTAAAGCGGTACGCTTCCGACAGGATGGCATGCGTAGTGACGTCGTTAGGCTCGGCTTCTTCGCGCATCCGAAGCTCATTAATCGCGGCGTCGAACTGCCGCAGATGATAGTAAGCTAAGCCGAGCGCCCAAGGCCTGGCAAAGGGATCGATCTCCATGCCGAGCCTTTGCATTTTGATTGCCTCGGCGGGACGATTAGTTACGGTGAGGATGTAGCAATACAGGTGGTAGGCTTCCGCATAGTTTGGATTCAATGCGATGGAGCGTAACGACTCGGTCTCGGCGCGCTTCCAGTCCCACACGGAGAAGAAATACCAGGCGGCCATGGAATTGTGTGCATCCGCCAGGGAATCATCAAGTTCGACCGCCTTACGGGCATCTGCCTCCCAATCCTGCCTTAGTTCCTGCGGCGGGGCTATCCCTGCGACGGAGTGGCCGCCATAATAGTCCGCGAGACCGCTCCAGGCGGCCGCATAGTCAGGCTGAAGCTGGATGGCTCTCCGAAAGTATTGAGGGCTGGGCTCGTCATTCTTGCTGAACCAGAAGTAACGGCCGCGCAAGTAGGCATCGTGGGCTTCGGGATTGATATAGCGCTGCGGGCCAGCCGGCGAAACGGCAACTTTTACTTCTCTACCAATGGTTTGTGAAAGTTCCAAAGGCAGGGCGGATGCCCCACTCAAGTCACGGTCGTAGCTCTCCGCCCAGATGTGGGTGTCGGTGGGAGCATAGATCAGCTGCACGGTCATGTGGACGCGGTTGCCAGAACGCATGATGGAGCCTTCGAGAATTCCATCTACTTTTAGCTCGCGTGCGATCTCGCCGATGGGGCGGCGAGCTCCCTTGTACTGCATGGCGGAGGTGCGGGAAACAACCCGCAGTGAACGATTCTTGGCAAGAGCGGTGATAAGTTCATCCGTCATTCCGTCGGCGAAATATTCCTGCGAAGAATCGCCAGAGAGATTCTGCAGCGGCAAAACGGCAAGCGATCGAATGGCAATGGCGGGTTTGTTAACGCGCTCGCTGAGAATGACTTTCGTAAGCGCGCCTGCTGCAAAAAGGAAGACCACCAAGACAGCCATGAAACGCCAGTTGAAGTGCCGAGGCGGCTGGGGAAGGGGCAGACCAGGGGGCGTGTCTGGGGCGCGGTACCGGTCGGTATCAGAATCTTTGACGGGCGAAGCAATATAAGTTGTGGGTTTGGGCTCCGGCCTTATCCATTCAACGTTTCCCACGAAGCGATAGCCACGGCGCGGTACCGTTTCGATCCAATGCGCCTTCTGCGCCGTATCCGACAGCACATCGCGCAGGCGCTGTACCGCAGAATTGAGGCTGTGGTCGAAGTCGACAAAGGTGTCGGTGGACCAAAGCTGGGTGCGAAGTTCCTCTCGCGTCACCAGTTCGCCCTGTCGTTCCATCAGCAGCATCAGGATTCGGAGCGGCTGCTCACCCAGTTTGATACGAGTGCCAAACTTCCGCACCTCGCCCGTGCGCTCGTCGACCTGATAGGGTCCGAACCGTGCCGTTCCCGGTGATGTAGTCGGAGAATGCATGTTCGACGAGTTCCCAAGTCTGTCGAATCAGGGGGGCGGGGGAATGGTCGAAATTCTGAGCCCTTCTGCCCCCGCTGTCAAGGGAGCCGAAGCCTAAATCTCACAAGGTCAATGTTATCGGGCGTGATCTCGAAATGATCGACTGGTGTTGCGCCGTGCATTGCCCGAGAGCCCGAAGAATGCGATAAGGCCGCTGGATCAATCAGGTCCAAGGAGTACCCTCAATGAGCATTTGCAGGATCGCAAAACGGTTGCTTCCAGCAGGGGTCGTTGCATTGGCTCTTGCCCCGGCGCTACTTGCGCAGACCGGCCCAACGGTTTTCGCCAGCGGCTTCAATAACCCTCGCGGGCTGAGGTTCGGCCCAGATGGCAATCTTTATGTGGCCGAGGGCGGCGCCGGGGGCACCACTTCAACAACGCCCGGCGCTTGCAAACAGGTGCCCGCGCCAGTCGGACCCTACACTGGCGGATTTACAGGACGGATTTCGAAGGTCGCACCGGATGGGACTGTGACAACGGTCGCAGATCACCTTCCCTCGGACCAAACCTCAGCTGCCCAGGGCAGTTTGGTCAGTGGAGTGGCAGACGTGGCATTCATTGGCCACACACTATATGCGCTTCTGGCAGGAGCGGGATGCTCTCATGGCCTGGCTGGAACGCAAAACGGTGTGCTCCAAGTGAATCCGGATGGCAGCACTACGATAGTTGCCAATCTCTCTAAATTCCAGAAACATAACCCGGTCGCCAATCCCAATCCGGGCGATTTTGAACCCGATGGCACGTGGTACAGCATGGTCGAGGCGTATGGGGGGTTGTTCGCGATCGAACCGAATCATGGAGAACTCGATGCCATCTGGCCCGGTGGATTCATCCAAAGAGTCGTGGACATTTCGCGAATACAGGGTCACATCGTGCCTACCGCTGTGGCTTTCCATGATGGAGACTTTTTTGTCGGAAACTTGGACACATTCCCCATCAAGGATGGCTCATCGAAAGTCATGAAGATCACGCCTCTGGGCGAGTTGACCACGGTGTTCATCAACCTCAGCGACATCGTGGGGTTGGCTTTTGACAAGAAAGGTCGCCTCTACGTGCTCGAGAATACGACGGGCAACCAGTTCCCTACGCCCGGTACTGGGAAGATCGTGCGCGTTGATGGCCCGAACAATTACACGGAAATTGCAACCGGGCTGTCACTGCCGACCGCGATGACTTTCGGTCCGGATGGAAACCTGTATGTTTCGAACTTGGGATTCGGCCCTCCTCCGGTGGGAGCGGGACAAGTGTTGAAGGTTCTAGTGCCTGCCTACTGAGATTGAGGGGGTAAACCGTGGGCGCTTCGCTGTCGCGGTGCGTCCGCGGTTTTTCGTTAGCGCAACGCCCGCCATAGAGCCCCTTGTCAGAGAGAATCGGCTTCTCCGTTGGCGGGTTATCGGCCAGCCAAAAGGCACCGGTGTCAGCCCCCACAGAGTCCAACTTGAGATGTTGCGCGAGGAAGAATTCTGCAGACCTGACGGAGTACTGGACTAGCTGACTTTTTGCGGAGCGCGGGGGAGGGGCATGGCGGCGGCGATTTTTGCACCGAAATATTTCGTGCGGGCCAGAAGAAGTTTCTCGATGTCCACTTCTTTCAGAGGCTGCTGGCGGCCGAGCAGGTGCGTGACCAAGGCGATCTGGGCGAAGTGCTCGACGGTTTCCATCTTCATGTAGGCGTGTTCGAGCGTATCGCCGTAAGCCACGACGCCGTGATTCGACATGAGGATAGCATCGTAGGCGGGGACGTAGGGCTCGAGCGTTTGCGCCAGCTCTGATGTGCCAGGCGTGCCGTAGCGAGCGAGCGGTATGCATCCCAGGCCCATGACTACTTCACACACCAGAGGCTCGGTCAGGGGAATTCCCGCGGCCGCGAACCCGGTCGCGGTCGGCGGATGGGCGTGCACGATGGCCTCGACGTCAGGACGCATACGATAAACCAGCAGGTGCATGCCAATTTCGCTGGTCACGTTGCGGCGACCGGCGACTTTCTGTCCATCGAGGTCGACGATTACCATGTCGGTGACCTTCATCGCGCCTTTGCTGACGCAGGTCGGGGTAACCAGGATGCGGTCATGATCGAGCCGTACGGAGAGATTGCCGTCCATGGCTGCGACGAAGCCGTGTTCGTGCAGCATGCGTCCGTAGCGGACGATTTCTTCCCTATGTTTGCGTTCCGAAGGCATGGTTACCCTTGGGGGAGATGACAAAAAGCAGGTTGCGACTCGACCTTCGCATAGTACCAGCCGGGACGGGCAGAGACAATCCAAATTTGGAGAAAAAGCAGACATGATGAGGCGTAGAAAGGGCCGGCTTGAAGCGCCTCAGGGGCTTTAAAGTCCTCTGGTGAAAATGGGCTTGATCGCAGCGCTGGCAGCGCTCCGTCACCTCAGAGAACCCGCCTCAAGAGCTCCGCGCGATCCCCGAAAATGCCCGCACAGCGACAACCGAATCGTAGGAGTATCCCTATAATCGGAAAGCGTGTTGGTTTCTGATTTCTATTACGATCTTCCGGAAGAGTTGATAGCGCAGGAGCCGCTGGCTGATCGGGCGGGGTCTCGACTGCTGCATGTGAGATTGGGGTCGGGAAGTTTGGAGGATCGTAGGTTTCGTGAGCTTCCGGGGTTATTGCGGGCCGGGGATCTGGTCGTGTTCAACAATACGCGGGTATTTCCGGCGCGGCTATATGGACGGCGGGGTGCGATGCAATTACCGGGAGATCGCCCGGAATTCCTGCAGGGGCAGATTGAAGTTCTGCTCACGAAACAATTGCAGCAGGAACCGAATGAATGGGAATGCCTGGTGCGGCCGGGGCGGAAGATTGGAGTGGGGGAGCATCTTTTCTTTGGTGAGAGGGGCGAGTTGCAGGCTGAGGTGATTGGGCGGAAAGAGTTTGGAGAGCGGAGGATTCGGTTTGCGCCAATCGAACGTTTCTTCGAGCACATCGAGAAGATTGGGCATATTCCATTGCCGCCTTATATTGCGCGTGACGATTCCGCGAGTGATCGGGAGCGGTACCAGACGGTGTATGCGCGAGAACGCGGATCGGTGGCGGCTCCGACGGCGGGATTACATTTCACGCCGGAGATTCTGAGGGGCATGCACGGGTGCGGGATCGAGACTTGCGAGGTCACGCTGCACGTGGGCTTGGGAACTTTTCAGCCGGTTCGGGCGGAGCAGGTGGAAGAGCACCGGCTGCACTCGGAGACTTATTCCATCTCGGCTGATGCGGCGGAAAAGATCGGGCGGGCTCGAAGAGAATTACGAAGGATTGTTGCGGTCGGCACGACCACCGTGCGTACACTGGAGTATGCGGCCCAACAGAGTGCCGGAGAAGTGCGCGCGGGCACGGGTGAGGCCAATCTATTCATTTATCCCGGATACAAGTTTCAGCTGGTGCGGGCTCTGCTGACGAATTTTCATTTGCCGCAATCAACGCTGCTGATGCTGGTCTGCGCGCTGGGCGGGAAAGAACTAGTGATGCGCGCGTATGAGCATGCGGTCCGCGAACGTTATCGCTTCTATTCGTACGGGGACTGCATGTTGGTGGAGTAAGCCAGCGCCTCGAAATCGGCCGGTTTGCGGGGCGAACGGGGAGCCGGGCGTTATAATCCCGGCGTAGCATTTGTAACGCATGCTCACTGCCTCGGAACTACCGACAAAAGTCCCGGTGCAAGAAGCGGAATCGCCGTTCCTGTCGCGATTGCCTAAGTATCTGTGCGCCATTGTGGCGGGTCACGCGGTGTGGCTCGCCTCGACTTCGAGCGGCAAGTGGGGCGATGCAGGGTCCTCGGCTTTCCAGTTGGTTGCCGCCTCCTTCGCCGCCGTGGCGTGCTGGCAAGCCAGCCGCAGATCGCATCATTTTGCCAGGATTTTCTGGCGCCTGTCGGCTGCCACGTTTGTAGTTTGGTCCTGGGGCGTCATTCTCAACACGTACCAGAACCTGAGATCGCCCACCCCTGATGTAAACCAGATCGGCACTTTCCTTATCATCTTTCTCTCAACCGCACCGATGTTCATCGCCTCAGTGCTGAGCGGAACCAGCGATGAGGAATCGAAGGTCCATTGGGACTTGGTATTGGACGCGACTCAGATCCTGGTCCTCGTGCTCGCGATCCATCTGATGCTGGTCGACATCCCTTCCATGACGGTTGGGGACCGACCCACCGTGGTCGTGGCGTTACGGTTGCAAAACTACTGGCGCCTTGCGCTCGCCATTGCGCTGGCGGTCCGTGCGAGATTCGATCCATCGCCTTTTGTCCGCCGCCTGACAAAACCGATCGCCATCGCGATGACCGTATTTGCGATCGGGGGATGGATCGGTAATGACCTCCAAGCATTCTCCACGTGGCGCGGAGCCCGCTGGTTTGACTTGGCGTGGACGATCCCATTTGCCATGGCCGCCTTCTCGGCTGGGGCCTGGCGGGAGCCCTCCGATCCTGCGTGGGACCCTAAACCCGCCAAAGTAGAGGGCATCCTGCTCTTTTATTTCCCTTCGATCGCCCTGCCGATCCTGCTGCTATCGATGCGCAACGACATTCAATCCGAGCAGATTATCGTTGGTCTGGGCAGCGTGGTGTTTTCGATTCTCTGTTTCTGCCTTCGTCTGCTGATCACGCAGAACCGGCAGCGTCAGGCGACGGACGCGCTGCTGGCCTCCGAGTTTCGCTACCGTAGTCTCTTCGAACGCAACATGGCGGGGATCTACATCAGCACCCTCGAGGGCCGGATTCTCGACTGCAACCCTGCCTTTTGTGAAATGTTCGGCTACACCCGCGACGAACTTCTTGGCCTCCCGGCGTCGGTCCTGTACGCCGGCGGAGATCGGGAACGGAAGGCCTTTCTCGCTGACCTTCAGCAGCACGGCTCCAAACGCGGCATCGAGCTGTCGTACTTGCGAAAAGATAGTCGGCAGATTTGGACCATCGAGAACGTTTCCGTGATTGCCGGCGAGAACGGCGATCGCATCCTCGAAGGGGCGATGCTTGATGTCACCCAGCGCCGTTCTCTCGAACTCCAACTACAACAGTCCCAGAAAATGGAGTCCATCGGTAAACTCGCCGGCGGCGTGGCCCACGATTTCAATAACTTGCTCACGGTCATGCGCGGATACTGTGATCTCCAATTGGCAAATAGTGCACCGTCAGATCCGATCCACGGTTACGCGCAGCAGATTGCTTCCGCGGTAGATCGCGCTGCGGGCCTCACGCGGCAGCTACTAGCTTTCAGCCGCCAGCAAGTGTTGCAGGCCCGCGTGGTGAATCTCAATACTCTTCTCCACGATTTTGAAAGGCTTCTGCGCCGCATGGTGGGCGAAGACATCGAGATGCGTACCATCTTCGACGCCGATCTAGGCAACGTCAGGGTCGATCCCGGCCAGATGGAACAGGTCGTGATGAACCTGGTCACGAACGCCCGCGACGCCATGCCGGAAGGCGGCGTCCTCACCCTCGAGACATCGAATGTCACGCTCGACGGTCTCTTTCTCGAACGCCGTCCCGATGTTCTGCCAGGTGCGTATGTCCGCCTCGCGATCAGTGACACCGGGACGGGTATCGACAAAGACACACGGCCCCTCATCTTCGAGCCATTTTTCACCACGAAGGGGCCGGGCAAGGGCACAGGGCTTGGTCTCGCGACTGCTTATGGCATCATCAAACAGAGTCAGGGATACATCGAGGTTTACAGCGAAGTCGGCGTCGGTTCGACTTTTGTGGTGCACCTCCCGCGCCTGGATTCCGACGTTCGCCTAGTTCCTGCGGAAAAGCAATTCCCGGTACAGCGGGGAAAAGAAACAATCCTGCTGGTCGAGGATGACCAGCAACTTCGCTCCCTGGCAAAGACGATCCTCGAGTCGTACGGCTACACCGTGCTGGCGGTGGACAGCCCCAGCCAGGCTGAGAGCACCTGCGACCAGAGCTCCGGCACCATCCACTTGCTACTCACGGATATGATCATGCCGAAAATCAATGGGCGGGAGGTGGCTCGCCGTGTGGTGGCGAAGATTCCTGCGATTCGCGTCCTCTACATGTCCGGATTCACGACACACACCATCGTGAGCCAAGGTGTTCTCGAACCCGGCATCTTCTTCCTTCAGAAGCCGTTCACCGCGGTCGCTCTGGCCGCCAAGGTCCGGGAAGTCCTCGATGGCCCGGCGAGCGCCCAAGCCTAACAGGCTGGAAGCGCGGCGCGCGCCGCATTACCACTGATGACAAGGAACCTTGAACCACAGAGAAATCTTGAACCTTCAAGGACACGCAGGATCAGAGGAGATCCAAAAAGAACCATCGCGGTACTTCGTGGTTAAGACCCTCCGCGCACTCGGCTCCTACTTGATGGCCAGCGGGATCGGGTAATACTTCTGGATCATTCTTCCGGTCATGAGGCCGCCTTCGTATTCGGGGATAATGACTTCATCGGCGCCGGAGCTGCGGATAGCGTTGGCGTAGCGCTGCTGTCCGGCGCGGGTGATGATCTTGATTCTGGGATTGAGCGAGCGGGCGGTGACGGTGATGTAGAGATTGTCGGCGTCGTTGTCGATGACGATGCAGATGCCGCGCGCGCGGTCGAGTCCGGCTTGCAACAGGACGTCGTGGCGCTTGGCGTCGCCTTGAATAACAGGAATCTTGTCATTCAGCAATTCGCGGTAGAGACCTTCGTTGGTTTCGATCAGCACAAAGGGGATCTCGAGGCGCTGCAGCTGATCGACAACGGTGCGGCCGACCTGGCCGTAGCCGCAAATAATGAAGTGGTCGTTCAGGCGGTTGACGTTCACTTCGTTAATCATGGTTCTCCAGGCCTCCACGCCATGACGGCTGAAAATGGTGAGCAGGACGCGTTCGGCGATCCAGATCTGCAGCGCGAAGACTCCCGCGTACACGAACATTGAAAAGATTTTGGTGGACTTGTGGGCTGCGCGGTATTCGATCGAGTGCGGATGAATCACCCAGAACAGGGCATCCAGCGGGCGCAGTCCTTCGACGCGGACGTAGAAGATCACGCACACTCCGAGGAAGCCCGCGAGAACCAGCAGCGGGAGCCACAAGCGCCGGAGGAAGATGAGGAAGATGCGTCCCATTCCAAGTTTCCGTGCGGACGGCCTTACAGAAAATCCGATGAGTATACACACTCAGGCCGGAATCGGGGCATGAATTATTCCGATGGGGAGGAAACGGGAGTGAGTAATGACTTCTCTTATGATCCGGATGCGGGAGGACCACTGGTTCGACTGTCAGTCGCTCATTGGGCGAAGGTAGCGGCCACGTCGATAGGTCGATGAAGAGGTGCTGTGGCGGATGAACGCCACTGCTCAGGGGCTAAAGCCCGTTCCGATTTTGCATTGCGTACGCGGCCCTGAAGGGCCGCTCTTCCACGGGGATGCAGGCATCCACGGCGGCGGACAGATGCATGACGGCGGACAGATCCCCGGACCTAGCAAAGCAAAACGGGCATCCTTGCGGATGCCCGCTGCTGAATACCGGCCAAGTTTTCGCGCGAAGCTATGCCCGGGCGCCGACTGCGGCCGGCTCGCTTGCCGGGACCGACTTCTCTTCGCCGTTGGGTTTCTGCTGCGCGGGCTGTCCGCCTTTGCGGATGTCGATGCCGCCCTTAAAGAAGGCGCCGTCTTCGATGGAGATGCGAGCGGCGATGACGTCGCCGGTGAGCGAGCCGTCACTGCGAATGTCGACGCGATCGCTGGCCGTGAGATTGCCGCGGACTTTGCCGAGAACAACGATCTCACGCGCGTTAATGTTGGCGGCGACAACGCCATTGCGTCCGATGGTGACGCGGTTGCCAGCCAGATTGATGGAACCTTC
This sequence comes from uncultured Acidobacteriaceae bacterium, assembly GCA_963795875.1. Taxonomy (GTDB): domain Bacteria; phylum Acidobacteriota; class Terriglobia; order Terriglobales; family Acidobacteriaceae; genus Sulfotelmatobacter. Next base: position 76,362 of record CAWCJM010000009.1, read on the forward strand.
CACGCGGCCGTCGATGTAGAGCGATTCGGAACCGGTGACTTCGCCTTTAATGACCAGCGACTTGCCGATGGTGGCTTGGTCAGCGGTGGTGGTGGTTACCGGCCGGGGAGCAGCGGGCTCAGCGGAGGCCATTGGCGCGCTGGGGGTAGACGTAGTGGGGCGCTCCGGCACGGCAGGTTGTGCAGGAGATTGAGGCTGATTGGTCGGCTTCCACATGGCGTAAAAGTTCCTTTCCTAGTTGGGATTAGGGGTCACTGGCCGCACTTTCGTGACCAAAGCCGATTGTACTCCCGCGTCTCAAAGTGAGCCCTGTGGAAAATCCTTTATTTTCAATCGGGAGTTCCTCCGTTGATACGCCCGGTTGGACATGGGAGGCATGGTCGCACGACACGTGGGGCTGCATACTTCCTGCTCGGTAGGGTGTAACGATTCCCGGAAAAAACTGCCGGAGCGTACCCTTCCACAGGCGCCGGGCGTTATGCTGACAGATCGAAGATTTATCGAAAACCGAAACCGGCGTGGGGAGTCTAATTCTTCACGAATCTTCTTAATGGGCCTTGGGACAGACTTCTATCTTTGGAGCCAAGCATGCTAGAACCAGCCGTAGTAAATGCAGCAACGTTCACGATTGCGCGGCCTGAGGCGGGCGAATATGCGCCTTACTATGACCGCTACATCTCGTTGGTGGCGGGGACCGATATCCTGGCAACGCTCGATACGCAGAGGCGGCAGACCATGCTTCTGCTTTCGGGGCGCGACGAGAGTGAGGGGGATTTTCGCTACGCACCTGATAAATGGAGTGCGAAGCAAGTTCTGGGACACGTGTGCGACACGGAGCGAATTTTCGCGTATCGTGCGCTGCGGATTGCGCGCGGGGACCAGACTCCGCTGCCCGGGTTCGAGCAGGACGATTATGTGAAGAATGGTCCGTTTGCGAAGGCGCCGCTGGCTGAAATCATTGAAGATTACATTGCGGTCCGACGGGCGACGCTGACGCTGCTGCGCAATCTGGATGAGGCGGCGTGGACGCGGCGCGGCGTGGCAAGCAAGAATGAAGTGAGCGTGCGCGCGCTGGCGTATATGATCGCGGGGCACGAATTGCATCATCGGAGGATTCTGGAGGAGAAGTACTTCGTGGGGCGGTGAGTGCCGCTAACTTCTTCGCACGGATTCACCCGGATCAACACGGATCCATCGATGCTCATCTGAACGATGTGTCATTCTGAGCGGAACGAAGCACTCATGCAATTTGCCGGTGACGAGCGAGGGAGCGATCCCACGCTTTGTTCAGGATGACAAAGACTACTTGAATTCCAATCTTCTCTCTCATGACTCAACGCGCACTGACGGAATTGCTTCGCGGCAAGGGCGCGCACGCTGATCCCATTGCGTGCGTGGAAGATCTTTCCGCAGAGCTGGCGGCAAGGTGCGTGGCGGCATTTCCTCATTCGATCGGGCAGCTTGTTTTCCATATGAACTACTGGATGGAGTATGAGCTGCGGCGGATTCGGGGAGAGAGACCTGCGTACCCGGAACATAACTCGGAGAGTTTCCCGCCTGCGCCGGCGCCCGGCGATGCAGAGGAATGGGATCGCCTCCGGACACAAATGGGGAAGCTTCTCGTCGAGTTTGGCGAGTTGGCGAAGTCGCCGGCGCACGAGCTACAGCGCGAGATTGAAAGCGCCCACGACGGCGACAAGAAACTTGCTGGAACTCTCGAAGCCGTGCTCTGGCAGATGGTATCGCACAACAGCTATCACCTGGGGCAGATCGCGATGGTGCGGCGGGCGGTAGGAGCGTGGCCTCCGCGCGGGGGCGGCGACTCGTGGTAGAGCAGATTGGTCATCCTGAGGTCCGCGCCTTTTGCGGACCGAAGGACCTGTGCAACTTGACGGGGAGTGCACCGATCCATCGGTTCGCTCGGGATGACAAAACTGTTGGTGCGGTATGCTGAGAGCTGACCACTGACGGCTCTTATGCTTTCTGATTCCACAATCCTGAAACACATTGCGAAACAACCCAAGCGGGCAGCGGGGTTTAAGCAGCTAGTGCGCGAACTTGGGCTTCGCGGGGACGAGCGTCGCGAACTGGATTCGCTGCTACAGAAGATGGTGGCGAGGGGTACGCTGCTCTCGGTTGATTCCGATCGCTACGCTATACCGGCTGCGACGGCCGACAAAAATCTGGTCGCGGGGCGGCTCACCATGCACCGCGACGGATTCGGATTTGTCATTCCAGATGTGAAGTCCTTGAGTCCGGCGCTTAAAGAGAAGCTCACGGGAGACATCTTCATCGCACCCCATCTCATTGGCAATGCCATGCACGGGGACCTGGTGTTGGTCGACATCAGCAACGTGCGGCCGGACGGACGCGCCGAAGGGCGGATTGTACGGCCGGTGATGCGGGCGCATCCGACGGTCGTTGGAATTTTTCATTACGGGAGTCGCGGTGGGTATGTACGGCCTATCGACAGCAAGATTACGCAGGAGATTTTGATTCCGGCAGGGATGGAACGGCCGGAGGCTTCTGACTCTTCCGCAACAGGCACGGAAGACAAATCGGAACCACCCTTCGACTCCGCTCAGGGCAGGCTCCGGACACGGAGGACACAGAGAAAGAAATCTGTCGATCGTGTTTTGGGAGACGAAGTGGCACGGCCCGCGGAATGGGACGATCTTGAAGGGCTCGTAGTGGACGTTGAGATTACCGATTGGCCTTCGCCGACGCAGAATCCGCGGGGGCGGGTGGTTGAGATTCTGGGACGCGAAAATGATTTCGGCGTTGATGTCGAGATCACGATTCGCAAGTTTCATTTGCCGCATCATTTTCCGGCGGCGGCACTGGAAGAGGCGCAGGATACTTCGGCAGCCATACCGGCGATCGAACTGGAGCGGCGTCGCGATTTTCGCGGGCTGCCGATTGTGACCATCGACGGCGAGACGGCTCGGGACTTTGATGACGCCGTCTACGTGCACATGCTGGAGAACGGCAATTTCGAGTTGCAGATCCACATTGCCGATGTCGCGCACTACGTGACGCCCGGGTCGGCGCTCGATCAGGAGGCCCGGCTGCGCGGCACCAGCGTTTACTTTCCAGACCGCGCGGTGCCGATGCTGCCGCTGGAGCTTTCGACTGACATTTGCAGTTTGCGTCCGCAGGTGGAACGGCTGGTGTTGTCATGCGTGATGGAAATGGATCATCGCGGTGAGATCGTGAGCTACGAGTTGAGCGAGGGTGTGATCCGGTCGGTGGAGCGCATGACATATACCGCGGTGAACTCCGTGCTGGAGGGGGATGCGGCCGCACGCTCGCGATATGCGCCGCTGGCGGCGACATTTGAGCTGATGCGCGACCTGGCGCTGATTCTGAACCGCAAACGGGAGAAACGCGGGTCGATCGACTTCGATCTGCCGGAGCCGGTGATCGAGTTCGACGAACTGGGGCTCATGAAGAGTATCTCGCGCTCCGAGCGCAACATCGCGCACCGGCTGATTGAGGAATTCATGCTCTCTGCGAATGAGTGTGTGGCGCACGATCTGGAGTCGAGGCATGTGGCGTCGTTGTACCGCATCCACGAGAAGCCGGACGCGAAACGCGTGTACGACTTTGAAGTGATCGCGGCGACGTTCGGATATTCGCTGGGTGTGGGGCCGCTGCCGATTCATCGTGTGCAGACAAAAACTGACCGGCGTTCGGCTTATGGAACGGGCAAGCGAGTTCGTGAGATTGAAGTGCCGAAGGAAGTGCACATCACGCCTCGCATGTATCAGAAGCTGACGGAGAAGATTGCGGGCAAGCCGGAGGAGCGGATTCTGAGTTACCTGATGCTGCGGTCGCTGAAGCAGGCGCGGTATTCGGAGGAGAATCTGGGGCACTTTGCGCTGGCGGCAGCTTCGTACACGCATTTTACGTCGCCGATCCGGAGGTACCCGGATTTGATTGTGCATCGAATTCTGAAGGATGTGCTGCGGCAACAGCAGAGTCAAAATCCCCACCCTGTCGCAAAGAGCGCGACAAAGCTGGGGCACCCTCGGATTGAGGAGAAAGCGTCGCCTTGGTCGAAGCGTCGAGTCGCATCCGACGGTGCCCGGGGCGGGGCACAGGCGTCGCATTCCGCATTGGGCGGGCCGATTGGGATTGAAGAATTGCACGAGATTGCAGAAGAATCGAGCCGGGCAGAGCGGCGGGCGGCCGATGCCGAGCGGGACTTGATCGAAGGCAAAAAAGTGAAGTTCATGCAGGACCGGGTGGGCGAAGACTTCGACGGGCTCATCACCAGCGTTACCAAGTTTGGATTCTTCGTGGAGCTTACTGATCTGTTCATCGAGGGACTGGTGCCGCTGAACACTTTGACCGACGACCGGTATACGTATCACGAGAACACGCGCGAGATTATTGGGCAGAGGTCGCGGAAGATATACAGTCTGGGACAGAAGATTCGGGTTCTGGTGGATCGAATTGATCCGGTAGAGAAGAAGATTCAGTTTGCCGTGCTGGAGGAAGAGCCAGTGCGAGCGAAGGGCAAGCGCAAGAAACGTTGAGGGCCATCAAGGGCATGAGAGCAAGCCGCCGGGCTATACTCGGCGGACAACGAAGGCGGCTATCCCCACATAAATCTCACCTACACTCCAAGGGCTTTTTGAATTTCGGTGGCGATTGCGGCTGTAAGGGAGCGCATTTTGTCTTCGGATTCGGCTTCGACCATGACACGCGCTAACGCTTCGGTTCCCGAATATCGGACAACTATGCGGCCATTGCCGTTCAGGTCGCGTTCGGCCGCTTCAATTGCCGACTGGACTGCCGGGACTTGGGCGAAGGGAATTTTTTCTCGCACACGCACATTTTGAATTTTCTGCGGAAAGACTTTCAGATCGCCGACGAGTTCCGCCAGCTGTTGGCCGCTGCGTACGACGATGTCCATGAGACGGAGGGCAGTCAGCAGGCCGTCGCCGGTGGTGGCGTCGCAGTCGCGGAAGATAATGTGGCCGGACTGCTCGCCGCCAAGCGTGGCGCCGGTCTTCAGCATTTCTTCGAGCACGTACTTGTCGCCGACGTTGGCGCGCAGCATGCGAATGCCCGACTGCTTCAACGCGATCTCCAGCCCCATGTTCGACATGGTGGTGGAGACTATGGTGTCGGCCTTCAATTTTCCTTGCGCGTGCAGGTCACGAGCGGCAGCGAGCAGGACGGCGTCGCCGTTCACGACGCGGCCAGCCGCATCGCAGAAGAGGGCGCGGTCGGCGTCGCCGTCGAAGGTCACGCCGAGGTCGAACTTGCCAGCTGATTCCGCGACGATTGTTCCGAGAGTCTCGGGATGCAATGCGCCGCAGCCTTCGTTGATATTTTTTCCGTCGGGCGAGACGTGGATAAAGGTGGCTTGAATTCCCAGCGTGCGGAACAGTTCCGGCGCCTCGGCTGTAGCCGCGCCGTTGGCGCAGTCCACCAGCACGCGCAGTTTACTCAGATCAGACTTCACGCCCTCGGCAAGCGATTTGACGTAGGCATGACGAAGGTCGGCCTCACCCGGAAGCGATGGCTTGGGAATCTTTAGCGCGGTGTCATCGGCGGCCGAGGCATTCTGCAGCAGCGCGAAGATTTCTTTTTCAATGGCGAGTTCACGCGCGTCGGTAAGTTTGAAACCATCGCCGGAGAAGACTTTGATGCCATTGTCGGTCCAGGGATTGTGCGACGCGGAAATGACCACGCCGGCCGCCAGCGCCCGTGAGCGCGCGAGGTAGGCCACGCCGGGAGTCGTGATCACGCCGGCGCTGTGGACATCAACGCCTACCGCAGCGAGGCCTTCGGCGACGCGGTCGGCAATCCATCCGCTGGATTCGCGCGTGTCCTGGCCAATCACGGCCTGAGCCTTGGCATTGGCGCGGACCAGATCATGGCCGAGGGCGCGGCCAATCAAATAAGTACTCTGCTTGGTGAGGGGGAATTCTCCCGCGACGCCGCGAATCCCGTCGGTTCCGAACAACTGTCTTTGATCGCTCATAGAAAATAAGGAGGACTAACGATGATAAATGAGGATAGAGGAAGGTGCTCGGCCGCGGAGGGAGCACGACGCGGCGATCCACGCGAGATCCCTCTCTTCGCCTGAAAAGCGGCTCCACTCGGGATGACGCCAGCGTGAGGGGGAGGCTTTGCTTGATCGCTTGCGCTATGGTCGCTGCTCAGTGTGTGGTCGCGCTGCCGACCTTCTGGACGAGTACGGTCACGCGAATCGAGGTTGCCTGCAGTACCTGCACCAGCGGATCGGAGACGTACACATTGGTGGTAAAGACGGCGCTCCCGCGGGTGCCGGTGGCGTCGATGGGATCGGTCGTAGCTGCGTCGATTTTCTCCACGTGATGCCGAGGGCCTGTGATCGTGATGCGGGGCGGGTCAGAATCGACCTTAACGATCTGTTCGCCGTCAGCAAAGTTTCCGGTCACGCGGGGATGGATCTCGACATCCCGAGTCATTCGCGTGTCGAAAGCCAGGTGCAACTGGCTGGGGACGACTTGTACAACGGTGATGTCGCCCGGATGGCGAACCTGCTGCGAAGTGAGGTCAAAAGTTCGTTCGCCCGATTTGACGTCGGCGAGGTCGATTTCAGCGTGCACCTCGTTGGCCTGCAACTGGCGGATGACGCGCTCCGGGCCGCGCACGCGGATCTGCGCCTCCTGAATGGATTCGGAACTGATTTCCAGCTGCGAGGGGAAGTGTTGAAAGACGATGGGCGCGTGCAGTGCTACTTCCGCGGGCTGTTCGTCACGCGAAATAAGGAACCACAGCCCAGTAGCGAGAAGCAGGGACAATACCTTGAGTCCGAAGTTGTGGAGCACATGGCGCTGGAAGAATTGGATCATGGCCGCGGCTCCGCTTGCGCGCCCGATTCCGACTTGCGCTGCGGCGCGGGATCGTGCAAAGGCGAGTCGAGCATCGAATCCGCCTCATCTTCGTTATTCTGCGCGATCGAGGTGGGCAGAGTTACGGGAGCCATGTGGCGGCGGAGCTCAGAGCCCAGACGCTCGCGGAGTTGTTCGACAGTGAGATCACGTTCGATTTTGCCGCCGATGGCCAGGCTGATCGCGCCAGTCTCTTCGGAGCAGATGACGGCGATGGCGTCCGTTTCTTCCGTGATGCCAATGCCGGCACGATGCCGAGTGCCGAGTTGCGTGGAGAGCAAGGGATTCATGGAGAGGGGCAGGAAGCAGGCTGCGGCGGCGATGCGGTCTTTTTGAACGATGACAGCGCCATCGTGCAGCGGGGCGCTGGGACGGAAAATCGTTGCGAGTAAATCGTAGGAAAGCCGCGCGTCAAGGGGAACACCGCTTTCGATGTGGGTGCGCAATCCGATCTCGCGCTCGATCACAATGAGGGCGCCGGTCTGGTGCTGTGAGAAAAGATTGGCAGCCAGCACAATGTCGTCGTAGGAATCGCTATCGGCGGAAGATCCACTGAAGAAAGTCAGCCTTCTACCTAGGTCGGCGAGCACGTGGCGGATCTCCGACTGGAAGACGACGATCAGCGCGAACACGAGGTAGGGGAGCACGTGGCTGACGACCCAGTTGAGGGTGGTGAGTTCACCGACGCGTGCCAGATAGAAGGTGACGGCGACAACGACCAGTCCCACGAGCATGGGAACGGCGCGGGTGCCGCGGATCATGATCAGCACCTGGTAGATGAGCAACGCGACGAGGAGAATGTCGAGCGCGATCCACGCGCCTTGCGTCCATGACGTGATGACTGGCGTCATTCGAATCGCTCCTCTGCTCAGGGGCTAAAGCCCACATCTTTCTTTTCTTCTAACCGCTAACGGCACGGCTGAAGGCGTGCCCTTCCACAAACCTTCTTGGCCCCGCGGCTGGAGCCGCGCGATTCTCTGATCTACACACAGACCTCGCAGCTGCGTTCTTCCCAAACTTATGCGGCACGGATGAGGCCGTGCCCTTCGACCACTCGCTCAGGCTCTGCCAAAGCTTGAGAATTGAAAATCCATTGTAATGCAGCAGATTTCTGGTGTTCGGCTGCCTTACGAACTTTTACATGAAATTGCAAAAACGTTATGGCGCGCAGTCTTATTCTTGCTTTTTAGTAACTGCCGCTCGAATCTCATCGTGGGCGAGACGGGCGGAAATTTCGTCACCGACGTTTAGGCCTCGCGCGTCCTTCAGCAGCTTGCCTTGCGAATCGAAGATCAGCGCGTATCCGCGCTCGAGAATCGCCAAAGGGGACAACGATTCGAGAGCGGTCTGGAGGCGCTCGCTGCGCACGCGATGCTGCAGGAGAACGTTGCGCATGATGGCAACGAGGGCGGCGGTGCCGCTGTCGAGTTGCTTCCGCATGCCCGAAAGGACCAGCCGCAAATCGTAGTGGCGCACGGCGGCAGAAATCATTTCCCAGCGCCGGCGCATCTGCTCGAGCAGGTTGCGCTCGGCGAGTTCCATCCGGTGGGTGAGATCGTCGAGTTTTTGCTGACGCTGGCGGATCAGTTCCATCATGCGGGCGAAGGCGCCATGTTGCGCAAGTTCTGTGAGGGCCTGGCGGCCCATCAGCAAGCGATAGCGCATAGCTCGGTTGAGACGCTCGTACAGAGCGGCGGCGTGATCTTCAACCTCCTGACGGGAGCGGATGACCAGCTCCGCGGCCGCCGAGGGTGTGGGGGCGCGGAGGTCGGCAACAAAATCGACGATGGTGAAGTCGGTCTCGTGGCCGACTGCGGAGATCAAGGGGATCTCAGAGGCGGCGATGGTGCGGGCCAGGGCTTCGTCATTGAACGCCGCCAAGTCCTCGGCGGAGCCTCCTCCACGCGCGACGATGATGACGTCGACGTTGTCGTGCTGGTTGAAGAAGCGAACTCCTGCTGCGACCTCGTGCGAGGCGGCATCGCCCTGCACCTGCGCGGGATATATCAGCACATTCACGGAATGATGGCGGCGCTGAAGGACGTTCAGGATGTCACGGAGTGCCGCGGCCTGCGCTGAAGTGACGAGGCCTATGCGCGAGGGAAGTGTTGGGATGGGCTTCCTGCGCTCAGGGGCGAACAGGCCTTCCGCTTCGAGTTTGGCTTTGAGTTGCTCGAAGGCTAACTGCAGCGAGCCGGCGCCCTTGGGTTCGATGTGTTCGGCTGAAATCTGGAGTTCGCCGCGGTCTTCATAAACAGTCACACGGCCGCGGACGATCACCTGCAGGCCGTCGGCCGGACGGAACCGCAGCAGGCGCGCGGACGAGCGGAACATGACAACACGAACTTGGGCATTGCCGTCTTTCAGCGTGAAGTAGAGATGGCCGGAATCGGGGGCGCGGAAGTTGGAGATTTCGCCTTCCACCCATGCGTCGGAGTATTCGCGCTCGATGTGAGATCGAACAGCTCCGACGAGTTCGCGGACTTTCCAGACCCGGCGCTCGGGCGGGCGGAAGCTGAAGCCCATCTGGTCAGTGAGAGACATTGTGGGCAGTGTACCGCAGGAGGGGTTCGGGAGTGAGATCAGAGGGAGGGAGATTACAAAGTCATTCCCCGCCCTGTGATTTGCCTCATACGCGCGGCCGCGCGGCAGAAGCTATAATCCTTGCCCATGAATCTCGAACAAAAAGTCGCCGAACTCAATAAGCGGAACCGGTTGGCTGAAGATGGCGGTGGCGCGAAGCGGCGCGAGCGGCAGCATAAAGAAGGCAAGATGTCGGCGCGCGAGCGCATCGAGTTCCTGCTCGACGAAGGCACGTTCGAGGAGACCGACAAACTGGTCACGCACCGCTGCAATGACTTCGGCATGGCCGAGCAGAAGATCTATGGCGACGGATTCATCACTGGCTACGGGCGCATCGAGGGGCGGCTGGTGTACGTGTTTGCGCAGGACTTCACCGTGTTTGGCGGGTCGCTTTCGGAAACGAACGCCGGGAAGATCGTGAAGATCATGGACCTTGCCGCAAAGATGGGCGCTCCGGTGATTGGGCTGAACGATTCCGGGGGTGCGCGGATTCAGGAAGGCGTGATGTCGCTGGCCGGGTATGCCGACATATTTTTGCGCAACACGATCTATAGCGGAGTGGTGCCGCAGATTTCGGCGATCATGGGGCCGTGCGCGGGAGGCGCGGTGTATTCGCCGGCCATCACCGACTTCGTTCTGATGGTGGACAAGACTTCGTACATGTTCATCACTGGGCCGGACGTGATCAAGACGGTGACTTTGGAAGAGGTCACGAAGGATCAACTGGGCGGCGCGATGACGCACAACGAAACGTCAGGCGTGGCGCACTTTCTCGCGCACGATGATGCGGAATGCTTATCGATGGTGCGGGAGCTGTTGAGCTTCTTGCCGTCGAACAATTTGGATGAGCCGCCGCGGAAAGTGTGTACCGATCCGGCCGACCGGGCTGACTCGGCGCTCGACAAGATTGTTCCGGCGCAGTCGAACCAGCCGTATGACATTAAAGACGTGATTCATGCGGTGGTTGACGATGCTTACTTCTTCGAGGTGCAGGAGCACTACGCGAAGAACATTGTCGTGGGATTTGCGCGGCTCGATGGGCGCTCGGTGGGGATCGTGGCGAATCAGCCGTCGGTGCTGGCGGGAACGCTGGACATTAATGCGTCGGTGAAGGGCGCGCGCTTTGTGCGCTTCTGCGATTGCTTCAACATTCCGCTCGTAACTTTCGAAGATGTGCCGGGATTTCTGCCGGGGACGGCGCAGGAGTATGGCGGGATCATCAAGCATGGGGCAAAGCTGCTGTTTGCTTTCGCCGAGGCGACGGTTCCCAAGGTTACGGTGATCACGCGCAAGGCGTACGGTGGGGCGTATTGCGTGATGGCGTCGAAGCACATCCGCACAGATGTGAATTATGCGTGGCCTACGGCGGAGATTGCGGTGATGGGGCCGGAGGGCGCGGTGGACATCGTGTACAAGCGGGAACTGGATGCCGCCGCGAACCGGGAGCAGCTTCGCCGCGAGAAGATCGACGAATTCCGCGAACGCTTCGCCAACCCGTATGTGGCCGCGGACCGCGGCTTTGTGGATGCAGTCATCCAGCCGCGGGAGACGCGGAAGAAGCTGATCCAGGCGCTGGCCATGCTGGAGACGAAGCGGGATAAGAATCCGCCGAAGAAGCATGGGAATATTCCGCTGTAACAAAGTCCAGACCGAGGTGAATTCGTGGATCGAACCGCGCTGACTGAGCGTGTCCTGCTTGTTCATTCGGGAGTGCTTACGGCTGTTTTGTGCGTCGTGCTGCTGAGTGGAGCTAACTCCGGGTCGAAGAGAGTCCGATTTGACGAGATCGACGTCAATCGAATCAACCTGGTTGAGCCCGACGGAACGCTGCGGCTCGTTATTTCCGACAAAACGAACTTCCCGGGACTAATCGTGAAGGGAAAGGGGTATCCGCATGGCCGGCAGACTGCGGGGATGCTCTTCTTCAACGACGAAGGAACCGAGAATGGCGGGCTGATTTTCGGCGGGGCAAAAGGCAGGGATGGAAAGGTGCAGAGTGTTGAGTTATCTATAGTCGTCAAGAGTCTTACCGCTGCTTGAGCTGCCTCGCGCGTCGTTCACATGTAAACGACATGGGAGAGCGCAATTTCTACGTCGCAGTGTTCGCTAAGAACTGTGGCCTTCGCGAGCCTTATTAGCGACGGACGCGAAAGCCACGCTTCCATACGGCGACGATGTTTCGGGTGTCAAGAATGTTGGTCGTCGGGTCTCCTTGCACCAGAACCAGGTCGGCACGCATGCCAGGACGAACCCATCCGCGATCGGAAAGGTGGAAGCATCGAGCGGGTACCGATGTCGCTGCAGCGAGCGCCTGAAGCGGTGTCAGTCCGTCGTGCACCAGCAGTGCCATTTCCCCATGGACCGATGCGCCATAAGTTGTGCCAGGAACCGGAGCATCGGTTCCAACTAGCAGAGGAACGCGTGCCTGGATCAGCAGATGAATGCCTTGGTCAGTTCCGTTACAGAAGTGGTTTTTTGTGATATCGGGCTTTGCCATTTCCATCCTTTGCCGCCATTCCTCAGAGACGTAGGGGCCTAACCGTGAATCAGCGAGGAGGGCCGGACCTTCCGACTTACCACAATCCAAATAGATAGTGGAAAGCGTAGGGACCACGAACACATGATGATTCGCAGCAAATTGGCCGAAGTCGGGACCCACGGTGTCACCCGAAAACATATGAGCCAGCCCATCAGCCCCTGCGGAAATCGCATCGCGCGCTTGACCCTCCGAGAGAACATGCACTACTGCCAACTTCCCCCGCCTATGCGCCGCATCTACCAGCGCCCGCAGTGTTTCATTGTCCAGCATGGGTACGCGCTTGTTTGTCCAGTTCCACGTGCTGCCGTCATCATGAATGATCTTGATGTAGTCGGACCCTTCCGCAATGCGAGCGTCTACGAAAGCCTGCGCTTGCTCCGGAGCAGTAATCGTTGGGATAAGCGGGCCTCCCATTTGCGTCGGATGCCCACCTGGGACGGTTGCACCGACGCCCGCGGTTCGCACATCCGCAACATCAGGGCGATCTTCCGCTTCCATTTTCTTTATCTGCTTGAGTCGCTCCCCGCCGCTAAACATGTCGAGCTGAGTTGTGACGCCGAGCACGAGCGCCTGACGCGAGGCATTTTCGGCGTGGTCCGGAATGTGAACATGAGCGTCGATCAATCCGGGCAACAGAGTCCGACCTTGGCCTTCGATTACCTCAGCACTCTGCGATTTGAGCGCGGACCCTCCAATCTGGCTAATTCTTCCGTTCTCTACGAGCACGCTGCGATGTTCGAGCACGTGCTCGCCATCAAAAAGTCGAACATCACGTATGAGCTGGGGCGTGGCTGGTGTTTGACACAAAGAGGCAGCTACAGGAAGACATACCCATAGCATTAGGGCGGTGGACTTTAGGCGCATTCTTGAGTCCCTTTTCGTAGGTTAGACGAGTACTCGACCAGTTTCGTTAGGATGACTTTGCGCGAATCCTTGCATCGAGGACTTGGAGTCGCGATCGCTCGTGCAAGCGAACCGCTCACAACGCGTTTCCTGCGAATGCGCTCTTATGGTTCTTCTCGTGGGCAAAGGCGAGCTCCCCATAGGCAAGCTCCAGAAGGGCAGTCACTTCACGATTCTTGTCCTCAAGAACCTTGATCCGGAGCCGCAGGGTCGCCACTATGTTCTGTTTAGACGTGCGTTCTCGATCCCGGGACCCTGACGCCGGAGGAGCAACGTCCGTCGTGGTCCTACGTGATCGCATGATACGATTGCGCAACTCGTCCTGGCTGTACAACCATGCCGCCGAGACTCCTGCTTCGGGGGCAACGGCTCGGAGGTTTATCTCCAGATCAGAGGCATCCATTCGCTGCAGAGCCGCCGAAGCTCGTTGCATTGCACTCTCGCTGCGCAGTCGCGCGTTCCGCTGCAGGCGCCGGAGGATCAAAGACGAGCGAAGTTGTGGCAGATGTGGAGAGAAAAAGCCGCAACAACGTGTATATCTTGGACGGAGAACGGACCAGTCGTCAGCGCTGGAGTTGAAGGGTGCCGACGGACGAGACCGGATCGTGATGACCGTGTCTGCCAATGGACGGGCTTCCCTGCAATTTCTCGACGATCAGGGAAAAGTGATCGGCCAATTTCCGAAGGAGGAACAATGAGGCGAGCACCCGCGGTAATCCTTTTCTGCATGGTGGCATGGGCATGTTTTGCGCAGGATCCGGGCACCTCGCTCTCCAGCCTTCCTGAAGCCAAGGACTATCTTCAGCACCGTGCGTCCAGCTACGATCGCGCCGGGGGCAATGCGGACGCGCGAACCATCGCGACCGGCGAAACTCTCACTCTTCTCGATGAGGCCGGGCCGGGGCTCATCAGCCACGTTTGGGTCACGATTGCCAGCGACGATCCCGCCCATCTGAAGGCTCTGGTGCTGCGCATGTATTGGGATGGGGAAACGGCGCCTAGCGTCGAAACGCCCGTTGGCGATTTCTTCGGGCTCGGACTGGGCGACTATCACTTGTATCAATCTCTTCCGCTGTCTGTCGGATCGGATAAGGCGCTGAACAGTTTTTTCTCGATGCCTTTTCAAAAACATGCACGCATCACCGTCACGAATGAGGGCTCGCAAAAGACGGACGCGTTCTATTTCAATATCGACTACCGTAAATACAACAAATCGCTGCCGTCGGACCTGCTCTACTTTCATGCGCAATATCGCCAGGCCGCGCCCGCAAAGGGATGGACGAATGAGTGGCACTCCAACGGCGATGCGATCGTCAACGACAAAAAGAATCTGAATGGCGACGGCAACTACGTCTGGATGGAAGCGACCGGGCGCGGGCACTTCGTGGGCGTGACCATGTCTGTCCTGCAGAATCAGGATGGGTGGTGGGGCGAGGGCGATGACATGTTTTTCGTCGACGGCGAGACCATGCCTTCCATCAACGGAACCGGGTCAGAAGATTATTTTCTAGGAGCCTGGGACTTTGGCGGCCATCCGTTCTCGTACGGATTGTTCGGAGCGCCGGTTGTTGGACAAGAGGTCGCGGGCGGGCGATGGTTACTGTACCGGTTCCATCTCGATTCTCCGATTCCGTTTGCAAAATCGCTGCGCGCCACCATCGAGCACGGACACGCTAACGTGCGCTCCGACAATTATTTCTCGGTCGCGTACTGGTATCAGACGGAGCCGCACGCGGCGTTCCCGCCGCTGCCCCCGCTAGAGCAGAGAATTCCGAGAATCTATCCCGTGGGTGGGCCTGGCAACGCGGGAAAGTGAGACGAACTTCTTGGCCACGGATTTCCACGGATCTTCACGGATAGATTCAGATGCGGATCAAAATCCTGGGGCTGGAATTTCGGGAGGAAAAGAAAGGTTCAAGCTAACAGCTAGGAGCTAGTAGCTAGTAGCTAGTAGCTTTTCACAAAAAATAAGAGTTCCGAGGTGGTGTGGGGTCCATTCGTCTCGGCCAGTAGCTCGCGTTTGACCCTCGCTCGACCTGCTCTCGCTGCTTCCCTTGCGGGATGCTGCGCGCGATCTTCGCTTGGGCTCCGGGCTCACCGCCAACCGGATAAACCTACCCTACGCCTCGGAACTCTATCTTGCTCCGACATTTCTTCTTCGTTCGCCTCGACCAGCGCTTTGCTATAGACCCTTGCTCACCCTCCGTTCCAACCTTGCGATCAGAACAGTGACTCCGCTTGAGCCCCGGACGCCGCACCAACCGGAAAAACTTAAGAAGCTGTCAAAGAACGATCCTGTTGTACTCTTTCTATTTTTCCAGTCAATGAAAATTACGCGTTTGTAAGTACATGTGTTTTCAATCGAGTGCACGCCGTCCACAAGCCGGTGACCGGATTTGGTGCAACCCGCGAAGGAGTTCTTGTAGATTCCGCGCCAGACGCAGCATTTCGCCGTCTGTATTGATACGGATCGATGCTAAACCTGCGAAGAAGCCGGTTTCTTGGTTGTGAAAATCGGGCAACATCGGTGCGGAATAAGGGTTTCTAGGAATGCGCGTTTTGGGAGAGGTGTCGGCAGGTTGCAGTGCGGTAAACTACCAGCCCCTCAGGGCGTAAACTGTCTGGCTTGGCGGAGGTTGAATCCGGCGACAAAAATGCTCATCATACCGGCCAGAATTATCTGGCAGATGTACCCGAATCTCTGGTGCTGCATCGGCTTCTGGGCTGTCGTGTTGTGGCTAAACAGGCCCAAGAAGAAGAGCCCACACACCTTCCTCTTGTTTACCGGTGCTGCATGCAATGCTGTCGCAACAATTGCAAATGGCGGTAAGATGCCTGTCCTAGGCAAGTACGGGTCTCCAGTGAGTGTTTGGAGAGCGGCACAGCCCAGCGACCATTTACTAATTTTCTGTGATAGATTCGGCGGTTTCAGTGTCGGCGATATGCTGATCGGAGGATCATTCGTTCTTGGATTCGGACTGTGGCTATGGAAATTGAGAGCCGGTCGTGTTTCATCAGGGTAGAGCGAGGACTGGCTGGGCCGCACGCCACCACAGAAAACCTTGCCGAGCTGCGCTCGGCGGACAGCCGAGGGCGGCTGTCCCCACATAAGCATCTCGTCAATTCACTTTGATTGGGTCGTCTACGAGGCGTTTGTCGGCTTCATCCGAGCCGGTCAACTCGAACGAGTTCGTGAGCACGGCCTTCCCTTTTTCCACGCTGGTGATGACGTAGGAGCAACCGAACCAGTGGGCTTCGGCCAGGTCGGTCTTTGACCACTGGGCGGGGTGGTCTGGGTGAGAGTGGTAGAAGCCAACGATCTCTTCTCCGCGCTCTCGGCCTTCGCGCTGGATCCGCACCAGTTCCTTGGGATCGATATTGTAGCGGTTGTGCGCGGAGTCGGTGCGGGTGTTGCCGCAGCGGGCGGTTGAGGTCACGGTGCGGGTGCCGTCGTCGTCCATGTGGCCGAGCAGGATGCCGCAGCATTCTTGGGGGTAGGTTTCTTCGCCGTGACGGCGGAGGGCGTCATAGTCGGGACGATTGAGTTTCAACATTGGTGGAATGAAAACCTAAGAAGTCAGAATGCAAAAGTAAATCTCAAACCGGTTCGTCACTTACTGATTCTGGCTTCTTACTCTTGACTTTCTTTAACCTTCGGTCCAGAAGCGCTCGCTCAGGTACTTCTCGCCGGAGTCGCAGAGGATCGTTACTATGACAGCCTCTTGTCCGTTTTTTTGCAGCTGCAGGCCGCGGGCGATCTGCAAACTTCCAACCACCGCAGCTGCGGATGAGATGCCGACCAGCAATCCAGCGTTCCGGGAGAGATTGCGCGCCATAGCGTAGGCGTCTTCAGTGGAGATCTCAAGATTCTGATCGGCGAGCTGCGGATCGTAGATTTTCGGGACGATGGCGCTCGCCATGTGTTTGGCGCCTTCGATGCCGTGAAACGACGAGTCCGGCTGCAGCGAGATGCACTTCACCGCCGGATTCAGTTCTTTCAGGCGGCGCGTGGTGCCAACAAAGGTTCCGCTGGTTCCCAGCATCGAGACGAAGTGCGTGATGCGTCCCTGCGTCTGCTGCCAGATTTCGTTTGCTGTGCCGTGATAGTGAGCTTTCCAGTTGGCCTCATTGGAATACTGGTCGGCGTAGAAATATTGGTCGGGATGCTTGGCTGCCAGTTCGCGCGCCAGACGAATTGCGCCATCGGAACCGTCGGCCGGATCGGTATAAAGAATGTTGGCGCCGTAGCCCTGCAGGATCTGCTTGCGCTCACGGGAAACATTTTGCGGCATGCACAGGGTGACGGGGAATCCTTCGGCAGCGCCGAGCATGGCATAAGCAATACCGGTGTTGCCGCTGGTGGAATCGAGCAGAATCTGTCCGGGGCGGAGTTGGCCGCGGCGGCGGGCTTCCCAGACAATGCTCGCGGCGGCGCGATCTTTGACCGATCCGCCGGGGTTGTACCATTCGGCCTTACCCAGAAGTGCTACGCCTGGCAGGTCGGCGGTGAGCGCATCCAGACGCAGCAGCGGAGTGTTGCCGATGCGCTCGATCAGGCTGTGGCCGAGCGTTTCGCCCAATCCTGACGCTGCTTCGAGCGAGTCATTGTGTGGTGCTGGAGCCGACATTGCCGCCATTCTTGAAGATCCGTGTGCCATCGATGAACCGAAACGCCGTGACCAACGTAATGTGCTATAGGGCCAGAAACGAGATATGTAGTAGCTTGATTAGATGAGTAGTTTCGCCCGGCGATGCAGCTTGCGTAAAGTTACGGTCGGTCCTTATAAAGGATGCATCTAATAGACGAGCGTTTGCCGGCAAGGAAAGGTTGAAATTAAAACGCAATGCCTAAAACTATTGAAGCACGAACCTATGAGGAAGCGCTAGCCTGGCTGCGCGATCACGGGTTCGACGTGACGGACGCCCCAGGCGCCACCGTTCGCGTCTTTCTGCGGAAATATAACGTGTCGGCGGCCATCCAGAAGGGGCCGGACGATACGGTGAAGATTTTTGCCTATCCGGGATACTTGATTGGCAGTGAGATTTCTAAGCTGGTGAACCGAGGGTACCAGCAGTTTCTCAAGACCTCCAAGACTGAAATCCCCGCCACTGCCGACCACTTGAAGGCGCTGCAGACTTTCTCCGAGGAATTGAAAGAAGCGCTAAATCTGCCCAGCCTGTACAACGAATCGCTGGGGACGGTGAGCGAGTCGTATCAGTACGATCGCATTGAAGATCGGGACAAAGCTCCTGTGGATCGGCCGAAGCGTCCGTGGGAAGTTGCGGGGAAACAGGTAGCACGCGCAGCGAAGAAAGGGCGAGCGTAGCGGCCACGGGCGCGCGCGAACCACAGGGGCTGAAGCCCCGTTTCTATCAGCTCAAAACGCGGCGCTGAAGCGCCGCTCTTCCAAGATTTTATCCGCCGCTGTCAGATATCTGTTTTATTCCTGTTGTTGTCCGCTCGTTATCGAACTCCGAGCAAGATGTCGATCGTTAACTGGTCGAGCTTTTCGTAGGGCAGGCGCTTCTGCATGATCGCGTCTTTGTCGAAAACGTGGGCCAGCAGAGCCGCCGATCCCTTGGCGGAGAAACGTCCAGCCTTTGGAGTTCCAGAGACTTCCGCGGAGATTTCTTTGAGAATCGCCTGTATGTCGCCGTCAGCGTTCCAGCGGGCGGCCTTTTCCTTCAAGATCAGATAAGTGCGCATGCAGCCGCTGGCGAAGTCCTTCACTCCGTCGTAGTCTTCGGTTCGGTAGGCGTGAGCGTCGAAGTGACGAGGGGCGTCATAGCCGACGTCTTCCAGAAACTTTACCAGCCAGAATGCGGACTTGGGATTGTTCGATCCGAAACGCAGATCCTGGTCGTAGCGGCCGGGGGCCTGATCGTTCAAGTCTATGTGGAAGAGCTTGCCGGCTTCCCAGGCTTGCGCGACGCCGTGCATGAAGTTGAGGCCCGCCATCTGCTCGTGCGCGACTTCGGGATTGACTCCGACCATCTCGGGATGATCGAGCGTTGGAATGAATCCCAAGTAGTGGCCGGTGGTGGCCATGTAGATGTCGCCGCGGGGCTCGTTGGGCTTGGCTTCGAGGGCGAAGCGGTATTTGTATCCTTGAGCGATGTTGTATTCGCAAAGATAGTTGACGGCCTCGCGCAGGTGCTTGACGGCCTCATCGGCGCGGCGGCAGGCATCGGTTTCGACGCCTTCGCGGCCCCCCCACAGGACAAAGATTTTCGCGCCCAGCTCGGCGCCAAGGTCCATGGCGCGCAGGGTCTTCTGCAGTGCGTAAGCGCGCACTTCGGGATCGTTGGCAGTAAAGGCGCCGTCGCGGAAGACGGGATGAAAAAACAAGTTCACGGTTGCCATCGGCACGACGACGCCGGCTTGCTGACAAGCCTTTTTGAACTCGCGTACGATGCGGTCGCGTTCCGCAGGCGTGGCGTCAATCGGGACCAGGTCATTGTCATGCAGGTTGACGCCCCAGGCGCCGATTTCGCCCAGCACGGACGCGATCTCATTAGGGGGCATGGTGCGGCGTACGGCGTCGCCGAAGGGGTCGCGACCGCGGTTGCCCAAGGTCCACAATCCGAATGAGAACTTGTGCTCGGGCCTGGGCTGGTAGTTTGTCTTGCTCATGGATTTCCCCTTCGCTTCTGCAGTCACGTTTATCTAGCCTCCGATGGATTCAATGCCGGCGGAGAAGAAGAGATTTTCCCCACCAGGCTGTCTTCTGCCTTTTTATGTAGTTCCTGAACCTTGTGAAGTTCTTTTTCCGCTTCCGCCGGTTTCCCGAGGGCCTGGTACAGGCGTCCAAGCTGGTAATGAGCGTCGGGCAGTGTGGGATCGAGAGCGACGGCGCGAAGAAGAGCCGGCTGGGCTTCTTTGTAATTCTTCTGCTGCATGTAGATCGCGCCGAGATCGACGTAGACGATGCGCAGATTCTTCTGGGCGCTCATGGAGCGTTTGAACAGCGATAGGGCCTCCTCGGGATGGTTGTTCTTCCATTCGATGTCGCCAAGATAGGCCAAGGCCTGCGCGTGGTTGGGGTCGAGAGCTAGTTCGCGTTCGAACTCTTGGCGCGCTTCGTCATACTGCTGCGATTTCCAGTGCAGGTAGCCGAGGCCGAAGTGGACGTTGGGCTCGGAGGGAGAGATTCTCGCTGCGGCTTCGAATTCGGCGATCGCCTCTGCGCTCTTGCCCAAGCCGTCCAAGGCTTCGCCCATCAGGACATGGGCCGCGGCCGAATCGGGATCTTGCTGCAGCAGTTGGCGGAATTCGTCCAGGGCACATGGATAGTTCTTCGCCCACAGGCAGCTTTGGGCCAGCAGGCGATGCAGTTCCGTGTTGCCGGGGTCAGCCTTGGTTGCGGGCTCGAGAAATGTAACGGCGTCGGCGAAGCGCTGCTCGCCGTAGTAGCTGAGTCCAAGCAAAGTACGCGCCTGGTTGTTGGTGGGGTCGGCGGCTAGTGCGGCACGCAAGGCGACCGCAGCATCGTGGAAATGGCCCTGCTTGAACTCAGCAAGGCCCAGGTTGAGTTCGATCGTAGGGAGCTTGGGATTGAGCGCCAGAGCCCTTTTGTAGGCCGCGGCGGCTTCGGAATACTTCTGTTCTTTCGAAAGAACTACGCCCAGGCTCGCGAAGGCCGCAGCATCGTGTGGATTGCGCGCGGTTACCTCGCGCCACGCGGCGGCGGCCTCAGGCAACTTACCCCGTTGCTCGAGCGCGATGGCATCCTCTGGAGTCGGGTTCTGTGCGACCGCACGGATCGAAAGCAGGGCTGCCAAGAGCACCACCGCGAGAACGAGTTCTGACTTCCAGGTTTTCATACCCGAGACTTGGGCCAGCGATCTAAGCGAATCGCGGCCTCGACCTTAGTGCCACACAGAACAATCCTATCTGTACGCGCGGCACGGGGGGTTACTGGTTGGATTGGAACACCGGGAGCACGTAAATATGCCCCGCTCGACTCGTATTGAGTGCGAGCGGGGCATAGATGATGCCACTGAAGCACGTTAGAACATCAGCTTCAGAGCGAGTTGGAACTGTCTGGCGTCGAACGCGGAAGTGACGGCGCCAAAGTTGCTGGAACCTTGGTTGAGGCTGATGCCGCCGTTGTTCGCATCCCCTTTGAACTGGGTGTGGTTCCACATGTTGAAGGCATCGGCACGGAACTGGAGGCGCAAGCGCTCGGTGAAAGCGAAGGTCTTCAGGAGCGACATGTTCCAGTTGTCGCGGCCGGGACCGCGCAAAGCGTCGAATCCGAGGTTCCCATAGCAGTCGGGGCCCGTGGCGCAGACCGGAGCGCTAAAGGCGGCCGGGTTGAACCAGGACGCCGCGGTTTTCGGATAAGAAATCGACCCATTGACATCTGGCCGGTTGCCCGAGTTCGGAACGACGCTGGAGGCATTGCTTCCGCTGATCCCTAGATTCAGGGGTGCACCGGACTCCATGGTCACGATTCCCGACAGTTCCCATCCACCCAAGGTTGCTTTCGCCAAGCGGCTGCCGCTGTTCCTCAGGAATGGAATCTCGTAGACAAAATTGAAGAATGCGATTTGTCTGCGGTCGAACTGCGACGGACCGAAGTCATACTGCCATCCCACGTAGGGGTTGGTAGCGTTGTTGAGGTCGCCGCCGCTGCCGGTGCTGGTGGTCGCATCCATGGCTTTCGAAACCGTGTAACCGGCCTGAAGTTGGAGGTCTTTGGTGACGTTGCCATGGAGGCCGACCTGGAGCGAGTTGTAATGCCCATTGGCGCCGTTGATGGACTCCTTGACGCCCGAAAAGCCAAGGTAGTTCATGAACTGATTCGGGCTAGGAGCACCGGGCTTGAGCAACATCGGGATATCCGCCTGGGGAAAGAGGTTGATTTCCTGATAGTAGTTTTCGTGCCGGTTCTGGCTGCCCACGTAGGACACCGACAAAACCGCACGCGCGCCGATGGCCTGCTGTACCCCAAGGCTGTACTGAGAAGTCCGAGGGAGTTTGTACGTTGAGTCGATACCGGTGACGCCAGCCGGAAGGATCGGCAAGGCCGCCGCAGTAATGGTGCTGCCATTGGTGAGGTTGAGTCCCGGATTGTCGAGAGACACGCCGTTGAGCGTGGGGTTCAAATCGCCGGGCGGGTTGGTGGCGCCGTTATACATGTCGTTGCCCTGAATGCGCTCGTACATGAGGCCGTATCCGCCGCGGATCACAGTCTTGCCCTGACCGGTCAGGTCATAAGCAAAACCGATGCGAGGTCCGAAGTTCGCCCAGTGATTGTCGACCAGCCCCTTCGGAATGCCATTGACGCCGCCCCTGCCAATGCCGTTCAGATAGAAGTTGACACCGTTCAAGACGGGGTTGGGGCTGGTACCGAAAGCCGAAGCTGGGGTGGCCGCGACGCAACCCGGGCCAATTGCAGTGCAGATGCTGTTATTCACCGAGTTCAGCACGGCTGCATTGGCTGGGTTGTAGAGGTTGGGGTAGAAGTTCGTGGACTGTTGGTTGGCTTCGTAAGTGTGGGGCACGCCGTCCCAGCGTAACCCAAGGTTCAGCGTGAGTTTGCTAGTAGCGCGCCAGTTGTCCTGTACATAACTGGCATAGGAGACGTTATTCCACTGACCCGTGATCTTTGCCGCGTCTTCCGTGTACTGCTGGCCATAACCGAGCAGGAAGTCAGCAAAGTCCGATCCGCAGGCTTGTGTCGACGAGCCAACACATCCAGTGGGCGAGGTGAACGAACCATTGAAATTAAAGTTTCCCTGGGTATTGGCAAAAGCATCTTGGCTCTTCTTATAGAGTGCCCAGCTGAATCCGAACTTGAGCTGATGCGCTCCTTTGGTCCATGAGATGTCGTCCCGAAGTTGGTAATCGTCGGCCTTATTGACCCACGGCGTCCAGTTCGAGGTGTAGTCGGCTCCAGTAACGCCGTTCAGATTGATCGACGGGATGCGGTTGTCGACATTCGGGCCGGTAAAGAGACGATTGAAGGTGAAGGCTGAAGGGGCCGAGACCAGTCCCTGCGGGATGATGTTGATGCGGTTGCCGTTGTAGTTGAACGAGGCCTCGTTCAGCAGCGTCGGGCTAATGACGTAGGTCGTGTGGACCACCGCACTATAGGAGGGGTTGCCGAAGGTGTTGCTGATCGTCGGCACATTGTCGCCGCTCCACTGCGTTGTGCCGTAGGTCTGCGAGGTCTGCTCGGAAATCCAGTGTCCAAAGATCGAGAATTTGCTGCTGAAGGTGTGATCGACGCGGGCAATCTCCTCCCGCAAATTCGTGGGGGAATTGTTGCCACCGACAAAGTTCACCCCATTGGTCGGCAGAGGGAAAATCCCGCCGTACTTGCCACCCGCCGTTAACAACGTCGAAGCGTTGCTGCTGATCATGCAGGCAGGAATCGTATTGTTCGGGAACGGCTGGCCGGGCGTAACGCCGGCAGGGGCCACTCCTCCAGGACAGTTCGCAAACTGGATCGAGGGGAGAACAGAACCTGGGTCCACGGCGACGATTGCTTTGCCATTGTAAGTCGCGGGGATCACAGCGCCAGCCGCGGTAGGATATTGGCTCGCCAAGGGAACGGGGAGGTTCAGAAGGCCGCCATCAACCTCACTGCGCCACTCCATGTTGTAAAAGAAGAATGTCGGATGCTCCTTCCAGAGGGGAACCTGCCCGCCCAAGTTGAAGCCGTAGACGTTGTAACGCAATTCGGCAACCTTCGCCGGAGCGGGGTTGAAGTAGTTGCGGGCATTGAGGGCGTCGTTGCGGAAATACTCCCAGGCCGAAGCGTGGAACTGCTTGGTCCCCGACTTGATGACTGTCGCGATCGTTGCGGCGGACGACAGCCCGTACTCGGCGCTGTAGTTCGAGGTCATGTTCTGGAACTCGGCAATCGAGTCAATGGAAGGGGCGACGCTGCCGCTGCTGCCACCACGATCCAGGTTCTCGCCGCCGTCTATCAGCTGAAGATTGTGACCGGCGCGTTGTCCGTTGATACTGACGTTGTTGTCGGCGCTGACCGGCGTGAATGGAATCCGGTCCGTCTGAATGCTGGAGGCACCGGGCGTGAGCGCAAACAGAGAGTACAGGGTGCGCCCGTTGATGCCAAGATCGGATACCTGCGCACCGTTAATGACGGTGCTGACTTCGCCCGTGTCAGTTTGCACCGCGACCGCATTGGCTTCAACGGTCACTTGCTCCTGCGCGCTACCGACCTGCAGCTTGAAATCGAGACGAGTACGGTCGCCGACGGCCAGAACGATGTTCTTCTGCTCGGTGGCCTTGAAACCGCTCGCTGTCACGCGCACACTATAACGTCCGATGACCAGATCTGGAGTCACGTACTGACCGTCGCTGTTGGTCGTCGTGTTACGCGCCACACCGGTTTCGGTGTTCGTGATGACAATGGCGGCATTGGGAACTGTCGCGCCCGTAGGGTCGGTCACTGTGCCCAGGATGGTCGCTTCCTGAGCGAGGGCTTGAGTGGCGAAGATTACGAAGAAAGCAGCGAGGAGAATCGCAAGGCGAGCGCCATTGCGTCTCACGGCTAGGCCAAAACTCCCGGCAAACTTGGGCGAGAGAAACTTCATGTGGAGCCTCCGAATTCGTTAGTCGCGATTAGTCGCTCGCAACAGTTGTTCAGCGGTTATCTAGGGCTGGGACTACCCCTGAAATTGGAAACGTTTACGGTGTTACAACCCATCGATGACCGTTGTCAAGAAGAAAATCGATATAGTAATAGCCTTTTGGCGGGTTTGAGCCATTGAGGAGGACCCGCTTTTGCCATCTGGGCGTATACTCTGTCGATAACAGACGCCGCCTCCCCCGGTAGTCAGGCCAGTTTCTTTTGAACCACGGGGTTTGAGGCCAAAGGGTGCATCCCGATGCTTACCTTGAAGTTGGCAGTATCAATCTTGGTACTCACTGTGGCTTTTTCCTACCCCGCGCTGGGCCAACAGAAAGGACCGGAAGCCGGCCCGCCGAAAGCCCAGGAGTTCCCCGTCATCCTCCAGCAAAGTGTCACCGCGGGCAAGACGCCGGTCGGAACCAAAATCCAGGCGAAGCTCTGGGTGGCCACGCTGGTGGACGGTGCTGTGATTCCAAGGAACGCCGTTTTCTCGGGGGAAGTCGTGGAATCGGTTGCGAAGACGAAAACCGATCCCTCCCGCATCGTGCTGCGCATGGATTCGGTGCAGTGGAAGGATGGATCAGCCGCGGTCAAGGTCTACGTAACGGCTTGGTACTACCCTGCCCGAACAGCAAACGGAGAGGACCTCCAGTACGGACCCCAGCAACCCGCGAACCGGACCTGGAACGGAGAGGGGCAGTATCCCGATCCGAATTCGAAGGTTTACAAGCCGTTTCCAGGAGGCAGTTCCGATCAAAAATCGGCCGTTCCCGACACGCCGACCGCGATCGCTGGGAATCACAGAGTGCTCATGGAAGATGTGGAGAGCGCCCGCGGGGCCGATGGCGCCGTTGCGCTGGTCTCCAAGCACATCAATATCAAGTTGGATAAGCTGACAACGTATGTGCTGTCCGGCAGCGACCTGCTACCGGCAAAGTAGATTCCATTCCCAAATCGTCGTGGCAACATCGGCTGGGAAGACTCGGTCAGGCTCGTCTTCGCTCGTCTTCTTGACCGCGCGATTCCGCTGTGCTACAAGCGACGGTCGACCGTAATCGTTAACGCAATTACATCTACCATTCAGCCAGCGCCCTCGCCTGCTTAATTGACCGCGCGGGTTGCGGAGGAAATCTTCATGGCAAACGCGTACGCGAATCACCCTGCAGGTGGCGTTCTTTCTGGTTCTTATTCTTGTCTGTGCCGGCGCACAAACCGCGGCAGGCCCCGCGTATCTGGACCCATCCCAGCCGATCAATGTGCGTGTTGATGATCTGATCAAGCGGATGACTCTCGAGGAGAAGGCTACGCAGCTGGTGAATCAGGCACGAGCCATTCCCAACCTGAACGTGCCGAATTACGACTGGTGGAGTGAGGCTCTGCACGGGGTTGCCAACGCTGGAACGGCGACTGTATTCCCCGAGCCGGTAGGGCTGGCGGCCACGTTTGACGACTCGTTGATCCACGAGATGGCGGTCGTCATCGGGACGGAAGCTCGGGCCAAGCATAACCAGGCAGTGCGGGCGGGGCGGCGCGACATTATGGAAGGGCTGGATTTCTGGTCACCGAATATCAATATTTTTCGCGATCCGCGTTGGGGGCGCGGTCAGGAGACGTACGGGGAGGATCCATTTCTTACCGGGCGCATGGGGGTGGCTTTCGTGAGCGGGCTGCAGGGAGATGATCCGAAGTATTTCCGCGTGATCTCGACGCCGAAGCATTTCGCAGTGCATAGCGGGCCGGAGACAACGCGGCACACGATTGATGTGCAGGTATCGAAGCACGATATGGAAGACACGTATCTGCCGGCGTTCCGCGCCACGGTGACCGAGGGCAAGGCGGAATCGGTGATGTGCGCTTACAACCGCGTCAACGGCCAGCCCGCCTGCGCGAATACGTTCCTGCTGAAAGACCAGCTGCGAGGCGCGTGGAAGTTCAACGGCTACGTGGTATCCGATTGCGATGCGATCGTGGATATTTATCAAGGGCACAAGTTCGTGAAGAGCCAGGCCGAAGCCGCGGCCGCCGCGATCAAGACTGGCATGGACAACGAGTGCGCGGACTTTTTCACCATCACAAAAGACGACCACGACTACAAGCCGTTCGTGGATGCGGTGAAACAGGGCCTGCTCACCGAGGCGGATCTCGATGTTTCATTGCGACGTCTGTTCACGGCGCGCATGCGGCTCGGAATGTTCGATCCTCCCGACGATGGTGCCCTACGCGAAGACGCCGGATTCCGAGATCGACAGCGCTGCCGCACCGCGAGCTTGCGCTGAAGATTGCGCGCGAATCGATGGTGCTGTTGAAAAATGATGGCGTGCTTCCCTTGGCGGCGGGCGTGAAGAAGATTCTCGTGGTGGGGCCGTTGGCCGACTCTGCCCAGGTGCTGCACGGCAACTACAGTGGGACGGCCTCGCACGCGGTCACCGCGCTGGAAGGCATTCGCAAGCAGTTTGCCGGCGCTCAAGTTTCGTTCGAGCCCGGGACGAACTTCCTGCGCGAACATCCTGTGATTCCGACTTCGATGTTGTCTACGGACGATGGCAAGCCCGGCCTCAAGGGCGAATACTTTGCTGGAGAAATATCCGGCACGCCGCAGCTGGTTCGAGTCGATCCGTACGTCGATCTTCAACTCTCTCACCCGGATGCCCATGCGTTGCCGGTGCCCAGCGGCATGAAGGATTTTTCCGTGCGCTGGACCGGATTTCTGACGCCCGCGGAGTCCGGCACGTATCAGGTAGGACTGATGGGTTCGATGCAGCGCCTGTGGCTCGATGGCAAGCTGATTGTGGATGACGCGATCGGCCACGATCCAAATCCGCAACTGGCGACTGTTCAGTTGGAGAAAGGGCATCGCTACGCGATCAAGATTGAGTACCAGGCGGGTGGACGTACGACGAAGTTGATCTGGCTCTCTACGAGTGTCGATCCACTTGTGGCGGCGGTATCTGCGGCGCGCCAGGCCGATGTCGTGGTGGCCGTGGTGGGCATCACCTCGAAGCTTGAGGGCGAGGAGATGAAGGTCGACGTGCCGGGGTTCAAGGGCGGCGACCGCACCAATCTCAACCTGCCGGCGGAGGAGGAAGCGCTGCTGGGAGCTTTGAAAGGGACGGGCAAGCCGCTCGTGGTCGTTCTGATGAATGGCAGCGCGCTGGCGGTCAATTGGGCGAACGATCATGCCAACGCAATCCTCGAAGCGTGGTACTCGGGAGAAGAGGGTGGCACGGCGATCGCGCAGACACTCGCGGGCGTGAACAATCCCGCCGGACGCTTGTCGGTCACTTTCTATAAAGGTGTGGAGCAGCTGCCGGAGTTCGAAGATTACGCGATGAAGAACCGCACCTATCGCTACTTCACGGGCGAGCCGCTGTATGGATTCGGGCATGGACTGAGCTACACGACTTTCGAATACAGCGGTATGAAGCTGTCGAACCCGCAACTGCAGGCCGGTAATCCGCTGGAGGTTGAGGTGGACGTAAAGAACACCGGCAAGCGGGATGGCGACGAAGTGGCTGAACTCTATATCAGCTTCCCGAGGCTGCCCGGTGCACCGCTGCGTGCGCTACGCGGATTCACCCGAGTCCATCTTAAAGCGGGCGAGCAGGCACACGTGAAGCTAACACTCAGCCCGCGGGACCTGAGCTATGTGAATGAAGCCGGAGATCGTTTGGTTTCGACGGGCGATTACCTGATTACGGTCGGCGGAGGGCAACCGGGAACTGGGGCGCCCCATGCGGATTCCCACTTGATGATTCAGGGAGAGCAGAAGCTGCCCGAATAGGGCATTAGGTGCCTGCTTGATCAATGTGAAAACAGTCTCCCTTAGGGAGTCAAAGAGGCATCTCGCCAAAAACATCGCATAATCCTTGGCCGGGGGAGTGGGATGGTCTCTTTATTTCACTCTCTCTATTTCACTCAATGACCGGGCGCGCGGCGTTTTGAGTGACATCGCTGGCTGATGGATTCCTCCTAGGCCGTGAGGCCTGCGACTTCGCCGCGCAAAACGGTGACAGACGCTTTGGGCAGCGTGAATATGGTTTGTGCGGAGGCGTCGACTGTCGAAACCACAGGGGGCAGGTTTGGATCGGCATGAGCGGTGGCGTCTGCGCCGTGCCAAACGTATTGTTCGCTGCCAAATGTGACCATGCGAACTGTGCCGGAAAAATGTCTGGTCCCGCCGCCGCTTTCAAATGCGATTCGAACGGAATGTGCATTCTCCCGATCTTTGTTGATAAGCAGTAAGGCCCACTGTCCGTCCGGACGCCGGACGGCATAGCTCGTAACGAGATCATTCCCGGCAGCATCTTCGATTCCGACGTCGACGGAGTAGAGGTGATGGGTGCTGCTGCCATGCGTCACCCACTCGTTATTGATCATCCGGCCGGCGTGATAAAAAGCGGTATAGCCAGTGATCTTCGCATCGCGGTCCCAAAGAGCGTTGCCCCAGATGGCCCAACCCTGGCAGCCATGCTCGATGCCGCTGGGCTCGATGGGCGAATGAATGTAAAGCGCGCCGCCTTCGGCGAAGAAGGCGCCGACATTGTCGGCGAGCCACAAGGCCGAAAAAATATCGGACATGTAACCCGAAAGCGAACCGGAGAGATTACTCTCGGTGTTCATCAACGGAATTGATGCGGGCAATCCGTCATCGCGAAATGCCTGAAGCGTCTTGCGCGTCAGCTCGCGGTTACGGTACAGATCGTCCCACTTCATGGTGCATGCTTCGTAGGGGTAAATTTCAAAAGAAGCGAACTTCAGGTCCCCGTGACGATTGTGTGATTTCAGATAATCATAAAAGCGTCCGAACCATGACTTATTTCCCCGCGCATCGGGCCAGACCGAGACGTCCTGATTAATTCCCTGAAACACGGGCCCGCCCAGCTTCAGGGTGGGATCGACCTTGAGCATTGCGTCGGCAAACTGGATATAGAGAGTCGCGTAGTCTTCGGGCATGTAGAACTGCCCGTCAGCTTCTTCGTCCATTTCGACCCAACTGACGGGATAGCCCCGCTTCTTCAGATAAGCGATCATCGCGGCAGCGTCTTCGGGGACGCTGTAAATGAGAGGAACGGTGATCAGCGCCGGTAGACCGTTCGTGATGCCGCTGGTGTAAAAAGTGTCCCAGCCGGTCTGGTCTCCGTGCGGATTCAGGTCTTCTGCCCTGTGCCACGGGTCGGTAGAAGAGCAATACGTCGCGGTCTGTTGGCGGCCGTCGGGCGCGTGCTTCACGAAATCAGCGAACTTGCCATCGGCCTCCAATCTGCCGACGTTCACTTCATACATTGCGTATCCCACCCGATGGCGAACGTCATCGTTTCCGTGCGGGCCCGGCTGATTGGACGATTGCGTCATCACGACGCGAACCCAACGCGTTGCAATCAGCTTGTCCGCAAGTTTCAGTGTTACGCTTCCGCCTTTGCCCGCGTGCACAGAACCCTTGGGAAAACCAACCCAGTTGCCCATGGCCTGATTCGCTACCGGAAGATATTCGCCGCCCTGGCCCGTAGAGTCCAAGGCCGGCTCTTCCCAGTTCATCGGATCGGCTCCGACCCAATACTGCACTTCGTACTCGCGGGCGCTCGGTTCGCACCAGTCGATGCGGATCGCATTCACGTCGTAATATTCGCCCAGGTCAACGATGATCCATTGCGGATGCAAAGAGTCGTCTTCGTGTGTGAAGGCATTGGTGAGGTAAGGATTGCTTTTCCAGAAAGTTTTGGGATCGCCATCCGTCAGGCGAGAGTAGCCACCCTCGGTGCCGCCGTTGTGCGTGCAGCCGCGGTGAGGGAGGCTGTATCCAAATGAATCGCGAATGGGTTCGGCCAATTCGGAGCTACCCACAAAATATCCGCGCTGGTTGGCTTCGTCCGTCCAACGCCCTTTAGGATTCCAGTGCCAATAATCGATCGTCTCTGGTGTATGCAGGCGATAGCTGATCGGTCCCCAGCCGGCCGACAGGCAGACTTTCACGTTTTCGGGCGTGTAGATCTTGTTAATGGACTCGCGTGACTGGATGTCCATTGAGGTCGCGAGGGCCTGATCGGGATCGAAAGAATTGATGATCTGTTCTGCGCGTACCCGGGCGACTGCGGGAGTCGGAGAAGACGAAGTTGCATTTTGCTCTGCCGGAACGACTGCCTCCCGCAGACGCGGAACCATTGTCGACGCGGCCGCGCCGATGCTTACTCCCAGGAAAGTACGCCGCGAAGTGGCCATTCGGATGCCTCCATTGCAAACGTGCCGAATCGAGCTGAGATTGTACCTGGCTGAAAGCAGTTTGAAATTCGACCCAGTGTGCTGCCGATCCAAGCAGGATAAAAGCACGGCTGTCGTACCCCACAGTGTACTTGCATCGGAATCGACGCTCGTTTCTGTTATCGACAGTTATCGCCGTGTTCTGTTGGATTGTTGCGCACGTCTGCACTGGTGTGACGTGCGTGACGGCATCATCCTGTGCAATACGCGGTTGGCGGGTTACACTTCGACATGGTCCGAGTCGGGTCCATAGCGGGTTGGGTCGAAACTCTGGGGCAGGATTTTCGCTACGCGGCTCGCGGGCTGTGCAAGTCCCCCGCCTTCACTCTGGTGGCCGTTCTGACGTTGGCGCTTGGAATCGGCGGCACGACAACGATTTTCAGCGCCGTTGATGCACTGCTACTGCGTCCCCTTCCTTATCCAGACCAAGATCGGCTGGTAGCCCTCTCGAATAGCTACGCGAGATTTCCGCGCGATCGCGGACCGGTCTCGGCCACGGATGTGGCCCACTGGAGAGTCGACAACCGGGTGTTCGAGCAAATCGAGTGCGTGTCGGGGCCGGACATGGTAGCCATGTCGAGCGCGGGTTATGCGGAACGCGTCGGAGTGCAGCACGTCAGTGTCCGGCTGTTTTCGCTGCTGGGTATCAAAGCTTTCATGGGCAACGTCCCCACGGATGCCGTGTCAGAGAAGCGGGGATCGGACGGTGTGGCAATCAGCTATGAATTCTGGCAGCGCCATTTCGGGGGCGACCCGAATGTGCTCGGGCGCAGTCTCTTCGTCGACACAGCGTCAACCACGGTGATTGCGGTTCTGAATCCAGGATTTAACCTCTTTGGCACGGGTGTCCCCGAGGCTTACTTCATCCACGGCATGGCAGATCCCGGAGACTCCGGTATTGACGATGATCGATTCCTGCTTGGCATTGCAAAATTGAAGCCAGGTGTGTCCGTGGAGCAGGCGCAAGCCGCCATGAATGTCACGGCCCTTCATCTGGCCCAGGTCTTTCCCCAAGTCTACAAAGGCGTCGGAGTAAAAGTTGAGCCCTTGCAGAAGGGTCTGTTCGGCTGGTCGGCGGAGGTTTTTTACCTGCTCTTCGTGGCAGTGGGATTCGTTCTGCTGATTGCGTGTACGAATGTCGCCAACCTGCTGCTGGTTCGTGGGGACGGGCGGCGAAGGGAAATTGGGGTGCGCGTCGCGCTGGGCGCGAGCCGGAGAAGTCTAATTCAGCAACTATTGACCGAGAGCGTCCTGCTCGCCTTGGCGGGCGGACTCGCTGGTCTCGTTTTGTCTTTCGGGGGGATCCGGATTCTCAAGGCGCTGTCCGCATCTCTGTTTCCGATGGCAAGAGTTTCTGTGAATGGCCGGGTACTGTTCTTTACGTTCGGCATCTGCGTTCTGACCGGCCTGGTGTTCGGGCTGATCCCGGCTTACCGGACATCGAGGAACGACCCGAATGAATGTTTGCGAGAGGGAGGCCGAAGCACGGCCACCAAGTCGCGTCATCGCACGCGAAACATCCTGGTGGTGGCTGAGATCGCGGTGGCGTTGGTGTCGTTGATTTGCGCGGGGCTGATGATCAATACGGTAACTCGCATCCTGCGCACGAACCCTGGTTTCAATCCCGATCATCTGCTAACGGCGGAAGTGCGGCTGACCGGGGAGAAGTACATGGACGCCACTGGTCAGGATAAGACCGGGTTCAATGTGATCCAGCCGGGAGTGAAAATTTTCTGCCGGCAGTTGCTGGAGCGGGTCAGAGAAATACCGGGCGTTGAAAGTGCGGCCTTGGTCGACTGGCTGCCGCTCGCCGACAACGCCCAACATGCTTTTCCGGGCTTCACGATTGTAGGCAGGAGTACGGATCTTTCGGCAGAAAAGCCAACCGTTATCCTGGATGGTGTGAGTGCAGGTTATTTTCAGGTGATGGGCATTCCGATCCTGCGAGGCCGCGGAGTCACCGAACAGGACACGGAGACATCTGCGCCGGTGGTTGTGATCAGCGAAGCGACGGCGCGGAAGTTCTGGGCCAACGAAGATCCCATTGGCCGGGAGGTCACATTCGATTCCTCTCCGGAGGAACGGCCTCGACAGATCGTCGGCATCGCAGGGAATGTAAAGCAATACAGGCTGAACCGCGATGCGCAACCACACGCCTATGTTTCATACGCGCAATTGCCAGCGCGTACCGTGCCGGGCTGGACGGAAAGCCGCGTTCACAAAAGCCTGGTCATCCGCACTCGATCTACGTCTGCGGCGCTGATTGAGAACGTTCGGAGAACAATCTCGGGCCTGGCGCCAGATTCTGCCGTCTTCGGAGTTACGACGGTGGAGAAGACGGTCTCGAACTCGGCTCGGCCCTGGACTGTTCTCTCCGAAATGCTGGGGCTCTTCGCCGCGATGGGCCTGATTCTCGCGGCGATCGGAATTTACGGCGTCATTTCGTATTCCGTTAGCGAGCGCAGCCACGAGCTTGGCCTCCGCATGGCACTGGGAGCGCAACCGCGACAGGTGGTTCGGCTGGTATTGAGGCAGGCCATGACACTTTCATTGCTCGGCGTGATCATTGGCGTGGTCGCATCTTTTGCCGCCGCGCCCTTGCTGGCTGAATTCCTCTACGGGGTGAAACCCCACGATGTGCTGACTTTGCTTCTGGTTTCATCACTCCTGATTGTCGTGACATTATTCGCCAGCTACATCCCGGCTCGCCACGCCACTCTGATTGATCCCATGGAGACGCTTCGGCACGATTAGCTGCCGTAACACCGCCATTTCACTGATCCCCCCTCTGATCGCATCCGAGCGGACTTCGGCGGTCGTTTGTCCTGACCGCCCGGGTTAAGATGAGAGCAGGCCACCTGTGCCTAGGGAGATGAACATTCGCTGGTTTGCCTGCTCGCTGACAGTGCTACCCTTGCTCGCGGTATGGATGCCGCAAGCGGCTGTGCATCCCCAGTCACCGCCGAAGCCGTCCGCCTCTTCGGCTCAGCCCGCCGCCGACAGCCCGATCCGCTTCACGTTCCAACCGATCGACTTCCAACTGGACAGCGACGAGACGCCCGAACGCCATGCCCCGGAAACCATGGCCGGCGGCGTCGCCGTCTTCGATTACAACAACGACGGCAAGCTCGACATCTTCTTCACCAACGGAGCGGACATCAAGACGCTCAAGAAGAGCTCCGCGAAATATTCCAACCGATTGTTTGAAAATGACGGGCATGGGCACTTCACCGATGTGACGGAGAAGGCCGGACTGGCCGGAACAGGTTATGACACCGGCGTCGCGATTGGGGACTACGACAACGACGGCTTCGAAGACATTTTTGTGGCAGGCGTCTATCGCAACACGCTTTACCACAACAACGGCAACGGCACGTTCACGGATGTCACGACCAAGGCCGGGCTGAACAAGCCTGATGCCGAGTACGGGCCGTTGTGGTCGGTCGCCGCCGCGTGGGTCGACGTGAACAACGATGGGTTGCTCGATCTCATCGTCATCAACTATCTGAAGTGGGACTTCGATCACGAGCCCGTGTGCGAGGGCTATGGACATCGCGACTATTGCCATCCCAAGTTCTACAAGCCCACTCCCAACCAGCTTTCATCAATAACGGCGATGGAACATTTCGCGATGCTTCGGTCGAAGCGGGATTTCGCGCGCATCCGGGCAAGGGGATGGGTGTTGCGGCGGCCGACTTCGGAACTTTCCGGCAGGATGGATCTGATCATTCCCAACGACAAGCTGATGAACTCCTTCTACCGAAACAAGGGAGGCGGCAAGTTTGAAGAGGTGGGTTTCGAAGAGAACGTCGCGCTGCGGGAGGATGGACGTTTACATCTCCGGCATGGGCGTCGATTTCCGCGATCTGGATAACGATGGCTATCCCGACATTGTTCTGGTCGCGCTCGATGGCGAAACGTTTCCGCTCTACCGAAACACGGGCAAAGGAAGCTTCGTCGAGGTCACTCGCGAGAGCAACATGACGAAGCTGAGCTTGCCCATGGCGGGGTATTCGCCGACGATTGCCGATTTTGATAACGATGGGTGGAAAGACATCTTCGTTTCACGCGGGCATGTGCAGTCGCTGCTGGCGTCGCAAAATCTCGTGGTGGCGCAGCCGAATACGGTCTTCCGCAATCTGGGCGGGATGAAGTTCTCGGCGTTGACCGCGGAGGCTGGACTGACGGCGCAACCTCCTTCGCGGCACCGGGGATCGGCGGTTGGGGACTTGAATGGAGATGGGCGGCTGGACGTGGTGGTCAGCGCGATCAATGCGCCGGCGGAGATCTGGATCAACCAGAGTCCGGGGAACAATCATTGGATCGAGTTCAAGCTTCAGGGGACGAAGAGCAACCGCGACGGCATTGGAGCGAGGATCAAAGTGGTGACGAAGTCCGGGCGCGCAGTACAACCACATGACGACGAGCGCGGGATATGCGTCGTCGAGCGCGGGGCCGGTGCATTTCGGGCTGGGGGCGAATGCGTCGGCGGATCTGGTCGAGATTCGATGGCCTTCGGGGATCGTGCAGCAGATGCGGGATGTGGCGGGGGACCGAGTCGTTCGTGGTGAAGGAACCAGCGCAGTAGCGCACCCCTAGAAGACAAAGCGCCTCGATCCGCCAAGGACACCGAAGGACGCCGAGCGTCTGGCTCGAGATATGGTCTAACTGAATACCTGATGCAGCGCCGGATAGATCTTGCGATAGGTGCGATAGTTCTGTCTGCATGGTTTTCGAATCCGCTTGGTTCGAGCGGGATCCGCGAGGCCACGCGCACTACTTTGTCGCAGGCTTCGTCCACGGAACTCCACGCACCGACTCCTGTTCCCGCCAGAATCGCTGCGCCGTAGGCGGCGCCTTCTTCAGCGGCAACGATTTCTACTTCGTGTGCGTAGACGTCTGCCTGAATCTGGCGCCACAGCGGCGAACGCGCCCCGCCACCGCCCAGGCGAATCGACGTTACGGGAATCTTCATCTCTTCGAAAATCGTGAATGTATCTTTCAGGCTGTAGGCAACGCCTTCCATGACCGCGCGAATGATATGGCCGCGCGTGTGGGAAGCGGTCAGCCCGAGCAGCGCCGCGCGCGCGTTCGGATCAAGATGCGGCGTGCGCTCGCCCATGAGATACGGCACCCAGAATGCGCCCTCGGAACCGGCGGGCGCTGACTGCGGCTTCGTCGGCGAGGATGTCGTACGGATCGCGCCCGTCTTTTGAGCATCGACGCCGAAACGATCGCGGAACCAGCGCAGGGACAATCCCGCAGATTGCGTAACGCCCATCACATGCCAGCGTCCTGGAATGGCATGGCAGAAGGTATGCAGCCGTCCTTGCGGATCCAGTGCTGGACGATCGGTCGCAGCAAAGACAACGCCGGAAGTCCCGATGGTAGCGCTGACCGCGCCGGCACGCGCGATTCCCATGCCCACTGCGCCGGCTGCCTGGTCGCCAGCTCCCGCGACGACAGGCGTTCCCGCACTCAGGCCGGTGGCTTCAGCGCCCGCGGCGGATACCTTTC
Source organism: uncultured Acidobacteriaceae bacterium (assembly GCA_963795875.1). Classification (GTDB taxonomy): domain Bacteria; phylum Acidobacteriota; class Terriglobia; order Terriglobales; family Acidobacteriaceae; genus Sulfotelmatobacter. Next base: position 112,661 of record CAWCJM010000009.1, read on the forward strand.
CGCAAACTGCAGGAGATTCGTAAAGCGTCGGAAGCAAACCAACATCAATGCCGGACTTGCTCAAAACTTCGGTCGACCAGCGGCGGTTGGCAACGTCGAGAAGAAGCGTTCCCGAAGCATCCGCCATGTCGATGGCTCGTTCTCCAGTAAGACGGAAGCGCACGTAATCTTTGGGCAACATGACGTGCGCAACGCGTGCCCAGTTTGCAGGCTCGGTCTCGCGCACCCAGAGCAGCTTGGTAAGCGTGAAATTTGTAAGCGGAGGATTACAGGTCAAGCTGGATCAGCGCGTCGCGGCCAAACAATTTCTCCAGTTCGTGCGTCTGCGCTTCGCTCCGCTGATCGCACCAGATGATCGCGCTGCGCACAACTTCATCGGCGGCATCGAGCAGGACGGCGCCGTGCATCTGTCCCGAAAATCCTACGCACACTATGTCGTCGGCGCGAAGATTGGAAGAATGCAGCGCCTTGCGAACGGCCAATCCGCAGGCGCGCCACCAGTCACGCGGATCCTGTTCGGCCCAACCGGGTCGCGGGCTCGCGAACGGCTCGTGGTCCTCCGATCCGGAAGCGATAACCTTGCCGGAGTCGTCTATGACAAGTGCGCGGGTGCCGCCGGTTCCAACGTCGATGCCGAGATACGCGATACTCCCTCCTCGAAGTGTCCTGTTAAGGCTCGCTCGCAGCGCGTGCGACGGCTAGGCGAAGTCTTCCGCAAGTTCGCCATTCGCTTCGCGGGCCTGCTGCTCTGCTTTCGCTTTGACTGATTCTTGGGTCTGTCTCTGCAGGAAGAAATCCAGATTCCCTCGCATCACGAGGTGCGGAGTCAGCGCCACCTGATGCGATCGGGTCGCGCTCTCCACCAGAAACTCGTGCAGCATGCGGAATGCGATTTGGCCCTGAGCGCGGGGGCGCTGGTAGATGGAGGCCGCCACAGCGCCCGATCGAATCTGCGGTATGAGGTCGGGAAACAGGTCGGTGGTAATGATGGTCAAACGATCCAGCAACTGTGCGTCACGGGCCGCATTTAGTACTGGAATGGAGGCCTCGGTAGACACATAGACTCCGGACAAGTCCGGATTTTTTTCAAACAGCTTGCGGCACTTGTTGTACGCTTCCGCCTCCACGTCATGATCTTCGATGGGCTTCAGCAGGCGAAGGTTCGGATAAAGAGACTGCAAGGTATTGTCAAAGGCGGCGTACTTTTCCGCGTGCTCGGTAATGCCCATGTCGAAGAGGGTGATTGCGACAGATCCTCCCCGCGAGCCAATGAATCTTCCCATCAGATCGGCAGCAATGGATCCGCTGGCCAGAGTGTCGATCGCGACGATGCCGAGCCGGCCACTATTAGGAGCATCCGTCGCGACACACACAACCGGAATGAGAGCGCGAGAGGAGCGGCGAATCCAAGGCCGCAAGACCTGTGGGCGGCTCGGGAAACTGATGATGCCATCAACTTTGTCGTTGATAGCCGATTCAAAAGCTTCTTCTTCGCCTTCGCCGAGACGCGGGTAAGTTCGAAACTCAACCTCGACATTTTCAAGCAGGATGGAACCGGCTGCTTCGCGGATGCCGGCCCGCACCTCGTCCCAAAACGATGTCGTTCCCTGAAGAGTGTTGACCGAGATCCGCAGATTTTTCTTGGACGACAAATACCGCGCCGCAAGATTTGGCCTGTACCCGAGAGTCCTCGCCATCTGCAAGACTCTGTCTTTGGTGAGTGGACTTACACCCGGATTGTCGTGCAGCGCACGATGCACTGAACCGATCGACGTGCCCAGAGCTTTTGCAATGTCACGGAGAGTCGTGGGAGGCTTGCCCATTTTTTTCCCGCGTTCTTGCCAACTGCCGGCAGACCGGCTCTGACAACTAGCCGGGGAGGGCGGCCGGGCCGCCGGAACCGTAAACGTTAACGGAACTGGGCAAAATGCGCAACTATGCTGAAGACTAGTGTCAATTTAACGATTGCCTTGGAGCCCGGACGCAGTTGGAACACGGGCCTTCTGGTCAGGAATGCCGGACAGGCGATAGATCCAGTTGCAGATGGCATCGCGCCAGACGATGGCTTCTCCGGCCTGATACTGCAAACGTGCCAGGATGTCGCGATAGCGATCGTCGTCGACGTGTCCTTCGAGCATTTTCCACTGCGCAATAAAGTCACGGACACGATCGGCGCCGTCATAGTGCGAGTCGTAAACGTGCTGAATCACCGTCTTCCCAGAATGCAACGTGTAGGTGTAAGGGACGTGATGGAAAAATAGCAGCAGGTTGTCGGGACAGTTGGCCGGCGATTCATACAGCTCTTGCACGCCGGGCGGATATTGCCCGATATATCCTGTGCCAGTCGCGATGGTGCGATCCATGCCGATTCCCTGATGATCGGCGCGGTGCCACTGTCCCCAGCCGTTTTCCTCCGACGACTCGGGCCCTGGGTCGTAGTGGTTTCCAACAATGTTGGTGAGCGTTCCTGCGCCCAGCGGGCCGGTGTAGCTCTCGTAGACGTGCCAGGAATTTAGCTGGAGCGAAGTGATGGTCTTGAGCGCCAGTGGGTCGGCGCCGAATGTGAGGCGCGTCCAATCGTCGATGATCTTCTCGGCGCTCAGATTGGGATCCCAGGCGAGGCGTCCGAAGCCATAGAGATTGGCCATGGCCAGCGGGCTGCCGAGCCAGTTCGCGTCCATTCCCACGTTGGCAACCCCCACGAAGCCACCCACAGGACGATGGAAGACCCGGCCCGCGACGATATCCTTGACGGGCGTGGAATTCGAATCGACACGCATGTCGAAGTCGAGTACTTCCTTCCACATCGGCACGAGAAAGCAGAGATGACGCTGCTGTCCGGTATATTCCTGTGTGATTTGTAGTTCGATTGATTCGTTGGTGCGGCGCAATCCTGCGAACAGCGGGGAAGCCGGTTCACGCACCTGAAAATCGATCGGACCATTCTTAATCTGGACAATCACGTTGTCGTCGAACGCACCGTCCAGCGGATGGAAATTATCGTAGGCTGCCTTCGCACGATCGTTTTTCAGATCACGCCAGTCGAGATGGTGGTTGTAGACGAACGCCCGGTAAAAAACGACGCCGCCATGCGGCTTGAGAGCGCGTGCAATGACATTGGCCGCGTCAGCTGCGGTTCGGCCGTAAGTAGAGGGACCGAGCCGACCCTCGGAGTCCGCCTTGACGACGAAGCCACCGAAGTCCGGGACGTGCCGGTAAATCTCGTCGACTTTCTTGCGCCACCATTCGGCGACTCGCGGATCCAGCGGGTCAAACGTATCGAGGCCGCCGATGACTTTGGGGCTGCTTAGATCGACCGAGAGAGAGAGCTGCACGCCCCAGGGACGAAACACGTCTGCGATGTGGCTGACCTGCGCGATGAAGCTGTCTTCCAGAATGCCGGGCGCGGCGTTTACGTTGTTGATGGTGCAGCCGTTAATGCCGACCGAAGCCAGCAGACGGGCGTACGCAGAGGCGCGCGTGAGGTCGCTGCGGACATTTCCATTGGCGAAGAAGATTGACGGACCGCCGTATCCGCGCTCGATGCGGCCATCGAGATTGTCCCATTGATTCACCCAACGGATAGGAGCGAACGGCTGCTGCACCTCATCAATGTCGGCGATGGCTTCCCCGCGCGCGATCTTGCCCAGCAGAGCGAACACGCCGTAGATAACTCCGCGATCGGTTGAGGCGCCAATCACCAGACATTCGGATCCATGGATCTTCGCTGTCTTCAACCAGTAGCCATCGGGCTCCAGATTCTGCGGTGGATGTAATGCTGGCGCCAGAGCGCGGATCCGCGGCAACGTTCCGAGAATGATGGCATCCTCAGGCGACGAGTTTTCCGAGACGCGCAGAGTTTCGCCTAAGATTTGCGCAGCGCCGAGCACCAGTTCCTGCTGCGCAGTCTTGAGCACTGCGGAATCGCCCAGTCTCACAAGCTTGCGCGGCAAATGCTGGTACGTCTTGGCGGCTTGCGGGCTCAGCGCAGAGTAGCGTAGCCAAGCTTCCGCACCAGTCTCGGCTGCGGCTGTTGCCGCCATAAGGAAGACGAAGGTCGTCCCCAATGCGAACCGCAACACTGCTTTCCTGAACCCGATCGACTGCATCGCAACGAGTATAAGAGGAGACCGCTAGTCTGCGATCCATAATCTCATTGCTTTTGTGGCGTCACATGGCCTACTATTCGCGGCTGGAGGGTCCACGATGACTGCCTCCCACCCAATTTACAGCAGTTTCCTGACGCTTGCCGCGATTACGTTCTTGTCCACTTTCGCCTTCTCTCAGGCGTCCCCCAAATATGATCCCGCTACCGAAGGCACGGTCAAGGGAATCGTGCAGGAAGTGAAGCTGGTGCCTCCTTCGGGCGGGAAACCCGTTGCTTACCTGGTCATGAAGAGTGGAGCGGATGCGGTGCAGATCTTTCTTTGCCCCAAGAAGTTTCTCGACGACATGGGAATCGAGTTTAAGACCCAGGAAGCGATCGAGGTCACGGGATCCAAGGTCAAACAGGATGGAGCGGACTTGACGCTGGCCCGCGAAGTCGTCAAAGGCGGAGAGACGCTGACCTTGCGCTTCAAGGACGGCAAGCCCGCCTGGTAGGGATCGCGCTCCGAGGTCCTCCCCGTCCCAGAAAATCCTGACGAATAATGCCTTGCACAGGGCAAAGAAGCTTCTAACAATGTCTAAAGTCCCGGCTCCGTCTGCCGATATGAGCTACGGTAGACGACTCGGCCTGCAACTCTTGCGGGTGCTTCGCCTCCCGAGAGGATCAGCGGGACATGAACAACATCTGCGCGCTCATTGTGGATGATTCCTCAGTGATGCGAAAAATCGTGGAACGGTCACTGCGTCAGGCCGGGCTCAGCATTGCCCAGGTACTGGAAGCGGGCAATGGAGCCGAGGCCCTCGCAGTTGTGCAGAAAAATAAGGTGGATCTCATTCTCTGCGACATCAACATGCCGGTCATGGATGGCCTGGAATTCGTCAAGCAACTTTCCACAATGGAAAGCGCGAAGTCCGTTCCGGTCGTCATGATCACAACGGAAGGCAGCGAGGGACACGTCGTACAGGCGCTGTCGGCCGGGGCTCGCGGATACATTCGCAAGCCGTTTACGCCCGATCAGGTCAAAGAACACGTGCTGCCGGTGCTGGAGTCGAAATCATGAACCCCTCCAATTCAGCTCTGGGTTCCACGTTGGGACGCGAGTGCTGGCTTCCCACATTGCAACTGGCGATGCAGGAAGTCTTCGAACTCATGCTGGCCTGTCCGCTCGAAGTTCCTGCAGCGTTACCTCCAGAGGATGGGCTCGACATTACCGCCATGGTCGGTCTGGCGGGCCAGCTGTGTGGAATCCTGACCGTGCGCTGCAGCGCCAAGTCGGCGGGGCGCATGGCCTCGCGCATGCTTGGGATTGACGCGGATAAAGCGGGGCCGGAATTGTGGGATGCGGTCGGAGAGATCTGCAATATGGTCGCAGGCAATTTCAAGAACAAGATCGCTGGATTGGGAGATGGCTGCATGTTGTCCGTGCCTACCGTGATTACAGGCTCGGAATATAACCTCCATTCCATGGTCAACGACGAGATGCACACCGTCCTTCTGTTTGAAGGGGAGCCGGTCGTGCTTTCCCTCGAGGTTCATAACTAGGGATTTTGCTTTGGCCTGCGTCCCGCACAGGCCGGAAGATTTTGCCGGGGACTCAGCGAGTCACCCGGCAAGATCTTCTCCTGAGTACCGGACCGAGCAGCTTGGGGTTCCGTGGCCTAAGAGTCTTCGCTCGCTTCTTCAATCAGTTGCCCCGCCACTCAGGATTTCCAAACTCTCATCCGCAATGGAATACCGCGTGCTCTTCCCTTCGCGGGTACACAACTATGGATAGTGGCTACTACGCAGCATGCGCCGGACTCGCCGCGCAAACTCAGGCGCTCGAATTAGTTGCTAACAATCTGGCCAACTTAGGCACGGCCGGATATCGAGGGCAGCAAGCGACCTTTCGTTCGCTGCTGGCTGGCGGGGGAGCCGTTTCGTGGAATCCCTTGAACGCGGTAGTCAATGACTTCGGAGTTCTTGGCGGCAGCCGCGTCGATCGCGCTTCGGGAAGTCTTACCGCAACGGGCAATCCATTGGACCTGGCCGTCGCGGGCAACGGTTTCTTTGTTGTGCAGTCCGCGCAGGGCATTGCCTACACGCGCAATGGCGGATTTCATGCGACCCCCACGGGGCAGCTCGTAACCTCCGAGGGCGATGCGGTGCTCGGCGAACAAGGTCCGATCACGCTGCCCCAAGGTTCGGTCGCCGTCAGTGCTGACGGAACTCTCTCCGTGGACGGCGCTGTTGTGGCCAAGCTTCGTGTGGCAGAATTCTCGCCGGATACGAGCCTGCGCGCTGTTGGTGGCGCAATCTACGCAGCCCCCGCGGACTCCGAACTGCCGGCAGCCTCGTCGTCGATCCGACAAGGCATGCTCGAGGAATCCAATGTCAGCCCGGTCGAGGGCGTGGTGCAGCTGATCACGATTCAGCGCAACGCCGAAATGATGCAGCGGGCGCTCACTCTATTCGACAGCCAGTTCAATCAGACCGCGGTGCAGGATTTGCCGCGCGTCTGAGCGGAGGGAATTGCGGAGGGAACTTATGATTCGCGCACTTTATACCGCAGCCAGCGGAATGATGGCCCAGGAAACGAATCTCGACAATGTCGCGAACAATCTCGCGAACTCAAGCACTGCCGGATTCAGGCGGCGGCGCATTCAATTTGAAGATCTGGTTTACCAGAATCTGGTGATGCCAGGAGCGGCGGCCTCGCAGCAGACGACCATGGTCGCGGGATTGCAGGTCGGTCTGGGTACGCGAACGGCGGCCACCGAAGTCATTCAACTGCAGGGCGACTTCAGCCAGACGGGAAACCCGCTGGACCTGACGATTCAAGGCCAGGGATTTTTTCAAGTGCTGATGCCCGACGGACAAACCGCGTACACGCGGGCCGGCAGCTTCCATCTTGACGCCCAGGGCAATCTCGTCACCCAGGATGGCAACCCAGTGCAGCCGGCGGTCACGATTCCGCCCGGTGCGACTTCGATGACGGTGGCGCAGGATGGAACCATCAGCGTGACCTTATCGGGCCAGTCCGCCGCACAACAAGTGGGGTCGCTGCAGCTCGCGCTGTTTAACAATCCCGGAGGTTTGAACAGCACCGGAAGCAACCTGTTTCTCGCCACGACGGCTTCGGGTGATCCCGTGATAGGCACGCCAGGAGGCAGCGAGGGCCTGGGCTCGATCGAGCAGGGAATGCTGGAGCAGTCGAATGTGAGCGTGGTCGATGAATTTGTGCAGATGATTGTTGCCCAGCGCTCCTACGAAGCCAACTCGCGCGTCGTGAATGCGGCGGATCAGATGCTGCAGAACATCAACCAGCTCGGACGCTAACCGCGATCCATCGAAGTGAAACGCAGTTCTCTATCAGTAATGCCTACTTATGAAGCTGCTCATCCTCGCTGCTCTTCTCATCGGCGTCCCGGTCGGGCCCGCCCTCGCCTTCAGCCAGGCTGCTTGCCCGGCTGTGGTAGCGGCGGATGTTGAGGTGGCACTGGGAGACTTCTCGCTGGCCGATCTGCTTGTCAAAGGGACCTGCCCGGTGCTACTCCACGCGGCCTCTCAGGTGCATCTTGGAAAGGCTCCCTTACCGGGTACGGTGCGTGTGCTCGACGGCAACGAGATTCGCGCTTGGCTCCGCAAGGTTACCGCTCATGTCGCTAACCTCAGCGGGTCTGCCAACCCGCGAGCGCCGGAACGAGTCAGAGTGCGGCGCGCCGGAGCACGGGCGGACTGTGCTGACATCGTCGGGCGGATTCTGGCGTCGCGTGATGCACATCCCGTGCGCGCCGAATCCGGGATGCACGGTGTGACGAAACTCGATGCTGGCGAGGCCTCGACGGCGGCGACCGATTGTGGCGCTGCCGGCCGCATCCCGCAAGAAGCTCGCTTCGAGCTGACCAGGAAAGTTTGGAATCCCACGCTTGGGGCCTGGGATCTCTTCGCCCGCTGCCTTAAACCCGGCGACTGCGTGCCCTTTCTTGTGCGCGTGCCGAGTCGCGATTTTCCTGCGGAGGTTGTGGAGCTCGCTGGGATGGTCCCAAGGGCGATCTCTGTGTCGCCAGCCGCGTCCGTGCCATCCGCCAAAGCACCGATCACCCCACATCCTGGAACAGCGTTGGTGCGTCCCGGCGAAACGGTTTCTTTGCTCTGGGATCAAGATGGGATTCGACTGGTAGTCCCGGCAGTCTCGCTCGATGCCGGGTGGCCGGGTGAAGAAGTGAGAGCCCGCATCGCGCGCGGTGGCCGTGTGGTACACGCGATTGTGGTGAGCGTGGGCCACCTGCGCGCTACTTCCTGAGACTTGCCATGGAAAGGTTGTCATCGATGTCGAGCATGCGAAACCGGATCGCGGTTGCCCTCGCTGTGGCCGCTGTTTTCCTGTCTCCCGCCCACGCGCCGGCCAGAGCCAAGAACAGTGCCACCAAACAGGATGGCCTGGCCGATTACGTCCAGCGCGTTTCCGCCAAGGCTCCCGACTCTGCGCCCACAACCCTCGGAAGCCTGTGGAACGATTCCGGACGTCTGGCCAACATGGTGGCCGACTACAAAGCGTCGCGCGTGGGCGATCTGGTCACGATCAGCGTGGCGCAGAATCTGTCGGCCACGAGTGCGGGCAACGTCTCCACCAATCGCACGTTCTCGGCCAGTTCCGGCATCACCGCTTTGCCGGGGCAGCTCAAGACCACGGGGGTGGCGAACCTGTTTTCTCCAAGCTCAGCACAGGTGCTGTCCGGAAAAGCAGCTGCCACTTCCCAGACTTCGCTGAGCACGACACTGACGGGGCGTGTGGCTGCGGTCTTGCCTACTGGCACCCTGGTCGTTGAGGCCGAGCGTCAGATCACCATGAACAACCAGCACGAGACTGTGGTGTTGCGCGGGTTGGTGCGGCCCGGAGACCTGGATGCGGCGAACACCGTGGCCTCGAATAACGTAGGGGATCTCGAGGTTGAGGTAAAGGGCAAAGGCATAGTCAGTGAAGGCACGCGTCCGCCGAACCCGATTTTGAAGTGGATTCTGCGCGTAGTTGGATTTTAGGAGAGCACATGGCAGGGAACGCGATGGCCCCATCCTGGAAATCGATTCTGCGCCTCTCCGCTATGCTGGTTCTAGCAACGGCTTCGGGAGCAGCTGAAGGCGAAGCGCACAAAGTTCTCATCCGCGATGTGACGACGGTGGAGGGGGTGCGCGACAACTCGCTCATCGGCTATGGCCTTGTCGTGGGGCTGAAGGGAACAGGCGACCGTCAGCAAACGTATTTCACAGTACAAACCCTGGCCAGCATCCTGGCGCGCATGGGAGTGCAGATTCCCTCAGCCTCGGTTCGGGTCAACAACGTGGCGGCAGTTTTTGTCACGGCGAGCCTGCCTCCGTTTGCCCGGCCGGGCATGCATCTCGATGTCATGGTGTCGTCAAGCGGCGATGCCCGCAGCCTGGAGGGTGGATTGCTTTTGCTCACTCCTCTCTATGCCGCCGACGGCCAGGTCTTTGCCGCGGCGCAGGGTCCGCTCATTATCGGAGGATATGCCGCCGGCTCCCCGACGAATTCCAAGCAGGTCAACCATCCTACGGTGGGCCGCGTTCCCGGAGGAGCGCTGATCGAACGTGACAGCTCGCTGGACCTGGCGCGCCTCGAGCATCTGTCTCTGCTGTTGAATGACACCAGTTTCTCGACCGCAGAGGCCGTGGCTTCGGTGATCAACCAGGAATGGTCCGCGCCGGTCGCGACCGTTATCGACGGACGCCGGGTGGACATCAAGGTGTCGACGGCGGCGCCGGCCAGCGTGCCGGCTCTGTTGGCCCGCATCGAGAACCTCGAAGTCGAAGTGCGGCGCCGCGCCAAAGTGGTAGTCAACGAACGAACCGGAACCGTCGTGCTGGGCAAGGACGTCCACTTGGGAGCGGTATCCATTCTGCACGGCAATTTCTCGATTGAAGTCACCACGTCATATACGGTTTCGCAGCCTAACCCGCTGGGGACTGGCCAGACCGAAGTTGTCCCCGAAGCCAGCGTAAAGACGACGGAAGTTCCGGCGCGCAACGTCGAACTCAGCGAAGGCGCCAGCGTTGAACAACTGGTCACCCGTCTGCAGGCCATTGGAGCGACCGCGCGCGACGTCGTGTCGATTCTGCAGGCGATCAAGGCCGCCGGAGCCCTCGAGGCCGAATTGGAGGTCATCTGATGAATTCCATTCTTCCCTCTTCCGTGGCAACGCTCTCATCTGTGCTGGCCACTCCCGGCCAGGTTCCTGGACGTGGCGCGAAGGCCGCCCGGGATTTTGAGACCAGTCTCATCGGATCGTTGCTGGAATCTCTGGAAAAGACCTTCGCCACCCTGCCCGGCGAAAGCACAGTTCCAGGCGCCGACGATTACAACTATCTGGGAACTCAGGCCCTGGCGGCAGGTCTGGCGTCCCACGGAGGCTTCGGCATCGCGACCATGATTACGCGGCACCTCCCGGCGCACGAAAGTAAGGAGTGAGGCGGTTATTTGCGTGGGAAATCTGCCCGGCGGACGCGCTAAAGTTTTAGCAACTCGTGCCGATAGAACAAGATGAAGGCGTCGAAGGGCTCGAATCGGCAAGCCGCTGCGGGATCGATTAAAGTCTTTTAACGTGCGGCCGATACTTGAATTGCAAGAGGAATTCAAGAAGAGGAACCAGAAATGAGAATTGATCTCAATCCCGGACCGCAAGCATCTCCCGAAACCAACCGCAGCGGCGGACAGAGCGCTGGGCCAGCCAGTGCTTCGGTGCGCAACCCGCTCGACCTCGTCGATCAGACCCAGCTTTCTGGGGCTCACATTCAGGTGCAGGCGCTGGTGGCTCAGGCGTCGCAGCTTCCCGAAATCCGTCAGGAACGCGTGCATGCTCTGCGCCAGGCGATTCAAAGCGGGCAGTATCAGTCGAATCCGGAAAAGGTTGCCGGTGCGATGTTTGCGCATATGATCGACGGGCCGGCCGCTTAGCCTTGCCTGATCGGAGTCGAACGCAATGGGCAGCGCCAATCTGTCAGCGGACCTGGTCCTAGGGAATCTCGTGCCTGCCTCTGCGGTTCGCACCGTGGATGGCCACTCGGCACATCAGGAAACGTCGAGCCGAGCACCCCGCCGCCGTCGCACGGAAGCGGAAATGGAGCCGGAGATGGAGAATGAGAATCTCGACTTGCCGATTCCAACCTCCGACGACCAACCGCCCGCGCATCAGGTGGACGATGTGGCCTGAACATGATGTGGCCTGAACGTGATGTAGGTGAACTATGACCGAGCCCCGCCCCAACAACGTTGCGTGCCCATCCTCGGAGCCCGCTCTGCGCACGGCAGACGCCGAAATCGCGCAAGCGCGGCTGTCGCTACTGACCGAACTCGAAGCAAGTCTGCAGTCGAGCCAGCACGCCATATTGACTCGCGATGTGATTGGCCTGGAGCAGAGTTGCGGCCAACAGATTCGTTTGTTGAGGGCCTTGCGAATTCTTGATCCAGCGCAGGCGGACCTTATTTTCGGTTCCAAATTCCGCGGCGCCCAAATGCGCATACTGCATCTGGCGCGGGTTCAGGCGGCGCTGCTGGCTAGAGGACAGCGCTGGCTGAGAACGATCGAAAACCTTTTGGCTGGTCCCGCGACCAACTATGGCTCGGCCCCGCCGCTCCACTACCAGAATCCCCGAACCGTGGCAGAAGAGAAGGAACGTGCCTCATGTCGGGACTGAATGCCAGCCTTGCAACCGCGTTGAGCGGACTCACCGCCGAGCAGGGAGCGCTGCAGGCGACCACCAACAATGTCGCGAACGTCAACACGCCGGGCTATTCGCGGGAGGTGCCGGTCTTGGTGGCCAGCGACCCGATCCTCGTCGATCCCTTGACTTTGGGAACCGGCGTTACCTTGCAGACGATCGAAAGCGTTCGCGATCCCATTCTCGAATCCCGCATCCAGCAGGAGACGCAGACTCAGGGCCAGTGGAGCGCACTCGCCTCCGCGCTGGCGCAGACGCAAGTCACCTTCACCGGGGGAACAGGCGACATTGGTACGGCGATTTCGAGCTTTTTCAACAGCCTCAACCAGCTTTCAACGAGCCCCGCCGACCTGTCGCTCCGGCAAGGCGTTCTGACCGCAGCAGACAATCTGGCGACGGCCTTCAATCTCGCGTCCAATAACCTGACCACGCAGCGCAGTAATCTAAACGGCAGCGTCGAACAAGCCGCGGGACAGATCAATCAGCTTACGGGGCAGATCGCAAAGCTGAACGGCCAGATCGCTGACCTCGAGAACGTCGGACAGAATGCCGGCACCTTCCTCGACCAGCGTACGCAATTGATTGATCAACTCTCCGCCCTGGTGGATGTCTCCGTGATCCCCACCGACAACACCCTGACCTTGACTACTGCGAACGGCACGCCGCTGGTCGCAGGACAGCAAAGCTTCCAGCTTTCCACCCAGGCCGATTCCTCTGGCGCGCAGCACATTTATGCCCAAGGCCGCGACATCACATCGAGTCTGACTTCCGGACAGTTGGGCGGATTGCTGCAGGCGCGAGATCAACAGATTCCCGCGATTCAAACGCAACTCGATACGCTGGCGGCAGGTCTCGCCAACGCCGTCAACGGCGTCCAAACCGCCGGGTATGACTTGAACGGCCGCCTGGGAGCGAACCTTTTTACCCCTCCGCCAGCTTCGGGATCCGGAGCGGCTGCCACTCTCTCCGTCGCGATCACCGACCCCTCCAAGATCGCTGCCAGCTCGGACGGAACGGTAGGCAACAACGGCAACGCCGACGCCATGTATGCGCTGAGCACCCAGCCGCTCATTCAAGGGCAAAGTCCCACCGGCTATTACTCCACTGTAGTGTTTAACGTGGGCAACGCTGCCGCCAATGCCAACGCCGAGCAGAGCGCTTCCGGTCTGGTGCTGCAGCAGCTGAACGACCAGCGTTCGTCCATCTCCGGCGTCTCGCTTGACCAGGAAGCGGCCAACATCATGCGTTTCCAGCAGGCCTACTCGGCATCGGCGCAAGTCATCTCGACCATCAACTCCATGATGCAGACCGTGATCAATATGAAGAATTAGGACCCTTATGCGCGTGAATCCCAATCCGACTCCCGACCTGCTCGCCGCGCTCGCCCACACCCAGCAGCAGATCAACACCGATCTTCTCGAGATCAGCTCTGGCCAGAGTGTCAACGTTCCATCCGACAACCCAGCGGCGGCGGCGGGGCTGGTCCAGAACGCAGCCCAAACCTCAGCTGCTGATCAATTTCTCCGCAGCATTGGGAGCATTCAGGGCGAGATGCAGAGCGCCGACTCCACCTTGAACGCGGTGATTACCGCGCTGCAACGCGCCATCAGCTTGGGCACAGAAGGTGCCAACGGAACTCTCAGCGATTCCGACCGCGAGGCGATCGCCAGCGAAGTAACAGGCATTCGGTCGCAACTAGTCAATTTGGCGAACCTTTCCTACCAGGGCAGCTACGTCTTTGCAGGAACCGCAACCCAGACGACGCCCTATGTCCTCGACAGCAGTGCGTCTTCCGGCGTGCGTTATGCAGGGAATAACCTGACCAACAGCGTGACGGTAGGCAATCATTTCACGCTCCAAACTAATCTGCCCGGCGCACAGCTGTTCACCGCACCCGGCACTGACATGTTTCAGGCCATGCAAGACCTCCTCACAAACCTGCAGAGCGGCGACACGGACGCTATCGGAACCTCCGTCACCGAAGTCAGCAACGCCTACAACTACATTGATACGGCACGCGTTTTTTACGGTAATTCCGTGAACCAGCTCGACTCGCAGCAGAACTATCTGAACAGCGAAACCGCGCAACTGGCGGCGCAGCAGAACACCCTCGGTGGGGTGGACCTTCCCGCCACGATCAGCAATCTGACCACTGGACAAACCTCTTACCAGGCTACCCTCTCCGCAATGGGACGGGTCGGACAGACCAACCTCTTTGACTATCTGAAATAACCAGAATCCCGCGCTGAGGGTTTTTCAATCGGAATCGAGGACGGCCGGAACTGTCATTTACAGAGTCTGGTGGGAGCCGGTAGCCCATGCCGCCGCAGACTCGATCCGCGTCCGCTCTGCTTCGAGCCGCGCCCGCTCCTGCAGCAGGTGGTTATGAATTGCGGGCATCTGCGTGCGCAGCCGCGCCAGGTTTCGTCGATATTCCGCTACTTCGGCCTTAAGTTCCTGGCCGCTCGCGGCGGGCACGCCGTCGCGCAGCCACTCGCCGGCTCGGATCAGCTCTGATAAGAGTTCGGCAATGATCCGCGGACTGGGCGCCATGGGATGCACAGGGCCGGTCTCCAAACTCTCCAGCCACAGGCGCAGGCGGGTGTTGGTCTGGCGCAAGTTTTGCGTGAGATGGTCTTCGTTCATAAGAGATCGCTCATAAAAGACGTCATGCGTTCCATTCCCCAGCGGGCCGTGGCGCGCCCGCAGGCACGGATGGCACAGGTTCTGTCGACGTCGAGGTCGGCACTTTGGCCTGAGCCGTGGTGGCACGGTCCACTTCGATCCAAGCGTCACGCAAATCGAGAAGCAGCGCCAGCTGCTCGTTCAAAATCTCCTTCGACGACTGAAACTGCGCTTCCAAAAACTTTTCTCGCGCCATGATGTAGAAACGCTCCAGACGAGGAGCTACGTCGCCGCCCACTTCGAAGTTCAGACTGTTCTGCAGATGGCTCACCACCACCATCGCGTGATTGATGGCGTTGGTGCGCTCTTCAACCTGGTTGGCTTCGATCGCCCGCAGCGCTCGCCGCAGGTCTTCGACCATCTGCTCGTACAGCAGGACGACCTGCCCCACGGCGCTCGCGCCGCGCGCCGCGCTCTCCCGATAGGCACTGCGAGGATCTGTCATGAAATTATCCTGTCGACGAGGACGATGTGGTCGAGGAAGTGGATGAACCTGAAGTCGGCGTCGTATTCGCAGAGGACGTGGTATAGGGATTCCCCATCGCCGCATTCAGTTCTGCCAGCAGGTACGGATACGATTCCAGCGCCGCATTCACCTGGCTGAACTCTGCAATCAGTAGTGTCTTCTGGTTCGCTAGCTGGTCTTTGAAATTGTTGATCTGATTGGTCAGGTCGCCCTGCTGGGTACTGTTCTGGGCGAGATCCAGATTGAGCACGCCATCGACCGAGCTCGTGAGGTTGGTCAGGTCGGCGCCGAAGTTCTGAGCAAACCCAGTCGAGCTATTTTGAAAAAAATTGATCACGGCCGCAGGATCTGCGGTCAATTTGCTGTTCAGCGTCGTGTTATCGACGGTCAGAGTTCCATCGTCGTTCGTGCTAATCCCGAGAGATCGAAGATTGACCACGCCACTGCTCCCCCCAGGGGAATAGCTCGCGTCGGAGAGAAGACTGGACTGCAGCGAGCGCAGGGAACCATCGGAACCGAGCGGTCCCTCCGCGTTTGTACTCGGA
Organism: uncultured Acidobacteriaceae bacterium; assembly: GCA_963795875.1. Lineage (GTDB taxonomy): Bacteria > Acidobacteriota > Terriglobia > Terriglobales > Acidobacteriaceae > Sulfotelmatobacter. Next base: position 128,181 of record CAWCJM010000009.1, read on the forward strand.
TCCACGGTGAATTGGTCATTGATGGCGCTGATCAGCGTGTTGTATGCCACCACGAAGGCGTTGATGGCCGTGGACGCCTGCGTCGCATCCGAACCGACTGCAAGCTGCAACGGCACGCTGGGTTCCGCGCTGACTAGATTTAACGTCACGCCCGGTAGAGCCCCCGTTACAGTGTTGCTCGTGCTGCTGAAGGGAATGCCGTCGATGGTAAGAGTGGCGTCGGCTCCGCCCGTCGGAGCTACGAAGTTCAGGCTCGTCGCCGGGTTTGCGACGGGAGTTAAGGTCGTATCGTTGCTGGTGAACGCCAGCGCCCCGGCGCTTCCCGCCGCCTTGCTGCTAATTGCCAGATGGTATCCGTTACTGTCCTTCACTACGTTCGCGGTGATTCCCCAACCATTCTGCGTGCTCTGATTCGTAATGTAGCTGGCCAAGGTATTGAGCGTATCGTTGCTGCCCTGCGTGATCGCGAGGGTAGCGGTGGTCCCGCTCGTCCCCCCCATCTGCAGTTGGATCGTGCCCGTCGCCTGGCCGCTTGACAAGATTGAAGTGTCCGCACTACCCATGGAAGTCGTACTGAGGCTCCCTGTAGTCGTGTTCCCCGTAATCGCCAGCGCGCCGGCTGTGCCGGTTGCCTGGCTGTAGATGGCCAGGCGCGCACCCGTCGCGTCGCTGAGCACCGAGGCGCTTATACCCCAGTTGTTTGTCGCGCTCTGCTGGTTGATATAGCTGGCGAGTTTCGTCACGGTATCGTTACTGCCTGCCGTGATCTGTATGTCGTGGGTGACGCCGCTGGACCCGCCGACCTGCAGCGTGAGATCCCCGCCGGTAGCGCCGCTCGGCAGGATGGAAACATCGGCTCCGCCCGACACCGCGTTCGTGTATACGGTTCCGGCACTCGCCAGGCTGTTCACGACGATCGTATGGTCTGCCGGGGAAGCCGTGGTATCCGCCGTGGCGGTCAGAATCGCCGGCATCGACGAATTGGCAGTCACCGCCGTCAGCGCCCCCAGGGGATCGGTGAGCGCGTTCATCGCCGTCTGCAAATTGGTTAAATCAGTGTTCAACGTGCCCAGCGCCGTGGCCTGCGTCTGCAGATCGGTCTGCTCCTGCTGCCATACGGTCAGTTGACCGCTCTGCTGCGACTGGACCTGGTTCACCAACGAGGTAACATCGATACCATTTCCGCTGAGTAATGTTGCCGCGTTAAGGCTGATTCCCATTCTTGCCTCCCGGTTTCACTTCTTCTCCCCCACCCTGGTTGGCGGCCATTCGTTCCAGCCGCTGCCGGATGTCCTGGACCAAATTGAGCATCTGTGCGCTGGGGATCTGAAACACCAGGGACCCGGATCGCGAGTCGACAAATTCGTAGACCATGATCGAAGATCCCGTCGAGGTATCGGAGTGCACTTTTACGACCTCATCCGCAGATGGAGTATCAGGCTCCGAGTTTCGTATTTCGCTCGGTTCCTCTCTGGGACGATCTTCCCGAACGGGAGTGGATCGTCCGGATTGACCCGTGCTCTCAAGAGTCTGGTTCCCGGCCACCGCCGGAGCGATTTGTGTCGGGCCGATGTTCATACTGGTTCACCGGTTGGAAGTGAAGAGAGGGCGGAGCTTCCCGCCCTCTTTCCTCGTGCTCGCTCACTGGATCAGTTTCAGTACGAGTTGCTGCATCTGGTTGGCCTGCGACAGCGAGGCCACGCCCGTCTGTTCCAGGATGGAGTACTTGGCCATGCTGGCTACGGTCGATGGAATATCCGCAGCGCGGATGTTGTCTTGCGCTGAAGTCAGGTTCTGCACGCTGGTGTTGATGACGTTGGTTGCGCTCTGGAGCCGGTTGACACTGGCTCCGAGCGTACCTCGTAATGCCGCTACGTTATTGATCGCAGCGGAAATATCCGCCAGGGCAGATTGCGAGCCGATCTGAGTCGACAGGTTGTCGGCGGTCAGGCTGGCTCCATTCATGCTGCTCGACGAAAGTGCGCCGATGGCCACAGCAATAGTGTTGGCCGCATTGGCGCTATCGTCGGTCAGGTAGATGTTGGTGTTGGCTGCTGCCGCACCCGTCCCGGCTGTATTGGCGCCGAGTACTCCGGTACCGGTCATCGTGCCGCCAATCGTCGGAGAATGGGTAGGATTGTTCGGGTCGCCAATCACCAGGCTGCCGCTGCTATTGAGAGAGGCGGAGAGACCGATGGCGTTGATGTTGGAGATGAGCTGTCCGACAGTCAGGCTGCCGCTGTCGGTAAAGGTGGTTGTTACCGGAGTTCCGGTGTTGTACGGCGTCACCGTGAGAGTGGTTGGTGCGCCATTCAGAGTGAAGGCGCCAAATTGCGCCGCCATCGAACCAGCGATTGCCGGATCGACGCTAGGAGCACCTGGGTTGGTCACGACCAGATCGCCGCTGGTGCCGCCTGGTCCGGAGAGTGTGGCGTGGTAGCCTGCGGTGGATCCGTTGATCGCGGCCAACAGGTCGCCCACGGTCGAATGACCAACGCTGCCGTCCGCGATAAACGCGAACTGCGAACCAGCTGGTCCGATCGTGATGCTCTTTGTGGCCCCAGCGACCGTGGCGGCGAAGGTGCCGATCGCGCTGGTGGAGGTGGCCCCCGTCGCGGTCACAGTCACGGCCGGCGCACTCTGATTCTTCGCCGTAATGACCACGTTTCCGCCCGTCAGTGCACCCGTGTATCCAGTGCTGGCGTTGACAGCATTGAGCAAATCATTCACCGTCGAAGTTGCGCCAGCGGCAAAACTGAAGCCGCCAGTTCCTGCTGCCGCGTAGGTCTGGAAGTTGCTGCCATCGACCGTGCCGCCGAGCAACGCGCTGCCGCCGGTCAGAGCTCCTACCGAGCTGGTCGCCTTGCCAAACGTCCAGCCCAAGCTGTCGGTGGCGTTGACCGACGTCGCGCCAGTTTCCGTCTTTGACGAACCACCCAATGTCGAGGCATTGGTCAAACTGCCCGTGGTGCTCACATAGGTGTTCACCGTCGTGTTCTGAAAGACCTGAAGCCCGTTGAAATTCGTAGTCGCTCCAATGCGGTCGATTTCTGACTTGATGGAAGCGAACTCGGCCTGCAGCGGGGCCCGCTGCGTATCTGACAAGGTGCCGTTGGCCGATTCAGTGGCCAGCGTGATCGCGCGGTTGAGCAGCGTGGTCACCTGGGCAAGCGCGCCATCAGCGACTTGCAGTTTGCCGACACCATCACTCGCGTTACGGGCTGATTGTGTGAGAGCTGTAATGTTGGCCATCAAGCCGTCAGCCACCGCGAGACCGGCGGCGTCGTCAGCTCCACTGTTGATGCGTGATCCAGATGACAGCTGGTAAAGGGCCTTTTGCAGGTTGGTATTTGTGATCCCTAACTGATTTTGCGCGGCCAGGGAGGCCGGATTGTTCAGAATACTGATTGCCATGGATTTGCTCCTCTTAATCTGATTTGGGTTCTCTGGAACCGCCTCCCCATCATTGGCCGGAGTCTTTCGTTCCATTTCGTCCGCGGAACCCGATTTCTTTCCTGTCCATCGGCGCTTTGCGAACTCGCTTTAGTGCACCGTCACACTTCGGAGTCTCCAGGTCATGGTCCCAAAGTAATGCTCCTCCTCCCCCCATTCCCTTAACTATCTCCCTCCTTCGCCGATTCTCCCTCTAAGGGGCTGTGTATCGGCCTCTCGCCGTTTTGCCGGGAAGAACAGGAACACATGATTCAACTGACACGACTGAATAACAAACCTCTTACCGTAAATTCGGACCTGATCAAATTCATCGAGCAGGCTCCCGACACGCTGGTGACCCTGATCACGGGAGAAAAAATTGTTGTCCTCGAAAAAGCCGGCGATGTCCTCAGTCGCATCATCGACTTCCGCCGTTCCGTTCTGCAGGGACTTTCCCTGTCCTGGGATCCGTCTTCTATGCACGCATTGATCGCAAGGTCCTCCGGATCAGGCGGCCCTGAGCCAGAAAGGTAAGCGTGGACAAGTCCAGCCTTAGCGGGATCATTCTCGCGATCGGCGGAATCCTCGCGGGCTTGTTGCTCGAAGGGGGAAACTTCCGCCAGATCCTGCAACCCACTGCTGCCATGATCGTCTTTGGCGGCACCCTGGGCGCGGTGATGCTGCAGTTCCCTTTGCCCGTCGTCATGCAAGCGATACGCCGCTTCGGATCCGTCTTTGCCAGCCCCACGCAAAAACATCAAGGGACGATTCACCGGTTGGTGCAATATGCCCAGAAAGCGCGCAGGGAAGGCATTGTCTCCCTGGATGCCGAGCTCGCGCAGATTGAAGACCCCTTCTTGAAGAAATCTCTCACCCTCGCTGTCGATGGAACCGAACCCGAGGAATTGCGCAAGATCATGGAACTGGAACTCGACAATCAAGCCGAGTACGAAGAGCAGGTTCCCCAGGTATTTGAGGCCGCCGGAGGTTTTGCGCCCACGATCGGCATCATCGGAGCAGTTCTCGGGCTGATTCAGGTCATGCAACACCTCGACAAGATCGACGAAGTCGGGCGAGGCATCGCCGTTGCTTTCGTCGCCACAATTTACGGTGTCGGTTCCGCCAACCTCTTGTATCTGCCCGTGGCAGGAAAGATGAAGCTCCGTATCCGCGAAGAGCAGATCGCGCGCGAGATGACGCTCGAAGGCGTGGCTTCCATTCTCGAGGGCATGAACCCCCGCATGCTTGAAACCAAGCTCTTGGGCTTCCTGGTCGAATCTGGCGAGGCGGTCAAGCCGGCCGGGGAAGACATGCCATGAGCCGGCGTAAACACCACCGTCCGCCCACCAATCACGACCGCTGGTTGGTTTCCTACGCCGACTTCATCACCTTATTGTTTGCGTTTTTTGTCGTGCTGTACGCCTCGGCTCAGGTCGATCACCGCAAAGTCGGCCGGCTGGCGATGGCCATCCAGGTAGCGTTTCAAGAGCTCGGAGTCTTTCCCGACTCCAACACACGAGTCCCACTCGAAACCAGCGAGCCGATGCCGTTCAGCACCGTGCAAGTCATCGAGAATGCGAAGCGCAGTACCGAACTGGGTCGCATCGCCTCCCCGCCCGAAAATGCACTCACGTCCGCTTCCGAAGAGGCTAATCTGACCACCCTGCAAACCGAACTACAGCAGGCTCTGCTACGCGAAATCGCACTGCATACCGTCGCTTTGCATCGCGAGTCCGAAGGGCTCGTGATCAGCTTGCGGGAGTTTGGATTCTTCGACAGCGGATCGCCGGCGTTGAAGGCCTCCGCTCTTCCCGCGCTCGATCGCATCGCCTCGATCCTCGCAGTCCGCACCTGCCGCCTGCGGATCGAGGGCCACACCGACAACGTCCCGATTCATACCACACAAATCGCATCCAACTGGGAACTGTCGACCGCCCGCTCCACGGAGTTGGTGCGTCTTCTCATTCTGCGCTACAGTTTTCCTCCCGATCGTCTGGCCGCCGCCGGATACGCTGAATATCACCCCATCGCCAGCAACGACACCGTTCAGGGCAGAGCTCAGAACCGCCGCGTCGACATTGTGATCCTCAGTGGACACATTGTCACCAACAGCGCGCTCGCCGCCGCTCGGCCTTCCAAGCCTTCTCCCTCGATCCCCTAAAGTCAACTCTCCCGCTGCCGATGAACTGATAGTCACGCGACAGGAACTGGACGAAACTCGTTTCACTGCGAGCACCACTTTGAGCAAAGCGCACCGACCCTCCCTCTACGTAATCCGAAAGGTCTCGGCATGACAACCGCCGCAGCTGCACACTGCCTTCGCCTTGGAGGGGCCACCCGACCCCGAACTGGTGCGCATCCGCGACCTGGTTTATCAAGTGGCCGGCATCTTCCATCCCGACAACAAACTGCGCCTGCTGCTCGACCGCTGTGGGCGCCGCATGAAAGAGCTGAAAACGCCAAGCCTGCGCGAATACTTCGAATGCCTCACCATCCGGCCCATGCGTCAGGCCGAGCTGGTCGCGCTGCTGAACGAGATCACGATTGGGGAAACTTGTTTCTTTCGCAATCAGCCGCAATTGGATGCGCTGCGCCAGATCGTTATTCCCAAAGTCTTGGACGCAAAATCCAAACTCCCTCTGCGCCGGTTGCGCATCTGGAGTGCGGGTTGTTCCACCGGCGAAGAACCCTACACGCTCAGCATGATGTTGCTCGAAGAAGCCCAAGGCCGTCTCAAGGATTGGACCATCGAAATCCTGGCCACCGACCTCAACGAGCGCTCCCTGGCGCACGCCAAGAATGCGATCTACGGCACCTACAGCACCCGCAATCTGAGCTCCCCTTCTACCGCCAGAAATATTTCACTCCCCGCCGGAGAACAGCTGCAGGTGCAGCCCGTCGTCCGCAACAGCATCACCTTCAGCCGCCTCAATCTCTCCGACGATGGACGCATGACCTTCATGAAGGGCCTCGACGTCATTTTCTGCTGCAACGTGCTCATTTATTTTGATCTGGTTTCCAAGCGGCGCGTGATTCAGCACTTCTACAACAATCTTCTGCCCCACGGATATCTCTTCCTGGGCCATTCCGAATCGCTCTATGGCGTATGTGACGATTTCCGCCTGGTCCACTTGCCGGGAGCCACGGCGTACATCAAGGGCGAACGCACTCAAGCGGGAAAGTAGGGATCCATGAACACCGCAGCGACGAAATCAACCTTGCTCAGCCGCATCGAGGATCTCCAGCACATTCCGACCATTCCGGCCGTTCTGGCGCCGCTGCTCCGCTACCTGGAACAGCCAGTCGAGCAGCTCGACGTGCAGAAAGTCACCGACATGATCGCGCAGGATAAGTCGCTGGCTGCGCAGTGCCTGCAAATGGCTAACTCGCCCTCTATTCGGACGCTGGCAGAAAATCGACTCCCTGCGCGGCGCCATCGTCGGGCTGGGATTTCACCGGGTCAGCGACATTGCCATGTCGTGCGGCGTGCTCAACATGATGCCCAAAGACAGCGGCGGCATCGACCCCGTCGTCTTCTGGGAGCACTCGCTGGGATGCGCGCTCGTCTGCCGCCATTTTGCCCGCAAGATTTCTTATCCCGATCCCAGCAAGGCCTACCTCGCTGGACTGCTTCACGATCTCGGAATCATCGTCAACCTGTGGGTGTTGCCCAAGGAATTCGGTGAAGCCTATGAGACTCGCGCGCGCCGAAGGAATTCCACTCCACGAAGCGGAGCAATCCGTGCTGGGATTTACGCACTGCGAGAGCGGCCGCCTACTGGCCGATAAATGGGAGCTCTCTCCCGACCTCCGCGAGGTCGTATCCCTCCACCACAATCTCGCAACAGTCCCACGAGCACGCCGGATTGGTGGCGCTCGTCGAAATCAGCGACCTGCTTTGCCGCATGAGCGGACTGAACTACGGCTACATCGAAAACCGCCAGGTCAACCTGCTCGAACAGGCTGGCTTCTCCGTCCTGTCGCAACAATGCCAGGGGCTCAAGGATTTTGACTGGGCCCGCCTCACTTTTGAAATGGATTCCTACCTGGACGAGGTCCATGCCCTCGTTCGCTCGATCTACCGGACATGACACCATACGCCGCAACTCGTCCGCCGATCCGTGTCTTAGTGGTCGACGATAGCGCTTTCATGCGCACCGCTCTCTCCCGCATGATCGCTTCCGAATCCGGCTTCGAAGTCGCCGCTACTGCCTGCAGCGGATCGGATGCGCTCGACAAAATTCCCTCGCTCGATCCCGATGTCATCACCCTCGACGTCGAAATGCCCGGCCTCAATGGATTGCAAACTCTGCGTTGCATCATGCGTCGGTTTCCGCGCCCGGTCATCATGGTCAGTGCGGCGACCGAGAAGGACGCCGACAATACTTTCAACGCACTCGCCGCCGGAGCCTTCGATTACGTCCCCAAGCAACTCTCCCCCGCCTCACTCGACATTCGTTCATATCAGGCCGGATCTCATCGCCAAGATCAGAGCGGCAGCGCAGTCACGAAATTCGCTTACCGTCGACGCCTCGTCTAGAAAACCTGCCCAGTTCGTGCCCGTCAGAAGACTGCGAACGCAGCCTTTCCTTCTGTACCGGCGATCGTTGCCCTGGGAACTTCCACTGGCGGCCCCAAAGCTCTGCAGGAAATCCTGCCTCTGTTCCCGCGAGACCTTGCGGTGCCTATCCTGATCGTGCAGCACATGCCCCCGGGCTTTACCGCGCCCTTCGCCCAACGGCTCAACACCTTGTGCTCGCGTCAAGGTGCGCGAGGCGACTCACGGCGAAACCATCCAGCCTGGCGTGGTTTACATCGCGCCCGCTGGAGTGCACATGCGTGTCGAACAGCCCTCCGAGTCGCGCGCCATGATCTTCCTCGACTCGCACCCGGAAGACTATCTTCACATTCCTTCGATCGACGTACTCATGACCTCGATCGCTCAGGCCTTTGGAAACCGTGCGCTTGGAGTGATCATGACGGGAATGGGTTCCGACGGCGCAGCCGGCATGAATGCCATACATCGTCAGGGCGGCCTCACCATTGGCCAGGCGAAGCTACCTGCACCGTATATGGCATGCCGCGCGCCTGTGCCGAGCTTGGGCATCCTCACGCGCGTCGTTCCGCTCTCTCAAATCCCAGCGCAAATCCTGCAGGCTACGCGGTACCGCATGCGTGCTTGAGCACGCTTTCAGTCCCACCCACCGGCAATCTCACTCGACCCAGCGCTTGCCTCACTCTTCCCAGTAACACGTCAGTAGAAAATGGCTTGGCCAAAAACTCCTCCTGCATCGTGCCGCACGGTCCAATCTGCTCTGCATATCCGCTGACCAGCAGAACCTTGAGCCAGGGATTCTCGCGCCGGAGTTTCCCCGCCAGTATGCGCCCGCTCTCACCCGGGAGAACCACATCGCTGAGCAACAGTTCCACTTCATTGCCTCGCGCTTCGTAAATGAGCATCGCTTCCGCCGCATTCTTTGCGGTGAGAACTCGATATCCCGCCGATCGCAGAACTTCTCCGGTCACTTCCCGCACAAAGGCTTCGTCTTCCACCAATAGGATCGTCTGCGTCCTCGACAATGTGTTCTCGTCCGGCCCTGAACACCACCCGATTGCCTTATCCAGAGTCTCATCCATTTGGACGTCCATGATTAGCCTCGATCGAACCATCTTCCCGCCCTTCCACATGCAGATCAGCTGCCACAGTGCCACACGACGGGTCGCGCGACTGGCCGAAGGAAATGCAGCACTTAAGTGAGGAGGTCGGGTCGACGCATAGCGCGCAAGATTCCCGTCAGCCCATTTCGGGAATCAAATCGAGACTGCAGAGCCGATTCAGCACCACAAATCAGCTCACGAGCCACTTTTCTGCAAGGCGCCTCTATTTAGGACTCGTCAGAATCGTCTCGTTGGGATCGAGCACGATCTTGTGCGTCCCCGCCGGAGCCGCCAGATGGAACGACGACTCTTCGCCGTCGGCGAACACGCGTCCGAGCAGCACTGTCTGTTTCCCCGCCATCACTGCATAGACGGGAACCGAGGTCACCAGGTCCTCAGGCGCGTCTTTCTGCAGGATCGTTCCACTGACTACCGACCCCGCACCCTTCGGAGTGAATTTCACGGCCTTGAGTTCCAACTGTGGCAGGGACGTACCGTTGATCCACCCTTCCAGGAACCAGTCCAATGACTTCTTGCCTTCGTAGCGCAGCGGCGGCGGAAGCTCTTCCGCGAAAACGTCGATCAATTCTTTTGTGCTGATCGCTCTGCCTTCGTACCGCTGCCGAACTTTCCTGAGCGCCCGCACAAACGGTTCATCCACGCTGCCGGGTTGTGCCTTGTGTCCACCCTCTTGCGCCTCGGCATCTCTCATCATGCTTCGCAGCATCTGGAACAGCCACGTGCCGCGCCCATAGAGGATCGCTTCATATCCTTCCGGAAACCGCGACGACAGCAGCCGCATGCCCAGCGTTACTGGCCCGGCCTCCAGCGGAGAGGTCCCATCTTTATTCTTTGCGACTAAATCCTGGCGGTATTTTTCCATCACCTGCCGAAAGCCTGCGGGATCTTTCTCCTGCACCATCATGAGCGCGCAATAATTCGCCAGCCCCTCGGACAACCACTGGTCGCGGTAGCTGCTCCAGCTAATCAGATCGCCCCACCATTGATGTGCGGCCTCGTGAGCCGGAATCAATTGCTGCAGCAGGATCCGGTACGGAGCATAGTGCAGTTGCTCGCGCTCCTCCTGGTCGAGAAACGCATACGAAGAAAGAAATACCAGTCCGGGCCAACCCTGGCTGTCCCGCCCCGGCATTTGCGTCAGAGCCAGGCGACTATAGGGATAGGGACCGAACCGTTCTGCGTAATACTGAATGGCTCTTGCTGCAGCGTCCGCCACCGCCTGCTCGTTCTGCGCGGGCGACGGGTTGCTGGGCGTCGTGATGACCTGTCGTTCCCGGGAAGATGGATCGGAAGGGTCTGGCTCGATCACTTCCACTCGCGCCCTCGGAAAGTCTCGCTCCACCCCTTTCGTGGCATACGTCTCCACGATCACGTCCCCGGCTCTCGCCGTGACTTCTTTGTACTTGCCCAGGTTGAATCCCGCCAAGGGAATCGGCCTCTCCGATACAAAGCGCGCTGTCTGTTCCCCATTTCCCTTGGCGGCTGTGTCCGCCGGGGAAACCGGCATTGGCTTCCCGGTCGCCACCAATGTCCAGCCTTGCGGATACTCGAACTCCAGGTCGAAGTCCGCCATGGAAAGCCCACGATTCGGATACCAGGTGCCTCGCGCACCCACATACAGCAATCCGCTGCCCGCCTCCGCCAAGACTTCTCCGCCATACACAAATTCAAGGTCGATCTTCTGCCCGGCTCGGGTGGGCCCTGGGAGGATCACCGCCACAAGATCATTGCCCCGTCGCGAAAGCTGCGTCCCCTCCACCGCCGGGTTGTGAATGAATTCCACCCCCTGGCCGTCGAGCTTGACGCTTTCGACTTGCAGGAATCGCGAGAGTTCAAACAACAAGGTCCGCGCGCCAACCGATCTCACCTCAAACTGCACGCGGGCCGTCGCGTGAATTCGCTTGGGCGGCTCCACCTCTGTTGTGACCGTGTAGCGACGGGCTGCAACCCGGCTCTCGCGCTCTTTCTCATCCTCCGGTACTGCTGACCCGTCGTGCTTCACCCTGGAAGCCTCCGGATTCGTCGTCGAAAATGATGCCCAAACGTCGTAATAGACATCTCCATGCTCCGCCGTTCGGGCCTGGCCGGCCTGCACCTGCTCCGCCGCCGTGGAATCGAAGACCACGTCAAACACGCCCAGCTTCGTCCCTTGTAACCTCGCGTGCAGAAATCGGTCTTCCCCATTCGGCGCTTCGACTTCGGCTCCTGCGGAAGTCTTCTTACCTTCCACCGGCAGCATCCGGCTAAAGGTCGTCAACAAACGCATCGCATCAGCGTTGGCCAGATTTTTGCGCCGTCGCGTCCCAGCGTTCTACGAATTCCTGCTTGTTCTCCGTGGCGCGCAGATCGGGCCGCAGCTCTGTAGCCGCATCATCGTTGAAACGAAAATAGGCGGTGGCAAAGTGTTCTTCCAGAATTGCCATCCCCGTAAACAGGCTCATCGACCTTCGTTCAACTGTATTCGGAGGCGTCAGCAACAACTCACCGTCGCCCTCAAAGAATGCTCCGGTGATCCGCCCCATCACGTCCTCGGTGAATCCAATCGTGCCGTCCTCCAACGTAATATGGATCGCCGCTCGATCCAGCGATGCGCCCCTCACCTGATACACCTTGCGCCGGATCCAGCCCCACCTGGCCCAACTGCAGGTAAAGCGCCTCCGCGGGCTTGTCCGCAGGGGTCTCACTTCGCGCGGCGCATACCGCGCAGGCGGCCATCCAGATCGCCACCGCGACCCGCAAGCCTCGCATGTTCGAGTAGTACCTTCGTCACGTGGTGCGGCTCTCTCCAGTTGCTAGAATGCGCCTGAATGCGGCTACGTGTCACCATCCTCTATATAGCGGTGGCTTCTGCCCTCACTTGTGCGTGGGCTGACACCATTCACTTGAAAAACGGCCGCACCATCTTAGCCGATCACGTCCGTGAAAACGGGAATCGCTACGAATACGATATCGGCGACGACTCTTACGCCATCCCCAAGGCCTCCGTCGATCACGTCGAGGCCGGCGGCATGCCCGCTCACTCGGGATCAGCAGCCCTGAAGGCAGCCGATCTCCCGGCTTTCACTCCCGCCGACAGCCTTGCCAATGAGGGCGACCTCGTTTCCCGGATCATTAAAGAAGGTAAGGTCAATGCCGACGTTCTCGCCAACCTGGAAAGCAAGGGCAACGCCGAGCTGAGCGCCACGGCCGATTTCATCGCTGGAAAATTTGAATTCGAACACGGCAACATTGCCCAGTCGCGGCAGTATTTCGAAAGCGCTCTTCGTTTCCAGCCAAATAACTCCACCATCCTGATCTACTACGCCGCATTGCTGGTCCGCACCGGAAACGCCGCTCAGGCGCTGTCTTACGCTCAGCGCGCCACCAGTGCGGCCCCCAATTCGCCCGACGCTTACACCATGCTCGGCTACGCCCAGTTCGCATCGGACCATACGAAGGATGCTGTCGCCTCCTGGAAGCGCTCCCTCGAATTACGCCCTGACCCTAAGGTGGAGCAGTTCCTCGCCAAGGCCCAGCGCGAGCAGACGGTCGAATCCGACTTCTCTCAAGGCGAAAGCAGCCATTTTGTCTTGCACTACGAGGGCAAACAGACTTCCGAGTCCTTTCGCGGACAAATCCTGGCTGCGCTCGAATCCGATTACGACGACCTGAGCCGCGATCTCGGCAATCCCCCTCGCGATAACATCCTGGTCACTCTCTATACCGAACAAGCTTTCTTCGATGTCACGCAAGCGCCCAGCTGGTCGGGAGGCATCAACGATGGCAAGCTGCGCATCCCCATCAGCGGATTGAGTTCCATGACGTCAGAATTGGCGCACGTTTTGAAGCATGAGCTCGCTCACTCCTTCATTGCCCGGCTTTCTGGCGGCCGTTGCCCGCCCTGGTTGCATGAAGGGATCGCCCAGTTCCTCGAGCCCCGAAGCCTGGGAAGCCAGGGCCGCCCGCTCTCCCTCCTCTTCAAAACACAACGCAATATCCCGCTGAACGCGCTGGAAGGAAGTTTCATGCGATTCTCCGGTGGCGAGGCCGCTGTGGCCTACGCCGAGTCGCTGGCTGCCGTGACCTACATCAACGATTCCTATGGCATGAGCGACATCCAACGCATCCTCGAACGCATCAGCCAGGGCAATTCCACCGAGGCCGCCCTGCGCGCCACCATCCACTCCGATTACGGCCAGTTCGAGTCCGACTTGGCCCGGTATCTCGCCGACAAGTACGGCGAGTAGTTCCGATTGGAGCCATTCGTTCAAACGATTGCTCCCCTTACGTTCCTGTGCTAGTTTCGCTTGGGGCTTGCTCTCCATGCGTTCCCTCTTTCACTTCCGCGACCCTGATCCCGCAGCCGTGGTCGAACCCGACCCGACCGTATTTCCTAAGATCGGCGGAGCCGACATGGCAGCGGTTTTTGTGGGCAAACGCGTTGCCGGAGATTTCTACGACTCCCTCCGCGTCAGCCCTGAGCGGGTTTTATTTGGTCTGCTCGACGTGGCCGGGCGCCGCGAGGATAACCGCGGCATCATGACCGCCGCACAGGAAATCTTCCGCAAGTTCGGGACTGAGCTCTTTTCCCGCCCCGACATCAACGAATCCGAGGCCATGACCGAACTCAGTCTTCGCATTAATCGCGCGATCATTGAGACCGCGAGCGGTGTCTGCTCCTGCCCGGCCTTCATCGCCTGTTACCACCAGAAATTCGGCACACTCTGCTACACCAACGCCGGACATACTCCCGGTCTTCTCCGCGATGCCAACGGGATCACCGAACTCACTTCCGGAGGCTTGCCTCTCGGACTCTTCTCCCACGCAACGTCCGACGCTCCCACCGTGGCCGTGGAAAAAGGAGCCGCTCTGTTGCTTGTCTCTCGGGGAGTGATCGAGTGTGAGGGCCACCACGAAACGCGCGGCGAGGAATTCGGCCTCACGGCTATCAAACAGTTTTTCCAGTCGGCGCCGGCTAGCACCGCTCAGGACCTCTGCGCTTCGGTTTTGAAAGCCGTTGGCGAATTCAGCGGCGGGGCACCCCTGTGCGACGACCGTACGGCGCTCGCCTTAATACGGAATGGCTGATCCCTCGCAGAGCACGAAAAAACTCATCAGCGTGCAAGAGCGGCCGTCCCTTCAGGATCACCCGAATCGGGATTGTGGAAGAGCGGCCCTTTAGGGCCGCGTCAATCGGGCGAAATCTGTCTGGGCTTTAGCCCCTGCGAATGCTGCTACGTTCCCCTCCAACGCATCCAACCAAAGGGTTTTGCCACCCGATTCGCCCCGAAGGAGTAAAATATCCTATCGGCCTGAACCCACTCTTTGCCCGCAAGCCCAGGAAGCGTGGCGGCCCCATACATCCTATGAAGAAACTTTGTCTGTTCCTGATTGCTTCCGCTTGTCTGCCCGCCCTGGCGTTCGGACAAACTGCCTCACAACCTCCCGCCCAAAAGGCCCCGGTTGCGACTCCCGCACCCACCGTTCAGGTCTCAGGGCAGACCGTCGAAGAGATCATCACCCGTGTCAACAACCAGATCATCACCAAGTCGGAGTTTGAGCGCAGCAAAGATCAGCTTCGGGACGAAGTGAAACAGCAGAATTCCAAGGATCCCGACAAGCTCTACGCCGAGCGTGAAAAAGACATTCTCCGCGATCTCGTCGACCAGCAGCTCCTGCTCGACAAAGGCAAAGACCTTGGCATTACCGGCGACACCGAGCTGATCAAAGACCTCGACAAGATGCGCAAGGACATGAAGCTCGACTCCATGGAGGACCTGGAAAAAGAAGCGGTCAAACAGGGCATCTCCTGGGAAGACTTCAAGCAGAACAAGCGCAACCAGATCATCACCCAGAAGGTGATCGGCGAGGAAGTCAGCAGCCACCTCTCCGTCAGCAAAGAAGAAATCCAGCAGTTCTACGACCAGCACAAGAGCGAGATGGAGCAGCCGGAGTACATCCGCCTCAGCGAAATTCTGGTCGCGCCCAAAGCCGTTGCGCCAGCTGCTGCTAGCACGGTCCCCCCTTCGATCGCCGCGCCCACAACCACTGCCGCGACCGCGGCCCCTGCCACTCCTGAGGCGGCGGCGCCGAATACTCCGCCCGCCGATGACGCCGCTCAGAAGGCCGCAGAGGCCGCGGCTCTCAGCGCAGCGGAAGCCAAAGCCAACGACCTGCTCAAGCAGATTCACGACGGCGCCGCCTTCGAAGACATCGCCAAGAAATATTCGGACGGCCCTTCAGCCGCCGATGGCGGGAACCTGGGCACATTCGAGCGCGGCAAGCTCGCTAAACCAATCGAAGACAAAACCTTTGCGCTGAAAGCCGGCGAAGTCACCGACGTCATCCAGACCAAGCAGGGATACGTGATCCTGAAGGTCATCGAGCACCAGCAGGCCGGCATCCCTCCTCATGAAGGACGCTCTTCCACAAATTCAGGACGCTCTCTACTACGAGAAGCTGCAGCCCGCGCTCCGCGCCTACCTCACCAAGCTGCGCGAAGACGCCTACATCAAATACGCGGATGGCTACGTCGATACTGGGATGAGCCCCAACCAGACTCAGCCGATCGAAACCGCCGCCGCCAAGGAAGCCGACGCCAAGAAACTCGGCAAGAAGAAACATAAGAAGTTGGGCTTCCTCTGATCCCGTCCTAAGGCGCGTGCTTTATACTCAGACGGCCATACTCGGACAACGATGAAAGACTTCTACATCGGCGATTGCGCGCGCCACGAAAACAAGGTCATCACTTCAAGCTTTGTCGTCGTCGGCAAGCAGATCAAGCCCAAGAAGACCGGCGAGCCCTACCTGGCGCTCACTCTCGGCGACCGCAGCGGCCAGCTCGAAGCCAAAATGTGGGACAACGTCGAAGAAGTCCTCGACGCCTTCGAGCAGGACGACTTCCTCAAGATCAAGGGCCTCATCAACAAGTACAAGAACCGCTTTCAGCTCACCAGTCCACAAGCTGCGCAAGCTGGGCGAATCCGAAATCGACTTCGCCGATTACCTTCCCAAGACCACCAAGGACGTCGACGAACTCTGGCAGACCCTGACCAACTTCATTTCTTCATTCCAGAATCCGCATCTCAAGTCGCTCGTCCAGGCCTTCATGGCCGATCCTGAAATCGCCGCCGCCTACCGCAACGCTCCCGCGGCCAAGACTTTGCATCACGCCTACATCGGCGGCCTGCTCGATCACGTCGTTTCGCTGTTCCGTTCCTGCGATCTGATGTGCCAGAACTATCCCCAGATCAATCGCGACCTGCTTCTTACCGGCGCATTTCTGCACGACATCGGCAAGATTCACGAACTCACTTACAACCGCTCGTTCTCCTACACCACCAAGGGCCAGCTTCTCGGCCACATGATCATCGAACTGGAAATGTTGCAGGCCAAGCTCGCCCTGCAACCCGGTTTCCCCGACGAACTCAAGATCATGATCGAGCACCTCATCATCAGCCATCACGGCCAGTACGACTTCGGCTCGCCCAAGCTGCCCATGTTTCCCGAAGCTCTCATGCTGCACTATCTCGACGACCTCGACTCCAAGATGGAAGCCATGCGCGCCCAGTTCGAGCGCGAATCCGGTCTCGACAGCGCCTGGACCAGCTACAACGCTTCTCTCGGCCGCCCGCTCCTGAACACCGAAAAGTTTCTGGCTCCGAAAAAACCTTCGCCGCCGGAAGATCCCGCCGCGACTCCTCGACAGCCGAACTCGACGAGACTCCCGATCCCAACTCCCACCTTGCCCGGTATCGAGCCCTCGGCGTGTAAGAGTAAGCTCAAACCGATGCAGGACCGCGCCCGACCACCATGCTCGACTTCACCCGCTTCGAGATTCTCACCTTCGATTGCTACGGCACGTTGATCGACTGGGAAGCCGGCATTCTCCCTGCACTGCGCCGCATTCTCTCCGCTCACGGAAAACAGATCGACGACGCCACCCTCCTCAAACTCTACGGAGATTTTGAGCAGCGTTCCGAGCAAGGCGCGTTTCGTCCCTACCGCGAAGTCCTGGAATCCGTCGTTCGCCAGTTTGGCGCCGAGTTTCGATTCGCTCCCACCGCCGAAGAAGTCGCGCTCGCTCCCGACTCTCTCGCCACCTGGAAGCCCTGGCCTGACACGGTCGCCGCGCTTCGCCAGCTCAAGACCCGCTTTCGCCTCGCGATTCTCTCGAACGTGGACGATGACCTCTTCGCCGACACGCGCCCCCAACTCGAAGTTGAATTCGACGAGGTCATCACCGCGCAGCAGGCCCAAGCCTACAAACCTTCGCTGAAGCTGTTCGAGTTGGCTCTGAGCCGCATCAATGCTCCCGCCCATCGCGTGCTGCACGTAGGCCAAAGCATCTACCACGACGTGATCCCGCGCAGGCGCTCGGCCTCGCCACCGTATGGGTGAACCGTCCCTCAGCCCGCCCGGCGTCGGCGCCGTAAAAGCCGCAGAAGCCAAGCCCGACCTCACGTCACGAGCCTCGCCGAACTCGCCGCAGTCGCGTCGATACACTAGCCAGATTGTGGACGTCAGATTATAGCATCAGAATTCGCGGCGTGCAAGAGAGTGGGCGCAAGACATGGAATAGCCCAGCGCTCTCAAGCCGCTGGGCTGAGATCCGGAACAGGAAGCCAGTCCCGGAGGGACGGCACGACTAGCAGATCCAAACCGACCTAGAAACTCGCCGGCACCTTCACCACTCTCTTCTGAATCGCCCACATCACCAATTCCGCCTTATTGTGAATCCCCAGCTTCCGCATCAGATTGAACTTGTGCGCATCCACCGTCTTCATGCTGAGTCCCGAGAACATCGGCTGCGGAGCGCACCGTCCTGCCTTCGGCCAGCAACTTCAATACCTCACGTTCTCGCGCCGTCAACACCCGCTTTCGCGGAAGCAATTCCTCGGACGGCCACTCCGCCCGCCGTCTTTCCAGCACTCCCCAATCTCCTTCGGCGTGCAGTGCGTCCTCCTCACCATCTCCACCAACTCTTCCGCTGAAGTTTGCCGCACCACGCAACTCGTCACGTCGGCTCGCGCTTCTCGCAGCAGGTCGTCGTCCTCGTGCGTCGTCAGAAACAGCACTTTGCTGGACGGAGATTCCTGCAGAATCAGCCGCTCGGTTTGATCGGCGGTGCACTCGAAGATGTGCGCATCGGTGATTACGATCTCGGGGCGATACTCGAATACCCTCCGCAGCGCTTCGGCGGCATTCCCTGCCTCCGCCACCACTTCCATGTCCGGTTCATCGTCCAGCAAACGCCGCAATCCCTGGCGCAGCAGGACATGATCGTGCACCAGAAGACAACGAATTTCTTTATCGCCGAAAAGTCTTCGCGTTGTAGCTGTGCGGGGGGGCACACAGGGCAACTCCTTCATCATGGCCAGAGAAATTTGCGATGCGGCGCGGGTTCGATCTCGAACCCAGATCGGAAAGGCGTTCGGTTCATTGTAACCTCGTGGCACCCACATTTGCTTCGTGAAAATCCATCGTCCCGCTGCCTTTTCTTTAGGATACGAACGCCCCGATCCCTTCCTCGCCACCCCGATCCCGCCTCGCATCAGGTACAATCGAACGTTTATGCTGCGCTACTTCACTGCGGGAGAGTCTCACGGCGAAGCTCTGGTCGCCTTCCTTTCCGGCATGCCCGCCGGACTGAAAATCGATCAGGCCTTCCTCGACCGCGAACTCTGGCGTCGCCAACAAGGCTACGGCCGCGGCGGCCGCATGAAGATCGAGCGCGACACCGCCCACATTCTTTCCGGCGTGCGCCAGGGAATGACCATCGGCTCGCCCATCTCCGTCCAACTTGAAAACCGGGACTGGAAGAACTGGCAGGAATCCTTGCCCGTCGGCGAAGGCGATCCCGCAAAGCACAAACGCGTTGCCTCGCCCCGCCCCGGCCACGCCGATCTCGCCGGAGCCCTGAAGTACAACTTCCCCGAAGCTCGCTACGTGCTCGAGCGCGCCTCCGCCCGCGAATCCGCCGCCCGCGTTGCCATCGGCGCGATCGCCAAACTTTTCCTGCGCGAACTCGGCATCGAAGTTCTCAGTCACGTCGTCACCACCGGAGCCGTCACGCTTCCCGACCAAGTTCCCTGGGAAAAGATTCGCGCTCTGCACGCTCGCGAAGACGTTCTGCTCAACTGCGCCGACCCCGAAGCCGAGCAGCGCATGAAAGAAGAAGTCGACAAAGTTCTCAAGACCGGAGACTCTCTCGGCGGAGTCTTCGAAGTCGTCGCCCACCAGGTTCCGCCCGGCCTCGGCACCTACGTCCAGTGGGACGAACGTCTCGACGCCCTGCTCGCCGCCGCGGTCATGTCGCTGCAAGCGGTCAAGGCCGTGGAAATCGGCGCCGGCGTCGCAGCCGCTTTCGCTCCCGGTTCTGCCGTCCACGACGAAATCGGCTACACCGCCAGTTCCGGCTACACCGCCTTCTCCCGCACCCGCAACAACGCTGGAGGCATTGAAGGCGGCGTTTCCAACGGACAGGAAATCCGCGTGCGCGGCTATCTGAAACCGATTTCCACGCTGCGCCGCCCGCTGCAGTCGGTCGACTTTTCCACGCGCGAACCGGTCAAGGCCGCCTACGAGCGCTCCGACGTTTGCGTGGTACCCGCCGCCGGCGTTGCCGCCGAGGCCATGGTGGCTTTGACGCTCGCGCGCTGCGCTCTGGAAAAATTCGGCGGCGATTCCATGACCGAAACTCTGAGAAATTTCCAGGGCTACTGCCAGCAACTGAAAAATTACTGATGATTTATCCCATCGTAAAATTCGGCAATCCGGTTCTCGAAAAGCCTTCTGAAACCGTGACGGTCTTCGACGAAGAACTGCAGAAGCTCACCGAAGACATGTTCGAGTCCATGTACGCCGCCCACGGAGTCGGCCTGGCCGCGCCGCAAATCGGCATCGGCCGCCGCATCGCCGTCATCGACGTCACCTTCAAGGAAGATCCCAACGCCAAGCTCGTCCTCATCAATCCCGAAATCATTCACACCGAGGGCCGCCACACCCAGAGCGAAGGATGCCTCAGCATCCCCGACTTCCGCGAGAACGTCACTCGTCCCAACAAAGTCACCATCCGCGCCCAGGACGTTCACGGCAAGGTCTACGAAAAAACTGGAGAAGAATTGCTTGCCCGCGCCTTCCTGCACGAGACCGATCACCTGAACGGCAAGCTCTACATCAGCCACATCAGCGCCCTCAAGCGCGACCTGATGAAACGCAAAATCCGCAAGATGATGAAAGCCGGAGAATGGTAGGGAAGGAGATTGAGTAGATTGTGTGATTGAGTAATTGAAAATCGATGCTGCGATCTTTGCTGTTGCCGAATCTCTCAATCACGCAATCGCTATAATTACCCAATTCTCTCAATCTCGTTTTCTGCGGCACGCCGCGCTTCGCCGTCCCCACGCTAGAGAAGTTGGTCGAAGCCGGATTCCGCATCCATCTCGTCGTCACTCAGCCCGACCGTCCCAAAGGACGCGGCCTCGAACTCGTCTCAATCGCCCGTCAAAGAATCCGCGCTGCAAACTGAATCTTCCCATCACCCAGCCCGACCGCATCAAGACCAACGACGAATTCCGCGCCCAACTCACCGCCCTCAAACCCGACGCCATCATCGTCGTCGGCTACGGCCGCATCATTCCGCAGTGGATGCTCGATCTTCCTCCGCTCGGCAACATCAACCTGCACGCCTCGCTGCTCCCGAAATATCGCGGCGCCGCGCCCATCCAGTGGGCCATCGCAAACGGCGAAACCGTCACCGGCGTCACCACCATGCGCATCGACGCCGGCCTCGACACCGGCGACATCCTGCTGCAGCAAGAACTCGCCATCACGCCCGACGATACCGCCGAGACTCTCGCTCCGCGCCTGGCCTCCATCGGCGCCGATCTCATGGTCGAGACGCTGCGCGGCCTGCAAGCAGGTTCCATTCATCCTCGCCCCCAAGACAACTCGCAAGCCACTCTCGCCCCGATCCTGAAGAAAGAAGACGGCCTCGTAGACTTTTCCCGCGAGTGCCTCGGAGATCTTCAACCGCATCCGTGGCTTCCAACCCTGGCCCGGAGCCTACACAAAATTCCGCGGCAAAACTCTGCAGATCATCGAAAGCGCGCCCCGCAACCGACGCCGTGCCTCCCGCCGAACTGCGCGTCGCAGCCGATCGTCTCCTGGTCGGCTGCGGCCACAACACATCCCTCGAACTGTTGGAAATCCAACTGGAAGGCAAGAAGCGCACCCCCGCCCGCGATTTCCTCCACGGCTATCGCCCCCAACCCGGCGAAAAGCTCGGAGTCACCTGATCTGAGAGAGATGGTCTGTCGAAAGGTGGTCGTGGAGAGCTGCTTGTCGAAAGATGCCGGTGGAGAGATGCTTGTCGAAGATGCTCGTCGAAAAGCGTTCGTGGAAGGGCTCGGCTTCAGCCGTGCCGCCCAACGTGTTGTCGTGGAAGAGCGGCCCTCCAGGGCCGCGATAGGGGCCAAGAAAATAATTGGGCTTTAGCCCCTGAGGGTGGCTCATCCCGCCGAACGCGCTGTTCTGGTCGGCTCAGTCTCCTCTGTGTCCTCCGTGGTTAAGCGTTTTTCTTTCGTAAGCGAGTCTACAATCAACAACAATGCCTGTCTCTCCCGCCCGCGCCGCCGCCTTCGACATTCTCCTCCGCGTCGAACGCGAATCCTCCTACGCCTCCGACCTTCTGCACTCTCGGCCCACGAGCGCCTCTCCACTCCCGATCACGCACTCGCCACCGAACTCGTCATGGGCGTTCTCCGCTGGCGTTCGCGCCTGGACGACGAAATCGCCACCGCCTCCTCGCAACCCCTTTCCAAACTCGAACTCGAAATTCTCATCGCCCTGCGCCTCGCCCTCTATCAATTCCGCTGGCTCGATCGCGTTCCGCAGCGCGCCGCTCTCCACGAAAGCGTCGAACTGGTGAAACGCGCCCGCAAGCGCTCCGCCGCTCCTTTCGTCAATGCTGTCCTGCGCAAACTCTCCGTCGCGCCGCAGAACCAGCAAAACTCGTCGCAAGACGAACTCTCTTCCCCCGAAGCTCTGGCCCGCGCCCTCGCGCATCCGCTCTGGCTGGTCGAGCGCTGGGCCCGCGAATACGGACTCTCCGCCGCTCAGCCAGATCTGCCAACACAATCAGTCCGTCCCCGCGACCGCAATCCGCCTCCGCACGCCCGACTGCAGAACAGCAACTCAACCGGCGAGGGAATCACTCTAGCCCCGGACGCCTCCTGGCCTCCGCCCGCCGGGTCGAAGCCGGAGACATCACGAAGACGCCCGCCTTCCGCAATGGCCAGATCGTCATCCAGGACGAAGCCTCGCAACTCGTCGCCGCCCTCGTAGGCCATGCGCTTCCGGAGAGCGATCACAAATTCTCGACTGCTGCGCCGCTCCCGGCGGCAAGACGCTGGCCATCGCAGACCACAATCCCGACAGCCGCAATCACCGCCGTCGAACTTCATCCCCACCGCGCGCGCCTGCTCCAAAAGCTGCTGCAATCGCATCCGCGCAGCTGCGGCGAATCCAAATCGTGACCGCCGATGCCCAGCATCTTCCGCGTCTCGCAGCAGTTCGACCGCGTCCTCGCCGACGTCCCCTGCTCCGGCACCGGCACGCTCGCCCGCAATCCCGAAATCAAATGGCGGCTCACCGTCGACGATCTCGCTGAGTTAGCCCAACGCCAGCTCGCAATCCTCCGCTCCGCCCTCGCCCATGTCGCTCCCGGCGGACGCCTCATCTACTCAACTTGTTCACTGGAAAAAGAAGAAAACGAAAATGTCGTCGAGCAAGCCTTGGCTGAGAACAATTCCTTCCGCCTGCTCGATTGCCGCACAGAACTCGACCGCCTGAAAGCAGCGGCGAACTAACCTGGCCCGACCCGGCCTCACTCACGCGCGGCCCCTACCTCCGCACCATCCCGGGCGTCCACCCCTGCGACGGCTTCTTCGCCGCAATCTTGGAAATGAAATAAAGAGTCTGGCTGGGTATATCCGTGACGATCCGTGCAAATCCGTGGCAGGAGTTCTACCGCACGTCGAAATTCACAGTCGCCCCCGCAAACACCTTCTGCCCCGCCGCCGGCACTTGCGACACAATGATGCTCGCTGGCGAAGGCTGCGCCGGAGCGGGCGGCGGTGCCTGCGGCGCAGGCACTGCCTGATCCGCTGGATCGGCCAGCATTCGCCGTTCCACCGGCATCAGCGTTCGCCGGCGCGACCACATCTCACATTCCCCAACTTGAATCCCGGCATCCTGCAGCTCCGGCTCGCGCTGCCCAGCGGCTGCCCCATAAAGCTCGGCATCACAAACGCCTGAGGATCCGGCGCCGCCGACACCAGCAAACTGATCTTCGGCGCCGCCACCTGCGTCTCGTTCGCCGTCGGACTCTGCGCCAGCACCTGGTCCGCCGGAATCCCCGGCTCCTGCACCACCGCCGTCGAATCCACATCCAGCCCGCGCCGCCGGATATTCAACTCTGCCGCGTGCTCGCTCTGTCCCGTCACATCCGGAATCGTCACTCGCGTCGGTCCCAGACTCTGCGCCACCCGCACCTGCCAGCCGCGCCGCACCTTCGTTCCCGGCAGCGGCAGCTGCGACATGATTCGTCCCTCGGGAATCTGCGGACTGTAGTACTGCCGCTCGATCGAAATCTGCAAGCCCGAGCCCGGCCACCGCTCGCTCCGCTTCCGTCGGGGCCAGCCCAACCAGCGCGGGCACCGCCACTTCCTGCCCGTGAATGGCGAATCGCATCGCCGTCAGCGCCGACACCATGGCCACAATCACCAGCACCAGCGCCAGCATCGCAAATCGGATCGCAGACCTCATATCTCAACGGTTTGGATCGCCAATTTCATAGTTGAAGCAGTTTGGAGAAAAACTCGAGTTTTGGATGGCGCAGCGTCCTCCGGTTTTGGGTGGCGCATCGTCTCCCGTTTTGCGTGCGCGCGGTTTTGGGTGGCGCAGCGCTTTCACCGCTGCGAAAAGCTCTTTATGTTTTCTTCGAGGGCTTTAGCCCCTGAGGCACGGAACCCAAATTTTTCAAGCACCGCCTAAAAACCAACCTGGGCGAGCCCGTTCAGCAGAATTATAGTCCGCGCTCGACAAATAGAACTAACTCAGCCTTTTCAATTACATACACTCTTTCACCGCTGACTGCCTCTCGAGCTAGTGCATCCACCAGACCTGCGTGCAATCCAACCAACTACAAGCGTTCTATCGTCGAGGTGCACCATGTCTTCCTCGTTGGAGTATCATATTTCTGTGCGACATTTCATCCCGGCTTCGCTCGCACTTTCCAGTCTGCTCGCGCTGCTGCTGATCTTCGTTTCGACAATCTTTGTCTCGACCAGCCACGCTCAAGTCAACGGCACTCCCGCCTCCGTGACTTCTCCCGGATTCGGTGGACGTCCCGTCAACGGTACTCCCCCGAGCGTCACTTCACTCGGCCCGCGTGGCTTCGCTCCCAACCACGGCTTCACCGTCACCACGAACGGGCCTCGCAATGGCGACGGTCATCATCGTCACCATCACGCAGAATTCGCTGCTCCGGCCTTGGGCTACGCCGTGCCGGTTCCCTACGCCGTCGATCTCGGCGCCGCTGATGCAGACGACGCCAACGCCGATGACCCGGACGCGCAGTATCAGGGAGGCCCCACAATTTTCGATCGCCGCGGATCCGGCGCCGCGTCCTACATTCCTCCAGTAAAGGACGTTCCCACGCCTCACGCTGTTCGGGATGCAGACGCCACACCTGCCGATCCCGACCCTCCTCAAGCGCCCACGCTGCTAGTCTTCAAGGACGGCCACAAGGTGGAAGTTGGAAACTACGCCATCGTCGGCCCGACGCTTTTTGATCTGACACCGGGACACCCCCGCCGAGTCCTCCTGGCCGACCTCGATCTCGAAGCCACCCGCCAGCAGAACGACGATCGCGGCGTCACCTTTCAGCTGCCGCCATCCGCACAGGCCAACTGATCATGCGTAGGCTTCTGGTCATCACCATGCTGGCCGCTCTCGCGCCATGTGTAAGTGCGCAGCGAATGGGCGCTGCCTCCCCGCACTTCGGCGCCCGACTCAATCGGGGCGGTCATCCGCACGCTTCCTTTTATCCGCTCGCGTACTCTGACCCCTTCTACTCAGACTACGTTTCCAGCACGGGATACCCCGCGGCCTCCCAGCCCCCGATGATTATCTTGCAAACGCCTCCATCCGTGCCCCCGGAGCCGGATCGTTTCGCACCGCCAGCTCAGCCACTAATGATCGAACTGCAAGGTGATCGCTACGTGCGCGTGAGCGGCCCGGAGACTTCAGGCGCAGAGATGATCAATCAAATGCCGGCAAGTTCGCCCCTTCCAGAACAGTTCAGCACGTCGAGCCGCTCTGCCGCACCCGCAGAACCAACGCCCGCAGTTCTCATCTTTCGAGACGGCCACCGCGAAGAAGCCTCCGAATACACAATCGCCGACGGCGTCCTCTATGCACGCACCAATTACTACACCACCGGATCCTGGAACAGAAAAATCGAACTGTCCTCACTAGATCTGTCTGAGACCGCCAAGGTAAACGAATCCCGCAGCATAAAATTTCAGATCCCCTCATCCCCCAATGAAGTAATCGTGCGCCCCTAGCAGCTCAAGCCGCTGCACGGTAAACGTGAATTCAAACGCAAACGATGCTCGACTCTGTGTCCTCAGTGCCCCTCTGTGGTCGAGGATTTTTTCAGACTCCACCCCGAGACCGACAGCAGCGCCGCCAGCCTCATCAATGTCAACATCAGCACCCAGCTTCCCCCCTCAACCGTGGTATAATAAACACAGCTCCCAGTGCACATAACATCCTGTAAATACAACCAGTTACAAGATTTTGAGAGCTGAAACTGGAGTTTCGAGCTGACGGCTGAAAGCTGACAGCTGAGAGCTAAGAATGGCTGACGATCAAAACCCTGAACTTCCCCTCACTCCTCCTCCCGGCGGCGACGGTTCCGGCCCCGGCGCGTTGAACATTCAACCCGTCAACATTGAAGAGGAGATGAAGCGGTCGTATCTCGACTACTCCATGTCGGTGATCATCGGCCGCGCGCTGCCCGACGTCCGCGACGGACTCAAGCCCGTCCATCGCAGAATACTTTTTACAATGCAGCAGATGGGGCTGCAGCCCAATCGCGCGACGCGCAAGTGCGCCCGCATCGTCGGCGAAGTCATGGGCAAGTACCATCCCCACGGCAACCTCGCCGTGTACGACGCTCTCGTCCGTCTCGCGCAGACCTGGAGCATGCGCTACCCGCTGATCTTTGGTCAGGGCAACTTCGGCTCCGTCGACGGAGATCCGCCCGCCGCCGATCGTTATACCGAGGCCAAGCTGTTCCAGGTTGCCACCGCGCTGCTCGAAGATCTCGACAAAGAGACTGTCGATTTCCATCCGAACTACGATGGCAGCGAAGTTGAGCCTGACGTTCTTCCCGCGCGCATTCCCAATCTTCTGATCAATGGCTCCGACGGAATCGCGGTCGGCATGGCCACAAAAATTCCGCCGCACAATCTCACCGAAATCGTCGACGCTACCATCACGCTGGTGAACAATCCCAACGCGCAACTCGCCGAGATTTTGAAATTCGTGCAGGGCCCCGACTTCCCGACCGCAGGCATCATCCACGGCCGCTCTGGAATCTTCGAAGCCTACCGCACCGGCCGCGGCCGCTTCATGATGCGCGCCGATGCCAAGATCGAAAACGTCACTAAAGACCGCCAGGCCATCATCATCAAAGAAATTCCGTATCAGGTGAACAAGGCTCGCCTGGTCGAGCGCATCGCGCAGCTGGTCAACGACAAGGACATCGAAGACATCTCCGATATCCGCGACGAAAGCGATCGCGACGGCATGCGCATCGTCGTCGAACTCAAGCGCGGGGCCGAGCCCCAGATCGTTCTCAACCAGCTCTTCAAGCACACGCAGATGCAGGAAAGCTTCTCGATGATCCTGCTCGCGGTGGTCAACGGACAGCCCCGCGAAATGGGCCTGATCCAGACCATCAAGTACTTCATCGAGCATCGCGTCGACGTCGTCCGCCGCCGCACCGCCTACCTGCTGCAGAAGGCGAAGGACCGCGAGCACATCCTCGAAGGCTACCTCACTGCCCTCGATCACCTCGACAACGTCATCACCATTATTCGCGGCAGCGCCAACCGTGCCGATGCCCGCGAAAACTTGGTGCTGTACTTCGGCGGCAAGAAGATCGACATCAACACTACGGGCCGCGCTCCCAAGCTCGATCCCGAAAAACCCTTCACCACCCGCCAGGCCGATGCCATCCTCGAACTGCAGTTGCATCGCCTGACCAAACTTTCCATTGATGAAATTTCGAACGAGTTGAAGGAAGTCCGCGACAACATCGCCGAATACGAATCCATCCTCGGCTCTGAGACGAAGCTGCGCAAAGTCATCATCAAAGAGCTGGAAGAAGTGAAGAAGCTCTACGGTGACGAACGCCGCACGCGCATCGAAGACGAAGCCGCCGAGATCGTTCTCGAAGATCTCATCGCCGACGAGCAGGTCGCTGTCACCGTCAGCCACTCCGGCTACATGAAGCGCACGCCCATCTCCACCTACCGCATGCAGCGCCGCGGAGGCACGGGCCGCACCGGCATGAAGACGCGCGACGAGGATTTCGTCGAGCATCTCTTCATCGCCTCGACGCACGCCTACATCCTGATCTTCACCAACAAGGGCCGCGTCTACTGGCTCAAGGTCTATGAAATTCCTGACGTCAGCGCCGCCGGCAAGGGCAAGCACATCGGCAACCTCGTCGGCCTGCAACCCGGTGAAACCGTCAAGACCATGGTCGCGGTTCGCAACCTCGAAGAAGAGAACAAGTACGTTTTCTTCGCCACGCGCAAAGGCCTCGTGAAAAAGTCTGAGGTTCGCGAGTTCATGCACGTGCGCTCCAACGGCATCAACGCCATCGGAATCGAAGAAGGCGACGAACTGGTCGCAGCTCGAATCACCGATGGCAATCAGATCGTCTTCCTGGCCAGCCACGAAGGCATGGCCGTCCGCTTCGACGAAAGTCACGTGCGCCCCATGGGCCGCGGTGCCTACGGCGTCTGGGGTATCGACCTGGAAGAGAAAGATTACGTAGTCGGCATGGCGACCACCACCAAGCCCGACGCTCCTGCGCCTCCCAAAGAAAAAATCGAAGGCGAACCCGAAGCTATCGATGTGGCCGTGAAGGGCACGCTCATCCTGTCCGTCACCGAAAACGGCTATGGCAAGCGCACTCCTGCCGACGAATACCGCTTAACCAACCGCGGCGGCAAGGGCGTGATCAACGTAAAGACCACCGAACGCGTCGGCAAAGTCGTCGCCATCGCACAGGTCGACGAAACCTCCGAAGTCATGCTGATCAGCCACTACGGCAAAATCATCCGCATGGACTCAACGACGATCCGCGAATCGGGCCGCAACGCCCAAGGCGTGAGACTCCTGAACATGGAGCCCGGCGACCGCGTAGCGGCAGCAGTAGTGATCGCCCCAGATGCCGAACCAAACGGCGGCAACGGAGGCACGCTGATTCAGTAGCCCACGTAGGGGCGGACGCATTCGTCCGCCCCCGGCGCAAAGCGCCTCATTTCGCGGCCTTGACTGCGGTTCCGATTATCTCTGCTACCTGCTCAAAAGTCTTCTGTGTAAACCCAGATTTCTTGTCGCCGTCAAACACTTTGTCGGTTGGTGGCGTAAAGACATTGGTGACGGAGCCGATAACAAACTCTGTGTACTTCGCCTGGTCTACCTGACCGTCTTTGTCTAAGATCGAATGAACCAAGTCACGATAAGGGTTGAGTGAAACCGAGATGCTTGACTTGAATGCGTACTCTTCTTCCAACCGTCTCTCCCTTCCATACTGAACAGTGCAGAACGTGATCGCAAAACCAAGCGGCACTGTTAGTGAGAGCTTTACCCAAAAAGCGAAGTTGTTCACGCTATAGAATTGCGCTTCGTGTGCAATCCAAATAGTGACTCCTGCCGAAATGACGACCAAGACCGCGATTGCATATACCCAGAAGTTCTTCGACCTTGCAATCTCATTCTGACGAGCCTGAAACGCACCGAAGAGTTGAAATCCAGTCGCCTGCTGTATCTGTTGCTTGATCTGATCCTTGAGCTTTGCGAGTTCTTCGATGAGATCTTCAGTCTTCTTTTGATTCGCTCCTATCGTGTCATCGGAGCGCTTTGCTAGTTGCTGTTCCAGATCGGTTAGCTTTTGATTTGTCTCGGTGACTAGCGTCGACGAAGAATCGCCTAAAGTCTCCAGAGCGACTTTCAGCTCTCCTTCGATGTCTGACTGGAGCCTGGTTATGGTTGCCTTTGTGGTTGACGTGAGGTCTGAGAACGCCTCATTTTGCTTTGCCAGCTGAGTGTCTACTCTTGTCGTCAAGTCATCGGTAGCGGTTTTCGATCTGGTTTGCACCGACTCAATTGCGCTGTCAACCTTGATCTCGGTATCTTCTGACAGCTTCTTAAAAGTGACCACGGATGTTGCGCTGAGGTCATCAAGAGCAGTCTTCGAAGCAGCGTTTAGTGACTCAATTTTTCCATCAACCTTGGAGACGGTCTCGTCAACCAGCTTGTTGAAAGTCGCTTCTGAAGTCGTGATGAGCGTGCTCGCCTCATCGCTAGTCTGCGTGATCCTCCGTCGATACTCGTCTACCTCTCCGTAGAACTTTCTGACGCTCCCATCCAATGCAAGCAGCTCATTGTTCGCTGTCCTTATGCTTGCCGTCAGTTCGCCACTTTGCTTCTCGTTTTGTTGGATGGTTGCGAATAGAGCGGCCGCCTTCGTGTCGGCATCTTTGATTTGAGTCAACAACGACGCCGATGATGAGGTAGTCTGTTTAATTTGCTCTAGCGAAGCATCAGCGTCGGTTTGTCGTTGTTCTATTTTGGCAACAGCGGTGGCTGCCTTTTCGGCTGCGGCACGGGCGGCTTCAAGCTGTGCGATGATCGTTGAAATGCGCAATTCTTGGTTCTTAATCTGGTTTAGTTTCTTTTGATAGCCAAGGACTTGGTCAGAGAGATTATGCAGGCCATACGACCCGGGCGGCGGCCTCGGGCCTCACGCGGTTAATACGAGCCCCAGCGCCGGCGGCGCGACGGTGCACATCGAGGCGGTCGGTCACTCGATAGCCCTCAGCACGGGCCAGTTTCTCTCGGCTCGTGCATCGTCCTCTCGCCTGATCGTGGTATCCGTGCTGCTCGGCTGGCTTGTCGCAGGTCGGGTGCTACGTCCGCTGCGGGTCATGACGACCGCCACCCGCCAGATCTCCGAGCGCAACCTGCACGAGCGACTCGCGCTCACTGGGCCCGACGACGAGCTGAAAAATCTCGGCGACACCATCGACGGGCTGCTCGGCCGCCTCGACGCGGCGTTCGAATCCCAACGACGCTTCGTCGCCAACGCCTCCCACGAGCTGCGCACCCCCCTCATGCTCAACCAGACCCTCCTCCAAGTGGCCCTAGCAGACCCGAACATCACCCTCCACTCATTGCGAGCCGCCTGCCAGGAGGCGATCGACGCGAACAAGGACCACGCGCAGATCATCGACGCCCTACTCACCCTCGCTCGGAGTCAACGCGGCCTCGAGAATCGAGAGCTCGTCGACCTTACCGCTGTCGTCGCAGGACACTCTCTCGCCTATCAGCCCTTCGCCGCGGCGAGAGGGCTACACATCGACGCTGGCCACGATCAGGCCGAGGTGTCCGGGGACGCGGCCCTCATCCACCGGCTGGTATCAAACCTCGTAGACAACGCCATCCGTTACAACGACACCGCGGACATGTCGAGGTCAGGCTCGCGGCTGCAGCCAACGAAACGACGCTCATCATGGTCAACACCGGACCGCGCGTGCCAGCGGAGCAGGTCGCCGCCTGATCGAGCCCTTCCAGCGCGCCACCCGGACCGGACCGCCAGCCCAAACGGTCTCGGTCTCGGCCTGTCGATCGTCGCCGAAATCGCCGAAGCCCACGGAGCGGCCTCGAGTCCGTCCCCGACCCGAAGGCGGCCTAGCTGTCGCGGTGAGCTTTCCTACGCGCGGCATCAGGGATCGTCAATCGGTCTGAGACCGAGGGATCGTGGCAATTGCCACAAATTGTTCGGAGATCCGTGTTTATGGCCCCGAATAGGAGTACGGTGGACCGTGCTGCTGGCCCTGCGGCCAGAACTCTCAACCTCAGCTCGTATGCCACCAACGGCGCGATCGGCGTCACGCGGCGGGAGGCCGAGGCTAGCGGTTCTGACTGCGGGGTGGAAAAGTGCCTCGGGATCGGCGTGTTGCACTGTTCCGGTGGCGTCGGCGCTACCTATTGAACGCTCGGGGGATCGAGTCCCTCGTACTCCGTGCGCGCCTCATGCGAGGGACGGAACGGCTTCAGCGACGAACGCGGCGGTAAGTGACCATCCCGTCAACGGATGCAAGCGAGCCTCAAGCATCGGACGTCGATGCCGTACGTGACGAACCGAGGATGACACCATGGCCCCAGTCGAGGTTCTAGCCCACGTTTCCGAACACAGTCCAGCCGCCGCATCCGCCCGGTCGATGCGCCGGGCGAGCGCGCGGCGCGCGAGCACGCGACGCGCCTACGCCCGCAGCCGGCAGAGCGACAGCGAGGGCAACATCATCGCCTTTCTCGCCCACCACCCGGAGAGCACCGTGGGTGATCTCGCCAGGAGCCTGAACCTCGCTCCCAAGCACATCGCCTCTTGCGTGACGCAACTCGCCAGCGCCGGGGAAATCCAGAAGGCGGCGCACGGCTACAGCGCACAGCAGCCGGACTAACTCAGCGTCAACCCGCTCATTGCGCATCCTCGATCTGTCCGGCGAACCCGTAGCCACGCGTCGATAGGTGCCCACCAGGCCGAAGTGCTGCACCGCGAAGCACAATTCCTCGCGGTGACGCCGCTCCAGGTGCGGGGGAAGGTCGAGGCGTAGGCGGCGTAGCGGTCGTGGCAGCCGCGGCACAGCGCCAGCACCGCGAGCGCGTCGTCGGCGCCGGCCGACAGGTCGTGGTCCATCAAGCGCGCCGGATCCGTCGGTGTCTGCTGGCAGACGACGCATGGCTGGTCGCGAACCTTCGCCGCTGCTACGCCATCGACGCTGGGCCGACCACGTGCGGGCGGTTCTTGTCTCCCGTCGCCCGCCGCCCGCGGGCGGCGAACGCGCGAGTCGTGTCCGGGGCCGAGCCCCGCGCGCGGCGTTCCGATGTCATGCGCTTCATTTGCTTTGTCTTTCGCTAGTCCTGGTGGTGCGAATTGATCGGCCGGATCGCGCCGGCGAGCGCCGGCGCAGATCGACCGTCCGGTCATCTCAGTCCCCTCGCACCCCCCGCAGTCTCGGCGAACCCGGCCAACCCGGCGAACCGCAGCTCGTCAGCGGGCCGCCGCCACACGCGACCGCCGCCCGCTCCTGCACCATCACTCACAGCTGACGCGCGTAGCTTCCCCGCCCGCGCCTACGTCCAATGATAACGATCGGCCTCCCGGTCCTTCCGAGCCTCGATGGCGCCCGGGCCCCAACCACTCGAGTTTCCGCGGCCGCGCTCCAGCTGCCAGGCCGCCAGCGCGCGAAGTCGTGCTGCCGGCCGGGTCGTCGGAGCTCGGCGGCGCTGCGGACGGCGAGAGCGGCACAGCCGATACTGGCGAGGCGATCCCGAGGAGGCCAGCCGTGGTCGGCTCACCGGATCGGACGGACCGCTGCGCTTGGCGATACAACGCGGGCGCCCGCTGCTTGTGGTTGCCAGGCGGCCGCGCCCTACCGCAACAGTGATTGGGGCTGCGTGACCCAAGCTTCACCGGCGGCGGCGGTCACGAGGGATTTGTCGACCAGGTCGACTGACCAGATCCAAGGTCTGTGTCGCCGGGGTGGCGGGTAGCCACCTCGTATGCCAACTACATCGTCGTTTCACAACGTTGCCGCGGCCGAGGTTCCCCCACCCGATGAGCCGGCCACTCCCGGTCTTGTCCGATGCGCCGGTATCTCCAGCCGTGCCCGATCCCGGCACGCCCGGTGATCCGAAGAACCCGCCTACGTCCCGACGCCCGAGGAACCCGCGACACCGATCGTGCCCGGGACCTTCCACGCCCAGTCCTAGGGACCGAACACGATCGCGTGTCCCACCGTCCTGCCCCGTATTCGGTGTCGTGGGCCCCGGCGACATTCATGACCAGGTGTGACTCGATCTCGGAGCCGCCCGGCGCTTCACGATGCGGTACGCCCGCCGGAATGATCACGAGCGAGCTCGGACCCGCCTCGTAGTGGTCGAGCGCGATGTCGACGTGCAGCGTGCCCTCGGTGACGAAATACAGCTGCTCGAACCGGTGGACGTGCATCGGCGGGTTGCCGGCGCTGCCGGGCTCGCCACGGGCCACGACCAGCGTCGCGTTGAGTGACCCCGGGAACGCCGGCCCGAGCGTCCCGGACGGATCGGAGAACGCGTAGCTCCGAGCGCCGCCGGACGCCGACCACTCGCCGGGGTCGGGCAGGTGCACCACGGTTCCTCCCGGCTCCCACTCGCCATCGTCATCGACAAAGGTCAGGTTCGCGGCGCCGTACGAGAAGCCCGGGCCAAGAACTTCCAGGTGTACCTCGTCGACCGCACCATCGTTGTGGTGTTTGTGCGACGTGCCGGCCGGAATATGAGCCATTGAACCCCGTGCCAGCCTGTAGGACTCGGTCCCCAGGTCGAAGCTGACGCCGCCCTGCAGCGTCCAGAAGAACTGGTCCTGCGCGTGATAGTGGGCCAGCGGGCCCCGCGCCCCCGGCGGATCACAGAGACCATCACGGTGATCGCCTCCGACTCATACAGAAGCTGGCCGCCGAACCGGTCGCTCGCAAACCTGTCGTAATCGATCGTCCGTACGGGACCGTGCCCCGCGTTCGTCCTCCACTCGGGCCGGGGCGGCGATGCTGCCGCCGGCTTCGCCGGGGTGCCCTGGCTCATGGTGAATCCTTCCTCCGAAATCTCGTCCGATCGGGGTGCCGATCCACGGACCATCCTACCTTCAGGCTCCTTCTTGCGCAGATGCCGACACGGACCTGGTCAAGCGCAGGCGCGGACCAGCGCCCTCAGGCCACGAGCAACCTCACCAGAATTCTGTAACGCCGTAGCGGTAACCGTTCAGGCTCAGCGGTTTCGTAGGACGGGGCGCTGAGGACCGGTGGGATCGGGTGGCCGTGCGGCTCGGCGAGTTCCCGGTGGCGAGGTATTCGTGAAACCGTTGGATTTGAAGACGGCGGGTCTCGCCGAGCGTGAGGGGCGGTGCGACGATCTGGTTGGCGATGGCGGTCCAGGGTCCTGCGGTGGTTCGCCCGGTGCCGGGGGTCGCGCAGAGAGCGCTCGGATGCGTTGCTCGTTGCGGGCATGCCGGCGGTCTGGGTGAAGGTCCACAACGCCGTGTCGCGAGCGAGCGTCCCTCACCGCATAATCTCCACCGACCTTGACAGACGCGCTAGCCTGACGTCGGTAGGGTCCGGGGGTTCCTGAGAGCCGGTGCCATTTTGAATTGGCCTAGCGGATCGTGGACATGACGGCAGCGGTCTTGATCGGGCGGCTGGTATTGGCATCCGTGTTCGGCTTCGCGGGCGTGGCAAAGCTGCGCGACCGCGCTGGCACGCGGCAGTCGTTGCTCGATTTTGGCCTGAGCGATCGGTTGGCTGGCCCCGGTGGCACCGTGTTGCCGGTCGCGGAACTCCTCGTAGCGGTCGCTTTGCTGTCGCCTGCACCCGCTCGCTGGAGCGCCGCTGCTGCGGTGGCCCTGCTCGTCATCTTCACCGGAGGTATCGCGATCGCGCTGAGGGGTGGTCGGCGGCCGGACTGCCACTGCTTTGGTCGGCTTCGCTCAGGGCGAATCGGTGTGGGCACGCTGCTTCGCAACCTGGTCCTCGTCGCGGTTGCGTTGTTGGTTGCGGTCGAGGGTCGCGGCAACCTGGGGAGCGAATGGTCGGCGCTTGGTCCGACGAGACAACTCGCTGCGTTGGGCGCCCTCGCGGCGATCGCTGTCGTCGGATCTCAACTGTGGCTTGTGCGGCAACTGTTGTTGCAGAACCGGACGACTGCTTATACGAGTAGAGGCACTCGAACGAGGGGCGGCGAAGGCAAGCGTGACCGCGCCGCGTGGACGCGGCTTAGCCGTCGGCGTTGAGGCACCAGCATTTGCTCTCCGCTCGCTGGAGGGTCACGTCGTGACGCTCGACGCGCTTCTGCGTCGTGGTCGTGTGTTGCTGCTCCTCTTCGCGCACCCTGGTTGCGGAGCTTGCGAGAGTCTGATGCCTCAGGTTGGTCGCTGGCAGCGCGAGCACGCCGACCTCGCCACGGTAATAGTCATTAGCCAAGGCCTGACAGACGCGAATCAGCGATTCGGCGCGCGCGGGATTAGTGATCTCCTGCTGCAGGAGGACGATGAAGTGGCGCGCGCCTATGAGGTGCCTGGAACGCCGGTCGCCGTGACCGTCGATACGGAAGGACGGATCGCGAGTCCTCTAGCCATGGGTGGCGAGGCGATTCTCACGCTCTGGCAAGAACAGCTCGCGAACGCGCCGACGCCAACGCCAACGCCAACGCCAACGCCCAGACTGCAGCCGAGGACGGACATACCCGCAGCGGCCAGGCAGCAGACTCGGCCGTTATCGGCGCTGACAGCAGGGGATGATGAGGGACGCCGAGATGTGGCTGACGGCGCACTCCACCGACTCGCCGGCGCGCGTGTAGGAGGGCTTAGTGATCGACCGCCCCGGGCGGACGCGACCGCCCCATCGACCGCAAACGTGCTTGGCGGCTCGACGTCCGCATTGGTCGCCGTGAATGCGCACGGAGAGGCGCTCTCGCTCGCGCAAATCACCCGGGGGCGATTCGCACTCGTTTTCTTCTGCGACGGGGGCGATGCCGCGAGCCGCCAACTCGGGCAAGAGATAGGCATTTTGGGGGACCTGTTTGCCTCTGAACTCGCCTTCGTTTTGATCGTTAACGACCCGAACCCTAGGCTCGTCCATCTGTGTGGGAGAGCGTCGCCGTGACGTCTATCAGGCGACCGGCAACACGATCGCTTCTTCGGTCGGCGCGACCGAGCTTCCAGCCGCGATCCTGATCGCGCCCGGTGGCCGCGTTGCCACCGAGTTGCACGCCGGAGCGCACGCCGTTGCCGACCTCCTCGCGTACTCGCTTGGAATTGTCGAGAACTGGCCGACGCCGGTGACGGCGCCGACACTGAATGAGGATCGCGTCCCCCACCGCCGCAGCTCTTACCACCACGGTATGACCGACACGCATGACCATGACCGGGTCTCGCCCCTGCGGGTTGAAAGCGAGGCTCGGCGCCCGACGCCGGGCTCGGCAGAGCTGCGTAAGCTCCTCGTTCAATTCGATCGAGTGGAAGCCGCTGATCTCAAGCACGAAAAAACAGTGCTCGACACCGCGCACCCGGACAATTCGCGCGCCAGCTCGCCAAGGCGCTACTCGTCCGCCGGGCCCACCTCATCGTATTGCGTGGCCAGGTCGCGGGCGTCGCGGAGCCTGATCCAGCTGCCAAGCAGTCGGTTCTCAACTGGATCGTTCGTTGGCGCGACGGCTGCAGGACCTCGCGAGCTGACCAGCGGCCACGCCAAGATAGCCGCAAGCGAGCCTCATGCGCTAAGCGACAGTTTGCAATCGCTCACACCGCTGCGGTTGGCGTGCAGCGTGAGTTGAGATGATGCTCGGCGACGTTCGCGCTGCGAACACGCTTGACCGCCTCGCCAAACGCCTAGCCGGCGCCGCGGAGCGCTCGACGATCGCGACCACCAGTCGTCCCGATCGCTCGGCACACATCGATGCGGAGGGCCGGCCCGCCGTAACCGGGCAAACGTTCACGCGACGAGCGGGGCTGACACCGCCGTAGGCCTATTTGCAGCCGGGACGATGGGCGAGTCAGCGCTCAGCTTGCTCAAACCCGCACTCGTGCACGCGCAAGACACCTCAACATGTGACGTCGCGCTCGGTGCCTGCATGAAGATGGCCAACATGGAGGGCATCAAGGATTTCAATGATTGCTTCAAGGAAGCCGTTCTCCTGCAAGGAAGCTGCCCTGGCACTCAACGAACTAATTGAGTTAATCCACGCGGCCGACCTGCTCGGATGCATCACGGGCTCGGATCGCCTACGAAGTGCAGCGCAATGACTGCGACGCCAACTACCAGGCGTGCCTGAAGAACCCGCCGCCGCCACCTCCTCCACCGCCCCCGCCGCCACCTCCTCCACCACCTCCACCGCCGCCGCCGCCCCCGCCACCCCCAGATGACTGCGCGCCCGGGCAGACGTTTTGCGCCAACACTGCCACCTGCGAGGATGACCCGTGCGTTGCCCCACGGGATACGCCTGCTGCCCGGGAAATTATTGTCTCGATCCCTCGATTTTTATTTGCTGTCCAGCGCCCGTTGCTTACTGCTCGGTGGGCGAGACGTGCTACCCCGACCACTGCGGGCCCACCGGCGTGAGTGCCGGCACGCTTTCGCCTCCCCGGCGGACTTGGCCGCGCCAGTGGTGGACGTCGCACCACTCGTGACGGCGCTACTCAAGCGATGCGGGTCTTCGGTCTCCGCACATCGTCGGCGCAAAGGAGCATGAGCTTCTGAGCGATGTCAGTCGCGAGTTCGCCGTCGACGAGCCGCAGTTGCTTGTTGCGGCGTGTCGACTGGGCGCGTTGGAGGGTGACGGCGCCCTCGAAGACCTCGGGCTCGAGAAAAGCCTGCATCAGCTTGTGGTGGGCGCGGTGGCGAAGGCTTGCGCTTCCTGGCGAACCGCGGCGGCGTACTCGGCGGGGTCGGCCGGACGCTCCTCGGGAGGCGGCGTGCGAGGATCCGCTCGGCGGCCCACGCAGTAGACGGCGTTCGCGGCGGCCTCGACCTCGAGCATCCGGTACGGGACGTACTCGGCGCACGCGCTGCTTGGTGTAGCCGGCGCGGCGGGCGGCCCGCTCGAGCTCGCGGAACTCGCGCCGGCCTTCGTAGACGGTCACGATCCCGGTCTCGGGGTCGAACTCGGCTTCGATGAGCGAGTCTTCGTCCTTGCGAGCGATCTCGCGCACCCAGCCGACGCGCGGTGGCGGACGACGATGACCTCGAGCTCGCATGTGTGCCGCCGGCGGCTGCGAGGACGGACAGACGCGATCCGGGCTCGACGGTAACGAGCGCGCGTAGCTCGGCGCGCACCGCGCGACCAGCCGCGGGCGCCCGGCTCGGGCACCTCGCTCTGCGCAGCAGTGACGGTGAGCCCGGGGTCGGCCTCGATCTCGATCGGCGTCCCCGGCGGAACCTGCACGGGTCGGCGAGCAGCGAGACCGTGCGCTGCTCGCCCGGGATGGAGCCGGACCGGCGACTGCTTGAAACGCAGCGCCGCGTTGACGGCAGCCGCGCTCGCGGCGACCTCGCGCTCCGCCGGCACGGCAGACTCGCCGGCCGGGCCGCTCGGGCTCTTCGACGGGGGCTTGGTCGTCGGCGCGCTGCCGCGGCTCAGAAGCCGGCCTGCCGGGCTGGTCGAACGCGCTCCTGAGCGCGTCGTTGAGCGCGCGCAGCCCGACCTCGTCGCGGGCCGTGACTGCTTGCGGCGCGCCGATCAGGTGCGCGCCGGCGCGACGCTCCTCGGCGGCGACGATCGGCCGCAGGACCCGTTCGATCGCGGCGTAGAGGCGTTTGACGATCGGGTGGTGCTCGTTGAGCCCGCGAGCGGTCGACGTTCACGACCAGCTGCGGGCGGGGCGCGTCGAGCGCGTCGCGCTGCAGACTGCTCGATCGCCTCGCAGAGCACCTCGCCATAGAGGTGCCGCGCGCCGGGGCGGCCTTCGAAGCCCGCGAGCGTGGTCTCGTGCGCGGCGCGGCCCGAGCGGAACGACAGGCCGCCGCGGCGGGTGGCGCGCGAGAACCCGAGCGAGAGCGGCTCCGCGGCGCGGCGCACGACGATCTGCGCCGTGACATCGGGCGCGACGCGAGCTCCCCATCGAACAGCACCGGCCGCTCGGGATCCGGCTCGGGCGCCGGGAAGCGTGACGAGCTGAAGCGGCTGCGCCGTCAAGGTCGAGGTAGCAGCTCGCGCGTCTGGTCCTCGAGGATCGGCCGCAGCTGGACGAGCTGCGGCGACCAGCGCGCGCAAGCGTGCGGGCGGCGGCAGCCCGCGGAACGGCCAGCGGCACCGTCACCCGCGTCCCGGACACCTCGACCCCGAGTCGCGTCGAGCTCGGCCGTCGCCGCGGCGCTGTCGCGCACGTGGACGATAGGCGTACGGGTCGTCGCCCGGCGCCGGGAAGAACCACGACTCGACCGCGCGCCCGTCGCGGACGCCCTCGATCCGCCCGGCGCCCTGAGCGAGCCAGACATCGCGAAGGCCGCGTCCGAACAAGCCCGCGCTGCCCAGCACGCGGTGGCTCGACCCCGAGCGCGCCCAGGCGCTGGTCGATCAGGTCGGCGTCGACGCCCTCGCCGTCGTCGGTGCAACGCAGCTCGTGCCGCCAACTCGAGCAGCGCCGGCGAGCGCAGGCTGCGCAAGTCCGCGCCGCCACGCTGCCAGGAACGCGGGGTCCGGGGCACCGAACGCGAGCACGATCCGGCCCGTGCGCGACCCGACGCCGCGATCGCCGCGTCAGCGTTCGTCACGAGCTCAGGGATGATCTGGACGAGGTCGACTCCGCCCTGGGCGAAGTTCTCGCGGAAGTACCGGCCGCGAACACGACCGACGTGAATCTCGGAGCGATCAGAGCGCCGAGAGGGACATCAGAGCGCAAGAGTGACGACGCAGACCGGACGGAACCCGCGACATTTTCGTCGGGCGATCCGTCCGGCCGCAGCCCCTAGCCTCGTCGCGCATATGACAGAGCCAGCCGACAGCCTCCGCGTCTCGAAGCCGAGCTCGCGACGTCCGCGAAGCGATGCGCGAGCTCAACAAGATGCTCGACGCGCTCGAGCCGGCGAGGTCGAGAAGATCGTCCTGACCCAGCGAAACCAGATGCGCGCCGTGCGTCATCACCCTCGAGCGCTACACCAGCTCGAGCAGAGCGCCGCGTAAGCGGAGCGCTTCGTCGGTCGTTCTGAGAGCAGGTTGAATGCGCCAACTGGTCGGGGTCCTTTTCGCTAGACGCGTTCGACCTTCGCCAGCCAAGCCGGTGCACCTGGGGGGCGAAGCTCGCCTCGATCCGATCTGGTCTGACGGTGGTAACGGACCAGGCGCCGCTCGCTCGATGCCGTCCCGCAGCTCGTGCTCGCTGATCGGGTGCCGGCTGAGTCTCGGATCCGACGTCACTGAAGCAGAGCACGTATACGTTCCCGCCGAGGGCCGTCACGGCCGCCAGGTTGTCTGCATACGTACGTCGCTCATCCTCGTCGTCGAACGAGTGAAACAGCCGGAATCCAGCACCGTCTGAAACGTTCGCCCCAGACCGTCCAGGTGGAGCGCGTCGGCGAACACGAATTCGGCGTCGACGCCGCGGCCCGCCGCCTTCTGTCGCGCGATTGACAGCGCGGTCTCCGCCACATCGACTACCACGACCTGCATGCCAGAGATGCGATGTGAAGGGCGTTCTCGCCCGTCCCACATCCCACATCCAGAACTGCGCCGGCGAAGGCGCTTTCGCCCGCCAGACGCAGGATCGCTGGCTGGGGCCGTCCGAGGTCCACGGCGGCGGATCGCCGACGTATGAGGCGTCCCAGGGCTGCCCGGCTCGCCGCTCGTGATTTCGTGGGTCGGCGCCGCGATACGGATCTGCGGGTCTTGTTCGTGTCTGGTCAGACATCTATGGCCCGTCCCGGCGCGTCGCGACGGCTCCAACGCCGCGCGCCGTGTGCGGCTACTGGGGCATCCGCGCCGCCATTTCCGCGGCCGTGAGGTTCTCGATCCGCGCGGCGAGCATCCACTCGTTGCCGAACGGATCGGCGAGCCCGCCGCGCTCCCCGTAGAACTGGTCGGCGAGCGGGTGGATGACCTCGGCGCCGGCACGTACGGCGCGATCCCACGCGGCGTCGACATCAGGCCAGTAGGTGGCAAGCAGCGCCTTGAACTCATCGTCCTGGGCGTCCGTGACCATCACGACCGAGTCGCCGATCAGTAGCTCGGCGTGGACCAACGTCCCGTCCGGCATATGGTGGCGCTCGCCAGGCTCTCGGGCGTCGAACGCGGCCTTGTAGAAGTCGATCCCGGCCGCACCATCGCTAAGCGCGAGCCGCGGCGTGACGGTGTGGAGGTGCTCAGGTACCGGCGAGGGCGTCCGTTCGCGTTCAGCCAGACCGGGCTGCTGGTAGATCCCGATCACGTTGCCGGCCGGGTCGCGAACATGCGCCACGTGCTCGCCGGGCACCGCGTCTCCGTCGAGGACCTCGCCGCCGGCGGCGCGGACCGCCGCCAGCGCCTGCTCCAGCTCGGCGACCATGATGTGCACCATGATCCCCGGCTCGGCCGACGGCGGGCGGCCGGTGACCCACGTGCCGCTGACCTCGGTGACCGTGTCGTCGAAGGCGACCGCACCATCGCCGCGGTCTCGTAGCTGCCAGCCGAACGCGTCGCCGTAGAAGCGCGAGGAGCGTTCGATGTCCGGTCCGGGATCTCCAGGTAGCAGATCTTGCCGGTCGCGAGTGTCGGGGTTCCGTGTGCCATGCCGCTTTAGAGTGCCCATGTAAATCGATGCCGTCGAGATCATCCTCGAAGCGTTCGCGACAACGGTCGCCAGGCAGCGACCCGAGCGGGGCCGGCCGCCGGCCGCCGACGCCGAATCGAGCGACGCGCTCCCAACCGACCGGCCTGGGGCCGTCCTCCCTCGGTCGACCGCGAAGCGGTACTCGACGCGGCGATCCGGCTGCTCGACGACGAAGGGATCGAGGCGCTGACCATGCGCCGCCTGGCCAGCACCTCGGCGTCTCCCCAATGACGTCCTACCGGCACGTCGGCAGCAAGGACACGCTGCTGATGATCCTCGTCGACCTCGCGGCCCGTCTCGTCTTCCCGCCGCGTCCCCCGGACCCGAAGGGCGCGATGCTCGTCTGCGGTCGACGATCTACGACAGCCTCGCCGAGCACCCTGGATCCCTGAGGTGCTCGCGCGCCGCCGGATGATGGCGCCCTCGGCCCTCGATGCCATCGAGGAGATCCACGCCGCGCTGCGCGACGCCGGCCTCTCGACCCAGCAGTCGGTCCTCGCCTACCGCCTGATGTGGAACTTCACGCTCGGCTCCCTGCTCGTACGCGCCGGCGCCAGCTCCGACCGCCCAAGCCAACAGCGCGAGTTCCGCGGCGCGCCCGATCCCGACCGCTACCCGATGCTGGCCGCCGCCGCCGCAACATGGACATCAACCCACGACCACGACCCCTACTGCGACGATCTCGGCGCTCTCATCGACGCACTTCTGGCAAACGCGCGTCCATGAGGAATCCATCGCTCGCCACAGACGTCGCCCGGCGCAATTACCGGCGCGCCCGCACCGGATCTCAGCCCCAAATCCCCGTTTGGTGCAGAACGCCGGAGCGAGCGAGGTCTGACTCGGATATCGCGCCTCCTTGTCTGTCCCCCGCCTGCCGGCGCTTGCCCGACGATTGCGATCGTGCCGCACGCACCGGCGCGGGACGTCGGCTCACGTGTGTTCCGTCGCCAATCCACTCGTCCGGTCCGAGCCAGCCGGCGGGCAAAAGCGATCGCGCCGAGCAGTGTGCGCTCGCGACTCCGACCGCGATGTCGCGGCGGTGCTTGGCGAACTCACGCTCCTGCGGTCAGTGGCAGCTCGGCAACGGCTCGCGCGGCTGCCGCTGACGGTTGCTTCAAGCTTGCCGCGATGTAACTGTGCGCGATCACGGAGGCGATCTCCCGGCGCCGACTCGCCGCTCCTAGACCGCTACCTCGAGCGAGTTCTCACTCACACGTGAAAGAGAACCCCACCAGACCAATCTCGGCGAAACTCTGTCCATACGGGTTGGCTATAACTCGGCCTCACGTCCGTGGGCTGATCGTGGGCGGCTTGATCTCAGGGGTCGCGGCAGCTCGTCGCGACAAGCGACGAAGAGACGATCGCCACGAAGGGGGCAGAAGACGCCAGTTAGGCTACGGCGATGCGTGAATCCTGCCGGGCCCGGACGGTACGCTCGCTCGGATCCACCAGAACATCCGTAGGGGCCCGAGCCGGTGCCCCAGCCTTGACTCCCACGCGACCGAGGTCCAGAACCACCTCCGTGAGGTCAGTCGCTTGCTGCTGCGGTTCGCAGCGATCCTCGCGGCGAACGGCGACGGGATCGGCGTGGGCGTGGGCGCGTCTTATCAGGTCCTTCGCGTGGTCATCCACGAGAAGCTCTGCGAGGCCCATGTTCACCGGCCCGCGTAAGGGCTCGCCGTGAGCTGTCCGGCGAACTCTTCGACGCGGCCTGCGATATTTTGGATCGCGGCGCCGGGCAGAGCACAAAGAACTCGTTGTCGCTGAGATGGACGATCAACTCGTCGGGGCGTAGGTGCACGTTGATCACCCCAACGAGGTGTTTGACCAGATCGTCCCCGGCGTCTTGATCATCGGTGTCGTTGGAAGTGGGAGACGATCAAGGTTGACGTATGCAACGATGAGTGGCCATTCCGCCGGCGGGCACGGTCGATCCCCGCTGACCGCTGCGAGTCCAGGGTGGCGTAGCTCCGCGCCAGGCGACTCGCGAGGCGGCGTCACGCTCGGT
Organism: uncultured Acidobacteriaceae bacterium; assembly: GCA_963795875.1. Lineage (GTDB taxonomy): Bacteria > Acidobacteriota > Terriglobia > Terriglobales > Acidobacteriaceae > Sulfotelmatobacter. The sequence goes on from CAWCJM010000009.1 coordinate 171,980, forward strand.
TGCTGCGCGAGCACGATCGTGAGCGGCCGAAAGCCGGTCGCGGGCAGCTTCGGCGCGATCTCGAGCCGCCTCACCCGGTGCGATGCCGACTGCGGGCGTCCACGTCGGCGCGCTGTCGATCCTGCGCGGCTAGGAGTGTGGTCTTCGCTTGCTGGTCGCTGGTCGGCCTCCAGGCCCGCGGTGGAGCGATCGATCTCAGCGTCCACCTCGTCGGCCTGACGGTCACGTGCCTCGGCCGCCCGATCACGCAGCGGTGCAGCCAGGTCCCGTTCGCGCGCGATGTATCCCGCGGATGCGCGGTCTGACGCCGTTCGCTCGAGGTCCCGCCGCGTGCGAGGGTGGTTCATTGCGGGTCGTGCGGCTGCTGTCGTATCGGCGTGACCGAGTCCACGGGCGAGGTCACGGTCGCTTGCCGCCTGATCCTGGTCGGATGCCGCCTGATCGCGGTCTGCCGCATCCTGATCGCGGTCGTGCCCATCTGGTCGTGATCGGAGGCGCGCACCATCGCCCTGGGCGCTGGTGTCGCCGAGATCCCATCGCGATAGATCGTCTTCTGGACTGTGGTCACCGGGGATCATCGGATCCCCTTTCCTGGTCGTGCATCCGGCCGTTCCGACCGAAGCGGCACCAATAGCGTCCGCCAGCGTACTCCCGTACCACGCCCAAAGCGTCGACCACCAATAGGAGACGGTCCTTGCCCGTCCACGTCTCGCGGTGGTCCCCGGCCCTCGCCGCGCGCGCTTCGCGATGCGCCAGCCGGCTGGACACTGACCCCGTCATGCCCTTATCGCCGCCTACTAATGATCTACGCAAAGCTCCCGGTCGGAGCGATCGCCAGCCGGGGCGGCCTCGGTCAGGCCCCCGCGGGGAGCGGTCCGCGGCCGTGGAGGTGCTTGCGCAGCTCTCCGCCGACCAGCGTTCGCTATCCCGCAGGCGCGTAATCAGGTCCAGCGCCCGGGCGAGCCCCTGCTCGCCGTCGGGGTCGCCAAATAGCAGCGCGTCGGCGACGGCCAGCAGCTCCTCGCGCTCATCGGCGTGCAGCTTCGTGGCCGCGAACGGCCTGCGCGACAACAGGAATCCGATCACCGCCAGGCGGAGGGAACCACCAGCATCTGAGTGCGCAATCCCGCTCGTCGACGCCTCCATGTGTTCCGCGTGTTTGTGCTCGAGCCCTCAGGCCTCACAACAGCAGGCCGCGGCGGCTGATTTGCGCGCAGAGAATCAGACGCTAATGTTGGCTGACGGGCACGGACGCCAAGGCGATGTCGCCTAGGCGACCGACGGTCGAGGTGGTGGGCCTCGCCGGACGGGGAGCGAGACTAGGTGCAGGGGTCGCCGGCCGACGGCAAGCCAGCTCCGCTCAAAGGAGGGCAGCTACTGGCGGCCATCTCCAACCGCATCGTCGGAATGCTGCGCGAGCATTACGGCCGCGGGCCGATCAACGCCAAGACCTACGCGCTGGACGACATGATCGTCGTCGTTATGCGCGGCAGCGGTTTCACTCCGCTCGAGCAGACGATCATGGACAGCGGCGAGCCCGACCGTGTCGTCGCGATGCGCGAGGACTTCCAGCGCGTCATGGCCGACCGCTTCAAGCAAACGATCGAGGAGCTCACCGGTCGCAAGGTCTCGCGTTCGTGAGCCGAGCCCACGTCGAGCCCGACATCACGATGGAGATCTTCTTCATCGACGGACCACTCGAGGCTTCGGCGGACCCGAATCAGCGAACGGAAATAGAAGGCCGAGCGGCTGACGTCCGGCCAAAGGTACCGAGATCGCCGCGCTGCTCGATTCAACTGACCCAGCCGCAACCGGAACATGCGCTGCCGAGCGCGTCTGCGCCACCCGTCTCGCTGCCAGTCCCCTGACTCTCGTCCGCTGGCTCATCCCGCCCTCGACAGCAGACGCGCTACCCCGCGACAGCCTCGTCAAACAATCGCCGCCTGCAACCGGGGACCGAACGCACTGCCGGCCACCTCTGCCGGCAGCTCGGCCCGCTGGCGCCGCCCGCAGTCCGGACAGCGCACCGTAGATACTGATGCTCGACCACCACCGTCGAGATCTGCGGCAGCTCCTGCACCTCGTGGCGCCCGGCCACCCACCGCCGCCCGCTCGAGGCCGAGCCGAGCCCGTGACCCAGTCGCACTGAGCCGCCGGCACGAGAACCTCATCCACCGCCAGGCCGCTAAACGCCCGCCCGACCTCTGCCCGGCTCGCGCCCTGGCGATTGCCGACGGGCCCTTGGGATCGCACGCGTTGCCCGTTCTCGCCGCCGGAGGGGTCGCTGGACGGCGGCCGCAGGAGTTACCGAGTTCTGGGCGAGTTCCCGCTCGGCGCTCCACCCGCTCGGTTCGGCTGCCCACTCTGACAATCCGTCGCCGGCCGACCTCGACCACGCCCCCCGGGCCAGCGCCATGGATCGCCTCAGCCTCGCGCCGGTCCACACCCCCAAATTCGATGTGGCCGGATCAGTTGGTAACGCGACAGAACGGAGTACGGTGAGATGGGGCCGCTATCGGCCGCTACTGCTCGAATCTCCGCGCAGGCCCCCCCGGCCGGGCAAGCCTTGGCTCTCGGTGACCTCACGGGTCGTTTCGTCCATAGCGACAGAAACGCCGTTTATCAACAGGATCCGTCCTCGTTGTGCCGGGGGTCTTGGTTCTGGAGGTCAGTCATGACGATGCCGCACAAGCCGCCACACACGCCGGCGGACACACTGCAAAGCGCTGGGCAAGCTCGGCGATGCCGATGATCTTGTGCGCCACACCGATGCGTGGGAGCACGAAAACTTTGAGGAAGAACAAGCGCGCTGGGAACGCAGCGACCCAGACTACGCGCGGATCTGTCAAGCAGTTCGACAAGCCAAGGACCACGGCGAGGAGGCTTCACGGCGCGCCGATCAAGCCAAGGCCGACTGGGACGCTCGCGCTGCGCCGCAGCGACGAGCTGATGATCACGCCGAGAAAGAACACCACGCATTGACGGCCGGTCACACCGTTCGACGCCAACCGGCGCGAAGCCCGTTCCGGTAGCGGCCGGCCGGGGTCTCTCGATGAGCGAGCCGAATGGGTCGAGGATCGTCACGGTGCTCACACCGAGCGGCGAGGTGCAGGTCGCTCGGCTGCGCTGGCACTCGGGACCTCCGAACAGCCGGCGGGTGTGGGCTGCTCGGCGCCGCGGGGACCCCGACTGGCGCCGTGGTGCCAGCGCGCGAGAGGTGATCGGCCGCGCGACGCAGCTCAACGAAGGGGCGTGGCCCGGCTGGCTCGCCGAAGCGGCGGGGAAGGCCGAGCGGGAACTGAACCCGTGAGCGCCCTCAGAACCGCCGCAGTTCTATCAGCAGACCGGAGCCGAGGTGCGGACCGTGAATGTCGTCGCGACGGGACCCCGCCGGGCGAGTCGACCTAACACCACACGTTCGCAAAGTTTCCGCGCAGGGCGGTGACCGCCATCGCCACCGGCCGCGCGCCCGCCCGCGCACCAATGTTGGCAGCTGCTCAGTCGGAGGTTGTCCCGCCACTCGTAGAACCTTGATGTGACGACGGTCCCTCCGGCCGCGTCCGTGGTCGTGTTGCCGGACGGGGTGCAGCAAGTGGTTGGTCAGCTGGTCGGGGCAGGCAAGGAACGGCGCTCAGCGTCGGCGTCGGCGTCGGGCTCGCGTCGTGGCCGAAATCGATCGCCGCTTGCGCGTCAGCGGAGCCGCCGTAACAGATGGGCATCATGATGCGGCCGCTCCTTGGCAGAGATGCGGCGGACAGGGAACGTAGCTGGATCGGTCGCTCTGACCGAACGCTCCGAAAGATGGTGCATGGCCTCGGACTCCTGAGGCGAGGGGATCTCGACACCCGCAAGTGAGGCGAGGGGATCTCGACACCCGCAAGGTGTCGAACACGCCGGCCGAGTCGCTCAGGCCGGAAAGGCGTAGCCCACCGAAGATTGAGGCGAAGCGGGTGCCCGTAATACTCCGCCTTGTCGGCTTGCCGTAGCGGTAGGGTATATCGGGCCGGGATTTACAATTTGCTCGTGACGCCGGTGACGGATACCCCCCAACACCTGCGCATCCCGATTGCTAACCAGCGCAAGGACCGCCTCGCGCTCGTCGCTCCCGTCGTCGTCGCCTTAGGCCATGAGGTGATCGCTCGCGAGATCGACGTTGAGGACGTCGACGCCGTCACCGCCCGAGAGCGACCTGACGTCGCGCTCGTCGGACTCGGCGCCAGCTCACAGCATGCGCTCGACCTGATCGACAAGATCGTCCGCGAAGCCGCCTGCCCCGTCATTGCCCTGCTCCACGAGCCAGATCCCGGGTTCGTCAAGGAAGCGTCCAAGCGCGGCGTGTTCGCTCACATCTCAGACGACGATGTCGAGGACTGGCAGACTCGATCGACATCGTCCTGCGCCGGTTCGCGGAGTATCACGATCTTGAAGGCGCGTTCGGTCGCCGGGCTCAGATCGAACGCGCGAAGGGCATCCTCATGGAACGCCACTCCATCAACGAGGACGCGGCGTTTGAGATGCTACGCGAACGATCACGCATCGAGAACCGAAAACTCATCGACCTCGCCGCCGCGGTCGTCGACGGCCACCGCCTCCTCCCAAAGCAACCACAAGCTCCCCTCCCGTCGTAGACCCGGCGGCGGAACACACCGAACGGCTTTAGCAGTCGACCACAACCCGCCCGGCGGCCTCGCGCGTCACTGGGACTAATACCGACCTCGCCACCAAGCATCGTCCGTCGCGAAGATCCCGATCGCCGGGGTCACTCGTGCGTAGCGCTGCCGATAGCACAATGCGTTGCTTTGAGAACAACCCTCGGTATCGGATGAGTTCCGACCGTCGGTGAGATAGACCCCCGACCGTTCTCAGTCGCGCGAATCACGAGCGCCGGCGCGGTCATCGCGAGACTCATCCGGCGCAGCAAGAACCAGCGCCGTCGTTAATGAGAATAATCGCTGCGGTCACATCAGACCGTTGTTCCGGTGGCGCTGGGCGACGTCGACGGCCCCCCCGGATATGCGACCCTGGCCCGAACGCACGCCTGCGTGAATCATTCGGGATCACCGAGATCGACTTCGCGGAGATCTCGCACCTTGCCGTCCTTGGCGAGGCTGACCTGCACTTCGCGTCCGATCTTGCTCACGGCTTTGATCGGGATCGCGACCGGCTTTTTGCCCCACAGGTGCCCCTCGTCGAGAAGGACGTGGGTCCCGTGGTGATCACCGGGATCGATCACCAGCCCTGGACCTTCCCGATTTCTCCATCGGTGGCCTGGAGCGGCTCCCCGTGGACCGCGGCGTTACGGCGACTGCGGGAGCGACCAAGCGGACGATCGGTTCCGTGCTCGCTGACCCAAACCCCGCACGATCGCCTTGGCGACGTAGGAGTGCTCCGCGGCCCGCCAGCGTCGCGCCATTGGTTAGGTTAGCCACGATACGGTTCGTACGGGCCGGGCCGAGCCGGGCCGGCCGATCGCCTCGCCCAGATTCCGAGCGCACGTGGGCTCCCCGAGTTGGTGGACGGCGGCCGCGGGGCGAAAGCTCATCCCGGCCGGGTCGGCGAGCCCGCGGCGGATCGCGTAGCGCACCAGCTCGACCCGGTCGTGCATCCCAAGCTCTCGAGGATGTTGGTGCGGTGGCGATCGACCGTCTTCTCGCTGATCACCAGCGTCTCCGCGATCTGTTTCGTGTTGTAGCTCTCGGCGATCAGCTTGACGATTTCGGTCTCCCGCGCGGTGAGCGGGTCTTCGCGCATCGAGCCGAGATCGTCACGTGCGCCGTCCAGCAACTCCCGGATTAGGGGGGTCATCGCGCCCGGGTAGAGGTATTTCTCGCCGCGCATGGCGGCGCGGCACGCTTCAGCAGATCGCGATCAACGACGGACTTCAGCACGTACCCCGAGGCCCCCGCCTTCAGCGACTCGTACAGGTAGCGTTCGTTCTGGTGCATCGAGAGCATCAGGATCCGCAACCCGGGGCGGCGGCGGTGAAGTCCCGGGCGGCCTGCAGGCCGGTCATCCGCGGCATCGTGATGTCCAGGATCGCCAGATCAACCTCGGGCGCGAGCCCTCGCTCGATCGCCTCCGCGCCGTCCGACGCTTCGGCGACGACCTCCAGATCGGGCTCGCCGTCGAGGACCATCCGGAGCCCGCGCCGCACCAGCGTGTGATCGTCGGCCAGGAGTACGCGCGTCTTCAGCGGCGTCATCCTCGGTCTCCCAAGGCGAGAGCAAGCCTGACCCGGCAACCACTGGCGCCAGGCTCCGGTTCGATTGTGAGCTGCGCGCCGACGAGTGTCGCGCGCTCCTGCATCCCGCGCATGCCGGTCCCGGCGACGTAGTCGGAGGACAGCCCGCGGCCATGGTCGCTCACGGTCAGGGTCAGCTGCCCGCCGGCGTGCTCGAGCGCGAGCTCCACCTCGTCGGCCCCGGAGTGCCGAGCGACGTCGTGAGGGCCTCCTGCGCCACCCGATACACCACCAGCTCGATCTCGGGCGACAGCGCCGGGAGCGCCGACTCGATCCGCTCTGTGATCCGCAGCCCGGTCCGTTCCGCGAACCGCTCGCACAAGACCGCCAGGGCACTGTCCAGGCCTAGATCATCCAGCGCCTCCGGCCGCAGCTCGATCGCGATCTGGCGGACATCCTCCAGGCTGCTGCGCACCGCTTCCTCCACCTCGACCACATCGCGTTTCAGGGCACCGCACACACGGCTCTCAACCCGCGCGAGACTCAGCAACACGGCGGTGCGACTCCTGCCCGATCTGGTCGTGGAGACCTGAGCGATTCGCAGCCGCTCGGCCTCCTGCCCGGCGAGGACTCGTCCGGTCGCTTCACTGCGTTCGGCTTGCAGCCGATCGAGCATATCGTTGAACGTCAGCGCCAGCTCGCTCGCTTCCGACCGCACCACAGGGGTGGGCATCCTGATGCTCCCCCTCGGCGCTCAGATCAGCCCGCCGGGCCAAGGCCGTCAACGTCTGAACCGGAGCGACGATGCGGCGCACGAGATACACGTTGAGGGCCACCGCAACAACCAGCACGACGATCAGCAGCACCCCCACCTCGTCGACGCGGAATGACGACACGCGGGTCGGGTCGAGCAGCGTGATCGTCACACCAACCGCGAGCACCAACAGGATCGCGTTACAACCCGCCACGCGGTGCAGCAGCGGTAGATATGTCGCCGCGGGATCGCGGGCACAGGGTTCTCGTCGCTCATCGAAGGTGCTGTGCAGTGAACCAGCAACCCTCACGGGACTGCTCACCGCCGCGACCGCGACGAAGACGCGCCGAAGGCTGTCGCAGCAACGGGATCTGAATTGAGCCCCTCGAACTTGCGGAGCATCGCCCACATCCGGGAGTCCAACTCCGTCCGCGACATCCTGAGCGTCGTCGCCACCTCCGCCGTCTCGATCCCCGCCAGCAACATCCCGAAGATCGCCTGATCCTCGGGCTCCAGACGCCGGCGCATCGCTTCCGCCGACCGAGGCTACCGGCGGCAACCACGTCGCGCCGTTGGCGACGGCGCGTACCGCGTCGCACAAGTCGTTCCCGACCCCGGCCTTGCTCACGAGCGCGTCGGCCTCAGCCACCACGCACGCCGCCGATAGCGGACCGTCGCAATACGCCGAATACATCACTACGTACGGCGCCGGGTCCAGGCGCTTCAACATGCGGCTCAGCCACAGGCCACTGCGCCCCCAACTGATAGTCGACCACCGCGACGTCGATCGGTTCGCGCTCGGCCAAAGACATCGCCGCCTCCGCCGACCACCGCGTCGACCACCAGCAGTTCCGGCTGCTCCTCCAGCAGCTGAAGCAGCCCGCTACGCACCGCCGGGTGGTCATCGACGATCAACACGCGCAACGCGCGATCACCCACCTGACCGCCCGGCGGCGAACCCATCGCCATCGAAGCCGGATGTGAATGAACCTTTTGCATCGAAGCGTCTCCTTCACTCATCTGGTCAGACCACGATCCCTGACCACGCCCGCCAACGGAATACAGGCGAGCCCCCATCTGCTAATCGCATCGCCGAATACACCCTCCGCCCCATCGACGAGCCGGGATCGGTCGTCGATCCTGCGACGACAGCCACGATCAGCCAGATCGGCCGCCGAATGCAGCAACGGGAGCCGAATATGGCGCCATCAGCGAACGGGTCAGCCACACGCGACCTACTGACCGGCTCCGAAAGAACAACCGCGCGCATCGCCGGCATCTTCCTCGTGATCACGTTCATCTCGATCCCGGCGCTGCCGCTGTATGACCATGTGCTCAACCACACGCACTTCATCGTTGGCGGCGACGATGACCTTCGCGTGGAGCTAGGGGCGCTGTTTGAGGTCATCACCCTCATCGCCGGCATCGGCACAGCGGTCGTGCTCTACCCGATCCTGGAGGCGTACCAGAGCGAGCGCCTCGCGCTCGGCTACGTGACCGTGCGCGTCGTCGAGTCCGCGCTGATCGCGGTCGGCATCGTCGCTCTGCTCGCAGTGGTGACGCTGCGCCAGGACCTCGCAGGCGCCGCCGGGACCGACAACCCAGCGCTGATTCTAACGGCCGCGCGCTGATCGCCGTCCACGACGCGACGTTTCTGATCGGTCCCGCCTTCTGCGCCGCCATCGGCAACGGGCTGATGCTCGGCTACATGCTGTTTCGCTCCGGACTCGTGCCGCCCCGCTTCGCACTGTTCGGCATCGTCGCCGGCTCCCTGGCGCTGGCAACGGCCGTGCTCGTGCTGTTCGGCGCCTACGATCAAGTCTCCGCTCCCTCCTTCTTCCTGACCCTCCCTGAGGGCGTCTGGGAGCTGTCGCTGGGCTTCTATCTCATCCTCAAGGGCTTTCGACCGAACGCGAGCCTGTTCGAGCACGACCGACGCGAGACGGTGCGGACCACCTCACCTTCCGCGATTGGCGAAAGTGCAGTGCCCGCTGCGAGGCCAAAGCGGCACCCCAGGCGGGAACCGGACCCGGTCTCTCAGGCTGATCCGGGACTTGAGCATGCTGCCGCGTCGCGCTCGTCGGGCCCTTCCCCGCCTACGGAACCACGGCGATCCGCCGGAGCTGCCAATGTCTCTTGAGTCGAATACACCTCGCCTCAAGTTCGGATCTCGACGGCAGATACACACTGCACCCCATAGACGGACGGGCCCGATCACCGGACCCTTGCAGCGGCGGCTTACACCGAGGCAGACCGCGCGAGGGAGGACCCGATGTCCAATTCAGTAGCCGACGGAATCGAACTCGGCGCGCCGGCCCGGCCGTTCAGTCGGTCGAACGGTCTCGCACACACGCGCGTGTCTGACGGGTGGGCTGCCTATGCCCGACCCGCCCGGGGCCGGGAGGCGGCGCGCAGTCGGTCGGCCGGATGTGGGCGAGTCAGGACGGCACGCCGCGGTCGGGCGTCTATGGGGATGGCGACCGGCCCGCTGGCGTCGACCCAGCCTGGTTTAGACGCGCGGGCGCTCCGCCCTCTGCCGTTGCGCGCAAACCAACCGAGGGATGCGGACGCGTGACGACAACGCCGAGGACGCCGGACCAAGCGCGGCCGATTGGTCGCGATGGGTGAAGGGGCTCTCGGTGCGACTAGGAGTGCGCCGACGTACAGCCGGCATCGCGGTGCTGGGGTTGGTTGCCGCTGCAGCGCTTGCGCCTGCGGCCCGCGCCGCCCAGCCGAGCACCAACCGGGTAAGCGTCTCTTCGAACGGGGCGGAGGGCAATGGTCCGTCCCTCGACGCTGGGATCAGCGCCGACGGACGGTGGGCCGTGTTCACCTCGTACGCGTCGACGCTCGTCACGGGCGACACCAACGGCGTCGCTGATGTGTTCCTCGCGACCGCCAGACGGGGCAGACGCAACGGATCAGCGTCGGGCCGGCCGGCGCGCAGGCCGACGCCGGGAGCTACGCGCCGCGGATGACGCCCGACGGCCGCTTCGTGGTGTTCCTTTCGTCGGCCACGACGCTCGTGAGCGGCGGAGCGGTGAATCCGTCCAACCGCGCCTACCGCTTCGACCGAAGCACCGCTGCACTGACCCGGCTGCGCTGCCGCCCGGTAGTCGCCGTCGTCGCTGGAGTCGACGGCATCGGGCCGCCAACGATCTCCAGACGGCTCCCGGATAGCGTTCGAGGCGATCTCGGCCGGCGGCCACGGCGACATCTTCGCGTGGGATGCCGGCTCGGGCGCGGTCCAACGGCCTACCGAGCTCAAGAACGGCACCCCAAGCAACGGGACGAACTCATTCAACGCCTTCGACCCGGTGATCTCGGGCGACGGAAAGTGGGTCGCGTTCACAACCGACGCGACGAATCTTGGCCCCTCGGACACGAACGGCTTTCGCGATGTGTACGTCCGCAATGTCGACACAGGGGACTTCGAGCGGATCAGCGTCGGGTCCGGCGGGACCGAGGCGAACCTCCACTCCTCGAGCCCGGCACTCGACCGCGACGGGTGCGAGATCGCCTTCTACTCCGACGCCACGAACCTCGTCGCCGGGGACACCGGGTCGATGAATAAGGTCTTCGTGCGCAACCGCTGCACGGGCACGACGGAGATCGCGAGCCTCACCAACGCCGCCGTGCAGGGTGCGGGGCACCCGCCCGTCTCGATCTCGGATGACGGGTGCCGCGTCTACGTTCCTGGGCACCGGTCCCGTCGTCACCCCCGCGCCGTCGTCCGGCCTCGCTCTCGGGATGCGTACCGCTGCACCGGCGTCACGTCGCGGCTGGACCTGGCGACGAGCGGCACCCCGGCACCGGCGACCTCGTGGACGCGGCGATCAGCGGCGGAACGGGGCGCTATGTCGCGTTCTCGACCGCTGCCGCGAATCTCGTGAGCGGCGACACGAACGTGTCCCGAGACGCGTTCGTTCGCGACCTGGCGGCGAACACCCCTCCGACGGCCGCGCTCACGGTGACCCGCGAGGGCCAGACCGTGACCGCCGATGCGAGCGGTTCGTTCGACCCGGATGGGTTCGCCCTGACCGCCTCGATCTCCTACGGCGATGGCTCGGTAGCCCAGCCAGGGCTGCACGGCACGCATACCTTCGCCAGTCCGGGAACCTACGGGGTCGCGTGACGGTGACCGACGCCGACGGTGCCTCGGCCTCCAACACCGTCGCCGTGGTCATCCCCTCCGACACCACCCCTCACGCCGGCACCCCGGGCGGAAGCGTGCCGCCGGGGCCGACGCCGGGCGGGAACGTCCCGCCGCCGAAAAAGAACCCAGCCCCGCTGCTCGTGCTCGATCGGGTAAAGCTGAGCCACGTCAGCTTCGCGGTCGTCGGACCGAGAGGCAAGCCCGACGCTCACCATGGCTCGGCTCTCCACGCTGCACTTGAATGGCGCCGCGACGGTGGTGCTGCGCTTCGAGCGCGTGCAGCCCGGTCGGCGCGTCAGCGGCCAGCTGCCGCCTCCGGGTGCACCGCGGCCCGGCCTGCTCGCTCATCACCACCGCGGGCACCCAAACCCTGGCGCTACCGGCGGGAACCTCGAAGATCAAGGTCTCCGGGCGTGTGCGCGGTCGCGCGCTCGCCGCGGGGTCCTACCGGCTCGTCGTATCCGCCCGCAGCTCCGACGGACGCCGCTCCGCGGTCCGCAACCTCACGTTCAGCATTCTCCATCTCCGATCGAAGGGCTGACAGCCCCGCGCCCACCGTCTGGCTCTCCTCGCCGCCGCCGTCCTGCTGGCGCTCCCGGCGTCGGCCCTCGCCGCCCCGGAGACACGATCGTCAATTTCGAGGGGCTCGCCAACGACACAGCGATCGGGGGCCAATATACGGGCGTCGGCGTGACCTTCGGGCGCGCCGCAGACTTC
>CAWCJM010000010.1:0-16139 GCA_963795875.1 uncultured Acidobacteriaceae bacterium
CCTTATGCGGTGCACCGCATAATGCCAATAATGCGGAGTGCGTCTTTATGCAGAGTGCAGGAGCGCAGAAGGGGATGAACTTCTTTAGCGTCAGCATGTTGGGCTGATCGTTAGATAGTGACAGCTTCCATAATCTGCAATAGTCTGAACTTGACTGACTGACCGACGACGGCCAACTTGACCTGTTTATACCGAATGGGCTAGTGCTTACAGAGCATTTTTCATGAATTTCTCATGCCGTTATCATGACAGAACTGCGTCTCGGAAATAGACTGCTGAACAGCAAGGAGCAAGGCCGGACACGGAACTGAGCTCCAGCCCAAAATCTACTGAGGAGAATCCAGATGCCACTCATTCAAATAAAGCTCATCGAAAAGGTTTTTACGAATCAGCAAAAACAGGAAATGATCAAGAAGCTGACGGACGCCATGGTTTCCATCGAAGGGGAGAATATGCGCCCGGTGACCTGGGTCATTATTGAAGAGGTGATCAGCGGTGAGTGGGGCATTGGCGGACAAGCCATGACCAGGGAAGCCGTGAAGGCACTGGCTGCCGGCAAGTCGTAACCCTCTGCCCAGCGGGAATCGTGATCAAGGAGTTCTCTGGAGGCGTGCCATGTCATTTCGACCCGATCCTACTTTTTACCCATCGCCGCGGCTGGCGATGCAAGCTCCGCCGGAGCGACTCGCTTATGTGGCGGCCCTGAATTCAAACGAGCACCGCCCCGATGAAATGACGGTGGTGGACTTAGACTCCGGCTCGACAACCTACAGTCAAATTGTTGGTCGCCTGGCCATGCCGCAGGTGGGTGACGAATTACATCATTTCGGCTGGAATGCTTGCAGCTCGGCGTTGTGTCCCTATGCGCCTCATCCGCATGTCGAGCGGCGTTACCTGATCGTTCCTGGACTGCGTTCGTCTCGTATCCACATCATTGATACCAAACCCGACCCGCGAAAGCCGCAGATCGTAAAGACCATCGAAGCCGACGAGATCGCAAAGCGCACCGGCTATTCGCGCATGCACACCGTGCACTGCGGACCCGACGGTATTTATGTAAATGCGATCGGGTCTTCAAGTGGAGATGGACCGGGCGGCATCCTGATCCTCGATCATGATTCGTTCGAGGTGCTGGGGCGCTGGGAGGTCGACCGCGGCCCGCAATACTTCGCTTATGACTTCTGGTGGCACTTGGGGTACGACACCATGCTGACTAGCGAATGGGGCACCCCTAACATGGTGGAAGGCGGACTGAATCCCGAGTTACTCTTAGGCGCCAAGTACGGCCACCGGCTTCATGTTTGGGACCTGCGCAAGCGGCGCCATAAACAGGTGCTCGACCTGGGCGAGGAACACCAACTGCCGCTCGAACTTCGCCCGGCCCACGATCCGTCAAAAGCGTACGGGTTTGTGGGCGTTGTCATCTCGCTGAAAGACCTCTCCTCCTCCATTTGGATGTGGAAAGCCCAGAATGGCGGATGGACAATTAAGAAGATCATCGAAATCCCGGCGGAGCCAGCCGATCCCGATCTGCTGCCTCCTATGCTGAAAGGATTCAAGGCGGTACCGCCGCTCTTGACTGACATTGATCTTTCGCTGGATGACAGATTTCTTTATGCCAACTGTTGGGGGACGGGCGAATTGCGTCAATATGACGTTTCCGACCCTCTTGATCCCAAGCTCACCGGCTCGATTCATCTGGGGGTATCGCGCGCCGTACCGCTCATCCAAAGAACCCGAAGCAGCCGTTGAGCGGTGCGCCGCAAATGGTGGAAATCAGCCGAGATGGCCGGCGTGTATATTTCACTAACTCTCTGTACCGCAGCTGGGATGATCAGTTTTATCCGGACGGAATTCGTGGTTGGATGGCGAAGGCCGATGTATCCGCGCAGGGCCAGCTCGAATTGGATCGCGATTTTTTCGTTGATTTCGGTGATCTCCGCGCCCACCAGGTCCGGCTGGAGGGCGGCGACGCTTCGTCGGATTCGTATTGCTTTGCGTGAACGCTATGTGGATCTGGTCAATTCTGCTTCTACTCGGCGCTTACCACGGGCTGAATCCTGCCATGGGGTGGCTGTTCGCCGTGGCTCTTGGCCTCCAGGAAAAGACCGGTAGGGCGGTTGTTCATTCGCTATTGCCACTGGGACTAGGGCACTTAATGTCTGTGGCCGTGGTCTTGGGAGTGGCGCAAGCAGTGCGGTCCACGCTGCCCTTGGGCAAGCTCCGGATATTGGCGGCAATGGTCATGATCGCTTTCGGCATATACCGATTAGTCAGGAGAAGTCATCCCCGCTGGGTGGGCATGCGTGTGGGCTCTCGCGATCTTGCGCTATGGTCGTTCCTGATGGCCTCAGCGCATGGAGCGGGACTGATGCTGCTGCCTTTTGTCTTGGCGTATCCACAGCCGTCGAAAGTTACCGGGCACATCCATCACATGATGCTTGCAAGTGCGATGCAAAGTCCGTCAAGCGCGATGACGCAGTGGTGGGTTCCAGTAGGGCTGCACACGCTTGGGTACCTCGTTGCTACCGCGTCGATCGCGCTGGTGGTGTATTACAAGTTGGGTGTTGGCTTCCTGCGTCGTGCCTGGTTTAATCTCGATCTGCTGTGGGTCGGGGCCCTGTTCGCTATGGGCGTCCTGACGCTGGTGATCTGATTCGGCGACCCGTTCTGCGGAACCAGTCGTTGCAGAAATACGTTACAATCCTTCGCAGAATCTGGGATGGTGAGCCATGGTAGGCGAAACGATCCAGCATTATCGGGTGCTTGAAAAGCTTGGCGGCGGGGGCATGGGAGTCGTGTACAAGGCGGAAGACAGCCGCCTGCACAGGTTCGTCGCACTGAAGTTCCTGCCCGACGATGTAGCCCATGACCCGCAGATGCTGGCTCGCTTTCGCAGGGAAGCGCAGGCTGCCTCAGCGCTCAGTCATCCCAATATCTGCACAATCTACGACATCAGCGAAGACAGTGGACGCACGTTCCTTGCGCTGGAATACCTCGAAGGCACAACGCTGAAAGAGTTAATCGCGGGACGACCGTTAGAGGCGGAGCGGTTTCTGGATCTCGCCGTTCAGATCGCCGACGCCTTCGATGCGGCCCACAGCAGCGGCATCGTGCACCGTGATATCAAGCCGGCCAATATTCTTGTCACCCGGCGCGGCCAGGCAAAAGTGCTGGACTTTGGGTTGGCCAAGGTTGCTTGTAACCAGTCGGTAGCCGCAGACTCTCTCGTGACAGCAATGGCGAGCGAGCACTTGACCCAGCCAGGCTCAGCAGTCGGAACGGTGCCCTACATGTCGCCGGAACAAGTGCGCGGCAAACCATTGGACGCCCGTAGCGACTTGTTCAGTTTAGGGGTCGTGCTGTACGAGATGGCAACCGGTCTGATGCCGTTCCGGGGAGAGACAACCGGCGTGATTTCGTCGGCGATCCTGAACGCAAGCCCCACACCGCCGCTGCGGCTGAACCCGGAGCTCTCGCCGAAACTGGGAGAGATAATCCAGAAGGCGCTGGAGAAAGACCGCGAGTTACGGTACCAGCATGCCTCCGAGATGCGCGCTGATTTGAAGCGCCTACGGCGGGAAAGTGATTCCGGCTTGCGTACGACGGACAGTGCGCCGGCCCGGGTAGGGGATCTTGTCGCCGAGCAGGCGAACCGCACTTTTTCCGGACGGAAACAGGAGTTGGCCTGCCTGCTGGGGACCCTTAGCGATTCGGGCCCCGCAGTGGTTTACGTGCACGGAATCGCTGGGATTGGTAAATCCAGGTTGATCGCGGCATTTGCAGACCGGGCGCGGGACTACAACGCGGCCGTCATCATCCTCGATTGCCGCGCCGTTGAGCCTACGGAATACGGGTTTTTGCGGGCCCTCGGCTCGCGGTTCGGGAGAAATTTCGGGTCAATCGAAGACGCTGCCAGGTGTTTGGGCAGCATCGGCTCGCGCGTGGTGCTGGCGCTCGATCACTATGAAGTTTTGAAACTCCTCGACTCATGGCTGCGCCAGAGTTTCATTCCCCGGTTGCCCAGCACAGCGCGTCTGATCCTGGCAGACCGTGAGGCGCCGGCGCCAACGTGGGCCGCCGCGCCGGGATGGGAAGGACTTTTTCGGACAATCGAACTGGACGCGTTATCAGGCCAGGATGCCACTTCACTGTTGACTTGTCTCGGCATTCCCGGGTCGCGCGCGACGCGGATTAATCGCGTGGCTCAAGGCCACCCGCTGGCCCTGACGCTGGCCGCATCTTCTCTTAAAAACCGACAAGATCCCGCTTTCGATAACCTCGCGATTCACCGCGTGATCCATGAGCTTACTCAGCTCTATCTTGCAGAAATCACAGACTCTGTCGCACGCCGCGCTCTCGAAGCTGCGTGCGTACTTCGGCGGGTAACGGTTTCTCTATTACACGCGATGCTCGCGGACACACCACCTCAGGACGCCTTCTCCCGGCTTCGCTCGCTCCCCTTCGTCCATATTGGTTTCGACGGTCTGCACATCAACGATTCAGTGAAGCAGGTGGTAGCAACGGCCCTGCGGGCAACGGACCCGAGCAAGTATCGCGATTACCGCCGTGCGGCCTGGTCCCAGTTACGGACAGAGTTGATTACCGCACCGACTACGGATCTGTGGCGATACACCTCGGACATGCTCTACTTGCTCGAAAATCCGGCCATTCGCGAGGCGTTTTTCCCCACCGGCGCGCACATTTACGGCGTGGAACCCGCATGCGCGCAGGATAATGAGGCGGTTCGCGCCATCTGCGAACATCATGAAGGCACTGAGGCCGTCAAGTCCATGTCCGAATGGTGGAAGGCCGCGCCTGACACCTTCTCGGTGGTGCGAGACGCGACTCGCAAGGCGGTGGGTTTTTATTGTCTCTGTGAGTCCACGAACGTCCGCGAAACCATTCTCCGCCAGGATCCCGTTGTATATGGCTGGCTGGCTCATCTCCGCAACGACCCGCTACCCAAGAATGAGACAGCGCTGTTTCTACGTCGTTGGTTGAGCGAAGGCGAAGGCGAACAGCCGTCGCCTATCCAAGCAGCCTGCTGGCTTGACATCAAGAGAACTTATCTTGCCCTGCGACCAAAACTCCGGCGCGTTTACCTGACACTTCAGGATATCGGCCCGTATGCAACCGCCGCACAGACACTGGGCTTCGTGCCTGTTCCCAGCGCCAACGTTAATTTGGACGGACGGATCTACTACACTGCCATGCTCGATTTCGGTCCTTCTTCTGTCGATGGCTGGCTTGCCCGACTTGTCGCGGTCGAACTGGGTGTAACTGCCAACGAGATGCTCGATGTAGACGCACGTGAACTCGTGATTGATGGTTCCCGGGTGCAACTCACTCGGCTGGAGTTCGCCGTGGTCCATTACCTTCGCGAACGAGAAGGCAAAGCTGTGGCACGGGAAGCCCTCATCCGGGACGTGTGGGGCCACAAATATGACGTGGGAAGCAACGTGGTGGACGCTGTGATCAAAAGCTTGCGGAAGAAACTTGGAAAACAATCCGACTTAATCGAGACGGTTGCAGGGTGCGGATACAAGTTCAGGTGCCCAGCCTAGACTCGGATCGCTGTTTGCACACGAACCGAAGGCCCAAGTACTTTGCCAATCTTCTTTGTTTTCGGGGTTTGTGGTCGTATCAGATCCGGATTCGAGCCTCGACAGGTTCTAACTCTCAGTATGACTAGCCGGCTGGCGGATTATGGGCAAACCGGAAATTGAGGTTCAGCCGAGTCCGACAGTTCCGCTTCGTCCTCACAACAGCGCGTGTAAGGTCAAGTCTCGGCTATCACACATAATCATGATGCTCCCAAGGAGGGGGAACATCATGCTGGTTCGCTATTTCAGACGGCCATCACGTATCGAGCAACTGCGCAGTAGCACCGGTGGTCATCTGCTTGAAGGATTCGCCAAGGAACTGTCCCAAGGCCGTTATCAGTGGGTTGCAGCGCGAAAGCACATTCGGGCAGCGGAACACTTTCTCCATTGGATCGCCCATCGAAACCTGTCGATCACGAGCGTTGAAGAACGATATGCACAGCAGTTCCTCGATCACTTGAAACGATGCTGTTGTCGCGGACATCATCCACCACTGAAACCTCACCGGCAGAAGTACAGTGTCGATCTTTGGTTCGACTATTTGCGGCGCGTTGGCATTGTCCCGACTCCAACCTTTGTTGAACCAGCGGTCGAGGCACCGATGTTAACGGCCTTCTGCGATTGGATGCGTCGACAGCGCGGGGTTTCCGATGCCACTCTTTCCATCTACAGCTTCGAACTGCGTGCATTCATCAAGGATCTCGGCGAAGATCCGCGCATGTATGACGCACGGAACTTGCGGCAGTTCGTGTTGGATAAGAGTCAGCACTCCGGATGGGCATCTGCGAGAAAGTGCATCTGCGCAGTCCGCATGTTCCTTCGCTTCCTGATCTCGCAGGGAAGGTGCCCCGACTATCTCTATGCGTCAATCCCTACTTTCGCCCATTGGCGGCTCTCTGCTTTGCCATTCTATTTACAAGCCGATCAGGTCGAACAGGTCATCGCGTCGCCCGATCTGGCGACTTCGCTCGGAAGGCGAAACCGAGCGATTCTTCTCTTGCTCGCACGCCTGGGGCTTCGGGCGAGCGACATTGTTCAGCTTCGGCTCGACGATCTCGATTGGAAAGAAGGCATGATCCGGGTTTCAGGAAAGGGACGCCGCCAAACCGTGTTGCCACTGACCCAAGAGGTTGGAGATGCGCTGGCGGCTTACATCAAAGACCATCGCCCCCAAGCTGACACCGATGCAGTGTTTGTCCGATCATCGGCTCCGTATCGGGCCTTCGCTGACTCCACTGCGATTTCGATACTCGTTGCTCGTGCGATGCGCCGTACCGGCATCAACTGCCCGAAGCGAGGGGCAGCTCATATTCTCCGCCACTCGGTTGCCAGCGCGATGCTACGGCAAGGAGTGTCCCTGCAGGAGATCGCTGGTGTGCTCCGCCACCGTTCCATCGCGACCACGGAGATTTACGCCAAAGTGGATGTCATCACGCTGCGCCAGGTAGCGCAGCCGTGGCCGGAGGTGAAGGCATGCTGAGTCAGGACGTGCAAGCGTATCTGGCTGTACGCCGGGCCATGGGATTCGGGATGAAGTGGTCAGGCAACCTGTTGCGAGGGTTCGCAGCGTTTTCCGACGCAGCGGGCCAACACCATGTCTGCTCTGAAACAGCAATAAAGTGGGCGGGATCGACGCCCTCCGTTCGCACGCGAGCCAGACGGCTTGGATTGGTGATTCGATTGGCGCGGTACCTGCGTGCGGAGGACCAGCGTCATGAAGTGCCGCCTCCTGTCTTCGGCAGCGAGGACCGACCGCGGCGCACTCCTTACATTTATTCGAAAGAAGACGTTCAGCGGCTCGTCCAAGCCGCATCGGGTGTGGGGCGATACCCTAATCCGGAGTATCGCGGTCTCACCTACAGCACATTCTTCGGGCTATTGGCATGTACCGGCATGCGACTGTCGGAAGCGATCAATCTCCGGATGCAAGACATCACTGCGGATGGTCTTGTCATTCGACATACTAAATTCCGCAAAAGCCGACTGCTGCCGCTCCATTCGACCACACAAGCTGCGTTGGAGCGTTATCTGCCGAAGCGACGCGTCTTTGCCCCCTTCGACGATCACGTGTTCGTTGGCTTGCGAAAACACAAGCTGTTTCGGCACGACGCCTACGTTGCATTTCGCAGAACTATCGAGACGATCGGCCTTCCGCGTCATTCGGGTCTTCCGCGGCCCACGATCCATGCGTTGCGACACACATTTGCCGTGAGAGCTCTTGAAACCTGCCCCGATGACCGGGATCGAATCACACGGCACATGGTGGCGCTCTCAACTTACCTCGGCCACAGCGACATCGCCGACACGTATTGGTATCTGGAAGCGACGCCCGAACTGATGAGGAACATTGCCGAATCCTCCCAACGCTATTTCATGGGAGGCCGGTTATGACTCTGATCGCGCCGCACATCGCAGCTTTCCTCCAACAACGGTTGCCGGTCGAGCGTCAGGCCAGCCCGAACACCTGTGACTCCTACGCGCACGCTTTCCGGCTTCTCTTTGAATACGCGAGCAACTGCCTAAAGATCACGCCGTCGCAGTTGCAGGTGGAACATATAGATGCCCCGCTCATCGTGGACTTCCTGAATCATCTGGAAGCAGCGCGCGGAAACGGCGCTAGTTCCAGAAACATCCGGCTGGCAGCCATCAAGTCGTTCATGCGGTACATCGAGTATCGGCTGCCATCCGCCCTCGAACAGATTCGCTGCATTCTGTCGATTCCCACCAAGAAGACAGACGTGCGTCTCGTCCGGCACCTCACGGCTCAGGAGATGCAATCGATTTTGGATGCTCCTGATCCAGAACGCCGGGTCGGTATTCGTGATCGCGCCATGTTGCATCTCTGTTTTGCCGGTGGATTGCGAGTGTCAGAACTGGTGGGCGTTCGCCTCATTGACGTTAGACTCCAACCCGAACCCAACGTGTTGATTCACGGCAAGGGCCGGAGAGAGCGTTGTATTCCGCTGTGGAAAGAGACCGCGTCGGCGGTGCGAGCTTGGTTGTCTGTCAGAGGGGAGGTTCTAGCTCCAGAACTCTTTCTCAATGCCCGCGACGGATGTATGACGCGCGCCGGGTTTGAATACATCCTCAGGAAGCACGTCCGTACAGCCGAAAAGCGTTGCGCTTCGCTTTCATCGAAGCGAGTGTCACCACACGTCCTGCGGCACACCTGCGCGATGACTATCCTCCAAGCCACCAAAGACCTGCGGAAGGTCTCCCTTTGGCTTGGCCATTCCAGCGTGCAGACGACGGAGGTCTACACCCGCGCCGACCCGACCGTGAAGCTGGAAACTCTCGAAGCTGCGATTGCCCCAAAGCTGCGCACTGGCCGTTTCAAGGCTACGGACAAGCTCATCGCTTTGCTAAAGGCTCCCACGATTATGCGGAGTAAGGGAGCCATCCCGTGACGCCAACCCAGCATTCCATGGTGCGGAGTCCGCATAACAGCGGACTCCGCATTATTGGCGTTATGCGGTGCACCGCATAATGCCAACTCCCGCACTGGAATCAGGACTTGGCTGTTGCCTTCGCTTGTCCACAAGCCCCGAAAAGCAGCCGAGAACGCTTCCTGCTGTTGCGAAGCCGGGAGCTTGGCGATCAGCAAAGCGTGGCCGATGGTGATCTGGTCTTTCAGGAATGCCTCGGCCACGGGCGGTATGAGGTCAGCGAGTCGAATGCGACCGTAGACATACGCCTCGCTCTTGCCAGCGCGTGAGGCAATGGTGGCGATGGTGTAGGCAGGCTCTCCGAGTTCCAAGAGTGACTTGAAACCCAGAGCTTCCTCAAGCGGGTGGATGTCCTCGCGTTGCAGGTTCTCAACTTATCTTTAGTCCTGAAAGAGCATTCCACGACGTACACGACGGTGGAGTCCTGCACGATGCAGAATCGTTATCTGTAGTCGATTCCACGACGTGAAACCAGTCCGCGTTGGCGCAGTTGAGCGTAGCGAAACTGCGCCAATGCGGACTGAGCGCCGAATTTAGGAGGATCAATGGTCAGAGTGCAACGAATCATTGTGCCCGATACGCAGGAGCGTGGCTGGGTGTTGTTCGACGCAGAACACCAGCCGCTCATCGCTCCGAACCAATACTTGTCGTACCTGCATCACCTGGGGCGGTCGCCAAACACCGTGCGAGCTTATGCCCACCATCTCCAGGCATTCTCAAAGTTCCTATGCGAAGAGAACCGGGAATGGACGACGCTCAGCCTGACCGAACTGGCGAAGTTCGTGGCGTGGTTGCGTCGAGTCAGTTCAGCTGGCAGCAAATCGCGGTCCGACACAACGATCAACACAATCCTCGCTGCGGTTGGCTCCTTCTACGAATATCAGGACAGGCTTGGGGTTGAGACAAACATCAGCCGGTCGCGGCGGTTCGGAGCAAAGAGTCCATACAAGCCGTTCTTGCACCATATAAGCCGGAACCGCCCCTTGCGGCGCGCGGTTATGCAGGTGCGAGCGATTCGACGCCTGCCACGGGTGTTCTCCGCGCAAGAATCCCAGGCCCTACTCAACGCGTGTGCGCGGCAGCGGGACCGTCTCCTCGTGAGCCTGTTGTACGAGAGCGGGATGCGGGTCGGCCAAGTGCTCGGGTTACGCCATGCCGACATCCGTTCCTATGATGGGGAGATCGACATCATCCCTCGCACAAACAGCAATGGCGCCCTTGCCAAATGCCGGTCTCCCTACACCGTGCATGTCTCGAAAGAACTGATGGAACTGTACGCGGACTATCTGGTTCACGAATACCAAGAGGCCACTCACGACTACGTTTTCGTGAACTGGTGGGGCGGGCGCATCGGGGCACCGATGACCTATTCCACGGTGATCGATCTGTTCCGCAAACTCAGCGCCAGGACTGGCCTGCACGCCACGCCGCACATGTTCCGCCACACGCACGCGACCGATCTGTTGCGGGCCGGATGGGACCCAGCATATGTTCAGCGGCGTCTCGGGCACGCGCAGATCCAGACCACGGTGAACACCTATGCCCATCTGTCGAGCGGCGATCTGGGGAAAATGTTCGCACGCTATCAGAAGGAGCGTGCAAGGTGACGACGATTACTTGGAGTCGTGAACGACAGCAATCTTTGCTTGGCCAGCTCTCAGGGTTCTGGAAGGAAGACATCTGGGACATGCGTACCAGCCCACTGCAAACTCGGCTTTCTGCAAGAACGAAGCAGCGCCGTCTACGCTTCGGCTGCAAATCTGCGACCATCAACGGCGAACTCAAGTATGCGTGCTGGAAGAAGTTCTCTGATGGCGCTTGGAGAAACACCCAGGAACTGGGCAGAGTTCACCGCATGGTGAAGTGGCTGAACAGTCTTGATCCACTGCCGCCGTCTTTGATGATCCAACCCTTCGCCGAATGGCGAGCGCGGTATACGATATATCTGAAACAGCGCGGCATGTACCGCCAGGGCACCACATCCCGCATGGATCGGGAGCAACGGCCGCGCGTGACTTCGCGCGACAGTCACTACATCAGCACTCTTCGGCAGGTCCATTCCATCCTGGAAAACGCATACGATGACCGGCCCGAGAACGAGAAGGATGTGTGGAACCTACAGCGGATGGCGATCCCCATCAGTCTTTCGCTCTCCAACGTCACCCTGAGTTTCCACCGCATCCGACAACCGTGGTTACGAACAATAGTCAAGGCTTACATACGGTACTGTCTGCCGATCTACGCGGAAGGAACATGCCGCACGCGATTGCAGTCGCTGACGTGTTTCTCGGAGTTCCTCATGCAAGAACGACCCAGAGGCACTGCCAAGGCAATCACACGCAAACTGCTGATCGAATATCTGAGCTATCTACCGACGCGGGTCTGCGTCTCGGTTCGTAAGAGTCATTTGCTCAATCTTCGGAACTTCCTCGAAACAGCCGCACGTGAGCGCTGGCTGCCAATCGCTGCCGAGCGAATGATCTTTGATGAAGAAATACCGCGCCCACCCAAGCCGCAGCCTCGCTACATCCCGGCTGCAGTCTTGGACCAACTGAACTCGCATCTGGGCAATCTGAAGGCTCCGTGGATGCAGATGGTCCTCATTCTTCAAGAGGGGCGCGGCGGGGCGGCGGGCGGCGGCGGCGGCGGCGCGGGGGGGGCGGGAGCCGGCGGCGGGGCGCGCGCGGCGGCGGGCGGGCGCGCGGGCGGCGCGCGGGGCGGGCGCCGGGGCGGGACCGCGGGCGCGCGGGGCGGGCGCGCCGGGGCCCGCGGGGGCGGCGCGGCCGCGGGGGGCGCGTGGCGCGCGGGGGGCGAGACGCGCGCGGCGAGAGCGACCGGGAGGGAGGGGGGGGGGGGTGTGGAATGCGCATCAGTGAACTCCTGCAACTGCCGTTGGACTGCCTGACGCAGGATGCTCGGGGCACATTCTATCTGCGATTCATGCAGGGTAAGATGAAAAGAGAACATACGATCCCGGTTTCACAGGAGATCGCCCGCGTCGTACAGGAACAGCAGCAAGTAGTGCGAGCCACCGGACGATCAACCACTTTGTTGTTTCCGAATTCGAAGGGCGGAGTGATAAAGCAACAAAGCTTCGCGCAAAGAATCAACCGCCTGGCTTATGACCATCAGATCCGCGACGCTAATGGGAAGCTCTTCCGCTTCCAGTCACATCAGTTTCGCCACACCGTCGGAACGCGAATGATCAACCTCGGCGTTCCCCACCACTTCATTCAGCGCTATCTGGGCCATCTCGGGCCGGAGATGACGAACCGTTACGCGCACATTCATGACGCCACCATGCGGGAGAAACTCTCCGAGTACCTGCAAGGGACGTTGGTGGATGTGACAGGCAAGGTGGTGCCGGAAGAAGGGCCGCTCGACACAGGTGATCTGCGCTGGTTCACGCGCAACGTGCTGGCTCAAGCCCTGCCAAATGGCTACTGCGCTATTCCGGTTGTTGCCGGGCCATGTCCTCATCCGAATGCGTGTCTAAATTGCGCTCACTTCCGCACGGACGCCAGCTTCCTTGATGTGCATAAGGCGGAGTTGCGCGATACGGAACGAGTGATTACCAAAGCCAGCGCGAATGGATGGACACGGCAGATCGAAATGAATGAGCGGAAGCGAAACAACCTGGTCAACATCGTCACATCTCTGGAGAGAACACATGCCTAGAAATACCGAGGGTCTCAAGCGGAGCGCGCGACTACGCAGTAAGAGTGCAATGCATCGGGCCTTGGCAGCTCTGCAGCGAATGGATGCTTCTGCTCGGGAAATCAACTTCCGAACAGTGGCCGCGGAAGCAGGGGTCTCGACGGCATGGTTGTACAGCCATGACGAGTTACGCGGTCTCATCATGCGTTCGCGAAGGACCACTGCTGACGTTGCTCATCCAGCTTCAGCGTCACGGGATCGAGAGCGCGCGTCTAGGCAGAATATTGTGGCTACACTGCGGCTCCGGATCAAGAATCTTGAGGAGAAGAATCGCGAGCTGACTGGACTTCTGGAGCTTGTTTATGGGGAACTTGCCTTGGCACATGAGCAGAACGCCTCCGTAGGGAGCGCCCCTTGAGCGATCCGCAGAACTTCTCATCCGCCAACCGACCCGCAATCTCGTTGGTTGAGGAGTCCGGAAGAGTGCAAAGAGTTGCCAACTTCCCGGTTGCCCGTCATCCGCTCAGAATTGTCTGTAAGCACTCGCCGAATTGGCGCCATATTTCTGCAACAACGGGATCGCACTCAAGGTGCTTCGAAATCGAGCGCGTAGACTTCCTGGGTTCCAACGTCACGCAGCAGTAAAGGAGCGCCGTCAGGCGTGAGCCCGCTCCACGGATAGGTCGGAAAGGTCACCCGCCGGAAATCCTTCAGTCCCGTCACCCGCTCCAGCTTCCGGTCCGCGATGCGAAAACGGGAGATCTCCGGGTTCACGCCTGATCCGGAATCGATATACAAATACTTGCCGTCGCGGCTCCAGTTCAAAGCGGCTACGTCGGTCTTTGCCAGTTCCATCCATTTCTGGCTTGCGAAGTCGAAGAGCATCAACCTCAAGCGGTCGGAAGAAGTCGCTGCCAGGAAGCGTCCGTCGGGCGAAAGCACCGGATCGATCAAGTTCTCGGAACCGGGAAGCATGGAAGCCTTTCCTGTCTGGAGATCCAGCAGTTCGATGTCGGTCTTGACGAAGTCCTGGCTTTTCTGAAAGACGATTGATTTGCCGTCCGGGGTCCACTGGGGAAAGAGCACATCATATTCGGGGCTGGCATAGACCTGCTGCGGGGCGCCTCCTTCGGCTGCGACCGTGTAAGCGGCAAACACCTTTGCCCGGTTCAGTTCCGACAAACAGGATCTTCTTTCCGTCTGCAGACCAGGACGGTAAGAATGCAAAGAATGGCGGACGCGTCAACTGCAACTTCTCGCTCCCGTCGATCCGGCTGCGCCAGAGAATCGGTTCCGGATACATCGCATAGGCCACCCACTGGCCGTCAGCCGAGAAGCTGACATCGGCGGCCGAAACTCCACCAAGATACGGTAAGAACTGGCCCGATTTTGCATCGAAGCGTACCAGTTCGCCGCGAGGCTCGTATCCGATCGCGAAAATTCGCTTGCCGTCCAGGCTGGGCTGCGGAGATTCGAAACTCATGGGGCCTGAAGTCAGTTGCACCGGCGCGTGATTCGCCTTATGAAAGAAATCTCCCTTTTCAGGGATAGCCCACAGGTCTGTTCTTGCGTCGATACGATGGTTTTGAAAAACGAAGTACTTCCCGTCCGCGGTCCAGTTGCCGTTGCTCGCATTCGCCGGGTCGCGTCCCGTTTGCGTCAGGCTGTGCATGCCGCTGCCGTCTGCGGCCACCTCCCTGATTTGGAAACCCGATACAGTGGTGGCAGTAAAACGCAACGAGTGGCCGTCCGGTGACCAGCGCAGCCAATAGGTAAAATCTGGCGCGCTGGCAAACTTGTGCGCGGCATTCGTCTCAGGATTGACGACCTGGAGTTCCGATCCGCGCGCAATCAGCAGATCGCCATTGGGCATCCACGTCCCGTCCGTCGCAGACACATTGCCCAACCGGCGTGGCGATCCTCCCAACACCGGCAGCGCCCACAGCGGTTGCTCCAGTTCGATGCCGGTGAATGTGCCGATGAGAAGCTCGGATTTGTCAGGCGAAATATTATCGAGGGCGACATTTTGAAACGGTGTCGAGATCGGAACCGTTTCACCGCCGGTCGCGGAAACCTGCGCCACCACAAAGTGACCGCCCGCTGACTCCTGAATGAAAAGACGCGGTCCGTCCGTAAGTACAAGTCGAAACTACTTGACCCCCGAATGCCTTTGGCAAGCCGTCATGCGTAATCTGGGTTGACCCGGTGATCCGCGGCGGCGGCATCGTGGGACGAAGCAGCCACGCAATCACTCCCGCCGCCAGCACCGCTGCGCCAGTGATAGCGACCACTTTCCACGGTACCTTTCGTTGACCTTGCGCAGGTGTCGCCGCCACCCGTGTGGTCCCGGTGTAAGTAGACACTGCGCCGCTGCGGCCCGACTCCACCTCGCGCCGCAGCCGCTTCAGATCGACATCGATTTCGGAAGCACTCTGATAGCGAAGCTTGCGGTCTTTCTCCAGCGCCTTATTCGTAATCTGCTCCAGTTCCACCGGAGCATTAGGATTCAATCGCGCCGTCGAACGTGGGAGCCTTGTGCAGAATCGCATCAAACACCATCGCCGACGTGTTCCCGGAAAATGCCGGCAGGCCAGTCGCCATTTCATATAGCACCGCGCCGAAAGAGAAGAGATCAGTGCGTGCATCCAGTTCTTCGCCGGCCGCCTGTTCCGGCGACATATAGGCAATGGTTCCTAACGCCGTCCCGGGACTGGTCAGGTGCAGTTCGCTCATCACCGTCGGCGCCACGCCCAGCGACGCTGGCGAACTGCTCTGTCCCGGTGTTACCTTTGCCAGGCCGAAATCCAGGATCTTCGCGTGCCCATGCTCGGTCACAAAAATATTCGCGGGCTTGATGTCGCGATGAATAATCCCCTTGCGATGCGCAGCGTCCAAACCTTCTGCGATCCCTACTGCGAGCGTCACCAATTCCTCCGTCGGCAAGGGGCGGCCCATGATCCGGTCGCGCAGCGTCTTGCCTTCCAGCCGCTCCATCACAATGAAATACTGGCCATCCTGCTGCCCGATTTCGTGGATGGTGCAAATGTTGGGATGATTCAGCGCCGAAGCCGCGCGCGCCTCCCGCTGGAAGCGTTCGAGCGCTGCCGCGTCGGAACTCATTTCGGGAGGGAGAAACTTCAAGGCCACGCGCCGGCCCAGGGTAATGTCTTCCGCCTCGTAAACCACACCCATCCCGCCGCCGCCCAGCTTCTGCAGTATGCGGTAGTGCGAAATGGTTTGGCCAATCATCCAGGGAGACGCCTGGCTTTCGGGTCGCTTCATCTTAGAGACGCGGCGACCGCCAGTCAACGGGATCCACGAATGGCGGCTCTAGCCAGAGCGAGTCGAGCTGGGACACTTCGTTGTGAGCGCAACCATTGAGGTGACGGGGTAATTCCCGCGTTGTCGGCAACCCTTCCTTTACCCGATT
>CAWCJM010000011.1:0-227314 GCA_963795875.1 uncultured Acidobacteriaceae bacterium
GACTTTCATCCAGACATCGGTCAGCCGGTCGTGATATTCGTAGGGCTTGCCGTTGGATTCACCTTTCTCGTGATACGCCCCGGTGACGATGGCGGTGTCGCCGTGCATGCGCACCTTGAGGTCGGACAGTTCGGCTACCTGCACATTGGTTGCAGGGATCGGCACTGTGGCTGATGTAGCCCGCCTTGCTGTAGACGCTGCCGTCTTCGATGGTGATGGCGAAATCTTCGGCGAGCAGGGACGACAGAATGTCGATGTTGTGCTGCTTGTAGGATTCGGTCCATTTCATTTCCAGGGCGCGAATGGTCGCAGCGTCGGACTTCTCCTGGGCTGGCGAGCTGATGGCTGCCGCCAGTAGGCACAGTAGCAGAACGCCGATTCGGTGGAAGTGCATGCTTCTATTTCGCACAATCGGACGGATAGGGCAAGTTCCTTGTGTGACCCATCCCCGGTGCGCAGGGTGGGGCAGTTTGAA
Source organism: uncultured Acidobacteriaceae bacterium (assembly GCA_963795875.1). Taxonomy (GTDB): domain Bacteria; phylum Acidobacteriota; class Terriglobia; order Terriglobales; family Acidobacteriaceae; genus Sulfotelmatobacter. The sequence goes on from CAWCJM010000011.1 coordinate 476, forward strand.
AACTGTACTATGCTCCGTTCGGCCCTCGAACGGTTCCACTAGACTTGAGATGGAAGAGAGTACAGACTCGAACGTCACTCGTTTGCCAGCCATGGCCGAATCGATCGCAGAATTTTTCTCGAAGCATTTTCAGCGCACCGGCACGAGCGCGCTTACCGGCAGCGGCGCGGATACCGGACGGAATCGTTTACCTACGGCGAGGTTCTGGAGATGGCGTTCGGCTTTGCCTGCAAGCTGGAGGCGCGAGGGATCGCGAAAGGCGACCGGGTCATGCTGTGGGGCGAGAACTGCGCGGAATGGGTTGCGGTTTTCTTCGGGTGCGCGCTCGCGCGGCGTGATCGTGGTGCCCATGGACGACGGATCCGCAGCTGATTTTGCCATGCGGGTCTTCCAGCAGGTCGGAGGCGAAGTTGCTGGTCGGGTCGCGGCGGCATGTGCGTGAGTGCGCGGCCAGCGGGACATTCGATCGCGACGTTGGACCTGGAAGATCTGCCGCAGGTCACTGCGTCGGCGACCGAACGCCACACCGCCCAAGGTCGCGCTGGGCCGCGATGACATGCTGCAAATTGTTTTCACTTCGGGCACAACGGCGGAGCCCAAGGGCGTGGTCATCACCCACGGGAACGTTCTGGCGAACATCGCTCCGCTGGAGCGCGAGATGCGCGGTTACCTGAAATATGAGCGCTTCGTGCATCCGCTGCGGTTCTTGAATCTGCTGCCGCTTAGCCACGTGTTCGGGCAATTTCTGGGAATGTTCCTGCCGCCGCTGCTGGGCGGCAACCGTAATTTTTCAGGACGAGCTGAAGCCCTCGGAGGTGATCAGCACGATCCGGCGCGAGCGCGTGTCGGTGCTGGTGAGCGTGCCGCGGGTGCTGCAGTCGCTGAAGCAGAAAATCGAGCGCGATCTTGGAAGATCGCGGCGAGAGCTGGACGATGTTCCGGCGGCGCTTTCAGACTATCCGAGAAGCAAGCATTTCCTGCGGCGCTGGTGGACGTTTCGCGCCATTCGCCGCCAGTTTCGGCTGGAAGTTCTGGGCGTTTATTTCCGGCGGCGCGGCGCTCGACAGCGAGACCGAGGAGTTCTGGGGACGCCTGGGCTACGCCGCGATCCAGGGATATGGGCTGACCGAAACGACATCGCTGATCAGCGTGAATCATCCTTTCCGCCTGGGCAAGGGATCGATTGGCAAAGTGCTGCCCGGCCGCGAAGTGAAACTGGCGGAAGACGGCGAGATTCTCGTGCGCGGCGGAGGCGTGTCTTCCGGATATTGGGACGCGGGCGGCGAGCAGACGAACAGTCGCACATAAACTTCGGACGGCGAGGGCTGGTATCGCACCGGCGACATCGGCGCGCTCGATGAGGCCGGCAATCTTTATTTCAAGGGCCGCAAGAAAGAAGTGATCGTCACGCCGGGCGGGACGAATGTGTATCCCGAGGATCTGGAAGCGGCGCTGCGCCGGCAGCCGGAAGTGAAAGATTGCGTAGTGGTCGGGATGGAGCGCGGCGGGAATGCGGAGCCGTGCGCGGTCGTGATTCTGCGCGGCGAAGCGAAGCCGCGAGCGCTGAAGTGGTGCAGCGCGCGAATCAATCGCTGGCCGAATATCAGCGAATGCGGATGTGGATTGAGTGGCCGGAGGAAGATTTTCCGCGGACCAACACGCAGAAGCCGCGGCGAAATCGTGATCCGCGAAGTGGCGCAGGCGCAGTTGCTCGACAAGCACGCGCGCAGCCCGGCGGCGCGAACAGTCCGCTGGCGGAATTGATTGCGCGGGTTACGGGACGCCCAGTGGGCGCATTACGCGACGACGCGAGTCTCGATTCCGACTTGGGCTGAGTTCGCTGGATCGCGTGGAACTGTTGAGCCGCTGGAGGACCGCTATCAGGTCGACCTGAGCGAGACTCGCTTCAGCGCGGTGCGCACCGTCGGCGATCTGGAACGCATGCTGCGCGGAGAAGCGGCGCCGGGCGCGGCGATATCACTATCCGAGCTGGACGTTGCGCTGGCCGGTGACCTGGCTGCGGATTGCGGCGCATTATCTGCTGATGCGTCCGGCGATTATGTTGCTTGGGCTGGCCGCGCATCGAAGGGCGCGAACACCTGCGCGGCGTGAACGGGCCGCTGCTGGTGGTCTCGAATCACGTGGGCGACGTGGATGCCGGATTTATTTTGACCGCATTGCCGGCGCGCTTCCGCCATCGGCTGGCCACGGCTACTGGAGGGGAGGCGCTGGAAGCGCTTGCGAATCGCCTGCCCGGCAGAGCGTGGATTCTTTGCGCGGATGTACGACCGCGTGCAGTGGATCTTGGGCGTCTCGCTGCTGAATTTATTTCCGCTGCCGCGCGAAGCCGGATTCCGCCGGAGCTTCGCCTACGCCGGGCGAGGCCGTGGATCGCGGCTACAGCGTGCTGGTCTTTCCCGAAGGGCCGGCACACGACGGATGGAAAGATGAATCCGTTTCGCGCCGGGATCGGGCTGCTGGCGGGGAATCTCGGCATTCCGGTTTTGCCCATGCGGATCGATGGACTGTTTGAAGTGAAGCATGCGGGCAGGAGATTTGCGGCCCCGTGGAAGATCAGCGTGCGCATCGGCGAGCCGATGAAGTTTATGCCGGGGACAGATCCGCCAGGAGATCGCGGCAGAGTTGCAGAAAGCCGTCGAACGGCTCTAGGGCCTCCCGCACGGGATTTATCTCTGCGGACAGACTTCCGTTCCTGTCGCCTCAGGAGGCCCACGGAATGCTCAACGCCGAAAGACTCACGCCGGTCCTGCAAGGTGTCAGGCCTATTCTTCGTCCACCTGAGGTTCTTCCTGATGAAGGTCCGCCTCCAACTGGACCTCGGGAACTTTGGATTCGCGCAGCAGGCGATTGAGCGCGGGCAAGTCCGTATTCTTGAATTCGCTCCAGCGTTTCAGGACATCGGCGCTGTCATGTTCCGTCGCCGCCAAAGCCTCCAGTTTGAGCGGAAGTTGGTTCGGCATCGGCCTGCCAGATTTGCTGGTAGAGCGTGCCGGCTTGTCCGTTGACGCGGCTGAGCGTGACTTCCGGGGACGGCGGAGCAAAGAAGCCGCCGGCAGCGCCGAGCAGCGCGGTGAGTTTCTTCTCGAACGCGTCGATCGCATCTTTCGGTCGGGCGAGTTCGGCTGCGCACTCAGCTTCTCGAGTTGTGCGCGAATCGAGCCACCCTGCAGAAGCGCCTGCGTCGATCGGTCATGACGGACGCCAGACTGCGTCTCCGCCTGGAATTTTTTCTCAAGACCGGCCGTGGAAGTCTTAACCCGCGGGTCCATCTTCATGGTCAGCGGCGCGCTGGAAGTCTTTCCGTCGACGGTCAGCCGCACCGTGTAGTTCCCGGGCAGCGCCGTCGGCCCCAGCGGCAAACGCGGCGTGTCGTGCGGAATCGCCGCGATCGGATAGTCGTGGCGCGTTGCCGCCGGCGCAGGATAGTGCAGATCCCAGACCCAGCGGTGCATTCCGGCGTCGGTCGAAAGTTGCCGGGGCTTGCGCACCCAGTACAGCGGGATCAACTGCTTCTGCAATTCTTCCTCGGTGATATCGGGTTTGTCGGTGCTGGAGAAGCGCCGCACGAGCATGGCCCTGCGCGTCCAGAATTTCCAGCGTCGACGTTGCGTCGCTGCCGCGGGCAGATAGTAATCAAGAATCGCGCCATCCGGCGGATTGGCCGCCGCCGGTTCGTCCGGCGGAAGCGGCGTGTCGGTATAGGTGTCGCGCTGCACGCGGTAAGCCGGCGCGGGAGCGAACAGATGCACCGAGTTCGCAATCGCCGCCGAGGCTTCGCGCAGCGGCGCGATGTCGTCGAGAATCCAGAACGAGCGCCCATGCGTTGCCACGATCAGATCGTCGTCGTGAATCCACAGATCGCGCATGGAAGTGTGCGGCAGATTCAATTGCAGCGACTGCCAGTGGTCGCCGTCATCGAACGAAACCCAGACCGCATTTTCCGTGCCGGCAAATAGCAAGCCCTTGCGCACCGGATCTTCGCGCACCGTATCGACGGGGCCGAACTCAGGCAGGCCGGCGGTGATCAGCTTCCAGCTCTTGCCGCCATCGTGCGTGCGATAGATGTAGGGATGCATGTCGTTGATGCGGAAGCGGCTCACCGAGGCGTACGCCGTCTGCTCGTCGAAGTGCGACGCCGAAATCTGCGTGACCTTGCTCCACGCGGTAAGTTCCTTGGGCGTGATGTTGGCCCAATTCTTTCCGCCGTCGCGCGTGATCCAAATCTGCCCGTCGTCGGTGCCGGCCCACAGAGTGTTCACGGTCTTGAACGACGGCGCGAGCGCGTAGATCACCCCGCGCTGTTTCTCGGCGCCCTTGGGAACGAGTGTGCCCACGCTCGCGGGCACGCCCGGATTCTCGCGCGTCAGGTCAGGGCTGATGGTCTGCCAGGAATTTCCGCCGTCGGTGGTCTTGAACAGCACATTGGTCGCGAAATAAAGAATGTGCGGATCGACCGGAGAAAACATCAGCGGTTCGGTGCGGTTCGTGCGGTATTTCGGATTGCGCAGCGGAATCGGCGTGACGTTCTGCACCTGGCCGGTCGACCAATGAAATTTCGAAACTTCAGTTCTGCCGCCGCCATAAACAACGTCGGGGTCGAGCGGATCGGGCGCCACATATCCATACTCGATCACGCCCACGGGATGCCACTCGCGGAAAGTGATCGCGCCATCGTTGCCGCGGCTGGAGATGCAGACCGAACCGCTCTCCTGCTGTCCCGCGCAAACGCGATAGGGAAACGTGATTGTCGGCGATCGCGTGGTAAAGCTGCGCCGTCGGCTGGTTGTACCAGGAACTCCAACTCGCGCCGCCATTCACGGTGACGATCGCGCCCTGATCGCTGACGATCAGAATAATGTTGCCGTTGTTGGGATTGATCCAGAGATTCTGGTAGTCGTCGCCGCCCGGCGCGCCGCGAAATCCGGACCAGGTTTTGCCGCCGTCGCTCGATCGCATGGTCACCGTGCTGACCACATAAAGCAGGTCAGGATTTTTCGGATCAACCTTCGGGATCGAAGATCGCCGCCGCCGATGCGTCCGGCCGGCCGCGGATCGTCGGTGATCTGCGCCCAGGTCTCGCCCGCATCATCGGAGCGGTAGACGCTGAGTTTTCCCGAGGCTGCGGCGAGAGTCGCGTAGAGACGCCGCGGATCGCTGGGCGCGATCGCAACATAGATTTGCGAGAGATCTTTCGGCAGGCCGTTGGTCAGCGGATGCCAGGTGCTGCCGCCGTCGGTCGACTTGAACAGTCCGCCGCCGGTGCCGTTGAATTCGTTGCCGTCCTCCCACGGGCCTTCGCGAGCTTCCCACATCGAGGCGTACACCACGTCAGGATTCGACGGGATCGATCTCCACATCGGAGCCGCCGGTGTTTTCGTCCTTGGAAATCACTCTCTGCCAGGTCTGCCCGCCATCGGTCGAGCGATAAATTCCGCGCTCTTCGCTCGGCCCGTAAGGATGGCCGAGCACGGCGGCGAACACTCGGTTCGGATCGCGCGGATCGACCGCCAGCGCGGGAATCTGCTGCCCATCGACGAGGCCGAGATGAGTCCAGGTCTTGCCCGCGTCGGTGGATTTATAAATGCCGTTGCCGACCGAGAGATCGGGCCGATGCAGTCCCTCGCCGCTGCCCACATAAATGATGTTGGGATCGGAAGGCGCAACGGCGATGGCGCCGATCGACTGTGTCGGCTCGTGATCGAAGATGGGGTTCCAGGTGCGGCCGTAGTCGTCTGATCTTCCAAACGCCGCCATTCACCTGCCCGACATAGAACACATTCGGCTGGCTGGGAACGCCGGCGGCTGCGCGCGTGCGGCCGCCGCGAAATGGCCCGATCATCCGCCAGTGCAATTCCTGGTAAGTGTTTTCGGGAACCTGCGTCCGGCCCGGAATCGTGAATAGAACAGCGGCGAGAAATGCGCAAAGACGAAAGGCAACGTGCAGTCGGTTCACTTGAGCCCCCTCAATGACCAAACGGCAAAGTACATAGAGTAAACCATACACGCAAGCGATTGCGGCCTGGCCCAGCCCAAATAACGCTGGTAGCTGCCTTCCCCCGCAGTTATGATGGCGGAGTTTTCAAAATCATGAGCATTCATCGCAGTCAGAAACGTCGACGCATTCTTGCCTTCGTATTTTGCTCGTTTCTTCTAGCCACTGTAATGTCCGCAGTGGTCGTTGCTCAGCCTGCCGCAACCCCAGCGGCCGCGCCCGCAGATCAGGGACTGAAGCCGATTCTGAACTACATCTCTTCGGCCTGGGACACGCTGACCCGCTCCATGACCGACTGCGCGAGCGTCGTCGATCCGAAGATCAAAGTGGCGCCCGTGCTGTATTTGCCGACGGACTTCGCCGAGCCCGCGGCGGTGCAGAAACTGGCGGCGGATTGCAACGTGCGCGTCGAACATCTTCCGATCGAGATCCATCGGCTGGGCGAGATCGATACAGCAAAGATTCAGCCTCACGGACTGCTTTATCTTCCGGACAAATACGTTGTCCCGGGCGGCCGCTTCAACGAAATGTATGGCTGGGACAGCTACTTCATCATTCGCGGCCTGCTGCGCGCCGGGCGAGTCGACCTGGCGCGCGGCGATGGTCGACAACTTCTTTTTTGAGATCGAGCACTATGGCGCGATGCTCAATGCCAATCGCACTTACTATCTGACGCGGTCGCAGCCGCCGTTTCTGAGTTCGATGTTCGTCGATGTCTACCGGGCCTACTGAGAAAGATGGACATTCCGACAAAGACTGGTTGGAGCGGGCATACGCCGATCTGAATAAAGACTACGAGATGTGGACGCGCGATCCGCATCTGGCGGGGCAGACCGGGCTGTCGCGATATTACGATTTCGGCGAAGGCCCGCCCGCCGAGGCCGTGCAGGACGAAAGCGGCTTCTACCGCAAGGTCGCGCAATATTTCTTTTTGCATCCGGCCGAGGCCGACGACTATGTCGTCGAGACCAGACGGACAGCGCATCACATCCGGTCGCGGGATCCGCGTATGCGCTCCAGGTGTGCGACGTGCCACTGACCATGGCGCCGGCGGAGTGCGAGAAGGCGAAGCAGTTCAAGCTGAGCGCGGATTATTACAAGGGCGACCGGTCTATGCGGGAGTCGGGCTTCGACGTCAGCTTTCGCTTCGGTCCCTTCGGCGCGGCCACGCATCACTACGCGCCCGTATGCCTGAACAGCCTGCTCTACAAAACAGAAAAAGATTTGGAGCAGATCAGCCTCTGGCTCGGCCACGCGGATGATGCGAAGAAATGGAACCAGCGAGCGGAGGAGCGCAAGAAGCTGATCACGCACTATCTGTGGAACGACGAGCAGGGCCAGTTCTTCGATTTCAATTTCGAGACCAAGCGCATGTCGAACTATCAATATGCCTCCACGTTCTATCCGCTGTGGGCGGGGCTGGCGACGCCGGAGCAGGCGAAGGCCGTGGTCGGCAATCTGAAAGCTTTTGAGCGCCCCGGCGGATTCCGATGAGCACCGAAGAGACGGGCGCGCAGTGGGACTTGCCCTACGGCTGGGGAAACATCGAGATGGTGGCGATCGATGGTCTGCGGCGATATGGCTATAACGCCGACGCCGATCGCGTATCGTATGAATTCCTGTCGACGGTCGCGGAGAATTTCCGACGCGATGGCACGATCAGGGAAAAATACAACGTAGTCACGCGCTCTTCAGAAGCACACGTGGAACTTGGGCTATGAAATGAATGTAGTCGGCTTCGGCTGGACGAATGCCGCGTTTCTCGAATTGCTGCACGGACTACCGAAAGAGATGGTGGAACGGCTGGAGAAAGAACAGAATCAGCCGCTGCCTTCGGTGAAGTGAGCGTTCTGCGTTGCGGTGTGCGATATTTGCCCCATTAATGCTAGCCCATGCCAATGCGTGCGAGTGGCGGTTCTGGTTCCCGTTAAAGGTGGCTTTGCTCTTTATCTTCCTGGCATCGCCGGCGTGGCTGCGTTCGCAGACGATTTCAGGGACGATAAAGGATTCCTCGGGCGCCGTGGTGGAAGGGGCGCGAATCGAGATCAGTGCGGCAGAAATGACGCAGCCCATTATCCTTTCGTCTGACGCGACTGGCAAATTCACCTCTCTCGATCTGAAGCCCGGATCCTACACGGTACGGGTTGTCCGGGAGGGATTCGAACCTCTGGTGAAGGCAGTGGATTTGCGGGGATCCGCCCAACTGGAGCTAACGCTGACCATCGCCAAGCAACAAGTCAATATCTCGGTCGCCGCAAAGGCGCTGGCGTTCGACAATTCTGATCCTCTCTACCGGCAACTCCGCAGTGTGGCTCTGGGCGACACGTTTCACTTTGACAATTTCACACTGAGGATCGACGTTGGTACTTTCCAATTTCAGAAGGGTACGTTGACGTTCCTCCATCCGGTGAATGGCATCGTGACAGGGGCCATCTTCATCGGGGAGGGCCATTTCGGTTTGAAACCGGTGATTCCCTTGGAGTCGCGGGAACTGAATCGGCGAACGGGAGCAGATGAGTTCAACGAGGATTTCACCACGGCTGTTTTCCGGTTTACCGGCGAAGAGCGCCTGAAGTTTATGCAGGGATTGGGCGAGCGGATCGAGCCCTCATCTGAAGCAGCGGAAGTCCTCCACAACTGGAGGGAGAGGATGCGGCAGCGCCGCGAACAACCTCTCGGTTTCACTCAGTACCTATTGCAGGGTGAAACCATGGACAACGTGGATGCCGACATTCTTGCGGCGATTTACAATCCGGCGCATCCGGAATTCTTCAATGCTTATCTCCGTGGGAAAAAGCACAAGGATCTCCGTTTTTTCGTGAGGAATCGCGTGGGCGCGTTGCCTCAACTCGATTCGCCGGAGGAAGTGGCGCTCATCAACTACGATCCCGAAGGAATGGACGATGGTGTCTGGTACCTGGCGCATCTAAAGACGGAGTATTCCAGCCACACGGCGAGATCCTCTGAAGACCGCCGTCTGTTCGCGACCCACCGTTACAAAATCGAGACCGTGATCGCGAAGAACGGCCATTTGTTCAGTACGGCGACGGTTAGCTTCGAACCCCTCGTTGCTGGCGAGAGAGTCTTGAAGTTTGGTTTGCTGCCGAATCTACGGGTCACGCGAGTCACCGACGAACAGGGCCAGGATATGTACTTCATTCAGGAGAGCCGAAAAGAGGATGGCTCGTTTTACGCGATCCTTCCTGCGGCGCCGCCGCTCGGCAAGGAGCTATCCCTCAACGTGGAATATGCCGGCGACAAAGTGCTGGAGGAGGCCGGAGAAGGAAACTTCTACGTCGGAGCCCGCACATCCTGGTATCCAAATCTGAATGGATTCGGCGAACATGCTTTCTACGACCTGACGTTCAAGGTGCCGAAGAAGTACAAGGTCATCAGCGTGGGAGCGCTGAAGGAAGAGTCGATCGAGCAGGATCTGGCGGTGAGCCACTGGATCACTCCAATCCCCGTGGCCGTGGCCGGATTCAACTATGGCGACTACCAGCGACTGGATCTCCCCGATGACATCACGGGTTATAAGATCTCGGGCTACTACCTGAGCGAGTTACCCGACAACCTGCGCGGGTATCGTGCGCTGCAGTCCATGGCGCCGCGGGGTATGACGAAATATGCGCTTGAACAAACCCGCGCCGAGTTGCAGTTATGCACCTTGTATTTCGGCAGGAGTCCGTATGAGGAAGTCCACATCACGGAGCAGCCAAATTTCAATTTCGGCCAGTCCTGGCCGAACCTGATTTATCTGCCAATTTCGGCCTACACCGATTCGACGCAGCGATGGATGCTCTTTGGAACGATTGACAGCAAGTTCACGGGCTTTGTGCAGGAAGTAACGCCGCACGAAGTTTCCCACCAGTGGTGGGGCCATACCGTCGGTTGGGCCTCGTACCATGACCAGTGGTTGTCGGAGGGTTTTGCAGAGTTCTCGGCGGGACTGTTCTTGCAGCAGGCGGTAGGCCCGAACTGGATGAAGGATTACATCGATTTCTGGGAGCGACTGCGCAAGCGCATTCTGGAGAAGAACAATTTCGGAGTCGCTCCCAACGATGCGGGTCCGCTGTGGATGGGACTGCGTCTGGCCTCTCCGCGCAGCGAAAATGCTTATCAGAATGTGACCTATCCCAAGGGTGCCTATGTCCTACAAATGTTGCGCTCGCTGATGTACAGTCCCGACGATCAGGACAAGGCATTCATTGCCATGATGCACGATTTCGTGCAGAGTCACCGCGATAAGCCTGCTAGTACCGAATCGTTCAAGGCGGTTGCAGAAAAACATATGACCAAACTCATGGATCTAGAGAAGAATGGCCGCCTCGATTGGTTCTTTGACGAGTGGGTTTACGGTACTGAGGTTCCGCGATACCACTTCGAATATCAGACGATCCCCCAGGACGCTGGCAAAGTGAAACTGCACATGACCATTACTCAGAGTGAAGTCGACGATCACTTTGCCATGCTGGTTCCGGTATTCGCTGACTTCGGAAAAGGTTGGGTCCGCTTCGGTCAGGTCGGAGTCGTCGGAAACTCCACGCGCAGCGCCGATGTCATTCTGCCCTCTCAACCGAAGAAGGTCGCACTGAATGCGTTTAAAGACATCCTGGATCGTTGAAGTGCACCGTGCTGCCGCTGCGTTGACGGCTTTCTGCTATCCCACCTAAGATAAAGCACCAATTCCCTCGCGCGTTATCATCAGAAAATGATCAACCAGACCATCTCGCACTACCGCATCACCGGCCAAGTGGGCAGCGGCGGGATGGGTGTGGTCTACGAGGCGGAAGATCTCAACCTTGGACGCAAAGTTGCGTTGAAGTTTCTGCCTCCGCAACTGTCGCGCGACCAGAATGCGCTCGACCGGTTTCTGCTGGAGGCGCGCACGGCGTCGGCGCTGAATCATCCCAACATCTGCACGATCTATGCGGTCGAAAAAGCGGGTGAGGGCGCGGAGGCGCAATCGTTTATTGCGATGGAACTGCTAGAAGGGCAGAACCTCGACTACAAAGTGATGTCTGGTCCGATGGCCGTCGGCCCCCTGCTTGACATTGCCATTCAGTTGGCCGACGCGCTCGACGCCGCGCATGCCAAAGGCATCATCCATCGCGACATCAAGCCCGCCAATATTTTCCTGACGCCGCGCGGTCAGGTGAAGGTGCTGGATTTCGGTCTGGCGAAACTCACTCGTCCCGATCTGGAGATGAGTACGATCGGCGCCACGCAGGATTCTCCCAGCCCGCATTTGACGAGTCCGGGCGCGACTGTGGGCACGATCTCGTATATGTCTCCGGAGCAGGCGCGCGGCGAAGAACTCGACACACGCACGGATTTGTTTTCGCTGGGCACGGTGGTGTACCAGATGGCGACGGGGAAGCTTCCCTTTCCCGGGGCAACGTCAGCAGTGGTGTTCCACGCGATTCTGGAACTGGATCCGGTTTCTCCGCTGCAGTTGAATGGGGCGTTGCCGCCCAAACTGCACGAGATCATTGAGAAATTGCTGGAGAAGGATCGTGACCTGCGCTACCAGTCGGCGGCGGATCTGCGTGGCGATTTGAAGCGGCTGAAGCGCGATGTGGAATCGGGGAGAAAGACAACCGCGCCGTCGGGGTCAGCGTCGGTTGCAGTTGCAGCCACGCCTTCAGCCCCAGGCCCCAGCGACGCCTCGGCGGTCACAGTTACCCGGCCGCCCTCGAGTTCCGCAGTGGTTTCGGCAGCGGGCCGGCACAAGCTGGGCACTGGACTCAGCGCGCTCCTTGGAATTGTTGTTCTCGTCGCCGCAGGGTATGGAATTTATTCGCTCGTCACGCGGCACCCAGCGCGGCCCTTTCGCAATTTCTCGGTGACCAAGTTGACCGAGGAAGGCAAGGCGGCGTTGGTGGCGATGTCACCCGATGGGAAGTACATTCTCAGCCTGATGGGGGAGAACAACGGCCAGGTCAGCTTATGGCTGCGCAACGTTCCTACTAACAGCAACACACAGGTGCAGCCAGCCGGCGGATGTTTCCTACAACGGGCTGCGCTTTTCTCCCGACGGAAACTATCTTTACTTCGTGCGCAGTGATCCCGGAAACGTGGAATTGAAATATTTGTACCGCGCGCCACTTCTGGGCGGCACGCCCGAGCGCCTGGCCGAAGATGTGGACTCCAACATCACGTTCTCACCCGACGGCCAGAGGATTGCGTTCATGCGCTACGACAATCCCGAACCGGGGAAGTACCGGCTGATAGTGAAGTCGCTCGGCAGCGGCGAAGAAGCGGTGCTTACGGGCGGTGCGAATAATCAGGGGCTCTTCAATCCGGCCTGGTCGCCGGATGGCAAGACGATTCTGTGTGTGGTGAATCAACCCGGTGATGCGCTGAGCGGCCTCATGGCGGTGGACGCTCGCAACGGCCAACAGCGTCTGGTTCTCAGTTCGGATTCCGGTCTTGCCTCGCCGACATGGCTTCCGGACGCCAGCGGTTTGCTGGCATTGGAGCGTACACGTTCCTCGAATTTCACCCGGCAGCAGATCGAGTTTGTGGTCTATCCAGAAGGGAAAGTGGATCCCGTCACCCGGGACACGAACAACTATTCTGATCTCAGCGTGGCCGCAAGCGGTCAACTGTTGGCGACTGTGCTCAGCGAAGAAAGGTATAACCTCTACGTGATGTCGGTGGCATCTGGCGGCGCAGATGCGCGACCGGTCACGCCAGCGGCTGCGTTTACCAACATTTACTGGATGCACGACGGACGCCTGATCGACGACAAGGACAACAAATTGAACTGGGTGAATCCGGATTCGGGTGCGAAAGGCTCTTTCGCCACGGAGGAGGGTTCGGCAGTGGGTGATCCCTGGGAGTGCGCCGATGGCCGCTACCTTGTCTTTCTTCTCGGCCTGCGTGGGGGCAAGGGCAGCGAGAACGTCTGGCGCGCGGACGCTTCGGGCGGGAATCTGAGGCAACTCACGCAGGGTAAGTTGGAGAATTTTCCAGTGTGCGCTCCGGATTCGCGCTCGGTCTATTACATGGACGGAAGCGGGATCGTGATGCAAGTGCCGATTGACGGAGGCGCATCAAGAAAAGTATCAGATCTCGCCATCAATGCAGGATTCTTCGACATTTCCCCGGACGGCCGCACGCTGGCATTCGCCACCATCGATCACGCGGCCGGGCACGAGGAGAAGCTGACGCTGGTTGCGACGGATACGGGTCAGGTGCAGAAGCAGATTGAGTTCCAGCGTCCACGAAGAGGGATGGTTCGTTTCGCCCGCGATGGCAAGTCGGTGGTGTATCCCATTCGCGAGAATAATGTCGACAACTTGTGGCAACAGCCGCTTGACGGTTCCGCAGGCAAGCCACTGACGGCGTTTAAGGCCGAACACATCTGGGACTATCACTGGTCCCCGGATGGGAGCAAACTTGCGATAGTACGCGGGCACACCGACTCCGATGTGGTGCTGATGCGCGACATGCAGCAGTAGCGCCGCTTCATAGTACATTTTTCCGCGCCGATTCGCGGATGCTGTAGATCTGCGCCTCGGCATTCTCGATTACGCGGCCCCTATTACGTTCGCAAGAAAACCGGGCCTTAACTGGCGTGTCCTAACGCCTCATTCGATTGCGGTGCAGATGCGGATCTTGCAGTCGGTTTGGGGCGGAGCAGCAATCCGGCAGTAATGCCGAGAGGCGCATTCTGCGTGAGGATCTCAAATACGTGGATGATCCGCTGAGTTGTTCCCATCATCGCGTTGGGTATCAACAGCGGGGCTAGTCCACCCGCGACCCAGATGATGAGACCAATCGCAATTGCGGTCTGCCAACGGCTCATACGCAAGGTGTAGATCGCGGGAATTACCGCCAAGGTCATCAAGACCCCGCGGCCGAACTGGATCACCCAGAACCAGATGCCCATTGCCTGAGCGGTATGCGCGGCTTCGGGATAGTACCCCTTAGTGAAATATTGGTAGGTGATCGACCCGAAGATGAGGTAGTACACCACGTAAGCGATTCCGCATACTGCAACAAGCGCGATTGTGCCGCCTACTGAGCGATGCTCCACCGGGCTGCCCGTGGCTTTGGGCAGCTTCAGAGCCCACGCCAACACGGCGAGCACAGCAGCCACGATGAAATACATCACCAGGGCTCCAATCAAATTGCGAGCTGCCTGCTCCTTGAATCCCGCCGCGAAAATCAGGGCCTCGGACCAGGTGCAGAGCACGGTAATAATCGCGAGCGCGGGTGCGATTACACCGAACTGTCCCAGGGCACTCCGTGGGCCAGACAGTGCTACGGGCACGAAGGACGCCGCCAGAACAACGCCCGAAATCCAGCACCAGGCGAAATGGCCGGCGCCCATGGCGGCGATGAGCATCGGCAACCCGCCGAGAGCGCAGTAAAGAACAACGCGTGACTTCATAATGTGCCTCCTTATTTCGTTCCTTCTTTTTCGTACGTTGCAAGAGCGTAGTGAGTCCACTCCAGAAAGCATTCGGTTCCACGGATACCGCACTCGAAAGCCAATCTTCCCGAGACTGGTACCACGGACTTGATCATTTCGAATTCCTCGCGCAAAGCGTCGATGTAGGACCTGAGCGCCATCTCCAACGATTGAAGCAAATTGATGGAGGCCTCCGGGCCAAGAACCGTTTCACTGAAAGCGAAGCGCAGCATAATTTCCTGCTGGCCCCGGACAAGGTCCTCGCGAGCGACCGGGCGTATGATCCATTGCTTAAGTTCCGAAAGACCTTTCGGAGTCAGGCGGAAGACTTGCCGGCGACGCAGGCCAGAGCCTTCTTCGATCGTGCCGCGAATCAGCCCCAATTTTTCCAGTCGCGCCAAAGCAGGATAGATCGCGCCAGGACTGTCGCTATAAGTCTTCATCGAGGTTGACGAGAAGACCTTGCGCAGGTCGTATCCCGACGACGGCTTCTGCAGAAGCCCGAGCAGCGCATAACCGAGCGAAGGGATCTTGGTTGAGCTCATCTAGGGACACCAGAGTCGTCGGCAGGGGCTCACTGACTCATTCTTATAGTACGTGACGTACTATAACGCAACGTACTATTAAAGTCAATCCCCGTCGAGTTGCGCTCGACGGACAACCGAGGCGGCTGTCCCCACATTTTTAGTCTCTCTGTTTCCAGAAAAACTAAGGGCGGCCATTGCTGGCCGCCCTCATTGTCGAATTGTGGCTCGCGAAGCGGTGTTAGACGCCCTTGACGTTCTCAGCTTGCCAGCCCTTGGGGCCTTTGACCACGTCAAACTGTACTTGCTGACCTTCCTGCAGGCTGCGGAAACCGCTGGCCTGAATGGCGGAGAAATGCACGAAGACATCCTCGCCGTTCTGGCGGCTGATAAAACCATAGCCCTTGGCGTCGTTAAACCACTTCACTGTTCCTGTTTCCATGATGTTGCTTGTTCCTTTTTTGTTGATGTAGCGCTGAAACTTTCAGGGTCTTCTTGCAGGCAGGTCACGCGCTGGGTTGAGCGGAGATGCTTGTACTGCGAAGGAACTCTAAAGTCAAACGCAGCTAAATTGTAAAGAAAGTGCCCTGAAATAGCTACATAATTTGCTGTAAGCGACGGCTAAACAACTGATGGGGCAGATGTTATGGTCGTGTCGTCCTGTAGACAAATGCTCACGACTTGCGACCTTTTCGGAAACGATTCATCATCTAGACATGGGTTTCGAGACATGCGCTTTGCGGATTCTGCTGGTTTCGGTTTTGCTCACGGCTTCGGCGTGGGCGGGGATTGTCGACGATGTGCGCATCGCCCTGACGCAGAACAATTTTTCGGCCGCGGAGGCGGCGCTGAATTCGTATCGCAGCCAGCAGGGAGTCACGCCGAATATCTCGAGGCGTATTCGTGGATGGGGCGGGCTGCGCTCGACGCAGGGCCAGTACGACCAGGCGGCGGCTTATGCGAAGCAGACGCAGACGCTCAGGCGCTGGAGCTATTGAAGAAGCGTCCGCTCGACGCCGAGCCGCATCTGCCGATCGCGCTGGGCGCGGCGCTGGAAGTTCAGTCGCAGGTGCTGGCGGCGCGCGGGCAGCGGACGCAGGCGGTCGCGCTGCTGCAGTCTGCGCTGCGGACTTACGGGAACACTTCGATTCACGACCGGCTGCAGAAGAATCTGAACCTGCTGTCGTTCCAGGGGAAGGTGGCGCCGGCCCTGAAGGCGGACCAGTTTCTGGGAGCGAAGCTGCCGCTGCCGGCGCAGCTCAAGGGATCGCCGGTGCTGCTGTTTTTCTGGGCGCACTGGTGCGGCGACTGCAAGGCGGAGGCGCCGATCATCACGCAGCTGCGTTCGGAGTTTGCCGGCAAGGGATTGAAGGTGATCGGGCCGACGCGGCTTTATGGCTACACGGCGCAGATTGAGCACGCTTCGGCGAGCGACGAACTGCAATATATCGACGCGGTGCGGCATCGTTTTTATTCCGGGCTGCTCGACATGCCGGTGCCGATCAGCAAGTACAACTTCGATACTTATGGGGCGTCGACCACGCCGACGCTGGTGCTGCTGGATCGGGCGGGGAAAGTGGCGATGGTACCATCCGGGGGCGCTGCCGTATGCCGAGTTGCGGGCGGAGATTGAGAAGGTGGCGCGGTAGAACTCAGCGAAAGCCACGGGGAGGAGAACCATACAGGCGGCGCTTGCGTATTTCTCCAAATGGGTCAACCAAGTATTGGATTGCCGCGAGGATGAGTCCCAAGATTGGAAAGGTCCAACGTACTGTTTCATCTAGGAGATATTCCGACCTATTCATGTAAGTGTAATGAGCGTGGTTGTTAAGCGGATAAATCCGGCCTTCAGCTGGTTTCGGTGTGGATGGGATGTCCGGCCACCAATACATGGAAATGTCAACCAAGCCTGAGATGAGGCCTGTTGCGAGTAATATGATCGAAAGCACCTTCCAAAAGGTCTGCATGCTTCATGGCCCGCCTTAGGTCCCCATCGTAATGTTGCGAAGAACCGTCTGCTAATTACTTCGTTCAACTTCCGTCAGCTTTCCGGTCTTCACGTCGTAGACAAATCCCCGCACCGGAATGTGTTTCGGAATCCACGGGTGCGATTTCACGCGCGTGCATCTGCTGGCGGACGTTCGCTTCGAGGTCATCGAAGGCATGGAAGTGCGCCGGTTCGTCCGCGGTGGCTCCCATCTTTTCGGTCAGGCGGGCTTTCAGTTCGTCTTCGCGCACTTTCAGCAGGCCGCAGTCGGTGTGGTTGATGATGATGAATTCCTGGGTGTCGAGCAGGTGATGGGAGACGATCAGGGAGCGCAGGGCGTCGTCGGTGGCGATGCCGCCGGCGTTGCGGATCATGTGCGCGTCGCCGGGATGCAGGCCGAGGCAGTGCTCGAACAGGATGCGGGAATCCATGCAGGCGAGGACGGCGACGTGGCGCTTGGGGCGGACGGCGAGATCTCCCAGCGTGAAATTGCGCGCGAAGGTTTCGTTGGCTTTTAAGAGTTCGTCGGCTACGGACAATTTGAGTGCTCCTCAGGGTTGTCAAAATCTCCACCCTTCGACAGGCTCAGGCAGGCTCTCGCAAAAACGCGAGAAATGGGGCACCCGGATTTGGTTGCGCCAACGACTGACGACTACGACTAGTTTACCCGTTACAATCGGCGCGTGAACGTCGGTATGAATCTGGATGACACTATTGTTGCGATCGCTACGCCTGCCGGGCGCGGGGGGATCGGCGTGGTGCGGCTGGCGGGGGCGAGGGCGCTGGAGATCGCGGCGCCGATGCTGCGGCTGAGGCATGAGCTGGAGCCGGGACGGGCCGTTTTCGGGGAGTTGATCGAGCCGGATCAGCCATCGAGCCAGGAAGTCAAAATCTCCACCCTAGCCGCAAAGAACGCGGCTAGGATGGGGCACCCAAATCCGACTGAGGACAACTCGGCGCGCATCGACGAAGTCGTCGTCACTTATTTTGCCAAGCCGCATTCTTATACGACCGACGACATTGTCGAGATTTCGGCGCATGGGTCGCCGGTGGTGCTGCGGCATATTGTGGAGCTTTGTGTGGCGGCCGGGGCGCGGCTGGCCGAGCCGGGCGAATTCACCATGCGCGCGTTCCTGAACGGGCGCATCGACCTGACGCAGGCCGAGGCGGTGCGCGATCTGATCGACTCGCAGACTTTGTATCAGGCGAAAGTCGCGGCGCAGCAATTGGAAGGCGCGCTCTCGCGGCGGCTGCAGCCGATCAAGCAGAAGCTGGTGGAACTGATTGCGGTGCTCGAAGCCGGCATTGATTTCGCGGAAGACGATGTGTCGGTGATGCCGGATGCCGCGATTCTCGATCACATCGCGGCCGTGCGCGCGCCGCTCGAACAACTCAGCGCGACCTTCGCTTACGGCAAGATCGTGCACGAAGGGTTGACGCTGGCGATTGTGGGCCGTCCGAACGTGGGCAAGTCGAGCTTGTTCAATCGGCTGGTGGAGCGCGAGCGGGCGATCGTCACGGCGACTCCGGGGACGACGCGCGACCTGGTCAGCGAGACGGTGGCGATCGGCGGCATTCCGGTGAAGCTGGTTGATACCGCGGGCATTCGCGACGCGCTCGACGAAGCGGAGTCGATCGGGATTCGCAAATCGATGGAAGCGCTGGCTGACGCGGACCTGGTGCTGGTCGTGCTCGACGCGTCGCAGGGGGAGACGGCGGAAGACGCGGAGCTTCTGCGGCAGGCTGAGCATCGGCCGATGATTGTGGTGGGAAATAAGAGTGATCTTGGCGTGAGTGGTCAGTGGTCAGCGGTGAGGGGCCAGAGAGTTCAAACTTCTGCTGTTACCGGAGAGGGCATCGCCGAACTGCGCGCGGAAATTCTGCGGCACATTGGCGGAGAAGGCGGAATGCAGGCGGAGTCTGGATTTCTGACCAACGTCCGCCATCAGGGATTGATTCAAGATTCGCTAGCTGCGCTCGATGCGGCGAAGAATGCGGTGGCTGGGAAGGTTCCGCACGAGATGCTGCTGCTCGATCTTTACAATGCGCTGCGTCCGCTGGATGCGATCACGGGCGCGACCACGACTGACGACATTCTGGATTTGATTTTCAGCACGTTCTGCATCGGAAAGTAAGACTGGGTGCCCCATCCCTGTCGCGTTTTGTGCGACAGGGTGTGGGATTTGACTCTCGTCAGCGGGCAGTGCAGCGCCATGTCAAATGTCAAAGGCCCCGCCCTCTTTCGCCGGGAACGCGAAAGAAGGCTGGGGCACCCCTCGACGATATTACTTCGACAGCGCGGCCAGCGCGTCGCGGAACATCGCGTCGAACGATCCGCCCTTGCCATTCTTCGCGACAACAGCCAGCGCCTTCTCGGCGGCGGCGCGCTGATAGCCAAGATTCAGCAAAGCCGACAGCACATCTTCTTCTGTGGCGCTCATGGCAGGAATGGCGGGAGCCGTGGCCGGTCCCACTTCCGGCAGCTTGTCGCGCAGTTCCAGCACCATGCGCTCGGCGGTTTTCTTGCCGATGCCGGGGATGCGGGTGAGCCGCGCTACATCGTTGCCGCGAATCGCGCCCACCATTTCGTCGGCGGCCATGCCGCTCAGGATCGTGATTGCCAGCTTGGGGCCGATGCCGCTGACCGTGATCAGCTTCTCGAACAGCAGTTTCTCCGAGGGACGCAGGAATCCGTAGAGCGCGATCAGGTCTTCGCGCACGTGCGTGTGGATGTGCAGCGCGACCTCGGCGCCGAGCGCCGGGAGATCGGAGAACGTCGGCACGCTGATGGTGACGTCGTAGCCGACGCCGGCCGTCTCGACGATGGCCTGGTTGGGATGCTTGGCCAGCAGCTTTCCACGCAGATGGGCAATCATATTTGAACAAACATGCTCAGGCCATTGTAGCGGGACAAAGAGTCGCGAAGCAGCAGTGGCGCGGGATGGACACTCATCCTCGGAGACTCTTAGAATCCAGATAGTTCTGTGGGTGTTTCTGTGTTTCGACTCGGACTCCGATTCCCGGTCTGGATTGCGGCTGCGCTGGTGTTTTGTCCGGCGCTGGCGCGGGCACAACAGAGCGCTCTCGATCTTGGAGGGGCACAGCGTAAATCCGCTGGTTGCGGATTCCAGCAAGATTGTAGTGCTGGTGTTTCTGCGCCGGGACTGTCCGGTTTCCAGCCGCTACGCTCCTGCCATTCAGCAGATCAGCAAGCAGTACAGCCGATCGCGCCAGTTTCTGGCTGGTATATCCCGACAAAACGGATTCTCCGCAGGCGATTCGAAAATATCTGCAGGAGTATGGATATCATTTGCCCGCGCTGCGCGATCCCGATCACGTGCTGGTGAAGCTGGGGCACGCGCAGATCACGCCCGAAGTCGCCGTTTTTGACCGCAACCGCCAACTGATTTACGACGGGCGCATCGACGACTGGTATGTCGATCTCAGCCGGGCCCGGCCTGCGCCGACGACCCACGAACTGGAGGACGCGATCCGCGCGGCGTTGGCGGGAAAGCCTGTGGCCAAGAGCGAAGTCAGGGGAGTGGGATGCTACATCTCAGACCTGGAATGAGCTCCTGGCTGCGGGGCGCGGGATGGACGCTGATAGCGCTGGTGGGACTGGGTGTGGCGAGCACGCTCTTTGGCAGACCGGCCAGGCATCAGTCATCGCGTGCGCCTTCGTCGCCGGCGGAGCAGGTCACTTTCAACCGCGACATCGCTCCGATCATCTTTCATTCCTGCTCGACTTGTCACCGGCCGGGAGAGGCGGCGCCGTTTTCTTTGCTGAACTATTCCGACGTAAAGAAACATGCGCGGCAGATCGTGGACGTGACGCAGTCGCGGGCCATGCCACCGTGGCTGCCGGAGCCGCAGAAGCTGAAGTTTGCGGACGAGCTTCGCCTGTCGGATGCGGAAATCAATCTCATCCAGCGCTGGGTCGAGCAGGGAGCGATCGAGGGCAATCCAGCCGATCTGCCTCCGCCGCCGAAGTTCGTCGAAGGCTGGCGGCTCGGGCAGCCGGACTTGATTCTGACCGCGAACAAAGCCGCTCACGCTGCCGCCGTCCGGCACCGACACATATTGGAATTTCATCTTCCCGGTGCCGATTCAAGAGACGCGATGGGTGAAGGCGGTGGAGATTCGTCCGGGCGACAAGCGCTACGTGCACCACGCGAACATTCTGGTGGATCGGGCCGGTTCGTCTGCGGCAGCGGGAGAGCGAGCCGGGCGCGGGTTTCGGCGGCATGGAGATTCGCATCGAGTCGCAGGTGTTCGATCCGGACAGCCATCTGCTGTTCTGGAAGCCGGGGACCGTTCCCTACGTTGAGCCTGAGGGCATGGCGCTGCGCCTCGACAAAGGCACCGACCTGGTTCTGAACACGCATCTGCAGCCTTCGGGCAAGCCGGAGGTGATCCAGCCGAGCATCGGACTTTATTTCACTCCGCATGCGGCGACAAAGCTGCCCATGCTGTTGCAGCTCGAAAACGATGCGAAGCTCGACATTCCGGCGGGGCAGAAAGATTTTCTGGTCACCGACGAATTCACGCTGCCGATCGACGTTGAATCTGATGGCGATTTATCCGCACGCGCACTATCTGGGAAAAGATATTCAGGCGTTCGCCACGCTGCCCGACGGCACGAACGGAGACGCTGATCCACATTCCGCATTGGAACCTGAACTGGCAGGCGGTGTATCGCTATGCGGAGCCGGTGCGGTTGCCGAAGGGAACGAAGGTGAGTCTGCGTTACGTGTATGACAATTCGGAGGAGAATCCGCTGAATCCGAATCATCCGCCGGCGCGCGTGGTGGGCGGCAACCGGTCGAGCGATGAGATGTGTCACTTGTGGCTGCAGGTGCTGCCGGTGAATTTCGATCCAGCGCAGGGCGATCCGCGGATGGCGCTGCAGGAGGCGCTGGCGCGGCATAATGTGGAGAAGAATCCCGGCGACTTCGAAGCTCACTACAATCTGGCCGCGATGTTGCAGGCCAAAGACAAGCTGGACGGCGCGATCCCCGAATACGAACTGGCGGTGCGGTTGCGCCCTGACGATGCGGCCGGGAACAACGCGCTGGGCGCGGCTTTGGTGGCGGCGGGACATCCCGAGCAAGGGGTTGGATATTTACAGACGGCGCTGAAGGCGCGTCCGGATTATTTCGAGGCGCATTACAATCTGGGCTTCGCGCTGGCGGCACAGAACGATTTTGAAGGTGCGTCGCAGCAATTTGCGTCTGGCGTTGAAGTTGCAGCCGGACGACGCCAATGTGGAGGCGAACCTGGGCGCGCACTGGCGGAGATGGGGCGCTTTCCGGAAGCGAAGGCGCACTTTGAGCGGCGTTGCAGATCGACCCCAATCAGCCGATCGCGAAGGAAAATCTCGAGGCGGTGCAAGAAAGAAATGGGTGCGCACTGAGTCGAGAGTCGAAAGTCCTCACCTTCTCGCACAAACCGCGACAAGGCGTGGGCAACTCGGCACATCCTTGATGTGCTCTAATTCTTGATATGGAAACGCGATTCTTCGATTCTTCGTCTTGCGTTCTATGCTGCGTCTCTCGTTGGCCTTTCTGCGCGGGATTGGCGCAGCAGCCTGCGCCTGACGACGCACCGTCCGCTCCGCAAATGCTCCGCGGTGCCGCCTGAGTTCGCCGAGGCGCGAAAGTTGATGCAGCAAGGGAAGGTCGACGAGGCCATCGCAGAATTGCAAGCGCTTGAGGCCCGCGATCCCGCCGCCAAAGGTCTGGCGCTCGAACTGGGCACTGCATACTACAAGAAAAACGATTTCCCAAGGCGATTGAGTATCTGAAGAAGGCGACCGCCGCAGACCCGGCGAACGGAGAAGCAACCCAACTGCTGGGGCTGTCTTATTACCTGGGCGGGCATCCGGCGGACGCGATTCCGCTTGCTCGAAAAGGTGCAGGGCTGGTTTCCGCGGGCCAATGTGGATGCTTCCTACATTCTTGGGCATCTGCTACATCCAGACCAAAGACTATCCGCAGGCGCGCAAGGCGTTCGGCAAGATGTTCGATGTGCCGCCGGACTCTGCCGCGAGCTATCTATTCACAGCGCAGATGCTGATGCGACAGGAGTTCGATCCGGTGGCGGAAGAGTATGCGCAGAAGGCGGCGGCGCTCGATCCGAAGCTGCCGCTGGCGCACTACCTGCTCGGCGAACTCTACATCTACAAATCGCGGATTCCGGAGGCGATCGCCGAGTTCCAGAACGAACTGGCGATCAATCCGGCGCATGCCGCAACTTACTACAAACTGGCCGACGCTTATTCGCGAATTCAGAAATATGAAGACGCTCAACATTTGCTGCAGCGCTCCATCTGGCTCGACGCAGACGTCGACCGGGCCGTACATCCTGATGGGAAAAGTGCTCGAGAAAAAGGGCGAGCTCGGATCTGGCGGTGCGTCGCTTTGAAGCGGGCGGCGAGCGATGGACCCGAACAATCCCATGACCCACCATCTGCTCGGGCAGGCCTACCGCGACATGGGGAAGAAGGAAGAAGCAGAAAGCGAACTGAAGCTGCGCGCAGACGGCAATTGCACCGAATCGTAGCAAGCGAAAAGCTTACCGCTAGTTCGCAGTAGTCCGCGAAGGACGTCAGAGCTAAATCGCGGCGGCCTGGTCGCGGCGGCGGGCCTGGATTTCGATGAAGACATTCACCAGCGACACCGCCGCCGGCGTGACTCCGGGAATGCGCGAGGCTTGGCCGATGGTGCGCGGGCGCACGTGTGTCAGCTTTTCCTGCATCTCGCGCGAGAGGCCGCTGACGGAGCGGTAGTCGAACCAGTCGGGAATCGAGTGCTGCTCGGATTTCTTCAGGCGCTCCATGGCGCGCTGCTGCTGCAGCAGGTAGCCTTCGTACTTGATCTCGGTTTCGACGGACTTGAGTTCGTTGCGTACTTCCGAAGAAAGCTTCACCACAGGGGACACGGAGGACACGGAGGAATCTCGTGCGAAAAACTCGGGCGTGAGTTCTCGCAGGATTGGCACCAGTTGCTCGATCTTGACTTCGGGGCGCTTCAGCAATCTGCGCCAGCGTTTGACCATGGCTGACGACAGTCGCAGTCGTGGCGCTGCCGGCGACAGCAGGTTCCTCACCGTCGCTTTGCGCGTTCTCGGAATGACAATGACGATCCAGACATTTCGCGCGTGATCCGCGTCGCTTTCCAGCAACTTCTTCAGCTTCGCCAGGCGCTCCTGCTTCGCCTGAAAATCCGCCCAGGCGTCGTCCGAGATCAAGCCGACGCGGCGGCCGTGCGGGGTGAGGCGGCGGTCGGCGTTGTCGATGCGCAGGTGCAGGCGGAACTCGGCGCGCGAGGTGAACATGCGGTAGGGCTCGTTCGTGCCCTTCGAAATCAGGTCGTCGATCAGGATCGCGGTGTACGCCTCGGTGCGGTCGAGGATCAGCGGCGGCTCGCTGCTTCACCTGCAGCGCCGCGTTGATGCCGGCCATCAGTCCCTGGCACGCGGCTTCTTCGTAGCCGGAGGTGCCGTTGATCTGGCCGCCGAGGAACAGGCCCGCGATCTTGCGGGTTTCGAGCGTGCGCTCCAGTTCCGTGGGATCGATGGAGTCGTATTCGATGGCGTAGCCGGGCCGCAGCATCTCGGCGTTCTCGAGGCCGGGGATCGACTTCAGAATCTCCAGCTGGACTTCGACCGGCAGGGAAGTGCTCATGCCGTTGACGTAAATTTCGTGCGTGTTCAGGCCCTCCGGTTCGAGGAAGAGCTGGTGCATTTCCTTGTCGGGAAACTTCACGATCTTGTCTTCGATCGACGGACAGTAGCGCGGGCCGATCGACTGGATCTGTCCGCTGTACATGGGCGAGCGGTGCACGTTTTCGCGGATGATGCGATGCGTCTCCGCCGTGGTGCACGCGATGTAGCAAGGCACCTGCGAGTCGTGATGCGCGACGCGCTTCGTGCGAAAGCTGAACGGCGTGGGATCGACGTCGCCGGGCTGCTCGGCGAAGCGCGACCAGTCGATGCTGCGTCCATCGAGGCGCGGCGGAGTGCCGGTTTTGAGGCGGCATCCGCGCAGGCCGAGATTCTTCAGCGCCTCGCCCAGCAGGACGGCGTTGGGCTCGCCGGAGCGTCCCGGCAGGATATTGCTGCTCGCCGCAGTGGATCAGGCCGTTGAGAAATGTTCCGGTGGTGATGATGACGGCGCCGCGCGCCGACGGTGCGGCCGTCGCGGAGGCGAATGCCGAGGACTCGGCGTCCGGCGTCCGGCGTTCGGCTTCCGGTCGTCGTCCGACTGATGCTGAGTGCATCGCGGTTCTGCCGGAAGCCGGACAGCCGAGAGCCGGAAGCCTCTTCCACAATCAGATCCGCAACTTCCGCCTGCTTGATCTTCAGATTCGGCTGCGACTCCAGCACTTCGCGCATCTTCAGGCGGTAGGCCTGCTTGTCGCATTGCGCGCGCGGCGACCACACGGCCGGGCCGCGCGAAGTATTCAGCAGGCGGAACTGGATGCCGACCGCGTCGGTGATCTCGCCCATGATGCCGCCGAGCGCGTCGACTTCGCGGACAAGGTGTCCTTTGGCGATGCCGCCGACGGCCGGGTTGCACGACATCTGCGCGATCAGGTCGACGTTGAGCGTGTAGAGCGCGGTCTTCAGGCCCATGCGCGCGGCGGCCATCGCGGCCTCGCATCCGGCATGGCCGGCGCCGACCACGACTACGTCGAATTGTTCGGTGAACTGCATGGAAGTCGGTCGGCGCAAACCCCAGAAAATCGCTGCAGCGAGTTTCTTCTTTCATTCTAGCAACTTGGCGCGTTCTGTGATTCCCATCACTTGCCGTCTGCTGCCTTTTCGCCCGTATATTGGGCTGTCCTATCCGATTCCAGAGGGGGCCTCATGAATACCGCGGAATTCTTCAAGCAACTGGACGCGCGCATCGGAAAGTACGACCTGCTCTGCCATCCGTTCTACAAGGCATGGTCGGCGGGCGAGCTGACCCGCGACGATCTGCGCGAGTATGCGCAGGATTACTACCACCACGTGGAGGCGTTTCCGTCGTATCTGGCGGCTCTTGGCATGCGCCTGGACGAAGGCGAACTGCGCCGCGCGGTGCTGGCCAACATGTGTGACGAGAAGGGCGTAGACGGGCGTCCGGGGCGGGATTCGGTTCCCCACTCCGACCTTTGGCTCGACTTCGCCGAGGGCATGGGATCGAGCCGCAATCTGGAGTGGCACAGCCCGGTGCCGGAGATTCGGCAACTGATCCGGCACTTTCATCAGGTAGCCAGTGAAGGGACGCCTGAAGAAGCGCTGGCGGCTTTCTATACCTACGAGTCGCAGGTGCCGCGCATCGCGAAGGAAAAGGAGCGCGGGCTACGCGAGATGTATGGTGCCGACGACAAGACCTGCGGATACTTCTCGCTGCACGCCACGGCGGATGTCTACCACTCCAATGTCTGGCGCAAGCAGCTCGAGAAGCGGATCGCCGCGCATCCCGGAGACGTGCGGACGCGGCTCTCGACGCGGCCGAGAACGCGGCGCGCATGCTGTGGAAGGCGCTGGACGGGATCGACGCGCGCCGAACTGGTGATGGCGGTAGCTTGAGATCGGATTACAGAAGACAGGCTTGAGCCAATGATTCGATAGAATCGTTGGCTCATTTCTTTTTTGGAGGGGAGCGGCTTGGCTAAAGATATCCCGACCGGGGCACGTGGCGAAGCGGAAGAGACTGTCGAGTTCGAGCACACGCTCACAGCGCACCATCCTGAGCTGCCTCCGGTGTATTCGACGCCGGACATGATCCGGCTGATGGAGACGGCAGCATTTCGCGCACTGCAGCCTTACTGTGAAGGCGACGAGATCACCGTGGGAACCTCCATCCACATTGAGCACCGAGCTGCGAGCGGCATCGGCGCACGCATCAAGGCCGAGGCCGCGCTGGAATCGTTCGACGGCCGTTTCTATACCTTGCGCGTGACCGCCCGTGACGATACTCAGGAGATCGGACGCGGCACGGTAGGCCGCGCAGTCATCAGCGTCGGCAAGTTCGTGGAGAAAATGAAGGCGAAGTCTAAGAACTGAGAACCCCCATTCTCATCGGCGTTATCTCCGACACTCACGGCCTGCTTCGTCCTGAAGCCCTGACGGCGTTGCGCGGATCAGAACAAATCATTCACGCCGGGGATGTCGGGGCTCCCGAGATTCTCGACAAACTCACAGTTATCGCACCCGTCACCGCCATCCGCGGCAACGTCGACAAAGCACCGTGGGCGCGCAGACTGCCGGAGACGGAAGTGGTCGAACTCTCCGGCATTTCCATTTACGTGCTGCACGATCTTGCTCATCTGGATCTGAGGCCGGAAGCGGCAGGGTTCAAAGTCGTGATTTCCGGCCATAGCCACGTTCCCAAGCAGGAGACGCGAGGCGGTGTGCTTTACTTCAATCCCGGCAGCGCCGGTCCGCGGCGCTTCAAATTGCCGGTGACCGTCGGGAGGCTGATCGTAGAGAGCGGGAACGTTCGAGGAGAAATCATTTCAATTCTGGATTGAAGATCTTGGATTGCAGATTTCTCGAGCAACGCAGGATCCCGCTGCAGAGCTCGCATTGCTACAATCCCAACGAGTGTCTATTTCCTTCCGCATCGATGCCATCTGCGGCAAAGCGCGCACCGGGCGCCTGTTGACGCCGCACGCCGAAATCGAGACGCCCGTGTTTATGCCCGTGGGAACGGTGGCATCGGTGAAAGGCGTGCCGCAGGACATTCTCGAAGAACTGGGCGCGCAGATCATTCTCGGCAATACTTACCACCTTTACCTGCGGCCTGGGGTCGACACCGTGCGCCAGCATGGGCGGGCTGCATGGATTCATGTCGTGGCGGCGGGCGATCCTGACCGATTCGGGCGGATTTCAGGTCTTCAGCCTGAACGAACTGCGCAAGGTCACCGAAGAGGGCGTGACGTTCCGCTCGCACCTGGACGGTTCTTCGCATTTTTTCAGCCCGGAGAGCGCGATGGAGGCGCAGATCGGGCTGGGCGCCGACATCATCATGGCGTTTGATGAGTGCACGGAGTATCCGGCGGATCGCGGCGCGGGCGCGGGCGTCGATGGAGATGACGGCGCGCTGGGCGGCGCGGAGCAAGAAATATTTTGAGGAGCACAAGCATGAAGTGCCGTGGAGCCAGTACTCAGTACGCCGGTACTCAGTACTCAGTATCTGCAAGGGGTGACGCCGCGAGCTTTGCCTCAGAAAAGATCGGTAGCGCGAAATCTGACAACCGAGTACTGAGTACCGAGTACTGCTCCGACCCAATCTCTCTTCGGCATCGTCCAGGGCGGGATGGACCGCGAGCTGCGAAAAGAATCCGCCGAGCGGACCATCGAAATTGGCTTTCCCGGCTACGCCATTGGCGGGCTGAGCGTGGGCGAGCCGCGCGAGCTCACCCGCGAGATCGTCGAATCCACGCTGGAGCATCTTCCCAACGACAAGCCGCGCTATCTGATGGGAGTGGGCACGCCCGAAGAAATTGTCGAGTACGCCAACCTGGGCGTGGACATGATGGATTGCGTCCTGCCGACGCGCGCCGCGCGGCATGGGCTGCTGTTTACTTCGGAGGGCAAGGTCTCGATCAAGCAGGCGCGCTATGCCCAGGATGCCGGCCCGCTCGACCCGAATTGCTCCTGCCGGGTGTGCCATCGCTACTCGCGGGCCTATTTACGTCATCTTTATGCATCCAACGAAGTGCTGGCGCAGGTCTTGAATACGATCCACAACCTGAGTTTCTACCTTGACACTATGCGGCGGGTGCGGCATTCTATTTCACTTGGGGAAGAGTCCCGTTTTCTTTCCAGTGTATGGTCTCGACCGAAACCGTGACCTCCACGGACGCTCTCCCCGGATTCAAGCCTGAAAGCTGAAGGAACCCGGCCGAAGTCGATCCAAACCCCGTGGTGAAATAACAGCTCCCGCGGCGCTAATGGGCGCGGGCGGTTTTTCGCGGATACATACGCGCAGACCTCTACATATATGCAATCTTTACTGGCAGTCTCAGTTCGGCTGGCGGTGGCGGTATGGGGTCGTGGCTGGGCATAGCGCCCCTGATCTTCATTTTGCCATATTTTACTTTCTGTTGATCTTGCCCCAGCAGCGCCGCCAGAAAAAATGGCAGGCCATGCTGGATCAGCTCAAAACCGGTGACAAGGTCACAACCAGCGGGGGCTTGCGGGGCACGATCATGGCGCTGAAGGATGATGCCGTGCATCTGCGCGTTCCTCCGAACAATCTGCGTGGTGGAAGTGACCAAGGCCTCGGTGCATGCAGGTGACGACTGCCGAGGAAGAAGTGAAGACCAAATAAGCTTCGAGCGATCCAGTTGCGCAGGGGTCTGCGAAGCTGAATGCTCGAAATTCGAAACCTGGTAACTCGAAACGTGTTTTTCATATGAACAAGAATTTTCTCTGGAAGCTCGCGATCATCGTCGGCATCGCTGCTGTTTTTTCTGTTCGGGATCTTTGGCATTCCGAAGAGCTTTTCCCGTCAGGGGCTGCTCGCGGCGATGACTGATCACATCCACCTCGGGCTTGATTTGAAGCGGTGGAACGCACCTGATTCTGCAGGTGCAGGTCAACGACGCGGTCAACGTCGATGGCGCAGAACGCCATCGAAGTGCTGAAAGAGCAGCTGCGCAACCGCAAGATCGACTACACCGACATCACCCAGCCCGACCAGCAGAACAATCCCGACCACATCGTGCTGAAAGGCGTGCAGCCGAGCGCGCGCGCGCGACTTGCTGAGCATCGTGCAGGAGCAGCTTGCCCGAGTACGACGTGACTGGCGGCGCCGAAAATTCCTGGAATCTGGCGATGAAGCCCGCGATGCTGTCCGACCTGAAGGACAAGGCGGTCGACCCAGGCGATCGACACCATCCGCAACCGCATTGACGCTCTCGGCGTCAGCGAGCCCACGATTCGAGCCGCACGGGCTGGGGCAATATCAGATTCTGGTGCAACTGCCGGGCGTGGACGATCCGGGCGCGTGAAGGACATCATGCAGTCCACCGCGATGCTGGAGATCAAGCAGATCGCTGGGCGGCCCGTATCCCAGCGAGCAAGCGGCCCTGCAGGACAAAGGCGGCGTGCTGCCCGCCGATGCGATGCTGCTGCCGGGACACAGCATGCCCGGCGCGACACCGAAGCGCAGAGCGTGGTACCTGGTATCGCGCAGTTTCGGCGGTGAGCGGCAAAGATCTGCGCGACGCGCAGCCCAGCCGCGATCAGAACGGCCAGCCCAGCGTAACCTTTTCGCTGACCGGCGAAGGCGGACAGCGCTTCTACAACTTCACTTCCGCTCACGTCGGCGACAGCCTGGCGGTGGTGCTCGACAACAAAGTGCAGGAAGTGGCCAACATCAAGGAGCCGATCCGCGACCAGGGCTCGATCAGCGGCGGCCACATGAGCGAGCAGCAGGCGAAGGATCTTTCCATGATCCTGCGCTCGGGCGCTCTGCCGGCCAGCATCAAGTATCTGGAAGAGAGCACCGTGGGCCCGTCGCTGGGCGCGGATTCGATTCGCTCCGGCGTGCGGGCGCCGTCATCGGCATGGTGGCGGTGCTGATCTTCATGCTGATCTACTACCGCGGCGCGGGCATCAATGCCGACGTCGCGCTGATCATGAACCTGATCATCCTGCTGGGATTCATGGGCTGGTCGACATTCGGGGTCAACGTCGCGCTGACTCTGCCCGGAATTGCGGGCGTGATTCTGACGGTCGGCATGGGCGTGGATTCCAATGTGCTGATCTTTGAGCGCATCCGCGAAGAGTTGCGCAACGGCAAGACGCCGCCTTCGGCCGTGGATCAGGGCTTCAGTCATGCCTGGATCACGATCGTGGATACGCACGTCACGACGATCGTTTCGGCGGCGATTCTGTTCATCTTCGGCACCGGCCCGGTGAAGGGATTCGCCACGACGCTCACTTTCGGTTTGCTGGCGAACCTGTTCACCGCAGTGTTCGTGTCGCGCGTTGATTTTTGATTGGGTGCTGAGCCGCAAGCAGCGCGGCGAAGCGCTCAGCATTTAGGAATTGAGTGATTGAGTCATCGGGTCATTGAGTGATTTGAAAAGCCTGCGAGTCGACTGGTTTTCAATCACTCAATGACACAATCGCAAAATCACTCAATCTTTGCTAAGTCATAGATAGATAAGGGGCTAGACAAACCCGTGGAGTTCTTTCGCAATACCAACATAGATTTTCTCGGGAAAAAGTGGTATTTTCTCGCCTTTTCGCTGATCTTCAGCGTGGCGGGCTTGTTTTCCATGTTGTTCTGGCACCACATTCCGTGGGGCGTGGATTTCCGCGGCGGAACGCTGGTGTACGTGAAGTTCTCGCACACGCCCGACGACAACGCGATCGCGCTCGGCAGATGGATCGCGCCGGCCTGCACAATTCCGAAGATTCAGACGCTATGGCGTCGGCTGCAAACAACGAGGTACTGATCGACCTCGATGTGCGCGAAACCAGCGAGCAGGCGCTCGATCAGGGCAAGATAAAGATCATCCAGGCGCTGGAGACCAATGCTCCGGCGGGCAAGATCGACCTGAACAACGCCAGCTTCTTTGACAATCAAGAATTATCTGATCGACAAAGATCCGCTGCATCTGGGTCCGATGCGGATCAGAAATATGCCGCGCAGGCGCAGGCCATCGTGGATTATCGCGACAAGACGTCAGGGCGGCGTGCTGAGTTCGATCGACCAGCTGAAGAGCGCGCCGGCGTCGATCCCGCGGTTGTGGCTTCGCTGCCGGATGGCTTCTATCTTTCCGATTTCGGCGTGCGCGACGTCGCAGATCGTCGGGCCCCAGGTGGGCGGCCAGTTGCGCACCCAGGCCGGCTTGGCCACCCTTTATTCGCTGGCTCGGGATGCTGGTTTACCTGGGCTTCCGGTTTGAGTGGATTTACGGCGTGGCCGCGGTGGTCACGGTATTTCACGACACTCTGATCACCGTGGGCGCGTTTTCCCTGACCAAAACCGACATCACCCTGACCGTGATCGCGGCCATCCTCACCCTGATTGGTTACTCTAATAACGACACGATCGTGGTATTTGACCGCATCCGGGAAAACATTAAACTCATGCGGCGGGAGAAACTGTCGGATATCGTCAATCGGAGCATTAATCAGACTCTAAGCAGAACGATCTTGACAGCGGGCCTTACCTTCCTTACCGTACTCGCACTCTTTTTATTCGGCGGCGAGGTGCTTCGTGGATTCAGCCTCGCGCTGGTAATTGGCATCTTGATCGGGACGTATTCGTCGATTGCGATCGCCGCGCCGATTCTGGTGGCTTATCAGGATTGGCGGATTGAAAAAGGCAAGCGTCCGGTGGCCATGCCCGCGGGTAAGAGCTAGGTAAGTTACCCGATGGCGCGGTTGGTACATTAATTGCGGTACGTCCTTCTTATGTAACGAGGTTAGAGGGGTTTGCTCGGAACCGCCGTTGCGGGCTTGGGTGGCTCGCAGGGCGCGGCCAAGGAAACTGGGAGCAAAGGGGAAGCAGTCGGTGTCTAAGTGTTCGTAGGGGTCTGATGAAGTAGGGGAGAATCACAATGTTTGAAGACAGCCTTATCGAGTCCGGCGGCAAGCTGAAGACCAAGCGGGGCCGCACGTCATCGTCGCGTTCGCTTCTGGAGTTCATGATCATCGGCGTCATGGTACTGATTCCGCTGATTTTCACCGAAGCCTTGCCCAAGGCGACAACTGATGTTCCTTCTGGTGGCCCCCCCGCCGCCTCCACCACCACCACCGCCGCCAGCCGCGCCAGTGCATGTCGTGAAACAGGTTCAGACCGACATCGTGAACGGCGAGCTGCGCACGCCCACCAAGATTCCCAAAAAGATCCTGAAAATGATTAAGGAAGACGAAGCCCCGCCGCCGATGGCTGTCGACCGGCGTAGTGGGCGGCGTCCCGGGCGGCGTCCCGGGTGGATCGATGGGCGGCGTGATTGGCAGCGTGCTCAGCTCGCACGCCGGTCGCGGTGCCGAAGATCGCCACTCCGCAGCGCGTGCGCGTTTCGTCCGGCGTGTGCACGGGACTTCTGATCCGCAAGGTGCAGCCGACCTATCCGCCGCTGGCGCGTCAGGCGCGCATTCAGGGCGTCGTGGTTCTGCAGGCGCAGATCAGCAAGGACGGCAACATCCAGAACCTGCAGTTGATCAGCGGGCACCCGATGCTGGCCCCGGCCGCGATCGAAGCCGTGAAGCAGTGGAAGTACAAGCCGTACCTGCTGAACGGAGAGCCGGTCGAGGTCGAGACGCAGGTGCAGGTAAACTTCACGCTCGCCGGGGGCTAAACTCCTCGGGCGTGGCGCGAGTTCGGAAGTTGTCGTGAGTAGAAGTGTGTGCAGTTGGCCCTCCCCTTCCCACCTAGAACCGGTGGCCGGGAGGGGCTTTTCAGAAGCCCGGACGCGGCCGCCGTACCTTATCGTTCTTACATTCAAGGTATGGCTCAGCCGGTTTGTGCGTCAGTGCGGGCAGATACAGCCGCAAAGGCCCGCCGGTGAATCGAAATTTCTTTTCCAGCGGTTGGCACCAGCAAAGCGCATCAAAGTGTCCAAGTATGAAGTTGAGTAGAAGAGAGAAATTCCGAGGAGGGAAAAGCAACTCATGTTCGCAACTCACGTAGCAGCAGCAATTCTCAGTCACGTTTCCGTCGCAGCCACCTGGATCGTCCAGGAAGGCGGCGGCGCCATGGCGACCGATCCGTTGGGCCTGTGGAAGGCAATGGGCTGGGTCGCTCGAACCGTAGTCATCATTCTCTTCATCATGTCGGGCTGGTCGATCGGCGTGATGATCGACCGCTGGATGGCCTATAGCGCGGCCCGCAAACAGTCGCGCGCCTTCGCTCCCGCCGTTGCCGGCGCTCTGCGCGATGGCCGCATCGATGAAGCCATCAAGGTTGCCGAGCGCAACAAGAAGAGCCATCTGGCCAAGGTTGTCACCGCTGGCCTGATGGAATTCAAGGCTCACCAGGATTCCCCGGGCGCCATCCCTGGCGAAACCATTGAAGCCTCCAAGCGCGCTCTGGAACGCACCGAAGCCATCGTCCACGCCGAACTGAAGCGCGGATTGGGCGGCCTCGCCACCATCGGATCGACCGCTCCCTTCGTGGGACTGTTCGGAACGGTGATGGGCATTCTGAACGCCTTCATCGGCATCAACAACTCCAAGGCCACCGGTCTGGCTGCAGTCGCCGGCGGTATCGCGGAAGCGCTGGTCACGACGGCCATCGGGCTGCTCGTCGCCATCCCGGCCGTCATGATGTTCAACTACCTGACCGGCCGCGTGGAAGCGTTCGACGTCGAAATGGACAACTCGTCGAGCGAACTGATCGATTACTTCCTGAAGAAGCGCGGCGACGTCGCCGGTAAGCAGCCCGGTAAGCGGTAAGACTGGCGGACTGGTCTCGCAGTGAGTTGCTGTCCGGCGCTGGAATATTCCAGCGCCGGGCTTTCCCAACCTCGAGCACGGCAGATCGTCGACTGCCGGACGGTCGGAAGTACGGGAGATATCAAGCTATGGCATTAGCAAAACGAAACGAAGGAGCGAAGGTCAGCTCCGACATCAACGTCACGCCCATGGTGGACGTGATGCTGGTTCTGCTGATCATCTTCATGGTGGTCACGCCCATGTTGCAGAAAGGCATCAGCGTGGACATGGCCCCGGTCAATAACCCGGAACAGATGCCGGATGCGGACAAAGAAGACGCTCTGCTGGTCTCGATCACGCGCGACGGCAAGGTGTATTTCGGCACGCGACCAGATTCACGGTGGACAATCTGACCACCAAGGTGAAGGATCGCCTGGCCAATCAAGCAGGACAAGCGCGTGTACGTGAAAGCGGACATGCGGGCCCGCTTCGGCAGCGTGGTGCAGGTGGTGGACAGCGTCCGCGCCGCCGGGGTGGACGATCTTGGCTTGCTCACCGATCAGAGGAAAACAGGTCCAAGCGCCCCGCCAGCTCCGGCTGCGCCCGGGCAGTAGTCAGGGCAAGATAGAGGAGAACGACCATGGGAATGGCAGTTGGCCCGAGCGGAGGCCAAAGTGCAAACATCAACGTCACGCCGCTCATTGACGTACTGCTGGTGCTGCTGATCATCTTCATGGTGATCTCGCCGGTCACCCCCAAAGGACTGGATGCGCTGGTTCCTCAGCCGCCTCCGCCGAACGCGCCGAAGAACGATACACCCGACCGCACCATCGTCGTGCAGTTGATCGACCGTGGCGCGGGCTCGGAGCCGGGCGTGAAGATCAACACCGAAGACGCGACCTGGGACAACCTGCAGGGCCGTCTGACCGACATTTACAAGCAGCGCGCGGAAAAGGTGATGTTCGTGAAGGGCGATGATGCCATTCCCTTCGCCAACGTCGCCAACGTGATCGATATTGCCCACGCCGCCGGCGTGGACAAGGTCGGCCTGATCACCGCGAAGATTGAAGCGGGCAACTAAGAACTGCCCGTCCGGCAAGCCTGGAGTTGCGTATTTCGTACTCGGCCCACTGCACGGAAGCGTGCCGCTTCCGTGCTTCCGCGGCCCGCGCTTGTCGTGCTGCGTGCTTGGCGTACCGCTGCTTGTCAAACCGATGTCTCTGGGCCTAGGATGCTGTGTCGAGGGAGACTTATACCGCAATGAATAAGAACTTGAAACTCATCACGCTGGCGGCCGTTGCGCTGGCGCTCTTCTCCTCTGTGGGATGCGACAAGCTGCGGGCCCGCGACCAGCTCAACAAGGGCGTGGAATCGTACAAGAACAACCACTACGAGCAGGCCATCGATCATTTCCAGCAGGCCGTTCAACTGGATCCCGGCCTGATCAATGCGCGCATGTATCTGGCTACGGCTTTTGTTTCGCAATACATTCCCGGCGTCGACTCTCCGGATAATCTGCGCACGGCGCAGCAGGCCATCGACGAATATCAGAAAGTGATCGACGCCAATCCTTCTCGCGACCAGAAGGTGAACAGCGCCAAGGGCATCGCTTACCTGTACTTGAACGAGAAGAAGTGGGACGACGCCAAGAAGTACTACCGCATGGCGTCCGACCTGGACCCCAACGATCCCGAACCTTACTACTCCGTCGGCGTGATCGACTGGACGGCCTGCTACCAGCCGCGCATGGAAGAGCGCGCCAAGCTGGGCATGAAGCCGGAAGAGAATCTGAACCCGAAGAACAAAGATCAGAAGAAGGTCTGCGACGAGTTGAAGGCGAAGAACGCGCCCGCCATTCAGGAAGGCATCGACAGCCTCAACAAGGCGATTCAGATTCGTCCGGACTACGACGACGCCATGGCCTACCTGAACCTGATGTACCGCGAAAAAGGCGACGTCGAGTGCGACGATCTCGCCGCCCGCGCCGAAGATCTGAAGACTGCGGACCACTGGGTCGACGAAACTCTGCGCGTGAAGAAAGCGAAAGCCGAAAAAGCGGCGCAAAGCCAGAGCGGCGGAATCACCATGGATAGCCCAAATAGCCGACAGTGCATAATTCGAGACTTCAGCCTCCTTCGTTTTGTGAGCGAAGGAGGCTCTTTATTTGCAGGCGTTCTGCTTTCATCTGCGCAGAACGGCTCGGCGCAACTATCTTGCTGTAAAGGCGGACTTCGACTCTTCGCGAATTGCCAGCTGCTCCATCTTCGGGAACGACTCCGGAAGAACTTGTCGTCAGCATCGCCGTCGTGGCATCAGGGTTCTCCTGCCGGGCCATTGTTCATCAGCATGACCCAAACTCGCGGATGGCTGGCGCGGCTGCAGCAGAAAATCTGCTGTCGGCTTGCCGGTGAAGTCGCGGTAGTCGAGACCCGCTCCGTGACAGGGGAACAGAATCTCTGGTCCCGAGTTGACGCGGTGAAACTCGGGCTGGCCGTATTTTCTCCGGTGCGCTGCGAGCGCACAAATTCATAGGGAATGCGAGTCGCGGCGATGTGGAAGACGACCGCATCTCCCGGCTGCGCGTGGTCGAGAATGAAAGCTGCGGCTGCGCCAGAGGCATCCCGCTCGTTGTCGAAGTCGTGGCCGTAGACGAAGAAAATTCCCTGCATGCTAAGCAGCAGGATCCCGGCTAGAGCGGCCACGAGCAGCCACGATTGCCGCAGCCGCGCCAGGCCGGCCGCTACCAGAATCAGCAGTGCGGGCAGGCAGAAGATCATGTAGCGCGCCAGAAAGACCGGACGGGCGAACGATAGCAGAACCGTGAGCACTACCGGGAAGAACAGCCACAGCAGCAGAAACTGCAGCGCCAGGTCTCCCAAGTCTGGCCGCGCGTCCAGAGCGACCTGCCCAACGGAGCCACCGCCGCAATGCAGGCGACGGCGCTGACGGCCAGCAGCGGCCACCGGTTGCTCCCGTCAGGTGCACGAAAAACACGAAGAGATCGTGGAAGCCGGGCCGCTGGATCCAGCGGATCGGTCCGGCTCCAGTCTTGGCCACGAAGACCAGCAGCGGAAGCACGGCAACGCCAATTGTGGTCCAGATGCGCCGCCATTGAGCGGATAGCCTGGTTCGGTCTGTGCTCGCCTCGCCGCTCCGCAGCCAACCCAGAGCCAGCCAATGCGCCGCCACCAGAAGCAGCGCGTAAAAATGCGCGTACACAGCCAGGATGCTGATCAGAACGTAGCCGATGCGGTTACGGCGCACTGGCTCGCGTACCAGAGCAATGAAAAAGCCCGAGGACAGCGTCGCCAGCAACAAGAAGAGCGCGTAGCTGCGCGCTTCCTGCGAGTAGCGAACGCTATACGCATTGAACGTGAACAGCGCAGCCGCGATCAACGCGACCCGACGGTCGTAGAGGAGGCGGGCCAGCCAGTAAATCGCCGGAACCGTCGCTGCCGAAATCACGACCGACAGGCTGCGAATGTAAAACTCGCTGTAGCCAAACTGTAGCCAGATCCGAAGCAGCACGTAGTACAGCGACATGTTGGCTTCGCGCCACCACAACAAGTGCAGAAAGTTGCCCCAGCTAATCCGCGCGACCTCTACGCTGAAAGACTCATCAAACCAAAAGGGCTTGTGTGCGAGGTATAGGAGTCGAATGGCGGTCCCTGATGCAAGCAGAAGAAGCAGCGTCAGCCAGGGGGTCCGGCCCGGAGAGTCGTGCGGAGACGGGGAAGCGCCTGTACTTTGGTGTTGGTTCGCCGCGGTTTCGGGTGGCGGCATGCTGAGCGTTGGAAGTTGGTTCTTTCCAGATGATACTATGCTAGAAAATCCATGAATTTGCGGCATTTTCGGCTTGAGGGAGTAGTGCGGTTCTTGTTTACTAGGGACATCCTAACCGCATCCGATATCGGCGCGGAGGGAAGGATTTCGCGAGCAGATCTGTAGATGTTCTGGAGGATGACTTCCGTGGCAACCGCATCTTGGCCAGCTCAAGCAGAGACGGATCGAGAGATGGATCGACCGGTGGATCGACAAATCAATGACCGCTGGAAAGGATCCGTGTCGGTGATCGTTCCCGTCTACAACGAGGCCGCCAACGTGAACGAACTGTTGCAGGCCATCCAGGCCTCGCCGGTGAAAAAGGAAATCATCATCGTTGACGACGGTTCGACCGACGGCACGCGCGAAAAGCTGAAGGCGCTGCCGCCGATGGACGATGTGACCGTCGTCTTCCACGAGAAAAATTACGGCAAGGGCGCGGCCATTCGCACTGCACTCGCCTATACCCGCGGCGAGTACATCCTGATCCAGGACTCCGATCTGGAATACGATCCACAGGACTATCCTGCATTGCTGCGTCCGCTCGAAGAAGGCAAGGCAAATGTCGTGTACGGAGTGCGCCCCGACCGTCCCGAGCGCGGTTTGCGCTTCTTTCTCGGGGCCAAACTGCTGACGCACCTCACCAATCTTCTCTACGGTGCGGGCATTCACGACGAAGCCACCTGCTATAAAGTTGTTCGCCGTTCGCTTTTGTCGCAATTTCAACTGTCGTGTCATCGCTTTGAGTTCTGCCCGGAAGTGACCGCGAAGCTCTGCCGGATGGGCGAGAAGATCGAAGAGGTTCCCATCCCGTACCATCCGCGCTCCGCGGTCGAAGGGAAAAAAATCCGCCACTCCGATGGGTGGCAGGCGATCTGGACCCTGATCCGCTACCGCTTTGTTCCTCGCCGCCGCTGGCTGCGCCAGGGGGAAGACAGGCCTCAGGCACCGTTTGCAGTGAGTTTTTCGCGCCTCCCGGTGGACTAGAGTTTGTGCCTCTCTTTCCGATTACGTCATCAAGAGGACCCTTTTTGCCGCTCGAGGCAAAGCACTGCGTGCCCCACGACTGTTCGGTACAATATCCGGTTTGACCACGGGCCCGGTCGGTCGCTGCACCAGTAGATTCATGTTCAAGAAAATTCTCATCGCGAATCGCGGGCGAGATCGCCGTACGCGTCATCCGCGCCTGCCACGAGATGGGAATTGCCGCGGTTGCCGTCTACTCTGACGTGGATCGTCGCCGTCGCTGCACGTTCGCAAAGCCGACGAAGCCTATCCCATCGGCGCGGCGGCCGCATCCGAGTCGTATCTCAACATCCAGAAGATTCTCGACGTCGCGGCGCGCTCCGGCGCAGACGCGATTCATCCCGGCTACGGATTTCTTTCCGAGAATGCGAAGTTCGCCCGAGCCTGCGCCGACGCGGGCGTGAAGTTCATTGGCCCCACGGCCGCGGCCATGGACGCGATGGGATCGAAAACGCGCGCGCGGCAGGCGATGGAGCGCGCCGGCGTTCCGTTTGTTCCCGGCACATCGCGCGGCCTGGAATCGTTCGAGCAGGCCGAAGAGGTCGCCGCCCGCATCGGCTATCCCGTGATGCTGAAGGCTGCGGCGGGCGGCGGCGGCAAAGGCATGCGCCTGGTGCACGCGCCGGAAGAACTGAAGTCGGCGCTCGAGGGCGCGCGCAGCGAGGCGGAGCGCTCGTTTGGCGACAGCGAAGTTTACATCGAGAAAGCGATCATCAATCCGCGCCACATCGAGATGCAGGTTCTGGCCGACGAGCACGGGAACACCGTCTATCTCGGCGAGCGCGAGTGTTCGCTGCAGCGCCGCCATCAGAAAGTGGTCGAGGAAGCGCCTTCTCCGATAGTCGATCCCGACATGCGGCGCCGAATGGGCGAGGTCGCGGTTCGCGTGGCTCAGGCTGCGGGATACACCAATGCCGGCACTGTCGAATTCCTGGTCGATCAGCAGAAGAATTTTTATTTCCTGGAGATGAACACGCGCCTGCAGGTGGAGCATCCGGTGACCGAACTGGTCACCGGCCTCGATCTGGTGCACCTGCAGATTCGCATCGCGGCGGGAGAGAGGTTGCCCTTCACGCAAGAACGAGGTGCGAGATTCGCGGACACGCCATCGAGTGCCGCATCTACGCCGAAGATCCGGACAACAATTATTTCCCCAGCCCGGGCAAGATCACGCTGCTGCTGCTGCCTTCGGGGCCGGGAATCCGGCGCGACAGCGGCATGTACGAAGGCTGGACCGTGCCCATGGATTACGATCCGCTGCTGGCCAAGCTGATCGGCTACGGCACGGACCGCGAGCAGGCGATCAGCCGCCTGACGCGCGCGCTGAACGAATATTTCGTGGGCGGGATCAAGACGAATATTTCGCTGTTCCGGCGCATTCTTGAGCGATCCGGATTTTCGCGCCGCGAAGATGGATACCGGCTTCCTCGATCGCCTCCTGAAGCAGAAGACGGCGGAAGCCCCGGCGGATCCAAAGGCGATCGAGGTTGCGGTGATTGCCGCCGGAATATTTGCCGCGCTTGGTTCTGCCGCGCGCGGGAGCGAGAGAGCGCCCGGTCGCAACCGTTTCCGCGAACAGCAAGCCGCACGCCGCTTCGAACTGGAAGATTGCAGCGTCGCAACGGAGGCGACTGCGGTGAAGCTCAACCGAGCTGCCGGCAACTGGCGACTGGCAGCTGGCAACTGCTCTCATGACCTACGACATCACCATCGACGGCAAGAATTACCGGCTCGAACTCAATCGAGCAGACGGCCGCTGGTCGTGCCGGCTCGATGGACGCGAAGTGGAAGTCGACGCCGTGCTGGCGCGGCCCGACGTGCTTTCGCTCCGCATCGGCAACCAGGCTTACGAAGTGAAATGCGAACGCGTCGCGCGGCGAGATGCATCTTTGGGTGGGCA
Source organism: uncultured Acidobacteriaceae bacterium (assembly GCA_963795875.1). GTDB lineage: Bacteria > Acidobacteriota > Terriglobia > Terriglobales > Acidobacteriaceae > Sulfotelmatobacter. The sequence goes on from CAWCJM010000011.1 coordinate 41,561, forward strand.
GCGCGCGGTTTGCCGCGGAAGTCCGCGATCCGCGCTCGTTGCGCGGGCGCGTGCGCGCGGTGGATGACCATGGGCCGAAGAAACTGACCGCGCCCATGCCGGGCAAGATCGTTCGCGTGCTGGTGAGCCAGGGAGCTGAAGTCGAGGCGGGCGCGGGCGTGCTGGTGGTCGAGGCGATGAAGATGCAGAACGAAATCAAATCGCCGAAGAAGGGGACGATTCAGAAGATTCTGGTCAGCGAAGGCGCCGCCGTGAATGCCGGAGACGTGCTGGCGATCGTGGAGTAGTTAGCGGATCGAGCCCTACTTTTCCATCCCGTTGCTGTCGAGCACTTTCTTCGCGTAGAAATTCTCGACTTTGGCGGAGTCGCGCAAAACTTCATAGTACGCGGCCTTCAGCAATTGCTCGCGGCGGTCGTGAAGCTGAGAGCGAATGGCTTGCTGCACGCGCGGATCGGACAGTTCGCGCTGTCCCGCAGGTTCCTTCGATACCAGCTTCACGATGCGGAATCCGACAGCCTGCTTGGTCGCCGGATTGACCACGCGTGATGACGGACTGTACTGGCCCGGCTTGAGCTTCATCACCGCGTCGCGCGTCGCCGGATCGGTTCCCTTCAGGCCAGACTCCGGCACGGTGCCGAGATCGCCGCCGTTGCCCGAGGTCTCCGGATCTTCGGAGTACTTCATGGCCAGCGTGGCGAAATCGTCGCCGCTGTCGAGACGGTTCGCGATCATCTGGATTTTCTTGCGCGCCTCGGCTTCGTTTTGCGCTTTGTCGTTCTGGTTGTGGGCCTGCGGGTTGGGCGCCGGAGTCACCATGATCTGCGCCAGGTGGTACTTCGGTTCGATCAGGTTGAACTCGCCTTTATGCGCGTTGTAGTAGTCGGTGATGTCCTGGTCGGTGACGTTGATCTTGGACGAGACTTCCTTGTTCATCACCTTTTCGACGGTGATGGAGCGCCGGATATCGCGCTTGAAATCGGCCAGCGTGATCTTCTTTTCTTTCAGCCGCTTGTCGAATTCTTCCTGGGTAAAGGGAGACTTGATATTCGTTGTATTTGCGGTCGACTTCTTCGTCGGTGGCCAGCAGGCCAAGTTTTTCGGCGCGGCGCATCAGGATCTCGTCGTCGATCATCTGGTGCAGAATGTTCAGGCGCAGCGCGGTGGCCTGCTCGCCAGTGGGCGCCTGCTGGGCGGAGGCGACGTTGTTGTCGTAATACTTGTCGACGTCGGTGCGGAAAATCTTCCGGCCATCCACCGTGGCCATCACGTCGCCGCCGGTCTGCGAGTTGCAGGCGGCCAGGGCTGCCAGCAGAACGGCGGCAGAGAGCGCCGCGGCGAACTGGGCCAAGAATGAGTTTTTTTTCAAGAGAGTTTCTCCGTTCCTGACTGCAACTACAAACGAAAATCCAGACCGAGGAGCGGCCCGCGATCAGCTACCTCGCCGACAGTTACTTGGATGCTGGCGCCGGGGCCGATGGAACGTGCTGCGGCACGGGCTCTCCGGCGTCTTTCAGCGCGGCGTCCAGAGCGGCGCGAACCTCGCTGATCGGAACCGCGCCGTCGATCTTCTGGCCGTTAATGAACAGGGCCGGCGTTCCGTTCACGCCCAAGTCCATCGGCTTCTTTCATCGATGCTCTGACCGCATCTTCGTTCTGCGCTTTCACGCAGGATTGCAGCTTCGCCGCATCCAGATTGTGTTTCTGCCCTTGCAGCAGCGTCATCTTGTCGATGGCGTCGAAGCGCGCCGCCGGAGTCTTTTCGTCGTCCACTTCGCGCTTGTTGGCGTGGATGTAGTCGGCGAAGTCCCAATAGGCGTCGCCGTTTTGCGCTGCCAGGCAGTTGGCGTCGACCGCGGCATGGATGCGCCCAGGGATGAATCTCGGACAGCGGATCGTCTTTGTAGATGAACGTGACCCGGTCGCCATATTCCTTGAGAATTTCGGGGAACAGCGTCTGGTGCATGCGCGAGCAGAACGGGCATTCGAAGTCGTCGAAATTGACCACCACAACCTTGGCGGACTTGGCGCCGCGCGACGGCCGGCCGGTGACGTCGATCTTGCTCATCACCTCGGCAAAGGATCTTTGGTCAAGTCGAACTTGGTCACGCGCAGCATGGTGGCGCGGTCTTTGGACAGCAGGAACTTGTAGTCCTTCTGCTTGCCGTCGCCGCCGTCGATGTTCACTGCCACTGCGTCATAGCCGGGCCAGTCGGTGCTGGGAGTGATCGCGCCGACGGTCACTTTCACTTCGGCGGGAATGGTGTAGATAAGAGCGCACCTGGTGCTCGATTTTGCGAGCCACATCGGGAGGCGCGGACTGGGCAACACAACCCAGGCAAACCAGAAGCAGAATGAGCAGCGAACGTCGAATTAGGATCACCAGAAACCGCCTCAGCATCGCTAGTTATCGTATTCGATTATCTCACAGCGTATGCGAGCCAGCCGCGGTAGTCAGCGGGTGCTGCCGCGCCGCTTTAGCCGGTGCGGCGGAGTTGTTCCGCGGGCAGCAGGGAGTTCATCGATCCGGAGCGGAAGCCTTCCAGATCGAGGGTGACGAACTTGAAGCCCAGCGCTTTGAAGATCGCGGTGAACTGGGCGGCCATCGCCGGATTCAGAGCGCGTTCCAGTTCCTCGCGGGCGATCTCGATGCGGACGATGTCGCCGTGATGGCGCACGCGAAACTGGCGGAAGCCGAGGGCGCGAATGGCGTCTTCGCCGCGTTCGACCACATCGAGCGCCTCGCGCGTGACCGGACGGCCGTACTCGATGCGCGAGGAGAGGCAGGCGGACGCCGGCTTGTCCCAGATGCGCAGGCCGGCCTGGCGCGCCAGTTCGCGAATTTCCTGCTTGGTGAGTCCTGCCTTCAGCAACGGAGCGGCGACGTGATGCTGCTTGGCGGCCTGCTGCCCGGGGCGGAAGTCGCCCTGATCGTCCAGGTTTACGCCGTAGGCAATCGCGTCGAATCCGCGCGCGGCGCGGAGCTTTTCCATGACGGCGAAGAGTTCGTCTTTGCACTGAAAGCAGCGCTGCCCGTCGTTGCGGGCATATTCGGGGCGGTCGAGTTCGGAGGTGGAGATGACTTCGAGCGGAATCTCCTGCTCGTTGGCGAAGGCGATGGCGTCGCGCAAGATGAGTGCGGGCCAGGCTGGGAGAGTCGGCGATCACTGCCAGCATGTCGTTGCCAAGAGCGCGGTGAGCGGCCCAGGCGAGATAGGCGGAATCGACGCCGCCGGAATAGGCGACGAGCAGCCGGCCCAGTTGCGCGCAGGTCGGCCTGCAGCTGAGAATCTCTTGCGCCGAGCTGTCTGGATTCGCGTAGGTCCTGCATCGCTCTCTATGTTACCAGCTCGCACGCACCGGCCGCGATGAGAGCTAGTACAGTCGCTCCTGGCGCCTCAGGTTTCCGAAGGAGCCGATGTTCGCCAGGCTGAAGGTGAAGCGGAACAGATTCTCATTGCGCACATTGGCGATGGCATAGCGGCGGTATTCCAGGGTCATGCCGCAGCAGTCCCAGTTGTAGGTGGTCTGCGCGGTGGCGAACTGCAGTTGCTTCGTTTCCGCGTCGAAGCCAAAGGCTGCTGGCGGCGCTGAATCCCCGGCGGGTGAGTCCGCCATAGCCCAGGGCGACGCGGAACTGCTGAAACTTGCAGGTGGGTTGCGTTGTGCCGTGACGAACTCGAGCACGTTCCTTCGCTCGGAACCGAGGTTGAAGTGCGTGGGCTGCGGAATCTGCAGGAAGGCGTCGCCGCCGCCCATGGTGAAAGGTCCGAGATTGTAGTTCACCAGCAGCGTGCTGGCGTTGATGCGGCCCAGCTGAAAGTCGTAGTCGAGGTCCCACTCGGTGTCGGTGTGGCTGCTGGTGGCGACCCGCAGGCGCGACACCAGGGGAGAAAGATGCCGCGGCTCGGTGGCAAACGCAATGCCCGTCAGGTCTTCGGTGGTGGTGAAGACGTTGCGCTGTCCGGTCACCAGCGCTCCGCCGAAGGTGGGATCGAGGAAATACTTCTGCGCAGACTTCCCAGGTGGCGACCTCGCGGGCTTCACGGACCCGGGATTGCAGGGCTGGTTTTCCAGATTGCTGACGCGCTGCCAGGGAACGGTCTGTTCCGGCGCGGCGGCGCCGACCGCGAGGCCGGTCATGGGCGTGTCGCATCCTGAATTGTGCGTCGGACGACTTCTTTCGCGTAGAGGCGGGTCACGAATCCGTATTCGACTTCGTGGGTGTTGCTCAGGATGTCGCGCTCGTCGAAGTGCAGGACATTGCGCGAAATCGTTCACTCCGGTCACAAAGCGGTAGACGGCCCGCGGTTCGATGACGTGCTTCCACTTTCGCCCCAGAAATTCCTTGTCGAAGATCTTCTCCAGAACCGGTGGCCGCAATTCCACCGAGGTTTCCAGGGCCTGGCGGTTGGTGGGATCGTTGACGGCGACTCCGTTCACGAAGCGCTCGGTGTAGTAGGTCTCATGCAGAGTGAGGGCGGGCGCAGCGACCAGCCGCGGAATTGCAAGGGCAGGGAAATCTCGGGGTTGAAATCGAAGCGTCCCAGCAGATTGCTCGGTGTGAAAGCCGGGCTCGCTGCGGGACAGCCCGGCGACGGAGGCGTCGAACGACCAGAGGAAAGGCGAATGGCCGAAGCGGCCGGTCGACGCTGGATGCGTCGACGCTGGGCGCGTGCAGGATCCGGATGGAATCAAAGATCGGAGGATTCGACAGTGCGCCATCAGGATCGAGTCGTCTGAAAGAAGTTCTGATAGCGCTCCACCATGCCGCCGAAAGAAAAGCCGTTGATGGTTTTCGAGAGAAACACCTGCGACTTCACTTCTGAGTTGATGGCCTGGGTGAAGACTTCGTTGAAAGCCAGCCGGAACAGAAACGAGCTCAGGTAGTCGATGTTGGAGATGGCGCGGAAGCCGTAGAAATTGCCTTCGGCGGTCAGGCGAGCTTCCTGGCCGCCTTCTTTCAGCGGGCGGATATCCGATGCCGCGGTCGATCACGCCGAAGAAATTCAGGTCAACGTAGGAAGTGTCGCTGGGGCGCGCCCGGAATTCTCCGCGTTGCGACCAGCCTCGCTTTGGAGAAATATTCCGCGCCGACGGTGGCGTCCATGCTGCGGTTAATGGCCCAATAGAAATGAGTCGCCGAACTCGTTGCCGTTGGTGGAGGAGCGGCCGATGGTCGGGATGAGGAATCCGGTCTGCGCGCGCTTCTCGGGCCACGGGATGAGTCGCATAGGGAAAGTAGAACACGGGGAATCCGTGCAGCCAGAACGTGCTGTGATAGATCTGGGCATTGCCGCCGACATCCACGATTACTTTGCGCGCATGGAACTGCCATTTGGGATGCGGCAGTTCGCAGGTGGTAATGGTGCCGTCATAGACGAGGTAGTGATCAGGGCTATCTTCTCCACATTTTCCGGTGAAGGCAAAAGGAGCGGTCGAGGTCAGCAGGGCGCGCGTTCCGTGAAAGCGGAGCCCGGTGGTAGCCGTGACGTCGTAGAAGCGTCCGGTCTCTGCGGTTAGATTGTAGGTTCCGTGGCTGGCTTTGATGTGGTCGTCGTTGGGGCCGCCGTCGAGCGTGAAGTGCCCGGAGGCGGTGGCCTCGCCGCTATCGGAGTCGTAGGTGACTTCGTCGGCGCGGAGGATGTAGGTGCGATAGTGAATTTCGCCGTCGCCGTGCAGTTTGTAGACATCGCCAACTTTTTCCTGCTGGTCAGCGCAGATGATCGTTCCGTCTTTGAGCGTCGTCATGGCACGGTTTGCGCACGGCTGGGTCGGATCTGAGCTCGGAGTTTTGCTTTCTGGTCGATCTGCGGAGACCCAACTACGGTATGGGCGGAATCTTCCGACGGCAACTGGCTGGTTACTAGCGCAGTGGCGAGAACTTGATGACAAAGAAACAGCGCCGTGATAAGGAATCTAGTGCGAAGAGTCATCGGAAGAAAATCAACGGAAGAAGATCGTCTTTGAAGACGAACCTTCCCTTTCGGCTGTTTTGCCGCGGCACCGTGAACTTAGCACGGCGCTGGCCGCGAGGCAAAGTGGCGAAAAAGGCTAGGATTCCCGTCGTATCCCTTCCGGTTGTACGTCGGTCGCAAACTGGTACGATTTCAGAAGACTGGCTTTCATGAATTGTCCGCTGTGTGGAGAAGTTTGCCATTGCCAATTGGAGCCCCTTCCCTCTGCATTGCAGGGGAGAGACGACGTTGAGTCTGCAGGGTCGTCGTTCGTTACTGCGTCAAGCTTGCTAGCCGATGCCGTAGTCCAAGTAGCGGACGAGCCCGCCTGGCGCGACGAACTCTCCGACCGACTGAACCGTTATCGGGCGCGCCGCAAGGTGCGTCCGCCGCGCTATCCGTCGCTCAGCCTGAAGTTTGACACCCCCGCTGCCAGCGCACCCGAGGGATCGTCGGTGCCGGAGTTCGAGCCCGTCTCAAACCAGGCTCTCGCGCTCGACGGAATGAGGCACCAGCCGTCGGCTGCCGTGGAGCCCAATTTGCAGTTGCGGCAGACGCTCGAGGCCGAGAACCGTGCTGCGTCCGCGATTGCGCCCGCGCATCAGCCCCTTATGCATGCCAGTGCGAAGATTATCGAGTTTCCACGGTTCGCCTGGGGGCCGCCACCGCCTCCCCCGGATCAACTGGCCGAGCCAGTCGGGGGCGATCGCCCGCGAATCCTGGAGGTGCCCGAGGTTGCTCCTCCACCACCGGCGCTGGGCGGTATCAGCATTGAAGCCGCTGAACAAGGCGAAGCTGAAAAGCGGCTAGGCATCGACCTCCCTCTGCAAAGCGCGCCGCTGGGACTGCGCTGTGTGGCTTCCATGGTTGACGGATTGATCATCGCGGCGGCTGCGGCTCTTTTCGGATACATTTTCTGGAAGGTGTCGGCGGTGCGTCCGCCGCTCGTGCAAATTGTGGGACTTGGCATCGGAATCCCGTGCTTGTTCTGGGCGGCCTATCAGTACCTGATGATCGTCTACGCCGCCAGCACTCCGGGGCTGCGCGCGGTAGGTCTCGAACTGACTCGCTTCGACGGTTCGTGCACCAATCGCTCGCTACGCCGCTGGCGAGTCTTGGCCGCCTGCCTCTCGGCCGTTTCTGCTGCCATGGGATATATCTGGGTATTTCTCGATGAGGATGCCCTGTGCTGGCACGACCGGATCACGCACACGTACCTGGCCCCGGGGAAGGCCAAGGCAAAACCCTAAGAGCAATAGGTCGGATGGAAGATGGAAGCATGCCGGTTCACTCTGTTACGCTAATTTCTCTATGCGCACTGCCATCGCCTTTCTGCTTCTGATCGCCACTGCCGCTTTTGCCCAAGTCCCCAAGCCCGTGGCCGAACGCCTCGCAGCGCAGAACTCCCTTTTCGACGAGCAGTACGAATCCGATCTGCGCAATTTCCCTGAGCGCGCGACGGCATTCGGCGACTACCGCTACAACGACCGGCTGAGCGACTATTCACTCGATGCCATCCGGCGGCGTCACGAAGGCGATGCAGCCTTTCTGCAACGGCTTGAGGCGATCCCGACCGACGGATTCTCTGATCAGGACCAGCTGTCGCACGATCTGTTGATTCGGGTGCTGCGGCAGCGCATCGCCGACTTCAACCTTAAAGAATATGAGATGCCGATCAATACGCAGAGTGGCATCCATACCAACCTCGCCGATCTTCCACTATCGGTGCCGCTTGATTCGGTCAAGCATTATGAGGACTACATTTCGCGGCTGCACCAGATTCCGCTTGCCCTCAGCCAGGTCACTGAAGTTCTCCGCGCCGGAATGAAAGACAAGCTCATGCCTGTGCGCTTCCTTGCGGAAAAGATTCCGGCACAATGTCAGGGCATCATCGACGCGGATCCCTTCCTGCTGCCGACCAAGAAATATCCGGCAAGCATTTCGCCAGAGGATCAGAAGCGCCTGACCCAGGCAGATCACAGACGCCGTCAATGCCGACGTGTTGCCGGCCTACAAGACATTTGCCGCCTTCATCCAGACGGAATATGCCCCGCAGGGCCGCACGACGCTTTCCATCACTTCGCTCGCGGACGGCCAGAAGCGCTACGAAAACGATATTTACGCGCGGACCACGACGCACATGACCGCCGATGAGATTCACCAACTCGGACTGCGCGAGATCGACCGCATCGAGGCCGAGATGACGGCGATCGCCAAGAAAGAGGGATTCGCGGATCTCGCTTCATTCCGCGCATCGCTGAAGAACAATCCCAAGTACATCCCCACCTCCGCCGAGCAGATTCTTGACGAATTCCGTCACTACATCGCGCAGATGGAGCCGAAGCTGCCGGACCTGTTCACGCTGCTTCCCAAGTCGCCGGTCACAGTGGAAGCGATTCCGGCATTTCAATGCGAGCGCCATGACTCACTACATGACCGGAACGCCGGACGGCAAGCGGCCGGGTCGCGTTGTTGTTGCCACCTCAAATTTTGCCGAGCGCTCGTTAATCGACGACGAAGCGATCGCCTACCACGAAGGCGTTCCCGGACATCACATGCAGCTTTCGGTGCAGCAGCAGCTTGAGGGGCTGCCGAAATTTCGTCTGCACGGTCTCGGCTTCAACGCATACATCGAAGGCTGGGCGCTGTACGCCGAGCAGCTCGGGAAGGAGGTCGGCTTCTATCAGGATCCTGTTTCCGATTACGGGCGTCTCTCCTCCGAACTTTTTCGCGCGGTGCGTCTGGTGGTGGACACCGGGATCCACGCCAAGGGATGGAGTCGCGATCAGGTGGTGGAGTTCTTCCGCAAGTCCGGCGCGGTGGATGAGCCTACGATCCAGTCCGAGACCGACCGCTACATCTCGTGGCCGGCGCAGGCCCTGAGTTACAAGCTCGGGCAGCTCAAGTTCCGCGAACTGCGCGACCGCGCCCAGAAAGAGCTGGGGCCGAAGTTCGATCTCCGCAAGTTCCACGACGAGATGCTCGACGGGGGCACGCTGCCCCTCGATCATGCTCGACGCCCGCACGAACAAATGGATCGCGGAGCAGAAAGGCAAATAGCAAGGCACCGTAACCACAAAGGGCACGAAGGTTCACGAAGGAATGTCGATTCGAAGAGTTCTTCCTTCGTGTAACCTTCGTGTCCTTCGTGGTTAAGTCTTCCTAGACCGATGAGCGGCTGACCCATGGCTGTGCTATCTTCAATGGGTTCATCTAATTGCGGTTTCCGCCATTCATCTGAAGCATGGCCACAGCCCCTGAAGGTACAAAACCGGCAGTAAAGGTCTTCGTCGCCACCACGGTGATGCTGACCTTCATTTCGTTCTGGCGCGCCTCCGCGATCGTTCTGTCGGATTTGGCTTCGTCCGCTTATTACGCGGGCGGCGACGCCGAGAAGGTCATCGGCAAGAGCGCTCCCTGGTTCATCCTCGCGGTCATGCTGTTCAGCTATGCGGTGCGGGCGCTGTACATCGAATCCAGCAGCATGTTCGTGCGCGGCGGCGTCTACCGCGTCGTCAAAGAGGCCATGGGCGGAACGCTCGCCAAGTTCTCGGTCTCGGCCCTGCTGTTCGACTACGTTCTGACCGGTCCCATCAGCGCGGTTTCGGCCGGACAATACCTGGCGGGATTCATCAAGGACATTGGCCGGTCAATACTTGCACCGCGACGCTGAGTTTTTCCGACAACTACTTTGCCGCCGGACTGGCGGTGATCATCGTGGTCTACTTCTGGTGGAAGAACACGCAGGGCATCCACGAATCCAGCCAGAAGGCGTTGCAGATATGGCCATCACCACCGTGATGGTGGTGATTCTGATCATCTGGTGCACGATCACGGTCTTGCGGGCGCCTGTGCAGTTGCCTCCCAACCCGCTGCACGCCGGCGTGGTTCCGCTGAACAAAGAGTCGCTGGGCTGGCTCAACGGAACCTGGTTCAGCCACTACCTTGGCGCTCATCTGATCATTGCGTTCGTCGGCTTCGGGCACTCGGTGCTGGCCATGAGCGGCGAAGAGACGCTGGCCCAGGTCAACCGCGAAATCGAACATCCCAAGTTGAAGAACCTGGAGAAGACCGGGCTGGTGATTTTCGTCTACAGCCTGCTGTTCACTTCGCTGGTGTCGTTCTTCGCGGTGATGATCATTCCGGACAATGTCCGCCCGGATTATTTCGCCAATCTCATCGGCGGCATCGCCATGTATCTGGTGGGGCCGACCAGCCTGAAGCTCCTGTTCCACGGCTTCGTCGTGCTGGTGGGCGTGCTGATTCTGGCGGGCGCGCAGAATACTTCTATCGTGGGCGCGAACGGCGTGCTTGAACCGCGTGGCGGAAGATGGCGTGCTCACCAGCTGGTTTCAGCGGCCGCATCACCGCTACGGCACCAGCTACCGCATCATCAATCTGATCGTCTGCATGCAGTTGCTCACCATCGTGCTGAGCCGGGGCGATGTCTACCAATTGGCGGCGCTCTACGCTTTCGGGGTGATCTGGAGCTTCACCATGAAGTCGCTGGCGGTGCTGGTGTTGCGTTTCACCGAGCCCGGCAACCGCGAGTGGAAAGTTCCGGGCAATCTGCACATCGGGAAGACGGAAATTCCCATTGGCCTCATTATCGATTTCGGCGGTGCTGTTCATGACCGCAATCGTGAATCTGTTCACCAAGTATCAGGCGACGATCGCGGGCATTGTCTTCAGCGTGGTGTTCTTCACGATCTTCACGATTTCCGAGCATCATGTCGCCAAAGAGCGCCACGGCAAGCCCGAGCAACTCGACCAGTTTCGGGTGTACGGCAATCAGGAACTGGGCAGCGGCGCCATGGGCGTGCGTCCGGGCAACATCCTGGTCGCGGTGCGCGATCCGCGCAATCTCTACTACTTGCGGCACGTGCTCGGCCATACCCATACCGGCAAGCAGGACGTCGTGGTCATGAGCGCGCGCCTGTACCATCGCGAGCACAGTTTCAGCGGCAGCGCGGTGTTCGAAGCCAGCCAGGTATTCGACCACTACGAGCAGGAGCTTTTCACCGCGGCCGTCGCGGTGGCGGAAAAAGAAGGCAAGCCCATCTCGCTGCTGGTGGTGCCCGCGACCGATGTGTTCGAAGCCATCATGGTCACCGCGCAGCGACTCGATTCCAGCCGCGTGATCTGCGGGCTCTCCAACAAACTCACCGCCGACGAGCAGGCCAAGCTCACTGGCGATGCCTGGGAGCGCCTGCCCGAGCCGCGTCCGCGGCTGATTCTGGAAGTGTGCGCTCCGGACGGAGCCATCCGCGAATTCGCCCTCGGGCCCCATGCGCCCCGCATGCGTCCGCAGGATGTCGAACTCATGCACCGGCTCTGGCTCAACATCACGGCCGACCCCAAGTTTGCCGGCGCGCACCACTACCACATCGTGGCTCTGGCTCTGGAAGAACTGCAGCGCGAGTTGAGCACCGAGCAGCGCGCGCAGCTTCTGCAAAAACTTCAGGACGAGATGAACCGCTCCCAACCCGAGTTAAATACGCCGTTGAGGAGGTCCCATGGCGCGCATTCCCGGCGCTCCCCGCAATCAGGGCGGTCCGCTCCGCCGTTTGTTTGTCGGGAATCGTCTACTCTCTGACACAGCGCAGACTTGGCAAGGCTCATCATGCCTGTCCAGGTGACCGCCCATCACCCCAAGATCTTTTGGGGATACGTCCAGATGGAGCAATCGCAAGCCAGTAGCAAGTTGATCGATCCCAAGCTCAAGGGGCTCGCCGAACTGCGAGTGGCCACGCTTGTCGGGTGTCCGTTTTGAATCGACATCGGCTCTGCCGTGGGCAGGGCGAGTGGCATCACAGCAGGGCAGATTGCAAACCTCAACAACTACCGTACAGATTTCAATTTTTCGGAACTGGAGAGGCTCGTCCTCGAGTACGCCGACGGAATGACCAGAACTCCGGTGGAGGTTTCTGATGCGCTGTTCGCGAAGTTGCGGGAAAGGTTCACCGAGGCCGAACTTGTCGAACTGACCTCCGGAATCGCGTGGGAAAACTACCGCGCCCGCTTCGATCACGCCTTTGGCATCGAAGCAGAAAACTTCACCGAAGGCGCAGTCTGTGCGTTGCCGGTTCGGGCGGCCGGCTAGAGCAGACCGAGGTGGTCCGGATACTTGGCCTGCAAAGCGCTGATCAGAATGTCGAACGCGGGAAGGCTTTGCAAACTCGCGAGGCAGGGATCCTTCAGGAAGAAAGGCCAGCAGGCGAAGCCGGTGCTCACGCTACGCTCCAGCCATTCAAAAGCCGTTTCGGGTCTTCCCGTCAGGGCGAGTGTACAGGCGATTTGATAGTACGTGTGATGGGCGTGGCCGAAAGACCTGGGACTCGAACAAGCCTTGGTTACACACTCGATGGCCGCGTCCCGATTCCCCATCAAAGCATAGAGCAGTCCTTGTAAGCTGACGATCAGCGGTTCGCCCGGCACGAGCCTCAAAGCTTCCTCCATCAGTTGGGTCGCCTCTTTCCAATCCCCAGTCATCATCGCTGGATAGGGAGCGAAATAAATGGGGTACTTGTTGCCGGGACTCGCAGCGCGCCAGATCTCGATCTGCTGGCGCGCCCGGTCGTAATCCTGGCTCCAGACATAAACTTGCACGACACTCGGGCTCATCTCCTTGCGCGGTTGAAACGGCCGTCCCCTTTCGAACATCGCAAGCGAGTGATCGAGCAGGCCGATATGCGCCAGGATGCTGCCCAGACGGTTGTAGGCATGTGGCAGGTTGCTCTGCAGCGCTAGAGCGCGCTTGAGATCGGCAATCGCCTCGAGATGCTGAAAGTTTTTCGACGGGCCCCACAGCAGAAAGGCGCGGGCCACGTGCCCTTCGGGAAGGTTTCGGTCGATTTCGAGCGCGCGCTGGCAGTGGAACTCCGCCTTCTCCAGCCATACGCTGGCGGGGTCAAATTCGAAATGACGGGTTGTGCATGCGAACGAGAGGGTTGCATGCGCGAGGGCAAACGCGGGATCGCGAGTCACCGCATTGCTGAGATGGTGGCTCGCTTGGTCCATTTGCGACGCATCTCCACTCGCAGTGATGCGATAGCCACGCATGAATTCTGCATAGGCCATCGGATCGCGGCTATAGCGCTGGTGCTGGTCGGCTTCTGCCGATACCGTGGGCCGGTTCAGCGCACGACTGATTGCTTGCGCAATCTCGGTTTCCACGAGGGACAGGCGACCTAAGTCGAGGTCGCACTTCTTCGTGAAGCAGGAGCGATGCAGTTGTGCGTCAAACATCTCCAGCGAGAGCCGCCACTGCCCCTTCGACATCTGCAGCGCGCCGTGGACCACGAATCGCACGCCCAGGCGAGATGCGATCTCCGAAGGAGATGCTTGGCTAGGCAGATTCAAGACCGCCGAGGTGGGCAGCACGTCTACACCCGGAAGATTTCCGAGACGCGATACTAAGGCGTCCGCAAATCCGAGACATAGGCCTTGGTCGTCCGCAGCCTTCTCCAGCGGCAAGAGCGGCAGGACCGCGATCGACGAGCGGTTGCTCCATTTGCTCGCGTCCGCCCGCTTGTCGATGCGTTCTGGTATTCGCCCAGTTTCGGGCGCTGGATATTGCGCATCAATCACGCGTACCGGGCCGACGAATCGATACCCCTTTCCAACGACCGTTTCCAGAAAGCGTGGCTTCTCGGCGCTGTCACCCAGCGCGGTGCGAAGCTTTCGCACCACATTGTTGACGTTCTTTTCTGTGTCGATAAAGAGATCGGAGCGCCAGAGTTTCTTGACGATGTCTTCACGGGACACCATCTGTTCGCGCCGCCCCAGCAGGAAGATCAGCAACTCCATGGGCTTCTTTTCGATCTTGATCCGCTGTCCGAACCGTCGCAGTTCGTAGCGTCCCAAGTCGACTTCGACTTCCCCCGTGCTCTTCTTAGAGTGCCCCATAGAACCCCAAGTTTGAGCATTATCCACTAAAAATCAATAACTTGCGACGATATAGAGAAGATATCCAAAGAGCATCCCGCCTGCGTTGTCCAACCGCCCACTTCACGCGAAGATGCCCCATCACGCTTCACCAAGGAGAAGTCCATGAAACGAAACCTGTTCCTCACCCTGTCCATCGTCGCGACGCTGTGCTTCGCAGGCCAGTTCTTCACGACCGCCGCACATCCTGGCGCTCACGAAAAGACCGCCTTCACCCCGGAAACAATTCCTTGGGGTCCACCGCCGCCTTTCGTAGCGCCGGGTGCGCAACTGGCTGTGATCGAAGGGAACCCCGCCGCGTCGAGCGGTGACTACACCGTGCGTCTGAAAATGCCCGACGGTTATCGGATTGCGCCCCACTGGCATCCTCAACGCGAAAACGTCACGGTCATCTCCGGAACATTCAAGGTCGGGATGGGAGATACCTTCGACAAGGACAAGATGGGATCATTCCCCGCCGGCAGCTTCGCCTTTCTCGATCCCGACATGCACCACTACGCGATGGCCTCCGGCGAAGTCATCGTGCAAGTCCATGGAAGAGCGCCCTTGCAGTTTAACTATGTCAATCCCGAGGACGATCCCAGCAAGAAGTAAGTTGTCGGCACTTTCAATCGATTGGAGGAAACCATGACTGTGGATACGAAAAAGCTTGAGCAATTCTTAGGACAGTTCATCAACGATCTGGGGGCCACCGTTCACGCTGGCATGGTCGTGATCGGAGAACGCCTGGGTCTTTACAAGGCTCTCGCGGCAGGCCCACTCGCACCCGCGGAACTGGCGGCCATCACCCGCACCGACGAGCGCTATGTACGGGAGTGGCTGGCTTCCCAGGCGGCAGGAGGTTACATCACTTATAACCCAGAGACTCGCAAGTTCGGCATGACGGAAGAGCAGGCCCTCACGCTGGCGAACGAAGATGGCCCGGCATACTTGCCCGGAGCCTTTGAACTCGCTCTGGGATCGTTGGCCGCCGTCCCGCGCATCACCGAAGCATTTCGTTCAGGCGCCGGAATGGGCTGGGGCGAGCACGAGGACCGAGTGTTTCACGGATGCGAAAAGTTCTTTCGCCCCGGGTACGCGGCGAATCTCGTCAGCTCCTGGATCCCCGCGCTCGATGGCGTCCAGGACAAACTTGCGCGCGGTGCAAAGGTCGCCGACGTCGGCTGCGGGAAAGGAGCTTCCACCATCCTGATGGCGAAAGCCTTCCCCAAGTCTCACATCTATGGATTTGACTATCACGACAAGTCGATTGAAGCGGCGCGGGAGTCTGCCAAGCGTCAGGGCGTGGCGGACCGGGTAACGTTCGAAGTAGCGAAAGCCAAAGAATTTCCGGGGAAAGGGTACGACTTCGTGGCGGTCTTCGACTGCCTCCACGACATGGGAGACCCAGTGGGCGCCGCAGCGCACGTCCGGGCAGCTTTGAGCGACGACGGTTCATGGATGATCGTCGAGCCGTTCGCCAATGACGACCTTCAGGACAATCTCAACCCTGTCGGCCGCGTCTATTATTCCTTTTCGACGTTGCTGTGCACGCCCTGTTCTCGCTCGCAGGAAGTTGGCATGTGTCTGGGCGCCCAGGCGGGCGAGAAGCAAATGCAGAAAGTCGTGAACTCCGCCGGATTCAGCCGTTTTCGACGGGCGAGCCAAACACCGTTCAACCTGGTCTATGAGGCCAGGCCATAACGGAACTCGGGACAGCTCCGAGGTTCACCCTAAAGAAGAAACAAAAAGGCCCCGGCTCGAGATAGCCGGGGCCACTTCCACGCGGATCAAAAGGTTCTCGCTAGCTGTGCATTTCTTTTGTGCAGCAACTCTTGGCTGTCTTCTCGCTCTTCATGCCGGAGCAGCAGCTTTTCTCCCCATCCTTCGCGCACTTTCCACTGCAGCACGCGGCTGCCGTCTTTTCTTTCGCGCAGCTGTCTTTGCCGCAACCATCCTTGCAGCACGACGCAGCGGTCTTGTCCTTGTCGTTTTTCATGCAGGACATAGCATTCTTGCTGTCGGCCGTTGCGTCCTTGTTCGTGCAACACGAAGCGGTCGCCTTGCCGTCTTCGGCCTTGATGTCGCTCTTCATGGCATGATGCGCGCAGCACGAGTGTGCGTCCTTGGAGTTGCCGCCGGACATCTTGTCGCACATCGCTTTGTCCGCTGGAACGGTGCTTTGCTGCGGTGTGGCAGGTGTGGTTTGAGTGGACGTTTGGGCCCAAGTAGCGACGGTCAGGGCCAGGATCAGGGCAAACATTTTGTATCGCATGATGAATCTCCTAATTTGTACGAATTCGTGTTTGGGGCTCACGCCTCGTCCGACAGCAGGCAGATGTCAGCCGCACTGACTGTCTGCTTCTTAAAGGGTTTGCGCCTATGGCGCGGAGGAAGGAATCAGATTCGAAGCACTGTACTACGGCCGGAGTAAAACTCGAACGAATTGCTCAGCAGTCGCGACGGCAGCGAAGCGCCTGCGCCGGTTGCAGTGTTGGTTAACGAGGGCTACGAGAACGCCTTCCGAGCCGGGCCGCGCACCGCTTAGCGACGGGCAGCGCTGGCGGATTTTGCGGCGCTCGCTTCGCGCAGCACGGGTGCTGGTCACCGCAAGGCATCGAGGCGGGGGCAGGCATCACGAAGATCGGTGCTACAAGGTGTGAATGAACGCCTGGGCAGCACGAGTGATTGTGCATGATCGATGGCGTCTGAACCGGCTTCTGGGCGCCGGAAGATGCGGGCTGCAGGGAAGAGGCAAGAATTGCAGGCACGCTCCACCACGTCAACCAGGCCAGCACAACAGCGGCGATGAATTTCTTCCTCATACCCAGCCACAGCGTGACACTGCGGCGACCGGGAGTCTGTGATTTGCATCACAGGCAGGCGTGAGCGTTAACTCTTGAGGATATTTTCCAACGACGCCCTGAGGGTGCTGAAACGAAACGGGTATCCGCTCATCACCAGCTGTGTCGGTTCAACGCGCTGGCTGCCCAACAGAACCGTTTCTCCCATTTCGCCAAAGGCCAATTTCACCACGAAGGCTGGCACAGGGAAGATCGCAGGCCGCGAGAGCGCGTGGGCCAGCGTCTTGGTGAATTCCGCATTAGTGACCGGCTTCGGGGCGACCATGTTCACCGGTCCTTGCAGCAGATCGCTCTTCAGGATGTGATGAATCGCGCCTACCATGTCCTGCACGTCAATCCAGCTCATCCACTGCTGCCCGTCGCCGATCCTTCCCGCCGACGCCCATCTTGAACGGCATCAGCATCTTTCCGCAGAGCGCCGCCCGTTGGGCTGAGCACAATGCCAGTGCGCATTTGAACCGTACGAATGCCTGCGTCAATGGCAGACCAGGTTGCCGCTTCCCACTCACTGCACACGTCGGGAAGGAACCCAATGCCCGGCTCACTTTGCTCGTTCAAGACCTCGCTGCCACGGTCGCCGTAGTATCCGATCGCCGAACTGCAGACGAACACCTGCGGTTTGTGCTTTCGCGTGGGCAAGAGCTTCGGCCAGGGCGGAAGTTCCGATGACCCGGCTGTCGCGGATCTTGCGTTTCTTTTCGTCCGTCCAACGTCCGACAATGCTCTCGCCCGCAAGATGAACGACCGCATCGAAGCCGGAAACCGCCTCGGGAGCAATGGGCTTGCCGGGATCCCACGAGATCTCATCCTCGCCCTTGGCCACGCCGCGAACGAGGCGCGTGATGTCATATCCGCGAGTTTTTAGAGTAGGAAGAAGCGCGGTGCCGATTGGCCCGGAAACGCCGCTGACGAGAATTCGAGAAATCATGGCTGACAGTGTGTCACTGTATCAGCTTGCGGCGACATCAACCAAACGGGCTGCGGATTCGACCGATTCAAAACGGTCGAAACGTCAATTCTCAGCTCAATGCCCCGCCTGCTCGATTCCGACGCTCTTGGTCGCTCTCTCAAGCGCTTCTTTTTCGATGGTGGGCCACCGATTATGCCGCTTACCGTTCGGCCTGAGTTCCGCAGCGGTCAGCCCGGTCCCGGCGACGTCTTCGGCATAAATGATCATCAACTCTTTGCGCTTCGCGTCGAAGAGATGGACCAGCCGGACATAGGTCATGCCTTGCGGCAGCACGAACCCACTACTCCGAATGAGCGCAAAAATGTGCTCCAAATCAGATCCTGGTCGCACTCTTTCGTCTGTTACGCGTACCCATGTGTCGACGTAAAAATCCATGCTGCCGATATCCGCATGTGTCGGTGAATCGTACGTGTGTTGCAACTCCGGCCGTGACGGCAGATAGCCTTCAAACTGCACCCAGTAGAGATGGCGAACATGTTTCTCGGCGTCCGCATCAACGAAGGCGTGAAGCTCGCAATCGGCCATGCCATACAACACCCATCGATCCGCGCCAACGTATTGCGCGGATTTCGGCAAGTGGACCCGCACCTTCGGATCGCGTTCCGAGTCCACTACATTGCCTTCTACCGTGCGCTCGGGACCCGGCGTCTGGGCTACAAGGAAAGCACACGCGAGAACGATTGCCATGCCATGTTTCAGCACGTCTGACCTCGGCGGAGTTGACTGGCTCACTCAGATGAGAGCGACGGATAAATAGATGGCGGTAATTCTGGTGCTTGCCACGCGGTTGCCCCGTTGTACCTGCTTTGCGGACAGGAAGCCTTGCGCGTCGCAAGGTATAATTGGGTTCGCGTCCCGTTGTGCCCTCTGCCCGGAGCCCCCTTCTCTCGCGGGTATAATCCATCATGGCGAGCTTGCGCCAACAGATCGCTACCACTGCCCTCACGCTTACCAAGTTCCGCGACTTGATGAAGCGGATGCAGGAGAACCGTCCCCAGGACGATCTCACCATCATCAAGAAGGCCTACGACTACTCCCTAAAGCATCACGAGGGGCAGATGCGGGCGTCCGGTGAGCCTTACCTCGTCCATCCCCTGGAAGTTGCTCTTGTTCTTGCCGAAATGAAAATGGACCCGGTGGCCGTCGCGGCCGGTCTTCTTCACGATTCAGTCGAAGATACCTCCGTCACCATCGTCGACATTCGCAAGGACTTCGGCGAGCAGGTCGCCCACATCGTCGAGGGCGTTACCAAGATCAGCAAGATTGATTTCGCCACGCGAGAAGAGCAGCAAGCCGAAAACTTGCGCAAGATGATGCTCGCCATGGTCGACGACATCCGCGTGGTGCTCATCAAGCTGGCCGATCGCCTGCACAACATGCGCACGCTCGAGCACCTTCCGCCAGAACGCCAGCACAAGATCGCCGAAGAGACGCTGGAGATCTACGCGCCCATCGCCCACCGCCTCGGCATGGGCAAGATTCGCGGTGAACTCGAAGATCTCGGCTTCCGCTTCCTCGATCCTTTGGGCTATGAGCAGGTCGAAAAATCCGTCAATGCGCGCCGGAAGGAAGGCGAAGCCTTCCTCGCGAAGATGCAGACGACGATTACCGACAAGCTCAAAGAAGCGGGCATTCAGGCCCGGGTCGAAAGCCGCATCAAGCGCCTCTACAGCATCCACAAGAAACTGCAGCGGCAACGCATTTCCGTCGACCAGGTCTATGATCTCTGCGCCATGCGAGTGATCACGCGCTCGCTGCAGGACTGCTACGCCGTGCTCGGCATCATTCACAACTTGTGGCGGCCGGTTCCGGGACGCATCAAGGATTTCATTGCGATGCCGCGGCCGAATTTTTACCAATCGCTGCATACTTCGGTGATCACAGAAGACGGTACGCCGTTTGAAATCCAGATCCGCACCGAAGAAATGCACAAGATGGCGGAAGAAGGCATCGCCGCCCACTGGAAATATAAAGACGGCCCCGTGTCGGCGCAGGACGAGCAGCGCCTTGCATGGTTACGCCAGGTGGTCGAGTGGCAGCGCGATGTCAGCGATCCCAACGAATTCCTTTCCACGCTGAAGGTCGACCTCTATCCCGAAGAGGTTTACACCTTCACGCCCAAGGGCAAAGTTGTCGTACTGCCGCGCGACGCCACGCCCGTCGATTTTGCCTATAGCGTTCATACCGAAGTCGGCCACACCTGCATTGGCGCCAAGGTCAACGGACGAATGGTGCCGTTGCGCCACAAGTTGCACTCTGGCGACATCGTCGAGATCCTGACTCAGCCCGGACACAAGCCCAGCCGAGACTGGCTGGGTCTGGTCAAGTCGTCCCGCTCGCGCAACAAGATCAAGCACTGGCTCAACGTTCACCAGCGCGAACGCGCCATTGAAATCGGCCGCAAGCTGATCGAGAAAGAAGCGCGCAAATACCGCATCGCGCTCAAAGAAATCAAGGACGATGACCTGCAGAAAGTTGCCTCGGGCTACGGCCTAGGCAAGGCCGACGACCTCATGTCGGGAATCGGCTACGGAAAATATTCCGCGCGGCAGGTGCTCGCGCGCCTCCTGCCTGCGGGCGCAACGCACTCCATTGCCGGCGACATCGAATCGGAAGGCTTGACTTCGCAGCCTGGCGGCATCGCCAGTGTCGTGCGCCGCGTCTTCGGCGACCACAATGCCATCACGGTCCGCGGCCAGGGCGACATGATGGTCTACCGCGCCCGCTGTTGCAATCCGATTCGTGGAGAAAGCATCGTCGGCTACATCACGCGCGGCAAAGGCGTGGCCGTCCACTCCGTCCACTGCCCCAACGTGACGAACCTGATGTATGAGCCGGAACGCAAGATCGAAGTTGAGTGGGCGCGCGACGAGAGCACGCCTACAGCCTATCCAGTAAAGCTGACCGTTTTTTGCGATGATCGCTTCGGCATGCTGAAGAGCATCACCGGAGTGATCGGCGACGCAAAGAGCAACATCCGCAACATTACGGCGCACACTTCCAACAGCCAAGCCAGTGTAGAAGTCGTCCTCGACATTGCCGACCTGAAACACCTCGAGCAGATCATTGCGGGACTGCGTAAGATTCCTGGCGTGCATGAAGTGCAGCGGCTGCAGAAGATCTAGAACCAGCCTCAATTCATATCCTGTCATCCTGAGCGAAGCGAAGGATCCATGTAATCCCAGCCACCTGCAGAGATCCTTCGCGGCAAAGAACGCCGCTCAGGATGACAACGCGTTGGGATTTCCTCTGTGTTACTCTGAGCCCTCTGTGGTTTATTCGTTTTGAAAATGCGACACAGAGGATTGTCTTCATGCGCGAAATCATTTCCACCAAAGACGCCCCGCAAGCCATCGGCCCGTACTCGCAGGCCATCAAAGCCAACGGACTTATTTTTACTTCGGGACAAATCGCGATCGATCCCGCGACTCAGCAAGTGATCACAGGAGACGTGGCCGCGCAGACCGACCGTGTGCTGCGCAATCTCTCGGAGATTCTCGAAGCCGCCGGCAGCGGCTTGGGAAAAGTTGTTCGGTCCACCGTCTTCTTGAAAAACATGTCGGACTTCGCTGCCATGAACGGCGTCTATGGCAAATACTTCAGCACCGCGCCGCCGGCACGCTCCACGGTGGAGGTCGCTCGCCTGCCGAAAGACGTGCTGGTTGAAATCGACGTCATCGCGCTCGAGTAAGAACAGAAGACCGCCGAGGATGTGAGAATTTTGGAACACTCTGTGTCCTCTGTGGTGTAATTTGCTCTGATAAGGAGAGCGCCGTGAAGAAGCGAATCGCAGGACCAGCAGATCCCACCCAACGCCACGCTGATCTTCGACGTGCAGCTGACGTGCAGCTATTGACGATCAAGTAGAAATCGATCACGCAGACACTGAGGGTCATCGGCGGGGCGGATCCCTCCGTGAACTCTGTGGTTAATCGGTCCTTACGCCTTGACGACTTTGCCGCTGCGCAGGCAGGACGTGCAGACGCGCATGCGCTTGGTGGCCGCACCCACGCGGGCGTGCACCGGACGCAGGTTGATGTTCCAGCGCCGCTTGGTGACGTTGTGCGCGTGACTGATGCGGTTTCCCGCTTGCGGCTTCTTGCCGCAGATATCACATTGTTGTGCCATGAGACGACTCCCAGAGAATTCAATACTTGTAGGGCAAACCTAGATTTTACAGGAACTTGGCCGAATTGGGCAATGCCGGCTGGCGCTCAGGCTGCTAACGTCTTTCCTGGCATTGCATGGTCATTGCTGGGGCGTCATCGTGGATTCGTTTGCAATGAACCGTTCTAGCGCTCGCTGTCCTCGCTCCCGATCTCCTGTCACCAAGTAGACGAGCATGGCTCCCTGGTACAGCTGTAGCAGAGTCTCCACGGCCCCAGGATTCGGCAGGAACTCCCGCAGCATATCGGACCACAACCGCTGCTGCTCTTCGAAGAATCTCCGCGCCCGTTTTGACCCACTCCAACTCCGCCTCGTCAGGTCCATGGCCAGCAAGACGACACCCCGGGACTCGGTGCTGGTCGTCTGTTCCCACAAAGCGGAAAGCACAGACCGAAGCGACGCGCCCGCAGGGAATGCGCTCGCTCGAAATCGCGCCCGCAGCCGGTCTTCGAGAAGGGACATGGCCATTTCCTCAATGGCATCTCGTCCCCCGAAGTAGTGGACCAGCATCCGCTTGCTGATTCCAACTGCTTTGGCCAAGGTATCCAGACTGAGGTCGAGTGTCCCCGCGCGGATAAAAGCTGCCAGACAGCTCTCCAAGAGTTGTTCCCGATTGCGGTTCTGCTTTTTCGTTCGCGGCATCTTGCGTATTCAATGTACCATGTGGTACATATATTGTATGTACCAAGTGGTACATCATTCAATTCTAGGGTTAGGAGCGACGATGACGACGCACGACAAACTCCTCTTCGGGCTTTTCGGTGCGGCCTTCTGGGTCGTAGGGACGATTTGGTACGAGTTTCGCGGTCCCCACGTATTTGAGACCAGCAGCTTCCGCTACTGGATTAACTTTGCGATCACGCCCATCCTGAGCGCGGCGGTCTGTGTCGTTCTTCTCAAGTGGCGTCAGGTGCCTGCAACTGATTGGGCCCCGGCGGCGCTGCTCATCGCACTTCCGGGCATGTTCGGCGAGGCCGTTTTGCTCTCCCGGTTTTCCACCTTTATGCCGCGGATGCATCCCGAGACTGGCGGGAAATATGGCGCCTTCCTGTTCGCCAGTTACGCCCTGTTTCTCACGATTGCCGAGATTGTCACGGTAGTGGCAAGCGGAGCCATTAAGAATGGGCCGTAATCGCTCGACCACTTTCTGATCGGGCTAGCTGCTGTGCGATACTTACTCCATGCAGTCCCCGCTCCAAGCCGCCAGTGCGGCCACGGACCCGAAGTCGGTGAAGGTCAACTTACGACCGGCACCGGCGTCGACATCGAATGGAACGACGGCCACGTCTCGCACTATAACTTCGTTTATCTGCGCGACGCCTGCCCTTGCGCTATGTGCAACGAGGAACGTGACAAGACTGGCCGCCGTCCGGGCGATCCCGTCGTCACCGCACCCGGCACGCTGCTGATGTTCAAGCCTAACGCCAAGCCCCTGTCCGCGGAAGGCGTGGGCAAATACGCCATCAAGTTCTCGTGGAACGACAATCACGATCTGGGCCTTTACTCGTGGAAGTTCTTGCGTGAAATCTGTCCGTGCGCCGAATGCAAGGTGGCGCGGACAACGGGTTAAGTCGGCCGCGCTCTGTGTTCGACTAGACGAATTCGGCCAAACATGAGTTCCGCCAAACCAAACTCCGCCGTGCAATCCGCCGTCAACGAACTGCTGGCGGAGCTCCACGCCAAAAGCGG
Source organism: uncultured Acidobacteriaceae bacterium (assembly GCA_963795875.1). GTDB lineage: Bacteria > Acidobacteriota > Terriglobia > Terriglobales > Acidobacteriaceae > Sulfotelmatobacter. Next base: position 65,133 of record CAWCJM010000011.1, read on the forward strand.
CTGCGAGAAGATCGGCCTCACCCGCGAATCCTTCGCTGTGATCCTCTGTGAAGTTGGCTCGAAGCACTCGACTGCAGCGACTTCCGAAACTGAAATCCGCGACATTCTTCCTGAGCCTGCGAGTAGACGAACTCGCTCTGGCCCGCGCCTGCGCTGCCGGCAAGCAACACCGCTTGGGAGATCTTCCTCACGCGTTTTCGCGAAAAGCTCTATCTCTCGGCGCTGCGCATCGCGCGCGAAGATTCCGCCGCGCGCGAACTGGCCGACACCCTCTACGCCGATCTTTACGGCACCAACACCCGCGAGGGCCAGCGCGTTTCCAAGCTCGCTTCCTACACCGGCCGCGGATCGCTGGAGGGCTGGCTGCGCACCGTTCTGGCCCAGGAATACGTCAATCGCTACCGCCGGACGAAGCGCCTGGTGAGTCTCGACGAGGAATCCGAAGAAGGCGTGCAGTTCCGCGCTCCCGATCCGGAGCCACTCTCGCCCGCTGCCGACCAGCGCCTGGCGCAGGCCACCGACGAGGCGCTCGCCGCGCTCTCGGCCGAAGACCGCACCGTGCTGAGCGCGTATTATCTCGATGGCCGGACGCTGGCCGAGATCGCCCGCATGCTGGGCGTCCACGAGTCGACCATCAGCCGCAAGATCGACAAGCTGGCTAAATCCTTGCGAAAGCAGATTGTTGCGGCCCTGGCCCGCCGGGGCATGTCCCGCCGCCAGGCCGAGGAGGCCCTGGAAGTGGATGTTCGTGACCTGCAGCTGGATATTCGCCGCAGCCTGGCGCAAGAATCGTCCGCTCCCGGCGTTCTCTGAAAAGAGAGTGGAAGCACGGGTAAGGGAAGGTCCAGGATGACCGTTAACGATAAAGTAAACCCCTGCGATTAAGTGGAATGCGAGTGAAGGCGTAGCCGGAAGCCGTAAAGCTAGAAGCTAGAAGCTGAAATGCAAAATGTCCCCAAAATCGTGCGCGATCGCCTGCAGGCCGCGACGCCCGCCGTCAATCATCCCGACGCGGATCTGCTGACGGCCTTCGCCGAGCGTTCGCTGCCCGACCTCGAACGCACGGTCGTGCTCGAGCACCTCGCCCGTTGCGGCGATTGCCGCGAGATCGTGGCCCTGGCTCTGCCTGACGACCGAGCCAGTGCAAACGACCATTCGCCCATCCCCGAGTGGATGGTTCACCTGGCCCGCTCTTCGCTGGGGAATTGTCACGGCAGGAGTTGTCGCCGTTGCATCGCTTGCGATACTGCAATTTCAGCGGCGGGCCCAGCATGCAACGACGGCCACGGCCCTGAAGCAACAGTCACCGGTTGAAATGGCGGCCAATGAACCCAAGAAGGAGATGGATCGGTTCGTGGCTCCGGCCCAGGACAAGAAAAGAAGGCGAAGCTCCAAGCGCCATCCCCACCTTCGCCGATTCTGTCAACGGCGCGGTTGCGGTCGACGTCGAGAAGAAAAATGAGTTTCACGGGGAGCACGGCACGCGTGCTCGCGCCGCAGGCGGCCCCGGTTGTTGGCGGCAACGTGGGCGCCATCGATTGGAGGCCCCCTAGCTCACGGTCCCAGGCTTGCGAATCAGTACCAGCAGCAGAACAACGTCCAGAATCAGATTCCTGCTCCCGCGCCTCCGGCGTTCGCCAAGCAGCGCGCGAGCGATGCCTCCGCCAGTGGGAGTGCCCCCGCCGCGCCTGAAACCGTGGAGGTAACAAGTGCAGCGCCCATGATTGACGATCGGGGCATCAGTGTCGATGCTCAGCAGGTCCAAAATCTGCCGAAGGCCCAGACTCCATCCGGCGAAAATTATGTCCGCGCCAAGCCGCCGACTCCGAGCGCAGGCGGTAACACAAACAGTGCGACCGCTCAGGAGCAAGCGCTCCTCAGACTGCGAAGTCATGCCGCCCCTGGCCAGATCGGCGGGTATGTCGTCGATCCCAGTGGAGCCGCGGTGTCCAATGCGCGCGTTACGATCACTCTCATCAAAGGCGGGGAAGCCCACTACAGCTGTGACGGACACCCGAGGCGAGTGGCTCATCGCCGGCCTTCCGACGGGAAGTTACAGGGCACAAGCGGCTGCCACGGGTTTCAAGACCACGGTTCTCGACCTTAACTACGACGCCAATCAGCCCTCGGCCTTCGCTTTCACATTGAGCCCCGGCAGCGTCTCAGAAACGGTCCAGGTTGCAGCCGCGACAGCGCAGGTTCAGACTGACACGGCCAAGATCGGAAGCACGATCTCGAGCAACACGATCACCCAACTCCCGCTAAACGGCCGTAGCGTTCACTGACCTCTCTCCCGTCCTGCTACCGCTGTGGTCTATCAACGCTGCTGGTGCGCTCTGCAGCGTTCTCTCGACCACGGCAGCACCTGGCAGACCGTCGATGTCAACGCGAATCTCGTGTTGGATGCAGCGAGTCTGCAAGTCTCCGCGCAGACCTCACGGTCGAAGGCGAAGGACGCCGGCAAGGCAACGAAACGCGATACTGCTGCGCTGTCTTTCCGAGCGGTTTCTGCGGCTGGGACAGAGGTCTGGGCTGGTGGATCCGCCGGAGCCCTGTACCACTCGTCAGGATGCCGGCAACCACTGGACCCGCGTCTTCCCCGCTTCGGGCGGCGCCGCGCTCACCGGCGACATTTCACCCTGGAATTCGCCGACCCCCAGCATGGCAAACTCTCCACGTCAACCTCAGAAGTCTGGATCACCGCGGACGCCGGCCAAACCTGGCAGAAGCAGTAGCCGTCCGCTATTCCTTCTCAGTTACTTCGGTCAGCCCAAAATTAGCTCTCCGCTAACTAAGTTACCAAGGTGACGTTTACACAAAATAAGGGGGCTTCTAATATCCATCTCGTGGTTTGGCAGTTCTGGGGGAGGGCTGCTAATACCGAGGCGTCCTGGACTGAAAAGTCGAGGACGCTTTCTTATTGCCTGCCCCGTCTTACCTGCACTCGGTCCCAATCGAGCCAGAAATGATCGCGGTTACAGCGATCCCCGGCAAGCCGAGCAATATCCGCCAATCTCCAGCCGCGAAATCAGCACCCGGAAGCGGCAGTCTTTCTCCACTTGCTGCTTGAGCTTTTCAAAACTATCGCTCACAAACTCTGTGATCTTGCCGCAACGCAGGCAGGCCATGTGGATGTGGTCCCGGTCCAGTTTGCGCTCGTAGTAATGCCCCTCGCCATTGATGTGCATCAGATCGAGTTCGTCGATCAATCCCTGCCGTTTCAGCAGTCGTAACGTGCGGTACACCGTGCTGCGGTCGACGCTGGCGTCGATCTTCTGCGCCTTTCGCAGAATCTGGCTCGCATCCAGATGCTTGCTCGCGGTTTCGATCACGCTCAAAATCGCGCGCCGCTGCTGGGTCATGCGGATTCCGCGCTCGGCAAAATGCGCCTGCAATCGTCCCGGCATTTCTGTCTGTGGAAGCGGCATAGTAATCCTCGTCTGTCGCAACTGGTCGCAACCACGAGTGCGACGAATTCTTTCGCTGGCGCTTGACGGTTCCGTCAGCCTTCCAGCAACATGATGAATGTAATCCTAGATGCGACTGAGTTGCAACTACAAGTCCTAGTAGCGAAGGACTGACATGGAAAGGAATCAATAACTGCGCTTGTTTCTCACCAGGTTGCACATCCAATCTCTGTTCGCTCCGCAGCTCTCCGCTAATCTCTCTGCCACCATGAGGCCTAGGCAAGCCTTATGCTGCGGGTTGCTCACTCTCATCTGCTGTTCTTCGCCGCTCTCCCGGCTCACTCTCAGGAGAGTCCCTACATCGTCACCTACGATCACTACCTCGAAGAGCCGGGCAGCCTCGAGGTCGAATACTTCTCCACGTTCGGCACCCAGCGCGCCGGCAACCCCTGGCTCGCCTACTGGGCCGAATTCGAATACGGCGCCACCGCCTGGTGGACCACCGAGACTCTACCTCGACGCTCAAACTACTTTCAACGACAGCACGCTCTTCACCGGCTTCCGCTGGGAGAATCGTTTCCGCCTCTTGCAACGCGAGCACTTCATCAATCCCGTGCTATACATCGAATACGAGCAGACCAGCGGCGCCGACAAGATTCTGAAAGAAGTCGAAGGTCACGATGTCGAAGCCGACTATGCCGTCCCCAACTCGATTGCACGCCAGGAGCACGATCACGAACTCGAGTTCAAGCTTCTGCTGTCGAAGAACTTCAAAGGCTGGAATTTTGCCCAAAACACCATCGCCACCAAGAACCTTACGGGCGGCAATCCCTGGGAGTTCGGCTACGCGATGGGCGCCAGCCGCCCTCTGGCTCTGAAGGCTTCGTCCCAGCGCTGTAGCTTCTGCCCCGAAAACTTCATCGCCGGAATTGAAATGTACGGCGGCCTCGGCGACCGTTACAGTTTCGGTTTGAACGATACCTCGCAGTACCTGGCGCCGGTAATTGCCTGGAACCTTCCCTCGGATTGGACCCTGCGACTTTCGCCCGGCTTCGGCCTCAACGACCAGAGCCACCGCTTCCTGCTGCGCTGGGGCGTCTCCCGCGAATTCTCCGGGTTCGGCGCCGCTATCGCTCGTCTCTTCGGAGGTCGTTGAGATGGACGGACAATGGCTCGGCCGGATCATCGCTCGGATCAAGCGACAAAGGAATCGCGGCATGACAAAGCGTATGGCTCATCACAACCGCATCTTCAAACCGCACTTCTTCGCCATGGCCTTCGCTCTGGCTGTCGGCGTGGTCGCAGCGCAGACCTCCGCGCCCAAGCACGACGCCTCCATCTACGCGGAACTGGCGAAAGCTCCGAAGAAAGATGCTGCTCGCCGCAATCCCCTGGCCAAGGATCCCGACGCCGTCGCAGCCGGCGGCAAACTCTTCGCTCAGCATTGTGCCGAGTGCCACGGTGATATGGCGGATGGCGGGAAAAAGGGCCCCAGCCTGCGCGCCGACGAAGTCCAACAGGCCACCCCCGGCACGCTGTTTTGGCTGTTGACCAACGGCGTGGTCCGCCGCGGCATGCCCGTATGGTCCAAGCTACCCGAACCCCAACGCTGGCAGTTGGTCAGCTTCATCAAGTCCCTGACTCCGGATACCCCGCCAGGCGCCACGGACGTGAAAACCCCTCATCCCTAGGGCCGCAGGTCTTGCGACCTTCCCACCTCCCCGGGCATCTAATTGCGGTGTTACGATAGTAAGTTCGGCTCCCCATAGGGGACGTACTTATACCGAGCACTGATACCGATCGCAGGCCCCGGCAGCGCCGCCCGATGGAGCGTCTCGCCGACAGCGCGACGTTTACAACGAGGAGAAAGAAAATGGCAGGTAACGGAATCGTCGAAGTCACCGATGCGAACTTCGACCAGGATGTTTTGAAATCGGACAAGCCCGTTCTGGTGGACTTCTGGGCAACATGGTGCGGCCCTTGCCGCGCCATCGCCCCCATCGTCGAAGAACTGGCCACTGAGTTTCAGGGCAAAATCAAAATCGGCAAGATGGATGTCGACTCCAACAGCGCCACACCCATGCGCTACAAAGTCACCGGCATCCCCACTCTGCTGGTGTTCAAGGGCGGCCAAGTCGTCGAACAACTCGTCGGCTATCGCCCCAAAGACGCCATCGCCCAGGCCCTGAACAAGCACATCGGCTAAATCGCAGTTCGCAAGCTCTTGCAAAGCCAACGCCCGGAAACTATTCCGGGCGTTTTTGTTTCGCGCAACACGAGCGCAGGGCTAGAATGCAGAGCGATGCGTCGACTTTGTCGCAACCTTTACTGCATCGCCTTCCTGCTCTCCGCGATTCTCTTCGTTTCTCCTCGCGCCCGAGCGGACGGTGTGCAGCAGCACCTTCGGGATCAGTACCAGGGCAAGATCCTGCTCCTTCGTGGCTTTTACGCAGCCGACAAGCTTCAATATGACGCCGCGGGTGCGCTCGTTAACAGCGCATCTCCCGGCGACTGGACCACCGATGGTGTTGTCCTGCTGAACGAAATCCAAGTATCCGGCAGTCACTTGACCGTCAAAGCTCGTCGTCTGTTGGTTTCGGCGTCGCAGGGGAGTTTCCAATTTCTCGCCGAGAATCCGAAGAAGCAGAAGAAGAGTACGGCTCTCAAAGTCGAGGTCGACTTAGGTACGTTGGATCGCTCACCCGAGCAGGCAGATGCCGCAATGTCGAAGATTTTTCTGACGTCACAAGATGATTTTGCAACTTTGGTGCCCGACTACTGGAAAGTCTGCGTCGCAGACGGTTTAGGTGGCAAGAATAAAAACTGCCGCTTTTCTCCAGAAGTGGCTGCCATCCCGGGCATCGCGTCTCAAGTTCGAGGCGAGCCTCTTACCGATGCCTCCAATGGATCAGGTTCGTCACCCGCGACGCCCGAATCTTCTTGGGTGAAGTCGGCCGATTTCACCTCCGGCGGCATGACCCGCATCGGTCACGGCGTAAGTCCGCCGCGTGCGATCTACTCTCCAGAACCACAATTCGCCGAACCTGCGCGAGCCGCAAAATACGAAGGTGTCCTCACGCTCATGCTGGTGGTCGAGAAAGATGGGCTTCCGACCCATGTGCATGTCGTCAGGCCGCTGGGATGCGGACTCGATCTAAAAGGCGTTCAAGCGGTGAGGAACTGGCGGTTCAGGCCCGCCGAGAAAGATGGCCAGCCTGTACGCGTTGAAATCGCGGTAGAAGTGAATTTTCACCTGTACTGAAAAAAGAATCGTCTGATCGGAATCGGAAAACTCGAAACTGAGAACTGCTAATACTTCCGCAGCACCCCAATCACCCGCCCCTGCACATCCACCGAAGCCGCCGGCACAATGATCGGCTTCATGGTCACATTCGAAGGCTGCAGCCGGATGCTCTCGCCCTCGCGGTAAAACCGCTTCAAGCGTGGCATCGCTCTGATCGACCAGCGCGACCACGATATCTCCGTTGTGCGCCGTGCGCGCTTTCTCCACCAGCACATAATCGCCGTCGAGGATGGCTTCATCCTGCATCGAGTCGCCGCGCACTTCGAGCACAAACACTTCTTTCGAGCGCACAAAATCCGCCAGCGAAATCGTCTCCGGATTCTCCACCGCTTCAATCGGCTGCCCCGCCGCGATGCGCCCCAGCAGCGGCAGCACCAAGCCGGTGTTCACGCTCATCGCCTGCTTCAGCCGTCCCTTAGGAGGCAGCAGATCGATCGAGCGGCTGCGGTTGTAGTCGCGCGTCAGCAGTCCCTTCTTCTCCAGATTCGTGACGTGCTTGTGCACCGTCGCCAGCGAAGTCAGCTCCAGCCCTTTGCCAATCTCCTCAAACGACGGAGAATATCCGTGCTCCGCCACGAATCGCGAAATGAAGTCATACACTTCCCGCTGTCTGCGTGTGATGGCCATGCCGCCATTATTGGCGAACAGAAGGCGAAAAAGCAAGCAGGAAGTTCGGATCGTCACGACTCGTGTGGGGGTGCCGTGCTTGTGTGGGGACGGGCGCCTTCGCCCGTCCACGTGGCCCAGGTCTATCGGGCCGCAGCTACGGTGCTCTCTCAGGTCGCGACTGCGGTCGCCAACAACAGTTCCGCGGCTCTGAAACTTTTCCCCTCCTGCAACTCCAATCTGCTAGCCCAGATTTCTCGTACTTAAGAAGGGGAAACAAAAATGCCATCATCCATCCGCTCTAGCTCTGACTCTTCGCTGCAGCGCTCCTCGGCACGCACCGCCTGTAACGCCAAAGCCAGCCCCGCCGCGTCCAGTGCCCGCGCCCGTACAAGATGCTCCCCGCGCCACCGCCCCGGGCCAGCAGACCGCCGTCGTTTCCGGCGGATGTTTCTGGGGCATCCAGGCCGTCTTCCAGCACGTGAAGGGCGTGATCAGCGCGACCTCCGGCTACTCCGGCGGCTCCGCCAAAACCGCCGAATACGAAATCGTCAGCACCGGCGAAACCGGACACGCCGAATCCGTGCAGATCGTCTACGATCCTTCGCAGATCACTTACGGCGAACTGCTGCGCGTCTTCTTCTCGGTCGCGCACGACCCACGCAACTCAATCGCCAGGGCCCCGACGAAGGCACGCAATATCGCTCCTCGATTTTCTACGGTACCGACGAACAGAAGCGCATCGCCGAGGCCTACATCGCGCAACTCGACAAAGCCAAGAGTATTCCCGCGCCCGATCGTGACCCAGGTCGTTCCGCTGCAGGCTTTCTATCCGGCCGAGGCCTATCACCAGAACTATGCGGCGCTGCATCCGAATCAGCCCTACATCGTGTTCAACGACGCTCCCAAAGTCGAGCACCTGCGCCAGGAGTTCCCCGACCTCTACACAGGAAAGTAAGAGAGGTACGGCCGATGTTCGATTCCGATCTAGACCGCAAGACGACCCATGATCGGAACAACAGCCTCCGACTTCCGGCCGAGCAAAGCTCGGCAGCGCCGCCGCCGAATCTGCAGCGCCGCGCGTTTCTCGCAACGTCGCATCGCGACGATTGCGGGCCTGGCCCTCTGGCAATGGAGAAAGCCCCGCTGTCCTGAAGCGCGCGCAGCCGCGTCCCTGAGCCCAAAGAAGTCACGATCGTGCTCTTCTCCGACTCCGGCCAGCGCCTGAAACAAGTTGCAATCGCGAAGGTCGTCAAGACCGCAGACGAATGGCGCAAGCAGCTTCTCCGGCAACGCTTCGACATCACGCGCCACGCCGACACCGAAATCGCCTTCTCCGGCAAATACTGGAACCTGCACGACAAAGGCATATACCGCTGCATCTGCTGCGACAACGCGCTGTTCGATTCCGCCACGAAATTCGAATCCGGCACCGGATGGCCCAGCTTCTGGGCAGCCCATCGCCCCGAAAACGTAACCGAAATCCGCGACACAACCTTCGGCATGGTCCGCACCGCTGTCTCCTGCACCGAATGCGACGCCCACCTCGGCCACGTCTTCGACGACGGCCCCGAACCCACCGCACCTTCGCTACTGCATGAACTCCGCCTCGCTGCGCTTCGTGAAGGAATATGATCTGTGCACATGATCCTCTCTAGTCTTGTAATCCTGAGCGAAGCGATAGCATCGCTGCACTTTGCGCGCAGTGCCACGCACGTGGTACACAACGAAAAAGCCGCGACTGCACCGTATAATCAAGCTATGTCCGCCACCCTCCCCACCTTCCGCGAACCCACCGCCGTCGAAAAAATCTTCAACCGCATCTTCGGATTCCTCGTCGGCCTCGGCCTGGGCTCTGCGCACATGCTATCTGCTCCAAGTTCGCGGACGCAAAACCGGCAAGCTCTACTCGACTCCGGTCGATCTGCTGGAATGCAAGGGCAAGCGTTATCTGGTCGCCCCTCGCGGACGAACGCAATGGGTCCGCAACGCCGAAGCCGCCGGAGAAATCACGCTGAAGAAGGGAAGCACGCGCCAGAAATTCCGTCTGCGCCCGATCCCCGACGCCGAGAAGCCGCCGATTCTGAAAGCCTATCTCGACAACTTCAAGCGCGAAGTGCAGCGCTACTTTCCGGTCCCCGCAGGCTCGCCGCCGGAAGCATTTGCTGCGATAGCGGCAAGTCTATCCCGCGTTCGAACTTCTTGCGATTGATTCTTCGCAATGCCGCATCGCAAAAAATATTTTGAAATAATTTTACTTTTCTCTCTTGCGCAAAACTCAAAGTTATGGCATCTTCAATCATCCTCTAAAGAAAGGATGCCCAAATTTGTCAGATTCTACGCACAAATCGCTTAGCGGGCTGTATCGGCCAATAACACGCCGAGTCAGCTTTAGGGCGTCGTCCGATTGCGCTAATTAATCCTCGGCGCCCTTTAACGCAAAGCTAACAAAATAAAAGTACGCTGGGTGGCGCAGACTGCGGTTCCTTCGCCTTGACACGACACGTCCGCGGTCGCTCATTCCCCCAGCAAGGGATTCCTTGCGTAGGGACGGACGCATTCGTCCGTCCGCCAGAGCGAAACTCGAGCGCAGCTCGACGAGTGCGCGCAAGTTCGGTCAGTGGTGAAAGGTTACGGATACTTCTCTTGGTAGAACAGTCCTGGATTTCGCAGGCTGTGAGGTTCGACCCCTCATGGGCGCAAGCCCTCTCCGTCGCCGAACGTTCCCTGACCTTGTATCGCCAGTTGTAAAACGCGCGCGTAGAAAGATCGCGTGCAAAACAAAGTTCAGTCAGTGGTGAAGTTCACGGCAACTTCGTGGCGTGCCTGTTACTAGGCCGGGGTTCGAGCCCTCAACCGTGATTCCAGTTCCCTGGCTGTTGTCCGCCGTGCGGCGCAGGCAATTGTGCCTGCGCCTCAACCGGGGTGTTCGTGAGTGGCAGCACAGGTTTCGCCGGTGGTGAAAGAGAAGAGTTACTTCGCTCCAAACGAGCGACGTGCGGGACTGCGAATCCCGCCGAGGTGCTGATTTGCGGCAACGCCGGGATCCGCGAGGATCTGGGGGCGTCGTCCCGAAGCTCAGGGTTGCCGCAGAGACCGGCCTCGAGTCGAATCTCTTCTTGCAGGTTCCCCGGCGATTTGCTACCGCGCATTGCGCGAACGTGCGCGCGTATGTGGAAGAGCGGCCCTTCGAGGGCGGCGTCAAGCGTCTCGAGTCGATGTGAGCCTTATAGCCCCTGAGGGACTGCAGACAAGTCGCTAAGTTCGGCCGGTGGTGAAGACGAGGGTTACTTCGCCTTGGGAGCGGGAGATGCAGGTTCGAATCCTGTCACGGGAATTTGTGCCCGTGTAGCTAAACGGTAAAGCGCCTCATGTACCTTTGTCGCCGATTCCCCGGCTGATTGGTGTCGATTTCGCAACTCCGGCAGAAGCGCCGGTTAGAAAGTACGTATGAGCGTCGTCATTCGCAACGGAAGGCCGCAGGTCAGTGAGTCGCTCTGCAACTCCTGCTACTGGGCACACATTCAACACGGATTCGCCGAGAGCGAAGAGGTCATCCTCTGCGCATTCCTGCGACCCGCGAGACTGGTGCCGTTCAAGGTCAGCATGTGCACCGACTACAACGACAAACGAGTACCCAGCAAGTCGGACATGGAAGAAATCGCGTGGATCATTCGCACCAAAGACGTGAATCGTCCGGTCGGGTTCACTAAGAAAGAAATGGATGAAGAGACGGAGAAGGAGGACGAATTGGAAATCGTCCACTCCGAATAGTTCGCCAAACCATATGTTCGAATTTCTAAAACACGTGCTGAGCGGCCAGAACCAGTTCGCCTCGGGCGGACTGCTGCTCATGATCGTTGGCGCCGTCGGTGCATACCTGCGCGCGATTCCCAGTCGAATCTGGTACTGGATCGTGGGACAGACCACGCTGTCGATCACCGTGAAGGACGAGGACGCAGCGTTCGCGTGGGTGAAGCAGTGGTTTGCCGAGCAGAAGTTCTTGAAGCGCATTCGCCGTGTCGATCTCGACACGACGGTGCGCAACGAGAACCTGGCGCTGATTCCGGCTCCGGGACGTCACTGGTTCTGGTATCGCGGGCGCCCGTTTCGCGTCGACTTCTATCGCAGCGAAGATACTCGCGGATGGACGCCGAAGCGCAGCGAGTTGCTCGTGTTCCAGACCGTGGGGCGCGACCAGAGTTTGCTGAAGTCGTTCGTCACCGAGATTGCTTCCTGTCACAAGAAGCATGAACGCGTGCGTTCGTCTCTCTACGTGTACTCGGAGTATTGGGACAGCGTGGAAGGCTACCACGCGCGCTTGCTCGAATCAGTGATTTTGCACAGCGGAGAACGCGAACGCCTGGTCAGCGACATTGAGAAGTTCAAAAGCGCGAAGGCGCGTTACCGCCATCTGGGCGTGCCGTATCACCGGGGATACCTGTTGTACGGTCCGCCCGGAACGGGGAAGACGTCGCTGGTGTCGGCGATCGCGGGGAAGTTTGCGATGTCGATCTATGCGATCAACCTCACTGACTTCAACGATCGCTCGCTGACCAAGGCGATGAACGATGTTCCGCCGGGCTCGGTCGTGCTGTTCGAAGACGTCGATTGCATGATCGCGAGTAATCCTCGCATCCACGCAGAGAAGACTTCGCCAGCCGATCCGCGGGAGAAGCCGGAAGCCAAGACGGTTGCCGACAAGTTCGGTGTGACGCTGTCGGGTCTGTTGAACGTTCTCGACGGATTTCACGCACCGGACGACGTGCTGTACATGATGACGACGAACAAGATCGAAGCGCTCGATCCGGCATTGCTGCGACCAGGGCGCATCGACTACCGACTGTACCTCGGCGTCGCGTCGGAAGAGCAGAAGCTGGAACTCTACCGCCGTTTCTTTCCGCTGGCGGATGAGTTCGAGGCCCGCGCATTCGTCGAAGCCCATCCGTGGGCCGAGACCATGGCGGACTTCCAGGGCCTGCTGCTCGAACATGCGGAGAAGCCAGCGGGCTTGCATCTCGTCGAAACGGTGACAGAGTCGAGCCCGCAGGAAGAAGAATCGGTGCCCGCGCTGCGTTAAGGAGCTAAGCACCCGAGACTTCGCCGGTGGTGAAGGGGACGGTTCCTTCGAGGGTCGCAGGTTCGAGTCCTGCCATGTCCTTCACGGGACATGTAGCTCAGTTGGCAGAGCAATACCGTCACCGCGAATTCCCCGGCGATGTTTTGTAGTTGCAATGTGAGGAAGGAAAAAGGCGCACAGGGTTCGATGCACCTTCAACGCCTGGCTTTCTGGGCGGGTAATGGTGCTTCGAATCCGATCCGCCGGTTGTTGGCAGGCAGCGGGGCCATCAACTCACGAATAGCCTCGACGAGATCCTGGATGTCGGCATCGTGGATGTCAAGTCGAGCTTCGAGTTCGGACAACTTCGACACCACATGTTGATTGACGGCTAGAGCCTGGCGCATCCCTACGAACGCGCGCACCACGAAGATGCTCATTTCGATGGCGCGCTTCGAGTTTAAGACCGTCGCGGCCATGATGGCCCCGTGCTCGGTGAAGGCGTACGGCAAGTAGCGGCGTCCACCGCGGCCACTATTTGAGGTCACAAATTGTGACCTCAAACTTTCGTTCTCAGCCTTGGTCAGAGTGAAAAGAAAGTCCGAGGGGAAGCGATGGCCGTTGCGCTTCACCTGTTGATTGAGATGTTTGATCGGTACTCCGTAGAGTTCGGCGAGGTCTGTATCAAGAATGACCTTCTGGTTGCGGAGAACCAGGATTTTCGAACCGACTCTCTTGGCAAGGATGATTGCAGTTTTGTTCATGATCGGTCACCAAATTTGAGGTCACAATTTGTGACCTCAAAAACAGGCAGCAGACGGTTCATCATAGCAAGCTACAAGGATGGCAAAACCGGAGAACGTGAAAGTTCTCAGGTTGCTGTGCCGAAACAGGACGACTAGCAGCGTAGTGGGTTTGCCGTTTCGCAAAGACAAAGTGCGAGTTTGCTAGGAGCCAGCAGCTTCTAGCTGATCGCTGATAGCTCAACAAAGGAGGCCACACATGGCTCGACTGAATCTACTCAACCTGAACTTCCGCCTGCGCACGCATGAAGGCGCGCCGGCGCGCAACATCTCGACCGAGCTGCAACTGCGGCGCTCGGTGCTGGCTTGCCTGCTTTGGGAGAGCCAGTTCTACGAGGACGGAGTCGAGATCGCGGGCCGCATCGCGGAACTCGTTCCCAAGGTTGCAGCCGAGAAGGTGGCCGCGCTTGCCGTCGAGGCACGCGCGCAGATGAAGCTGCGTCACGCGCCGCTTCTGCTTGTGCGTGAGATGGCGCGTCACGCCACGCATCGCGGCTTCGTGGCCGAGACGCTGGCCCAAGTCATCCAGCGTGCCGACGAACTCGCCGAGTTCGTTGCCATCTACTGGAAGGACGGGCGCGTGCCGCTGTCGGCGCAGGTGAAGAAGGGGCTGGCTGCGGCTTTCCCCAAGTTCGATGAGTATGCGCTGGCGAAGTACGATCGCGGCGGGCCCATCAGGCTGCGGGACGTTCTGTTCCTGGCTCACGCGAAGCCGCGCGACGAGGCGCAGGCCGAAGTGTGGAAGCGCCTGATCGCGGGCGAACTCACTGCTCCTGACACGTGGGAGGTTGCACTCTCGTCTGGCGCTGACAAGCGCGAGGCTTGGGAGCGGCTGCTCCGCGAGCAGAAGCTGGGCGCGCTTGCGCTGCTCCGCAACCTGCGTAACATGCGGGAGGTTGGAGTCGACGAGTCGCTCGTCCTCGCCGCGCTCGGATCGATGAGCACGGCGCGTGTGCTTCCGTTCCGATTCCTGGCTGCGGCGCGTTACGCTCCGCAGTGGGAAGAGGCGCTGGAGCAGGCCATGCTGAAGTGCGTCGCGGGACAGGAGAAGTTGACCGGCAAGACGATCGTGCTGGTTGACGTTTCCGGCTCGATGACCGCTCCGCTCTCTCAGCGTTCCGAGATGCAGCGCACGGATGCGGCTTACGGGCTTGCGGTGTTGCTGCGCGAGATCGGGGAGAAGGTGGCAGTGTTCAGCTTCTCGAACTCGCTGGCCGAAGTGCCGGCGCGTCGTGGTATTGCCTTGCGCGATGCGATCGACAAGTCGCAGCCGCACGGCGCAACGTACCTGGGCAAGGCTGTTGGCGAGCTGAATGAGAAGCACGGCTACGATCGCCTGATCGTCATCACCGACGAGCAGGCGCACGACACGGTGCCTGCGCCGAAGGGCAAGGGCTATGTGATCAACGTGGCCAGCTACAAGAACGGCGTTGGCTACGGCAAGTGGACGCACATCGACGGCTGGAGTGAGTCGGTTGTCGAGTACATCCGCACGCTGGAGCAGACGACGGAGTGAAGGGGACCGCGGAGGTGAGAGCCTCCGCGGTATTCCCATTCGGATCCCACAATTTTTTTATCGAGATCCCTAAAATATTGTTTTCAAAGAACTTGCGCGAGTTTGATAGACCCGCGGGCTCGCAAAATCTTGAGCGGCTAGGACTTACACGTAAAATCCTGCGGAATAAGCACTTAGCGTTGGGCTGATAACTGGCCCGGCCTTTCGGCTGGAACATGATCGGACGTTCAGGCTGTGCAAGGCAAGGTCAGATGTCACAAGGTTGAAGAAACCTGTGGAGAACTCCGCTTCGTTCCCGTTTTTGGGAATCGGGGCGGGATTCGTTTCACGGATCGGAAGACGACCACTGGGGCTGAAGCCCTGCAGTCTGGGACGCCTTTCGCGGCGCTGGAAGCGCCGCTCTTCCACGGTGGTCGCAACGTTCGTGGTAGTTTCCGCTACCACGAAACGAATTACTTGCCGTCGGGGTCGGGCTGGCCGGCGCTCTTCAGCGTGACCTGATCGTGTGAGAGCGCGCCGCTTTTGGGTACCGGCGGAGTTTCGGCGTGAGGATCGGGCTTCGGTTCCGCAGGAGGTTGCGAGACTTGGTGGACGTCGGCTGGGTGAACGCTGTTGACTGAAGTGATCATGGTCTGGTCCTCTGAGGGGTACGATCGGCAGTGGGCGCGGAAACTTTAGCGGGGCGGGAGGCGGGATCTTTGGTAAGGGGTTACCACTGAGGTGATGCGGGCGGTCTTCCAGTTGAGTCCGTTGCCCTCAGAGGCTAAAGCCGGGTCTTTGCCGTGGTGCTTAACGGCCCGGCTTGAAGCCGAGCCCTACCCAAAACCCAGCTTTCTCAAAACTCGATCCCTCCCAAGACTCGATGGGAGATCATTCGAATTCGATATTGTTGTTTGAGTTTACTTGCTTTTTCGGAGTTGCATGGTGCGAGCTTTGATGGGCTTGGCGCTTGCCTCTGAGGGGGCTTCGAAGCCGATGCGTGTGCGGGTGGGCTCATCGGGGCTCATGAGTTCGCGGATGGCGTCCATGAGGGCCTGGATTTCGGAGTCGTGGGTTTCGAGGCGGCGTTCGAGTTCTGACAGCTTAGTCAGTATGTGGCGGTTGCCGGCGATGGCGCGGCGCATGCGCACGAAGGCGAGAACGACGAAGACGCTCATCTCGATGGCGCGTTCCGAGTTCAGCACAGTGGCGGCCATGATGGCGCCGTGTTCGGTGAAGGCGTAGGGAAGATAGCGCGTTCCGCCGTGGCCCGCGGTTGAGATCACATTTTGTGATCTCAAGAGTTTCAGTTCGTGCTCGGAGAGTTGAAAGCGGAAGGCGGGAGGGAATCGTTTCGCGTTGCGCTTGACCTGCTGGTTCAGGTGGCGGACTTGTACGCCGTAGAGTTCGGCGAGGTCGGTGTCGAGGATGACGCGCTGTCCGCGCAGAACGAAGATTTTGGAGTCGACTTTTTTCGCGACTACGATCTCTGATTTCGCCATGGTTGGAGTCCGTTTCCGCTTCAACAGCAGATTCCTCACCGGCAAACACCGCCGGTTCGGAGACAACAGATCTCAGAACTTGAGGTCACAAATTGTGATCTCAAGTTTTCGAGAAGATAGCAGCAGGATAGCAGCCCGGCGGGAGGTTGGATCGCCACGGAAGTTCATGCTTCGTGCGCCGCGTATTTTGCGTGAAATTCCTAAGTCAAAATCCCCAGCCTGTCGCAAAATCGCAACAACGGTGGGCACCCAGCTGAGCTGGTGAGAGAGGGGAACGGGCGCGGCCGCTGCGCTTCGCTGAACGGGCGAAGGCGCCCGTCCCCACATGGTTCTTCTTTCCTTCCCACATTGCCTTTCTTGGCTGCGAGGCTTCGGAATGCGATGCGCTCATGCGCCGGTTACAAAGAAACTTTCGTCGGGTTTGGTGTTTATTTTTTCTGCGGGAACTTCGGCGGTTACGTCTTGCACGAATTCGCGGCGGCGTTCGGGGCCTTTGCGTTCGACTACGCGCACGCGCCGGGCCGGCATGTTGCTGGGCTCAAGGCTGATGATGCGGCCGTCGCGGACAACGATTTGCGAGCGGAACCAGTCAGTGCGGAACATGCGTCCGGCGGCATAGAAGGTCATCGAGGCGGCGATGGGGCCTTCGAATTCCGATCCCGTGCAGGCCAGGATGCGTTTGCCCATTTCCTGCGTCCAGGTCATCCCGCCGACCAGAGGATCGTTGAGGCGGCAGCGTTCGAAGGGCGTGGCGTGCGAAAGTTTGCGCAATTGCAGGAGCTGCAGCAGGACCGAGGTTTTCGCCAGATTGGTGACGATCACTTTGGCTTCGCTCGCGGAGACGCGTTCCATCTTGATGTGAAGATCGGGCGACCACTCGCGTTCGAATTCTTCGCGGGCGAGGGCCAGGCCTTTGTCGGTGGCTTCCACGTAGCGCAGCGTGGCGCGGGCCAGAATCACGCTGAACAGAGTGGTCACGATGGTGGCGATGACCGGGATATAGCTGATCAGCGTGGAGAACGGGATGCGGTACGAACTCATTAACTGCATGTGCATAGAGACGAGTGGCTCCTGCGGACGCGGTCTCGAGAACGGGTCGCGATCTCGAAGAGAATAGCGGGCGAGGGGCGGGGGCTCCAGATGCGCATGGTGCGGGGGCGGTAACGCGCCGGGGGATTGGACTTTGGTAACTACGGCGAACGTGGAGTATGGCGAGGGAAGCGCGGGCGGGGGCGCCCGCTGCCACATAAACCGTCCGCCACATAGCGTTATTCGAGGACGCTGTCGTCCAGCTTCTTCTTGCCCCAGTCGTCGGCGGCTTGCACGAAGGCCAGAACGATGGGATGGGGCTTCTTTTCGGTGGACGACAGTTGCGGCTGGAAGAGCGTGGCCAGATAGAAGCGGTGCGTGGGCGACTCGATGGCGCGGATCTCGCCTTCGGCGCCGCGCGCGACTACGGGGAATCCGGCTTCCATGGCAGCCCACTCGAAGTCGGGATTGATTTCGAAGTTGCAGAAGAATTCTTCGGTCGCGGTCTCCTGATCTTTGCCATAGAACGATTGCAGGTAGGAGCCGGGACGCAGGCGAATCTCGGGAACTTTGCCGGAGAGCTTGGGAGCGTCGCCTTTGCGATCGGGCACGGCGCAGGCTACCGGATAAATGATGATGTTCTTCGAGCCGGAATTGTTCTCGGCGCTGTCGGCGTCCTTGATGTTCAGGACATTGCGCGCGAATTCGATGAAGGCATACTGGAATCCGCCGCAGGTGCCGAGGAAGGGCCAGTCGCGGCGGCGCGCGAACTCGATGCCTTTGAGCATGCCGTCGAAACTCTTGTAGGGGCTGCCGGGCGAGGCCCACAGGCCATCGAAACTCTCGAGCTTCTTTTCGGCAGTGGCGGCCGTGAGCGAGGACGTCGGCAGCCACTCGGATTCGACTTTCATGTCGAGCTTGCGGGCGGCGTGCTGCAGGGCGTCGTTGGTGGCGTGGTGCGAGCGGAAATCGGCATTGAAGTCGCCCAGGATTCCGATGCGGACGGCGTCGCTCACGGGTTGATTGTACTAGAGGGGATGCGGCGGGCCAGGCACGAGTGGCCGAGGACCGGTTAGAAGCGTGGTGCGTCGAATGGTGCAATGTCTTGCGATTCTCGAGGTACCTCAGTGGCTAAAGCCCTGACATACGGGCAACCTCTATCGCAGCGCTAGAAGCGCTGCGCCACCCAAAAGCATTTTCTTGAAGCTGAATCCCTCAGAACAGGTTCTCGATGCCGAGGAAGAAGTAAAGGCTGAGGAGCGCGAGCGCGGGGCCGCCCCAGATCATCAGGGTGCACTTCCAGCCGAGGGAGCGGGCGAGTTCCTGCTGGCTGCGCCAGGAGATCAGGAACGTTTTGTTGTTGATGCCTTTTCTCAGCACGACTGGGGGATGCAGAACGAAACCGTTTGACTGATCGGAGGGACTGACATTCGAGGGAGAGGCATTGCCATTCGCCGGAGCGATCGGTGTGGTGAGAACCATGGCGCCCGGCCCGTCGCTGGCTGTGGGAACTCCCGCTGCGGACCAGGCAGCGGGAGTCGAGATCCCGGCCTTCAGCAGAGCGGCGGCGATCTTTTGCTGTTGCGTCATGTCGACTGTTTTCGTCGAGCTAGGGTCGGGGGAGAGCTGAATAACTTCGTGGCGAACGTCGGATTGCACGCCGAGACGCTCTGCGAGAGAGCCGATGTTGAAGTGGTCATCGTTGCTGCGCGAGGAATACGAGATTGAATTCAGCGAGAACGAGAAACCATGGGATGAAACCGAGGTGGCTGCCTCCTCGTCGCGGATCGGTTGCGGGCTGACTTCGATGCCCGGGTTTTCCCCTAGCGTGCCCAGGATGAAGAGCGAGTTCTTGGGCTTGATGCAGAACTCTTCCACTTTGATTTTGTTGTTGGTGACAATGCCGTGGCGCGCCAGGAAGCTGTCGCACGTTGTCGGGCACGGGATCTTTCGATGAAAAGAACGAGTCGCAGAATTCTTGTTCGAAGTCGCGGTGCAGGTCGAGATCGGCGCCGCGGGGGTCGATCAGCAGGTGTCCGGTATTGTCGTCGACGAAGAAAGGCAGGTGCATGCACTCGCCAGCGACCTTGACCCAGGTTTTATCGCGACCGTCTCTGTTTCCACTCCCAGACCAGCGTGCGGTAGTAGTAGCAGGGCCGCGCCGTGATGGGCGCGACCATGGTGTAGGGACCGACCGCGAGGCCGCTGACTTCGACCATTCCCATCGAGGCGCTGCGAATTTTCGACAACGGAGTGTCGAGAATCAGGCGGCGGCGTTGCAGCAGGCGGAATCCGTAGATGAAGAGGCCGATGCCGGCGCAGAAGCCGACGACGCACCAAAGCAGAAGTCCGCTTGGGCTCGACGAACGCGAGATTAACGAAGCAAGAGTCAACGATGGAGTCCGCGGGGGCTGGGACGCACACCTTCCCTGTGGTCAGGCTAGCGAAGGGCATGGGGGAGGCGCAGCTTACGTTGGTAATGGGCGCGGCGGAGCGTTTGGCTCCGCCGCGAGAAGCCCCTCCGCCAGCGCTACTTAATGTCTGTGCCACTCACCAGACGTCGCAGCGCTTTCCTTCTGGGCGGACCATCGGCGCGTCTGCTTTGCAACTCCAGGCCTTCTGGAATTCCGGGAGATTGGAGAGTGGGCCGATCACGCGGTACTTCGCGATGGGATGCGGATCGCCCTGCACCATCAGGCGCTGGGCTTCGGGGCGGATTTCGTCGCCGCGGAATTGTCCCCAGGCGATGAAGAACTGCTGCTCGGGAGTGAAGCCGTCGATGTCCGCGGGCCGCGGCTTGCCCTCGAGCGATTTCTGGTAGGCGAGATAGGCGATCTTGGCCCCGCCCAGGTCACCAATGCTTTCGCCAAGCACCAGCTTGCCGTTGTGGTGGATGTCTTTCTCGATGTAGTAGTTGTCGAACTGATCGGCCACGCAGGCGGCGCGAGCCTGAAAATCTTTCAGGTCGGTCTCAGTCCACCAGTTGCGCAGGCGGCCGAGATAATCGAATTGCGCGCCTTCATCGTCGAAGCCGTGGGAGATTTCGTGCCCGATGACGACGCCGATGGCGCCGTAGTTCACGGCGTCGACAGCATGCATGTCGAAGGCGGGCGGCTGCAGGATTCCCGCGGGGAAGACGATTTCATTCAGCAGCGGGTTGTAGTACGCGTCGGAGGTTGGCGGCGTCATGCCCCAGCGGCCGCGGTCGACGGTCTTGCCAATTTGAGCGCGGTCGTCCTGTTCGACGAATTTTCTTCCGGCGATCATGTCTTCGAAGTAAGCGTCGCGGCTGAATCTCGACGTGGCTGTAGTCCTTCCACTTGTCGGGATATCCGATCTTGGGATTGAAGGTGGCGATTTTGGCCATCGCCTTTTCTTTCGTGTCGTCACTCATCCAGGGGCGGCTGAGGATGTCGTCGCGCATGGCGAGGAGAAGATTGCGCACCATCTCCTGCATGCGGGCTTTGGCTTCGGGCGGGAAATATTTTTCGACGTACTTTTTGCCGAGCGCTTCGCCGAATAACTGGTCGGTGGATTCAACGCAACGCTTCCAGCGGGGCTTCATCTCGGTGGTGCCGGCGAGATATTTTCCGTTGAAGGCGAAATTTTCTTCGACGAAAGGCGCCGAAAGCGAGTTGGCGACGGAATCGAGCAGTTGCCACTTCAAATAGATTTTCCAGTCGGCCAGCGGCGTCTGCTGCATCTGGCGGTCGACTTCCTGCATGAACTTGGGCTGGTCAACGTTCAAGTCGACATCGGTGGGAATCTGTTTGTGCTTGAAATAGGCAGGCCAGTCCACGTGGGGAGCCATCGCCTGCAGTTGGGCGAAGGTGGTGTTGTGATCGGTGGCAGCAGGATCGCGCAGAGCCACGTTGTCGAGCGAGGCTTCGGCCAATTTTGTTTCCATGCCCATGATGGTTTGAGCCGCGGCTGCGGCGGACTTCTGGTCCCAGCCGGCGAGTTTGAACATTGCTGTGACATGATCGACGTATTTTTCGCGAGCTTCTTTGAAGCGCGGTTCAGGTTTCAGGTAGTAGTCGCGATCGGGGAGGCCGAGACCGCTTGCGCCGAGATCGGCTAGCACCCAGGAGGGCTTGTGCGGATCCTGCTGGCTGCCGAAGGCGAACGGCGCGTTCACGATGATGTCGTGCATTTCGGCCATGACTTGTTGCAGGGCGGCGATGTCGCGGGCGGCGTCGATTTTCGCGAACCATGGTTTGATGGGGTCCATGCCGCGGGCGTTGACCTTAGACTCGTCCATGCAGGCGCCGTAGTAGTCGCCGATGATTTGTTCGATGCTGCCCTTGGGGGCGTTCTTGTCGGCGGACGCGGTTTCGAGAATGTCGTGCAGCCGATCCTTTGCGGATTCGCCGGCCTGCCAGCGCTTGCTCCAGCGGGCCATGGACGCGGGAATGGGATTGTTGGCGCGCCAGGTGCCGTTGGCGAATTCGTAGAAGTCATCGCAGGGGGCGGCTTTGCGATCGAGATCGCTGGGGTCGATGCCGTGCAGGGTTTGGGAAAGCGAGAACGATGAAATCAGTAGAACGAGCAGGGCGCAGAGGAAATCTCGCTGCTTGCGCATGTGTGTTCTCCAGATTAGGACGGAATTGGCGGACAGCCATTGTAGAACAGGGAAGGGGGAAGGTTCTCTGGTTGAGGCGGAGTTTTTGAAGTTTTGGGAGCGTGGCAATCGACTCGAGATGGAAATCCCCGCTCTCGAGCAAAGAATGCGCGAGAAATGGGGCACCCGCCATCTTCTTTGCCCACTCCATAGGAAGCTGAGAATGGGTACTCAAATAGGACCTCTTCAGGGCAGGGATGCTTCGACTGCGCAGCATGACTGTGAGTTAGAGGCCGGAAATCCGTCATTGATGAAACCGCGGTTCCGCGCGCTCCTTGCGCCGGTTAAGATACATTGAAATGCCCATCACCCCCGCCCAAGCGCAAGAAGCACGAAGAAACATTTCATCGGTGGCCCTGCGTACGCCCCTGATCCGGTGCAACGCGGACGCGCCTGCGAACTTGTATCTGAAATTAGAGAACCTGCAACCGATCGGCTCGTTCAAAATCCGCGGGGCCGCCAACGTCATGGCCCGGACCCCGCGCGAGCGGCTTGCTCGCGGAGTTTTGACCGCTTCTGCTGGCAACATGGCGCAAGGCGTGGCGTTCTGCGCCCAGCGAATCGGGGTTGACGCAACGATTATCGCCCCTGACACCGCTCCAGCCACCAAGATTCGCGCCGTCGAACGCATGGGCGGGCGTGTAATCAAAGTGCCTTTTGCCGAGTGGTGGCGAACTTTCGAGACTCGTTCCTACCCGGGCATCGACGCCACGTTCATCCACGCTTTCGATGATCCAGACGTCATGGCGGGCAACGGCACAATCGCGCTGGAACTCTTAGAAGATCTGCCCGACTTAGACGCTGTCGTTATTCCCTGGGGCGGTGGAGGGTTGTCATGCGGCATCGCGGGCGTATTGCGAGAGCTTGCTCCCCGGGTACGCATTTACGCAGCCGAGATTGAAACTGCGGCGCCGCTGGCTGCATCGCTTGCTGCCGGCGAGCCGCGGGCGGTCGAGTATCAGCCGTCGTTTGTCGACGGGATCGGCAGCAAGATGGTATTCCCCGGAATGTTCGAGTCCGCGCGCAAGCTACTGGATGGATCGTTGGTGGTCACTCTGAAGGAGGCAGCGCAGGCCATGAAAGTGGTGGCAGAGCGGAACCGGATTATCATCGAAGGTGCTGCAGCCTGCGCGGTTGCGGCCGGTCTGTCGGGCCGTGCCGGCTCCGGCAAGGTCGTAGCTATCGTGTCTGGCGGCAACATCGACCTGGACAAGTTCGCTCAACTTGTCAGCTAACACTCTCCTTGCATCCACAGGAGTTGGCCGAGGCCCTAAGTCAGGAGGCACAATCCGCGGGCGGGCCATATATTTGCAACAGTTAGTCGAGGTAGCGAGGAAGAAGCACTGTACATCAAGCGCCGTTAGCCCGCTCGATGTACCTTTCCGCTAGCTTTATCTCGTCCGCCTGTTGTTAAATTTCCCGATCGACATCTCCCGCTGCTTCGGCAAAGTCGGCGTGATCGGCAATACCTGAATGCAGGTTCCGCAAGAACTCTAATCGCGCCTTCATCCCGGGCAAGACGCCTTGCACCTTTTCACGGGAAACCTAGCACCGCTTCAGCCGCCGCAGCCATTCGGCATGAACTCGTTCGAGGTTATCATCCATCGAGTCTGGAGACATGCATCCCCTTTGACATTGTAGAGAGGCGGGTGTGTCGTGGCTGCATGATTGTTTGTAACAGGCGATTCTTCAACAATAGGCTTTTCGCGGAGGCAACTGGCAGTAAGCCGCTTGAGGCGAGAGCTGATCTTCCAAGCGCTTGAGGGGTGGTTGGATGCGATCAGCGTGATACGGTCTCACACTCAGCTTGACCACTGGCCCACCTGGGAGGACAATCGCTGCACGGTTTACCTGCCGCGAAACTGTCCGCGAGCCCGCGGCCTATCTAGGTTGTATTCCACGTCCGATCATTCCCAATGCGATGCGAGGATCTTATGAAGGGTGCCTGCCTTATCTGCCTGTTCCTAATATGTGACCACACGATCCTGTTTTCCCAGTCGAACCCCTTGCCCCCCAAAGTACCTACGAGCAAGAAGAGCGCGATGGTTGTACCTCCGGTCGGCGCGTCTCAGCCCACCCAGCAAGCGCAAGCCCGAATTCTCGACAGATACGGCAAGTTGCCGCTCACCTTCGAGGCCAACCAGGGGCAGGCCGATGCGCAGGTGAAGTTTCTCTCGCGCACCGGCGCCTACACCATTTTTCTCACCGGAGATGAAGCCTTGTTGGCGCTGCTCGGGAGGAGGGCTAGGAAGAACCTGCCGCAGAAACTCAAGCCCGCATCTTTATTAGAAATAGGAACTAATGGTGCGCCGGAGGCTGTGCCCTTCTTAAAAACTCCACACGCAAGAGCCAGTGGGACAGCCGATTCGGTGGAACCATTGTCCGGCGGCGTGCTGCGGATGAAGCTACGCAATGCCAATCCCCGCGCCCAGGTAACGGGTGAGGATAAGTTAGCAGGATCGAGCAGCTACTTCCTGGGTAATGATCCCGCGAAGTGGCGCACCAACGTCGCGACCTACACGAAAGTAAAGTACGAGGGAATTTACTCCGGCATTGACCTGGTCTACTACGGCAACCAACACCAGCTGGAGTACGACTTCATCGTGGCGCCAGGAGCAGACCCGCGTCGGATCGCATTTGATGTTCGTGGGGCGAAGTGGATTCGCCGGACTGCACGAGGCGATCTATCGTTCATTCTGGACGACGCGGAAATTCGTTGGCGCAAGCCGGTGGTCTATCAGGAACAGGATGGAACCAGGCAGCCGGTGGCAGCACACTACGTCATCACCGACAACAATCGCGTGGCCTTCGAAGTCGCGAAGTATGACACCAGCCGTGCCCTCTACATCGACCCGCTGATCTACTCAACCTATCTGGGCGGCAGCCTGACGGACGTAGGCAGGGGCATCGCGGTGGATAGCGCGGGCAACGCGTATATCGTCGGCATGACCGCCTCGACCGATTTTCCAATCATGAATCCGTTCCAGCCAGGCAACCATGGTGGATACGACGCGTTTGTGGTCAAGCTGAATCCCACAGGTACAGGTTTGGTTTACTCGACCTATCTGGGCGGCAGCGGCGATGAACTGAACGACGACACGACAAACCTTGGCGGCGGCCGCATTGCCGTGGACAATGAGGGTAATGTGTACGTTACTGGACTGACCCTTTCGGCCGATTTTCCCACCACACCCGGCGCCTTCCAGACAGTCTGCGATAACTGTTCGACTTACGGCACCGCTTTCGTGACCAAGTTCAACTCCACGGGCTCGGCCTTGGTCTACTCCACTTATCTGGGCGGCAGCCGCTACAGTTCAACATTCGCGATCGCACTGGACGCGGTGGGTAACGCTTACGTCACCGGCGAGACGGTGTCAACCGATTTTCCCACCACACCCGGGGCCTTCCAGACAGTCTGCAGCAACCACTGTGCGGCTCCGGATGGTTTTGTGACCAAGTTAAACTCGACGGGCTCGGCCTTGGTCTACTCCTCTATCTGGGCGGCAGTGGCAGCGACTCACCGGTTGCGATCGCGGTGGACAACTCGGGCAACGCTTACGTCACGGGCACGACGTGGTCCACCGATTTTCCGACGGTGAACCCCGTGCAGGCCACCAACCACGGCGGGCCCTCTTTTTGCGCCTGCGATGCATTCGTAACCAAGTTCAACTCTTCAGGAACAGAGTTGCTTTACTCCACCTATCTCGGCGGGAACAGTTTCGACGATGGCTACGGCATTGCCGTAGACAGCGCGGGCAGCGCCTACATCGCGGGTGCGAGCGGGTCGCCCGACTTTCCTACTACACCCGGTGCTTTCCAAATGGTCAAACGCAACGTTGGTGGTGAAGCCGCCTTCGTAGTGAAGCTCAGTGCTTCGGGATCGGCCTTAGCTTATTCCACCTATCTGGCTGGCAGGAACACCTTCGACGGAAATTCCGCTGCCCTTAGCGTCGCGGTGGACCGCTTAGACAGCGCTTATGTCACTGGCTTTACTGACGACAACACCTTCCCGACTAAGAACCCTGTCTATGCGAGCCCAACTGACCAAGGCCTTTCGGCTTTCGTCTCGCGGTTCAGCCCTTCGGGATCCGCCTTGGTCTACTCCACATTTTTTGGCGGCAGCTATCGCGATTATGGCAACGGCATCGCCGTAGACAATGTGGGCGGCGCCTACATCGTGGGTGACACCGGGGGCGGCCTTCCGGTCACACCCGGTGCCTTCCAAAGCACCTGCAACGGCAGTGACGTGAGCGATTGCCGGTTTTACGGCGACGCCTTCGTGGCAAAGATCCTCTATTTCCCGACCACAACGCAGCTGATTTCTTCCGTAAACCCGTCGCTGTCAGGCCAGCGAGCGACCTTCGTCGCCACGGTTTCCTCGACGCTCGGCGGCACGCCGACGGGTGCAGTCACTTTCCTGAATGGGACGACGGTTCTGGGCACGAATCCGCTGGTCAACGGCAAGGCCACCCTGAACACGATCAAATTGCCTGTCGGGGAGAACACAATCACAGCAGTTTATAGAGGCGATGCAAACGACGTTGGCAGCACTTCGGGGGCGGTGACTCAGTTTGTGCTGGATGGTGCCACCTCCTCGATTCTTGGGTCCAGCCTGGACCCCTCCATTTATGGCCAGATGGTGACCTTCACCGCAACGGTGACCGGCTCTGGAACCGTTCCTCCCACCGGCCAGGTGACGTTCACATGGTTGGGCAACTCGATCGGTTCGGCCACTCTCAACAGTAGCGGCGTTGCTACCTTGACCAAATCGAACTTGAATGCCGACGCCTATCCCCTGACGGCTGTCTACAAGGGCGATGCTAAAAACAAGAGCAGTACGTCACCGGTCGTAAACCAGGAGGTGAATCAAACCACCAGCACGGCCACTCTCACGTCTTCAGCGAATCCCTCCACCGTCGGTCAAGCGGTCACGTTCACTGCGAAGGTCACTTCGCCCACCGTCACGCCCAGGGGATCGGTGACTTTCACAGCAGGAACGATAACGTTGGGGACGGCTCAACTTAGCGGTGGCAAAGCAACGCTGACCGTTTCGTCCCTGGCCGCGGGCTCAACAAAGGTCAGGGCAACTTACGATGGAGACTCAAACATCGCCAAGAGTTCAGCTTCGGTTGTCCAAACAGTGCATTAGAACCCGGAGTACCTCAGGCAGTGCTCTCTGGTTTCATTGGAATCTCTGGAGTTGATCGCCAGTTGATGGAACCGGGCCAATACCCTCCGAACGCCCGGAGCAAACGCATCTGATTTTAGCCGCCGGCTTTTAGTTCGGTGAGAACTTGCTTGGCGATTTCTTTCAGGGTTTCGAAGACGCCTACGCCTTGGAAGGCTACGGCTTCGACGATGGGTTCGTTCTTCTTGCGCAGTTCGGTGGCGAGGAGATCGACAGGAAGAATATTGGGCAGGTCGCGCTTGTTCAACTGCAGCACGTAGGGAATCTTGTTGAAGTCGTAGCCGTGCTCTTTCAGGTTGGACATCAGGTTTTCGAGCGCTTCGACGTTGGCGTCCATGCGCTGCTCCTGGGAATCGGCGACGAAGACGATGCCGTCGACTCCGCGCAGAATCAGCTTGCGGCTGGCGTCGTAAAAGACCTGTCCGGGGACGGTGTAGAGGTGGATGCGCGTCTTGAAGCCGCGCACATTGCCGAGGTCGAGCGGCAGGAAGTCGAAGAACAACGTACGCTCGGTTTCGGTGGCCAGCGAGATCATCTTGCCCTTCTGCTGGTCCGCAGTTTTCTGGTAGATCACCTGCAGGTTCGTGGTCTTGCCGCCGAGTCCGGCGCCGTAGTACACGATCTTGCAATTGATCTCACGCGCTGCGAAGTTGATGAAACTCAAGGCTTTCCTCAAATACGGGCATACCCTTGAGGGCTGCCGCGCACACCAATGTCCTAATGGAGGCTCGCGGTCTTTATATCATACGGGAGGTGCCGGACGCAGGTTACTCAGGTGACCCCCCGTGGCCCGAAGGAGCCATCGAGGCTTATTCCGGGCAGTGCACGGGCGGTCAATGGGCGGTCGGAATTGCGTAATATCCATCTTTGGCGGCAACTTTCAGCCCTTTTTTGTGCACGATCGACTTCGATGGACTGCGGTAGGCCGAACTGCCGGTCGTGGGCTGCGGGGCTATAGCCCAGAGTGTACTGATTTCGAGCCTCGTTAGTGATCTGCGCATAGGCGTCTTCGATCGCGTTGCGTGAGAGTTCGGTATAGGGCTCCGCACCGCAGGTGGCCCAAACGTATTTCGTGAGGAGGTTAGTGCGACCCTGGTCGGGGATATGGAACTTTTCGAGCTGCTTGTAACCGGGCAAGGCGCCGCTGTCGACGACGACAGCTCTGACCTGAATGTCGCGGGTCTGAAGCAGGTGCAGCACGCCGTTATAACTGGCCTTGCTGCCCATTTCGCGCCCATCACTGATGACGAAGATGACTTTGCGGCGCGTCGCGCTCGCGCTTACTCAGATCCAGCGCCGCGCGCAGGATGGCGTCGTTCAGAACGTGCGCTTCGCGGGGCGGAGTGTTGACTGGCGGGACCGGTCGGTCCGCCTGCCGGAAGCCCGTTGACGAGGGGCCTTGGGGGCCGAGCGGGCCGCCCATCACCGGTGGACCGTTATTGCGGCCGCGCACCAGCTTCAATTCGTCGAGCGCGGCGGTGAGCCTCGCGGGCTTGCCGCTAAAGTCCATAACCTGGCTGACCGTACTGCTATAGGTGTAGAGCGCAACCTCATCGTAGGGGCTGAAGGCGCCAGCGAGCGCGGAGTACGTCTGATTGATTTTCTGCAGGGCGACGTCGGCCATGCCGATGTCGAGCACGATCGCGACCGAGAGTTCAAAGGGATCGCTGGTGAAATAGGTCAGAGTCTGCGGCTTTCCGTTTTCTTTGACCGTGAAGTCCCGCGCCAGCAGGCCATCGACCGGGCGCCCGTCGGAATACCTTCACCATGACGGGAACGGCACGAAGTTGACCGTGATCGAAATTGTGTAGAGATCTTCGTTTGGGATTGATCTGGTTTCTTGGGACAGTGCCCGCGGGAACAGTCTCGACCGGAGGCATGGGTGGCGGAGCGGGCTTGTCCTGAATCGGAGGCGCCTTGCGTCGCCTCGTTCGCCGACTTCGGCTCGTCGCCGGGGAATGGGATCGGCTCGTTGGGCCGGTTCGTGCCGGGCGGAGGGACCGGAATTGCCGGCTTTGGAGCAGGCGGTTGTACGGTCGAGGGCGCGTCGGGGATATCCTGCGCTGGTTGAGAAGTGGCAGGGGTCTGAGACTGATTCTGACCGGATTGCGCCTGCAAGGCCGGGACCGCTAAAACCGCGAGTGTCGCCAGGGCCGTCAGCAATGCCCAAAGTCTTTGCCCATGTAGCCCTATGGTTCACCGGCGCCATGCTTTCCTCGTCCCGCAACAAAAATCGAGCTTTCCCGCTGTAAGATGCTCAGACCGCCCCATTTGGTGCATCTAACCGTACAGGATTAGACTAACACCAACCACGAATTGAGAGAATCGTGAATGCCTAAGCCTCCTGTTTCTCCGCGGCGTGTGCTGGCTGCATTGGTGCTGGTGGGCCTATGCGCGGCCCCGTCCCTGATGGCGCAGCAACCCACCGGCCAGCAGCCCAGTTCCCAGGACCAGAAATCCGACGACTCTCAGCAGCCCACCGAGACCTTGAAGGTCAACGTCAACGTGGTGCAGCTTTTCTTCAATGTTAAAGACAAGCACGGCGCGCTCATCCCGAACCTTACCAAGGACGACTTCGAAATTTTCGAAGACGGCCAGAAGCAGACCATCAAGTATTTCACTCCTGAGACAAATCTGCCCCTCACGCTCGGGATCCTGATTGACTCCAGCGGCAGCCAGTTGCACGTCCTCGACATGGAGAAAGAAGTCGGGGGAGCGTTTCTGAAGCAGGTTTTGACCGACAAAGATCTGGCATTCGTCATGGATTTCAATGTTGATGCCAGTCTGATTCAGGACTACACGCGCGACGTGCAACGTCTGCAGAAGGCGCTGAATTCCGTGAAGATCAATTCCGGTGTTACCATGCCCACCCTGCCTGGCGCCGGTGGTGGGCCGGTCCCCACGGCGGCGTCTCCGGGTACGGTGCTGTACGACGCAGTGTATCTCTCGGCTCACGACATGCTGTCGAAGGAAGTGGGGCGGAAGGCGATGATACTGCTCACCGACGGCCAGGATGAAGGCAGCCGGTTGAAGATCAAAGACGCGATTGAGGCTGCGCAGAAGGCGGATTCGATTGTCTACGTGCTGCTGTGCGCTGATCGGGGTGGGTACTTGTCAGCGGGGATGGGTTACTCCGGCGAGGGCGACATGAGGAAACTCACCGAGCAGACCGGCGGGCGCGTCATCAACGTGGGCAACAAGTTCGACAAACTGCGGGAAGCTTTCGACCAGATCGCCGCCGAACTGCGCAGCCAGTACAACATCGGCTACACGCCGACCAATACGAAGCTCGACGGAGGCTACCGCAAGCTGGAGATCAAGAACAAGCAGAGCTATAAGATCCAGGCACGGGCAGGTTATTACGCGGGACGGAAGCAGGATTAAGATTAGGTTGAGTGGAGCAAGGCCCCTTTGACAGTCGCTCAGGGCGGGTGCACGCCAAATTACGCGAAATTCCTGATACACTCCCTTTCCTGGAGGATTCCCATGGCGCGTTTCTCGCGGCGTTCATTTCTGCATTTGTCGGCGGCTGCTTCGGCGGCAGCTGCATTTCACGGGATGACCGAGCCCATGCTGGCGGCTGCGTCGCGGCGCCGTCCGCACTCGAGCGATGCAGTGCTGATCGATTCGAACGAGAATCCGCTGGGGCCTTGCCAGGCGGCGCGCGATGCGGTTGCTGGCATCATTCCGCTAGGCGGACGCTACTCCGACAATCTCACCGACGAACTCGTGAGCACTTTCGCGCAGCAGGAAGGGCTGAATCCAGAGTGGATCTACTGCACGGCGGGATCGACTCCGCCGCTAGGTCTCAGTGTGCTGGCGTTCACCTCTCCGAAGAAGAGTTACGTGACCGCGGACCCGTGCTTCGAGACGGGCATGATGATGGCGGCGGTCGCGGGAGCGCGCGTGGTCAAAGTCCCGCTAACGAAGACGTATGCCCACGACATCAAAGCCATGCTGGCGGCGGGCCCCGACGCTGGGATCTATTACATTTGTAATCCGAATAATCCCACTGGCACGATGACGCCGCATTCGGACATCGAGTATCTCGCCGCGAACAAGCCTAAGGATTCGGTCATTCTGGTGGACGAGGCGTATATCCACTTGACGGAAGCGCCATCTGCGCTCGATCTGGTGAAGGGCGGGAAAGACGTGATCGTGCTGCGGACATTTTCGAAGGTGTATGGCATGGCTGGATTGCGCTGTGGATTCGTAATTGCGCGTCCTGATCTGCTGGAAAAAGTGGTGGCGCGCGGTGGGCAGAACTTTATGCCGGTTACTGCCGTCGTGGCTGCGACGGCAAGTCTAAAGGACTCCGCGCTGGTGGCAGAGCGACGGAGGATCAATGCCTCAATTCGCCAGCAGACATTTCAGTGGCTGGATCACAACGGGTACGCTTACATTCCCTCCGAGTCGAACTGTTTTATGCTCGACGCCAAGAGGCCAGGAAAGGAAGTCCGCGACGCCATGGCGAAGGAGAATGTCCTGATCGGCCGGGTGTGGCCGATTATGCCGACGTGGGTCCGGATTACCGTGGGCACGCAGGACGAGATGGAAAAATTCCAGACGGCGTTCCAGAAGGTAATGAAGAGTTAGTGGGGCTCCTACGGCATCGGCGATTGAATCGATCCGCCGCTCTCACACAAGCGCCTACTCGGGAGCTTCCGTCCAGCGAACTCGGCGGCCTTCGCGGCTGCTTTTGTGCGACAGCAAGAGAGCGCGCATGGTGCGCAGCGCCTGCTCCGGTGTGACGTCCAGCGGAGCTTTTTTCTCGATGGCATCTCTTACGTTGGCGTAGTACCCGCGATAGTCGCCGCGAGCGGTTTTTACTTTGCGAGTTTCGCCATTCACCAGGCTCAGAGTTCCCCAGCGATCCTCCGGTTCAACACCCCAGTCCGCCCCCCAGTCTGGCCCATCGGGGCAGTTGGGGCTGCGCAGAATTTCTTCCTGGGGATCCATGCCGTATTTGACGAAACGATCCCTCGGTCCCGTGAATCAGCAGGTGAGCGCTCGGGGGCGTAAGCGATGATTCGAGCGCGCAGCGTGGCATGCAGATGCGGATATTCCATGTGCACGTCGAAGGCATCATCGACCTGCGAGGTTGGGCGCTGGCAGAAGGCCGAGGCCCAGATCGATTTCGGGCGTGCCGAATAAAACCAGGGCCTGATCGATCAAGTGCGGGCCCAGATCCCAGAGAACGCCGGCCGCAGGATGGTCCGGCTTTTCACGCCAGGCGCCCGGTTTGGATTCGAGACGGAAGCGGTCGAAGCGCGCTTCGTACTCGGCGACTGTGCCCAGAGCGCGCTCGATTTCAGA
This sequence comes from uncultured Acidobacteriaceae bacterium, assembly GCA_963795875.1. Taxonomy (GTDB): domain Bacteria; phylum Acidobacteriota; class Terriglobia; order Terriglobales; family Acidobacteriaceae; genus Sulfotelmatobacter. The sequence goes on from CAWCJM010000011.1 coordinate 97,463, forward strand.
AGTTGTTTTACGGTGTGAAACTCGCCGTCCCAGCGGCGGTCCTGATACACGGTGACAAGGCGGCCGCGATCAGCGGCGAGGCGCACCAGTTGTTCGGCTTCGGCCATGGTGGGCGTGAAGGGTTTGTCGACGACTACATCGCGGCCGGCTTCGAGGCATGCTTTGGTATAGGAATAGTGCGAATCGTTGGGAGTGGCGACGACGCAAAGCCGATCGTCTTGTCGGAGAGCATTTCGTCGAGCGTGCGGGCCACGCGGACTTCGGGATATTTCTGTTTCGCGTTCGAGCTGTGGCGTTCGAGGATGCAGGCCAGTTCCATGCCTGGAACGCCGCGAATGACGGGCGCATGAAAGGCCTGGCCCGCGAGACCGAATCCGATTAAGCCGACTCGTACCATTCTTTCTCCCCTGCGGGCGTCCAAACCGCTTTTCAGCAGTCTTTCTTCAGCGATCTTTCACGCGCCGCACAAATTTTAATCCAGACCAGACTTCGGTGACTGCGCATACTTTCACGTCGACCAGGCCTGCAGCCAGTCCGATTTCGCGCACGATGTTCTCATTGAGATCGGTGGCGACGCCGGAACTTTTCTTAGGCCAACTCACCCAAAACATTCCGGCGGGCGCCAGCGACTTGGTGATGCGCTTGAATTCCTTCGTCAGGGCCGTTTTCGATTTTACAAAGGCGATCGCGAAATCAGCGGGTGGTCTTGGCGTCACGAATCATCTCGCAGTCGGCTAGCTCGGCATTCAACTGCTGCCCGCACTTCGGGAGGTGCATCCAGCAGGCTCACGCGGAATCCGGGTTTGATTCCCAGCTTCTTCGGAAGTGGTGTGCCTGAATATCCCGGCATGCAGTTTGATCGTTCTCCTATTGGCCGGAAGCACGAAAGGCGGCCTTACTGCGTTGGTGCGTACCAGCCGCGGCGCGAGCGCACCCGGAAATTTTTGCGGTCGTTGGCCTCGATTTCGATGGCGCGATAATGGCCATCGGTCTTGAAGTCCGCTGGCTTGTAGGAAATCGCGTACTGGCTGCGGAGTTCGTCCTGAATTTCGGCAAAGGCGTTGGCCACATCGCGAATCTGGAAGGGGAGGAAGGGCGTCCGCCGGTGGCGTCGGCAATGCGGTCGAGCACTTTGTCGCCTGGGCCTTGGTTCCGCTCACATTGGTGCTGATGGTATAGACGATGGCCTCGGCGCGCTGCGCCATTTCGATGGCCTCTTCGCGGGTGACGTGGCTCTGGTTGTCGTCGCCGTCGCTGAGCAGAATGATGGCGCGGCGCACGGTGATCGACTTCGGGGCCTTCAGCAGTTTGTCGCGGCAGGCGAAATAGATCGCGTCATAAAGCGCCGTGCCGCCGCCGGGACGCAGTGCGTGCACTCCATGCGCCAGCAATTCGCGTGTTGTCGGTGAAATCCTGCGTGACTTCCGGAGTCACATCAAAACCGACGACGAACGCCTGGTCGTAGCGGGGATGAATCGTCTGGTTCAGAAACTCGATGGCCGATTCCTGCTCGAACTTGAAGCGGTCGCGCACCGAATTGCTGGCATCGATCAGCAGACCGACTTGGAGCGGCAAGGTTGGTCTCGGCGTGGAAGCTGCGGATGATTTCGGGCGGCTTGTTGTCGTCGAGGACGCGGAAATCGCTTTGCTTGAGATCGGTGATGCGGCTGCCCGTGCTTGTCGGTCACGGTGAACACAACGTTGACTTCGTTAGGGCGCACTCTGATGATTGCGACGGCGTCGCTGTCGGCGGCAGCGGCGGCATCGGCAGGTTGCTGCTCTTGCCCCGCAGTCGTATCGGTAGCCGGCGGCGGTTGTTGCGGCGCAGTCGCCGGGTGGCGGAGCTGGACGAAGCAGGATGCCGGCGCTGGCTGCTACGGGAGCCGCGGAAGGCTGGGCGGCGACGGTTGGAGCCGCTGACTGTGCAAGATGAGCTTCCTGCCAAGCAGCAGGAGAGCTATGCCAGTAAGTCGCAATGAATCTGAACCCCAGGAGATTCCATTGCGTGCTCGAGATTATAATCTCGCCGGCTCCAGGGAGGCCTCAACCGGCCGCCAAGCAGCTTACCGCGTCGTACGGAGAAGAGCTGATCGGCCTCGTCTTTCTCGAAGGTTGCCAGAAATGCCTGCAGTTCCGCGGGAAGCGGGCTCTGGAGCGCGATTTGTTTCCCCGTGCGGGGGTGCGTCAATTCCAGCTGCGCGGCATGCAGGAAATTTCGCGGCAGAGAAATCGCAGCGCCCTCGTCGGTGGCGCGGCCGCGCCGGGCCCGCATCTCGCGGGGTGCGCCGTAGAGCGTGTCGCCCACAACGGCATGTCCCAGCGAAGCCATGTGGACGCGAATCTGGTGGGTGCGGCCGGTATCGATCTTCACTTCGATCAGCGTGAACTTGCCGAAAGCAGAATCGATCCGCCGGATGACGCGGTAGTGCGAAACGGCTTCCGTGCCGCCGGAGCCGCGCGTGGTCATGCGGATGCGGCGGACGCGGTCGCGGCTGATGCTGGCCGAGATCGTTCCGCGATCCTTCTTGGGCCAGCCGTGCACCAGCGCGATGTATTTCTTCTTCACTTCGCGCCGGGCAAACTGCTCGGCCAGTTTGCGATGCGCGTCGTCGTTTTTTGCCACGACGATGAGCCCACTGGTTTCTTTGTCGAGGCGGTGGACGATGCCGGGCCGCATCTCGCCGCCGACGCCGAGAGGGTCGCGAAATGATGGAGGAGCGCGTTGACCAGCGTGCCGCGATTGCGCTGGTCTTCCCGTCTGGACCGTGGCGCCGGCGCCGGCATGCACCATCATTCCGGCGGGCTTGTTGATGATGGCGAGGTCGTCGTCTTCGTAGACGATGTCGAGAGGAATCTCTTCGGCGATGGCGCGCAGGGGAGGGCGCTCGGCCGAGCCGAGGACGGTGATGCGCTCGCCGCCCCGCAGCTTCAGCGAAGCCTTCGCGGGGGCGTCATTGACCAGAACTTTTTCTTCGGAGATCAGTTGCTGCACGCGCGCGCGGCTTACGTCGAGATGCGCGGCCAGGAATTGGTCGAGGCGCTGGCCGGCGTCGTCGGGCGCGACGGAAATAAGGATGGGAAGGGCTTCCGCCATTCGCAGGGAACCATATTACAGGCTATCTCATGAATCGCCGCGTGGCACACCAAAGAGCAGGCCAAGGCAGCTCGGGTCCCGAGATTCCCGAGATTGCTGTAACTTTTGCCAGTTCCGCGATCCCCATTGGCCCCTCTACGCTAGCTTTTCCTTTTGCAAGTCGAGGACACATGTATGGCTAAAGCTAGAGCAACGATTGGAATCGACGGCCGTCCCCTGCCGATCCTGCCGCCGGAGCGCGACGAGCGCGTTTGGGCGAAACTCGTGCGCATCATGTTCTATACCCCAGGCTTCCTGGCCATGTTGCTGCTGAAAGCGGGCGAACCGGAGGCATTTGGCATCACAGTCGAACTGCTGATGCTATCGAGCGCAGCCGCCATTGTCGGCGGGCTGTACGTCGGAACGCAATCGTCGAAAGAGGGCGCCGATGAAGCGTCCAAGATCGGTACTTGGAGCGGGTCGCTGGTGCTCGAGTTGCTCGCGGTGGTGCCTTTGTTGTGCTCGCTCCCCTCGTTATTTCATGAACTGGCGCATAGCAGATTGCTGCACGCGGTGTCTCCGGGCAGGGTCGACATTTCTCTGGGCGCTTCTGAGCTACTACCGATGGTGGCGATTCTGCCGTTCATGATCTATCAACTCGCGGGGTTCGGTACCTTGGACTACATCGTGTCGAAGCCGGTGAATTGGGCGATTAACCTTGCCATTCTGATCCTGATCATCGCCAGCTATGTGGCCAACCGCGAAGGCGAATACGGTTTGGAAAAGATGTTCGCCTCTCTTCTGGTCGTTACCATGGCATTTACAGTGTTGTACGGCGTGCTCAAGCTGAAGCAGATGCAGACGATTTACGACGCGCAGTGCCCGCCAAAGGCTGCGAAGTAGCGGACCGGGCCTGGCGGTCGTTGAGAAGAATCTTTGTCCCCGTTGGCGATGCGATAATATTCGCGGTCCTGGGGAATGAAGCGAATCTTTTCGACGCTGATCGTTGGGTTTCTCTGGTTCGGGAGCGGTCCGTGGCTCGCCGGACAGACTTTTCACGGTGTTTCATCGAGTGCGCCTGCCCAGTACACTTTCACCGTGGTTCGAGTGTTTCCCCATGACACCTCTGCATATACGCAGGGCCTCGCGTATCGCGACGGCTTCCTGTATGAAGGCACGGGGCGCACAGGCCAATCTTCACTGCGCAAGGTGCGCCTGGAAACGGGCGACGTTGTTCAGCGGGTCAACCTTGCGCCTGAGTTCTTCGGCGAAGGGATTACGATTGTCAAAGACGAGATCTTCCAACTCACGTGGAAGTCAGGCGTGGGCTTCGTCTATGACGTGAACGACTTCCACCTCCTGCGGAAATTTTCATACGCAGGGGAGGGGTGGGGACTTGCGACCAATGGAAGCGAACTTTTCCTGAGCGACGGAACGTCGGAGATTCGCGTTCTGGATCCGGAGACGTTTCGGGAGAAAAGCCGTCTCAAGGTCCACGACGGGTCTAAAGCGGTCGATCAACTGAACGAACTGGAGTTCGTGGAAGGGCAGATCTTCGCCAATGTGTGGCACACCAATCGCATTGCGCGGATTTCTCCACAGACCGGGGAGATCGTCGGGTGGATCGACCTCACCGGACTTCTAAGCTCCGTTTATCGACTTGAACCCGAGGCCGTGCTCAACGGCATCGCGTACGATCCTGTTGGGAAACGGCTGTTTGTCACGGGAAAACTGTGGCCCAGCGTGTTCGAGATCAGGATCTCGCTCAAGTCTCATGCGCAATTACATTCGGCTTCAGTTTGCTGGCCGCCGATGGCGCGCAGAGATTTCGTTGACGCTGTCAAAAATTACAGTTCACAAAGCTCCCTTTACCCGTGACTATTTAGCATCGGGTCGTACAAGAGCGGCGCATGAAACCAGAGGTCCAGCAAAACAAAGAATTTGCTCAGTGGCTCGGAGAGTGGATTACCAGGGGCCAGCAAACGAGTGACAGGATTGAACAACTTCCGTACCAGCTGGGAAGCGCCGAGGAGCAATCCGCTCTGCCGAGCGCGGCCAGCAATCAAATGAATTTGTCGCAGTGAGTTGCACCCGGGAATGGTTGACGCGGCCCGCGATTTTCCCACGTTCCTGGCAAACTTGGCGCCGCCCCAAACGGACAACCTCCGCGATGGAATGCGATTCCAAATAGGGGTAGGATTGATTTAGGCGGTCTGCCATTCCGGGCAGCGAACCGCCATTTCGGTGGAGGGTACGGATATGCGGCGTTCCACCTTGGTTAAGTCTCTCTTCGTAAGTATCGCTTCTTTCTTACTCGTTTGTCTGCCTGTCCCTGCCTTCGCCCAACATGGCGGCGGTCAGGTGGTGGTGGTGGTGGTGGTGGTTTCCACGGCGGCGGGGGAGGCGGTTTCCACGGAGGAAGCGGCTATGGTGGAGGCGGTTTCCATGGCGGTGGGTATGGAGGAGGAGGCTTCCATGGCGGGTCCTCCTATGGCGGATATCACGGCGGTGGCTATCGCGGTGGAATGTATGGCGGCGGCCGCTCTGGGAATTCTGCCGCCGGAAGGGCCTGGGGATCCCAAGGCCATGGAGTGAGGGATACTTCACCGGGCTTCCACTCGTTTGCGAGATCAGGAAACGGCGCGGGCATGACAGCCTCTCGTGGTGCGGGAATGGCTGCAAACCGCGGCGCTGGCGCGACCTCGGCGCACGTCTCGCGCATCGCTGATGGGAATTTTCATTCGTTCGGCGGCGTGCACACCGCTGGGTCGTTAGGGCACGCATCCATCAACCATGCTGCGTTCGTCGGAGCTGGCAGCCTGAACTATCACGGCGCAGGCTGGTACGGCGGCCGTTACGGGTGGGGCGGTTACGGCTGGCGCGGCGGATGGGGCTGGGGAGGGGGCTGGGGATGTTGGGGTTGCGGATGGGGTTGGGGATGGGGTTGGGGCTTCGGTTGGACCCCCTTCTGGGCTTGGCCACCGTACTATTACACCCCGTGGTGGTATTCCAATCCTGATTACCTCAGCTCGTACTAGGGCCTTGAACGCGAAGAAGTTGTAGCGCGAGCGCTCAAGCAGGGCACAGAAGAATATTGTCGATCAGGCGGGTGCTGCCGACATACGCGGCGACGGCCACGAGCGCGCCCTCCGAAACATCTTCGACCGGATCGAGTGTGTCCGGATCGACAATCTCGAAGTAATCCAGACGCACGGAATTCTCATGGGCAAGTTCTTCGCTCCCCGCGGCCAGTAAGTTGAACGCGTTCCGCTCTCCCGCCTCCACCAGCTTCCTCACTCGAAGGAGCGAACGATGCAGTACGAGGGCATGTTTTCGCTGTTCAGGGTGCAGGTAGGCATTGCGCGAACTCAGCGCCAGTCCATCGGCTTCGCGCACAATCGGGCAAACCACAATCTCGACCGCCAGATTCAGATCGCGCACCATGCGCCGGATGACGGCGACCTGCACCGCGTCTTTCTGCCCGAAGAACGCCACGTCCGGTTCGACGACGTGAAACAACTTTGCCACTACGGTTGCGACTCCGCGAAAGTGTCCGGGCCGTGAGCGCCCGTCTAACTTCTCACTTAGACCTTCCACCGTGATCCATGTCACTGAGCCCCCCGGATACATTTCTTCGACCGAAGGCGCGAACAACAGTTGGACGCCTTCTCGCTCCAGCATTTCGCAGTCACGCTCGAAGGATCGCGGATACTTCGCCAGGTCCTCGTTGGGTCCAAACTGGGTCGGGTTGACAAAGATTGATGCGCCCACTACATCGGACGAGGCGCGGGCCGCCCGCACCAGCGACAGGTGGCCTTCATGCAGGGCCCCCATGGTCGGAACAAATCCAAGGCGCTTGCCCGCGCGGCGTGCGGCGCGAGACGTGGCCCTCATTTCGTGAATGGTGGTGCAGATTTTCAAGAGTGGGATGGATCAGCAATGACTGCGCTTCATGACGAGGGTACCCATTTGATGGCGATGTGCGCATCCTGCAGCATTCCGCCTACAATGCCGCGGTTGCGGCGGATTTCCACTTGTTCCTGTTCGGAAGCCTTGTTGTTTTCGGTCGCAGCTACGACGCGCCCATAAGGCCAATTCGATGCGGGCAGAGCGGCCAGAGCCGGCAGCAACTCGGCGGGCTTGAGGCGGATCTCAGCGCTGTCAGCGACATCCAGCAACGCCACACCGTCGGGGCGAACGATGAGGTAAGGGTTGCGCCAATTCTTCATGTCGTGAATACGCTCGACTTGAGCCTGGTCCGCCGCAGGAATGGCCTGCAAGACAATTTCAGGCGTGGGCGGTGGCGCGGCGCCCTGGCGCGCAGAACAGGCTACCAGAGAAATGCCCCCCGCCAGCACAACTACCGACACCCCGATACAAAGAGACCTGCCGATCACGAGTCGAGGTTACCTCACCATCGCGGGGACGTCATTTTTCGCCGCCCAGACTAGCGCGACGATCCATCCGATGATGCTCCATCCGAGGAACAAGTTGAGGAGGAAGATTGCCAGGAGGTCCCGCTTGCTTCTAGCCAGCGCAATGATCGACGGCAAGAAATACAGCAGGAACGGCAAGCCGAAGAAGAAATGGAAGAATATTGTTGAGAGAACCATAGAAGCTCCTCCTTATTCATAGCCTAGCACCATCCCGGAAAACCGGCACGGCGCTCGTGGGCGCGACTACTACTATATGTAAGGTACGCGCTATATACAGAGTTTGTTCCGCCGCTACCGCCCCATTGATCGCTTCCGTGCAAGTACCGTGTCGAGTCCTGCCTTGGTTTCCTTTGGGAGGTGATACGACTCCTCGTCCTTTGGATATTGGTGCGAGCGTACATCGGCGCGGAAGGCCTGTACTGCATTGGTGATCAGCGCAGCGGCATCGCCGTAGCGCCGCACAAATTTTGCCGGAGGCCCAAAGGTCAGGTTCAGGATGTCGTGAAACACTAGCACCTGACCGTCGCAGTCCGGGCCGGCGCCGATGCCGATAGTTGGCGCACTGATCTCCGCGGTGATCATTGCAGCCACTTCGCGCGGGATACCCTCCAGATAAAGACACGCAACACCAGCGCGGTCGAGCGCCACAGCATCGCGCATGAGTTGCTCGATGCCGCTCAGACTCTTGCCCTGCACCTTGTAACCGCCCATCACGTTGACCGACTGCGGGGTGAGGCCGATGTGTCCGGCGACGGGAATCTCGGCGTCAATAATCTGACGGATTAGGTCGGCGCGTTTTTCTCCGCCTTCGATCTTCACGACCTCGGCGCCGCCTTCCTTCACAAAGCGGGCGGCATTGCTGACGGCAGTTTTAGAGTCGAGTTGATAGGAGCCGTAGGGCATGTCGGCGACCAGCAGCGCGTTCTTCACGCCGCGCCGCACGGCTTTTACGTGATGCAGCATTTCGTCCATGGTGACCGAGAGCGTGTTCTCGTAGCCGAGCATGGTTTGCGCCAGCGAATCGCCGACCAGCACCATGTCGATGCCGGCCTCGTCGACCAGACGCGCGGACGCGTAGTCGTAAGCCGTGAGGCAAGTGATGGGTTCGTGGTGGAGTTTCTGATCCCGCAGAGACGCGGTGGTTACCTTATGGCCGGAGCCGTCAAAGAGACGACCGCCGATAGGGGTCAAGCTCATGATGTCCTCCAGTGCCCCTCCGCCTCTGGCGGATAGAGCCTGTGCACGCATCGTGGCGTCGACAGCTTGGATGACGCTAGGGTTATTGTAGCCGTAAAAAAGGGAACGGACCATGCCAAAGTCGATCCGCCGCCTAATCCCCTAAGCGGCGTCTTTCCGAGCACTTGCCCGCTGATGCCGGGGAACGGTTACGAAGGTAAGACGATAACGCTTGATCTTACTTTACGATATTGGTAAGATCCTCGCATGGCGACTTACCGCACCACCATCAGTTCGAAAGGCCAAGTCGTGGTTCCCGCGGAGCTTCGCGAACAGTTGGGTCTGAAGAAAGGTACCCGAGCCACCTGGACACAAGAGGGAGGCCGGCTGATTCTGATGCCCATCACCGAGCGCCTTTTGGATGAGATTCAGGGATTTCTTAAGCCGCGTCCCGGCGAACCTTCGATGTTCGACGAACACTTCAAGGAACGTGAGCGTGAGCGGCAGCGGGAGAGAGAAAAGCGGTGAACTCGGCTCTTGCGCGCAGCAAGCCCCGGCGATATGTTCTCGATGCCAACGCCCTGATTGGGCTCCTCGAAGACCGTTCTGGTACCGCTCCACGGGTTAGGCGTTTACTCGAAGAAGCCTTTCGTCAGGACCTTCCGCTTCTTCTGTCGGCCGTCAATTGGGGAGAAGTTTTCTATATATCGTGGCGCCAGCACGGAGAGGCCAGTGCCCGGTTAGCAGATGCGAAGTTGCGGCAGTTGCCCATAGCGGTCATGCCTGCCGACCTTGACCGCGCCACACGTGCCGCCGCCCTCAAGCAGAAACACAACCTCGGTTATGCCGATGCCTTCGCCGCCGAACTCGCTTTGGAGCGCGGCGCCTGGTTGGTCACCGCAGATCCAGAATTTTCAAAACTGGGCAAGGCCCTGTCGGTGTCCCCGCTCCCCCGCCACGAAAAATAGGAAGACCAGGATTGTCTAGCTAACGGTTAGTCGCCAGCAGCTAGAAGCTGGTTATGCCCCCACCGCGTCCTGCCCACCCAGCGGCAGGAAGTACTGCGTGCCCTTGATTGGCTCGGTGACCTTCCGCAGCAGTTCCTGCAAGTCTTCGTTGCGGTCGACGAAATCGATGTCCGACGTGTTGACGATCAGAAGGTCCGACGACGTGTAGTGAAAGAAGAAGTGCTCGTAGGCTTTGACCACTTCCTCCAGATACTCGTCGCTCACGGCGCGCTCGCTGGGAGCGTTCTTTTTCTTGAGTCGCTTCTTCAGAACTTCGGGCGTGGCCTGCAAATAGATCACTAAGTCAGGGGTGGGCAGCAGCTCGCGGAAGTGGTTGTAGTAGCGGTTGTAGGTGTCGAGTTCGTGGTCGGTGAGATTGAGGCAGGCGAAGAGCTTATCTTTTTCGAAAATAAAATCCGAGACGACAACCTTCTGCGACCTTGGCCCGAGATCAAGCGACTGGAGTTGCTCGAAGCGTCGCACCAGAAAAGTGAACTGCGCCTGAAACGCGGCTCCGCGATCTCCTTCATAGAAGGAATCCAGAAACGGATTCGCGTCGGGCTCCATCACGCGCTGGGCATTCAGGCGCTCGGCCAGAATGCGCGCCAGCGTGCTCTTGCCCACGCGAATGGGTCCCTCCACAGCAATGTACCGGGGCAGTTCGAAAAGATTGGCCATGAGTTCGTGCGATGTCTCGGAATTGAGAGGATATCTCGGATAGAGCTGAGTGGCAATTGCGGGAAGAGTTAACAGCGAATTGAGTCATACAAGATTGAGTGATTGGGCGATTGTGTCATTGAGTGATCAAAACCGGAAAATACCTGCGCTGATATCCATCCTTCAATGACTCAATCACCCGATGGCTCAATGACTCAATCCGCTACAATCCCTGCATGCTTGGCCTCGCCCTATCTGGAGTCGCCGCTACTGCTGCTGTCGCCGCGGGATATCAGTCCATGGCGCCCACCGGGCAGTGGTATGGCCGCACCTTCACGGGCCTGTCTCACGGTATTAAGCAACTCGCGCTCACCTACGACGATGGCCCAAACGATCCGCACACGCTGCGCCTGCTCGAGCTACTGGCGAAATACGACGTCCACGCAACTTTTTTTCTGATCGGACGCTACGTGCAGCAACGACCGGAGATCGCGCGTGAGGTCGTCAAGGCTGGACACGTCGTCGGCAACCACACGTTCACGCATCCATTGCTGACTCTGAAGAGCGCTGCCGAAGTTCGCCGGGAACTCTCTGATTGCCGGTCTGCCTTGCAGGATGCAATCGGAGAACACTCGAATCTCTTCCGCCCGCCGTTCGGCGGCCGTCGGCCAGCGGTCTTGCGGGTGGCTCGCGAGCTAGGACTCGAACCGGTGATGTGGAACGTGACCGGCTACGACTGGAACGCGCCCCCTTCTGCGGTTATCGAGCGTAAGGTCAGCAGGCAGATTCGCGGTGGGGATGTCATTCTGCTGCACGACGGCGGGCACAAACAATTGGGCGCAGACCGCTCCCAGACAGTCGCCGCTACAGATCATCTGTTATCGCGCTACAAGTCGGAAGGCTATGAGTTCGTTGCCATCCCTCAAATGCTCGGAGCGGGAACTCAGAACCCGTAATGGGCGACGATTTTCTTTTCTTTCTTTCCAATCACCGCAATGGCGGCGTGTTCGGCGAGGAGAGTGAATGACAACGGTACGCCCGTGGCCTGGTCGCGGATGTTGATGGTTGTGTCGTTCGCGGAGTCGGAGACCAAGACGTAGAGCACGGAGTCTGCGAGTACGGTGGGAAATACTAGGACTCCCGGCGGGAAGCGGCGATTGCTGGGTGAACATCTGGGGTGATGTTCAGGCGAGCTGGCACGTAGGCGTAGAGGTCGGCGGTCGAGTGCGAATCTTCGGCGAGTTCGACGGGGTAGGAAGTCCAGAAGATGCGTCCCTTGCCGTGAGGAATCTCTTTGAAGAGTCGAGGCGTCGTCGAAGCGCAGGGAGTCGAGCCAGTTTTGCTGCTGCTGTCCGAATGCGAGAGCGAGTGGAACGAGTCGCCAAGGCGGATCGTGGCGTCGTGATAGGTGAGCGGTTCGACGTGCGCGGCGAGTCCGAGATCGGCGGCGCGATGGACGATTTGCCAGTGTTCGTCGCGATCGACGGGGCCGGTGATGAGGAGGTTGCCTCCCGCGTCAACATACGTCAATAGCGCGCTGCCATGCGGTTTCGCCCAGCGCTTGCGGAGAAGGCAGGATGGCTAGCTTCGGTGCGCCCAGTTTGTCGATCTGATTTTCGGCGATCACGTACGCGGGCAGATGGACGTCATAGGCGAGGGCGCGGACTGCGCGTTGCTGTGCGGCGAGTTGGAAATCCGCGAGCGCGGAATACTGCGCAGCTTGCGACGTGACGATTGCGATCGAAGGCAGCTGCGGATCGCGGAGATGCTCCTGCAACGACGGGGCGAATTGGGCGAAGGCGCGGAGGACGCGTGGCTTCCGGCTTCTCGGTGTAGTCGGTGCGGACGGCGCCGATGGGGGTTTCGTTGCTCTCCGTCATGTCGGAGTTCGTGTTCCAGAGCCATTCGATGGCGCCCGAGCCTTGAATGAACGATGCGGCGATTTTGCGTTCGAGGAGGGCGGCTTCGCTCTCCGTGGTGCGGCGCGCGATTTCGTCGAGGTTTAGTTCGCGTTGCAGGCCAGTTTCCTGAATCAGCATGGCTTCGCCGGGCTGCTTGGCGGCGAGGGAATCCCACAGGATGTTGATCGTTGAGCCACCAGGAATGATTAGTGGTGAAGTCGACGGACTGCGCCCCAGAAGGCGGGCGAGAGACGGTCTTGAATGCCGCCTTCGTCCTGGCCGACGGTAACGAGTTGCTGCGAGCCGGCGGCGCGGATGGTGTCGTGCATGGTGCGCGCCCAGTGCGCGAACGATTCCTGCGCGAAGAGGAAATAGTCGTTCAGCCGGAGCGAGTTGGTTCCGGTGTACATGCCGCGCGGGGAGAACTCGTCTTCGCGGGGAAGCGAGATCATGCCGGCGACGGAGTCGGGCGGAACATTCCACAGCGCGGCGAGCTTCGCGCGATCGGGATAGCGCTCGGCTCAGCCAATTGATTCCAGGCTGCGAGTTCGATGGGGTCGCCGTTGGGGCGCGTCCTCCAGAGGTGCTGCGAGAAGCTGGGCTCGTTGATGAGGTCCCAGGCGAGGTAAGGCACGTCGTGGAAGCGGGCGACGACGGAGGAAATCAGAGTCTGCTGGCGGCGGACCGCTGCGGGATCGAGAAAGGCGTTGGCGCCTCCGAGAACGTCGGGCAGGAAGGCGAAGAAATTGAACTGCACGGGCAGGCCGTACTTGCGGGCGGTCATCAGATAGGCTTCGAGCGTGCGCAGCGTGCGCTCGTAGGGCTGGCCGTTTTCATCGCAGAACTTGTCCCAGCCGGTCCACCATCCGGTGCGGATCATGTTCAGTCCGGCGTCGTGAATCTGGGCGAGATCCTGATTCCACACGTACACATTGGGATGCTCGAAATAGAGGCGCTGCACTTCGCTCGACATGTAGGTGGTGCCGACGACCGCGAGGGGATGGCCATCGAGTTCGAAGTAGTCGTGGTTGACACCGAGATGCGGGCCGGAGCGGAGGAAGGATTCGTCGCGGATCCAGAAGGCGGAATGGTAGATGGCGCGGACGCGGTCGCCTTCGAGCAGTTGCGCTTCGATGATGTAGAGGCCCTTGCCCTCGGGAGCGGGCAGCACGACGGGATCGTTGCGGAGCGCTGCCGTGACGGTCGAACGATTCGCGGGCTGCGCTTCGGGGAAGGAGGTGATCTTCAGAGAAACCGGCGCTTTGGGTTGTACTGCGGCGTGCCATTGGACTTGCAGTTCTATGGGCTCGCCGTGGAGATAGAGCGGCAACGCGGGGCGCACGGTGAATTCCTCGGCGCCTTGCAATGCGCGGTCGGCAAGGGATTGCACGAGGCTGGCGTTGTCGAAGAAGTCGCGCGAGAGTTCCGCGTTGACGAAAATCCAGCGGCCGCCGTCGAAACCGTTGCGGTAGTGGTCGACCTGAAGGACGGGCGCGGACAGCTTGCGGCCATCCTTTGATGCCCCAGGCGAGCGAGTCGAGGCGGGCATCGATGGAGCCGGCGGCGCCGCCGCGATGGTAGAGATCAACCGCGCTGAGTCGAATCACGGGGCTGAAGGCGCGCTTCCAGGCGAACGCGGGAAGCTGCAAGGGCAATTCGGGATTGGGCTGGAACTGCAGTCCATCGGAGCCGGGAGTTTCCTGATACTGGTCGATCATGAGCGGGCGGATGAAGCGGACGCTGTAGTCGCGAAGATGCCAGCCGCTGGAGTCGCGATAGGCGGCGCGGGTGAAGGGCATGCCGCCGAGGACGAGCAGATTGCCTCCGCGATCGAGGAACTGCTTGATGGCGGGCCAGGCTGTCTTCGGGAAAGGCGGAGCCGTAGGGAAGAATCAGAAGGCGGGTCGCGGGTGCGGCCAGCGCATCGCTGAAGGTGGTCCGCGCCGGCCTGCTGAGCTCCGGGCAACATTGCTGGCGAATTGCTGCGGGGAGGGAGCTGGCGGAGTCGGCTGCGGGAAATCCGGGTTCGCTGAACACAACCGCGGCGGACAGGCTGCGACTTGGGCAAGGAGGGCGGGCTGGACTGACCAGAAGAAAGACAGGCGGCGACGGCGAAGAGCACAGGTTTGCGCATGAGTGGGGCCTGACTGAGGAGAATTCGACAGGCGGAAACGATTGCAGTCTCCGGCAAGGGCGGTGGAATGTCAAGCTAGAGAAACGATTTTGTAGAGCATGAATTCGATCTCGCGACGAAGAAAAATGCGTAGAACCGCGCTCCGGCGATGCTATGATGGCGCGTTCTTAAGATTCTCAGGTCTATTTCTGGAAGGGTGGATACAGCACTCATGGCGATCGCGGCCCCCAACACTTCTACGACAACCACGGCGCCGGGCACGGGGCAAAGCTACGGCGCTCCGCTGGCTACGGTGACCACGCTTTTCTTCATGTGGGGATTTCTGACCTGCCTGAATGACATTCTGGTTCCGCATCTGAAATCGATTTTCGATTTGAACTACTCGCAGTCGCAGCTGATTCAGTTTGCGTTCTTCGGGGCGTATTTTATTTTCTCGTTTCCTTCCGCCAAGATCGTCGACTGGATCGGCTACCAGCGGTCGATGGTGGTGGGTCTGCTCACCATGGGACTGGGCGCGTTCTCTGTTCGTGCCGGCGGCCAGCGTTCCGTCGTATCCCGTTATTTCTGGGTGCGCTGATCGTTCTTGCGGCTGGGATTACCTGCCTGCAGGTGGCGGCGAATCCTTATGTCACGGTGTTGGGAAAGCCGGAGACGGCTTCGAGCCGGCTGAATCTGACACAGGCGTTCAACTCTCTGGGCACTTTCCTGGCGCCGTTTTTCGGCGGGCTGCTGATTCTGAGCGCCGCGCCCAAGACCATTGAGGAAATCCGAGCGATGGCGCCCGATGCGCTGCAAGCCTACCGCTTGCATGAAGCCGCGACCGTCAAGACGCCGTATGTGGGCCTGGGCATTGCGCTGGTCGTGCTGGCGATCGCGATCGGCAGTTTCAAGTTGCCGACGATCGAGCATGCTCAGCACAAAGTCGGCGAGAAGGTGAACGACTCGATCTGGAAGCACCCGAGCTTGATTTTTGGCGCGATCGGCATTTTCGTCTACGTCGGCGGCGAGGTTTCGATTGGAAGTTTTCTGGTGAACTACTTCGGCCAGCCTGAGATTGGCGGCCTGACGGAAAAAGTTGCGGCCAGCTTCGTCGCTTTCTACTGGGGCGGCGCGATGGTTGGTCGCTTCATCGGTTCCGCGCTTCTGCAGAAAGTGAGCACACGAGGGCTGCTGGGCATTTGCGCGGTCTGCGCGGCTGCCCTGGTTGCGATCTCGATGCTGACGACGGGACATTCGCGATGTACAGCATCATCCTGGTCGGCTTCTTCAACTCGATCATGTTCCCGAGCATCTTCACGCTGGGCGTGGCCGAACTTGGTCCGCTCACGGGGGATGGTTCTGGAGTGATGATCATGGCGATCGTTGGCGGAGCGATTATTCCGGTGGCACAAGGGTGGATTGCCGATCGCATCGGTATTCATCACGCGTTCTTCCTTCCGGTGATTTGTTATTTGTACATCCTGTTCTTTGCGTTGAGCGGATCGAAGCCGAACAGCCAGCGTTACGCCAAGGCGTGACGGGAGCGCTGACAAGAGAGTGCGGAACTAGCTCTTCGCTCCACTCGGAATGCCAACGTGTGCGGAATCACTGACAGGTTCGCATTTGGTAACATGTTTCGCGAAGTTATGAAACTAAGGTCAGAACGATTTAGACAGCGATCATGGGGCAAATCAAGAAGCCCGGCCAGAAACCAGAGGTGATCACCCTCAAGGCCGTTGCCCAACATATCGGACTAACTCCGGGCACGGTGTCCGCGGTTCTGAACGATTCGCCTTCGGCCCGGTCCATTCCGCAAGAGACCAAGAACCGCATCCACGCGGCCGCCAAGGAACTCAACTACCGGCCCAATTTTTTTGCCCGCACCCTGCGCAACAAGCGCACCTACACCATCGGAGTGATTGCGGAAGAGATTGGCGACTCCTACAGCTCGCCGATCATCAGCGGCATTGAGCAGTATTTGAGGAAGCGCGACTATTTTTTTCTGACCGTGGTGCACCGGCATGATCCTGTGCTGCTGAATCGATATTCGCAATTGCTGTCGGAGCGCGGAGTCGAGGGCATCATCACGGTGGACACGACCGTGCAGGAAGCGCCTGCGCTGCCCACGGTTGCCATTGCGGGCCACAAGAAGCTGAAGGGCGTCACCAACATTATGCTCGATCACGTGCGGGCCGCGGTTTTGGCGCTGAATCACTTGAAGGAGATGGCGCACGAGCGAGTCGCGTTCATGAAAGGAAATCCGTTGAGCTCGGATGCGAAGGAGCGCTGGGACGCGATCTGCCAGGTGGCGGGAGAGATTGGGATGAAGATCGATCCCGAGTTGACGGTGCAGATCGACACGGACGACCCGACGCCGATGCTGGGATATCCATTTGCCAAGCAACTGCTGGCGCGCAAGAAGCCGTTTACGGCGTTGTTTGCCTACAACGACATCTCCGCGATCGGCGCGATTCGCGCGTTGCAGGAACAGGGGCTGCGCGTTCCGCAGGATGTTTCGGTCATGGGATTCGACGACATTCCGGGCGCGGCGTTTCACACTCCGAGCTTGACCACGGTGCAGCAGCCGCTGAACCGAATGGGAGAAGTGGCGGCGCAGGTGCTGCTGGAACGAATTGAGGGGAAGACGGAATATCCCGCGGAGATTGCGATTGAGCCCGAACTGGTCGTGCGGGAGTCGACTGCGAAGGCTCCGGGGTCGCGTCGTAGCACTGCGCTGTTCCGATATAGTAGCGGCAGAGCGTGCCTCGCTCATTCATGCCCCCCTCTGACTCACCCAACGCCTCAACCTCTGCCAAGCGCTTACGTTGGCGGCGTATGCCTCGTTCGTGCCGATCGGGATCGTGACCGTGCTGCTCGGCCCGATGCTGCCGACGTTGTCGGCGCGATGGTCGTTGAATTATTCCCAGGCGGGAGCGCTGTTCACTGCGCAATATCTGGCTTCGACCTTGGCGGTCGCTCTCTCGGGCGTGTTGGTTTCGCGCTGGGGATTTCGATTCGCGATCAAGACCGGACTTCTGTTGATGAGTGCGGGAGTGGGGCTGCTGCTGACCGGTCCCGAAGGTGATGGGGATGTTCTGCATCGGCGGCCTATGGAGGCGGACTGGGGCTGGCGGTGCCGGCGGCGAATTTGCTGGTGGCGGAGGTGAATCCGGGGCGGCGCAGCGCGACGCTGAATCTGCTCAACTTCTGCTGGAGCGCGGGCGCGGTGGCGTGTCCGTTTCTGGTGGCGTTGGCGGCGAAGAGCACGCGAAGTTCCGCTCTTCCTAGGCGCGGTGGCCGGATTTGCGCTGGTGATGGCGATTGGGATTGCGGCCATGCCTGCGTCGATCGTTGAGCCCTCGGCGAAGAAAGATGTCGGCGCGGAAGACGGGCCTTGCGATTCCCTGGAGGCACGGCGCTTTGCTGATGTCTGGCGAGCGCTGTTCTTTCTCTACGTTGGCGTGGAGAACGGTTTCGGGGGATGGGTCGCCTCGTACGCGAAGAGTCTGGGAAACATGACGCCGGCGATGGCGCTGATGACTCCGTCGTTTTTTTATGCGGCGATGATGCTGGGCAGAGATGGTTGGCGCCGATGCTGTTGCGGCTGAGCGACGAAATCCGGCTGGTGCAGGTCGGACTGCTGGTGGCGTGTGCGGGCATGGGCGGTCTTGTCTTGTCGCATGGATTGCGTGGGGTGGTGGTGAGCGCTTGCCTGGCGGGGCTGGGGCTTTCTTACGTTTATCCGATCACGATTTCGCTTTTGTCGCGGGAGTTTGGGGCCGCGTCGTCGCGGCTCGGATCGGTCATGTTCACACTGTCGAATATTGGCGGGGGATTGATGCCGTGGATGGTGGGCGTTTCGTCGAATCATTTCGGCAGTCTCAAGGCGGGACTGGCTGTGCCTTTGATCGGATGCGCGATGATGTACGCGCTGTATTTGCGGGAGTGGGAGACCGCCGCGGAACCAACGGCCTAGTTGGTTGCTGAAGATGAAGTCAGGTACCTCGGGGACTAAAACCCTCAATGAAAGGACAACTTTCTTGCAGCGCTGAAGGCGCTGCGCCACCCAAAATCAGCCCACCCAAAATCAGCCTTCTAGAAATCAGCGGCTCCAGACAATTGCCAGCGGACGCGCAGTTGTTAAGAGCGGACGAACCTTGCTGCCAGGCGAAAGAGGCGCACCAATCGATACAGCGGGAAACAGTGGCGCAGGGAGACGGACGGCTTGCCATTCGCTTGGTCCGGGAGTGAAGACAAGGCGCTGCAGGAATCGCAGGCGATCGGCGCGGACGTTCGCGCAGACGCATCATCAGGCGAAAATAGGCCAGAGACTCGACGTTGAATGCGGCCTCGCTCGGCGATGTGAGTTTGAATTTCATCCACCAGCGCCAGTGCCGCAGCGAATCTTCGGGAAGACTCTCTTGCGCAGCCGGCGGAATTGGCGACACCTAAGAGCCGGTTCGCCAGGAGCATGGTGACGCGCAGGATGCGCACGATTCCCAAGGCGCTTCGCCTGCGATCCGATCCAGTTCCAATTCAAGGTCGGGAAGGCTCATCAGGCGAGCGATGTCGCAGAGCCAGATCAGGCGTCCCCAGACGTGCTTGGCGGCGTGCGCCGAAAGGACCAGAAATAGATCTTCTAACGACGGCGTCTTCATGGGGTGGCCCGCGACGGTGATCGTGACGCCGCGCTGGAACAGCGCGTCCATGTCGAAATCAACGGCATAGAAGCGCGGCTGAATCGCCCACTGCACCTCGAGAAGATTGGGTCCGGCGGCGCCGTCGAAGGCATATTCGTATCCCGATTTCAGATAGGCGCGTTCCTCCGCCTCGGAAAGAGACAGGTGAGGCGTGTAGCCGAGCTCGCGGACGGCGTCGCGGATGCGCGGCAAGATCCTGGGGGCGAATCAGCAGATCGATGTCCCCCGCCTGCCGCAGCGCGATGTCGCCGTAGAGCCACTTCCGCCAGGGCCAGGCCTTTGTAGGGCATGACTTCGATGCCGAGTGCGGACAAGGCGCTCGACGATGCGAATCAATTCCCGCGACAGCAACAGAGCTTTGTGCAGGTTGGTCTGATACGCCTGCTTCAGAGCGGACATTTCGGCTCGGGAGGAACGGCGTCGCTCGAATGTCAACGAGCGCCTGAAAGAGAAGGGGCTGAGTGCCGTGACGCTCCGCGAGGTCGAGAACAGAGACTTCCAGCGAAGCGGTTCGTGACAGGAGACGGAGGCGGTCTAGTTTTTCCTGGGCGAGGAATTTCGGAACAGGCGGCTAGCAGGAAGGACCACTCGGCTCGAGTGTGGCGCTGGTCGCGGGCATGTCAGTGGAACCGAACGAAGGCAAGTCCAGTTCACGCGAGTCGCGCCGCCACGACAGTGCCAATGGAAATCGGAAGCGCGTCGAATCTGCACCAGGTTCGCCGTTCCGCGTGGCTTTGCTCCGGCGCGCTTCTTGCCAGCATGTTGGCCGAGGGAACTCCGGTTCGGGCGAAGGATTTCTCGCAATCCTGCGACGAAGGCCCGCGCATGTTGCCTTCCATGAACGCGAGTCCGGGACAGCGCGTGCAAGTTCCAACGTGGGTGCACGAGGTGCAGGTCGTCAGATCCTTCAGCCGGATCGAGCGCACATCGTTCATCTGCATCGGAATGGCGCCAGATGTCGATGAAACGCTGCTGCCGCACGTTTCCCGTGGGAAGCGGAAACTGGACGCAGGGAAAAACGTCGCCATAGGGCGAAACATAGCAGCGGTGTGTCCGGCGCTGCACGGCAGTGGATTCCAGTTCGACTCTCGTCCGGCGGGTGCTGGGATGGCGCAAAATTCGTCCACGTCGCCGACCAGCGCAGTCGTCGCGGAAGACCTGCTGCAGAGCGTTTTGGCCGACGCCCAGGCTCAGAACGTCAGCGGTCGCCGTCCATCATGGGCGTGATGGTCGGGTCGAGCGTGCATTCGACGCCCAGTTCCTCGGCCAGGGCGCGAACGCCGGGATAGTCCTGCATATTCTGCATCATCAGAACATTGGCGATGATGACTTTCAAGCCCTGCGACTTGAGAAACCGGATCGCATCGAGCGAGCGCTTGAGCGAACCCGGCACAGCGTGATGGCATCGTGCACTTCCGGCCGGTGCGAGTAAATGCTGATCTGGATGGATTCGACGCCGAGTTCGCGGATGCGGGCAGCCTCGCGCTCGCGGATCAGAATGGCGTTGGTCTTGAGCTTCACGCAGAACATCAGTTGCGCCGGGCGTGCTCGAGAAGCTCGAAGAAATCCTTGCGCAGGAAAATCTCGCCGCCGCTCAGAGTGAGAATGAAGACGCCGGCGTCGGCCATCTCGTCGAGCAGGTGCTTGATTTCGGCGGTGGTCATCTCGCCGTGATCGTCGTGATCGAGATAGCAGTGCACGCAGCGCTCGTTGCAGCGATAGGTCAGGTCGAGCTGCACGCTGAGCGGAATGTTCAGCTTCAGCGCCTTCTCGGTCATCTCCTCGAGCAGTCCACTCATCGGGATTCTCCTGCGCTGGCGTCTGTCGGCGGAATCGGTTCTTCTGAGATTTGCAGGATCTCGTGGCTGGCCAGTTCGCGCGCCAGAGTTTCGGCATCCTGCAAGGCCTGCGGCGGGCTCGACTTCGAACTCCTGGCAGATGCGGTGCTCGACGATTTCGTCGAGCGGAGTGGTGCCGTCCGCCGACTGCCACAGGATGGTGGCGGTCTTGTTCAGGGTGAACAGCGTGGAATCGTGGCCGGACATGATCATCATTTCGCCGTCGAGACTGCGCGCCGCGACCCGCGGATTCCGTGCCAGATAAAGCCTGCTCATCCGATCAACTCCCAGACCCGGGCATCGGGCACAAACGTAAGCCGGGAAACCGGAACCCGGCTTACGAACTCAAAGGCGGAATGAAACGTCGACTGCACCAGTTCCTCATCCTCCGCGAAAAAGAGAACATTAGCAAGCAGAGATCGAGCCGCCTCGCCGGGCGGGACGGGATCGATGCGATTCTCCGGCCTTTGGCCAGCAGGTAGAGAGCGGCAATCGGCGCGGAAACATTTTCGCCTAGCTTGGCCAGTTCGCCGGTAAAGGGAGTGCCGAAGGCAACATAGCCGGAGCTCGCTCGCTTGCGAACGTAGGAAATTTCGTCGGTCAGGAGCGTCGCGTCGGGAGGCGCGAGCCGCGAGATCGTCGTCTTGCCGGCCTCGGAGACACCGGCGAACAGGAACGCCTTGCCGTTGCGGATGGCGCTGGCCGAGTGCAGCAGGAATCCTCCCTGCCGGGCCAGCACGAGCGTATGCACAATGCGCAGCACGGCATCGATCGAATATGGATTGGCGGTCTGGCGAATCCGTCCCGTGCGGGACGCGGGCTCCCACTCGGCGCGAAAATCTCCGCGTTCGCAGGCCCAGCGGCCGCCGTGATGGGTCACGCGTCACGGCGGCATCGGGATCGGCGAAAGTCGGGCGAGTCAGTTCACATCGAATTCAATCTCCGCATCGCGTTCGGAGCGAGGTTATAAATCCGGAATAGCGGTCCTGCAGCATGTCAAGGAAATGCCGATCGGTCGTATTCACGCGCACGGGCATGCCCCCGATTTCAATGACGAGGCTGAGACGTTCGACTTCGGCGGTAAGCTCTGGCAAGGGACTTCCCGACTTCCGAATGTGAACTTAGCGACGCTTGAATTCGTGACAATTGACGATGATCATGCCGTGCACACCCACAACCACCCGGGCGGCGAATGTCGGAGCGCGAACCAAAGCCGCGACGGCGCGTTCAGAAAATCGCAGGACTGCGAGCTGGGCTCGATGCATTTCCCGTTCCGCAGAATGAAAGAGACCTTTCCCAGCAGTTGCTCTCAGAAACAGGAGAATCTGTGGCCGGCATCGCATCGCCGCGGGTCAAAATCTGCGAATCCCCGCCTAGCCGTGCTTCGCCACCACGCGATGAGCAAAGAGACGCCGATCGCGGCCGAACAGCACGATGTCTCCTTCGGAAACGGCTCGCTGCTGAAATGCCCGCTCAATCACGAGCGTATCCCCCGGCCAAACCGAGGGCAGCATGCTCCAACCCATGACTTGCAAGCGCAGCGTCCCCGACGAGCGCAACACTTCGCCCGCCAGCTCGCACTTCAGGCTTTGCGCGTCGCTCGAATACTTGGGCAGCAGGCTTCATGACACCTTGCCGTTACTACCACAAGGGCCCCCTGTGATGGCGAGCTTGCCGCACGAAAGGGCCGTGGTCACAAAGACCTTTTCATAGCGGAAGGACGGTTTTTCATAAGGTTTCTTAGCCGCCGGAGTCAGCCGATCTTCAGTGGACATATCGTTGTTAACCATAATGGGAACCTTTTATCCTTCTATCTTAATTGAAATTGAATTCGCTAGTTTAATCCCGACTGCGACGCCTGCACGGCACACCCACCGGTGCCCCCGGAGGTTGCGCAGACCTGGTTGCCTTGTGTCGAGTAATAGATCTGCGATGCACCCGGCAAGGTGCCCACCGGAACGGTGTTATCCATAATAATTCCGCCGGTGCCTCCAGCCGCTGCGGCGCTCTGGGTGGCGATGGGTCCCAGGTTTCGCCATCGCGCCCCGGCGTCGATGGTCGCGCCATTGATGACCAGACTCCAGACGGGGTGTCCCTGAGCGACGGTTCTCGATGTCCCCGCCACCGCCACATATTCGACATTATTATTGCTGTCGATAATGATGTTGCCGATGGCGTAGGCGTGGCTTGGGAGCCAGGTAACGTGAGCAGCCACATGAGGGACCCTGGTTGATCCAACGCACCGAGCCGTCGTTCGTGGCGCCGTCAGTGGCAGCGGTCCAGATGGGATGTCCCTGCGCAGCTGTCCTCGACGTTCCCGCCGTTCTGACTACCTGCACATGGAAGTTGGTGTCGATGACTTCTTGACCTGCGGCGTAAGTTAGTTGAAGGCGTCCAAGGCTGAACATTGAAGTTCATGATGCATCCGCCGGCTGCACAATTATTGCCCGATCCGCTGGTCTGGGCACTGGCAAAGATCCACTCGGCAGTACCTCCGGCAGCGTTTGGGTTGGGGATGTCGCTCACGGGCGAGCATCCGGTGGCGGCACCGGCGAGCGTTGGGCCAGTGTTTACCGTCCCCATGGCGCCGGCCGTTATCGGAATCTGATACAGGGTCGGAGCCCCCGCTGTGTTTCCGCAAACGTATAGGTTCCCGGTGGCATTGGCTGAAGCCTGGTAGGTGCTATCGAAGCTGCCTTCATACAGAGGATTAGGATTGGGAGGAGCGACTTGGCTGGATCCTACGGTAACTTTCGCTCCGCTGGTGGCGGCAGCGAAGCCGGTCGTGAACTGGTAGACAGCCGCGCACGGTACTCCCCCTGGACAAGCTGTGGTGCCGTCGCTGGAAGCGAAGACATAAACTTTTCCGGACGTCGAATCCACAATCGGCCCTGCGACCAGACCGGTACCATGATCTAGCTGTGCGGATTTGGTTACGACTCCTGTGGAGCTGATGCGATAAAAAAATCCGCCGTAATCGCCCACGAAAACGTTGGTCGAGCTGTAGTCGTAGACGGGGCTCGAGAGGGAGTTTCCCGCGGGGTGCCCCACGTTCGTTTGCACGGGAAACCCGCCCGTGTTGACTTCAGCCGGTGTTCCACGGAACGCTCCCGTGATCTTGTGAAGCCAGCCAAGAGCGCCACCGACCCAGAGGACATCGTGAGTGTAGTCAGGGAAAACGGACGAAGTCGTATCATCGGTCTGGGTTCCCCCGCCCTTCAGAAAGATTTCGGTCATGCAGGGCGCGGTGCAGGCGCGATAGGCGGACAGAGTAACCGGTGCGAGGGTGGTCGGGGAAGCCACAGTTCCACTCCCAGCAGCCCATTTCAGCAGAACAAGGATCGCCGACTGAACTGTTGGTCTCGACAAATGCCACCTGCTTTCCGTCTGTGGAGGTGGCTGGAGAAGTCAGGACTTGTCCGCCGGTGTTGAAAGCCCAATAGACCGTCGGCTTCACTCCGCTGCATCCAGAATAGAGATTGTCATAACCAACCACGCTGGCCTGGGTCGCTGATCCCAAGAGGCCGGTGCTGAACACCACATAATCAGGCGTGGTGGCGCTGCCGCAGTTCGCTGTGGTGATTTGAAACGAATACTTCGCGGGATAGGTGCCCGCTACTCCTGAAGGGCTGCTGCCGAGGTCCTCTGACCAGTCGCCCTGCCGTTCGGAGTTCCCAACAAAGCCGAGATTCGGGGGCATCGTGTGATCGGGCTCCGGGTCCGATACGACGGGCGTCACAGCCTGCCGATAGAACTGCTGCCAGTAGCGCGGGTCCTTGGTGACCTGACGGACTTGTTCGTACGTCGAAGGCTGGGAAAAGATCACGTGCCGGTGAGTCCAGTCGGTAGGAAGGCCTTCCTGTGCAGGCTTGGCCGCCTGACCGGTCAATACCCAGCCCAAAAGCACCAATCCAGACAGGCTCACACCCAAGCGGAGAAATCGTGCGGCGGTACCGTTCATTGTTCTGACTCCATGGGTCGCGCGAGATGCAAAAGAATTGCGGGCGGTACTCAAAAATCCCGACGTTAAATCCGTCCCTTGTTTAGTGAGCTGTAGTCCGGCCGACTCATCTGCATTCCAGCGGATGGTCGTTTCCAAACTTGCGATGCTCGAAACGCCAATGGAAAGCGGACGTAGACTTCCCATCGGTTGGCTGGATTGGGGCCGATTTTACTCTTTATCGAGATGCCAAAGCAAACAAGGTTTTCACGGTCACACTAGAACGCGCGACGGAGCCTTTGCCTGCAGAATGTGGCTGGGTGGGGGGTGCGAAGCTGCGGGCGAGGGCACCTGCATTCGCTAGAGTCCGTGCGTGGTTCGCGATTTCGTCGGTTGCCCGTACAATGGGAGCAATGGAACTTCTGCCGGTCCAGTCATCCAAGGAACTCGGCAGAACGAGGCTCGGCAGATCGAGGTCCAAGACCCAACGGAGGCTAGCGAATCAGATTGGAAGCACACGAGAACGTAGCTGAAGCCATGGAGCAAGGCGTGCATTCGAGCCAGGTCAGGAACGTCCTGAGCCTGGAAGAGATCGCGGATCTCGCAGCGGAGGGCGGCCAGCCTGCGGAAACGCTGATGAATGTTGTTGCCCTGATCGCCAAGAGATTTCGAACGGACGTGTGCTCGGCTTATTTGCTGGAGCCGGACCGCGCCAATCTGGTGTTGGCGGCAACCGTTGGGCTTCGCCGCGAGTGTATCGGCAGTCTGCGGATGGCGGTGCACGAAGGCCTCACTGGCCTGGTGGCGGAACTGGTGCGGCCGGTTGCGGTCGAACAAGTGAAGAATCATCCCCGGTTTAAGTATTTTCGGGACGCTGGCGAGGATGCCTACCAATCGTTCCTGGGAGTTCCGCTGATCGATCGCGGAGTTCTGCAGGGCGTTCTGGTCGTGCAGACGATCGAGGCCCGCGTTTTCAGCGAAGACGAGATTCGAATGCTGACGGAAGCGGCCACCCAGGTCGCTCCAGTTGTGAGCGAAGCCCGAACGCTTGATCGTTTCATTGCTCCGCTGCAGGAGCGGCTGTGGGCCCTGGCGCGCAATTTGTGGTGGAGTTGGGACCACAATTCTTCCAGCCTGTTTCTCGATCTGGATCCGGCGCGCTGGAATGAACTGAACCACAATCCGGTGGCGCTGCTGGGAGAGTTTCCGCTGGCCAAACTGGAAACCCGCGCCGCGGAGCTGATGCTGCATAGCCGCGTGAACTACGCGTACCGCCGACATGCTGGAGTATCTGGAAGCCGACCGTACCTGGGGCACGAGGCACGCCGGCGTGTTGCGGCCTCACCCGGTGGCCTATTTCTCGGCGGAGTTTGGACTACACGAATCGCTGCCGGTGTATTCCGGCGGCCTGGGAGTGCTGGCGGGAGATCACATCAAGAGCGCGTCGGATCTGGACATTCCGCTGGTGGGCATCGGTTTGTTTTATGGCCAGGGATATTTCCGGCAGAGGCTCGATCTCGAACGGATGGCAGCGGGAAGAGTATCTGAAGACCGACGTCAATCAGATGCCGATGGAAGTGGCGATCGGCAAAGACGGCCGGCCGGTCGTAGTGGAAATCGAAACGCGCAGCGGGCGGATTCGGGCAAAAGTCTGGCGCGTGGAGGTGGGTCGCCGCGACCTGCTGCTGCTCGATTCCGACGTGGAAGGAAATGCTCCCGAGGATCGCGAACTGACTTCGCGGCTGTATGGCGGAGATCTCCGCATCCGCATTCGTCAGGAATTGCTGCTGGGCGTGGGCGGATTGCGCGCGCTTAAGGCTCTGGGGATCTCTCCCGGAGTGCTTCACCTGAACGAAGGCCACAGCGCGTTTGCGGTGCTGGAAGCGATTCGCATGCGGATGGAGGAGGAAGGGCTTGCGTTTGATGCTGCCGTTCCGCGGGTCTCGCGCGAAGTCGTATTCACCACGCACACTCCAGTGCCTGCCGGCCACGACCGTTTCGATGCCGGGCTCGATTGAGGAGCACATCGGTCCTCTTCGCGAGGCACTGGGACTCTCGCAGGAAAGTCTGATGGGACTCGGCCGCGAGAATTCCAGCAATGCGGACGAACTGTTTTGCATGACGGTGCTGGCGCTGCGCTTGTCGCGCCGCGCCAATGCGGTTTCGGCGCTGCATGCCGAGGTGTCGCGCGCACATGTGGACCGGGCTGTATCCGCGACAAAGTGGAAGACGACGTTCCCATCGGGCACATCACCAACGGAGTGCACGTGCCCTCGTGGCTGGCGCCGCAGATGTTTCGCCTCTACGATCGCCATCTGGGCACGGACTGGCACCAGCGCAGCAGCGAAGGCAAAATCTGGCTGGGAATCGAGAACGTGGACGACGGCGAACTTTGGGAGACGCACCTCAACCTGAAATCGCAACTGATCGAGTTTGTGCGACGGCGGGCGGTCGAGCAGGCGAAGCGCCGCGGAGAATCGCGGGAGGTGTTGCAGCGCCTGGAGCGCGTGCTCAGTCCGGATGCTCTGACCATCGGGTTCGCCCGCCGGTTTGCCACATACAAGCGGGCCAATCTGATTTTGACGGACATCGAGCGGCTGGCTTCGATGGTGAATGATCCGAACCGTCCGGTGCAGTTTGTGTTTGCCGGCAAGGCGCATCCGCTGGACGAGCCGGGCAAGCGCGTGCTGCAGCAGATTGCCGACTTGATGCGGGATCCGAAGTTCCGCGACAAGTTCGTGTTTGTCGAGGACTATGACATCAACGTGGGGCGCCATTTTGTGCAGGGCGTCGATGTCTGGCTCAATAATCCCCGGCGGCCGCTCGAAGCGTCGGGCACGAGCGGTCAGAAAGTCGTGCTGAACGGCGGCTTGAATCTTTCCGTTCTCGACGGCTGGTGGGCCGAAGCCTATCGACGGGATGAACGGCTTTTCGATTGGAACCGGCAGGACTCATTCCAACATGAACGTCCACGATGCGCGCGACGGGGAAGACTTGATGCGAACGCTTCGCGAAGAAGTGATTCCGCTCTATTACCAGCGCGATCGCGATGGCCTTCCGCGAGGATGGATCAAGCGCATGAAGCGGACAATCCGAACGCTGGGATGGCGCTTCAACGCCGATCGCATGGTGATGGATTACACGCAGAAGTGCTACGTTCCGGCAGCGGGCGGGACTTCGAGCGATATGAGGGCCAGTTCGTAGGACCGGCTTCCTCGGCAAGTCATGGGCATTGGTTTGAGAAGCATACACTTGGACCATGCGGCGAAGAACTCTGGTATTCCTACTAGCTGCGTTGAATTCGTACTGACTTTGTGCGCGTGGCCTCGCTATTCAGGAGCGATGCTAGATAGTGTTGTCTTTTCGCCGCTCGAGAATCGGGACGGTTGAGGTCGGTAACCGTTGCGAGTCCGGATCTTGTACTTCTTGTTTTGATCGCCCACGAGCTTTACCGTGATCGCGCGCCAGCCGTTGTTGGAATTAGCCTTTGGGTAGTAACTCAGCGAGTAGAGATGTGCTAAGTCATCGCGGACGGACGCAAATGCCCGATGTTCATCTCTCCAGTCTTTGGCGAAGTAGGCTTTGCCGCCCGTGGCGGCGGTCATTCGATCAAACACCGCGGTGGACACTGGTTCCAATCTCGCCTTTTGTGTGCTGATCATGTAGATGGAAACTCCGGCAGACTGGGCGAATTCAGCAACATCCTCGGGTGGCACGACACTGGAGTTATCCGGCCCGTTCGAGAACACTACGACAACTTTCCTGCCCGAATTTTGAGCCGCATCTTTCAGTGTCAGCAAGAGCGCGTTGTAGAGTGCTGCCTCATCTCCCGCCACGGTCGAACGCACGGCCTGCACGACTTGGGTTCGGTCTGCGGTAAGAGGGGCGACGCGAGAAAGGTCACGGCTGTACGAGTAAAGTGCGATCCGGTCAGCCTCTTCAAGCGATCGAACGAACTCGGTGATCGCGTCTTGCGCAAAGACGAAACCGCGATACATGTAGTTGCTAGTATCAAACAGGACGAATACATTGGCGCCCCTTACCTGCGAATCTTGATCGGCCGGGTCACCGGGTGCGAGTCCGTGTCCTGCTAGTTCTCTGAGACTGCGGGCCGGTTCATTGCCCTCCGCGAAGGTCGCCGTTTTTTCCAAAATCCCATCTTCGGAAATAGCAAAATCTTGCGGGCGAAGCCCTGTAACGTATTTTCCATTCTTGTCGGTCACGGCCACGTTGAGTTGGACCATGTTGACCACAACGTGAAAGTCCGGACTCTCCTGAGCCTCGATGTTCGTTGCGTCGCCTAGAACTAAGGCCAAAGAAATGAGAATCAGCGGAAACAATTTTCTTACCATGGTTTGAAGATTCCTATTCTGCGGCACTTTTCCAAGGACCGCTGAATTGCAAACTAGTGCTGGATCGAACGCACCCCTCAAGGCCGAGCGCCAGCTATTCTCAAAGGCGTCACCTTTCCCTCGCGAAACTCAGCTCCGGTTTCGTGCATCGCCCGAAGGAGCTCCGCCCAATCCTCAAAGTCAGTCGCGAAAATTTTCTCCACCATCATTCGAGTCAACTGGGGCACGTAGTGGTTGAGCATCACGGGCGAATATCCTCCTTCATCCGCCAGGCGAGCCCAGTACAAATTGGGTGAGTCCCAGGATTCCGCCAGGAAACGGCTCGAATATCCAGCAAGCGGTGGCATGGGCATCATGTTCAGCAGTTCGAGGCCGTAGTTCTGAGCCAGAGTGGGATGCGGCGTGCCAAAGTCATGGGATAACCGACTCCAGTCAGCCTGTTCGGGATGCTGCCGACACAACTCATCAAGTTCCTGTGTGGCCGGTCCGCCCACACCGGGCTGTTCCGGGTACTGACGCCGCCACTCCGCCGCGAGATAGAAGGTGTCTGACGGCATCATTTGAGGAAGCAACTCAGATACGCGACCGGCGCGCAGGGCGTCCTCAACTTCTCGTGATCGTTGCGGAAGAAACCGGTTCGAAAGAATAATCAGAACCTTGTTTCGCATGGCCTCGTCCTTAGCGGACGCAATCAGAAGCTCTTCTCCACTTCGCTGGTAGAGAGCGATTGCATGAAGCTCTGTTGGGCTGACGTCCCACCATCGGGGTACCGTGGCGCTGGCCAAAAGTTCCGGCGTCAATTCTTTCCAGATGAGTGCCTGAACGCTATTCGGCGAAATGAAATCCTGCTCAAGATCTGCGAGGGCATAGGGGAGATCGGCAAGCGAGCCTACGAAATGGGCGCCTCCGCCCGCCGGAGAACCCTGGCCGAGCAACTCCGGCGCCTGCCAGAGGGTTTTCATTCCGCTGACGGTTTCTCCGGCGAAATCGTGGGAGCGGACGAAGAGCGGATTATTATGCAGGGCTTGCGCACCCGGAGGCTCGTAGTAGGCATAGTTCAAGCCAACGAGAGTGTCTCTCAAAAAAGATGCGAGTTGGCCGCGCGCTTCCTCAATTTGCGCGGGCGAGGCCGTCGTCGACTTGAGGACTTTTGGTATGTCAGACTTCATCTGCACGTCGGTGTGATGGTTGTTGTAGACTCCGGCTGCCCATTCCGACCTCTCACCGCTCGTGAAGATTGGCCGTGGCATCTCAAATTCTCTCGTCTGGCCGGCCAGGCGGATCATGTACTCCGGCGGCTGCTTCCCGCGTGCTTTTTCGGACAGCCCATCCCCGACCATCAATAACGTGTCGAGCGAGACCAGTCGCTGGTCGTCCAACACGGCACGGACCCTGATGGCAAGTTCTCGATGAATCTGCTTTCCCTCGGGAGTATTCTGCCGAGGCCCTGCCAGCAGTTCGATGATTTCGTCCTGTGAAGGTCTGGCATTTCCGGTCGAGAACCGGAATAGTTCTCCCAGGGAAGCTCGCCCTGCGTCGTAAAGTTGGGAGGCTGAGCGAATCGAGGCGAAGGGACTGATCACTTGCCGAAACGACGCGTCCAGCTGCGGCTTTGCAATCTGTCCTTGTCTGGCCAGAATCTGCCAGATCCCTTCACTTGCCTGAAAGGTTCCGAACGCATTCCCGCGCATGGCCATGGGTAGTTTGTTCAGCCCCTGCGCGACGTCCAGAAATAGTGTGATCGACTCGTCGCTTAATTCGGGAAACTCGGCAAAGATGCGGTATTGATCGCTGAATTCTTCGAACTTGTGTGCCAGCAGGCCGACCGTCCCCGCTGACAGACGATGTTCGGGAGACCGTCTACTGTCAAGTTCACTGATCGCCATGAACATCTGTAGCGGTCCGTCGTCAGTGGGTGCACGCGAAAGCGCGAACATCTTCTGTATAAGCTGATCCGGACCGCTCAAATTGGAAGACTGCTTTACCTTCCGAGCGAAGCCAGAGTTGTGCCCTTGGAGAATGTCTTTCCAAATATCGAGATTCCCCGGGATAAGGGGCGTACCGTTGCTCTCCAGCTGAATTCGACTGACCAGCAGCAACAGGGCTGGTGCCGGTCGGAATGAACCAAGCGTGGCAGGTGACGCACGATCGGGCGCGCGCAGTCCTTCGAAGAAGAATCGCAGCCGGCGCGGGTCGGTAAAGTATGCCTGCCGAGCTCCGGTGACGCGCGAAAGCGCATCGAAATAGGCGACCAGCCAACCCTTATCCTTAGCAAGCAACCGTGGGATAAAAGCGGCAGGCGTCGCCGGGCTTGCTCCAACCAGATCCTTCCATGAGGCGTCCGCGGCAGGGCCCCCCGGTACGTTGACTCGGCCCGCGCTGATGGAGATGCCCCTCCCATAGAAATCAAGGACTGCGGCATAGGGAAGCAACTTCCCGAGCCCAATCGACTGTTGCAAGGAGTTCCTGGTTTCGGGGTCGAGCCGCGAGAGAGCCCAGTAAAGGCGCGCAACCGACTGGTCGGCGAGGATCGTGTCGAGCAAATCCCTGCTGTTCTCCCTGTAATTCCTAGTGCTCGCTCGAGTCCAATCGCCTTCCGCGAAGAGCACGGGCAAAGGGGAAGTGAGGTAGGGATACTCGAAGGGCTTGCCACCTTGCAGTGTCCGCTCGAGTTCAGGGAGGGGGAATCCGGAATCGATAGCCAGGAAAGCCCTCTCGGGATCCTCTGTCTGCAAGGACGTCCCCGGCGTACCGCAGTCTGCCCGGGTCCGATAACCGAGAATTTGAAGTAGAGGCCTGGCATCGTCACAATTTGAAACACGAATCACCATTCCGCTGCCAGCGGCCAGAGCCGTTAGCTCTCTGGCCTGCACGACGTATCGCCTCAACAGGATCAGGAACTCGGTTGGGCGAGTGATCTCAAACCCCTCGGTGAACACGTTCCTGCTCAGCAAGGGCAAGACTTCATCCGGCTCGATCTTTTGACTGATCCCCGCCATACGAAGAAAGGATCGCTGCGGACCTGGGATGACGGCCTGGGGCTGAGCCGCGAGCGTCCCACTCTCTGCAGAAACGGCCGGGGCCGGGTCAGAGTGGGGCGATCCATCGGCTAGGGGCAGCTTCCTGCCTCCGGCGAACAAATTGCAGCTCAAGAGAGAAAATGCGAAGACGACGGACAGGCAAAGAGGAGGCTTCACGGCTAGATTCCCCTCGGAGCGAGCGAGACTTCACGTCACCTGGAATCTACCGCGGAAGGCAGGGGATGTCTTCCATTCTCGAGACCGAAACGTCGACCTAGGCTTGGTGAAACCGAACCTTGCTCCAGAATTTCGATGTCGGCAAAATACCTCATATTTCTCCACTATCCAAGCTGTTTTTTTAGATTTCTTTTGAATTGGGCTTTTGCGGTGACATTCGGCGCCGCAGTTTACGATGACGGAGGTCGGGATTGCTCTCGCATTTTTAAGCCGGGACGACGGGGGGAATATCCCCTATCCCGATGGGTTGAGTGCATTTGGTGAGGTTTGCTTGGCAGATTCAGCGAGCTTGCAACTTGCTGAAAACAATAAACGCTAACGTCCGCAACGGACACCATGCGGGCAATCGGAAAAGAAGCACAGCATCACGATCGAAGACCAGGGCCACTGCCTCCGATTCCGGCAAAGAGCCTATTTCTTCTCACCGTATAATGACCCGACGCTCATGAACTGGGTTCGGGCCATCCGCGTGCTTTTTGACTCGGAGCATGGCGCGAAAGACCGCCTCGGTCCCCGATGGCTCTTCCTGCGGGCACTCGGCGGCATCTATTTTTCCGCCTTCTTCTCGCTCGTATTTCAGATTCGCGGACTCATTGGACCGGAAGGAATTTTGCCGGCCGGCGAATATCTCCGCGCCGTGGCACATTCCTTTGGCTACATTCGCGGCATATGGTTTGCGCCAACGTTGTTTTGGCTGGGAAGCGGACCGCACATGCTAACTGCCCTGTGCTGGGTGGGCATGGTCGCGTCGTTGCTGTTGGTTGTGAATGTGTGGCCGCGCGCAATGCTGGTGATTTGTTTCGCGTGTTTTCTTTCGTTCGTGAGCGCGGCGCAAGATTTTTCCGGTTACCAGTCGGACGGAATGTTGCTTGAGGCGGGATTCATCGCAATTTTCTTTGCTCCGGCTGGATTCCGTCCCGGGCTTGGGCGTTGCGTCGCCGCCATCGCGCGCCAGCCTGTTCCTTCTGCAGTGGGAATGGTTTCGCATCTACTTCGAATCCGGCGTGGCGAAGATTGCCGGCGGAGACCCGGAGTGGCGTCACTTCACGGCGATGGACGAGTACTACCAGAACGGTCCGCTGCCGACCTGGATCGGCTGGTACATGCAGCATCTGCCGCACTGGTTCCACGCTTCGACTGTTTTCGCAACACTGGCCCTCGAATTGGTTTGGTTTGGATGTTGTTTCTGCCGCGGCGCTGGCGCATCGTGTGCTTCCTCATTGTGACGCCCTGGGAACTGGGCGTCATTCTTACCGCCAACTACACTTTTCTGAACTACCTGGTGCCTCGCTTTGGGAGTTCTGTTGCTGGATGATCGCTTTCTGCAGCGGTTATCTCCCGCAGACGATGGAAGAAATCGTTCGCTGCAGGCATCACGGTCGGCGCACCGGTGGGGCCAGAGCTCTCGAACCGGCGGATCCGAAGAGGAACCGGGACGTCGATCAGATCAGGAACGATCCAAGCCAACCCAGCTCAACCGTCAGGAGGCTTCGGCCGGTATTACAATGCGGTGAAACTGTCCCTGACGGTGGTGATCCTCGGCTGGATTTTCTATGCGACGATGGCGCAGTTGATGTGGATGTTCTCCGATCTCCACTGCCGACCGAGCCAGTCGCTGCACTAGAGCCCTTTCGCATCGCCAATCGTTACGGGCTTTTTGGCATCATGACTCGTGGCCGATACGAGATCGAGTTCCAGGGCTCCGACGACGGAAAGAACTGGGTGGCATATCCGTTCCGCTACAAGCCGCAGGATCTGAGCCAGCCGCCGGGCATTTACGCGCCTTATCAGCCGCGATTCGACTGGAATCTCTGGTTTGCTTCGTTGGGATCATGGCAGGAATATCCAATCGTTCCCAAGACCGAGGTGCTGCTTCTCTCCAACGACAGCGACGTTCTCAATCTTTTTGCGACGAATCCGTTTCCCGAATGGGCCGCCACGCCAGGTACGCGCTGTGATTTGGCAATACTGGTTTACGACCATGTCGGAAAAACGGGACTCAAGGCTTATGGTGGCGCCGTCAATTCATGGGACTGTATGCTCCGACGATCGAGCGCGAACCCGATGGGAAAATCCATGGCGTGGAATGGCCTGCGGCTACTCCACGCCAGTGAGTGCAGGCATCAATTCGCGCGAATTCTCGCGTGCTTCGAGACTAGCTGCCAGACAGCCTGGACAGCGCCATTTTCGCCGCATGATAGCCACACATGCCATGCACTCCTCCGCCCGGCGGAGTGGACGCTGAGCAAATATAGATATCGCGCGCCGACGTGGCGTAATGGCGCCAAGTCGGTCGAAACAGCAACTGACGAATGTCCATGGCTCCTCCACCGATATCGCCTCCCACCAGGTTGGCGTCCATGCTCTCAAGATCGGCGGGAGAGAAGACACGACGCGCCAGAATGCAGTCGCGGAAACCCGGAGCAAAGCGCTCAATTTGATCCTCCAGTTTTGCCAGCATGTTTACTTGGGACCCGTTCGGCACATGACAGTAAGCCCAGGCCGTGTGTTTGCCGGCTGGAGCCCGCGAGCTATCGAAAAGACTAGGCTGCGCCACCAGGACGAACGGACGATCGGCGTGCTGTCCGCTTCGGACCGCTTTTTCCGAAGCCGCAATCTCCTCCAAGCTTCCGCCCACATGCACCGTCGCTGCTCGCAAGCACTCGGGAGCCTTCCAGGGAATGGGTGCGTTCAGCGCATAATCTACTTTGAAGACGCCGGATCCGTAGCGGTAGATATTCCAGCTGCCGCATGTAGCTTTCCGACAATCTTTGCCCGCCAACCTTGGCGAGCTGCCGCGGAGTCAGGTCGCAGAGAAACAAGTCGTAGTTCTCCGAGTGCCCCCAAATTCTGGACCGGAGTTGAAGTGCGCACTCTGCCTCCCAGGGTCGAGAGAAACGAGCAGAGCGCATTGGTGAGAGACTGCGCGCCGCCTCTGGAATGGGCCAACCAACGGCGTGCGCTGGTACTGCCATCAGGATTGCGAAAGCTGCGCTCAACGGTTCGTCCAGGCTCGAGGAACGAGTGGGCCGCCAATCCCGCGAATAGCGCCCGGGTTCTTGGATGCCGAAACCGGCGGGCGACAACGCGGGCCGACTGAAGCGCGACCATTCCAAAGCGTGCCATTAGCCATGGATGTCTGGGGATGAAGGAAACGGGACGCAGTATCTCGGGAGCAAATTCAGTCCAGTGCTCGACGAACGGCCGCATGAGCTTGTCCCATGCTGGCCCGTCGGTCCCGAGCGAGTCCTTGGTTCTGTCCAGGTCCCGTTCCAACATCACCGCGGTACCGTCATCGAGAGGATGCGCCAAAGCGGCGGGCGAGTGAATCCACTGTAAGCCGTGGTTGGCTAAAGGCAGAGACGAGAAAAATGGCGACCCGGCACCGAGCGGAAAGACCGCAGATCCGAAGTCATGCCGAAAGCCGGGCAAGGTCAACTCCAGCGTTCGTGCAGCTCCGCCCGGCGTAGACTCTGCCTCCAGCACGTCGACCTGCATTCCAGCCTGGGCCAGAACGATGGCCGCTGCCAGTCCATTCGGCCCGGCGCCGATCACACACGCTTTTCGGTTCATCGTGAGTCACCCCGACTGACCCTCATGAAATCTCTGGCCTGACTTCAGTCGTCTCAGCGGTTGAAGGGGTACTCCTGAATCCAGTGGAAGCCGCGGCTGACCAGCAAGAACTTGCTGTGGTCCACCAGTTGCAACTGCATGTGAATCTTGTGGCTATCCATAATTGCCATCGAGGATCAAGCGATCTTGGGCCGGGCGCTGGAATGTAAAGTTGGCTTTCCAGTTCTTGTCGCTGTCCTTAGTGAGTTCGAGCGTCTTGTCATTGGCGCTGATCGCGGCGCCGTATCTGGCGAACGAATCGTCCATGCGCTGAAAGGACATCCGCTCGGGGAAATCAAAGACGGCGCGGTGCCAGCGATCGTAGTCTGTAATCAATGGCGAGCGGAGTTGGCCGTCAATGGAGAGTTCGTCCACCTTCCAGATCCCGTAGAGTGGCGACTTCGGGCGTCCGCCGCCGAACGTGTGCCAAGCTGTCCAACGCGCCATATGCATTCGCCCCGAGCATCCAGAGGCCAAGCATGATTTGCGCGGCGAGCGCGATCCGGTTGGCGCGGCTCGTGGAGAAAAGCGGGGCTTCGGTGGACGGTGCCACCGTGCGATTGCGGACAAAGAAGTCTGCCAGACGCTGGAACTCCGGCACGAGCAGGAACAAGGACATAAGGATCAGGTGGAATGAGAAGAGCTTCACCGGAACGTCGTAAGTCATATTGAGCATGAAGACCTGGATCATGTCTGCCAGGGCCACAAGCGCTCCCAGCATCGTTGTCCGGGGAAAAATGAGCAGGATCCCACCCAGCATTTCGGCGCACCCGGCAAAGACCTCATACGCCGGCGAGGCACCAATCGAAGTCCAGAGAACTCCCATCGGAGAGAAGTCTCGGAATGGCTCGCAGCAAATCTGGCTAGATACGGGAAAGGCATTTGCAACGGAATGACTTTGTCCCACCCATACACAATCAGTTGCGAAGCCAGCGCAAAACGGATAAAGAGCCGAAACCATTTGTGGAGAGTGACATAGTTTTCGCGTCGGCGGTCGAGCACGGACCAAATGACCGTTGCTAGCGCGGCGAAGACCAGCAGGCAGAACGCCAATACCCAGTCGAAAGTTTTGTCGCCGCTGCCGCTGTCGGCGTAGACGAGGGGAAGCTTGATATGGAAAAT
Organism: uncultured Acidobacteriaceae bacterium; assembly: GCA_963795875.1. Taxonomy (GTDB): domain Bacteria; phylum Acidobacteriota; class Terriglobia; order Terriglobales; family Acidobacteriaceae; genus Sulfotelmatobacter. Next base: position 134,647 of record CAWCJM010000011.1, read on the forward strand.
ATGGGCGGCCGCCCAGAAGGTGATCTGACGCAGGGGCCAGAGCGTGCCAGGGTCGGGAACATCGACTTTGGGGATGGGAAATAGGGTGCCGAAGATTTGCGTGGCAAGGCAAAACAGCCCAAAGTATGCGAAGCAGAACCGAAACGCAACGCGAGAGGTGAGACTCCAGTGCTTCGCATTCGGCTCCTGCTGGATTTGAGCGCTCAGCGGCTGAGCATCCATTCGAGACCTCCGAAGCGCTAGAGTTTACATCAGATAGGTCGCGTTTCTGCCCTTTTGCCTTAAATCAACTCCACCCTCCCCGCGTGTCTGCCAGCACGTGAGCGCTCCTTGTGTTTCCTTTCAGAGCCATAGCCCGGAAGCCGGATCTTTCGCCGCTCAACACCACTTCGTTCCGAGCAGAACTCGAGGAGCCTACCAGACATAAGTACCCACTGACTCCGCGGGCATCGCTGTCTGAAAGACCTTCCCGCGGTACTTCACTGCGAAGGACTTCGGAAAATTCCCCGTGTTTGACACCACCAACACTACCTTGCCCTCTGGAGTCACAAAGGCCACGCTGGCCAACTGCTCCATCTCGCTCGAAGCTACCCGCAGCGAGCCCGGCGGCACAAACTGCGAAAAATGCTCGACAACATAGAAAGCAATATTCTTGGTCGCAGAATCGCCCTCGAGCGTGATCGCGCCGGAACATCCGGTGCATCCTCCGTTGTTGGTGTGCGGCCCGTTCTGAGGATCGGCCGCCAAATTCCACAGCAGCACGTTACGGCTCCAGTTCCGCGTGGACGCCAATCATCACCTGCCTGACCGGTTCGGCAATTCCAAGCGGCCCGCCGCTGCGCCGCCCCGTCACTGACTGCTCCGTCATGTACAGGTTCTTTTTCGGATAGGCATCATGTACCTGCGCGAGGACACTCGTCTCGCCACCGTACAGATGAAACGCCGTCCCATCCACATACTTGCTCGCCTGCTGGATCGCCCAAGATCGATAGCGGATACGAGGGCACATCCGGGTTGTGGTCGTAGAGCAGAATCTTCGTCCGAATCCCCGCCTTCTCAAACGCTGGCCCCAGGTACTTCGCGATGAACGTGTCTTGCTGCTGTGCAAACATCACCATGCTCGGCGTGTTCTTCGGATTCAGTGGCTCATTCTCGATCGTGATCGCGTCGATCGAGATCCCCTCGGCCCGCATCCCCTCGATGTACTTCACGAAATATTTTGCGAATGCGCCGTAATACTCCGGCTTGAGCTCGCCGCCCTTCACATCGTCGTTCGTCTTCATCCACGCCGGAGCTGACCAGGGCGATCCCAGGATCTTGATCCCCGGCCGAATCGCCAGAATCTCCTTCAGCACCGGAATCACATCTGCCCGGTCCGGGCCCAGGTTGAACTTCGCCATCTCCGCATCGGCCTCGCCCGGTGGCAGATCATCGTACGAGAACACACGTTCGTTCATATCGGAGGCCCCGATGCTCACTCGCAGGTAGCTCACTCCGATCCCTTCGGCACCCGTAGCAAAGAGCTGCTTCAGCAGGGCCGCCCGTGCTCCGGCGCTCATGCGCATCAATAGTTGCGCACTTCCTCCCGTCAGCGCAAATCCAAAGCCGTCCATGGTCTGGAAGTGCTGTGCATCGTCAACTGTCAGCAGCGGCAACTTGCCCGCATCCGAGGAAAAGGTCAGCAAGTTCGGCTGCGGCGCCACGATAGCAGCCCGGTCAGGCGTCGTCAGCCAGAGCCGCGCCTCCCGCTCCTGCTGCGCGCTCGACAACAAAGAGGAAAACAAGAACGCACAAGACGAAAACAGTATCAATTTCAGCTTCACGAGACCTCCCGCTTTGCGAACGGCTGGACCTTATCCAAACAGCGTCTGTTTCTCCTACGAAACAACAGTCATGCGCGGCTTGGCAATAATAGAAGCAGGGCAAACCCCTGACAACCGTGTTAGTTGACGTCGCTCATGGATCTCCAAATCGAGGGCATAGAGGTCGGAGCTGCGCGATCGAGGCCCTCAGATACTCCCTGTCCGCCGAATGGCGACTGGTGACGAGTTGGCTGTCGATGCAACTTCCGGGCCGCTAGTCTCGGGCGAATGCCAGACGCGCTGCCAATTCGGTTCCGAACTAGCCTCTTCTGCGAGCGCTTAGGCGGCTGTGAAGTCGGCAAACTGGAGTTATGGACGACGGTCGCTATATTAGATTCTGATAAGTCGGCACCCAGCGAACGACTGATGCGATGCGGTTTTACCGGCTACTGGCGTATAGTCTACGAGAGGTGGATCGAATCTTCCTGGATGCCTTTTCCACTAAATCGGGCGTTCTCAATCTCGGGCCCGTCCGCCTTTGAGTCCAGCGCATGAGACTGTCGCTGAACTGTGACAATCGGTGCTGCTAAAGTAGCTACCCGAAACAAAACCAGATCCACACATTCTATGGTCTATAGGACAAAACTATGAAGATCGCAAGCGCAGCAAGCGCATTCCCCAAGCATTACTATACTCAGAGAGTTCTCTTAGAGCGTCTCCAGGACTATTGGGGAGCCCGACTCAAGAACCCGCTCTTGCTGGCGCGATTGCATCGCAACGTGACGGTTGATGGCCGATATCTGGCGATTCCCGCGGAAGAATACCTGGACATCAAGACCTGGGGACAGGCCAACGATATTTGGATCAGGGTCGCACAGGAGTTGGGGGAACAGGCTCTCTGTCTGGCGCTCCACAAGGCAGGGCTCAACGTTCAAGACCTGGGCGCCTTGCTGTTTACGACCGTCACCGGCGTCGCCAGCCCTTCGATCGATGCTCTACTCATCAATCGAATGGGACTTCCGACGAAGATTCGCCGTACTCCGATTTTTGGCCTGGGATGCGTGGCGGGCGCCGCCGGGATCGCACGTGCCTCCGATTATGTTCGCGCTTATCCTTCGCAGGCGGCAGCTCTTGTGTCGGTTGAACTATGCTCCCTCACTCTACAGCGTGAGGACCTGTCGGTGGCGAACCTGATTTCATCGGGATTGTTTGCGGATGGCTCGGCGGCCGTCATTGTGACCGGGGATGACTTCGAATCATCGCGGCCCGGGATTTCAGGACCTGAGATTCTTGCGACTCGCTCAGTTTTTTACCCCGCCACAGAAGATATGATGGGCTGGAATATTTCCGAGAAAGGCTTTCGTATCTTGCTGTCCACCGAAGTGCCAACCCTGATTCGGGAAAATCTGGGGCGGGATGTGGACGCTTTCTTGGCAGATCACGGACACCAAAGGAGCGACCTTAAGAGCTTTGTTCTGCACACTGGAGGGCCCAAGGTGCTGGAAGCCTCGGCGGCTGCGTTGGGCTTGCACAATGGAGAACTGGACGCCTCGTGGGATTGTTTGCGCAAGGTGGGAAACCTTTCTTCGGCGTCCGTGCTGGTGGTGCTCGAAGATGTCATGAAGAACCGGCGTCCTGAGCCCGGCACGCTGGGCCTGCTGGCCGCGATGGGGCCCGGGTTTTGTTCAGAGCTCATACTCCTGCAATGGTGAGTCGCACGCATTCGCTGATCCGCGAATGGCCTAATCTTTCTCGCCTGGAGGGCAATGCCGTCGGAAACCGGCGGCCGACCCTCCTGTCACATTTGCCAGTATCCCGCGCGTCGGCCGAGTGTGAAACTCCAAAGATTATTCGGGTTCACTGGGGCTGCTCCCTTGGCGCCTGGTGGGAGGAAGTTCATGTTTGCAGCGCACACACTCAGTCGCGTTCGTTTCGCGGTCCTCTGCCTCGCAGCGTCCGCCGCGCTCCCGTCACTAGCTCAAGACCAGCCGCCGGTTTTCGTGATTGCGACGGACGAAAGTAAAGTTACGTTCTACATAAAGGCGTCAGTGGCCCTAGAGGGTACTTTCAAAAAGTGGGATTCCACTCTAACGTTTACATCTCCTGATGTCACGACCGGCGTCTTGGATATCAAAATTCAGGCCGACAGCGTGGATACCGGGAGCGGGATGAAAGACGGCAAGATAAAGAGCAAAGATTTCTTCGACGTCGAGAACGATCCGTTGATCACCTTTCACTCGGACAAGATTGTCCAGACCAGTCCCACTACCTTTGATATCCCTGGAACGTTTACTATTCGCGGGGTCTCTAAGCCCGAGACGCTGACGTTTACGGTTACTGGCACCCGAGGGTCAGGTTCGGGTGATGTTAAAGGGACAATGGCTTTCGATCGTAAGGATTATGGGATGAATAAAGGCATTCCCTTCGTCAAGATCGCCGACCGTGTCGAAGTGACGGTCGACCTCAAGGTGAAGCGGGTCAGCGGGCCTCCATTGGTCTTTAAGCAGTAGACCGGATGTAACTTCGGCTGGCTGCCGCTGCCGCGAATGCCTCCTTGGCTGAGTCACGCAGGAACGCGCTGCGCACAGATTCTTCCGCGGGCCCTCCGCGCTGAAGCTTCTTGCGACCTGGTTCCTGTTGCAATTCGCAAGTCACGACTTGGAAACCTCCATAGCTTCCGGTCAAGGGCCTTTCAACTTCACCAATTTTGAAGCTGCTTCGAAACGGGTATACTCATGAATCTACGGGGATTAAAATGCATATTCAACTCGTGGCGGCGTTCATCGTTGGGCTCACCTTAGTCCCAGTGTGGGTTTTTGGTTGTGGTGCGCTGCTCCAATGGCGCCGGTCAAGACTGCCGTCAGAATTGGCGGCGGGGCTAGAGGTCCAATATTCGAAGGTAAAGTCGAAAGTGTTGAATTGGGATGGAAGTTGAAGGAGGCGCAAATTGGAGATGTCATACCTACTGTAGCTACCGACCTCGAAAAGAATGGTCCCGTGCTCATCGTTTCGTTGGAGGTATTGCACTCCTATCGCTGTGATCAGCGGAAGCTTTATGCGGCTCAGTACGGGCTTTGGTGCAAGATCGGTGACTCGCTCCAGTGACAGTTGTCGGACTGCCGCTTGTGCCGCTTAGCAGCCCGTACGGGGTAAGTCCGACACCAGAAGTTCTTAACTGGAGTGAGGTTTTTTGGCTTGGCGCATACCAATGACCTAGATCACCATTCAGCTCGAGCCAAGCTGAAGATTGGCCATCATGCCGCTCGCTGCCGATTCTGGTTGGCGATGTCGGGGGTTGTCATGGCACTTGCGCTGGTGCCCTTTTCCTACAAAGTCGAACGTCGCTTGGAGACAGTTGTTCACATCAAGGGCGGAGAATCCGAAAAAGTTGACTTGGAACTGGCGCAGCGCTTCCAGTCTCCATACGCTCACCGCCTGGTTCTGGTGATCAGCGGCATTCCCGATCCCGATTCAGCCAAAGGCGCAGATGCATTGGGCTTCTTAACCAGTTCATTGCGAAGTGTTCCTGGAGTGTCGGGTGCCGTCTCGAGTCTGGATTGGCCAGATCCTCTGTTCACTGGGACCAATGGTGGGGCCTTGATCATCGTAGGGTTGGACCCGCACGACGTTGCTGTCGAGGCGTTGGTCCCCGAACTAAGGGCAAAAGCAGACTGGATGGAAGCTCAGCTTAGAACGCAATACCCCAATATCAAACTGGAGATTACGGGTGAAACGCCACTGAACTTCGATCTTCGCAAGGTCAGTGCCGACGACGTCAAACATGCCGAGGAACGAGCGATGCCGGTAACTCTCTTGCTGCTGTTGCTCGCATTCGGCAGTCTTGTGGCCGCGCTATTGCCGCTGGGAGTTGGACTACTCTCAATCTCGATGGCGCTGGGTGCGGCGGCGCTACTCGCGCATTATCTGCAGCTGTCAATTCTGGTGCAGAATCTGGCGACAATGCTCGGCCTTGGCTTGGGCATCGACTATGCGTTGCTGATGGTGAGCCGGTTTCGCGAGGCTTTGGCCGAAGGATATGATCCCGGTCGCGCCGCCGATATTGCTGGCGGACAAGCGGGGCGGACGCTAGTAATCTCAGCCACGACCGTTGCCATCGGATTTTCAGCCCTTTTGACTGTGCCCATCAGCGAACTGCGGTCCATCGGGATAGCGGGCCTTCTGGTAACCGTTTTCAGTGTGATGCTGTGTACATTCATTCTGCCTTGGGTGCTTGGTCTGCTGGGGCATCGCATCAATGCCCTCAGAGTGCGTCTTCCAGCCGTACGATTCAAAACGCCGGACAGCCTGTGCGCGCCGAGTGGGCGGTGGGTGCGGTGGGGCAGCATCATAACCCACCGGCCCTGGACAGCTCTGCTTGTCGCCGGGATTCCACTAATGATCCTTGCCTTACAGGCACGGAGAATTTCTCCCGGCATTCCTGACCATGATTCGCTTCCGGCCGCAGCCGAGTCGGTGCGAGCACTGCACACACTCCAAGACATGGGACGGTCAGGTATTGTGCAGGGCCTCCGAGTGGTCCTGGAGTTGCCGCCGCAGTCTCCGCCACTTTCGCCGGCTGGCTGGCTCGCTGTCAGTCGCTTGACGAAGAGCTTCCAGAGCGATCCGAGGGCGGAAGAGGTCTTATCTCTTCCGACCTTTACGGGAATGTCTGACACTGCGGATGCTGTCGACGATGTGCCCGAGTCGATCCGCAAGAGTTTTCTTCGCACCGATGGCCAAGCTACCTTGATTGAGTTGCTGCCCACCACTGCTCTTTCGCCCAACGAACAGGTGCAATGGGTACGAGACGTGCGCTCGTCCGATGTTGCGGCGATAACCGGCGTGCCCGGGGCTGTGCTGCGCGTCGGCGGCGTTCCTGCGCTCGAGGCAGATTATGACTCGGTCGTAAAAGAGCGGTTGCCAAAGGTGGTCCTGGGCGTCATATTGGGGAGCTTGATGGCGCTCCTGATCGGGTTACGTTCTTTATTTGCCGCGGTCAAAGCAGTTCTGCTCAATCTGCTCTCCGTTGGCGCTTCTTTCGGTGCTTTAGTTGTCGTTTTTCAGGATGGCCACGGCAGCAAACTCTTTGGGCTCCACGGACCGTGCGGCAGCGTATACCCGATCGTGCCAATACTCTCGTTTGCCATCGTCTTCGGATTAAGCATGGACTATGAGGTCTTCCTCGTCGCCCGAGTCCTCGAAGAACGGCGGCGCGGTCTATCCGAGAGATCAGCGGTGATCGAGGGCCTGGCGCGGACGGCCAGGCTCATCACGAGCGCCGCGGCAATCATGATTGCCGTTTTCACCGCATTCATCGTGGGAAGCTTTCTGGTCGTCCAAATGCTGGGCTTTACGCTTGCCGTGGCCGTGTTCATTGATGCTACCGTGGTGCGGATGGTCGTCGGCCCCGCATTGTTGCAACTTGCCGGCGACTGGAATTGGTGGCCCTTTGGCTTATTTGGGGCCTCGGCGACGTCTGAAAAGGAGCTTATCTCGTGACGGCGAACACCGTCAATTGCTCCAGTGACAGCACAGGCCTTGCCATAACCTAACGAAGCGACGCGTTTTATTTCGCTTTCTCTCCTTGAGCACTGGACTGACTGATCTCAAAGTCCTTGCGTCCAAGGTTTGCCTTTCCCGAGCCCCGTTCGATTAGGAGAATCGAGGAGCCGGGCGTGCCCTGCAGCTTTGCCTCCACGTGCGTGGCAGACCAAACGCCATCGACCTGCCGCAGCCCATAGTAAATAAATTCCTTCTGCTTCCCCGTCCCGCGAAGCGTCTTCACCACATGCACAGGGAACAAAATGCTGCGGTCAATCCACGATGTTACCGAATCATAGTAAGTCCGGTCCTGAGAGCCGGACATGCTCTTAAGGACAAAGCAATCCCGTGCGCCGTATTTCTCCGATGCCAGGAGGTCCTGACTCTTCCAGAAGTACTGGCTCTCTACCATGTCTTCATACGAGAAGTCTGTTCCAACTAGCGGGTCGTTCCAACGTTCGAATGGCAACAGGCTAGCTGTCTTCTCGCCAGGAAGCACTACCTCGATGGTCACGTGCCCACTCACACTCATATGCAGAAGAAGGGTTGTCTTCTCTGAACCAGGCCCTGAGATCTCGCATAGCAGACGCAGGCCATCGGGAAACCAGTGTGCCTTGGCGACAAACTTGTAGCTCGTGCGCTTGCCATTGCCTTCGACCCGCGTGAGCCGCCCGGTTACGCGGTAGTCCAATTTCTCAATACGCTGGCGCGAGCCAGCGACCACAGTCTCCAGGTCAGGATTCGCCGCGAAGGCCGGCGACGGATTCCCCAGTGACAACAGCACTAGCAGAGCTATGAACGCGCGAATCGCCCCAAAGGCGGAAACCGCCCATCTCGCCTCCGGATACCAGCCAAAGTTGCGGACGTGAGAGAGCTTTACCACGCGACGTAGAAAGGTCATAGTTATGTATACAGCCAAAGTCCGTATCGCGCCCATCCAGCGCGCAGGGTAGTAGTTCTCAAGCCCCGATATACAGCCCATTTCAGAATCCGTCAAACCGACACGGATGGCGATTGTCGAGATCCCGGCTCCGCTAGTGTGGGGCGCGATTTCAAGCCGGGAATCCTGCCATAGCGCATTAAAGCTGCCGTTCTCTTCTGATGCGACCATCGCGACGGATGATCACACGATCGCAGAAGCGGTCGGATTAGTAACTAAAAGTCGATGTTTATTAACCCAACGGAGAGACGTGGAGGTTGCTCATTCAACCTGAGTCACCCGCAACGCAGAAGTTGTAGATTGAATGTTGCCCACTGGTGCCAACTCCGATTCAACTCGGAATCAGTGAGGGTATCACCAGCAATTACTTGCTGAAAACAAAAGAAATGGCGGAGAGGGAGGGATTCGAACCCCCGGTACCCTTTCGGGTACGCCGGTTTTCAAGACCGGAGCCATCAACCACTCGGCCACCTCTCCGGCTGCTGCAGGGTCGCCAAACGCGATTTGCGCGCTTGCTTAGTTTACAACAGGAGCGTTGGAACTTAACGTGGCGGGATCAGGCCGAACGCCTTGGAGTGGAATTCCATGACCTCGGCGAAGTGGGACAAGAAATAAGTGAGGCTATGATCGCCCGGATAGGAGTGATATTCGTGTTTGACTGTTTCTTTTTGCAGTTCCTCGTGTAGAGCCGCCGCACCTTTTTCGAAGCCGTAGTTGTCATCCTGGCCGCAGTTGAAATAGATTGCCATCTTTCGCAGGGCTGTCGAATTTTTCCTCGCTAACAGGAATGGACTATTTTCATTCCAATGAGCCACGTTGATTGGCTCGCCGAAGACCGGGGCAAGCACGCCCGCCAGGGGGGCGCCGGCCCGGGACGCGGAATCGAGAGTCTGCGGCGATTCGGTGATGAGCGCGGCACTCTGCGCGCTCACAGCGGAGAACAGTTCAGGATGCGCGAAGGCGAAGCGCAAGGCGCCATAGCCGCCCATGGAGATTCCGCTGATGGCGCGGCCCGCGCGGCCGGGAAGAATCCGATACTTGCTTTCAACCTGAGGGATGAATTCCTGCAGAAAGAAGTCGCTGTAACGCACGGAACCGTCAGCCGAGTTGATGTAGAAGCTGCGGCGCCCCTCTGGAGCGACGATCAGGAAATCACCCATCTTGTGCTGGTTGCGCAGATCGTCGAGCAGCGTCCAACCCCCGCTGTTGAAGAGGGTTTGCTCGTTGTCGCCCAAGCCGTGCAGAAAATAGAGCACTGGATAGCGCCGGGCAGGATGCTGCACCGCACCTGCTTCGTAGCCGGAGGGCAAGTAGACGCAATAGTGGACGACTCGCTTGAGGATGTGGCTGTTCAGTGCGCTGCAGTCGATGCGGCTCTGCGCAGCTGTCGAGCCTGCAGCAATCAAGAGAATGAAACAGGTAAGCCTGAAGGCGTGAATCATGCGGGTCAGTTATTCGTAGCGCAGCGCCTGCACGGGATCGAGTCTGGCGGCACGTCCAGCAGGATACAAGCCAGATACCAGACTCACCAGAAACGCGAAGAGGATGGCGAATCCGACCAGCCACCATGGAACCGCCCAGAAGTGTTCGGGCGGAAAGCCCTGGCGCTTGAGATAAATGTTGGTTCCGAGATTGATGACCTGCCCGATGATCCAGCCGAGTGCCACGCCTACAATGCCGCCCAAGACGCCCATGGCTCCCGCCTCGGCAAAGAAGAGCTTTTTCACATCGCCATCGCTGGCGCCGATCGCCTTCATGATGCCGATCTCGCGGCGCCGTTCCAGAATGGCCATCACCAGAGTGTTCACGATGCCGATGGAGGCCACGATCAAGGCAAGGCTGCCGAAAATACCAAGGAAGGCATACAGGACTTTGAACACCTGCTGCAGGCCTCGGCTCGCGTCGAGGATGGAGAACGTGCCGAAGCCCATTTTCTTGATGGCGTCCTCTACAGCCTGAACCTGCGCTGGATTTTTGACTTTCACACTCACGGAGGAATACACGGGTTGATCACCTGCGGCCCGCGCGACCTCCCGCAGGTCGGTGGGTTGCATGATGTGGAGACTCTGGGCCAGCTTCAGGGGCAGAAATACTTTCGCGCGCGTTGGACCGCGCATGCTCTCGGGATCAAGGTCGGACACTCCGACAATTTTTAGTTTCTGTTCGCGAGAGACAACCGAGTACGCAGCGCCGGACAGACTGTTGTCGGGAGGATTCGCGGCATCCGCGCTCGGCGGCTGTGCCGGACTGGTGGCGCGTTGCGCGTAGCGCATCGTCAATTCTTTCCCGAGCAGCGGTCTTGCCAGATCGGCAACGTTAGTCTCGTCGATGCCGCGGCCTGGGACCTTGCCCAACAACTCCTCGGCAAACGATTTTTGCAGAATGACTTCGGGCGCTGTGTCCGAGGTGAAGAAGTTGCCCTGCATGCCGTCGAACGATTCATTGGACTTCGCCGACGAGGGCAATGCCGAGATCATGGTCAGATGCGGCTTGTCCTCATAGCGCAGTTCCGAGATGAAACGAATGTCGGGATACGCCTCGAGCACGTTGGGCAGGCGTTCCATTTCGAGCCGCGCAGATTCATCAAGGACACGGCTTTCTCCGGGAGGCGGACCGTTGCGCTCTTCGTCGCGACCCATGCCGCGCAGATCGCGTCTGGACGTCACCATCACCGTGTCAAACAAACCTGATTTTGCCAGGCGGCGTGAGAACAGCTGCTGCAGGCCGATTCCCAAGGAAAGCATCGCTACCAGCGAAGCCACTCCGACCGAGATGCCGATCGTGGTTAGCGAATTGCGCAATAACGACTCGCGCAGATTCCGCAGAGCGAGTTCAGTCAGGTCTGGAAGCTTCAAAACTGCCCTCCGTCCAGAGTGGGCGTATTTGGCCGATCGTCGACCAACTTCCCATCGGCCAGGAAGATCATCCGCTGCGCGTAACGCTCGGCCAGCGCGCGCTCGTGCGTAACCATCACGACGGTCATGCCTAACTCGCGGTTGAACTGCCGAACCATCTCCATGATCTCGGTTCCGGTGTGACTGTCTAAATTGCCCGTGGGTTCATCGGCCAGCAGAAGCTGAGGACGATTGATCAGGGCCCGAGCCAGCGCCGCGCGCTGCTGTTCGCCGCCGGAAAGCTCGCTGGGCCGGTGGTCCATACGTGCTTGCAATCCGACCCGCTCCAGAGCCTCGCGAGCCTGATTTTGCCGCTGGCCGCGATCGACTTCGGCAAAGCGGAGCGGCAGTTCCACGTTTTCCGCCAGCGTCATGCTGGCGATCAGATTGAACGACTGGAAGACCATTCCGACAACATGAAGCCGATACTTGGCGAGTTCTTCACGGGAAAGTTTAGCCAGGTCGCGATCCCCAACGATAACGCTTCCCGACGTCGGGCGATCGAGCCCCGCTACCAGATTCAAGACAGAGGATTTGCCTGACCCGGAACTACCGAGGAGCGCGACAAATTCCCCTGCGCGAACCTGGAGCGAGACGCCGTCGACTGCCCGGATCACGGTTTCACCCATGCGGTAATGGCGGCAGAGATTTTCACTGCGAATGGCGACGGTACCACTCGGAGCAGACACTGGAGGGGCTGTCGTCATAGAGGCTAGCGCATTTCTCCTCGCAGCACGCGCAGAGCGTCGGCCGCTTTCACGTCGCCATTCTTGGCGCCCGCACCGTTTCCGCCCACCGCGACCGCGTCGCCTTCTCCGGGGGCGAGGAAGAGATTCTCTTCGACTCCGTGCTGGCGCGTGTAAAGGTCATAGTAGCGGCCCCGTGCGGCATAAAGTTGTGCGTGCGTGCCGCGCTCCACGATCTGTCCTTGTTCCATGACCATAATCTGATCGGCGCGGCGAATGGTCGAAAGGCGGTGCGCGATGACGAAGGTGGTGCGTCCCTGCATCAGATAGGAAAGACCTTGTTGGATCATCTGTTCCGATTCCGAGTCGAGGCTGGAAGTTGCCTCGTCCAGAATCAGGATGCGGGGCTCCGCCAGAATGGCGCGGGCAATGGAGATCCGTTGCCGCTGGCCGCCTGAGAGTTTCACCCCGCGTTCGCCCACGATGGTGTCGTACTTCTCGGCAAACAATTCGGCGAACTCATCGACGCGCGCAATGCGGCATGCGCGCATGATTTCTTCTTCGGTGGCGTCTGGCCGCGAGAACGCGACATTCGCGCGGATCGTCCCGTCGAAGAGGAAAGATTCCTGCAGAACAACGCCCAAGCGAGTGCGGAAAGAGTCGAGACGCACCGTGCTCAAGTCCACGCCATCGACACGGACGGTACCCTTCGAGGGCACATAGAAAGCGGAAATCAAGCCGATGGTCGTCGACTTGCCCGATCCCGACGAACCGACGAGGGCGGTCACCGTTCCCGGTTCGGAGCGGAAAGAAATGTCGCGCAGCACGTCGTGGGTTCCGTCGTAGCTGAACGTCACATTTTCGAATTCCACTGTGCCGACAATGTCGCGAAGCTGCACGGAACGCTTCGGATCCTGATCTTCGGGCCGCTCCGCCATGATCTCCTGGGTGCGCTCCAGCCCAGCCATCGCTTCGGTGATCTGAGTGCCGATCTGCACCACTTGCATGACGGGCGCGATCAAGAAACACGAGAGAAATTGTAGGAGATATAACTGCCGGGCGTCAGGGTGTGGGCGACCATCTGCCTTCCGCCGATGTACATCGTGGCGGCACCGACCACTCCCAGCAGCACGCTGGCGGAGAGCCCCATCAGGGAAGTCGCCGTTAGAGTCCGCATGACGTTGTCGAGCAGGCGGCGCACGCCCCCGGCAAAAATCTTTTCTTCGCGTTCTTCAGCGTGATATCCCTTGATGACCCGGACGCCGCCTAGCGATTCGGTGAGCCGTCCGGTAACTTCAGCGTTGATCTTGCCGCGTTCGCGGAAGATGGGGCGAATGGTTGCGAAGGCCCGGTTCAAAGCGAAAGCGAAACAGCCGAGAGAACCGACCGCGATCAGAGTCAGCGGCACGCTGGTATTGAGCAGCAAGACCAGCGCGATGCCAGCGGCGACCAACCCTCCGGCAAAATCCACCAGGCCGGTTCCCAGCAGATTGCGGACGCCCTCCACGTCGCTCATGATGCGCGACACCAGGGCGCCAGTCTTGTTGGCATCGTAAAAAGAAACGGGAAGGCGCGAGATGTGTACCTGCACCTGTTCGCGAAGGTCGGCAATCAGGCGCTGGGCCGCCTTCGACAGCAATTGGGTCAGCGAAAAGGAAGTGACGCCCTGGACGAGCGTCGCCAATAAGACCGAAAAGACCAGAGGGCGCAGTAGTCCCGTTTGGTGCTTGGCCACCACATTGTCAATCAGGAATTTCGAGGAATAGGGCAGGACGAATCCGGCGAGCTTGTTGATCACCATCAGCACAAAACCCAGCGCCAGCAGTCCGCGCCGCGGACGCATCAGTTTCCAGACTTCCGGCCAAACGGCCTTCAGACGCTGGATCTTCGGGGGCTTCGTGACTTCTTTATCGGGGACGCTCAATCTATTGTTTGACTCGGTTGGAACCGGATTCGCTTCATTATTACAGCATTGTCACACATCTGCGGGCAGCGGCGTATGCCGCCGCGCGGCCTGTGACACGCGCCCTGCCGACGTTGTATGCTCGGGAGCGTGTCCCGCCCGTCCCCGCCGGACCGATCACCGACCCTGGGCCTGTTGCTGGGCCTGCTCATTACGCTGTCCGCGGTAGTCGCGTATTCGGCTTATATCACGTGGCAAGTGACCGGCTTACGCGAATTGCAGACCGAACTGGTAGACCGCAATCGCAAGGATTCGCTGCAGTTGCTGCGCATCCAGAACGATCTCAATCTCCTCGCCGTCGCCATGCGTGACATGGTGAGTAGCGATGAGCCTTACCCTTTGACCGCCTGGTCGGCGCAGTTTCAGAGGATTCGGACCGACCTGGACGACGCCATGCGCCTGGAGGCGGGCTTCGCCGCGGCCAGCCGCACGGCCGAGCAGAGCACGTTTCTCACTTCAAACTTCAACCAGTTCTGGGATGCCGTCGACCGCGTGTTCGCGCTCGCGCACGACGGCAAGGAAAAAGAGGCGCGCGAGCAGATCCAGCTCTCGTTGCAGGAGCGGCAGGCGGCGCTGAGTACGGCCGTGGCGCGGTTGCTGGTGCAGAACAGTGAGAACGAGGAGCAGGCTGGCCAGCGAATCGTTCAGATTTACGACCGCGTGCAGAAGCAGGTGTATGTCTTCCTGGCCGCAACCTTGCTGGCGATTCTGCTGAATGGCCTTTCGGTAATTCGGTGGAACCGCCGGCTATTCGCGCGCCTGGCCGAGGTTTCCGAGCGCCGCAGCGAACTGGCGCAGAAGCTGATCGCCACACAGGAATCGACGCTGCGATATATTTCGCGCGAACTGCACGATGAATTCGGACAGATTCTCACCGCGGTCGGCTCGATGCTGCGCCGCGCTGGAACGCACGCGCCGGAGGGTTCGTCGCTCCGAGCGGATTTGAAGGAAGTTCTGCAGGTCGTGCAGACTACGCTGGAGAAGGTTCGCAGTCTCTCGCAGGCGCTGCATCCGGTGATGCTGGATGAGGCCGGACTCGAGAGCACGCTCGACTGGTACATCCCTACCATAGAAAGACAAACGGGAATTGCCATATCCTATGAGAAGCAGGGCGTGGCCTTTTCCGTGGATGGCGGCGCAGGCGTGCACGTCTACCGTGTGTTGCAGGAAGCGTTGAACAACGTGGCGCGGCACTCGGGCGCCAAGGCGGCTTGGGTGCGCTTGCGTTTTTTGCCCGAGGCGCTTGAGTTGGAAGTGGAAGATCACGGAGTCGGGTTCGCGGAGCGTCCGAACAAGCGCGGGATTGGCTTGGTAGCGATGCGCGAGCGTTCCGAGTTGATGGGCGGGCAGATTGTTTTTTCGCGTCCGGCGGAAGGTGGGACCTGCGTGCATCTAACGGTCCCGAGGGAGAAAGCGGAGTCTTATGGAAAAGAAGATCACAGTGTTGCTGGTGGATGATCACAGCCTGGTGCGGCGCGGTTTCCGCCGCATGCTCGAAGATGAGGCCGACATGGAAGTTGTCGGCGAAGCGGGCAATGGCGAGGACTCCATCAAACTGGCGAAGGAACTTCATCCCCAAGTCGTGGTGATGGATTGCGCTTTGCCAGGGATGAACGGCCTGCAGGCCACTCGACAGATCATTGAAGATTCGCCGAACACAGCGGTTCTCATGCTCAGCATGCATACGGAGAGCACATGGGTGCGGCAGGCGATCGAAGCCGGTGCCAAGGGATACGTTCTCAAGAACGCCATGGATCTGGAACTCGGCGCCGCGATCCGCAAGGTGGCCGCGGGAGAAACGGTATTCGATCCGACAGGTCGAGCAGCGGTCGGCGCTGAAGGGTGAGCGCAGCGCCGCGCTTACCCAGCGCGAACTGGAAGTGCTGCAGATGATCGTCGACGGCAAGTCGAATAAGGAGATTGCGACGGCGCTCGACCTGAGCGCCAACACGATCGCCGTTCATCGCGCGAACATCATGAACTCGCTGGGGATTCATAAGACCGCGGAACTTGTGGTGTATGCGATTCGCGCCGGGCTGGTGAACGTTCCGTGAATCGCACGGTCGTTTCTATGGGGGATGGCGGGACTGGCAGGCTGTTCGCAGTTTCCTGGTTTGCGGGCTCTGACGGCGCAGACGGCAGCTGCGGCTTCTCCGGGGTTTCGATTTCACCGATGTGACCGGCGCGGCGGGGATCCAGTTCCAGCACAATAGCGGCGCCTTCGGCGGCAAGTTCCTGCCGGAGACCCTGGGTTCGGGCTGCGCTTTCCTCGACTACGATCGCGACGGCTGGCAGGACATTCTGCTGATCAACGGCACTGACTGGCCGGGCCACAAGAAACGCCGCACCACATTGCGCCTGTATCACAACAACGGCAACGGTACGTTTACCGATGTGACGACACATGCGGGCCTCGATGTCGAGATGTACGGCATGGGCGTGGCGGTTGGCGACTACAACAACGACGGCTTCCCCGACATTCTGATCACTTGCGTCGGCCAGAATCGGCTGTTTCGCAACACCGGGAAAGGCACGTTCGTTGACGTAACCAATACCAGCGGAATGGGCAAGCGCGAGGGATTCAGCACGTCCGCTTTGTGGTTCGACTACGACCGCGATGGCTTGCTCGATCTCTTTGTCTGCAACTACGTGAAGTGGTCGCCGGAACACGACGTGTTCTGCAGTCTCGACGGGAAGCACAAGTCGTACTGCACGCCCGAAGCCTATCGCGGCGCCACGTGCTGGCTCTTTCATAATCGGGGCGATGGCACGTTTGAAGACGTCACGGCGGCGAGCGGAATTTTCGACAGCAGCTCCAAGTCTCTGGGGGTCGCATTATTCGATGACAACCACGATGGCTGGCCCGATCTGCTCGTCGCCAATGATACGCAGCCGAACAAGCTTTATCGCAACCAGCACAACGGTACATTCAAGGATGCCGCGGTCGAGGCCGGCCTCGCGTTCAGCAGCGAAGGAAAGGCCCGCGCGGGTATGGGAGTCGACGTCGCGGATTTCGATAATTCGGGCTCGCCCGGGGTCGCCATCACGAACTTCGACAACGAAATGATCGGGCTTTACCGCATGAGCGGCAAGAGCTTCGAAGACATCGCGCCGCAATCGGGTGTGGGTATCGCTTCCCGCAACAGTCTTAGGATTTGGCTGCGCTTTCCTGGACGTCAACCTCGATGGCTGGCTCGACTTCGCCGTGGCCAACGGACACATCGATGAGACCGTGCGCAACATTCGCGGCAATGTGGGGTATGCGCAGCCTCCGGAACTTTTTCTCAATCGCGGCAAAGGAAGCTTTCGAGAGGTCGCGGCGGAAGTTGGAGGAGAGTTCGATCAACCGAAAGTTGGCCGCGGGCTTGCCTATGGGGACTTTGACCGCGACGGCGATCTCGATCTGTTGCTTACTACCAACAATGGGCCAGCCTACCTCTATCGCAACGATCAACTCAGCGGGAATCGCAGCATCCGTTTTCGTTTGGTGGGAACAAAGTCTAATCGGGACGGAATTGGGGCTACGGTCCGTGTATTTGCTGGAGGTCTGACGCAGTCTCGACTGGTGAAGGGCGGTTCCAGTTATTTGTCGCAATCCGAGCTCCCCGTGACCTTCGGGTTGGAAAAGCGCGACCGTATCGAACGCGTTGTGATCGACTGGCCGAGCGGACGTACCGAAGAATTCAAGAATCTTGCAGCGGGCCGGTGTTATGAGTGCACGGAAGGAAAAGGAGTCGTCCCGCAGGACGGCTACTGAGCTGAACTGATAGGCTGTTTTGCCAGGTTGCCGGCGGCTGCCAGATCAATCTCCACCGAGTCGTTCACCCGCAGGAATAACGTGCTCGGATTCTTCATGCCCCATTTGGAGTAGGGAACGGTGAAATGCACCGTCGCAGTCCAATGGTCTGGTGACATTTCCACTTCGGCAGGGACCGTGATTTCGCGATCCACTCCATGAATGTTGAACATTCCGTGAACCTTCACCGAAGACTTTCCCTGACTTGCGACGGCGCCTTCAATCTTGTCCGGACGGAACGCGATTTCCGGATAGCGCTCGCTCTCCAGAACTTCTTTGTGCATCTTGCGGTCGCGCATGCTGCTACCGCTCTCCCCGCTCTTCGCATCCACGACAATCTCGCCTGAAATCTTTCCCGAGGCCGGCTCGAACTGCAACGCTCCGTGCTTCAATTGAAACGTTCCGCGCACGGTGTGGAGAACGTCGCCGAGAGTGAACTTGACCGAGGTTTGCGCGGGATCGAGCTGTAAGGCTGTGTTCTGAGCCGAAGCGAAAACAGCAGAGGCGGCAAGCAGGAGTAACGTCGTACCCATTTTGCGCCAAGAAATCTTGTTGTAGGCCAAGCTCGATTTGAAGGTCATGTGGTTACGCGGTTAACAGTCCCCATCCTAGAGTTAGACCATCCAAGGCAAGATGCAGGGGTGACAGAACCCCAACATGCAACTCCAGCAAGCGCCGGAACACGTCGGGGTGTTTCTGAAAGGCTTGCAGTGTACGACGTTGCAACCGGGGGCGACGATCGAGGAGGAGCATCAGGCGCGCCATCAGAAACGGACGCAGGGCCAGCCGGCGATGCTCTTGTTCATAGCGAGCCAGATCGCCCATGCGTAGGCAATCCGCCAATACCATCGCCTGGCTGAAGGCGAGGCAGAGGCCTTCACCGGTGATTGCGTCCACCGTTCCAGACGCATCTCCAATCAGAGCTACGTTGCCACGGCTGACGCGCTTCAGCTTACAGGTGGCAGTCAGTGCCCCCTTCTCTGCCGACGAGACATCTACTCCCTCGAGTCGCGCCTTCAATTCCGGGAATCGCCGCAAGCCTTCCGTCAGGCGCAATTTCGGATCACGGGAAATTAATGCGACACAAACTTGATCTGCCGAAACTGGCGTGACGTAGATTTCTCCGTGACATCCCCAGTGGAGTTCCATGCGGTCGGTCCATGGCGCGATGCGATAATGCTGCCGAAACGCGTAGCGGCAATCCCGCTTGCGGAAAGCGTCGAGGCCGGTCCAGCGGCGTACTCGCGAATTGCCACCGTCGGCACCGATGATCCAACGAGCGCGGATCGTGCGGCTTCCCAAAACAACTCCATCCTCGCTAATACCGGTCACAGGTGTCTGCCATAAGAAATCGATTCCCAGGCGTGCGGCCCGATCTGCGATGAGCTGGTGCAACACCGGTCGCCGCACACCCATCCCCGAGACTCCGTGCGGGAACGCCGCATCGACCGCAAGTCCGGCGGCGAGGAAACGTATGCCGCCGAAAGGGTACGAGCTCTCCGGCCCGACTGAGACTCCCAGCCGTTCGAGCGCCGCGAGGCCGTCGGGCATCAGGCCTTCGCCGCAGGGTTTGTCGATCGGCATCTGTGCGCCGTCGGCCACCGCGACACGAAAGCCTTGCTGCCGCGCTGCGATAGCCGCAGCCAGTCCCGCGGGACCGCCGCCAATTACGAATACATCAGTCGAGTTCAGCAACTGCGAACCTCACCACTGCAAAAGTACAAGCTCAGAACAAAATCCCGGACCCATCGCCGCCAGAATTCCCAGCGTGCCCGGCTCCGGACGCCGATTTTTCATGACATCTTCCAGTACGACCAAAACCGAAGCGGACGAAAGATTCCCGACTTTCTTTAAACAATCCCAGGAAGCGTCGAGTTGGCCGTTATGGAGATCAAGCGCTGCCGCAGTCGCCTCCAACACCTTGGCCCCCCGGTGTGCAGCACCCAGCTTCCGATGTCGCTGCGCTTGTGGCCGTGATCGGCGAGAAACGAGTCCACGTCGTATCCCAGGTGTTCGCGAATCAGCACCGGCACCTCGGGCGACAGCGTGATGCGGAAGCCTTTCTCGGTGATGTTCCATCCCATCATTTCTTCGGTGTCGGGATAGAAGACGGATCGAGTCGCTACAATTGTTGGTCCGGTTGCGGTCAGATCATCACCCGTAACGATGACTGCTGCCGAGCCATCCGCGAAGAGTCCCGAGGAAATCAGATTGGCCACTGAAAGATCTTCGCGCTGGATCGTCAGGGAGCAGAGCTCGACCGATACGAGAGCGGCCGCTTGCGATGGATAGGCCCGGACATAGTCGGCGGCGCGTGCAATACCCGCGGCCCCGGCCACGCAGCCGAGTCCAAAAATTGGTACACGCCGAATATTGGTTGGCAAGCCCATGCGGTTGATGAGCAAAGCATCGATCGACGGGCTTGAGATACCAGTCACAGAAGTAAAAATTAGTGCGCCGAGTTCGCTCGGTTCGAGCCCCGCATGGTGCAGAGCGCGGCACAGAGCTTGCTCGCCCAATTCCTGCGCACACTGGATCCAGACGTCGTTGGCCTGGCCCCAGGTTGTCATCTCGTAGTACTTCTCCGGGGGCATCACTAGATGACGCCCTTCCACAGCGACGTTCCGATGCAGCCGCGCCAGCATCGCGGGATTCCGCAGTTGGTCGCCCCAGTATTCCTGGAGTTTTTCCAATAGGAATTTCTGAGAATAGTAATGTTTGGGGAAGGCGCTCGCGGCGCTGGCGATTTTCATTTGTGTGGGTTCCTAGTCCTGGCACGGCGTCAGCGCCATCACCTGCCGGACATCGTGGCTTACAGAGTTAGATGATTGGTCGCTGTTTGCGGTTGTACTCGCGCCTTGCTTACCCTTTTGCTTAGTGTCCCAGTGCTTATGGGTCGAATTGTCACTTGTATGTTAAATCAGGCTGCGGAACTGATGTTAAGGGCCTAACTGTGAAAGGCGCGACGCGCCAGTCCCAAGGCCTCGGACCAAAATGCCCCAGGCGAATGGGCGATCTCTACAACGTCGCGTATTGCCAGCACGAATGCATCGAGTTGCGCGTCGGTTGCAACGAGTGGTGGCGCAACCTTCAGCACCATGAAGTTATTTCCGCAGATTTGCGTCAGGAATCCGAAGTCACGAAACAGACGCATCACAACGATCTGGCCGAACATTGCAGGATGAACGGCGCCGAAACCCTCGTAGGGAATCCGCAAGCGAAGTTGGCGCGGGGCTTGAAACTCAATGCCCATCAGCAATCCCACACCGCGGACTTCCTTCACCATCTCGAAGTTACGAAGCGCTTCACTCAGTTGAGCCTGCAAATACTTGCCGGCCTTGATCGAACGCTGGCCCAGTTCCTGGTCCTCCAGAACCTCCAGCGTGGCCAGCGCCGCACGCATGGCCAAGCTGTTTTCGCTGAATGTAGATGTATGGACGAACGCTCGCGGCAAAGACGAATACACCGAATCGCATACTGCATCCGACATGAGCACAGCGCCGCAGGGAATCAACCCTCCACTCATGGCCTTTGCGAGGATGGCCATGTCAGGCTCCACGCCGAAGTGGTGTGACGCGAGAAACGCCCCCGTGCGGTACATCCCAGTCTGAACTTCGTCCAGCACAAACAGCGTGCCGTGGCGCCGGCAGAGCGACTCCGCGCCCCGCAGGTAGTCCACGTCTGGAATGCGCACGCCCGCCTCGGATTGAACCGGTTCTACCACAAACGCCGCGAAGCGTTTGGTCTTCAGTTCGCGTTCCAACGCCTCGAGATCGCCGAATGGAATAATCGAAGTCCCCGGGAGCAGCGGCCCGAATCCTTCGCTCCAGAACTTGTCGCTCATCAGTGATAGCGCTCCGCAGGTCAGGCCGTGGAATGCATGCTCCGCGGAGAGTATGCCGGCGCGTTTCGTATGCGCCCGGGCAAACTTGATGGCTGCTTCCACGCCCTCGCTTCCCGAAGAACAGAAGAAAGCCTTCGAGAGGCGGCCGCCGGCGCGATCACACAATTTCTCGGCCAGTTCCCCGGCAAGGTCTGCAACATGAGTCTGAATCATTGCCGGGCCGCATCGCTCCAGTTCATTCTGCAGCGCGCGAACGACCTCGGGATGGTTGTGGCCAACGTTGTGGACGCAATAACCGGAGAGAAAGTCGAGGATCCGCCTTCCGTCGTCGGTGAACAGTTCAGCGCCCACACACCGCTCATAACGCACGTTCATCTGTAGCAAGTCGAGAAGTCGCACCCATTCCGGGTTCACGCGCTTGGCGTAACGCGCCGATGTGCGTTCCGACAGTTCGGTTTGTGGGGCCGTATGCAGTTTGCTCACAATGAAAGACTATGGCTGTGCGACGATCGAAGTCGGCACACCATTGATGCCGTACGATGCGATCGATGTAAGCGTGCCGCTGCCGCTGTCAATACTGAACGACTGAATCACCGGGCTCTTCTGGTTTCCGACAAACAGATACTTCCCCCCGGCATCGATTGCGAGTGTGCTGGGATTCGCGGCCGTAGCAAACGGCGAGGTCGACAGCACCACCAGTGAGCCATCGGTGCCGATCGAATAGCCGGAAAGGTTTGTGGACGCTTCATTGGCTACGTACATAAACTTGCCGGACTTGTCGATCTGCAGCGCGACCGGCCCGATGAATTGCGTTCCGAATGGCGAACTGGCTAGTTGCGTCAGTGACCCATCTCCATTGATGGTGAACTCGGAGATGGAACTGTCCGTGTTGTTGGCGGTGTAAAGAAAACCGCCGCCGGGGGCGATCGCGAGTCCGTAAGGGCTCGTGCCCGTGGAAAAGGGCGACCCCAGAATCAAGGTGGGAACACCCTGGCTGACGGTGAAGGCTTGAATATTCCCAGCCGTCCCCAGTGAGCCTCCACCTCCACCCGTGACGTAGAGAACGCTCCCGGATGGCGACAGCGCCATGTTTATCGGACTGACTCCCATGGGGAAGGGACTACCAGGGACGGGGGCCAGTACGCCGGTGCTGGAGGTGATGGAGAACACCGAAATGCTAAAGGATCCGGAATTGGCTACGTAGAGGAAAGCCCCACCCGGGTCCATTGCCAGCAACTGGGGAGACACGCCAACCGAGGTACGCGGCGTGACTTCTGTGAGCCCGCCGGCTGACGAGATGTTATACAAAGAAACATCACCCTCACCGGAGTTTGCGGCGTACAAAAATTTTCCCGACGGATGGACTGCCAGCGCCTGTACGGCCTGGCCCGCGGTCACCGGACTTCCCGCCAACTGCGTGAGCACACCTGAGTTCGGGTCTTCACGGAAAATAACGATTTGATTCGCGGCAGGAATCGCCGCGTATAAGAATTTGCTGGTGGTCGACCCACAACCGATCCATGTGGCCATGCTCGCGCAAACGAGGAACAGAGCCGCTGCTTTCTTTAGCATCCGTGACTCCTGAAGGAATTTGACGAAACGAAAATCGGGAATTCGCTGGCACCCGGTAACACCCGGGACGGCAACCATTCTCAAGCGG
Organism: uncultured Acidobacteriaceae bacterium; assembly: GCA_963795875.1. Taxonomy (GTDB): domain Bacteria; phylum Acidobacteriota; class Terriglobia; order Terriglobales; family Acidobacteriaceae; genus Sulfotelmatobacter. Next base: position 157,773 of record CAWCJM010000011.1, read on the forward strand.
TATTACGCGTAAACTCCTATCATACGGGACAAACTGTCCTTCGCGCAGCAAACAAGCGGTCGTGATAGGTGCGATGCCGAACGCCTCGGGCGAGGTTGCACGCGACCTCCCGCCTGATTCCGCTTATTCCATAGAAATAATGTCGCGCTCGATGTGGACCGGCTCAGTGAGCGGGACTGGGATGTCCGGGCACTGAGCCTTCGGGCAAAGACTTCTCTTCGCGGCCGCGCAAGGCCAACCGCAACCGGTCGAGGTACACGTAAACGACGGGAGTGGTGAAGAGCGTGAGCATTTGGCTCACGATCAGCCCCCCGACAATCGTGATGCCAAGCGGTCGGTGTAATTCGGAGCCGGTGCCCCTGCCCAAAGCCAGCGGCAGACCGCCCAGCAGCGCCGCCATGGTAGTCATCATGATGGGCCGGAAACGCAGGATGCACGCTTCGAAAATCGCCTCTACCGGCTTCTTTCCCTGAGTGCGTTCGACTTCCAGGGCTACGTCGATCATCATGATCGCATTTTTCTTGACCAAGCCAATCAGCAAAATGATGCCGATCGTCCCAATCACGTTCAGTTCGTTGTGCGTCAACAGCAGCGCCAGAAGCGCTCCCACGCCCGCCGACGGCAGAGTCGACAGAATGGTAATGGGATGAATGTAGCTTTCGTAGAGCATGCCGAGCACGATATAAACCGTGACTAACGCGGTCAGAATCAGGATAGGCTCGCTCGAAAGTGAATCCTGAAAAGCAGCAGCCGTCCCCTGGAAGCTGGCTTCAATCGTCGGAGGGAAGCCAATCGTGCGTTGTGCGTTCTCGATCGCCTGTGTCGCCTGGCCGAGAGAGACCCCCGGCGCAAGATTGAACGAAATCGTAACCGACGGCACCTGACCCTGGTGATTCACGGCCAGAGGCGTGTTCGACGGTTCGTAGTGCGTGAAGGCGGCGAGGGGGACGGGCGTTCCCGCAGTGGAGCGCAAATAGATGTTTTGCAGAGCCTCAGGAGTCTGCTGGAACTGCGGCGCAACTTCCATGACGACGTGATACTGGTTGAGCGGCCGGTACATGGTCGAAACCTGTCGCTGTCCGAACGCGTCGTAGAGAGCGTTGTCCAACGTCTGCGGAGTGATCCCCATACGGCTGGCGGTATCACGATCGATGACCAGCTTGGCTTGCAATCCCTTGTCCTGCTGGTCCGAGTTCTGGTCGCGCAGCTCCGGCAGAGTTCTGAGCTTCTGCAAAAGGCGTGGCGCCCAGTTATTCAAATCGTCGAGATTCGCGCTCTGCAAGGTGTATTGGTACTGCGCGTTGCCGAAACGCCCACCGATGGTGAGATCCTGGGCAGATTGCAGAATCAGCGTCGCTCCCGGCACGACGGCCAGCTTTCCGCGCAGCCGGTTGATGACGTCGTCCGCGGTTACCACCGGGCAACTCTGCCAGAAATGCTTCGGATGGCAGTCATTACGTTGCTCCAGAGGCTTGAGCATCATGAAGAAGCGGCCCTGGTTCAGCGCGGTATTTCCCCCAGCGAATCCCACCACGGAGTCGACCGCAGGGTCTTTCATCACGATGTTGACATATCGCTGCATCTTGTCGCTCATGGACTGGAACGAGATGTCCTGCTCGGCCATCACGCCACCCATGATGCGTCCGGTATCCTGCTGCGGGAAGAAGCCCTTGGGCACCTTGATATACAGATAAACGCTGAGGCAGGCCACCAAAACAGTCACGGTCAAGGTGACGGGCTGGTGCGCTAATACCCACGTCAGCGAATGGCGGTAAGTGGCCAGCAGCTTGTCGAATACCCACTCGCTTCCGCGGTAGAAGGCATTGCGCTTCTCGTCCTTGGGTGGCCGCAAGAATTTCGCGCACATCGTCGGCGTGGTGGTCAGCGAGACTAAGAGAGAGACGCCGATCGCAATGCTCAGCGTGACCGCGAACTCGCGGAAGAGCCGTCCTACGATCCCGCCCATCATGAGTAGCGGAATGAACACGGCGACCAGAGAAACGCTCATGGAAACGACGGTAAATCCGATTTCCGCCGCGCCCTTGAATGCCGCTTGCACGGCGTCCATGCCGTGCTCGACGTAGCGAGTAATGTTTTCCAGAACGACGATGGCGTCATCGACAACGAAGCCGGTGGAGATGGCTAGCGCCATCAATGACAGATTGTCGAGGCTGTAGCCCAGCAGGTACATTCCGCCGAACGTCCCGACCAGCGAAAGTGGGACGGCAATGCTTGGAATGATCGTAGCCCGCACCGTGCGCAGAAATGCGAACACCACGAGGATCACGAGAATGACTGAGATGATCAGCGTGGTTTCGATGTCTTTGACGGACGCGCGCACCGTTACCGTTCGGTCCATCGCAATCGAAAGGTTGATCGCGGGGGAAATCGAGGACTGCAGAAACGGCATCAGCGTCCGCACCCGGTCGACGGTCTCAATAATGTTGGCGCCGGGTTGACGGAACACGATGATGAGCACACTCGGCTTTCCGTTGGCCAAACCGATGTTGCGCCGGTCGGAAACGGAATCCGTAACCTCCGCCACATCCCCCAGACGTACTGCTGCTCCGTTGTTATAGGCAACGATTAGCGGCCGGTACTCGTCTGCCGTGAACAATTGATCGGTGTCGGTGAAAGCGTAAGACGCCGTGCTGCTCGAAACCTGACCTTTCGGACGGTTGGCGTTGGCCGCATTCAGAGCATTGCGGACGTTGTCCAGCCCAACCCCCAGTTTATTCAGCAGCGTTGGATTCACTTCCGCACGAACCGCAGGCTGCGCCGCGCCGCCCACAAACACCTGGCCCACGCCGTCGACCTGCGCCAGTTTCTGCGCCAGAATCGAGTCTGCGGCGTCGTACATCTGAGGCACGGTCATCGTGTCCGAGGTCAACGCAAGAATCAGGATGGGCGCGTCTGCAGGGTTCGCCTTGCGATAAGTCGGATTGCTCGGCAAGTTCGCGGGCAGTTGACTTCGTGCGGCATTGATCGAAGCTTGTACGTCGCGTGCCGCAGCGTCAATGTTCCGGTTGAGATCGAATTGCAACGTGATGCTGGTCGTGCCCAGTTGGCTCGACGAAGTCATCTGGTTCACGCCGGAGATGCGCCCGAATTGCCGTTCCAGAGGAGTGGCAACAGCGGACGCCATGGTCTGCGGATCCGCGCCTGGCAGGCCTGCGCCTACGCCGATCACGGGAAAGTCGACTCTCGGCAGCGACGCCACCGGAAGAAAATTAAACGCGAGAATCCCCGACATCAGCAATGCGGCGGCCAGCAGTGATGTGCCGATCGGACGCCGTATAAATGGAGACGAAATACTCATGGTTCAAATCATGCCTTCAAATCACGCGCGTCTAGTCCGCTGACATAGGTTCCGGCGGAATCGCATTGCCGATCCGGTAACGCGAGAACCGCTGGGCCAGTCGGTCAAACCACAGGTAGACCACCGGCGTGGTGTAAAGCGTGAGCAACTGGCTGAGCAACAGTCCACCGACAATCGTGATGCCGAGCGGCCGGCGCAGTTCCGCGCCTGTACCCGATCCCAGCGCCAGGGGAAGTCCGCCCAGAAGCGCAGCCATCGTCGTCATCATGATGGGCCGGAAACGCAGCAGGCATGCCTGATAAATTGCTTCTTCCGGTGGCTTATGTTCTTCGCGTTCCGCCTCGAGCGCGAAATCAATCATCATGATGGCGTTCTTCTTCACGATGCCGATTAACAGTATGATGCCGATCAGCGCCACCACGGTTAAGTCATTCCCCGTGACCATCAGAGCAAGGATCGCACCCACGCCTGCTGACGGAAGAGTGGAGAGAATCGTCACGGGATGGATGTAGCTCTCGTACAAAACGCCGAGCACGATGTAGACGGTAATCACGGCGGCTAGAATCAAATACGGTTCGGAAGCCAGCGAATTCTGAAAGGCTGCAGCCGTGCCCTGAAAAGCCGCGTGGATGCTGGGAGGCAGCTGGATGTCTCTTTCGGCCTGCTGGATCGCCTTGGTCGCATCTCCGAGCGAGGCCCCGGGCGCAAGATTGAACGACAGGGTCACGACGGGGAACTGCCCCTGGTGATTGACGGCCAGTGAGGCGTTACTCGACTTCATGCGCGTGAAGGTCGAAATCGGAACCGGAGCGCCACTCGTGGTCACAGCGGCTCCGTTCGCCGTTGGCGCACCGGAGTTCGGTGTTACCGTGCTGGGGCGGATGTAAATGTCTTTGAGATTATCGGGGCTGGTTGCGAAATTCGGCAGCACTTCCAGAATCACGTGGTACTGGTTTAACTGCGTGAAGATAGTCGAAACCTGGCGCTGCCCGAAAGCGTCATAGAGCGTGTTGTCGATGGCTTGCGGGAAAATTCCCAGCCGTGATGCGGTGTCCCGGTCGATCGTGACGTTGGTCTTGAGCCCATCATTGAGTTGGTCGGTGGCCACATCGGTCAGCGCCGGCAAGGTTCGCAGTTTCTCCACGAGCTTCGGAGTCCACTGCGCCAGTTCCGCCGCGTCCGCATCTTCGATGGAATACTGGAACTGTGTGCGGCTCACGCGGTCTTCCACCGTGAGATCCTGCACTGGTTGCATGTAGAGCGTGATGCCTTCGACTTTCGCCAACTGCGGTTGCAATCGCCGGATGATGGCGGAGGCATCGTCCGAGCGCTCGTCGCGCGGCTTCAGATTGATCTGGATCCGGCCCTCATTGGGAGTTGTATTCGTGCCATCGACTCCGATGAACGAAGAGAGGCTGTCCACCGCTCTGTCCTGCAGAATAATCTTCGCCAGTTCCTGCTGTCGCTGCGCCAAGGCATCGAAGGAAACGAAGTCGGGCGCTTCCGAAACGCCCAGAATCACTCCCGTATCCTGCACAGGAAAGAATCCTTTGGGCACGATCACGTACAGAAAGAGCGTAAGCACTAGCGTTCCGAACGTTACTAGCAGCGTAGCGGTCTGGTGCTGCAGCACGATTTTTACAGTACGACCGTAAAACGCGATGATTCGATTGTAATAATCTTCGGTGACCTCGTAGAAGCGTCCCTTTTCGCCTTCTTTGCGATGCTTCAGCAGTTTCGCGCACATCATCGGCGTGAGGCTCAGCGAAACTCCTGCCGAAACCAGAATCGTCACGGCCAGTGTCACCGCAAATTCGCGGAACAGTCGCCCGACGATGTCGCCCATGAAGAGCAGTGGGATCAAGACTGCGATCAACGAAACGGTCAGCGAGACAATCGTGAACCCGATCTGCCCCGCGCCTTTCAACGCCGCGTCCAGCGGGGAATCTCCGGCCTCCAGGTACCGGTCGATATTCTCAATCATGACGATCGCGTCATCCACCACGAAGCCGGTGGAGATGGTCAGCGCCATAAGGGTCAGATTATTCAGGCTGTAGCCGAGCAGATACATCACACCGAAAGTGCCGATTAGCGACAAAGGCACGGCTACACTCGGAATCACCGTGGCAGCAAGGTTCCGCAAAAACAGAAAGACGACCAGCACGACCAGCGCGATCGACAACATCAACTCGAATTCCACGTCCTTGACGGAGGCGCGGATCGTGGTCGTCCGATCGGTCAGAATCTGAACCTTCACCGCCAACGGCAGGGAAGCCTGCAACTGCGGCAGAAGCTTCTTGATCCGGTCGACTACGCTGATGATGTTGGCGCCCGGCTGGCGCTGGATATTGACGATCACTGCCGGCGTCAGATTCATCCAGGCGGCGAGCCGCGTATTCTCCGTCCCGTCAATCACGTTCGCAATATCGCTGATCCTTACCGGTGCGCCGTTGTGATAAGCAATCACGATCGGTTTGTAGTCTTCGCTGGAGAAGAGTTGATCGTTGGCGCCGATGGTGTAGGACTGCCGCGCGCCATCGATCACGCCCTTGGCTTGATCCACGTTTGCCTGTGCCAGTGCCGCCCGCAGGTCTTCTAAGCTGAGGCCGTATGAAGCCAGAGCCGTTGGATTGGCCTGAATGCGTACCGCCGGCTTCTGTCCTCCGCTGATCGAGACCAATCCCACGCCGGGGAGTTGCGAGATTTTCTGCGCCAGCGAGGTATCCGCCAGGTCTTCGACCTTCGACAAAGGCAGGGAATCCGATGTGAGTGCGAGCGTCAGAATCGGCGCGTCCGCCGGGTTGACCTTGTTGTAAATGGGAGGATTCGGCAGGTCCGTGGGCAGATACGTCGAGCCGGAGTTAATCGCAGCCTGCACCTGCTGCTCTTCCACGTCGATGTTCTGATCGAGGCCGAACTGCAGCGTGATCACCGAGCTGCCAAACGAACTCGTCGATGTCATCTGGCTCAGGCCGGGCACCTGGCCGAACTGCCTTTCCAACGGAGACGTGACTGATGAAGCCATCACGTCCGGGTCCGCTCCGGGATAAAACGTCACTACTTGAATCGTTGGATAATCCACTTCCGGCAGCGCCGAGACGGGGAGTTGCATGAACGCAACCCAACCGACAAGCAACACGCCGACCATGAGCAGCGTAGTTGCGACCGGCCGGAGAATGAATAGCCGTGAAGGACTCATGAACCTGAGCTACCTGAAACCGGGTTAGCCGAAGCGGGAGTTCCAGCACCAGGAGTCCCTGCACCTGAAGTTCCCGCAGCCTGCCGGCGCACGCCGCCGCCGACTGGTGCAATGCCGCTCGGGCTCGGAGCGCGCGGTTCAATCTTGCTGCCTCGCTGCAACTTGTCCTGCCCGTCGGTGACCACCACTTCGCCAGGATTGAGCCCGGCCGTGATGACCGTAGTATCGCCTTGGGTCAGCGATACGGTAACCTGACGATCCTGAACCGTCTTGTCGGGATTGACCGCATACACGAACGTCCCCTGCGGACCACGCAGAATCGCCGCTGTCGGGACGACTGTGCTGTCCTTGCGCGTCTCCAACAACAGGTCGGCGTTTACGAACTGGTTGGGCCACAGCTGGTTGTCGGTGTTGGCAAAAACAGCCTTGAGCTTCGCAGTGCCGGTCGTCGGATCAATCTGATTGTCGATCGTGAGCAGTTTGCCAGTCGCCAGCTTGGTCTGGTCATCACGGCTGAAGGCATCGACCTCCAGCGCCCCTCGCTGCATATGCTTCGATACATTCGGCAGCACGTCTTCGGGCAGCGTAAAGATGACGGCGATCGGCTGCAACTGCGTCAGGATCAGCATGGGATTCGTATCTGAGGCGTGAATGATGTTGCCCGGGTCGACTTGACGCAGCCCAACTCGCCCGTTGAACGGCGCAGTAATGTGGCAGTAGACAATATTCAGTTTGGCCGTTTCGATTTGCGCCTGGTCGGTGCGCACCGTACCCTCGAGTTGATCGACCAGAGCTTTCTGCGTGTCAACCTGCTGTTGGGCGATGCTGCCCGAGGGAATCAGCGCGGTGTAGCGCTCGAGATTCAGCTTCGCGTCACGCAGTTGTGCCTGATCGCGGAAGAGTTGCGCCTGCATTTGATCCAGTTGCGCCTGATAAGGACGGGGGTCAATCTCGATCAGCAGCTCTCCTTCCCTGACGTTTTGACCCTCCTGCACATTCACTTTCATGATCTGTCCGTCGACGCGGCTCTTGATGTTCGCAGTGTTGAATGCCGTGACTGCGCCCAGACCGGTCAGGTAAACCGGGACGTCCTGGCGCTGGACTGGAGCCGTTGCCACAGAAACGGCCCGCGGCCCCGCGGCCTGTGCCTTCTGCTGTTTGGAGTCGGCGCTGCTGGTACAACCGAGGAGGAAAGTGCCTACTGCTAAGAGGGCGAGGATCGACACGAAGCGGCACATGCACACAGTTGTCAGTCCCGGTTTTCTTTCAAAGAGATCAATCATATTCACAGGCTTTAATCCGTCGCCGCGAATTTCGACACAGGCTCGGCGGGAGGTGCAAGTATTAGACGTACGCATTGTAGGCTCGGTTTCGGCAACTCGACCCAGGGAGGCAGGATATTTTCGAGGGAGCCTCCCAGGAGTGGCTTAGGCAGGAACCAGAAATGCAGTTGCTATCGTAATACCGCGCCTTACCAGCATCAACCGCGGCCCCGGGACAGGTCAAGACCGGGGCGAAGGTTTTACAAATCTTTACTCGAGTTGACTTCTCTTGACCATTACGAGGCTTTGAGCGCAGTGGGAGCAGGATGCTGAGTTTCATACGCTGTAATTTCTACTTCGTGCTGCAACGTGAGGCCAATGTCGTCTAAGCCGTTCAACAGACAATGGCGGATGAATTCGTCCACGGAGAACTTCGCGCGGAAGCCCTGCTCGTCACGCACCTCGCATCGTTCGAGGTCAATCGTGAGCTGGTAGTCGTCGATATCTTTCGCTCGTTGCATCAGCTGCGCAACTTCGTTTTCGCTCAGACGCACCGTGAGGAAGCCATTCTTCGTGCTATTGTTGGCGAAAATATCGGCGAAAGAAGAGGAGATCACCGCGCGGAAACCGAAGTCTCCCAGAGCCCACACCGCATGCTCGCGCGACGATCCGCAGCCAAAATTCTTCCCTGCAACCAGAATGCTCGCGCCCTCGTAGCGCGGCTCGTGCAGTACGAAGTCCGGGTTCTTGGTTCCATCCACGCTAAACCGCCAGTCATAGAATACAAACTGGCCAAAGCCCGTGCGCTCGATCCGCTTGAGAAACTGCTTGGGGATGATCTGGTCGGTATCGACGTTGACCCGGTCGAGCGGCGCCACGCGCCCGCGATGGACTGTAAATGGTTTCATCGTGCGTTCCTGTATACGAAATTGTTTGCTTGGCGTCATCCCGAGCGGAGCCGTCCTTCAGGCGAATCTAGGGATCTCGGCCATTACTGAAACTTCCAGTTCCGAATGTCGGTGAAGTGTCCCGCGATCGCCGCCGCAGCAGCCATCATCGGACTTACCAGGTGCGTCCGCCCTCCACGTCCCTGCCGGCCTTCAAAATTGCGGTTGCTGGTGGAAGCACAGCGCTCGCCGGGCTGCAGAATGTCAGGATTCATTCCTAGACACATCGAGCATCCCGACTCGCGCCACTCGAACCCCGCATCCTGAAAGATTCGGTGCAACCCTTCTTGCTCCGCCGCGCGCTTCACGGTCTGCGACCCCGGCACCACCATCGCCCGCACCTTCGCGCTCACGTGATGGCCCCTCGCGACTCGCGCCGCTGCCCGCAAATCCTCAATCCGCGAGTTCGTGCACGATCCAATGAATACGCGATCGACGCCGATATCCTCAATCCGCTTGCCCGGTTCCAGACCCATGTATTGCAAAGCGAGTTCTGTAGCTCGCCGGTCTGATTCTTGTAATCCCTTAACTTCAGGCACGCGTCCGGTCACTGGAGCCACCATCCCGGGATTCGTTCCCCAAGTCACAAACGGACAAAGCTGCGCTCCATCAATCTCCACCACTTTGTCGAACGTTGAGCCTTCATCGGTCGGCAGGCTGAGCCAGAGCGCGACAGCCTTCTCCCACTCCGCATCCTTCGGAGCAAACCGCTTGCCCTTCACATAAGCGATAGTCGTTTCATCGGGCGCCACCATGCCCGCCCGTGCTCCCGCCTCGATGCTCATGTTGCACAACGTCATGCGCCCTTCCATCGAGAGCGCGCGCACCGCCGGGCCGGCGTATTCGATCACATGCCCGGTCGCGCCATCGGTGCCGATCTGCCCGATGATTCCCAGCGCCAGATCCTTCGCCGTCACGCCATCCGCCAGCCGGCCGCGCACGTCGATCTTCATCGTCTTCGGTGTCTGCTGCGCCAGGCACTGCGTGGCCAGCACATGCTCGACCTCTGAAGTGCCGATCCCAAACGCCAGCGCTCCGAACGCTCCGTGCGTACTTGTGTGACTGTCGCCGCAGACGATCGTCATGCCCGGCTGCGTCAACCCCAGTTCTGGACCGATCACGTGGACGATGCCCTGATCCGGCGAATCCATATCAAACAGCCGGATGCCAAATTCCTTGCAGTTCGCCTGCAAAGCCGCAATCTGCTTCGCCGCAATCATATCCGTGATGGGAGTTCCGCGCGGCTCGGTAGGAATGTTGTGATCGACAGTCGCCACTGTGCGTAGCGGTTGCCGGACTTTGCGTCCCGCAGCGCGCAGGCCGTCGAACGCCTGCGGCGACGTGACCTCGTGGACGAGATGCAAGTCGATATAGAGGATAGGCGACCGCCCCGCCGGCTGCGCCACCAAGTGTGCGTTCCAAATCTTCTCGAATAATGTTCTCTTCTGTGACATTCAATTCAACTCGCTGTTGCTCAAAACTACCGGGGTGTCGTGATGGCGCCCTGCGACGCCGACGAAACCAGTGCCGCGTATTTCGCGAACACGCCCTTCGGATAACGCGGCTGCGGCGCCTTCCATTGCGCCATTCGCTGGCGCAATACATCGTCACTGACTTCGACCGCCAGTTCGCGTTTGTTCACGTCGAAGCGAATCATGTCTCCGTCGCGCACGCCTGCGATCGGACCTCCCAGCGCGGCTTCAGGAGAAACGTGTCCTGCCATCAGCCCGCGAGTGGCGCCGCTGAAGCGCCCGTCGGTTAACAGAGCGACCGAACCGCCAAGTCCCTCGCCCACAATTGCGGCCGTGACGCCCAGCATCTCGCGCATTCCCGGACCACCCTTCGGCCCTTCGTTGCGAATCACAACCACATCCCCAGCTTGAATCTTCTTCGCTGTGACCGCGGCCATGGCGTCCTCTTCGGATTCAAACACGCGCGCAGGCCCACGATGCTCCAGTCGTTCGTGTCCGCTGATCTTCGCCACGCAACCTTCCGGCGCAAGATTTCCCTTGAGAATCACGAGACCTCCGGTCGCCTTCAGTGGCTTCTCGAGGGGGACAATTACTTCCTGTCCCGGAGTCTCGACTGCGCTCTCGCTCTCGACGCCAATCGTTTGCCCTGTGACGGTTTTCGCCGACGTGTGCAGATATTTCCCATTGACCAATCGCTTCGCCAGCAGTCGAATGCCGCCTGCGCGATGCATGTCCGAAGCCACGAAGCGTCCCGAAGGCTTGAGATCGGCAAGCAGCGGAGTGCGCGTGCTCACCATTTGAAAATCCTCAATGTCCAGCTCAATTCCGGCTTCGCGCGCAATCGCCAGCAGATGCAGAACCGCATTGGTCGATCCGCCGGTCGCCGCAACCGACGCGATCGCATTCTCGAAAGCGTCGCGGGTCAGAATATCGCGCGGCTTGATTCCGTTCTGAAGAACGTTCATCACAACCTTGCCGCACGCGAATGAAATGTCGTCTTTCGCCGGATCCATGGCCGGAACACTGTTGAAGCCCATCGGAGAAAGCCCGATCATCTCCATCACCGTCGACATCGTGTTCGCAGTGTACTGCCCCCCGCACGCGCCCGCGCCCGGACACGCCGCGTCTTCAAGTCCCCGCAGGTCTGCGTCACTCATCTTTCCCGCCATGTTCGCGCCGATGGCTTCGTAGACATCTTGAATCGTCACATCTTTCCCGCGATAATTGCCCGGAGCGATGGTTCCACCGTAGAGCACCATGCCTGGCAGGTTCATGCGTGCCAGCGCCATTGCCGCCGCCGGAATCGTCTTGTCACAGCCCACGACGCACACGACCGCATCAAACATTTGTCCGCGGCAGACCAGTTCAATCGAATCCGCGATGAGCTCGCGGCTCACCAGCGACGCGCGCATACCTTCGGTGCCCATCGTCTCGCCATCAGAGATCGCGATGGTGTTGAACTCCATCGGGGTCCCGCCGGCGGCCCGAATTCCCTCCTTCACTTTCGCCGACAGCCGTCGCAGATGAAAATTGCAGGGCATAGTTTCGATCCAAGTATTGGCCACGCCGATCAGCGGACGGCTGAGATCGGCGTCGGTGAATCCAATGGCCTTGAACATGGAGCGCGCGCCGGCGCGGTCGCGTCCTTCAGTGATTCCACGGCTAATGTGCTTGAGATCCATAATTATTAGACCCAGTGAAAGCTTATCAGGATGGATCAGCGAGGTCTCAAAGTTTCAAGGTTTCAATGTCGAGTCGCCGACCTTTGAAGGCTTGGAACTATGAAACCTGGTCCAGACAAAAACGGGGAACCTGCTCAGCAGCAGGCTCCCCCAGATGCATGACGCTGCCCAGGAGCCGTCATGCTTGCCCAGCTAAAACCTACGCTCGCGCAGCAGAGCGAGACTCTTCAATCGACACGCCCGACGGCGGATGCGGGCCCGCCCACGCAGTCGCAGGCGTAGCGCCAGAACTAACCTTGATGACGTCCGCGATCCCGTACCATTCGCGATAAAGTTGGCCGACTTGCTTCTGATTTACCTCGAGCCCAAGCGTGATCTGATGATCGTGCTCGGCCGGTTCAGCATGCACGAGGGGAAGATCGAGGGCACGGCGCGAAGCCGCGTTCAGAATGCGCATCAACGTTCCTTGCGTATTGCGATAGCGAATATGAAAGGTCTGCATAAGCTTGCTCCCTTACTGCGTCGGTTCTTCTTCCAGCAACATTTCCGAAAGCGCCGCGCCTGCCGGAACCATCGGGAAAACGTTAGCCTCCGGAGCGCAATCAAATACCAGCAACTCGGGCTCCGACGACCGCAGGAACCGATCGATCTGATCGCCTGTGTCTTGAGACACTGGAAACTCCCGCATAGCGTCTTCGTTCAGCCGGAAACTGTGAATCTTGTAGGCCTTCGCGATCTCCACGAAATCCGGATTATCGCTTAGGTCGGTCTCGGCGTAGTTGCGCTGATAAAACAGCTGCTGCCACTGCCGCACCATGCCGAGATATTTGTTGTCGATGATGACCATCTTCACCGGCAGGCCGAGGCGGTGAACCGTGGCCAGTTCCTGGATGTTCATCTGAAATCCGCCGTCGCCCGAAACACAGAGCACGCACGTGTCAGGCTTCGCCAGTTGCACACCCACTGCGGCCGGAAGGGCGAAACCCATGGCTCCGAGTCCGCCCGACGTGATGAATCCACGCGGTGAGGAAGAACGGTAGCGCTGGGCCGCCCACATCTGGTGCTGGCCTACATCGGCGATCACCACGTTGTCCTGTGGCAAGCGGCTGAAGAGTTCATCGAGAAAGCGAATCGTCGGCTGCGCCAGCCCGCGTGGATCAAGCTCTGCCCGCTCTGCTCCGCAAGCCACTGCGCGCCAGCTACTGAAGTCGGGAAGGGAATGCCGCCGCAATTCCGCCTGGAATGCGGGAATCGTGTCCGCGAGGTTTCCAATTACCGGCAGATCGCAGGGACGAACGCGATCCAGTTGGGCCGGATCAATCTCAAAGTGGACGATCTTGGCATGTGGCGCAAACCGCGTTGGTTCCCCCGTCACGCGATCATCAAGCCGCGCACCAAATACCATCAGCAGATCTGTTTCGTTTAACGCCGTGTTCGCGGCGCGCGTTCCGTGCATACCGACCATGCCCAGGTAATACGGTGCTTGCGGAGGAACCGCGCCCAATCCATGCACCGTGGCAAATGTCGGCACATTCAGGGTGTCGAGCAACTGCCGTAACTCTGGAATCGCCCCTGACAGTTTTGCTCCCGCGCCGACCAGCGCCACGGGCTTCGAAGATTGCTGCAGCAACGCGACGATCGTGTCCGTGAAACCGCCTTCGGCTTTTGCGTCAGCAGGCCGCGCGTGTGGCGTAAACTTCACCGGCCCGGCGAACTCTTTCTTCGCCTTCAGCATGTCGGTGGGAATGTCGATCACCACCGGCCCAGGACGCCCACTGCGAGCCCAATAGAATCCCTCAGCGATCGCCTCGGGAATTTCGTCAATCGTGCGAACCAGGCGGCTCCACTTGGTGAGAGAGAGCGTCACGCCAAAAACGTCGGTCTCCTGGAACGCGTCCGTCCCGATCAAAGCACTGCGTACTTGCCCGGTGATGCAGACCAGGGGAACAGAATCCATCTTCGCGTCGGCAATGCCGGTAACCAGATTCGTCGCGCCCGGCCCGCTCGTGGCCATGGCAACGCCTACTTCTCCGGTGACCCGCGCATAGCCCTCCGCCGCGAACACAGCTCCCTGCTCATGCCGCGTGAGGATGTGCCTTACTCCGCTGCCCTCGAGCGCGTCATACAGCGGCATGATCGCGCCACCGGGGTAGCCAAATACCAGCTCCACCCCTTCGGCACGCAGGCACTGCAGGACGATGTCAGCTCCCTTAAGCATTCACCACCTGTTTTGGTTCCTTCGGAGCTTCTGCCTTCTTGCCTTCCTTCGGCAGCCAACTCATCATGCCGCGCAGCTGTGCGCCGACGATCTCGATGGGATGCTGCTTTTCTTTTTCGCGCAGGGCGTTGAAGTTCGGGCAGCCGGCCTTATTCTCGGCAATCCATTCCCGCGCGAACTGACCACTCTGAATGTCGGCCAGCGTCTTCTTCATCGCCGCGCGCGTGGCATCTCCCACCACCTGTTCGCCGCGCGTCAGATCCCCATATTCGGCGGTGTTCGAGATCGAGTACCGCATACGGCTCAGGCCACCTTCGTAGATCAGATCTACGATCAGCTTTACCTCATGCAGGCACTCGAAGTAGGCGATCTCGGGAGCGTAGCCGGCTTCGACCAGGGTTTCGAATCCCTTCTTGATCAGCGACGTCAGCCCGCCACACAGCACCGCTTGCTCACCGAACAAATCGCTCTCAGTTTCTTCCTTGAACGTCGTCTGCAGAACGCCCGCGCGGGTCGAGCCGATGCCATGCGCGTAAGCCAGCGCAAGCTCGTGTGCGTGACCGCTGGCATTCTGCTGGATCGCGATCAGCGACGGCACGCCGCGGCCCTCGGTATAGACCCGTCGCACCAGGTGTCCCGGGCTCTTGGGGGCGATCATCACCACATCCACGTCGGTCGGCGGAACGATCGTCTTGAAATGAATACTGAACCCGTGCGAGACGCCTAGAACTTTTCCCGGGTGAAGATATGGCTTGATGAACTGCTCATAGGTCTCGGCCTGCGTCTCATCGGGGGTCAGTATCTGGATCCAGTCCGCACGCTTAGCAGCCTCGTCGGGCGCTACCACGACCATGCCATCGGCCCGAGCCTGCTGGGCGCTCTTTCGAGCCGGGTCCAGCCCAATAATGACTTTGAATCCGCTGTCGCGAAGATTCTGCGCCTGGGCGTGCCCCTGGCTGCCATAACCAATGATGGCGATCGTCTTACCCTTCAGTACCTCAGGCTTCGCGTCGCGTTCATAAAAAATAGTAACCACCAGCGTGCTCCTCTCGGTTCACAAGGGGAGGAAAGAAGCCCTTGCTTGTTGGGGAAAGTCTGTTCCGACAGCAATACCGACCGGTCGGTCGGTATCTAGAAATGCTACCTGTGCAGCCCGCTGGATGTCAAGGGAGAAGTCTGGTTCGGCAGGGAAGCGAAACCCAGCCTTTGTGAAACACAAATGACGGTTTTCCATCCTTATTGATAAGCTATCCATCTTCCGCGTTGTCGGAGCCAGCAGCGAAGAGCCAAAAGAACCAAGCCGCATTCCAGCCTGGAGGAACTCATGAACCAATTTGAATGCTTGACCCCGATCTTGAACGTCAAGGATTTCGCCGCATCGATGGACTACTACCTCAACAAGCTAGGCTTCGAGAAGAAATGGGATTGGGGCGATCCTCCAGGCTTCGGTTGCGTAGCGCGAGGCAAGATCGAGATTTTTCTCTCTGAAGGCGGGCAGGGTCAGGCCGGCACGTGGATCAGCATTTTCGTGGAGGATGTGGATGCACTGCATGAGGAGTACAAAAAGAGTGGCGCGATCATTCGCCAGCCGCCGACAAATATGCCCTGGGGCATTCGTGAAATGAATGTGCAGGATCCGGACGGTCATCGCTTTCGCATGGGCAGCCATTCCGAGGGCCCAGTCGATCAGGAAGGCTGGAAGCGCTTCGGTGAGATACAGCAGTTCGAAGAGTAAGCCGGAGAAAGGGACGTTTTGCAGCAGCCGATCGCGCCCGAACATTGGCAATCCTGCCCGCAACTGTTTACCATGGCACGCGATGGCACGCGAGACTCTGGTTGATTCCCGGCAGGAAATCCTGCGCACCGCCGCCCGCCTGTTCCAGCAGCGCGGATACGACGCGACTTCGATGAACGACGTCGCGGCCGCGCTCAAACTCAGCAAGGGCGGCCTCTATCATCATTTCCAGAGTAAGGACGAGATCTTGTTCGAGATCATGAATCACGCCATGGAATTGACCCAGGAGCGCGTCATCGGCCCGGCGAGTGCTATTCCTGATCCCGTCGAACGCCTGCGCGCACTGATCCGCCTGCATATTGAAGTCGTGCTCAGCCCGCGCGACCGCGAGATCACGGTCATGCTGCATGAAAACCATCCTCTGCCGCCCGCGCTCCGCAAGCGCATCAACCACCGTAAGAAAGAGTACGTGCACTTTGTGGAAAGCCTGATCGCAGACGTCCAAAAAGGCGCGCAACGCACCCGGACCACAAAGTGCACGGTGAGCCCGCGCGCCGCTGCCTTCGCCCTGCTCGGCATGATCAACTGGATTTACCAGTGGTACAAGCCGGAAGGAGAACTCCAGGCGAACAACCTGATTCCGCAGTTCACCGATCTTCTGTTCGGAGGGATCCTCGCGTGAAGGCCTGGTTCGGGAAGGTCGGCGAGATTGACCAGCAGCGCGCGCAGAGCGGCAAATTGTATCGCGAGTTTCTGCGCGTGCCGGCCATGAGCGCCGGACTGTACGTGCTGCCTGACGGCGCTACCGATCCGCAACGCCCGCATCATGAGGATGAGATGTATTACGTGGTCCGCGGAAAAGGGCGCTTTCGGGCTGGGGACGAAGACCGGGAAATTTCCGCGGGAAGCGTGCTCTTCGTTGCCGCTGAAGTTGAACACCGCTTCCACGACATCACTGAGGAACTGGCAGTGCTGGTCTTCTTCGCTCCTGCGGAAAGTTAGGTTCGGACGAGGCGTATTGCATGGAACCGCTCGGTATTGTTCTCTCGGTTCCGGTCGCGTTTGTGGCCAGCATGCTCTACTGTCTGTTTCTGGCCCGCGTTTTATACAAGTTCGAACGGCCGAGCCGCTGGCTACGGTTGGTTTCCGGAATTGTGATGGTGTTGTTCGCCGCTGAACTCATCTTATTAGTCACGCTGGGTCCGGTGCGGAGTCGCGGTCTTCTCGGGCCCGGTTTCTATGTCGCCCACATAATATTCTTTTTCCTGGGCACTCCAGCGTTGGCGAACTTACTCGTGCTTCGACCTCGCCCCGGAGCCCTCGGCACGTGGTACGTGGCCGGCGCTATCTGCACTGCCTTTGCCATTTTCCTGGTCCTTCTACAGTACACCGTGTCCGAATCGCTGTTTGGAATCGATGGCGAGCACGGCCCTTACAGCCAGTCGTTACGCGCCCGTCTACTTGTGCGGCGGGATCCAGTAAACCTCTTCCTTAACCGCTCCCTTATCGGTGAACCCGCGCCGCTTCAGAATCGCCTTACTGTGCTCGATCATGTCGGGATGCCCGCACAGGTAGACCAAGGTGTTGCTCGGTTCCAGTTCCCAATGATCGGCATACTTCCGCAGAATGTCGTCGGCGCGCCCGATTTCTCCCGGCCAATCGGCGTGATCCCACGGCCGACTGACCGTCGGCACATATTTGAACCACGGCAATTCTTTGTCGAAGTGGTTCAGTTCGTCGAGATACCCGAATTCCCACGGGCGGCTCGCGCCATTCAGCAGATACAGTTTGTGGGTGCCATCGAATCGGCCTTCTTTCCAATCTTTGGATAGCGTGCGCACATAGCTCACAAACGGCGCCACGCCCGTCACGGTCGAGATCAGCAGATGATTCGTCTTCCCGTTTTGCGTGTCGAGCGAAAATTTTCCCTTGGGGACTTTGCGCATGAGCAACTGGTCGCCGGGTTGCAGTTTGTAGAGTAGCGGGGTCAGCGCGCCTTCGCGGCACCAGTTCGAAGAAAAACTCTACTTCATCTTCCGCAGGCGACGACGCAATCGAATACGGACGCTCGACGCGCTTGCCATTGGCCTCGACTCCCAGCGTCGCGTATTGTCCGGGAACAAAATGGAACTCGCCTCCGCTGCGGATGCGAAACATCCACAAGATCGGGAGCGAAATCGACGCGCTTGGTCACCTCCGCGCGGAAGAACTTGTCGTCTGGAATCGTCATCTTCACCTTGGCCTCGGCCGGCCGTTTTTGAATTCAAAATTCCCCAGCGTCCAATGCTCCGGACGCCCGGGGATAGATTCAGCGGGGTCTTGCGTCGAATCGTACGGCCTTCCGCTGCGACAGCTTCCAACCGAACGGTCGTACGAGTTGCGATATCCTACCTGAAACAGTCCGGCCTGGGAAGTGCTCGACGGAGATTGAACGATTTCAGTGGCTGTGGTGATGATGATGTTCTTCGCTCTCGCTCGACGGGAATCACGCAGCCATGCGCCACTTCGCACACCACGTGCTCGAACTGGATCGTGGTGTGGACGATGCGGAAGTCGTGCAGCAGGCGCTCTTTCACGTCGCGCAGGATGCGTTCGCTGACCGAGGGGGGAATGTCGGCAATCGAAATGTGGCAGGAGAGCGCGTGAGTTTCTGAGCCGATGCTCCAGACGTGTAGATCGTGCACGTCGTTGACTCCGCCGACCGAACGGATGGCGGATTCAATCTTCTCCAGTTTCATGCCGCGCGGCGTGCCTTCCAGCAGAATGTTCAGGGTCTCGCGCACGATTCCGAAGCCAGACCACAGGATCAGCGCGCCGATGCCGAACGAGAGCGCGGAATCAATCCAGTAATTTCCCGTGACCAGAATCGCCCAGCCGCCGGCGATCACGGCCGCGGTCGAAAGCGTGTCTCCGACTTCGTGCAGCAGCGCGCTGCGGATATTGACGTCGCTCGCCCGAACCCCGGCTGGAGCGATAGAGCAGCAGCGTGATCACGCCATTCATCACGACGCCGGCAGCGGCAACCCACATCATCACGCTGGCCTGCACGTGCTCGGGATGCTGCAGGCGGCGGAACGCTTCATAGAAGATGAAGAAGGAAACCGCGACCAGCGAAGTGGCGTTGACCAGCGCTGCCAGCACTCCGGCGCGATGGTAGCCGTAAGTCTTGGTGGAACTGGCCGGGCGCCCCTGGAAATAGACCGCGACCAGCGACAGCAGCAGGGCCAGAAAGTCGGAAAGATTGTGTCCGGCTTCGGAAAGCAACGCCAGGGAATGGGCGCGGATGCCGGCCACGACCAGCAGCACGATGTAGCGCCAGGGTCACGGCGAGCGAAATCTTCAGAACCCGCGTGGGACCGCCCGCGCCATGAGCGTGCACGTGCATATTCCAGTGTACGGGCGCGGAGGGCACGCTTCAAGCGTTTGCCGGATCCTCCGATCGCTCCGAGGGGCACTCGGAGATCCGACCTCTACGGTGATGGCCGGACTTAAGTCGTCTCCGCAAATGCCGATCTTGCGTAGAGACAGAGAGGCGCGGGCCGCGTACGTCTGTCCGTGCGCCACGTGACTCGGCGAGGGGCTGCGGACTTGCACTGCGAAGCGCGGAGTTCGTGTGGCGGATCAGCCTATGGACGAAATCGTTAAGGATTTTCTTATCGAAAGCAACGAGAACCTGGACCGACTCGACCAGGAACTGGTGAAGCTGGAGAGCGAACCTTCCTCGAAAGAACTTCTGGCCAGTGTTTTCCGGACGATCCATACCATCAAGGGAAGCTGCGGATTTCTGGGTTTTGCGCGTCTGGAAAAGCTGGCGCACGCGGGCGAGAGCCTGCTGTCGCGGTTGCGTGACGGCAAGCTGAACCTGAGCGCCGAAATCACCAGCGGATCTGCTCGCCATGGTGGACGCGGTTCGCCGGATGCTGGCGGCGATTCAGGCGTCGGGTCAGGATGGCGAGGAAGATTAGCTTCCCTCATCGAACTGCTGGCGCAGTCTGCAGGGAGACAGGCACCTGCCGCGCGACGCTGCCCCCAAGCGCTCCTGTTGCCGGACCAGCTGCCGAAGCACCGCGTCCAGGCAGAGTTCCGCTCGATCTGCGCCCGGCGACGAATTCTCGACGAGTGCAGCCCGCCGCCGGACCCGCGAAGCTGGCGGAGACTGGAGCAGGACTGGTCCGTCCCGGAGACCTCGCTCGCGGCGTTGGAGATACAGGAAAAGAGCCGTCACACGAGCGGCGAGATTCTGCGACAGAGGTCGCGGCCCGCTCCGACGATGCGCTCGCAGCCGAGCAGACCGTCGAGTCTCGCAATCCGCAGGCGGCCATGGAAACCATCCGCGTGGGCGTCACTCTGCTCGACCGCCTGATGAATCTGGTGGGCGAACTGGTGCTGGCGCGCAACCAGTTGCTGCAGTTTTCCAACAGCACCCAGGACGCCGGATTTCAGGCGGTTTCGCAGCGCATGAATCTGATCGCCACCGAACTGCAGGAAGAAGTCATGAAGACCCGCATGCAGCCCATCGGCAACATCTGGAACAAATTTCCCCGCACGGTGCGCGACCTGGCGCACAGCTGCGGCAAGGAAGTCCGGCTGGTGATGGAAGGCCAGGACACCGAACTCGACCGGACGATCATCGAAGCCATCAAAGATCCGCTCACGCATCTGGTCCGCAACTCCATGGATCACGGCATTGAAGGGCCCGAAACCCGCCAACGCGCGGGCAAGGATCCCACCGGGGATACTGACCTTGCGGGCTTTCCACGAAGGCGGGCAGGTCAACATCGAAATCTCGCGACGATGGCGCGGGACTGAATGTGCGACCGCATCCGGCAGAAGGCGATTGAGCGCGGCCTCATCCCGGCCCAGCAGGCGGCGCGCATGCCGGACCGCGATGTCTTCAATCTGATTTTTCTGCCCGGATTTTCCACCGCCGAAAAAATCACCAACGTATCCGGGCGCGGCGTTGGCATGGACGTGGTGAAAACCAACGTGGAAAAAATCGGCGGCACGGTCGACATTCAATCGACACCGGGACGGGGCACCACCGTGCGCGTGAAGATTCCGCTGACGCTGGCCATCATTCCGGCGCTGATCGTCACTTGCGGCGGGCGAACGCTTTGCGATTCCCCAAGTCAGCCTGTCGGAACTGGTGCGCTTGGACGCCGAGGAGAGCGGCAAAGGAATTGAACTGGTGCATGGCGCTCCGGTGTATCGCTTGCGCGGACGCTTGCTGCCGCTGGTGTACCTGGATCGGGAACTCGGATTGCAAGCCGCGGCCGGCAACGAAACCACAACTCGGCGCGGCCGCGATCAACATTGTGGTGCTGCAGGCGGAAGACAGCCAGTTCGGGCTGATCGTGGACGAGATCACCGATACCGAGGAAATTGTGGTGAAGCCGCTGGGCAAGCAACTGAAAGGGATCAGCGCCTTCTCGGGCGCCACCATCATGGGCGACGGCCGGGTGGCGCTGATTCTGGATGTGCCGGGGCTGGCGCAAAGAGCGCAAAGTGATCGCGGAAGCGCACGAGTCGGCTCCGCGACGAAAGACTCTCAACGAGGCTGGCGCCGAAGGAGTCCGCGACGAACACACACTGCTGCTCGCCGAGAACGGGTTGGAGGGCCGGGTGGCGATTCCCTTGTCGATGGTTGCGCGCCTCGAGGAATTTCCCCGAACCGTGGTCGAGCGCGCCGGCTCGTCAGGAAGTCATGCAGTATCGCGGGCAGATCATTCCGCTGGTGCGGCTGTCGCAAATCATTCCCGCCACCAGCGATGCGGAGATGTTGGCCAATGCCGGCTCGATCCAGGTGGTGGTCTATTCCGAGGGCGAACCGCACGGTGGGCCTGATCGTGGACCGCATCGTCGACATCGTGGAGGAGCGCGCCGCGGTCGAACCGCTGGCTCCGCGTCTGGGAATCTGGGTTCGTTCGTGACCCAGCGCCACGTCACCGACCTGCTGGATATGCCCGCCCTGATGCGGGCGGCTGTGCCCGGGCTTGCTGGACGCGGCTGGGCCCGAAGCCGGAAGGAGAACGCGTGGCAGAGGATAGGAGCGACTCGATGGCATCGCAACAATTCTGCACATTTCTTCTGGACGGCTATTTATTCGGCGTGCCGGTTCCGCAGGTGCAGGAAGTGATCCGCTATCAGCCCATGACGCCGGTTCCGCTGGCGCCGGCAGCGGTCGAGGGACTGATCAATCTGCGCGGGCAGATTGTGCTGGCGATCGATCTGCGGCGGCGGCTGTGCATTCGAGGATCGGCCCCGGGCGAATTGCCGATGAACGTGGTCGTGCGGACGCCCGACGGCGCCGTCAGCCTGCTGGTCGGATGAGATTGGCGACGTGATCGAGGTGGAGGAGTCGACGTTCGAAGCGCCTCCGGAGACCCTCCATGGCTCGGTGCGCGCCATGATTCTTGGAGTGTACAAACTGGATGGCCGGCTGCTGCACGTGCTGGACACCGAGAGAGCGTGCCATGTGCAGGATGCCTCTGCCGAGGCAGTCGATTGCTGAGGCTTGCGCGATCGCGATAGGGCAGGTTAAGAGCTTGGTTTCGAATCTCTGGATCACTGAGGAGAAATGATGAGATTCACACTTGGGAAAAAAATAGGCCATGGGCTTTGCGGCTGTCCTTGCCCTCATGATCGTCAGCGCGGTTCTCACCTATTTCAAAGCGAACGATGTGAAGCCAGGCCAGGACTCGTGCTGTCAATGCGCGTTCCCACGATCTCCGCTTTGAAGGAGCTGCAGAGGGACCTGAATCAGTCGCAGAGCAAAGGTCGACAGATCATTCTGTCAGGGGACGAGCCGGTCCGGCGGGAGGCAGCGAAGAAAGTCTTCGATTCGAATTGGGATGAAATCGGTAAGGACGTTGGCAAACTAGACGATCTGTCGGCATATTGGAAGTTGCAGGCCAATCGGGATCGTTTTGCCGAGGCAAAGCGGCAACTCGTCGTTCTTCGCGAGGCTCAGGAGACGGCCATCATGAAGGCCAAGGAGTGGACATAACGCCGTGATCGAAGCGGGAAACGAATTCGCCGACAAGGCGACTCCGGCACCGAGGCGCTCAAGAAATCCGTCGGCGAGGTGGTAGAGTCCAACGACAAATTCTGGAGCAGGAAACCGAGCATATGGTTGCGGAGACCCGGTCGGTGACGGTGACGCATGCTGGTGGCAACATTCGCGGCCATTGTCGTAGGAGTCTGGTCGCAATTTTCCTGAGCCGCAGCATCTCGCGCGCAACTCAATTCGTCTTGGCGCAGGCGGAAGCCATCGCGGCCGGAGACCTGACAGGCGAGGAAATGAGGGTTCAAGCGAGGACGAACTTGGCGATCTGACGCAAGCCATCAACAAGGTGAACGACAGTTTGAAAACGATGATTCTCGCCATCATCGAAAATGCCCAGCATGTGGCCAGCGCCAGCGAGGAACTGTCGGCGACCAGCCAGCAGATCTCCGCCAACTCGGAAGAGACTTCCGCCCAGGCTGGCACGGTCTCGCAGGCCTCCCAGCAGGTCAGCCAGAACCTGCAAAGTGTTTCCACCGGAGCCGAGGAGATGACGGCCACGATCCAGTCGATCGCGACCAACGCCCACGAGGCGGCCACAGTCGCGTCCAACGCCGTGCAGACCGCCCAGGCAGCCAACGTCAACGTTGGCAAACTCGGCGCGTCCAGTGCCGAGATCGGTGAAGTCATCAAGGTCATCACCTCCATCGCGCAGCAGACTAACCTGTTGGCTCTCAATGCCACCATCGAAGCGGCCCGCGCCGGGGAAGCCGGCAAAGGCTTTGCCGTGGTCGCCAACGAGGTCAAGGAACTGGCCAAGCAGACAGCCAAGGCCACCGAAGACATCAGCCGAAAAATTACTGCGATCCAGACCGACACGCAGGGTGCGGTGGAAGCGATTGGCACGATCACCGGAGTGATCAACCAGATCAACGATATCTCGGGGACGATCGCTACCGCGGTGGAAGAACAGAGTGCGACGACGAACGAGATGACGCGCAACGTGGCGGATGCCGCCAAGGGCTCAGGGGAGATCACGCAGAACATCGAGGGGGTAGCGGAAGCGGCGCGGGGCACATCTTCAAGCGCGCAGGAATCGCAGAAAGCGGCCAACGAACTCGCGGCGATGGCGGAACAACTGCGGGAACTGGTGGGACAGTTCAAGATCGATGGCACGGCAACGCGAAGCGGCGTCATGCCCGCGCAGGAGCGGGTCAAGAGCATGGGCGCAGCAGTCGGACGGTGAGCGGATCGAGCCAGGGCAAAAGGCGGACACCATGTTCAGAAACTTGAAGTTGTCGGCAAAACTTATCGGCGCCATCACGCTCGTTCTTGTGATTACGTCGGGAATCAGCTTTTGGATCCTGCAAGCCCGGATCAACCAGCAGGCGGACGAAGCCTTCCGCGACAAGTTGCGCCAGATCACGGGCATGGCCTCGGCGACGCGCAACTGGTTTGCCGGCAATATCGACATCATGGTTCCAGACCACAACTTCAAACATCTGGAGCAGGTGCCGGTGGTCGTGGCCATGCGCACGGCGGAACAATATGCGAGCCATGAGGGCCTGAAGTTCCGGACGCCATCCCTGCACCCGCGCAATCCCAGGAATCAGGCAACCGAGTTTGAAAGACGGGCGCTGGAAGCATTCGAAAAAGATCCTTCCTTGCAGGAGTTTGCGGAGCGTCTGACGGCCGATGACCGCGAAGTGATGCGCTATGCCCAGCCCGTCCGTATCGCCCAGGACTGTCTGCAATGCCATGGAGATCCGGTGGGAGAAAAGGATCCCTTCGGTTATTCCAAAGAAGGGATGAAAGTCGGCGATATGCGCGCCGCATTCGTCCTCGAGGCCCCCACCGACACATTGGTGCAGCAGTCCCGCTCGAACATGATGGCCACATTCTTGATCAGCTTCCTTACCGTTTTGACGGCGATTGCAGTGATGTATTTCGTGTTGCGTCCATTGGTGATCCGTCCGGTGAAGCAATGCGCCGAATTTGCCGCCACCATCGCCCGCAAGAACCTGACCGCGGAGGACCTGGAGGTCAATGCGGTGGACGAAGTGGGCGAGGCCATGCTCGCGATGAACATGATGAAGAATAATCTGCATGAAGTAGTGTTGGCGATTGCCGACACTGCAGGACACGTGGCCAGCGCGAGCGAGGAACTGTCGGCGACCAGCCAGCAGATCTCGGCCAACTCCGAGGAGACCTCTGCCCAGGCCAGCGTCGTCACCCAGGCGACCCAGCAGGTGAGCCAGAATCTTCAAAGTGTTTCCACTGGTGCGGACGAGATGACATCGACCATCCAGTCCATCGCAACCAACGCTCACGAGGCGGCGACGGTCGCGTCCAACGCCGTCCAGACCGCCCAGGCGGCCAACGCCAACGTTGCTAAACTGGGTGCCTCCAGCGCCGAGATCGGCGAAGTCATCAAGGTCATCACCTCCATCGCGCAGCAGACCAACCTGTTGGCTCTCAATGCCACGATCGAAGCTGCACGTGCCGGAGAAGCTGGCAAAGGCTTTGCCGTAGTGGCCAACGAAGTCAAGGAACTGGCCAAGCAGACAGCCAAGGCCACCGAAGACATCAGCCGCAAAATCACGGCGATCCAGACCGACGCGCAGGGTGCGGTGGAAGCGATTGGCACGATTACAGGAGTGATCAGCCAGATCAACGATATCTCGGGGACGATCGCTACCGCGGTGGAAGAACAGAGTGCGACGACGAACGAGATGACGCGCAACGTGGCGGACGCGGCCAAGGGCTCAGGGGAGATCACGCAGAACATCGAGGGGGTAGCGGAAGCGGCGCGGGGCACATCCTCAAGCGCGCAGGAATCGCAGAAAGCGGCCAACGATCTGGCGGAGATGGCGGCGCAACTGCATAGCCTCGTCGGTCAGTTCGCACTGGACGAGACTGCTGGCGTCGGCACTCCCATGGCTAAGACCGGCCCCATCAAGAGCATCGCCGCGCATGCTGGACAATGATGTCAGAGGCAGAGTGATAAGGAGCCAGGCTGATTGCCGCAAACCAGTAAAAAGCGAGTACTGCTGGTCGACGATGCCGTAGTCGTGCGCAAGGCATTGTCGCTTGCCATCGCGCAAGACCCGGATCTCGAAGTTGCGGGCACGGCGGTGAATGGCCGCGTCGCGCTGGCGAAATTCCCCGCCCTGAAACCTGACATCGTACTGCTCGATTTCGAAATGCCGGAGATGGATGGCCTGGAAACCGTTCGCGAGCTGCGAAAGATCGACAGCCGCGTTCCCATCATCATGTTCAGTAGCCTGACCGAGCGCGGGGCTTCGGTCACGCTGGAAGCTCTGTCTCTAGGCGCCACCGACTACGTTACCAAACCGAGCAATGTCGATATGGCAGCTACGCTTGCGGCCATCTCGCGAGAACTCATCCCAAAGATCCGGGCTCTTTGCCGTCTGTCCGAAGTACGCACCAACGGAGCGATGGCAAAGCCGAAGCAGCCGACTCCGCTCATCTGCGCTCCTCCGCGGGTACGACTGCTATCGCCAGTGCAGGTAGTCGCGATCGGAGTCTCCACCGGTGGTCCTGACGCACTGGCTCGAGTTCTGCCTTTCTTGCCGGCAAACTTTCCAGTGCCCATCGTGATCGCGCAGCATATGCCACCCATCTTCACCTCGCTGCTGGCAGCCCGCCTCTCCGCGAAGTCGGAGCTGCCAGTGCGGGAATGCGTCTCCGGGCAAACTCTCGCACCCGGTTGCGTGGTAATCGCTCCGGGAGACTTTCATATGGTGGCCAGCCAGGAAGATGGGGGCGTTATCCTCAAGACTCATCAAGGCCCGAAGGAGAATTTTTGCCGCCCGTCGGTCGATGTCCTCTTTTGCTCGATCGCGCGTGTCTACGGAGCCCGAGTGCTTGCGGTGGTGCTCACCGGCATGGGGCAAGACGGGCTGAAGGGATGCGAAGCGTTGCGCTCCCTGGGAGCGCGCATCTACGTGCAGGATGAGGCCAGCAGCGTGGTTTGGGGCATGCCCGGTTTCGTGGCTAAGGGAGGTCTGGCGGATAAGATTCTGCCACTCGATCAGATGGGTGTCGAGATTGTTCGTGCCACTGTCTTGCACAGCGCCGCGCGAAATTAATTTTGCAGACCTCGGTTTCGCGTCCGGAACGATCAATTCTTGGTCAGACTATCGAGATAGCGGTTGTTGTAGAACGTGGTTGTCTTCTGCACGAACTCGAGAATCTTGAACATGCGCTCCCGGCCTTCCCGGTTCACTTCGCGGAACTGAACAGCGATGCCGGAGCCGGGATCAAGTCTGGCCACGACGCCTTCCGCCGACAAGCTGCCATCGTCCATCGAGAAGCCGAGCTTGATCTTGCTGCCGGGCGCAAGGATGGTGCTGGTTTCCACAAAGCATCCCCCCAGGCTCACGTCGGTCACGTTGGCGAACAGCGGAGTCTTTCCCTCCTCGGTCTGCAGTTCGATCGTTACCCGGCACTTCATGCGCGGATGAGAGCGGCGGTCCTTATAGGAAAGATGCTTCTGTTTCTCCAGATACATGCGGCGGTCGGCTTCGGCTAGAAGTTGTTCTGCGTCGTTGCCGTCCTCCGGATACAGCGCGCGCCCCACACTGAGTGACAGAAGATCTTCGCCGCACACTTCGTTTCCAGCCTGCCTGGCCAGGGCCCGCATTTGCTCGGCCTTCTTGCCAGCCGCATCGGCTGTCAGCCCAGGAGCGATGACCACGAATTCGTCTCCGCCCATGCGCGCCACGTAGTCGTATTCGCGGCAGCTATCCTTAAGCGCCTGCGCGAAGAGACGCAGCACGCGATTGCCCTCTAGATGGCCGAAGCGGTCATTGATCTGTTTGAAGCCATCCATGTCAGACACCATAACCGTCAGCGTCGAATTATCGCGCTTGCAGCGCGCCAATTCCCGCTCAAGTTGCAGGAATAGCGAGCGCGCGTTGGGCAGACCCGTCAGGTAGTCGGTAATTGCCGAATTCTCGGCCTGCTGAAATTTCAGCGCGTTCTCGATGGAGAGTGCCATCTTGCCGCTGACCGCAAGCAGGATGCGCAAGTGATCGGAGGTGAAAGCGTCGCGTTCGGCGCGGTAGAGCGCCAGAACTCCGATCACTCCAGTGACGCCCTCCAGCGGAACCGCCAGGGCAGAGCGCAAGGTGCTGAATTTCGAAGGATCGTTTAGATATCCCGGTTCCACCGACGGATTGCCGTTGATGATCGGCTTGCGGTTATGTGCTACCCAGCCGGACAGTCCCTGCCCGACGGGGATGCGCAAGGAAGAAAACAGCCGGTAGTTGTCCCCGTTCACATATTCGGGGACAAGTTCGTCCTCGCGCTTGATGTAAATAGCGATGGCGTCGTAAGGCACCATCGGCTTGAGCTTCACTGAGAACACAGAGAGCGTTTCGGTCAGACTGAGCGAAGCGCCCAGATCCTGGCTCAATTCGAACAAGCGATTGCGCTTCCTGCCGGGCCGCAGCGATCGACGACAAGAATGTAGTTTCGCGTCCCGCATAATCCTGCACGGTGGCATTTTCAAAGCCAGCAGCCGGTTCCAGGCCACGCTCGATCTTGATCGACGTGGAGAGCGGACCGTTCGGATCTTCCGCCGACTTCGCCACTGCCAGTCGCTCCAGGTATTGGTAGCGTTTCTGCAAAATGTCAACGACCTTCGGATCAAACGATTTGCCCGATTCGACGCCTAGCTTCTGCATTACCTCTCGCATGGGCAACGCCCGCCGGTATTGACGGTCGGACGCAAGCGCGTCGAGATAATCGACGGCTGACAGGATGCGCGCTCCGATGGGAATTTCGGCGCCTTTCAATCCCAGTGGATAGCCAGAGCCATCCCACTTTTCGTGATGGGCACGCACGATGGGCACAACCGGATACGGAAAGCGCACGCGTTCCAGAATTTCGGCGCCGACCAGAGTGTGAATCTTCATCTTCTCGAATTCTTCGGGAGTAAGGCGCCCGGGCTTCGAAATGATATGTTCTGGTACCGCAAGCTTGCCAATGTCGTGCAAGAGCGATGCCGCATGCAGAGCTTCGAGTTCCGGGCCCGTCACGCCCAGTTCCTTTGCCACTTCGATGGCATAGACACGGACGCGCTGCAGATGCTCGTGGGTCGTGTGGTCCTTGGCTTCAATCGCCAGCGCCAGCGCTTCGATGGTTCGCAAATGCAGATTGGCCATTTCCTCAACGTGGCGTTTCTCGTCTTCCAGTTTGCCCAAATAGAGGCGATACGAGCGGTAGATCAGGTAAACAGCCGGCAGCAGGAGCAGCGACGTTTCCCAGTTGAACTTCTGATTGAGCCATGCAACGGCCCCCGCCATCCCCGCGCCCACCAGGTAGTAAGGGAACGACCAGAAGTAGCAGTCCACCAGAATTCGTATGAGAGGACGGCGTTCGGTTAGAGAAATGACGGTTGCGATCGAACCCGCGTTGGCAATGAAATAGACCGTGGCTGCCAATCCCAGCAGAATGGGGCGGCTGCCCACCAGGGTATTCGCCAGGGGTTGGTGGTAAACCTCATAGGCAAGCGCCGTCGATACCGCGCCCGCGCACACATTGAACGTCAGTTGTATCGCCTTAGGTCGCTCCGGATACAGGCATTGCGCGATCATGGAGATCGCACCCAGAATCACGGTTTCGGTGAAGCTGAGTTCCAGGACGCCGATCAGGATGAACAGAAAATTCACCGACAGCGTGCCGGTGATGCCCGGCAGGTTCACCTTCAGCCGCGACGCCAGAATGGCGATGCCTAAATAACAAATAAACTCGGCGATGTTCTTGCTGCTCTGGTGAACTCCGGCGTAAACCAACGTGGCCAGACCCGCTAGCACCGTCAAGCTGACGAACAGCTTGGCGGATAGCAGACAATCCTCTCCACGAGCGCGAGTGCGCAGGCAGACCGATGGCGACGCTGGTTGTGCCAGTCATTTGAGTAAACACACTGCGGCCGGACAGATGCCTTAGCCACTCTACGAATATCAGTTAACATGTTTAGAAACAACAATTTAGGGGTTTTCTGACAAACTTCGGTAACTTGCGACGTTACAAAACGGGTATGCCTGCGGCTGGCGACAAAAAAGGATACTCCTAAATCTAACATCCGGTTGCACTTCGCTCCGGCAGCCGGCCTGGGCCTGGATGGCAACGCGACCCGCGAATTGAGGTGATCCGAAGGGTCAGACCGAGTGCGAAACATCCTCTTCGGCGACATTCTGGTCGGCATTTGTCGTAGACGCAGTGGCCGAGGATTTTCCGCGCCGCATAGCGACGATCCCGGTCCGCACCATCTCCAGCACGCCATAAGGACGCAGCACTTCGAGCAGGCCGTCGATCTTGTCTTCGGCGCCCGTGATTTCAATGGTCAGCGAATCTGGCGCAACATCCACGACACGCGCCCGGAACACACTGGCCAGTTCCAGCACGTGCGAGCGCGCCTCATGCGTGGCCGCGACTTTGATCATGGCCAGGTCGCGGACGATGGCAGGCTCATTGGTGATGTTCTCCACCAGCAGCACGTTGACCAGCTTGTAGAGATTGGCCTCGATGCGGCGGGCCTGGTCGTGGTCGGCATCGACCGTGATCGTCATGCGCGAGACCTCGGGCTTTTCCGTGCGGCCCACTGTCAGCGAATCAATATTGAAAGCGCGGCGGCGAAACAGCGAGGCCACGCGCGTCAGCACGCCCGGTTTGTTTTCCACGTACACCACGTATGTATTCAGCATGTTTTCTCGATTCGATTCGCCTCTATTCATCCGCCGCGGTCTCGACAATCTTACTGGGCCGCCGGATCATCTCGTGCAACGACGCTCCCGCCGCCACCATGGGATAAACCGTGTCTTCCTGTTCCACCCGGAAATTGATCAGCACGGGCCCATCGTGCTCTCGCGCCGCCCGCACCGCGGGCACCACCTGCGAGCGCTCGGTGACCGTCATGCTGCGAATGCCGTAAGCCTCGCCCAGTTTGGCGAAATCCGGATTCAGCAGCGGCGTCGCTGCATAGTTGCGCTCGTAGAAAAATTCCTGCCACTGCCGCACCATGCCCAGAAATCCGTTGTTGATGATGGCGATGTTGACCTTCAGATTCTCCTGCACGATGGTCGCAAGCTCGCACATCGTCATCTGGAAGCCGCCATCGCCCACCACCACCCATACTTCCGCTTCCGGTCGCGCGACTTTCGCGCCGATCGCCGCCGGCAAGGCGAAGCCCATCGTGCCCAGGCCTCCGGAAGTGATCAGGCTGCGCGCCTTCTCATGCTTGTAGTATTGCGCCTCCCACATCTGGTGCTGGCCCACGTCGGTCACCACCACGGTGTCGCCGTCGCGAGTCTCGCGCCAAAGATCGTTGATCACGTGCGCCGCATAAAGATGCCCGCTGTCCGGCAGGTTCTGAATGTCGCGCACCGCGGCATCGCCTTTCAGCTTGTCGATGGAGTCGAGCCACTCGCTGCGGTCGATCGATTCGATCTTCGGCAACAACTCATGCAGCACTTCGCGCAGGTCGCCGACCAGCGGAACATCCACTTTGACGTTCTTGTTGATCTCCGCAGGATCGATCTCGATGTGAATCTTCTTGGCGTTGGACGCGTAGGTCTTCAGGTTGCCGGTCACGCGATCGTCGAAGCGCATGCCGAACGCCAGCAGCAGATCGGCTTCCTGAATCGTGTGATTCACCCAAGCCTCGCCGTGCATGCCCATCATGCCGAGATTCAGCGGATGCGACGCGGGAAACGCGCCCATGCCCAGCAACGTAAGCGCCACCGGAATGCCCGCGCGCTCGGCGAATTCGCGCACTTCCTCCATCGCTCCGGAAATGATGATGCCGTGCCCCGCAAGAATCACCGGCCGCTTGGAGTTGTGAATCAATTCCAGCGCCTGCTCATATTCCTTCGGCTCCGGCGACAGATCCGGACGATATCCCGGCAGTTGCGGCTTGGCCGCTTCCCAATCGAACTCGCAAGTCGTCTGCTGCGCGTCTTTCGTGATGTCGACCAGCACCGGGCCAGGCCGCCCAGAGCGCGCGACATAAAACGCTTCGCGAATCGTTCGCGCCACTTCGCTGGCATGCGTCACCAGATAGTTGTGCTTGGTGATCGGAAGCGTGACGCCCGTGATATCGGTTTCCTGAAAAGCGTCGGAGCCG
The DNA here is from genome assembly GCA_963795875.1 of uncultured Acidobacteriaceae bacterium. Taxonomy (GTDB): domain Bacteria; phylum Acidobacteriota; class Terriglobia; order Terriglobales; family Acidobacteriaceae; genus Sulfotelmatobacter. The sequence continues at coordinate 189,761 of CAWCJM010000011.1, forward strand.
ATCAGCTTGCTGCCGACTTGCCCCGTGATGCAGACGATCGGCGACGAATCGAGCATGGCCGTGGCGATTCCGGTGACCATGTTGGTGGCGCCCGGGCCAGAAGTCGCGACGGCAACTCCGACCTGCCCACTGGCGCGCGCGTATCCGTCGGCCATGTGGGTCGCGCCCTGCTCGTGGCGCACCAGCATGTGATGGATCTTGCTGCCCTTCAGCGCGTCGTAGGCAGGCAGAATGGCCCCGCCGGGATATCCGAAGACGACCTTCACGCCCTCGCGCTCCAGGCATTCCCAGAGAATGCTGGCCCCGGTCATGTTCTTTCCTGGTGTCTTGTCCATTCCGACCTTCCTGCGCTCCTAAAAAAGCAAAACCCACCGAGCCAGCGTTTCTGGCGGGGCGGGATTCGGGAGCCTTCAAGATTTCGTGTTTCTCAGCTCGCTGGTTCCCTCCACACCGGAGAGGGTATAAAAACTCCTACCCCCAACATTACGACACGAATTCGGTGTAAACAGAGGTTATTCATAAACAGGTGCACAGATGGTATCGAAGCCAGAGAGTTGCCGCAAGTGGAAAGTCCGCGCCGGCTCATCACTTCGGCGACAACGCTCAGAGCTGAAGGACCTGACGCTTCACATCGTCCGCGGCTGCAGCCACGTTCTCGGGCTTGCCCAGATCCCGCCAGTAATATTCGTCCGCGCGAAACGCGAAGATCCCTGCACCCTCTGCCAGCGATGCGCAGATACAAGTCGATGATGGAGAAGACACCCTCCTCCGTAATCATCTGAAGAAAGCGCGGGGAAATAACGTGAACGCCAGAGAATGCCCACTCGTGCGATGGTTCAGACGCTCGAACGATCTCTGGCTGGCTCGTGACCTATACGCCGACCGCAAAGTTGACGGTGCTCGTCGAAAAGCAGGTGTCGGGATGTTTCGCGATCCTGAACAGCCAGCGTGGCCAGCGCCTGATCTCGTAGTGAAACTGCACCATGCCGCGCTAGATCGATCGTGCTGAGCACATCGACATTGTGCACGATAAAGGAGGCTTCCTTCCACCCGAATGCCCAGATCTTGCATTCTCGAGGAAGAACCAAGCCGCCTTCTTCAACCCGCCGCCGGTGTCGAGCAACACGTCTTCGCGCGAAATTTCGATCCGCATTCCGAAGTTGTCGTTCTTCTTCAGATAATCCACCACCATGTCGGCAAAGTGATGCACGTTGACGATCACTTCGCGAATGCCAAACTGCTGCAGGCGCCGAAGCGTGATCTCCAGCAGCGTGTGTCCGGCCACTTCCACCAGGGCTTTCGGCCGATCGTCGGTGAGCGGACGCAGACGCGTACCCAGGCCCGCGGCCAGAATCATCGCCTTCATTGCGCAGCTTTCTCCGCCGCGGCAGTTTTCTGCCGCCATCCTCTCCAACTCGCGATGCTGCAGGACAACCTCGACTCCGCTCCTTCCGCGCAGGCGCTTCGCCACTTGCTCCGCCAAGATACACGGAGCGATGCTGCCCGCCGGTGCATCCAAACGAAACCATCAGATTCTTGAACCCACGCTGCTGATAGTTGGTCACGCTGGCATCCACCAGCGACATCACGCTGGCCAGAAACTGATGCACGCTCTCCTGTTGATTGAGGTAGTCGATCACCGGCGCATCCCTGCCCGTAAGCGTCTTGAAGCGCTCTTCGCGCCCGGGATTCGGCAGGCTGCGTCCATCAAAAATAAATCCGCCGCCATTCCCGCTCTCATCTTTCGGCAGCCCGCGATGAAAGGAGAAACTGAAAATCCGCACCACCAGATTGTCCGCATCTGACGCCAGCCCCTGCAATTTCTCCGACGCCAGCATGCTGTGGAAGGCATCCATCAGCGTCGGCAGACGCGATCGGCAGCGTGACGTTGTGCAGCAGCCAGCGCAGGTTCTTCAGCGCATACGGCACGCTCTGCAGGAAATGCACCTTGCGTTCATAAAATCCGCGAAATCCGTAAGCCCCCAGCGCCTGCATGATGCGGATGTACACGTAACGCGTAGTAGTGCTGCATGAACGCGTCACGCTTCAGATCGATGAAGCCGCGCCAGCGTGTCGAGATAATGATCGAGCAACTGCTGGCGCAAATCCGGCGGCAGATCGGCCTTGGCGTCGTACAGAAGCGAAGCAACGTCATACTGCAGCGCGCCTTTGCGCCCGCCCTGATAGTCGAGGAAATAGGGCTGTCCGTCGCGCAGCATGATGTTTCGCGACTGAAAATCGCGATAAAGAAAGTAGTCGCGCCCCGCGCTCAACAGAAACTTCGTCAGCCGGCTGAAATCGTCTTCCAGCGCCTGTTCGCTGAAAGGAATCCCCGCCAGCCGCAGAAAGTAGTATTTGAAATAATTCAGATCCCACGCGATCGACTGCCGGTCGAAACTGTCGCGCGGATAGCACACCTTGTAATTCAGGTCGCGCCCGGCCTCCACCTGAAATCGCGGCAGCGTGGCGATTACTTTCCGATAGGCTTCGACCACCGGAGCCGCAATCTGTTCGCCGGTCGCGATGCTTGGAAAGAAATTCAAAGAGCGACGTGTCGCCCAAATCCTCTTCGAGATACGCACCGTGATCCAGATCTTCGGCATAGATCTCCGGCACGGGCAGGCCATGCTTGCGAAAATGCCGGGAGAACTCGAGGAACGCGGCGTTCTCTTCGCGCACATCGTAGAGAATGCCGATGGCGCTGATCTTCTCGCCTGTAAGCCGGATGATTTTGCGCCCCGAACCGCCGAGTTGCCCCTGCAACGGCTGCACCTGCTCGACGGGCGAGTGGAAGTGCTGCTCAAAGAGATTGTTCAGAATGTCCATGAGGTGCGTCGCGGCTCACGCTTGCGGATTCACCACCAAGATAACACCGAAGAGCAACGCCAGAGTTGAGGGGCATCCCCGAGCAAAACATCGAGGAATACAGAGAGTGCGTAGGAAGAAATCGCGGACGAATGAATCTGCTCGAAAATACCAAGAAGCCGAAGAGGCCCGACTATCCTTGTTTGCGGGCCACGATGTCGAACGTAAGCTTCACTTCATCCTTGACCCTGATGGCCCCTGCGGCGGCTGAAACCAGAGTAATCTCGTAGTCGCTTTGCCTCACCGAGAACTCGCCCGAAGCCCGTACGGAATTGCCGTTGATCACCGCTCTCGCCGAAACCGGCAGAGGCCTGGTCACTCCGTGCAGCGTTAACTCTCCATTCAACGCTACCCAATATCGATCTCCGCTGCCGCTGGCCGAGGCCTCTCGAACACTCGTACACAATTTCCGGGAAGCGATCGGTCTCCAGTACTTCCTCGCACATCTTGCGATGGATCTCCTGCCGATCCTTCTCGCTGACATCGTCGGTCACCTCCAGTGAGTCCGCATGAATGCTGAGATTCAGCCTGGCGTCTTCGATCGTCAAGCCAGCCAGGGTGAAACTCAGCTCGCCCCCAAAACTCCGGATCGCAATCCGCGGATCGTGTCCAAAGGAGGAGAGCAGTCCGGTAGCAAATGCTTGCGCCGACAAACGTGCTCTGCTTCGCGTCGATTAGGTAGTGAACGGTGGCATCCTCCAGCAGGGCCCGGTCGCATGCACAGTAGCGCTCTCCCTCGTCCCCAGGAATCGGCCCATCTGCAATTTGCCATGCTCAACCTTGCTTACGACCCACCACATAAAACGAAAACTTCAGCTCATCCTGCAGTTTCAACGTTCCTCCGGCGATCGAGGCAACCCGGATCCCATAATCGCTTTGCAGCAACGAAAACTCGCCATAGGCGCGAAACGAATCAACCCCGAAAGCCACTTGCGAAAAGAACGATTGGCCGTTGGTTACTCCGTGCAGCAACCAGCCGTCCCTCCACATTCACTCGGTTCAAATTATCTTTAAGCCGGTCTCCACTGATGCTGGAACTTTCAAACACCACTTCCGGGAACTTCTTGGTTTCCAGCACTTCGTCATTCATGACTCGATGGAGTTCCCGCCGGTCGGCCTCTCTCAGTTCATCCAGAACTTCGAGCGTCGAACGTCGTTAATCACAACTTTCAGTTTCGCGTCGGCCAACGTTCCCGGAACAAAACTCACGTCTGCCGTGTATCCCCGAATCGCGATCTTCGGACTGTGAGCCACTGCCGAGATTAATCCGCTGGCAAATGCTTGCACTGTAAACTGACTCGCCTTCGGATCGATTGCATACCGAACCACTTCATTCTGCGGTGCCATAGGTCGGTCACACCGTCAAAGCAATCCTCAATATCGACGGTGAAAGCCCCCTTTCTCGCCCTGAAAATTGGGGCCCACCTACCTTGCGTGACGCCACCTTTACATGGACCGCAATTTTATATAGCGGTCCAGATCGGGCAACGCGCCCTGTACCAGGCTGCCGACGCCCATCTGTCCCAGGTAGCGCCGAACGATCGGATTGGAAAGAATCAGCCCAGCGCCAAACACAATGCAGGCCACGCCACCGAGCATGAACAGCGTGTCCTTGTCAGTCCCAGAATCGGAGTGGTTATTGTTTTCCGCCACGATAGTCTCCTTTCGAAATGACCTCTCTGATTTCTTACTGCTCCGTTCTGCAGAATCTTGTCGACGACCGAACCACCATTCTTACCGCTTCGTCCACCGCCGCCTTCGACGGGCGCGCTCAATCCCATGTGCCCTTCTTCGCCGCCGAAATCGTAGCGGGCTCGCAACCAACCAGCAAGATCTTTTTCAGGCCGCCGTTCATCGCCGACGCCATTCGCAGAACGTTCAGCGGATTCATTCCGTGCGTCTCCACAACGCATCTGCGGCGGCTCATCTCAGCTTGCTCAAGTCAGGCTCAACCAGGGAAACCGTGCCCGGCGTCTGCCCATGCGGATACGCATCGACAAGGATGGTCGTTTCGTATCCATCCTGCAGCGCATACGCGAGATCGAAGCCCCGAATGCCGAAGTCGACGACTTTCACGCCGCGCGGGAAATTCATGAGTCGACAACCGCTTCACCACTTCGACCCCAAATCCGTCGTCCCCCAGAAAAATATTCCCGATGCCCGCCACCAGGATGCGTGCGCTGCCGCGTAGGCGTGCTTCGGTCGCGCTTCCTCCGTCGGCAAAGGCTCGACCTCCCCGGCATCAAAAAAGAAACGATGTCCCGGCTGCCGCAGCATGCCCAAGTCGCGCCCCGGGTCGTCATCCAGCACCACGCAGACATGACTCTTGCCTTCATAGTCCTGCTCAATGCTTTCGATGAGCGCGATCTGTCCGGCCAGCGCGATATCCGAGCACGTCGCCGCCCTGCCGCGGACGCAGGCGCACTCGATCTCCCACCTGCACTTCCACGCCGTCGATGGTCAGCCGGTCGACCTTCGTCTTGTCTTCCAGCAACTGCCACTCCCACTCGTTCATGGAGCGTCCTCCTTGAGTGGGCGCAGGCCGCGCACGGCGCCGTGCAGTTTCATGAACTGCTCCACCGGCATGGCTTCGGTCCGATCCAGAATCTGGCGGGCGCGATCGTCGGATTGGCGAATCTCGCGCTTTTCCTCGTCGGTCAAGCGTCATGATGCGCAGCGAAAGGATCTCGTCGATCTCCGTGCCGTCGAACAGATCGCCGGCGCTTTCGGGAGCAATCTGCGGATAATCGTAGAGAATGATGGGGGAAGCCAGCAGAGTGTCGCGCTGGCCTGGATCTCCTACCAGCACCGGCCACGCGCCAACGTTCTGACACTGCGCGGCGAGTTGCTGCAATTCCGTCCGGAGGCTCCAGCAGCGAAACGAATTCGCCGCCTCTCACGCCCAGAATCATATGGGTCGAAACCAGAGAATGCATCAACGCTGCATCGCGGTCTAGCGGCGGGAATTTCCATAGGCGTCACGATTCCGCACTTGAATGCTGACCTTGAACAAGTCGTCGCCGACCGTCTCCGCCGAGACCTCCACGTCTCCCTCGATTGCTTCTTGCCGACGCTCAGAGTGGCAACGCTCTGCCATTGTCGTTGCGCTCCGAGTCCACCTGCATCTGCGACGGGAAACCGAACGCGTGGCACAAGCCTCCTCGGCAGAGCCGTTGCAGCGAGCACTCAGGCAAGCTGATTTCCCGTTCAACCGCTTCCTGCCAGCCATCGGGCAGCGACCCGGCTTGCTCGATCATTCACTCGGAGGCCTGCATCGAGCGCGTCTGCAAATGCAGGAACCGCAGCTTCACTTCGAGCATGCTCCCGGAGTTCCCGGAGACCAGGCACTCGGTTCTGCATGCTGCAAGGTTCTTCGCCGCCCTGCGCCTCGCTGTACGCCTTGCGGATACACCACGCCAAAATTCCAGCGCTGCCGATTTTTCACCGACGACGGCCGGTAGGGATAAAGCATGTATCCCTCATAGAGCACGGCCTTCGCGATCTGATCCACCCGCGCCAGATTCATGAGCGCACCGCCTGCTTCCGCCTGCAGCATGCTCTCCAGCGCCTGCTCCCACGTCGGAATTCCGTGCCGGACCTTGTATTCATAAACGTCGCTCGAAGATGTCGCGCCGCAGGCACAGCCACGCGGTGTTGGGATAATACGAGTCCATCATGTCGCGCCAAACTTTCACTGGCATGCTGAAGCGCGTTTCCTTCTCCCAGGAAATCGGCGACACCTGCATCTGTTGCCCTTCGCGCCGCATAAAAAACCGTGCCGCTGAACATCACGCAGAGGGGCACATCTCCGTCGCCGAGTCCGTGAAAATATTTCGTCGCGCCCACATTGAAATCGAACGTGCATGGCACCGGCAGATCGACCACGGTCGAACCTCTGAAACGGCGGCACATTCACGTTGACATGAGTCCAGAGCAAGTTGCGCAGAGTCTGGCTCCAGCGGTCGGGTTCGCCAAACAGATCGCGCAACTTCTCCTGATCTTCCGCGGTATATCGCCGCCGCGTGACTTCAATCTGAATCTGGCAGCGCAGCGCAACCGAGTGAATGGTCTCGGTCGGATCGGCGTTGCGTCACCCGCAGCTTGAACGCAATCTGCGGCGAGGCCGAGAACTTGGCCACCTCCGCGCCTTCGATCTTGAAATCAAGATCAGGCATGCGCCTCCTCAGTCACGACTTGCGCTTGAGCCCGCAGGTCGGCGAAGAAGTTGCCGATTTCCTTCCACACTTCCGTGCCTCCCGACAATCCCCGCCAGTGGATGCGAATCAGGCCCACGAGTTTGTAGCAGGCATCAATCGGGACAATGTAATACTCCGCCGGAGCCGATCCGCGCGCCTGGCCGACGCGGTTCACCAGCAGCGCTTCGACGTCGGGCTCCAGTTCGTTCAGCACAGGGTTGGCCTGCACGATGCTGCTCCACGCCTCCAGCGGCAACAGCGACTCGGTCGCTCCAGCCGGACTCGGATAGAGCGCGCTCACGCGTGAGTCCATGCTGTTCTGGAAAAAGAAAGCAAGATTGATGGGGATCAGCAGGCCGTCCCACTCGGCGTCGGTCATCCTGAAAGTCAGCCAGGAGCCGCGCGTCGCGGGGCACGCGTTTGTATTTCGTTCCGGCCTGGCCGCTGAACAGCATGGCGCAGGCGTCGCAGGCGCAATGCAGCCTGCGCTGCGTCAGTTCGATCAGGTGCGGATGCTCCGAGCGCAACTCGGCGCTGCACATCTCGCACTGTTCCACCTGCCGCTGCGGCTTGCGCGCGAACTGGCGAAGACTCTCGAAGGCCTGCGATGTTTCCCGAAGCTGTTCCGTCTTCATCATGATCGATACAATCGCCACGGCGAACTCTCAGTCCATGCCTTCGCTGCTGAGCGACAGAGTCGAATGAAGCGTTGAAGAGCTGGGCAGCGGCGAAGCGGCATGCCGCGCCGATCCCAGCAGTTTCTCGACTGCAACGAACCCGGAATCGCGCCGGCTCCTCCAGTCCCTCGACCACCAGCGACGTCAGATCGGGAGCGGCTTCGTAGATCGCTTCTTCCACCGTGGCCTGTACCGTCCGGCTGGTCGACCCGCAGGCGTGGCCTTCGACTCGTAGCCCGCACGCGAACGTCGCCGCCATTGACACTGACTAATTTCGCTTCCGCCCCCATCTTGTGGAGCTTGGAACCGATCTGCTCGCAACTTCCGCTCGACGCGAGTCTGCAATTCGTCGGGATGAAGTCCGTAAAGAACCAGCAGGCTGCTGACCAGCGGGTCCTGCCCGAGCTCGTCGATGATCTGCGCGCCCGAATCGCCAGACTGGAAAACGATGTCCAGAATTCGCTCCAGACCTGTGCCGTGCAGATCCATCAGCAGCTGCACGAGTTCCTTCGCGGCCGGCGCGCGACGCAGGATCCGCAATGGTTTCCAGGTCATGCACCAGACCGCCGATTTTCTGCACTCGCTTCTGAAAATCCTTTTCGTCGACCACAATCCTCCCTCGGAACAACAGGAGCGGAGAACGATCGATACCGATCCGCGTCTCAGACCGAACGCTCCCGCTCCATTCAAACGGCAAACCGATCAGGGCTGCAGACCGAACATGGGGGAATGCCGCGTCTCCAGCACCTTCCCATTTCCCAGATACATGTGCACGCCGCAAGGCAGGCAAGGATCGAAACTGCGCACCGCCCGCATAATGTCGATCCCCTTGAACTTGTCGGGCCCGTTCTCCTCGAAGATGGGAGTATTCTGCACCGCATCCTCATACGGACCCGGCGTGCCATAAATATCGCGCGGATTGGCATTCCAGGGAGTCGGGGGATACGGATGATAATTCGCGATCTTGCCCTTGCGGATCACGACGTGATGCGAGAGAACGCCACGCACCGCTTCGTGGAAGCCGCATCCAATGGCCTCTTCCGGCACCTTGAATTCGTTCCAGGTTTTCGTGCGGCCAGAGTGCAACTCTTCCAGCGCCTGCTCCGCGAAGTAAAGCGCCGCACAAGCGGCGTAGACCTGGAAGTACGTTCGCGCGCGGTCGCGTTCAATCGCATTGCTCCACTTCGGAATCTTCCACTCGAATTCAACTTCGGGCAGGGAAGTGGTTTTGGGCAGATACATTTTCACGCTGTTTCCGGTGGACTTGATGTAGCCAATGTCCACCAATCCGGCCAGCGCCGTTGCCCAGAGGCGCGCGATCGGTCCGCCGCCGGTGTCGAGCGCGAGATGGTCGCCGGTACGTTTGTCGAGCCAGCGCGGCGACATGACCCAGGTGTACTTGCCGCCGAAATCCCGCTTCTGCGGGCGCGGAATCGTAGTTTGGTTCCAGGGATGATTCTTGTCCACCGGATTGCCCAGCGGATCGGTCTTCACGAACGTCTCGGAATTCTTCCAGTCGTCGTAGTACGAACTGCCCAGCAGAATGCGGATGTTCAGGTTGATGTCGACCAGATCGGTCGTCACCAGCTTGCCGTCAACCACCACGCCCGGCGTGACATACATCTTGCGGCCCCAGTCCGTCATATTCTTGTAGGTGTAGTCGCAGTGCTCGGGATCGTTGAACGAACCCCAGCAGCCCAGCAGCACACGCCGCCGTCCAACTTCTTCATATCCCGGCAACGCCTCGTAGAAGAAGTCGAAAAGGTCATCGTGCAGCGGGACGACTTTCTTCATGAACTCCACATACTTCATAAGCCGCACGATGTAGTCGGTGAACAGCTGGATCGTCGGCACCGTGCCCACGCCGCCCGGATACAACGTAGAAGGATGCACGTGGCGGCCTTCCATCAGGCAGAACATTTCGCGGGTCATGCGGCTCATCTGCCAGCGCTTCGCGATAGAAAGACCCGGTAAACGGATTGAGCGCCGTCATGATGTCGGCGATGGTGCGGAACCCGTGCAGATTGGAGTGCGGCGCCATCGTCGACTGCGCTTTCGCCCAGACCTTGGGATTGGTTTCCTTCACCATCTGCTCGCAGAAGTCCACGCCGACCAGATTGTCCTGAAAAATATTGTGGTCGAACATGTACTCGGCGGCTTCGCCTAGATTGACGATCCACTCGGCCATCGCCGGAGGACGAACTCCGAACGCCATGTTCTGCGCATAGGTCGCGCAGGTGGCATGGTTGTCGCCGCAGATGCCGCAGATGCGGCTGGTGATGAAGTGAGCGTCGCGCGGATCCTTCCCCTTCATGAAGATGCTGTAGCCGCGAAAGATCGACGACGTGCTGTGGCACTCGGCCACTTGCCGGTTGGCGAAATCGATCTTGGTGAAGATGCCCAGGCTGCCCACGATGCGCGTAATCGGGTCCCAGTTCATCTCGACGAGGTTCCTGCCTTTGGTCGCGGCTTCTTTGGTCGGCGCTGTAATCGTGCTCATCGAATCGCTCCTCTCAGTGGGTCTCTCGGTCGAATGTCGTTAGGAAGTCTTAGTAGGATCTCGGGTGGTAGCCGGTAGTGAGTTCCGCCCGCGGATGCCGCCACTTCGGTTCCTTATTGACGGTGGCCTGCGTCAGCGTGCGCAGCGCGGAAATGGCGCGTCCATAGGCGCCGACGGCCGCCGAAGAAATCTTCGCGCCCGGCGGTTCATCCATGAACGGCATGAACTTGTCCGGGAAGCCAGGCATGGTGCAGCCGATGCAGATGCCGCCGACGTTAGGGCAGCCGCCAATTCCAGCCATCCAGCCGCGCTTGGGCACGTTGCAGTTCACCACCGGTCCCCAGCAGCCCAGCTTCACAATGCATTTCGGAGAACCGTAGCTCTCGGCGAAATCGCCTTGCTCGTAGTAGCCGGCGCGATCGCAGCCTTCGTGCACGGTCTTGCCGAACAGCCACGTGGGCCGCAACTGATCGTCCAGCGGAATCATGGGCGCGCGCCCCGCCACCTGATAGAGCAGGTAGAGCACAGTCTCCATGAAGTTGTCCGGCTGCACCGGGCATCCGGGAACATTCACAATCGGCAGGCCGGCCTTCGAAGTCCAGTGCCAGCCGAGGTAGTCCGCCAGGCCCATGGCGCCGGTGGGATTGCCCTCCATGGCATGAATGCCGCCGTAAGTCGCGCAAGTGCCGCAGGCGATGATCGCCGTCGCCTTGGGAGCGAGCCGGTCGATCCATTCGTTAGTCGTGATCGGCTGCTTGGTCTTGGGGTCGGTTCCCAGCGCCGCCCAGTATCCTTCTTTCTTGATCTTCTCGTTCGGGATCGAACCTTCCACCACCAGGACGAAGGGCTCAAGCTTTCCTTCTTCCGCGAGATACCAGTACTTGAGGAAGTCGTCGCCGTTTTCATACGCCAGCACGGGATTGTGCAGGTGAACCTTGGGCAGACCCGGGAATGGCTCCCAGCAGAACATCTTCAATGCTGGGCTGAGTTGCCGCGGTAATTGAAACGGAATCTCCATCACAGCCGAGGCCGGCTGTGATCCAGACAATGTGCACCTCCGAAACGGCCGGAGGATGCTGCGTGACGCGACCATACGGAACTGTTTCCGCTGCCATGGCTCGGTCTCCTTTCAAGATTTCAGGTTGTTTCGCGGACTCCGTTTCACTCGTGCGCCGCCTGATCTCGCGAATGATCCGGGCCGGCGCGCGCGGACGAAAACACAGACTTGTTGTCACCGCAAATTCGCGCAAGTGCCTTGTAAGCATCTGCACGGAAATGTCGATAGCAAGAATGAATAAAATCGATGGCTGCTCACAAGCGGGCGTAGCCCTCGTTTTTCGTCCAGATGCAAAATCCTACGATGGCTCATCAGGGATTTCCTTACGTCATGGCGGACCCAGTGCCTTGGAGGGAAAAGCGTCTGAAATCGATGGAACCGCGGCAGAAGCATGATTCAGGAGGTTTTTTCGCTGATGCTCCACTGGATCGCGTGCTGCACCAGTTCCCGAGCGCTGCGCAGCGACAGCTTTTCTTTGATGTGCGCCTGGTAGGATTCCACCGTCTTCACGCTGATGTGCAGTTCCTCCGCAATCTGCCGTGTGGAATGGCCCTCGCCGATCAAACGGAAAACTTCCAGTTCCCGGTCGGTGAGGTCCGCGATCGTCGAAGAGCTCTGCCCGCGCTGGGACTGCCGATGTAACGCTGCAGCATGCGGTTGGCGATGCGCTCGCTGACATAGATTTCGCGGCTCAGAATGCGCCGCAGGGCAACCAGCACTTTCTCCGTGGCCTCTTGCTTCATGATGTAGCCTTGCGCTCCGGCGCGAAGCGCACGCTCGGCATAGACCGACTCATCATGCATGGAGAGGATCAGAACCGGCAGGTCGGGATACCGCGTTCGAATATCCTTCAACAGATCCAGCCCATCCGGCCCGTTCAACGAAATGTCCACGACCAGAATGTCCGGCTTCGCGGTCGCGACGGCTTGCACGGCGGTCTGCGCATCTTCCGCTTCGCCGCAAACGGATCAGATCTGGTTCGCGGTTGATCAGCAAGGCCAATCCCTGGCGCACGATGGGATGATCGTCGACCACGAATACTCTGCTCTTCTTCGTTGCCGCTCTGGTCATGACTCATTACGGCCTCTCAACTCTTTGGCCTGCTGGGGTAATCGGAAATCGGCAGGTCACCGCCGTACCTCGTGGCTGCTCGCGGCGCACTTCCAGGTTTCCGCCGATCATGCCCGCGCGATAATTCATGATGTGCAGTCCCACGCCCGCATGCGGCGCGAGCGGCCGCTCGATCCCCACTCCGTCGTCCTTGATAATCAGCGTTCCTTGGTGTTCGCCGGAGAAAAGCCGAATCAGTATGTTCTTCGCGCGGCCGTGCTTGATGGCATTGTTCACCGCCTCCTGCGCAATGTGGTACAGGTGCGTCGCCATCGGAGCATCGTGAATCAGGACCGCCCCTTCACACTGGAAGCGGCAGGCAATCCCGAACAGGTCTTCGATCTCACGTGGCATAGAGCCGCAGCGCCGACATCAACCCATGAGCATCCGAAACCACAGGGAGCAGGCCGCGCGACAATTCTCTCGTCTTCCGAATCGCGTCGTTGACCAATTCGACGATCTTGGCGGCGTCCGCAGCTTCCGGAACTCTGCCTCTCCGCCAGCTTCCGCTCCTGCACCTTGGTCATGAACGCGATGCCGGTCAGATGCTGGCCCAGCCCGTCGTGCAAATCCTGCCCGATTCTACGCTGCTCTCGTTCGCTGATTTCAAGAACGGTTTTCTCCAGCCGCTTGCGCTCGCTGATGTCGCGAATCGCGCTCGAAACCAGCACTCCCTCTTCGGTCTCCAGCGGACTCAGGCTGATCTCCACCGGAAATTCGTGGCCGTCCTTGTGCAGGGCGTACAGTTCCACGCCCGCGCCCATCGGCCGCACCCGCGGCTCCGCGAAAAAGTTTCTGCGGTGCGCCGGATGATTTCCCCGCAATCGTTGCGGCACCAGCTTTTCGATCTCTTCTCCCAGAAGCTCCTGCCGAGGATAGCCAAACAATTTTTCCACCTGCGCATTCACCAGGACAATTTTTCCCTTCTGGTTCACGACCACGACCGCATCGGGCGCCGCTTCCAGCAATCCGCGAAAGCGCACCTGCGCCCGCTTTTGCGCCGGTAACATCGATTCCCGAAGCGATCACGTACATGGGCGTCTGCTTGGCGGCAGGCAGCACCGCGGCCGACCAGGCGATCGTCCGTGGCTGCCGTCGCGAGCGCGACCCACGAACTCTCGTACTCGGTCGCGCGACTGGCTGTCGCAAGTCTGCTGGAACATGGCTCGAAACTGCTCCTTCTCCTCCGGCGCCACAAACAAATCCCAAACCCGCTGGCCGCGCGCTCGTTCGAACGATTGCCCGGTCATCTGTTCGCAGGCGCGATTCAAGCGCACGATGCGGCCTTCGCGATCCAGCACCACGACCAAAGCGCCCACAGTGTCGAGGATCGCCGACACCACGTTGCGCTCATCCTGCAACTCTTCTTCGGTCCGCTTGAGATCGGTGATGTCGAACGCAACGCCGTGAATAAACCACGGACGGCCATCCGGGTGGCGAATCATCTTGGCTTCGCAGTGAAACCAGACCACCGTCCGTCGCGCGCGATCACCCGGTAGGCAGACCGCAACGGCTTGCCCGAGAGGAACATCTCGGAGGCTTCCATGCTCCAGCGGTCCTTATCGTCAGGATGAACCTGCCGGTACCAGAGCACCGGATCTTCGAGCCACTCGGACTGCGAGAATCCCAGCGTGGCTTCGATCTGCGGGCTCACATAGGCTTCGCCGATGCCGCGATCCAGATACGCCATGAACACGACGGCCGGAAGTTGCTCCACCAGGGCTCGATACTTAGCTTCGAGGTTCGGAAGCTGCGCGTCGGAAATCGGATTCTCGATCGAGCCTTTCGAAAAAATGATGAAGAGCGCCGAGTGATCCGGCAATATCGTTGTCTTTAGATAGGTGCCGGCAAGTCCCGTCAGAATCGCTTCCGCAGCTTCCGGGCTGAGCGCTGTTCTCCTCTGGGAACTGGAGACGCGGTCTCGTTCGCATTCGCTGTCCGCATCCATTTTCCAGAACGTGCTCATCGCAAAGACACTCCCGAACTTCATCCACAGCTCACGCGTCGGCGCGTTCTGCGGCTGGCTTCTCCAGTTCGGCTCCTTATTCAGAGACGCCTGCGTGAAGCGGCGCAGCGCGTGAATCGCCCGCCCATAAGTCTGCACCGCTTGAGAAGACAGCAACGACCCCGGAGGTTGGTTCATAAACGGCATGAATTTATCGGGAAAGCCCGGCATCGTGCATCCGATGCAAATGCCGCCCACGTTCGGGCATCCGCCAATTCCGCCCATCCATCCTCGCTTGCCCACATTGCATTGCACGACCGGGCCCCAGCATCCCAGTTTCACGATGCACAGCGGGGATCCATATTCTTCCGCAAACTCGCCCTGCTCGTAATAGCCGCCGCGGTCGCATCCTTCATGCAACGTGCTGCCAAACAGCCATGTCGGGCGCAGCGCGTCATCGAGCGGAATCATCGGCGCGCGCCCGCTGGCCATATAAAGGAGATAGAGAATCGTCTCCATCATGTTGTCCGGCTGCACCGGGCAGCCGGGAACACATACGATCGGAATCTCCGCCGCTCGATTTCCATTTCCATCCCAGGTAGTCGGGCAGGCCCATGCAGCCCGTCGGGATTTCCCTCCATGGCATGAATGTCCGCCGTAAGTCGCGCACGTCCCGGCCGCAATGATTGCCCACGCCTTCGGCGCCAGACGATCGATCCATTCGCAGGTCGTAATCGGCTGGCCCGTCACGGCATCGGTTCCGAAGGAAGCCCAGTATCCTTCGGTCTTATTATTTTCGTTCGGGATCGACCCCTCGACCACGAGAATGAACGGCCGTCTCCGATTTGCCTTCGGCCGCTTCGCGGAACGGCCTGACGAACTCGTCTCCATTTTCGTAGGCCAGAAAAGGATTGTAGAACTTGACTTTCGGAATCCAGGGCAGGGCGCCCGTCACAATGTCTTCGATGCTGGGCTGCGTGGCGCGCGGTCATCGCGATGGTGTCGCCATCGCATCCCAAGCCCCGCGGTCATCCACAGGATGTCGATTGCTTCGATCGTCGCGGTGTTCTTGACGTCTTCCGTTCGACCAACCGTAGTGTCTTCCATCGACACTCTCCAGCGCGCAACCGCTTGCGCCTGCGTATTCT
The DNA here is from genome assembly GCA_963795875.1 of uncultured Acidobacteriaceae bacterium. GTDB lineage: Bacteria > Acidobacteriota > Terriglobia > Terriglobales > Acidobacteriaceae > Sulfotelmatobacter. Next base: position 205,259 of record CAWCJM010000011.1, read on the forward strand.
AGCCTATTTGTCCCGCAAGGACGCTCCACCACCCCGGAAGGCCGCGATCCGGAACGCAGGGCGACACATTAAACCGTAGGCGTCATTCTTTTCAACACACCGGACCACGCTCAACCTGCCGTGTACCGCGCCCTGGGCTTATTGATCACTTCCGTAATAGCCCATAGGAGCCATTCCGTCCCCGCCCCCAACGCGCTAGGCTGTTTGTGAGCAGACTTCGGGGGAGGGCTGTTCGACAGGCGTCCCATGACTCTATGAGTCTGGGACGCTTTGTTTTGTATTGGGGAGGCACCCTCGGGGATGCTGATGGAATTTGGTGGCGGCGGTAGGACTCGAACCTACGACCTACGGATTATGAGACCGTCGCTCTAACCACCTGAGCTACACCGCCACGTGCCTGCAAATCGGGAAGGATGCGCGAAAGGAACCTTGCCGCCGGTACGGCCCCGGCACCCGCAGTAGGGAAGCACCGAACCTGCGTCCGATCTTCCATTCTAAAAGCGCCCGCGAAATAGGTCAAACATCGTGCGGTAGAGAATCAGTTTTGAAATTCAAGCTGAGGCAGTACCCACCATGCGTGTGTGGGGACAGCCGCCGTCCGCTGCCCGTCGAGAGAAGCTCGACAGGTCCGTCGCCGAACTGAGACACTACTCTGCGAGATGATTGTCCTCTGTCATTCACGTGCTTAACTCGCAATGACCGCAAAGTCCATGAAAGCGATCGCCGTAATTCCTGCCCGTTTGGCTTCCACCCGTCTGCCGCGCAAGATGCTGCGCGAGATTGCGGGCAAGCCGCTGATCGGCGTGGTCTACGAAGCCGTGCGATCTTCGCCGCTTGCTCGCGGAAGTCATCGTCGCCACCGACTCCGAAGAGATCATGCAGGTCTGCCGCGAACATGGCTGGAAGGCGCAGATGACTTCGCCAGCGCATCGCAGCGGCACCGAGCGCGTGCACGAGAGTCTCGAGCCGCGAGGCGGCCGACGTCTACATCAACGTCCAGGGCGACGAGCCTCTCGTGCGCCCCGAGCACATCGCGACTTTGTTGCAAGTCATGGAAAATCCTGCCGCTGCAAGTCGGCACTCTGATGACGCCCGCCGCTCGACGTCGACATCCCGAATCCGAACGCCGTGAAAGTGGTGACCGATCTCGAGCGGACGCGCGCTTTACTTCTCCCGCGCCACGATTCCTTTCGATCGCGACGGCACGCGGCCGCGCTACTTCAAGCACCTGGGTCTCTACGCCTATCGCAAACCCGCGCTGGACCGGTTCGTAACGTTGCCGGAGTCGTCGCTCGAAAAAAGCGAGCGGCTGGAACAACTGCGCTTTCTGGAAAATGGCATCTCGATTTATGTGGGCGAGACTCCGCACGACAGCGTGGGCGTCGATACGGAAGAAGACTTGCAGCGCGTGATCGAGATCCTGCGCAATACGCTGAACGCCGAGTCTTAAGACTTGCGGATGCGAGTTCCTGCTTTCGGCCCCACTCCTTCGCAGCCGCCAGTCGCCTGGAGATCGCCGGATGCGAATGGAAAAACCATTCCACCCACTTCGAGGGCGTTCGCTCGGCGAGATTCTGCTCCGCCAGTTTGTTCATCGAAGAGATGAAAGGCTCGACGCTGGCGATGGACTCGAAGGCATAGCGGTCCGCCTGCCGCTCGTTGAAGCGCGAGTACGCGTTGAGCGCCGGCATCAGCAGGAACGAGAGCACCACCGAAACCAGCGCCAGCAGCGGCAGGTTGGCGAAGTCAGACAATTCCTCGAACATGTGCTGGTCGACCGCGTAGTGCAGCGTCCAGTTCGCCGCCCAGAACCCGAAGAGCGTGATCGCCGCCTGCACGAAAATGCTCTTCAGAATATGGCGATGCACGTGGTGCCCGAGTTCATGCGCCAGCACCGCTTCGATTTCTTCCGGCGTGTAGTTGTCGAGCAGCGTGTCGGCCAGAATGATGCGGCGTGTCGCTCCCAGTCCCGTCAGAGCCGCATTCGCCTTCTTGCTTTTTTCCGAAAGCTTCCAGCGATAGACGCCGCGCACCCGCGTCCCGGCGCGCTCGCTCAGCACCACCAGTCGCCGCCGCAGGTCTTCGTTATCGAGCGGCTCGAACTTGTAGAAGATGGGAAACAGCACGACCGGCGCCAGTTGCGCCAGCAGAATGAACAGCCCCATGAACAGCGCCCAGGCCAGAATCCACCAATGCTGCGGCCATTGCCGGAGGGTGAAGTACAGCACTTCCACGACCACCGCTCCCATCACCAAGTCCGACCAGAAACCCTTTCACTTCGTCCCAGACCCACGAGCGAAATCTCTGCGTTGAAAGTTTGAACCGGCGTTCGAGCGAGAAGCCGTAATAGTCGAGCCCAATGCCCAGCACTTTGCTGATCACCAGCAGCAGCACCAGATACATGAAAAGCGACAGCGAATAATTCTGAAATCCCAGCCGGTAGGCCAGATCGCGCAGCCAGTCCGACCACCCCGTGACCAGCAGAACAACCAGAAACGCGAAGCCCACAACGAAATCGGCAATGCCCAGCCATCGCCGGATGCGGTTGTAGCGGCGCGCCTCAGGCGAATCGGCCGGAACCGGGATTGAGATCGTCTGCCATGATCTATGCTATCGACGCCCTGTAGTGCTGAACGTTTGCTAACGCTAAGCGCTACCCGTTTCTCACAAAGCTCTCGCCCGTCGCCAGAGCTCGCTGACCAACTCCGGCGAGGAAGCCTCGGTGTAAAGCCGCAACAGCGGCTCGGTTCCGGACGCGCGAAACAACACCCACGCCTCCGCTCCGTTTCCGTTGGTCGGTGCATCGAGGAAGAACTTTACTCCGTCGAGATGCTCTTTCTTCAGCACACGATAGCGGCCCAGAGTCTGCGTGCCCTCGGCGCGGGCCCGCTGAATCGCATTCTGTTTCATGTCTTCCGGAATGTGCAGATCGCGCCGCCCGTAATAATGCGGGCCAAACTCGCGCTGCAAGTCCGCCACCAGCTGTCCCAGCGGCTTGCCTTCCTCCGCCATCACATTGGCCAGCAGCAGGCAGTTCAGCACGCCATCGCGCTCGGGCAGAAAGCGCGAATACCCGATGCCGCCCGACTCTTCGCCGCCAATCAGGATCTCGCCCTCCATCATCAGATCGGCAATGTATTTGAATCCGATCGAAGTCTCGTGCAGCTTGCGTCCATATTTCGCGGCGATGCGGTCGAGCATGCGCGTGGTGTTGAAGGCGCGCACCACGTCTCCCGGCCATTTCTTGCGCTCCAGCAGCCAGCGCAGCAACACGCAGAAGATCTTGTGCGAGTCGACAAAGCTGCCGTCTTCAGCAACCGCGCCGATGCGATCCGCGTCGCCGTCGGTGGCCAGGCCGGCATCGCACTTCTCGCGAACCACCGTCTCCTGCAGCATCGCCGTATGCGGCTCGAATCGGTTCGGGATTGATTCCGGGAAACAGCGGGTTCAGTTCCTGACGAATCGCCACATACTGCACGCCGCGCTCGGCAAAGATTCCGGCCAGAACGCCGCGCCCGGAGCCATACATCGCATCGACCGCAAACTTGAACTTCGTTTTCGCGATGAGGTCCATGTCGGCGAAACTGGCAAACCGCAGCGACATAGGCCTTCTTGAGATCGACTTCCTCGATCGCGGCCTTGCTCCCTTTCGGCGCCGCGCCCGCGGCCAGTTCTTCTTCAATCTTCTTCATGATCGCCGGCGTCGCCGAGCCGCCGAACTTGCCTTTGAACTTCACTCCGTTCCAGTTCCACGGATTGTGGCTCGAAGTGACCATCACTCCGCCCGCCGCGCCTTGATGTTTCACCGCATAGGAAACCGCTGGCGTGGGCGTGTAATCGTTGGCCAGCTTCACCGGAATTCCCGCGGCCGCAATCACTTCGGCCACAATCTGCGCGGCCCGCGGCGAAGCAAAGCGCGTGTCGTAGCCGACGAACGACTCCGCGTTGCGCCTCTTCATACTTCAAAACATAGGAGGCGATCGCGCCCGCCACCCGGCGCACGTTTTCGAAAGTGAAGTCATCGGCGATGATGCCGCGCCAGCCGTCGGTTCCGAATTTGATCTCTTGCGCCATGAGTTGGAAGCTCTTGGTTCAGCGAAACTAGGTCAGCTTATGCAGCTTCTTCTCGTCCAGATACTTCACAACCTTGCCCACATCCTGCGCGTGCTGCCGGGTCGTGATCAGCAAAGCATCCGGGGTTTCCACTACAACCAGATCGCTCACGCCCACCGCCGCCACAAACTTTCCCGGAGCATGAATGTAATTGCCGCGCGCATTCAGCAGAAACACGTCCAGAACCCGCCACCAGATTGCCTTCCGGCGGATTGCTCTTTGCGGTGTGATGCTCGTGCAGCGCCGTCCACGAACCCAGATCGTTCCAGCCAAAATCCGCCGGCAGGCAGAAAATGTTTCCCGCCTGCTTCGCCTTTCGCCGAACGCGGCTCCAGCACCGCATAGTCCACGCTGATGTTTTCGCACTTGGGATACAGCTTGCGAAACGTCGGCGGCAAACTTGCGCGTGCCGAATGCCGCGGCGATTTCTTCCAGCAGCGGCGCGGTCTTCGGCAGATGTTCCCGCAGCGCGTCGGCCAGGGTGCGCGCACTCCACAAAAACATTCCACTGTTCCAGAAATAATTTCCGGCAGCGACAAATTCCGCGGCCTTCTTCGCGTCGGGCTTTTCTGTGAAGCGGCGCACGCGCAGAGCCTCGCCCTGAAACGCGCTTCCCGCCTCGATGTACCCGTAGCCCGTTTCCGCGCGATTCGGGCGGATGCCGAGCACCACGATGTTCGCGCCCGCCGCTGCGATCTCGATGCCCCGCTCCAGAGTCTCGCGATAGCGCTTCTCGTCGCCGATCACGTGATCGGAAGGGAACAAGCCCAGATCACCGCCTCGGGATTCTCCCGCAAAAGCAGAAACGCCGCCAGCCCAATGGCCGGAGCGGTATTCCGTCCCACCGGTTCGGCCAGTATTTGCGCCTTCGGCAGCTTCGGAAGCTGCTTCGCAATGGCCGGTCGCAGATCTTCGTTGGTGATGATCCAGAACTTCTTCGCCGGAGCGAGCGGCAACAGCCGCGCCACGGTCTGCTGAATCATCGTCTGCTTGCCGTCGAGCGCCAGCAATTGCTTGGCGCGCTTCTTGCGGCTCAGCGGCCAGAAGCGCGTGCCGCGCCCTCCAGCCAGAATTACGGGATAGAAATTCGAATTCTTAGCCACGGATTCTCACGGATCTCACGAGATTTAAGCAACTGACAACTACATTCTCGTTTCCGGCTCGGGCAGCGGCTTTCCCGGCACATAGGCCCGCAGAAACTCCAGCGCCCACTGCGGCCGCACGCCGAACTTGCCGACGCAAGCGGGAACCACAACCGCGTCGCCCTTCGCCAGCGTGACCGGATCCATCCCGGCCGCCTCGATCACTCCGCAGCCTTCTACCGCGACCAGAATCTGCACCGAACTCTTCCCCGAATCGTCGCGCGTCGCAAGCTCCAGCGGTTCCTTCGCCTCAAACATGTCCACCACAAAATAAGGGGCCCCGACCAGCGGCGCATGCCGGTTCTTGCTGCCGCGCATCTGCTGCGGCGCCGGCCGCACCACTTTCCCCGATTTCACTTTCTCCTTCACCGCCGCCATGCCATCCTTCAGATGCAGCTCGCGCGGACGCCCGTAATCATACAGGCGATAGGTCGTGTCGGACTGCTGCTGCGTCTCCACCACGACCGATCCCGGCCCCAGCGTGTGCACCGTTCCGCCGGCGACGTAGATCATGTCGCCTGCATAAACATTGATCCAGTTGAGAACTTCCTCCGCGCGCTTCTGATGAATTGCCTCTTCCAGCTGCTGCACGGTAACGCCCGGCTTCAGACCCAACGCAATCTGCGCTCCCGGCTTCGCGTGAGCAATGTACCAGCATTCGGTCTTTCCCCACGGCTGGCCGACGCGCAGCGCCTGCGCATCGTCGGGATGAACCTGCACCGAAAGTTTCTCGTGCGGGAAAAGAAACTTCAGCAGCAACGGAAACCGTTTGGCGTCGCGCGCCGCATCGCCCACCAGTTCGCGCTGGTATTCTTCGCTCAACTGCGCCAGCGTTTTTCCGGTGAGCGGCCCGTTGGCGACTTTGCAATCGTCTCCGCTCAGCCAGGCCTCGCCGATCTTCTCTTCGAACTTGTGATTGGGATAAATCGGCGACAAATCGTGCGTGCCCCACGGACGCGGATCAAATCCCGGAAGCATCAGCAATGGATAAAGATTTCCCATGCAAAACCTTGCGCCCACAAAAAAGACCGCTCGCAAATGGAACGGCCTTTGCCGAACCTGATCATCACACTTCGATACAGCCGCAAGCCGTGTTACAGCGCCGCGAAGAACTTCCGCATGCGCTCCAGCCCGCGATCCAGTTCAGCCTTCGACGTGGCATACGAAACGCGAATGTGTTCGCTCGTCCCGAATCCTTCGCCCGGAACCGTGGCCACGTGAGCTTCGCGCAACAACCGCCCAGCCACGTCGGACGCGGACTTCAGCCCGCCTCGTCCGAGGAACGAAGAAATATTCGGATAAGCGTAAAACGCGCCTTCCGGCAGCGTGCACGTCACGCCCGGAATCGAGCGCAGTCCCTTCACCACGTGATCGCGCAAGCTCGATGTACTCGCGCCGCATCTGCTCCACGCACTCCTGCGGTCCCTTCAGCGCGGCCACGGCGGCCTTCTGCACAATCGAAGTCGGATTCGACGTCGACTGGCTCTGCAGTTTCGCCATCGCGCTGACCACCGCCGCCGGAGCCAGCGCGTATCCCAGCCGCCATCCGGTCATCGCATAAGTTTTCGAGAGCGATCCCAGCACCACCATGCGCTCCTTATATTCGCGCAGCGACCCGACGGAGAAATTCTTGCCCGTGTAATTCAGATACACGTAGCACTCGTCCGACAGCACCCAAATCCCGCGCTGGTGCGCCAGGCGAATGACCTCGGTCATGTCTTCCGGCGCTCATCACCGCGCCCGAAGGATTCGACGGCGAGTTGAGAATGATCACTTTCGTCCGCGGCGTGATCAGCTGCGCCACCATCTCCGCCGTCACGCGAAATCCCTGCGCCTCGTCCGATTCCAGCAGAACGCAATTTCCGCCCGCATAGCGCACGATGTCTTTGAACGAAACCCAGTACGGAACCGGCAGAATCACTTCGTCGCCGTGATCCACCAGAACCTGAATCGCGTTGAACAGCGCGTGCTTGCCGCCGGTCGAGGCGATCACTTCCTCGCGCCGATAGTCGGAATCGAAATCCACGTTATGGCGGTGCACGATGGCGTCGCGCAACTCGGCCGTGCCGGCCACGGCCGTGTACTTCGTGAAATTCCCCTGAATCGCGGCAATGGCGGCGTCTTTGATGTGCTGCGGCGTCGCGAAATGCGGCTCGCCCGCGCCGAAATCGACCACGTCGATTCCCTGCTGGCGCAGCTTGTCGGCCTCGGCCACCACCGCCATGGTGGCGGAGGGTTCGATGCGGTTGATTCTTTCCGTGAGTCTCAGCGCTTCCGTCGGTTGCCGTGGTCATGCCTTCTTCTTCCTTTTCCTCGGGACTTCGATCAGTTGCGTGTCCCGCAGTTTGTATGCGGGGTCCAGTTTTTCCCGCAGCTTCTGTTCCACCACTTCAGGGACAAGATCTTTCACCGGGCCCCCGGCCTGCGCCACTTCGCGCACCAGCCGCGAACTTACGTAGGAATACTTGACGGCCGGCATCATGAAGACCGTTTCGAGCGTGGGCTCGAGCTTGCGGTTCATCAGCGCCATCTGCAGTTCGTATTCGTAGTCGCTGATGGCGCGAATGCCGCGCAGCACGCACATGGCGTCGATCGACTTGGCGTATTCCACCATCAGTCCGTCGAACGTGTCGATGCGAACATTGCTCCAATCGGCCGTGAGCTGCCGCAGCATCTCCAGCCGCTCCGCCAGACTGAACATCGGAGTCTTCTCCGAGTTGCGCAGAATCGCGACCACCAGCTGTTCGAACATCTTGCTGCCTCGCTCAATCAGATCGAGGTGCCCGTTGGTGGGCGGATCAAACGAACCGGGATAGACAGCGATGCCCTTATTCAATCGTCCTCACAGGAAAGGCCGCGGGTTCAGCGCTTGAGCAGCAATAGTAACGAGAGCAATAGAAGATTTTATGCGGGCGGGAGCAACAATGGCAATCGGGGAGGGTCGAACAGCTCGAGTCGCAGCGTGCGGAAGACCAGAGACGGAGAGGGAGGTCCGGGCGCAGCGACGAATCGCCGCGCCCGGAGGCAACGAAACTTAGCGCCTTGCGGCCACGATCGGCGCCTTCACCGGCTCGGCCGGAGCGCTCGGCATGGTCGTGACGCGAGCCCGTCGACGCTCCATCGTCGGGGCAGCAGCGGCGGCCGGTTGCGCCGGGCCCTGAGTCAATCCCAGCGCCTTGCGCACTTCGGCGTCCAGCTTCGCCATGACGTCTTTGTTGTCTTTCAGGAACTGGCGGGCATTCTCGCGTCCCTGGCCGATGCGCTCGCCCTTGTAGCTGTACCAGGAGCCGGATTTCTCGACGATGTTGTTGTTCGAGGCGATGTCGAGCAGATCGCCTTCGCGCGAAATGCCTTCGCCGTAGAGAATGTCGAACTCCGCCTCGCGGAACGGCGCGGCAACTTTGTTCTTCACCACTTTCACCGGGTGCGCGAACCGGTCACCACGTCGCCATCTTTAATGGCCGCGATGCGGCGAATATCGATGCGCACCGAGGAATAAAATTTCAGCGCCTTGTCCGCCGGTCGTGGTCTCCGGATTGCCGAACATCACGCCAATCTTTTCGCGAATCTGGTTGATGAAGATCAGGCAGGTGCGCGACTTGGAAACCGTTCCGGTCAGTTTGCGCAGCGCCTGCGACATCAGCCGCGCCTGCAGTCCCATGTGGCTGTCGCCCATTTCGCCGTCGAGTTCGGCCTTGGGCACCAGCGCCGCCACCGAATCCACCACCAGCACGTCGATGGCATTGGACCGCACCAGCGCTTCGGTAATCTCCAGCGCCTGCTCGCCGTAGTCGGGCTGCGAAACCAGCAGGTTGTCCACATCCACGCCCAGCTTCTTGGCGTAGCCGGGATCGAGCGCATGCTCGGCGTCGACAAATGCCGCCATGCCGCCGGTCTTCTGCGCCTCGGCAATCACCTGCAGCGTAATGGTCGTCTTGCCCGACGACTCCGGCCCAAACACTTCAATCACGCGCCCGCGCGGAAAGCCGCCCACGCCCAGCGCCGCGTCGAACGAGATCGACCCGGTCGGAATCACCGCGATGGGGACGATCGCTTCCTTCGACCCCAGCCGCATGATCGAGCCCTTGCCGAACTGTTTCTCAATCTGTGCAAACGCCAGTTCAATCGCTTTGCCCCGTTCATCCGCCATGGGAGTGGCTCCTTTTAAGAGTGCCGAACTAAATGAAATCTAATCTGGCCGGATTATACATACAGATCGAAGCGAAGAAAAGGCGAATCAAGATAATTAACCTGTGGAAAGGTTCCGAAACGGGGCAGGAGTATGTCGGTACGAGGCGCCCCCGCTCGCGAAGACTCTGGCGACGGGCCGAGACTGAGTCTACCAGCCATCCTAACAACTTTGTCATCCTGATTCCCGCGTCCTTTGCGGGCCGAAGGATCTATGGACTCGTCGGCAGCAGTGGTGTGGGTGGGGTGCACAGGTCCTCTTTTTGGCCCCGCTGCCTCAGGATCACAGATGACTGGTGATTTTCCAGGGGAACGAGGCGGGCCGAGATCCACTCGTGCAGCAACGCGAAGCGGAACTTGCCCTCAGCCAAAGCTTTCATGATGAACTCGAGGTGCACGTCCCAGAATCAACACAATACTTCCTGCGACACCGAAAACGACCCCGATTCCGAGAAAGAGAACCTGGACTCCCTTCTCCCACGCCACGCGCACCAGATGCGCGCGACGAAAAGCGACAGGCCTGTGTTCTGGCAAAGAACTTTCGTCCGTTTGTCCGCCAGAAGAATAAGTTCGTGATACCAATCGCTAGGAAAAACCTTCCAAAGAGGAAGTGATCTGGCAAAGGCCAAGTCACGTAAAGCACAAATGCCATCTAAATAGCGAAAGCTAAAAGCAGTGCGATGATCCAGCCCATAGGCAGCCAATACTACCTCTGCAGCAAATCCACCGGCGCCGTCACATCATGCACCCGAAAATACTTCGCCAGCGCCGGATACTTCCGCGCCACCGCCTCATACATCGCATACGCCACATTGCGATAAGAAACATGCCCCGCCGGCGTAGTCCGCAACTCGGAAATGTAAACCGCCTCGGCAAAATCCATCTTGAACAGCGCCCGCTTGCGGAACGCCAGCGGAATCGCGTACTGCGAATTCTCTTCCGCCTCCGGCGATTTCCGCCGAAGCCAGCTTCTCCACCGCCGTCTGCACCCGCCGCATGGCCGCCTCGAAGCGTCCGCGCACGCCGGCGTCTTCCACGTCGAGCAGCATCTCGTAGCCGTGCTGCGTGGTGAATCCCTGCATCACCTGGATGCACCGCCGGTGCCGGTGCATGTCGCGGAACCCGCCCGTATCCATCAGAATGTCGAAGCGGAACTGCTGTCCCGCGCGGAATCCGCGCAGCATCTCGTCATGCTTGCCGCGATGCCGCAGCCCCAGGTCGATAATCTCCCGCCGCCGCCGCTCGCCCGCCACCTGCACCGCCTGCCGAATCTGCCGATAAGAATGGTGGCAGTGCTCGTAGAGCAGCGTGGTCGCGATCTCCACTTCGAGCGGCTCTTCGTCGAGCAAATCGACAATCGCCTTCGACGGCGCCAGCGGCTCGTCGGCCATCAATTCGCGCGCCGCCTGCCGCAACTCGCGCCGCGTCGCCATCTCATATTCATTCGGATCGGCATACTTCACCAGCGTCGGCGCCACCCGCACTTCGCGCAGCAATTCCTGCTCGGCCCGCGCGCCCAACTCCGGATCGACCGCCCGAATCTGCGCCACCAAATCCTGCAACGAATCCGCATTCACGTTATAAGCCGCGCCCGTCGCCGCCTTCTTCAGCGACTCGCCCAGCATCCGCACTTCTTTATGCGTATGCGACAGCAGATGCGCCACCTGCGTCTCCAGCGTGCGCGCATTGACGATCTCGCCCAGCGAAGTGTTCGTCGCCAGCGGCAGCAGATAGCGCGTGATATCAAACGCCCGCGCCTTCAGCGTGCGCTCGTACGCCTCCTGCTTCATGTCGGCGGGCTTGGGCGTGATGCTGATCAGGTACTGCGTCATGTGCGCCGAAAGCGCTTCATACTCGGCGAACAGAAAATCCAGAGTCTCGCGGTAGAGCTTGCGCGCTTCGTCATCCGCCCCAAAATCCGGAGTGTAATAGCCGCTCTTCTTGAAATCCTGATAGCGCGTCGACCGCTCCTGCCCGTCCCAGCGCTGCTCGTCGGCCAATTCAATCGCCGCCAGAATCGACAGCCGCTCGACCGCCAGCGCAATGTGCGCCAGGTCGGCAATCGAGCGGTGCCCGTACTGAAAATAAAAAGTGTTGAGAAACTTCTCCGCCTTCTGCGTGCTGATCTCGCGCAGCGACTCCTTCATCGACAGCGCCGACCGCGAATACTTCGCCATGGCATAAGCCTGAATCTCCGGCTCCACGCCAAACACCGCGAACACTTCGGTCGAAGGCGGCTTGTCCGACGCAGGCTCTGTTGGGCTGGTGCCAGCAGGCTCTCGCCAGCCGACGCCCGCTGCGTCGAGCGATGTCCCGCGCCACTAGAGCCGCGTCGGTCGTTGACGAATTTCTTGTTGGAAGGGTCGGGCATCGCGATCACTTCATTCGTCACAGTCTGAGGCATGAGTGCTGGAATGTTACTCGTCGCGCTTGTGGATTAGCAATGTGATTCGCCGAATCGAATGTCCGCTCTAATGTCCGCAGACAACTCACGTGGGGACAGCCGCCCTCGGCCGTCCGTGTGGGACCGGGGTCTCAGACCCGGTCGTTGAGCGCAGCTCGACTGCCTCTCCACACCCGCATCGAGTCCCCGCGTATAATTCGGCGTTCCGAACTCATTCGACTAAAGGCAATCGGGAGAACTCTCATGTCCCTTTCAGGACGAGTAGCCCTCGTCACCGGCGCCTCGCAAGGCATCGGACGCACCTGCGCCCTGCGCCTCGCCAAAGACGGCGCCACCGTAGCCGTAGCCGCCCGCAATCAGGAAAAGCTGAACGAACTGGTCAGCGAAATCACCGCCGCCGGCGGCAAAGCAGCCGCCTTCGCTCTCGACGTCGCCGACGAAGAGCAGGTCAAATCCACAGTCAAAGCCATCATCGCCCAGTTCGGCAAAATCGACATCCTGGTCAACAACGCCGGCATCACCCGCGACCAACTGGTCATGCGCATGAAACGCGCCGACTGGGACGCCGTCCTGCAAACCAACCTCACCTCCGCCTATCTCTGCATCCAGCAAGTCATCACTTCCATGCTCAAACAGCGCTGGGGACGCATCATCAACATCACCAGCGTCTTCGGCCAGATGGGCCAGGCCGGGCAAGCCAACTACTCCGCCTCCAAGGCCGGACTCATCGGCCTCACCATGGCGATCGCCCGCGAAGTCGGCTCGCGCAACATTACCTGCAACGCCGTCGCCCCCGGCTTCATCGAAACTGCCATGACCGCGGTGTCTGAGCGACGAATTCAAGCAGACCGCCGTCAAACAGATTCCGCTGGGCCGCGTCGGGACGCCCGAAGACGTGGCCGGCGCCGTGGCGTTCCTGGCGTCGGACGACGCCTCCTACATCACCGGCCACGTGCTGAACGTAAACGGCGGCATGCTGATGGGATAGTCTTCAAGATCGCCAACCACAGAGGACACGGAGGACACAGAGGAAATGAAGACGAACCAATCTCCAAGTGCTCCCTCTGTGTCCTCTGTGTCCTCTGTGGTAAAAGCTTTTCGTTCACCCAAGCAGAAACGCCAGCCCAGATCGCCCAAGCCCGCGAACTCTTCCTCGAATACGCGCAATCCCTCGGCTTCAGCCTCTGCTTCCAGAACTTCGACAAGGAACTCGCCGGAACTTCCCGGCGACTATGCTCCGCCCGAAGGCCGCCTTCTGCTGGCCGAATACGAAGGCCAACTCGCCGGCTGCGTCGCGCTGCACAAACTTGACGACGCGGCATCTGCGAAATGAAGCGCCTCTATCTGCGCCCGCAGTTTCGCGGCAAAGGCCTCGGCCGCGCTCCTGGCCGACCGCATCATCGCCGAAGCCCGCCAGATCGGCTACCAGCGCATGCGCCTCGACACCGTCGAGCCAGTAATGAAAGATGCGGTCGCCATGTACCGCAAGATCGGGTTCCAGGAGATCGCGCCTTATTGCCCGAATCCAATCGCCGGCGCGATGTACATGGAACTGCAGTTGTAATCGCAGCCATCCTTCAGCCAGAATGGCCGCAACTCAAGTACTGACAAGGATCCACGTTCATGAAGAAAACTCTGGTCTTCGCGCTCACGCTTCTACTCCTCGCTTCTTTCGCTCTTCGCTGCCGACGGCAAGCCTGTCTCCTACAAAAGCGGCGACGAAACCGTGCAAGGCATTCTCTACACCCCTGCAGGCAAAGGCCCGTTCCCCGCGCTGATCGTGATTCACGAATGGTGGGGCCTCAACGACTGGGTCAAGGACCAAGCCTCGAAGCTTGCCGACCAGGGTTACGTCGCGCTCGCCATCGATCTCTATCGCGGCAAGGTCGCCACCACGCCCGACATGGCGCACGAAATCATGCGCGGCGTCCCCGAAGACCGCGCCAAACGCGACCTGCACGCCGCCTTCGAATTCCTCGCACTCGCAGCCCAATGTGAAGAAAGACCGCATCGGCTCCATCGGCTGGTGCATGGGCGGAGGCTACTCGCTCGACGTCGCCCTGCAGGAACCGACCCTCGCCGCGACGTGATCAACTACGGCCATCTCGCCACCGACACCGATGCGCTGAAGAAAATCAACGCGCCCATCCTCGGCCTGTTCGGCGCGCAGGATCACGGCATCACTCCCGACGATGTAACAAATTTGAGCGCGACGATGGATCAACTCGGCAAGAAAGTCGACGTCAAGATTTACGACGACGCCGGCCACGCCTTCGAAAATCCCAACAACAAAGACGGATACCGCGCCGCCGACGCAGCCGACGCCTGGAAGCGCACCGTCGACTTTCTGGCGGCAACATTGAAGAAATAGGCGAAATCGCACGACGCCTCGAAAACGCCTGCCAGACGCGGCTTTGGCTCAGATTCATTCCTTATACGCTGTACAAGCAAATCGCTTCATGCGCGCGAAACTCCGCTGGATCCCATTCGATTTTCGTATGGCACTAATGTCCGCCGCATGGCACGAATTTCCCACTTGCCAGAAGGTGCTGATCTGGTTACTATGACCCATCCTGAAATGCTCCCCACAATGAATATCGGCGAGACCATCCGCAACTACCGGCTCCAAAAAGGTATGTCTCAGGGCGACATCGAAAAGCGAACCGGCCTGCTGCGCTGCTACCTGTCGCGCGTCGAAAACGGCCACACCATTCCTTCGCTCGACACGCTCTCGAAAATCGCCGGCGCCATGGAACTTCCGCTGTCGCAGTTTTTCGCCGAGCCCGGCCACAGCAACGGCTCCAAGGGACTGCCCCAACTCTCCGACGACGAAGTCCGCTTCCTCAGCCAGATCCGCCGCTACTCCACCAGCCTGAACGACAGCGACCGCAAGCTGGTGCTCGCCATGGTCAAGAAAATGGCGTCGAATTCAGGGAAGTGAGCTCTCAGCCTCAGCTACTAGCTCTCAGCTAAACCTTCGAAACCGTTCACCTCGATCCGTGCCGATCCAAGCTCGGCCCGAGCAATCCGGTTGCTCAGCTCAGAGCTGAAAGCTAGCAGCTAGAGCTCGAAGCTGCCTTACTTTCGTTCCATGCCCCTCGGTGACCCACAGGTACCTCGCCCCGCCACTCCTCCTCACTACACTGTGCATGGAGACACCTGTGACCACCGACGAGGAACTGAACGTTCTCGACTCGCAACTGCGCCGACTGAAGATCGAGTACGAGATTTTCTTCAGCAATCCGACCAAGCGCCCTCCCACCGACGTCGAGTGGAAGGTGCTAAGCCTGCTGCGCAAGTTTTCCGACGGCGGCCGCATGAACTTCTCCCAGCGCTACCGCTACAACGAAATGGCCCAGCGCTATGCCATTTACAGCGACCTGTGGCGCAAGAAGTCCCGCATCCGCGAAGAAGGCTATCGCCGTCCGCAGGATGCCTGCTCTCGGTGCAGGGAGTTCGCGTCCCGAAGACGAACACAAGCCGCAGCACCATCCCGTGTATGGCGTGAGCCACGCTGCCGCAGCGGCGGCGCGCGGGCTACATCGTCCCAGCCCTTCACCCTGCACAGCGTCGACCAGGCCGAGCGCGAGCAGGTCGAGCGCCTCTACAACACTCTGGTCGCTGCCAAGAAAAAAGCCGGCGAGAACGTCTCCGGCAACATCGATTCCTTCACCACCTTCGTCCAGAAAAAGACCGAACAGATCCGCAAGCAATACAAGCTGCGAGAACGTCGAATACTCCGTCGAACTCACCGACGGCCACGTCAAACTGAAAGCCAAAGCAAAGACGTAACGAACCAGCACGACCGCAGTAAGCTCCATCAGTCCTCCGTTAGTACGTCCTTCGTCATCTCAGCCGCGCGATCTCTACGCCCTCAATCTCCATGCCCTCGAGGTGCGAACTCCTTACAACCGGTTTCAAGCAAGACTCCGATTTCGGGCTGGCGCAGCGCTAAGCGCTCGGCTAAGCATTCATTGCTTGCGAAGGCTCTGCCCCTGAGGTACCTCCGATCATTGCTGATAGAATTTTCGGTCGCCACTCATCATTCCACTATTCATCCGAGGCCCAGCATGTCTGCCCGCATTCAGCGCGCCATTCTCAGCGTCACCGACAAAACCGGACTCGTCGATTTCGCCCGCAAGCTCTCCGCCCTCGGCATCGAACTCATCTCCACCGGAGGCACCGCCAAACTGCTGCGCGATTCCGGCATCACCGTCAAAGATATTTCCGAACTCACCGGCTTCCCCGAAATGCTCGACGGCCGCGTCAAGACGCTGCATCCCAAGGTCCACGGCGGCATCCTGCATCGCCGCGAAGATCCCAAGCACGTCGCCGCCGTCGCCGAACACGGCATCGCTCCCATCGACATGGTGGTCGTGAATCTCTACGCCTTCGAGAAAACCGCCGCCAAGCCCGGCGTCGCTTTCGAAGAATTGATCGAGAACATCGACATCGGCGGCCCGTCCATGATCCGCTCCGCCGCCAAGAATTTTCACGACGTCGCCATCGTCACTTCCCCCGCCGACTACGACTCGATCGCCGACGAACTCGTCGCGCAGTCCGGCGGCACGCTCTCGCCACGAAACCAAGTGGCGCCTCGCGCAAAAAGCCTTCGCCACCACCGCTGCCTACGATTCCGCCATCGCCTCCACGCTCGAGCGCATCAGCGCCAGACTCAGTCTGCAACTGCAGCCGGAAGCCTCGAGCGTTCCCGCAACACCCTGCGCTTTCACATTCCACAAAACTCTCGATCTGCGCTACGGCGAAAATCCGCACCAGAAAGCCGCCATGTACTCCGACGGCTCCGGCGTAGGCGTAGCCAACGCCCGCCAACTGCAAGGCAAGGAACTTTCCTACAACAACATCGTCGACCTGCAAGCCGCCTGGGATCTCGCCCAGGAATTCGACGAGCCGATGTCGTTGCGCCATCATCAAGCACACCAACCCCTGCGGCACAGCCACCGGCAAGACTCTCGCCGAAGCCTACAAGCGCGCCCTCGAATGCGATCCCGTCTCCGCCTTCGGCGGCGTGATCGGCGTCAATCGCCCCATCGACGCCGAAGCCGCCGAAGAAATGCACAAACTCTTCCTCGAAGTCATCGCCGCCCCCGCCTTCGACGAAGCCGCCAAAGCCAAGTTCGCCACCAAGAAAAATCTTCGCCTCGTGCGAAGTGCGACCAGCGCACGCCAGACTCAGAAGTGGGTCCTAAAAAATGTTTCCGGCGGAATGCTCGTGCAGGACGCCGACATCCGTCCCCTGCAAGACGCCGATCTCAGAGTCGTCACCAAGCGCGCCCCCACGCCCGAAGAAACCCGCGCCCTGCTCTTCGCCTGGAAAGTCTGCAAGCACGTGAAATCCAACGCCATCGTCTACGCCCGCGACGGCCAGACTGTCGGCGTCGGCGCCGGCCAGATGTGCCGCGTCGACTCCGCCAAAATCGGCGCCATGAAAGCCCAACTCCCGCTGCAAGGCACCGTCGCCGCCTCCGACGCCTTCTTCCCGTTTCCCGACGGCGTCGAAGAAATCGCCAAAGCCGGAGCGACCGCCATCATTCAGCCCGGCGGCTCGCAGCGCGATCCCGAAGTCATCGCCGCCGCCGACCGCCTCGGCCTGGCCATGCTCTTCACCGGCGTCCGCCACTTCCGCCACTAAGTAAATTGTTGATTCCCTGATTGTTGATTGCTGATTGTAAAGATATCTGATCGCCAGATCCGGGAATAGTCCGGCTCTCAATCAACAATCAGAAATCGACAATCAACAATTCTCCACCGGTCCCTGTACCTTCCGGTTCCAGCCACGCTCTCGCCGCCACGCAGTGTTTTTTCCCATCCCGCCATCCGCGGGTTAGAATAAAAGGCACCTTTCCCCCGGCGGCTTTGCATCCAAACAAGCTGAGGTTTCGGAAACGCGCTTCGCAGCGCAGTCAGGTCCAGCATGAATCGAATTTTTCGCCTTTTTTCTAATGATCTCGGTGGCCGCAACCGCCGCCGTCGAGCCAAACCAGCCCGTCATCTCCATCGTCAGCCTCGGCAAGTCTGCTCAGCCCGATTCCAAGCCGGCCCAGTCTTCGCCGCGCAAGGTCGACAAGGCCGCCGCCTACTACCACTACACCATCGCGCACATGTACGAGGAGATGGTCACGGCCTACGGCCGCAGCGACCTGGCCACCAAGGCGACCGAAGAATACCGCCTCGCCATCGAAGCCGATCCCTCGTCCGAATTCCTGACCTCCGCCCTGGCCGAGCTCTACGTAAAGACCGGCCGCATCGCCGACGCCGTCAAAGAAGCGCAGGACATCATCAAGCGCGATCCCAAGAATCTCGAAGCCCACAAGCTTCTCGGCCGCATCTATCTGCGCTCGCTCGGCGACATGCCCGGCGGCTCCGGCTCCGACAACATCCTCAAGCTCGCCATCGACCAGTACGAGCAGATCGTGAAGCTCGATCCCGACAGCGTCGACGATCATCTTCTGCTCGGCCGCCTCTACCGCCTGAACAACGACTTGCAAAAGGCGGAAGGCGAACTCAAGACCGCCATCAAGCTCGATCCCAGCTCGGAAGAAGCCGTCACCACGCTGGCCATGCTCTACACCGACGAAGGCGACACGGCGCACGCCCTGAAAGTTCTCAGCTCCATTCCCGACTCCGCCCGCTCCGCCAAGCTGTATGCCGCTCTCGGCGCCGCCTACGAACAGCGCAAGGATTTCAAGAGCGCCATTGATGCCTACAAGCACGCCATCGTTCTCGACCGCGACAATCTCGACGCCATCCGCGGCCTGGCCGAAAATCTGCTCAACGACGGCCAACTCGACGCCGCCCTCGAGCAGTACAAAGTCATCGCCGACTCCAATCCCGAAGATGCGCAAACCTACGTCCGCATGGCCGAAATTTATCGCCGCCAGGCCAAGTACGATCTGGCCCTCGAAAATCTGAAGCGCGCCGACACCCTGGTTCCCGACACCATGGACGTTCCCTACAGCATGGCCGGCGGTCTACCAGGCGCAGGGCCGTTACGACGACGCCATCAAACTCCTGCAGGATCTGTTGAAGAGAACCGAAAAGAGCGAAGCCGGATCCAGCAACGCCGACCGCAACAATCGCGCCATCTTCATCGAGCGCCTCGGCATGGTCTATCGCGAACAGGAAAACTACACCGCCGCCGTCGAGACCTTCCGCAAAATGTTGACCCTGGGCGATGAAAACGCCCGCAGCGGCTATCAGGAAATCATCGACACCTACCGCGAAGCCAAGCAGTGGCCGCAAGCCACCGCCGCCGCCAAAGAAGCCGTGCAGAAGATGCCCGACGATCGCGACCTTCGCATGGTGCTCGACGCGCAACTGGCCGACACCGGCGAAGTCGACAAGTCCGTCGCCGACATTCGCTCCATGCTCAAGGGCGGCCCCGAAGATCGCGAAGTCTATCTCCGCCTGGGCATCATCTACACGCGCGCCAAGCGCTGGAACGAAGCCCTCGAAGCTCTCGCCAAAGCCGAGCAGCTTTCCACCAAACCCGAAGACAAGGCCTACGTTTAGTTCCTGCGCGGCGATCTTACCAGCGCGAGAAGATGTTCGACCAGGCCGAAGCCGAGTTCAGGAAAGTTCTGGCCACAACCTCACCCACCGATCCGCAGAGCGCCGCCACGCTCAACTATCTTGGCTACATGAACGCCGACCGCGGCGTGAAGCTCGAAGAATCGCTCAACTACATCAAGCAGGCTCTGACCTTCGATCCCAACAACGGCGCCTATCTCGATTCCCTCGGCTGGGCCTACTTCAAGCTCGGCAAATACGATCTGGCGGAAGAAAACCTGACCAAAGCCGAGTCTCACATGGGCACCGATCCCACCGTGCAGGAGCATCTCGGCGATCTCTACCAGAAAACCGGCCGCCTGAAACTAGCCGCCGCCCACTGGGATCGCGCCGTCCAGGAATGGAGCAAAACCGTTCCCGCCGAGCAGGACGGCGAAGCCTTCGCCAAAGTCCAGCAAAAACTCGACGCCGCGAAAGTAAAACTGGCCAAAGAAGAATCCAGCAAACAGTAATCGCTTATCAAGCATTGTCATCCTGAGCGAAGGATTTACTTCGCGAACGCGAAGTAAATCGCGCAGTCGAAGGATCTCTGCAAGTCGGCACAAGCTTGATGGTGGCAAAGCCCACGTGGGGACGGGCGCCGCTCGCCGCGTCCAGGCCGCGACGGTTTTTGTCGCGGCAGCGCATTTTGCCAGCTCCACGACTCAGGTTGAGTGCGCGCTCGGAAGTGCGCTCACAATCGCCTCAACCGCCACGCAACACCCAGTCCCCTTGCTACACTCCCCGCATGCCGCCAGAGCAACATTCTCATCCGCGAAGCCTCACTGGCAGACATCCCTGAAATCCTCCTCCAGCGCCGCAAGATGTACGAAGACATCCACCACTCCGACTCCGCCGCACTCGACACCGTCGTCGTCCCTGTCCTCTGCCTACCTCAAGACCGCCATACCCGACGGTTCCTTCCGCGCCTGGCTCGCCGCCGACGGAGACCGCATAGTCGCCGGAGGCGCCGTCATCATCTCTCCCTGGCCCGCCCATCCCTACGATCTGGAGTGCCGCCGCGCCACGATCCTCAACGTCTACACCGTATCCCGAATACCGCCGCCGCGGCATCGCCCGCAAACTCATGCAGACCATCATCGCCTGGTGCCAGCGCGAAGGCTTCGCCCGCGTCACTCTCCACGCCAGTGACGAAGGCCGCCATCTCTACGAATCCCTCGGCTTCGAGCCCAGCAACGAAATGCGCCTCACGCCTGCAATAGTCTCTCCTGAGTACTGAAGTACCCGGGTTCACTGCAATAACTCAGCATATCAACAATGCTATTCTTTCCCCATGCTCGCCGCCTACGCGGTGCACGTCGAAAACTCCCGCGGACGCCGCTTCCCCGAGCCTCCGCACCCCTACCGCAACGACTTTCAGCGCGACCGCGACCGCGTCATCCACGCCCGCGCCTTCCGCCGCCTCGAAGCCAAGACGCAGGTCTTCACCCGCCGCTACTCCGACCATTTCCGCAACCGCCTCACTCACACGCTCGAAGTCTCGCAAGTCTCCCGCACCATCGCCGGAGCCCTCGGCCTCAACGTCGACCTCGCCGAGGCGCTCGCTCTGGTCCACGACATCGGCCACCCTCCCTTCGGCCACGCCGGAGAAAAAGCTCTCGACGCCGCCATGCGCGAGCACGGACTTGTTCTTCGACCACAACCTGCACGCCCTCCGCATCGTCGAAGATTTCGAGCAGCGCTACGCCGCCTTCCGCGGATTGAACCTCACCTTCGAAGTCCGCGAAGGCATCATCAAGCATTCGCACGACTACGACGCGAAACAACATCCGGAGCTAGCCGAGTATCTGTCTGGACCAGCGCCCGCCGCTCGAAGCCCAGCTCATCGACCTGACCGACGAAATCGCCTACAACACCGCCGACCTCGACGACGGATACGAAGCCCATCTCCTCTCGCTCGAAGAAATCCGCGAAGGCGTCCCCGCCTTCGAGCGCTTCTACCGCGAAGTCGAGAAGATCTATCCCGCCGCGCCCGACAAACTGAAATTCAACGAGACCCTGAAGCGTATGCTGAACCGTTTCGTCGGAGACCTGATCACCAACACGCGCAGCCCGCCTCGCAGCAGGCCAAAATTCAGACCCTCGACGACGTCCGCAACCACAGCCGAACGCCTGGCCGCCTTCAGCCCCGACGGTCGAAGCCGAGCGCAAGCAAAGCAAAGAATTCCTCTACGAAAATCTCTACTTCAGCTCAGCCCTGGCCGGAGAAAAAGACGACGCCGAACGCGTAGTCAGCGAACTCTTCACCTTCTGGATGGCCCATCCCGAAGCCCTCCCGCACAACTACCAGCGAGAAGGTCGAGAAGAACGAAGATTCCCTGCCACGAGTAATCTGCGACTACATCGCCGGCATGACCGACAACTTCATCTTCGAACAATACGAAAAACACTGCGGCATTCGTTGAGTGAGGTTTGTGTGGGAACAGAGAGTGACGTTCATGTGGAGACAGCGAGTGAAGTGTATGTAGGGACAGCAAGTGAGGTTTATGTGGGGACAGCCGCCCTCGGCTGTCCGCCGGGCAAAGCCCGGCCGCCCGGACCTCATGCACAAATCCCTGTCATCCTGAGCGAAGTTGCCGCCCGCAAAGCGGACGGCAACGCAGTCGAAGGATCCCTACC